>NZ_ARQM01000018.1 GCF_000385135.1 Promicromonospora sukumoe 327MFSha3.1 | reverse complement strand
TGTGATGTCCAGGGAGGTTGTTTCTGGATTCGGGCGACACGCGGTCGGAGTTAGGGGCCGAGGAAGGCCTCCGGTTGTGGAGTGGAGTTGTCGAGAAACCACTTCCTACCGGAGGCCTTCGTGACCCACGCTAACGCCCTGCTGACCCCGCGAGCACGTCTGCGCCTGGCGCGTCTGGTGGTCGAGTCCGGGTGGACCATCACCAGCGCCGCGAAGATGTTCATGGTCTCGCCCCGCACAGCCGGCAAGTGGGCCCACCGCTACCGCACCGAGGGGCCCGCGGGCATGACCGACCGGTCCTCACGCCCGCGCCGCAGCCCGCACCGGACCCCACGACCCGTGGTCAAGCAGATCGTGGGCCTGCGGTGGCGCCACCGCCTGGGCCCGGCGCAGATCGCCGGGCGCCTGGGTATGCCGGCCTCGACCGTGCACGCCGTCCTGGTCCGGACCAGGATCAACCGCCTGTCCCGGATCGACCGGGTCACCGGCGAACCGATCCGCCGCTACGAACACGAGTACCCGGGTTCGTTGATCCACGTCGACGTGACCAAGTTCGGCAACATCCCCGACGGCGGCGGGCACCGCTACGTCGGCCGCCAGCAGGGCGCAGCCAACAAACTCGCTACCACCGGCCTGCCCCGCGGCGCGGACTACAAGCCCCGCACCGGGACCGCGTTCCTGCACACCGTGATCGACGACCACTCCCGGGTCGCCTACGCCGAGATCCACACCGACGAGAAGGCCGACACCGCAGTCGGCGTCCTGCACCGCGCGACCGCCTGGCTGGCCGAACACGGCGTGAGCGTCCAGCGGGTCCTCTCGGACAACGGGGCGGCCTACCGGTCCCACGCCTGGCGTGATGCCTGCGCTCAGCTCGGTATCAAGCACAAGCGCACGCGCCCCTACCGGCCCCAGACCAACGGCAAGATCGAACGCTTCCACCGCACCCTGGCCGACGGCTGGGCCTACGCCCGCCGCTACACCTCGGAGACCGAACGCCGCGACGAGCTACCCGGCTGGCTGCACTACTACAACCACCACCGCGCCCACTCAGCGATCGGCAACCAACCACCCATCACCCGACTGAACAACCTCCCTGGACATCACAGCTAGGCCTGCCGGGCCACCTCGGCTGGGTCGGCTGGTCGCCGGGGAAAGGCATGCGCAGCGGGGTGGGTAACGGAGAGGTAGCACTGCTACCTCTCCGTTACCCACCCCGCTGTATGTGCCTTGCCCCGCGCCCGGTGTGGTGTCAGAGGACGAGCTGACCCGTGCTGGCGGCCCACATGAGCGCCGAGGCGGCGGCGATGAGCACCGAGCACAGCACGTAGACCCAGATCCACATCCGGTGCCCGGCGACGCGCAGCAGCACCGCCAGCCCGAACGCGGCCGTCCCGAGGACCGGCGCGGCGAGGAACGGGTCGCCGCCCTGCGCGTCCTGGGTGAGCAGCACGTACCCGGCGGCCAGGAGCAGCAGCCGGGGCACCCAGCGCAGCAGGGCACCCAGCACGCGCAGCGCGCGCGGCCGCTTGCGCGGCGCGGGAGTGTTCACCGGGGGCCGTGCCTGCGTGCCCGGCTGGGCCGACGGCGGGCGGCCCGGCTGCACGCTCTGCGGCCGCGCGGCGGCGGACCGCTTCCCGGCGGGCTGCCGGGCGGGCTGGGGCGCGGCCTGCGTTCCGGGCTGGCGCTGGGCCGGTGTGCCGGGCTGGCGCTGGGGCTGCCGCGTCGGCTGCGCGGCAGGCTGGCGCTGGGTCTGCGTGGGCCGGCGCGGTGCCGGGGTGCCGGACGTGCGCGCCGGCTGCGTGCCGGCCCGGGCACCGCCGGCCTGTCGTGGCGGCTGCCCGGCGGGCAGCGTCGGCATCGGGCGGGTCGCACGCACCGACTCCGCGGGCCCGGCCTGCTTCGGGGTGGGCCCGAGGTGCTTGACCGAGCTCTTGCGCGGTTGGTACGACTGCGGCGGCGGAACCTGGCTGCGCACCACCTGTGTCGCCGCGGCCGACGCGGGTGCCGCGCCGGAACCCGCCGCGGGCGACCCGACCGGGGTCACGGACCGCGGCCGGCTGGTGACGGGCGCCCGCTTGCTCGCCGGAGCCGGCTCGGGGCTGCGGAACGTGCGCCAGCCGCGGAGCGTGTCGGCGTGCCCGTCGGGCGGGGTGGTGACCCGCCAGCGCATCGCCTGCCAGATCCAGTCCTTGATCTCGGCCGGGGTCCGGCCGCCGGCCACCTCCGCGCCGATCTCCGCGATGTGGTTCGCCACGACCTGCTCCGCGGCGCCGTCGAACCCGTCCGCGTGCACCTCCGTCAGCACGCTCATCAGCGCCCGGTCGTACACGAGGGCGTGCCAGGGCTCCGGGACGCGCGTGGGCGTGATCTCGTCCGCCCGGTCGACGTCCCGCTGGAACAGCTTGGTGTGGCCCCGGCCTGGCAGGATGTCCGTCGCGGGGAGAGCCGCGACCTCGGCCGCGGTCACGCCGTCGATGACGAGCTGCGAGGTGAGCAGCAGCGTCGGGTCCGGCGTCGTGCTGGCGATCCGGGCGCGCACCACGCTCGCGATGTTCTCCAGCGGCGGCCGGTGGTTCGGCTGGTAGCGGGTCATGGCCAGCACCAGGGACTGCAGGTGCTTGTCGATGACCGGACGCTCGGGCAGGGGGTCGTCGTCCGGGACGACGCCGGCCGGCTCCTCCTCCACGAGGTCGGCGGGCGTCAGGTCCCGGCCCAGGAAGTTCAGGTCCAGCGGCAGCTCGCCCGTGCTCGCGTACACGAGCAGCAGACCCAGGCTGTACACGTCGGACCGGGGGTGCACCCGGCGCCCGAACAGCTCGGGCGCCATGTAGGCCATGGTCCCGGCGGGCTGCGTGGAGGTCGCGGCGTCGAAGACCTTGGCGATGCCCAGGTCGATCAGCACCGCGCGGTCGCCGTCGACCATGATGTTCGCCGGCTTGAGGTCGCGGTGCAGGCAGCGCTCCTCCTGCAGCACGAGCAGCGCGTCGACGATCTGCCGGGCCAGGCGCAGCGCCTCGGGGCCGGACAGCGGCCCCTCCTCGCGCACCCGGTCGCGCAGCGTGGTGCCGGGCACGAGCTCCATCGCGAACCACGGCTGCGTCGCGTCCAGGCCGGCCTCGACGAACCGCGGGAAGCCCCGGCCGTCCAGGCGTTCCAGCAGGTGCGCCTCCTGCGCGAAGCGCTCCCGGGCGTCGTCGTGCAGCCCGGTGAGGACCTTGAGGGCGACCTCGGTGCCGTCGTCGGCCTGTGCCTGGTAGACGTGCGCGAACCCGCCGTGACCCAGCGCCTCGGCCAGCGTGAACCGGCCCAGGCGCTCGCCGCTGGCGGGGATCCGCCGCACAGGCCGCATCGGCAGGGCGGCGGCGCGGGGAGCGGGGGCGGGCGCTGGCTCGGCGACGGGTTCGGGCTCCGGCGTCGGCTCGGGCTCGACAACCTCGACAACCTCCGCGACCTCGTCGGCCGGCGGCGCCGGGACAGGCTCGTCGGCGGGCAGCGCGGGGACCGGCGCGGACTCCCCGGCCGACTCGGCCTCGCCCGGCTCGTCGTCGCCGCTCGGCTCAGGCTCAACCGCGTCAACCGCGTCAACCGCGTCGACCTGGTCGGCCTCGGCGGTCGGCGGCGCGGGAACCGGCGGGAGTTCTGCGGTCGGTTCCGGGGCCGGCGGTGCGGGGACCGGCGGGAGCTCCGGGGTCGGCGTGGGGGCTGCTGCGGGCCCGGGATCGGTTGACGGGACCGGACCGGGGCCGACGGCCGCTGGCGCGACCTCGCCGACGCCGGGTGCTGGTGACGTCATGCCGGAAAACCTACCAGCGGACGGACTCCGATCAGAGAAAAGTCCACCCCTGACTTCACCCCGGTCCGCGACCCGTTGACCACAGCAGTCGCTGCCGCGGCGGCCACCGATCCGGCAGCAGCTGCTGTGGTCGACTCACACGCCCTGACCGCGGTACCAGCGGATCTTTTCCCGGAGGCGCTCCTGCTGGCCGCGGAGCGTGTCGATCGACTCCTGCACCCGCCGGTCGTGGTCCTCCAGCAGCGCGACGCGCGCGGCCAGCGTCGCCTCGTCGAGCGACAGCTCGGCGTAGCGCTTGAGGTCCGCGATCGGCATACCGGTGTCGCGCAGGCAGTGCACCAGGTCGAGCCAGCCCAGGTCGTCCTCGGTGTACGTGCGGTGCCCGCCCGACGTCCGCGCGATGGGCCGCAGGATGCCTTCGCGCTCGTAGTACCGCAGCGTGTCGATGCTGAAGCCGGAGACCTCGGCGGCCTGCGCGGGCGAATACGTGATCATCCTCAGATCCTCCCCTTGACCTGGAGCGCGCTCCAGGGATTTCGCTGCTCCCATGACCACCGCACATCCCATGACCACCACACAGCACACCCCCGCCGAGCGCCTCGTGCTCGGCGCCATGACGTTCGGCACCGCCGTCGACGAGGCCACGGCGTTCGACCTCCTGGACCGGTTCGTCGACGCCGGCGGCCGCTGGATCGACACCGCCGACTGCTACGCCTTCTGGGCGAGCGAGTCCGGTTACGGAGGCCAGAGCGAGGAGGTGCTCGGCCGCTGGCTCGCCGCGCGCCCCGGCATGCGCGACCGCGTGCTGCTCTCCACCAAGTTCGGGGCCGAGCCGCGCGACGCCGCGCACTGGCCCGCCTCGCGCACGGGCCTCGCGCCCGCCGCGATCCGCGAGCAGATCACGGGCAGCCTGCGCCGCCTCGGCACCGACCACGTCGACCTCGCCTGGGCGCACATGGAGGACCGCTCCGTTCCCGTCGAGGAGACCGCCGACGCCTGCGCGGCCCTCGTGTCCGACGGCGTCGCGGCCCGGATCGGCACGTCCAACCACCCGGCGTGGCGCGTCGAGCGGGCACGCCGGCACGCCGCCGGGCAGGACAAGGAGCCGTTCAGCGTGGTCCAGCACGCCTACAGCTACCTCCAGCCGCGCCCCGGCACGCTCACCGGCAACCACCGGTTCGGCTGGCTCGACGACGAGCTCGTCGACCTGGCCGCCGTCGAGCGCCTGGACGTCTGGGCGTACACGCCGCTGCTGTCGGGCGCGTACGACAACCCGGTCAAGCCGATCCCCGAGGTCTTCGACCACCCGGGCACCACGCGGCGGCTGGCCGTGCTCGACGACGTCGCGGCCGAGCTGGGCGCGACCCGCGGCCAGGTGGTGCTCGCCTGGCTCGCGTCCCGCGGCATCCACCCGATGCTGGGCGGCAGCAAGCCCGCCCAGCTCGACACGGCGGTCGCCGCCCTGTCGCTGCCCCTGAGCGAGGCCCAGGCGACCCGGCTCACGACCGTCGACGTCACCCCGCCCACCGCCTGACGGGCGGGGGACCGGGCGAGGTCAGGAGAGGTCGATCGAGACCGGTTCGAAGGGGGTCGCCTCCGGGTAGCTGCCGCCCCAGAGCTTGGCGCCGTCCTCCGTGAGCTCCACCTGCGCCCAGGTGAGGCGGGCGCCGTCGGCCGAACGCTCCGGTGCGCCCGCCAGGCGGAACGCGACCGTGCGCACGTCCGACTCGCGATCCCGGATCGACATGGTCCAGTCCGCGCCGCCGTCGGCGGGTGCGACGACCTCGATGTCGGCGACCTCGCCCACGAACGAGCCGAAGTGCCCGATGAAGATCACGGAGCCCGTGAACGCGAACGACGAGGAGTCCGCGGACACCTCGGGCGTGCGTCCCGGGTCGAGCGGGAAGTGGAACGAGGCGCCCGTGCCGCCCACGGCGTCGTCCTGCACGATGCGGCCGCCCGGCGCCCCCATCACGTACATCAGCAGGCTTGCCTTGATCTCCCAGTCCAGATGAGCCACGCGAGAACGGTACTCCTACCTGGGGATTCGTACGGCGTCGTCGCCCTCCGGCGACCCGGGGAAAGGTGTACTCCACCGGGCAGGTAACGCTGAGTGAGCACTGCTAGCACAGCGTTACCCACCTGGAGGGCTACACCTTTCCCCGGAGGTCCCGTGCGCCCGGCGTCCATCCGGGCCCGTCGGGGCCGGGTCCCGGTCGCCGCGCGTTCACGGGCGCGTCGCCGGGCCGACGGCGGCGGGCCTTGCCCCGGCCACCGGGCCCGTCCAGGCTCGGGCGCATGAGGACCAACCCCCGCGGCGCCGCAGCCGCCCGTACCGCAGCCCTTGCCGTGACCCTCGCGGGTGCGCTCGCGCTGGGCGCCGCGCCGTCAGCCCTGGCCGCCGACGCCGCCGGTGCCGCCCCGGCCGCCGATGCCGCGAAGGCCGCCGGCCACCACCGCACGTTCGACCTCCAGGCCCACCGCGGCGGCATCGCGCTCACCGTGGAGAACACGCTTCCGGCCTTCGACAACGCGCTCGCGCTGGGCGTCAGCACGCTCGAGCTCGACGTGCAGATCACGCGCGACGGGTATGCCGTCGTGACGCACGACCGCGACCCGAGCCCGGCCAAGTGCGTCGACACCGAGCCCGCGTTCCCGGGCGACCCGCAGTTCCCCTACGTGCCGAACAAGACGTACATCAAGGACCTCACGCTCGCGCAGGTGCGCACCATCGACTGCGGCTCGCTGCGCCAGCCTCAGTTCCCCGGGCAGGAGCTGCACCCGGGCGAGCGCATGCCGCTGCTGTCGGAGGTGCTGGCCCTGGTCAACCGCCACCGCGCGCACCAGGTCATGCTCAACATCGAGACCAAGGTCGAGGCCGGCGCCCCCGAGCAGACGGCGCCGCGCGAGCAGTTCGTGCAGGTCGTCGCGCGCGAGGTGCGCAAGGCTCGCCTGGTCGACCAGGTGACGATCCAGAGCTTCGACTGGGGCTCGCTCATGCGGATGAGCGAGGTCGAGCCGCGCTTCGGCCTGGTGGCGCTGACCAACGGCCAGCAGTTCCTCCAGGTCGGCGTCGACGGCGTGTCGCCGTGGCTCGGCGGCCTCGACATCGACGACTTCCCGGGCTCGATCCAGCAGAAGTTCGTCGCCGCGGCCGCCTCGTTCGGCGCCGACGCCGTCTCGCCCGTGCACGGCGACCCGCAGGGCGGCGGCGTGACCGACCCCGGCTACGTCCCCTTCACCACGCCCGAGCTCGTCCGCGCCGCGCACCGCGCCGGCATGGACGTCGTCCCGTGGACCGTCGACGACCGCGCCACCATGGAGTCGCTGCTGGACATCGGCGTCGACGGCCTGATCACCGACCGCCCGGACCTGCTCCGCACGATCATGAAGGAGCGCCACCTCAAGCTCCCCAAGCGCTACTGACCGGACCGGGCCCGGCGGAGGCGCGGCGGGGGCGCGGCCCGCTCGCCGCAGGATGGTCGGTAGAAGGTCAGGTGGTCGGCAACCCGGGTTGCCGACCACCTGACCTTCTACCGACCACTCACCTCGGGGCTCAGCCAGCCGGGCTCAGCCCGCAGCCTCATCGGCGGCAGCCGTCGGGCCTGGGGCTGCCCTGCGGCGCTCGCGGCGGCCGCGGGCCAGCTCCGTCGCCAGGGCGTCGAGCGGCTGGGCGAAGGTGTCCTCGAACCGGGCGAGCCAGGCCTGTGCGGCCGCGGTCCCGGTGTCGTCCACGGCGTACAGGCGGCGCGTGCCCTCGGCGCGCACCCGCACCAGTCCGGCCTCGCGCAGCACCTTCAGGTGCTGCGAGACCGCCGGCTGCGTGATGCGCACGCGGGCCTGCAGGGCGGCGACCAGGGCGCCCGCGGGCTGCTCGCCGGTGGCGAGCAGCTCCATCAGCCGACGGCGGACCGGGTCGCCGAGCGCCTCGAACACCCCGGCGCGCGCGGTGTCCAGGGCCGCGTCCCGCGCGCGACCGCCGGGGGAGCCGCCGTCGGCAGCCGCGTCGCGGCCGAGCGCACCGCCGCCGTCGGCGGGCCGGTCCCCGAAGCCCGGGCCGCTGCCGCGCCGCCGGGCGGCGGCGGGCACTCAGGCCTCCGGCTGCGTGGTGTAGAACGCCACGGTGCGCTCGCCGGCGGCGCGGGCCCGGTCGGCGTCCTCCCCGGAGGCGATGGCGGCGTCGGCCCAGTCCGTGCTCGCCAGCCTGACGAACTCGACGCCGACGGGGGAGAGGGTCCACGACTCGAACTCGGTCGCGTCGTTGTCGGAGCGCGTGGCGAGGTGCAGGCCGAGCCCCACCAGGGACAGGTCCCAGCCCACGCCGACGGCGCCGGGGCCGTACTGGGTCCAGAAGTCGGGGTCGACGACGGCCTCGTGCACCAGCTCGAGCGTGGTGCCGTCGTCGGCCGGGCTGAGGGAGACCTGCACCCAGGAGACCTGGCCGCCGAACTCCCAGGTGACGGCGAAGCTCTCCGGGGCGTCGCAGCGCTCGACGAGGCCGCCCGCCTGGCCCTCGAACTGGTAGCGGCCGCCCACGGCGAGGTCGCCGCTGACGGGCAGGAACCAGCGGGGGAGGCGTTCGGCGGACGTCAGTGCGTTCCACAGGTCGTCCTGGTCGGCGCTGTACGTGCGGCGCGCGACCGCGATCTTGGTCGGGGTGCCGTCCCGGCTGCCGTCGCGGACCTCGCGGGTCATGAGGCCGGCGGTCGCGACCGGGTCGATGGTGCTCGTGCTGGTCATGATCTGTCTCCTTGTATAAGCGGGCACTTATTTATCGCACACGACGGGGGTGTCGCGCAAGGCACGCTCGTTAGAAAAAGTGTGCCAAGCGCGTCGCGCCACGAGTGTCGGTATGGGGGAGCAGGTTCCGGACACAGCCCGGAGGCCGGGGACCGGGCCGGCCCCGCCGGGATCACTCCACGACGGGCACGACCACGCACAGCTCGAACGTGTCCCGGCCGCGGCGCAGCAGGTAGCGGATCCGGTCCGCCGTCGCCTCCGAGGCGTTCTCGTCCTTGAAGCTCCACCGCACGTCGACCCACAGCAGCGCGTCGCCCACCTGCTCGACGGCCTTGATCTCCGGCACGGCGGCGACCAGCCCCTGCTCCCGGTAGCCCGCGAGCATGCCGCCGAGCTCCGCCCGGGCGGCCTCGGCGTCGGGCAGCATGACCGAGCGTTCCGCACCCACGATCACCGACGGGTAGGCGAGGCCGTCGGCGAGGGCGTCGAGGTCGCCCGACCCGAGCGCGACGCCGTAGCCGACGAGGAACGCGAGCAGGTCTTCGTGGTCGTACGGGGTGCTCGTCATGCCCTCACGGTAGGCGGACGCCGACCGCCCCACCACCGCGTCGAGCGGCGCCGCCCCGGGAGTCAGCGGGCGGCGTGGGCCAGGGCCTGGTCCAGGTCGCCCCAGAGGTCCTCGACGTCCTCCAGGCCCACCGACAGGCGCACCAGGTCCGGCGAGATGCCCGCCTCCTTGCGGGACACCTCGTCCATGATCCGGTGGGTCAGCGAGGCGGGGTGCTGGATGAGGCTGTCCACGCTGCCCAGGCTCACCGCCGGGGTGATCAGCCGGACGGCGGACACGAGCGCCACCGGGTCGGCCGACGTCTCGAACGACACCATGGCCCCGCCGATGCTCGGGTAGTGCACCCGGGTCACCCCCGGGTGGTCGGCGAGCCGGCGTGCCAGCTCCGCCGCCGTGGCCGACGCCCCGTGCACCCGCACCGCGAGCGTCGACAGGCCGCGCAGCAGCTCGTACCCCGCCATCGGGTGCAGCATCGCGCCCGTGACGAACCGGATCTGCCGCAGCGACCGGGCCACGTCCTCGCCACAGGCGACCACGCCGCCCATGACGTCGCCGTGCCCGCCCAGATACTTCGTGGCGCTGTGCAGCACCATCGCGGCCCCCTGCTCCAGCGGGTGCTGCAGCACCGGTGTGGCGAAGGTGCTGTCCACCAGCACCGGGACCGGCGCGCAGGCGTCGGTCAGCGCCCGCAGGTCCACCTCGTCCAGCGTGGGGTTGGCCGGCGTCTCGACCACCACGAGCCCGGTCCGGGCCGTGATGGCCGACGCCGCGTCCTCGGGCGACGCCCACGTCACCGAGGTGCCGAGCAGCCCCGAGTCGAGCAGGTGGTCCGTCGTGCCGTACAGCGGCCGGACGCCGACGACGTGCGGGCGGCCCGCCGCGACCTGGGCCAGCAGGCACGCCGACAGTGCCGCCATGCCGGTCGAGAACGCGACGGCCGCCTCGGCACCCTCGAGCTCGGCCAGGGCGTTCTCGAACCGGCGCACCGTCGGGTTGGCGACGCGCCCGTACACCGGCGGGCCGCCGTCGTCGTGCCCCTCGGCGAACTCGTCCAGGCGCGTGGCCTCGCCGACGACGTCGTACGACGGGTAGGTGGTGGACAGGTCGATGGGCGGGGCGTGGAGCCCGAGGGCGGCGAGGTCGTCCTTGCCGGCGTGGACGGCGCGCGTGGTCCAGGAATGCAAGCTCATGGGTGACTATCGGCATTCGTCCTGTCGGACGGCGTCGGGACGTGCTACATATTCGGCCCATGACCCAGAACGTGCTCCTGGATTCGGTGGACCGGGCGCTGCTGCTCGAGCTGCAGAACGACGGACGCCTCTCCAACAAGACGCTCGCGCAGCGGGTCGGCGTCGCGCCGTCGACCTGCCTGGCGCGCGTCCAGCGGCTGCAGAACGCGGGCGTGATCCGCGGGTACCACGCGGCGATCGACCCGGCCGCCGTCGGGCGGGGGCTGCAGGCCATGCTGATGGTGCGGCTGACCACCCATTCCCGGCCCCTGCTGGGGCCGTTCGTCGAGTGGGTGCGCCGGCTGCCGCAGACCCGCGCGGTGCACCACGTGTCGGGGCCGGACGACTTCCTGATCAACGTGGCCTGCGCCGACACCGACGAGCTGCAGCGGCTCGTGCTCGACTTCACCGCCCGCGGCGAGGTGGGGCGCGTGCAGACCGACCTGGTGTTCTCGTCCTGGACCTGCGGCCCGGTCACCCCGGCGGAGTGACCCCCGACGTGTCAGACGTACAGATCCCTCTGGTGACCTGTACGTCTGACACGGGGCGTGGGGTTCAGAAGGCCTGCGCGAGCAGGTCGGCGAACAGGGCGTCCGCGTCGACGTCGAGCCCGCGGGCGATGAACCAGTCGCACACGGTGCGGCAGTCGCGCAGCAGCACGTCGCTGGAGAACGGGTTGGCCGCCAGGTCCACCACCTGCGGCAGGTCGATGATGACCAGCCGCTCGCCGTCGGCCAGGATGTTGTACGGCGACAGGTCGCCGTGCGCGAAGCCCAGCCTGGCCAGCACCGACATGCCGTGCGTCAGCTGCTCCCAGTAGGACTCCAGCAGGTCGTCCGACGGCCGCACCCGGGTCAGGCGCGGCGCGGCGATCGCCTGGGTGCGGCCCAGGTCGTCCGTCTCCTCGGTGCCCACGAACTCCATGAGCACCTCGGTGCCGTCGATCTGCACGGGGTAGGGCACGGGCGCGCCCGCCTCCCAGACCGTGCGCAGGGCGACGAACTCGGCGTCCGCCCACTGGGTGGCCGACACCGCGCGACCCCAGGCGGACTTGCGGTCCTCCATGGCGCGCTGGTCGCGGGTGCGCCGCACCGTGCGGCCCTCGGTGTACTCGGAACCGCGGTGGAACTGCCCGTGCTCCAGGCTGCGGTACCGCTTGGCCACGAGCAGGCAGCGCGTGGCCGCCTGGTCGAGGGTCAGGTCCGGCGTGGAGTCCACGCCGGCCGGGACGGCGCGCTCGATGAGGAACGCGTCGGCCTCCTTCCCGGTCTTGAGGATGCCGAGCTCGGTGTCGATCGCGGCGTCCCGGGTGACCACCCAGTCGGGCAGCGGCTCGGGTCCGCGCTGCCCCTTGGCGACGGAGCGCCAGGTGGACCAGCGCTGCCCGGGACCGGGCTGGGTGGGGTCGGTCAGGTCGTGCTGGTTCCTGACGACGTCGGCGGCGGTGTGCCGGCCGGCGTCGTCGGAGGTGGGGTAGTAGCCCTCCAGGTCCTCGCGGCTGACGCGCACGCGCTGGGCGGACCGGCGTTCCGTGGCGGCCGACCGGTCGCCGGACGACGTGCTGCCCTTGCCTGCTGCGTGGATGAGGGCGGCGGAAGGTGATTCGGGAAAACGGGGCAAGTCGGTGCTCCTTGATGCTGGAGCATCGCCGGATCAAGCCCGGGTGCTCCTGGTGACAGTGGCGTCTGCTGCCGCGGAGGCAGCTGCGCGAACGACGTCGTCCATCACTGCCTCCTTCCTGTCCGCACCGTGCCCGAACGCACGTGCCGGAGCTGATCTGTCCTGCTGGCTTGGCCGGTCAGCGAGCGCCTCGAGGGGTGGCCCGATGACCGTGCGAGGAGCATTGCACGCGGCGGGTGCGGGGCGCACCTGTTTTTTCCGCGGCTCAGTTTCGGCACTGTGCTGGGGGGCTCGGCACTGTGGCTGAGGGTTCGGCACTCTGCCGGGGCGTTCGGCACTCTGCCTGAGCTCGGCACGGTGCCGGGGCACTCGGCACACTGCCGGGGCGCTCGGCACTCTGCCTCAGTGCTCGGCACTTGGCATCGAGATCGGTCCAGGCCTGGACCGATCTCGATGCCAACTGCCGAGTCTGCCGGGCAAACTGCCGAGTCCGCGGGGCAAACTGCCGAGCCTGCTGGGCAAACTGCCGAGCCTGCTGGGCAAACTGCCGAGGATCAGTGCGGCTGCCGAGTCTGCGGGCCAGCTGCCCTGGTCAGGACGGCGGTAGCAAGGGGTTGATGCGTGCCTGCCGCACCACGTCGGGTGGCAGGTGGGCGGTGAGGCGGGCGAGCATCGCAGGGACGTCGCCGCGGTCGGACGCCGCGACGCGTTCCACGGTGATCCCCGCCCTGCGGATCGCCTCGGCGCGATTCTTCTCGTTCATGAACTCGCGTGCAGGGTCGTGACCTGCGCCGACGCCGTCCGGCCGGTACTTGACCAGGCCGTCGAACTCGATGCCCAGGCTCCACTGCTCGTAGCCGAGGTCGGTGTGGAACAGGCCGCGGTCGGTCGACACGGGCATCTGGGTGACAGGTCTGGGCAGGCCGGTCCGCAGCATCTCGTAGCGGACCCAGGTCTCCCAGGGTGAGTCCGAGCCGCCGTCCGCCAGCTCGACGACCAGCCGGGCACGCCGGACGCCGCGCCGCTCGGCCCAGTGATCGAGTTTCGCCAGGAGCTCGGCACGGTCGACGCCCTGGCCCAGCGCGAAGTCGGCGACGACGAGAGCCTCCAGCGGGTGGAGTGCCAGGGCGCAGTCGACGACGGTGCGCGCGAGCGACGTCGCCGGAAGGCCGTGCGCGCTGACGACGTCGTCGGCCGGAACGGTGCCCACGTGTCGCACGACGTCCTTCGCCGCGCGGCTCGACGGGCGGTAACGCTGGTAGACGTGCGTGCGGTCGGGCACGGTCCAGACGGGGCAACCCAGGAGCAGCGCCGCCGTCGTGTGGCTGAACACCACCTCCGATCGCAGCTGCCGGTGCAGCGCCCGGGCGCGGGCGAGCTCCCGGTTCCGCTTCTCGCGCGACGCCGAGGAGGGGCCGTCGGCACGGATAGCGTCCGGGATGCAGTAGGCGCCCCGGCGGATACGCGTCAACGAGCCTTGGCGGCTCGCGAGCGCCAGCTGGTTCTTGTCCTGTTCGCGTGCCAGGAGCACTTCGGGGACGGCGACGCCGTCCTGGGTTGAGGTCATTTTCATGTGCACGAGCGTGCCGGGCGGGCAGCACTCAGGTGCCTGCGTGCCGGACGTCCTGTGCACAAGTCGGCGTCGACCCCGCCTGTGGTCGTGCTCGAACCGTTCCGCCGCCGTCCCGAGGTGCTCCCGCGCGGCGGATCGCGGTCCTGACTTGTTCGTGTGGCGTGTGGCGTGTGGCGTGTGGCGCGTGGTGCTTGGCCCGAGGCCCGAGGCCCGAGGCCGTGAGCAGGTCAGAGTCGGCACCCTGTTGCGCGCTCCATGCACCCGCACCTTCGGCAGTTTCCTGAGTGCTCGGCACTTGGCATCGAGATCGGTCCAGGCCTGAGCCGATCTCGATGCCAAGTGCCGAGTTCGCGGTGCAAACTGCCGAGTCCGCCGGGCAAACTGCCGAGTCTGCGGTGCAAACTGCCGACGGTCAGGCCGGGCTGCCGAGTTCGCGGTGCAAACTGCCGAGCCCGCGGGGCAAACTGCCGAGGGCCACGCCCCCCGCGTCAGTTCTCCTCCGAGCTCCAGGGGAGCGCGTCCTCGAGCGACTGCCAGAGCGAGTCCCGGACGTCCTCGGTGGTGTCCTGGACGCCCTGCTCCAGGTCGTCCTGGATCTGCTCGCGCTGCTGCTCGAACGAGTCGCGCGCGTCCTGCGTCACCTGCTGCGCGTAGCCGACCACGCCCTGCACGGCGATGACGATGACCCACACCACGACGACCACCCAGAGCGGCCAGGTGCGGCCGCCGCGGCGCGAGCGCACCGCGCGCACCAGGTTGACCAGCGCGGACGCCACGATGCCGAGCAGCGGGATGGAGAGCTCCGCCATGCGCGGCGCCCACTCCGGGTCCAGGCCCATCGTGGCCACGGCGATGTCGCCGAGCGCGGCGAAGAACGGCAGCTCGGCGGCGCTGGGCATCGCGTCGAAGCCCGGGATCAGGCGCACGAGCTGGTACAGCGCGATCGCGAGCAGCACGCGCGGGATCCAGCCGGCGACGGTCGCCAGCGCTCGCGCGCCGCCGCCACCGTCCGAGTCCCGCTTCCGTGAGTCCCGGGCGTCGCGCGCGTCAGCGTCGTCCCGCCGCGACGCCGCGGCGGCCGGCACCGGCGGCTGCACCGGCCCGGTCGGCTGGGGCCTCGCCGGCTGCCCCGCCGGCTGCCCCGGCCCCGTCGGCTGGAATGGCGGCCGCTGGTTCGGCTGCGTGCCGGTCGTCCCGGGCTGCTGCGCGGGCGCGGGCGCGGTCCGGGCCGACGCCGCGGCGGCCGCCGCGCCCGGCCGGAACGACGGCGCGACCTGCGTCGGCTGCTGCTGCTGCGCGACGGGCGCCATGCGCTGCGCGGACGTCACCCGCTGGGCGGTCCCGGTCGTCTGACGGCGCGGCACCGACGTCGTCGGGCTGCCGGGCAGGGGCAGGCCGTGGCGCTGCCGGTAGGCGGCCCAGCCGTCGAACGTGTCGGAGTACCCCTCGGGCGTGAACGCCGGGGCCCACCGCATCGCGGCCCACAGGTAGTCCTTGATCGCGGCGGGCGCGCGCCCGCCGGCCCGCTGCGGCCCGACGGCGGCCAGGTACGTCGAGATGACCTCCTCGGCCGCGCCGTCGAACCCGTCGCCGTGCACCTGGTGCAGGCGGCCCATGAGCTGCTGGTCGTAGACCAGGTTGGTCATCGGCTCGCCCGGCTGCACGGGGTTGCTCGCGAGCACGCTCGTGGGCGCCACGGTGGCCGACGCCGCGCTGCCCGTGAGCACCTCGGTGACCAGGCCGCGCTCGATCGTGGTGGCGCCCGCGGCGGCGAGCAGCGCGGGGTCGAGCCGGGCGCTGTCCGTGGCGAGCTGGGCCACGGTGCGCGACAGGTTGTGCAGCGGCGGACGGTCCTCGGGCCGGTGCCGCGTCATGGCCAGGACCAGGGGCAGCAGCCGCTGGTCCACGGGACCGACGTCGGCGGCCGTGAGGTCGCGGCCCGCGAAGTTGAGGTCGTTCGGCAGCTCGCCCGTGGCGAGGAAGATCAGCAGCAGGCCCAGGCTGTACACGTCGGAGCGGGCGTGCGGCTTGCGCACGAACAGCTCGGGCGCCATGTACGAGATGGTGCCCGCCGCGTGCGTCGACGTCGTGGTGCCGTGGCCCTTGGCGATACCCAGGTCGATGAGCACGTACCGGTCGGGCGCGGCGATGATGTTGGCCGGCTTCACGTCCCGGTGCAGGAAGTGCTCCTCCTGGAGCACCGCGAGCGCGTCGAGCACGTCGTCGGCCACGCGGAGCACCTCGTGCACCGGCAGCGGGCCGTTCGCGGCCAGGCGCTGGGACAGCGTGGGACCCGGCACCAGCTCCATGGCGAACCACGGGGTGGGGTCGCCCAGGCCGGCCGCGACGAGCTGCGGGAAGCCCCGCCCGGCGAGGCGTTCCAGCAGCGCGGCCTCGCCGATGAACCGGTCCAGCGAGCCGGACTCGGTGTTGGTCAGGACCTTCAGCGCGACCTCGCCGCCCTGGCCCGTGGCCCGGTACACGTGGGCGAACCCGCCGTGGCCCAGCGAGTCACCGAGCTGGAACGGGCCGAGCATCTCGCCCGTCGCGGGAATCCGCGGCGCCGTGGGCGCCCCCTGGTAGCCACCCGGGTACCCGGCCCCGTTACCGGCCGGGGCACCAGCCCCGGGCCCGACGGCGCCCCCGTGCGCCGCGACGTGCGCGGGCGCCACCACGTTCGTGGCCTCCGACGGCCCGGCGGGCTGGACCACCCGCGTCGGCGCGGTGGGCGGCGGCACGACCCCCGTCGGCGGCAGCGGCCGCGTGGACGGCGTCGGCACGACGGCGGTCCGGTCGCCACCCCCGACCGGCTGTCCGGCAGGGCGTGCGGCCGTCATGGGGGTGGTCTCGTCGGACAAGCAGGGTCTCCTCAGCAGCGCACCGGGACTACCGGTTGGACGTGAGAAACGCTATCAGCGTCACGCGCCGCACCGGGGCCCGGTGCCCAGGTCGTGACCTTGCCCGGCCGGCCTTTCGCCGCCCGTGACCTGCCCGTGCCCTACCGGCGCGCTGCCCGTGCCCTACCCGTTCCCGCCGGGCAGCGCGTCCTCGAGCTGGTCGGTGACGCTGTCGGTCGCGTTCTGCTTGGCGTCCTCGACGCCCTTGTCGATCTCCTGCTGCACGGCGTCCTTGGCGTCCTGCTTGGCGTCCTCCACGCTCTCGTCCACCGAGTTCTGGACGTCCTGCTTCACGTTCTCGGTCGCGTCCTGGGCGAAGCCCACGATGCCGCCGACGGCGAAGACCACGATCCACGCGACGATCACCAGGGCGTGCGGCCAGACCGCCAGCGACGTGTTCAGCGAGCGGATCATGTTGAAGAGCGCGGCCAGCGCGATGCCGAGCACCGGGATCGTCAGGTTCGCGGCCTGGTCCGACCACTCGGGGTTGAGGTTGAGCATGCCCAGCACGCCGTCGCCGATCCCACGGAACAGCGGGAACTGCGCGACGTCGGGCATGACGTCGAACCCGGGGATCAGCCGCACGAGCTGGTAGGCGCCGAGCGCGAGCAGGATCCGCGGGATCCACGCCAGGACGGCGCCCGCCATCGAGCCGCCCCCACCCGAGTCGTCCTCGCGGGTGCGCCGCGGCGGCGTCGGCTGACCCGACTGCGGGCCGAAACCCTGCTCGAACGGGTTGGGCGGGGTCTGCTGGCCCTGCTGCGGGTACCCGGCCGGCTGGCCGTAGCCCTGCTGCTGCCCGTAACCGGGCTGACCCGGCTGCCCCGGCTGGCCCTGACCCGGGTAGCCCGCCTGCTGGCCCTGCCCGTAGCCCGGCTGGCCCGGGTACCCGGGCTGCTGGCCATAACCCTGCTGGCCGTACCCCTGCTGCCCGTACCCGGCCTCGCCCGGGAAGGCCGCCGGTGACTGCACCTGCGTCGGCTGCTCCGTCTCGTAGGGACGGTACGGCCGCGCGGGCGGGGGCGTCGCGGACCGGTAGTCGCGCTGCTGCGCTCCGGCGGGCGGCAGGAGCTGGGTCGACTCGTCGACGCCGGAGGCGCCGCGCGGCGGCGGCATGACCTGCGTGGACTCGTCGATCGGCGAGCCGCCGCGCGTCGGCGGGAGGAGCTGGGTGGACTCGTCGACCGGGGACGCGCCGCGCGTCGGCAGCATCACCTGGGTCGACTCGTCCACCACGGAGCCCTGCCGCGGGGGCGGCATGATCTGCGTGTGCTCGTCGACGGGGGAGCCGCCCTGTCCTCCCGCGGCGCGCTGTCCAGCAGCATCACCCGGTGCGAAGGAGCTCATCCGCTGCGTCGCGTCATACGATGACGGGGCGCCGGGCTGCCCCGGGCGAGCGGGCGGTCGCTGGATCTGCGTCGGGTCGGCCGCCGCAGGAATACGGCGGGTCTGGTCGTCGGACACGCAAGGGCTCCTCGGTCGTTGTCCTGGTTGCGACAGGTTGCGCGAGAACCTACCAGGTGGGGTGAATGCCCCGTTGGGCTGGCCAGCCGGCCGATCATGTCCGACCCTTGCTTCGGGGGCGAACCCGCCGCGCCGTCCGCCTACCCAGGAACTTCGGAGGAAACGCATGAGCTCTGACACCGTGCCCCGCTGGCCCCGGATCGACGCGATCGTCCGGGAGGACGGCTCAGGTGAGGTGACGATCGACGGGACGTTCCACCCGATCGCCACCGGCAGCCTGGAGGAGGCACGGGTGGAGGTCCTGCGGCGGGTGACGGAGAACGCCGCCCAGATCGGCCGGCCGGTGCGGGCCTCCGCGACCGGCCCCGAGGGGCTCTGGAACCTGATCGTGCACCCGGACGGCACCGTGGTACCGGAGGAGGACGAGCTCGCGCCGCCGTCGTCGCCGACGCCGCAGGCGCCACCAGCCGCCGCGCCGCCCGCGGCGACACCGCCGGCGGCCGCGCCGCAGGAGCCCACCACGGGGCCGGGAACCATCCCGGCCCCCGCGTTCGAGGGCGTCCCGGTCGCGGACCTGGCCCCGGGCGGGGACGCCGAGCCCGCCGACCCGATCGACACGGACACGGTGCGCCGCGCCCCGCGGACCCCCGAGCTGCCGGACGCCGCGCAGGCGCCGTCGGACCTCGCCCTGGGCGGGCCCGCCCAGGGCGACCTGCCCACCATCCCGGTCCCGTCCGGCGGTGCGGACGCCGACGGCGACGCGGGCGTGGCCGACTGGGTCCGCGAGAACGCGGCGCAGGACGGCCCGGGCAACGGGTCGAACGGTGCCCACGGCGGCATCCCGGCCGCGATCCCCGGCAGCGTGGCGAGCCCCGTGTCGGCTCCCGTGGACGCCGTGCCGACCGCCGGCTACGGCGGGCCGGACGCAAGTCTGTCCGACCCGGCGTCGGCCCCCGTGCCGGCGGGCGAGCCGAGCGCGCCGCGCTCCCGCCGCGAGGCGCGCCAGTCGTTCCTCACGCACCAGCAGGACGAGGACCCGGCCACGCAGGGCTTCCGCGGGATGCTGACCCGCATGGGCATCCGCGTGGGGCCCAGCGAGTCGGAACGGCTCGAGCGCGCCGACGAGCGCGCGGTGAGCCAGCACTGGCCCGGCCCGCGCACGATCTCGATGGTGAACGGCAAGGGCGGCGCGGGCAAGACGCCGTCGACGGTGCTGCTCGCGGCGGTGTTCGCGCAGTTCGGGGGCGCGGGCGTGGTGACGTGGGACAACAACCAGACCCGCGGGACGCTGGGCTGGCGCACCGAGCAGGGCCCGCACGAGTCGACGCTGCTGGACCTGCTGCCGCAGACGGACCGCCTGCTGGGGCCGTCGGCCCAGGCGGCCGACCTGGCGCGGTACGTGCACCACCAGACGCGCGACCGGTTCGACGTGCTGCGGTCCAAGCCGATCGCCATGGCCAACGAGCAGCGCATCGAGCCGCAGGACGTGGACGCGATCCACTCCGTGCTCTCGAAGTACTACCGGATGATCCTCATCGACTCCGGCAACGACGAGTCCGACCCCATGTGGCAGCGGATGATCGACCTGACGGACCAGCTCGTGGTGGCGACCACCACGCGCGACGACCACGCCGAGGCCGGGGCCCTGCTGCTCGAGGCGCTCGGCACCCGCGACGGCCGGTCGGCCTACCTGGCGCAGCAGGCCGTCGTCGTCGTCAGCCAGGCCGACCAGAAGGAGTCCTCGGGCGAGCTGGAGAAGGTGGCCGACGGCTACCGGTCCCTGGCCCGCGAGGTCGTGACCATCCCGTTCGACCCCGCCATGGTCGACGGCCACCTGCGGTACGGCGCGCTGCGCCCCGAGACGCGGCGCGCCTGGCTCGCCGCCGGCGCGGCCGTGGCCGGCGGTCTCTGACCGGTCGCCCCGGCGACCGAACAGCTGCAACGACGGACCGGCCCCCGCCCAGGATCTGGGCTGGGGCCGGTCGACGTCGGGGCGCGGGCCGGGCCCGCGGCGGGCTCAGCCCGGGAAGAGCGCGAGCACCTGGTTCCACACCGCCATGGTGTCGTAGCCCATCTCGTTGAGCAGGGCCCACACGATGCCGATGATCGCGTAGAGCGACACGGGGATGAGGAAGATCCACTCCCGGACCGACCCGGCGTCGCCCAGGATCGGCAGCGAGAGGTTGCCGCCGGAGCGCCAGATCATGTCGAGCTCCAGGCCGCGCCCGTCACGCATCCAGCGGGGGCTGCGGAACTTCAGCGGCCACAGCAGCGGCACGCCGTTGGTGGTGATCATGTCGCCGAGGATGTGCACGGTGCAGCCCAGCGCCACGCTGAACGGCATCCAGAACCACTCCTCGGGCGCGAAGATCGCGATCAGCACCGCCAGCGTGACCGACGTGGTCCACGGCAGCAGCTTGGTGTCGCGCGTGATCTTGAGGGCCTTGAGGGCGAACGCGACCAGCAGCACGCACATGATGCCCGGGCCGATCAGGATCGAGCCGATCTGCTCGTTGCCCGTGTCGATGCTCAGGAAGCTGAGCCCCCAGGCGATGGCCGTGAACACGGCGATGCCGAGGATCGAGTGCGTGCCCTTGCGGTGCCCGCCCGAGACCGCCTCGATGACCTTGACCACGCCGTTCGACACCGGCTTGAGCGAGTTCGCGATGGTGCCCGAGTGATGGTCGGCGTCCGGCAGGAGCGCGGCCCCGGCGCAGACGAGCGCTCCCGCGATCACGCCGGTGTCGGTCACCGGATACCAGCCGAAGGCGATCGGCGTCGACGCGGTGACCGCTACCCAGGCCGCGGCTCCCGTCGCGGCGTGGTTGCCTCCCATCATGGTGGTGTGCGCTCCAGTTCCCGGGGTCTCCCCGAATCGGCAGTTTGGCCTTCTGACCAGGTCTGTTCCTGGCCGGGGCACACCCTAGCGCGGGCCACCGACACCAAGCCGGAGGTGCGCGCCGCGCGTCCTGCGCTCGCGTGAGGTCAGGCGCCCGTCACGTACGCGTAGTGGTGGAAGTTCTGGTCGCGCACGAAGCCCTCGGACTCGTACAGCCCCTGCGCGGCGAGGTTGTCCCACGCGGTGGCGAGCGAGACCCGGATGGCCCCGGCCTCCTTGGCCAGGCGGCAGGTCTCCTGCACCAGGGCGCGCGCTCCGCCCGTCCCGCGCGCGGCGGGGGAGACGAACAGGTCGTTCAGCACCCACGACCGGCTCAGGCTCACCGACGACCACGTCGGGTAGCTCTGCGCGAACCCCACGATCCGGGCGTCCTCCGCGGGATCCGCGCCCTCCGCGGCCACCTCCGCGACGAGCAGCACGCTGTCGCCCGCGTCGCGGCGCGCGGTCAGGTAGGCCCGCGCCTCGGCGTCGGGCACCTCCTGCCCGTAGAACCACAGGTACTGCCGGAACAGGTCGACCACGGCGTCGACGTCCTCGTCGGTCGCGGGGCGCACATCAACAGACACGACGCGATCATGTCAGGCCGACCCGGGTGGGCGCCATGATGTTCCGCGATACCGAAAACGGTACAGAACTGGTAAAGGGCGACTCGGGCCGGAACACGCCGGTCCCCGCGACGGTTGACGCAGGCGATGAACACCACGCCGCGCCTCTCCGTCCTCGACCTCGTGCCCGTCCGCTCGGGCCAGACCAGCGCCCAGGCCCTGTCGGCCTCGCTCGACCTGGCGGCGCTCGCCGACCGGCTCGGCTACGAACGCTACTGGTTCGCGGAGCACCACAACATGGCGGCGGTGGCGGCGTCGTCGCCGCCGGTCATGATCGCCGCGGCCGCCGCGCGGACCGAGCGCATCCGTGTGGGCTCGGGCGGCGTCATGCTGCCCAACCACGCCCCGCTCGTGGTCGCCGAGCAGTTCGCGGCGCTGGAGGCCGTGGCCCCCGGCCGCATCGACCTCGGCATCGGCCGCGCCCCGGGCAGCGACCCCGTGGTCACCTCGCTGCTGCGCGCCACGGGGCCGACGGCGGACGTGGACCGGTTCCCGCAGCACGTCACCGACATCCTGAGCCTCATGGGGCCCGACGGCGCCCGGCTGCGCCTGGTCTCGGGCGACATCTACGACGTCCGCGCGACGCCGGCCGCCGCGAGCGTGCCCACGGTGTGGCTGCTGGGCTCCAGCGACTACTCGGCGCGGCTCGCGGCCGAGCTCGGGCTGCCGTACGTGTTCGCCAACCACTTCTCCGGGCAGGGCATGGACCAGATCCTCGCGCTGTACCGCGACGGCTACCGGCCGTCGGAGGAGCACCCGGAGCCGCGCACGTTCGTGACGGTCAACGCGGTGGCCGCGCCGACGTCGGACGAGGCGCACGACCGCGCCCTGCCGCAGCTGCGCCAGATGGCCCGCCTGCGGTCCGGGCAGAAGCTCGGCGCGCTGGAGACGGTCGAGGAGGCGCTGCGCGCCACGCGTGACGAGCCGGCCGACGGCATGCTCGCCCAGTCGATCGAGGCGATGCGGGCCCGCTGGCTGATCGGCGACGCCGGGCACGTGGCCGCCGAGGTGCGCGGCCTGGCCGAGCGGCACGGCGTCGAGGAGGTCATGCTCGTCCCCGTCGCCGGGTCGCGCGACGACGAGCCGCTGGAGGCCACCTTCGGCCGGGCGCAGACGCTGGAGCTGGTGGCGGGCGCGCTGAGCGCCTGACGACCCGCCGGCCGCGGCCGGCGCGGCGCCGCCTGAGCGGGCACCGCAGGGGTGCCGGATCCTCGGATCCGGCACCCCTTCTCGTACCCGGGGCTTGTCCCGCCGGGGGAGCGGGTGCATAGTGGGAACGTCAACCAACTGGTTGGTTGGCCCAGCCGGAACCGCCACCGAGGAGCCCCATGTACACCGTGCCCGACCAGACCGGCCGCACCGTCGTCGTCACCGGCGCAAACAGCGGCACCGGCCGCGAGGCCGCCAAGCGCCTGGCCGCCGCCGGCGCCCGCGTGGTCCTCGCCGTCCGCAACCCGGAGAAGGGCGCCGACGCGCTCGCCGAGGTGCTCGCCACCCGGCCAGGCGCGCAGGCGGAGGTGCGGCTCCTGGACCTCGCCGACCTGGCGTCCGTCCGGGCCTTCGCGGACGGGCTCGGGCGCGACCTCGGCCGGCTCGACACCCTGGTGAACAACGCCGGCGTGATGGCGACGCCGCAGCGCTACGCGACCGCCGACGGTCACGAGCTGCAGTGGGGCACCAACTTCCTGGGCCCGTTCGCGCTCACCAACCTGCTCCTGCCGCTCCTCCTGGCGGCGCCCGCGCCGCGCGTGGCCACCATGAGCTCCGGCGTGGCCAACGCGGGCCGCATCGACTTCACGGACCTCGACTGGGAGCGCCGTCCCTACCGCACCTGGGCCGCCTACGGGCAGTCCAAGCTCGCCGACCTGTACCTCGCGCGGCACCTCGCGCACCTGGCCGGACGCCGCGGCTGGGCGCTGGTGAGCACGGCCGCGCACCCCGGCTTCACGCGGACCAACCTCCAGGTCACGGGCCCGAGCATGGGCAAGGAGCAGCCGGTGCGCTGGTCGCCGGGGAGCGTCCTGCCCTCGATGGAGGCGCCCGAGGGCGCGGGATCGGTCCTGCTGGCGGCCGCCGACCCGGCCGCCTCCTCCGGCGCCTACTACGGGCCCCGGTTCGGGCTGACCGGGGACCCCCGCCCGGCGCGCCTCAACCGGCGCATGCGGGACGACGCGACGGCGGCCCGGCTGTGGGCCGTCGCCGAGGAGATCACCTCGACCGCCGTCCCGGTCGGATGAACGGCCCGACGAACGGCCCGGCCGCCGGCGGCGCGGCGACGGCGGACCTGCCCGCCCGGCCCCACGTGCCGGACCAGACCGGGCGCACGGTCGTGGTCACGGGGGCCAACAGCGGCACGGGACGCGAGGCCGCCAAGCGCCTCGCGGCCGCCGGGGCGCACGTGGTCCTCGCCGTCCGCGACCCCCGGAAGGGCGCCGAGGCGCTCGCCGAGGTGCTCGCCACCCGGCCCGGCGCGCAGGCGGAGGTGCGGGTGCTCGACCTCGCCGACCTCACCTCGGTCCGGGCGTTCGCGGACGGGCTCGCACGCGACCTGGACCGCCTCGACACGCTCGTCAACAACGCCGGCGTCTCGGTCCCGCCGCGGCGGTACCTGACGGCGGACGGCCACGAGCTGCAGTGGGGGACCAACTTCCTGGGCCCGTTCGCGCTGACCAACCTGCTGCTGCCGCTGCTCCTGGCGGCCCCGGACCCGCGCGTGGCCACGATGTGCTCGTACGCCGCCAACCAGGGCCGCATCGACTTCGACGACCTGGACTGGGAGCGCCGCGAGTACCGGGCGCTGCCCGCCTACGCGCAGTCGAAGCTCGCCGACCTGCACCTCGCGCGGCACCTCGCCCGCACCGCTGGGCGCCGCGGCTGGGCCCTGGTCAGCACGGCGGCCCATCCCGGCCTGACCCGCACGAACCTCCAGGTCACCGGGCCGAGCATGGGGCGAGAGCGGCCGGTGCGCTGGGGGAGCGGGCTGCTGCCGATGGCGGCCCCCGAGCACGGCGTCGGCTCGCTGCTCGTGGCCGCCACCCGGCGTGACGTCGCCCAGGGCGCCTACTACGGGCCGATGTCCGGCCTGGCCGGGCCGCCGCGGCGCGCCCTGCTCAACCGGCGCATGCGCGACGACGCGACGGCGGGGCGGCTGTGGGCCGTCGCCGAGGAGGTCACCTCCACCGCCCTGCCGGCGGCCCGGAGCTAGGCTGAGCGACATGCCCACCCCCGCTGCCGACGTCGGACGTGCCGCGACGCCGACCCGCATCCTGGAGGCCGCCGCCGACGAGTTCGCGCGGTACGGCCTGGCGGGCGCCCGCGTGGACCGGATCGCCGAGCACGCGGCGGCGAACAAGCAGCGCATCTACGCGTACTTCGGCGGCAAGGAGGTGCTGTTCGACCAGGTGGTCAGCGCCCGGATCCTCGACCTGCTCGACGCCGTGCCGTTCGACGCCGACGACCTGCCCGGCTACGCGGTGCGCCTGTTCGACTTCACGGTGGGCCACCCGGAGCTGGTCCGGCTGCTGCTCTGGCACACCCTGGAGCGGCCGGGCATGCTCGGCACCCTGGAGCGGTCGGCGACGTCCAGCGCGGCCAAGGTCGAGGCGCTGCGCGAGGCCCAGGCCCGGCACCCGGAGCGCATCGACGCCACGGTGCCCGCCGAACGGCTGCTGGGGCAGGTGCTCGCCGCGGTGCACGGTTCCGTGCTGACCGTCGGCGGCATGCTCGCCGTCCCGGAGGACACGGCGGCCGCCGCCGACGGCCGGGCCGACGTGCACCGCGTGGTCACGCGGATCGTCGCCCCGGCCGCGTAGCGACGGCGTCGGTCTCCCGGTTCTCCCGGCTCAGAACCCGCGCGAGACCGCCGCGCCCGCGGCCAGCCAGGCCCGGCGGGTCTGGGGGCGCAGGGCCCGGTAGTCGAGCTGGCCGTCCACCATGGCCGGGTCGAACGGGACGGTGACGACCTCGCGCGCCAGCGCACGGTAGCCCTGGGCGACCCGGCGCATGTCGGCCGGCGTCGCCTTCGGGTCGGACTGGCTCACCACGACGACGGCCTTCCGGGCGAGCTCCGCCATGTGCTCCCCGCGGCCCGTCAGCGCCTCCAGGAGCAGCGCACCGGCCTCGGCGTGGTCGTCGCGGGTGCTGGTGGCCACCACTAGCTGGTCGGTGTGGTCGATCATGCGCAGCCACATCGGGTCGGACTCGTCGTTGCCGGAGTCGATGAAGATCAGCCGGTAGAACTTGGCGAGCACCGCGTGGATGGCGTCGACGTCCTCCGACGAGATGCGCTGCTCGTGCGCCAGCGCCATCGGCTTGGACCGCAGCACGTCGAACCGCATCCGCGACTGGTGGTGCACGAACCCGGCCAGGTCGCCGAGCTGTGCCGCCGGGCCCAGGAAGTGCTCGGTGCGGGGGATCAGGTCGAGCAGGGTCGCCTCGTGCTGGTCCTGCTCGGTGCGCCAGCCCAGCGTCCCGCGGGTCTGGTTGTTGTCCCAGGTGACGACGCCGGAGCCGCCGAACTGCGCGAACACCGCCGCGAGCAGCACGGTCGACGGTGTCTTGCCCGCGCCGCCCTTGCCGTTCACGATCGAGATGGTGCGGGGGCCCTGCCAGTGCAGGCTCACGGCCTGCTCGTCGGCCCGCTCGGCGCGCTCGGACTCGCTGGGTCCCACGCGGAGGCCCACCCGGGCCAGCACGCCGCGCACGCCCTGCGTGGCGGGCTCGTCGAGGCGGTCCTGGACCAGGAACGACGACCGGCGGCTGTCCCGGCGGCCGACGTCGGAGCTGCCAGCGCCGCTGGGCCCGCCGGGGCCGAGGGGCGGCTCGCCGGAAGGCTCGGCCGGGGCCGGGGCCGGGGCGGACGGCGGGGCGATCGTGCCGCCGGGCGTCGTGGCCTCGGGCTCCAGGTCGGCCTGCGGCCCGAGCAGCGTGATGGGCGGCGCCTGCGTGTCCTGCGCCGGCGCGCCGTGCGGCACCAGGCCGGGTTCGGCGGCGGCGACGGGCGCCGGGGCCGGTGCGGCCGGGCCGGCCGGTGCGGCGGCGGGTGCCGGAGCGGTCGGGGCGGGGGCCGTCTGGGCGTCCGCCTGCACGTCCGGCTGGGCGGGAGCAGGCACCGTCTGCACGGCGGCGGCCGGGGCGGCCGCCGCCTGCACGGGGGCGGCCGGGGCGGGCGCGGGCTGCGCGAGCGCGGCCTGCGCGGCGATCTGGGCCGCCTGAGCGGCCTGAGCGGCCTGCGCTGCCTGCGCCGCCTGGATGGCGCCCACGCCGTCGTCGTGCACCACGCGGCCGTCGGGGTGGACGGTCAGCGCACTGGGCCCCTCGGGCCCCAGCGCCTGGACCTCGACGGCCAGCCCGATGCTCGCCGAGTACTCCATGACCAGGCGCATGACCTCGCTGCGGGTCTCGCCCAGGCTGCTGCGGTAGACAGGCACGGTCTGGCCGTTGATGGCCACCTGCCCCGTTCCGTCGTCGCGCACGACCACTACGGCGCGCGGCCACCCAGCGGTTTCGACGCTCACTCGGGCGTCCCCCTTCTCCGGTCGCCGGACAGTGTCGTGGCGAGGGTCATGAACGCGGACAGGGTACCGGGGCTCTTCACCCGGCGTGTTTCGGCCTCACCAGGCGGTTCACCGGGCGACCTGCTAAGGCGGCGTCCGGACGGCTCAGACCGCCGCGGAACCGGTGCCGAACCACCGGTTCAGCGGGCCGAGCAGGTCCGCCTGGTCCGTGCCGGCCCAGACCACGTGCCCGTCCGGCCGCAGCAGCACCGAGGGCGGCGCGGACGCGCCGCCGTCGTCGGGCGCGCTGCCGTCGTCGGGCGCGCTGCCGTCGTCGGGCGCGCCGCCGCCATCGGGCGGGACGACGTCCACGACGCGGTCGACCCGGTCGGCCCAGCCGCCGGCCGAGAGCGCGCCGGTGCGGTCCAGGAGCAGCCCCCGGCCGGCGTGCATCCGCTCGTAGAGGCGGCCGTCGCGCAGCGCGACGTCGGGCATCCGCCGCCCGAGCAGCTCGTACCCCGGACCGCCCCCGACGTCGTACCGGATCCCCGTCGCCGTGACCTTCTCGACCAGGAGCCGGCGCACGTCGTCGAGGGCCATCAGCTCCGCCAGCAGGCGGCGCACCGCCTGCGGCCCGGGCTCGGGGGAGAGCAGCACGGTCTGCGCGCGCGTGTTGTCCAGCACGGCGGCGGCCACCGGACGCCGCTCGGCGGCGTAGCTGTCCAGCAGCCCCGCCGGTGCCCAGCCGTGCACCTCGGCGGCCAGCTTCCAGCCGAGGTTGAACGCGTCCTGCACTCCGAGGTTGAGCCCCTGGCCGCCGTACGGCGGGTGGACGTGCGCGGCGTCGCCCGCCAGCAGCACCCGGCCGTCCCGGTACCGCTCGGCCAGGCG
Source organism: Promicromonospora sukumoe 327MFSha3.1 (assembly GCF_000385135.1). Lineage (GTDB taxonomy): Bacteria > Actinomycetota > Actinomycetes > Actinomycetales > Cellulomonadaceae > Promicromonospora > Promicromonospora sukumoe_B. The sequence goes on along the minus strand of NZ_ARQM01000018.1, from coordinate 177,688 downwards.
GGTGGCGTCGCCGAACCGGGACAGCCAGCGCGGCGAGTGCATGCCGAGGTCGGTCCCGGCCACCGCGCGCACCTGCTCGCGCAGGTCGTCCAGGGTCGGCGGGACCGTGCGGTCCTCGGCCACGCCGTCGGCCGGGGCGCCGACCCGGTACAGGTCGTCCCCGAGCGGGATGGCGCCGAAGTTCTTGTGGGTCTCGCGCACCTCGGCCACGACGGCCTCGATCGTCGCGGGCGGCGCCGTCAGCCGCACCTCGCCCAGGAGCGTCTCCTGCCGGCTGGGCTCGCCGGGGAACCCGATGCCGAGCAGCCGGCGCACGGTGCTGCGGCCGCCGTCGCACCCCACGAGGTAGCGGGCGGCCAGGTGGGTGCCGTCGGCCAGCTCGACGCGGACGCCGTCGTCGTCCTGGCTCAGCCCGGCCACCTCGTGGCCGTACCGGACCTCGACGCCGAGCTCTGCGGCCCGCTCGCGCAGGAGGCGCTCGGTGACCGGCTGCGGCACGCCCAGGACGTACGGGTGCGTGGTGTCCAGGCCGGTCGGCGCGGGCTTGGTGATGCCCGCGAAGGAGCCCACGGGATATTGCTTGCCCAGCGGCAGGAACCGGTCCAGGAGGCCGCGCTGGTCCAGGATCTCCAGGGTGCGCGCGTGCAGGCCCAGCCCGCGCACCACCCGGGTGGGCTCGGCGTCCTTCTCCAGCACGACCACGGACACGCCCTGCAGCCGCAGCTCGCAGGCCAGCAGCACGCCGGTCGGGCCGCCGCCCGCGATGATCACGTCGGTCATCAGAACCCCCTGTTTCGTCAGTCGCCAAAATGGGCGACGGCCGACGATTCTGCGCCTCCACCGGGCCCTTGCCGCAAGGCCCCCCTGTCGCTATATGTTGAAAGTGGCAGGAAGTGCGCGCCCCGGACCCCGGACTTCACCGCGGCGACAAGGAGCCGGATGACGGGGCACGCCGGCAAGTGAGCTGCAAAAAGGTCAGGTGATCGGCAACTCGAGTTGCCGATCACCTGACCTTCTACCGATCGTTCGCGCGCCCCGGCCTAAGCCGCGCGCGCCGCTCTGTGCCGGATGGCGCGCGCGTAGTCCGCGCGTGGGACGTGCGGCGTCACGTGGAGCACCATGCCGGCCTCGGCCGGGGTGCGGTCCGCCTTGTGCGAGTTGCACTCGTAGCAGGCGGCCACGAGGTTCATCCACGTCGAGGGCCCGCCACGGGACCGCGGGAGGATGTGGTCCACGGTCTCGGCGGGGCCGCCGCAGTAGGCGCACAGGCCGTCGCGACGCTTGACGCCGAGCTTGGTGCACGCGGGCGCCCCGCCCGACTTGTAGAGCCACCGCATCGTCACGTACCGGACCAGCCGCAGCACGCGCGGTAAGGGGAACGGCCCGAAGGAGCGGCCGTCGACCGCCTCCTCCACGACCGCGACCTCGCGCACGAGCATGTGGATGGCGTGCCGGACCGATACCCGGTGCAGCGGCTCGTAGCCGGCATTGAGGACTAGGACGTCGGCCACGGGCCTGCTCCTTCCGGTGAGCTTGTCGTCTCGGTTCTTCTTGTCCTTCGGATGGTGCTGGGGGTGCTGCACCCCTGGGCCCGGGACGACAAGAGCCGCCCGGGAACAGGGGTCCCGAGGCGGCTCACAGCACTGGTCCGGCGGAACCGGATCAGCGGCGTATGGCGCCCCGGATGGCCTCGCGGCCGTCCCAGAGGTGCTGCGCTGTGGTCGGGAAGGACGAGGTGGTGGCGGCACTGGCCTTGCTCAGGCCTGCGGCCCGGTGCGTGATGCTCGTGCGAACCATCGTGGATCTCGTCCTTTCCCGTTTCTTGAAGTGGCTGGTGAAGTTGCTGTTCGTGGTGCTGTCGGCGGTACCCGGGACGCGGGGCAGGCGGTCACTGACACACAACCTGCCGCCACGGCGCGGAGTCCGTGTGTGAAGAAAGGTACAACGAGGACTTGACAGCGTCTATGGCTTTTCCGGAACTGCAACCCAAGGATGCATCAAGGAACCGGCGTGGCGCGTCCCCACGGCGTGTCGCGCCGTCGGCACCGTGCGCGGGACCGCGGTCCCCGCCCGCTCAGGGCGCGGGCACCGTCTCGGGTTCCGGGTCCGGGGACGCGGCGCGGGACGCCGCGAGCTCGGCCTGCACGGCGGCGAGCTGCGCCCGGATGGCGCGCAGCTCGTTCATCACCTCGGCGTCGTTCTTCTCCTCGTGCTCGGCGAGGTCGTCGATGCTCTCCATGCCGCTGACGACCACGGCGATGAACAGGTTCAGCACAGCGAACGAGACCACCAGGATGAACACGACGAAGAAGATCCACGCCGTCGGCTCGACCTCCATGACGTCGTCCGCGATGTCCGGCCAGGCCTCGCCGGTCATGACCTGGAACAGCGTGAACGCCGTGGTGCCCAGGTCGCCGAAGTGCTCGGGGGCGATCGCGCCGTAGAGGTTGGTCGCGATCACCACGGAGACGTACATGACCAGGACCAGCAGCGCGCCCACCGAGCCCATGCCCGGCACGGCCGCGACGAGGCCGTTGACCACGCGCTTCATGGAGGGCACGGAGTCGGCCAGGCGCAGCACCCGCAGGATCCGCAGGGCGCGCAGCAGCGACAGCGGGCCGGTCGCCGGGATCAGGGCGATGCCGACCACCAGCAGGTCGAAGACGCTCCAGGGATCGCGGAAGAAGCGCGGGCCGTGGGCCACCAGGCGCAGCGAGATCTCGGCGACGAAGAACCACAGCATCACGTCGTCGATCACCTGGAGCACCTCGTCCACCGGGCCGTCGAGGATCGACGTCTCCAGGCCGAGGATCGCGGCGTTGGCGATGATCACGCCGAGCACCGTCCGCTGGAACCACTGGTGCTCGACCAGCCTGCGCAGGCGCTCGCGAACTGGCACGCCACCGACCGACATCCGGACTCCTTTCAAGGGTTTTGTCCGGAATGCAGAGTAACTGTCGGTCGGTGGTGGGTGCGGCGCGGTCCAGCCGCCTACCAGCTCACGGGCTCCCGGATGATCGGGCAGGTCATGCAGTGCCCGCCGCCCCGGCCGCGGCCGAGCTCGCCGCCCGCGATCTCGATCACCTCGATTCCGGCCTTGCGCAGCAGGTCGTTGGTGGTCGTGTTCCGGTCGTACGTGAACACCACGCCGGGCTCGACGGCCACGGAGTTGTTGCCGCTGTCCCACTGCTGACGCTCGGACTCGTAGACGTCGCCGCCGGTCTCGATGACGCGCAGCCGGCCCAGCCCCGAGACCTTGCCGACGACGTCGAGGAACGACGACGCCCCGGCGTCGGTCACGGAGACGCCGATCGGGCCGGAGTCCGGGCGCAGCACGAACGGGTGCACGCGGTCGACGATGCGCGGGTACACGGTGACGGTGTCGACGTCGACGAACGTCATGATCGTGTCCAGGTGCATGGCCGCGCGCAGCCGGGGCATGCCCGCCACGACGATCTGCTCGGCCGCGCCCGCCTCGAACAGCGAGGCGGCGACCTGCGTGATGGCCTGGCGCGAGGTGCGCTCGCTCATGCCCATCAGCACGGTCCCGTTGCCGATCGGCATGATGTCGCCGCCCTCGAAGGTGGCCTCGCCGTGGGTGGTCTCCGGGTCGCCCCACCACACGCGGCTGCCCACGAAGTCGGGGTGGAACGTGTAGATCGCCTTCATCAGCAGCGTCTCGTCCCGGCGCGCCTGCCAGTACAGCGGGTTCAGGGTGAGGCCGCCGTAGATCCAGCACGTCGTGTCGCGCGTGAACAGCGTGTTGGGCAGCGGCGGCATGAGGTACTCGCGCGCGTCCGGGCTCAGGTCGGCCAGCGCGCGGAAGCCCGGCGGCAGCTCGGGGACGTCGGCCACGGCCAGGCCGCCGATCAGGTACCGGGCCAGCTCGTGCTCCGGCAGCGACTCCAGGTACTCGCGCGTGGCCTCGACCAGGCCGTTGCCCACGATCTCCGGCACGATCTTGCGGTCGAGCAGCCAGTCGCGGGCGCCCGGCACGCGCAGCGTCTGCGCGAGCAGGGCGTGCAGCTCGACGACGTCGACGTCGCGGTCGCGCAGCTCGGTCACGAAGTCGGCGTGGTCCTGCTGGGCGCGCTCGACCCACAGCACGTCGTCGAACAGCAGGTCCGCGGAGTTGGACGGGGTGAGGCGCTGGTGGGCCAGGCCCGGGGCGCAGACCAGCACCTTGCGCAGGCGGCCCACCTCGGAGTGGACGCCGTACGCCGACGAGGGTGTGCCGGCCGGGGGCGGTGTGATGTCGATGGTGTTCATCGGGCGCTAACGGTACTCACCCGGCCGCCGTCGTGCCGAGCAGTGAGCCCAGCGCGAAGGTGGCGCCGAGCGCCAGCGCCCCGCCGACGACGACGCGACCCGTGGCGCGCACCCGGGGCGCGTCGCCGATCCAGGCCGCGATCCAGCCGGTGCCGGCCAGCGCGACCAGCACGACGGCGAACGTGGCGCCGACCCGCCAGGGCTCCGGGACGAGGAGCACCGCGGCGAGCGGCAGCACGGCGCCGAGGGTGAAGGCCACGGCCGAGGCGAGCGCCGCGTGCCAGGGGCTGACGACGCCGTCCTCGTCGATGTTGAGCTCGGCCTCCAGGTGCGCGGTCAGCGCGTCGTGCTCGGTGAGCTCGACGGCGACCTGCCGGGCGGTGGCGGGGGACAGGCCCTTGGCCTCGTAGATGGCGGCGAGCTCGGCGAGCTCCTCCTGCGGCATCTCGGCGAGCTCGGCCTTCTCCTTGGCGATGAGGGCCCTCTGGGTGTCGGACTGGCTGGACACCGAGACGTACTCGCCCAGCGCCATCGAGATGGCGCCGCCGACGAGGGCGGCGAGCCCGGCGGTGAGGATGGGCCCGGTCTGCGAGGTCGCGGCGGCGACACCGACGGCGACAGCGGCGACGGACACGATGCCGTCGTTCGCGCCGAGCACCCCGGCGCGGAGCCAGTTCAGCCGCTCGGCGAGGCCGTCGGTGTGGGGTTCGTCCGCGTGCCCGACGGCGGGGCGGGCCGTGGCCTCGGGCTGCCCGGCGGTGGCGCTGTCGGCGGCCGCGCCGACGGTGTCCGGGCGATCCGCACCGGACGGTTCTGTGGTCATGGCCTCAGGCAACCAGGAGTCTCGCCGCGGGGCCAACACCGGGGGCTGGGTTGGCGAGCCTCACCTTTGCTGCGGGCCCGTCCCCTTCGAGGCCTAAGTTTCTTCGCTTTCCGCTGGCTCAAAGCGAAGAAACTTAGGCCTCGAAGGTGAGGGGGGCAGCCGCCCGGCTCAGTACGCCGGCTTGGCCGGGGTGCGCTCGCCCACCGGGACCTCGACGGACAGCGTGTTGCCGTCCTGGGCGAGCGGGCACGTCCATGCCGGGTCGTAGGCGCAGGACGGGTTGTAGGCGAAGTTGAGGTCGAGCACCAGGTCGCCGACGCCGAAGTCGTCGGGGCCGCCGCCCTCGCCGCCGTCCGACCCGCCGGTGTGCCCGAGCCAGGAGCCCTTGATCGTGTCGATGAGGTAGCGGCCGCCGCCGTAGGTGCCGCCGGGCGGGCCGGCCAGCGCGTCCTTGATCGGCACGAACAGGCCGCCGCCGTAGGAGGCGAGGCGCCAGACGTCGAGGGTGCCGAGGTCGCCCAGGGCGTCGGACCCCAGGGCGACCGTGCCGAGCAGCTCGAACGGCACCACGCCGTCGGTCCCGGTGGGGACGTCGAGGCGGCGCGGGGCGCCGTCCGGCCCGGGCTCCGCCGGGACGATCGGTGCGCTGAGGCGCCAGGCCGGGTCGTACGGGGTGACGCTCAGGCCGGTGAAGCCGGCCCGCTCCTCCGGGAGGATCGGGGAGACGGGGTGGGTCGCGAAGAGCTCGTCGCGCGCGGCGACCCACCCGGCGTGCGCCGCCGCGGGGTTCACGACGGCGCGGGCGCGGGCCTCGGCGTACAGCGCGAAGACGCGCCGTCGCCAGTCCGCGGTCTGGAGTGCTGTGGTGGCCGGGGAGGTGGTGGCGTGCGTCATGCGCACGACACTACCCACCGCGGCGACGTCACACCGGGACGCGGAGCGTCGCCGTGTACCCCTTGCCCACCGAGCCGGAGACCTTCGCCAGCTGCAGCGCGTACCCGTCGGAGAACACGTTGTCCGAGTCGAGGGTGACGCCCGCCAGGTTGGTCACGCTCTGCTCGTAGCCCGACGTCGCGTACACGGTGTCGCACACGTCCTGCGGCAGGGCGAGCTGCGAGGTGCGCATGCGGTTGGTGGCGCTGGTGGCGTCGTCCAGGGAGGGGTAGATCTCGAAGTGGATGTGCGGCCACCGGCCCGCGTAGCAGGCGGGGAAGATCGACGTGAACGTGACCTTGCCGTCGGCGTCGGCCTCCTGGACGCCGCGCAGGTAGTTCTGGTCGGCGATGTCGTACATCGAGTACTTGCCGTCGCGGTCGCAGTGCCACGCGTAGACGGCGGCGCCCGCGACGGGGGTCCCGGCGTCGCCCTCGCCCGACACGTCCACGACGGTCAGCGAGAAGGTGAGCGGGACGCCGTCGGCCGTGCCGGACGAGTCGCCGAAGCTGGACGTGATGTCGCTGCGGACCACGCCCGTCATGGTCAGGGCGTTGGGGCCGTTGGTGCCGTCGGCGGGGTAGGGGCCGTTGGTCTCCTCCGGGATCTCGCCCTCGCCGACGTCGGCCTGCGAGACGTCGCCGGGCGCGCCGCCGCCCGGGCCGCCCTCGCCGCCGCCGGGCGGTGCGCCGCCCGGGCCGCCCGACGGCGCGCCGCCCGGGCCCGTGCCGGTGCCCGACGAACCGGTGCCGGAGCAGGCCGCGAGCGCCGCCGCGAGCCCGCCCGCGGTCAGCAGGCCGATGGCGTGCCGCCGGTTGAGGAGGGTCGGCAGGTCGTGCGAGAGGCCGAGGTCGTGGGCCTCGGGGGTCTCGTCGTCGTGCGCCGGGTGTCCATGCCTGCTGCCGTGGGTGCTCATGCGCCGAACGTAGGGCGCGGGGCTATGTCCGGCCCGGCAGGAGGCTGGGAGCAGGCTATGTCTGCCGGGCCGGGCGCCGGCGCCGGGCCGGGCGCGCCGCTCAGGCGCGCGGCGTGAGCCGGATGACCGGCATCTCGCGGTCGGTGGTCTGCTCGTACCGGCGGAAGTTCGCGGCCTCGGCGGTGATCTTCTGCCACGCCTCCGCGCGCTCGTCCCCGTGCAGCTCCGTGGCGGTGACGGCGACCGTGCGGCCGCCCTGCTCGACGGTCAGTCGGTCCGGGTGGGCGGCGAGGTTGAGGTACCACGCCGGGTTGGTCGCCGCGCCCCAGGCGGAGGCGACGACGAGCCAGGAGCCGTCCGGCCCGGGGAACCAGGCGAGCGGCGTCGGCCGGGCCTCGCCGCTCTTGCGCCCGACCGTGGTCAGGACCAGGAGGTTCTTGCCCATGGTCGTGCCCGTGGTGCGCTTGGCGTGCCGCATCATGAGGCGGTTCAGCCAGCGGAACACGGGTCCGGGTACCCGGGCTCCGCGGGTCCCGGTGGGGTGGGAGAAGCTCATGGAGCGATCTTCCTCTTTCCGGTGGTCGGGGTCGGCAACCGGAATCATGCCACTGGCAGGGTGAGGGTCGAGTGCCGCCTAGGATCGTCGGGTGCTGCGACTCTCCGACGTCACCTACCTCGTCCGCGACCACGACGAGGCGATCGCCTTCTTCGTGAACTCCCTCGGCTTCGCCCTGCGGGAGGACGAGACCAACGCCGCCGGACGCCGCCGCGTCGTCGTCGGCCCCGCGGACGGCGGTACCGGCCTGGTGCTCGCGCTGACCGACGCCGCCGACGCCGTCGGGCGGCAGGCCGCGGGCAAGGTCGCGTTCTTCCTGGAGACCGACGACTTCGCCGCGCAGCACGCCCGCATGGTGGCCGCCGGCGTCCGGTTCCGCGAGGAGCCGCGGTACGAGGCCTACGGCACGGTGGCGGTCTTCGAGGACCTGTACGGCATGCCGTGGGACCTGATCGAGCCCCCGAAGGACGCCTGAGCGGTCAGTGGCGCTCGTCGAGCCGGTGCTCGTCGACGTAGGCCTGGGTGCGCTCGTGGGCCTCGGTGAGGGCCTCCTCTCCGAGCCGTTCGACGATCTCCGGCCGCACTTCGCTCCACCTGCGGTACGCGCTCATGGCTTGCATGTCGTGAGTTTAGGGAAGGCTCTGTCGGACCGCCCGGTCAAGACCGAAGGCCCCCGGGGACGTACCCCGGGGGCCTTCGGTGTCGCAGAGCCGCCGTCAGCCGCAGTGCTCGAACGGGCTGGTGTAGCTGGTGGAGCCCACCGAGCCGCCCCACTTGACGCAGGTGCCGGGGGCCGAGCGCTTGACCGGTCCCGCGTAGTAGGAGAAGTTCCCGGAGTCGGTGGTGCGCGAGGCGCCCTGGGGTTCCAGGAAGGCCGCGACGGCGCTCGGGGTGCCGAGGTTGGTCGACTTCAGGGTGACCACGCAGTTGCTGCCGGTGCCCGAGTTGTACAGCAGGTAGGTGCGCCCCACGGAGCCGAGCGCCGCCTGGTCGATCACCGCGAAGCCGCTGCCGCACACCTCGACGGGCGTGTACGGGTTGCTGGACCCGCAGCCGTTGGTGCTGGTCACGGCCTTCTTCTGGCCGACCGAGACGGTCACGCCGTCGACCGTGGGCGAGGTGTCGACCACGCCGGAGGAGCTGCGCTGCTCGTAGTGCAGGTGCGGTGCGCTGGACCCGCCGGTGGAGCCGACGGTGCCGATCACGGTGCCCTGGCTGACCGACATGGTCTGGCCCGGGTTGCGGACCATCGTGGCGAGGTGGGCGTACCGGGTGCGGGTGCCGTCGCCGTGCACGATCTGCACCCACTTGCCGTAGCTGGTGCCGCCTTCGTCGTCGAAGGTGGCGGTGCCGCCGGCCGTGGCGCGGACGGTCTCGCCGTTGATCGCGTCGCTGCCGTAGGTCTGCCAGTCGATGGAGCCGTTGGGGCTGTGGCCGCCGCTCCAGTTGTTGGCGTAGAACGTCTTGCCGCAGCTGAACGGCGACTTGTGGGCGGTCGCCAGCACACCGGCGCCGTCCGAGGCGGACAGGGGGGACAGGGACGACGCCGTGGCCGCGGACGCCGGTGCGGCGACCAGGGCGAGCGCGGTGAGCGCGGCGAGCGCCCACTGCCTGGCGGATCTTCTGCGGAACGGGGAGTTGACTGTCATTGGTGCTCTCCATCCTGGGTCTGACTCTTGGTCTGACGCCGGAAGGCTGACACGCCCCACGCCGCGGTGCCCATGGGTAGGGCTGCCCCTGGACGGCTCCCCGGACGGGTGCTCCGGTGGGGTCAGGCGGCGACCCGCCCGGCCCCGCCGTCGACGGTGACCGGCTGGCCGTCGCGGAGCGTGGTCATGGCGCCGGGCACGGCCAGGACGGCGGGGATGCCGTGCTCGCGGGCCACGATCGCGGCGTGCGACAGGACGCCGCCGGTCTCGGTGACCACGCCGGCCACGACGCCGAACAGGGCGGTCCACGCCGGCTCGGTGAACCGGCACACGAGCACGTCGCCGGGGCGTACGCGGGTGAAATCGTCGGGGCCGTGCACGACGCGCGCCGGACCGGACGCGAGGCCCGGACTGCCGGGCGTACCAGCCAGTTCGGTGGCGGGGTGGTCGGTCATGACTTCCTCCCTGGGCGTATTCGCCCGCGTTGACACCGGCTGCCCCGCGATGCACGGTGCACTATGACCCACATCCCGGTGCTCGGCCGATCCTCTCAGCCGGAGCTCCTCGTGCTCCACTCCGTGCGGATCCAGGGCATGGCCGACGACGACGCCGTCGCCGTGCGGTTCGGGCTCGACCGCGCGGACACCCACGAGGTGCTGCTCGACGACGAGGCGTACGGCTGGGTGCGCCGCGCCGCGTTCGGCACGACGGCGGGCTGGTCGCTGACGGACCGCGGCCGCGCCGAGGACGACAGGCGTCTGGCCGAGGAGCTGGCTGACGCTGACGCGCGGGGTGTCGTCGAGCGGGCGCACGAGGTGTTCGGACCCCTGAACGCCCGCCTGCTGCAGGCGTGCACGGACTGGCAGCTCCTGCCGGAGAAGGACGACCGGCTCACCCCGAACCATCACACCGACCCCGAGTGGGACGCGCGCGTGCTGGACGAGCTCGGGACGCTGCGCGACGAGCTGACGCCCCTGGTCGCCTCGCTCTCCTCGGTGCTGGCGCGGTTCGAGGGGTACGACACGCGGTTCACCGCCGCGCTCGACCGGGCGCGTGCCGGCCAGGGGGAGTGGGTCGCCGGCACCGGCCTGAGCTCATGCCACACCGTGTGGATGGAGCTGCACGAGGACCTTCTCTCGACCCTCGGCATCCCGCGCGCCGAGCAGGGCGCCGAGCAGCGCGGCGAGTAGCGCGCCGCCCCGGGGGCGCGAGCCCCGGCCGGTAGGTTCGTCGCATGGCGACCCGACATCTCTACCTGGCCCGGCACGGCGCGGCGGACGCGTTCGGCGAGCTGACGACGTCGGCCGCACGCAGGCCGGCCTGCTCGGCGAACGGCTCGCGGGGCTCCCCGTCGCCGCCGTCTGGCACTCGCCCCTGCCGCGCGCCGCCGCGAGCGCGCGCGTGATCGGCACGCACCTGCCGGACGTCCCGGTCGCCGAGGCGGCCGAGCTCGTCGACCACGTGCCCTACGTCCCCACCGGCGCGGACCTCGCGCCCGCCTGGGCCGGTTTCTTCGACGGGTACGACGACGCCGAGCGCGTCCAGGGCGAGAGCCTCGCCGCGGCGCTCGTCGAGCGGTTCGCGCGGACCGCCGACGTCGAGACGCACGAGGTGCTGGTGACTCACGCGTTCCAGGTCGCGTGGCTGCTGCGGCACGCGCTCGACGCGCCCCCGGCCCGCTGGATCGGCCTGAACAGCGGCAACACGGGGCTGACCGTGATCCAGTACCGCGACGGCGTGCCGCCCACGGTGGTGCTGTTCAACGACATGGGGCACCTGCCCGCCGACCTGCGCTGGACGGGCTTCCCGCCGTCGCCCCGCCCCTGACGTGTCAGACCGACAGGCCCCTCGGGTGACCTGTCGGTCTGACGCGTCAGGGGAGCAGGCCCGCCCAGCGGCGCGAGAGGTCGACCAGGTCGACCCGGTCGAGCGCGTCGACCTCCGCCGGGGTGTGCCAGGCGACGCCGTCGGTGGAGCCGTCCTCCTCGACCCGCAGGTCGCCGCCGGTGACGCGGGCCCGGTAGACGATGCGCAGGGCCTGCCCCGGGCGGTCCGCCGGGTGCCCGCGGTCCGCGGCGGCGATCACGATGCTGTCGACGCCGAGCAGGCCGTCCAGCTCCACGTGGTAGCCGGTCTCCTCGTAGACCTCCCGGACCGCGGCGTCGGCCGGGTGCTCGCCCGGGTCGATGCCGCCGCCGGGCATCGTCCAGCCCTGGCGGCCGCCCTCGGACCAGTGGGGCAGGAGCAGCCTGCCCGCCTCGTCGGTGACGACCGCGTACGCGGAGACCCGCAGGTCGATGGACCCGTCTGCGCTGGTGAACATGCTGCCCATCATCCACGGGGCATCCACCACGGGGGTCTATGCATCATGCACACGATCCTGGTACGGTCCGACGGTGCACCCCGGACACACCGCCGTCCCCGACGGCGACGGACCGTTCCCCGGCGTCGTCGTCGTGCACGACGCCTACGGGATGACCGCCGAGCTGCGGCGCGTCTGCGACCACCTCGCCGCGAACGGCTTCCTCGTGCACGCCCCGTCCCTCTACCAGCGCGGACGCTGCCTGCGGCAGACCTTCCGCAGCCTGCTCGACGACGCCGGCCCCACCTACGAGCGGCTCGAGGCCGAGCGCGCGGCGCTCGCGGCCCGGCCCGACTGCACCGGCCGCGTGGGCGTCATGGGGTTCTGCCTGGGCGGCCGGTTCGCCCTGGTCGCCGCGGGGCGCGGCCTGTTCGACGCCGCCGCCGTGAACTACGGCCTGCTGCCGCCCGGCAGGCAGGAGCCGGCCGAGCTCGAGCGGATGCTGTCGGCGCCGTGCCCGGTCGTGGCGAGCTACGGCGCCCGCGACAAGGTGGTGGACCTCGGCGAGGTGGACAAGCTCCGCGCCGGGCTGGAGCGCACCGGGTGCCCGTGGACCTCAAGGTGTACCCCGAGGCGACGCACTCGTTCCTGGCCCGGTACACCGGTGCGCTCGGCATGCTGATCCTGATCCAGGGCATGTCGCACGACCCAGCGGCGTCGGCGGACGCGTGGGAGCGCACGTTCGCCTTTCTCACCGAGCACCTGGGCGGGCCCGGCCGGGGGTGACGCGACCCCGGCTCAGGCGAACAGCGCCGCCAGCTCCGCGGCCTGCGCCCGCCCCACCGCGCGGCCCGCGGCGGCCGACGGCGCCCGCGTGGCGGGGGAGAGCGGGTTGATGCCGAACGCCTCCATCGAGGCGTCGTCGGCGCAGATCATCAGCACCTTCGCGGGCGCCAGGGCCGCGACCTGCTCGGTCGCCGAGGGGCCGAACGGCGACGGCGACCCCGGCCGCTGCGGCGTGACGACCAGCACGTGGTCGGCACCGGCGGCCAGGTCGACGTTCGCGACGGACCGGATGCCGCCGTCCACGTAGCGCCGGCCGTCGATGGTCACGGGCGGCCACACCCCCGGCACCGCGCAGCTCGCGGCGATGGCGTCCAGGAGCCGCACGCCCGAGTCGCGGCGGAAGACCCGCAGCTCACCCGACTCGGCGTCGACCGCGGGGATGGCGAGGTCGGTAGCCGGCCACTCGCTGTTCAGCAGGAGCGCCTCGTGCTCCTTGAGCCGGGTTGCCTCGTCCGTGGTGGACGCGGCCAGCGCCATCGCGCCGATCCGGCGTCGGATCTCCAGCGGGTCCGGGGGTGTGCCGTCGGGGGCGGGCTCGAAGGCGGCGGTCCAGCCCGCGAACATCGCGGGCCCGTCGAACTCGACCACGAAGTCGAGGCCGTCGTCGACGAGCTGCGCCTCGTAGAGCGTCTCCAGCGGCGTGCCGCTGGTGATCTGCGCGGCCACGGCCGACCCGGCCGACGTGCCGACCACCAGGTCGGCGCCCAGCAGCCGGGACGCGAGCTCCCGGTCCTTGTCGGCGATGCCCTGCAGCACGCCCAGCTCCCAGGCGACGCCGGCCACGCCGCCACCTCCGAGTACGAGTGCGTCCGTCATGCCTCGCACACTACGACCGGGCACCGGGCCCGGCGAGGTCACGCGGGGTGGCCGCGGGGTGCTCCCGAGGCCGCGGGACGGCCGTCGTCGGGCGGTCCGGAGCGGCGTTCCCGACGAGCCGGTCGACCCCGTCCTCCAGCGCATCCAGCACCTTCGGCAGGGCGGCGGCGACGCCGGCGGGGCCGGCATCCGGCCGGTCGTGGGTGGACCGGACAAGCCGTTCGGCGGCGTCCAAGATCACCCCCTGGCGCTCCGGTTCGGCGAGGCCGGGCAGCACCGAACCGGACATTGCGGTCTGGTTTCCTTTGAGGCCTAGGTTTCTTCGCTTTGACCTCGGGTCAAAGCGAAGAAACCTAGGCCTCAAAGGGAACCGCGCCGCACGACGGCGGTCAGTCCGCCGAGCGGACCATCGCCCGGACCCCGACCGTGAGCCCGACGGCAGCCGTGACCACCGCAGCCACCCAGCCCCACGCGACGGCGGACGACGCCAGGTCGCCCGCGAACGCCGCCCGCCCCGAGTCGACGACGTAGCGCAGCGGGTTCACCGTCGAGACGGCGCGCATCCACGCGGGCCCGGTCTCCAGCGGCAGCAGCATGCCCGACAGCAGCATCACCGGGAACAGCACGGTCTGCTGCACCACCCAGAACATCCACTCCTGCTTGCGCACCGCCAGCGCCAGCGAGTACGACAGGGCGCCGACGCCGATGCCGAGCACGGCGAGCTGCAGCAGGGTGAGCACCGCGCCGAGCGGGTTCGGGCGCAGGCCGAACGGCAGCATGACCAGCAGCACCACCGCGGACTGGGCCAGGACCGGCACCATCTCCTTCAGGGCGCGGCCCACGAGCTGCGCCGACCGGGACAGCGGCGTCACCAGCATCCGCTCGTGCACGCCGGAGGAGATGTCGAGCTGCAGGTTGGAGCCGGTCACCGAGCTGCCGAACAGCGTGGTCATCGCCAGGACGGCGGGCACGAACCACAGCCAGACGTCGGAGCCCAGGGTCGCGCCGGCCGAGCCGACCAGCAGCGGGCCGAACAGCCCGAGGAACACGAGCGGCTGGATGAGGCCGAACAGCAGCGAGAACGGGTCGCGCGCCACGGGGCGCAGCTCGCGCAGCAGCACGATGCGGGTGTCGCGCACGAAGCTGCGGCGGACCTGAGGGCGTGCGGACGTCGGCGTGGCGGGGGTCAGGGTCGCGGCGCTCATGCCGGGACCTCCTTCTTGGTCGGTGCGGCGGTGGCGGTCGGGGTGTCGGCGGGCTCGTCCGGCCCGGCGCCGTCGACGCCGGTCTCGCGGAGGCTGCGGCCGGTCAGGCCGAGGAACACGTCGTCGAGCGTGGGGCGGGCGACGTCCACCCGGCTCACCAGGAGCCCGGCGGCGTCGGCCGCGCGGAGCAGGCCGGGCGTGGCGCCCGGGCCGTCGGCGGTGCGGATCTCGACGGTGCGGACGCCGAAGTCGTCGGCCACGTGCACCGACCGGGTGCCGGGCGCGCGCTCGGCGATCGCCGCGAGGTCCGCGACGTGCTCGGCCGGCACCCGCAGGGTCACGAGGTCGCCGGCCAGCTCGGCCTTCAGGGCGTCGGCGGTGTCGTCGGCGATGACCTGCCCGCCGTCCACCACGATCACCCGCTCGGCGAACGTGTCCGCCTCGTCGAGGTAGTGGGTGGTCAGCACGATGGTGCGCGGCTCGGCGGCCGCGGTGCGCATGCGCAGGATGTGCTCCCACAGGTTGGCCCGGTTGTGCGGGTCCAGGCCGGTCGACGGCTCGTCGAGGAACAGCAGCGACGGCTCGTGGACCAGGCCGACGGCCACGTCCAGGCGGCGCTTCTGCCCGCCGGACAGGCTCTCCACCTTGCGGTCGGCCTGCTCGGTCAGGTCCAGGGCCTCCAGCAGCTCGCCGGCCCGGGCCCGCGCGGTGCGCCGGTCCAGCCCGTAGATCTCGCCCTGCGTGACGAGCTCGTCGCGGACGTGCTGGGCGGCGCCGCCCGCGCCGCCCTGGCCCACGTAGCCGATGGCGGCGCGGACCCGGTCGGGGCGCTCGACGACGTCGTACCCGGCCACCTCGGCGGTGCCGGACGTCGGCTGGATGAGCGTGGTCAGCATGCGCAGCGTCGTGGTCTTGCCGGCGCCGTTGGGGCCGAGCACGGCCACCAGCTCGCCGGGCTCGACGTCGAGCGAGATGCCGCGCACGGCGTGGACGGTGCGGGTGCGGCTCACCACGAAGTCCTTGGTGAGCGCTCGGGTGCGGATCACGATGTCTCCTTCTTGCGGTCCGTGCTTGCTTCGTGCGGTACCCCCTCAGCCTGTCGTCGGTAGCGGTCAGTTCCTGTCCTCTTCCGCGTGCGATCCTGAATCCGTGCTCGAGACCTCCGGACGCCTCCTCGCCCTCCTGTCGCTGCTCCAGGCCCGCCGGGACTGGCCCGGCCCGCTCCTCGCCGAGCGGCTGGACGTCAGCCCCCGCACCGTGCGACGCGACGTCGACCGGCTGCGCGAGCTCGGCTACCCCGTCGCCGCCACCAAGGGGCCCGACGGCGGCTACCGCCTCGACGCCGGCGCCGAGCTGCCCCCGCTGCTGTTCGACGACGAGCAGGCGGTCGCCGTCGCCGTCGCGCTGCGCACCGGCGCCATCCCTGGGGCCGAGGAGGGCGCGCTGCGGGCCCTGGCGACCATCCGCCAGGTCATGCCGGCCCGGCTGCGGGCGCGTCTGGACGCGCTCGAGGTGACCACGGTGCGGCGTCGGACCGGGCCCGCGGAGCCGGAGGTGGACCCCGACCTGCTGCTGTCGCTCGGCTCCGCGTGCCAGGCGCGCGAGGTCGTCCGGTTCGACTACGAGGGCGGCACCATGGCCACGGTCGGCGAGGGCGACGCCGCGTTCCGGCCGCCGCGCCGGGTCGAGCCGCACCACCTGGTCACCTCCGAGGGGCGCTGGTACCTGGTCGCGTTCGACCTGGACCGCGACGACTGGCGGCTGTTCCGGGTGGACCGGCTCACGCTGCGCTCGGGCACCGGACCGCGGTTCGTCGCGCGGGAGGTGCCCGGCGGCGACGTCGCCGGCTTCGTGGGCTCCCGGATCAGCGGCTCGCGCTCGCCGGTGCACGGCGAGGCGGTGCTGCACGCGCGGGCCGCCGACATCGCGCCCTGGGTCGGCACCTACGGGCTGTGCGAGCCGCTGCCGGACGTCGACGGCGAGCCCCGGTGCCGCGTGGTGCTCGGCTCGTGGTCCTGGGCCGGGCTGGCCGGCCGGCTCGGCGTCTTCGGCGTGCCCTTCGAGGTGGTGGGGCCGCCCGAGCTGGTGACCGCCGTCCGCGACCTGGGCGCGCGCTACGCCGCGGCGGTGCCGGACTGAGCTGTTGCCTGGCCTGCGAGAAGGGGGCGCGCCGGCGGGGAACCGCACAGTATGTTGATGCGTTGCCGCAGGACACGACCCCAACAGAGAGCGTGCGCATGACGAACCTGTCCGACTTCAGTGATGACGAGCTCGACCAGATCCTGGACGCGCCGGGCGCCGTGCTGAAGGGCGCGACCCTCGCCGACGGCCAGCCCGGGGCGATCCAGTTCTTCAAGGAGATGGCGTCGGGGGCCAAGGTGTTCCGCGAGGCCCAGGAGCACGAGAACGACTTCGTCCGCGAGGTGGCGGTCGCCATGCGCGCCCGCCTGGGGGAGCAGAACGCGGCCGAGGCGGAGGCCGCCCGCAACCCGGCGTCGCAGGTCGGCGTCGCCTCCGCTGCCGCGGCCACCGACCGCGCGGCCACCGACCGCGCGGCCACCGAGGGTGCGCGGCCCGACCCCGAGGGCGAGACGGCCCGCGCGGTCGAGCTGACCGCCGCCTCGGTCAAGGTGCTCCGCGAGCGCGCGGACGCCGCCGACGTCGAGGCCTACGCCGACTGGATCCTGCGGATCGCCGAGGAGGTCGCCGAGGCCGCCGGCACCAAGGAGGGCGGGTTCTTCAGCAAGCGCGTCATGGTCTCCACGGGCGAGCGCGACTTCATCGACCGGCTCACGGCCGCCGTCGGGCGCTGATCCTTCTCTCTCCTTCGAGGCCTAAGTTTCTTCGCTTTGACCCCGGGTCAAAGCGAAGAAACTTAGGCCTCAAAGGGAATCGGCTCCGACGGGATCGGATTCACGGGAATCGGGCGCCCGGGGAGTCGGGCTCGGGTCTCAGAGCGAGTCCGCGCGTTGTCGCGCGTACTCCAGCTCCGGACGGCCGCGCGTGCCGTACCGGGGTGCGCGGGTCGCGACGCCGCGGTCGGCCAGGAACTCCAGGTACCGCCGGGCCGTGATCCGGGCCAGGTGCAGCTCGTCGGCCACCTCGCTCGCCGACAGCGGCCCAGCCGCCCGGGCCAGCAGGTCGGACACCGTGTCGAGCGTCTCCTGCGACAGGCCCTTCGGCAGCCCCGCGGCGTTGGAGGTGCGCAGCGCCGCGAACGCGGTGTCCACCTCGCGCTGGCTCATCGTCGAGACGGGCGAGCGCATCTGGTCGAAGTACTTGCGGTACGCGCCGAGCTTCTCGGCGAACAGCCCGAACGCGAACGGCTTGATCAGGTACTGCACGACGCCGACGGCGACCGCCTCGCGCACCACCTCCAGCTCGCGGGCCGCGGTCACGGCGATCACGTCGACCACGAGGCCCGCCGCGCGCAGCTGCCGGCACAGCACGAGGCCGTGCCGGTCGGGCAGGTTCATGTCCAGCAGGAGCAGGTGCACCTCCTCGCCGGCGGCCTGGGCGTCGCGCAGCGCGCGCACGGTCTCGCTCGCGGTGTGCACCACCCCGGCCAGCTCGAACCCGTCCACGCGGCGCACGTACTCGCCGTGCGCCTCGGCGGTGTGCGGGTCGTCCTCCACGACCAGCACCCGGATCACGCGGGCACCTCAGCGGGCGGCGCCGCCTGCCCGACGGCGTCGGGCCGGGGGAGCGTGACCGTGAAGACGGCGCCGGTGCCCGCGCCGCGGGAGACCTCGATGTCGCCGCCGAAGCTCTCCACCACCTGCCGCACGAGCGCGAGACCGTAGCCGCGCCCGCCCGCGACGGCGTCCTTGGTGCTCCAGCCCTGGTCGAAGATGCGGTCCAGGTCGGTGTCCGCGATGCCGGCGCCGCTGTCGGAGACCTGGAACACCAGGGAGCCGTCGTCGCCGTTGGCGAGGTAGATCTCCACCCACGCCTCCGGGACCTGCCCGGCCGCGTCCGGGCCGGTGTCCTGACGGGCGACGTCCAGGGCGTGCCCGGCGGCGGCGTCGATCCCGTTGTCGATCAGGTTGCCCAGGATCGTCACCACGTCCACCGGCTCCAGCCAGTGCGTCCCCGGCGTCAGGTGGGTCTCGAAGTGCATCTCGACGGCGCGCTCGCGGGCCTGGGCGGCCTTGCCCAGCACGAGCGCGGCGATCACCGGCTCCTCGATCGCCTGGACTACGCGGTCGGTGAGGCGCTGGCCCAGGTCGCGCTCGCCGGCCACGAACCGCAGCGCCTCGTCGCTGCGCCCCAGCTCGATGAGCGTGGCGATGGTGTGCAGGCGGTTGCTGAAGTCGTGGGTCTGCGCGCGCAGCGCCTCGGAGATGGTGCGCACCGACGACAGCTCGCCCGTGACGCGCTGCAGCTCGGTCCGGTCGCGCAGCGAGACCACCTCGCCGACGTTCCGCCCGGCCGCCGCCGCGGTGTCGCGGCCCACGAGCAGCACCCGGTCGCCCACCCGGACCGGCCCCTCCGGCGCGGCGCCGCCCAGCAGGTCGCGGACGGCGGGGGACAGGCGCGGGTCGGCCACGGCGAACGGGGCGGTCAGGTCCGGGACGTCGAGCAGCCGCAGCGCCTCGTCGTTGGCCAGCACCACCGTGCCGTCCTCGACCAGGAGCATGCCCTCCTCGACCGAGTGCAGCACCGCCTCGTGCGCGGTGAACAGGTGGGCCAGCTCGTCGGGGCCCTTGCTCTCCGTGATCCGGTCCAGCCGGCGGGCCAGCAGCGTCGCGGCGACGGCGCCCGTGCCGAACGCCAGGAGCGTGCCGACGCCGACGATCACCAGGCGCGGCACGATGCTGTCCCACAGCCGGTCGAGCGTGACCCCGGCGGAGACCATGCCGACCACCTCGCCGTCGTCGGTCACCACGGGCACGACGGCGCGCACCGACGGGCCGAGCGTGCCGTCGTAGACCTCCGTGAACGTCTCGCCCCGCAGCGCCGGCGCCGTGGTGCCCACGAACTCGCGGCCGATCTGCCAGGTGTTGCGGTGCGTGTACCGGGTGCGGTCGGTGTCCATCACGGTCAGGTAGTCGATCTCCGTGGTCGCCATGACGCGCTCGGCGTACGGCTGCAGCAGGGCCGAGACCTCGGCGACCGTGCCGTCCCGGTCCGTGCCGGCGGCGGCGTGCGCCTTCGCGACCGTGTCGATCACCAGCGACTCCGCCGCGACCGTGGCCGCCAGGTCGGTGCTCTCCTTCGCGGCGTGCGACTCCGCCGACGACCGGGCGTCCAGCGCCAGGAGCCCGAACACGATGACCGCGCCCGCGAACAGGAGTGCCGTGTGCACGGCGAGGAACCACCTCGCGATACTCGCACCCCGTCGCTGCGCCACGGGACCCATTGTGACCCGCCCGCGCCGTGCCAGGGACCACGTCGAGAACACTATGTACGCAATGGTGGGGTTCGCGGCCTCCACCAGCACTCTTGTCGCTGACCACACAGCGTTGTGAGAGGAACACACCCATGGCGGAAACACAGTCCGCCGGTGCCGGGACCACCCCGCGCCGCCGGCTCGACAAGAGTCACTACCTGTACATCGCGGTGATCGTCGCCGTCGTCGCCGGCGTCATCGTGGGCCTGGCCTCCCCGGAGACCGGAGTGGCACTGAAGCCGCTCGGTACCGGGTTCGTGGCCCTGATCAAGATGATGATCTCGCCGGTCATCTTCTGCACCATCGTGCTGGGCATCGGCTCCATCGCCAAGGCCGCCACCGTAGGCCGGGTCGGCGGGCTGGCGCTGCTCTACTTCATCGTGATGTCCACGTTCGCGCTGTTCATCGGCCTGGTCGTCGGCAACGTGCTGCACCCGGGCGAGGGCCTGAACATCGCGGGGGCCAGCTACGAGGCGGAGGGCGAGGCCGAGGGCCTGGTCGACTTCGTGCTCGGCATCATCCCCACCACGCTCGTCTCGCCGCTCACCGGCGAGTCCGTGCTGCAGACCCTGTTCGTGGCGCTGCTCGTCGGGTTCGCCATCCAGCAGCTCGGCGCGCGCGGCAAGCCCGCACTCGACGCCATCCGCATGATCCAGGCGATCGTGTTCCGCGTCCTCACGATGATCCTCTGGGTCGCCCCCGTGGGTGCGTTCGGCGCCATCGCGGGCGTCGTCGGCGAGACCGGCTGGGGCGCCGTCGTCGCGCTCGGCACCCTGATGGTCGGGTTCTACCTCACCTGCGTCGTGTTCATCGCGGTGGTGCTCGGCCTCGTGCTGAAGCTGGTGTCGGGCGTGAACATCTTCCTGCTCATGAAGTACCTGGCGCGCGAGTACCTGCTGATCGTCAGCACCTCGTCGTCCGAGGCGGCCCTGCCGCGCCTGATCGCCAAGATGGAGCACCTGGGCGTGTCCAAGCCGGTGGTGGGCATCACCGTGCCGACCGGCTACTCGTTCAACCTGGACGGCACCGCGATCTACCTGACCATGGCGTCGCTGTTCATCGCCTCCGCGATGGGCACGCCGCTGTCCGTGCCGGAGCAGATCGGCATGCTCGCCTTCATGATCATCGCGTCCAAGGGCGCCGCCGGCGTCACCGGCGCCGGCCTGGCCACCCTCGCGGGCGGCCTGCAGACCTACCGCCCCGACCTGGTCGACGGCGTGGGCATCGTGGTGGGCATCGACCGGTTCATGTCCGAGGCCCGCGCGCTGACCAACTTCACGGGCAACGCCGTGGCCACGGTGATCATCGGCACCTGGACCAAGGAGATCGACCGCGCCCGCGTCGACGAGGTGCTCTCGGGCCGCCTCCCGTTCGACGAGACCGCCGCGGACGACCTGCACGGCCCCGACGATGCCGCTGAGCCGGCCGACGAGGCCGACACCGTCGACGACACCGAGGACCGGCGCACCAGGACGGCCGAGCCCAGCTCGGTCTGACCCACGACCTGATCGAGGTCCGGCCGGCCGCCGTACGGCCGGACGGACGCCGCCCCGCCGCCGTCCGGCGGGGCGGCCCATGACCGACGACGGCCGGGCTGCTCTGGGGGCGCCCGGCCGTCGTCCGCGAAGGTCCGCCTCCAGCAGGTGATCCTGCACGTGCTCCGGCCCCGGAGCCCGCGCGATCACCTGCTGGAGGCGGACCACTTTCGTGTGGCGCGGGACCAGTTTCTCCGAAGATATGGACGTGGCGTACACATCCGTGGTTATATGAACGCACAGTCCACATCGAGACCAGGGAGCACCCCGTGAGCACCACAACCGAGACCAGCAGCACCGGCACCACCCGAGTCGCGCTCGTCACCGGCGGGTCCGGCGGCATCGGCCGCGCCGTCGTCACCCGCCTCGCCGCGGACGGCTACGCCGTCGCCGTCCACTACGCGGGCAACCAGGCCCGGGCCGACGAGGTCGTGGCCGAGGTCCAGGCCTCGGGCGGCCAGGCGATCACCGTCGGCGGCGACGTCGCGGACGAGACCGCGATGGCGGCCGCGTTCGACGCGACCGAGGCGGCGTTCGGCGGCGTCGACGTCGTCGTCAACACGGCCGGCATCATGATCCTGGGCCCGGTCGCGAGCTTCGACCTCGACGACCTCGACCGCATGCACCGCACCAACATCCGCGGCACGTTCGTCGTGGCGCAGCTCGCCGCGAACCGCCTGCGTGCCGGGGGCGCGCTGATCAACTTCTCGACGTCGGTGGCCCGGACCCAGTTCCCGAGCTATGCCCCGTACGTGGCCAGCAAGGCCGCCGTCGAGGGCATGACGCTGATCCTGGCCCGCGAGCTGCGCGGCAAGGACATCACCGTCAATGTGGTGGCGCCCGGCCCCACGGCCACCCCGCTGTTCCTGAACGGCAAGGACGAGCAGACCGTCCAGAACCTGGCGAACGCCGTGCCGCTCGAGCGCCTCGGCCAGCCCGAGGACATCGCCGAGTCCGTCGCCTTCCTGGCCGGCCCCGCGCGCTGGGTCAACGGCCAGGTCATCTACACCAACGGGGGCCTGGCATGAGCGCCGTCGTCGTCATCACCGGGGCGTCGAGCGGGTTCGGTGCGCTGACGGCGCGCGCCCTGGCCGCCGCGGGCAACACCGTGTACGCGGGCATGCGGCAGACCGAGGGGCGCAACGCGCCGCAGGTCGACGCCGCCGCGGCCTGGGCCGCCGAGCACCACGCGGACCTGCGCGCGATCGAGCTCGACGTGAGCTCGCAGGAGTCGGTCGACCGCGCCGTCGGGCGGATCGAGGCCGAGCACGGGAAAGTGGACGTGCTGATCCACAACGCCGGGCACATGGTGGTCGGCCCGGCCGAGGCGTTCACGCCGGAGCAGCTCGCACAGCTCTACGACGTCAACGTGCTGTCCACCCAGCGCGTGAACCGGGCGGTCCTGCCCGGTATGCGGCGGCGGGGTGCGGGGCTCGTGATCTGGGTGTCCAGCTCCAGCGTCAAGGGCGGCACCCCGCCGTACCTCGCGCCGTACTTCGCGGCCAAGGCGGGCATGGACTCCCTCGCGGTCTCGTACGCCGCTGAGCTGGCCCGCTGGGGCGTGGAGACGTCGATCGTGGTGCCCGGCTCGTTCACGAGCGGCACCAACCACTTCGCGCATGCGGGCCACCCGGCCGACGCCGCGGTGGAGGCCGAGTACGAGACCCGGTACGCCGGGCTGATGGGCCAGGTCGCGGAGAAGCTCGCGGCCCTGGCGCCCGACGCCGACGTGTCGCTCGTCTCCGACGAGATCGCCCGCATCGTCGCGCTGCCCGCCGGGCAGCGGCCCTACCGGGTGCACATCGACCCGGCCGACGACGGCTCCGAGGCGGTCTCCGACCTCGCCGACGAGACCCGGCGCGAGTTCCTGACCCGGGTGGGCCTCCCGGACCTGCTGCCGGGCGCGGCAGCGAGCGCGGCCCCGGCGGCCGCGACCCCGGACGGTCGGCAGGATGTCAGGTGATCGGCAACCCGGGCGACCGATCACCTGACATCCTGCCGACCGAGCGGATCGCCGACCGCCCCGCATCTACACTGGCGCGCAGCCCTGGCAGGGGAACTGGAGGAGGGCACATGACCGAGCAGGCGACGGCGTCCGGCGCCGAGCAGGCACCCGCCCGCAGTCGGGGCCGCGGTCGGCGGCCCGCCGACGAGGTGCGCGCCGACGTGCTGCGCACCGCCGGCGAGGTGCTGCTGGGCGAGGGCATCGCCGACCTGACGTTCGAGCGGATTGCGCGCCTGTCCGGCGTCAGCAAGACGACCCTGTACAAGTGGTGGCCCTCCAAGGGGGCGCTGGCCCTGGACGGCTACTTCCACGCGGTGCAGCACACCCTCGCGTTCCCCGACACCGGCGACATCCGGGCCGACCTGCGCGACCAGCTCCGCGCGTTCGTGCACCTGATGACCACGACGCCCGCGGGCCGCATCCTCGCGGAGCTCATCGGCCAGTCGCAGACCGACCCGGACCTCGCCGTCGCCTACCGCACGCTGTACTCGTCCGAGCGGCGCCGCCTCGCGGCCGAACGGCTGCGGGCGGCGCAGGAGGCGGGGCAGGTGCGCGACGACGTCGACGTGCAGGTGGTGGTCGACCAGCTCTGGGGCGCGGTCTACCACCGCCTCCTGGTCCCGGACGAGCCGGTCACGGAGCCGTTCGCCGATGCGCTGGTCGACAACGTGCTGACGGGTATCACCCACCCCCGGCGTTGACCACAGCAGTTCCTGCCACACGGCCGCCCTTCCTGGCAGCAACCGCTGTGCTCAACGCCGTGGGGTGGGTCGTCAGCCTAGGAGCAGGGTGAGCAGGAGGGAGGTCGGGAGCGCCAGGAGCATGCTCAGCAGCGTGATGTCGCGGACCGACGTCGTCGCCAGGCGGAAGTGGCCCGCGAACAGGAACACGTTCTGCGCTGTGGGCAGCGCCGCCATCAGCACCACACCGAGCAGGTCCAGGCCGTCCAGCCCGAACAGGAACCGGCCGACCACCCAGGCCAGCACCGGCATGACCAGCGACTTCAGGACCGTGCCCAGCACCACCTCGGCCCGGGCGTCGCGGCCGAGCGGCCGCTGACCGCGCAGCGACATGCCGAACAGCAGCAGGAGCAGCGGCACCGACGCCGCGCCCAGCATCTCGACGGGCTGCGCCAGCACCACCGGCAGGTCCAGGGAGAACGCCGCGGCCAGCAGGCCCAGCCCCGTCGCGACCGTCACCGGGTTGGCCAGCGACCGGCCCAGGGTCGCGCCCAGGGACCGGGAGGTCCCTTCGGGGACGACGCCGTCCGCGTCGGCCTCCGCGAACCGGGCCGCCCGCGCCGCCCGGTGCCGGCACCAGGCGAACACCGACAGGTACACCGGCGCGACCACCAGCAGCTGCGCGATCAGCACGGAGACCACCGGGGCCGCCGTCCCCACCGCGTAGAGCGCGATCGGCACGCCGATGTTGCCCGCGTTCACGTAGGAGCTCGCCATCGCCCCGGCCGCGACCGGGCCGGCGGGCCGCCGCAGCAGCCCGCCGGCGACCAGCGCGTACAGCAGCCCCGTGGCCGCCGCGGTGATCAGCGCGATCGGGGTGTAGGTGCGCAGCACGGCCCCCAGGTCGGCGTCCGACATGAGCTGGAACATCAGCGCCGGGTTGGTGATGTAGTACACCAGCGGTGCGATGCCGCGCTGCATGGCGTGGGCCTCGCCCGGCAGCAGCCACGCCGCGACGAGACCCACGCCCACCAGCACCAGCACGATCGCGAACCCGAGCAGCACCCCCGTCACGGGCAGGTTCCCAGCGGGCGCCTCATCGCACGAGGCACGGGCGCTTCGGGTCGAACTCCCACTCCGGCACCAGGTACTGCATCGCGATCGCGTCGTCGCGGGCGCCGAGCCCGTGCTCCAGGTACAGCTCGTGCGCGGCGGCCAGGCGCTCGCGGTCGAGCTCGACACCCAGCCCGGGCGTCGTCGGCACCTGGATCTCGCCGCCGGCGATCTGCGGCGGGGCCGTGGTCAGGCCCTGCCCGTCCTGCCAGATCCAGTGCGTGTCGAGCGCCGTGATCTCGCCCGGCGCGGCGGCGCCGACGTGCGTGAACATGGCCAGCGAGATGTCGAAGTGGTTGTTCGAGTGCGACCCCCACGTGAGACCGAACTCGTGGCAGAGCTGGGCCACGCGCACCGAGCCCGCCATGGTCCAGAAGTGCGGGTCGGCCAGCGGGATGTCGACCGCGCCCGCGCGCACTGCGTGCGCCATCTCCCGCCAGTCGGTGGCGATCATGTTGGTCGCCGTGGGCAGCCCGGTCGCCCGCTTGAACTCGGCCATGACCTCGCGGCCGGAGAACCGGCCCTCGGCCCCGCACGGGTCCTCCGCGTAGGCGACGACGCCGCGCATGCGCCGGCCCAGCCGGATCGCGTCCTCCAGCAGCCACCCGCCGTTGGGGTCGAGGGTGATCCGGGCGTCCGGGAACCGCTCCTTGAGCGCCACCACCGTGTCGACCTCGAGGTCGCCGGCCTGCACGCCGCCCTTGAGCTTGAAGTCGGTGAACCCGTAGCGCGCGGCGGCCGCCTCGGCGAGCCGTACCACGGCGTCGGGCGTCATGGCCTCCTCGCGGCGCAGCCGCCCCCACGCGTCGGACTCGTCGTCCCCGCGCAGGTACGGCAGGTCGGTCACGCCCGGGTCGCCCACGTAGAACAGGTACCCGAGCATCGGCACGGCGGTGCGCTGCACGCCGTCGCCGAGCAGCTCGGCGACGGGCACACCCAGGTCCTGGCCGTGCAGGTCGAGCAGCGCGGACTCCAGGGCCGTGACCGCGTGCACCGTGGTGCGCAGGTCGAAGGTCTGCAGCCCGCGCCCGCCCGCGTCGCGGTCGGCGAAGGTGCGGGCGACGTCGCGCAGCAGGGAGCGGTACCGCGCCACCGGCTGCCCGACGACGACCCGCCCGGCCTCCTCGATCGTGGCCCGGATCTTCTCCCCGCCGGGCACCTCGCCCAGCCCGGTGCGGCCGTCGGAGTCGGTGACGATCGCGACGTTCCGCGTGAAGAACGGGGCGTGCGCGCCGGACAGGTTCAGCAGCATCGAGTCGTGGCCCGCGACGGGCACGACCTCGACGGCGGCGATCGTGGGGTGGCTCACCGGGCGGCCTCGGTCTTGTCGGCCGCGGTCTCGGACGCGCCCAGCACCACGTCGAGCACGCCGTCCACCCGCCGCGTCAGGTGCCACGGGTTGTCCGACCGCAGCGGCTCCGGCAGCAGGTACTCCGGCAGGTTCTGGTAGGCCACCGGGCGCAGGAACCGCTCGATCGCGAGCGTGCCCACCGAGGTGGTGCGCCCGTCCGACGTCGCCGGGAACGGCCCGCCGTGCACCATCGCGTGCCCCACCTCGACCCCGGTGGGCCAGCCGTTGGCCAGGATGCGGCCCGCCTTGCGCTCCAGCACGGGCAGCAGGGTGGTCGCGGTCGCCGCGTCGTCCTCGGTGAGGTGCAGCGTCACGGTGAGCTGCCCCTCGAGCCGCTCGACGGCGGCCAGCAGCTCGGCGGGGCCGGAGTACCGGACCACGAGCGAGGCCGCGCCGAAGATCTCGGCCTGCAGCACGGGGTTGCTCAGCAGGGTCGGCACCGCGCTGGCGAACACCGCGGGGGCCGGGGCGTTCTTCGTCGCGCCGGGTGCCCCGGCGCCCACGAGCGTCACGCCGTCCTGCGCGGCCAGCGTGTCCACGCCGTCCTGCCAGGCGCGGGCGATGCCGTCGGTGAGCATGGTCTGCCCGGCGGCGGCGGCCGCGGCGCGCCCGGCGGCGGCCACGAACGCGTCGCCGCGCTCGCCGTCCGGCACGAAGACGAGGCCCGGGGCGGTGCAGAGCTGGCCCGACGAGCCGGTCACCGACGTGAGGTACGCGGTGGCGAGCGCGTCGACGTCGCCGGCC
Organism: Promicromonospora sukumoe 327MFSha3.1; assembly: GCF_000385135.1. Classification (GTDB taxonomy): domain Bacteria; phylum Actinomycetota; class Actinomycetes; order Actinomycetales; family Cellulomonadaceae; genus Promicromonospora; species Promicromonospora sukumoe_B. The sequence goes on along the minus strand of NZ_ARQM01000018.1, from coordinate 150,553 downwards.
AGGGCGCCGTCGAGCAGGATCGTGGGGTTGATCGAGCTCATCTCGGCGTAGACGGGGATCGGCACGGGGCGGGCCGCGGCCGCCCCGACGAGCGCGAGGCCGCCGCCGCGGGAGCCGGTGAAGCCGACGGCCTGGATCACCGGGTCGGACACCAGGGCCTGGCCCACGACCTTGCCCGGCCCGTAGACCAGGGAGAACACGCCGGGGTGCAGGCCGCACGAGGCGACGGCGTCGGCCACCGCGCGGCCCACGAGCTCGGCCGTGCCGGGGTGCGCGTTGTGCGCCTTGACGACGACGGGGCAGCCCGCCGCCAGCGCGGAGGCGGTGTCGCCGCCCGCGGTGGAGAAGGCGAGCGGGAAGTTGCTGGCGCCGAACACGGCCACGGGGCCCACGGGCACCTTGCGCTGGCGGATGTCGGCGCGGGGCAGGGGAGCGCGGTCGGGCAGGGCGGGGTCGATCCGCACGCCGCGGTGGTCGCCCTGGCGCACGACCTGCGCGAACAGGCGGAGCTGGTTCGTGGTGCGGGCGACCTCGCCCGTGAGGCGGGCCGCTGGGAGGCCGGTCTCCCGCATGGCCCGCGCGACGACGTCGGGCGCGATCGCCTCGATGTTGGCCGCGACCTGCTCCAGGAAGCGGGCGTGGGGCTCGGGGGCGAGCGCGGAGAAGGAGGCGAAGGCCTCCTGCGCGGCGGCGGTGGCCTGGGCGACCTGCGCCTCGTCGAGCAGGGAGTAGGCGGGTTCGAGCCTCTGGGCGGTGGCCGGGTCCTGCCCGGCGAAGGTGCCGGCGGTGCCCTGCAGGGGCGCGCCGGCGACGATCGAGTGGCCGGTGAGCTGGGTCATGGAGTGTCTCCTAGGACGTTCGGGTCAGCCGAGGACGTTCGGTCAGCCGGCCAGCGTGTCGACGGCGGCGGTCGCGGCCGCGGCGGGGCGCACCCCGGCGGCGTCGATCAGGGCGCCGAGGTCCGCGAGGTCCTGGTCGGTGAGGTCCTGCAGGGGCGCGCGCACGCTGCCCATGTCGCGGCCGATCGCCTTCATGCCGCCCTTGACGATCGAGACGCCGTACCCCTTGGTGCGGTCGCGGATGTCGAGGTAGGGCAGCACGAACCGGCGCAGCTTCTCCGTGACCGCCGCGTGGTCCTGCGCCCGCACGTCGTGGTAGAACTCCAGGGCGAACTCGGGCACGAAGTTGTACATGGCCGACGAGTACGTGCTCATGCCGAGCTGCAGCAGCGGCAGGGCGTAGGTCTCGGCGGTGGGCAGCCCGCCCAGGTAGAACAGGCGGTCGCCGTTGGCGGCGTAGACGCGCGTGAGGTGCTCGATGTCGCCGATCGCGTCCTTGAACCCGATGAAGTTGGGGTGGCGCTCGGCCAGCCGCGCCACGGTCCGCGCGGAGTAGATCGCGTTGCCGCGGTTGTAGACGATGACGCCGAGGTCGGTCGCGGCGCAGACGGCGGAGGCGTGCTCCAGCAGGCCGTCCTGGTCGGCCTCGGTGAGGTACGGCGGCAGGAGCAGCAGCCCCTCGGCGCCGGCGTCCTGCGCGGCGCGCGCGTTCTGGATCGCCTGGGCGGTGTTGCCGCCCGCGCTGCCGAGCACCGGCGTGCGGCCGGCGGCGGTCTCGACGGCGAGCCGCACCACCTCGGCGGACTCCTGCGGCGTCAGGCTGAAGCCCTCGCCCGTGCCGCCGGCGGCGAACAGGCCGCCGATCCGGAAGCTCGACTGCCAGTCGATGTGGTCGCGGTAGCGCTCCTCGTCGATCCGCCCGTCCGCGGTGAACGGCGTGACGGGGAACGACAGCAGCCCGTCCTTGAGGGCGACGGCGAGCTCCTGGGGTGCATACGTGGCCAAGGGTGGCCCCCTCCTGTGACAGACGTCGGCGATGACATGCTGATCGGCTAGGTTCTCGCGGCCACGGTAAGAACCGTCCACGATGCCTGTCCAAGCCCAAAACGGCATCAACTCATGCCGCAACTGCATCGCTCAGCTATCGCATGGGGTCAGGACGAGGGGTGGAGGTAGCGCAGGAACTCGTGCAGGGCCGGGTTCTTCGAGCTCCGGTCCCAGATGGCGTGCAGCTCGACGACGCCGTGCGGCACGTCGAGCTCCACGAACGTCACGCCCGGCAGCCCCAGCAGGCGCGCCGACTCCGGGACGAACGCCACGCCGCGCCCGGCGGCGACCAGCGAGCACATCGTCAGGATCTGGCTGACGACGTGCACCACGTTGCCGTGCTCGACGGCGATGTACCGCACCACCATGTCGTAGAAGTACCGCGCCTTGGTGGGATGGTGGCCGACGACGGGCTGGTCGCGCAGGTCGGCGGCGGTCACGGGACGGTCCAGGCGGGTCAGCGCGTGGCCGGGCGGCACGGCGAGCACGAGGTCCTCGGACAGCAGGAGCCGGGAGTCGAAGCTCTCCTGGTCGAACGGTGGCCGGCCGAGCGCCAGGTCGAGCTCGCCGCGGCGGATCGCCTCGATCTGCTCGATCGTCACCAGCTCCTGGAGGTCCAGGTCGACGTCGGGCATGAAGTCGGTGATCTCCTGCACCAGCGTGCCCAGCAGGCTGAACCCCGAGGCGGCGGTGAACCCGAGGCGCAGCACGCCCGCGCGGCCCGCGGCGATCTTGCGGGCCAGGGCGGGGGCGGCGTCGGCGGCGGTCAGCAGGCGCCGGGCCTCCTCGAGGAACACGGTGCCGGCCGTCGTCAGCTCGACGTGCCGGTTGTCGCGCTCCAGCAGGGGGACGCCGACGGCGCGTTCCAGCTTCTGGACCTGGCGGCTCAGGGGCGGCTGGGTCATGTTGAGTCGTTCCGCCGCGCGGCCGAAGTGGAGCTCTTCCGCGACGGCGAGGAAGCAGCGGACCTGATCGAGGGTGTACACGATGGCCTTTCCGGGAACTGATGCATTCCGAGTATCAAGCAATGCAGTAAGAGGCTTAGACAGGCATCGTATGGGCTTCCTATGCTCAACGCCCGACCGGCAGATGCCCGTCGAAGATCTCAACGAGGAGAGCTGTGATGACAACTCCTGACCGCCGTAGCCCCCGCCTCCGCCGTGTCGCCCTGGGTGCCACCGCCGCGGCCGCGGCCCTGACGCTCGCCGCCTGCGGCGGCAACGTGGGCGCCGCCGGGGGCGGCGAGGGCGAGGACTTCCCGTCCGGCCCGGTGACCATCACCGTGGGGCAGGACGCCGGCGGTTCGACCGACCTCATCGCCCGCGCCGTGGCCGAGGGCATGGCCGAGGACCTCGGCGTCGCGGTCCCCGTCGTCAACCGGGCCGGGGCCAACGGCGCCGTCGCGACCGAGGAGGTCGCGGGCAAGCCGGCCGACGGGTACGAGCTGGTGCTGCTGAACGCCTCCCTCATCACGATCACGCCGCTCGCGGTGTCCGAGGACGAGGCCGTGGACCTGGCCGACCTCGACGTGATCAAGGGCCTCTCGCAGGACGACTACGTGCTGCTGGCCAGCGTGGACTCCGGGTTCGAGAACCTGGACGACCTCAAGGGCGCGTCCGGCGACATCAAGTACGGCACCACGGGCGTGGGCACCGGCTCGCAGCTCGCGCAGGCCGCGCTGTTCGCGCAGGCCGAGATCGACGGCACGCCCGTCCCGTTCGACTCGGGCTCGCCCGCGCTGACCGCCGTCGTCGGCGACCAGGTGCAGGTGGCCACGGTGCAGCTCGGCGAGGCCAAGCCGCAGATCGACGCCGGCAAGGTGGTGCCGCTGCTGGCCTTCTCGGCCGAGCGCAACCAGTTCCTGCCCGACGTGCCGACGGCCGTCGAGGAGGGCTACGACGTCCCGGTCTCGCAGTACCGCGCGCTGGCCGCGCCCAAGGGGCTGCCCGAGGACGTCAAGGCCCGGCTCGTCGAGTCGATCGACGCCGCCATCGCCTCGGACACCTACACCTCGTTCAACGAGAACAACCTGCTGACGCCGCACGAGATCTCGGGCGAAGAGGTCACCACCGAGTGGACCGAGCTCGCCGACAAGTACAAGGCGCTCACCGAGGAGTACGACATCAGCCTCGCAGAGGGCTGATCCCTCGTGGCAACGGCAACCAAGGAGGCACGCGTGGACGGCAGCTCGAACGGCAGGCCGGACGGCTCGGACGGCGCGGGTGCCGGCGGGGCGGACGGCGCCGCGGCCGTCGCGCCCGCCGACCCGGCCCAGGCGCTGGCCGAGGAGTGGGCCGAGGACGCCCCGCCGCCCGCCGGCCCGGTCGCGAACCTCGCGGCCGGCCTGGTGACGGCCGGCATCGGCGTCCTCGGGGCGGTGACGGCGCTCGGCCTGGGCCTCGGCACCCTGAACCAGCCGGGCGCGGGCCTGTGGCCGCTGGCGATCAGCGTCGCCGTGATCGTCCTGTCGCTGGCCCAGGTGTTCATCGGACGCCGGGGTGGCGACGGCGAGAAGTTCTCCCGGTACTCGTGGCTCTCCCTGGTGGGACTCGCGACCCTGCTGGGGCTCGTGGCGCTGCTGCCGGTGATCGGCTTCGAGATCCCCGCCCTGGTGCTGAGCCTCGTCTGGATGAAGTTCCTCGGCGGCGAGTCCTGGCGCTCCGCCGTCCTGTACTCGGTGCTCGTGGTCGGGGTGCTGTACGGGGTCTTCGTCGGGGCGCTCGGCACCAACGTCCCGCACCTCTTCTGACCGCACCGCAGGTCTGATCCGCAAGGGAAACGCACGTGGAATCACTGCAGAACGTAGCCGCCGGGTTCGCCGTCGTGCTCGAACCGACGAACCTGCTGTACTGCCTCGTCGGGGTGGTCATCGGCATGCTCATCGGGGTGCTGCCGGGTCTCGGCCCGGCGGCCACCATCGCCATCCTGCTCCCGCTCACCTACGGCGTGGAGCCGGTCACCGCCATCATCATGCTCGCCGGGATCTTCTACGGCGCCCAGTACGGCGGCACCATCACGTCCGTGCTGCTGCGCCTTCCGGGCGAGGCCAGCTCGGTGGTCACGGTCCTGGACGGGCATGCGCTCGCCAGGAAGGGCAAGGCCGGCACGGCGCTCGGCGTCGCCGCCGTCGGGTCGTTCATCGGTGGCACCGTCGCCATCGTCGGACTGACGTTCCTGGCCCCGGTCGTGGCGGGCTTCGCCCTCGACTTCGGGCCGCCCGAGTACGCCGCCCTGGCCCTGCTCGGCATCCTGCTGGTCTCGACCATCGCGTCCGGCGCCAAGGTCAAGGCGCTCATCGCCGCGGCGATCGGCCTGCTGCTGGCCACCGTCGGGCGCGACGCCTTCACGGGCGCCGAACGCTTCACGTTCGACAGCCTGAGCCTGGCCGACGGCATCGACTTCGTGCCCGTCGCGATGGGCCTGTTCGGCCTCGGCGAGATCCTCTACAACCTGGAGGAGCGGCACCGCGCCGTGCACGCGCCCGGCAAGGTCGCCAACGTCTGGCCGTCGCGCAAGGACCTCAAGGAGTCGTCGGGCGCCGTCACCCGCGGGTCGGTGCTCGGGTTCTTCCTCGGCATCCTGCCCGGCGGTGGCGCGACCATCGCCTCCATGGCCGCCTACGCGGCCGAGAAGAAGCGCGCCAAGGACCCGAGCCGGTTCGGCAAGGGCGCCATCGAGGGCGTGGCCGGGCCGGAGACGGCGAACAACGCCGCCGCCACCAGCTCGTTCATCCCGCTGCTCACGCTCGGCATCCCCGCCAACGCGACGATGGCGCTCATGTTCGGCGCGCTGCTCATCCAGGGCATCACGCCCGGCCCGCAGCTCGTGTCCGAGCACCCCGAGCTGTTCTGGGGCGTCGTCAACTCGATGTACATCGGCAACGTGCTGCTGCTGATCATGTCGATCCCGCTGGTCGGAGTGTTCGTCCGCATCCTGCGGGTGCGCGCGGCCATCCTGGCGCCGGTCACGGCCCTGATCACCATGATCGGCGCGTACACCATCAACAACTCCGTGTTCGACGTCCTGCTGGTCGTCGTCTTCGGGGCCGTCGGGTACCTGATGAAGAAGTTCGGCTTCGAGCCGGGGCCGCTCGTCCTGGCGTTCGTGCTGGGCTCGCTCCTGGAGTCCAGTCTGCGGCGCTCGCTGCTGATGTTCGACGGGTCGGCCGCCGGGTTCTTCACCCGGCCCATCTCCGCGACGCTGCTGGTGGTGTTCGTGGTGGTGGCCGTGCTGCCCCTGATCCGTGCCGTCCGTGAGCGGCGGGCGGCGGTGCCGGCCGGTGCCACGGCAGCGGCTGATGGGTCGTCCGACGGTGCGTCGGCGAAGAACCGAGAGGAAGAGTCCGTATGAGCATCGTCGTCGGCTACGTGCCCACGCCCGCGGGGGAGGCCGCCGTCCAGGCGGCGGTCGCCGAGGCCGGGCTGAGGGGCGAGGACCTCCTGGTCGTCAACTCGGCACGCGAGGGCGCGGTGGTCGAGACCACCGTGGCCGCCGAGGAGGACCTGGACCGGGTGGTCGAGCTGGCCGCCGCGGCGGGCGTGGCGGCCAAGGTGGTGCGCGGCACGCACCGGGACGACTTCACCGACGAGATCCTGGACCTCGCCGACCAGCACGACGCCTCGCTGATCGTGATCGGCCTGCGCCGCCGCAGCACGGTCGGCAAGTTCATCATGGGCTCGGTGGCGCAGCGCATCCTGCTCCAGGCCGACCGCCCGGTGCTGGCGGTCAAGCCGCCGCGCTGACGGCCGCCGTCGGCCGCCCTGCCGCCCGGCGGGCGCGGTGTTGACCACAGCAGCTGCTGCCAGGAGGCCGTCCCGCCTGGCAGCAGCTGCTGTGGTCAACGACTTCCCGACTCCGTCTCCAGGCGGCGGCGGGACGACGTCAGGTGGACCCGCATGGCCGCAGCCGCGGCCTGCGGGTCCTTCGCGTCGAGGGCGTCCAGGATGGCCTGGTGCTCCTGGACGACGGCGGTGAAGCGGCCGGCGTCGCGGTGCCCGTCGGTCGGCAGCGCCTCGTCGTCGGTGTGGCGGTCGAGGCGGCCGCGGGGCATCGCGATCATCTGCGGGCCCAGCCGGTCCAGCGCCTCCAGGAGGAACCTGTTGCCCGCGGCCTCCGCGACGAGGCGGTGGAACGCGAAGTCGTGCTGCATCGCGGTGGCAGGGTGCCCGTCGGACGACGCGAGCGCGCCCAGCCGGTCGGCGAGCGCCGCGAGCTGCGCGGGCGTGCGCCGGACGGCGGCCAGCGCCGCGGCCTCGGTCTCCAGCGCGATGCGGTACTCCACCAGCGCGAGCCGGTCGGCGAGGGACCGGGCGACGGGCGCGCCGTCGTCGTCCTCGGTGGGCGGGGTCAGGGCGTAGCTGCCGCTGCCGCGCCGGGTGTGGACCAGGCCCTCCAGGTTGAGGCGCGCGATGGCCTCCCGGACCACGGTGCGGCTGACCTGGTGCTCGACGGCGAGGCGCGGCTCGCTCGGCAGCTTCTCGCCGGGGGCGATGTCGCCGTTGACGATGCGCGCGCGCAGCGTCTCCACGAGGGTGCCGCTCAGGGTCTGGGCCATGGGCTCATGCTCCCATCTGACCCAACGTGTCAGACGTACAGATCCCTCGGGGGTCCTGTACGTCTGACACGTCGAGGGTGCGGTCGGTCAGGCCGGGCCGAAGGTGGCGCTGTCCGTGGTCCAGGCGCGGGCCTGCTCGCTGAACGTGACGCCCAGGCCGGGGCGGTCGGGGACGAGCATGCGGCCGTCCTTGGTCTCCAGCCGCTCGTTGAACAGCGGGTCGAGCCAGTCGAAGTGCTCCACCCAGGGCTCGCGCGGGTAGGTGGCCGCCAGGTGCAGGTGGATCTCCATCGCGAAGTGCGGCGCGAGGTCCAGGCCGGCCTGGTCGGCGAGCGTGAGCAGGCGCAGGAACTGCGTGATCCCGCCGACGCGCGGGGCGTCCGGCTGGATGATGTCGCACGCGCGGGTCGCGATGAGCCGCTCGTGCTCGGCCACGGAGGCCAGCATCTCGCCGGTGGCGATCGGCGTGTCCAGGGCGGCGGCGAGCGCGGCGTGGCCCTCGGCGTCGTACGCGTCCAGCGGCTCCTCGATCCAGACGAGGTCGAACTCCTCCAGGCGCCGGCCCATGCGCAGCGCGGTGGTGCGGTCCCACTGCTGGTTGGCGTCGACCATGAGCGGCACGTCGGCGCCGATGTGCTCGCGGACGGCGGCGACGCGCTCCAGGTCGCGCCGGTTGTCCGGCAGGCCGACCTTGATCTTGATGCCGCCGATGCCCTCGGCGATCGACCGGCTCGCGCGCTCCTTGACCTCCTCGATGCTCGCGTTGAGGAACCCGCCCGAGGTGTTGTACGTGCGCACCGAGTCGCGGTGCGCGCCGAGCAGCTTGGCGAGCGGCAGGCCCGCGCGCTTGGCCTTGAGGTCGTACAGGGCGATGTCGATGGCGGCCAGGGCCTGGGTCGCGACGCCGGAGCGGCCGACCGACGCGCCCGCCCACAGCAGCTTCGTGTACAGCTTGGCGATGTCGTTCGGGTCCTCGCCGATCGCGGCTTGCGCCACCTCCTTGGCGTGCGCGTACTGCGCGGGGCCGCCGGCGCGCTTGGAGTAGGAGAAGCCGAGGCCCTCGAACCCCTGCTCGGTGGTGATCTCCGCGAACAGGAAGACGACCTCGGTCATCGGCTTCTGCCGGCCGGTGAAGACCTTGGCGTCGGAGATCGCGGTGGCCAGCGGCAGCGTGACAGTCGAGAGCTGCACGGTCCGGATGGCGTCGGGCTGGTACGTCATGGCGCTCCTTTGCGGCGGGATGTTCGCTTGCAATCATACAAGTCCGAAACCTGTATGACTACATCGCGGCGCGTGCCGATGGCACGCTGGGCGCATGGCAACCCACCTCGTCGTCGGCGCCGGGCCCGTCGGCACCGCGCTCGCCCTCCGCCTCGCCCGCGCCGGGCGCACCGTGGCCGTGGTGACCCGCTCGGGCCGCGGCCCCGAGCACCCCCGCGTCGAGCGGGTAGCCCTGGACGCCACGGACGCGACGGCGCTCGCGGACGCCGCGCGGGGTGCCGGCGTGCTCTACAACTGCGCCAACCCCGGCTCCTACCAGGCGTGGAAGCGCGGCTGGCCCCCGCTGGCCGCGGCGGCGCTGCACGCCGCCGAGACCTCCGGCGCGGTGCTCGTGACGCTGAGCAACCTCTACGGCTACGGTCCGGTCGACGGCGTCATGACCCGGGACCTGCCGCCGGCGGCGTCCGACCACAAGGGCCGGCTCCGGGCGAGGCTCTGGCAGGAGGCGCTCGCCGCGCACCGCGCCGGGCGGGTGCGGGTCACCGAGGCGCGCGCGTCGGACTACATCGGGCCCACGGTGCCGGCGTCGCACGGCCTGCTGCCCATGTACGCGGCCGCGACGCTCGCCGGGAAGACCGCCTCGGTCATGGCCGATCCGGACCAGCCGCACACCTGGACCGCCGTCGACGACGTCGCCGCGACCCTCGTGGCGCTCGGCGCCGACGACCGCGCCTGGGGGTCGCCGTGGATCGTGCCCTCCAACCCGCCGGCGACCGTCCGCGAGGTGCTGCGGCAGCTCGGCGTGCGGGCCGGGACGGGGGAGCCGCGGCTGCGCAGGGTGCCGCGCGGCGTGCTCCGGGCCGGCGGGCTGGTGGTGCCGCTGCTGCGCGAGGCGCTCGGCGTGCTCTACCAGTTCGACCGGCCGTTCGTCGCGGACGGGTCGGCGACGACGGAGGTGTTCGGCGTCCGCCTGACGCCGTGGGCCGAGGTGCTGGACGCGACGGCGGAGGCCTGGCGAGCGCGGGCGGAGAACTGAGGCGGCGGGCTGAGGCGGCGGGCTGAGGTCGAGCGCGGAGTGCTGCCGCGGTCGGCGCGCGGGGCCGCCGCCGTCGGGCCCGTCCCCTTTGAGGCCTAAGTATCTTCGCTTAGGGGCGGCTCAAAGACAAGAAACTTAGGCCTCGAAGGAGAGAGGGGGGCGGCTGCTAGCATCGTCGCATGGCGATGACAAAGGTTCCGGACGATGTGAAGCCCGCCGAGTCCGAGGCGATGGCCGTCGCCTCGTACCTGTTCCACGGGTTCTCCGACCCGTCGCGGCTGGCGATCCTGCAGCACCTGGCCCTCGGTGAGCACCGGGTCGTGGACCTGACCGGGCACCTCGGACTGGCGCAGTCCACGGTGTCCAAGCACCTGGCGTGCCTGCGCGACTGCGGGCTCGTCGAGTCCCGGCCGGAGGGCCGGGCGTCGGTGTTCTCGCTGACCCACCCCGAGGCGACGCTCCAGGTGCTCGCCGCCGCGGAGCAGCTCCTGGCGCTGACCGGCGACGCCGTCGCGCTGTGCCCGGTCTACGGCGCGGACGGCTCGGCGGCGCACACGCCGGACGCGGTCGCGCACCCGTCCGGGGCGGCTTCGCACGCGGGCGGGACGACGGGGGCTACGTCATGAGCCACGGCCACGGACCCGGCGGCCACACGCACGGCGACGCGGGAGCGGCCGCGGGCGGGCGGCGGCGCCTGGCCGTCGCGTTCGGCATCACGGCGTCCGTCTTCGTGGCCCAGGCCGTCGGCGCCCTGCTCACCGGCAGCCTCGCGCTGCTGGTCGACACCGCGCACATGCTGACCGACGTCGCGGGCCTCGCCATCGCGCTCGGCGCGGCGTCGCTCGCGCTGCGGCCGCCGTCGCCGCGCCGCACCTGGGGGTTCCGGCGGGCGGAGATCCTGGCCGCGCTGGCGCAGGCCGCGGTGCTGCTCGCCGTCGGCGTCTACGCGCTGATAGAGGGTGTGAGCCGCCTGTTCGGACCGGCGGAGGCGCCCGGGCCGGGCCTGCTGGTGTTCGGCATCGTCGGCCTGGTGGGCAACGTCGTGGCGCTGCTCGTGCTCGCGGGCGGACGCTCGTCGTCGTTCAACCTGCGCGCCGCGTTCCTGGAGGTGGTCAACGACGCGCTGGGCTCCGTCGCGGTGATCGTGGCCGCCGTCGTCATCGCGACGACGGGCTGGCAGCGCGCCGACGCCGTCGCCGGCCTGGTCATCGCCGTGCTGATCCTGCCGCGGGCCGCCCGGCTGCTGGCCGACTCGGCGAGCGTGCTGCTCGAGTCGACCCCGCCCGGCATGGACCTGGACGAGGTCCGGGCCCGGCTGCTGGAGGTGGAGCACGTCGAGGAGGTCCACGACCTGCACGCGTCGCTCGTCGCCACCGGCCTGCCGACCATCAGCGCGCACGTCGTGGTGCGCGACGTGTGCTTCCGCGACGGGCAGGCGCCACCCGTGCTCGACGCCCTGCAGAAGTGCGTGGCCACCCAGTTCGACGTGCGCGTGGAGCACTCGACGTTCCAGCTCGAGCCCGCCGAGCACGCCCGGCACGAGGCGCCTACGCACGCCTGAGGCGCCGCTGGTCGAGCTTGTCGAGACCTGGGTCGCGAAGCGGGGTCTCGACAGGCTCGACCAACGAAAGCCGGGTCTCGACAGGCTCGACCAGCGGTGCGCCCGACCAGCGGGTTTGCTACCTCCCCGAGACCCCGCACACCCGCTCGACCAGGTCGCGCCAGCCCGCCTCGAACCGAGCCGTCGGCTCCGGCCCGGCCAGCTCCGGGCCGGCGAAGAGCTGGAGCAGCAGCGGGCCGTCCAGCGCGTACGCGAGCTGGCCCGCGAGCACCTCGATGTCGGCGCCCGGCAGGTCGACCTCGCGCAGCAGCACGCGCAGGTGGATCTCGGACAGCGGCCGACGCCGCCCGGCGGCGTGGCGCCCGTCGAGCGTGGCGCGCGCGACGGCGTGGTGCTCGGCGAGGAACCGGACCCGGGCCGTGCCGTAGGCGACGATCCGGTCGACCGGCGGCGCCCCGGGCCCGAGCGGCGGCGGACCGCTGAGCACCTGCTGCTGCAGGTCGCGCTCGGCGTCGTCGAGCAGCGCCTGGAAGATCCCCGCCCGCGACCCGAACCGCCGGAAGACCGTGCCCTTGCCGAGCCCGGAGCGCTCGGCCAGGAGGTCCATCGTGAGGCACTCGGGCCCCGACTCGGCCAGAAGCTCGCGCGCGCTGGCGAGCAGCAGCTCCCGGTTGCGCGCGGCGTCGGCCCGCTCCGGCCGCGGTGTGCCCCACGTCATCGGCGTGCTCATGTCCGGATGCTATCCGGCGGAGCTTAACCGGGGTAAAGTCCGGTTAGGCCGGCCAGGGGGTCGGCGCAGGCAGGAGGAGGACCAGATGTCAGACATGAACACCGAGATCATCGAGGCGTTCCGCGCCAACGCGGGCATCGTCGAGTCGCCCGTCGCGGGCGGGCACTTCGACGGCAAGCGGCTGGTGCTGCTGCACCACGTGGGCCGCGTGAGCGGCAAGCAGTACGTGACGCCGCTGGTGGCCGCGACCGACGGCGACGCCTACCTGGTCGTCGGCTCGATGGGCGGCGCGCCCAAGGACCCGGTCTGGGTGGCCAACGTGGAGGACGGCGCCGGCGAGACCACCATCGAGGTGGGCGACCAGACGCTGCGGGCGACCACCACGGTGGTGCGCCCGACGTCGCCCGAGTGGGAGCGGCTCTACGGGATCTGGGCCGCGTACTGGCCCGACGCCAAGGTGTACGAGACCCACACCGACCGCAAGTTCCCGGTGATCCGGCTCGAGCCCAAGGCCTGACCCGTTCAGCCCGGGCTGACCGACCGGACGAACTCCCGCACGCGCGCCGCCATCTCCTCGGGCACCTCGCCCACCGTGAAGTGACCGCCCTGTTCCAGGCGGTCGAACACGCGCAGGTCGAGGTAGTGGCGGCGCGCGAGCGACTCGGGGTAGCCGGCTTCGTGCCGCTGGACGAGCACCGCCGCCGGCACCGTCGTCGGCGCGATCGGGTCGGGCTGGTCGGCGCCCTCGTAGTAGGGCCGGAACGACGACGCGATGGTCTGGGTGGCCCAGTAGATCGTCGCCTCCGTGAGCAGGCGGTCGCGCGAGATGCGCTGCTCCACGGCGCTCGGGTCGCCGGGCGGGGTGTCGCTCCACTCGACGAGCTTCTCGGTGAGCCACGCCAGCAGGCCGGCGGGGGAGTCGTTGAGCGCCGTCGCGAGCGTGTCCGGCCGGGTGGCCTGGACGTGTCCGTAGGCGCCGTCGGTCTGGTGCTGCGCGGCGATGCCGTCGAAGAACTCCTTGGCCTCGGGGTCGTCGAGCTCCGCCCGCTCCGCGGTGGTCGGGAAGTGCGCGTGCGTGGCGACGATGCCCGCGACGTGCTCCGGGTACCGCGCCGCGATCAGGTCGCTGACGTTGGCCGTGACGTCCTCGCCGTACGTGAAGTACCGCCCGTGGCCGAGCACGTCGGTCATCAGCGCGTGCATGGTGGCGGCCAGCCGCTTCTCGGACATCTCGCCGTCCGAGTACGGCGTCGAGAACGCGAAGCCGGGCAGGCTCGCCACCACGACGTGGAAGTCGGGCAGCAGGTCCGCGAAGTCGAGCTGCAGGGCGAACGTGTGCGGCCACCCGTGCAGCACCAGCAGCGCGGGCGCGTCCGGCTGCTCGGAACGCAGGTGCGCGAAGTGCACGTCCGCGCCGTCGATCGTGGCGAGGAACTGCGGGTGCGTGTTCAGCCACGCCTCCCGCGCGCGCCAGTCCCAGCTGATCCAGTGGTCCACGAGCTCGTGCAGGTAGGCCGCCGTCATACCGGACGGCGGGCGCCGGGGCGAGTCGGCGGGGATCCGGCTGCGCGCCAGGCGGTCGCGCAGGTCGGTGAGAACCTGGTCGGGGACATGCACCGTGAAGGGCCGGGGCTCGCTCATCCCACGACGGTAGACGCCGCCACTGACATCGGCCGGGCGCCCGGCCCCGGGTACTTGGTACCCGGCGCCTGCCCGACGCCGTCAGGCCGTCCAGCTCCGCAGCCGCCGGGCGGCCGTGCCGTTGTTGCCGAGCTGGTAGACGCTGAGGCCCACGGGGGAGAAGGTGAACTCCTCGAACGGTCCGGCCTCCAGGGCGCTCATGTCGTCGAGCGTGGCCAGCCCGACGGTGACGTGCCCGACGTAGCTCGCACCGCTGTGCTCGGGGACGTAGTGCTCGATGTAGTCGATCGTGTCCTGGTTGATCTCGGGCTCGGCGTCGGTGCGCACGTACGCGTCAGCGGTGCCCCCGTCCTCGCTGAACGGCGCCACGGCCGCGATCAGCCGGGCCTGGAACTCCAGGACCTCGGGTGACGGCCGCACCACGATGCCGGCCAGGCCCACACCCCTGTCCTTCGCCAGCGCGATGTGCCGGATCCCGGTCGCGGTGAGCGCGAGGTCCCCCAGCTCCACCGAGTCGAGCACGGAGCCCACGGCGTCGTACACCTCGGTGAGGTCGGCACTGCGGACGTATCGCTGCAGGGTCGTGACGTGCGGCTGATGGTGCTCGTCGAGAGCGAACCCGACGGGCAGGCTCTCCCGCATCGCGGCGTTGACGGCCTTGGCCCGGGTCATCATCGTCTGGTCCGGGTCGATCAGGACGTCGATCGCGGTCAGGTCGGTCATGTCGTGCACCTCCTACGGTTCGACGAGCGCCTCGCGGCTCCGCCGCTGCTCGTCCGGGCCGATGCCCAGGCCATCGGCGAAGTAGCTCTCGATCGACCCGAACCGCTGGTCCATCTCGTCCAGGGCCGAGCGCAGGTAGGCCGGCTGGACCCCGAAGACCGGCTCCAGCAGCACCGGGTCGCCGCCGGCGGCCCGGAACTGCTCGAAGAGCGGTTTGAGCGCCGGCAGCAGGTCACGGTTGGTCAGCTCGTAGTCGTGGAACACGTCGGCCTCGGACACCCCGAGCAGCAGCAGCGTCGCCGCCGCGGCCCAGCCGGTGCGGTCCTTGCCGGTCGTGCAGTGGAACAGCGCCGGCCGGCTCACGTCCTCGGCCATCGTGGTGAAGAAGGCGCGGTAGGCACCGAGCGCGCTGGGCAGGCTCACGATCTCCCGGTAGCCGCCCTCGAACAGCTGGGCCGACCGGCCGTCGCCGAAAAGCCGTTCCGCCGCCGCGGGGTCGCCCAGCGCCTGGAGCACCAGCGCCGGTGCGGCGCCGGTCCGGTCCTGCAGGACGTCGCACACGACGACCTCGGTGCCCTCGGGGACGACGTCGGGCTCGGCCGCCCGTTCGTCCGCCGTCCGCAGGTCGAACACGACGCGGACACCGAGGTCGGCGAACCGCTCCAGGTCCGCGCCCTGGAGGTGCGTGAGGTCGGTGGACCGGTACAGCTGGCCCCGGCGCACCCGCCCGCCCGTCGCCGTCGGGTAGCCACCGATGTCCCGGAGATTGGGGACGGCGGGGATGTCGATCCGCTGTCCTGGGTCTGGTGTCCGCTGCGCGCTGCTCATGCCGGTCCTCCTGCGGCGGGTGTGCGGCCCCCGAGCAACACGATGCCTCCGCCACGGGCCCACCGCATCCGCTGCGGCGGGCCACCACGCCCCGCCGTCGGCCCGCCCGCCGCGCCCCACGTGTCAGACGTACAGGTCACCCGGGTGACCTGTACGTCTGACACGGGAGGTGGTCAGGGCTGGACCGTCACCTTGAGCGTGCCCGCCGGGCCGGCCCGGAACGTGAGCTCGGCACCCGTCGTCGGCTCGGTCCAGGACGAGCCCGCCGCGAACGGGGCGTCGTCCAGGCCGTCCGCCGAACCCGGCGTCGAGTCGACCACCCGGACCGGGCCCTCGCCCGACGGCACGGACGTGTCCACCGTGTACACCAGGGCGCCGCGCGCCTCGATGCCCTCGTCGTAGCCCACCGGCTGCCGGTTCTCGACGACGACGGCGCGCGTCTCCGACACCGGGTAGACCACCATGGCGGCCTGCCCCGGGAGCGCCTCACCCGAACGAGCCACCGGCGCCAGCCGCGCCGACGTCGTCCGGTCGTCGCCCGCGCACACCACCTGGGCGTCGTCGAGCCAGCCGAGCTGCCAGCGGTGCCAGGCGAAGTACTCCGGGCCGGCGCCCGAGATCAGGCCCATCAGGTCCCAGCCGCCGACCGCGGCGTGGTAGTTGCCCGGGTCCTCCGGCGGCGCCTCGAACAGGTAGAGGTCGGGCAGGCCCAGCGTGTGCCCCGACTCGTGGGCCAGGACCAGCCCGCCCCAGCGCCACTGGTCGTAGCCGAACGTCACGGCGTGCGTCAGGTGGTTGCCGTCGGCCGTGACGTCCAGGAAGTTCGTCGTGGGCGAGTACGTGATGTTCGGCGCCTCCCTGGTGGCCGTCACCCACACGACGTCCACGTCGGAGAAGTCGAACGTGTCGTCGGCGGCCGCGATCGCGTCGCCGATGTACCGCACGTGGTCCTCGTAGCTCAGGCCCCGCTCGAACGGGTACGACGTCGACGGCTCCGGCATCCGCACCCAGCCGTCCGACGTCGTCGTGGTCACGTCCAGCCGGCCGCCCGAGACCCGCTCCAGGTACTCCACGCCCGACGCGAGGTTGGCCTCCGCCTCGTCCGCGGAGGCGGCGGAAGCCGGGTGGTCGTCGAAGTCCACGAGCAGCAGCGCCGCCTTGAGGTCGCCGACGGCGGGGAGCGCCTGGTCGTCGACCGGGAACCCCGAGCCGAGGCCGCCGACGGCGGCGGGCAGGCGGCAGGCGTCGGACGCCGGGGCGGCGACCGCGGAGGACGGCGGGGCGGCCGCCGCGCCCGCGGGCACGGCGCCGAGGGCAAGGGCGCTCGCGGCGATCGCCGCGAGCGGTAGAGCCAGGGACTTCCGGACGGCTCGCTGGTTCATGCGTGCTCTCCTGTTCGCTGGTCTGACGGTTCGCTGGTCGTGCGTCGGTGGAACCTTGCCTGCCCCACGGGGTGCGCGCCCGCCCACCCGGCGGAGCTGTCAGACGTACAGGTCACCCGGGTGACCTATACGCCTGACACGGTTAGTCGGCTTCGGCGGGCGGGAGCACCAGGGTGCGCACGGGCTCCTGGTTGCCCGCCCGGTCGGTCGCCGCGTACTCGATCACCTGGGGCACGTCGGACAGCGCCCGGCTGAACGGCTCGGCGAACGTGGCCCAGAACGTGTCCGGCCCCTTCCACCGGATGCTGTCCACGCCCGAGACGTCGTCGGCGGCGGCGAGGTTGATCTCGACTCCCCGCGGGCCCAGGCGCTTGGTCGTCACCTTGGTCCGCGGCGGCCGGGTGTCCACGCTGACCTCGCGGACGACGCGCCGCTCCCGCCCCGCCACGTCGACGGCGCGCGCGGTGACCGTGTGCACGCCGTCGGACAGCACCAGCGGTTCCCGCCCGGCGGGCGTCCACGGCCCGTCGTCGACGCGGACCTCGACGACCGGCTCGCCGACGTCGGCCCGTGCGGTGACGGTGAGCTCCGCCGGCCGGAGGTACCAGCCGCTGACGCCGGGCGCGTCGGCCGCGACGATCTCGACGCGCGGAGCGGAGCCCTCGTGCGTGGTGGTCGGCGCCCGCGACAGGAGCGCGGCCTCCTCCGCGGCCCGGACGTCGGACCCGGGCCCGCCGTCGGCCTCGGGCGGCCGCCCGACGCCGGAGCGCGCCGCCGCCACCAGCACCCCGCGCCCCTCCGCGGCGCTGAGCAGGCCGAGGTCCACGAACTCGTGCGTCGTGCGCAGCACGGCCTCGACGAACGCGGAACGGTCGGCGAACCCGCCGTCCGACCACAGCACGTCGAGGAACGTGCGACCGTCCGCGCGCGCCGCGTTCGGCACGCCCGAGTCCGCCGCGGGGCCGGTCCCCGCGAACGCGATCCGCGCGTCGGACCGGCGCAGGTACATGTGGTACCTGGCGTCGGACCCGGACCACGTGGGCTCCAGGACGAGGTCGCCGAGGCGCCACGTGCCGTCGTCGGCGGAGGTCAGCGGGGCCGCCAGCGTGCCGCCGAGCCGCCGCCAGGTCGCGGCCTCCAGGGGCAGCCAGGTCGTGGCGGCGCTGCGGGCCAGCAGCACCGTCGGTCCGAGCTCCAGGGTGACCACCGACGTGTCGTCGGGGGCCGGGACCTCGCGCAGGGTGAGCGGCATGTCGATCTCGACGACGGTGCCGGGGCGCCAGTCGCGCCGCAGGGCGACGTACCCGCCGTCGGCCCGGACGGACTGAACCTCCCCGTCCACCGTCACGGTGAAGGCGCCGCCCGCGACCCAGGCCGGCACCCGCAGGCGCAGCTCCAGGTCGCCGGTCGCGTCGACCTCGATCCGGCTGCTGCCCTCCAGCGGGTAGTCCGTGCGCTGCACCAGCCGGACGTCCTGCTCCGCCCACACGGCCGTCGAGGCCACGTAGAGGTTGACCCAGACGACGCGCGCGGCACCGGCGAACGACCGGAAGTACACCGAGTCCTGGTACTTGACGTGGTTCTCCAGCCCCGTCCCACCGCAGCACGTGCCCACGTTGTCCCACTCGCGCAGCGCTCCCGGGTGCACGGGGAACATGTACGTCACCTCGGGCGAGTCGTCCGAGTCGGCGTCGCGCCGCGAGCCCAGGATCTGGTTGGTCACGGCCCGCTCGTAGTAGTCCGCGAACCGGGCCTCGCCCGTGCGCTCGAACAGGGCGCGGGCGATCTTGAGCATGTTGTAGGTCACGCACGTCTCGGCGTTCCGGTTGCCGATGTCGCCCGCGACGGCGCCCGCCGGCCCCCACAGCTCGTTCTCGCCGGAGCCCCCGTGCGCGTAGGTGCGCCCGGGCACGAGCATGTCCCACAGGTGGACGACGGCGTCCGTGTACCGCGCCTCGCCGGTCAGGTCGCCCAGGGCGAGGTAGCCGAGCAGCGTCGCGGCGTGCTGGTTGGCGTGCATGCCGTCCAGCTCGTCGCGGCCCGCCGCCGCGAACTCCAGCAGGGTGTCGAGGTCGAACAGGCGCGCCGTCTCGACGAACGTGCGGTCCCCGGTGAGCACGGTGAGGTCGCACAGCACCTCGTTCATGCCGCCGGCCTCGCCTGCGATGTACAGGGCCCACATGGCCGCGCGCTGCTCCGCGGGCAGCGCGGACAGCCGCCCGTGCACCCACCGGCCCATCCCGGCGGCGACCTCCAGCGCCACGGCCGAGCCCGTGTGGCGGTGGGCGTCCAGCAGCCCGGCCATGATCTTGTGGCACGTGTAGTACGGCGCCCAGATCTCGCCGTAGGGCGCCAGGCCCTCCAGGCGGGAGAACTGCCACTCGCCGTAGGCGGCCAGGAACCCGGGGTGGCTGTACCGGCCGGTCGCGGCCAGCGTCTCCTGGACCTCCCGCAGCCCCTCGACCATGTCGTCGACCTTGGCCTTGAGCTCGGCCCGCTCCGCGGCGTCGCCCGGGCCGCCGGCCGCGAGCGCCAGCATGGACAGGAAGTGTCCCGCGTAGTGGCCGCGCAGCAGGTTGGCGGTGGGCGCGGCCTCGCGGCCGGGGTAGTCGTCCGGGCCCCAGGCGTCCTCGTCGGGGTGGCCGAAGTCCTCCCAGCCGCCCGGCGGCAGCGCGCCGCGCGTGTCCAGCCCGGCGTTCGCGCGGAAGACGGCGAGCAGCCGGTCGACGGGGTAGACGCGGGCCAGGTGCAGCATCTGGTCGCGGGCGCGCGTGAAGACGCCGCCCGTGACCTCGACGTCGGCCAGCGGGAACGGCTCGGCCACCCGGGTCCCCACGCCCGGCGAGGAGAGCAGGGCCTCAGGCATCGCCGATCCGCTCCGCGGTCCAGCGCTCGATACCGGCGGCGTCGATGGGCAGCGCGTCCGAGAGCACCTCGGCGCCGTCGGCGGTGACCAGCAGGTCGTCCTCCAGACGCACGCCGATGCCGCGCAGCTCGGGCGGCACGGTCTCGTCGTGGGCGTGGAAGTACAGGCCGGGCTCGACCGTCATCACGACGCCGGGGGCCAGGGGCGCGGCCTGGTACGCCTGGTAGTCGGAGTGGGCGCAGTCGTGCACGTCCAGCCCCAGGTGGTGGCCGATACCGCAGACCAGCCAGCGCCGGTGCTGCTGCCCGCCGGGGGAGAGCGCCTCGTCGACGGAGACGTCGAGCAGCCCCCAGTCGTGCAGCCCCTGGGCGATGACCTCCATGGCCGCGAAGTGGAAGTCCAGGTATTCCACGCCGGGCCGGATCTGTGCCATGCCGGCGCGGTGCGACTTCTCCACCAGGTCGTGCACCTGCCGCTGGATCGGGCTGAAGGTGCCCGACGGCGGGATGGTGCGGGTCACGTCGGCCGTGTACAGGGAGTTGGCCTCGACGCCCATGTCGAGCAGCAGCGGCATGTCGGGCAGGATCGGGCCGTCGCACCGCACCCAGTGCAGGGTCGGGGCGTGCGGTCCGGAGCCGACGATCGTCGAGTAGCCCGGCCCGTTGCCGAACGTGCGCGCGTGCCGGTCGAACGTGCCCTGCAGCCAGCGCTCGCCGAGCCCGCCGACGGCGCGCGGCACCTCGCGGGCCACGGCGTCGAACCCGGTCACGGTGTGGTCGATCGCCTCGCGGAGCTGGCCGATCTCCCAGTCGTCCTTGATCATCCGCAGGTCGGACAGCGCACGGACCAGGTCCTCGGACGGTTTGAGGCCGAACCGGCGCACCAGGTCCTCGTCGACCGACGGCGAGGCGAGCGCGCCGTCCAGCTTCTCCAGCACGCCGTCCAGCGCGGCCCGCGGCTCGACCGCGATGCCGAACGCCTCGGCCCACGCGGCCAGGTCGGGGGAGGGCCCCACCCAGAGCTCGCCGTAGGCCGCGTTGCCGAAGAACGCGCTCTCGCCCGGCTTGGCGGGCGGCGGCAGGTACAGCGTCGCGTCGTGCCCGCCGTCGGCCGCCCGCAGCACCAGGACGCCGTCCTCGGCCTGCACGCCCGTGAGCCACACGAAGTCGCTGTCGGCGCGGAACCCGTACATCGCGTCGCCGTTGCGCAGCGGCGCGCGCCCGGCGCCGACCACGGCGTCGCGCGCGCCGATGCGCTCGGACAGGCGGCGGCGGTGGTCGGCTGCGGCCTCCGGCGCGCCGGGGATCACCGGGACGACGACGTCCGGCGCGCCCCAGCCGCGGGCCATGTGGGCGTTGAACGCGTCGCTCTCGGCCAGCCGGGGCGCGCGGGTGCCGGCGTACGGGGGCCGGCCAGGGGTGTGGTGCGTGCTCATCGAATCTCTCCTCCTCGGTCGCGGACCAGCTCGCGCAGGCGCTCCAGCACGCGTGCGTCACCGATCCCGTCGTGCTCGTACTCGTTGGTGACCCAGGCCTGCGCCGACCCGACCCGCGAGAGCGTGTCGAGCTGCAGGCCGGAGTCCACGAACATGTCGTCGTGGTAGACGATCGCCGCCAGGGGCACCTCGTTGGCGGCCAGGCGGTCCAGGTCGTACAGCGGCGACCACTGCTCGCGCGCCGCCAGCTCGTGCACCGCCCCGGCGAAGGGCCGCAGCAGCCGGATCTCGTCGAACATCCACGGGAACGCCATCTCGCCCGTGAACAGCAGCGGACGGCGGTCCGCGTCGAACTCCGGGCGCCGGTCCCGCTCGGCCTGCGCCGCCCAGCCCGTGGGGCCGTTTCCGCCGTGCCCGTAGATCGACTCCTGCAGCGTCCAGAACAGCGGCCCGTCCGCCTGCGCGGTGCGGACCATCGCCTCCTGCAGGAACCCCGTCGACAGCCGGCCCGGCGCCGCGAACGCCTTCTCGACGAACCAGTGCAGGCGCTCCGGCCCCGGCTTCATGCCCAGGTCGATGCCCATGGACTGGAACCGGTGCACCGTCAGCACGTCGCCGTCCGGCAGCAGGACGTCGCCCTCGGCCAGCCGGTCCGCGATCGCCGCCACCGCGTCGACGTCGGCCGGGTAACGCCGGTAGAACGCCGCCGTCTTGCTCGCCACCCGGCCGAACGTGCGGCGGTAGACCTCCGCGGCGTCCGGCGGCGTGCCCGGGATGCCGCCCGCCACGTAGCAGGCGCGCAGCGCCTCGGGCGCGAACGACAGGTACGTCAGCGTGATCCACCCGCCGAAGCTCTGCGCCAGCGTCGTCCACGGCCGCCCGCCGTACACCTGACGGCGCACGTCCTCCAGGTCCGCGACGATCGAGTCGGCCCGGTAGCACGCCAGCAGGTCGGCGCCCTCGCGCGCGCCCAGCCCCGCCAGCGCCTCCCCGTCCAGCGGCGAGCTGCCGCCCGTGCCGCGCTGGTCCACGAACACCACGCGGTGGTCACGCAGCGCCACGTCCAGCCAGCCGTCCCGCCGCAGCGGCCGCGGGTTGGCCCCGCCCGGCCCGCCCTGCAGGTACACCAGCAGCGGCAGGTCCTCGTCGGCGCGCGTCGGGTCCACCAGCTCGCGGACCAGCAGCGTCACCTCGCCCGCCAGCCGGCCCGACCGGTCCAGCGGCACCGCCAGGCGGCGCTCGCGGACGCCGATGCCCGGCAGCAGGTAGGTGGTCCAGCCCGCGCTCATGCCGAAGCTCCCGCCGCGAGGGCCGCGTTGCGCCGTCGTTCCCGCTCCCACTCGGGGCGGATGCGGGGCACGGCGTCGAGCAGCTTGCGCGTGTACTCGTGCTGTGGCGCGTCGAAGACGGCGTCCCGGTCGCCCTCCTCGACGATCCGGCCCTGCGTCATCACCGCGACGCGCGTGGCGATCTGCCGCACCACGGCCAGGTCGTGCGCGATGAACAGGTACGTCAGGCCCTCCTCGCGCTGCAGCTCGCGCAGCAGGTTGATCACCTGGGCCTGGACGGAGACGTCCAGGGCGGAGACGGCCTCGTCGCACACCACCACGCGCGGCCCGACGGCGAGCGCGCGGGCGATGCCGATGCGCTGCGCCTGGCCGCCGGAGAACTGCGCCGGGTACTTCTGCGAGTGGTCCGGGTCCAGCCCGACCCGCTCCATGAGCGACCGGGTGAACGCGCGGGCGCCGCCCGGGATGCTCCGCTGCTGGTAGAGCAGGGGCGCGGTGACGATGCGCTCGACGGTGTGCCGCGGGTTGAGCGAGGAGTAGGGGTCCTGGAAGACCACCTGGACCTCGCTGCGGAACCGGCGCAGGTCGGCGCGGCCGAGCCCGGTGACGTCCTCGCCGTCGAGCTCGACGGTGCCCGAGGTGACGTCGAGCAGGCGAGCGGCCAGGCGCGCCGTCGTCGACTTGCCGGAGCCCGACTCACCGACCAGGGCGAGGGTGTCGCCCGCGTTGATCTCGAAGCTCACGTCGTCCACGGCCCGGAACGTGTCCGGACGGCGCAGCAGGCCGCCGGTGCCCAGCACCGGGAACTCCTTGACGAGGTTCGTGGCTCTCAGGAGCGGCGTGCTCATGCGGGGCCTCCGTCCTTCTTGTCGTTCGCCGCGGCGTCGCCGGCGCCGCCGGCCGTGACCGCGCGCAGCGCGCCGATCTCGTCGTCGATGCGCGGCACCGCGTCGAGCAGCGCCTGGGTGTACGCGTGCCGTGGGTCGGTGAAGATCTGCTCGACGGGCCCGCGCTCGACGCACACGCCGTCCTTCATGACGACGATGTGGTCGGTGACCTCGCTGACCACGGCCAGGTCGTGCGTGATCAGCACCAGGCCGGTGCCGGTCTCGCGCCGGATCTCCTGCAGCAGGTCGAGGATCTGCGCCTGCACGGTGACGTCGAGCGCCGTGGTGGGCTCGTCGGCGATGAGCAGCTCGGGCTCGGTGCTCAGGGCCATGGCGATCATGACGCGCTGGCGCATGCCGCCGGAGAACTGGTGCGGGTAGTGGTCCACGCGCCGCGCGGCGTCGCGGATGTGCACCCGCTCCAGCGCCTCGATCGCGACCCGGCGGGCCACGCGGCGCGTGGTGCCGGGCCGGTGGGCGCGGTACGCCTCCTCGATCTGGAGCCCGACCGTGTAGTACGGGTTCAGCGAGGACAGCGGGTCCTGGAAGACCATCGCGATGCGGTCGCCGCGCACACGGCGCAGCTCGGCCTCGGACAGCCCGACCAGCTCCTGGTCGCGCAGGCGCACACTGCCGGTGCGCTGCGCGGCCCGCGGCTGCAGGCCCATGATCGCCAGGCTGGTCATGGACTTGCCGGAGCCGGACTCGCCCACGATGCCCAGCGCGCCGCCGGGCTCCAGGTCGAGGTCGAGCGAGCGGACGGCGTCGAGCGGACCGCGCGGGGTGGGGAAGGTGACGGTGAGGTCGCGTACCTGCAGGAGCGTCATGCGTTCACCCGCACTCTCGGGTCGATGGCGGTGTAGACGACGTCGACCACGATGTTGCCGACGACGACGAGGAACCCGGCCAGCAGGGTGACGCCCATGATCACCGGCTGGTCGTTGCGGGCGATGGAGTCGGCGGCCATCTTGCCCACGCCGTTGATGCCGAACACGGTCTCGGTGATCAGGGCGCCGCCGAGCAGGCCGGCGAAGTCCATCCCGAAGATCGTCACGATCGGCGTCAGGGCCGGCCGCAGGGCGTGCCGGCGCCAGACCAGCGGCTGGGCCAGGCCTTTCGCGTAGGCGGTGCGCACGTAGTTCTCGCGCAGCACGTCGAGCACGTTGGCCCGGGTCAGCCTCGTGTAGGCGGCCGCGTAGCCGACGGCGAGCACGATCCACGGCATGACGAAGTTCGCGAACCACTGCCCGGGGTCGTCGGCGAACGCGACGGCCTGCGGGAACGGCAGCCACTGCAGCTTGACCACCAGCACGTACTGGAGCACGAGCGCCAGCACGTAGTTGGGGATGGACATGCTGGTCAGCGTCAGGCCGGTGGTGAACCGGTCGAGGAACGTACCCTCCTTGACGGCGCTGAGCAGGCCGCCGGCGAGACCGGCGAGCAGCCACAGCACGGCGGCGCCCACCGCGATCGTCGCGGAGACCGGCAGGCGCTGGATGATCATGTCCCAGACGGCCTGGCTGGACTGGAAGGAGTAGCCGAGGCAGGGCGCCGCGCACTCGACGGCGCCGACCCCCTCGCCGTACGTGCGACCCGCGAAGATGCCGACGACGAAGTGGAAGAACTGCGTCCAGAACGGCTGGTCCAGCCCGAGGTTGCCGCGGATCTGGTCGATGACCTCCGGCGTGCAGTTCTTGCCGCAGATCTGCACCGCCGGGTCCGGCGACAGCGCGAAGAAGACCAGGTACGTGAACAGGCAGACCAGCAGCAGCACGCCGAGGCCGGAGGCGACTCGGGTGATCAGGAACCGGGGCATCAGCGGCCCTCCTGGGCGTCGACGACGGCGCGCAGTCGGTCGCCGAGCACGGTGAACGAGAGCACGAGCAGGAACAGGAAGACGCCGGGGAAGACGAAGTACGCGGGGTCGACGGCGTACCACTTCACGGACGCGGCGATCATCTGGCCCCAGCTCGGCTCGGGCGGTACGACGCCGACGCCGAGGAAGGACAGGCCGGCCTCGGTGCCGACGTAGCCGGGCACGGCGAGGGTGGCCATCACGATGATCGTGGAGCGCAGGTTGGGCAGGATCTCGCGGAACACGATGCGCGTGCCGCTCGCCCCGGCAGCCCGGGCGGCCTCGACGAACTCCCGCTGCGCGAGCGACATGGTCTGCCCGCGCACGATGCGCGCCAGGTAGGGCCAGCCGAACACGGAGATCACGACCACCAGCAGCGTGGACCGGTTGCCCGCGGGCAGCGCCGAGAGCACCGCGATCATGAAGATGAGCGCGGGGAACGCCATGAGGAAGTCCATGACTCGCGAGATCACGAGGTCGACGCGGCCGCCGAAGTAGCCGGCCACGAGCCCGAGCGAGACGCCCAGCACGGTGGTCAGCGCGGTGGCGGACAGCGCGATGCTCATGGAGACCCGCGCGCCGTAGACGATGCGCGCGAAGATGTCGCGGCCGCTGCCCGGTTCGACGCCGAACCAGTGCTCGGCGCTGACGCCGCCCCACGGGCCGATCGGCATGCCGCCGAGGTTGGGGTCGATCGCGGTCTGGTCGAACTCGTACGGGGTCCAGCCGCTGATGGCGGTCAGGACGGGCGCGAAGATCGCGACGAGCGTGACGAGCACGATGTAGCCGAGGCCGAGCATCGCGCCGACGTCGCGGCGCAGGGCCTGCCAGGTACCGCCGGCACCCGCCCGGAGGGCGCCGGCGGCTGGTGCCGCCGGCGCCTCGGGGGTGTCGCCGGACCCGGCTGCCACGGCCTGGGCGGCCGTGAGGTCAGTCGGGGTGGACGTCATGGATCAGCCCTTCTCTGGGTCCTTGAGGCCGACACCGACGTAGTCGATGCCGCCGCTCGCGGCGTTCGCCGAGGAGTACAGCCCGGTGACGTTCTCACCCGGCAGCAGCACCGTCTTGGCGACCATCAGCGGGACGATCGGCGCCAGCTCGAGGATCTCCTCGTCGAGGGCGCCCCACTGCTCGTTCGCCGCGGCGATGTCGGTCATGGCCCCGATCTCGTCGATCCGGGCGTTGACGTCGTCGTCGTTCAGCTGGGCGAGGTTGTTGTTGCCCTTCTCGTAGATGTTGCGGCCGTCGAACAGCGGCGGGATGAAGGTGGCCGCCGACGAGGCCCAGTCCGGGCACCAGCCGGTGATGGCGGCGTCGTGCTGCTGCGACGGGGTGCCGATGGTCTCGTAGTACGTGGAGGTGTCGATCAGGTTGAGCTCGACGGTGATGCCGATGCGCTCGAGCGACTGCTGGACCGACTCGGCCTGGGCCTGCATCGACTCCTGCGAGCGGATGTCGAGGGTCAGGGTGAACCCGTCGGACAGGCCGGCCTCGTCGAGCAGCTTCTTCGCGGCCTCGACGTCGCCCGTGCCGCCCTCCGACGGGTACAGGTCGAAGTCCTTGTGACCGGCGACCGCCGGCGGGATGATCGTCGTGGACTGGGCGCCGAGCTGCGTGCCGCCGCTCGCGTTCACGATGGCGCTACGGTCGATGGCGTAGCTGATCGCCTGGCGCACCCGTACGTCGTCGAGCGGCTTCTTGGTGGTGTTCAGGCCCATGTAGGTGGTGCAGATGCCGTCGAACTGCAGCACGCGCTCCTGGAGCCGCGGCGTCTGCAGGCGGGGGAGCGTGGCCGGCTGGATGATGCCGGCGATCGCGTTGACGTCAGTGCCCTGCCCGGCGATGAGGCGCTCGTCGATGGTGGCCGGGTCGAGGCCGATGGTGAACTCCCAGCCGTCCGGCTTGGCGGCGCGCACCTCGTCGGTCGCGGCGTCCCAGCTCTCGTTGCGTGTCAGCTTGATGGTGCTGCCCGGCACGTACTCGGCCAGCTTGTAGGGGCCGGAGGCGACGATCTCGTGGATGAACTCGTCGCCGGCGCCGCTGCCCTCGGGGAACGGGGTCGCGTTGACCTGGGAGACGACGGCGTCGAACTCGGGGAACGGCTTCTTCAGGTGGAAGACGATCGTCTTCTCGTCCGGGGTCTCGATGGTCGGCAGGTCACCGGTCTTGTAGGGACCCTCGTAGTCCTCGGGGGCGTCGATCACCTGCTTGAGGTACGGGGAGCCGATGCCGACCTCCGGGTCCCAGGCCCGCGAGACGCCGAACTTGACCTCGGCGGACGTGATCGGGTCGCCGTTCTCGAACTTCAGCCCGTCCTTGAGCGTGTAGGTCCAGGTCAGGCCGTCGTCGGACACCTCGCCCAGGGACTCGGCCAGGTCCGGCACGATCGCGGTCGGGTCGTCGGCCGAGCCCGGCGCGGACGTCGTGAGCTGGCGGTAGACGAGCCGGTAGAAGTTGTTCACGCCGCCGTCCCAGCCGCGGGCCGGGTCCAGGTAGGAGAAGTCGGCGTTCTGCAGCACGTGGACGGTGCCGCCCTCGGCGGGCTCTGCGTCGAACCCGCCGGCCCCCGAGGAGGCGGAGGGGTTCTGGCCGCCGCCGCCGCACGCGGCGAGCGCGAACGTCGTGGCGACGGCGATGACTGCCGTCGTTATCCGGTGGTGCTTCACGGTGTGGCCTCTCGGTCGGTGACTTGCGTCTTTGGTCGTACGGGTAGGGCCCCGGCGCGGCCGTGGTCGTCGTCGACGCGGCCCGCCTTCGATATGTGATGCGTGATATGTTACTGAGACGGTACCGCAGTGTCGATGGGATGAATGTAAACGTCGCGTTTCGGCGGGATAACGCCAGTTCCGGCGGGCGAAAGTCCGGCGAACCAGGCCACGCTCAGGTACCCTCTGGCGGCATTGACGACGGGTTTCCTGTCGTGTGTAATATTCTACTGTCAGAGCCTGACCCCACTGGAGAGCACCATGAGCTCAGCATCATCGACCCCGTCGGTCCGTCGCCTGGCGCCGGTCGCGAGCCTGCGCGAGCAGGTTCACCGCGCCCTCGTGGCCGCGATCGTCGCCGGCGAGCTGGAACCCGGCGAGCTCGTCTCGGTGCCGACGCTGGCCGCGCGCTTCGACGTGTCCGCGACCCCCGTGCGCGAGGCCGTGCTGGACCTGGAGCGGCGCGGGTTCCTCGAGGCGGTACGCAACAAGGGCTTCCGCGTCACCCGCGTGAGCGACCAGACGCTGCGGCACGTCGCCGCCGTCCGCATGGTCATCGAGCCCGTGTGGATGGAGCGGCTGGCCAAGTCGTTCCCCGTGGGGCAGCTCGGGGAGTTCCGGGCGCTCGCCGACGAGATCGTCGAGGGTGCGCGCACCGGGGACCTCATCGCCTACCTGCAGGCGGACCAGGCGTTCCACCTGCGGCTCATGGGCCTGCTGGGCAACCCGGTGGCCGGTGAGATCGTGGCCGACCTGCGCGACCGCGCGCGGCTGCTCGGCCTGTCCACGATGGTCGCGGGCGGCACCCTGGCCAGCTCCGCCCAGGAGCACCACGAGCTGCTCGACCTGCTCGCGGCCGGCGACGGCCCCGGCGCCAAGGCGCTCATGGAGCGGCACATCGGGCACTCGCTGGGCACGTGGGCGGGCAAGCCCGAGGACTGAGCGGTAGCGCCGGGTCAGTCCGGCGGCCGGGCCGCGGGCCCGGGAGAGACACAGAGACAAGAGACAGCGGAGCGATGGAGGGGGTGGAAGTGGCTGCGGACGTCGTCATCGTCGGCGCCGGGATCGTGGGCGCCGCGTGCGCGCGCTCCCTGGCGCTCGCGGGTGCCTCGGTGGTGGTGCTCGACCGCGGGGCCGCGGCCGCCGGCACCAGCGCCCACGGCGAGGGCAACCTGCTGGTCTCGGACAAGGGTCCGGGGCCCGAGCTGGTGCTCGCCCAGGAGTCGCTGCGCCGGTGGGCAGAGCTCTCCGGCGAGCTGGCGGACGAGCTGGGCCCCCGGTTCCCGTCGATCGAGCACGACGCCAAGGGCGGCCTTGTCGTGGTGGCCTCGGCCGCGGGCCTGACCGGCCTGCGCGAGTTCGCCGCCGCGCAGCGCGCCGTCGGCGTCGACGCGGTCGAGGTGACCGGCGACCAGGCCAGGGAGCTGGAGCCCGACCTCGCGCCCGGCGTCCTGGGCGGCGTGCACTACCCGCAGGACGCCCAGGTGCAGCCGGTCGCGGCCGCCGAGGCGCTGCTCGCCTCCGCGCGCCGCGCGGGCGCCGTCGTCCGCACCGGGGTGGAGGTGACCGGGCCGCTGCTCGGCGCCGACGGCCGGCTGACGGGCGTCGCCACCACGGGTGGCGACGTCGCGGCCGGGGCCGTGGTCGTGGCGGCCGGGCCCTGGTCCGGGGAGGTCGCCGAGCGGCTCGGCGCGTGGCTGCCGGTGCGGCCGCGGCGCGGCACGGTGCTGGTGACCATCCCGATGCGCGAGCGCATCCACCACAAGGTGTACGACGGCGACTACTTCGCCGCGACCCAGTCCGCGGGCGCCGAGCTGCAGACCTCCGCCGTGATCGAGTCGACGCGCGGCGGGACCGTGCTGATCGGGTCGAGCCGGGAGCAGGTCGGGTTCGACGAGCGCTTCCGCGCCGAGGTGCTCCGGCAGATGGCGCGCCGGGCCGTGGCCGTGTTCCCGTTCCTCGCCGGCACGAACGTGATGCGCTCCTACCTGGGCTTCCGGCCGTACATGCCGGACCACCTGCCCGTGGTCGGCGCCGACCCGGCGCTGGACGGGCTGTGGTTCGCGACCGGGCACGAGGGCGCGGGCGTCGGCCTGGCCCCCGCGACCGGCGACCTGCTGGCCGCCGGGCTGCTGGGGCTGGACCCGGCGGTCGACCCGGCGCCCTACGCCGCCGACCGGCCCACGCTCCAGGCGCTGCGGCCCACCCCCGACGTGTCGGACGCACAGGTCACCTTAGGGAACCGTGCGTCTGACACGTCGGAGAACGCTCACGAGGGGGCACGACCATGACTTCGCACCGCATGCCCGCCGGCTCGGACCCGGCGCGGCCGGGCCCCGACCACCCGCTGACCATCTGGGTCGACGGCGAGCCCGTGCCCGGTACGGCCGGGCAGACCATCGCGGGCGTCCTGCTGGGTGCCGGACGGCGCCAGTGGCGCACCACCAGCCAGGACGGCGCCCCGCGCGGCGTGTTCTGCGGCATCGGCGTCTGCTTCGACTGCGTCGTGGAGGTCAACGGCCTGCGCGACGTGCGGGCGTGCCTGCGGCGCGCGCAGGACGGCGACGTGGTGGCCCGGCAGGGCGCCGGGCCAGAGGCGACCCCGTGAGCGGCGCGCCGTCCCGGCACGTCGTCGTCGTGGGCGCGGGTCCCGCGGGGCTCGCCGCCGCGCACGCCGCCGCCCGCGCCGGGGCGCGGGTCACGGTGCTCGACTCCGCCGACGTGCTCGGCGGCCAGTACTGGCGGCACCTGCCCGCGTCGCGGCCGGCCGCGAACGAGCGCGTGCTGCACCACAAGTGGGGCACCTACCGCGAGCTGGCCCGCGCCCTGCACGCGCACCCCGCCGTCACGGTCGTCCCGTCCGCGCAGGTGTGGTCCCTCGAACGGCTCGACGACGGCGTGCGCCTCAACGTGCTCGTGGGGGAGCCCGACGCCGCCGGCCGCGAGGCCCGCACCTTCGAGCCCGACGCCCTCGTGCTCGCGCCCGGCGCCCACGACCGGACCCTCCCGTTCCCCGGCTGGCAGCTCCCCGGCGTCTACTCCGCCGGGGCGGCGCAGGCGCTCGCCAAGGGGGAGCGGGTCGCCGTCGGACGCCGCGTCGTCGTCGCCGGGGCCGGGCCGTTCCTGCTGCCCGTCGCGTCCTCGCTGCTGCGCACGGGCGCCGCCGTCGTCGGCGTGCACGAGGCGAACGGGCTCGGTTCGCTCGCACGCGGCTGGCTGGACCGGCCCTGGGAGCTGGTCGGCGCGGCCGGCAAGGCCGGCGAGCTGGCGGGCTACGTCCGCGAGCTGGTGCGCCACCGCGTGCCGTGGCGACCCGGCGAGGCCGTGGTCGCCGCGCACGGCGACGGCCAGGTCGAGGCGGTCACCATCGCGCGGCTCGACCCGCGCTGGACGCCCGTGCCCGGCACCGAGCGCCAGGTCGAGGCCGACGCCGTGGCCGTGAGCCACGGGTTCACGCCGCGGCTGGAGCTGGCGATCGCCGCCGGGTGCGCGCTGACCCCGGCCCGGTTCGTGGTGGTCGACGCCGCGCAGGCCACCTCCGTGCCGGGCGTGTGGGCCGCGGGCGAGCTCACCGGCATCGGCGGGGCCGACGCCGCGCTCGCAGAGGGCGCCGTCGCCGGCACCGCCGCGGCCGGGGGCGACCTCCGGGCCGCCGGGGCCGCCCGGACGGCCCGCGCCCGGGACCGGTCCCGCGGGTTCGCGGCCCGGATCGAGGCCGCCCACGGCATCCGCGGCGGGTGGGTGCACTGGCTGCGCGACGACACCGTCGTCTGCCGGTGCGAGGAGACCACCTACGGGCGGCTGCGCGAGGTGGTCGACCTGACCGGCTCGCGCGAGACCCGCTCCGTGAAGCTCACCAGCCGCGCCGGGCTCGGCCCGTGCCAGGCCCGCATGTGCGGCCGCACGCTCCAGGAGCTGCTGGACGACGGCGGGTCCGGTGCCGGTGCGCCCGGACCTGCGTGCGAGGGCCCGGCGCCCGGCGTCGACCGCCGTCCGGTCGTCGTGCCGGTGCGGCTCGGCGACCTGGCCGCGCTGCCCGCGCCGTCCGCCTCCCCGCTCGATCCTTCTTCCTCCATGACATCCCTTCCCACGACTTCTCTTTCCGCAGCATCGCAACCACAGGAGACCTGACATGAACCAGCGATTCGACCTCGGCGGCGTCATCGTCGCCACCACGCTCGCCTTCAAGCCCGACGAGTCCGCGCCGGCCGGCCTGGCCGTCGACTACGAGAAGTTCGCCGCGCACTGCGAGTTCCTCATCGACAACGGCTGCCGCGGCGTCGGCCCGAACGGGTCGCTGGGCGAGTACTCGTCGCTCACCGACGACGAGCGCCGCAAGGTCATCCAGACCGCCGTCAAGGCGGTGGACGGCCGCGGCCTGGTCGTCGCCGGCGTGCACGGCGTGGGCTCGCACCAGGCCAAGCACTGGGCCGAGCTCGCCAAGGAGGACGGCGCCGACGGCGTGCTGCTGCTGCCGCCCACGATCTACCGCGCCAACCGCTCCGAGGTGATCGCCCACTACGCCGCCGTCAACGAGGTCGGCCTGCCGATCATGATCTACAACAACCCGATCGACACCAAGGTCGACCTGACGCCCAGCATCCTGGCCGAGCTCGCCCAGCTCGAGAACGTCGTGGCCGTCAAGGAGTTCTCCGGGGACGTGCGCCGCGTGCTGGAGATCAAGGAGCTCGCCCCGGACCTCGACGTCATCGCGGGCGCCGACGACCTGCTGTTCGAGTCGCTGGTCGCGGGCGCCGTCGGCTGGTTCGCCGGCTACCCGAACGCGTTCCCGCGCGAGGCCGTCGAGATCTACACCCTGGTCTCCGAGGGCAAGATCGACGAGGCCCGCGAGCTGTACCGCCACCTCGTGGCCGTGTTCCGCTGGGACTCGCGCACCGAGTTCGTTCAGGCGATCAAGCTCTCGATCGACATGGCCGGGCAGAGCTACGGTGGGCCCACCCGCCCGCCGCGCGGCCCGCTGTCCGCGGAGCACGAGGCACAGGTGCGCAAGGACACCGAGGCCGCGCTCAGCTACATCGCCTCGCGCTGACCCAACCGGCCCCCACGGAACGAGCACAGGAGCGACATGCGCAGCAGCAGGACCATCACGGCCGTCGACTCGCACACCGAGGGCATGCCCACCCGCGTCGTCACCGGCGGGGTGGGCCCCATCCCGGGCGAGACCATGAACGACCGGCGGCTGTACTTCATGGAGCACATGGACGAGCTGCGGCACTTCCTGATGAACGAGCCGCGGGGGCACGGCGCGATGAGCGGCGCCATCCTGCAGCCGCCCACCCGGTCCGACTGCGACTGGGGCGTCGTCTACATCGAGGTGTCCGGCTGTCTGCCCATGTGCGGGCACGGCACCATCGGTGTGGCCACCGTGCTGGTCGAGACCGGCATGGTGGACGTCGTCGAGCCGGTCACCGAGATCCGGCTCGACAC
Source organism: Promicromonospora sukumoe 327MFSha3.1 (assembly GCF_000385135.1). Taxonomy (GTDB): domain Bacteria; phylum Actinomycetota; class Actinomycetes; order Actinomycetales; family Cellulomonadaceae; genus Promicromonospora; species Promicromonospora sukumoe_B. The sequence goes on along the minus strand of NZ_ARQM01000018.1, from coordinate 117,506 downwards.
GCCCGCCGGGCTGGTCGTGGCCAAGGTCGCCGTCAGCGACGGCCACGCCGACTCCGTGACCATCGAGAACGTGCCCAGCTTCGTCACGGCGCTCGACCAGACGGTCGAGGTGCCGGGCTACGGCACCGTGCCGTACTCCATGGCGTTCGGCGGCAACTTCTACGCGCTGGTCGACCTCGACGACCTCAAGCTCCCGTTCGACCGCGAGCGCCAGCAGGACCTGCTGTCCGCCGGGCTGGCGATCATGGACGCCATCAACGAGACGGCCATGCCGAAGCACCCGGAGCTCGACGGCGTCGAGGGCTGCCACCACGTCGAGCTCATCGCCCCCGGCTCGGACGCGAAGCTGTCCCGGCACGCGATGGCCATCTACCCGGGCTGGTTCGACCGGTCGCCGTGCGGCACCGGCACGTCCGCCCGCATGGCCGAGCTCTGGGCGCGGGGCGAGCTGGCGCTGGAGACCGACTTCGTCAACGAGTCGTTCATCGGCAGCCGGTTCGTCGGGCGCCTGGTGGGGGAGACCACGGTCGCCGGCGTGCCCGCCGTGCTGCCCACCATCACCGGGCGGGCCTGGGTGACCGGCACCGCCAACTACCTGCTCGACCCCAGCGACCCGTTCCCCACGGGTTTCGTCTTCTGATCCTGTTCTCTGATCCCGGCCTTTTCTTGAGGAGCCCAGACATGACCGCCACCGCGGCGTCCGCACCCGACCGCACCGTCGACGACGTGGCCCGCACGGCCGCGGCGGCCTTCGCCGGGCTGGCCCAGGTCGCCCCCGCGGCCCGGGCCGCCGCCCTGCGCCGCGCCGCCGCGGCCCTCGGGGAGCACGCCGACGAGCTCGTGGCCACGGCCCAGGTCGAGACCGGCCTCGCCGAGGCCCGCCTGCGCGGCGAGCTCAAGCGCACGCAGGTGCAGCTCCGGCTCTTCGCCCACGTCGTGGCCGACGGCGCCTACCTCGACGTCCGCCTCGACGAGGCCGACCCCGAGTTCGTGCTGGGGCCCCGTCCCGACCTGCGCCGCGCCCTGTGGCCCGTGGGCCCCGTGCTCAACTTCGCGGCCAGCAACTTCCCGTTCGCGTTCTCCGTGGCCGGCGGCGACACCGCCGCGGCGCTGGCGGCGGGCTGCCCCGTGATCGTCAAGGGGCACCCGGGGCATCCGTGGCTGTCCGAGCGGACGGCGCAGATCGTGTCCGGCGCGCTGGTCGAGGCGGGCCTGCCCGAGGGCACGCTCCAGCTCGTCACGGACCAGGACGCCGGCGTGGCGCTGCTGGAGCACCCGTCCGTGCGGGCGGCGGCCTTCACCGGCTCGCAGCGCGTGGGCCAGCTCCTGGCCGCCCGGGCGGCCGCGCGGCCCGACCCGGTCCCGTTCTTCGGCGAGCTGGGCAGCGTCAACCCGGTGCTGGTCTCGGCTGCGGCTGTGGCGGAGCGTGGCGGCGAGCTGTTGGGGGGCTACGTCGCGAGCGTGTCCGGCTCGGCCGGGCAGCTCTGCACCAAGCCGGGCTTCCTGCTCGTCCCGGAGGGCACGGCGTACGACGACGCCGTGGTCGCCGCCGCGGCCGACGTGCCCGAGCACCGGCTGCTCAACCCGTCGATCGCCGACGGCTACGAGCGGCGCGTCTCGGCGGTCCTGGGGGCGGACGGCGTGCGCGTGGTGCGCCCCGGCGGGTTCCGCCGCGACGCCGACGGCCAGGCCTGGGTGACGCCGACGTTCGTGTCGGTGCCGCTGGACGTGCTCCGGGGCGCCGGGGAGGCGGTGCTCGACGAGGTGTTCGGGCCGTTCTCCGTGATCGTGGAGTACCCGCGCGGTACCGACCTGGCCGCCGTCGTCGGCGAGCTGTTCCCCGGAAACCTGACGCTCACCCTGCACCTCGGGGGAGGGGAGACGGGCGCGGAGCAGGGCGCGCTCGTGGCGGCGCTGGGGCGCTTCGCGGGGCGCGTGCTGCTGGGCGGCTGGCCCACGGGCGTCGCGGTCACGCCCGCGATGCAGCACGGTGGGCCGTCGCCCGCGACGACGACGGACGGCACGTCGGTGGGCACGGCCGCGATCGGCCGGTTCCTGCGCGGGGTGACGTTCCAGGACGCGCCGCAGGAGCTGCTGCCGGCGCCGCTGCGCGACGACAACCCGTGGGACGTGCCGCGCACGGTCTCGCCGCGGGGCGCGTCGGCGGAGTGGTGAGCTGAGCGGGCTGCGGCGTTCGGCGGGTTGCTGAGCGCGTCCGGTCTGTTCGGCGGTTGGCTGGGTCGTGTTCCGTCGTCGGACGCTGGGCTGGGTGCGTCCGGTCTGTTCGGCAGTGGGCTTGGGCGCGCCCCGTCATCCGACACCGGGCTGGGCGCGCCGTCGTTCGGCAGTTGGATAGGCCGCGCGGTTCGGCGGTTGGCTGGGGCGCGCCGTCGTTCGGCAGTTGGATATGGCGCGCTTCGCCGTCCGACGCTGGGCTGGGCGGGTTCCGTCGTTCGGCACTTGGCTGACCACGGCGTCGTCCGGTACTCGGCTGGGCGAGTTCCGTCGTCCGACGCTGGGATGAGCGCGCACCCTCGTTCGGCACTTGGCTGGGGCGTGTTCCGCGGTTCGGCACTTGGCATCGAGATCGGCCCAGGCCTGAGCCGATCTCGATGCCAACTACCGAGTCTGTGGGGCAAACTGCCGACCAGTGGTGCCGACTGCCGAGTCCGCCGTGCAAACTGCCGAGTCTGTGGGGCAAACTGCCGAGTGGCGGGGTAGAGCGCCGAGCCTGCCGGACAGTGTGCAGCGCAACTGCTGACCCGCGCTGCAGAGCGCCGGGTCTGCCGGGCAAACTGCCGACTTGCGGGGCAGCGCGCCGAGGCTGCCGGGCAAACTGCCGAGTGGCGGGGTAGAGCGCCGAGCCTGCCGGGCAATCTATTGGGCAAACTGCCGACCCGCAGTGCCGACTGCCGAGTCCGCCGGGCAAACCGCCGAGTCCGCCGGGCAAACTGCCGACCCGCAGCGCCGACTGCCAAGTCTGCCGGGCAAACTGCCGGGTCCGCCGGACAAACCGCCGCCGTCAGGCTCCGCGGTATGGGCGGAAGAAGTCCCTGAGCTCCTGGGCGTACAGCTCCGGCTCCTCGAACGCCGCGAAGTGGCCGCCCCGTTCCGGTTCGGTGACGCGCACGGTGTTGGCCGTCCGCTCCAGCCAGGCCCGCGGCGGGCGCACGATGTCGCCCGGGAACAGCGAGAACCCGGACGGCACCTCGACCCGTCGCGTGACCTGCCGGGCCGGGATCGCGCCGTTGGCGTGGTACATCCGCATGGACGAGCCGATGGTGCCCGTGAGCCAGTAGATCGTGATGTTCGTGAGGATCTCGTCGCGGGTGTACGCGTCCTCCAGGTCGCCGAAGCTCCAGGCCCGGAGCTTCTCGACGATCCACGCGGCGAGCCCGGCGGGGGAGTCGTTCAGCGCGGCCGCGGCCGTCTGGGGCTTGGTGCGGTGCATCGCCCCGTAGGCGCCCTCGGTGGCGCTCCAGGTCGCGGTCTCGGCGAACCAGGCGCGCTCCTCGGGCTGGAGCGTGGCCGGATCACCCGCGAAGACGGGCAGCCCGCCGTCGGTGCGGTGCACGGCGACCACGCGGTCGGGGTGGTCGAGCGCCAGGTACCGGCTCACGTGGCTGCCGATGTCGCCGCCCGCCGCGCCGAACCGCTCGTACCCGAGCACGGTCATCAGCCCCGCCCACAGCCCGGCGACGGCGATCGAGCTCAGGGGCTGCCCCGTCGGCCGGTCCGAGTACCCGAAGCCGGGCATGTCGGGGACCACGACGTCGAACGCGTCGGCGGGGTCGGCGCCGTGCGCGCCCGGGTCGGCCAGGAGCGGCACCACCTTGGAGTACCGCCAGAACGAGTCCGGCCAGCCGTGGCTGAGCACCAGCGGCAGCACCGGGCCCGACGGCGCGACGGCGCGCGCGTGCACGAAGTGGATCCCGAGCCCGCCGATACCGGCGCGGAAGCGGGGGAGCCGGGTCAGCTCGGCCTCCTGCGCCCGCCAGTCGAACCCGTCCGTCCAGTACGCGACGAGCTCGCGCAGGTAGTCGAGGTCGGTGCCGAGGGACCAGCCGACGTCCTCCGGGGAGTCGGGCCAGCGGGTCGCCCGCAGCCGTGCGCGCAGGTCCTCGATCGCCTCCGGCGTGGCCTGCGGGGCGAACGGCTGCGGGGCGGTGGTGTCCGGCACGGCACACACCCTACGTGCGCCCGCGGCGCCCGGCGCGCCGCCGTCGTGGGGCCCCGCGGGACCCGGCCGACGGCGGCACGCGGGGCGCCGTCCGGTCAGTCGAGCGGCGAGACGCGGATCAGGTTGCCGTCGGGGTCGGCCACGACGAACGTGCGGCCGAAGACCGCGTCGTGCGGCTCCTCGACCACGGTGGCGCCCTTCGCGACCCAGGACGCGAAGACGTCGTCGACGGCGGCCGCGGACCGCTCCACCATCAGGCCGACCTCCGACGACCGGGGCGTGCGCGCGGTGAGCCCGTCGCTCTGGCCGCCCCACAGCGCGAACAGCACGCCGGGCGCGACCTCGAACGGCACGTAGCGCGGCGTGCGCATGACCGGCTCGATCTCGAACAGGTCGCCGTAGAACGCCGTGGCGCGCTCGACGTCGGTCACGTACACGAGGAAGAGGTTCGGTGCGGGCATGGGTTTTCTCCTTCCAGAGCGCCGCCGGCGTTCGGCGACGTCCCCACGCTCCCGGCATAATGCGACAGAACCTGTCATGTTCCGGACGGCCGGGGGATCGGAGGCGAGATCGTGGGCTCGGCGCAGCGCCTCATCGGCATCCTCGGGGCGCTCCAGGCGCGCCGGTACGCCACCGCTGCCGAGCTCGCCGCCGAGTTCGGCGTCTCGGCCCGCACGATCCTGCGCGACGTCCAGAAGCTGGTCGACGCCGACATCCCCGTGCTCACCGAGCGCGGCAGGTACGGCGGCATCAGCCTGCTGCCGGGACAGCAGGTCGACCTCACCCGGCTGACGACGTCGGAGGCCGACGTGCTCCGCGCCGTCGGCGTGGACCTCGACCGGGCGCGCGCGCTCGGCGCGGAGACGGCGGCGCGGGCCGCGGTCGGCAAGTTCGCGACCCGGCCCGGGTCGCCGCAGACCCGTTCGAGCGCGGCGCCGCTGTCCCTGGCCGACGTCGTCACGGTCGAGAACCGCGCCTGGTTCGCCGCCGAGCCCGCGGGCGACCCGCCCGACGTCGCCGCGCTGGCGCGCGACCTGCGCCAGGCCCGGCGGCTGCGCGTGACCTACCGGCGCAGCGGCGCCCGTTCGGCGTCGGACCTGGTGGTGGACCCGTACGGCCTGCTGCTCCGGGTGGACCGCTGGTACCTCGTGGCCGACGTCGACGCGGCGCCCCGGCTGTTCGCGCTGACCCGGCTGGACCGCTGGGCGCTGCTCGACGAGCCGCGCCGCACCCGCGCCGGTGCCACGCTGGCCGACGTCGCCGGCGGCCTGGGCCGGGCGCTCGAGACGCGGCACGAGGTCACGGTTCACGCCCTGCTGGACGCCGACGGCGTGGACCTGGCCCGCCGCATCCTGGGTTCCCGGCTACGCACGGTCGGCCCGGCGGACGCCGCCGGCCGGGTGCCGATCACGCTCGCCTACGCCCAGGTCGAGGCCGCCCGGCAGCTCCTCCAGTTCGCCGACCACGTCGAGGTCACCGGCCCGCCCGAGGCCCGGGCGCTCCTGCGCCGCCTGGCCGAGGCGACGGCCCGCCGCCACGTCTGACACGCGGGGCTACGGCGCCAGCCGGCGGGCCGCCTCCAGGAGGGCGCGCGTGCCCTGGGTCAGGGCGCGCAGGTCCTCCAGGGCGAGCTCGTCCAGCAGGTCGGGCGGCAGGTCGTCCTCGTACGCGACGATGCGGCGGATCGCCTCGCTGCCCTTCTCGGTGCTGGTCACGCGGCGCACGCGGCCGTCGACCGGGTCGGGGGTGCGGACCGTCATCCCGGCGGCGGTGAGCCGGTCGAGGATCCCGGAGACGGTGGCGGCGGAGACGCCGAGCGCCTCCGCGAGCCGGTGCGGCGTCGAGTCGCGGTCCACCTGCACGAGCGCGAGGGCCCGGATCTGTTGCACCGTCAGGTCGGTCTCCAGCAGCGGCCGGACCCGGGAGGCGAAGAACGCTTCGCCGAGCCGGTGGTGCAGGGCGGCGAGCTCGGCGACGAGCTGCTCGCGGGTCTGGTCGGTCACGGGCTGACTTTAGTGCGCGCCCGCCCGCGGGAGAACCGGAGTTGCGTGCCGGGAACCACGGCAGGATCCTTTGCGTTAGGCAAAATACTGCGCCGACGGAGTCGTGGACCCCGGCGCGTATACCCCAGACCTGGAGGAAGTGTGTTTCGTCTTGCCCGGATGTCGCTCGCGAATCGTGCTCTCGTAGCACTCGCGACGATCGCCGTCTTCGTCGTCGGCATCTTCAGCATGGGGCAGCTCCGTCAGGAACTCATACCCTCCCTCAACGTGCCCGTCGTGGCGGTCACGGCGGTCTACCCGGGCACCTCGCCCGAGATCGTGTCCGACCGCGTCACCGACCCGGTCGAGACCGCCGTCCAGGGCATCGACGGCGTCACGGGCGTCACGTCGACCGTCGGCACGGGCATCTCGATGACCACGGTGGAGCTGGAGTACGGCACCGACATCGACGACGCCAGCCAGGAGATGACGTCGGCGATCGGCAACATCCAGGACCTGCCCGAGGACGTCGAGCCCGAGGTCATGGCCGGGTCGTTCGACGACCTGCCGGTGATCCAGCTCGCGGTCTCCGGTGACGGCACCGAGCAGGAGCTCACCGACACGATCGACTCCGTGCTGGTGCCCGAGCTGTCGGGCATCGCGCAGGTGCGCGACGTCACCGTGACCGGCACCACCGAGCGCCAGGTCGTGATCGAGCCCGACGAGAAGAAGCTCGCCGCCGCCGGCCTCACGCCCGCCCAGCTCTCCTCCCTGCTGCAGGACAACGGCACGGTCATGCCGGTCGGCTCCGTCACCGAGGACGGCCGCACCAGCAGCGTCCAGGTGGGCACCACCGTCAGCACCGTCGAGGAGCTCGAGGACCTCCCGATCGTCCCGTCCGCGGGCGCGTCGGCCGGCGCGAGCGCCGGAGCCGGGGCGAGCGCCGGGGCCGACGCCGCCGCAGCAGCGGGTGCCGCGGGCGCCGCCGGGGCCACCGGCCAGTCGCCCCAGGCCGAGGCGGGCCCGCCCGAGGTCGTCCACCTGGGCGACGTCGCGAAGGTGAGCGTCAAGGACGTCGACCCCACCTCCTTCTCGCGCCTGGACGGCGAGCCGTCCCTGGCCATCGCCATGACCAAGACGCCCGACGGCAACACCGTGGACGTCTCGCACGCCGTGCAGGACGTGCTGGCCGACGTCGAGGACGAGCTCGACGACGCCGGCGTGAGCACCGCCGTCACGTTCGACCAGGCGCCTTTCATCGAGGAGTCGATCGAGGGCCTGACCACCGAGGGCGGGCTGGGCCTGCTGTTCGCCGTCCTCGTGATCCTGGTGTTCCTGGCCTCGCTGCGGGCCACGCTCGTGTCCGCGATCTCGATCCCGCTGTCGCTGGCGGTCACGTTCGCGGCGATGAACCTGACCGGCTACACGCTGAACATTCTCACGCTCGCGGCCATGACCATCTCCATCGGGCGCATCGTGGACGACTCGATCGTCGTGATCGAGAACATCAAGCGGCACCTGTCCTACGGCGAGGACCGCGTGGACGCGATCGTCACCGCCGTCCGCGAGGTGGGCGCGGCCATCACCGCCTCCACGGTCTGCACCATCGCGGTGTTCGCCCCGATCGCCCTGGTGGGCGGCATGGCGGGCGAGCTGTTCCAGCCGTTCGCCGTCACCGTGGCCATCGCGATGGGCGCCTCGCTGGTCGTCGCGCTGGTCGTCGTGCCGGTGCTCGCGTACTGGTTCATCAAGGTGCCGGTCTCGGCCGACGGCGGCGCCGCGATGCGCGAGGCCGCCGAGCTCAAGGAGCGCCGCGGCGTCTGGCAGCGAGCCTACGTGCCGTCGCTGGCCGCCGCGCTGCGGCACCCGGCGGTCACGCTGACCGTCGCGGTCGCGCTGCTGGCCGGCACGCTCGCGCTGGTGCCGCGCATGGAGACCAACTTCATCGGGGCGGCCGGGCAGGACACGCTGTCGGTCACCCAGGAGTTCGAGCCGGGCACCTCGCTGGAGAACCAGGACGCAGCCGCCAAGGAGGTCGAGGAGGTCCTCGACGGCGTCGACGGCATCGAGACCGTGCAGACCACCGTCGGGTCGGGCGACGGCATGGCCGCCGCCTTCGGCATGGGCGGGGCGGGCGCCAGCGCGTCCTTCGCGATGACCCTGGCCGAGGACGCCGACGGCGAGGCGGTGCAGGACGACGTCCGCGACGCGATCGCCGAGGCCGACCTGGACGGCGAGGTCACCGTGGCCGCCGGCGACGCCGGGTTCTCCAGCACCACCGTGGACCTGGTGGTCACCGCGCCCGACGCCGACGACCTGGCCGACGCCGCGAGCACCGTCGAGGACGCCGTCACGGACCTCGACGGCGTCGAGAGCGTCACCAACAACCTGGCCGCCGAGCAGTCGACCGTGCAGGTGACGGTGGACCGCGACGCGGCCGCGGAGGCCGGGCTGACCGAGGCCGCGGTCTCGGGCCTGCTGGCCGGCGCCATGAACGAGTCGAGCATCGGCACCGTCGACCTGGACGGGACCAACCTCGACGTCGTGGTGGCGGGCGACGTGCCCGCCACGGCGGCCGAGATCAAGAAGGTCGACGTGCCGACGGCGGCGGGCATGGTCCCGCTGAGCGACCTGGTGACGGTCGAGGAGGTCTCGGCCCCGGCGTCGGTCACCCGCGTGGACGGGGAGCGCAGCGCCACGGTCGCGGTCACCCCGGCCGGGCAGGACCTGGGCACCCTGACGGTGGCCCTGACCGAGGAGATCGAGGGTCTGGACCTGCCGGGCGGCGCGGACGTGACCATCGGCGGCGTGGCGTCCGACCAGGCCGACGCCTTCGCGGACCTGGGGCTGGCGCTGCTGGCGGCCATCCTCATCGTGTACCTGGTCATGGTGGCGACGTTCCGGAGCATCGGGCAGCCGCTGATCCTGCTGGTCTCCGTGCCGTTCGCGGCCACGGGCGCGCTGCTGGCGCTGCTGCTGACCGGCACGCCGCTGGACGTCGCCGCGCTGATCGGCGTGCTGATGCTGGTGGGCATCGTGGTCTCCAACGCGATCGTGCTGATCGACCTGATCAACCAGTACCGCGCCGAGGGCCGGCCGCTGGACGAGGCGGTGCGCGAGGGCTCGCGCCAGCGCCTGCGGCCGATCGTGATGACGGCGGCGGCGACGATCCTGGCGCTGACCCCGATGGCGTTCGGCCTGACCGGCGGCGGCGCGTTCATCTCGCAGCCGCTGGCACTCGTGGTGATCGGCGGGCTCGTGTCCTCGACGCTGCTGACCCTGTACGTGGTGCCGGTGATCTACACGCTGTTCGAGCGGCGCTCGGAGGGCAGCACGCCCAAGCGGGCCGCCCGCGCCGCGCGCAAGGCCGAGAAGGCGCAGGTCAAGGCCACCGAGGCGGCGCAGGTCGCCCAGCGCCTGGCGGCGGACGCGAGCTGAGCACTGCCGGCCCGGCCCTTCGCGGGCCGGGCCGGCGTGGCCTCAGCCCTGGTCGGCCAGCCAGACGGGCGGGTGGGTCCTGGCCAGCTCGGTCAGGTCCCGGCGGTCCCGGACCCGCAGCACCTCGTAGATGCGGCGGAACCGGTTGGCGACCGTGCGCAGCGAGATGTAGGCGATCTCGGCGATCTGAGCGTTGGTGCTGCCGCGCAGCGCCAGGCGGACGATTTCTCGCTCGTCTTCGCTCAGCTGGTCCCAGCCGTGCCCGCCCGGGGTGTCGTGACGGGCGAGGCAGACGTCGATCGCCACGCCCCAGCCGGGTACGCCGGCCAGGTGGGCCAGGGTCCGAGCCTCCCTCAGGGCCGGCTCGGCCGCCGTCCGCTCGCCGCGGGCCAGGCCGTACCTGCCGTAGGCGACGAGGGACCGCAGACGTTGCCACGGCGAGACCGGGGACAGGCCGGGCGGCAGCCACTCGTCCAGGCCGCCGTGGTCCGGGTCCACGCCGGCCAGCGCCGCCAGCATCCGGGCGTGCGCGACGCCGGTGTCGGGGTCGGCGTGCTCCTGGGGGTGCACGGGCGGGTCGGCCAGCCGCCGGGCCTGGCGGGGGATCGCGCCGCGGTGGCCGTCGTGCGCCAGGGCAGCCTCGACGAGGTCGGCACGGGCCTGCACGCGGCCGCGGTAGGGCCAGGCGCAGCGCTCCAGCCCGATCGTGAGCAGCTCGGCGGCCCGGTCCACCTGCCCGACCGCGAGGTGCGCGCTGCCGAGGTCGACGGCGAACTCGCCCAGCGCCCGCGTGGACCACGCGCCGGCCCGGGACGGCAGCTCGCCGTCGGGCCCGCGGCCGTCGAGCATGGCCGTGGTCGCGGCCCGTAGCCCCTGCACCGGGAGCCAGTCCTGGATGCTGGGCCGCAGGTCGGTCGCGCGGGCGAGGTGGGCACGGGCGTCGGCTGCGCGACCGTCGAACATCGCCACGCGGGCCGCCGCGAGGTCGCGCGCGACGATCTCGGCGACGGTGCGGCCCGCGACGGGTCCGGACTGGTTCTCCAGGAGCCGGTGCGCGCCCGGCGCGTCGCCCAGCAGCAGGCGGCCGCGCACCTGGACGCACAGGCCCACCCAGTGCGGGTCGGGTCGTGCTCCGATGCGGCCCAGGTCGGCGCGCAGGACGGCGGGGTCCGCGAGCCGGCCGGTGTGCTCCAGCTCGATCAGCGCGGCGGCGGCGCGGGCACCGGCGGCCCGGGTCTCGGCGTCCGCGTCGGCCGGGTTCCGCCACCACAGGTGGTCGGTCCACCCCGTGCCGTCGACGGTGGGTGCCCAGCGCCCGGGACCGTCCTCCGCCCAGGTGGTCCCCGTCAGGAGCGTCACACCGGCCGTGCGCGCGGCGGCCCGCGGTTCCGCGCCCACCTCGGCCATGCCGGCGACGTCGTCCAGGTGCAGGCCGTCCAGGATCGCCTCGGCGACCGTGGCCGATCCCGCGTACGCGGGGCGCTCCACCCCGCCGGGCAGGGTGACCGGACCCTCCTGGCGCAGCAGGCGCAGGAGCGGGTAGCGCTCGGCGTCGGCCGGATCGGCGGCGTCGGGCGAGCCGGCCCCGCCGAGAAGCTCGCGGTAGGCGCGCCGGGCCGCCGGGCCCGCGGTGTGCGGGCCCGTCCACTCGGTGTCGCCGCGTTGCTGGGCCGGGCTGAGCCCGTCGGCCAGCTCCAGCGCGATCCGGGGGTTGCCCGCGCTCCAGCGGTGCAGGCGGACGGCGACGTCGGCGGCGACCGGTAGCCCGAGCTGCGCGTCCAGCAGCAGGCGCAGCGACCGCTCGTCGAGCGGGTTCACGGCGAGCACCTCGACGTCGTCGGGCAGCGGGCCCTGCGCCACCCGCCGCGCGGCGACCAGCACGCGCCAGTCGCGCTCGTAGGCGACGTCGCCCAGGTGCTGCAGCCAGGCTGCGCGGCTCGGCGAGAGCACCTCGACGTCGTCGACGAACAGCACCCGGGGGCCGGTGGTGGCCGGCGCGATACCGGCGGACACCGCCTCCAGGAGCCCGACGGCGTCGATCTCGTAACCTGGGCCGGGGTCGGCAGGACCGACCTGCTTGGACAGGTCGATGCGGTCCCGGCCCGCCATTCCGTGCGCGTACGGGCGCGAGGAGCACGACCGCACCACGCGGACGGCGCCCGCGGCCGCGCCGATGCGGCCCAGCGCGGCCAGCACGGCGGTGCTCTTGCCGATACCGCTCAGACCGCTCACGACCAGCGTCGTCGGGTCCAGGCCGGTGGCGAAGGCTCCGATCAGTCGCAGCTCCCGCTCCCGGCCGTGCACCGGACGGTCCAGCCCCCTGCCCCCCTCGGCAGGCGCCCACCCGGAGGAGTCCGTGGCGGGCGCGGCTGCCGGGGGTCCGCTTTCTGGACCCACGTTCGTTCCTTTCCAGAAGGCTTCATGAATGCCTGTGGAAGCTTCCCTGGGGGAGCATAAGACATCGGGTGAATTTTGCGAGATATCGACACGATCCCGTCGTGTCGCGGCCGTCGCCGGCCTGACTGGCCCCTTGAGCAGGGCTGAGGTATTTTTTCACCCGCTCCCATTCGCGGTTTCCTGGGCATTGTGTGCTGTTGAGCTGTCGCGCCTTTGTCCGGCCGGAATGTCGCGGATTGCATCAACGCAAACTCACGTGCATTGCCTTGCGCTCATGCACGTTTGGCCATTCTGCGTGGCACCTGTCTCAGAACGTGTGTCTTCTGAGACCGGGTCCGCAGCACCCTCGTCGCGGCCCGCAGTCACCCGGACGCCGTCTCAGGACGCGCGAGTGTGAGGAGTGATCTCTTGATTCCGAAGCGTGTGCCGACAGGTCGAACCCGGAGGCGAGGGGGCGCGACGTGGCGCCGTGGCCTCGCGGTGGTCGCCGCCTCAGCCCTCGTCGCCACGACCGCGGGACTGCCCGCGGCGGCGGTGGACAACTACCCGGACGAACCCGCGGAGGCCGCGGCCGGCGTGCTGGCGGCGTCGCTGATGCAGCAGGCGCTGCTGGGCGCGGCGACCTCCGACGCGGGTTCGGTCAGCAACCCCGGGCCCAACACCGAGAACCTGGACGCCGATGTCCTGGGCTCGCAGGTGCTGGCGCTCGGTGACCTCCAGCTGCCGGTGGACCAGTTCCTCGACTACGGCCAGATCGGCGCCCTCGCCAGCACGAGCGAGGCGTCGGGTCCCGCCGACGCCCACGCCGTCTCGGGCCTGCTGGGCGCCGACGGCGGCGTGACGCTGGACGGCGCGGAGGACGCCTTCGGCACCGCCAGCATCGACGTGCTGTCGCTGGCCCGGCTCGCCGGCGTCGACGGGATCTCCGACGCCGTGGTGGACCAGCTCACGATCGAGCTCGGCGCCCTCGCGGCCGAGGTCACGGCAGAGGACGGCGTGATCCTGGACCCCGACGGCGGCGTGACCGGCCCGGGCCAGTACCGGCTGGGCGACGGCACCCTGCTGGTGCACTCGCCCGTCGTCGAGGATGCGGCGGGCACGATCTTCGACATCGGCGGCGCCGTCGACTCGCAGATCGAGACCCTGGTCAACGACACGTTCGACGTGTCTGAGCTGACCGCCCTGCTCTCGGCGGTGCCGGGCATCCCGGAGCCGACCGTCACCGTGGACTCGAACATGCAGGAGACGCTGTTCCAGTCCGTGGTCGGGGAGCCGATCACCTCGGCGAACCAGCTCGTGACCGTCGACTTCTCGACGGGTGAGCTCCAGGTCCACCTGGAGCACCTCGTCGAGGGCAACGACCCCTGGGGCGGCGGCGACGACGTCGGCATGAACGGCCTGGCGCCGAACTACGAGGTGTTGGACGACCAGACGTACCCGCAGATCGCCGAGGGCGTGCACGAGATCATGCAGGAGGCCACGCGCATCATGATCGGCGCGATCGAGGACGCCCTCGACGCCGTGACGATCGACATCGCCTTCTTCGACCAGTCCCCGCTCGGCACCCTCGACGTGTCCTGGTCCGTGCCGCTGGCGGACGCCGTCAACGGCGACTTCCCGCAGGTCGTGAACAACAGCACCGGGACGCAGGCGATCACCGGCACCCTGCTGGCCACCACGATCAACGGTCTGGGCAACGCGGCGGCGCCGATCTTCGGCACCGTCTATGACCTGATCATCAGCGACGAGGGCGACCAGCTCTTCGACCTGCTGATCAACGACCTCAAGTCGGGCATCACCTCGACGATCGGTGCGGCCCTGTCGCCCGTGTTCGACGTCGTGGTGCAGTTCGTCTCGCTGCAGATCAACCACCAGGAGACGGCCACCTGCACGACGGCGGGCGGCGACGAGCTGCTCGGCCAGGTGGAGGTATCCGCGCTCAGCCTGGGCCTGGTGCAGTCGGCGGACGCCGGCCGGATCGGGCTGGGCAACGCCGGTGTGCGGATCGACGCGTGCGACCTCGCGGCCGTCGCCCCGACGCTGACGGTGGACCCCGCCGAGGTCGCTCCGGGCGACACCACCACCGTGATGGGTGAGGGCTACACCCCAAGCTCGACGGCGACGGTCCAGCTCACGGACGCGGACGGCAACCCGGTGGGTGACCCGATCACCGTCGACACCGACGAGAACGGTGCGTTCACGACGCCGCTGGTGGTCCCGGAGGACGCCGAGCCGGGCGACTACACGGTGGTCGGCACGGACGACGCGACGGACACCCCGGCGGAGGCCCCGCTGACGGTGACCGACGCTCCGGCCATCACGCCGGAGCTGACGGTCGATCCGACCGAGGTGGCTGCCGGTGAGTGCACGGAGGTCTCGGGCGAGGGCTACACGCCCGACAGCACCGCGACCGTGCAGCTGACGGACACGGACGGCAACCCGGTGGGTGACCCGATCAGCGTCGACACCGACGAGAACGGTGCCTTCACCACCGAGCTGTGCGTCCCGGAGAACGCCGACCCGGGCGACTACACGGTCGTCGGCACGGACGACACCACTGGCACCCCCGCCGAGGCGCCGCTGACGGTCATCCCGGCCGCGGCGATCGACCCGGCGATCACGGCGGCCCCGTCGGAGGTCGCCCCGGGCGGCACGACGACGGTCACGGGTGAGGGCTTCACGCCGGACAGTACTGCGACGGTCCAGCTCACGGACGCCGACGGCAACCCCGTGGGTGACCCCCGCCCGGTCGACACGGACGCGGACGGTGGTTTCACGACGCCGCTCGTGGTCCCGGAGGGTACTGAGCCGGGCGACTTCACGGTCGTCGGCACCGACGACACGACAGGTACGCCCGCGGAGGCGGCGCTGACCGTGATCACGGGGGCCGAGCAGTGCGAGTCGGCCCCGGCGATCACGGTGACGCCGAGCTCCACGCCCGCGGGCGAGGACGTCACGGTGGTCGGCACGGGCTTCCCGGCCGGTGTCGACGTCACGGTCCAGCTCACCGACGCCGACGGCAACCCGGTGGGCGAGCCGGTCGTGGTCACGCCTGACGAGACCTGCTCGTTCGCCACCCCGTACTCGATCCCCGAGGGGACCGATCCGGGTGACTACGAGGTGGTCGCCGAGCCCGAGGACGGCAGCGCGGGCGCCACGGCGCCGCTCACGGTCGAGGGCGCGGGCGACGGCCCGGCGATCACCGTGGACCCGGCCGAGGCCCGTGCGAGCGAGGACGTCACGGTCATGGGCACCGGCTACACGCCGGACTCGACGGTGGACCTGGAGATCGTGAGCGACCTGGGCGTCCTGTACACCGCGGGCGACATCCCGACGGACGAGGAGGGCGGGTTCGAGCACGTGGTGACGCTGCCGGCCGACTCGTACCCGACGGCGTACGTCGTCACGGGTACGGACGCCGAGGACCTGACCGCCGAGACGGACCTGACGGTGCTGCCGCTGGAGCCGACCCTGTCGGTGGACCCGTCCGAGGCGTTCCCGGGTGACGAGGTCACGGTCACGGGCACCGGCTACACCCCGAGCTCGACGGTGGGCCTGGAGATCGTGAGCGACCTGGGCGTCCTGTACACCGCGGGCGACATCCCGACGGACGGGGAGGGAGGCTTCGAGTACGTGGTGACGCTGCCGGAGGACTCCGCTCCGACGGACTACGTGGCCACGGGCACGGACTTCTCGACGGACGTGTTCGCCACCGACGACCTGGTGGTCCTCGACCCGGCGGCAGAGATCGACCCGGCGATCACGGTCGCCCCCGCTCAGGTCGCACCGGGCGGCACGACGACGGTGACCGGCACGGGCTACACCCCGGACGCCACCGCGACGGTGCAGCTCACGGACGCCGACGGCAACCCCGTGGGTGACCCGGTCACGGTCGACACCGATGCGGACGGCGGCTTCACGACGCCGCTGGTCGTCCCGGAGGATGCCGAGCCGGGCGACTTCACGGTCGTCGGCACCGACGACACCACGGGCACGACCGCCGAGGCGTCCCTCACCGTCGCGGGGGCGCCCGGCGAGGAGTGCACCGACCCGACCGTGGTGGCCGCCCCGAGCACTGTCGAGGCGGGCGGCGACGTCACGGTCACCGGCACCGGCTTCCCCACGGGGGTGGAAGTGAGCGTCACGCTGACCGACGCCGCGGGTGAGCCGGTGGGTGAGGCCGTCACGGCGGTCCCGGACGAGGACTGCGGGTTCACGGTGACGGTCGCCGTGCCCGAGGACGCCGAGCCGGGCATCCATGTCATCGTCGCCGAGCCGGCGGACGGCAGTGCGGGGGCGGAAGTGCCGATCGAGGTCTCCGCGGACGGCGCCCGCACGCTGACGGCCCGGTTCGCGAAGGCCGCGGTGAACCCGGGGGAGAGCCAGACCTTCTCCGCCTCCGGCTTCGCGCCGGGAGAGATGGTCACCGCGGTGATCCGCTCGACGCCGATCGTGCTGACCAGCGCGGCGGCCGACGAGGACGGCGAGGTCAGCTGGACCTTCACCGTGCCGGAGGACCTGCTGACCGGGGCGCACGTGGGTATCGCCACGAGCGCCGAGGCCGGCGACTCGGCCCTGGCCACGTTCCAGGTCGAGCCGACGTCCACGGCCGGCCCGGGGAACGGGGACGGCAACGGCTCCGGGACGGGCGACGGGGACGGTGGCTCGGGTGACGGTTCCGGCAGCGGTACCGGCGGCCTCGCGGCCACGGGTGCGGACGTCGCGACCCTCGTGACCGGCACCGCGCTCCTGCTCGCCGTCGGCGCCCTGCTGATCCGGCGCCGGCGCGAGCTCGGTCTCGCCGTGGCGACGGCTCTGGGCAAGATGCCGCAGGAGGACGTCCACGACCGCTGACGGTGACCCGTGGGCGAACGTCCGGCCCGGTACGACCTGCGTCGTACCGGGCCGGACGTTCGCCGCGGCACGTCGCCGGGCGAGGGTGCTACACCGCCGAGGCCGCGAACTGCGAGAAGAACTCGTCGATCTCGGCCTCGTCGTAGACCTGCCGCCCGAGCACGAGGGCCAGCTCGTCGCAGCAGTGCTCGGTGCAGTAGGCGCGCACCTCGGCGGCCTCGAAGAGGTCCCACGAGGGCGCGAGGTTGGACTGCAGCCCGGCCCGGACGAACCCTGCGGCCGGCGCGAGGCTGTCGAAGAACGCCCACCGGTCGCCGATGTCGACGGCCGCCCCGCGGAACACGCTCGTCTCGCCCTCCTCGCGGGCCGGTGGGAGCGGCGCATGGTCGACGACGGCGCAGTAGTCGCCGTCCTCGGCGGTGGCCCGGACTCCGGGATGGCTGCCGTAGTGCCGGCAGAGGGATGTCTCGTGGTCGCTGCCGACGGTCGGCTTGCCGTCCATCAGGCGTGCGGTGAATGCCTGCGCGAGCATGGCGGTCCTTACTTTCGAGATCCAGGTCGTGGTCACGACACAGTGCAGAGCGGACCAACTGGTCGAACCCGGCTTCGGCGGCAGCGTAGCGACAAGTGGGGCAAATTGCCTGGGCAAGCGTCCAACTCAGGGAGCCGCGGAGCCGGGCGTCTCGATCGCGGCCCAGTCCATCGAGGAGCCGAACAGGTCGGTCAGGCCGATCCTGGAGACCTCCGCGGTAGCCTCCTGCCCGTCGGCCGCGGCCTGGTCCCAGGCGTCCGTCGTGGCGATCACCAGTCGGCTACTGAACCGGTCGTCAGCGGACCCGGAGAGGAACTCCGCCAGGTCCGTGACGGCCAGCGGCTCGTCCGGGTCCTGGAAGGCGCACCGCACTGCGACGAGGTCGCCCGTGTCCCGTTCCTGCGCCACGAGGTCGACGACGTCGGCGGGCCCCTCGCTCTCGGGCCACTCGTCCCAGGACCACACCTGCTCCAGCCGCGTGGACCAGTGCTCGTCGGTGCGCAGGAAGGCCTTCATCAGGTCGACGAATCTCTGGTCCTGAGCTGCCTTGGTCGGGGACTCGTACAGGCAGTCGTCGAGGAGGGCGCCGAGCGTTGTCACCCGGACATCCTGGCAGCGTACGCGCACGACGGCCGGGCGTGACCCGAAGAGTGCACTCGTTGCGTTGCCGCAGGGCTCGCACGACCGCGGGGCGCACGGTTGCCCGTACGCCCCGCGTCACCGCCGTGCCGTCGTCAGCTGTTCCAGGTGGAGACCTGGTACCGCTCGCCGTCGACCATGAAGGCGACCTCCGCCCCGTTGTACTTGCCGCTCATGAAGCACGAGAGCGTGCGGGTCCCGCTGGACCCGTTCATCGGGTACTTGGTGCTCCCCGCCCAGGCGTTCGAGTGCGGCGGGTGGATGTCGTGCCAGTACGTCGGGCTGTCCTGGTCGTACTTCTGCGTGTTGCCCGCCCAGCAGGCCGCCTCGTGGTTGCCCGAGTCGAAGCCCGACCAGTTCAGCACCCAGTTGCGGCAGTTCGCGCAGTCGCCGCTGTTGCCGCCGACGGTCACCCAGGCCTTCGGCGTCAGGCCTGCCGCCGAGTCGCAGGCGCTGGCCTTGGTGCCCGTGGAGTCGGTCACCGTGACGCACGCCTTCTTGGACACCCCGGGGCCGGCCGTGGCCGACTGGGTACCGCTCTTCGCGGTGCTGCTGATCGCGCCCGTCACCGCGACGGTGGTCGGGCGGCCGTTCTCGGCCCGTGCGTCCCAGGTGAACGTGACCTTGCCGCCCTCACCGGTGGCGGTGATCTTCGGCGTGGGCGGCGGACCGTACGGCGTCACCGCGTTCGAGGCGGCCGACCAGTCCGAGCAGGAGTTGGCGTTGGCGTTGCACGCCCGCACCCGGAACGTGTACTCCGTGCCGTTGTTCAGGCCCTTGTACGTGTACGTGTTGTTGTTGCCCGCGCTCGGGCTGCCATCGCCGTTGGCCGATACCTCGTAGCGCGCACCGGTGCCGCGGAACTCCGAGACCCGGCTCCAGCTCACGTCGGCCTGGCCGCTCGTGGTGGACCCGAGCTTGGCGGTCGGCTTGCCCGGGACGTCGGGGATGCCGAAGGGCACCACCTCGTTCGAGAAGGGGCTCGCCTCGCCCTTGCCTGCCTTGTTGATCGCCCGGACCTTGAACGTGTAGGTCGAGTCGGTCGACAGCTCCTGGACGGTCTGCGTCGTCCGGGTGGTGTCGACGGCCTTCACCAGCTCGCCGCCCGTGTACACCCCCAGCCAGTACTTCGAGATCGCGTCACCGTTGTTGGCCGGCGCCGTCCACTTGACCGTGATCTGCCCGCCGACGGCGGTGTCCACCCGGCTGGCGTTGGGCGCGGCCGGCTGGGCCGGGGGCGCGGCCGGGGTCTCCGGCGCCGACGGCTGCGACCACTCCGACGGGTCCGGCGCCTTGTTCTTGGCCTGGACCCGCACGGTGTAGGCCGTGCCGTTCTCCAGGCCGCTCCACGTGACGCTGCTCCCGGCCTGGCAGGTCTTCTGGGTCACGTTGTCCGCCGGGGCCGGGCTGATCTCCAGGTTCACGCACTCGATCGCCGAGCGGTCCGTGTACGCCTTGTTCTTCCAGGACACGGTCAGCTTCTGGTCGCCGAACTTGAGCGTCGGCGCCGCGGGCTGGTCCGGCTTCGCGTCCGGCCGGACCTCACGGGAGGCCGGGGACGGCGCCGAGTCGCCCACCCCGTTGGTGGCGGTGACGGTGAACGTGTACTTCACGTTGTTCTTGAGCCCGTCGAACGTGCAGGTGGTCGTCTTGCACGCGTGCTCCTGACCGTTCTGCGTGCGCAGCGTGTAGCCGGTGATGTCCGAGCCGTTGTTGTTGGGCTGGTCCCAGCTCAGCACCACCGTCTCGGAACGGACCTCCTCGACCCGCGGCGCGCGGGGCGCCTCGGGCTTGCCGAGCACCGTCAGCTTGGCGATGCCGTCGACCTCGCGGTCGGGGTCGCCGGTTGCGTCCTGCACCCGGTAGCGCACCGTCATGACGCCGGTGAAGTCGTCCGCGGGCGTGACGATCACCTCGGAGTCGTTGAACTTCACGTCGCCCTGGCCCGTCTCCTTGTCCGCGCCGACCACCTTGAGCGGCTTGTCGGGGAACGGGTTGGTGTCGTTGGCCAGCACCGGGATCGTGGTGGCCTTGCCCTGGTGGGCGTCGAGCACCACGTCCTGCGCCGTCTTGGCGAGCTGCCTGGTCGACGGCACCACCCGGACCGTCAGGACGGTCTCGACGGCCGGGTTCTTGCCGTCCGAGACCGTCATCGGCAGCTCGCGGAAGGTGCCCTTGGGCACCGAGGCGTCGACCTCGCCGGTCACGACCGCGCCCGACACCGTGGTGGTGACCCCCGCGACGCCCTTGACGTCGAACGTCAGCGGGTCCTTGTCGGGGTCCGTGACGTACCGCGACAGGTCGACCTCTGCCTTCTCGGCGGCCGCGACCTTCAGCACGGGCCGCCCGGTGATCTTGGGCGGCATGTTCTTGGACGGCGTCACGTCGATCGGCAGGGTGAGAACCGCCGTCAGGCCGTCGGTGTCGTCCGGCCCGTCGCCGTCGGTCACCTCGAAGCTGACCGACGTCCCGCCCGCGTAGTCCCGGGCCGAGGTGTACACGATCGTGTCGTGGTCCTCCGCCTCGGCCTTGCCGTCCCGGGCCTTGACCGTCTTCTCCTCGGTGATCCGCGGCTCGCGACCCTCGCGCACCACGACGTAGTCCGCCAGGTCGATGGTCAGCGGCTCACCGGAGAACGCCTTGAGCGGCTCCAGGCCCGGCTTCACGTGCGGCCGCGCGAGGTCGCCCGGGACGCGCACGAACGCCTTGGCCTCCAGGCCGTCCATGTCCTTGACCGTGTAGGTGACGACCCGCGGGTCCTGCGTCAGCTCGACCTCGATGCCCTTCTCCTCGGTGAGGGTCACGCCCTCCAGGCCCGGGTCCACGGACACCTCGAGGTCGGCGGCCACGCCGTCCGGGTCGACGTCGTTGGCGAGCACGTCGACCGTCACGCTGGTCGAGCCCTCCACGTCGGCGGCCGTCACGACGTCGTCGTGGGCGATGGGCCGCAGCAGGGGCGCGTTCTGGTCCACGTTCAGCGTGATCGCGCCGCTGGCCTTGGCCTTGAAGGCGTCCTGGATGCCGTAGTAGAAGGAGTAGGCGCCCTCGTCGTCGGGGGCCGTGACCACGACGTCGTCCTCCACCGCCTTGGGCTTCAGGTCGCCGGTGCCCTCGAAGCCGTCGCCCACCAGCGAGATCTGGTCACCGTCCGGGTCCGAGTCGTTCTCCAGGGCCGGGACGGCGACCGTGCGGCCGGGCCGCACCGTCGTCACGTCGTCGATCGCCTGCGGTTCCTGGTTCGACGCCGGGGGCACCGCGATGCCCACCCGCACGACTCCCTCGGCGGGTGCGCCGCGGGTGTCCGTGACCTGGTAGGTGAACGTGTCCAGACCCGTCGAGTCCTCGCCCGCCTGGTAGTCGATGAACCCGTCCACGATCGTGGCGGTGCCCTTCGTGGGCGCGGCCGAGATGCTGCTCAGCGTCACGTAGTCGCCGTCGGGGTCGGTGCCGTCCAGCGGCAGGGGGATGCGCACGACGCCCTTCGCGAGCACGCGGGCCTCGATGTCGGGCAGCTGCGGGGCGGAGTTCTCCGGCGCATCGAGCACGTTGATCGTGATCTGGGCGGAGTCCTTCTGCCCGTTGGCGTCCGTCACCTCGTAGACGGCGTGGTAGGTGCCCGCCTCCTGGCCGGCGCGGAAGCGCACCGTGTCCTCGGAGACGAAGGCCTCGCCGGCCGCTGCCGGCGGCGACTCCTGCAGCTCGTCCGTCAGGGTCAGCTCCAGGCCGTCCGGGTGGGTGTCGTTCTTCAGCACGGGGATGGTCACGACGTCGCCCACGTGCACGGTCGCCTCGTCCGGACCCGCCTCCGGCGGGCGCAGCTGGGCCGGCGTCGGGATCGGGACCACGCGCACCTGGCCCGTGGCCGTGCTGGTGCCGTTGGCCACCGTGTAGGTGAGGGTCACCGGACCCTCCAGGCGCTTGACCTCGGAGATCTTGAGGATCTGGTGGTTCAGCACCGACACGCTCACGGGGGCGTCGCCGGGCACGTCGACGCCCTGCACCACGAGCACGCCGCCCGCGGGGTCGGTGTCGTTGGCCAGCACGTCCACCAGCGCGGTACCGCCTGCCGGGAGCAGCAGCTGGTCCGAGACGGCGATCGGTGCGCCGGCCTCCTCCGGCGGGTCGACGACGTCGACGCGCACCAGGCCCATGGTCGGCTCGGGGCCGTCGGTGATCTGGTAGGTCACGTCGTACGAGCCGGTGGTCTCGGACTCGAACTTGAACGTCTCGGCCGTCGAGTTGGTGGTGATCGTCGCGCCCTGCTTGTCGTCGACCCGGGTCAGCCGGATGTCGTCGCCGTTGGGGTCGAAGTCGTTGACCAGCGGGTCCACCGTGACCGGCTCGCCCGCCAGGACCGTCACGTGGTCCTGCACGGCGACCGGCGGCACGTTGGACGCGACCACCTTGATGATCAGGCTGCCCTGGAAGGCCTGGCCCATCGCGTCGGACACCTGCACCTCGACGACCTTGCTGCCGGTCACGGTGCCGCCGTCGCGGAACTCGATGGTGCCGTCCGGCCGGAACCGCACCTCGTCCAGCGGGTCGGCGGTGCTCGCGCTGGACAGGAACATGTCGTCGCCGTCGGGGTCGGTGAAGTAGGGCAGCACCTTGATGGTGCCCATGCTGCCCTGGCCCACGACGAGCACCGGCTTGCCGGGCTGCTCGGGCGGGTTGTTCTCCTCGAGCGGCACCACGTCGACCTCCACGGAGCCCTCGTCGTAGCCGCCGCGGCCGTCGTCCACCCGGTAGGTGAACGTGGTGGTGCCGCTCGCGCCGTCCGGCACGTCGGCCTGCAGGGCCGCGCCGTCGAGCACGCGGTTGACCTTGATGTCGCCCTCGACCTCGCCCACCACCTCCGCCGTCATGACGTCGCCGTCCAGGTCGGAGTCGTTGCCCAGCACGTTCAGCACGGTCGTGCGGCCCGGCCGCACGCCGAACGTGTCGTCCTCGGCGACCGGTGCGCGGTTCGGCTTGCTCCGGTCGGCCACGGCCTGGTCGACCTGCTCCGGGGTCGCCTGCTCCGACTTGGTCTTCTCGCCCTTGGCGTTGTCGGGCATCGTCTGTTCCCAGTCGTCGACCTTCTCGAACTCCTCGGCGGCCATCCACAGGAAGCCGTTCGCGACGTCGTTCAGGACGATGATGTTGCGGTTGACGCGGTAGACCAGGTTCGCGGCGGAGTCGACGCCCTCGAGCACCTCGTTCACGTTGTCGTCGGCGTCGCCGCACTCGCGGATGACCTGACCGCCGGCCCAGGCGCCGTAGAGGCACCCGCCGAGCTGCACGGGCGCGGACGGCTGGCCGCCGCTCCCGCCCGCGAAGTTGTGCTTGACCGGGTCGCCCCCGCCGAGCGGCACGGTGACCAGGTTCCCCGGGGTCGCCACCGCGACCTCGTCCGCCTCGCCGGAGGGCTGCTGGAGCATGCCCTGCGAACCGCTCTCGATCTGCACGGAGTCGCCGCCGGGCAGCACCAGGTTGCCGGTCGACTGGTCCAGCACCACGGGCTTGTCGCCCACGGCCGAGACCTGCAGCTTCGCGTCAGGGCCCAGCGAGATCGACGACTCGTCGGCGTCCTCGGCGACGCCCTGCGTGCTGGTCGGGACTGTGTACAGCTTGCCGTCGGCGGGCACGGCCAGGAACACGGTGCCCTCGCGGCCCACCGCGAGCGTGCCGCCCTTGCCCACCTTGAGCGTCGGCCTGGTCTCCTTCTCGTCGAAGGTGGCCGAGTCGAACGGCATGACCCATGCCCGGCCCGTCTCGCCGTCGTACACGGCGGTGGTGGCGGCGCCCGACGCGACCTGCGCACCCACGGGGAACTTCATCGTCCCGTCCAGGGTCAGCTGGGCCGGGTTGACCGGGCTCGCGGAGAAGTCGCTCACGCTGTCCAGGAGCACGCGCTGCGCGTCCTGCTGCACGTCGAAGCTCGCCGCGCCCGCCACCAGGACGCCGTCCAGGGCCTTGGCCTCGTAGTTGAACCGGCCGAGCTGGCCCTCGGCGGTCTGGGTCACCCAGACCCCGCTGTCGTTCAGGTCCAGCTCCGCGGTGGTCTCGCCGTCGTACCAGAGCGCGAGGCCCAGCAGACCCGCGCCGAAGAGCGTTACCACACCCGCCGAAACTACCGACCTGCGATTCTCAAATACGCGTGAGGCAAAGCTCATGCGTCCTCCCGATCATCACTCCACAAAGAAAAGCCCGCCCGGACATCCAACACAGGCGCGGCGTCAGCAACCCTATCGATCGAGGAGGTGAATTGTCGCCGAAATGGGCACTTTTCGCAGCGCGTATGCCGACGTCAGCGGGTTTTCGGGGGGTGCGAGGTCAGTAGGACGCGGCGCGCCGGTCGACCCATTCCTTCGCCTCCAGCAGATCGTGGCCAGTCTCCTCGCGGTACAGCTTGATCGCCTCGATGCGGCGGTCGGACCAGATGCACCGGTCGATCTCGGTCAGCGCCTCGGGCGAGATCCCCTCGGCGGCGGGGCCCTCGATGCCGAGGTGCTTGATCACCAGGTCGAGCTTTCGCTCGACGCGCTCCACCGTCTTGCCGTTCGCACGCAGGTTGCCGCTCACGGTGATGTACAGCAGGAGCAGGACGACAAAGATCGCGACGGGGATGATCTCCAGGGGAAACATTCCTGCACCCTAGTGGTCGGAGCGCGCGAGCAGGCTGAAAGTGTTCGGCACGCGCCCGTCCCAGGCCGCGGCGGTCACGCCGCCCGGGTACCAGAAGGGTTCGGGGTGCTCGTCGAGGTGCTCGATCTCGAGGCCCGCGCGTCGGCAGGCCATGACGATGCCCGACAGGGTGTGCTGCCGCTCCACGGCGCCGTTGCCGGGGTAGGTGTCGTTGACGTGCGCGGGGGAGAAGTACCCGCGGTCGGCGCGGACCCGGATCTGCTCGGGGTCCCAGTCCCACAGCGGCACCAGCGGGTGCGCCTCGTAGACGTAGAGCCGGCCGCCGGGGCGCAGCAGGCGACGGCACTCCGCGAGGAACGCGTCCAGGTCGGTCACCCAGATGAGCGCGCCCTTGCCGGTGTAGACCAGGTCGGCGCACGCATCGTCCAGGCCGCTCGCGGGCAGGGCGGCCCGGGTGTAGCGGCAGGGCAGGCCGAGCTCGTCCGCCCGCCGCCGCGCGCTCGACACCGCCGCCTCGCTGTAGTCGATCCCGTGCACCGAGCGTGCCCCGAGGCGCGCCAGGGCGACGTCGTCGAGCCCGTGGCCGCTCATCGGGTGCACGACGTCGGCCCCCGGGACGAGCCTGCCGATGACGCCTACCTCGGCCGGCAGCAGCTCGGCGGTCCGCGCCAGCGAGAGGTGCTCGGCGTACTCGTCCTCGTACTTGCGCGAGGCGATCGCCCAGGCGGCCCGCGTGCTGTCCTCGGTGGCGTCCATCGAGGCAGCCTGGCACCGGTGCCCCGCCCCGGAACAGGTCTTTTCCGTCAGCTCCCGTCCAGCGGCATGACGCCCGCCGCCGTCGGGCGGAACCCGCACCTCGCGTAGAACGAGGTCAGGTGCGGCTCGAAGTCGACGTGCAGCCAGACGGCGCCGGCCGCCCGCGCCGCCTCGGCGGCCGCGCGGACCAGCCGCACCCCGAGCCCGCGGCGCTGCTCGTCGGGGTGCACTGTCGTGTCCAGCACGAACGCATGCGCGCCGCCGTCGCCCGCGACGTTGACGAACCCGACCAGGCGGCCGGCCCGTCGGGCGGCGACCCAGGCCAGGCTCCGCGCCAGGACCGGCTCGAAGGACGTCGGGCGGTGGCCGGGCCAGGCGGCGTCGAACAGCTCGTTGAGCTCATCGTCCGTGAGGTCGGGGCGCAGGGCGAGGGCGGCGTCGTCGGGCACGTCGTCGGGCGCGGTCCCGGGTGGTGGGTCGGTTCGGGTCATGCCGGGCAGCCTGCCACCGGGTGGGTGATCCGTGTTGCGCGAGATACCCCACAGGGGTATATGGTGAGCGACATACGGTTACCCCCTAGGGGTAACAGCGTACCAACCACCGAGAGGCGAGACGATGGCGACGAGCGAGTACCAGGTGACGGGGATGACCTGCGGGCACTGCGAGATGTCGGTGCGCGGTGAGGTGAGCCGCCTGCCCGGCGTGGAGCAGGTCGAGGTGAGCGCGGCGACCGGCCGGCTCGTGGTCAGCAGCGCCGAGGCGCTGGACGAGGCGACGGTCCTGGCCGCGGTGGACGAGGCCGGGTACCAGGCGGCGCGGGTCTCGTGAACGCGCCCCAGCGGCTCGGCCTGTACGGCGGAGGTCTCGCGGCGGTCTTCGTCGCGGCCTTCGCCGTGGCGGGCGCGGTCGTCCCCGACAGCACCGTCGTCGCCTGGTCGGCGACGGCTGGGGAGGGGTCGGGCGGCATGGAGATGTCCGACGGCGCCGCGGCCGGCGGCCACGGCCAGGACGACGCCGCTCACGGGGCTGGCGGCGCCCCGGCGCAGGTCCGCGGGCTGTCGCTCGAGCAGGACGGCCTGCTCCTGAGCCCCGTGTCCGTCCCGGACGAGACCGGGGAGAAGGGCACGCTCTCCTTCTCGGTCGTGGACGCCGACGGCGCGGCGGTGACCGGCTTCGAGACCGAGCACGACAAGGAGCTGCACCTGATCGTGGTGCGCTCCGACGGCGCGGAGTTCCGGCACGTGCACCCCACCATGTCGGCCGACGGCGTCTGGTCGATCCCGTGGACGTGGGCCGAGGCGGGCAGCTACCGCGTGTTCGCCGACTTCGTGCCCGAGGCGACCGGCGAGAACGTCACGCTCAGCCGCGCGGTCGACGTCGCGGGCCGGGTCGCCCCGGAGCCGCCGACGGCGGTCTCGGCGTCCGACACGACGGGCGGCTACACCGCCACGCTCGTGGGCGAGCTGAGCGCGACCGGGGAGTCGACGCTCACGGCGACCGTCACGAAGGACGGCGAGCCCGTCACGGACCTGGAGCCGTACCTCGGCGCGTACGGGCACCTGGTCGCGCTGCGCGCGGGCGACCTGGCCTACCTGCACGTGCACCCGGAGGGCGCCGAGCCCGGGCCGGACTCGGCGTCCGGGCCGGACGTGGCCTTCCTGACCCAGGCGCCGACGCCGGGCCGCTACCTGCTGTACCTGGACTTCAAGGTCGACGGGGACGTGCACACCGCGCGCTTCGTCCTGGACACCCACGGGAGCCACTGATGGGCACCACGTCCCGCACGGAGGCGGCGGGCACCACCGTCGACCTCGAGATCGGCGGCATGACCTGCGCGTCGTGCGCCATGCGGATCGAGAAGAAGCTGAACCGGCTGGACGGCGTCACCGCCAGCGTCAACTACGCCACCGAGAAGGCGACGGTCACCACGCCTGCCGGGTACGACCTGGCCGCGGTGGTGGCGGAGGTCGAGAAGACCGGCTACACCGCCGCCCTGCCCGCCCCGAAGGAGACCGCGGCGGACGGCGACGCCGCCGACCCGCGCGACGCGGAGCTGACCGCGCTGCGGAACCGGCTGATCACGTCGGTCGTGCTCGCCGTCCCGGTGATCGCGCTCGCGATGGTCCCGGCCTGGCAGTTCACGTACTGGCAGTGGGCGTCGCTCGCCCTGGCGGCCCCCGTGGCGCTGTGGGCGGCGTGGCCGTTCCACAGGGCGGCGTGGACCAACCTGCGGCACGGCGCGGCGACCATGGACACCCTGGTCTCGCTCGGCGTGCTGGCCGGTTTCGGCTGGTCGGTGTACGCGCTGTTCCTCGGCACCGCGGGCGTACCGGGCATGACGCACGGCTTCGAGCTGACCGTGGCACCGTCGGACGGCGCCGCGAACATCTACCTGGAGGTCGCCACCGGCGTCACGATGTTCGTGCTGGCCGGGCGGTACTTCGAGAAGCGGTCCAAGCGCCGCGCGGGCGCCGCGCTGCGCGCGCTGCTGGAGCTCGGCGCCAAGGACGTCGCGGTGCTGCGCGACGGCGCCGAGACGCGCGTGCCGGTCGAGAGCCTCGTGGTGGGCGACGAGTTCGTGGTGCGGCCGGGGGAGAAGGTCGCGACCGACGGCATGGTCGTGTCCGGCTCGTCCGCGATCGACGCATCGCTGCTCACCGGGGAGTCCGTGCCGGTCGAGGTCGGCGTGGGCGACTCCGTGGCCGGGGCCACGGTGAACTCGGGCGGGCGGCTCGTGGTCCGGGCCACGCAGGTGGGCGCGGGCACGCAGCTCGCGCGGATCGCCCGGCTGGTCGAGGACGCACAGTCCGGCAAGGCCGAGATCCAGCGCCTGGCCGACCGCGTCTCCGGGATCTTCGTCCCGGTGGTCATCGCGATCGCCGTGGCCACCCTCGGCGCCTGGCTGGGTGCCGGGTTCCCCGCCACCGCGGGCCTGACGGCGGCCGTCGCGGTGCTGATCATCGCGTGCCCCTGCGCGCTGGGGCTGGCGACGCCCACCGCGCTGCTGGTCGGCACCGGGCGCGGCGCCCAGCTCGGCATCCTGATCAAGGGGCCCGAGGTGCTGGAGTCCACGCGCAAGGTCGACACCGTGGTGCTCGACAAGACCGGCACCGTGACCACCGGCAGGATGGCGCTGCTGGACGCCGTCCCGGCCGACGGCGTCTCACGTACCGAGCTGCTCCGGCTCGCGGGCGCCCTGGAGGACGCGTCCGAGCACCCCGTGGCGCAGGCCGTGGCCACGGGCGCCACGCAGCAGGTCGGCGACCTCCCGGCGGTGGAGTCGTTCGAGAGCGTCCAGGGCCTGGGCGTGCAGGGTGTCGTCGACGGGCACGCCGTCGTGGTGGGCCGCGAGAGCCTGCTGGCGGACTGGTCCCAGTACCTGCCCGCGGACCTCGCCGAGGCGAAGGCCCGCGCCGAGGGTGCGGGCCGGACCGTGGTGGCGGTCGGCTGGGACGGGCAGGCCCGCGGCATCCTCGTGGTCGCCGACCAGGTCAAGCCGACCAGCGCGGACGCCGTCGCCCGGCTCGTGGGGCTCGGGCTCACGCCCGTGCTGCTCACGGGCGACAACCGGGCCGTGGCCGAGCAGGTCGGCGCCCAGGTGGGCATCGACCGGGTGATCGCCGAGGTGCTCCCGCAGGACAAGGCCGACGTCGTGGCCAAGCTGCAGGCCGAGGGGAGGGTCGTCGCGATGGTCGGCGACGGCGTCAACGACGCCCCTGCGCTCGCGCAGGCCGACCTGGGCCTGGCGATGGGCACCGGCACCGACGTCGCGATCGAGGCGGCGGACATCACGCTGGTCCGGGGCGACCTGACCTCGGCGGCCGACGCGATCCGGCTGTCCCGGCGGACGCTGGGCACCATCCGGACCAACCTGTTCTGGGCCTTCGGCTACAACGTGGCCGCGATCCCGCTGGCGGCGCTCGGCCTGCTCAACCCCATGCTGGCCGGCGCCGCGATGGCGTTCTCCAGCGTGTTCGTGGTGGGCAACAGCCTGCGGCTCCGGTCGTTCTCACCCCGCTGACGGCGGCGCGCCGACAGGGGGCTGACGGCGGACGCGGCGCACCCGGGTGGTGCGCCGTGTCCGCCGGGCTGGGACGGCCGGGCTCAGGTGGCCGGGCTCAGGCGTGCAGCGGCTCCAGCGCCCTGGACCACGCGACCGTCTGGTCGAGCAGCGTCTCCAGGCCGGGGGTCAGGTGCTCGCCCGGCTTGAACACCGAGTAGTTCTCGAACTCGGTCATCAGCGACAGCGCCACCTGCTGGCGCACCGTCGCGACCTGCAGCTCCGCGAGGATCAGCCGCAGGTGCTCCGCGGCGCGGGCCCCGCCCACCCCGCCGTAGGACACGATGCCCGCGGCCTTGTTGTTCCACTCGCCGTAGACGAAGTCGAGCGCGTTCTTCAGCACGCCCGACGTGGAGTGGTTGTACTCCGGCGTCACGAACACGTAGCCGTCGAACTCGGCGACCTTGGCGGCCCACTCCTTGGTGTGGTCGTGCGCGTACTGGCCCATCGCCGGCGACATGGGCTCGTCGAGGTGGGGCAGGGGGTAGTCGGCCAGGTCGACGAGCTCGAACTCGGCGTCCGTGCGCTGCGACGCGATCTCGTGGACCCACTTGGCCACGGCCTCGCCGTTCCGCCCGGGGCGGGTGCTGCCGAGGATGATTCCGATCTTGAGCATTGCTGGTCCTTCGCTTCCGGGGTGCTGTCGGTGGACCGGCCGCGCCGCGCGGGAACGAACGCGGGCCCGGGCTGGTTGGTCCACGTGACACAACAGTGCGGAGACGCCGGTAATCCGGTTTTCAATTACGCACTTTGCAGTTCGTCGGTAACCGGAGAGGAAGCAATGCGGCATGACGCCGATCTCGCGCGACGCGCGTCTTGAGTCCCTGGCGGCGCGGATGCCCGGTGGGCCGGAGTCGCCGTGCGACAGCGAGACGCACGAGCTGACCCGGGACCTCATGGGCCAGGTGGCCGACCGCTGGACGCTCCTGGTCGTGGCGGCCCTCTCCGACGGTCCGCAGCGGTTCTCCACCCTCCAGGCCGTCGTGGCCGGCGTCTCGCACCGGATGCTCAGCAAGACCCTCCGCGGCCTGGTGCGCGACGGGATGATCACCCGCACCGCCTACGCCGAGGTGCCGCCCCGCGTCGAGTACGAGCTGACCCCGCTCGGCTGGAAGCTCATGGACCTGGCCCACGGTTTCGTCGACTGGGCGCAGGACCACGGGCAGGTCGTCCGCGACAGCCGCGCCCAGTTCGACCGGGGGAGCGCGGTGGGCTGACGGCGGGGCGCGTCGGTGCGGCGGCTCGACGGCGTCAGCCGTCGAGGACCGTCAGCGCCAGCAGCTGCTCGCGCAGCCGGGTCAGCTCGTCCGGCGTCGGCTCCCCGCCCCACGCGGGCTGGGCGCTGGCGCCGTCCGCCGCCGCCAGCACGAGCGAGAGCACGTCCTCGGGCAGGCCGTCCGCCCGCAGGTCCTCGTTCCACCGGCGCGCGTCCGCCCGGGCGAGGTCGATGACCGCCTCCACGCTCGACAGGTGCGCGATGACCACCAGGGCGTCGCGCGAAGCCGTGGCGTCCAGGGCGCCGTCGATCGAGACCCGCACGTAGGCGCGGGTGAGGCGGCCGGGGGCGTCGTCGTCCGGCGGGATCGCCGCGAGCACCGCCGTCCGGAAGCTCTCGAGCCAGTCGGTCGCCAGCGCGAGGTGCAGGTCGTGCTTGTTCGCGAAGTGGTAGAGCAGCCCGCCCTTGGACACGCCCGCGCGGCGGGCGACGTCGTCCAGGCTGGCCGAGACCCCGCGCTCGCGGACCAGCCGGCCCGCCGCCTCCAGGATCGCGGCCCGCGTCTGCTCCGGGCTCCTGCCCGCCGTCCGGCCCACTGCCACCACCTCGCATCCGATGCACTGCCCGGCACGAACTATAGGCCGCGTCACAGACCGGGCTCTTCAAAACTGTACCGGCTAGACGGTACAGTTACGACGTGACCGCTCCTGCTCCCCTCCTCTCCGTGCGCCGCCGGTGGGCCGCGCTCGCCGTCCTCGTGCTGGCGGTCGGCCTGCTGGCGATCGACGGCACCGTGCTCTACCTGGCCGTGCCGTCGCTCACCCGCGACCTCGCGCCCACCGCCACCCAGGTGCTCTGGATCGGCGACATCTACTCCCTGGCCATCGCCGGGCTGCTCGTCACCATGGGCACCCTCGCCGACCGGATCGGCCGCAAGAAGCTGCTGCTGATCGGCGCGACGGCGTTCGGCGTCGCCTCGGCGCTCGCCGCGTTCGCCCCCACCGCCGAGGTCCTGATCCTGGCCCGCCTGCTGCTCGGCGTCGCGGGAGCCACGATCATGCCCTCGACGCTGTCCCTGATCCGCACCCTGTTCCCCGACGCCGCCGAGCGCAGCCGCGCCATCGCCGTCTGGTCCGCCGCGGCCGGTGGTGGCGCCGCCGTCGGACCTCTGGTGGGCGGCCTGCTCCTGGAGCACTTCTGGTGGGGTTCGGTCTTCCTCGTCAACGTGCCCGTCGTGCTCGTCCTCGTGATCGCGGGCGCCGTGCTGCTGCCCGAGGCCAAGGACCCCCACCCCGGCCGCCTCGACCTGCTGTCCGTGCTGCTCTCCTTCGCCGCCGTCATGCCGCTGGTCTGGGCCATCAAGCACGCCGCCGCCGAGGGCGTCGACCTGCTCGCGATCGGCGTGCTGGCGCTCGCGGTGGGCTCGGGCGTCTGGTTCGTGAGGCGGCAGAACCGGCTCGCGGCCGACGGGCGCGGCCCGCTGCTCGACGTCGGCCTGTTCAAGGTGCCCGCGTTCAGCGGGGCCGTGGCGGCCAACCTGATCGCGATCTTCGCGCTGACCGGCATGCTGTTCTTCTTCTCGCAGTACCTGCAGCTCGTGCGCGGGTTCTCGCCGCTGGTCGCGGGCGTCGCCGAGCTGCCGGCCACCATCGCGTCCATCGCCGTGGTCGTGGTGGTGGGCTGGTCGCTGCGCAGGTTCGGGCGGGGGCGCGCCATCGCGCTCGGCCTGGCGATCACGGCCCTCGGCATGGTCGGCATCGCGATCGCGGAGGGCGCCGAGCACTACGTGTGGCTCGCGCTCGCCCTGGTCCCCGCGGGCCTCGGCGTCGGGCTCGCGATGACCCTCACGACGGACGCCGTCGTCTCCGCCGTGCCGCCGGCCAAGGCGGGCGGCGCCTCGGCGATCTCCGAGACCGCCTACGAGCTCGGCGTCGCCCTGGGCGTGGCCGTGCTCGGCTCCCTGGTCACGCTCGGCTACCAGTCCCGCGTCGCGCTCCCGGACGGCCTCGCGCCCGACGACGCCGCGCGGGCGGGCGACTCGCTCGCCTCGGCGGTGACGGTCGCGGGCGACCAGGCGGGCGCCGTCGGGTCTGCGGTGCTGGAGGCGGCCCGGGAGGCGTTCGTCGCCTCGCTGCAGACCACGTGCGTCGTGGCGGCGGTGCTGGTCGCCGTGGCGGCCGTGGTGGCCTGGCGGCTGATCCCGAACGACCGCTGACGGGGACACCCGGCCGCATGGAAGGGCCGGCCGCATCGGCCGGCCCTCCACGTCGCCGGGGGGAGTCAGCGGGCGAGCGCGGCCGCGGTCCAGGCGTCGGCGTCGGCCGTGCGGCGGCCGGCCAGCATGCTCTCGATGACGTCGACCACGCGCCCGGCGGCGTGCCCGTCGCCGAACGGGCTGGGGGCCGACGCCATGCGGCGGTGCAGCTCGCGGTCGGTGAGCAGGGCGCCCAGAGTGCCCGCGATCTGCCCGGCGTCGGTCCCGACCAGCACCCCGCCGCCGGCGTCGACCACCTCGGGGCGTTCGGTGGTGTCCCGGGTGATCACGACGGGGACGTCGAACGCGGGCGCCTCCTCCTGGATGCCGCCCGAGTCGGTGACCACCACGCTGCTCCGCGACAGCACCCGGCAGAACTCGGCGTAGGGCAGCGGCTCGGTGAGCCGCACGTTGGGCGTGTCCAGGACCGCCGGCACGATCGCCTCGCGCACGATCGGGTTGCCGTGCAGGGGGAGCACGAACAGCACGTCCGGGAACAGCTCGGCCACCTGGACGACGGCGGCGGCGATCTGGGCGATCCCGTCGTCCCAGGACTCGCGCCGGTGAGCCGTCACGAGCACCACGCGCCGGCCGATCTTGAGCGCGGTGTCGACCACGGGGTCGCTGATCCGCACCGGGCGGGACGCGGTGTGCATCAGGGCGTCGATCACGGTGTTCCCCGTGACGGTGACGTCGCGCTCGGGGACGTGCTCCAGGTGGAGGTTGCGGGCCGCGCGCGCCGTCGGCGCGCAGTGCCGGGTGGCGATGGCGCTGATGAACTTGCGGTTGCCCTCCTCGGGGAACGGCGAGTAGACGTCGCCGGTGCGCAGGCCCGCCTCGACGTGCACCACGGGGATCTGCCGGTGGTAGGCGGTGAGCGCCCCGGCGAAGGCGGTCGTCGTGTCGCCCTGCACGACGACGGCGTCCACCGGGTGCGCGTCGAGGTACTCGCTGAAGCCGCGGATGGCGCCCACGAGCACGTCGTCGAGCGAGTAGCCGCGCCGCAGCAGGCCGAGGTCGTGGTCGGGGACGATCTCGAAGAGGCGGTTGACCTGGTCGAGCATGCCCCGGTGCTGGCCGGAGGTGACCACGAGCGGCGTGTGTCTGCCCCGGCGCTTGAGCTCGTTGACGACCGGGGCGAGCTTGACGGCCTCCGGCCGTGTTCCGTACAGCACTGCGATCTCGCGGCGAGCGGTGTGGTGCATGGCGCTTCTTTCTGCTCGGACATGGGGGCTTCTGCTCGGACAGGGGCCCGCGGTTGGTCGGGCAACGTGACCGACGCAGCCGGGCACCGGTGGTGACGTGCGGGCCCGTGATTCAGGCGGAGGCGCGGGCGGCCTCGGGGCGGGCGACCTCGGGCCGGGCGGACGCGTCCAGGGCGCGCGAGGTGAGCCCGGCGGCCACCAGGAGGCACAGGGCGAGCAGCCCGGCGAGGCTGCCGACCACGACGTGCCGGCCGGCGTCGGTGGCCTCCGTGAGCGCGGTGCCGGCCACCTGGCTGACCGCGACGCCCAGCAGGAGCAGTGCGCCGGACGCGAGCCGGCGGGCGTCGGCGCCGTGCACCGGCGAGCGCGTGACGACGAGCGCCAGCCAGGTGAGCACCGCCCCGAGGAGGACGGCCACGGGCAGGCCGAACGCGAGGAGCTGGTCCTGGCGGGACGAGAAGAGCGTGACCCGCCGCTCCTGCTCCCCGGGCCGCGCGGTGCCGGCGTCGTACGAGCCGAGGCTCGCCGGCCGGCCCTCGCCCATGGCGCGCACCGCGTGGTCGAGCCGGTCGTGCAGGACGGCCGGGTGGCTGAGCACGTAGCCCTGGACGCGGAGGGGGTCCGGGTCGACGTCGGGCCAGCGGTCCCAGCCGCGGATCGAGGCGGGGGACCAGACCGGGATGCCGAGGA
The DNA here is from genome assembly GCF_000385135.1 of Promicromonospora sukumoe 327MFSha3.1. GTDB lineage: Bacteria > Actinomycetota > Actinomycetes > Actinomycetales > Cellulomonadaceae > Promicromonospora > Promicromonospora sukumoe_B. The sequence continues at coordinate 82,676 of NZ_ARQM01000018.1, read as the reverse complement.
ACCGCTCGGCGTCGGCCGGCAGCCCCATGGCCGCCAGCTCGGGGCCGGGCCGGTCGGTGTCCGCGAGCACGCCGGTGCTCACGTAGTCCCAGGTGTCGTACCGGCGCTGGGTGGGGTCCACGCCTGCGACGGCACCGGCCGCGAGCGTGGTCAGCGCGACGGTGAGCGCCGCGGGGGCGAGCCAGGCTGCCCGGTCACGGGCTCGGGCCCGGGCGCTCGCCCGGGCCCGCAGCAGCAGGGCGACACCGAGCGGTACGACGGCGAGCGCGGCGACAGGCCCGGAGGACACGAGCACGGCGGCGCCCAGGGTGAGCGCCGCGCGGCCCACCCAGCGGGCGGGTCCGGCGGCCTCGAGCAGCAGCCAGCCCGTGACGGTCAGCAGCAGGCCCGTGATCCCGGCGGCCTGCGGGTACAGGCTGGCGGCGTACCCCGCGAAGGCGGAGTCGACGAGCAGCAGCCAGGTCAGCACGGTCGTGACGGCGCGCGCGTGGCGGCGGCGCCGGGCGAGCGCACCGACCAGGGCGGCGGTCACGGCCGCGAGCGCGCAGTACGCCACCACGGCCACGCGCAGGTCGAGGGCGCCCGCGCCGAGCGTCGTGGACACCAGGCGGGCGAGCAGCAGCCCGGCGTGCTGCGGCCACGGGGGCGGCGTCCCGGAAGCGCACGACGCGTCGTCGTCGGCCACGTAGCGGAAGACCGCGAAGGCGAAGTACCGCACCTCGCCCTCCGGGGCGACGCCGAGCCGGCAGGCGAGCCGGGCGCCGCTGCCGTCGTCGGCCAGGCCCACGGCGCGCGGGACGAGCATGCGGACCAGACCCAGCGCGAACAGGACCGCGGCCCAGGCGGCGGTCGGCACCCACGGGCGCGCGGCGACGGCGACGGCGGAAGTCCTGCGCTGCCCCGTCACGACGCGACCGCCGGGCTGGTCAGGGCGCGGGCCGGCTCGGGGGTCTCGCGCGTCCGGGCGGTCTTGGCCCAGGCGGTCTCGCCGCGTAGCACGCGGGCGAGCGCCTTCCAAGCGCACGCGAACGAGAGGTAGTTGGTCAGCACCATGTAGTTGCCCATGGCGAGGCCCCGCCACAGCCCCACCCGGCGGTCGCGGCGCCAGTAGAGCACCCCGTTGAACACCGCGGGCGCGAACGCGAGCAGGTACCACGCGAGCACCACGACGGCCGTGGCGACGGGCGTGGCGGCGAAGTCCAGCAGGGCGGATCCGTTCAGGATCAGGTCGCCCAGGCAGACGTGGAACAGGACCGACCACGGCAGCGTCAGGATCCAGGGGGACAGGCAGTAGAACGACAGCTCCAGCGCCGCGACGTGCGACAGGTGGGGCGAGCGCCAGATCTCCGGCAGGCGCTTGATCGTCATCAGGTGGCCCTGGTACCAGCGGGTGCGCTGGCGCAGCAGCAGCGGCACCTGCTCCACCGCCTGCTGCTCGACGGCGGCGAACGGCGTGGTGGTCAGCTCCCAGCCGCGCAGGGCGAGCGTGATGGCGAGGTCGAGGTCCTCGGTCAGGGAGTCGGTCCAGGGCCGCTCGCCGGCCGAGTCGAGGGCGGACAGGCGGCTGAACTGCGCGTTGCCGCCCAGGCTCACGGTGCCCGTGGCCGAGCGGCCGATCTGCGTCACGCTGGACGCGCCCCAGAACTCGAAGTCCTGGAACCGGGTGAGGAACGAGTCGCGGTTGCGGATGCGCACCTGGAGCTGGACGCCGCCGACGTGCGGCCGGTCGAACAAGGGCAGCACGTGGTCCAGGGCGCGCTCCGAGAGCCGCCCGTCGGCGTCCATCACGCACACCACCACCTGGTCGGGGTGCTGCCCGCGGGTCGCCACCATCTGGCGCACCCGCGCCAGGCCCGCGTTCAGGGCCTCGCCCTTGCCCTGGCGCGCGTGCGGCAGGTCACGGCGGACGACCTCGACCCGGGCGCCCCCGGCGGCGAGCGCGAGGGCGGCGGTGTCGTCGTCCGACCCGTCGTCGACGACGATCGTGGTGGTGCCCGGGTTGATGGTCAGGCCGGCCACCGTGCGGCCGATGACCTCGGCCTCGTCGAGGCACGGCACCAGGAAGTAGACGGCGAGCGCGGGCCCCTCGGCCGTGGGGCCGGTGCCGTACGCCGTGGCGCCCAGGTGGTCCAGGCGGGTGCCGGTGCGGCGGATCGCCTTGAGGCCCGACCCCACCAGCAGCACGAAGTAGGCCATCGAGGACGTGATGATCAGCGTGGCGACAAGACTGACGAGACTCACGGGCGGCCGGCCTCTCGGGGCAGGGTGGCCCCGGCGCGCGCAGCGCGGGGCAGCAGGGCGATGCGGGCGAACAACAGGGCGCTCAGGCACAGCGTGGCGATCATGAGGATCGAGCCGCCCACCGTGTGCGACCAGCCGAAGCCGGCCTCGCCCCAGTGCACGGTGGCCTCGGTGATCAGGACCATGCGTGCGGTGTTGACCACGACGAGGAGCACTGCGGTGACCAGGCTCGCGACCAGGAGGCGGCCGGCGCGCGCCCGCCGCCACACCACGAGCAGCAGCGCGGTGGCCACCAGCACGCCGCCCACGAACCACGCCGCCGAGCACTCCTCGGTGATGGTGAACCCGCCCCAGACCGGGACCGGGCCGGCTTCGGCCCGGTAGTAGAAGACGGCCTCGGGCGACGGCACCGCGGCCGGGCGGCGCAGCACGTGCTCCAGCGCCCAGGCCGTCAGGTGCGCCTCGCCGTACCGGAACCGGTCCGTGCCCAGCACGACGGCGGCGCCCAGCGCGGCGACCGGGAGCGCGAGCAGCGCGCGGAGCACCGCGCCCCCGGTCCGGGGGCGCGGTGCGACGCGGGCGGGCGGGCCGCCGTCGGTCAGGGCCGGCAGGGGTGCGGTCACCGCTCGCCCGCCGCCTCGACGTGGCGGGCCGCCTCGACGTGGCGGGCCGACCGGCTCGCGCGGATCAGGATGAACCCGCCCACGAAGCACGTGACGGCGGCCACGGCGAGCCACAGCCCGTCGAAGCCGGTCTGGGCGAGCGTGCCGGCGCCGACGACGCCGGTCGCGACGCCGCTGCCGATACCCGGGGTGTTGTACATGCGTGGTTCCTCTCGGTGCGCGGGCCGCGCGGGTCGCGGCCCTCCTCGTGGGACAGACGCAGCCGGCGGGCGGCGACGACGGTCCGGTTCTGTGGGCCGGGTCACGGGGTGCGTGAGCCGGGCTCGGTGCGCGACGGCGGGCCGGTGACGTCCTGGATGCTCGTGACCAGCCACGGCGCGATCCAGCGCATCCCGGCGCGCGTGAAGTGCACCGTGTCGAGGTAGGCGGGCGCGCCGTCGGGCGTCTCCTGCCGGCAGGCCGTGTCCGTGCACACGAACCGGTCGAGCTCCAGCATGCCGACCACCGAGCGGTGCTCCGCGGCGAAGGCCCGCAGCAACTCGGTGTGGCAGGCGGCGTCCTCGGGCGTGGCGATGGGCGTGAACTCACGGGAGGTGGCCAGCAGCACGCGACGCGGGACGCCGTCGGCCGTCAGGATCTCCAGCGCGGTGTCGAGCTGGTCGCGGTACCGGGCCGCGTACCCGGCCGAGCACGGGCGCAGCCACCGGCCACCGACCCGCTGCTCGGCGCCGTCCCAGGCGAGGTTGACCAGCACGACGTCGGGTGCGGACTCCCGCACGGCGGACCGCCACCGGTCCTCCCAGGGCAGGCAGCCGGGTGCGGGCCCCTGCTCGACGGCGGTGGTGCGGCTCGTCTCCGGGCTGAAGACGCCGCACCCGTTGAACGCGCCGTCCGTCACGGCGAACTCGTCGGGGGCGAACGTGGTCAGGGCCGTGGCGAAGTCGTGGCCCAGGGAGTCGCCCAGCACGAGTACCCGGGTGCCGCCCGACCCCGACTCCTGCCGCACCAGCGTGGGGGAGACCACCAGCGCCGCGCAGACGGCGGCGGCGAGCAGCGCGAACGACGTGCCGCCGGCGCGGTTCCAGCGGCGCAGCCGCACCGGCTCGCCCACGATGTGGTGCAGGAACAGGGCGAGCACCGTCGACAGCGGCACGCCGACCAGCGCGATCACGGCGGGGCTCGGGTTCTCCAGGGTGCGCTGCAGCACCCAGAACACCGGCACGTGCACCAGGTACAGCGAGTAGGACGCCTTGCCGACCTCCACCAGCGGCGTCGTCATGAGGACGCGGGCCACGGGGGTGTCCTCGCGGGTGAGCGACAGGATCAGGGCGGCGGCCAGCACGGCCACGACCGTCAGGCCGCCCCGCTCGTAGAGCCACGGCGCCGCGTAGGTGTCGGTGCCGACCGAGACCAGCACGATCGCGGCCAGCAGTCCGAGCGAGACGAAAGTCGCGACCGGCCGGGACAGGCGCCGTCGCGGATGCCCGTCGACGCGGCGCACGGGCAGGGACGCCGTCACCAGCGCGGCGCAGGCGCCCACCATGAGTCCGACGCCGTGCGAGTGCGTGCCCAGGTAGAGCAGGTCGGCGTTGGTGCCGTCGTACTGCAGCACGGTCACGGCGGTCATCGCGACGGCCAGCAGGCTCGCCAGCCAGGCGACGGTGGCGCGCCGCCGCCGGGCGACGACCACGCACACCAGGGCCAGCAACGGCGGCCAGACCAGGTAGAACTGCTCGGTCAGCGACAGCGACCACATGTGGGCCAGCGGCCCGGGCACGCCCATCGCGTCCCAGTACGACTCGCCGCGCGCGACCTGCTCCCAGTTGGCGACCTGCAGCAGCGACGCGAGTCCCTGCTGGAGCACCCGGTCGGCCTCCTCGGGCCGGCCCAGGCGGGCCACCGCGATCCCGGTCGCGCCCAGCGTCACCAGCAGCGGGACCAGCAGCCGCTTGGCCCGACGCCGGTAGAACTCGCCCAGCCGGATGCGGCCTCCCCGGGACTCCTCGCGCAGCAGCGTCAGCGTGATCAGGTAGCCGGACAGCACCATGAACAGGTCCACGCCGAAAAGGCCGTTCTCGTAGAGGCCCGTGTGGTACATCAGCACCGACAGGACGGCGACGCCGCGCAGGCCGTCCACCGCCCGGAAGTACACCGACGGCACGGGGGTGCGCCGGGGCGTGCTCGGCCGGTCCTCCGGCGGCGGTGCGGGCGGCTGGTCCGGGGGCTGGTTCGGCGGGCCCGTCGTCGGGCGCGGGACGATCGCGGTGCTCACGTCGGGTACTGACGGGGGTGGCGGGGCCCGGTGACGGTTGCGTGCCCCGCCGCCGGGGGCCCGGCCGCCTGGGCGCGGGGCCGCCTGGGCGCACGACGCCCCGCCGCTCGTGGAGGAGAGCGACGGGGCGTCGATCTACGGGCCGAGGGGTGGCTCACCCGTAGGTTCGTGGGCGGCCTGGTCAGGCCTGCGTGGTGGTCACCTCCGCGGTCTCCCGCTTGGCGCCCCGCATCCGGCGGACGCCGGCGAGGGCGCCCGTGGCGAGCAGGCCCGCGATCCCGAACGCCGGGGCGACCGCGGGGACGGGCGGGGTGTCGTCGCTCGTGATGTACAGGTCGCGGATGGTGCTCTGCCGGTTGCCGCCGCTCGTCCCGGTGATGGCGATCTGCGTGACCGGCTGGCTCGTGCGGAAGGACGAGATCGTGTTGCCGTTCGTGTTCCCGTCGGCCGAGCTGCCCTGGGGTCCGCGGAAGCAGATCTGGCGGGTGCTCGGGTTCCAGGTGTTGTCCGGGTCGAGCCTGACCAGCACGACGTCGGGGGAGAGCTGGGCGCACTCGCGCGACGCCCCGTCCCACCCGTTGAGGTTGTGCACGTCGAACGTCGCTGTCACGGGCTCGCTGAACGTGAGTGTCCGGGTCACGTCGTCCCGGACGTTGTTGCCGTTGGCGGGCAGGCCGCCCCGTCCCGTCCAGCTGACACCGCTGGCGGTGGTGCCAGAGTTCGACGCCCAGTTCACCGGCTCGGTCACCGGCGCTGCCGAGGCCGTCAGCGCGCCCGCGCCCAGCAGGAGCGAGGCACCGAGCCCGACGGCGGCCAGCCGCGAGCGCAGCTGTGCGCGCCCGGGCTTGATCTCGTGAGAGGTGTTGCTCATGTGTGTTCCCTTCCTGTGTGCGTCCGCGACGTTGAGGTACGGCGGTGTCGCGGCTCGCACAGGGTTTGACGTGCTGCCCGTGCGCCGGTGACGGGTGATTCGCCGTCGTCGGCCCGGGCAGCGGGGAAAGGACTGCTCAACGGGAGGGGTAACGGAGAGGTAGCAGTGCTACCTCTCCGTTACCTGGCTGGGGGAGTCGTCCTCGTCCGACGGTCACCCGACCGTGGTGACGGAAACGCCCCACCGCTCTGGCCGAGCGGCGGGGCGTTCCGAACCAGCGGGGACAGGGCCCCGCGGGATCAGCGCGAGAGACCGCGCACGCGGCGGACGCCGGCAAGAGCGCCCGTCGCGACCAGGCCCGCGACGGCGAACGCCGGGGCGACCATCGGGATGGCCGGCTCCTCACGGTCGACCGTCACCCGGGGGTTCGAGATCCAGCGCGCCCGGCTCGTGTTGGTGCCGTTGCCCGACATGGAGAACGAGCTCACGTCGTCCAGGCGGAACTGCGACGTGGCGTCGTTGGCCGCAGCCGGGTCGTCGGCCGCGTTGTTGTTCGTCGCGCAGATCGTGCTGCTTGCCGCGTTCCACTCATGCATCGGGGACAGCTGCACGGGCGTGGAACCGGCGGGCAGGACCAGGCACTCGGTGTCCGACGGCCCGTTCGACTGCAGGCTCACCACGTCGAACGTGAGGTCGACCGTCTCACCGAACGTCAGCATGGCGTCCTCGCCCCGTCCCACGCTGAAGCCGTTCGTGACGACACCGGCCGCGTCGCGCAGCTCGTCGCTCGCCGTCCAGGTCACGCCGTGTGCGGTGGTCCCGCTGGTGCCCGGGCCGACCGGGTCGGTGACGGGTGCCGCCGCAGCGGTCAGCGCGCCCCCGCCGAGCAGGAGAACGGTGCCCAGGCCGACGGCCGCGAGCCGTCGCGCCCCGTGGCCGGCCTCCGTCGGCTCGGTCTTGTGGGAGGTGGTGCTCATGTGTCTTCCCTTCTGTCGGCGCCCGCGACGTCGTTGGCACGTCGGTGTCGCGGCTCGCACGAGGTTGGACGGGAAGCGGCCGCTGCGGTGACGGTGCGCCGTGCGGCACCCGCGCCGGCAGCGGCGGGCAACGGTGAACATCGGCGAGCGTAGGGTTCGTCGCCGCATGAGCGCTGTTGCGCCGACCATTCCTACGTTCGGCCTACGCCTACGGTTCCTACGTTCGGCGGCGACGCCGGTGGCGAACCGGGATCGGCGGCAGGTCGACTGTTCTGGAAGGATCGCGGCATGCCGAGCGCCGTGCAGCTGATCCGTTCCTCGAGCCTCTCCGACGCGCCGTACGCGTACGCGGCGACCGCGCCGTCGGACGCCCGGCTGATCTTCCTGGCAGGGTCGTGCCCACTGGACGCCGACGGCGCGACCGTCGGGGTCGGCGACTACGCGGGTCAGGCGGCTGCGTGCGTCGAGACGATGACCCAGGCGCTCGCGGCAGCCGGGGCGACGATCGAGGACGTGATCAGTACGCGGGTGCTCGTCGCGTCGTCCGAGCGGGCGGACCTGGTGACCGCCTGGGACGTGGTCCGGCACGCGTTCGGCGAGCATGACGTGCCGAGCACCCTCCTGGGCGTCACGGTCCTGGGTTACGCCGACCAGCTCGTGGAGCTCGAGGCGGTCGCCGCCGTCGTCGACTGACCCTCTCTGCTCCCGGGCAGCGGCGCCGAACGTAGGGTTCGTCGGCGCATGAGCGCCCTTGCGCCGACTCTTCCTACGTTCGACCAGGGCCAGCGGCGCGAGAACCGACGCCGCCGTCACCGCCTCCCGTACGTCGCGTCTGACCTTCCGAGCGCGGACCTCAGCCGTGCTGCAAGCGCGCTCCGCCGGGGCGCACGAGCAAGGGAGTTCTCTCATGACCCGAACGACAACTGTCCGGGGCGCGTCCCGCGGACGCCGTCTCGCAGCGGTGGGGGTGCTCGCCGGCGTGCTGGCGGGCGGGCTGGGCGTCGCGCTCGCCGGCCCGGCAGCCGCGGCGGCGCCGACGATCGACTGCTCGACCGACCCGGCGATCTTCAACACCGGGTACGACGCCTCGACGGGCGGCATCCTGCCGAACGGGACCCGGGACCCGCACTGGCAGGTCACCGGTCCGCACTACGCGATCCCCACAGCGGCCTCCAGGACCGTGACGGAGGTGCCCGCTGCCCTGCCTCCGGCGGGCGCCACCTGGACCGCGCCCTACGCCAAGCACGAGACCTACTGGCCGGGCGGCACGCAGTACTCCGACGCGCAGTACGTGTCGCAGCAGGCCCCCGGCCAGACACAGCCCGACGTCGCCGCGAGCTGGTACTACAAGTACGACTTCAACCTCGCGTCCGGCGTCACGCTGGAAGAGCTGAGCCTGGACTTCTATGCCGACAACACGGTGCTGGAGGTCTGGGTCAACAACACGGCGCAGAGCCCGAAGGTCTCGGGCCTCCCTGCCCTCACCTCGCCGTACCCGTACTGGAACGGTGGCTTCCACGAGGGCGGCCAGGCCTCCGTCACGCTGGGTGACGACTGGCGGGCCGGAGCCAACAGCATCATCGTGCAGGTCACGAGCGCACCGGGCGCCGAGGGCTTCCTGGCTCGCTTCACGGGTGAGTTCGCCTGCGAGCCCGCTGCCCTGGTCGACGACTCGGCCTCGACCACGGTCGACACGCCCGCCACCGTGGACGTCCGGGACAACGACACCATCCCCGAGGGCTCGACCGGCTGGGACGTGGACACCACCACGGCCGAGGGCGGCACCGTCGTCGACAACGGCGACGGCACCGTCACCTACACCCCGCCGGCCGGGTTCACCGGCACGGACACCTTCACCTACCGGGTGACCGGGCCGGACGGCGTCGAGGTCGAGGCGACCGTGACCGTCACCGTCACGGAGGACCCGGAGCCCCCGGTCCCGGCGATCAGCCTCGCGGGCACGGCGCTCGCGCTGGCCGGGGCGGGCGTCTACCGCCTGCGCCGCCGGATGACCGCCTGACGACCGCCGCACGCAGGTGAGGTGGGCGTCCCCGGCACCGTGCCGGGGACGCCCACCTGACCCCACCCGGGAGGAAGACCGCATGGACCACACCGTCTCGCCGGAGGGCGCCGCGTCGGTACCGTTCGGCCTGGGCGCGCGGGCCGAACCGGCCGCGACCGCCCCACCCGGCCGCCGTCGGGCCCTGACCGTGGTGCCGCGCCTCCTGGCCGCCGCGTCGCTGATCGTCGCCGGGGCCGTCGTCCTGCTCGCCGAGCAACGCCTCAGGTTCGCCGAGTCCGCGCTGACGGCGTGGGTGCTGGGCGGTCTCGGCCGCCCGTCGCGGACCCTGACCACGGACCCGGTGTTCCTCTACCAGCAGGTGCCCGGCGACGACACGTCCTGGGCCGGGCTCGTGGTCACCAGCGCGTGCACCGCGGTGTTCTACGTGGGCGGCCTGCTGGTCCTCGGCGGGCTCCTGCTCCTCTCCCGGCGCACCAGCCTCCCGCGGGTGGCGGCCGCGGTGCTCGCCGCCGGGCTGCTGCTGGTCGTGGTCAACACCGGCCGCATGGTCCTGATCGCCGAGGCGCAGGCCCGCTGGGGCGCGCAGGGCTTCGGCTGGACGCACACGGTCGTCGGCTCGGTGCTGATGATCGCGACGCTCGGCGCCTGCGCCGTGCTGTTCGCCCGCCTCGGCCTGCTGCGCCGGGGGAGACCCTGACAGGACCTCCCACCCGCGCGGCATCGGTCGTAGCGTCGAGTCATCACCTACGAGAGGACCCGTCGCATGTCCACCATCGCCATCATCGGTGCCGGCCCCGGCGTCGGCCAGGCCGTCGCGCGGCGCTTCGGCCGCGAGGGCTTCGCCGTCGCGCTGCTCTCCCGCAGCCAGGACAAGGTCGACGCGCTCGCGAAAGAGCTCGCGGCCGACGGCGTCACCGCGCGCGGCTACGCGGCCGACGTGCTCGACGCGGACGCCCTCACCGCGGCCCTGACCGCGGCGGCCGCCGACCTCGGGCCGGTCTCCGTGCTGCAGTACAGCCCGCTCCCGGCGCGCCACTACCTGCGGCCCGTGACCGAGACGCCCGCCGCCGACATCCTGGAGGCCGTCCGGTTCTCCGTGCTCGGCCCCGTGGCCGCGGTCGAGGCCGTGCTGCCCGGCATGCGCGCGGCGGGCGCGGGCACGGTCGTCCTCGTCAACGGCGGCACCTCGGTGCGGCCGCGCGCCGACTACGCGGGCACGTCCATCGGGTTCGCGGGGGAGAGCGCCTACGGGCAGATGCTGCACGACGCCCTGGCCCCCGAGGGCATCCGCGTCGCCCAGCTCGTGATCCCGGGCGCCATCCGTGGCGACGACCCCGAGCGTGGACACGACGCCGTCGCCGAGCGCATCTGGGGGCTGCACACCACGCCCGGCGAGTTTCGCGAGTTCCTCTCGCCGCTCGACTGACGCCGCGCCCCGCCGCCGTCGGGCACGGCGACGGGCACGGATACCGGGCACAAAGTCCGGGCGGCGACCGGGTGTGACGCGACGGGTGTTAAGAAACCGTCAATGCCGCGCCCGGCGCCCCGGATCCGCCTTAGGTTCCCCTGGTGACTACTGCCCTTCGTCAGGTCGGCCAGACGACTCGGCCCGCGGACGTCCTTCGTCTCGCGGTCGTCGTCGGCGCGCTCGGTGTCGTGTTCGGCGACATCGGGACCAGCCCGATCTACACGCTCCAGACCGTCTTCAACCCCGCCGACCCGCACCCGGTCCCCGCCACCACGGAGAACGTCTACGGCGTGGTCTCGCTGATCTTCTGGTCGGTGATGCTCATCGTGACCATCACCTACGTGCTGCTGGCGATGCGGGTCGACAACGACGGCGAGGGCGGCATCATGGCCCTGATCACGCTGCTGCGGCGGTGGGCAGCCAACGCCAGCACGCGGACGGCGCTCACGCTCGCCGGCCTCGGCCTGTTCGGCGCCGCGCTGTTCCTGGGCGACAGCATGATCACGCCCGCGATCTCCGTGCTCTCGGCCGTCGAGGGGCTCAAGATCATCAACCCCGAGTTCGAGGGCTGGATCGTCCCGGTCACCGCGGTGATCATCGTGGGCCTGTTCGCGGCCCAGAAGTTCGGCACGGCCGCCGTCGGCCGCCTGTTCGGTCCCGTGATGATCGCCTGGTTCGTGGCCATCGGCGCGTGCGGCATCTGGGGCGTGGCCAACGAGCCCGGGATCCTCAAGGCGCTCTCGCCGACCTATGCGATCGGCTTCCTGGCCGGCCGGTTCGACCTGGCGTTCTTCGCGCTGGCCGCGATCGTGCTGTCCGTGACCGGGGCCGAGGCCCTGTACGCCGACATGGGGCACTTCGGCCGCCGGCCGATCTCGGTGGGCTGGATCTTCCTCGTGCTGCCGGCCTGCACGCTGAGCTACCTGGGGCAGGGTGCCCTGATCCTCCAGGACCGCGCGAACCTGTCGGCCCCGTTCTTCCTGCTGACGCCCGACTGGGCGCTGATCCCCATGGTCGTGCTCGCCACCATGGCGACCGTCATCGCGTCGCAGGCCGTCATCACCGGCGCGTTCTCCGTGACCGCCCAGGCGGCCCAGCTCGGCTACCTGCCGCGCCTGCGGATCCTGCACACCTCCAGCTCCGAGCGCGGCCAGATCTACGTGCCGTGGATCAACTGGCTGCTCATGGTCTCGGTGCTCACCCTGGTGTTCGCGTTCCGCGACTCGGCCTCCCTGGCCTACGCGTTCGGCATGGCCGTGACCGGCACGATCACGATCACCACCACCCTGTTCTTCTACGTGGCCTGGAAGACGTGGAACGTACCGAAGTGGGTGCTGGCGACGCTGGCCACCGTCCTGCTCACCGTCGACCTGCTGTTCGTGGCCGCCAACCTCACCAAGCTGGTGCACGGCGCCTGGCTCACCCTGTTCATCGCCATCACGGCGTTCACGGTCATGTCCACGTGGCAGCGCGGCCGGGAGGTGGTCACCGCGAAGCGGGAGGCCATGGAGGGCTCGCTGCGCGGCTTCGTGGAGAGCCTGCGCACCCGGTCCGTGCCCGTCCGGACGGTCAGCGGCACCGCGATCTTCCTCAACCGGGGGAGCCAGACGGCGCCGCTCGCGCTGCGCGCGAACGTGGAGCACAACCACGTGCGCCACGAGCAGGTCGCGGTGGTGTCGGTGGAGACGGCGATCGTGCCCCGGCTCGCCGACGAGGACCGCGTGACCGTCGAGCACCTCGGCGAGGGCGACGACGGCATCACGCACCTGACCGTGCGGTTCGGCTACGACGAGGGCCCGGACGTGCCCTGGGCCCTCGCGCAGCTCGCGCCGGAGGAGACCGAGGGCCGCCTCGACCTGGACAACGCCACCTACTTCCTGTCCCGGATCGAGCTGCGCCTCGGCGACGAGCCCGGCATGGCGGCCTGGCGCCGGCGCCTGTTCATCGCGACGTCGCACATCACCGCCGACGCCGCCGAGCACTTCTCCCTGCCGCGCGACCGCACGGTGCTGCTGGGCTCGCACGTCGACGTCTGACGGTAGGGGGCTCACCCCGCTCTGACCTGCTGAATCACCCCCTCGATCACCTCTGTGCCGTGCGACACGCACGTCCCCTCCTCGCGTCTTCACCATCGCGTACACCCGTGCGCCGACGGCCCGGCTCCAGCGGGCCGTCATCGCGAGGAGGGGACTTCGATGCCGGTGACGACGACGGCGGCTTGGCAGCGCGCGCTCGGCCTGATGCAGGGCGGCGGCAACACGGCGGAGGCGGGGGACGAACCCGAGGAGCTCCCCGACATCGAGCTGTTCACCCGGGCGCGGGCCGGTGACACGGTCGCGATCGACCTGGTCTGGCGGCGGCACTATCCCTACGCGCTGAAGGTGGCCCGCCGCTACACCCGCAGCCACTCGGATGCCGACGACCTCGCCGCCGAGGCGTTCGTCCGGATCCTGTCGCTGCTGCGCGCCGGCCGCGGCCCGCGCGAGCACGGCAAGACGTACGTGGCGCGCACCGTGCGCAACATCGCCACGGACCGGTCGCGCCGGCGGCAGCCGCCGACCACCGTGATCGACGAGGCGCACGACCTGCCCGCCTGGGACGACCCGGCGTCGGCGGCCCTGTCGGCCATGGAGCTCGGGGACGTGCTCGAGGGCCTGGCGGCCTGCCCGCCGCGGCAGCGGTACGCCCTGCAGATGACCGTCTTCGAGGGCGTGCCCATCGCCACGGTCGCCCAGGACCTGGGCATCTCGAAGAACGCCGTGGCGGCCCTGCTCGTGCGGGCGCGCGAGTCGATCCGCCGGTTCGTGGCGCGCGGCGTGCACGAGCAGGGCGCGCCCGAGCACGGCTAGTCCGGGTCGCGCCCCGCCGTCAGGCGGCGTCATCGACGGCGATCATGCGGCGCAGGGCGGCCAGGTCCTCCGGCAGCGGGCGCACGGTGATGCGCACCGGCGCCCGCAGGATGCTCGGGTTCTTGCGGGCCAGGCCGGTCAGCGTGGCCCGGACGCGGGCGACGTCCGCCAGGAGGTGCCCCGCCGGCTCGGACCGCCCGAGGACAACGGCCACGCCGTCGCGGTATCCCGTGGGGTACCGCGCGTCGAACGCCGTCCGGACCGCCTCGCCGAGCAGCACGTCGCGCTTCCACCGCACGAGCCGCGCCGCGCCCGCCCGGCCCACGCGGCCGTCGATCGTCACCAGCACCAGCGACCCGCCCTCCCGCGTGCTGTCGATCCCGGCGAAGATGTCCGCGGCACGCGCCAGGAACTCCGTGTGCTGCGGCAGCCCGCTCATGCCCCGGGCCGCGGCCACCGGGTCGGGCGCGGTGTCCGCTGTCTCCCACCCCGCGGCGAACGCCAGCGTGACCGAGTGCGGCACGCTCGCCAGGCACAGGTCGTAGAGCGCGCCCACGTCGCGCAGCCCCTCGGTGACGCCGACGTCGGCCATCGCCCGGGCCGTGCCGAGCGCCTCGGCCGGCCCCTCGGCGGGCAGCCCGTGCAGGACGGCGCTCGCGAGCGGCACGACGGCGGGCGCCGCCCAGTCCTCGGGCATGCGCCAGCCCTCGGCGACCGTGCGTCTGCGCCATCGCGCGCACAGCGTGCCGAGTGCGTCGTCTCCTGCCGGTCTCGTGTTCATCGCCGGGCTAGACGGTGACACAGGCAGGTGGTGACGCCGCAACCGGTAACGGGCCGGATCTGCCCGGATCACCCCCCGGATCACCCCTGTGATCTGCGCAGTTACCCCCTTTTGCCCGTAGTATTCCACTCAAACGGGACAACTACATCGATGTGCCAGGGGAGCGCTCTTCGGATGGTCGAGACGACCGGTTCCACCCCTGCGCGGCGCCCTGACGGTGCGCCTCCCGTGTCCGACGAACAGCTCCTGGCCGACCTCCGCTCCGGGCGGGACGAGGCGTTCGCCGAGCTGTACGAGCGCTACCACCGCACGGCTGCCGGGATCGCCCGGCACGTCGTGGGCGCGGGCCCCACGGTCGACGACGTCGTCGCCGAGGCCTTCACGTCGCTCCTCGCCGCCGTGCGCAACGGCGGCGGCCCGTCGAGCAACGTGCGCTCCTATCTGCTGACCACGGTGCGCAACACCGCGATCGGGGTGCTGCGCGCGCAGGGCCGGGCGGTGCCCGCCGAGGCGGAGCTGATCGACCGCCCGCACCACGACCCCGACCCCGTGCTGCTGGCCGACGACGACCGCCGCGTGCGACACGCGTTCGCGGCCCTGCCGCCGGCCTGGCGCCAGGTGCTCTGGTACCTGGACGTGCACGACCTGCCCCCCGCCCGGGTGGCCCCGCTGCTGGACGTCTCGCCGAACGCGGTGTCGTCGCTCGCCCGCCGCGCCCGCGCGCGGCTACGGCGGGAGTACCTGCAGTCCCACCAGGACCGCGTGGCGCCCGGGTGCGAGGACTACGCGCCGCACCTGGCCCGGTACGTCGAGCAGACGCTGGCCGTGCCCGTGCACCACCGTGTCGACGCGCACGTGCTGGGGTGCGTGTTCTGCACCGCGGCCGTGGACCAGATGCGAGACCTCAAGCGGCGCATGCGCGTGCTGCTGCTCCCGTTCGGGTTGCCGGTCGCGGCACTGGCGGAGCCGGAGCGCGAGTCGTACGAGGCGGCGCCGGCGCCGCGGGCGGGATTGCGGGGTGCAGGGCGGGGGAGCGCCGGGCGTGGGCCCGGCGGGCGTGGGCCCGGCGGTCGCGGGCCCGCCGGCCGGGGCCGCGGCGTGCGCGCGGCCGGGCGGCGCTGGTGGTGGGCGCGGCCGCGCGGCTCACGACGGGCGGCCCTCCTCGGGGCCGCGGTCGTCGTCTGCCTGCTGACGCTGACGACGGTGGCGGCGTCCGACATCCTGGGCGGCGCGGCGGGGGACGGCGACGGCGTGGTGGAGGCGGCCGCGCTGCTGCCGGTCCCGGGCGCGCCCGGGCGGGAGGGCTGGGTCGCGGACCTGGGTCCGGGCACGGACCGGCTGCCCTGGCCGGGCGGGCTCGGCGGCTCCACGGAGGGCACGGGGCCGGTCGAGGACGACGTCGCCGACCGGGACGGCGCGCTCGGCGCCGGGCCCGGAGGCGTCCCGGAACCGGCGCCGTCGCCGGGCCCTCAACCTCGACCTGAACCTCAGCGGGATTCGAACCCTCAACCTCGACCTGAGACTGAGCCCCAGCCTGCTGCGGAGCCCGGACCTGCGGCGACGCCCGAGCCGACCGCCACACCGACCGGCCGGCCGACGTCCGCGCCGACGCCGGACCCCACCCCGACGCCCACCCCGCCCCCGACGCCCGAGCCGTTCGCGCTCACGGTCGAGCACGACGACCTGGGCGACCTGGTGCCCGGACGGCCCGGCGTGCTAGGTGCCACCGTGAGCAACCCGGACGATCGCCCGACGGCGGCCGTGGCGGTCGACGTCACGCTCCCCGCAGGCGTCGAGCTCGACCCGGCCGGCGGCTCCCGCGCCGTCTCCGCCTGGACCTGTGCCGAGGGTGCGGGCGCGGGCGTGAGCTGCACCGTGGACACGATCGCCGCCCGCCGTACCTCGACGCTCCTGGTGCCGGTGCTCGTCGGCGCCGACGTCGCCGAGGGCGGCGTCGACGTCCGCCTCGACGTGCGCGGCGACGACGTCGTGCCCAACGGGGCGAGCCGCGCGGTCCCGGTGCGGGCCAGCCTGCTGGCCGCGCGGTACGTCGCCACGGGGCAGGTCGAGGTGACCCAGGTGGGCGCCCCCGTGCTGCACTGCGACCCGGCGCTCCCGGGGTGCGCGGCCGTCGTGGACGGCACCGCGACCGGCGTCGCGCAGGACAACAACGGGTGGGACATGACGCCCGTGGACGCCCTCGGTACCGGGACCACGTCGTCGGCCTCCGTGCTGGGCCTCCCCGCCGGGCACGAGGTGGTCGCGGCGCGGCTGTACTGGTCCGGCGTGTGCGACGGCGCGGTGGCGCCCGTCCGGGTCGCGCCGCCGGGTGGCGAGCTGCGCACGGTCGGGGACGGCGACGACGTGACGGTCGAGCGCACCGGCCGGAGGTACCAGGCGGGCGTCGACGTGACCGCCCTCGTGCGCGCCGGCGGAGCGGGCACCTGGGGCGTCGCGGACGTGTGCGCCACCGGCGGCGTCGGCGCGAACGCCGGCTGGGCGCTGGTCGTCATCCACCGTCCGGCGGGCACGGGGGCCGACAGCGGCGGGCTCGCCATCGTCTACGACGGCCTCATGCCCGTCTCGACCGCCGACGGCTCCGCGGCCTTCACCGTGGCCGGCCGGGCGGGCACGCCGGCCCGGATCGGCGCCGTCGCCTGGGACGGCGACCGTGGGGGCACGGGGGACCGGTTCGCGCTCGCCGGCACGCCCCTGGTGCCGCTGCGGTGGGACGGCACCGCAGCGGCCGGGCCGGGCGCGGCCGACAACGCGTTCGACTCGACGGCCTGGGGCTCCGCCTACGCCAACGCGCTGGGCGTGGACGTCAAGCCGTTCCGGCCCGCGACCCTGCCGGCGGCGCGGGCGGAGCTCGCCGCGCTGTCCGACGGGGACGCGTTCCTCCTGGGCGTCGTCACGGTCGCGACGGGCTAGCGCCGAGGCGCGCCCGCACGATCGGGTCCAGCAGCCCCAGCTCGCGCGCCCGCTGGAGGGCGGCGGCCCGGTCGTGCACGCCGAGCCGCCGGTAGATCTCCCGGATCTGCGTCTTGACCGTGTTGTGCGAGACGAACGCCTCCTTGGCCACCTGGGTCGACGTCAGCCCGTCGGCCAGCCGGTGCAGCACCACGAGCTGCCGGTCGGGCACCGTGACGAACTCGACCGGCCGCGGCGTGCCGCGCCGGCGCAGCACCTGCGCGATCTGCCGCACCTGCTCGGGCGCCGAGCGGGCCAGGGACCGCAGCACCCCGGGCGCGGCCCACCAGTAGGGCAGCGCGCCGCCTACGCGGCGGGACAGCGCCGTGGCGTGCGCGAGCTGACGGCGCACGTCCGTGTCGCGGTCGGCGTCGGCGTCGACCTGGCGGACACCGGCATCGGCGTCGAGCAGTGCGTCGTGCGCCTCGGCCGCCAGCAGGTGCGCCTCCAGCCGCGCGCCCGCCGTCGACCCCTCGTGCGCCGACCGGACCCCCGTGATCGCCAGCAGCGCCTCCTGCGGCCGGCCCTGCGCGAGCCGCAGCCGGCCGTCCAACAGCGCCCGCGCCGGGGCCTGGGCCGTGAGGGCGTCGGCGATCACGGCCGCGCTCGTGCCGCGGCCCAGTGCCAGGTACAGCCGCCCCAGGTCGAGCGCGAGCAGCGGCGGGATCCGCAGGTCGCCGGTGGGTGGGCCCGTCTCGGACGGCGCCAGCCCGCGCTGGGCGAGCGCCTCCCGCAGGTGGTCCACGGCGAGCTCTTCCTGCCCGCGCAGCACTGCCAGCACCGACTCGACATGCAGCCCGGCGAACCACAGGTCCGACCGGGCGGAGCACCGTACGGCGCCCCGGAGGTGCTCGGGCAGGTCGTCGTCGAACCGCTCGAGGCGCGCGAGCGCGGCGGCCAGCGCGAGCGGCTCGCCCACGGCGTGCCGCCACCACACGGGCGGGTCGGGCAGCGCCTCGGCCTCGGCCGACCAGTCGCCCGCGGTGTGCACGTTGGAGTCCAGCGCGTGCACCAGTGCCACCAGCTCCGCCGCCGCGGCGGCCAGCGGCAGGGTGCCGCAGCCGAGCGCGTCGTGGTGCGCCGTCTCCGCGTGCCGCAGCGCCTCGTGCAGCTGCCCGGCCTCGGTCGCGGCCAGCGCGGCCTGCAGTCCCACCAGCACCCGCGCGACGGCGGGCGCGCTCCCCGGCGTCCGGAGCCAGCCCCGGGCCAGGCGCAGGGCGTCGTCCGCGCGTCCGGCCCGCCGCAGCCGCGCGGCCGCGCCGAAGACCGTCAGCGACGGCGCCGGCGCACCCGGCTGGTCGGCGGGCCGGGCCGGCGGCTCGGGCGCCCCGGCAAGGCCGGGGGAGCGTCGGGTGACGGACAGCAGCGTGCGCAGCTCCGGGGGCACGTGCTGCGCCGGGGCCGCCGAGACGGCGCTCCACAGCGCCTCGTGCAGCGTGGGGTCGCGGCCGTCCAGCACCCCGGCCCACAGTCCGTGCAGCAGGTCGCGGACCAGCCCGGCGTCGTCCGCCTCGAGGGCGACCAGCAGCGCGCCCCGCGCGTCGTGCGCCTGTTCCTTGCGCCGGGCCGCCTTGGTCGCCCGCAGGTGCAGCTCGTCACGGTCGCGCCCGCGCGCGTAGTCCAGGACGGCGCGGCGCGCGTGCGGCTCCACGGCCAGGACGTCGTCCGGCGAGGCCGGGTCGTCGAGCAGCAGGCCGGTCTCCACCAGCCGGTCGACGAACGTGTCCGCGCCCGGGACCGCGGCGAGCAGGCCGGTCGCCGCCAGCTCGGTGCGGCTGAACCGCGGGGCGAGACTGGCCTCGACCACCACGCTGATCGCCTCCTCCGGCAGCGCGGCCCGCAGGAACGCGGCGCGCCGGGCCGCCGCCACACTCGCGACGAGATCGTCGGTGACGGCATCGCCCGCTGCGCTCGCCCGCGCGATCTCGGCCAGTACCGGGAACAGGACCCCCGGCCACCCCGCCGTCGCCGTGACCAGCAGCCGCGCCTGCGTGCGGCTCAGCGGCACGTCCAGGGCCGACGCGGCGGCCTGCGCCTCGCCCGCCCGCACGGCGAGGTCGCGAAGCGTGAGCTCGACGTGCGCGGGCTCGCGGGCCGGCCGCGGCGCCTGGACCAGCGGCGCCCAGGCGTCGAACGTCGGCTCGGGACCGGGCAACGGCATCGCCGTCAGCGCGACGACGCGGCCGCGCCGCAGCCGCCGCGCCAGCCGGTCGAGGAACACCAGCGCGTCCGCCGACTCCGGCCCCAGCCGGTCGACGACCAGCACGACCTCCCGGGCGTCGAGCGCCGCGGCGAGCTCCTCGACGCCGGGGGCGTCGAGGGTGTTCGATGCCAGCCGGTCGCGGATGGCCGTGGCGAGCGCCGCGCCGTCGACGGTGTCGCCGCTGCCGACGTCGACCCGGACGACCACCCGGCCGTCGTCAGCCAGCCGGCGCGACCAGAGCCGCACGGCCGTGCCGCGGCCGGCGCCGCGCGGCCCGCGCAGCACGACCATGCCGGAGCGGCCCGGACGGAGCGCGTGGTCGAGCATCTTCTCGACGGCAGGCCTGGGGAGCACGATGCCGCTATCCACTCAGCCCCCTGGGGTTGGACAAGACGATCGGGCACCACGGGCGCCCGGCTGGACAGGACCTTGGATCACACTCGGGTAAGACGCCGCCGACCGGCCGACGTGTCGAGTGACCTGGGTCACACTCGGTCCGAACGGACAATCCTGGCAAGCCTCTGACCTGCGGGAACCGGTGACGGCGGCCGTCGTCGACGGGACCTCCGGCGCAAGGTGTGGTCGACCGGCGCTTCTCGCCGGGAACCGCTTGACGAAGATACCCCCTAGGGGTATATATGGAGGTGCGCAGCCCGTACGGGCCTGCACTGCTCAACCCAGGAGCGATCCATGAACGAGCCACACCAGCACCCCGCACCACCCGCCGCGGCCGGTCCGGACACGGACCACGAGCACGCGCACCACGAGCACCACCACTCCGGCCCCGACCACGCGTCCCACGAGGGCGCCCTCGTCGACGAGCACGCGGCGCACACGAACCACGCCGTCCAGACGGGCCACGACGCGCACGCGGGCCACGGCGCCCACGGAGGTCACGCCGGCCACGGCGACCACGTCGGCCAGTTCCGGCGCCTGTTCTGGATCATGCTCGTGCTCGCGGTCCCGGTGGTCGCGTTCTCCGGCATGTTCGCGATGATCCTCGGCTACGAGCTGCCCGACGCCGCCTGGGCCACCGCCATCCCGCCCGTGCTCGGCACCGTCATGTACGTCTGGGGCGGTTCGCCGTTCCTCACCGGCGCCGTCAGCGAGCTGCGCTCCCGCAAGCCCGGGATGATGCTGCTGATCGGGCTCGCGATCACCGTCGCGTTCGTCGCGTCGCTCGGCGCCAGCCTCGGCCTGCTTGACCACCAGCTCGACTTCTGGTGGGAGCTGGCCCTCCTGATCGTCATCATGCTGCTGGGCCACTGGATCGAGATGCGTTCGCTCGCGCAGACGACGTCGGCCCTGGACTCGCTCGCGGCGCTGCTTCCCGACGAGGCCGAGCGCGTCGAGGGCGACCAGGTCGTCACGGTCGCCCCGGCGGACCTGGCCGTCGGTGACGTCGTCGTGGTCCGGCCGGGCGGGAGCGTCCCCGCCGACGGCCGCGTCGTCGACGGCCGGGCCGAGATGGACGAGTCCATGGTGACGGGGGAGTCGCGCACCGTGCCGCGCGGCCTGGGCGAGCCCGTCACCGCGGGCACCGTCGCCACCGACTCGGGCCTGCGCGTCGAGGTCACCGCCACCGGCGACGACACCGCCCTGGCCGGCATCCAGCGGCTCGTCGCGGAGGCGCAGGCATCGTCCTCCCGCGCGCAGCGCCTGGCCGACGTCGCCGCGGGCTGGCTGTTCTGGTTCGCGCTCGGCGCGGCCGCGGTCACCGCCGTGGTCTGGACGCTCCTCGGCCTGCCCGACGACGCCGTCGTCCGCACCGTCACCGTGCTCGTGATCGCCTGCCCCCACGCGCTGGGCCTCGCGATCCCGCTCGTGGTCTCGATCGCGACCGAGCGGGCTGCCCGCGGCGGCGTGCTGATCAAGGACCGCCTCGCGCTGGAGAGCATGCGCACCGTCGACACCGTGCTGTTCGACAAGACCGGCACGCTGACCAAGGGCGAGCCCACGGTCGCCGACGCCCAGCCCGCCGGCCGGCCCGGCCACGACGGCGCCGCCGACGACACCGACCACGACGGCCTCGACACCGACACGCTCCTGGCGCTCGCGGCCGCAGCCGAGCAGGACAGCGAGCACCCGCTGGCCCGCGCGATCGTCCGCGCGGCGCAGGAGCGCGGGCTCGTCGTCCCGCGTGCCACGGGCTTCACGTCGTCGCCCGCCGTGGGCGTCGCGGCGACGGTCGACGGCCACGAGATCCGGGTCGGCGGGCCGCGCCTGCTGGAGGAGAACCGCCAGGCGGAGATCCCCGCGACGGACGCGTGGCGCGAGGACGGCGCGATCATCCTGCACGTGCTGCGCGACGGCGTGGTGATCGGCGGCATCAAGCTCGCCGACGAGGTGCGGGCCGAGTCCGCCGAGGCCGTCCGGGCCCTGCACGACCGCGGCGTCCAGGTGGTCATGATCACCGGCGACGCCGAGGCCGTGGCCCGCTCCGTCGCCGAGGAGCTCGGCGTCGACCGGTACTTCGCCGGGGTGCGGCCGGAGGACAAGTCGGCCAAGGTGGCGCAGCTCCAGGCCGAGGGCCGCAAGGTCGCGATGGTCGGCGACGGCGTCAACGACGCCCCGGCGCTCGCGCAGGCCGACGTCGGCATCGCGATCGGCGCCGGGACCGACGTCGCCATCGCCTCCGCGGGCGTGATCCTCGCCAGCGACGACCCCCGGTCGGTGCTCTCGGTGATCGAGCTGTCGCGGGCCAGCTACCGCAAGATGAAGCAGAACCTGTGGTGGGCCGCCGGGTACAACCTGATCTCGGTGCCGCTGGCCGCCGGGGTGCTGGCGCCGATCGGCTTCGTGATGCCGATGTCCGCGGGCGCCGTCCTGATGTCGCTGTCGACCGTGGTGGTGGCGCTCAACGCCCAGCTGCTGCGCCGGCTCGACCTGCGACCCGGGCGCCAGGCCCGCTGAACAGGCTGTTGACCTGGTCCGGTGCGCCGCCTAGCCTGCTGGGCGGCGCACCGGCCGCATTCCGCGGCGCATCCGAAGTCAAGGGAGACCTCGTGAAGCTCGTACCCGCGTTCCGTCCTGCCTTCCACCTGGTGACAGCGGTGTCAGCGCTCGCGCTCGTCGCGAGCGGCCTGGTCGTCGCCGGCAGCGCCAGCGCCGCCCCGGCGGGCACGGGACCGGGCGGCGAGCCAGGCGACGGGCCGAGCACCGCGGCGGAGACCTGGCGCGTCGACGGCCCGCGCGGCTCGCACCTCGACGGCCTGCTGCGCCTCGACGACGCCGGGCAGGTCACGCTCGACGTGCTCGACGACGGGGACGCCGTGGTCTCGGCCACGCGCCTGGGCCTGCGGGGCAGCGACGGCGACCTCACCACGGGCCTCGCGTTCGCCGGCCGGGCCGACCGCACGGTCTCCGACAAATACACCATGTCCACGGGCAAGAGCCGGCAGCGCACGTACACCCACCGCGAGTCGGTCTTCACCTTCACGGCCGCGGACGGCGGCCGCCTCGGGATCGCGGTCCGCGTGTCCGACGACGGCGTCGCCTACCGCTACCTCCTGGACGGCCCGGGCGAGCACCGGGTCGACGACGAGTCGGGCGCCTGGGAGCCGGCCGCCGACGGCCCCGCGTGGATGCAGCGCTCCTACGCCGTCAACTACGAGGCCGAGTGGAGCACCACGACCGCCGCGGCGGGCAACGGCTCCGGCAGCGTCGGGTACCCGGTGCTGTTCGGGCAGGGCGACCGGTACGTGCTGGTCACCGAGGCCGACCTGCACGGCGACTACTCCGGCTCGCACCTCACGCACGAGACCGGCAGCCTGCGCTACGGCGTCGACCTCTTCGAGGGCCGCCCCGTCACCACCACGGGCGACCTGTCGACGCCGTGGCGGGTCGCGATCGTCGGTGACCTGCCCGGCGTCGTCGGCTCCACGCTGGTGGACGACCTCGCCACGCCCGCCGCGCTGGACCCGGGAGCCGACTGGATCAAGCCCGGCCGGTCGAGCTGGAGCTGGCTGACCGACGGGAGCAGCCCGCGCGACGAGGCGCGGCAGCGCGACTTCATCGACCTGTCCGCGCGCAACGGCTGGGAGTACGTGCTGCTCGACGAGGGCTGGGACGCGAGCTGGGTGCCGCGCACGGTCCGCTACGCGCACACCCGCGGCGTGGACGTGATCGTCTGGTTCCACAGCCGCGACCTGCGGACGCAGGAGCAGCGCGACGAGTGGCTGCCGCGCCTGAGGTCGTGGGGCGTGAGCGGCATCAAGGTCGACTTCATGGACTCCGACTCGCAGGAGATCCACCGGTGGTACGACGACGTGGCCCGCGACACCGCCCGCTACGAGCTGATGATCAACTTCCACGGCGCCGCCCTGCCCACCGGCCTGCAGCGCACGTGGCCGCACATCATGAGCTACGAGGCGGTGCGCGGCATGGAGAACGGGATCAGCCCCGAACGCAGCCTCATCGTGCCGTTCACGCGCAACGTGCTCGGCTCCATGGACTTCACGCCCGTCGTCTTCTCGCGCGACAACGACAGGACGTCCAAGGCGCAGCAGGCGGCGATGGCGGTCGCGTACGAGTCGGGCTGGCAGCACATCTCGGACAAGCCCGAGGGGTACGACGACGAGCCCAACGCGTGGCCGTTCCTGCGGAACATCCCGGCGACCTGGGACGAGGTGCGGCTGCTGAGCGGCATGCCGGGGAAGGACGCGGTGATCGCGCGGCGCTCGGGCGACCGCTGGTTCGTGGGCGGCCTGCGCGCCGGCTCCGGCGACCCGCTGCGGCTCCCGCTGGCGGGCCTGACCCGCGGCGGCAAGGTGCAGGTCGACCTGCTGACCGACGACGGCGCCGACGGTTCCGCCACCGTGCACTCCACGGTGCGCACCACGGCCGGTGACACCCTGCGCGTCCCGACGGCGACCAACGGCGGTTTCGTCGCGGTCGTCTGCGCGGCGACCGGCGGCCGCGAGTCCTGCCTGGACCCGGTCGAGGCCCGGCCGGACGCCACGATCACCGTCGAGCCGGCCGAGGCCGACGTCGAGCCCGGCAGCACCGTCGAGGTGCGGGCCGCGTTCACGGTGGCCGACCGCGCCGTCACGCGCGTGCGGCTGACGCCGGACCTGCCCGAGGGCTGGACCGCCGACCGGGGCACGCAGACGGTCGCACGCCTGGCCGCAGGGGAGACCGCGGAGGTCTCCTGGCAGGTCCGGGTGCCCGCCGACGGTGCCACGGGCACGTTCGAGGTGCCGGTCGACGTCGCCTACCGCGCCGGGGGAGACGCGTACGTCGCCGCGAGCCAGGCCACCCTGTGGGTCACGCCGCCCGCGCCGACCGGCAGCCCGTACGTCTCCGACCTCGACTGGACGGAGCAGTCCAACGGCTACGGCCCGGTCGAGCGCGACCGTTCCAACGGCGAGGCCGCGGGCGGCGACGGCAACCCGCTCCGGATCGCCGGCGTCACCTACGACAAGGGCATCGGCATGCACGCCACCGGCTCGGTGACCGCGTGGCTCGGTGGCGCGTGCACCGCGTTCACCGCGCAGGTGGGCATCGACGACGAGGTGCTCGACAAGCCCGGCGACACCGGCGTCGGCTCGGTGCGGTTCGCCGTCTACGGCGACGGCGAGCTGCTGGCCGAGACGCCGGTGCTGTCCAACGACGACGGCGCCGTGGCGCTCGACGTCGACGTCACCGGGGTCCGCCGGCTGCGGCTGGTCGCGGACGAGGGGTCGGACGGCAAGAACTTCGACCACGCCGACTGGGCCGACGCGCGCGTCGAGTGCGGGGAGGGCTGACCGGGCTCGCCGGGCCGGCCGGGCTTGCCGGGCGAGCGTTCAGCCAGTGTTCAGCCGGCCGTCGGGTGCGCTTCGCCCCGGCGGCCGGCGGCGGCACCAGGCTCGTACCCATGAACTCACGCATGCGTACCCGCGTCGGCGCCGTCGTCACCACGGCCGCGCTGGTGCTCTCCGGGGCCGTGGCCTCCGTCGTCGCCGAGGCCGGGACGGAGGCCGGCCTGCAGGCCGGGACCGCGTCGTCGTCGGCCGCCCCGGCCGCCTTCGGTGGCGCCGGCCACGGCGGTGGCACGCCCGCCGAGCGCGCCTACCGCGACCTGCTGGACCACGGACCGGACGCCAAGATCCTGACCGCCGCGCACCGCGCCCAGTGGCGCTCCGCCCCGGAGAACAGCGCGCCCGCGATCCTGGCCGCCTTCAAGGACGGCGCCGAGATCGTCGAGCTGGACGTGCAGCTCACCGCCGACGGCGTCCCCGTGCTGATGCACGACACGACCGTGGACCGCACCACGAACGGGACCGGCCGCGTCGACAGCCTCACGCTGGAGCAGATCGAGGGGCTGCGGCTGCGCGAGGGACTTGGCGGCGCGCAGGCCGCGCTCACCGACGAGCGCGTGCCCACGCTGGAGCAGGCGATGCGCCTGGCCAAGGACCGCGGCCTGGTCAACCTCGACAAGGGCTGGCCGTTCCGCGAGGAGATCTGGGCGGTGCTGACCGAGACCGGCACCGTCCGCAACGGCCTGTTCAAGTCGGACGCGCCCGTGGAGCAGGTCCAGGAGTTCCGCGCCACGCACCGCGGCGCCGTCTACCTGCACATGGTCACGGACGCGAACGTCGCGGACGTCGAGAAGTTCGGCGCCGACCAGCCCGTGGCGTACGAGGTCAACTTCGACAGCACCGCCGACGTCGTCGCCCGCCGTCCGTTCCTGGACCGCGTGGCGAGCGGCAGCCGGGTGTGGAGCAACACGATGTGGAACGGCCTGTCCGAGCGGATGACCGACGAGGCGTCGCTCATCGACCCGCTGCGCGGCTGGCAGGCGCTGGTGGAGGGCTACAACACGACGATCTTCCAGACCGACGACGTCGAGAAGATCGAGCGCTGGCTGCGCACCGGCGAGGGCGACCCGCTGCCGCGCGGCGCCGTCCGGGTCCAGGCCGAGGACTTCCTGCCCGGCGAGGGCGTGGGCTACCACGACCTGGAGCCGGCCAACCGCAGCAACCTGCAGATGCGCCCGGGGGAGGGCGTGGACATCCAGGACCTGGACGGCGCCGTCAGCCTCGGCTGGATGCGCGGCGGTGAGTGGCTGACCTACGAGGTGGAGGTGCCGCGGACCGGCACGTACGAGGTCGCGGTGCGCGCCTCCTCGCCGTACTCGCTCGCCGGCGCGTACACGGTCTCGTTCGACGACGGCGCGCCGAGCGGCCGGGTCGACGTCCGGAACACGACCAGCCACGCCAAGCAGGTGCTGCAGCCGAGCGGCGTCACGCAGCGCCTGACCAAGGGCACGCACACGCTCCGGATCAGCCTGCCCGAGGACGCGTACCAGAACTGGAACCTGGACCGCATCGAGCTCACCCCGGTCCCGCGCTGACACCAAGCCCCCGCACGTGTCAGACGTACAGGTCACTCCGGTGATCTGTACGTCTGACACGTGGGGCTGATGCCCGGGCGGGCGGGCGGATTGAATAGGCTGCGGGACATGACGACACATCGACCGGAGCGGGGTGCGCCGTGGGTGGCCTGATGGGACTGCTGGACGACATCGCCGCGCTGGCCAAGCTCGCGGCCGCGTCCATCGACGACGTCGGCGCCGCGACGGGCCGGGCGACCGCCAAGGCGGCAGGTGTCGTCGTGGACGACACCGCCGTGACGCCCCAGTACCTGCGCAGCGTCGCCGCGCAGCGCGAGCTGCCCATCGTGAAGAAGATCGCGATCGGGTCGATCCGCAACAAGCTGGTCTTCATCCTCCCGGCCGCGCTGCTGCTCAGCCAGTTCCTGCCGTGGCTGCTGCCGATCGTCCTGATGATCGGCGGCACCTACCTCGCCTACGAGGGCGCCGAGAAGATCTGGCACAAGATCTCGGGCCACGGCGAGCAGACGCTGGTGGCCGCCGAGGTCAGCCCCGAGGCCGAGAAGAAGCTGGTCGCCGGCGCCATCCGCACCGACCTGATCCTGTCCGCCGAGATCATGGTGATCGCCCTGGACGAGGTGGCCGACGAGACGTTCTGGTCGCGGCTCGCGATCCTCGTCGTGGTGGCGTTCGTCATCACGATCATCGTCTACGGCATCGTCGCCGCCATCGTGAAGATGGACGACGTCGGGCTGCGGCTCGCCGAGCGCGACTCCGGCTTCTCCAAGACCCTGGGCCGCGGCCTGGTCAAGGCGATGCCGCGCGTGCTCGCCGTCATCTCCGTGGTCGGCACCGTCGCGATGCTCTGGGTGGGCGGGCACATCCTGCTCGTCAACCTCGGCGCCGACGGCACGGGCTGGATCCCCGCGCCCTACGAGTGGGTGCACCACCTCGAGGTGGTCATCCACGACGGCGCCGGCGCGCTCGGCGGCACCCTCGGCTGGCTGTTCAACACGCTGTGCTCCGCCGTCGTCGGCCTCGTGGTCGGCGCGATCGTGGTGGCCGTGCTGCACCTGCTGCCGTCCCGGAAGAAGAAGTCCGCGGAGGCGGCCGCGCACTGACCCGCTCACGCGAACGGCCCCCGGCGCACAGCGCGCCGGGGGCCGTTCTGTGTCCGCGCCCGTGGTCAGGCGCCGGCCGGCGTGTGCACCATCCCGAACGCGTTGCGGCGGCGGATCTCGAACCCGAGGCTCTCGTAGAGCCGGATGGCGTTCGTGTTGCTCGCCGCGGCGTGCATCATGGCCCGGGCGCCGCGCTCGCGGACGTGGTGCACGACGTCGAGCACGAGGCGCGAGGCCAGCCCCTGGCCGCGGAAGCGCTCGTCGGTGGCGACGGCGCTGATCTCGGTCCAGCCGGCCGGCCGCAGCCGCTCGCCCGCCATGGCCGCGAGCACGCCGTCGCGCCGGATGCCCACGTACCGGCCCATCTCGTAGGTCCGGGGCAGGAACGGGCCGGGCTTGGCGCGGGCCACGAGGTCCATCATCTCGGGCACGTCGGCGGCACCCAGCACGACCGCCTCGTCGTCGGGCCGGCCGACCAGCCGCTCGGTCTCGACGAGCTGCACGCCGCCGAACACCTCGCCGCGGGTCCAGCCGGCCGGCAGCGCGACGGACTCGGGCGGGGCGGGGAAGTCGGCGTCGTACCCGACCAGGTCGATGATCGCGGCCCAGACGCGGGGGTCGTCCCACGTGCGGACGGCGGCGAACGGCGAGACGTCCACGGGGTAGCGGCGCACGAGGTCGCCGCCCTCGGCGAAGTGGGCGTGCTCCCCGCTGAGCGACGACCAGGCGGCGTCGTCGAGCACGGTGTGGTCGGGGGCTGTGGTGCGTGCCGCGTCGTCGGGCGTCGCGTCGGTCAGGAGGCTCACGTCATCACCAACTTTCCGGGGGCGACGGGCATTCCGTCGGTGCTGCCCAAGTCGGCAGTTTGCCCGGCAGGTTCGGCAGTTTGCCTGGCGGACTCGGCAGTTTGCCCGGTCGACTCGGCAGTTTGCCTGGCGGACTCAGCAGTCTGCCCGGAGCTTCGGCAGTTTGCCCGGCGGACTCGGCAGTTGGCATCGAGGTCGGCTCAGCCCTGTGCCGACCTCGATGCCAACTGCCGAAGCTCCGGGCGAACTGCCGAAGGTCCAGGCCAACTGCCGAACCTCAGAGCGGCCCCCTCGTCACCTTCGAGGCCTAAGTTTCTTCGCTTTCCGCCGACCCAAAGCGAAGAAACTTAGGCCTCGAAGGGGGCGGCGGCCCCGGCCCCTCCCGCATGCGGACGCCGTCGGTGGTCTGTCGGCCGGTTCGGCGTCCGCCGCGAGGTGCCGTTGTGGTGACGTGGATCACGTGATATGCATGAGTCATGCATGATAGGACGGCAAACCTGTTGGGTGCGGCGTCCCTGGCGGTGACCGACCTGCTGCTGGGGGCGACCACCGCCGCGGCCGCCACCGGGCCGAGCGGGATGGCGGCGCTGATCGCGCTGTCGCGAGCCCCGGGTCTCTCGGCGACGGAGCTCGGGCGGCGCATCGGCCTGACCCAGTCGGCCTCGACCCGCATGGTCGACTCCCTGGAGACCCGCGGGCTGGTCGAGCGGCGCGAGTCGATCGGCAAGTGGGTCGCCGTCCATCCGACCGAGGAGGGGCGACGGGTGGCCTGGGCCGTCCTGACGACCCGGGACGACCGGGTGGCCGGCCTGCTCTCGTCGCTCGACGACGACGAGCGGGACACGCTCGCCGGACTCCTGGAGAAGCTGCTGGTCGCGGCCTACGACGAGAAGCCGGACACGTTCTACCTCTGCCGGCTCTGCGACCGCGACTCGTGCGGCGACGGCAAGGCCACGCACTGCCCGGTCGGCGCGGCAGACCTGGAGGCACGGGCGAACGCGGACGACGTCTAGGCCGACCCGACGACGCGTCATGAGCGGCGCGCAGACGGAGGTGTGACCCGATGGCCGAGACCCTCGCACTGCTGTCCGCGCTGTGCTTCGGCCTGACGCACTTCGTCAGCGGCGTCCTCTCCCGGAGCTGGAACGGGGTGACCGTGGCGGGCGTGGCGCAGGTCGGCGGTACGGCGCTGAGCGTGGTCATCGCCGTCTGCGTGCCGGCGGGCCAACCGGCGCTGGCTCCGCTGCTCTGGGGAGTGCTGTCGGGCGTGGGGACCGGCGTCGGCGTCGCGTACCTGTACCGGGCGATGAGCCGCGGGCCGATGAGCGTCGTCGCGCCCGTCAGCGACGTCGCGGGACTCGCCCTGCCGGTCCTGGTGGGCGTGCTGCTGCTCGGCGAGCGGCCGTCGGCGGCTGCGTACGCCGGCTCCGCCGTCGCCGTGGTGGCGATCTGGCTGGTCTCCCGGGGGCAGCCGGCCGACGGCGTCGGCGCGGGCCCTGCGGGGGGCGGCCGGCGCGGGCGGCGCATGGTCGCGGGGGTGCCCGACGCGCTCGTCGCGGGCCTGGGGATCGCGGCCCACTTCGTGGCCGTCGCGCGGATCCCGCCCGAGGCCGGCATGTGGCCGATCGTGCTGAGCCGCGGGGTCTCCGTCGTCGTGATCGTCGCTCTGGCGGCCGCCCTGGGCGCACCCCTCCGGCTGCCCCGGAAGGCGACCTGGGCGGCACTGGCCGCGGGCGGTGTCGGCACGGTGGCGACGATCCTGTACTGGGTCGCCGTCAACCAGGGCCTCCTGGCGACGACGACGGTCCTGGCCGCGATGTACCCGGCCATCCCCGTGGTGCTGGCGATCGCCTTCCTCCGCGAGCGGCTGGTGCGCAGCCAGGTCCTAGGCCTGCTCGGTGCGGGCGTGGCGATCGCGCTGGTCTCGGCGTAGTCCCTTTCGAGGCCTAAGTTTCTTCGCTTTCAGGCGCCCCAAAGCGAAGAAACTTAGGCCTCGAAGGTGACGACGGATCGGGGCTGGTCGCGGACGCGGACGCCGTCGTCGGCAACCGGCTGAGGCGGTCGGTCGGACCGCCGCCGTTGCGGTTCTGACCATCCCTTTCGAGGCCTAAGTTTCTTCGCTTTGGACGGCGTCAAAGAGGAGAAACTTAGGCTTCGAAGGGGATGGGTTCAGCGCGGTCCAGATTCCACGGGCTGCGCCGGCTGGGCCGACGTCGGCTGCGCCGGTTGCGTCGGCTGCGCCGACGTCGGCCGAGCCGGAGACGCGGGGGTCGGGGCCGGCCTATGTGCGGCCGCTGCGCGGGACGGCGCCGGGGCCCGGAAGATCAGGAAGAGGTTGACCGCCAGCGCGGCCGTGACCAGGCCGATCACGGGAACCAGCAGGTCGGCGCCCAGGTGCGGCCCGGTCGCCAGCAGGTCCCAGCGCCCGACGGCGACGGACCCGGCGAGCGCGGCCCACAGCGCCGTCTCCAGGGCGGGCAGCCACTCGCCGGCCCGCACGTGGAACCCGCTGGCCATCAGGGTCACGACGGCGAGTCCGGCGGCGGCGAGCGGCGTCGTCCACTCGAGGGTGCCGAGCAGCATCGGCAGGACGAGCGCGAACGGGGCCACGAGCTCCGCGACGCCGGTCACGACGACGATCGAGCGGGGCAGGTCGTCGAACCCCGCCCAGCGGTCGATGCCGCGGCCGGCGATCTTGGGCAGGGCCGCGAACAGGAAGAACAGGGCGAGGACGGCCTGCGCCGCCCACAGCGTGGTGGTGAGCATGATGCTCCTTCGGGTCCGTCGGACGGCGGGCTGCCGGCCGGTGCGGACAGGACGAACGGTCGCCCGCGAGTGTGACGCCGTCACATCGCGGGGCGGCCGATCGTCGTGCAGGCATGAGCGAACTAGGACGTGACCCCGGGCAGGGCGCCGACGAGTGCGCGGGGAAGACGGCGGGAGCCGACGACGCCCGCCTCGCGGCGGCCGAGCGCGCCGGCGCCGAGCGAGTCGCCGCCGAACATGCCGACGTCGAGCACGCGGACGCCGGGCAGGCTGAGGCCGGAGATGCCGACGTCGAGCAGGCTGAGGCCGGAGATGCCGACGTCGAGCAGGCTGAGGCCGGAGATGCCGACGTCGAGCAGGCTGAGGCCGGAGACGCCGCCGTCGAGCACGCCGACGTCGAGCGGAACGTGGGCGAACACGCCGCCGCCGCCGAACCTGCCGACGCCGACGCCGACGCCGCCGCCGAACCTGCCGACGCCGCCCGAGTCACCGCCGCGTCTCGCGCCGACCGCGCCTACCTGCTGGCCGTCGCGCGCCGCATCCTGGCCGACCCGGCCGAGGCCGAGGACGTCGTGCAGGACGCCTTCGCCCGCCTCGCGACCCAGGACGTCGCCGCGATCCGGGACCTGCGCGGCTGGCTCGTCGTGGCCGTGCGGCGGCTCGCGTTGGACCGGATCGGCTCGGCGCACCGCCGCCTGTCCGCGCCGCAGGACCCGACGGCGTGGGACTTCGGTGTCGCGGGCAGCCCCGGCCCGGGTCCGGCGTCGTCCCCGGACCCGGCGGACCGCGTGACCCTGGACGACGAGATCCGGGGCGCGCTGTCCGTCGTGCTCGACCGGCTGACGGCGGGGGAGCGCGCCGCGTTCCTGCTGCACGACGTCTTCGGGATCCCCTTCGAGAGCGTCGCGGAGACGGTCGGCCGCACCCCGGCCGCGTGCCGCCAGCTCGCCAGCCGGGCCCGGCGGGCGATCCGCGCATCGGGGCCGACGACGGCGTCCGCTCCCTCACCGACCGCACCGCCCGGACCACGCGCCGACCCCCAGCTGCAGCGCGTCACGGACGCCTTCATCGCGGCGTGCGCCGGGGGAGACCTCGGGGCCCTGGTGCGGATCCTGCACCCCGAGGTCTCGGGCTGGGCGACGCTCCGCGGCGTGCGCGTCGGGTTCGACGTCGGCGCCGAGCGGGTCGCTGCCGGATCCCTGCGCTACCTGGGTCCGACGTCGGGCTGGACCCTCGCCCCGCTGCTCCTGGACGACGGGATGGCGCTCGTCGCCACGCACGACGGCGCGCCTGTCGCACTGATCCGGGTGCTCGTCGCGGACGGCCTGATCACCGCGATCCGCACGGTCCTGCTGCCCTGACGACAACCAGCCGCGGGGACGAGACGTCGCGCTCGGCCAGGATCCGGGGCGTCGTCGTCCCACCCCCTTGAGGCCTAAGTTTCTTCGCTTTGCGATCCCTCAAAGCGAAGAAACTTAGGCCTCAAAGGAGCGATGGGCTAAGCGCTACTGCCCTGACCCGAGGCCGGTCGGCAGTCTGCCTCGCGGACTCGGCAGTTTGCCCCACAGACTCGGCAGTTGGCATTGAGATCGGCACAGGCCTGGACCGATCTCAGTGCCAACTGCCGAAGCTCCGGGCAACGTGCCGAATGCCGCGCGGCGGCCTGCCGAAACCAGCGCTACCCGCCCCCGCCCCCGCTCCTGGCCCCGCACCCGCCCCCGCCCCCGGCTCCACCCCAGCACTCAGCACTCAGCCCTCACCCCTCCCGCCCCACCCCGCTCGACCTTCGCACCCGCAGCACCGCCTCCGCCTCGTACCGCAATGCCTCCGTGCGCCCCTCCAGGCGTTCCAGCAGCAGTCGCACCGCCTCGCGCCCCAGCGTGATGCCGCTCTGGTCCACGCTGCTGAGCCCGACGAGCGGGTGCCGGGCGATCGGCACGTCGTCGTACCCGACCACCGACACGTCGCGCGCGTCCAGCCCGGCCTCGGCGACGGCGCTGAGCACACCGATCGCCAGGGTGTCGTTGCCCGCGAAGATCGCCGTCGGGCGGTCGGGGGAGGCCAGCAGACCAAGCGTGGCCGCGTGCGCCTCGGAGCCGTCGAACAGCGTGTGCACCACCTGCGGCGACAGCCCGGCCGCCGTCATGCGCTCGCGGTAGACGGCGGTGCGCAGCACGTGCGGCTCGGCGCCCGCCTGCCCCGCCCACGGCGGCTCCGGCCGCGACGGGTGGATCGTCAGGTGCGTGATGCGGCGGTGGCCGAGGCCGAGCAGGTGCGACATGACCTGCTCGGCGCCGGAGCGGTCGTCGCCGGTGATCGTGTCGTAGCGGTCGGAGCGGTCGTGCCGTCCGATCATCACCAGCGGCGTGCGCTCGGCGACGCGTTCGAGCCAGGCTGGGTCCACGCGCGGCGAGATGGCGACGATGCCGTCGACCTGGCGGTCGGCGAGGCTGTTGATCGCGACGTCGCCCTTCTGGTCCCGCCCGAGCGGCGCGATGATCATCTGGTACGGCGTGCTCATGAGCGCCTCCGTGGCGCCGTCGACGATCATCGTCAGGAAGTCGTTGCCCACCTGCGGGATCTCGAACCCGAGCGTGAAGCTCGCCCCGCGCATGGCGCGGGCGGCCACGCGCGGCCGGTACTCCAGGCGCTCGATCGCGGCGGTGACCTGGGCCCGCATGTGGTCGCTGACGCCGTAGGCGTTGCGGATCACCTTGGACACCGCGGCCCGGGAGACGCCGGCCTCACGGGCCACGTCCTGGATGGTCGAGGGCCGCGGGCGGCGCGTCGGTTCGGTGCTCATCGTGGTGCCATCCTGCCCGTGTAGATCGGTTGACACCAGAAATGGCGCCCCGCTAGCGTGCTCCCACTGAAAGGATTCATCGGTGCGAGTGTAGATCGCTCTACACGCCATCGTCCCATCCGTCTCTACAAGGAGGTAGAGAGATGTCCCGTGCATTTTCGACCCACCGCAAGGTCCTCGCGGCCGCAGCCGTCCTCACCGTGACCGGCGGAGCCCTGACCGGCTGCGCCGCGTCCGGCGGAGGTGACGGCACCACCGAGATCACCTTCCTCACCTCGAACGACGCCCCCAACCCGGAGACCGCGGAGGCCCTGGCCGCCGCCTTCGAGGAAGAGCACCCCGACGTCAAGGTCAGCGTCGAGATCCGCCCCGGCGGCACCGAGGGCGACAACCTGGTCAAGACCCGGCTGTCCACCGGCGAGATGGCCGACGTCTTCTACTACAACTCGGGCTCGCTGCTCCAGGCCCTCAACCCGGACTCGACCCTCGTGGATCTGAGCGACCAGGAGTGGGTCGGCTCCCTCACCGAGGAGTTCACCCCCGTCGTCAGCACCGACAACGGGCTGTACGGCGCGCCGCTGGGCGCCTCGTTCGCGGGCGGCATCGTCTACAACAAGCCGCTCTACGAGGAGCTCGGCCTGGAGATCCCGCAGACCTGGGACGAGTTCATGGCGAACAACGCGACGATCGCCGCCGAGGCCGACGGCGTCGCCCCGGTCATCCAGACCTACGGCGAGACGTGGACCAGCCAGCTCTTCGTCCTGGGCGACTTCGCCAACGTCGCGGCCGTCGACCCCGAGTGGGCCGACCAGTACACGGCGCACCAGCGCTCGTACGCCGAGGAGCCGGCCCTGCTGGGCTTCCAGCACCAGCAGGAGGTCGCCGAGGCCGGCTACTTCAACGAGGACTTCCCGTCCGCAGCGTTCCAGGACGGCGCCCGCATGGTCGCCGAGGGCGAGGGCGCGCACTACCCGATGCTCTCCAACGTCATCCAGACGATCCTGCAGAACACCCCGGACGCCGTCGACGACATCGGCTTCTTCGCGCTGCCCGCCGAGGATGCCGCCAACACCCAGGCGACGATCTGGCAGCCCAACGCGCTCTACGTGCCGAGGTCGACCGAGGGCGCCGAGCTGGAGGCCGCCAAGGAGCTCGTCGCGTTCGCGAACAGCGAGGCCGGCTGCGAGATCCAGAACGAGCTGCTGCCGCCCGCCGGCCCCTACGCGGGCACGTGCGAGGCGCTGGACACCGCCCCGCCGCTCCTGGACGACATCCAGGCGTACTTCGACGAGGGCAAGGCCGCGAACGCCCTGGAGTTCAGCTCCCCGGTCAAGGGCCCGAACCTGGAGAAGGTCACCGTCGAGGTCGGCTCCGGCATCAAGACCGCCGAGGAGGCGGCCGAGTTCTACGACCAGGACGTCGAGAACCAGGCCCGCCAGCTCGGCCTCGAGGGCTGGTAGGTCGCCGATGGTGGCGACCATGACCGAGGTGCGGCCCGCCCGCCGCCGTCGGACGGCGGGCTCCACCTCGGCCACCCAGCGCAGCGTCTACCCCTCGTGGTTCTACCTGCCGGCCGGAGTGCTCTACCTGGTCTTCTTCGCGGTGCCCACGTTCGCGTCGTTCTGGTTCAGCCTCACGCGCTGGACCCTGTTCGACACCGAGTTCATCGGCCTGGACAACTTCGTCCAGTTCTTCTCCGAGCCCCAGCTCTCGCAGGGATTCGTGAACACGCTGATCTACGGGTTCGTGACCTCGGCCGCCAAGGTGGTGCTCGGGCTGGCGCTCGCGGTGCTGCTCACCTCACAGCTCGTGGGCCGCGGGTACCTGCGGTCGGTGGTGTTCTTCCCGGTGCTCGTCTCGACCATCGGCGTCGGCATCACGTTCAAGGCGCTGCTCGACCCGTTCGACGGCGTGGTCAACACGATGCTCGCCACGTTCGGGATCGAGGGGCCGGGCTGGTTCACCGATCCGAACCAGGCGCTCCTGACCATCGCGGCCGTCGACGTCTGGAAGGGGCTCGGCATCGCGACACTCATCTACATCGCGGGCATCGTCGCGATCCCGCAGGAGTACTACGAGGCGGCGAGGGTCGACGGCGCGGGCCGGTGGCAGCAGTTCCGCTCCATCACGCTGCCGCTGGTCCAGCCCGCGACGGCCACCGTGGTCATCCTGTCCCTGATCGGCGGCCTGCGGTCGTTCGACCTCATCTGGGCCACCACGGGCGGCGGCCCCGGGTTCACCAGCGACGTCATCGGGTCCGTCATCTACAAGCAGTACCAGGCCGGGTTCTACGGGCTGTCCACCGCGGGCAACGTGATCCTGTTCCTCGTGGTCACGGCGATCATGGTGCCGGTCTCCCTGCTGCTGAACCGCAAGGAGGTCGACCGATGAGGCGCGCCGGTTCCTGGGCCACGGGCATCGTGGCCATCGCCGTGTCGGTGGTGGTGTTCCTGGTGCCGTTCGGGTTCATCTTCGTGACGGCGTCCAAGGACGCGTCGGAGGCGTCGCGGCTGGAGTTCTCCTGGCCCACCCAGTGGGCCTTCGTCGAGAACCTGACGGAGGTGCTCACCACCCGCGACGGCATCGTGGTGCGGGCCTTCCTCAACTCGACCGTGCTCACGGTCGTGAGCGTGACCGTGATGGTCGTGCTCGCGGCCATGGTCGGGTACCTGCTCCAGCGGCGGCGCTCGCGGTTCAACCCGGTGGTGAACTTCTTCGTGCTGGCGGGGCTCATCGTGCCGCCCGCCGTCGTGCCGACCATCTGGGTGCTGCAGCAGACCGGGCTGTTCAAGACCATGCCCGGCCTGATCCTCATCGAGGCGACGTTCGGGCTCTCGTTCTGCGTCCTGCTGTTCCGGGCGTTCGTGGCGACCATCCCGCGCGAGCTCGACGAGGCCGCGATCATCGACGGCGCCGGGCCCCTGCGGCTGTTCTTCGCCGTCATCCTGCCGCTGCTGCGGCCGGTGATCATCACGATCGTCGTGGTGCAGGCCGTCAACGTGTTCAACGACTTCACCAACCCGCTGTACTTCCTGCCCGGCGACGAGAACGCGACCGTGCAGCTCACGCTCTACAACTTCCAGAGCCAGATGGTCAGCCAGTTCAACCTGCTGTTCATGGACATCCTCCTGATCACGGTGCCGCCGCTGGTCATGTACATCTTCTTCAACCGCCAGATCGTGGCCGGCATGACGTCCGGCGCGGTCAAGGGCTGAAAGGGGCCACCGATGGAGAACAACCCCACCCGCGTCCGCGAGGTGCGCGTGGAGCGCCGCACCGACGGCGCCTTCGCCGACGTCCCCGACCCCCGCCTGAGCTGGACCGTCGAGTCCGACGCGCCCGGCTGGTGGCAGGCCGCCGCCGAGCTGCGGCTCGACGGCGGGCCCGCGCTCCGCCTGGACACCGACGAGTCCCGGTTCGTGCCCTGGCCGTTCGAACCGCTCACGCCGCACGCCCGGCACACGCTGGAGGTGCGGGTCACGGGCACCGACGGCGGCACCTCGCCCTGGAGCGAGCCCGTCACCGTGCGCAGCACCTTCCTGGCCGACGGCGAGTGGGCGGCCGCCTTCGTGGGCCTCTCCGACCCCGCCGAGCCCGCGACGCCGGGCCTGCTGCGCGCCGAGGTCGACCTGCCCGGCGACGTCGTCCACGCCACCCTCTACGCCTCCGCGCACGGCGTCTACCAGGTCGAGATCAACGGGCAGGACGTCGACGACGCCGTGCTCAAGCCCGGCTGGACCGCCTACCAGCACCGGCTCGTGCACGAGGCCACCGACGTGACCGCGCTGCTGCGCACAGGTGCCAACGCCGTGGGTGTGCGACTGGCCGGCGGGTGGTGGACCGAGAGGTACGGGTTCCACGGCGCCGCCCGGCCCTTCTACGGCGAGCAGCCCGCCGCGGCCGTGCAGCTCCACGTCGAGCTCGCCGACGGCAGCACCCGGGTGCTCACCACCGGGCCGGACTGGCGCGGGGCTGCCACCGGCGTCGTCGTCGCCAGCGGCATCTACGCGGGCGAGCGGGTCGACGCCGGTCGGGCCGCGCCGGGCTGGAGCCTGCCCGGCTTCGACGACTCGGCGTGGGCGCCCGTGCGGGTCGACGCCGCCGACGTCGTCCCGGAACCCGCGATCGCCGAGCCCGTGCGCCGGGTCGACGAGGTCGCGGTGCGCGAGGTGCTCACCACGCCGTCGGGCCGCACGGTGCTCGACTTCGGGCAGAACCTCGTGGGCCGGCTGCGGCTGCGGGTGACGGGGGAGCGCGGGCACGTGATCACGCTGCGGCACGCCGAGGTGCTGGAGCACGGGGAGCTCGGCGTGCGGCCGCTGCGCCACGCGGCGGCGACCGACCACCTGGTTCTCTCGGGCGGCGACGACACGTTCGAGCCCGAGTTCACGTTCCACGGGTTCCGGTACGCCGAGGTGGACGGCTGGCCCGGCGAGCTCGACCTGGAGGCGGCCCGCGCGGCCGTGACCGCCGTCGTCATCAGCAGCGACATGCGGCGCACCGGGTGGTTCGAGAGCTCGGACGAGCTGGTCAACCGTCTGCACGAGAACGTCGTGTGGGGCATGCGCGGCAACTTCGTCTCCCTGCCGACCGACTGCCCGCAGCGCGACGAGCGCCTCGGCTGGACCGGCGACATCCAGGTCTTCGGCCCCACCGCGAGCTACCTCTACGACAGCGACGCCTTCCTCGCGTCCTGGCTGCGCGACGTCGCCGCCGAGCAGGCCGACCGGGGCGGCGTCTGCCCCGTGGTGGTGCCGTTCGTGCTGCCCTTCGGGGCCAAACCGGCGGCCGCGTGGGGCGACGCCGCCACCGTGGTGCCGACCACGCTGCTCGAACGGTTCGCCGACCGGCGGGCGCTCGCGGAGCAGTACCCGAGCATGCGCTCCTGGGCCGACGCCCTGCTGGACCTCGCGGGGGACCGGCTGCTGTGGGAGGGCATGTTCCAGTTCGGCGACTGGCTCGACCCCGACGCGCCGCCGGACGACCCCGCCGGCGCCAAGGCGGACCCCGACATCGTGGCCAGCGCCTACCTGGTGCGCTCGCTGCAGCTCGTCACGCGGGCGGCCCGCGAGGTGGGCGACGCCGAGGGCGTGGAGCGGTACGGCGACCTCGCCGAACGCGCCCGGCGGGCGTGGGTGGCGGAGTACACGACGCCGGCGGGGCGCATCGTCTCCGACGCGCAGACCGCGTACGCGC
The DNA here is from genome assembly GCF_000385135.1 of Promicromonospora sukumoe 327MFSha3.1. Lineage (GTDB taxonomy): Bacteria > Actinomycetota > Actinomycetes > Actinomycetales > Cellulomonadaceae > Promicromonospora > Promicromonospora sukumoe_B. The sequence goes on along the minus strand of NZ_ARQM01000018.1, from coordinate 43,391 downwards.
TGGCCATCACGTTCGACCTGGTGGACGACGCGACCCGCGCCGTGATGGGGGACCGGCTGGCCTGGCTCGTGCGCCGCGCCGGGTACCGCATCGGCACCGGGTTCGTGGGCACGCCGATCATCCAGGACGCGCTCACGAGCACGGGCCACGCCGACGTCGCCGCGCGGCTGCTGCTCCAGACAGGCGTGCCGTCCTGGCTGTACGCCGTGACGATGGGCGCGACCACGGTCTGGGAGCGGTGGGACAGCATGCTGCCGGACGGCAGCATCAACCCCGGGGAGATGACGTCGTTCAACCACTACGCCTTCGGGGCCGTCGCCGACTGGCTGCACCGCACCGTGGCCGGGCTCGCCCCTGGAACACACGGGTACCGGCGGCTGCGGGTCGCGCCCGTGCCGATCGCGGGGCTGGACCACGCGACGGCCAAGTTCGAGACGCCGTACGGGTCGGCGGAGGCGGGCTGGGCGGCGCGGGACGGGCAGATCGTGGTGCACGCGGTGGTGCCGCCCAACGCGACGGCCGTGGTGGTGCTGCCGGGAGATGCCCGTGAGACGGAGGTGGGCGCCGGCCGGCACGAGTGGACCGTGCCCGACCCGCGCGACGGGTCCGTCCCGCCGCCGGTCACGCTTGACAGCACGCTGGGCGCCGTCGCCGACGACCCGGAGGCGTTCGCGACGGTGCTGGCCGCCGTCGAGGCCGCGGACACGGGGGAGACCGGCGCCCTGCGCTCGCTGAAGGAGTGGACCGACCAGCGCACCCTGGCCGAGGAGCTGGTGCGGCTCCCGGCGGGCGCCCCGGACCAGGTGCGGGCGGCGCTGGACGCCCTCAACGCCCGCCGCGGGGCGGTGGTGGCGGGGTAGGGGGGGCGCGGCCGGCTCGTCCCCTTTGAGGCCTAAGTTTCTTCGCTTTGCGGCGCCGCAAAGCGAAGAAACTTAGGCCTCAAAGGAGGGGGTTCAGCGGTGGTCGGCAGTTTGCGCCGGCCAGGGAGCCTCGGGCGTCAGTCCAGGCAGAACTCGTTGCCCTCGACGTCCTGCATGTTCTGGCAGGACTCGTTCTCGCCGTCGGCCAGCAGCAGCACCCCGCGCGTCGCGCCGATCGCCTCCAGGCGGACGGCGTGGGACTCCAGGGCGGCCAGGCGCTCGTCGCCCACCAGGCCCCGGCCGACCTTGACGTCGAGGTGCACCCGGTTCTTGACGACCTTGCCCTCGGGCACGCGCTGGAAGAACAGCCGCGGGCCCACCCCGTTCGGGTCGCTCGCGCCGAACCACGAGTCCCGCTTCTCCTCGGGCAGCGAGAGGGTGTACTCCTCCCACGTGGCGAAGCCGTCCTCCGTCGGGTCCGGCGGGACGTACCCCAGCGCCTCGCACCAGAACCGGCCCACGCGCTCGGGGCTGGCACAGTCGAAGGTGATCTGGACCGGCTGCACTGTCGTCATCGGCACACCATAGGACGCCGACAGCTCCGGGATCACACTGATTCCTTGGTGACGCTCCAGCCGCCGTCGACGTTGAGCTCCACGCCCGTGATGAACGACGCGCGGTCGGAACAGAGGTAGACGATCGCGTCGGCCACCTCCGACGACTCACCCAGCCGTCCCAGCGCCGTCGCCGCGGCCGCGCCGGCCCGCTCGGCCTCGCCGACGCCGTCCCAGTGCGGCGTGAGCACCGGCCCCGGCAGCACGCTGTTCACGCGCACCGCCGGGCCGTACTCGGCCGCGAGCTGGCGGGCCAGGCCCGTCATCCCCGCCTTGGCCGACGCGTACGCGGCCCGGCCCGGCAGCCCGAAGTGCGCGTGCACCGAGGACACCATCACCACCGCACCGTTGCCCGACGCCGACAGGTCGGGCAGCAGCGCGCGCGTCGCCAGGTAGGCGCCCGTGAGCGTCACCCGGATCTGGCGGTCCCAGCTCTCCGGCGGGGTGTCCTCCAGCGTGGCGATGCGGCCCGCATAGGCGTTGTTCACCAGGATCTGCGGCCGGCCCAGCTCCGCGCGGCAGGCAGCGACGGCATCGGCCCAGGCAGCCTCGTCGGCAACGTCCATCACCGAGGCGGACGCCCGGAACCCGGCGGCGCGCAGCTCGTCCCGCAGGTCCAGCACGGTGGGGGAGACGTCCACGAGGAAGACGCCGGCGCCGTCCTCGGCGAGCCGCCGGGCCGTGGCCTCGCCGATGCCCCGGGCGGCGCCGGTGACGACGGCGGTCCGGCCGTCCAGGGGAAGCTCACGCGTCATGACCAGGGCCTTTCGTCGGGGACGTACCGCCGCAGGCTACCCGTCAGATCGGGTATGCCCGCGACCCCGCCTGGACCGTGATCCAGCGCAGCTCCGTGAACTCCTCGACCGCGGCCCGTGAGCCGAACCGCCCCCACCCGCTGGCACCCACGCCGCCGAACGGCATCTGCGGCTCGTCGTGCACCGTCGCGCCGTTGACGTGACAGATCCCGGAGCGGATGCGGCGCGCGACGTCGAGCGCGGCGGTCACGTCCCGACCGAACACCGCCGCCGAGAGCCCGTACTCGGTGTCGTTGGCGATCCGGACGGCGTCGTCGGCGCCGTCGGCCTCGGTGATCGACACGACCGGCCCGAACGACTCCTCGGAGTAGAGCCGCATGCCGGGGCGCACCCCGCGGACCACGGTGGGCCGCAGGTAGAGCTCGTCGGCCGTGCCGCCGGCGATCACCTCGGCGCCCTGCTGCTGGGCGTCGGCGACCAGGTCGAGCACGTGGTCGCGCGCCGCGGCGTGCACCATCGGCCCCACCTGCGACTCGGGGTCGTCCGGCGCGCCCACGGCCAGGCCGGCGGCGCGGGCCGCGAGCCGCGCGGAGAGGTCGTCGGCCACGGACCGGTCCACGATCACGCGCTCGGTCGACATACAGATCTGCCCCTGGTTCATGAAGGCGCCGAAGCTCGCGGCGGCGGCCGCCTCGGCCAGGTCGGCGTCGGGCAGCACCACGAACGGGGCCTTGCCGCCCAGCTCCAGCAGCACCCGGGTCAGGTGCCGGCCGCCGAGCTCGCCGATCACCCGGCCCACCCGCGTGGACCCGGTGAAGTTGACCCGCCGCACCGCGCGGTGCGCCACGAGCGCCTCGACCACGGCGGGTGCGTCCTGGGGCGCGTTGCTGATCAGGTTGACCACCCCGGCGGGCGCCCCCGCCTCGCGCAGGACGTCGACGATCGCGGCCTGCGTGCGCGGCGTCTGCTCGGAGGCCTTGAGCACCACGGTGTTGCCCAGCGCGAGCGGCATCGCCACGGCGCGCACGCCCAGGATCAGCGGGGCGTTCCAGGGCGCGATGCCCACCACCACGCCGGCGGGCTGCCGCACGCCGTACGCGGTCAGGCCCGGCACGTCGGACGGGATGATCTCGCCGACGGCGGAGTAGGCCTGGGCCGCCGCCTCGGCCAGCATGCCCGTGGCCACGTGCACGTTGAACTCGCACCACGGCCGCGTCGCGCCCATCTCCTGGCCCATCACCGCGGCGACCTCGGCGGCGCGCTGCCCGAGCAGGTCGGCGGCGCGCTGCAGCACCTCGCGCCGCGCGGCCGGGGGCAGGCCCGACCACGCGGGCAGGGCGGCGGCCGCGGCGTCGGCGGCGCGGTTGGCGTCCGCGACCGACGCGGCGGCCACCCGGGCGACGGTCCTGCCGGTCAGGGCCTGCACGAAGTCGGTGTAGCGCCCGCCCTCCGCGGGGACGTACCGCCCGTCGACGAACAGGTCGGCGGTGGGGACGGGGGAGGTCTCGCGTTCTGACATGGATGCTCCTCGTCGAGGCGGCCGCCCTCGTCGTCGAGGGGGCACCACCGAGTATTCCGCGAGCGCCCCACCGACGTCTTCTCCTATTACCCCTATTGCCAACGTTGACATAGGAGTTATTCGCTCCTACTGTTCACACAGGCCGGACCAGCGTGGGTCCGGCCGGCAGCACTCGTGAAGCAGGAGCAGGAACGAACGATGGGGTTCGAATGAGCTACGTGACAGGCAGCGCGGCACCGGCCTCCGGTACGGCCGCGCTCTACGACCCGGACGTCCTGGCGGACCTGGTCGCGCGGGTGGGCGAACGGCTGGGCGGCGAGGTGGCGGACGCCGTCGAGCGCTGCATGGCCGACACGCTCGCGCGGACGATCACGCCGCACCCGGACGGCACCGCCTTCGTGATCACCGGCGACATCCCGGCCATGTGGCTGCGAGACTCGACGACGCAGCTCGCGCCGTTCCTGCACCTCGTCGCCGACGACGAGCGCCTGGCGGACACGATCGCGGCCGTCTCGCGGCGGCAGCAGGCCTCGATCCTGCGCGACCCGTACGCCAACGCGTTCAACGACGGCCCCACCGGGGCCGGGCACCGGGACCGCACGGGCGACCCGGCCACGGGCCAGTCGCCGTGGGTGTGGGAGCGCAAGTACGAGATCGACTCGCTGGCCTACCCGGTCCAGCTCGCCCACGACCTGTGGAAGGCAACGGGCCGTACGGACCACCTCGCGGAGATCGGCCAGGTGGGCCGCGCGATCGTCGAGCTGTGGACCACCGAGCAGCGGCACGCGGAGGCGTCGTCGTACACCTTCGAGCGCACCGACTGCCCGCCCACCGACACCCTGGTGCGCGACGGCCGCGGCCCCGAGGTCGGCCACACGGGCATGACCTGGGCGGGCTTCCGGCCCAGTGACGACGCCTGCCGGTACGGCTACAACGTGCCGGGCAACGCGCTCGCGGCGACGGCGCTGCGGCAGCTCGCGGAGCTCGCCACCGCGGTGCTGGACGACGCCGGCCTGGCCGCCCGGGCGGACGACCTGCGCGCGGAGATCGAGCGCGGCATCCGCGAGCACGGCGTGGTGCCCGGCCCGGCCGGTGCGCTCGTGTACGCGTACGAGGTGGATGGCCTGGGCGGCGTGCTCCTGGCCGACGACGCGAACACCCCGAGCCTGCTGTCCCTGCCGCTGACCGGCTGGTGCACCCCCGACGACCCGCTGTACGCCGCGACCCGCGACCTGGTGCTCAGCGACGCCAACCCTTACTACTACCGCGGCACGGCGGCCTCCGGCATCGGCAGCCCGCACACGCCCGAGGGGCACGTGTGGCCCATCGCGCTGGCGATCCAGGGCCTGACCAGCACCGACCCGGCCGAGCAGCGGGCCCTGCTGGACCTGATCCTGGCCACCGACGACGGCACGGGCGCCGTGCACGAGTCGTTCCACGCGGACGACCCGGGCACCTGGACCCGCGAGTGGTTCTCGTGGGCCAACTCGATGTTCTGCGAGCTGGCCCTGGAGGTCGCGGGGCTGCGCACACACCGCCGTCCGGCCCCTGAGAGCAGACCGTGAGCGCCGCCGTCAGCGCCACCCGGCGGCAGCAGACCGTCAGCGCCTGGATCTTCCTGGCCGTGCCGGTCGCGCTGTTCGCGGTGTTCCTGCTGCTGCCGGTCGTCATGGCGGTCGGGCTGAGCCTGACCGACTACGCCGTCATCGGCGACTTCGAGTGGGTGGGCCTGGACAACTACGCGCGCATCGCGGGCGACCCGATCTTCTGGGTGGCCGTGCGCAACACCGCGCTCTACACGGTGCTGTACGTCCCGGCCGGCCTGGTGGTAGCACTGGGCACCGCGCTGCTGCTCAACCGCAGCACGCGCACCGCCCGGGTTTTCCGCACCCTGTTCTACATCCCGGTGGTGTCCTCGACCGTCGCCACGGCCGCCATCTGGTTCTGGCTGCTCAACCCGCAGTACGGGCTGCTCAACGCGGCGCTCGGCTGGGTGGGCATCGACGGCCCGGCCTGGCTGTACGAGTCGCGGTGGGCCATGGTCGCCATCGTCATGATGAGCGTCTGGGCCGGGTTCGGCGCCAACATGATCATCTACCTGGGCGCCCTCCAGGGCGTGCCGGGGGAGCTGGTCGACGCCGCCCGCGTCGACGGCGCGGGGGCCTTCCGGGTGTTCTGGCACGTGACCCGGCCCTCGATCTCGCGGGCCACGTTCCTTATCCTGACGCTGCTGCTGATCGCCGCGTTCCAGGTGTTCGACCAGGCGTACGTGCTGACCAAGGGCGGCCCGGGCAACTCGACGCTCACCCTCGTCTACTACATCTACGACCGGGGCTTCGGGCGGCTGGAGATGGGCTACGCCTCGGCGCTGTCCTTCGTGCTGTTCCTGGTCATCCTCGTCTTCTCCGTGGCCAACGCCCGGATCACCGGACGGGAGAACGACCGGTGAGCGCCGTGACGGCCGGCCCCGTCCAGGCCGGGCCCGCCCTCGCGACCAGGCCCGCGCCGACGTCGGACAAGCGGCCCCCGAGCGCACGGAGCGTCGTCGGCAAGGTGGTCTGGACGATCGCCGTCGTGCTGATCAGCGTGACCACCGTGCTGCCGCTGGTCTGGACCCTGTCCACGTCCCTCAAGCCGGAGGGCGAGATCCTCTCGTCCTACCTCCAGGTGGTGCCCGACAACCCCACCCTGGCCAACTACGTGGCGCTGTTCACGGACGGCCCGTTCGGGCGGTACCTGGCCAACTCGGCGGTCATCGCGCTCGGCGGGGTGGCCACCAACCTGTTCTTCGGCGGCCTGGCCGGGTACGCGCTGGCCAAGCTGCGCTTCCGCGGCCGCGGCGTCGTCTTCTCGCTGTTCCTGGGCTCCATGATGGTGCCCGGCATCATCACGATGGTCCCCACCTTCCTGGTGCTGCGCCGCTTCCCGCTGGTGGGCGGCAACGACCTGTTCGGCGAGGGCGGGGCGGGCTTCATCAACAGCTACGGCGCCGTGCTCATCCCGTTCGCCGCCGGCCCGTTCGCCGTGTTCTTCATGCGCCAGTTCTTCCAGGCGCTGCCCGACGAGCTGGGCGACGCCGCCCGTATCGACGGCGCGAGCGAGTTCCGCATCTTCTGGAACATCTACCTGCCGCTGGCCCGCGCGGGCCTCGCGGTCCTGGGCGTGCTGACCTTCCAGGCGGGCTGGAACAGCTTCCTGTGGCCGCTCATCGCCCTCAACGACCCCGAGATGCTCACCGTCCAGGTGGGCCTGGCGGGATACGTCAACGAGTACCAGACGCAGTACGGGCCGCTGCTGGCGGGCACGATCCTGGCGAGCCTGCCGGTCCTGCTCGTCTTCGTGGTCGCCCAGCGCTACATCATCGAGAACTTCGCCCACTCGGGTACGAAGTGAGCACCCTGCAAAGGAGCAGAGTCATGAGGTCAGCAACACGGATCGCCGGGGCCCTCGTCGCGGCGGCAGTCATGGCCGGGGCGCTGAGCGCCTGCGGATCGGCCGACGGCGGCTCGGGCGGCGGCCCCGAGGAGGTCACCTTCTGGGGCTCCTGGTCGGGCGCCCAGGCCAAGCAGCTCCAGGCTCAGGCCGACGCCTTCAACGAGTCGCAGGACGAGTACGAGGTCAAGTACGTGGCCCAGGAGCTCGTCGAGGAGAAGCTGCTGACGGCGCTCGCGTCGGGCAGCGTGCCCGACGTCGTCCTCTGGGACCGGTACAACACCCCGCTGTACGTGCCGAAGAACGCGCTCTCGCCGCTCGACGAGTACATCGAGGCCGACGGCGTGGACACCACACAGTTCTACGACCAGGCCATGGGCGAGCTCGTCGTCGAGGGGGAGACCTACGGGCTGCCGCTGCTCGTCGACAACCGCTCGCTCTTCTACAACACCGAGCTCCTGGCCGACGCCGGCGTCGAGCCGCCGACCGACTGGGACTCGCTGAAGGACGCCGCCGAGGCCGTCACCGAGCGCGACGGCGGCAAGCTGAGCGTGGCCGGCTTCGCCCTGGACGACCCGGGCCTGTTCAACATCTGGCTCCGGCAGGCCGGCGGGCAGATGTTCGCCGACGACGGCGCCACCACGGCGTTCAACAGCCCCGAGGGCCTGGAGGTCCTCGAGTTCTGGCAGGGGCTGCTCGACGCCGGCGTCTACGAGCCCGGCTTCGGCGAGGGCGTCGACTCCTTCGCGGAGGGCTCCACCGCCATCAAGTACGACGGGCCGTGGGCCCTGACCGCGCTGGACGAGGCCGAGGTGGACTACGGCATCGTGCAGCCGCCCGTCGGCCCCGACGGCGACCAGGGCGCCGGGATGGGCGGGTTCGGCCTGGTCATCCCGTCCGGCGCGCAGCAGCCCGACGGCGCCTGGGAGTTCATCAAGTGGTGGACCACCCAGCCGGAGAACGGCGTCGACTTCGCGAAGATCTCCGGTTGGATCCCCGCGAACGTCGAGGCCGCCAACGACCCGTACTTCACCGAGGACGACCGGTACCAGGCGTTCATCGAGACCATGGAGTACGCCCAGGTGCGCTCCAGCATTCCCGGCGCGTCCGACGTCGAGGGCAAGGCCCTGATCCCCGCCCTGGAGAAGTTCCTGGGCGGCGAGACCGACGCGGCCACGGCGCTGAAGGAGGCCCAGGAGCTCGGCGACCGGATCCTGGCCGACAACGCGCAGTGACCCCGCCGTGTGCCGCGCGCCCCGCCCGGGGCGCGCGGCACACGCCCATCCCGCACCACGACCGCGCACGACCACCGAGGAGTCCCGTGACCGACCCCAACCCCTGGCCCGACCGTGCCGACCTGGCCCAGCGCGGCCTGGACCACTTCTTCGGCGCGCCGGAGCCGCAGCTGTTCGACAACACCTACCCGGTCGGGGACAACTCGACGTTCAACTACTGGTGGCTCGCGCACGTCATCGACGCCCGGGTCGACGCGTACGAGCGCACGGGGCAGCAGGAGTGGCTGACGGCGGCCGAGGCGACCAGCGCCAACCTGCGTTCGCGCAACGAGGGCTCGCTGTTCAACGACTACTTCGACGACATGCTCTGGTACGCGCTGGCTCTGGAGCGCCTCGCGCGGGCCACCGGCCGGCAGGAGCCGCTGGACGACGCCCGGGCCATCTGGGCGCACGTCGTCGAGCACGGGTGGAACGACACCCACGGGGCGAGCGTCGCGTGGCGCAAGCAGCAGCTCTACTACAAGAACACGCCCGCCAACGGGCCGTTCGCCATCTTGTCCGCGCGGCTGCACGGGCACGACCCGGACCCGCGGTACCTGGACCACGGCACCGTCGCGTTCGACTGGATCACCGCCACGCTGGTGGGGCCCGACGGGTTCGTCGAGGACGGCATCAACCGCGAGGGCGACGGCCGCATCGACACACAGTGGCGGTTCACCTACAACCAGGGCCTGTACGTGGGGGCCGCGGTGGCGCTCGACGCGGTGCTGCACCGGCCGGAGCTCGTCGCCACGGCCGTGCGGACCGCGACGACGGCTATCCGCGAGCTCGCGCCGGACGGCGTCGTCGGCAGCGAGGGCTCCGGCGGCGACGAGGGCCTGTTCAAGGGCGTGCTGTACCGCTACCTCGGCACGCTCCTGGGGAGGATCGGCCTCGACTCCCCCGACGCCGCGCCGCTCGTGGGCTTCGTCCGCACGAGCACCGACGCGCTGTGGGCCACGGGGCAGCGCGACGGGTCGCTGCTCGCCGGGGACGACTGGCGGCTGCCCGCGCGGCCGCCCGTGCACTACTCGACGCAGGTCAGCGCGATGATGGCGCTGGAGCTGCGGGCCGCGATCGAGGCCGCGCGGTGACCTGGCCAGGGTAGATTCCGCTGTCATATATCGATTCGGTGAAAGGGCACCCGTGAGCCAGCCGCTCTACCTCGAGGTGTACGAGAAGCTCCGTGACGCGATCCACGCGGGCACGTACCGCGTCGGCGACCGGATGCCCGCCGAGGCCGAGCTCACCAAGCAGCTCGGGGTCAGCGCGATCACGCTCAAGCGCGCCATGGACCTGCTGCGCGACGACGGCTACATCACCCGCCGCCCGCGGCTCGGCACCGTCGTGGTCAGCGAGACCGCCACGAACGACGCCGGCCCGGGCGGCGGGCCCAGCCCGCTGATCGGGTGCGTCCTGACCGACTTCGACGACACCTTCGGCACCCGGGTGCTGGCGGGGCTGCTCGACGCGTCGGGCACCACGGCCAACCTCGTGGTCAAGCGCAGCCTGGGGGACGGGCAGGCCGAGGGCGACCTGGTGCGCTCGCTGGTGGCGGACGGCGTCCAGGGGCTGATCCTGGAGCCGAGCTCGTCGCAGTACGTGCCCCCGGCGGTCCTGGAGCTGATCACCCAGCAGTTCCCGGTGACCATCCTGGACCGCGTGTTCGACGGCGTCCCGGTCTCGTCGGTCTGCTCCGACAACGTCTCGGCGGGCCGCCAGGCGGCCGAGACGCTGTTCGCCGCCGGGTACGACCACGTGGGCCTGGTCTCGGCGGCCAGCACGGTCTCGACCGTGCAGGACCGGCTCGACGGCGTCGTGGACGCCCACGCCACCCGGCACGTGCCGTTCGACCCGGCGCACCAGTTCCGGCAGGTGCGCTCCACGGTGCCGGGCAGCGGCGTCGCGCCCGAGGAGGACATCGCCGAGCTGGAGAAGTTCCTCGCCGCGAACCCGGGCCTGACCGGGGTGGTCGCCACGGAGTACAACATCGCGGTGCTGCTGCGGGAGGCCGCGCAGCGGGCCGGCCGTGACGTCCCGGGTGACCTCGGCATCGTGTGCTTCGACCACCCGGACGCCTTCTACGACCAGGCCCGCTACCGGTTCACGCACGTCCGCCAGGACGAGGCGCGCATGGGCGCCGACGCCGTGCGGCTCGTACTGGCGCAGCTGCGCGACGCCGGGCAGGTCACCAAGGTGACGCTGCCCACCGAGCTGATGCCGGGGAGCTCGACGCGCTGATTCTCCGGGCTGGGCTGGCCGGGGCCCGGCGTCCGTCAGGGCGTGGGGCGGGCGAGCAGGTCCTCGACGGACGTGCCGGGTACCGACACGGTGACCTGGGTGTCCCACGGGTCGGCGACGGTCACCGACCGGCCGTCGTCGGCGAAGGGGAGGGCCGCCGCCCGCAGGCGGGCGGTCAGGGCGTCGAGGTCCTCGCGGCCCGGCACCGTGATCGCGACGTCGCCCAGCCCGAGGCTGGCCGCGCGCGGCCCGGCGCCCGCGCTGTTCCAGGTGTTCATGGCGATGTGGTGGTGGTACCCGCCCGCCGACGCGAACAGCGCGCCGGGGAAGTCCGCGAGCGTCGCCTCCAGGCCGAGCGCGTCGACGTAGAACGCCCGCGCCGTCGGGATGTCGCCCACCTGCAGGTGCACGTGGCCGACCTGGCCCGACCGGCTGGGCGCCGCCGCCAGCTCGGCCTCGGTCAGGTGCGAGCGCAGGTACGCGTTCGGGTCCAGCCACGCGCTGCCCATCTTGATCTGGCCGCGCTCCCGGACCCACTGGTCGCGCGGCCGGTCGACGTACAGCTCGACGCCGTTGCCCTCGGGGTCGGTGAAGTAGAACGCCTCGCTGACCAGGTGGTCGCTGGAGCCCGTGAACGTGCCCCGGGGATCCTGCACCGCGCGGTAGACGGTGGCGGCCAGGGCTGCGGCGTCGTCGAACAGGAGGGCCGTGTGGAACAGCCCGGCCTGCCGCTGGTCGCCCGCGGGCAGGCCGGGGGTGTGCACCAGGCGCAGCATCGGCGTGCTGCCCCGCCCCAGGACGCGGTGCACCTCGCGGCCGTGGCTGCGCTCCTGCAGCGGCTCGAGCGCGAACGCCGAGCCGTAGTAGGTGGACATCACGTCCAGGTCGCCGACCCGCAGGGTGACGGCGTCCATGGCCATGGCCGGTGTGATGACCCGCTCGTGCACGGCGGGCGGTTCGGTCGGGCGGTCCATCGTGTGCTCCAGTCCGGGTCGGTGGCTTGGCTTGGGGGGCGAGGCTTGGTGGGGCCGGCTCAGCGGGCGAGGCTCAGCGGGGAGGTTCGCCGAGCGAGGCTCAGCGGGCGACGGCGAGGCCGCCGGTCCAGGGGAGCTGCTCGCCGACGGCGAGGGTGAGCTGCAGGAACCCGATGGCCTCCAGCTCGTGCGCGCGCTCCAGCGAGCCGGCGTCGATCGCGGCGAGGCCGGAGGACGTGACGGCCGAGATCAGCGCCTGCTTGGCGGCGGCGTCGTCCCCGGCGACCAGCACCGTGGTGGGCAGGTCGCCCACGCGCTTGGCGCCGAGCGTCGCGGCGAACGTGGTGTTGAACGCCTTGACCACGTGGCTGGCGGGCAGCTTGGCCTGGAGCTCGGCGGCGGCCGAGGATCCCGCGGGCACGACCAGCGAGTCGAAGGTCTCGAAGTTCAGCGGGTTGGTGATGTCCACGACGACCTTGCCGGCGAGCTGCTCGGCATAGGCGGACGCGATGGAGTCCAGCGCGGGGTAGGGGACGGCGAGGACCACGATGTCGCCCGTGACCGGCGCGGTGCCGACCTCGCCCTTGGCGATGTGGGCGACGTCGTGCCCGCCGCCGGCGAGGACGCCGCCGATCGCGTTCGCCATCGCGCCGGTGCCGATGATCGTGATGCTGGCCATGTGCTGCTCCTTCGGACGCGGTCCGGGGTGCCCGGACCAGATTGTTGTACCTACAAGCACCGACCATAGACCCATTTAGTTGTAGGTGCAACCACCTGGTAGAGTGAGGGCATGAGCGAACGGCAGCTGCGGTACCCCGAACGGGTGGCCGTCGCGCGCCTGCACGCACTCCTGGAGCTGCTGCCCACCGCGCTGGACAAGCGCATGCAGCCCGCCGGCCTCACGTCGTTCGAGTTCACGCTGCTGGAGGCGCTCGCGGAGGCCGACGGCGGCAAGCTGCGGCTCAGTGCCCTCGCCTCGCGCACCAACGCCACGCTCGCCCGGCTGTCGCGCGTGGTCACGGGCCTGGAGCGCAAGGGCCTCGTGCGGCGCGCGCCCTGCCCCGAGGACGCGCGGGCGACCAACGCGGTGCTCACCGACCAGGGTCGCCAGGTCTACCGGGACGGCACTGGCCTCTACGCGGACGCGGTGTCCAGCATGATCCTCGACGGGCTGTCCGAGGGCGACGTCGACGACCTGGCCCGCCTCGCGTTCGCGATCCTCACGCGGCTCGACCCGGACCGCCGGCTGGCTGTGACGGCGGCGACGTCCGGCGCGACGGCGTCGGGTGCGCCGGTGGCCGGGCTGTCGGCGGCGGGCGACGACTGCCCGGCCGACCCGGCGGCGCCGGACGAGGAGCCATGCGCGGCGGACCCGGTGGCACCGGACGCCGTGGTGCGCGAGCTCGACCCGGCCGACCTGGCCGCCCCCGCGGCCCTGGCCGGGCTCGTGCCGAACGGCGCCTCGGCGGACCCGGCCGCCGTCGTCGACCCGGAGCAGCTCGCCGCCGAGGCGTGCCCAGCCGGCCCACCCCGCCCGCGCCCGTAACGAGAGCGCGCTTCTACCCAGTCATTAGGCCCGAAATCACGCCGATCCCCGGCCTAATGGCTGGGTAGAAGCGCACTTCGCGCGCCGGCCCCGCGGCGGGCCGCGCGCGGACCCCCGCGGCGCGCAGGACCGGCGCGGGCACCCGCATCCCGACGTGACCCGGTTGGTCTGCGTCGAATAGGTGTATTGCTGCCATTTCTCCGGTAGGTTTTGGGTGAAATCACGAGCGCCTGGGGGCAACGCCGCGCCCAGGGGGAGGAGCCCATCGATGTCGATGTTCCGTCGTACCCGACGTGTCCTGCTGGCCGTTGCCGTGATCGCCGGCCTGCAACCGGTCGCCCTGGCGCACGCCGGGCCACCACCCACCGAACCCGCCGCTTCCGTACCGGTGTCCGCGGCGACACCGGCGGACGACGTCGACGCGGCCACCGCCGTGGCCGACGCCCGGGTGTCCGCCGACGTGCTGATGGACTCCTACGACCCGGAGAAGGCGTGGTTCGCGTCGAGCTGGTGGAACTCCGCCGTCGCGCTGCAGACCATCGGCGACTACATGAAGCGCACGGGCGACCAGCGCTACCTCGACGAGCTGGACCACAGCTTCGAGACGAACAAGGGCCCGTTCCCGGCGGGGGAGCGGTCCACCGACGAGATCTACGGCAACTTCACCAGCCGCGCCATCGACGACTCGGGCTGGTGGGGGCTCAACTGGGTCACCGCGTACGACCTGACCGGCGATCAGAAGTACCTCGACATGGCCGTCACCATCGGCGAGTTCATGAACGAGTTCTGGGACACCAGCACCTGCGGCGGCGGCATCTGGTGGAACGAGGAGCGCACCTACAAGAACGCCGTCACCAACGGGCAGTGGATCCGGCTGACCGCAGAGCTGCACAACCGGCTGCCCGGTGACACCCTCTGGCTGGACCGTTCCCAGGAGGCGTGGGACTGGTACGTGGCCAGCGGCATGATCAACTCCGACGGGCTGGTCCACGACGGGCTCCGCGACGACTGCTCCAGCAACAACGACACCGTGTGGACCTACAACCAGGGCCTCGGCATCGGCGCGGCGCTGGAGCTGTGGCGGGCCACCGGCGACCCGGAGCTCCTGGAGCAGGCCCGGTACCTGGCCGACTCCGCGCTGGAGTCCGACGTGCTCGTCAAGGACGGCGTGCTGACCGAGTGGTGCGAGGCCGCCGGCCGCAGCTGCGACGACAACCAGAAGCAGTTCAAGGGCATCTTCGCGCGCTACCTGATGGAGCTGGCCGACACGACGGGCGAGCCCGCCTACCAGCAGTTTGTCGCCGACCAGGCGGACTCCATCTGGGCGAACGACCGCGACGTCGTCGGCCGGCTCGGCCTGCGCTGGGCCGGAGCGACCGACACCCAGCCCAACGTGTTCGACTGGCGCACCCAGGCCAGCGCCCTGAGCGCGCTGATCGCCGACGTGCCGCAGGAGCAGCCGCGTCGCACCCTCTCGGCGGCCGCCGCCCCGGCGGTGGTGGCGGTGCTGCCCGCCTCCGGCACGGCCACGCGGGTCGGCCTGGAGGTCACGGTGGCGGCGACGTCGGCCCGCCCGGAGAAACTGCCCGTGACCGTACGGACCTCCGGCCCGCGCGGCTGGAAGGTGACGGCGGACCGGGCGTTGCGGCTGAGCCCGACCGGGCACGCCGACCCGGCGCGGGCGACCGTGCCCGTGGACGTACAGGTCCCCGTCGGCACCGCCGACGGCAGCTACCCGGTGAGCGTCACCGTCACCGCCCGCTCGGGCCTGACCTACACCGCGCGCGCCGAGGTGCTGGTCGCGGGCGTCGTCGACTTCGCGGCCGGCTCGCCCGAGGAGATCCCGTGGCTCTGGGACGCCGGCGGGTCCGGTTTCAGCGGCGGCGGTAGCCGCTACGCCGACGGCGAGAGCGCGTTCGTCTACCGGTTCCCGTTCCCCGAGGGGACGACGTCGGCCCAGGCGACCCTGGAGATCGACAACCAGTACGTCGTCGAGGTGGGGCCGGACGGCGAGTCCTGGACCACGGTGCTCACGGAGGACGAGCAGATCCGGGACGGCTCCAACCGGGCCGAGCACACGCTCGACCTGACCGAGCACCTCGGCGACGACAACGCCGCGTACATCCGCGTCTCGGACGCGTTCCCGGCCGACGGCTGGGGCGGCGGCGTCTACCACGTGACGGCGACGTACGAGACGTCCTGACCGGCCAGCCTGTCGGTCCAGCCTGACCTCTCGGCCTGACCTCTCGGTCTGACCGTTTTGCCCGACTGGTCCGCCCGACCGATCGGGGCGATCTCTTTCGAGGCCTAAGTTTCTCGTCTTTGGACCTGTCCAAAGACGAGAAACTTAGGCCTCAAAGGTGAGGGTCGACGACGAGGCTGTCGGCGGGGGTCGACGACGAGGCCGACGACGGATGCCCACGACGGATGCCGACGACCGGGTCGCCGGCAGGGCACGGCGCGGCGGGGCAGGCGAGGGTCCCAGCGGTAGCCGACGGCAGGGCAGGATGGCCCCATGAGCGAATCCGATGTCTCCGCGATCATCAGCGAGGTCGAGGCCCAGGAGGCCGAGCTCGTGCTGCCCTCCTTCACGCACGACCAGGCCTGGCGCCTCGGCAGCCTGCTCGTCGAGCTCGCGGTCGAGCGGGACCTGCCCGTGACGATCGACGTCCGCAAGGGCACCCAGCAGGTGTTCCACGCGGCCCGGCCGGGCACCACGCCCGACAACGACTCGTGGGTCCAGCGCAAGGTGGCGGTGGTCTACCGGTTCGGCGCGTCGTCCTACCTCGTGGGCCTGCGGGCCAAGGCCAAGGGCACCGACTTCAACGCCACGCACGGCCTGCCGTTCCAGGAGTACTCGGCGCACGGCGGCGCGTTCCCGGTCCGCGTGACGGACGTCGGCATCGTCGGCGTCGTGACCGTGTCCGGGCTGGCGCAGCAGGACGACCACGCCCTCGTGGTCGAGGCGCTGCGCGAGCTGGTCGAGGCTCAGCCGCTGGTCTGAGGCCCGAGCGGTGCGACGTCCGCCGGCCTGGAGAACGGAGCGCGCCAGGCCGGCGGCTCGTCGTCGCCCACACCGATCCAGTACTCCTGCGACATCGCGATCAGCCCGGCGCGCACCGTGGCGAACGCGGCCACCCGGAACACGCCGACGCCGTCCATCGGTACCTCGACGTCGCTGACCACGCGCTCGCCGTCGGCCACGATGCCGCGCACCCGGACGGACCAGCCCTCCGGGTAGGCCCGGTTGACGCCGACGACGGCGTCCGGGCCCACGAACTGCTCGTTGCTCGCCGTCCACTCGACGACGACGTCGGGCGCGAGCAACCTGTGCACCGCGGCCCAGTCGCGTGCCTGCATGCCCTCCCAGTACGCGCGGACGACAGCGGCAGGGTCGGCGGCGGGTTCAGGGACGGCGGGCTCGGTCATGGCGGCGAAGTTACCCGCGGCCACTGACATCCCCCGGCCGCCCGGCCAACGGACAGACCGACCGGCAGGCAAACCGACAGCTCAGCCGACCGTCCACCGCTGGTTGTCCCCGGCGTGGCAGCCGTACACGATCGCGGGCGTGCCGTTGTCGACGGCCCCGCCGGACACGTCCAGGCACAGGCCCGTCGCGACGTTGCGCACCGTGCCGTCGCCCCGCGGCGTCCACTGCTGGTTCGCCCCGCCGGAACAGGTCCGGATCTGGGCCGGGGTGCCCTGCGCCCCGCCGCTCGGGTCGTCCAGGCACATGGTGTCCAGCACGCGCAGCTCGCCGGCGGCGGACGCCGTCCAGAGCTGCGCCGCCGACCCGTTGCAGTCGTAGATCTGGAGCGCCGCGCCGTCCGTGGCAACACCGCCGGGAACGTCCAGGCACCGGCCGGAGGCGACGCTCTGCAGCGTCACGGGCGTCGGCGCCGGCGGGGGAGTCGGGGTGGGCGACGGCTCCGGGCTCGCCGGGTCACTGACCGGCTCGGCGCCGGTCGGCTCGCTCGGGCTCGGCACCGCGGTGCTCGGCGACGCCGAGGCCTGCCCGGCCGCGTCCGCGGCGGACACGTCCCGCGTCATCACCCACACCGTGCCCCCTACCGCGCCGAGCGCGAGCACGACGGCGAGCACCCACGCGAGCAGGCCGAACGGAGTACGGCGCGGCGCCGTGACCTGGTCGTACACCCTCGTGCTCCCTTCGCTGCCCGACGGCGCCCGCGCGCCGCCCGTCGCTCTGCCCGCCCTCGACCCGGCACCGTGCCCCTCGTGCGGACCGTGCCGTGCCCGGATTGTCCCCGGGGCTCCGCGCCGCACCCTACTCGGTCCCGGACGCCCGTCGGGTGCAGGATCGGAGGATGGCCGCGTACCCGAAGCACACCAGCCGGCACCCGATCAGCCCGAGCGGGCCCCGACCAGCCGATCCCGCCGCCCCACGCTCGTATGTCGTCACCGGTGGCGCCCAGGGCGTGGGCCGGGCCGTCGCCGAGCGGCTCGCCCGACAGGGCCCCGTCGTCGTCCTCGACGTCGCCACGACACTGGACCGGGAGCACCCGGGCGTGACGCTGGTCAGCGGCGACGCGGCCGACCCCGCCGTCGCCCGCCGGGCCGCCGACGCCGCAGAGTCGCTGGCCCCGCTGGCCGGCTGGGTCAACAACGCCGCGATCTTCCGGGACGCGCCGATCACCGCGCCGCCGTCCGACGTGCTCGGCCTGATCACCGCGAACCTCGCGCTCGCGCTGACGGGCTGCCACACCGCCGTCGGGCACCTGCTGGCGTACGGGCGGCCGGGGGCGATCGTGAACGTCTCGTCCCACCAGGCGCAGCGGCCGGTGCGCGGCGCCCTGCCCTACGCCACGGCCAAGGGTGCGGTCGAGGCGCTGACCCGGGCTCTCGCCGTCGACCACGGTCCGCAGGGCATCCGGACCAACGCGGTGGCGCTCGGGTCGATCGCGACCGACCGCTACGCGGCCTACCGGAGCGAGCACCCCGGCGTGGACGCGCAGATGGCCGCCCTGCACCCGCTGGGCCGGGTCGGCACGGGCGCGGAGGTCGCGGAGGCGGTCGCCTTCCTGCTCTCGGACGCCGCCGCCTTCGTCAACGGCGCCGTGCTGCCCGTCGACGGCGGACGCGCGGCGCAGGGGGCCGATCCGGAGGCCACCTGACGCCGCGCGCGGGAGGGTCAGCCGATCGCCCGCCACGGTCCGTGCTTGTCGCCCGGCGCCTGGTTGCGGGTCCACCACTTCGCCTCGTACACCGTGCCGTCGTGCGTCACGAAGTCGCCCGTGTCGAAGATCCGCGACGCCGTCCAGAGCGCGGTGCCGTCCCAGTCCTCGGCGATCTGCTGCCACGGCCCGTACGCCGACGCGCCGGGCTTCTGGTTCTGCGTCCACCACGAGGCCCGCCACAGCGAGCCGTCGTAGGAGACCTGGTCACCTGCCGTGTAGATGGCCTTGGCGCCCCACTCGTCGGCCGCGGGCTCGGTCAGCACGCCCGGCTGCGCCGTGACGCGCAGGTGGTCCAGGTTGACGTTGCCCGTGTCGGTGGCGGTGTGGTGCAGCAGGATCTCGTGCCGCCCTGCCGCCAGCGTGAACCGCACGCCGGGGGAGTAGTCCCAGATGCGCCACCGGTCGGCGCCCTGGCCCAGGTTCGGGAACGAGACCGGCTGCGCCTTGCCGCCGTCGACGGCGACGGAGAGCTGCCGGTCGAGCGGCGCGACGACCATGCCGTTGGCGTACCGGAACGACACCTCGACCGTGGTGGGCGCCGCGGCCTCGTAGGTGAACCGCACGCCCGCACCGGCCTTGGACAGGTCCCGGACGAACCCCGTGCCCGTGTAGCCGGGGTGCTCGGCGTTGGTGCGCGCCCCGCCCAGCAGCGTCGCGGTCTCGGCCTCGGACACCTGCTCGGCGTGCTGCGCCTCCACCGCCGCGAGCAGGCGGGCCAGGGTGGGCCCGTCGCCGTCGGCCGCCTCGATCTGTTCCGCCAGCTCGCCCAGCGACTCGTCCATGGCCGCGGAGTCGCCGGCCCGTGCGTGCGCCACCGCCTCGGCGGCCGGCTCGCGCAGATCCGCGGCGGTCGGCCCGTCGACGGCGTCCGCGTGCTCGGCGTCGCGGATCAGCGCGAGGATGCCGAACAGCCCCGCCGCGCCGCCGAGGTACGGCGCCACCACCGCGTCGATCCGGCCCGCCACGTCCGGCCCGACGGCGTCCGTGCCGGAGGTCAGCACCGCGTGCCGCACCCCCTGCATGGCCCGGCGCACGGCGTAGAAGTCGTTCGCGGCGGCCGCGTCCAGCGCGGCCTCGGCCCGCTGGTGCAGCAGCGCGGCCCGCGCCGGTGCCAGGTTCTGGGCCTCGTCGTCCAGCAGTTCCGTCAACGTGCCGTCCGGCCGCGGCAGGAGCGCCACGGACACCGGCTTGCCGGCGGTCCCGTCGGGCCCGACGACGCTCAGCGAGTTCGCCGTGCGGTAGGCGACGTCGTCGGCCGCGACGTCGAACGTGAACGTCCGGGACGCGCCCCCGCCCACGCGGCCGGCGGCCGCGGCGACGGTCTCGCCGTCGACGGCGATCCGGGCCTGCGCCGCCGTGGTGCCGTCGTTGCGCACGGTCGCGGTGACCGTCACGGTCCCGGCCGTCGGGTCGTAGTCGACCTCCGGCGCCGCCTCCAGCGTGAACGCCGGCGGCGCGTACTCGGACAGCTCCGCGAGGTCCTCGGGCGTGGCCGGCCGCAGCTTCACGGCGTGCCCGCCGCCGCCCACCATGGAGGCCGCGATCGTGTCGGTCGAGTCCACCAGCGAGTGCGTCACCTCGACGGCGGTCGGGTTGCCCTTCCAGGACGCGTCCCCGGCGTCGGCGTAGACGTCGGCCACGTAGGTGGTGCCCTCGTCGAGGAACTCCAGCGGCACCTGGACGGTGCGGTCCTTCTCGTCGGTGACCGACCCGAGGTACCAGGTCGTGCCGCTGCGCCGCGCCGTCACGGTGTGGTCGCCGAGGACGGCGTCGAGCACGTGGGACTCGTCCCAGACCGTCGGCATGTCCTTGAGGTAGGCGAAGGCGCCTGCGTGCTCCGCGTAGTTCTCCGGGGTGTCGGCCAGCATCTGCAGCGGGCTGGAGAACGTCGGGTAGAGCGCGAGCTGCGCCGTCGTCGTGGTCTGCACGCGGGTCTTCAGGTTCGCCGGGTCCCACGTGACGGCCAGCACGCCGGGCGTGTAGTCCGCGGGCCCGCCCATCCAGCGGGTGAACGGCAGGATCGTGGCCTGCTCGGGCGGGTTGCCGCTCGCGCCCATGTAGTTGTGCTGCTCCATGCCCGCCACGCCCTCGCCCGTCATCATGTTGGGGTAGGTGCGCGACAGCCCGGTCGGCTTGATCGCCTCGTGCGCGTTGATCGAGATCTCGTGCCGCGCCGCGGACTCGATGACCCGCTGGTAGTGCTTGACCGCCTCCTGGTCGTAGTGGCTGCGGTTCACGCCGCCGAGCTCGAACCGCGTGGCGTACCCGGTCTTCAGGGCGTGGACGCCCCACTCCTGGTACTGGTCGAAGATCTCGTCCATGTGCGCGTCGTAGTAGTCGACGTAGCCGCGCGTCTCGTTGTGCGCCATGAAGCCGACGCCGTTCTCCTTCGCGTACGCCAGCACCTCGTCGATGTCGACGTCGGCCTGGGGCGTGACGAAGTCCTGCCCCTTCCACTCGCCGCCCGCGTTCTGGTTCCAGCCCTCGGCCAGCACGTACTTGGCACCGGCCTGCACGGCCAGGTCCACGTACTCCTTGATGCGCTCCGTGGTGGCGCCGTGCCTGGGCCCGGCGTTCCAGGTGGTGTCGCGCCGCTGCAGCTCCCACCACACCCCGACGTACGTGCCGGGGTCGATCCAGTCGGTGGTGTCCGCCGCGCCGTCGTCGTCCGAGTCGACGTCGCAGATGGCGCACGGGGCGTTCAGGTTCTCGATGAGGTGCGACGCCGCGAGGTCGCCGGCGCTCCGGCCCACGGTGAGCGTGCGCCACGGCGTGCCGAAGCCGTCCGAGTCCACGTCGATGACCGCCTTGTCGCCGTTCGGCAGCGCGATCAGGTCCGAGACGAGCGTGCCGGGCGTGCTGCCGCGCACCACCGTCATGCTCGGGAAGTCGATCAGGGCCGCCTCGTGCAGGGCCAGGAACAGACCGTCGTCCCGGGACATCGTGATCGGCGTCTGCGCCGAGGCGACGTCGGGCAGCGGCTGCGTGCGGTAGTGCTGCTCGTCCGCGCTCCAGCGCGTGCCCGCCGGGATGGAGTACGCCGTCAGGTCGGCGGGCAGCGCGAACTGGGTGGTCTCGCCGGACACGACGACGCCGTCGCCGAGCGCGCCCTGCTCGGGGAAGACGTACCGGAAGCCGACGCCGTCGTCGAACACCCGGAAGACCACGTCCAGCTCGACGCCCGAGGCCTCGTGCACGGCGTGCACCGTGAGCTCGTTCGCGTGGTTGCGTACCCGGGCGTCGTTGCCCCAGGCCGGCGTCCAGGTCTCGTCGACGACGTCGCGCTCGGTGGAGGTGACGGTCAGGCCCTCGGTCAGGTCCACCGCGGGCTCGCGCAGCGTGAGCCCCAGGCCCGACGGCGCGACGACGGTGGTGGTCCCGTCGCGCACGACCTCGTACGTGAGGGTGCCGTCGACGACGTCGACGGCCGCCTCGATCGAGCGGTCCGGCGAGGACACGGTGTATCCGTCGAGCGCCGCGGCCGCAGGGGCGGCGGTGGCGGTGGCCGCGGTGGCGGCGGTCGCCGGGACGAGCAGGGCGACCACCGTCGCGGCCGCGGTCAGCGCCGACCCGCCTGCTCGTCGGTGGTGCGGCCGTTCGGCCTGGGCGCGCGTGCGTGGTCTCACAGTTCTCTCCCGGACGTCGGTGTCGGTGCCGGCTCGGCGTTTGCCTCGATGCAGACGGAGCCTGCCGTGAGTTTTTCGGCGCGGAGGTCAGGTGTCAAGGTGCCGTCCGGCGCCCGACTTTCGGCACAGGGCGAAACCGGTGGGTCCAGGGGTGCTTTTCACCTACCGTCGAGCACCCCGGGGCACGGGGCCCCGGTCCGATGGAGGACTGATCGTGCACACCACCACATGGATCCTCGCGTTCGACGCCTCGTGCTGCCAGTGCCGGCAGGTGGCCGACCAGGTCGAGCGCGCCGGCGAGGGCCGCCTCGACGTCCGGCCCCTGGAACGCCCGGAGGTCCGCGCCTGGCGCGAGCAGGCGTTCGGTGCCGAGCCCCCGCACGCCCCCACCCTCATCAAGGTGTCCGACGATGGCGCCGTGCGCGCCTGGACCGGGCCCGCCATGGTGGCCCGCACCGCCGCCCGGCTCGGCCCCCGCCTGAGCCTGCGCCTGCTCGGCGCCCTCGGCGCCCTGCGCCGGGGCGGGGAGGCCCCCGAGCGTGACGGGCTCGGCCGCGCGCAGTTCCTGCGCCTGGCCCTCGTCGGCGCCGGGGCCCTCGTGCTCGGCGGCGGGCAGCCCGCCGTCGCGGCGGTGCCCAGCGCGGCCCAACGCTGGGTCCAGGCCAACCGGCACGCCCTGCCCACGGACTACACCGCCTTCGCCGCGCACGACGTCGCCCACCGCCGCGCCATCTATGCCGAGTCCACGGCCGCCACGCGCAGCGAGCTGTGGACCACGCAGCTCGTGCGGTACCGCGACGCCCACGGCGACCTGTCCGCCGCGCGCCGCTCCGTCGTCGACCGCGCCATCCGGATCGCGGGCGACCAGGACGTCTTCACCGGACGGGTGCGGCCCGGCACCGCGCTCGCCCAGGAGCTCACCACCCTGACCGACGACGCCGTCGCCGCGTTCGGCGTCGACGAGGGCCGCGCACTGCTCGCCTCGCTCGGCCCCGAGCCGGGCGCCGGCTCGGGCGCGGGCTCGGGCTCCGGCGAGCAGGGCGCGGCCGCCGTCGACTGCGGGTGCAACCTCTACTACGGCGTGTGGTGCAGCAACTACTGCTACGGCTGCACCGAGTGCCCCTGCCCGGAGTGCACCTGCTCCGACTCGGGCTGCGGCACCTTCTGGGTCCACGAGTGCAACGGCGTCTGCCGGTAGGACCTCAGGCGACCTCCCGCACCCACGTGTCGCCCTCCGGGCGGAAGCCCACGCCGCGCAGGTACGCGTGCTCGCCCTGCGCGGCGTGCGGCACCACGACCCGGTCGAACCCCTTGGCCGCGAAGATCCCGCTGCGCCGGTACACGAACTCGCCCGGCGTCAGGTCGCGGAACCGCTTGGACACCCAGTCGAGCTCGACGACGCCCGCGCCGTCCCCGGCGTCGCGCACCTCCACCACGCCCACCGTCTCGTCGCCGCGCTGCACCAGGAACGCCGACCGCGCCTCACCCGGCTCCGGCTGCGCCACGAACCCCGGCGCGAAGCCCGCGATGTCCGCCGCGTGCGTGCGCAGCACGTGCAGCAGGTACGCGTCGTCCGGCGCCACCTCCACCACCTCGTAGACGGCGGCGTCGTGGCGCTCGCGGGTCAGGCGGCGCAGCCAGTAGATGTTGATGAGGCTGATCGCGGCGTTCATCGCGAAGAACGGCCAGATCCCGAGGATCGCGTTGTACGTGGTCGCGATCAGGGAGCCGGTCAGGTTGAGCCAGCGGAAGCGGAACACCCGCGCCTGCGTCAGCGACAGGACGACGAGCCCGGAGCCGACCCAGCCGGCGATCTCTAGCCAGGGGAACATGCCCTGACTCTAGGCTCTGCGGTTCCCGCCGGCCGACTACCGAGCTTGTGTTCGAGCCACGAGGTTGCAACGTTTCAAGCTCGATTCCGCGGGCAGGAGCTCGTGGTCTGAACAGAACCTCAGGTGCGGACGGTGAAGCGTTCACCACGACCAGCCGCGGGAGCTGAGCTCCAGCTCCTCCCGCAGCCGTTCGTCGGCCGCGGAGCGTTCGTCCGCGCGCAGCGGGTCGGCGTCGGTGGGCAGCTCGGCGAGGCGGCACGCCTCGCGCAGCAGCGCGTCGTACGCGCCCTGCACCGCGAACCAGTGGTGGGCGCGGGCGTACAGGCCGGGGTCCTCCTCGACCTTGCGCAGCTCGGCCGCCAGCTGCCCGAGGCGAGCCTGCAGCCGCAGGGTCACCAGCGGGTCGGGCGCGGGCTTCGGGCGCGTCAGGAACGACCAGACCATGAGTGGCACCGCCACGTCGTCGTCGCGGAAGGGGTACCCCTCCAGCGTAGGTCCGCGGGACGGTCACGGCCATACCGGTGGGCAGGGTCGCCCGCCGTCGTGGTGCGGCGGCGGGCGACCCCGGTGTCAGTCGGAGTAGCAGAGGTCGCCCTCGCACCCCGCCCGCACGTCCGAGCCGTGCACGCCCATCACGACGGCGCCCCCGGTGTCGCTGTCGCCGATCTGGGTGTTGACGGGGCCGGAGCCCCCGATCACGACGTTCGAGTCGTCGTAGGTGACGACGTTGCGCTGGCCGCGGCTGCGGATCGACACGTCGTCGAACCCGTCGGCCCCGACCACGACCGCGCCCGGGCCCGTGGCCGACGACGCGCCCTCGTCGGTCACCGTGGCGTAGCCGGACGCCGCGGCCCCGGTGGGCGGGCCGGTGGACGGCAGGGGAGGACCGGCCGGCTCGTCCTCGTCGGCCTCCTCGGAGTCGCCGTCCGCCTGCTCGCCCTCCTCCTCGTCCTCCTCGTCCTCCTCGCCCTCCTCGTCCTCGGCGTCGCCCGAGTTGCCCGACCGGACCACCGACCCCGTGACGTCGACCGTGTTGAGGCCGCTGGAGTCGGTGTCGCCCGTGTTCGCGTTGATCTGGCCGTCCCGGCCCAGGAACACGTTCGAGTCGTCGTAGGTGACCACCTGGTCGTCGCCGACGACGCTGACCGAGTGGTCCTCGAAGCCGCTGATCGCCATCGAGCGCCCGGCCCCGGACCCCGGACCCGATCCCAGGAACATGCCGCCGAACGTGTCGTTCTGGTGCGCACCCGACTCGGACCGCGGCGTCTCGGTGGCCCACCCGGACGCCGGCTCACCGGCCGACGCCGGGGCCGACCCGGACGCCGACCGTCCGGACCGCAGCTCGGACTCCGAGGACCCGAGCGCCAGCACGCCGCTCGACGAGACCGCGCCCGTGTTCGCCACCAGCTGCCCGTCGGCGCCGACGTAGACGATCGAGCCGTCCGCGGCGAGCACCTGGTAGCTGACACGCCGACCCTGCACGACCACCGGCACGACGGCCGTGCCTGGTCCCGTCACCCGGGGCGCCGACGACGACGGGGACGCGCCCGGCGTCGGCGACGGCGCGGACCCGCCACCAGCGCTGCCGGTGCCGCCCACGCTGCCTGTGCTGTCTGCCGACGACGGCCGGGCCGACAACGGCCGGGCCGACGACGGCTGGACCGACCCCGGTCCGTTCGACGGCGTGCCGCCCGGCCTCGCGGCGCTCTGCGCCGTACCTGCGTCGGGTGCAGTACCGGACACCGCTCCCGCGGACACCGTCCCGTCCGGCGCGACCATGAGCACGACCGGTGGCGCGGCCGCCTGTGGCGCCGTCACGTACACGTCGCCCGCCTGCGCGGGGGTGGCCGGCGCCGCGGCGGGCGTCGGCGTCGTGGTGCCCGCCAGGAAGTCGTGCGCCACCCAGGCGCACATCCCGGCGACGGCGATGATCACCGCGCAGGCCTGATAGCTCAGGCCGCTGCTCCGTTGGTTCCTGCTCCGGCGGTTCGAGGTCATCCCGATCTCCTTCCAGCCGCGCGAGGAGGCGCCGCCGGTGGGACCTGGTCGGTGGCGGGTCGGTGGGCCGAGCGCCGCTCGCTTCGTCCTGCGTGACGCCCGGGCACGAGGCACGCGGGCGGTCCACGGAGCCCACCGCACGGCCGGCGGACTGCGGCCGGCCGCGGAGCCTCCCGCGGGAACGGACCGGGCTGCGCGGGGCGGGCCGACCGCGGCGAGGCCGCGGGACGGGCTCGGCCACGCTGTCCGGTGCTGTGGCACCTGCGACGATACGTGGCCGTATCCGGAGCCGCCCCGTGAACGCGCCGATTCACCCGCCCCCGCGAGGACGAGTGAATCGGCTAGACTCTCCGCAGACTTCCGGCGCGAGAGCGCCGGCGGGATCCGAATGAGACAGCGGATCGAGCGGCCCCGCGGCCTCCACAGCCGCGGGGCCGCTTGTTGTCTCCGGGCCGGTCAGCCCCGCGCCGCCTCCGGCAGCACCAGCTCGCCGTCGACCCGCACCGGCACCAGCCCGGCACCGTCCCGCAGCTCCGGCGGCAGGGCGTGCTCCGGCGCCTGCTGCCACGCGAGCGGCCGCAGGAACCGGCGGATCGCCGTCGCGCCCACCGACGTGTGCAGCGTGTTGGTCGACGGCCACGGCCCGCCGTGGTGCTGCGCCCAGGCGACGGCGACCCCGGTCGGGTACCCGTCGTACAGCACCCGCCCGGCCCGCGCCGCGAGCGCCGCCCGCGCGGCGGGCAGGTCGGCGTCGTCGGCGCCGCCGGTCAGGATGCTCGCCGTGAGCGACCCCTCTACGTGCCCGACGACGGCCACGGCCTCGGCCTCGTCCGTGTACCGCACGACGACGGCGAGCGGCCCGAAGCACTCCTCGACGAGCCGCGCGGTCAGGGCGGCGGCGTCGACCTCGAGCAGGGCCGGCCGGGTGCGGCCCGGGCCGGCGGCCTCGCCCTGGGCGCGCACGACGGCGTCGTCGGCCCGGGCCGTGCGGCCCTGCTCGTACGCGGAGGCCATGCCCGCCGTGAGGGCGGGCAGCGCGGGCGCCCGGCCGATCGACTCGGCGAGAGCGGAGACCACCCGGTCGCCGTCGGCCCCCGCGGGGACCAGCACGAGCCCCGGCTTGGTGCAGAACTGCCCGCCGCCCTGGAGCACGGAGCCGGCGAGCCCGGCGCCGTACTCGTCGGCCTTGTCCCGGGCGGCGGACGGCGTGACCAGCACGGGGTTGATGCTGCTCAGCTCGCCGTAGAACGGGATGGGCGCGGGCCGCGCGGCGGCGGCGTCGGCCAGGGCGCGCCCGCCGGCGAGCGACCCGGTGAACCCGGCCGCGCGGATCGCGGGGTGCGACACCAGGGCGACGCCGGCCTCGAACCCGTGGACCAGGGCGAACGTGCCCGCGGGCGCCCCTACCGCGGCGACGGCGCGCTCGGCGAGCCGCGCGACGCGCTCCGACGTCGCGGGGTGCCCGGGGTGGGCCTTGACGACGACGGGGTTGCCCGCCGCCAGCGCCGAGGCGGTGTCGCCGCCCAGCACGGAGAAGGCGAACGGGAAGTTGCTCGCCGCGTACACGGCCACGGGCCCGAGCGGCACCAGCATGCGGCGCAGGTCGGGGCGCGGGCCCATGGGGGTGTCGCCCGCGTGGTCGATGGTCGCCTCGAGGTAGCCGCCGTCGAGCACCACGCGCGCGAACGTGCGCAGCTGGTAGGCCGTGCGGGTGAGCTCGCCGCCGAGCCGGGCGGGGCCCAGGGCCGTCTCCCGGTCGGCCTCGGCGACCAGCGCGTCGCGGTCGGCGTCCAGGGCGTCGGCGAGCGCGCCCAGGAGCTCGGCACGCCGGGCGCGGGGCCAGGCGGCCAGCTCGGCGGCCGCCGAGGCGGCGCGCCGGGCGACGTCGTCGAGGGCGGCCGGTGCGGTCTCCCGCACGGGCAGCTCCCGGACCTCGCCCGTCCGGGCGTCCCGGGAGGTCACGGGGCTCGTCGTCACATCCATGCCGTCGACCCGTCCCGGCGCACGGGCACCTTGCGCTCCCAGTGCAACCAGTCGTCCTTAGCCAGCGCGGACTCGTCGATCTCGATGCCCCAGCCGGGCCGGTCGGGCCGCAGCTCCAGGTGGCCGTCGACCGGTACGTAGGGGTCGTGGCACCAGGCGACGTCGTCCGGCTTGTACTCCAGGATCGAGAAGTTCCACGTGGCCGCCGCGAAGTGCACGTTCGCCGCGGTGGCGAGCGGCCCCAGCGGGTTGTGGGGTGCCACGGGCACGTCGTGGGCCTCGGCCAGCGTCGCGATCTTGCGCATCTGGGTGAGCCCGCCCACCACGGCGATGTCGGGCTGGACGATGTCGGCGCCCTGCACGGTGAGCAGGCCCAGGAACTCGTTCGGCGAGTACAGCGACTCGCCCGTGGCGAGCGGCACCGTCATCTCGGCGCGGATCCGGCCCCAGGCGGGCAGGTACTCCGGGCGGATCGGCTCCTCGAGGAACAGCGGCTCGTTCGGCGCGAGCGCCGCCGCGAGGTCCACGGCCTGGCGCGGCTCCCAGAGGCAGCCGTGGGCGTCGAACGCGAACTCCCACTCCTCGGGGTGGCTCTCGCGGATCTGCCCGAACCAGTCGCCGAGCTCCCGGGCGACCAGCCCGAACCGTGACCGGTGCAGGTCGCGGCGGTAGGGGCTGAGCTTGAACGCGTCCACGCCGTGGTGCTCGTGCAACGCGGCCGTGCGCTCGACCAGCTGCGGCACGTCGGGCGCGTCGTACAGGCCCGCGTAGACCCGCACCCGGTCGCGGACGGCGCCGCCCAGGAGCTGGTACACGGGCACTCCGGCGGCCTTCGCCGCGATGTCCCACAGGGCGTGGTCCACCGCGGCGATGGCGGCCAGGCCCAGCGCCCCCTGCGGGAACCGCGCCGACTGGTGCAGGAGCTGGTTCACGTAGGCGACGCGTGTGGCGTCGATGCCCGCTATCTGGTCGGCGAGGTACTCGATGATCGCGGGGTAGGCCAGGTCCGGGCCGTGGTTGTAGATCTCGGCCCAGCCGTCGATGCCGCCGTCGGTGGTGATCCGCAGCAGCACGCGCGGGCGGTTGCCCACGCGCTGGAGGTAGGTGGTCAGCCGGGCGATCTTCGTTCCGGTGGTCATGCCGAGGCCTTCCAGTCGTCGAGGATGCGCGTGATCGCGGCGCGGTCGGGCTCGCCCAGGACCGTGCTGGGCGGCCGCACGGAGCGGTCGCACAGGCCCATCTGGTGCATGGCCTCCTTGACCACCGACACGTTGTCGGCCGACCGGTCCCGGGCCCGGAGCTGCTCGAACTCCCGGATGCGGCGCCATACCGCGGACGCGCGGGCGGCGTCGTCCTGCCGCAGGGCGTCCAGGAGGCCGAACGAGACGTCGGGCGCCACGTTGACCAGGCCCGACGTGAACGCACGTGCGCCCGCCTGCCACGCCGACGGCGCGTAGGACTCGGCCAGCCCGGCGATCCACAGCAGGTCGGCGTCGGTGTCCTGCACCGTCTCGGCGAACGCGACGGGGTCCGGCACGGAGTACTTGATGCCCACCACGTTGTCCGCGGCCTGCGCGAGCGCCGCGATGTCCGTGCCCCGGATGACGGGGGAGCTCACGTAGGGCAGCACGGCGAGGCCGGGCGCGGCGTGGGCGACGGCGGCCGTGTACTCGACCCAGCCCTGCCGCGACATGTACGGCAGCACCGGCTGGTGCACCATGACGGCGTGCGCGCCCAGCTCGGCGGCCGCGCGCGCCTCGGCCTGCGCGGTGGCCGGGTCCAGCCCCACGCCGACGACGACGACGGCCCGGTCGCCCGCCGCGTCGGTGACCGTGCGGGCGACGTCGGCCCGCTCCCGCGGCGTCAGGGCGTAGAACTCGCCGGTGTTGCCGTTGGGCGTGATCGCGCCGAGCCCGGCGTCGACGAGGCGGCCGGCGAGCCGCCCGGTCAGGGCGAGGTCGACGGCGCCGTCGGGCGCGTAGGGGACGACGGGGATGCCGACGACCGTCCGGAGGCGTTCGACGATGTCGTGGTACCCGGTCATGATTCTCCGTTCTGAGGGGTGCCGGTCCGCGGGGATCTGGCGGGGTCCTGCGGGTCGGCGTCGGGCCGGCCGTCCTGCTGCTCGACGGGCTTGATGCGCACCCAGAGGCCGTAGATGGCGGCGCTGACCAGGCAGCTGATCGCGGCGAAGACGAGCGGCCACAGGTAGGAGCCGTTCGACGCCGTCAGGGCCAGGCCGATGGCGATCGGGCTGATCAGGTTGCCGAGCTGCGAGCCGAAGTTCTGGAAGCCGGCCAGCGAGCCGACGCGGTCGGGGCTGGGGGAGACCTCGGCGGGGAGGCTGAGGATCGCGGCGCCCGCGAAGGAGTGCGCGGCGCTGGAGACCGTGAGGACCACCATGAGCACCACGTTGCTCTCCACGAACGGGCTGAACCCGATGCACGCGCTGAGCACGAGGCCCGAGATGATCGGCACCTTGCGCGCCACGTTCGGGGACAGGCCGCTCGCGAGCATGCGGTCCGAGACGATGCCGCCCAGCACCGTGGACCCGATGCCGATCACGGCGGGCAGCGCACCGACCATGCCGAACTCGGCCTCGGTGAACCCGCGCTCGTTGAGCAGGTAGCTGGGGTACCAGGTCAGGAAGAACGCGCCGGCGAGCGAGCGGAAGACGTAGCCGAGCATCAGCGCCCAGGTCTGGTTGTCGCGCAGCAGCGTGCTCCAGCGCACCTCCTCGCCGCTGTGCCGCACCATCTCGGCCTGGTCGGAGCGGATGTGCTCGAGCTCGGCGGCGTTGACGCGCTTGTGGTTCTGCGGGGCGCGGTAGATGGCGAGCCAGCCCAGGATCCAGAGCAGGCCGACGGCGCCGATCACCACGAACGTCCAGCGCCAGCCCGCGAAGACCGCGATCGACGTGACGATCGGGATCGAGAGGGCCGAGCCGATCTGCTGGCCCATGTCGAACAGGCTGGAGGCGAAGGCCCGCTCCCGGCGCGGGAACCAGGTGGAGACCACCTTGATGTTCGCCGGCTGCACCGGCGCCTCACCGATACCGAGGCCGAGCCGGAAGACGATCAGGCTCGTGACGCCCGTCGCGAACGCGGTCAGCGCCGTCCAGACCGACCACCAGCCGACGGCGATCGGGTAGATGACGCGCGGCCCGAACTTGTCCAGGAGCCAGCCCGACGGCACCTGGAACAGGGCGTATGTCCAGAAGAACGACGACAGCAGCACGCCCTGGACGGCCGGGCTGATGTGGAAGTCCTCCGAGATGAACGGCAGCGCGACGCTGAGGGCGGCGCGGTCGAGGTAGGCGATGGTCAGGCCGAGCGCCGAGAACGCGACGATCGTCCAGCGCATCTGGCTGCGCCGCGCACGGGCCGCGACAGCCACGGGCTGCTTTGTACTATTGAGCATCGTTGCTCCTTCATCGAGTGACGTGCGTGCTCCGCCATGGAGCACTCGTTCCAGAGGTGCGGCCCGGGAACTTGGCGGTGAACGGGCTGCACCTCGTCTGCTGGGACCCTGATCTGGTCGGGTCCTGTCTTGCTCGGGTCCTGCGGGTCAGGCGGTCGCACCTCCCTGGTGGAGCCGGTCGAGGAAGCCGGCGATGTGCCGGCGGGTCAGGTCCGCGGCGAGGTCGGCGTCGCCGGCCTCGGCAGCGGCAAGGATCTGCTCGTGCTCGCGCGCCTCGTCCCGCCAGCTCGGCTCCTTGGCCCACGTGGTGACGGCGGCCAGCGCCGTCTGGTCCCGCAGGCCCTCCAGCATGCCGGTCAGGATCGTGTTGTCCGCCGCGCCCCAGAGCGCCGCGTGGAAGGCCCGGTTGGCGAGGCTGCGCTGCGCCGGCTCCGTGACCTCGGCCGCGCGCTCCAGCGCCGCCCGCGCCCCGGCGGTGTCCATACCGCGCAGCACGCTGCGCCGGGTCGCCTCGGGCTCCAGCAGCAGCCGGGTCTCGTAGATGGCGACGGCGTCCGCCTGCGTCAGCTCGCGCACGCGCACGCCGACGTAGGGGCGCACCACGACGAGCCCGCTCATCTCCAGGGTCTTGAGCGCCTCGCGGACCGGCGTCTTGGACATCGCCAGCTCCTGCGCGAGCTCCGCTTCGACGAGCGCCTGACCGGCGGCGAGCCGGCCGCTGAGGATGCCCTCCTTGATGGTCGCGAGGGCGTGCTCCGTCCGGGAGGGCAGAGCGGTGGGGATGGGAGGCGTCGTCGGCACGTCGTACATCATATATGACGGCCGGGAGTGGTCGGGAAATCGCTGGGTTCCGCCGGCCCGACCTGGAACTCTCGGGGCATGGACCTCGACGACACGACCGACCGCGTGCTGCCCGGACCCGCGGCGGACGGCGACCTGCTGGACCGGGTGCGCGACTTCCTGCGCGGCTTCGAGCGGCGGCAGGCGCAGCGGGTCGTCGAGCTCCCGGGCGGGTTCGCGGTGCTCAGCCCCCGGTCCGCGGCGTCCCACGACCACAACAAGCTGTGCTTCAGGGATGGGGTCGAGGCGCCGGAGGCGCTCCGGCTCGCAGACGACGTCCTGGGCGGTGCGGGTCTGAGCCACCGCCTCGTGGTCGTGGACGACGACGAGGTCGGCGCCACCTTCGCCGAGCCGTTCCGGCGGGCGGGGTACACACACGACGTCGAGCTGATCATGGTGGAGCGCGGAAGCGGGACCGCGGGCGAGCTTCGCCGGCCGGTCGTGGTCGAGCCGGTCACGGCCGACGACCTGGCCGACATGGAACGCGACGGGTGGCGCGGGGCGCTCCCGGACGCGTCGCCGGAGGCGGTGGAGCAGCTCGTGGGTCGGCGTCGGGCGCGGACGGGTGCCGCCGACGGCGTCGTGTTCCTGGCGGTGCGGGACGGCGCCGAGGTCGTCGCCCGCGCCGATCTCTACCTCGACCCGGCCGTCGGCCTGGCGCAGATCGAGGACGTCCTGACCGACGAGGCCCACCGCAACCGCGGCTACGCGCAGGCGCTGCTCGGCGACGCGACCCGCCGCGCCCACGAGGCCGGCTGCGCGACCCGGTTCCTGCTCGCGGCGGCCGACGACTGGCCGCAGGTGCTCTACGGGCGCCTCGGCTACACGGTGATCGGGAGCCGGCACCTGTTCTCCCGCGCGGATTGAACCGGCTGGTGGGAGAGCTGTGGCACCGGTCGGCGCCACGAGCGAAAGAGTAGAACACATGTTCGAGTAAGATGGTGGCATGTCCGGCGCCACCATCCTGCACGCCGACCTGGACGCGTTCTACGCGTCGGTCGAGCAGCTGCTGGACCCCGCCCTGCGCGGCCGGCCGATCGCCGTCGGCGGCGGGCCGCGCGGGGGAGTGGTGCTCGCGGCCTCGTACGAGGCCAAGGCCCACGGGGTGCAGGGCGGGATGCCCGGCTGGCGGGCGGCCCGGCTCTGCCCCGACCTCGTGTTCGTCCGGGGTCACTTCGGGGAGTACCAGCGGCTGGCCGACGCCGTGATGGCCGTCCTCGGTGACGTCACGCCGACCGTCGAACGGATCTCGATCGACGAGGCGTTCCTCGACGTGTCCGGCGCGACGCACCTGTTCGGCCCGCCCGCGGCGATCGGGGCGCTGATCCGCGAGCGCGTGCGGGCCGAGGTGGGGCTGCCCATCTCGGTCGGCGCCGCGCGGACCAAGCACCTGGCGAAGATCGCGTCCCAGGTGGCCAAGCCGGACGGCCTGGTCGTCGTCGACCCCGGCGCCGAACGGGCGTTCCTCGACCCGCTGCCGGTCAGCCTGATCTGGGGCGTGGGCCCCGTCAACGAGCAGCGCCTGGCCGACCTCGGCATCCGGACGATCGGCGAGCTGGCGCGCACCCCGTCGTCCGCGGTCGAGCACATCCTCGGGCACGCCGTCGGGCACAAGCTCAGTGCCATGGCGCAGGACGAGGACCCGCGCAAGGTCGTCACCAGCCGCCGCGCCCGCTCCGTGGGCGCGCAGTCGGCCCTGAGCCGACGCCGGCCCGAGCCCGACGACGTCCGGGCGGTCCTGGCGCACCTGTCCGACCGGGTCTCGCGCCGGTTGCGGGCCAAGGGCCGCGCGGGCCGCACCGTCACTGTCGCGGTGCGGTTCGCGGGCATGCAGCGGGCCACGCGGTCCCTCACGCTGCCGGTGCCGATGTCCGCGACGCTCACCCTCACCGAGGTCGCGGTGCGTCTGGCCTGGTCCGCGATCGACGACGCCGCGCCGTGCGAGATCACGCTGCTCGGCGTCTCCGTCTCGAACATCGCGGACCAGTCGGCGGTCCAGCTCGAGCTCGACCTCCAGCCGCCGGACCCGTGGCGTCCCGGCTCCGCGCCGGGCGCCGCGCGCAGCGCCGTGGACGAGTCGATGGACGCGATCCGCACCCGGTTCGGCGGCGGCGCCGTCGGCTACCTGCCCGTGGTGCTGCGCCGCGGCGGCGCCGTGCCCGACGAGTTCCGCGAGCTGGCCGAGCACGACCTCTGAGCCCGGCCGGCCACGGGGCGGGTCACTCGGGGGAGTGCAGCGCCCCTAGGATGCCCTCGCCGTAGCGCTCCAGCTTGGCCTGCCCGACCCCGCTGATCCCGCTCAGCGCGTCCAGGTCGCCCGGCCGCTCGGTCGCCACCGTGCGCAGCGTCGCGTCGTGGAAGACCACGTAGGCGGGCACACCCTGCTCCTTCGCGGCGGCCGCCCGCCAGGCGCGCAGCCGCTCGAAGACCTCCTGGTCGGCGTCGGACAGCGCCACGGCCTCCGCCTTGGCGCCCCCGGGCCGGGCCTGGCGCCGGGCGCCCGCCGCCGGGGCCGGGTCGCGCCGCATCCGCACCTCGCGGCGCCGGCCCAGCACCTCGCCGCTGTCCTCGGTGAGCAGCAGCGTGCCGTGGTTCGAGTCGACCTCCAGCAGGCCCTGCGCCAGGAGCTGGCGCGCCACGGACCGCCACTCGCCGTCCGACAGGTCCTCGCCCACGCCGAACACGGTGAGCTCGTCGTGGCTCCACTGCGTGATCTTGGGCGTGGCCTTGCCCCGCAGGATGTCCACCACGTGCCCGACGCCGAACCGCTGGTTGCGCTCGCGGTCCAGCCGGAACACCGCGGACAGGAGCTTCTGGGCGGCGACCGTGCCGTCCCAGGCCTCCGGCGGGTTCTGGCAGGTGTCGCACGCGCCGCAGGCGCCCGGGTGCTCCTGCCCGAAGTAGCGCAGGAGCTGCGCGCGGCGGCACTCGACGGTCTCGCACAGGGCCAGCATCGCGTCGAGGTGGGACGAGAGCCGGCGCCGGTGCGCCAGGTCGCCCTCGGACTCGGCGATCATCTTGCGCTGCTGCACGACGTCGGCCAGGCCGTAGGCGAGCCATGCCGTGGACGGCAGGCCGTCGCGCCCCGCGCGGCCGGTCTCCTGGTAGTAGCCCTCGACGGACTTGGGCAGGTCGAGGTGCGCCACGAACCGGACGTCGGGCTTGTCGATGCCCATGCCGAACGCGATGGTCGCGACCATGACCACGCCGTCCTCCCGCAGGAAGGTGGCCTGGTTGGCCGCGCGCACCTGGGCGGGCAGGCCCGCGTGGTACGGCAGGGCGCGGATGCCCTGCTCGGTGAGCTGCTGCGCGGTCTTCTCGACCGACGCGCGCGACAGGCAGTACACGATCCCGGCGTCGCCCTCGTGCTCCGTGCGCAGCAGGTTCAGCAGCTGCTTGAACGGGCTGTCCTTGGGGGCCACCCGGTAGGTGATGTTGGGCCGGTCGAAGCTCGCCACGAAGTGCCGCGCCTGGACCAGGCCCAGGCGCTCCGCGATCTCCTCGCGGGTGTGCTGGGTGGCCGTCGCGGTCAGCGCGATGCGCGGCACCCCGGGCCAGCGCTCGGCCAGCGCGCCGAGGCGCAGGTAGTCGGGCCGGAAGTCGTGCCCCCACTGGGACACGCAGTGCGCCTCGTCGATGGCGAACAGCGCGATCGTGCCCTGGTCGAGCAGCCGCGCCGTGGACTCGACGCCCAGCCGCTCCGGGGCCAGGTACAGCAGGTCCAGCTCGCCCGAGCGGTAGGCCTGTTCGACCTGTCGGCGCTGGTCGGCGTCCTGCGTGGAGTTGAGGAACCCGGCGCGCACCCCGAGGGCCTCCAGGGCGTCCACCTGGTCCTGCATGAGGGCGATCAGCGGCGAGATGACCACGCCCGTGCCCTGCCGCACCAGCGCCGGGATCTGGTAGCACAGCGACTTGCCGCCGCCCGTCGGCATCAGCACCAGGGCGTCGTTCCCGCCCGCGACCGTCTCGATGATGTCCTGCTGGTCGCCGCGGAACGAGTCGTAGCCGAACACGTCGCGCAGCACGTCGAGCGGCGTCGGCGCCAGGTCGAGCGCGGAGGCGCTCCCGTCGAGCTCGGGTGCGGCGGTGTCCGGGTGAGTCATGGCGGCCAGTGTGCCAGCCGACACCGACACCCGCGACGCCCGCGCCGCCCCGGGGGCCGGACCGCTAGCCGGCGAGCTCGCGCAGCGCCGGCAGCGCGCGCTCCAGCATGTCCCCGGTGGCGGTCAGGCTGATCCGGAAGTGCCCCGGGCGGTCGAACACCGTGCCCGGCAGCACGTACACGCCGCGCTCGGCGAGCGCCCCCGCGAACGCCACGGCGTCGCCGCCGGGCGCCACGCTCCACAGGTAGAACGTGCCCTCGGGGACGGTCAGGTCGTATCCGGCCGCGCCCAACGCGCCCACCATCAGGTCCCGCCGCCGTGCGAGCTCGGGCACGTCGATCGACACCTTCTCCAGGGCCGGCACCGAGTACTGCATCACCGCGTCGGGGAAGCCCCAGCCCAGGCCCATCTGCAGCGGCACCAGGGCCGCGCGCAGCTCGGCGCGATCGGCCACGGGGATCCGCGGCGACAGCGCGAGGTAGCCGAGCCGCTGGCCCGGCGCGAGCAGGACCTTGCCGTAGCTGTAGTCCACCAGGGTCCACGGGTAGCACTCGGCGGGGCTCGTGAAGCCGATCCCGTCGAACCGGATCCGGCGGTACGGCTCGTCCGACAGCAGCCAGATGCGGCGGCCCGTGCGCGCCGACGCCGCCTCCAGTACCGTGGCGAGCTCGTCCAGCCGGTCCCGGCCGTACACCCGGCCGGTCGGGTTGGCGGGCGAGTTCACGACGACGACGCGCGTGCGCGGCGTGATCGCCCGCGCGACCGCCTCGACGTCCAGGTCGAAGCTGCCCGCCGCCAGCGGCGCCCGGACCGGCACCAGGTCGGCGGCCCGGAGCATCGGGGCGTAGAACCAGCCGGGCTCGGGGATCACCACCTCCTCGCCGGCGTCGGCCACCAGCCGGAACGCGACCGCGATGGCGCCGAACGCGCCCTGCGTCATCGCGATGTCCTCCGGCGCGAACGGCACGCCCAGCTCCGCGTCCAGGCCGGCCGCGATCGTCTCGCGCGCCGGCGCGAGGCTCGTCTTGTAGGCGAACCAGTCCTCGGTCCGCGGCTCCACGTTGGCCCGCAGCGCGTCGACGAGCCCGGGCAGGGGCATCTCGTGCGGGTCGCCGAACGTCAGGTCCACGACGCCGGGCTGGCCGTCCAGCGCCCGCAGCGACAGGAAGAACGACGTGACGGGCTCGATCGCCTCCTGCGCCGCGCGAGCCCTCTGGGACAGGGACATGCCGTGCTCCTCCCGCGAGAATCCGGCGGCCCCCTGTGCTCCTCATGATGCCCCCGAACCGCGGTGCGCGACATCGCGCGGCGGGGTGGTCAGCGCCCCAGCTCGGCCGGCAGCAGCGCGAACGTGCGCTCGTGGGCCGTGCGGGCCTGCCGGGTCATGTACCCGGCCACGGGCCAGGGCGCGGTGACCTCGGTGGTCTCGGTCAGCACGGCGCCGTCGGGGGCCGAGGTCGCCCGGGTCACCGTGCGCAGCGTGCAGCCCGGTGCGGCGCGGACCGACGACGTCATGACGTCGTCCGCCGACCGCTCCACGCGGGCCGGGAAGCGCAGGGTGTAGCGCAGCGGGCCGAGCCGGGGCCGCTCGACGACCCGCCAGTCCTGCCAGGGCGCGTCGGGGCCCGTGCCGCTCGCGACGATCTCGGCGGACACCAGGTAGGGGTGCAGGCCGCGGTGCCGCGTGAGGTCGGCCAGGAAGTCGATCGCCGCGCGCGGGCCGACCGGGACGGTGGTGGTGAGCTCGAAGCTGCGGGTCGTCACGCGAGAAGTGTGGCGTACCGCGTCCCAGGTCAGGGCAGACGGGGTCAGGCCCGCCGCAGGTCGTCGTACGTGGCCAGCGGCACCAGCCCGGCCGCGGCCTCCGCGATGTGGTGGTCCCCGGCGACCAGGACGTCGGCCTGCAGGGTGGCCACCGCGAGGTACTCGGCCTGGGCGGTGTCCTCCCAGCCGAGCTGGCGCGCGACCTTCCACGCGGTCGCGCGCGAGACCCGGTCGCCCAGCAGGCGGATCTTGAGCGTGGCGAGCCGGTCGAGCAGCCGTCGCGCCGCCCGGTCGTCCAGCAGGCCGGCGGCCGCGTCGTGGTAGAGCATCGACATGGCGTGGCTGCGCAGCACCACCGGCGCGACCAGCGGCACGTGCGCCCCGGCGCCCGGGTCCTCGCGCACCAGCCGCAGCGCGGTGACCGCGTCGATCGCGAACCGGGTCGGCGTCGTCCGCGTCTTTCGCGCCGTGCCCGGGACGCCCGTGGGTTCGTCCTTTGGTCCGTCCATGGGACAAGGGAACACCCGACCACTGACACTCGTCGTCACGGATCGCCGTCCCGGCCGGTCAGAGGGACGAGAGGACGAACGACGAGAGGGACGGACGAGATGAGCGACATCGCGGAGCGGGAGAGCACGGGCGCCCTGGCGGCGCCTGCGGCGGCCGGGCACCGGGCGGTCACGGCGCCGGGGACGGTCGAGGCCGGGTCGGTGCGGATCCGGGCCTACAGCGCGGGCGTGCTGGTGGCCGACGCCGACCCGCCGTTGCTGGCCTGGGAGCACAGCTTCTACCCCCAGTACTTCTTCGCGCCCGACGCCCTGTGGGCCGGCCTGCGCCCGGCGGGTCCGGGACCGAGGTCGCGCAGCCTCGGCGTCTGCGAGCTGTTCGACGTCGTCATGGGTGACACCGTGCTGCCGGGCGCCGCCCGGCGCTACCCGGAGGCGCCCGTCGAGGCCCTGCGCGACGCGGTGACGCTCGACTGGGCGGCCCTGGACACCTGGCTCGCCGAGGAGGAGGTGATCCACACGCACGCGCGCGACCCGTACGTCCGGGTCGACGCGATGCCGTCCGCCCGGCACGTGCGCGTCGTGGTGGGCGGCGAGGTCGTCGCCGAGTCGCGCCGCCCCGTCGTCCTGGTCCAGACCGGGCAGCCGCCCAGGTACTACCTGCCCCGGGTCGACGTGCGGATGGACCTGCTGCGGCCGACCGAGACCGTGAGCTACTGCGCCTACAAGGGCACGGCCGCGTACTGGAGCGTCGCCGCCGGCGGCAAGGTGCTGCGCGACGTCGTCTGGGGTTACGACACCCCGCTGCGCGAGGGGCTGCGGGTCGCCGGCATGGTCTGCTTCTGGCCGGAGAGGAACGCGGATCTGGAGGTCTACGTCGACGGGGACCCGGCGTAGCGCACCGGCGGCCTCGCGCTCACCCGCGTGCCGGGGGACCGACCTCGTCCATCGCCTGGGTGCCCAGCACGATGGCCAGGGCGAGCCGTTCGGCGTCCTGCGTGCCGGGCTCGCAGGTGTAGACCATGATCCGCAGGTCGTCACCGGCCACCACGAGGGTGTCGCAGTCGGTGCGGATGCGCCCCACCTCGGGGTGGTCCACCACCTTCAGCCGCGTCGGTGACTCCTGCGGGCTCACGTCGATCGCCTCCCACAGCCGCGTGAACTCGGCACTCTGCGCGCGCAGCTCCGACACCAGCCGACGCAGGCGCGGGTCCGCCGGGTACCGCGTGGCCGTCAGCCGCAGGTCGGCGACCAGGCCCGCCACCAGCTCGGCCTCCTCCTGCTCGGTGTGCACCACGCGGGAGGCGGGCCCGAGCAGGTGCCGCCAGACGGCGTTGCGTTCCAGTCCCTGCCACGCCGTGGTCCGGCCCATCAGGGCGTCGTAGGCGGCGTTGGCCGTCACCAGGTTCCACATCGCGTCGTAGACCACCGCGGGGTGCCCGTCGAACCGGTCGAGCAGCCGCTGCACGCTCGCCGGGATGCGCCCGGGGACCATGCCACGCCCCGGCGCCGTCAGCCCCGCGAGGCGGAACAGCAGCTCCCGCTCGGGGTCGCTCAGTCGGAGCCCCCGCGCGAGCGCCTCCACCACCTGGTCCGACGGCGCCGTGGCCCGCCCCTGCTCCAGGCGCGTCAGGTAGTCGACCGAGATGCCGGCGAGCTGGGCCAGCTCCTCACGCCGTAACCCCGTGGCGCGCCGTCGGGCACCGACGGGTACCCCCGCCGAGGCGGGGGAGACCCGGTCGCGCCAGTGTCGTATCGCCGGTCCGAGCTCCATGACCCCAGTCTGCGCCCCGGCCGCGGGGCTTGTGGTGGCCCTGCCAGTCCTACGACAGGGCGACGACTGCCTCCGGCCGCCAAGGGCGCCCCACGATGGCCGTATGACGACCTCAGACACCGGAACCGTGCTCATCACCGGACCGACCGGCGGCCTCGGCCGCTCCGCCGTCCTGGCCATGGCCCGCCGCAGCCCCGAACGCCGGCCCGACCTGCTCCTGGTCGGCCGCCCCGGACCCCGCCTGGACGCGATCACCGCGCAGGCCAGGGCGGAGGGCGCCACCGCTCACGCCGTCGGCGCAGACCTGGGCAGCCTCGCCGACGTCCGCGCGGCCGCGAAGGAGGCCCGGCGCCTGCTGGACGACGGCGCCGTCCGGCCGCTGCGCGCGATCATCGGCAACGCCGGGGTGTCCGTGGCCGACACCCACGCGGCCTCCGCGGACGGGCACGAGCTCACCTTCGCGATCAACCACCTCGCGCACGCCCAGCTCGTGCGCGACCTGGCCGGGGCGCTCGCGGCGCCGGCCCGGATCGTGCTGCTCGGCTCCAACACCTACTACCTGAACACCCCGCGTCGCCTGCTCGGCGTACCGCCGGCCGTCTGGCGCGACCCGCTGGACCTCGTGCGCCCGACGCCGGCCGGTTCGCCGTCCGGCACCAAGGACGCCGGGATCGCCTACTCGAACTCGAAGCTCGCGATCCTGTACTACGCCCACGAGCTCCAGCGCCGGCTGCCCGACGGCGTCGCGGTGTCGGTCTTCGAGCCGGGCTTCATGCCGGGCAGCGGGCTGTCCCGGGAGCACGGTCCCGCGATGCAGCGCATCGGACGCGTCGTCGGCCGCATCCCTGGCGTCTCGACGCCGGAGCGGTCGGGCCCGCTGCTCGCGGCCGTGGCGCTGGACGACCGGTGGGCGCACCTGCGCGACGGCGCCTTCGTGGTCAAGACCAAGGAGCGCGAGGTGGAACCGTTCGCGCACGACCGGGACCGTGAGGCGCGGCTCTGGGCGGTGACGGAGCAGCTCCTGGGCTGACGCGAAGCGCCTGGTGGGGCCGGTCGCCGGGCCTGGCCGGGGCCGCGGTCGCCGGGGTCCGGGCGTCGTCCGGGCGGCCGGCTGAGAGAGCGGTCCAGGTCACACGCTTTTCGATTCGGACCCGACCCGTTCTGCGTGCTATGTTTTTCCACGCACCGGGAAGGCGGAAACGCCGAGAACGGGTCACCTGTCCGGGTGGCGGAATGGCAGACGCGCTAGCTTGAGGTGCTAGTGTCCTTTATCGGACGTGGGGGTTCAAGTCCCCCTCCGGACACACAAATGGGGCGGCACAGCCGTCTACGGGAGCGGGCCCACCTGATGGTGGGTCCGTTTTTTGTACTGGTGGGGGTCGAGCGCAAGTTCGACCACGTGCTCGCACAAGGCTGCGTGAGCCTAACGGCGTCGGGCCTCGAGCCCTGGTCCGGGCTGCTGCAGTATTTGGGTCGTCTTTGTCGAGAGCCTGGCGCGGTTTCAGGACAGCGAGCGATCCTGGCCTCGGGCCAGCAACTGTCACCGAGCGCTGGCGGCGGCCTCTGTGCCGGCCACCTCATGGGCCGACCGGCCAGGGTGGGTGAGCGCAGCCCAGCCTCCGAACTCCGGCCGATCGACCCAATAGGCCTCGGAGGCTCTGGCTGAGAACTGGCTGACGAGCCAGGTCCCGGGCTTGCACTTGGTCTTGTCGAGGATCGTCAGAGATCCGGTGCCGTCAGGGTGGACCACGGACTCCACTTCGGACATGAGCTCGGAGGGCTCCCACAGCCTTGAGCCATCGGGGTAGGTGTAGTCAGAGACGCGCTGACGCCAGAGACGACCGTCGATCGTGCGGTAGTCGACCTGGCGCCAGACCGCCCCGTGTCGATCGAGGAATCGGACCCGGGCGTCGCATCCCGAGAACTCGATCGTCCAACGTGGCCGGGGCGTCCCGGCGGCATCGACGTCAGCGGCATCGACTACCTCCATGGCGCCACGACTTTCGTAGAGCTGCTCGGCAGCAGCCATGGGGAGCCATGCTCGGTCCTGGTCGGGACGTCGGGCGTCACCGCTGCACGGCCTCGTGTAGAACACGTCGGGATCCTTCGTAGAACAGTCGCGATGCCTCACCCGGGCCTGTTGTCAGGCGTCGGTTCAGCCGAGGCGCTCACCCGTGGTCGCGGAGAACACGTGCGAGTGGCCGGCCTGGATGGCGACGGAGATGACGTCACCCTTGTCCGGCACACCGCGCGGGTCGATGCGCACGATGACCTGGTTGGTGTCGCCGGCGGAGAGGTCGACGTCGGCGGCGTCGCCCTTGAGCGAGCCGTAGACGAAGGCGTCGGAGCCGAGCTCCTCGACCAGGTTGACCTCGACCTCGAACGAGCCGGAGGTGCCGGACGGGACGACGTCGAGGGCCTCGGGGCGGAAGCCCAGGGTGACCTTGCCGCCGTCGGCCTCGCTGATGGTGGAGGCGATCGAGCGCTCCAGGGGGACGCTGGCCGAACCGACCTTGACGTTGCCCTCCTTGACGTCGAACGTACCGATGTTCATGGCCGGGGAGCCGATGAAGCCGGCGACGAAGACGTTGCTCGGGCGGTCGTACATCTCACGCGGGGTGCCGACCTGCTGCAGGATGCCACCGTTGAGGACCGCGATGCGGTCGCCCATGGTGAGGGCCTCGGTCTGGTCGTGGGTCACGTAGACCGTGGTGACGCCCAGG
The DNA here is from genome assembly GCF_000385135.1 of Promicromonospora sukumoe 327MFSha3.1. Lineage (GTDB taxonomy): Bacteria > Actinomycetota > Actinomycetes > Actinomycetales > Cellulomonadaceae > Promicromonospora > Promicromonospora sukumoe_B. Next base: position 412 of record NZ_ARQM01000018.1, on the reverse strand, counting down.
CGGCGCTGCAGCGACGCGATCTGGGTACGGGTCTGGACGCGGAGCTTGGCGTCGAGGTTCGACAGCGGCTCGTCCATGAGGAACACCTGCGGCTGACGCACGATGGCGCGGCCCATGGCGACACGCTGACGCTGGCCACCCGAGAGGGCCTTCGGCTTGCGGTCGAGGTACTCGGTGAGGTCGAGGATCTTCGCGGCCTCCTCGACCCGCTGGCGGATCTCCGCCTTCGGGGTGCCCGCGATCTTCAGGGCGAAGCCCATGTTGTCCGCCACCGACATGTGCGGGTACAGCGCGTAGTTCTGGAACACCATCGCGATGTCGCGGTCCTTGGGCTGCACGTCGGTGACGTCCCGGTCACCGATGAAGATGTGCCCGCCGTTGACGTCCTCGAGACCCGCGAGCATGCGCAGGG
>NZ_ARQM01000017.1 GCF_000385135.1 Promicromonospora sukumoe 327MFSha3.1 | reverse complement strand
TGTGATGTCCAGGGAGGTTGTTCAGTCGGGTGATGGGTGGTTGGTTGCCGATCGCTGAGTGGGCGCGGTGGTGGTTGTAGTAGTGCAGCCAGCCGGGTAGCTCGTCGCGGCGTTCGGTCTCCGAGGTGTAGCGGCGGGCGTAGGCCCAGCCGTCGGCCAGGGTGCGGTGGAAGCGTTCGATCTTGCCGTTGGTCTGGGGCCGGTAGGGGCGCGTGCGCTTGTGCTTGATACCGAGCTGAGCGCAGGCATCACGCCAGGCGTGGGACCGGTAGGCCGCCCCGTTGTCCGAGAGGACCCGCTGGACGCTCACGCCGTGTTCGGCCAGCCAGGCGGTCGCGCGGTGCAGGACGCCGACTGCGGTGTCGGCCTTCTCGTCGGTGTGGATCTCGGCGTAGGCGACCCGGGAGTGGTCGTCGATCACGGTGTGCAGGAACGCGGTCCCGGTGCGGGGCTTGTAGTCCGCGCCGCGGGGCAGGCCGGTGGTAGCGAGTTTGTTGGCTGCGCCCTGCTGGCGGCCGACGTAGCGGTGCCCGCCGCCGTCGGGGATGTTGCCGAACTTGGTCACGTCGACGTGGATCAACGAACCCGGGTACTCGTGTTCGTAGCGGCGGATCGGTTCGCCGGTGACCCGGTCGATCCGGGACAGGCGGTTGATCCTGGTCCGGACCAGGACGGCGTGCACGGTCGAGGCCGGCATACCCAGGCGCCCGGCGATCTGCGCCGGGCCCAGGCGGTGGCGCCACCGCAGGCCCACGATCTGCTTGACCACGGGTCGTGGGGTCCGGTGCGGGCTGCGGCGCGGGCGTGAGGACCGGTCGGTCATGCCCGCGGGCCCCTCGGTGCGGTAGCGGTGGGCCCACTTGCCGGCTGTGCGGGGCGAGACCATGAACATCTTCGCGGCGCTGGTGATGGTCCACCCGGACTCGACCACCAGACGCGCCAGGCGCAGACGTGCTCGCGGGGTCAGCAGGGCGTTAGCGTGGGTCACGAAGGCCTCCGGTAGGAAGTGGTTTCTCGACAACTCCACTCCACAACCGGAGGCCTTCCTCGGCCCCTAACTCCGACCGCGTGTCGCCCGAATCCAGAAACAACCTCCCTGGACATCACATCTAGGGCTGGACGGGTTGGCGGACGCGGTGCCAACCGACCTCCGGGAGAGCTGTGCGCCCCTGGGTAGGTAACGCTGAGGCAGCACTGCTAGCTCACCGTTACCTACCCGAGGGCACAACGTGTGCCCCGGCGCCGTCCGGGTCCGGCCAACGGCCGCTTGCGCTGGGGGGCCTCCCGATGAGTTTCGCCGGCGGACGGCGTCCACCCCGCAGGAGACCGGCCCGACGGGCCGCCGAGACCTGGAGGACTGCGATGCCGCGATACCTGATCTCGTTCGACGACGGCGCGATGACGTTCCCGCAGGAGGACCTGCCCGCCGTGGCCGAGGCCTCGCACGCCGTCGTGCAGGCGGCCAAGGACGCCGGCGTCTGGATCTTCGGTGCCGGGCTGGAGCACCAGCAGGCGTCGGTCGTCGCGACCGACGGCACCGTGACGGACGGCCCGTTCCCGGAGACGAAGGCCGTGATCGGCGGGTTCTCGATCCTGGAGGTGGCAAACCGCGAGGAGGCGCTGAAGTGGGCGGCCCGGATCGCGGAGGGCTGTCGCTGTGCCCAGGAGGTCCGGGAGCTCATGTACGACCCGGAGTCCTGAGCTCCGACCCGGCTTCCTTCGCCGGCTCGCGTCGTCGGCGTCATCTGGATGTCGTGGCGCACATCCCCTTTGAGGCCTAAGTTTCTTCGCTTTGAGCCGGCTCAAAGCGAAGAAACTTAGGCCTCGAAAGAAGATAGGTCAGACGGCGAGCGAGCGGACCGTGTCGATCGTGTCCGCCTCCGCGGCTGTCTTGTCGTCGCGGTAGCGCAGCACCCGCGCGAACCGCAGCGCCAGCCCGCCCGGGTAGCGGGTCGAGCGCTGCAGGCCGTCGAATGCGATCTCCACGACCTGCTCGGGGCGCACCTTCACGACCCAGCCGTTGTCCTCGACCTCCAGCTCCCGGAACCGCTCGGTCTGCCACTGGAGCATCTGGTCGGTCATGCCCTTGAAGGTCTTGCCCAGCATCACGAAGCCGCCCTCGGGGTCCCGCGCGCCCAGGTGGATGTTGGACAGCCAGCCCTCGCGGCGGCCCGAACCGCGTTCGACCGCCAGCACCACGAGGTCCAGCGTCTTGCGGGGCTTCACCTTGACCCAGCCCGCGCCGCGGCGTCCGGCCGCGTACGGGGTGTCCAGCGACTTGATCACCACGCCCTCCTGGCCCTCGCGGAGCGCGCCCGCGAAGAACTCGGCCGCCTCGTCGGCGTCGGAGGTGAGCAGACGGCGCACCGTGTGCGGCCCCGCGACCTCGTCCAGGACCGTCAGGCGCTCGCGCAGCGGAGCGTCGAGCAGGTCGCGGCCACCGGCGTGCAGCACGTCGAAGAAGAACGGCGTGAGCTGGAACTGGTCGGCCAGCGCCTCCTCCGCCGACGCCGCCCGCGCCGGCCCCCGCGAGGACCCGCGCCCGGACTCGTGGGTCGCCGAGCGGGCCGCCGTCTCCTGGAACGGCCGGGGTACGCCGTCCGGCCCGACGCCGAGCGCCTCGCCGTCGAGCACCAGGCGGTCCGACGGGAGGGCGCGCACCACGTCGACGATCTCCGGCACTCGCTCGGTGATGTCGTCCAGCGAGCGCGTGACCACGCGCACGTCGTCGCCGAGCCGGTGCACCTGGATGCGGATGCCGTCCAGCTTCACGTCCACGCACAGCTCGGTCGGCTCACCGCCCCCGAGCTTCTCGAACGCCGCCGCGATGTCCGGGGCCGACTGCGCGAGCATCGGCCGCACCGGCCGCCCGACCTCCAGCGTGAAACCCGCCAGGGCGGTGAGCGGATCGTCCGCGAGCAGGGCGGCGCTCGCGACCGGCCCGGTGGCCCCGCGCAGCATGACGGCGCGGCGGACGGCGTCGGCCGGGACGTCGGCGGCCTCCGCGATCGCGTCGACCACGACCGAGTCGAGCGCGCCCTGCCGCAGCTCGCCAGCGACCAGCCCGCGCAGGAACGCCTGCTCGCGCTCGGTCGCGGCGCCGAAGAGCTCCCCGGCCGCCGTCGACCGGGCCTGGGCCGAGCCGGATCCTTCAAGCGACGCCATCGCGGCGAACGCCGCGTCGACGTCGCGCACCGTGAGCGTGGCGTCCGACGACGGCGGCGGCAGGTCGCGCAGCGCGGCGTAGCCCAGGCCCGTGCGGCGCTGCCGCAGCGCGCCGGCGAGGTAGGCGACGACGATCTCCAGGTCGTCGGAGACCGCCTCCGCAACGCCGGCTGGACCGGCGTCCGACGGCGCTGCGCCACCTGCCCCGTCCGCCGTCCGGCGGAGCAGATCCGCGATGGCCGCGCGCTTGGCCAGGCGCGAGCGCGTGGCGGCGACGGCGTCGGACGTGGCGGCGACCTCGGCGAGCAGCATGCTCCATCTTGACCCGCCGTCCCCGCACGCGCCCCCGGCGGAGGCGTCACGCCCACCAGGTCAGGTGCGCGTCGGCCTCCTTCGTCGGCTCGATGAGCTCCCAGGCCTCAGCGATCAGCCCGTCCTCGAACCGCATGATGTCGACCACCGTGATCTCCGGCCCGGTGGGCAGCCGCCGCCGCGAGTGCAGCATCACCTGGTCGCCGTCGGCCAGCAGGTGCAGGACCGTCACCTCCATCCCGTCGATGTGCTCCAGCGACCCGCGGACGGCGGCCAGCCACTCGGCCTTGGTCCGCGATGTCCCGTCGGGCCGGTGGTGCGCGAAGTCCTCGGTCAGCACCCGGGCGACGGCGTCGACGTCACCGGTCTCGGTGAGGGCCGTGAAGGCTGCGCTGATGATGCTCGTGTTGTCGGTCGTGCTGCTCTGCGGCGTCATGTCCTGTGTCGTCATGCCCGCAGTCTTCGGCGGGGCGGCGGGCGCTGTCGATGAACTGGGAGTTCATGGCGCCCCGGTCGGCGGTGCACGACACTCGACGCCATGGGAACCGTGGGGGAGCTGTTGCGGCAGTGGCGGCAGCGGCGTCGGCTGAGCCAGCTCGACCTCGCGATCGCCGCCGACGTCTCGGCACGGCACGTCAGCCTCGTGGAGACCGGGAAGTCCCGGCCGAGCGCCGAGATGGTGCTCCGGCTCGCGGAGCAGCTCGACGTGCCGCTGCGCGACCGCAACCGGCTGCTGCTCGCCGCGGGGTTCGCACCGCGGTACGCCGAGCGCCCGCTCGGAGGCGACGCCCTGGCCACGGCGCGGGACGCGGTCGCGCGCGTGCTGCGCGCGCACGAGCCGTACCCGGCGCTCGTCTTCGACCGCCGCTGGAACATCCTGCTGACCAACCGGGCCGTGGACCGGTTCTTCGCCGGCGTCGCGCCCGACCTGCTGCGCCCGCCGGTCAACCTGGTGCGGCTGGGTCTGGACCCGCGTGGGCTCGCCCCGCTCGTCGTCAACCTGGCCGACGTGCGCTCCGTGTTCGGGTCCCGGGTGCGGCGCCAGCTCGCCACCGTGCCCGACGCCGAGCTGACCGCCCTCTACGAGGAGCTCCTGGCCCCCGGCACGTCGGACGCGTCCGCCGACCGGAGGTCGATCGAGGCCGAGTCGGACGTGGTGATCCCGATGATCATCCGCTTCGCCGGGCGGGAGCTGCGGCTCTTCTCCACGATCACGACGTTCGGCACCCCGATGGACATCACGCTCGACGAGGTGGCGATCGAGTCCTACTACCCGGCCGACGACGAGACCGCCGCCTACTTCACGGACGAAGCCTCTCCGTAGGCGACCGCCCGCAGCCAGGGCCCGTCAACCGTGCGGCCAGGCCGCCACCGCCTCCTCCACGGCCGTGCGGGTCGACCCCGCGGCCCCCGGCACCAGCTCGTACGCCTCCTCGCCGGCCTTGGGCGCGCGCCGCCAGGTGCCGACCAGCCGCCCGTCCAGCAGCACCGCGGGCCGGAAGATGCCGTTGCTGAACGGGACGACGGTGCGCATCGCCTCGGCGTCCGCGACCAGGTCGCGGTCCTGGTAGCCCAGCACCATCTCGTCGAACCCCGGCACCAGCACGACGCCGCCGGGCTCCGCCAGCCCGTCCGGGTCCACCCCGCGCCCGACCAGCATCGCCCGTCCGTCGACCGTGACGTCGGCCAGGGCGTCCGGTTCGGCAGCGCGCAGCGCGGTCACGGTGGCACGCACGGGCGTCTTGGGCAGGCCGATCCACCAGGCCAGGTCGTCGACGGTGGCCGGCCCGCGGCTCGTGAAGTAGGCGCGGGCGATGCGGGCGAGGGCCGCCGCGGGCTCCTCGGCCAGGACGCCGCCCGCAGGGGCAGGCGTCGCGACCATGCGCTGCTGCGCGCCCGCGAACGGCCCCCAGTGCAGTACCCCGCGCAGCGCCAGGGTGACGATCAGGTGGTACCCGCGCTGCCCCTCGATGGGGATGCCGGCCTGCTGCCACCGGTCGATCATCTCGGCGCGCGTGACCCCGCCGTCCGAGGCCGTGAGGGCCGCCCGGGTGACGGCCTCCGCCCGGTCCACGATCGCGTCGTCCAGGCCCTCCACCTCGCGGACCCGCCGGCCCAGGTGCGTCACGCGCTCGCCCGTGAGCGAGACGAGCGCGGCCAGGTCGGCGGGCGTGGTCGCGAAGAGGGTGCCGCGCTGCGTCCACCCGCGCACCAGGGTGCCGTCGTCGAACGCGGCGCGGACGTCGTCCACCGTGGTGCCGGGCTGGCAGCGGACGGCGACCGCCCGCAGCACGGCGGGCAGGTCCTGCCCCTGGAGGGCGACCATCCGGCGCACGACGTCGGCCGGCGCCGCCGTGCTGGGCCCGTCGGGCAGCACCAGGCCCTGCGTGCGCAGGCGCAGCCGGCGCGCGGCGTCGGGGGAGAGGTCGGTCGGTCCGGAGAGCATGCGGGAAGGCTACGACGAGCCTGTGACACTCACCGGGCCCGCACCGTCCGGGGCCGCGCACCAGTGACGCCGTGTCACCTGCGGGGCCAGCGGGATGTCATGGGTGAAACATGACGCCGTTGCACTGGCAGGCGCGGCCCGGGCCCGGTGAGATCTAGGCATGACCTCGACACCAGCGCGTGACGTTGACCGTCCGGAGCCGACCCCACCGGGCCGGGTGATGCGTGTGTCCGTGCTGACGATCGCCGTGGCCTTCCTGGCGGCCGCCGTGGCGCCGTCGACGGCGTCGTCCGCGCCGGCTCCGTTCCCGAGCCGGGCGGCGGCCACGGCCCCCGCGATCACCTGGGGCGACTGCCCCGAGGCGGTGGCCGCGCCCGGGCTGGAGTGCGGCACCATCGACGTCCCGCTGGACTACGCCGAGCCGGACGGGCGCACCATCGAGGTGGCCGTCTCGCGCCTGGCCAGCACGAACCCGCAGGAGCGGCGCGGGGTGCTGCTCACCAACACCGGCGGCCCGGGAGGCGAGGGCCTGGCCTACCCGGCGGGCCTGCGCGACGTGCTGAAGCTGCCGCAGGACCTGCTGGACCAGTACGACATCATCGGCATGGACCCGCGCGGCGTCGGCCACAGCACCCCCGTGACCTGCGACCTCACTCCGCTGGAGCACCCGACCAACATCCCGATGTACGCGCGTGGCCCGGCCGACGTGCGCAGCGAGGCGGAGCGGGTGGCCGACGTCGCCGAGAAGTGCGGGTCGTCGTCCACGGCGTGGCTGCTGCCGCACGTCACCACGGCCAACACGGCCCGCGACATGGACCAGGTCCGCGCGGCGCTCGGCGAGGAGAAGGTGTCCTACTTCGGCATCTCGTACGGCACCTACCTGGGCTCGGTCTACACCTCGATGTTCCCCGAGCGCAGCGACCGGTTCCTGCTCGACAGCGCCACCGGGCCCGGCGGCTGGGACGCCTCGTTCGCCCGCCTGTTCGGCGAGGGCGTCGAGGACCGGTTCCCGGACTTCGCCCGGTTCGCCGCGGACCATCCCGAGTACGGCCTGGGCGACACGCCCCGCCAGGTGCGGGCCACGTACTTCGAGCTCGCGGCCCGCCTGGACCGGGAGCCCAGCCCCGACGGGTACACCGGCGCGGCGTTCCGGTTCGCCACGTTCGCCGCCCTCTACTACGACACGAGCCTGCCGGGGCTCGCCGAGACCTGGCGCGCGCTCGACCGGGGCGAGCCCGTCCCGGTGTCCGGCGCGCCCGCGGGTCCGACGGCGGAGCCCGCCGCGCCGTCGTCCGGTCCCGGCGCGGCAACCCAGGCGGCGGACGCCGAGATCCCGGCCGACAACTACATCGCCAGCCAGCTCCACGTGATCTGCAACGACTCCGACTGGCCGGAGCAGGTGTGGCGCTACCAGGTGAACGTCGCGCTCGACCGGGTCCGCCACCCGATGTTCGGGGCCGCCGCGGCGAACATCACCCCCTGCGCCTTCTGGCCGTCCGAGCCGGCCGAGCCGCGGGTGAAGATCACCGACGACGGACCGGCCAACGTGCTGATCCTGCAGAACCTCCGCGACCCCGCGACGCCGCTGTCCGGAGCCCGGGACCTGCGCGCGGCGTTCGGCGACCGGGCGCGCATGGTGACCGCCGACCAGGGCGGACACCTCTCCTACCTGCGGCTGGGCAACGACTGCGCCGACGACCTCGCGACGGCGTTCCTGCGGACCGGTGACCTGCCCGAACGCGATGTGGCCTGCGGGGCTCCGGGGGCCTGAGCAGGCCCCGTCAGGCCCGCCGTCCCGCGGATCGAGACCCGCATTTGTCATGGTCAAGACCGGCTAGACCTAGGCTAAACTCGGCTCGCTTGCCTCCGTAGCTCAGCTGGATAGAGCGGGTCACTTCTAATGACTAGGTCGCGGGTTCGAATCCTGCCGGGGGCACTGGTCTGCTGTCGTCGAGCGTTGTCGGCTCACCCTGACGGCTCGCACGAAACGTCGGTTTCCGTATACCTACCAGGTGCTACGGCTTGGCAGAACGATCTTGACCTATCAGGATGAAGCCGTGACTTCAGGAACACGCTCCGCAGTGCTCGGCCGTCGGGGTGGTGTGGACCCGAACGTTGCGGAACAGCTCGGGTTCACCGTGCACGACGTCGTGCAGGACCTGCGCCGCGACGTCGCCTCGGCGACCCTGCCCCTGCCGGTCGACGGCGCCGAGGAGGCCGAGGCGTCCCGCGAACGCCTGCTGGCCCAGCTCGACGAGCACCTGCTCCCGCGCCTCGCCGAGCTGTCGAGTCCCGCCGTCGTGGTGCTGGCCGGCTCCACGGGCGCCGGCAAGTCCACGCTCTTCAACAGCCTCCTGCAGGAGGAGGTGTCCGAGGCCGGGGTGCTGCGGCCCACCACCCGCGAACCCGTGGTGGGCGTGCACCCGCGCGACGTGGACACGCTCACGGCGGGCCCTGTCACGGAGCTGGCCCGCCTGGTCAAGCACGAGGGCGTCCCGCGCGGTACGGCGCTGATGGACGCCCCGGACCTCGACTCCTTCCTCAAGGAGAACCGGTCCACGGCCCACCAGCTCCTCGAGGCGGCCGACCTGTGGCTCTTCGTCACCACGGCCGCCCGCTACGGCGACGCCCTGCCCTGGCAGGCGCTGGACCGCGCCAAGGAGCGCGGCGCGAGCGTTGCGATGGTGCTCAACCGGGTGCCCAAGGAGAACCTGACGACGATCCGTGCCGACCTCAACTCCCGCCTGCGGGAGCGCGGCATGAAGGACGTCCCGCTGTTCATCGTGCCCGACGTCGGCCCGCACGAGGGCCTGCTCGCCCCCCAGCTCGTGGCGCCCATCCAGCGCTGGCTCAACCTGATGGCCGGGCCCGAGCGCTCGCGCACCGTGATCCTGCGCACCCTCAAGGGCGCGCTCGGCGCCCTGCCCGACTGGGTCACGGGGCTCGTCACCGCGGTGGAGCAGCAGGGCACCGCCGCCTTCGACCTGCGCAACGCCGTCCAGTCCGTGGTCCCGGACGAGCAGCTCGCCGCGCGCACCGCCGTCCTGTCCGGCACCGCGGGCGAGGGCACCGTGGCCGCACGGTTCGCCGAGATCGCCAGCACCGACCACATCTCCCGCGTCACGGTCCGCGACGGCATCGCCCGCACCACCAAGCGCGCGGGCAAGGCCCGCGAGACCGCGCTGCTCCGGCTGCGCGAGGAGATCGAGGCCACCGCCACCCGCGCCTTCGTCGCCGCCGGCGTCCGCACCGAGGAGAGCCTGCGCGGCGCCCTCGCCGGGCCCGGCGCCCCGGCCGCCGGCGAGACGATCCTGCCGTCCGGCTCAGGCCGCGCCAAGGACCGCCTGGCCTGGGGACAGCGGACGGCCGCCGACTGGTCCCGGCGGGCCGACGACGTCGTCGGGCGCATGGCCGACTCCGACCCCGACAGCGCGGGCTCCGAGGCCGCCCTCCGGGCCGCCGGCGCCCGCAAGGCCTTCGGCGACCAGGGCCTGGCCACGCTCCTGCAGGCGGTCGCGCTCGGCAACGAGGACTCCACGACGCTCCTGGACCGCGTCCTCGGCGAGACCGCGGGCGACGCGATCGAGGAGCTGCAGGGCGAACTTGCCGACCAGGTCGCGCTAGCGGTTGCGGAAGAGGCCCGTTCTGTCCAGAGTGCCCTTGACGTCCCCGCGCTAGCCGACGACGCGGCCGCTCCGCTCCGCGTGCGGCTGGCCGAGCTCAGGAGGCTGACATGACGAGCCACGACGCGACCCTCGGCGCTCGCACCGAGGACCTGGGCCGCGCCCTCCAGATCGCCGGATCCCGCCTCGACGACACCGTGTTCGGCAAGGTCGCCAGCTCGGTCGCCGGCGTGCGCGAACGGCTCGCGCTCGGCGTCGACCACACCGTCGTGGCGCTCGCGGGCGGCACCGGTTCGGGCAAGTCGAGCACCTTCAACAAGATCTCCCGGCTGACCTTCGCCGACGTCGGCGTCAAGCGCCCCACCACGGCCAAGGTCACCGCGTGCTCGTGGAGCGACGACGCCGCGACGCTGCTCGACTGGCTCGGTGTGGAGCGCGAGCGTCGCATCACCCGGGCGGGCGAGCTGGACTCCGCCGACGAGGCGGCCCTGAGCGGGCTCGTGCTGCTCGACCTGCCCGACCACGACTCGGTGGCCCCCGGCCACCGCGAGGTCGTGGACAAGGTGCTGCCGCTCGTGGACCTCCTGGTCTGGGTGGTGGACCCCCAGAAGTACGCCGACGACGCCCTGCACACCGGCTACCTGCGCGACTCGTCGGGCATGCGGGCCTCGACCGTGGTGGTGCTCAACCAGATCGACACGGTGCCCGTGGGGCAGCGCGACAACCTGGTCAACGACGTGAAGCGCCTGCTGCGCGACGACGGCCTGGACGACGTGCCGGTCATCGCGGCGTCGAGCAAGACGGACATCGGCATCGAGGACCTGCGCGGGCTGCTCGAGCAGACCGTGGCCCGCCGGTCGGTCTCGGCCGGCCGCGCCGCGGGCGAGCTGGACGCCGCCGCGACGCTGCTGCTGAGCCAGACGCCGTCCGAGGTGCCGTGGCACATCGACACCGTGCTGGAGCGCGAGGTCGACGCCCTGGCGCGCGCCGCCGGGCTGGAGTCCGTCGCCGCCCAGGTCGGCGCGGCGGTCCGCAACGGCTACGGCTCGCCCGAGTTCCGCAACCCGGACCCCGACTCGATCGCGCTGTCCAGGTCGCGCTGGCTCACGGGCTCGGGGGAGTCGCTCAAGCCGGGCTGGCAGCGGTCGCTCGCCGAGAGCGTGGCCAGCGCCCGGGACGTCGCCGGCGCGGTGTCGGCGGCGCTGCAGAGCATCACCCTGGACACCCGCGGCCCGACGACGCAGCCGCTCACCCGGCGGCTCGCGCTCGGCGCCGTGCTGCTGGCGGTGCTGCTCGGGATCGCGACGGTACTGGCCTCCATGGGGATCCTGCCCGTCGGGGACACCTGGACCACCGTGCTCGGCGTCCTCGCGGTCGTGGCAGCCGTCGCGGCGCTCGTGGTGTTCCTCGTGGCGATGCAGATGCGCCGCGCGCTGGCCGCCCGCCGGGCGCAGGGCGTCATCGCCTCGGGCCGCGCCGCCCTGGAGAGAGTGCTGCAGCAGACGCTCGGTGTGCCCACCCAGAAGCTGCTCGACGAGCACCGCGCGGTGCGCGAGCTCGCACAGAGTGCGCGCGACGACGGACCCTCCGTACCGCTCCGCGTGGAAGAGAACACGACCACAGGCAGCCAGATCCGGGTTTCGTCCACAGGTGGTGCCCGGCTGCCGGACCTGCGCTCCGTCCGCGCCTGATGCTGGGTACGGGCCGGCCGCGAGGGCCGGTCCGGGACACCCAGGAGGGCTCCATGAACGACGTGACGGTGACCGTCTCCGGCCGCGCCGGCAACACCCCCGCGCTGCACACCGGCAAGGACAAGGAGTACGCCATGGTCCGCGTGGCCAGCACGCGGCGCTTCGTGAACGAGGACGGCGACTGGACCGACGGCCCCACGCTGTGGTTCTCGGTGAAGACCTGGCGGACGGCGGCGGTGAACCTCGCCAGGTCGGTGCGCAAGGGCGACCCGTTGGTCGTCACGGGCCGGCTGGAGGTCGAGCAGTGGGAGACCGCCGAGGGGGCCCAGCGCTCGAACCTGGTGATTCAGGCGACCGGGGTCGGCGTCGACGCGACCAGGGGCAAGGTCGAGTACTCGCGGGTCGTGCACCACGAGTCGCTCACGCCTGCCCCTCGGGACGCGGACGGCCTGCCGGCCGACCCGTTCGGCGTCGGCGCCCCGGGCGTCGAGGACGACGAGGCGGGCGTCGGGCAGCGGGAGCTGGTGACCGCGTAGGCTGGTGCCAGTCGTGCTCAGCGGTCCGCGGGTGCCAGGGTTCTCCTGCGCGGACGAACCCTGGCACCCGCTCCGCGAGAGCACACCCCATCCGACGTACCTTCTGTGAACGGTGGAACACAGGCAGTGGCTGAATACATCTACTCCATGTACAAGGCGCGCAAGGCGCACGGCGACAAGGTCATCCTCGATGACGTGTCGCTGAACTTCCTGCCCGGCGCCAAGATCGGTGTCGTCGGGCCGAACGGCGCCGGTAAGTCCACGATCCTCAAGATCATGGCCGGGCTGGACACGCCGAGCAACGGCGACGCCCGCCTGTCGCCCGGCTACACCGTGGGCATCCTGCAGCAGGAGCCGCCGCTGAACGAGGAGAAGACGGTCCTCGGCAACGTCCAGGAGGCCGTCGGCGAGATCCTGGCCAAGAAGGCGCGGTTCGACGAGATCTCCGAGCTCATGGCGCAGCCCGACGCGGACTTCGACGCGCTGCTGGCCGAGATGGGCACCCTCCAGGAGGACATCGACGCGGCCGACGCGTGGGACCTCGACTCCCAGCTCGAGCAGGCGATGGACGCCCTGCGCTGCCCGCCGCCGGACGCCGACGTCTCGGTGCTCTCCGGTGGTGAGCGCCGCCGCGTCGCGCTGTGCAAGCTGCTCCTGGAGAAGCCCGACCTGCTGCTCCTGGACGAGCCGACCAACCACCTCGACGCCGAGTCCGTGCTGTGGCTCGAGCAGCACCTCGCGTCCTACGCGGGCGCCGTGCTCGCCGTGACCCACGACCGGTACTTCCTCGACCACGTCGCGGAGTGGATCTGCGAGGTCGACCGCGGGCGCCTCTACCCGTACGAGGGCAACTACTCGACGTACCTCGAGAAGAAGCAGGCGCGCCTGGAGGTCCAGGGCAAGAAGGACGCCAAGCTCTCCAAGCGCCTCAAGGAGGAGCTGGAGTGGGTGCGGTCCAACGCCAAGGGCCGCCAGACCAAGTCGAAGGCCCGCCTGGCCCGCTACGAGGAGATGGCTGCCGAGGCGGAGCGCACCAAGAAGCTCGACTTCGAGGAGATCCAGATCCCCGCGGGCCCGCGCATGGGCTCGCTGGTGCTGGAGGCCTCGAACCTGAAGAAGGGCTTCGACGACCGCGTGCTCATCGACGGCCTGTCGTTCACGCTGCCGCGCAACGGCATCGTGGGCGTCATCGGCCCGAACGGCGTCGGCAAGACCACGCTCTTCAAGACGATCGTCGGCATGGAGCCGCTCGACGGCGGCGAGCTGAAGGTCGGCGAGACCGTCTCGATCTCCTACGTCGACCAGTCGCGTGGCGGCATCGACCCCAAGAAGACGCTGTGGGAGGTCGTGTCCGACGGGCTCGACTTCATCAAGGTCGGCAACGTCGAGATCCCGTCGCGCGCCTACGTGGCGTCGTTCGGGTTCAAGGGCCCGGACCAGCAGAAGCCCGCTGGCGTGCTGTCCGGTGGTGAGCGCAACCGCCTCAACCTGGCGCTGACGCTCAAGCAGGGCGGCAACCTGCTGCTGCTCGACGAGCCCACCAACGACCTCGACGTCGAGACCCTCGGCTCGCTGGAGAACGCCCTGCTGGAGTTCCCGGGCTGCGCCGTCGTGGTCTCCCACGACCGGTGGTTCCTCGACCGAGTCGCGACGCACATCCTGGCCTACGAGGGCACCGAGGAGAACCCGGCGAACTGGTACTGGTTCGAGGGCAACTTCGAGTCGTACGAGGCCAACAAGGTCGAGCGCCTCGGCGCCGACGCGGCGCGCCCGCACCGGGTCACGTACCGCAAGCTGACCCGCGACTGACGACGCGGCACGGGTGTGGAGGGGGCCGAGGAACGAGGCCCCCTCAACACCCGTGTCCCGAGGAAGTCGCGAGACAAACACTGCGACTGACGACGCGGCCGCCGGTCCCGAGGAAGTCGCGCGACCAGTACCCGCGACTGACTCTCCTTTCGAGGCCTAAGTTTCTTCGCTCTGGGCCGGCCCAAAGCGAAGAAACTTAGGCCTCGAAGGCGAACCCCCAACCCGGCATAGCGGGCGAAATTCGCATGGGTTCCTTGCTGCAAGGGGACATCTTCGACAAGATGCCGCAGTGAGCCCTGCCCTGCGTCCCGGATGGCGTGAGCTTCCGCCCGTGCTGCGCGACCGCATCACCGATCTGCTCGGCGCCCGCGTGATCGCCGCGCGGCACCCTGACGACTCCGGGATCCTGCCCGGAGCGCGCTTCGAGGTGCAGACCACCAAGGGCCACGTCTTCGTCAAGGCGATCGGCACGGAGCAGCCCGGGCCGCTGAACTTCCTGCGCCAGGAGATCGCGCTCTCGCCGCTGCTGCCCGCCGCGGCCCCGCACCCGGAGCTCCTCTGGTCGCTCGACGACGTGCTGCCGAACCTCGGCACCTGGGTGGCCGTCGGCTACGCGATGAAGTCCAACGTGCGGCCGATCGACCCGTCCTTTCCCGAGGAGGACGTCGCGACCATGGTCAAGGTCGTGCGCGGGATCGGGGAGGTCGATGCGCCGGACGACCCGATGTTCCTGCCCGAGGAGCGGGTCTTCCCCACCGACTCGTGGGAGTACCTCGCCGACAAGCGGCCCGCCGGCCTCGCCAACCACTCGCCGTGGCTCGCCAACCGGCTGGAGGGGCTCGCGGAGATCGCGGCGCACGCTCCCCAGGCGATCGCCGGCAAGAGCCTGCAGCACGGCACGCTGCGGGTGCAGAACGTGCTGCTGCCCGCGCGGCTCGGCGAGAAGCCGCTGGTGACGGACTGGATCCGCGGCAGCGTCGGCGCGCCGTACCTCGACCTGGTCTCCATGCTGCTGCACGTGCGCACCAACGACGGGCCGCCGCCCGAGGCCACCCTGCGCCGGTACGGCCTGCCGCCCGGCACCGAACGGGACGCGGTGACGTGCTGGATCGCGGTGCTCGCCGGCCACTACGTGAAGTCCTCGATGGACTCGCCGCCCACGGACATGCCGGAGCTGCGGGCCTACCAGCACCGCCTGGCCCGTGCGGCCGTGGCGTGGCTGCAGACCAGGCTCGGTTTCTGACCCGCACGATTCTCGCAACACGAACTGTGGTTTGCGGGTGAAAGCGCAGTTCGGCACACTCCGGCCATGAGCGCTGTGCGGCGACCGGCTTGGTCCGATCTACCCCCGTCTGTCCGTTCTCGTGTCAGCGAGTCGATGGGGGGCCGCGTGATCGGTTCGGCCCCCATGAGCGGAACGGACCTGGCCCCGCTCGAGGTGCTGCAGACGGCGGCGGGCCGGTCGATCGTGCGGGCGGTGGGGCCGGAGGCCCCGGTGACCCAGGACCGCATGGCCGCCGAGGCCGCCTCGCTCGCCACGCTGCCCGACGACGTGCCCAGCCTGGAGCGCGAGTGGTACGTCGACGAGGAGCTCCCCGGCGCGGGCCGCTGGGTGGTCCTCGGCTACCGGAACGAGCCCATCCGCCCGCCGCGCGATCCCTGGGACGACGCCGACCTCGCCGCCGCCGTCGAGCTCGCGATCCAGATCGGCTCGACCGAGGCGCCCCCGGGCCTGCCCGACGCGCTCGACCAGATCGACGTCGACGCCTGGGCCACGATCGCCGCGATGCGGCCGGCCGGGCTGACGGCGTTCACGCCGTGGCTGTCCGACAAGGTCGAGCACCTCGCCGACATCGCCCGTTATGCCGGCGAGGCGATGTCGGGCAAGAGCCTGGTGCACGGCGCGCTCCGCCGGGAGTCGATCCTGATCACCGACCACGGCTGGGACGCGACCAGCGCCCACGCCGTCGACTGGTTCATGCCGTCGCACGGCGCCTCGTTCCTCGACGTCGTCCTCCTGCTGCCGCACCTGCGGGTCGACGGCGCCCCGCCGCCCGGGGTGGTGCTCGACCGGCACCCCCTGCCCGACGTCGACCCCGAGGCGCTGACCTGCGCCGTGACCGTCGTCGCCGGGGCGCTCGTGCTCGAGTCGATGCGGCCGCCGGAGCCCGGCGCCCCGCACGGCCGCGCCGTCCAGCGCGAGGTGGCACACGCGGCGCTGGACTGGCTGCGGTCCCGCCTCGGCGGCTGAGCTTTCACCTCGTTGCCACATCACGGGCGCGCCTGACCTGCGCCGCTGCGGCAGACTGAGCGCCATGACCGACAAGGGCGACGACGGCGCGGTGCCCGGCACACCGCGAGGGGACGCGAGCCCGTGGCAGACCGCCGGGCGGCCGGCCGCACCCGGCGCGAGTCCGGCCGCTGGGCCTGGCTCGGGAGAACCTGCTGAGGCCGCTGAGCCCGCTGACGGGCCCGGGGAGGGCGCCGGTCCAACGACCCCGGAGTCCCCGGCCCCGGCCGCGCCCACGTCGTCCGCCCCGCCCACCACGCCCGCCCTGCCCGACGACGAGTCCGGGCTGACCGGGGCGCTCGAGGTGCTCCGGGCCCGGCTCGGCGCGCTGCGCCTGCCGCTGGAGACCACGGGCGTGGACGCGGCACGCACCGAGCTGCGCCGGTCCACCGACCAGCTCGACGACTACCTGCTGCCGCGGCTGCGCGCCCAGAAGGCGCCGCTGCTCGTGGTGGTCGGCGGGTCCACGGGGGCGGGCAAGTCGACCCTGGTGAACTCCGTGCTCGGTGAGAAGGTGACGCAGCCGGGCGTGCTGCGGCCCACCACCAAGGCGCCGGTGCTCGTGCACCATCCGCTCGACGCCCGCTGGTTCTCGACGGACCGCGTGCTGCCCGGCCTGGCACGCGTGACGGCGTCGGGTGCCGCGGCCTCGGGCGGCGCGGCGTCGGGTACCGCGGCGTCGAACGGCTCCGCGCCGTCCGAGCCCTCCCGCACCCTGCGCCTCGTGCCGAGCGACGCCCTGCCCCGGGGCCTGGCCCTGCTGGACGCGCCGGACATCGACTCGGTCGACACCGCCAACCGGGAGCTCGCCGCCCAGCTCCTCGGCGCGGCCGATCTCTGGCTGTTCGTCACGACGTCCGCCCGCTACGCCGACGCCGTCCCCTGGGACCTGCTGAACCAGGCCGCCGCCCGCAAGGCGCAGGTCGCGATGGTGCTGGACCGGGTGGACCCGGGCGCGGAGGCCACGGCCGACGACCTGCGCGACATGATGGTCGAGCACGGCCTGCCCGACAGCCCGCTGTTCGTCATCGCCGAGGGCGAGCTGGCCGAGGGGATGCTGCCCGAGGACGGCGTCGGGGACGTCTCCCGCTGGCTCACCGGGCTGGGCGGCGATGCCGACGCGCGCCGTCGCGTGATCGCCGCGACCCGCGACGGCGTGGTCGACTCCCTGGTGGTCCGGGCGGGCGAGCTCGCCGACGCGGCCGACGAGCAGGAGGCCGCCGACGTGCGGCTGCGGCACGTCGTGGACCGCGCCTACGCGGACGCCGTGGCGCACGTGGCCGCTGCGACGTCGGACGGCGCGCTGCTGCGCGGCGAGGTCCTGGCCCGCTGGCAGGACTTCGTGGGCACGGGCGAGTTCTTCCGGGCCGTGGAGGAGGGCATCGGCCGGTTCCGGGACGCGGTGGGCACGTTCTTCCGGGGCAAGCCCAAGGAGGCGCCCCAGGTCGAGAAGGCGATCGCGCACGGCCTGGAGTCCGTGGTGCTCGACGCCGCCGAGGAGGCCGCCGAGCGCTCCTACCAGGGCTGGCGCGGCGACGCCGCGGGCTCAGCCCTGCTGGAGGGCCTGGAGCTGTCGCGCACGCCCGCGGCGCTGCGCGCCGAGGTGGGCGAGCAGATCCGCGGCTGGCAGGGCGACGTCCTGGGCTTGGTGCGCGAGCAGGGCGAGTCCAAGCGCGGCCGGGCCCGTGCGCTGTCGTTCGGGGTCAACGGCCTGGGCGTGGCGCTCATGATCTTCGTGTTCGCCTCCACGGGCGGGCTCACCGGCATCGAGGTCGGCATCGCGGGCGGTTCGGCCGTGCTGGCCCAGCGCCTGCTGGAGGCCGTGTTCGGGGAGGACGCCGTGCGGCGGCTCGCCGTGCAGGCCCGCGACCGGCTGCGCGCCCGCATCCAGGCGGTCATGGACGGGCAGGCCGCCCGGTACACCGCCCAGCTCGACGCGCTCGGCTCCGCGGAGGCGGGCGGTCCCGGCCTGCGCGCGGCGGCCGCGGCCGTTGCTTCCGCCGCCTCGGCGGAACGGCGGTCGCGGGCCGGCGAGGCGGAGGCGGCGTCCGGCGCGGCGGCACGGGGCTCGGCGGCGTCCGGCGAGGACCTGGTCGAGGGCCGCGGGCTGCGCGGCGTCCGCGCGAAGGCCGCGGGCACGGGCCCGGCCGACGGCCGGGGAGATCTGACGGGGCAGCCGGCCCGGAAGGGCTTCTGGAAGCGCCTCTTCGGGGACGGCGACCGATGAGCCGGCTCGACCTGGCCGCCCGCACCTCGGCGCTCGACACCGCGGTCCAGGCCGCCGAGGGCCGCATCGAGCCCGCGCTCCTGGCCGAGGCGCGCGCCGTCGTGACCCGGGCACGCGAGCGCGGCGGGCTCTCCGCCGAGCACACCGTGGTGGCGCTGGCCGGGGCCACGGGGTCGGGCAAGTCGTCGGTGCTGAACGCGGTGGCCGGGTTCGCGATCGCCCAGCCGGGCGTGCGGCGTCCGACGACGTCGCACCCCATGGCCGCCGTGTGGGGCGACGGCGCGGACCCGCTGCTGGACTGGCTGGAGGTCGGCCGCCGGCACCATGTGGGGACGGGCAGCGATGGCCCGTCCGCCGGCGTCGAGACCCCCACACCGCCGGTCGAGCTTGTCGAGACCTCTGAAGCCGGTAGCCAGGTCTCGACAAGCTCGACCAGCGACGGGCCAACCAGCGGGGTCTCCGCCCCCGCCCGCGGCCCCTTCCGCCGGCGCACCCCCGCCGGCGACACCACCGGCCTCGTCCTGCTCGACCTCCCCGACCACGACTCGGTCGTGACCGAGCACCGCATGCGCGCCGAGCGCCTGGTGCAGCGCGCCGACCTCCTGGTCTGGGTCGTGGACCCGCAGAAGTACGCCGATGCCGCGCTGCACGAGGGCTTCCTGCGCCCGCTCGCGGGCCGCGCCGAGGTGGTGGTCGTGGCCCTCAACCAGGCCGACCGCCTGACGCCGGAGGAGACCTCGGCGATGCTGGCCGACCTGAAGCGGCTCGTGGCCGAGGACGGCCTGGACGGCGCGCGCGTGCTCGCCGTCTCGGCGAAGACCGGCCAGGGGATGGACGACCTGCGCGGGCTGCTGGCGAAGGCCGCGGCCAGGCGCGAGGCCGCGACCGCCCGGCTCGCGGCGGACGAGCGGGTCGTGGCGCAGCGGATCGTCGACGAGTGCGGCACGCCGCCGCCGTCGCGCGCCGGGAGCCAGGCCAGGGGCGACCTGGTGGCGGCCCTGGAGGACGCCGCGGGGGTGCCCACGGTGGTCGACGCCGTGCGCGTGTCCGCGCGCCGGGACGCCCGTGCGGCGACCGGCTGGCCGCTCACCCGCTGGATCGGGCGCCTGCGCAAGGACCCGCTGCGGCGGCTCGGCCTGCGCTCGGCGGACCGGGAGCAGCGGGCGCCGTCGGGCCGCGAGGACCTGGTGCGCACGTCGCTGCCCACGGCACGGCCGGCGGTGCGGTCCACCGCGGCCTCCGCCGTGCGGCGGTACGTCGAGGACGTGACACGCGGCGTCGCCGACCCGTGGGTGCTGGCGGCGCGCTCGCGCGGCCAGGCGGGCATCGACGCGCTGCCTGACGCCCTGGACCAGGCCGTGGCCACGACCCGCGTGGAGGTGTCGCGCCGCCCGGTGTGGTGGTCGCTCGTGAACGTGGTGCAGTGGCTCCTGGTCGCCGCGCTGGTCACGGGCCTGGTGTGGCTCTTCGTGCTGTTCGGCTTCGCGTACCTGCAGCTCCCGCCGCTGCCGACGCCCGTGCTGACCCTGCCGACCTGGTCGGGGGACGGCGGAGTCGTCTTCCCGGGAGCACCCGAACCGGGCTCCGACGTGGGGGTCCGCGTCGACCTCTTCACGATCCCCTGGCCCACGCTCCTGGTGCTCGGCGGGGTGCTGCTCGGTCTGCTGCTCGCCCTGGTGTGCCGGGTCTTCGGCGCCCTGGGTGCCCGCCGCCGGGCGATGGCCGCGCGCCGCCGGCTGCGGCAGTCCGTGGGCAAGGTCGCCGACCGGCTCGTGCGGGAACCCGTGGGGGAGGAGCTGGCCCGGCTCGCGAGCTGCCGGACGGCGGCGACGGTCGCCGCGAGCTGAGGCCCGCGGGCTGGGGCGCGCGGGGCGGCCGGGAGGGGCAGCCGGGAGAGGATAGGCACCATGACACGCCTGCACGTTCCCGTCACGCTGCGCTGGTCCGACCTGGACGCCTACGCCCACGTCAACAACGTGGCGATGTTCCGCCTCCTGGAGGACGCCCGGATCACGGCCTTCTGGCTGCACCCCGAGGCGCCGGAGGGCGAGGCCTGGCCGACGGCGGTCGTGCCGACCGGACCCGACGCCGACTCGCACACCCTCGTGGCCGGGCAGCGCATCGAGTACCTGCGCCCCCTGCTGTTCACCCGCACGCCGGTGCGCGTGGAGATGTGGCTCGGCCGGATCGGCGGCGCCAGCGCCGAGGTCTGCTACGAGGTGCACGACGGCGCGGCGAGCATGCCGAAGACCGGCCCGACGTCGGGCGGCAAGCCCTACGCGCGGGCGACGACCACGCTCGTGTTCGTCGACGCCGCCACCGACCGGCCCCGCCGCCTCACCGAGGGGGAGCGCCTGGCCTGGAAGGCGTTCGAGGAGGAGCCGATCACGTTCCGCCACCGCGGCTGACTGGCCCTCAGCGTGTCCGAATTGGTAAATTCATCCCCCTTGGTTTCGGCCACGGAGGAACAGTGGATCTGCCCACGCACTACCTTGACCCGGTCACCCTGCACGAGGTGTTCGACGACGTCCCGGCGGCTCAGGCGTACCTCGCCGAGCTGGCGCGGGACCCTGCCCGCGACGAGCCGGCCGCGCTCGCCGTCCGCGTGCCCCTGACCAGGGCGCTCGCCGCCGAGGCGGACGAGCCCGAGGCCGAGCTGGCCGAGGCCGAGCGCCTCGGCTGGCTCGCCGTCGGCCTGGCGGGCGGCCCAGCGGACGACGCCGCGGCCGCGCACTCGCACGCCGCCGACGTGCCCCTGGGCGCCGTCGCGCCGCTGCTGCGGCTGGCCCACGTGCTGCAGTGGCGGCACCGGTTCTCGGAGGCCGACCTGCTGTTCGGCCTGGCCCTGGAGGCCGCGCACTACTACGGCGAGCACGCCGCGAGCATCGAGCACGCGCGCAAGCTGGAGTTCCGCGCCCTGCAGGACTGGGGCCGGTGCCGCTACGACCAGGCGCTGGAGGTGCACGCCGACCAGGCCCGCCCCTACCTCGGGGAGGCGCTGGCCCTGTTCGTGCGCGCCCTGGAGCAGCGCGTCGACGTCGCCGCGACGCCGGCGGAGGTCGCGACCGTCCGCCTGGCGGAGCGGGCGGCCCGCGACCGGCTGGCGGAGCTCGGGGCCTAGACCGGTCAGCCCGGCAGGCGGATCATGCCCTCCTGGCCCGCCGTGGCGACCAGGGCGCCGTCCTGCGTGTAGACCGCCGCGGTGCCCAGGGCGCGGCCGCCCTGCGCCGTCGGCGAGGTCTGGACGAACAGCATCCACTCGTCGACCCAGACGTCGCGGTGCCACCACATGCCGTGGTCGAGGCTGGCCATGGGCACGGAAGCGCCCACCTCCTGCCAGGACTTGCCCGCGGCGCGCAGGGCGGGCTCCAGCATGAGCTGGTCGCAGGCGAACGCGAGCAGGGCGCGGTGCAGGGCCTGGTCCTTGATGCCCAGCGGCCGGCGGGTGCGCATCCAGACCATCTGGGTGGCGGGCGGGCGGCCGCCGTCGGCCACCGCGGCGTCCGGGTGCAGGTACAGGGAGCCGCCCACGTGGCGCAGCTCGAACGCCGAGTCCGTCCAGAACTGGGCTCGGACGGCGGCACCCGGGGGCAGCACGGCGAGCTCGTCGAAGGCGGAGCCGACCTCGTCCGGCGGGGGCACGTCCCGCGGCATCGGCATGGCGTGCTCGTAACCGGGCTGGTCCTCCTGGAAGGAGGCGATCATCGACAGGATCGGCTTGCCGAACTGGATCGCGTGCGTGCGCCGCGCGCTGAACGAGCGCCCGTCGCGCAGCCGCTCCACCGCGAAGTCGATGGGCTCCTCCACGCGGCCCTCCCGCAGGAAGTAGCCGTGCAGCGAGTGGATCTGCCGGCCGTCGGGCACCGTGCGGTCCGCGGCCAGGATGGCCTGCGCGAGCACCTGACCCCCGTAGGCCCGGTTGGCCGGGCCGGGCATGCTGGTGCCGCGCAGCACGTCCTCCTCGCCCCGCGGCCCCCAGCCCTCGAGGTGCCGCAGGTCGAGCACCTCCAGGAGGCGGTCGAGGGCGTCGGGCGTACGTTCCACCGGTCCGCCGGCGGTCGGGTCAGGGGTGGTGGCGTCCACGCGGGGCGTCTCCTTCAGTGCTTCGGTCGGTCGGTGCCGGGTCAGTCTTCGAACGTGTTGATCATGCTGAAGGCGGCGCGCTCCAGGTAGTCCCACAGCTGCGACTCGTGGATCGGCGCCAGCCCCAGGGAGTCGACGGCGGTCCGCATGTGCGCGAGCCAGCGGTCGCGGGCGTCCGGGTTCACCTTGAACGGCGCGTGCCGCATCCGCAGCCGCGGGTGGCCGCGCTGCGCGGAGTAGGTGCCGGGCCCGCCCCAGTACTGCTCGAGGAACAGCGTGAGCCGCTCCTTCGCCGGCCCGAGGTCCTCCTCGGGGTACATGGGGCGCAGCACGGGGTCGTCGGCGACGCCGTCGTAGAACGCGTCGACGAGGCGCACGAACGTGTCGTGGCCGCCGACGGCGTCGAAGAAGGAGGGTTCCTGGGTCACGCCTGTCATCCTGCCACCCGTGTATGACGGTCCGGTGAAACTCGGTCTCGTGTGAGCGAGTCGACAATTGCCCGGGCGAAGGGCTTGCCAGCACAGATAGGGTGGTACCAATACCTGCAGCGACGCACGGTGGGAGTTGAGACATGACCAAGGCTGACCAGATCCTTGCGGCACTCGGGGGAACCTCGAACGTCGTCGAGCTGGAACCGTGCATCACCCGGCTCCGTGTCGAGGTGAGCGATCCGTCCCTGGTGGACGAGCCCGGACTCAAGTCGTCGGGCGCGTTCGGCGTGGTGCGGTCAGGCAGGGTGGTTCAGGTGATCGTCGGTCCCGAGGCGGACAACCTCGCGGCCGAGCTCGACACGCTCAGGGTGTGATCACGAGGGCGTGAGCCAGAGAGTGTGACGTGCACGGGCCCGGGACTCGTCCCGGGCCCGTGATCTGCTTCACGACGGCCCGACGGCGTGCAACCGCGACGCGAACGGGCTGTGAAAATCGCGCAGTGGTCCCTCGGACCCGGGCCGAGATGCCTGATCGCGGGCGCCGACCCGAGTAGCGTTCGTGTCGTGTTCGAGTCTCTTGCTGCCTCCGTGTTCGACAGCGCCGAGGACTTCTGGGTCTGGTTCGGCGACAAGCCCCTGACCGTCATCCTGATCCTGGTCGGCGGTACCGTCGCCATCGCCGTCCTGCGCCGTGTGGTCACGGCCCTCACCGAGCGCATCGCCATCGGCCAGAAGCCCCGCGCGGTCGTCGAGACCGCCGCGCCGCCGGTGGGCACCACCACGGGCACCATCCCGGTGACCACGCCCGGCGCCGTCTCGGGAGCCACCACCAAGCGCAAGCGCAAGAACGCGCTGATGACGCCCCAGGCGCTGGCCGACGTCTTCGGCGCGGTCAACCCGCGCGCGGCCGAGCGGCGCGCCCAGCGGGCGCGGACCGTCGGCTCGGTGCTGAACTCCGCCGTGAACATCGTGATCGGCACCGTCATGGTGCTCTCGATCATGCAGACGGTCGGCTGGCCCGTCGCCCCGCTCCTGGCCTCCGCCGGCGTCGTGGGCGTCGCGCTCGGTTTCGGCGCGCAGAGCCTGGTCAAGGACTTCATCTCCGGCGTGTTCCTGCTCATCGAGGACCAGTTCGGCGTGGGCGACAACGTGGACCTCGGCGCCGGCGTGGTCGGCACGGTCGAGACCATGGGCCTGCGGCTCACCCAGGTGCGGGCCTTCGACGGCACCCTCTGGTACGTCCGCAACGGCGAGATCCTGCGCGCGGGCAACCGCACCCAGGAGTGGAGCCGCGCGGTCGCCCCCGTGCAGGTGCCGCTCGGCGCCGACATCGACGCGGTGCGCGCCGCCCTCGGCCGCGCCGTCGACCGGGTCAAGAACGACCCCGAGCTGGCCGACAGCCTCCTGGAGACGCCGTCGGTGCGCGGCGTGGACGACGTCGACCAGGGCGGCCTGACCTTCACGCTGCACGCCCAGGTGCGCCCCGCCCAGCAGTGGGCCGTCGCCCGCTCGCTGCGCGTCGCGGCCCACGCGGCGCTGCTCGACGCCGGGATCGTCGCGCGCTCGGCGCCCACCCCGTTCGACGAGGCGGTCGCGGGAGACACCCCCGGCGTCAGCTGACGGCGCAGGGCCGGGTGAGGTTTTCGGGCCTGGTTGCGCCCGGTACGCGTCGGTAGATGGCAGGATCTTTCCTTGTGACCGACGAACCGATGCCCGGGGCCACCGGAGACGGATCCGCCGTGCCCGCGGAGCTGACCGAGCTGGCGACCGCCCACGGCGTGCAGTGCGAGTACACCGACCACGACGGCGTCGAGCAGCAGGTCAGCTCCTCGACGCTCGTCGCGGTGCTGGAGGCGCTCGGCGTCCAGGCGTCGACCCCGGGGGCCGTCACGGCCAGCCTGGAGCGGGCCCGCGACGACGAGTGGCGCACGATGCTCCCGCCCACGGTCGTCACGCGGGAGGGCACCGAGGTACAGGTCGCGGTGCACGTGGCCGACGGCGCGGACGTGACCGCGTGGGTCGAGCTGGAGCAGACCGAGACGCCCGCCGTGCCGGTCAGCGCCACGCCCTGGCGGGTGGCGGCACCCGGCGCCACGACCGCGACGGGCTCGTTCGCCACGGTGCGGGGCACGCGCGTGCAGCTACGCCAGGCCGACGTCTACACCGAGCCGCGCACCGTGGACAGCCGCAAGGTGGGCCGGGCGACGTTCACGCTCCCGGACACCCTGCCGCTCGGCTGGCACACGCTGCGTGCCGAGTCGGGCGGGCAGACGGCGCAGGCCACGCTCGTCGTGACCCCAGCGAAGCTGGAGCTGCGCAAGAAGATCGCGCGCAAGCAGGCCTGGGGCTTCATGGTCCAGCTCTACTCGGTGCGCTCCCGCGACTCCTGGGGCATGGGCGACCTCGCCGACCTGGCCGACCTGGCATGGCAGACGGCGCACAACGGCGGGGCCGACTTCGTTGCGGTCAACCCGCTGCACGCCACCGAGCCGGTGCTGCCGGTGACCCCGAGCCCGTACCTGCCCACCTCCCGCCGGTTCATGTCGCCCCTGTACATCCGGGTCGAGGACATCCGTGAGACGGCGTACCTCTCGGCCGCGGACCGCTCGCTCGTCGAGTGGGCCGCCGAGCCCGTCAGGGAGCTGTCCGAGGACTCCGGCCCGATCGACCGCGACGCGATCTGGGAGGCCAAGAAGGCCGCGCTGGAGGTCGTGTACACCGCGCCCCGCTCGGCGGCCCGCCAGACCGCCTTCGACGAGTTCGTGCTGGCCCAGGGCCGGGGCCTGGTGGACTTCGCCACCTGGTGCGCCATCAAGGAGCACCTCGACGGCCGTGACTGGCCCGTCGAGCTCGCCGACCCGGGCTCGTCCGGCGTCCAGACGCTGCGCAACGCGCTGTCCGACCGCGTGCAGTTCTACTGCTGGCTGCAGTGGGTGGCCGACGAGCAGCTGCGCGCCGCGCACCGCGCCGGCCTCGACGCGGGCATGCGGATGGGTGTGTTCAAGGACCTCGCCGTCGGCTCGAACCCGGAGGGCGCCGACGCCTGGGCGGACGCCGCCGTCCTCGCCCGCGGCGTGTCCGTGGGCGCCCCGCCGGACATGTACAACCAGCAGGGCCAGAACTGGTCCCAGCCGCCGTGGCACCCGCGCGCGCTGGCGAAGGTGGGCTACGCGCCCTACCGCGAGATGCTGCGCACCGTGCTGCGGCACTGCGGCGGCCTGCGCGTGGACCACATCCTCGGGCTCTTCCGGCTCTGGTGGATCCCGGGCGGGGCGCGCGCGTCGGCCGGCGCGTACGTCACCTACGACCACGAGGCGCTCATCGGCATCCTGTGCCTGGAGGCGCACCGCGCCGGGGTCGCCGTCGTCGGCGAGGACCTCGGCACGTTCGAGCCGTGGATCCGCGACTACCTCGCCGAGCGCGGCATCCTCGGCACGTCCGTGCTGCTCTTCGAGCGGGACGCCGACGGGGTGCCGGTCGAGCCGGAGGCGTACCGCGCCCAGGCCCTGGCCACCGTCACGACGCACGACCTGCCGCCCACCGCGGGCTACCTCGCGGGCGAGCACGTGGACCTGCGCGAACGCCTCGGGCTGCTCACGGAGGACGCGCAGGTCCTGCGCGGGCGCGCCCGGCAGGAGCGCGAGTCGCTGGTGGAGGCGCTCTCGCGGCGCGGCCTGACGACGTTCGACCCGTCGGAGCGCGAGCTGGTCGAGGGCCTGCACCGCTACCTCAAGGACACGCCGGCGGCGCTGGTGGGGGTGTCGCTGGCCGACGCCGTGGGCGAGCGCCGGGCGCAGAACCAGCCCGGCACCGACTCCGAGTACCCGAACTGGCGGGTGCCGCTGGCGGACTCGGCGGGCACGGTGGTGATGCTGGAGGACCTGTTCAGCAACGCCCGCCTGCGCTCCCTCGTCACGGTGATGAACGAGGAGCCGCCGGCATAACCCGCCGTGACGACAGTGCTGGTCGAGCTTGTCGAGACCCGGGTCTCGACAAGCTCGACCAGCGCTGGGTAAGGGTCAGGCCTGCCCGATGCCCGCGCGGGCGATCGAGAAGCCGCTGCCGGTCTCGTCCGCCACGCAGGTCACGCCGGTCTTGGCGCTGGTGCACGTGAAGCCGTGGGCCTTCTTCGTGGCGTCGTACTTCAGGATCGGGACGTCGCCGCCGGCGGCCTTGGGCTGGTCGTTCTTGGCCACGCACGGCTGGGTCACGTTGCCGGTCGGGTCGACCTTCGCGACGTAGCCGGAGGCACCGCCGCAGGAGGCGTCGGGGGCGGGCTTCTGGTTGAGCTCCGCGATGCCGCAGGTCGCGGCGTCGGCGGAGATCGTGCAGGTGATGTTGAGCGACGGCGCGGCGAAGGTCTCGACCCCGGCGCCGCCGTCGGTCTCCAGGCCCTCCTCGGCCTCCGGCTCGGTCGACTGCTCGGCGGCCGAGGACTCGCCTCCGCCCGAGGCGGAGGTGTCGGGGGAGCCGAGCAGGTTCACGGCGAACACGATCGCGGCGACCACGAGCAACACGTCCAGGGCGATGAACGCGATCCAGCCGGGGCTGAGCTTCTTGCGCTCGGGCTCCTGCTGGTAGCCGCCGGGCTGGCCGGCGTAGACCGGCTGGCCGTACTGGTCGTAGCCCTGCGGCTGGTACTGCGCGGGCTGCTGCTGGTACTGGCCCTGCTGCTGGTACTGCCCCTGCGGCTGGTACTGGCCGGGCTGCTGCTGCTGCTGGTAGCCGCCCTGCTGCGCGTACCCCTGCTGCTGGTACTGCTCGGGGTAGTACTGCTGCTGCATCGTCGGGTCGCCGCCGCGCTGCACGGACTGCACCCGGGGCGCGCCCGGTGCGGCCGGGGCGGGGGTGACGGCCTGGGCGAACTGGTTGGTCGGCGAGATGGCGGGCGGCTTGCGCGTCGCCGCCGAGACACGCTGCACCGGCGCCTGCTGGACAGGCGTGGGCATGGTGGCGGGGTGCTGCTCCTGGAGGGGAGCCGTGGGCTCCTCATCAGGGCTGCCGCCCGGTGGCGGTGGCGGGGGCGGCACAGTGCCGGACATCGGGCAACTCCTCAGCTCAAATCGGTCGGTCTGGGCGACCGCGGTTGATCGTACACAAAGGCGTTACTCGCTGTTACTCCTGCGTGGCATGATCGACGAGTCGTCGCAGGTAGTTCACACACCGGACGAGAAGCCAACCGATAAAGCGCGTTTTTCCGACGCGCGGGGCGCCGTTCGGCGCCCATGAGCAGACAGACGTGGAGGGCCCGTGCCCGGAGAGAACCTGACCCGCGCCGAGGCGGTCGAACGCGCCGGCGTCGTAGCGGTCGAGTCGTACGAGATCGCGCTGGACCTGACCACCGGTCCGGACACTTTCGCGTCCGCCACGACGCTGCGCTTCACCGCGACCGAGGGAGCCTCGACCTTCGTCGACCTGGTCGCACCGGCCGTGCGGTCCGTGACGCTGAACGGCCGCGAGCTGGACCCCGCCGTCGTGTTCGCCGACTCGCGGATCGCCCTGGACGGGCTGGCCGCGGACAACGAGCTCGTGGTCGTCGCCGACTGCGGCTACACGAACACCGGCGAGGGCCTGCACCGCTTCGTCGACCCCGTCGACGGCGAGGTGTACCTCTATACCCAGTTCGAGGTGCCGGACGCGCGCCGCGTGTTCGCCTGCTTCGAGCAGCCCGACCTCAAGGCCACGTTCCAGTTCACCGTGACCGCGCCCGCCGCGTGGGAGGTCGTGAGCAACGAGCCGACGCCGGAGCCGGTCGCGGTCCCGACAGGCTCGACCAGCGGGGGCGGCTCGACCGGCGGGGACGACGTCGAGGCCGCGACCTGGACGTTCGAGCCCACCGGTCGCATCTCGACCTACATCACGGCGCTCGTCGCGGGCCCGTACGCGGTGGTCCGCTCGTCCCTGACGTCGTCGGACGGCCGTGAGATCCCGCTCGGCGCGTTCTGCCGCAAGTCGCTCTCCGCGCACTTCGACGCCGACTACATCTTCGAGAAGACCCGCCAGGGCTTCGAGTTCTACGAGTCCACGTTCGGCGTGCCGTACCCGTTCACCAAGTACGACCAGCTGTTCGTGCCCGAGTACAACATGGGCGCCATGGAGAACGCGGGCTGCGTCACCTTCACGGAGTCGTACGTCTTCCGCTCCAAGGTGACCGAGGCCGTGCGTGAGCGCCGCGTCGTGACGATCCTGCACGAGCTGGCGCACATGTGGTTCGGCGACCTGGTCACCATGAAGTGGTGGAACGACCTCTGGCTGAACGAGTCGTTCGCCGAGTACGCCTCCACGCTCGCCACGGCCGAGGCCACCGAGTTCGAGGCGGCCTGGACCACGTTCTCCGCGATGGAGAAGTCGTGGGCGTACAAGCAGGACCAGCTCCCGTCCACGCACCCGATCGTCGCCGAGATCAAGGACCTGGAGGACGTCCAGGTCAACTTCGACGGCATCACGTACGCCAAGGGCGCCTCGGTGCTCAAGCAGCTCGTGGCCTGGGTGGGCCGGGACGCGTTCATCGCGGGCGTGTCCGCCTACTTCGGCAAGCACGCGTGGGGCAACACCGAGCTGCCCGACCTGCTCACCGAGCTCGAGGCCACCAGCGGCCGCGACCTCAAGGCATGGTCCAAGCTGTGGCTCGAGACGGCCGGCGTCAACACGCTGCGCCCGGTCATCGAGACGGACAGCCACGGCCGCATCATGTCGTTCGTCGTGGAGCAGACGGCGCCCGCCGAGTGGCCCACCATCCGCCCGCACCGCCTCGGCATCGGCTTCTACAGCCTGTCCGACGGCGGAGAGCTGGCGCGCACGCGCTTCGTCGAGGTCGACGTCGACGGGCCGCGGACCGACGTCAAGGAGCTCGTGGAGCTCGACCGCCCGGCGCTCGTGCTGCTCAACGACCAGGACCTCGCCTACGCGAAGATCCGCCTCGACGCCGACTCGCTCCGCGTCGCGCTGGAGCACCTGGCTGACATCACCGACCCGCTGGCGCGGTCCCTTGTCTGGGGCTCGGTCTGGGACGCGGTGCGCGACGGCGAGGTGCCGGCGTCGGAGTACGTGCAGCTCGTGCTGGGCGGCATCGCCGGCGAGACCGAGTCCACGACGCTGCGCACCACGCTGAACCAGATGGTGCTGGCCGCCAAGCAGTTCGTGGCGCCGTCGGCCCGCGCGGCGACGCTCGCCCAGGTGGGCGACACGCTGTGGTCGCTCGTGGGCGACGCGGCCGCCGGGTCGGACACGCAGTTCCAGCTCGTGAAGTTCTTCGCGCACGTGGCCTCGACGCCCGCGCACGTCGCGACGCTCTCCGGCCTGCTGGACGGGTCCGTCGCGCTCGACGGCCTGGAGATCGACACCGACCTGCGGTGGGAGCTGCTGGAGGGCCTCGTGCTCAACGGCGCCGCCGGCGACGCGGAGATCGACACCACGCTGGCCGCCGACGACACCGCGACGGGCCGGCAGTCCGCGGCCCGGGCCCGGGCCGCCAAGCCGACGGTCGAGGGCAAGCTCGCCGCCCTGTCCTCGGTGGTCGACGCCGCCGACGTGCCGAACGCGATCATCCGGAACACCGGGCTCGGGTTCCTGCACGTCAACGACCCGGCCCCGCTGGCCGACGTCGTGCAGCCGTACCTGGACGCCGTGCTCAAGGTGTGGGACGAGCGCAGCTACCACATCGCCGAGGAGATCATCGAGGGCTTCTACCCGGCCCCGCTGGCGTCGGCGGAGCTGCGCGACGCGACGAAGGCCTGGCTGGAGGCGAACGCGGACGCCGCCCCGGCGCTGCGCCGGCTGGTCGTCGAGGCGCTGGCGGGCACGGACCGCGCCCTGAAGGCCCAGGCCAAGGACGCCTGACGCCCGGGGCGGCCCGGCCAGGCCTCACTGGCCGGGCCGCCTCGCCTGCTCACCTTTGAGGCCTAAGTTTCTTCGCTTTGGACTGCTCCAAAGCGAAGAAACTTAGGCCTCAAAGGTGAGGGGCGACTACCAGATGCGGACCCGGGCCTCCGGCTCGAGGTACAGCGCGTCGCCCGGCTGGACGTCGTAGGTCGCGTAGAACTCGTCCACGTTGCTCACCACGCCGTTGCAGCGGAACTCGTTGGGGGAGTGCGGGTCGGTCGCCAGACGGCGCAGCACCTCCTCGTCGCGGCCCTTGGACTGCCACACCTGGGCCCAGCCGAGGAAGATCCGCTCCAGGGCCGTCAGCCCGTCCACGACCGGCGCCTCGTCCAGCGGCTTGCCGAGCGCGATCCGGTAGGCCTTGATCGCGATCGAGAGCCCGCCTAGGTCGCCGATGTTCTCGCCGATCGTCAGGCTGCCGTTCACGTGCGCCTCGGCGGCGCTCTCGCCGCCGCCCTCGCCCTCCTCGGAGCCCTCGGACGCCTCGGACGCCTCGGACACCTCGACGGCCGACCCCGCGAGCTGCGCAGGCCGGAACGCGTCGTACTGCGCGATCAGCGCGCTCGTGCGCTTCTCGAACTCGGCGCGGTCGGTGTCGGTCCACCAGTCCTCGAGGCGGCCGTCGCCGTCGTACTTGGAGCCCTGGTCGTCGAACCCGTGCCCGATCTCGTGCCCGATGACGCCGCCGATGCCGCCGAAGTTCACGGCGTCGTCGGCCTCGGGGTCGAAGAACGGGGGCTGCAGGATCGCCGCGGGGAACACGATCTCGTTCATGCCTGGGTTGTAGTAGGCGTTGACGGTCTGCGGCGTCATGAACCATTCGTCGCGGTCCAGCGGCTTGCCGATCTTGGCGAGCTCGAAGTCCTGGTCGAACGCGTTGGACCGGCGCACGTTGCCGACCACGTCGGCGGCGTCGACCTCCAGGCCGGAGTAGTCACGCCAGCGCACCGGGTAGCCGACCTTGGGCGTGAACTTCTCCAGCTTGGTCAGCGCCTTCGCCTTGGTCTCGTCGGTCATCCAGTCGAGGCCCTGGATCGACTCGCGGTACGCGTCGACCAGCGCGGCGACGAGGCGGTCCATCTTCGCCTTGTTCGCCGGCGGGAAGTGTCGCGCGACGTACTCCGAGCCCACGACCTCGCCGAGGGCGCCCTCCACGAGGGCCACGCCGCGCTTCCAGCGCTCGCGCACCTCCTGGGCGCCGGTCAGGGTGCGGCCGTAGAAGTCGAAGTTGGCCTCGACGATCTCGTCGGTGAGGTACGGCGCCCGGGCGCTGACCACGTGGTACGTCATCCAGAGCTGCCAGTCGAGCAGCGACAGCTCGCTCCACAGGGCGGCGAAGCCGGTCGCGAAGTCGGGCTCGCGGACCACGATGTCGTCGAACGCGCCGGCCGGCACGCCCAGCGCCTCGGCCCAGGCCACCCAGTCGAAGCCCGGCGCGGACTCGACCAGGGCGGACAGCGTCATCGGGTTGTAGGTCAGGGTCGCGTCGCGGTCGCGCACCACGTCCCAGTGGTGGCCGGCCAGCTTCTTCTCGACCTCGTACACGCGCTGGGCGGCGTCGTCGGCCGTGATGCCCCAGGTCTCGTGGACCGGCGTGAAGCGCAGCATCCGGGCCACGTGCGGCACGTACTTCTTGCGCAGCGCCGCGTACTGCTCCTCGCGGTAGTACGCCTCGTCGGGCAGGCCCAGCCCGGACTGCCGCAGGTAGACGACGTACTTCTCGGGGTCGGTCGCGTCGTTGTCCACCCAGAAGCGGACGCCGGCCGTGCCGCCCGTGCGCTGCAGCGTGCCGAGCGCGCGGGTCAGGGCCGCGGCGTCGGCGGCCTCACGGATGAGCGCGAAGTCCTCGTCCAGGGGCGTGGTCCCGAGCGCGGCGATGCGCTCGGTGTCCATGAAGCTCGCGTACAGGTCACCGATCTGGGACCCGGTGGGCGCGTCCTGGATGATCTCGCGGACGTGCACCTCGGCCTGGTCGTAGAGGTCGCGGAAGGCGCCGTCCATCGCACGGTCGGCGGGGATCTCGTGGGTGTCGATCCACCGCCCGTTGACGTGTCGGTACAGGTCGTCCTGCGGGCGGGTGGCGGGGTCGAGTGCGTCGAGGTCGATTCCCGACGTGGTTCCTGTGGCATCGCTCGTCATTGCGCCAGCGTACGCAACGCGCCGGGCGCACACCGGTGACCTGCCCGAACGGTCGCGGGCGCTGTGATGTACTCACCCGATGCGTTCAACTCCCCGAGCCCTCCTGACCATCTCTCTCTGCGGCGTGGCCCTGGCTCTCGCGGGCTGTTCGGCGGACGCGGCCGGCGACGACCCCGCGTCGTCGTCCTCGCCGACGTCGGAGGCAACGACGCCCACGTCGGAGCCGACGCCGGAGGACTCGGCTCCCGAGCCCACCGAGGGCGCCGCGGACGGCTCGCTGACCGACGGCAGCCAGGAGCTGGAGATCGAGTCGTACGCCGGCACCTTCCTCGCACCCACCGTCGAGGGCGGGCTGGCCCTGGTCGAGGACCCCGCGGCCAACGAGGTGCCCGCGCAGTGGATCATCGGTCCCGTGGAGGCCGGCGGGGACGACTTCCAGCTCACCACCGTCGCGCTCACCGACGGCGAGCCGTCGTGCCTCACGCTGTCGGACGGCGGCGACCCCGCGCTCGCCACGTGCGACCCCGCTGACGCGAGCCAGGTGTTCGGCGTGACGACGCTCGACCGCCCCGAGCAGGTCTCCATCAGCAACGAGGCGGGGGTCCTCGCCGTCGACGCCGAGAGCGGGTCGCTCACGGTGCACCCCGACGGCGCGGACGTGAGCAGCACGTTCACGCTCGCCGCTTCCTGATCTCCCGCCCGCGTACCGGTTCGTGGCGTGCGGCGGTCGACTGATCGTCGATGAGGGAAGATGGGGCCATGCGTCTCCACATCGCCGCCGACCACGCCGGGTACGACCTCAAGCAGCACCTGGTGCAGCACCTCACCGCCGCCGGGCACGACGTCACCGACCACGGTGCCCACGAGCTCGACCCCCTGGACGACTACCCGTCCTTCTGCCT
The DNA here is from genome assembly GCF_000385135.1 of Promicromonospora sukumoe 327MFSha3.1. Taxonomy (GTDB): domain Bacteria; phylum Actinomycetota; class Actinomycetes; order Actinomycetales; family Cellulomonadaceae; genus Promicromonospora; species Promicromonospora sukumoe_B. The sequence goes on along the minus strand of NZ_ARQM01000017.1, from coordinate 196,375 downwards.
CTCCGCCGGTGAGGCCGTCGTCGCCGAGCCGGGCTCGCTCGGCATCGTGATCGGTGGTTCGGGCAACGGCGAGCAGATCGCCGCGAACAAGGTGACCGGCGTCCGCGCCGTGCTCGCCTGGTCGCTGGAGACGGCGAAGCTCGGCCGTCAGCACAACGACGCGAACGTGATCGCCGTCGGCGGGCGCATGCACAGCGTGGAGGAGGCGACGTCGTTCGTCGAGGCCTTCGTGGCCGAGCCGTTCAGCGGCGACGAGCGGCACCAGCGCCGCATCGACCAGCTCGCCGAGTACGAGAGCAAGCGTGCCTGAGGGACACACCGTCCACCGCCTCGCGCGGACGTTCGACACGCTGTACGCCGGGCAGGTGCTCCGGGTGAGCAGCCCGCAGGGGCGGTTCGCCGACGGCGCCGGCGTGCTGGACGGCCGTCGTCTCGTGGCGAGCGAGGCGTGGGGCAAGCAGCTCTTCCTCGGGTTCGTTCCTGCTGGTGTGCCGGATCCCCGGCCGACGGCGTCCGACACGGTGTGGCTGCGTACCCACCTCGGCCTGTACGGCGCGTGGACGTTCGCGGGCGCCCCGGACGCACCCGAGGTCGCGCACGCGATCGGCGCGCCACGGCGGCGGATCGGGGAGCGGGACTCGGTGCCGCCGTCGGCCCCGTCCTCGTCCGTTACCTCTGACACGTGGGACGTGCCGGAGCCGCGCGGGCAGGTGCGGGTGCGCCTGCTCGGCGAGCACGCCGTCGCCGACCTCACCGGTCCGACGGCGTGCGAGGTGATCACGGCCGACGAGAAGCAGGCCGTCGAGGCGCGCCTGGGCCCCGACCCCATCCGGGACGACGGCGACCCGGAGGCCTTCGTGGCCCGGGTCGGCCGGTCCCGGGTGACGATCGGGCAGCAGCTCATGGACCAGGCCGTCGTCGCGGGCGTGGGCAACATCTACCGCGCCGAGGCGCTCTTCCGCGCCGGCGTGGACCCGCTGCGGCCCGGGCGCGACGTGCCGGCGTCGTCCGTTCGGGCGATCTGGGACGACCTGGTCGTGCTCATGCGCGACGGCGCGGACCACGGCGCGATCGTCACCACGCGGCCGGAGGACCGGGACGCGGGGCGGGCGGACGCCGAGGGGGCGCACGCCACCCCCGCCCGGACCCGGCAGAACACCGACGGCGCCCCCGGTGCCGTGCCCTCCGACCAGGCCTTCTACGTGTACCACCGGGACGGGCTGCCGTGCCGCGTGTGCGGGTCGCCGGTGCTGGTCAAGGAGCTGGCGGGCCGCAACCTGTTCTGGTGCGGCACCTGCCAGACCTGAGGGGGGTCAGAACACCCAGGACGCCCCCGGCGCGACCGGCCAGCCGAACGCGGCGCTCGCCCGCGCCAGCGCCCCCTGCCCCCGCCCGGGGTGCACGGTGACCAGCCCGACCGCGGCGAGCGTCGCGAGCGACTTCCCGCCCAGGTAGGCCGCGCCCAGCTCGCGGACGTCGAGCGACAGCTCGGGCGCCTGAACCTCCGGGTCCACCCGCTCCACCGTCGCCGGCCCGAACGCCTCGGCGCGCAGCCGGTACACCCCGGCGTTCGCGGGCAGCCGCGTGTCGGTCACGGCGAGCGTGACGTCGACGTCGGCGGCGTACTGCCGACCCGCGAGGGCCGCGGGCACGTCGACCACCCGCACCCACAGGTTGTCCGGCGTGCGCGGCGCGGCAGCGCGCAGGTTCACCAGGAGCTGCGTCACCACGTCGTCCACCGGCAGGATGAACGGGCTCACCTCGTTCGTCAGGTCGAGGTCGAGCAGCGCGCCCCACAGCGCGCGGGCCGCCGCGGCGTCGAGCGCCACGACCTCCCCGGCGCTGACCTGCCCGCGCGGGCCGGTCGGCTCCCAGCTGAGGTTCCGGCGGAACGTCACGTAGCCGCGCGGCTCGCCGTCGAGCTCGACGACGATGATGCGCCGCGACTCGCGCCCGCCGCGATGGACCGGGGCGTCGTCCCACAGGACGGCCTGCAGCTCCTCGGTCTCGCGCGTGACCCAGCCGGGCCGGTTCAGACCGGGGACGCCGGCCGGGGCGGCGCCCGCGGCGCGGTGCAGCCGGTCCACCAGCGCGCCGTGGCGCTCGCGGGAGGCGACCTCGACCCGGACCGTGTGCCGCTCGGCGCCGGGCACGTCGCGCAGGGCCGCACCGCGCGGGACGTCGAGACGCAGGTCGTCGGCGGCATGGCCGTAGCCGAACCGGCCGTAGATCGCGGCCTCGGCGGCGAACAGGGCGCTCAGCGGCTCGCCGCGCTCGACGGAGCGCGCCAGGTGCAGGTCGATCATCGAGGTCAGCAGGCCGCGCCGGCGGTGCTGCGGGTGCACGCCCACCCAGGTCAGGCCCGCCGTCGGCAGCTCGGCACCGGGCACCGGGAACTGCGCGAACGGGTAGGAGGCGTGCATCGCCACGAGGCCGTCGGAGCCGTCCGCCTCGATGCCCACCGCGCGTTCCCAGGTGAGCGGGGACGGGGCGGCGTCGAGGTCGTCGTGCGAGTGGCCCGTGGGGAAGGCCCAGGTGTCCAGCTCGGTCACGAGGCGCTGGTCGTCGGGGGTCAGCGTGCGCCAGCGGTACCCCGCCGGCAGGGCGATCTGGGGAAGTGCCATGAGCCGATCGTCGCACCCGCGGGCAAGCGGAAAACCGTCGGGCGCACGTGGGCCCGCGCCGGGCGATGTCGGTGGTCGCGTCTACGATCGCATCCGTGAACCAGCCGCCGTCCGGACCCCCGCTCACCGACGTCGAGGAGTACGCCGCCGCCGTGCTCGACGTCGTCCGCAGCATCCCGTCCGGCCGCGCCATGACCTACGGGCTCATCGCGGAGATCGTCGGCGAGGAGCTCGGCCGCGGCGGCCCGCGCCAGGTCGGGAGCGTCCTGGCGGGTTCAGGCAGTCGCTACGCACACCTCGTCCCGGACGACGACGGCGGGCCGGGCGGGGACGACGGCGACCGCGTGCCCTGGTGGCGCGTGGTGAACGCCGCGGGCTCCCCGCCGCAGCAGCACCTGACCGAGGCCCTGGACGCGCTGCGCGCCGAGGGCTGCCCGCTGTCCAAGGACGGCCGCCGCGTGAACCTCCGGCGCGCTGTCTGGTTCCCGGAGGACGCCGAGCCGACGGCCCTCCGGTAACCAGGCGTCCGGTCAGACCTTGGACGGAGCGACCTTCGCGAGGAGCGACCCCGCCGTCGACCGGGCGCGCCCGGCCAGCGAGCTGTCCTGCGTCGCGGCCAGCAGCGCGAGCATCGAGGCTGGGTCGCCCTGGACGAGCAGCGTCGTGATCGCGGTCTTCTCCCAGGTGGGCAGCTCGCGGCGGATCTTGTCGGCCGGCCCGACGAGCGCGATCTCCTCGACGAGCTGCGTCGGCACGGCCGCGGCCGCCTCCTCCTTGCGCCCGGCGAGGTACAGCTCCTGCACCTTGTCGAGCGGCTCCTTGTAGCCGAGCCGGTCGAGCGACTGCTTGTGGAAGTTCGCCTCCTTGGCGCCCATCCCGCCCGCGTAGAGCGCGATGTGCGGCCGGATGACGTCGGCGGCGGCCTCGACGTCGTCCCGCACCACGACGGGGACCGTGGCGCACACCTCGAACCGGTCGGCCGCCGAACGTTTCTCGGAGCGGACGTCGAAGCCCTCGGCCAGCAGCGCGCGGAACTCGTCGTCCATGCGGGGCGCGTAGAAACCGGCCATCCAGCCGTCCGCGATCTCGGCGGCCAGCGCCACGTTCTTGGGCCCCTGCGCGGCCAGCACGATCGGGATCTCGGGGCGGAACGGGTGCACGGTCGGCTTGAGGGCCTTGCCCAGCCCGGTCGCACCCTCGGCGTCGGCGGACAGCGGGAGCTGGTAGAACGAGCCGTCGTGGGTCACGGGCGCCTCGCGGCGCATGACCTGCCGCACGATGTCCACGTACTCGCGGGTCCGGGCCAGCGGGCGCTTGTAGGGCTGCCCGTACCAGCCCTCGACCACCTGCGGGCCGGAGGCGCCGAGCCCGAGCACGAACCGGCCCCTGGACAGATGGTCCATCGTCAGGGCCTGCATGGCGGTCGCCGTCGGCGTTCGGGCGGAGATCTGGGCGATGCCCGTGCCCAGCCGCACGTTCCGGGTGCGGGAGCCCCACCAGGCCAGGGGCGAGAAGGCGTCGGAACCGTAGGCCTCGGCGGTCCACACCGAGTCGAGGCCGAGCTTGTCGGCGGCCACGATGAACTGCTGGATGCCCTTCGGGGGCCTGCGGGACCAGTAACCGGTCTGGAATCCGATGCGCATGGGGTTCACCTCATCGTGGGAACGGCTTACCTGGGACGGCGCGTCCCAGGTACTGCCCACACCCTACCGGTCCCGCGGCGGCCGTTGTGGTTACGGTGGTCCCGTGGCCACCTACGACGACGTCGCCCGGCTCGCCCTCGCGCTCCCCGAGACCTCCGAGGGCCTGAGCTACCGCCACCGTGCCTGGTCCGTGGGCACCAAGGCGTTCGCCTGGGAGCGCCCCTTCACGAAGGCCGACCTCAAGCGCTTCGGCGACGACCCGGTGCCGGAGGGCCCGATCCTCGGCGTCCGGGTCGAGGACCTGGAGGAGAAGGAGGCGATCCTGGCCGAGGGCCGGCCGGGGTTCTTCACCATCGCGCACTTCGACGGCTTCGCCGGGATGCTGATCCAGCTGGGCGTTATCACCGACGCCGGGCTCCAGGCGGCCCTGGTCGACGCGTGGCTCGCCGCCGCGCCCCCGAAGCTGGCGCAGGAGCACGCGGACCGGCTGCGCTGAGCGCGCGGGCCGGCGCGGCCTGGTGCGGCACCCCGCTGGGTGGTCGGCAGAATGTCAGGTGGTCGGCAACCCGAGCTGCCGACCACCTGACATTCTGCCGACCACCCGCTCTGCGCCGCGGCAGCGCGCGGGCTCAGATCGAGTACTCGATGAGCTCCGACGGGTCCTCGTTGCGGGACCGCTCCGCGACCGGCGCCTTCGGCACCCGGACCCGCGCGGGGATGCCCACCGCGACGGCGCCCGCGGGCACGTCCTTGACGACGACGGCGTTGGCGCCGATCTGCGCGTCGTCACCGATCCAGACGGGGCCCAGCACCTTGGCGCCGGCGCCCACGGTCACGCGGTCGCCGAGCGTGGGGTGGCGCTTGCCGCGGCTGAGCGACCGGCCGCCGAGGGTGACGCCGTGGTAGAGCATCACGTCGTCGCCCACCACGGCGGTCTCGCCGATCACCACGCCCATGCCGTGGTCGATGAACATCCGCTGCCCCAGCCGGGCGCCCGGGTGGATCTCGATCCCGGTCGCCGCCCGCGCGATCTGCGAGAGCAGCCGCGCGGGCAGGCGCATCGCCGGGAACCGCCACAGGCGGTGCGCCGCGCGGTATGCCCAGAGGGCGTGCACGCCCGGGTAGGCGAGCGCGACCTCCAGGCGGGACCGCGCGGCCGGGTCGTGGGCGCGCGCGGCGTCGAGGTCGTCGGAAAGAACCCCGAGCAGCCCGCGCCCCCGGGTCATCAGTCGACCAGGCCCTCGAACAGCGGCGTGGACAGGTACCGCTCGCCGAAGTCGGGGATGACCACGACGATCGTCTTGCCGGCGTTCTCCGGGCGCTTGGCGACCTGCAGGGCCGCGGCGATGGCGGCGCCGGACGAGGTGCCGACGAGCAGGCCCTCCTCCTTGGCCGAGCGACGCGCGGCGTCGATCGCGGTGGCGAGGTTGATGTCGATGACCTCGTCGTAGACCTCACGGTCCAGGATGTCCGGCACGAAGTTGGCGCCGAGGCCCTGGATCTTGTGCGGGCCGGGCTGGCCGCCGTTCAGGATCGGCGACTCCTCGGGCTCCACCGCGATGACCTGCACCTCGGGCTTGCGCTCCTTGAGCACCTGGCCGACGCCGGTGATGGTGCCGCCCGTGCCGATGCCCGACACCAGGATGTCGACGCCGCCGTCGGTGTCCGCCCAGATCTCCTCGGCGGTCGTCGCGCGGTGGATCGCCGGGTTGGCGGCATTGGCGAACTGGCGGGCCAGCACGGCGCCCGGACGCTCCTGCGCGATCCTCTCGGCCGCCGCGACGGCGCCCTTCATGCCCTCGGCACCCGGCGTGAGCACCAGCTCGGCGCCGTACGCGCGCAGCAGCGCACGCCGCTCCTTGGACATGGTCTCCGGCATCGCCAGGACCACCTTGTAACCACGGGCCGCGCCCACCCAGGCCAGGGCGATGCCCGTGTTGCCCGAGGTGCCCTCGACGATCGTGCCGCCCTCCTTGAGCTCGCCCGACTCCTCGGCGGCATTGATGATGGACACGCCGATGCGGTCCTTCACGGAGTTGGCGGGGTTGTAGAACTCGAGCTTGCCGAGAACCGTCGCCTCGAGTCCTTCGGTCAGCCGATTGAGCTTGACGAGCGGGGTGTTTCCGATGAGCTTGGTCGCGTCGTCGTAGATGCGGGCCATTGTTCTTCCTTCGCTGGGTGGCGGGGTCTGGCTTGGTTCGTGCGTTGCCCGACGTCGGCGCCCCGGTCGTGCGGGTGCGCGCCGAGGAGCCGGCGTCGAGCGTCTGGGGCAGGTGTCGGGGCCGGAGCGTCCCGCTGGTGACCCGGCCACGCGGGCGGTGCCGGCGCGGTCAGGTGCGTGCGGACGCTCTACAGACAGCCTCGGTGGCAGCAGCCGGTCACGCACATCGAGGGCGCGGCGACCGGGAAAAGACGGGTGGGGAGTGCGGAGCGCACGGTGCTCAAGACGTCCTCCCTGCGTGTGGCGGCCGAAGGGCCGCACGGCTGCGTGTTCCGTGCCGAGTGGTTGGCTCGACTCGTGCAGGCTACGCGGGCGCGCACTGTGAGACAAGATCTGTCTCAGGTATCGATCATGTCGATACTTTGCGACCGCTTGCCGCACTCATCGATGGTGCGATCCTGCGCATGTCCTTCCCTCTGCGGCCCTGCGGCCCTGCGCGGGGCGGCGCGACCTGCCTATGGTCGGGGCAGCCGAACGACCAGGAGGCATCCCATGACCGCTACCGACCTGCCCGCCGCGATCCAGGAGTTCATCGACGCGACCAACGCCGGTGACACCGAGCGCTTCGTCGCCACGTTCACCGACGACGCGTACCTGAACGACTGGGGGCGCGAGTTCCACGGACCGGACGGCGTCCGGAGCTGGAACGAGACCGACAACATCGGGATGAAGAGCCACTTCGACCTGGTGTCCGTGGAGCCGGCCGACGGGCCGGACGCCTACACCGTGACCATCAAGGTGACGAGCAACAGGTTCAACGGGACCGGGCCGTTCAAGTTCGACCTGCGTGGCGGCAAGGTAGCGAGTCTCGTGCTGAGCTGACGCGTCTCTGCAGGCGCGTTTCTCAGCCCGCGCGCGTCTCTGTGCGCATCCAGCCGAGGTAGTCCGGGGTGCCGGCCAGGATCGGCAGGCTGATGATCTCCGGCACGTCGTAGGCGTGGTGGTCCAGGATGTGCTGGGCCAGGGCCGCGTACCGGTCGGTCGGGGTCTTGAACACGACCCGCCACTCCTCCTCGACCTGCACCGCGCCGTCCCACCAGAAGGTGCTCGTGATCGGACCCTCCACCTGCGCGCACGGCGCCAGCCGGGCCTCGACCACCGAGCGGCCCAGTGTCTCGGCGTCGGCCCGCGCGGAGCAGGTGGTCATGACCTGGCAGAACTCGTGCGCGACGTCGTCGGAAGCCATGCCGGCCAGGCTACTGGTGCGGTGCCCGCACCCGTCTGATGGTGGGGCCCCGGCCCGGGGGAGAACACGTCTGCACGCGGTGTGTTGCTCGCGGTAGACATTGTCGACTCAGAGCAACAGACCCTGCGGGGCAGGTTGCCCAGAGCGGAGGTGTGGAACGATCCCGGTCGTGAGCAGCGGGGCAGAACGACCGGCGTTGATCAGGCTCGGCTACTGGAACGGTCCGCACACGAGCTCCGGATGGCCGGAACCTCGCGATTTCGTCGATCCTGACTGGGACGAGGACGAGCGCGACGAGGTCCACTTCTACCTGTCCACGGGGACCGTGCGAGTGGCCTTCATGGGACTGTCGGAGTGCCGGTTGTGCGGTGAGCGGGTCGGTTCCCTCGAGTACACCGACGGGGTGTACGTGTGGCCCGAAGGGCTGGCGCACTACGTGGAAGAGCACTCCGTGCGGCTGCCGGCGGCCGTCGTCGAGCATGTCCAGGCGAGGATGGAGGTGCTCCAGAAGACGCCCGTTGACGACACGTGGTGGAAGGCGCAGACGTCGTGGCGGTGACCCGCCTGGCAAGGCGACGGGCATGCTGGGCGGGCTGAGCCCGACCGTCAGCGGTGCGACTCGCAGAGCTGCACGTGCAGGTAGGCGTAGGGGCTTCGGCTGCGCGGTTGGGAGCGCTGCGTGCCGAGAGTGAGCTCGGCGCAGCAATGTCCGTCGGGCCGGGACGCGAGGATCGCTGGGCTCTCCTCGACGAGGTCTCGCAGCTCGGGCCCCTGCAGCTCGAAGGCGGTCCGGCTCCCGGTCAGGAACACGGTGTCCGCGAGGATCGTCCAGTGCAGGTCGTCGAGGTGCTCTCGGTGGTGCGTCGCCCAGTAGTCGTCCCGCGTGAAGGTCGGGAACAGGCGCTCCGGCAGCTCGACGGTGTGCGTGGATCCGCCGGTCCCGGCGCGCGTGCGGATCGTCTTCCAGTCGGCCGGACGAAGCCTCAGGCTGTGGTGCACCAGGACGAGGTCGAGCGGACGCGCGTCGTCCCCCCCCCGTCGACATGGCCTGAGCCGCGCAGCGGGAGGTGGATGACGGAGCGCGGTGAACGTGCCGCCAGCCACCACGCGGCGACGAGGTCGCACGCTACGTCCTGGTGGACGCTCAGCTGCGGACCGCAATAGCCCTCGCGCAGGGAGGCGTTCGCGACCGGTCGCGCTGGGCGCACCACTCGGTAGGGCCGTCCGTCGAGGGTTGTGGTCGAGACCGTGGTGCGCCAGGTGTGGCCTGAGAGCCGGTTCACGAAGTGCCTCGGACCTGCTCGGCGTACGCCGTCCGGCTGGGTGGGTAGGCGATCGTCGTGGACATGTCCCGGAGGATGGGACGCAGAACGGGCGCGTGGCGACGTCTTTCCGGCCGGCCAGGCGGCTGGTGCCCGCGCCCGTTCACAGGAGGGACGGTGTCCTCAGCGGGCCTCCAGGACGAAGAAGAGGAAGCACACGAACGCCGACCGCTCGCCGCTGGCGATGCGGGGCGGGAGGAGCTCGGGCGGCGTGTCCGGGGACGGCGCGGGCTCGGCCATGGACGTGATGCTGAACCCGGCGGCGGCGAAGGCGTCGGACATCGCGTGCAGCGGGCGGTGCCAGAACGTCAGCGTCCCGGGCTGGCCCGCGAACTCGAACTCGTCCGTGTGCTGCCGGGTGCCGAAGTAGCCCTCGTCCGGGAAGAGGAAGGGGCGGGTGAGCGGGTGGTTCACGGAGAGGATGAGCCGGCCGCCCGGCTTGAGGACCCGGTGCAGCTCGGCCAGCGGCGGCTCCCAGTCCTCGAGGTAGTGCAGCACGAGGGAGGAGACGACGTCGTCGAATGCGTCGTCCGCGTAGGGGAGCGGCTGGGCGAGGTCCGCGACGGTCAGCGGGACGTCGTCGCCGAGCCGGCGGCGCGCGATCTCGATCATCTCCGGGCTGCCGTCGAACCCGCTCATCTCGGCGCCGCGGTCGCGCAGCTCGGCCGACAGCGGTCCGGAGCCGCAGCCCGCGTCCAGGATCTTGCGGCCGCGCACGTCGCCCGCGAGGCGGATCATGGCCGGTCGTTCGTACCAGGCGTTGAGCAGGCTCCCGGAGTTCTCGGTGTCGTAGCTCGCCGCGAACTCGTCGTAGTGGTCGGCCTTCATCGGATCCCCTTCGTGCGACGGTCGGTGTCCCGCGGGACGCTATCGGCCGGGACCGCCGCACGGGCTGCTCTTCCCCAAGAGCACCGGGTACCTACCGGGCACGTTCACCAGATCGCGACCTCCGCGCCCAGCTCCAGGCCGTTCTGCGTGGCCCGGGCCGACGAGATGGTCACCTCGGTCTCGTCCTCCGGGAACGCCACGCCCTCGACGAGCTGGTTGAGCTGGTCGTTGCCGAGCTGGTCGGCCACGGCGGCCAGGGGGAGCGAGATGCCCGCGAACTCGACGGACTCCGCGCGCAGCACCGCCCGGCCGTTCTCGGCGGTGACGGAGAGCGAGACGTCCACGTTCTGCTCGCTGCCCGCGATGGACAGCGGCACCTGTGCCACCAGGCCGCCGGACTGCGGCGCGACCTGCAGCTCCGGCAGCTCGGTGGCCGTGCGGGCCATGTCGGTGAGGGCCTCCGGGGAGACCTCCGCCCGCACGGTGGCCCGCCCGGTCGCCAGCTGCACGAGAGCGGGCGTGTCGTCACGCTCCACCGTGACGCCCGCCGGCAGGTCCGCCTCCGCGGCCGCGATCCGGTCGTCGATCACACCGCGCAGCAGCACCTCGGCCGCCACGCCGAGCGCCACCAGCACGGCGACCACCGAGACCAGGACGACGATCCAGCGACGGCGGGGACGGCGGGGAGCGCTCGGCGGCGCGGCGGCGTTCGACGACATGTGCCCTATTCGACAGCATCGTCATGCCGGACTCATGGCGAACCGCGGGGCATCACGTGATGGGTCTCATCTCGGCCGCCGTCGCACGCTCGTCGCGTACGCGTCGACCCAGGCCCGGGCGTCCAGGTCGCGGGGCAGGGCGGCCGGCCCGACGCCGTTCGCACGCGCCCACCGCCGGACGTCGCCCCGCCCCACGCCGGTGCGGACCAGCACCTCGTGGACGCCCCGGCCGGGACCGTTGAAGACGGCGGCGGCGAACCGCTGGTAGCGGTCCAGGTCGGCCACCGGCACCAGCGGCTCCGGACGCCGGTCGATCACGAGCAGGCCGGCGTCGACGCTCGGCCGCGGCCGGAAGGCCGAGGCGGGCACCCGACGGTCCAGGCCGAAGGTGAACCACGGCCACCACTGGGCCGTCAGCAGTGTGGTGCCGCCGACGGCGGCGCGCTTGCGCGCGACCTCCCACTGCGTGATCAGCACGGCGCGCTGCCAGCCGGTCAGCGTGAACAGGCGCCGCAGCACCGGGGTGGTCAGGTGGAACGGCACGTTGCACACGAGGTCGTAGGCCTCGGCCGGCGGCGCGTGGCGCAGGATGTCGCCCCGCGTGACCGTGACGTTGCCCGGGGCGATCCGCCCCAGCCGCGCGACCGAGCGCGGGTCGATCTCGACGGCCTCGACCGGCCGGCCGAGCCTGGCCAGGGGCAGGGTCAGCGCGCCGCGTCCGGCGGCCCACTCGACCAGCGGCCGGTCGGCGCGGGGGACCAGGGCGACCGTCCGGTCGATCACCTGCGTGTCGACCAGCAGGTTCTGGCCCAGCTCGTGGGCGCCGCCGGGATCGTTGCCCGGCGGGAGGCGGAGGTCCGCGGGACGGGAAGTGCGGTTGCGCGACATGGGTGTGCTCCAGGATTCGTCGGCTGACAAAGAATCCGGGCAGCACGAACGCGCCGCCCGGCGGGAGCCGGCGGCGCGGAGCACGCGCTTGGGGTGGTGTGCGTTCCGCGCCGCTAGCGGGCGGAACGCTGCCTGATCATTGCGTTCATATCGCGGCCGACCCTACGGGCCGGCCTCCGCGGGCCGCCATGCTTTTTCGCCCCGGTCCCTTGACACGGTCATTCGTCGATGGTCGGATGACGCGACTGTTAACGCTCACATTCTCGCGAGGTCAACGTGCAAAGAAGCACTCGTCCTTCCCGCCTGCCCCTGCGCACCGTCGCCACGGGCGCCGTCGTCGCACTGCTCGGCAGCCTGCTGCCCCTGATCCCCGCAAGCGCCACGGCGGTCGCGACCGCCCCGACCCGGACCGCCGCCCAGGACCAGGCCGACGCCGCGGCCGCCGCCCTCGGCGTCGTGCACGCCGACGACGTGCGCGGCCACCTCACCCTGCCGACGTCGGGCCCGGACGGCGCCACGGTCACCTGGGCGTCCTCCGACCCCGACGTCGTCGCGGCCGACGGCGTCGTCCACCGCCCGGCCAACGGCGCCGGCGACACGGAGGTCACCCTGACGGCGACCGCCGAGGTCGGCGACGCGACGTCGGCCCGCGAGATCCCGCTCACGGTCCGCGAGCAGCCGGCCGCCGCGGCCTACGAGGGCTACGCGTTCAGCTACTTCACCGGCAACTCGGTCGCCGGCGAGAAGATCTACTTCGCGGCCAGCCGCGGCAACGACGCCCTGACCTGGGACGAGACCAACAGCGGGCAGCCGGTGCTGGAGTCGGGCGAGGGCACCCTCGGCCTGCGCGACCCGTTCCTGATCCGCTCGCCCGAGGGCGACAGGTTCTTCCTGATCGCCACCGACCTGTCGATCGGGCGCAACGGTGACTGGGACGCGGCGCAGCGGCACGGCAGCCAGTACCTGGAGGTCTGGGAGTCCACGGACCTCGTCACCTGGTCCGAGCAGCGGCACGTCAAGGTCTCGCCCGACAACGCGGGCAACACCTGGGCGCCCGAGGCGTACTGGGACGAGTCGCTGGGGCAGTACGTCGTGTTCTGGGCGTCGAAGCTCTACGCGGACGACGACCCGGACCACACCGGCAGCGCCTACAACCGGATGCTGTACGCCACCACGCGCGACTTCGTGACGTTCAGCGAGGCGCAGGTCTGGCAGGACCGCGGCGAGTCGCGGATCGACTCGACGGTGATCCGCGAGAACGACGTCTACTACCGCTTCACCAAGGACGAGGGCGGCGGCGGGACCGGCTGCTCGGACATCATCCAGGAGAAGTCGGCGTCGCTCACGGCCGTCGACCTGCCCGGCGACCCGTCCTGGGAGTTCATGGCGGGCTGCATCGGCCGGGAGGCCGGCACGTCCGCCGTCGAGGGGCCGACAGTCTTCAAGGCGAACCCGGGCGACACGTCCGGCTCGCCGTTCTACCTGTTCGTGGACGAGTACGGCGGCCGCGGCTACATCCCGCTCGGCACCGACGACCTCGAGAACCCCGACTGGCAGGTCCCCGCGGACTACGACCTGCCCGCCAGCCCGCGCCACGGCACCGTGATCCCCGTGACGGCGGCCGAGCTCGCGGCGCTGCGCGAGGGCATCGTCGTCCCCGACCCGCCGACGCCGGTCGTCGCCGACGAGAACGGCCTGGTCGCGCACTACGCGCTCGACGAGACCAGCGGCACGGTCGCGGCGGACGGCACCGGCCACGGGTACGACGGCGTCGTCAGCGGCGATGCCACCTGGGCCGACGGCGCGCTGAACCTCGGCGGGACGAACGGCCACGTGCGGCTGCCCGACGACATGATGGCCGGACTCGACGCCATCACGGTGTCGACGAAGGTCTGGCTGGACCCGGCGCAGGCCACGCCCTACTTCATCTGGGGCCTGGGCAACACCGACGGCGGCGGCGCCGGCAGCGGCTACCTGTTCACCACGGGGAACAACTACCGCTCCTCGATCGCGACCGGCAACTGGTCCACCGAGCAGACGGTCGCCTCGGGCTCGGCGCTGCCCCGCGGCGCCTGGAAGACGCTGACCTACACGCTCCAGGACGGCACCGCCACGCTCTACCTGGACGGCGTCCGGGTGGGCGAGAAGACCGGCGTCACGATCGAGCCGGGCGACATCGGCGACGGCTGGACCACGGCCAACTACATCGGCCGCTCCACCTACACCGCCGACCGGTATCTCAAGGGCAAGGTGCGCGACTTCCGCCTCTACAACCGTGCCCTGACGGCCGGCGAGGTGCGGGAGCTCGGCGCGGACCCGACCGCCATCACGGGCGTCGAGCTGGACGCCCTCAAGGTGCCCGCCGTCATCGACGGCGCGACGTCGACCGTGACACTGCCGGTGGCCCCCGGCACCGACGTGACGGCGCTGGAGCCGGCCTTCGAGGTGGTCTCCACCTCCACGGTCTCGCCCCAGGTCACGGGTCCGGTCGACCTGTCGGCGCCGCGGACCTTCACGGTCACGGCCCAGGACGGCGCCCGCCGCGACTGGACCGTGCGCGCCGTCGAGATGCGCTCGCCCGTGCTGCCGGGCCTGTACGCGGACCCGAACATCGCGCACTTCGGCGACACCTACTACCTCTACGCGACGTCGGACGGCGTGGCGGGCTGGGGCGGCAAGGACTTCTACGTCTGGACGTCGAAGGACCTGGTGGACTGGGAGCGTTCGGCCGAGCCGATCCTGACCCTGGACGGCGCTGCGGGCAACGTCCCGTGGGCCAGCGGCAACGCCTGGGCGCCCACCATCATCGAGCGGGACGGGAAGTACTACTTCTACTTCTCGGGCCACAACCCGGCGTACAACCGCAAGACGCTCGGCGTGGCCGTGGCCGACCACCCCGAGGGGCCGTTCACCGCGCAGCCCACGGCGATGATCCTGAACGACGAGCCGATCGCCTCGGGGCAGGCGATCGACCCCGCGGCGTTCCAGGACCCGGAGACCGGCCGGTACTACCTGTTCTGGGGCAACGGCGGCCCGTCGAACGGCCCGGTGTACGCCGAGCTGAGCGACGACATGCTCTCGATCAAGCAGGACACCCTGGCGCGGATCGGCGGGCTCACGAACTTCCGCGAGGGCACCTTCCTCAACTACCGCGACGGGCTCTACCACCTGACCTACTCCATCGACGACACCGGCTCCGCCGACTACCGCGTCGGGTACGCCACGGCCACCAGCGTCGACGGACCGTGGACCTACCGCGGCGTCATCCTGTCCAAGGACACGAGCCAGGGCATCCTCGCGACCGGGCACAGCTCGATCGTCCAGGTCCCCGGCACCGACGAGTGGTACATCGCCTACCACCGGTTCGCGATCCCCGGCGGCGACGGGACCCACCGCGAGACCACGATCGACCGGCTGACCTTCGGCGCCGACGGCCTCATGCGGACGGTCACGCCCACGCTCACGAGCGTCGACCCGCTCGCCTACGACGGCGTGCGGCCGCGGGCCCTGAAGCCGCCGACGGTCGACGGCCGGCCCGCGGCCGGGTCCACCCTCACGGCCGCGCCCGGCCGCTGGGACCGGCGCGACGTCACCTTCGGCTACCGGTGGCTGCGGGACGGCGCACCCGTGGCCGGCGCGGAGGGCCGCACGTACCGGCTCACCACCGCCGACGTCGGGCACCGGATGTCCGTCCAGGTGACCGCGACGCGACCCGGGGCGCTGCCGGGGACGGCGGTGTCCGAGCGGGGCGCCAGGATCAAGCCGGCTCCCGGCTGCAAGGGATGGACGGCGGTGTAGGAACACGCACCACGGCCCTGACCCGGCGTACCCGGGTCAGGGCCGCGGCCCGCTCACTCGCTGCGCAGGCCCTCCGGCCGGGTCAGCCGCCACAGCAGTGGCAGCCCGGCCGCCGTCGTGAGCAGCACCACCAGGGCGGCCGCGCCCGACGTCGTACCGACGCCGACCCAGTCGAACCGGAGCGGCGCCTGGACGGCCACCTGGAGCGCCAGCGCCAGCACCGAGCCGGTCACCACCGCCAGGGCCAGGCCGAGCACCACCGGGATGGCCACCTGGAACAGCACCGAACCGCTCAGGGTGCGCTGCCGCGTGCCGAACGCGACCAGCACCGCCAGCAGCCGACGCCGCTCCCGGAGCTGCTCGACGACGTTGACCAGCATGCTGGCGCCGATCATCACCAGCAGCGCGACCGTGCCGACCAGCAGCACCTGCCGGATGCCGCCCAGGGCCGCGGAGATGCCGCGCTGCTCGATCGGCGACGCGTAGGCGACCGGGTCGACCTGCGCCGCCGCCGTCCGCAAGTGGTCCAGGGCGTCCGGTTCGGCGGGATCGAGCGCCACGTACGTGGTCACCGACATCGGCTCCAGGCTCGCGCCGTCCAGCGCGCCCGGCGTCACCAGGATGCGCGGCGGGCCGCCGCCGTTCAGGGCGGTCACCCCGCCCTCCGGCGGCGCCACCTCCTTGGCCGACGCCGGGAGGGTCCACGGGGCCAGGGCGCCGGCACCGGCGCCGTCCCCGCCGTCGTCCGAACCGCCCTGCCGTGAACCGCCCAGCAGGAACTCGCTCCCGGGAGCGGGCGCCGTGGCGCCGTCGGGCAGCACCACGAAGACGTCGCCGTCCGCGCACGAGTCGAGCTGCGCCTCCTGGGCCAGCACCTCGCACGTGCCGGAGTCGATGAGCAGGCCCTCGTCGTCGGCCCCGCCCGAGCCCCCGGACGGCCCGTCCGGCGCCGCCCACACCGACGTCAGCGTCCCGACCGCCGTCACGCCCCGCGCCTGCGCCAGCTCGCGCGCCCAGACCTCGTCGGCCCCGGCCCCGCCGCTGATGTCCAGCACGGACGCCTGGTACGTGCTCGTGTCGGCCTGCGACCCGGCCGTCAGCGCACCGATCGCACCGACCAGCCCCTGCAGCGCGATCAGTCCCGCGACGGAGACCGCGATGCCCGACACGGCGCGCACCGCCGTGTCGCTGTCGAGCTGCAGCCGGCGCACCGCGAGATCCCACGCGACACCGCCCGGACCCAGCCGGCGCACCGTCGCCTCCACGAGCCACGGCAGGACCAGGGCCACCCCGGTCAGCAGCAGCACCAGCCCGGCCACGATCATGACCTGCGTCCCCAGCGCGTCGTCCAGGCCCGTGACCAGCGGGTGCAGCAGCACCAGCCCCAGCACCGGGAACACCAGGCGCCACCACAACCGGCGGCGGCGCTCGCTGCCGCGCCGCACCACGCCCAGCGGCTCGACCAGCACCTGGCGCAGCGCCGAGAGGGTGACCAGCACCGTCGTCACCGGCACCAGCACCACGACCAGGGCGGCGAGCGCGGGCACGGGCCGGAAGTCGGCGGGGTAGAAGCTCAGGTTGCCCGGCACCAGGTACCCGGCCGTCTGCCGCACCGCGAGGTAGAGCAGGCCGCCGACGGCCAGCCCCAGCACCGCGGCCGCGAGGGTCTCGCCGGCGGCGATCCGCCGCGTCGCGCCGACGTCGGCCCCGACCAGGCGCACCGCGGCGAGCCGGCGGTCGCGGCTCTCGCTGCCGAACCGCACGGCGGTGCTGACGAAGATCGCGACGGGCAGCAGCAGCACGACGATGCCGACCAGGGCGAGCAGCATCAGCACCGGGCTGAGGCCCTCCTCGGGGGTCGTGGCTCCGCCGAAGGACTGGATCCGGTTGGCCGTCTCGTCCGTGAGCCGGTCGGTGCCCAGGTAGAACGTGAGCTCCCCGGCGCCGGCCAGCCCCTCGGCGCCGATGGTGCCGACCACGCGGTCGCCCCAGCGGCCCCGCAACGCGGCGCCGTCGTCGGAGGCGAGCAGGCGCTCCAGGGCGGGGGAGAGGACGACGTCGCCGGGGGCGAGCTGCCGGGTCACGCCCGGCGGCAGCGGGGCGTCGTCGGACTCGGGCTGGAGCAGCCGGCCGTTGATCGCCGCGTCGTGGAACACGGACCGGACCTCGGCCGTCAGCAGCGTGGGCGCGCCCGGCGTCAGCGTCTGGCCCGACTCGACCGACCGGGCGGCCGCACGGTCGGTGCGGGCGTCGAGCACGGGCGGGATGCTGGCCGCGACCAGCAGCATGGTCACGCCCAGCCCCACGCCGTCGGCGATCAGGGCGAGTCGCGCCCAGCCGGACCGGCCGCCGCCCACGCTCAGCCGAACGCCGAGGGAGAGGTCGGTGAGCCACCGCCTCATCGCACGAGCTCCTGCTGCCGCACGCGGCCGTCGCGCACCACGGCCTCCCGGTCGGAGTGCGCCGCGACGCGCGGCTCGTGCGTCACCAGGACGACGGCGGCGCCGGTGTCGCGCGCGGCCGCGACGAAGAGCTGCATCACGCGGTCGCCGTTGACGGTGTCCAGCGCCCCGGTCGGCTCGTCGGCGAACACCACCTTGGGCCGGGTCACCAGCGCGCGGGCCACGGCCACGCGCTGGCCCTGCCCGCCGGACGCCTGGCCCGGGCGCTTGCCGGCGACGTCGGACACCTCCAGCCGCTCCAGCCAGGCCTCCGCGCTGCGCAGGGCCGCGCGGCGGCTCGCCCCGCCCAGCCGCAGGGGCAGCGCCACGTTCTCCAGGCAGGTGAGCTCCGGGACGAGCTGCCCGAACTGGAAGACGAACCCGAACTCGGTGCGCCGCAGCGCACTGCGCTCGTCGTCGTGCATGGCGGTCAGGTCGCGTCCGGCGTAGGTCACGCGGCCCGCGTCGGGCAGGAGGATGCCGGCCATGCAGTGCAGCAGGGTGGACTTGCCCGAGCCGGATGGGCCCATCAGGGCCAGCACCTCTCCGGCGTGCACCTCGGCGGTCGCGTGTTCCAGCGCCGTGGTGGAGCCGAAGCTGAGCTGCAGGTTCTCGGCGATGAGCAGGGGTTCGTCGGCCATCGTGCCTCCAGGTGTGGGGGAGCGGGCGGGAAGGGTGGGGCGGGGCTAGCCGCGCACCTGCGCGGCGAGCTGCTGGACGCGCGCCGCCGTGACCTCCAGCCAGCGCAGGTCGGCCTCCAGGTGGAACAGGGCGTGGTCGCAGATGAGCTGGTCGGCCAGGTCCCCGGTGTCCCGCCGGCGCGTGAGGTCGCGCATGAGGCGCAGGTGCTCGGCGCGCTGGGTGTCGAGCAGATCGTCGGCGTCGTGCCCCGTGAGCAGGGCGAGCACGACCTTGGTGTAGAGGGTGCTCTGCAGGTAGGGCTCGGGCTTCTCGGGCTGGGCGAGCCACGCGGCGACGTCGGAGACGCCGGCCTGCGTGATCGCGTACTTCTTGCGCTCGGGGCCGGCGCCCGGCTCGGCCTCGACCTCGACCAGCCCGTTCTTCAGCAGCCGGGCGAGCGTCGAGTAGACCTGGCCGTAGGCCAGCGGACGGTCCTGCCCGAAGCGCTCGTCGTAGGAGCGCTTGAGGTCGTACCCGTGCGCGGGCCCGCCCTCGAGCAGCCCCAGCAGTGCGTGTCCAACGGTCATGCCACCGCACTATACACACGGTGTATACCTCGGGTGAAGACCCCGGTTCGCGCGGCTCCGCCGCCCCGAGAAGGTAGAGTTGCGGGCTGTCCGGAAGCGGTAGGCGCGGGAGATGGGATGGCGTTGGTGCAGCACGAACTGAATGGTGGAGCCCGGTGACCGTCCTGACCTCCGACGCCCGTCCGGTCGGGGCCGAGGCGGCGCGCCGCCGCAGCATCGCGGTGATCTCGCACCCCGACGCCGGCAAGTCGACCCTGACCGAGGCCCTGGCCCTGCACGCCCACGCGATCGAGGAGGCCGGGGCGGTGCACGGCAAGGGCAACCGCGCCGGCGTCGTGTCCGACTGGCTCGAGATGGAGCAGAAGCGCGGCATCTCGATCACGTCCGCGGCCCTCCAGTTCGCCTACGGCGACGTGGTGATCAACCTGCTGGACACCCCGGGCCACGCCGACTTCTCCGAGGACACCTACCGCGTGCTGACGGCGGTCGACGCCGCCGTCATGCTGCTCGACTCCGCGAAGGGCCTGGAGCCGCAGACGCTCAAGCTCTTCGAGGTGTGCCGCCGCCGCGGGGTGCCGGTCATCACGTTCGTCAACAAGTGGGACCGCCCCGGCCGCGAGGCGCTGGAGCTGTGCGACGAGCTGCAGGAGCGCATCGACCTGCGCCCGACGCCGCTCAGCTGGCCCATCGGCGAGGCCGGCCGGTTCCTCGGGCTGCTCGACCGCGCGAGCGGCGAGGTGCGCACCTACCGCCGCGCGCCGGGCGGCGCGTCGATCGCCGAGGAGCACCTCCTGACGCCGCAGGCCGCGGCCGACACGCTGGGCGACGACCACACCGAGGCCGTGGAGAGCGTGCAGCTCCTCGACGAGCTCGACCGGGAGTCGTTCCTCGCCGGTACGACGACGCCGCTGCTGTTCGGCGCGGCGCTGGCCAACATCGGCGTCAAGCAGCTCCTGGACGCCGTCGTGGAGCTCGCCCCCGCGCCGGGCTCGCGGCCCGCCGTCGACGGCACCCCGCGCGACGTGGACCAGGCCTTCAGCGGGTTCGTGTTCAAGATGCAGGCGGGCATGGACCCGCACCACCGCGACCACGTGGCCTTCATCCGCGTGTGCTCCGGCCGCTTCGAGCGCGGCATGGTCGTGACGCACGAGCGCACCGGCCGGCCGTTCGCCACGAAGTACGCGCTGTCGGTCTTCGGCCGGGAACGCCAGACGGTCGAGGACGCGTACCCCGGCGACGTCGTGGGCCTGGTCAACGCCAGCACCCTCGCCGTCGGCGACACCGTGTACGACGCCGCCGGCCCGAAGGTGCGGTTCCCGCCGATGCCGGTGTTCGCACCCGAGCACTTCGCGGCCGCCCGGTCGGTCGACCCGGGCCGCTCCAAGCAGTTCCGCAAGGGCATCTCGCAGCTCGAGCAGGAGGGCGTGGTCCAGGTCCTGGTGTCCGAGGCGCGCGGCGACGGCAACCCGATCCTCGCGGCGGTCGGCCCGCTGCAGTTCGAGGTCGCGACGTTCCGCATGGAGCACGAGTTCTCGGCGCCCATCCGGACCGAGCAGCTCGGCCTGTCGCTGGCCCGCGAGGCCGCGCCGGAGCACATCGACACGATCGCCGCCTACCCGGGCGTCGAGATGGTGCGCCGCGGCGACGGCACCCCGCTCGTGCTGCTGCGCGACATCTGGCACGCGCGGGCCTTCGAGCGGGCCCACCCGGACGTCCCGCTGATCCCGCTCGCCGCCAGCGCTGTCTAGCGCGCGAACCCCGCGACGCGGTGCGACGATCGGGGTGTTCAGCGGTGGTCCGACCGGGAGTGCGCCATGGACGCACACGGCAAGAGGCCGCTGGCCACGCTCGTCGGGCTTCCGGCCGTGGTCGGCGTCGGGGCGGCGCTCTGCGCCACGCTCTTCACCTCGCTCGTGCACGGCGGCGAGTGGCTGTTCTGGACCTGGCTCCCCGGCGCCCTGGGGCTCGACGGCGTTCCGTGGTGGTGGGTGCTGCTGCTCCTGCTGCTCGGCGGGGTCGGTGTGTACCTGGCGTCGCGGCTGCCGGGGCACGGCGGCCACCACCCGCTGGACGGGTTCGCCTTCGACATCACGGGGCGCGAGCTGCCCTCGACGCTGCTGGCGGCGGCGTCGTCCCTGGTGTTCGGCGCGGTGCTCGGACCAGAGGCGCCGCTGATCGCGATCGGCACGAGCATCGGCTTCGCCGTGCACCACCGCCTCGGCACCGACGCGTCCAAGGTGCTCGTCATGGCCTCCGCCGCGGCGGCGCTCGGCGTCGTCCTGGGCAACCCCGTCGTCACCATGCTGCTCGTGCTGGAGGCGATGTTCCTCTCCGCGCGGCCGCGCCCCGAGCAGCCGGTGCTCCAGGTGGTCCCGATCCTCGCGGCGCTCGGCGCCGGCTACGTGGTGCGCATCGGAATCGCCGACTGGCCGGGCGTCCACGTCCCCGAGCTGTCCATGGGCGACCTCGGCTCGTACCCGGCCCTCCACGTGGTCGACCTCCTCGCCGGAGCCGTGGTGGCCGTGGTGGCCGGGGGCCTCGTGCTCGGGGCCATGCGGCTCGGCGGCGTCGTCCGGAAGCCGGCGGCCCGCAGCCCGTTCGTGGCGCTCCTGGCCGGCGGCCTGACGGTCGGTCTCCTCGCGGTGCTGGTCCGGGCGACGACGGGCGCCGACGTGAACACCGTGCTGTTCTCCGGGCAGCAGTCGCTGTCCACGGTGACGACGACGACGGCCGCGGGCACGCTGGTCGTGGTCGCCGTCGTGAAGTCCGCGGCCTACTCCGTGAGCCTGGGCACGGGGTTCCACGGCGGGACGATCTTCCCGTCGGTGTTCATCGGCGCGGCCGCCGGCGCCGCGGCCGCCCTCCTGGTCCCCGGGACGGCGCTCGCGCCCCTGGTGGCCTGCGGCATCGCCGCCGGGGTGGCGGCCGCCGCCGGGATGCCGGTCACCGCCCTCGTCCTGGCCCTGCTGCTCTGCGTGAGCGCGGGGTCCGCCGTCACCGTCCCGGCCATACTCGGGGCGCTCGTCGGCACGCTGCTCAAGGGGCTGCTGAACGCCCGGCGGCCCGCCACGGTCGAGTCATGAACGTCTACGCGCCGCTCGTCCCCGTGTTCGTGGTGGCCCTGCTCGCGCCGCTGCTCACGGCGCTGATGCCGACGCGGTCGCGGCTGCCGCAGGTGGTGCTGCTCCTGCTGGGCGGCGTGCTCATCGGGCCGTCGGCGCTCGGGCTCGCCGCGCCGGACGACGTCACGCTGCTCTCCGACCTCGGGATGGGCTTCCTCTTCCTCCTGGCGGGCTACGAGCTGGAGCCGAGCCTGTTCCGCGAGCGGGTCGGTCGCCTCGCCGGCGCGGCGTGGTGCACGTCGCTGCTGCTCGCCGCCGTCGTCGTCATGGTGCTGATCCGGCCCGACGAGGAGGAGGTGCTCGCGGCCGGGGCGATCGCGCTGACAACCACCACCCTCGGCGTCCTGCTCCCGATCCTGCGGGACGGCGGCCGGCTCGAGTCCCGGTTCGGGCGGGCCGTGATGGTGGTCGGCGCATACGGCGAGCTCGGTCCCATCGTCGCGATGGCGCTGCTGCTCGGGACCCGCGGCTCGGGCGCCGCCGCCCTGCTCCTGGTGGTGTTCGCGGTCCTGGCGGTAGGGGTGGCGCTGGTGCCGAGCTTCCCCGCGCCGAGGGCCGGGCGCCTCGTCCTGGGCGCGGAGCACGGCACCGGGCAGAGCACCCTGCGGCTGACGGTGCTGCTGCTGGTGGGGCTGCTCTCCGTCGCGTCGGCCTTCGGCTTCGACGCGGTGCTCGGCGCGTTCGTCGGCGGCATGGTGCTGCGCCGGTGGGCGCCCGGCGACGTCAGCAGCCTGGAGAAGAAGCTCGACGCCGTGGCGTTCGGCGTGTTCATCCCCGTGTTCTTCGTCAACTCGGGGATGGCGCTGGACGTCGCCTCCATCCTCGCCGCGCCCGGCCTGCCCCTGTTGATGTTCGCTCTGATGGTCGTGGTCCGTGGCGGCCCCGTGCTGCTGTGGCTCCGCCGCGAGCTGCCCGCCGCGGAACGGGTCCAGGCCGCGCTCTACTCCGCGACCGCCCTCCCGCTGCTGGTCGCGCTGACCGGGATCGCGGTCCAGCGCGACCTCATGTCGACGGCGACGGGCGCGGCGCTCGTCGGCGCCGGGGTGCTCTCCGTGATGGTGCTGCCCGTGGTGGCCGGCCGGATCGCGGCCCGGGGCCCCGTGACCGGAGACCCTGCGCGCGGGGACGAAGGTCCCGGGACCACGCCCCGCGCACGCGCCTAGCGTGAAGGTGGAGGCGGCGGGCCGCCGTCGCCCGGAAGGGGACGCGACGATGATGTGGGACTGGGGTGGGTTCGGCTGGGGCTGGGGCCTGCTGATGATGGCGTTCATGGCCGTCGTCTGGCTCGTGGTCATCGGCGCGGTGGTCTGGGGCCTGGTCGCCGTCCTGCGCGGGCCGGGCCGGCGCGAGGGGTCGGCCGGCCCGGAGGACGCCGAGCAGGTGCTCGCGGACCGGTTCGCGCACGGGCAGATCGACGACCAGGAGTACCGCGAACGGCTGCAGGTGCTGCGGGCGGCGCGCCGCGGGCCGTGACGCCGGCTACGGGTGGCTCGCCGTCACCTCGATGACCTCGTCCAGGCGGTCCAGGGCCGCCTGCAGGTCGTCGATCTTGGCGCGGATCCGGTCGCGCTCGGTGTGCAGCATGGCCCGCTGCTCGGCGTCGGTGTGCCCGGACTCGATGCACGGCAGCAGCTCCGCGATGTTCCGGCTGGTCAGCCCGGCGGCGTACATCTGCTGGAAGAACCGCACGCGGGCCCCCGCCTCGCGCGGGTAGAGCCGCTGGCCCGACGGGCTGCGCTCCGCGGTGAGCAGCCCCTGCTGCTCGTAGTACCGCACCGCGCGCACCGAGACCCCGGCGTCGCGCGCCACCTCGCCGATGCGGACCAGCCGCTCGGCGTCCGCCGTCGTGACGCTCATGGCGCCCCCTCTCGCTGCTGCGGTTCGAATCAGGACTTGACCCTGACGTCAACGTCAGGTTTTAGCGTACCCGACATGGAGATCAACAACTCAGTCGCCCTCGTCACCGGAGCCAACCGCGGGCTCGGCCGCGCCTTCGCCCAGCGGCTCCTCGACCGGGGCGCGCGCAAGGTCTACGCCACTGCCCGCCGTCCCGAGACCGTGGACCTGCCCGGCGTCGAGGTGCTCGCCCTCGACGTCACCGACCCGGCGTCCGTGCGGGCCGCGGCGCGGGCGGCGTCCGACGTCTCGCTGCTCGTCAACAACGCCGGCATCTCGACCGGGACCGACCTCGTGACCGGCTCGCTCGACGTCGTGCGGCGCGAGCTGGAGACCAACGTGCTCGGCGGTCTCACGATGATCCGCGAGCTGGCGCCGGCCCTCGCCGCGCACGGCGGGGGAGCGGTCGTGAACGTCCTGTCCGCCATGTCGTGGTTCGGGGTCAAGGGCGGCAACGCCTACCACCTGTCCAAGGCCGCCGCGTGGGCCATGACCAACGGCGTGCGCCTGGAGCTGGCCGACCAGGGCACGCTCGTGACCGCCGTCCACCTCGGCCTGGCCGACACCGACATGTCCGCGGGTTGGCAGGTGGCCAAGATCTCGCCGTCCGACCTGGCCGACGCCGCGCTCGACGGCGTCGAGGCCGGGTCCGCCGAGGTGCTGGCCGACCAGTGGAGCCGGGACATCAAGGCCCGGCTCCCGCTGACCCCGGAGGAGTTCGACGCCGCGATGGCCCGCGCGCTGGCGGGTCTTACGGCGGCGTGACGGGCTTGCGCGCCGCGAGCCGCTCGATGATGCCCCGGTTGAACCGGTCGTGCCGCTCGACGGTCAGCCCGGCCGCCTCGACGTGCAGCAGCGGACGGCGGCGGAAGTGCTCGCTCTGGAACCGCACGCTGTACACCTCGGCGACGGCCTGGAGCATCCGGAGCGGCGCCGACGTGCTGACCACGTGGTCGGCGAGCAGCAGCAGGCCGCCGGGCCGCAGCACCCGGACCATCTCGCCGACGGCGCCCTCGTCGTCGGGCACGGCGCACAGCCCGAACGTGCAGACCACGGTGTCGAACGAGGCGTCGTCGAACTCCAGGTGCTGGGCGTCGCCGACGCGCAGGTCCACCGCGCGGCCGAGCTCGGCGGCGTGCCGGCGGGCGTGGTCGAGCATGGCCGGGCTCAGGTCCATGGCGGTCAGGGTCGCGTGCGCGGGGTACCGGTCCAGGTTGAGGCCGGTGCCGACGGCGACCTCCAGCACCTGGCCGACCGCCTGCCGGCACACCCAGTCGCGGGTGTCGCCGAACATCCGCTCGGCGCTGTCCATCTTGCGGTCGTAGCCCACGGACTGCCGGTCCCAGTGCCGGCGGATCCGGTCCTGGCTGGGTGGTCTCACCATGGTGCCTCGCTCACCGGTCGTGGAAGACGGATCGGGCGGTGTCGCTGAGAGCCAGCATCCTGCACTCTCCGCGACACCGCCCGATCTTCCGGCTGTGGTCAGCCGACCCGCAGGAAGGTGGGGTTGGACTGCCAGATGCTGGTGTACCGCACGCTCTTGCCGGGGACCGGCGCCTCGATCTGCATGCCGTTGCCCGCGTAGATCGCGATGTGGCCGGGGGTCCAGATCAGGTCGCCCGCCCGGGCCTCCGCCCCCGACACCGGCGTGCCGGCGTAGAGCTGCTGGGACGAGGTGCGCGGCAGGTCGATGCCCACCTGGGCGAACACGTAGGACGTGAACCCGGAGCAGTCGAACCCGCTGGGGGTGGTGCCGCCCCACACGTAGGGGACGCCGAGGTAGCGCATCGCGATGGAGACGACGGACGCGCCGCGCTGGATGGAGGCCTGCTCGGCCTGCTCCGCCTCGATCTTCGCCTGGTACTCGGCGTTCTCCTTGGCGGAGACCACGGTGACCGCCGACTTCTCGACCTTCAGCTCGGCGTCGGCAGCGACGGAGATCATGGTCGACGCGGAGACCGACTCACGGGCCTGGGTGGTCAGCGCGTTGAGGTCCGCGGTGTTCAGCGCGGCCTGGACGGGCTGGCCCGTCAGCTCCGTGCCGACCGACATCGTCGCCGGTGCCGCCTGGGCGGGCGGGGCGATGAGCGACAGCAGCACGCCGCCGCCGGCGGCCGCGACGACCGCGCCGCGGCCGGCGAACGTGGTGACCTGGTCACCGGCGGCGCGTGCGACGCCCGCCAGCGGACGGTGGGCGGCTCGGTGCCGACCGCGTACGCGTGCTGCCGGTTCGAGGTTGGGCTCCATGAAGGCTGGGACCTTTCTGGTCGGAAGGGGGACCGTCAGGGCGCCCGCCGACCCCGGCCGGGTACCGGCGGGTTGCGAACTGAGATGACGTGTCAGGCCCATGGTGGCCCCAAGAGTAACGGAACGGACAACCCTCTGGTCCATCACCAGAGGGGGTGAATTCCCACCTCTTGCTTGCGGATCACGCGGGAACGTTCCGGACGCCCCTCCGATCGCGGCGCGCGACGTGCCGGGCGAGCACGATCAGGAGCGCCACCTGCAGCGATATCGTGACGGCACCGACGACGGCGTTGGCAGGCGGGCCCGGCATCATGAAGGCCGTGTGGCCCACCAGGATGCCGCCGGCCAGCCAGATCCGGTGCCGGTCGCTCCAGCCGGGCGCGGCGGTCCAGCGCAGCACCGCCCACGCGAGTCCCAGCCCGACCAGGGCCGCCGCGGCGAGGGGGACCGCCGGCGGGATCCCGTCGGCGATCAGGGTCCGGGGTCCCAGGCCCGGCGGGATGAGCAGCGCCAGGAACACCACGGTCCCGACCCCGGGAGCGGTCGCGACCACCGCGGGGTGCGGTGCGGCCGCTGCCGGCCGCGGGGCCGGGACCGCGCGCCGGGGCAGCACCCGCAGCGCCAGCCAGGCCAGCGCCGCGATCGCCACGACGAACGCCGCGGTCCAGCCCCACGGCGCCAGGTAGCCGGGATCCTCGGTGCCGCTGATGACCACCCGCAGCCCGGCCACCCCGAGCACCGCCAGCAGCCCGACGCCGGCCAGGCCGCCGGCGCGCAGGTACGGACGCCCGCGCCGGGCCGGGAAGAGCAGGTCGGTGAGCAGCACCGGGACGAGCACGCTGAACACCACGTGTACCCCGACCTGGGACGCCCAGTAGCTCCAGTTGGCGCCGAGCGCGCGCCAGCCCCAGTCCGCGGCGCCGTACATGTCCGGGCTGGTCAGCGCCTGCAGGCCCAGCCCGTCCTCGGCCAGCTGGTAGGCCAGGCCCAGCAGCACGAGGCTGGGCCAGCCGCCGCCGGCGCGCACCACGGCCTCCCGGAGCAGCAGCACCCCCGCCCCGTACATCACCAGCAGCAGCGGCAGCAGCAGCCACGCGAACGGCACGGCCACGGCCGTGAAGGTCAGCTCCGCGCACACCGTGGTCAGCAGCGCCAGGGTCCAGGCGGCCCGCAGCCGACCTCGTGCGTCCTCGTCCCTCGTCATGTCTCCTACCTTCCGGTCAGCGGTGCGCCAGGGCGGCGTAGTCCGGCAGCTCGACCGCGCCGGCGACCCGCTCCATGCCCCGGCCGACCAGGCTGCGCGGCAGGTACGGCAGCAGGTGGACGGACAGGTTGCGCATCCTCAGCTGTGCCCGGCTCTGCGGCATCAGGCCGCCGTCGCCCTGCGTCCGGGCGAACTCCTGCGCGCGGCGCACGAACTCGCGCATCCGGTCCGCGTAGGCGGGGTAGGCGCGGGTGTGGTCGCCGTCGGCGGTGGCGAGCTCGCCGGCCAGCACGTAAGCGCCGACGAGCGCGAGGCTGGTGCCGATGCCGGACATCGGCGAGGCGCAGTAGCCGGCGTCGCCGAGCAGCACCGTGCGGCCGCGGGACCAGCCGTCGACCTCGACCTGCACGACGCGGTCGAAGTAGAAGTCGGACGCGTCACCGATCGTCGACAGCATCTGGGGGATCTCCCAGCCGTCGCCCTCGAAGGCGCGCGTCACGATCCGCTTCTGCTCGTCGACGTCGTGCCGGTCGTAGGCCAGCGGTGCCGAGCGCAGGAAGAACGCGGCCAGGCCGGTCCCCGGTGCGGTCCGCGGGTAGATGCCGGCGGTGCGGCCCGGCCGTCCGCCGCCCGCGGGCATCGTGTACATGAGCTGCCAGCCGTCGTGCTCCAGGTCGGTCGTCGTGGAGTAGAGCGCGATGTAGCAGCCGAGGTCGCGGAGGTACCGCTCGTGGGGGCCGAACATCAGCCGGCGCACCGTCGAGCGCACGCCGTCGGCGCCGACGAGCAGGTCGAAGCGGCGCGAGGTGCCGCTCTCGAACCGGACCGTGACGCCGTCGTCGTCCTGCTCGGCCGACGCGACCGGGTCGCCGAAGAGGTACTCGACGTCGTCCCGCGTCGCGTCGTGCAGGATCCGGGCGAGGTCGGTGCGCAGGATCGCCATCTCGGCGACGGGGCCGCCCGAGTGGCCGAACACGTCGGTGCCGAGGGCGGCCACCCACCTGTTGTCCTCGTCGACGAACGCCATCCCGCAGGCCCCCGTGTGGGCCGCGCGGACGGCGGGCACGATCCCGGTCCGCCGGGCCACCTCGCGGGCGGTGCCCCGGATGTCGACGGCGTGCCCGCCGCTCCGGGGAGCGGGCGCTCGTTCGGCCACGGTCACGTCGAAGCCGTACCGGTGGAGCCAGTAGGCCAGCGTCGGTCCGCCGATCCCGGCGCCGGAGATGAGGACGCTCCGGTTGTTCATGGTTTTCTCCCTGGGTGGTCGTCGCCGTGGGGTGCGTACGGCGTATCGGAGGTGCGGTACTTCACCCACGCTAGCGAGCCCTCGCCCCGATCACGGCGGAATCCCGGGAGAAAGTGTGCTCGCCCAGCTAGGAAGTGAACTAGTACACTGTGCGGACGGGAACGAGCCGGAGGTGCCCATGTCCACGTCGTCGCAGCAGGCCGAGTCGCCGTACCGGCAGATCGCGGGGGAGCTGCGCGCCAGGATCCTGGCGGGCGACCTGCGCCCGGGGGACCGGGTGCCCTCCGTGCGCCAGATCGCCCAGCGGTGGGGCGTCGCGGCCGCCACGGCCACGCGCGTCACCGCCGTCCTGCGTGACGAGGGCCTGGTCGAGGCCCGCGTGGGTTCCGGCACCGTGGTCAGCGGGCAGGCTCGGCGCGGGCGAGCCGGACGCCCGGTCACGGAGCCCGGGCGCCCGGACGCGGAGCGGACGGCGGCGCTGAGCCGGGACCACCTGCTGCGGGCCGCCATCGAGATCGCCGACGCCGAGGGGCTGGAGGCCGTGTCGATGCGCCGGCTCGCGGCCCACCTCGGCGTCGGCCCGATGTCGCTCTACCGGCACGTGGCGAACAAGGACGAGCTGCTGGTCGAGATGGCCGACCGGGCCTTCGGCGAGATCGACCTGCCGGCGACCGGGCCGGAGGGCTGGCGCGCACGGCTCGAGCTGGCCGCCCGCCGGCAGTGGGCGCTCTGTCGCAAGCACCTCTGGCTGCCCCGGACGATCTCGTTCACCCGTCCGCTCCTGGCGCCGAACATGATGGCGCAGACCGAGTGGACGCTGCGTGCGCTCGACGGGTTCGGGCTCGACCCGACCGTGCGGATGCGGGAGGCGCTCGCGCTGCACGGGCTGGTCCTGACCGCCGCGCTGTCGCTGGCGGACGAGGTCGAGGCGGAGCAGGACAGCGGCGTCACGCTCGACCGCTGGCACGCCGGCCAGGCCGCCCGCGCGCAGGAGCTGCTCCGCACCGGGCGGTTCCCGCTGCTCGCCTCGGTTCCCGAGGACGCCCCGCGGGACCTCGACGCGCAGTTCGAGTACGGCCTGGCGCGGCACCTGGACGGCTTCGCCGTGCTGGTGGGGGACCGCTGACCCGGCTCAGGACGGGCCGGCCAAGAGCTCCCGCAGGCGTCGCTGCAGGTACTGCTGCTCGGCGAGGTTGCGGGTGGCCCGGGCGGCGCGGCGGTAGGCGTCGGCGGCCTCGGCCGTGCGGCCGGCGCGCGCCAGCAGGTGCGCGCGGACGGCGTCGAGCCGGGGCAGCCCGGGGTGCGCCCGCTCCAGGCCGGACAGGGAGTCCAGGGCCGGTCCGTCGCCGTGCACCTGGGCCTCCGCCACGATCCGGTTCAGCGTGATCGTCGGGTTCTGCCGGCCGGTCACGACCTCCAGGACCCCGTACAGCGCGAGGATCTCGGACCAGTCGGTCGACGCCGTGTCCGGGGCCTCCGCGTGCAGCGCCGCGATGCAGGCCTGCAGCAGGTACGGGCCCGGGACCGCGCCCGGCACGGTCGCCTCGACCAGGCGGATCCCCTCGTGCACGAGGGCCTGGTCCCAGCGGGTCCGGTCCTGCTCGTCCAGCGGGACCAGGGCGCCGTCGGCCGCCTGGCGGGCCGGACCGCGCGACTCGGTGAGCAGCATGAGCGCCAGCAGCCCGGCCACCTCCGGGTCGCCGGGCAGGGCCTGGCGCAGCAGCCGGGCCAGGTGGATCGCCTCGGCCGCCAGGTCCGTGTCGCGGGCGGGCGTGCCCGACGTCGTGTGGTGGGCCTCGGTCAGCATCGCGTAGAGCACGTCGAGCACGGGGCCGAGCCGTTCGGCGGCGTCCCGGGGCCGGGGCAGGTCCCCGCCCAGCTCGGCCAGGCGGCGCTTGGCTCGCGTGATGCGCTGCGCCACGGTCGCCTCGGGGAGCTGGTGCACGTCCGCGATCTGCGCCGTGCTCAGGCCGGCCACGGCGCGCAGCGTGAGGGCGACCTGCGCGGGCCGGGCCAGCGCGGGGTGACAGCAGAGCTGCAGCAGGAGCAGGCTGTCGTCGGCGGGGGACGCCGCCACCTCCGGGCCGGTTGCCTCCGGCCCGGCCGCCGGCGCGCTCAGCGGCTCGGCCAGGAGCGCCTCCCGGGCCTCGCGGTCGCGGCGCCGGCTGTCGGCGCGCACCCGGTCCACGTAGCGCCGTCGGGCCGTGGTGACCAGCCAGGCCAGCGGGTCCGACGGCGGGTCGGCCGGCCACTGCCGGTACGCCGCGAGCAGGGCGTCCTGGACGGCGTCCTCGCACACGTCGAACTGGCCCGCGCCGTAGGTGCGCACGAGCCGGGCCAGGACCTGCGGCGCGAGGTCGCGCAGCAGGTCCTCGCCGACGGCGGGTCCAGCGCTCACGAGTCCCCGAAGTCGCTGAACATCACGGGCCGCACCTCGACGGCGAGCCCGTCGATCGCCGTGTCCGGGATCATGCGGGCGAGCTCCAGCGCCCGGGCCTCGTCCTCGACGTCGACCAGGTAGAAGCCGCCCAGGAACTCCTTGGCCTCGGCGAACGGCCCGTCGCTGGTCTGCGTGGTCCCGGCCACCGACCGGACCACCTTGCTCTGGCTCGGGTCGGCCAGCGCCTGCGTGCCCACGAACTCACCGCGCTCCTTGACGTGCGCCATGAACGCCTCGTGACCGTCCTGGACCTGCTTGCCCTGCTCGGGGGTGAGCTGCTCGAGGACGGTGGGGTTGATCTGCATCAGGATCAGGTACTTCATGGTTCCTCCTGGGTTCGCGGCGGCGGCGCTCTGCCGTCGTCGTACCCCTTGGTCGGCACGGCCGCGACGGATACGACAACCGGTCACGAGAAATCTTCGCCGGAATTCTCCGGCCCGGCGGGTTCAGGGTCGCTACCAGGGGCAATCCTGATGTCAGGGGCCCGCGACCTTTTCTACGGTCGGACGCATGACGCCCACCAGAGCACGCCTCGCCTCCGTCCTGCTCGCTCCCGTCGTCGCCGTAGCGATGCTGGTGTCCCTCGCCGCCGCTCCCGCCCAGGCGGTGGTCGGCGGGGACGACGCCTCGACCCGGCAGTACCCGTGGATGGTGTTCCTCAGCCGCGTCGGTGACCCGACGACGCCGTCGGGCCAGTTCTGCGGGGGAACCCTCGTGGCCCCGACCAAGGTGGTGACCGCAGCGCACTGCATCGACGACCTCGCGCCCGAGGAGTTCCAGGTCATCGGCGGACGCACCGACCTGCACCGCCGGAACGGCACCGTGCGCGACGTCGTCTCCGTGTGGAACGCACCCCGGGTGCCGCCACCCGCGGCCGAGCCGGGGGAACCGGTGTTCGTCGGCGGGGGCGACCTGTCGGTGCTGACCCTGGAGCACCCCATGCCCTACCGCACCCTCCGCATGGTCGACGCCGACGACGCGTGGCGCTACACCCCCGGACGGCAGGCGACCATCCTCGGCTGGGGCATCTACGAGGAGGACGGGCTGCTCGGCCCGTCACCCGTGCTGCAGCGGGGCCGCATCCCGATGCTGGACTACACCACCTGCAACGACGCCTTCAAGGGGCACCCGGCCCTGCCGCGCCAGCTCGACCCCCGGTTCTACGTCTGCGGCGGCGTGCCCGACGGCGGCCCCGCGGCGTGCGGTGGCGACAGCGGCGGCCCGCTGGTCATCGACGGGCGGCTGGCCGGGGTGTTCGGGCCGATCCTCTCCCGCAACGGCACGGTCTGCGCGGACGCCTACAGCGGGTACACGAGGGTCGACGTCTACGCCGACCTCATCAGGGCCGAGCTGCGTCGCGGATGACAGCCGTGGCAGGAGGGGGTCCGCGGAACCGCGATACTGGAGTGTGAACACGTCCATCGTTACCCCCGCGGAAGCAGGGGCGGATATCCCGATCGAGCTGCTCTACCGAGTTCCCTACGGCAAGGTGCTGCACGGCAAGGACTGCCAGCACCTGACCACGAACCGGCTGGCCACGCTCCAGCCGGCGACCGAGCTCGACCGGCAGAAGTTCAAGATCTGCAGGTCGTGCATCATCGCCCTCGACGGCGACCCGGGCCGGGACGACTTCGAGTCGTTCGACGCCGCGCTCGAGGCGCTCCAGGTCCCGGCGGCGAACCGCCCGGCGATGCGCGCCATCGCCGAGGGGCTCGACACGTCCCGCATCTGGATCCCGTCGACGCGCACCTACGTGGCCGTCTCGCCCGGCACGGGACACGAGGTGACCGCGTTCTTCAGCAAGGACTCCGTCGACATGCGCAAGGACGAGGGCGGCTACGAGCGCCTCGTGCTGGCGACCCCCTCGGGGCGGACGACGGCGGCCGGCAAGCAGCGGGCGAGCGCCGCCGGCAAGACGCGGGCGGCGGCCGCGCAGGAGCCGGAGCCGGCGCCGCCGACCTGCCCCTCCTGCTACATGCAGCTCCCGGCGACGGGCGTCTGCGACAGCTGCGACTGAGCTGCTCGCCGTCCGCCGTCGTCCGACCTCCGGTCCCGGCGGAACGGTCCCCTTTGAGGCCTAAGTTTCTTCGCTTTGCGGCGACCCAAAGCGAAGAAACTTAGGCCTCAAAGGAGAATCGAGCGGTAGGTAACGGAGAAGTAGCACTGCTACTTCTCCGTTACCCAGCCGTTGTTCATGCCTTGCCCCGACCGGCCCGGCTCGCGAGGGGTCAGCGGCCCGCGATGCCGAACGCCGACGTGATCTCCTGGGTCACCGCGTTGCCGGCGTCGTCCCGGGCGGTCGCCCGGAGCGAGACCAGGTCGGCGCCGCGGGACGGGATGCGCAGGCGCGCCTCCCAGCGGTCGTCGTCGCGCCGCAGCTTCACGGCAGACCACGACGAGCCGCCGTCGTAGCTGACCTCCAGCGTCGCGTCCTGCACCGAACCGGCCCGCGGCGCGCCCGGCACGGTGTACGGGACCACCGCGAACGGCACGGTCGAGCCGGCCCGGACGGTGCCGTCCAGCGCCGTGTCGACGTCGTAGTCGAGCTGCACCAGCGGGAGCGGCGTGCCGTTCTCGCCGGGTGCGGCCTCGTCGGCCTGGTCGGCCACGAAGGTCCACGACGTGCGGGTGCGCGTCGAGTACCGGTGGGCGTCGTCGGCGGCGTCGGTGTCGAGCTCGAACCGGTACTCCTGCGGCCCGTCGACCGCCGGGACCGAGGCCTGGACCGCCTGGCCGATGCTCTCCCGCACCAGGGTGTCGCCCTGGTAGAGGCGGGAGGTCACCGGGGTCTCGCCCCACGGGAACCCGCCGGTGATGCCGGCCGGGCCGCTCGACGGCGCGACGTTGACCGCGAACCAGTCGCCGCCGTGCCACGGACTCCAGTAGCCGTCGCCCGTGCGGGGCGCCGTCACCGGCGCGAACCAGTCACGCACCGTGGTGCTGCGCGGCTCGTACGCCTGGCGCACGCCCCGCTGCTCCCAGGTGCTCTCGTGGTCCACGTTCTCGTACCACTCGACGTCGTCGTACGTGGAGACGTAGTCGGTGCGCTCCGCCTGCGTGGGCTGCAGGGCCCGGACGCTCAGGCACGGCGGCCACTGGTAGTCGCGGCAGTCGGCGCGGTCGTCGACGGCGAGCCGCTCCTGGGTGTCGTCGTACCGGCTCTCCACGGTCGCGAGCTGCCTGCTCGACGGCGCCAGCCCCAGCTCGGCGGGGATCTCGCCGGGCCAGCTCTTGGACACGTCGTACAGGTAGGTCGGGAACTCGACGGCCTTGCCGGTGAGGGTGAGCAGGCCCTTGCGCGCTGCCGCGAGGAGCTTGGCGCCCTGCGCCTGCGGCACCGAGACGACGGGCACGTCACCCTGGGTGACGTTCTCGACCAGCGAGCCCGGCCGGTCGTCGACGACCACCAGCAGCGCGGCCCCGGCCGCCTGGGCCGCGGCCTCCCGCTCCTCGGCGGACACGGCGTCGTCCCTGGTCACCAGCACCGCGCGACCCTCCGCGCGCACGCCCTCGTAGTCGGCGGCCGTACCCGTGCCGGCCGCGACGGCCCGCAGCGTGACCCGGCCGTCGAGGCGCGCCGAGCCGACCTGGTAGACCGGGTCGAACGCGACGGGCGGGGGAGCCCAGGCCCGCACGTCGAGCGCCGGCTCGGTCGCCCGCCAGCGGACGGCGAAGTCGAAGTCGGCGCTGTCGACCCGCCCCGTCCGCGCGGCGTAGAACGAGTCGACGTCGGCCGGCACCGCGTACGTGGCGCCGAACGTCGAGTACAGGCCGCCGATCCCGGAGTCGTTGAAGAACTGGAACCGCCGGTAGCTCACCTCGCTGGCGCGTGGCGTGCGCAGCGTCAGCTCGTCGGCGTTCCGGGCGTCGAGCACCAGGGACTGGTCCGCGTCGGACACGACGACCTGCGGGTCACCGACCAGCGCGACGCCGGTCGAGCCGGGGCCCTTCGAACCGGCGACGTCGAGGAACGCGGTCGCGGAGTACACGCCGGGCTCCAGCCGCTGCGTCGGCACCTCGCCCGTGGCCGGGTCGATCGGCAGGCTGCTGGTGAACTGGTCGCCGTAGCGGTAGAAGTCCACGTAGCCGCTCGCCGGCTTGCCGGACCGGTCCAGCGCCGTGATGTCGAGGCCGTACCGCTCCTCCTCCTTGACCAGCGCGACGGCGGTCCGCACGCTCACCTCGCCCGAGGCGTCCGTACCGACGACTGCGCCGGAGTACTTGCCCGCCAGGGCCGCGTCGTCGGCGTCGGCGGTGACCGTGACGTCGGCCGTGCCGCCGGCCGGGACCACCACCTCGGAGGCGGACAGGGTCATCAGGTCGCTGTCCGCGCCGTCCGGCCCCGTGACGTCCGTGCTCAGGGCGAGCGTGACGTCGGCGTCCGTGGAGTTGGTGAGGGTGACGACGGCGCTCGCGGGCTCGTCGCCGTCGTGCGGCCAGCCGTAGAAGCCGAGCAGCCCGCCGCCGGACGCGTCCACGCCGTCGAGCGCGGCCGGGACGTCCAGGCGGCCCGTGCCCACCTCGTAAGCGGGGGCGTCGATGTCGGCCGCCGACGAGACCAGGGCCTCCTTGAGCTGCTCGCCCGTCAGCTCCGGATGCGCGCCCTTGACGATCGCGGCGGCTCCCGCGACGTGCGGGGTGGCCATGGAGGTGCCGTTCATCGACACGTACCAGCCCTCACCGCCGGACTGCTGCGAGCGGGCCGCGACGATGCCGACGCCGGGCGCCGTCAGGTCGGGCTTGATCGCGTGGTCGCCCACGCGCGGGCCGTAGCTGGAGAAGTCGGCGCGCACGTCGCCGTCGTCCACCGCGCCGACCGTGAGGGCGGCGTCCGCCGTGCCCGGGCTGCCGAGCGAACCCTCCGCGTAGCTGTTGCCGGCCGCGACGACGAACAGGGCGCCCGTCTCCTCGCTCAGCGCGTTGAGCGCCTGCGCCATGGGATCGGTGCCGTCGTTGAGGCTGGAGTCGCCGAGGCTCATGGAGACGACGTCCGCGTTGGCGGCGCCCCACTCCATGCCCGCGATGATCCAGGAGTCCTGGCCGTAGCCGTCGTTGTCGAGCACCTTGCCGACCAGCAGGTCGGCGCCCGGGGCGACGCCCTTGTACAGGCCCTCGCTCGCGGCGCCCGTGCCGAGCACCGTGGACGCGACGTGCGTGCCGTGCCCGTGCTGGTCGTCGTCGACCGCCTGGCCGGGCACGAACGACTCCGCCTGCGCGATCTGGTCCGCGACGTCGGGGTGCGTCGCGTCGATGCCGGTGTCGAGCACCGCCACCGAGGCGCCCGTGCCGTCGAAGCCGGCCGCCCACGCCTCGGGCGCGCCGATCTGCGCCGTGCTGTGGTCCAGGGTGGACTCGGCCTTGCCGTCGAGCCACATCTTCTCGACGCCCCCGGCGAACGTGCCGGCCCCGGCGCCCGAGCGCGCCGAGCGCGCAGGAGCGGTCGCGGCCGACCAGAACGCCGACGCCTCGGCCTTCGTCGCGTCCACGGCGGACGCGTCGATGCTCGGCAGGTCCAGCGTCCGCTTCGCGCCCGGCAGCTCGGCCGCGGCGGAGCGCGCCCTGGCGCCGGCGTGCTCCAGGATGAGCGGCGTCGCGGCCACGGTCTCGTCGTCGTACTGCATCTGCAGCAGCGCGGTCACGTCGAAGAGCCGCCGGTCCAGCGTGCCGGCCGCCAGGTACGGGAGCGCGACGTCCGGGATCACGTAGGTGTGGTCGCCCACCTGCTGGGTGCGGACGGCGCCGCCCCCGGCCGGCTCGACGCCGAGGGTCAGCGCGCCGTCGTCCCCGGTGGTGACGTCGACGACGTCTCCGGTGACCAGGGTGACCGTGGTGCGGCCGTCGGCCAGCGCGGGGGTGTCGGGGGCGGAGCTACTACCTGAACCAGAGCTGCTGGGGGTCGCGTGCGCTGTGGTGGCCATCGCGGCGACCAGGGCGGTCGCGGCGACTGCCGCGGCGGCCCTGGTGGCGGCCGGGAGCCCGCGCCGGGTTGGGGATCTCATGGGCCTGGACACTCGCAGCCGGTCGCGACACGTCACAAGAGGCGCATCGTGGCGGCTTTACGGCATGTCGTGACTCCGCCAGAGTTGGGCACCCATCGACGTGACGGAGGAGTGCCATGCTCGGCGACGTGCTCGGACTGACCCCTGACGAGACCCTCGCGTACAGCGAGCTCGTCGCCATGCCCTCGGCGACCGTGGCGGACCTCGCGGCGGCGCTCTCCACCTTCGGGACCTCCCTGGGCGACGCCCACCGGCTGCTGCGGCGCCTGGAGGAGCACGGCCTGGCAGCGCGGCTCACCGGGGACGAACGGCGGTTCGCCGCCGCGCCGCCCGCGATCGCGCTCGGCGCGCTGCTCGCCCGGCGGCAGGACGAGGTGCGGCACGCCGAGGTCGAGCTCAGCCGGCTCGAGGAGGTCTACCGGGTGGCGGCGGCGGGCCGGGGACCCACCGACGTCGTCGACGTCATCCGGGGCGAGGACGCCGTGCGGCACCGGTTCGAGCAGCTCCAGCTCGGGGCGCGCGAGTGCGTCGACGCGTTCGTCCGCCCGCCCGTGATCGTCACGTCCAGCCAGGAGAACTCCGCCGAGGGCCAGGCCGTCGAGCGGGGCGTGCAGTACCGGGTGGTGGTCGAGCGCAGCATGCTGGAGAGCCAGGACGTGACGATCGACGAGGCGGTCGAGGCCACGGAGGCGGGGGAGGACGTGCGGTTCGCCGAGCGCGTGCCGCTCAAGCTCATCCTCATCGACCGCCGGCTCGCGCTGCTGCCGCTCACGTCGTCGGGCGACGTCGTGGGCGCGCTGCTGGTCCGCGAGAGCACGCTGCTCGACGCCCTGCTCGCGCTCTTCGAGAACGTCTGGGACCGCTCGACACCGCTGCTCGTGGGCACGTCCGGCCTGGCCGGCGACGTGGTGGAGCACGTGGACGACGACGACGCCCGCGTGCTCGGCCTGCTGCTCGCCGGGCTCACCGACCAGGCCGTGGCCAAGCAGCTCGGCACGTCGCTGCGCACCGTGCAGCGCCGGGTGCGCGCGCTGATGGACCTGGCCGGCGTCGAGACCCGCGTGCAGCTCGGCTGGCACGCCGCGACGCGCGGGTGGGTGCGCGCGGGGGCCGTTCCCGTGTGACCTGCGCGACGCGGGCACGGCAATGTCCGAAATCCGCTTTCCGCGCCGCCGGGCCCGGGGCGAGGATCGGCCGGTGACCTCTTCTCCACGCACCGGCGCCCTCGGATTCTGGGCGGACCTGCCGCGGGACGGCCGCTGGCTGCTGTCCACCGTGGTGGTGCAGTTCTTCGGCCGCGGCCTGACGCTCCCCTTCACGATCATCTACCTGCACGAGGTGCGCGGGTTCTCGCTCGCCCTGTCCGGCACGCTCATGGGCCTGATCGCCGTGGTCGGCGTGCTCGTGACCGGCCCGGCCGGCGCGCTGGTCGACCGGTACGGCGCCCGCCGCGTCATGCTGACCGGCCTGTTCTTCGCCGTGGCGGGCTACTCGGTGCTGGCCTTCGCCACGACGCCGCTGGTCGCGGCCGCCGGGCTCGCCCTGTTCGGGGTTCAGCTCGGCGTCGGCTGGCCGTCGGTGAACGCGCTGGTGGCCACGGTCGTCGACGGCGACCTGCGGCAGCGGTACTACGGCGTGAACTTCGCGCTGCTCAACCTCGGCGTCGGCGTGGGCGGCGTGGTGGGCGGCCTCGTGGTCGACGTCGAGCGGCCCGGCACCTTCGTGATGGCGTTCCTGGTCAACGCCGCGACGTTCCTGCTGCCGATCGTGGTGCTGCTGGGCCCGCTGCGGCACCTGCACGGCCGCGTGGACCGCCCGCACGACGCCGAGGTCGGCGGCGAGAGCTACCTCGCGATCCTGCGCCGGCCAGAGGTGCTGTGGCTCTCGGCGCTCGGCCTGCTCGCGGCGTTCGTGGGCTACGGGCAGATGGAGGGCGGCTTCCCGGCCTTCGCCCGGCAGGTCGCCGAGGTCTCCACGCGCGTGGTCGGGTTCGCGTTCGTGGTGAACACCGTGGTGATCGTGGTGCTCCAGTTCTGGGTGATGAACCGCGTGAGCGGACGACGCCGCACGCGCGTGCTGGCGCTCATGGCCGTGGTCTGGGCGGCGGCCTGGCTGCTGCTCGGCGTCACCGGCCTGATGCCGGGCGGGCTCGCGGCCGTGGCGATCGTGCTGGCGTTCCACGGCGTGTTCGGCCTGGGGGAGACCCTGATGCAGTCCGTGCTGCCCGCCCTGACCAACGACATGGCGCCCGCCCACCTGCGCGGCCGCTACAACGCGATCGGCTCGGGCTCGTTCCAGGCCGGGACCATCGCGGGGCCCGTGGTCGCGGGGCTGCTGCTGGAGCACGGGTGGTCGGGGGCGTTCATCGGCGTCGTGGTGGCGGGCTGCGCCGGCATCGCGGCGACGGCGTTCGCCGTCGGACGGCGCGTGACGCCGGCGATCAACGGCGTCGAACGCGCACGGACGGAGGCACCGGAGCCGGCGTCGTCGTCCTGACGGCCGGGTCCGGAGCCGCGTTAGCGGCTCCCCTTCGAGGCCTAAGTTTCTTCGCTTTGGAGTCATTCAAAGCGAAGAAACTTAGGCCTCGAAAGGGGCGGCGCCGCAGGCGCCCCGCGCCGGCTCAGCCCACCGGGTCCGACGTCGCCGCGTGCTCCCGCGCCCAGGCCAGGGCGTGGTCGGCCACGGCCTCCCAGCCGGTCGCGCCGCAGGTCCAGTGGTCGCGGCCCTCGAACTCGTAGTACTCCGTGACCGCGGGAGACTTGTCGTAGTGCCTGGCGTTGGACCGGTTCACCGATGGCGGCATGATGTGGTCCTCGCTGCCGCCGATGAAGAGCAGCGGGGCGCGGTCGGCCGCGTAGTCCACCCAGGTCTCCTGGGGCCCGGGCTTGAGGTTCGCGAACAGGCCGTACTCCCAGACCCAGTGCCCGGGCGCCGGGATGGCGTACCGCTCCCAGACCTGGCGGGACTCCTCCTCGGAGAGCGTGTTGGTGAACGCGTAGTGGAACTCCTCGGGCGTGAAGCCCACGGCGCGGTGCCGGTTGGCGGGGTTCTTCAGCGCCGGGAACAGCGACCTGACCTGCGACAGCGGGCTGACCCGCACACCCTCGGTGGGCGCGGAGTCGATCACGACGCCCGCGGCGCCGAGCCCGCGGGCCAGCAGGAGCTGCGTGAGCGTGCCCCCGAACGAGTGGCCCATGATGATCGGCGGCTTCGGCAGGGCCTCGATCACGCCGGCGAGGTGGTCGACGGTCTCGGGCACGGTGAGCTTCGCGATGATCTCGGGGTTCTCCCGCAGTGCCTCGACCTCGATGTCGAAGCCGGGGTAGCCGGGCGTCACCACGTTCAGGCCCTCGGCCCGGAAGTGGTCCACCCAGGCCTCCCAGCTGCGCGGGGTCATCCACAAACCGTGGACGAGGACGACGGTGTCGGGCTGTGCTGCGTTCATCTGGCTGCTCCTCGGGGCGTCGGTCAGGGGCGACGTCCTCGACCTTGCCGTCCAGCCCGGCTCGCGCGGACCACGTGAACCACGTAGTCCGTCGCGGGTCCGGGAGGTGCTATGGCGCCGCGCCGGCGTGCAGGGCCAGCCGGTCCGCGAGCTGCCGCCGCGAGGTCACGCCGAGCTTCTGGAAGACCTTGCGCAGGTGGTAGTCCACGGTGCTGGGGCTGATGAACAGGTTCGCCGCGATCTCGGGGTTGGTGCGCCCGCGCGCGGCCAGGCGCGCGATGGTGTGCTCCTGCGCCGTCAGCCCGAACCGCCGGGGCGGGGCGTCGGTGTCGCCCGGGGTGCCGAGCGTCGCCAGCTCCGCGACGGTGCGCGCCACGAACAGCTCGGCGCCGCTGTGGTGCAGCTGCTGCAGGGCCAGGCGGAGCTGCTCGGCCGCGTCACGCCGCCGTCGGGCCCGGCGCAGCCACTCCCCGTAGACCAGGTGGGACCGGGCCCGGTCCATCTCCGCGCCCGTGCCGCCCAGGGCCTCGATCGAGGCGCGGTAGTGCGGCTCGGGATCGTCGGGGTCGGCCAGGGACAGCGCCAGCGCCCGCTCCGCGACCCCGCGGCACCACGCCGAGCCGTTCGCGTCCGCGAGGGCGGACAGCAGCCGGGCGGCCCGCGCCGCCTCGGCCGGGTGCCCGCTGCGCGCGGCCGCCTCGACGTAGTCGGGGTACTGGTGCGGTGTGACGTGCAGGAACGGGTCCTCGATGAGCGGCAGCAGCCGCTCGTAGGCGTCCTGGTAGCTGCCCTCGGCGAGGTCGCGCACCGCGAGAGCCGCCACGGCGGACCCCTCGACCCCGCCGAACCCGGTCGCGGCGGCGCCGTCGGCGATCGCCTGGACGGCGGGCCGCGGCGCCCCGGTCCAGGCCAGGACGGCGACGTTGGGCACGTTCTCGGCGTCGTACCCCATGGCGCGGCGCACCTCCCGCACCAGCTCGTCGTAGCTGGTGGCCCGGCGCAGCGACCCGCCCCAGAGCTCGGTCATGGCCATGACCCACAGCAGGGTGTCGAGCACCTGCAGCGCCCCGGAGTCGCGCGCCGCCTGGGCGGCGCGGACCAGGGCGGCGGTGCGGCCGGCGTCGTCCCACAGGAACGTGCCGAGCGAGGCGATGGTGGTGCCCAGGTGCATCAGCTCGGTGTCGGGCAGCGCGAGGAGCGCGTCGAGCGCGGCCCGCGCCGGGCCCACGGCCTGGGGATACGGTTCGAGCACCAGGGCGCCCAGCCCGCGCAGGACGGCGGACGTCGGCCCCTCCGCGAGGTCCGCGCCCGCGGCGAGCCGCCGGCCCAGCTCCTCGCGCGTGACCCCGAGCATGAGCCGCTCGGCCGTGCAGCACG
Source organism: Promicromonospora sukumoe 327MFSha3.1 (assembly GCF_000385135.1). Taxonomy (GTDB): domain Bacteria; phylum Actinomycetota; class Actinomycetes; order Actinomycetales; family Cellulomonadaceae; genus Promicromonospora; species Promicromonospora sukumoe_B. The sequence continues at coordinate 154,521 of NZ_ARQM01000017.1, read as the reverse complement.
ACTCGAACGCGCGCAGCAGCGCCACCTGCTCCCGCTCGGGGTCCCGGCCGTGGAACGCGTCTGCCGCGCCGAGGCGCGCGGCCGTGACCCCGCGGACGCCGTCGGGGTCGGCCGTGAACAGGGCCAGGGCGCTGCGCACCGATGTCACGCGGCCGCTCGTGACGGCGTCGACCGCGGTCAGGTCGATCTCGTCGACGAGCCGCTGGGCCAGGTGGACGGCCCCGACGGACAGTGCCGCCTCGGCCGCGCCGACCTGCCGCGCGCCGCGGACCGGCCCGGGCGGCGTGAGCTCGGCGGCGCGGGTCAGGATCGTCGCGCGCGAGGCGAGCCCGCCGCGCCGCGCGGCCAGGTCCGCGGTGTGCGCCAGGCGGTCGGCGACCGCCGGGTCGGTGCCCAGCACGGCGCGGGCCGCGTGCCAGGCCGCCGTCTCGACCAGGCCGAGGCCCTCCGCCGCCCGCGCGAGCGCCGCGTGCATGCGGCGCAGCTCGGGGCCGGGCGCGGCGTTGTAGACGGCCGAGCGCACGAGCGGGTGCCGGAACCGCACCACGGGCTGCAGCTCCACCAGGCCGGCGAGCTCGGCCCGGTCGCCGCCGCCGGGGTCCAGCCCGACGTCGGCCGCCGCGGCGGCCAGCAGGTCGATGTTCCCCGTGGAGTCCGCGGCCGCGAGCAGCACCCAGGCCTGCACGTGGTGGTCGGCGCGCCGCACCTGCCGCACGTAGTGCTCCTCGAGGTGCCGGCCGACGGGCACGGGCGCGCCGCCGAGCCCCAGGTCGGGCAGCTCGTGCACCAGGGCGTCGCCCGCCAGGTCGATCAGCGCCAGCGGGTTGCCGCCCGTGGCCCGGGCGATGGCCGCGGCCGCCGACGGCGCCACGGGCTGCGCCGCCGACCGGTTCAGCAGCTGCACCGCGGCCTCCAGGTCCAGGCCCGTGAGGGCGAGGTGCGGCACGCCGCCCATCCGCTCCGCGAAGCCGCCGTCGTCCCGCGCCGCGAAGACCACGGCGACGTGCTCCACCGCGAGCCGCCGCGCCACGAACGCGAGGGCGTCCAGGCTCTCGGCGTCGATCAGGTGCGCGTCGTCGACCACGCACACCACGGGGGTGCGGTCCGCGGCCGCCGAGAGCAGGCCCAGCACGCCCAGGCCCACCAGGAACCGGTCGGGCGGCGGCCCCTCGGTCTGGCCCGACGCGACGCGCACCGCCTGCCGCTGCCGCTCCGGCAGCTCGGCACAGTGCTCGCGGAGCGTCGTGACCAGGCGCTGCACCGCCGCGAACGGGATGGTCGACTCCGACTCGTACCCGTCCAGGCGGATCGTGGCCAGGCCCGGCACGCGGGTCGCCTCGGTCAGCAGGCAGGTCTTGCCGATCCCCGGCTCGCCCAGCACCAGCAGCGACCCGCCGCGGCCGGTGCGTGCACCGCGGAGCAGCGCGGCCAGCCGACGCAGCTCCTCGTCGCGCCCCAGAGGGGTGGCGGCGGTCTCCATCCGCCCACGGTAGGTCGGTACGGGAGGGACTACGTGGTTCACGTGGTCCATTCACCCGGTCCGCTGCGGATGATCTTTTGTGTCCGTACCACGACAGGAGACATACCGATGGCCAGGAGACGCTTCACCCGCCCTACCGCCTTGGTCGCCGCGCTCGCCACGGCACTGCTCGCTCTCTCGTCCGTGACCGGCTCCACCATGCCGGCCCGCTCGCACGGTTCCCACGGGTCCCCGGGTGATCACACCAAGCCCACCATCGTGCTCGTGCACGGCGCGTTCGCCGACTCCAGCGGCTGGTCCGGCGTCTCCGAGCGCCTCATGGACCGCGGCTACCCGGTCATCGCGTTCTCCAACCCGCTGCGCGGCCCGACGTCGGACAGCGAGTACCTGCGCCTGTTCCTCGACACGATCGAGGGACCGATCGTGCTGGTGGGCCACTCCTACGGCGGCGCGGTCATCACCAACGCCGCGACCGGCGACGACGACGTCGAGGCGCTGGTCTACGTGGCGGGCTTCGCGCTCGCGGAGGGCGAGACCGTGGCCGACGCCAACGCGCTGGGCGGCGGCCCGCCGCCGGTCGTGATCGACCACCTCGTGCTGCGCCCCTACCCCGGGGCCCCGGAGAACGACGCCGACGCGTACATCGACCCCGAGTGGTACCCGCGACTGTTCGCCCAGGACCTCCCGCGCGACACGGCCCGCGTCATGGCCACCAGCCAGCGCCCGGCGACGCTCAGCTCGCTGGTGACGCCGTCCGGCCCGCCCGCCTGGGAGGACATCCCGAGCTGGTACATCGTGGCCAAGAACGACCGGATCATCCCGCCCCAGGCCGAACGGGCCATGGCGAAGCGCGCCGGCTCCACGACGGTCGAGCTCAAGAGCTCCCACGTCGCGATGATCAGCCAGCCCGGCGCCGTCACCAAGGTCATCCTGGACGCGGCCCGGAACAGCTGAGCCCCGCCCGCTGAAAGCTGTCCGCCGCCTGGGTGCTGGTTCCCAGGCGGCGGACAGCGGGTGAGCAGCATACTTTCGTTGCCCTTTTCGCCCGCTCTCTCCAGAGTGTCACGTGGCCCACGTACGTGGACCAGTGGTTGCGCCCCGCTCAGGGCGCTTGCACCCCGGAGGCAAGATGCACAGTCGCATGCCAACCAGACGACGCGCGCCGATCGCTCTCGCAGCGGTCGGCGCACTGCTGGCCACCACGGTGAGCGTGACCCCGGCGCTCGCGAGCACCCCGGCCCCGGTGGGGGCGGCGCCCGTCGTGACTGCCGACGTCCCCGACCGCGCCGCCGACAAGATCACGCCCGCCGTGCAGACCCGGCTGGAGACCAAGGAGTCGGCCGACTTCTGGATCCGGTTCGCCGACCGGCCGGACCTCGCGCCGGCCAAGGCGATGACCGACTGGGACGAGCGCGGCCAGTACGTCTACGACGAGCTGACCCGCACGGCCAAGGCGGCGCAGTCCGGCGTCGTCGCCGACCTGAAGGCCGCCGGCGTGGACTACGAGTCCTACTGGATCAGCAACGCGATCCTCGTCGAGGACGGCACGCAGGAGCTCGCCGAGCAGGTCGCCGCCGACCGCGAGGTCCGGCAGGTGCACGAGCGGTTCGCGGCCCAGCCCGTCGAGCCCGTGGAGCGCAAGGCCGCGACCAAGCGGGCGCCGCTCGCGACCGAGTGGGGCCTGGACGCGATCGGCGCCCCCGACGTGTGGGACCTCGGGTTCACCGGTGAGGGCATCACCGTGGCGAACATCGACTCCGGCGTCGACGTCGAGCACCCCGCGCTGCTGGAGCACTACCGCGGCTACCTGGGCGCGGACGGCCTGAGCAACGACTACAACTGGTTCGACGCCGGCGGCTTCTGCGACGGCGCGCCGTGCGACGGCGACGCCCACGGCACGCACGTCATGGGCACCATGGTGGGCGACGACGGCGAGGGCAACCAGGTCGGCGTCGCACCGGGCGCCGACTGGATCGCGGCCAACGGCTGCGCCTCCTGCTCCGACGCCGACCTGCTGGCCTCGGGCCAGTGGATCCTGGCGCCGACGCGCGCAGACGGCTCGGACCCCGACCCGTCCCAGCGCCCGCACGTCGTGAACAACTCGTGGGGCCAGCAGGAGCCGGGCGCCATCGACGACTTCATGTCCGAGGAGATCGACGCCTGGGAGGCGGCGGGCATCTTCGGCGCGTGGGCCGCGGGCAACGCGGGCGAGGCCGGCTGCCAGTCGACGTCGTCCCCCGGGGCCAACGTGGCCACCTACGCGGCCGGCGCGTTCGGGGAGTCCGGCGAGATCGCCGAGTTCTCGTCGCGCGGCCCGGGCGCCGACGGCGAGACCAAGCCGAACCTGTCCGCCCCCGGTGACAACGTGCGCTCGTCCGTCCCGGGCGGCGACTACGCCGAGTTCAGCGGCACGTCCATGGCCTCCCCGCACCTCGCGGGCGCCGTCGCGCTGCTGTGGAGCGCGGCCCCGGTCCTGGTCGGTGACATCGAGGGCACCCAGGCCCTGCTGGACCAGACCTCGGTCGACGTGGCCGACGACTCCTGCGGCGGCACCCCCGCCGACAACAACGTGTGGGGTGAGGGCAAGCTCGACGTCGCGGCGCTCGTCGCCGCCGCGCCGACCGACGGCTTCGGCTTCGTCGCGGGCACCGTGACCGACGCCGACGGCGAGCCCGTCGGCGGGGCGCGCGTGACCACGGGCGACCGCTCCGACACCACGGACGCCGAGGGCGCGTTCCGCCTGGGCCTGGAGGAGGGCACGCACGAGCTGGCCGTCTCCGCGTTCGGGTACCTGGACGCCACGGCGCAGGCCGAGGTCGTCGAGGGCGAGACGGTCACGGTGGACGTCACCCTGGAGGCCGCGCCGACCACGACCGTGAGCGGCACCGTCACCGACGGTTCCGGCCACGACTGGCCGCTCGACGCCGAGATCACGGTGCAGGGCGCGCCGAGCGGCGTCGCCACCTGGACCGACCCGTTCACCGGCGAGTACTCGCTGGAGCTGCCGCAGTCGGCCACGCACACGCTCGTGGTGCAGCCGTCCGCGACCGGCTATGCCGCGTTCACCCAGGCGGTCGAGGTCGGCACGGACCCGGTGTCCGCCGACGCCGCGATCCCCGTGCTCTCCGAGTGCACGGCCCCCGGCTACGACCTCGTCGGGGCGGGCGCCACGGAGGAGTTCGAGTCGGGCGACGTGCCCGAGGGCTGGACCGTCGAGGACCTCGCCGGCACCGAGCAGGTCTGGACGTTCGACGACCGGTTCGGCGCGAGCAACATGACCGGCGGCGAGGGCCTGTTCGCCGAGGTGAACAGCGACGCCTACGGCGAGGACGGCGCGCAGGACACCACGCTCACCTCGCCCGCGTACGACCTGTCGGGCATCGAGGCGCCGCTCCTGACGTTCGACCAGTCGTACGGCGCGATCGGCGACTTCGCCGACGTGGACCTCAGCCTCGACGGTGGGGAGACCTGGGAGACCGTGCTGCACCAGACGTCCGACGCGCTCGGGCACACGGTCGTGCCGATCACGGCCGCCGCCGACCGGTCCGACGTGCGGGTCCGGTTCCACTACGGGGACGCCGTGTACGCCCTGTGGTGGCAGGTCGACAACGTCGCGATCGGGGCCTGCACCCCGATCGAGGGCGGCCTGGTCTCCGGGTTCGTGCACGACCTCAACACCGGCGACGGCGTGAACGGCGCCACGGTGACGGCGGGGGAGCAGAGCACGAAGACCGCCGACCCGGAGAACCCGACGGTCGGCGCCGGGTACTACTCGCTGTTCTCGCCTCAGGTCGGCGAGCAGCAGGTCGGCTACGCCGCCAAGGACTACGAGTCCACCGAGGCGACGGTGACCGTCGTCGCCGACGCGATCACCCGGCAGGACGTCGAGCTCGCGGCCCCGCTCCTGACCGTCTCGCCGGAGCAGATCTCCCGCGAGGTGCGCCTGGGCGGCACCCGGTCCGGCTCGTTCACCGTGACGAACGAGGGCACCGCGCCCGCGGACGTCGAGGTGGCGCCGGCGTCGTCCGACTTCGAGATCCTCGGGTCGACGGCGGGCACCGGTGTCATCAAGGGGGCGACCGGTGAGACGACCGAGGTGACCACGGCGTCGTCGCCGGGCGCCAAGGGCGTGGCGGCCGCGAAGGACGACGGCCTGGCCCGGAACGGGAAGCACCCCGGGAGGACGGCGACGCCGTCGGCCCCGCCGGCGCTCCTCGCGGACGGGACCACGATCACCCACTCCTCGTCGCAGGACATCACCATGGGCAACTCGGTGGGGTGCGTGGGCAGCCAGACGCAGTGGCTGCGGACGTTCACCCTGGAGGACTTCGACATCCAGGGCGAGCTCGCCGTGACCAACGTGTCGTTCGGCGTGGAGCTCGCGGCGGCGGACAGCGACGTCACGGTCAACCTGTACGAGCTCGACGGGGACTTCGTCTACGAGAACATGACGCTCGTGGGCTCGTCCGACGTCACGCTGGAGGCCCAGGAGCTCACGCTGGTGGACGTGCAGGTCACCGGCACCGCGTCCGGCACGCTCGTGGTCGAGGTGGTCAGCGCCGACGAGTTCTTCATCGGCTCCAACGCGGAGCCGGAGACGGCGCCGTCGTACCTCGCCTCCGACGACTGCGGCAATCCCGAGCCCGCCACCGTGGCGGACCTCGGCTTCCCCGACATGCACACGGTGCTCAACGTGACCGGCGAGACCACGGTCGACGTGCCGTGGCTCGACGTGCAGCCCCCGGCCTTCACGCTGGCCCCGGGCAAGTCGGCGAAGGTGCTGGTCGACCTCGACAGCAGCCGGGTGGACCAGCCGGGCACCTACACCTCGGAGGTCGTGGCCGACGGCGGTACGCCGTACGCCGAGCCCCGCGTCGAGGTGTCGCTCTCGGTGACCCCGCCCGCGAGCTGGGGCAAGATCGCCGGCACGGTCACGGGCGCCACCTGTGACGACGAGACGGTGCCGCTCGAGGGCGCGTTCGTGGTCATCGACGGCTCCGAGTACGACGTCACGCTCGTGACCGGGCCGGACGGCGGCTACGCCCGCTGGATGGGGGTGTCCAACAACCGGCTGACGCTGCTCAGCTCGGCGACGGGGTACCCGCCGGAGTCGAAGTCGGCGCGCATCGTCAAGGGGCAGACGGTGGTGCACGACTTCGAGCTGAACGAGTACTGCGGCTAGGTAGCCGTTCGCTGGTCGAGCGTTCCTCGCTGGTCGAGCTTGTCGAGACCCACGTCCCGGCAAGCTCGACCAGCGGTGGGCGTCAGGGACGCCGACCGCGCACCCAGGTGGCGATCCCGAGTGCCAGGGCGAGCACCGCGGCGGTCGCGGGCACCAGCAGCGCCCGCTGGTAGTCCGCTGCTCCGGCGGGCGAGGAGGCGTGCCCGTTCACCAGCACGATCGTGGCTGCCGTGACGCCCAGCGCGGCGCCGAACTGGAACGCCGTGTAGACCACACCGCCGGCCACGCCGTGCTCCGACTCGGCCAGGCCCGCCGTGGCCGCGCCGGTCAGCGGCCCGTACACGAGGGCGAACATCACCGCGACGAGCAGCAGCGAGGGCAGCAGGTCGAGGTAGCCCCAGGCGCCGTCGAGGCGCAGGGCCAGGACGAACGCGACCGCGCCGGCGGCGATCCCGGCCACCAGCACGGGCACGTTCCCGAACCGCTGGACCAGGCGGTGGGTGACCAGCGGCGCGATGATCATGTCGGCGCCCATGACGGCGAAGACCAGTCCCGTCGCAACCGGGGACCAGCCCCGGTACTCCTGCAGGTAGAGCGTGATCAGGAACTGGAACGCGAAGAACGCTCCGATGACCAGCAGCCCCGCCAGGCTCGCACGGAGCAGCAGCCCCTCGCGCAGCACGGCCGGCCGCAGCAGCGGGTCCTTCGCCCGCCGTTCGACCAGCACGAACGCTCCGGCCAGCACCGCCGCCGCGGCGAACGCGGCGAGGCCCGCCACCACGTGCCCGCCCTCGCCGAGGGCGACCACGCCGTAGATGAGCGCGACCATGGTTGACGTCAGCGTGACCGCGCCGCCGACGTCGAACCCGCCGCGGGGCACGTCGGCGGGCTCGTCCGGCCGGATGAGCAGCCGCCCGGCGATCCAGAGCGCGGCGCCCACGATCACGGGTGCGAAGAACACCCAGCGCCAGCCCGCGTCGGTGAGGAAACCGCCCGCGACGACGCCGAGCGTGAACCCGCCCGCGCCGATCGCGCCGTAGATCGCCAGCGCCCGGTCGCGGAGTGGGCCCTCGGGGTAGCTGGTGGTCAGCAGGCTGAAGCCCGCCGGTGTCATGAACCCCGCGGTGGCCCCGGTGACGAACCGGGCGACGACCAGCACCCAGGCGTCGTCGGCCAGGCCGCCCAGGCCGGAGAACACGACGAACACCGCGAGGGCGACCAGGAACGTGCGTCGTCGGCCCACGAGGTCGGCCGTGCGGCCGCCGAGGATCATGAACCCGCCGTAGGCCAGCACGTAGGCGCTGATCACCCAGTGCGCGTCGGCGGTCGCCAGGCCGATGTCCGCGGCGATGGCGGGCACCGCGACGTTGAGCATCGCGATGTCGATGCCCTCCAGGAAGAGCGCGCCGCAGACGACGGCGAGCACTCCCCAGCCCGTCCGTGTCGCGGTGGTCGGTCGTGCGACCGCACTCGTGTCCGTCACAGAGATCTCCTCGCTCGGATCCGCATGGTTACCACTTGTAACCATGACGATCGTTGGGCACGATCGACGGATGGCACAAGAAGGCACTTCGACGTCACCGGGTTCCCTCGAGGTAACCGCCGCGGAGCTGGCGGAGTGCCGGGCGGACCGCGACCCGTTCCAGTGGGACGTCCGCGAGGACTGCCAGGTGCGGCAGATCCTGGACCGCATCGCCGACAAGTGGTCCCTGCTGGTGATCGCCCTGCTCGACGAGAAGAAGCTCCGGTTCGGCGAGCTGGGCCGGGAGATCGACGGCATCAGCAAGCGGATGCTGACCGTGACGCTGCGCAACCTCGAACGCGACGGCCTGGTCTCGCGCACGGTCTACCCCGAGGTGCCGCCGCGCGTGGAGTACGAGCTCACCGCGCTGGGCCGCACCCTGCTGGCGACGACGCAGGCGCTGGTGTCCTGGACCGAGGAGCACCAGGACCAGATCGCGCAGGCCCGTCAGGCGTTCGAGGCGGCCAACGCGGACCCGGTAGCCGGCTGAGGTCCCGCGCTGTCGCTCAGACCTGGTCCCACGGGACCGCGGCCAGCCGGTCGACGACGCCGGCCAGGAGCGGGCCGGCGTCGGGCAGCGGGACGTCGTCGATCGAGGCCACGGCGACCACGCCGATGGAGTTGACCAGGAACGCCCCGGCGAGCCGGCCGACGTCGCCGAGCCGGACGGTGCGGCTGCTCGACGGCGTCGTGGCCTCGACCAGCCGCATCGCGGTGCCGTGCAGCTGGGGAGCGTCCGGCCAGACGACGGCGCCGTCGGGCTCCAGGAAGCCGATGTTCGCCATCGACGACTCGGCGACGGCGCCGTCGGGGGCGGTCAGCAGGGCGTCGTCGTACCCCTCGAGGGCCACGCGGCGGGCCCACTCAGCCTGGGCGAACCCGCCCAGGTGCTTCACGTGCGGGAACGGCCGCAGGTAGGGCACGGAGCGCAGCCGCTGCGGCGCGGCAGGCGGATCGCGGGGGTCGGCCACGGAGACGACGACGTGCTCGGCGTGCCGGAGCGTGACCCGCACCGCCGCGTCGGCCGTGCCGTCCAGTGCGTGCCGGATGAGGTCCCGGACCCGGTCAGCCTCCAGCGGGCGGCCGAACAGCTCGCGGTGCGCGGCGTCGAGCCGGGCCAGGTGGTTGGCCAGGCCCTGGACGCCGCCGTCGCGCACCTGCATGGCCGTGAAGTGGCCGTAGGTGCTGAACAGATCGCCGGGGTCGGCGGGGTGGCCGTCGGTCTCGATGCGCACCCACGAACCCTAGATGGTTGGGGTTGGGGCTGGGGCTGGGGCGGTGGTCAAGTGGGGTGCGTCCAGGAGAGGTCGGGTCGGCGCGCGCGGGTGCGGGCTCGACCGGGCGGCCCTTGTGTCGGGCGTGGTTGGCGAGGTGGTTGGCTCGGCTGGTAGGGGATCGCGCCGTGGGCCGGGGTGGTCTGGCAGCCGATCGAGTAGCGGCTGCGGGGGATGCGACCGGGTGCGGGGCCGGTTACGCCGACGGCCGGGAGCCAGGGTGGTGTCGCGGAGCGCTCGCGGGCCGATGGCGCACCCTGACCGTCACTGGGCGCATCGGTTGCCGACGCGCGCCCGTCGCCGGACGCGGTCGTGTCTCGGTCGGGGGTCGAGTCCAGGTCTCGGCGCGTCTGACCGGATACCAGCGGGTCGGCGGGTGCCGCTCCGGTGGAGTCCGCACCGGGAACCAGTGCCGTATCGCGGGTCCTGGCTGGTGACGCGTCGGGGCTTGTTGTCGTGTTGTTGGCCCTGACCGGTGTCGGAGGTTCCGGCGCGACCGAGACGTACGTGTGCCCGGTCGGGGTGATGGTCTCGACTGCGTGGAGGCCGTTGAGCTGGGTGGTCTTCTGCCGCCAGCCTGGTGCTTGCTTGGCGTGATTGCACCTGGCGCACAGGCCTTGGCCGTTGTCGAGGCTGGTCGGGCCGCCCTCGGCGTGCGGGGTGACGTGATCGGTGTGCCGGATGGGGGCGTCGCACCACGTGGTGGCGCAGATGCCCTGTTCCCGGGCTCGCAGCAACGCTGCCAGGCCCTGGGGGTGGAACCGGGATGTGGATGTCGTGGCTAGGAGCCGGCCGTGGGGGTTGACGTAGATCGAGCGCAGCCACGCCGTGTCCTTGTCGATCGCGTGGGCGGCAAGGTTGCGGGCGACCGGTGCCGGCACGACGCCCGCGCCCGCCGATGCGCCCTCGACCACCACGGCGGGCTGATTGCCGCCCGCGAGGAGGGTGTCGTCGGAGACGAGCAGGTTGATCGTGACCGGGACATCGTTCGCCTGCCCGGGTTCACGGGTGGTGACGCGTTCGATGAGGGTGTCGGCCATGATCTGGCCCACTCCACGCTCGTCACCCGTGGCCTTCGTGGCGTCGGCGGTTGCTTTGAGCTGGGCGTAGGCCTGGACGCCCTGTGCCATCGGGACCAGGGCGGTGAGGTAGACCATCAGGTCGGGTGCTGGGCGGATCGAGACCCGCCGCTCCGTCACGGCCTTCGCGTTGCGCTTCACGCAGGCGTGCACGTCGAGCTGGGCGGCGAGTTCCTTGATCCGGGCGATCAGCCGCTTCGTGCTCATCCGGGTCAGTTCGGTCAGGTGTGCGGGTCCGCAGATCTCCTCGTCGATGAGGGCACGGTGTTCCAGTGACAGGTGGGAGGTCTCGCGGACCAGGATGGTTGCACGCCACTGGGACAGCACTCCGGCCTGCAGTGCGGCGAAGGTGTGGGGCATCTGGGTGACCCAGACCCGGGAGGTGGAGACGAACCCGGCACCCGCGTGCGGACTCACACGCAGGGCGGCACCGACCTGGTTGGGGACACCCCGCCCGCGCCGCTCGGCGCGGATGCTTTGCCGGGCCTCGTCAGCCCGGGTCGCCTCGTCCAGCGCCACCGTCAGCCGGGCCTGGGTGGCGGTGATCGCGTTCTTGACGGCTTCGAGTTCCCCAAGCAGGTCGACCCATTCGGCCTGCACCGCACCCGGAACACCCATGCTTCCGGACTCGATGTCAGTGGCGCCGGGCAAGATCATCTCTGCCAAGGCCCGTCGTACCGCCCGAACGCCCGCCGCGTCGACAACTCCGCCAGGCGCGGATGCACCGGAGGCACCGGACATCCCGGCGGTATCGGATGTCCCGGCACGGCCGGGCAGCACCGACCCGCCAGGCCGCTTCGGTCCGTTCTCGGGCAGCACCGATCGAGCAGGCTGCTTGCCTGCTCGTCCTGGTACCTCACCCGTTCGCGTCATGCCATCAACATATGGCACACACGTACGTACCGCTCGTTGAATCGACCCGATCTGCCATCAGCAGAATCGACTGCGCCTCGCGACGGAACCCTGAAACTCGATGGCCGCGCTCGATGGCCGCGCAAGTGATCGGTAGAAGGTCAGGTGATCGGCAACTCGAGTTGCCGATCACCTGACCTTCTACCGATCACCTGGGCCCGCGAAGCATGACGCACCGAACCCGTGGCACCAGCCACCGAGCAACAGGACCCCGCCCGGCCGACTGGCCGCCGCCGCCGTCACGCCGTGACGGTGGCGTGCGACGCGGCCCAGGTCAGGGCGTAGTCGGCGATCTCCTCCCAGCCGGGCTGGGAGACGAGCCGGTGCGTGCGCCCCGCGTACTCCTTGTACTCGACCACCGCGGGGCTGCCGGTGCCGTTGTACTTCGCGACGATGGCCTTGCCGATGGCCGGCGGGACCACGTTGTCGATGCCGCCCGTGATGACCAGGAGCGGCGCGCGGTCGGCCCGGGCGTAGTCGACGTGGCTCACCCCGCCCTTCTCGTTCGTGGTCGCGGCCACGCCCTCGAAGAGGACCCGGTTGTAGGACGGGACGGCGGACTGCTCCCAGAGGACGTCCGACGAGGCGCGGTTCAGGTCGTTGCCGAACGTGAAGTGGAAGTGCCCCTTCGACAGCGGCTTGGCGCCGTTGCGGCCGAACGGGTTGGACAGGATCGGCAGCCCGGTGCGCAGCGTGGACAGGGGGAGGGTGGTGATCCCGGCGGTCTGTCCCGGCGCGACGCCCACGTAGGCGGCACCCAGGCCGCGGTCGGCCAGCATCTGCGTGATGACGCCGCCGAACGAGTGGCCCATGATGATCGGCTTGACCGGCAGGGTGCGGATGATGCGCTCGTAGTGGTCGGCGATCTCCTTCAGCCCGATGCCGCGCAGTGCTGCGGGGTTGGAGCGGATGTCCTGCACGCTGCGGTCGTCGATGCCGGGCCAGCCCGGGACGAGCACCTCGTGGCCCGCGGCGCGGAAGCGCTCGGCCCAGGTGTCCCAGCTCTTCGGCGTCATCCACAGGCCGTGGACCAGGACGATCGGCAGCTTGGCGGGGGCGGGGGCGGGGGTGGTGCCGTTGGTGGTGGTGTCGGCGGTGGCGTTCATGTCGGGCTCCTCGGTCTCGGTGGGCCGGGGACCCGGTCCGTCGTCGTCAGGAAGAACGATCGTTCTTTCTCTGTTATTCCGAGAAGGTACGCCCGGCCTGGGCGGCCGTCAAGCCCTAAAGAGAAAGATCGTTCTATGCTGAACGGCATGGCACCCAGGACCACCGCCTCCCGCGCCCCGCGCAAGACCGCCGACGGCGCCTCGGAGGCGCGCGAACGCCTGCTGCGCACCGCGTCCCAGCTGTTCTACGCCGAGGGCATCCACGTGGTCGGCGTCGACCGCATCGTCGCCGCCGCCGGGGTCACGCGCGCCACCTTCTACCGGCACTTCCCGGGCAAGGAGGACCTCGTCGAGGCCTACCTCGGTGTCGAGGACACGAACCTCCGCGCGGCGCTCGGCGGCGCCCGCGCCGCCACCGACGACCCGGTCGAGCTGGTCGGGATGGTGATCGAGGGCATCGCCGAGGACGTCGCCCGCCACCACACCCGCGGCTGCCCCTTCATCAACGCCGCCGCCGAGTACCCCGACGCCGACAGCGGCGTACGGCGCGCCGTCGACAAGCACCGCGCGTGGTTCCGGGGCGCGCTCAAGCAGGTGCTGACCGACGCGGGGGTCGACGACGCCGTGACCCGCGCCGGCCAGCTCGTGCTCCTGCGCGACGCCGCCCTGGTGGGCGGGTACCTGGACGGCTGGGACAACGTGCGCGTGGCGTTCGTCAGCGCGGCCCGCCAGGCGGCAGGCCTGGAGCCGGCGGGCTGAAGGCTGCGCCCCCGACCGAAGTCAAGGCAGCGGCCTCTGCGAGGCACGTACCAGACTTCCCTTTTGCGTGCGGCGACCCATATCCTGGCGTCCGTCTTGTGACTGTCACGAGGGGGAACAGGCCGATGAACGCACCCGACGCCGGACGGGGGACCGCGCGCGGAGTGCGCGGCGTCCTCGCGGCGTCGGCGGCGACCCTCGTGGCCCTCGCCTCCCACCTCGCCGGCGGCGGGGACCTCCCGAGCTGGCTCGGCGTCCTCGTGCCCTGGGTGCTCTCCCTGCCCGTCTGCACGGCGCTGGTCGCCCGCCGGCTCACGCTGCCGCGCCTGACGGTCTCGGTCGCGGCCAGCCAGCTCCTGTTCCACCTGCTGTTCCAGCTCGGCACCCCGGCCGGCACGCTCCAGGCCGCGAACCCGGGGACGCACGGCGCGCACGGGGACATGGCCCCGCTGACGATGTCCGGGGCGCCGCTCCAGGCCGAGCTGATGCACGGCGGCCCGCAGATGTGGCTCTGGCACGGCATCGCGGCGGCGGTCACCGTGATCGTCCTGCACCGCGGGGAGCTGCTGCTGCGGCGCCTGCGCGAGCTCGGCGGCCGCATGGCGGCCTGGCTCCTGCGCGGCTGGGCCGTCGCCGCCCACGTGCTCACCTTCGTCGCGCCCGCCCGCTCCCGGGTGCGCGCCGAGACCTTCCGCCCGCTCCACCCGGGGCCGCGGATCACCCCTCTCCTCCGCAGGGGACCTCCCGCACCGCACGCGGTCTGAGCTCTGCCCCACGGCGCACTGGTGTGCCCGTGGGCTGTTCCGTGCTGTGCCGACGTCGATCCCTGACGTCCGAGGAGAGGTCCCTTCATGCCCCGATTCCGTCCCCTCGTGGGCGGGACCGCGGTGGCCGTCGTCGCGCTGCTCGCGACCGCGGCCCCCGCGTCCGCCCACGACAAGCTGGTCGCCAGTGATCCGACGTCCGACCAGACGCTGGCGGAGGCACCGGCCACGGTGTCCCTGACGTACTCCGCCGAAGTCCTGGACATGGGCGCCGCCGTCGTCGTCACCGACGGCGACGGCACCGACTGGGTGTCCGACGCGCCCGCGATCGACGGGGCGACCGTGACGGCCGCCCTGGACGCGGACATGCCGGACGGCGGCTACGAGATCCGCTGGCGGGTCGTGTCCTCGGACGGGCACCCCATCACGGGGATCGTCCCGTTCGCCGTCGGGGACGGCGAGGAGCCGGGGGCGGGGTCCGGCTCGGCCGGCCAGGCCGGGGACGACGCCGCGGCGTCCGAACCTGCTGCTTCCGCGCCCGCGGACGATGCGGCCGCCGATGCCGCCACGCCGAACAGCTCGCAGAACCAGACCGCACAGGAGGACGAGGGGCCCTGGCGGGTCGTCCTCGTCGGTGCGGGCGGGGCCGCCGTCGCGGCGGCCCTGTTCGCGCTCGTCCATTTTCTCCGCCGCCGCAGCGATGCGAGCGGCCCCGGCGACGACGGGGACACCCCCGACGCGCCGGGAACGAAGTGAGAGGTACTTCTGTGTTCACACCTACGAAGCGCAACACCGCCCGGCTCGCCCTCGCCCTGGCGGCCACGCTGGCCCTGGCCGGCTGCACCGCCGCCGACGCGGCCGACGACGCCGTCGCGGCCCCGGCCGGCGAGTCCGTGACCCTGACCGACGGCTGGGTCAAGGCCGCCGGCTCCGGGATGTCCGCCGCGTTCGGCGGGCTGACCAACGCGGGGTCCCAGGACGTCACCGTCGTCTCCGCGACGACGGAGGCCGCCTCGATGCTCGAGCTCCACGAGACCGTGGAGAACGAGACCGGCGAGCTGATCATGCGGGAGATCGACGGCGGGTTCGTGATCCCCGCCGGGCAGACGCTGGCCCTCGAACCCGGCGGCAGCCACATCATGCTGATGGACCTCGCCCACCCGCTGGAGGCGGGCGAGGAGGTCACGTTCACGCTCACCTTCTCGGACGACTCCACCTTCGAGTTCACGGCACCCGTCAAGGACTACTCCGGGGCGAACGAGAACTATGACCCCTCCTGACCACGGCGCACGCGCCCGGTCGGGGTCGACCCGGCGGCAGTTCCTTCTCGGGGGAGCTGTCGCCGGCGTCGGCGCGGCCGCGGCCATCGGCGCAGACACCGCCCTGAACGCCGCCGCCCAGGAGGCGCCCCCGGCGCCGCCGCACGGCGAGCAGACCGTCCCGTTCCACGGGGAACACCAGGCGGGCATCGACACCGCCGCCCAGGCGCACGGGTTCTTCGTCGCGCTCGACCTGCACGACTCCGCTGACCGCGCCGACCTGACCCGCATGATGCGCATCCTCACCGACGACGCCGCCCGCCTCACCCAGGGCGCCCCGGCGCTCGCGGACTCCGAGCCGGAGCTGGCGGCGTCCCCGGCCCGGCTCACGGTCACGTTCGGGTTCGGCCCGCGGTTCGTCGAGCGCGCGGGCGGCTCCCGGCCGGGCTGGCTGGGCCCGCTCCCGGCGTTCGGCATCGACCGGCTGGAGCCCGGGCTCGGTGACGGCGACCTGCTGCTCCAGGTCGCGGCCGACGACCCGCTGACCGTCGCCCACGCCTCGCGCATGCTGCTGAAGGACACCCGCAGCTTCGCCTCGGTGCGCTGGACCCAGCAGGGGTTCCGGCGCGCGCACGGCACCGTCGCACCCGGCACCACCATGCGGAACCTGTTCGGCCAGGTCGACGGCACCACCAACCCGGCCCCCGGCACCACCGACTTCGACCGCGTGGTGTGGGCCACCGACGGCTGGCTCGCCGGCGGCACCGGCATGGTGGTGCGCCGCATCCGGATGGACCTCGACAAGTGGGACGAGCTCGACCGCGGCGGACGGGAGCAGTCCGTGGGCCGGTACCTGGCCAGCGGCGCGCCCCTGACCGGCACCGACGAGTTCGACGAGCCCGACTTCGAGGCCACCACCGCCATCGGGTTCCCCGTGATCCCGGAGTTCTCCCACCTGCGCCGGGCGCGCAGCGAGAACCCGGACGAGCGGATCTTCCGGCGGGCCTACAACTACGACGACGGCGGCGCCGGAGCCGAGGTCTCCGACGCCGGCCTGATCTTCGTGTCCTTCCAGGCGGACGTCGACAGACAGTTCGTCCCGCTCCAGCGCCGCCTGGACCAGCTCGACCTGCTCAACGAATGGACCGTCCCCATCGGTTCGGCCGTCTTCGCCATCCCACCCGGGTGCCGCGAGGGCGGATTCATCGGCGAATCCCTCCTCACCTGAAAGCAGGCCCTTCATGACCGACACCCTCACCGGTTCGACCGCCGAGCTACCCGCCGAAGTCGACCCGTCACCACCACCCGCGCGCAGGACGCCGTGGTTCGGCCCGCTGCTGCGGCGGCTGCACTTCTACGCCGGCCTGCTCGTCGGGCCGTTCATCCTGGTCGCCGCCACCAGCGGCGCCCTCTACGCGCTCGCGCCGTCCATCGAGCAGGTGGTCTACGACCAGGAGCTGCACGCCCCCGTCGGCAGCACGTCGCTGAGCCTGGCCGAGCAGATCGAGGTCGCCCAGACCCGGGTCGACGCCGACGCCGTCCTCACCGCCGTCCGCCCCGCACCGGAACCGGGGGACACCACCCGGGTCATGTTCGGCGAGGACGGGCTCGGGCCCAGCGAGTCCCGGGCGATCTTCGTGGACCCCGCGACCGGCGAGGTCCGCGGCGACCTCACGGTGTACGGGTCCAGCGGCTCCCTGCCGCTGCGCACCTGGATCTCGAACCTGCACCGCAGCCTGCACCTCGGCGACCCGGGCCGGCTGTACAGCGAGCTGGCGGCGTCCTGGCTCGGCATCGTCGTCGTGGCCGGGCTGATCCTGTGGATCAACCGGCTGCGCGCGTCCCGGCGGGCCGCCGACGTCGTCCGCCCGAAGCGGCGGGTCACCGGGTACCGGCGGCTGCTGTCCTGGCACACCGCCGTCGGCGCGTTCGTGGTGCTCGGCGCGCTGTTCCTGTCCGCCACCGGCATCACCTGGTCGCAGCACGGCGGCGGCAACGTCGGGGAGCTGCGCACCGCCATGGGGTGGACCACGCCCGCCCTGGACACGCGGCTGAGCGGCGACGTTCCCGCCGGCGGCGACGAGCACGCCGGGCACGGCGCGTCGTCGTCGGAAGGGGAGCAGGGGCCGACCGGGGTGGCGAACCCCGCCACGTTCGACGGCGTGCTCGCCATCGCGCAGGGCATCAACGTCAACACCGGCGAGGTCGAGATCAAGCCGCCGGCCGAGCCCGGCATGGCGTGGACCGTGCAGGAGAACAAGAGCGACGTGCCGACGCAGGCCGACGCCGTGGCCGTCGACGGGACCACCATGCAGGTGGTGCACCGGACCGACTTCTCGCAGTTCCCGCTCATGGCCAAGCTCACGACCTGGGGCATCGACCTGCACATGGGCCTGCTGTTCGGGCTGGCCAACCAGCTCGTGCTGTTCGTGCTCGCACTGGGCATCGGCTCCATGGTGGTGCTCGGCTACCTCATGTGGTGGAAGCGCCGGCCCACCCGCGAGCCGCGCGGTCTGGGCGGCCCGGCGCCGGTGCGCGGCGCGCTCCAGGGCGCGCCGTGGTGGGGGCTCGCGGCGGTCGCCGCGGTGGCGATCACGGTCGGGACGTTCCTGCCGCTGGTCGGCTACACCCTGGTGGCGTTCGTCCTGGTGGACGTCGTCGTGGGGCTCGTCCAGGCCCGCCGCGCCCGGACGGAGGTCAGCGCCACGCCCTGAGCTCGAACCCGGCGTCGGCGACCGCGGCCTCGACCTCCGCGCGGTCGACCGGCGCCAGGGTAATACGACATCTCTACATGATGTGGTACTGTCGGCGGCTGTCCGGTCGCTGTAACTTCTCGGGACGCGGGGGCGCCAGTGACGTCGGACCCGGCCGTGCAGTGGGCCACGACGGCCCTCTTCGGCGCGCTGACCGCCTACTCCCTGTGGCGGCTCGTGACCGCGCGCCACCTCTTCGCCGGAACGGGCCACCTGTTCCACCTCGGCATGAACCTGGTGATGGTCGCCATGGTCTGGCCCTGGTGGGCCCGGCTGCCCACGCTGCCCCAGGTCGCCTTCTTCGCCGCGGGGGCGGCGTTCTTCGCCGGGGCGGCGGGGTGGTTCGCGCTGGACGGGCTGTCGACGACGGGCAGGCGGCGGGGCCGTCGTCGGAGCGCCCGGTGCCAGGCCGTGAACGCCGTCATGATGCTCGCGATGGTGTGGATGCTCGCGGTGATGACGCGGCATGCCGACGGCGCCGGTGCAGGTCACCCGGGTCACTCGACGCACGCCGCGGTGTCCGTGCCGCTGGACTCCCTGACGGTCGTCAGCGGCGCGGTGCTGGTCGCGGCGCTCGCGGCCGGTGGGGTGCTGTTCCTGGCCGACCTGGTCCGGTACCGGCAGGAGCGTGGCACGGTGGGTCGCACCGGGGCCGACCTGCTCGCGGGCGCCCTGATGAGCCTCGGCATGGCCGCAGCGTGCGGGCTGGTGCTCGTCGGCTGAGGCCCGGGCGCAGCTCAGCCCGCGCGGCGGCGGCCCGGGTTGGGCTTGGGGCGCAGCGCCCGCTGGAGCATCTCGGCGTCGCGCGCCGTCAGGTGGTCGGCGAAGCGGAGCAGCGCCTCCTCGCGGTCGCCGGTGCCCTCCAGCACCGACAGCATCGCGGCTCCGGCGCGCTCGCCGTCCGACCGGGTGGGGCGGAACCGGACCTTCCGGGGAGAGGCCGCGATGCGGACCACCTCACCCTTCTTCTCCAGGCGGTCGAGCACCGTCAGGAGCGTGGTGTAGGCGGGGACGTGCTCGTCCCCGAACCTCTCCTGGATCGCTCGTGCCCCGATCGCGTCCTCGTGGTCCCAGAGGATGCGCATGACCTCCGCCTCGAGCTGTCCGCGTGCGCGAGTCCTGCCTGACATAGTGCCCTCCTGGCAGGACCATACTGCAAAGGTGGCCGCCCACCGGGAAGTGGACAGCCACCTTTGCCGTCGTCCGGAATACCGGACGGAACCACCTGAACCGTCAGGCCGGCTGGAGCGCAGCCGCGTCGAGAGCGCCGCTGCGGGCCTGCTCCACCAGGTCCGCGAGCTGGTCGTGGCTCATCTGGATGCGCTGGCCGAAGTCGTCGGTGATCACGATCTGCTTCAGCGGCTCGGCGGTCGGGTCGACGAACAGCTCCGGGCAGCCGCAGTCGCACTTGCCGCAGAACGTCGCCACATGAAGCAGCTGAGAGTTGTCGCTCATCGCTTTCTCCTCTGTTGGAACGGACGGGACCCGGGCGCGTGCTGGATGCCCTCTACGAGGGTCGCCCTATCTCTACAACACGTCAAGATGTGGGCGTGGTACGTCCCGCCATCTCCTCGATGACGCCGACGGCGTGAGCGGTCCCGCCCTCGGCGCGGGCGGCGGCCCGCAGGCGCTCGGAGCGCGCCACGCGCTCCGGGTCCGTGACCAGGTCGTGCAGCGCCGCGCGGAGCACCTCGGCCGTGGCGTCCGCGGTGTCGACCCGGCGGGCGACCCCGAGCTCCACCAGGCGGTCGGCGTTCATGAACTGCTCGGCGCCCTGCGGCACCGCGATCATCGGCACGCCCGCCAGCAGCCCCTCGCCGCAGCCGCCCATGCCGGCGTGGGTGACGAACGCGTCGGCCTGGTCCAGGATCGCCCGCTGCGGCACCCAGGAGTGCACCTCGACGTTGCCCGGGATCTCGCCGAGCTCGGCGACGTCGGTGTGCCGGCCGATCTGCAGCACGACGTGCCAGCCGGGCAGGTCGCCGAAGGCGGCGAGGCACCGGCGGTAGAACTCCGGCTGGCGCGTGTAGGCCGAGCCCAGGGAGATCAGCAGCACGCGCTCGGCGTCCGCGGGGCGGGTCCACCCGCCGCCGTCGGACCGGATGTCGAAGCACGGGCCCACGAAGGTCACCGTGCCGGGGTCGACGCGGTCGGCGTGCGGCTGCATCGCCCGCGGGATGAGGGCGAGGGCGCGGTCCGGCGTGCCGGAGAAGGCGTCCATGTCGGTGGTGGTCGCCCCGCAGCCGGCGAGCCACCGGGTGAACCGCTCCCGGTAGGCGTCGGCTCCCGGCAGCCCGCGCAGGTGCACGGCCACCTCCTGTTCGTAGCCGTCCCAGCCGACGAACGTCGGGGACAGCTGCAGCAGGTCCCGGCCCTGCGCCTCCGCCAGCGCGCGTCCGGCGTAGGCACCGATGTCGTAGAGGTACAGGTCCGCCGGGTCGTCGTCGTAGGCCGCCCGGAGCCGGGGGAGCGCCTGGACGGCGTCGTCGAGAAAGAGGCTCGCCGCCGCGATGGGGTCGGTGGGCCAGTCGTTGTCGGCGACGGGCAGCGTGGAGGTGAGCGGTACGAGCTGCGCGCCGGTGGACTCCACGCGGTCGGCCACGAACGGGTCGACGGCGTAGGTGACCCGGTGGCCGCGGGCCACCAGCTCGCGGATCACCGCGAGGCCGGGCAGCACGTGGCTGACGACCGGGACGCCGATCATCGCGATGTGGGAGCGGCGAGGAGGCATGGTCAAGGCCGCCCCACCTGCTCGGCGGCCCGCTCGAGGTCGTCGACGGTGCCCGACATGATGGTCCGCACGTGCTCGGTCACGTGCTCCACGGGCCAGTCCCACCAGGCGATCGCGAGCAGCCGGGCGACGTCGTCGGCGTCGTACCGGGTGCGGATGAGCCGGGCCGGGTTGCCGCCGACGATGCCGTAGTCCGGCACGTCGCCCGTGACCACGGCCCCCGCGGCGACGATCGCGCCGTGCCCGATGCGGACACCCGGCATGACCGTGGCGCCGTGCCCGAACCAGACGTCGTTGCCGACGACGGTGTCACCGCGGTTCGGCAGCCCGGTGATCAGGTCGAAGTGCTCCGCCCACGAGCCGCCCATGGTGGGGAACGGGAAGGTGGAGGGGCCGTCCATGCGGTGGTTGGCGCCGTTCATGATGAACCGGGTGCCGGTGCCGAGCGCGCAGTACCGGCCGATGACGAGCCGCTCGGGGCCGTAGTGGTAGAGCACGTTGCGCGTCTCGAACGCGGTCGGGTCGTCGGGGTCGTCGTAGTACGAGAACTCGCCGACGTCGATCAGCGGCGACTGCACCAGGGGCTTGAGCAGGACGACGCGCGGGTGGTCCGGCATCGGGTGGAGCACGGTGGGGTCGGCGGGGACGGGCGGCATCGGCAGGGTGGTTCCTCTCGGTCACTACTATTGCGACGAGTGTCGCGTTAAGATCCTGGCACATCACCCGTGCCCCGATCAACCGGATACTGGATCCCCGATGACAGAACCGCCGAACGTCACCGCTGACCGCCGCCCTGGCGGCCGCACCGCCCGCGTCCGCGCCCAGGTGCTCGACGCCGTGCGCGCCGAGCTCGCCGAGAGCGGCCACGAGGGGCTCACCATGGAAGGCGTCGCGACCCGCGCGGGGGTGCACCGGGCCACGGTCTACCGGCGCTGGCGCGACGTGGGCGGCCTGCTCGCCGACACCATCGCGGCCGCGGGGGAGATCGACTGGCAGCCCCCGGACACCGGCTCGCTGCGCGGCGACCTGGCTGCCCTCAACCAGGAGATCCAGGAGTCGCTGTTGGTGCGGCCGTCGTTCGCCGTCGCCCTGATGGCCGCCTCGTTCCACTCCGAGCAGGCCGCCCAGGCCCAGACCCGGCTGTGGGCGGACCGCTACGCGCAGTGCGAGGTCCTCGTCGACCGCGCCGTCGAGCGCGGGGAACTCACCGGGCAGCCGGATGCGCGTAGCCTGCTCGTCGCCGCGACCGCGCCGGTCTACCACGAGCTGGTGCTCCTGCGCGCCGACCCCGACCCGGACCTTCCGGGACGGGCCGCGGCGGCGGCCGTGCTGGCCGCCGCCGGCGGCGCCTTCACCGATCCGCACCAGCAGGGAGCGTCATGACCAGCAGGTTCACCGAGCTCGCCGTCGACTGCCACGACCCCGAGCTGCTCGCCGCGTTCTGGAGCGAGGTCCTGGGCTTCGCCGTGATCGACCGCAGCGCGGGCAAGATCGAGGTCGGCTCCTGGGAGCCGACGGTCGAGGAGGTCCGGGACCGGCAGATGGCGCCGACGCTGGTGTTCGTCCGGGTGCCCGAGAGCAAGATCGTGAAGAACCGGCTGCACCTCGACGTCAGCCCGATCGACGGCAGCACCGAGGACGAGGTGACCCGGCTGCTCGCCCTGGGCGCCACCAGGGCCGACGTCGGCCAGGGCCCGGACCAGAGCTGGGTGGTCATGGCCGACCCCGAGGGCAACGAGTTCTGCGTGCTGCGGACTCTGGCGCCGTAGACGGGGTCAGAATGGTTCGATGATCTCCACCGAGCTGGCCACGAAGCTGCACGACGCCGGCCTGGTCTGGACGCCGGTCGACGGCGACCAGTTCCGGGTGCAGGCGCCCGACCTCGAGAGCGACATCTTCACCGTGAGCACGATGACCATCGAGGCGCACGAGTACCCGACGGGCACGATCCTCGGGTTCAACGGCACCACCGAGTGGGCGCTGGACTCGGTCGCGATCGAGGACGCCCTCTGGCTGCCGCGCGAGGACCAGCTCCGCGCGCTGCTGCGCTCGGCCTTCCACGCGCTGCGCCGCACCGACAAGGGCTTCGAGGTCGAGGCCCAGCTCCTCGGCGAGGTCCGGCTGTTCGCCGACCCGGACCCCGCCGAGGCCTACGGGCTCGCGCTGCTGGCGCTCATCGAGCTCAGCCGCTGAGCGGTTCGGTCACCCCTGGTCGTCGGTCAGGCCCAGGTCCTTGGCCAGGCCCAGCAGGGACTCACGCGTGGCCGAGGGGCTGGCCGACGGCGCCGGCGAGGCCGGCGTCTCGGTGCCGCTCGGAGCGGGCTCCGGGGCCGAGCTCGGCGGCGCCTCGGGCTCGCTGGGCGACGGCGCCGGCTCGCTCGGTTCCGGCTCGCTCGGCGTCGGGACCGGCGTCGGGCTCGGAGCCGGCTGCGAGGGCGAGGGCGAGGGCACGCCCGGGTCCGACGGCGACGGGGTCGGGGTGGGCGACGGCGTCGGCTTCGGCGTCGGCCTGGGCTTCGGGGCCGGCTCGCTCGGCTTCGGCTTGGCGCCGGGCTTGGCGGGCTGCTTCGTCCCGGGCTTGCGCGGCTCGTCGGCGGGCTTGGCCACCGGCTTGCGCGTCTCCTCGGCCGCTGGGCGGTCCTTCGCCCTGGTGTCGGCCGCCGCCTCGTAGCGCGGGCCGTCGTCCTCGGACTTCTCGCCCTTGGTCCACCGGTCGACGTCGGACGGGTCGACCGCGCGGTTCGGCACCGAGCCCGCCGCGAAGAACTCGAAGTGCCACGGCTCCGGCTTGGCGCCGCCCAGGCGCGCCCACGACGGGTTGTCCCAGCCGTAGTCCGGGCCGTGCACCCGCAGCCACACGTACTCGGGCGACGAGCCGCCCGAGATCGGCGCGCCCAGGTCGACCGCCAGGCCCCACCCGTGGTTGGACGTGCCCGGGACCGCCGCCAGGTGCGGCTTGGCGCCGGCCACGGCCACCTGGTCGACGTAGGACCGGTACGAGTCGGTGATCGGGATCGGGCGCCCGAACTCCTCCTCGAACTCCACGCTCAGCGCCGTCAGCCGCTCCGCCGCGTCGCAGCGCAGCAGGTGGCCCGGCGCGAAGTCCAGCGGGCACAGCACGTCGGCCGGGATGCGGCCGTTCGCGTACTCGACGGTCGAGGTGCCGAACGCCGAGACCACGTCGAGCAGGCTCTCGCGCAGCGGGTCCCCGGCGCGGTCGCGGTCGCCGTCCGCCCCGGCGGTCCCGCGCGCCGACGGCTCCCCGTCCTCACCCGTGGCCTCCACCTCGGCCAGCGTGCTGGGCACCGACGGGTCCAGCAGGTTCGCCAGCCGCACCGCCGCCAGCACCACCTGGTGGTAGGTGATCTGGCCGGAGGGCAGGTCCTGGGTTTCCGGGCCGTGCTCGTCCGACACCGTGATCACGGCCTGGAGGTCGTCTGTGACGACGGTCGTCCCCGAGCCGTCGTCGTCCCCGGCCGTCCGCGCGACCGGCGCGTCCGCGACGCGCAGGCCCTCCTCCGCCTCGCCGAACGCGAGCTCCTGCATGAGGTACGTGGTGTAGAGCATGCCGAGCTCGGCGGCGGCCTGGGCGACCGCCGGGCTGAGGTCCGAACCCTCGCGCCGGGCCTGCTCGTCGGCGCGCGCCAGGACCGCCGTGATCTGCTCCGTCGTCACGTGCCGCGGCGTGGTCACGGTCGCGGCGGCCGGCGCGGCCTCGACGGGCCCCTGGTGCCGGACCGGCCGGTCCGGGTCGCCCCCGGCGAGGGGCGTGCCCGGGACGGTCGGCGCCGCCGCGAACAGCAGGCCTCCCGCCGTCACCGTGGCGATCGCGCCCGCCCACGTGGTGCGCAGGACTCTGCGCCGGTCGGGGCGGTTCTCGGGGGACACCAGCTCGTTCGCCTGCTCCTGCACGCGTCGCTCCCTCGGGTCGGTGCTGTGGTTCGTATTTCAACGGGTAAAGAAGTCCTGCGTGGCAGTCAAAGAAGTATCACGAGTCGACGGGACTCACGAGGCGGGGTCCGCGACGGACCGGCCTCGCGGCCGTTCCCGCGGCACTGCGGCCCGACCATGGTCCTGGACCCATCCGGCCTTGCCTGGCGAAGCGGCTGCTCACCCCCTCGCCACCTCGTCAGACGCCGGGGAACGGGTGAATTACGCCTGCGAGTTGGTGATTTGGTTGGTGATTTCTTGATCCCCGACTGGTGATCGGGCGCCGAGGGGATGGCATTGAACTCGCCGTACTGGATCTGGGCCGCGCGGCCCGTGAGCGAGGGGAACGCAGATGCAAGCACGAAGGTCATCGACGAGGACCACCCGGGGCGGGACGGTCAGGGGGCGCCGCGGACGGGTTCCGGCGGTCCTGGCGGCGCTCAGCCTGGTCGGGGCGGGCCTGGTCGCCACCTCGTTCACGGCGGTCACGCCGAGCGCCGTCGCCGCGCCCGGCAACCCCGGCGTGCCCGGTGAGCCGACGGTCCTCTTCGTCGAGGACTTCGAGAACCGGGCCGCGGACTCGAACGTGCTCCTGACGGACTACACGGGGGCCGACGGGACGGCGTATGCGGCGGACCCGTTCTGGGTGGACCGCGCGGCCTGCAACGGGTTCATCGTCAACTACAGCAGCCCGCGTGTCGTCGGCGACTGCGTCGGTCAGGGCGGCGAGGCCGGGGGCATCGGCGTGTACAACTCGCTGATGTCCCTGCCGTACACCCTCGGCACGATCAACGGCACCGACCCGGCGAGCAACGCCGCGGCGTCGTCCTACACCTCGGGCAACACCACGCCCAACGAGATCCAGTTCCGCACGGCCGACCCGCTGACCCTGCCCACCGCGGGCCGGTTCGTCACGTTCTCGGTCGACGCCGTCGCGCAGAACTGCACCTCGACCCACCCCGAGCTGCGCTTCTACCTGGTCGACGGCAACGGGGACGAGATCGCGGTCTCCAGTACCGCGATCGACCCGTGCACCGACCCGCGCGGCACGCAGTACAACGCGCCCGCCCAGGACGGCACGCCGCGCGTGGTGATCGGCGGGCGCTTCCCGGCCGACGGCTCGAACCTCGTGACCGGCGGCTCGTTCGGCATCGTGATGCGCAACGAGAACGGCAGCGGCCAGGGCAACGACGGCGCCTACGACAACATCCGCGTGCTCGACGTCACGCCGCAGCTCGACAAGGAGTTCAGCCCGACCTCGGTCGCGACCGGCGGCATCTCCACCCTGACGCTGACGATCACGAACACGAGCGACCTGGCCGCCAAGAACGGCTGGTCGTTCACCGACACCCTCCCGGAGGGCCTGGTCGTCGCCGACCCGGCCGCCGTCGAGACGGACTGCCCGGCCGGCGACGTGACCGCCGCCGCCGGCGCCACGGCTGTCGAGGCGACCGGCAACCTGGACGCCGGCATGGCCTCCTGCACCATCTCGGTGAACGTGACCTCGGACGAGGCGGGCAGCTACACCAACGGCCCCGACAACATCTCGGCGATCGGCCTGGACTACCCGGACCCCTCGACCGTGACGTTCGGCGACCCGAGCCTGGAGCTCGTCAAGACCGCCGGTGAGCCGGTCGACGTCAACGAGAACGGCATCACGGACACCGGCGACACCATCGCCTACACGTTCGAGGTGACCAACACCGGCGACGTCGCGATCGACGACCTCGCGATCGACGACCCCAAGGTGGGCGCGATCACCTGCGAGGCGACCTCGGTCGAGCCGGGGGACTCGGTCACCTGCACCACCGACGAGCCCTACGTGGTCACGGACGAGGACGTCGAGGCGGGCTCGGTCGACAACTCGGCGACCGCCACCGGCACCCCGCCCGGCACGACCACCCCGATCGGCTCGCCGCCCTCGGAGACGAGCACGCCGACCGAGGCCCCGGACCCCGCCGTCGAGGTCGTGAAGTCCGCGACGCCGTCGGGCCCGGAGACGTTCACCGTGGGCCAGGAGATCACCTACAACTTCGAGGTGACCAACACCGGCAACGTGCCGCTGAGCGACGTCACGGTCGACGAGACCGAGTTCTCGGGCACGGGCGAGGCCCCGGTCGCGACCTGCCCCGCCGACGTCGTCCTGGCGCCGGGTGACTCGCTGACCTGCACCGCGAGCTACACGCTCACGCAGGAGGACGTGGACTCGGGCGAGGTGACGAACTCCGCGACCGCCACGGGTACGCCGCCGGGGGACACCCCGCCGCCGACCTCCCCGCCGTCGACCGTGGTGGTCCCCACCCCGCCGGCGCCGGGCGTCGAGGTGGTCAAGACCTCGGACACCGAGGAGATCAGCGAGGTGGGCCAGGAGGTCACCTACAGCTTCGCGGTGACCAACACCGGCAACGTCACCCTGACCGACGTCACGGTGAACGACGCGGAGTTCTCCGGCTCGGGTGAGCTGTCGGCGATCGACTGCCCCGCGGAGGCCGCCAGCCTCGCGCCGGGTGCGTCGGTGACCTGCACCGCGACCTACACGGTCACGCAGGCCGACCTCGACTCGACCGGGCTGACCAACACCGCGACGGCCACGGGTACGCCGCCGGGGGACACCCCGCCGCCGACCTCCCCGCCGTCGACCATCGAGATCCCGAGCACCCCTGCGCCCGGCATCGAGGTGGTCAAGACCTCCGACACGGACAAGATCACGAAGGTGGGCCAGAAGGTCACCTACAGCTTCGAGGTGACCAACACCGGCAACGTGAGCCTGGCCGACGTCACGGTCGACGACTCGGACTTCTCCGGCTCGGGTGAGCTCTCGCCGGTCGACTGCCCCGCGGAGGCCGCCAGCCTCGCGCCGGGTGCGTCCGTGACCTGCACCGCGACCTACGTGGTCACGAAGGCGGACCTCGAGACCGGGGAGCTGAGCAACACGGCCACGGCCACCGGCACCCCGCCGGGCGACGTCCCGCCGCCCACCTCGCCGCCGTCGACCGTCGACGTCCCGGTGGACCCTGCTGACCCGGCGCCCCCGGCCCCGGCGCAGCCGGACCGCCCGGACGGCTCTCTGGCCGCGACCGGCGCCGACCTCGGCTGGACGGCCGGTCTCGCCGCGCTGCTCTTCCTGACCGGTGCCGCGACCCTGTTCGTCGTGCGTCGCCGCACGGTGAGCTGACCACCCGGTTCCTCGCCCCGCCGCCCCATGGCGGGGCGAGGAACCGCCGTCGGCCGGATTCCGTGCACTACGGAGCAGCACGATGATCTGGGCATTTATTGCTTTTATGGTCGGTGATATCAGGCCGTACCGGACACCCCTTTTCAAGGGATTGTCGGACGGCTTATAGTGCCGTCGCGCATACTTCATGCGAAACGATGCTCCACTCCTGACGTACCAGCACTGGTGTAGCCCTGAGCAGGGGAAACGCCGGAGTTGCCCCCTTGTTGCGCCCGGCCTACCCGGCCCGGGCAGCCGAGCCGGCACCCCAGGCCGAATTCCCCGCCACGAAATGCGCCGACGGGCTGGTGGAAATGGGACGCAACGACTTTGTCTTACGACTTGAAGTGGCTTGTCACGCCCGGACCGGGCGCCCAGGCAGCACACAGCCGCGCGGACGAGCACGGAGAGCACGGAGTGCTGAGCGCCATCGCCTCCGGCGACCTGGACACCCTCGAGGACCTGGCGGACGTGTGGTGGTTCGAGCTGCCCGCCCGGTTCGGCCCGGAGCTGCTCGGCCTGCTCGAACGGCTGCCCGCCACCATGGCCGCCCGCCGTCCGCGGCTGCTCATGGCGGGCGTGCTGGCCTACCAGCTCGCCGAGGCCGGCGACGACGCCCACCTGCGCGCCACGATGCGCCTGTTCGAGCTGCACGGCGTGCGCCTGTCCAAGCGGCTGCGCTCGTTCACGCGGCCCGGCGACATGATCGCGGCGGGCGCGCTGGCGATGCACGCGGCGCGGACCCGCGGCCAGTACCGGACCGCGGAGGGCATCGGCGCCTGGGTCGAGGAGCACCTGCTCCGGACCGACGACGCCGGCGCCCTGCCCTGGAGTGCCGACCGCCGGGTGGGGCGGCCCGGCCTGATCGCCCTGAACCGGGGCGTGACGGCGATGCTGGCCGGGCGGCCCGCCGTCGCGATCGGCCACCTGCGCCGCGCCTACGAGCAGGCCGGCCCGCCGCCGTTCCAGCACTTCGCGGGCGCCGCCGCGTGCGCGAACCTCGCGCTGCTCGCGGCGGTGCGCGGGCACCACGCCATGGCCGAGAGCTGGCTGGACCGCATCGGGCAGTGCGGACCGGTCCCGGAGTGGCTGGAGCACCACCTGCTGCTGGGCGCCGTCATCGCGCGGGCCCTCCTCGCGATCGACCGGCTCGACGCGTACGCCGCGGAGCAGGCCCTGGACCAGGCGGGCAGCGCCGAGGACCCGGGCGACCTCTGGCCGTTCCTCGCGGCCGCGTGGGCGGCGTACTCGGTGGCCTTCGACGAGCCGGTGAACGGGCTGCTGGGACTCGACGCGGCCTGCTTCGCGCACGGGATGGGCATGCGGCCCGGCCCGGACGCGCACCCGGTGCTGCTGCGGGCGCACGCCGACCTGCTCGCCGCGACCGGCGAGGGCAACCGCGTGGTGGCTCTGGCCGAGACCGCCGCGACCACCGGCCGGCTGCTACCGCCCGCGGCCCGGGTGCGGCTGCTGGCCGGCGACTCCGACGGCGCGCTGACGGTCGCCGGGCGGGCGATGCGGGACGCCGGGGTGACCCCGCGGGACGCGCTCGAGCTCCAGCTCGTCATCGCCGTGGTGCACCTGCGCTCCGGCGAGACCGACGAGGCGCGGGCGCGGTTCCTGCACGCCGTCGAGCTCGGCCGGCAGGGGCTGCTCGCGCCGTTCGCGCTGTTCCCGCGGGACGAGGTGCTGGAGCTGTGCCACCTGACCGGCACCGATCCGCAGGACCTGGGGATGACCCGCACCCTCGACGACGCGCGGAACCCGGCGTCCGGCCCGATCGTGCTGCTGACCCGGCGCGAGCGGGCGGTGCTGGTCGGGCTGGCCGCCGGGGACAGCGCCGTGCGGATCGCGGCGGACCACGGCGTCTCGGTCAACACCGTGCGCACCCAGGTGCGCAAGGTCTACCGCAAGCTCAACGCGTCCAGCCGCACCAGCGCCCTCGCGAAGGCGGGGCAGCTCGGCCTGATCCCGCCGGACGCGCCGCGGACGGCGTGACTACGAGCCGGCGGACTCCTCCGCGACCACCAGCGCGACCTCGCAGAACATCGAGTCGGCCCAGGAGAACCACGGCCGCGAGTACGCCGCCGGGTCGGAGGCGTCGAACGACTCGTGCATGCGGCCCGTGCCGGCGTCGGTCCGGGCGAGCACGTCGAGGATCCGCACCCGGTCCTCGGCCGTGCCCGTGAGCGCCTCGACGGCCAGCGCGATCGGCCAGACCCGGCCCGGCCTGGTGTGCGGGCTGCCGATGCCGCTCGCCGCCGTGCCGGTCACGTAGTACGGGTTGGCGGGGCTGAGCACCAGCTCGCGCGTCGCGCGCCACACCTCGGCGTCGAGCACGTCCGGGGCGTTGAGCGGCAGCGACAGCAGCGACGGGGTGTTGGCGTCGTCCATCAGGAGCGCGGCGCCGAGCCCGTCCACCTCGTAGGCGTAGACGCGCGCGCCGTCCGGCCCGGCGACGACGCCGAACTCCGCGACCCCGGCGACCAGCTCCCCGGACAGCGCCCGCGCGTCCGCGGCCAGGGCCGCGTCGTCGAGCACCTCGGCCGCGATCTCCGCGACGGCCAGCAGGGCCTGCGCCGCGAACAGGTTGGCCGGGACGTTATAGCCGTAGGTGCAGGCGTCGTCCGAGGGGCGGAACCCGCTCCAGGTCATGCCCGTGCGGCCGACGGCGGTGCCGCGGCCCTCGCGCGCCAGCGTCTCGGTCGGGATCTCGGTCTCCCGCTCGAACCGGTAGGGCGAGGCGTCGTGGTCCTGCTCGGTGCGGAGCTGGGCCACGATCGTGGTCAGCACCCGGTGGGCGCGCTCGTCGAACACGTCGGTGCGGCCCGTGGCCCGCCACAGCGTGTGCGCCAGCGTGACGGGGTAGGCCAGGCTGTCGATCTCGTACTTCTGCTCCCAGACGTGCGGGTCGTCGCAGACGTCGTCCGGGTCGTAGTGCGCGCCCGTCGGGCCGTCGTTGAAGGCGTTCGCGTACGGGTCGTGGTCCAGGCTCGCGAGCTGACGGCGCACCACGGCCGCCACGAGGTCGGCCAGCGGCGGGCACGAGCCGAGGAACCGCAGGTACGGCGTGAGCTGCGTGGTCGAGTCGCGCATCCACATGGCCGGGATGTCGCCGGTGATGACGAACGCGGTGCCGTCGTCGCCCATGGTCACGGTGTCGGTCAGGGTGCGCAGCAGCGCGGCCTCGACCATGTCGCCCACGCGCGCGCCGGAGGTGGCGCGCGCCCGGTCGGCGGCGTGGGTCAGGACCGTCGTGATCGCGGGGTCGAGCGGGGTTCGCGTCATCGCTCCCATGGGGTGGCTCCGTTCTGGTCGGTCACGCGGACCGGTAGGGCGTGGGCGGGCGGGTCCGATTCTGGCGTGCACCACACGCTGAGCGTGACCGGCGCCGCCTCCGGCGCGCCGGAGGCCCAGGACCCGAGCTCGTCCAGGCCGAGGTCGAACGGCACGGCCGCCGTGGCGCCGGCCGCCACCGTCACCCGGCGCACCGCCAGGAGGGTCCGCCGCCGCGGCCGGACGCCGGGCTCGTGGCGCCGACCGTACAGCGGCACGGACAGCGACGCCTCGGCCGCGTTCGTGTTGGTGACCTCGACGGTCAGGTGCGCCGCCGCGCCGGTGGCCAGCGCGGACGCGGCGACCGAGACCGCCTCGCCGGCCAGGCCCAGGGTGACGCCCGGCAGGTGCGCGGTGCCGAGCGGCAGCCTCGCCAGCACGTCCGTGTCCACGTACCCGCGCGCCGTCTCCATGCGCTCGTCGTGCGCCACGGGCATGACGCCGTCCGCGGCCGGGAAGGTGGCCGGGAGGCGGCCCGACGCCGTGCCGTCGCAGAGCGCGGCCGCGATCGCCTCGCCGCCCGTCGGGCCGGGGAACGGGACCACCAGCAGCGCGTCGACCAGCGGGCGGAGCTCGGTCAGGGCTCGCGGCCGCCCGTCCAGCACGACGCCGACGACGGGCGTGCCGCCGGCGCGCGCGGCCCGGACCACGTCGAGCTGTGCCTGCGGGAGGGCGACCGAGGACAGGTCCACGCCCTCGCCGTTGGTCGTGTCGAGCGCGGGGCCGTCAACGGCGCCGTTGTCGGCGAACTCGTCGTCGTAGGTGCGGCGGCTGGTCCCGCCGAGCACCACCACGCACACGTCGGCGCCGGCGGCGGCGGCGCGCACCGCGTCGAGCGCGGCCGGGTCGTCGAGCGGGCCGCGCAGGCGGCTGCCCGCGGCGTGCCGCACCCGGTCGGCGCCGAACCGCGCGGCCAGTGCCGACCGGACCGTCGAGGCGCCGGGGTCGGGCGCGGGGCGCGGCGGCGTGTAGTCGCCGAGCTGGGCGTCCAGGTCGTCGG
Organism: Promicromonospora sukumoe 327MFSha3.1; assembly: GCF_000385135.1. GTDB lineage: Bacteria > Actinomycetota > Actinomycetes > Actinomycetales > Cellulomonadaceae > Promicromonospora > Promicromonospora sukumoe_B. Next base: position 122,220 of record NZ_ARQM01000017.1, on the reverse strand, counting down.
CGTTGGGCCCCACGACGGCGAGGGTCTGGCCGGGCCGCAGCGGCAGCACGCCGCCGTCGTCCACCAGCACGACGGACTGGCGAGCGGCCCGCTCGACGAGGGCGACGACGTCGCGCTCGACCGGGACGCCCGGCACCGGGTCGCCGAACAGGCCGAGGCGGCGCTTGAGGGCCAGCACCCGGTCGGCGGCGCGGTCCAGGACGGCCACGTCGACCAGGCCGCGCTCGATCGCGGGCTCCAGGTGCGTGAACGCCTCGTCCCACAGGCTGAGGTCGACGCCGGCCCGCAGGGCGAGCGCGGCGGCGAAGGCGGGGTCGGGCGAGCTGTCGCGCAGCCGGTCGATCGCGGTGCCGTCGGCCATGACCACGCCGTCCCAGCCCCACTGCTCGCGCAGGGTGCCGGTGAGCAGCTCCTCGTTGGCGCTGCACGGCACGCCGTCGACGTCGTTGTAGGCGGCCATGAAGCCGGCGACGCCCGCACGGGCGGCGGCGTACGCGGGGCGCAGGTGAATCTCGCCGAGCTCGCGGCGGCCGACGGGCGCGCCCGAGCCGTTGCGCCCGCCGATCCCGGCGCCCTGCCCGGCGAGGTGCTTGGCGACGACGGCGACGTGCGCGCCGTCGATCGCCTCTCCGGGCGCGGAGGTGCCCTGCATGCCGCGCACCGTGGCCTCGACCAGCAGGGCGGCCAGCGCCGGGTCCTCCGAGAAGCACTCCTCGGCGCGGCCCCAGCGCGGGTCGCGCAGCACGTCGAGCCCGGAGACGAGCGCGACGTGCGTGCCGCGCGCCCGGGCCTCGGCGGCGACGGCGGCGGCAAGCTCCTCGGTCAGGTCGGCGTCCATGCCGGCGCCGAGCGCGAGGTTCACGGGCAGCGTGGTGCCGCCGAGCGCCATCAGGCCGTGCGGTGCCTCCTCGACGAACAGCACCGGGATGCCGTCGCCGTGGGTGTTCACGTGCTCCTGCACCGCGGCGTAGGCCTCGGCGCTGCGCTCGGGCGGGATGCCGTTGTCCCAGCGCACCGCGGACCACGGGTCGGCGCGGAGCACGCCGTACAGCGCCCCGAGCCCGCCCCAGCGGTCCACCTCGCGCCGCAGGACGTCGGTGACGCGGGGAGCGCCGTCGACCCACCGCACGGCCTCCCAGCCCTTGAGGCGCTGGTTGACCTGGCCGATCCGGGTGGCGAGCGGGAGCGTGGCGGCTCGGGGGTGGCTCATCCCTTGACCGCCCCCGACAGCAGCGCGCGCTGCATCTGGCGCTGGAGCACGGTGTAGACGAGGTACACGGGCAACAGTGTGAACAGGGTGCCGGCCATCAGCACGCCGTAGTCGGTGCCGGCGTCGACCTTGAGGGTCGGCAGGGCCACCTGGATGGTGCGCTGCGCGGTGTCCGGGCCGATCAGGATGAGCGGGTACAGGTACGCGTTCCAGAACGACAGGAAGTTGAGCAGCAGCACCGTCGCGATGCCCGGCACGCAGATGGGCAGGTAGACCTGCCGCAGCACCTGGAGCGAGGACGCGCCGTCCATCGAGGCGGCCTCCTCCAGCTCACGCGGGATGGTGCGCATGAACGAGGTGAGGATGACGATCGAGAGCGGCAGCGCCGTCGCCGGCAGCAGGAAGATCACGAACGTGCGGGTGTGGAACAGGCCGAGCGCCGCGGCGAGCAGGAACGTCGGGAACAGCGCCGCGAACGACGGGATGAGGAACCCGAGCGCGAAGACGCTCTCGACGATCTTGCCGGCCCGCCCGCGCGCCCGCGCCAGCGCGAACGACGCCGGCAGGGCGAGCAGCAGGGTCAGCACCAGCGCGGCGACCGTGGTGAGCGCCGAGTTGGCCACGGCCAGGCCGAGGTCGGCCTGCTGGATCGCCGTCGTGAAGTTCGAGAAGTCGAACGTCGTCGGCAACGAGAGGGGCGACTCGAAGATCTCCTCGTTCGTCTTGAAGGAGGAGACGATGAAGTAGTAGAAGGGGATGACCAGCAGGGCGGCGTAGATCCACGCGAGCGTGCCGCTCGTGATCGAGCCGATGCGGTCGCGCAGGGGGAGTCGACGGGCGACTGCGGCGCGCTGAGCCATGAGGTTCTCCAGGGCAGGTCGGGTCGGATCGGGATCAGTGCGTGGCGCGGAGCGTGCGGCGGATCGCCCACATCCCGAGCAGCCCGATCACGAAGAGGACGACGCCGACGGCCTGGCTGTAGCCCAGGTCGGTCTCGACGAACGCCTTGCGGTAGATGAGGTACGCGAGCGTGGTGGTCGCGTTCTCGGGCCCGCCCTGCGTGAGCAGCAGCACGGTCTGCGCCGAGTTGAACAGCATGGACAGGAACTGGAGCATCGCGACGACGCCGATGAAGTCCCGCGCGATGGGCCAGTACATGCGCCAGGCCAGCCGCCAGTCGTTCGCGCCGTCCAGACGGGCGGCCTGCACGATCTCGGTCTCGACGCCGTCGAGCCGCGAGGCGATCAGCACCGCGGAGTAGCCGATGCCGCTCCACAGCTCGACGGCGATGATGGCGCCGAGCGCGGTGGTCGGGTCGGCGAGCCACTCGTTGCCCTCCAGGCCCAGCGGCCGCAGGAACCCGTTGACCAGGCCGTCCGGGTTGAGCATCGCGTAGAAGACCATCGCCGTGGCGGGCGCGGAGATGAGCGCGGGGATGAACAGCAGGTACCGCAGCACGCGGTGGCCGCGCGGCTTCTGCACCACGTAGAAGGCGAGCAGGAAGGCCAGGCCGATCATGATCGGCAGCCCGACGACGATCTGGATCGCGGAGTTCAGCGTGGCGGTCCAGAAGGTCTCGTCGGCGAAGACGCGGGCGAAGTTGTCGAGGCCCGCCGGGGTCGGCGTGGTGAGCATGCCCGGCCACGAGAGGAACGCGATGACGAACATCGCGACCACGGGGCCGATCATGAACACCGCGTACCAGATCAGTGCGGGCAGGGCGAGACCGGGGAACCGGTCGCGGACGGTCCCGCGGCGGCGGGTGCGGGGGGCGGCGGTCTTGCCGTCGCCGACGGCGTTCGGGCGGCCGTCGATCAGGGCGGTCATGGGTGGGGTCCTTTCCCAGCTCGAGCGGTCAGACCGCCTGGTACGACTTCTCGAAGGCGTCGATGATGCGGTCGGCCGGCGCGGACCCGTAGGCGAGCGCGGTCGCCTGGATCATCGGCTCGAACACGGCGTCGGGGATGAGCAGGTCGGGCAGCATCACGGGCGTCACGTCGTCGTCGGTGAGGCGCGAGCCCTGGGCGACGAGCGGGAAGTCCTGGCTGACGGTGTCGGTGATGCGGCTCATGTCGCGCCCGGACCCGAGGATGAACTCGTCCGTGACCTCGGGGGTGTACAGGTTCTGCACGAACGGCTTGATCAGGTCGAGCTTCCCCAGGCCGTTCTCGCTGATCCAGATGCCGTGGCCGTTGAAGCTCTTGATGACGCTCGGGTGCTCCAGCACGCCGCCGCTCGACGGCTTGGGCCAGCCGCCGACGGTCACCTCCGCCGCGCGCTCGTTCGGTACCAGCGCCAGCGCCGACGACATGGCCGGCACGATGGCGGCCTTGCGGGTGTTGAACTGCGTGAGCTCCGAGTCGGACGTGTAGCCCTGGACGTTGTCGACGAAGACGCCGGCGTCGCGCAGCTCGACGAAGTGCTCCACGCCAGCGATGGCGCCGGGGCTCTCGGAGATCTTGCCCGTGGAGAACACGGTGCGCGCCTCGTCCTGCGTGATGAAGCCCTGGATGATCTGCAGGAACATCTTCTGGCCGCTCCAGTCGGAGCCGCCCACGGTCACGGGGCCGATGCCCTTGGAGCGCAGGGCGTCCGCGGCGGCGATCAGCTCGTCCGACGTCGTCGGGATGGCGCCGACGCCGGCCTCCTCCAGGAGCCCGGTGTTGAACGACACCGGCCAGTTGGTGCGGGTGAACGGGAAGGCACGCAGGCGGCCCTCGTCGTCGGTCCACTCCGCCAGCGCCTCGGGGATGATCAGGTCCCGCAGGCCCCAGTCGTCGAGGTAGTCGTTGACCGGCACGGTCGCGCCCAGGCGGGTCCAGGAGAGCGTGCGGCCCATCATGTTGACGATGGCGACGTCCGCCTCCTTGCCCGCCAGGGTGCTCGTCTCGAAGACGATGGGCAGGTCGGAGCCGTTCTTGAGCAGCGCGACCTTGCGCGCGGTGCTGCGCTGGTACGCGGCGACGACGTCGGAGAACACCTGCGCGCCGGCGACGGCGCCGCTGATCTGGGTGTGCACGGTCAGGGCGTTCGAGCCGCTGGACGCGGGCACGAGCGCGCCGCACCCGGCGAGTAGCGGCGTGATGATCCCACCGCTGAGCGCTGCGCCCAGCAATGTGCGCCTGCTGATGCCGTGTGACACGGGACCTCCTGGAGCTGGTCGACCTGGAAACTTCGGTGTGTCTGTCGAAGGGGCGGGGCACTTCCGCGTGCCGAGCCTTGTAAAGCGGTACACAAACTGGCTGGCCGCGAATGTATACCGCTTTACTTTCGAGGGTCAACCCCCGTAGGGTCTGGCACGTGACCGAAACACCCCCGAAACGAGCAACGATCGCCGCGGTGGCTCGCCGTGCCGGCGTGTCGCCGTCCGCGGTGTCCCACGTCTTCAACGGGCGGCCCAACGTCTCGGCCGCCACCGCCGAGCGCATCCGGCAGGCCGCCGACGAGCTCAACTGGCGCCCCAACTACGCCAGCCGCAAGGTGTCGGGCCAGGGCGGGCGCAGCCTCGGGCTGGTGATCGCCCGCGCGAGCGACACCTTCGGTCGCGACCCCTTCTTCATGCGCCTGGTCGCCGGGCTCACCCAGCCCCTGGCCGACATCGGCTGGTCGCTCTCGCTCACCCTCGTGGGGGCGGACGACGAGGCGCGCGTCTACCGCGAGTGGTGGGCCGAGCAGCGCGTCGACGCGTTCCTGCTGGTCGATGCCCGCACGGACGACCCGCGTCTCGACCTCGTCGGCCAGCTCGGCGCGCCCGCCGTGGTGCTCGGTGCTCCGGTCGACGCCGCGGTCCCCGCCGTCACGGTGCGCGACGACGCCGCGTTCGCCGACGTGCTGGCCCACCTGGCCGGGCTCGGGCACCGCCGCGTGGCGCGGATCAACGACGCGCCCGGCCTGGCCCACACGCGCGCCCGCGACCAGCGGTTCGCCGCTGCCGCCGCCGGCCACGGCGTCGAGCCGTCCTACGCGGTCTGGGACGCCGAGGCCGCCGACCCCGTGGCCGACCTGCTCGGCCGGGTCGGCGACGTCACGGCGATCATCGTCGACAGCGAGGTGATCGCCGCCGAGATCGTCGCGCACGCGCCCGAGCTCGGGGTGAGCGTGCCGGACCAGCTCTCCGTGGTCGCCTGGGAGGACTCCTGGGTCTCCACCCTGGTGCGCCCGCGGCTGACCGCGCTCGACGCGCCCGTCGAGGAGAGCGCCCGCACCGCCGTCGCCCTGCTGGAGAGGCTGGTGCGCGGCGAGGCCGTGACCTCGCAGACGGTCGGCGGCCGCCAGCTCATGGTGCGCGAGTCGACGTCCGCCGCCCCCGGCACCCACGCCTGAGTTACCCCGCCCGGCCCTCGACGGCCGGGAATCCTGAGTCACCTGAGAGGCAGGCCCTTGACCACCACCCCGCGTTTCGGCGTCAACTACACCCCGTCGAAGGACTGGATGTTCCAGTGGATGGCGATCGACCCCGCGGTCGTGCGCGCCGACTTCGAGGCCATCGCGGCGCTCGGCGCCGACCACGTCCGGGTCTTCCCGCTCTGGCCGGTGCTGCAGCCCAACCGCACCCTGATCCGGCAGCGGGCGCTGGACGACATCGCGCTCGTGGCCGACATCGCCGCCGAGCACGGCCTGGACATCTCGGTGGACGTGATCCAGGGCCACATGTCCGGCTTCGACTTCGTGCCGGCCTGGCTCGTGAACTGGCACGACGGCAACATGTTCACCGACCAGCCGGCGATCGACGCGCAGGCGGCGCTCGTCTCGGCGGTCTACGACGCCGTCCGCGACAAGCCGAACTTCCTGGGGCTCACGCTCGGCAACGAGCTCAACCAGTTCCAGCGGCCCAACCCGGCGGCGATGCCCGCCAAGCGCGACGAGATCACGCACTGGCTGACGTCGCTGCTCGGCGCCCCGCGTGACCGCGACCCCCGGCACGTGGTGACGCACAGCGAGAACGACCACCTCTGGTACCGCGACGAGCACCCGTTCGTGCCGGTGCACGCCGCCCGCCAGGGCGACATGACCACCGTGCACTCCTGGATCTTCAACGGGACCGCCGCGACCTACGGCGCGCTGTCGCCGCAGTCGGTGCGGCACGCCGAGTGGATGATCGAGCTGTCCAGGGCGTTCGCCACGGACCCGCACCGGCAGGTCTGGCTGCAGGAGGTCGGGGCGCCCTCCATGAACCTCGCCGAGTCGGAGATGCCCGAGTTCTGCGCACGCACCATCGAGGCGGCGCTCACCACGGACGGCCTGTACGCCGTCACGTGGTGGTGCTCGCACGACGTGACCCGCGACCTGGGCGACTACAAGGACCTCGAGTACTCGCTGGGCCTGCTCGACACCGAGAACAACGTCAAGCCGCTCGGCCGGCGGTTCGCCGAGGTGGTCGCGGAGGCGCGGGCGGCGGGTGCGCGGCCGGCTTCCGCGGGGCGGCCGGTGGCCGTCGTGGTCGACGTCGACGCGGACGACCTGCCGCTGTCGCGCGCGTCCCTCGGGCCGGGCGGGGCGGTCTTCGAGCGCTGGCACGCGCTGCGCGAGGAGGGCGTGGACGTCACCGTCGTGACGAGCGCCGCCGCCGCGGACCCCGCCGCGCTGGAGGCGCGCGGCATCCGGGAGCTGGTCCGTGTCGACGCCGTCTGACGGCGACCTGCTGCTGCGCGGCGGCCTCGTCGTCGACGGCAGCGGCACCGAGCCGTTCGTCGGTGACGTGCTCGTGCGCGGCGGGCGCATCGCCGGCGTCGGTGGGCGGATCGAAGCATCCGGGGCGCGGGTGATCGACGCCGACGGCCTGGCCGTGGCGCCCGGCTTCGTCGACATGCACGCCCACTCCGACCTGGCCGTCCTGGCGGACGGCGCCCACCTCGCCAAGGTCACGCAGGGCGTGACCACCGAGGTGGTGGGGCAGGACGGGATCTCGTACGCGCCCGTCACGGACGAGACCATGCCGCTGGTCCGCGAGCAGATCGCGGGCTGGAACGGGATCCCGGACGGCGTCGACCTCGCGTGGCGCACCGTCGGGGAGTACCTGGCCGAGGTGGACCGGCGCGGCACCGCGACGAACGTCGCCTACCTGGTGCCGCAGGGCACCGTGCGGATGAACGTCGTCGGCACCGGTGACCGGCGGGCGACGTCGGCGGAGATCGCGGAGATGCGCGCCCAGGTGGACCAGGGGCTGCGGGAGGGCGCGTTCGGCATGTCGTCCGGGCTCACCTACGTGCCCGGGATGTTCGCCGACACCGACGAGCTGGTCGCCCTGGCCGAGGTGGTGGCGCGGCACGGCGGCTTCTACGCGCCGCACCAGCGGTCCTACGGGGCCGGTGCGATCGGGGCGTACGCCGAGATGGTCGAGGTGGCCGAGCGCGCCCGGTGCGCGCTGCACCTGACGCACGCGACCATGAACTTCCCCGAGAACCGGGGGCGGGCGGGGGAGCTGCTCGCGCTCGTGGACCGGGCCGTCGCCTCCGGCGTCGACGTGACGCTCGACTCGTACCCGTACCTGCCGGGGTCCACCACGCTGTCGGCGCTGCTGCCCAGCCGTGCCGCGGTGGGCGGCCCGGAGCAGACGCTCGCCCGGCTGTGCGACCCGGGGGAGCGGGCGTGGATCGCGCACCAGGTCGAGGCGGTCGGCAGCGACGGCTGCCACGGCGTGCCGGTCGACTGGGACACGATCGAGATCGCGGGCGTGCGCGACGCCGCCCTCGGCGACCGGGTGGGCCGCACCGTGGCGCGGATCGCGCTGGACGAGGGGCGGGCGGCGGCCGACGTGTTCTTCGACCTGCTGCTCGCCGACCGGCTCGGGACGAGCATCCTGCAGCACGTCGGCGACGAGCAGAACGTCCGCGAGATCATGCGGCACCCCCGGCACACGGGCGGCAGCGACGGCATCCTGGTCGGCGCCAAGCCGCACCCGCGTGGTGCGGGCACGTTCCCGCGGTACCTGGCGCGGTACGTGCGCGAGGAGGGGGTGCTGTCGCTCGCCGACATGATCGTGCACCTCTCGGCCCGGCCCGCCGCGCGGCTCGGGCTCCGGGACCGCGGGCGCCTCGCGGAGGGGTACGTGGCCGACGTCGTCGTCTTCGACCCCGCCACCGTCGCGGACCGCGCGACGCCGGACGAGCCGCGCCGGACCGCCGACGGGATCCCGTGGGTGCTCGTGGGCGGGGTGCCGGTGATCGAGGAGGGCGCGCGGACCAGTGCCCGGCCGGGCGGGGCGCTGCGGCACAGGTCGCGGGCGCTGCGCTGAGGGGGCGTGGGCGGCTGCGCCGAGAGGGCGGGCGCTGCGCGCCGCAGTGTTCGGCAGTTGGCTGGGGGTCGGTGGCTGCGCCGCGAGTTCGGCAGTTAGCCGACGTGCACCCCAGTGTTCGGCAGTTGGCCCAGGCGTCGCCTCAGTGTTCGGCAGTTGGCTGGGGCGTACCGCGTCGTTCGGCAGTTGGCATTGAGATCGGTCCAACACTGGACCGATCTCAATGCCAACTGCCGAGTCTGCGGTGCAAACTGCCGCGCCCCCGGCGAACTGCCGACGTCGCGCAAGGGAATAGTGTGCCAATCGCGTAGCGCCACTCACTGGCCGGCGCGCCGCCCGAGCGTCGGTACGCCGCAAGGTTCGGCAGTTGGCTGGGCCCGCCGCAGTGTTCGGCAGTTGGCATCGAGATCGGCACAGGCCTGGACCGATCTCAATGCCAACTGCCGAGTTTGCGATGCAAACTGCCGCGCCCCCGGCGGAGTGCCGACGTCGGGACCTAGGAATAGTGTGCCAAGCGCGGAGCGCCATCCGAGCTCAAGTGCGCCGTCCGGCCCGGCAGGGCACCTGGCACCAGCGGAGCACGCCCTTGCCAAGGTTGCCTGATCTGCATCTAATATATTGCATGCCCATTCCGAGGAGCGTGCCCGCGATCGATCGTCGGCTGCTGCGCGACGACGTCTACGGCCGGCTGCGCGACGCGATCGTCGACGGAAGCCTGGCGCCGGGGGAGCAGCTGCGCGACCTCGAGCTCGCCGCCTGGCTCGGCGTCAGCCGCACACCCGTGCGCGAGGCGCTCCTGCGGCTGGCAGAGGCCGGCCTCGTCGTCGCCCGGCCCGGCAGCTCGACGACGGTGAGCTCGCTCGACCTGCGCGACGTGCGCGGCGCCCGCGACGTCGTCGCCGCGATGCACCAGGTCGCGGTCCGGGAGGCGGTTCCCGGCCTCACCGAGGACGACCTCGCCGCCATGCGCACTGCCGAGCGCGAGTTCCGCGCGGCGATCGAGAGCGGGGACGTCGAGGCGGCGCTCCGGGCCGACGACGTCCTGCACGGCGTGCCGGTGCGGGTCGCGGCCAACCGGGCGCTGTCCGCCGTGCTCGACCAGTTCACGCCGGTGCTGCGGCGCGCGGAACGGCTGCGGTTCGCCTCCCTCGGCGGCCGCGCGTCGTTCGCCCGGCACGAGGAGCTGATCCGGCTGTGCGCCGCCGGGGACGCCGAACGGGCCGCTGACGTCGCCTTCGACACCTGGGCCACCCTGCCCGCCGACGCAGATCCCGACCCCGCGACCGAGGAGTAACCATGGCCCTGTCCGACTTCCCCCGTCACCCGCTGACCTTCGGGCCCAGCCCGGTGCACCCGCTGCCGCGGCTCACCGCCCACCTCGGGGGCGCCCAGATCTGGGCCAAGCGCGAGGACTGCAACGCCGGCCTCGCCTACGGCGGCAACAAGACCCGCAAGCTGGAGTACTTCGTCCCCGAGGCTCTGGCCCAGGGCGCGGACACGCTGGTGTCGATCGGCGGCTACCAGTCCAACCACACGCGCCAGGTCGCGGCGGTCGCGGCGTCGCTCGGCCTCAAGGCCGTGCTGGTGCAGGAGAACTGGGTCGACTGGCCCGACTCCGTCGCCGACCGCGTCGGCAACATCATGCTGAGCCGCATCATGGGCGCCGAGGTTCGGCTGGACCCGGCCGGTTTCGGCATCGGCTTCAAGGACTCCTGGGCTCGCGCGATCGAGGACGTCAAGGAGCGCGGCGGCACGCCGTACGCCATCCCGGCGGGCGCGTCCGACCACCGGCTCGGCGGCCTCGGCTTCGCGCGGTGGGCCTACGAGGTCGAGGAGCAGGAGCGCGAGCTCGGCGTCTTCTTCGACACGATCGTGGTCTGCGCGGTCACCGGTTCCACCCAGGCCGGCATGATCGCCGGGTTCGCCGCGCTGGAGGAGGCCGGCGGCCCGCGCCGCCGCGTGATCGGCATCGACGCGAGCGCCAAGCTCGACGAGACCCGCGACCAGGTCGCCCGGATCGCGCGCGCCACCGCGGAGCTGATCGGCGTCGGCCGCCCGCTGCGGGACGACGAGATCACGGTGCTGCCCGGCTGGGCCGGCGACCTGTATGGCATCCCCGTGGAGTCGACGCTCGACGCGATCCGGCTCACGGGCGAGCTGGAGGGCGTCATCATCGACCCGGTCTACGAGGGCAAGTCGATGGCGGGGCTGATCGACCTCGTGACCAGCGGCGACATCCCCGCGACCAGCAACGTGCTCTACGCCCACCTGGGCGGGCAGCCGGCGCTGAACGCCTACAGCGGCCTGTTCACGCAGACCCGCCCGCTGCTCGGCTGACGGCCGGGCTGGCGACGTCCGGGCGGGCAGCGTCCGCCCCGACGCCGTCCGCCCCGGCGACGCCGCCGTCCGCCGCCTCCCGGGTCGCCGCCCAGCTCGCGAGCAGCGCGAACCGGTCCGCGGAGTCGGTGCCCGGGGGCGCGCTGTAGGTGACGATCTGCAGCCCGGCCTCGCCGGGCATCTCGAACACGTCGAACGCGACCTCGATCACGCCGACCTCGGGGTGCCGGAACGACTTGACGCCGGTGCGGTGCTCGTGGACGTCGTGCCCGGCCCAGTCGGCGCGGAACTGCGGGCTGCGCGTGGAGAGCTCCCCGACCAGGGCGGTGAGGTCCGCGTTGAGCGGGTCGCGCCCGGCCTCCAGCCGCATCATCGCCGCCGCGGTCCGGCGGGCCAGGGGCCAGTCCACGTAGTAGTCCCGGGCGCGGCGGTCCAGGAAGATGAACCGCGCCATGTTGGGCGTGCCCTCGGTGTCGAAGTGCGGCGAGTACAGGGCGCGGCCCATCAGGTTCGCGGCGACGATGTCCTGCGTCGCGTTGTGCACCACCGCGGGCACCGTCATGTGGTCCAGCACGCGCTGGACCGACGTGCGCACTGCCTGCGGGGCGGGCCTGCGCGTGCGAGCGGACCCGGCCGGCGCCGTCCGGGCCAGGTCGAACAGGTGCTCGCGCTCGGGTTCGCTGAGCCGCAGCGCGCGGGCGATCGCCTCCAGCACGCTCTCGGACGCCCCGCGGATGTTCCCGCGCTCCAGCCGCGTGTAGTAGTCGAGGCTGACCCCGGCGAGCAGCGCGACCTCCTCGCGGCGCAGGCCGGGCACCCGCCGCTCCCCGAAGCTCGGGATGCCGGCCTGCTCCGGCGTCACGTTCGCGCGCCGGGAGACCAGGAAGTCACGGACCTCGTCCTTGGTGCTCATGGCTCCCACGATAGGCATCCGGTCACAGGGTGAGCAGCACCTTGGTGGCGCGGCGCTCGTCCATGGCCCGGTAGCCCTCGGCGGCGTCCTCCAGCGGGAGGGTGAGGTCGAAGACCTTGCCCGGGTCGATCTTCCGGTCCCAGATGAGCTGGATCAGCTCGGGCAGGAACCGGCGCACCGGGGCCGGCCCGCCGTGCAGGTGCACGCCGGTGAAGAACAGGTCTAGGCCGTCGAGCTGCACGCCGTGCGTGACGCCCACGTAGCCGACGTACCCGCCGGGCCGAGCCGAGCGGATGGCCTGCCACATCGACTCCTCGGTGCCCACCGCCTCGACGACGCCGTGGGCGCCGTACCCGCCGGTGAGCTCCTTGACCTTCGCGGCTCCGGCGTCGCCGCGCTCCTCGACGACGTCCGTGGCCCCGAACTCGCGGGCCAGGGCCTGGCGCTCGGGGTGGCGGCTGAACACGATGACGCGCTCGGCGCCGAGGTGCCGGGCGGCCAGGACCGCGGACAGGCCGACGGCGCCGTCGCCGACCACCGCGATCGTCCTGCCGGGCCCCGCCTCGGCGGCCACTGCCGCGAACCAGCCGGTGCCCAGCACGTCGGAGGCGGCCAGCAGCGACGGGACCAGGTCGGCCGGCGGCGGCCCCGGGGTCGGGACCAGGGTGCCGTCGGCCAGCGGGATACGGGCCAGCTCGGCTTGTGTGCCCTCCGAGCCCATCATCACGTTGTGCACGCAGCGCGACTGGTAGCCCGCCTGGCAGATCTCGCAGGTGTTGTCGGAGGCGACGAACGAGCCGACGACGAAGTCGCCGACCTGCACGTTCCGCACCTCCTCGCCGACCTGCTCGACGACGCCGACGTACTCGTGCCCCATCGGGATGGGCCCGGCCAGCTTCTCGATCCCGCGGTACGGCCACAGGTCCGACCCGCAGATGCAGGCCGCCGTCACGCGGATGACCGCGTCCGTCGGCTCGATGATCCGGGCGTCCGCTCGTTCCTCGACACGGATGTCGCCGGGGGCGTGCATCACGACACCACGCATGGGTGGGTATCTCCTTGCTCGGTGCACCCGCGCCGGGGTGCGGCGCGGGTTCGGTGCTCTGTCGTCCTCCATGAGACGCCGATCCGCCCCCGGGGTGGGAGGCCCGGGCAGAACCCCTCATGCGAGACGGCGACAACCGGGCCGGTTTCCGGGAGGCTGGGACCCGCCAGGTGTTCACCGCGGACACCCGGGACCGAATTGGAGCGCAATGGCCCGCCTGCAGCACCGCCCCGGCACCTCGCCACGCCTGCCCAGGGGCCGGAACCTCGACGCGAGCTTCCGCCCGACGGCGCCCGCGCGGTCGCCGCGGGTCGCCGGTGGCCGGGTGGGCCGGGACACGGTGGTGGGCCTGCCCGCGAACCCGTTCGGCTACGCGATGCTCGCCACCCTCGGGGTCGGCGCCGGCCTCGCCGTGCTGGGCGCGCTCTCCGCGGTGGCGACCGTGCTCGTGTACGTCGGGCTGGCCCTGTTCCTGGCTCTGGCGCTGGAGCCCGGGACCGAGGCCCTGACCGACCGCGGCCTGCCGCGCTGGGTCGCGGCGACCGTGATGGTGGTCGGGTCGGCGGCGGTGATCGCGCTCGTCGTCGTCGCGGTGCTGCCGATCGCGGTGCCGCAGGTCAGCAGCTTCGGCGCCCAGCTCGTCGAGCTGCTGCGGACGCTGCCGGAGCAGGCCTGGTACGAGTGGGCCACCAGCAACCTGGGCGCACTGGACCTGAACGGGCTGCTGTCCTCGCTGACCGACCTGCTCAGCGACCCCCGGCAGCTCTCGGCGATCGCCGGCGGCGTGCTGCAGGTCGGCACCGGGCTGATCAACGGCGTCACCGCCGTCATCATCGTCACGGCCCTGACCATCTACTTCGCGCTCACGCTGCCGACCATGGTCGCCGCCGTCCTGCGCCTGGTGCCGCGCTCCCGGCGGGAGATGACCGGGTCGCTCCTGGACGAGGTGCTGGACTCCGTGGGCCGCTACGTCTCCGGCCAGCTGATCCTGGCCACCATCAACGCCACGTTCACGCTGGTGCTCACCCTCTTCGCGGGCAGCCCCGCCCCGATCCTGCTGGCCGTCATCGCGTTCGTCGCGGCGCTGATCCCCGTCGTCGGAACGGTCATCGGGTCCATCCTGGTCACGCTCGCGACGTTGACCGTCAGCCCGGTCGCGGCGATCGTCGTCGCCGCGTGCCTGCTGGTGTACATGCAGGTCGAGGCCTACGTGCTGTCGCCGCGCGTGATGAGCAGGGCCGTCTCGATGCCCGGCGTCCTGGTCATCGTCGCGGCCCTGGCCGGCGCGGCGCTGGGCGGCATCCTCGGCGCCCTGGTGGCGGTGCCGGTCGCGGCGGCGGGCCTGCTGATCATCAAGCGCGTGGTCATCCCGTACCAGGAGGCGCGTTAGCGCTGACCAGCACCGATGCCGCTGCGTAGACTCGTCCGATGAGTCTTCTTGCCGCGGAGCACGCGCTCCAGGCCGCCCAGCGTTCCGGCGACGTCAGCGCACTGGACGCACTGCTGCATCCTCGGTGCATCGGGGCCGGCCCCGACGGGTCCGTGTTCTCCAAGGACGACGACCTGGAGGGCTACCGCTCGGGCGCGCTGCGGATCACCCGCCTGGAGGAGGAGTCGCTCGACGTCCAGGAGGACGGCGCGAGCGGAGTCACCCGGCTGGTCGCCGCCGTGGACGCGGTCCAGGGCGGCACCGCGGTCTCCGCGCGGCTGACCTACACGCGGCTCTGGGTGCGTGGGGGCGACGGCTGGCAGGTGCTGGCCGCCACGCTGGCACCGGCTGCCGAGCCCGCCTGATGGCGCAGGGCAGGCGGCCGCCGACCATGGTCGACGTCGCGCGCGCCGCCGGCGTCGCCCACATCACGGTGAGCCGGGTCGTGAACGACGAGCCCACCGTGAAGCCCGAGACCCGCGAGCGCGTGCTGCGCGCCATCGAGGAGCTCGGCTACCGGCGCAACGACAGCGCCCGCATGCTCAAGAGCGGCCGGTCCACGATGCTCGGCGTCGTCCTGGCCGGTTCCGAGCTGTTCGAGCTGCCGCGCGTGCTCCTCGGCATCGAGCAGGCCGCGAAGGAGGCCGGGCACTGGGTCAGCCTCGCGAGCTGGCAGGGCGGCACCCACGAGCAGCTCGAGCAGTGCCTCGGCCGCCTCGTCGGGCAGGGCGCCGCGGGCGTCGCGGTCATCGCGGACCGGCCCGTCGCCCTGGAGGCGCTCGACCGGACCGTGACCCGCGTGCCGATCTCCGTGGTCATGTCCGGCAACGTCGCCAACCCGGCGATCGGGTCGGTCGAGCTCGACCAGGAGGAGGGCGCGCGCCTCGCCACCCGCCACCTGCTCGACCTCGGCCACCGCGACATCGTCCACCTGAGCGGCCGCATGGAGACCTTCGACGCCCGCGCGCGCGTCGAGGGCTGGAAGGCCGAGCTCCGCCGCGCGGGCATCGAGGAGCCGCGCCTGCTGCACGGCGACTTCCACGCGCGCAGCGGGCACGCGCTGACCACCGAGCTGATCGACGCCGGCCGGCTGCCGACGGCGATCTTCAGCGGCAACGACCAGATGGCGCTCGGCGTGCTCTCCGCCCTGGCCGCCCGCGGCCTGTCGGTACCCGGCGACGTGTCGCTCGTCGGGTTCGACGACATGGCCGGCGCCGACTACCTCGTGCCGGCCCTGACCACGGTGCGGCAGGACTTCGTCACCCTGGGCCGCCTCTCGATCGAGGTGCTCCTCGACCTGATCGGCGGCGGCGACGCCCGCCACCACCTGCTGCCGCCGTCACTCGTGGTGCGCGCCAGCACCCGCGCCGTCCAAGGCTGACGCCGGCACGCCGTACCGCACGCCGCGGAAGGTCAGCGGAGCCTCGCTCGCGGGCGCCTCGTTCACGAGCCCGAGCAGGACGCCGGTGAAGCCGCCCGCCGTCTCGGTGCTCAGCACGGAGTGGGGGAAGGCGCCGAGCGCGTGCTCCTGCGTGCCGGACACGCACGAGAACGCGTACGACTCGCCGTCCGACCGGATCCGCAGGGTGACGTCCTCGGCGACCGGTACCTCCGGTCCGGTGACCGGCTCGCCGTTGAGGCGGCCCGCCACCCGCGCCACGCACCCGCCGTCGCCCCGCCGCACCCGGGCCGCGAGGAACGTGGCCTCGTCCTGGAAGGCGACCACCCCGGCGTCGTGCGCCCCGACCAGGGCGGAGTCCACCACCGCGTCCAGCTCGAAGGCGTGCATGTCCTGGCGCCGGGCGAGGAACGCGGGCACCTCGCGCGCCGTCAGCGGGACGGGCCGAGGGGGCAGCGTGACGGCGTCGCCGGCGATCTCCGCGTCGACCGGCCCGCGCAGCGACAGCCAGTCGGCCGGGCGGTCGGCCGTGACGGGCAGCCCGGGCTCGACGCCCTGGACACGCCCGGTACCGGGCGCGAGGACCGGCCCGTGCTCGTCCCACTCGGCGGGGACGAGCAGCACCTCGCGGCCGAGCGTGTGGTGCTGCGCCACGGGGCGGACGCCGAGCACCAGCGCCCAGGACTCGCCGTCGGGCGTCTCGACGAGGTCGGCGTGGCCCACGTTCTGCACGGGCTCGCCGGCACCGAGGTGGCGGTGGGTCAGCAGTGGGCTGCGCGGGTCCGTGCGGTAGGGGCCGGTCACGTGGTCGGCGGTCGCGCTGGTGACCGCGTGGTTGCGCTCGGTGCCGCCCTCCGCGCCCACGAGGTGGTAGCGGCCGGCATGCTCGTAGATGTGCGGCGCCTCGACCCATGCGCCCCCGACCGCGCCGTGCCAGAGCACGCGCTCCGGCCCGACCAGCTCCAGCGCTGCCAGGTCGAGCTCCCGCAGCCAGATCTCGCCCGGCCCGGTGGCGCCGTCCGCCGTCGCGTCGCGCGCCGCGGTGAACCAGGCGCGGCCGTCGTGGTCGAAGAACAGCGACGGGTCGATCCCGTCGGCCTCCAGCGGGACCGGGACCCGCCACGGCCCGGCCGGGTCGGACGCCGTGGTCAGGTACGTGGCGGCGCCCTGCCGGTCGCGGGCGACGGTGAACACCACGTAGAACACCCCGTCGTGGTGGCGGATCGTGGGCGCCCAGACGCCGTCCGCCACCTGGCTGCCGTCCAGCGGGAGCCAGCTCTTGCCGGTCAGCACGTGCCCGATCAGCCGCCAGGTGACCAGGTCACGGCTGTGGTGCACCGGGATGCCGGGGTGGTAGGCGAAGGTCGAGGTCACCATGAAGTAGTCCTCGCCGACGCGGCACACCGAGGGGTCGGGGTGGCAGCCGGGCAGCACGGGATTGGGGACCAGACGCATGTGCGCTCCTTTGCGCGAGGGGTCGCGCTTGACGAAATGGCAACGTTGCCATCAGCATAGGGGCACTTCCCGAGGACCCCCGCAACGAGCCGCCGGGTCCGGCCGGATCACATCGAAGGAGATGTGCAATGCGCACACACAGCAGTGAACCCCGGCGCGCCCGCCGCGCCCTCGGCGCCGGTGCCGCACTGGTCGCGGTGGGCCTCGCGCTGGCCGGCTGCGCCGGTGAGCCGGCGTCCGACGACGGCCCGGTCACCCTGGAGTTCTGGACCTGGTCGCTCAAGGAGGCCGACCCCGCCGCCCAGGCGATCGTCGAGCAGTACGAGAAGGAGAACCCGGGCGTCACGATCAAGCTCTCCGAGGTGGGCGGCACGCCCGAGACGTCGTCCAAGCTGCTGGCGGCCGACCGCGCCGACGAGGCGCCCGACGTCGTGCAGGTCGAGTACCGCGCGCTGCCGTCGCTGGTGACCGCCGGCGTGGTCCGGGACATCACCGAGGACGTCGAACCGAACCGGGACGCCGTGGCCGAGAACATCTGGGCCCTGAGCACGCTCGGCGACCAGGTCTACGGCGTGCCGCAGGACATCGGGCCGATGATGCTCACCTACCGCACCGACCTGTTCGAGAAGTACGGCGTCGAGCCGCCGGCCACCTGGGCGGACTACGCGGAGGCGGCCGAGAAGATCCACGCCGCCGACCCGGACGTGTACCTGGCGAGCTTCTCGGCGACCCAGCTCGAGTTCTTCGCGGCGCAGGCCGCCCAGGCCGGCGCGCAGTGGTGGGGCACCGACGGCGACGCCTGGTCGGTCGGCATCGACGGCGACGCCTCGCTGGAGACCGCCGACTACTGGCAGGACCTCGTCGATCGCGACCTCCTGACGGTCGAGCCGCTGCTCACGCCGGAGTGGAACGCCAAGGTCAACGACGGCAAGATCCTGAGCTGGGCGGCCGCGGCCTGGGCGCCGAGCGTCATCTACTCGGTGGCCCCCGACACCGCGGGCAAGTGGGCCTCCATCCCGCTGCCGCAGTGGACGCCGGGCGACGCGTCCGTGCCGTTCCTCGGCGGGTCCACCTACCTCGTGCCCGAGAAGTCCGAGCACGCCGAGGAGGCCGCGAAGTTCGCCGCCTGGCTCGGCGCGTCCGACGAGGGCTCGAAGCTGCTGCTCACGCTCGACCTGTACCCGGGCGGCAACGCTGGCCGCGAGGCGACGCTCTCGAACGACCCGCCGAAGCTCATGCCGCAGCAGAAGGACTTCTACGAGGTGGCCGACCAGGTCATCGACGACACGACCATCCCGGTCGTGTGGGGGCCGAACGTCAACGTCGCGACCAACGCGTTCGGCGACGCCCTGAACGAGGCGGCGCTCGGCGGCACGTCGTTCCGGGACGTGTACGGCACCACCCAGACGGCCGTGGTCGCGGACCTGGAGAAGTCCGGGTACACCGTCGAGAACCCATGACCGCCGTCGCACCTGCCCGCAGGCGCGGGCGCCGGGGCCGCGAGCTGACCCCCTGGCTGTTCGCGGCCCCGGCGGTCGTCCTGTTCGTGTGCTTCCTGCTCGTGCCCATCGGGTACGCGCTGTACCTCAGCTTCCGCGGGCTCCGCATCGAGGGCGCGGGCGCCTTCGGGCGGCGCACCGAGGGGTTCGTCGGGCTGGAGAACTACGTCACCGCGCTCACGGACCCCGAGCTGCTCGCGGGGTTCGGCCGGTCGCTGGTCTACGGCGCGATCGCCGTGCCCAGCGTGCTCGGCCTGGCCCTGCTGTTCGCGCTCCTGCTCGACACGCCGCGGGCGCGGCTGACGAGCTTCTCGCGGACGGCGATCTTCCTGCCGTACGCCGTGCCCGGCGTGATCGCGAGCCTG
Source organism: Promicromonospora sukumoe 327MFSha3.1 (assembly GCF_000385135.1). Classification (GTDB taxonomy): domain Bacteria; phylum Actinomycetota; class Actinomycetes; order Actinomycetales; family Cellulomonadaceae; genus Promicromonospora; species Promicromonospora sukumoe_B. The sequence goes on along the minus strand of NZ_ARQM01000017.1, from coordinate 103,334 downwards.
CTGTGGGGGTTCCTCTACCTGCCCAGCACCAGCCCGGTCAGCTACGTCGCGCGGGAGCTCGGCGGCGGCAACGTCGACTTCTTCGGCTACCCGACGCTGTACTTCGCGCTCGCGAACATCGCGCTGTGGTCGGGGGTCGGGTTCAACATGATCATCATCTACACCTCGCTGCGGGCGATCCCGCAGGAGATCTACGAGGCGGCGCGGATCGACGGCGCGAACGAGTGGGCCATCGCCTGGCGCATCAAGATCCCGCTGGTGGCGCCCGCGCTCGTGCTGACCGGGCTGTTCTCGGTGATCGGCACCGTGCAGCTCTACAGCGAGCCCGCCACGCTGCGTCCGCTGACGAGCACCATCTCGTCGACCTGGGTGCCGCTCATGGCGATCTACCAGGAGGCGTTCGGCAACGACAACCTGGGCGGCGCCGCCGCGGCGTCCGTGCTCCTGGCGGTCGGCACCCTCGTCGTCTCGCTGGTCATCCTGCGCTTCTTCCAGCGCCGCACGTTCGGAGAGGCCTCATGAGCGCCAGCACCGCGACCCGGCGTCCGACGGCGCCCGCCCTGGCCGGCGCCACGGCCCGGCGCAGGCCGCGGTTCGCCCCGGCCGCGACGATCGTGCTGCTCGCGGGCGCCGTCTACTGCCTGGTGCCCGTGGCCTGGGTGGTGGTCGCGGCCTCCAAGTCGCCCCGCGAGCTGTTCACCAGCTTCTCGTTCCTGCCCGGCTCCGGCCTCGCCGACAACCTCGTCGACCTGGCCACCTACGGCGGCGGCGTGTTCTGGCAGTGGGGTGCCAACAGCCTGGTGTACGCGGGCGTCGGCGCGGTCGCCTCGACGATCGTCTCCGCGATGGCGGGCTACGCGCTGGCCAAGTTCCGGTTCCGGGGGAGCGACACGCTGTTCGCCGCGATCCTCGCCGGCGTCCTGGTGCCGGGCATCGTGCTGGCGATCCCGCAGTACCTGCTGCTCGCGCAGCTCGGGCTGGCCGGGACGATGTGGTCGGTGCTGCTGCCGTCGATCATCAACCCGTTCGGGATCTTCCTGTGCCGGGTGTTCGCGCAGTCGGCAGTCCCCACGGACACGCTGGAGGCGGCCCGGCTCGACGGCGCGGGCGAGGCGCGGATCTTCACCACGATCGTGCTGCCGATGATGGCCCAGGGCCTGGTCACGGTGTTCCTGCTGCAGTTCGTCGGCATCTGGAACAACTTCCTGCTGCCGTTCATCATGCTCAGCGACCAGCGGCTGTACCCGATCACCCTCGGGCTGTACTCGTTCCTCTCGAAGGGCGCCGGGGACTCCGACCTCTACCCGCTCGTGATCGCGGGCTCGGCCGTCTCGGTCATCCCGCTGATCGCGATGGTGCTGCTGCTCCAGCGGTTCTGGCGCGCGGACCTGCTCGCGGGCGGGCTCAAGGGGTAGGACCGATGCGGCGCCGGCCTCGCGGTCGGCGTCGCATCAGCCCAGCACGCCCAGCCGCAGCGCGCGCAGCACCGCGTTGGTCCGGTCCCGGGCCGCGAGCTTGAGCAGGATCGTCGAGACGTGGTTCTTCACCGTGCCCTCGACCAGGCACAGCGCGCCGGAGATCTCGCGGTTGGTGTAGCCCTCGGCCATCAGCCGCAGCACCTCGAGCTCGCGGTCGGTGAGCTGCTGGACCGCGAGCGTGTCGGCCTCGGCGCCGCCCACCGGCACGGACCGCAGCGCCCGCAGCATGCGGTCCGTGATCGACGGCGCCACGAGCGTCCCGCCGCCGGCCAGCGCGTGCACGGCGCGGGTGAGCTGCTCGACCGTGACGTCCTTGAGCAGGTACCCGCGGGCCCCGGCGCGCAGGGCGTCGAGCACCAGGGTGTCGTCGTCGAACGTGGTGAGCACGAGCACGGGCACGTCGCTGCCCTGCTCGCGCAGCCGGTCCAGGGTCCACAGGCCGTCGTACCGGGGCATGCGCAGGTCCAGCAGGATCACGTCGGGCGCGACGTCGGCGACCACCGCCAGCGCCTCCTTGCCGTCGTCGGCCTCGCCCACCACCTCGACGTCGGCGATCTCCAGCAGCGCGCGGATGCCGTGCCGCACCAGCGTCTGGTCGTCGACGATCACCACCCGCGTCATGTCGGCACCCGCGCGGTGACCCGGAACCCGTCCGCGCCGTCGAACTCGACGCCGCCGCCGAGGGCCTCGAACCGTTCGGCCAGGCCACGCAGCCCGTTGCCGGGCACCAGCTCGCGGAACCCGCGCCCGTCGTCCCGCGTCGTCAGCACGACGCCGTCCGGGCCGGCGGCCACCTCGATCCGGAGCACCCGCGCCTCGGCGTGCCGCAGGGTGTTCGTGACGATCTCCTGCACGCCGCGCACCAGGGCCGCCGTCTGCTCCTCGTCGACCTGCACGCCGGACCCCACGTCGATGGAGACGTCCAGGTCGGGCAGGTCGCGCACCACCTCCCGGAACGCCTCGGTCAGGTCCGACGACGCCGTCCGCAGCTCGCCGACCGTCGTCCGGACGTCGGCGAGCAGCTCCCGCGCCACCCGGTTGGCCCGCTCGACGTGGTCGCGCGCCTGCTCGCCGTCGCGGTGCCGCGCGGCCTCCAGCTCCAGGGTGAGCACCGTGAGCTGGTGGCCGATCAGGTCGTGCAGGTCGCGTGAGATCCGCAGCCGCTCCGCCGTCCGCGCCGACTCCGTCAGCAGGGCCGACGCCGCCCGCAGGTCCACGTGCGCCTGGCTCAGCTCGCGGCGCAGCCGCTGTTCCCGGATGAGCGTCATCGAGCTCAGCATCGTGGCGACCTGGATGAGCAGGTAGAAGCCGACGCCGATCAGGGCGTCCGCGAGCCCGTTGTCCCGCTGCCCCGCGAGCGCCACCAGCACCAGCGTGTTCAGGCCGACGACGACGAAGCCCACCCGGAGCGGAGCCACGTAGACGCTGACGCTCGCGATGACGACGAGCAGCACCGGCATGAGCCCGACCTGCGGCGCGGTGAGCACCACGGCCCAGGACGAGACGACCGCGGTGGCGAACATCGCGTGCCGCAGGAGGTCGGCGCGCTCGCGCACGAGGGAGCCCAGGAGGGTGACCATCAGGAGCACGAACAGGGCGATCCACCAGCCGCGCGGGATGCTCGGGTCCGCGTGCCCGAACAGCACCGGGCCGGCCAGGGCCAGCGCGACCACGAGCATCGCGAGTCCTGACCATTCCTCCGTCCCGAGCCGCATGTCAGCCACCCTACGGGCGCGGTCCGCGGCCTGCCCGTGCCGAAAGTCATGGTTCACATCCCTGACCAGCGGCACAGGCGCAGGGTGGGGCGGGGTACCTAGCGTCGTCGTTCATGAGCAGCGACACGAACGGGAGCGGCGGGAGCGGCCGGCCGCCGGCCATCGAGGCCGAGGGCCTCGTCAAGCGGTACGGCGACAAGGTCGCCGTCGACGGGCTGAGCCTGCGCGTCGGGGCGGGGGAGGTGCTCGGCATCCTGGGCACCAACGGCGCGGGCAAGACCACGACGGTCGAGATGATCGCCGGGCTGCGCCGCCCGGACCGGGGGAGCGTCCGCCTGCTCGGGCTCGACCCGCGGCGGGACCGGGCCAGGGTGCGGCAGGTGCTGGGCGTGCAGCTCCAGGCGGCCTACCTGCACGGCGCGCTGACCGTCGCCGAGCTCCTGGACCTGTACCGCAGCTTCTACCCCGACCCGCGCCCGGCCGCCGAGCTCCTCGACCTGGTGGGCCTGGAGGAGCAGCGCCGCGTGCGGTTCGAGAAGCTGTCCGGCGGGCAGCAGCAGCGGCTCTCCATCGCGCTCGCGCTGGTGGGCCGGCCGCGCGTCGTCATCCTCGACGAGCTCACGACCGGGCTCGACCCGCGCGCCCGGCGCCGTATGTGGGGCACCGTCGAGCGCCTGCGCGACGAGGGCGTCACCGTCGTGCTGGTCAGCCACGCCATGGAGGAGGTCGAGCGGCTCTGCGACCGGGTCGCGCTGCTCGACGCCGGCCGGCTGGTCGCTGTCGACACGCCCGGAGCCCTGACCGCGCGAGCGGGCGCCGAGACCCTCGACGACGCGTTCGTCGCCCTGACCGGAAAGCAGCTGGAGGCAGCCGAATGAGCACCACCGCCACCGCCGTCGTCCGCCGGCCGGGCCCACGGGCCTGGCTCAACCTCGTGGTCTGCGAGGCCAAGATGGTCGCGCGCGACACCGCGGGCCTCGTCGTGCCCCTCGGTCTGCCGCTCCTGATCCTCCTGACCAGCGCCCAGGCAGCCGGCGACCAGGAGGTCGTCGCCGGGTTCTCCGCTCTGGAGGCGTACGTGCTGCCGCTGGTGCTCACGATGGTCATCGCCACCATCGGGGTGATCAACATGCCGAGCTTCCTGGCGTACTACCGGCGCTCCGGCATCCTGCGCCGGCTGTCGGTCACCCCGGCCTCCCCGGCCATGGTGCTCGTCGCCCAGGTGGTGGTCAGCGTGCTCCAGACGGTCCTCGGGCTCGCCCTGGCCGTCGGGGTCGCGTTCCTCGGCTTCGGCGCGAGCCCGCCGGCGCACCTCGCCACGACCCTCGGGGTCTACGCCCTCGCGATGGCGGCGATGTACGCCGTCGGGATGATCGTCGCGGCCGTCGCGCCGACGCCGAACTCGGCGGTCGCGATCGGGCTCGTCGGCTTCTTCGCGCTCGGCGCTCTGGGCGGCATGTTCGGCGGCCCCGGCAGCCTGCCCGAGCCGCTCGCCGCGCTCGGCGAACGGCTGCCCTTCGGCGCGGCGGTCCAGGCGCTCGCGGCGGCCTGGGTGGGTGCGCCCGTGGAGGCCGCGCACCTGGTCAGCCTGGGTGTGACGGTCGTGGTCGGCAGCGTCACCGCCGGGCTGCTGTTCCGCTGGGACTGACGGGTTCAGGTCCTCGCGGCGGTGCGGGCGGCGGTCAGGTCGCGGAGCTCGGCGAGCACTGCCTGCTCGATCTGGCTGATCGAGCGCTGCTCGCCGGGCGCGATCCACTGCGTGAAGGCGACGCCGAACACTGTGGCCGCCGACTCGGCGGCGAGCGTGGCTGCAGGCTCCGTGATACCTCGCCCGCGCAGGGCGTCGCCGAGGGCAGCAGCGAGCACCGACATCTTGTGCCGCTCCCGCTCCTGCAGTGCCGGGTTCTGCTCGATGACGGTCTGCCGCAGCCGGGAGTGGTCACGTCGCTCGTCGGGGAACAGCTCCGCCCCCGACTCCAGCGCGGCGGCGACCAGCTCCATCGGCGTGGCCTCGCCGGGTGCCTCCACCAGCCCGGCGAGAAACGCCTCGACCAGGAGCTCCTGCCCGTGGAACAGCACCTCGCGCTTGTCGCTGAAGTGCCGGAAGAAGGTGCGCTCGGTCAGGCCGACGGACTGCGCGATCTCCGCGGCCGTCGTCTGCTCGAAGCCGTTGCTCGCGAAGAGCTCCAGCGCGGCGGCCTGGAGCCGTCCGCTCGTCCCTGGCTGCCATCTGACCATGCGTCCAGTCTAGGTGATGACAGCGGCTGACGTCGCGCGTATGGTGATGTCTGTGACTGACAGCAGTCACTGACATCACTGGAGGTTCACCATGCAGGTATTCGTGACCGGAGCATCCGGCTGGATCGGGTCGGCCACCGTCGACGAGCTGCTCGCGGACGGTCACGCCGTCACCGCGCTCGCCCGGTCCGATGCGTCCGCGGCCGCGCTCGAGGCGAAGGGGGTGCGGGTGCAGCGCGGCGACCTGGACGACCTCGACGGTCTCCGCCGGGGCGCCGACGCCGCAGAGGCGGTGCTGCACCTCGCGAACAAGCACGACTTCGCGAACCCAGCGGCGTCCAACGCCGCCGAGCGGGCCGCCGTGCAGACGTTCGCCGACGCGCTCGCCGGCTCGGGCCGTCCGCTCCTGTTCGCGGCGGGTACCGCCGCACTCGCGCAGGGCAGGCCCGCCACCGAGGCGGACACCTCGTCGTCCTACGGGCCGGACTCGCCGCGCGGCGGCGCCGAGAACCTGGCGCTGGAGTACGTCGACCGCGACGTGCGCGTCGTGAGCCTGCGCTTCTCGCCGACGGTGCACGGGGCGGGGGACCACGGCTTCATCTCCGTGATCGCCGACGCCGCCCGCCGGCACGGCGTCTCCGGCTACCCGGGCGACGGCACCAACCGCTGGGCCGCCGTGCACCGCTCCGACGCCGCCCGTCTCGTCGCGCTCGGGCTGGCCAAGGCCCCGGCCGGTTCGCGGCTGCACGCCGTCGCCGAGGAGGGTGTCACGAGCCGCGAGATCGCCGAGGCGATCGGTGCGGCGCTCGGCCTCCCGGTCGCCTCGATCGCGCCCGACGACGTCGCGACGCACTTCGGCTGGATCGGCGGGTTCTTCGGCATGGAGGGGGCCGCGACGAGCACCGCGACGCGGGAGCTGCTGGGCTGGACGCCGTCGGGCCCGACGCTGGTCGAGGACATCGCCGCGGGGGCCTACTCGACCCCGGTGGCGCGCTAGCCGCTGGTCCCTCGGGGCCGAACCCCTTTGAGGCCTAAGTTTCTTCGCTTTGAGGCGACTCAAAGCGAAGAAACTTAGGCCTCAAAGGGGAGGGGCGCCCGGGGAATCCCCCCGGCCCTAGCCCAGCTCGCGGACCAGCACCTCCTCGAACACCGCGCTCACCGCCGGCGCCGCGCCGCCGCCCGCGTAGATGCCGATCGTCGGGTCCGTGTCGGCCGGGAGCGTCCACGTGGCCCCGAACCGCCAGTGCTCCCCGTCGCGCGACGTCGCCGACCGGTACCGGTGCTCACCGGTGGCCGGGTCCGTCGTGTGGAACAGCCGCAGGCGCATGGTGTCGGCCACCGGCCCGGAGACGAAGCCCCCGAACCGCACGGCGCCGTCGGCCGTGAGCTCCTTGCCGAACTCGACCTGCCGCGTCCGGCCGATCGCCACCGAGCCGAGCCGCAGGAAGTCGTCGTCGCCCGCGTGCACCATGAGGCCCGCCTGCTGGAAGTTGCGCACGGTGTCCTCGCCCAGCGGCAGGCGCACCGTGGCCTCCAGCACGTAGTCGCCCTCGGGCGCGTCGCGCAGCAGCACCGGCGCGTCGTTCCGGGTGCCCACCAGGTCGTGGCCGGTCAGCGGCCAGGTCAGCGCGCCGTCGGCGATGTCGACGGCGGCCGGCTCGTGCTGCCAGCGCCAGCCGGCGTCCAGGTCGCCGTCGAACTCCTCGGCGAACGTGACCGCGCCCGCCTCCGGCTCGGCGACGCGCTCGGTCACGGGCTCGTGCGCCGCGACGACGGTCAGGTTGTCGAGCTGCGCCTCGCCGCCGTCGGCCACGAGGCGCACCGGCGCCTTGCGGGGCAGCGGCGTCCGCGGCTCGAACCGCGCCTCGGCGTCGACGTCGCCCAGCCCGCTCGACGACAGCCGCGCGGCGACCGCGCCGTCGCGCGCCTCGACGCTCAGCACGTGCCAGCCGGTCAGGTCCGCGTTCGCGGGCAGCGCCGTCCGCACCTGGTGGCGCCCCTGCCCGACGACGAGCTCACGCTCCTTGGCGTCCAGCCGCACCGACACCGCGGCCGGGCCGGCCCCGCCGACGCGCACCGTGAACGAGCTGTCGGCGTCGGGCAGCCGCACGTCCGTCTCGACCCGCACGTCCCGCGGCGCGGGCGCCGTCTGCACGACGGCGGCGTGCCGCCGGTCCGGCACGAGGCGCGCGATCGACCCGGCGTCGCCGGCGTCGTCCGTGCCCCGGGCGAGGGTGCCCGTGATCCGGCGCAGCGCGTGCCCGGAGGCCGGGTCGGCGCTCACGATACCCAGCTCGCTCGCGGCCACGGGCGCGGTCTGCGCGCCCTCGCTCGGGCCCGCCCCCGCGTTGACCACGGGCCAGCCGTCGATCCAGTCGAGCCGGTCCAGCAGGGTGGGCCGGCGGTTGACGCCGCCGGGCTCGTTCAGCCACGCGTTGTCGCGGTCGATGCCGTGGTAGAGCATCCAGTCCTGCCCGGACACGTCGGAGAACACGGCGTGGTGCCCCACGCCGATCCACCTGTTGCCATTCTGCGCGACGACGAGGGTGCCGCCCACGCGGGACTCGTTCATGCCCACGCCCTCGTGGTCCGTGAACGGGCCGAGCGGCGAGCGCGACCGGCCCGTGTACACGCTGTACCCGGTCACCGGGCCGGAGCAGCAGTTGGCCGACGACGCCATGAGGTAGTACCAGCCGTCGCGCTTGACCACGAAGGCGCCCTCGTAGCGGTCCGCGACGGTCACGCGGGTGGGCTCGCCGACGGCGCGGGTGCCGGTCTCGTCGAGCTCCGTGACCCAGATGCCGCCGTTGAAGCCGCCGAAGTACAGGTAGCGCGAGCCGTCGTCGTCGGCGAACAGGGCCGGGTCGATGGTGTTGAGGTAGCCGCCGCCGGGCGCGGGGCGCGGGTCCAGGACGGGGCCGCCGGAGTCGGTCCACGGTCCGGTCGGGGTGGGCGCCGTCGCGACGCCGATCGTGTAGTCCCAGGGGTCGGGGTTCGCCGCGGTGTCGGTGACCGTGTAGTACATGACGTACTGGCCGTCGACGTACCGGATGTCGGGCGCCCAGAAGTAGGAGGCGTCCGCGGCCCAGGCCGGCTTGTTCTCGTCGTCGAAGATGGTGCCCACGTACTCCCAGCTCGCCAGGTCGCGGGACTTCGCCACGTGCATTTTGCCGAACGGGCCACCGGTCACCAGCGGGTCGCTCGTGGCGTACAGGTACCACCAGCCGTCCTTGCCGCGGATCACCGCGGGGTCGGCGTAGGTGTCCGAGAACGGGTCGGTGACCGGGTTGGTGTAGGTGGTGCCGGACGGCGGTGGCGCGGCCTGGCTGGTGGCGGGCGGGGCCACGGCGCCGGCGACCAGTGCGGCGGTGGCGAGGACGGCTACGAGCCGGATCTCCATGGTGTGGTGTCCCTTCGGGCGGCTGCGCGCCACGTCCTCGATGACGTGGCCGTCGCTCCTTTACAACGGATAACCACGCGTGAAGTTACAACGGATAACCGCGCGTCGGCAAGGGGTGGTCTAGCCTGTGCCGAGTGAGGGTCACGCTGCGCGACGTCGCGGAACGCGCCGGGGTCTCGTTCAAGACCGTGTCGAACGTGATCAACGGGCACCCGAACGTGCGGCCCGAGACCCGCGAGCGCGTCGAGTCCGCCATCGCCGAGCTGCGCTACCGGCCCAACACGTCGGCCCGGAGCCTGCGGCACGGGCGGGCGGGGTTCCTGGCGATCGCGCTGCCGGAGCTCACCTCGCCCTACTTCGCCGGGCTGGCCTCCGAGCTGGCGGCGGCGGCCCGGGCCGTGGGGCAGTCGGTGCTCATCGAGGAGACGTCGGGCGACCCGGCGGGGGAGCGCGCGGTGCTCGACGGCCTGCCGAGCCACCTGGTCGACGGCGTCTTCTTCAGCCCGCTGGTCACGCCGGTCGCGGAGGTCGTGGAGCGCCGCGACGGCACCCCGCTGGTGCTGCTGGGGGAGTACGGCGAGCCGGCGGGCGTGGACCACGTGGGAGTGGACAACGTGGCGGCGGCCCGCGACGTCACCCGGCACCTCCTGGACCTGGGCCGGCGTCGGATCGCGGGGATCGGCCTGCAGAGCGGCGCGGGTACGGGACGGCTGCGCGGCGAGGGCTACCTGGCCGCGCTGGCCGAGGCCGGTGTGCCCGCCGACCCGGACCTCGTGGTCGAGTGCACGGACTACCACCGCGCCAGCGGGGCCGACGCCGTCGCGCAGCTGCTCGCCCGCGGCGTCGAGGTCGACGCGGTGTTCTGCTTCAACGACCTGATGGCCCTGGGCGCGCTGCGTGCCCTGCACGAGCACGGGCTGCGGGTGCCGCAGGACGTGGCCGTGGCAGGCTTCGACGGCATCGAGGACGGGCAGTTCTCCGTGCCGTCCCTGACCACGGTGACCCCTGACCTGCCCCTCCTGGCCGCGGAGGCGGTGCGGCTCGTGATGCGGCGCATCGCCGAGCCGGACGCCCCGGCCGAGCACGTGGTGGTGCCCCACCGGATCACCGCCCGCGAGAGCACCGGCGGTGGCCCGCACAGGCCGGCGTCCGCGGCCTAGACTCTGTGCAGATCTGCTGCCGCGGGCGGTCCCGTCCGGGGTGGGAGACCATTGCCCCAGCGACGTGAGGACCGAGACATGACCGAAGAGTGCACGCACCTGGACCAGGTCGCGGTCCTCGAGCCCGAGCAGCTGGACGGCTGTCCCGAGTGCCTCGCCGTCGGCGGCACCTGGGTCCACCTGCGCAGCTGCCTGGTGTGCGGGCAGGTGGGCTGCTGCGACTCGTCCCCGGCCAAGCACGCCACGGCGCACTTCAAGGCCTCCGCGCACCCGCTCATGCGGTCCGTCGAGCCGGGCGAGGGCTGGGGCTACTGCTACGCCGACGACGCGATGATCTCGTCCACCACCCTGGGCACCCACAAGTACTGACGGCGCCACCGGCCGTCCGGAGGAAACCATGAAGTCAGGCCTGATCGTGCTGGGCGTCGTCCTCGTGCTGATGGGCGCCGTGTTCACCGTGCAGGGGCTCGGCTACCTCGCCGGCAGCCCGATGACGGGCGTGACCCTGTGGGCGATCGTCGGTCCGGCGCTCGCCCTGGTCGGGGTGGTCGTCATCGTGGCGGCCGCCCGGCGGGGCCGTTCTGGCCACAGCGGCTGACCGCCGCCCTCGCCGGGCGGGGTTCGAACGTAGGGTTCGTCGGCCTATGGGCGCTCACGAGCCGACCAACCCTACGTTCGGCGCTTACCGGTGCGGGACCGGGATGCCCGCGGCACGCAGCTTCGCCTCCACCAGTGCGTTCAAGCGGGCCGACGCCGGCCACCCGTCCTGGCGGTGGGTGTCGACCAGTCCGTACCGAGTGGCGGTGTCGGACCGGATCTCGAGGCCCGTCGGCGCCGTGAGCAGCTCGCGGTTGGCCAGCAGGTTGTCGGCCAGGGCGGAGGCCAGCTCCTCGAGCCGCGGGTCGTCCGGATCCCAGGACATCGCGTCCCAGCTGCGCTGCGTCAGCTCGACGTGCTCGGGATCGTCGAGCCGGTACTCGAGCTGGGTCACGAAGCTGTCGAAGCCCGCCGGCAACAGCGCCCGGAACAGCACCAGGGCCTCGCGCTGGCCGGCGACGTAGTCGGGGCTGAAGCCGAGGCCGGGCATCCGGTCGAGGACGGCGCAGGCGCGATCGGGGAGGAGCGCCCGGTCGTCGGTGAGCCGGTGCAGGGTGTCACGGCGCGCGATCAGCTCCTCGATCCGGTCGGTGAGGCGCTGCTCGACGTCGGTGAGCGCCGCGGCGAACCTGTCGGCGTCGGCGTCGAGCAGGGCCCCGATGTCGGCGAGCGGCACGCCGGCGTCGGCCAGCGCCCGGACCTGGACCAGTCGCAGCAGGTCGTCCGAACCGTACCGCCGGTAGCCGGACGAGTCCCGCTCGGGCTCGTCCACGAGCCCGAGCTTGTGGTAGTGCCGCACCGTCTTGATCGTGACGCCGGCGAACGCCGCGGCCTGGCCGATCGTGACGCCGCCGGTCGCCCCTCCCGTCATCGGCTCCGCCGGTCCTGGGCCGAGGTCGAGGCGGCGAGCTCGCGAACGACGTCTGCGACGGCCGGGGAGTCCTTGCGCAGGACGCTGCCGTGGTTGCTGGTGACCTTCGCACTCACTCGGAGGTTCGGGTTGCGGGCCAGGATCGGCTCGATGGTCTTGCGCATCTCCGTCTGCAGATCGTCGCGGCTGCCCAGCGCCTCCCCGGAGGCGACGACGTACCGGACCGGGACGGCCAGCTCCTCGAGGAGCGGCCCAGCCGCGGCGTGGAGCAGGTGGGCCTCGATGGCGACCCGCACGTGCTCCTCGCCGGAGAAACGCGCGGCCAGGCCCAGGCGACGAGCCAGCGGCAGCATCAGCCGCATCCGGCGGAGCACCTTCCGGATCTCCTCGTGCTCGGCCTCCTCGGTCCAGCCGACCGGGTACGGGCCGTCGACGCCGACCACGCCGCGTGCCCGGTCCGGGTTCCGGCTCGCCCAGTGCACGCCCAGCAGCGCCCCGTAGGACCAGCCCACCAGCAGCGGGCGGTCGACACCCCTGGCCGCGAGCACCGCGTCGATATCGCGGACGCACGCCTCGAAAGAGTAGTCGGAAGCGAGCTTCGACCGGCCGCGGGCGCGCTCGTCGAAGGTGATGTGCCGATACCCGGGCCCGAGGTCGGCGGTGACACGCCGCCAGTGCCGCTGGGAGGCGTACGAGCCGTTGAGGTAGATCACCGGGATGCCGGGACCACCGGTGTCGGTGACGGCAAGAGCGGTGTCGTCGACCTGGACCATTCCGGTCCAGGCCGACCTGGCTGATTCGGTTGTGCTCGAGGTTGTCATGAGACGAGCGTCCACGTTGACCTCAGGTCAAGGTCAAGGACTACTTCTGAGATCGGTTCAGCTCTGGTCTCGGAAGCACCCGCAGGGCCGTCAGGCCCGGGTCGCCCCGGTGCCAGGTCGTGGTCAGGGCCACGTAGCGGGCCGTGCGGTCCACGTCGACGACGCCGTCGCGGCCCACCGCCCCCACATCGGTAAACGTGAGCCCGTCGTCGCTCACCGAGACCACGGCCGACGGCGCCCGCCCCCGCGCCCACTCGGCCACGACCGTGCCGACCTCCTGGGGCGCGCCCAGGTCGGTGACCATCCGGCCGTCCGGGCCCGGCACCCACGCGGTGCTCCGGTCCCCGTCCACGGCGGCCGACGGCGACGTCATGCCCTCGGGCAGCACCGACGCCGGGAACGTGAGCGTGCTCAGCGCGAGGTCGGCCACGGGGAACGGCGTCCCGGCCGGGAACCGCACCGTTGTGCCGCGCGGCGTCGCGGCAGCCGGGCGCGAGGCGCCGGTCTCCGTGTGCCGGACCGTCACCGGACCCCGGCCCGTCACAGTGAACGTGCGGGCGTCGTCGGTGGTGACCGTGACGCCCTCCGGCGTCGTCCCGCGCGATCCCGCCACGGTGGCCCGCGGAGCCAGCACCACGGCGTCGCCCGCCGGGACCGTCAGCGCCAGGGCCGACGACCGCGCCCCGATCGACTGCTCGCCCGCGAACACCGGCACCGCGCCTCCGCTCGCGTGCGGCACCGTGACCGTCGTCGACACGTCCGCGCCCGTCAGGTTGAACGCCACCAGGTACCCGTCGACCAGGCTGACCTGCACGCCCGCGGCGTCCGCGGTCGGCACCGCCCGCTCCGCCTGGGCCGACGTCGCCGCGGCGTCACCCGGGATCATCTCCACCAGCCGGGGTCCCGCCGCGCCGTCCGCCAGCCGCACCACGTGGCGTGTCGCGTCCGCCCGCGAGACCGTGATCGGGGCGTCGGAGCTCCGGACGACGAACCCCGCCGCACCCTCCACGTTCAGCCACGAGCCCGCGCTCGACAGCAGCGGGTCCTCGGCGTCGAACGACGCCGCGTCGTGCCAGGTCACGCCGTCGGCCGACGTCTGCACCCGGTACCGCTCGCCCGCCGCCGACTCCCACCCGAGCTGCACGCGGGCCACCTCGGTCGGCGCGCCCAGGTCCACCTGCACCCACGAGTCGGGGCGCGTCCGGTCCGCGCGCGAGACCGCCCAGCGCGTCGTCGCGCTGCCGTCGGTCACGGCGCTCGCGGCCCGGCCCGTGTCGGCGCTGGACGCCGTGGCCGGGCGGCCGGCCGCGACGTCGTCGCCCGCCGGGTCGAAGGCGCGCAGGTGGTAGAGCGAGTAGCCGTACTGCGGGTGGCCCTGCACGCCCTGCATGCGCACGTAGCGCGCGGTGACGGGGGCGGGCTCGGTCGCGCCCGGCGGCACGAGGTCGAGCGTGTCGAGACGCGCCACGTTCACGTCGGCGGGGTCCGGCTCCGGCTCGGCGACGGTGGTGCTGCCCTCCGCCGTCGTGTACTCGCGTGAGCCGTCCAGGCCGGCGTAGCCTCCCATGGCCAGGTTGCGCACGGACAGGCTCGCGTCGTCCGGCCCCGCGCCCGACGACGCGTACACCGCGGCGCCGGTCGGCAGCGTGACCTGGCCCGCGTACCCGTCGCCGATCCGGAACACCGACGACGTGCCCTCGAAGCCGTCGCGCGGCTGCGTGTACGCGGTGACGTTGCGGTCGCTCACCGTCGCGCCGGAGTCGGGGTAGAGGAACGACGAGCTGCCCGAGGCGTAGAACAGCCACGAGTTGTGCCCGGGCACCCAGGGGAACTTGACGAAGCCCTTGCGGCTGACGGCGCCGGCCCACGTGTCCGCCGTCTGCTGCACCGTCAGGCCGGGCACGTCGCCGAAGTCGCGGACGCCGGACAGGCGCTCGAAGAAGACGTCCTGCGGCGTCGGCTCCACGGGACCCTCGGCCGACTCCGCGGCCTCCACGTGCAGCAGGTACGAGATGGCGATCTCCGCGCGGGCCTCGGGCTCGTACTTGGGCTCGCCCGAGAACTTGGTCAGCCGGTTGACGGGCGCGTACGCCTGGTAGTCCGCCAGGGCCGCGGCGAGGTTGACCTCGGCGCGGGCGGCGTCGGGGTCGCGCAGCACCTGGGCGAGGAACGCCATCGGGATCACGTCGCGGCCGTAGAGGAACTCGCGGTCCCGGACCATCGGCATGAAGGGCTCGCCCTGGTCGGACATGACGAGCTTGATCGACTCCCGCAGCTCGGCCGAGTTGGGCTGCCGGGTCAGGATCTCGGGCAGCGGCTCGTCGCGCAGCAGGAAGTGGATCGCGTTGCGGGCGCCAGAGCGCCACGAGTCGGACTGGTAGTGCGGCCCGAACGACTCGTGGTTCTCCACGATGTACGTGTCGTGGATGTTGTGCATCGTGTTCGACGAGACCGGCTTGCCGGCGACGACGGCGGGGTTGTTGCGGTCCGCCGTCGGCTGACCTGCGGCGTTGCGGCCCCAGTCGGCGAGCTGCTCGGCCCAGCGGCCGGCGTCGGCGTCGTCGGGCGCCCAGGCGAGCCCGGGGGCGAGGGCCTGCGTGTAGACGCCGACCTCCTCCTGCGCGGTGTCGCCCCGGTACTTGCCCGCGGGCCACTCGGTGGTCCAGCTGCCCGACATGGGGTCGTCGGTGAAGTCGAGGTCGGCCGTGTACCGGGACTGGCCGGTGGCGATGGTCGCGAGGTTGGCCTGGGTGGCGGCGTCGAGCTGGTCCCACAGCAGCGTGCCCGCGGCCAGGAAGTACGACTGGAAGGTCGAGTCCCAGAAGAGCTGGCGGCCCCAGGTGCCGTCGGGGTCCACGAGGCGGTTGGTCGCGGCGAAGTGCTTGATGGTCGCCAGCGTGTGCTCGCGCAGGGTGTCCTCGGAGACGCCGGCGAGCTCCGCGTCGTACTCGCCGTGCGTCAGCAGCACGGCGTTGCCCAGGACTACCGCGAAGTTCATGTCCTTGGCCTGGTAGACGCCGGCGGACTCGTCCCAGACGGTCTCGACCCAGCGGGTGTGCCGCAGGAGCGCCGCGTAGTAGTTCGCGGCGGTCTCGTCGGGGGCGCCGTACGCTCCGGGCTGGGTGCTCGCGGGCCGGTTGCGTGCGTCGGTGCCCGTGGCCTGCGCCGGCGTGACGACGGCGACCGTGATCGGCAGTGCGAGGCAGGCGACGGCGAGCCCGGCGATCGCTCTGCGGAACGGTCGCGCCCCTGCGTGGAGCCGCGGACGGTGGGTGGGCATCGGTGCCTCCAGGACTGACAGCGCTGTCACGGGTGTTCCGTCAGGAGGCTATCGCACGGGACGGTGCGGGGGCCATGGTCTTGATGGGGTTCATCAGCAGATGGCGGGGCGCTCGGGGCGGGCAGGCCAGTGCGCCGTCGGGCCTACCGGTCGAACGTAGGCTTTGTCGGCGCATGAGCGCCTATGGGCCGATGGACTCTGCGTTCGGGCGGTGCTGCATGCGGCGCGCCAGGCGCGCGGCCCGGCGGTCGCTCGGAGCCTGCCTGCCGGGTCGGCGCGTGCCCCGCGAACGGAGAGTTCGGCGGCCCATAGGCGCTCATGGGCCGACGAAGCCTACGTTGGACTGCCTGGTGGCCGGACCACCTCGTGTCCGGATCGCCTGGTGGCCGGAACGCCGGCGTCCAGGCTGGTGTTCGGGCTGGTGTTCGGGCTGGTCAGGGTGTCAGTGGCGGGTGGCATGCTCTGCGCCATGTCGCAGCAGATCACTTCCCCGAGCGCCGAGGTGGCCGCCGTCCTGGCCGCCGCAGATGCCTTCGACTGGACCACCGTCTCGCACGCCTACGGGGACGCCACCGACCTCCCGGAGATGCTCCGGGCACTCGCCGAGGACGAGGGGCCCGACAGCGCCGCCGGCGACCTGTGGGGCTCGATCTGCCACCAGGGCACGGTGTACTCGGCGTCCGTGGCGGCGGTCCCGTTCCTGGCCGGCCTCGCCGCGGCCGGTGCCGCGGCCAAGGAGTGCCTGTGGCTGCTCGGTGCGATGGCGGAGAGCGAGGACACCGCGCCGGGCGCAGAGGAGGACGTGCGCGACGCCGTCCGCGCGGAGGCCGGACGGATCATTCCCTTCACGTTGCACGCGGACCCGGACGTGCGGCAGGCCACCGTGCACGTCCTCGGGCAGGTGCGGTCCGCGGACCCGGTGCCGACGCTCCGGGCGGCCCTGGAGCACGACACGGCACCGATCGTGCGCGCCGAGGCCCTGATCGCCCTGGTCCGCTGCGCCGCCCCGGACCATGCGGCTCTGATCACCGCGGCGCACGACGACGCCGCCGACGAGGTGCGCCTGGCGAGCGTCCTGGCCGCGTTCGACGCCGGCCTGCCCTGGGACGACCGGCTGGAGCAGGTCCTGCTCTCGGTCGAGGGCGCGGACGGCATCGGCGGCCGCCTGCACGACGACCACCGGCACGAGCCCCTGTCCTGGGTGGTCGGCGTGCTCTGCGCCGCCGGCCGCGGCGACGCGGCGGCCACGTTCCTGCTCCGGGCCGCGGACCGAGCCGGCGACGATCTCGCGCCCGTGCTCTGGGCCGCGCGCAGGGCGTGCGAGTCGTCCCGCGCCGCGACCGAGCTGCTGCGCCCGCTGGCCGAGAAGCACGCGGGCAGTGCCGACGGGCGGCACCTCGCCGACGCGATCGGTCCACGGGCCGACGCCCTGCCGGTCCACCGGCCGGCGGTGCCGACCTTCGACCAGCCGTTGGGCCCCGCCGCGCAGATGGACCTCGACATGGAGGAGCTCCGCGAGCGCGTCGCGACACCCCTGCCGGACTACGACCGGCTGACGACCCCGGACGTCGACCGGAAGCTCATGGCGGCGGCGGTCATCTGGGAGCGCACGAACGACCCGGCGCCGGTCGTCCAGGCCGTGTCCGAGGCGTCCGAGCGGCTGTCAGGACGAGAAAGCTTCATCTGGGGTTTCCCGCGCGCCTCGGTCGCGCGCACCGCGGCGCGGCTCGGCCCAGCGGCAGCACCGCTGGAAGCCGCCCTGCGGACACTCATGGACGACCCGGCCGCGCTCGCGGCGGCTGCGACTGCTCTCGTGCGGGCCGGGTGCGACCTCGACGTCGACGACGTCGCCCTCCGGCTGGCCGCCCAGACCGGCCAGTACCGCGACGACGACACCGTGACCGCCCTGGCCACGCTCGCCCCGCTCCTGTCCCCGGCGACCGTGCAGCGCTGGCACGACCTCATCGACCAGGACGTCCGTCTGGGCACCCGAAGCTTCGACAAGACGGCCGTCGCGGCCGACGAGCAGCTCCGCGCGGAGCTGCGCTTCGCGCTCACAGGGCGCGACCACCGCTGACGCGGCGCCGGTCGACGCGAACGTAGGCTTCGTCGGCTCATGAGCGCTCATGAGCCGACGAACCCTACGTTCGAGTGGTGGCTCAGCCAGCCCCCAGGTCAGGCGCCCCGGTCCACCTCGTCCATGTCGCCCGTGGCCGGCACGCCCTCCTCCAGGCCGTAGAGCAGGTGCACGGTGCCGGCCGGGCTGGCGACCGGGGGTTCGAGCAGCGACAGGTTGGCGGGCACCGCGCCGCCGTCGAACACCTTCTTGCCGACGCCGAGCACGATGGGGTGCACCCACAGGTCGAGGCGGTCGAAGAGCTTCTCGCGCAGCAGCGTCTGCACCAGGTTCAGGCTGCCCACGACCTTGATGTTCTCGTGCCGGTCCCGGATCTCGTGGACGGCGGCCGGCAGGTCCGGGCCGAGCTGCGTGGACCCGGCCCAGGTCAGGTCGGGCGTGCCGCGCGAGGCCACGTACTTGGGGACGCGGTTGAACAGCGTGGCGATCTCGAGGCCGGGCACGCCCTCCTGCTGCGGCCAGTACCCCGCGAAGATGTCGTAGGTGCGCCGGCCCAGCAGCAGGGCGTCGGTGCCCTCGTAGGCGGCGTCGATCTGGTCCCCGACGACGGCGTCGATCAGCGGCGCCTGCCAGCCGCCGAACGGGAAGTTCTCCGGGTCCTCCTCGGGGCCGCCCGGCGCCTGCGCGACGAGGTCGAGGGTGGCGAACAGCTCGATCTGGATGATGCCCATGATGTGCTCCCGGCGGTTCCGTCTTCTCGGACGAAGGGTGGACCCGCCGGGAGCGGCAGACTCATCGGGTCACGGCTCGAGGTAGGTGGCGAGGTTCGTCAGCGACGACGTCATGCCCTCGGCGTGGTCGCGGGCCCGGACGCCGTACGGCACGTCGCGCGCCACGATCTCGACGTCGGTGCCCTCGTCGGCGTCGCGCAGGTTCCACTCCATCCGCATGGTGCCCTGGAACGCCGGGTCGTCGGATGCGAAGTCGACGTCCGACGCGATCTGCTCTCCCGGGACCAGCCGGGCGATGCGGACCTCGGACACGTCCGAGTCGGCCGAGGTCTTGCCGGGCGCGTCGGAGGCGTCGTCGTAGGTCAGCACCAGGCGGTACGAGCCGCCCTCGCGCATGTCGAAGTCCTCGAACCGGCCGTGCATCCCCGCGGGCGGCAGCCACTCGACCAGCGCCTCGGGGTCGGTCAGGGCGGCGAACACCGCTGCCCGGTCGACGTGGACGAGGAGGCTGGCGCGGTCGGTTCTGCCCATGCCCACGACCATAGGGGCGTTGGCACAGGGGTGCCCCGAAAGAACGGAACATTCGGGGCATAGACGCCGGGCGCGTGGGTCGGCAGGATGCACACATCATTTTTCACCCGACGACCCGGAGGTACCCGTGGCTGGAACGTCGACGCCGGAGCCGCTGACCGGCAAGCAGAAGCGCACCATCGCGGGCGGCGCGATCGGCACGCTCATGGAGTACTACGACTACTACCTGTACGGGCTGGCGTCGGCCGCGATCTTCCCGGCGGTGTTCTTCACCGGCGAGGACCCGATCGTCGCGCAGCTCTCGTCGTTCGCGACGTTCGCGGTCGGCTTCTTCCTGCGGCCGGTCGGCGGCCTGGTGTTCGGCCCTATCGGCGACCGCGTGGGCCGCAAGATGACGCTGCTGATCACCGTGGTCGGCATGGGCATCGCGACGGCGGGCATCGGCCTGATCCCCGCGGAGTCCTCGATCGGCATCGCCGCGCCGCTGCTGCTGATCTTCTTCCGGATGTGCCAGGGCTTCTTCGTGGGCGGCGAGATGGGCGGCGCGGCGACGCTCGTCGTCGAGCACGCGCCCGTGGGCCGGCGCGGCCTGTACGGCGCGTTCCTGATCAGCGGCGCCGGCATCGCGAACGTCGCCTCCGCCGGCCTGATGGCGGGCCTGGGGCTCGGCCCGGAGACCTGGTTCATGACGTGGGGCTGGCGCATCCCGTTCGTGCTGGGCCTGGTGCTCGCCATCGTCGCGGTCGTGCTGCGCAGCAAGCTCGAGGAGTCCGACGAGTTCAAGGACACCAGGAAGGCCCAGCAGGACGCCGGGGTGCGCCCTCACCCGATCGCCGAGGTCTTCCGGCACCCGAAGAACGCGATCATGGGCATCCTCATCGGCCTGCCGCAGAGCATCGCCGGGTACGTGGTGCTCACGTTCGGCATCGCGTACATGGTCAACCAGCAGCACATCCCGGCCTGGCAGGGGTTCGCCGGGACCATGATCGTCGGCCTGCTCCAGGTCTTCGTCGCCCCGGCGTACGGGCTGTTGTCCGACCGGATCGGCCGCCGCAAGGTCTACATCGCGGGCTGCATCGGCTTCGCGCTGCTGGTGTGGCCCACGTTCCTGCTGTTCGGCACGAGCAACCTGATCCTGATCTGGGTCGGCATGATCCTGGGCTTCGTGATCCCCGGCGTGGCCATGCAGGCCACGCTGCAGACCATGCTGGCCGAGATGTTCGACCCCGAGGCCCGGACCACCGGCGTGAACATCGGGTACCAGATCTCCAACACCCTGGGCGGCGGGCTCGCGCCGTTCATCTGCACGGCGCTGGTCGCTGCGGTCGGCGGGGCGATCTGGCCCGTGGTCGTGTACTCGGCGGTGATCTGCCTGGTCGGGGCGGTCGCCACCGCGACGGCGAACATCAGCACCGACGGGTCCCGGCTGCACGAGCTCAAGGGGGCGCAGGCGGCGTCGTCGACCACCTGAGGAGGCGCGTCAGACCCACAGGTCACCAGGGTGATCTGTGGGTCTGACACGTTCGCGGGAAGTCGGTTGCCCCAGGTCAGGCGCGCGGGGACGATGGGCGGCATGACCGCAGCCCCTTCCCCGTCGCCCCGCCCGGCCCGCACCGCCAACCTGGTCCTCGCCGCCCTCGGCCTCGTGGGTCTGGCGCTGCTGGGCGCCGCCGCGTGGATCGTCTCCCGTCCGATGACCTACGGCTGGTTCGCGTACGCGCCGCTGTCGGAGACGATGTACTCCCCGTCCATGGCTTCGGCGGCGATCGGGCCCCTGTTGCTCGCCGTGGCCGGCGCGCTCGCCCTCGGCGGTGCGGCGGGCTACGTCGTCGGACGGCGGGGCCGGCCCGCGAACCCGGTGGCCGACGACGGCGCTGGGCCGGGCGACGTCGGGCAGTAGACCCCGGACGCCCCTGTGCCGTGACCGGCGTCACCTCGACCCTCGGGCATAAAACATGGCATTGCTTTGCTATGTTCAGCATGACCGACACGAAGAGGAGCACGGCGATGACTGTGAAGCTGGTCCACCCCGAAGGTGTCAACCGCGTCGACGTCCACCACCAGGTGGCCGACACGCAGGGTTCGCGCACCATCTACCTGGCCGGGCAGGTGTCGTGGGACACCGACGGCAACCTCGTGGGTCGCGACGACGTCGCCGCCCAGGCCGAGCAGGCCTACCTGAACATCGCCGCCGCGCTCGACGCCGTCGGGGCCACGGTGGCCGACCTGGCCAAGGTCACCGTCTACATCGTCGACCTGGACGCGGAGAAGGCCGAGCAGTTCGTCGTCGGCCGCGAGCGGGCGGCCGCGAAGCTGGGCGCGGAGTTCCAGCAGCCGAGCACCTGGATCGGCGTCACCGCGCTGGCCGCGCCGGGCTACGTCGTCGAGGTGGACGCCATCGCCGTCCTGCCCTGAGGCGGCCGCAGCGCCTCCCAGCCGGCCTCGACCGAGCGGCGGCACACCGCGGGATCGTCGCCGGCGGCGACGATCACCGCGGTGAGCAGGGGGACTCCGGAGGCGAGGGTGCGCCGTGAGGTCACCCGGCTGACGACGAGCGACACGATCCCGTGGCTGACCGTCCACACCTCGTTGGCGAGCCGCACGGGGTCGACGTCCTCGCGGATCCGGCCCGCGTCGCGGCAGCGGCGCGCGGCCCGGACCAGGTACTGGAGGGTCGCCTCCGCGGCCTCGACGTCCTCCAGCTCGACGGTCGCGTCGAACATGACCCGGTAGAGGTCAGGGTGCTCGAGGGCGTTGACGACGTAGGCGGCCACGCCTGCGACCAAGTCCTCGACCGGGTCCTCCGGGATGGTGAGCGTCTCGAACCGGGCCGCCAGCCGGGTGAATCCCTCCTGGCGCAGGGCGCGCCAGACGCCGTCCATGCCGCCGAAGTAGGTGTAGACCGCCATCGTCGAGACGCCGGTGCCCTCGACGAGGGACCGGAGCGTGATGGGCTCGCGCTCGCGCAGCATCCACGCCGCGCGCTCGAGGAGCTGGGTGCGGACTGCTGGGTCCTTCTGCCTGGCCATGGTCGGACCTTAGCATCGGGGTGCTATACAAAGGGGCGACGGCGGGGCCGCTCAGCCGGCTAGCCGCACCGGCATGAGGAGGACGACGGCGTCCGGCCCGTGCACCGCCGCCAGCCGGAGGGTGTCGCGCTCGCCCGCCGTCAGCAGCAGGTCGACGTCGCCGAACGAGCGGACGGCGTCGGCGAGGAACTGCCGGTCGAACGCGACGGTGCCGCGCGCGTCGCCGATGTGGAGCTCGGCGGGGTCGAGGCCGAGCAGGACCAGGTCGCGTCGCCCGGCGTCGGCCCCGTTCGCGGTCTCGACCCGGAACAGGAGGTCAGGCGCGGTGACGGTGGTGCCGACCTTTTCCCGGGTGCCCCGGAATCCGTGCACGGCGAGGACCGCCTCGTAGTCGGGGTAGAGCGCGTCGACCGGCGTCCCGTGCAGGCTGCCGAGCGTGACGCGGTCGGCTGTCAGGGACACTTCGACCTGTCCGGTCTCCGCGCGGTCCAGGAAGGCGTCCACGACCGCGACCGGCACGATCACGCGCACCGGCGGACCCTCCACGCCCACCACGGTCAGGGCGGAGACGGCCAGCCGGTGCCGGTCGGTCGCGACCAGCCGGAGCGTTGTGGAGTCGACGTCGAACAGCACGCCGTGCAGCGCCGGCCAGCCGGCCTGTTCGCCGACGGCGTGCCGCACGGCCCCGAGCGCGGAACGCAGCGCGACGGCGTCGACCGCAAGGTTGGTCGTCACGGACAGGAGCTCGCGCGCCTCGGCGAGCTGGGCGTTCGCCGCCTCGAGCTCGGCCTCCAGCCGGCGCTGGTGGGCGTCGACCACCCGGCGCGCGGTGACCGGGTCGGCCGTGATGGCGCGGGCGATGTCGGCCACCGGCATGCCCGTCCGGCGCATCCGGGCGACGAGCCGGGCCCGCTCGACCTGCTCCGGCGCGTACCGGCGGTAGCCCGTGGCCGGGTCCACGTGCGCGGGCCGGAGCAGGCCGGCGGCGTCGTAGTAGCGCAGGGCGCTGACGGGCAGGCCCGAGGCGCGCGCGAACGCGCCGACGGTCAGCAGCGTGGCGTGGTGCACGGGTACAGCATCGGCCCTCGACCCGGTCGAGGGTCCAGCCCGGTCACGACGACGCCGCGCGGAGCCGGGTGGCCGCGAGCGCGCACACCCCGAGCGTGACGGCGCAGCAGCACAGGGCGGCGCCCGGGGAGGAGTGCTCGGCCAGGGTGCCGAGCAGGTTGTTGGACACCACGACCGGCGCGAGCTGTGCCAGCGCCGTCCACGCCTGGACGCGTGCCAGATGGGTGCGGGGAGCGCTGCCCAGCACGAACGGCGCCAGGTGCGCGACGGCGACGCCCGTCCCCACCCCGACGACGGCGGCCGTGCCAGCGGTCAGGGCTGGTGCACCGTTGCCCGAAGTCGCGACCAGCGCCACGCCGGTCGCCGCCACGGCCAGCCCCAGGGCCACGGCCCGTCCGGTCGCGTGCGCCGTCCCGGTCCGGGCCACGACGAGCGCGACGCCGATCGACCCCGCCGCCTGCGCGGCCACCACGAGCCCGGTCGTGCCCGCGCCCCATCCCGACTCCCGTCCGAGCAGCGGCACGAGCAGCGAGGAGACCGGCAGCACGACGGCGGCCACGGCGCCGGTGAGCACGAGCGCCCCCGCGAGGCCGCGGGTCCGGGCGACCACGCGGGCGCCGTCGGACAGGGACCGCCAGAACCGTTCCGTACCGGCGCCGGCCTCGCGCCTGGGCTTGATCACGGCCACGACGACTAGCACGGCGGCGAAGCAGGCGGCGTCGGCGACCGCGATCGCGGGCAGGCCCACGGTGGCGACCAGGACGCCGCCGAGCGGTGCGCCGGCGAGGAGCACGGCCTGGCCCAGGCCCTGGCGGAGGGCCATCGCGCGGGGGAGCGCGGCGTCGTCGACCAGGCGGCGGGGCATCGAGCCGAGGGCGGGCAGGGAGAAGGCCGACACCACGCCGGAGGCGAGGCTCGCGGCGGCGAGGAGCCACGGCGTCGGCCCGGCGGCGCCCAGACCGAAGGCGAGGGCGAGGCAGACCGCGACCATGACGGCCTCGGTGCACAGGAGCAGGCGTCGGGCGCCGACGCTGTCCGCGACGGAGCCGCCCACCAGCACCAGGAGGAGCCTGGGCAGGCCGGACGCTGTCAGGACGAGCGCGGCGACCTGGCCGCCGTGCGACGCCGCGGCCCAGCCCAGGGCGAACCAGAGGACGGAGTCGCCGAGCTGGCTGAGGGTGCTCGCGGCGAGGAACGCGAGCCAGGTGCGGGGGAGCGGGGTGGGCATGGCTGGACCCTGGAGGGTCGAGCGGGTCGAGGGTCAACCTGCCTGCTGCCGGGGGCCGCGCGACTACGATCGAGCGGTGCGACTGTTCGAGAATCTGACCGCCACGCAGGAACCCGCCTGGCCTGAGCTGCAGCGGCTCGTGGCCCAGGCCGCGGTCCCCGTCGAGATGCTCGCGCCCGACGACGCGACCAGCCGGCGCACGCTCGAGCAGCTCCAGGTCACGACGAAGTCCTTTCTCGGCGCCGTCGTGGTGCACACGGGCGGGCTGCTGATCGACCACGGCTGGCTGCGCGTGTACGGGAGCCCGGCGCCGGATGTGTTCGGCGAGCTTCCGGCTGCTCGCCTGCCCGGTCTGGCCGTGGTGAACGACTTCCCGCCGGCGCCCGTCGCCGACTGGTCCCCGGGGCAGGGGCTCGTCGTCGCCCACGACGTGCTCGGCGGAACCTTCGTGCTCAACGGGGCCGACCCCGCCGCCGTCGGGCGACCCGGCAACCCCGGAGAGATGATCTACCTCGCGCCGGACACTCTCCAGTGGGAGGCGCTCGGGGCCGGGTACGCCGCCTGGCTCATGTGGGTGCTCGACGGCGGCCTGGCGGAGTTCACCAACGGGCTGCGGTGGGACGGCTGGGAGGCCGAGACCCGCGACCTGAGCGGTGACAGCGGCCTGAACTTCTACCCGCCGCTCTGGTCCAAGGAGGCCCACGAGGACCTCGCCGCGACCAGCAGGGCCGTGGTGCCGATGGCGGAGCTGGTCGGGCTCGCGCGGTCGACCGCCGCGGAGATCGACGGGGCCGACCTGGGGGCGCTGGGGAAGTTCAGCGACCGGGTCTGATCGCGCCGGCGGTCGTGCGGCGTCGTCGCGACGGGCATGGCCCAGGCCAGAAGCGTTCTCTGGCCTGGGCCGGTCCGAGTCAGTCGCGGTCGCGCTGCGTCGCCACCGATTCGTCGGCTCCGCTCCGGAGCCGGCCGTCGGCGCGGTCCTCCCAGAACGTCGCGTTCTCGATGCCGAGCCGTCGCGGGTCGAACTGCGGGTCCAGCCCGCGCTTCTTCTGCTCGCGGTAGTCCTTGAGCGCCTTCAGCGCGGGACCCTGGAGGAACAGGATGCCGACGATGTTCAGCCAGGCCATCGAGCCGACACCGATGTCGCCGAGACCCCAGGCCGCGCCCGCCGTCGTCACGGCGCCGTAGGCGACCGAGACCAGCACCAGGGCCTGCAGCGCCCGCTGCATGGCGCGCGCCGCGAGGCGGTTGGTCATCTTGCGGGTCAGGTAGTTCAGGTTGGTCTCGGCCATGTAGTAGTACGCGACGATCGTGGTGAACACGAAGAACGCGAGCACGATGGCGATGAACGTGGGGCCGGCGCCCGGGAACACCGAGTCCAGGCCCTGCTGCACGAAGCCGGGTCCGGGCTCCACGTCGGTGCTCAGCCCGCCGCTGCCCTCCTGGATCACGTCGCTCGGCCAGACCTCGCCCGCGAACGTGTTGTACATGCCCGTCGAGATGATGATGAACGCGGTGGCAGAACAGACGAACAGCGTGTCGACGTACACGGCGAAGGACTGCGCGAAGCCCTGCTTGGCCGGGTGCGAGACCTCGGCGGCAGCGGCGGCGTGCGGTCCGGTGCCCTGGCCCGCCTCGTTGGAGTAGATGCCGCGCTGCACGCCCCACTTGATCGCGAGGCCGATGATCGCCCCGAAGACCGGCTGGACGCCGAAGGCGCTGCCGAAGATCAGCCCGAACACGTGGGGGATCTCGGTGAAGTTGACGAAGAAGACGATGACCGCGATGAGGATGTAGAGCAGGGCCATCACGGGGACGACGACCACCGCGAAGTTCGCGATGCGCTTGACGCCACCAATGACGATGAAGCCCAGCAGGATCACCAGGCCGATGGCGGTCACCCAGGTGGGGATGCCCCACGCGGTGTCGATCGCCGACGCCATGCCGTTGGCCTGCACACCCGGAAGGAAGAAGCTCATCGCGAGGATGGTGACGACCGCGAAGAGGATCCCGTAGGCCAGCGAGAGGCCACGGGCCTTGTGCTTGTAGGCCTTCTCGAAGTAGTACGCCGGGCCACCCCGGTACTCGCCGGTGTCCGGGTCCTTCTCCTTGTAGATCTGGCCGAGCGTGCACTCGACGAACGACGTGGCGGCGCCCAGGAACGCGGAGGTCCACATCCAGAAGACGGCGCCGGGACCGCCGAAGGCGATCGCCGTCGCGACGCCGGCGATGTTCCCCACGCCCACGCGACCGGCCAGCGACATCATCAGGGACTGGAAGGACGATGTCCCGTCCTCGGACTTCTCGCCCTTCTTGAGCTGGGCGACCATGTCGGGGATGTGGCGCACCTGGAGGAAACCGGTGCGGAGGGAGAAGTACAGACCGGCGAGGAGACACAGGGCGATCAGCGGGATCGACCAGATCAGCTCGTTCACGGTGCCGATGGAATCGGCAAAGCTCATACGTTGCTCCTGGATGTGGTTGTTCGGACCCGCGCATCGGAAGCGACCTGTGAGCGCGGTCACGGACTGGCAATGCCGGTCACCCTAACGGGTGAAACCGGGGTGAACGCCAGTTCTTCACCCGACGGTGGGTCCATGGGCCCAGAAGTGTGGTTACGCGGGCCAGGCGGAGCAGTGCCACCGCTCGCCGTCCGACTCGACGAGGAACGGCTCGGCGTGGGGGAGCGGCACACCCCACACGGAGGCGCCGAGCGCGCACAGCTGGCTCAGCGCGAGGGTCAGGCTGGCGACGTGGCCGACGATGGCGACCGTCTCGCCTTCGTGTCGTTCGACAAGGCGCTGAAGGGCGGTCGTCGTCCGGCCGAGGACGTCGTGGCCGGTCTCGCCGTCGGCGACCCGCTCGTGGAGGTGGCCGTCGACGACCCAGGCACGGAGGACGGCGGCGGTGCGTGCACGGACGGCGGGGTCGCCGCTGCCTTCGTGCTGCCCGATGCCGATCTCGACGAGCTCGGGTATCGGATGGACCCGGAGCTTGTGTGCTGCGGCGATGGGGTGTGCGGTCTGGCGGGAGCGCAGGGCGGTGCTGGAGTAGACGTTGGTGACGGGCTCGGCCGCCAGGGTCTGGGCGGCGCGGAGGGCTTGCTGATGTCCGTGGGCGGTCAGGGGCGCGTTCGGCTGGGCGCCGGCGATTGCGGCGGTGACGTTCTCGGACTCGGCGTGCCGGAGGCACCACATTCGGACCCGATTGCTCATGGTGTGTGCTCCCGCCTGGACCTGGGCGATTCGGCCTCTGAGCCTACGAAACCCGAGGTCACGAGGGCTCTTGCCGAGGTCGTCCCGACGTAGGGTCGGGCAGGCGACGACCGCGCGCACCGAATGGGGTTCGACCACTACTACCGGGAGCGATCGTGAGGATCAGAGGCACTGGGACAGATGACAGGTCCTACGGCGGGGCTGCGGGTGAGGTCTTCGCGGCAAAGGCGGACCGTCCGGGCCTGAACGCATTGCACGATCGCCCCGCCGTCCTCGACCTGATCGGCCCGGTTGGTGGTCAGCAGATCGTGGATCTGGGCTGCGGTGCCGGCCACTACGCGGCGGCGCTCGCGGGCGCTGGCGCGAGCGTCGTCGGGGTGGAAGGCAGCGAGTCGTTGGTGCCGCATGCCAGGGCTCGCCTGGCCGAGTACGACGGTTCTTCGGTGGTTCGGCACAACCTCGAAGAGCCCATGCACTTCCTGGACGACGAATCGATGGACGGGGCGCTCTGCGCGTTGGTCCTCCATCACATCTCTCGCCGGGAGGAATTCCTCGCCGAGGTCCGGCGGGTCCTCAGGCCCGGTGGATGGCTGGTCGTCTCCAGCACGCATCCGACCGCGGACTGGGGGCGGTTCGGCGGTTCCTACTTCGACGAGCGGTGGATTCGACGACAGATCGGGTCGCAGCCCGCGGAAGTGATCGAGTACCAGCACATGGCGATGAGCACTCTTGTGAACGAGCTCTTGGCCGCCGGCTTCACGCTGGATCGAATGGTCGAGCCGACGCCGTTGCCGGCTCTGAAGGATGTTGACCCGAAGAAGTACGAGGAGCTGAGTGCGGCGCCGGTCTTTCTCGCGCTGAGGTTGCACAGGTAGGCACGGACAACAGGCGCTGGTTTATTGACCTTGGGGCCGGAGCGCGCGCAAGTACCGCCGTCGATAGATTTGCTGAGCCACCAGGATCAACGGGAAGAGCCCACGCCACATGCCCCGGCCGGCGTGCGTGAGGGAGCGCAGCGTGAGGCTGACGGTCCCGTTGTCGTCCCGGTGGACGATGAACGCTTCTTCGCCGGAGACGGGATGGCCATCCAGGGTGCCGTAGGAAAGCGCGGCCCGGTTGTCGGTCGAGACCGTCGTGATGATCTGGACGGGCTCCCGTACGCGGAAGGGCCCGATGCGTGCGACGAGCCAGTAGCGCTCTCCTCGATGCGCGCTGCGTCCTGCTTCGAGCGGCGGTTCGACGGCGAACCCGCTGCGGGTCTTGATGCCCCAGGAGAGGACCGCTGCCGAGGATGCGTCCCAGAGGTCGGTTCCGGAGCCGAGGCGGACCGTGTGTTCGTAGGCGCGCCGTCCAGCGGGCGGCTGCCACTTCTCGTCCGCGGGGGTGGTGTCGCCAACGACGCCGTAGCTGAGTGCTCGGCGGTCGAGGGGGCGTTCCACGGGTCCCATCAGATCACCTGCTCCTTCACCCTGGAGCTGCTTGTCCCCGTGGTGGTCTGCTGAACCGACCGCAGGTCCGCCGTTATTCGTCTACGCAGAAGAACGCGAGACGCGAAAGTCGCTTGCCGAGCTGGAGGATTTGGGTATCCCCGCCGACGTCGTCGGGTGAAGTCCGGGTCGTTTGATTGACCGGCTTCACGCGTCGCTGGTTGAGTCCTGGGCATCGGTATCAACGCAGGCTAGCGCGTCTGAGGTCGATGAACAGGTCACCGATCAAAGGGGCAGCGGATGAGTCGCGCAGCACAGTCGGGCATCGTTCGATGGCTGGCCCTCGTGCTCGGGCTCGCCCTCGCAGGCGTCACGCTCGCGGGTTGCTCCTACGGGACGGAACTGCGGCAGGTGCAGCAAGGCCTCCTCGACGAAGGGTTCGACGACGCCGGGGTGTGGGTCCGGTTCTTCGAATCGCAGAAGGTGTCGGAGAACCGCGTCGAGGTGGTGCTGGTCGGCGGCTCGATGGACCGCGAAGCCGCCTGGGATATCGCCGCCACGGCTGTGTGGGAGAGGCTTCCGGTGGAGTTCGACTACCTCCTGGTCGAGTACGAGGGCGAAGTCGACACCGCCACCTACGCCGAGCTGAAAGGCGAGTTCGGGCCACGACCCGACGGGTTGGTGGAGCACTCGCCACCGGGGGTCGTCATCGGCACGGTATCTCGTGTTGTCGCGGTCTTCGTCGTGATCGGGGCGATCGCGCTGGTGCCGGTCATGGTGCTGATCCGCCGGGACCGCCGCCGTCGTCGTCTGCTCCGTGCCAAGGCGCGGCCGGCGGCGTGAGCTCGCCGGACTGCTCGCGCGGCAGAGCCAGCCACTCGAGCTCGGCGAGCTGTGGCACATCCTCGACGGGGCCGACCGCGGTGAGCACGTTCTCGCGCACGTAGACCGCGATCCGTCCTTCGTGGTCGCAGCCTGGGCACTCGCACAGCCAGCCATCGACGACGACGTCAGACGCGTCGGGGTCCCCGACATGGTCGCGGTCCCAGCGCAGGACGTCGCCCAGCCGATAGCGGTACTGCCAGACCGTGCCGTACCGGAACTGAATCTCGCGCGGTGCGGTCATCTGGCACGCCGGGCAGTCGATCGTCACATCAAGCGAGTTGAACGCGCCCACGTCACTCCGCGACCTCGCCGCGCTCGGCGAGGTACGTGCTGAGCAGGTCCAGGGCGAGCGCGCACGCCGCGGTGTCCTCCTCCGCGGTCAGGTCGCGCTGCCTGACGTCCTGCCGCACGGGCGGAACGACCGCCTCCACGATGTGGCGCTCCCAGACGATATTGGGACCGCAGGTCCCGAGCCGGTCGTGGAGCCAACGCGAGAAGTCACGCAGCAGTCGATCTCGGGCCCAGTCGAAGCCGCCGACGAACGCGGCGAGCGTGGCGAACGAGTCGTCCATGACGAACATGCGGGGTCGATGCTGGAGATGCCAGACCAGCGTCGCGAGGTTCGTCTCGCCATTCCCGTCGCCGGGATCGCGAGGACTCTCCGGTCCGGGCTCGCCGCGCCACCCCGCCGTCAGGTCGCGTGCGATCACGGTGATGGTGCGGTTGGTGAACTCCAGCTCGTGGCTCACGCCGTCGGCGTGCGGCAGCAGCTCGTCGGCCATGAGGTTCGAGCGCATGTCGTCATCCTGGTCGCCGTCCACCTCGACGTGGGACACACCGTGGTACCGCACGACGAACTCCGGCGGTGCGCCGCCCCACGCGGCCAGGACCAGGGTGACCTCGACGCCGTCGTCGGTGTGCCGGGTGGACATGCGGTCGAACGACGCGCTGCGCGGGCACCACTGATGGGAGAAGTCGTAGTGCTCCGGGTGGAGTGCGAACGCCCGGGCGCCCGGTGGCAGTTCCTCTGCATGCTCGTCGAGCCATGCGAGGTAGGGGCGGATGTCGGTCATCGTCCCGCCGTCGGACGACTCCACGGTTGCGTAGCGCACGGGGGAGTCTCCCACGGCGACCAGGGGCGACATCAGGTCGGACGGCACCCGGCCGGGCGATTCGGTTCACCCGCTCCTTCATCCGGGAGCCGCTTGTCCCCGATCTGATCCGCTCACTAGGTTCCATGGGATGGCCGGGACGGAAAGCGGAACGAACAGTGAGTACGCCCGGCGAGGTCTCACGATCCTCTTGGTGGTCGCCGCCGGGATCATCTACATGGCGATCGACCCCGGCTGGCCATTTCTCGTGAGTGTCGTGGTCTTCGTCGCCGTCGTTCCGGTGCTCGTGTGGCTTGCCGCGAACGCTCTCTATCCGAAGGTGGAATCGGGGCTACCCGTCCCGGTCGACCGCGGATCCAACCCCGGGTTCGCCGTCTATCTCGATGCCGAACCGGCCGGAGGCACGCGAGGGCTGACCGAACTGATCTTGGTTACCCGCGGCGCGTCAGCGAAGGACGTCGAGACGGCTGATCTGACCGCAGGTTCGCCGTTGTTCGTTCATGTGGAAGAACGAGAGGCACGAAAGCTTCTCGCCGACCTGGACGACTTCGGTATCGCTGCCCGCATCGAGGCTGAACCCGCCTGATGGCACCCGCCGCCGACCGATGTCGAGACCTCACTCGATCGCGACCCCGGTCTCCCTCTCCAACGCTCCAGCAGCCGGTTCTGGAACCCCACATCCAGCGCCGCCGAATGCGGCTCCTGCAGCTCCCGGTGGTACCAGTAGCCACCGGTCGTCAGCGCCTCCGGGTCGTCACTCGTCGCCAGCCACTCCTGCGTGCGGTGGCCCAGCTCCAGATCGTCCGGCGCGCCCGCCCCGCCCATGCGCGTGGGCACCCACCCGGGGTCGACGGCGTTGCTCAGCACGCCCGGCCGCAGGCGCGCGACGGCGGCCGCCAGGGCCGTGACGTACAGCTTGCTGTCGCCGTACGAGCCCGGCTTCCGCCCCCGCCAGTCGACGTCGTCGAGCACCGGGCGGCCGCTGTAGTGCGAGCCGCTGCTCAGGTACACGAGCCGGCGCGGGCCCGGCAGCAAGGCGGTGAGCAGGTACGGGGCCACGATGTTGACCGGCATGACCGCCCGGCCGTTCCACACCCCGGCGTTGTGGATCACCGCGTCCAGTTGGGCGGCGTCGTCGGCCAGGCGCACGGCGAGGTCGCGGACGGCGTCCCGCTCGCCGAGGTCCGCCACCACGAGATGGGCGCCACGGTCGACCAGCGGCCGCAGGGCCTCCGCCCGGTCCGGGTTGCGTGCGTGCACGACCACCTCGTGCCCCTCGGTCAGGAGCGCGTCGGCCGCGAGGCGGCCCAGTCCGTCGGCGGAACCCGTGACGAGGATCCGGTGCACGGTCGCAGAGTCCATGACCTCGATCGTAGGCGCGCCCCGGTTCCGGGACCCGGACCGGCGCTCAGGTCTTGGTCCGGTAGATCCGCATCGCGATCGGACCCAGCACCCCCGTCAGGACGACGGACGCGACCAGCACCCAGAGGATCGCGGCCGAGTCGGGCTCGCCGGCCATCATGCTGCGCTCCGCGGTGACCAGGTGGCTCACGGGGTTCACCTCGACGAACGCGCGCAGCCCGGACGGCATGGTGGCCGGGTCGACGAACACGTTCGAGGCGAACGTCAGCGGCATGAGCACCAGCATCGAGATGCCCATGACGGCGTTGGGCGAGCGCACCAGCAGCCCCAGGATGATGAACGTCCAGCTCAGCGCGAAGGCGAACACCAGCAGGAGCAGCACGCCGAGCACCACGCCCGCCAGCCCGCCCTCGGGCCGGAACCCCAGCAGGAGGCCCAGCGCGATGGTGATCACCGAGGCGATCGTGTACCGCACGGTGTCGCCGAGCAGGGCGCCGACCACGGGCGACGGCCGCCAGATCGGCAGGGAGCGGAACCGGTCGAAGACGCCCTTGGAGATGTCGTTGTTGAGCGTGTAGCCGGTGTAGATGGTCACGAACAGGATGGTCTGCACCAGGATGCCCGGCAGCAGGAACTGCACGTACGCCTGCGTCGAGCCGGCCAGCGCCCCGCCGAACAGGTACGTGAACATCAGCGTGAAGATGACGGGGGAGACCAGCACGTCGAAGAGCTGCTCGGGCACGTGCTTGATCTTCAGCAGCGCGCGCCAGCCGAACGTCAGCGTGGTCCCGAGCGCCGACGGCCGCGTGGGCCGGTCGGTCAGGGCGACGGCGTCGCGCAGGGTCGTGGTGGTCATCGCGGCACCTCGCTGGTCTCGCGGGGTCTGGTGTCGCGCTCCGGGGCCGGCTCCTCGTCGTCGGGCAGGGGCTGGCCGGTGAGGGCGAGGAAGACCTCGTCGAGGCTCGGCTGGCCGAGCGTGAACTCCGGCACGGCGATTCCGGCGTCGGTCAGGGCGGGGAGCAGGCGGGGGACGGCGTCCGCGCCGTCGTCCGGCACGCGGGCCGCGATGGCGTGCGGGTCGGAGTCGTAGGTGACCTCGGTGCCGAGCACGCGCTCGGTGATCTCGGCGGCCCGGGTGCGGTCGGTGACCTCGGCGACGCGCAGGTGCACGGCCCCCTCGCCGACCGACCGTTTGAGCTCGCTGGACGTCCCCTCGGCGATGGTCCGCCCGTGGTCGACGACGGCGATGCGGTCGGCGAGCTGGTCGGCCTCGTCGAGGTACTGCGTGGTGAGCAGCACGGTGGCGCCGTCGTCCACCAGCACGCGGACGATGTCCCACACCTGGTTGCGGCTGCGCGGGTCGAGGCCCGTGGTCGGCTCGTCCAGGAACAGCACGCGCGGGGCGAGCACGAGCGACGCGGCGAGGTCGATGCGCCGGTGCATGCCGCCGGAGTAGGTCTTGACCTGGCGCGATCCGGCGTCGGCCAGGTCGAACGCCTCCAGCAGGCCCTGCACCCGACGGCGGGACGCCGCGGGCGTGAAGCCGTAGAGGCGGGCGAGCATGATGAGGTTCTCGGTACCGGTCAGGTCCTCGTCCACGGACGCGTACTGCCCGGTGAGGCCGACGGCGGAGCGCACGGCATCGGCGTCGTGCACCACGTCGTGGCCCAGGACGCTGGCGGTCCCGGCGTCGGGCCGCAGCAGGGTGGCGAGCATGCGGACGACCGTGGTCTTGCCCGCCCCGTTGGGGCCGAGCAGGCCGAAGACGCTGCCCTCGCCGATCGACAGGTCGATACCGTCGACGGCCTTGGTGACGGTCTTGCGGCTGGTGAAGTGCTTGACGAGGCCGCGTGCCTCGACAGCCAGCGAGTCGGACATGGATTCCTCCCGCCCGGCGGCAGGCCGGGGGTCAGCGCGACGACGACGCCGTGGCTCGCCCGATCCGTGCGGCCAGCTGGTCGGCCAGCGACCTCGCGCGTGCCAGCTCCTCCACGATCTTGCGGACCGCGGTGTCGGGGCCCACCGCATTGCGCCCGAGGCGCTCGGGCCATGCTCCCGTGGGGGCCGACCGCGCCACGTCCGTCGTGGTGATCGGGTAGTTGCGCCGGATGCCGCCGGCGTCGACCAGGTCCATGGCGACCTTCCACGTGCGATTCATACGTCGGTCCCGTCGCTCGGTGGTCATTCTCACTGTGCTCTTGGGCACCGGTCCAGCGTCGTCGGCACCACCGCCGTCGGACCAGGGACCAAAGTCCCGCTCTTTCGGGGGCCAAGGCCATGCGGTGGGGCGCGGGTCGACAAAGCACCAGGTCAGCGCGTGTTGCGGTACCTTCTGGCCGTGGTTGTGGATCCAAAGAGTCTGGCGGTCGGGGTTGCGCAGGTCGCACTGCGGGGGATCGGGCAGGCGGACGTCGCGGACATGCTCGGTGACCTGGCCGGCGTCGCCCGACGGACCCCTGAGACGGTTGCGTACGAGCGGTTCCTGAGGGACGTCGAGACCAAGATCGCGGCGTTGCGCCGGGGAGCGGTCACGTCGCACCCCGCGGAGTCGGCGGAGATCGACGCCGTCCTGGAGCAGGTCAGGACGCGGTTCGAGGCGCTGCTCACCGGCACCGACTCGGCGGTCGCGACGGCGCACCTGGAGCCGGACCGGTTCCGTGCGCTCGTGCGGGAGGCGGCCGCGGCCGAGCGGGACCGGTTCGGCGGGGTCGGCCCTCAGGTGTACGAGGACGCCCTCGCGCACGTCACCGAGGCGTTCATCGCGTTCGCGCCGAACCTCCCGCAGTTCGCGACCGTGATGCTCACGGTGATCGCGAACGGCGTGGCCGGCGTGCGGGGCGGCGTCGGGCGCCTGGAGGCGAACGACGCGCGCATGGAGGGCAAGCTGGACTCGGTCCTGTCCGGTCTGCGCCAGGCGCCGGCTCGTACGGGACCGGTCCGGACGGGGACGCTGCCGGGCCGGGCGCCGGAGTTCGTCGACACCGGCATCCTGGACCGGCTCACCGAGCAGGTGGCGCGCGGCGGGCAGGCGACCCTGGTGTCGCTGACCGGCCTGCGCGGCGTCGGCAAGACGCAGGTCGCGGCCGAGTTCGCGCGGCGGTGCGTCAGCGACGGGTGGCCGGTGATCGCGTGGGTGAACGCGGAGTCGCGGGAGTCGCTCGCGACCGATCTGACGGTGCTGGCGAACGAGGTCGTCGGCGTGCGCGACGGCGAGACGACCGAGACGTTGCTGGGCCGGTGGCGCGCGGCGTGGAACAGCGAGCCCGACCCGCGGCGGCTCCTCGTGCTCGACAACCTGACCGACGCCGACCACGTGCGCGGCCTGCTGCCCGACGCCGGCGCCGCGACCGTGATCGTGACGACCTCGGACGCCTCAGCCGTGATCTCCCGGGACGTGCTCGACGTCGCCTCCTGGACCCCGGAGCAGGCGGTCAGCTACCTGCTCGCCTGGACCGGGCTCGACGACCCGGACGGCGCGCTGCGGGTCGCCGAGGAGGTGGGCTTCCTGCCGCTCGCGCTCGCGCAGGCCTCGTGGGTCATGGGCCAGCGGCGTCGTCGGAAGCCCGACTACGGCTTCGCCGAGTACGTGGGCGAGCTCGACGAGGTCGGGCTCGACCGGGTCCTGACCGCCGAGCGGGGCGGGGAGTACCCGCTCAAGACCGCTCAGGCGATCGAGCTGTCGGTCGAGGCAACGCTCGAGGCGTGCGACGACGAGAACGCCCCGGGGGCTGCCGTGCTTGGCGTCCTCGCGCACCTCGATCCAGCGGGCGTGCCCGTGGCCTGGCTCGACGTGCTCGACGAGGCGGCCGGTGGTCTCGACGTGGTCCTGGACGCGATGGAGGCCAGCGCACTGGTCACGCCGTCGCAGGACGGCACGAGCATCGTGATGCACCGCCTGGTCGGGCGCCTGCTACGGGACCGTCCGGGTACGGAGTGGGACGACGCCGGTGGGCACGTCGCCGACGTCCTGGAGAGCGTCGAGCCTGACGCCGCAGGGGAATTCTGGGACCAGCGGCAGAGTGCGCTGTTGCTCAGCAACCACGCCAACGCCGTCCTGGCGTACGCCGGCTCCGATGAGGTGGCCGAGCGGCTGATCGGTATCGCCATCCTGTGTGGTTACCACCTGAACACCCTGCACCTGCTGCAGCCGGCGATCGCCCTCCTCGAACGGCTCGTCGTGACCGCCGAGAGCAGTCTCGGACCCGACCACCTGAACACGCTCACCGCACGCGACAACCTCGCGGGCGCCTACGAGTCGGCGGGTGACCTGGGCCGGGCGGTCCCGATGTACGAGCAGAACCTCGCCGACACCGAGCGGGTGCTGGGGCCTGACCACCCCGACACCCTCACGTCACGCAACAACCTCGCCTACGCCTACCAGGCCGTCGGCGACCTGCGGCAGGCCGTCCCGTTGTTCGAGCGGACCCTCGACGACCGTGAGCGGGCTCTGGGCCCCGATGACCCGGGCACCCTCATGTCGCGAAACAACCTCGCCCACGTCTACCTGACCCTCGGTGATCATGACCGCGCGGTCCCGTTGTACGAGCGCACTCTTGCCGCCCGTGAGCAGGTGCTGGGCCCGGACGACCCCGACACCCTCGCGTCACGCAACAACCTTGCCTACGCGTACGACACCGCCGGTGACCTGGCTCGGGCCGTCCCGTTGTACGAGCGAACCCTCGCCGACCGTGAGCGGGTGCTGGGCCCTGACCATCCCGACACCCTGATGTCGCGCAACAACCTCGCCGGCGCCTACGACTCCGCCGGTGACCTGGCTCAGGCGGTCCCGTTGTACGAGCAGACTCTCGTCGACGGTGAGCGGGTGCTGGGACCCGACCACCCGAGCACCCTGATCTCGCGGAACAACCTCGCGGGCGCGTACGTCTCCTCGGGTGATCTGGGCCGAGGTGTTCCTCTGTACGAGCAGAACCTCGCCGACCGCGAGCGGGTGCTGGGGGCCGACCACCCCGACACGCTCATGTCAGTCGGCAACCTCGCGCACGCCTACGAGGCTGCCGGGAAGCTGGATCTGGCCATTCCCCTGTACGAGCAGGCCCTGGCCGACCGTGAGCGGGTGCTCGGAGCCGATCATCCGAACACGCTCGTGTCGCGGGATCACCTGGCGCTCGCGCTGACTGAGGCCGACCAGCATGAACGGGCGGTGGAGCTCGTGACGGCGAACGCGGGTCTTACGGCCGGACGGTTCGGGCCGAGTGACGCGCGCACCCTGGACGGTCTCGACACGCTTGGGTATGTGCAGGGCCTTGCCGGGGAGCCGGAGACGGCGGAGGAGACCTGGCGTGGGGCGCATGCGACGGCGGTTGAGTGTCTTGGGGACGATCATGCGGTTACCCGGCTCTTGGCGGGGCGGTTGGGTCTGGAGTGACCTGGGGCACTCGCAGGAGTAGTCACGAAGCCGACGTAGTTGCCGCTGAAGTACCCATCGCGGCGCGCGCGGCGAGGCGAGAAGTAGACGCGGACGTCGAACCATTGGTCGATCACGACAATGGCCCGACGGTCGCGGTCGAAGTCGTGAAGCACTAGCCCGCCCAGGCTCAGCGGGCCAGACGGACTGCCGTTCTCGGGTGGTTGCTGAGGCCACCAGAAGACCTCGACCTCAGTGATCATGCGCGGTCCGCGACGGCGCCAGTGCCGGGTGACGTTCCAGATTCGGGCGAGCCGCAAGCGGTCGGGCATCAGTGGCCCGGCCCAGATCCCGAGGCCGTCACTGCTGCCACGCTGTTCCCAGATCACCGACCAGGTCGTGCCGTCGTCGAGGTCGAGCTCCAGTCCGTGCCCGACGACGTCGCGATCGCCCTCGTGCCAGTACGGCATGTCGTGCTCATAGTCCAGATCGGCGTATCGAGCCCCTGTGATGGCCCGACCTGTCAGCACCTCACGAACGGCGTCGGTGACCATGGTGGCGTCGGCGCCGTTCGTGACCCAGGCCGTCCATCGGAGCAGAGAGTGCGCCCACGCGCCCGGTGGCGGCTCTTGACCCGCGAGGCCGGCAGCTTTGTACAGCCGGCGGGTACAGGTGCGGCAGTCAGCGCGCCCCCGGCCGTTGAACGGATGCCGGTAGACGTCGACCTGGCTCGGCGACAAGCCGCAGAACGTGCCGCCGTCGTCGGTGACGCCGTGTTCCTGACCGGATTGCTCACGATCTGTGACGAGCCGCGCGGCTGAGGTCCAGGGACCGTCGGTGTCGATGATCATCTGCACTCTCCTTCAGCTCCGGCACTGGCCGTCTGCCGGAGAGTACAGGCCTTGGTCGGTCTGACCCGTGCCGTTTATTCGGAGCAGCGACGCAACGCTTCGGTCGTGGATTTGATCCCTGAGCCGATCCGGAGTCGTCGGGATCGGTGCGCCTGACCGGTAGGTTCGTCGGCATGGGAAGAAAGGCGCGAAAGCCGCGTCCCGAACTGCTTTTCGCTGGCGCGCCCACGTTCGACCTCGGTGCGCTCGATCGTGGGCTGGCGCGCGCGGCGCGCGCGGAGGTCGGCATCGGCGGCAGCCTTGTCTTCGCCGTCGACCCTGATCAGGACGTGCTCGCGGATGAGACCCCCAAGCGCGTGGCGGTCTACCGCCGGGGGCCGGTCGTCAGCACCTCCGGTCTGGCGGACCTGGCGGCGCTGGTCAGTTCGCTGACGGTCGACGCGTTCACCGACTTCCTGTGCATGTGTCCAGGTGACCTTGTGATTGAGTTCTTCGACGCCGAGGGCACGCTGATCGAGATCGTCCGGATCGATCTCCCGGGGTCGATCGAGTGCCACCGCTGGCCCGGCGGGGCCAAGCTCGCCGAACCCGAACGGCTCGCTGCCTGGCTACGTGCCCATGACCTGCCCGCAGACAGAGACGACCTGTGTGCTCGTCTTGCGGCGGCAGAGGCCTAGTGAGCTCGCTCACGATGGATGACGAAAGGGCAGGCTGGTGACGATTGACGAGCTGCGGTCGGAGTTGCAGCGCAGGCGGGTACCAGAATTTGCGTACAGCATCGGGCGCGACGAGAACGAAACCTACTGCCTGGTCCAGGGGCCCGACAGCTGGCACGTCTACTACAGCGAACGAGGCAACCGGATCGCCGAGAGGGTGTTCGCCTCAGAGGCGACGGCCTGTGAGTGCCTTGTGCAGATGGTGCTCAACGATGGCGTCGTCCGGGGGTGGATGGACGAGCACAACAGGTGAGCCCGTTGGTATGAGAGTGAGGGCCATGTGGGACCACTCGGCGCTGCCTCCAGCCCTCCACAATGCACGAAGCCCAGGTCAGAAACACTCTCTGACCTGGGCTTCCGCACTCTGAGCGGGCGACGGGAATCGAACCCGCGTAATTAGTTTGGAAGACTAAGGCTCTACCATTGAGCTACGCCCGCAAGCCCGTGCTCGATGCACGGTGCGGGCGTTACCTTAGCAAACCTCGCGCCCAACCAGCGGTTCCGCCCGCGTGGCGTGCGTCGCCTTCGCGCCGCCGCCCCACTCGCGCTGCCAAGCAGCCGGCACCATCAGCCCAGACCTCACGCACCCACCTCAGCCCCCACCGCCCGAAACGCCTCGAGCGCCGTCCGCACCGCCAGCCGCTCCGCATGATCCGGCCGCAGTATCGCCACGATCCACCGCGCCGCGTCCATCCCGTGCACCGGCCGCAGCACCAGCCCGGCACCAGGCGCCGTCGAGTACCGAGGCAGCACCCCAACCCGGTCGCTGGCCGCCACCAAAGCCTCGATCAGCCGGTTGTCCCGCAGCCGCTGCGCCACCCGCACGGGCTCACCCGCCGCCGTCTCGACCGCTATGCGCAGCCCGTCGAACGGGTACCCGAGCGGCACCCCGTACCACTCGTACGCGACCAGGTCCCGGGCGGTGACCCGCGCCTTCGCCGCCAGGGGATGGCCAGAACGCAGCGCGATGTCCAGCGGCTCCCGCAGCAGGGCCGCCGTCACCAGGTGCTCCGCGCCCGCCGGCACGGGCCCGGTGAAGCTGTGCCCGATGACGATGTCGTGGTCAGCGACCATCCCCGAGTACTCCGACTCCGCGATGTCCATATCGCTGCACTCGAGCGAGACCTCCGTCCCGGCGAGCCGCTCGAGCACGCCCGGCAGCAGCACCGTCGCCGCACTCGGCAGCGTCGCCACTCGCACGGTGCCCGACGCCGAGCCCATGAACTCGTCCCACCGCGCCTGCACCTGGGCGACCGTCCGGGAGACCTCCCGGCCGCCGTCGGCCAGGAGGCGGCCCGCCTCGGTGAGGCGCAGGCCCCGGCCGTGCGGCTCGACGAGCGGGATGCCGCGCAGCTCCCGCTGCGCGGTGCGCAGCTGCTGCGACACCGCCGACGGCGTCCGGTGCGTCGCCTTGGCCACGGCCGTCACGGAGCCGCGGTCCGCGAACTCGCGCAGCAGGTCGAGGTGCCGCGGGTCGACGCGAGAGAGGTCGTTCATGTAGGCAGCCTACAAGGAGCGGTAGAACATTTCGCTTGTCCTTCAACTCGGATCAGACGACGCTCAGGACATGCCGATCTCGCACCGCCTGCTCGCCGCGTCCGTCGCGGTCATGTGGGGGCTCAACTTCATCGCGATCCACGCCTCGCTGGAGCAGTTTCCGCCGTTCCTGCTCGCGGCGCTGCGGTTCGCGGTCATCGCCGTCCCCACGATCCTGCTGGTGCCGCGCCCCAAGGTGCCGGTGCGGTGGCTGCTGGGCTACGGGATCGGGTTCGGCACCCTGCAGTTCCTCTTCCTCTACTGGGGCATGGCGGCGGGGATGCCGACGGGGCTCGCGTCCCTGGTGCTCCAGTCGTCCGCGCCGTTCACGGTGCTGCTCGGCGCCACGGTGTTCCGCGAGCGCGTGTCCGCCCGGCAGCTCGTAGGCCTCTCGGTCGCGACCCTCGGTCTCGCCGTCGTCGGCTGGTCCCAGGCGCAGGCCGCGGCGTTCGGGCCGTTCCTCCTGGTCCTGGCGGGCGGCTTCGGCTGGGCGATCGGCAACGTGTCCAGCGCCCGCGCCAAGGCGCCGAACCCCCTGCACCTGACCTTGTGGATGTCGGTGGTGCCGCCGATCCCGATGCTGGCACTCTCGCTGGTCATCGAGGGGCCCGATGCCATCGCCCGCTCGTTCATCCCCGGACCAGCCATGGCCCCCGCGCTCCTCGGCCTCGCCTACACGGTCCTGATCGGCACCCTGGCCGGCTCCGGCGTCTGGACCTGGCTCATGGCCCGGCACCCCGCGGGCGTCGTCGCCCCGTTCTCCATGCTGGTTCCCGTGGTCGGCCTGAGTGCCTCGGCCGTGCTGCTCGGCGAGCAGATCGGCGTGTGGACGGCGACCGGCGCGGCCCTTGTCATCACCGGAGTGCTCTGGGGCGCGCGGCGCCGGGCTACGGCACCGAGCGCCCCAGAGCAGCTCACACCAGATCAGCGCGCCCCAGAAAACCTCATCCCTTCACCGACCCCGACGCCAGCCCCGCCACGTAGTACCGCTGGAGCGCCACGTACAAGATGACGCACGGGATCATCGCGATGACCGACCCTGCCGCCAGCAGACCGAAGTTGACCTGCCCGTACGCCCCCTGCTGGAGGTTCACCAGCGACACCGGCAGCGTGTACAGGCTGGAGTCGGTCAGGAACGTCAGCGCCCCGAGGAACTCCGTCCACGACGCCAGGAACGCGTACAGCGCCGCCGTCGCTGTGCCCGGCACCACCAGCGGCCGTAGCACCGACACCAGGATCCGCACCGTCCCGGCGCCGTCGACGTGCGCCGAGTCCTCGAGCTCCGTCGGCACCGCCGCGAACGTGTTGCGCATGACGAAGATGCCGAACGGCAGGTTCACGGTCGTGTAGAAGAGCACCAGCCCGAACAGGCTGTCCGTGAGCCCCATGACGTTCATCTGCAGGTAGAGCGGGGTCAGGATCGCCTGGAACGGGATCATCAGCGTGACCAGCACCAGCCCGAACAGCACCGTGCGCCCCCGGAACGGGAACCGTGCGAAGCCGTACCCGGCCAGCGTCGCGAGCACCGCGGTGAGCAGCGCCGTCGACACGGACACGATCGCCGAGTTGAGGATGCCGCGCCACACCTCCGGCTGGTTCACCACGGCCTGGAAGTTGACCCACGACAGTTCGAAGAACCGGCCGTCGGGGGCCGCCACGATGACGTCGCCCGGCTGCCCGGCCCGCACGAACGCGACCACGAGCGGCACCAGGAACACCAGAGCGGCCAGCGTTCCGCCCACCATGTAGAGCGTCCGCTTGATCCTGGTGTCCCGCTCCGGCCCCGAGGGCGAAGCGGGCACCACGGCAGGACGCCGCGTGACACGCGCCCCAACAGGTGCAGTGACCGTAACCATGTCAGCTCCTCTCCCGCAGCAGCCAGAACTGGGCCGCGGTGACCAGACCGGTGATGACGACCAGCACGAGCGACATCGCCGTCGCCGCGCCGAGCTGGAGCTGCACGAACGCCCGCCGGTAGATGGCCATGACGATCGTCGTGGTCTCCGACCCGGGCCCGCCCTGGGTCAGGATGTAGAACTGCGTGAACGCGAGGAACGACCCGATGACGGACAGGATCACGGTCATCGCGATGGTCCGGCGCAGCATCGGCACCGTGATCTGCAGCTCCCGCTGCCACCACGACGCGCCGTCGATCTCCGCCGACTCGTAGACCTCGCGCGGGATGCCCTGCATGCCCGACATGAGCAGCACCATCGTCAGCCCCGACACGCCCCAGACCACCATGACGCACAGCAGCCCGGTGGCGAGCGGCCCGTCGACGAGCCACGCCGTCGTCCCGTCGGTCATCCCGAGGAAGCGCAGCGCCACGTTGACCAGACCGCTGTTCGGCTGGGCCTCCAGCAGCATGAGGAAGCTGAGCGTCGTCAGCCCGATGACGAACGGCACGAAGAAGATGGTGCGCAGCAGCGTCGCGCCCCGCCGGTTGGATCGCACCAGCACGGCCAGCCCGTATCCGAGCAGCAGGATCGGCAGCGTGACGATCGCCGTGTAGAGCAGCGTGTAGCCCAGCGCGCTCCAGAACGTCGGGTCCGTGAGCACCGAGGCGTAGTTGTCGAGCCCGATGAACCGGTACGGCCCGATCAGCGGGAAGTTGGTCAGCGAGATGTACACGGCCACGAGCAGCGGCACGAAGACGAACACGACCACCAGCGCGACCGCCGGCGTCACCAGCGCGAGCCCCGTGCGGCTCGGGTGCGTGAGGGTCCCGTACCTGCGGCGGCGCAGTGCCTGCGGGGCGGACGCCGCCGCCGTCGTCGGGGCGCTCATGCCTGCGCCTGCTTCAGGATGCGGTCGTACGTGGTCTGGGCCTCCTGCATGGCGGCATCGACCTCCCCGTCGAAGACGGCGGAACGGAACATGCGCAGCCACGGTCCGTCCTGCTGGTTGTAGATGAGGTTGTAGGCGAGCGTGGTCGGCGCGTACCCGCGGTCGAGCGCCTCCAGCGGGGGCAGCACCAGCGGGTACTTCTCCGCGAACTCGGGCGTGCGGACGTCGGAGCGGACGGGGGAGTAGAAGCCCTCCGGCATCCGCGCCTGCTGCTCGACGGCGACGGCGAACCGCATGAACTCCCATGCCGCCGAGGGGTTCCGCGCGCCGTTGAGCATGCAGAGGTTGTCCCCGCCGTCGAAGAACGCCCGCCCGCCGTCGGGCCCGGGGAGGAGCACCACCTTGGTGTGCTCCAGCAGCGCCTCGTCCGCGTTGGGGACGACGACGCCGAAGCCCGCGGGGAACATGCCCAGCCGGCCGGCCGTGTAGTCGGCGGACCAGCGGGAGGCGTCGTCCGAGAAGCTGCCCGGCGGCACGAGCTGCTCCGCCCACAGTGTGCGTTCGAGGTCGAGCGTGCGACGCAGCG
Source organism: Promicromonospora sukumoe 327MFSha3.1 (assembly GCF_000385135.1). Lineage (GTDB taxonomy): Bacteria > Actinomycetota > Actinomycetes > Actinomycetales > Cellulomonadaceae > Promicromonospora > Promicromonospora sukumoe_B. The sequence goes on along the minus strand of NZ_ARQM01000017.1, from coordinate 59,268 downwards.
CCTCGTTGCCGACGACGTCGCCGCGCTGGCTACCGACGTCGCCCGCGATGAGGTCGCGGTCGGTGGCCCAGACGTGCGGCTGGACGGTGAAGCCCAGCGCGCCCGAGGCGTTGCCGGGGAACGACCAGCCGTAGACGTCATCCTCCAGGGCGCTGATCGCGCGGGCCGCCGCGAGGATGCCGTCGAAGTCCCTGGTGTGCTCGTCGACGTCGAGGCCCGCGCGGTCGAACAGCTCGGTGTTGCAGAACAGCACCGAGAAGTCGCCGATGAACGGCAGCCCGTAGTTGCGCCCGTCCTTGGTGCTCAGGGCCAGGTGCCCGGGGCTCAGCGCGTCGCCGATGCCCAGGTCCTCGATGAGCGGCGTCAGGTCCGTGAACGCGCCGCGGTAGGCGAACAGGGTCGAGTAGATGTCGTCGATGTCGATCACGTCGGGCACCCGCCCGCCGCGGATCGCGGTGGCGAGCTTGGTCACGTACTGCCCGTTCTGGATGGGCGTGACCTGCACGCGGATCCGGTCCTGGGCCTGGTGGAACGCGTCGACGACGGCCTGGGTGCCGTTGACGGTGTCCGACCGGCACCACAGGTTCAGGGTGCCCGTCGCGTTCTCACCGAAGCCCGCGGCCTCGACGTTCGCCGGCCGCAGGGTCCCGCCGCAGCCGGCGAGTGCGGCAGCCGCCGTCGCCGAGCCGGCGAGGGTGAGCAGCTGGCGTCTGGTGAGCTCCATCGCTCTCCTTCCTTACGCATCGTTACGCAGGGTGGGGTACCGCTGGTCGAGCTTGTCGAGACCTGGTGAGTGGTCTCGACAAGCTCGACCAGCGGGGGTGGGCTGGTTTCGGCAGGCTCAACCCGCGTTCGTCGGGACCCAGACCCGCATCGGCTGCGGGCCGCGGTTGGCCCACGCGTAGTAGGGGATCGCGGTCAGCGTCACGTCCCGCACCGGGTCGGCCGACGGCGTCGTGGCCGGCCCGTACGGCGTCGTCGCCCCGGCATCCGGCCCGGGGACGACGGCGCCGTGCGCCCGGACCACCGTGACCCCGCCCAGCAGGTCGGCGCGGAACTCGTCGGACAGCGCGCCGGAGACGTCGATCCGCAGGTCGTCGACCACGGCGCCGGCCTCCTGGTCCGGCTGCTCCAGCGCGTACACCAGGGGCCCGCGCTCGATCGCGACGCTGCCGCGCACGGCGTCGACCCGGGGGTCGGCCGAGGTGAGCCGCGGCGTCATCGGCAGGTCGAGCCGCACGACGTCGCCCGCGGCGAACCGGCGGGTGACCTTGGCGTACGTGCCGGCGGGGACCTGGGCGCCGTCGACCGTGGCGCCGTCGGCCCAGGCGGGGACGCGCAGGGCGAGCGTCGTCTCGGCGTCGGGCGCCTCCTCGACGTGCAGCGCGATGCTGCCCTCGTCGGGGTACGCGGTCTCGACGCGCAGCCGGAGAGCGCCGCCGTCGAGCGGCGCGGTCACGGTGCCGGGCGCGTACTGGTGCAGCTGCAGGCTCGGCCCGTCCGCCGTGGCCACGTAGCCGGTGAAGCTGGAGACCGTGCGCATGATGTTGGGCGGGCAGCACGCGCAGTCGAACCAGCCGCGGCGGCCGTGCGCCGGGCTGCGGTCCTCCTCGGCGTGCGCGTCGCTGCGCAGCTGGAGCGGGTTCACGTAGAAGTACTCGGTGCCGCTCAGCGACACCCCGGCGAGGAACCCGTTGAGCAGCATGCGCTCGATCTGGTCGGCGTAGCGGGCCTCGCCCGTGGCGAGCAGCATGCGCCACGCCCACTGCACGCCGCCGATCGCGGCGCACGTCTCGGCGTACCCGCGGTCGGTCGGCAGCTCGTACGGGTCGCCGAACGCCTCGCCCTCCCAGCGCGCCCCGAGGCCGCCGGTCAGGTACTGCTTGCCGCGCTCCATCGCGCGGTACTGGGTGTCGAGCGCGGCCAGCAGCTCGGCGTCGCCGGTCTCGATGGCGACGTCGGCCGCGCCGGCGCCCAGGTACACCGCGCGCACGGCGTGGCCCTCGACCGTGGTGGCCTCGCGGACCTTGACGCGGTCGGAGAAGTAGGTGGGCTGCTTGCCGTGCGCCTCGATGACGCCGGTGCCGCGCGCCTCGACGAACCAGCTCGCCAGGTCCAGGTACGCCCGGGTGCCGGTCTCGCGGTACAGCTCGACGAGGGCCATCTCGATCACGGGGTGGCCGTCGACCTCCCGGAGCTGGCCGGGCCCGTCTCCGAACGTGGCGACCAGGTGGCCGGCCAGCTTGACCGCGACGTCGAGCAGCTCGGTGTGGCCCGTGCCGCGCACCTGCGCGACGGCGGCCTGGAACAGGTGCCCGGCGCAGTACAGCTCGTGGCTCCACGGCAGGTCGCTGTACCGGGGCACGTTCCGCAGCGCGGGCACGGAGTCGAGGTAGCCGTCGTCGGCCTGGGCGGCCGCGAGCAGGCTCGTGACGTGGAGCTGGTCGGCCAGGAGCTGCGCGTCGGGCTCCCGTGCGTACTCCCAGGCGGCGGCCTCGAGCCACTTGTGCACGTCGGAGTCCGCGAAGATCGGGCCGATCGCCTCGCCGTCGGCCACCCCCGCGGCGATCTCCAGGTTGCGCAGGTTGCCGGCCTTGGCGAGCTGCTCCAGCCCGCCCGGGATCGCGGCGGACCGGTTGACGTCGGCGGTGCGGCGCCACAGCCCGGCGTCCACCGTGACGTACCCGGGGGCAAGGGGCCGCAGCAGCACCCGGGCGTCGTTCGTGGGTTCGGCCGGTCCGCGCGTCGTACCGCTGGGCGTCGTCGTCATCGATGCTCTCCTCCGGACGGAAACTAGGAATCCGATTTCCTGATCGTAGGGACCCGGTGCGGCGAGCGTCAAAGGTCTGGGCGAAATTGCTCAGAACTCGGTGCTGACCTGTGCTTGGAGGTACTATCGCGTCAGGTTGGGCCAGTGCCGGACGAGTGCGGCGGCCACCTGGCGGAAAGTTCGGAAGGAAAATGGGGCGAGGAAGGGCGGTGCCGATGGACCGCGGTGCGGTAGTACGGATCACGGACGTCGCGGCGCTCGCGGGCGTCTCGCCGAGCACGGTGTCCAAGGCGCTCAACGACACCGGCTCGCTGCGGGAGAGCACCCGCGCTCGGGTCCGGGAGGCGGCCGAGCGGCTGGGCTTCGTGCCCGACGCCAGTGCGCGCTCCCTGTCGGCCCGGCGCAGCTTCACCGTGGGCCTGCTCAGCACCGACTCGGCCGGCCGGTTCTCGCTGCCCGTGGTGCTCGGCGCGGAGAACGCGCTGGTGGGCGGCGAGCTGTCGGCGCTGCTGGCCACGGCCCGGCACGACCCGGTGCGCGAGCAGCACCACGTGCGCGCACTGGTGGCCCGGCGGGTCGACGGCATCATCGTCACCGGCCGCACCACCGAGCCCCGCGAGCCCATCAAGGTGCCGATGCCGGTGGTCTACGCGTTCGCGCCGTCGTCCGACGCCGACGACGCCTCCGTGGTGCCCGACGACGCCCTCGGCATGCGGCTGCTCGTCGAGCACCTGGTGGGCCTGGGCCGACGTCGGATCGCGTACGTGGGTGGGCGCGCCGAACAGGCGGCGTCGCTGGTGCGGTACGAGACGCTCGCGGCGGAGCTCGCCGCGCGCGACCTGGCCGCGGTCGGGGAGCCGCTGTACGGCGACTGGTCGGAGCAGTGGGGGCGGCGCGCGGTGGACCAGATCCTGGCCGGTGGCCCGGGCTCCGGGCGTGCGGACGGTGCCCTGCCCGTGGACGCGATCGTCTTCGCCTCCGACCAGCTCGCCCGCGGGGGATGCGACCGGCTCCGCGAGCGGGGTCTGCGCGTGCCCGACGACGTCGCCGTGACCGGCTACGACGACTGGGACGTGATGTCGCTGGCCAGCCGTCCGCCGCTGACCACGGTGGACATGCAGCTCGAACGGTTGGGCCAGCGCGCCGCCGAGCTGCTGATCGCGGCGATCGAGGGCGACCCGGCCCGCGGCGTCGAACGCCTGGCGCCGCGGCTGGTGGTCCGGGCGTCGACGCTGGGCGACGGTTAGATCTGACTGTCCGCCTCTCCTTCGAGGCCTAAGTTTCTCCTCTTTGCGGTCGTCGAAAGACGAGAAACCTAGGCCTCGAAGGAGAGGGGGCCTCCGGGGACGGACCGGCAGGATCGCGTTGGCGGCGTCGGCGACACATTCCAGCGCTGTAAATTCTCTCGGGACCCGGGACGGTCCGGGCCATCGAGCAACAGGAGAGTTACCGCCATGACGCAGTCGTCGACCTCGACCGGCCCGGCCTCAGCCGTCCCGCTGCTCGGCGAGCCGTGGGCCGTGGCCCGGGCGAACGGCACGATGTGGGCCAAGGACCCGTCAGTCGTGCGGTTCCAGGGCCGCTACCTGATGTACTTCACGGTCCCGCCCGCGGAGACGGACACGGAGGAGTCCCTGCACGTCGGCATCGCCGAGAGCCACGACCTGCGTACGTGGGAGCTGGTCGCGCGGCTGCACCCGGGCGGTGACTACGACGCCAAGGGGCTCGCCGCGCCCGGCGCCGTCGTCATCGGAGACGTGCTCCACCTCTTCTACCAGAGCTACGGCACCGGCCCGCTGGACTCGATCTGCCACGCGACGTCGACCGACGGCGTGACCTTCGAACGCAACCCGTCCAACCCGGTGTTCCGCCCGTCGGGCGACTGGAACTGCGGCCGCGCGATCGACGCCGACGTGATCGTCGACGGCGACCGGCTGCTGCTCGCCTACGCGACCCGCGACCCGGAGATGCGGGAGCAACTCGTCGGGGTCGCGGAGGCGCCGCTGGGCAGCGGCTTCGGCCGGGACGCCTGGCGTGACCTGAGCCTCGACGGCCCCGCGCTGCGGCCCGAGCTCGACTGGGAGGGGGAGTGCATCGAGGCGCCGGCATTCGTCCGCCAGGGCGGCCGAGCGGACGGCGCGCTGGTCATGTTCTACGCAGGCGCATACAACAACAAGCCCCAGCAGATCGGCTGGGCCACCAGCGAGGACGGCGTCACGTGGACGCGCGGCACCACCGAGCCGTTCCTGCCGAACGGGGCGCCCGGCACCTGGAACTCGTCCGAGAGCGGGCACCCGGGCGTGCTCACCGACGACGACGGCCGCACCTACCTGTTCTTCCAGGGCAACGACACCGGCGGGCGCACCAACCTGCTGGCGGCCACGGAGATCGTCTGGGTGGACGGCCGGCCGGCGCTGGCCGAGGGGCGCAGCTAGGGCTCCCGGAACGTGAAGGCCACCGACGCGTCGTCGACCCGCACGGTCCGGACCTCGGCTGCTGGGTGGTCCACCGGGACGACGACGACCTGGCTGACGGCGAGGTACTCGGTCGAGCAGCCGGAGTCGGGGCCGGGCGCCGTCGAGACCTCGATGGTCCACCGGTCGAGCCAGGCGACCTCGACCGGATAGGGCATGCAGCCGGGTGTGCCCCATGCGGTCACGGCGAGGCGGGCGGGCCGCACCGTGGCGTCGACGGTCGCGTTGGTGACCCCCTCGGCCGGGAGCCCGGGCGGGGCCGTCTGGGCGGGGAAGCTTTCGACCACGATCGACCGCTGCTGGACCTCCAGCGGCTGTTCCTCCCGGGGCGGGCCCGCGCCGCTCGCGGAGCAGCCGGCGAGAGCGAGGGCGAGCGGCAGGGCGAGCGCTGTCGTGCACAGCCGCAGCATGCCGATCCCTCCCGATACGCATCAGTCCGTGACTCGACGATGGCAGGCGCGGCGCGGGGAGTTCAAAGGATTACTTGGCTGCTTGCGGGCCGGGAACACCCGGCCGTCGTGGACGCCGATCGGATACACTCGGCTGGTCCTGCCCGCGGGATCCGGCACAGCCCGGGTACCTGGCGACGGCGGACCCACGGGGTGTAGCGCAGCTTGGTAGCGCATCTGCTTTGGGAGCAGAGGGTCGCAGGTTCAAATCCTGTCACCCCGACCAGCGAGAACACGGTGGGGAGTAGTTCGCTCCCCACCGTTTTCTCACAAGACCTCATCTCGAGCTGCCGGTCAATCGTTGATTACTACTGGTGAGGCGGTGGCACTGAGTGGTAGTGCAGATCGCGCTCTGCATGGTTGCGTTCTTCGGCGCCTTTGGCCTCATCGGGAGCGCCTTCAGCGGGCACTTCTGGGGTTGGGGCAAGCCTGCGGGCAGGTGGCTCGGGATCCTCTTCAACGCGAGCATGATGGTCGTTTCTTTCGAACGGGTTCTGGACGAGGGGATGCTCGTCGTCTGGACGGCGTTGGTGTTCGTAGGTGCCGGTCTCGGTATTGCACTGGGCGTGAGAGATCTCAAGGCCGCGCGCCGTTCCGCTTAGGCCGCCACAGCCCACCAGGAGTGATCCAGGGTGGTGCTGGCGGGCGTCCTCATTTCCGGCGCCCTTTGGTGCCTACAGAAACGTCTGGATCCCGATACAGAGCACGACGACCGTCACAATCACGCCGAAGATCCAGGCGGCGGTGGCGAGGTTGACAACGTGCTCGGTGAGGTCCGGCCTCCTCTTTGCCATCAACGCATAGAACGGGTTCTGGAACACCTGCTCTCGGAAGCGCCCCCGGTTCCGAAACGGCATCAGGAGAAGCAGCGCGGCGACGACGCACAGCGTTATCTGGAGCACCAGGCTGAATCCCATCGCACCTCCACGCTTCCCGATGTTCGACGCCAAAGCGGCTCACAGTATGCCGACGGGCGTCGCGGGTATCAGCCGGTCAGACCGAGTCCGAGAATGCCCGTCCGATGCCGCGTATGACCCAGGCGACGCCGCGGACGATCCAGGCGATGAGGCTGAAGAAGTCCAGGGCTTCCAGCACCCGGCCCATGCCGCGTCCGATCGCCCGGAACGGTCGGCCCACCTGATACCAGAAGCCCTTCCTGGGCTTGTCGGCCATCGCCATGCCCGGATTGTGGCACCACACCCGGCGACCCGTGAACTTGCCCGCCCGACACGCCGCGTGCCACGCTGATCCTCCTCACAAAACCGGTTTCAAGGATGGTCGATGACGGATCACGCTCTCGTGCTGCCCGGCGGTGGCTACCGGAGGCACGCCCCGCACGAGGCGGAGCCGGTGGCCGAGTGGCTCCGGAGCCTCGGGCTGCCCGCTGACGTGCTGCGATACCCCGTCGGGGAGCCCCATCCCGCGGCGCACGACGTCGTCTCCAGCCGCGTCGCCGAGCTCCGGGCCCAGGGCGTCGAACGGGTGCTGCTCGTCGGCTTCTCCGCCGGCGGCCACGCCGCCGGCCTGGCGGCGCTGGCCCCGGCCGGCCAGGACTCCCGGGTCGACGGCGTCGTCCTGGGCTACCCCGTCGTGACCCTGCAGAACCACGTGCACCGCGACTCCGCGGAGGTTCTGCTGGGCCAGGACGACACGCCGGCACGGCGCGCCGCGCTGTCCCTCAACACCCTCGTGACACCGGCCGCGCCGCCCTTCTTCGTCTTCCACTCCTTCGACGACCGCAAGGTCCCGGCCGAGCACTCGCTCCTGCTCTCGTCGGCGCTGACCGCCGCGGGCGTGCCGCACGAGCTGCACCTGTACCCCGTGGGCGGGCACGGCGTCGGCCTCGACGAGTCGTGGCTCGGGTGGACCCGGGCGTGCGAGGCCTGGTTGGTGCGCGAGCGCTGGACGGTCCGGCGCGAGATCGGGGGTTGACAGTCCCGCGCTGCGGCGGGCACTCTTCGTGAAACCGGTTTTATCGAAGGCCGGGATCTACGAAGGAGTAGAGGATGCGACAGCGTCGTTGGAGCCGCGTCGGCGGTGTGGTCTCGAGCCTCGCGCTCGTCGGAGTGCTGGTGACCGGCTGCTCGGACGGGGCGGCCCCGGGCACGGAGGCGCAGGCCGGGGCGGCCTGCGACCCCGAGGCCGACGTGACGATCACGGTGGGCGAGCGGCCGACGTCGGACCAGGCGGCCACGCTGGAGGCGTGGGAGAACGCGATCGCCGCGTTCGAGGAGCTGCACCCGAACATCACGATCGAGGACGAGGAGACGAAGTACGACGTCTCGACATTCTCGGCTCTGCTGGTCGGCGGCACCCTGCCGACCACCCTGCAGGTGCCCTTCACGGACATCCAGGCCCTGATCGCGCGCGGCCAGGCGGCCGACATCACCACCTACGTCGAGGACGACGAGGTGCTGAGCCAGCTCAACCCGCAGGTCACGGGCGTCACGCAGAACGCGGACGGGCACACCTTCGGCGTCGTCCGGGCCGCCTACACCATGGGCCTCGTCTACGACCGGGCACTCTTCGAGCAGGCCGGCCTGGACCCGGACGCGCCGCCGGCCACGTGGGACGAGGTGCTGGACGCCGCCGCGACCATCTCCGAGAAGACGGGGGAGACGGGGTTCATCATCCCCACCACCGGCAACGTGGGCGGCTGGCTCCTGACCTCGATGGCGTACTCGAACGGCAGCCTCGTCCAGGAGCAGGACGGCGACACGACGACCGTCACGCTGGACACCCCGGGCATGCGGGAGAGCCTGGAGTTCCTGCACGACGTGCGCTGGGGGCAGGACGCCGCGGGCGACAACTTCCTGCACGACAACAACACCGTCCGCGACGACCTCGCCGCGGGCTACGTGGGCCAGAGCCTGAACGGCGCGAACCTCTACAACAGCGTCGTGATCTCGCGCGGCATGCCGGCCGAGGACTTCGGGCTCGCGCCCTTCCCGGCGGGCGACGACGCCCTCGGCGTCCTGGGCGGCGGCAACATCCAGTGGTTCAGTCCCAAGGCGACGCCGGACCAGCTCTGCGCGGCGCTCGAGTGGACCAAGTACTACTTCCTCGACCGCTACGTCGACGAGGAGGCCGCGACCACCTGGGCCGAGTCGCAGGTGGCGGACGACCTGCCCGTGGGCCTGCCCGAGGTGCCCGTCGTCTCCGAGGAGCAGTACGAGACCTTCCTCGGCTGGATCGAGCCGCAGGTCAACGTGCCGCGCGAGAACTACCAGGCCTACATCGACAGCCTGCCCGACGCGACCATCGTGCCCGAGCCGGCGGTCAAGGCGCAGGAGCTGTACGCGGCCCTCGACCCGGTGGCGCAGGCCGTGCTCACGCGCGAGGACGCCGACCCCGCCGAGCTGCTCCAGGCCGCGCAGGCGCAGGTGCAGGACCTCGTCGACGCCGGATGAGGGAGAACATCGTGACCGTCACCGCCCCGCCCGCCGCGGACGCCCCGCCCACACCGCCGCGTGAGGTGGCCCCTCGGGGCCGCGCCGGACGCCGGCCCGGCTCGCCGGCCGCAGCGCTGCTCTCGTGGGTGCGCGGCGGCGGGGTCGGCACGCTCGTGATGTTCCTCCCGCTGCTGCTCACGTTCGGCTACTTCGCCTGGTGGCCGATCGCGAAGAGCCTGATCCTCGCGTTCCAGCGCACGGACCTGATCACCGAGCCCACCTGGGTGGGGCTGAGCAACTTCGAGCGCGTGCTCGCCGACCCGCTCCTGTGGACCGCGCTCGGCAACACGGCCTGGTTCGCGGTGCTCGCCCTGGTGATCGGGTTCCCGCTGCCCATCCTCATGGCGGTGGTCATGGCGGAGCTGCGCCGCACCCGGCAGATCACGAGCGTGCTCGCCTACCTGCCCGTGATCATCCCGCCGGTGGTCAGCGTGCTGCTCTGGAAGCAGTTCTACGAGCCGTCGGGCACGGGCCTGTTCAACAGCGCGCTCACCGCGCTGGGGATCGAGCCCGTGGGCTGGCTCCAGGAGCCGGCGCTGGCCATCCCGAGCATCGTGATCCAGTCCACGTGGGCGTCCGCGGGCACGGCGACGATCATCTACCTCGCCGCGCTCATGTCGATCCGCACCGAGCTGTACGACGCCGCCGAGGTCGACGGCGCGTCGATCCTGCAGCGCACCTGGCACGTCACCCTGCCGCAGCTGCGCGGCGTGATCCTGCTGATGCTCCTGCTGCAGCTCATCGGCACCATGCAGGTCTTCACCGAGCCGTTCGTCATGACCGGCGGCGGCCCGGAGAACCGCACCGTGACCCTGCTGATGCTCGTGTACAACTACGCCTTCCTCTCGGGCGACTTCGGCAAGGCCACGGCGCTCAGCCTGCTGCTCGCGGTCGGCCTGGGCCTCCTGTCCGCCGTGTATCTGCGGCTCACCCGGAAGTGGAGCGAGTCATGACCGCCCTGTCCACCATCGACTCCGACGAGCGCTCCAACGTCTCGACGCTCGACCGTTCCCGCCGGTCCGTGCGCATCACGATGCGCGTGCTCACGGTGCTGCTGGTCGCCGCGCTGTGCGTCGTCGCCCTCGGCCCGCTCCTGTGGCTGTTCAAGGCAGCGCTCTCGACCAGCCAGGACATCCTGCGCGAGCCGTTCGCGTGGTGGCCGAGCGGCGTCCAGTGGCAGAACCTCCCCGACGCCTGGTCGCAGATCCACGTGGGGCAGTACCTGCTCAACACCGTCTGGGTCGCGGCCGGCTGCTGGTTCTTCGGGCTGCTGGTCGCGCTCACCGGCGGCTACGGGATCGCGGTGCTGCGGCCCCGGTACGCCCGCCTGGTGAACGGGGCCGTGCTGGCGACCCTGTTCATCCCCGGCGTCGTGTCGCTGATCTCGCTGTACGTCACGGTGCTCGACGTGCCCCTGATCGGCGTCAACCTCGTCAACACGTTCTGGGCGGTCTGGCTGCCGTCGGCGGCCAGCGCGTTCAACGTGCTGCTCGTCGCGCGCTTCTTCGACGGCCTGCCGCGGGACGTGTTCGAGGCCGCGCGGATCGACGGCGCGGGCGTGTTCCGCGTGTTCTGGTCGATCATCCTGCCGATGTCGCGCCCGGTGATCGGTGTCGTGTCGCTGCTGACGATCGTCGCCTCGTGGAAGGAGTTCCTCTGGCCGCTGCTCGTGCTGCCGTCGGCGGACCTCCAGCCGCTGTCGGTCGGCCTCTACCGCGTGGCCGACACGGCCCCGACCAACCTGCTCATGGCGGGGATGTTCATCTCGGTGGTCATCCCGGTCGTGCTGTTCCTCGTGTTCCAGCGCCAGTTCCTGCGGAGCGCCGGCCAGGCCGGCGCCGTCAAGGGCTGACCGATGACGGTCAGCCAGAGGGAGAACCTGATGCGTGTCGCCTCAAGACGGCCCCTGCGTGCCGTCCTCGCCCTGCTCGCCTCGTCCACTGTGCTCGCGGGTCTGCTCGTCGCCGCCCCACCGCAAGCACGTGCCGACCTCGCCGCCTCCGACTCGTTCCCGGGCTGGACCACCACGGTCTCGGGCAGCCCCGAGTTCGTGGTCACCGCGGACACGACCGGAGCCCAGGACGGCGCTGCCGCCGCCCGCGTCGACTTCGACTCCCCGTACTCGGCCTCGTACGTGGACCTGCGGCAGAACATCCGCGCCAACGGCGGCGTCACCTACGACATGAGCGTGTGGGTGCGCACGCAGGACCTCTCGGCGTCCGACGCCGCGTACGTGGTGCTCAGCGGCGACCACTCGCAGCGCGTGGAGCTGCCCGCCGGCACGAACGGCTGGACCCGTCTGGAGTGGAGCTACACCCAGCCCGCGGGCAGCATGACCTTCGTCATGCGGTTCCTCGTGCGCGGCACCGGGACCGTCTGGTTCGACGACGCCCGCATGTCGGTGGCGGGCGACGACGAGAACCTCGTGGTCAACCCGTCGTTCGAGCAGCACGAGCCGCCGCCCGGCACGCTCGCGTTCGCCGACACCGCCCTCGTGTACGAGACGGGCGACGCGCACGTCGGGATCAAGACGGTCGCCGACGGCGTCGCGTGGGAGCTGCGCGCCTCGTCCGGGCAGCGGCTCGACACGGGGACGGCGGCCGCCACGGCGGGCGCGGCCTCGATCGACCTGTCCGCGCTGCCCGCCGGCTACTACGGCCTCAGCATCTCCATCACGGCGCCGGAGCCGCTGACCCGCACCGGCACCCTGGCCGTCGTCGACCCGCCCGGCTCGTCGGGACCGAATGCCCACGTGGGCGTCGCCGCCCACGTGAACCGCTACTCCGTGGACCAGATCGACGCGCTCATGGGGCCGCTCGGCGCCGGGACCGTCCGCGAGGGACCGTCCTGGGACACCATCGAGACGTCGCCCGGGGTGTACGAGTTCCCCGCGCTGTTCGACGCCCAGATCGCGGCCGCCAAGGCCCGCGGCGAGCGCCCGATCGTCATCCTCGCCTACTTCAGCCGCTGGTACGACGGCGGCAAGACGCCGTCGTCGCCCGAGGGCATCGCCGCCTACGCGCGCTACGCCGCGGCCGCCGCCGAGCACTACGGCTCCGGCGTCGACTACGAGGTCTACAACGAGTTCAACCACACCTTCAACACCGGTGCCTGCGGCATGACGGCCGCCTGCTACCTCGAGCTGCTCGAACCGGCCGCCGCCGCGATCCACGAGGCGGCCCCCGGTGCCCGCGTCGTCGGGCCGGTCAGCGCGGGCGCGCGGTGGGACTTCATGGAGGACCTGTTCGCCCTCGGCGGCCTGGACCACCTGGACGCCGTCAGCTATCACACCTACGACTTCCCCGGCGCGCCCGAGGGCCGCACCGAGGCCGGGGTGGCGACCCTGCGGGGCCTGATCGACGAGTACGCGCCCGGCTCCGACATCCCCATCTGGCTCAGCGAGCACGGCTGGCCGACGACGACCGGCGGCACCACCGAGCAGCAGCAGGCCGCCTACGTGGTGCGGTCGGCGGCGCTGCTGCAGGCCGCGGGCGTCGAGCGGAGCGTCTACTACGAGCTCATCGACTCCGGCGCCAACCGTGCCGAGCCCGAGCACAACTTCGGCATCAGCCGGCTGCCCACCGGCGGCGGCACCGCGCTCACGCCCAAGCCCGCGTACCCGGCGCTCGCGGTCTACAACCGCCAGACGGCGGGGCGCACCCTGACCGAGCTCCGGCGTCTCGACGGCGCGGTGGTGGCCGACTTCGCGGACTCGGCGGGCGGCGTCGTCCGCATGGTGTGGGCGACGGGGGACCCGGTGACCGTGGCCGTGGAGACCGGGCCGTCCTCGCGGCTGGTCCGGGGCGACGGGCGGTCCTGGCGGGCCGTGCCGAACGCGACCGTCGAGCTCACGGTCGGGGGCGACCCCGTCTACGTGACCGGCGCGGTCGGCACCCCGGCGGTCGTCGCCGACGCCGCGGCCCAGGTCGACACGCCCGACCAGATCCCGCTCGGCGGCAGCGCCTCGGTCCCCGTGACCGTGGACCGCACGGCCCTGGGCGTCACCGGCGATCTGAGTGTCGTCGGCCCGGTCGGGGGTGGGGTCACCCTGACCGGAACCGGCGCCGAGGTGCAGGGCGTGCTCGCCCTGGAGCCCATGCGCGAGGCGGGGGAGCGCCCCGTCGCCTACACCGTGCGCAGCGGCGACGCCGTGGTCGCGTACGTCGGCGACACCGTCGAGGTCGTGCAGAACCCCGTGCTCTCCTTCGGCCCGGTCGCGGACCGGAAGGGCGACGTCGGCCTCGCCCTCGGCACCCGGAACCTGCCGGGTGGCGCCGCCGTGGACGTCGCCGACGTCGGCTGGACGATCGGGGAGGCGTCGGGCACCGTCCCAGCGTTCTCGGTGGGCACGGGGCAGACCGCGACGTCGGCGATCGACGGCGCGGCGCTCACCCCGTGGCAGCCCACGAAGTTCGCGGTCTCGCTGACGGCGGCGGGGGAGACCCGGCAGCTCACCGGCACCACGGCGCTGGCCCCGGTGGCCAGGGAGCCGCACCGCGCGGCCGTCGTCGACTGGCGGGCGCGCGGCACCTACGTCGCGCTCAGCGGCGGCACGCCCGACGCGGACGACCTGGGCGGCACCTTCGCGCTGTCCTGGAGCGACCGGGGCCTGCGCGTCCGGGCGGCGCTGCGCGACGACGACCACCGCCCGTCGGCCACGGTGGACCGGCTCTGGGAGGGGGACTCGATCCAGCTCGCCGTAGCGCGCGGCCTGCCCGGGCAGGACCCGGCCTCGCGCGTCGAGCTGGGCATCCACCCCGGCGAGACGGCGTCCGTCTACCGGTACACGGCGCCCGCCGGGACCGTCGGCACGGTCAGGGCCAAGGTCGTGCGCAAGGCCGGGACCACGACCTACGACGTCGTGGTGCCCTGGGCCGAGCTCGGCGTGGACCCCAAGGACGGGGCGTTCTCGTTCTCCCTGCTGGCCAACGACAACGACGGCGGCACCCGCCAGGGGTTCCTGGAGTGGGGCAGCGGCATCGGGCCGAGCAAGAACGCCGCGCTCTTCGTCCCCGTGGTGCCGGTCCGTTGACCTACCTGTTCGCACGAACCCTGAGGACACAGCCATGACACGCACGACCAGCCGCCGCGCGCGGTACGCCCTGCTCGGCACGGGCGGGCGCGCCCAGCTCTACCTGGACGCGCTCACGGGCCCCTACGCCGCGCACGCCGAGCTCGTGGCCTGGGGCGACACCAACGCCGGTCGGCTCGACTGGAACGAGCGGCGGCTGGCCGAGGCCGGGTACCCGGCGCCGGAGCGGATCGACCTCGGCGCGATCACCGCCTACGTCGCGGACGCGGGCATCGACCGCGTGATCGTCACCGCCCCCGACCACGCGCACGCCGACCTCGTGGTCGCCGCCCTGCACGGCGGGGCCGACGTGGTGGTCGAGAAGCCCCTGACGACCGGCGCCGAGGGCGTGCGGCGCATCGCGGAGGCCGTCGAGGCCACCGGGCGCGACGTCGTCACCACGTTCAACTACCGGTACTCGCCCCGCAACGCCGCGCTGAAGGAGGTCGTCACGCGGGGCGACATCGGCGAGGTCACGTCCGTGCACTTCGAGTGGCTGCTGGACACGTCGCACGGCGCCGACTACTTCCGCCGCTGGCACCGGGTCAAGGAGAACTCGGGCGGGCTGCTCGTGCACAAGTCGTCGCACCACTTCGACCTGGTCAACTGGTGGCTCGCCGACCTCCCGACGCGCGTCTACGCCAGCGGCGGGCTGCGCTTCTACGGCGACGCCAACGCCGCCCGGCGCGGCCTCGGCCCGCGCCCGGCCCGGGGCACCCACGACGGCGCCCACCTCGACCCGTTCGCGCTCGACCTGCGCGACCACGAGCTGCTGCGCGGCCTATACCACGAGCAGGAGTCGTACGACGGGTACCTGCGGGACCAGGACGTCTTCTCCGCCGGGATCGACATCGAGGACAACCTGTCCGTCGTGGTCGACTACGCGCGGGGCGCGACCATGACGTACGCGCTGAACGCGCACGCGCCCTGGGAGGGGTACACCGTCGCGATCAACGGCACCGCGGGGCGCGCGGAGCTCGCGGTCGTCGAGCGCGGCGCCGTCGAGTCGCACGCCGGCCGGCCCGTCGACCCGTCGGCACACGCCGACGTCGCCGGCGGGGACGAGCTGCGGCCCACGGGGGAGCGGCTGCTGGTCCAGTCGCACTTCGGCACCGCCCGCGAGGTCCCCGTGCCCCAGGCCTCGGGCGGGCACGGCGGCGCGGACGACGCGCTGCTCCGCGACCTGTTCCTCGGCGCCGGCCACGACGAGCTCGGCCGCGCCGCGTCCTGGCTCGACGGCGTCCGGGCGCTCGCCGTCGGTGTGGCGGGCAACGCGTCGCTGGTCAGCGGCGGGCCCGTCGTCGTCCGGGACCTGCCGCTCGGCGCGGCGACGGCTGGATAGGATCCTCGGATGGCGACACAACGCGCCGTGCGCCTGAGCGACGTCGCCGCGGTGGCCGGCGTCTCGAAGGCGACCGCCTCCAAGGCCCTCAACGACAGCCCGGTGGTCTCACCTGCGACCAAGGCGCGCGTGCTGGAGGCGGCCGAACGGCTCGACTTCCGGCCCAACGCGCTCGCCCAGTCGTTCGCGTCCGGCCGCAGCCGGACCGTCGGGCTGCTCACCCACCGGGCGACGGCGACGTTCTCCCGGCCGGTCGTCATGGGCGCCGTCCTGCGGCTCGGGAGCCGGGAGCGCGCCGCGCTCGTGTTCGACGGCCGCATAGACGCCCACCGCGAGATGACGGAGAGCATCCGGACCCTCCAGGACCGGCGCATCGACGGGCTGCTCGTGGTCGGCTCCGGCTACGCGCGCGTGACGCCGTCGATCACGCACCAGTTCGAGGTGCCGGTCACCTACGCCTTCGCCGCGACCGATAACCCCGGCGACTACGTGTTCCTGCCCGACAACGAGCAGGCCGGGTACCTCGCGGCCCGGCACCTGCTGGAGCGCGGCCGCACCCGCATCGCGCACGTGACCGCCGGGGAGGACGACCTCGCCGTGCGCCGCCGCGCGGCGGGCTTCCGGCGCGCGCTCCAGGAGGCCGGCCTGGAGCCGGTCACGACGCTGCACGGGTCCTGGCGCCGCGAGTGGGGCGAGCAGGCCGTGGACCTCCTCGACTCGGGCGGCGCCCCGTACGACGCCGTCTTCTGCGGCAACGACCACATCGGGTTCGGCATGCTCGACGCCCTGGAGGCCCAGGGCCGCCGCGCGCCGGACGACGTCGCCGTCGTCGGCGTCGACAACTGGGAGGAGGTCGTGATCGACCAGAAGCTGCGCCGGCTCACCACGATCGACCTCGACCTCATGGGCGTCGGCCGCGTAGCGGCCGACAACGTCATCGAGCCCGCGCCCACGGGCGGGGAGCGGTTCGTCGAGCCGGTCCTGGTACAGGGGCCGTCGACCTGACGGTCACTCCTCGGGGGCCTCGAGGTCCCCGGGGTTCTCGGTGGCGGTGAGCTCGCCGAGGAACCGCATCACCACCTCGCGCTCCTCCGGGTTCAGCCGTGCCGCCGCCTCGAACCGGTGGGCGTGGTCGCGGCCCACGCTCTTCAGCGCGATCTGCCGGGTCTCCTCCGTCACCTCGACCGCCAGGCTGCGCCGGTCGGTGGGATGGGGGAGCCTGCGGATGTGCCCCGCGTCCGCCAGCCGGTCGAGCATCTTGGTGGTCGACGCCGACGTGATGCCCAGGTGCGCGGCGATGGCACCCGGTGTGGCGGTCTCGCCCCGGTACTGCGCCGCGATGACGAACCGCAGCGTGCGCATGTCGGTCTCGCCGAGCTTCATGTAGCGCCGCGACGCCTCGCTCATCCGCCGCTCCGCCTCGCGCCAGTCGCGCAGCCCCTGCAGCACGCGGACGACCTGGTCGACCTCCTGCTCGTCGAGGCCCGACCGTTGCACGATCTCCTGCCGCGGGTCCAGGACTCGGGGGTCCAGCATCGACGGGCCGGACGGGTCGATGGGCTCGGGTTCAGGAACCACGTGCGCTCCCCTTTCAGATATTACTTGCCGCACTTGAAGATAGCCAGGCTAGGAATATTCTGCCATGGGTGACGGCGCGACCGGCCCATCGAGTTTGTGACGTTCTTTCACCCGGCCGCGTCGTACAGGTGTCGCCGGTCGTGGCGGCGCGCACCTCGGGTGCGGCAAGTGGACCAACGAAGGAGTGCATCGTGGCGAACGTGACTGGTGGGGCAGCAGACAAGAGCCGGGCCGACGTGGTGGACACGAGCCCCCTCGACGGCAGGACGACGATCGAGAACCCGGTCGTCGCCAAGATCGCCGGCATCGCGGCCCGCGAGGTCGCCGGCGTGTACGCGCTCGGCGGCGGCGCCGCTCGCGTGGTCGGGACCATCCGCGACGCGCTGAACTCCACCGACCTGACGCAGGGGGTCAGCGTCGAGGTCGGCGAGAAGCAGGTCGCCGTCGACGTGACGATCGTGGCCGAGTACCCGGCCGCGCTGCAGACCGTCGCCGCCGACGTCCGCACGGCGATCTACCGGGCGATGCGCGACCTGGTGGGCATGGAGGTCGCCGAGGTCAACGTCACGGTCAACGACGTGCACCTGCCCTCGGACGACGACCAGGAGGCCGAGCCGCAGGCCGGGCGGGTCCGGTGAGCGCACCCGTCGTCGGCGCAGCCGTCGCCGCGGTCCTGGCCCTGACCTGGATCGGCCTGGGCTTCTGGGCGTTCGTGCTCGTGGGCGTGGCCATGCTCGTCGGCGCCGCGATAGGTCGGGTGGCCGACGGGCGGCTGGACCTCCGGGCGCTCGCGGACGCCTTCCGGGGCGGGCGTTCGTCGTCATGACGATCACCGAACCCGGGGGTGCGGACGGCCGCGTGCCGGGCACCACCCGCATCTCGGCGCGCGCCGTCGAGCGACTCGCCGCCTACCTGGCCCGGGACGCGGGGCACGTGCCCGCCGGGCGGGTCGCGGTCCGCCTGGCCGACGCCGCCGGCGCGCTCACCGTCGCGGTGACGCTGCCCGTCGCGGTCGGCGGCGGCGTGACCGGCACGGTCGCGGAGCGCTCGGCCGAGGTGCGCGGGCACGTGATCGCCGGGCTGCGCGACCTCGCCGGGCGCACGGTCGGCCGCGTCGACGTGCGCTACGCGGGCGTGCACCGGATCAGCGGACGGAGGGCGCTGTGAACCGCGAGCAGGCCGTCTACCGGCGCGTCCTGCGCCGCGAGACGCACTCGCCTCGTACTGGCGCAGCCGTCGTGCTGGCCGCGGTGCTCGCGCTGCTGCTGCTCGTCGCGCTCGGCCTGGGCATGTGGTGGCTCGCCGCCCCGGGGGTGCGGGAAACCCTCGGCGAACGGCTCGGCCAGGCCACGTCCTGGGCCGATGGCGCCCCGCTGACCGCGGTGGGCATCGTGGCCCTGGTGCTCGGGCTCGTCCTGGTCCTCGCGGCCGTCCTGCCCGGCCGCCTGCGCCGGCGCGCCCGCAGCACCGACCGCGTGGCGCTGCTCGTGGACGACGGCGTGCTCGCCGACGCCGTGGTCGCGGCCGTCGCGGTGCGCTGCGGCCTCGACGCGCGCCAGGTGTCCGCGACCGTGGGCCGGCGCCGCACGACGGTCCGGCTGACGCCGACCAGCGGCGTGCCCGTGGACCGCGAGGCGGCGACGGACACCGCCTCCGCCACGCTCGGCGCCGTCGGCTTCACCACCGCGCAGCGCGTGCTCGTCGCCGAACGGGGGGTGATCTGATGAGCTCGACCTGGCGCTGGTCCAACCGCGCGCTGCTCCTGGTCTGCGGGCTCCTGCTGGTCGCGGCCGGCGGGGCGGCGGTGCTCCTGGGTGCGCCGTCCCGGTACACCGGGGCGCTGGCGCCCGCGGAGCGCGCGAGCTCGGCGGCGCGGTGGTCCGAGGCATGGGCCGCCGGGCTGCCCGACGTCGCCGGCCTGCCCGGCGCGCAGGCCGCGGCCCTGGCCGCGGCGGTCGTGCTGCTGGTCCTGCTGCTTGTGTTCCTCCGCACCCGCGGCGGCGGCCGGACACCCACCGTCGTCCGGCTGGAGGCGCAGGACGGCCGTACGACCGTCGACCAGGGCGTCGCGCGGGCGCTGCTCGCCGACCCGCTCGCCGAGCGCGCCGACGTGCTCTCGGCGCGGACCGGCGTGCACCGGGTCAAGGGCGCGCCCGCGATCTGCCTCACGGTGATCGTCCGGCGCGGCGCCGACCTGGCGGGCGTGCTGGCGGCGGCCGAGGCGGCGCTGGCGGACTGGGACGAGCTGGCCGGCGTCCGGGTCCCGGTGCTGGTGCACCTGGCGGACCGGCGCTGGCGAGACGGCCTGCACGCGCGGACCAGGGTGCGATGACGGCCCTGGACGGCGCCGACGACAACATCGTCGCGGGGCGCGCCGCGGACGGCGACGTCGCGGCCTTCGCGGTCCTGGTACGCCGGTACACGCCCGTCATGCGGGCCACCACCCGCCGCATGCTCAACGGCAGCGCGGAGGTGGACGACGTGGTGCAGGAGGCCTTCGTGACCGCCTGGCAGCGGCTGCCCGAGCTGGACGACCCGGGCAAGGTGCGCAGCTGGCTGATGCGGATCGTCAGCCGCAAGGCACTGGACCGCCTCCGGGCGACCCGCCCGCAGGTCAGCGTCGACGACGTCCCGGCACCGGCCCCCGCCCACACGGCGCCGCCGCGCGTCGTGGAGGGCCGGGCCGGGGTCGAGGCGCTGGCCGCGGCCCTCCGCGGGCTGGCCGACGCGGAGCGCGAGTGCTGGGTGCTGCGCGAGGTCGGTGGGCTCTCCTACGACGAGATCGGCGAGGCGATGGATACTCCGGTGACGACCGTCAGGGGCCTGCTGGCTCGCGCGCGCAAGCACATCATCGTGCGGATGGAGGGGTGGAGATGACACCCGACGACGACCTCGACGGGCACACCATCGAGGAGCTCTCCGACTACCTGGAGGCCGGGCGCACCCCGCCCGACCCGTCGATCGAGGGCTCCGCGGCCTGCCTGCTCGCGCTCGACTCCCTTCAGCGGCTGCGCGACCTCACCCCTGACCTCATCGCGGCCGACACGGCCGCCGAGCCCGCGGCCGACGACGGCTGGGTGTCCCGGATCCTGGGCGACATCGTGCTGGAGGCGCGGTCCGGCCGCCGCATCCCGCTGGCCGCGCCCACGCCGGACGCCGACCTGGTGATCACCGAGGGCGCCGTGCGCGGCCTGGTGCGGGCCGCCGAGAACGTGGTGCCCGGCGTGCTGGTGGGGCGGTGCCGGTTCGACGGCGACGTCACCCACCTCGGCAGCCCCGTCCGGGTGCTGCTCGACGTCAGCCTGCTCTACGGCCAGCCGGTCCCCGGCGTCACCGCGCGGCTGCGCGCGGAGATCGCCGACCGGCTCGCGACGCACACGGCGCTCGACGTCACGGGGATCGACATCACGGTCACCGACGTCCGGCAGCGGGACCGAACCGAGGAGGGACGTCGTTGAACGGCGAGCAGCAGACCGACATCGCGGCGCGGATCGAGGCAGCCGTCCGCGCGACCGCCGGGGTGACCGGCGTCTACGCCGCGGGGACGGCGGTGTCCAAGGTGATCGGCGCGGGCGCCCGCGGGCTCGGCGTCCGCCGCGACGACGCGCCGCTGGTCGTGGTGCGGCAGGCCGCAGGCGGCACCCGGGTCGACATCGCCCTGGGGGTCGGCCTGGCGGCCGGCGCCACCACGACGACGCGCGCCGTCCAGCGGACCGTCCGCGACCTGCTCGCGGCTCACGGCCTGCCGGACGCGCACGTCACCGTCGCCGTCGTGCACGTGACGGAGCCGGCCCCGGCGTGACGCGGTCGGGCCAGCCCGCGACCGGGCGCGCCCGGCGTGCCTAAGGTCGTCGGGTAGGTACCCGGGCGTCGCGAAGGCGGGGGACAGCCATGAGGACGCGAAGAACCGTTGGCCCGGTGGTCGCAGCCGGGACCCTCCTCCTGCTCGCGGGCTGCGGCCTGGCCGGCGGCCCCGACGAGACCCCGTCGGCGGACGGGTCGAGCAGCGCCGCTGCCCTGCCCCAGGGCGGCGAACCGTTCGACCTGGACCCCGCGAGCCTCACCACCGAGATCGACAACGAGTACTGGCCCATGGAGCCCGGCACCCAGTGGGTCTACCGGGAGACCGACGAGCAGGGCCACGAGCTGCGCGTGGTCGTGACCGTCACGAGCGAGACCAAGGACATCGCCAACGGCGCCACCGCCCGCGTGGTCCGGGACACCGTGACCCGGCAGGGCGACGTCGTCGAGGACACCTTCGACTGGTACGCCCAGGACGCGGACGGCACGATCTGGTACCTCGGCGAGGACACGGCGGAGTTCGAGAACGGCAAGGTCACCACGACCGAGGGTTCCTTCGAGGCCGGCCGCGACGGCGCCCTGGCCGGCGTCATCGTGCCCGGCGACCCCGCCGTCGGCCAGGCGTACCGGCAGGAGTTCTACCCGGGCCAGGCGGAGGACAACGGGGCGGTGCTCAGCCTGGACGAGCAGGCCGAGGTCCCGGCGGCGCACTACGACCGGGCGCTCCTGACCAAGGACACCAGCACCATCGAGCCCGACGTGCTCGAGTACAAGCTCTACGCCCCCGGCGTCGGTCCCGTCCTCACGCTCGGTGTCTCCGGCGGGGCCGGCCGCGAGGAGCTCCTGGAGGTCGGCATGATCCCGGCGGGCGTCGCCACGGCGGCGGGCACCACACCGCTCGGCGAGCGGTACGACTAGCTCAGCCGATCGCCTCGGGCGCCGGACGGCGCTCGCGGAGCCATACCTCGCTCTGCGTCACGTGCGCCGCGGCCGCGACTGACGCGGCCACGGGGTCGCGTGCCGTCAGCGCGCGCAGGATCGCGCGGTGGCCGGCGTCCGAGACCCGCTTGGTCTCTGGCGTGAGCACCGGGTAGGCGCGCGAGCGCGACCGCAGCACCGACACCATCGACACGAGTGACTCGTTCCCGCACAGCCGCGCGATGCCCATGTGGAACTCGTGGTCGAGCGCCGACTGCTCGTCCTCGTCCTCGGACGCCTCCAGCCGGTCGAGCAGGTCGCCCAGCCCGGCGATCGTCGCGTCGTCGCAGCGTGCGGCCGACAGGGCGACGGCGTGCGCCTCCAGCACCCGCCGCAGCTCGAAGAGCTCGAGGATCGACTCCAGCGGCAGCAGGCCCACCGTCAGGGTGAGCGTCTGGATCATGTCGGCGGCGCGCAGCTCGCCCACGTAGGTGCCCGCGCCCCGCCGGGTCTCGACCACACCGAGGGCCGAGAGCGTGCGGATCGCCTCGCGGACCGACCCCCGCGAGACGCCGAGCCGCTCGCTCAGCTCGCCCTCGCTGGACAGCTTGTCGCCCGGCTGGAGCGAGCCGTCGGCGATCAGGGTCCGCAGCCCGTGCAGGGCCGTCTCGACTGCGCTCACCTCGTGCATCCCACCAGGATGGCAGGTTCCCCGGGCCGGGGCGGACATTTCGCGCCCGTAAAACCTGTCCTACAGATCGGTGTCATATGCCGGGAATCTCTGGTGCTGAGCGCTTCGTGCTGCCAAGGTTGTCCGACAACTACCGAGAGGCGTCGATGGAACACCAGCTACACACCGCACCGGCAGCGGCGCCCGTGCGTCTCGCTTCCGGGGGACCGGCGCGCGCGGCCTGGCCGCTCGACGACGCGGTCGTGCACCTCAACCACGGCTCGTTCGGGGCGGTGCCCACCGAGGTGGTGCGCTACCAGGACGAGCTGCGGCGGCAGGCCGACCTGCGCCCCGTCGCCTGGTTCCCCCGGGCCCACGAGCTCGTCGCGGCCGCGCGGCACGAGGTCGCGCCGTTCGTCGGTGCCCGGGCCGAGGACACGGCGTTCGTGCCCAACGCCTCGGCGGCGGCGACCGTCGTGCTCAACTCCCTCCGCCTCGCACCCGGCGACGAGATCCTCGTGACCGACCACGGGTACGGCGCCATCACCATGGGCGCCCAGCGCCTCGCCCGCCGCTTCGGCGCCCGGGTGCGCGCGGTCACCATCCCGCTCGCGGCGAGCGCCGACGACGTCGTCGAGCGGTTCCGGGCCGAGCTCACCGACGCCGTGCGGCTCGTCGTCGTCGACCAGATCACGTCGCCCACCGCGCGACTGCTGCCCACCGCGCGGATCACGGAGCTCGCCCACGAGCGCGGCGCCCGCGTGCTGATCGACGGCGCGCACGCCCCGGGCCTCGTGGCCGACGCCGCGGCCGTCGCGGGCGGCGACTGGTGGTTCGGCAACCTGCACAAGTGGCCCTGCGCACCCCGGGGCTCGGCCCTGCTGGTCACGCGGGCGACCGACCGGGACGACCTGTGGCCGCTCATCGACTCGTGGGGCGCCGAGGAGCCGTACCCGGCGCGGTTCGACTCGCAGGGCACGCTGGACGCCACCAGCTACATCGCCTCGCCCCGCGCGATCGAGTTCGTCGAGCGGGAGCACGGCTGGGACCGGGCCCGCGCGACGATGGCGGCGCTCGCCGACCACGGCGCCGCGGTCATCGGCGCCGCCCTGCAGCCGCACGTCGACGCCCCGGTGGCGACCGACGTCGGCATGCCGGTGGTGTCGATGCGCCTGCTCCGGCTGCCCGACGGGCTCGGGCGGGACCGGACGGACGCCGACGAGCTGCGCCTGCGCCTGCTCGACCTGGCCGGCGTCGAGTCGGCCTTCACGAGCATCGGCGGCGTGGGCTACCTGCGCCTGTCGGCGCACCTGTACACCGAGCCGCGCGACTTCGAGGCGTTCGTCGAGCGCGCCGTACCCCAGATCCTGGCGTTCGCCGACGAACGCCGGGGCCAGTGACATCACCCGACCGAGAAGAAGGAGAGGTGCGCACGTGAACCGCACCCGAGCTGTCGTCACCGCGAGCCTGGCCACCGTCAGCATGCTCGCCCTCACCGCCTGTTCCGGCGGCGGGTCCGCCGCGGACGGGACCGTCCGTCTGCAGATGGTCGAGAGCCTGACCAACCCGGCCCGCACGGCCCTGATCCGCGAGCTGCTGGACGAGTTCGAGGCGGAGAACCCCGGAGTCACCGTCGACCTGGTGTCCCCGCCCACCGACCAGGCCGACCAGAAGCTTCAGCAGATGCTGCAGTCGGGCCGCGGCGTGGACGTGCTGGAGGTGCGCGACTCGACCGTCGGGGCGTTCAGCAACAACGGTTGGCTGCACGACCTGTCGGACGAGGCCACGACGTGGGCCGGCTGGGACGACCTGACCGAGAACGCGCAGGCCGTGACCGCAGAGGACGGCGCCCGCTACTACGTGCCGTACGGCTTCTACGGGCTGTCGCTGTTCTACCGCACCGACCTCGTCGAGGACGCGGGCTTCGACGGGCCGCCGACGTCGTGGGAGGACCTGCTGGAGCAGGCCTCCGCGATCCAGGACCCGGGGCAGAACACCTACGGCTACGCGTTCCGCGGCGGCCAGAACGGGTTCAGCAACGTGGTGGCCGCCGTGGAGGCGTACACGATCGACGACCTCGACGTGGAGAACGCCTACCTGCTGCAGGACGGGTCGACGATCTTCTCCGCGCCCGAGGCGCAGGACGCCGTCGACACCTACTTCTCGCTGTTCGAGGAGGCGGCGCCGCCGTCGGCCGTGTCGTGGGGCTACCCCGAGATGGTGGAGGGCTTCACCAACGGGTCGACGGCGTTCCTGCTGCAGGACCCGGAGGTGATCGCCACGGTGTCGCAGTCGACGACGATCACGGGGGAGCAGTGGTCGACCGCCCCGCTGCTGACCGGGCCCACCGGCAAGGCGGCGCAGCCGCTGGCCACCGCGGGCTGGGGCGTGGCCGAGGCGAGCGAGCACCAGGAGGAGGCGGCCGACCTGGTCGAGTTCCTCTCGGGTGCGGAGCCGGCCACCCGGTTCGCGCAGGAGAACAGCCTGGTGCCGATCATCGACGGCGCGGGCGAGGACCCGTTCTACGCCGAGGGCCCGTGGACGAGCTACGTGACCATGACCGAGGACCCGGAGACGTACGTCAACGTGGTGCAGCCGCGCGGCGTGAGCTGGTGGACCGAGTGGGAGCAGAAGGCGGACCAGGACCTGCAGGCGGTGCTGCTCGGCAGCATGACCACGAGCGAGCTCCTCGAGGAGTGGGACACGTTCTGGACCGAGAAGTACGCCGCGGAGAACTGACGTGAGCGCCACCGCCGTCCGGCCGCCACGGGCCCCCGCCCCGCGCGGGCCCGTGCGCCGCAGGACCTTCGGGCGCCGGCAGGCGCTGACGATCCTCGGGTTCTTCGCGCCGGCCATCGTCTTCGTCTGCTGGTTCACCTACTGGCCGATGCTGCAGGGCGCCCAGATGGCGTTCCGCGACTGGAACCTGTGGGACCTCACCTCGACGCCCTGGGTGGGCCTGGGCAACTTCGCCACGATCCTCGCCGACCCGGTCTTCCCGGTCGTCGCGGGCAACACGCTCGTGTGGGTGGTCGGCTCGATCGTGCCCCAGCTCGTCATCGGGTTCCTGGTCGCGCTGGCCCTGTGGCGCCGGTTCCGCTTCCGCGGTCTGTACCAGGCGCTGATCTTCTACCCGTGGGCGGTGTCCGGCTTCCTGGTCGGCATGCTGTTCCGCTGGATGTTCAACGCCGAGTTCGGCGTGGTGAACGACCTGCTGATGAAGGCGGGCGCCATCGACGCGCCGCTGCCGTGGCTCGCCGACCCGAAGCTCGCCATGGTCGCCGTGATCGTGGCCAACGTCTGGTACGGCGTGACCTTCTTCGCGATCATGATCCTCGCGGCCCTCCAGTCGGTGCCCGAGGAGGTGCTGGAGGCCGCGGCCATCGACGGGGCGGGCACGGTGCGCCGGCTCTTCTCGATCGTCGTCCCGTACATCTGGACGACGCTGGCGCTGACCGTGCTGCTGCGGGCGATCTGGACGTTCAACTCGCCCGAGATCATCTACGCGATGACCAACGGCGGGCCCGCGGGTCGCACGCACATCATCACCACCTGGATGATCGAGTACACCCAGCAGGGCAGCTACGGGCTCGCGAGCGCGATCGGGCTGGCCGTCATGGTCGTGCTGTTCGTGTTCTGCGCGTTCTACCTGATGGCCATGAGGCGGGTGAACCAGCGATGACGGCTCGTGTCGCCCGCGTCACAGGGCTCTCCCTGTGGCTGGTCATCACCTTGTTCCCGCTGTACTGGGTGGTCGTCACCTCGTTCAAGTCGCCCGGCTCGATCAACCGGTGGCCGCTGGAGTACTGGCCGTCGGAGTTCTCGTTCGGCAACTACACCGAGCTGTTCGCCACGTCCGCGTTCGGCACGTTCATCGGCAACTCGCTGGTGGTCGCGCTGGTCGCGGGGGCCACGGCCACGCTCATCGCCCTGCTCAGCGCCTACGTGCTGGCCCGGTTCGAGTTCCGCGGCAAGGGCGCGGTGCTCGGGGCGTTCCTGCTCACGCAGATGATCCCGGCGTTCATCGCGCTCGGGCCCCTGTACGCGATGCTCGCCGACCTGGGCCTGGTGGACACCAAGCCCGGCCTCGGCCTCGTGTACGTGGCCATGTGCATCCCGTTCTCGACCGTGATGCTGCGCGGGTTCTTCGAGAACATGCCGGACGCGCTGGAGGAGGCCGCGATGATCGACGGCTGCTCGCGGCTGGGCGCCCTGTTCCGGGTGCTCGTGCCGGTCATGGCGCCCGGCATCGCCGCCGCGTTCATCTTCAACTTCGTGAACTGCTGGAACGAGCTGTTCCTGTCCGTCGTGCTGATGAACTCCGACGCCAACAAGACGATCCCGGCCGCCCTGAACGGCTTCATCTCGACGTTCAACATCGCCTGGGGACCGATGTCGGCCGCCGCGGTGCTGACCGTGCTGCCGACCATGGTGCTGTTCGCCCTGGCGAGCCGCTGGATCGTCGAGGGGCTGACGGCGGGGTCGGTCAAGGAGTAGGCGCACCCGTTGTAGAGGCACCACGCACGACCGAGGGGCGAACCCGGCCGCGACCACCGCGGCCGGGTTCGCCCGCGCTCGACATGTCGGCGCCGCCGCCCGCTGTCAGCATGGAACTGCGCTGTCTCGGTACGCAGGAGGTGCGTGGTGTCGTCATTCCTGTATCGGCTCGGCCACGGGGTGGCTCGCCACCGCGGGCTCGTCGTCGTCGCGTGGCTCCTGATCCTGCTCGCGTGCGGCGGCGCGAGCGGCGCGCTGAACAAGGGCACCGACGACACCTTCACGGTCCCCGGGTCGGAGTCGCAGGACGCCATGGACCACCTGGACCATGTCTTCCCGCAGGTCAGCGGCACCTCCGCCCAGCTCGTCCTGCTCGTCCCGGAGGGGCAGCAGGTCGACACGGGTCCCATCCGCGGGGCCGTGTCCGACGCCGTCGACCGGATCGGGGACGTGCCGCAGGTCGAGCGGGCGTCCGACCCGTTCGACCCGGACGCCAACGACGCCGTCTCGTCCGACGGCCGGGCCGCGAACATCGGGGTGCAGCTCACCGTGGACTCGACCCAGGTCCACGACAGCACGCTGACCGACCTCAGCCGCGTCGCCGACGACCTCGCCGCCACCGTCGGGGACGGCGCGCGCGTCTACACGGGCGGGGACGCGTTCGCGAACCGCATCCCGGGGCTCAGCGCCACCGAGATGATCGGCCTGGTCATCGCGCTCGTCGTGCTGCTGCTCATGTTCCGGTCGATCATCGCGGCCGTGATGCCGCTGTTCACGGCGGTGCTGGGCGTGGGCGTGTCCGTCGCGCTGGTCTACCTGGGCACCCTCTTCGTGCCGGTCTCCTCGACCGCCCCGATGCTCGCCGTCATGATCGGCCTGGCCGTGGGCATCGACTACGCGCTCTTCCTGCTGTCCCGGCACCGCGACCAGCTCGCCGAGGGGCTGTCGGTCGAGGAGTCGATCGCCCGGGCCGTCGCGACGGCCGGCTCCGCGGTGCTGTTCGCCGGGCTGACGGTGCTCATCGCGCTGCTCGGCCTGGCGGTCGCCCGCATCCCGTTCCTGACGACGATGGGCGTCGCGGCGGCGCTCGGCGTCGCCGTCGCCGTGAGCGTCGCCGTGACACTCGTGCCCGCGCTGCTGGCCTTCGCGGGGAAGCGGCTGGCGCCCCGGAAGCCCCGCCGGCAGCGGCGCCGTCGGCTGCGCGTCGCCCGGCCGTGGGTCCGGTTCGTGACGCGCCGCCCGCTGATCACGATCGCTGTCGTCGTGCTGGGGCTGGGCGCGCTGGCCGTGCCCGCCGCCAACCTCCGGCTCGCGCTGCCCGACAACGGCAGCCAGCCGGTCGGCACCGACGTGCGCGACACCTACGACGTGGTCGCCGAGCACTTCGGCGTCGGCTACAACGGCCCGCTGCTGGTGACGGCCGACGTCATCCAGTCCACCGAGCCGGCCAAGCTGGTCGACGACCTCGCGGACGAGATCCGCGACATCCCCGGCGTCGCGGCGGTGCCGCTCGCCACGCCCAACGAGAAGGGTGACACCGGCATCATCCAGGTGGTCCCCACCACGGCGCCCGACGACGCCCGCACCGACGCGCTGGTCGAACGCATCCGGGCCCAGGAGCCGCACTGGCTCGACGAGCACAACAGCCAGACGGCGGTCACCGGCCTGACCGCCGTCGGCATCGACGTCTCCGCCCGGCTGGGCGCCGCCCTGCTGCCGTTCGGCATCCTCGTCGCGGGGCTGTCCCTGGTGCTGCTGGCCATGGTCTTCCGCTCGCTCTGGGTGCCGGTCAAGGCGACCGTCGGCTACCTGCTCTCCATCGGGGCCGCCTTCGGCCTCACCTCGCTCGTGTTCCAGGAGGGGCACGGCGCCGCCCTGCTCGACGTCGCGCACGTAGGGAGCGTCGTCAGCTTCCTGCCGATCATCCTCATGGGCGTGCTGTTCGGCCTGGCCATGGACTACGAGGTCTTCCTCGTCTCGCGGATCCGCGAGCACTACGCCCACCACGGCGACGCCCACGAGGCGATCGAGGAGGGCTTCGTCTCCGCCTCCCGTGTGGTCGTCGCGGCGGCGCTCATCATGTTCGGCGTCTTCGCGGCGTTCGTGCCGGACGGCAGCTCCACCATCAAGCCGATCGCGTTCGCCCTGGCCGTGGGTGTGTTCATCGACGCGTTCCTGGTGCGCATGACCTTCGTGCCCGCGGTGCTCGCGCTGCTCGGCGACCGGGCCTGGGGCCTGCCGCCCGCGCTGGACCGGCGGCTGCCCGTGTTCGACGCCGAGGGCGACGGGCTGCTGCACGAGCTGCGCCTGGCGGACTGGCCGACGCCGCCCAACGACGAGGTGATCAGCGCGCGGGCCCTGAGCCTCGACGACGACCGCGGCCACCCCGTCTACCGCGACGTCGAGCTGCACGTGCCCCGCGGCGACGTGCTCGTGCTGCACGGGTCCGGCGCCGTCGGCAAGTCGGCGCTGCTGCTCTCGCTCGCGGGCCGCGTGACCACCCACCGCGGCGACCTGAAGGTGCTGGGGCAGGTGCTGCCGCAGCACGTGCACGCCCTGCGGCCGCGGGTCGCCGTCGTCGACGGGCGGGGCGCGGCCGATCCGGCCGGGCAGGTCGCCGAGGCGCTGGCCCGCGACATCGAGCTGATCCTGGTCGACGACGCCGACCTGGTGCTGCGCTCCGCGTCCCGCGCCCGGCTGCACGACCTGCTCGGCTTCCGGGTCACCTCCGGCGGGGCGCCCGCCACGTTCGTCCTGGCCTGCCAGGACCCCGACCGGGTGGTCGACCTGCTGCCGCTGGAGGCCACCCAGCTCTACGCCCTGACCCACCGACCCGCAGAGGTCCTGTGATGACCATGTCGTTCGCCGCCTCCGCCCGGGCCCTGACGACCCGGCCGCTCACCTGGCGCACCTGGACCGCGCTGGTCGCCGTGCCGCTGCTCGTCATGGGCCTGCTCACCTGGGCGTTCTGGTCGCCCGGCAGCGACCACGGGACCGCCCGGGCCGCCGTCGTGAACAACGACGAGCCGGTCGAGGTCGACGGCCAGCAGGTCCCGCTGGGCCGCACGCTCGCCGGGAACCTGACCCACGACGACGACTCCGCCTACGAGTGGGTGCTCACCGACGCCGCGGACGCCGACTCCGGGCTCGGCTCCGGGGGCTACGCCGCCGTCGTCACCATCCCGAAGGACTTCTCCGCCCAGGGCATGTCGGCCGCGACTGAGGACGACCCGATGGACGCCGTCCAGGCCGGCCTCGACGTGCGCACCACCACGGCCGCCGGCGTGGCCGACCCCTACCTGGCCGGAAACGTCGCCGACGACACCCAGGACGCCCTGAACCAGACGATCGTCGAGACGTACCTCGGGAACGTCTACGGCGCGTTCACCAGCCTGCACGACCAGCTCGGCAAGGCGTCGGACAGCGCCGACCAGCTCGCCTCCGGTGCCTCGGACCTGGCGGACGGGGCGGACGAGCTGTCCGGGGGAGTGGGCCAGCTCGCCTCCGGGGCCTCGGGACTGGCCTCCGGTGCGGGCCAGCTCACCGTCGGGACCACGCAGCTCGCGGCCGGGTCGGCGGGGCTCGCGTCGGGCACCGCGCAGCTCGCCGGGGCCACGGGGGAGGTTGCCGCCGGGGCCGGGCAGGTCGCCCAGGGCACGGCCGCGCTCTCGTCGGCGCTGGACACCGCCGCGCAGCGCGCGGCCCGGCTCCCTGCCGCCGCCGAGGAGCTGGCCGACGGCGCAGGCCGCGTCGCGGACGGCAACGAGCGGCTGGCGGACCGGGTGGTCCCCGTGGCGAACCGAGCGATCAGCGGGCTCGACCGGCTGCCGGACGTCCAGGACGTGGCCGCCGAGGTGCGTCGGCTGGCCGAACGGTGCGGCACGGGCGTGGTGGCCGACCGGGACTTCTGTCAGGCCCTCGGCCGCGCCGCCGACCGGGCGGACTCCGCCGTCGAGCGGCTCGACGAGGGCAAGGACCAGGTGCGGACCGACATCGCGGCCGCGCGCGACGCCGTGCAGTCCCTGCGCACCGGCTCGCGGCAGGTCGCGCGGGGGAGTGCGGAGCTTGCGTCGCGGTCGGGGGAGCTGGCCGCTGGTATCGCCACGGCGGCGAGCTCGGCCGACGACCTGAACGCCGGTGCGCAGGCGGTCGCGTCGGGTGCCCGCCAGGTCGACACCGCGGCCGGGCAGACCGCCGCCGGGGCGGCGGACCTGGACACCGGGGTGGCACAGACGAACTCGGCCGCGCAGCAGCTCGCGTCGGGGGCGGGCGGCCTGGCGGCGGGCGCCGACGAGCTGGTGCCAGGCGCGGAGTCGGTCGCGTCGGGCGCGGGTCAGCTGGACGACGGCGCGGGGCAGCTCGCCTCCGGGCTGTCCGACGCCGTCGACCAGGTGCCGACGTACACCGACGACGAGAGCGAGCACCTCTCCGAGGTGGCGGCGACCCCGACGACGTCGAGCACGACGTCCGCGGCGTTCGGGGTGCTGTCGGTCGCGCTGTTCGCGGCGCTGGCGCTGTGGGCGCTGGCCCTGGTCACGTACATCGCGACGCGGCCGCTGCCGGCCGGCATCCTGACGTCGCGCGAGCCGACGTGGCGGCTGATCCTGCGGGCGGCGGTGCCAGGGGCGGTCGCGGCGGCGACCGCGGCGGTCGTCATCTCGGTGGTCGCGATCCCGGTGCTGGGGCTGGGCTGGTCGGCGGCGGTGGGCTTCCTGCTGGTGGCACTGCTGGCGGCGGCCTCGTTCGTGGCGCTGAACCAGGCGCTGGCCGCGATCTTCGGGACGGGCGGACGGCTGGCCTCGCTCGCGGTCGCGGTGCTGACCGTGGCGACCGGGGTGGTCTCCACGCTGCCGGGGCCGCTGTACGCGCTGGCGGGCGTGCTGCCGACGCACGGCGCGATCAGCGCGCTGCGCGCGGTCATGACGGACGGTGCGGGGCTGGGCGGGGGCGTGGCGGAGCTGGTCGCGTGGCTCGCGGTGGGGCTGCTCGCCACGATCGTGGTGACGGACCGCCGTCGGTACGTGTCCCCGCGGTCGCTGCGCCTGGAGACGTCGGAGCAGCGACCGGTGGCTGATCCCGCGTAGGTGGTGCGTCAGGTGGGGTGCGTCCAGGACACGTCAGGTCGACGTGACCTGCTGGGCGCTCTGCCTGGTGCTCGGCGGGGTGGTTGGTGTGCCGGGCGGGGTCGGCGAGGCGGTGTGCTCGGTCGGTAGGGGAGCGCGCCGTGAGCGGGGGTGGTCTGGCAGCCGATCGAGTAGCGGCTGCGTGGGATGCGGCCGGGCGCGGGGCCGGTCATGCCGACGGCCGGGGTCCATGGTGTTGTCGCGGTCCGGTCGCGGGTGGGCGTCGCACTCGGACCGTCACCGGGCATGGCCGTGTACCGGGTGGGGTCCGAGTCGAGATCTTGTCCGTCGAGACCTTGCCCGGTGTGGTCGGCGACCAGCGCGCCGTCGGGTGCCGCCCCGTTCGGGTACGGGTCTGCGCCGTGGGCCGGGGGCGCGTCCGAGCCCGTTGTCGTGTTGCTGGCCCTGGCGGGTGTCGGCGGCGTAGGCGCGACCGAGACATAGGTGTGCCCCGTCGGCGTGACTGTCTCGACGGCATGGAGCCCGTTGAGTTGGGTGGTCTTCTGCGACCAGCCGGGGGCTTGTTTCGCGTGGTTGCACCTGGCACACAGGCCTTGGCCGTTGTCGAGACTGGTCGGGCCGCCCTCGGCATACGGGGTGACGTGGTCGGTGTGCCGGATCGGGGCGTCGCACCAGGTGGTGGCGCAGATGCCCTGCTCCCGGGCCCGCAACAGCGCTGCGAGGCCCTGGGGGTGGAACCGGGATGTGGATGTCGTGGCCAGGAGGCGGCCGTGCGGGTTGACGTAGATGCTCCGCAGCCACGCCGTGTCCGTGTCGATCGCATGGGCGGCGAGGTTGCGGGCCACCGGGGCTGGGACCACACCCGCACCGGCGGGTGCGCCCTCGACGACTACGGCAGGTTGGTTGCCGCCCGCGAGAAGGGTGTCGTCAGAGACCAGCAGGTTGATCGTGACCGGGACATCGTCCGCGCGGCCCGGTTCACGGGCGGTGACGCGTTCGATCAGGGTGTCGGCCATGATCTGGCCCACTCCACGCTCATCACCGGACGCCTTGGCGGTCTCGGCGGACGCCTTGAGCTGGGCGTAGGCCTGCACTCCCTGTGCCATCGGGACCAAGGCGGTCAGGTAGACCATCAGGTCCGGCGCCGGACGGATCGAGACCCGCCGCTCCGAGACGGCCTTCGCGTTCCGCTTCACGCACGCGTGCACGTCGAGCTGGGCAGCGAGCTCCTTGATCCGGGCAATCAGCCGCCGGGTGCTCATCCGGGCCAGCTCGGCCAGGTGCGCGGGGCCGCAGATCTCCTCGTCGATCAGCGCCCGGTGCTCCAGCGACAGGTGCGACGTCTCGCGAACCAGGAGGGTGGCCCGCCACTGGGACAGCACCCCGGCCTGGAGGGCAGCGAAGGTGTGTGGCATCTGGGTGACCCAGACCCGGGACGCGGACACGAACCCGGCCCCCGCGTGCGGGCTGACCCGCAGCGCCGCGCCGACCTGGTTCGACACACCACGACCCTGCCGCTCGGCGCGGATGCTCTGCCGGGCCTCGTCAGCCCGGGTGGCCTCGTCCAGCGCCACCGTCAGCCGCGCTTGCGTTGCGGTGATCGCGTTCTTCACTGATTCCAGTTCCCCAAGCAGGTCCACCCACTCCGCCTGCACCACCCCAGGCACACCGGCAGGAGTGTCAGTGGCGCCAGGCAAGATCATCTCTGCCAGGGCCCGTCGTACGGCCCGGACACTCGCTACGTCGACGGTTCCGTCGTGTGTCGGTGCACCGGACTCCCCGGCGCGACCGGGCCGCAGGGGACTACCCGGCAGCAGGGCACCATCGGGCAGCACTGACCCGTCAGGCAGGTTCGGCCCGCTCCCGGGGAGCACCGGCCCGGCAGGCCGCCTTGGCCCGTTCCCGGGCAGCACCGATCGAGCAGGCTGCTTGCCTGCTCGTCCTGGTACCTCACCCGCTCGCGTCATGCCATCAACATATGGCACACACGTACGCACCGCTCGTCGAGTCGCCCGTATCTGCTCAGGGCAGAACGGAGGGCTCGAGCTCGGATTCGGGCATCGGATTCGCTGCCGGCCCGTCCCGCTGTCGGCCCGTCCCGCCGTCGTCTCGGTCCGCCGTCTCGTCGATCCGCCGTCGTCCCGGCCGACCCTCACGCCCGACCCTCACGCCCGACCCTGACCTCGACGCCCGAGCTCGGCGCAGACCCTGACATCGAAAACCCAGCACCGACCCCTGACCCTGAACGAAGTCGTCCGCCCCAGGTACCTCCAGTTCGAGGCCGGGGTTTCTTCGCTTTGCGCCGCGTCAAAGCGAAGAAACCCCGGCCTCGAAGGGAACTAAGGGAACGCCCCCGAATCCGCCTGCCGAGAAAGTCCGTTCCGAGTATTTTCCCAGGTCACGCAACCCTGCGGAGGTTCGCGTGCGTCTGGGAAGACGTGGCGCCGCACAGGCGGCGTGCTCGACTCGGACGGGAGAACCCGATGCGCAAGAGAGCAAGTGCAGCGGCGGTCGCTCTGGCGATCGCGCTGGGCGGGGGGACGTGGGCCACCGCGTCCGTACCGCAGGAAACACCGGCACCACAGGGCACCCAGGAGCAGCCCACCGCCCCGGGCCGCACCGTGAGCGTGACGCTGCTGACGGGCGACGTCGTCTCCATCGAGACCGCGGCCGACGGCACGCCGGACCCGGAGACGGTGACCGTGCGGCCCGGCCCGGGCCGGGAGCACATGGCGTTCTTCCAGCAGCGCGAGGGGGACCAACTCTACGTGGTCCCGCGCGACGTGGCGCGGCTCGTGCCCGGCCGCCTGGACCGCGCGCTGTTCGACGTGACGGGCCTCGTCAAGGCGGGCTACGACGACGCCTCGCGCGACACCCTCCCCGTGATCGTCCAGACCGCGGCGGCGGCCGCCACCAACGACGCCGCCACCAACGACGCCGGCACCAACGACGCCGCCCGCTCCGCGACCCCTCCCGAGCAGGACTGGGCGGCCTCGGGCGTCACCCCCGACCGTAACCTCGAGTCCCTGGGTGCAGTCGCCGACGTCCTGCCCAGGGGCCGCGCCGAGAAGCTCCTCGACAGCCTCGCCCCGGTCGAGGCCCCGGGCAAGCAGTCCCGGAAGGCCCCGGCCCCCGACGCCGTCGGCTACGTCTGGCTGGACCAGCCGGTCCGCGCGACCGACGCCGACTCGATGCCGCAGATCGGCGCCCCCGAGGCGTGGGACGCCGGCTTCACGGGCGAGGGCGTGACGGTGGCCGTGCTCGACTCGGGCATCGACGCGACCCACCCCGACCTCGACGAGGTCGTCGTCGGCGAGCGCGACTTCACCGGCAAGGGCGACGCGACCGACGGCGCAGGCCACGGCACGCACGTCGCCTCGATCCTGGCCGGGTCGGGCGACGCGTCCGACGGCGTGAACCAGGGCGTGGCCCCGGACGCCGACCTGCTGGTCGGCAAGGTGCTGGACGACGAGGGCAACGGCGAGCTGTCCGGCGTCATCGAGGGCATGGAGTGGGCGGCCGCGGAGGGCGCCGACGTGGTGAACCTGTCCCTGGGCAGCCTGTTCTTCGACGTCCCCTCGCCCGACGCCGTGGCGGTGGACGAGCTGTCCGCCCAGTTCGGCACGCTCTTCGTCGTGGCCGCGGGCAACGACGGTGAGTTCGGGCTCGGCACGGTGGGCTCGCCGGGCATCGCGGCGTCGGCCCTCACGGTGGGCGCCGTGGACGACGACGACGCCGTCACCTGGTACTCCAGCCGCGGCGGCGTGGAGCCGGGGCTGCTCAAGCCGGACGTCGTGGCGCCGGGCGACGGGATCGTCGCCGCACGCGCGACGGGCACGACCGTGGGCGACCCGGTCGACGACCTGCACGTCGCGCTGAGCGGCACCTCCATGGCCACCCCGCACGTGGCCGGCGCGGCCGCGGTGCTCAAGCAGGCCCGGCCCGACCTGGACGGACAGGCCCTCAAGGCCGCGCTGATGGCCTCGGCCGAGCCCACGGGCGCGGACGTCTGGTCCGAGGGTGCGGGGCGCATCACGATCCCCGGCGCCCTCGCGCAGGAGGTCACCGCGACCCCGGCGTCCCTGTCGCTGGGCACCTTCACCTGGCCGCACGACGGCGAGTCGTCGGCCGGCACCCTGACCTACGCCAACGCGGGCGCCGACGACGTCACGCTCACCCTGGCGGCCGACGTCACCGACGCGTCCGGCAGCACGGTGCCGGACGCGGTCACGCTGTCGGCCGACTCCGTCGTCGTGCCCGCGGGCGGGACCGCCGAGGTCGACGCGACCGTGACGGACGGCCCCGGCGAGCTCGGCGCGATCGGCGGCAACGTCGTGGCCACCGGGCCGGACGGCACCGAGGTGCGCACGCCCGTCGGCTGGGCCAAGGAGCGCGAGTACGTGGACCTGACGGTGCGCGCCGTCGACCGCGACGGCGAGCCCGTCAGCGCCGACACCTGGGGTGCCGCCATCCGCCTGGACGCGGACAACGGCGAGCCGTACGCCACCAACCTCTTCTTCAGGGACGGCGTCGCCAAGGCGCGCGTCATCCCGGGCATCTACAGCCCGGTGGCCTACATCGAGACCCTCGACGACGACGGCGCCGTCACCGACGCGCTGTTCCTGGGCAGCGACGAGGTCGACGCCACCGCCGACGCCGAGGTGCTGCTGGACGGGACCACCGCGCGGGAGGTCACCACCTCGACGCAGCGCCCTGCCGACCTGGCGAGCCTGGGCCTCTCGCTGGAGACCGAGGACGCGCTGGAGTTCGTCTCCGCCAGCATCAACGTGAAGTACGGGCCGGAGACGGACCTCGCGCTCACCCCCGTGCCGGCGGCGACCCACGGCGACTACGACACCATCGTCCAGGCCACGCTGCTCCCGCCCGCCACGGGGGACGACGCCGCTCCTTACCGCTACGACCTCGCCCACCACAGCGAGGGCGTCGAGGTGCCGGAGCTGCGGGGCGACCGCCGCACGACGGTCGCGGTCGACACCACCTACGGCGCTTCGGTCGGCGACACGCACCTGGCGGAGCGCATGTACTGGGAGCCGGGCACCATCATCGCCGGCGGCCTCACGGAGGCGGTCCCCGTGGGCACTCGGCGCACCGAGTACCTGACCACCCTGCCGGGACGGTGGTACCTCCGGTCGGAGATCCAGGAGGACGGCGTGGGCGTGGTGCTCGCCGAGGCCGAGACGCACGTCTGGAGCAAGCCGGGCCGGGTCCGGCAGGGGCTCGCGGCGGGTGTGCTCGCGCCCGCGGTCTCGAACATCACGCCCGTGGAGCACTGGGACGACCGCCTCAACCTGGCGCCGACCGACCGGGCCGACGACGACGGCGGCGTGCTGTGGGGCTCCGACGTCGCGCTGCGCCTGCGCGTGTGGCAGGACGGCGAGCTGGTGGACGACGTCCCGGAGCCCTACTCGTTCCCGACCGTGCCGGAGGGCGGGGCCGACTACCGGATGCTGCTCGAGAGCACGCCCGACGACCCGGCCTACCGGCTGGCGACCAGCGTGCGCGGCGAGTGGACGTTCCACGCGAGGTCCGACGTCGAAGGGAACGCACGCCCGCCCCTGCTGGACACGGCGTGGGACGTGCGGGGGCTCGACCCGTCCGGCTCGGCGCCCCGGAACACCCGGGTGCGGGTCACCGCCACGCACCAGGAGGACGCGTACGACGCGTCGTCGGTCGAGGACGTGCGCCTGTGGTGGTCCGCCGACGACGGCGCCACCTGGCACCGGGCCACGACGGCCAAGGCCGGCGCGGGCGTCTATGACGCGACGGTCAAGGCCCCGCGCGGTACCGAGCACGTCTCGCTCCGGGTCGAGGCCCGGGACGCGGCGGGCGGCACGGTGAAGAAGACGGTCGTGCGGGCCTACACGGTCGACTGACCACCACCGCTGGTCGAGCCTGTCGAGACCCTCGTGAGGTCTCGACAAGCTCGACCAGCGGTTCGCTCAGCCCAGCTCGACCAGGTAGGACAGCGTCGCCATGTCGGCGTCGCTCGTCATCTCGTCGAGCTTGATGTTGCTCTGGCCCGTGACGACGATCCGGGTCTGCGTGCCCGGACCCTCCGTGACGGCCACGGCGTTCGCCACGTCGCCGGACCCGCCGGCGTCGTACACCCCGGACCAGACCTGCTCGCCCGAGGCGGTGTCGTAGGCGACGGTCGCGAAGTCCTCCTCGGTGTCCGCCCCCTTGCTCTGGCCCGTGACCACCACGTGGTCACCGCTCGGGGTGAACGCCGCGGTGTACGCGACGTCGAGCCCGTGCCCCGACCCGTCGTACCGCGCCGACCAGCGCTTCTCGCCCGTCGCGGCGTCGTAGACGGCCGTGAGGTAGTCGCTGCCGGTGCCCTCGCCCCACGAGTTGCCCGTGATGACGACGGAGCCGCCGTCGGGGCTCACCACGACCGTGCGGGGCACGTCGGTGTCGCCGGTGCCGCCGTCGAGCCGCTCGGTCCACAGCGCCTCGCCGGTCTCGAGCGAGTAGCCGATGGTGACCCAGTCGGTGGAGTTCTCGGCGCTCTGGTTGTCGCCGGTCACCACGACGGTGCCGTCCGACGTGATCGCCACGGCGCCGCCCGAGCCGCCCTTGTCGTCCGGGCCGTCGTAGGTCGCGTCCCAGAGCTGCTCGCCCGTGGCCGCGTCGAACGCGACGGTGCCCCAGTCGATGAGGCTCTTGCCCTCGCCGCGGCTCTGGCCGGTGACCACCACGGCGGACCCGTCCGGCGACGCCGCGATGGCGCGCGCCGCGTCGGTCTCGCCGACCGGGCCGTCGTACAGGGAGCGCCACAGCTCCTCGCCCGTGGCGGCGTCGTACGCGACGGTGCCGTAGTCGGCGGCACCCTCGTCGTCGAGGAGCGACATGCCCGTGACGTAGACGGCCGAGCCGTCCGGGCTCACGGCCAGGGCCTCGCCGTAGTCGGACCGCCCCTTGGCGTCGTACACCGAGGTCCACCGGCGCTCGCCGGTGGCGGCGTCGTAGGCGATGGTGACGTAGTCGGACTCGTTGCCGTAGCCGCCGCCCGCGGCCAGCACGAACAGCGTGCTGCCGTCCGGGCTGATGCCGAAGCCGGTCTGGTCACCGCCCACCCCGGTGGGGCCGCCGTACACGTCCGACCACAGGGGCCGGCCCGTCTCCGCGTCGTAGGCCGCGGTCACCGGGGAGTTCTGGAACCCGCCCCAGCTCGCGGGCGACGTCTGGCCGGCGGTGTAGACGACCTTGCCGTCGGGCGAGGTGAGCGTCTCGTTGCCGTTGTCGTCGTTGGCGCCCAGGCCGTTCTCGCCGCCGTTGAACCGGGCGGTCCAGGCCTCGGCCCCCATGCGCAGCACGATGGGCGAGCGGACCGTGTGCCCGCCGCGGCCGTCGGACCACGTGAGGTGGCCGGCGAGCCGCGTGTTCAGGTCGGCCTCGCCGCGCGTGAACGTCACGGTGAACGACGCCGACCTCCCGGGCGACAGCGTGAGCTTGCGCGGGCTGACCTGCACCCCGAGCCCGTCCAGGCCGGTGACCTTCGCGGTGTAGGTGGCGCGCTTCTTGCCCACGTTGGTCACCGTGCGGGTGACGCTCTCGCCGTCGGCGGCCCGCCCGATCGCGATCGACGGGGTGTTCAGGTCGCTCGGCGCGAGGCTGTGCCCGTCCTCCTCCAGCGCGTCGCAGGTGGCCTGCTGCACGCCGTCGGTGGCACCGCAGAGGAAGGCGAACCAGTCCTCGACGTTGCTGTCGTACACCAGGCCGGGGTCGGTGGAGTCCTCCGCGGCCACGTGCCCGCCACCCTGCTGGAAGAGCGTGGCCGCGGCCTCGGGGTCGGCGTCCAGGACGTCCGAGCCCGTGGTCATCAGCGCCGACTTGACCGCCATGGGCGACCAGCGCGGGTTCTTCTCGACCAGCGCGGCCGCCAGGCCCGCCACGTACGGCGCGGACATGCTGGTGCCGCTCATCAGGTTGAAGTCCAGGCCCTGCTGACCGGGCGGCGCCACGGCGGCGAGGATGTCCTGGCCGGGCGCGGTGACGTCCGGCTTGAGGATGTCTCCGCTGCCGGCGAGCGCCGGGCCGCGCGAGGAGAACGCCGCCGTGTACGGGGCGGGCGTCGAGGTGTCGACGGAGGCCGCGGCGATGGTGGCCGTGGCGCCCGACGTCTTGGCGTAGGCGAGCAGCGCGTCGCGGTCGGTCGCGGCCACGTGCACCGACGGGACGGCCTGGACGTCGGTGTTGAGCGTGTCGCCCTCGAGGGTGTTCACCAGGACCATGCCGACGCCGCCGGCCTCGGCGACCGCGGCGCCCTTGCTCACGCGGGGGTTCTCGCCGCGGTCGCAGAGCACGATCTTGCCGGCCACCTTGGCGGGGTCCAGCGCGGGCTTGCCGTTGTTGTCGGCCGTCGTGAAGCACATGCCGGCGTTCGAGACCGTGGCCCCGGCCGCGGCGACGTCGCGCCCGTAGACGAAGGGCACCGGGCCCACTGCCTTCGGGGCCAGGGACGTGCCGGAGACCTTCGTGCCGTCACCGAGCGTCGCGGTGGAGCGGGCCGAGGTGGAGTGGGTGGCCGCCGCGACCGTGGTGATCCACGGGCTCGGGTGCGCCACCGTGCCGGACGCCGGGCCGCTGTTGCCCGCCGAGGCGGACACGAACACGCCCGCCTGGGCGGCGGCCAGGAACGCGAGCTCCATGGGGTCCAGGAAGTCGGTCAGGGTGCCCGAGACGGAGAAGTTGATGACGTCCACGCCGTCCGCGACGGCCTGGTCGATGGCGGCCACGATGTCGGAGGGGTACCCGTTCGCGGTCGAACCGTCCTCGGCGGACCACAGCGCCTTGTAGGCGGCGATCCGGGCGCGCGGCGCGACGCCGCTCACCGTGGAGCTGAACTTGTTGAGCGGACCGGTGACGGCGACGTCCTTGTTGCCGCCCGCGGTCGACGCGGTGTGCGTGCCGTGCCCGTTGTAGTCACGCGCCGACTGGAACTCCCACGGCATCTGCTCGGCGATGCCGGCGTCGCCGCCCCAGGCGTCGTTGAAGTGCCGGGCCGCGACGAGCTTCAGGTTGCACTCGTCGTCCCAGGAGTCGTCGCCGACCGTCCCGGCGTCGTCGCACTCGCCGTCGAACCCGCGCAGGCGCTGGTAGGCCGGGCGGCCGCGCTTGTCCCGGTCGGAGAAGCTGGCGCTGTCCGGCCAGATGCCGGAGTCGATGACGCCGATGACGACGTCCTCGCCCGCGGCGGCCGGCTTGCCGGGCCCGGCCGGGCCCTTGAACAGGGGCGCGTCGTCGGCGGAGGCGGCCGCGGTCTTGGGCTCGCCCCAGACGGTGATGCCCTCCTCGCCGTCGCCGTCCTTGTCAGCCGTGGTGGTGTGCACCAGGACGTCCTCGGTGACCGCCAGGACACCCGGCTCGGTGCGCAGCTCGGCGGCCTGGGCCGCCGTCAGCGACGTCGCGAACCCGTCGAACGAGTACACGTACTGGTAGAGCGGGTCCTTGGCGCCCACGCTCTGCAGCGCGGCGCGGTGCTTGCCGCGCAGGTGCTTGGCGTACTCGACGACCTCGGGCGCGGCCGGGTCGACCTTCTCGCCCTCGGCCGGCTTGGTGGCGGCCAGGCCGGCCACCCCGCCCGTGTACGTGGCGACGGGCTGCAGCGCCATCTGCACGATGTAGTTCTTCTTCGCCGTGGCCTCGGGCGGTGCTCCCGCCGCGGTGCTCGTCGCCGTCGCCGTGAGCGCGAGCGCGAGCGTCACCGCGGCCGCACGGCGCACATGCCCGCGTGACAGCCGGCGTTCGTCGGACCGTCGGTCCATGTGCCCTCCTTCAGATCGGCCACGGAGCATCCGCGGCTGATCAGTGAAGGTAATGGCGTCGATTGCCGGAAACATCAGTGCCATACACTGACTTTTGCCTCACGACGGGCACCACGGTCCCCGGGTACCACACGGAGGGAGCAGCCGTTGAGTCTCGACCACGCGACTGCACCACCGGCCAGGCCCCGAGTTTCACCCGTCCTGGTGGGCCGCACGAGCGAGCTGGAGTCCCTGGTCGACAAGGTCCGGGCCACGCCGTCCCTGGTCGTCATCGACGGCGAGGCGGGCGTCGGCAAGAGCCGCCTCGTGCGCGAGCTCGCCACCGACCCGGCGCT
The DNA here is from genome assembly GCF_000385135.1 of Promicromonospora sukumoe 327MFSha3.1. GTDB lineage: Bacteria > Actinomycetota > Actinomycetes > Actinomycetales > Cellulomonadaceae > Promicromonospora > Promicromonospora sukumoe_B. The sequence goes on along the minus strand of NZ_ARQM01000017.1, from coordinate 17,039 downwards.
CGCGGGGATGCCCGTGCTGATCGGCCACTGCGAGCACCTGCAGGAGCCGCTGCCGCTCGCGCCGGTGCTCGACGTCCTGTCCCACCACGCCGACCTGGTGCGGCCCGGCGACTACAACCCGGTCGTGGGCGCGCTCGCGCCGCTCGTGCCCGAGCTGGGCGACCGGCTCCCGCCGCCGCCCCCGGAGCTCGCCGACCAGCGTGCCGCGCGCCACCGGGTGTTCCGGGCCGCCGCCGAGCTGCTCGACCGCATGGGCCCCGCGGTGCTCGTGCTGGAGGACGTGCACTGGGCCGAGAGCAGCACCTTCGACTTCCTGACCTTCCTGGCCGCGCACCAGCCCGCGGGGCTGTGCATCGTGCTGACGCTGCGCAGCGGCGGCAGCCCGCTGCCGGTCCGCGAGTCCTTCGCGCGCGCCGCGTCCGGGCCGCCGCTGGCGCTCACGCTCAGCCCGCTCGACCCGGCCGGCGTCGGGGAGCTGGCCGGGCGCATCCTCGGCACCGAGGTCTCCGCCGGGTTCGCCGCCACGCTCCACGAGCGCACGGGCGGCATCCCGTTCGTGGCCGAGGAGGTGCTCGGGGCCCTGCACGAGACCCCGCTGCCCGACGACGCCGCGCAGCAGGACGACGTGCTGACCGACCTCGCGGTGCCCACGGCCCTCCGCGACGTGGTGCTCGGCCGGCTGGACGGCGTCGCCGAGGGCACCCGCGAGGTGCTGGGCGTCGCCTCCGTGCTGGACCACCCCGTCGACGTCGACCTCATCGCGGAGGTCACCGGCCTGCCGCCCGCCCGGGTCGTGGAGGCCCTGGTCGACGCGATCACCGCCGGGCTGCTGCACGAGCAGGACGGGCAGGTGCGGTTCCGGCACGTGCTGGCCGAGCAGATCGTCTACGACGCCCTGCCCACGCCCACCCGCCGGCTGCTGCACCGCACCGTGGCCCGCGCCATCGAGGACCGCGACGGCCCGCGCCCGGTCGCGCGCCTCGCGCACCACTACCACCGCGCGGGCGACACCGTGCGGTTCGTCGCGTACGCCGAGGACGCCGCCGACCTGGCCGTCTCGCACGGCGACGACGCCCACGCCGCGCGCCTCCTGGTGCAGGCCATGGAGGCCGACCTGCCGACCGAGCAGCGCCTGCGCCTGGCCGTGAAGCTCGGCCGGGCGGCCGTGGACGGCCTCGCCCACGAGGAGGCCGTGCCGCTGCTGCAGCAGCTCCTGGCCGGTGAGCTGCTGCCCGGCGACGTGCGCGGCGAGCTCCGGTTCGCCCTGGGCCGCCTGTTCCGGCAGCAGGGCCTGGCCGACGCCGGCTATCGCGAGATCGAGCTGGCGCTGCCGGACCTGGCCGACAACCCCGCGCTGCTCGCCCGGGCGCTCGCGATCCTCGCCGCCCCGGAGACCGTGACCGACCGCCCGATGGCCGTGCACGCCCGGCGCGGCGAGCAGGCGCAGGACGCCGCCCGCCGCAGCGGCGCCGTCGAGGTGGAGCTGGCCGTGCGGATCGCGCGCGCCTCCCTGCTGATCGAGCAGGGCGACCCGGAGGGCTGGCCGCTCGTCGAGGCGCTGCTCGGCGACGCCGCGCTGCCCGCCCACCCCCGCGAGCACGCCCGGGCCTGCGTGAACTGGGCCCAGGCCGCGCTGCACGTGGGGCACGTACGCCGCGCCGAGCGGCTGCTCGCCGAGGGCCGGCGCGTGGTGGCGGCGGCCGAGTACCTGCGGGTCAACGACGTGATCGAGCTGGTGGCCGCCGCCGTCGACTGCGCGGCGGGCCGCTGGGGCGACCTGGCCGGCCGGGCGCACGAGCTCGTCGTCCGGCGCCCCGGGTTCGACGCCGCCTCGCTGGACGACCGCCTGCTGCACGGCGTCATGCTCGCCGCGTCCGGGGGCGCCTCCGAGGCCGCCGCGCACTTCACCGACCTGGTCGAGGACGCCGTCCGCGTGGGCGCCGTCTGGCCGCTGCTCGCCGGCCGCAGCGCGCTGGCCCGCCTGCTCCTGACGCTCGACGACGTCGAGGGCAGCGCCCACCAGGCCGACCTCGCCGTCGCTGCCGCCCGGCAGAAGGGCAACTGGGTGTGGGCCGCCGAGCCGATGCTGTGCCTGGTCGACGCGCTCGTCGCCCAGGGCCGCACACCGCAGGCCCGGGCGCACGTCGAGGAGCTCGCGGCCGGGCTCGGCGTCGTCGACGCGCCGCTGGCCCGTGCCGCCCTGCTGACGTGCCGCGCCGTGGTCGCGCGGGCCGACGGCGACCACGCGGGCGCCGTCGGGCTGCTGCGCGAGGCACGCGCGGTCGTGGTCGAGGCCGGGCTGCGCCCGGAGGAGTCCCGGGCGGTCGAGCGCCTGGGGGAGTGGCTGGCCGAGGACGGCGACGCCGAGGGCGCCGCGCTCCTGGAGGAGGCCCTGCGCGGCTACGGCGCGCGGGCCGCGAGCAACGACGTCGCCCGGGTCACGCGTACGCTGCGCCGGCTCGGGCTCCCGGTCCCGTACCCGTGGCGCGGCGGACGGCGCTCCAACGGGCTGGGGCTGTCGGGGCGCGAGCGCGAGGTGGCGCTGCTGGCCGCGCAGGGGCGGACCAACCGGCAGATCGCGGCCGACCTGTTCCTCTCGCCACGGACCGTCGAGAGCCACGTCCGCAACGCCCTGCGCAAGCTGGACTGCACGTCGCGGGCCGACCTCGCCGTCCGCCTGCTCGACGCCGCCGAGGAGGACCGGGCCCCGGTCGCGGGCTGAGGAGCGGTGTGCTCCAGATCACCTGGCCCACCCCTTCCTTCGTAAGTCTACAGTCGTAGACTTACGAAGGTGGGTGGGCGACGGCATCGGCACCACGCCGAGGAGCCCGCCCGATCGGAGGAGCACGATGGAGCTGAACCTGAGCGGCAAGCGCGCACTGGTCACGGGATCGAGCGCGGGCCTCGGCGAGGCGACGGCACGATTCCTGGCGGCCGAGGGCGCCGCCGTGGTGGTCCACGGGCGCGACAAGGACCGCACCGAGGCCGTGGCGGAGGCGATCCGCGCCGCGGGCGGCGACGCCACGGCGGTCCTGGGCGACCTCGCCACGGACGACGGCGCGGCCGACGTCGCGCGGGCGGCGACCGCGGGCGGGCCGGTCGACATCCTGGTCAACAACGCCGGGTTCTACCGGCACCTGTCCTGGACGGACGCCGCGCCGCAGGAGTGGGCCGACACGTACAACGTGAACGTCGTGTCCGGGGTGCGGATGATCCAGCACCTGGTCCCGGCGATGCGCGAGCGCGGCTGGGGCCGCGTCATCACGATCGGCGGCGGCCTCGCGCTGCAGCCGATGAACACGCACCCGCAGTACAACGCGACCCTGGCGGCGCGGCACAACCTGGCGGTCTCGCTCACGCGCGAGCTGGCCGGCAGCGGCGTCACGTCGAACGTCGTGTCCCCGGGCGCGATCCTGGTCGACGCCACGCAGGAGCTCGTCACGGAGATCGGGCCGGCGCGCGGGTGGGGGAACACCTGGGAGGAGATCCTCCCGAACGCCGTCGACGCGCTCATCCCGAACGACCGCCGGCGCTTCGGCAAGCCCGACGAGATCGCGGCCGCCGTCGCCTACCTGTGCGGCGACCTGGCGGAGTACGTCAGCGGGGCGACGCTTCGCGTGGACGGCGGGCTGATCAAGGGCGCCTTCTGACCCGTGCCGCCGGTCGGGCTTCCACCACTGGCATCCCGCTGGTCGAGCTTGTCGAGACCTCATCAGGTCTCGACAAGCTCGACCAGCGAGGGGGTTGCTCGCTCAGACAGGCCCCTCGACCAGCGCCGCCAGCGCCGGCCGCAGCACCTCGACCAGGCGCTCCTCGGGAACGTCGCGCAGCCCGTCCGTGCCGATCACGGTCCGCATCAGCCACGTGCCCGCGAGCATCGCCAGCACGAGCTCCGCGCGGGCGTCACGGTCGGCGCCGTCGAGCTGGTCGGTCAGCCGGGCGCCCACGTGGGTCTCGATGCCGCGCCGGATGATCGGCCCCGCCACCGGGTCGGACGCCGAGCGCAGCATCAGCAGGAACGGGTCCAGCACGTCGGAGCCCGCGGCGGTCCGGGCCGCCAGGCGCTCGGCGATGGACCGGGCGAGGTCGGCGTCGTCCTCACCCACGACGGTCGGGGGCGCGAACGACCGCTCGACCGCCGCCTCGAACAGGCCCTCCTTGGAGCCGAAGTACCGGTTGATCATCATGGCCGTCACCCCGGCCCGCGCGGCGATCTGCCGCACGCCCGCCGTCGCGTAGCCGTGCTCGGTGAACTCGGCCACCGCGGCGACGAGGATCGACTCCCGGGTCTGGGTCGCGTCACGGCGCCTGGCGGGCGTCTCGGTTCCTGTCACGCGGTCAGCCTACGTGGGCCTTCGCGACCCGATCATCAAACCGGTTGACCGTATCGTCAAACCGGTTTTACGTTGTCGGCCCCGACCACGGAGGAGTGCGATGGACAGGCCGACGATCGACGACGTCGCCCGCGCCGCGGGTGTCACCAAGGCGACCGTGTCCCACGCGTACAGCGGCAAACGGCCGATCTCCGCGACCACCAAGGCCCGCGTCTTCGCCGCCGCGCAGCGGCTGGACTGGGTCCCGAGCTCCCGGGCGCGCGCGCTGGCCGCGCGGCGTACCGACGCGGTGGGCGTCGTGCTGTCCCGCGACCCCACGATCCTGGCGTCCGACGCCTTCTTCCCGGCCTTCATCTCGGGGGTCGAGGCCGTGCTCGCCGAGCACGAGATCGCCCTGGTGCTGCAGGTCGCGAGCAGCCGGACGGCGGAGGAGCGCGCCTACCGGGCGATGGCGAGCGGGCGAGCGGACGGCGTGATCGTCCTCGACCTGCACCGCGTCGACTGGCGGGTCGCGTACCTGCAGCAGATCCGGCTGCCCGCGGTGCTGCTCGGCGCGTACGACGCCGAGAGCCCGTTCTCCAGCGTCCGTACCGACGACGCCACGCCCGTCCGGGACCTGGTCGCCCGCCTGCGCGAGCAGGGGCACACCCGGATCGCCCACGTGTCGGGCCCGCTCGACTACGTGCACTCGCACGCCCGCGCGGGGGCGTACGTCCGCAGCGTCGGCAGCAAGGAGCTGCTGCGCGAGGGGGACTTCACCGCCGGGAGCGGCCGCGCGCTGACCGCCGAGCTGCTCGACCTGCCCGACCGGCCCACCGCGATCCTCTACTCGAACGACACGATGGCCATCGCCGGCTTTTCCTACGCCCGGAGCCGGGGGCTCGTGGTCCCCGACGACCTCGCCGTGGCCGGCTTCGACGACGACCACCTCTCGGCTCACCTGAGCCCGGCCCTGACCAGCGTCTTCACCGACCCGTTCCGGAGAGGCCTGGTGGCCGCCGAGCGGCTGCTGGCCGACCTCGCCGGCGAGCCGCCCGAGTCCGTCACGGTCGACTGCAACGAGCTTCGCCTGCGCGCCAGCACCGCCGGTCCCGCACCCGAGGCACCCCACACCGAACTCGAGGAGGAGTTCTCATGATGCATCCCCGTCTTGCCGGCACCGCCGCGCTGCTCACCGCGGTCGCCCTGACCGCGGCCTGCTCGTCGGGCGGCGGCGGAGGTGACGGCGGCACGAGCCCGTCCGGCACCGGCCCGATCACCGTCTGGCTGTCCAACAACGAGCAGGAGGTCGGCTGGGGCCAGGACGTCGTCGACGCCTGGAACGCCGAGCACCCCGACGAGGAGGTGACGGCGCAGGAGATCCCGGCCGGGTCGTCGTCCGAGGAGGCGATCACCGCGGCGATCACCGCGGGCACGGCGCCCTGCCTGGTCTACAACATCTCGAGCGCCGCGGTGCCCGGCTGGGTCCGTCAGGGCGGGCTCGTGAACCTGTCCCAGTTCGAGGACGGCGCGAGCTACGTCGAGGAGCGCGTCGGCGAGGGCGCGCAGACCTACCTGACCGACGACGGCTACTACCAGCTGCCGTGGAAGTCGAACCCCGTGATGGTCATGTACAACAAGACCGTCTTCGAGGAGGCCGGCATCGACCCGGAGAACCCGGACATGGCCACCTACGACGACTTCCTGGCCGGCAGCCGGAAGATCGTGGAGTCCGGCGCCGCGGACAGCGCCATCTGGCCGTCGCCGACCAACGAGTTCTTCCAGCCCTGGTTCGACTTCTACCCGCTGTACCTGGCGGAGTCGGGCGGCACGCCCCTGGTCGAGGACCAGGCCGCGACGTTCGACGACGAGAACGGCAGGGCCGTCGCCGACTTCTGGGCGACGATCTACGCCGAGGGCCTCGCGCCCCAGGAGGCGTCGACCGACGACGCGATGTCGGCAGGCACCACCGCGATGCAGCTCGCGGGCCCGTGGGCCATCGCGTCCTACGCCGAGAGCGTCGACGTCGGCTTCATGCCGGTGCCGACGTCGGACGGCGAGGCGGAGCCCGTGACGTTCGCCGACTCGAAGAACGTCTCGATGTTCACCGCGTGCGAGAACCAGGCCACCGCCTGGGAGTTCCTCAAGTTCTCGACGAGCGAGGAGAGCGACGGCAAGCTCCTGGAGGCGACCGGGCAGATGCCGCTGCGCACCGACCTGGCCACGACCTATGCGGACTACTTCGCCGCGAACCCGTCGTACGAGGTGTTCGCCGACCAGGCCGAGCGCACCGGCGACGTGCCGAGCATCCCGAACTCGGTCGAGGTGTGGCAGGCCTTCCGCGACGCGTACTCGTCGGCCGTGATCTTCGGCAAGACGAGTGTGGACGAGTTCCTGAGCGGCGCCGCCGAGACGGTGACCGGGCTGGTCCAGGGCTGATCCGGGTGAGCACGGCATCAGCTGACCTGCGCACCACCCGGCGCAGGTGGTGGGGGCGGCAGCCGATCGGCTCGCTGTTCGCGCTGCCCTACCTCGTCTTCGTCGTCACGATCTTCGCCTACCCGCTCGGGTTCGCCGTCTGGATCGCGTTCCACGACTACTTCTTCACCGCGCCCGGTGTCGACGTGCCCAAGCCGTTCGTCGGGTTCGACAACTTCGCCGCCGTGCTCACCGACCCCCAGGTGCTGGAGTCGTTCCGGAACATCGGGGTGTTCCTGGTCATCAACGTGCCGCTCACCGTGGTGCTCTCCCTCGTGCTGGCCACGGCCCTCGACGGCGGCATCCGGTGGGCGGCGGGGTACCGCATCGCGTTCTACGTGCCCTACCTGACGGCGAGCGTGTCGCTGGTGGGCGTGTGGATGCTGCTGTTCTCGTCGGGCGGGCTGGTCAACTCTGTCCTGGGGCCGCTGGCCCCGGACCCGTCGTGGCTGGTCAACTCGTCGCTCGCGATGCCGAGCATCGCGCTCTTCGTGACCTGGAAGCAGCTCGGCTTCTACATCCTGCTGTACCTCGCGGCGCTGCAGGGCGTGCCGCGCGAGCTGCACGAGTCGGCCGAGACGGACGGCGCGAACGCCTGGCAGCGGTTCCGCAACGTGACCGTGCCGGGCGTGCGGGGCACCACGGTGCTGGTGCTCGTGCTCGCGATCATCACCGGCGCCAACCTGTTCACCGAGCCCTACCTGCTGACCAACGGCGGCGGCCCCGACGGCGCCTCCGTCACGCCGGTGCTGCTGATCTACCAGCGCGGCATCCAGCAGCAGAACCCGGACACCGCGGCGGCGATCGGCATGCTGCTGGTCATCGTCGTCGGCGTCCTCTCGCTCGCCGCCAACCGCATCAACAGGGAGCGCTGACATGCGACGACAACGCGGGACCTGGGTGCGCTACCTGCTGCTCACGCTGGCGGCGGCGGTGTTCGCCTTTCCCTTCTGGTTCATGGTGGTCGGGGCCTTCCAGGAGAGCCCGACCAACACCCCCGACCGGCTCCTGCCGACGTCCGGCTGGACGCTCGGCAACTTCGGGGCGATCGACTCGCGCATCGACCTGCTGGGCTCGCTCGGCAACTCGCTGATCTTCACCGCCGGCGTGCTGCTCGGCACGGTGACGTTCGGCCTGCTGGCCGGCTACGCGATGGCCCGGCTGGACTTCCGCGGCCGGGGCGCCACCTGGGTGCTCATGCTGCTGGTCCAGATGGTGCCGTTCCAGCTCCTGATGATCCCGCTGTACGTGCAGATCACCCGGGGCTTCGGCCTCGGTGACACGTACCTCGGGATGATCCTGCCGTTCGCGATCAACACGACCGCCGTCTTCATCTTCACGCAGTTCTTCAGGGCGCTGCCGCAGGAGATGTTCGAGGCGGCGCGGATCGACGGCGCGAGCGAGCTGCGCATCGTGTTCTCGATCGCGGTGCCGCTGGTCAAGCCGGCCCTGACCACGGTCGTGCTCGTCACGTTCATCGGGCCGTGGAACGAGTTCCTCTGGCCGTTCCTCATCACCAAGGACGCCACGCTGCAGCCGCTCGCGGTGTCGCTGGCGAACTACATCTCCAACGTGGCCCAGTCCACGGCCAACCCGAACGGCGCGATCCTCGCGGGCGCCACCACGCTCGCGTTCCCCGTCGTCATCCTCTTCTGCCTGTTCCAGCGGTACTTCACCGCATCCAACATCGGCTCCGCCGTGAAGGGCTGACCCACATATGGACGTCACCAGCATGTTCACCCACGCAACGTTCCCGCTCGGACCGTTCGTCCCCTACGAGCACAACCCGATCCTGCGCCCGCGCGGCGGCACCTGGGAGTCGGCGAACCTCTACAACCCGGCCGCCCTGGTGGTCGACGACGAGGTGGTGCTCCTGTACCGCGCGCACGCCGAGGACATCGTGTCCCACATCGGGCTGGCCCGGAGCAGCGACGGCTTCCACTTCGAGCGCGAGGCCGAGCCCATCCTGTCGCCGTCCGAGGACTACGAGCGCTACGGGTGCGAGGACCCGCGCATCGCGTACATCGACGGCACGTTCTACCTCACCTACACCGGCTGGGACCGGCACAGCGCCCAGCTCTGCCTGGCGACGTCGACCGACCTGCACGACTGGACCAAGCACGGGCCGATGTTCGAGTCGTTCGACACCTTCGCCACCGTGGACCCGCGCGGCTTCAACTGGTCCAAGGCCGGCGTCATCGTCCCGGCGCGGATGCAGGGCAAGTGGTGGATGTACTTCGGCGAGGGCGCCATCTACTGGGCCACCAGCGAGGACCTGATCCACTGGACGCCCGGCACCCCCGACACCGAGCCCATGTACTCGCCGACACCGGGGTCCTTCGACGCCGACCTCGTCGAGATCGGCACGTCACCGGTGCTGACCGAGAACGGTCTGCTCGTCATGCTCACCAACGGGGCGACGCGCGTCATCAACCCCGACGGCAGCGTCGACGTCGACTACCGGTGCGGCCAGATCGCGATCGACCCCGACAACCCGACGCGGGTGCTCGCCCGGCTCCAGGAGCCGTGGCTCAAGCCGCAGACCTTCGAGGACCGCAACGGGCTGGTGTCCAACGTGACGTTCGTCGAGGGGCTGGTGCAGTTCCAGGGAAGGTGGCTCGCGTACTACGGCCAGTCGGACACGACGCTCGCCGTGGCCGTGCACGACCCCGAGCGGCCCTGGGGCGCGACGCTGGGGGTCTGACGGGGCTCACCAGCGACCATGCGGCTGCTGCCAGGACGAGCTCCGTCCTGGCAGCAGCCGCATGGTCACGTGGCGCCGCGCGGGGTTACCTCGTCCGGACCCACGCCGTCGTCGCGCTCGGCAGCAGGCCGTCGGCCAGCGGCTCGCTGGTGACCAGCACCTCGCCGGCGGGCAGCGCCTGCGGCTCCGCGGCGAAGTTGGTCACCACGTGCCAGCCGCCCGGCCGCACGAAGTGCACGACGTCGTCGGGCGCCTCCACCCACTCCAGCGTCTCGTCCGACTGGAGCTCGTGCCGCAGAGCGAGCGCCGACCGGTACAGCTCGAGCGTCGAGCCCGCGACGCCGTCCTGCGCCTCGACCGACAGCTCGCCGTAGCCCGCGGGCTGCGGCAGGTGCGCCCCGGCCGGGCCGAAGCCGAACGAGGAGCCCCCGCGCGTCCACGGCAGCGGCACCCGGCAGCCGTCGCGGCCCGGGTCCACGCCCGGGTTCCGGAAGAACGCCGGGTCCTGGTGCTGTTCCGCCGGGATGTCGGCGACCTCGGGCAGCCCGAGCTCCTCGCCCTGGTACAGGTACGCGCTGCCCGGCAGGCCCAGCATGAGCAGCGTCGCGGCCCGCGCCCGGCGCAGGCCCAGCTCGACGTCGGCGGTGGGCTCGGTGCCGCCCGACAGCAGCCAGTCCCGGCCCTGCTTGCCCGGCTTGCCGTCGCGCGGTGGCAGGGCGTAGCGGGTGGCGTGCCGCACGACGTCGTGGTTGGAGAACACCCACGTCGTCGACGAGCCGGACGCCGCGGACAGCGCCAGGTTGTCCGTGATGATCTTCCGGAACTGGGCCGCGTCGAAGTCGGCCTCCAGCAGGTCGAAGTTGAACGCCTGGCCCAGGCCGTCGGCGCTCGCGTACCGGGGCCGGCGGGGCGTGTCGACCCAGGCCTCGGCCACGGCGATGCGCGGCGGGGTGTACTCGTCGAAGACCTTGCGCCAGCCGGCGTAGATCTCGTGCACCTCGTCGCGGTCCCACAGGGGGTGCGCGCCGGGCTCGGTGATGGCGTCCAGCTCGGCCTGCGACGGCAGGTTCTCGGCGAGGTCCTTGGTCAGGCCGTGCGCGACGTCGATGCGGAACCCGTCCACGCCCCGGTCCGACCAGAACCGCAGGGTCTGGTGGAAGTCCTCGCGGACCTCGGGGTTGTCCCAGTTGAAGTCCGGCTGCTCCTTGGCGAACAGGTGCAGGTACCACTGGCCGTCGGGCACGCGCGTCCAGGACGGTCCGCCGAAGATGCTGGTCCAGTCGGCCGGCGGCTGCGAGCCGTCCTCGCCCAGGCCGTCGCGGAAGACGTACCGCTCCCGCTCGGGGCTGCCGGGCGCCGCGGCCAGCGCCTGCTGGAACCAGACGTGCAGGTCCGAGGAGTGGTTGGGCACGATGTCGACGATCACGCGGATGCCGGCGCCGTGCAGCGCCTCGACCATCTGGTCGAACTCCTCCAGCGTGCCGATCCGCGGGTCGACGTCGCGGTAGTCGGCGACGTCGTACCCGCCGTCGGCCAGGGCCGACGGGTAGAAGGGGCTCAGCCAGACGGCGTCGACGCCGAGCCGCTGCAGGTACGGCACCCGCGAGATGATGCCGCGCAGGTCGCCGATCCCGTCGCCGTTCGCGTCGGCGAAGCTGCGCGGGTAGATCTGGTAGACGGTGGCCTGCCGCCACCAGGTGGGGTCGTCGACGAGGAGCTGCTGCTCGGCGAGGGTGTCGGTCACGGTGCTCGATCCTTTGCTGTTCGGGGACTGGGTCACTTGATCGCGCCCTGGGTGACGCCCGCGATGACCCAGCGCTGCGTGAACACGTAGGCGAGGATCGCGGGGGCCATGGCCATCAGGTAGGACGCGAACGAGATGTTGTAGTTGCTGGAGAACTGCGTCTGGAAGATCTTCTGCACCACGGGCACGGTCTGCAGCGACGGGTCGGCGATGATCAGCGACGGCATCATGAAGTCGTTCCACGAGCCCAGGAACGAGAAGATCGCGACGGTGGCGCTCATCGGGGCCAGCAGCGGGAAGACGAGCCGCCAGAACGTCTGCATGGTCGTGGCGCCGTCGAGGCGGGCGCTCTCCTCGAGCTCCGCGGGCACGGACCGCAGGAAGGCTGTGAACAGGAGCGTGTTGAACGACAGGCCGAACGCGATGTGCAGCGCGACGACGCCCACCGGGTTGTCCAGCCCGAGGTTACCGGTGAGCTGCACCTGCGGCAGGGCGACCACGGGGAACGGCACGAACAGCGCGGCCAGCACGTAGTAGAACGCCAGGCGCACCCAGCGCCGCTCCCAGTTCCGGGCGAGCGCGAAGGCGAACAGGCTGGACAGCAGCACGTTGCCGACGACGGCGAGCACGGTGATGAACACCGAGACACCCAGCGCGCGCGGGAAGTTCGTCAGGGTCCAGGCCTCGGCGAAGTTGTCCCAGCTCAGCGGCCACGGCAGCGAGAACGCGTTGCCGTCCACGGCCTGCTGGTTCGTCTTGAGCGCCATGGTGACGGTCACGTACAGGGGCACCAGGACGGACAGGGCGGCGACCGAGAGCAGGACCGTCGCGCTCCAGCTCGTGCGCTCGTGGCGGATCATGCCTTCTCTCCTCGCTGCGTGAACCGGAGCTGGACCAGGGTGATCGCGACGACGATCAGGAAGAAGATCGCCGCGTTCGCCATCTGGAAGGCGTAGTCGCCGCCGGAGAAGCCGGTGAAGATGGTCATCGCGATGCTCCGGGTGCTGGTGCCGGGGCCGCCGTCGGTCAGGCCGACGATGATCTCGTAGGCGTTCAGGAAGTTCTTGACGCCGAGGATCATGTTGATCGCGACGTAGCCGGCCACGAGCGGCAGCGTGATGTGCGTGAGGCGCCGCAGGGGCGTGGCGCCGTCGATGTCGGCGGCCTCGTAGACCTCGCGAGGCACCGTGACCAGGCCCGCGATGTAGATGAGCAGGGTGCCGGGGATGGCGCTCCACGTCGTCACGATCACGATGGCGACCCACGCGAGGTCGGGGTTGACCAGCACGCTCGTCGAGAGCCAGGGGATGCCGAGCGCCGTGCCGAGGGCGGGCAGCGAGTTCGAGAACAGGAAGTTGAACACGTACGCGATCACGATGCCGGAGATGACCATCGGCAGCACGAAGATCGCGCGCAGCGCCGTCAGTGCCCGGATGCGCGCCGTCAGGCCGAGCGCCAGCAGGAACGCCAGGACGTTCACCGCGAGCACGGTGACGATCGCGAAGCCGAACGTGAAGGCGTAGCTCTGCAGGATCGCCGGGTCCTGGAAGATCGCGACGTAGTTGTTCAGCCCGATGAACTCCCAGGTGCCGAACCCGATCGAGTTCGTGAAGCTCATGAAGAGCCCCATGACCGTGGGCAGCGTGATGGCCAGGGTGAACAGGGCGAGGGTGGGGATGATGATCCAGAGGTACACGGGATCCATCCGGCGGCGGATGACCGGTGCGGTCGTCGTCATGGTCCTGCCTCTCAAGCGCGGAACGCGAGTCGCGCCCAGTCGGCGTCCACGCCCGCGAGCGTCGAACGGAGGTCGGCGCCCAGCACCATCGACTGGACGTGGTTGGCCAGCGGGATCGCCAGCGGTACGAGCTGGGACGGGCCGAGGTAGAACCGGCCGTCGTCGTAGAACTCCTGCATGTCCTGGATGCGCTCGTCGGTCGCGGGGGCGGCGTCCGTCGTGGTGCCGAAGCCCAGGAACTGCGCGTTGAAGTCGTCCATCTGCTCGGCCCGCATGAGGTAGGCGACGAAGTCGCGTGCCGCCTCCTGCTGGCGCGACCCCTCGGGGATCCACAGGGCCAGGTCCAGGTTCACGCGCACCTTGCGGTCGTCCGGGTCCTCCGTCATGGGCAGCGGGAAGGTGCCGAGGCTGAGGTCGGGGTCGGTCTTGGCGAGCTCGCCGAACACCCACGGCCCCTGGAGGTACATGGCGGCCTCGCCGCGCGCGAACGCGAGGTTGCCGTCGGGGTACGCGCGGCTGGCGGCGTCGGCCTGGTGGAAGGGCACGAGCTCGCGCATGCGCTCCATCGGCTCCAGGAAGTCGCGCTGAAAGGAGCGCGGAGAGTCCGGTCCCACCGCGGTGCCGAGCTCGGTGATCGCGGCGAAGAACTCCGGGACGTCGATCAGGCCGCCGAGCGCGTAGTCGAACATGCCCTGCGCGAGCGTCCAGTTGTCCTTGAACGTGCCGTACAGCGGCGCGACGCCGGCGGCCTGGAAGGTCTCGCACGCCGCGAGGAACCCGGTCCAGGTGGTCGGCACCTCGACGCCGTGCTCGTCGAAGATCGCCCTGTTGTAGATGACCGACTCGGCGGCGACCGAGAAGGGGAGCACGTTCGTGCGGCCGGGGAAGGTCGCGTACTGGTCGGCGAGCTGCTGCACCTCGGGGCGGATGCGCCCGGCCTCCGGCATGTCGGAGAGGTCGCTGAGCACGCCGCGCTCCATGAAGCGCGCCATCTCCATGTTGTAGTTCAGGCAGCCGACGTCGGGCGGGCTGCCGCGCAGGAACGCCGCCTGGAGGTTGGTGGCGGTGTCGAGCACCACGCGGGCCGCGGACTGCTCCTGGTTGTACCGCGCGACCAGCTCCCGGAAGTACGGGATGGACTCGGGCTTGGAGCTGTGGAACCGCACTATGGCGCGGTCGTCGCTCGCGCAGCCGCTCAGGCCGAGGCCGACGGCGCCCGCCGCCGCGGCGGTCAGGAAGGCGCGCCGCGACAGGGGCGGCGGCATGGACAATGGGGTTCTGGGCACGTCGTTGTCTCCCGGAGGGTGTCTTCCACCTGCTGCTCGGGGAGGACTGCTCCAGCCTCACCGAGTTTATGCAAGCATTAGATTTAATGCTTGGATTAAGCATCCAGGGTCGAGCACGAAAGGTCAAGCGTGAGTCGAGCACCCCAGAGCGGGTCGTCGTCCGGACTGCTGAGACGCATCAACACCGTGGGCGTGCTCGAGTTCGCCTGGGACCACGACGTCTTCACCGCCACCGAGGCGATGGAGGCCACCGGGCTCACGCGCTCCACCGTGATCAGCCGGTGCGCGGAGCTGATCGAGCTCGGCTGGATGCGCGAGGTCGAGCGCGTGCCCGAGGCCCTCGGCAAGGGCCGGCCCGCCCGCCTCTACCGGCTGCGGGCCGACGCCGGGTACGTGGTCGGGGTCGACGCCGGCCAGCACCGCGTGCTCGCCACGGTCTGCGACCTGCGCGGCGCCGAGGTGGGCCGGCAGGAGCACCCGATCGACCCGGAGCACGACAACGCGGCCGACCGGCTCGCCCTCACCGACACGACGATCGAGGAGGCGCTCGCGTCGGGCGGCGTCGACCCGGCGCGCGTGCTGGCGATCGCCGTCGGCGTGCCGGCGCAGACCGACGTGGACGGCGCCTCGCCGCCGGGGCAGAACGAGTTCTGGGCGCGCATGAACCCCGGCTTCGCCGCGCACTTCCGGGAGCGCGGCTGGCACACGACCGTCGAGAACGACGCCAACCTCGCCGCGCACGCCGAGCGCGCCCTCGGGGCCGGGCACGACGCCCGGTCGTTCGCGGCGCTGCTGTCCGGGGAGCGGTTCGGTGCCGGCATCGTGGTGGACGGCGCCCTGGTGCGCGGCAGCTACGGCGGCGCCGGCGAGATGCGGCTGCTCGACTACGTGGTCGGCGTCGGCAGCCCGCACGGCATCGGCTACCTCGCGCGTACCTGGGGACGGGAGGCGCGCGAGTCCGGCGACCTGCCCGCGGACAGCACGCTGGGCGCCCTCGCCGTGGACGCGATCGACGCCCCCGCGGTGTTCGCGGCGGCCGCGGACGGCGACGTCGGCGCGGTCGCCGTGGTGGACCGGCTGGCAGACCGGCTCGCCCGGGTGTGCGCGGTCATCGACGGGATGCTCGACGTGGACCGGATCATCGTGGCGGGCGGCGTGGCGCCCGTCGTGGGAGACCTGCTGCGGCGGACCGCCGTCGTGCTGGAGGGGATGGTGCACCCGCCGGCGCCGGAGCTTGTGGCGTCGTCGTTCGGGGCGGACGCGGTGATCGTGGGCGCGTCGACGCTGGCGCTGGATCGGGTCAGGACGGGGGCGCTGGACTTCGTGCCAGGGAGCGTCGAGGGGGAGTAGGGGGCTGCGCCGCGGGTGGCGCGGCAGGTTCGGCAGTTGGCACTGAAGTCGGCTCAGGGCTGAGCCGATCTCGATGCCGACTGCCGACTCCGTCGTGCAA
This sequence comes from Promicromonospora sukumoe 327MFSha3.1, assembly GCF_000385135.1. Taxonomy (GTDB): domain Bacteria; phylum Actinomycetota; class Actinomycetes; order Actinomycetales; family Cellulomonadaceae; genus Promicromonospora; species Promicromonospora sukumoe_B. The sequence continues at coordinate 1,326 of NZ_ARQM01000017.1, read as the reverse complement.
ACTGCCGACCGCCGATCAGCACCAGGGCTCGGCAGGGGCGTCGGTCTCGGTCAGCGGCGAGGGAACCCGGTGTCCTTGCCGTGGCCCGAACCCCGACCCTTGGCGTGGTCGGTGCCAGGACCGTTGCCGTGACCGTGCCCCTTGCCGGCACTCTGGCCCTTGCCGTGGCCCGAACCCTTGCCCTTGCCGGAACCCGAACCCTGACCCTGGCTGTTTCCGGCACCGTGGCCTGAGCCCTTGCCGTTGCCGGAACCTGGGCCCTGGCCCTTACCGTGGCCATTGCCCGGACCCTTGTCGTGGCCCCTGCCGTGTCCGTTGCCGTGCCCCGGACCCTTGTCGTGCCCGTGCCCGTGCCCGTTGCCCTTGCCCGGGCCCTGGTTGTTGTCCTTGCCCGGGCCCTTGCCGTGGTCGTTGCTCGGGTTCCCGGGCGGGCCGCCCGTGTGGCCCTTGTCGGGCGGGCCGGACGTCGGCGGCTTCTCGGGCTTCCCCGGGCTCGGCTTGGCAGGGCTCGGCTTGGGCGGTTCCTTGGGCTTGTCCGGCTTGGGCTTCTCCACCGCCGGGGCCGGCGTCGCCCGCGGCGCCTCGGGGCGGGACTCGGGCTCGGGACGCTCGTGCGGCTTCGCGACGGCCGCCGGCTCGACGGCCGCGACCGGTGCCGTGACCGGCTCGGCCGCCGGGGGTGGGTGCGACTTCTCGTCGGCAGGCCCCGGGGTGTGTGGAGGGTCGGTGGGTTCGGTCTGCGGCGGCGCCGGATCGCGCGGCGGGTTCGTTGCGGGAGCGTCCGAGCCGCCTGAGGGCGGCGGTTCCCCGACGGCCTGGATGGACATGCTGGCGGGCAAGCCGGCGATCAGGGCCGCCGCGCCGGCGCCGAGCACGAGCGCGGCGACCACGCCCGCTGCCACGGCGGCGTGCTTGGTGCCGAACGAACGCGGCCTGGCCGTGCCGAGCGCCCCGCCCGCCGTGCCGATGGCGGCGGTGCCGACGGCGCCGGTGGCCACGCCGCCGGCGATGAGGTGCTGGCCGAGGTCGCGGAGCATCCAGGAGACCTCGCGCACGTCGATGAACGCGCGGGTGCATTCCCCGCAGCCGTCCATGTGGACCTCCAGGCGTCGCTGCCGTCGGGGCAGCAGGCGTCCTTTGAGGTAGTCGTGCATCGCGGCGCGGGTGGTGCGGCACTCGGGTTCGTTGACGTTCTGGGCGTGCGCGGCGGCGAACGCGCCGGCGAGGCGTTCCTCGGCGCGGCGCAGTCGCATGGTCACGGCGTGGGGGCGTACGCCGAGGTCGCCGGCGATGTCGGTGACGGCCATGTCGTGCACGTGGCGGTCC
>NZ_ARQM01000016.1 GCF_000385135.1 Promicromonospora sukumoe 327MFSha3.1 | reverse complement strand
CCCTGCGCATGCTCGCGGGTCTCGAGGACGTCAACGGCGGGCACATCTTCATCGGTGACCGGGACGTCACCGACGTGCAGCCCAAGGACCGCGACATCGCGATGGTGTTCCAGAACTACGCGCTGTACCCGCACATGTCGGTGGCGGACAACATGGGCTTCGCCCTGAAGATCGCGGGCACCCCGAAGGCGGAGATCCGCCAGCGGGTCGAGGAGGCCGCGAAGATCCTCGACCTCACCGAGTACCTCGACCGCAAGCCGAAGGCCCTCTCGGGTGGCCAGCGTCAGCGTGTCGCCATGGGCCGCGCCATCGTGCGTCAGCCGCAGGTGTTCCTCATGGACGAGCCGCTGTCGAACCTCGACGCCAAGCTCCGCGTCCAGACCCGTACCCAGATCGCGTCGCTGCAGCGCCGCCTGGGCGTCACCACGGTCTACGTGACCCACGACCAGACCGAGGCCCTCACCATGGGCGACCGCATCGCGGTCCTCAACGGTGGCATCCTGCAGCAGGTCGGCACCCCGCGTGAGATGTACGACCGCCCGAGCAACGTCTTCGTCGCCGGCTTCATCGGCTCCCCGGCCATGAACATCGGTACGTTCGACGTCAAGGAGGGCAACGTCAAGGTCGGTTCGGCCAGCGTCCCCCTGGAGCGCTCGATCGCCTCCACCATCAGCGAGGCCGACGGCGGCAAGGTCACCCTGGGCTTCCGCCCCGAGGCCCTCGACGTCGTCCCGTCCGGCACCTCCGGCTCGTTCGAGGTCGAGGTCAACCTGGTCGAGGAGCTCGGCTCCGACGCCTTCGTCTACGGCTCGCTCAAGGGCGACGCCGCCGACGTCGACCTCTCCGCCGGCGACACCAACCAGGTCATCGTGCGCATCGACCCGCGCGGTGTGCCGGACAAGGGTGACGTCATCTCCGTCGCCATCCAGGCCGGCCACTCGCACGTGTTCTCCGCGACCACGGGTGAGCGCCTCGGCTGAGCCGACGCCCCCTCGCCGAGGTAGAACCATGGCGAAGTAGAACTGTGGCGAGACAGGACGCCGGCACCAGCCGACGCCCTGTCTCGCCACACTTCTGTCCCGCCGTGATTCAGCGCCGGCGCTCCTGTCATCCAGAATGGTGCCCATGCCCCAGCAGAACCTCCAGATCACCGCGGTGGCGCCCGACCCCACTCTGCTGGACCTCCCGTGGGACGTCCCGCTGGCGGAGTGGCCCGACGAGGTCCTCGCCGCCCTGCCCCAGGGCATCTCGCGGCACGTGGTCCGGTTCGTCAACCACGGCGGCCGCGTGCTGGCCATCAAGGAGATCGGCGAGACCGTCGCCTACCGCGAGTACGCGCTGCTGCGGCAGCTGCACCGCATCGAGGTGCCCTCCGTGGTGCCCGTGGGCGTCATCACGGGCCGCAGCGCGCCCGACGGCGAGCGGCTCGAGGCCGTGCTCATCACCGAGCACCTGCCGTTCTCGCTGCCGTACCGCGCCCTGTTCAGCCAGGACCTGCGACCCGACACCGCCACGCGCCTCATCGACGCCCTCGCGGTGCTCCTGGTGCGCCTGCACCTCGTGGGCTTCTACTGGGGCGACGTGTCGCTGTCCAACACCCTCTTCCGGCGCGACGCCGAGACCTTCGCGGCCTACCTGGTGGACGCCGAGACCGGCGACATGCACCGCCAGCTCACCGACGGCCAGCGCAACTACGACGTCGACCTGGCGCGCACCAACATCATCGGCGAGCTGATGGACCTCGCCGCGGGCGAGCTGCTCGACGAGGACGTCGACGAGGTGTCCATCGGCGACGCGCTCGTGGAGCGCTACCAGGAGCTGTGGGCCGCCCTGACCATCTCGGAGGCGTTCGACCAGGAGGAGCGCTGGCGCGTGGCCGCGCGCATCGAGCGGCTCAACGACCTGGGCTTCGACGTGGGCGAGCTGGAGATCACCACGGACATCGACGGCACCAAGGTGCGCATCCAGCCCAAGGTGGTCGACGCCGGGCACCACTCGCGCCGGCTGCTGCGCCTGACGGGCCTGGACGTCCAGGAGAACCAGGCACGCCGCATGCTCAACGACCTGGACAGCTTCCGCGCCGCGACGGACCGGCAGAACGACCAGGAGCAGATCGTGGCGCACGCCTGGGTCCGCCAGGTCTTCCGCCCCACGATCGACGCCGTGCCCAAGGAGATGCGGCGCAAGCTGGAGCCGGCGCAGCTGTTCCACGAGATCCTCGACCACCGCTGGTTCATCTCGCAGCAGGCGCAGCGGGACATCCCGCTGCCCGAGGCCGCCAAGTCCTACGTCGAGAACGTGCTGCGGCACCGCCCCGACGAGGACGCCCTGCTCGGCCTCGCGCCGGGCGAGGCCGAGCAGCAGGCCTAGGCCTGGCTCGCGTCCGTGCGCTGCCTGGCCACCTCGTAGAGCGTGATGCCCGCCGCCACGGCGGCGTTCAGCGACTCGGTCGTGGCCGCGATCGGGATGGAGACGACGGCGTCGCACGCGTCGCGCACCAGGCGGGACAGGCCCTTGCCCTCCGAGCCGACGACCAGCACCAGCGGGTCGTTCGCGTACGCGAGCTCGCCCACGGGCATGTCGCCGCCCGCGTCGAGGCCCACCACGAAGCAGCCCGTCTTCTTCAGCTCGGCCAGCTCACGGGCCAGGTTGGTCGCCCGTGCCACCGGCACGCGCGCGGCCGCGCCCGCGGACACCTTCCAGGCCGACGCCGTCACGCCCGCCGCGCGCCGCTCCGGCACCAGCACGCCGTGCGCGCCGAACGCCCCGGCGGACCGCAGCACGGCCCCGAGGTTGCGCGGGTCGGTGATGCCGTCCAGCGCCACGATCAGCGGCGGCTGGCCCGCCTCGGCCGCGACGTCGAGCAGGTCGTCGGCGTCCCGGTAGTCGTACGGCGGCACCTTCATGGCGACGCCCTGGTGCACCGCGCCGTCGGTGAGCCGGTCCAGGTCGACGCGCGACGCCTCGAACATCGGCAGGCTGCGCGCGTGCGCGATCTCCAGGATCTCCTTGGTGCGGTCGTCCGACTCCAGGCGCGAGGCCAGGTAGATGCCCTCGGCGGGCATCTCCGCGCGGAGCGCCTCCAGCACGGAGTTGCGCCCGGCGACCACCTCGGCCGCGCCGGCGCCCTTGCGGCCGGCGCCGCGCCCGCCCGGGCCGCCAGGACGGCGCTGCCCCGTGGCGGCGCGCTTCTCCGCCGCCACCTTGCGCTGGTGCGCGGGGTGGTAGGTGCGGTCCTCCGCCTTGGGCGTCGGGCCCTTGCCGCGCAGCGCCTTGCGGCTGTGCCCGCCGGTGCCGACCTGCGCACCCTTCTTGGAGCCGGCCTTGCGCACCGCACCGGCGCGCTTGGAGTTGCCTGCCATCTTTTGTATCTCGTCTCTCAGCCGGGGTGTCAGATCAGGAGAGGGCCCAGCGGGCCCCGTCGGCGGAGTCCTGGACCTCGATCCCGGCGGCCGCGAGGCGGTCCCGGATCGCGTCGGAGGTGGCCCAGTCCTTCGCGGCCCGCGCCTCCGCGCGGGCCTTCAGCTCGGCGGCGACCAGCCCGTCGAGGGCGGTCGCGTACCGGTCGTCGCCCGACGTCGACCACTGCGGGTCGGCCGGGTCCAGGCCCAGCACGTCCAGCATCGCACGGAGCGTCACCAGCTCGTCGCGGACGGCGGCGTCGCTCCCGGAGGCGAGGGCCGTGTTGCCGGCCCGCAGGTGCTCGTGCACGACGGCGAGCGCCTGCGGCACGTTGAGGTCGTCGTCCATCGCGGCGGCGAACGCCTCGGGGAGCTCGGCCTTGGCGACCTCCTCGACGGGGACGTCGCCCACGCGCTCCGAGGCGCGCGTGACGAAGCCCGACAGGCGCTCCCACGTGGTGCGGGCCTCGTCCAGGGTGTCGGGCGCCCACTCCAGCATGGAGCGGTACTGCACGGCCACCAGGGCGTAGCGCACGACGGGCGCGGGCGCCTGGGCCAGCAGCTCGCTGACCAGCAGCCCGTTGCCCAGGGACTTCGACATCTTGACGCCGGACTGCGTGACCCACGCGACGTGCATCCAGCGCTGGGCGAACTCGTAGCCCGCGGCCCGCGACTGCGCCTGCTCGTTCTCGTGGTGCGGGAACCGCAGGTCGAGGCCGCCGCCGTGGATGTCGAACGTCTCGCCCAGGTAGCGGCGGGCCATCGCGGAGCACTCCAGGTGCCAGCCGGGCCGGCCGCGGCCGAACGGGGTGTCCCACGACGCCGACTCCGGCTCGCCCGGCTTGGCGGCCTTCCACAGCGCGAAGTCGTGCGGGTTCTTCTTGGCCGCGGCGGCGGACCCCGGCGCGGCCTCCGTGCCCTCCTCGGGACTGAGGTCCTCGACCCGCTGCCGGGTCAGCTCGCCGTAGGCGGGCCAGGAGTGGACGTCGAACCAGACGTTGCCCTCGCCGGTGGAGTAGGCGTTGCCCTTCTCGACCAGACGCTCCATGAGCGCGACCATCTCGGGCACGCTGCCCGTGGCCCGCGGCTCGTAGGTGGGCGGGATCACGCCGAGCGCGTCGTACGCCTGGGTGAACACCCGCTCGTACAGCGCGGCGTGCGCCCACCACTCCCGGCCGGCGGCGGCCGCCTTGGCCAGCACCTTGTCGTCGATGTCGGTGACGTTGCGGATCAGGGTGACCTTCAGACCCCGCCGGGTGAGCCACCGGCGCAGCACGTCGAACGCGATGACCGGACGCAGATGACCTACGTGCGGGGGTGCCTGCACCGTGGCGCCACACAGGTAGATGCCGACCTCGCCCGGGGTGATGGGGGTGAAGTCGCGCACCTCGCGCGCAGCGGTGTCAAACAGGCGAATAGTCACCTGTCAAGGGTACCGGCGCTTCAGGTTCCCGCCTCGACAATTGCCCGGGCTCGTTCCAGGGTCTGCCGCATGCCCCGCACGTTCACCCGGCGCCGGTGCCAGCCCGCCAGCGCCCAGTACACCCGCGCCGCGCCGCGCTGCTCCAGCTCGAACGACTCGGTGACGTCGGTGCCGCCGTCGGCGGGTGCCAGCCGGTAGCGCCAGTTGTTCAGGCGCCTGCCGCCCAGGTACACGGTGAAGCCGAAGTCGCGGCCCGGCTCGCAGTGCGTCACCTTGCACTGCGACCAGTACACGGGGCCGACGCCGTTGCGCCGCACGTGCCCGCGGAAGTGCGCGCCGACGGCGGGGCCGGTCGCGCCGTCCGTCCACTCGGCCTCGAACGTCTCCGGGCTCAGCTCGCCCACCCGCGTGACGTCGCTGAGCAGGTCCCAGACCCGCTCGGGGGACGCGTCCATGTGCACCGTCACTGCTGCTCGCATCAGTGCAGGCTAACGGTCTAGGCGTCGTCCCCGAGCAGCCGGGCCACGTGCCGGTGCCCGCGCGCCTCGTACCCGACGACCGAGATCGCGGGCGCGAGCATCACCAGGAGCAGGGCCCACGCCATGCCGACGCCCGCCGCCGCGGCGGCGACCGCCACGGCGAGCGTCGCGACCGTGCCGAGCACCAGGTACAGGTGCAGCGGGCTGACCGCCCGGCTGAGGATCCAGAACTGGACGTAGTCGGCCACCACGAACACCAGCACCGGCACGGCGACCGCCAGCACCGTCCCGAGGGCGCCGAGGTGCGAGTGCTCCTCCAGGTAGTAGCCGGCGACGTGCAGCCCGGCCCCGACGCCAGCCAGCGCCGCGAAGACCAGGATGTTGCCGTAGCCCCAGGTGAACGACCGCTCCCGGTGGCGGTGCAGCAGCTCGGCGTCGGGCGTGAGGTAGTACGTCCACCAGAGCCCGAACGTGAGGCCGGTGCCCGCGAGCGCCACGAGCGCGGCGTCGAGCGTCCATCCCGAGTCCGTGACGACGGCGGACAGCGACGCCACGGTGCCGATCACCCCCTCGCCGAGCGTGATGATGGCGAGCAGGCCGTAGCGCTCCGCCATGTGGTGGGCGTGCCACGGCGTGCTCTTCTGGCCGGGGCCGGCCGTGCGGTAGCGCTCGGCGACGTACGGCCCCGCCATCTCGGCGATCCCCAGCAGCACACCACCCACGAAGAAGACCGGGACCGTCACGGGGGCGACCGCCAGGACGAGCCACCCGACCTGCGTGATGACCAGCGTGCGCACGTACGACATGCAGGTGGCGCGGTACTCGGGCGCCTGCCGGGCCGCGCGCAGCCACTGCACGAGCGTGGCCAGCCGCATCACGATGTACCCGGCGACCATGACCTCGTTGTGCACGCGGTCGCCCTCGTCGATCGACGCGAACATCGCGGGCAGGCCGAGCGCCAGGATCACGACGCCGATCATCTGCACCATGGTGGTGACGCGGTAGAACCAGTCGTCGGTGTCGAACGCGGAGGCGAACCAGGTGAAGTTGATCCACGCCCAGCAGATCGCGAACATCGAGAACGCGAAGCCCACGACGCCCGACGCCACGTGCCCCTCGGCGAGCAGGTGCGCGCCCTGCTCGCCGGCCACCCCGAACGCGACCACGAACGTGAGGTCGAACAGCAGCTCCAGCGGGGTCGCCGTGCGCGCCGGCTCGTGCGGGTCGCGACCCGTCATCGGCCGGTTGCGGTGGTGCAGTGTGGGCATGGGCTTGTTCTACCCGATGCCGGGCGAGCGGGCCTAGCCGAAGTTGCGGCCCTCGCCGCGGTACGTCGGCACGGTCTCGGTGATCACGCTGCCCCGCACGAGGTGCACCTGGTCGAACCGCTCCATCATCTCGCCGGCCTTCGCGTGCCGGAGCCAGACCCGGTCCCCGGTGCGGAGCATGCCGCCGCCCGCCCGGGTGGCCTTGAGCGGCGTCTGCACCTCGCCCGCGCCCTCGGTCCCGCTCAGCGTGTAGCCGGGCGTGAACAGGCGCGGCAGCCGCAGCTTGCCGGCCTGGCCCGACGCCGCGTACCCGCCCGCGAACGCCGTCACCCAGCCGGGGGCGGGCTCGCGGACCACGTCCAGGCCGAAGAACGCCGCCGGCCGCGCCTCGAACGAGCGGTAGCCGTCGAACAGCCCGGGGGCGAACAGCCCGGAGCCGGAGGTCACCTCGGTCACCCCGGGCGCGCTGCCGCTCACCTCGATCGACCCGGTGCCGCCCGCGTTGACCAGCTCCACCTCGTGCCCGACGGCGTCGCGCACCGCCGCGAGGATCCGCACGCGCCGCTCGTTCACCTCGCGCATCGTGAGCCGCTTGACGACCCGGACCGCGGGGCTGGTGTCCGGCAGGCCGGCCACCTGGGCCTCGTAGAACATCAGGCCGCGCACCGCGAGGCCCTTGGCCTGCGCCACGGTCGCCAGGGCGGCGACGTCGCCGGGCTCGCGCAGGGGCGAGCGGCGCACGCCCAGGTGCGCCGTGAGCGGCCCGACGCCGACCCGCAGCGAGCAGTCGACGTCCAGGCAGACCTGGATCGGCCGCGCGGCCGACGCGGCCGCCTCGGGCCCGCCCGCACCGGCCCGCTCCTCGGCGTCGGCGATCAGGCCGAGGTGGGCCACGTCGTCGACCATCAGGGTGATCTCGGTGCGCGCGGTGGCGTCCGAGGCCAGCGCGGCCAGCGCCTCGCGGTCCACCGTCGGGTAGCCGACCAGCACGTCGCGCGTGCCCTGGCCGACCAGCCACAGCGCCTCACGCAGCGAGTAGGCCATGACACCGGCGAACCCGTGCCCGAGCGCCCGCTCGACGAGGGAGCGCACCCGCACGGACTTCGACGCGACCCGCACGGGCACGCCGTCGGCCCGCTTGAGGATGTCGAGGGCGTTGGTGTCGAACACGTCCAGGTCGACCACGGCGACGGGGGCCGGCAGGCCGGACGTGGCGGCGGAAAGCCGCGCGGCGGTGTCTGCTGCGGAGCTCATGCCCGAACGCTACTCCGGTTCTGTCCCCCTGAGCGGGCCCGTGGGATAGTGCTCCCGTGATCTGGACGAACTGGGCACGCAACGTGACCGCCACGCCCGCACGACTCGAGCAGCCGGCCTCCGAGGACGAGCTGTCCGACGCCGTCCGGCGCGCCGTCAAGGACGGGCACACGGTGCGCGCCGTCGGCGCCGGGCACTCGTTCATGCCGGCGGCGGCCACCGACGGCGTGCTGCTCAACCTGGACCACCTGGACGCCCTGCACCGCGTGGAGCGCGACCCAGACACCGGGCACGCCCTGGTCACGGTGGGCGCGGGCATGCGGCTGCACCAGCTCAACCGGCACCTGGCCGAGCGCGGCCTGGCCATGCAGAACCTCGGCGACATCGACCGGCAGTCGGTCGCCGGCGCCATCTCCACGGGCACGCACGGCACGGGCGCCCGGTTCGGCGGCCTCGCCACCCGCGTGCGCGCCCTGACGGTCGTGGGGCCCGACGGCGACGTCGTGCGCGCCGCGCCCACCGAGCGCCACGACCTGTTCGAGGCCTCCCGCCTCGGCCTCGGCGCCACGGGCGTGCTGAGCACCGTGACCATCGAGGCCGTCCCCGCCTTCGACCTCCTCGCCGTCGAGGAGCCCTGGCCCCTGGACCGCGTCCTCGAGGAGCTCGACGACCTCGTCGCGGGCAGCGACCACTTCGAGTTCTACTGGTTCCCCGCCACGCGCCGCGCCCTGACGCTGCGCAACACGCGGGTCGACGCCGGCACGAACGCCGGGTCCGGCCTGGCGCACGGCCTGCGCAGGGCGGCGGGCGCCGTCCGCTCGTTCATCGACGAGGAGGTGCTGTCCAACGCGCTGTTCGGCACCGTCAACCGGATCGCTACCCTCGTCCCGGCGGCGACCCCCACGCTGAACGCGATCTCGGCCCGCGCCCTGAGCTCGCGCCGCTACACGGCGCCGTCGCACGAGGTGTTCTGCACGCACCGGCGCGTGCGGTTCCGCGAGATGGAGTACGCCGTGCCGCGGGCGGCGGTGCGGCAGGTGCTCGACCAGCTCGACGCCTGGCAGCGGTCCACGGGCGAGAACATCCCGTTCCCGGTCGAGGTCCGCTTCGCCCCCGCCGACGACGTCTGGCTGTCCACCGCCTACGGCCGCGACACCGCGTACGTGGCCGTGCACCAGTACTGGAAGCTGCCGTACGCGCGGTACTTCGACGCCGCCGAGCAGATCTTCACGGCCGTGGGCGGGCGCCCCCACTGGGGCAAGATGCACACCCGCGACGCCGACTACCTGGCGGGCCAGTACCGCCGCTTCGAGGACTTCCGCCGGGCGCGCGAGGCGGCCGACCCCCAGGGCGTGTTCGCCAACCCCTACACCCAGCGGGTCTTCGCGGGATAACGCCCGGCCGGGGCTGCCGGCTCAGGGCGTCATGTCGTCGAAGACGTCGTGCGTCAGGTCGGCGAACGCGGAGCGCGCCGCGGCGTCGTCCTGGTCGACCATCCAGGCCAGCTCGATACCGTCGATCCGGATCGCCACCGTCCGCGACAGCACGTCGAGGTCGGTCCGGTACTTGGCCTCGGCGACGTCGGCCAGCCGCTGCAGGTACTCCCGCGTCATCACGATGCTCTGCTTGAGGTGCGCCTGCGCCACCTCGCGCAGCACCGGCGTACGCGCGCCCGACACGGCGAACTCGAAGGTCAGCAGCCGCATGTGCTGGTGCTGCTTGAGACCGGTCAGCAGGGCGTCGACGGCGGTCTCGGCCAGCGTCGTGCGGTCCGGACCCGCCTCCAGCGCGGAGATCATGGGCTCCGACGCCCGCATGGCGATGGCGCGGCCCATGGCGCGCAGCATCGCGTCCTTGTCGTCGAAGCAGTAGTGCACCGTGCCCAGGGAGATCCCGGCCTCCTGGGCCACGCGGCGCACGGTCACCGACTCGACGCCCTCGCGCATGGCGACGCTCAGCCCGGCCTCGACGATCTCGGCGCGACGCTCGTCCAGCGGCTTCCGCTTGTTCATGCCGCCGCCCTGCTGTCGGGCACGACGAGCGCGGTCGCGATGGCCGCGACCCCCTCGCCACGCCCGGTCAGCCCGAGCGCGTCCGTAGTGGTCGCGGTCAGCGAGACGGGCGCGCCCGCGGCGGCGGACAGCGCCGCCTGGGCCTCGTCGCGTCGCGTGCCGACACGCGGATGGTTTCCGATCACCTGAACAGCCACGTTACCGATCATGTACCCGGCAGCCCGGACGCGCCTCGCGGCCTCGGCAAGAAGTGTGGTCCCGGAGGCCCCCGCCCACTCGGGACGGCCGGTCCCGAAGTGCGACCCGAGGTCGCCGAGGCCCGCCGCCGAGAACAGCGCGTCCGCGGCCGCGTGGGCGGCGACGTCGGCGTCGGAGTGCCCGGCCAGGCCCCGTTCCCCGGGCCAGTGCAGGCCGCCGAGCCACATCTCGCGGTCCGAGCCGTCCGGCGCGTAAGCGTGCACGTCGACGCCGATCCCCGTACGCGGCAGGGGGTACGGGGCCGGGGCCGCGACCGTGAGGTCGGGCGTGCTCGACGGGTCGGTCATGCGTTGCTCTCCTGCAGCACGAGGGACGCGAGCCACAGGTCGCGTTCGGTGGTGATCTTGAAGGCGGCGGCGTCCCCCGGCACGATGTGCACCGGCTCGCCGAGCACCTCGACGAGCCCGGCGTCGTCGGTCGCCGCCAGGTGCTCCGCCCTGGCCCGGGCGGCACCGGTCCTGTGCGCACGCACCAGCAGGTCCCGGGCGAAGCCCTGGGGCGTCTGCACGGCCCGCAGCAGCGCGCGGTCGGGGGTGCCGGTGACCAGCTCCGCGTCGCCGTCCGGCCGCACCTGCTTGACCGTGTCGGTGACGGGCAGGCCGGGCACGACGGCGCCGTGGCCGCTGCGGACGGCGCCCACGACCCGCCGCACGAGGTCAGCCGGGACGAGCGGCCGGGCCGCGTCGTGCACCAGCACCACGTCGTCGCCGGCCCGAGCGAGGGCCAGGCCGGCGCCGACGGATGCCTGCCGTGTGGGGCCGCCGTCGGTCACCTGGACGGGGACCTGCACGTGCGGGTCGTTCGCCAGGAGGTCGGTCATGACGTCGGTCAGACCGTCGGGTGCGGTGACCACGAGGGAGTCCACGACCCCCGACGCTGCCAGGCGGCGCGCCGCGTGGAGCACCAGCGGGAAGCCGTCCAGCTCCACGAGGGCCTTGGGCAGGTCACGTCCTAGTCGGGTGCCCGAGCCGGCGGCCGTCAGGATTGCAAGGGTCGTCATCTCGTCGCGGGTCCCCACAGGATCATGATTGAAGCGAAGGATCCCGTGGGGTGCGCGCGCCGGTCGCCCGGCCGGCCCGTCCGAGGTGGTGGGGACCCTGTGGGTAAGTCAGGAAGCGAGGACCTCGTCGAGAATGGCTTCCGCCTTCTCCTCCTCGGTGTGCTCGGCCAGCGCGAGCTCGGACACCAGGATCTGCCGCGCCTTGGCCAGCATGCGCTTCTCACCTGCGGAGAGACCACGGTCGGCGTCACGGCGGGACAGGTCGCGAACGACCTCGGCCACCTTGATGACGTCGCCGGACGCCAGCTTCTCGAGGTTTGCCTTGTACCGGCGCGACCAGTTGGTGGGCTCTTCGGTGTACGGCGCGCGAAGCACCTCGAACACGCGGTCGAGACCCTCCTGGCCGACGACGTCGCGTACCCCCACGAGGTCGACGTTCTCCGCCGGGACCTCGATGGTGAGGTCGCCCTGGGCAACCTTGAGCTTCAGGTACATCTTTTCTTCGCCGCGAATCTTGCGGGTCTTGATCTCTTCGATCAGCGCCGCGCCGTGGTGCGGGTAGACAACCGTCTCGCCTACTGTGAACGTCATCTGCAGATGTCCCCTTTCCCTGAAACCAGGTTACCACGGCGTGATCTGGAGAACTTGCACCCTTGGGGTTCGCGCGGGCCCGGAACGAACTGCGTTTGTGCAGGTCAGAGCGTTGCATGTGGGTGGATGGAGGGTGGTCACCACCCCTTCACCCCCGGTCGGATCGTTCCGTAGCCGTGACCGTTGCCACTCCCTGACCGGGTGGTTCGTCACCTTCGGCGATGCGCGGGCACGCCCGTGGGCCCACTAGGATATTGCGGGGATCCGCCCCCGCCCGAACCAGACGAACATCAGGGAGTTCACCGTGTCCCGTCGCGCCACCGCCGCCCGAGGCGCCCGCACCATCGCCGTCGCGGGGGTCTCCGCTGCGGGGGCCCTCCTCCTGGCGGCCTGCGCCCCGACCACGACGACGCTCAACTACGACCCGTCCGACGGCGTCGGGGTCTCCGTCCTGGGCGCGGAGAACACGGAGCTGCGCGGCATCAACCTCCTGGTCGTGTCCGCCGCCGAGGGCGAGCCCGGCAACGTCCTGGGCGCGCTGTCCAACACCAGCGCCGACGACGCGACGTTCACGCTCCAGTCGCCCGGCGCCGGCCCCCTGGTCGTCGAGGTCCCGGCCGGCGACACCGTGTACCTGAACGCCGAGGCCGGTGAGCCCGCCCTGATCGACCTGGTCACCGCGGCGCCCGGCGACTACCTCGACGCCACCCTGAGCGTCGGCGCGGACACCAAGGAGTTCCAGCTCCCGGTGTTCGACGGCACGCTGCCGGAGTACGCGGACTACGTGCCGGTCGAGGTGGTCGAGGTCGTCGAGCCGTCGGCCTCCCCCACGGAGTAGGCACCGCAGGAACGACGAAGAGCCGGTGGGTCCGACCCACCGGCTCTTGTCGTACCCGATCAGCGGACGATCACCCGAAGCGGCCCGAGACGTAGTCCTCGGTGGCCTTCTCGGCGGGCGACGAGAAGATCGTCGCCGTGTCGTTCATCTCGATGAGGCGGCCGGGCTTGCCGGTGCCCGCGATGTTGAAGAACGCCGTCCGGTCGCTCACGCGCGCCGCCTGCTGCATGTTGTGCGTCACGATGACGATCGTGTAGTCCTTCTTGAGCTCCTGGATGAGGTCCTCGATCGCCAGGGTGGAGATCGGGTCCAGGGCCGAGCACGGCTCGTCCATGAGCACCACCTGCGGCTTCACCGCGATGGCGCGGGCGATGCACAGGCGCTGCTGCTGGCCGCCCGACAGGCCGGAGCCCGGCTTCTCGAGGCGGTCCTTGACCTCGTTCCACAGGTTGGCGCCACGCAGCGAGGACTCGACCAGCTCGTCGGCGTCGGACTTCGAGATCCGCTTGTTGTTCAGCTTCACGCCCGCCAGCACGTTGTCGCGGATGGACATCGTAGGGAACGGGTTGGGGCGCTGGAACACCATGCCGACGGTGCGGCGCACGGCCACGGGGTCGACGTCGTCGCCGTACAGGTCGACACCCTCGAGCTCGACCGAGCCGTCGACGCGGGCCCCGGGGATCACCTCGTGCATGCGGTTCAGGGTGCGCAGGAACGTCGACTTGCCGCAGCCCGACGGGCCGATGAAGGCCGTGACGGACTTGGGGTCGATCGTCATGGACACACCCTCCACGGCGAGGAAGTCGCCGTAGTAGATGTTCAGGTCTTTCACGTCGATGCGCTGTGCCATCGGATCATTCCTTCGTGTGAGCTGCGGCTGAGGCGGGTCTGCGCGTCAGCGCAGCTTCGGGGAGAACCACCGGGTCACGAGGCGCCCGATGAGGTTGAGGAGCATGACGATGATGATCAGCAGGAGGGCGGCGGCCCAGGCCCGGTCGAAGTTGATGCTGACCAGGCAGTCGAGCGCGTCCTCCCGGCAGGGCACCGGTCCCTGACGGTACTGGCTGAAGATGTAGACCGGCAGAGTCATCATGCGCCCGTCGAACACGTTGAAGTTGATCGAGTCCGACACACCGGCGGTGATGAGGATGGGGGCGGTCTCGCCGATCACGCGGGCGATGGAGAGCAGCACACCGGTCGTGATGCCGGCGACGGAGGTGCGCAGCACGACCCGGACGATGGTGAGCCACTTGGGCACGCCCAGCGCGTAGGACGCCTCCCGCAGCTCGTTCGGGACGAGCTTGAGCATCTCCTCGCAGGAGCGCACCACGACGGGGATCATCAGCACGCTCAGCGCGACCGCCGCGATGATGCCGAGCTTGGCGCCCGGGCCCAGGAAGATCGTGAACAGCGCGAACGCGAACAGGCCCGCGACGATCGACGGGATACCCGTCATGACGTCCACGAAGAAGGTCGTGGCCCGGGCGAGCGCGCCGCGGCCGTACTCGACGAGGTAGATGGCCACGAGCAGGCCGATCGGTACCGAGATGACCGTGGCGGTCAGCGTGATCATCAGCGTCCCGACGGCGGCGTGGTACGCGCCGCCCATGTCCATGCCGCCGAAGACACCGCGCATCGACGTGAAGAGGAAGTCGCCGTCGAACCGCTCGACGCCGTTGACGACGACCGTCCACAGCAGGGACACGAGCGGGATGACGGCGAGGAGGAAGGCACCGTAGATCAGGATCGTCATGGCACGGTCGGCGCGCCTGCGGCCGCTGTCGGCGGTGGTCAGCAGGGCACGCGTGCGCTCGACGGCGCCGGCGTCGTCCGTGATCGAGGTCGTGGCGCTCATCAGTTGGCTCCCGAGAATTCCTTGCGCCGCGCGACGATCGCGCGGGCGCCCATGTTGACCACCATGGTGATGACGAACAGCGCGAGGCCGGTGGCGATGAGCACGTTCACCGCGAGCCCGCTGGCCTCGGCGAACCGCGACGCGATGAAGGCGGCGATGGTCTGCTGCTGGCCCGAGTCGAAGATCTGGAACGAGTAGAGGATGCCGGGCGACAGGATCATCAGCACCGCCATCGTCTCGCCGAGCGCACGGCCCAGACCGAGCATCGCGGCCGAGATGACGCCGGAGCGGCCGAACGGCAGCACGGCCGTGCGGATCATCTCCCAGCGGGTGGCGCCCAGGGCGAGCGCGGCCTCCTCGTGCAGCGTGGGGGTCTGCAGGAAGACCTCGCGGGAGACCGCCGTGATGATCGGCAGCACCATCACCGCGAGCACGACGGACGCCGTCGCGAGCGAGCGGCCCGTGTTCGTCACGTTCACGGTCCAGAACGGCAGGAAGTCGAGCACCCCGGCGATCCACACCCACACGTCGCTGATGATCGGGGCCAGCGTGCGCCCGCCCCACAGGCCGAACACCACGGACGGGATCGCGGCCAGGAGGTCGATCACGTAGCCGATCACCGAGGCGGCGCGGCGGGGGGCGTAGTGGGAGATGAACAGCGCGATCCCGATGGCGACCGGCGTCGCGAGCAGCAGCGCCATGGTCGCGGCCAGGAGCGTGCCGAACACGAGGGGGCCGACCAGGTCCCAGAGCGAGTTCATCCCGGTGGGCAGACCGCCCTTGCCGCTGAGCTCGTCCGGCGACGCCGTCAGCGCGGGCAGACCGCGCGCGATGAGGAACACCGCGACGGCTGCCAGGACCAGCAGCAGGAACGCGCCGGACCCGGTGGTGATCCAGCGGAACACCCGGCTGAAGCCGCGTTCGGTGTCGCCGCTGTTGCGCCGTCGGGCGGGCGGCTTCAGCCGGCCGGGCTTTGCGTCCGGCGGACTGTCGGTGGTGGTCACAAGAGCTCCTCGATGCTCATCGCTCGGTGTGCGGGATCAGTGACTGACATGCCTGTGCCGGTGGTCGGACCGGCCGGCGCCGAGAGAGCGCCGCCGGTCCGGCCACCGGCCGGTATTCATCTGGTCGGTCAGCCGACCGTGATCGACTCGATCGCGGCGTTGACCTGCTCAGCGGTGGCCGCCGAGATGGGCGAGCTGCCCGCGGCGTCGGCCGCGGCCTGCTGGCCCTCCTCGGAAGCCTGGTAGGCGAGGAACGCCTTGACGAAGTTGCCCTGCGCCTCGTCCGCGTAGTTGGTGCAGGCGATGGCGTAGGAGACGAGCACCAGCGGGTAGGTGCTGGGGTCGGTCAGCGTACGGTCGACCTCGATGGCGAAGTCGTGCTCGGCACGGCCCTCGACGCGCGGGGAGGCGTCCACCGTGGCGGCGGCGCCCTCGGCCGAGAACGCCACGAACTCCTCGCCGACCTTGATCGAGGCGGTGCCCAGGGTGCCGACCTTGGAGGCGTCGGCGTAGGTGACGGCGCCCTCGGTGTCGGTCACGACACCGACCACGCCGGACGTGCCCTCGGCGGAGTCGCCGCCCTCGAGCGGCCAGACACCGTCGGGCTCGTCGGTCCAGGCCTCGGGGGCCGTCGCGGACAGGTACTCGGTGAAGTTCTCGGTGGTGCCCGAGTCGTCGAGGCGGTGCACCGGCGTGATGTCGGTGTCCGGGAGCTCGGCGTCAGGGTTGTCCGCCGCGATCGCGTCGTCGTTCCACTTCTTGATCTCGCCGTTGAAGATGTTGGCGATGACCTCGGAGGAGAGGTTCAGCGAGTCGACGCCGGGCAGGTTGAAGGCCACGGCGATCGGGCTGACGTAGATCGGCAGGTCGATCGCGCCGTCGGGGCCGCAGACCTCGGCCGAGGCGGTGAGCTCCTCGTCGTCGAGCGCGGAGTCCGAGCCGGCCCACTGCACGCCGCCCGCGAGGAACTGCTCACGGCCCGCGCCGGAACCGGCCGGGTCGTAGTTGATCGTGGCGTCCGGGTTGGCGCTCTGGAAGCCGGCGACCCAGGCCTCCATCGCGGACTCCTGGGAGGACGCACCAGCGCCGGCGAAGTCGCCGGAGATGGCCTCGCCACCCGCCGCCTCGCTGGGCTCGGCGCCGGTCGTCGGGTCGGACCCGCAGGCTGCGAGGCTCAGCGCGAGCGCGCCCACCATGACAGCGGAGCCAACGCGGGGGAATCGGCTGATCTTCACGTGTCGTTCCATCCTGTTCAAGTCTTACGCGCGGCGAGCGCCGCGGCGTCAGTCGGGACGCTAGGCAGGTGGAGTGACCTGCTCACCAGGACGAGGTAAACGGAGGGTGAACAACCCCGCGGGAAGCGGGTGATACGCAACACGATCACCATGACACGGCCGGACTTGCTCCACCTGCCGGAACGGTCCTGGGGCGGCCCCGGGCCGGTTCAGCCGGCCTGCTCCTCCGGGCGTTCCTGGGTCAGGTAGATGGCCTTTGCGGCCGCCCCGATCCAGTCCTGCACGTCCGGCGAGATGACGGCGCTGCCCGCCGCCTCGGCGGCGCGCTCCTGGCCCTCGGTGGACGCGACGTAGTCGACGAACTCCTTGACAAAGGTGCCCTTGGCCCGGTCGTCGTAGCGCGAGCACACGACGAGGTAGGAGACGAGCACCATCGGGTAGGCGAAGGGCTTGTCGATCGTCCGGTCGAGGGAGAACGCGAGGTCGTGCTCGTACCGGTTCTCGATCCGGGGCGAGACGTCGACGACGGCCGCGGCGGCGTCCGCGCTGTAGGGCACGTACTCGTCGCCCACCAGGATCGCCGCGCGGCCGAGGTCGGTGGTGCGCGAGGCGTCGGCGTAGGTGATGCCGCCCGGCGTGGACCGGACGGTGTCCGTGACGCCGCCCGTGCCCTCCGCGGCGAAGCCCTCCGGCAGCGGCCAGATGCCGTCCGGGGTGTGCGGCCACGCCTCGGACGCGGTCGCGTGCAGGTAGTCGGTGAAGTTCTCGGTGGTGCCCGAGTCGTCGGAGCGGTGCACCGGCGTGATGCCCAGGGCGGGCAGCTTCGCCTCCGGGTTGGCCGCGACGATCGCCGGGTCGTTCCACCGCGTGATCTGCCCGGTGAAGATCTTCGCGATCACGTCCGAGGACAGGTTGAGCTGCTCGACGCCGTCGAGGTTGAACGCGACGGCGATCGGGCTGATGTAGACGGGCAGGTCGATCGCGTTGCCGCCGTCGCAGGCGGGGCCGGACGCCGCCATCTCCTCGTCGCTCAGCGCGACGTCGGAGGCGCCGAAGGCCGTGCCGCCCGCGAGGAAGGCTTCGCGGCCGTCACCGGACCCGACGGGGTCGTAGCTGATGTCGGCCTCGGGGTGCTGCTCCTGGAAGCCGGTGATCCACGCCTCCATCGCCGACTCCTGCGACGAGGCGCCGGCACCCTGGAAGCTGCCGGAGACGACCACCCTCGCCGCGGCGGTGGGGGCGGCGTCCGCCTCCGAACCGGGCAGCCCGATCGCGGCGCAGCCAGCGACCGGCAGCACGAGGGCACCAACTGTGGCGGCGGAGACGAGACGGGTGTATTGGGAGGTGCTCACGTCTCGCGAAAATACTCACGGGCGCGGTCGCGGGAGCAAACGCCGGGTGAACGGAAGGTGACCGGCGTTCCTGTTTCATCCGTGAGGTGCGCCACGTCAGCGGCGCACCTCAGCGGGCCTCAGCCCTCGTCGTCGGCCAGCTTGTAGCCCAGTCCACGCACCGTGAGCAGGTACTTCGGCGTGCCCGGGTCGGGCTCGATCTTCGAGCGGATGCGCTTGACGTGGACGTCGAGCGTCTTGGTGTCGCCCACGTAGTCGGCGCCCCAGACCCGGTCGATGAGCTGGCCGCGGGTCAGCACCCGGCCGGCGTTGCGCATGAGGAGCTCGAGCAGGTCGAACTCCTTGAGCGGCAGGGCGACGCTCTCCCCGCTCACCGCGACGGTGTGCCGCTCCACGTCCATCCGGACCGGCCCCACCTCCAGCACGCCGTCCTCGTCCTGCTCGGTCGAGTCGTTGGGCTGCCGGCGCCGCAGCACGGCCCGCACGCGGGCCAGGAGCTCGCGGTACGAGTACGGCTTGGTCACGTAGTCGTCGGCGCCGAGCTCGAGGCCCACCACCTTGTCGATCTCGGAGTCCTTCGCGGTCAGCATGATGACCGGCACGTCACCGCGGGCCCGCAGCTCGCGGCACACCTCGGTGCCCGACAGCCCCGGCAGCATCAGGTCGAGCAGGACCAGGTCCGCACCCTCCGCGTCGTACGCAGCGAGCGCCGAGTTGCCGTCCGCGGCCTCGACCACCTCGAAACCCTCGCGGGTCAGCTGGTACGTCAGCGGGTCCCGGTACGACTCCTCGTCCTCGACCACCAGGATGCGCGTCACGCACCTACCTCCTCGTTCTTCGTGGCCGCGTCGTCAGCGGCCTTGTGCTGGTCGTGCTGGTCCTGCTCCTCGCCCTCGCGGACGACGTCCGCGAGGGGCGGCGGGGTAACCTTGCCGGCGCGGCCCGCGCCGGCGGGCCGGTCGGCGGACGGGATCCGCAGGGTGAAGGTGGATCCCCGGCCGGGCTCCGACCACATCTGGACGTCGCCGCCGTGGTCGGCCGCGACGTGCTTGACGATGCTCAGGCCCAGACCGGTGCCCCCGGTGTCGCGGGAGCGTGCCGGGTCGACGCGGTAGAAGCGCTCGAAGACGCGGTCCTGCGCGTCCTCCGCGATACCGACGCCCTGGTCCACGACGGCGATCTCGACGAGACCGGCGCGCTCGTTGACGCCCACGCCCACCCGGCTGGCGGGCCCGGAGTACGCCACGGCGTTGTCGACCAGGTTGCGGACCGCGGTGACCAGGAGGTTGTGGTCGCCGTAGACCTCGGTGTCCAGGTCGCCGCCCATGGTGATCGCGATGTTCTTGGACTGGGCGGTGGTGCGTGCCCGGTCGACCGCCTCCTCCACGACCTCGCGGATCGGGACCGGCGTCAGCTTGGGCATGGCGCCGGCGCCCTGCAGGCGGGACAGCTCGATGATCTCCTGCACCAGCGCGGACAGCCGGACGGCCTCGCGCTGCATGCGCTCGGTGAAGCGGCGGACGGCGACGGGGTCGTCCGCGGCGTCGGCCACGGTCTCCGCGAGCAGCGCCAGCGCGCCGACCGGCGTCTTGAGCTCGTGGGAGACGTTGACCACGAAGTCGCGGCGGATCGCCTCGACGCGGCGCGCCTCGGTACGGTCCTCGGCGAGCACCAGCACCCGGTCGAGGCCGAGCGGGGCCACGCGGACCTGGAGCAGCACGGTGCCCTGGCCCACCGGGCCACGGGGCAGCTCCAGCTCCTGCTCGCGGATCACGCCGTCGCGCCGCACCAGGGCGACCAGGTCGATGATGGCGGCGTGCACCAGCGCGTCGTTGCGCACCACGCCGAGCGCGTACGCCGGCGGCGACGCGCGGATGACCTCGTCCTCGCCGTCCAGCACCACCGCGGCGGAGCGCAGCACTGAGAGCACGCGAACGAGGCCCGCGTCGAGCTCGTCGGGTTCGGTAGGGGGCAGGGCGTGCTGATGCCGTTCGGAGACGCGGAACGCCACGGTGGCGACCACGCCGACGATCACGCCGAGAATTCCGGCGACCAGCACCGGCACCCCGGAGATGATTCCGTCCACGCCTCCAGGGTAGGTCGACGTTTCAACCGCTGGCGGACGTGGGCGGGCGCTTCCAGGATCGCGTCGCCTACTGTTCATGTCAGGGAGGAAGAGCGTTAACCTCCCAGTACATCGCGCCGTCGAACCTAGGTGGGTGCGGGCGGTAGCTGTGCCGTGCACCGTTCGGGACGTGTCCGGACGGTCGGCCCGGCCGCGCGTCGGCCCTGCCCGCCCTCCCGGCGGCGCGACAGCGGACGCGACCCGTCCGTGCGTCCCGGATGCGAGAGGAAACCGATGCGACAGATCTTCGATGCCGAGCTCCAGCAGGTCGGCGAGGACCTGACCGAGATGAGCAGGCTCGTCGAGTCCGCCATCACCCGAGCCGGAACGGCGCTGCTGGAGGCAGACCTGCAGCTCGCGCAGGAGGTGATCGCCTCCGACAAGACCATCGACGCCATCGAGGACTCCCTCGACGAGCGGTGCGTGCACCTGCTCGCGCAGCAGGCCCCGGTCGCGACCGACCTGCGCGTGGTCGTGAGCGCGCTGCGCATGAGCGCCTCCCTGGAGCGGATGGGCGACCTCGCCCGCCACGTCGCCCAGGTGGCGCGCGGCCGCTACCCCGCCCAGGCGATCGTCCCCGAGGCGCGGGAGACCTTCACCAAGATGCACGACGCCGCCGTCCGCGTGGCGCAGCGCACCACCAAGCTGCTCGCCACGCGCGACCTCACGGTGGCCGAGGCGCTCGAGCGCGACGACGACATCATCGACGAGCTGCACCAGGAGACGTTCAACACGCTCCTGGCGCCGGGCTGGCAGGGCACCGTCCAGGAGGCCGTCGACGTCACCCTCGTGGGCCGCTACTACGAGCGGTTCGGCGACCACGGCGTCTCGGTCGCGCGCCGCGTGACGTTCCTGGTCACGGGCGACTTCCCGGAGGAGTGACCGTCCAGCCGACGTAGAACTGTGGCGAGACAGTACTGGGGCGCGACCACCGATCGGTAGTCGCGCCCCAGTTCTGTCTCTACTTCGACACAGGGGGTCAGCGGCCCTGGTTGGCGACCGCCGCGATGGCGTCCTTGGCCGCCTCGGGGTCGAGGTACGTGCCGCCCGGCTTGACCGGCGCGAGCGTCTCCTCGTCCAGCTCGTAGACCAGCGGGATGCCCGTCGGGATGTTCAGCCCGGCGATGGCCTCGTCCGAGACCCCGTCGAGGTGCTTCACCAGCGCGCGCAGCGAGTTGCCGTGCGCGGCGACCAGCACGGTCTTGCCGGCCTTGAGGTCGGGGACGATCTCGCTCTCCCAGTACGGCAGGGCACGGTCGAGCACGAGCTTGAGGGCCTCCGTGCGCACGACGGGGGCGTCGGCGTAGCGCGGGTCGGCGTCCTGGCTGAACTCCGAGCCCAGCTCGATCTCCGGCGGCGGCACGTCGTACGAGCGGCGCCAGAGCATGAACTGCTCCTCGCCGAACTCCTCGAGCGTCTGCTTCTTGTCCTTGCCCTGCAGGGCGCCGTAGTGGCGCTCGTTGAGGCGCCAGCTCCGCTTGACCGGGATCCAGTGGCGGTCGGCGACGTCGAGCGCGAGGTTCGCGGTCATGATCGCGCGGCGCAGCAGCGAGGTGTGCAGCACGTCCGGGTTCACCCCGGCCTCCTTCAGGAGGGCGCCGCCGCGCTTGGCCTCCTCGACGCCCTTCTCGGAGAGGGCGACGTCCACCCAGCCGGTGAACAGGTTCTTCGCGTTCCACTCGCTCTCGCCGTGGCGGAGCAGCACGAGGGTGTAGGTCATGGCTCCATCCTGCCGCACTTCCCGGGGCGTCGACGAAGCCGCAGGCAGTGGTCTCAGCCCCTGGACCTGCGCGGCCCCGGGCCGGGTGGGCCTCAGGCCCGGTGGGCCTCGGCGTGGTGCTTGCGGGCCCGCTCGTACACGTCCAGCATCTCGTCGGCCGCGCGGTCCCAGCCGAACCGGGTGCCCGAGTGCCGGGCACCCGCGGCCAGCCGCGCGCGCAGCTCGTCGTCGTCCAGGAGGCTCTTGAGCGCCAGGGCCCACGTCTCGGGCTCGTGGTCGGGCACCAGGACGCCGGAGACGCCGTCGTCCACGACCGTGCACAGGCCGCCCACCGCGGCCGCCACGACCGGCGTGCCCGAGGCCTGGGCCTCGGCCGCGACGAGGCCGAACGACTCGCTGTGCGACGGCACCGCGACCAGGTCGGCGGCGCGGAAGTAGTCGGCGAGCGCGCCCTGCGGCACCGGGGGCCGCACGCGCACGTGGGCGGCAACGCCCTCCTGGTAGGCCAGCGCCTCGAGCTCGCGGACGGCGGTCGGCCGCCCGGACGCCCCGCCGAGCACCACGAGCAGCGGAGGCTGCCCGTCGCCCTCGGACCAGACCCGCTCCCCCAGCGCCCGGACCAGCACGTCGGGCCCCTTGAGCAGCTGCACCCGGCCCGCGAACAGCACGATCTTGCGGTCCGCGGGCAGCACGAGCCGCTCGCGCAGCTCGGCCCGCTCCCGGTCGCGCTCGGCCGGGTCCGCGGCGCACCGCGGCGGCGCAAACACCCCGAGGTCCACGCCCGGCTGCACCACGCGCACCAGGGCGGGGTCGGCCTGGTAGTCGCGCACCAGGTCGGCGGCCTCCTGGTCCGTGTTCGCGACCAGGGCGTCGGCCTCGGCGACCACCTGCTCCTCGCCGATGATCCGGCCGTGCGGCTCGGGGGCGTCGCCCGGGGCCAGGGACGCGTTCTTGACGCGCGCCATGGTGTGCATGGTGTGCACCAGCGGCACGTCCCAGCGTTCCGCCGCGATCCAGCCCACCTGGCCCGACAGCCAGTAGTGCGTGTGCAGCACGTCGTACCAGCCCTCGGGGCGGTGCGCCTCGGCGCGCAGCACGCCCGCGGCGAAGGCGCAGAGCTGCCCCGGCAGGTCGTTCTTGTCCAGCCCCTCGTACGGCCCGGCGGCCACGTGGATGACGCGGACGCCGGGTTCGGCGTCGGTCACCTTGGGCTGGGCCGACGACGTCGCCCGCGTGTAGATCTCCACCTGCGCGCCGCGGCGGGCCAGCGCCTTCGACAGCTCCAGCACGTACACGTTCATGCCGCCGGCGTCGCCCGTCCCGGGCTGCTCCAGCGGTGACGTGTGCACGGAGACCATCGCGATCCGGAGCGGACGGGCGGCGTCCGGCTCGACGAGATCGGGCGGCAGGCTGTCGCGCATCACGCCTCCAGGACGCACGCGGGCACGGGCAGCCCCAGCCGGTCGGTGATCTCGCCCTGGCCCGACGCGCGGTCCAGGCGGACCGCGAGCAGCTCGTCGGTGTTCTGCGCCGCGACGACGACCAGCTCGCCGTCGGCCAGCACCGCGTGGTGGCGGGGCCAGGCGCCCGCGCCGAGGTCGACGTCGGCGACGTTCTCGATGGCCAGGTCACGGGCGGCGCGCACCCGGAGCACCGACAGGACGTCCGGCCCGCGGACGCCCACGTGCACCAGGTCGCCCGCGACCGTGATGTGCGAGGGGTACCCGGGCGCGCCGTCGGCCATGGTGCGGGCGGTGATCGCCACCGAGCCGACGTGCTCGAGGCGGCCCGGCCCCGCCGGGACGAGCACGTGCAGGCGGCAGTCCAGCTCGCCGGCGAGCAGGATCGTGCCGTCGGGCAGCTCGACCAGGTGGCGCGGGCCGGTGCCGGGCGGCAGGACGGCGGCGACCTCGCCCGCGCCGGAGCCGTCCAGCGGGTAGGTGCGCAGCTCGTCGGTGCCGAGGTCGGCGACCAGCACGCGGTCGCCCCACACGTGGACGAAGTGGGCGTGCGGCCCCTCCTGCCGGTCGGTCACCGGCCCGGTGCCCGTGTGCGGGAAGGTCCGCGGCTCGCCGAGGGCGCCGTCCTCGGCCAGCGGCACGACGGCGGCCACGCCGTCGCCGTAGTTCGCGACCCAGGCCGCGGCCGGCGTCGCCACGACGTGGCACGGGCTCGATCCGCCCGAGGCGACCGTGGCCACGGGGGCGAGCGCGCCGTCGTCGGCCACGTGGAAGGAGGTGAGCGTGCCCGGCTCGGTCTCGGTGACCGCCAGGAGGGTGCGTCCCGACGCCGCCGCCGCGAGGAACGACGGCGAGGCGACCGGGGCGGCGAGCTCGCCGCCGGCGAACCGGCCGTCGGCGCCGATGCCGACGCGCCAGACGCCCTCACCGGTGCCCGGTGCGGCGTCGGACTTCGGATAGGTGCCGATCCACAGGGCGATGGTGGGGTTGCTCATGCGATCAGCCTAATGACGTGCGACGGGTGCTCTTGCCGCGAAAGCACGACGCCCCGGCCGCCCCTCGTCGAGGGGCGCCGGGGCGCAATCCAACGTCGTGCGTACGTCGGCGTCAGCCGTTCGCCTTCGCGTAGGCGTCCTGGACCTCGGCCGCGATCCGGCCGCGGTCGCTGACCGTGTAGCCGTTCGCCTTGGCCCATTCACGGACCGCCGCGGTGTCGCTCCCGGAGCGGGACCGGCGCGTGGTGGTGGTCCGCGCGACCGCGGACTTCACCTTGCGAGCGTGGCCGACCCACGAAGCGAGCGAATCACGCAGCTGGGCCGCGTGCTCGGCATTGAGGTCGATCTCGTAGGAGACGCCGTCGAGGCCGAAGTTCACGGTCTCGTCGGCGGCACCGCCATCGATGTCGTCTTCGAGAACAAGCTGAACCTTCTGAACCATACGGGTACTTCCCTTCCGCGCCACAAATTCCGGGGTTAGTTCGCGAGCATGCCGCACTCAATATTGACATGTCAATAATGGGCATGTGACACCGATCACGAAAACTTCACCCGGGTACGTGAAGTGCGCGGATTTGATCCCGCAGGTCCGCCCCGATAATCTCGCCCGCGCGGATCAGTGCGAAGCGGAATTCCTGGTGTTTTCCGCCGCTGCCGCCATGGCCTCGCGATCCATTCGCTCGAGCGCCTCACGCTCGTGACGGTCCGCGCGCAGGATCTTGCGCATCGCAAACCAGAAGAGCAGACCCACGCCAACAGAGGGCGTGAGCCCGGCGAGCACCGCAAGCGTCGTATCCATCACAAGATCCTCACAAACTCATCTGGGCGGTCGATATCTCAGGCCTGCGGCTTGACCAGCGGGAAAAGGATGGTCTCCCGGATTCCCTGGCCCGTCAGCGCCATGAGCAGGCGGTCGATCCCCATGCCCATTCCGCCCGAAGGGGGCATCGCGAATTCCATGGCCGTCAGGAAATCCTCGTCCAGCAGCATGGCCTCGTCGTCGCCCGCCGCGGCCATCCTGGCCTGCGCCTCGAAGCGCTGGCGCTGGATCACGGGGTCAACGAGCTCGGAATAGCCCGTGGCCAGCTCGAAGCCGCGCACGTACAGGTCCCACTTCTCGACCTGACCCTTTTCCGAGCGGTGGTCGCGTGTGAGCGGTGAGGTCTCCACCGGGAAATCCCGCACGAACGTCGGCGCGGTCAGGTGGTCGCCCACCCGGTGCTCCCAGAGCGTCTCGACGAGCTTTCCGTGATTGAGGATCTTCTTGTTGCCCACCTCGACATCGAGGCGCTCCGCGATCTTCTCGAGTTCCTCGACCGACGTGGCAGCGGTGATCTCCTCGCCCAGGCTTTCGGAGAGCGAGTCGTACATCCGCAGGTTTGCCCATTCGCCGCCCAGCTCGTACTCCGAACCGTCCGGAAGGGTCACGAGGGTGGTGCCGAGAACGTCCTGCGCCGCGGTCTGCACCAGATCCTGGGTGAGTGCGCCGATGGTGTTGTAATCGCCGTAGGCCTCGTACGCCTCGAGCATGGCGAACTCCGGCGAGTGCGACGAGTCCGCGCCCTCGTTACGGAAGTTTCGGTTGATCTCGAAAACCTTCTCGACCCCGCCGACGACCGCCTTCTTCAGGAAGATCTCCGGCGCGATCCGCAGGAACAGCTCCAGGTCGTACGCATTCATGTGCGTCGAGAAAGGCCGCGCGGACGCGCCCGAGGCAATGGTCTGCAGCATCGGGGTCTCGACCTCGAGAAAGCTGCGGCGATAGAAGTTCTCGCGCAGGGAACGCACCACGCCGGAACGCAGGCGCACCATGTCGCGGGCCGCGGGGCGCGCGATGAGGTCCACGTACCGCTGGCGGACGCGCGCCTCCTCGGACAGGTCCTTGTGCAGCACCGGCAGCGGGCGCAGCGACTTGGCCGCCATGCGCCACTCGTCGGCGAAGATGCTCAGCTCGCCGCGCTTCGACGCCCCGACGTGGCCGTGCAGGAACAGGTGGTCGCCCAGGTCGACGTCGGTCTTGAAGGCGGCCAGCGCCTCCTCGCCGAGCGCGGCCAGGCTCAGCATGCCCTGGAGGCGGTTGCCCTCGCCGTCCTGCAGCGTGACGAAGCAGAGCTTGCCGCCGATGCGGACGAACACGACGCGGCCGGCGACGCCGACGACGTCCTCGGTCTCCTGGCCCGCCTCGAGGTGGTCGTACTTCTCGCGGACCTCCGCGAGGGTGTGGGTGACCGGGACGGAGACCGGGTACGCCTCGGTGCCGTGCGCCAGGAGGCGCTCACGCTTCTCGCGCCGGATCCGCAGCTGCTCGGGCAGGTCGTCGGTCGGCGGGGTCGCGGCGCTGGAGGCAGCGGGGTTCTCGGTCGTCACGGAGGCGATTCTATCGGTGCGCATCACCCGCCGAGTTCTCTTTATCCGCCCGGTTGGACACACCGGACCCGGCGGATATCCAGGAATCGCGGAGAAAAGGGATCAGGCGCGCAGGTCGAGGGCCAGGTCCAGGATCGGCGCGCTGTGCGTCAGGGCGCCCACGGAGAGGAAGTCCACGCCGGCGGCTGCGACCGCGCGCGCCTTGTCCAGCGTGAGGTTGCCGGTGGCCTCGAGCTCGACGTGCGCCGGGACGCCGTCGCGCCCCTCCCGCTCGCGGACGGCGGCGACCGTCTCCGCGAGGCGGGCCGGCTCCATGTTGTCGAGCAGCAGGAAGTCCGCGCCCGAGGCCAGGGCCTCCAGCGCCTGGGCCGTCGTGTCGGCCTCGACCTGGATCTGGACGTCGGGGAACATCTCGCGGACGGCGCGGATCGCGGCCGCGACCGACCCGGCGGCGACCACGTGGTTGTCCTTGACCATGGCGACGTCGTACAGGCCCATGCGCTTGTTGGTGCCGCCCCCGGCGCGCACCGCGTACTTCTGCAGGGCGCGCAGGCCCGGCGTCGTCTTGCGGGTGTCGAGCACCTGGGCGCCCGTGCCCTCCAGCTCCCGGGCGAACGCCCGGGTCGCCGTCGCGACGCCGGACGCGCGGCTGGCCAGGTTGAGGAGGGTGCGCTCGGCCACGAGCAGCACCTGCGTGCGGCCCTCCAGGCTCGCCAGCACCTGCCCCGCGACGACGGCGTCGCCGTCCTGCGCGTGGAACACGACGACCGGGACGGGCAGGGCCAGCCGGGCGGCGACCTGGTCCAGCACCTCCTGCACCACCACGAGACCCGCGACCACGCCGTCCTCGCGCGCCACGAGGTCGGCCACCCCGGCGGCCGACGGCGGGATGGTCGCCTGCGAGGTGACGTCCCGGCCCGGGGCGGTGCCCAGGTCCTCGTCGAGGGCGATGCGCACGGTGCCGGCGACCCAGGCGGGGTCGAGGCCCGGGGCGACCGTGGAGGGGGTGGCGAAGACGGGGAGGGTGCTCACCGGGTCACCGTATCCGGAGCGGGGCGGGCACCGTCCGCGTCGACGACGGACTGGAGCATCCGCTGCGAGTCGGAGAGGTACCGGTCCAGGTCCGCGGCCGCGCCGGCGGCGTCACCACCCAGGAAGCGGCGCAGCAGGCCGGCGTTGCGGTCCACGAAGCCGTCGAAGAAGGCGCCGTCGTCGCCCAGCAGGCCGAAGGACAGACGGAGCTCCGCCGAGAGGTTGGCGTGCAGCCGGTCGAGGCGCGGGCTGCCCGCGAGCGCCACGATCCCGGAGTGGAACCGCATGTTCGCGGCGGCGATGTCCCGCCAGTCGCCACCGAGCCGGGCCGCGAGCGCCGCGTCGACGGCGTCGCGCATGGCGCGGGCGCCCTCGTGCGCCGGGTCGCCCGCGGCGAGCGCGGGCACCTCGATGAGCCGGCGGACCCGGTAGATGTCGACGATGTCGGCCAGCGTGGGTCGGGTGACGGCGACGCCGGCGTTCGGCCGGCGGACCAGGAGACCCTCGTGGACCAGGATCCGGAAGGCCTCACGCAGGGTGTTCCGCGAGACGTCGAGCGACTCGCTCACCGACTGCTCCGAGAGCCGCTGCCCCGGGGTCAGCCGGCCGGTGACGATGAGCTCGCGGATGGCGTCTGCGCTGCGTTCGGCGCGGTCCGGCTTCACGACCCCAGTCTATGGAGCGACGCGCCGTGGTGAGCCGGGTGTCCGCCGCCCGCGGACGACGGACACCCGGCCCGCGGTCAGTCGACCGTGTCCGCCACCGCGTGGACCAGGTTGCTCCCCTGGGCGACGATCGCGGTGCGCCAGGCGTCGAACGTCGGGTCGGTCACGGCGAAGTCGGTCTCGAAGTGCTGCATGTCGGGGGTGTGGATGTGCCCCGCCGGGATGTCGAGGCCGGCCCGGTCACGCAGCAGCGTGTTCCGGTAGGCGCTCTCGTTCGACAGGTAGTTGCCGCCGCCCCCGCTGTACGAGCAGGAGCCCTCGGCCGGGGGCACGGGCGGCGTCGCCGGCGGGTACGTGACCGGCGGCGGGTTGTTGAAGGTCTCCCGGACGGGCGACGCGCAGTCGGGGAACTGCGTGTAGTTGGTGTGCCAGACGACGCCGAACGCCTCGGACTCGTCGGGCCAGGTGTCCCCGGGCGGCCGCGGCACGTCGGCGCCGGTGTCTGCCGCGATCATCTCGGCGACCGGCAGGGTCGCCGTCGTCCACTGCGGCGGGTCGGTGAGCCCGTCGCCGCCGCCCCAGCGGTCGACCACCTGGATGTTGCAGCCCGGGTTGTCGACGGCGAGCTGCGGGACCCCGCCGACGGCGGGGCACGGCGCGGTGCGGTCGTTGCCCAGCGAGACGCCGTGGTACCGGCTGTTCCACTGCTCCAGGTTGAACTGGGCCCCGCCGGCCTGGCTCACCGTGATGGACGCGTCCACCTGCCGGGGGCCGGGCTCCATGAACGGGCCGACGGTGTCCTCGAGGTAGCCGCGCTCGAACTCCGGGTAGCTCACGGGCAGGGTGTAGGCCTCGACGTAGGCGGTCCGGCCGTCGTCGGTGCGGTAGGTGGTGCCGTCGAGAGCGAGCGCCGTGGCACCCGACGGGTTGCCGTGCCGGATGTTGTTGCCGACCGTGCCCTGCGCCGGCCCGGTGGTGCCGCCGTCGAGCGTGTAGACGTCGAACCCGCTGACGAGCACGCGCACCGCGTGCCTCCCGGGCGGCAGGTCGATGTCGTCCATGCCGCGGGCGGCCTTCTCGAAGGTCTCGACGAGCGCGGCACGTTCCGCCTCGTCGAGGCCGCCCCGCGGGTCCCACTGGCGCAGCACGGACATGGCCTCGGTGCGGGTCCAGTACAGGGGGCGGTCGTCGCTCGCGGGCAGGTCGCCCCGGACGGTGCCGCGGCCCTGCGCCCTCGCGACGGCGGCGTCCCACAGGTCCTGGCCGGCCCGCTCGACGAGCCGCGTGGCCGCGTCGAGCGACCGGGTGCGGCACAGTGCCGCGGTGAGGTCGGCGGTGAACCGGCCGAACCCGCCGCCCTCGATGATCGTGCGCGCGTAGGTCTCGTCGGCGGCGACGGTGGGGTCTGCGGCGTCGGGCAGGTGGGCGGCCAGGCGGCTCTCCTCGGCGGAGAGCGGGAGGCCCGGGTCGAGGCAGTCCGGGCCGGACCCGGGCGCGGGCAGCGCGGCGGCGGGGCCGGCCAGGGCGGTGGTGGCGCAGAGGGCGAGGGCGGTGACGCCCGCTCGCATCCGCACCCTGGTACGTCGTCTCGGCATGGTGGATCCCTTCCTCGGAAGCGGTCGCCATCGACCGTAGAGGTTCGTTGAACAATCCGACAGAGCAGCGCGCGTAAACATCTCGTGTCCCGGCCTAGTCGCCACTGTTCGAGCCGTGTCATGATCGACCTGGTCTCGCAATACGGGTGAAACAACCAATCGAGACCATCCTGACTGTTGAACAATCCGGCTCTGCACAACGACCAGGAGGACACGATGTCCGACACGAGCCACGAGCCCACGACGACCTCCGAGCAGATCCCGCCGGGCAGGACGCCCGCGGACGTACGGCAGTTCGCATCGGCGCGACGCCGCTCCCTGCTGGGCGCGCTGTTCCTCATGGCGACCTCGGCCATCGGCCCCGGCTTCATCACCCAGACCGCCACGTTCACGCAGCAGCTCGGCGCCGCGTTCGCGTTCGGCATCCTGGCCTCGATCCTGCTCGACCTGGCCGTCCAGATGAACGTGTGGCGCATGATCACGCTGACCGGCAAGCGGGCGAGCACGCTGGCCAACGAGGCGCTGCCGGGCAGCGGCTACCTGCTGGCCGTGCTCATCGTGTTCGGCGGCCTCATCTTCAACATCGGCAACACGGCGGGCGCCGGGCTGGGCCTGAACGCCCTGTTCGGCCTGGACCCCCGGATCGGCGGGGCGATCAGCGCCGTCATCGCGGTCGCGATCTTCCTGGCCAAGCGGGCGGGGGCCGTCGTCGACCGGGTGGTGATCGCCGCCGGGCTCGTGATGATCGTCCTCACCGTGATCGTCGCGATCCTCTCCGACCCGCCGGTGGGCGACGCGCTCAAGCAGACCGTGCTGCCGGACACCATCGACTTCGCCACGATCACGACGATCGTGGGCGGCACCGTCGGCGGCTACATCACCTACGCGGGCGCGCACAAGCTCCTCGACTCGGGCACCACCGGGCCCGAGCACGTGACCGAGGTGAACCGGGCCGCCGTCAACGGCATCGTCGTGACCGGGATCATGCGCTACGTGCTGTTCCTCGCCATCCTCGGCGTCGTCGCCTCCGGCGTGGTGCTTGACGTCGCGGGGAACCCTGCCGCCGACGCGTTCTCCGCGGCGGCGGGCGAGGCGGGGCTGCGCATCTTCGGGGCCGTCTTCTGGATCGCCGCGATCACCAGCATCATCGGGTCCGCGTACACCTCGGTGTCGTTCCTCCCGGTGTTCTCGGCCCGGATCACGGGGCGCGTCGCCGACCTGTGGACGGTCGGGTTCATCGTGGTCTCGCTCGCGATCTACCTGGCCGTGGGGACGGCGCCGGCCACGCTGCTCGTGTTCGTGGGCGGCGTGAACGGCCTCATCCTGCCGATCGGCCTGACCCTGTTCATGTACATCGGCTGGTTCCGCGGCTCGCTCCTGGGCAGCGCTCGGTACCCGCGCTGGCTCCTGGTGGTCGGCACCCTGGCCACCGTGGTCACCTGGTACATGGCGGTCAACGCGGTGGGCCCGATCTTCGACCTGCTGTCCGCCTGAGCCCCGGGCCCGGGCGACCCGCACCACGAAAGGAACGCACCATGAGCGCCGTCGACCTGAACAGCGACCTCGGCGAGGGGTTCGGCCGCTGGACTCTCGGCGACGACGAGCAGATGCTCGGCATCGTCTCCAGCGCCAACGTCGCCTGCGGCTTCCACGCGGGCGACCCCGCGTCCATCCGGCGCACCCTGCGCTCCGCCGTGGCGCACGGCGTCACCGTCGGCGCGCACGTCGGCTACCGCGACCTGGCCGGGTTCGGCCGGCGCAACATGGACGTGCCCGACGACGAGCTCGAGGCCGACGTCGCCTACCAGATCGGCGCGCTGCGCGGCCTGGCCGACGCCGAGGGCGCGACCGTGACCTACGTGAAGCCGCACGGCGCGCTCTACAACACGGCGGCGGTGGACGAGCGCGTGGCGCGGGCGGTCGCGACGGCCGTCGCCGCCGTCGACCCCGGGCTGGTGCTGCTCGGGCTACCGGGGAGCGTCGCCCTCGCCGCGGCCGAGGCGGCCGGGCTCGCCACCGCGACGGAGGCCTTCGCGGACCGCGCGTACACCCCGGAGGGGCGGCTGGTCTCGCGACGCGAGCCGGGTGCCGTGCTGCACGACGCCGACGACGTGGCCCGCCGCATGCTCCGGCTCGTCACCGAGGGCGTGGTGACCGCCGTCGACGGCACCGACGTCGCGGTGCGCGCGGACTCGGTGTGCGTGCACGGCGACTCCCCCGGCGCCGTCGCCATGGCCCGCCGGATCCGCGAGGTGTTCGACGCCGAGGGCATCGAGCTCGCGGCCTTCGCCCCGGCGGCGGGCACCGGCACCCCGGCGTGATGCGCGTCCTGACCGCGCGGGACGACGCGCTCCTGGTCGAGCTCGACGACCTGGACCAGGCCGTCGCGCTGTACGAGTCGCTCCGGGCCGACCCGGTGCGCGGCGTCGGCACGCCGGTGCCCGGCGCCCGGACCCTGCTCGTGCCGTTCCGGCCCTCGGCGGTCACCGCACAGGACCTGGCGGCCGAGCTACGGGCACGGCCGCTGGAGCGCGGTGCCCGGACCACGGCCCGCACGATCGAGATCCCCGTGCTGTACGACGGCGCGGACCTCGCCGAGGCGGCCGCGCTGCTCGGCTGGAGCACCGACGAGCTGGTCCGGCGGCACGCCGCGGCGGCCTGGACCGTGGGCTTCGTCGGCTTCGCGCCCGGGTTCGCCTACCTGACCAGCGACGACCCGGAACTGGTGGTCCCGCGCCGGCAGTCCCCGCGCACGCGGGTGCCCGCGGGGTCGGTGGCCCTCGCCGGCCCGTACAGCGGCGTCTACCCCCGCCAGAGCCCCGGCGGCTGGCAGCTCCTGGGCCGTACCGACGCCCCGGTCTGGGACGTGACCCGCGAGCGCCCGGCCCTGATGCTGCCGGGCGACGAGGTCCGCTTCACCCCGACGGACACCCTGTCGCCGTCGCCCGTGCCCGTGCCTCCCCCGCCGTCGGCGACCACGGTCGCGACCGGGCTGGAGGTCGTCAGCACCGGGGTGCAGGCGCTCGTCGAGGATCTGGGGCGGGTCGGGGTCGAGGGGGCCGGTGTGTCGGCGTCCGGGGCGCTCGACCGGCCGAGCCTGCGTGCGGCCAACCGGGCCGTGGGCAACCCCGCGGACGCCGCCGTGATCGAGTCGGTGGGCGGGCTGCGGCTGCGCGCACGGGGCCCGCAGGTGCTCGCGGTGACGGGGGCGGCCGGCGACCTGGTGGTGCGGCCCGGGACCGGGGGCCCCGGCGTGCGCCGGCCGCGGCCCGGCGAGCCGTTCGCCCTGGACGACGGCGACGAGCTCCGGCTCGCCGCGCCCGCCCGCGGGGTCCGTGCCTACGTCGCCGTGCGCGGCGGGATCGACGTACCGCCGGTGCTCGGCAGCCGGGCCGCCGACGTGCTGGCCGGGCTGGGGCCCGACCCGCTCGGCTCGGGCGACGTGCTGCCGGTCGGAGCGACGGGCCGCGGCCTGCGCGCCGCCGCGCCGCCGCCGTCGTGGGCAGGTGCACCGGCGGTCGGCACGACGACACCGTCGGACGACCTCCCGGTACCCGGTGGGACGACGGAGCTGGCGATCGTGCTCGGGCCCCGGGACGACTGGTTCGACGCCGCCGCGATCGACCGGCTGACCGGCCAGGACTGGCTCGTGACCCCGAGGTCCAACCGGATCGGGCTGCGCCTGGCGGGCGACCCGCTCGTGCGTCTCCCGGAGCGGGCGACGGCGGAGCTGCCGAGCGAGGGCTGCGTCACCGGCGCGATCCAGGTACCTCCGGACGGCCTGCCGGTCCTGTTCCTGGCCGACCATCCCCTGACCGGCGGGTACCCGGTGGTCGGAGCGGTCGTGGCGGACCAGGTGCCGCTCGCCGGCCAGCTCCCCGCGGGTGCACGCGTGCGCTTCGTCGTCCGCGACCGCGCGCCGGGCACCGACGACACCACCCCGAACGCAGCAGGAGGCACCCCATGATCCGCACCGTGCTCGTCGCGAACCGAGGCGAGATCGCGGTCCGCGTGGTCCGCGCGTGCGCCGACCTGGGCATCCGTTCCGTGGCCGTGTACGCCGACGGCGACGTCGACGCGCCCCACGTGCGCCTGGCCGAC
Source organism: Promicromonospora sukumoe 327MFSha3.1 (assembly GCF_000385135.1). Taxonomy (GTDB): domain Bacteria; phylum Actinomycetota; class Actinomycetes; order Actinomycetales; family Cellulomonadaceae; genus Promicromonospora; species Promicromonospora sukumoe_B. Next base: position 208,080 of record NZ_ARQM01000016.1, on the reverse strand, counting down.
GAGGCCTGGGCGCTCGACGGGCGCACCGCCGCCGAGACGTACCTGTCGGTGGACAAGCTGCTCGGCGTCGCGCGCCGTTCCGGGGCGGACGCCGTCCACCCCGGGTACGGGTTCCTGTCCGAGCGGGCCGCGGCGGCCCGGGCCGTCGAGGAGGCCGGGCTGATCTGGGTGGGTCCGACGTCCTCGACCATCGAGCTGCTCGGCGACAAGATCGCGGCCCGCGACCTGGCCCGGAAGGTCGGTGCCCCGCTCGTCCCCGGTTCGGACGGCCCGGTGGCGGACGCCGCGGCGGCGCTGGCGTTCGCCGAGGAGCACGGCCTGCCGCTGGCGATCAAGGCCGCGCACGGGGGCGGCGGGCGCGGCATGCGGGTGGCACGCACGCTGGAGGAGGTGCCCGAGCTGTTCGAGGCCGCGCGGCGGGAGGCCGAGGCCGCGTTCGGGCGGGGCGAGTGCTTCGTCGAGCGGTTCCTGGAGCGCCCGCGGCACGTCGAGGCCCAGGTCATCGCGGACGACCACGGTCACGTGGTGATAGCGGGCACCCGAGACTGTTCCCTGCAGCGCCGCAACCAGAAGCTCGTGGAGGAGGCACCCGCGCCGTACCTGGACGACGCCGTGCGCGAGCGGGTGCACGAGTCCGCGCGGGCCCTGTGCGCCGCCGCCGGTTACCGGAGCGCCGGGACGGTGGAGTTCCTGCTCGGCGCCGACGGCACCCTCTCGTTCCTGGAGGTGAACACCCGGCTGCAGGTGGAGCACCCCGTCACGGAGGAGACCACCGGGCTGGACCTCGTCGTCGAGCAGCTCCGGGTCGCGGGCGGGCTGCCGCTGTCCGTCACCGAGGACCCGGCCCCGCACGGGCACGCGATCGAGCTGCGGCTCAACGCGGAGGACCCGGCGCGCGGGTTCCTGCCCGGCCCGGGGCGGGTCGAGCGCTTCGTCCCGCCGTCCGGTCCGGGAGTCCGGGTGGACGCCGGCATCGAGTCGGGGTCGGTGATCCCCGGCGAGTTCGACTCGCTCTTCGCCAAGGTCGTCGTCTGGGGTCCCAGCCGTGACGCGGCGCTCGCGCGCGCCCGGCGGGCCGCCGCCGAGACGCTGGTGGAGGGTGTGCCCACGGTGCTGCCGTTCCACCGGGCGGTCCTGGCCGACCCGGCGTTCACCGGGGCGGACGGGCACGGCCTCGCCGTCCACACCCAGTGGATAGAGACCGAGCTGCTCGCCTCGATCGACCCGCAGGCGCTCGCCACACCCGTCACCGAACCGGGCGTCGTGGAGACCTGGGTCGAGATCGACGGGCGCCGGCACCGGCTCCGGACACCAGGCGGGATCGGGCCGGCGGCAGCCGGTATCGCCCCGCCCGGCAGCGACGCTCCGGCCCGGGTCCCGGGCACCGCGCCGGACGACGGCCGCACACCACTGCTCGCCGCGATGCCCGGCACCCTGGTCCGCTGGCTGGTCGCCGACGGCGAGCACGTCAGCGACGGCCAGCCGGTCGCCGTCGTCGAGGCCATGAAGATGGAGTCCCAGCTCGTCGCCGAGGCCGCGGGAGCACTGCACCACGAGGCGACGGAGGGCACCCAGATCACCCCGGACACCCCGCTGGCCCACATCATCAGGACTGACCTGGATTCAGCAGGCCACAGCCGACCGTAACCGGCCCGGTAACGGTCGGCCGCGGCCTGCTGAACGAAAGTCAGTCCCCGGCAGGATGCCGGGACGGCACCGTCGTCAGCACCCCGCCCCCGTCCAGCCGCACCCGCACCCGGCGCCGCCAGGCGTCGTCCGGCCGCGGGAAGTCCGTGCGGTAGTGGCCGCCGCGGGTCTCCTCGCGCAGCCACGCCGCACGGGTCAGCGCCCGCGCCACCATGTGCACGTTCGTGGTCTCCCACTCGGCGGCCTGGGGCTCGGCGACCACCTCGGCGGCGAGGTGCGCGTCGGAGCGGACGGCGCCCAGGCGCTCGTCGGCCTCGGCCAGCGACCGGGCCGAGCGGATCACGCCCGCGCCCGCCGAGGCCACCTTCTGGATGCGCGACCGGGCGGCGGCCGCGACCAGGGCCGCCCCGCCAGGCCGGAGAGCGGGCTCGCCCCGGACGAGGTCGCCGGCGTCGGTCCGCGCCGCGATGTCGCGGGCCGCGCGGGAGGCGAAGACGATGCCCTCCAGCAGCGAGTTGGACGCGAGCCGGTTGGCGCCGTGCACGCCGGTGCAGGCGACCTCGCCCACCGCGTACAGCCCGTCCACCGAGGAGCGGCCGTCGAGGTCGGTCACCACACCACCCGAGTGGTAGTGCTGGGCGGGCGCCACGGGCACGGGCTCCTCGGACCAGTCGATGCCGGCCTCCAGGAGCCGCGCGTTGATGGTGGGGAACCGGGCGCGCAGGAACTCCCGGCCCAGGTGGCGGGCGTCGAGGAGCACGTTGTCGGCCCCGGTGGCGGCGAGCTGCCGCACGATCGCGTGCGCGACGACGTCCCGCGGCGCGAGCTCGGCCATCTCGTGCACGCCCGGCATGAACCGGTGCCCGTTGACGTCGAGCAGCAGAGCGCCTTCGCCGCGCACGGCCTCCGAGATGAGCGGGAGCTGCCCCTTGGCGCCGGACCCGAGCCACAGCACCGTCGGGTGGAACTGCACGAACTCCAGGTCGCCCAGCACCGCGCCCGCCCGGAGCGCCGCGGCGATGCCGTCGCCCGTGGCGCCGGCCGGGTTGGTGGACGACCGGAACACCTGCCCGATCCCGCCCGTGGCCAGCACGATGGCGGGGGCCAGCACCGCGCCGACGCCGTCCCGCGAGCCGGTGCCCCGCACGTGCAGCGTGGCGCCGCAGGCCCGGCCGGACGCCGTGGTCAGCACGTCGAGCACGAGCGCGTTCTCCACGACCTCGATGCCCGGGTCGTGCCGCACGGCCTCGATCTGCGCCACGAGCGCACGGGAGATCTCCGCGCCCGTGGCGTCGCCGCCGGCGTGCGCGATGCGGTCGGCGTGGTGGCCGCCCTCCCGGGTGAGCGCGATGTCGCCGTCGGCCGCCTTGTCGAAGACGGCGCCCCGGGCGACGAGCTCGCGCACGCGCTCCGGGCCCTCGGTGACCAGCACCCGCACGGCCTCCGGGTCGGCCAGGCCGCCGCCGGCGGCCAGCGTGTCCGCCAGGTGCGCCTCGGGCGAGTCGGACGGGTCGAGCGCGGCCGCGATGCCGCCCTGCGCCCACACCGTCGAGCCGGAGGAGAGCTCGCCCTTGGTCACGAGCACCACGCGCGGCACGCGGGTGCGCAGCTCCAGCGCCGCCGTGAGGCCCGCGATGCCCGAGCCGACGACGATCGCGTCGGCCTCGACGGTCCAACCGGGCGCGGGAGCCGCCAGGGACCGCGCCAGGCGAGGTCCCGGTCCGGGCGTGGTGCTCACGCCCGGCCCGACGCCGTGCGCACCAGGCCCGCGTGCTGGAACGGCTCGATCGGCAGGCCGCTCTCCTCCAGCCCGTAGCCGTCCGGCACGTGGCCGGGCTCGTCGTTGATCTCGACGATGCGGTTGTCCCCGTCGACGAACACGACGTGCGGCAGGAACGTGCGCGCGTCGTGGTCGGAGAGCATGCCGTAGCCGATGAGGATGACGACGTCGCCCGGGCTGACCAGGTGGGCGGCCGCGCCGTTGATGCAGATCTGCCCGGAGCCGGGCTCGCCGGGGATCACGTAGGTGGTCAGCCGGGCGCCGTTGGTCACGTCGACGACGTCGACCTGCTGGCCGGGCACGAGGTCGGCGGCGTCGAGCAGGTCGGCGTCCACGGTGATGGACCCGACGTAGTGCAGGTCCGCCTGCGTCACGGTGGCGCGGTGGATCTTGGAGATCATCATCGGCCGCTGCAGCGAGGCGGGACGGCCGACGGGCGGACGGTGCTCGGTGGTGCTCATGGTGTTACCTCTGGACCTCTGGCGAGACCTCGACGGCCTGGTTGTCGATCAGGCGGGTGGAACCCACCCGTGCGGCCACGAGCAGCAGCGCGGGGCCGGAGAAGTCGTCGGTGACCGCGTCCACGGTCACCGGGTCGACGAGCGCCAGGTAGTCGACCACGACGCCGTCGGCGCCGTCCAGCACTTCGCGCGCGTCGTTGATCACACCCGCCGCGCCGCGGTCCGCGGCGGCCGCGCCGGCACGCAGGGCGCGCGACAGCGCCAGGGCCCGCTCCCGCTCCTCCGGCGACAGGTAGGCGTTGCGCGAGGACAGGGCCAGACCGTCGGCCTCGCGCACCGTCGGCACGCCCACCACCTCGACCGAGACCTCCAGGTCGCGCACCATGCGGCGCACGGCCAGGAGCTGCTGGGCGTCCTTCTCGCCGAACAGGGCGACGTCGGGCCGCACCAGGTGCATCAGCTTGAGCACCACGGTGAGCACGCCGTCCAGGTGCCCGGGCCGGGACGCGCCCTCCAGCACCTCGCCGACCCGGCCGGCAGACACGCGGACCACGGGGTCGCCGTCCGGGTAGACGACGTCGGGCGTGGGCGCGAAGACGACGTCGGCCCCGACCTCCGCGAGCTTGGCGACGTCGCCGTCCAGGTCGCGCGGGTACTTGTCCAGGTCCTCGCCCGCGCCGAACTGGAGCGGGTTCACGAAGATCGTCACGACGACCTGGCCGGCCGGGCCGGCCTCCGCGCGTGCCCGGCGCACGAGCTCCAGGTGGCCCTCGTGCAGCGCGCCCATGGTCATGACGACGGCACGCCGGCCGGGCTCGTCGCCGGCCTCCAGGGACCCCGCGAGGGCCCAGCGCATCTGCTCGTCGCGCAGCTCCTCACGGGTGCTGACCACCAGCGGGGTGCGCTGCGCGGGTTCGGTGCTCACTGTGTCTTCCTTCCGGCGTGCGACTCCCCGCTGGCGCCGTCCAGCGCGTCCAGCAGGGCCTGTGCGGCGGTGTCGCCGATGCGGTGGCTGGCCAGCGCGCGGCGCGTGGCCCCGCGGGCGAGCTCGGTGTAGCTGTCGGGTATGTCGGTGGCGCCGCTGGCGGCGGCCAGGGCGCTGAGCTCGGTCAGGTGCCGGCGCACGGTGCCGACGTCGCCCCGCGAGACCGGCCCGGTCAGGGCGGAGATCGCCCCCGGCCCGACGCCGTCGCGCGCGTCCGCGGACCGGGTCGCCTGCTCCAGAGCCGCCGAGAGCAGCGGCGCGAGCACGCGGCCGGGCAGCTCCACGCCGGCCGCCTCCAGCGCCTGCGCGGCCTGGGCAACGAGCACCACGAGGTGGTTCGCGCCGTGCGCGAGGGCCGCGTGGTAGAGGCCGCGGGCGTGCTCGTCCACGACCACCGGCTCCCCGCCGATCTCGACCACGAGCGCCTGCCCGATGGGCAGCACGGGCGCGGGCGCCGTCACGGCGAACGTGCAGCCCTCCAGGCGCGCCAGGTCCAGGCTGGTCCCGGTGAACGTCATCGCGGGGTGGACCGCGAGCGGGATCGCGCCACCCTGCCGGGCGGGCTCCAGCACGCCGGTGCCGTAGCGGCCGGACGTGTGGATCGCGAGCTGCCCCGGCTGCCAGGCCCCGGTGTCGGCGAGGCCGGAGACCAGGGGCTCCAGGGCGTCGTCGGGCACCGCGAGGAGCACCAGCTCGGCGCGCTCCAGGACATCGGGCACCTCGAGGTTGGGCACTCCCGGCAGGAGCGTCTCGATGCGCTCCCGGGAATCCTCCGAGATGCCGCTCGCGCCGACCACCGCATGGCCGGCGGCGCGCAGCGCGTTGCCGAGCACCGCCCCCACGCGACCCGCTCCGACCACACCGACACCCAGCCGGCCGGGCCTGCGGCCCACCTCGTCGGGGTCACTCACCGGTCACTCTCCCTGTCGTTCCATCCATCGTTCCGGGCCCGCCGCCGCACGCGCGGTGCGGGCGCGCCGGGCCTGCTCGGTCATGAGCTGCGCCGCGTCGGCCGCGTCGAGGTGCGGCACCTCCGGGTGCACCGGGCCCTCCGTCGAGTGCACCTGGAACGAGGCCACACCGAGCCGGCGCTGCCACGGGCCCTGGCTCAGGGCCAGCGACTGCGTGCGCTCGTGCGGCACCACGTCCAGGATCTTGACCATGCGGCCCCGGCGCATCAGCAGCGCGCGGCCGGTCACGGTGAACCCGTTGCGGCGCCACGCCACCGGATCCAGTATGCGGGTGCGCCGGGGCGCCGTGACGTAGCTGCTCTCGTGGCGCGAGTCGCCGTCCAGGCCCGCGTCGAGAACGCGGCGCGGCTCGTCCACGCCCAGGTCGGGCAGCACGAGGGAGAGCACCGTGAGGGCCTCCTCGCGGGTGCCGACCGGGAGCAGCACGCTGTTCTTCTCCTCGCTCTCGCCGCCGTAGCCGGCAACGTTGAGCTGGACGCGCCACCAGTCGCGGTCCCGCCAGAGCACGCTCTGCACCAGCCGGACGGCCTGCACGCGGCCGGGCGGGATGGTCTGGGAGCGGGTCTCCAGCATGCCGTGCCGCAGGCGGACGCCGTCGGGCGAGATGGCCACCCGGAAGTCGAACTCGCCCGTGACCCGGTTGAACAGGTAGCCGCCGGCCCCCAGCACCGCGGGCAGCGACGCGGAGATGACGGCCCACTCGCCCGTGACGATCATGACCACCACGACCCCCGCCGCCCACAGGAGCAGCGTGATCATGGCGCCGGAGCGCACCACCGAGGCGATCAGGCGGCCCAGCGGCACCGTGAGCACGGGCACCTGGGGCGCCTCGAGGCTGGCCACCGGCAGCGGCTGCTCGGCGTCGGGCACGGCGGCGAGGTCCGCGGCCGGCGCACCCTCCGGGGCGTGGGCGGTCACCGCGTCGGACGGCGCCTGCGCGGCCGCCGGGCGCTTGCCGGCGACCTTCAGGCCCGCGGCGCGGGCGAGCAGCTCGGCACGCAGCTCGTCGGCGTCGGACCCCTTGAGGAACCCGATGGCGACGCCGGAGTCCGTGCCGCCCGCCGTCTCCAGCGTGAGCTCGCACAGCCCGAAGAACCGGGCCACCAGCGGCTGTCGGATGTCCACCGACTGCAGCCGGTCCAGCCGCGCGTGCCGCTGCTGGCGGAACAGGATGCCGCGCCGCAGGTGCACCGTCTCGTCGCCGACGGCGAACGACGTCATGCGCCAGGCCAGCGCCGAGTAGCCCCAGCCCACCAGCGCGATGGCGCCCAGCGCGACGAGCAGCGTCCACCAGTAGCCGCTGGACACCAGCGTGATCAGGCCGCCGCGCGGCCCACCGTCCAGGGTCTGCTGCCCCAGGATCACCACGGCCGCGCCGACCACCGCCCAGCCCCGCACCAGCGGGGTGATGGGGTGGACGCGCCGCCACTCGAGCTCCTCGGTGGCGTCCGGGGCGGACTCGCCCTGGGCCGGGCCCCGGTCGACCTCGTGCTCAGGCGTGCTCACAGCCCCGCCAGCCGGGCCTCGCCGCGGGACGCCAGGCGGTCACGCAGGCGCGCCGCCTCGTCCGGCGGCAGGCCGGGGATCTGGGCGTCCGTGCCGACGGACGCCGTGTGGAGCTGCACCTTGGCCAGGCCCAGCCGGCGGTCGAGCGGGCCTGCCTCGACGTCCACGTACTGCATGCGACCGTAGGGCACCACGACCATCGACCGGAACATGACGCCCTTGCGGATCAGCAGGTCGTCGTCGCGCTCGGCGTAGCCGATCGCGCGGACCTGCCGCGGGACCAGGAGGAACGACCACAGCAGGGAGACGGCGGGCACGCCGGCGAGGATCCAGAACCACGGGCTCACGGTGACCGCGAGCGCGATCCCGGCGACCGCCGGGATCCCGAGGCTGATCGTGCCCGGGACCAGCCGGGCCGTCACGAGTCGCGGGGACACGCTGTTCCAGGTCACGTCGTGCGGTTCGAATGGGCTGGTCATGATGGCCATTGTTCCGCAGACCGGTTGCGCTGGGTAGCGGGCCTCAGGCCGGGGCCGGTGACTCGCCCTCCTCCGAGCCCCGGCGGTCCTTGTCGGACGGCGGCAGCTCACAGAACTTCTCCACCACGAGGCCGATCACGGCGAGCACCACCGAGCACAGCACGGCGATGCCGGCCGCCACCGCGCGGTCGCGGCGCGGCTCGATCGCGAGGTCGCCCAGCACCACCAGCACCTGCGCCAGGTACCAGCCGCCGAGCAGGGCGCCCGTCAGGGCGGCGGCCTTCGCCAGGACGAGCGTCCGGGCGGCCCGGATGCCGTCGAGGGAGGGTCGCTTGCCCTTCTGGTAGGCCCGCACGGCCCACCCCATCCAGAACACCACGCCGGCCAGCGCCAGGATCGCCACGTCGACGAGCCAGGGCACCACCGGCAGGTACACGCCCCGCGACTCGAGGGCCCGCAGCACGAGCCAGCCGACGACAGCGACTGCGACGAGGACTGCGATCAGGGTCCTGACCGGGGTTCTGCGCATGTCAGGCGTCGCGCCCCCGCTCGTCCCGGACCGGCACCCAGGAGGGCACCGAGTCGATCGGGCCGTCGGACGGCGCGATCGACTGCTCGGTCGCGTAGCCCGGGACCCGGATCACGGTGTGGTCGTTGTCGTAGCCCGGGAGCTGTCCGTTCGAGTGGCCGGCGGACTGGCCGTTCGAGTGCCCGTTCGAGGCCGGGTCCGGCGCGCCCTGCGGCGGGTTGCCGACCGGGGCGAACACGGGCGCGGCGGGCTCCTGCGGGGCACCGTTCATCGGCGGGAACACGCCGCTCTGCTGCCGCGACGGGTTGACCGGGGCGAACACCGGCTTGGCCGGCGCCTGGGACGCCGGAGGCAGCGTCTCGCGGTCCGGCTCCTCGTGCGCCGTGTCCCGGACCGCGCGGGGCGCGATCGGCGCGGGGACGAGCGCCTCCTCGGGCGGCGGCACGACGGACCCGTTGCCGGGCACGCCGATCGGCTGGGCGGGCCGCGGGGGCACGGGGGCCGCCTGCGCCTGGTGCGGGATCGGTACGGAGCCGCCCGGGCCCGGCGCCGGTCCGCTGGAGTAGGCCTGCGGGTGACCGCCCTGGTAGGGGTCCTGGGGGCTGCCGTTCGGGCCGTCCAGGTCCACGGGACCGCTGTGGTGCGTCTGCGGCTGGCCGCCGCCGGGCACCTCCACCACGGGGCCGCCGGGCGAGGCCTGCGGGCGCCCGCTCGGCGGGAGCGACGGCGGGAGGGCCGGGGGCATCTCGACCGGGTGGGCGTCCTGCCCGGCGTCGTCGGGCACCGCGGGGTGGTTCGACGCCGTGGTGCCGCCGCCCTGCTCGGGCTCGGGGTCGGTCAGCCAGTCGAGCGCGAGCCAGCGGATGCCGGTCCGGTCGGGTGCCGTCGCCGCGAGCTGGCCCACGGGGCCGCCGCCCAGGCCGGGCAGCATGGCCTCGGGGGCGATCTGCGACCAGGGCTCCAGAACGAAGGCACGCTCGTGCGCCCGCGGGTGCGGGATCTCGATGTCCTCGGCGGAGTCCGTCAGCGTGCCGTAGGTGATCAGGTCGACGTCGAGCGTCCGGGCGCCCCAGCGCTCGTCGCGCGTGCGGCCGTGCAGGTTCTCGACCTCCAGGCACGCGTGCAGCAGCCCGCGCGCCGAGAGCGTGGTGCGGGCCAGCAGCACGGCGTTCAGGTAGTCGGGCTGGTCCTCCGGCCCGCCGACGGCGGCCGTGCGGGCCAGCGGCGAGACGTCGGTGATCTGCACGCCCGGCACGCGGTCCAGCTCGGCGACCGCCGAGCGCATGGTGGCCTGCGGGTCGCCGAGGTTCGCCCCGATCGCGATGACCACGTCCACGTACCCGGCGGGCATCTCGTCGAACCGGTCGCGCGGCTCGGCCTGGTACGGCTGCTCCTGCGCGAACGTCGGCTCCGGCTGCCCGACGGCGGAGTCGGGGACCGCCGCCGAGACGCGGGTGGCCTCCATGTCGCCCTGGTCGTACTGCTGCTCGAACATCTGGTCGTACTGGTTCGGCTGCGCGTCGCGCTGCGGCTGCTCGTACTGCGGCTGCTCGTACGACTGCTGCTCGAACGACTGCTGCTGGAACGCCGGCTGGGCAGGCTCGTAGGACTGCTGCGGCTCGAAGGCGTTCGGCTGGTCCTGGCCCGGCCGCTGGTCGAGGCCCTGGAGGGACTCGTACTGCTGGACCGGCTCGAACGCGGGCTCCGGCTCGAACGCGGGCTCGGCCTTGAACTGCTCGGCCTGGGGGAACTGGTCACCCTGGGAGAACTGCTCCTCGGGCTGGAACCGCTCCTCCGGCTGGAACTGGTCACCCTGCTGGAACACGGGCTCCTTGCCGGGGCGCTGCTCGGCCTCCGCCGGGGCCTCGGCCTGCAGCTCCCACGCCGCGGGGACGACCCCGAGCGGCTCGGGCGCGATCAGCTCGGGCACGGGGAGCGGCTCGGGCTCCTCGGCGGGGGTCTCCACGGCCGGGGCGGCCGGGGCGGCCGGGGCACGCTCGACCAGCGGCTCCGCCTCGAAGGCCTCGTACTTCTCGGCGCCGAACTGGTCGGACCCGAACGGCTCGGCCCCGAACTGCGCCGGCTCGGCCGGCTGGTAGGGCTCGTACGGCTCGGGCCGGAACTGCTCCGGCTCCTCGGCGACCGGGCGCGCAACGGGCTCGAAGTCCTGCGGCTCGGGCTCGGCCGGGGCGGCCTCGACAGCGGGCTCCGGCGCCGGGTGCGCGGCGAGCAGCCCCGCCGGCACGGCCACGACGGGCATGCGGGTGCGGTCGCGGCGGATGGCCACCTCGACGTCGGCGAACGGCACCGGGATGGGCGCGTGCGGCTTGTGCACGCGCACGTCCACCGCCTCGATCAGCGGGCGCGCCAGCACCGCGGCGGCGATCCGCTCCGCGACCGTCTCGATGAGGTCCGCGGGGTCGCCCTTCAGGATGTCGTGGACGTCGGCCGCGACGTCGGCGTAGCTCACGGTCTGCGCCAGGTCGTCACCTGCGGCCGCGGGGCGCGTGTCCATGTACAGCACGACGTCGGCCCGGAACTCCTGGCCGGTCTGCCGTTCCGACGGCAGCACACCGTGGTACCCCCGCGCGCTCACGCCGCTCAGCTGGATCTGGTCCAGCGCGCGGCCGTCCGGGCCTGTGACGCCCGTTCCGAACGCTGTGGTCACCGTGGTCCTCCCCCATCGTCGTTGCCTGCACCGGAATCCTGCCAGGTTGGCATGTCTTGTCCCCCGGCCGTCCACGATTCTGTGGTCAAGGCCACGGTGGAAGTCAATGCCTCCGGTGCGGATGGGGCGGATGAGGAAGAGGTACCCGGCGACCCTACCCGGGGTGCGCCCTCCGCGGCGGACCACGCGGCGGCGACCTTGACGGCGTCCACGCTCGCCCGTGCGGTGTGCACCCGCACGCACCAGGCTCCCGCGGCCGCCGACAGCGCGGAGATCGCGGCCGTGGCGTCGTCGCGCGCCCGCGGGGGCGCGGTGCGGCCCGCCGGGTCCGCGAGCAGATGGCCCAGGAACCGCTTGCGGGAGGCACCGACCAGCACCGGCCGCCCCAGCCGGTGGAGCGCGTCGAGGTGGGCCAGCAGCGGCCAGTTCAGCACCCCGGCCTTCGCGAAGCCCAGACCCGGGTCGAGGATGATCTGGTCGGGCCGCACGCCGTCGTCGTGCAGCGCGGCCATGCGGGCGGCGAGCTCGTCGCGGACGTCGGCCACGACGTCGTCGTACACCTCGAGGTCGTCCATCACGTCCGCGTGCCCGCGCCAGTGCATCGCCACGTAGGCGGCGCCCGTCTCGGCGACCGCGCGCCCCATCTCGGGGTCGGCGAGGCCGCCCGAGACGTCGTTCACGATGCGCGCGCCGGCGGCCACGGCGCGCTCGGCGACGGCGGCGCGCGTGGTGTCCACGCTCACGACCGCGCCGCGCGCGGCGAGCTGCTCGATCACGGGCAGCACCCGGGCCAGCTCCTGGTCCTGCGGCACGCGCACGGCCCCGGGGCGGGTGGACTCCCCGCCCACGTCCAGGATGTCCGCGCCCTCGCCGAGCAGCTCCAGCCCGTGGGCGACGGCGGCCGAGGGCTCGAACCACTCGCCGCCGTCCGAGAACGAGTCCGGGGTGACGTTGACCACACCCATGACGAGGGTACGGCCTGCCCCGGAAAGCTCGGGCAGGCCGTGCACCCGGGCGTCCCGGGCGGTGTGGGGCGGGACGGCGGACACCGTCACTTCCCGAGGATGAGGCTCATCGCCTCGGCTCGCGTCGCACCGTCCCGCATGACGCCGCGCACCGCGGAGGTGATGGTCCGGGAGCCGGGCTTGCGCACGCCGCGCATCGACATGCACAGGTGCTCGCACTGGACCACGACGAGCACGCCGCGCGGTTCGAGGATCTCCACCAGGGAGTCCGCGATCTGCGTGGTCATGCGCTCCTGCACCTGCGGCCGGCGCGCGTAGACCTCGACGAGCCGGGCCAGCTTGCTCAGCCCGGTGATGCGCCCGTCCACGTTCGGGATGTACCCCACGTGCGCCACGCCGTGGAACGGCACCAGGTGGTGCTCGCAGGTGGAGTACACCTCGATGTCCTTGACCAGCACCATCTCCTCGTGCCCGAGGTCGAAGGTGGTGGTCAGCACGTCCTCCGGCTCCTGCCGCAGGCCCGCGAAGATCTCGCGGTACGCCCGGGCGACGCGGGCCGGCGTGTCCCGCAGGCCCTCGCGCTCAGGGTCCTCGCCGACGGCGAGGAGCAGCTCGCGTACCGCCGCCTCGGCCCGTTCGGCGTCGTACGGCGGGACGTCCGCCGCACGACGCACGGGCGTCGACAAGGGTGTGATCGACCCGTCGGTCATCGTGGTGCTCCGGTCAGTTCGACGAGTCTGGGTGGGCGTTGTCCGACGGCGTCGCCGCGTCCACCACGGCCTCGTCCTGCGGCACCACGTCGGTGTGGCCGTTCTGGGCCGCCACCTCCTTGGGCGTCAGGACCGGGCCGCGGGTGTGCACGGTGCGCTGCTCGCTGGAGAGCCAGACGTCGCGCGCCGGGCGCTTCTCGACGGGCGCGAAGACGTCCGCGAGCTCCTTCTGGTTCAGCGTCTCCTTCTCGAGCAGGCGCAGCACCAGGTCGTCGAGCACGTCGCGGTACTGGGTCAGCACCTCCCACGCCTCGTCGTGCGCGGCCTCGACGAGCTTGCGCACCTCGTTGTCGATGGTGCCGGCCACTGCCTCGGAGTAGTCGCGCTCGTGCCCGTAGTCACGGCCCAGGAACGGCTCGCCCGAGCTGGTGCCGAGCTTGATGGCACCGACGCGCTCGCTCATGCCGTACTCGGTCACCATCTTGCGGGCGATGGCCGAGGCCTTCTCGATGTCGTTCGAGGCGCCCGTGGTCGGGTCGTGGAACACGATCTCCTCGGCCACGCGCCCGCCCATGGCGTACGCGAGCTGGTCGAGCAGCTCGTTGCGGGTGGTCGAGTACTTGTCCTCGAGCGGCATGACCATCGTGTAGCCCAGGGCCCGGCCGCGCGGCAGGATCGTCACCTTGGTGACGGGGTCCGTGTACCGCATCGCGGCGGCCACCAGGGCGTGCCCGCCCTCGTGGTACGCGGTGATCTTCTGCTCCTTGGACTGCATGACGCGCGTGCGCTTCTGCGGGCCGGCCACGACGCGGTCGATGGCCTCGTCCAGCGCGCGGTCGTCGATGAGCTGGGCACCGCTGCGGGCGGTGAGCAGCGCGGCCTCGTTGAGCACGTTCGCCAGGTCGGCACCCGTGAAGCCGGGCGTCCGGCGGGCCACGGCCGCGAGGTCGACCTCGGGGACCATCGGCTTGCCCTGCGCGTGCACGTTGAGGATCGCCTCGCGGCCCTTGAGGTCCGGGGCCTCCACGGCGACCTGACGGTCGAAGCGGCCCGGGCGCAGCAGCGCGGGGTCCAGGATGTCGGGGCGGTTCGTCGCGGCGATCAGGATGACGTTCGTCTTGACGTCGAAGCCGTCCATCTCGACGAGCATCTGGTTCAGCGTCTGCTCGCGCTCGTCGTGCCCGCCGCCCATGCCGGCGCCGCGGTGGCGGCCGACGGCGTCGATCTCGTCCACGAAGATGATCGCCGGCGAGTTCTGCTTGGCCTGCTCGAACAGGTCGCGCACACGGCTGGCGCCCACGCCGACGAACATCTCGACGAAGTCGGAGCCGGAGATCGAGTAGAACGGCACCCCGGCCTCGCCGGCGACGGCGCGCGCGATGAGCGTCTTACCGGTTCCGGGCGGGCCGTACAGCAGCACGCCCTTGGGGATCTTGGCGCCCACGGCCTGGAACTTGGTGGGCTCGGCGAGGAACTCCTTGATCTCCTGGAGCTCCTCGACGGCCTCGTCCGCGCCGGCGACGTCGGCGAAGGTCACCTGCGGGGTGTCCTTGCTGACCAGCTTGGCCTTGGACTTGCCGAAGCCCATGACCCGGTTGCCGCCGCCCTGGGCCCGCGACAGCAGGAACCAGAACACGACACCGATCAGGAGGAACGGGATCAGCACCGACAGCATGGAGGACCAGAAGCTGGGCTGCGGCACCTCCGAGTCGAACCCGCCGGACGGGTCGGACTTCACGATGGCGTCCTCGACGCGGTCGCCCTGCGGCTGCGTGTAGAAGAACTCGACCGTCTTGCCGTGGTCGACCTCCTCGGCGGCGTCGCCCTCACCCTCGGTCGACTTGTACGCCTTGGTGAGCTCGAGCTCGACCCGCTGCTCGCCGTCGACCATGAGGGCATGCTTCACGGTGCTGCCTTGCAGCAGCTCGATGCCCTGTGACGTCTCGATTCGCGAGACGTTGGGCTGGTTCAGTGCCGAGATGGCCAGCGTCACCACGACGAGGGCCACCAGGATCCAGATGACGGGCCCACTCAGAAGCTTCTTGATGTTCATCGGCGACGGGGACTAGGCCCCGTTTCCCTCCGCTCGCGCAGTATGTATCCGTCGAAACTACATGGTCTCCCTGAGAGGAGCCCCGAGTGTTCGCCCAGAGCATGTGACTCCTGGACCACACTCGCCCAGACGCGACGAACCGCCGGGGACGGGCATCTCGCGGCGCCTCGTGGGCTGAAGGGTCAGCCCCCGTAGACGTGCGGTGCCAGGGTGGCAACGAACGGCAGGTTCCGATAGTTCTCCGCGTAGTCCAGGCCGTAGCCCACGACGAACTCGTTCGGGATGTCGTACCCGAGGTACTTCACGTCGACGTCGGCCTGCGCGGCGTCCGGCTTGCGGAGCATCGAGGCGATCTCGACCGACTCCGGGCCGCGCGAGCGCAGGTTGGAGACCAGCCAGGACAGCGTGAGGCCCGAGTCGATGACGTCCTCGACGATCAGCACGTTGCGCCCGGTGAGGTCGGAGCGCAGGTCCATGAGGATGCGCACCACCCCGGAGGACTTGGTGCCCGAGCCGTAGGAGGAGACCGCCATCCAGTCCATCTGCGCCTTGTGGTGCAGGCGGCGGGACAGGTCGGCCATCACCATGACCGCACCCTTGAGCACACCGACCAGCAGCAGGTCCTTGCCCGCGTAGTCCGCGTCGATCTGCGCGGCCATCTCGTCGAGCTTCTTGCCGATCTGCTCCTCGGTGAGCAGCACCTCTGCGAGGTCGGGTCCGACGTCGGACTGGTCCACGAGTCACTCCTGAGTTGTGGTGGGGGGTCTGACGCCGGTCCAGCCGTCCGAGTTCCCGGTCGGCGCGGCGCGCAGGAAAAGCCTGCCACACGCGCGCCGTGCCCGTGTCCCGCCCGGGAGCTGGGCGGGACCCTGACCGGTCCAGGACACGACGAGCGCGTCCAGCGCGTCCACGTGCCGGGTCGTGGTGTCCGTGGGCCGGGAGCCGGCCGCGAGCGCCGCGAGGCGCAGGGCCCGGCGGCGCAGGGCGGGGTGGGCCCGGGCGAGCACCTCGGCGTCGAGCGCCTGCTCGCCCACCTCGGCCTCCGTGCTCTCGACCCGGGCCCGCGCCAGCAGGTCCGCGGCGAGGGAGTCCAGCAGGTCGGCGTCGTCCCGGAGCTGGTCCGCGGTGCGGGCGAGCGCCTCGGCCACGCCGGGTCCGAGGGTGTCCTCGAGCACGGGCATGGCCCGGCCCCGCACCAGGGAGCGCAGGGGCGTGAACCCGCCTGTCCCGGCCCCGGTCTCGACCTCGCCGCCGGACCCGGCGTCGGGCAGGAGGTTGGTGGGGTCGGTCCACCAGGCGAGGCCCGACGCCGCGCACACGGCCTCGGTCTGCGCGCGACGCAGGCCGAGGAAGGGTCGGCGGAAGATCCCCCGCTCCCGGGGCATCCCGGCGAGCGACCGGGCGCCGGCCCCGCGCGCGAGGCCGAGCAGCACCTGTTCCGCCTGGTCGTCCAGGGTGTGTCCGAGCAGCACCCGCGCGGCTCCCGTCCGCGCGGCGGCCTGCTCCAGGGCCCGGTACCGCGCGGTCCGGGCGGCGCCCTCGGGCCCCTCGGTGTCGAGCGCCGTGCCCGACCAGTCGGCGGACCGGACCAGCACCGGGTCGAGGCCGAGCGCCCGGCACTGCTCGGCGGCGCGGGCGGCGACGTCGGCCGACCCGGCCTGGAGGCCGTGGTCCACGAGCACGGCGCCGGCGCGGACGGCGTACCCGCGCGAGCGCACGGAGCGCCCCACACGGCGGGCCTCGAACGCCGTCGCCGCGGCCAGCGCGAGGCTGTCGGCCCCGCCGGAGCAGGCGACGAGCACCAGGTCGCCGGGGCCGAGGCCCGCGAGCGCCGCCCGCACCGCGTTGCGCGCCGCGGCGACGGCGGGGTCGACGCGGGCCACGGTCAGACGCTCCCGCTCATCCGTGCACCCTCATCCGTGCACCCGGCGCACCCAGGCGCGGGCGTCGGCGATCTCCCGGGCGTTCGGCAGGTTCTCGGGTCCGGCCCAGACGGCGTTGAGCCCGTCGCGGCCGACGGTGCGCTCCACGGTGCGCACGAACGCTGCGCCGTCGCGGTACTGCGCGAGCTTGGCCTCCATGCCCAGCAGCTTCTGCACCACGACGTCGAAGGTGTTGCGGCCCTCGCCGTCGCGCCGTCGCTCGAACTTGGCGCGGATGCGCCGCACGGACGGCACCACGCGCGGCCCGACGGCGTCCATCATCACGTCCGCGTGCCCCTCCAGGAGGGCCATGACGGCGGTGATGTCGGCGAGCTCGGCCTTCTGCTCGTGGGTGAGCATGCCGTCCATGAGGGTGCCGCCCTCGCCCCGCAGGGCGTCGAGCACGCTGCGCCCGATGACGGCGAGCTTGCGGTCGAACCGGGCCTTGGCGAGCTCGGCGGAGGTGCGGGCCATGCCGGAGATCAGGCTCCGTGTGCGTCCGCTGAGGTGGCCGGCGAGCCAGGGCGCGGCGGCGAACTGGAGGGCGTGCGTCTGCTCGTGCAGGCAGACCCAGAGCCGGAAGTCCTGCTCCGGGACCTGGAGCGCGCGCTCGGCCTGCAGCACGTTGGGGGCCACCAGCAGCAGCCGGCCGGCCCCGGAGTACGGGTCGAACTGCCCCAGCACGCGGCCGCTGAGCAGGGCGAGCACGGCCCCGATCTCGGCGGCGCCGGCCATCTGGGCGCCGGCGGAGGTGGCGCTCCGGGAGATCTCGGCGACGGCCGTGCCGATCCCGTCGGTCATGACGGCCATCGACCGGGTGTTCGCGCGGGCCCAGCTCGCGCGGTCCACGACCGCGACCGGGCTCAGCCCGCCGCCGTCGGCCCCGTGGGTGCCGGCCGGCGTCATCCGCGTGGTCTCCAGCACGTGCCCGACGGCGTCGCCGGCCGCCGTCCGCAGGCCGCTCACCAGGGCTGCGAGCTCGTCCCGTCCGGCCACCGGCCCGGGCGCGGCGAGGCGCGCCGCGATCTGTGCCGCTGCCGACCAGTCGACGATCTGTGGGGTTGCGGAGGCCTGGGTCACCGCACCACGGTAACGGCCCGGGGTGGTGCCGTGTCAGCCCTGGGTGGAGTACGACGCGAGGTCGCCCACGAACCCGTCGTAGATGGACGTGGCGCCCGCCGTCTGCTTGGCCGGGATGGAGTCGGCGAGCACGGAGAAGACGAGCAGCCGGTCGTCGGCCGTGACCACGGTCCCGGCGAGCGCGCGCACCTTGGGCAGGCTGCCGGTCTTGGCCCGGGCGAGGCCGCGTGCGGGGTTGGCCCCGGTGAACCGCCCGTGGGTCACGTCGAGCGTTCCGGTCAGCCCCGCGATGGGCATGCCGACGGCCTCGCTGCGCAGCTCGGGCTTCGTCGGGTCCACCATGACGCCGAGCAGGTCCACGAGCTGCTGCCCGCTGAGGTACGAGCCGTCGCCGAGCCCGGAGCAGTCCCGCAGGCGGGCACCGGTCATGTCGATGCCGAGCCGCTTGGCCTGGGCGATCACGGCCTGGGTGGCGCCGTCGTTCGAGCCGGGCAGGCCGGCGTCCACCGCGACCAGGCGCCCGAGCACCTCGGTGATGGTGTTGTCGGAGTACTGCATCGCGAAGCCGACGACCTCCGCCAGCGGTGCGGAGCTCACCTCGCCGAGCACGCGCGCGTCGTCCGGCGCGGTCTCGTCGACCACGGCGCCGGCCGTCGTCAGCCCCTGCTCCTCCAGGGCCGCGGAGAACGCCTCGGCGGCGTACTTGCCCGGGTCCGAGGCACGGGGCCCGTTGTCGGTGTAGTCGTCGCCGAGCAGGCCGACGTTGATGCCGAGGGACGACACGGGCGCGATGTAGCCCGCGGCGATGTCCGGGCTGGCGACGGTGGGGGCGATCTCGTCGCCCGTGAAGAGCGTGTCGTCGAGCGCGACCCGCACCTCGGTGGCCCCGGTGACCTTGATCTTGGCGGCGACCTGCTGGGCGAGATCGGCGAGCCCGGCGCGACCGTTAACCGCGTTTGGGTCGCCCTTGCCCTCGGCCAGCATCATGTCGCCGCCGCCCACGAGCACCACGGTGTTGTCGTCGACGAGCACGGCCTTGGTCTGCAGGGTGCTGTTCGCCATGGACGACGACAGCGCCGCGACGCCGGTGAAGAGCTTCTGCGTGGAGGCGGGGGTCATCAGCTTGTCCGGGCTGGACGAGCCGAGCACCTGACCCGACGTGCCGTCCGCCACGACCACGCCGACGCGCGAGCCGAGCCGCTTGTCCTTGGCCAGGTCGCTCACCAGGCGCTGCATCTCCACACTGTCCGGCACGGGGGCGTCGCTCGGCAGGTCGCTCAGGAGCGCGGCGGGCTCGGGCCCGTCGACGGCGCCCGGCGCGGACGGGAACGGGCTCGGCTCAGGCCAGGGTGCGGCGGTGGTGAGCATGCCGGGGACGACGTCGTACGCGTCCGCCACCAGGTACCCACCGAACAGTGCGACGACCGCGGCGACGGCAGCGCCGGAGCGCAACCCCCACTCCATGGGCATCCTCTCGATCGTCACGTGAAAGCCATAGCCAACTCTAGTCGCGGCAAACGACGTGGCGCGTACGACGACGGCCGTTCACGGGAAATTTCACCCACTCGTGCCGCAGATTCCCGCGCGCGTCGCGCACGTTGCGAATTATGCCGAACACCGGCAGTGGTTCTGACCACAGGTAACGGTCGGGACACAAGACACATGGCACACTGGACAGGCGCAAGACCGCCGCCGCGGTAAGACACTTCGGCGACCATCATCGAGAACTGGAGCACATCGGCGTGGAGTTCGACGTCACGATCGAGATCCCCAAGGGTCAGCGGAACAAGTACGAGGTGGATCACGAGACCGGACGCATCCGCCTCGACCGCATGCTCTTCACCTCGACGCGCTACCCGGACGACTACGGCTTCATCGAGGACACCCTCGGCGAGGACGGCGACCCGCTGGACGCCCTCGTCCTGCTGGAGGAGCCCACGTTCCCCGGCTGCCTGATCCGGTGCCGCGCCCTGGGCATGTTCCGCATGCGTGACGAGGCCGGCGGCGACGACAAAGTGCTGTGCGTGCCGACCGGTGACCAGCGCGCGGCGTGGCGCCAGGACATCGACGACGTCTCGGACTTCCACCGCCTGGAGATCCAGCACTTCTTCGAGGTCTACAAGGACCTGGAGCCCGGCAAGTCCGTCGAGGGCGCTCACTGGGTGGGCCGCGCCGAGGCCGAGGCCGAGATCGTCCGCTCGATCCAGCGGGCCAAGGACACGGGCTACTACGACAAGCACTGACGAGCCCCCGCGCCACACGTGTCAGACGCACAGGTCACCCCGGTGATCTGTGCGTCTGACACGTTCAGGGGCTACGGCCGCCCGGCGTAGGGCATCGCGTTCGAGAGCCGCAGCGGGTTCTCCGAGAGCGGGTGCCCCGGCAGGGTCGCCTCGATCATCATGCCGCCGCCCGTGTACATGGCCACGTGGTAGATCGACGACGGGTCGCTCGGGTCCGAGCCGTAGAAGATGAGGTCGCCGGGCCGCAGAGCGCCGTAGCCCACCTTGCCGACGGCCAGGTACTGCGACCGCGACGTCCGCGTGATGTCGACGCCCTGGCTCGCCCACGACTTCATCGTCAGCCCCGAGCAGTCGTACGACGACGGCCCTGCGGCGCCGAGCAGGTAGGGCGCGCCGATCTTGGTCCGGGCCCAGGTCACGGCGCCGACGCCGCGGCCCGCCGACCCGACGGTGACCCCCGACGTCGGCTGGACGGCCTTGGGCGGGACAGCCGACCTGGGCGGGCTGGACGACGTCGTGCCACCCCGACCGGAACCGCCAGAACCGCCCGAGCCGCCGGATCCACCTGAGCCGCTGGTGCCGCCCGAACCACGCTCCGCGGGCGCGGCCTCCGCCTCCCGCGCCTCGGCCCGCGCAGCCTCCCGTGCCGCCTGCTGCCGTTCGAGCTCCGCCCGTGCGGCCGCCTCCCGCGCCGCCTCCGCGGCGGCCGCCTCCGCGGCCTCCCGCTCCCGCTCGATCCGCACGCTGGTCCGGCGCAGCTCCGCGAGCCGCTCCACGAGCGCCTGCCGCTCGGCCTCGGCCGAGCGGGTGCGCGCCTCGAGGTCCGCGGCGGCGGTCTGGGCGGCGTCGTACGCGGTCTCGGCCCGCTCGGCCGCCGCGTCGAGCTCCTCCTTGGCCGCCGACCAGCGGGCGTCGGCGGACTCCGAGGCGGCGCGCGCGTCCTGGTAACCGGCCAGGGCGCCGCCCACCTTGCGCTGCACCGCGCGCTCGGCCGCGCTGCGGCCCACCAGGTCGGGCACCGAGTCGGCGCGCAGGGCCACGCCGAGCGGCCCCAGGCCGTCGTCGCGCGACGACGCCCGGTAGACCTCGGCCAGGCTCCCCCGCGCCGTCACCTCGCCCCGGTGCGCCTTCGCCGCGGCCTTCCGGGCCTTCGCCACCTCCGCCTTCGCCTGCTCGACCGCCTGCTGCGCCTCGGCGTAGTCGGCGCCCGCCACCTGGACGCGGACCTGCGCGGCCTCCAGCTCCGCACGGAGGTCCACGAGGGCCGCCTCCGCCTGGTGCACGTCGAGCGTCCCCGCGGCCACGGCGTCGCGGGCGTCCTGCACGTCCTGTTCGGACGGCGCGGACGGCGGGACCGCGGGCGGGTCCGCCTCGGCGCTGGGGCCCCAGGGGAACACCAGGCTGAAGGCGAGGACCGCCGAACCGAGGGCACGGAACGCCAGCACGCCGGCGTGCCGGTGCCGTTCCGACCCGGTGGGCTCGTCCAGAGCTCGGATCCGTCGCATGATCCCCCTTCCGATCCGCGCCACTCCGGCGTGTCGCCTTGCGCAGATCCTGTGAATCACTCCGTTGTTACGGGATCAAATGTGCCCCGAGCCTCCGAAGTGCGCATCCGGAAGGCAAAACGGCGCATACGCCGACACGGGGCCACAGTCGCCCAGCCCGTCTCATTTCTGCATCTCACGATTCAAGACATGGCTTTCGCCCGCGCCCGCGGCCGTCTACGGTCGCACCATGACTCGTCGAATGTGTTGTTGCTGATCCAGCGCACGTTCGCCTGCCCTCGGCCGTCCGGCCGACTTCCGCGTGCGCGCCCTCGACCCGCCGCGGACCCCTCCTGATGCGCAGGCCCCACGGGGCATGCCGCGGCTCAGCTCGGTCAGTTCAGCCAGAAGCACGCCACCCCGCACAGGAAGCAGGAGAGCCATGACGCAGCCCCAGTGGTCGTTCGAGACCCGCCAGATCCACGCCGGCCAGGAGCCCGACCCCGCGACCGGCGCACGCGCCCTGCCGATCTACCAGACCACCTCGTTCGTGTTCCCCGACGCCGGGGTCGCGGCCGACCGGTTCGCCCTGAAGGACCTGGGGCCCATCTACACCCGCATCGGCAACCCGACGCAGCAGGTCGTCGAGGACCGCATCGCGAGCCTGGAGGGCGGCGTCGGCGCCCTGCTGGTCGCGTCCGGCCAGGCCGCGGAGTCCCTCGCGATCCTGAACCTCGCGCAGGCCGGCGACCACGTCGTCGCCTCCGCCAGCCTCTACGGCGGCACGTACAACCTGCTGCACCACACGCTGCCCAAGTTCGGCATCGAGACCACGTTCGTGGACGACCCGCACGACCTCGACGCCTGGCGCGCCGCCGTCCGGCCCAACACGAAGGCGTTCTTCGGCGAGACCATCCCGAACCCGCGCGCCGACGTGCTCGACATCGAGGGCGTCGCGGCCGTGGCCCACGAGGCCGGCGTCCCGCTCATCGTGGACAACACGGTGGCCACCCCGTACCTGATCCGCCCGTTCGAGCACGGCGCCGACATCGTGGTGCACTCCGCGACGAAGTACCTGGGCGGGCACGGCAGCGCGATCGGCGGCGTGATCGTCGACGGCGGCCGGTTCGACTTCGCGGCCGACCCCGAGCGGTTCCCCGGCTTCAACACCCCGGACCCGAGTTACAACGGCATCGTCTTCGCCCGGGACCTGGGCGTGGACGGCGCGCTCGGCGCCAACCTGGCCTTCGTGCTCAAGGCGCGCGTCCAGCTCCTGCGCGACCTCGGCGCCGCGATCTCGCCGTTCAACGCGTTCCTGCTCGCCCAGGGCCTGGAGACGCTGTCGCTGCGGATCGAGCGGCACGTCGCCAACGCCGAGCACGTGGCGCAGTGGCTCGAGGCCCGGGACGACGTCCGCGGCGTGCACTACGCCGGCCTGGCGAGCTCGCCGTGGAACGCCAACGCCCAGAAGTACGCGCCGAAGGGCGCCGGCGCGGTGCTCGCCTTCGAGCTCGACGGCGGCGCGGACGCGGGCCAGGCCTTCGTCTCGGCCCTGCAGCTGCACTCCAACGTGGCGAACATCGGCGACGTCCGGTCGCTCGTGATCCACCCCGCCTCCACGACCCACTCCCAGCTCACGCCGGACGAGCAGGCGCTGTCGGGCGTCACGCCCGGCCTGGTGCGCCTGGCGGTGGGTCTGGAGAACGTGGAGGACATCCTGGCGGACCTGGAGCTCGGCTTCACCGCCGCCAAGAACCTCCTGGGCGAGGAGACCAGCTGATCGTCCCGTCCGTACCTGGAGCGGGCACCGGGGAACCCTCCGGTGCCCGCTCCGCACCCCGAGCCGTAGGAGAAGCCATGGCCGTCACCACCCCGAAGGCCGAGCACGGCGCCCCCGACCAGACGCTCCGCACCGCGAGCGTCCCGTTCTCCGTGTCGGACGACGCCCACGGCGCCGGCCGGCGCGACAAGGGCGACGTCGCCCCGGCGGGACCCACCGAGACCTCGCGCGCCCGGAGCAAGCCGCCGGTGCCGCCGAGCGGCGCGTGGCGGGAGGGCGACGACCCCGGGCGGCGGCAGTTCGCCGACGTCGGCTCCTTCGAGCTCGAGGCGGGCGGGCGCCTGCCCGCCGTCCGCGTGGCCTACGAGACGTGGGGCACGCTGAACGCGGACGGCTCCAACGCCGTGCTGGTGCTGCACGCCCTCACGGGCGACTCGCACGTCACGGGCGAGGCCGGGCCGGGGCACGTCACCAGCGGGTGGTGGGCGCAGATGGTCGGCCCGGGACGGCCCATCGACACCGACCGGTACTTCGTCGTGGCGCCCAACGCGCTGGGCGGCTGTCAGGGCACCACCGGGCCCTCGTCGACGGCGGACGACGGCCGTCCCTGGGGCGGCCGCTTTCCCTACATCACGACCCGCGACCAGGTGGCCGTGGAGATCGCGCTGACCCGGGAGCTCGGGATCGGGTCGTGGGACCTCGTGATCGGCGCCTCGATGGGCGGGCTCCGCGTGCTGGAGTGGGCGCTGCTCGGGCCCGAGTCCGGCATCCCCGTGCGGAACGTCGCGGCCATCGCGACGACCGCCCAGACCGGCGGCGACCAGATCGCGTGGGCGCACCCGCAGCTCGCCGCCATCCGCGTGGACCCGCGCTTCCGCGGCGGCGACTACTACGACGCGGCCGACGACGACGGCCCGCACACCGGCCTGGGCATCGCCCGCCAGATCGCGCACACGACCTACCGCACGGGCTACGAGCTGGACCAGCGGTTCGGGCGGCTGCCGCAGGGCGGCGAGGACCCGTTCGCGGGCGGCCGGTTCGCCGTGCAGTCCTACCTGGAGCACCACGGCGACAAGCTGGCCCGCCGGTTCGACGCCAACTCCTACCTGGTGCTCACCGAGTCGATGCTGTCGCACGACCTGGGCCGCGACCGCGGCGGCGTCGAGGGCGCGCTCAGCCAGATCACCGCGCGCGCCCTGGTGGTGGCGGTCGACAGCGACCGGCTGTTCCCGCCCACGCAGTCCGCGCGGCTGGCGCGCTGGATCCCGCGGGCGGAGCCGCTGCGGATCGTGACCAGCGACGTGGGCCACGACGGGTTCCTGGTCGAGGCCGACCAGATCGGCCCCATGGTGAGCGAGTTCCTCGGGTAACCGTCGCGCGGACCGGGCGACCCAGGCTTAGCGTGGCCGTATGGCAAAGCTCAACCCGTACCTCAGCTTCAAGTCCGAGGCCAAGGACGCCCTGGACTTCTACCGGTCCGTGCTCGGCGGAGAGCTCACCGTCAGCACCTTCGGCGAGAACCCGATGGAGGGTATGCCGACCCCCGACGAGGACAAGGACCTCGTCATGCACGGGCAGCTCGACGCCCCGGGCAACCTCACGATCATGGCGGCCGACACGCCGTCGTTCATGGAGTACGTGGCACCCACCAGCGGCGTCACCGTCTCCCTGACCGGCGGCCCGGACGACCACGACTACATCAAGAAGGCCTACGAGAAGCTGTCCGACGGCGCGACGCCGGGCCAGCCGCTGGAGCTCGCCCCGTGGGGCGACTACTACGGGGCGCTGACCGACAGGTTCGGCATCTCGTGGATGTTCGACATCGGGACGGAGCAGTCCCCCGGGTGATCTTCCGCGACCGGGCCTGGCTCCGGGTGTCTTCCGGCGCCAGGCCTCGTCGCGTGCGGCGACCCGGGTAGGTTGAACGGATGCTTGCCGCCTACGTGACCCGATTCTCGCCCGACAGCCCGCTCGACGGCCTGGAGGTGGGCGACCGCCCCGAGCCGGAGACCCCGGAGCACTGGACCACCGTGGAGGTGCGGGCCGCGAGCCTGAACCACCACGACCTGTGGTCGCTGCGCGGCGTCGGCCTCAAGGAGCAGCAGCTCCCGATGATCCTCGGCACCGACGCCGCGGGCGTGGCGCCGGACGGCACCGAGGTGATCGTGCACGGCGTGATCGGCGCCGACGGGCACGGCGTCGGGCCGAAGGAGCCGCGGTCGCTGCTCTCGGAGCGCTACCCCGGGACCCTCGCCGAGCGCGTCGCGGTGCCGGCCGCGAACCTGGTGCCGAAGCCCGCCGAGCTCTCGTTCGAGGAGGCCGCCTGCCTGCCGACGGCGTGGCTGACCGCCTACTCCATGCTGTTCACGAAGGGCGGGCTCACGCCCGGCGACCGCGTCCTGGTGCAGGGCGCCGGCGGCGGGCTGGCGACGGCGGCGGTCACGCTGGGCGCGGCGGCCGGCCTGGAGGTCTGGGTGACGTCGCGCTCCGCCGAGAAGCGGGAGCGGGCGCTGAAGCTCGGCGCCGCGGGCGCGGTCGAGACGGGCGCCCGGCTGCCGGCCCGCGTGGACGCCGTGCTGGAGTCGGTGGGCCAGGCGACGTGGGCCCACTCGATCCGTTCTGTGCGGCCGGGCGGCTCGGTGCTGGTGTGCGGCGCGACGTCGGGCGACGCTCCCCCGGCCGAGCTGACCCGCATCTTCTTCCAGGAGATCCGGGTCCAGGGCGTGACCATGGGCACGCGCGAGGACCTGGGCGCGCTCGCCCGGTTCTGCGCGCGCACCGGCGTGCGCCCCGTGATCGACGCCGAGGTGCCACTCGCCAAGGCCGCGGAGGGCCTGGCCCGGCTGCACGAGGGCGAGCAGTTCGGCAAGGTCGTCGTCCGGCCCTGACCCGCTTTACTTACAGACCGGTCAGCGAACTTCGCCGAAAGCCTTGACCGGAGTCCGGAATGTCCGCGACAGTGTCAGAGAGCGCTCTCTCACACTGCCCGAAGTGCCAGACCGACGTTCGAAGGAGCACGTCAGATGCGCAGACACCTCCGCCTGCTCGCGGCGGCGACCACCGCCGCGGCCCTCCTCGCCCTGGGTGCGATCACCCAGGTCACCACCGCATCGGCCGCCGCAGAACCGCTCTCCCAGGGCCGGCCCGTCACCACGTCCAGCACCGAGTTCGACTGGAGCACCGGCGCCGCCGCCGTCGACGGCGACCCCGGCACCCGCTGGTCCAGCGCCGCCGCCGACAACCAGTGGATCCGCGTCGACCTGGGCTCCGTCCAGGCGATCGACCGGGTCGTCCTCGACTGGGAGGCGGCGTACGCGTCCGGCTTCCGGATCGAGACCTCCGCCGACGGCGCCGCGTGGTCCAGCATCTACTCGACGACCACCGGCACGGGCGGCGACCAGAACCTCGACGTGGACGGTTCCGGCCGCTACCTGCGCCTGTGGGTGACCCAGCGCGCCACCCAGTGGGGCGTCTCGCTGTGGGAGCTGCAGGTGTTCGGCACCGGGGGCGGCACGCCCACCGACACCACGTTGCTCTCCTACGGCAAGCAGGGCAGCGCCTCCAGCTCGCAGAACGACGGCAACTGCTGGCTCTGCTCCCCCGACAAGGCCTTCGACCTGGACCCGGCCAGCCGCTGGGCCGTCAGCCCCGACACGGGCTGGGTGGACGAGGGCTGGATCGCCGTCGACCTCGGGGCCGCCGCGCACGTGACCAGCGTGGTGCTGCAGTGGGACCCGGCCTTCGCGACTGCCTTCGACATCGAGGTGTCCGACAACGGCACCACGTGGCGCACCGTGCACAGCACCACGAACGGCACCGGCTTCAAGCAGACGATCCCGCTCGACGCCGACGGCCGGCACGTGCGCGTGCACCTGCGCGACCGGAGCGGCCCCTACGGCTACTCGCTCTGGGAGTTCCAGGTCTACGGCACCGGTGGCGCGCCCGCCGCTCCCCCGGCCGAGCCCGCCGACCCCGACTTCGACGACCTCGACCTGGTCTGGAGCGACGAGTTCAACGGCCCGGCCGGCACCGCGGCCGACGGCGCGAAGTGGACCATCGACGCCGGCCTGCCGCAGAACAACGAGCAGCAGGTCTACACCCCGAGCGGCAACGGGTTCCAGGACGGCCAGGGCAACTTCGTGCTGGAGGCCCGGCGAGAGGACCGCGACGGCCGGCAGTACACGTCGCACAGGATGAACACCTCGAACAAGTTCCACGCGCAGTACGGCCGGTTCGAGGCCCGCGTGAAGGTGCCCGAGGGCCGCGGCCTGTGGCCCGCGTTCTGGATGATGGGCTCCGACTTCCTCGACGGCCGCCCGTGGCCGTACAACGGGGAGATCGACATCATGGAGTTCATCGGCCAGAACCCGACCCAGGCCCACTCCACCCTGCACGCCCCGGCGTACAACGGCGGGGGCGGCTACGGCGGGGCCTACGCCCTGCCCGACGGCTCGAAGATCTCCGACGGCTTCCACACCTGGGCCGCCGACTGGGACAGCGAGGGCATCCAGTTCTCGCTGGACGGCCGCGACGTCTTCTACGCGGACCGGGACACCGTGGAGTCGACGCGCGGGCCGTGGGTCTACGACCACGAGTTCTACCTGATCCTCAACCTCGCGGTGGGCGGTGACTGGCCCGGCCCGCCGGACGCGAGCACCCCGTTCCCGTCCCGCATGCTCGTCGACTACGTCCGCGTCTACCAGTAGCCCCGCTCGCCGGGTGCCGGGCCTCCGCGCAGGCAAGAAGGCGGGGACCCGGCCCTCGGCGGCAGGTGGGGACGGGTATAAAGGGCGGGTGCCAGCTCGTCCTACGTTGGAGGTCGTGGCCTCCGTTGCCGGGGTGTCGCGCGCGACCGTGTCGCGCGTGATCAACGAGGTACCCACCGTCGACCCCGAGATCGCCGAGGTCGTGCGGCGGGCGATCGAGCAGACCGGCTACGTGCCCAACCTCGCGGCCCGCTCGCTCGTGACGCGGCGCACGGGCTCGGTCGCCCTCGTGGTCTCGGAGCCGCCGGAGCAGCGCTCGCCGCTGCCGTTCCTCGAGCGCCTCTTCACCGACCCGTACCTGGGCCGCGTGACGGCGGGCGCGCAGGAGGTGCTGCGGCCCCGCGACATCCACCTCGCGATCATCCCTGCTGACCCGCCCGCCCACGACCAGGTGGTGCGGTACGTGCGCCAGGGGCACGTCGACGGCGTCCTGCTCATCACGTCCAGCTCCGCCGACCCGCTGCCGGCCCGGCTCGCCGGCCTCGCCGTGCCACTCGTGCTGTCCACTCGTACCGACCTGGCGGACGTCGCCTGGGTCGACCTGGACCAGGCTGCCGGCGGACGGCTCGCGGCCGAGCACCTCGCGGGCACCGGCCGCACCCGGCTCGCGGTGGTCGCGGGACCCGCCGACGCCCCGTTCGGGCACGCCCGGCTCCAGGGCTTCCTCGACGGCGTGCGCGCCGCGGGCCTGCGCGAGCCCGAGGTCGTCCCCGCCGACTTCACGCGCCCGGGCGGCGAGGCCGCGGCCCGCGCGCTGCTGGCCGCCCGGCCGGACGTCGACGGCGTCTTCGCGGCGAACGACCTCATGGCGGACGGCGTCTCCACCGCCCTCCGGGCCGCCGGCCGGGACGTACCGCGCGACGTCGCCGTCGTGGGCTTCGACGACTCGAGCGTCGCCGCCCAGGCCCACCCGCCGCTCACGACCGTGCGGCAGCCCGTCGAGGACATGGCCAGCGCCATGGCGCGGCTGCTCCTCGCCGCGCTCGACGGCGGGACCCCGGGCGGGGCGGCGACCTTCGTGCCCGAGCTCGTGGTGCGCGCGTCGGGCTGAGCGCTGCGCCGGCCGGCTCAGGCGAACCGGCGGGAGAACTCCTCGACCAGCGTGGGGCCCGTGTCGCCGAGGCGCCACACGCTCCAGCCGTCCGCGGTGTACGAGCCCGACGCCGCGGTGGCCGCCGAGTCGGGGTGCCGGTAGCGCGCGCCGTTGGCCAGCTCGATGGCGCCGTCCGGCAGGAGCATCGCCTCGAAGTGCTGGTTGCGCCGCGGGCGCGACCACACGATCCGGGTGGGCGTGCCGATGCTGCGCGCCAGCGCCTCCAGGTCGGGGTCGTCCTCCTCCTCGAAGAGCATGGGCGTGCTCGCCCGGATGCTCTCGCCCGGCGGCACCGGGCGGGCGGGCGCCTCGGGGGCGCTCGTCGGGTACGGGTCGGAGGCGAACGCCGTCTGGCCGTAGCCGTCGTCGGGGCCAGCCAGGTAGCCGCCGGACTCCCAGGGGCTCTGCTCCACGACCACGGCGGCCACGCCGTCGGCGTAGGGCGACGCGTAGCCGTTCTGCTCGGCGTAGCCGTAGCCGCCCTGGTCGCCGTAACCGCCGGCGGCCTCCGCCGAGTAGTCGTACGCGGGCGCCGCGGCGGCGGGGGCGAACGACGACGGCTCGCGCTCGTACCGCGGCCGGGTGATCTCGAAGTCCGGGGGCTCGCTCTCGGCCGAGCCGCCGTAGGCGGGCGCCTCGTCGTACGGCGCGGGCTGCCAGAGGTTCTCCTCGACCGGCTGCGGCACGGGCGGGTGCGAGTACGGCGCGTCCGCCGCGGGCGGCGGCGGATAGGCCGGCTCCGCGGACGGCGTGGGGCCGGACGCCGGGTAGGCCGACGCCGGCTCGTCCGGCTGGCTGGACGCCGCGAACCGGTCGGTGCGCGAGCGGCGGCGCACCGCGGGCGCCGGCTCGGCCGGCGGCTCGGCGCGGGGTGCGGGCGGCGGCGTGGACGCGGCCGTGCCGGGCTCGCCGAGCGACGAGCGGCTCGCGGACAGACGCGGCGGCGTGCTCGGCGTCGGGCGGGACTCCGCGCCGGGGCGCACCCGGGAGACCGGGGCGCTCGGCGGCACGGCTGTGCTCGGCGCGGGCGGCGGGACGGGCGGGACCGGGGCGCTCGACGGCGCGGCGGGCTCGGGCTGGGCGGTCGGCACCGGGGCGGGCGCGGCCTCGGCCGAGGCGGCAGCGGCCTGCGCCCGGCGGCCCGCGCGGGTGCCCGCGCCGCGCAGCCCGGACCGGAGGCCGGTCGCCGCGTTGGTGGGACCGGCGGGCGGCGTGGGCGGGCCGTCGGCGACGGGCGGCTTGGGCGGTGCGGGGCGCTCGGCGCGGGACTGCGGCGCCTGCGCGACGACCGGCATCTTGCCCGTGAGGGCGTAGCCGACCTTGACGCCCTCCTCGAAGGCGTCCTTGGGTCCCGACGAGCCGCCGGTGACGCCGCCGGTCACGCCGGTGTCCATGGACGTGCTGACCGAGCCCTTCATCGAGCTCGTGATGGTGCCGCCGATCGGCGCCGACTTCGGGGCCGGCAGGCCGGGGGGCAGGTGCACCACCAGCGGCGACACGTCGAGGAACTTGCGGCCGTCGTTGGAGTTCACCACGCCCATCTTCAGCACCTCGACGGGCATCGAGGGCTGGCGCAGGAAGTCGACGGCGTTGAGGATCTCGTCGGGCGCGTTCTGGCAGATGATGATCAGCCGCGCGCCACCGCCGCCGTTCTTCCCGGCCTGCGTGCGCGTGATCGGCACGCTGTCGTAGAAGGCGGCGACGTCGTGCTGGAAGGAGCTGGCCCCGCCGCGGTAGCGCGCGGCGAGCTCGGCGCGGGTCAGGCGGCCGGCGGCGCCGGCGTGGTCCAGGGCCTTGGCGAGGTTCTCGCGGTCGAGGTCCGCCACGAGCTCCACGACGACGGGCGAGCCCGACGCGTCGAGGGCCAGCAGGTGGGGCTCGTCCGGGCCGGAGCCCTGCGCGATCGGGAAGACCTCTTCGCCGAGCAGTCCGTCGATGTGCGAGTCGACCACCTGGTTGGCCGTGGTCTTGAGACCTGGCTCCCCGCCGTCCGGGCCGTTCGCGGACGTCACGAGAAGTGGCCGCTGGGTATCGACCTCGAACAGTGGCATCTCGTGATCTCCCCGGGTCCTGCGGCATCGGTCCGCCTTAGCCTAAAGGCCGCGGGCAAGAGTCCGGAAACACGGGGGTGAAGGGTTAGTGAGACTTGTCCCCGGGTCGTGGCCCATCTAGGGTCCCGCCCATGACGAGCGCTGCGGCGTCGCTGCCGGCGCTGTGGCCGGTCCTGGTCGCCGGCCTCGTGGCCGGGTACGCGGTCGCGCTGCCCGTGGGACCCGTCGCGTCCTACCTCGTGGGGCTGGCCGCCCGGCACCCGTGGCGCGTGGGCGTGGCGGGCGCGCTGGGCGTCGCGACGGTGGACGGCGCGTACGCCCTGGTCACCGGCCTGTTCGGCACGCTGGTCGCCGACCTCGTGCGGCCCGTCGCGGGACCGCTGCGGATCGTGTCCGCCGTCGTGCTCGTGCTGCTCGCCGTCCACGGCGCGCTGACCGCCTGGCGCGAGCGGGCGGCGTCGGACGGCGAGACGCGCGCCGACCCGCTCACGGCGCCACGCGCCTTCGCGCGGTTCGTGGCGATCACCGCGATCAACCCGGGCACCGTGCTGTTCTTCGCCGTGGTCGTGACCGGCGGGGCGCTGATGCCCGACACGACGGCGGGCGGGAGCAGCGCGGTCGCCGCCGTCGTGTTCGGGCTCGCCGCGTTCGTGGCGTCGGCGTCGTGGCAGCTCGCGCTGGCCCTCGGCGGCACGCTCCTCGGGCGCGTGCTGTCGGGGCCGCGCGGGCGGCTGGGCACGGCACTGGCGTCGTCGGCCCTGATGGTGGTCCTGGCGGTCGTGGTGCTCGTCGGCTGACACCGTCCGGCCGCCCGACCGCCCGGCGGCTCAGGAGTGGCCGGTCTCCGACTCGTCGGCCGCGAGGCGCTCCTCGACCCGGGCGATCTTGCTGTCGATCTGCCCGGCGGCGGCACCCGGGCGGATGTCTGCCTTGATCACGAGCGAGACCCGGTGCCCGCCGCGCGCCACGGAGTCGGTCGCGCGCTGGATCACCGGCATCACCTCGTCCCAGGATCCCTCGATCTCGGTGAACATCGAGGTGGTCCGGTTCGGGAGACCGGACTCCCGGACGATGCGGACGGCCTCGGCGACCTGGTCGGCGACGGACTCGCCAGCGGTCATGGGGGCAACGGAGAACGCGAAGACGGCCATGGGTCCATCCTCCCCCACGGCGCACGTAGGCTCGACGCGTGAACGTCACCCTTCTCGCGGGCGGGGTCGGCGGTGCGCGGCTCGCGCACGGCCTCGATCTCGCGCTCGACGCCCCCTCCCTCACCGTCGTCGTGAACGTCGGCGACGACACCGAGCTGCACGGCCTGGCCATCTCCCCCGACATCGACACGGTCCTGTACACCCTCGCCGGGCTCAACGACGAGGAGCGGGGCTGGGGCCTGCGCGGCGAGTCGTACGCGACGCTGGCGGCCCTGAAGGAGCTGGGCGAGGACACCTGGTTCACGCTCGGCGACAAGGACCTCGCCACCCACATCGTGCGCACCGCGCGCCTGCGTCGCGGCGAGCCGCTGTCCGCCGTCACGGCGCTGCTGGCCCGCTCGATGGGGGTGCGCCCGCGCGTGCTGCCCGCCACCGACGACCGGCTCGCGACCCTCGTGGACACGCCGTCCGGGCGGCTCGGGTTCCAGGAGTACTTCGTGGGGCGGCAGCACGCGGACGCCGTGCTCGGCCTGCACTTCGACGGTGCCGACGCCGCCCGCCCGGCCCCCGGCGTGCTCGACGCCCTGGCCGCCGACCTCGTGGTGCTCGCGCCGTCCAACCCGTTCCTGTCGATCGAGCCGCTGCTCGCGGTCCAGGGCGTCCGCGAGGCGCTGACCGGGGCCCGCGGGCGCCGCGTGGCGGTCAGCCCGATCGTCGGCGGCCAGGCGATCAAGGGTCCGGCCGCCCAGATCCTCGAGTCGCTGGGGCACGAGGTCTCCGCCCTGGGCGTGGCCCGGATCTACGCCGGCCTCGTGGACGTCATGGTGATCGACGAGCGCGACGCGCACCTCGCCGGCCCCGTGGCCGACCTCGGCCTGACGGTGCACGTCACCGACACGATCATGGGCGGCGCGCCGGGCCGCGAGCGCCTGGCCCGCGAGCTGCTGGCGCTGGCGTGACGACGGCGCTGGTGCCCTTGCGCGACGGCGTCTCGGGCAAGTCCCGGCTCGCCGCCGTGCTCGACGCCGGGTCGCGGCGCCGGCTGGTGCGCGTGCTGGCGCGGCACGTGGTCTCCACGCTGCTCGCGGCCGACGGGATCGAGCGGGTGGTGGTGGTGACCGCGGACCCGGTGTTCACGCGCGAGACGCTGGCCGGCCTGGCGGTCGAGGTGCTGGAGCAGCCCGCGGACCGGCCGGGCCTGAACGGCGCGCTGGAGCACGCCCGGGAGGTACTGGCGGCGGACGGCACGGCGGGCGGCACGGCGGCGGACGGCACGGCGGGCGGCAGCGCGGCGGACGGCACGGCGGCGGGCGCCGCCGGGTCCCGCCTCCTGGTCGCGCACGCCGACCTCCCGGCCCTGACCCGTCAGGACGTGACGGCGCTCCTCGCGGAGACCGCCCCGGTGGTGATCGCGACGGACCGGTACAGATCGGGCACCAACCTGCTGCTCGTCCCCTTCGAGGGCGGGGTTTCTTCGCTTTCGGCGGTCGCAAAGGCGAGAAACCCCGCCCTCGAAGGGGAGGGTGGCTTCCGGTTCCGGTTCGGCGTCGGGTCCCTGGCCGCGCACCTCGACGAGGCCGCGGCCCACGGGCTGGCCGCGACGGTCGTGGACCGGCCCGGCACCGCCGTCGACCTCGACACCGCCGACGACTGGTCGCAGCTCCCGGACGAGGTCCGTGCCGCCGTGCGCCACGAGGTGCCGGAGCTGCTGTGACCCCGGCGGCCCCGGCCTAGCCCGAGGCCGCCTCCACCGCCGCCCGCAGCCCCCGGATCGCCCCCTCCAGCCGAGCGTCGGCGAGATTTCCGTAGCCGACGACGAGCACGGTCGACCTGGCCGACGGCGCCGCCTGGTACCGCCGCAGATCCACGAGCGCGACGTCGCGGGCCGCCCCCTCGCGGACGACGGCGGCAGCGTCGACGACGGCGTCGTCGGCCGCATCCGCCCCGGCCCGCGACCCGGCCCGCGACCCGACCCGCGCCCCGGCCAGGTCCACGGTCACGTGCATCCCGGCCGCGATGCCGCCGACCAGCGCGCCGGGCAGCTCGCGCTCCAGGCCGGCCAGCAGCGCGGCGCGGCGTCGGGCGTACCGGGTGCGGGCCGCGCGCAGGTGGCGCGCGTAGGCGCCGTCGGCCACGAACCGGGCGAGCGTGAGCTGGTCCAGCGTGGCCGGGCCCGGCGCGGGCCCGCGTCGCACGGAGACGTCGAGCACCGGGGCGCGCCAGCGCGGCGGGACCACCATCCAGCCGATCCCGAAGGCCGGGGCGAGGGTCTTGCTCGTGGAGCCGAGCAGCAGCACCCGGTCCGGGTCGAGGCCCTGCAGCGCGGGGACGGGGCGGCGGTCGTAACGGAACTCGGCGTCGTAGTCGTCCTCGATCAGCAGCCCGTCCACCTCGCGCGCCCAGTCGAGCAGGGTGGCGCGCCGGTCGTCCGACAGCGCGGCGCCGAGCGGGAACTGGTGGGCCGGGGTGAGCAGCGCGGCCCGGGCCCCGGTACGGGCGGCCTCGGTGCGCAGCCGCTCGGGCGAGATCCCGTCGTCGTCCACCGGGACGGGCACCGGGACCAGGCCCGCGCCCGTGGCGACGTCGCGGAGCGCGGCCCAGCTCGGGTCCTCGACCAGCAGGTGGGTGTGCCCGGCGGCGGCCAGGGCGGCCGCGATCCGGGACATGCCGTCGGCCGCACCCCGGGTGAGCACGACGGCGTCGTCGGGCCCGGAGACGACCCGCGACCGCCGCAGGTGGGTCGCGACCGCGGCGCGGGCGGCCGGGTGCCCGGCGGGCGGCTGCGCGCCGAGGTCCTGGTTGGTCGCCTCCGCGAGCGCGTCGCGAGCGGCGCGCACCCAGGCCTCGCGGGGCACGTGCCGCAGGTCGGGCACGCCAGGGGCGAGGTCGTGGGTGGCGCGGTCGGGAGCGCGTTCGAGCCCAGGGCCCCGAGCTGCGGGTCGAGCCTGTCGAGACCTGGTCTCGACAGGCTCGACCGACGACTGCCCGGGGGCGACCGCCGCCACCCGCGTCGCCGACCCGGTCCGCGCCTCCAGCACGCCCTTGCCCACCAGGTGCCCGTACGCCTCGGTGACCACCCAGCGGGAGATGCCGAGCGTGTCGGCGAGGGTACGGCTGGGCGGCAGCGCCGTGCCGGGCGCGAGGCGGCCGGAGGCGATGTCGCCGAGGATCGCCTGCTCCAGCCGCTGCCGCAGCGGACCGGGGCCGGGGAGCGGCGCGAGGAGCACGTCGGCGGCCGAATTGGTCTGGTCCGTGGCCATGGCATTGGACCGTAGCACCAGACCGATCCGCTCCTAGCGTGGTTGCTGCCGGGCGGGTGACCCCCGGTACCCCAGACCTCGGAGGAGCAGACCATGCAGTACCGCACGCTGGACAACGGGCACACGTCGTTCGAGGTGTCGACGCTGTGCCTGGGCACCATGTGGATGGGCACGCGGACCGACGAGGAGACGTCGTTCGCGATCCTCGACCGGTTCGTCGAGGCCGGGGGCACGTTCCTCGACACGGCGAACAACTACAACGACTGGGGCGACGGCTACGGCCGCGACTCGGAGGACGTGCTGGGCCGCTGGCTGGCCGCGCGCGGCAACCGGGACGACCTGCGGATCGCGACCAAGCTGGGTGCGGCGAAGAAGGACCCGGCGCTGCCGCTGTCGAACACGCCGCCCACCAACTTCCAGGGCCTGGGCGCCGCGACGGTCGACCGGGAGGCCCGCGAGAGCCTGCGCCACCTGGGCGTCGACCACATCGACGTGCTGT
Source organism: Promicromonospora sukumoe 327MFSha3.1 (assembly GCF_000385135.1). GTDB lineage: Bacteria > Actinomycetota > Actinomycetes > Actinomycetales > Cellulomonadaceae > Promicromonospora > Promicromonospora sukumoe_B. Next base: position 171,997 of record NZ_ARQM01000016.1, on the reverse strand, counting down.
ACGGGCACGTGGACGACCGGGAGACGCCGCTGGAGGAGACCGTCGGCGCGTTCGGCAAGCTGGTCGACGAGGGGATCGTCGGCATCCCGGGCATCTCGAACGTCGCGCTGTGGCGGGTCGTCGAGGCACGGGAGACCGCCGCCCGGCTCGGGGTCGCCCCGTACGGGGCGGTGCAGCAGTGCCACAGCTACCTGTACCCGCGCCCGCAGCCGATCCGGACCAACTGGGCCTCGCCCGAGCTGCTCGACTACGCCCGGTCCACCGGCACCGACGGCCGGCCGGGGCTCACGGTGCTGGCGTACTCACCGCTGCACCAGGGCGTGTTCACGCGGGACGACAAGCCCTTCTACGACGGCGCGGACCACGCGGGGTCCCGTGCCCGGATCGCCGAGCTCCGGGCCGTGGCCGCCGACCTCGGCGCCACCCCCAACCAGGTGGCGCTGGCGTGGCTGCTGGGCGGCGAGGTGCCGGTGGTCCCGGTGTTCGGGGCGAGCAGCGTGGCGCAGCTCGACGAGGCGCTCGGCGCGGCGGACCTGGTGCTCGACGACGAGGTGCGGGCCCGGCTCGACGCCGCCTGACGCCGGGTCACCACCCGCCGCGGTGCACCACCTCGTCCAGGGGCTTGCGCCGGCGGCGGGTGGGCGAGCCCTTGGCCCCGCCGTCGGCCGGGTGCCCGACGGCGACGACACCGGTGATCTCGTACTCGTCCGGGATGCCGAGCTCGGCGCGCACCGCAGGCACGTGCTCCGGCGGGACGCCGAAGAAGCAGGCGCCCAGCCCCTCGTCGACGGCGGTCTGCAGCATCAGCAGCGACGCCATGCCGACGTCGACGTGCCAGAACGGGACGGGCCAGCGGGCCTCGTCGAGGTCTTCCCAGCCCTTGTCGGGCTCCGCGTACCGCCGCAGGTAGGCGGCCTTGGACGCGAGCGCCAGCACGATCACGGGCGCGGTGCGCATCCCGGAGAGCCACGCCGACATGTCGCGTCCCGAGCGCTCCGAGTCCTGCGGCGTGGACGCCGCCCAGAACCGGTCCCGGTCCGGGGCGGTGTCCAGCACCACGAACGCCCAGCCCTGGCTGAACCCGGCGCTCGGCGCCCGGACGGCGTTGCGGGTGATCCGGTCGACGGCGTCGGCGGCCACGGGCTGGTCGGTGAACCTGCGGTGCATCCGCCGCGTGCGCACGACGTCCTGAAACTCCATGGGCGCATTCTCCACCCCGTGAGGGCGTTCTTCACCCACTCAACAGTTGTCGATCTCGGACTCCTCGGGAGCGCAGAGCACAATGGCGTAGGGGATGTTCAACACACTCTCTGTGCCGCGACCCTCGGACGAGTATCGAACGATCAGCTCGTCGGCCGAGGCGCTCTCCTCCGACGACCGGGACCCTTCGATGACCAGCCATCCCGGTTGGTCGTCGCAATGCCGCGTGAGCTCTTGCCGCGCCGGATCGAACCCGGCGGCCTCGAGCGTCACGCGATCGTTGCCGAACCCGTTCATCTGGTCAGAGACGGAGAATGCCGAGATCTTCAACGTAGATCCAGCCGGCGCCTCCACCGACTCGATCGTGGCCGAAGGGGTCTGTGCGTCCACGATGCACAGGGGTATGTCGCCGAAGGTCATGGCCTCGTGAACACTCATGTCCGGGATGACGGACCGCACGGCCGTACCCGGGTACTCCACCTGCGGTGGCGGGGATCCCTGGCAACCGGCCAGTACCCCCACCACCGCAACGGTCAGAACGTGGCGCTTCCGGATCAACTGGTCCTCGCTACCACCTGGGGCGCACTGACCCAACTCTTGCCGTTGCTCCCACAAAGACGTGAAGGCCCTGTGAACTTGAAGGCCAGCGACGCCTTTGTACCCCAACCCGCCTGGGCGGTCAGCTCAGCGTGCACCTTGACCGCTCCAGAGATCGTTGCGTTCTTCTCGGTTTCCTTCGTGTAGGTACCGCTGGACTTTGTCACGCACGTCGTCCAGTTCTTTCGAGGAACATTCGTGAGGCCCGAGAAGATGTCAGTTATTGCTTCGGGCCTTGACCTGGTGATCTTTCCGGTGCACGAATTCTTGTAGTCGCGATAACGCACAGTGTTCGTGTGATAGTAAACCGCCCGGTACGGCCCGTCCTCACCGCTCACAGTGGTCTTCTTCGCGAGCGTCCCGCTCATCTTCCACCCGGAGGAGCCCTTGATCGCGACACCTAGCGTGTGGGAGAGATCGCGAGACTGCTTTGCGGTCACCGCGACGTTGGTTGTCCCCTGGGACAACGCCCAGCGCTCTCGAGCGGTGTGCGTGGTCGCGGAACGGACCGTGTCGCATATCGGCTCGAGCGGCGCGAATTCTGCCGACTTGTAAGCCGCAAGCCGTTGATCGAACACGGCGCTACGCGTCTCTACCGCAGTGGTCGTCTGTTCTTGAGCTGCGCCCGTGTCGACCGGATCAAAATCACTGTCGACCATGGAATCCACATCGATCGAGCTGTCCTTGACCTGGCCGGACTCCAGATCGACCGAGACATCCAGACCTTCTCCGGACTCGCTGGTCGCCGTGGTCCATCCAGCAGGCTCCCTGACCAGCGAGAAGGACCATGTCGCCTCGGCGGTGTCGTCTGCGATCAGCAGGTCGACGTCGACCTGGCCCGAATCATCGATGTAGTCCACGGGGACCTTGTCGAGATCGACCGAGATCGAATAGTCACCCGACGTCGCCGACTTCGCTGCCGCGAGCGTGACCATGCGAACGGCACCCTCATCGGGAATCTTGTCGAGAACCGCACCCTCTGGCCACGCGACAGCAAGGATGTCTGCCACGGCAGGCGACCCAGCACGTGTGACCGTGCCAGAAACCACAACGTGACCGCGGTCGGCGACCGGGTCGGCAGCATCACCCACCTCAGCATCGGCAGACGCCGACACGCCCCCGCCCGTCAGGACGAGGACGAGCGCGAGGCCCCCTGTCAGCACACGGCTACTTCTTCCAGCACCCATCAGCTGCACTCCCCCATACCAGCGCCCCGCAGTACGGCCTGCACTTCAGGCCTTGATGAACGTAAAAGAATCATCCAGAAGTGTCAATGAAACCGCTTGCCGTGCGGATGGTCCGCCGATCCGGACCCCCTCGTTCGGCGTCCCACGAAACTGGTTGCCTGGCGACCACCTGCCCGCCAGTCTGAACCACATGACTCTTCAGGCGATCGAGCAGGCGACGCTGCCGTACGGGAACTTCGAGGGGTACCTCCACGGGTCGGAGGTGTCCGTCATCTTCGAGAAGGTGGCCCAGGACGGCACCGGCCCCCGGCTGCACCGGCACCCCTACTCCGAGACCTTCGTGATCCGCTCCGGCCGGGCACTGTTCACGGTGGACGGCAAGGAGTTCGAGGCCGTGGGCGGCCAGATCCTCGTGGTCGAGGCGATGGTGCCGCACAAGTTCCGCACCCTCGGCGCGGACCTCTACGAGGCGGTGCACATCCACGCGAACGACCGCTTCGAGACGGAGTGGCTGGAGTAGCCCCTACAGCCGGTCGGCGATGACCTCCAGCAGCGACTTGCCCTCGACGCCCATCAGGTCCAGCGCCTGGGTGCGGCACGAGAAGCCGTCGGCCAGGTAGGTGGTGCCCGGGGCGGCGTCCCGCAGGGCCGGCAGCAGCGCGTTCTCCGCGACCGCCACCGACGTCTCGTAGTGCCCCTTCTGCATGCCGAAGTTGCCGGCCAGGCCGCAGCAGCCGGCGAGCACCTCGATCTGCGCGCCGCCCTGCTCCAGCAGGGCCTGGTCCGCCGCGTACCCCATCACGGAGTGCTGGTGGCAGTGCGGCTGCACCACGGCGGAGACGTCGGCGAGCGAGGGCAGCTCCCAGTCGTCCGGGGTGTCGTCCGAGGTCAGCAGCTCGGCCGCCGTCCGCGTCATGCGGGCAACGGCTTGCGCGCGCGGGTCGTCCGGGAACAGGTCGAGCAGGTCGGAGCGCAGCACCGCGGTGCAGGACGGCTCCAGGCCCATGATCGGGATGCCGTTCACCGCGTACGGGCCCAGCACCTCCAGGAGCTTCAGGAGCCGACGGCGGGCGCCGTCGAGCTGACCGGTGGAGATCCAGGTCAGGCCGCAGCACGCCTGCTCGTCGGGCACGATGACGTCGAACCCGGCCGAGGTCAGCACCTTCAGCGCCGCCTGGGGCACCGTCGGCGAGAGCGCGTCGCTGAACGAGTCGGTCCACAGCACGACCTTGGGCTTGGTCGCGAGCCGCGCCGCCGTCCGGCCCTCGCGCCCCGGCTCGCCCGTCACCGGCAGCCCGGGAACGCCGTGCGTCGCGCCGCCGCGCGCCCACCACTGCCGGAACGGCACCTCGGCGAACCTCGGCATCGACCGGCGGGTGTCCATGCCGCCCGCCCACAGCACGGCCTTGCCGATCCACTTCACGCCCAGCAGCGCGTTGACCAGCTCGGGGACGGCGCCCGCGAGCCGGGCCCAGCGCGGCAGCCAGCCGAGGGCGTAGTGGTCGACGGGGCGCAGCTTGCCGCGGTAGGTGCGGTACAGAACCTCCGACTTGTACTGCGCCATGTCGACGCCGGCCGGGCAGTCGCTGGAGCACGCCTTGCACGACAGGCACAGGTCGAGCGACTCGCGGACCTCGGGCGCCGACAGGCCGCCCACGAGGGTTCCGTTGACGGCCTCCTGCAGCACGCGGGCGCGCCCGCGGGTCACGTCCTTCTCGTCCTTGGTGGCCTGGTAGCTGGGGCACATGAAACCGCCCGCGGCCGAGTTGTCGGCCCGGCACTTGCCCACGCCCACGCAGCGGTGCACGGCCGTGGTCAGGTCGTTGTGGTCGTGCGCGAACGAGAAGCCCTCGTACCCGGACTTGCGCCGCACGCCGTGCCCGGCGCCCTTGCCCACCAGCGGCAGCTTGGTGCGCACGGGGGCAGCGGCCGGCCGCCGCAGGTCGGCGTCGACGGCCCGCGGCCGCACGACGACGCCCGGGTTGAGCACGTCCTTCGGGTCGAACAGGGCCTTGAACTGCTCCAGCAGCGCGATGGCCTCGGGCGAGTAGATCAGCGGCAGCAGCTCGGACCGGGCCCGGCCGTCGCCGTGCTCGCCGGACAGCGACCCGCCGTACCGGGCCACCAGCTCTGCCGCCTCGGTCATGAAGGTGCGCAGCACCGAGCCCGACGTCTCCAGCGGGATGTCGATGCGCAGGTGCACGCAGCCGTCGCCGAAGTGCCCGTACGGCAGCCCGTCCACGCCGTACCGGTCCATGAGCGCCTGCAGGTCGCGCAGGTACGGGCCGAGCTTCTCGGGCGGCACCGCCGAGTCCTCCCAGCCGGGCCAGGCCTGCTCGCCCGCGGGCGTGCGGCCGGCCAGGCCGGCGCCGTCGGCCCGGATCTGCCACATCTTCGTGGCGTCCGGCCCGGCGGGCAGCACCGTCGAGTCCAGCGCGGACGACGACGCGACGATCGCGTCCGCGCGGCCCAGCGCCTCGGCCTGCGACGAGCCGCCCACCTCGATCATGAGCCAGCCCGTGACGTGCGGGTCGTCCGCCCCGGGCAGGGGCGGCACCGACGCGGCGCCCTTGGCCCGGCGCACGACGTCGACCAGGCGGGCGTCGAGCCCCTCGATCGCGAGCGGCTTGTGGTCCAGGAGCCGCGGGACGTCGTCGGCCGCGGTGGCCATGTCGGGGTAGCCGAGAACGACGAGCGTCGGCGCGCCGGGCACCTCGACCAGGTTGAGCTCCGCCTCCAGGACGGTGACGACCGTGCCCTCCGTGCCCACGAGCGCGCGGGCGAGGTTCGATCCGTTCTCGGGCAGCAGGTGCTCCAGCGAGTAGCCCGACACCTGCCGGCCGAACCGCCCGAACTCCGTACGGATCAGCGCGAGGTTGTCCCGGACCAGCTCCTTGAGGCCGGGCACGTCGGCGAACTCGGAGTCGCCGGAGCCGGCGGTGAACCGCCGCCCCGTGCCGTCGACCACGTCGAGCGAGACCACGTTGTCGGCGGTGCGGCCGTAGGCGACGGCGTGCGGGCCGCACGCGTTGTTGCCGATCATGCCGCCGAGCGTGGCTCGGTTCTGGGTGCTCGGGTCGGGGCCGAACCGCAGGCCGTGCGGCTTGGCCGCGGCCTGGAGGGTGGACATGACCGTGCCCGGCTGCACACGCGCCGTGCCGCGCTCTGGGTCGATCGAGAGCACCTGGTTGAGGTGGCGCCCCAGGTCGATGACGACGCCCGGGCCCACCGAGTTGCCGGCGACGGACGTGCCGGCGCCGCGCGCCGTGACCGGGATCGACAGCTCGCGCAGCGCCCCGAGCGCGGCGACGACGTCGTCGGTGCTCTCCGGGAAGAGCACGGCCTCGGGGACCACGCGGTAGTTCGACGCGTCGGTGGAGTACTCCGCGCGGCGGCGCGTGCTCGTGTCGACCTCGCAGCCGACGACGGTGCGCAGCGCGTCGGCGACCGCCGTGCGGGCGGCCTCGGCGGCGTGGCTCGCCTCCTGGCGCGCGGTGTCGCGCCGCTGCTCGCTCTCGGCGCGGCGGCGTTCCGCCTCCTCGGCGGCGCGGGCCTCGGCCTGCTCCCGCGCGGTGCGGGCGGCGTCGGCGTCGTCTGCGGTGTGACCCTTGTCGTTCATGCCGTTCAGGGGTCGGGCGTCGTGGGTCTGCGGTGGCACCTCGCGATTCTCGCACCACGAGCCGCCGGATCGCGTCAGGCGTTCACGGGCGCGTGCCGCGCCCGTGAACGCCCGGACGAGGTCAGCCCTCGAAGGTGACGTCCAGCGTGATCTGGCCCACGCCGGTCAGCGCCTTCGAGATCGGGCAGCCGACCTTGGCGGCCTCGGCCGCGGCCTTGAAGCCCGCCTCGTCGATGCCGGAGGCGAACCCGCGCACCGTCAGCGCGCTCTTGCTGATGTGGAGGCCGCCGGCCGGGTCCGGCCCGAGGGTCACCACGGCGGTGACCTCGATCTGCTCCGGCGTGGCGCCGGCCTGGCCCAGCTCGTTCGTGAAGGCCATCGTGAAGCATGACGAGTGCGAGGCGGCGAGCAGCTCCTCGGGGCTGGTGACGCCGTTCGCCTCCTCGGCGGCGCGCGCCGGGAACGACACGTCGTACGTCCCTACGCCCGACGACGAGAGCTCGACCTGGCCCGAGCCCTCCTGGAAGGTGCCGTTCCAGGCGGTGCGAGCGGTACGTGCTGGCATGGTGCACTCCTTGAATATCGCGGTGCGACCTCGGACGAGGCCCTGCGTGCCCGACCCTACGACGCCCGCCCGGCGGTCGCGTCACGGCGTGAAGTCGAGCGCCTCCTCGTCCACGGCCAGCACGGTCCAGCTGCTGCCCGCGGCGTCGGCCAGGTCGTACGCGGGCACCACCAGCACCGCGCCGTCCGGCAGGGTGTAGCGCACCTCGGTCAGCTCGGCCGACACGATCGTCACGTCCTCGACCGGCCAGGCGATCGGGCCGCCGGGCGCGGGTGACGGCCCGGCGTCCCCGTCGGGCGCGGCCTGCCGGGCGCCAGGCGCCGTGCCCGCGAACCGGGGGTCGCCCAGGCGCTCCACGGCGTCCTCCTCGCTGACCACCGGGTACTCGCCCAGGCTCTCGCCCGCGGCGGTGCGCACCTCCGCGGTCCGCGGCGTGTCCGTCAGGCCGACGCCCGCGTGGAACACGAGCCGCGTCGCGGAATCGAGGTCGCCGCCCGCGGTGAGCGGCTCGACACCCTCGGACTCCGCCGCGGCCCCGGACTCGTCCGGCGCCCCCATGACCGACGGGCCGTCCTCGCGGGCCTCCGGCTCCGCCCCGGACTCGGCCCCGCTGTCCAGCGCGGCGGGCACGGCCCCCGACCCGGACTCCCCGAGCAGGTAGCCGCCCCCGCCCACCGCGACGACGCCGGCCACGGCAGCCGCCACCAGCCACGGTGTCCGACGACGGCGCCGCCGCACCGCGAGCTCGTCCACGGACGGCGTGGCAGGTGCCGGGACCGCCGCGGGCTCCGACACCGCCGGTTCCGGCAGCGGCAGCCGCCCGCCCGACCCGGCGATCAGCGCGTCGACCTTGGCCCGGAGCACGTCGTCGGCCGGACCGGGCGCGCGCCGCGCCGGGTCCGCCGCCGTCAGACGGTCGAACGCCTGGTCCTCCGGTCGCTGGTGCTCGTTCATCGCTGTCCCTCCGTGCCGTGCCCGGCTGCGCGCCGCGCACACCCTCCATATGTGCTCATGCGTCCACCGCTTGCTCGTGGGCGTCCCACGCCTCGCGCAGGCGGGCCCGCGCCCGGGACAGCGCCGCGTCGGCGCCGCCGCGGGAGACGCCGAGCACCTGGGCCAGGTCGTCGCCCGACAGCCCGTCCCAGGCGACGAGCAGGAGGATGCGCCGGTCGCGCGGGGACAGCAGGGACAGGACCTGCCGCACGGCGTCGTCGTCCACGGCGAGCGTCGCGGGGTCCACGTCGTCGGGCTCGTCGGGCACGATCGCGACGGGCAGCGCCCGCATCTTGCGCCGGTGGTTCGCCAGCACGTAGCCGGCTGTGCGGTAGAGCCAGGGCAGCTCGGCGGCGTCGGGCACGTCGTCGCGCCGGCGCCACGCGGTGGCGAGCACCTCGGCGGCGAGGTCCTCGGCGTCGGAGGCGCGGCCGCCGTCGGGCAGCCGTCGCACGAAGTAGGAGTAGAGGGCGCGCGAGTGCGCGTCGAAGAGCGCGCCGAACCAGGCCTCGTCGTGCTGCGGCGGTTCGTCGTGCGGGGCGCCGGGGCTGTCGTCCACGCCCTCACTCTGTCGTGAATGCCGGCTTCCTTGCACCCCCGGACACGAGAGGACCCTGGCGGGCGACTTGCCCCGCCAGGGTCCTCCGATCAGGCCGGCTCAGGTCAGCAGGCGCCCAGGTCCTGCCACACGCCCCACTCACCGGTGGTGCCGGGCGTCTCGCCCTGCGTCCACCACTTGGCCCGCCACTCGTGGCCGCCGTGCGACACGGTGTTGCCGCCCACGTACGTCGACGACGCGCTCCACGCGGCCGAGGCGCAGGCCTCCTCCGGCGGGTCGGTCGGGTCGGTGGGCGGGTCGGTCGGATCCGTCGGCGGGTCGGTCGGGTCGGTCGGACCGCCGCCCTCGATCGGACCCGGGTTCCCGGAGCCGAGCACGTTCCACAGGGCGCCGGTCAGCGCGCCGGAGCGGTCACCCGAGAGGTCCCACCACATGGCGCCGCCGAGCCCCTCGGACCGGATGTACTGCGCCTTCTTGGCGACCGACTGGTCGTTGTCGTACGACCACCACGTGTTGCCGTCGTGCCGCCAGGCGGCCCCGAGGTCGGCGTCGTAGTAGCCGGTGCCGACGTTCTTGATCACGTCGTAGTCGTTGATCCCCGCCTCCCACTGGCCGGGGGCGGCACCGGTCGCGGTGCCCCACGCGTCGGAGGACGACGCGCCGGTCCAGCCGCGCCCGTACATCGCGAGGCCGAGGCCGAGCTGCGCCGGGGCGATCCCGGCGTCGGTGTACGACTTCACCGCGAGGTCCGCGCTGAACTGCCGGGCCTCCTCCCGCGGGTCGGCCGGGTCGTGGTACAGGTTGCCCTGGTGGCCGGTCAGCGCCGGGTCCCAGGCGCCGTGCAGGTCGTAGCCCTGGACGTTGCCGAAGTCGAGGGACTCGAAGATCTCGGGGTCGTTCCAGCCGCCGTCCTCGATGTCGGCCGGGTTGGCCGGCAGGAACGCGGACAGCTCGTAGTCCTTGCCCGTCTGGGCGCCGACGGCGTCGAGCTGCTCCCGGAACTCGGCGAGCAGGAGCTTGAAGTTGCGCGCGTCGTTCGCCTCGTCGACGTGGTTGCCCACGTTGCCGTTCTGCGAGCCGGGCCACTCCCAGTCGATGTCGAACCCGTCGAAGACGCCGGCGGCGGCACCGGCGCCGCCGCGGCCGTCGATCACCGGCAGGTTGCCCTTGATGAACATGTTCACGCAGCTGGAGACGAACTTCTCGCGCGAGGCGTCGGTCGCGGCGGCCAGCGAGAAGTTCTTGGACCAGGTCCACCCGCCGATCGACATCATGACCTTGAGGTCGGGGTGCTTGGCCTTGAGCTGCTTGAGCTGGTTGAACGAGCCGGCCAGGGGCTGGTCCCAGGTGTCGGCGGCGCCGGAGACCGAGTTGGCCGCCGTGTAGCCCATGCCGTAGTCGGCCCAGGCGTCGCCCGCGCCGTCGGACCCGTTGGGGCCCTCGCCCTGCGCCTTGTTGGCCTCGAAGCACTCGAGGTTCTGGTGGTGGATGTTGGCGAACGCGTAGTTGATGTGGGTCAGCTCGTCGGCCACGCCGGACGTGTCGATCTGCTTGACCTGGTAGCCCCGGCCGTACACGCCCCACTGCGTGAAGTAGCCGACGCTGCGGAAGCCGTTGATGGCGGAGCTGCTCGCCCCGGCGGCGGCGGGCTCGGCCTCGGCCGCGTTCGCCTCGCGCATGCTGGCGCCCGCCACGACGGCGGAAGCCGCCACCGCGAGCGCGGCCACCCCCGCGAGTATCCGTCGGGTGGTCTTACTGGCGCCTGATAGCGGTTCGTACGTCGAGTCCATCGTCTTCCCTCTCTGGTCCGGGCACTGCTCCGGTAACGGTGGTCGCGCTGGTCACGCTCCGTTAAAAGTAAGGAAACCTGCGTTAACGGGAAATAAGGGGATTCCACACGGTGGGACTACGTAGTGGTAAGGGGCGAACCGCGCGCTGTTGTTACGGTGTGAAACCTTCGCCACCGAAACAACTTCGTGCGGTATCAGGTACCCGGCACACCCGGGGTGGGGCAGGATCCCAGTCCCGGGGCCGGATCGCACCAAAAGTCGCACGCTCAGGTTGATGCGGGTGAAACGTGTGGAGGTCATACTTGCGAGCACCGTGAACGAATCCGGGAGGCTCGATGATGACCGCGCTGCCGCAGCAAGTCGTTTTTCCGCTCCCCCTCGGTGACCGCACCGTGGCCCCTCACGTCGCGTGCGAGCTCACGCGCGTGGTGGGTGACGAACCTGGATGTGTGGACCAGACAGCACGGATGCTCGACGACGAGCATCTGGTCGGGACGGCGCTGATGCCGGACCCGCTGCCTGCCGCACGTGCGGTCCGAGAGGCCGTAGGCCCGCTCGGCCTCGACGACGAGGCACGCCGTGTGCTGCTCGTCGCCGCAGTCGCCGTGGTGGACCGCACCGAGCTGTTGCTCGCCGCATCGGGCACAGACATCGACACCCTCATGGCCGGCCCCGCCGGCCGCCACCTCCATCTCGTGGGCGGCCGGTTCCGCTTCCACCATCCGCGCGTGCGCTCCGTGGTGCACGACGACGCCGACCTCGCCTCGCGCACCGCCGCCCACGTGGCGCTGGCCGAGGTGCACCGCAAGGCCGACGAACCGCTCATCGCCATGTGGCACACGGCCCTGAGCACGCTCGCGGGCGATCCCCTGCTGGCGGACGGCCTGGTCGAGCTCGCCGAGCAGCACCTGGCGCGCGGCGACGTGCACCGGGCGCACGAGGTGGCGCGCGAGGCCGCGAGCCACGGCACCGACCGGGTTCGGGCGCGCGCCTTCGCGGTGGCCGGCCGGGCCGCGCTGTGGGCGGGACACGTGCACGACGCCGTCGTCTACCTCCGGCGCGCGACCAGTCCCGCCGACACCGGCTCGTCCGCGGCGGGAGCGCCCGACGCCGCGCGCTCGCTCGGCGTGGCGCTGGCGCTGCTGGACGGGCGGCCGGACGCCGTCGTCCCGGAGGACGCAGCCGGGCCCGACCGGGCCGCGATCGCCGCCGCCCGCAAGACGATCCGCCTGCTCGACGGCGCGCCCGGCGAGGCCGCCGCGATCCTGTCCGAGGTGGCGGAGCTGGCGCCCGCGCGCCCGCCGGGCTGGTGGTTCGACGGGCCCGACGAGGCCCTGACGCCGCTCGCGGAGGCGCACCTGCGGGTGGCGCAGGCCTACCTGGCGCTGCGCCTCGGCAACATCACCGGGGCCGCCTCGGTGCTCGACGACGCCGTGGAGCGCCTCCCCGTGGCCCTCGCCTTCGGCGGGCTCGGGATCGCGCTGGCCAGGCGCCTCGACCTGGTGCGGGACGGGCACCTGCGCCGGCCGACCACGGCGCTCGAGGCGTCGGTGCCCGGCCAGGTCGCGCCGGTCGTGCGGGCGGCGACGCTCGGCGACCGGGCCCAGACCGCCGTCTTCGACGGCCGCTGGGTGGAGGCCGCGACCCTGCTCGGGCTCGCCGCCGAGCGCGGCGGGGACGAGCTGCGCCGGCTCTGGCTGCCCACGCCCGACCCGGTGGAGCTGCTGGTGCTCGCCGGGCAGGACCGGGCCGCTCGCCGCTCGCACGAACGCCTGCGGCTGCGCGTACTGCCGTCCGTCGGCGGGGACGCGGCCGGGAGCTATCCGGCCGGGGCCGGCCACGCCGGGCCGGGGCACGCGGTCTCGGGCACGAACGGCGCGGGACTCGCCGGGTCCGGCATGGCGAGCGCGGGCTTCGCCGGCGGCCCGATGCGCCGTCGCCGTCTCGACCTGGCGCGCGCCGAGCTCGCGCTGGCCGACGCGTCGGGCGTAAACCGGGCGCGCGAGCAAGCCGTCGAGGCGTCGCTCCGCGTGGGCTCCACGTTCGAGCGCGGCCTCACGGAGCTGGTGGCCGCGCGTGCCTTCGCCCGGCTCGGCCTGCCCGGCGACGCCGCCGCGCACCTGCTCGGCGCGCACGAGCTGTTCGAGGAGTCCGGCGCCAAGGCCTGGGAGCACATCGCCGAGCAGGCGCTGACCACGCCCGGGTTCGTGCGGGAGGCGCCGGCCCGCCAGGCGAGCCCTCCCCCGCCGCCTGCCGCGGCGTCCGCCCCGGTCCCCACGCAGCCGCGGGACGAACCGGCGGGCGCCCCGGTGGTCGACGTCGGCGAGGAGCTGTGCGGGCAGTGGACCGACCTGCTCACGGAGCGCGAGCTGGACGTCGCGCGGCTGGTGGTGCAGGGCCGGACCAACCGGCAGGTCGCGGCCAGCCTCTACGTGTCGGTACGGACCGTGGAGGTGCACCTGGGGCGGGTCTTCCGCAAGCTCGGGGTGCGGTCCCGCACGGAGCTGGCTGTGCTGGCGCTGCGGGGGTAGGCGCGGCGGGGGCAGGCCCCGCGGCGTCAGGCCTCCAGCAGGATGGTCACCGGCCCGTCGTTGACCAGCTCCACCTGCATGTCGGCGCCGAACCGGCCGGTCTCGACCGTCAGGCCGCGCTCGCGCAGCGCGGCCACGACGGCGTCCACGAGCGGTTCGGCGACCGGCCCCGGCGCCGCCTGGTTCCACGTGGGGCGGCGCCCCTTGCGGGCGTCGCCGTAGAGCGTGAACTGGCTGACGACGAGCACCGACGCGCCGACGTCGGCCACCGACTGCTCGTCGTGCAGGATCCGCAGGTCCGCGATCTTGCGGGCGACGGTCTCGACCTGGGCCGGGCCGTCGTCGTGCGTGACGCCGACCAGTGCCAGGACGCCGGGCTTGTCGATGGCGCCCACGACCTCGCCGTCGACCGTCACCGAGGCCCGGGTGACGCGCTGGAGCACCGCCTTCATCGACGGCCCTCGGCGTAGGCGTCCGCGAAGACGGCGCGGACCTCGCCGACCGGGCGTCCGCCGCCGAGCACGGGCACGCGGCCCAGCCCGTCGAGCCCGCCCGGGTACACCCCCGGCAGGCCCGCCGCCCCCGCGGCACGCAGCGCGGCGGCGAGGATGGCGGGGCGGGCGCGGGCGGAGCCGTCGAGCACCTTGAACGCGAGCGCGGAGCCGTCGGGCAGGCCGGCCGCGTAGACGCCCTCGGCGCCGTCCTTCGCGACCAGGCCCGGCACCGCCTGCATGGCGAGCGTGACGTCACGGCCCGTGCCGCCCACCATCTCGGGGTGCGCGGAGATCGCCCGGGCGGCGCGCGCCTCGTGCGAGCGGACGTCCTCCGTCGGCGCGGCGCCCAGCGTGGAGAACGCGCGCGCCAGGCCGAGCAGCGTCGTGGAGAACAGGGGCGCGCCGCAGCCGTCGACCGTGGTGTGCATGACGAGCTCGGCGTCGCCGGTCAGCTCCAGGATGGTGCTGCGGACCGCGCGCTGCAGCGGGTGCTCGGGCGACAGGTAGGTCTCGATGTCCCAGCCCTGCGTGAGGCAGGTCGCGAGCATCGCCGCGTGCTTGCCCGAGCAGTTCTGCGCGAGCGGCGCCGGGCCCGGACCGCCGTCGTGCGGGGCGATGTGCCAGTCCAGCGCGGCCGGCGCGTAGAGCGGCAGGTCAGGGGTGTTCCGCAGCGCGCCGGAACCGAGGCCCACGGAGCCCAGGATCTGCAGCACGCCCTCCAGGTGGAACTGCTCGCCGTTGTGGCTGGCCGAGGCCAGCGCGAGCAGGCGGTCGGGCAGCTCCAGGCCGGCGCGCAGCATCGCGAGGAGCTGCAGCGGCTTGAGCGACGACCGCGGCCAGATCGGCGCGGTCGGGTTGCCCACCTGGACCACGGGCCGGCCGGACGGGTCGAGCACCACGAGGTGGCCCAGGTGCACCGACTCCACGATGTCGCCGCGGATCACCTCGGCCAGGGGGGCGGCGTCGGGACCGGCGTCCATCGGGGCGGTCACCATCCGCCCTGCGGTCCGCGCGGCTTGTTGCCGGTGCCGTACGGCTGCAGGCGGGGGCGCACGTCGGCCCAGTACACGATGGCCGGGACCACCGCGATCACGTTGAGGAACGAGCTGGCCGTGATGAAGCTCGGCGGCAGCCCGAGCAGGCCGAAGACCGCCGCGACCCCGAGGATCGCGAGCCAGATCGGCTTCGAGAGCTTGCCCTCGGACTTGTAGGCGTGGGCAGGGCGACGGATCGCGTCGACCAGGGCGATGACCTGGACCGCGAAGACGATGACGCCCAGCACGATGAAGACGAACGTCTGGAGAGCTCCGAACACACCACGAGCCTACGGCAAGCTCGGCCGCGAATCGCCTGGTCCGGACACCCGCGCGGGGGCCGGGTCCACGGCCGCTACAGCTCCGGCAGCGCCTCGCGGGCCTCGCCCGGGCCGGCGCCCGACGCCTCCAGGGCGTCGACGACCGGCGAGCGCAGCAGCATCACCAGGGACTGGACCTGCCAGTCGCCCTCGCCCACGGTCCGCGGGTCCAGCTGGGCGGCCAGGGCCGTCAGCAGCTCGCGCCCGCGAGCGCCGTCGCCCCCGGAGCCGAAGTCGGAGGCGAGAAGCCGCACGCCGGACGCGAAGCCCTCGACCAGCCCGGCGACCGGCTGGACGTCGTGGTCCCCCTCGACCACCGGGAGCACGCGGCGCGCCAGCACTCGCACGGACCGCATCACCCGGTCCACGAGCACCGCCTGCGCCTCCAGCCGGGCCAGCTCGCCGCGGTGGATGCGGCCCACCGAGATCCGTGCCAGCTCGCGGGCGTCGCGGGCCGCCTCCTGCCACTCGGCGAGCACCGGCTCCGAGGCGCGGCCGCGCACGAGCGCCGCGCGGACGTCGTCGACGTCGTCCGAGCGCATGCCCCGGGCGAGCGTCTCCAGGGTCTCGGCCAGCTCGGTCACGGCGCGCTCGGCGAGCGCCCGCGGACGACGCCGGGTGTCGCCCGGTGTGAGGAGCGCGACCGTGAGCGCGACGGCGCCGCCGACCAGGGCGTCGGTCCACCGCCCGAGCGGCCCGCCGGACACCTGCGGCAGGCCCACCACGATGATCGCCTGGACCCCCGCCTGCGTGACCAGCAACGCGCCGCGGTCGATGAACCGGGCGGCGACGGCGGAGATGAACAGCACCAGGCTGAGCTGCCACCAGCCCGAGCCGATCAGGTGCACGATCAGGTCGCCCATGGCGACGCCGACCGCCACGCCGACGGCCATCTCGGAGACCCGGCGCACGTCGCGCTGCGCGGTGAAGCCGAGCAGCACCCAGGCCGCGACCGGCGCGAAGAAGGGCTGCTCGTGCCCCAGCACGTACCGCGCGATCAGGTAGGCGACGCCGGCGGCGAGCGAGGCCTGCGCGATCGGGATCAGGCTCGCCCGCGCCCGGGTCCAGCCCTGCCGCAGCCGGGTGCGC
This sequence comes from Promicromonospora sukumoe 327MFSha3.1, assembly GCF_000385135.1. GTDB lineage: Bacteria > Actinomycetota > Actinomycetes > Actinomycetales > Cellulomonadaceae > Promicromonospora > Promicromonospora sukumoe_B. Next base: position 156,019 of record NZ_ARQM01000016.1, on the reverse strand, counting down.
AGCATGAGCGTGCGCATGGCCTTGCGCCACATCTCGTCGGCGGGGCCGGGCAAGGAGGTCACGGAGGCATCTTGCCACCCGCCCCCACGGGCGGGTCAGATGAGGCTGGCCGGCCCGCGCAGTCCCTTGGTGAGGGGGCCGTGGGACTCGGGGCGGTCCACCGACATGCCGTCGCCCGGGACGATGATCTCCTGCGCCGCCGTCACCTCGATGGCCTGCCCCGAGACGTCGCCGGACACCATCAGCTCGGCGTCCTCCGGGACGTTCCGCTTGAGCACGGCCAGGCCGATGGGCCCCAGCTCGTGGTGGCGTGCCATCGAGGTCAGGGTGCCGACCACCTTGCCCGGCGCACCGTCCACCCCGGGCAGGCGCACCTCGGCCCCCGCCTCCGGGAGCAGGTGCTGGGAGCCGTCGAGGTGCAGCATCACGAGCCGGCGGGGCGGGCGGCCGAGGTTGTGCACCCGGGCGACCGTCTCCTGGCCGCGGTAGCAGCCCTTGTTGATGTGCACGGCGGTGCGCAGCAGGTCGAGCTCGTGCGGGATGGTCCGCTCGTCGACCTCGCGCGCCTGGCGCGGGCGCCAGGCCTCGACCCGCAGGGCCTCCGTGGCCCACGTGCCGGCGAGCGGCCAGCCGGCGGCCTCGCGGGCCGCGACCTGCGCCTCCAGCTCGGCGCGCGGCACCAGCACGAGCCGCCACGGCCGCATCGCGCCCGGGTGCTCGCCCTCGGCCGGGCCGTACCGCGTGCCCCCGCCGACGACGTTCGGCCAGGCGTCGTGCCAGGTGACCGGCTCGCCCTCCGCGCCCTCGGCGGCCACGGGCTCGCCGATGGCCGCCCACTCGTCCGTCGCGTCCGTGATCTCGACGCGCAGCATGAACTTCATGCGGTCGAGCCAGCCGGCCAGGCCGGGCGCCGACTCGCGCTCGGTGATCAGCCAGGTGGCCTCGCCGTCGTCCACCACGCCCGCGACGTGCTCGATGTGGCCCTGCGGCGACAGGACGAGCAGCTCCGTGCTGGTCCGGGGCGCGAGGTCCTCGAGCTGCTGGGAGGTGATCGAGTGCAGCCAGCTCAGCCGGTCGGGGCCGGCCACGCGGACGATTCCGAGGTGCGACTGGTCGACGACGGCCCCGCCGCGCGACAGCGCGCGCTGCTCGGCCGTCGGGTCGCCGTAGTGCCAGGCGACCCCGGCGTCGGGCCCGGCAGCGGCGACCGCGCCGCGCCGGCTCAGCAGGGGGCTCTCGTAATCCATGCTCACCTCAGGTGCAGCGTCGGGAACGGGCGGGGCATTCCCGCCGGGGTTCGGTTACTGCCGGTCCAGCTCGGCCGAGGCGTACGAGCGCAGCGGCTCGCCGAACGCCGCGAGCTCCTCGACCCACAGCAGCCGGCCCTGCACCAGGCCGTACAGCCGCTTGGAGGCGCGCACCTCGGACGCCGTCGACGTCCGCGCGATCGCGTCCGAGGCGAGGTCGATCCGCCCGTTGCCCGCGGCGCCGATGTAGACGGTGATGCGCCCGGAGGCGTCGGCCACGAGCACCTCGAGCGCGTGCTTGTTCTCCTCGAGCCCCTCGGGGCGGTCGGTGGACACGCGCCAGTAGCCGGTCTCGGTGGACCAGACGGTGCCGGCCTCGCCGACCTCGGCGGTCTCCGGTGCCTCGGCCTCGGCGTCCGTCGGGTCCGCCACGGGGGCCGGCCACTCGCCGTCGTCGGGCAGCTTGTCGGGGACGACGCTCTCCAGGACCCGCAGCGTGGACTCGAACCGCAGGTAGGGGCCGCCGTCGTGGTCGAAGACCAGGTCCTGCACGAAGGTCTTCTTGCCGACGCCGGGGTAGTCGATCACACCCTCGCCGCGCCAGCGGCCGACCAGCCAGGCCAGCGGGTACACCTCGGGCGAGAGGCCGTCCGGGAAGGTGAACGTCATCAGCGCTGGCCGGTGTACAGCTTGTAGACGACGTAGCCGGCGAACCAGGCGACCGCGACTGCGACCGCCACGATGAGGCCGGTGAAGATGAGCTCAAGGGCGTGGATCGACATGGTGCCGATCCTAACGTCCACCGCCTACAGTCGGCCCATGCGCCAGCTCGTGATCAAGACCACCTCAGGCCTGGACCGCCCCGAGGCCACCAACCAGGCCTTCACCGTGGCGGCCGCGGCCGTCGCATCGGGTGCGGAGGTGAGCCTGTGGCTCACCGGCGAGTCCGCCTGGCTCGCGCTGCCCGGACGTGCGGCCGAGCTCGAGCTGGAGCACGCGACGCCCCTGCCCGACCTGATCGAGGTGATCCTGTCGGCCGGGACGGTCACGGTCTGCACCCAGTGCGCGGCGCGCCGCGACATCACCGAGGCGGACGTGCTGCCCGGCGTCCGGATCGCGGGCTCGGCCCTGTTCACCGAGGAGATCCTGCGCGACGGCGCCCAGGCGCTCGTCTACTGACCGGTCCGCGCCTAGGCGCGGACCAGGCCCGACCGCCGCAGCAGCAGGTACAGCTCGCACCCGAGGCACAGCCCGACGACGGCGTTGAGCGCGGCGGCGACGAACGCCGCGGCGGCCGCGATCGGCACGGCAGGCAGCACCCCGAAGAAGCCGAGGATCACGCCCACGCCGGTGACGAACAGGCCCACGCCCTGCGCGAAGCGCGGCGGGCGGCGGTCCTCCATCTCCGTGGGCGGGCCGAGCCGCGGCCGCACGAACCGCTTGTAGAGCATGCCCTGCCACGAGCCCTCGGCGCCGCGCACCGTGCCGAGCACGAAGCTCAGCATGATGAACGTCAGCAGCCACAGCCCCGCGGTGCTCGCGCCCAGCAGCACGACGGCGGCCAGGAGCACCGCCGTGATGCTCGCCCCGACCCGCGGCCCGCGCGGGTCGATCCCCTTGCTCGCGTTCATGAGTGCGCTTCCCCCTCTGTCTCCAGCGCCGCCGGGACCCGGCTCAGCGCCTGCCGCGCCTGGGTGTCGGAGACGACGCCGCTCATCCGGGCCACCTCACGCCCTCCGCCGTCGACCACGAGCACCGTGGGCGTGCGGAGCACGCCGAGGGTGCGCACGAGATCGAGGTGGTCGTCGACGAGCACCTCGCGGTGCGCGACGCCGTCACCCTTGCCGGTGAGCCCCCCGAGCACCCGCGACGTGGAGCGGCACGCCGCACACACCTCGGCGGAGAACTGCACGAAGGTCACCCGGTCGGCCAGCGCGATCCCGGAGGACGCCCAGTCGATGCCGACCGGGGTCTCGCGGGGTGCGCGGACAGCCCCCTGCCGCGCCGACCACCACACGCCGAGCACTGCCGTGCCCAGCACGAGCACGACCAGCGCGATCACCTGTCCCAACATTTAGCCCACCCTGCCGTGCCTCGCTCGTCCAGACAAGTCCTGATCCGCGATGTGGATGGGTAATGAGGCCGGTCACAGTGGGGGTACCTGACCTTCTCGGGTGCCCGCCCACATGATTCCCTGGTCTGCACAACCTGTCGGAGCAGTATTTCTGGTGCCGAAATGCCACCCGGCCCGGCGGGGCCCCGGTGGTAGCGTGCATGCATCCGCATATATAGGAGAATTGTCTAGGATGGAAGTTTTGCCAACTCGAACGTGGAATGGTCTGACCATTCCGGCGGCCGGGGTGTACCAGATCGACCAGAACCACAAGCGGCTCGGCTTCCTCGCCATGCACATGATGGTCAGCCCCGTCCGGGGCGAGTTCGCCGAGGGGACCGCGACGGTCACCGTCGGCGAGGACCCGCTGATGTCGCAGGTCACCTGTACCATCCAGGCGGCTTCCGTGGACACGCACGTGGGCGAGCGCGACACGCACCTGCGCAGCGCCGACTTCCTCGACGTGGAGAACCACCCCACCATCGAGTTCCGCAGCACCGGGTTCCGGATGCGCACCCAGGTGGACCCGATCTTCTCGTGGGCCCGCCTCAAGGCCGGCACCGCGGGCCGGCGGCCGCACGACCCGACCCAGGCGGACGGCTCGTTCACCAAGTTCGTCATGGACGGCCTGCTGACGGTGCGCGGCACGACACGTCCGGTCACGCTGGAGTGCGAGTTCGGCGGCGTGGGGCACGACCCCTACGGGCAGGACATCTTCGGCTTCCACGGCAGCTGCGAGATCGAGCGCGAGGAGTGGGGCCTGCTCTGGAACGTCGCGCTCGAGGCGGGCGGCGTCCTGGTCGCCAAGAAGGTCCGCATCGAGATCGCGGGCGAGATGATCCGCCAGTCCTGAGGCGGACCGGGCCGGTCACCTCAGAGGATGACCATCCGGCCCACGACGAACACGAAGATGCCGCACACCGCGACGGGCAGCGCGGCCGCCGAGAGCCCGGCCAGGCGCGCGCCGCGGGCCGGCAGCCGCTCCAGCAGCAGGTGAAGCGCACCCACCACGATGCCCGCGACCAGGCCGCACCAGAGGCCGCTCACGGTGTCGATGTTCGGCAGCAGCGTGCCGGCCGCACCACCCACCACCACGGCGGCGACGGCGGAGATGCCGAGCGCCACCCAGCCGCGCACCGGCAGCGCCGACACCGCTGCCGCGACCGCGAGCGCCACCGCGCTGGTCACGACGAGGGCGGCCCCGGCGTCGGACCGGGCGGCGGCGATCCAGCCGGCGGCGGCGATCGCCACGACGACGCCGGCCACGGTGCCCGAGACGGACTCGGTGAGCTGGGGGCGCCCGTCGCGCCGGAGCATCTGCGCGATGAAGGCGAGCACCACGGCGCCCGCCAGCACCATCGGCAGGTGCCGCAGCACGGGCTCGCCCTGGGTGAGATACACGGCGCCCGCGCCGCCCAGGCCGCAGAGTGCCACGACCACGCGGGTGCTCCCGGACGCGGGCAGGCGCAGCAACGACGGCCACCCCAGCGCGACGAGGACCACCAGGACCACGACCGCGCCCACCAGGGGCAAGGGCCGGGGCTGGACGTAGGACGCGGCGGCGACGAGGGCCGCGAGCGCAGCGGTCGTCACGGCGCGGGTGGAGACGGACACGGCTCAGAGTTTTCCAGAGAGTTCGCCACTTGCCTCAATCGCGGCCCGGCAGGCCCGATATCCCGGGCCTCAGCGAGACGAGCAACACTCGCGTCATGCGCACGTCACGGCTCCTGACCAGCATGGTGGTGCTCAGGAAAAGGGCGTGTAACATGCACGCAACAAGCAACAGGGCAGACTTCCGCAGAGCCAGTTGGACGCGACGGACGTCTCGCTGCAGCGAGACCCGAGCCAGGGACGGTAGCAGGACGCCGGTTCCGAGAGGAGGTGCGTCAATGGCAGAGCTGTTGATCCTCACGCCCGCCACCGGCGGGTCGGCCGAGGTACTGCCCGCACTGGGACTGCTGTCCCATCGGGTGCGGGTGCTCCCGATGGAGCCCTCCGCGCTCGTCGACGCCCCGGACGCGGACGTCGTGCTGCTGGATGCCCGCCGTGACCTCGTCGCGGCCCGCACCACCTGCCGCCTGCTGCACGCCACCGGCCTGACGGTGCCGCTCGTGCTGATCCTCACCGAGGGTGGCCTCACGGTCGTGACCCACGAGTGGGGTGCCGATGACCTACTGCTGGAGTCGGCCTCGCCCGCCGAGGTCGAGGCACGGCTGCGCCTCGTGGTGGAGCGCTCGGCGCGCGGCCCGGCCGAGGAGTCGCAGCAGGAGATCTCCGCGGGCGAGCTCGCGATCGACGCCGGCGGATACACCGCCCGGCTCCGCGGCCGCCCCATCGACCTGACCTACAAGGAGTTCGAGCTCCTCAAGTACCTGGTGCAGCACCCGGGCCGCGTGTTCACGCGGGCCCAGCTGCTGCAGGAGGTCTGGGGCTACGACTACTACGGGGGCACCCGCACGGTCGACGTGCACGTGCGGCGCCTGCGCGCCAAGCTCGGCCCCGAGCACGAGCAGCTCATCGGCACGGTGCGCAACGTGGGCTACCGGTTCGACCCGCCCAAGGAGCGTGCGGTCGAGGAGCCGCCGGCGCCGGAGAGCAAGCCGGCGTCCGACGCCACGCAGACGGACGACCCGAACGGCGGCCCCGCCGGGAAGCGCGTGGCGCAGGCCGGGAACTGACCCGGCCCGGAACCCGCGCAGACCGCGCGGCGAGCACGTAAGTTCGTAGTTGTGACCGCACTCTCGGCCAGAACGGCCGTCCGCACGGCAGCCGCCAGCGACTACACGAGCGCCCTCGTCGAGGGGCCGTGGCAGCACGAGTTCGTGTCCTCGGGCGGCTCGCGCTTCCACGTGGCGGTCGCCGGGCCCGAGAGCCGGTCCGCTCCCCTGGTGCTCCTGCTGCACGGCTACCCGCAGTTCTGGTGGGCGTGGCGCGCGCAGATCCCTGCCCTGGCCGACGCCGGCTACCGCGTCGCCGCCATGGACGTGCGGGGCGTGGGCGGTTCGGACAAGCCGCCGTCGGGCTACGCGGTGCCCGCCCGGGCGGCCGACGTCGCCGGCGTGGTGCGCTCCCTCGGGCGCGAGCGGGCGGTGGTCGTGGGGCACGGCACGGGCGGCACGCTCGCCTGGGCGGTCGCAGCGCTCCACCCGGGCACGACGACGGCGGTCGCCGCGCTGGCAAGCCCGCACCCCGCGAGGGTGCGCCCGCGCAACGGTGGGGCCCTCACGCCGGCCGCCCTGCGCGCGCTGGCGTTCGTGCAGGTCCCGACGCTGCCGGAGCGGGCGCTGATCAAGGGCGACCTGGTGCGCCGCACCCTCGACCTGGGGGCGGGAGCCCCGCTGCCCGACGACGTCGTGGACCGCTACCGGGCCGTCATGCGCATCCCGTTCGCCGCGCACTCCGCGGCCGAGGCCCTGCGCTGGGCGGTGCGGTCGAGGCCCCGGATGGACGGGCGCCGGTTCGGCGCCGCGCTGCGCCGCCCGCTGGAGGTGCCCGCGCTGCAGGTCCAGGGCGCCCTGGACGGGTTCCTGCGGCCCGAGCGCGCGGACGTGGACGTGCTGGTCCCCGGGGCCGGGCACTTCCTCCCCGAGGAGGCGCCCGACCGGGTCAACGAGATCCTGCTGGACTGGCTCGCCCGGGTGTAGCTACTTCAGCGGCAGGCCGGCCAGGGCGGAGCGCTCGGGCGCGGGCCGCACCAGCTTGGCCGCCTTGTCGGGGTCGGTCTCGCCCGCGCCGTACGACGGGCACAGGTCCTTGATGCTGCACGCCCCGCACGCCGGGGTGCGCGCCAGGCACACGCGCCGCCCGTGCCACACGAGGTGGTGGCTGAGCATGGTCCAGTCCTTCTTCGGGAAGAGCTCGCCCACCTCGGCCTCGACCTTCACCGGGTCCTCCTCGGTGGTCAGGCCCAGGCGGCGCGCCAGCCGCCCGAAGTGCGTGTCCACGGTGATCCCGGGTACGCCGAACGCGTTGCCGAGCACCACGTTCGCCGTCTTGCGCCCCACGCCGGGCAGCGTGACCAGGTCCTTCAGCTTGCCCGGGACCTCGCCGTCGAACCGCTCGACGAGCGCCTTGCCCAGGCCGATCACGGCCCTGGACTTGGCGCGGAAGAAGCCGAGCGGCCGCAGGATCTCCTCGAGCTCCTCCGGGTTGGCCTCCGCGTAGGCCTGCGCGTCGGGGTACATGACGAACAGCTCGGGCGTGGTCTGGTTCACGCGGACGTCGGTGGTCTGGGCGCTCAGCACGGTCGCCACCAGCAGCTCCAGCGGCGTGCGGAAGTCCAGCTCGGCCCGCGCGTCGGGATAGGTCTCCGCGAGCGTGCGGTTGATGCGCCGTGCCCGGCGCACGAGCGCCAGCCTGCTCTCCGGCGCATTCTTGGAGTGCTTCTCGGATTCGCGTTCGCTGACGGTCACGTCGCCACACTAACGATCCCCACTGACATCGGGCCGGGGATCGGCCGCACCGGGAACTTGGCGCGGGTCTGGTCCGTGTACCTAGGACGCGGAGTATGAGAAGGTCAAGGACGCATCCGCCGTCCACCAGCCGAGCGGTCGCGACCCGATGCCCGCCCGACGGTCCGGGCAGACCGACGGACCACACGACGGTCCACGTGAATCGAGGAAGAGTCACCATGCCGTACACGCACCACCTGCGCGTCTACCCGTCCGCCGAGCCGCTCAAGCGCACCGACCAGCTCGCCTGGAAGCTCGCGGAGCTCGCCACCGACACCGTCGAGCCCACGGCCGAGGTCACCGACATGGTGATCAACCGCGTGATCGACAACGCCTCGGTCGCGGCGGCCAGCCTCACGCGCGGCCCCGCCGTCGCCGCCCGGTCGCAGGCCCAGGCGCACCCGTACACGCCCGGCTCCACGGTCTTCGGCCTGGCCCCGGAGGCCACGAGCAGCCCCGAGTGGGCGGCGTGGGCCAACGGCGTCGCCGTCCGCGAGCTCGACTTCCACGACACCTTCCTCGCCGCCGAGTACTCGCACCCGGGCGACAACATCCCGCCGATCCTGGCGGTGGCGCAGCACACGGGCCGCTCGGGACGGGACCTGGTGCGGGGCATCGTGACCGGCTACGAGATCCAGGTGGACCTGGTCCGCGCGATCAGCCTGCACAAGCACAAGATCGACCACGTGGCGCACCTCGGCCCGTCGGCCGCCGCCGGTATCGGCACGCTGCTGGGGCTGGACACCGAGACGGTGTTCCAGGCGATCGGCCAGGCCCTGCACACGACGACCGCCACGCGGCAGAGCCGCAAGGGCCAGATCTCCACGTGGAAGGCGCACGCGCCGGCCTTCGCGGGCAAGCTCGCGGTCGAGGCCGTGGACCGCGCGATGCGCGGCCAGACCTCCCCCGAGCCCATCTACGAGGGCGAGGACGGCGTGGTCGCCTGGCTCCTGGACGGGCCGGACGCCGCCTACGACGTCGTGCTGCCCGCCGCCGGCGAGGCCCGGACGGGCATCCTCGACACGTACACCAAGGAGCACTCCGCGGAGTACCAGGCGCAGGCGATCATCGACATGGCCCGCGCGCTGGGCGCCGAGCGTCCCGAGCTGCGCGACCCCGCGAACGTCGCCTCGATCGTGCTGCACACCAGCCACCACACCCACTACGTGATCGGCTCGGGCGCGAACGACCCGCAGAAGTACGACCCGACGGCGTCGCGCGAGACGCTCGACCACTCGGTGCCGTACATCTTCACGGTCGCGCTGCAGGACGGCGGCTGGCACCACGTGGACTCGTACGCCCCCGCCCGGGCGCAGCGCCCCGACACGGTCGAGCTGTGGCGCAAGGTGACCACGGCCGAGGACGCGGAGTGGACGCGGCGCTACCACTCGACCGACCCGGCCGAGAAGGCGTTCGGCGGCCGCGTGGAGATCACGCTGACCAGCGGCGAGACGGTGACCCGCGAGATCGCCGTCGCCGACGCGCACCCGCTCGGCGCCCGGCCGTTCGCGCGCGCGAACTACGTGGCCAAGTTCCGCACCCTGGCCGCGGGCGTCCTGACGGACGCCGAGATCGACCGCTTCCTCGACCTGGCCGAGCGCCTGCCCGAGCTCACCGCCGCCGAGGTCCGCGAGCTCACGATCGTGGCGGCGCCCGGGGTGCTGGACGCCGTGGCCGCCCCGACGGGCCTGTTCGAGCTGGGGAACCGCTGATGCTCTACTCCCACCTCACCCCCGCCGCGAAGCGCCGCGCCCTCCGCGAGGCCCTCGCCGGGCCGGACCTGCTCCGGCTCCCGGGCGCGTTCAACCCGCTGAGCGCCAAGCTCATCCAGGACAAGGGGTTCGACGGCGTCTACGTCTCCGGCGCCGTGCTGTCCGCCGACCTCGGCCTGCCCGACATCGGCCTGACCACGCTCACCGAGGTGGCCGGTCGGTCCGCGCAGATCGCCCGGGTCACCGACCTGCCCGTGCTCGCCGACGCCGACACGGGGTTCGGCGAGCCCATGAACGTGGCCCGCACGGTCCAGACCATGGAGGACGCCGGCGTGGCCGGCATCCACATCGAGGACCAGGTCAACCCCAAGCGGTGCGGCCACCTCGACGGCAAGGAGGTGGTCGGGCTGAGCGACGCCGTCCGGCGCATCCGGGCCGCCGCCGACGGCCGCCGCGACCCCGACTTCCTCATCATGGCGCGTACCGACGTGCGCGGCACGGAGCCGGGCGAGCGCGGGCTGAAGCTCGCGATCGACCGCGCCAAGGCCCTGGCCGACGCCGGGGCGGACGCGATCTTCCCCGAGGCCATGAAGGACCTCGCCGAGTTCGAGGCCGTTGCCTCCGCCCTCGACGTGCCGGTGCTGGCCAACATGACGGAGTTCGGCAAGTCCGAGCTCTTCACGGCGAAGCAGCTGCACGACGCCGGGGCGCGGCTCGTGATCTACCCCGTCACCCTGCTGCGCATCGCGATGGGTGCCGCCGAACGGGCGCTGGACCAGATCGCGGCGTCGGGCACCCAGGCGGACCTGGTACCCGAGATGCAGACCCGCGCGCGGCTCTACGAGCTGACCGACTACGCGGCCTACAACCACTTCGACTCGAACGTCTTCACCTACCAGCCCTGACTGAGTCTCGACACGAAGGAGTGCTCATGACCGAGACCACGGAGATCCGGAAGGGTCTGGCCGGCGTCGTCGCCGACACGTCGGCCATCTCGAAGGTCAACCCGGACACCAACTCGCTGCTGTACCGGGGCTACCCGGTGCAGGAGCTGGCCGCGAAGAAGTCCTTCGAGGAGGTCGCCTACCTGCTGTGGCACGGCGAGCTGCCGACCCCCGCCCAGCTCACCGAGCAGACGGCGGCCGAGCGGGTCCACCGCGAGCTGCCGGACAACATCCGCGACGCGATCCTCGAGCTGCCCGTCGACTGCCACCCCATGGACGTGTGCCGCACCGCGGTGTCGATCCTGGGGGCGCACGACCCGCAGGCCGAGGACTCCTCGCCCGAGGCGGAGCTCGCCAAGGCGCTGCGGCTGTGGGCGGTCCTGCCCGCCGTCGTCGCGCTCGACCAGCGCCGTCGCCGGGGCCAGGAGATCGTGCACCCGCGGGACGACCTCGGCTACTCCGCCAACTTCCTGTGGATGACCTTCGGGGAGGAGGCCGAGCCCGCCGTCGTGCAGGCGTTCGAGGCCTCGATGGTGCTGTACGCCGAGCACTCGTTCAACGCGTCCACGTTCACCGCGCGCGTCATCACCTCGACGCTCGCCGACCTGCACTCGGCCGTCACCGGGGCCATCGGCGCCCTCAAGGGCCCGCTGCACGGCGGCGCGAACGAGGCCGTGCAGGCCACGTTCGAGGAGATCGGCACGGCCGACAAGGCCGAGGCCTGGCTCGAGGACGCGCTCGCGCAGAAGAAGAAGATCATGGGGTTCGGCCACCGGGTCTACAAGAACGGCGACTCCCGCGTGCCGACCATGCGGGCCGTGCTCGGCGACCTCGCCGCGCACTACGGCGACTCGGCGGTGATCGAGCTGTACGACACGCTCGAGAACGCCATGGTCTCGGCCAAGAACATCAAGCCGAACCTGGACTACCCCGCCGGCCCGGCGTACCACCTGATCGGGTTCGACACGAACATCTTCACGCCGCTGTTCGTGGCCTCCCGGATCACCGGGTGGACGGCGCACATCATGGAGCAGCGGGCCGCCAACTCGCTGATCCGGCCGGTGTGCGAGTACGTCGGACCGGAGCAGCGCGAGGTTCCCTGACCGGTTCCCAGGACGCCCGTTCCGAACTCCCAGGTGACACCCCTAGGATTTATGGACGGGCGTCCTACTTCGTGCTGGGCAAAGCCGACATCCCGCATGAGGCGGACGATCGCGTCGGGCTGCACGCCACGCGGACGCCACGAGAGACACCGATGACCCGGCAATCTCGTGACATTGAGGCAGACTGAGAGGTGGAAAAGACTGATGGACGAAAGTCCCCGACACGTGAGGACACCACTGGTGGACGACGAAGTCGTACTCTCTGCCCCCCTCTTCGCGGACATGGAAGGCGAGGAGACGCACGCGCTCTTCGAGTCCATGGTGCCCGTGGAGCTGGTCCGGGGTGACGTGCTCTTCCGCGAGGGCGAACCGGGCGACCGGCTCTATGTCATTGCGCAGGGCAAGATCAAGCTGGGTCGCCGGTCGAGTGACGGCCGCGAGAACCTGCTGTCGATCCTGGGCCCGGGCGAGATGTTCGGTGAGCTGTCCCTGTTCGACCCGGGCCCCCGCACGGCGTCGGCCTCGTCCGTCTCGGACTCGGTGGTCTACGAGCTGCGTCACGACTCGCTCGTGAAGTGGATCGCGGATCACCCGGGTGTCGCGACCCAGCTGCTGGGCGCGCTCGCGCGCCGGCTGCGCCGCACCAACGAGACCCTCGCGGACCTGGTGTTCTCCGACGTCCCCGGCCGCGTCGCCAAGGCGCTGCTGGACCTGTCGACCCGGTTCGGCGAGCCCAACGACGACGGCATCCGCGTGGCGCACGACCTCACGCAGGAGGAGCTGGCGCAGCTCGTCGGCGCCTCCCGCGAGACCGTCAACAAGGCCCTGGCCGACTTCGCGACCCGCGGCTGGGTGCGCCGCGAGGGCCGCGCCGTCGTGCTGCTGGACCTCGACCGGCTGGAGCGCCGGGCGCGCTGACCCGCGACGACAAGGAGGCCAGGTGATCCGAACGGATCACCTGGCCTCCTTGTCGTCGATCAGACCCCGCGGGCCGTCAGGGTCATCAGCGTCGCCTCAGGCGGGCATGCGAAGCGCACCTGGGTGTACGGCGACGTGCCGGCGCCCGCCGAGACATGCAGCCACGTCGAGTCCTCGCCGCCCTCGCGGTCGGGACGCGGGCCGGGCCAGCCGTGCAGGCCGGACGCGCGGCCGCGGTCCAGGTCGCAGTTGGTCACGAGGGCGCCGTACCACGGCAGGCACAGCTGCCCGCCGTGGGTGTGGCCCGCGATGATCGCGTCGACGCCGTCGTCCTTGAGCTGGTTCAGCACCCGCTGGTAGGGCGCGTGCACGACGCCGAGGCGCAGCACGGCGTCCTCCTCGCCCGGCGCGCGGCCCGGCTCGGGCATGACGTCGAGGTCGAGGTGTGGGTCGTCCATGCCGACCAGCCCGACGGTGCGTCCGTCGCGCAGCTCGACGAGGCCGCGCCGGTTGTCCAGGTCGACCCAGCCGGCGTCCGTGAACGCCTTGCGGAGCGACTCGGTGGGCAGCGGCACCTTCTCGCCGCCCTCGACGCGGGCGTCCGGCAGCAGGTACCGGGCCGGGTTCTTGAACGCCGGCGCGTAGTAGTCGTTCGACCCCATGACGAACGCGCCGGGCACGTCCATGAGCTGGCCCAGGACGTCGAGCAGCGGGGCCAGCGACTGCTGGTGCCCGAAGTTGTCGCCCGTGTTGATCACCAGGTCGGGCTCGAGCGCGGCCAGCGACCGGACCCAGGCCTGCTTGGTGCGCTGGCTCGGGGTCAGGTGCAGGTCGGCGATCTGGAGGATGCGGATCGGCCGCTGCCCCGGGGGCAGCACCGGCACGGTCACCCGGCGCACCCGGAAGAGCTTGCTCTCCAGGTGCGCGTAGGCGATACCGGCGACGGCGACGCCCCCGACGATCCCGAGAGCCTTGCCGACGTTACCCAGCGTCCCCATGCGGATCAGTCGTCTCCGCCGTTGTCGCCACCACCGGGGCCGCCGCCGACCGCGGCGTCGCCACGGCCACCACCGCCGTTGTCGCCACCACCGCCGTTGTCGCCGCCGCCGTTGTTCCCGCCGCCGCCGTTGCCGGAACCGCCGCCGTTGTTACCGCCACCGTTGTTGTTGCCGCCGCCGTTGTTGCTGTTGTTCGGCTTGGGCGTGACCGGCTGCTTGCCGACGAGCTTGGGGTCCGGGGCGGGGAAGGCCGTCTTCGGCAGGCCGGCCACGGCCTGGTCCATGTACCGGCGCCACGTGGGCGCGGCGATGGTGCCGCCGTACATCGGGCCGACCTTGGCCGAGCTGTCGTACCAGGACATCGCCGGCAGGTACACGTTCATGTGCGGCACGTTGCCGCTGGCCTCGCCCACCCAGACCGAGGTGGAGAGCTCGGGCGTGTAGCCGGTGAACCAGCTCTGCATGGCGTCGTTCGTCGTACCGGTCTTGCCGGCCACGGGGCGGCCGTCACCGAGACCCGGGGACAGCGCCCAGGCCGTACCGAACGGGCTGGTCTGGAAGACCTTGGTCATGGCGTAGGCCACGGTGTTGGCGACCTCGGGCTCCAGCGTCTGCTTGCAGTCGGCCGACGGGACGTCGATCTCCTTGCCCTCGTGGTCCTTGACCTCGAGGATCGCGATGGGGTTGCAGTAGGTGCCGCCCGAGGCGAAGGTCGCGAACGCGGCGGCCTGGTTGACCGGCGTCGAGGCCTGGGTGCCGAGGGTCATCGACGCCATCACGTCGATGTCCTTCTGCTTCGGGTTGTCGATCGTCCGGAACTGGCCCACGCCCTCGTACGACAGGCCGGACGTCATCGGCCGGAAGCCGACGTCCCAGGCCGTCTTCTGCACCTGGCAGAGGTCGAGCTGCTGCGACATCCGGGCGTACACCGTGTTGAGGGACTGGAAGGTGCCCTGGAGCACGCTCACCGACCCGCTGGCGGACCCGTCCACGTTGGACACGTTCCACGGCTGGTGCGTGAAGGCGTGCACGCAGCCGTTGGCCGTGAACGCCGTCTCGTAGGCCGAGTAGGAGTTGGCGCTGACGCGTTGGTTGAGCGTGTGCCCGCTGCGCAGCCACTCGGCCAGCACGAACGGCTTGAAGTTCGAGCCCACCTGGAACCCGCGCGAGTTGCCGTGGCTGTAGTCGGCCGAGTAGTTCTGCGCGGTCGACCGCCCCTCCGCCTCCGCCCGCGGGTCGTACGGCACGTTCTGCGCCATCGCCTTGATCTGGCCGGTGCCCGGCTCGACCGAGGTGACCGCGGCCTCGAGGTCGTAGGCGTTGTCGGCCGGGACCGCCTGGCGGATCGTCTTCGCGGCAGCCTTCTGCATCTTGACGTCCATCGTGGTGACGATCCGGAGACCGCCGCGGTACAGCAGGTCGTACCGGTCCTGACGGGTCTCCCCGAACTCGGGGTTCGCCATGATCTCCTTGATCACGTAGTCGCAGAAGAAGGCCGCGCCGCCCGCCGAGTCACAGCCGACGTCGATGGGCTGGACGTCGAGCGTGTCCGCGAGCTTGGTGGCCATCGCCTCGTCGCGCTCGGCGGTGGAGATGTAGCCCAGCTGCCACATCTTGCCGATCACGAGGTTGCGGCGCACCTCCGCGTCGTCGGGGTTGGCCACCGGGTCGAACTGGCTCGGCGCCTTGGTGATACCGGCGATGGTCGCCGCCTCGACGACCGACAGGTCCTTCGAGGACTTGTTGAAGTAGTGCTGCGAGGCCGTCTCGACGCCGTACACGCTCGTGCCGAACTGCGCGATGTTGAGGTAGCCCTGGAGGATGTCGTCCTTCGGCATCTCCTTCTCGATGGCGATCGCGAGCTTCGCCTCGCGCAGCTTTCGCGTGAGCGAGCTCTCGCGGGCCTCCAGCACGCCGAAGGTGTCGCCCGCGCGGATGGACTCCTCGATCAGCACGTTCTTCACGTACTGCTGCGTCAGCGTCGACGCGCCCTGGGTGTCACCGCCGCCGAAGTTCTGCAGCGCGGCACGCGAGATGCCCTCGGGGTCGACGCCGCCGTGCGTGTAGAACCGCTCGTCCTCGATGGCGATGACGGCGTCCTTCATGTGCTTCGAGACCTTGTCGAGCGGCACGACGATGCGGTTCTGCTGGTAGAACGTCGCCAGCTTCGTCTTGCCGTCGGCCGCGTAGATCTGCGACTGCTCCGAGAGCGGGCCCGGCACCAGCTCGGCGGGCACCTCCTCGAACACCTCGACCCCGGTGTCGACCGCGGTGTCCATGCCGGACGCCAGCGGGATCACCAGCCCGGCCGCGATCACACCGCCGGCACCAGCCGTGAGCACGAATGCAAGAAGGAGTCCGATGAGCTGAGCCGCGGGTATGGTCCGAGTGATCCGGCGCGGCTCGCGAGGGTTCGCCATGGCCATGCGCCCAGGTTACGGGGTGTCACTGACAGGGCACGCCGAAAACCGACCCGGCCGGTGTGCAGGTCTCGTGCGGAATCGCCGTCGTCGATCGCGGGCTAGCATCGTCGGCATGGCAACGAAGTGGGAGTACGCGACGATCCCCCTCCTCATTCACAACACCAAGGCGATCCTCGACCAATGGGGCTCGGACGGCTGGGAGCTCGTGCAGGTGGTCCCCGGACCCGACGGCACCGGGCTCGTCGCCTACCTGAAGCGCCCCACGGGCGGTGACGCATGAGCCACGAGCAGCGCCTCGCGGAGCTGGGCATCACGCTCCCCGAGGTGGCGGCCCCGGTCGCCGCCTACGTGCCGGCCGTCCAGACCGGCCGCTACGTCTACACGTCCGGCCAGCTCCCCTTCGCGGAGGGCACCCTGCAGGCCACCGGCAAGGTCGGTGAGGGCGAGGGCCTGGTCTCCCCCGACGACGCCGCGGGCTACGCCCGCACCTGCGCCCTGAACGCGCTGGCGGCCGTCCGGTCGGTCACCGGCTCGCTCGACTCGATCTCCCGGATCGTCAAGGTCGTGGGCTTCGTCGCGAGCGACCCGTCGTTCGCGGGCCAGCCCGGCGTCATCAACGGTGCCTCCACCGTGCTCGGCGAGATCTTCGGCGATGCCGGCCTGCACGCCCGCTCCGCGGTCGGCGTGGCGGTCCTGCCGCTGGACTCGCCGGTCGAGGTGGAGCTCGTCGTCGAGCTCGCGTAACACCCTCACGGGTGGCCCGGAACGGGCGTGATCGGAGCCACTACGGATTCGGTTTCCGTTCCGGGCCATGCGTCGGCTATTCTGAGCAGGCTTCCGCGGAAGGGCTTCGTGCCTGATGCGCGGTCGACTCCATCGGGGTGTGGCGCAGCTTGGTAGCGCGCTTCGTTCGGGACGAAGAGGTCGCAGGTTCAAATCCTGTCACCCCGACCATGTGAAAGGCCCTCCGGCCGGCAGAAATGCCAGTCCGGAGGGTCTTTTTCGTGCGTCCGGCGAGTCCCGCACTCGACCCACGAGGGACCAACTGAGGAACACGGGCTGACGTCGGCCCGAGTGGGCTTCTCCTTCGAGGCCTAAGTTTCTTCGCTTTGGGCCGACCCAGAGCGAAGAAACTTAGGCCTCGAAGGTGAGGTGCCTCGTCGGGTGTCGGACGGGCCGACGTCGTCCACTGGCCCGTCGCGCGTCGGGCCAAGCGTCGCGGGCTGTCGGATCGCACGTCGAGGGCCGTCGGGTCGCGGGCTGTGGACAGACTGCCCGCATCCATCTCGGGTGCAAGACTGATCGCCTACCCAGGAGTCCGATCCCAGGAGGCGTCCGATGAACCCGTACGTTCTGATCGGCGGTGGACTGACGACCGCCCGCGCCGCGGAAGCGCTGCGCAAGGAGGGGTACCGCGGCGACCTGGTGGTCGTCACGAGCGAGCCCCATCACCCGTACGAGCGCCCGCCCCTGAGCAAGGACTACCTGCGGGGCGAGGCCGAGCGCGACGCCGTGTTCCCGCTGGACCAGGCCTGGTACCGCGAGCACGAGGTCACCGTCCGCACCAACGAGACCGTGGTCGGGCTGAACCCGGACGAGCACACCCTGACGCTCTCCGACGGCGCCACCCTTCCCTTCGCGAAGCTGCTCCTCGCGCCCGGCTCGACGCCGCGGCCGCTCGACGTCACGGGCACCGACCTCGCCGGCGTGCACTACCTGCGCACCATCGACGACTCCGACCGCATCTCCAGCATGCTGCTCGAGGCTTCGCTGGAGGGCGTCGGCCGGGTCGCCGTCGTCGGCGACGGCTGGATCGGGCTGGAGGTCGCGGCGTCGGCCCGGACCCTCGGGCTGGACGTCACGATCGTGGGTCGAGGGACGCACCCCCTGGGCCGCGTTCTGGGACCCGAGATGGGCGACTTCTACGCGGGCGTGCACGCCGAGCACGACGTGCGCCTGCTGCGCCGCACCTCCGTCACCGGACTGCAGGGCGCGGAGGGCCGGGTCACCGGCGTCGACCTGTCCGACGGGACCCGGATCGGGGCCGACGTCGTGGTGGTCGGCGTCGGCGCCACCCCGAACATCGGGCTCGCGGAGGTCGCCGGGCTGGACCTGCGGCCCGCCGCGGAGGGCGGCGGCATCGTCGTGGACGGCACGCTCGCGACGTCGCACCCGGACATCTTCGCGGCGGGCGACGTCGCCAGCATCCCCTCGCCCCACTACGGGCGCCCCCTGCGGGTCGAGCACTGGGCGACGGCGGAACGGACCGGCGCGCATGCCGGGCGCGCGATGCTCGGCGCCTCCGAGCCGTTCGACCGGCTGCCCTACTTCTACAGCGACCAGTACGACGTCGGCATGGAGTACACCGGCTGGGTCGATGTGCCCGGCGGGTACGACGACGTGGTGGTCTCGGGCGACCTGAGCGCCCGTGAGTTCGTGGCGTTCTGGCTGCTCGACGGCCAGGTCGTGGCCGGGATGGCCGTCAACGTGTGGGAGCAGATGGACCGTGTGGAGGAACTGATCAGGTCTCGGAGGAAGGTTCCGCGCGAGGAGCTCGACGCCTTCGTGAGCTGAACCCCGGTGGGACGATCGCGGGGTGCCACCACTCCCCCGCGTCCTGACGCTCGCCGCCGTCTCCGTGCTGGTCCTGGCCGGATGCACGCCGTCCGCCGACGTGCCGCCCGCCGAGGTGACGTCAGCGGCTGACGCCGTCCGTGAGCTCCCCGGCGTCGACGACGTCGCGGTCACCCAGACCCCCAGCGGGGCCGAGCCCGTCCAGGGCAACTTCGGGCAGCTGACCGAGCCGCAGCCGAGCACCGTCAGCGTCGAGGTCGCCCTGGCGGAACCGCTCGAGCCGCGCGCCGCGGGCGAGGCCGCCGGGGAGGCGCACCGCCTCCTGGTCGCGGCGGCGGGACGGGTGGACGACGGGGAGAACATCACCGTGGCGTCGAGCTTCGTCGGCGGACCGGGGCTCGGCGTCAGCACCGGGCCGGACACGACATCGGAGGTCGTGGCCGACGCCGTGGAGGACGGCTTCGACCTCCTCGCGGCGGGAGCCACGACCGTGGATCTCGGCCTCGGCGGTCGTGGCGACGGTTCGTGGGACGACGACCCGCTGGCCGCGACCGCCCACGTGTCCGCCGCGACCCGCGACGACCTCCTCGGGATCGCCCGCGCGGCGGAGGAGCTGGAGCGCGGCGTCGAGCTCCAGGCCCCCGGCGTCCTCTTCCGGGCCGCGACCCGCGTGCCCGACGTCGACGCGGTCCGGCTGCTCGTCGCCGCGGCGGGCCGGCCGGGCGTCGTGGACGCCACCTACCTCTCCCAGGAACAGCGGATCACGCTCCGGTCCGACGCCGAGGAAGGGTCGCAGAACCTCGCTGACCTGCGCAGCTGGCTCGACACCCAGGACTTCGCGACGGCGGACCACCCGCTCGCCTACACGGTCACGGATGCCGCGTACACCGAGACGACCGGCTGGGTGTCCGGCGTGGAACCCGCCGGGTACGCGCCCCACACCCTCGAACCGTTCGGCGACGCCGACCCTTGGGCCGAGGACCCCGCAGCCCCCGACTGCACCGGCCAGGACCTCGAGTTCGCGTTCGGCGCCGTGGACTCGGCGGCGGGCACGCGCGGCGCCTCCGTCCGGGCCACCAACGTGTCGGGCGGGCCGTGCGCAGTCGAGAGCGTGCCCGACCTCGTCTTCGAGAACGAGGCCGGGCAGCCCCAGGAGGACGTCACGATCGAGCCCTACGAGCCGGGCGTCGTGCCCGGCCGCGTGGTGGTGCCCGACGGCGGGACAGTGCTCGCCCCGCTGCTCTGGCGCGCCATGTCCACGGCGAACGACCCGGACACCACCACGACGATCGAGGTCACCGCGGTCCCGGGCGCCGACCCGGTACCGCTCGACGTGACGACGGACGGCACCCCGGCGACCGGCCTCGATGTCCTCGACGGCGCGGAGGTGCGCCTCGGGCCGTGGACCCAGGCCGACTGAGCGGTCAGGCGTCGCACGCCTCCTGCAGCGCCGCGCCGAGCTGCTCGCCGTCCTTGCCGCCGCCGACGTAGAGCGCGCCGGGCAGCCGGATCGAGCTCTCACGCTCCACGCCGAGCGTCCGCAGCGTCACGGGTACCTCGTCGAACTCGTACCAGACGGTGGAGGAGTCCTGGATTTTGCCCCGCTGCGGGTCGACGATCCACATCGTGACCGCACGCCCCGGCGGCAGCACGACCTGACCGGAGGCATCGGCGGGCGCAGCGCCGTCGGCAGAATAGACCGCGATGTCATCACCCGGGTCATCGCTCGGCGCCTCGAACCGGAACACCTCCGGATCGGAGCTGGTCACCGTGACCGGCCACCGCGACGGGTTGCGCACCGTCTGCCCCACGGCCACGTCGTCGCTGGTGCCGTACACGGCCAGGGCCATCCGCGGAAGGCAGTCCGGGAACACCATGCCTCCGCTCAGGGTGACGCCCTCCGCCACGATCCGGGCGTCGCGCGCCGCGTACTGCCAGACGCCGATGCCGGCGACCAACGCCACCACCACCACGGCCGCGCCCACCGCCCATGCCCCGCGACGGCCACGCCGCCGCTCCGAACCCACGTCCCCGCTCACATCCACCATCCGCACAGGATAGGGCGGCAGGACAAGACCGGCCGGGCCACAGGGCCCGGCCGGTCTCGTGCGAGGTCAGCCCCGCCGCTCGCGAACTGCCTTGGCGAGGTCGCGGAGCAAGTCCTCCGTGGTCTCCCAGTCCATGCACTTGTCGGTGACGGACTGGCCGTACACCAGCTCCGACAGCGGGCCGGGCTGCTGTGCGCCGGCCTCCAGGAAGCTCTCCATCATGACGCCCGTGATGCCGTGCTCGCCGTCGGCGATGCGGTTGGCGATCTCGTGCACGACGCCGGCCTGGCGCACGTGGTCCTTGCCCGAGTTGGCGTGGCTCGCGTCGACGATCACGCCGGTCTCGACGGCCCCGCCGAGCCCGGAGCCGCGGGTCACGCTCAGGGCGGCGGCGACGTCCTCCTGCGAGTAGTTGGGGCCGGAGCGGCCGCCGCGCAGGATCACGTGGCAGTCGGGGTTGCCGGTCGTCTCGACGGCGGCGGCGCGCCCCTCGGCGTCGGCCCCGAAGAAGGTGTGCTCGCTGGCGGCGGTGATGCAGCCGTCCACGGCGATCTGCACGTCGCCGTCGGTCGCGTTCTTGAACCCGACGGGCATCGACAGGCCGGAGGCGAGCTGGCGGTGCACCTGCGACTCCACGTTGCGGGCACCGATCGCGCCCCAGGTCACGGCGTCGGCGATGTACTGCGGGCTGGTGGGCTCCAGGAACTCGGTCGCGGCGGGCACCCCGGCGTCGAGCACCCCGAGCAGCACCTCGCGGGCCAGGTTCAGGCCGTGCCGCACGTCGTGCGAGCCGTCCAGGTGCGGGTCGTTGATGAGGCCCTTCCAGCCCACGGTGGTGCGCGGCTTCTCGAAGTACACGCGCATCACGACGACGAGGTCGTCGGAGAGCTCACGCCGGAGCGCGGCGAGCCGTCCGGCGTACTCCAGCGCGGCGGCCGGGTCGTGCACCGAGCACGGGCCGACGATCGTCAGGAGACGGTCGTCCTCGCCGGTCAGGACGTCACGCACCTCGCGGCGGGACGTCGTGACGAGGTCGCTGCGGGCCGTGCCGAGCGGCATCGACTCCAGCAGGCCGCGCGGGGCGGGCAGCGGGTCGAGAGCGCGGATGCGCAGGTCGGAGGTGCGGGTACCGAGGTCGGTCGTCGCCTCGGTGCTGGGTTCCGCGGGGGTGATGCTCATCGGGATCGGGGCTCCAAGTTGGCGGGGTCTGGTTCGAGGAACCGGACGGCCCGCCACCGACTCCTGTCCGGAGCGGCCCGTCTCGGCAAAGACGAAGGGCCTGGACGCGATCGGCGTCCCAGGCCCTGGCTCCGGGTGGAAAGTTGGTCAGGCGTACGCCCGCCGAGCTCCACCAGGAGCCGACGTAAAGCGCCAATACCAACGGATGTCCACGGCCAAAACGGTAGCCGCACCCCTGGCGGCTGTCCACCGGATCTTAGGATGCGGTCGATCACACACGCGCGTACCGCTCCACGAACGCCCGCATGATGCGCAGCGGCTCCGTGACCTCGACGGCGAGGCAGCGCTCCCGGACCAGCTCCGCCTCCTCGGGCGGGAAGTACCCGTACTCGCGGTAGACGGCGATCCGCTGGTCGATGCCCTGACCGTCGAGCTCGGGGTGGAACTGCGTGGCGTACAGGTTCTGCTTGATCCGGAACATCTGGACCGGGCAGCCGGCCGACGACGCGAGCAGCACGGCGTGGTCGGGCAGCTTGCGGACCGCCTCCTTGTGGCCGACGTACGCGGCGAACGACTGCGGGAGCCCGGCCAGCAGCGGGTCGTCCGCGGCGTCCGGGCCGAGCTCGATGGTCACGGGCCCCACGGGCTCGGCGTAGGTCGAGTCGATCACCGCGCCCTGGTGCGCCCCGAGGGTGCCGACGCCGTAGCAGGCGCCCAGGAACGGGAAGTCGCGCGCCACGATCTCGTCGAGCAGCCCCGACAGCTCGGCCTCGACCCGCCGTTGCGCGGGACCCTTCAGCTCCGCGGGGTCCGAGGAGTTGAAGGGTCCCCCGCCGACGAGGACGCCCGAGTAGTCGTCCAGGTCGACGGGCGGCAGCGGGTCGCGCTCGAGGCGCACCCGGTGCAGCTGCTCCGGTTCGAGGCCTCCGTACCGGCGGAACGCCTCGTACTCGCCGTCCGCGGCGAGGTCCTCCGCGCGCGTCGCGAGCAGCAGAAACGGCTTCATGACACGAGCGTAGGGGACCCCTGACCAGCGGTCACGTCCACCGGAAGAGCTTGACGCCGAGCGGGAACAGCACCACCGTCCAGGCCAGCATGACGAGCACCTGCGCGAGGGGGAAGCCGTCGCCGAACCAGCCCGCCAGCATGCCCTGGGCAGCCGCTCCGATCGGGGTGTACTTCGAGACCTCCGACATCCAGTCGGGCATCACCGGCAGCGGCACCCAGACGCCGGAGAACAGGAGCGACGGGAAGTAGATCAGCATCCCGAGGCCCGACGCCGAGGTGCCCCGCGCGGCTCGCGCGGCGACCAGCAGGCCGAGGGAGAACATCGCGGTGGTCGCGAGCACGAAGCACAGGAGCACGACCAGCGGGTCGACGGCAGCCGGGATGCCCAGCACCGTCATGCCCCCGACGACGGCGGCCGCCGCGGCGACGAGCAGCGCCAGCACGTTGATCACCAGGTGCGCGCCGATCAGGTTCTGCGGGGGCATCGGCGTGGTCGCCAGCCGGCGCAGGACGCCCTTCTCGCGGAACGTCGCGAACTGCACGGGCATGGTGGTCAGGGAGATCGTGGCGACCGCGAGCGCCAGGACGGTCGGCATCCAGATGGTGACGGCGGGCGCGTTCTCCCACGGCAGGCCCGGATCGTCCATCGGCGTGCGGAAGTCGGGGATGACCAGGCCGAGCGCGACCAGGAGCAGCACCGGGAACACGAGCGCGAAGAACACGGCTCCCGGGTCCCGCAGCCACACCCTCGCCTCGGTGGCGAACAGGGTGCCGAAGCCGCGGGCGCTCCGCGCGGCGCTGACCGTTCCGACGGCGCTCATGCCGCCACCTCCTCGTTCTCGTCTGCCTGGTACTGCCGCCCGGTGACCTGGACGAACACGTCCTCGAGGGTGCGTGTGACGGTACGGACGTCATCGGGCACGAGCTCGGCGGGCGCCAGCGCCTGCACGACGGCGAACAGCGCCCTGCGCGTGCCCGTCACCTCGATCTCGTCGGCGGTGGTGCGGACGGCGGCGACGTCGTCGTCCTGCCGGGAGAGCAGCGTGAGGAGGTCGGCGGCCCGCCGGCGGGCGGCCGGGTCGGCGAACCGGAGCCGCACACCGCGGGACCCGTCCAGGCTCTCGATGAGCGAGGCGGGCGTGCCCTCGGTGACGACGCGCCCCTTGTCGATCACGGCGAGCCGGTCGCAGAGCCGCTCGGCCTCGTCCATGAAGTGGGTGACGAGCAGGATGGTCACCCCGGAGTCCCGGACCCGCTCGACCAGGTCCCACGTGGCGCGGCGGGCGGCGGGGTCGAGGCCGGTGGTGAGCTCGTCGAGGATGGCCACCTGCGGCTTGCCCACCAGCGCGAGTGCGATGGAGAGTCGCTGCTTCTGGCCGCCGGACAGCTTGCCGAACCGCTGCTTGCCGTGGGCGGTCAGGTCCAGGAGGTCGAGGAGCTCCGGCACGGACGCCGGGTCGGGGTAGAACGAGGCGAAGACGCGCATCGCCTCGTCGACGGTGATGTTGTCGTGCAGCGCGGCCTCCTGGAGCTGGACGCCGACGTGCTGGCGCACCGACATCGGGTCGGTCCGGGGGTTGTTGCCGAGCACCTGGATGTCGCCGCCGTCGGCTGCCCGGAGGCCGGCGAGGCACTCGACGGTCGTGGTCTTGCCGGCCCCGTTGGGGCCGAGGATCCCGAAGATCTCGCCGCGCGCCACCTGGAAGGACACGTCGGCGACCGCGGTCTTGGGGGCGGCGCCGCGGCCGGCGCCGGGATAGGTCTTGCGGAGGTTGCGGACTTCGACGACTGGGGACGTCATGGTCGCTCCTTCAAGATCGTGGGGGGTGGGTCAGACGGGACGCACCGGGACGGTGCGCAGCAGGGCGCGGAGCACGACGGCGGCGATCACGACCGCGAGGGCGGAACCGCCGAGGCCGATCAGCATGGTGGCGAGGCCCTCGCCCGGCGGTACCTCGGCGTGGTCGATGTCGGGCACGAGCTGGACGTTGGCGATGGTGCCGAACACGCCGGTCCGGGTGGCGACGTCGGCGAGCACGGCGGGCAGGGCGAGCGGGACGATGAGGAGGGTGCCCCAGGCCCCGGCGTGGCTGAAGCCGGTGCCGATGCACGCGCCCACCAGGATGTACGTGACGAGCACGAGGCCCTCGGCGGCGGCGGTGCCGAGCACGGCCAGGGGCGAGTCGAAGGGCAGCGCCCCGAGGCGGCGCCAGGTCATGCCGAGCGACGTGCTCAGCAGGCGTTCGCCGAGCAGCGCGAGCGTGGTCACGACGCCGAGGCCGCCGCCGACGACGAGCGCGCCGCGCAGCACGCCGTCGAACAGGGACCGGCGGCTGCCGCCGGCGGCGACGTGCATCGCCAGGATCCCGGAGGAGACCGTGACGCCGAGCGCGATCATGGGCCAGCGCGAGGCGCCGAGCGTCGCGTCGAGCGCGCTGATCTCCAGGTCGTTGCCGGCCGCGGCGTTGCCGACGCTGATCCCGACGGCATAGAGCGCGTAGATGCCCCAGAACCAGATGCCGATCGTGAGGCCCGAGACGCGGAGCCTCCGGGCCGCGCCGGCGACGCCGCGCAGGTGCCCGGCGCGGGCGAGCCGGGTGCGGCTCATCGCGGTCTCCTCGATGGTCGGTGTTGTCATCGTCGTCCTCCTCAGAGGGATGGCCGCAGGTGGACGGTTCGGACAGGCGTGCCGAACAGCCAGGCCGCCAGGGCGACCGCGACGGCGCCGCCCGCCAGCCCGAGCAGGACGCCGGGCAGGTTCTCCGGCCCCACGATCAGGGCCGTGACGCCGGTGTGGGTGGACAGGTCGGCCAGGGCCGCCGGGACGAGCGCGGCGAGCAGGTAGAGGGAGCCGCGCAGCGCGCCGAGCCGGTAGTAGCCGGCCGAGATCGCGGCGCCGACCAGGTAGTACGTGGCGGCGACGAGCGACTCGGACAGCACCGTCAGCGCGACGCCGGGGACGCCGTCCATCGGCAGCCCGAACTCGCGGACCCAGGGCTGGTCGAACGCGGCGAACAGCGCACGCTCGCCGAGCAGGTAGAGCGCCGTGACGAGCCCGATCAGCGCGCCGCTGACGAGGGCGCCCTGGACGGTGCCGACCGCGAGGGACCGTCGGGTGCCGCCGGCCGCGACGTGCAGCCGGAGGTAGGCCGCCGGGATGATCATGCCGAGCACCAGCAGGAACCAGCGGGACGGGCCACCCATCTGGGCGTCGAGGACCCCCTGGTCCAGGCCGGAGCCGAACCGGTCGTTGCCGATGATGACCGCGGCGGCCACGATCACGAAGATCGCCCAGTACCACGCACCGATCGTGACGACGACGCGGACCGTGACGGCGGCCGCCCGCCGGGCGCCGCGCTGGTCGGCCTCGCGGATCAGAGCTGTCGCGGCGCTCATGACGGCACGTTCCCGGAGCCGGTGAGGCGTACGAAGAGGTCCTGCACCGGCACGGAGCCGACCTCGACGCCCGCCTCGCGGGCAGCGGCTCGCTCGCCGTCCTCCAGCGCGCCCTCCAGCGTGACCTGCACGGTCGCACCGAGCTGCTGGCGGTGCAGCACGCGGCGTCCGCCCGCGATGCGCTCGACGGCGTCCTTGGTGCCGGTGAGGCTGAACCCGCGCGCCCGCATCTCGTCGGCGGGCTCGGCCAGGAGCACGCGCCCCTTGTCGATGACCACGACGTCCTCGAACAGCCGCTCGACCTCCTCGACCAGGTGGCTGGACAGCAGGATCGTGCGGGGGTGCTCGGCGTAGTCGGCGAGGAGCTCGTCGTAGAACGCGTACCGCGTGGGGGCGTCCATGCCGAGGTAGACCTCGTCGAAGATGGTCAGCGGCGCACGCGTGGCCAGGCCGATGCTGGCTCCGACCGCGGACCGCTTGCCGCGCGACAGGGCCGACGGGTTCTTGCGGACGTCGATCTCGAACAGGTCCAGCAGGCGCTCGGCCGTCTCCGCGCTCCAGTCCGGCCGCATGTCGGCGTAGTACTTGAGCGAGGTGGAGACCTTCTCGTCGGTCATCAGGTCGCCGCTCTCGCGGACGAGCTGCGTGCCGGAGGTGATCCACGGGTTCTCCCACGGGTCCTCCTGCGCGCCCTCGGGCCCGACCAGGACGCTGCCGCTGGTGGGGCGGGTGAACGCCGCCAGCAGGGAGAGCATCGTCGTCTTGCCGGCACCGTTGCGACCCAGGACGCCGGTGATGGCGCCGGGGCGGATCGTGAGCGAGGCGCCGTCGAGCGCCGTGCTCGCCTCGTCCCGGACCATGGTGCCGTTCTGCAGCACCCGGTGGCTCCTGCCGAAGTGGACGACGACGTCGTCCAGGCGGGCCCCGAAAGGTGCGGTCGTCGTCATGACTCCTCCGTGTTCTTCTTGCCGGCGCCCAGGACGTAGGCGACGACGTCCTCGGTCGGGATGCCGAGGATGTCCGCCTGCTGCAGCGCGGGCGCCAGGACCTCCTCGAAGTAGCGCTTGCGGTGGTCCGCGAGCAACCGCTCCCGCGCCTGCGGCGCGACGAACATGCCCAGACCGCGGCGCTTGTAGAGCACGCCCTCCTCGACCAGACCGGCGAATGCCTTCTGGGCGGTGGCCGGGTTGATGCGGAACGTCGTCGCGAACTGTGTGGTGGACATGACCTGTTCCTCCTCCTTCAGCTCACCGGCGAGTACCTGTGCACGGATCATCTGCGCGATCTGGATGTAGATCGGCTCGGGCCCGTCGAACACCGGCTCACCCCCTCCGTTGGTTCGTTACTCGACTAATGAACCACAGAACCAGGTGGACGCGCAAGGGGGAATGCAGAGGAGGGGCGGGGCAGACGTGTGTCTGCCCCGCCCCTCCTCGTGGCGGTCGTGCGGCCGAGGCCTACGTGTCCGCGGCCTCCGCGGCGTCGAGCGCCGCCAGCTCGGCCAGGTCGTGGGCGATGAGCTCCGCGATCTGGATGGCGTTCAGTGCCGCGCCCTTGCGCAGGTTGTCGTTGCTGACGAACAGCACCAGGCCGCGGTCGTCCGGCACGGACTGGTCCTGCCGGATGCGGCCGACCAGGGACGGGTCGGCGCCGGCCGCCGCGAGCGGCGTCGGCACGTCGGCCAGCTGGACGCCGGGGGCGTCGGCCAGCAGCTTGCGGGCCTCGTCCGGGCTGATGGCCCGGCCGAACTCGGCGTGGATCGACAGCGAGTGCCCCGTGAACACCGGCACCCGCACGCAGGTGCCGGCCACGGCCAGGTCGGGCAGGCCCAGGATCTTGCGGGACTCGTGGCGGAGCTTCTGCTCCTCGTCGGTCTCGCCCGAGCCGTCATCGACCAGGCTGCCGGCCAGCGGCAGCACGTTGAACGCGATCGGCGCCGCGTAGATCGCGGGGTCCGGCAGGTCGACGGACCGGCCGTCGTGCACCAGTCCCTCGATCTCCTGCCCGACGGCGGCGCGCACCTGCCCGGCGAGCTCGGCCACGCCGGCCAGGCCGGAGCCGGACACCGCCTGGTAGGTGGCCACGCGCAGCCGCTCCAGGCCCGCCGCCCGCGTCAGGGGCGCCAGCACCGGCATCGCGGCCATCGTGGTGCAGTTCGGGTTCGCCACGATGCCCTTGACGGCGTCGCCGATCGCGTCGGGGTTCACCTCGGACACCACGAGCGGGACCTCGGGGTCCCGCCGCCAGGCCGACGAGTTGTCGATCACCAGCGCGCCCGCGTCGGCGAACCGGGGCGCGTGCTCGCGCGACGTGCCGCCGCCCGCGGAGAAGAGGGCGATGTCGATGTCGGCGAGGTCCTCGGTCGACGTCGCGGCGACGTCCTCCACGGTCACGTCCACGCCCGCGAACGGGAGGGTGGTGCCCGCCGAGCGGGCCGAGGCGAAGAACCGGATCGCCGCCACGGGGAACTCGCGTTCCTCCAGCAGGCGGCGCATGACGGCGCCCACCTGGCCGGTGGCGCCGACGACGGCGACGTTCACGCCCTGATCGGAGATGGTGGCCATGTCAGCGCCCCGTTCCCGCGTAGACGACGGCCTCGCCGTCGGAGGCGTCGAGCTCGAAGGCGGTGTGCACGGCGCGCACCGCGTCGTCCAGCGAGTCCGCGCGGGTCACCACGGAGATCCGGATCTCCGAGGTGGAGATCATCTCGATGTTGATGCCCGCGTCGCGCAGCGCGCCGAACAGCCGCGCCGAGACGCCCGGGTGCGACTTCATGCCGGCGCCCACGAGCGACAGCTTGCCGATCTGGTCGTCGAACTGCAGCGAGTCGAAGGCCAGCTCGCCCTGCACCGCGGTGAGAGCCGCCATGGTGGCGGGGCCGTCGCCGTCGGGCAGCGTGAACGAGATGTCGGTGAGGCCCGTCGCCGCGGCCGACACGTTCTGCACGATCATGTCGATGTTGGCGCCGGCGCCGGCCACGACCTCGAAGATGCGGGCGGCCATGCCGGGCACGTCCGGCACACCGATCACGGTGATCTTGGACTCGGAGCGGTCGTGCGCGACACCGGAGATGATCGGGGCTTCCATGGCGTTCTCCTTCGACTTCTTCTCGGCCGCGACCACGCGCGTGCCGTCGTGGGCGCTGAACGAGCTGCGGACGTGCACCGGCACGCCGTAGCGGCGCGCGTACTCCACGCTGCGCAGCGCCAGCACCTTGGCGCCGCAGGCCGCGAGCTCCAGCATCTCCTCGTAGCTGACCTGGTCGATCTTCCGGGCGGCCGGGACGATGCGCGGGTCGGCTGTGAACACGCCGTCGACGTCGGTGTAGATCTCGCAGACGTCGGCGTCCAGGCCGGCGGCGAGCGCCACCGCGGTGGTGTCGGAGCCGCCGCGGCCGAGGGTGGTGACGTCGTTCGTCGCCTGCGTGACGCCCTGGAAGCCGGCCACGATCGCGACCTGCCCCCGGTTCAGTGTCTCGCGGATGCGGTGCGGCACGACGTCGACGATGCGCGCCCGCCCGTGCACGGCGTCCGTGATGACGCCGGCCTGCTGGCCCGTGTAGGACTTGGCCTTCACGCCCAGGTTGGTGATCGCCATCGCGAGCAGCGACATGGAGATGCGCTCGCCGGCGGTGAGGAGGATGTCGAGCTCCCGCTGCGGTGGGAGCGGGGTGATCTGCTGGGCGAGGTCGAGGAGCTCGTCGGTGGTGTCGCCCATGGCGCTCACCACCACGACCACGTCGTTGCCCGCTCGCTTGGCCTCGGCGATCCTCTTCGCGACGCGCTTCACGCTGCGCGCGTCCCCGACCGAGGATCCGCCGTACTTCTGCACGACAAGTGCCATGCGCCTGCCTTCCGTTGCCGGCCTCCGTCTGTCTCAACGGCCCGCCGGGTGGTTGGGTTTGCGAATCGATGGTACGACGGCGGGAATTCCGGGCGCTTCGGCGTTCACCGTGCGGGACGGCGGGTCACGCTCATGCCGTCACTGGGGCAGCTCGCGCCCGCCCCACAGCGCTGAGAGGGGCAGGGCGGCGAGCCGGTCGCCGAACGGTCGGACATGTTCACCGAGGTAGACCACGTACCCGGCCTTGAATCGCTCGCCCAGCTTGTCGCGCATCCAGGCGAGATGGGAGAACGAGTCGCTCCTCACCGAGCCGGACGCCTTGACCTCGATCCCTACGACAGAGCCGTCGCGTCGTTCGAGCACGAAGTCGACCTCACGCCCTTCGCGGTCGCGGTAGTAGGACAGGTCCGCACGCACGGCGCTGGTGGCGAGCTGCCTTGTGAGCTCCGTGAAGACGAAAGTCTCCGTGAGCATGCCGGACAGCTGGTGCCCCGGCTGGGCGACCGTGCGGGCCTCCGCACCCACCAGTGACGCGGCCAGTCCCGAATCCGTGACGTAGGCCTTGGCGGTCTTGGTCAGCCTGGAGGTCAGGTTGTTGGACCAGACCGGCAGACGCGACGTCAGGTAGACGATGTCGAGGTAACCGAGATAGTCGCGAACCGTGGGCTGGGCGATGCCGAGGCTCTGCGAGATGTCGGTGACGACCAGGCCGGAGCCCGAGCGAGCAGCGACGATCCGCAGCAGTCGCGGGACGGTGCTCACGTGACGCACGTCCGCGAAGCTCGCGACGTCCCGCAGGACGACGGTCGAGACATAGCTGTCGAACCAGTCGTCACGCAGCTCGGGACCGAGACGGATCGCCTCGGGGTATCCGCCGGCGCAGATCAGGGAGAAGTACTGCTCTCGCGTCCACACGGTCGGCAGAGTGCGCGACGTCAGCCGATCGGGTTCGAACAGCTCGGCCATCGCATCCGCATCTGTCCGGGTGAGCTCCGCCGCGCTGAGCGGCCAGAGGTCGAGAAAGACCGCGCGACCCGCCAGGGACTCGGAGAGCGTGGGGACCGTCAGGAACCGCGTCGACCCGGAGAGCACGAACTGTCCGGGGGCATCGCTCCTGTCGGTGACCGCCTTGACTGCGAGCAGTAGTCCGTCGCCGCCGCGCTGAACCTCGTCGATGATCCGGGGCGTCTCACCGAAGGCGGCGAAACTGGTCGGGTCATCACGAACGGTGCTGAGCGTCGTGGCGTCGTCCAGGGTCGAGAAGGTCCCACCCGACTCCCCGTGCAGCTCTCGCAGCAGCGTCGTCTTGCCTGCCTGTCGAGGTCCTCCCACGACGACGACCCGGAACGCACCTACGCGCCGTACGAGATCGGCAAGGGCTCGACGAGGAACGTGGTCAGACATACCGCGATCCTATCCGCGGTTTCGAAACTACACCTGCGAATCCGCGGCAGGTGTACCTACAAATCCGCGCAACCTCTACCGCAGATCTCGCGGCGGCTACCGCCCGTCCTAACCGGCGAAGACGTCCCAGGCCAGGCGGGCGATCAGGGCCCCGACCACGACGACGAAGACGACGCGGACGAACTTCGATCCCTTGGCCACGGCCATCCGGGCGCCGATGTAGGCGCCGACGAGGTTGGCCACGCCCATCCCGAGGCCGAGGGCCCAGATGACGGCGCCGCTGGGCACGAAGAAGAGCAGCGCGCCCAGGTTGGTCGCGAAGTTCACGATCTTGGCGATGGCGGACGCCGGGAGGAACGAGTACCCGAGGGCGCTGACCAGGCTGATGACCAGGAACGTGCCGGTGCCGGGGCCGAGCAGGCCGTCGTAGGCGCCGATGAGCAGGCCGATCAGGGCGGCGATGCGCCGGTGGCCGTTGCCGACCCAGCGCAGGTCGTCGTGCTGGCCGACGTTCGGCTTGAGCAGGGTCCAGGCCAGCACGCCGACGAGCACCACGAGGATGATCGGCTTGAAGAGCTGGGCAGGGATGTGCGAGGCGCCGATGGCGCCGCCGAACGCGCCGGCCAGGGCCGCGAGCGCCATCGGCCCCGCGGTGCGCATGTCGGGCTGGACGCGCCGGTAGTAGGTGATGGCGCTGGTCGAGGTGCCCATGATGCTGGCGAACTTGTTGGTCGCCAGGGCCTGCACGGGGCTGATCCCGGGCACGAGCAGCAGCGCGGGCAGCTGGATGAGACCTCCCCCGCCGACTACGGCGTCGACCCACCCGGCGGCGAGGCCGGCGAGCAGGAGCAGGACGATGGTCAGGACGTCGAGTTCGGGCACGTGTTGCATTGTGCCGCCCCGTAGGCTGACCTCTTGTGTACGAAGGCGCGGTCCAAGACCTGATCGACGAGCTCGGCCGGCTTCCCGGCGTCGGGCCCAAGAGTGCGCAGCGCATCGCGTTCCACCTGCTTGCCACGGACAACCACGAGGTCAAGCGGCTGGTCGACGCGCTCACCGAGGTGAAGCTGCGCGTGCGGTTCTGCGAGCTGTGCGGCAACGTGGCCGAGGCCGAGCGCTGCCGCATCTGCCTCGACCCGCGGCGCAGCGACGAGGTGATCTGCGTCGTGGAGGAGCCCAAGGACGTGGTCGCCATCGAGCGCACGCGCGAGTTCCGGGGCCGCTACCACGTGCTCGGCGGGGCCATCAATCCCATCGAGAACGTCGGCCCGGACGACCTGCGCATCAGCGAGCTCATGGCCCGGCTCGCGGACGGGACGGTCAAGGAGGTCATCCTCGCCACCGACCCGAACGTCGAGGGAGAGGCCACGGCGACCTATCTTTCCCGACTGATGGGCCATATGGGTATCACTGTCTCGCGGCTGGCCTCGGGTCTGCCCGTGGGTGGAGACTTGGAGTACGCGGACGAGGTGACGCTCGGTCGCGCGTTCGAAGGCCGCCGGGTTATCGCCAACGACAAGAGCATCGGCAACGACAAGTAGGTGGGGATCACGATGAGCGAGATCACGCCCGGGTCGGACCTCCGAGAGGTCGCTGACCAGGTGTCCGTACAGGCACGGACGTTCCTGTCGACGGTGACGCAGGTCGCCTCGGGCGGGATGCCCGGGGCAGAGCTCTCGCTGCTCGTGCTGGCGACGTCCGACCTGCTGGCCGCCGGGGCGCGGCTCGCGGCGATCGTGGACGTGGTGCCCAAGGAGCGTTACGAGCCGGACGCCGGCCCCGACACCGACCTCGACCCGCTGCGCGAGGCCCTGTCCAAGATGTTCGACGGGTTCGACGACTACACCGAGGTCGTGGACCCGGTGCTGGGCGAGGACGTCGGCGCCGCGTCGCTGTCCGGCGACCTGGCCTGCGTCGCCGAGGCCCTGGCGAAGGGCCTGCAGCACTTCGACGGCGGCCACGAGCTCGAGGCCCTGTGGTGGTGGCAGTTCTCCTACTTCTCCCTGTGGGGCGAGCGCGCGGCGTCGGCCCTGCGGGTGCTGCAGGTGCTGCTGGCGCACCTGCGCCTGGACGTGGAGGACGACGTCGCCGCCGAGGCGGAGTACGACGCCCTCCACTCCTGACGGTCAGGCGACGCGGGTCCCCTGCGCGAGCCGCGCGGTCGGGACCCGCAGCCGGTTCACGGCGACGATCACGCCGGCCGCGCCGAGCAGCAGGTCGAACCCGAGGCCCCACGGCCAGACGAGCTGGTCCGTCACCTGGACGGGCTCCACGGGCGACTCGGGCTGCGGGCCCTCACCCATGTAGACCCCCGTGCACCAGTCCTGCGGCCCGGAGTCGCCGGTGCGCGCGTACCGGACGCCGTACTGCAGCACGGCGAGCATGTTCTCGTCCTCGCCGAGCGTCTCCGGGTCGCCGAGCGGCTGCGCGTCGGCGACCACGACGAACGGATTGGGCGCGAGCAGCCACCACGTGTGCTCGCTGTGCCACACCTGGGTCTCCTGGGTCTGCCACTCGCACTCGGGCGCGGTGGTCTCCTCCCAGGTGTACCCGGCCTCGACGGCCCACACCCGCACGCTCTCGGTCGTGGTCGTCGCCGGGACGAGCAGGCCGAACAGGATCGGCAGCACGGCGGTGATCCCGCCGACCGTGAGGTACGTGAGCACCGCGGACCCCGAGGTCTTGGAGACCACGGCCGAGAAGCCGAGCCCGATGGCGCACACCACGCCGAGCACGAGCGCGAGCATGAGCACCGTGGTGAGCAGGGCGAGCCAGGACACGCCTCCGCCGACCAGGGCCCAGACCAGGAACGGGATGCTGGCCACGAGGAACGCGAGCGCCGCGATCCAGGCCGCGGCGAGCTTGCCGAGCACGATCTCCGCGGGCGTCAGCAGGGTGACCTGCAGCGTCGCGAGCGTGCCCGCGTTCCGGTCGCCGTTGATCGCCCCCGACGACAGGGTGGGCGCCACCAGGAGCCCGAGGAACAGCACGAAGCCGACGACGATGCTGTAGACCATCCCGCCGAAGGTCTCGTCGGTGCCGCCGTCGCCGGAGATGATGGCGAACGCCCCGGTGGTCAGCATCGTGATCAGGCCGACCACGAGGAACCAGACGATCAGCGCGGTCTTCCACCGCGTGGAGCGCACGCGCTGGCGCAGCTCCAGCACCGTGACGGTGCGCAGGCCGTGCCAGGACAGGGACCAGGTGCCGCGCGTGCCGGGCACGGGGGCCGGTGCCTGCTCCACCACTTCCACCTCAGCGCTCATCGCCGCTCCTCCTCAAGGGCCAGGTAGGCCTGCTCCAGAACGCCGCCCGCGGGGGCGAGGCTCGACACGTCGATCCCGGCCTCGACCGCCGACCGCAGCAGCGCCGCGGCCGCGGCGTCGCCGGTCAGCTCGACGAGCACCGCGGGGCTGTCCGACTCCCGGCGGTAGGCCGGGCCGTTCTCGTCCAGCCAGGCCGTGAGCGCCTCGGCGTCCAGCGCGGTCAGGCGCCACTCGCGGGGCCGGTCGCCGTCGGCCACCGACTGGGTGGCGACGGTGCGCCCGCGCGAGATGAACACGGCGTCGTCGGCCATCTCGTCGAGCTCGGTGAGCACGTGCGAGGAGACCAGCACCGTCTTGCCCTCGGCGGCCAGCCGGCGCATGAGCACGCGCAGGTCCACGCGGGAGCGCGGGTCCAGCCCGGAGGCGGGCTCGTCCAGCAGCAGGACGTCGGGGTCGTGCACCAGCGCCCGGGCGAGGCCCAGCCGCTGCTTCTGGCCGCGGGACAGGACGTGCGCGGGCTGGTCGGCGAACTCGGAGAGGTGGACCAGCTCGAGCAGCTCGCCGGCGCGGGCACGGCCGGTCGCGGCGTCGATCCGGTAGGCCGCCGCGACAGTGGTCAGCACCTCGCGCGCGGTCAGCGAGTCCCAGGTGCCGAAGACGTCCGGCATCCAGCCCGTCCGCGAGCGCGCGGCGTAGTTCTGCGTCACCGGGTCGGCCCCGGCGATGCTGATGGTGCCCGCGTCGGGCGTCAGCAGCCCCGCGAGCATGAGCAGGAGTGTCGTCTTGCCCGACCCGTTGGGGCCGATGAGCGCGGTGACCCGGCCCGGCGCGGCGACCAGGTCGACGTCGGCCACGGCGTGGACCGGTCCGAACGAACGCCGCACGCCCTGCGCGCGGATACCACCGTCTGGTGTCATGCGGGGACACTAGCGCGCCCCGCGGACCCGGGCCGTCAGGCCCCGGGATGAACCGCGCGTACGACCTGGGGATGACGTCGCAGGTCACCTACGGTGGGGAGCATGACGCTCACCCCATCCCCCTGGCTCCGCAGGACGTTCGCCGCGCCGAACGCCCTGTACCGGCACGGCCTGGGCCGCGTGCTCGGCCGGCGGTTCCTGCAGCTCACGCACGTCGGACGCCGGACCGGCGCCGCGCACACCGTGGTGCTGGAGGTGGTCCGGTACGACGCGGCGACGGGCGAGGCCGTCGTGGTCTCCGGGTTCGGCGAGGACGCCCAGTGGCTGCGCAACCTGCGCGCGAACCAGGACGCCCGGATCAGCTTCGGTCGTGGCCCGCGCCGCGCGACCGTGCGGTTCCTGGGGGCCGACGAGGCGTTCGACGCCATGACCGGGTACGAGCGACGCTACGGGATCCTGCAGCCGGTGCTGCGCCGCACCCTCACCCTGTTCGCGGGGTTCGAGTACCGCGGCACCGACGAGGACCGGCGGCGTCTGGTCGGGCGGCTGCCGCTGGTCGCGTTCCGGCCCGCTCCGCCCGACCCGGCCTGAGGTCAGTCCCGGCGCGCCTTGCCGGTGACCCGCAGCAGCTCGCGCTCGCCGAAGGCGACGTTCTGGTCGATCGTCACCGTGACGTCGTCCCCGAAGAACTTCAGCTCCAGGCGCCACTCGAACGGGGTGCCGAGGAAGATCATCCGGCCGCGCAGCGTCGACTCGTCGGCCCAGGCCGCGGCGGTCGCGACGTCGGCCGGGGCGCCCAGCAGCGCGCAGGTCGCCGGGACCCACTCGCCGTGGCCGAACCGGATGCACTGGTCCGCGCCGGCCGTCGTGAACGTCAGCTCCGTGCCGCCGTCCGCCGCTCGACCGACGGACAGTGCGCCCAGGCCGTGCGGGTTCGCCTCCAGCTCGTAGGTCACGCCGTGCAGGTCCAGCGGGGACGACGCCGCGCCCGCCGGCGTCGGCAGGGCGGTCTCGCGGGGTGCCGTTCCGGGCTCGGTCCCGGCGGGGCGCGCCCAGACGTCGTCCGGCAGCAGGGTCTCCCAGACGACGTCGAGCACGGACTGCAGGTCGGAGAGGCCGGAGGTCATGGTGATGACCAGGTCCTTCTCCGGCAGGACGACGACGTACTGGCCGAACGCGCCGTCGGCCCGGTAGGCGCCGTGCCGGCACTGCCAGAACTGGTAGCCGTAGCCCTCGTTCCAGTCGGGCCAGCCGTGCGGGCCGTTCGGCACCTGCGCGGCGGTCGCGGCCGCGACCCACTCCGCGGGGACGAGCTGTTGCCCCTGCCAGACGCCGCCCCGCAGGTAGAGCTGCCCGAACGCCGCCATCTCCTCGGTAGTGATCGACAGGCCGAACCCGCCCACGTCGATACCGTCCGGGTCCTGCTCCCAGGTGGCGTGCGTGATGCCGAGCGGCGCCAGCAGGCGCGGCGTCAGGTAGTCGAGCAGCCGCTCGCCCGTGAGCCGGTGCAGGATCGCCGAGAGCAGGTAGGTCGCGCCCGTGTTGTAGACGAAGTGCGTGCCCGGCTCGTGCTCGACGGGCTGCGCCAGGATCGCGCGCGCCCAGCCCGCGCCCGGCAGCGAGATGGTGCGGTCGATACCCTCCATCGTGGAGGCGCTGTGGCCCGTGGTCATCGTCAGCAGGTCGCGCACGCGCATGGCGCGCAGGTGCTCACCCGGGTCGGCGGGGGCATCGGCGGGCAGGAGGTCGACGACCCTGTCGTCCAGGGCGAGCAGCCCCTCGTGGACCGCGATGCCGACCGCGGTCGACGTGAAGCTCTTGCTCACCGAGAACATGACGTGCGGGCGGTCAGCCGTGTGCGGGTGCCACCAGGACTCGGTGATCACCTGACCGTGGCGCAGCACCATCAGGCTGTGCACGTCCTCCAGCGCGTCCAGGCGGTCGACGAGACGCCGCAGCGCCGCGGGGTCGACTCCCTCGGCCTCGGGGGTGGAGCGGGGCAGGATCCGCGACATGCTTGAGCACGTCCTTTCGCTGGGCGACGCGACATTCTCACCCCACGGGTTCGCGCCTGTCGACCAGCCGCCGGAACGCGCCGTCCGCGAGCGACCAGGCGCTCTCGCGACCCTCGCGTGCCCGCCCGGGTTCCGCCAGCGCCGCCTCCGCGAGACGGAGCTCGGCCTCGACGAAGTCCGGCAGGACCCGCGGCACGGCGATGGCGCCCATCTCCCGGGCGGCCGACTTGTGGCGGACCAGCTCGTCGACGGCGGCCCGGACATCGCCGGGCACCGCGGAGCCCGCGACGAGGGTGGGCAGGTCCATCGGCGGGGTGGCGCTCTCTCGCACCCGCATCCAGCGCAGCGTGACCGCCGGCCGCAGGGCGTAGAGGAACTTCTTGGCCACCCCGGTCGAGGTGTACAGGCCCAGGCTGCTCCGGCCGACGTGCAGGTAGTGGTTCATCAGCGCGCGCCCGTCCACCGTGCGGCCGGCGAGGGCCAGCAGGTCGTCGCGCACGGCGGCGTCGCCGCGATACACGATCGGCGAGCGCAGCCACTCCCCGACCGTGGCGTTCCCCTTGACCATCAGGGCGAGCGCCTTGCGCACGTCCCAGCCGTTGACGTCGAAGACCCTGTCCAGCGGCGTCTCGATCACGTCGCGCCGCGCGCGCAGGCCCAGGTAGTCGTCGACGCGGCGCACGTACAGGAACCGGCAGTCGTAGTCCGAGTCCGGCGACGGGAAGCCCCAGGCCCGGCTGCCGCTCTCGATCGCCCAGAGCACCCGCACGTCGTACTCCTGCTCGACCCGGTCCAGGCGCGCGTCGATGGCCCGGACGACGTCCGGGTCCATCGAGCCAGGGATGCTCCGCATCACCGGAAGCTAGCGCCCGGGCGGCCGCGGAGTCGTGCTCATTTCGCCGGCCCGGCTCAGCTCCGCAGCCGCTCCCTGGCCTCCATCAGCGCGAAGCCCAGCAGGTTGAGGCCGCGCCAGGCGGCCGGGTGCTCGGCGTTCTCGTTCCTGGCCCCCATCCCGATGCCCCACACCCGGTCACGCGGGCTGGCCTCGACCAGTACCCGGGACCCGGTGCGCAGCAGGAAGTCGCGCAGCTCGGGCCGGGAGGCGAACTTGTGCTCGTTGCCGCGCACCACGATCTCGAACCGCTCCCGGACCCACACCTCGTCGTCGAAGTCGCGGACCGTGCGGCCGGCGGCCTTCGCGAGCGCGGGGTTCAGGGCGTCGACCGCCGCGCGCTCGGCCTCCGGGTCGCCGAACAGGCGGGCCTTCTGCGCCATCATCCAGTGCTCGGCCGTGCGGTAGTGCACGCCGTCCACGGTGAACGGGGCCTCGAACCACTGGCTCAGGCTGCCCCGGCCGACCGTGCCGTCCGCCTCGGGCTGGTGCCCCCAGAAGTGCAGGTACTTGGGCGTCGCACCGGCATCGACGAGCACCCGGAGCTCGTCGACGGAGCGGGCGGAGGCGGGCCGGAGCGTGACGTCGTGGGACATGCCGGGAAGTGTGCCAGGAGCCACCGACACGGCCCGTGCGGGACCGGTCAGGTGGTCCGGGCGGCGGTGCGGACCGCCTGCTCCCGCATGGTCGCCGTGGTCAGCTCCACCCACCGCGCCACGACCAGCAGCTCGTCCGGGGAGAACTGCTCGGTCACCCGGGCCATGGCCTGCGCCATCTCGCCCGCAGCCTCGTTGACCTGCGGTGACGCCGGGGCGGTGGCCTCGATCACGAGCCGGCGCCGGTCCGTCTCGTGGCGGGTGCGCCGGGCGTAGCCGGCATGCTCCAGGCGATCCACCAGACCCGTGACCGCGCCCGCGGTGAGCCCCGTCCGGTCGGCGAGCTCGCGCGCCGACATCGGGCCCTCGCGGCGGATGACGCCGAGCGCCTTGTTGTCCGCGGCGGAGAGACCCATCAGGGCGCCGAGCGCCTCGTGGAACATCACGACGGCGTCGCTCAGCTCGGTACCGAGCCGCGCCCCGGGATCGGCGGGTGTTGACATGAACCCATTGTGCACTCGACGATATGGTTTAGTTCACTAAATCATTCAGTCGAGCGAACGGAGTCCGTCATGTCCGGAGCAGTCGCGATCCTTGTCGAGACCTGGCGGTTCTTCGCCCGCCACTACCTGGTCGTGCTCGCCCTCGGCGCACTCGCCTCGGCGCAGCGCTTCCTCTCGGTGAGCGGCACCGCCGACTGGGCGGGTGGGGCGGGCGGCGAGATCTTCACGGCGGTGGCCCGCATCGCCTTCGTCGTGTGGGCGGCGGCCACGCTCCTGCGCGGCACCGCCTGGCAGGGCGCCGGGGCGCGGTGGTCGGCGTGGAACACGCGGAACTGGCCGACGGTCCTGGCGACCATGGGTCTGCTGGCGCTGTTCCTCGTCGTGTTCAAGGTGATCCCCGACGCGCTGGCCGGACGGGTCGGCGGCATCGACCGGGAGACCTGGCTGGCGTGGGAGCTCGCGATCAAGAACGTCACGGTGATCCCGTTCACCATGCTGTGGATGATCATGCTCCTGGCGGTCCGCCCACTCACCTCGGCCGCCCCGGCCGAACCGGCCGGCGAGCGGGTCAGCTAGCGACGACCTCGACCTCGTAGCCGTCCTCGTTCTCCAGGTAGGCCGCGTAGTGGTCGGGCCCGCCGGCGTGCGGGTGCCGGTCGGCGAACATGAGCGACCAGCCGTGCGCGGGCGCGGCCTCGGTCAGCCGGTCCACCTCGGCACGGGTGCCGCCGTGGAACGCGAGGTGGTTCAGCCCCGGCGCCAGGCGGTCGTGCGCACCGGCCCCCATCGCGGGGCTCTGCTCGACGACGACGTAGGTGCCGTCGATGATCCAGCTCACACCGGCCGACCAGCGCTGGTGCTCGGCGTAGCCGAGCGTCGTCAGGAGCCAGCCCCAGGACACCTCGGCGCGCGCGAGAGACGGCACCCAGAGCTCGACGTGGTGCAGGCGCCCGCGGCTCACGGGGCGGCCGCCGCGATGACGCGGGTGAGGCTGCGGTGGAGCAGGCCGAGCTCCTCTGCGGACATGCCCAGGCGCTCCATGATCGCGGGCGGCACGCGCAGGGCCTGCTCGCGCAGCGCGCGACCCTCCTCGGTGAGCTCCACGGCCAGGGCGCGCTCGTCGCGCGGGTCGCGGCGCCGGGTCACGTAGCCGATCGCCTCGAGGCGCTTC
Organism: Promicromonospora sukumoe 327MFSha3.1; assembly: GCF_000385135.1. Lineage (GTDB taxonomy): Bacteria > Actinomycetota > Actinomycetes > Actinomycetales > Cellulomonadaceae > Promicromonospora > Promicromonospora sukumoe_B. The sequence goes on along the minus strand of NZ_ARQM01000016.1, from coordinate 115,298 downwards.
AGCAGCGGGGAGAGGGTGCCGGGGTCGAGCTGCAACAGCCCGCTGAGCTGTTTGACCGACAGCGGCGACTGCTCCCACAGGGCGAGCATGACCAGGTACTGCGGGTGCGTGATGCCCATCGGTTCGAGCAGGGGCCGGTAGAGCGCGATGACGCTGCGCGAGGCGACGGCGAGGGCGAAGCACACCTGACGGTCGAGGGCCAGGAGGTCCTCGGGGTCGGGCGCGACGCCGGCGTGGGACGTGGCGGTCATGCGGCTCCTCTCGGCTCGTGACCGGGGTCGTTCTTGACCAGGCTAACAGTTGGTGTGCAAACTATTGGTACACCAACCAAATGGAGGCAGGGCATGCGCAACCGCGACGGTCTGACCCTGGGCTACCGCGTGCTGTGGCGGCTCAACTGGCTGCTGCTGCACGTGGCGGGGCCGGCCGAGCAGTCCGAGGACCGCGATCCGCGGCGCAGGCTCGAACGCGAGCGCGCCGAGAAGGTCGCCCGGTACCGGGCACAACAGGCCGAGGACTGACTGCCAGGGCTCAGTGCCCGGCCGCGGCCAGCAGGTCGCGCGACAGCGGTGCGAGCGGGTAGCTGGCGACCGGGTCCGCGGGGTCGATCCAGACGAGCTCCTCGAGCTCCGCCTGGACGGCGATCCGCTCGCTGTCGCGCAGCCGCACCCGGTAGGCGTGCGCGTCGACCACGTGGTCGGGCTCGTTCGCGGCGGGTGCGCCGAACCGCCCGATGCTCTCGATGTCGGCCGGGTCGAGCCGGACCCCGACCTCCTCCTCGAACTCCCGCAGCAGCGCCGCCAGCGGCTCCTCACCGGGCTCGATCTTGCCGCCCACCTGCATGAACGCCTGGGTACCGCGCTTGCGGACCAGCAGGTGCCGCCCGTCGGCACGCTCCACGACCGCCGCGACGATCCGCAGCGTCGTCCGGCCGTCCGATCCGCCCATGCTCTCCCCGTTCCCGCTCATGCCTGCTCCACGATCTCGTCGATCACCGTGCCACCCAGCACCTGCACCACGAGCGACACGCCCGCCAGCCCCCCGGTGACGATGTCCGGGTCGTCGTCGGACGGCTCGTCGTAGTAGTCCTGCCCGTCGCCCGGCGCCGATCCCCGGTCTGCGGTCTGCGCGGTGCGAGGGGCCGACTGCGCACCGCCGGCAGCGGCGGCGCGGGCGCGGCGCTCGGCCGCCTGCCGGAGGGCCTCCCGGGCGCTCCCGGCACCGGTGACCGGCGCGGACTGGGCCGGAGGGGCGGACTGGGCCGGAGGGGCGGACGGCGCCGACGGTGCGGCGGCCGCCGGCCGGGCGGGCCGGCTCGCCGGGGCGGAGTCCTCGTAGACCGGCTCGGGCTCCGGCATGTCGTAGTCCGCGGGCGGCTCGGTCGCGCTGGCGCCCGCCAGCCAGGCCTGGTCGGCCGCGCTGGCCGCGGACGGCGAGCGGGTCGGCTCAGGACGCCCGGCCTCGGGGCCGGACGGCGCGGGGCGGGAGGGCTCGGGACGGGACGGCTCGGACCGGGACGGCTGGGGCCGCTCGACGACCGCGACGCTCCCCTGCGCCACGACCGGTCCCGGGACCGAGGCGTTCGCCGCGGAGACGGTGGCGGTCGCGGGCGCCGAGACCGTGACGGCGCCGCCACCCGGCGCGGGCACGTCGGGCCAGTCCGGCTCGGGAGCCGCGGCGGGGGCCGGCGCCGCGACGGGAGCCTCGCCGCGCGGCTCGCCCGAGGACGGCCCGGGGCCCGGGGCGCCGCCCGAGGGGCCGCCGCCGGACGGGCCGCCGCCACCCGACGGGCCCTCGTCGAGCGTCGCCTCGACGCGCACGCGGATGCCGAGGGTCTGGTAGACCGCCTCCTCGACGGCGCTCGTGTGCCGCGCGTTGGAGAAGGCGCGGGCCAGGCCGGGCGCGCCGAAGCCGAGCTTGAGCGTGCCGCCCTCCAGGGCCGCGACCTGCGCGTTCGGGCCGACGAGCGACCACGTCACGCGGGCGGCGGCGAGGGCGCCGAGCACCTCCTGCCAGCGCCGGCGGACGGTCTCGGTGGTGACCTCGGGCTCGGTGCCGCCCGGCGGCGTGACGGCCGCCGGCGCCGGAACCGTCGCCACGGGGGCCGGGGTAGGAGCGGGCTCCGGCTCGGGCGCGGCCGGTTCCGGCGTCGTCGGCTCGGGCGCGGTCGGCTCGGGTGCCGGGGTGGGCTCCTGGGCTGCGGGCTGCTCGGCCGGAGCGGGCGGGGTGGAGGTCGGCTCCGGCGTCGGCTCCGGGTCCGGGGCCGGCGTCGGCGCCGAGGCCGCCGGCTTCTCCGCGGGCCGGCTCGCACCGGCCGGCTGCTCCGTGCGCTTCCTGCGGGCGTCGAGCACGGCCCGCGCGGCGGCGGCACCGGCGAGGCCGCTCGCCGGGGAGTCCTGGGTCGGTGCGGCCGCGCCGCCACCGCCGCCGACACCAGGCGCGGCAGCAGCCGGCGCACCCGACGCGACGATGCCGCCCCGCTCGAGGCGGTCGATGCGGGCGGCGAGGCCCGCGGCGCCGTCGTCGGCACCGGGCAGGAGCAGGCGGGCGCACAGGAGCTCGAGGTGCAGGCGCGGCGAGGTGGCGCCCGTCATCTCGGTGAGGGCCGCGTTCACGAGGTCCGCCGCCCGGGAGAGCTCGGCCACGCCGAGCCGGCCGGCCTGGGCCCGCATCCGTTCGAGCTGGTCGCTGGGGATGCCGCGCAGCACGGCGTCGGCGGCGTCGCCCGAGACCGCGATGACGATGAGGTCGCGCAGGCGCTCCAGGACGTCCTCGACGAACCGGCGGGGCTCGTGCCCCGTGGCGATGATCTGGTCCACGACCCGGAAGATCGAGCCGCCGTCGCGCGCGGCCAGCGCGTCCACGACGTCGTCGAGCAGGGTGGCGTGGGTGAAGCCGAGCAGGCCGACCGCGAGGTCATAGTCCACGACGCCGCCCGTGGCGCCCGCGATGAGCTGGTCCATCACCGAGAGCGAGTCACGCACCGAGCCGCCGCCCGCACGGGTGACCAGCGGGAGCACTCCCCCGCCGACCTCGATGCCCTCGGCGCCGCAGAGGTGCTCCAGGTAGGGCGACAGCACGTCCGGCGGCACCAGCCGGAACGGGTAGTGGTGGGTGCGCGACCGAATGGTGCCGATCACCTTGTCCGGCTCCGTGGTCGCGAAGATGAACTTGATGTGGGCCGGCGGCTCCTCGACGATCTTGAGCAGCGCGTTGAAGCCCTGCGGCGTCACCATGTGCGCCTCGTCGAGGATGAAGATCTTGTAGCGGTCGCGGGCCGGGGCGAACGTGGCGCGCTCACGCAGGTCACGTGCGTCGTCCACACCGTTGTGGGAGGCGGCGTCGATCTCCACCACGTCGAGGGACCCGGGGCCGCCGCGCGCCAGCTCGACGCACGAGGGGCACTCGCCGCACGGGGTGTCGATGGGCGACTCGGGCGTGTTCTTCGCGCAGTTCAGCGTGCGCGCGAGGATCCGGGCGGACGTCGTCTTGCCGCAGCCTCGCGGGCCGCTGAACAGATAGGCGTGGTTCACCCGTCCGCTGCGCAGGGCCTGCATGAGGGGGCCCGTGACGTGGTCCTGGCCGATCACCTCGGCGAACGTCTCGGGCCGGTAGCGGCGGTAGAGGGCGGTGCTCACCCCCGCAACGATAGACGCCACCACCGACACTGACGACGTGGCCGTCCACAGGTGGACGGCCACGTCGTCAGGTCACGGCGCGGTGCCGCCGAGGGCCTGCGGGGTGCGCCGCACGCGCGCCCGCATGACCAGGCCGGGGATCCCGGCGCCCAGGAGGAACGGGAACACGGCGAAGATCGCGAACCAGAGGAAGATCGCGAGGTAGCCGTACGCGCCGGCCCCACCGCTGGGGCTGCTGTCCGCCAGGACGAGCAGCACGATGCTGGCCACGGTCGCGACGACCACGAAGGCCAGCAGGATCACCGCGATCCAGAGGAGGGCGGTGGCCCACTTCCGGTAGGCGGGACTGATCGGCTGCGGCGCAGGCGGGTGCTGGGCCGGGTACGGGGCTTGCGGCTGGTCCGACATGGGCCACACTCTCCCACGTCAGCGCCGCAGCGCCCGTCGCGCCAGGCCGTTGCCGAGCCACTGCACCGCTTGCACGATCACCACGATGATCACCACGACGACGGCGGTCACCGCCCAGTCGTACTGCCGGTAGCCCTGCACGATCGCGAAGTCACCGAGACCACCGGCACCCAGGTAGCCGCCGATCGCGGACATGTCGAGCACGCCGACGAACAGGAAGGTGTATCCGAGGATCAGCGGCGCGAGCGCCTCCGGGACCAGCACGGTCCGCACGATCCGGAACGGCGACGCGCCCATGGCCCGGGCCGCCTCGACCACGCCGGGGTCGATCGACACGAGGTTCTGCTCCACGAGCCGCGCGAAGACGAACGTGGCCATGAAGCACATCGCGAACGTGAACGCCTCGATGCCGATCGTCGAGCCGATGACGGCACGGGTCAGCGGGCCGAGCGCCACCAGGAAGATGATGAACGGGATGGGCCGCACGATGTTCACCGCGAGGTTCAGCACGGCGAAGACGAACCGGTGCTGCAGCAGGTTGCCCGGCCGCGTCAGGTACAGCCCGAGCCCGAGCGCCAGGCCCAGGAACCCGCCGATCAGCAGGGTGATCAGCACCATGTAGGCCGTCTGGCCCGCGGCCTCCCAGAGGAGCGGGGTCAAGTAGTCCCAGTTCACAGGTCAATCCCTCCCGTCAGCCACGTCTGCCCGCCGAACGGCCCGTTCCCGGGCAGACCTTCCCCGGGCGCGCCCGGGTCCGGCGGACCGGCCGGGTCGGCGTCCGGGGCGTCCTGCTGCCCGACGCCGCGCACCTTGCGCGGGTCGGCCGCGGTGCCGTGATCGTCCACCCAGGTCACGGCGCGGAGGGCGGCCACTGCGGCCTCCACGGAGCCGCCGTCGCCGACCAGCTCCACCGTCAGCGACCCGTACGGCCGCTCCGCGACCTCGGTGATGCCGCCGAACACGACCGTGCCGTCCACGCCGTGCTCGCGCAGCGTGCGCGTGAGCACGGCCGACGAGCCGGCCACCTCGTCCACGCCGACCGTCACGATGTGCCCGGTGTGCCGCGTCCGCAGGCGAGCCAGCACCTCGGGCGAGGGCCGGTCGCGCAGCGCCGTCGCGACGAACCGCCGCGTGGTGTCGTGCCGGGGCGAGCTGAAGACCTGGTAGGCCTCCCCCACCTCGACGACGCGCCCTCGCTCCATCACCGCGACGCGGTGGCAGATCGAGCGCACCACGTCCATCTCGTGCGTGATGACGACCACGGTGATCCCGAGCTCACGGTTGACGCGCTGGAGCAGGTCCAGCACGTCGCGCGTGGTCTCGGGGTCCAGGGCCGACGTCGCCTCGTCCGCCAGTAGGATGCGCGGGTTCGTGGCGAGCGCGCGGGCGATCCCGACGCGCTGCTTCTGCCCGCCGGACAGCGTGGACGGGTACACGCCCGCCTTGTCCGCCAGGCCGACGAAGTCCAGCAGCTCGGCGACCCGCGCCTCCCGCTTGGCGCGCGGCCAGCCGGCGACCTCCAGCGGGTAGGCGATGTTCCCCGAGACGGTCCGGGAGGCCAGCAGGTTGAACTGCTGGAACACCATCCCGATCCCGGCCCGGACAGGCCGCAGCCGCGCCTCGCTCAGCGAGCCGAGCGAGACCCCGTCGACCACGACGTCGCCGCCGGTGGTCCGCTCGAGCGCGTTGATCAGGCGCACCAGCGTGGACTTGCCGGCCCCCGACTGCCCGATGACGCCGAAGATCTCGCCCTCACGGATGTCGAGGGTCACCTCGTCGACGGCGCGCACCTCTGCGCCCTTCCCCCGGCCCGGGAACACCTTGGTGGCACCCTCGAACCGGATGATGCCGCTGGTCGCCGCAGGCATCAGGAGGCGTCCTCCTGGATGCCGGCCAGGATCTCCTGCAGCTCGGCCGCGGAGTTGTCCTTGATGACACCCGTGCCGCCCGAGGCCTCGAGCACGCCCTCCTCGACCTCCGGGGAGTGGTAGATCTCGACGAGCTGCTGGAACACCTCGTTGTCGGCGTCGGCCCCGCGGGCCACCCACACGTTGATGTACGGCTCGGCGGCGGAGGAGTCCGGGTCGTCCGAGAAGATGGCGTCCTCGGAGGTCAGGTCGGCGTCGCCCACGAAGTCGTTGTTGATGATCGAGGCGTCGACGTCCTGCAGCGCGAGCGCCGTCTGGGCGGCGTCGACCGGGGTCACGGTCACCTTGGACTCGTCCTCCAGCACGTCGGCCGGCGTGGAGAACGCGCTGCCGCCGTCGCGCAGGGCGACCAGGCCGGCCTCCTGCAGCACGAGCAGCGCGCGGGCCTGGTTCGTGTCGTCGTTCGGGATGGCCACCTCGCCGCCCTCGGGGATGTCCTCCACGCCGTCGTGCTTGAGCGAGTAGAGGCCCAGCGGGTAGACGGCGGTGGCCGCGATCGGCGTGAGGTCCGAGCCGGTGGCGGTGTTGTAGTTCGCGAGGAACTGCAGGTGCTGGAACTGGTTCAGGTCCAGGTCGCCGTCGGTCAGCCCCTGGTTGGGGAGCTGGTAGTCGCTGAAGTTCACCAGCTCGACGCTGATGCCCTCCTCCTCGGCCAGGTCGGAGAACGTGGTCCAGTAGTCGTCGCCGGAGTTGACGACGCCGATGCGGACCGGGTCGTCGGCCGAGCCGGTGGCGGGCGCGGCCTCGTCGGCGCCGCCGCAGGCGCTCAGCGCGAGGACGGCCGTGACGGCGAGGCCGGTGGTCAGGACGGAGGTGAAACGAGACATGGGTGGTCCTCTCGGGCGCACGGGCGCGGGTATGCCTGTGCTCAGGATGCGGGGGGCCTGCGTCGGGCGCAGGCCGAGGGTGAAAGACGACGGCGGGCCACGGCCATCAGCAACGTGGCGAGCTCGGGACGATGCGGGGGCGGTCCTGGACGGACCGCGGGAACGTGCGGCGCTGTCAGCGCTCGCGCATTCGCCCGCCGCGCACGCGGCCGCGACACATCGCGTCGCGACAGGTGCGCGACGTCGTTGCGGAGGTCCGGGTGCGGGTCATGCGGACATCGTGCGTCACCGGACGACGTCGAAGCCAATCCCTGCGGGGTAAATCCCACGATGCGGACCAAAATCCGTCCACATGGTGGCGGGCCCGCCAGATTCCGGGCAAGAAAGGACCCCCCGCACACCCACCAGAGCTCACTTACCCTTGCTGCCTTCCGGCCCTGGGGGAGTTCGGCGAGATGGTGCCGCACGAGGGGTCTGCCGCAAGCCTAACCGATCCGGACGCCCGGACCGAACCGGGCAGAACCCGCTGTTCGCCACCTCACATCGACCCACCCGGATTCCGATTCGTTGTCCGAGCACGGCGTCCGGTATCCTCGTCAGGCCGCGCCAGACTCCGGTCCGTGGTCGCGCGCCTGCCGTTGTGCGGCGCGCGAGGAGGATTCGCCTAGTGGCCTATGGCGCACGCTTGGAAAGCGTGTTGGGTTAACGCCCTCGGGGGTTCGAATCCCCCATCCTCCGCAGTTTCGATGACGCGGGACATCACCGATGTCCCGCGTCATCGTCGTTTCCGGGCCGGTCCAGCGCCCGCGCGGCGGCGTCGACGACGGCGAGCGCCTCGCCCAGGGCCGCGAGCCGGTCCGCGCCGAGGCCGCCGAAGATCCGGCGCAGGATCTCGTCACCCGCAGCCTCCCCGGCGGCAAGCGCGCGAGCACCCTCCCCGGTCATGGTCACGACCTTGGCCCGGCGGTCGGCGTCGTCCGACGTCCGGCGCACCAAGCCGTCTCGCTCCATGACCTCGACCGCCTGGGTGACCGAGCGCGCTGCGTACCCGAGCTCGGCAGCCAGCCCCGCCTGCCGGATCGGGCCGCTCCGGGCAAGCGCCTGCAGGATCTTGGTCTGCGCCAGCGACACCCCGCCCCCGGCCAGGTGCTCGTCCACGGTCCGCCGCAGCCGCGCCGACGTCGTCAGGTAGCGCAGGCCGATCTCGCCGGCGTCGACCGTCTCACCCATATCCGCTCCCATTTTCGTGAGGTACCTCAGCATCATGCAATCATTGAGGTACCTCACGATAAGGGAGAGCCACCATGACCACAGCCGTCATCACCGGAGCGACCCACGGGCTCGGCAGACTCGTCGCCCTCGACCTGGCGCGGCGCGGCTTCCACCTCGGGATCGTGGCTCGCGACGCCGCCAAGGCGGACGATCTGCGCGCCGAGATCGCACGAACCACTCCTGGCGCCGCCGTCGACACGTTCCTGGCCGATCTCTCGTCCCTGGCCGAGGTCCGCCGCGTGGGCCAGGACGTCGCCGCGCACTACGAGCGGATCGACGTGCTGGTCAACAACGCCGGGCTGCATGCGTTCAGCCAGCGCGTCACCGCCGACGGCCTCGCCGAGATGACGGCGGTGAACTACCTCGCACCGTGGATCCTGACGAACATACTGCTCGACCGGCTCACGACGGCGGCGCCGGCCCGCGTGGTCATCGTCGCGTCCGAGGCGGCCCGGCAGGCCAGGAGCATCGAACCGGCGCGTGACCTCTCGTTCACCGGGACGTTCGGCCGGCGCGCCTCGGCCGCCCACTACGGGCGGACCAAGCTGATGGACATCATGTTCAGCCAGGAACTGGCGCGGCGGCTCGCCGGGACAGGCGTCACCGCGAACTGCTGCGACCCCGGGTTCAACACCACCGGACTCGGGCGCGAGCTGCCGTTCGCCGGCGCACTGGAACGGACGCTGCACCGGCTGCGGGTGGGCGATCCCGCACGCGGCGCCGGGATCATCACGCGACTGGCGACCGATCCAGCGTTCGCGACCCGGACCGGCGGCTACTACTCCGTGCGCGATGCCCGGCCGCTCGACTGCCCGGAGCCGGGACGCGCGGCGGCGGTGCAGCGGGAGCTGTGGGACGCGACCGAGGCGCTACTCGCCTGACCCGGCGGGCCCGTCGTAACGCTGGTAGCCCGCGGCCATCGGGCCCGGCGGGTCGATGCTCGCCAGGACGGCGTCGCTGATCGCGGCGAGCTGGTCCACCTGCTCCGGCGTCAGCACGTCGATGACGTGGCGGCGCACGGTGGCGACGTGGCCCGGCGCGGCCTCGCGCATCATGGCCCAGCCCTCCTCCGTGAGCCGCGCGTTGGTCACCCGGCGGTCCCCCGGACCGGGGATCCGCTCGACCAGGCCACGCTCCTCCAGGCGCTGCACGACGTGCGAGAGCCGGGACAGCGTCGCGTTCGTCGCCCCCGCCAGCTCGGCCATCCGAAGGGTGCGGTTGGGCGACTCGGAGAGCACCGCCATGACGAAGTAGTCGAAGTGCGTCACGCCGGAGTCGCGGCGGAGCTGGCTGTCGAAGACGCCGGGGAGCAGCTCCAGCACCGCGACGAAGCGGACCCAGGCCGCCATCTGACGACGGTCGAGCCACGGGGTGTCGGTCACGGCGACAGGCTCTCACGCGATGGTTGTCGCCTCAATTCACCCCGTGCTAGCGTGCCGCAAAAGTTGAAGCTACAACTTGATTCACCCCCTAGCCCCACGCCCACCTGCCAGAACACACCGGCCAGAACAAGCACAGGAGTTCTCTCATGACGTTTCCGTGGACCAGGGACCTCGCGACGCTCGTCGCCCGCATCGCCATCGGGGCGGTACTCGTCGCGCACGGCGCCCAGAAGTTCTTCACCTTCGGCATCTCGGGCACCATCGACTCCTTCGCCGGCATGGGCATCCCCGTGCCGCAGGCCGCCGCGGTCTTCGCGGCCGTGGTCGAGCTCGTCGGCGGCGCGGCGCTGATCCTCGGCGCGGCCACCCCCGTCGTCGGCCTGCTGGTGGTGCTGAACATGCTCGGGGCGCTCGTGCTGGTGCATCTCGGCAACGGCATCTTCGTCGACCAGGGCGGCTTCGAGCTGGTCGCGGCCCTCGGCGCCGGCGCGCTCGTGCTGGCGGCCACCGGCCCCGGCGCGTGGAGCGTCGACCACCTGGTGGGCCGCGCGCGAGCCGCCCGTACCCAGACGGCCTGACCCGACGCGCAGGCCGCACAAGCCGCGCAATTCGCCCACACGTCACACGACGTTCTGGACACGCTCACTTTCACCTGGTCGGGTGGACCGGCACCAACCCCCTGACCCGGAGGAGAGCGCATGTCCGTCATCCCTGGTGGCGCTGGAGTCTCGCGCCGCACCATGCTCACGGCCGCCGGCGCGGTCGGCGCCCTCGGCGTCTCGGCCGCGCTGGCGAGCCCGGCCGTGGCGCGGACCGCGCCGGGCGGCAAGCCGGTGATCGGCCCCGCCCGCGGCGACCTGCTGCACGCCATGAGCTTCAACGTCCGCTACGACCGGGTGGGGCAGACGCAGCCGGGCCAGCCCGACTACTGGCCGGAGCGGGCCCCGCTGGCCACCGCGTTCCTGAAGCTGGAGCAGCCGACCGTCCTGGGCGTCCAGGAGGTGCTGTTCCACCAGCTCCCCGCCATCGAGGCCGGGCTGGGCAAGCACTACCGGATGGTGGGCTTCGGGCGGGACGGCGGCGCCGGCGGCGAGTACTCCGGCATCTTCTACGACGCCCGCCGCCTGACCGTGAAGTGGTGGGACCAGTTCTGGCTGTCCGACACCCCGGACCTGATCGGCTCCGCCACCTGGGGCAACACCGTGACCCGGATCGTCACCTGGGCCGAGTTCCACGACGAGGCGACCGGCCGCGACTTCGTGCACATCAACTCGCACTTCGACCACCAGGCCGAGAACGCCCGGGTGCGCAGCGCCCAGGTGGTGCGCGACCAGGTGGCCGAGGCGGGCCTGCCCGTCGTCTTCACCGCGGACTGCAACGCCGCCGCGGAGGCCTCGACGCCGTACGACGTGCTGGTCACCGAGGGCGGGCTGCAGGACACCTGGCTCGCCGCCGACCGGCAGCTCACGCCGTACGTGGGCACGTTCCCCAACTACGGGACCCCGGACCCGGAGGGCACCCGGATCGACTGGATCCTGGCCACCCCTGGCGTCGAGGTGCGCTCGGCCGCCATCAACACCTGGACCCGGGACGGCCGCTACCCGAGCGACCACACGCCGGTCCAGGCCCTGCTCCGCATCGGCTGAGAAACGATGGTGCCCATGCTGCCCGCACCGGGCAGCATGGGCGCATGCCCGCACCCACCCGCACAGAAGACGCCGCCACCCGGCGCGTCGCCGTCCTCGACGCTCCGTCCAACCTCGGGCTCCGCCCGCCGGCGCCCGGCGTCGTCCCCGGGACGTACAAGGCGCCCGGCGCGCTGCGGGACCAGCGGCTGCTGGACCGGACCGGGGCCGAGGACGCCGGGTGCGTCACCCCGCCCCGCTACGACCGGAACGGCTGGCGGCCGGGCGACGGCGTCGCGCACGCACCGCAGCTCGCCGCCTACTCCCGGCGGCTCGCGGACCGCGTGACGGCGCTGCTCGACGCAGGTGCCTTCCCGCTGGTCCTCGGCGGCGACTGCAGCATCCTGCTCGGGGCGGGCCTGGCCCTGCGCGAGCGCGGCCGGTTCGGCCTCGCGTTCCTGGACGGCCACTCGGACTTCCGCCATCCGGGCAACGCACCCGCGGTCGGGGCGGCCGCCGGCGAGGACCTCGCCCTGGTCACCGGGCGCGGCCAGCCGGATCTCACCGACATCGGTGGGCTGCGGCCGTACGTCCGCGACGACGACGTCGCGCTGCTCGGCATCCGGGACGACGACGAGTACACCGCCGAGCTGGCTGATACCGAGCTGCTGGTCCGACCGGTCGCCGCGGTCCGCGAGGCGGGGGCGGCCGCCGTCGGCCGCGCCGCGCTGGACCGCCTCGAACGCCCCGGGCTGGACGGGTTCTGGGTGCACGTCGACGCCGACGTGCTCGACCCGACGGTCATGCCGGCCGTCGACAGCCCCGACCCCGGCGGGCTCGACCGGCCGGAGGTGCTGGAGCTGCTGACGGCCCTGTGCGCGTCCCCGCGCTGCGTGGGGCTGCAGCTCACGGTCTTCGACCCCGACCTCGACCCGGACGGCACGCTGGCCGCGAGCCTGGCGGACCTCCTGGTGGACGTCCTCGGCTGAGTCTCAGGCCGCCCCGGGCACCTCGACCAGGCGCACCACCGGGCTCGGCGCCAGGCCCACCAGCTCCAGGAGCGACCGGTTCAGCTGGGCGATGGAGTCGCCGAACTCGCTCACGGGCGGGGCCTCGGGGTCGAACGAGAGCATGCACAGGACGCCGAAGATCTGCCGCCAGCCGACCGTCATCAGGTAGACGACGCCGAGGGGCAGGTCGTCGCCCATCCCGGGGTTGGCCCGCAGGAGCAGCCGCCGGTACACGTCGAGCTGCTGCGCCAGGTCGGCCGGGAGGTCGACGTCGGACGGGTAGGGCGCGCCCGCGCGGCGGACCCGGTCGAACAGGGGCGCCCAGGCACCGCCGAGCCGGGAGGCGACGCTCTGCCGCACCGACGCGCGGGCGCCGACGGCGTCCCGGAAGCCCGGCCCCATCAGCAGGCCGAACTCGGCCCGGTGCGTGCCGCACCACACGACGACGGCGTGCGTGCCCGCCTCGACCTGGGCCGCGAGGTCGTCCGGGCCCTGCTGCGCCACCGCCGCGCCGAGGAACGCCAGCAGGCGGTCCATCGTCGCCTCGTACAGGGCCTCCAGCAGCCCGACGCGGTCCCCGACGGCGCGCGCGACGTCGGCCTCGGGCAGCGCGAGGTCCTGGGCGACGGCGGGGACGGTGACGCCCCGGACGCCGTCGGCGACCAGCAGGCGACTCGCCGCGGCGAGCACGTCCGTCCGCAGATCGCGCTCCATCGGACTCCCTCCCACGCCCCCGGTACCGGCGCAGAACACTATCCGGACAGCCGACTCCGGGCCAGGAGCTCAGGCCTCGACGAGCACCACCCGCGGGCTGGGCTCGAGCCCCAGGGACGCCAGGAGGCTGCGCATCATGTCGTCGAACATCGCGTCGAAGTTGCCGAACGCGTAGTCGAGCTGGTCGTACGCGACCATGCACAGCAGGCCGTAGACCTGGCGCCAGAACACCATGATCGTGTGCACCACGCCCACGGGGACCTCCTCAGCCACCCCGGGGCTGTCCTGCGTGAGCACCGCGCGGTACGTGTCGAGCTCCGGGGCGAGCCCGGGCGCGACGTCGGCGTCGGCCGGGAACGGGACCCCGGCCCGCCACAGGGCGGCGAAGGTGGGCACGAACACGGAGCCGAGCCGGTGCACGAAGTGCGGCCGGCTCGTGCCGGACTGCCCCACGGCGTGCTGCGCGTCGGCGCCCAGCAGCAGGTCGAACTCGTTCCGGTGGGTGCGGCACCACACGAACAGCGCGTGCGTCGCGGCGTGCAGCCGTGCGGCCTGGTCGTCGGCCGGCTGCCGCGCGACCGCCTGCTCCAGGTAGGCGATCAGCTCGTCCAGCGTGTCGTCGTAGACGGCGGTGAGCAGGCCGGGGCGTCCCTCGAAGTAGCGGTACATGCCCGGCCCGGCGATCCCGACCTCCTTGGCGACCGCGACCATCGTGACGCCGTCCGCGCCGTGCTCGGCGAGGAGCCGGCGGGCCGCCGCGCGCGCCTCATGCAGCAGCTCTGCGCGCAGTCGCTGCCTGCGGGTCGGGGTGGCGGCGGGCACGCTCCAGTCTTGCACGCGCGGCCGCCACCCCGACGAGGTCAGGCGCGGCGGCGCGTCACCAGGGCGGCGCCGATCCCGACGGCGCCGACCACGATCCCGGCGGCGCCCAGCCAGCGGCCCACGGGGTCGACGGCGGGCTCGTCACCGGCCACGGCGGCCCCGTCCGAGGCCGCCTCCGCGTGGGCCGCCCCGCCGTGCCCGTCGCCCTCGGCGGCGGTCGTGGTGAACACCGGGGCGGGCGCCTCGGGCTCCTTGCCGTCGTCGCCGGCCAGGTCGTCCCAGTCGACGACGCTGCCGTCCGTGTACGTCTGGTGCGCGGGCAGCACCACGTCGGTGCCCTCGGCGGGCAGCGCGCCGACCCGGACGGCGAACTCCTGGTACTCGTGCGGCGGCACCTCGTTGCCCTCCTGGGCGGTCCAGGTCACGCGGACGGGGGCCTCGTCGACGGTCGCGCCCTCGACCTCGAACGGCTCGTCGAGCTCGGCCACCTCGACCTCGACGTCCCAGCCCGGCAGGGTGCGGGGCGTGACGCTGAGGAACGGGGTGTCGGTGGGCAGGTCGACGACGAGCTTCTCGGTGGAGGCGGAGTCCGACTCCGTCGGCACGCGGAACGCGAGGCTCGCGTAGCTCTCGGCGGCGGTCGTGTCGGGGTTCACGGTCACGTGGGCGTACGCCACGGTGGGCAGCAGCACCAGGACGGCGGTGGCGGGGACCGCCGCGAGGGCGCGGCGGGCGGGCAGGCTGAAGCGAGTCATGTGCTCGGTCCTTCGGTACGGAGTGGTCGGGAGGGCGTGCGGCGACACGCCACCCGCCCGACTCCGTCAGGCCGCGAGGCGCATCACCAGGGCCGACGACGGCGGTCCCCGCTCCGGCGCCACGTGCACGTCCACGCGACCCGGCAGCGCACGGAGCGCCGCCGGCACGAGGGCGCGGCGGACGACGGGCAACCACAGGGGCTCCACGGCGAGCGGCCGCACCAGCCACGACGCGAGCAGCCAGACCCCGCGCTCGACGCCCACGAGCAGCGCGACGGCGACGACCGTGGCCAGCACGTGCCACGCGAGCATCTCCGGAGCGAGCACCGCCGGCTCGGCCGCACCGGCGCAGGACCCGTAGACCCCGGCCGCCGGCGCGGTCAGGTGGCCGTGCGCCGCGCCGCCGTCGGGCAGCGGGGACGGGCAGGCGCCGGCGAACCAGGAGAAGGCCTGGTGGGCGCCGAGCTGGCCGAGGCCCGCCAGGGCGAGGCCGCCCGGCCAGCGGATCTGCCGCCGCACGGCGCCCGCGGCGACGGCGAGCAGCAGCGCGCCCAGCAGGGCGATAGCCGCCACGGGCGGCACGTGGCCGCCCGCCTCCGAGTGCGCGGTCAGGGCAAGCCCGAGCACGACCGACGCCCAGAGGAGCGCGCGGCCGAGGCCCACTGCTCCCGAGGACGGCGTCAGCACGGCACAGACCCTACTTCGCGGGCTGGTCCTCGTCATCGGTCGCGCTCGGCTCGATGCGCTTCTCGGGCTCGATCTCCCCGGACGGCACGCAGTCCTCGGCGTTGATGAGCGGCTTGTCGGCGGTCAGCTCGACGTCCTCCACGTCGAGCGGCGCCTCGAACTCCTCGCCGATGAGCAGGTCGATCTTGCGGTCCCTGCGGTCGTCGAGGACCAGGCGGATCTCGGGGAACTGCGCGGCCAGCGTGTAGGCCTGCACGATCCCCTTGCGGCCGAACCGGATCTCCGACTCCTGGAGCTGCACCGGCACGTTGCCCTTGGAGATGATGCTGAACCCGCGGTCGGCGAGCACGGTCTCGTGCGCGCTGGCCAGGCCGATCTCCTCCGAGGCGTTCAGCAGGCGGATCTGGACGTCCGAGTAGGTGGCCGGCAGCGCGCCGTCGGGCTGCCCCTTGACCGCGGGCAGGCAGGGCACCGGGTAGGTCTTCTGCTCCGCCGCACCCACCGTGGTGAACGGGCGGTTGAAGGGCGAGCTGATGGCGCCCGAGTAGACCGCGAGCGCGAAGATGCCGCACACGGCGAGGAACGCGATGAGCACGCCGAAGACCACGGCCTGGCGCTCGTGCTCTCGACGCCGGCGCTCGACGCGCGCCTGGTCGTACCCGGGGGATGTCACGCGATGAACCTACCTGAGCTCAGCGGATGGTGAGCACGCGAGCGTGCAGGACTGGACGTTGCTGGAGGGCAGCGCGCACGGCGCGGTGCAGGCCGTCCTCCAGGTAGAGCGTGCCCTCGTACTCCACGACGTGGGCGAACAGGTCGCCGTAGAACGTGGAGTCCTCGGCCAGGAGCTGGTCGAGGTCGAGCGTGCGCTTGGTGGTCACGAGCTCGTCGAGGCGTACCTGCCGTGGGGGCACGTCGACCCAGTCGCGTGTGCGCGACCGCCCGTGCTCGGGGTACGGGCGGCCGTCTCCTACGGCCTTGAAGATCATCGGTCCGTCCTCACTGGACTCGGCGGGGCACGTCCGGGAGCGGCTGTCGAACCTGCCTGCTGACACCGGACGGCGTCCCGAACCCTACCGGAACGCGAGTGTCGACAACAGTTGGCCTGACGCCGGCCCAGCAGGGCCGGCGGGGGTCAGACGACCGGCACGTCACGGCGCCGGAACCCGGCGAGAGCGAGCGCGAGGAACGCGGCCGCTATGAGCAGGAGCCAGCCCAGCGGGGCCCAGTCCACGTCGGACCAGGCCACCGCGGGGACGGCGGGGGCGTGCGCGAACGGGGACAGGTCGGTCACGGCGTCGGGCAGGTCGAGCAGGCTGCCGAGCAAGGTCACCAGGAAGCTGGCCGCGATGACCGCCCAGCCCAGCCCGACCAGCCGCGGGAACCAGCCGAAGAGCGCGGACGTGAGTCCGATCACGACCAGGACCGCCGGCACGTGGACCACCGCCGCGCCGAGGCCGTCGGCGATCGAGTCGCCCCAGCTCGTGCCGGACGACAGGGCGTTGCCCGCGCCGAGCGCGAGCCCCGCGAGGCCGAGCAGCAGGACCGCGCCGCCGATCGCCCCCGTCAGCCAGGCGGCGAGGTACCGGGTGCGGGACACGCGGGTGGCGAGCGTCGCCTCGGTACGACCGAGCGCCTCCTCCGTGCGGATGTCCTGGACCACGGTGACGCCGTACCCGGCGCCCGCGTACGCCGTCCAGGACATGATGAGCGCGGCGAAGCCCGCCGCGATGTCCGAGCCCTGGACGCCCATCGCCGTGACGTACTGGGCGAACTGCTCGTTCTCGGTGACCATGGTGCCGGCGGTCGCCATCAGGTAGCCGACGAAGAACATGTAGACGCCGACGGACACCGCCCAGATCACGAACGACGAGCGGGTCAGGCGCGCCACGAGCGCCGACGTCGAGGTGAGCGACGTCGAGTGGGCCGGCCCGCGGCGCTCCGCGATCAGGCCCGCTCCGAGGTCGCGGTGCAGCGTGAGCCAGCCGGCGGCCAGCCCGCCCACGACGAACAGCGCGACGCACAGCAGGAACGGCAGGTAGTCGTTCGCGCCGTACGGGTCGATCTGCTGCGCCCAGCCGACCGGCGTCACCCAGTGCAGCCAGCCCAGGGCGTCCGGGTCGACGTCGGCCCCGCCGCGCAGCAGGTAGCCACCGATGACGATCCAGACGCCGAGCGAGTTGGCCCCGCGCGAGGACGACGCGACCTGCGCCGTGACCGCCGCGATGCCCGACGCCGCCAGCCCCACGCCCAGGACCTGCGCGCCCAGGGCGACCGCGCCCGCGGACGGCCCCTGGGACCACACCACGGCGGCGGTCAGCACGCCCGAGGCGACGGCGAAGATCGCGCCGACCGCCAGGCCGGTGACCAGCGGCGCCAGGGAGCCCACGCGGGCGGCGCGCACCAGCTCCAGGCGGCCGAGCTGCTCCTCCTTGCGGGTGTGCCGCACCACGGCCATGACGGCGAGCACGCCGAACACGGTGATCATGAAGATGCCCACGCGCCACGAGACCGTGGACGCGACCGAGCCCGTGTTCTCGTACGGACCGAGCAGCACCAGGAACGCCGGGTTGGCCACCAGCGTGCCCTGGATCGTGTCGCGCTGCTCCTGCGTGCCGTACAGCTCGGACACGGAGCTCAGCGTGCTGACGAACAGCAGCGCGCAGACCACGAGCTGCACCGGCAGCAGCACGCGGTCGCGACGCAGCGCGAGCCGCAGCAGGTCCCCCGTGCCGGCGAACGCACCACGCAGTGCGAGCGCCGGGCGCTCCAGCGCCGGGACCGCCGGCAGCGCCGTCGTGGTCATGACCGGCCTGCCGGGGCCTCTTCGAGCCGCTCGAGCTCGTCGCCGTACTGGCGCAGGAACAGCTCCTCCAGCGACGGGGGCTCGACGGTCAGGCCGTGCGGCTCCAGGCCGGCGAGGGCCTTGGTGACGCGGGGCAGCGCGTCGTCGTCCACGTGGAAGGCGACGCGCGTCCCGGCACCCCCGCCGTCGCTCACCAGCAGGTCGTGCACGCCCGTGAGCGACTCCAGCACGCCGACGTCACCCGTGACCACGGCGGAGACCTTGGACCGCGTGAGGTGCCGGAGCTCGGCGAGGGTGCCGGACTGCACGTCCTTGCCGTTGCGGATGATCGTGACGGTGTCGCACAGCGCCTCGACCTCGCCGAGGATGTGGCTGGACAGCAGCACCGAGGTGCCCTGCGCCGTCGCCTCGCGGATCGAGTCCTGGAACACGGCCTCCATGAGGGGGTCCAGCCCGGAGGTGGGCTCGTCGAGCACCAGCAGCTCCGCGTCGGCGCTCAGCGCGGCGACCAGGGCGACCTTCTGCCGGTTGCCCTTCGAGTAGGTGCCGGCCCGCTTGGTGGGGTCCAGCTCGAAGCGCTGCAGCATGCGCTCCTTGCGCGCCCGGTCCACCTTGACCCCGCGGAGCCGGAGCAGGAGGTCGATGGCCTCCCCGCCGGTGAGCTTGGGCCAGAGCGTGACGTCGCCCGGCACGTAGGCGAGGCGCCCGTGCAGGTCCACCGCCTGGGCGAACGGGTCGCCGCCCAGCAGGCCGACCCGGCCGGCGTCGGGCCGCAGCAGGCCGAGCAGCACGCGGATGGTGGTGGACTTGCCCGCCCCGTTGGGGCCGAGGAACCCGGCCACCTCCCCCGGGCGGACGGTCAGGTTCAGGCCGTCGAGCGCCTGAACGGCGCCGAAGGACTTGTGCAGGTCCTGGATCTCGATCGCGGGTGTGACGGTCATGAGTTGCTCGCTCCCGGTTCCGGCACGTACATGAGGTAGTCGTCGAGCATGCTGCGGGAGGTGAGGTACCCCTCGGTGAACAGCTCCATCATCGGCAGGTAGCTGTTGGTCAGGTAGCCGCGGACGATCCCGGCGAGGTCGGCCGGGTCCTCCGGCGGGTCGAGCGTCACCTCGAGCAGCAGGGCGCCGAGGGCGGAGAGCGTGAGGTAGCGGGCACGGGCGGCCTCGTCCCGGCTGGGCACGATGACGCCGGCGGCGACCCCCTCCCGGGTGTAGCCGACGGCGTCGGTGACCATGTGGTCGATGAACTCCCGGGCGAGCGGGCCGCCGTCCTGCATGGACCGCAGGATGTAGCCGACGAGGCTCGCGTTCTCCTCCGCGGCCGCGAACTTCGAGAAGAAGCTCTGGTTCGCGGCGGCGTCGGCGACGTTCTCGCGCTTGAGCCGCCGGATCGTGGCCAGCACCTGCGCGTCGCACTCGGCCCGCAGCTTGTCCTTGGAGCCGAAGTGGTGCATCACGAGGCCGGCGCTGACTCCGGCGTCGGCCGCGATGGTGCGGATCGAGGCGCCGAAGCCCCCCACCGCGAACCTGCTGATCGCCGTGTCCCGGATCCTGGCGCGGGAGGTGAGGTCCTCGACGTCGTCGACTGAACGCATGTTTAAGATGCTAACCACGCGTTCAGTCGGCTGTCCATACCCGTGTGAGACGTAAGGCCACCAGAGTGACCTGTACGTCTGGCACGGGGTGGGATCAGCCCTGGGCGGTCCCCCGCCAGCGGCCGATCGCGCGCATCACGTGGTAGATGACCAGGGCGGCGGCGGTGCCCAGCGCGATGCCGCCGAACTCGAGGTCGCCGGCCGTCCACGTGAAGTTCGCGATGCCGATGATCAGCGGCACGGCCGCCGTGGTCAGGTTCACCGAGTCGGAGAAGTCGACCTTGGCCTGCACCCAGATCCGGGCGCCGAGGATGCCGATCATCCCGTAGAGCATGGTGGTGACGCCGCCGAGCACGCCCTGCGGCACGGTGTTGATCAGCGCGCCGAACTTGGGCGACATGCTGAGCACGAGCGCGCCGAACGCGGCCACCCAGTAGGCCGCCGTGGAGTACACGCGGGAGGCGGCCATGACGCCGATGTTCTCGGCGTACGTGGTGGTGCCGGAGCCGCCGCCGAGGCCGGCCAGCGTGGTCGCGAGGCCGTCGGCGAACAGGGCGCGACCGGTGAGCTTGTCGTAGTCGCGGCCGGTCATCGCGGCCACCGACTTCACGTGGCCCACGTTCTCGGCGATGAGCACCAGCACGACCGGGAGGAACAGGCCGAGCACGCTCGGGTCGAACGACGGCGCGGTGAAGTGCGGGAGGCCGAACCAGTCGGCCTCCGCCACCGGGGTGAAGTCGACCTCGCCGCGCAGGGTGGCGACGACGTAGCCGATCACCACGCCGAGCAGGATCGCCAGGCGGCCGACGATGCCCCGGAACAGCACCTGGATCAGGATGATCGAGGCGAGGGTGATCACGGCCGTGACGGGCGATGCCTGGAAGCCGGTGCAGCCGTCGGCGGTGCACGACCCCCAGGCCACCGGCGCCAGGTTGAGTCCGATGAGCGCCACGATCACGCCGGTGACCACGGGCGGCATGGCGATCTGGATCCAGTGCGCCCCGGCGAAGTGCACGATCACGCCGACCAGCGCCAGGAGCAGACCGGTGGCGAGGATGCCGCCGATCGCGGCGGACTGCCCGGCCGACGCCGTGGCCGCGAGGATCGGCGCGATGAACGCGAAGCTCGACCCCAGGTAGCTCGGCAGCTTGTTGCCCGTGATGAGCAGGAACCCGATGGTGCCGATCGCCGAGAAGAACAGCGTCGTCGCCGCGTCGAACTGGGTGATGGTCGGCACGAGGAACGTGGCGCCGAACATCGCGACGATGTGCTGCAGGCCGATCCCGACCGTGCGCGGCCAGCTCAGCCGCTCGTGCGGGGCGACCACCTCTCCGGGGGTGATGCGCGCGCCATCACCGTGCAGCGTCCAGCCGAGTCGCATTGTGTTGTCCTTGATCTCGCAACGTGAGGGTCGCGCGGATCTTATCGGTCAGCCGGTGCCGCCCCGTCAACAGGTGCTGCGGTACTCGCTGATCGCGTCGTCCGGCTCCGGCGCGGGGCAGAGGAACCGGGCGTACCGCTCGTCGTCGTCCACGTAAAGCTTGAGCCACGAGATGCCGTACCGGGCGATCGTCGTGTCCGGCAGGACCGGGGCGTCGTGCGTCGCGTGCCGCAGCTCGAGGTAGGCCTTGTCGCCGCCCGCCGGGAGCGACTCGTACATCGGCTCGGCGTGCAGGCGGACCCGGGCGACGATGTCGTCCTCGGCGCCGATGATCAGGGTCGGCGCCGCGACCTCGGGGAACGTCTTGTCGACGCTCCACGGCGTGAGCGGGACGACCGCCCGGAGCGTCGGGCGGTCCTTGGCCGCCTCCAGGCTGCCCCCGCCGCCCATCGAGTGGCCCATCACGGCCAGCCGCGCGGGGTCGACGCGGTCCGCGACCGCGGTGTCCCGGAGCTGGTCCAGCGCGGCGAGGAGCTGGTCGCCGCGGCGGTCGGGCGAGTCGCCCGGGCTGTTCGTGTCGATGGTCACGACGACGAAGCCTTGCGAGGCGATCCGCGGTCCGAGCCAGGCGATGCTCGCCTGCGTGCCCGTGTAGCCCGGCGCGACGGCGACCGCGCCGAACGTCCCCTCGGACGTGTCGGCCGGGTAGTAGACGGTGGCGCCGCCGTACCCCTCGGCGGCGGCGCGCGGGATCACGAGCTGCTCGACGGCGAACGCGCCCAGCGGCGCCTCGATGCTCGCCTCCGTGGGGTCCGGGCCGCGCCGGAAGCCGTCGTCGGCGGAGGCCGCGGCCGGGCCGGCGGCGAGCGCCCCGGCGGCCAGCACCGCCGCGGCCAGAGAAGCACGGGCAACACGAGACATGCTCTGCATGGACTTCTCCTGGGTCTGTCGCGAGGAGCGGCTGGGAAGACCCTAAGGAAATTTCACCCCGGCGGCCTGCGGAAGCGAACGGGCCGCCCCGCACGACGGCGGGGCGGCCCGGTCACAGGCGGTGGTCGCGTCAGCCGAGCTGCGGGCGCACCTCGCGCGCGACCAGGTCGAGGTGGTCGAGGTCCGCCAGGTCGAGCACCTGCAGGTAGACGCGCTGGACGCCGTCGGCCTCCAGGGCCTTGAGGCGGTCCACCACCTCGGTGACGGTGCCGGCGATGCCGTGCTCGCGCAGCTCGGCGGGCTCGCGGCCGATCGCCGCCGCACGCCGCGTGAACTCGGCCTCGTCCGTGCCGACCGCGGCGACGAGCGCCACCGACTGGACGATCGAACCGGGGTCGCGCCCGGCGTCGGACAGGGCCTTCTCGATGACCTTGATCCGGGGGCCGACCTCGCTGATCTCCGGGAAGGACTGGTTGTACTCGTCGCCGTACCGCGCCGCCAGGGCGGGCGTGCGGCGCGGGCCGCCGCCCCCGACCAGCACGGGGATCTTCGACTGCGCGGGCTTGGGCAGCGCGGGCGAGTCGGTGATCTGGTAGTGCTCGCCCGAGAAGGAGAAGGTCTCGCCGACGGGCGTGCCCCACAGGCCGGTGACGACGGCGAGCTGCTCCTCGAGGATGCCGAACCGCTTGTCGGGGAACGGGATGCCGTAGGCGGCGTGCTCGGCGGCGAACCAGCCGGTGCCGAGCCCGAGCTCCACGCGGCCGCCGGACATCTGGTCCACCTGCGCCACCTGGATGGCGAGCACGCCGGGGTGCCGGAACGTCGCCGAGGAGACGAGCGTGCCGAGCCGCACGGTCGAGGTCTCGCGGGCCAGGCCGGCCAGCGTGATCCAGGAGTCGGTGGGCCCGGGCAGGCCGTCCCGGTCGCCCATGGCGAGGTAGTGGTCGGAGCGGAAGAAGGCGCTGAACCCCAGCCGTTCGGTCGCCTGGGCGACGGCGAGCTGGTCGTCGTACGTCGCGCCCTGCTGGGGCTCGACGAAGATGCGGAGGTCGAGAGTCATGTTTCCTCTGGTGCCGGTGGGTCTGGTGCCGGTGGGTCAGTCGAACTGGGGATCTGTGGTGCGCGACCGCTTGATCTCGTAGAAGTACGGGTACCGCGCGAGCGCCACGGAGGCGTCGAACAGGGCGCCGGCCTCCTCGCCGCGCGGGATGCGCGTGAGCACGGGGCCGAAGAAGGCCACGCCGTCGACGTGGATGGTGGGCGTGCCGACGTCGTCGCCGACGGGCTTCATGCCGGCCTCGTGGGAGGCCGCGAGCTCCTCGTCGTAGTCCTCGGACGTCGCCGCGCGCGCGAGCTCGGCGGGCAGGCCGGCCTCGGCGAGCGCCGCGACGGCCACGTCGTCGAACGCCTTGTCCTGCTGGTTGTGGATGCGCGTGCCGGCGGCGGTGTAGAAGGCGGAGAACGCCTCGGGGCCGTGGTCGGTCTGGACGGCGGCGGCGACGCGGCCGATGCCGCGGGAGCGCTCGATGCGCGCGCGGTAGCCGTCGTCGATGTCCCGGTCCTTGTTGAGCAGGTAGAGGCTCATCAGCTTGAAGGTGAGCTCGACGTCGCGGATCTGGGCCACCTCGAGGGCCCAGCGCGACGTGATCCAGGCGAAGGGGCACATGGGGTCGACGTAGACGTCGACGACGGGACGGTCAGCGGTCTCGGTCACGCGCAGCAGACTACGCTCACCTGCGTGACCGGGATCCGTTGGGGAAGCCTCGCCACCGTCGTCGCCGGCGGGGTGATCTTTCTGGTGTGCCTGGTGGGCGTGATCCTCGGTCACCCGTGGGCCGCGGTGCCCGGTGTCCTCGGCCTGCTGACGGCCGTGCGCGAGGTGCGCTACCTGCGCAGACTGCAGTCAGGGAAGATCTCCGGCAAACGGGAAAATTCGCATCATGAACCCCATTCTTCGCTCAAAGACTCTTCACGGCGCCCGGGGGGCACGCGGTAGCCTGCCTGGCATGACCGCCGTACGGACCCACACGCACGCGCAGGCAGTCGACGCCGCGGTGGACCTGTTCACCCGGCAGGGGTACGAGGGAACCACCGTCGAGGAGATCGCCGACGCCGCGAAGGTGAGCCGTGCGACGTTCTTCCGCCGGTTCCGCTCCAAGGAGGACGTGGTCTTCGCCGACCACGAGCTGCTGCTCGAAGAGGTCGTGGTCATGCTCGCCGCGACGCGCCCCGACGCGCGGGCGAGCGAGGAGTCCGGCCACGACCTGGGCCGCGGCTGGGACCCGGACGTCGACCCGTACCTCGAGGTGTGCCGCGCGGCGCGCATGGTGTTCGACCACCACGTGGGCCAGCGCGACACGTCGCTCGCCCGGTACGCACTGCTGCAGCAGGTGCCGGCGCTGCGCGACCGTGAGCTCATCACGACGCACCGCTACGAGCGGGCGTTCACGCACTACCTGCGCGACACCCTGCCGCCGGAGCGGTCCGCCTCCACGGCGTCGATCGCCTTCGCGGCCTCGGTGGTCGCCGTGCACAACGCGATCCTGCGGCGCTGGCTGCGCACGCCCTCGCTCGAGCTGCGGCCCGAGCTGGAGGAGGCGTTCGCCGACCTGCGCCGCGCCGCCGTCCTGGGCACGGCGGCCGGCCCCCTGGCCGACGGCGGCACGCCGGTCACCCGCCGCGTCGTCGTGGCGGTCGTCGAGGGTGGTGCCGGGCCCGACGAGGTGGCCCGCGCCGTGCGCGAGGCGCTGGTCTGACGACGTGTCAGACGTACAGCTCCCTCGGGTGACCTGTAGGTCTGACACGGGGCGGGTTCCGGCGGGAATGCCGCCGTGGCATCCTGTGTTCCGCTAGACATCGTGCAGCAGTTGCACACGTGCTCCGGGGTCGGTGAAATTCCGAGCCGGCGGTGACAGTCCGCGACCCGGGTGACTCCTTCGGGGGAAGCCCGGTTGACCTGGTGGAACTCCAGGACCGACGGTGAAAGTCCGGATGGGAGGAAGCACGTGCGGCGCGCGCCGTCGACCCCTCGGGGCGCCGGTACCGCGTCGTCGTCGGCGCCGTCGTGGCGCGCCGGCCCTCACCCCGGAGTCCCCGTGTGCGGACCTGGAGAGGGAAGAGAAATGGACTGGTTCCGCGCCGCCTACGACGCGACGTTCCTGGTCGGCGACCAGCAGATCTACTGGCGCGAGGTCATCGGCAACCTGTTCGGCCTGGCCTCCGCCCTGGGCGGCCTGCGCCGCAAGGTGTGGGCCTGGCCGGTGGGCATCGTCGGCAACATCCTGCTCTTCACCGTCTTCATGGGCTCCTGGTTCGGCGAGACCGGCCGGGCCGACATGCTCGGCCAGGCCGCCCGCCAGATCATGTTCATCGCCGTCTCGGTCTACGGCTGGTACCGCTGGCGGCAGACCCAGCGCGCCGGCGGCGCGGGCACGGTCGCGGTGCACCCGCGCTGGGCCTCGTGGCGGGTCCGCATCGGCCTGGTGACCGGGATGTTCGCCGGGACCCTGCTCCTGACCCCCCTCTTCCGGACCCTCGGCTCGTACGAGCCGGTCTGGGCCGACGCCTGGATCTTCACCGGCTCGGTGCTCGCCACCTACGGCATGGCCAAGGGCTGGGTCGAGTTCTGGCTGATCTGGGTGGCCGTCGACCTCGTGGGCGTGCCGCTCCTGTTCTCCGCCGGGTACTGGGCCACCGCGCTCATGTACGTGATCTACGGCGCGTTCACGCTGTTCGGCTTCTTCGCGTGGTGGCGCATCAGCCGCCGGGAGAACGCCGGGCCGGACCAGGTGGCGGTCGCGGCCGCCTGACCGCCCGGCCGGTCGCGTAGCGTCGGTGCTCGTGAACGCACAGGAGCGCACGGCCAGGATCGGGATCGTCGGCTCGGGTTTCCGCGCCCGCACCATGCTGCGGGTGCTGCACGCCCTGCCCGACCGCTTCGAGGTGGCCGGCGTGGCCACCCGCAACGCGGCGGACCGGGAAGTGCTGGCGACCCGTGGCCTGGTCGCGGCGGGCCTGCCCGGTCTCCCCGCCCCGGCCTTCGCCACGGTGGCCGAGCTGCTCGCCGCGGGCCGGCCCGACGTCGTGCTGCTGACCCTGCCGGCGGGCGCGGCCCAGCCCGTGATCCGCGACCTCGCCGCCGCCGGTGTCCCCGTGCTCACGGAGACGCCGGCGGCGGGCACGGTCGAGGAGCTCGCCGCGCTGCAGCGGCTCGTCGACGACGGCGCCTGCGTGCACGTCGCCGAGCAGTACCACCTGGAGCCGCTGATCGGCGCGCAGCTCGCGGTCGCGGCGTCGGGCCGGCTCGGCGCGGTGACCGACGCCCACGTGGCGGTGGCGCACGACTACCACGGGATCAGCGTGCTGCGCCGGGCCCTGGGCGCGGGCTTCGAGGACGCCGAGATCACCGCCCGGCGCGACGCCCGCCGCGTGCTGCCGAGCCCCAGCCGGGCGGCCGACCCCGACGACCTCGCCCTGGTCGACACGGTGCACGCGACGGCGTGGCTGGACTTCGGCGACCGGCTCGGCACCTACGAGTTCGACGACGTCCAGTACCGCTCCTGGGTGCGCTCCCCCGCGCTGCTGGTCCGCGGCGAGCGCGGCGAGCTGCGCGACGACGTCGTCCGCACGGTCGGCGCCGACGGGCAGCCCCGGCGCGCCACGCTGGAGCGGGTCGCCGCGGGCGGCGCGGGCAGCCACGAGGGCATGTTCCTGCGGGGGTACACGCTCGACGGCGAGTGGGTGCACCGCAACGCGTTCCGCCCGGCCCGCCTGCCCGACGACGAGCTGTCGATCGCGCGCATCGTCGCCGACATGGCCGACCACGTGCTGCACGGCGCGCCGCCGCCGTACTCCGTCGCCGAGGCGGCCCAGGACCAGTACCTGCAGCTCGAGGTGCGGCGTGCGGCGGCGTCGGGCGAGCGGGTGCGGACCCGGCCCCAGGCCTGGGCGCACGGGCGTGCCTGCCGGCACGCCGGGAGCCCCGATCTGTGAGACCTAGTATCGCTTGACCTGAGATCCGGTACCGGCGCACCATGGGGAGCATGACTCAGACCCCAGGGGTGACGGCGCCCGACTACGACCTCACGCAGCCGCTCGACATCGACTTCGCCGGCGTGTTCGCCGACATCACGGAGGAGGAGCGGGCGCAGCAGCTCGCCGTCCGCCGGTTCGTGCAGGACGAGGTCCTCCCCGTCATCGACGGCTACTGGGAGCGGTACGAGGTGCCGATGGACCTGGTCAAGCGCATGGCCGAGCTCGACTTCCTGCGCGACGGCGTGGACGTGCCCGGCTTCCCGAAGATCTCGAAGATGGCCGAGGGCCTGTCCGCGATGGAGATGTCGCGCGGCGACGGCTCCGTGACCACGATCTGCGGCGTGCAGGGCGGCCTCGCGCTGCGCTCGATCGTGATGCTGGGCTCCGACGAGCAGGTCGAGAAGTACGCCGGCCCGATGGCCCGCGGCGAGGTCCTGGGCGCGTTCGCGCTGACCGAGCCCACGCACGGCTCGGACTCCGTGGGCCTGGAGACCTCCGCCGTGAAGGCGACGCGCGACGGCGTCGAGGGGTACGTCATCAACGGCGAGAAGAAGTGGATCGGCTTCGGCTCGATCGGCGACATCTCGGTGGTCTGGGCACGCGGCGAGGACGGCCAGGTGCACGGCTACATCGTCCCGCAGGACACCCCCGGCTACCGGGCCACGACCATCGAGGGCAAGCTCTCGCTGCGCGCCATCCACCAGGCGCACATCGTGCTGGACGACGTGTTCGTGCCGGCCGACAGCCTGCTGCCGAAGTCGCGCTCGTTCAAGGACACCGGCCGCGTCCTGTTCGCCACGCGCCTCGGGGTCGCCTGGGGCGCCGTCGGGCAGGCCATCGCCTGCTACGAGACGGCCGTGGCCTACTCCAAGCAGCGCGTGCAGTTCGGCCGGCCGCTCGCCGCCAGCCAGATGGTGCAGGAGCGCCTCACCAAGATGCTGTCGATCCTCACGCAGATGCAGCTCCTCGTGAAGCAGATGACGCGGCTCGACGAGGCGGAGCAGCTCACCGGCCCGCAGGCGTCACTCGCCAAGTACACCTGCACGCGCGGCGCGCGGGAGATCGCGGCGATCGCCCGCGACCTGCTCGGCGGCAACGGCATCCTGCTGGAGAACCGCGTGGCGCGGCACTTCGCCGACATCGAGGCCCTGCACACGTACGAGGGCACCGAGAGCATGCAGGCCCTGATCATCGGCCGCGAGATCACGGGCACCAGCGCCTTCGCCTGAGCAGTACCGGGGTAGGGAAAACCCCACCCCCACCCGGTGGGATCACTCAGTGTGCCGGGGGTGCCGGGCCGCCTAGGGTCATGACCATGACCAGCGATGACGGCCCGGCGCCCCCGCTCCGCACCCTCGCGGAGCACGTCGCGCCCGCACTGACGTCGGGTGCGGGCTTCCTCCGGGCGCCCTTCCACCCCGCCACCCGGCGCGCCGTCGCCGCGCTGGCCGTGGGGTGGGTGTGGCACCTGACCGCGGGGCTGGTCCTCTGGATCCTCGTCCTGGTCTCGGCCGGGCTCGTCCCCGCGCTCGGGATCGGGGTACCGGCGCTGGCGTTCTGGCTCGGCATCGCCCGCCGGTTCGGCACCGCCGAGCGCGCCCGCGTGGCCCGCCAGACCGGCGTCCGGGTCCCCGCGCCCCGCCCGGCGCCCGCGCCGCACCGCCCGGGTGTCTGGTCCAGGCTGTGGGCCTCGGTGCGCGACGACCGGGCGTGGGCGACCGCGCTCTACGCCTTCCTCGGGATGCTCACCTCGTCGCTGTTCTTCGGCGCCGTGACGGCCCTGGCGGCGGCAGCGGTCGCCGCGGTGATCTTCACGTTCGTCGGCCGCGACACCGCGCTCGCCGGGTGGCCCGGCCTGCCGTGGCCCGCCACGGTCGTCGGCGCGCTCGCGGGCGCCGTCGTGCTCGTCTGGGCGGCGGCCGCCCTCGCACAATACGGGTCCTACCTCATGGTGCGCCTCGCCGGGGCGCTGCTCGGCCCGTCCGCGACCGAGCTGGCCCGCGCCCGTGCCGCCGCCGCCGAGCGGGAGACCCGCGTGGCGGAGGCCGCCGCGCACACGGCCCGCGAGCGCGCGGTGGTCCTCACCGAGTCGCGCACGGCCGCGATCTCCGCCGCCGACAACGAGCGCCGCCGCATCGAGCGCGACCTGCACGACGGCGCCCAGCAGCGCCTGGTCGCCCTGGGCGTCGAGCTCGGCGTGGCCCGCCGGCTGGCAGACAAGGACCCCGAGCACGCGGTCGCCGCCCTGGAGCTGGCGCACCGCGAGATCAAGGAGACCCTGGCCGAGCTGCGCGACCTGGTGCGCGGCATCCACCCCGCCGTGCTGTCCGACCGCGGGCTCGACGCCGCGCTGTCGGCGCTGGCGGGCCGCAGCCCGGTCCCGGTCCGTGTGGAGGTCAGCGGCGACCTCACGCCGGCCAGCCCGGCGGCCCAGGCCGCCGCCTACTTCGTGGTCGCCGAGGCGCTGACCAACGTGGCCAAGCACGCCGCGGCCGACCTGGTGCGGGTGCACGCGAGCCTCGTGCCCGACGACCACCCGGCGCGCCTGCGCGTCGCGGTGTCCGACGACGGCCGCGGCGGCGCCGAGCTGTCCCCCGGCAGCGGGCTCGCGGGCCTGCGCGGCCGGGTCGCGGCCCTGGACGGCACCTTCGAGCTCGACAGCCCGCCCGGCGCGGGAACCCGCCTGACCGTGGAGGTCCCGTGCGCATCGTGATCGCGGAGGACTCCGTCCTCCTCCTGGACGGCCTGACCCGCCTGCTGGTGGCCGAGGGGCACGAGGTGACGGGGTACGGCACGGCGGACCAGCTGGTCCTGGCGCTGTCGACGCCCGACGCCGAGCTGCCCGACCTGCTGGTCACCGACGTGCGCATGCCGCCGTCGCACACCGACGAGGGGCTGCGCGCCGCGGTGCACCTGCGCAGCCTGCACCCCCGGCTGCCCGTCCTGGTGCTCTCGCAGTACGTGGAGCAGAGCTACGCGAGCGAGCTGTTCGCGCGGGGCGCGCGCGGCCTGGGCTACGTGCTCAAGGACCGCGTGGCCGATGTCGACGAGTTCCTCGACGCCGTCGCCCGGGTGTCCGGGGGCGGCACGGTCGTGGACCCCGAGGTCGTCACGCAGATCATCGCGCGCCACCCCGGCTCCGACCTCGACGTCCTGACCCGCCGCGAGCGCGAGGTGCTCGCGCTGATGGCCGAGGGCCGCTCCAACGCCGCCATCGCGGACCGCCTCGTCGTGGGGCTGGCCGCCGTGGAGAAGCACGTCACCAACATCCTGACCAAGCTCGGCCTCCCGCCGGCCGCCGACGACCACCGCCGGGTGCTCGCCGTGCTGCGCTGGCTCGACCAGAACGGATCCCGCTGATGACCCAGCCAGTTCCCGACAGCTACCCCCAGGACGCCGGGTACGCGCCCGGACCCCCGCAGCGCGGCGCGACCGCCCGCGTGCTGACGACGCTCGGCGTGGTGCTCGGCGTCGTCGTCGTGGGCTTCGGCGCGCTGTTCCTGGTGGACCTGATGGTGTCCGAGACGACCACCACCCACAGGTCCTACGACGCCGTGGACACGGTGGAGCTGGTGACCGACGGCGACGTCACCGTCACGGCCACCGAGGGCGACGTCGAGGTGGACGCCGTCGCGCACAGCGGCATCCGCCACCCCCGGTACTCCGCGGACGAGTCGGCGAACCGGCTCGAGATCACGCACCGCTGCGGCTGGTCGGCCTTCCTGCCCCGCTGCTCGGGCGAGCTCGACGTGACGCTCCCCGCCGACACGGAGGTGGTGGTGCGCGCCGAGAACGGCGACGTCGTGGCGAGCGGCGTGGCCGGTGAGATCGACATCCGGACGGACAACGGCCGGGTCGAGGCCACCGACGTCGGCGGCGCGTTCTCGGCCCGGTCGAGCAACGGCGACGTCACCGTCGCGAACGCCGGCTCCGACGTGGAGGTCTCGACCTCCAACGGCGAGGTCTCCGTGGGCGAGGTGGACGGCAGCGTCACCAGTGACACCAACAACGGGCGGATCACGCTCGAGGCGGTCTCGGGCGACGCGTCGGCGCACACCAGCAACGGCTCCGTGGAGATCTCGGCGGTCGGTGGCGACGTCTTCGCCGAGACCAGCAACGGCGACATCACGGTGTACGGCGACGACGAGCCGGTGGCCCTGACGATCCAGACGTCGAACGGCGACGAGGTCATCGAGGGGCGCACCGACCCGGACGCCGAGCGCACCGTCGAGATGCGCACCTCGAACGGGGACGTCGCCTACCTCAGCCGGTGAACGTCAGCCAGAGCAGCGTGACGTTCAGCGCCACGATGACGCCCGCGACCACCCAGGCCAGCACCTGGGTGGTCAGGGCGTTGCGGTGCTCGCCGAGCAGCTCGCGGTCCCGGGTGAGCTTCACCAGCGGGATCATCGCGAACGGGATGCCGAAGCTGAGCACCACCTGGCTCACCACCAGCAGCCAGGTGGGCGAGATCCCGGTCATGAGCAGCAGGATCGCGGGCAGCAGCGTGACCACGCGCCGGGTCAGCAGCGACACGCGCACCTTCAGCAGGCCAGACATGATCTCGGCCCCCGCGTAGGCCCCGACCGACGTGGACGCGAGCCCCGATGCCAGCAGCCCGACCGCGAACAGCACGCCCACGACCGGCCCGAGCGTGCCGGCGATGGCGGCGTGCGCGCCCTCGATGGTGTCCGTGCCCTCCCGGCCGGCGAGGTTCGCGGCGGCCAGCAGCAGCATCGCGATGTTCACGCTCCCGGCCAGGATCAGCGCGAGGACCACGTCCACCCGCGTGGCGCGCAGGATGCGCGGCACCGACGTCGACGGCGCGTGCAGGTGGTCGCGGGCGAGCGAGGAGTGCAGGTAGATCGCGTGCGGCATCACCGTGGCACCGAGCATCGAGGCCGCGAGCAGCACGGAGTCCGCGCCCTCCAGCCGGGGCACGAGGCCGGCCAGCATCGCGGCCGGGTCGGGCGGGGAGAAGAACAGCCCGGCGCAGAAGCCGACCGTGAGCACGGCGAGCATCGAGGTGACGACCCCCTCGAACGCCCGCTGGCCGCGCCGCTGCTGCACGCCCAGCACCAGCAGGGACACCACCCCGGTGATGATGCCGCCCAGCACGAGCGGCACGCCGAACAGCAGGTTCAGGGCGATGGCGCCGCCGATCACCTCGGCGAGGTCGGTCGCGGCGGCGACCACCTCGGCCTGCATCCAGTAGGCGAGCCGGGCGCGGCGGGGCAGCCGCTCCCCCAGCACCTCGGGCAGCGACCGGCCGGTCACCACGCCGAGCTTGGCCGACAGGTACTGCACCAGCACCGCCATCGCGTTGGCCGCCACGAGCACCCAGACCAGCAGGTACCCGAACCGGGCTCCCGCGGTGAGGTTGGCGGCCACGTTGCCGGGGTCCACGTAGGCGATGGCCGCCACGAAAGCGGGTCCGAGCAGGACGAAGAGGCGGGCGCGGCCGGTGCGTGGCCCAGCGGCGGTGCGAGTCATCGGGTCTCCAGAAAGTTCGGGTACCCGAACTCTAACTCGCGAATGGCCGAACTTGTACCCGTATCGACCGATCGCCGACCCGGCCGCCGATCAGTGCAAGGATGTGGCCCGTGCCGAGCCCGTCAGACCTGTCGACAACGCCCAAGGCCGTGGACCTCCTGCGGTCCGCCACCCGTGTGTTCTCCTCCTGGCCGGCCCTGTGGGTCGGCTTCGTGCTGGCCCACGCCTGGATCATCTTTCAGGCCTGGGTCTTCGGGGGGCAGATCCTCGGGGACGTGAACCTGTACGAGTGGTGGGTTCGCAACGGCATGAACACGGGCTCGTGGCCCGTGCTCGACTACGCCTGGGTCTACCCGCTGGGCGCGCTGGGGCCGATGACGATCCCCGCGCTGTTCACCCAGACCACCGTCGGCTACGACTGGTGGTGGATGGGCATCGTGACCGCCGCCAACGCCGGCGCCGTCGCCCTGCTCGGCCGGGCCAAGCCGCACGGCCGCGCCGCCTCCTGGTACTGGCTGTTCTTCCTCGTCATGCTCGGACCCATCTGGATCGGGCGGCTCGACGGCCTGCTCGCGCCGATCATCCTCGTGGCGCTGCTGATCGCGGTCCCACGGCCGGCCCTCGCGATGGCGCTGGCGACCGTGGGCGCCTGGATCAAGATCGCGCCGGGCGCGGTGGCCCTGGCGCTGGCCGCCACGGCGTCGAACCTCAGGGCGTTCGTGCGGAACGTGGTGCTGCCGGGCGCGGCGGTGTGCGCCGTCGTCGTCGGTCTCGCCTTCGCGGGCGGCGGGCAGGCCAACGTGCTGGACGTGTTCGGCGAGCAGGGCGACCGGCAGCTCCAGGTCGAGGCGGTCGCCGCGACGCCGTTCACGGTGGCCCGGATCTGGGACCCCTCGATCAAGGTCGAGTACGACGACGTCATCTACACCTACGAGGTGCTCGGCGACGGCGCCGACATCACCGCGCAGGTGCTCGACGTGGCCCTGCCCCTCGCCGCGCTCCTGATCGCCGCGCTGATCTGGTGGGCGGCCCGCCGCCGCCCCGAGCGCGTGGGCGACATCCTGCTGGTCGGCGCGGCCGCCGAGCTGCTGGCCCTGATCGTCTTCAACAAGGTGGGCTCGCCGCAGTTCATCGCGTGGATCGGCCCGCCGGTCGCGGCCGCCATCGCGCTCGGCAGCCGCAGCCAGGGCACGAAGCGCACGTGGTTCGTGCCCGCCGTCGGCACGCTGATCGTGGCCCGCCTGACCATGGAGCTCTACCCGCTGCGCTACGGCGAGTTCCTGGGCGGCTGGTGGTTCGCCACGAGCGTCGGCGCCCTGCGCAACGCGCTGCTCGTGGCGCTCCTGGTCGGCGCGCTCGTCCGGCTCTCCCAGCTCGCCTTTGCCCGCAAGGTGCCGACCTTGACGAGTTGAGGGTCACTTCAGGGGTGTTCCCCATGCCAGGGGCACGGCGGCTCCGCTACGGTCGGGATTGTGATCTCGTGTGTAGCGGTAACCGTCTCGACGCCACCCGTTCCCCGACTCGCCGTACAGAAGACTTCGTCCGGACATCGACGACCGGCAGGTTCGTAGCGTGCGAGTAGCCATCGTTGCGGAGAGTTTCCTCCCGCAGGTGAACGGGGTCACCAACTCCGTCCTGCGGGTCCTCGAGCACCTCCACGAGCGGGGGGACCAGGCCATGGTCCTCGCGCCCGACGCCGACGCGTCGATCGGTCACGTGCCGCCCTTCGTGAGCGGCGCCCCCGTCGTCGAGCTCGGCTCCATCGGTTTCCCCGGGTACCCGGACGTCCGGCTCGTGGTCGGCAAGAAGTGGCGCACCGAGCGCACGCTGGCCACGTTCGCGCCCGACGTCGTCCACCTGGCGTCGCCCTTCATCCTCGGCTGGCGCGGCATCCTCGCGGCTGAGCGGCTGGGCCTGCCGAGCGTCGCGGTCTACCAGACCGAGGTGCCGGGCTACGCGGCGCGGTACGGCCTGGGCCACTTCGAGCCCCTGCTGTGGAAGCGGGTCAAGGACATCCACGAGCGCGCGACGATGACGCTCGCCCCGTCCACCGCGACCATGCGGCAGCTGGAGAACCACGGCATCCCCAACCTGCGGCTCTGGGGCCGGGGCGTGGACACGCGGGCGTTCCACCCGCAGTTCCGCGACGAGGCCTGGCGGCGCAAGGTCGGCGCAGGGCGCGAGATCCTCGTGGGCTACGTGGGCCGGCTGGCCGCCGAGAAGCAGGTCGAGGCGCTGCGCGTGGTGCAGGACCTGCCGAACGTCCGCCTCGTGATCGTGGGCGACGGCCCCGAGCGGGACGAGCTGCGCCACACCCTCCCCGCCGCCCACTTCACCGGGCTGCTGCGCGGCGCCGAGCTGTCGCGCGCCATGGCGAGCCTCGACGTGTTCGTGCACCCGGGCGAGCTGGAGACCTTCGGCCAGACGCTGCAGGAGGCGCACGCGAGCGGCGTGCCCGTCGTGGCGCCCGCGGCGGGCGGCCCGCTGGACATCGTCCGGCACTCCCACGACGGCTGGCTGTACCCTCCAGGTGACCACGAGGCGCTCCGGGCCCGCGTCGTCGACCTGGTGGGCGACGAGCGCAAGCGGCGGGCCTTCGGTACCGCGGCCCGCGAACGGGCCGAGGGCCGTACGTGGCACGACATCTGCTCCGAGCTCATGGGGCACTACGACGACGCGATCCGGGTGCACGCGAGAGCCGGCTCAGCGGAGGTATAACTTGCGAATCGTCCACGTCGCGAACTTCTACAGCCCTCGTTCCGGGGGCATCCGCACCGCGATGCACGCCATGGCCGGGCAGTACCTGTCCCGGGGGCACGAACCCGTGCTCGTCGTGCCGGACAAGCGGGACGGGGTCACGACCGTGGACGGGGTCAAGGTGGTCAGCCTGGCGGCGCCGCGCGTTCCGTTCTCCGGCGGCTACCGCGCCGTGGTGCGGCCCGGCAAGATGCGCGGCCTGCTCGAGACGCTCGCACCCGACCGGCTCGAGGTGAGCGACCGCACCACGCTGGCCGGCCTGGGCGACTGGGCGCGCGAGGCCGGCGTCCCGTCGCTGATGATGCTGCACGAGCGGGTCGACGGCGTGCTGCGGTCCTGGATCCCCGGCGGGGCCGAGGGCGGCCACGCGGCCTCGTTCGGCGCGACGGCGACGCCGGCGCTGGCCGACCGCTACAACCTGGCCACGCTCACCCGCTTCGACCGGCTCGTGGCCACCACCCACTTCGCCGGGGCCGAGGTGGAGCGCCTCGCCGAGCGTGTGCGGAGCGCCGAGCTACCGCCCCTGTACCGGGTGCCGCTCGGCGTCGACCTGGAACGCTTCCGGCCCGACCGCTACTCGGCCGCGGCGCGCGCCGAGTACGCGCCGCCCGGCACCGCGCTCATCGTGCTCGCGAGCCGCCAGTCCACCGAGAAGCGGCCCGACCTCGCGATCGACGCCGCCGCCCAGCTCATGCGCGACGGCCGCCCCGTGCGGCTCGTCGTCGCGGGTGCCGGACCGCTGCTGCCGAAGATGCGGAAGCGGGCCGAGGCGGCCGGGCTGCCGCACCGGTTCCTCTCGTTCATCCCCGACCGCGACCGGCTCGCGACCCTGCTGACCTGCGCCGACGTCGTCATCGCCCCCGGACCCATCGAGACCTTCGGCCTCGCGGCCCTGGAGGCCCTGGCCTCGGGCACGCCGGTGGTCTGCAGCTCGTCGAGCGCGCTGCCGGAGGTGGTGGGCACCGCGGGCGCCGCCGCGCCGCCGGAAGCGTCCGCCCTCGCCCTCGCCCTGCACGAGGTGCTCGACCGTGACGTGGACCGGCGGCGCAAGGAGGCCCGCGCCCGCGCGGAGCTCTTCCCGTGGAGCGCCACCGGCGACGCGATGATGGACCTGCACTCGCGCCGGGCCTTCGACCTGGCCGACGCCGGCACGGCGGGGCGACGGTGAGATGACGGGGCCGGCTGGACGCGATGACTGCTTCCGGCTGGTCGCACTCGGTGACTCGATCACCGTGGGCGTCGGCGACACCGTCGGCCAGGACGCCCTGCACGGTCCCGGCTGGGCCGCGCACCTCGCCGCCGTGCTCGGCGTGGACGAGTTCACGAACCTCGCCACCAACGGCGCCCGCTCCCGCGACGTCGCGGACACCCAGCTGGATGCCGCCCTCGCCCTGCGGCCCCGGCTCGCGACCGTGCTCGTGGGCGGCAACGACGTGCTGCGCAGCGACTTCGACGCCCGGTTCACGCTCGCCGACCTGCACCGCTGCGTGGGCGAGCTGTGCCGGGCGGGCACCGACGTGGTGCTGGTGCGGCTGCCGGTGATCGGCCTGTTCGAGCTCGCGCCGCGGCTGGTCCGGCGCGTGATGCGCCGCCGCGTCGCGTCGATCAACGCGGCGGTGGACGAGGTGGCTGGGGCGTCCGTTGCCCCTTCGAGCTCGGTCGGTCGCACCGAGACCGGTCCGTCAACCGACCGGTCTCAGTGCAACGGACCGAGCTCGAACCCGGCCGCGGCCGGCCGGGTGGTCGTCGTGGACGCCGTCGAGGCCATCGCGCCCGCCGGGGAGAAGGCCTGGCACGTCGACCGGGTGCACCCCTCGCCGGCGGGGCACCGGCGGCTGGCGGTCGGCGTCGCGGGCGAGCTGGCCGGGCTGGACCCGGCCTACGCCCCCGACGCCGCCCGGCTGCCCGGGGCGCCCGACCCGCCGTCGGCGCGGCAGCGGCTGGTCTGGCTCGTGCGGGCCGGGCTGCCGTGGTGCGTGCGCCGAGGGCGGGACTTCGTGCCCGGGCTGCTCCGCTCCGTGGTGCAGGACCTGCGCGCGGAGCGGGCGTTCACCCAGGGCGGCATGGTGACGAGCCTCGCCGACTCGGGGCTGGACCCGCGCCGGCGGATCGGGCGGGGCTGATCGGGCGGAGCTGATCAGGCGGGGCTGATCAGGCGGTGGCCCGAGGCCGCATCGCGTCGATGATCCGGGTCCAGTTGTCGGCGCCGTGACCGTGCTCGCGGGCCCAGGTGTAGTACGCCCGGACCGCAGCCGGGAGGCCCGTGTCGACGCCCACCGCCTCGCTGGCCGCGACCACGTGGTCGGCGGTGGCGCCCATCATCGTGACCGTGCTCAGGTGGCCCGGGTGCTCGCCCGCCTCGAGCTGCGCCGCCGTGTCCTCGCCCGCGTCCAGCATCTCCGGGGTGCCGGTCAGGGTCTGCATCAGCTCCGGGAGCGCCGCCGTCGGCCGCAACCCGGCCGACTCCAGCAGCGCTGTGGCGTGCATCAGGCCGGCGAGCGCGGTGAGGAACACGTCGAGGTTGGCCTGGTACATGAGCTGCGCGAGCCCGGCGTCCTCTCCCAGGTAGCGCGGCGCGCCGATCGTGCCCAGCGCGTCCCGGTGCGCCTCCAGCGCGTCGGCCGGGCCGCTGTAGTAGACGTACGCCGCGTCGGTGCCGACCATCGGCGCGGGGTTCATCACGCCGCCCGTCAGGAAGCGCGCGCCGTGCTTCTCGGCCCAGGCCGCGCCCTCGCGGGTGCGGTCGGGCGAGTCGGAGCTGAGGTTCACGAGCGTGCGGCCCGCGAGCGCCGCCGTCGTGGGTCCGAGGATGTCGTACATCGCCTGGTAGTCGGTGAGGCTGAGGATCACCAGGTCGCTCGCGGCGACGGCGTCGGCGGGCGTCTCCGCGAGCCGGGCACCTGCCGCGACGACGTCGGCGGCGCGGCTCGGCGTCCGGTTCCAGACGGTGACGGGGTGGCCCGCGGCGAGGAGGGCGTGGACCATGGCCTGGCCCATGGGGCCCAGGCCGATGAGGGTGACAGAGGTGGTCATCGGAGGGCCTCCGCCCGGTCGTCGTGGTGGGTGCTCTCGGCCAGGTGGGCCCGCAGGCTCTCGTAGATCCTGGCGAAGCCCTCGGCGCCGTGCCCCTGGGCGATCTGCCCGCTGATCAGCTCCTGCACGGCCGCGACGGGTCCGGGCG
The DNA here is from genome assembly GCF_000385135.1 of Promicromonospora sukumoe 327MFSha3.1. Lineage (GTDB taxonomy): Bacteria > Actinomycetota > Actinomycetes > Actinomycetales > Cellulomonadaceae > Promicromonospora > Promicromonospora sukumoe_B. The sequence goes on along the minus strand of NZ_ARQM01000016.1, from coordinate 77,051 downwards.
CGACGCCCTGCTCCTCGCTCGCGCGGACGATGTGGCTCAGGTCCGAGAAGTCGAGGCTCTGCTGGCCGGGGGCCGTGTAGTCGCCGCCGTCGACCACGGCGGCGTCGTGCGCGAAGCCCGCCGTCATGGCGCTGAGGAACGGCGTGGCGCGCGCGGCGAACTCGGTGGCGGTCATGCCGGCGGAGCCGGCCATCGCGGCACCGTGCAGGAACCCCGCGAACATCGTGTACATGCCCGAGAGCAGCGCCAGGTCGAACAGCGAGGCCAGGCCGGGGTCGGCGCCGTCGTAGGTGCTGGTGCCCCAGCGGTCGAGCACGGGGAGCGCGGAGTCGAACACCTCCCGGGGGCCGCTGTACAGGATCGAGGCCTCGGCGGTGCCGATCATGGGCGGGGTCGCCATGATCGCGCCGTCGAGGTAGGCGACGCCGTGCTCAGCGGCCCAGCCGGCGAGCTCGCGGGCCTCGTTCGGCGTGGTGGTCGTGAGGTTCACCAGGGTGGCGCCCCGCAGGGTGCCGATCACGGGGTCGAGCGTCTCGTGCACGGAGGCGTGGTCCAGCAGGCAGGCGATCACCAGAGGGTGGGTCGTCACGGCGTCCGCGATGTCCGACGGCGCCGCGGCGCCCCGGGCGGCGAGGCCGGCGGCACGCGCGGGGGTGCGGTTCCAGACGGTCGTGGCGTGGCCGGCGTCGAGCAGCGCGGAGGCGAGGGCGCTGCCCATGGCGCCCAGTCCGAGCACCGTGACGCCGGTGCTCTCGGGGGTGGTCATGGTGGTTCTCCTCAGATCGATGGGGACCTGACCATGCTCACCGGGGGACGTACGATCGTGGAAGTACCCACTAATTACTGGGGTACTTACCTTTTGGTAAGTACCGAGGCAGAAGGAGCACGCGATGGCGAAGGCACCCCGCAACGGCCCCTACATCTGCGGCATCGACGCCGCCCTCGACGTGGTGAGCGGCAAGTGGAAGGGCCTGATCCTCTGGGAGCTCGACGAGCACGGCGTGCGGCGGTTCGCCGAGCTGCGCCGCGGGCTGCCGGGCGTGAGCGAGAAGATGCTGACCCAGCACCTGCGCGAGATGGAGGCGGACGGGCTCCTGACCCGCCGCGTGCACGCCGAGGTGCCGCCCCGCGTCGAGTACTCGCTCACCGAGCACGGCGCGGCGCTCAACGCGGCGCTCGCCCCGCTCGGCGCCTGGGGCGTGGACCGGATCCGCCGGGAGCGGTCCGAGCTGGTCGAGCACCGCGACGCGGCGGCGCTGCCGCGGCCGTAGGCTGCCGGCCCGGGTGGTCCGCGTGGAGCGGGCCCAGGTCAGGCCAGCGGCATCAGGCCGCGCTCGGCGAACACCTTCTTGGCGACGGCGACGGCGTTCAGGGCTCGCGGGAACCCGCAGTAGACCGAGCTGTGCAGGAAGACCTCGATGATCTGTTGCGGCGTGAGACCGACCTTCAGCGACGCGCCGATGTGCACCTCGAGCTGCGGTTCGCTGCCGCCCATCGCGGTGAGCATCCCAAGGGTCACGAGCTGCCGCTCCCGCGGGTCCAGCTCAGGCCGGGACAGGATGTCCCCGTAGCCCCACGCGACGATCTGGTGGCCGAGCTCGGGAGCGATGTCGGCCAGCGACTCGATGACGCCGTGGCCCGCGCCGTCGTGGTACGTATCGAGGGCCGCCTTGCCGGATGCGAATCTCTCCGCGCGCGACGTCTCGTTGTCCGTCATCGTTTTCTCCTCCTGGAATGCCGGCATGGGTGATGTGGGCTCGTTCGGTTGCCACCGGGGCAGACGCCTGTAGGCGTGAGGGCCAGTCCAGCCCATCGGCGGCGGGCGACGCAAGACCTCGCGGGTGATATATGCCCAGGTCAACCAGTCTTTCCGAGGCCACATTCCCCTCCGGGTTCGAGGGTGGCGCAGGTCAGGCGGCCCAACGTTCCTGGTCAGGGCCGAACCCGGCATCTCGGTACATCTCGACAGCCGTCGGGCCGCGCAGAAGAATCACCCTCATGGACGCGGCGTTGCGGGGAACGGCAGAGCGGGCGCTGGAGCGATCCCTAGGCCACCAGCGGTGGCGCGTCGACGGGGAGAAGGTCATCGCCACGTTCGCGTTTGGTGGCTCCCTCGCGATCAACGCGACGGCCTGGGAGGCCGGCGCCACGACCGGCCTCTGGCCCACGGTCGGGGTGGCGGTCCTGGCCCTGGCGGCCGTCGCGACGGTCGTGCTGTACATGGCCGACCGCATCCGCGAGCCGGACGTCACCGCCACGCTCGCCCGGTCCCGGCGCGAGGGCTGGGACGCGGCCAAGACCGACCTGGAGTTCTTCCGGGCCCTGTACGTCCGGGTCGCCTTCAACGAGCACGTGCTCCGGACGACGTACGTCCTGACCTGGGTGTGCGTGTCGCTCTCGGTGCTCGCCCTGGTCGCGGGCTCGCTGGCGATGCTCACGCTCCCGGCCGGGCGCTCATGAGGGACGACGGCCTCGGGCGGGCGGGCTGGGGACCGCTGCGCTGGCCGTGGGAACGGTGCTGGATCCGGCGAGCCGAGGAGGTGGTGGACCGGGAGCTGGCGCGGTGGACCGATCCGCCGGGGCCCGACCCGGACACGGCTGAAGTGGGCACGGCGGAACTGGCTCCGGACGATCCGGTCGCCGAGGGCGCCGAGAATTCCTGAGGGCTCGGACCTCCCGTTGGGCTAACTTCTTCCGGTGCACAGGGTGTCGGTGGTCGGAGCGTCCGGGTCGGGCAAGTCCACGTTCGCGCGCCGCCTGGCGGCCCACCTCGGCGTCGGCCACGTGGAGCTGGACGCGCTCTACTGGGGCCCGGGGTGGACGCCGCGCCCGCAGGAAGACTTCGTGCGGAACGCCGAGGCCGCCGTGGCCGGCGACGTGTGGGTGCTCGACGGCAACTACTCCGCGCTGCGGCCCGCGATCTGGGCCCGCGCCGACACCGTCGTCTGGATCGACCCGCCAAAGCCGCTCGTGCTCGCGCGGGTGTACCGCCGGACGCTGCTGCGCGCGATCGACCAGACCGAGCTCTGGCCGGGCACGGGCCTCCGCCAGCCCTGGACCGACGCGCTCGCGCCCTGGAAGCGGGACTCGATCGTCCGCTGGTCGCTGCAGCAGCTCAGACGGCACCCGCGGCACTTCGGGGACGCGATGAGCGCCCCCGAGAACGCCCACCTGACGTTCCACCGGCTGCGGTCGCGGCGGGAGGTGGAGGCGTTCTTCGACGGCGGTCACCCGTCGAGCCAGCAATAAGATCCGTGCATGCCCGCTGAAGACGAGCCCCACGAGGCGCGGCACATCCGTCGCCGGGGAGACCCGCCCGAGGGCACCCCGACCGACCGCCTGATGGACTCGCTGCGCGCGGAGTTCAGGGACCTCCGTGACCTCGCGGCCGAACTGCTCAAGGCTGCGCGCTGGCTGGCGAACAAGCTGTCAGGCCGCCGCGAGGCCTGACCCGCCGGGACCGATCCAGCCCGACCGAGCTACGCGTCGAAGTCGTAGCGCAGCACGTAGGAGCCCGCGTCCATCACCATGACGTTGACCTCGACCGGATCGCCCTGCTCGGTGACGGCGGTGCGCGTCAGCACGAAGACGGGCGTGCCGGCCGGGACGGCGAGCTCTTCGCTCTCAGCTTTGGTGGGCATGCGACCGACGATGTCCTCGCGGAAGTGCGCGGGAGCGTGCCCGAGCTCGGCCAGGCGGGCGTAGATGCCGCCCGGACCCGTCTCCTGCTCCAGCACCTGGCTTTCAGCGACGAGCTTCGCCGGGAGATATGAGGTCGCCACGATGACGGGCTTGCCGTCCAGCAGGTAACGCCGGCGACGGGTGGCGACCTTCGCGTCGCTGTCGAGGATGGCGGCGACGTCGGCAGGCGCATCGGCCTCCGCGACGATCTCGATGTGATCGACGGTCGGGCGACGACCGCTGGTCTCGTCGTCCCACACGCTGCGGCCGGCGTTCCACTTTCGCGCGCTCACGCGGCTGATGCCGTTGCGGACGATCGGGTCGAAGGACCGCACGAACACTCCGACACCGCGGCGAGTGGTCGTCAACCCTTCGGCCTGCAGCATCCCGAGCGCGCTGCGCACCGTCAGACGCGCAGCGCCGTAGTCCTCGATGAGCGAGTTCTCCCCGGGCAGCTGGTCGCCCGGCCCGTACTCCCCACGCTCGATGGCGTCGCGGAGCTCGGCCGCGATCGTCTCGGCCACCCCCTGCTTCGCATCTTTAGACATGGCTCAACCCTATGCGTCCCCTCCGGGACCGAGACAACTCGGTTCGGGCTCCTCCAGCGAACTTCTTTGTAGATGCGGTTGCCCTCTTTAAAGATGTGGGCCAGAGTGAGCGCTATCACCTCTTTAAAGATGTTTGCATCTCGCTCGAACAAGGGAGCAGTCATGGTGGTCGGTAGCGACGGAGGCGAATCGTGATCCCGGTGGAGCTGCTGGCCGTCTATGCGGTGTTCGACGTCATAGCTGCGGCGTGGGCGGTGATCGCATGGCGCCGCTGAACCGAGCTCTCGCGGACTCCGCGACACACGTCACGGCGCTGCTGGCGGAAGTTGGGGACAACAGGACTAAATGGGTCGAGGTGTTCCGCGATCACCTGGTGGTGCACCCGAGCCGGCGGTCAGAGGGCGCGGCGATCGCGGCACAGCTGGGGATCACGGTGGCGACCGACTATCCGGCGACCAGGCCGGGCTTCACACTGTGGACGGGTTCCTGGAACGACATGGACCTGTATGTCTACGGCGACCTTCGCGGCAGCACCCGCGAGGTCCGGTCGTGGCCGGTGTGACTGCCGGGCGCGCGACGTGGCCCGCGCCCGAGGGCCGGCGGCCGAGACGGAAGTATGAGCCTCCGTCCTGGCCGGGCACGGCGGAGGCGCAACGCGCGCACCAGTACGATCCCCCCATGTCTGCAGACGACGCGAAGCCCAAGGGCGAGCTCATCCGGCCTTCCGACGCCCAGCCCCCGGCCTCGTGGGCGGGACGTCAGGTCAACGTGTTCTGGACGCAGCTCGGACAGTTCCGCTATCTGGCCGCCGACGTACGCAAGGTCGGACGCTGGCTGACGGGCAAGCTGACGGGTCGCCCCGGGGCCTGACCTCCGCCGGCCCGGGTCAGGCGCTCAGCGCCGCGACGGTCAGGGTGCCCTCGTCGGCGTCGAGCTCGCACCGGACGCCGAGCGGCACGGACACCGGGTTCTCGATGTGCCCGAGCGGCAGCCCGGCGAGGATCGGCACGCCGAGCGAGCCCAGCCGGTCCCGGAGCACGTCGAGCACGTTCCAGCCGCGGTCCTCGTAGCCGTCGAAGCCTTCGAGCGAGCCCACGGCGACACCCGTGATGCCCGCGAGCGCCCCGGACAGGATGAGCTGGGTCAGCGGTCGGTCGACCATGCCCAGCCCGACCGTCCGGTTGATCTCCAGCAGCAGGACGTGGCCTGTGAGGTCGTTGTCGACGATGCCGACACTGCGTGCCAGCATCTCGAGGTTTCCGCCGAACAGCGGGCCCGAGGCCGTGCCCGACGTCGTGAGGTACGCGCCGTACTGGTCGCGATCGCTGCGCACGGGCTCCCCGGTCTCGCCGCGCAGGAGGTTCAGCACCGTCTCGGCCCGGGTCCCGGCCACCGCGCCATGGACCGACGGAACGCCGGCCTGGTGCCACACCTGGTGCAGCGCCGTGATGTCGCTGAACCCGATGAGCGGCTTGGGATCCGCCCGGAGCGCGTCGGTGTCGACGTCCGCCAGCAGCCGCAGGCTGCCGCAACCGCCACGCAGGGTCAGGATGGCGCGGACCTCCGGGTCCCGGATCGCGTCGTTGAGGTCGGCGGCGCGCTCGGCGTCACCGCCCGCCATGTAGCCGAGCCTGTTGTCGGCGTGCTTTCCGAGCCGCGCCTTGAACCCCCATGACTCGACGGTCGCGATGCTCTCGTCCACCCACGACTCGTCGCTCCAGCTCGCGGGCGAGACGAGGGCGACGACGTCGCCGGGCTCCAGCCTCTTGAGGGGTGCCAGGTCAGGTCGAAGCCGTGGGACGCGCGCCATGGCCCGGACGTTACCCGGTCTCACGCCCCGCCCTGACCGGCGGTGATGCCGTGCAGCAGGCCGGTCGTCTGCCCGATCTCGATGAGGTACCCGTCCGGGTCGCTCAGGTAGCACCGCAGCTCCGCACCGCGGTCCTGCGGCTCGGTGAGGAAGTGCGCGCCCTTCGCCCGCGCGTCGGCGTAGAACGCCGCGATGTCGGCGACGCGGACGTTGAGGAACGCGGAGACCGGGTCGCCGGGCTCGGGCGGCCGCAGGACGACGTCCGGCTTGTCGGGCGTGGGTCCGCCGCCGGGATTCATGATGATCCACGTGTTGGTGACCCGGACCGTCGCGGGGTTCTCCGCCCGGACCACCTGCCCGCCGAAGATCGCGGCGTAGAACTCCCGCGACACCTCGACGTCTCGCACGGTCAGAAAGTGGGTCACGACAAGCCCTTCAGTGGGCGCTGGGAAGTCGTCGACGGTCATCGCTGCTGCTCCTGTCCTCCGCGGCCCTCCACGGAGCCACACCGGTCGACGACCTGACCAGACGGGTACCGCATCTGTGACCGTGAGGCTCGGCCGTCGACCATGCACCTGCTGCCAGACCCGCCGTCGGACTGGCAGCAGGTGCATGGTCGGCAAATCGGAGGGCGCGCCGGTTGCCGTAACGCCCGGGCATGACGAAGGCCCCCGACCGCACAGCGTTGCGGTTGGGGGCCTTCAGGGTGCGGTAGCGGTGGGATTTGAACCCACGGTGGACTTTCACCCACACACGCTTTCGAGGCGTGCTCCTTAGGCCGCTCGGACACGCTACCTTCGCCCGCCACATCAGCAGCAGACCGTAGGAGGATACCCGGTCGGACCCCGGTTCCACGAATCGGTTCCCCGACGAGGCGATCCGGGCCCTCGGCACCCCGCCAGGAGCGCCCCGAAACCCCCGCGCCAGCGCCTTCCCAGCAACCACACAGAGAGCCACAGGCGTGGCCCAGCCGTGTCACAGGATGCGGATCGACCCGTGCGTTTGCCTGGTGTTCATCACCTCGCAACCCTCGGAGACCCGATGAACCAGCTCATGCTCTACGCGGTCGACCTCGTCGCCGTCACCATCCTGACCTTCGCGCTGTACTTCCCGCGGCACCGTCGGCGCGACCTCGTCGTCGCCTTCCTCGGCGTCAACGTGGGCGTGCTCGCGGTCTCCGCGACACTGTCCGCGAGCGCCGTCGCAGCAGGCCTGGGGCTCGGCCTGTTCGGCGTGCTGTCGATCATCCGGCTGCGCTCCACGGAGCTGTCGCAGCACGAGGTCGCCTACTACTTCGCGTCGCTCGCGCTCGGTCTGCTGGGCGGGCTGGGGACGAGCGCCGGTTGGCTCGGCCTCGCGGGCAGCGGCCTGATCCTCCTGGTCATGGCGCTGGCCGACCATCCCCGACTGTTCGCAAGGCACCACAGCGAGCTGGTGGTCCTGGACCGCGCGATCGCCGACCGGACCGAGCTGACGGCCCACCTGGAGCAGCTCCTGGGGGCGCGCGTGCACGCCCTGTCCGTGCAGCGCCTCGACCTCGTGAACGACTCCACCTGGGTGGACGTCCGCTACTCCGAGGCGCGCCGCCTGCCGATCCTGACCGACGACGGCACCGGCGCCCCCACCCTGCACGAGGGAACCGTCGCCGGCGGCCGCCCGGAGCTGGCGGCGGCCCGATGATCGCCGACCTCGCCCCCGTGACCCTCGACGAGCTGAACGACGCCGCCGCCCTCCAGACTCGCCGCGACCGCAAGTACGTGCTGACGCCGGACGAGCTGGACCGCCTGCTCGCGGGCCTGCCCCCGGCCCGGGTGCTCGAGATCGCCGGGTCCCGCTCGTTCGCCTACGACTCCACCTACTTCGACACCCCGGAGCTGGACGCGTACCGCCTCGCGGCGACGCGCCGCCGTCGGCGGTTCAAGGTCCGCACGCGGACCTACGTCGACACCGGGTCGTGCTTCGTCGAGGTGAAGACCCGCGCGGGCCGCGGCACCACGGTCAAGGAGCGGCAGCCGCACGACGACGCCGACCACCTCGGCGTCGCCCGCGCCTTCGTCTCGGACCGCCTGGCCGACGCCGGGGCGCCGTCGGCGCCGGTGCTCACCCCGACCCTGCGGTCGCGGTACCGCCGCACCACCCTGCTGCTCGACGACGCCCGCGTGACCCTCGACACCGGCCTGGTCTGGGACCTGCTGGGCCCCCGCGACGCCGTGCCCCCCGCAGACCGCGCCACCGCGCACCGCGCCGCCGCGCACCGGGCCGCCGCGATCGGCGACCTCGTGGTGGTCGAGACCAAGACCGCCGTGGGCTCCGGACCCTCGTCGGTCGACCGCCTGCTCTGGCGCGCCGGCCACCGCCCCGACCGCATCTCCAAGTACGCCACCGGGCTCGCCGTGCTGCGCCCCGACCTGCCGGACATGCCCTGGCGCCGCCTCGTCCGCCGTCGGCTCACGACAAGCCTGCCCGCCCCCGACAAACACATCCTGACCAGCGAGAGGACCTCCGCATGACGATCCGCCGACCCCGCCCCTTCCTGACCGCCGCGATCTCCGGCGCCCTGGTGCTCGGCGCCCTCGCCGGGTGCAGCACGACCGCCGCCGGATCCACGAACGGCACCGGCACGACCAGCACCACGACCATCTCCGAGGTCGCGACCACGGTCGACGACGCGCTGGCCGACGACGAGGACTACACCGAGCTCGCGGCCCTCGCCGACGAGACCTGGGACACCGCCGACGAGACCAGCGTCTCGCTGGACGGCGACAGCGCCACCGTCTCGGGCGACGGCGCCACCGCCGACGGCTCCACCGTGACCATCTCCGCGCCGGGCACCTACCGGATCAGCGGCACGCTCGACGACGGCCAGATCGTGGTGACGTCCGAGGCGGACGGCCTGGTCCGGATCGTGCTCGACGGCGCCGACATCACCAGCTCGACCGGCTCCGCGATCGCCGTCACGCAGGCCGACGACGTGTCGGTGGTGCTCGCGGACGGCTCGTCCAACAGCCTGACCGACGCCGAGACCTATACCGACACCAGCGACGACGCCCCCAACTCCGCCCTCTTCTCGGCCGACTCGATGGTCATCTCGGGCACCGGGTCGCTGGCGGTCACCGGCCGCTCGAACGACGGCATCGCCTCCAAGGACGGCCTCGTCATCGCGGGCGGCGACATCACCGTCACCGCGGTCGACGACGGCGTCCGCGGCAAGGACTTCCTGGTCGTCACCGACGGCACCCTCGACGTCGACGCCGCGGACGACGGCCTGAAGGCCGACAACGAGGACGGCACCAACGACGACGGCGAGACCGTCGGCTACGCGGCCCTGCTCGGCGGCACCGTGACCGTCGCGGCCGGCGACGACGGCGTGCACGCCGAGAGCGACCTCGTGATCGACGGCGCCACGGTCACCGTCTCCGAGTCCGTCGAGGGCATCGAGGGCGCGCGCATCCTGGTCGCGAGCGGCACGGTGGACGTCACGTCGTCCGACGACGGCTTCAACGCCGCGGGCGGCACGAGCACGACGACCGACGAGGCCACGACGTCCGACGACACCGCGACGTCCGACCAGGCCGCGGACGCCGCCCCCGAGCCCCCTGCCGACGGAGAGATGCCCGAGGGAGGCGAGCCGCCGGCGTCGGGCACCATGCCGGAGGGCGAGCCGCCGCAGGGCGGCGGAGGTGGCGGGGGCGGCGGCATGCCGGGCGAGGCGGCCGGCGACTTCTCGCTGGTGATCACGGGCGGCGACGTCACGGTCGACGCCGGCGGCGACGGCCTCGACTCGAACGGCACGCTGACGGTCTCGGGCGGCGACGTGACGGTCTTCGGCCCGTCCACCGGCGGCAACGGCACCCTCGACAGCGCCGGGGCGCTCACGGTGGACGGCGGCACGCTGCTCGCCGTCGGCACGTCGAGCATGCTGCAGACGCCGGGCGACGGCTCGGAGGGCTGGGTCGCGGCGACCTTCGACACCCTGACGGCGGGCACGGAGCTGACCGTGGCCGACGCGTCGGGCACGACCGTGGCCGAGGTGACGCTGACCAAGGACACGCAGTCGGTCGTCCTGGCCTCCGCGGACGTGACGAGCGGCGAGACGTACACGGTCCAGGCGGACGGCTCGGACCTCACGACCGCGACGGCGGGCGAGTCCCCGGCCACCACCGGCATGCCCTGACCGGCGGCCGTCCCGGGGCCCGCGCGGCCCCGGGACGGCCGCTGTTTCGGGCTGTCATTTCTCGGGGGGCGCGGGGTAGTGTTCCCGACACCGCTGAGGGAGGACACCGATGCCCGCGCCCACGCTCTTCGACTACTCGGACCACAGTCCGTACTCGAACCCCGGAAACCACACCGGATACTTCACCGAGCTGAGTACCGACCCGGAAGCACTGCACCAGTTCGTCTGCACGGCCGTGGTCCACTACCGGGCCGGCGGCCCGACGCTGACCGAGGCGCAGCGGACCGATCCCGACCGCCGCTGGCTGACCTCCATCCTGGACGCCGCGGAGCTGCGCGCACCGCTGGACGGACCGCGCACGAAGGCGCAGCAGGTCGCCGGGTGCTGCCGCGACCACACGCTCCTGTCGCTCGGCGTGCTGCGCACGCACGACGTCCCGGCGCGGTCCCGGATCGGCTTCGCCACGTACTTCTCGCCGGGCTGGAACGCCGACCACGTGGTGGGCGAGCGCTGGGACGGCAAGCGCTGGCTGCGGTTCGACCCCGAGCTGGACCAGAAGGACTTCGACTTCGACGTGCACGACATGCCGACGGGGCCGGAGTCGCCGTTCGTGACGGCGGCCGAGGCGTGGCTGGCGATCCGCGCCGGCACCGTGGACCCGGCGACGTTCGGTGTCACCGCGGAGGTCTCCTACCTGCACGGCAAGGACTTCGTGCGTTCCTACGTGCTGTACGAGGTGGCGCACCGGCACCGCGACGAGCTGCTCCTCTGGGACTTCTGGGGACCGCAGCTCGGCACGGCGTCCGTCCGCGAGGCCGCCGACGGCCAGGCCGCGGCGTGGGTCCAGGAGGCGGGCCTGCCCGGCGCGGACATGTCCGACGCCGAGTTCGACGCCGTGGCCGACGAGCTCGCCTACCTGCTCGTCGCCGCCGACTCCGGGGACGGTGAGGCGGCCGACCAGCTCGCCGAGCTGTACCGCGGGGACCAGCGACTGCGCCCCGGCAACCGCGTGCTCACGCTGTCGCCGACGGGCCACGACGGCATCACGGACCTGACGACCCGCTAGCCGCACGTGTCAGACGTACAGGTCACCGGAGTGATCTGTGCGTCTGACACGGGGCGTCAGGCGGGCGGGGGCAGGCGGCGGACCAGCTCGGTCAGGACGTCGCTCGTACCCGAGTCGATCTTGACGGTCGCGTACTTGTCGCCGCGGGTGATGCCGCGGTTGACGATCACGACCGGCTTGCCCGCCTCGGCCGCGTGCCGCACGAACCGGAGCCCGCTCATCACCGTCAGGGACGACCCGGCGACGAGCAGCGCGTCGGCGGAGTCGACCAGCGCGAACGCCCGGTCCACCCGCTCGCGCGGCACGTTCTCGCCGAAGTAGACGATCTCCGGCTTGAGCACACCCCCGCAGAACTCGCAGGGCGCCGGCTTGAAGTGCGCGGTCGACTCGATGACGGCGTCGGCGTCGGGCGCGATCTCGATGTCCGCGACGTCGCCCACGGACTCCAGGAAGCCGGGGTTGAGCTCGGTGAGCCGCTCGGCGAGGTGGGTCCGGGAGATCACCCGGCCGCAGGTCAGGCAGATCACGCGGTCGTAGCGTCCGTGCAGGTCGATGACGTTGCGGGAGCCCGCGTCCTCGTGCAGCAGGTCCACGTTCTGCGTGATGATCCCGGTCAGCAGCGCGCGCTCCTCGAGCTCGACGAGCGCGCGGTGCCCGGCGTTCGGCGCGGTGCGATCCACGTGCTGCCAGCCCACGTGGTTGCGCGCCCAGTAGTGCCGGCGGAACTCCTCGTCGCCCACGAACTGCTGGTACGTCATCGGGTTGCGCGGCGGGGAGTCGGGGCCGCGGTAGTCGGGGATGCCGGAGTCGGTCGAGATCCCGGCGCCCGTGAGTGCGGTGAACCGGAGGCCCGAGAGCACGTCCACGGCGTCGTCCACGGTGGTGCGGGCGACCTCGACGGCCTCGGGCTGCCAGGTGGTGGGGCGGGCTTGAGGAAACACCCTCTGAGGGTATGCCGCCCACGCCCTGCCGCACCCGAGGTGTGTTTCATTTCGCACCGCCTCGCATCCCGCTAGCCTGGGATCTCTTTGCACGGGAGCAGGAGGGGACCGCGTGAGCGACTCAGCGATTTCAAGGATCGACAGCACCCTCGCGGGCGACGACTTCGCCTGGTCCGTGACCCTGGTCGGCGAGGACCAGTCGGACAAGCTCGCGACCCTCGCCCAGTACCTCGACGACGGCCACTCGACGTCCGGCGACGGCAAGCGCGTCCCGTCCGGGTACGCCTACTGGGGCATCGGCCCGACGATCGCCTGGTTCAATGCCTCCAACGACCCGACCTACATGGTGATCAAGGTCGGCACCGAGATGTTCCGCCGGCAGTGGCGCAGTCTCTCGCCGCTGGTCACGGACGAGTGCGTGCACCTGGTGAGCCTCGGCGTCGGCACCGGGGCCAAGGACGGCATGTTCCTGGAGACGATGCACCAGGCCAACCCCTCGATGTTCTATGTGCCCGTCGACATGAGCGCCGAGATGCTCCGGACCGGGTCGCGCACCGCCGTGCGCGACGCGCACTTCCCCCTGGACCGGTCGCTGGGCCTGCAGATCGACCTGTCGCTGGACGGCAACCTCGAGGAGCTCAAGCAGTTCCTGGACCGCCTCGTGGGCGACGAGGCGATCCTCTTCTCGCTCGTCGGCAACACGGTCGCCAACTTCGACGACGACGCGGAGTTCCTCGACGGCATCGCCAAGGTGCTGCGCCCGCAGGACCGGATGCTCGTCGAGTTCGCCACCACGGAGAGCCTGGCCGAGGACGCCGTCCACGCCGCCGAGGCCGAGTACCGCCAGACCCGCGGGTTCGTCGAGTTCGTGGCGAGCGCCGTCCGCTACAACACCGACCTCAAGATCGACCTGGAGCAGGTCCGGTTCACCGGGGCGGTCGACGACGAGAGCATCCTGCTCAAGGTGTTCTGGCAGAACGTCGGCAGCGAGACCCTCCGCATGGCCATCCCCGGCAGCCGGCCCGTGCACCTCAAGCCGCTGGACACCATCCGCCTGTACACGACGCGCAAGTACACGACCGAGCGGATCGACAAGCTGGTCGCCGACGCCGGCCTGCGGACCACCCACGTGCAGCGGGAACGCTTCCGGTACACGCGGCGGCAGAACCCGTTCGGGCTCGAGCTGCGCCTCCTGGCGCCCGACGAGAACGCGCCGACGGCCCTGCCCGCGTTCGACGTATGGAAGTGACCCGGGCGGCACAAGCGGTCCGGGCGCGCGTGCGCCTGGCGCGGCGGCGGGTCGCGGGGGCATGGTCGGACCGGCGCTGGGCCCGACGACGGCGCGTGACCGTCGCCGCCGTGACCTACACCCTGCTGGCGGTCGCGTTCGTGCTGGGCGTCCTGTGGATCCTCGGCATCGGCCCCGAGTGGGAGCCGTGGGTCAACTCGCTGACCCTGCTGGCGGGCGTCACCGGGCTCGTCGTGGAACGGCAGAACGCCGAGACGGAGCGCCGCTCGGAGCTGGTCGCCTCGGTGATCTTCGAGCTGCGGCAGAACCGCGTGATCGTGGAGCGCCGGCTCGCCGGGCTCCGGACCGGCGGCGACCGGGCCCTCTCGGTGAGCCCCCGGCTCGCACTCTCGGCGGTCGACGTCGCGCTCGCCTCCGGCGTGCTCAGCCGGGCGCCGGACAGCGCGCTCGTCGAGAAGCTGCACCGCTGGCGGGAGCGGGTCCAGGGGTACAACTGGCGCCGGGACCTCACCGAGTTCGAGCTCATGATCGTCAAGTACCAGGACCGGCCGGACGCCGTCGCGAACATGTCCAGCCTGGCCAACGAGCGGCTCTACCTGCTGCGACTGCGCACGCTGCTCGACCAGCTGCACGCGACCCTGCCGCAGGTCTGACGCGGGTGCGGCCCGGGTCCGTCCCGGGCCGCGACGGCCGGCGCTCAGCCCCGCCGGGCCTCGAAGAACGCGCGGAGCAGCGCGCCGCACTCGTCCTCGCGGAACCCGCCGAGCACCTCGACCTCGTGCAGCGCCCGCTGGTCGCGGACCAGGTCCCAGACCGATCCGGTGGCCCCCGCCTTGGGGTCCCACGCGCCCAGGACCAGCCGCCGCACCCGGGACTGCACGAGCGCCCCGGCGCACATGGGGCAGGGCTCCAGGGTCACCACGAGGGTGCAACCGGTCAGACGCCACTCGCCGCGGGCCGCTGCCGCGGCCCGCATCGCGAGCACCTCGGCGTGCGCGGTCGGGTCCCCGGTCGCCTCCCGCTCGTTGTGCCCGACGCCGATCACCCGGCCCGCGTCGTCGAGCACCAGAGCACCGACCGGCACGTCGCCGGTGTCGAGGGCGTGGCGGGCCTCGTCGAGCGCGACGCCCATCCACCGCTCCCAGTGGGCGCGGCGCTCGGCGGCGCTCAGGCTTGCGGTGTCAGACACACAGGTCACCCTAGTGACCTGTGTGTCTGACAACGCGGCGGAGTGTGGGACTGGCGACTTTCCGGGCCTCCGCACCGTCGGGGCGCACGGCCGCCCGGTAGCGTTGCCCCCATGCGCCTTCACGTCGTCGATCACCCCCTGGTGGCCCACAAGCTGACCGTCCTGCGGGACGAGACCACGGACTCGCCCACCTTCCGCCTGCTGGTGGACGAGCTGGTCACGCTCCTGGCCTACGAGGCCACCCGCGAGATCGCCACCGAGCCGCACGAGGTGAAGACGCCGATCACCACCATGACCGGCACCCGCCTCGCGTCGCCGCCGCCGCTCGTGGTGCCGATCCTGCGCGCCGGCCTGGGCATGCTGGACGGCATGAGCCGCCTGCTGCCGACGGCGGAGGTCGGGTTCCTCGGCCTCGTGCGCGACGAGGAGACGTTCAAGGCCGTCACGTACGCCAACCGCCTGCCCGACGACCTGACCGGCCGGCACGTGTTCCTGATCGACCCGATGCTCGCCACGGGCGGCACCCTGGTCGCCGCGATCGACTACGTGCTCGAGCGCGGCGCGCGCGAGGTCACGGCGGTCTGCCTGCTGGCCGCCCCGGAGGGCATCGCCCTGCTGGAGGAGCACGTGGGCGACCGCGCCAACCTGTCCGTCGTGGTCGCGGCCGTGGACGAGCGCCTCAACGAGAAGGCCTACATCGTGCCCGGCCTGGGCGACGCCGGGGACCGGCTGTACGGCATCGTCTGACGCCTGCGGCCGGGCCTGGTGCCCGGCCCGCGCGTCAGGCCTCGGGGTTCCGGGTCTCGCAGGTGCCGTCGAGCTTCATCCACCGCAGCCAGTTGCTGGCCGTCGGCGCGTTGGCCGGGGACCGCTTGAAGTAGGCAGCCTGCTCTGTGTCGGCAGCCTGCTCGGTAGCGCTCGTCGTGTCCGTGCCCGCCGACGGCTCGGCGTCGGGCGTGGCGGCCTCGCCCGGGTCGGGCTCGCAGGTCGGCTCGGGCAGCACGCACTGCTTGCCCTGGACGGCGAACGACTGCTCGACGGTGAACGTCCGGCCCTCCACGACGCGGGTCAGCCGCACGGTGACGTTGCTGTCAAGGCTGAACAACGGCTGCCGGTTGAGCTCGAACGTCGTCGTTCCGGCGGGGACGGCCAGCTCCTTGCTCTGCTCACCGGTCCCCTCGTGGATCAGCAGCCCGGTCCACTCCCGGCCGGTCCGGTTGTCCACCGTCGCCTTGATCTGCACGTCCTGGCCGACGCACTCGGCCACGGTCGTCACGTCGAGCTTGTCCTTGGCCGGCCAGGTGACCTCGGCGCAGGACTTGAAGCTGACGTCGAGCGGCCCGAACGTCTGCCCGCCCGCGATCACGGTCACGGCGTCGGTGCCCCAGACGACCGGGAACTCGATCGCCTCGGTGGTCCCTGGGGCGACGGTGCGGGTGATGTCCCCGACGTGGAACCGCACGTTCAGGTTCGAGGCCGTGTTGTCCGCCGTGAACTGGAACCTCTGCACCGAGCGGTCGTTCTCGGCATCGAACGTGCAGACGCCCGTGGCCAGGGGCCGATCGCTGCCCAGGGCCGGAGCGATCCTCCCCTCCCCGAAGGGCTGGGTGGGGTTGCTGGCGGGGGCGATCGGGTCGGCGGCCAGGTCACCGTCGGCGTCCGCCACCTCGCGCGTGAGGTGGAACGTGGCCTCGCCCTCGGGCATGTGCGAACGCTTGGTGTCCACCGACAGGTCCACCGTGCCGCCCGCCGCCACCGGTCGCTTGACCGACGTGACCGCGCCGTCGCCCACCGGCACGGACATCACGACGAACAACGACTCGGTCGTCGTGTTGGTGATCGTGGCCCGGACGCCCACCGTGCCGCCCACGTTGGCGATCTCGGCGGTCGTCTCGACGTCCCACGCGGGCTTGTAGCAGTCGGCCGCCTTGTGGTCGCCGGCGCCGACACGGGTCTCGTACGAGTTGCCGTCCACCGACGTGGCCAGCACGAAGACGGCCTGGCCGGCCGGCACGCGCATGCCGTCGTGCACGGCGATCTCCACGGACTCGCCCGGCGCGACGTCCTTGCCGTTCGACTCGCTGTTCCCGGCCGCCTGCAGGGTGACCCGGACCTTGCGGTCGGTCGTGTTCCGGTAGGTGCCGGTCACCATCGCGTCGGCCTTGTCCACGCCACCCTCGGCGTAGCAGGACGCCGTGACGGTGCCCACGCCCGCGGAGGCGTTGGCCCAGGCCGAGGTCGCGACGAGCGTCGCGGAGGACGCACGGGCGGACCCGTCGAGGACCGGCCGGACGTTCACCACCCCGAGCTGGGCCGGCTGCGCCGACTTCGCCGCCTCGGTGGCGGTGGTGATGTTCAGCGGCACGTCGACGGTCGCACCCGGCTCGAGCGACACGGAGGACGCGTAGGCGGCGTCGAGCGGCTTACAGAGCCAGGCGTTCGGCATGTCACCGGCCGAGCACGTGAGCTGGGACTGTGCGGACGCGGGCCGCACGCCGTCGGGCAGCGACACGGCAACCGCCCAGCCACCGGCCGTCACCGCGCGGTCACCCGTGCTGACCAGGGAGACGGGCAGCGAGGCGGAACCGGGGCTGGCGAGCGAGACGTCCGTGGTCTGCGCCGACAGCTCCTGGCCGAACGGGGCCACGGTGCGGCCCGGCAGGTCCACGCTCATCGCCTGGAGGCCGTCGGCCCAGACCTTGGCGGCCACGGGGTAGTCGCCCCCGGCGTTGGCCTGCACGGAGGTGACCACGGTGCGCGCAGCGCCCGGTGCGAGCTCGCCGATCGGGCAGAGCAGCACGTTCGCCTGCTCCGTCGGCATGCAGGACGCCGGGGCGGCGGGCTGGGCGCCCTCGGTCGCTGACGCGCTGGGCGAGGCGCTCGGCGAGGTCTGCGTCTCGCCGGTGGGCGCGCCCACCGACGCGTCGGCATCGGCCTTGGTCTCGGGCGTGCCGCCCGCCGTGGGCGTGACCTGCGGGGCAGGCGTCGCACTCGCCGTCGTCGACTCGGTCGCGGAGATCAGGCGGCCGCTGCCGACACCGGTGCCGAAGGAACCGTTCGGCTTCGTCGCGGCGAGCCCGTCCGGCAGGGTGACCTCCATCTGGGCGCCCGTGGCGGGGGCCTTGCCCGTGTTCTCCACCGTGAACGTCAGGTCCTGGGACTCCCGCGGGGTCAGCGGCTGGCCGGCGTCGGCGTAGTTCACCGTGAGGTAGGCGGTGTCCGCGCTGGGCACCAGGTCGGTGGGCTGCACGCCGTCGTCGCCGTCACGGACGCCCTCGGTGTCGCCGCCCGGCAGCTCCCGGCCGTCGTGCGTGGCGATCACGGTGTCGATGAACGTCTCGGCCTCGGGCGGCGCGGTGATCTGCAGCGCCGCGACCAGGCCGACCGCGGCGACGGCGAGCGCGCCCGCGGCAACGCTCCCACCCGTGGCGGCGGCCGCGGCGGACGCGACAGCGCCCGCCGTGCCGGAGACGGCGGTGGACATGGCGCCGGAGAACGAGCTGGTCGAGGCCGCGCCCACGGTCGAGGCGGTCTGCGCGCCGCCCGCGACGGCGCCGGCCTTGGCCGCGCCCGCGATGACCAGGCCGCCGATCGGGGCGCCCGCGCCGACCAGCGCGAGGCCGCCGGCGCCGAGCACCAGCGGGGCGATGACGGTCTTCATGCCGTGCGCGACGTCGTGCAGCTCGAGCACCAGGGCGCTGCAGGTGGCGCAGGTCGAGAGGTGCTCGTCGATCTTCGTGGTCTCGCGCTTGGACAGGCTGGCGCGGACGTACCCGCCGAGCAGCGGGTTGACGGTGCGGCAGGTGTCCGACGGCGAGTGGCTCAGGTGCTGCTGCAGGTACCCCGCCCGCAGCGCCTCCTTGGCCCGGTAGAGCAGAGCGGACACGCCGTTGGGGCTCAGGCCCAGCACGGGCGCGACCTGGGCGGGCTTGAGCTCGTCGACGAGGACGTACCAGAGCACCTCGCGCCACCGCTCGGGCAGGTCGACGTAGGCCTTGGCGATCACGCTGCGCTCGAAGCCCGCGAGCGCGGGGTCGTCCTTGGAGGCCACCCGGCCGAGCACGGACTCGATCTCGTCGTCGGTGCTGGGTCGCGTACGCGCGGCACCGCGCGAGACGTCGAACGACCGGTGGCGGACCATCGTGTACAGGTAGGGGCGGAAGCCGGCGTCGGGGCCGACCCCGCGGCGCAGCATCTCGAACAGCTTGCTGAAGGCGTCGGCCACGACGTCCTCCGCGTCAGCGGCCGGGACGTACTGCCGGGCGAGGGCCCGAGCGGCTGCCGAGTGGCGCTCGTAGAGCACACCAAAAGCGTCGCGGTCACCTGACCTGACCTGCAGGATCAGTTCCGCGTCGCTCGGGGTCTCACCGGTGCTGCTCTCGACTTGCCTCACGTCTACCCAGACTCTCGCGGTGGTCGCGGTGCGGTTGACTGTCGCCGTTCTGCCAAGACTATAGAGCCAAGTGGACGATTTAGGGGGTGGAATTCCACATTCCTGGGTGACGACCGGGTGAAGTCCGGTACACCGCCCCCGAAGGTGCGTCATGATGTATCCCCGTGAGGGTCCCATCATCATGAGCGAGGCACAGCAGGAGGCGCGGGTGCGTGTGCACGACCTGCGTGAGCGGTGGCGAGCTACGAGTCTGGCGTCGGTTTGGATCCGGCCGAACGACTGGGAGCACCCCGCCGCTGAGGCGCTAGCAGAGGCACTGGCCGAGGGCCGGGGCGTAATCGCCCCCGCCGAACGGCTGGGTGCGGCGCGCGCCGGAGTAGGAGCCGGGATCACCGAGGCGCTGGACGACGTCGCCTGCCTCTACGCCGCCTTCGGGCGCCCCACCGACGTCGGCGCGCTGCGGGCCGCCGCCATCGGCTGGGTCGGCGAGCGCGAGCGCGTGCCCTACCAGATCGCCACGCACGACCCGTCGACCGGCCTGCCCACGGGCGAGTACCTGGGCGAGCGGCTCCGCGAGACCTACGGCACCGCGCAGCGGACCAGCACCACGGCCGGGGACACCCACTGCCTGCTGGTGCTCGACGTAGGCCTGGACAGCCTCGACACGTGGCAGCGGCTCGCCCGCTCCGCCGCGATCGGCCGCACCCTGCACCAGGTGTTCGGCGAGGGCCACCCGATGGCCGCCGTCGGCGACGGCACGTTCGTGGTGCTCTGCGAGCGGGGCCCGACGACGGCGGAGCTCGGCCAGTCGCTGCGCCGCGTCGTCGAGCGCAACGCCGAGGTGCTGGGTCTTGCCACCGAGGTGCGCCGGCCCACGCGGGTCTGGGTCGAGCGCCTGCCCGGGACGCACGCGGACGCGCTGCTCCTGCTGGACCACCTGGCGCGCTGAGCGCCGCCACACACTCCGGGCGAGCGAGCCGGGCGCGACGTCGCGCCCGGCTCGCTCCGCTCAGCTCTCCTCGAAGGTGAGGCAGTCGGCGTGGGCCGGGTCCTCGGGGCCGGGGCCCACGCGGATCGACGGGGCGTTGCACTCCAGGTTGTCGTTGTGCGTGCACTCCCCGCGCTGGCAGGCACCCACGTGCGCGATCACCTTCTCCAGGCCGCCCTTGGTGCTGAGCGGGATGAACGTGGCGCAGGCGGCGTCGCCCGTGTGCCCGCCGATCGTGACGGCGCCCGCGTGGCAGCCGTGCTCGTGGTTGTAGCCGCAGCCGTCGACCGAGCACTCGACGACCTCGGGCATCTCCATCAGCGTGCTCATGGCAACTCTCCTCGCTCCGTGCGTCACTCCTGCGGAATGCGTCGATCGTATTCCTGAATGACAGATCGCACAGAGTTGAGGAATGCCTTACCTACATTCCGGCGACATTCACGATTAACGAAAGAATTGCGTCACTGAAATGCCGCGCGGGGCCACCGGCGTGGCTACTCCTCGCGGCGCGGGGCAGGGCGCCAGAGCACCACGGCTCCCCCGCCGCCGGCGCGGTGCTCCAGGTCCACGCGCATGGCGGCACTGCGGACGCGCTGGCCGCGCTGCACCACCACGACGTCGCCCGCGGCAGGCCCGGCCGCGAACACCCGGCCCTCCTCCTGGACGCGCATGAGCAGGTCACCGAGGCGTTCCTCGAGCACGGAGACGTGCGCCTCCAGGTCGAGGATGCGCTTGATCCCGGCGAGATTGATGCCCTCGCCCTGGGCGAGGCGCTGCACCTGGAGCAGGCGCGCCACGTCGCGGCGTGAGTAGCGGCGGCCGCGGCCGCGGGTGCGCCGCGGGACCACCAGTCCGAGGCGATCGTACTGGCGCAGCGTCTGCGGGTGCATGCCCGCGAGCTCCGCGGCCTTGGACACGGTGAGCACGGGCGTGTCGTCGTCGACCATGTGCTCCTCCGAAGTCTCTTTTGTGCGTTTGCGTGCGGGCAGGTTACCGAACGCGGTGCGGTGGGGCATATGCCTCACCGCACCGGCGTCATTCTGCGGCCCGTGCGGCCAGGCCTGCGCGCACGTCCTCGCCGTCGTTCTCGGCGGCGAAGGTCTCGAGCGCCTGCTTGGCCTTCCTGCTGAGCTTCTGCGGCACGGCCACCTGCACGGTGACGAGCAGGTCTCCGGTCGCCTTGGCCCCCTGAACACCGCGGCCCTTCACGCGCAGCGCCCGGCCCGACGGCGTCCCCGCCGGCACCTTGAGCCGCACCGTGGCGCCGTCCAGCGTGGGCACCTCCAGCGTGGTGCCGAGCGCGGCCTCCGCGAACGTGACGGGCACTGTCATGCGCAGGTCCACGCCGTCCAGGGTCCACACCGGGTGCGGCGTGACGTGCACGGTGACCACGAGGTCACCCGCCGGGCCGCCGGCGACCCCCGGGCGGCCCTTGCCACGCAGGCGGATCTTCTTGCCGTCGTTGATCCCCGCGGGGATGCGTGCGGTGATGGTGCGGCCGTTGACCTCGAGCTCGGCCGTGGTGCCCTCCACGGCTGCCCGGAACGGCAGCGTGACCTGGGCGACGACGTCCGCGCCCGCGGTCGGCGCGGCGTAGCCGGTCGTGCCCTGGCCGTAGGCCGTGCGGCCCCCGCCGAACATCGAGCCGAGGATGTCCTCGAAGCCCGCGCCGCCGTTGCCGCCCTGGGTGTAGCGGACACGCGGCCCGCTCCGGCCGCCACCCTGGGCGCCGCCGAACATGGCGCCCATGATGTCCTCGAACCCGCCGGCACCGGCACCGCCGGCCCCCGCCGAGAAGCGGGCACCGCCCGCCATGGCGCGCACGGCGTCGTACTGGCGGCGCTGCTCCGGGTCGGAGAGCACCGCGTAGGCCTCGCCGATCTCCTTGAACTTGGACTCCGCCGCCGCGTTCCCCTGGTTCTGGTCGGGGTGGTACTGGCGCGCGAGCTTGCGGTAGGCCTTCTTCACGGCCGCGTCGTCGGCGTCCTTGGACACGCCCAGCACGGCGTAGAAGTCCTTCTCCATCCAGTCCTGACCGGTCATGGCACCTCACTTCGCGTCGATACCGGTGGCCGAGCTCGCCGAGACCTGGGTCCCGGCAAGCTCGACCACCGGGGACTACTACTCCGGTCCGACGACGCCCACGCGTGCCGCCCGGACCACCTTGTCGCCGATCTTGTACCCGGGCTCGACCACGAGGTTCACCGTGGCAGCCGTCGCGTCCGCGTCGGTCGAGTGCATGAGCGCCTCGTGCAGGTTGGGGTCGAACTCCTCCCCCACCTTGCCGAACCGCTCGACGCCGAACTTCTGCAGGCTCTGGTCGAGCTTCTCGGCGATCGCGGCCATCGGGCCGGTCAGCTCGCCGTGCTGCTTGGCGCGCTCGACGTCGTCGAGCACGGGCAGCAGCGCCGCCAGCACGTCCTGCACGCCCCGGTCGCGCGCGGCGTCCTGGTCGCGCAGCGCCCGGTTGCGGTAGTTCGTGAAGCTGGCCCGCTCGCGCTGCAGCGCGTCCAGGTGCTCCGCCGCCTCCGCCTTGGCCTTCAGCACCTCGGACGCCTCTGCGGCATCACCCGAGGGCTCGAAGTCCAGGCCGGCCAGCGGGTCGCCCGACGCGTCCCCCTGGGCGGGGGTCGCGGCGGAGTCGTCCGCGGCGTCGTCCGCCGGAGCGGGCTCGGCCGGGCGGGCCTCGTCGCCGGAGGCGTTCACCTTGCGCTTGTCCGTGAACTGGAAGGGGTGCTCCCCCGAGCCCTCGGGCTCGGGGGGTCCCTGCTGGTGCTCGTCCGTCACTTGCGCTCGTCCTCGTCGTCCACGATCTCGGCGTCGACGACGTCCTCGTCCTTGGCGGACTGGGCGTTCGCCGGCTGCGGGTTGCCGTCGGCACCCTGGGCCGCGGGCTGCTCGGCCGCGTACAGCGCCTCGCCGATCTTCTGCGACGACGCGCCGAGCTTCTCGTACGAGCTCTTCACGGCGTCGGCGTCCTCGCCCTCCAGCGCGGACTTCACGGCGGCGATGTCGGCCTCGACCTCGGTGACGACCTCCGCCGGGAGCTTGTCGCGGTTGTCCGCGATCTGCTTCTCCATGGAGTACGCGAAGGCCTCGGCCTGGTTGCGGGTGTCCGCCTCCTCGCGCCGCTTCTTGTCCTCCTCGGCGTGCGTCTCGGCGTCCTTGACCATGCGGTCGATGTCGTCCTTGGGGAGCGCGGAGCCGCCCGTGATCTTCATCGACTGCTCCATGCCCGTACCGCGGTCCTTGGCGGACACGTGCACGATGCCGTTCGCGTCGATGTCGAAGGTGACCTCGATCTGCGGCACGCCACGCGGCGCCGGCGCGATGCCGGTGAGCTCGAAGACGCCTAGCGGCTTGTTGTCGCGCGTGAACTCGCGCTCGCCCTGGAACACCTGGATCGCCACGGACGGCTGGTTGTCGTCGGCCGTGGAGAAGACCTCGCTGCGCTTGGTCGGGATCGCGGTGTTGCGCTCGATGAGCTTGGTCATCACGCCACCCTTGGTCTCGATACCGAGGGACAGCGGGGTGACGTCGATCAGCAGCACGTCCTTGCGGTCACCGGAGATGACACCGGCCTGCAGCACGGCGCCGACGGCGACGACCTCGTCCGGGTTCACGCCCTTGTTGGGCTCGCGGCCACCGGTGAGCTCCTTGACGACCTCGGTCACGGCGGGCATGCGGGTGGAACCACCCACGAGCACCACGTGGTCGATGTCGGACACCGAGATGCCGGCGTCACGGATCACGGCGTGGAACGGCGCCTTGGTGCGGTCGATGAGGTCCTGCGTCATCTGCTGGAACTGAGCGCGCGTGAGCTTCTCGTCCAGGTGGATGGGGCCGTTCTCGCTCATCGACAGGTACTGCATCGAGATGTTGGTGCTCGTCGCGGACGAGAGCTCCTTCTTGGCCTGCTCGGCGGCCTCGCGGAGGCGCTGCAGGGCGATCTTGTCCTTCGACAGGTCGACGCCCGAGGAGTTCTTCACCTGCTTGATCAGGTGCTCCACGACGCGCTGGTCCCAGTCGTCACCACCGAGGCGGTTGTCACCGGAGGTGGCGCGCACCTGGATGGTCGAGAAGTCGTCCTCGTCCTTGCCCACCTCGAGCAGGGAGACGTCGAACGTACCGCCACCGAGGTCGAAGACGAGGATGAGCTCGTCCTCCTTGCCCTTCTCCAGGCCGTAGGCGAGCGCGGCCGCGGTGGGCTCGTTGACGATGCGCTTGACGTCGAGGCCGGCGATCTGGCCGGCGTCCTTGGTCGCCTGGCGCTCGGCGTCGTTGAAGTACGCCGGGACCGTGATGACGGCCTCGGTGACGGGCTCGCCCAGGTACTCCTCGGCGTCGCGCTTGAGCTTGCCCAGGATGCGGGCCGAGATCTCCTGCGCGGTGTACTTCTTGTCGTCGATGTCGACGGTCCAGTCCGTGCCCATGTGGCGCTTGACCGAGGAGATGGTGCGGTCCACGTTGGTGACGGCCTGCCGCTTGGCGACCTCACCGACCAGGACCTCGCCGGTCTTGGAGAACGCAACCACCGAGGGGGTGGTCCGCGAGCCCTCCGCGTTGGCGATGACGGTGGGCTCCCCACCCTCGAGGACCGCCACCACCGAGTTCGTCGTTCCGAGGTCGATACCTACTGCGCGTGCCATGTCTGCTGCCTTCCTACGACAGATTGAGTCTGCTGCACTCAACTTAAGCCGGAGCTCGCGAGGAAGCAAGCTGACGCTCGTAAAGTTGAGCCTACTTCACTCAACTATGGCGAGGGCGAAATAGTTCCCGGCGGGATTATCGTGACGCCATGCCCTTCGAGACCCTCCTGACGGACGACGTCACGCTGCGCGAGCTCAGCAAGGACGACGCCGACGCGCTCGCCGACGCCTACGTCCGCAACCGCGAGCACCTCGCACCCTGGGAGCCCGAGCGGCCCGCGGAGTTCTACACCGCGGACTGGCACCGGGAGCGGCTGTGGACGCAGGTCCTGGACAACTCGACCGGCCGCGCGCTGCACACCGTGCTGGAGTCGGACGGGCGGATCGTGGGCCGGCTGAACCTCACCGACGTCGTCCACGGGGCCTTCGAGAACGGGCACCTCGGCTACTGGCTGGACGCCGGCTACACCGGGCGCGGCCTGATGACCCGGGCCGTCGAGGCGATGGTGGCCCACTCCCGGGACGAGCTCGGCCTGCACCGGCTCCAGGCGGCGACGCTGCCGCACAACACGGCGTCGCAGGCCGTGCTGACCCAGGTCGGGTTCGAGCGGATCGGGTTCGCGCCCAGCTACCTCAAGATCGCCGGCGAGTGGCAGGACCACGTCGTGTTCCAGCTCATCCTGCACGGCTGACCCGGGCTGTTTCACCCCTGTCAACAGGCGCGACGCCCTGACCTGCGGTACACAAGGGTGCACGGCCGAGGCCACAGGGGGTGGGGCATCGGACGAGTACCCCGCGGGCCAGCCCGCGGGTGCCTGATGCCCGGGACTCCCGGGCCCCGACCGGGGGAGACCACCATGGCAAGCATCCACGGGAGCTCGTTGTCGATCGCGCTCCTGACAGCGCTGCTCGATCCCGAAGAAGACGGCCTCAGATCACCTCACGTCCAGGACCTGCTGCAGGAGGCGCTCGAGACGCGCGAGGACGCACGCGACGTGATCGTCGCGCTGCTCGCGTCGTCCGGGTCGATGCTGCGGCAGATCAGCTACCACAACGAGCAGGAGCCGCTGGAGTCCCTGCAGAAGGTGGCCCTGGGCTTCCAGCGCAAGGTGGTTCAGCTCCCCAGCTGAGTCAGCCCTCGGCGGCCCGGGCCGCCACCTGCTCGGCATCCCGGAGCACCCGCAGCACGTTGCCGCTGGTGAGCTTGCCGAGGTCGGCGTCCGACCAGCCCCTGTCGGCCAGCGCCGCCAGCAGCCGGGGATAGCCCGTCACGTCCTCCAGCCCCTCGGGCAGGTTCGGCGTGCCGTCGTAGTCCCCGCCGAGGCCCACGTGGTCGACGCCGGCGACCTCGCGCACGTGCTCGACGTGCGCGACGACCTCCGCCAGCGTGCTGCGCGGCTGCGGGTGGTCGGCGCGCCAGCGTGCCATGAACGGCTCGAACGCGACGACGTCGGTGTTCCTGATGCCCTCTGCCGCGGCCGCACGTGCGCCCTCCGCCCGCCACTCCGCGACGGCCGGCGACACGAACTGCGGCACGAACGTCACCATGCAGACGCCGCCGTTGGCCGCGAGGGCGCCGAGGACGTCGTCGGGCACGTTGCGCGGGACGTCGCAGACGGCGCGGGCGCTGGAGTGGCTGAAGATCACCGGGGCCGACGTGACCCGCAGTGCGTGCCGCATGGTGCCCGCCGAGGTGTGCGACAGGTCCACCAGCATGCCGATGCGGTTCATCTCCCGCACCACGTCCTCGCCGAACGGCGAGAGGCCGCCGAGCACCTCCTCGTCGGTGGCGGAGTCCGCCCACGGCACGTTGTCGTTGTGCGTGAGGGTCATGTAGCGCACGCCGAGCGCGTGGAGCATGCGCAGCACGCCCAGGGACTCGTCGATCGAGTGGCCGCCCTCGGCGCCCATCAGGCTCGCGATGCGGCCCTCGCTCCACGCCTGCTCGACGTCGGCGGCGGTCCGGGCGAGCCGCAGGCTGTCCGGGTACTTCTCGACCATGCGGTGCACGCAGTCGATCTGCTCGAGCGTGGCGGTCACGGCCGCGCCCACCGCGAGGTCGGACGGCACGAAGACGGACCAGAACTGGGCGCCGACCCCGCCCTCGCGCAGGCGCGGCAGGTCGGTGTGGGTGGTGGTGAGCCGCTGCGCGATGTCGACCGCGTCCAGGTCGTAGGACGACTGCATGCGCAGCTCCCACGGGAGGTCGTTGTGCCCGTCCCAGACGGGGTGCTTCTGGAGGAGCGCGGTGATGCGGTCTGCGGTCGTCATGCGGGCGACGCTACCGCGCCTCTCGGACGCGCCTGAGCCGGAGACGAACCTCGTGGACCGTGAGCGGCTCCCCCGCTCGGCGCACCAGCCGGGCGGTCCGGTCGTCCACGAAGTCCAGGTCGGTCGACTCGGTGAGGACCGTCGTGTACCCGGCCCGCGCCTCGTCCACCTGCCGTGCCGCGGCGGCGCTGTCCAGGAACCCGCCCGTGGCGATGCAGGCGACGGCGACCGCGGCGGGCGCGAGCGCCCAGACCCAGAGCATCGGTTCCACGAACAGCACGGCGAGGACGACGACCGCGGCAACGATCCCGGTCAGCGTGCAGGCGAGGGAGCGGTTGGACAGCACGACCTCGGACGGTCCGGGGAGCAGCTCACGCCTGATGTCGGGGTGCCAAGCATCGGACAAGGTGCCTCCAGGTCGCCGGACGCCAGAGTACCCAGTACCGGGAAACGTGTCAGACGTGCAGATCACCGGGGTGACCTGCACGTCTGAGACGTCCCGGGGACGGTCAGTCGATCCGCTGCCACGCGCAGCCGGCGGTCGCGAATCCGTACGCGTGGCCGGAGCCGTCCAGGCGGATGGTCGTGGGCTCCGTCACCACGCCGCTGCTCACCACGGAGGGTTCCCCGTAGAAGCCCTCGGAGAGGGTGTACGTGCACGGCTCGCCGGCGACGACCGGGCCGGTCGTGGAGTACGTGCCGTACTCGAGGTGGTCGCCGAGGACGTAGACGCCGTGGGCGGCCGTCGAGTAGCTGGTCCTGACCATCCCTGGGTAGTACTTGACCCAGACGCCGCAGAGGTGGTTCGTCCACACGGAGTGGTCGATGGGAAGAACCGTGAACAGGCGCTGGCCCGATCCCTCGTCCCGGGCGAGCTCGGTCCCGTCGCTTCGCTGGCGCACCCACACGCACGGCCCGGAGCCCGCCTGCGCGATGTAGGTCGTCGGGACCACGCCGTTCGGCTCCTCCCCCACGGAGAGGGGCCTGCCGAGATCGTCGGCCTGCCACCGCACGGCCGACGCCAGCACCTCGACGGTAGCCGCGCTGCGCCGCGCCGCGGTACCCCAGCCCGCCCGGTAGGTGCGCACGATCACGGTGATCTTCTTCTGGTAGTCGCTGCCCGTCAGCGTGTACTTCGACGTCGTGGCCCCGGAGATCGGCCGCCCGTCGGAGTACCACTGGAAGGAGAACGACGACGGCGTGGGCGACCAGGTGCCGCGCGTCGCCGTGAGCGTGGAGCCCACCCGCTTGGTGCCGAAGATCACCGGGTTCGGGGACATCGAGTACGCGCCCCCGACCCGCACGCCCGCGGACGGCGGGACCAACCGCCCCAGGTACCCGGGCTTCGTCAGGTACATCCGGACCGAGATGAGGTGACCTCTCCACTCGGGCCTGACGGTCAGCGTGGTCCGCGTCGCGCCCCGGATGCGCTCCCCGTCGAGCCACCACCGGTACTCGACGGAGTCGGGCGCGGGCACGGCCGACGGGCGGAAGACGGTCAGCGTGGCACCGGGCGTCGCGACGCCGAGGATCCTCGGGGGCGCCTGGGCGAACCTCCCCCATTCGACGGCGTCCGTGGCCCCGCTGGTCCGGCTCACCGAGGTGTAGCCCTCCCGGGAGCCCTCGAGCCGGACGGTGAGTCGCTTGGCGCGCTCCGCCGCGGTCGGTCTGAAGTCGAACTCGGTCGCGCCGCTGATCGGCTCGCCGTCCGCGAACCACTGGTAGGTGAAGGTGGTGCCGGAGGTCCACGTTCCCGCGCGCGCCCTGAGCGTCTCGCCCACCCGGACCAGTTCGCTGATGTTCGGGTCGATCGTCGGGGTGGACGACTCCAGGGGGTCGTCGGTCGCGGCGACCGCGACCACGGGCGTCACGAGGAGCGTCAGAGCGGCGGCCGAGGCCAGGGCTCTGGAGAGGCGTCGCATGAGTGGGTGCATGGCTACTCCCGGGGCTGGAGCGCCCAGGATGCCCAGGCGCGCTGGGCCTGCACCTGGCAGGACTTTGTCAAGAACGTAGCCCTCCCAGCCGGTCGCGGCGCCGCAAGTCCGAGGAGATCACCCGGTGCGGCCGGGCGCGCAGGGTCTCCCCCGCACGCCCGGCACCCGGGTGACGGCTCAGTTGATCCGCTGCCACTCGCAGCCGACGGTCTCGAAGCCGGTCGCGGAGTCCGGCGTCGTGATGGTCGTGGCCTCCGGCACCACGCCGCGGCTGATCACCGAGGAGGCCCTGCCGTGGAAGTCCTTGTAGAAGAAGTACCTGCACGGGATGTCGGCGTCGGCCGGGCCCGAGGTGGAGTACTCCCCGCGCCCGAGATGGTCGCCGAGGACGTAGACGCCGTTCACGGCGGTCGAGTCGCTCGGCCTGACCATGCCGGGGTGGTACTTGATCCAGAGCCCGCAGCTCTCGCTCGCCATGACGTTGGTGGCGTTGGGCAGCAGGGTGAGCAGGCGCTGTCCCGATCCGGCACTGGAACCGAGCTGTCCGCCGAACTGGTTCTGCTGCCAGAAGCACTCGGCCGAGCCCGCCTGGGCGATGTAGGTCGTCCTCGGCAGCCCGTCCGGCCCCACCGAGATGGGTTGTCCCTCGCCCTCGCCTCGCCACCGCACGGCCGACGCCAGCACCTCGGCGGTCGCCGCGCTGCGCCGCACCGTGGTGCCCCAGCCTGCCCGGTAGGCGCGCACGGACACGGTGATCTTCTTCTGGTAGTCGCTGCCCGTCAGCGTGTACTTGAAGGTCGTGGCCCCGGAGATCGGCCGGCCGTCCGCGTACCACTGGAACGAGAACGTCGTCGGCGTGGGCGACCAGGTGCCCCGCGTCGCCGTGAGCGTGGACCCCACCCGCTTGGTACCGGAGATCACCGGGTTCGGGGACTTCGTGTAGGCACCCCCGACCCTCGAACCCGCGGACGTGACGGTCGTGTCCTTGTACGCGGACGCCTTCACGATCACGCGGACCGTGATGACCTGGCCCTTCCAGGCGGACTGCACGGTCAGCGTGCTCTTGGTCGCGTCCCGGATGGGCTGCCCGTCGAGCATCCACTGGTAGTAGACCCAGTTCGCCGCGGGCACGGATGGAGGCCGGGAGGCCGTCAGCGTGGCACCCGGCGTCGCGCGGCCGAGGATCACCGGATCGGGCTGAGAGATGAGCCCCGATGTGACGGTGGGGATTCCGTCACCCTCGCTGGTTGCGAGCGTCGGGAGGTAGCCTCGCCGGAACGCGTTGAGCTGAACGGTGATCTGCATACCGAGCTGATCCCTGGTCGGCGTGAAGGTGGGCCCGTTGGCGCCCTCGATCTCCCCGCTGCTCGCCAGCCACTGGTAGGTGAAGGTGGTGCCGGGCGTCCATGAGCCCGCGTGCGCGCGGAGCGTCGAGCCCACGCGATGGGTGCCGCTGATCGTCGGGGTCGACCATTCCAGGAGGCCTTCGGAGATCTCGCGCGTCTCCGCGCTCGTCACGGTGGTGGGGATGCGGCCGTCGGCCGTGCCCGTGACGGTCACCGTGAGACGCGTGTCGGCGTCCGCGGCGGTCGGCGTGTAGGTCGTCTCCGTGGCGCCGGAGATCGCCCTGCCGTCCCTGCGCCACTGGTAGCCGAACGAGGCGGCGGGCGTCCAGGCGGGGGTGGTCACGGTCAGGGGCACGCCCACCCGGTAGTCGTCGCCCGAGACGACAGGTGCGGGCGTGGCCTCGAACTCCTCCTCGTCCTGGGTCAGCCGGTACGCGGCCAGGACGTCGAGCCTGCCCTCGCCCCAGACGTTGTTGTCGTCGGCCGTGCCGCCGCAGCTCGTGTCGTCCTCGTCGTGGGCGGAGGCGTCGAGGATCGCCCGGGTCGCCGGCACGTCGCCGACGAGCTCGGGGACGGCGTCCCAGAGCAGCGCGACCGCGCCCGCGACGTGCGGTGCCGCCATCGACGTGCCGTTCAGGTACGCCGTGCCGGTCCGGGTGGTCGACAGCACGTGGACGCCGGGCGCCGCGATGTCGGGCTTGACGGTGCCGCTCTGGCCGGGGCCCCGCGACGAGAAGGGCGCGATCGCGCCCTCCATGTCGAACGCGCCGACGCCGTAGTTGACCAGCCGCGAGGCCGGGCTGCCCGCCGAGGAGCAGCCCGCCTTACCGGCGTTGCCGTTGGAGAAGGTCGAGAAGATGCCCGCCGCCTCCCAGGCGGTGATGAGGTTCTCCATGAAGGGGTCCGTCGAGAACTCGGCACCCCAGGAGTTGTTGACCACGTGCGGCCGGCGGGCCGGGTCGGGCGTGGGCTCCGAGGAGGCCTGGTCGTAGGGCGCGAGGAGCCACTGGCCGGCCGCGACCAGGTTCTCGTCGGACAGGTCGTCCCCGACCCCTGCGGCGATCCACTGCGCGCCCGGCGCGACGCCGACCGCCCGCTCCACGTCCTCACGGACGACCGTGCCGCCCACCATGGTGCCCATGGTGTGGGTGCCGTGGCTCACCGCGTTGGTGTCGTGCGGGTAGATCAGGCCGTCGGCGGAGAAGTAGTTGTAGGCGTTCGGGTTGCTCGCCCCGGCGCCGCGGTACTGCTCCGACAGGGCGCTGTGCGGGGCGACGCCCGAGTCCAGGTTGGCGACGACGACGCCGTCGCCCGTGAAGCCCTGCGCCCACATGTCGTCCGCGTTGATGGCGCCGACGCCCCACGTCGTCAGGGTGTCCGCCGCTGCTTCGACGTCCACCTCGTCGGCGACCTCGACGGGCTCCGGGGCGCTGTACCGCACCGTGGGGCGGACCTCGACGACGTCCTTGTCCGCCGCGAGCTCGACCGCCTGGTCGAGCGTCCCGTCCTCGACGAGGATCGCGTTGGCGGCCCAGTACGAGGTGTACTCCGCACCCGCCTTCTCCAGCTCAGCGATCGTGCCCGCCTGGGACTTCTCGGCCGCCGCCGTGAGCGCGTCGTAGACGTACCGGCCGCGCTCGGACCAGACGGTGATCCCGTCGGCCGGCTCCAGGTCCGGCTGCTCGCCGAACCGGAGCCAGAAGTCGGTGGTGCCGCGCGCCGCGAAGGTCTTCTCCGCGGCGCGGCTGATCTTGTCCGCCGGGTCCGCCGGATCCGCCGAATCCCCCGAATCCCCCGAATCCGTAACGGGGACGACGTCGGCGGTGCCGTCGAGGGGCGTCGCGACGACGGTGCCTCGCACCTCTCCGCCGGGCTCCGGCGCGGCGATCGCCGCCGGGGGAACCAGGAGCGCCAGGGCGGTGGCCGAGGCGAGCGTTCCGGACAGATAGCGGATGCGTCGCTGCATGGGTTCTCCAGACTGAGGCGCCCGGGGTGCCGGGCGTGCCGGACGTGCTGGGCCTGCGCTCGGCAGGATTTATGCCGAGAACGTACGCTCCGGCACGGTCAAAGTCCCCGTAACTCCCAAGAAATCACCCAGGCAGGTCTCAGCCTCCGCGACACCGAAGGCCTGGGAACCGCGCCGAGACAGGCTCCGCGCGGCTCCCAGGCCCCTGGGCGATCTTCCGGTCAGTTGATCCGCTGCCACGCGCAACCGGCGGTCGCGAAGCCGTACGCGGTATCGGGCAACGTGATGGTCGTGGGCTCCGTCACCTCGCCGCTGCTGATCACCCCGGACTCGCCGTAGAAGCCCTCGTACAAGGCGTACGTGCATGGCGTGCCCGCGTCGGCCGGACCGGTGGTGGAGTAGTCGCCGCGGTTGAGATGGTCGCCGAGGACGTAGTTGCCGTCAGTAGCAGTCGAGTCGCTCGCCTTGACCATCCCCGAGTAGTACTTGATCCAGATGCCGCAGGCCTCGTTCGTCCAGACGGCGTGGTCGGTGGGCAGGATCGTGAACATGCGCTGGCCCGATCCGGTGTCGCGGCCGAGCTCGGTCCCGGCAGAGCCCTGGCGTCCCCAGGTGCACTCGCCGGTACCCGCCTGCGCGATGTAGGTCGTCGCGACCACGCCGCGCTCGTCCGCCCCCACGTAGAACGACTCGTCCTTCCCGTCGTCCTTCCACCGCACGGCCGACGCCAGCACCTCGGCGGTCGCCGCGCTGCGCCGCAGCACCGTGCCGTAGCCCGCCCGGTAGGTGCGCGCGGTAACGGTGATCTCCTTCTTGTAGTCGGTGCCCCTCAGCGTGTACTTCGACGCCGTGGCCCCGGCGATCGCCCGGCCGTCGGCGTACCACTGGAAGGAGAACGAGGACGGCGAGGGCGACCAGGTGCCGCGCGTGACCGTGAGCGTGGAACCCACACGCTTGGTGCCGGAGATCACCGGGGTCGGGGACTTCGTGTACGCGGCTCCGACCCGTGCAGCCGGCGACGTGAGCGTCGCGTCAAGGTACCCGGGCTCCTTCACGGTCGTGCTGACCGTGATCTCGTGGCCCTTCCACTCGGACCTCATCGTCAGCGTGCTCCGCGTCGCGCCCCGGATGGACTCCCCGTCGAGCCTCCACCGGTAGGTGACGGAGTCGGGCGTGGGCACGGCCGGCGGCCGGGAGGCGGTCAGCGTGGCACCAGGTGTAGCGCTGCCGACGATCGCCGGCCGCGGCTGGGAGATGTGCCCGCGGGAGACGAAGCTCGTGCGCCCGCTGGTCCGGCTCACCGGGGCGTAGCCCTCCCGGGAGCCGTCGAGCCGGACGGTGAGCCGCTTGGCGTGTTGCGCGACGGTCGGGGTGAAGGCGAACCCGGTAGCGCCGCTGATCGGCTCGCCGTCCGCGAACCACTGGTAGGTGAAGGTGGTGCCGGAGGTCCACGCGCCTGCGTGCGCCTTGGCCGTCTTGCCGACCTGGACGGCGCCGACGATCGTCGGGGTCGATGCCTCCAGCGGGGGATCGTCGACGACCGCGGGCATCTCCGCTCTCGTCACGCTGGTCGGGACGCGACCGCCGGCGTTCCCGTCGAGGACCGGCGCGGCGACGGCGACCGCGGGCGTCGCGAGGAGCGTCAGAGCGGTGGCCGAGGCCAGGGTCCTGGAGAGACGTCGTATGAGCGGGTGCATGGTTACTCCTTCTCGGGGACGTTCGGGGTGGTGCGCTCGCTGGGCCTGCGTTCGGCAGGACTCCTTTCGAGAACGTAGACCCCCTCACCGCTCGACGCCCCCGAAAGTCCGGGGAGTTCACCCGGTGACAGGTCCGGGAGCCGCCCCGAGACAGGCTCGGCGCGACTCCCGGATCCCCCGGTCTATCCCCAGGTCAGCCGATGCGCTTCCAGGAGCAGCCGTCCGTCTCGAACCCGGTGGCGGACGACGGCATCGTGATGGTGTGCGCCGACGACACCTCGCCCTGGCTGATCACCGCGTCCAGGCCCGAGAAGCCCTTGGAGAAGGTGTAGCGGCACGAGGTCTCGGCGTCCGTCGGCCCCGTCGTGGAGTAGACACCGCGCTCGAGGTGGTCGCCGATGACGTACATGCCGTTCGCAGCCGTCGAGGTACCCGTCTTGGCCATGCCGGCGTAGTACTTGATCCAGATGCCGCAGCTCTCGCTCGACCACACGCTGTCGTCGGTGCCCACCACCCGGAACAGGCGCTGACCCGATCCGAGGTTGTGGCCGATCACCTTGGTGGTGGACTGCCGCCCCCATTCGCAGTAGGCCGAGCCCGCCTGCGCGATGTAGGTCGTCGGAGCCACGCCGCCCGTACCCACCGGCAGTGCCCACTCGTCGTCGCCGACCCACCGCACGCCCGACGCGAGCACCTCGCCGGTCGCCGCGCTGCGCCGCAGCACGGTGCCGTACCCCGCACGGTAGGTGCGCGCGGACACGGTGATCTTCTTCCCGTAGTCGCTGCCCGTGAGCGTGTACTTCGACGCCGTGGCCCCCGAGATCGGCTGCCCGTTGGCGTACCACTGGTAGGAGAACGACGACGGCGTGGGCGACCAGGTGCCACGCGTCGCCGTGAGCGTCGAGCCCACCCGCTGCGTGCCGGAGATCACCGGGTTCGGGGACTTCGAGTACTTCCCGCCGACCCGCACGCTCGGAGTCGTGACGGCCTTGGTCGTGTACCCGGACTGGCTCACGGTCACGCCGACCGTGATGAGGTGGCCCTTCCACTCCGACCGCATGGTCAGCGTGCTCCGCGTCGCGCCCCGGATGGCCGTGCCGTCGAGCCGCCACCGGTAGGTGACCGTGCTCGGCGCGGGCGTGGACTGGGGCCGGGAGACGCTGAGCGTGGCACCCGGCGTCGCCGGACCCACGATCACGGGTGCGGACTGTGAGATCACGCCCGTGGCGACGGCGGCGGTGGCCGCGCTGGTGCGGGTCGCCGCGGTGTAGCCCGCCCGGGAGCCGTTGAGCCGGACCGTGAGCTTCTTGCCCCGCTGGGACGCCGTCGGCGTGAAGGAGAACCCGGTGGCGCCGCTGATCGCCGCGCCGTCCGCGTACCACTGGTACGTGAAGCGGGCGCCCGACGTCCACGAGCCCGCGAGCGCCCGGAGCGTGGAGCCCACGCGGACGGTGCCGTCGATGGTCGGGGTCGTCGCCGCCAGGGCGCCGCCGGTGATCGCGGGCGTCCTGGCGCTGGTCGTGGAGGTGGGCGTGCGGCCGGCGGCGGTGCCGACGACCGTGACCGACAGCTCGGCCCCGAGATCCGCGTCGTCCGGGGTGTAGGTCGGCTTGGTCGCTCCCGCGATCATGTCGTCGTCCCGGCGCCACTGGTAGGTGAAGGCCGCGGCAGGGCTCCAGGGAGCGACCGTGGCGGTCAGCGGCTTGCCCACCTGGAAGTCGCCCGAGATGCTCGGCACGGTCGTGGTCTCGAACTGCTGGTCCTGCGCCAGCTCGTAGGCCGCGAGGACGTCGAGCTTGCCCTCGCCCCACACGTTGTTGTCGTCGGCGGTGCCGCCGCAGGTCGTGTCGTTCACGTCCCGCGCCGTCCCGTCCAGGATGGCGCGGGTCGCCGGCACGTTGCCGACCAGTGCCGGGACGGCGTCCCACAGCAGCGCGACGGCGCCCGCTACGTGCGGGGCGGCCATGGAGGTGCCGTTCAGGTAGGCCGAGCTCGGCGACGTATAGGTCGACAGGACGTTGGCCCCCGGCGCGGCGATGTCCGGCTTGACCGTCCCGCTCTGGCCGGGGCCGCGTGCGGAGAACTCCGCGATGGAGCCGTTCTGGCTGAAGGCGCCGACGGAGTAGTTGACGGTCCGCGAGCCCGGGCTGCCGGACGACTGGCAGCCGGCCTCGCCGGCGTTCCCGTTGGCGAAGGTCGCGAAGATGCCCGCGGCCTCCCACGCCGTCATGACGTCCTCCATGAACGGGTCCGTCGAGAAGTCCGCGCCCCAGGAGTTGTTGACCACGTGCGGCCGCATGGCCGGGTCGGGGGCCGGGTCGGTCCAGCCCTGGCGGTACGGGGCCAGGATCCACTGGCCGGAGGCGATCAGGTCCTCGTCCTGCCACCCGTCGCCACCGCCCGCGGCGGCGATCCACTCGGCGCCAGGGGCGACGCCGACGGCGTGGTCCACGCTGCCGACGCGCACCGTGCCGCCGACCATGGTGCCCATCGTGTGGGTGCCGTGCCCGTCGACGTCGTGCGGGTAGAGGCCGCCGTCGACCGAGAAGTAGCTGTACGCGTCGAGCTCGCTGGAGCCCTGGCCGCGGTACTGCCCGGCCAGCGCGGCGTTGTCACCGTCGACACCGGTGTCGATGTTGGACACCACGATGCCCTCGCCCGTGAAGCCCTGGTTCCACATGTCGTCCGCGTTGATCGCGCTGATGCCCCAGGTCGGGGTGCCCGCCGCCGACGGCGTGACGTCCGCGGCGTCGACCACCTCGACCGGCTCGGGCGCCTCGTAGTGCGCCGTCGGCCGGATCTCCAGGACCTCGTTGTCGGCGGCCAGGTCCGTGGCCAGGCCGAGCGAGGCGTCCTCGACGAGGATCGCGTTCGTGGCCCAGTAGGAGGTGTACTCCGTGCCCGACTTCTCGAGCTCCGCCACGGCGTCCTTCTGGGCGGCCTCCGCCGTCGCGCGGAGCGTCTCGTACACGTACTCGCCGCGCTCGGACCAGCTCGTGATGCCCTGGGCCGCGGACAGGTCGGGGGTGTCGGCGAACCGCAGCCAGAAGGTCGTGTCGCCGGGAGCGGCGAACGCCTTGCGGGCGGCGGGCGTGAACTTGTCCGCCGGGTCGGCGGGGACGATCCTGGGCGCCCGCTGCGCGGCGTCCGGCAGGGGCCGTACGGCGACGCTGCCGGTGCCCTCCGGGTCGGGGTCGGGAGCGGCGAACGCCGTTCCGGGTACTGCCAGCAGTGCCAGCACGGTGGCCGAGGCCAGGGTCCTGGTGCGTGCTCGGGTGCGACGAGGCATGTGCTCTCCGGGCTGAGGCGCCCGGGGTACCGGGGCGCGCGGGACCTGCGCAGGGCAGGGATGTGTCGCGAAAGTACCGTTATCGCGGTGCAAAAACCGGAAGAATCCCAGATCTCACCCGGGTGATTCTCAGCCTTCGCGCCGCCCCCGCAGCCGGTCGATCTCGCGCCGCTCGCGCTTGGTCGGCCGCCCGGTGCCGCGGTCGCGCAGGCCGACCGCCTCCCGCTCCACGCGTGTGGGCAGCGCGGGGCTGTGGTCCAGGTAGGCCTTGGCCGCGATCGGCGCGCCGACGCGCTTGGGCAGCAGCTCGACCACCTCGACGATCCGGTCCCGGAGCGGGTCGCGCCAGGTCACGCGGTCACCCACCGCCACGGACGACGACGGCTTGGCCACCTTGTCGTTGATCCGTACCCGGCCGCTGCGGCACAGCTCGGCGGCGACCGAACGGCTCTTGGTCAGCCGGACCGCCCACAGCCAGACGTCGATGCGCATCGGCCCATCCTCCCACCCCGCCGTCGTCAGGCGGACGGCTGGTACTCGAACCTCTCCACGGTCACGACGCTGTCCGACGGCGCGCCGTTGCTGGTCGCGACCAGGCCCAGCCACACACCCAGGAACCCCCCGGCCGACACGCTGTCGAGGGTGCGCCCGTCGGCGGTCGCGACCGGCGTCGGCGCCTCGTCCCCGACCCCCGCGAGCAGCAGGTAGTCCTGCCCGCGCGCCCGCACTGCCAGGGTGACCGGGTCGTCGCCATCCGGCAGGTGCCGTTCCCCGAGCACGGTGGCCACGCCCGCCCGACGGTGCACCGCGACCACGCGGCGGCCGGTGGCGTCAGCCCCACCCGCCACCACCAGCAGCACGTGGTCCTTCTCGGACTGCCGCACCGCGAGCCCCGCCTGCTCGCCGGGCCCCGCCGGGTCGAACCGCAGCGTGGTCCGCACCGTGACGTCCTGGTGCTGCTGGCGTACACCGAGGAACGCGGGCGTCGCCGCGTCCGTGAGGTTCTCGGGACGCACGCGCAGCAGCCAGCCGCTGCCGTGCGGCTCGGCGAAGCCGGCGGGCCCGCGCAGGCCGGTCCACCGCAGGTCATCGGGCAGCACCAGCCCCGCGGGGGGCCACGCCGCAGCCTCGCCCGGGTCCTGAGCCTCGACATCCGTCCGGGCGGTGTCCGGCACCTCCACCACCATGGGCACCCTGCCCTGGCCGGGCGCGAAGACCGGCCACCCGTCCTCCCACGTCACCGGCACCAGGAACGTCTCCCTGCCGAGGTTGTAGTGGTAGCCACCGTACGGGCGCATGGCGAGCAGCACGGCCCACCAGGATCCGTCGGGTGCCTCAACCAGGTCGGCATGCCCCACACCGACGACGTCCACGTCCCGCCCGAGGTGCCGGTGGGTCAGCACGGGGTTGGCCCTGTTGCCGACGTACGGGCCGGTCACCGAGTCCGACCGGGCCACGGAGATCGCGTGGTGGAACTCGGTGCCGCCCTCCGCGGCGAGCAGGTAGTACGTCCCGTCCACCCGGTAGAGGTGCGGCCCCTCGGCCCACACCGCGCCGAGCACGGCGCCTCGCCACAGCACGTGCTCCGGTCCGGTCAGCCGCATCGTGACCGGGTCGAGCTCACGCAGCCAGACCTCGGTCTGGTCGTGCCACTCCGGCTCGCGGGCGAGCCGGGTGCCGTGCAGCCAGACCCGGCCGTCGTCGTCGAAGAACAGGGACGGGTCGATGCCGTCCTCGCCCAACCACACCGGGTCGGACCACGGCCCCGCCGGGTCGGTCGCGGTGAGCACGAAGTTGCCGCCGCGCGAGCTGTCCTGCTGGTCCACGAGCGTGCAGACCAGCCAGAACGTCCCGTCGTGGTGCCGCAGGGTCGGCGCGTACAGCCCGCCCGACGACGCGATGCCCTGCATGTCGAGCTGCCCCGGCCGGTCCAGCGCGTGACCGATCTGCTCCCAGTGCGCCAGGTCGCGGCTGCGGAACACCGGTAGGCCGGGAAAGTACTCGAACGTCGAGGTGACGAGGTAGTACTCCGCCCCGACCCGACAGATCGTCGGGTCGGGGTAGCAGCCCGGCAGGATCGGGTTGCCGACGTACGTCACGGAGTCGCCGTGGTGTCGACCCACCGCTTGTCCGCGGTCGTGACCTCGTGCACGTCACCGGTGATGGTGACGATCCGGCGGACCGGCACTGCGCCGGCCCGCGACGTCGCGCCGACCGTGTCGTTCGGCTCGTCCAGGTCGGCGATGCCCTCGGCGACGACTCTGACAACGTTGTCAGCCGCGTGCGCGCCGACCCATACCTCGACGTCCCCCGGCTCGACGACCCGCACCATCCTGCGGTCGCTGAACGCGAACCGGGTGGTCGGCACCTCGAACGAGATGGTCGTCGACTCCCCCGGCTGCAGGTCCACCCGGTGGTAGCCGAGCAGCTGCGCGGTGGGCCGCGCCACCGAGCTCACCACGTCGTGCCCGTACAGCTGCACGACGTCGGAGCCGGCCACCTGACCCGAGTTGGTCACCACGACGACGGCGCGGAACGTGCCACCCGCCTCGACCGACCGCTCGACGTCCACGAGCTCACGCTCGAACGTCGTGTACGAGAGACCGAAGCCGAAGGACCGCACCGGCGTCGAGTCGGTCGAGGTCACCTCGGACGCCCCACCCAGGATCGGGTGCAGGTACGAGTACGGCTGTGCCCCCGCGGAGCGCGGGAGCGAGACGGGCAGGCGCCCCGACGGGTTCACCCGGCCGGAGAGCACGCCCGCGAGCGCCGAGCCGCCCTCCTCACCGGGGAAGAACGCCTGGAGGACGGCGCCCGGGGTGCGGTCGCCGTCCAGCGCCCAGTCGATCGCGTAGGGACGGCCGGTGAGCAGCACCATGACGACGGGCTTGCCGGCCGCCAGCACGGCCTCGACCAGCTCGCGCTGCACGCCGGGCAGGTCGAGCGACTCGCTGTCGTTGCCCTCGCCCACGGTGCCGCGGCCGAACAGACCGGCCTGGTCACCCACGACGACGACCGCGACGTCGGCGGCTGCTGCGGCGGCGACAGCCTCCGCGAAGCCGGAGGTGTCGTCACCCTCGACGGCGCAGCCCTGGGCGAAGGTGAGCTCCGGCGTCGGCAGCCCCGCGCGGTCGAACTCGGCCGTGAGGGCCTCCGCCACGGACGGGATCTCGAACCCGTTGGGCACGCCGGGGTGGTGCGCCAGCACGTGGTTGGCGAACGAGTAGCAGCCCATGAGGGCCTCGGGCCGGTCGGCGTTGGGGCCGATGACGGCCACGCGGGCCGGCTTGTCGTGCCACGCCCCGAGCGGCAGCACGCCGTCGTTGGACAACAGCACCACGGACTCCTCGGCCAGGCGCCGGGCCACGTCCCGGTGCGCGGGCGAGTCGACGTCCACGACGGCAGGCGCCTCGTCCTCGTACACGTCCGGGTCGAGGAGGCCGAGCTCCTCCTTCTGCGCCAGGGCGCGCAGCACGGCCCGGTCCACCACCTCGACCGGCACGTCGCCGTCCTTGACCAGCGCGGCCAGCGGTTCGAGGTACGCGTCGCCCGAGGGCAGCTCGACGTCGACGCCGGCCTGCAGGGCCGCCGCTGCGGCGGCGCCGCGGTCGGCGGCGATCGCGTGCATCACGCTGAGGAACGCGACGCCGAAGTAGTCGGCGACCACGACGCCGTCGAACCCCCACTTCTCGCGGAGGATGCCCGTGAGGTACTCGTCCGACGAGTGCATCGGCACGCCGTCGACGTCGTTGTACGACGCCATGACGGAGCGGACGTTGCCGTCGAGCACGGCCATCTCGAACGGCGGGAGGTAGACGTCGGCGATCTCGCGCGGGCCGGCGCTCACCGGGGCGTGGTTGCGCCCCGCCTTGGACCCGGAGTAGGCGACGAAGTGCTTGAGCGTGGCGTGCACGCCGGCGTCCTGCATGCCGCGCACGTACGAGGTGCCGACCGTGCCGACGAGGTACGGGTCCTCGGCGATGCACTCGTCGACACGGCCCCAGCGGGGGTCGCGGACGACGTCGAGCACCGGCGCCAGGCCCTGGTGGATGCCCAGCTCCCGCATGGACTCGCCGATGAGGCGGCCCATCTCCTCGACGAGCTCCGGGTCGAACGAGGCACCCCAGGCGAGCGGCGTCGGGAAGGTCGCCGCCTTCCAGGCCGCCAGGCCCGTGAGGCACTCCTCGTGGACGAGCGCGGGGATGCCGAGGCGCGTCTCGCGCTTGATCCGCCGCTGCTCGGCCCAGAGCCAGGCCGCACGCTCGGCCGGATCCACCGGCCGCGTGCCGTACACGCGGGTGTAGTGCCCCAGCCCGTTCCGGGTGATGTCGGGGAGCGCGGTGCTGCCCTGGCCGCCCGCCATCTCGCCCTGCATCGGGGCCACGACGTTGCCGCCCTGGTCCAGCCAGTACCCGACGAGCTGGGCCAGCTTCTCCTCGAGCGTCATCTGGGCGTGCAGCTCACGCACACGTTCCGACACCTCGGGCATCGCCCGAAGCGCCACCGGCAGCTCCGTCATGAATTTCCTTCCTCGACCTGCTTGTACGACCTGCTTGTACGACCCTGTGCGGAGATGGCGCGGCGCGACCGCGCCCGGTCAGCCCTTCACGGCTCCGGTGAGGCCGCCGACGATGCGGCGCTCGAACAACGAGAAGAAGATGAGCGCGGGGATCATCGACAGCGACGTGAAGGCCAGCACGCGCGCCGTGTCGACCGAGTACTGCGACGCGAACGCCTGGACACCCAGCGGCAGCGTGTACGACAGCTCGTCGTTCAGGATGAACAGCGGCAGCATGTACGAGTTCCACGACGCGACGAACGCCAGGATCCCGACCGTGATGACGCCGGGCAGCGACAGCGGCACGACCATCCGGAAGAAGAACCCGATGCGGCTCGCACCGTCGATCGAGGCCGCTTCCTCGATCTCCTTCGGGATGGCGCGCAGGAACGGCACCAGGATGATGATCGTGGTCGGGAGCGCGAACGCGATCTGCGGCAGCACGATGCCGCCGACGGTGTTCATGAGGCCCAGGTCGCGGATCAGGATGTACAGCGGGGTGATCGCGACCGTCATGGGAAACATGAGGCCGGCGGCGAACAGCGAGTACATGGCCCCGTTGAGCTTGAAGTCGTACCGCGCCAGCACGAAGCTCACCATGAGCCCGAGCGCCACCACGCCGACGGTGGTCAGGATGCCGGCCACCGCCGAGTTGGCGACCTGCCGCCAGAACACGTCGCTCACGAGCACGCTGACGTAGTTGTCGATCACCCACGGGCTGGGCAGGCCCGACGGGCTGTTGGTGATCTGCGCGTTGGTGCGGAACCCGCCGACGATGATGTACAGCACGGGGGCGATGCAGATGCCGACGAACAGGAAGGCGATGACGTACGTCATCGGGCTCCCCCAGGCGACCTTCGGCGCCCGGCGCAGCGTCTGCGAGGACTTCGTGGGAGCTTCGAGGAGCGTCGCCATCACTTCTTCCCTTCCGTGAGCGCGCCCTCGGTGTCCCGGCGCAGCACGTACCGCTGGTAGACCAGCGCGATGACGAGCGAGATGACGAACAGCACGACGGCGACGGCGTTGCCGTAGCCGAAGTTCCCGGCCAGGCGCCCGTTCAGGACCATGTAGGTCGCCATCGTCGACGTCCCCGCGGTCGCGGAGATGTACTGGCCCCAGATGATGTAGACGAGGTCGAACAGCTGGAGCGAGCCGATGATCGACAGGAACGCCCAGATGCGGAGCGTCGGGCCGAGCAGCGGCAGCGTGATCGTCCGCTGGATCTGCCAGTAGGACGCACCGTCGATCGAGGCCGCCTCGGACAGCTCCTCGGGGATGCTCTGCAGGCCCGCGAGGAACAGGATCACGGCGAAGCCGATGTACTTCCAGCTGATGATGATCATCAGCGACCAGAGCGCGATCTTGGGATCGGACAGCCAGTCGACGGCCAGGAAGCCGAGGCCCAGCTTCTCCAGCAGGTCGTTCACGGCACCGGCGCTCTGGAGCATCAGGCTCCAGCCGGTGCCGACGATGACCTCGGAGATCACGTAAGGCACGAAGATCAGGACACGGATGATCGAGCGCCCGCGGATCTTCTGGTTCAGCAGGAGCGCGAGCGCCACGGCGGCCGGCCCCTGCAGGATCAGGGACAGCACGACGATGTAGCCGTTGTGCAGGAGCGCCTCGTGGAAGGCGGTGTCCTGGAAGATGGTCAGGTAGTTGTCGATCCCGACGAACTCCGTCGGCGGCCCGTAGCCCTTCCACTTGAAGAACCCGTAGTACGCCGCCAGGAAGACGGGAAAGATGACGAACGCGAGGAACACGATGATGGCGGGCGCCGAGAGCACGGTGATCTCGAACGTCTTGCGCCAGTCGGTTCGCTTGCCTCGCCGCGGCCGGGGGGCCGGGGACGACGTCTGCACGCCGCCCCCGGCCTCCGTGGGACCCTCAGGCGAGGCCGTCCGGGTTGCTGAGTTCTCGCCCAGGGAGTGAGTCATCTGGCTCGTTACTCCATTGCGGCCGCGGCGTTCACGGCGTCGACGATGGTCTGCGGGGTGCCGTCGCCGGCCAGCATCTCCACGACGCCGGCGTTGAGCGCGTTGCCCACGTTCTGGCCGTAGAGGGTGTCCAGCCAGACGGACACGTACGGGGCCTCGTTGTAGGCCTCGAGGATGGACTGCAGCGCGGGCTCGGTCACGACACCCTGCGCCTCCTTGCTGGCGGGGAGCGTCACGAAGGCTTCGGCGTAGGCCTCCTGGTGCTCCTTCTGCATGAAGAAGTTCAGGAAGTCGGCACACTCCGGCGGCGCCTCGACGAAGCAGGAGTAGCCGTCGACGCCGCCCATGAACGCGGCCGGGTCGCCCTGACCGTCACCGGTGGCCGGGAACGGGAACCAGTTGAGGTCCTTCAGCGGCTTCTCGTCGGGGGTCAGACCAGCGATGACGCCCGGGTTCCAGGCGCCCATGAGC
Source organism: Promicromonospora sukumoe 327MFSha3.1 (assembly GCF_000385135.1). Classification (GTDB taxonomy): domain Bacteria; phylum Actinomycetota; class Actinomycetes; order Actinomycetales; family Cellulomonadaceae; genus Promicromonospora; species Promicromonospora sukumoe_B. The sequence goes on along the minus strand of NZ_ARQM01000016.1, from coordinate 32,894 downwards.
TCCATGGCGGCCTTGTGGTTCGCGATGAGACCGGCCGAGGAGCCGGCACCCTGCTGGGCCGTCGCGGTGAGGTAGCCCTTCTGGAACGGCTCGGTCTCAGCGAGGGCCTGCAGCTTCTCACCTGCGGCCAGCCAGCACGGGTCGTCGAAGCTGCGGGACGCGGCGGCCGACTCGAGGGTGTCCTGCGAGCACTCGCGCAGCGCGAAGAAGTAGTACCAGTGCGCGGCGGGCCACGCGTCCTTGCCGCCCAGGGCGATCGGGGAGATGTCGGCGCTCTTGAGGGCCGACACCGCGTCGTCGAGCTCGTCGATCGTGGTGGGCGTCTCGGTGATGCCGGCCTCGTCGAAGAGGTCCTGGCTGTAGAAGATGCCGCCGGGGAGCACCGCGGTCGGCATGCCGTAGATCTTGCCGTCCACGGTGAAGGCGTCGAAGCCGGCGCCCACGTTGGTCTTCGTGGCCTCGTCCACCGTGTCGGTGAGGTCCATGATCTGGCCGGCCTCGACGACGTCGGCGAGCTTGCCGCCGCCGCGCGCCATGAAGATGTCCGGTGCGTCGCCCGAGTTGAGGGCGGTCTGCAGCTTGCCGTCCATGTCCTCGTTCTGGATGGACTGGACGTCGATCGTCACCCCGGGGTTGGCCTCCTCGAAGGCGGCGACCGTGTCTTCCCAGTACGCCTTGCCCGGCCCGGTGGTGGAGTTGTGCCAGAAGGTCATCGAGACCTCGCCGTCCGAACCCCCCTCGCTGCCGCCGCCGGAACAAGCCGTGGCCAGCAGGGCAACGGTGGCACCCAGGGCAAGGATGCCCGTGGCCCGCGTCTTCCTCATCATTGTGGAACCCCTTGTAGTCGTCATCGACGGTCGGCAGGAGCCTGCCGGTTCGACGGACCACGGAGTCCGTCGATCAGGAGACTGGCAGTCGGGTCATGGTTTAGTCAAACGGTTTCGATATCGATTTCGAAACGGATGGGCCCGTCGCACGCACTGCGTTGCCCGGATGTACTGTCTCTTCCGTGCACAGTGGGACAGACTCACCCGGGTCCACTGCCGGACCGGGTGGCGGCACGACGGGCGGTCCGGGGTTCCCGGAACCGACCGCCGACGAGCGCGCGACCGGCCGCGCCACCATCACCGACGTCGCGCGCGTCGCCGGAGTCTCGGTCGCCACCGTGTCGAAGGTCGTCAACGGCCGGTACGGCGTGGCGGCCGCCACCGCCGAGCGGGTGCTCGCCGTCGTGGCCGACCTGGGGTACGAGTCGTCCCTGGTCGCGCGCAGCCTGCGCCGTCGGCAGACCAACGTGATCGGCGTGCTCGTGGCCGAGTTCGAGCCGTTCAGCACCGAGCTCCTCAAGGGCATCTCCGCCGCGATCGCCGGCACGGGCTACGAGCTGCTCGCCTACTGCGGCGACGCCGGCCGCTCGGACCACGTGGGCTGGGAGCGCCGCTCGCTGTCGCGCCTCGCCGGCACGTTGATCGACGGCGTGGTCATCGTGACGCCCACGCTCGCCCTCCCGCAGCAGGACGGCGTGCCCATCGTCGCGATCGACCCGCACACAGGGCCCACCGGGCCGGCCACCGTGGACTCCGACAACCTGGGCGGCGCCCGCACCGCGACCGAGCACCTCATCGGCCTGGGCCACACGCGCATCGGCTACCTGGGCGGACGCTCCGACCTGGAGTCGGCCCGCCTGCGCGAGCTCGGCTTCTTCGAGGCGATGAAGGCGGCGGGCCTGACGCCGGACCCGAGCCTGGTGCTGGAGGGCGGCTACCGCCCCGACCGCTCCGACCGGCCCACGCACGACCTGCTCGAACGCCCCGACCGGCCCACGGCCGTCTTCGCCGCGAACGACCTGTCCGCGATCCACGTCATCCAGGTGGCCCAGGAGCTGGGCCTGCGCGTGCCGGAGGACCTCTCGGTCATCGGCTTCGACGACGTCCCCGAGGCCGCCGGCTGCACTCCGCCCCTGACCACGGTGGCGCAGTCCCTGCACGAGATGGGCGCCGAGGCGCTCCGCATGGTCATCTCGATGCTGGAGTCCGGCCCGTCAGCCGGCCACCACACCCGGCTGCCCACGCGCCTGGTGCAACGTTCGAGCACGGCTCCCCCGCCCGCCTGACCCCCGATGTGTCAGACGTACAGGTCACCCGGGTGATCTGTACCTCTGACACGGTGCTCCGGTGCCCGCACGCCCGCGAAAATCTCTCGCCGCCCGACGGCGTGCGGGGCACCCTGGTCGTATGACCTCCCCGACCGGCTACGCGCCCGAGCCGACGACGTGGCGCATCCTCGACGTGGCCCCCGCACCCGCGGCTGACCACCCGGACGCCTGGGCCTTTCACGGCATCGCCGCCGTGGACCGCGCGATCGAGACGGCGAACCTCGGTTACGACGACCTCGCCCGCACCGAGCAGCAGCTCGTCAGCGGCATGCTGCACCAGGAGTACGCGGAGAAGCGCCGGTTCGTCGCGGTCCTCGACCGCGCGGACGACGCCGCGCCCACCGCCGCAGACGTCGTCGGCTTCGGGCTGCTGGCGATGAACCGCGAGCAGAACACCCACACCGCCGACCTCTACGTGGGCGTGCACCCCGACCACCGCCGGCGCGGCATCGGCAGCGCCCTCGCCGAGCAGGCGGAACGGGTGGCCGCGGACGCCGGCCGCACCACGTTCTTCGGCTGGTCGCTGTCGGCCCGCGAGGCGGCCGAGGGCGAGGAGGCACTGGTACCCGCCACCGGCGCGGGCCGCCTGCCGGCCGACGCCGCGGGGGTGCAGTTCGGGCTCGGCCGCGGGTACACGCTGGAGCAGGTGGAGCGCGTGTCGCGCCTGGACCTGCCGGTGGACCCGGAGGCGCTGGCAGCCTTCGAGGCGGAGGCGCGGGAGAAGGCCGGGGCCGACTACGTGACCCACACCTGGTCGGGCATCCCCGAGGAGTGGTACGAGGGATACGCCCGGCTCATGACGCGGATGTCGACGGACGTGCCGCAGGGCGACCTCGACTTCGGCGAGGAGACCTGGGACGCCGAGCGCGTGCGGGTCTACCTCCGGGACCGGGCCGACAGCGGCCAGCGGCTGCTGACCACCGTGGCGGTGCACGCCCCGTCGGGCGAGATCGCGGCGGGCACCTCGTTCCTGCTGCAGGACGGTCTGCCGGCGTTCGTGTTCCAGGAGGAGACCATCGCGCTCAAGGAGCACCGCGGGCACCGGCTCGGGATGCTCGTCAAGGCCGTGAACCTCCGCGAGCTCGTGACCCGGTACCCGGACACGGAGCGCGTGCACACGTTCAACGCGGAGGAGAACGCGCACATGCTGGGCATCAACGTGGCCCTGGGCTTCCGCCCCTCGGGCGCGGAGGCGGCCCTGCAGAAGCGCCTCTGACGGACCCGAACGCAGGAGTCCTGCTCAGGGAACGAGCAGCGCCGCAGGAATGGAGAAGTGTGCCGTCCCGTGGCACGTCAGGCCCAGCAGGACGTCCCGCGAGCAGTCCGTTCTCATTGGCACCGAGCAGCCGCGCGGCCGCCAGGTGTGGCCGCATCGAGTAGACCACGCCGGCCGACTACTGAGGTTCTGTTCAAGCCACGACGTTGCAACGTTTCAGACCCGTTCCCGCGGGCAGAAATTCGTGGCCTGAACAGAGCCTTTGCTACCGCGCAGGCGAGCGGCCAGCCGGCCGTTCGCGATCCTCAGCAGCTGGCGGACCCGCCTGTGCGTGATGCCCGAGCCCGGCTGGTACGGGAGGCGCTCCAGGGGCATCGCCATGGTCATGATCATGACGTCGTCGGACAGCCGGGCCGCCCGCAGCAGCGCCGTCACCGCGGGTCCGATCACCGGGTGCGCCATCGCCTCGCCCACCGAGGACTCGGGGGTGAGCGGCGCGACGAACACGTCGCCCGCCACCTCCACCTCGGCGGCGACGCGCAGGTCGCGGCTGGAGGCGCCCACCTCGATGCGGTAGGCGCCGCCCTCCACGTGCCACCGGCCGGCGCGGACGTCCCAGTACGCGAGGTCCGCCCGGTCCACGACCAGCTCGACCTCCTGTGACTCCCCCGGCTCCAGGTCGACGACGGCGAACGCCGCCAGCCCGCGCGGCGCCCGCGGGACGGCGGAGCCGGGCAGGGACACGTAGCACTGCACCACCTCGCGCCCGGCCACGCCGCCCGTGTTGGTGACGGTCACGCGCACGCCCAGCCCACCGGCCGAACCTCCCCCACCGGCCGAGACTGTCCCACGGGCCGAGCCTCCCCCGCTGGTCGAGCCTGTCGAGACCCCCAACCCCGAGTACCCGAACGTCGTGTACGACAGCCCGTGCCCGAACGGGTACTGCACGGCCAGGTCCCGCGCGTCGTACCAGCGATAACCCACGAAGATGCCCTCGCCGTAGGTCACGCGCAGCCCGGTGCCCGGAAAGCTCGTCCACGCGGGGGTGTCCTCGATGCGCAGCGGGACCGTCTCGGCCAGCCGCCCGGAGGGGTTGACCCGCCCGAAGAGGACGTCGGCGAGCGCACCGCCGCCGGCCTGGCCCAGCAGCCAGCCCTCGACGATCGCGGGCACCCGGTCGGCGAACCCGGACAGCCGCACCACCGACCCGTTGGACAGCACCACGACCACGCGGGGGTTGACCGCGAGCACCCGGTCCAGCAGGTCGAGCTGGTCCGCCGGGAGCTCGATGTGCGCGCGGTCGCGGCCCTCGGCCTCGGCCGACTGCGGCAGCCCCGCGAAGAACAGGACCACGTCCGTGTCCCGGGCCGCGGCGACGGCCTCGTCCGCCAGCGCGGCGGCGGCACGCGCGCGGCGGCGGGCGGTCGGGCCCGGCAAGCCCCTTGCCCGGCGGCCCGTCGGCGTGGGCACGTCCCCCGGCCCCAGCTCGTAGCCCGGCGCGAACACGATGTCGGCCGCGGAGTCGCGGATCGCCGAGAGGGCGTCGTCGACCCGCGTGGGCACGATCTGGGACGAGCCCGCGCCCTGGTAGCGCGGCGTCCGGGCGAGCTCGCCGACCACGGCCAGCCGGGTGGGCGCGGCCAGGGGCAGCAGGCCGTCGTCGTTCTTGAGCAGCACGACCGCGCGGCCCGCCGCCTCCCGGGCGAGCGCGTGGTGCGCGGCGTCGTGCCAGGCCTCGGGGTCGTCGCCCCGGTCCGCGAGGTCCGCCGGCGACGCGGCCGCACCGTCGTCCGCCCCGGGTGCCGCACCCCGCGCCGCGTGCGCCGCGAGCGCCAGCGCGACCACCCGTGCGGCCGAGCGGTCGACGTCGGCCACGTCGAGGCTGCCGGTCCGGACGGCCGCGACGATCTCCTTGACCCGGGCCTCGCCCGCGCCGGGCATCTCCAGGTCCAGTCCCGCGCGGATGCCGGCGAGGCGGTCGTGGACGGCGCCCCAGTCGGACATGACCAGGCCCTCGAAGCCCCACTCGCCGCGCAGCACGTCGGTGGTCAGGCGGCGGTCCTCGCCGGTGTGGGTGCCGTTGACCCGGTTGTAGGACGACATGAGCGTGGCGGGCCGCGCCCTGGTCACCACCCGCTGGAACGCGCGCAGGTAGATCTCGCGCAGGGTGCGCTCGTCGACGTCGGCGGAGACGCGCATGCGCTCGGTCTCCTGGTTGTTCGCGGCGTAGTGCTTGACGCAGGCGGCCACACCCTGGCCCTGGATGCCGGTGACCAGGGCGGCGCCGATCTCGCCGGCGAGCAGCGGGTCCTCCGCGACGTACTCGAAGTTGCGCCCGCACAGCGGGCTGCGCTTGATGTTCACGCCGGGGCCGAGCACGACGTCGACGGCGCGCGCCCGGGCCTCCGCGCCGACGGCCGCGCCGACGCGGCGCACGAGGTCGACGTCGAACGTGCTGCCCAGGGCCACGGCGGGCGGGAAGCAGGTGGCGGGGAGCGCACCATCGATGTCGCCGACGTCGGCCGCGAGCCGCCGCACGCCGTGCGGTCCGTCGGCGAGGTAGACGGGCGGGACGCCGGGCGCCTCGGCGGTGGTCCAGAACGAGGCCCCGGACAGCAGCCGGGCCTTCTGCCGCAGGGTGAGCCGCCGGACGACGTCGGCGGGATCCGCCGGCGCGGCGGCCGTACGGGCCGAGCCGGCCCGGGCACGCGACCTCTTCGTCATGCGGTCACGCTATCGGGCCGGCAATAAAGCCGTGCGCCCCCGCACCGCCCGGAGCACCCTGGGTCCATGACCACTTCCTCGGCAGTACCCGCCCCGGCGACGTCGGCGTGGCGGCTCCTGACCCCGCCCCATCCGGCGTCGCTCGACGACGCCGACGCGTGGGCGTACCGCGGCATCGCGGAGCTGCACGTCACGGCGAACAAGGCCGACCTGGGAAACGCTGACGGCAGCCCGACCCCGATCGGGATCCTGGTCGGGATGAACAACCAGGACTACATGCGCAAGCTGCGGCAGATCGCCGTGGTGGACACGCCCGCCGGGCCGCAGGTCGTGGGCACCGCCCTCGTGTTCCTCCACGTGCACTCGAACCCCGAGCTCGCGATCAGCTTCGTCGTGGTCCACCCGGAGCACCGGCGCCAGGGCATCGGCGCCGCGCTGGCGCGGTGGGTGCAGGGCTCCGCCCGGGCGGAGGGCCGGACCACGCTCCTGGCATCCATCGACTTCGGTCCGGACCGGCCGGCGGGCGAGACGCTGACCCCGGCGTCGGGCAGCGGCGAGATCGCGGCGGACCTGCCGGGAGTCCTGCTCGCGCAGAAGCTGGGCCTGACGCTCCAGCTCGTGGAGCGCCGGTCCCGGGTGGACCTGCCCGTCCTGCCGGAGGCGGTGTCGCGGTTCGAGGCCGAGGCGCGCGCCGTCGCGGGCGACGCGTACCGCGTGCACACCTGGACGGCGCCGATGCCGGAGGAGTGGATCGAGCAGTACGCGGCCCTGGAGCAGGCGCTGTCGGACGACGAGCCGCGGGGCGGCCTGGAGGTCGAGTCGGACGTCTGGGACGCGGACCGGATCCGCACCGAGGACGCGACGATCGCCGCGAAGGGCGACCAGTACGTGGTGACGGCGGCCGAGCACGTGGCCACGGGCAAGCTGGTCGCGATGACCATGCTGCAGTGGAACGACCTCCAGCCCGAGCACACCAACCAGCAGTCGACGGTGGTGCTCAAGGCGCACCGCGGGCACCGGCTCGGGATGCTCGTCAAGGCCGTCAACCTGCGCGAGCACGCGCGGCTGCGCCCGGGGGCGCAGCGCATCTACACCTGGAACAACGAGGAGAACCCGCACATGCTCGCGATCAACATCGCGCTCGGGTTCGTCCCCGCGGGCGGCAGCGCGGACTTCCAGGGCCCGCTGTAACCCGCACGGCGCTCGTCAGAGCAGCTCCGGCGTGAGGTCGGGGCCGTCGCCGAAGGCGGCGTCGTCGTCGAAGGGCCACACCGGCCCGCCCAGGCCGGTGTGGCGCAGGCGGCGCAGGTCCTGGTCCACCCCACCGGGCGTGAGCACGAGCATCCAGTCCTCGGCCATGTCGTGGAGCTCGGTCTCCAGGTTGCCGATCTTCACCACCACGACGTCGGTACCGCGCGGGTCCAGGCCGATCGCCGTGAAGTCGGACTCCAGGTGGTACGGCCGGCGGCGCTCGGTCAGGACCACGCGCAGCCCGCTGGCGGCCACGACGCACACGATCCCCGCCAGCGGGTCGTCCGTGCGCACGTGCTCGACCACGCCGCGCAGCGTGACCGGCCCGTGCGGACCGGCGTCGACCCGGGCCCCGGCCTCCACCTCGACGGTGGCGCCCACACCGGCGTCCGCGACCGCGCGGGCGGCGTCGGCGTCGGGCAGGGCGGCGTAGATCGCGGTGCGGCCGCCCAGGGCGGGCTCGGCAGCGAAGGCGGGCTCCGCGAGGAGCCGCGCGAGGGTCCAGGTGACGTCGCCCGCCCCGCCGGCCATGGGGTTGTCGCCGGAGTCCGACAGGACGAACGGCCGCGCGTCGCTCGCCAGGACCGCCCGCAGGCACTCCTCGTACGTGCCGGCCGGGGCGACGAGCTCGAACTCGTCGCGCGCGTCCCAGTACCGGCGCGCCAGGCGCGCGGCCTCCCGGGTGATGACGGCGTCGTCGTCGCCCATGACCACGACGGCGGCCCGGCAGCGCGGCTCGTCCGCCCACGCGTACCCGACCCAGAGCGAGGCGTCGAGGACGCCGTCGAGCTCGCCGACCCGCGCGACGTCCTCGTAGATGCCCTTCGCGGGCTCCAGCCGGGTGCTCGTCCGCTCCCCCGGCAGCAGCACGGGCACCTGCACCCAGGCCTTGCGCGGCCGGCCCGCCCCGTGGACGCGCCGCAGCAGGTCGGTGGCGGCGCGCTCGCGCGCCTCGTCCTCGTCCTCGTGCGGGGCCGTGCGGTGGCAGGCGATGAGGTCGACGGTCGCCGCGAGCTCCCGCGACACGTTGCCGTGCAGGTCCATGGACGCCGAGACCAGGCAGTCCGGCCCGACGGCGGCGCGCACCGCCCGCGCGAGGTCCGCCTCCGCGTCGGTGTACCCGAGCACGGCCATGGCCCCGTGGATCTCGAGCAGCACGCCGTCGAACGGGCCCTGTGCCTCCAGCGCCAGGCCGATCTCGGTGCGGACCGTCTCGTAGACGTCCGTGAGGACGGCGCCGCCCGGGAGCGCCCCGGCGCGCAGGATCCCCACCCACTCGGCCTCGCGGCGCAGGGCCGTGCCGTCGCGCAGGAACGGGTACCGCCGGACGAGCTCGTTGCCACGCAGCAGGGTGAACGCCTCCCAGCCCGAGCGGTGCGGGGAGAACGTGCTGGACTCGATGGCCATGCCGCAGATCGCGATCCGCGGTCTCTGGTGGGTACGGGTCACGCGCGCAGTGTAGGCGGGGCGGGTTACCGGTTCGTACCCGTTCGTCCCTGGCGAAACCAGCCCGTACCCGTCCGGACGCGACAGGACCTCGGGTCACCGGGGTGACCCGAGGTCCTGTCGGGGTGCCTGCGCGACGGGGTCAGTCGTCGCCGCGGTCGTCGTCGGCGTCGTCCGGCGTGTTGTCGGCCGGGCTCTGGTAGTTCGCGTCGTCCGGCGAGTCGGCCGACTGCGCCGAGCCCGCCGTGTCCACCGCCGACTCGTTCGGCGAGTCCGCCGACTCCGGCGACGGGTCGTAGTTGGCGTCGCCCGGCGAGTCCGCGGACTGCGCGGAGCCAGGGGTGTCGACGGCAGACTCGTTCGGCGAGTCCGCCGACTCGGGCGACGGATCGGCGGCGGCCGCGCCGTCGTCGGCCCCGGTGCCGCCCGACAGTGCGACGGCGTCGGAGGACGCGGTGTGCGGGGCCGGGTCGTTCAGCGCGGCGGCGGTGCTCGCGCCGGCGATGCCGAGCACGGCGGCCGTCCCGACGACGACCCAGCGCTTCTTCATGGACGAGGGGTTCATCTGAGTGCCTCCCGGTTTCTCCTGGCACCTCGGTCGGGTGCCTGCTGACCACGAGTCTGCCCCGCCCGGATGAGGCGACGAGGAGACGAGGATGAGACGGTTCTCATGTCCTGACCGACCCCGGGTCAGCCGCGGAACCGGTAGCCGGCGCCCCGCACGGTCTCGATGTGGTCGGCGCCGAGCTTCTTGCGCAGGTACCGCACGTACACGTCCACCACGTTGGACCCGGGGTCGAAGTCGTACCCCCACACGCGCGACAGGAGCTGCTCCCGGGACATGACCTGGCCCGGGTGCTGCAGGAACACCTCCGCGAGCGCGAACTCACGCGCGGACAGCTCCACCTCCCGCCCGGCCACGGTGGCGGTGCGGGTACGCAGGTCGAGCCCCACGCCCCCGTGCTCCAGCCGGTCGGACGGCGCGGCCTCCCCCGCCGCCTTGCGCAGCCGCAGCCGGATCCGCGCGAGCAGCTCGTCGAAGCCGAACGGCTTGGACATGTAGTCGTCCGCCCCGCCCTCCAGGCCCGCGACCCGGTCCGACAGCGAGTCCCGCGCCGTGAGGATCACCACGGGGAGCGTGGAGCCGACGTCGCGCAGGCGCTGCAGCACGGTGAACCCGTCCAGCACGGGCAGCCCGATGTCCAGCACCATCAGGTCGTAGCCGCCCGACATGGCGTGGCCGAGCGCCGAGGCGCCGTCCGCGACCACCGTGGGCTGGAAGCCGTGCGCCTTGAGGCCCTTGCGCACGAACTGCGCGATGCGCTCCTCGTCCTCCGCGATCAGGATCTGGTTCACGCCGCCTCCTCCGCCGTCTCGCGCCTGGTCTCGGGCGGGACCGCCCGCTGCCCGGGCCCGCCGAGGGGCCACGTCATCACGAAGCGCGCCCCACCGCCATCAGACCGTTCCACCACGACGTCGCCGCCGTGCCCCTGCGCGATGGCCCGCACGATCGCCAGCCCCAGGCCCGAGCCCGAGGCGCCGCCCGTGTCGCTCCCCCGCGCGAACCGGTCGAAGATGCGCTCCGCCTCCTCGGGCGGCACGCCCGGCCCGGTGTCGCGCACCCAGAGCCGCACGGTGCGGCCGGACGGGCCGTCGTACACCTGCGTGCCGATGCCCACCTCGTCGTCGGCGCCGGTGAACTTCACGGCGTTGTCCGCGAGCTGGAGCACCGCCTGGGTGAGCCGGTGCGCGTCGCCGGCCACCTCGACGTCGGCCCGCGCGTCCACCACCCAGCGGCGGGCGCCCAGCGCCCGCGCCTTGTCGTGCACGTCGTCCGTGAACCGGCCCAGGTCCACGGGGGCCAGGGTCACGAAGTCGGACCGCTCCGCCTTGGCGAGCAGCACGAGCTCCTCCACGATCTGCCCCATCCGCGAGGTCTCGTCCAGCAGCAGGTCCCGCGTCTCGCGGACGTCGGCCGGGTCGTCGGGGTCGAGCACCTCCAGGTGGCCGCGCAGCACGGTCAGCGGCGTGCGCAGCTCGTGGCCGGCGTCGTCCAGGAACCGGCGCTGGGTCTCGATGGCCGTCGACAGCCGGTCGAGCATGGTGTTGAACGCGCCCGCCAGCTCGCCCAGGTCGTCGTCGGTCGCGACGGGGACGCGCTGCGACAGGTCCGTCTCGGTCACCCGCGTCGCGGTGGCGCTGAGCTGGCGCAGGGGCCGCAGCAGGCGGCTGACCACGAGCCAGGCGAACAGCCCCAGCAGCACCAGCGCCACGGAGCAGACGATCGCGTAGGTGCGCATCACGGCGGTCTCGGCGGCGAGCGACCGGTCCAGCGCGGACGCCATGACGTACGCGCCCACCTCCTGCCGGTCGGCCACGGTCACCGGCACGACGACGAACCACACCCGGCCGATCTCGGTCTCGATCTCCTGCTCGACGGTCGTGGCCGAATCCGGCGTCAGCCCGGCGACGACCTCCTGGACCACCGGGTCGTCCGCGACCACCCGGCTGAACGTGGGCGGGCTGGACTGCTGGTGCTGGCCGTCGAGGTAGCTCACGAACATCTCGTTGGTGCCCGGGACGTTGCGCTCCATGGCGACGCTCATCAGCCGCCCGGCGCCGCGGAAGTCCTCGCCGGTCTCCGGGTCCACGCCTTCTTTCGCGAGCCGCTGCAGCTCGCCGATCTCCTGGTCGAAGTCCTCGGAGATGTCGTCCATGATCTGCTGGGACTGGATGGCGTGGGTGAGCAGCCCGGCCGCGAGCAGCCCGATCGCGGTCACCGCCACGACCACCGCGACCACCTTGGCCCGGACCGAGGGCCGGCGCAGGCTCATGCGTGGCCCACGCCGGCGGCCGCGAGGCGCGAGCCGTCGAGCCAGGCGGCGACGACGTCGAGGCGGCGCGAGGTGGCCGCCTGCCAATGCCGCTCCTGCACGCGGTGCGGGCCGGTGGCCAGCGAGAGCAGCACGCCCGCGACGCGCGCGGCCAGGTCGCTCCGGTCGGCGCCCCGGCTGCCGGGTGCGGTCACGAACCCGGCCGCGTAGTCGGCTGCGAGCCGGTGCATCCGCGCCGCGCGGGCCACCTGCTCGGCGTCGGAGCCGCCCACGAGCGAGAGCACGTCCAGGTGGGCCACCAGGCAGGCGAGGTCGTCGGCCCGGTGCCCCGGACCCGCGGAGTCGACGTCGAGCAGGCCGGTGACGTGCCCGTCGGTGAGCATGATCTGCGCCTCGTACAGGTCGCCGTGCGTCGGGTCGGCCCCGACGCCGCGCTCCGCGAGGCGCTCCGCCACGGCGCCGGCCAGGTCGCTCGCGCGCCCGGCCTCGGCCGGCAGGGCCGCGCCGATCACGCCCGCGTAGTGCTGCGCCGACTCGCTCCAGGCCGGGCGGCGCGGCAGGTCGCGCACCTCGGCGGGCAGCCGGTCGAGCAGGTTCAGGATCTCCGGCGGGGAGGGGATGCGGCCGCCGTCGCGGACGGCGGTGCGCATCTCGGTGCCGCGCAGCGGGGACAGCACCAGCAGGCCGTCGTCGGACCAGCCGAGCGGGCGCGGCACCGGCAGCCCGGCCCGGGACAGCAGCGCGTGCCGCTGGTGCAGGTCCGCGACCTTGCGGGGCCGCAGCACCTTGAGGAACACCCGGGACGACGCCGCCGTGGCCTCCAGCACCGCGCGCCGGGTGGGCCGGTACGCGCGGACCTTGAGCTCGGGGTGGGCGCGCTCGCGTGGGCCCACGCCCAGCCCCGCCAGCAGCTCCTCGACGGCGGCCGGGTCGAACGCGCGCGGCAGGGCCGGCAGCGCGGGGTCGCCGGGGAACCGCCAGACGGCGACCGTCGCGTCGCCGTCCGACAGCGTGACCACGCCCGGCTTGCGCCCGTCCCGCGCCCGTCCCACGCTCGCGCCCAGCGTCTCGGAGCGCTCCACGCCGTTCCAGCGCACGGTGGCGCGGTAGGCGACGGTCGTGGTCGAGCCGGGGCGGTGGTCCACCTGCCGCACCCGCCAGTCGACCAGCTCCCCGCCCGCCGTCGCCACGGCGGCGTCGAGGAGCCCCGCGGCGGACTCGCCGGTCAGCAGATCGAGGTGCGTGGTCATCACGTCATCCTCGCAGCCGCTACCGGCGAAAGCCCTTCGATTCGGATGAGAATCCTCTAACCGACGGGCCGCGGGGCTCCTCGTACGGGTGTCGTCAGGCGCGCAGCTCGCGGTACTTCGCGATCAGCGCCGCCGTCGACGGGTCCTGCGCGGCGAGCGCGGCCTCGTCGCCGGCGACCGCCGGGGCGATCTCCAGCGCGAGCTTCTTGCCGAGCTCCACGCCCCACTGGTCGAACGAGTCGATGCCCCACACGACGCCCTGCACGAACGTGATGTGCTCGTACAGCGCCACGAGCTGGCCCAGCACGGACGGGGTCAGCGCGGGCGCCAGGATCGACGTCGTCGGCCGGTTGCCGCTGAACACCTTGGCCGAGACCAGGTCCTCGGCGACGCCCTCGGCGCGCACCTCGTCGGCCGTCTTGCCGAACGCGAGCGCCTTGGTCTGCGCGAAGAAGTTCGCGAGGAACAGGCCGTGCACGTCCGCCCCCGCGGCGACGGCGCCGCCGTCGCCCACGGCGTCGGCCAGCGGGTAGGCCGGGTTGGCCACGGCGATGAAGTCGGCCGGGATGAGCCGCGTGCCCTGGTGGATGAGCTGGTAGAACGCGTGCTGGCCGTTGGTGCCGGGCTCACCCCAGAAGACCTCGCCGGTCTCGGACGTGACGGGCGTGCCGTCCCAGCGCACGGACTTGCCGTTGGACTCCATGGTGAGCTGCTGCAGGTACGCCGGGAACCGGTGGAGCTGCTGCGCGTAGGGCAGGACGGCGTGCGTGTGCGCGTCGCGGAAGTTCACGTACCAGACGTTGAGCAGGCCCATCAGCGCCGGCACGTTCTGCTCGAACGGCGTGGTGCGGAAGTGCTCGTCCATGGCGTGGAAGCCCGCGAGGAAGTCGGCGAAGGCGTCCGGCCCGATCGCCACGGCGAGCGAGGTGCCGATGGCCGAGTCCACGGAGTAGCGGCCGCCCACCCAGTCCCAGAACCCGAAGGCGTTGGCGGGGTCGATGCCGAACGCCTCGACCTTGTCCAGGGCCGTGGAGACGGCGACGAAGTGCTTGGCGACGGCGTCCGCGCGCCCGTCCTCGGAGTCCTCGATGGCGCCGGCGGCGACCAGCGAGCGCCACAGCCAGTCGCGGGCGAGCCGCGCGTTGGTGAGGGTCTCCAGCGTGCCGAAGGTCTTGGACGCGACGATGAACAGCGTGGTGGTCGGGTCCAGGTCGGCGGTCTTCTGCGCGACGTCGGTCGGGTCGATGTTGGAGACGAACCGCACCTCCAGGCCGTCCTGGACGTAGGGCTCGAGCGCCTCGTACGCCATGACGGGGCCGAGGTCGGAGCCGCCGATGCCGATGTTCACGATGGTCCGGACGGCCTCGCCGGTGACACCGGTCCACTCGCCGGAGCGCACCTGCTCGGCGAACGCGTAGACCTTGGCGAGCTCGTCGGCGACGTCGGCCGTGACGTCCTGGCCGTCCACGGTGAAGGGCTCGTCCGAGGGGCGGCGCAGCGCGGTGTGCAGCACGGCGCGGTCCTCGGTGACGTTGATGTGCCGGCCGGCGAACATCGCGTCGCGGTGCTCCGCGAGGCCCACCTCGTCGGCGAGCGCGAGCAGCGCGGCGAGCACGTCGTCGGTGACCAGGTTCTTCGACAGGTCGACGTGCAGGTCGCCGGCCTGGTGGCTCAGCCGGGCTGCCCGCTCGGGGTCGGCCGCGAACCAGCCGCGCAGGTCGGGGTCGAGGTTCTTGGAGAGCTCGGTGAGCGAGCCCCAGGCGTTGGTGGTGGTGGCGTCGACAGGCACACGGGCCGGCTCTGAGGTCATGGCTCAACCGTAGTGCGGAGGGCGCCGGCCGCAGCCTCGGCCAGTGTCTGATCCGTCACCTCGTAGCCGGCGTCGCCCCCGCCGCCGGGCCCGCCGGCGTCGGCCACGGTCCTCTTCGCGGACAGGTGCACCGCGTCCACGCCCACGCCGACCAGGGCGGGGATGTCGGCGGCCGTCACGCCGCCGCCGGCCATGATCTCGATGCCCAGCTCCGCGCTGCGCTCCACCAGGGCCGCCAGCCGGTCCAGGCCGTCGGCCGCGCGGGCGGCGCCGCCGGAGGTCAGGACGCGCGCGACGCCCAGCTCGGCCAGCACGTCCAGCGCCGCGAGCGGGTCGGGCACCACGTCGAGCGCGCGGTGGAAGGTCACCTCGGCGTCCTCGGCGGCGGCGACCAGGTCGCGCGTGCGTGCGACGTCCACCGTGCCGGACGGCGTCAGCGCGCCCACCACGACGCCGTCAGCGCCCGCGTCGACCGCGAGCACCACCTCGCGGAGCATGAGCTCGTGCTCGGCGGGCGAGTAGACGAAGCCACCCGGCCGCGGGCGCACCAGCACGTGCACCTCGAGGATCGGGGCGCTGTCCGACGACGGCACCACCGCGGCGGCGTCGATCACCGCCTCGAGCAGCGCGGCGCTGGGCGTGATGCCGCCGGTGGCGCCGAGCGCGGTGCAGAGCTCGACGCGCCGGGCGCCGACGTCGGCTGCGATCACCGCCCCGGCCGGGTCCTGGACAGCGAGCTCGAGAGCGACACGTGAGGGCACGTGCGAAAGCGTAGCCGGGCGCGGCGCGGCCGTTCGCCCGCCGTCCCGGGTGCGCAGTGGGTAGGGTCCCATGGCATGGCCATCGATCCCAGTGCGATCCTCCAGGGTCGCGCCCCCGGGCGTGCCCCTGTCGGAGTGATCGTCGGGATCGTCTTCGCGTCCGTCTGCCTGCTCGTGATCCTCGCGTTCGACGCGGTGACGGGCGGGGGCTCGTTCGTCGTCGGGCTGCTGCTGGCGCTGCTGCCGGTCGCCGTCTGGCTGCCGCTCGTGCTGGCGCTGGACCGCCTGGAGCCCGAGCCGCCGAACGCCCTGATCTTCGCGTTCCTGTGGGGCGCGGGCGTCGCGGCGCTGTTCGCGAGCATCCTCAACACGCTCGGGCTGTCGCTGCTCACCGAGACCGAGCTCACGGGCGAGGAGGAGGGCTGGTACGTCGTCGCGACGTTCGGCGCCCCCGTGGTCGAGGAGCTGCTCAAGGGCGCCGTCCTGTTCGGCATGCTCTGGTGGCGGCGGCAGGAGCTGAACGGCCCCACGGACGGCGTCATCTACGCCGCGATGGTGGGGCTCGGCTTCGCCGCGACCGAGAACGTGCAGTACTTCATCGACGCCCTGGACTCGGACCAGCTCGGGTACGTATTCGTGCTGCGGGCGGTCGTCTCGCCGCTGCTGCACCCGTTGTGCACCGCGATGACGGGTATCGGCGTGGCGGTCGCCGCGCTGGCGGGGCCGGGTCGGCTGCGCCGCACGGCGCCCCTGTACGGGCTGCTCGGCGCGATCGCCCTCCACAGCCTGTGGAACGGCTCCACGAAGTTCGGGCTGGTCGGCCTCGGGTTCGCCTACCTGGTCGGGTTCGTCGTGCTGATCGTGCTGATCGTGATCCTGGCCCGCGACCGGCGCCGGATCGTCCAGCTCATCGAGCACTACCTGCCCCTGTACGGACCCGTCGGCATCATCACGCCCGACGACCTGCGCATGCTGTCCAGCCTGCCGGGCCGCCGCGCGGCCCGCGGCTGGGCCCGGGCGGCGGGCGGCCGCCCGGCCGAGCGCGCGATGACCGACTACCAGCAGGCCGCGACCGAGCTCGCGCTGCTGCACCAGCGGGCCGGCGCACAGCGCGACCTGGACCCGCACGGCCTGGAGCAGCAGCGGCAGTACCTCGTGTGGGTCATGCAGCAGGCACGGGCCGCGTTCATGGCGCGGCTGCCGCACCCGCCGGCGTCGCCGTGGGGCGCGACGGGCTTCCGCCCGCCCGGCCAGGCCTGACGTGTCAGACGTACAGATCCCTCGGGTGACCTGTACGTCTGACACGGGGTGTCAGGCCCCGACGAGGTCCACGATCACCGCGCGGAGCAGCGCCGTGCGGTCGGCGATCCGGTCGACCAGCACGTGCTCGTCGTCGGCGTGCGCGCCGCCACCCACCGCGCCCAGCCCGTCGAGGGTCGGCGTGCCGACGCCGGCGGCGAAGTTGCCGTCGGACGCCCCGCCCACGGCCACGCCGGTGAGCTCCGGCAGGCCCGCCTCCCGCGCCAGCCGCGAGGCCCGCTCGAACAGGTCAGCGGACAGCGCGCGCTCCAGCGGCGGCCGGTTGATGCCGCCCTCGATCTCCAGCGCGGCGCCGGGGAGCACGGGCGCCAGCGCGCGCAGGGCGGCGTCGACCCGCTCCTGCTCGGCGATCGTGCGGGCCCGCACGTCCACCGCGAACGACGCCTCGGCCGGCACGGTGTTGCGCGTGGTGCCCGCCGCGGCGACCGTCGGCACCACGGTGGTGCCGAGCTCCGGGTCGCCCAGCGCGGCGACCGCGAGCACCTGGTGCGCCAGCTCGACCACCGCGTTCACGCCCTTCTCGGGCTCCAGCCCGGCGTGCGCGGCCCGGCCCTTGACCAGCACCTCGTAGATCGAGGTGCCCTTCCGCTCCACCTTGAGGGCGCCGCCGTCGGCCGAGGCCTCCAGGACCAGCGCGGCCGCGGCCCCGCGCGCCTCGTCCTCGATCAGCGCCTGGGACGACGGCGAGCCGAGCTCCTCGTCGCCCGTGACCAGCAGGGTGACGCCGGTGCGGTCCGGCAGGGAGCCCAGCACGTGCAGCGCCATGGCCAGGCCGGTCTTCATGTCGAAGCTGCCGGGGCCGCGCAGCACGCCGTCCGCGATGCCGAACGGGTGCGTCCGGAGCGAGCCCAGCGGCCACACCGTGTCGTGGTGCGCGAGCACCAGCACACGGGTCGGCCCGCCGAGCCGCCACCGCAGGTGGATGCCGAGCCGCTCGGGCTCGACGCCGAGGTGCGCCGTGCCGAGCCGGGCCACCAGGTCGGCGGACCGGGCCAGCGCGGCCGGGTCCGACGACGGCGACTCGCACTCGACCAGCGTCCGCAGGTCCGCGATCAGGGCGTCGGTGTCGGTGTCCGGGCGGGCGGGGGTCTCGTGGAAGGGCATGGGGGCACGGTATCCGGCCAACCCGACGTGTCAGACGCTCGATCGCGAGACGTGGTCAGAGCGAGAGCAGCCGCAGCACCAGGGCAGCCGCCGAGAGCAGCATCAGGGCACCCGTCGGGCCCACCCCGGCCCAGTCCTTGGCGCGGACGTGCGTGACGACGGCGCCGAGGAAGTACAGGACGAAGCACGCGGTCGCGGCGATGCCGATCGGCGCCCACCAGATCCCGGCGAGGGTGCCGAGCGCGCCGGCGACGAGCAGGGAGCCGAGCACGGGGATGAACCGCCGGGGCACACCGAGCTTCGTGGTGAGCGGCTCGACGACCTGCGGGTTGCCCGTCAGCTTGCCGTATCCGCTGAACGCGGTGGCCAGGATCAGGAGCGACGAGACGATGACAGATGCGACGAACACGGGTCCTCCGGGGACGAGAGCCGGGCGGGGCATCACGAGACACGACCGGCGAGAGAGTGCGCCCCGTCCGGGGCGCCCCCGGAATCGTGCGGCACCCGCCACGCCTTGCCAAGTGGCGGGTTAGCAACTCACTATTGGTAAGTGACTTCCAGGACGACGGCGGCGGACGCCGCGGGCTCCCCGTACGAGGCGCCGGTCGACGAGCAGGAGTGCCAGGAGTTCCGGCAGACCATGGAGCTCGCCGGCCGGCGCTGGTCCGCCGCGATCCTCTACGCGGCCGTGGCCGGCGCCCGCCGGTTCGTCGAGTACCGCCGCGCCGTCCGCGGCATCTCCGACCGGCTGCTGACCCTGCGCCTGCGCGAGCTGGAGCAGCAGGGGTTCATCGCCCGGGAGGTGGTGCCGACCATGCCGGTGCAGATCCTGTACTCGCCCACCCCGGCGGGCGCCGAGCTGGTCGCCGCCATGCAGCCACTCGGCGAGTGGGGCCGCCGGCACCGCGACGTGCTGGAGCGGCGGCTGCCCGACTAGGCCGCGCGCGACGAGGCCGCGCGCGACGAGGCCCGGCTCGGCCGGGCCCGGCGCAGCCCCAGCGCGACGATCACGCCGACCACCAGGTGCTCGGTCATCAGCAGTGCGACCGCCGCCGGCGTGGTGCCGCTCGCGGCCCCGGTGAGCGACACGAGCAGGGCCACGCCGCACAGCACGAGCCACGCCACCTCGCCGCCGCCCTTGGTCAGGCGCGCCACGATCGCTCGCACGCCCCAGCCGGCGAACCCGGCCACGAGCGCGGCGACCGCCGCCGCGACGACGGTCACGGGCTGGGTGGTCGCCCCGGCCTGCGCCTGCGGGTCGACGCCGAGCGCCGCGCCGACGAGCCAGACCGCCACGGCGGCGACGGCGGCGGCGAGCGGTACCGCCCAAGCGGGCCACGGGCTACGGGTCACCAGGTTCTCGGCCATGAGTCCTTCTCCTTCTCGGCGCGTCCGTCGCGCCTGGTCACAGCCTCCTGGCCCGACGGCGTCCGGGGCATCCGTCCGGGGTACCGGGCCGGGTCACCCTTCGGTAGCGGCACCCCCGACCAAGGTCGGTGTCCGAACCCGGGACGCCGTGCGTAGTGTCACCGGCATGACAGGTGACCCGCGGGACTGCCCGCCCGACGACGCCGTGCGCACGCGTCCCCCGCGCAGCACGGTGGTGGTGGCGATGGTGCTGCTCGGGGTGCTGACCCTCGCGACGGTGCTGAGCCGTCAGGCCACCGGCGGCGACGCGCTCCCCCTGGACGTCCTGGACCTGGTGGTCGCGGTGGTGTCGCTGGCGCTGCTGCCCGTGATGTGGGCCCGCCGGTCGGTGCCCGTGGCGCTCGTGCTGGCCGCGCTGTCCGCGCTCTCGCCGGGCGCGACGCCGGCCGCGACGTCCGGGGTGCTGCAGATCGCGCGGTGGTCGCCGCTGCGCACCGCCGTCCTCGTCGCGGCGGCGAGCGCCGTGGCGCACGCGGTGCAGGGCCTGTGGCGACCCCCGGCCTTTCCCTACGGCTGGTGGATCCTGTGCGACGTCGCCGTCCACGCCGCGCTCCTCGGCTGGGGCGCCTACCTGCAGGCCCGCACCCAGCTCCTCGCCGACCTGCGGGCCCGCGCCCGCCGCGCCGAGGCCGACCGGGAGCAGGCGCTGGAGACCGCCCGGTCCGGGGAGCGCAACCGGATCGCCGCCGAGATGCACGACGCGCTGGGGCACCGGCTGTCCCTGCTGGCCGCGACCGCGGGCGCCGTCGAGTACCGGCCCGACGCACCCCCGGAGCAGCTCGCGGCGGCGGCCGGGCGGGTGCGCAGCGGCGCCGCCGAGGCGCTGGAGGACCTGCGCCGGCTCGTACGGCTCCTGCGCGGCGGGGTGGACCAGCTCGCCCCGCCGCCCACGCTCCGCGACATCCCCGGGCTCGTGGACGCCGCCCGCTCCGTGGGCACCACCGTGGTGCTGGAGCGGTCCGGCGACAGGTCCGGCGACCGGGCGGCCGCCGGGCACGACGAGCCCGAGCCGTCGCCTCCCGTCGCGACGGCCGCCTACCGCGTGGTCCAGGAGGGCCTGACCAACGCCCGCCGGCACGCGCCGGGCGCCGCCGTCCGGGTCACGGTGACCACGACGACGGACGAGGTCCGGGTGGTCGTGGCCGACGACGGCCCCGCGCGCGCCGCGACCGGCGAGCCCGGCACCGGGCTGGTCGGCCTGCGCGAACGTGTGGAGCTGCTCGACGGCGCGCTCGAGGCGGGCCGCTCACCTGCTGGTTTCGTTCTGGAGGCGCGGATACCGTGGGCCTGATGGAGACCCGCCTCGTGATCGTCGACGACGACGCCCTGGTCCGCGCGGGCCTGCGCCTCATGCTCGACGGCGCGGAAGGGATCCGCGTGGTCGGCGAGGCCGCCGACGGCGGGGACGTGGCGCAGGTGCTCGACGCGCACCCGGCCGACGTGGTGCTGATGGACCTGCGGATGCCCGGCGTCGACGGCATCGAGGCCACCCGCCGGGTGCGCGCCCGGCCGACGCCGCCCGCCGTCGTCGTGCTCACCACGTTCGACACCGACACCGAGGTGGTGGGCGCGCTGCGTGCCGGGGCGGCCGGTTACCTGCTCAAGGACATGCCGCCGGCGCGGATCGCCGCGGCGGTCCGCGCGGCCGCGGGCGGCGAGCCGGTGCTCGCGCCCGACATCGCCCGCCGTCTCATGGACACGGTCGCTGCCGGGGGCGGTGAGGCCCGGGCGGCCCGCCAGGCCCTCGACCGGCTCACGGGCCGGGAGCGCGACGTCGCGGTCGAGATCGGCCGCGGTTCGTCCAACGCGGAGATCGGACGGCGCCTCTACCTCAGCGTCCCGACCGTGAAGGCGCACGTCTCCAGCGTGCTGGTGAAGCTCGGCGTGGAGAACCGCACCCAGGTGGCGCTGCTGGTCCAGCAGGCCGGCGCGGCCTGAGGCCACAGGGTCAACCTAGGCCCGCAGCCCCAGGAACTCGGCCACCCGGTCCGACGCCGGCGCGGTGCGCAGCTCCTGCGGCGCCGCCACCTGGAGCAGCCGGCCCTGGTCCATGACGCCGACCCGGTCGGCCACCGCGGAGGCCTCGGCGTGGTCGTGCGTCACGAACACCGCCGTCGTCCCGGTCTCCACGAGCGCGGCCCGCACCTCGCCGGCCAGGCGTTCGCGGAGCTGCCGGTCGAGGGCCGACAGCGGCTCGTCGAGGAGCAGCAGCCGGGGCCGCGGCGCCAGGGCGCGCGCGAGGGCCACCCGCTGCTGCTCGCCGCCGGACAGGGTGGGCACCGACCGCTGCTCGTACCCGGCGAGCCCCACGAGGTCCAGCAGGGCGGTCACCCGCTCGTCCCGCTCCTGGCGGGTGAGCGGCAGGGTCTCCAGCCCGTAGGCCACGTTGCGCCGCACGTCCCGGTGCGGGAAGAGCTGCCCGTCCTGGAACATCAGCCCGAACCGGCGCTTGTGCACCGGCAGCCCGGCCAGGTCGGCGCCGTCGTACAGCACACGCCCGCCGGCCAGCGGCTCCAGCCCGGCCACGGCCCGCAGCAGGGAGGACTTGCCGCAGCCGCTCGGCCCGAGCAGCGCCACCACCTCGCCGGGCTCGACGGCCAGCGTGACGCCGTCCACCGCCGTCGTGCCGCCGTACCGGACCGAGACGTCCCGGACCTCCAGCCCCGCCATCAGAACTCCCCTCCCGCGCGGTCGTCGCGCAGTCGCTCCGCCACCATCATGACCGTCGCGGTCAGCGCCGCCAGCACCACGGACGCCGCGAGCGCCATCCCGTAGTTCTCCGCCCCGGGCCGCCCGATGAGCCGGTAGATCACGACCGGCAGGGTGGCGCCGTCGGGCCGCGCGAGGAACGACGTGGCGCCGAACTCGCCGAGCGACACCGCGAACGCGAACCCGGTCGCCAGCCCCACCGACCGCAGGGCGATCGGCAGGTCCACCGTGCGCAGCACGCGGCCGGGCCCGGAGCCGAGCACGGCGGCGACCTCGCGCAGGCGGGGGTCGATGGCCCGGAGCACCGGCAGCACGGTGCGCACCACGAGCGGCACGGCCACGACGGCCTGGGCCACCGGCACGAGCAGCCCGGAGGTGCGCAGGTCGAGGCCGAGCACGGGCTGGTCCATGGTGATCAGGAAGCCGAAGCCGACGGTCACCGCGGACACGCCCAGGGGCAGCATGAACAGGCCGTCGAGCGTCCCGACGGCGCGGCGTGCCCCCACGGACCGGGGCCGGCGGGACACGACGAGGGCCACGAGCCCGCCCACGACCAGCGCGATCACGGTGGCGGCCAGCGCGATCCGCAGCGATGTCGCCGTCGCCTCCCAGACCGTGACGACCAGGGCGTTGCGCTCGCCGGTGGTGCCGAGCGCGAGGTAGTTGCCCGGTCCCCAGGAACCGTCGGGCTCGCGGAACGAGCGGGCCACCAGGCCGGCCAGCGGCAGCACGATCAGCCCGGCGACGATCGCGACGCCCGCGAGCGCAGCGGCGACGTCGGCGGGCGAGCGCCAGGACAGGGGGCGTGCCGCGCGGCGCGCCGAGACGAGGTGCAGCGCGGCCTCGCGGCGCCGCCGGGCACGCGCGGAGACGGCGAGGGCGCCCGAAATGACCACGAGCTGCAGGATCGAGAGCACGGACGCCGCCCGCAGGTCCAGGAACTGGGTGGTGCGGGTCCAGATCTCGGTCTCGATGGTCCCGTACCGCACGCCGCCGAGCACGAGCACCACCCCGAACGCGGTGGCGCAGAACAGGAAGACCACCGAGGCCGCGGACGTGATCGCGGGCGCGAGGGAGGGCAGGGTGACGGTGCGGAACACCCGGGCAGGCCCCGCGCCGAGGGAGGCGGCGGCCTCCTCTGCGCGGGGGTCGAGCCGTTCCCACAGCCCGCCCACGGTGCGCACCACCACGGACACGTTGAAGAACACGAGCGCCACGACGATCCCGGCGAGCGACTCCTCGAGCCCGAGGAACCCGAGGGTGCCACCGGGCGCGAACAGGGCGCGGAACGCGACACCGACCACCACGGCCGGCAGCACGAACGGCACCGTCACGAGCCCGCGCGCCAGGGTGCGCCCGGGGAACGCCCGCCGGTACAGGAGGTAGGCGAGCGGCAGCCCGAGCAGCACGGAGAACACCGTGCCCAGCACCGCCTGGGTGAGCGTGAGCCCCACGAGCCGCCAGGTGCGGGGCCGGGACAGCACCTCGGCGAAGCCGGTGAGGTCGAGCACGCCGTCGGGCACGAAGCCCCGCACGACGAGCGCGGCCACCGGCCACGCGAAGAAGACCGCGAGGAAGGCGACGGGGACGACGACGGCCGCTCCCCACAGGAACGGTGCGAGCCGCGGCCCGTGCCCGGGCCGGTTGGTCGGCGTCAACCGACCACTGTCTCGGTCCACCGTTCGATCCACTCGTCGCGGTGCTCGCTCACCTGGGCCGGGTCGACCTCGAACGGGGCCTCGGCCTGTGGCGCGAACTTCTGCCAGTCGCCGGGGAGCTCCACGGCGGAGTCGGCGGGGTACATGTACATCGACTCCGGCAGGGCGGCCTGGACGTCATGGGTGAGCAGGAAGTCCACCAGCGCCCGGGCGCCCTCCTGGTTGTCGGTGCCCGCGAGCACGCCCGCGTACTCGACCTGCCGGAAGCAGGTGTCCAGGAGCGCGCTGGTGGTCGACTCCGCACCGTCCTCGCTCACCGTGAAGGCCGGCGACGTCGCGTACGACAGCGCGAGCGGACGCTCGCCGCCCTCGCCCGCACCCGAGAAGTCCACGTAGTAGGCGTCCTCCCAGGAGTCGGCGACCTTGACGCCGTTGTCCACCAGGGACGTCCAGTAGTCCTCGAACCCGTCCTCGCCGAACGCCCCGACGGTCGCCAGCAGGAACGCGAGGCCCGGGGACGACGTCGCCGGGTTGGTCACCACGAGCAGGTCCTCGTACTGCGGGTCGGCGAGGTCCTCCAGGGTCTTCGGGACCTCGAGACCGGACTTCTCGAACCAGGCCTCGTCGGCGTTCACGCACACGTCGCCCTGGTCGACGGGCGTGAGCGCACCGCCGAATTGCTCGGCGCCGTCGGGCAGGTCGGCGGGCGTGTACTCCTCGACCACCCCGGCGTCCAGGGCGCGGGAGGCGAAGGTGTTGTCGATGCCGAAGACGGCGTCGCCCAGCGGCGCGTCCTTGGTCAGCACGAGCTGGTTCACCAGCGTGCCGGCGTCGCCCGCGGCGCTGACCTCCACCGTGGTGCCGGTCTCCTGCTCGAACTGGTCGATCAGCTTGTCGTCGAGCGCCCACGAGTCGTGGGTCACGAGCGTGACGGTCGCGGCGTCGTCGCCCGAGCCGGACGCGTCGTCGCCGGAGCCCGTGCCCGAGCAGCCCGCGAGCAGCAGCGCCGCCGACAGCGTGCCCGCGATCGTACCGGTGGTGATGGTGCCCCTGTGGGCACCGGAAAGACGCAACATCGTGCCTCCGACTTCCTCCGCCGGTGTCAACCGGATCAGGTTCAAGGGTCTGCGGCTTTCCGCACTCTCAGCGCCGTGGGGGCGCTCCCCTGTCGTTTCCATGCAGCCTAGTCGGCCGCCGGGCGCTACGGTGAGGAGATGGCCCAGATTGAGACGGAACAGACACTCGGCGAGAAGGTCGGCACTCTCGCCCTGACGATCGCGGCCGGCTGGGTCGCGCAGAAGGCGGTCAGCATGATCTGGAAGGGCGTGACGGGTAACGACGCGCCCAACAAGCCCGACGACCCGGAGCTGGACCTGCTCCAGGCGACCGTGTTCGCGGCCGTCGCCGCCGGCACCGCGGTGTTCGCCAAGCGGATCGCCGCCAAGGGTGCGCACCGTGCGGCCCTGCGGATCGCCGCGCGCCGCTCCGCCGTGTGAGGGCATGACACCCTGGTGCCGTGAGCTTCACGCACCTTGACGACCGCGGCCAGGCCCGCATGGTCGACGTCACCGCCAAGCAGCCGACCATCCGCTCGGCCACGGCCTCCGGCCTGGTCCGCTGCACCCCTGCCGTGGTCCAGGCGCTGCGAGACAACACCGTGCCCAAGGGCGACGTGCTGGCCGTGGCCCGGATCGCGGGCATCGCCGCCGCCAAGCGGACGCCCGAGCTGCTGCCGCTGGCCCACGTGATCGGCGTGCACGGCGCGGCGGTCGACCTGGAGGTCACCGACGACGGCGTCGTCGTCACCGCGACCGTGCGCACCGCCGACCGCACCGGCGTCGAGATGGAGGCCCTGACCGCGGTGTCCGTGGCGGGCCTGGCCGTGATCGACATGGTCAAGGGCCTGGACAAGTCGGTCTCGCTCGCGGACGTGCGCCTGGAGCGCAAGACCGGCGGCAAGTCGGGCGACTGGGTGCGTGCCGAGTGATCACGGTCCGCTACTTCGCCGGCGCCCGTGAGGCCGCCGGGCGCGCCACCGAACAGCTCGACGGCCCGACGTCGGTCGCGGCCCTGCGCGGCGCCCTCACCGCCGCCCACCCGGGCCTGACCACGGTGCTCCCGCGGTGCGCGCTGCTGGTCGCGGGCGCCCGCACCACGGCGGACGACGCCCCGGTACCGGACGGCGTGACGGTCGACGTGCTGCCGCCCTTCGCAGGCGGCTGACGCTCCGGCGGCCACCTGAGCCGCCGCTGAACCCCTGGCTACGCCGCCGGGGCGGGGTGGTCGCCGCCCTCGAGCTGGGACCGCACGTGCGGCCACAGGGCGAGCACCACGTCGAGGCCGTCCTTGACTCCCCCGGACGAGCCGGGCAGGTTCACCACGAGCGCGCGCGTGCCCCCGGAACCGCGGGCCACGCCCACCAGCCCACGCGACAGCACGGCTGTGTGGATCCCCGCGGCGACCCCCCGCTGCCGGACGGCGTCGGCGACGCCCGGGACCTCGTAGTCCAGGACCTCGCGCGTGCCCTCGGGCGTGAGGTCCCGGGGCGTGATGCCCGTACCGCCGGTGGTGAGCACCAGACGCGCGCCGGCGTCGAGCGCGGTCCGCAGCACGTCACGGACCGGCTCGACGCCGTCGGGCACGAGGTGGGTGACCAGGTCGGTGAACCCCGCCTCCCGCAGGAGGCGCACCGCGGCGGGGCCGGAACGGTCGTCGGCCTCGCCGCGGGCACAGCGGTCGGAGACGGTGATCACCGCTACCTGGTCGGACGTCATGCCGACACGCTATCGGCCTCCGGCTCCTGCGCCTTCTCGGGCGCGGGCTCGAGGGCCGCGGCCTTGCGGTGCGCCCGCACCGACCAGGCGACGGCGGCGGCCCAGGCCAGCCAGATGACCACGTAGACCGGGATCTTCACGGCGTCGGAAGCGGCGATCCAGTCGCTGTTGAGCAGCGTGCGCGAGTTGGTCAGCACGATGACGCCGCCCACGAGCGAGCCCAGGATGCGCGGCGGAACCAGGCGCACCAGCCAGGCCGCGATCGGCGCCGCGATCAGACCGCCGATGAGCAGGGCGAGCACCCAGGTGAAGTCGATGCCCTCGCCGGACAGGCCGACGAAGAAGCCGACGCTGGCGGCCACGGCCACCAGGAACTCGCTGGTGTCGATCGAGCCGATCACCTTGCGTGGCTCGAGCCGGCCGCTCGCGAGGATGGCGGGTGTGCCGACCGGGCCCCAGCCGCCGCCACCGGTGGCGTCGAAGAAGCCGGCCACGAGGCCGAGGGGTGCGAGGAACCGCTTGCGCAGCGGCTTGTCCGAGCGGGTCGGCAGGCCCTGCACCGTGAAGCGCAGCAGCACGTAGAGGCCCAGTGCGAGCAGGATCACCGACATGACCGGCCCGGCGACCTCCGTCGACAGCGACGAGAGGAACGTGGCGCCCGCGAACGCGCCGATCGCGCCGGGGATGCCGATCTTGGCGACGACCTTCCAGTCCACGTTGCCGAAGCGCCAGTGAGAGGCGCCGGAAGCGAGCGTGGTGCCGATCTCGGCGAGGTGCACCGTGGCCGACGCCGCCGCGGGGTTGGTGCCGATGGCCAGCAGCAAGGTGGTGGAGGTGACGCCGTAGGCCATGCCCAGACTGCCGTCCACCAGCTGCGCGCCGAGGCCGACGAGCGCCAGCAGGATCAGGGTTCTCATGGTCGTGACCTTCCAGGTCCGGGGGGATACGACACGAGGCCCTGCACGATCGGGCCCCCTGCCAAGGTATCCACCTAACCCGGTCGGAAACAATGACCATCTCATAGGTCGGATAAGTGTGCATCGAAAGGGGGGGTGAAAGCCCTCCGTCCGATCAGAGTTCAGCCGGGCGCCGTCCGCCCTGCGAAATACCGGACGCCCTGCGAGATCAGGAGTTGGACCAGGCTGACTCGCCCTCGGTCAGCGCGCGCACCTCGTCCGGCAGCGAACCGCTGACCAGGTCCGCGAGGGTGACCGTCTCCAGCACCGCGCGGACGTTGGCCCGCAGGGCCACCCAGACGTGCAGCAGCGGCGCGGCCGCGCCCTGGAACTCCAGGTCGGACGGGCGGTTGCCGCGCACGAAGACCAGCGGCCCGTCCACCGCCCGCACGACGTCGGCGATGGTGATCGCGTCGGCGGGCCGGGCCAGGCGGTACCCGCCGCCGGCGCCGCGGTGGCTGGTCACGAGGCCGTCGCGACGCAGGTCGCTCAGGATCCCCTCCAGGAAGCGGTGCGGGATGTCCTGCGCCCGGGCCAGGGACTCGGCGCGGACGGGCCCGTCGTGATCGGCGGCCGCCAGCTCGGCAGCTGCCCGGACGGCGTAGTCGGCTCGTGCGGAGATCCTCATGGGTCCATTCTCCCCCGGCCGCCGGACCAGCCCGCCTCAGCTCCGCAGATCAGGGCTGAACATCGCTTAGCAATACGCGAACGCGGTGCTAACGTCTCGTTCGTGCCGCACATGAGGATTCGAGAGGCCGCCGCCTATCTCGGCGTCAGCGACGACACGGTACGTCGCTGGATCGACCGCGGCCTGCTGGGCGCCCGCACGGACGACGCCGGCCGCAAGGCGGTCGACGGTTACGAGGTCGCCATGGTGGCCCGGGAGCACGCGTCGCCACCGAGCCTGCCGCCGGGACTGCGCAGCTCGGCCCGCAACCGGTTCGTGGGCCTGGTCACCGACATCAAGGCCGACGCCGTCATAGCGCAGGTCGAGCTGCAGTGCGGCCCGTTCCGCGTGGTCTCGCTGATGAGCAGCGAGGCGGTGCGCGACCTCGGCCTGGAGCCGGGGTCGGTGGCGGTGGCAGTCATCAAGTCGACGAACGTCGTCATCGAGACCGAGAACCAGACGGGAACCGCATGACCGGGTACACGCACCGGGGCCGCGCGTCGGCCCGGATCGTCGCGGCCGGCGCCGTCGGCCTGCTGGCGGCCGGCGCGCTGACGGCGTGCGGCACGGGGCCCGGGACGGGTGGGACCGCCGACGCGGACGACGCCGCGGACCGCACGCTGACCGTCTACGCGGCCGCGTCGCTGACCAGCACGTTCGAGCAGATCGCCGAGGAGTTCGAGGCCACCCACGACGGCGTCGACGTGGAGCTGTCGTTCGCCGGCTCGTCGGACCTTGTGGCCCAGATCCAGCAGGGCGCCCCGGCCGACGTCTTCGCCTCCGCGGACACCGCGAACATGGACAAGATCGTTACGGACGACCTGCAGGCGGGGACGCCCACCGACTTCGCGTCGAACACCCTGATGATCGCGGTGCCGCCGGGCAACCCGGCCGGCGTCGCCTCGCTCGCCGGCCTGGCCGGCGACGACGTGCACCTGGTCGTCTGCGCGCCGGAGGTACCGTGCGGGGCCGCGACCGAGCGGGTCGAGGAGGCCGCCGGGCTGACGTTCTCCCCGGTCAGCGAGGAGCAGAGCGTCACCGACGTGCTGAACAAGGTGATCACCGGCGAGGCGGACGCGGGCCTGGTCTACGTCACCGACGTCCGCGGCGCGGGCGACAAGGTCGAGGGCATCGAGTTCCCCGAGTCGGAGAGCGCGGTCAACGTGTACCCGATCGCCGCCCTCGAGCGGAGCGCGGAGCCCGAGCTCGCCCAGGAGTTCGTCGACGCCGTGCTCGGCCAGGAGGGTCAGCAGGTGCTGGGCGACGCGGGCTTCGCGGCGCCATGATCCCCCGCTGGGTCGCCGCCGTCGCGGCGGTGGGGGCGCTCCTGGTGGTGCTCCCCCTCGCGGCGATGGCGGCCCGCGTCAACTGGGCCGACTTCTGGACCCTGATCACGAGCGAGTCGTCGGTGGCGGCGCTGCTGCTCAGCCTGCGCACGTCCGCGGTGAGCACGCTGCTCTGCCTGGTGGTCGGCGTGCCGCTGGCGCTGGTCCTGGCCCGGGCCCGCTTCGCGGGGATCGACCTCCTGCGGTCGCTGGTGCTGGTCCCGCTCGTGCTGCCGCCCGTCGTCGGCGGCATCGCGCTGCTGTACACGTTCGGGCGCCGTGGGCTGCTCGGCGAGTCCCTGGAGCTGGCGGGCATCCAGATCGCGTTCTCCACGGCCGCCGTCGTGCTGGCGCAGACGTTCGTGGCGCTACCATTCCTCGTGATCAGCCTGGAGGGCGCCATCCGCACGGCCGGCACGCGGTACGACGTCGTCGCGGCCACCCTGGGCGCGCGGCCCACGACTGTCCTGTTCCGCGTCACGCTGCCCCTGGTGTGGCCGGGCCTGCTGTCCGGCACCGTCCTCTCGTTCGCCCGGTGCCTCGGCGAGTTCGGCGCCACCATCACGTTCGCGGGCAGCCTGCAGGGCGTCACGCGCACCCTCCCGCTGGAGATCTACCTGCAGCGGGAGACCGACCCCGACGCCGCCGTCGCCCTGTCGTTCGTGCTGGTGGCGGTCGCCGTGCTCGTGATCGGCCTGACCCGGCGCAGCAGGAGCGCCCTGTGAGCCTCTCCCTGTCGGCACACCTGCCCGAACGCGACGTCCAGGTCGACCTCGAGGTCGCCGACGGCGAGACCGTCGCCCTGCTCGGCCCCAACGGCGCCGGCAAGTCCACGCTGCTCGCGATCGCCGCCGGGCTGCTGCGCCCGCAGGACGGCCGCGTCACCCTCGACGACCGCACCCTCACCCACGTCGAGGCCGGCCGCACCCGCGCCTGGGTGCCGCCGCACGCGCGCCAGGTGGCACTGCTGGCACAGGACCCGCTGCTCTTCCCCCACCTCTCGGTGCGGCACAACATCGCGTTCGGACCGCGTTCCCGCGGTGCCTCCCGCCGCACGGCTGCCCTCGAGGCCGACCGCTGGCTGGACCGCATCGGCCTGCCCGACCTCGGCGGACGCCGCCCGTCCGCCGTCTCCGGCGGACAGGCCCAGCGCGTTGCCGTGGCCCGGGCCCTGGCCGCGGAGCCGCGGCTGCTGCTGCTCGACGAGCCCATGGCCGCCCTGGACGTGGACGTCACGCCGGCGCTGCGGCACCTGCTCCGCGAGGTCCTCGCCGACCGCACGGTCGTCATCGCCACGCACGACGTGCTGGACGCTCTGCTGCTCGCCGACCGCGTCGTCGTGCTCGACGGCGGACGCGTCGTCGAGCACGGGCCCACCCGCGAGGTGCTGTCCCGGCCGCGCAGCGCCTTCGCAGCGCGCATCGCGGGCCTGAACATCACGCCGGGCACCTGGTCCGCCGACGACGACGCCGTCCGCACCACCGCGGGCGACCTGGTCCACGGCCGCCTGCACGACGACGGCGGGGGCGCCGAGCCGGCCGACCGGGCCGTCCCGGTCACGGGGACGCCGATGGTGGCCGCGTTCCGGCCCGCGACCGTGTCGGTGTTTCCCGCGCGCGCGACCGGTTCGCCGCGCAACTCCTGGCCTGTGACCGTCACGGCGCTCGAGCCGCAGGGTGACCTGGTCCGGGTTCGGGCGGGCCGGCTCAGCGCGGACATCACCCCGCAGGCCGCAGCCGACCTCGCGATCACTCCGGGCGACGAGGTGTGGTTCACGGTCAAGGCGACCGAGGTCGACCTGTACCCGGCGTGATCACTGGGCAGGTATTCCCTGGGCTCGTGTGCTCCGTTGCAGGTGTGCTTCGTTGCGAGCGTGCTGCCCGGGCCGGGCCTGACTCGCGGTCAGGCCCGGCCCGCGTCAGGCCAGGATCTGGCCGGCCTGCCGCGCCGAGGCGGCGAACGAGCCCGTCAGCGGAAGCTCCGGCAGGATCACGGCCTGCGCCGCGTGGTAGACGTCGGGCTTGCCCACCCAGGTGAGGCCGGACGGCTGGTTCTCGGTGTCGAGCTCGTGGTGCCAGGAGCCGTGCTCGCCGTCCACGAGGTACTCCCGGATCCAGGCCCACCACTCGCGCTCGAGCTCGGTGTAGCGGGCGTCCCCGGTGACACGGCCCAGCACGTTCGCCGTGGCAGCACCCTCGGCGGCGACCCAGTGGAAGCGACGGGGCTCGACGGGCGTGCCGGACCAGTCCGTCGTGTAGACGAAGCCGCCCCCGCCCTGCGCGTCCCAGCCGTCCTCGACCGCCCGGTCGAAGAGCGCGGCGGCAGCCGCGGTGCGCACGCCAGGA
Source organism: Promicromonospora sukumoe 327MFSha3.1 (assembly GCF_000385135.1). GTDB lineage: Bacteria > Actinomycetota > Actinomycetes > Actinomycetales > Cellulomonadaceae > Promicromonospora > Promicromonospora sukumoe_B. The sequence goes on along the minus strand of NZ_ARQM01000016.1, from coordinate 1,161 downwards.
GTGTTCGCCTCTGCGTCGATCTGCAGCAGCAGCCGGGCCCACTCCAGCCCGTGGCCGGGCGTGGCGCCGTAGGGCTTGAACTGGTCGCGCGGTCGGTCCGCGTTGTACTCCAGCAGCGGGTTCCAGTCGGCGTCGAAGTGCTCGGGGATCCGCCAGTCGTTGGCCTCCGCCCAGGTCACGACCTGGTCGCCGATGGCGGACGCGCGCTCCAGCCACACGGCGTCCCCGGTCGCAGCGTGGGCCGCGAGGAGCGCCTCGACGGAGTGCATGTTCGCGTTCACGCCGCGGTAGTCCGACGCGGTGGACCAGTCGCGCGACCGCTCGTCGAGATGCAGGTTCCGCTCCGGCTCCCAGAACCGCGCGTCCAGCACCGTGAGGGCGTCGGTGAGCAGCTCGGCGGCGCCGGCGATACCGGCCACCTTGCCGGTCGACGCGGCCAGCACGACGAACGCGTGCGCGTACGCCTCCTTCTTCCCGACCAGCTCGTCACCCTCGCCGCGCGCGGCGAGCCAGCCCCCGAACTCGGCGTCGGCCAGCACCTCGCGGAGCCCGGCGATCGCGCGCGTCGCGTACTCCTCGGCCCCGCTCACCCCCAGCAGATGCCCGACGGCGAAGCTGTGCGCCATCCGGGCCGTGATCCAGGTCTCGACAGGGTGCGAGGTGTCGGGGCGGCCTTCGTCGTCGAGCCAGCACGCAGCGCCGTCCGTACGAATCGAGGCCTCGGCGAACCGCAGCAGCGACACGAAGTGCTCGCGACGCCACGCCGCCTCGGTGCTGCTTGCGGGCTGGGTGCTGGTGGAGCCCGCGGCAGTGCGGGTCGAGTCTGCGTTCACACCGCCACGATAGCCGCGGGCGCTGCGCGGCCGGCAACTGGCGCACATGCCGGACGCCGGCGCGGGCCGAGCTGTGGGGTAGCACGCCCCGGCTGCGAATGTCTGTTCCGGAAACTGTCCGGGAATGCAGGTAGGGGGTGGAGCCCAACCCTGACGGGTTAGGCTCCACCCCCTCCTGGGAATGGTTGTCCGGCGGCGTCCTACTCTCCCACCCCGTCACCAGGGCAGTACCATCGGCGCTGTGAGGCTAAGCTTCCGGGTTCGGAATGGGACCGGGCGTTTCCCCCACGCTATGACCACCGTAACACTATCGAGAACAAGCAAACCC
>NZ_ARQM01000015.1 GCF_000385135.1 Promicromonospora sukumoe 327MFSha3.1 | reverse complement strand
CGGACGGCCGGATCGCGGGGGACATCAGTGACCCGACGCCGGAGTCCGCGATGGCGGGGCTGGACGCGCTGCGCACCCTCGAGCCCGCCGTCACCGCCGGAGCCGGCAGCACGGTGTCCGGGACGGATGCGTGATGTCGAACTTCTTCCCCACCGCACGCCTCACCCTGGGGCAGATGCGCCGCAGCGTCGGGCGGCTCGCCGCCGCCGGTGTCGCGATCGCCATCGGCACCGCGTTCGTCGCGGCCACGCTCCTGGTGGGCAACATCATCACCAGCACCACGTACGACCAGGTCGCGGCCCGGTACGCCGACGCCGACCTCGTGGTGTCCGACGAATCCACCGCACTGACGCCGGACGACGTCGAGGCCGTGCGGGCCACCGACGGTGTCGCGGCTGCCGACGGGTCCCTGAGCACCTATGTGGAGCTCAACCACGGCGGGAAGACGATCTACCAGTCGATCGTCCCGCAGGCCTCCGACCCGCGGCTCACCCCGCTGGTCCTGACCGACGGGGCGTGGCCGGAAGGGACCGGCAGCATCGCCCTCCCGGCGGACGTCGCCGAGCGGCTCGGCCTCGGGGTGGGGGACACCGTCTCCTCCAGCCGCTGGGTGATGGACGCCGAGCCCACCGTCGCGGACGACGGCACCAGCTACTACGACGGCCAGGAGGTCAACGAGAAGCTGACGGTCTCCGGACTCGTCGACGATCCGAGCCAGGCCTTCGCGCTCGCCGGAGGCATGGGCGTGATCACCCCGGAGGCCATGAACCAGTGGCTCGCCGACGACCGGGAACCCGGCCAGGCGGAGACTCTCCAGGAGATCGTCGTGGCGCTCGACCAGCCGGGTGACCCGGCCGCGGTCGAAGCGGTCCGGGACGCGCTCACCGGCGCGGTACCGGCGGCCACCGAGGTCATGACCACCCAGGAGTACGCCGAGGAGGTCGTGGCCGGGCTGACAGGTGGCCAGAACATCATCTTCCTGGTGTTCGTCCTGGGCTTCGCCGCCGTGTCGCTGGTGGTCGCGGGCCTCGTCATCGCCAACACCTTCCAGGTGCTCGTCGCGCAGCGCTCGCGCACCCTCGCGCTGCTCCGCGCCATCGGCGCGGACACCGGCCAGGTCTATCGCAGCGTCCTGCTCGAGGCCGCCATCCTCGGCGTGATCGCCTCGGCGGCGGGCGTGCTCCTCGGGTCCCTGCTGGTGCAGGGTGGCCTGCTGCTGGTGCCGGCCTTCGACCTCGGTGTCCAGCTGCCCGCGGCCATCACCGTGAGCGCTCCCGTCGTGCTCCTCCCGCTCGCCGTCGGCGTCCTCGTGACCCTCGCGGCCGCGCTCGCCCCGGCCCGTGCGGCCTCCCGCGTGGCCCCCCTCGCCGCCCTGCGGCCGGCCGACGCGCCGACGCTGCGCGGCTCGGGTGCGGGCCGGGCCCGGGCCGTCCTGGCCGGTCTCGCCACCTTCGGCGGGCTCGCCGTCATGGCCGGCGGGGTCTACCTGGGGATGACCGACAAGGCGGACATCGGGGTGATGGCCGCCGTGCTCGGTGGCTGCGTGTCGCTCGTGGGCGTCGTCGTCGGTGCGGTCTTCTGGCTGCCCAAGGTCGCCGCCGGTATCGGCCGCCTGCTCGGCCCGGCCGGCCCGGCCGCCCGGCTCGCGGCGGCCAACACGCAGCGCAACCCGCGTCGCACGGCGGCGACGGCGACCGCGCTGCTCATCGGCGTCACGCTCGTCTCCATGATGACGACGGGCGCCGCGAGCGCCCGGCTCGCCATGGACGAGGAGCTCGACGCGCAGTACCCCGTGGACCTCGAGGTCTCTGCGACGTCGTACGACGACGCGGGGAACCTGGTCGCCCTGCCGGGCTCCGTGACCGACGCCGTCCGTGACGTCGGCGACCTGCGTGCCGTGGCCGAGGTGACCACGCTCACCGCGGAGGTCGGTGGTGACGCCGAGTCGTTCGTCCCGGTCACGGCGGCTGCACCCGAGGACCTGCGCGAGGTGCTGAGCACGCCGGACGACGTCGCGGCGCTGGAGCGCGGCACGCTGCTCCTGCCCGACCGGGTCGCCGAGGACTACGGCCTGGAGGGGCGCGACACCATCACGCTCACCGGGCCGGCCGGTGAGGTGACCCTGGACGTCGTCGGTACGGACCTGCGTACCTCCTCCGCCTACCTGACCCCGAACGACCTGGCCGGTTTCACGCAGGCCGTGAGCGCGAACACCCTGTGGGGGAGCGTCGCGGAGGGCGACGACCCGGCGGACGCCGTCGCGGCGGTGCAGGACGCCGTCTCCGTGACGGGAGAGGCCGTGGACGTGACGGGTGCTGCCGTCGAGCGGGAGGCCTACCAGGAGGTGATCGACGTGATCCTGGGGATCGTGGTCGGCCTGCTCGCGGTGGCGGTGATCATCGCGCTCATCGGTGTGGCCAACACCCTCTCGTTGTCCGTCGTCGAACGCACCCGCGAGAACGCGATGCTCCGGGCGATCGGCCTCTCGACGGCGCAGCTGCGGGGCACGCTCGCCATCGAGGGCATGCTCATCGCCGGGGTCGGGGCCCTGCTCGGGATCCTGCTGGGTCTCGTGTACGGCTGGGCGGGCGCCGCCTCGGCCCTGTCCAGCGTGGGCACCGTGCCGCTCGCGGTCCCGTGGGCCGAGATCGCCACGGTGCTCGGGGTGGCCCTGGTCGCGGGGCTGGTCGCCTCGGTGGTGCCCGCCCGGGCGGCCGTCCGCACCCACCCCGTGGCGGCGCTCGCCGCGGAGTAGCAGTCCCGGGGCGACCGGTCAGCACGCAGCAGCCGCAGCGACTCGAGGGAGAGATCTCGTGGACACACCTCTGTACGTCCCGGCGGACCGTTCGGCTGCCGCGTGCTGACCGTCAGCCCCACCCTGCGCCTCACCGTGGCCCAGATGCGCCGCGGCCTCGGCCGGCTCGCCGCCGCGGGCCTCGCCATCGTCATCAGCACGGCGTTCGTGGCCGCGACGCTGCAGGCGGGGACCATCATCACCCGCACCACGTACGACCAGGTGGCCGCGCAGTACGCGGGCGCGGACCTCGTGGTCTTCGACCGCGGCGGCACCATGACCCCCGACGACGTCGACGCGGTGCGGGACGTCGACGGGGTGGCGGCGGCCGACGGGTTCCAGGGCACCTACGCCCAGCTCGACCACGGCGGCCGGACGGTCTACCAGTCGCTCGTCGCCACCCCGTCGGACCAGCGGCTCACGCCGCTGGTCCTGGCCGACGGCGCCTGGCCGAGCAAGCCCAGGCGCATCGCGCTGCCCGCCGACGTCGCCGAGCTCCTCGGCGTCGGCGTGGGCGACACCGTCGCCTCCACGCGCTGCCTGCTGGGCGAGCACCCCGCCGTGGGCAAGCACGGGTCCGACTGCCACGGCGGTCAGGAGGCCGTCACGCGGCTCACGGTGTCCGGCCTGGTCACCGACCCGGTGGGCGCCTACGCGGCGGGCGGCGGCGTCGCCGTCGTCAGCCCGCAGGAGCTGCGGGACAGGCTCGCGGACGGCGCCGGCCCGGCCGGGGCGGCCGGCATGCGCACGATCGTCGTCGCCCTGGACCGGCCCGGCTCCGCGGCCGCCGTGGCGGCGACCCGGGACGACCTCGCCGCGGCCGTCCCGGCCGCTACCGGCGTCACCACCCCCGTCGAGTACGCGGAGGACGTCGTCTCGGCCATCTCGGACGGCCAGAACATCGTCTACCTCGTGTTCGTCCTGGCCCTGGCCGCGGTCTCCCTGGTGGTCGCGGGCCTGGTCATCGCCAACACCTTCCAGGTGCTGGTGGCGCAGCGCGCCCGCACCCTGGCCCTGCTGCGGTGCGTCGGCGCGGGCACCGGGCAGATCTACCGCTGCGTGCTGCTGGAGGCCGCCCTGCTGGGCGTGGTCGCCTCCGCGGCGGGCATCGTCCTCGGCACCCTGCTGGTGCAGGGCGGGCTCCTGGTCGCGCCCGCGTTCGACCTGGGCGTCGCGCTGCCGCGGACCGTCCCCCTGAGCGCGTCCGTGCTCCTCGGGCCGCTCGGCGTCGGCCTGGTCGTGTCCCTGGCCGCGGCGCTCGCCCCGGCGCGGGCCGCGGCACGCGTGGCCCCGCTCGCCGCCCTGCGCCCCGCCGACGCCCCCGGCAGGCAGGGCACCGGTCGCGGCCGGGGCGTCTTCGCGGCGCTGGCCACCGTGGGCGGCCTCGCCGTCCTGGGCGCGGGCGTGGCGCTCGGCATGTCCGGCAACATCGACGTCGGGCTGTTCGCGGCGGTCCTCGGCGGCTCCGTGTCGCTGGTCGGCGTCATCGTCGGCTCCGTCTTCTGGCTGCCCCGCGTCGCGGCCGCCTTCGGCCGGCTCGTCGGCGCCGGGGGACCGGCCGCGCGCCTCGCGTCGGCCAACGCCCTGCGCAACCCCCGCCGGACGGCGGCGACGTCCACCGCCCTGCTCATCGGCGTCACCCTGGTCTCCATGATGACGACGGGCGCCGCCAGCGCCCGCGCCGCCCTGGACGACGAGCTGGACGCCCGCTTCCCCGTCGACCTCCAGGTCACCAGCACCACGCCCGACAGGACCGGCGCACCCGCCGCGGTGCCCGCCGCCGTCACCGATGCCCTGGCCGACGTCGGCGGGCTGCGCGCCGTGGTCCCGGTGACCAACCTGTCGGCGGAGCGGGCCGACGGCGGCCGCCCCGTGCAGGTCGCCGTCATCGACCCCGCGGACCTGCGGGCCGTGGCCAACACCCCCGCCACCGCCGACCTCCTGCGGCCCGGCACCCTCGTCGTCCCCGAGGGCGCCGCGAAGCTGTACCGGCTGGCGGGCCTCGACACCGTCGAGCTCACCGGCCCCGGCGGCGACCTGACCCTCCGTGTCGTGCACAGCGCGACCCGGTCCGACCGGGCCTACCTCACGCCCCAGGACCTCGACACCCTCGCCCCCGGCCTCGCGGCCGGCGAGCTCTGGGCCCAGGTCGACGACGGCCACGACGCCGCCGACGTCGTGTCGGCCGTGCAAGAGGCGGTGTCCGCCACCGGCGAGACCGTCGGGATCACCGGGATCGTCGTCGAGCGCTCCGCCTACCAGCAGATCATCGACGTCATCCTCGGGATCGTCGTCGGGCTGCTCGCCGTGGCCGTGCTCATCGCCCTCATCGGCGTGGCCAACACCCTGTCGCTGTCCGTCATCGACCGCACCCGCGAGAACGCCATGCTGCGCGCCATCGGGCTCTCGCGCGGACAGCTGCGCGCCACGCTCGCCGTCGAGGGCCTGGTCATCGCCGGCGTCGGTGCCGTGCTCGGCGTGCTGCTCGGCCTCCTGTACGGCTGGGCCGGCGCCACCACCGCCCTGTCCACCCTGGGCGAGGTGCCGCTCGTGGTCCCGTGGTCCGAGGTCCTGGCCGTGCTCGGCGTCGCACTCGTCGCCGGCCTCGTCGCCTCCGTCGTACCGGCCCGGGCCGCCGTCCGGACCCGGCCGGTCGCGGCGCTCGCCGCGGACTGAGCCGGGGCCGGCCGACCCCACGAGCCGGGCCGGCACGGACCGCGGCTACGAGCCGGGCCGCACCAGGCCCGTCTCGTAGGCGGTCACCACGGCCTGCACGCGGTCGCGCGCGTCGAGCTTGGCCAGGATCCGGCCCACGTGCGTCTTGACCGTCGCCTCCGCGACGAACAGGTCCGCGGCGATCTCCGTGTTGGACCGCCCGCGCGCCATCAGCACCAGCACCTCCCGCTCGCGGCCCGTCAGTCCGGCCAGCGCCTCCTGCGGGCCCGCGGCCTCCTCCGGCGGCAGCGCCGTGACCAGGCGCTCCATGAGCCGCCGCGTGGACGACGGCGCGATCACCGCGTCGCCCTGGTGCACCGTGCGGATCGCGGTGAGCAGCTCCTCCGGCTGGGCGTCCTTGAGCAGGAACCCGCTGGCCCCGGCCCGGATCGCGTCGAGCACGTACTCGTCCAGGTCGAACGTCGTGAGCACGACGACGCGGGGGTCGCCCGCCGCGACGCCGCCGTCGCCCAGCAGGGCCCTCGTCGCGGTCAGGCCGTCCATGCCCGGCATGCGCACGTCCATCAGCACCACGTCGGAGGCCGTGCCCGCGAGCAGGCGCAGCGCGTCCCGGCCGTCGTCGGCCTCGACCACCACCCGCAGGTCGGGCTGGGAGTCGATCACCATCCGCAGGCCCGCGCGGACCAGTGGCTGGTCGTCGACCAGGGCCACCCGTACGGGCGCGTCCAGGGCGTCAGTCATCGTTCTCCTCGGTCGTCGTGCTCGGTTCGGTGGTGGCCGGGCCCGCGGGCTCGGCGGGCTCGATGGTCTCGGCGGTCGCGGGGCGTTCGGCGCGGGGGATCGGCACGACGAACCGCACGGAGAACCCGCCGCCGCGGCGCGGTCCCGCCGTCAGCGTCCCGCCGAACATCTCGGCGCGCTCCCGCATGCCCAGCAGGCCGTACCCGGCCGAGGGCTGCTCCGCCGGGTCGGCGGAGCCGGCGGCCGCCAGGCCGCGGCCGTCGTCGTCCACGCGCAGCTCCACCTCGTCCTCGCCCCACCGCAGCAGCATGGTGACGGCGGGGCGGGGGCCGGCGTGCTTGCGCACGTTGGTGAGCGCCTCCTGGCACACGCGGAACAGCGTGAGCCCGACGCCGGGCGGCAGCCGTCGCTCGACGCCCACCCGCGCCCAGGAGACCCGCAGGCCGTCGTCACGGGCCTGGTCCACGAGGTCGCCCAGGTTCGTGACGTCCGGCTGGGGGCGCAGGGGCGCCGCGCCGTCCGCCGGGGACGACGTCGCCGGGTGGGCGCCGGAACCAGCGGCGCCTTGGACCGCCGGGGTACTCCCGGTGCTCGGGCGCGGCCGGGCGCGGGCCGCGGCGGCCGGGGCCACCAGACCCAGCGGCGTCGCGCCCCGGTCCGGGCCCTCCCGCAGCACACCCAGCAGGCGGCGCATGTCGGCCAGCGCGGCGCGGCCGGTCTCGGCGATGGTGCCCAGAGCGCGCTCGGCGGCGGCGGGGTCGGCGGCCGCGGCGTACCGGCCGCCGTCGGCCTGCGCGATGACCACGGACAGGGAGTGGGCCACGATGTCGTGCATCTCGCGCGCGATGCGCGACCGCTCGGCGGCCGTGGAGATCTGGGCCTGCTGGTCGCGCTCGATCTCCAGCCGCTCCGCGCGGTCGCGCATGGCCACGAGCATCGCGCGTCTGGACCTGCGGACCAGGCCGAACGCGAAGGAGCAGGCCAGGAACGTCACGATCAGCACGACCGTGCCCGCGGTCGGGCCGAGGTCCGGCCCGTAGTCCGACCCTTGCATCTGGAACCACATGGTCGCGCCCACGGTCAGCGGGCCGACCACGGCCATCCCGCACGCCATCAGGTACGCCCAGCGGGGCCCGTAGACGGTGACGCAGTACATCGACACCAGCACGGCCAGGTCGGCGGGCATCAGCACGGGGACGTGGAAGACGATGAGCTGCACCATGCACACCACGAAGACGGCGACGCACGAGGCGACCGGCCGGGTGCGGCACCAGGCGAGCGGCGCGACCACCGCGACCGAGATCAGGACGGCCTTGGTGGAGGAGAGGTAGTAGGGGGCGCTGTCGCTCGCGGTGACCGCCACGACGAGCACGACCAGCACCGTGACGACGAGGTCCATCACGAACCGGTACCGCTCGGACCAACCCGCCCACCGTTCGTACCAACCCATGCAGGTCAGAGTAGGTGTAACCGTTGCGTCGGCGCGTCATACCGTGGTAGCACTTGCGCCATGGCGGTGTCAGCCGAAAGGATTCGGTACGAGCCCTGTCAAGAGGCCTGACCGGGTAGCGCCAGAGCGTCGGTTATGCCCTACGATGGCGAAATGACTCACGTACTCCTAGCCGAGGACGACCCGGCCATTGCCGAGCCGTTGGCACGAGCGCTCTCCCGTGAGGGATACGACGTCGTCGTGCAAGGAACCGGCAAAGGTGCGATCGAGAGCTCGACCGGTGCGGACATCGTAGTTCTGGACCTAGGCCTTCCCGACATGGACGGGCTCGATGTCGCGCGCGAGATCAGGGCCAATGGCCTCACCGTGCCCGTGCTGGTGCTGACCGCCCGCGCCGACGAGGTCGACCTCGTCGTGGGCCTCGACGCCGGTGCCGACGACTACGTCACCAAGCCCTTCCGCCTGGCCGAGCTGCTCGCCCGCGTCCGGGCGCTGCTGCGCCGCTCGCACGGCGAGACCGGCGAGGAGGAGGAGCTGCACGCGCAGGACGTCCGCGTCGACGTCTCCGCGCACCGCGCCTTCCAGGGCGACCGCGAGCTGCACCTGACCACCAAGGAGTTCGACCTGCTGCGCGTGCTCGTGCAGAACGCCGGCTCCGTCGTGGTCCGCGACACCCTGATGCGCGACGTGTGGGGCTCCGACCCGGTCGGCTCCACCAAGACGCTGGACATGCACGTGTCCTGGCTGCGCCGCAAGCTCGGGGACGACGCCAACGCTCCGCGCTACGTCTCCACCGTGCGTGGCCTCGGCTTCCGTTTCGAGATCGGGGCGAGCTAGCCAGATGCGCGCCCGCGTACTGCAGGCGACGATCGCCGCGGTTGCGGTCGCGGTCCTGCTCCTGGGCATCCCGCTCGCGATCTTCGGTGCCCGCTACATCTACGGCCAGGAAGTTCAGCGGGTCGAGACCCGGGCGCAGGACCTCCTGGCTTCCTCCGTCAACTCCTACGAGCGCAACCGCTCGGCCGCCGAGGCCGGGTTCGTCGACCAGTCGGTCGTCGACCGCGCCGTACAGCCGCAGGGCAACGACATCGTCGCCTACGTGACGGTGAACCAGCCCAACGGCGAGCAGCTCGTCTCGGGCGAGCCCGTGGCCGGCGCCACCATCGACCGAGGGCTCACGTCCGAGGAGCAGCCCGTCATGGGCGTGGTGGTCTCCGTCTCGGCCTGGCCGGCGTACATCAAGGCGATCAACGTCGTGGTGCTCGTCGTGTTCGGCAGCGTGGGGGCGTTCGCCGCCGGCGCGGTCACGGCCGCGTGGCAGGCGAACCGCCTGGCGCAGCCGTTCGTGTACCTCGCGGCCTCCGCCGAACAGCTCGGCGCGGGACAGGTCCGTCCACGGCTGGACCCCTCCGGCGTCGAGGAGATCGACCTGGTGGCGGCCGAGCTGGCCCGCAGCTCGGACCGCCTGGCGGCGCGGCTGGCGGTGGAACGGCAGTTCACCTCCGACGCCTCGCACCAGCTCCGCACGCCGCTGACGGCACTGACGATGCGCCTGGAGGAGATCACGCTCACCTCCAGCGAGCCCGACGTGCAGGAGGAGGCCCGGATCTCCCTCGAACAGGTGGAACGCCTGGTCGGGGTGGTCGACGACCTGCTCGCCCGCTCGCGGCGCGCGCAGGGTGGCACCACGGAGTCCGTGGACGTCGCCGTCGTCTTCCTCCAGCAGGAGGAGGAGTGGCGCGAGTCCTTCGAGCGCGCGGGCCGGCACCTGAACGTCGAGGACTCGGGCGGCGCCCGGGTCCTGGCCACCCCCGGTGCCCTGGCCCAGGTGCTGTCCACCCTGCTGGAGAACTCGCTCAAGCACGGCGGTGGCACCACGACCCTCCGGATCCGCGAGGGACAGCGAGGCGCCATGGCCGTCGAGGTCACGGACGAGGGCGACGGCGTGCCCGAGGACATGCAGGGCAAGATCTTCGAGCGGGGCGTCACGTCCGGCGCGGGGACCGGCCTGGGCCTCGCCCTGGCGCGCGACCTCGTCGCCGCCGACGGCGGGAACCTGCAGCTCACCCAGCGCACGCCGCCGGTGTTCTCGGTGTTCCTGTCGGGCGTGCCGAAGACCCTCGACCCGCACCAGGTGCTCCCGGTGGGGTCGAAGATCTCCACCCTCGGTCAGAAGAAGGTGCGCGGCCGCCGGTAGGCTTCACCGACGTGAGCGCAACAGATTCCAGTCAGTCCGGCCCGCCCGTCGTCGCCGTCGTGGGCGGCGGGCAGCTGGCCCGCATGATGGCCCCCGCCGCCGGAGAGCTGGGCATCCGGCTGCGTGTCCTGGTCGAGGACCCCGCGTCGTCCGCGGCGCAGGTCGTCACCGACGCCCCGGTGGGCGTCGCGTCCGACGAGGCCGCGATCCGCGCCCTGATCGCGCCGGACGGCGACCGTGCCGCCGCCGTGCTCACGTTCGAGCACGAGCACGTGCCGAACGCGCTGCTCACGGACCTGATCGAGCACGGGACGCCCGTGCGCCCCGGCCCGCACGCCCTGGTGCAGGCGCAGGACAAGATCGTGATGCGGCAGCGACTGACCGAGCTCGGCGTGCCGTGCCCCCGGTGGGCCCCGCTGCCGGCGTCGTCCCCCGAGGAGGGGCGGGCCGCCCTGGCCGCCTTCCTCGACGAGGTGGGCGGCAGCGCCGTGGTGAAGACCTCCCGCGGGGGCTACGACGGCAAGGGCGTACGGGTGGTCACCTCGCCGGACGACGTCACCGACTGGTTCGCCGCGGTGGCCGACGGCGGCCCGCAGCTCCTGGTCGAGGAGAAGGTGCCGTTCACCCGCGAGCTCGCGGCCCTGGTGGCCCGCCGGCCGTCGGGCGAGGTGCGCCCCTGGCCCGTCGTGGAGTCGATCCAGCGCGACGGAGTCTGCTCCGAGGTGATCGCCCCCGCGCCGGGTCTGTCCGCCGAGCTGGACGCCCGGGCGCGCGAGATCGCGACCACGGTGGCTGAGGGCCTGGACGTGACCGGTGTGCTGGCCGTCGAGATGTTTGAGGTCCCCGGGCCTGACGGGACGCCGACGGTGCTGATCAACGAGCTCGCGATGCGCCCGCACAACAGCGGGCACTGGACCATCGACGGTGCCGTGACCAGCCAGTTCGAGCAGCACCTGCGCGCCGTCCTGGACCTGCCGCTCGGCGCCGCCGAGCCGACGGCCACCTGGACCGTCATGGCGAACGTGCTGGGCTCCACGCTCGACGAGCTCACCGACGCGCTGCCGGACGTGCTCGCCGCGTTCCCCGAGGCGCGCGTCAACCTGTACGGCAAGGGCATCCGGCCGGGCCGCAAGCTGGGCCACGTGAACGTGAGCGGCGACGACCTGGCCGAGGTTCGGCGCCGGGCGGTCGCGGCCGCGGCCCTGCTGCGCGGCGAGACCGTCTCGCTGGTCGAGCCTGTCGCGCGGGTCGAGCAGACCACGACCACCACCGAGGAAGAGGCGAACGCATGAGCACCAACCCGCAGGTCGGCATCGTCATGGGGTCGGACTCCGACTGGCCCGTCATGCAGGCGGCGGCCGAGGCGCTGGACGAGCTCGGCGTGCGGGCCGAGGTCGACGTCGTCTCCGCGCACCGCATGCCCACCGAGATGATCGACTACGGCCGCCAGGCCGCCGACCGCGGACTGCGCGTGATCATCGCGGGCGCGGGCGGCGCGGCGCACCTGCCCGGCATGCTGGCGTCCGTGACGCCGCTGCCCGTGATCGGGGTGCCGGTGCCGCTCAAGTACCTCGACGGCATGGACTCGCTGCTCTCGATCGTGCAGATGCCGGCCGGCGTGCCGGTCGCGACGGTGTCGATCGGCGGGGCGCGCAACGCGGGTCTGCTGGCGGCGCGCATCCTCGGCTCCGGAGCGGGCGACGAGGCGGCCGCGCTGCGGGAGCGCATGGTGGCGTTCCAGGCCGAGCTGAGCGCGGTGGCGCACGCCAAGGGCGAGAAGCTCCGCGCCCAGCTCTGACCTACCCAGACGTGTCGGACGCCCAGTTCCCTCAAGGGAACTGGGCGTCCGACACGTCGCGGGGAGGGCCGGGTCAGGAGCCCGGCATGCCGCCGATCTTCTCGCCGGCCGGGTACTCGCCGTCGCGGATCTTGGCCCAGAACTCACCGGTCAGGTTCTCGTCCAGCAGCACCGCCGAGGCGCCCGACGGCGTCCGGTAGTTGATCGACGCGATCGGCGGGGTTCCGGTCACGCCGTCGTCGCCGTTGGCGGACCGGAAGGCCAGCCCGAGCCGCGCGATGTCGATGATGCCCGTGTCGGTGTCGGTCACCAGGGCCGAGAGGCCGGCGTCGGCCAGCCCGACCTGGTTGGCCGGGTTGAGCAGGACGGCGGGGTCGGCGACCTTCTTGCCGATCGCACCGATGACCTGCTGCTGCCGCTGCGCGCGGCCGATGTCGCCCGTCGGGTCGGAGTAGCGCATGCGGGAGAACGCCAGCGCGGTCTTGCCGTCCGCGACGTGGCAGCCCTTCTGCCACTTGAGCTTGGACTTCACGTCGTGCACGTCGTAGTCGAGGCACAGCCGCACGCCGCCGACGGCGTCCACCACGCCCTCGACGCCGCCGAAGCCGACCTCCACGTAGTGGTCCACGGTCAGGCCGCTGAGCTGCTCCACGGTCTTGACCAGGAGCGGCGCGCCGCCGTAGGAGTACGCGGCGTTGATCTTGTTGCCACCCGAGCCGTCACCCATCTCCGCGAAGGTGTCGCGCGGGATCGAGATCAGCGCAACGGGGCCCGACCGCGGCTGGTGCAGCAGCATGATCGTGTCCGTGCGGGCGCCGCTCGTGGAGTCGTTGATGCCGCCGCTGCCGCGCGCGTCGGAGCCTGCCAGCAGGTAGGTGGTGCCGGGCGTGTTCTTCGCGCCGGACAGCGCCTCGACGTGCTGGATCTTGCCGTTGGCCCAGATCAGCAGGCCGATCGGCCACGCGAGGATCGCCAGCAGCACGAGCACCGCGATGACGCCGGCCACGCGGCCCTTGCGGATGCGGATGTTGCTGCCCCCCCTGCCACCGCGCCCGCCCGAGGCGAGGGCGCCGGCGGGGTAGTTCCCGCCCCGGCCGTTGCCGCCGGCCGCGGGGCGCGGGGCGCTGCGCATCGGTGTCGGGCGCACGGGCTGGGCGCTCGCCCGGACCGGGCGGCCCGGGGGGATGGCCTGCGGCGGCTGGCCGCCGCCCTGGGGCGCCTGGCGCGGCGGGATCGAGCGCGGCACCTGTCCGGCGGCCTCGCTGCGCGCGGGCATGCCCGACCTACGTGGTGGAACAGGCGGGGGATTCGTTCCCCTGCGATCGCCGGACACCGGTACCTCCCGTGAAGACTGTCGACGGATACGTGGTTCTGAGCGCGCTTCGTCGGAGCCTTCCGGCCGTCCGATGCGGTGGGCGCCACCGACGCCGGGAACCCCGACGCCGGGCGTCTCCGCATTCGCGGGTCCGCCCTGCTGCTGCCTGCTCGACGCGCCCGGCACGATGCGCGGGCGCTCGCCCGTGTCGCCGACCGGGATGGCGTCGTCCGCGCCGGGGCGCCCGCTCACGCCCTGCGGCGTGAAGCTGGGCGGGATCCGGACGCGCGTGACGTCGTCGTCGGCCGATGAGGCCGGACGCTTCGACGTTCTGGGATCTGACATGGGCTCAGCCGCAGACCTTGGTGGTGTCGGCGCCGGTGAAGGCCTCTTCACCGGCCTGCTTGATCTCGGTCGGGGCCGGCGTGGGCTCGGTCGAGGACTCGTCGCCGGCCTCGGCGTCGGTCCCCGTCCCGCTGTCCGCGTCGGTCCCCGTGCCCTCCTCGCCCGTGGTCCCGTCCTCGGTGGCGGACCCCGAGGGGTCTGCCGACGGCTCGTCCGGGTCGTCGGTGAGGGGCTTGTCGTGCTTGACGTTGTCCCACAGCTGTACGGCCTCGTCCGTCCATACGACGTTAGCCGCGTTGTTCGGGTCGTACTCGTTGGGGACGGTCATGAACGTGATCGTGTCAGGCCGCACGTTCCGCATGGAGTAGGCCAACCCGGCGAGTCCGTCGATGCTGGCCAGCTCGTCGTTCATGGTGAGCGAGCCGGTGACCGCCTTGAGGAACTTGAGCGTCTTCGACGGGTTCGTCAGCACGTCCTGGCTCAGCACCTTGCGGGCGAGCGAGGCCATGACCTCCTGCTGCCTGCCGATCCGGCCGAGGTCGGACCCGTCGCCGAGCCCCGGACCCTTGCGGGCCCGGGCGTAGTCGAGGGCCTTCTGCCCCTGGAGGGTGTGGGTGCCGGGGGAGAGCGAGAGGTGGTTCGCCTCCTCGGAGTAGATCTCCTGCTCGACGCAGACGTCGACGCCGCCCACGGCGTCGATCATCGAGGAGAAGCCGGCGAAGTCGACGACGATGAAGCCGTCCATGTAGACGCCGGTGAGCTCCTCGATCGTCTTGACGGCGCACAGGGCGCCGTCGGCGACCTCACCGCCCGCCTGCACGCCCTGCGAGAAGGCCGCGTTGAACTTGGTGCCGTACAGCTCGGCCGTGGTCGCGCCGTCGGTCGTGGTGCAGCTCGGGACGTCCACCGTGGAGTCGCGGGGGATCGAGATCATCTCGATCCGCGACCGGTCGCCCGAGATGTGCATGACGACGGTGGTGTCCGAGCGGGCGCCGATCTCGCCGCCGCCCGCCAGGGCGTCGTTGTCGCCGCTGCGCGAGTCGCTGCCCATCACCACGATGTTCAGCGGGGTGCCGGCGTTCGGGTCCTTGGGGAGCACCTGCTTGGGCCGGTTCGTACCGAGGGCGGCCATGTCGGCGGTCTCGATGTTCCCGGTCAGCTGGGTCACCGCCGTCGCCCCGCCTGCGATCCCGAGGGAGAGGGCGGCGACGACCACCAGTGCCACCACGCGGGACGCGCCGCCCAGGTGTCTCAGCTTCCGGGCATGGGACGGCCCCCGCGAGGGGTCCGTCGCACCTGTGGCGCTGAAGTCGGGAAATGTCACGGTCACCGATCCTAGAGACTGCATGTTGCACGGCGGCGCACCGCCCGGGGGCGGACCGTAGAGGGTTCGTGGAGGAGCGCTGTGGTTCAGCCGATCCGCTCGGCCGAACCGCTCAGTCGATCCGCTCCGTGGAGCGCAGCCGCTCGCGGCGCGCGTCGTCCGCCTCGAGCGCGGCCGCGGTCCCGGCCGAGGTGAGGACCACCGAGCCGCCGCCCGCCCAGACGCCGAGCAGGGTGCGCAGCACGTCGGCCACGGCGCCGCGCCCGTCCACGAGCACCCGCGCGCCGTCGCCGGGCTCCGGCACCAGGCCCTTGTGCCCGACGGCGCCTGCCGCGGTCACCAGCGCGTCCTGGTCCGGGTCGACGTCGGGCACCCAGCCGATCACGTCGCCGTAGGTCATCACGGCCGAGGCGGCGTCGATCGCGCCGGGCGGCAGCTCGCCGTCGTACCGGCGGGCGAGCGCGGCCAGGGAGACGACCACGAGGTCCGCCCCGCCGTCGGCCCAGCGCTCCGGGGTGTCGGTGACGACCACGTCCGGCCCGGCCACGGCGGCGTCGGGCAGGGCCACGGTCGCGCCGGCCCGCCAGGCGGCCAGCGTCCACACCGCGGCGCGCCAGTGCACGGGCAGGTCGACGACGACGGTGGTGCCCGGGGCGGCGTCGAACTCCTCGACGAGCAGGTTGACGGTCTTGCTGGCCCAGTTGGCGAGCACGGCGCCGGAGAGCTCGACCCGTTCGCCGTCGTCGCCGTACCAGGTCAGCCGGGGACGGCCGCCGTCGGCGGCGAGGCGGGCGAGGAGCGAGGCGACGTCGGGCACGGGGCCGCCGCTGCGAGGCGCGATCTGCATGCGGTCAGCCTAGGTCGGAAGTCGCGGGAGCCGGCACGCGGGATCACGCCCGCGGGCCCGGGCGAGCAGGCCGACCGAGAACGTTGCTCCCGGCGTCGGCGTACGTCTAATGACCCGCAGGGCGTTCTCGGCGGCAGGCCGTCGTCGGCTCGCCGGCTTTTGTCGCCGGGCGCGCAGAAGGCCTCTCCGGCGTGTCGACTCGCCGGTGGTTTCGTGACCAGGAAGAGCGGCCTGCGAGTGAGACGTGCGCCGCGACCTGCGGAAGGACTCGTGAATTACCCGTGGAACCCGTGGGCGATAGCACATTTCCGCTTGACGACTCCAGGCGACACGCGTGTAATTCCATGTATGCAGTTTTCGTAGCGAATACGCAACGGGGCCTGAAACTGCAGGTCTGGCCAGTCAGGCTTGATGGGTCGGTGGATCGGCACGATCTCCCGGCCAGGCCTCGGGGCACGGACACGGCATGGAGGGGCACGTCATGTGGAACATGCTGGAATCGGACGTGGAGTTCCCGACCGACGCCAAGAGCGAGGTGGCGCCGGTCGCACCGGTCCTGCCGCTCTTCGGCGAGCTGTATGTGCTGAACGAGCCGGACGACTCCCTGCTCGGCTGGCAGGAGCGTGCCCTGTGCGCGCAGACGGACCCGGAGGCCTTCTTCCCGGAGAAGGGCGGGTCCACCCGGGAGGCCAAGAAGGTCTGCTCGGGGTGCGAGGTGCGGGCGGAGTGCCTGGACTACGCGCTGGAGAACGACGAGCGGTTCGGGATCTGGGGCGGTCTCTCGGAGCGTGAGCGCCGCAAGCTCAAGCGCCGCGCCGTCTGAGCCGGAGGCGTAGCGCAGGGTGAGGGCCGAGGAACGAGGCATCTCGCCCGGAGCGAAGCCGCAGGCTCAGGCGGCAACGAGCAGAGCGTGAGGGAGCCGTTCAGAAGGGTGCGCGCAACCAGCGCACCGTTCGGCGCCCACCCGGCGCGTCTGCGGCGTGTCGGCTCCGACGCGCCGCATGATGTGGAACGAGATGAGCGCTCCACGTACCGACAGCCTGTCGGCTCCCAGCCCGGACCGGGGGTCCCACACGACCCCGGCGGGACCGGTGTGGGCCAAGGTCCCGGCCCAGCCCACCGTGCAACCGCCCGTGGCGGTCACGGTGACCGCCGTCGTGGTCACCCGCGGCAGCAGCCCCTACCTCGCCGCCACGCTCGCCGCGCTGCGCGCCCAGTCGCGCACCCCGGACGACGTGGTCGTGGTCGACGTCGACACCGCCCCTGCGACGTCGGGCCACCAGGACCTGCAGCTCGGCGGCGCCCGGTACGTAGCGGGCGCGGGTGCCCGGACCTTCGGCGACGCGATCCATGCCGCGCTCGCCGCGACCGGCACCCCCGAGCACGGCTGGCTGTGGCTGCTGCACGACGACTCCGCGCCCGCGCCGGGCGCGCTGGCCGCGCTGAGCCGCGCGGTGGAGCACTCGAACGCGGTGGCCGTCGCGGGCGCGAAGCAGCGCCGCTGGGAGGCCGGCCCGGACGGCCTGCCGCTCGACCCCGGTGCGTCCGACCGGGGCGTGCTCCTGGAGGTGGGCCACACGGTCTCGCCGCTCGGCCGCCGCATGACGGGCATCGACGACACCGAGATCGACCAGGGCCAGCACGACTCGCGCGAGGACGTCCTCGCCGTGGGGCTCGCCGGGGCGCTGGTGCGCGCGTCGGTGTGGCGCGAGGTGGGTGGCACCGACCCGGCCTTCGGCCAGTTCGGCGACTCGACCGACTTCTGCCGCCGCGTGCGGCTCGCGGGCCACCGCGTCGTCGTCGTGCCCGACGCCGTGGTGCGGCACGCGCAGGTCGCCCTGCACACCCCCGGCTCGGCCGGCGCCCGCCGGCGCAGCCAGCTCTACCTGCGCCTCACGTCCGTCGCCGGGTGGGTGCTGCCGTTCGCGATGCTCGCCATGGTGGTGTGGGCGCCGTTCGCCGCGAGCTACCGGCTCGCGATGAAGCACCCCGACCGCGCCCGCAACGAGCTGGTCGCACCCCTGTGGGCGGTGTTCCGCCTCGGTCCGCTGCTGCGCGCCCGACGGCGCGCCAAGCGCACGTCGACCGTGCCGCGCGGTGTGCTCCGGCCGCTGCTGGGCACCTGGCGCGAGGTGGCCGCTGAGCGGCGCGACAAGCGGCTCGCCCGCGGCGAGGCCCACCGGGTCGACGAGGCGCCGTCCGAGCTGGAGCAGGCGGAGCTGCAGGTCCTGGCCGTCCGG
This sequence comes from Promicromonospora sukumoe 327MFSha3.1, assembly GCF_000385135.1. Classification (GTDB taxonomy): domain Bacteria; phylum Actinomycetota; class Actinomycetes; order Actinomycetales; family Cellulomonadaceae; genus Promicromonospora; species Promicromonospora sukumoe_B. The sequence goes on along the minus strand of NZ_ARQM01000015.1, from coordinate 265,868 downwards.
CGGCGCTCGGCGCTCGCCGTGGTCGTCGTGGCCGCCGTCGGTCTGGCGGCGGCGCTGTTCGGCCCGGGGCTGGGCGCGCTCGCCTCGGGCGGCCGGCTGGTCGGCGGCGCCCTGCTCCCGGCCGGGGGTACGACGGCGACCACGTGGTCGGCCGCGACGTCCGGCTGGGTGCGCGACGGGCTCGGCGCGGCCGCACCGGCCGACCCCCTCCTGTTCGTGCTCTCCGGCCTGTCCGTGCTGGCGGGCGGCACCCTGCAGCACGCCGTGAACGCGCTGCTCCTGCTCGCGCTGCCGCTGGCCGCCGTGGGCGCCTGGGCCGCCGCGGGCACCGTGACGCGCTCCGTGTGGCTGCGGGTGCTCGCCGCGCTCGCCTGGACCGTCGCCCCCGCGTTCCTCGGCTCGCTCGACGGCGGCCTGCTCGGCGCGGTGCTGGTGCACGCCCTGCTGCCGTGGACCGCCGTCGCACTCGTGCGCGCGGTGGGCGCCCAGGCCGTCGACGAGGTCGCGCGGGCCGACGACCTCGCGGACCAGCAGGCGGGCGCGCACAGTGCCCCCGGCGCGCGGACGGCCACCCGGACGAGCACCGGCTCCCTCGGTGCGGCCGGCGCCGGCGGCCTGCTGCTGGCCTGCGTGGTCGCGGGCGCGCCGGTGCTGCTCCCCGCAGCGGTGCTGGTGCTCGCGGGCGCGCTGCTCGTCGCCCCGCGCCGCCGGGTGCACCTCGTGCTGGCCCTGGCGCCCGCCCTCGTGGTCGGCGCGCCGCTGTGGTGGACCGCGCTGCGGGACCGTGACCTGGGCCTCCTGACCGCCGAGCCGCTCGCGGGCTCGGGCGTGCCCGCCCCGGGCGCGGCCTCGGGCCTGGAGCTGCTGCTCGGCCTGCCCGCCGCGCCCGCCGCCTGGTTCGACGTGCCCGGCGACGGGCCCCTGTCGACCGCCGCCCGCGCCGTGGTCGCGGCCGCCCCGTGGGCGCTCGGGGCGCTGGTGGTCGCGCTGGCGCTGGTCGGGCTCGTGGGCGCGCTGCTCGGCATCGGCCGTAGGGACCTCGCGGGCTCCGGCCGGCACGTCGCGACGACGTCGCTGGTCGGCTGGCTGGTCGCTGCCGTGGGCCTCGCCGCCGCGGTGCTCGCCCAGGACGACGGCCGGTGGGCCGGCCCGGGTCTCTCCCTGCTGCTGCTCGGCCTCGGCGCCGCGGCCGTCGCGGGCGCGGGTGTGCTCACCGGGCACGGCGCGGCGCTCAGCGGCTTCCTCGGCTCGACGCGCAGGGTGGTCGCCGTCGGGCTCGTGGTCGCCGCCGTGCTGCTCCCCGCCGCGCAGGCGACGGTGTGGCTGACCGGCTCCGGAACAGTCACGAGCGGCTCCCGGGCCGGGCTGCTGCACGTGACGACCGACCCGGTGGTGCCCGCCGTCGGGCAGCAGATGCAGGCGCCGCCCCGGCAGGCCCGCGTGCTCCAGGCGGACATGGCCGAGGACGGCACCGTCCGGTACGCGCTGCTGCGGGCCGACGGCTCGCAGCTCGCCGACGCCTCCGTCGCGGCGCGGGCCGCCGCGTCGGCGCGCGACGAGGACGCGGACCCTGCCACCGACCCGGCCGCCGCCCTCGACGCGGTGGTCGCCGCGCTCACCTCCGGCACCACCGAGGGGGTGCCGCAGCAGCTCGCGGACCTGGGGATCGGGGCCGTGCAGGTCCGGTCCGGCGGCGCGGTCACGCCCGCCGTCGGCGAGCTCGTGGCCACGCTCGACATGGTGCCCGGCATGAGCCGGGTGACCGAGGGGCAGGCCGTCTCCGTGTGGCGGGTCGCGCCCGCCGAGGACGCGACGCCCGGCTGGGCCCGCATCGAGGAGGACGGCGCCACGCGCCAGGTGCTGCCGTCGGCCGGCACGGTCGTGCGGGCGGACGTCGAGGCCGGTGACGCGGACCGCACCGTCGTGCTGGCGGAGACCGCGGGCCGCGGCTGGTACGCGAGCCTGGACGGCAAGCGGCTCGAGCGGGTGAAGGCGGCCGAGGCGGCCGGGCTGCAGGCCTTCGAGCTCGGCCCCGACGCCGGGCAGCTCGTGGTCCGCTACGAGGCACCGCACCGCACGGCCTGGCTCGTGCTGACGACGTTCACACTGGTGGTCTTCGCCCTGCTGGCGCTGCCGGTGGGCCGCAGGAGGGGTCGATGAAGCGCAAGAACCTCACGGTCCCGTCCTCGGTGCGCCGCGCGGCGGCCGCCGTGGGCGGCCTGCTGTGCGCGACGGCGGTCGCCGCCCTCGCCACGACGGGCACGATCACGCCCGGAGCCGCCCGGGACGGCGGCCCGTCCGTCGACGACGCGCGCACCGTGCCCGTGGCGGCGGCCGGGACGGGGCTGGTCTGCCCCGCGCCGGCCGTGCTGGAGCAGCCGGACGCCGGCGACGACGAGTTCAGCGCGACGCCGGTCGAGACCACCACGTCGCTGACGGCGGCCGTGCTCGACCCGGCGGCCGGCGAGCAGCCGCTCGTCACCACGCTCGGCGGCGAGCCGGAGGGGGACCTGACGGGCGCGCTGGAGCAGGGGAGCGCGGCCGCGGTGCGCACGGGCACGCCGCCCGACGCGCGCGTGCTGCGGCTGACGCCGTCGGCCGCGACGTACGCGGCCGCGACCGTCGCGTCCCTGACCACCGAGGGCGACCTGCGCGGCCTGGTCGCCGGGCCGTGCGCCGAGCCCGCGGTCGAGCACTGGCTCGTGGGCGGCAGCACCTCGGTGGGCTCCAGCGGCCGCCTGGTGCTGCAGAACCCGGGCCGCACGCCCGCGACCGTGACGCTCCAGGCCTGGGGCGCCTCCGGGCCCGTCGTGCTCGGGAGCCAGTCGCTCGTCGTGGTGCCGCCGGGCGAGCAGGTCGTCACCATGCTGGAGGCCGTCGCGCCCGACCAGAACCGTCTCGCGCTGCACGTCACCGCCGAGGGCGGCCGCGTCGGAGCGTACGTGCAGCACCACCGGATCGACGGCCTGGTGCCCGCGGGCGCCGACCTCGTCGTGGGCGGGGGAGCGCCCGCCCGGACCACCGCGGTGTCGGGCGTGGTCAGCACCGGGGAGGCCGTGGACGACCCGCACGCCCCGCGGCTCGACGTCCTCGCGCCGGGGGAGCAGGGCGGCACGGCCCGGCTCGCGGTGCTCGGCCCCGACGGGCCGGTCCGGCTGCGCGGTGGCGAGGAGCTGCCGCTCGAACCGGGGCAGGTGACCACGCTGCCGCTGGGCGGCCTGCCCGAGGGCACCTACACGGTGGTGGTGGACGCCGACGTGCCGGTCGTGGCCGGCGCGGCCCTGGACCGCAAGGGCAAGGCCGCTCGGGACGCGGTGATCGACGACGACCCCTACGACCGGGCCTGGCTGGCCGGCCAGGCGGTACCCGCCACGGGCGGCGTGGGCGACGGCGCGGTCGCCGTGCCGGGGGACACCTCCTACGACGTGACGCTGAGCGGTGTGCCCGGCGAGCGCGACCCGGACCGGATCGACGACGCCACGGGCAGCACCGAGGTGACACTGCGTGGCGTCGGGCCGGACGGCGCCGAGGCCTGGACGCACGAGGTCGACGTGCCCGCCGGGCAGACCGTCGAGGTGTCCTGGTCCGAGCTCGAGGAGCTGGGCGACGCCGTGGCCGTGGTGGCCGAGCAGTCCGCCGACGAGCCCGAGGTGGTGTGGTCGGTGCGGATGGCCGACTCCGACGACGAGTCGCTGTTCTCCGTGCTCGCGCCGACGCCGCCGCTCGCGGCGGACGGCGACGTGCGCGTGCGCAGGGTCGACGCGGCGGGCTGACCCCGCCCCGGGCTAGGAGCGCTCGCCGAAGTTCGGGTCGATCTCCTCCGGCGTGCGTGCCAGCAGGTGCGCCACCTGCTCCACGACGACGTCGCGCACCAGGTCGGCGAGGTCCTCCAGGTCGACGGCGCGCACCTCGACAGGGCGGCGGTAGACCACCACCCGTCCGGGGCGCCCCGCCTCGGCGGGGAAGAACCGGCCGAGCAGCACCCCGCCGTCCTCCCACGGCGCGGGGTCGGACGGTGGCACGTCCTCCACCGCGAACTCCGTGCCGTGCAGGTGTGCGGCCCAGGTGCGGTCGAGGTCCTCGACCACGTCGAGCACGAGGTCGTCGAACCGCTGCGCGCGCGTGCGGTGCGCGGGCGTGCCCGGCGGGAACATGGGGCCGCGCAGCCCCCGGCCGCGACGGTCGCGGCGCCGGGGCCCGGCGTCCTGACCCGCCTCGCCGGGGTCGCCGGGACGGGCGGCCGCCAGCCGGAGCAGGTCGGCCTGCGACGCCTTGGGGATGCCGGACGGGTTACCGGGTGCGGCGGCCGAACCGGTGCCCGGCTGGCTGCCGGGCTGGCCGCTGCCGGAGGAGCCGCTGGCGGGTCCGGAGCCCCGGCCCGACCGCCGGTTCCGGCCACGAGGAGAAAACGGAGGCACCTACTGACGATACGTCGGATCGGGGGCCTTATCGGTCACCCGCCGCCCGCGCCGCGCGAGTTCGGCAACCTCGTCCCCCTATCCTGTGACCGTGCGCGACGATCCCGCGGAGGCGGCGTACCGCAGAGCCCTGGCCCTGGTCACCGCGCTCGTCACCCTCGTGGGCGGGCTCTGGGCGGTGCTCACCCCGGCGTTCCGCGCCCCCGACGAGCCGCAGCACGTGAACAGCGTGCTCCGGCTCGCGTACGGCGGCGGCTGGCCGGGCGCCGGCGAGGCCCTGGTGGGCCCCGCCGTCGACGCGGCCCGGGAGCAGGCGGCGCTCGCGACCGACGTCCCCGGGCGGCACCTCGACCGCGAGGGCATCCCCCCGTTCGTCGACGCCGTGCCCACCCCCGACGCCGAGCGTGGCACGGTGACCGGCGCGAACGCCCTGGCCGAACGGCTGCCGCCGGGGACCAGCACGCGACACCTCGACCCCGAGGCCGTCGACCAGATGACCCAGCACCCGCCCCTGTACTACGCGGTCGCGGCGGGGTACCTGCACGTCACCGGCCTGGCCGAGGCGCGGTGGGACCACCAGCTGCTCGGGCTGCGGCTGTTCGACGTCGCGCTGCTCGTGCCCCTGCCGCTGCTCGCGGCGGCGGCCGTGCGGCGGCTGGGCCGGTCGCGGCCGGCGGCGCTGGTGGCGGCGTCGTTCACGCTGTTCGTGCCGCAGGCCGGGCACATCCTGGGCAGCGTCACCAACGACGCGCTCGTCATGCTCAGCGGCACGGTGACCGCCTACCTCTGCGTGCGCGTGGTCACGGGCGACCTGCGGCCGCGGACGGCCGCGGCGCTCGGCGCGGCGGTGGGCGTCGGGCTGCTCACCAAGGTCATGGCGGCCTTCGCGCTGCCCGTGGTCCTGGCGGCCTACCTGCTGGCGGCCGGCCCGCGGGGCCGGCGCGTGGGCGGCGCGGCGCTCGCGGGCGGCGTGGCGTTCGCCGTCGGCGGCTGGTGGTGGCTGCGCAACCTGCTGGTGCTGGGCACGGTGCAGCCGGTGGGCATCCCGGACCGGTTCCTGGACGACGAGCCCCGCGGCCTCTGGTACTTCCTGCGGGTCGTCGTCACCGGCCTGACCCGGTCGTTCTTCGGCAACTTCGGCTGGCTGGAGATCCGCCTGCCCGACGCCGTCTTCTGGTCCGCCGCCGTGGTCGTGGCCGTGCTGTGCGCGGTGGCGGTGGCGCGCGGGCCCGCGCGGCGCGCCACCGCCGTGCTCCTGCTGCAGCCCGCGGCCCTGTGGTGCGCCGTGCTGGTCAACGCCTGGCCCGACTACGCGGCCCACGGCTGGATCTCCGCCATCCAGGGCCGGTACCTGTTCGCCGGGCTCCTGGCGCTGAGCGCCGGGACCGCGCTGGGCCTGGTCACCCTGCTCGGCCCGGGGCTGCGCCGGGCGACGCCATGGCTGGTCGGTGCCGCCGGCCTGGCCGCCGCGAGCGGCCTCGCCCACGGGTTCCACGGTTTCTACCAGGGACCGGGCGAGTCAGTGGCCGACGCCGCGGCCCGCTGGGCCGGCTGGAGCCCGCTGACCGGACCTCAGCTCGCAGCGGCCGGTGTCGTGGTCGTGGCCGCCGGCGTGGCCGCGGTGCTGGCGACCGCCCGGTTCGCGGGCGCGGAGGCAGCCGCGACCGCGCGGAGCGCGAGCACCGCCGAGGTCGCCACGGCGGCCGCGGCGAGCGCGCCCACGACCGCGGCCGGCAGCGGCAGCTCGGAGTAGTACCCGGCCGGCGCGGGGCCGGCCAGCTCGACGGACAGCCAGACCGCGAGGTCGAGCAGGGTCAGCGCGGTCCAGGCCGGCACGAGCAGCCGGGGGCGTACCGCGAGCCCCGCGGCGATCGCGAGGCACAGCGGCAGGGACACCACGAGCAGGTACCGCGGGTAGACGCCGCCGCTGCTGGCGGCGTACCCGACCTGCACCGACACCGAGGCCAGGACGGCGACGAACGGCAGGGCCCGCAGCAGCAGCCGGTCGGTCCGGTGGGCCGCGCCGTCGCCGGGGCGGGCCGACGACGCCTGGGCCCCTGCTCCCGGGGCCGCTCCCCGGGCGCCCGCCCGCCGGCGTCGGATCGCGACGACCAGGGCGATCACCAGCGGGGTCCACACGAGCAGCACGGCGGTGACCGCGAGCGTGGTGACCGTCAGGGCGGTGTTGGGAGGCAGGCGGCCGGCCCACCAGAACAGGTCGGGCAGCCGGGTCCAGGTCACGGGGTCGGCGAGCACCGCCCACACGGGCCGCTCCTGCCGGTTCTGGTTGGCCAGCGCCCAGTCGAAGTGCGACCCGGTGAGGTTGCCGGTCAGCTCCAGGTTGCGCAGGTAGAACCAGCCGCTGGTGACCAGCACGGCGCCGGGTCCGGCCGCCGCCAGCGCGGCGACGTGCGCCCACCGCTCGCGGCCCTGGGCGGCCCGGACCGCCCCGGCGAGCAGCGCCATCCCCGCGACCACGGCGGCGATGAGCGCGGCGGACAGCCGGGTCAGGGCGCAGGCCGCGGCGACCAGCGACACGAGGGCGACGAGGCGCGCGTCGAGGCCGCGCCGCACCACGGTGCCGGCCAGCCCGAACAGCACCGTGACGCCCGTGGCGGCGAGCAGGTCGTTGTACGCGCCGCCGCCCACGTGCGCCGCGGCGGCCATGGCCCCCGCCAGGAACGCGACGAGCGGCGGCAGCGTGCTGCCCGGCCGGGTCAGGCGCCGCGCGCTCCACCACACGGCGAGCACGAAGACCCCGCTGAGCAGCACGTTCACCCCGCGCGCGGCGTAGACGGCGGCGACCGGGTGGCCGGCGTCCGCCAGGGGGCCCACGAGCGGGGCGACCAGCAGGTAGTACAGCGGCGGGTGCTGGGCGGTCCACTGCACGGGGGCGAGCCAGGCGCCGTCGGGCCGCAGCTCCAGCCCGTCCTCGAAGACCGGCAGCTCGCCGTGCCACACCTGGTACGCGTAGTCGACGTGCGGCGGCTCGTCGCCGGTCGCGTACGGGGCGTCGGCGAGCGCGACCGTCAGCGACAGCAGCATGCCGCAGAGCACCGCGACCAGGACCGCCCGGCGCTCGGCGAGCGCGGCGGTGCCGGGGCGGCCCCGGGCGACGAACCAGGCCCGCAGGCGCGGGGGCAACGGGCGCGGCCGCAGCAGGCGGGTCATGCGGCCAGCACCGGGTGGGCGTCGGTCCCCGCCATCCCGGCGGCCCGGCCCGGCGGCGCGGACCCGCGTGCGGTCCGGGCGAGCGAGACCGCCACCGCGGCGGCGAGCACCAGCCCGGCGGCCACCACCGCGACCAGCACGACGGCGGGGAAGGCGTACCAGTGGCCGACGGCGGCCACGGCGCGGGCGAGCGCGTCCGGCCCGCCGTCCGCGGGCCACCAGTACAGCCGCCACACGTCGTACTGGAAGGCCAGGTGCATGCCCCCGGCGAGCCCGAGCAGGGCGAGCGGGACGGCCCGCCGCCAGGCGGGCCGCAGCACGGCGGCGCCGGCGACCGCGACGACGAGCAGGCCGACCAGGCCGGTGTACAGGTAGCGCCCCTGCTGCGCGGCGCCGGTGTCGCCGAACGCCGCGAACTGCTCCCACGACCCGCGGGCCACGATCCCGGCCAGAGCCGGCACGGGGAACAGCAGCACGAGCCCGTGGGGCCGGGGGAGCGGGCGGCGCACCAGCGCGGCGGCGAGCCCGGCGAGGAGGACGACGAGCGCGACGCGCGCCATCCACCACGACGCGTCGTGGTCCCGGGCCGCCGTGTGGTCCTGGACGAAGAAGAGCGTGACCATGCGCTCGGCGAACCGCGCGAGCCAGGACAGACCGCCGTCGGCCCACCCGTGGACCGGGGTGAGGTCGGGCGGGGCGGCGTGCGTGCCGTGCGGCTGGAGCATCCCGTGGACCACCACGTTGCGCACCCACCACGTCAGGCCGGGCAGGGTGGCCGCGACGACCACGAGCAGCGACGTCGCGGCGGACCGCAGGCGCTCGCGGTGCCGCCACGCGACGACGCCGTAGGCCAGGAGGATCCACGCCGGGAACATGAGCGCGAAGCCCTTGGTGAGCAGCGCGAGCGTGGAGACCAGCCCGAGCAGCAGCCCCGTGCGGCGGCTCAGGTCGCCCGTCAGGACCCGGGCCACGAGCAGCGTGGCGCACGCGCCGAGGATCACCAGCAGGTTGTCGTTGTTCACCGCGGACTCCAGGTGCGTCAGCTCGGGGACGGCGAGCGGGGCGACGGCCGCCGCGACCGGCAGCGGGTCCGGCAGCCGCAGCCGGCGGGCCGTGGCGAACAGGAGCAGCGGCAGCGGCAGCGCGAGCAGCGCGTTCCACCAGCGCAGCAGCAGCCAGACCTGGTCCAGCGGGGCGTCCGCCCAGCCGGGCACCAGGGCGACGACGCCCGCGCCCAGCAGGTAGTACAGCGGCGGGTGCTGCACGAGCTGGTTGAACACCGGGTCCAGGTGCCCGTCGGGCCCCTCGGCCGTCAGCGTCGCGGTGCTGCCGGCCGCCCGGTACGACGGCCGCTCGCCGCGGGGCGGCACGTCGTCGCGGTCTGCCAGGTGCTGCGGGCCGTAGAGGCTGTCCGCGCCGACGAAGCCGCCCGCCGTCACGCCCTGGGTCACGTAGGTGGTGCCGGGTCCGGGCCACGGCCAGGCGTCGCCCTGCCGCACCTGGAACACGAGGTCCACGTGCTGGCGCTCGTCGGGCGAGCGGACGTTGGGGAAGACGGAGGTCTGCGTGAGCATGACCGCCAGGTGCAGCAGCACGATCAGCCACACGACGGCGGGGACCGTGCGGGGTCGGGACACGCGTGCAGGGTAGCCACGGCAGGTTGACGCCCCGGGGCGCCGTGGTCACGGCCGGGTAACAGTCATTGCATGGCACGCAGTGTTCATGCCCTGGTCATGTACCGCTCGTACGCTCGTGAAGCCAGTCACCGCTCCTTGGAACACTGCTCATCGAAAGCACAGGCCATGAAGCTGTTCGTGCAGATTCCCTGCTTGAACGAGGAAGAGACGCTTCCTCTCGTGCTTGCCACGATCCCCCGCAGCATCCCGGGGATCGACGAGATCGAGATCCTGGTCGTCGACGACGGGTCCACGGACCGCACCGTCGAGGTCGCGCGCCGGCTCGGCGTGCGCCACTTCGTGCACCACACCCGGAACATGGGGCTCGCCCGGTCGTTCCGGGACGGCGTGGACTACGCGCTGCGGCACGGCGCGGACATCGTGGTGAACACCGACGGCGACAACCAGTACCCGCAGGAACGGATCGGCGACCTGGTGCTGCCCGTTGTGCTCGGCAACGCCGACATCGTGATCGCCGACCGGCAGACCGCCACCATCGAGCACTTCTCCCCGCTGAAGAAGACCCTGCAGCAGGTGGGCAGCGCCGTGGTGAACTTCGCCGCCGGGACCGACCTGCCCGACGCCGCGAGCGGGTTCCGCGCCTACTCGCGCTCGGCGCTGCTGCGCCTGAACGTCGTCACGCAGTTCAGCTACTGCATGGAGACGATCATCCAGGCCGGGCACAAGCGGATGCGGATCCAGAGCCTGCCCGTCACGACCAACCCCAAGACGCGCGAGTCGCGGCTGTTCAGCAGCATGTGGCAGCACATCGCCAAGTCGGGTCAGGCGATCAGCCGGTCCTACGTCATGTTCAAGCCGCACACGGTGTTCGTCACGCTCGGGCTCCTGTTCGCGCTCGGCGCGCTGGTGCCGTTCGGCCGGTACGCGGTGCTCCTCGCCACGGGCACCGCCGGGCAGCACCTGCAGTCCATCGTGCTCGGGGCGACGTCGCTGGTGGGGGCGCTGCTCAGCTTCGCCCTGCTCGTGCTGGCCGACCTCCAGCGCACCAACCGGGTGCTGCTCGAGGAGACGCTGGAGCGCCTCAAGGAGGTGCAGTACGGCACGACCACGGGCCCGGTCGCGGCGGGCGCGCCCCGGAACCGCGCGGCGTCGGTCGAACGGACCGCCAAGCCGTCCGCGGCCCCGGGCCGGCCCGCCGGGTCCGGCCGCGCGGACGTCCCGGCGGCCGTGTAGTGATCACCTTCGGCACGTACGACGCCGCACGCCACCCCCGCACCGCCGTCCTGGTCGCCGGGCTGCGTGCCCACGGCGTCAAGGTCACCGAGCTCAACCGCCCCCTCGGGTTCTCCACCGCCGAACGCGTGCGGATGCTGCAGCAGCCGTGGCGGCTGCCCGTCCTGGCGGTCCGCCTGCTGCGCTGCTGGGCGGGCCTGACGGCCGACACCCTGCGGCTGCGCCGCGCGGAGGGCCGGCCCCGGGCGGTGCTCGTCGGGTACCTCGGCCACTTCGACGTGCTCCTGGCCCGCCTGCTGCACCCCCGGGCCGTGGTCGTGCTCGACCACCTCGTCTTCGCCGGCGACACCGCCGCCGACCGCGGTGCCACCGGGCTGCGCGTCCGGCTGCTGAACGGCCTGGACCGGCTCGCGACCGCCTGCGCCGACGTCGTGGTCACCGACACCGAGGAGCACCGGCAGATGCTCCCCGACCCCCGCAAGGGCGTCGTCGTGCTGGTCGGCGCACCGGACGACTGGCGGGCCCCGTTGGTCGAGAACCGGACCTCGCAGGTCGAGACCCGGCCCTCGCTGGTCGAGCCTGTCGAGACCCCCGCACCCACCACCCCGCTGTCCGTCGTCTTCTTCGGCCTGTACACCCCGCTCCAGGGCGCCCCCGTCATCGCCGAGGCCGTGCGCGACGCCGTCGCCGCGGGCGCACCCCTGCGCGTGACTCTCGTCGGCACCGGCCAGGACCTGGCCCGCACCCGCGAGACCCTCGCCGGCACCCCGGGCGTGACCTGGCACGACTGGGTCGAGCCCGGCGAGCTGCCCGCCCTGGTCGCCGGCCACGACGTCTGCCTCGGCATCTTCAGCGACACCCCCAAGGGCCTGCGGGTCGTGCCGAACAAGGTGTACCAGGGGCTCGCCGCCGGCTGCGTCGTCGTCACCTCCGACACCCCGCCCCAGCGCCGCACGCTCGGCGAGAGCCTCGAGCTCGTCCCGCCCGCCGACGCCGCGGCGCTCGCGGCCCGGCTGACCGAGCTCACCGACCCCGCCGCGCTGGCCGCCGCACAGGAGCGCGCCTCCGAAGGCCGCGACCGGATCCGGCCCCAGGCGGTCACCGAGCCGCTGGCGGCCGAGCTGCGCCGTCGGGACGTCCGGTGAGCGCGTCCCGCTCCCTGCCGTCCCGCGTGCTCTCGGTGCTCCGGTCGCCCTGGGTGCGCTGGGGCTTCCTCGTCGTCGCGCTGGGTCTCGCGCTCTGGTACGTGCTGGCCCACCGGGAGGCGCTGGCGCAGGCCGCGGCCGGGCTGTCCGCGGCCGAGGTGGCTCTCGTCGTCGTGCTCGGCGTCCTGTACGTGTGGTGCACGCTGCTGGCGTGGCGCGCGATCCTGGCCGACCTGGGCTCGCCGTTGCCGTTGCGGGGCGCCGTGGCGGTGTTCGGCATCAGCCAGCTCGGCAAGTACGTGCCGGGCGGCGTGTGGAACGTCGTGGCCGCCGCCGAGGTGGGCGCCGGGCACGGGGTGCCGCGCCGCAGGTCGGCGGCCTCCATGCTGGTGGCGGTCGCCGTCTCGGTGGCCTCGGGAGCGGCGGTGGGCGCGGTGGCGCTGCCGTTCGTCTCCGCCGGGGCGCTGGGCGCGTGGTCGTGGGTGGTGTGGGCCGCGCCCGTGGTGGTGCTGGTCCTCGCGCCGCCCGTGCTCAACCGCCTGATCGGGCTGGCGCTGCGGGCGACCCGGCGCGACGCGCTGGAGCACCCGATGACGTGGGGCGGCCTGGGCCGCGCCGCCGCGTGGTCGGTGGCGGGCTGGCTCGTGGCCGGACTCCAGCTCTGGGTGCTCTGTGCCGGCCTGGGCCTCCCGCTGACCGCCCGGACGTTCGCCCTGGCGACCGGCGGCTGGGCGCTCGCCTGGACCGCCGGGTTCCTGTTCGTCCTCGCGCCGGCGGGCGCCGGCGTGCGCGAGGTCGTGCTCGCGGCGGTGCTCGCCGGGTCGCTCGCGGGCCCGTCCGCGGGGCTCGCGGTGCTGGTCAGCCGGGTGGTCCTGACGGTGGTCGACCTCGCGTTCGCGGGTGCCGGACTGCTGCTCGCCCGGTCCGCGGGGCGAATTCGTGCCGGATCCCCGCCGTTACGCCCGTGAATGCCCGGCGTGTTCGGCACGTCCTACCCGGTCAGCGGCGTAGTCTCGGCGCGTGAGATCGGTGAGACAGTGTTCGCGCTCGGCCTGCACCAATGCGGCCGTGGCGACGCTCACGTACGTGTACGCGGACTCGACCGCGGTCTTGGGTCCGCTGGCGCACCTGGCCGAGCCCCACAGCTACGACCTGTGCGCGGAGCACGCCGAACGGCTGACCGCGCCGCGCGGGTGGGAGGTGGTCCGCCTCATGCCCGAGTTCGAGGACGCGGGGCCGAGCCCCGACGACCTCTCCGCGCTGGCCGACGCCGTCCGCGAGGCCGGCCGCCGGCGTCGTCCGGCGGAGCCGCCCACGGTGACCGAGACGGCCCGCCGCGGCCACCTCCGTGTGCTGCGCGCGGACGACGACAACTCGGCCTGACTGTTCGGCTTGGTCGGCAGCAAATCTGGTGGTCGGCAGAATGTCAGGTGGTCGGCACCCCGGGGTGCCGACCACCTGACATTCTGCCGATCGCGCTGATCGCGGGTCGACCCGGACCCGCGCCGCACCGCGCCGCACCGCGCCGGCTGCTCAGGGGACCCAGGCGCAGGCGGCGTGGCCCGCGCCCGTCAGCTCCAGGTTGCCCGCGTCGTGCGGCACGAAGACCGAGTCGCCCTGGGTCAGGCGCTGCGGCCCTTCCTCGGAGCGGTCCGCCGTGAGCGTCAGCTCGCCGTCGAGGCACAGCAGGATGCGCGGCCCCGTCGCGGGCAGCGCCACGGGCTCGGCCGGGTCGACGTCGGCGGTCGTGAGCGCGAACTCCGTGACCGGCACGCGGTAGGTGCGCACCTGGCCGCGACCGCCCGCCGTCGTCACCTCGGGGGCGGCCGGCTGCTGCGGGGCGAAGACGGTGCAGGCGACGAGGTTCTCCTCGTCCACGAGCTTGGTCGTCAGGCCCGCCCGGAGCACGTTGTCGGAGCTGGCCATGATCTCGATGCCCACGCCCGACAAGTAGGCGTGCACCACGCCCGCGGGCGTGAACGCCGCCTCGCCCGGCTCGAGCGAGAACCGGTTGAGCATGAGGGACGCGATGGCGCCCGGGTCGCCGGGGTGCTGCTCGGCCAGCTCGATCACCGTGCGGTCGGCGCGCTCGAACGGCGAGCCGGCCGCCAGGCGGGCCCGCACCGAGTCGAGGGTGGCCGCGATGTCGGCCGCGCAGGCCTCGTCGGCGCGAGCGGACAGCAGGTGGTTGAACGCCTCCCGCATGCCGTCGTGGCCGCGGTCGTGCAGCAGCGCCGCGCGGACCGCCTCGACCATGTCGCCCGCCAGCCCCTCCAGCACGTCCAGGATGGTGCGCGGCGTGCGGAAGCCCGCCAGCCCCTCGAACTGCGTGAGCGCGACGATCATCTCGGGCTTGTGCTGGTCGTCCTTGAACGACCGCTTGGCCGACGTCAGCGGCATCCCGGCCTTGTTCTCCCGCGTGAAGCCCTCGCGGGCCTGCCGCGGCGAGGGGTGCACCTGGAGCGACAGCGCCTTGCGCGCGGCCAGCACCTTGAGCAGGTAGGGCAGGCGCGGGCCGAACTGCTCCGCGACCCGGTGGCCGAGCGTCTGCACGGGCGCCTCGCGGACCAGACGGTCGAGGGCGACGTGGTCGACGTCGTCCTCGCGCGTGATGCGGCTGACGGACGGCGCGCTGGTGTGCGCGCCGAGCCACATCTCCGCCTGGGGCCCGCCGTCGGGCTCGGTGCGGAGCAGGTCCGGGATCGCGTCGACGGATCCCCAGTCGTACCGCTGGATCGTGTTGGTCAGCGGCAGGGGCGCGTGGAACTGGGCGACAGCGAGCACGGCGCCAGGGTATCCCGACGTCAGCGGGCAGCGGGGGCGCCGGAACCCCCGCTGCCGCCGGGCAGGTCGAAGCCGATGGCCAGGCCGCTCGCGACGTCGGCGTCGAGCCGCAGCTGGGCCTCCTGCCAGAGGCGCCCCAGGAGCAGGTCGTGGTCGTCCGTGTAGTGCTGGGGCTCACCGGGGCAGGGGGTCAGCTCGCCGAAGACCACCCCGTTCCGCGTCTGGTAGAGGTCCACCCGGACGAACGCGAGGCCGGTCGCCCGCGAGATCTTCTCCGCGGTCGCGACCAGCTCCGGGAACCGGTCGGGGACCGGGATCGTCGGATCCGTCGTCCGGCCGGTGGAGACGTCACCGAGGTCGGTCCCGTCGGCGCCGAGGTACCGGTATCCGACGCCGGAGCGCTCACCGTGGCGGGCGACACGGCGGAGCAGGACCTGACCGACGCGGCCGTAGAACGTGTAGAGCTTGACGTCGACCGGGATCTCGGAGCTGTCGCTCAGGTCCTGGACGAACTCCTCCGCGTAGAAGGGCGGGCGGATCCGGTCGTACGACGGTCGCGCGGCGTCCCGTTCCATGTGGGCGCTGATCTGTGCCCGCATCTCGTCGAGCGTGATGACGTCGCCGGTGCTGATCAGCCGGTACTCGCCACCGACCCGGCGCAGCGGGAAGACGCCTCGGGACGACGCGCCGCCGATGGACTTGAGCACGAACTCGTCGGGGAGCGAACCGAGCTCGATGCTGTCGAGATCGGGCCAGGCCCGCAGCTTCACCGGTACCCGGACGCCGAACGAGTCCGCCAGCTCCTTCGAGAAGAGCTTGTCGGAGACCCTGCTGCGTGGCGAGCGGTTGGGGTGCTCGTGCGCGGCGCGGGACAGGCCGCGTTCGGTGACCAGCATCCGCCGGAACGAGGGCCGGGCCTCGACCGAACGCTGGTGCTCGTTCGCGGCGGTCGCCGCGGCAACCTGCTCACGAAGTTCCGCGAGCTCGCCACGCAGCCGCCGTGCGCGTGCCCGCCCCGCGCGGGTCTCGGCCTGCAGCCCCTCGACCTCCGACCGCAGACCCGCCACCACCTCGTCGCGCGCGGCGAGGAGCTCGTCCCGTCGCCGTACGGGGGGAAGCCTGTCGACCAGTCTTTCGGCGAGCCCTCTGTCCTGACCGGTCATGACGACACGTCTGCTCGCCGGAGCCCTGTGGTCGCGGCCGCCGCTCCGCGGCCCGCTCCGGTCCCGGTCGGGAGCAGCCCGGTCACCAGCCGGACGAACCGGCCCGCGTCGTGCCGTTCCTCGAGGTGGCGCGCTGCCGCGCGCGCCAGCTCCGAGCGCTCCGCCGGGTGCGCCTCCAGGTGCCGGATCAGCTCCAGGACGTCGCCCGGGGCCGCGTAGGCGGCGGCCTCGCCGTAGCACGGGCGGAACCGTTCGGGCACGATCACCACGCCGCCCGCCGCCATGGCGCGGGTCAGGTACGCCGGGGGCTGCCGGACCGTGTCGGCGGGGAAGCAGGGGACGTAGTCGAGCTGCTGGAGCATGCGGCGCTGCGAGAGCTCCCCGTTCCGGAAGACCAGCCACTCGATGGGCGGCCGTCCGGCGATCCTCGGCGCGTGGTCGACCACCCCGAGCAGGCGGACGTCCACGTCGTCCGCCGTGGGATAGGCGCCGAGGAAGTCGGCGTCCGACGACGGCCAGAGGTCGGCGCCCTCGAACGTCGCGAAACCGACGGTCGGCGGATCGGACGGCGCGCGCCGCCGGCCGGCGGCCCACCGGTGCGGCAGGACGGGGTCGACGGCATCGACGTCGTGCACCACCAGCCCGGGCACGTCCGCGAGCTCGGCGCGGACTCCGGGATCTGCCGGGACCCAGGTGGGCACCGAGCCGAAGAGGTCCCGGGCCGCCGCCGTGACGTCCCGGGCGGACCAGAGCGCACCACCTGTCGACTCGGCACCACCGCGGTGGGCGAGGATCGCCACCCGGTCGGCGTCGAGAACCGGGGGTTCGTGGGCCGGGAGCTGGAGTACCGCGGGGTCGTGGACCAGCAGCAGGTTCGTGTGCGCCTCCTCGGTCGGCAGGACGTTGACCACGGTCCCGTCCTCGACGAGCCGGCGGAACTCGGGCGACAGCGGCTGCGGGTTGGCGACCGGCCGGCCGGCGAGCTCCAGCTGCATGATGCCGACCCGCACGCCCTGCTCGACCAGCGCGACCAGCTCGTCGTACAGCGGCACCGCGGTGTAGGAGTCGCCGCGGAAGTCGCCGGCCAGGACCACTTCCAGGTCGGGCGTCTCCACGGGGATGCCCGTGCCCTGGACGAACCTCCGCGGGGCCCGGAAGGACCGCTGCGCCGGATCGGGCGAGACGGACGGGGACGAACCGGCCCTGATCTGCTGGTGCCACGCCGTGAAGGACTCCGAGTACTCCCGGCGCGACGGGTGGACCCAGCGTGCACGGAAGTCTCCGCGGGAGAGCGAGCCCGCCGTCAGCCGGACGAAGGCGAGCTGGTCCCTGAGCAGGAGCTGCTTGCCGGGGAGCGCCGCCACGAGCCGTTCGAGGAACTCCGAGTCGGCGCTCTTGCGGACGGGGTCGAACCCGCCGACCCGGTCGACGACCGCCCGGGGGAACATCAGTGACGACGCGTTCTTGCGGCTCGTCGGCATCCCCAGGTGCTGGAACCCCAGATCCTCCGTGACCCGGATCGATCGGCTCAACGTCGAGTGCACCGCGCTGTTCTCCAGCAGCGGCCGCACCTGGCGCGCGATCCGCTCGGGGTGCGACCAGTCGTCGGAGTCCTGGAACGTGACGAACTGGCCGCGTGCCTCGCTCAGCGCGCGGTTCCGCGCGGCGTAGGTCCCGCGGTTCTGCGGCTGGACCAGCACCCGGATTCGCTGGTCGAGGCCGGCCACTTCGTTCAGGACGCCCTCGAAGTCGGGGCCCGAGGCGTCGTCCAGCACGAGCAGCTCGAGGTTGCCCCAGGTCTGGTCGAGGATGGACCGCACAGCCGAGAAGATCTCGGGGCCGGGGCGGAACGCGGACATCACCACCGTGACCAGGGGCCCGTCCTCGGTCCCGCTGGGTCCTCGGGCGGCGAGGCTGTCGAACGGCGTCGCGCCGTCGTGCGCCAGACGGACCGGCCGCACGCCCCAGCGTCCCGTGAGCTCGTCGAGCTTTCGGTTCCACTCCTCGCTGCCGACGCCGTGCCGGGCGGCGGCCAGGTCGATCTCGAGCGTCAGGCGGTCGTCCTCCTGGAGCTCGTGGACCGCGGTGAGCTCCGACCCGAGCTCGTCGGTCGCACCGGTGAGCTGGAGGATCTGCAGGTACAGGCGCGTCTCGTCGGGGCGCCACTTCGCGCCTGGCGCCAGGTGCCTGGCGACCCGGTACAGGTGCGCCGCGTCGGACAGGTCCTCGGGGGTCAGGCTCTGGTAGCCGACGGACATGGCGAGCGCACGCCACCAGCTGGGGCGCCCGGTGCCGAGAGCGGCGGCCTCGCTCGCGGAGGTCCGCGCGGCGTCCCGGAGGTCCTCGTAGGTCCGGTCGGGCGCGATGCCCGCGGCGATGACCCGTCGGAACGAGTCGGCCCGCGTCAGCCCCGCGGTGTACGCCATCGCGCGAAGGTGGTCGCGGCGCCCGGCGATCTGCTTGGCCAGCCCGCGCGCGACGTCGGCGTCGACGGGGCGGACAGGAGCGCTCGTGGAATCGGTGGTTGAGGTTGCTGCGGTCGTCAAGGGGTTCCCTCCGGAGGTGCCAGAGGGACCAGCGCCTCGGGCGGCCCCATCTTCACCGGTCGGCACGGATCCTGACAACTCTCCGCACGGGCGACCTGCGCGGGGCGACGGCACCGGGTGAAATCGTTGGTAACTGGCCCCTGAGGTGCACCGACAGCCTGCTCGGTGCACCTAGGATGCTTGGACCGGGATGCTCCGCCCCCAACGACGGCGGCGAGTGTCCAGGCCACACGATCCGGAACGCGAGAGGTAGTAGAGGCATGTCCATGTTGGTCGTGGTGGGGCTCGGGTACGTCGGTCTCCCGCTGGTACAGGCCGCTGTCGGTGCCGGTTACGACGTGGTCGGCCTCGACGTGAACGAGCGGGTCGTCGCCGACCTCAACGCCGGACGGTCCCACGTGGACGACCTGTCCGACGAAGTGATCGCCGAGCTGCTCGCGGACGGGTTCAGGGCCTCGGCCGACGAGGCGGTGATCAAGGCGGCCGACGTCGTGGTCGTGTGCGTGCCGACGCCGCTGTCCCCGGACGGCGGGCCCGACCTCGGCGCCGTGACGGGCGCGACGCACGCCATCGCGCGCAACCTGCGGCCGGGGACGCTCGTGGTCCTCGAGTCCACCACGTACCCGGGCACCACCGAAGAGGTGGTCCAGCCCATCCTGGAGTCGGTCAGCGGGCTCCGGGCCGGCACCGACTTCCATCTCGCGTTCTCCCCCGAGCGCATCGACCCGGGCAACCCGGTCTACGGGATGCACAACACTCCCAAGGTGGTGGGCGGCTCCACCGCGGAGGCCTCGACGCTCGCCGCGGACTTCTACGGGAAGTTCGTGGAGACGGTGGTCGTGGCCAAGGGCACGCGGGAGGCGGAGGCCGCCAAGCTCCTGGAGAACACCTACCGCCACATCAACATCGCGCTGGTGAACGAGATGGCCCGGTTCTGCCACGAGCTGGGGATCGACCTGTGGGACGTGATCGGGCTGGCCAAGACCAAGCCCTTCGGGTTCCAGGCGTTCTACCCCGGCCCGGGCGTCGGCGGGCACTGCATCCCGATCGACCCAAACTACCTGAGTCACAACGTGCGCTCCCGCCTCGGCTACCCGTTCCGCTTCGTGGAGCTCGCCCAGGAGATCAACGCGACGATGCCCGCCTACGTCGCCCGCCGTATCCAGGACCTGCTCAACGAGGACAGCAAGTCGCTGCGCGGCTCCACCGTCCTGCTGCTCGGCGTCACCTACAAGCCCGACATCGCCGACCAGCGCGAGTCGCCGGCGCGCCCGCTCGGCGAGGCGCTCCTCGCCCAGGGCGCGCACCTGGCCTTCCACGACCCGGCGGTCGAGGAGTGGCAGCTCGGGTCGACGTCGCTGACCCGGGTCGCCGACCTGGGCCGCGCGGTGGCCGACGCCGACCTGGTGGTGCTCGTGCAGAACCACCGCTCGTACGACGTCGATGCCCTGGCACACGCGTCGAGGCGGTTCTTCGACACGCGCGGCGCGGCCACGGGCGACAAGGTGCACCGCCTGTGACGACCGGGTCCGTGTCCATCCAGCAGAAACTCAGAAGGGGATAGCCCATGCGTCGTCCGTCCGTCTTCAACCTGGTGATCGCCGCCCTCGCGCTGGTAGGTGTCGCCGCGGCCGTGACAGCGGCCGTCGAAGGCTCCGTCGCGCTGGTGCTGACCGGTGTGGGCCTCGCCCTTCTCGCCGCGGTCGCGTACCTGACCGACCGGCGCTCCCGCGCGGGTCGGCGATCGCTCGAGCTGCTGCTGAAGCGGGGCTTCGAGGGCGTCCGGCAGGACCTGACCGAGCTCGCCTCGCCTGAGGACCTGGTCGAGGTCACGGAGCGGCTGGACCGGCTGGACGCCCGCCTCGAGAAGGCGCAGCGGCGTCTGGTCGCGGCGTCCGACGCGGCCCGGCTGGAGGCGGCGGAGCGCGCGTCGCGGGTGAACGTCTGACCGAGCGGGCGGCGCCGCCCCTCGGCCGGGCGTCCGAGTCCGACCCGGACGGCGCCCGGCGCCGCGTAGGCTGACCGGGTGGCAATGGACCTCTCCCAGATCATCAAGGCGTACGACGTCCGAGGTACCGTCCCGGACCAGCTCTCACCGCAGGTCGCGCGCGCGATCGGCCGGGCGTTCGCCCGCGTCGTCGTGCTGGCCGGGGCCGGCACCGGGCCGGCCGACGCCGACGCCTCGCCCGCCGTCGTGGTGGGCCACGACATGCGGGACTCCGGCCCCGAGCTCGTGGAGGCGTTCGCCGCGGGGCTGACCGCCGAGGGCGTGGACGTGACGCGCATCGGGCTGTGCTCCACCGACGGGCTGTACCACGCCTCGGGCGTGCTCGGCCTGCCGGGCGCGATGTTCACCGCCAGCCACAACCCCGCCGCCTACAACGGCATCAAGCTGTGCCGCGCGGGCGCGCGGCCCGTCGGAGAGGCCACCGGCCTCGCCGACATCCGCGAGGTCGCCCAGGCGATCCTGGACGACGACGAGGGCGGCCGGGCGCCGGCCGCGCCGTCGGGCACCAGGACGGGAACCGTGACCGACCGCGACACCCTCGCCGACTACGCCGCCTTCCTGCGCGGCCTGGTCGACCTGTCCGGGCTGCGTCCGCTCAAGGTCGTGGTCGACGCCGGGAACGGCATGGGCGGGTACACCGTCCCCGCGGTGCTCGGCGAGGCGGCAGGCCTGCCGGCGCTGCCCCTGGAGATCGTGCCGCTGTACTTCGAGCTGGACGGGACCTTCCCCAACCACGAGGCGAACCCCCTCGAGCCGGCGAACCTGGTGGACCTGCAGACCGCCGTCGTGGCGAACGAGGCCGACCTCGGCCTCGCCTTCGACGGCGACGCCGACCGTTGCTTCGTCGTGGACGAGCGCGGCGTGGCCGTCTCGCCGTCGGCCGTCACGGCCCTGGTGGGGCTGCGCGAGGTGGAGAAGGAGCACGCAGCCGGCCGTACGCCCACGGTGATCCACAACCTGATCACCTCCCGGGCCGTGCCCGACCTCCTGTCGGCGGCGCGGGCCGAGGTCGTCCGCACCCGCGTGGGCCACTCCTTCATCAAGGCCGAGATGGCCGAGCGGGACGCGGTGTTCGGCGGGGAGCACTCCGCCCACTACTACTTCCGGGACTTCTTCTTCGCCGACACCGGCATGCTCGCCGCGATGCACGTCCTCGCCGCTCTCGGCGGCCAGCAGCACCCGCTGTCGGCGCTCGCCGGTATGTACGAGCCGTACGTCGCCTCGGGCGAGATCAACTCGACCGTGTCCGACGCCGCCGCGGCGACCCAGCGGGTGCTGGACGCCTACCAGGCCGCGTACCCGGGGATCGTCGTCGACCGGCTCGACGGGGTTACCGTGTCCCACTGGGACGACCACCCGCAGTGGTGGTTCAACCTCCGGGCGTCGAACACCGAGCCGCTGCTGCGGCTCAACGTCGAGGCCGCCGACGAGGACATCATGGTCAAGGTGCGCGACGACGTCCTGTCGCTGGTGCGTGCCGAGGCCGACGACGCAGGAGGAGCAGCATGAGCACCGACCCGACCGTCCAGCTGGAGCCGTGGGTGCGGCAGATCCTGCGCTGCCCCGTGACGGGCGCGGAGCTGGTCGACGCGACCGGGCCCGACGGCGAGCCGGAGCTGCACTCGACCGACCCGGACCGGCCGCTGGCCTACCCGGTGCGGGACGGGATCCCGGTGCTGCTGGAGTCGGACGCGCGGGCGCTCTGAGCCCTTCGCCGCAGGAATCCGGCCGGGTGTCTTCACACCGGACCCGGGTGTCCGACTAGGCTTGCCGCGTGGTCCAACCCCCAGAAGGTCCAGCGACGTCGTCCGAGGTGGAGCAGGGCTCGGCGGCACCCGAAGAAGAGTCTCCGACCGGCAACGACGCCGAGCGGATACTCGCCTCGGGCGTGTTCGACGTGGAGTGGTACCAGTACCAGGCGGGCCGGACCTTCGCGGACGCGGCAGAGGCGGTCCGCCACTACGTCGACGAGGGCAGGAAGGCGGGGCGCTCCCCGCACCCGCTGTTCTTCCCGTCCCGCTTCGACCCGAGGCGGTGGAACCGCAGCGAGACCGACCCGCTGGTCACCTATCTCGAGGGCGCGAGCGGCGCCTGGGAGCGGTCGACGTCGCCGCTCTTCGCCCCGGCACCCGCCATCGGCTCGCGGCGTCCCGACCGGGCCCCGCTGGAGTCGTTGCTCCAGGACGGCGACCCGCAGACCCTGCCGCCGGCACCTGGCGGCGGCTGGCTGCGTGCCGGGGTCACCCTCCCCGACGTGCGCGAGGCCCTGCGGGCGCAGGTGACCGAGCCGGCGGACGACGCGGCGGCTTCCTGGCGGGACACCCCGGCCGCCGACACCGTGCCGGGGCTGACCAGCGTCGTGGTCACCGACTGCACCTCGACCTCGGACGTGCTCGCCGCCCTCGGGGCCCTCGACCCGGTGGCGCGGGCCACGGAGTCCCGGCCCGAGCAGCCCGTCGAGGTCGTCCTCCTCGTGCCCGGCGGTCGCCGGCCCTCGGTCGGGCTGGCGCTGGCCCGGCTGGCCCGCTGGGACGTGCGGGTCGTGCCGGTGCGCGCCCGGGCGGGGACGATCGCCGCCGTCACCGCGGCCGTGCACGCCTCCCGCGGCGAGCACACGCTCGTGCTGTCCGCGCGGAACGGGTTCAAGGAAGGGACGCTCGCCGACTGGCTCGCCGCGTTCGCGGAGTCCGGCGCCGCCGCGGTGCACCCGCTCGTGCTCAACAGCCGGCACCTGGTCCGCGACGCCGGTATCGCCTACCCGCCCCAGGGGAAGGACCCGGTCCCCTTCCTGGGCGGCATGCACCCGGACAGCATCGACTGGCCCGCGCCGTGGTTCACGGTGCCGGGGGCGCCGGTCCCGCTGCTGGCCCGCACGGAGTCCGTGCGCGCGGTGCTGGGCGACGGCAAGGCCGACCTGTGGGCCGACGTCAGCCTGTCCCAGCGCCTCGCCGTGCAGGAGGGACGCCCGGTCGTCGTCGTACCCGGCCTGGTCGGGACCCAGTCATCAGGGGCCGTCGTGTTCGACGGCTCGGCCCAGCCCGAGGAAGACCTCCTGGCGTTCCAGAAGACCTGGCCGCAGGTGCCCTCCGGGTCGGCCGAGCTCTACCGGTCCTTCGGTCTCGCCCCGGTCTTCCTGGGCGTCTCGGCGCTGAGCGCGCCCGAACGGCAGCGGTCCTGGACCCGGGCGCTCTGGCTCCCGGCCGAGGGCGCCGCGCCGGGCAGGGCCCAGGTCGCGGAGGCTCCGCCGTCGCTGCGCTGGGCGATCAAGACCGCTGCGCCGTCGGCGGACCGCGCGCGCCAGTGGGGCGACTTCCACTTCGCCAACTCGCTGGCGGACGCGCTGCGGTCGCTCGGCCAGCGCGCCGTCGTCGACTACCGGTCCAACGACGCCCGGTTCAGCTCGTACGCGGACGACGTCGTCCTGACGCTGCGCGGGCTGTTCGCGGTGACGCTGCCCACGAACGTGACCAGCGTCGCGTGGGTCATCAGCCACCCCGACGAGGTGACGGCCCGCGAGCTCGGGACCTACGACCTCCGGTACGCGGCGAGCGACAGCTGGGCCCGGGACGTCTCGTCGAGGTGGGACCTGCCGGTGCGGCCGTTGCTGCAGTGCACCGACCCGAACCGCTTCTACATCGACGACGAGCCGGTTCCCGAGGTCGTCGGCAAGGCGCTGTTCGTGGGCAACTCGCGGGGCGAGGCCCGGCCCGTGGTCATGCACACCGCGGCCTCCGGCACGCCGCTCGCCGTCTACGGCGAGCAGTGGGAGGAGTTCCTGCCGCCCGAGTCGGTCGCCGGGACGTACGTGCCCAACGAGATCCTCCGCCGCTACTACCGTTCGGCGGCGTGGGCGCTCAACGACCACTGGGGCGACATGCGGGACCTCGGCTTCGTCTCCAACCGGGTGTTCGACGTCCTCGCCTCGGGCGGCCGGCTGCTGACCGACGAGGTCGAAGGGCTCGACGAGATCACCGGGACCGTGCTCCCGGAGCGCGGCCTGGCGCGCTTCAGCTCCGCCGAGGAGCTGGGCGCGGTGCTCGCCGGGCGGAGCGAGGCCTGGTACGACGAGACGTCGTTGCGCGCGCTGTCCGACTACGTCCGCAAGGAGCACAGCTTCGGTGCGCGGGCCCAGGTTCTCCTGGAGGACGTGCTGGCCCACCGCGCCACTGCGAGCGTCGGGGCGTGACGACGTAGGCTGAGGGAAACGGCAGAGCCCACGTCTCGCCCGTCTGGTGCTCGCCGGCGCCGGCGATTGATGCGGCAGGTTCCCGTGCCACTAGGATTGCCGCGATTTGCGCGCCCGCACCCACCCTCGGAGACCTCATTGACCACGCCACCGCTCGTCTCGATCGTTCTTCCGGTCCACAACGACGAGACCTGGATCGGGAACGCGATCGAGAGCTGTCTGCGTCAGTCGGTCGGGCAGTTCGAGCTCATCTGCGTGGACGACGCCTCGACGGACGGCACGAGCGAGGTCATCGAGCGCTACCAGGCCCAGGACGAGCGCGTCCGGCTGATCCGGCTGGAGCAGAACGGGTCGGCGTTCCAGGGCCGGCGGGCCGGCATCATGGCGGCGCAGGGCGAGTACCTCCTCTTCGTCGACGGTGACGACGAGTTCGCCCCGGACGCGGTCGAGAAGTCGTACGCGAAGGCGCGGGCGACGGACGCGGACCTGGTCGGCTTCGGCGTCGAGGTCATCAACCCGGACGGGCAGAAGGTCGGCGGCTACCAGAAGCGCCTGGCCCCGATCCACCAGTCGCTCAGCGGCGACGAGGTCTTCAACGGGCTCTTCCCCGTCGGCAAGGCGGCGCAGGGGCAGCTCTGGCGCTACCTCTTCCGGACCTCGCTGCTCCGCGAGGTCTACGAGATGCTCCCGGCCGACCTGGTGCTCCCGCGCGTCAACGACCTCCCGATCATGTTCCTCACGGCGGCCCGCGCCCGAAAGTACGTGTCGATCCAGGACCGCCTCTACCGGTACTTCTTCCGCCGTGGGGGCAGCGGGCACGCGGTCGCCGACGTCGGCCGGTTCGCCTTCTACATGGGCGCGATCGACTCCGTCGAGAGCATCCGCCCGGCGCTCGAGTCCCTGCTGGGAACCCGGAAGGACCCGGACGAGCTGCTCCGGAGCTACGAGTCGGCGCGGCTGTCGATGATCGCGAACGTGATCGGCTTCCTGCAGAAGAACATGAGCAGCGACCTGCACGGGGCCTGCCTCGACCTGCTGCACTCCCGCGTCCCGCAGCCCGACGTCGTGCTCGCGGCCGTGACCCACTGCCCGGAGGTCCTCGCGACGCTCGCGACGGCCGGCACCCGGATCGAGGCGGGGGAGCGCCCGGTCAAGAGCGTGCTGCTGACCACCAAGACGCTGACGACCGGCGGCGTCTCCGGCGTGCTCCTCTCGCAGGCGCACTTCCTGCTGGAGGCCGGCTACAAGGTCACGGTCGTCGCCCACCGCAAGGACAGCGTGCTCGACGGCCTGCCCGAGGGCGCGAAGTTCATCGAGATGAAGGGCAAGGGCCTGCCCGCCCGGGTCGAGGAGTGGGCGCAGATCTGCCGCGACGAGGCGATCGACGTCATCATCGACCAGCAGATCCTCTACAGCCGGCAGTGGCCGTCCTATGCCCTGATGGCGCGTGCCCTGGGCGTGCCGACCATCGGGTGGATCCACAACTTCGGGCTCCGCCCGATCTACGACCAGAACGACCTGACGTCCTTCCTCACGGACCACCTGAACGCGCTGGCGACCACGGTCACGCTGTCCCCGCTCGACGTCGCCTACTGGAAGCTCCGCGGCATCGAGCACACGGTCTACCTCCCCAACCCGCCGTCGCCGCTGCTCATCGAGTCGGCCGCCATGAACATGACGAAGACCGCGCCCGAGGGGCGGATCGAGCTCGTCTGGTGGGGCCGCCTGGACGAGCGCACCAAGAAGCCGGGCGAGCTGCTCGCCATGGCCCAGGAGCTGCGCCGGCTGTCGGTCGACTTCGAGCTGACGGTCATCGGGCCGGACTGGAAGGACTACACCGTCGCGGACCTCGCCGCCGAGGTGGAGCGGAAGAGCCTGGGCGAGCACGTGAAGGTCGTCGGTGCGCGCCGCGGCGAGGAGCTGATCCGGTCGATCGACGCGGCGCACCTCTTCGTGACGACGAGCATCATCGAGGGCTACCAGCTGACCCTCGCGGAGGCCCAGGTCCGCGGTGTGCCCGTGGTCATGTACGAGCTGCCGTGGCTCGTGCCCGTCCAGGACAACGAGGGCATCGTCGCCGTCCGCCAGGGTGACGCCGTGGGGCTCGCCCGGGAGGTCGCGGCCTTCGCCGAGGACCGCGAGCGGTACCTCCGGTACTCGCAGGCCTCGGTGAAGGCCGCCGAGCGGATGACCTCGTACGACATGTCGAGCCTGTACCAGCAGCTCGTGCAGGGCACGCTGCCCGCCGAGTTCTCGCCGGAGCCGACGCTCGACGACGCCCGGCAGATCCTCGACTGGACCGTCTTCTACGCGGAGACCAGCTTCGCGGAGAAGGCCGAGAAGCCTCGTGGACGGAAGGCTCGTAGGACCGCGGCGGCCTCGAAGGTCTCGCCGTCGTCGAGGAAGGTCTCCCTGGCGCGGCGGGTGGCGCGGCGGAGCATCCGGACCTTCCCGGCGCTCGAGCCGGTGTTCCGACGCGTGCAGAGGGCGCTGTAAGACTAGGATTGCCGCGATGTGCGCGTCCGCCCTCCAGCGTCGGAGACCTCATTGCATTCGCCACCGCTCGTCTCGATCGTCCTTTCGGTGCACAACGACGAGGCCTGGATCGCCAATGCGATCGAGAGCTGTCTGGGTCAGTCGGTCGGGCAGTTCGAGGTCATCTGCGTGGACGATGCCTCCACGGACGGCACGAACGAGGTCATCGAGCGTTACCAGGCCCGGGACGAGCGCGTCCGGCTGATCCGGCTGGAGCGGAACGGCTCGGCGTTCCAGGGGCGGCGGGCCGGCATCATGGCGGCGCAGGGCGAGTACGTCCTCTTCCTGGACGGTGACGACGAGTTCGCTCCGGACGCGGTCGAGAAGTCGTACGCGCAAGCACGCGCGACGGACGCCGACCTGGTCGGTTTTGGTGTCGAGGTCATCAACCCGGACGGGCAGAAGGTCGGCGGGTACCAGAAGCGGCTGGCGCCGATCCACCAGTCGCTCAGCGGCGACGAGGTGTTCAACGGGCTCTTCCCGGTCGGACGCGCGGCGCAGGGGCAGCTGTGGCGCTACATCTTCCGGACGTCGCTGCTCCGCGACGTCCACGAGATGCTCCCGGCGGACCTGGTGCTCCCGCGGGTGAACGACCTCCCGGTCATGTTCCTCGCGGCCGCGCGTGCTCAGAAGTACGTATCGATCACGGACAAGCTGTACCGGTACTTCTTCCGTCGTGGCGGGAGCGGGCACGCGGTCGCGGACGTCGCCCAGTTCGAGTTCTACATGGGCGCGATCGATGCCGTCGAGAGCATCCGCCCGGCGCTCGACACTCTGGCGGAGGCCCGGGAGGACCCGACCGAGCTCATCAGAAGCTATGAGTCGGCGCGGCTGTCGATGATCGCGAACGTGATCGGCTTCCTGAAGAAGAACATGAGCAGCGACCTGCACGGCGCCTGCCTCGACCTGCTGCACTCCCGCGTCCCGCAGCCCGACGTCGTGCTCGCGGCGGTGACCCATACCCCCGAGGTCCTCCCGGCCCTCGCGACGGCCGGCACCCGGATCGAGGCGGGGGAGCGCCCGGTCAAGAGCGTGCTGCTGACGACCAAGACGGTGACCACCGGCGGTGTCTCCGGCGTGCTCCTCTCGCAGGCGCACTTCCTGCTGGAGGCCGGGTACAAGGTCACGGTCGTCGCGCGGCGTAAGGACAGCGTGCTCGACGGCTTGCCGGAGGGCGCGAAGTTCATCGAGCTGACGGGCGAGGGTCTGCCCGCCCGCGTGCAGGATTGGGCGCGGATCTGCCGCGACGAGGCGATCGACGTCATCATCGACCAGCAGATCCTCTACAGCCGGCAGTGGCCGTCGTACGCCTTGATGGCGCGTGCTGTCGGTGTGCCGACGATCGGGTGGATCCACAGCTTCGGGCTACGTCCGATCTACGACCAGAACGGCCTGACGTCGTTCCTCACGGACCACCTGGGCGCTCTCGCGACCACGGTCACGCTGTCCCCGCTCGACGTCGCCTACTGGAAGCTCCGCGGTATCGAGCACGCGGTGTACCTGCCGAACCCGCCGTCGCCGCTGCTGATCGAGTCGGCCGCGATGGAAGTGACGAAGACCGCGCCCGAGGGGCGGATCGAGCTCGTCTGGTGGGGCCGCCTGGACGAGCGCCTGAAGAAGCCGGGCGAGCTGCTCCGCATGGCCGAGGAGCTGTGTCAGCTCTCGGTCGACTTCCGGCTGACGGTGATCGGGCCAGGCTGGATGGACTACACCGTGGCGGACCTCGCCGCCGAGGTGGAGAAGAGGGGCCTGGGCCAGTACGTGAAGGTCGTCGGGCCGCGCCGCGGCGAGGAGCTGATCCGGTCGATCGACGCGGCGCATCTCTTCGTGACGACGAGCATCATCGAGGGCTACCAGCTGACGCTCGCCGAGGCTCAGATCCGAGGCGTGCCCGTGGTGATGTACGAGCTGCCGTGGCTGGTGCCCGTCCAGGACAACGAGGGCATCGTCGCCGTTCCTCAGGGTGACGCCGTGGGGCTCGCCCGGGAGGTCGCGGCCCTCGCCGAGGACCGGGAGCGCTACCTCCGGCACTCGCGCGCGTCGGTCAAGGCCGCCGAGCGGTTGACCTCGTACGACATGTCGAGCCTGTACCAGCAGCTGCTCCAGGGTTCCCTGCCCGCCGAGTTCTCGCCGGAGCCGACGCTCGACGACGCCCGGCAGCTCCTCGACCGGACCGTCTTCTACGCGGAGACCGGCTTCGCGGAGAGCGCGGCGAAGCAGAGCGCGGCAGCGCCCCCCAGGAAGACTTCCTTGGTGCGCCGGGTGGCACGGCGGAGCATCCGGACCTTCCCCGCGCTCGAACCAGTCCTCCGGCGAGTGCAGAGGGCGCTGTGAGCAGGCCCGGTGCGTGAGGACTCCTGGTAGGAGCGAGCTGGTCGAGGCCAGCCGCCTACCAGGAGCCGAGCGACGTCCGCCCGATCCGTCAGGCGGTCAGAGGACGGCGTCCATGGCCTTGTGGATCCGCTCCTGCAGGTCCGTGAGCGTGGCTCGGGCGGTGTCGATGCCGGACACGAGGCTCGAGCGGCGATCCACGACCTGCGGGCCGAGCTGCGCGAGCTCGTCGTACCGGCCGGTGAGCTCGCCGAGACCCGCGGAGTCGAGCAGACGCTTGATCTTCTCCGGGTCGGCGGCCGACCCGAGCGGGTAGGCACCCTCCGACGCGCCGATGATCAGCCCGTGCGCGCGGTCGCTGATCACCGCGAGCGACCTGCGGTAGACGTCGCGGACGTGGTCGTCGAGGTCGCGGTGGCTGGTGCTGGCCGCCACGAGGTACTTGCCGCCGAGCTCCTCGGCGACGCGCACGGCGCGGGGGGCGTCACGGGCTACCTGGGCGACGGTGACGATCTCGGTCGACGTCTGCGCGGCGAGGGCGCGGACGGCGTCGAACCACGAGGCCTCCGGCCACGGCCGGTCGTAGCGCAGCGTGATCGGCAGCAGCGGGCGCTCGGACTCGGGGGCCCACCGGGACGTCGGCGTGCCCATCGAGTAGGCCCAGTCCGGCGCGACGTCGCCGAACCCTGCGGCGTCCCGCGACGGCTGGTCGCGCCAGGACACGATCGCCGCGTCCTGCAGCACCTGGTGGAACGTGACCGCCTCGGCCGCGACCTGGGGCGACCGGATGCCGATCCCGGCGACGATGACGGCGCCCCCGGCGTTGACCGCCTGCTGCAGGCCGGCGACGCGGCTGCGCTTGGGGTACGTGCCGGCGCGCGGGTTGATCTCGCCTGCCTCGAAGAGGTGAACGGGGCGGACGGCGGCCCGGGAGGCGGCGCCCCACTTCGACGCCTTGGTGTAGACGCGGTCCTCGGGCTTCAGGGGAAGGCCGGAGACGTAGTCCGACGTCTTGTTCTCCAGAAGCACGTGGAAGCGGCGGCCCTCGCCTCGGGCGGCGAGGAGGAAGCCTGCTCGCAGCGCGGAGTCGCCGAGATTGTCGTCCTGCCCACCGAGGTTGACGAAGACATCTTGGACAAGGTTCGAGTTCACGGTGGGGGATCCTATTATCGGAGTCGCGTTGCCGGCGGTCGATCAGGGCTGACGTGCACAGAGGGCTGGTGTGTGCCCGGTCTGTGTGGACCGCTGAGGCCCGTCGTCGTGACTGCGGACCTGTGCACAGCCAGGGTCCACGTTGGTATCGTAGCCTGGTGCCGAATGTTACTCATCCCGCTGCAGATCCCGCCGCCGAGCGCGATCAGCGCGACCAGATCGTGGTCTTCGCATCTCAGCGCCAGCCGTACCACATCGTCTCCTACATCGACCAGATCGTCGGGAACGAAGCCACCCCGGGTGTCGAGTTCCGCTACTTCGAGGGCAAGCTTCCGCACGCCGACATGGACGTGGTCCACCTGCACCGGTCGAGCGTGCTGCTCGGCAAGGGCAGCCGGTGGAAGCGCCTCGCCAAGATGGCCGACTTCGTGCTGCAGGCCAAGCGCCGCAAGATCGCCGTGGTGCGGACCATCAGCGGTGCCGACGCCACCGGCCAGGGCGGCCGCCTGCGTCAGGCCGCGAACCGGCTGCTCGACCAGGTGACGACGTCGTACATCGTGCTGGACGAGACGACGCGTGCCCCGAAGGGGCGTCCCGTCACGCTCATCCCGCACGCGCACTACCGCGAGCGGTTCCTGGGCTACCCCCGCTCCGAGCAGGTGCCCGGCCGTCTGCTCCGCATCTCGCCGAACCTGCCCAAGGGCGTCGCGCCGGCGCTCGAGAACTTCTTCTCCACCGAGACGCCCGGGCTCTCGCTGCGCGTCGTCGGCAAGCCGGCGGCCGGTGCGTACATCGGGCTCAAGGGGATGGCCGCGCGCGACCCGGAGAAGATCACGCTGCTGCTCGAGACCATCTCCGAGGGCGCGACCGTGCAGGAGGTCACCGCTGCCGAGCTGGTGCTGCTCCCCAAGGTGGCCGAGATCGAGGACATGCACGTGCTGTACACGGCACTGTCGCTCGACCGCCCCGTCCTGGTGCCCGCCACCGACCTGACGCGACGTCTCGCCAAGAAGGTCGGCGCCGGGTGGATCACCCTCTACGAGGGCCCGCTCACCGCCGAGAAGATCGACTCCACGGTGACGAGCCTGCGCGCGACGCCGCCGTCGGGCAGCCCGCAGCTCGACGCGCCCGACCTGGAGGAGACCGTGAAGATGTACGCCAAGGTCTTCCAGGACGCGGCAGCGGCCAGCCGCCGCTGACGAAGGGTCCGGTCTGGACGTCGCGGCGGTCCTGAGGACGACAGGGACCGCCGAGGTCGGTGGGATCGGTGTGCTCCGGTAGATTCCCCCGGAAACCACGAGCCAGGACGGAAACCTTGACCACGCTGAGCATCATCGTGCCGGTCTACGACGCGGCCACGTTCCTGCCCAACTGCCTCGCGACGATCAGGGCGAACCGGCGCGATGACTACCAGTTCATCCTGATCGACGACCACTCCTCGGACGAGACGCCCGAGATCATCGAGCGTGCGGCGCGGGACATGCCCTGGCTGACCACCCTGCGCAACCCCGAGAACTACGGCGTGGCCAAGTCCAGGAACATCGCGCTGGAGCATGCCGAGGGCAGGTACCTCACCTATCTCGACGCCGACGACTGGTACCACGTAGGGCACCTCGACCGGACCCTGGCCGCGTTGCAGCGGCTGGACGTCGACTTCGTCCGGACCGATCACGTGCGGGTCGACCAGATGACGCGCGTGGTCGAGCGGGCGCCCGAGGAGCGCCGGGACGTCGTGCTCGACCCGAGGTCGCAGATCGGCGCGCCGGGCTACCGGACCGTCGTCGACTACCCGTTCCTGTGGGCGGGGATGTACGACAGGGAACGGATCGACCCCGCGCTGTTCGCCTTCGACGAGTCGTTGCGCACGGCCGCCGACCGGCCGTGGTTCTGGCGCCTGCACCTGAACACGGAGTCCACCGCCGTGGTGGACCTGAACGGCTACTTCTACCGCAAGGACGCCAACCCCACGGCGCTCACCCAGGCGGGGAACGCGAGCACGCTGCACTTCCTGGACGCCTATGCCGGCATCCGTGACCTGGCGGTCGGCTCGGGCAACGCCGGCTACGTGGACAAGGCGGCGTACGGAGCGCTGCGGATCGTCGAGTTCCACGTGTCCCGCCGCGCCAGGCTGTCCCACGAGCTGCAGCGCGAGCTGTACCACCGGTCGTCCGCGTTCCTGAACTCGTTCCCGCCGGAGTCCGTCCGCACCGCGCTGCGGCACTTCGACCTGTCCAAGCGGATCGTGCTCGGGAAGATCCTGCGAATCGAGGCCGACTGACATGGACCAGCTCTTCGTCGCTCCCACCTTCTCGGCGGCCGCCGCCATGGCGTCCGCCGTCGACGCCGGCCTGTACGCCGACGCCGGCACCAAGGTGCTGATGACGACCAGCACCTCACCGATCCCGGAGCTCGGGGGCGGCCTGGCGGAGCAGCCCGGTTTCGCCGAGCTCGCCCGGCGGTTCGACCGGGTCGTGTCCCTCAACGAGGTCATCTACCCGCAGCACCCGTGCTCGTGGAGCCCGGCGGAGGACGTCGAGCGGTGGCACGGGATCCTCGCGGCGGCGGTGGGCCTGCGCGAGCCGTTCGGGATCACGCTCCAGTCGTTGGCGGCCAAGCCGGCGACCTCGGTCCTGCGGGTCTTCCCGGAGGGTCCGGTCGACGTCGTCCCCGACGGGCTGACGGGCTACGGCCCGCTGCCGGTGCCCGCGCCGCGACAGATCGCGCCACGGCTGCGCCGGCTGCTCCACCTGGACCTGGCGGGCGGGCTGGACCCGGTGCTCCTGCGCGAGCACGTGGTGGCGAACGTGGTCCTGTCCTCGGCGGGGTACCGGGACGTCGTGGCCGAGCACGGTGAGGCGACGGCGTCCGCGTCGCCGGGCGAGGAGCGGGTCGACGCGATCGTGCTCGGGCAGGACCTGAGCACGTCCGGGCTGCTGTCACCGGAGGAGGAGCAGGAGCTGCACGAGAGATTCCTTCGGGTGGCCGCCGGGCTGGGGCACCGGCAGGTCGTGCTCACGCCGCGCCCGAGCGCGCCCCCGGCGTTCGCGCACCGGCTCCCGGACCTGGCGGACGAGCTCGGCGTCCGGCTGCGGGTGCTCGACGACCCGGTACCCGCGGAGGTCCTGTACGACCGGCTGTGGCCCGCCGCCGTCATCGGGTGCTTCTCGGCCGAGCTGTCGACGGCGGCCGAGGTCTACGGGACGGCCGGGTACGCCGTCGGGGTCGACGAGGTGCTGGAGCGGCTGCCGAAGCTCCAGGACGGCAACCGCGTCCCGCTGGCGATCACCGACGTCCGCCTGAACCGCGCGGACGTCGCGCCGGACGGCACCCTGGTCGAGCGCGGTCCCGTCGAGATCGACCTGCAGCTGCTGGTGGACGAGATCGCGCACGCGATGCGCCGACCGGGTGCCGTGTCGGAGGACCGGAGGCGGCTGCTCGCCGAGCACCCCTGGACCGCGAAGTTCTTCGCGGGGGCCGACGACGTCGCCGGCCGGGCGGCCGTGGTGCCGGTGCCGCAGGCCGGCGCGCCCGGCGACGACCAGCGCCACGCGGATGCCCGTGCGGTGGCGAGGAAGGTCAGGACCCGGCTCCGGCGCGACGCGGGACGGCTCGTCCGCCAGGCGGCGCGACGGTCGGGCGCGGTCCGCAGGGCGAAGGCGGTCGCGCAGGCCGTCATGTTCCGGCCGCACTGAGCCTGTCCGGACCAGCAGGGACGGGTGAGGCCCGCCGCTGGTCGAGCTCTTCGGGACCTCACCGGTCTCGACGAGCTCGACCCGCGGCGGGCCTCACCGATGATCAGTCGCGGCCGTAGATGTCGCGGGTGTAGACCTTGTCGGCCACGTCGTCGAGCGCCTCGGTGCGGCGGTTGGCGATGATGACGTCGGCGCGGCCCTTGAACGCGTCCAGGTCGCGGACGACCTCGGAGCTGTAGAACTCGTCGTCCTCGAGGCTGGGCTCGTAGACGATGACCTCGATGCCCTTGGCCTTGATGCGCTTCATGATGCCCTGGATCGAGGAGGCCCGGAAGTTGTCCGACCCGGACTTCATGACCAGGCGGTACACGCCCACGGTCTTGGGCTCGCGCCGCAGGATGTCCGCGGCGACGAAGTCCTTGCGCGTGGTGTTGGCGTCCACCACGGCGTTGATCAGGTTCTGCGGCACGTCGGCGTAGTTGGCCAGGAGCTGCTTGGTGTCCTTGGGCAGGCAGTAGCCGCCGTACCCGAAGGACGGGTTGTTGTAGTGCGACCCGATCCGCGGGTCCAGGCCCACGCCCTCGATGATCTGCGCGGTGTCCAGGCCGTGGGTGGCCGCGTACGTGTCGAGCTCGTTGAAGTAGGCGACGCGCAGCGCGAGGTAGGTGTTGGCGAACAGCTTGATCGCCTCGGCCTCGGTCGCGTCGGTCAGCAGGATCGGGACGTCCTTGGTCAGCGCGCCCTCGAGCAGCAGCTCGGCGAAGTGCTTGCCGCGCTCGGACCGGTCGCCGACCACGATGCGCGAGGGGTGCAGGTTGTCGTACAGCGCCCGGCCCTCCCGAAGGAACTCCGGCGAGAAGACGATGGCGGCGCCGGGGCGCTCGGCCCGCACCCGCTCGGTGAAGCCCACCGGGATCGTGGACTTCACGACGATCGTCGCGTCGGGTGCCACCTGCAGCACCTGGTCGATCACCGACTCCACCGAGGAGGTGTCGAAGAAGTTGGTCACCTCGTCGTAGTTCGTCGGCGTCGCCACGACCACGACCTGCGCACCGGTGTAGGCGGCCGAGGCGTCCAGCGTCGCGGTGAGGTCGAGGTCCTTCGTGGCGAGGTACTCCTCCAGCTCCGCGTCCACGATCGGGCTCTTGCGGTCGTTCACCAGCGCGACCTTCGAAGCGTCTACGTCCACCGCCCACACCTGGTGGTGCTGTGCGAGCAGGACGGCGTTGGACAGGCCGACATAGCCCGTTCCGGCAACAGCGATCTTCATGGCGTAATCCTCTCAGAGATGGAGTTCGGGCCCGTACGACGGACGCGAACGGCCCGATGACCGCGTGGAGCCGGGGTGCCAGGGGGCGAGTCGGGGAGCGCTAGAGTGGACAGCGCCCTGCGCGCGACGCGCAGGCGGGACGGGACCTGGTTCACCAGGCTCCGCCCGAGTCAGCCCGTCGAAGGAAAGCATGCCAGAGACAGCCGGCCCGTCGGCCATCGTCATCATCCCGGCCCGCGGCGGTTCGCAGGGGGTCCCGCTGAAGAACCTGGCCCGGGTCGACGGCATCACGCTCGTCGGCCGGGCGGTCCAGGCCGCGTCAGCGGCCCCGTCGGTCGGGACGGTCATCGTCTCGACGGACCACGACGAGATCGCGGCGGAGGCGCTGTCGCACGGAGCTCGCGTGGTGGTCCGGCCCGCGGAGATCGCCGGCGGGACGGCGTCGTCGGAGTCCGCGCTGCTGCACGTCCTGGAGCGGGTGGAGGCCGGTGACGGGGGCCTGCCCCCGCAGGAGATCCCGCCGGTCACGGTGCTGGTGCAGTGCACCTCTCCGTTCATCGACCCCGCGGACCTGGACGCCGCCGTGCGCACCGTCGCCGAGGGGGAGAAGGACGTGGTCGTCGCCGTCTCGGAGACGCACGACTTCCAGTGGCGGATCGACGACGGCGTGGCCAGCCCGGTGGGCCACACCACCGAGTACCGGCCGCGGCGCCAGGAGCGGGCCCCGCACTACCGGGAGACCGGCGCCTTCTACGTGATGCGTACGGACGGGTTCCGGGAGAGCGGGACGCGGTTCTTCGGCGACGTCGGCATCCAGCCGGTCGCCCCCGAGTGGTCGATCGAGATCGACGAGCCGCGCGACCTGTGGCTCGCCCGCCAGCTCGTCGACCAGGACGTCGACGCCTCGCCCGAGCCGCTCGACGTCGACGCCCTGGTGACCGACTTCGACGGCGTGCACACCGACGACCACGCCTACGTGGACCAGGACGGCACCGAGCAGGTCCGGGTCAGTCGTGGCGACGGGATGGGTATCTCCCGCCTGCGGCGCACGGGCATCCCCGTCCTGATCCTGTCCACCGAGACCAACAAGGTCGTCGCCTCCCGCGCGAGCAAGCTGCGCGTCGAGGTGCTGCACGGCGTCGAGGACAAGGCCACCGCGCTGCGCGGCTGGCTCACGGACCACGGTCTCGACCCGGCGCGGGTCGCGTACGTCGGGAACGACGTCAACGACCTGCCCGCCATGGCGGTCGTCGGCTGGCCGATCGCGGTCGCCGACGCGCGTCCCGAGGTGAAGGCGCAGGCCAGGATCGTGCTGTCCCGGGACGGCGGAGACGGTGCGGTTCGTGAGGTCTGTGACCGTATACTCGCCTCGCGTCCGGGTGAAGTCGCGCCCGGTGCCGGCACCGCCCAGGCTCCAGCCGTCACCGGATAGCCATCGACAAGCCGTACGAGCACTACCCTGTGCAAGACATCTTCGGAAGGACCTCGTTATGAGCGCGACGAACGCGCAGCCCACGCCGGTCGCCATCGGCGAGCACCAGGTGGGCGCTGACCAGCCGGTCTACGTGATCGGTGAGATCGGCATCAACCACAACGGTGACGTCGAGATCGCCAAGAAGCTGATCGACGTCGCGGTCGAGGCCGGGTGCCAGGCCGTGAAGTTCCAGAAGCGCACGCCGGAGATCAGCACGCCGAAGGACCAGCGCGACAAGATCCGTCAGACGCCCTGGGGCGAGATGACGTACCTCGAGTACAAGTACAAGGTCGAGTTCGAAGAGCCCGAGTACACGGAGATCGACGCGTACGCCAAGGAGAAGGGCATCCAGTGGTTCGCCTCTCCGTGGGACGCCCCGTCGGTCGAGTTCCTCGAGAAGATGAACGTGCCGACCCACAAGGTCGCCTCCGCCTCGGTGACGGACCACGAGATGCTCCGCGCGCTGGCCGCGACCGGTAAGCCGATCATCCTGTCGACCGGCATGTCGACGCTGGAGCAGATCGACGCCGCCGTGGAGATCCTGGACTCGAGCAAGCTCGTGATCCTGCACTCCACCTCGACCTACCCGCTTCCCCCCGAGGAGGCGAACCTGCGCACCATCACGACGCTGCAGGAGCGCTACGGCGTGCCCGTCGGCTACTCGGGCCACGAGACCGGTCTGCAGATCTCGATCGCGGCCGTCGCGCTGGGTGCCGTCGCCGTCGAGCGGCACATCACGCTCGACCGCGCCATGTGGGGCTCGGACCACGCCTCCTCGCTCGAGCCCAAGGGCCTCGAGAACCTGGTGCGCGACATCCGCATCCTCGAGAAGGCTCTCGGCGACGGCCAGAAGCGCGTCATGCCCGGCGAGTTCTCGCCGATGTCGCGCCTGCGCCGCGTCGACGCGTAACAGGTCGACCTGTCGGGGGCGGACGCCGCGTGTGCGCGGCGTCCGCCCCCGATGTTTCCGGAACTGACAGAACACGAGATCGTGGACCTGTAGGTCCTGCCAACGCGTCAACGAGAGGAGGCCTCGTGCCCGAGCGGGTAGAGGCGGCGAGCATGCCGTTGGTGACGGTGGTCGCCGTCGTACGTGACGAGGAGCCCTACCTCGAGGCGATGGTGCGCTCGGTCCTGGGCCAGGACTATCCCCACCCGCTGCACGTGGTGCTGTCGGTGGGGCCGTCCAAGGACCGGACCCGCGAGATCGCCGACAAGCTCGCGGTCGAGACCGGCCGCGTCACCGTGGTGGACAACCCGACGGGCTCCAAGCCGCTGGGCCTGAACGCAGGCCTGGAGCGCATGCCCGAGGGACACTCGATCTTCGTCCGTGTGGACGGCCACACCGTGGCCGAGCCCACGTACGTGCGCCGCGCCGTGGAGGCCCTCCAGGCCGCGGGCGCGGACGGCGTCGGCGGGCAGATGCTTCCCGTCGGCGACACCCCCGTCCAGAAGGCCGTGGCGCGTGCCATGAGCCACCCCGCGGGGCTGGGCGCCGCGTCGTTCCACACGGGCGGCGTCGCCGGCCCGGCCGAGACCGTCTACCTGGGCACGTTCCGCCGCGAGGCGCTGGAGCGCGTGGGCGGGTACTCGCCCGTGTACGTGCGGGCCCAGGACTGGGAGCTGTGCCTGCGCCTGCGCACCAGCGGCAGCCTGCTCTGGTTCGACCCGTCGCTCGTCGTCGAGTACAAGCCGCGCCGCTCGCTGGGCGCCATCGCCACGCAGTTCTGGCGCACCGGCATGTGGCGCCGCGAGGTGGTGCGCCGCAACCCCGGCACCGCGAACCTGCGCTACCTCGCCCCGCCGACCGCCGTCGTCGTGCTCGCCGTGTCCGTGCTGGTGGCGATCGCCGGCGCCGTCGCGGGCTCGCTGCCCGTGACCGTGGTCGGCCTCGTGCCGCCCGCCACCTACCTGCTGGGCGTGCTGGCGGCGTCGGCGCACGCGGCGACCCGCCGCCCGCGGCTCGACCTGCGCTCGGCGCTGGCCCTGCCGGCGACGCTCGTGACGATGCACATGGCGTGGGGCGCCGGGTTCCTGCGCGGGCTCACGGAGCGCGTCCGGGTCGACGACGGCGTCTGACCCACCCGGACGCCGAACGAGGTGTCAGACGTACAGGTCACCCGAGTGATCTGTACGTCTGACACCTCGCGGGAGTCAGGCCTTCTTGTCCAGGAACAGCAGCCGCACCGGGCGGGTCACCAGCCGGATCCCGTCGTAGACGAACCGGGGCAGGTACATCTGCGAGTACATCCGCAGGTAGCGCAGGCGCAGCCACGGCTTGACCTCGGCCAGCTCGGTGAGGGTCCCGTCCGCGCGCCGGGCCGCCAGCTCCCGGACGGTTGCCGGCAGCTCGGACTCCGCGGCGTGCAGGTAGTTGTCCTCGAGCCAGGCGGTGTCGGGCTCCGGACCGCCCGCGCGGAACGCCTCGGCGGCGCCGGCCACGGGGAGCACGCAGCCGCTGCCCGCGAACGGCGCGTTGAGCAGCTCAGGGGTCACGCCGAAGTCGTCGATGATGACGGTCGACAGGCCCAGGGACAGCGACTCCATCGCGGCGGTCGAGCTGACCGTCATGAGCGCGGAGCCGGCCTGCAGCCACTCGGCCATGGGGCCGTCGACGAACCGCAGCGCGTCGCTGCGGTGCCCGAGCTTCTTGTGCTCGGCGTCCCACAGCTCGTCGTACGGGAAGGCCTCGTTGTGCGTCTGCCGCTCGCCCTTTCGGGCGCGCAGCTTCACGATGACCTCGAAGTCGTCCTCGGCCAGCTTCGCCAGGCGGTCCAGCAGGGTGACGCGGTCGGGCCGGTTGTCGGGCACCTTGGCCTGCGCCGCGAACACGACGCGCTTGACGGGCTCGGCGCCCAGGCTCCCGGCCGTGTGCTCCAGGAACGGCAGGTGGGCCAGCGGCACCTCGGGGGTGACCCCGTGCTCGGCGAAGGCCTCGCGGTACGCGTCGACCTCGAGCCGGCTGTGCACCACGAACGCGTCGCACCAGCGGCGCCAGCCCGTGCCCTTCGGCGTGGCGGGCAGCGCCATGCCGGGCAGCCCGGTGATCAGGGCGGGGCGGCGCTTGCCCGCCGCGGCGACGACGGCGCGCGCCACCACCTCGGCGACGGGCCCGGTGGCGGCGATGAGCACGACGTCGGGGCTCGTGTCCCGGACCTGCGCGGCGAGGTCCCGGAGGAGCAGGACGGCGGGCCGGACCACCGAGGACCCGGCGACGGCGGCGGCGATCTGACTGGTGGTCGGCGCGATCGGCGTCTTGACGATCACGGCCGAGCGGTCCAGGCCGCTGTCGTCGGCCGGGCCGAGCCTGTCCAGCGACGCGCATGCCCACTTCAGGTAGGAGTCGCTGTCCGCGACCGCGAGCACGCGGATGGTCATTCGTTCGCCTCCGGGGAGTCGGTTTCCGGAGCGTCGTCGGCTGCTGCCCGGGCCTGCCGGGCGAGCTCGACGACGCTGGTCAGGTGCGCTCGCTGTTCGGCCGTCGCGCGCGGCGTCCACCAGTCGGCGGGCACGTCGAGCGCGGTGACGGGGACACCGAGCGGGGAAATGATAGTGGTCAACAGGATTGTCGACGTCGACGGCAGGCTCAGCACCCGCTGGCCCGCGCGCAGGCCCCGCAGCCGGATCTCGACGGGGGCGCCGGGGGCGTCGACGGTCACGCCGTCGATCTCGGCCAGGGTCGCGAGCAGCTCCGGCGTCTGACGGCGGTGCGGCAGGTAGCGCAGCGCGCTCTCCTTCGCCAGCGACCGGATCCAGTCGACGTACCGGTGCGGGTCGATCAGCTTGTCGGCGGCCATCGCCGAGCCGACGACGATCGTGGGCTCGGGCATCGCCTCGTCGGCGGGCTGCGCGGTGAGCCAGCCGAACTGGTTGTGCCGCACGTCGAAGCCCTGGGCCCGCAGCCCGGCGGACAGGTCGGGGGTGAGCGGCATGGCGGTGAAGATCGTGACGCGGCCGTCGGCGGCGAGGGACCGCAGGCGGCCGGCGGCGACGGCGCCGAGGCGCCGCCGGGGGGCACGCGCGGGACGGCCGATCCGGACCAGGGGAGCGCGGCGCACCAGGAGGCGGCACAGCTCGAGGGTGGCCAGGCCGTCGTCGACCAGCACCATGCGTTCCGGGCGGCGCAGGGGCGCGGTGGCCTGGAACAGGCCGGAGAAGGCGTCGCCCACGAGCCAGACGGGCTCGCGCGCGGTCAGGGCGCTGCGGCGTCCCGCGAGGTCGAAGGTCAGTCCGTCGGGGAGCGTGAGCTCGCGCACCCCGGACAGGGCGTCGCCCAGCGCGGGGACGTCGTCGCGCACGTGTACGTGCGTCTCGGTTCCGCCGTATCCGGCGGCGTGCGCTTCGACCGTGCAGAGCAGCTGCAGCGGCGACTCGACCAGGGCGCCGGCCACACGCGGGGACGCGGTGCCCGGTTCGGTCGTTCGAGGAGCGGGACGGGGGTGCTGCACGCGTGGAGTCTCTCACGGGAGACGTCCGCCGAGGTCCGGCGGGCGTGGTCCCCGGCCCTGCTACAGGCATCCCGACCAAACTGCTAGGGTCCGTGACCCGCTAGGATCGAACGGCCGGATCGTCCCCGGCAGTGCCCCCGACCAGACAGGTATTTCCCAAACCGTGAGCACACCTACTACCGACGCGGCAGCGCCAGCAAAGCCTGCCGCCAGCGGTGATGCTAAAACGCCACCGCCGCCGCTCGTCCCCGGCACGACGTCTGCCGAGCGGCTCGCTCTCGCGAAGAAGTACGGGCTGCGCCCCCTGAACGTCCGCCCGCCGCTGGGCGAGTACATCCGCGACCTGGCAGGCCGCTGGGCCTTCATCCGCGTCCTCGCCACGTCGACCGCGTACGCCAAGAACCAGAACAACTACCTGGGCCAGCTCTGGGCCGTGCTGAACCCCATCCTCAACGCGGCCGTGTACGTGCTGATCTTCGGCATCCTGCTCGGCCTCAACCGAGGCGTGAGCAACTCGATCGCGTTCATCGTGATCGGCGTCTTCATGTACCGCTTCATCGAGTCCTCGGTGACCGGCGGTGCCAAGTCCATCAGCGGCAAGACCCAGCTGCTGCGTTCCCTGCACTTCCCGCGTGCGGTGCTGCCGATGTCGACGGTGCTGTCGCTGCTGACCACGCTGCTGCCCGCGATCGTGGTCATGTGCATCGTGACGCTGCTCAGCGGTCTGCTGCCCGGCTACGCCATGATCCACATCACCTGGTGGTGGCTCCTGCTGCCCGCCGCCGTGGCGCTGATGTGGATCTTCAACACCGGGCTGGCCTTCATCATGGCCCGGTACGTGGCCACGACGCCCGACGTCGAGAACGTGCTGCCGTTCGTCAT
The DNA here is from genome assembly GCF_000385135.1 of Promicromonospora sukumoe 327MFSha3.1. Classification (GTDB taxonomy): domain Bacteria; phylum Actinomycetota; class Actinomycetes; order Actinomycetales; family Cellulomonadaceae; genus Promicromonospora; species Promicromonospora sukumoe_B. The sequence continues at coordinate 223,793 of NZ_ARQM01000015.1, read as the reverse complement.
GCGCGTCGTGATGTACGCGTCCGGCGTCATCTTCCCGATCGTCGGCCACCTCGACAAGCTGCACATCCCCGAGGCGTTCAAGGCGGTCGTCGGCGGCATCCTGGAGTACCAGCCGGTCGCGGTGTACCTGTACCTGGTGCGCTCCGTGCTGATGCAGGAGGAGCAGTTCCCGCCCAGCGGCCTGATGTGGGCCCTCGGCGGCGTGTGGGCCGTGGTGTTCTTCGTGGTCGGTTTCATCGTGTTCTGGCGCGGCGAGGAGAGGTACGGACGTGACTGAGGCCGACGAGCACATGGACTTCGACCTCGAGATCGAGCCCGAGGACGAGGGCGAGGAGGCGCTCGAGACCGATCTCGGCGACCCCTGCCTCGTGGTGGACGACCTGCACGTGGTCTACCGCGTCATCGGCGGTCGCGCGCGCAAGGAGGCCGAGAAGAAGGGCTCCGAGGTTCGCGAGATCAAGGTCAAGGAGCCGTTCTTCAAGAGGCTGCTCCAGTCGGGCCGCCAGCACGTGGGCGCGGTGAGCGAGGTGCACGCCGTGCGCGGCGTCTCGTTCACGGTGCGGCACGGCGAGTCCGTCGGGATCGTCGGCGTCAACGGCTCGGGCAAGAGCACGATGCTCCGGGCGATCGCCGGCCTCATGCCGCCCAAGCACGGCAGCGTGCACGTCTCCGGCGAGCCGTCGCTGCTCGGCGTGAACGCGGCCCTCATGCCGCAGCTCTCGGGCGAGCGGAACATCATGATCGGCGGCCTCGCGCTCGGGCTCACGCCCAAGGAGGTCGACGAGAAGTTCGACGAGGTGGTGGAGTTCGCCGGCATCGGCGACTTCGTCTACCTGCCGATGAAGACGTACTCGTCCGGCATGGGCGCGCGCCTGCGGTTCGCGATCTCGTCGGCCGCGTCGCCGGACATCCTGATGATCGACGAGGCGCTCGCCACGGGTGACGCCGCCTTCAAGGAGCGCAGCAAGTCGCGGATCGAGGACGTGCGGGCGAACGCCGGCACCGTGTTCCTGGTGAGCCACTCGATCTCGACGATCGAGGCCATGTGCACCCGGGTGCTGTGGATGCACCAGGGGCAGCTCGTCATGGACGGTCCCGTGCACGAGGTCGCCGACGCGTACAAGAAGTTCGTGCGCGCGCAGCGGCCCGGCGGCATGACCCCGGCGCGCCGGCGCGCGATCCAGCGCAAGCGCGCGGCCGAGGCGAAGGCCGCGGAGGCTGAGGCGAAGAAGGCCGAGGCCGAGCAGAAGAAGGCGGCGGAGGCGCGGGCCTGATTCTGCCGAGGGCTGGTAGGCCCCGGTGAGTGATCGGCAGAAGGTCAGGTGGTCGGCAGCTCGAGCTGCCGACCACCTGACCTTCTGCCGACCGCCCTGATCAGGTACCGGCTCAGCCCAGCAGGGTTGCCAGGTGGCGGCGGACCCGGTCCACCGCTTCCGGGACCGGGACGTCGGTGGTGTCGATGACGAGGTCGGCGTCGTCGGGCTCCTCGTAGGGCGACGAGATGCCGGTGAACTCAGCGACCTCGCCGGCCCGGGCCCGGGCGTAGAAGCCCTTGCGGTCGCGGGCCTCGCACACCGCCAGCGGCGTGCTGACGTGCACCAGCACGAAGTGCGCGCCGGCCTCCTCGGCGAGGGCCCGCACGCGGGCCCGGCCGGCGGCGAACGGCGCGATCGGCGCGGCCACGGCGATGCCGCCGTGCCGGGCCACCAGCGCCGCCACGTACCCGATGCGTTCCACGTTGGTCTCCCGGGACGCGCGGTCGAACCCGAGCCCCTTCGACAGGTGCTGGCGCACCTCGTCGCCGTCGAGCAGCGTGGTGCCCAGGCCGTCGTCCTCCAGCTCGGCCGCCAGGGCGCGCGCCACGGTCGACTTGCCCGAACCGGACAGGCCCGTGAAGAACACGACCGCGCCCCGGCGGTGGGCGCCGCTCGCGGCGCGGGTCAGCTCGGCCGCCGAGGCGGGCGGGTACAGCGCACGGACGGCTTCGTCCCGCACGCCGGGCAGGGCCGCCACGCGCTCGGCCGTGGCCGGCGAGCGGTGCGCGGCGAGCCGCTCGACGCGGGCCGTGCCGTAGGCGGTCGCCACGTCGTCGAGGGACACGTCGCCCAGCCCGGACCAGGGCACGACGACGGTGGCCACCCGCGCGCCGGTGCGTTCGGCGAGGGTGCCGGCCAGGCCCTGGGCCGCCCGCACGAGCCCGGGTGCGCCGACGGTGCCCGGCTCGGGGGCGCGGCGCGCGACCGGCACGAGCAGCAGCACGTCGGCAGTCCCGGCCCCGTCGGCCGGCTCCACGGCCTCGCCCGGCCCGGCGCCGGCGACGAGCGTCGCCGCGGCGTCGGACTCCTCGCGGGTCGGGACCTCGGTGACGAGCAGACCGAGGCCGGCCGCGGCACCGACGCCCGCCCGCACGTCGCGGGCCGGACGGCGCACGGCGGCGTCCCACTGCGGCCCGATCGCCGCGGCGAGGGGCCGCAGCGGCTCGACCGCGGGCGTCCCGCCGGGCAGGTCCGTGAGACGGGCCAGCGGTGTGTTCTCGGCGTCGGTCAGCACCACGCCGGCCGTCCCGGCGTCGCCCGCCCCGGAGAGCGCGTCGCCCGCCGGGCGGGCCCGCAGGGCCGTCACCAGGGCCGACGGCGGGAGCGCCCCACCGAGGGTGAGCTCGAGGACGTCCAGCTCGTCGTCGTCAAGGACGCGGGCGGGGGAGTCGGTCATCTGTGCGGGCTCGTCTCTGCCGGGTCGCCGGCGGTCTCGGGTGCGGCCGGGGATCCGGGTGCCGCCTGGGTTCCGCGGCCGGCCGCTGCTGCCGCCGGCGGGCTCATTCCCGATCAAATCCATCGGAGTAGTAGGTATTAACCCCGCCTATGGCCGGTATTGATGCCTTCTGGTGAACTGGCGCTTGATCGCATGGCGGAATGGTAGTCGCCGGCGCCTCCGGCGGGCTGTACCTTGGGCAGCCTGGCCCCCGTCGAGCGCCGCATCGGGACGGCCTGACCAGCCGGAAGTCGCCCACCCTGGAGACCGATGAACGCGCCGTCCCCCACGCTCCCGCCGGCGTCGCTCGACGACGACTCCCTCGCCCGCGCACTCGCCTCGGGTGCTGCCGAGGTGCTGCTCGCGCTCCGCGCGGAGGTCGACGCCGCCGGCGGCTCGTTCGTCGCCAGGGAGCTGAAGGACGCCGGCGACGCCGCCGCCCAGGCATGGCTCGCCGCCGCGCTGTCGGCGGCCCGGCCCGGCGACGCCGTCCTCTCGGAGGAGGCCAAGGACGACGCCGCCCGCACGGGCGCGGACCGGGTCTGGATCATCGACCCGCTCGACGGCACCCGCGAGTTCGCCGAGCGGCACGCCGACGGACCCCTGGCCGGGCAGTGGCGGGACGACTTCGCCGTCCACGTGGCGCTCTGGGAGCGCGGCCCCGGCCTCACCTCCGGCGCCGTCGCCCTGCCCGCCCGCGGGCAGGTCCTCACCACCGCGGACGGCGTCGTGCGTGACGAGGACTCCGCCGCCGTCCTGTCCGGGGACCGGCCGCTGCGGATCGCCGCGAGCCGCAGCCGCCCGCCGGCCTTCGTGGCGGCGCTGGCCGAGCGCGACGACGTCGAGCTCGTGCCGATGGGCTCGGCCGGGGTCAAGATGATGGCGGTGGCCGACGCCACCGTCGACGCCTACGTCCACGGGGGCGGGCAGTACGAGTGGGACTCCGCGGCCCCGGTGGCCGTGGCCTTCTCCCGCGGTCTCGTCTGCACCCGGCTGGACGGATCCGAGCTGGAGTACAACAGGGAGAATCCCTGGCTCCCCGACCTGTTCGTATGTCCCCCGGCACTGGCTCCGCGCCTGCGCGAGCTGCTCGACACCGTGGGTGTCGCGTCCGTGGCCGGGGCAGATCGCAAGGAAGGTGCCCGGTCGTGAAGAGTCACGTTCTGAGCCAGCTGCGCAGCCTGGAGGCCGAGAGCATCCACATCATGCGCGAGGTCGTCGCCGAGATGCAGCGCCCCTGTCTGCTGTTCTCCGGCGGCAAGGACTCCATCGTCATGCTGCACCTCGCGGTCAAGGCGTTCGCCCCGGCGCGCGTCCCGTTCCCGATCATGCACGTGGACACGGGCCTGAACTTCCAGACCGTGCTCGACTGCCGGGACCGCTGGGTGGAGCGCACGGGCGTGCAGCTCGTCGTCGCCTCCGTGCAGGAGGGGATCGACCGGGGTCTGGTGCAGGAGGAGCCCAACGGCTCGCGCAACCGGATCCAGACGCCGGTGCTGCTGGAGGCGGCCGAGAAGCACGGCTTCGACGCCCTGTTCGGCGGCGGGCGCCGCGACGAGGAGAAGGCGCGCGCCAAGGAGCGCGTGTTCTCCTTCCGCGACGACTTCGGCCAGTGGGACCCGAAGAACCAGCGCCCGGAGATCTGGAACCTGTACAACGGCCGCGTGCACCAGGGCGAGTCGATCCGGGTGTTCCCGCTGTCCAACTGGACCGAGCTGGACATCTGGTCCTACATCGAGGCCGAGGACATCGACCTGCCCGACCTCTACCTCGCCAGGGAGCGCGAGGTCGTGGAGCGCAGCGGCATGCTCTACGAGGTCAACGGCTTCACGCCGCTCAAGGACGGCGAGACCGCCCAGGTCCTGTCCACGCGCTACCGCACCGTCGGCGACGCGAACCTCACGGCGTGCGTCGAGTCCGGCGCGGCCACGCTGCGCGACGTCGTCGAGGAGGTCGCGGCCGTGCGCCTGACCGAGCGCGGCGCCACGCGCGGCGACGACAAGGTCAGCGAGGCCGCCATGGAAGACCGCAAGAAGGAAGGCTACTTCTGATGACGACGACTCTTCCCGAGGCGACCCCGGAGGGGCGCAACGAGCTCGTCACCGGCGACCTGCTGCGGTTCGCCACGGCCGGCTCGGTCGACGACGGCAAGTCCACCCTGATCGGCCGGCTGCTGTTCGACAGCAAGTCGATCTTCGCCGACCAGCTCGAGTCGGTGGAGCAGGTCAGCCGGGACCGCGGCAACGACTACGCGGACCTGTCGCTCCTGACGGACGGCCTGCGCGCCGAGCGCGAACAGGGCATCACCATCGACGTGGCGTACCGCTACTTCGCGACGCCCAAGCGCAAGTTCATCATCGCGGACACCCCGGGCCACATCCAGTACACGCGGAACATGGTCACCGGCGCGTCGACGGCGGACGTGGCGCTGATCCTCGTGGACGCGCGCAAGGGCGTGGTCGAGCAGTCGCGCCGGCACACGTTCCTCGCCACGCTCCTGGGCGTGCCGCACATCGTGGTCTGCGTGAACAAGATGGACCTGGTCGACTACGACGAGCAGGTCTTCGAGCAGATCCGCGCGGAGTTCACCGAGTTCGCGGCCCGGCTGCGGGTGCCCGACCTGACCTTCATCCCGGTGTCCGCCCTCGCGGGCGACAACGTGGTGACGCGGTCGGAGAACATGCCGTGGTTCGACGGCTCGCCGCTGCTCAGCCACCTCGAGCGGCTGCACGTCGCGTCCGACCGCAACCTGGTCGACGTCCGGTTCCCGGTGCAGTACGTGATCCGGCCCCAGCAGAACGACGCGCGCGACTACCGCGGCTACGCGGGGACGGTCGCGTCCGGCGTCATGAAGCCGGGGGACCGGGTGCTGGCCCTGCCGGCCGGCCTGGAGACCACCATCGCGTCCATCGAGACGGCCGACGGGCCCGTCGAGGAGGCGTACCCGCCCATGTCGGTGACGGTGCGGCTGGCCGACGAGATCGACATCTCGCGCGGCGACATGATCTGCCGCCCGAACAACGCCCCGACGGTCACGCAGGACGTCGACGCGCAGATCTGCTGGATGGACGAGTCGGCGGCGCTGGTGCAGGGCAAGAAGTACGCGATCAAGCACACCACCCGGTGGGCGCGCGCGATGGTGAAGAACATCAACTACCGCGTCGACGTGAACACGCTGCACCGCGACGAGGACGCCACCGAGATCAAGCTGAACGAGATCGCGCGCATCCGCCTGCGCGTGACCCAGCCGCTGTTCGTGGACCCCTACACGCAGAACCGGCAGACCGGCGCCTTCATCCTCGTGGACGAGGCGACCAACAAGACGGTCGCCGCGGGGATGATCGGCACCGCCGGCCGGCAGTACTGACCCCCGGCCCCCGGCCCGCTCGCGCGGGGCGCGGGCACCGGTGGTCGGGCTGGTCGAGACCTGACCAGGTCTCGACCAGCCCGACCACCGGTGGACATCGGCCGGATCCCTACCTGCGGGCGGTCACGGCGTCCAGGGCGTCGGCGATGCCGTCACCGTAGAAGCTGTTCTCCGCCGGCGTGCCCACGCAGGCCGGGCCGGCCGTCGTGGTGGTGCACTCGTGGTCGTCGGCCTGGGCGCGAACGGCGGCCTCCAGCTTGGCCGGCGTCCAGCGCGGGTGCGCCGACTTCAGGAGCGCCAGCACCCCCGCGACGTGCGGGGACGCCATCGAGGTGCCGCTCTTGAGGCCCCACGTGCCGTCGAGCTCGGTCGACAGGATCGAGCTGCCCGGGGCGGAGACGTCGATCTTGCCGAGGCCTCGGTTCGAGAACGAGCTCAGGTTGCCCGCCTGGGTCAGCGACGAGACGGAGACGACGCCGTCGAACTCGGTCGGGATGTCCTCGCAGCCGGAGTTGATGGTCCGCTGGACCGTCGTCGAGTCGTTCGGGCTCGAGCTGTCGGTGGTGTTGTTCGCCAGGTCGGTCGACGCGTTGCCCGCGGCGGCGGCGTGCACCACGCCCCGGTCCGTCGAGTACTCCACCGCGCGCCGCACGGCCTCCTTGGCGGCGGCCTGGTCGGGCTGGTCCGAGCACCAGTACATGAACGGGTCCACGTAGTACGAGTTGTTCGTGACGTCCATGCGCTCCAGGCCGGCCCACACGAAGCCGCAGATGGCGTACTCGGGGTAGATGTAGCCGTCGTCGTTCACGACCTTGACCGAGGCCAGCTTGACCCCCGGCGCCACGCCCACGATGCCGGTGCCGTTCTGGGCAGCGGCGATGGTGCCCGCCACGTGCGTGCCGTGGTCCGACGTCGTGGGCAGCCAGCCGCCCGCCGACCGGTCGGGCCGGCCGCCGTCGGTGCAGTTCACGGACTGGTCGGCGTCGACCTGGGAGGCCAGGTCGGGGTGCGCGGCGTCGATGCCGGAGTCCAGCACGCCCACCGTGACGCGGGACGAGCCGGGGTTGACCTCGATGGCCTGGTCAGCCTTGATCATCTCCATGTCCCACTGCGTCACCTCGCCCGGGTCGGGGTCGTCCGCCGCGGAGCGGGACGGCCCGTCGACGGTGCCGCCCACGGAGTCCTTCTGCCCCTTGCCCACCACCGACCGGCTCTCCTTCGCGCCCGCCGGGGCGTCCGCGCCCGGCGTGCCCTCCGTCGGGGACACCGTGCGGGTGGCGCCCACCGACTCGACGACGCCGAGGCGGTCCGCGCGCACCACGTCCTCGCGGAACGAGCCGTTGGCCGAGTGCACCACGACGACGCCGATCTGCGGCCAGCTCTGCACGACGACGCCGTCGGCCCGCTTGATCGCCTTCGTGGCCAGCGCTGCCTGGGCCACGCCGGCCCGCTCCGTGTTCACGACGTAGGAGAACAGGGCACCGTCCGGCGTCACGATCGGGACCGGCGTCGACTCCGGCTCGTCGGCCGCCGTCGCGGCGGCGCCGCCGAGCGCCGTGAGGGCGAGCGTCGCCGCCGCGGCTACGGCGACTGCTCTACGGGAGTGGAAGTGCATGGTTCACGCTCCTGTGGGTCAAAGGCGGGTCCCCGAGCGGGACCCGTAGGGCAACTTACGCGCCCTGACCAGGATTGCCACCGCTTCTGCACAAAGGAGAGGACTGGTGCCAACCATCACTTTTTCGCCCAAGGAATGTGTGGCACAGTTGCCCCGTTCTTGGCCCCGAAACGAGGAGCCTGACTCTCCATGACGGCTATGACGACGGCACCCGCTGCCGCCACGCCGGACGACCGGGCCGCCGAGGCTCCCGTCCGCCCCCGCAAGTTCCGTCCCGAGGTCCAGGCACTGCGAGCTCTCGCGGTGCTGCTCGTGGTGATCTACCACATCGACCCCGACGTTCTCCCGGGCGGCTACATCGGCGTAGACGTCTTCTTCGTGATCTCCGGCTTCCTCATCACGGGCCACCTGTGGCGCGAGGTCTCGACCACCGGCTCGGTGAGCCTCAAGAAGTTCTGGGCCGCCCGCGCCCGGCGCATCCTGCCGGCCTCCCTGGTCGCCACCGTGGCCACGATCCTGATCGCGCTCGTCGTGCTGCCGCCCAACCTCGTGGCGATCTGGTGGCGGCAGGCGCTCGCCTCCGTGCTCTACGTCGAGAACTGGGCGCTCGCGGCCGACGCCGTCGACTACCAGGCGGCCAGCAACGACCCCACCGCCTTCCAGCACTTCTGGTCGCTGGGCGTGGAGGAGCAGTTCTACCTGGTCTGGCCGCTGCTCGTGCTGCTGGCGGTCGGGATCTGGGGCGGCGTGCGCGGCGGCCGGATGGTGAAGAACCCCGAGACGCTGCGCCGCATCCTGCTCGTCGTCTTCGGCGCGGTGCTCGCCGCCTCCTTCGTCTGGGGCGTGTGGCAGTCGCTCGCCGGCGACCCGGTGGCCTACTACTCGACGCTGACCCGCGTCTGGGAGCTCGCCGCCGGCGGCATCCTGGCGCTGCTCATCAAGGACACGCAGCGCTTCGGCCCGCTGCGCAACACGATGGCCGTGTTCGGCGCCGCGACCATCGTCGCGGCGGCCTGCGTGCTGAACGACGGCACCCCGTTCCCCGGCTTCGCCGCCCTCGCGCCCGTGCTGGGCGCGTGCGCCGTCATCCTGGCGGGCCGCACCTCGGGCCCCGGCTCGCTCCGCACCGTCACCGAGTCGTGGGGCGTGCAGCGCATCGGCGACATCTCGTACTCGCTGTACCTGTGGCACTTCCCGGTGATCGTGTTCTTCGGTGTCTACACCGGACGCAGCCCCAAGTTCACCGACGTCATGGTGATCCTCCTGGCCTCGTTCGCCATGGCGATCGCCAGCTACGTCCTCGTCGAGCAGCCCGTCCGGTCGATCCGCTGGTTCCGGGCCGACGGGCGCCTGCTCGTCGCCTCCCTCGTCGCGATGCTGCTGGTGGCCGCGCTCACCCTGACGATGCCGTGGAAGCTGCAGGGCATCACCGAGCGGTGGGACGCCAACGCCCAGGCGGTCGACGCGGCCGTGACGGTCCCGAAGGGGATCGAGCAGGGCTTCGCGCCGTTCGTCGACGGGCTCACCGGGATCGCGCCGAACCCGATCAAGGCTGCTGACGACCTGGACCCCGAGGTCAGGGAGTGCCAGTCGGGGCAGTCGGCCACCGAGACGACCAGGTGCGAGTTCGGCGTGACCGACAACCCGACGGCGACCGTGGCCGTGGTGGGCGACTCGCACGCCGCCGTGCTCACCGAGCCGATCATCACGGTCGCCGAGGAGCGGGGCTGGCGCGTGGTCACCTACCTGCACTCCGCGTGCCCGTACTCCGCCGACAGCCAGGCCGGCGACGAGTCCTACGTCGACGCCTGCAACGAGGCCAACGCGCAGACCCGCGTCGAGCTGCGCGAGAGCGCGCCCGACCTGGTGGTCACCACCTATCACGAGTCGAACAAGCTCGTGGCGCGCGGCTCGGAGGAGTACGCGGGAGCGGCGGGTCTCGCCGAGGTCTGGAACGAGCTCGCCGACCAGGGCTCGCAGGTCGTCGTGCTGCGGGACACGCCGGGCGCGCGGGGCGACGCCGTCGCGTGCGTCAACAAGAACTACTCGGACCCGTCGGAGTGCGACCTGTCGCGGGACCGTGCCCTGGCCGGCCGGGACGTCGTCCCGGCGGCGCTGGAGGCCGCGCCGCGGGTCAGGGTCGGGGACTTCACCGACTCCTTCTGCGACGAGAAGACCTGCCACGCGGTGATCGGGAACGTGCTCGTCTACCGCGACGCCGACCACGTGAGCGCCACCTACGTGAACCAGCTCACCGACCGGCTGCGCAAGGTGCTGCCCCAGGCGCTGTGACGCTCACTCCGGTCCGGCGCCCCGCCCGCTCTCGAAGAGCCAGGGCGCGCCGGACCGGAGCTGTCGTCCCACGACGGGCGCCAGGGTGCGCACGTAGGTGTTGGTCAGGTGGTCGTCGTCGCGGTAGACGAGCACGTTCCCGACCACCGGATCGCACACCTCGGGCCCGCAGACGGCGTCGCTGAGGTCCAGGTGGACCGCGGTGGCGGGCACACCCGGCGCCGTCGGCACGGGCGAGACGGGGGCGAGCTGCTCGGCCCGGGGCCGCGCGCAGTCCTCCGGGACGTCGGCACGGTCGAGGCACTCGGGCACGAACCACTCGAACCGCGGGTTGTCGCGGATCGTCACCACGCGGATCCCGGCGTCCGCCAGGACGCGCCACGCCCCGACCTGGCCGGGCAGCACCTCCTCGGGGGCGCCGTCCTCGTAGGTGCGGCTCCCCACCACGACGACGACGTCCGGGCGGGCCGCCACGAGCGCGGCCAGCGCTTCCTCGTTCCACGCGACGCACGACGGCGGGGGCACCGGCCCGGCGGCGGTGTCCTCCCCGTCGTCCTCCCCGCCGTCGGGCGTGGCCAGGCGGCAGCCGTGCTTGAGCATCTCCCGCAGCTCCCAGCCGTGCTCGCGGGCGAGCGCGGCGAACGCCTCCTCGTACTGCTGCTCGTGCGAGGCCCCGGCGAGGTAGACGACGGCGGCCGGGTCGGCCTGGTCCACCACCACGCACTCCAGCAGCTCGGACCGGTCGCCGCCCTGCGCGCAGTCCGGGCGGTCGGGGTGGTCGTCGTAGGCGACCCAGGTGGCGGGGCGGAACGGGGGCGGCGGGGTTGCCGGGCCCGAGGCCGTCGGGTCCAGGTCCGGCGGGGCCGGGTCCTGGGCGACGTGGTCCTGGGCGTCCGGGGCCTGGGCTTTCGCTGCCCGCGTGCCCGGCGCCTGTGCGGCGGAACGGTCCGGGACGAGCGCCGCGGCGCCCGGGTGGTCGGGTGACGGCGCGAGCAGGTCCGTGACGTTCTGCCGCACCGTCTCGTCGTGCGCGGTGGCCGCGACCTGCGCCCCGCCGAGCACCAGCACGGCGGTGCCCGCCAGCACCGCGAGCGTGCGCCGGCCCGACGGCAGGGCGGCGACCCGCCCGGCCGGGTCGCTCGCACGGTCCGCCGGGGCCGGGCCGGAGCGCGCGGCCCGGCGTGCGGCCAGCCGGGTCGTGACGTGCGCGAGCAGCGGCTCGGCCACGTAGCGCGTGGTGAGCCAGGCGAGGACCGCCGAGATGGCCAGGACGGCGACGGCGGCGAGCGGGCCGGCCTGCCGGTAGCCCGTGGTCAGCAGCCAGAACACCAGCACGGGCCAGTGCCAGAGGTACAGCGCGTACGAGACGCGGGCGCCCAGGCGCAGCGGGGCCGAGTCCAGCAGGCGCTCGATTCCCCAGGGCCGCGTGGACCCCGCGACGGTCGCCGCGAGGACCAGGACCGCCCCGCTGACGGGGACGAGGGCCCAGGCGCCGGGGAACACGTCGGCGCCGTCGACCAGGAAGCCCGACCCGACGACCAGGGCGAGGCCCGCCCACCCGGCCCAGGTCCGGGCCGGTCCCGCGGCGAAGGAGCCCGGCCGGGAGGAGCCCCGTCGTGGCGCCCCTCCGACCGCCCGCGGCAGGGTCAGCGCGAGCAGCGCGCCCACGCCGATCTCCCAGAACCGCGTGAACGTGCTGAAGTACGCGACCGGCTGGTCGACGTCGACGAGCCACAGCGCGTACGCGAACGACGCCGCCGTGGCCGCGGCCGTCACCGCGGTCACCAGGCCGCGCGGGGTCAGTCGGGCGCCCCCGGCCCGTGCGCGGCGTCGGGCGACCGCGACCAGGCCGAGCACCACCAGCGGCCAGGCGGCGAAGAACTGGCCCTGCACCGAGAGCGACCAGAAGTGCTGCAGCGGGCTGGCGTCGGGCCCGGCCGCGCCGTAGGCCAGCGAGGAGCTCACCAGCTCCCAGTTCTGCCAGGACGTCGCCGACGCGCCGACCTCCCGCAGCCCCGCCGACCAGCGCAGCCGGGGCGCGAGCGTCAGCAGGGCGACCGTGACCGCGGCGAGCACCACGAGCGCCGCGGGCAGCAGCCGCGCGAGGGTACGGGCGTAGTGCGCCGCGAGCCGGAGCGTGCCGCCCTCGGCCCGGCGCAGCAGCGCCCCGGTCGCGAAGTACCCGGACAGCACCAGGAACACGTCCACGCCGCCCGAGACCCGGCCCTGGCCGAAGAGGTGGAACGCGACCACGAGGAGCAGGGCGAGCCCGCGGAGGCCGTCGACCGCGCCGACCCGCACGGTCGGGGTGGCGGGGCCGAGGGGGTGAGGGTGAGACACGTCGGTACCGTAGGGACCCCGCTTTAACCCGAGGTTGACCCAGGGTCACGGCAGCATCTCGGCCCGGGTACCGGCTGTGGTTCAGCAGGCGGCCGCGACCCGGCGGGCCGCCTGGGCCTCCGGGTCCGGGACCGGGGCCGCCGCCAGGAGGCGCCGCGTGTAGTCCTGCTCCGGCTGCCCGAGCACCCGGGCCCGCGGGCCCGACTCCACCAGCCGGCCCTGGTGCAGGACGGCGACGCGGTCCGCCAGCTCGTCCACCACCGCGAGGTCGTGGCTGATGAACAGGCAGGCGAAGCCGAGGGACTGCTGCACCTGGCGGAACAGCTCCAGGACGGTGGCCTGCACGGACACGTCCAGGGCCGACGTCGGCTCGTCGGCGATGAGCAGGTCCGGGCCCAGCGAGATCGCGCGGGCGATCGAGACGCGCTGGAGCTGCCCGCCCGAGAGCTCGTGCGGGTACCGGGACACCCACGACGCCGGGAGCTCGACGCTCTCCAGCAGCTCGGCGGTGCGCCGCTCCAGCTCGGGGCCGCGCAGGCCCGCGTGCACCCGCAGCGGCTCGGCCACGGACTCGCCGATCGAGTAGCGCGGGTTGAGCGACGCCGCGGGGTTCTGGAACACGACCCCGATCCGGGCCCGGGCCGCCCGGACCGCCTTCGGGGTGTCGTGCCCGGGGCGGGTGCCGACCACCTCGACCGACCCGGACGTGACCGGCGCCAGCCCCAGCGCACAGCGCCCCATGGACGACTTGCCGGATCCGGACTCGCCCACCAGTGCCACGATCTCGCCCGGCTGCACGGCCAGCGTCACGCCGTCGACGGCGCGCACCGCGCGGCCCCGCCGGTCGCGGTACTCCACCACCAGGTTCTCGAACGCGAGGGCCGGCCGCTCGGCGCCGTCGGCCCCGCTCGGCCGGTCGGGCGTGCCGATCCGGGGCACTGCCGCCAGCAGCTCGCGCGTGTAGGCCGCCCGCGGCGCCGCGAAGAGCTGCCGCACCGGCGCCGTCTCGACCACCTCGCCGCCGCGCATCACGACCACGCGGTCCGCGAGGTCGGCGACCACGCCCATGTCGTGCGTGATCAGCACGATCGACGTGGACACCCGCTCCCGCAGGCGCCGCAGCACGTCCAGCACCTCGCGCTGCACGGTGACGTCGAGCGCGGTGGTCGGCTCGTCGGCGAGCAGCACCTCGGGGTCGCAGGCCAGCGCCATCGCGATCATCACGCGCTGGGCCTGGCCGCCGGAGAACTGGTGGGGGTAGAACCTCAGGCGCTCGGCCGGGTCGGGCAGCTCGACCAGGCGCAGCAGCTCCACGGCCCGCTCCCGGCGCTGCGCGCGCGTCAGGTCCGGCGCGTGCCGCCTGAGCATCTCGTCGAGCTGGAAGCCCACGGTGAACACCGGGTCCAGCGCGCCCGCGGAGTCCTGGAAGACCATGGCGACGCGCCGCCCGCGCACGTCCTGCAGCGCGCGGCGCTCCAGGCCGATCAGCTCCACGGGCTCCCGCCCCGCCCCGCCGAGGCGGGCGCTGCCGCCCACCGTCGCGTGCCGGCCGAGCAGCCCGAGCAGGGCGAGCGAGGTGACGCTCTTGCCGGAGCCGGACTCGCCGACGACGGCGAGCACCTCGCCCGGGAGCACGTCGAAGGACACACCGCGCACCGCGTGCACGTCGGGGGCGTGCCCGTCGTCGACCCGGAAGGTGACCGTCAGGTCGCGGACCTCCAGGACCGGCCCGGGGCCGGGCACGGAGCCCGGCGCCGGGTCGGGGCCGGAGGTGGTGGCGAGCGCGGAGTCGGGGGCGGCGTCGGTCACGGTTCTCCTGTTCCGTCCGCCGGCTGGGCGTCGCGGTACGCCTCCCAGTCGGCGAGCATCTTGCGGTGGTACCCGGCAAGCCATTCCATGTAGTTGCGCGCGTTGACGAGGCGCTTGTGCGGGCCGTCGGCGTCGCCCGCGATGGCGAGCCCGTCGTCGATCACGTTGCGCAGGTGGCCCAGGTAGTTGCGCTCGCCCGCGAGGAAGCTGCCCCAGATGTCGTCCTCGACGCGGAAGTAGTGCTGGCGGTCGCCGAGGACCGCGTGCCGCTTGACGAACCCGGTCTCGACCAGCCGCCGGGTGCCGGTGGAGACGGCGCCGGCGCTGGCCTTGAGCAGCTTCGCGATCTGCTGCGACGACAGGTACGGCCGGTCCACGATCATGAGCAGGCCGACGATCCGGCCCTCCATGCGCGGGCTGTGCGACGCTCCCCACGTCAGGGCGAACTGCTCCACGAAGTGCTCCGCGGCGGCGTCGAGCACGGGTTCGTCGACGCCGTCGGCGGGCAGGGCGGCGGGCCGGTCCGTGGACGGGTCTGTGGGCTGGTCAGCGGGGGTGTGGCTGCTCATGGGCCCACCCTAGGATCCGGGTTCACGAGCGACCCCTCGGGTCGAGCACGTCGCGCAGCACGTCCCCGAGCGTGATCATCGCCAGCACCGTGACGGTCAGGACCGTCGCGGGCGCCACCAGCATGTGCGGCGACGTCTGGAAGTAGGACTGCGCGCTGGACAGCTGCAGGCCCCAGGAGATCGACGGCGCGTTCAGGCCCAGCCCGAGGAACGTGAGCGTGGACTCGGCCACGATCACGCTGCCCACCATGATCGTCGCCACGGCCAGCACGGGGCCCAGGGCGTTCGGGAGCACGTAGCGCGCGATGATCCGCCGGTCGGGCAGGCCCATGGCGCGCGCGGCCTCCACGTACGGTGCGTCGCGCACCGTGCGCACCGAGCCGCGCACCAGCCGCGCCATCGTGGGCCACGAGAACAGCGCCAGCACCAGGGCCACGGACACGGCGGACCGGGAGCCCACCGACGTCAGGACCACGACGGCGCCGAGCAGGAACGGGAAGCCGAGGAACACGTCGGTCAGGCGGGCGACGACGCGGTCGAGCCAGCCGCCGTAGTACCCGGCCAGCGTGCCGACCACCAGCGCGACGGCCAGGGCCACGGCCGTGCACAGCAGCCCCACGGTCAGGGACGCGCGGGTGCCGAACACGACGTTGGCCCACACGTCGCAGCCCTGCACGTCGGTGCCCAGCACGTGCCCGCCGCCGGGCGGCTGGGCGCTGGAGGCCAGGTCGCAGGCCCGCGGGTCGGGGTGGCCGAACCACCCCGCGAACGCGGAGGGGACGAGCGCGACCAGGCCGAGCACGGCCAGCACGGCCGCGGACACCCAGAACAGCGCGCGACGGCGCAGCGTGCGCCAGACGCCGCGCCGGGCGACGGCCGGTGCGGTGGCGGGGGCGGCAGCGGCGGCGCTCGCGGCGGTGGATCCCGCGGCGGCGGGCGCGGCGGGCAGGGGTTCACTCATGGCGGATCCTCGGGTCGAGGACGGAGGCAAGCAGGTCGACGAGCAGGTTGGTCACCAGGAACACGAGGATGAGCGCCGTGGACACGCCCACGATGGTGGGCCCCTCGTGGGCGCGGATCGCCTGGAACAGGAGCTGCCCGACGCCGGGCAGGTTGAACACGCCCTCGACCACCACGGTGCCGCCGAGCAGGTACCCGAGGTCGATGGCGAGGAACGTGAGCACCGGGATCGAGGAGCTGCGCAGCACGTGCACCCCCACCACCTGGCGCTCGCGCAGACCCTTGGCCCGCAGCGTCCGCACGAAGTCGGTCCGTAGCGTGTCCACCACGGAGCCGCGCATCAGCCGGGCCACGGACGCGAGCCCGAACACGGCGATGACGGCGGCGGGCAGCAGGTACGCCGTCGGCCAGCCCGCGCTCGTGCCCGCGACGGGGAACCAGGCGAGCTCCACGCCCAGCCAGAGCTGGGCGGAGACGGCGAGCACGAACACCGGGATCGACGTCGCCACCACGGTGCCGGCCAGGACCAGGCGGTCGCTGACGGCGCCGGCACGCAGGCCGGCGACCAGGCCGAGCAGCACGCCGAGCAGCACCTCGATGCCCCAGGCGGTCAGCGCCAGGGTGATGGTCACGGGCCAGCGCAGCGCCATCCGGTCGGCCACGGACTGGCCCTGGAACGTGGTGCCCAGGTCGCCCTGGAGCAGCCCGCCGAGGTAGCGCAGGTACTGCTGGAGCACGGGCTCGTCCAGGTGGTACCGCTCGCGCAGCTCGGCCACCACGTTGGGTGCCAGGGGCCGGTCGCCGCCGAGGGCGGCGATCGGGTCCCCGGGCAGCGCGAAGACCATGAGGTAGATGATCAGCGTGACGCCGAGGAAGACCACGAGCAGGTCGACCAGGCGCCGGGTGACGCGCCGGGTCATCGCCGTCCGCCCCCGCCGCCGGAGCCGACGCCCGGGCCGCGCGCCGCGAGCACGTGCGACATCGTGAGCGTGGCGCCGTACTGCACCCCGACGAGCCGCTCGACCGGCAGCGGCTCCAGGCCGGTCACGGCCTGGGCGTCGGCCAGCCAGCCCGCCCAGAGCTCCGAGGCCCGGGCGTGCACGCGGCGCAGCCGTGCAGTGGCCAGCCCGGCCCCGGCCTCCGCCTCCAGGGCGCGGACCAGCATGCCGCCGAACCGCAGCCGGAACATGCGCACCACCTCCTCGTTGCTGAACACCTCGGCGCCCGTCGCGGCCCGCGACGTCAGCCGCCCGGCGCGCACGAGCTCGCTGGTCCCGGCCGAGGTCATCATCGGCACGAAGGACTCGCTGGCCCGCAGGAACGGGCTGCGCAGCGTGAGGTCCCCGCGGGCCTCCTCCAGCAGCGCCGTCAGCGTGCCGCCGAGCTCGACCAGGGCCTCGGCCTTGGTGCGCACCACGTCGGCGTAGTCGGCGTCGGACTCGCTCGTGTCGTCCGCGGACGGGTGCGACCAGTACGGCAGCTCGGCGATCAGGGAGACCGTCCCGTGCCGCCGGGCGTAGGCCGCCGACCCCTCGCCGCCCACCATGGCGGGGGCGTCGAGGCCGAGGGACTCCAGGTAGTCGTACTCGTCCCGCGTCGAGCCGGCCCGGTAGATCGCGGGGGCCAGCCGCTGCAGGGCGGCGGACTCCGGCTCGCCGGTGTCGAGCGGCAGGCCGAGCGCGGCGGGCACGGCGTGCAGCGGCCCGACGGCGTCCGGCAGGTCCTCGCTGAGGTAGTAGTACACGCCGCCGAGCTCGGCGTTGTGCAGGCTGACCATCAGCTCGGGCCGCAGCTCGTCGATCAGGCGCATGAGCGCCTGGGTCTCGGGGATCACGTCGTCGAAGTACGCGTCCTTGTAGGCGAACGGGAACGTCCACTCCACCTGCTCGCCGGGCGCCGGGCGGTAGAAGCCCCGGGCGTAGGCGGCCCGGTCGGCCGGGTCGCCGAACCAGGACTCGTTCAGCCGGGTGCCGTCCGGGTCGATGCACGGCACGAGGTGCCACGTCGCGTCGGTCGCGGCGCGCAGCCCCGGGTCGGCCACCAGCTCGGCGGCCAGGTGCTGCAGCGTGCGGAACCCGATGGGCTCGTTGGGGTGCACGCCCGCGAAGAGCAGGTGCGGCCGCGGCCCGTCGCCCACCGAGAACATCTCGATCGGCTCGCCGAGCCGCGACGTCCCCACGCGCCGGCGGCGCACCAGCGAGGGGTGGTCGTCGGCGAGGGCCGCGAACCAGTCCAGGAGCGCGTCGACCGTCGGGAAGTCGGTCATCGGGGGGACGGCGCGGGCCCGGTCGAGCACGTCGTCGAGCAGGCCCGCGTCGAGCGCCCCGGTGGCGGTGGTGCTCATGCGCCCTCGGCGAGGACGACGGCGCTGAAGGTCGGGTTGCCCACCGCCGACGTCGGCAGCTCGGCCACGCGCTCCGAGGTCACGTAGGAGTACGTCTCGAAGAACAGCGGCGGCGCGGGGAAGTCCTCCAGCAGCCGCTCCTGCACGGCGGCGTACGCCTCGCCGGCCGCCGCGGGGTCGGCCTCGGCGTCGGCCGCGGAGATCAGCTCGGCGACGTCGTCCTCGTAGTACGGGATGCAGTTGGGGCAGCCGCCGTTCTCGACGTAGAACGAGCGCAGCGTGTTCTGCTGGCTGGGGTAGAGGGCGCCCCAGCGGGAGAAGAACGGCCCGTCGATGTCACCGGCGGTGCGCTTCTCGGAGAACTCGGCCCAGTCGGCGCTCGGCGTGGCGACGGCCTCGACGCCCAGGTTCTGCCGCAGCTGGTTGGCGATGGCCTTGTACAGCTCGTCGAGGCCGATGCCGCCCGGGAAGTAGATGTCGATAGTGCCGTCGAACCCGCCGGCCTCGTCCAGCAGGGCCTTCGCGGCGGCCGGGTCGTACTCGCAGAACTCGGCGCAGATGCCCTCGGGCGTGCCCGCCTCGACGGCCGGCGTGAACGCGGTGGCCGGGGTGTACAGGCCGCCGTAGACGACGTCGGAGATGGTCGAGCGGTCGATGGCCATCGAGATGGCCTGCCGCACGCGGACGTCCTGGTACCGCTCGTCCCACAGCGGGAGGCCGAGGTACGAGATGCCGGGCGCGTCGAACGTGTACAGGCGGTCCGCGAAGTCGGCGGCGGCCTGCGGGAGCCGGGCCGCGGGCACGCTCGCCACGTCGATGTTGCCCGCCTGGACGTCCGTGTAGGCGGTGGTGGCGTCGGCGTACGGGACGAACGTGATGGCGTCGACCGTGGGCGCCGTGCCCTGGTAGTCGGCGTACGCCTCGGTCTCGATCGGCTCGTTCTCCACGTAGTCGCCGACCACCTGGAACGGGCCGTTGCCCACGGGGTGCGTGTTGTAGGCGTCCATGTCCTCCAGGGCGGAGGCGGGCATCGGGTACATGGCGGTCTGCGCCTGGCTGACCTGCATCGGGAACTGGCCGTCGGGCCCGTCCAGCGTCACGGTGAACGTCAGGTCGCCGGTGACCTCGAGGCCCTCCATCTCCTTGGTCTCGGGGTCGCCCTCGGCGGGGTTCAGGTCGTCGTACCCGGCGATGCCGGCGAGCTGGCCGGAGTTCTCGAACGCGTCGGGCCCGTAGGCGACCGCGTTCCAGGAGTCCACGTACGACTGCGCGGTCACGGGCGTGCCGTCGTGGAACGTCCAGCCGTCGCGCAGGGTGACGGTCCAGGTGGTGGCGTCGTCCGACTCGATCGACTCGGCGGCCACGTAGGTGAGCTCGCCGCCGGCGTCGACCCAGGTCAGCGGCGACCAGACGGCCATGTTGAGGTCGTAGGCGACGGTCTGCCGGGCGGGAATCGTCTGGATCGGGTCGGTGACGGCCACGCTGATCGAGCCACCGCCGGAGCCGGCGGCGTCGTCGTCGGCGCCGGCCGAGCCGCAGGCGGACAGGGCGAGGGTCAGTGCGAGGGCGGTCGCCGCCGTACCAGCGCGGTAGGGGAGCGGCCGAAGTCTCGGGTTCATGGTTCCTCCACGGGTAGCGCGCTCTCGCGCACCGGGGTCCTGCTCGGGTGGCGAACAGTTGAGCGCACCCCGCCGATCGAGGTCAATGAAGTTTCAGAAGGAAATGAAAGTTTTACGCGGCGGTCACACGGCACGGGTCCCGGAGGGGCCCTCCCTGATGGTTCGATGACCCTGTGATCCACACGAGCGACTACGAGATCCAGGACGAGGCCCGCGTGCGCGACCTGGTCCGCACCCACGGCTGGGCCACCCTCGTCTCGGTGGCCGACGACGGCGCCCCGGTCGCCTCCCACCTGCCGGTCCTGCTGGAGGACACGGCGGCGGGGGAGCCGATGAGCCTGCTCACCCACGTCGGCCGGCCCGACGAGGTGCTGCACTCGCTGGACAGCGGGCGGGAGTCGCTGCTGATCGTGCAGGGCCCGCACGGCTACGTCTCGCCCGGCTGGTACGAGATGACGCCGGCCGTGCCCACCTGGGACTACCTCGCCGTGCACCTGTGGTGCACCGTCGAGCTGCTCGGCCCCGAGGAGTCGTACGGCGTCCTGTCCGACACCGTCGACCGGTACGAGTCCGTGCTGCCCCGGCCCGTGCGGCTGCCGAGCGTCGAGGAGTACGCCCACCGCATCGCCAAGGGCGCCGCCGGGTTCCGCCTCCGCGTCGTCCGCTGGCAGGGCAAGGCCAAGCTGAGCCAGGACAAGCCGCGCGAGGTGGTGGAACGCGTGGTCACGGCGCTGGAGTCGGACCCGCACTACGCGCAGCCGGCGCTCGCGGCCGAGGTCCGCGCCGAGCTGACGCGCCGCCCGGACGGCGCGGCATGACCGCGCTGCTGCTGGCGAACGCCCGCCTGCTGGGCAGGGCGTCGAACGTAGGGTCTGTCGGCGCAACGGGGGGTGTTGCGCCGACGAAACCTACGTTCGGCGGGACCGACCGCGGGGCGGTCGGCGGGACCGGCGACGGGCTCGTCGACGTGCTGGTGCGCGGCGGGGTGGTTGTCTCGGTCGAGGAGGCCGGGCAGGGCGACGGCGACGGCGCGGAGCGGGTCGACCTGGGCGGGCGGATCCTCATGCCCGGGCTCTGGGACGCGCACGTGCACCTCACCCAGTGGGCGCTGGTGCGGCGTCGGCTCGACCTGTCGGGCGCTCGCTCGGCCGCCGAGGCAGTCGCCCTGGTGCGCGACCGGCTCGCCCAGGGGCTCCCCGAGCCCGGGACCGCGCTGGTCGGCTACGGGTTCCGGGACGCGCTGTGGCCCGACGTCCCGACGGCGGACCTGCTCGACGCCGTCGCGGGCGAGGTGCCGGTGGTGCTCGTCTCGGGCGACCTGCACTGCGCCTGGCTGAACACCGCCGGCCTGCGGTTCGCGGGCGTGGCGGAGCACCCCACGGGCGTGCTGCGCGAGGCCGAGTGGCTGCCGCTGGCCGCCGTCGTCGACCGGGCGCCGGACCACCTGGCCGACGCCTGGGTGGCCGACGCCGCCGCGGCCGCCGCGGCGCGCGGCGTGGTCGGTGTCGTCGACCTGGAGATCACCGACAACCTCACGGCCTGGCGCCGCCGGTTCGCCGCGGGCTTCGCCGCGCTGCGCGTGCGCGCCGGCGTGTGGACGCCGTGGCTGGACGACGTGCTGGCCGAGGGGCTCCGCAGCGGCGCCGTCCTGCCGGGCACCGGCGGCCTGCTGGAGCAGGGGCCGTTCAAGGTGGTCACCGACGGCTCGCTCAACACGCGCACCGCCTACTGCCACGACCCGTACCCCGGCCTGACCGGGCCCGAGGCGCACGGGATCCTGTCCGTGCCCCCGGCCGAGCTGGTCCCGCTCATGGCCCGTGCGCACGCCGGCGGGCTGCGGTGCGCGATCCACGCGATCGGCGACCACGCCAACACCCTCGCGCTCGACGCGTTCGCCGCGACGGGCGCGCGCGGCTCGGTGGAGCACGCGCAGCTCCTCGACCCCGCCGACCTCGCACGGTTCGCCCAGCTCGGCGTGGTGGCGTCCGTCCAGCCCGAGCACGCGATGGACGACCGCGACGTCGCCGACCGGCACTGGGCCGGCCGCACGGAGCACGCCTTCGCGTTCGGCGCCCTGGACGACGCCGGCGCGGTGCTCGCCCTGGGCTCGGACGCCCCGGTCGCGCCGCTCGACCCCTGGTTCGCGATCGCGGCGGCGGTCAGCCGGTCGCGCGACGGGCGCGCACCCTGGCACCCGGAGCAGCGGATCGGCCTGCGCACGGCCCTGGCGGCGTCGACGGACGGGCGGGGCCTGGTCCCGACGGCGGGCGCGCCGGCCGACCTGGTGGTCCTGGACGCGGACCCGCTGGAGCTCGGGGCTGGGGTTGGCGGGGCTGGTGGGGGCGGCGGTGCGGACGGTGCTGACGGCGCAGCCGAGGCCCTGCGCACGATGCCGGTAGCGGGCACCCTCCTGTCGGGCAACTGGACCCACCGCACGTTCTGACGCGCGCCCGCTCGGCGGCGGATCGCCACGCAGCCTGATCGTCGAACGTAGGCTCCGCCGGCGCATGAGCGCTCATGCGCCGACGAACCCTACGTTCGACGGCGCCGAGCGTCAGGCGGCGGCCGACGAGCTCGGTCTGAGCTGATGCCCCACATCATTGACGGACTTTCATTTACGTATACGATAATTGGATGAGCGACAGGAAGATCCGCGGGCAGGCGGTGAGCGAGGAGCAGATCCAGGCCTGGGCCGACGAGGCCGAGGCTGGCTACGACGTGTCCAAGCTGCGTCGACGCGGTCGCCCGCCGGCCGGTGACGGGCCGGGCGAGGTGGTGCCGGCCCGGCTGGACGCCGCGACGCTCGCCGCGCTCGACCGGCAGGCCAAGGCCGAGGGGCTGGCGAACAGGTCCGAGGCGATCCGCGCGGCGGTGCGTGCCTGGGCGCACGTCGCGTGAAGCTGCATGAATCAGCCCGTAAGCACTTTCGTCGAGACCGGCTGACCGAGGCCGGCGTCCTGCGCGCCACCGAGCAGCCCGCGTACCGCGCACCCCTGGACGACTAGGACGACCCGCGCCGCTGGCTCTTGCTCGGCTTCGACGATGCCGGGCGACTGCTTGAGATCGTGACCTTGACTTCGACTCCGGCGAGACGCTGATCATCCACGCCATGAAGGCTCGGCCGCAGTACCGCGACCTGCTGTACTGACCGGAGCTCGCCCCGCGCCCGGTTGGTCGAACGTAGGCTCAGTCGGCGCATGAGCGCTCATGCGCCGACGAACCCTACGTTCGACCGTCTCGGCCCGGAGGGTCAGGCGCGCAGGGCGCCCAGCAGGAGGTAGCCCGCGCACGCGATGCCGAGGACCAGGGCCGCCGCCGTGGCCAGGGCGATGGGCGCGGCCCCGTGGTCGAGGGAGCCCGTGTCGTGCAGCGCGCGGTTGGCCCGGCGGTAGCCGAGCGCGGCGGCGACGTACGCGGCGACGGCGAGCCCGGCGCCGATGACGCCCGCGAAGACCGCGATCACGCCCGCTGTCTCCACGGTGAACCGCATGCCCACCAGGCTGGCCACGCCGAACGCGAGGCAGGTGCGGCGCCAGGCGAGCAGCGTGCGCTCGGTCTGCAGGCCCGGGTCGTAGACGCCGTGCCCCTCGGTCATACGAACAGCCCGATCGTGACCAGCGCGACGGCCACCACGATGCCGACCACGATCAGCCCGCCCACCGCCAGTCCGGGGAGCGGCCGGCCCAGGCGCAGCGCCGTCTCGGTGGCGGCCCAGCCCAGCCAGGCCTGCACGGCGGCCAGCGTGCCGAGCACCAGGAAGACGCCGGCCGCGGCCAGCCGCCAGCCCGTCGCGGCCGGCAGCGACAGCGCCTCCAGCGCGAACGCGCCCGCGTACATCCCGAGCGCCGTGCGCAGCCACGCCAGGAACGTGCGCTCGTTGGCGAGGCTGAACCGGGGGTCGGGCTCCTCGCCGTCCCGGTAGACGCGCTGCGGGAATCTCCGGGCGGTCATGCGGCGGCGCCGTGTCCGGCGTCGGACGCCGCGACTGCCCCGCCGTCGGCCCCGGCCAGCGCGACCGTGCGGAACCCGGCGTTGCCCATCGAGGAGTCGGGCGTGTTCGACGAGCGCGCGGAGTTGCGGTAGCGGTTGCAGTACGAGATGTGGCACAGGTAGCTGCCGCCGCGCAGGATCCGCATGGCGCCGGCCTCGGGACCCGCCGGGCTCGCCGCGGGGGAGCGCCCGTACCAGCCGGGGTCGAACCAGTCCTGGCACCACTCCCAGACGTTGCCGACCGGCTGCCACAGGCCGTAGCCGTTGGGCTCGAACGTCCGCACCGGCGCGGTGGTGAGCCAGCCGTCGTCCAGGGTGTTCTCGCGCGGGAAGGCACCCTGCCAGATGTTGGCGCGCCAGCCGCCGTCGTCGACCTCGGCGTCGCCCCAGGGGTACTTGGCGCCGTCGACGCCGCCGCGCGCCGCGTACTCCCACTCGGCCTCCGTGGGCAGCCGCCGGCCGGCCCACGCGCAGTAGGCGACGGCGTCGTTCCAGCTCACGTGGGTCACGGGGTGGTCGTCGAGGCCGTCGACGTCGGAGCGCGGGCCGCCCGGGTGCGCCCAGTCGGCACCCTGCACGCCGAACCACCACGGGGTGCCGTCGGCCTGGCCCATGATGTCGCCGCGGTCCGCCGCGACGGCGAGGTGGAAGACGGCGGAGAAGCCGAACGTCTCCGCCTCGGTGCGGTAGCCGGTGGCGTCGACGAACCGCGCGAAGTCGGCGTTCGTGACCGTGGTCGCGTCGATCTCGAAGGCGTCGAGGGCCACCTCGTGCAGCGGGACCTCGCCGTCGGCGGGGTTCCGGTCGCCCGACGAGTCGCCCATCGTGAACCGGCCCGCGGGCACGCTCGCCTGCTCGACGTCGTGCCGGCCCGGGGCGGGCGCCGCGGCGGCGTCCGCCGGGCGGGAGCCGAGCTGGACGAACGCGCCCCGCCCCGGGGTCCCGCACCCGCACCCGCAACCCTCGTGCCCTGCGCCGGTCGCCTGGCCCCCGGTTGCCTCGTCCCCGGTCGCCTCGTCCCTGGTCTGCTCGTCGCTCGTCACGGTCCCACGGTATCGGCGCCGGGCAGGACGGCGTCCTGCGCACCGCCCGGCTGCCGCCGCACGGCCGCGGCGACCTCGGGGTCCGAGCTCGGCCGCGTGACGCCGTAGCGCCGCAGGTAGCCGATGCGCGACTCCCGCACGTGCGCGGCCATCAGGGCGGCGGCCCGCTCGCCGTCGCCGGCGTCGATGGCGCCCACGATCACCCGGTGGTCCGGCCAGAGCCGCTTGCCGCGCGACTGCATGTCGGCGGCGTACAGCCACTCGATCTTCCAGGAGAGCTGCCGCAGGAGCTGCGTCAGGGTGGCGCTGCCGCTGAGCTCGGCGATCGCGATGTGGATCTGGTCGTTGATCCCGACCAGCGGGTCCAGGTCGCCCTCGGCCACGTGCGCGTCCCCGGCGTCGAGCAGCGCGGCGATCTGGCGGCGGATGCGCCACCAGTCCTCGGGGCTCTCGTCGCCCGAGTAGAGCGCCGCCGCCCGCCGGGCCGCGCTCCGCGCGGTCGCCACCTCCAGGGCCTCCCGCACCGCGAACAGGTCGTCGGCGTCGTGCACCGGGATGGGCGCCACGCGCGAGCCCACGTGCGGGCGGGAGTCGATGAACCCCTCGCTCGCCAGGCCGCGCAGGGCCTCCCGGACCGGCACCCGCGAGACGTCGTACCGCTGGGCCAGCGAGGCCTCGGTCACGCGGGCGCCGGGAGTCAGGACCCCGGCGATGATGTCGCGCCGGATCGCGTCCTGCACGGAGGGCCGCACCACGGCAGGGAGCACGGGCTCATCGGGCGAAAGCGGCACCGGGGATGGCTCCTAGCAGGTCTCGGGTGTAGGCGGCCCGCGGGGAGTGGAACACGTCGTCGACGGACCCCTGCTCCTCGACGCGGCCTTGCCGCAGCACCACCACATTATCCGCTATGCCGCGCACCACCGCGAGGTCGTGGCTGATGAACAGGTACGACACCCCGAGGCGTTCCTGCAGGTCAGCCAGGAGATCCAGGATCTGCTCCTGGACCAGGACGTCGAGCGCCGAGACCGCCTCGTCGAGCACGAGCAGCTCCGGCCCGGGGGCCAGCGCCCGCGCGATCGCCACGCGCTGGCGCTGCCCGCCGGACAGCGCGCCCGGGTGCCGGTGGGCGACGTCCCGGGGGAGCGCCACCTGGTCCAGCAGCTCGGCCACGCGCGCCCGGCGCGACTCCCGGTCCCCGATGCCGAAGATCCGCAGCGGCTCGTCGACCACCCGTTCCACGGTGTGGGTCGGGTCGAGCGACGCGTACGGGTCCTGGAACACCGGCTGCACCCGGCGGCGCAGCGCGCGCCGCTCGGCGCGGGCCGCTCCCGAGATGCTGCGGCCGTCCACCAGCGCCTCGCCCGACGTCGGGGCCTCCAGCCCGAGCAGGATCCGCGAGACCGTCGTCTTGCCCGAGCCGGACTCGCCCACCAGGGCGGTGGTGCCGCCGCGCGGCACGGAGAAGGACACCTCGTCGACGGCGCGCAGCACCCCGCCGCGCCCGCGCACCCGGTACTCCTTGACGAGGTCGCGGACGGTGACGACGTCGGCGGACGACGGCGCGTCCGCGCCCGTCCCCTCTGCCGCGCCCGGCCGCTCCGAAGGGGCCTCCGCCTCACCCTGGGCGACGACGACGGCCGGCGCCGCCGCGACCAGCCGCCGCGTGTACTCGTGCTGCGGCGCGCGCAGCACCTGCTCGGGCGTGCCCTGCTCCACGACCTCGCCGTCGAGCATGACGATCACGCGGTCGGCGCGGTCCGCGGCCAGGCCCAGGTCGTGCGTCACCAGGATCATCGCGGTGCCGCGGGACTCGGCCAGCGCCACCAGGTGGTCCAGGATGCGCCGCTGCACGGTCACGTCCAGGGCCGACGTCGGCTCGTCGGCGAGCAGCAGCTCCGGCTCACGGGCGAGCGCGATCGCGATGAGCACGCGCTGGCGCATCCCGCCGGAGAACTCGTGCGGGAACTGCTTGGCCCGCCGCTCCGGCTCGGGCACGCCGGCCTCCTCCAGCAGCTCGTGCACGCGCTGTCGCACCGCCGGGCCGCGCAGGCCGTGGGCCCGCAGCGCGTCGGCTACCTGGTCGCCCAGGCGCATGGCCGGGTTGAGGTTGGTGCCCGGGTCCTGCGGCACCAGCCCGATGCGGCCGCCCCGGACGGCGCGCATCCGCGCCTCGCCCGCGGCGGTCAGGTCCTCGCCGTCGAGCTCGACGGTGCCGCCCGTGATGCGGCCCGCGCCGGGCAGGAGCCGCAGGAGCGCGGCCACGACGGTCGACTTGCCCGAGCCGGACTGGCCCACGATCGCCACGCGCTCCCCACGCGCCACGTCCAGGTCGACGCCGCGCACGACGGGGGTGTCGCCGTAGGCGACCTCCAGGCCGCGCACGCGCAGCAGCGGGGCGGGGCGGTCAGCGTCCTGCGGCATATCCCTGCGCTCCTCTCGGGTTGGCGGCCGCGCCCAGCAGGCCTGTGGCCGGGTCGCGGGTCACGGCGGACAGACGCCCCAGCGCCCAGTCGCCGGCCCGGGTCACCACGTGGCCGCGGCCCTCCAGCGCGGTGATGACGTCCTCGCCCAGCCGGTCCTCCACGACGGCGCCGCCCGGTGTCCAGGTGCGCGGCCAGAACGAGCCGGGGAACGACGTCGTGTGCAGGGCCGGCGCGTCGATCGCCTGCTGCGGCGTGTACCCGCCCACGAGCACGCGCAGCAGGAACAGGAGCTGCCACTGGTCCTGCTGGTCGCCGCCGGGCGAGCCCAGCGCGATCACGGGCTCGCCGTCGCGCAGCACGAGGGTGGGCGTGAGCGTGGTCCGCGGCCGCCGTCCGGGGGTCAGGGCCGACGGCGACGCCTCGTCCAGCCACGTCATCTGCAGGCGCGTGCCGAGGCAGAAGCCCAGGCCCGGCACCGTCGGGGAGGACTGCAGCCAGCCGCCCGACGGCGTGGCCGAGACCATGTTGCCCCAGCGGTCCACGACGTCGATGTGGCACGTGTCACCGCGGGTGGCACCGGTGTGCTCGGGGGAGTCGGGCTCCGCGCCGCGGGTCGAGCTTGTCGAGACCTCGACCGTCGGCTCGCCCACGCCCGCCGCCGCGCTGCCCCCGGGCGCGCCCGGCAGCGACCCGGCCGGCGCGCTCGTGGCGTACTCGGTGCGCAGCACCGGCACCGGCGGCGTCGCGCGGCCCGGCACCTCGCCCGGACGCACCTCGTGGCTCGCGGTGTCCGCGATCAGCGCCCGGCGCAGCGCCGCGTACTCCTCGCTGAGCAGGTACGTCAGCGGCACGTCGTCGGCGGCCGGGTCGCCGTACCAGACGTCGCGGTCGGCGAGCGCGAGCTTCTGCGCCTCCAGGACCGTGTGGGCGCCCAGCTCGGTGGACGGGTCCAGCGCGGCGTCGTCCAGACCCTCCAGGATCTTCAGGGTGGCCAGCAGCGCCGGGCCCTGGCCCCACGCGCCGGTCTTGGCGATCGTGTACCCGCGGAAGGTCACCGTGGCCGCGTCCTCGTACGACGCCGCGAAGGCCGCGACGTCGGCGGCCGTCATGACGCCTGCGTGGTCGGCGCCGTCGGCGTGCCGGTGCGGCGTGGCGACGAACGCCTCCACGGCCGCGCCCACCTGCTCGCGCCAGGCGGCGCGGGCGAGGTCGATCGCCTCCGTCCGCGTCGCCGCCCCCGAACCGGCCGCGACCACGGCGTCCAGCAGGTCGGCGTACTCCGGGTTGGTGACGACCGTGCCGGGGGCGGGCACCTCGCC
Organism: Promicromonospora sukumoe 327MFSha3.1; assembly: GCF_000385135.1. GTDB lineage: Bacteria > Actinomycetota > Actinomycetes > Actinomycetales > Cellulomonadaceae > Promicromonospora > Promicromonospora sukumoe_B. The sequence goes on along the minus strand of NZ_ARQM01000015.1, from coordinate 195,352 downwards.
GTCGGGCAGCCAGTGGGCGGCGGAGGTGGGCCAGTGGTCGCGGAACAGGTCGGCCACGTTCGTCAGGGTGCCCGCCACGCGCTCCAGCAGCGGGTGCCCGTCGCGGGCGTACCCGATGGCGTAGGCCAGCACGTCCGCGAGGTCCCAGGTGCCGTGGTCGCGCAGGAGCAGCAGCCACGCGTCCACGCTGCCCGGCACCGCCGCCGCCAGCGCGCCCGAGCCGGGCACCAGGTCCAGGCCCTCGGACCGGTAGTGCTCGATCGTCGCGCCCGCGGGCGCGGGCCCCTGGCCCACCAGCACGCGCGGGTGCGCCGGCTCGTCCGCCGTCACGAAGACGCCGGTCATGTCGCCGCCCGGCCCGTTCAGGTGCGGCTCCACGACGTGCAGCACGAACGCGCCGGCGACCGCGGCGTCGAACGCGTTGCCGCCCCGCTCGAGCACGGCCTGGGCGCTCGCGGTGGCGATCCAGTGGGTGGAGCCCACCATCCCGAACGTGCCCTTCAGGTCGGGGCGGGTCAGCGGGGTGGTCGGCCGGACGAACGGCGTCGAGGTCATGGCACTCACTTACGGTCGGTGGACGGGTCGAGGGCGTCGCGCAGGGCGTCCCCGAGGAGGTTGAAGCCGAGGCAGATCGCCACGATGGCAAGTCCCGGGAACAGCGCGGCGGTGGGCGCGCGGCCCAGGTACTGCTGCGCGTCCGAGAGCATGATGCCCAGGCTCGGCGTGGGCGGCTGGATGCCGAGGCCCAGGAACGAGAGCACCGCCTCGCCCAGCACCGCCGCCGGCATGATGACCGTAGCCTGCACGATGATCGCCGAGAGGCAGTTGGGCAGGATGTGCTGCGCGAGGATCCGCGGGCCCGACGCGTCCATCGCCGTCGCGGCGAGCACGAACGGGCTCTCCTTGAGGCGCATCGTCTCGGCGCGCACCACGCGCACCATGGTCGGCACCTGCGCGATGCCGAGCGAGATCGCCGCGCCGGACAGGCTGGGCCCGTTGATGGCGGCCAGCCCCACCGCGAGGATGAGGAACGGGAACGCGAGCGTCACGTCGGTCAGGCGCGAGACGGGTGCGTCCAGCCACCGGTAGTACCCGGCGGCGAGCCCGAGCGGCGTGCCGACGACGACGGCGAGGCCCACCGCCACGACGCCCACCATGAGCGAGGCGCGGATGCCGTACATCATCCGGGACAGGATGTCGCGGCCCAGGTCGTCGGTGCCGAGCGCGTACCCGACGGTGCCGGGGAGCTGGAACGGGGCGTCGAAGTGCACCTCCGCGGGCCCGTGCGGGGCCAGCAGGGGCGCGAGCAGCCCGGCGAGCACCACCACGGCGAGCATCGCGGCGCCGGTGATCGCCTGCGGCGTGCGCAGCCGGGACAGCAGGCGCCGCGGCCCGACGACGGCGGGCGCGGGCTCGGGCGAGAGATCGCCGTGCTCGATGACGGTCATGAGCGGCCTCCCACTCGGATGCGCGGGTCGATGACGGAGTACAGGACGTCCACGGCCAGGTTGACCAGCACGTACCCGACGGTGGTGAGCACCACGACGGCCTGGATCACGGGGTAGTCGCGCTGGAAGACGGCGTCGAGCGTGAGCTTGCCGAAGCCGGGCAGCGCGAAGATCTGCTCGGTCACCACGGCCCCCGAGATGAGGCCGCCGAGCTGGAGCCCGGCGATGGTGACCACGACGATCAGGGAGTTGCGCAGCCCGTACCGCAGCAGCACCCGGGTGCGGCCCAGGCCCTTGGCGCGGGCCGTGCGCACGTAGTCGGTGCGCATGGCCTCGATCATGGAGGCCCGGGTCTGCCGCATGATGACGGCGGCCAGGCCCGTGCCGAGGATCAGCGCCGGGAGGGTCAGGTGCACCACCCAGCCCACCGGGTCGTCGGTGAGCGGCACGTAGCCCGACGCCGGGAACAGGCCCAGGCCGATGCACAGGTACACGATCGCGAGCATGCCGAGCCAGAAGTTGGGCACCGACAGGCTGGTCAGGGCCGCGGCGTTCGCGACCCACTCGGGCCAGCGCCCGCGGTACCGCTCGGCGAGCAGGCCGAGCGCCACCCCGGTCACGACGGCGACGACGATCGCGTAGAGCGACAGCCAGAGCGTCACCGGCAGCGTGGCGCCGATCATGCTCGCGACGGAGGCGCCGGTGCGGGTGGACTCGCCGAGGTCGCCCGAGACGACCTCGGCGAGGAACCGCCCGTACTGCACCCAGACCGGCTGGTCCAGGCCGAGGTCGGCGCGGATCATGGCGAGCCGTTCCGGCGTGGCCTCCTCGCCCGCCATCGCGAGCGCGGGGTCGCCGGGCAGCATGCGCACGCCCAGGAAGATGACCATCGACGCCAGCAGGAGCGTCACGGCCGACTGGCCGAGGCGGACGAGGAGGTAACGACGCATCGTGGGTGCTCTCAGCCCTCGGCCGGCTCGACGAACGCGGCGTTGCTCAGCCGCACCACGCCGTCGGCGTAGGTGGAGATGCCCGCCACCTCGTCGGCGTGGCCGGTCATGCTGCGCGTCCGGTAGAGGTAGATGATCGGGTTGTCCGCCTGGACCTTGGTCACGACCTGGCCGTACAGCTCGGCCCGCTCGGCCGGGTCGATCACGGTGGCGGCCTGCGTGAGCAGGTCGTCCACCTCGGGGTCGCTGTACCCGGAGTAGTTGTTGCCGGCTCCGGTGGACAGGAAGTTGAACATGTTGCCGTGCGGGTCCACGCGGCCCGACCAGCCGAGCTGCAGCAGGTCGAAGTCGCCCTGCTCCTGCACCTCGAGCAGCGAGGAGTACTCGACCGGGACGATGGTGAGCTCGAACCCGCCGTCGGCCACGGAGGCCTGGACGGCCTGCGCCAGGCGCAGGGTGTCGGGCGTGTTGGTCACCTTGATCTCGATCTTGTACGGCACGTCCGCGCCGGCCTCCTCGAGGAGCGCCTTGGCGCCCTCGGGGTCGTACTCCGGGCAGGCCTCGCTCGCGTCGCTGCTGAACGGGGACGCGGGGGAGATGGGGGAGCAGGCCGGGTCGTACCGGTCGTTGAACACGGACTTCACGAGCTGCTCGCGGTCCACGGCCATCGACAGGGCCTGGCGCACGCGCGGGTCCGTGGCGATGGGGGTGTCGATCTCCCCGGGCGGTGCGCCGACGCCGTCGGTGTTGCCCACGTTGACCGTCATGGCCTGGTAGCCGAGCGAGCCGACCTCCAGCAGGCCGACGCCGTCGGCGGACTCCAGCTCGGCCAGGTCCTGGGTCGAGAGGGAGTCGGCGACCTGGACGTCGCCGGAGCGCAGGTTGGCCGAGCGGATGCTGGCGTCGGTGATGATGCGGTAGGTGATCGTGTCCAGGTGCACGTTGTCGGCGTCGTAGTACAGCGGGTCGCGCTCGACCGTGATCGACGTCTGCGGCACGCGCTCGACGAACTTGAAGGCGCCGACGCAGACGGGGTGCTCGCCGAAGTCGTCACCCGCCTTCTCCAGCTCCGTGGGCGACATGATCATGCCCGCGCGGTCGGCCAGGACCGCGGTGAGCGGGGCGAACGGCGTCTCGTAGGTGATCTCGACCGTGCTGTCGTCGACGGCGGTGACCTCCTCGACCGGGCCCAGCTCGCTGCGCCGGGAGGAGTCCTCCTTGGTGAGGTGGCGCTCGATCGAGGTCTTGACGGCCTCGGCGTCGAACGGCGTGCCGTCCGCGAACTGCACGCCCTCCATGATCGGGAACGTGACGGTGAGCCCGTCGTCGGAGACCTCGGGCAGCTCGGTGGCGAGCATCGGGACGATCTCGCCCGACTCGTCGATGTCGTAGAGCTTCTCGCACATCGTCTCCATGACGTAGCGCGTGTAGAGCGACGACGAGGTGGTCGGGTCGAGCACGTCGGGCTCGGCCGACAGGGCCATGACGAGGTCGCCGCCCTCCTCGACCGTGCGGCCGTCCAGGGTAACGCCGGTGACGTCGGCGGTCTCCTCGGCGGGGGCGGAGGTCTGCACCTCCTGACAGCCGGACAGGACGAGCGCCGTGGCCAGGAGGCCGGCGGCGGGGGCGAGTGGGCCGCGCAGCCGCGGCAGTGGTGTGCGCACTGGAGAATCCAATCCGGGTCTGAGAGGGACGATTGCATACAATCACTCAGACAGGGTCGTGTGTGTATGCAATGGATTGCAGTCCTGTTAAACCTCTGTGACACGGTCCGGGGCGGGTGCGCGTCCCTTTTGGGCGGGTGAAACGCATGGGTACAGTCACGCCATGGAAAAGGACAATGAGGTCACTTCACAGGGGTTTCCAGGAGATCGGCTGACCGAGGACCAGCGGACGTCCGGCGACGAGGCCGGTGTCCGGCAGGGCGAGTCCCTGGAGAGACCGCGCTGGCGGATCATCGGCCCGGGCCTGGTCGTGGCGGCCACCGGCATCGGCGCCGGCGACCTGGTCGCCACGATGGTCGCGGGCAGCAACTACGGGTACGCGCTGCTGTGGGCGGTGATCCTCGGCGTCGTCGTCAAGATCGCGCTGGTCGAGGGCGCGGGCCGCTGGACGCTCGCGACCGGCCGCACCATCTTCGACGGCTGGAAGTCGCTCGGCCTGTGGGCCGTCGTCTACTTCGGCGTGTACGTGGTGGTGTGGGGCTTCAGCTACGGCGCCGCGGCGATGTCCGGCGTCGGCCTCGCGCTGAACGGCCTGTTCCCGGTGCTGGAGGTGCGGTACTGGGCGATGGCCGCCGGCGTCGCCGGCCTGCTGCTGGTCTGGTTCGGCAAGTACAAGCCGTTCGAGAACGTGATGGCCGTGCTCATCGGCGTCATGTTCGTGACCGTGGTGGGCTCGGCGGCGCTGACGACGCCCAACCTCGGCGAGATCGCGGCGGGCCTGGTGCCGATCATCCCCGAGGGCGCGGTGCTGAACACGCTCGGCCTGGCGGGCGGCGTCGGCGGCACCATCACGCTGGCCGCCTACGGCTACTGGCTCACGGAGAAGGGCTGGGACACGCCGCGCTGGATGCGGGTCATGCGTCTCGACAACGCGTGGGCGTACTTCATGTCGGGCGTGTTCGTGATCGCCATGCTGATCGTCGGCTCCGAGCTGCTGTACTCGGCCGGCCTCGCCGTGGCGGACGGCGAGCAGGGGCTGGTCGACGTCGCCGACGTGCTCGCCCAGCGCTACGGGGCGTTCATGGCGCCGCTGTTCCTGGTCGGCTTCTTCGCCGCGACGTTCTCGTCGGTGATCGGCGTCTGGCACGGGGTGTCGCTCATGTTCGCCGACTTCGTGGCGACCATGCGCAACCTGCCGGCCGACGACCGCCGCCGGGGCGCGGGCGGCACCTACTACCGCTGGTACATCCTGTGGCTGACGTTCCCGCCGATGGCGCTGCTGTTCCTCGACAAGCCCATCCTCCTGGTCGTGGTCTACGGCGCGCTGGGCTCGCTGTTCATGCCGTTCCTGGCGCTCACGCTGCTGTTCCTGATGAACAGCAAGGCCGTGCCGCAGCAGTGGCGCAACCGCTGGTGGGTCAACGTGATCCTGGTGCTGGTGGCCGCGATGTTCCTGGTGCTGGGCGGCAACGAGCTGGTCAAGGCGGTGGCCCCGGTCTTCGGGGGCTAGCCCATCGCGGGTCGAGCTTGTCGCCCTCGCGGGTCGAGCCTTCGCGGGTCGAGCTTGTCGAGACCAGGGTCTCGACAAGCTCGACCAGCGACGGCGGGGCTCGACCAGCGACAGCGGCTCAGGCCGCCGCAGGGGTGGCGCGCGTGGCGTGCACCTTCTCGTAGATCTCGGCGAACGCGTCCAGCGTGCCGTCCACGGCGTGCGCCGCGACGAGCTCGCGGCTTGCGGCGCCCATGCGGTGGCGCAGGCCGGCGTCGGCCAGCAGGTCGCCCAGGCGGTTCGCCAGCTCGCGCACGTCGCCCGGGGTGTAGAGCCAGCCGTTGACGCCGGGGCGCACCAGGTGCGGCAGCGCCATCGCGTCGGCGGCCACGACGGGCAGGCCCGAGGCCATGGCCTCCAGGGTCACCAGGCTCTGCAGCTCGGCCACACCGGGCATGCAGAACACGTCGGCGGCGGAGTAGGCGGCGAGCAGCTCGTCGTCGGGCACGTAGCCGCGGAACCGGACCCGGCCCGCGACGCCGGACTCGGCGGCGAGCGCAGCCCACTCGTCGGCCTTCGCGCCGGTGCCGACGATCTCCAGCCGGCCGGGGAGGTCCGCGGGCAGCAGGGCGAAGGCGCGGATGATCTCGTCGACCCGCTTCTCCTGGTCCAGTCGCCCCACGAACAGCACGGTGGGCTCGTCGCGCCCCTCGCGGACGGAGGTCGTGTACCGGTCGGTGTCGATGCCGTTGGACACGGGGATCGCGTGGCTCAGCCCGGCGTGCTGCGCCAGCAGGTCGACGGCGCGGGGCGTGGGCGCGGTGACGACGTCGGCCTTCGCGTAGACGCGGCCGATGTCCTGCCAGAGCCAGCGGCCGACCCGGCGGTGCATCGCGCCCGGCACCAGCAGGTAGCCCACGAGGTTCTCCGGCATCAGGTGGTTGGTCGCCACGATCGGCAGGCCCGCGCGGTGCGCGGTGTCGACCAGCGCGCGGCCCACGATGAAGCTGCCGTTGGTGTGCACGACGTCGGGCCGTACCTCGTCCAGGATCTCCGTGACCGCGCGGCGCGTCTCCCAGGGCAGGGAGATCTGCAGGTTGTGGTGCGTCGGGTACCGGCTGGACCGCAGCCCGTGCAGGACGACGCCGTCACGCACCTCGCGCACCGGCTTGCCCGTCGGCGACGGGGCCACCACGTGCACGTCGTACCCACGGCCGGCCAGTCCCGTGGCCAGGCTGCCGGCGAACCGGGCGGCGCCGTTCACGGCGGGCGGGTAGGTATCGGCGCCGATCAAGATCGTGCGGGGAGTACCAGGCAGGTTCACTGTGCTGTACCTCTCGATGGTTCGGGAAGTCTCGAAGGGTTGCTGCGCGCCGCGCGGGCCGCGACGGCGTCTGGGTGGAGCCGGGCAAGGACGAGGACCCCGGCGGCCGCGGCGGTCGCCGCCCCGCCGAGGAGGAACCAGGTGCCGACCGAGGTGTCGGCCCCCTCGCCGAGGAGCACCGCGCCGAGCAGCACGGCGACGATCGGGTCGACGACGGTCAGGCAGGCGACCACGACCTCGGGCGGGCCGGCGGGGTAGGCCTGCTGGACGAGCCAGCCGCCCAGCACCAGCGCCGCGACGGCGCACGCCGCCGTGCCGAGCACCTGCGGGTCGTACCACTGCGTGCCGCGCGCGAGCTCCTGGAAGACCACGCGCATCAGCGCGGAGAGCAGGCCGAACGCGGTGGCTCCCGCCGTCGCGCAGGCGACGCAGCGCAGCCAGCCGCCGATCGCGAGGCCGGCCGCACCGAGGGCGAGAACGACGCTGCCGACGACCAGGATCGTCGGCAGGGTGGAACCGGGGGGCGGCGGGTTGCCCGAGGTGGCGCTGACCGAGGCGGCCACGAAGACCGCGACGCCCGCCATGGTCAGGGCCACGCCCAGCAGCACGCTGCGGCCGGGCGCGCGCCGCAGGCGGAGCGAGGAGAGCAGCACGGCCACGGGTACCGCGAGCACGCCGATCGGCTGGACGAGCCGGAGCGGGGCCAGGGCCAGCGCCACGGCGTGCACGATCGTGCCGCCCGCCGCGAGCCCGAACCCGGCCAGCCAGCCGGGCCGCCGGGCGATCCGGCTGAGCCGGCGCAGCGACATCACGCGCTCGCGGGGGTCGGGTTCTCCGTAGAGGTCGGCCACCTCGCGGTGCTGCAGGACTGCTGCCCCGGCGAACAGGGCGGCGCCGAGCACGGCGAGGGCGACCGCTATGGCTTGCATGGGACAACGGTGACGTAAGGATGCCCTTCTCCGCCACCAGGTTTCCCCCCGTAATGACATGGGGGTTTTCCCCCATCTTTCTCGGACCCCTCCCGTGACCGTCCCTCGAGTGCTTAGGGTCAGCGCGATGAACACCGACACGCACCCGCGCGACAGCGCCGCGTCGCCGCCCGGGACAGCGCCTGGGGCAGGGCAGGTTCCGGGCCACGCGGCGCCGGGCACCTCCCCGCAGAAGGCACCGTACGCGGGACTGGTCGCGGCCACACCCGCGCGCGACGCGGACCTCGAGATCCGGGGCGTCCGCGCCCACGTCCGGGTCTACGGCGACCCCGCCGCGCCGCACCGGATCGTGTTCCTGCACGGGCTGCGGGGCGACCACCACGGCCTGGAGCCGATCGTCGCGCACCTCGTGCGGCGGCGTCCTGACGTGCAGGTATATGTGCCCGACCTGCCCGGGTTCGGGGGGTCCGCGCCGCTTCGCGACGGGGTGCACGACATCCCCGGCTACGCCGCCTGGACCGCCGAGCTGCTGACCGCGCTCGTGCCCGAGGGGGACGCCGTGCTGGCGGGCCACTCCTTCGGCTCGATCGTCGCGGCGGCCACGGTCGCGGCCGAGACGCCGGACGCGCCGGCCCTGCGGGGGCTCGTCCTGGTGAACCCGATCGCGACGGCGGCGCTCGCGGGACCGCGCCGGGCGCTGAGCGCGGTGACGGTCGGGGTGCACCGGCTCGCCGCCGCGCTCCCGGAGCGGGTGGGCACGGGGCTGCTCCGGCACCCGGTGTTCACGCGCGTGGCGAGTGTGGCGATGGTCACCACGGACGACCGGGTCCTGCGGCGCTGGATCCACGCCGAGCACGACCGGTACTTCTCCGGGTTCGCGGACCGGCGCACGCTGCTCGAGGCGTTCCACGCCTCGGTGGGCACGGACGTCTCCGGCTACGCGCCGGCGATCGGCCTGCCGACGCTCCTGGTCGCCTCCGAGAACGACGACGTCGCCCCGCTGCCGTCCCAGCGCGTGCTGCAGGGCCTGTTCGCCGACGCACGGCTCGCCGTCGTGCCGCGGGTGGGTCACCTGACGCACTACGAGGCGCCGGACGCCGTTGCCGAGCAGGTCGAGGCGTTCCTGGCGGGCCTCGACGGGGCCGCGTCGTGACGGGGCCCAGGATCGTCGTCGACTGCCGGTACCTGCGGGTCGGCCGGCACGACGGGATCAGCCGCTACACCGCCGGCATCGTGACGGCGCTGGCCCGGCTGCACCCCATCGAGGTGCTGGTCGACGACGAGCGCCAGCTCGACCACCTGCCGGCCGGGCTGCCGTGGCACCTGGTGAGCGCACCGACGAGCTGGCGCGAGCCGTTCGTGGCCCGGCAGGTGCGCCGCACGGGTGCCGACGTCGTGTTCAGCCCCATGCAGACCATGGGCACCTGGGGCCGGGACTACCGGGTGGTGCTGACCCTGCACGACCTCATCTACTACCGGCACCCCACGCCCCCGCGGAACCTGCCGGCACCCGTGCGCCTGCTGTGGCGGGCGTTCCACCTCGCGTGGTGGCCGCAGCGCGTGCTGCTGAACCGGGCCGACGCCGTGGTGACCGTCTCGGAGACCACGCGCGACCTGATCGCCGCCCACCGGCTGACCCGCCGCCCGGTCACCGTGGTGCCGAACGCGCCCGACCCGGTGCCGGACCTGCCCCGCACGGAGCGGACCCGCTCGCTGGTCTACATGGGCTCGTTCATGCCGTACAAGAACGTCGAGCTACCGGCGCGGGCCATGGCGCACCTGCCCGGGTGGGAGCTGCACCTGATGAGCCCCGTCACGGCCGAGCGGCGGGCGGCGCTGACGGAGCTGGCGGGGCCGGGCACGCTCGTCTTCCACGACGGCGCCTCCGACGAGGACTACCGCGACGTGCTGCGCGGCGCGACGGCGCTGGTCTCCGGCTCGCGCGACGAGGGTTTCGGCCTGCCGCTCGTGGAGGCGATGACGCTCGGCACGCCCCTGGTGGTCAGCGACATCCCGGTGTTCCGCGAGGTCGGCGGGGCGGCGGGCGCGTACGTCGACCCGGACGACGTCGACGGGTACGTCGCCGCCGTCCGCGCGCTCGACGACCCCGAGACCTGGGCCGAGCGGTCGGCCGCCGCACGGCTCCGAGCCGCCGGCTACGACTGGGACACCTCGGCCAAGACGCTCCTGGCCCTTCTGCTAGGGTGATTTTGACCGTTATCTTTCCGTGATCTAAGGTCGGCGGCGATGACCCGTCCTGACGAGAGCCTGACCGCAACCGTTCCCGAGGCGAGCCCTGCGACCACGGGGGCCCCACGCCGCAAGGCGACCGGCCGGCTCGTGGCCATGGACGGCCTGCGCTTCGGCGCCGCGGCGGCCGTGCTGCTCTACCACTTCACGGCCACCTCGACGGTGACCAGCTACTGGGGCGCCGACCCGGATCGGGCGTTCCCGCTGCTCAACGAGGTCACGCGGTACGGGTGGCTGGGCGTCGAGCTGTTCTTCGTGATCTCCGGGTTCGTGATCCTGCTCAGCGCGGACGGCCGGGGGATCGCGGGCTTCGTCGCCTCCCGCGTGGGCCGGCTCTTCCCCGCGTACTGGGCGTGCATCGTGCTGACCGTGGGGCTGCAGCAGTTCTGGTCCGGCGGGCGGCAGACCAGCCTGACCGAGACCCTGGTCAACCTGACGATGGTGCAGGACCTCTTCGACGTCACGGGCGTGCAGGTCGTGTTCTGGACCCTGCTGGTGGAGCTGAAGTTCTACCTGCTGGTCTTCGTGGTGCTGGCGTTCGGGCCGCTCACGCGCAACCGCGTGCTGGCCTTCGCCACGATCTGGCCGCTCGCGGGCTGGGCCGCGCAGGAGTTCGGTGCCCACTGGCTGGCCGACTGGCTCGTGCCCGTCTACGCCCCGTACTTCGCCGTCGGCATGCTGCTGTTCCTCGCGTACCGCGACGGGTTCGACCTGGTCACCAGCACGCTGCTCGTGGGCGGCCTCGTTCTGTGCGTCATGCGGGTGCAGGAGGCCGCCGGCCGCGCGTCCGACCTCCAGGGCGTGGCCGTGAACCCCGTGATCGCCGTGATGATCATGCTGGCCAGCGTCGTGGCCGTCTGGGCCACCACACTGCGCGGCAGGAACGCCCCACCTCGTAGGGTCGCGGCCGTGCTGGGCACGGTCGGCGCCCTGACGTACCCCGTCTACCTGGTGCACACGCAGTTCGGGTACGCCGTCATCGACGTGCTGGCCCACGAGACCACGCGCACGGTCGCGCTGGTCGCGGCCGGCGCGCTGAGCCTCGTCCTGGCGGTGGCCATCCACTACGGCGTCGAGCGGCCGACGTCGACCCGGCTGCGCCGGGCGGTGCAGGCCGGGCTGCTGCGCTGCTCCGCGGCGCTGCGCTCGAAGGGCCTGATGCGGGCCTGGGACGACGTCCGCACCTGACGGCGTCCCACGACGTCCGCGCCCTGCCGGAAGGCGTCAGCGGGGCGGGTCGGCGACCGCGAACGGGAGCCGGTGCAGCAGCTCGGCCTGCTCCTGCGCCCGCTTGCGCTCCCGCTGGCCCGCACCGAGCTCGCGCTCGCGGCGCTCGGCCAGGACCGCGTGCAGGAACGCCTCGGGGTGCGTGCCCGGCGGCGGCCCGGGGGCCACGTACGGCTCGATGCGGCCGGCCAGGTCGTCGGCGAGCCGCGCCCGGGACTCCGGGGCCAGGCGCGCGGCGCGGCCCAGCATCTGGCGGGCGGCCAGGGCCAGCCCGTCCGGCAGGCGGCGCATGTCCGCCGTGCGGGCCCACGCCGCGAGGGACTGCGGCATCACGATCGGGGCCGAGACCGGCTTGCCGCCCCGCACGCGGACCGCGTACGTGCCCGCCGCCAGGTCGCCGAGGCGCTTGCCCTTCGCGTTGGACAGCGAGGCGATCGCGGCGACGGCGCCGAACGTCAGCCACAGCTCGATCACGCCGATGAGCGCACGCACCAGGGCGTGCCGGAACCTGACCGGGCCGCCGTCGTCGCGCACCACGCGGATGCCGCACGCGAGCTTGCCGACGGAGCGGCCGCGCGACAGTGTCTCGACCGTGACCGGGACGGCCACCATGACCACGACGTTCGCCAGGACGTAGACCACCATCGCGATGTCCTCGCCCAGCACGGCGTTCTCCAGGAACCAGACCGCGCCCACGATCAGAACGGCGGTGACGACCACGCCGATCACGAGGAAGTCGAGCATGGCGCCCATGGCGCGCGTGATGAACGAGGCCGGGCGCGCGTCCAGCACCACGCCCTCGCCGATGACGATGCCGTCCTGCACGGTTCCTCCGGTCGGGTGGGTCTGGTCGGATGAGTCTGCTGGTGCGGGCCTCGGGACGTACCGCGGTCCCTGTGCGGCAGACTACCGTCGTGGACATCGACGCCTTCACCGCCGTGCACGCCGCAGAGTGGGACCGCCTCAAGGAGCTCTCGTCCCGGCGCCGCCTCGACGGCGCCGAGTCGGACGAGCTGGTGCGCCTGTACCAGTCCGTGGCCACGCACCTGTCGACCGTGCGCTCGGCGGCGCCGGACCCGGCGCTCGTGACCCGGCTGTCCGACGTGCTCAACCGGGCGCGCACCCGTATCGCCGGGTCGCACGAGCCCGCCTGGCGCGAGGTGGTGCGGTTCGCCGTCGTGTCGCTGCCCGCCGCGTTCTACCGGATCCGGTGGTGGTCGCACGCCGTGACGGCGGCCTGCCTGCTCGTCGCGATCGTCGCGGGCGTCTACATCGCCTCCGACACCGACGCGATGAACGCGATGATGCCGCCGTCGGCGCAGGAGAACTACGTCAACGAGGCCTTCGCCTCCTACTACGACCCCGGCATCGGGTTCGCCGCCGTGGTGTGGACGAACAACGCCTGGATCGCGGCCCAGGCCGTGGCCGGAGGCATCACCGGCCTCTTCACCCTGAACGTGCTCTGGCAGAACGCGGTCCAGATCGGTGCCACCGGCGGCATGATGGCCGCCCACGACGAGCTCGACCTCTTCCTCACGCTCATCGCGCCCCACGGCCTGCTGGAGCTGACCTGCATCTTCGTGGCGGGCGCCGCGGGCCTGCGGCTGTTCTGGACGCTCATCGACCCGGGGCACCGCAAGCGGTCGGTCGCCATGGCCGCCGAGGGCCGCGCCCTGATCACCACGGTCATCGGGCTCGCCGTGGCCCTGGCCGTCTCCGGCCTCGTCGAGGGCTTCGTGACCGGCTCCGAGCTGTACTGGTGGCTCAAGATCGTGATCGGCGCGATCGTCCTCGCCGCGTTCTGGACCTACGTGTACGTGCTGGGCGGCCGGGCCGTCCGGGCCGGCGCGTCCGGCGACCTCGCCGAGCACGAGGCCGGCGCTACGGTGGTTACAGCCGGGTGACGGTTGCGTGGCGACCCGCCCGGGCCCACGAATTACGCCACCCCGTGTCGGTGCCCCGTACTAGGGTTGCGGCGCACAGGCACGACCCCAGACGACATCCGGAGCACGCCCCATGACGACGCCCGAGAGCGCACCCGACCAGCCGGCGCAGCCGACGCCCCCGCAGTCCGGAGGGTCCCAGCCCGCCGGCTGGGGCGAGCCGCCGCGGTACGGGCAGTACGCGCCCGGGTACGACCCGTCCGCGCCGCAGGCGCCGGGGCAGCCCCAGTACGGCACGCCGCCCGCCGGGCAGTACGGCCAGACCCAGTACGGGCAGACCCAGTACGGCCAGAGCCAGTACGGGCAGCAGGCGCCCGGGGGAGCGGTCCCGGGCTACCGGCCCGCCGCCGACAAGCCCGGCATCGTCCCGCTGCGCCCCCTCACGCTCGGTGAGCTGTACGACGGCGCGTTCGGGGCGGTACGGCACAACCCCGCCGTCACGCTCGGGCTCACGGCGATCATCGTCATCGTGGCCGTCGCGATCGGCACCCTGATCAGCATCCCGCTGACCACCTGGTTCACCGACCTGTTCGGCAGCGTCTTCGCCGCGGCCGGGAACGACCCGATGCTCGACGAGATGGGCCTCACGCAGGACATGCTGGGCGTCACCTACGGGTCGCTGCTCGGCACCGGGCTGCTGCTCACGCTCGCCACGCCGCTCGCGATGGGCGTCATGGCCATCTCCGTCAGCGACTCCGTCATCGGGCGCAAGATCTCGGTGTCCGACGCCTGGCGGCGCGTCGCCAAGCGGGCCTGGTTCCTGATCGGCTTCTCGCTCCTGTCGACCCTCGTCATGATCGTGGCCTACACCCTGGCGGTCGGCATCGTCGTCGGGCTCTTCGCCGTGGACCCCACGATCGGCGTGGTCGGCGTGTTCCTCGTGCTCGCCGCGCTCCTGGTGGCCGGCGTCTGGGCGTTCACCCGCGTGATCCTGGTCCCGCCGGCGCTCGCGGTCGAGGGCGGCGGCTTCTGGGCCACGTTCACGCGCGCCTGGAAGCTGACCCGCGGCACGTTCTGGCGGGTGCTCGGCATCTACGTGCTGACCTCGATCATCCTCAGCGTGATCGGTCAGATCGTCGCGCTGCCGATCGGCGCGCTGATGGGCGTCGCGATGATGACGGCCAGCGACGCGGCCATGGCCGCCGGCTACGGGCTCACCTACGTGATCACGGGCGGCATGAGCATCCTGTTCCTCGGCGGCGTCGTCGCCCTGCTCTACATCGACACCCGGATGCGTCGCGAGGGACTGGACGTGCAGCTGCAGGCCGCGGCCGCAGCCGCGGCGGACAAGTGACATGAGGGCCGATCTGCCCGTCGTCCCGGACCGGGACACCGCACGCGAGTGGCTCACCAGCGAGCTGCAGCGACCCGAGTACGCGGAGCGTGAGTCGCTGCTGTCCCGCCTGATCCGCTGGGTCCTGGACTGGCTGAGCGGCATCGACTGGCCCGACACGGCCATGTCCGGGCCGCAGCTCGGGATCGTCATCGCGGTCGCCGCCGTGCTCGTCCTGGGGATCGCCTGGCTGGTGGCCGGGCCCGTGCGCCTGGGCCGCGACCGGGCGGGCTCCGCGGAGGTGCTCGACACCGACGACGCCCGCACGGCCGCCCAGATGCGCGGCGCGGCCGACGCCGCCGCGGCGTCGGGCGACTGGAACAAGGCCGCCGCCGAACGTTTCCGGGCCGTGGTCCGGTCCCTGGAGGAACGCGTGATCATCGAGCCGCGCCCCGGCCGCACGGCGCAGGAGGCCGCGGGCGACGCGGGCGAGCGCCTGCCCGGTCAGGCCGCCGGCCTGCGCTCCGGCGCCGACCTGTTCGACGGCGTCGAGTACGGCGACCGGGTCGCCACGGCCGCGGACGACGCCGCCCTGCGGGAGCTCGACGGCCAGGTCGCCGCCGCCCGGCCCGTGGCCGTGTCCGGGGGTGGTCCGGGCAGCGGGACGGGCACCGGCGCGGAGCCGGACGGCACCGCGCGCGCCGACGGGCAGCGCGAGGTGTCCGCATGACCGCGCAGCTCCCGGCCCCGCCCGCCCCGACGCCGCCGTCCACGGTGGCCGCGGCGCCCACGGGGCCGGTCGACGAGCCGCCGGTGGTCATCGGCGACGACACCAGCGGGCGGTCGCGCGCCGCGAGCCGGTGGCGCCGGGCACGCTGGCCGCTCACGGTGCTCGGCATCGTCGCGCTGTTCGTGCTGTTCCTCGCGGTGGTCCGCACACCGACGTCCGCCGACCCGTACGCCCCGGACAACCCGGAGCCGAACGGGGCCATGGCAGTGGCGGAGGTGCTGAAGGACCAGGGCGTGCAGATCACCCACGTCACCTCGGTGGCCGACGCCGTGGCCGCCGCGGGCAAGGACAGCACGCTGCTGATCACGCCCAACCCGTCGTTCTTCGCCGACGACCAGATCTCGGCGCTGAACCGCACGGGCGCCGACCTGGTCGTGCTCCAGCCCGACTACAGCATGGTCGCGGGCGTGAGCCAGGACCTCCTTGACATCACCTACGGCGAGCAGCCCGAACCCACGCAGCCGCAGTGTGCCGACCCCGCCGCGCAGGCGGCGGGCGCGGTCACGCTGACGCCCGGCCTGTACGACGCGTCGGGCGGCTCCGACAAGGTCCGCCCGGTCCTGTGCTGGCCGGACGACACCGGGGCCTACGCCTACGCGCGGCTGGACTTCCCGGACCGCTCGGTCACCGTGGTCAACGACCCCGCGGTGGTCCGCAACGGCTCGGTCGTGGACGAGGGCAACGCGGCGCTCGCGCTGTGGATGCTCGGGCAGAACGAGGACCTCGTCTGGCTGGTGCCGAACCCGATGGACATCAGCACCGGCGGGGACACGCCCACGCCCGCCGAGCGCGGCCAGGTGAACGCGCTGATGCCGCCCGGTTCGGCGCCCGTCGCCCTCGTGGTGGTGCTCGCCGCCGTGCTGCTCGCGTTCTGGCGCGTGCGCCGCATGGGCCCGCTGGTGGTCGAGGACCTGCCGGTGCTCGTCCGCTCCGCCGAGGCCACCCGCGGCCGCGCCCGGCTGTACCGGGCGGCCCGTGCCCGCGGGCACGCCGCCGCTGGCCTGCGGGCCGCGTCCGCCGACCGGGTCGCCACGCGCCTCGGCCTGGCCCGGTCCTCCGATGCCAACACCGTGGTCGACGCCGTCGTGGCCGCCACGAACCGCCCGTCGCAGCAGGTGGCAGACCTGCTCTACGGCCCACCGCCCGCTGACGACGCCGCGCTCGCCGAGCTCGTGCGCCGACTCGACACCCTGGAGAGCGAGGTCCACCGACCGTGACCGAACCAGCCTTCCCCGAACAGCCCGCCGCGCAGCCCGCGGAGCCGACGTCCGACCGGACCGTGCAGACCGTGCCGGTCGACGGCCAGGCCGACGCCGAGCCCGCGCCGGCGTCCGCCCCGAGCGTTCCGCCCGCGCCGTCGCAGGAGCTGCGCTCCGCCCTGGCGGCCGTCCGCACGGAGGTGGGCAAGGCCGTCGTCGGGCAGGACGCGGCCGTGACCAGCCTGCTCATCGCGCTGCTGTGCCAGGGCCACGTGCTCCTGGAGGGTGTGCCGGGCGTCGCCAAGACGCTGCTGGTCCGCACCCTGGCCGCGGCGCTGAAGCTGGACACCAAGCGCGTCCAGTTCACGCCCGACCTCATGCCCGGTGACGTGACGGGCTCGCTCGTCTACGACGCGCGCACGGCCGAGTTCTCGTTCCGCGAGGGCCCCGTGTTCACCAACCTGGTGCTGGCGGACGAGATCAACCGCACGCCCCCGAAGACCCAGGCGTCCCTGCTCGAGGCGATGGAGGAGCGGCAGGTCTCCGTGGACGGCACGCCGCGCCTGCTGCCCGACCCGTTCCTCGTCATCGCCACCCAGAACCCCGTCGAGTACGAGGGCACCTACCCGCTGCCCGAGGCCCAGCTCGACCGGTTCCTGCTCAAGCTGGTGCTGCCGCTGCCCGAGCGGGACCAGGAGGTCGAGGTCCTGGCCCGGCACGCCGCCGGGTTCGACCCCCGCAACCTGGCCGCCGCCGGGGTCACGCCCGTCGCCGACGCGAGCGTGCTGGAGCGCGCCCGCGCCGAGGTCGCGCTGGTCCAGGTGTCGCGCGAGGTGCTCGGCTACGCGGTCGACGTCTGCCGCGCCACCCGGTTCTCGCCGTCGCTCTCGCTCGGCGTCTCGCCGCGTGGCGCCACCGCGCTGCTGCGCACGGCGCGGGCCTGGGCGTGGCTGTCGGGCCGCTCGTTCGTGACGCCCGACGACATCAAGGCGCTGGCCCACCCGACGCTGCGGCACCGCGTGCAGCTGCGCGCGGAGGCCGAGCTGGAGGGCGTCACCGCCGAGGGCGTGCTGGACACGGTGCTGGCCTCCGTGCCCGTGCCGCGCTGAGGGCCGCATGGTCGTGACGTGGCGGGCCGCCGCCCTGATGGGCCTCGGCGTGGTGCCCGTGCTGATCTGGCCGGCCAACGGGACGGTGCTCATCTGGGCCACGGTCGTGGTCCTGGCCTGCGTCGCCGACGTCGCCCTGGCGGCCTCGCCGCGCCGGGTGGCGGTGCAGCGGCGCGTGCCGGGCTCCGTCCGATTGCGGTCCGAGGCCACCAGCGAGCTCGTGGTCCGCAACGCCTCGGGCCGGCGCCTGCGGGCCGTGGTCCGGGACGCGTGGGGGCCTTCGGCCGGCGCCGGCCCGGGCCGGGGCCGGTCCGAGCGGGTGCGCCCGGCCGCGGGCGGCCCGGGCCGGCACCACGTGGACCTGCCCGACGGCGAGGCCGCGCGGCTGCCCACCACCCTCGTGCCCACGCGGCGCGGGGACCGGGCCGCCGGCGGCGTGACCGTCCGCAGCCTCGGGCCGCTGGGCCTGGCCGGCCGGCAGGTGACTCTGCCGGTCCCGGGCCGCCTGCGGGTGCTGCCCGAGTTCGCCAGCCGCAAGCACCTGCCGTCGCGCCTGGCGCGGCTGCGCGAGATGGACGGTCGGGCCGCGGTGCAGATCCGCGGTGAGGGCACGGAGTTCGACTCGCTGCGGGAGTACGTGGTGGGCGACGACGTGCGCTCGATCGACTGGCGCGCGACGGCCCGGCGGCGCGAGGTCGTGGTGCGCACGTGGCGTCCCGAGCGGGACCGGCGCGTGCTGATCGTGCTCGACACGGGCCGCACGGCCGCCGCCCGGGTGGGCGCCGCGGAGTCGACGGGCGCCCCGCGCCTGGACGCCAGCATCGAGGCGGCCCTGCTGCTCTCGGCGCTGGCCGGCCACGCGGGCGACCGCGTGGAGCTCGTGGCGTTCGACCGCACCGTGCGGGCGCGGGTGGCGGGCGCGGCCGGGCCGCGTCTCATGCCCGCGCTGGCGGAGTCCCTGGCGACCGTCGAGCCCGTGCTGCTGGAGACGGACTGGCCGGGCGTCGTGACGCAGGTGCGCACGCGCATGACCCAGCGCGCGCTCGTGGTGCTGCTGACCACCCTCGACCCGGCGGCCGTGGAGAACGGCCTGCTGCCCGTGGTGGACCAGCTCGCCCGCGACCACACCGTGGTCGTCGCGTCCGTCGCGGACGAGGAGGTGGCGGGCCTGCGCGCCGGCCGCGAGACGGTGGCCGAGGTGTACGACGCTGCGGCGGCCGCCCGCGGCGACCTGGAGCGCACCGCCGTGACCACGATGCTGCGCCGCTACGGCGCCGACGTGGTCGAGGCGCTGCCGGACGACCTCGCGCCGCGCCTGGCCGACGAGTACCTGGCGCTCAAGGCGGCCGGCCGGCTCTGACGTCTGCCACCGGATGCCGGACGCCGGGTCCGGGGCCGCTGCCCCGGACCCGGCGCGGTCAGACCCCGAGGTGCCGCAGCACGGCCAGGACCCGCCGGTGGTCGGCGGCGTCCTGCGGCAGGTCGAGCTTGGTGAAGATGGCCGCCACGTTCTTCTCGACCGCGCCGTAGGACAGGTGCAGCGTGTCGGCGATCGCCCCGTTGGACCTGCCCTGCGCCATCAGGCCCAGCACCTCGCGCTCGCGCGCCGACAGGCGTTCCAGGGCGACGTCCTGCCGGGCGGTGCCCATGAGCTGCGTGACCACCTCGGGGTCCAGCACCGTCTCGCCGCGCGCCACGCGGCCGAGCGCCGCGACGAAGTCGCGCACGTCGGCCACGCGGTCCTTGAGCAGGTAGCCCACGCCCCGGGCGTCCCCGGCCAGGAGCAGGCTCGCGTACCGGGTCTCCACGTACTGCGAGAACAGCAGGACCGGCAGCTCCGGATGCCGGGACCGCAGGTTCAGCACGGCCCGCAGGCCCTCGTCGGTGAAGGTGGGCGGCATGCGGATGTCCGCGACGACGACGTCGGGCAGCGACTCCTCGCGCGCGACGCGGGCCACCTCGCGCTCCAGCGCGGCGCCGTCGGCGACGGTGCGCACCGCGTGGCCCCGGCGCGTCAGGAGCGCGGCGAGGCCGTCGCGCAGGATCGCCGAGTCCTCGGCGAGCAGCACGCGCAGGCCCGCGTCCGGCGTCGGGCCGGTCATGCCGGGCCGGCGGGGCGGGCGGTGGGCAGGGTCACGGTGACCACCGTAGGCCCGCCCACCGGGCTGGACAGGTCGAACGTGCCGTCGACCGACCGCACCCGCTCGGCCAGGCCCGCCAGGCCCGACCGCTGCCCCGAGCCGTCGGGCGCGACGACCTCGGCGCCGCCGCGGCCGTCGTCACGCACCCGGATGCGGAGCGCGGCGTCGGGGCCGCCGGCCCGCTGCACCGACTCGACCAGCACGTACACCCCGGAGGCGCGGGCGTGCTTGGCCGCGTTGGTGACCAGCTCGGCGACGCTGAAGTAGGCGATCGACTCCAGGGCCGGGACCAGGCGGCCGTCCGCCTCGACGCTCGGGTCCACGTCCACGGTGACCGGCAGGGCCGACCGCGCGGCGAGCGTCTCGAGGGCGACCGCGAGGCCGCTGTCGAGCGCCGGCGGGTGGATGCCCCGGGCCAGCTCGCGCAGCTCGGTGAGCGCCTCCTTGGTCGACGCGTGGGCCGTGTCGACCAGCTCGGCGGCCTGGGTGACGTCGCCGCCCTCGGTCAGGTGCTCGCGCGCCTCGCCGAGCTGCATGGCGACGGCCACGAGGCGGGCCTGCGTGCCGTCGTGCAGGTCGCGCTCGATGCTGCGCAGGCGGGCGTCGGCGTCCTCCACGGTGCCGGTGCGGGACCGCTCCAGCTCGGCGACGCGCAGGCTCGCCCGGGTCGGGCTCAGCAGGCCGGCGGTGAGCACCCGGAACAGCAGTGCGAACATCCGCGTGATCCACGGCCAGCAGAAGAACAGCACCAGCCCCGCCAGCGCGGCCAGCGCGATGCGCGGCGGCGTGTCCAGGAAGTAGTCGGTGCCGAACGAGGCGCCCCGGTGGAGCGTGCCCTCGCTGTCGGGCTGCGTGGGCAGGTACCGGTACCAGATCCCGTAGGTCAGAGCGCCGAGGCCGGTGAACAGGATCGTGGTGCTCGTGACGAACGCGATGATCGCCAGCGGGAACGTGACCAGCATGAACAGCAGCGCGCGCCAGCCGGTGGCGTCGCCGATCAGGGAGCCGACCGTGCGCCAGAAGCCGCGGGGCCGCACGTACGGCGCGGGCGCGGCGACCTCGAGGTCGAGCAGCTCGCGGGCGAGCCCGCGGTACACGGCGCCCCAGCCGCGCCCGCCGAGCACCACGGCGCCGGCGACGAAGAGGCCCACCACGGTCACGGCGATGCCGACGGTGAAGCTCACGGCGAAGATCGTGTAGGTCAGGGCGAACGGGGCCAGCAGGAGCACGAGCGTGAGGTAGCCCTGCTCCCGCCAGGTGCGGCCCGAGAACGGTGCGGTCAGGAAGTGGGGACCTGGCCGGGCGGCGCCGCCCGGGACGGCTCCGGCCGTGAGCCGGTCGACGGTCATGGTTGTCATGGTGCCAGGTTCGCCCCTGCGGGTGCGCCCGCGACATGGGGTCGACCGCCCGATCTCGCGGGGGTTGTCCCCCGTATCCCGTGCGGCTTCCCGCAACGTGGCCATTCGCCCCGAACCGGGTGAACCTGCGCCGAACACGCCAGGTAGCGGCCCGCGAGGACGGGTTTACTGGACCAGGCTGGCACACTGGAGGGCATGAAGGTACGAGTTCTTGTCGTCGACGACGACACAGCACTGGCGGAGATGATCGGCATCGTCCTCAAGGGTGAGGGCATCGAGGCGATCTTCTGTGCCGACGGGGACTCCGCGCTCGGAATGTTCCGGACCCACCAACCCGACCTCGTGCTGCTCGACCTCATGCTCCCGGGCAAGG
This sequence comes from Promicromonospora sukumoe 327MFSha3.1, assembly GCF_000385135.1. Classification (GTDB taxonomy): domain Bacteria; phylum Actinomycetota; class Actinomycetes; order Actinomycetales; family Cellulomonadaceae; genus Promicromonospora; species Promicromonospora sukumoe_B. Next base: position 173,885 of record NZ_ARQM01000015.1, on the reverse strand, counting down.
ACGGCGTCCAGGTCTGCCGCGAGATCCGCGCCGAGTCGGGCGTGCCGATCATCATGCTCACGGCCAAGTCGGACACACTCGACGTCGTGGTGGGCCTCGAGTCCGGCGCCGACGACTACGTGTCCAAGCCGTTCAAGCCCAAGGAGCTCGTGGCCCGCATCAAGGCGCGCCTGCGCCGCAGCGAGGACCCGGGCCCGGAGCGGCTCGTGGTGGGCGACGTCGAGATCGACGTCACCGGCCACACCGTCATGCGTGACGGCGAGCGCATCGCGCTCACCCCGCTCGAGTTCGACCTGCTCGTGGCGCTGGCCCGCAAGCCGTGGCAGGTGTTCACGCGCGAGGTGCTGCTGGAGCGCGTGTGGGGCTACCGGCACAGCGCCGACACGCGCCTGGTCAACGTCCACGTCCAGCGCCTGCGCTCCAAGATCGAGCGTGACCCGGAGAACCCGGAGATCGTCCTGACGGTGCGCGGCGTCGGTTACAAGGCGGGCGCGACCCGCTGATGCCGTCCGGCCTGGTCACACGGCTCCGCCGGGTGGTCTCACGGGCCCGGGTGGTCACGGTCCGGGCCACCCGGCGCGGGGTCGCGCAGTGGCGCTCCTCGCTGCAGCTGCGTGTCGTCACCACGGCGCTGGCGATCGGCCTCGCGGCCATCGCGGTGCTGGGGCTGTACCTGTCGACGTCGGTGCGGGACGGGATCTACGAGCAGCGGCTCGCCGCGATCGACCGCGAGGCCGCGGCGCTGACGACGAAGGTCTCGGAGAACTTCTCGAACGCCGCGACGACGTCGAACGGCGACCTGCAGAGCCTGCTGAACGACACGGTCTCGACGCTGACCGCCACCAGCGGCTCCACCGCGCAGGCCTACTTCCTGCTGCAGGAGCCGGGCGGCACCGCGCAGGTGTCCGACGTCGTGTCCCGGGGTGACCTGACGGACGTCGTCATCACCGACGAGCTGCGCCAGGCGAACGTCGCCTCGGAGGACGACCAGGTGCTGCAGGCGGTCGGCATCCCGTCGGCCGTCGATCCCGCCGTGGTCCGGCCCGGCGTGATCGTGGGCTCGACCGTGCAGGCCGCGCCGGACTCGCGCTTCGAGATCTACTACCTCTACTCGCTGGAGCCGGAGCAGGAGACCCTGTCGTTCGTGCACCGCGTGCTGCTCGCGGGCGGGTTCGGCATGCTGGCGCTGCTCGGCGTCGTGACCTGGACCATGGCCCGGCAGACGGTGACCCCGGTGACCCGGGCCGCCACCGTGGCCGAGCGGCTCGCCGAGGGGCACCTCTCGGAGCGGATGCCGGGCGCGCGCGGCGCCGACGAGATGGCGAGCCTGGCGCGGTCGTTCAACGAGATGGCCGAGAGCCTGCAGGACCAGATCCGGCGCATGGAGGAGCTCTCCGCCATGCAGCGCCGGTTCGTCTCCGACGTCTCGCACGAGCTGCGCACGCCGCTGACGACCATCCGGATGGCGAGCGAGATCATCCACGAGTCACGCGACCAGATGGACCCGGACACCAGCCGCTCCGCCGAGCTGCTCCTGGGCCAGATCGACCGGTTCGAGTCGCTCCTGGCGGACCTGCTGGAGATCAGCCGCTTCGACGCCGGTGCCGCCGTGCTCGACGCCGAGCGCCGCGACCTGCGCGACCTGGTCATGTCCGTGGTGGAGCAGGCCGCCCCGCTCGCGGAGACCAAGGACGTCCGGGTCTCGGTGCGCCTGCCCGACGCCGACGCCTCGGCCGACTTCGACCCGCGCCGGATCGAGCGCATCCTGCGCAACCTCGTGGTCAACGCCATCGAGCACGCCGAGGAGCGCCCGGTCGAGGTGACCGTCGCGCAGGACGACCGCGCGGTCGCGGTCGTCGTGCGGGACTACGGCGTCGGCATGACCAAGCAGGAGGTCGAGCACGTCTTCGACCGCTTCTGGCGGGCCGACCCGGCGCGCGCCCGCACCACGGGCGGCTCGGGGCTGGGCCTGGCGATCGCGCTCGAGGACGCGCACCTGCACGCGGGCCGCCTCGACGCGTGGGGCCGGCCCGGGCAGGGCGCGAGCTTCCGCCTCACGCTGCCGCGCAGCGCCGGCGTGCAGGTGGGGGAGCCGCCGGTGACGATGGCGCCCGCGTCCCACGAGCCGGGCGTCCGCACCGGCCAGATCCCGGTGGTGCACCCGTCCGCGGGCCCGACGCCGACGCAGATCCCCGACCTGTACAGCGAGCCGGACGAGCACGCGGAGCCGGACGAGCACGCGGAGCCGGACGAGCACGGTCCGGAGGCCGGACCGAGACCGGTGCCGAACGACCTGGAGGTGCACTGATGCGCAGGCCCGGAAACGCGGCGGCCGCCGCCGTCGTCGCGCTGGTCGGTGTCCTCGGGCTGGGCGCCTGCGCGCAGATCCCGACGTCGGGGCCGGTCCGGGTGGGCAACGCGCCCGTCGAGACGCAGGTCGACATCGCGTTGCTGCCGCAGGGCCCCGTGCCCGGCACCGACCCGCAGACGCTCGTGTCGGGCTTCCTGCAGGCCACGGCCGCGGCCGCGACGTCGCCCAAGGAGTTCCAGACGGCCAAGGAGTTCCTGACCACCGACGTCGCGCAGACCTGGGAGCCGGAGGAGGCGGTGCGCGTCGTGCGCGAGGAGCCGATGCCGGAACCCTTCGAGGACGAGATCGAGCTCGGGAGCACCGACACGGTCGAGATCGTCGTCCGGGCGACGACCATCGCGACCGTCGACAGCGTGGGCGCGTACACCGAGGCCGGCAGCCCGCGAGAGGCCCCCTACAAGTTCACCGTCGTGAAGGTCGGCGACGAATGGCGGATCTCGGCCCTCGACAACGGCGTGCTCGTGCCCGCGAACCTGTTCTCGAGCTCGTACCGGGCGACGCGCCTCTACTTCCCGAGCGCGAGCGACATCAAGACCCTGGTGCCCGACCTGCGCTGGTTCCCGCGCCGCGCGTGGCAGACGGTGGCCGTGAAGGAGATCCTGGCCGGGCCGCCCGAATGGCTCCAGGGCGCCACGCAGACCCTGGTGCCGGAGGGCACCCGGCTCCAGTCGCCGTCGGTGCCGGGCCGGAACGACGCCGACAGCGTCGCGATCCGGCTCAGCGAGCAGATCAGCTCCGTGCAGGCCGCCCAGCGCGCGGTGATCGCCGCCCAGTTCTCCGCCACCCTGTCCGAGGGTGCGGGCCGCGTGATCCAGGTCGAGCTGTACAGCGACCAGAGCAGGTTGTCCGTCGACGCCGCCGAGGTCGACCTGCCGGCGACGATCGCCCAGGCGATCGTGCTGAAGGACGGCGACCTGTACCGGGTGGAGGACGGCCGGCTCGTGGAGCACGACATGTCCGTCGACCTGTCGGGGATCGACCCGACCGCGCTCGCCGTCAGCCCCTCGACGACGCCGACCGTGGTGCGCGACGGCACCGACCAGATCGTTAACCTGTCCCTCGACGAGGGCGAGGGTCCCGTGCCGATCCTGGAGGGCACGGACCTGGCGGCGCCGTCGGTGGACAAGTTCGGCAACACCTGGACCAGCGGCGGGCAGGGCGAGCTGCAGGTCTCGACGGACACGCTCGACGTGGTCAAGATCGAGCCCGAGTGGCTCAGCGGCCGCCGCGTGGTCAGCGTGTCCGTGTCGCCGGAGGGCGCGCGCATCGCGGTCGTCAGCGAGACGCCGTCCGGCCGGCAGGTGCAGGTGGCGGGCGTGGTGCGCGACGCCCAGCACACCCCGGTCAGCCTCGCGCCCGCGCTGACGGTGGCGGCACCGGTGGCCGACACCGTCGACGCCCGCTGGGGCGGGCTCACCACGCTCGCACTCCTGACCCGGGACAGCGAGGACACGACCACGGTCTGGACCTCGGGTGTAGGTGGTCAGGCCAGCACCGGCGGCCAGTCGCGCCAGGTACCGGGGCTCGCCGACGTCGAGCAGATCGCGGCGGGCGTGAACGACCACGGGATCCTCGTGGTCACCAGGGAGGGCGACCTGGAGCACGAGGAGACCGGAGTCTGGCAGCCGATCGCCGAGGACGTGGACCTCGCGTCCTACCCGGGCTGACCCAGAAACCCGCGGGTCCGCCGGTCCGCTGGCCCGCCGGTCCGTCCCGGCGCACGGCAAGGGCGAGGCGGAACCGCTGTACGGTTCCGCCTCGCCCCTTGCGTCCTACCGGGCCTTCGGCGCGGCCCGGCCTCGGCTACGCCAGGTCGGTGACCGGGGCGCCGCCGCACGGGTTGTCGAGCTGGATCACACCGAACGACCAGCCCTTGCGCTTGTAGAGCACAGAGGGGCGCGACGTCTCCTTGTCGATGAAGAGGTAGAAGTCGTGGCCCACCATCTCCATCTCGTACACGGCGTCGTCGAGGGTCATCGGGTCGGCGTGGTGCAGCTTCTGCCGGATCACCACCGGCGAGTCGCCGATCGTGGTCTCCACGGAGTCACCCGGCGCGGCCAGCGCTGCCGGGGTCGAGATCTGGGGCTCGGGTCCGTCCTCGGATCCGGCGTCGGTCAGGATCTCGTCGAGGGTACGGACGTCCACGGGTGCGAGCACCTTGTTGTTCCGGTGGTCCTTGCGACGGTCCCGGGCTCGGCGCAGTCGTTCGTTCAGCTTGTCGATGGCGAGGTCCAGGGCACCGAAGCGGTCGTCCGCCGCTGCCTCGGCGCGGATCACCGGGCCCTTCGCGCGCAGCGTGAGCTCGACGCGCTCGCGGTTCTCGGAGAGCCGCGGGTTGTTCTCGTGCGTGACTTCCACATCCACCCGGCGTACGTACGGGGACAGCAGCTCTACCTTGGCGAGCTTGTCCTCCACGTGCTGGCGAAAACGGTCTGCCACGTCCGTGTGCCTGCCGACAACGACAATTTCCATGTGCGTATCTCCGCTCCGGGAACACTGGGCCACGCCGTCCCTTGCCGGCGGCGCGCGCCCGTCTCTACTGGGTCTGGCACCCCCTGCTGGTGCCGGGCACGAACCACCTCCCGTCGCGTGCGGCCGACGACTTCGTCGGCCCTCGGATCCTGCGTGGGACGTTCAGGCTAACGCCGTCACCTGAGTAACGACAGTCCCAACTAACGGTGAACAGGACGACACAGATCTGTCACACTTTGAGGTTCGGATCGATACGTCGCTTTCACCCCATGGGCACGCGCGGGGCGATCCGCGGCGCGCGTCCCGGGGCCGGCGTCGCTGCCAGCACGATTGCCCCCAGGACGTCGTGACCGGGGCCTTCGAGGGCCCGTTCGACGGCGGCGAGCGTCGCGCCGGTCGTCAGGACGTCGTCCACAAGAATGCACATGGATCTTTGTCCCAGGGCCCGCGCCCCACGTCTCGTCATGCGGACGGAACCGGTCAGGTTGCGCCCGCGGGCGCGGGCGCCGAGGCCCACCTGGTCCCGTCCGCGACCCGTGCGGACGAGGGCCGGCACCATCCGGGCGGGCACCCCGCCGTCGCGCAGGCCGCCCGCCACGGCGCGGGCCAGGACGGCCACGGGCTCGCGGCCGCGGGCCCGGCGGGCGGCCGCCGTGGAGGGCACGGGCACGACGGCGACGGGCCGGGCGGGGGAGAGCGCCCGGGCGAGGCGGGCAGGGGCCAGCGCCGGGGCGAGGCGCGCGGCCGCCCGCCGCAGCGCCGGGGCGAGCAGCCGGTCGAGGTCCGTGCGCCCGCGGTCCTTCCAGTGCACGACGACGTCGCGCACCGGGCCCGCGTACGGCGTCAGCGCCCACACCGGCACCGGTGGGACGCCGTCGAGCCGGTCCAGGCGCGGCGCGCCGTGCTCGACCCGCCCGAACGGGCCCGCCAGGAGGGCCGCGCAGCGGGCGCACCACGGCACGTCGAGCTCGCCGCACGGGCAGGCGACGGGCAGCAGCAGGCGGGCGAGCTCGCGGACGGGGCGCATCCCACGACCCTGGCCCACCGCGCGACCGCGTGCCGCTTGTCCACAGCCCCGTGGGGAGTGTCAGTGGTGCGGGGCAGGATGGGTCCGTGCAACCGATCTCGCTGTCCCTCGACCAGGCACGCCGTGTGGCCATCGCCGCCCAGGGCCTGCACCGCCCGCGTACCGACGGGCCGCGCACCATGCGGCACGTCCAGGGCGTGATCGACCGCCTCGGCCTGTTCCAGATCGACTCGGTGAACGTGCTCGCCCGGGCGCACCAGCTCCCGCTGTTCGCGCGGCTCGGCCCGTACGACACCGACCTGCTGGACCGGGCCACGGCGTCGGGCCGGCACGCCCGGCGGTCGGGGCGCGCCGCGGCCACGGACCGGCGTCTGGTGGAGAGCTGGGCGCACGTCGCGGCCTACGTGCCGCCGCACGCGTGGCCGCTGCTGGCGTTCCGGCGGCAGTGGTTCGCCCAGGAGTACGACTGGAAGGAGCTGGACGGCGTGCGCCTGCCCGACGCGCCGCAGGTCCGCGAGGTGCACCAGCTGGTGGCGGCCGAGGGTCCGCTGTCCGCCTCCCAGATCCACGACCGGTTCGTGTCCGAGGGCCGCTCGGTGCGGCGCAAGCGTGGCACCTGGTGGGACTGGAGCACCGAGAAGCGCGTCGTGGAGCACCTGTTCTTCACCGGCGAGGTGGTCTCGGCCGGGCGCAACGCGCAGTTCGAGCGGCTCTACGACCTGCCGGAGCGGGTGCTGCCGCCGTCGGCCCTCGTGGACGTGCCGGAGGCGGAGGCGAAGCGGGCGCTCCTGGAGCTCGGCGCGCGGGCGCAGGGGATCGGCGACGCCCGCAGCATCAAGGACTACTACCGGCTCAAGGGACCGGTCGCGGACCGGGCCCTGGCCGAGCTGGTCGAGGAGGGCGTGCTGCTGCCCGCGCGCGTGGCCGGGGGCTCCGAGAAGTGGTACCTGCACCGCGACGCGGCCCGCCCGCGGCGCGCGGCGGGGCAGGCCCTGCTCGCCCCGTTCGACCCGCTGGTGTGGGAGCGCACGCGCCTCGAGCGGCTGTTCGGGATGCGCTACCGGATCGGCATCTACACCCCGGCCGCCCAGCGCACCGACGGCTACTACGTGCTGCCGTTCCTGGAGGACTCCCAGCTCACCGCCAGGGTGGACCTCAAGGCCGACCGCGCCGCGGGCGTGCTGCGCGTGCAGTCCGCGCACGCGGAACCCACGCTGACGGACAGCACGCCCGCCCGCCTGGCGCACGAGCTGCACACCATGGCCCGGTGGCTCGGCCTGGAGGGCGTGGCGGTCGAGGACAGGGGCACCCTTTCACCCGCACTGCGGGCCGCGGCGGCGGTTTCCTGAAACACACGACAACTAAACTCTCTCCATGGCGACGGCAGCGATCTTTCTGGTAGCTACGGTCGCGGCCGGGCTCGGGGCGGTGCTGCTGCGGCTGCCGCCCCTGGTCGGCTTCCTGGTGGCCGGGTTCGCGCTCCACGCGGCCGGCATCGCCGAGCCGTCCTACCTGGAGACCGTCGCCGACCTCGGCGTGACGCTGCTGCTGTTCGGCATCGGCCTCAAGCTGGACGTCAAGACGCTGCTCCGCCGGGACGTCTGGTTCACGACCGTCGCGCACCTGGTGGTCAGCGTCGCCATCGCGGTCGGGTTCCTCGGCCTGCTCGGTGTGGTCGGGTTCTCGATGCTCGCGGGCGAGGGCCTGGGCGTGCTGGCGCTGCTCGGGCTCGCCCTGTCGTTCTCCTCCACGGTGTTCGTGGTCAAGGTGCTCGACGGCCGGTCCGACCAGTCCGCCCTCTACGGCCGGATCGCGATCGGCGTGCTCGTCATGCAGGACCTGATCGCCGTCGTCTTCCTGTCCGTGGCCTCCGACCACCCGCCGAGCCCGTGGGCGTTCGCCCTCGTGCTGCTGGTCCCGGGCGCGTGGCTGCTGCGCAAGGTCTGGTCGAAGGTGGGCCACGGCGAGCTCCAGGCACTCTTCGGCGTGGCCGTCGCGCTCGGCCCGGGCTACGCGCTGTTCGAGGCCGTCGGGCTCAAGGGCGACCTGGGCGCGCTCGTCATGGGCATGCTCCTGGCCGGCCACCCCGCGGCCACCGAGCTGTCCCGCAACCTGTTCACCGTCAAGGAGCTGCTGCTCGTCGGCTTCTTCGTGTCGATCGGCTTCTCCGGCGAGCTGAGCTGGCAGGCCGCGATCATCGGGCTGCTCCTGCTCCTCATGCTGCCGCTGCAGGCGATCATCACGGCCGTGCTGCTGCGCCTGATGCGCCTGCGCAAACGTACGGCGATCCTGTCCGGGCTGGTGCTGGCCAACTACTCCGAGTTCGGCCTGATCGTGGTCGCTGTCGGCTCGCAGACCGGCCTGCTGCACGACGAGTGGCTCGTGGTGCTCGCCGTCGCGGTCGCCGCCAGCTTCGTGCTGTCCTCCGCGATCAACACGCGCGGCAACGAGTTCGCGATGTCGCTGGCCAAGCGCTTCCCGTCCAAGCCCAACGAGTGGCTGCACCGCGAGGAGCGGCTCATCGACGTGTCCGGGGCGGAGGCGCTCGTGCTCGGCATGGGCCGGGTCGGCCGCGGCGCCGTGCGGCAGCTGCGCGACGACTACGGCATGGACGTCGTGGGCGTCGAGCACGACCCGACCCGCGTCGCCGCCCTGCGCACCGAGGGCTTCACCGTGGTCCAGGCCGACGCGACGGACATCGAGTTCTGGGGCCGGGTGCGCAGCGCGGGCGCCGTCCGCCTCGCCATCCTCGCCATGCCCTTCCACGCGGCCAACCTGATCGCGCTGTCCCAGCTGCGGGCGAGCGGCTTCGAGGGCACGGTCGCCGCCGTCGCCCGGTACGACGACGACGTGGCCGAGCTCGAGCGGCACGGTGCCGACGCGGTGTTCCACCTGTACGGCACCGCCGGTCTGGCCCTCGCCGACGAGGCGGCCGAGGCGGCCCTCGGGTACGACGCCGCCGAGGAGCTGCGCGACGCCCAGGCGGAGCGGCGGGCCGCCGCGGTGCCGGACTCCGAGCCCGCCGCCAGCAGCGGCGGCGCGGCCTGAGCCCGGGGGCTCAGCGCCCGGCCTCGCGCGCCGGGAACTCGTCCTCCTCGATCTCCAGGACGGCCGGGTCCACGCAGCGCGTGCGCAGGCCGGACCGGCCCACCATGTAGGCGGCCACGGGCGACGTCATGAGCTGGAAGATCGCCACCAGCAGGAGCATCGTCGCCGAGCCCCGGTCCTGCAGCCGCAGCGCGACGCCGGCCAGCAGGAGCAGCAGGCCCAGCACCTGGGGCTTGGCCACGACGTGCATCCGCGAGAGCAGGTTGTCGAACCGCACCACGCCCACGCCGGCGGAGAACGAGAAGAACGCGCCGAGCAGCAGGCAGACGGCGGCGGCGACGTCGGTCACCAGGGTCATGACTCCTCCTTCCGGCCGGTGACGTCCGCGGGATCCGGGCCCGGCTCGACCCCGGAACCGCCCGAACCGGCGTTCGGGCCGGCGAACCCGACGGACCCGGGAGCGGAGGGCCCGGCGCCACCCGCCGCGCCCGCCCCCGGCCGCGGCCCGGACCGCTGGGCGGCCGTGCCGTTCTTGGGCGGCTCGACGGCGGCGAACCGCGCGATCGTCACCGACCCGATGAACCCGACCAGCGAGAGCACCACGAGGATCGGCACGGACTCGGTGCGGCGCGAGATCGCCGCCTCGACCGCGATGGCACCCACGAGGGCTGTGGTGAGCACGTCGAACGCCACCGTTCGGTCCAGCATGGTGGGGCCGCGTTCGATCCGGACCACGGCGAGCAGCGCGCCCACGGCGAGCAGGGTGGTCGCGACCACTCCGACGGCGAGCATCATCGGCGTTCCTCCTTGTCCAGGGTGTATGGAGCGAGCCCCACGCGGGCCAGCTCGGCGCTCGGCGCGAACGCGCGCAGCAGCCGGGCCTCCAGGTCCAGCGTGGCGTCCCGGACGGCGTCGGGGCCGCCCGACGCGGCGATGTCCAGCACGTGCAGCCGCAGGGTCCGGGTCGGCCGGTCGAGGTCGATCACGAGCGTGCCGGGCACCAGCGAGGAGAGGCCGGCCGTCGTGGCGATGAACAAGTCCGAGTCGGTGCGCAGCGGCACCGAGACCAGCGCGCCGTGCGGCGTCGGGCCGCCGCGGGCCGCGCGGCCGGGCACCACCGCGGTCCACGCCACCTGGAACGACGCGAGCACGAGGTCGCCGACGAACCGGCCGAGCAGGTGCAGCAGCGGGCCGATCCGGACGGTCGTGGCCGTGCCGATGGGCGGCAGCGGGAACGCCAGCGCCACGAGGGCGCCGAGCACGGCCCCCGAGATGACGTTCGCCCACGACAGGTCGCCCCACAGGAGCACCCAGATCAGGGCGCCCACCACCATCGTGGGCCAGAGCGTCACGAGCCGGCGCGCACGTCGGCGCCCCGGTCCCTGGGCAGGGTCGGGCTGCTTCACGGCTCCACCTCCTCGGTGTGGTCGGTGGTCTTGTTCGACTCGCCCGTGCCGCGCGGCGCGCCGTCGGGGAACACGGCCTCGATGTAGGTGCGCCCGTCCATCACGGACTCGGCCGCGCGGTCCGCGTAGGCGTACAGCGGGCCGGCCACCACGGTCAGCCCGACGCTGACGGCGACCAGGGCCGCCGTCGGGCCGACCATGCCCCACGGCAGCGGCGTCGGCTCGGGCAGCTTCTCCGGGCAGGGCTGCCAGAACGCCTTGTTCCAGGCCCGGACCACGGCGTAGAGCGTGAGCAGCGAGGTGACCACGGAACCGACCACGAGCACCCAGGCCAGCCCGGAGCCGTCCACGACACCGGCCTCCAGCAGGCCCACCTTGCCCAGGAACCCGGACAGCGGCGGGATGCCCGCGAGGTTCATCGCGGGCACGAAGAACAGGACGGCCAGGCCCGGCGCCATGGTCGCCAGGCCGCCCAGGCGGTCCAGCGACGTGGTGCCGGTGCGGCGTTCGATCAGCCCCACCACGAGGAACAGCGCGGTCTGCACCGTGATGTGGTGCACCACGTAGAAGATGGCCGCGGCGGTGCTCGCCTGGGTGGCGAGCGCGACGCCGAAGATCATGTAGCCGATATGGCTGACCAGCGTGAACGACAGCAGACGTTTCACGTCGTCCTGCGCGACCGCGCCCAGGATGCCGACGATCATCGTGGCCAGCGCCAGCACGAGCAGCACCGCCTCCAGCGCCTCGTTCCGCGGGAACAGCAGCGTCTGGGTGCGCAGGATCGCGTAGACGCCCACCTTGGTGAGCAGGCCCGCGAACACGGCGGTGACCGGGGCGGGCGCCGTCGGGTAGGAGTCGGGGAGCCACGCGGACAGCGGGAAGATGGCCGCCTTGATCCCGAACGCGAGCAGCAGCAGCCCCTGGATGCCGAGCCGCACGCCCGGGTCGATGTCGGGCAGGCGCTCGGCGAGCTGCGCCATGTTCACCGTGCCCGTCGCCGCGTAGACCAGGCCGACGGCGACCAGGAACACGATCGAGCTGAGCAGCGCGACCACCACGTACACGCTGCCCGCCCGGATGCGCTCCACGGTGCCGCCCAGCGTGAGCAGCACGTACGACGCGGCGAGCAGGATCTCGAAGCCGACGTACAGGTTGAACAGGTCGCCGGCCAGGAACGCGTCCGCCACGCCCGCGGCGAGGATCAGGAACGTCGGGTGGAAGATCGCCACGGGCAGCACGTCGCGGCGGGTGTCCTCGTCGGCGTCCGCGTCCTGCCCGCGGATAGCCTCCTGCAGGATCTTCGTGTCCTTGGTGGCGGGCGCCGTGCGGTCGTTGCCGTCGGCGATGCCCTGCGCCATCGAGTAGAGCAGCACGCAGAGCAGCACCACGCTGCTGACCAGCAGCATCAGGGCGGCCAGCGGGTCGGCAACGAGGTTGACCCCGACCGGGGCCGCCCACCCGCCGACGTCGATGACGACCGGCCCGGCCTGGGCGGCCACCACGAGGCCCGCGGCGGCGGCCACGACCACGGACAGGGCGACCACGGAGATGATCCGCTGCGCCCGCTCGTAGCGGTGCAGCGCCAGGGCCAGGCCCGCGGCGAACAGCGGCACCAGCACGGGCAGGGGGACGAGGGTCTCCACGCTCCACGGGGTCATGCGTCCTCCCTCCCGCGAGCGTTGCCCGACGGCGTCTCACGGTCCGGCAGCGCGACCTCGTCCCGCACGGCGACGGCCTCCTCGTCGAGCGTGGACCCGGACTCCTCGGCGTCGCTGTCGGCGTACGAGGGCGCGTCCGCGTCGGCGAGCCGGGCGATGCGGGTGTCCTCCAGGTCGTCCTGCACCTCGTCGTGCCCGTGCAGCTGCCAGGACCGGTAGGCCATGGCCAGCACGAACGCGACCAGCGCGAGCGTGATGACGATCGAGGTCAGCACCATCGCCTGGGCCAGCGGATCGCTCATCGGCTCCGAGGTGGCGCCGGTGATGGGCGGCGCGCCCGCGCGGCCGCCGGCCACGAGGATCGCGAGGTTGGCCCCGTTGCCCATCAGCACGAAGCCGAGCAGCACGCGGGTCAGCGACCTCTCCAGCAGCAGGTAGACCCCGGCGGCGAACAGCACGCCGACCGTCAGGAGCAGGGCGCCCGAGGGCACGGTGTCGAGCACGATCATGCGCGGTCACCCCCGGTGCGGACCTCCACGCGCCGCCGTTCGCCGATCGACCAGGCGAACGGTTCCGCCTGCCGGTCCAGCTCCGCGCCGAAGCTCCGCAGGATGTCGATGACCAGGCCGATGACCACGAGGAACACTCCGATGTCGAAGAAGAGGCTGGTGACGAGGTGGACGTCGCCCAGCACCGGAATGTGCAGGTCGAGGATGGTGCTCTCCAGCACCTCCTGACCGGCGAGCAGCGCCACGAGCCCCACGCCCGCCGACAGGAACAGGCCGGTGCCGAGCACGAGGCCGGGGTGCACCGGCGCGGCCTCGCCCAGCTCGAACCGGCCGCCGGCCAGGTATCTGACCGTGAGGGCCAGGCCGGCCACGAGGCCCGCCGCGAACCCGCCGCCGGGCGCGTTGTGCCCGCTGAACAGCAGGAACAGGGCGAACAGGATCATGGGGTGGAAGATCACGCGGGTCAGCACCTCGAACAGCATGGAGCGCTGCCCGGGATCGAGCGTGGGCCCGGCCAGCAGCCACTTGCCGCGCCGCGCCGGCTGGTTGCCCGCGCGGTCCCCGGGGGCGACGGCCTGGGCGTTCGCCGCCCGGTCCAGCCGCAGGACGTCGCCGCTGCGCTGGCGCAGGAAGACGAGCGACGCGACGCCGGTGGCGGCCACGAGCAGCACGGAGATCTCGCCCACCGTGTCCCAGGCGCGGATGTCGACGAGCGTGACGTTGACGATGTTGCGCCCACCGCCGAAGGTCTCGGCCTCGACGGGGAAGTCCACCGACACCGGGGTGTGCACGCGGACCAGGGGAGCGGCGGCCACGAACGTCATCACGACCAGCCCGGTCACGACGCCGATCGCCAGCCGCACCCAGCGGCTCGCCGCGAGCGGCCGGTCCGAGAAGTACGGGGGCAGGCGGCGCAGCACCAGCACCATGACCACCAGCGTCAGCGTCTCGCACAGCACCTGGGTCAGGGCCAGGTCCGGGGCGCCGTGCAGGAGGAACAGGGCCGCGTTGCCGTAGCCGGCCACGCCCGCCAGGATCACGGCCTTGAGCCGCCGCCGGGCCCGCGCCGTCAGGATCGCGGCCAGCACGACCACGGCGACGATGACCAGCTGGGCGGGCCGGTCCCAGGGCACCAGCGCGAACGGGCCGAGGTGCAGCACGCCGTCGCGCCCCACGGCGTCGGCCGCGACGGGCAGGCCGCCCGGCTCGCCGACCAGGCCGAGCGCGAGCGCGAGCCCGGGCCCCACCGCGAGCGTCACGAGGATGACGCCCAGGTAGAAGGGCAGGGAACCGCGCTGCGTGCCGGCCGTGACGTCGCTGGCCAGGCGGTCGAGCTTGCGCATGAAGCGCCGGTAGAGCACGTCGGCGCCGTCGGGGGACCACAGCGAGTCCTGGAACCGCTCGATCCGCGCGCGCTGCCAGAACGCGAGGCCACCGGCCAGGAACACGGCGACGGTGATCGCGAGGGCGGGTGTGAACCCCTCCCAGAGCGCCAGGTGGCCGGGCTCGCCGGCCGGGTAGGTGTTCGCGTACGGGGCCAGCAGCTCCTGGCCGACCTGGGGAACGAGGGCCACGACCAGGCCGAGGACGCCCAGGACCAGCGGCGGCGCGACCATCCAGAACGGCTGCGGGTGCACGGTGCCGGGCGCGGCGTCCTGCTCCGGGAGCTCGGCGGTGGCCGGCAGGCGGGGCTTGAACGCGCCCCACAGGAAGCGCAGCCCGTACGCGACGGTGAGGGCGGAACCCACGGCGACCACGACGGTCATCACGCGGCCCAGCACGTCGCCGTCGTGCTCCCAGGCCACCAGCGCCGCCTCCTTGGCGACGTAGCCGGCGAAGGGTGGCAGGCCGATCATCGAGGCCGTCGCCAGCGTCGCGGCCAGGGCCGTGACGGGCAGGCGGCGTGCGACGCCGGCGAGCTTGCGCAGGTCGCGCGTGCCGGTCGCGGCGTCGACCACGCCGACCACCAGGAACAGCGACGCCTTGAACATGGCGTGCGCGCCGAGCAGCGCCAGGCCCGCCAGCGCGGTGGCCCGCGTGCCGTAGCCGAGCAGCAGCGTGAGAAGCCCGAGCTGGGAGACCGTGCCGAACGCGAGGACGAGCTTGAGGTCGTGCTGCTTCAACGCCCGGTACCCGCCGAGCAGCAGCGTGGTGCCGCCCAGCACGAGCACGACGACGCGCCACGCCGTCAGGTCCGAGAACGCGGGGGCGAACCGCGCCACCAGGTAGATGCCGGCCTTCACCATGGCGGCCGCGTGCAGGTAGGCGGACACGGGCGTGGGCGCGGCCATCGCGGCGGGCAGCCAGAAGTGCGTGGGCACCAGGGCGGACTTGGTGGCCGCCCCGGCCAGCAGGCAGACCACGGCGATGGTCACCGCGGGCCCGGCCGGCGGGTCGGCGATGACGGCCGACATGCTCCAGGTCCCGGCGGTGACCCCGAGCACGACCACGCCGACCAGCATCGCGAGGCCGCCCGCGGTGGTCACCACGAGCGCCTGCATGGCCGCCCGGCGCGACGACGTGCGGTCCGCGTAGTGCCCGATCAGGAGGTAGGAGAACACCGTGGTGAGCTCCCAGAACACGAACAGCAGCAGCATGTCGTCGGCGGTGACGAGGCCGGCCATCGAGCCGGCGAAGGCCACGAGGAACCCCCCGAACCGGCCCAGGCCGCGCGCGTCGCGGGCGAAGTAGGCGCTGCAGTACAGCAGCACGAGGGCGCCGACCGCCCCGACCACCAGCAGCATCAGCCAGGACAGGGAGTCGAGCCGCAGGTCGACGGCGAGGCCGAGCGCGGGAATCCACTCCACGCGCTCCGTGGGCGTGCGGCCGGCGAAGACCGCAGAGGTCTGGGACAGGGCATACGCAGCGGCCCCGGCGGGACCGAGGGCCAGCACCCAGAAGGCGCGTCGTCCGAGGCGGGCAAAGAGTGCGGGCGCGGCAAGGGCCAGGACGCCGTGGGCGAGGAGTACCGGAAGCACGTCCGTTCCGTCCTGTCAGGGCTCGTGGACAGGACGTCGTGCCAGGGGTGCCGGGCGCGGGACCCGGGTCGAGCACTGGACGGCATGCCGCGCGAGCGCGGGCGGGTGGGCGATGTGACCACCCTATCCGGTGTCGGTCTCCGGTTCGTCAGGGAGAGACCAAGGGCGGCTCAGGAACCGCATGCTTCCCGTGATCGTTACCCCGAGAGCGAACCATGCCGGTCCGCCGTCGGCTTCGGGCCACCCGCTCAGGTTTACGGCCTACGATGGGCGACGGCGAAAACTCGACGACGACCTGGGAGAACCCGCGTGTCCATCCTCGACAAGGTCCTTCGCATCGGCGAAGGACGTGTCCTGAAGAAGCTGCACAATGTGGCTGAGCAGGTCAATCGCTTGGAGCCCAGCTTCGTCGAGCTCAGCGACACCGAGCTCCGGGAGGAGACGGCCCGGTTCCGGGAGCGTCTCGAGCACGGTGCCACTCTGGACGAGCTGATGCCGGAGGCGTTCGCGGCGATCCGCGAGGCCGCCCGCCGCACGCTCGGCCAGCGGCACTTCGACGTGCAGATCATGGGTGGTGCGGCGCTGCACCTCGGCAACATCGCCGAGATGCGCACCGGTGAGGGCAAGACGCTGGTGGCGACGACCGCCGCGTACCTCAACGCCCTGTCGGGCGACGGCGTGCACGTCATCACCACCAACGACTACCTGGCCAAGTACCAGGGCGAGCTGATGGGCCGCGTCTTCCGGTTCATGGGCCTGACCACGGGTGTCATCCTGTCGGGCCAGACGCCGGCGCAGCGTCGCGAGATGTACGCCGCCGACATCACCTACGGGACGAACAACGAGTTCGGCTTCGACTACCTGCGCGACAACATGGCCTGGTCCACGGACGACCTGGTGCAGCGCGGGCACAACTTCGCGATCGTCGACGAGGTGGACTCCATCCTCATCGACGAGGCCCGTACGCCGCTGATCATCTCCGGCCCCGCGGCCGGCGACGCGAACCGCTGGTACACGGAGTTCGCGAAGGTCGTGCTCCGCCTGGTCCCGACGGTGGACTACGAGGTGGACGAGAAGAAGCGCACGGTCGGCGTGCTGGAGCCGGGTATCGCGAAGATCGAGGACTACCTCGGCATCGACAACCTGTACGAGTCGCTGAACACGCCGCTGATCGGCTTCCTCAACAACGCCATCAAGGCCAAGGAGCTGTTCAAGCGCGACAAGGACTACGTCGTGCTGAACGGCGAGGTCATGATCGTCGACGAGCACACCGGCCGTATCCTCGCCGGCCGCCGCTACAACGAGGGCATGCACCAGGCCATCGAGGCCAAGGAGGGTGTGGAGATCAAGGCGGAGAACCAGACGCTCGCCACGATCACCCTCCAGAACTACTTCCGCCTGTACGGCAAGCTCTCGGGCATGACCGGTACGGCCGAGACCGAGGCCGCCGAGTTCCAGGGCACCTACAAGCTCGGTGTGGTGCCGATCCCGACGAACAACCCGCCGCAGCGCCTGGACCAGCCCGACCTCGTCTACAAGAACGAGGACGGCAAGTTCAACGCCGTGGTCGCGGACATCGTGGAGCGGCACGCCTACGGGCAGCCGGTCCTGGTGGGTACCACCAGCGTCGAGAAGTCCGAGCTGCTGAGCGCCAAGCTGAAGAAGGCCGGCGTGCCGCACAACGTGCTCAACGCCAAGGAGCACGAGCGCGAGGCCTCCGTCGTGGCCATGGCGGGCCGCAAGGGCGCCGTCACGGTCGCCACGAACATGGCCGGCCGCGGTACCGACATCATGCTCGGCGGCAACGCCGAGCACCTCGCCGTGGGCGAGCTCGCCGAGCGCGGCCTCGACCCCGTCGAGACGCCGGAGGAGTACGAGGCCGCCTGGCCCGAGGCGCTGGAGAAGGCCAAGGCCCGCGTCGCCACCGAGCACGACGAGGTGAAGGCCGCCGGCGGCCTGTACGTGCTGGGCACCGAGCGGCACGAGTCCCGCCGCATCGACAACCAGCTCCGTGGTCGTTCCGGCCGTCAGGGCGACCCGGGGGAGTCCCGGTTCTACCTGTCGATGCAGGACGACCTGATGCGTCTGTTCAACTCCGGCCTCGCCGAGTCGATGATGAACCGCGCCGGCTTCCCGGACGACATGCCGCTCGAGTCCAAGATGGTCACGCGCGGCATCATGTCCGCGCAGGGCCAGGTCGAGGCGCGCAACTTCGAGATCCGCAAGAACGTCCTCAAGTACGACGACGTCCTGTCCCGCCAGCGCACCGTCATCTACGCCGAGCGCCTGCGCGTGCTCGAGGGCGAGGACATGCGCGAGCAGGTGCAGCACTTCCTCACGGACACCATCACGGAGTACGTCACCAACGCGACCGCCGAGGGCAGCCCCGAGCAGTGGGACCTGGACGCCCTGTGGACGGCCCTGAAGGCCGTCTACCCGGTGTCGCTGACGCCGGAGGAGATCGCCGCCGAGGCGGACGGCATGGACCGCGTCACCAGCGACATGCTGCTGGAGGAGATCCTGTCCGACGCGCGCGTGGCCTACCAGGCCCGCGAGGACGAGCTCTCGCCGCCCGCCATGCGGCAGCTCGAGCGCCGCGTGGTGCTCTCCGTGCTGGACCGCAAGTGGCGCGAGCACCTCTACGAGATGGACTACCTCAAGGAGGGCATCGGGCTGCGTGCCATGGCGCAGCGCGACCCGCTGGTCGAGTACCAGCGCGAGGGCTTCCAGCTCTTCCAGGCGATGACCGACGCCATCAAGGAGGAGTCGGTCGGGTTCCTGTTCAACCTCGAGGTCACGGTCCAGCAGCCCGACGCCGAGCAGGCCACGGACGGCGGTTCCGAGCTGCCCGCGGCCGCGCCGGTGCCGCCCCGCGGCCGCCTGGGCACGGGCCAGCCGGACGCCCCGCCGACCACGCAGATCCCGGTGGTCGCTCCCGCCGCCGCCCCGCAGCAGGGGCAGCAGCCGCCCCCGCCGCGCCAGCGCCGGGCCGCCGGCGCCGCCACGGAGCCGATCCTGCTCGCCAAGGGCCTGGACGCGCCGAACCGCCAGCAGCCGCTGACGTACTCGGCCCCCAGCGAGGACGGCTCGGGCTCGGCGTTCATGCAGTCGTCGGACGGCGCCCGTCGCCGGGCGTCGCTGCACGGCGAGGCCACGGCCGCGACGAGCGACGGCCGGACGTTCCCCGGCACGCCGCGCAACGCGCAGTGCCCGTGCGGCTCGGGCAAGAAGTACAAGGTCTGCCACGGGGTCAACGAGGCCTGAGACCGGCCGGCGGGGCCTGCCCCGCCGAGTGAGGACGCCTGTCCGGAACCGCCCCTCGACCGAGGGGTGCGGGTTCCCGGGCAGGCGTTCTCCTTTCGGCGAACACCTGCCGTGAGACACAGCGCCCGCATGTCGGACGCTCCGGTTACCCTGGTCGCATCGTCCCGAACCCGTGCGGAACCGCACCGGGAGCGGACGCCCCCCGAAGACGAAAGCAGGATCGCTGTGCCTGTCCCCGAGCCCGCCCGCGGGCTGCGTGTCGCACTGCTGGGCTGTGGCGTCGTGGGCACCGAGGTGGCCCGGATGCTGCTGGAGCAGGGCACTGATCTCGCCGCCCGCGCGGGCGCGCCGCTGGAGCTCGCCGGCATCGCCGTGCGCGACGCGAGCCGCCCCCGCGACGCCGCCGTACCGCGTGACCTGCTGACCGAGGACGCGGAGTCGCTCGTCGACGGCGCGGACATCGTCGTCGAGGTGATGGGCGGCACCGAGCCGGCCCGTGCCCTGCTTCTGCGCGCCATCGAGGGCGGGGCCGCCGTCGTCACCGCCAACAAGGCGCTCCTGGCCGCCGACGGTCCCACGCTCTACAAGGCGGCCGACTCGGCCGGCGTCGACATCTACTACGAGGCCGCCGTCGCGGGCGCCATCCCGATCGTGCGGCCCGTGCGCGAGTCCCTGGCGGGCGACCACGTGCGCCGCGTCCTGGGCATCGTCAACGGCACCACCAACTACGTGCTGGACCAGATGGCCACCACGGGGCTCGACCTCGACGAGGCCGTCAAGCAGGCGCAGGACCTCGGCTACGCCGAGGCCGACCCCACGGCCGACATCGAGGGCTACGACGCCGCCGCCAAGGCCGCGATCCTGGCCAGCCTCGCCTTCCACACCCGCGTCTCGGCCGACGACGTCGCGCGCGAGGGCATCACCGGGGTCACCTCGGACGACGTCGCGTGGGCCGCCCGGACCGGGCACGCCGTGAAGCTGCTGGCCATCGCCGAGCAGACCGGCGAGGGCGTCGCGGTGCGCGTGCACCCGGCGCTGGTGCCGCTGGAACACCCGCTGGCGGGCGTGAAGGGCGCGTTCAACGCGATCTTCGTCGAGGCCGACGCCGCGGGTCCGCTCATGTTCTACGGCCAGGGCGCCGGCGGCCGGCCCACGGCGTCCGCGGTGCTGGGCGACGTCGTCTCGGCGGCGCGCCACCGCGTGCTCGGTGGCAAGGGCCCGCAGGAGTCCACCTACGCGGCGCGCCCGCTGCTCCCGGCGGACGCCGCGGTGACGCGCTACCAGGTGCGTCTGCTGGTGGCCGACCTGCCCGGCGTGCTCGCTCAGGTCGCGGGCGTCGTGGGCGACCACGGCGTCTCGATCGACACCGTGCGCCAGACCGGGCCCTCCGAGGGCACCGCCGAGCTGCTCCTGACCACCCACGCCGCCCGCGAGGCGTCGCTGGCCGCCACCATCGCGGCCGTGCGCACGCTCGAACCGGTCCGCGAGATCACGTCCGTCCTGAGAGTCGAAGGCTGAACCGTGCCTGTGCTGCCCGCTGAACCGAACGTCCCGTCCGCCGGATCCGGCGTCCCCACCTCGCGCCTGTGGCGCGGCGTGATCACCGAGTACGCGGACCACCTGCCCGCCCACCTCCAGCAGAAGATCGTCACGCTGGGCGAGGGCGGCACGCCGCTCGTGCCCGCCCCCGCGCTGTCCGAGCGCACGGGTGCCGACGTCTACGTCAAGGTCGAGGGCATGAACCCGACCGGCTCGTTCAAGGACCGCGGCATGACGGCCGCGATCTCCGCGGCGGCCGGCCGCGGCGCCCGCGCCGTGGTGTGCGCGTCGACAGGCAACACGTCGGCGTCGGCCGCCGCCTACGCGACGCGCGCCGGCATGCTCTGCGCGGTGCTGGTCCCGGACGGCAAGATCGCCATGGGCAAGCTGAGCCAGGCGGTGGCGCACGGCGCCCGCCTGCTGCAGGTCGACGGCAACTTCGACGACTGCCTGGTGGCGGCCCGCAAGCTCGCCGACACGCACCCCGTCGAGCTCGTGAACTCGGTCAACCCCGACCGGATCGAGGGCCAGAAGACCGCTGCGTTCGAGATCGTGGACGCGCTGGGCGACGCCCCCGACATCCACCTGCTGCCCGTGGGCAACGCCGGGAACATCACGGCGTACTGGAAGGGCTTCACCGAGTACGCCGAGTCCGGCGTCGCGAGCCACGCCCCGGCCATGTGGGGCTTCCAGGCCGCCGGCGCCGCGCCGATCGTCAAGGGCCACCCCGTCGACGACCCGGACACGATCGCCACCGCCATCCGCATCGGCAACCCCGCCTCGTGGGAGCTCGCCGAGCAGGCCAGGGACACCTCCGGCGGCGTCATCGAGGCCGTGACGGACGAGCAGATCCTCGCGGCGCACCGCATCCTGTCGGCCGAGGTCGGCGTGTTCGTCGAGCCGGCGTCCGCGGCGGGCGTCGCGGGCCTGCTGGCCCGCCACGAGCGCGGCCTGGTGCCCGCGGGGGCACGCATCACCATCACGGTGACCGGCCACGGGCTCAAGGACCCGGGCTGGGCGCTGCGTACGCCGGACGGCGGAGAGGTGGAGCCCGTGCGGGTCTCCGCCGACGTCGTCTCGATCGCCGACGCGCTCTCACTCTGATGCAGCTCGGCGCCGACCACGTGCGGGTCCGGGTGCCCGCGACCAGCGCCAACCTCGGGCCCGGCTTCGACTCGCTCGGTCTCGCGCTGGCCCTGTACGACGAGGTCGAGGTGCGCCTCGTGGCGAGCTCCGACGTGGTCGTGGAGGTCGAGGGCGAGGGTGCCGGGGAGGTCCCCCTCGGGGAGGACCACCTGGTGGTGCGTGCGCTGCGGCGCACGATGGACCTGGCCGGCGCCGTGCCGACCGGCATCCACATGACGTGCCACAACGTGATCCCGCACGGCCGCGGGCTCGGCTCGTCGTCGGCCGCGGTCGTGGCCGGGATCGTCGCGGCCCGCGCCCTGCTGGCGGACCCGCGCGCGATCGACGCCGCCACGGTGCTGGGGCTGGCGACCGAGTTCGAGGGGCACCCGGACAACGCGGCGCCCGCCATCCAGGGCGGCGCCACGGTCGCGTGGACCACCGACGCCGGGCCGCGCGCGGTCGGGCTCGACATCGACCCGGCCATCGAGGCCACGGTGCTGGTGCCCGACGTACGGCTCGCGACGGCGCGGGCGCGCGCGGCGCTGCCGGCGCAGGTGTCGCACGGCGACGCCGCGTTCACGGCGGGCCGGGCGGCGCTCCTGGTCGAGGCCCTGGCCCGGCGTCCGGAGCTGCTGTTCGACGCCACGGAGGACCGGCTGCACCAGCAGTACCGCGCGGGTGTCCTGGGCGCGTCCAGCGAGCTGATCCGGGCACTGCGGGACGAGGGCGTCCCGGCCACCGTCTCGGGTGCCGGGCCGACCGTCCTGGTGCTCGCCGGGCCGGGCCACCGGGCCGCGCGGGACGCCGTCCTGGCGGACCTGGTGGACGAGACCGCGGGCTGGCGCAGGCTGAGCCCGGGGATCGATCTGACGGGCGCGCGGGCCAGGAGAATTACCGGTAACACGGGTGCGCTATCGTCCGGTCCGTCAGGGGCAGACAGAAGTCATGCCGGACCAGGATCACCAGCAGTACGGGGTGGTAGTATGCAGTGAACCTTCGGGATCGCACGTCCTGAGCCATGGTGGCGGGAACACGGATTCAACATCGGTTCCTCAACCGCCTACCCAGCTACAGTCAAAGCCGCTCAGCCGTGCCCGTAGCAGGCCGTGATCCACGGCCCACCGCATCTCGCGAGAAGGCAGACAACGCCCCCGTCAGCCCCTTCGTCGTACCACTGATGCGAGGTTTTCCGCGTTCTGGCCACATCGAGCCGGGCGCCCACTATCCCGCGGCCCGCGCTCAGGCGATCAGCCGCAGTTCGAGGGGGAAGGGTCCTTCGTGACAGACACCACCGATAACGCTCAGTCAGCCACCGGCCGTGCGGCCGGTACGGGCGCGCTGAGCAGCATGCGCCTCGCCGAGCTCCAGGCACTCGCCGGAGACCTGGGCGTGAAGGGCACCTCCAGGATGCGCAAGAGCGACCTCGTGGACTCGATCCGCGAGAAGACGGGCGGCGGCGCGACGAAGCGCCCGGCCCGTGCCGCTTCCGCCCCGGAGCAGCCCACCACCGACAAGCCTGTCCGTAGCGAGGCACCGGTCGCCGCCGCCGAGGTCGCCACCTCGAGCGTGCGCGCCGACGCCAGCACGGAAGCCGACAAGGCCGCACGTCTCGCCCAGCTCGCCGACGCCGTCGCGGCGCCGCGCGAGCAGAACGGACGTCGCTCCGGCCGCGGCCAGGGTGCCGCCGACGGCACCGCCGACAAGTCCGCCGACGACAAGGGCCGCAACGGCCAGTCCGGCACCGCCCGGAACACCCGTGGCGGCAACGAGCGCACCGCCGACCGCGCCGGAACCCGGACGACGGAGCGGAGCACCGAGCGCAGCACCGAGCGTGCCGCGGACCGGAACGCCGACCGCGCCGCCGCCGGCGACCTCGACGACGAGCGCGGCTCGCGCCGCCGCCGGGGTCGCGACCGGGGCCGGGACCGCAAGCGCGGCCGCGGCCGCCAGGGTCCGGACGTCGCGGGTCTCGACAACGTCGAGGTGCGCGAGGACGACGTGCTGCTGCCCGTCGCCGGGATCCTCGACATCCTCGACAACTACGCGTTCGTGCGGACCTCGGGCTACCTGCCGGGCAACAACGACGTCTACGTGTCGCTGAACCAGGTCAAGAAGGCCGGCCTGCGCCGCGGTGACGCCGTCGTCGGCGCCGTCCGCCAGCCGCGCGAGGGCGAGGAGCCGCCGCAGCAGGCGACCGGGCGCAACGCCAAGGTCAACAAGTTCAACGCGCTGGTGCGCCTGGACTCGGTGAACGGCATGACGCCGGAGGAGGCGCGGGAGCGCCCCGAGTTCACCAAGCTGACGCCGCTGTACCCGCAGGAGCGCCTGCGCCTGGAGAACCCCGAGGCGACCAAGCTGACGCCGCGCGTCATCGACATCGTCGCGCCGATCGGCAAGGGCCAGCGTGGCCTCATCGTCGCGCCGCCCAAGGCCGGCAAGACGCTGATGATGCAGCAGATCGCCAACGCGATCTCGCTGAACAACCCTGAGGTCCACCTCATGGTCGTGCTGGTGGACGAGCGCCCGGAAGAGGTCACCGACTTCGAGCGCTCGGTCAAGGGCGAGGTCATCTCCTCGACCTTCGACCGGCACGCCTCGGACCACACGCTGGTCGCCGAGCTCGCCATCGAGCGCGCCAAGCGTCTCGTCGAGCTGGGCCAGGACGTCGTGGTGCTGCTCGACGGCATCACCCGCCTGTCGCGCGCCTACAACCTGGCCGCCCCGGCGTCGGGCCGCATCCTGTCCGGTGGTGTGGACGCCGCCGCGCTCTACCCGCCCAAGAAGTTCTTCGGCGCCGCGCGCAACATCGAGGACGGCGGCTCGCTGACCATCCTCGCGACGGCTCTGGTCGAGACCGGCTCGAAGATGGACGAGGTGATCTTCGAGGAGTTCAAGGGCACGGGCAACATGGAGCTGCGCCTGTCGCGGTCCCTGGCCGAGAAGCGCATCTTCCCGGCGATCGACGTCAACGGCTCGAGCACCCGGCGCGAGGAGATCCTCATGTCGAAGGACGAGCTCGCGATCGTCTACAAGCTGCGCCGCGTGATGGGCGCGCTCGACCAGACGCAGGCCGCCGAGCTGCTGCTCGGTCAGCTCAAGAAGACCAAGACCAACGTCGAGTTCCTGCTGCACGTGCAGAAGACGACGCCGGGTGGTCTGACGGAGAACGAGAACGTCGGCGAGACCGTCTAGCTCGTCCTGATCCACGTCACACCCCACTGCCTCGCCCATCCGGGCGAGGTAGTGGCACAATGATTGGCTGGCTGGCTGGTTCACGTCCCGCGGTTCTGCAGGGCGACCCAGCGGCATCTCACCAAGGAGCAACATGAGGGCTGGAATCCACCCCGAGTACGTCGTCACGCAGGTCACCTGCACCTGTGGCAACACCTTCACGACGCGTAGCACCGAGACGTCCGGCAAGATCTCCGCCGACGTCTGCAGCGCCTGCCACCCGTTCTACACGGGCAAGCAGAAGATCATGGACACCGGTGGCCGCGTGGCCCGGTTCCAGGCGCGCTACGGCAAGAAGGACGCCGACAAGTAGCGACTCCGCAGCGCCGGTGGTCCGGTCCGACAACCTCTCCAGGGGCAGTCGGGCGCCGGACCACCGGCGCTGTTGCTTTGCCCAGACCTGTTTGGCCCTGTACCGAGGAGAGACCGTGACCGAGTCGTTCGCCGCCGTCGGACCGCTGCTCAGCGAGCACGCCGAGATCGAGGCGGCGCTGGCGGACCCCGCCGTGCACGCCGATCCCGGTCGCGCCCGCACGCTGGGCCGCCGCTACGCGGAGCTCAACCAGGTGGTCGGGGCCTACAAGGCCTGGGAGCAGGCGCACGACGACGCCGAGGCCGCCGCCGAGCTGGCGGCCGAGGACGCCTCGTTCGCCGAGGAGCTGCCCGCGCTGCGGGACGCCGAGGCGACCGCGGAGGAGAAGCTGCGCCGCGTGCTGGTCCCGCGCGACCCCGACGACGGGCGCGACGTGATCCTCGAGATCAAGGCGGGCGAGGGCGGGGAGGAGTCCGCGCTGTTCGCGGGCGACCTGCTGCGTATGTACCTGCGCTACGCCGAGCAGCGCGGCTGGTCCACGCAGCTCCTGGAGGCCACGGCGTCCGACCTGGGCGGCTACAAGGACGTGCAGGTCGCGGTCAAGGCCAAGAGCGTGCAGGGCCCCGAGGACGGCGTCTGGCACAGCCTCAAGTACGAGGGTGGCGTGCACCGCGTGCAGCGGGTGCCGGTCACCGAGTCGCAGGGCCGCATCCACACCTCGGCGGCGGGCGTGCTGGTGTTCCCCGAGGTCGACGACCCGGGCGAGCTCGAGATCGACCAGAACGACCTGCGCATCGACGTCTACCGGTCCTCCGGGCCGGGCGGGCAGTCCGTGAACACCACGGACTCCGCGGTGCGCATCACGCACGTGCCCACGGGCATCGTGGTCTCGATGCAGAACGAG
This sequence comes from Promicromonospora sukumoe 327MFSha3.1, assembly GCF_000385135.1. Classification (GTDB taxonomy): domain Bacteria; phylum Actinomycetota; class Actinomycetes; order Actinomycetales; family Cellulomonadaceae; genus Promicromonospora; species Promicromonospora sukumoe_B. The sequence goes on along the minus strand of NZ_ARQM01000015.1, from coordinate 148,037 downwards.
AAGTCGCAGCTGCAGAACCGCGAGCAGGCCATGCGCGTGCTGCGGGCCCGCCTGCTCGCCGCCCAGCAGGAGGCGGCCGCGGCCGAGTCCGCCGAGCTGCGCCGCTCGCAGGTGCGCACCGTCGACCGCTCCGAGCGCATCCGCACGTACAACTTCCCGGAGAACCGGATCGCCGACCACCGCACGGGGTACAAGGCGTACAACCTCGACCAGGTGCTGGACGGCGACCTTGGTCCCGTGGTGCGCTCCGCGATCGACGCCGACGAGGCGGCCCGGCTGGCCGAGGCCTCGGGTGTCTGAGTCGTATCGGATCACGGCGGACCTGGCGCCTTCGGGCCCGGTCGGGCAGGCTTTTGCCGTGGTCGGAGGAGCGCGGTGAGCGCACAGCTGTTGAGGTGGGCCCAGGGGGAGCTGGCGGACGCCGGGGTCGGGTCGCCGCAGGCCGACGCCGAGGCGCTGCTGGCGCACGCGCTGGGGGTCGACCGGGGTGAGCTGCGGCGGCTCGTCGTGCTGGGCCGCCCGGTGCCCGACGACGTCGCGCGCGCCTTCGAGGCGCTGGTCGCCCGGCGCGCCGCCCGCGAGCCCCTGCAGCACCTGACGGGCGTGGCGCCGTTCCGGCACCTGGAGCTGGCCGTGGGGCCGGGGGTGTTCGTGCCGCGGCCCGAGACCGAGGAGGTCGCGCAGGTGGCGATCGACGAGGCCGCCAAGGTGGTCGGCGAACGCGGCGGCGCGGGCGCGGTCGTCGTCGACCTGTGCACCGGGTCGGGCGCCATCGCGCTGGCCGTGGCGACCGAGGTACCCGGCGCGCGCGTGCACGCCGTCGAGCTGGACAAGGATGCGCACGCCTGGGCGGCGCGCAACGTGGACGCCCTGAGCGCCGTCGCGGCCGGGCTGGACCCCGCCACGGTCGCGGACCAGACGGCCCCGGGGCCCCAGGAGGCGCCCGAGCGCATCGTCCGGCTCGTCAAGGGCGACGCCCGCACCGCGCTGTACGGGATCGACGGGACGGCCGACGTCGTCGTCTCGAACCCGCCGTACGTGCCGTCGGACGCCGTGCCCGTCGACCCGGAGGTGGCCGAGCACGACCCGGCGGTCGCGCTCTACGGCCTGGGCCCGGACGGGCTGGAGGTGCCGCGCGGCATCACGGACGCCGCGGCCAGGCTGCTGCGCCCCGGCGGGCTCTACGTCATGGAGCACGCCGAGGTCCAGGCGGAGGCGGCCCGCGCCATGGTCTCGGCCGCGCGCGACGCCGACGGACGGCCCGTGTTCGGCGAGCCCGAGACCCGCAAGGACCTCACCGGCCGGCCCCGCATGGTGGTCGCGCGGCGGCTCGGGCATCAGGAGGGTCCCGAAGCGTGAAAGACTGGTCCGCGTGAGTGTGCCTGTGCAGCCCGTGCTCGACGCCACCGACCCGCAGACCTGGGGCCCCGCGATCGACGAGGCAGTGAACGCGATCTCCCGTGGAGCCCTGGTGGTCATGCCCACCGACACCGTCTACGGCATCGCAGCCGATGCGTTCGACGAGGTCGCGGTGGCCGCCCTGCTCGCGGCCAAGGGCCGCGGCCGGCAGATGCCCCCGCCGGTCCTGGTCGGTGACGTCGCGACCCTCGACGGTCTCGCGACCGACGTGCCCGACGAGGCCCGCCGGCTCGTCGAGGCCTTCTGGCCCGGCGGTTTCACCGTCATCCTGCAGGCGCAGCCGTCGCTGCAGTGGGACCTCGGCGACACGGGCGGCACCGTCGCCCTGCGCATGCCGGACCACGCCGCGGCGCTCGCCCTGCTCAAGCGCACCGGCCCGCTGGCCGTGTCCAGCGCGAACAAGTCGGGCAGCCCGGCCGCGCAGGACGTGGAGAACGCGCGCGACCAGCTCGGCGCGTCCGTCGCGGTCTACCTGGACGGCGGCGAGGCTCCCGGCGGCGTCGCCTCCACGATCGTGGACGCGACCGGCCCCGTGCTGCGGATCGTCCGCGAGGGTGCCGTGAGCCTGGCGGAGCTGCGCAAGGTCGCCGACGTCGAAGGCCCTGCTGCGTCGCCCGAGGACGACCCGATCGAGCCCCCCGCCCCTGCCGCGGAGGACGACGAGTGAGGGTGTACCTGCTCCTGATGCTCGTGGCCGCCGCGGTCACGTTCCTGACCACGCCCTTCGCCCGGTGGGTGGCCCTGAAGACCTCGGCGATCTCCGCGGTCCGGGCGCGCGACGTGCACCTGGTGCCGACGCCGCGCCTCGGCGGGCTCGCGATGCTGATCGGCATCGTCGTCTCCGTCATGCTGGCCTCCCAGATGCCGTTCCTGTCCGGCGTCTTCTCCGACCGTCAGGCGTGGGGCATCGTCGGCGGCGCGGCGATCGTGTGCGGGCTCGGCTGGGCGGACGACAAGTGGGACCTCGACTGGGTCACCAAGCTCGCGGGCCAGGTGCTGGCCGCCGGGTTCATGGCGCTGCAGGGCGTGCAGCTCATCACGCTGCCGATCGCCGGCACGACCATCACGTCGTCGCGCACCTCGCTGGTCATCACGGTCCTGGCCGTGGTGGTCGCCATGAACGCCGTTAACTTCGTGGACGGCCTCGACGGCCTCGCGGCCGGCATCGTCGCCATCGGCGGCGCCGCCTTCTTCCTGTACACCTACGGGCTCACCCAGCAGGTCTCGGCGGAGGACTACTCCTCCCTGGCGTCCCTGATGATGGCCGTGCTCGTGGGCGTGTGCGTGGGCTTCCTGCCCTACAACTTCCACCCGGCGCGCATCTTCATGGGCGACGCCGGGTCCATGCTGATCGGGCTCGTCATGGCCGGCGCGGCCATCACCGTGACCGGCAACGTACAGCCCGACGTGATGACCGGCTCGCAGGCCCTGCCCGCGTTCATCCCGCTGCTCCTGCCGGTGGCGGTGCTCATGCTGCCGCTGCTCGACATGGGCCTGGCCGTGATCCGCCGCCTGGCCGCGGGCAAGTCGCCCATGGCGCCGGACCGCATGCACCTGCACCACCGGATGCTGGCCCTCGGCCACTCCCACCGCCGCGCGGTCGTGATCCTGTACGTGTGGACCGCCGTGTTCGCCTTCAGCGCCGCGGCGCTCGTGCGGTGGGACTGGGAGATCGTGCTGATCTGGACCGCCGTGTTCGTGGTGCTCGCGCTGCTGGCCACGCTGGGCCCGCTGCGCCACCGGGGCCGGTTCCTGGACGACGACGTGGCGCTGTCGGGGCAGACCCCCAAGGTGCCCGCCGCCGTCGGCGCGGCGCAGCCCGCCCTCGTACCGCAGAGCGCCACCGAGAGCGCCACCGAGCGTGTCGCCGTCAAGGCGCACGTCAAGACCAAGGAGACCGTCGAATGACCGAGCAGCTGCCCGATGCCCCCAACGCCCCGCGGGGCGCTGCCGAGCAGGCGGTGCTGCGTACGGCGCTCCGTGACTGCCTGATCCTGGTCGGCGGCCTCGCCGTGCTGGGCTCCGTGGTCGGGCTCCTCGTCGCGGGCCTGCCCGGCCTCTGGGGCGCCCTGATCGGCGCGGCGCTGGCCGCGTTCTTCTGCGCCACCACCGTGTGGTCGATGCTCTACACCGTCGGCAAGGGCGCCACCACGATGGGTGCCGTCGTGATGGGCAGCTGGCTCGCCAAGATGGTGGTGCTGATCGTCGTCCTGGTGATCATCACGCAGTTCGACTTCTACGACCGGGTCGTCCTGTTCGTCGTGCTGCTGCTCGGGGCCGTGGGCTCCGCGCTGCTCGACTACCGCGCCGTGCGCAACGGCCGCGTGCCCTACGTCGAGACCGACACCACGCCCTGACCGAGCCTCATGAGCGACCCACGACCTGACGCGGGGTTGCGCAATAAGTCACAAGGGGCCGCGTCATGCGGTTCTACGGCCTAAACCCCATGTGACATAGGTTAGGCTTACGACGAATCCATGACGGCCAGGCCCGACGGCGCGCCCGTTCCGCCACACAGCGGGAAACGCGCGCGGGGCCGAATGACCACCTGGGAGTCCTCCTGTCCACGTATGCGACGTCCGTAATCCTCGCCGCCACTGAAGGCCACGAGGGTGAGGGCGGCTTCCACACGCCGTCGATCGCCGACTTCTTCCCGTCGGGCATCCTCTTCGAAGGCACCATCTTCCAGATCGACCGGCTCTGGATCATCCGGATCATCGCCACCATCGTGCTGCTGTCGATCTTCCTGATCGCCGCGCGCCGGGCGAAGGTCGTGCCGGGCCGTTTCCAGGCCGGCGTCGAGTACATCCTGGACTTCGTCCGGGTGCAGGTCGGCGAGGAGATCCTGGGCAAGGACAACGCGAAGCGTTTCGTCCCCATGCTCACCACGATCTTCGTGACGATCCTGGCGTTCAACCTCACCGGCATCATCCCGGGCCTGAACCTCGCCGCCACCTCGCGCATCGGCGTGCCGCTGCTGCTCGCGCTGTGGGTGTTCGTCACCTACTGGGCCGTCGGCATCCGCAAGCACGGTCTGGGCGGGTACCTCAAGGCGAACCTGTTCCCCCCGGGCGTGCCGTGGCCGATCTACTTCATCCTGACGCCGATCGAGCTGCTGCAGATCCTGATCATCCGGCCGGGCTCGCTGATGGTCCGACTGGTGGCCAACATGGTCGCCGGACACATCATGCTGGTGCTCTGCTTCGCCGCGACGCAGTTCTTCCTGATCGACTCGGCGGGCAGCGGCCTGATGGTCTTCGGCGCCCTGACGCTGCCGGCCGGCATCTTCATGACGCTCTTCGAGCTGCTGGTCGCGTTCCTGCAGGCGTACATCTTCGCGCTGCTGGCCGCGGTCTACATCAACATGTCGCTGGAGGAGGAGCACTGACGGTGCTCGCTCCTCCGGGCGGCGCTGCATAGCTTCACCTGGAAAACCCGCGACGGGCGCAGCACGCGCCTTCGCACACCACGCGACGCCGGACCAATACCGGTCCGGCGCCCAACGGAAGGAAGACGCAAGTGGACGTCACCACTCTCGCCGAGGTCACCGGCAACGTGAACGCGATCGGCTACGGCCTCGCGGCGACCGGCCCGGGCATCGGCCTCGGCATCCTGATCGGCAAGACCATCGAGGGCATGGCCCGCCAGCCCGAGGTCGCCGGCCAGCTCCGCGCCACCATGTTCCTGGGTGTCGCCTTCGTCGAGGTGCTCGCGCTCCTCGGGCTCGTCGCCGGCTTCCTCTTCCAGTGATGACGGCGCACTCGAGCGCCGCCGTGCTAGCGGCGCAGACGGACGAGCCGCAGGGCATCGAGCTGTTCCTGCCCGCCGGATATGACCTGCTCTGGTCGGCGGTGGTCCTCGTGATCATCGCCGTCGCGTTCTACAAGTTCATCCTGCCGCCGATGAACAAGATCCTGGACGAGCGCGCCGCCCTCATCGAGGGCGGCATCGAGAAGGCCGAGGCCGCCCAGAAGGCGGCGGACGAGGCCCTCGCCCAGCAGCAGGAGCTCCTGGCCGAGGCCCGTGCCCAGGCGGCACAGGTCCGTGAGGAGGCGCGTGCCGAGGGCACCGCGATCGTCAACGACCTGAAGGCCAAGGCGAGCGAGGAGGCGGGGCGCATCACCGAGACGGCGCACCGTCAGATCGAGGCCGAGCGGCAGTCCGCCGTCGTGTCCCTGCGTACCGAGGTCGGCACGCTCGCGACCGAGCTCGCGTCGAAGATCGTCGGCGAGTCCCTCGAGGACTCGGCCCGTCAGTCGCGCGTCGTGGACCGCTTCCTCGACGAGCTCGAGGCGAGCCAGGCCGTGGCAAGCAACAAGGAGGCGTGATGCGGGGATCGAGCGGTGCATCGCTGACTGCGGCGCAGGAGCGCTTCGAGCCGGTGCTGCGCGCCGCGGGTGCGGACGCGCTGACCCTGGGTGAGCAGCTGCTCACCCTGGTGTCGGCGCTCGACGACTCCGCCGCGCTGCGCCGCTCGCTCGCCGACCCCTCCCGCGAGGGCGAGGCCAAGGCGGGCCTGGTGGCCGGCCTGCTGGGCGGCTTCGACGAGCGCGTGGTCGACCTCGTGTCCGGGCTCGCCCGGGCGCGCTGGTCGAGCGACGCCGACCTCACGGACGCCGTCGAGCGCCTCGGCCTGGACGCCGTCCTGGCTTCCGCCGAGGCGCGCGGCGCGCTGGAGACGGTCGAGGACGAGCTGTTCCGGCTCGGCCGGTCGCTCGTCGGCCAGCGGGAGGCCAAGCAGGTTCTCTCCGACGCCTCGACGGCTCCGGAGCGCCGGGTGGCGCTCGTGGACGCACTGGTCGGTGGCAAGGTCGACACCGTGACCCAGCGCCTGGCGCAGCGCGCGACCTCGTCGCTGCGTGGCCGCCGGTTCGTGCAGACGATCGGCTGGTACGGCGAGGTCGCGGCGGAGCGCCGCAACCGCCTCGTGGCCGCCGTGACGAGCGCGACGGTGCTCACCCGCGAGCAGGAGGAGCGCCTCGGCGCCATCCTCGAGCGCTCGTACGGGAAGCCCGTGCAGCTGAACGTCACCGTGGACCCGACTCTCGTCGGCGGCCTGCGCATCCAGGTCGGCGCGGACGTCGTCGACTCCACCGTCCTGTCGCGCCTTGCTGACGCTCAGCGTCGTCTGGCCGGCTGAAAACGTGAACAAGAACCTTCCGCCGCGGCTTTCGCGGCCACGACAGGAGAAGATCAATGGCTGAGCTGACGATCCGGCCGGACGAGGTCCGCGCCGCACTGGACAGCTTCGTGAAGGCCTACGAGCCCCAGGAAGCGGTCACCGAGGAGGTGGGCCGCGTCGCGTACGCCGCGGACGGCATCGCCCGCGTCGAGGGCCTCCCGGGCGTGATGGCCAACGAGCTGCTGCGCTTCGAGGACGGCACGCTCGGCCTCGCGCAGAACCTGGACGTCCGTGAGATCGGTGTGGTCGTCCTGGGCGAGTTCACCGGCATCGAGGAGGGCCAGGAGGTCCGCCGCACCGGTGAGGTGCTCTCGGTCCCCGTGGGCGAGGGCTACCTCGGCCGCGTGGTCGACCCGCTGGGTGTCCCCATCGACGGGCTGGGCGAGATCGCCACCGAGGCCACCCGTGCCCTGGAGCTGCAGGCGCCCGGCGTCATGCAGCGCAAGTCGGTGCACGAGCCGCTGCAGACCGGCATCAAGGCGATCGACTCGATGATCCCGATCGGCCGTGGTCAGCGTCAGCTGATCATCGGTGACCGCCAGACGGGCAAGACGGCGATCGCGATCGACACGATCATCAACCAGAAGGCGAACTGGGAGTCCGGCGACCCCAGCAAGCAGGTGCGCTGCATCTACGTCGCGATCGGTCAGAAGGGCTCGACCATCGCCTCCGTGCGTGGCGCCCTCGAGGAGGCCGGCGCGCTGGAGTACACGACGATCGTCGCGGCTCCCGCCTCCGACCCCGCGGGCTTCAAGTACCTCGCCCCGTACACCGGCTCGGCCATCGGCCAGCACTGGATGTACCAGGGCAAGCACGTGCTCGTCGTCTTCGACGACCTGTCGAAGCAGGCCGAGGCCTACCGTGCCGTGTCGCTGCTGCTGCGCCGCCCGCCGGGCCGCGAGGCCTACCCGGGTGACGTGTTCTACCTGCACTCCCGTCTGCTCGAGCGTTGTGCGAAGCTCTCGGACGAGCTGGGCGCGGGCTCGATGACCGGTCTGCCGATCATCGAGACCAAGGCGAACGACGTCTCGGCGTACATCCCGACCAACGTCATCTCCATCACGGACGGCCAGATCTTCCTGCAGTCCGACCTGTTCAACGCCGACCAGCGTCCCGCCGTGGACGTCGGTATCTCGGTCTCCCGAGTCGGTGGCGACGCGCAGATCAAGGCGATGAAGAAGGTCTCCGGCACGCTGAAGCTGGAGCTGGCGCAGTTCCGCTCGCTCGAGGCGTTCGCGATGTTCGCGTCCGACCTCGACGCGGCCTCCCGCGCGCAGCTGCAGCGCGGCGCCGTCCTGACGGAGCTGCTCAAGCAGCCCCAGTACTCGCCGTACGCGGTCGAGGACCAGGTCGCGGCCGTGTGGGCCGGCACCAAGGGCAAGCTGGACGACGTCGCGGTCGAGGACGTCAAGCGGTTCGAGTCCGAGCTGCTGGACCACCTGCGCCGCAAGACGGACGTCCTGACGTCGATCCGCGAGAGCGGCAAGCTGGAGCCCGCCACGGAGGAGGCGCTCAGCGCCGCCGTCGAGGACTTCCGCGCCGGCTTCCAGCGGGCCGACGGCACCGCGCTCGTCGGTGGTGAGGTCGAGGGTGGCCCCGTCGACGTCGAGCAGGCACAGGTCGTCGTCAAGAAGAAGGCCTGACCCGTGGCCGGTGGATCCCAGCGCGTCTATAAGGCACGGATCAAGTCGACGCAGTCGCTGAAGAAGATGTTCCGTGCGCAGGAGCTCATCGCCGCGTCCCGCATCGGCAAGGCCCGTGCGCGGACGGCGGCTGCGGCACCCTACGCGCAGGCGATCACCCGTGCGGTCTCGGCGGTCGCCACGCACACCGACATCGATCACCCGCTCACGCGGGAGGTCGAGGGCGCCAAGCGCGCCGCGGTGCTCGTGGTGTCGTCGGACCGCGGCATGGCGGGTTCCTACCCGGCGTCGATCGTCCGTGAGGCGGAGCGGCTGACCCAGCAGCTCGCGGCCGAGGGCAAGGAGGTTCTCCTCTACGTCGCCGGTCGTCGGGCGGTCTCGTACTACGCGTTCCGGGGCCGCGAGGCCGTGCGGACGTGGACGTACGGTTCGGAGCGGCCGTCGGCCGAGGTCGCCGAGGAGATCGGGCAGGCTCTGCTCGAGAAGTTCCTCGCGGACGAGGACGAGGGCGGCGTCTCGGAGCTGCACGTGGTCTCCACGCAGTTCGTCAACATGGTGACCCAGCGTCCCCACGTGGTGCGGATGCTGCCCCTGGAGGTCGTCGAGGGCGTGGTGGAGGCGGACGAGCACGAGGTCCTGCCGCTCTACGACTTCGAGCCGTCGCCGGAGGCCGTGCTGGACGCACTGCTGCCGCGGTACGTGGACCAGCGCATCTACGCGGCCCTGCTCGACGCCGCCGCGTCCGAGCTGGCCGCCCGCCAGCGCGCCATGCACACGGCCACGGACAACGCCGAGGACCTGATCCGCACGTACACCCGACTGGCCAACCAGGCCCGTCAGGCGGACATCACCCAGGAGATCAGCGAGATCGTCTCCGGTGCCGACGCCCTGGCGTCCTGACCAACCAACAGACTCCCCGCCGGAGGACCCTCCGGCCCACCGAAGCGAGGCAACCATGACCGCCACCACCGTGGAATCACCTCACGGCGCGGCCCCGACTGAGCCGGCAACTGGCCGGGTCGCTCGGGTGATCGGCCCCGTCGTGGACATCGAGTTCCCCGAGGACGCGATCCCCGACATCTACAACGCGCTGACCGTCGAGATCGACCTCTCGGGCCAGGGCGAGGACGAGAACACGTTCACGCTGACCCTCGAGGTCGAGCAGCACCTGGGCGACTCCCTGGTGCGCGCGATCGCGCTCAAGCCGACCGACGGCCTGGTCCGCGGCGCCCTGGTCACCGACACCGGCTCGCCCATCAGCGTGCCCGTCGGCGACGTCACCAAGGGCAAGGTCTTCAACGTCACCGGTGAGGTCCTGAACCTCGCCGAGGGCGAGAAGATCGAGGTCACCGAGCGCTGGCCGATCCACCGCAAGCCCCCGGCCTTCGACCAGCTCGAGTCGAAGACCACGATGTTCGAGACGGGCATCAAGTCCATCGACCTGCTGACCCCGTACGTCCAGGGTGGCAAGATCGGTCTCTTCGGTGGTGCGGGCGTCGGCAAGACGGTCCTCATCCAGGAGATGATCCAGCGTGTGGCCCAGGACCACGGTGGTGTGTCGGTGTTCGCCGGTGTCGGTGAGCGCACCCGTGAGGGCAACGACCTGATCGCCGAGATGGACGAGGCGGGTGTCTTCGACAAGACCGCCCTCGTCTTCGGCCAGATGGACGAGCCGCCGGGCACGCGTCTGCGCGTCGCCCTGTCGGCGCTGACGATGGCGGAGTACTTCCGCGACGTGAAGAAGCAGGACGTGCTGCTCTTCATCGACAACATCTTCCGCTTCACGCAGGCCGGTTCCGAGGTCTCCACGCTGCTCGGCCGTATGCCGTCCGCCGTGGGCTACCAGCCGAACCTGGCCGACGAGATGGGCCTCCTCCAGGAGCGCATCACCTCGACGCGTGGTCACTCCATCACGTCGCTGCAGGCCATCTACGTGCCGGCTGACGACTACACCGACCCGGCCCCGGCCACGACGTTCGCCCACCTGGACGCGACGACCGAGCTCTCCCGTGAGATCGCGTCGAAGGGTCTGTACCCGGCGATCGACCCGCTGACGTCGACGTCCCGCATCCTCGACCCGCGTTACGTGGGCCAGGAGCACTACGACGTGGCGACCGAGGTGAAGTCGATCCTGCAGCGCAACAAGGAGCTGCAGGACATCATCGCCATCCTCGGTGTGGACGAGCTCTCGGAAGAGGACAAGACGGTCGTGGCGCGCGCGCGTCGCATCCAGCAGTTCCTCTCCCAGAACACCTACATGGCCAAGAAGTTCACGGACGTCGAGGGCTCGACGGTCCCGCTGTCCGAGACCATCGAGGCGTTCAAGAAGATCTGCGCCGGCGAGTTCGACCACATCGCCGAGCAGGCCTTCTACAACATCGGTGGCCTCGAGATGCTCGAGGAGAACTGGGCTCGGATCCAGAAGGAGTACGGGGCCTGAGGTCTCGTATTTCCCCCCGTGCGTGATGCCGCCCCGCCGGACCCCTTAGACTCGGGCAACCCGGCAGGGGCGGCAGCACGCCCGCTACATCGGAAGGAGCTCTCGTGGCAGAGCTGAGCGTGGACCTCGTGTCCCTGGACCGCAAGGTCTGGAGCGGTGCGGCGACCCAGGTGAGCGCGCCGTCTGCGGACGGCCAGATCGGCATCCTGGCGAACCACACGCCGCTGCTGGCAGTGCTTCGCCCCGGCACCATCAAGGTGGACACGGCGTCGGGACCGGCCGTGGAGGCCACGGTCACCGGCGGCTTCATGTCCGTGGACAACAACCTCGTCACCCTTGTGGTCGACGAGATCTCCCTGGTCTGAGGGAGAGCGCGCGTGCCCGGCGTCGTATGGATCGCGATAGCGGTACTGGGGGCGCTCGCGCTCGTCATCGCGGCCGGGATCTCCCGGCTGCGGACCCTCTCCCGGAGGGTCGGATCGTTCGACTGCAGTGCCCGGGCGACCGGTAACCCCGAGGGTTCCTGGACGCCGGGCATCGCGCAGTACGCGGTGGGCCGGATCGAGTGGTGGCGGTGCTGGTCGCTGTCACCCCGTCCGGCCCGCACGTGGTACCGGGAGCGGCTCACCGTCACGAGCCGCACCCCGCTGGACCCGGACGAGCGTGGTCAGGGCGACCACTACCTCGTCCAGTGCCGGTACGACGGGCTCGACTTCGAGCTCGACCTCGCTGCCGGCGACTACTTCGGCCTCGCCTCCTGGCTCGAGGCCGCCCCTCCCGGACGACAGGATCTGGTTCTCTGATGCGGCTGGTCGTGGCAGACTGCTCCGCCCTCTACACGGGCCGCCTGACCGCGATGCTCCCGCAGGCTACGCGGCTGCTCGTGGTCAAGGCTGACGGCAGCGTGCTCATCCACTCCGACGGCGGCTCGTACAAGCCGCTCAACTGGATGAGCCCCCCGTGCACCCTGACGGTGCGTGAGCCCTCCGAGGAGGCCGCCGAGCGCGGCGTCACCGAGGTGTGGACCGTCCAGCACGCCAAGTCGGACGACCGGCTCGAGGTCGAGCTGTTCACCGTGCACAGCGACTCCAGCCACGACCTGGGCATCGACCCCGGCCTCGTGAAGGACGGCGTCGAGGCGCACCTGCAGGAGCTGCTCGCCGAGCAGATCGCACTGCTGGGCGACGGGCACACGCTCGTGCGCCGCGAGTACCCCACGGCGATCGGCCCCGTGGACATCCTCGCGCGGGACGGCTCCGGCTCCACCGTCGCGGTGGAGATCAAGCGCCGCGGAGACATCGACGGCGTCGAGCAGCTCACGCGGTACCTGGAGCTGCTGAACCGCGACCCGCTGCTGGCCCCGGTCCGCGGCGTCTACGCGGCCCAGGAGATCAAGCCGCAGGCCCGGGTCCTGGCCAAGGACCGTGGCATCGCCACGCTCCTGCTGGACTACGACGCCATGCGCGGCGTCGACGACCCCACGACGCGCCTCTTCTAGCCGCGGCCCCGGCCCGCCGAGCGGCCGGCCGGCCGAGCGCTGCCCGGTGGATGGCAGGATGTCGGGCATGAGCGAAGTGGTGGTCGTCCGTGGTCGGCTGGTCCTGGCATCTTCCGTGGTGGACGACGGCGTCGTGGTCGCCTCGGGCGGACGGGTCGAGTTCGCCGGCTCCGTCGTCGACGCCCTGGAGGCCGGTCACGGCCCCGCGCTGGAGCAGGTGGCTCCGGCGCCAGGGACGTACGTGCTGCCGGGCCTCGTCGATCTGCACAACCACGGCGGGGGCGGCGCGTCGTTCCCCGACGTGACGACGGCCGCCGAGGCCCTGCCGGGCGTGCTGGAGCACCGCCGGCACGGCACGACCACCCTGGTGGCGTCGCTCGTGACGGCCCAGCCCGAGGTGCTGGTGCAGCGGGCGGGCGTGCTGGCCGAGCTTGCCGAGGCCGGCGAGATCGAGGGGCTGCACGCCGAGGGGCCGTTCCTGTCCTATCGCCGCCGCGGCGCTCACAACCCGGCTGACCTGCAGGAAGGCAGCGTCGAGCTGGTGCGGGACCTGGCCGCGGCCGCCCGCGGGTACCTGCGCACCATGACGGTCGCCCCCGAGGTGCCGGGCGTGACCGGGCCCGGCGGCGTCGCCGAGGCGCTGGTCGAGGCCGGCGTGCTGCCCTCCCTGGGCCACACCGACGGGACCACCGAGCAGGCCGAGGCGCTGATCGAGCAGGTCACCACCGCGCTGGGCGCCGGGGCGGGCCACACGACCGGACGCCACCCGCTCGGCCCGATGACCGCGACCCACCTGTTCAACGGCATGCGCCCGCTGCACCACCGCCAGCCCGGCCCCATCGCGGCCTGCCTGGCGGCGGCGGCACGCGGCGACATGGTCGTCGAGCTCGTCGGCGACGGCGTCCACCTCGACCCGGCCACGGTGCGCTCGGTGTTCGACATGGTCGGCGCGGACCAGATCCTCCTGGTGACCGACGCGATGGCAGCGGCCGGCGTCGCCGACGGCAGCTACGAGCTGGGCCCGATGTCGGTGGTGGTGCACGAGGGCGTCGCCCGGATCGCGATGCCCCAGGCCGCGCCGGGCGAGCCCGAGGAGGAGGGGCCGATCGCCGGCGGCACCGCCCACCTGGTCGACGTGGTGCGGTGCGCGGTGCGAGGCGGTGTCCCGCTGGTCGACGCCGTGCGGTCCGCGACGGCGGTGCCGGCCCGGGTGCTGGGCCTGACCGGCGAGGTCGGCGCCCTGGTGCCCGGCGCGCGCGCCGACATCCTGGTCACGGACGCCGACCTGCGGCCCCTGCGGGTGCTGCGCCACGGTGTCAACGTGGATGTCGCCGGGGCGTAACGCGCCGCTGTTAGCGTTCCGCGCATGACGCCTGAAGTTTTCCTGCCCGGCCAGACGGTGGTGCGCCGCGAGATCATGCGCGGCGAGCCCTGGATCGCGATCCCGCAGGTCTGCGTGCAGGACGACGGCGACCTGCTGGTCACCTACACGCCCGGTGGAACCCCGCTGGCGTACCCGGCCACCGGCACGTTCCCGGTGGGGGAGCACCCGTGGAAGGCCGCCGGCAGCAGGCGGTGGCGCGGCCACGGCCGCCTCGAGCTGCACTGGACCGGGGTGGAGCACTCGCTCTTCCTGTTCTGGGACGGCCCCGAGCGCGCGTTCCAAGGCTGGTACTTCAACCTGGAGGACGCGCCGCGCCGCACCCCGATGGGGTTCGACACGCTCGACCACGAGCTGGACGTCTGGTGGGCGGCCGACGCCGAGACCTACGAGTTCAAGGACGTCGCCGAGTTCGAGGAGACCGGCCCCGCGCGGTACCCCGGGCGCATGGCGCAGATCCGCGCGGAGGGCGCCCGGATCGCCGGCCTGCTCGACGCCGGGAAGCTCTGGTGGGACAAGTCCTGGGCGGACTGGACGCCCGACGCCTCGTGGGAGCCCCGCGACGTGCCGGCCGGCTGGGAGAGCGTGGCGTTCGAGGCGCGCTGAGCGCCGCCGCCGGGACACGCCGGACGCGCCGATCTGTCGGGCGATACCGACCGAATTCCGGTGGCATACCGGGGTCTGGGCGCTACGGTCGGATCGTGCCCTCTTCCGTGCCGCCCGCCTCCGCCCCCAGACCCTCCACGTCCGACGCCGCGCCCGACGCCGTGCCCGCGCTCGCCACGCCGGTGCGGGCCTACCGGTCGGACCCCGGCTGGCCCGTGGTCACCGCGCGCCTCACCCTGCGCCCGGTCGCCCCGGACGACGCCGAGGCGTTCCTCGCCTGGCGGTCGAGCCCAGACGTCGTGCGGTACATGTACCAGCCGCCGTGGGACCTGGCCACGGCCCAGACGAAGCTCCGCACGTGGTCCAGCGCCCCGTTCGAGGAGGCCGGCGACGTCCAGGTGCTCGCCGTCGAGTCGGACGGCGAGGTGGTCGGCGAGACGATGCTCAAGTGGGCGGCCGCGCCCCGGCAGGCCGAGGTCGGCTACGCCCTGCACCCCGACGTGAGCGGGCACGGCCTGGCCACCGAGGCGGTCCGGGCCACGCTCCGGCTCGCGTTCGAGTCCTACGGCTTCCACCGCGTGTTCGCGCGCATCGACGAGGAGAACCTCGGCTCGGTCCGTGTGGCCCAGCGCCTCGGCATGCGGCAGGAGGCCCGCCTGGTCGAGAGCGACGTGCGCGACGGCGTGTGGTCCACCGAGCTGGTGTTCGCGATCCTCGACCGGGAGTTCGCGGAGCGCGAGCTCAGCTGACGACCAGCTCGGCCCGCACCCGCAGGTCCCCTGCGGAGGGCCCGGACGCCACCGTGTACGTGCCGGGCTGCAGCACCATCGCGCCCTCGTGCCGGACGGCGAGTGCCCCCAGGTCCAGCGGGACCGGCACCTCGGCCGCCGCGCCCGGGGCGAGCCGCACCCGCGCGTGACCGAGCAGCTGCCGCCGGGCCGCGGGGACCGGCAGGTCGGGCGACAGGCCGTGCACGGCGACGAGCTCGTCCACCGGGCGCTCGCCGGTGTTCCGCACCGAGACGACGGCCGTGGCCCCGCCGTCCGCGCCGTCCTCGTCCGAGGCGGCTCGCACCAGCCGCAGGCCCTCGTAGCGGACCTCCGTGTAGCTCAGCCCGTGCCCGAACCAGAACGCGGGCTCCGTCGCCAGGTGCCGGTAGGTGACGCCCTGGCGGGCCACGTCGTAGTCGAACAGGTCGCCGGCCTGCGCCTCGTCCGCCGGCCACGTCTGGGCGAGCCGGCCGTACGGCTCCGCGTCCCCGGACAGCACGTCCACCAGACCGTTGCCGGCCTCCTGCCCGCCGTGCGCCGCCCACACGAGCGCGCCCCGCGACCCGTCGAGCCCGCTCGGCCCCAGCACCCCCGGCCCCAGCACGTACGGGTACGACGACGTCACCACCAGCACCGCCGCCGGGCACGCCTCGCGTGCCACCCGCCAGAGCTCCGCCATCGGCTCGGGCAGCGCGAGCGACGTCCGGTCCTCGGTCTCGCGCCCGCCCAGGTGCGGGTCGTTGCCGACGGCCACCAGCACCACGTCCGCGGCCGCCGCGACGCGCGCCACCTCGGCCTGCCCCGAGGTGACGGTGCGCCAGGCGAACCGCTCGGCGTCCGCCAGGCGCGTGGCCTCGGCCACCAACAGCTCGGACCCGAGCTGCACCCGCAGCCACCGCCCGCTCGCCACGTGCAGCAGCGACCACGTGCCGTCCGCGTGGTGGTGCCGCCGGAACGACTCCTGCACCACCCAGCCGCCGACCCGCTCGGCGTCGGCGCGCACGATCCAGCCCGCGCCCGTCAGGAGCCGCCCTGAGGCAACCGAACGGAGGGTGAGCACGCCGTCGCCCCAGTCGGTCACGTCGAGGTGGGCCGCCACGCCGGCGTCGGCGGCGTGCACGCTCACCTCGCCCGCATCGGTGACGCTCACGTACCGGCCGGACGACGTGGCACGCAGCGCCACCCGGTCCGCGCCGTCGGCGACCTCCACGACGGCGTCCGGGTAGCGGTCCGCGACCGCGCGCGCGAGCGGGACGGCGTAGGGCGGGGTGCCGGAGTACCAGTCGGTGAGCACCTGGTCGGCCAGCGGCCCGACGACGGCGACGCGCCTGGGCGCGCCCAGCGGCAGCGTCCCGTCGTTGCGCAGCAGCACCACGGACTTCGCCGCCGCCTCGCGGGCCAGGACCCGGTGCTCCGGCAGGTCGATCGCGTCGGCACCGATGCCCGCGTACGGGTCGGCGTCGCCGTCCAGCTCGCCCGTGCGCAGACGCAGCTCCAGCATGCGCAGTGCGGCGGTGTCGACGTCGTGCTGCGTCAGCAGCCCGGCCGCCAGCGCCTCGCGCAGCCGGTCCAGCGTGACCGTCGGGTCGGTGTCGTTGTCGGTGAACGAGTCCAGGCCCGCGCGCACGGCCGCCGCGTGCGCCTGCGCGTGGGAGGCGTACGCCCGCTGGATCGAGACCAGGAAGGTGGGCGCGCCGGCGTCGGACACCACCGCCACCGAACCGGGCGCCCAGGAGCGCAGCTCGGCCAGCAGGTCGCCCGACGTGTGCGCGGGAACCCCGTTGACCAGGTTGTACGACGGCATCACCGCGCCGGCGACCCCCGCTTCGATCGGCCCGCGGAAGGCCGGCAGCTCGTACTCGTGCAGCGTCCGCTCCGACAGGTTGGACGACGTCGCCGAGCGGTCCGTCTCGTTGCCGTACCCGAGGAAGTGCTTGAGGGCCGGGACCGTCTTCCAGACCGTCGGGTGGTCCCCGCGCAGCCCGGCGCAGTACGCCGTCGCGAGGTGGGACACGAGCCGCGGCTCCTCGGTGTACCCCTCCTCGCCGCGGCCCCAGGCCGGGTGCCGCAGCGGGTTCACCACGGGCGCCCAGACGTTCAGGGAGACCGCCGGGTCGGCGGCGTGCTTGGCCCGCAGCTCGGTGGCGACCAGGTCGCCGAGCCGGCGGAGCAGGTCGGCGTCCCACGTGGCGCCCAGCCCGACCGGCTGCGGCAGCACGGTGGCGCGGCCGAGCCACGCGACGCCGTGCAGGGCCTCGGCGCCGGTGTGGAAGGCCGCGAGGCCCAGCCGCTCGATCGCGGGCTGGTGCTGGTGCAGCAGGCTCAGCCGCTCGTCGGGGGTGAGGCGGTCCAGCAGGTCGCGGGCCCGGTCGGCCAGGGCTGCGGCGGGGTCGCGGAACAGGGGCTGCGTCTGGTTCGGCACGTCGTCGTGCTCCCTTGGCGTCGGGTCGGCCTTGCGGCGTCGGGCTTGCGGCGTCGGGTCGAAGAGTAGGCCAAACCCTCGAAACGGTTCAATGATCAATCGCCCAATTGGGGCGAATCATTGCCTCGTGTTCAAGGTTTGCCCTACTGTTCTGCCAACGATGTAGGTCGAAGCGCTTCGACGTAGAACCGCGTGATCCGCCATCGTGTCCGGGCACACAGACGTGCCGCGCTGTCCACAAAGGAGTGAAGAGCCATGACAGCACCCCACCTGGCCCGCGGGCTGAGCCGCCGGTCGTTCCTCGGTTTCCTCGCAGTCGGTGCCGGCGTCGTCGGCGTACCGTCCCTGCTCACGGCCTGTACCAGTGGCCCGGCGAGCACCGCGCAGGGTGGCGGCACCGTGAGCTCCGGCGTCCTGCCCACCTACGTGCCGGTCGAGTACGTCAAGCCCGACTTCCCCTCCGTGAACGGCTCCACCGCCGGCTACGCGTCCATCCCGGAGGAGCTCGTCACGGCCTTCGCGACGCCGCCCGGGTCGGGCGGCACCTACTCGGCCATGACGCCGCTGTGGAGCGCCATCCCCAAGACGTCCGGCAACCCCTACTTCGACGCGGTGAGCGAGGCGATGGGCACCACCGTCGAGTTCCAGATCTCCGACGGCAACACGTACGGCGACAAGCTCGCCGCGGTGCTCGCCTCGGCCAAGGACGTGCCGGACTGGGTCTGCGTGCCCACCTGGAACTTCCCGCCGCGGTTCGCCCAGGCCGTCGACGCCCTCTTCGAGGACCTCACGCCGTACCTGTCCGGTGACAACGTCAAGAAGTACAAGAACCTCGCCAACATCCCCACGGACGCCTGGCGGTACGGCGTCTTCAACGACAAGCTCTACGGCCTGCCGTTCCCCGGCGAGCTGGTCCACCTGGCGACGTTCTACCGGGCCGACCTGCTCGAGGAGCTCGGCATCACCGAGCAGCCGAGGACCGCCGACGAGTTCATCGAGCTCGCCAAGGAGCTGACCGACCCGGGCAAGAAGCGCTGGGGCTCGGCCGACCAGTGGATCACGGCGAACATGATGTTCGCGGTGCCCCCGGAGAAGGGCTGGAAGCTGGCCGACGACGGCTCGCTGGTGCACCGCGTCGAGTCCGAGGAGTACCGCGCCGCGCTGGACTGGCAGGCCCGGCTGTACAAGTCGGGCGCGGTGCACCCGACGGCCGTGGCCGACAAGCCCGAGGAGATGAAGCCCCTCTTCGAGTCGGGGGAGATCCTCATCGTGAACGACGGCGTGGGCGGCTGGCACGAGTCCCTGGGCCGGGTGCTGCCGAGCAACCCGGACTTCGACCCACGGCCGTTCGCCCCGTTCGCCCACGACGGCGGCACGCCGCGGGTCTGGAAGGGCGCCCCGGCGGACATGTTCTCGTTCCTGAAGAAGCGGGACGACAAGGCCCAGATCGAGGAGCTGCTCGCCGCCGCGGACTTCCTCGCCTCGCCGTTCGGCACCACGGAGTTCCAGCTCGTCAACTTCGGCGTCGAGGGCGAGCACTACGACCTCGACGGCGACGGCCTGCCCCGGGCGACCGACGCCGCGGCCGACGACGTGGCGCCGTCGTACATCTTCCTGGTGGACCCGCCCAAGGTGAACGCGCAGGTGCAGTACGACGGCTACGTCGAGGCCTACTGCACCTGGATGGCGGACGCCTCCCAGTACGTCGAGGAGCCCCTCTTCTACGGCAAGCAGATCACGGAGCCGGCGCAGTTCGCGTCGCTCAGCACGCCCTTCGCGGACCTCGAGAAGGACATCGCGCGCGGGCGCAAGTCCCTCGCGGACCTCGACGAGGCCGTGGCGACGTGGACCAGCTCCGGCGGTGAGGAGCTGCGGGCGTTCTACCAGGGCATCCTGGACGAGCAGTGACCGCCACGAGCTCACCGCCGGGCGCCCCGTCCCGGCGCAGGATCCCCTGGACCGTCCGGGCGCGGCGCGACCGCTCGCTGCTGATCATGGTGGCCCCGGCCGTGCTCCTGCTGGCGGTGTTCGCCTACGTGCCGATGCTCGGCAACGTGGTGGCCTGGCAGGACTACTCGCCGTACGTCGGCATCCGCGAGAGCCCCTTCATCGGGTGGGCCAACTTCGCGCGCGTCCTGACCAACCCGCTCTTCCTCGACGCCGTGGCGAACACGCTGGTCATCACCGCGGTCCAGCTCGTGTTCTTCTTCCCGGTGCCGATCGTCCTGGCACTGCTCCTGAACAGCGTGCTGTCACCCGGGCTGCGCACGACCATCCAGTCGATCGTGTACCTGCCGCACTTCTTCTCCTGGGTGATCGTCGTGACGATCTTCCAGCAGATCTTCGGCGGGGCCGGGATGGTGGCGACCCGGCTGCGCGAGGCGGGGTACTCAGGCTTCGACCTGATGACCAACCCCGACACGTTCCTGCTGCTGCTGACCGCCCAGTCGGTCTGGAAGGACGCGGGCTGGGGCATCATCATCTTCCTCGCGGCGCTCGCGACCGTCGACCCGCAGCTCTACGAGGCGTCGGTGGTCGACGGCGCGGGCCGGTGGCGGCGGATGTGGCACGTCACGCTCCCGGCCCTGCGCCCGGTGATCATCCTGCTGCTGATCCTGCGGCTGGGCGACGCGCTCACCGTCGGGTTCGAGCAGCTCATCCTCCAGCGCGGCGCCGTCGGGACCGACGTCGCGGAGGTGCTCGACACGTTCGTCTACTACCAGGGCGTCGTCAACGGCGACTGGGCCTTCGCGGCCGCCGCGGGGCTCGTCAAGGGCCTGGTCTCGCTCGCCCTGGTGCTCGGGGCCAACAAGCTCGCCCACCTCGTGGGCGAGGCGGGGGTGTATCAGCGCGCATGAGTGCCGACATCGAGAACAAGACCGGGACGACGACGCGGCCGGCGCCGTCGTCCACGACACCCGAGCCCGGCCGGCCGCGGCAGCCCGCGCGCGGCCCGAGCCGGTACCGCGCCCTGCTGCGCGGCCGGAACCGCCCGGTCTGGGAGGAGGACCCCAACCCGCTGGGGCTCCTGGTCAAGGGGGCGGCGCTGCTGCTCATCGTGGCCACGGTGGTCTACCCCCTGTACACGGTGGTGCTCACCAGCCTGTCCACCCAGGCCGACATCACCCGGTCCGGCGGCCTGGTCACGGTGCCGGGCGGCCTGACGTTCGCCGCCTACGAGCAGATCCTGTCCGGCGGGATCGTCACGCGGGCCACGATCGTGAGCATCGGCATCACCGTGGTCGGCACCGTGCTCTCGACCACGGTGTCCGTGCTGGCGGCGTACGGCCTGAGCCGGCCGGGCTCCTTCGCCCACCGGCCCATCCTGTTCGTCTTCCTGATCACCATGTTCTTCGGCGCGGGGATGATCCCGACGTACCTGCTGGTGAGCAACCTGGGGCTGATCGACAGCTACTGGTCGCTCATCCTGCCGGGCGCCGTGAGCGCGTTCAACGTGCTCATCCTGCGGGCTTTCTTCATGGGCATCGACCGGTCCATCACGGACGCGGCCCGGATCGACGGCGCGGGGGACTGGCGCATCCTGGGGCAGATCGTGCTGCCCATGTCCAAGGCCGTGGTGGCGGTGGTCGCGCTGTTCTACGGCGTCGGCTACTGGAACGCGTTCTTCAACGCGATGCTCTACATCAACGACAACGCCAAGTGGCCGCTGCAGCTCGTGCTGCGGTCCTACGTGCTGCAGGGCGTGACGCTGCCCGGCAGCGGCGTGGGCCAGGTCGACGTCGCCGACGGCGCCGTGACCGGGCTGCCGGTGAAGATGGCCGTGATGGTGCTGGCGATCGTGCCGATCCTGGTCGTGTACCCGCTGGTGCAGCGGCACTTCACGAAGGGCGTGATCTTCGGGGCCATCAAGGGATGAGCGGCGGCCCGCTCCCGCCGTCAGCCGACGTCGGCGGCGGGACCGGGCGCCGAGCTGTCCCGCTCGGTCAGCACGGGGGCGAGCAGCCTCGTCTCGGACGGCTGCTCGCCCTCGAGGCGTGCCATCACCATGTCCACGGCCACCTTGCCGATGTCCTCGGCGGGCAGGTCGATGCTGGTCATCGGGATGCGCTGGGACAGCGCCACGTCCCGGGGGCAGACCGCCACCACCGACATGTCGGTGCCCACCACCAGGCCGCGCTCGGCGAGCCGGGCCAGCACGTGGGGGAGCGCGCCCTCGTTGTGCACCACGATGCCCGTGGTGTCCGGGGCGGTGGACAGCAGCGCGTCCACGGCGGTCGCGGCGCCCGCCGGCGACGAGTCGCAGGCCTCCACCTTGACCGTCACGCCCGAGCTGCGGGCCTGGTCGCGCAGGCCCCGCATCATCCGCTCCGCGTACGACGTGTGCCGCCGCAGCACCTCGGGCGGCGAGCCGATGAGCGCGACGTCGGCGTGCCCGGCCTGCGCGAGGTGCCGTACGGCGAGCCGGCCCGCGGCCTCGAAGTCGAGGTCCACGCAGCTCAGGCCCTCCGGGTCCTGCGGCAGACCGATGAGCACGGTGGGCTGCTTGGCGGCGGCCACCAGGGGCACGCGCGGGTCGTCGGCCTCGATGTCCATCATGACCAGGGCGTCCACCATCGAGCCGCCGGTCACGCGGTCCAGGCCGCTCACGTCGTCCTGGGTGAGCAGCAGCACGTCGTGGTCGAAGTCCCGCGCCCGGGTCACGACCCCGGCGACGAACTGCATGATGACCGGCACGCTCACGCCCACGCGCAGCGGCGCCATGAGCGCGATGACGTTGGTGCGGGCGGAGGCCAGGGCCCGCGCGCCGGCGTGCGGCCGGTAGCCGAGCTTCTCGATCGCGCGCTCGACCCGGGCCCGGGTCGGTGCGGAGATGGGCCGCTTGCCGGACAGCACGTACGACACGGTCGAGGTCGAGACCCCCGCCGTCCTCGCGACGTCGTCGATCGTAGCCACGGTGCTCCATTCGAGTCGGTACCGGTCATCTGCCCGGGTGAGTTTTCCTGGTCCCGGTGCAGGTCGTGCGGTGCCGGGCACACCAGTGTGCCGCATGTTGGGGAAGCGCTTCGACAGAAGAGTAGCCCCATCGGCCCGAAATGCCACTGGACATCTGTGAGGGCCTGGGGCTAGCGTGTTGAACCGCTTCGACGATCCGGACGCGGGAGTCCGGGCGCGACCAAGGAGATGCAATGAAGCACAAGCGGACGATGACGGCCGTTGCGGCGGCGATGGCCGGCGCCCTGGCACTGGCCGGCTGCACCGGCCAGGGCGGCACCGGCGGTGGCGACACCGACGACAGCACGCTCACCATCTGGCACTACGAGAACGAGGACTCGGCGATGGGCAAGGCCTGGGCCAAGGCCATCGAGATCTTCGAGGAGGAGAACCCCGACGTCACGGTCGACGTCGAGAAGCAGACGTTCGAGCAGATCCAGAAGAACGCCAAGATCGTTCTCACGGGCGACGACGTCCCCGACGTCATGGAGTTCAACAAGGGCAACGCGACCGCGGGCCAGCTCGCGGCGCAGGGCCTGCTCGCCCCGCTGACCGACGCCGCCACCGAGCGCGGCTGGGACGAGAAGCTGTCCGGCTCGCTCGCGACCACGGCCACCTACGACGAGCAGGGCCTGATGGGCTCCGGCGAGTGGTACGGCGTGCCCAACTACGGCGAGTTCGTGGGCGTCTACTACAACAAGGAGATGCTCGCCGACCTCGGGCTGGAGGTGCCGACCACCCTCGACGAGTTCGAGGACGTGCTGGCCGCCTTCAAGAAGGAGGGCATCACGCCCCTGGCCGAGGCCGGCGCCGAGTACCCGCTCGGCCAGCTCTGGTACGAGCTCGTGCTCGCCTACGGCGACCGCCAGCTCGTGGACGACTACCAGCTCTTCGCGAACGACGTCGACTTCCACAACGACGCCATGACGCAGGCCACCGAAAAGCTCGACGAGTGGATCGACAAGGGCTACATCGCCTCCGACTCCGCGGCGCTGACGGCCGAGGACATGGGCGTCTCGTTCATCGACGGCACCTACCCGCTCATGGTCAGCGGCTCCTGGTGGTTCGGCCGCCTCGCCGCCGAGACCGAGGCCGACTGGGGCCAGTTCAACTTCCCCGGCAACACGCTGCACACCGGCTCGTCCGGCAACCTCTGGGTGGTCCCTGCGAACGCCGACTCCCCGAGCCTGGCCGAGGAGTTCATCGACATCACGCTGCGCCCCGAGGTGCAGAACGTGCTCGCCACCGAGGGCGGCCTGCCCGTGGCGGGCGACCCGTCCGTGATCGAGGACGAGCGCACCCGTGAGCTGACCGAGAACTTCCAGGCGATCCTCGACCAGGACGGCCTCGCGTACTACCCCGACTGGCCCGTGGCCGGCTACTACGACGTGATCGTCAGCGAGCTGCAGTCCCTGGTCAACCGGTCCAAGACGCCGGACGAGGTGCTCGACGGGCTGCAGAGCTCGTACGACGAGGGCAAGGCCGACCTGCTCGATGGCTGACACCGCCCTGACCGAACGGCGCTCGCGGGCGGACACCCGCCCGCGAGCGTCGCGCGGGACGCGCCGTCGTCGGCCGCAGTGGGTGGGGTACCTGTCCTACTTGCTGCCCGGCGCGGTCGCGTTCGGCGTCGTGATCGGTTACCCGCTGCTGACCAACGTGTACTTCAGCCTGTTCAAGTGGCGCGGCGGCATGGCGCCGCTGCGCTGGAACGGGCTGGGCAACTACGTGGACCTGCTGGGCGACGACAAGTTCTGGACGTCGTTCGGCAACTCGCTCGCGATGATCGTCGCGATGGTGCTCGTGCCCACGCTGCTGGGCCTCGTGCTGGCGGCGGTGCTCTTCGACTACCTCGGGCGGCGGTTCGGCGAGCGCGTCTCGTCGGTGCTGCGCGCCACCTACTACCTGCCGCAGATCCTGCCCGTCGCCGTGGCGGGCGTGCTGTGGAACTGGATCCTGAACTCCCAGACCGGCGCCCTGAACGTGATCCTGCGCGGGATCGGCGTCGAGACGCCGCCCAACTGGCTGGGTGACCCCAGCACGGCCCTGCCCTCGGTGATGCTCGTGCTGATCTGGGTGCAGATGGGCTACCCCGTGGTCATCTTCATGGCGGCGCTGCAGCGCGTGGACCCGGAGCTCTACGAGGCGGCGGAGCTCGACGGCGCCGGCTGGTGGGACCGGTTCCGGGCCATCACGGTGCCCCAGATCCGTCCCGAGACCTTCGTGGTGACGCTGACCTGCACCGTCGCGGCCCTGAAGGTGTTCGGGCCCATCTACGTGCTCACCCGGGGCGGGCCCGAGAGCTCGACGCTGGTGCCCAGCTACTACTCGTACCTGAACTTCTTCGACAAGTCCCAGGTCGGCTACGGGTCCGCGATCGCCACCGTGCTCACGCTCGTGATCGTGGCCGTGGCACTGATCATCCTCGGCCTGCAGAACCGGGCCGAACGACGTGAGAGGGAGGGGATCTGACATGGCCGCCGTCGCAACGGACCCGCGGCCCGCGCAGGTGCGGGCCACCGCCGTCGACTCCCGGTACCGCCGGGGCGCCGGCCGCTGGCTCGTCCTGGCCGCCGCGGTCCTCGTGGGGCTCGCGGTGCTCGCACCGTTCGGGATCATGCTGCTCAACGCCTTCAAATCGCCGCAGGACTACGCGGCGAACGGGCCGCTGTCGTGGCCGTCGTCGCTCTACCTGGACGGCGTGGTCGCCTTCTGGGAGCGCACCGACTTCCCGGTCAAGCTGTGGAACTCGGTGTTCATCTCGGCCCTCGTGGCCGTGGGCGGTGCGCTGCTGTCGCTGCTGAACGCGTACGCGATCGGCATCGGCCGGGTGAAGGGGCGGCTGTGGATCATCGCGCTGTTCCTCCTGGCGAACATGCTGCCGCAGGAGGCCCTGATCTACCCGCTGTTCACCATGGCGCAGTCCGTGGGCCTGTCGAACTCGCAGTGGTCGGTGATCATCATCTTCACCGTCATCCAGTCGGCGTTCGGCACCTACCTGCTCTCGTCGGTGCTCGGCACGTTCCCGCCCGCGCTGCTGGAGGCGGCCGCGCTGGACGGCGCGAGCCGCTGGCGCATCCTCTGGCAGGTCGTGTTCCCGATCGTGCGGCCCACGCTCTCGGTGCTGATGATCTTCTTCTTCATCTGGACCTGGAACGAGTTCTTCATCCCGCTGGTCATGCTCACCAGCAACGACACCCAGACCATCCCCATCGCCCTGGCCTCGCTGCAGGGCGACCGGATGATGGACGCGCCCACGATCAACGCGGGCTCGCTCGTGTCGCTGGTGCCGGCCGTCATCTTCTTCCTGATCTTCCAGCGCACCCTGACCCGGGGCGTGACCGCCGGGGCGGTCAAGTGACCCCGTTCCACCACACGGCCAACCAGAGACGAGTGAGGCCCAACCCATGAGATTCACCGACGGCTACTGGCAGCTGCGCCCCGGCGTCGAGGTGCTCCGCCCCCGCGACATCGACTCCGTCGAGGCGGGCGACGAGACCCTGACCGTGTACGCGCCCACCGCGCCGATCACCAAGCGCGGCGACACCCTGAACCGTCCGCTCGTGACCGTCACGTTCGACGCCCCGGCCGACGACGTCATCGGCGTGCGCATCGAGCACCACCAGGGCCGCCGCGACCCCGGGCCGCACTTCGCGGTCAACCGGGAGCCGGGCGTGGTCAAGGTCGTGACGCCCGCCGCTCCGGGCGAGGGCCCCGCCGAGCTGACGTCGGGCGGCCTCACCGCGCGCGTGTCGACGGACGGCGAGTGGCAGGTCGACTTCGTGGCCGGCGGCGAGGTGCTCACCACGTCGTCCGCCCGGAGCGTCGGGCTGGCGAGCACGCCCGAGGGCGACTTCGTGCACGAGCAGCTCGGGCTCTCCGTGGGCGAGCACGTCTACGGGCTGGGCGAGCGGTTCGGCGCGTTCGTGAAGAACGGCCAGAGCGTCGACGTCTGGAACGAGGACGGCGGCACCGCGAGCGAGCAGGCCTACAAGAACGTCCCGTTCTACCTGACCGACCGCGGCTACGGCGTGTTCGTGGCCCACCCGGAGAAGGTGTCGTTCGAGGTGGGCTCCGAGGTGGTCAGCCGCACGCAGTTCTCCGTGCCGGGGCAGACGCTGCAGTACTACGTGATCCACGGGCCCACGCCGGCCGAGATCCTGCGCCGGTACACGGCCCTGACGGGGCGGCCCGCCGTCGTCCCCGCCTGGTCGTACGGGCTGTGGCTGTCCACGTCGTTCACCACGGACTACTCCGAGTCCACGGTCATGAGCTTCGTCGACGGCATGGCCGAGCGGGACATCCCGCTGTCGGTGTTCCACTTCGACTGCTTCTGGATGCGGCAGTTCCACTGGTGCGACTTCGTGTGGGACCCGGCCACGTTCCCGGACCCCGAGGGCATGCTGGAGCGGCTGCACGACCGCGGGCTGAAGGTCTGCGTGTGGATCAACCCGTACATCGCCCAGCGCTCCCACCTGTTCACCGAGGGCGCGGAGAAGGGCTACCTGGTCACCACGGCCGACGGCGACGTCTGGCAGTGGGACAAGTGGCAGGCCGGCATGGCGCTGGTCGACTTCACCAACCCCGAGGCCGCGGCCTGGTACCAGGACAAGCTGCGCGTGCTGCTGGACCAGGGCGTGGACTGCTTCAAGACCGACTTCGGCGAGCGGATCCCCACCGACGTCGTCTGGCACGACGGGTCGGACCCGCAGCGGATGCACAACTTCTACGCCTCGCTGTACAACAAGACGGTCTTCGACCTGCTCGAGGAGGAGCGCGGCACGGGCGAGGCCGTGCTGTTCGCCCGGTCCGCCACGGCGGGCACCCAGGCCTTCCCGGTGCACTGGGGCGGCGACTGCGAGTCGACGTTCGTGTCCATGGCCGAGTCCCTGCGCGGCGGGTTGTCGCTGTCGCTGTCCGGGTTCGGCTACTGGAGCCACGACATCGGCGGCTTCGAGGGCACGCCCGACCCGGCCGTGTTCAAGCGGTGGACGGCGTTCGGCCTGCTGTCCTCGCACTCCCGCCTGCACGGGTCGAGCTCGTACCGCGTGCCGTGGGCGTTCGACGACGAGGCCGTCGACGTCACGCGCAAGTTCACCCGGCTGAAGATGCGGCTCATGCCGTACCTCGGCGGGGCCGGTGCCGAGGCCGCCGGGGCGGGGCTTCCCGTGATGCGGCCGATGGTGCTGGAGTTCCCGGCCGACCGGACCGCGGCCACCGTGGACACGCAGTACATGCTGGGGTCGTCGCTGCTGGTCGCGCCCGTGTTCGGGGAGTCCCGCGCGGAGTACTACCTGCCCGAGGGGGAGTGGACCCGGCTGCCGGAGGTGGCGGCGTCCGACCTGGCCCCGACCGTCTCCGGCTCCCGCTGGGTCACCGAGGAGCACGGCTTCGACACCCTGCCCGTGCTCGTGCGGCCCGGCACCGTGCTGCCGGTCGGGGCGCGCGACGACCGGCCCGACTACGCCTGGGCCGAGGGCGTGACGTTACGCTGCACCCGTCTGCCCGAAGGGTTCGACGAAGAGATCCTGGTCCCCGGTGGCACCGGCGCCCCGGCGACGTTCCGTGTGCGGTACGAGTCCGGCGTCGTGCACGTGACCAGTGCTGACGCTCCTGGCGAATGGAGCGTCGGATGCGATGGCAAGACCGTTCGGGCCACCGGCCCGGGAGAGGTGGCACTGTGAGTGCACGCAAGTTCCCCGCTGATTTCCTCTGGGGATCGGCGACCGCGTCGTACCAGATCGAGGGTGGTGCGACCGAGGGCGGGCGCGGCCCGTCCATCTGGGACACGTTCTCGCACACGCCGGGCCGGACGCTGAACGGCGACACGGGTGACGTCGCCGACGACCACTTCCACCGGTGGCAAGAGGACGTCGAGCACATCAAGAACCTGGGCCTGGGCGCCTACCGGTTCTCGATCGCGTGGCCGCGGGTGCAGCCGGGCGGCTCCGGCGAGTTCAACGCCGAGGGCATCCGGTTCTACTCGGACCTCGTGGACGGCCTGATCGCCGCGGGCGTCAAGCCCGTCGTCACGCTCTACCACTGGGACCTCCCGCAGGAGCTGGAGGACGCCGGCGGCTGGACCAACCGCGAGACGGCCTACGCGTTCGCGAGGTACGCGCGGAAGATGGCCGAGGAGCTCGGCGACCGCATCGACGTCTGGACCACGCTCAACGAGCCGTGGTGCACGGCGTACCTGGGCTACGGCTCCGGCGTGCACGCCCCGGGTCGCACCGAGTCCCTGGCCGCGCTGCAGGCGGTGCACCACCTCAACCTGGCGCACGGCCTCGCCGTGCAGCAGATCCGCGAGGTGCTCGGCGACGCCGCGAAGACCTCGATCACGCTGAACCTGCACGTCTTCCGGCCGGACGACCCGTCGTCCGAGGCCGACCAGGCCGCCGTCCGCCAGGTCGACGCGCTGGCGAACCGGGCGTTCCTCGCGCCCGTGCTCGAGGGGGTGTACCCCGCGGACCTGCTGGAGAACACCGCCTCGGTGACCGACTGGTCGTTCGTGCACGACGGCGACCTGGAGATCACCAAGCAGCCGCTCGACGTGCTGGGCGTCAACTACTACTCGACCGCGCGCGTGCGGCACTTCTCCGGCGAGGGGGAGCGGCAGCAGGCCGACGGCCACAAGGACTCCGCGGGCACCCCGTGGATCGCTGCCGACGACGTCGAGTTCCTGCCGCAGCCCGGCCCGTACACGGCCATGGGCTGGAACATCGAGCCCGCAGGCCTCACGGATCTGCTGGTCTCGCTGCGCGACACGTACCCGGACCAGCCGCTCATGGTCACCGAGAACGGTGCGGCGTTCGCCGACACCGTGGTGGTCGAGGACGGCGTGGCCCGCGTGCACGACGTGGAGCGCGTCTCGTACCTGCACGACCACGTCGAGGCGCTGGGGCTCGCCCACGACCAGGGCGTGGACGTGCGCGGGTACTTCGCGTGGTCGCTGCTCGACAACTTCGAGTGGGCCTACGGGTACGACCGCCGGTTCGGCATCATCCGCGTGGACTACGACACGCTGGAGCGCACGTGGAAGGACTCGGCCCACTGGTACCGCCGCCTGGCCACGACCAACACGCTGCCGGCGACGTCGGAGGTCTCCCCGTCCTGACGCGCTTTTGATCGAGGGAACGTAGGGATCGTCGGTGCATGCGCCCGTATGCGCCGACGATCCCTACGTTCGTACTGACGACTGCGGGCGGTCGCGATGACGGCGCGCGTGGCGGTATACCTTCTGGCCATGAACTCGCTCGGTGACGTCCTGACCGGCCTGCTGGAGCGGACCCGTGCGGCCCGCCGCGTGCCAGCGCTGTCCGCGGCCGTGGGCCGCGGTGGCGAGGTGGTGTGGGCCCAGGTGGCCGCGGCCCCGTGGACCGCCGGGACGACGGCGGCCGGCACACCTGCGGGCCGGCCGACGGCGGAGCACGCCTTCCGCATCGGGTCGATCACCAAGCCGATGGTCGCCGTGGCCGTGCTGCGGCTCGTCTCCGAGGGCCTCGTGGCGCTCGCGGACCCGATCGGGCGGCACCTGCCGGACGCCCCGGCCCCCGACGCCACCATCAGGCACCTGCTGACGCACACGAGCGGCCTGCAGGCCGAGTTCCCGGGCCCGTGGTGGGAGCGGCACGGCGGGCCGACGTGGGACGAGCTGGCCGCCTCCGGCGTCGAGCAGCTCTGGGACCCGGGCGAGCAGTACCACTACAGCAACCCCGGGTTCGCGGTGCTGGGCCGCCTGGTCGAGGTGGTCCGCGGCGGCTCGTGGGACAAGGTGCTGCGCGCCGAGCTGTGGGAGCCGCTCGGCATGACGGCCACCGGCCGGGTGCCCGTCGGCCCCCACGTCGACGGCTACGCCGTGCACCCGGACGCCGACCTGGTGCACCACGAGCCCGTCCCCGACTACCGCGCGGCGGGCCCGGCGGGCGAGGTGTGGTCCACGCCGTCGGACCTGGTGCGGTTCGGGATGTGGCTGGTCGGCCGCGAGGCGGACCGGGACGCCGGCAAGGCCGTGCTCCCGCTGGAGCTCCGCCGGCAGCTGGCGGTGCCGCGCGTGGTGGTCGACGACGCCGGGCCCGCCGGCGGCCCGTGGGCCACCGCGCACGGCCTGGGGGTGCGCGTGCGCCAGGACGGCGCCGTCCGCACGGTCGGGCACGGCGGCTCCGTGCCGGGGTTCACCGCCGACCTGCGGGCGGACGTCACGACGGGCGACGTGGTCGCGGTGTGCGGCTCGTCCACGGCCGGGTTCGGCGACGGCACGGAGCTGCTGGCGGCGTTCCAGGGCCATGGGGCGGCTGCGGCCGGGCCGGTGGGGCCGGTGGCCGACGAGCCCCGTCCGGCGCGGCAGACGGGCTCCGACGGGCTCACCGGTACCTGGTACTGGGGGCCGGTCCCGTTCGACGTGCGCGTCGACGCGGCGGGGCGGGTCGACCTGCGGTCGCAGAACAGCGGGGGCCGGGGCACGCTCTTCGACGTCGTGCGCGGTGAGGTCCGTGGGGTCGACGGCGGGTACTGGCTGGGGGAGCGGCTGCGGGTGGTGGAGGCGGGCGGCGCGCCCGTCGCGCTCGACGTCGGCACCTTCCACTTCACGCGGGCCCCGTACGACCCCGGCACGGCCGTGCCCGGGGGCGTGGACGCCGCCGGCTGGCACCGCCCCGGGCAGGTCGGGTAGGCGCCCCGGCGGGCGCGGCCCGGGCTCTGACGCAGGCCCGGCGAGCCCGCCGCGTGCGGGTGGCGGCGAGGTATTCCCGGGGGCGGACGTCCGTCGTGTGGCGAGGCTGACAAACTCCGCCCGCGGTGACACGCCGAAGGGGCGCGACACGCCGTGGACTCAGATATTTTTCGGGCCCCGGGAGGCCGTCGAGGTGCCCTTTCGGGCCGTCCCGGCGGCCCCGCCGACGGCGCCCCGCGAACCCGTGCGCGCGGCCTACCAGGCGGTGTCAGAGGCTCGTGGCAGCATGGTCCATGAGCGTCACGAGCGTTCCCGGCGTAGGGCCTACCACGTCCCGAACCACTACATGTCGTGACCGAGCGAGTGTCAGACCCTAGGTGTAGTGTTTGGTGCAGCGGGAGACGCAGACCCGCGAACAAAGCACACCGACGTAAGTTCACGGGTGTTCTTCGAGGTCAGAGGAGGCGGACATGAGCGTCACGGTCTACAGCAAGCCGGCATGCGTGCAGTGCGACGCGACGTACCGGGCACTGGATCGCAAGGGTGTCGAGTACACGGTCGTCGACATCACGCAGGACGCCGAGGCGCTGGAGATGGTCCGCGGCCTCGGTTACCTCCAGGCACCGGTCGTGGTGGCTGGTGACACCCACTGGTCGGGCTTTCGCCCCGACCAGATCAGCGCGGTCGCCGCGCTTCAGGCCGCTTCGGCCTGACCTGCACGACAGCTACGTCGGCAAGGAGGCGTGACGTGGGCTCTCTCGTCTACTTCTCCAGCGTGTCCGAGAACACGCACAGGTTCGTCGAGAAGCTCGCTCTCGAAGAGCTGGGGATGTCCGTGCACCGGATCCCGCTCCGCCCGGCCGACGGTTTCCTGCGCGTGGACGAGCCCTACGTCCTCATGGCCCCCACCTACGGTGGCGGCAACGAGGGCGGGGCCGTCCCGCGGCAGGTGAGGAAGTTCCTCAACGACGAACACAACCGGTCGCTCATCCGCGGCGTCATCGCCGCGGGTAACACCAACTTCGGGGCTGCGTACTGCATTACCGGAGACATCATCGCCGCTAAGTGTGATGTCCCGTACCTGTATGCCTTCGAGCTCCTCGGAACTGCGCAGGACGTCACGCGCGTCCGCAACGGATTGGGACGATTTTGGCAGCAACAACCACTGAGCCTCTCGGCTTGACCGAAGGCCTGAGCGAGATCCCCCTGGAGAGCCTCCAGATGGACTACCACTCGCTCAACGCCATGCTGAACCTGTACGGGCCGGACGGGAAGATCCAGTTCGAGAAGGACCGCGAGGCGGCCCGCCAGTACTTCCTGCAGCACGTGAACCCGAACACCGTCGAGTTCGACACCCTCGAGGCCAAGCTCGAGCACCTCGTCGAGGCCAAGTACTACGACCCGACCGTGCTCGCCAAGTACTCGAGCTCGTTCGTCAAGGAGCTGTTCCAGCTCGCGTACTCGAAGAAGTTCCGCTTCGAGACGTTCCTCGGCGCCTTCAAGTACTACACGTCGTACACGCTCAAGACGTTCGACGGCAAGAAGTACCTGGAGCGCTTCGAGGACCGTGTCGCCATGGTCGCGCTCGGCCTGGCCGACGGCGTGGAGCAGACGGCCCGCGACATCGTCGAGGAGGTCATCTCCGGGCGGTTCCAGCCGGCGACGCCGACCTTCCTCAACGTCGGCAAGGCGCAGCGCGGCGAGCCCGTGTCCTGCTTCCTGCTGCGCATCGAGGACAACATGGAGTCCATCGCGCGCGGCATCAACTCCGCGCTGCAGCTCTCCAAGCGTGGTGGCGGCGTTGCCCTGCTCCTGAGCAACATCCGCGAGCACGGCGCGCCCATCAAGCACATCGAGAACCAGTCCTCGGGCGTCATCCCCGTGATGAAGCTCCTGGAGGACTCCTTCTCCTACGCGAACCAGCTCGGTGCGCGCCAGGGCGCCGGTGCCGTGTACCTGCACGCGCACCACCCCGACATCATGCGGTTCCTCGACACCAAGCGGGAGAACGCGGACGAGAAGATCCGCATCAAGACCCTCTCGCTCGGTGTGGTCATCCCGGACATCACGTTCGAGCTGGCCAAGAAGAACGCCGACATGCACCTGTTCAGCCCGTACGACGTCGAGCGGGTCTACGGCAAGCCGTTCGCGGACATCTCCATCTCGGAGAAGTACGACGAGCTCGTCGCCGACGACCGGATCCGCAAGACGACGATCAGCGCGCGCGACTTCTTCCAGACGCTCGCCGAGCTGCAGTTCGAGTCGGGCTACCCGTACATCATGTTCGAGGACACGGTGAACAAGGCGAACCCGATCAAGGGCCGCATCACCCACTCGAACCTGTGCTCCGAGATCCTGCAGGTCTCCACGCCGTCGACGTTCAACGAGGACCTCTCGTACGACGAGGTCGGCCGGGACATCTCCTGCAACCTGGGCTCGCTGAACATCGCCAAGGCGATGGACTCGCCAGACTTCGGCCGCACGATCGACACCGCGATCCGCGCGCTGACCGCGGTCAGCGACCAGACGTCGATCGAGTCCGTCCCGTCGATCAAGCTGGCCAACGAGCGCGGCCACGCGATCGGCCTGGGCCAGATGAACCTGCACGGCTACCTCGCCCGTGAGCGCATCTACTACGGCTCCGACGAGGGCATCGACTTCACGAACATCTACTTCTACACCGTGGCCTACCACGCGATCGCGGCGTCCAACCGCCTGT
Organism: Promicromonospora sukumoe 327MFSha3.1; assembly: GCF_000385135.1. Classification (GTDB taxonomy): domain Bacteria; phylum Actinomycetota; class Actinomycetes; order Actinomycetales; family Cellulomonadaceae; genus Promicromonospora; species Promicromonospora sukumoe_B. The sequence goes on along the minus strand of NZ_ARQM01000015.1, from coordinate 114,333 downwards.
CGATCGAGCGCAAGCAGAAGTTCGGCGGGTTCGAGGACTCGAAGTACGCCACGGGCGAGTACTTCGACAAGTACGTCGAGCAGGAGTGGAAGCCGGCCACGGAGCGCGTCGCGCGCCTGTTCGCCGACGCCGAGGTGTCGATCCCGACGCAGGACGACTGGCGCGAGCTCAAGGCCTCGGTCATGGAGCACGGTCTGTACAACCAGAACCTCCAGGCCGTCCCGCCCACGGGCTCGATCAGCTACATCAACAACTCGACGTCGTCGATCCACCCGGTGCCGGCCAAGGTCGAGATCCGCAAGGAAGGCAAGCTCGGCCGCGTCTACTACCCGGCGCCGTACATGACGAACGACAACCTGGACTACTACCAGGACGCGTACGAGATCGGCTACGAGAAGATCATCGACACGTACGCCGCGGCGACGCAGCACGTGGACCAGGGCCTCTCGCTGACCCTGTTCTTCCCGGACACGGTCACCACGCGCGACGTCAACAAGGCGCAGATCTACGCGTGGCGCAAGGGCATCAAGACCCTCTACTACATCCGCCTGCGCCAGATGGCACTGGAGGGTACGGAGGTCGAGAACTGCGTCAGCTGCATGCTGTGACAGCAGCACGCTGACCGGTCCGCACCGCCAGGCTCACCCGTACCACCGCCGCTCCTGAAGGAACTCCCATGTCGCCAACTGGCAAGCTCAAGCTCATCGATCGCGTGACGGCGATCAACTGGAACCGCCTCGAGGACGAGAAGGACCTCGAGGTCTGGGACCGCCTGGTCGGTAACTTCTGGCTGCCCGAGAAGGTCCCGGTATCCAACGACATCCAGTCGTGGAACACGCTCTCGGAGCACGAGAAGACCATGACGTCGCGGGTGTTCACCGGCCTGACGCTCCTGGACACCATCCAGGGCACGGTCGGCGCGGTGTCGCTGATCCCGGACGCGCTCACCCCGCACGAGGAGGCGGTGTACACCAACATCGCCTTCATGGAGAGCGTGCACGCGAAGAGCTACTCCTCGATCTTCTCCACGCTGCTGTCCACGCCGGAGATCGACGCCGCCTTCGAGTGGTCGGAGAGCAACGAGCACCTGCAGAAGAAGGCGGAGATCGTTCTCGACTACTACCGGGGCGACGACCCGCTGAAGCGCAAGGTCGCCTCGACGATGCTCGAGTCGTTCCTGTTCTACTCCGGCTTCTACGCGCCGATGTACTGGTCCTCGCGGGCGAAGCTCACGAACACGGCCGACCTGATCCGCCTCATCATTCGCGACGAGGCAGTGCACGGGTACTACATCGGATACAAGTACCAGAAGGGCCTCGCGAAGCTCACGCAGCCCGAGCAGGACGAGCTCAAGGCGTACACGTTCGACCTGCTCTTCGAGCTGTACGAGAACGAGGTCGAGTACACCGACTCGCTCTACGGCGAGCTGGGGCTGACCGAGGACGTCAAGAAGTTCCTGCGGTACAACGGCAACAAGGCCCTGATGAACCTGGGCTACGAGGCGCTGTTCCCCAAGGAGGACACCGACGTCAACCCCGCGATCCTCGCGGCGCTGTCGCCGAACGCGGACGAGAACCACGACTTCTTCTCGGGGTCGGGCTCGTCCTACGTGATCGGCAAGGCCGTGGAGACCGAGGACGACGACTGGGACTTCTGACGTCTGTCGGGAGACCGTCGCCCTAGCGGCTGAAAAGAGGCCCGGAACCGCAGAATTTGCGGTTCCGGGCCCTCGTGCGTCCTGGGGCGGTCGTCCCTCACCGGGGCCTTGGACTCAGGCGGGTCCTGCTGGGCGGCCGTGTCGGTGGCCCGCACTACAGTCACGGCCGTGACCGACATGGAAATGGTGCCGACGGCCGGCGACGAGGAACTGAACTACGTGCGGTCGCAGGTTCGCGCCATGGTGCGGGCGGGCTTCAGCTCGTTCGACGAGGTGCTTCAGGCCGCCGACGAGATGCTCGAGTCGGATGCCGTGCCGAGCCTGCGAACCGCAGCGGAAGGTGCCGCCCGCCGTGAGTGGCAGGAGCGAGTCGGCGAGCAGGCGACCTGGGTCGACGAAGGCAGCTACACAGCGCTCGCCGCGGCCTTCGCCGATCTCGAGAGCCTGGGTGTGGTGGCGCGGATGTCCTTCGCCTGCTGCAACACCTGTGGTGCCACCGAGATCCAGGACGAGGCCGACCCCAACGGCCCGGATGCGCTCGGGTACACGTTCTTCCACAGCCAGGAAGCGGACCGGCTCGAGGACACTCCTGGTGACCTGTTCCTCTCGTTCGGCGGGTTCGACGAGATGCCGGCCGCCGCCGTCGGCGAGATCGTGGCGACCACGGTCGCCCGGCACGGTTTCGAGGTCGACTGGGCCGGGGATGCCGGCGCAAAGGTGCGCGTGCGCGTGCCGGACTGGCGCAAGCGGCTGCCCGGCGAGACGCCGCTGGGGGTCCCCGCACGCCTGCGGGTACGGCCCGAACGCGGTGTGCCGATGCTCGACCCGGCTCCGTACGACCTGCTCATGCTCTTCCACCAGGTCCGACGTGGTCGCCAGCAGTTCTTCGTCCTCGAGGACCTGGCGAACGAGGACAGGTTTGCCCAGACGGCCCTCGAAGGCGACGGGCCGGGGTTCGTCGTCGAGCATCGTGAGAGCTCGAACAGCCCGATCTACCAGGCGTCGTGCCCCGATCTCGTGCTCGCGCACCGGGTTCTGACCGGCTGGGCCACGGGTGCGGACGGCTGGCGTGACCTCACCAGCTGGACACAGATCGGCGTTTAGGGGCGGCTCGGCCGGTCCGCGCCGGACCGGCCGAGTGACACCGGCCCCTGGCGCCGACGTCGGCGCGGCGAGACCAGCGGGTTGCTGTGTGCGGAGATTCACCCCAACCTATCGTGGTGAAATTGTGCCCATATGCGGTATTTGGCCGCTAGGGTCGGCACGGTCTCCGAAGTCTCGCCCTGCCCCCTGGTGGAAAAGAACGATGACGAATCAGACTGCGGCTACGCATGCCCCAAGTCCGGTGTTGTCCGGGTCGCCTCGACCTGGTGGTCTCCCGATGCGCTTGTTCGACCCTGTCGACGTCCCCCTGCTCGCCGAGGTGCTCGCGGCGCGGGACATCGATGCCGTCTGGTCGGAGCTGCGGCAGGACTGGGGAGAGGCTGCCCCGGTCAGCCTCGGGTCGGACGCGCGTGCCTGGCTGGTGAGCGGTTACCAGACCCTCGCCACGCTCGCCCGGGGTTCGGGGATGGTCACCACCGACACGGGCGCCTGGAACGGCGAGCCGAGCGGGCCGCTGCCGGCGTCCTTCCGACCGTCCTTCGAGCCCGGGTCGACGCGGAAGGTGGAGACGGCGTCGGGACCGGTACATGCCCGGCTGCGGGGCCCGGTCGACGAGGTGCTCGAGGCGGTGGACGCGGCCGAGGTCGGCCGGATCACCAGGGACGTGTGCCAGGAGGTCGTCGACCGGCTGGTGGCCGGGGAGAGCGCCGACCTGATGCGCGACTACGTCGTGCCGGTGTCCCATCTCGCCTTCGCCGCGGTGCTCGGCCTGGATCCCAGGACCGGGCGCCAGGTGTTCGAGATCGCCGACGACCTGGCGGCCGGGCGCGGGGACAGCGCGATCGTCGACGAGCTGAGCTTCCTGCTCGGTGGACAGGTCATGGGGCGCGACGCGAGCGGTGGCCTGACGCCGATCGGCCTGCTCGCGCAGCACTCCGGTTACGAGGGCACCGCCGAGGCCGTGACCGGGATGCTGTCGCTGGTCACGAGCGCGAGCCTGGGCGTGCAGGCGTGGCTGGGACAGGCGCTGCTCCTGGCCCTGAGCGACGAGGGTTTCCTCCGGCGGTTGGCCGGCGGGCGGCTCGGGACCGACGAGGCCCTGGACGAGGTCCTGTGGAACGCGTCGCCGGTGACGGTGCTGGTGCCGCGGTTCGCCGTCAAGGAGGGGCACCTGTTCGGCGACGACGCGTACGTCGAGCGGGGCGACGCCGTGCTGCTCGCGGTCGGGGCGGCGGCCTCGGACCCGAGGATCCGCGGCGATGCCTGGGACGGGCTCGGCAACCGGGCGCACCTGGCCTGGGGTGCGGGGGCGCACCGGTGCCCGGCGCCCCGCCAGGCGAGGCTGATCGTCCGGACCGCGGTCGAGACCCTGCTGCGTCAGCTGGAACCGGCGCTCGCGACCCGCGCCGAGGAGATCCGCTGGGTCCCCGACCTGCGCTTCCGGCGGCCCGCCGCGCTGCCGGTGACCTTCCGAGCCACCAGCTCGTCGCCCTGGGCCGAGTGACCAGGCCGAGAGCGCGTCGGTCCACCGAGTCACCCAGCGGGGCCCGTGCCAGGCCCCGCACCTAGTTCTTGTCCGAGTTCAACCCCGAGCAATTCCCCTGGAGGATCTGTGAGTCGCACGCCCCGCATGACCCGCGCGCTGAACACCGTGCTGGGACCGGTCGTGAAGGGGTACGAGGACCCTGACCGGTCCTGGGCCAAAGCGGTCGCGCAGGTCGAGAAGAAGGCGGGCACGGAGGATCGTCAGTTCGCGGACGACCTCGGCGTGATCGTGAGGGGTGCGGCAGAGATCCCCCGGCTGTCACCCCTGGGCTGGTCCCTCATCCTGGCCGACGTCAAGGCCCGGTACGTCAACCGGCTGCGCGTCAACCACCTGCTGGCGGAGCACCCGGAGATCGCGGACGAGCAGATCACGGCGCCGGTGATCGTCTGCGGGCTGCCGCGCACCGCCACGACCCTGGCGCACCGCGTGCTGTCCGCCTCGCCCGAGCACCGCGCACCGCTGCTGTGGGAGATGCAGAACACCGGCTTCGAGGACCCGCGGTCGGAGCAGAAGCTGATCAAGCAGATGGAACAGGGCGCCGGCCTGATGGAGCGGTTCGCTCCGGACATCCCGCACATCCACCCCATCAACGTCGACCGGCCCGAGGAGTCGATGTTCCTCCTGCCGCACGGCAGCCACTGGCCGGTCCTGCACGGCCAGATGCCGTCGTACAGCGCCTGGGCGGCTCAGCGCGACCAGACGGCCGACTACGAGTACCTCAAGTCGTGCCTGCAGGTCCTGCAGCACGGCCGGGCGACCAAGCGCTGGTTTCTGAAGTACCCGGCGCACCTGGCCGACATGGACACGATCCTCAAGGTCTTCCCGGACGCCACGTTCGTGTGGACCCACCGTGACCCCGTCACCGTCATCGGGTCGTTCTGCAGCCTGATGGAGACCTTCTGGGGGATGTACCAGCACGACACCGACCGGCAGGTGATCGGCCGGTTCGCCCTGGACCACCTGGTCGACCAGGTGAACCGGGGTCTGGAGCTGCGCCGCAACCTGCCGCCCGCCTCGATCGTGGACGTGCCGTACCACAAGCTCAGCGCCGACCCCTTCACCGAGGTGCCCCGCCTCTACGCGGCGATCGGTGCCACCTGGACCACCCGCGACCAGGAGCACCTGGCCGACGTCGTCGCCAAGCCGAAGGGCACCCCGTCCCACCGGTACGACCTGTCGGACTACCTGGACCCCGCCGAGGTCGAGCAGACGTTCGGGCCGTACAACCGGCTGCTGGACCGCCTCGACCTCCGGGACGCGGAGCTCACCGTGGAGCTCTGACCGGCTCCTGGTGACGGGCGGCGCCCTGGGCCGCGCGTTGCTGTCGATGGCTGACCGCCCAACCCGATGAGCGGCCTGGAACCCCGGAATCCCGGAGTTCCGGGCCGCTCCTCGTCGCGGCTACGGAGCGCCGGCCTGCGCTGCGACGAGCGCGGCCTCGACACGGTTGCGGGCGCCCGTGCCGCGCAGGATCGACGTGACGTGCACCTTGACCGTGCCCTCGGCGAGATGGAGCCGGTCAGCGATCTCGGCGTTCGACAGCCCGTCGCCGAGCAGGACGAGAACCTCCTGCTCCCGTCGCGTCAGCCGCTCGAACCGCTCCCGGGCGTCCTGCCGTGCGACGAACCGCGTGCCGAGCCCGGTCTGGAGCAGCCGCCGCGACACCGCCGGCGAGAAGAACGCCCCGCCGGACGCGGCCGCACGCACGGCGAGCAGTAGCTCGCGGGGGTCGCCCGACTTCAGCACGAAGCCGTCGGCACCCAGGCGGACGGCCTCCGCGACGTACTCGTCCTCACCGAACGTCGTGACCATGAGGCACGGGGGCGACCCGGCGGTGCGCTTGATCTCCGCCAGGGCCTCCAGCCCGTTCATGGCGCCCATGCGTACGTCGAGCAGCACGACGTCGGGCCGGTGCGCCCGGACGGCTGCCAGCGCCTCCTCGCCCGAGGAGCCCTGCCCGACGACCCGGATGCCGTCGTCGGTCTCCAGGATTCCGGCGAGCCCGGCTCGCACCAGCGGTTCGTCGTCAGCCAGGACGACGCGCAAGGGCGCGGGGGCCGGGATGCCCGCCGGGCCCGCGACGTCAGGTCCGTCCGTGATGCCGGGCTCGCTCACGACGCGCCCCCGGTCACGAGTTCCGCCGATGCCACGCGGTCGTCCGACCAGCAGATCCGGTAGGCGTCGCCGGACGCATCGGCGAGGGGGTCCGCCGTGACGGCGTAGTGGTCGCACGACGGATCGGCCCCCGGCGGCGGTCGGAGCGTGGCCCCGGGCAGCACGGGTTCGACCGCGGACCGCGGATCCCCCACGGCGACACGCGCGAAGGCCGCCGGATCGAGCAGCGCGTTCCGTGCGGTGACGTGGTCCGCGAGCTGGATCGCGGCGGCGACCGCGACCAGGGCGGCCGTCGGTACCAGCACGGCCGCGACCAGCAGTGCTCCGCCCCGACGCCGGGCCCGTGCCAGCTCGACCGTGACCGCCTGTGCGCCCCGCGGGGTGGGATCCGCAGGGCGACCTGGCGTCTCGAGATCGACCGGACGCGCAGGCGGGACGCCCACCACGGGTGACGGGGGACGGGCCACCGGGCGCAGCTCGGCACGGAGCACGTACTCGCTGCTCGCCGGCCCGGCCTCGACGGACCCGCCGGCAGCGCGCACGTGCTCGGCGAGGGCACGGATGCCCGTGCCGCTCGCACTGTCGGCAGCAGAGGCGGCAGAGGTGGCGGACAACGGGTTGCGGACGGTCACCACGAGGGACCCGGTGTCCTCGGCCTCGCCTCCGGGTCGGTCCTCGGACCCGAGCCCGCCATCGCCCGGCTCGAGGCGGATCCGGACCGGCAGGCCCGGCGCGTGCTTGAGCGCGTTCGTCAGGCCCTCCTGCACCACGCGCGCGACGGCGGGGCCGAAGGGCACGAGGCGCGCGGGTGCGAGCGATCGGTCGAGCTCGACGTCGGCGCCGGCCCGGCGGGCATCCCGGACGAGAACGTCGAGATCCGCCCCGATCGTCGTGGCCCGGGTGTCATCGGGCAGGCCGGTCCGCAGGGTCTGGACGGACGCACCGAGGCGCGCCACCGCATCGGAGACCTGTCGCCGGGCGAGCCCGACGGACGCCCGCGCGGAGTCGGCTGCCGCCCGCCGGCGCTCGGCCTCCCGGTCTCGCTCCGTCACCCGCCCCGAGGCTGTCCCGGCGGCTCGCCCCGTGTCGTCGCCCAGGCCACGTTCCAGCTCGAGCTCCAGCCGGCCCAGGTTGAGGGCGACGAGACTGAGGGCGTGCCCCAGGTCGTCGTGCAGGCCCTCGGCGAGGTGCAGCCGCTGTCGAGCCAGATCGGTCTCGGCCCGCAGCCGTCGGGCGTCCTGCTCCCGGACCAGCATCATGGCGGCGTCCGCCTCGGCGGACCGACGCGCCTGCCATGCCATCGCCACGCTCCACGGAAGTACACCCGTGACGACCCCACGGGCGGCGGTGACGAGCGCGTCGCGCAGATCGGCCCAGCCGGCCAGGACGGCGACGGCGCCCGCTCCTGCGGCGAGGGCCATGGCGAGGACGCCCAGGCGTGCCCCGCGGTCGGCCAGGCCCAGCGGAGCGGCCGCCGCCGCGAGCGGGATCATCCACCACGGGTCGACCCCGGCGAGCACCAGCAGCACGGCGAACGCGACCGCCAGGACCAGGCCGAGGGGGCGGGCAGAGCGGCGCGCCGAGGCGGCCTCGGCGGCGGTCTCGCTGGAGTGCTCCGCGGCGGGCTCTGTGGCGGGCTCGACCTCGGCGGGCAGGGGCGTCTGGGTCACCGGACCATCGTCGTCGACCGGCCGGGGGAGTGCTTCCCGCCAGGGTCTGATCTTCGGGCCGGAGATCTAGGACCTGGGTCATAGACGACTCCTGACCTACGCCAGATCCCCGCCGCCCCACAGGTACCTAGCGTTCTCGGCATGACCACCACACACCATGCCCCGCCGGCACATCGTCCGGCCGGCCCGTCCCGCGGCCCGGTTCCGCACGCCGCCCTGCCCGCCGCCCTCGGCGCAGTCCTGATCCTGGTTGCCCTCGCGCTCCTGGCGTGGCCCGCCCGCGCGGCGCTCTTCGCAGATGTCGCCGGCGGGACCGCCGCGTCGGCGCTGGCGCAGCTCGCGGGACTGGTCGCCGACAAGGGGCTGCTGGCGCTGGTGGCGATCACGGCCGGCCTCGTGCTGCTCACCTGGTTCCGTGACCGTCCCCGGTTCGGCCTCCTCGCCGCGGCCGGCGCCGGCGCGGTCGCGGCGTACGTCACGAGCGAGACCGTGAAGCTGCTCGTCACCGAGGAACGGCCGTGCCGGGCGGTCGACGTGGCAACGGTGCTCGCGTGCCCGGCACCGGGGGACTGGTCGTGGCCGAGCAACCACTCCACGATCGCCGGGGCGCTGGCGATGTCCTGCCTGCTCGCCGCGCCCCGGCTCTGGCCCCTCGTCGTGCCGCTGGCGCTCGCCGTCGCAGGCGCCCGGGTCGCGGCGGGAGTCCACTACGTGCACGACGTGGCCTCGGGGCTGGCCCTGGGCGTGCTGGTCACCTGCCTCGTGGCGCTGACCGCGCACGCCGGGGCTCAGCGGCTCAGGCGTCGATCGACCTCGCGCCCGTCACCGGGGGCTCGGCGGACCAGGGGAAGGTGATCCACAGATCGGTGTCCTTCCAGGAGTAGTCCGGCTGGATGATGGTGCGCGGCTTGGTGAAGAGCACGGCGGAGCGTGCCTCGGCGCCCTTCTTCTCCAGGAGGTCCATGACCAGCGCAAGGGTGCGGCCGGAGTCGGCCACGTCGTCGACCACCAGCACCTTCGCGCCCGGCAGGTCGGACGTGTCCATGAGGGGCGGCAGGACCCGCGGGTCCTCGAGCGTCTTGCCGATGTCCGTGTAGAACTCGACGTTCAGCGTGCCCACGCCCTTGGTGCCGAGCGCGTAGGCCATGGCGCCACCCGGCACGAGCCCGCCGCGCGCGACGGCGATGACGACCTCGGGCACGAACCCGCTGTCCACCACCTTGTGGGCCAGGTCGCGCACCGCGACGGGGAAGGTCTCCCAGGTGAGCACCTCGCGCTCCGGCACGGGAGCGGACTCAGGGGCAGGCACGTCGGTCGAGGTCATGGGAAGACCCTACGAGACGTGGCGGGCACCCGGCTCGGGTACCCGCCACGTCTGCGCCGCCACCTGCGGCGATGCGCACATCGTGTGCGCTGGATCTCACGTCGGCCCGCGTGGGGCCGAGGAGGGTCAGGCCGCCTTGGCCTCGAGGATGTCGACCACGAACACCAGCGTCGAGTTCGCCGGGATCGCGCCGTTCTCCTGCTCGCCGTAGCCCTGGTCGGCCGGGACGACGAGCAGCACCTGGCTGCCCACCTTCTGGCCGGCGATGCCGTTGGTCCAGCCGGGGATCACACCGCTCAGCGGGAACGACGTCGGCGTGCCGCGGCTCCACGAGGAGTCGAACGACGTGCCGTCGAGCAGGCAGCCCGCGTACTGGACGGTGACCGTCTGGTCCTTGGTCACCTCGGCGCCGTCGCCCTCGATCAGGGGCTGGACGACCAGCTCGGTGGGCTCCTCGTAGGACTTGGGGATCGTCACGGTCGGCTGGCCGTTGTCGGCGAGCTCGACGGTGGGCAGGCCCTCCTTGGGCGCGACCTCGGTGCCCTCGGCGCGGGTCGGGATCTCCTTGGCCTCGGTCACCTCGACCATCGTCACCTGGATGGTCTGGTCCATCGCGGTGCTGGCCATGAGGAGGCGCGTGCCGACCTTCTGGCCGATCAGGCGGTCGTTCAGGAGGTCGTACTGCGGGTCGCCGAGCGTGAACGACTCCGGCTTCTTGGTCTCCCAGGTCGAGCCGCTGGTCGAGCCGTCCTTGCCGGCGATGACCACGTAGTTGATGGTCACCTGGGCGCCCTCGGCGAGCTCCTCGCCGGTGCCCTCGTCCACGACGCGGGACGTCGGGGTCGTGACCTCGAGCGGCGCCTTGAACGTCACCTTCGGTTCCTTGCCGACCGGGCCCGAGACCTCGATCGCGTCGACCGCCTTGACGTCCTCCTCGGACGGGCTGGGAGCGGGCGACGGCTCCGCGGCGGCCGTCACCTCGCAGACGTTGCCGGTGGAGGAGGAGGCGGCGGCGTTGCCGCTCCCGTCGGCGTCGCCGCTCGCGCAGCCGGTGAGCGCGATGGATGCCAGCGCGACGGCTGCCAGGCCGGCAGTAGTGCGGTGCTTCACGAGTAGTCCTTCGGTCGGTGTGCGCCTTGCTGGGGACCGCCACACTCTAGCGGGCGGAGATGAGTGCGGCTCCCAGGCGTTGTGGTGCGCGATGTGGGCTGTTCTCGGGCAGCCTTGAGCCATCCGCTCCGCCCTGCGGAACAATAGATGGCATGCCGTCGAACCGCCGCTCCAGCAAGCGTCCGTATGCCGCGGACCATGTCCCCCTCGACGTGGACCGGGCCACGGGCGGACGCCGCAGCGAGTCGGCGGCCGACGGCGAGTGGGTGGTGCAGCGCATCCGTTCCTCCGACAAGACCTACGTCTGCCCGGCCTGCCGCCAGGAGGTCACCCCGGGGACGCCGCACGTCGTCGCCTGGAAGACGGACGGGTTCGGCGGCGCCGAGGCCGGGCTGGACGCCCGGCGGCACTGGCACAACAGCTGCTGGCAGCGCCGCGCGAACCTGCGCTGAGCGTCCGGCCCCGCCGCGCGACACGCCCGCGCGCCGACACGCCCCCGCACCGACGCGTCCTCCCGTACGCGGGAGGACAATGGACCCGATGACCACTGAAGCGACGCCGGACGCGGCCTCCGGCCAGACGACCCACCAGATCCGCTCGCTCACCGTCCTGCCCGCGCAGCGGGAGGACGTCGAGCTGCACACCGCCGACGGCCTCACCCTCGTGGGCGAGCTCGCGCTGCCCGCCGACCGCGAACCAGCGGCCAGCCTGCTCACCCTCCACCCCCTGCCTACCCACGGCGGGTTCATGGACTCCCACGTGTACCGCAAGGCGGCCTGGCGCCTGCCCGCGCTGGCGGACCTCGCGGTGCTGCGGTTCAACACGCGCGGCACGTCCTCCCCGCGTGGCACGAGCGAGGGCACGTTCGACGGCGGCGAGGCGGAGAAGTACGACGTCGCCGCGGCGATCGAGCTCGCCGAGTTCCGCGGGCTGCCCCGGCCGTGGCTGGTCGGCTGGTCGTTCGGCACCGAGCTGGTCCTCAAGCACGGCGCCGACCCGAGCATCGAGGGCGCGATCCTGCTGTCCCCGCCCCTGCACCGCGCGACCGACGAGGACCTGGACCGCTGGGCGGCGTTCGGCAGGCCGCTCGTGGTGCTGGTGCCGGAGCTCGACGACTACCTGCGCCCCGAGGAAGCCCGCCGCCGCTTCGCGCGCGTGCCGCAGGCCGAGGTGATCGGCGTCGACGGCGCGAAGCACCTCTGGGTCGGCGAGCCCGCCGTCGCCCGTGCGCTCAACGAGATCGTGGGCCACGTCCTGCCGGACCACCCACTCCCGCTGCCGACCCACTGGGACGGGCCACTGGGCACCTCCTGAGCGGTCGTACCCGAACCAGCACCCACCACAGGAGGACGACGATGACCTCGCGAGCCACCCAGAACCTCGCCACGTTCACGCTGCAGGACGGCGGCGGGGTGCCGCTCGTGCTGCTGCACGGCTTCCCGCTGGACCACCGCATGTGGGTGGCGTGCGCCGAGCACCTCCCGCCGGGCATCCGGGCCATCGGGGTCGACCTGCCCGGCGCCGGGCACAGTGACCTGGACGGCTTCCCGCCGAGCATCGAGCACATCGCCGACGCGGTGTACCGCACGATGATCGAGGCGGGGGAGGGCAACGCGATCGTCGTCGGGCACTCGATGGGCGGCTACGTCGCGCTCGCCCTGGCCGAGCGCCACCCGGGGTTCGTGGCGGGCCTGGGCCTGGTGGACACGAAGTCGACCGCGGACACCGAGGAGGCGCGGGCCAAGCGCCTGCGGATCGCGGCCGCCGTCGACGCCAGCCAGACCGTGGACGCCGTGCTGGGCATGCCCGCCAACCTGGTCGGCGCGACGAGCACCGAGCACCGGCGGAACCTGTTCCCCCTGCTGGACTCCTGGATCCGCGCACAGTCGCCCGCCGGCGTCGCCTGGTCGCAGCGCGCGATGGCGGCCCGTCCCGACCGGACGGCCGTCCTCGAGGGCCTGGACGCGCCGGTCGCCGTCGTGGTGGGCGCCGAGGACGCCATCACGCCGCTGGCCGAGGCCGAGCACATGGTGCGGGCAGCCGGCTCGCCCGCCGGGCCCGCCATGGGCGACGCCGCGCTCACGCTGGTGCCCGGCGCCGGGCACATGAGCGTCGTCGAGGACCCGCAGGCGGTCGCCGCCGCCCTGGGCCTGCTGCACACCCACGTCGTCGCCCACCACTGATCGGTCGCCCACCGCTGATCACCTGCGCGAACAGTTCGGGGCGCGATCCACCGGGTGGTGGATCGCGCCCCGAACTGTGTCAGCGGCTGCTGGGACTACTTCGACGCGCCGGCCTTCTCGGCGACGGGGGCGTCCGCCTCCTCGCTCTCCGCGGGGGAGGACGTCGAGTCGGAGGCGGCCGCGCCGGCCTTCGTGCTGGCCTTGGTGCCCTTGACCGACGGGATCACGACGGTCGCGGTGCCGACGGGCACGGGCGTCGGGTTGCTCGGCGGGATCGACGCGGGCATCGAGGCGTCGGCGTCACCCGAGACGTCGGGCTCGGCCTCGGTGCCGTCGCCCACGACGGCGAAGCGCGCCTGCTGCGCGGGGGTGGCCCCCGCCATGCTCGCGGACTTGGCCGCCGGGGCAGCCGGTGCGGCCGGGGCGCCCGGCGCGGCCGCCGGGGTGCCGAGCATGCCGCGCAGCTCCTCGAGGTAGGAGTTGATCGAGTCGTGCTGGCGCGTGAGGTCCTCGAGCTGGTGCTGAGCGGCGGACCGGCTCGACTCGGCCTCGGCGCGGGCGTCGTCGATCGTCTGCTCGGCGAACTCGCGGGCGTCGGCCACGATGCGGTCCGCGGACTTGCGGGCGTCGGCCACGAGGTCCTTGACGTAGACGTCGGACTCGGAACGGATCTTCTCCGACTGCTCGAGCGCCACGGCCACGCGCTTCTCGGCCTCGGCCGCGTGCTCCTCGGCCGTGCTGACCAGCTTGGCGGTCTCGGTCTTGGCCGTCTCGTGCCGCTCGGCCAGCTCCTTCTCCACCGCCTCCTTGCGGGTGGCGATGTCCAGCTCGGCCTGGGCGAGCGCCGCGCGGGCCTGCTCGCGCAGGTCCTCCATCTCGGTGGTGACGGCGTTCGACGCCTCGGCTGCCTGACGGCGGGCCTCGGACAGGATCTGCTCGGACTCGGCACGGGCGCTGGCGAGCATGGCGGACGAGTCGCGCTCGGCGGTCTCGCGCTGCTCGGTGGTCTCGGCGTTCACCTGGGCGCGGAGCTTTGCGGTCTCGCGCTCGGTGTTGACGCGCAGCTCGGTGGTCTCACGCTCGACGGTGGAGCGCAGGGTGCCGAGCTCGCGCTCCAGGCTGGCCCGGCGCTCGCTCTCCTCGGCGTTGATCGCGCTGGCGATCTGCGCGGACTCGCGCTCGGCGGAGCCCACGAGCTCCTCGGCGCGGCGCTGGGCGGCAAGCAGGTGGCCCTCCGCCTCGGCGGCCATGGTGGTGCGGATCTCCTCGGCCTCGCGGCGAGCGCTGGCGAGCATCTCGGCGACCTCGGACTCGGCGCGCGAGCGCACCTGACCGCCCGACAGCTTGGCGCGCGCCATGATGTCGGCGGCCTGCTGGTTGGCCTGGTTGATGATGTCGGTCGACTGGTCCTCGGCGGACCGCAGCAGGAGCTCGATGCGCGAACCCAGGCCGGCGTAGGACGGCTTCTCCGTCTCGCGCAGGTTGCGCTTGGCGTCGTTCAGGTCCTGCGTCAGCTGCATGGCGCGGCCGTCAGAGGCCTCGACCTGCCTGCGCGCCTCTTCGAGGGCGTGGTTCAGTCGGTCCAGGTGCGCGTGCACCTGGTCGCGGTCGTAACCACGCATGGCAGTCGGGAAGAGCGAGCGCTCGTCGGACACGGTGCAGACCTCCAGTGTCGGAACTTGGTGAGGCGCGGGTCAGGCTCCCCCCTGGGACGCCGTTTGTACGGCCCGTCCGGCGCCCAGAATACGTGCCTTCTGCGGATGTGGATACTCCGCAGTGGGATGCAATCTACGCAATGCGTGGAATACTGCCCGCTGGCCCGGGACCCCTGCACCGCCGTGGCGGTTCAGGCAGACCTCGGTGAAGGAAGAGTGAGAGTCCCGGCCGAACCTCACAAGCACACCTGTCATTGGACAGTGCTCTGAGTTCGGTCCCTATGCTGGAACATCCACCTGATCGACGGGCTCGCGCCCTAAATTTCGAAGGGAATCGGTGGTGCAAAGGTTTTTGGCGATCCTCCTGATCGTGGCCGGCCTCGGCGGGATCGGATTCGGGATCGCGACGGCAACCGTCCTGCGCGATTCCGACACTGTTGTCGCGACCGCGACCCCCAGCGGCGACGGAACCATGGTCGTGACCGAGCCCGGCGTCCTGGGCCTCGTCGACGACCAGGTGACCGTGAAAGCCACTGTCCCCGAGGGGCAGAAGGTCACGCTCGCGCTCGGGTCCGACGTCGACGTGCTCGGCTGGGTCGGCAGCGACCCCTACGACTCCGTGACCGGCCTGTCCTCGTGGGAGACGCTGAGCGTCGCCCCGGGCACGCCTGCCACCACCGACGACGAGGAGTCCGCGGAGCCTGCCGAGAAGCCGGCCAGCGGCCCGGACCCCGCCGGCTCCGACATGTGGATCACCGAGGTCAGCGGTGAGGGCGCGGTCCAGATGCGCTGGACCGAGCAGCCCGGCCGGGTCGTACTCCTGGCCGCGGGCGTGGGCAAGGGCGCCGAGGCGCCCACGCTCCAGCTCACCTGGCCCCGCCCCGTCAACACCCCGTACCTGTGGCCGGGCGTGCTCGGCGGCGGCTTCGCCCTGATCCTCGGCGTCTTCATGCTGCTCGGTGCCCGCCGCGGCAAGAAGCGCGGCGGCAAGAAGGACGCTCCGACCGCGGTCCGTACCCGCCAGTCGGGCTCCGAGCTGCCGCGCCGCGACGCGGTCTTCGGGGTGGACGGCGACGAGCAGGACCAGCACCCCGAAGAGCCCCGCGGCGGGTTCCCGCCCGCGCTCGGCGCGCCCGACGGCGGTACGGCGGTCTTCCCGCCGGCGGCCCCGGAACGGCCGGGCCGCGGCCGCCCCGAGCGGGGCACGCCGCTGCCGGGCCGGCCAGAGCCCGGTACGCCCGAGCCGGGTGCGTCCCCGCCCCAGGAGGACCGCACGCAGGCCTGGGGCGCGCCCGTGCCCGCGCCCGCCCCCTTCGGCGGCGCGGCACCGATCACGCCCGCACCGGCCCCCGAGCCGGCGCCGGCGCCCGAGCCGGCCGCCTCACCGGCGGCGTCCATCCGCGGGATCCGCCGCAGCCGGCGGAGCCAGGCCCCGGGCGCTCCCGCGGCAGCTCCGGCCCCGGCCCAGCCGACGGCGCCCCCGTCGTTCGGCGGTGCCGTCCCTGAGCAGACACAGCCCGCCCCCGCGCGGGGCGAGGCAGCCGCCCAGGCCGCGCCCGCGCCGTCGGGCAAGCCGATGACCCGGCGCGAGATGCGCATGCGCGAGCAGGCGCAGCGCCGGGCAGCGACCGGCGCCATGCCGGCCGTGCCGGCCGCCGAGCCGGAACCCCAGCCCGAACCCGAGCAGGAGACCCCGAACAGCCGCGCCGCGGCGTGGCGCCAGACCTGGGGTGTGACCGGGAGCGACGACGGAGGTAACAGATGAGACGCACCACGACCCGATCCATGGCCGTGGTAGCGACCGTGCTGGCAACCGGCCTGCTGGCCGGCTGCGCCGAGGAGCTTCCCGCACCCAAGCCCGAGGCACCGGTCGCGGCGGCCGTCGTGACGCAGTCCCAGGAGCGCAAGATCCTGGACAAGGTGTCCGGCGTCGTCGAGGGCGTGACCAAGGCCAAGGAGGCGGACTCGCTGGGCGAGCGCCTGTCCGGGCCCGCGCTCAAGATCCGCGAGACCCAGCTCAAGGTGGCCGGCGCCCGTAAGGACGACGAGCCGCTGACGGACCTGAACATGGAGATGCAGCAGGTCGTCCTGCCCTCCGACCAGGAGTGGCCGCGCAGCAGCTTCGCCATCACGGTGCAGCCCAAGGACCTCACCACGCCGGTGCTCATGGCGTTCAACCAGGGCGAGGCCCGCGAGCAGTACAAGCTGTGGGGCTGGGTGCGCCTGCTCCCGGGCGTGACCATGCCGCAGTTCGCGGAGGCCGACCTGGGCAGCGCCGCGGTGGCGGCGGACGACGAGAGCCTCAAGGAGACTCCCGAGACCGTCATCAAGCAGTACGCCTCGGTGCTGACGGTCGACAAGGACTCCAAGTACGCCGGCAACTTCGCCGACGACGACCTGCGCCAGTTCTTCCGTGACTACGGCAAGCTGCAGGTCGACGCGATCAACAAGGAGGACTGCAAGGGCGCCTTCGAGGTCGCGTACGAGCCCACGAAGGACCCGGTCAAGTCGGTCCGCACCGCTGACGGCGGCGCTCTCGTGATGGCGGCGATGATCAGCAAGGAGACCATCACCGCCAAGGAGGAGGGCTGCGAGATCGGCCCGCCGACCAAGACGACCCAGGCTCTGTGGGGCGACAAGGACGTGACCAACGTCGTCGAGGTGAACTACCAGGACATGGTGGCCATGTACGTGCCGCCGAAGGACTCGGAGGACCAGATCAGCCTGGTCGGCTACGAGCACGTGCCCTCGTCGGTCTCGAACGGCTGACGTTCCGCTGACCTCGCGGTCAGCCCTGGCTAGGGTGGCCTCCGTGAACTCACGGAGGCCACCCTTTCCGCGTTCCTGGCTCGTCCCGGGCGCCCTTGTCGTCACGTCGCTCCTGCTCACGGGGTGCACCACCGAGCTCCCCGTCCCGGTCGCCGACGCCCCGGTGGTCGCGGCGGTCGTCAGCGAGACCCAGGAGCGCAAGATCCTGGAGCGGGTGACGGCGGTCGTCGACGGCGCGAAGGGCGACGAGGGCGCGCAGGCGCTGGAGGAGCGGCTCTCCGGTCCCGCGCTCGAGCTGCGCCGGGCCGAGCTGCGGGTCGCCGCCGCTGGTAACGACAAGGCACTGACCGGCCTGTCGCTCACCGGCCGGCAGCTGATCCTGCCGTCCGAGCAGGGCTGGCCGCGCAACAGCTTCGTCATCACGGAGCAGCCCCCGAACAAGGCCACGCCGGCGCTCGCGGCGTTCGAACAGCCCTCGGCCCGCGACCAGTACAAGATGTGGGGCTTCGTCTACCTGACGCCCGGTGTGACCATGCCGCAGTTCGCGGACGCGAAGCTGGGCAGCCCGGCCGTCCCGGCGGACGACACGAGCCTCAAGATCTCGCCGCAGGACGTCGCGCAGCAGTACGCGTCGGTCCTGAGCATCGACGACCGGTCGAAGTACGCCGAAAACTTCGGCGACGACACCCTGCGGCAGCACCTGCGCGAGACCGGCGAGAGCTACCTCGCGGCGATCAAGAAGGAGGACAAGGGCGCCAAGGGCACCTTCGAGGTCGGGTACGAGCCGACGAAGGACCCGGTCAAGGCGGTCCGCACGGCCGACGGCGGCGCCGTCGTGCTGGCGGCGCTGATGAGCCAGGAGACCCTGGAGGCGGAGAAGGGGTGGCGGCTGACGCCGAGCACGCCGTCGGCCAAGGCGCTGTGGGGCAACGCCAAGGGCACCGAGGTGATGAAGGTCGTCTACCGCGACATCGTCGCGCTGTACGTGCCGCCCGCCGACTCGCCGGACCAGGTCGCCCTGCTGGGCTTCCACCGCGTGCCCGTCTCGGTCTCGAACAAGTGACCCGCTGATCGCCCAGAGCGGAGTCGACGGGTATCGATCGCGTGGTTCATTAGGATTGCCCCCATGAGCAGTACCTCCCCTCAGCCCGGCCCCGCCCGGAGCGCGCAGCCCGAGTTCGCGGTGCGCGGCGCCGTCGACCTGTCCGCCCTCAACCGTCCCCAGGCACCGCCGCCCGGGCAGCCCGGCGGCGCACCCGAAGCCGGCGGGTTCGTGGTGGACGTCAGCGAGGCGAACTTCGAGCAGCTCGTCCGCGACTCGGCCACCTACCCGGTGGTGATCCTGCTGTGGATCCCGACCGACCAGGCGAACGCCGAGCTGGGCGCCACCATGGGCCGCCTCGCGCAGGAGTACGCCGGCCGGTTCCTGCTGGGCCGCGTGGACGCGCAGGCCAACCCGCAGGTCGCCGCCGCCTTCCAGGTGCAGGGCGTGCCCACCGTCGTCGCCGTGCTGCAGGGCCAGCCCCTGCCCCTGTTCCAGGGCGCCGCGGACGAGCAGCAGATCCGTGGCGTGCTCGACCAGGTGCTGGCCGCCGCCGAGCAGAACGGCGTCACCGGCCTCGCCCCGGGCGGCGCCGCCCCCACGGGCGACGAGCCCGAGCCCGAGCCGGAGCAGCCGCTGCCCCCGCTGCACCAGGAGGCGTACGACGCGATCGAGCGCGACGACCTCGCGGGTGCCGCCGCGGCGTACGAGAAGGCCCTGCGCCAGGACCCGAAGGACGCCGACGCAACGGCCGGTCTCGCCCAGGTGCACCTGATGCAGCGCACCCACGACTCCGACCTCGCGGCGGTGCGGCAGGCCGCCGCGGCCGCGCCGTCCGACGTCGACGCGGCGCTCGCCGTGGCCGACATGGACATGCTGGGCGGCAAGGTGGACGACGCGTTCGCGCGCCTGCTCGACCTGCTGACCGAGACGGACGCCGACGGCAAGGAGAAGATCCGGGTGCGGCTCCTGGAGCTCTTCGAGGTGGCCGGTACCACGGACCCGCGCGTCAGCAAGGCCCGCAAGCGCCTGGCGATCAGCCTGTACTGACCGGGCGCACTGACCGGGCGCGCCGGTCGGCCGGGTCGGCAGTCTGATCTATCCGTCACCTTCGAGGCCTAAGTTTCTTCGCTTTGAGTCGCCTCAGAGCGAAGAAACTTAGGCCTCGAAAGAGTTGGGGCTACCCCCGGGGGGCTACTCCGGGACCAGGACGAGGGCGCCCAGCGGCGGGATGCGCATCGGGGCCGACCACGCGCGGCCGTGGTGGGGGACCGGCTCGGCCTGGACGCTGCCCATGTTGCCGACGCCGGAGCCGCCGTAGACCGTCGCGTCGGTGTTGAGCACCTCGCGCCACACCGGCCCGCCCGCGGGCACCGGCTCGGCCAGCGTCGCGGCGTCGGCCGGGGCGACCCGCATCGACGTCTCCGCCGGCTCGGCGGGCGGGAGGGTCTCGACAGGCTCGACCATCCTTCCCTGCTCGACATGCGCAGGCACGTCCGGCAGCGGCAGCCGGTACCCCTCGTGCGGCACGCCCGCGAAGTTCACGACCACGACTACCGGGTCCCCGGAGCGCGACCGGCGCACGTACGCAAGCACGTTGTGGTCGGCGTCGTCGGACTCCAGCCACTCGAAGCCCGCCGGGTCGAAGTCCAGCTCCCACAGCGCCGGCGTCGCGCGGTACAGCGCGTTCAGGTCCCGGACCAGGTGCTGCACGCCCGAGTGCCCGGCGTCGCCGAGCAGGTCCCAGCGCAGGCCCTCGGACTCCGCCCACTCCGTGTCCTGCGCGAACTCGCAGCCCATGAACAGCAGCTGCTTGCCCGGGTGGGTCCACTGGTAGGCCAGGAACGAGCGCACCCCGGCGAGCTGCTGCCACCGGTCGCCGGGCATCTTGCGCAGCAGCGAACCCTTGCCGTGCACGACCTCGTCGTGGCTGATCGGCAGCACGAACTGCTCCGTGAACGCGTACACCAGCGAGAACGTGAGCTCGCCGTGGTGGTAGCGCCGGTTGTACGGGTCCTCCGCCAGGTAGCGCAGGGTGTCGTTCATCCAGCCCATGTTCCACTTCAGGCCGAAGCCCAGGCCGCCGCTCGACGTCGGGCCGGTGACCTGCGGGAACGCCGTCGACTCCTCGGCGATCATCATGACGCCGGGGGTGCGCCGGTACGCGGTCGCGTTCGCCTCCTGGAGGAACGCGATGGCCTCCAGGTTCTCGCGGCCGCCGTGCACGTTCGGCGTCCACTCGCCGTCCTTGCGCGAGTAGTCGAGGTAGAGCATCGAGGCGACCGCGTCCACGCGCAGGGCGTCGACGTGGAACTCCTCGAACCAGTACGTCGCGTTGGCGACCAGGAAGTTGCGCACCTCGCGGCGGCCGAAGTCGAAGATCAGCGTGCCCCAGTCCTGCTGCTCGCCGCGCCGCGGGTCCGGGTGCTCGTACAGGGGCGTGCCGTCGAACCGGGCCAGGGCGAACTCGTCGCGCGGGAAGTGCGCGGGCACCCAGTCCAGCACGATGCCGATCCCGGCCTGGTGCAGCCGGTCCACCAGGTACCGGAAGTCGTCGGGCGAGCCGAACCGCGACGTCGGCGCGTAGTAGCTCGTGACCTGGTAGCCCCACGAGCCGCCGTACGGGTGCTCCGCGACCGGCATGAGCTCCACGTGCGTGAAGCCCTGCTCGACGACGTAGTCCGTGAGCTGCTCGGCGAGCTCGCGGTAGCCGAGGCCCGGCCGCCAGGAGCCCAGGTGCACCTCGTACACGCTCAGCGGCGCGGAGTGCGGGTCGGACGCCGACCGGCCGGCCAGCCACGCCTCGTCGTGCCACGTGTGCTCCGAGGCGGTGACGACGCTGGCCGTGGCGGGCGGCTGCTCCGTCGCCTTGGCGAGCGGGTCGGCCTTGGCACGCCAGACGCCGTCGGCCCCCAGGATCTCGAACTTGTAGCGCAGGCCCGGGCCGACGTCGGGGACGAACAGCTCCCAGACGCCCGTGTGGCCGAGCGACCGCATCGGGTGCGTGCCGCCCCAGCCGTTGTGGTCGCCCACGAGCCGCACGCCGCGCGCGTTCGGGGCCCACACGGCGAAGGCGACGCCGGCGATGTCGCCGGACGTGCTCGGGTACCGGTGCGGGTTGGCGCCGAGCACCTGCCAGAGCTGCTCGTGCCGCCCCTCGCCGATCAGGTGCAGGTCCACCTCGCCCAGCGTGGGCAGGAACCGGTACGGGTCGTCGGAGGTCCAGGTATCCGTGCCGGACCGGGTGCGGATGCGGTAGTCGGGGGCGTGCCGCGACCCGTCCGCCTCCTCGGCGGCGGGGACGACGGCGGCCCAGACTCCCGCCCCCTGATGGGTCGCCTCGACCTCCGCGCCGCCGTCGGCGCTCGCCGTGACGACGACCACCTCGTCGGCGAGCGGGCGCAGGGCGCGGACCACGGTCCAGGGCCCGTCGAGCAGGTGGGGGCCGAGCACGGTGTGCGGGTCGTGGTGGGTTCCGGACGCGACGGCGGTCAGCGCCTCGAGGTCGACGTCGGGCAGGTCTGCCATGGGTTCACCTTTCCACGTCCCGACGGTGGCGTGCGACACGTACCGGGGTCAGGTCGCGGGCCGACCTGCTGTTCTGTTCACGCCACGAGCTTGCAACGTTTCAGACCGAGCGCGGCGGGCAGAGGCTCGTGGGCCGAACAGAAGGTCAGGAGCGGCCCGAGGGGAGAGCCCGTGCAGGGTGCCAGCCGGAGCGGTTCAGGACTCGACCGATCCGGTCCGTCAGCCCCTGCGGCTGCCTGAGGTGTGCGCTGCGGAAGCGGAAGACGATCAGGCTGCCGTCCTCGAGCAGGTCGTTCTGTCGGACGGCGTCCCTGCCGAGCTGGTCGTCGGAGGAGTGAAAGGCACCACCGTCGATCTCGACGACCAGCCAGCGACCGCCGCCGAGGTGCCACACCAGATCGGCCCGCCCCAGGAGCCTCCCGTCGTCGTCCCGGAACTCGCGCTGCAGGTCGTCCGGTGGAAAGCCGGCGTCGATGCACCGCAGCCGTGCTTCGGTCTCCAGGGGCGACTCGGCTCGACCGTCGACGAGGTCGACCCAGTGGAGCCGGGCGACGAGTCCTCCTCGACGTGCGAGCGACCGCACCTCCACGAGGTCCTGCTCACCGATGACCTTCTTGTTGATCAGGCTGTCCGCACACTTGACCCAGCTGTCCCGTGAGAGCGTCCGCATCGCCTGGACCAGGGCCAGAGGAGCTCGGGCCACCTGGCGGCCGTGCACCTTGACCGTGTCGCCGCGCAGGTCGACCTGGCTCACTCGCACACCCGCGCGAGGTCGGGCGTACGTGCCACCCGGCAGCGCCACCACTGCGTTGAGCCGCCGGGGTAGCCCTTCGGCGCCGTGCACCATGAGCGCAATCTCGCCGACGGCCGCGGACCTGGGGTACGTCTTCAGGGCGAGCCAGACGGCGCGCCAGCGTTCCTGGTCGAACTCGTGCACGGTGGCATCGCGTTCGTGCGTGTCGTACACGCCACGAGCCGGTCGCTTCCAGGTGCCGGCGGCGACGAGTCGGCTGCGTCGGCTCGTCAGCACGCGGTGCTCCTCGCACTGCGCCGTGGACACCAGCCCGCCCTGTCGTCGGGCGACCTCGAGGAGGGGTGGGGGAAGGTCCGCTCCTGATCTCATCGCCCCATTGCAGCCGACGCCGCACAGTGGTGCGGCCTGTCCACAGGGCTTGCTGAGCTGCCGAGCTGGAGTTCTGTTCAGGCCACGAGGTTGCAACGCTTCAACCCGGCGGATGCGGGCATAGCCTCGTGGGCTGAACAGAACCTCAGGCCAGCACGCGCTCCACCGCGGCGAGCGGGATGTGCATCCACGCCGGGCGGTGCCGGAACTCGTAGACCACCTCGTACAGCGCCTTGTCCACGGTCAGGGCGCGCAGCATGAGCTCGGCGGTGCCGACGTCGAGCACGGTGCCGGACGTCGCCACCTCCTCCGGCGCGAGCGGCGTCCCCTGGTCCTCGCCGCCGGCCTGCCGGTACCCCTCTCCGCCTTCTGGTCGGGATCCCGCTGCGCTCCGCTCCGGGCGGGTGCCTCGTTCCTCGGCCCCCACCCTGCTCTGCGCTTCGCGGTACCCCTCGAGAAAGCTGATCTGGGCGTGCGACACCCACTGCGGGTCCGTCGCGTGGCCGACGGCGGCGGCGTAGTCCAGCGACCGGAGCAGCCCGGCGACGTCGCGCAGCGGCAGGTCGGGGGCAGTGCGCTCGGACACGGGGCGCTGCGGCTCGCCCTCGAAGTCGAGCACCTTCCAGCCGTCCGGCGACCAGAGGGCCTGGCCCAGGTGCAGGTCGCCGTGGATCGCCTGCAGCGCCACCACCCCGCCGCCGTCCACGACCGCCGACAGACGCGCGCTCAGCGAGTCGTACAGCGCGGTGACGCCCGCGCGCTGCGGGGCCAGGGCAGGGACGTCCGCGAAGGCCTCGGCCGCCCGGCGGCGCAGCACGCCCATGAAGCCCGCGGGCTCCAGCGCGGGGCCACGGCCCAGCGCCTCGCGCAGGGCGGTGTGCAGGTGCGCGACGACGGCGCCGAGCTCCAGCGCGCGCTCCCCGAAGTCCTCGTCCCGCGCCGCGTACGCGCAGGCCAGCTCGAACCCGTCGGTCGCCTCGTGCACGAGCTCGGAGAGCACGGCGAGGTGCGCGCGGGCCGGCGCGTCGCCCGCCGCCTCGGCCGCCCCGGGAGCCCCGGAACCCGCAGGAGCCCCAGGAGCCCCAGGCCCGTCCGCCGGCAGCTCGACCGACCCGAGGTAGCGCGGCACGCCGTCCCAGCCGGCCTCGGTCAGGGCCGCCGGGATCACGACGTCGGGGTGCGGGCCGAGAGCCACGGTCCGCAGGATCTTCAGCATCCCGCCGCGGCCCGTCGCGTGCGGCAGGGCGGGCAGCACCACGGAGGTGTTCGACTGCTCGCCGGAGATGCGCCGCGCCCCGGCGAGCTCGGCGCAGTCCTCCGGCTCGCACGCGCCGGGCAGCGCGGCCGTGAAGTAGGCGTGCCACGCGGCCGGGTGCACCCCGCCGTCGTGCACGGTCACCCGGCCCGAGGCCGTGGTGACGGTGCCGATCAGCCCGGCCGCCTCGGTCTCGGCCGTGTCGGCCTCCGGCTCGGCGGTGGGGGTCAGCACCAGCGGGACCTGGATCACCAGCGACTCGTCGCCGGCCGCCAGCCCCGGGCCCGCCAGCCGCAGGAGCGCGACGACGACGTCGGCGACGCCCCCGAACGTGACCGTGAGCCACGGCTGGTGCGTGACGCCCTCGGCCGGCACGGGGTACCAGCGCTGCTCGGGCAGCCACCGGTCCAGCAGCCGCAGCACCTCGGGGGAGAGGTGCGCGGCTCCGGGGGAGACGTGGACGGTGGGCGCCGGGCTCACACCGCTCGCGCCTGCCCTGCCGTGTCGTCCGGCGCGGCCGGTGCCCCGGCGGGCGCGGGCGGTGCCAGCACCAGCCAGTAGAAGTCGCGTGCGCCCCAGGTCATCGTCAGGATGCCGTCGTCGCCCACGCTCGGGAACCCGGCGCCGCCGAACACGTCGGTGAGCGTCCAGCCCGCGTACCCCGGGAGCTTGATGGTCGAGGACCTGGCGGTCGCCGAGAGGTTCGCGGCGATCAGCAGCGTCTCCTCGGACGAGGACCGCGTGAACGCCAGCACCGACTCGTCCTCGCAGTCCAGCGCCGTGAAGTCGCCCGTGCCGAACGTGGGGTGCAGCCGCCGGAACGCGAGCATGTTGTGCATCCAGTGCAGCAGCGACGTCGGCTGCGCGAGCTGGGCCTCGACGTTGGTGTGCTGGTAGTGGTGCACCAGCGACTGGACCAGCGGCAGGTACAGCTTGCCCGGGTCGGCGGTGGAGAAGCCCGCGTTGCGGTCGGGCGTCCACTGCATCGGCGTGCGCACCGCGTCGCGGTCCGGCAGCCAGATGTTGTCGCCCATGCCGATCTCGTCGCCGTAGTAGAGGCACGGCGTGCCCGGCATCGACAGGAGCAGCGCGTTGGCCAGCTCGATCTCCTTGCGGGAGTTGTCCAGCAGCGGCGCCAGCCGCCGTCGGATGCCCACGTTCGCGCGCATCCGGGGGTCGGGGGCGTACCAGCCATACATGCTGGCGCGCTCCTCGGTGGACACCATCTCCAGGGTGAGCTCGTCGTGGTTGCGCAGGAACGTGCTCCACTGCCCGCTCGCCGGGATGGCGGGGGTGTCCGCGAGGATCTCCAGGAGCTGGCGGGCCCGCTGGTCGCGGATCGCGTAGAAGATGCGCGGCATCACCGGGAAGTGGAAGCACATGTGGCACTCGGGGTCGTCGTCCGTGCCGAAGTACTCCACGACGTCCGCGGGCCACTGGTTCGCCTCGGCCAGCATGATGCGGCCGGGGAACTCGGTGTCGATCATCCGCCGCACCCGGCGCAGGAAGTCGTGCGTCTCGGGCAGGTTCTCGCAGTTGGTGCCCTCGGACTCGAACAGGTAGGGCACGGCGTCGAGCCGGAACCCGTCCACCCCGAGCTGCAGCCAGAACCGGCCGACGTCGAGCATGGCCTCGACGACGCGCGGGTTCTCGAAGTTGAGGTCGGGCTGGTGGCTGAAGAACCGGTGCCAGAAGTACTGCCGCCGCACCGGGTCGAACGTCCAGTTCGAGGTCTCGGTGTCGACGAAGATGATCCGGGCGTCCTGGTACTGCGTGGCGTCGTCGCTCCACACGTAGAAGTCGCCGTACGGGCCGTCCGGGTCGGCGCGGGACGCCTGGAACCACGGGTGGGCGTCGCTGGTGTGGTTCATGACCAGGTCGATCACCACGCGGATGCCGCGCTCGTGCGCGGCGGCGACCAGGTCGCTGAAGTCCGTGATGGTGCCGAACTGCGGCGAGACGGCGGTGAAGTCGGCGACGTCGTACCCGCCGTCGCGCAGCGGGGACGGGAAGAACGGCGGCAGCCACAGGCAGTCGACGCCGAGCCACTCCAGGTAGTCGAGCCGCTCCACGAGGCCGCGCAGGTCGCCGGTCCCGTTGTCGCCCGAGTCGGAGAACGACCGGATCATGACCTCGTAGAAGACGGCCTTCTTGTACCACTCGGGGTCGTCGACGAGCCCCTTGCGCCGGGCGTCGAGGCGCGGCTGCCGCCGCGGCGGCAGCGCCTGGACGGGCACCGGGACCGACGGCGGGTTGGGCATGGCCGGGCGTTCCGGCGCGGCCGGCCGCTCCGGCGTCGGCTGTGCGGGGTATCCCTCGGGCGGCCCGACGGCGGGGCCACCCGGCCCGAACGTCGTCATGCGGGGCCCACCTGCAGCACGTGGGCCACCCGGACCTGTGGGTCGAGGCGCACCCAGGGATGAGCTCCCCAGCCGTAAGTCTCGCCCGACAGGAGGTCGTGCGCCACGTAGAACGGGGCGCTGTCGTCGCCGTCGGGGGCGCTGAGGCCGAGGGCGGAGAGATCCAGGTGCACTACAGACTCCTGCACGTTCCGGGGGTCCAGGTTCAGCACGACCACGATCACGTCGTCGTGCCGCGGGGCACGCCGATCGTTACCCCCTGCTCTCATGGTGCGGCCCGCCGCCGCCCCTGTCGCGCGCGACGCGTGATCGGCCGAGATCCGGCGCGAGTACGCGACCACCTGGTCGTTCGTCGTCGGGTGCACGGTCAGGTTGCGCAGCTGGCCGAGGGCCGGGTGGTTGCGGCGGATCGCGTTCAGCTCACCGAGCAGGAGGGCGATCCCGTACTCGTCGGCGCGCGCCCAGTCGCGCGGCCGGTACTCGTACTTCTCGTTGTCGATCTGCTCCTCCACGCCGGGCCGCGGCACGTTCTCCACGAGCTCGTAGCCGGAGTAGATGCCCCACGTGGGCGAGCCCGTGGCCGCCAGCACCGCGCGCACCGCGAACGCCGAGACACCGCCCTCGATCAGGTAGGGCGGCAGGATGTCGTGCGTTGTGGGCCAGAACGACGGGCGCAGCACCGAGCCCTGCGGCCCGCTCACCTCCGCCAGGTACTCCTCGACCTCCTCCTTGGTGTTGCGCCAGGTGAAGTAGGTGTACGACTGGTGGAAGCCGATCCGGGCCAGCGTCTGCATCATCGCGGGCTTGGTGAACGCCTCCGACAGGAAGATGACCTCCGGGTTCGTCGCGTGCACCTGCGCCAGCAGCCACTCCCAGAAGTCCAGCGGCTTGGTGTGGGGGTTGTCGACGCGGAACAGCGTGACGCCCCGGTCGATCCAGGTGCGGATCACGCCGAGCACCGCCGCGTACAGGCCGTCCGGGTCGGTGTCGAAGCTGAGCGGGTAGATGTCCTGGTACTTCTTGGGCGGGTTCTCCGCGTACGCGATCGAACCGTCCGCGCGCACCACGAACCACTCCGGGTGCTCGGTGACCCACGGGTGGTCGGGGGAGCACTGCAGCGCGATGTCGAGCGCCACCTCCAGGCCCACCGCCCGCGCGGCGCCCACGAAGTCGCGGAAGTCCGCCTCCGTGCCCAGGTCCGGGTGGATCGCGTCGTGCCCGCCGTCCGCCGACCCGATCGCGTAGGGGCTGCCCGGGTCGCCGGGCGCCGCCTCCAGCGTGTTGTTGCGGCCCTTGCGGAACGTGGTGCCGATGGGGGAGACCGGCGTCAGGTAGACGACGTCGAAGCCCATGGCCGCGATGGCCGGCAGGCGCTTCGCCGCCGTCTTGAACGTGCCCGACACCCACGTGCCGTCCTTCTTCTGGTACGCGCCCTCCGACCGGGGGAACATCTCGTACCAGGACCCCGCCAGCGCCAGGCGCCGCGAGACCCGCAGCGGGTAGGTGTCCGACGCCGAGACCAGCTCGCGCAGCGGCGCGCGGCGCAGGGCGTCGGTGACCTCGGGCGCCGTCGCTGCCGCGAACCGCGCCTGCGCCGGACGGCGGGCGTCGGCCAGCGCCTTGGCGGCGGCGGTCAGCACCCGCGCGTCGCGCGCCGTCCGGTCCGCCGCGACGAGCTCATCACCCGGCACCAGGCGGCAGATCCGGTCGAACAGCCGCACGCCCTCGGCGAGCATCAGATCCGTGTCGATGTCCGCGGCGATCTTGATCCCGGCGTCGTGCACCCACGTCGCGTACGGGTCCGACCACGCCTCGACGCGGAAGGCCCAGTCGCCCTCGGCGTCGGGCTGCAGCTCGCCCCGGAAGTGGTCCAGGCCGGGGGCGACGTCGGTCATGGGCGCCCACGAGTGGTCCGACCCGTCGGGGGCGACGAGCACGGCCGTCGCGGACACGGCGTCGTGCCCCTCGCGGAAGACCGTGGCCTCCACGGGGACAACCTCGCCGACCACCGCCTTCGCAGGCCAGCGGCCCCCTTCGACGACAGGGGCGACCTCGAGGACGGGGATGCGGCCGATCCGGCCGGGAGTCGTGTGCGGGCTCACCGGAACACGCTATCGACCGGTTCGGGTGACTCGCCTGCGGGGCGCGCCGAGGTCCGGTGAACGTCGTCGGACGGGTCGGTGAAGCCCGCGGCAACAGGTGTGCTCGCCGGGACAAGTGCGTAGTGTTCTGCCGGTGAGAGCGATCCGCAGATTCACCGTCCGCACGGTCCTCCCCGAGCAGCTCGCGGCGCTCGACGAGCTGGCCCAGAACCTCCGCTGGTCCTGGCACGCGCCGACACGCGAGCTGTTCGCGAGCATCGACCCCGACCTCTGGTCCGACGTCCGGGGCGACCCCGTCGCCCTGCTCGCCGCGCTCGGCTCCGAACGCCTCGCGGCGCTCGCGGCCGACGAGGAGTTCACGGGGCGGGTGCGGGCGGCGGCCGACGACCTGCACCACTACCTGCGCGACTCGCGCTGGTACCAGGGCCGCACCACGGCGGCCGGTGGCGAGCTGCCGCGCGCGATCGCCTACTTCTCGCCGGAGTTCGGCATCACCTCGGTGCTGCCGCAGTACTCGGGCGGCCTCGGCATCCTGGCGGGCGACCACCTCAAGAGCGCCTCCGACATGGGCGTGCCCATCGTGGGCGTCGGCCTGCTGTACGGCGCCGGCTACTTCCGGCAGTCGCTCACGCGCGACGCCTGGCAGGTGGAGACGTACCCGCTGCTCGACCCGGACGGCCTGCCGCTCGCGGTGCTGCGCGAGGACGACGGCACGCCCGCCGTCATCTCGCTCGCCCTGCCCGGCGGGCGCACGCTGCACGCGCACGTCTGGGTCGCGGCCGTCGGCCGGGTGCCGCTGCTGCTGCTCGACTCGAACGTGCCCGAGAACGACGACGCGGCC
This sequence comes from Promicromonospora sukumoe 327MFSha3.1, assembly GCF_000385135.1. Classification (GTDB taxonomy): domain Bacteria; phylum Actinomycetota; class Actinomycetes; order Actinomycetales; family Cellulomonadaceae; genus Promicromonospora; species Promicromonospora sukumoe_B. The sequence continues at coordinate 84,949 of NZ_ARQM01000015.1, read as the reverse complement.
CGCAAGGTGACCGACCGCCTGTACGGCGGCGGCGGCGAGCACCGCCTGCAGCAGGAGCTCCTGCTCGGCGTGGGCGGTGTGCGCGCGCTGCGCGCCTGGTCGCGCCTGACCGGCGCGCCGGAGCCGGAGGTCTACCACACCAACGAGGGCCACGCGGGCTTCCTCGGGGTGGAGCGCATCCGCGAGCTCGTCGGCTCCGGCCTGAGCGTCGGCGAGGCCCACGAGGCGGTCCGCGCGGCCACGGTGTTCACCACGCACACGCCGGTGCCCGCCGGCATCGACCGGTTCCCGAAGGAGTTGGTCAGCGCGTACTTCGGCGGCGACAACACGATGCCGGGCGTGCCGACCGAGACCGTGCTCGCGCTCGGCGCGGAGGACTACGACGGCGGCGACCCCACCGTCTTCAACATGGCGGTGATGGGCCTGCGGCTCGGTGGCCGGGCGAACGGCGTCTCGCTGCTGCACGGCCAGGTCTCCCGCGAGATGTTCGAGGGCCTGTGGCCCGGTTTCGACTCGCGCGAGGTGCCGATCACGTCGGTCACCAACGGCGTGCACTCGCCCACCTGGGTGGCGCCGCGCCTGGCCGCCGTGGAGGCCGAGCGGATGGGCCTGGACGAGATCACGGCGCCCGAGGCGTCGGGTGGCTGGCTGGACCCGGGCAAGGTGTCCGACGCCGAGCTGTGGGCCCTGCGTGGCGAGATGCGTGCCGAGCTCGTGGCCGAGGCCCGCCGCCGGGTGCGCAAGTCCTGGCGCGAGCGCGGGGCGTCCCCGGCCGAGCTCGGCTGGGTCGACGACGTGCTCTCGCCCGACGTGCTCACCATCGGCTTCGCCCGCCGCGTGCCCACCTACAAGCGGCTCACGCTCATGCTGCGCGACACCGAGCGGCTCAAGGCGCTCCTGCTGCACCCGGAGCGGCCGGTGCAGCTCATCGTGGCCGGCAAGTCGCACCCGGCCGACGACTCCGGCAAGCGGCTGATCCAGCAGCTCGTCCGGTTCGCCGACGACCCCGAGGTGCGCCACCGCATCGTGTTCCTGCCGAACTACGACATCGGCATGGCGCAGTCGCTGTACCCGGGCTGCGACGTCTGGCTGAACAACCCGCTGCGGCCGCTGGAGGCGTCCGGCACCTCGGGCATGAAGTCGGCCCTCAACGGCGGCCTGAACCTGTCGATCGAGGACGGCTGGTGGGCCGAGTGGTACGACGGCGAGAACGGCTGGGGCATCCCCACGGCCGACGGAGTCGAGGACGCCGACCGCCGCGACGACCTGGAGGCCGCCGCCCTGTACGACCTGGTCGAGTCCCAGGTGGCGCCCGCGTTCTACGGCCGGTCCGCCGACGGCGTGCCGAGCCGCTGGCTGGAGATGGTGCGGCACACGCTGGCCACCCTCGGGCCGAAGGTGCAGGCCACGCGCATGGTCGGCGAGTACGTGCACGGGCTGTACGCCCCGGCGGCGGAGGCCGGGCGGCTGCTCGCCGCCGACGGGTTCGCCGCGGCCAAGGACCTCGCGGGCTGGAAGGCCCACGTGCGCGCCTCGTGGCCGCAGGTGCGCGTGGACCACGTCGAGTCGGCGGGCATCGGCGAGGCGGTGCGCGTCGGCGACCGGCTGACGGTGCGGGCCTACGTCTCGCTCGGGCCGCTCTCGCCCGAGGACGTGGACGTGCAGGTGGTGCACGGCCGGGTCACCGAGGCCGACGTCATCGACGAGTTCACGGCCGAGCCGCTGGCGCTGGTGGAGTCCTACGAGGCGGGGCGGCACGCGTTCGGCGGCGAGGTGGGCCTGGACACGTCCGGGCCGTTCGGCTACACGGTGCGCATCGTGCCGCGGCACCGGCACCTGGCGAGCGTCGCGGAGCTGGGCCTGGTCGCCAACGCCTGAATAACCGGACACCCTTGTCCGATTCACCCGGACCGGTATTGGATGGGGCGGGCACAACCCCCTCAGCCAACCGGAGGACAAGATGTCTGACCTGCTCGATTACCCCATCCCGTCGGATCGCGCGATCGAGCCGCCACCGGAGTGGGAGGAGCTGCGCCAGCAGTGTCCTGTGGCCAAGGTGCGCCTCGCGAGCGGCGGCGAGGCCACCTTGCTCACCCGGTACGACGACGTCCGCGCCATGCTGACCGACGGCCGGTTCGGCCGCGTCATCCCGGCCGGCGGCACGGGCGTGGGCTCCCAGGACGACGGCGGCACGTTCAGCAACGACCCGACCGGGGTGATGGCGGACGAGGAGCAGCACCAGGCCTGGCGGCGGCTGGTCAACGCGACCTTCACCGCCAAGCGGGTGCAGGCACTGGCCCCCGGCATCACGGCCCGGGCCGAGCAGCTCATCGACGACATGCTGGCCGCCGGCGGCCCGGCCGACCTGGTGCCGGCTCTCGCGTTCCCGCTGCCCGTCTGGGTCATCTGCGAGCTGCTGGGCGTGCCGGAGGACCAGCGCGAGCGGTTCCCGTACTGGTCGGACACGGCGCTGAGCACCACTCGGTACACCCAGGAGGAGATCTCGGCGGCGCGCCAGGAGTTCGGCGCGTACATGGCCGCCCTGGTCGAGGCCAAGCGGGCGCAGCCGGGCGACGACCTCATCTCCGAGCTGATCGCGCTCGTGGACCGGAACGACCCGCGGCTGACGGCGCAGACCGTGATCGGCACCAGCATGGCGCTGCTCGTGGCCGGCCACGAGACCACCGCGAGCCACATCGCCAAGATGATGGCGCTGTTCCTGGGCGACCGCAGCCGGTGGGAGCGGCTCGTCGCCGACCCCTCGCTGGTGCGCAGCGCGGTCGAGGAGTCGCTGCGGTTCGACCCGAACGCGGGCTTCGGCATGGTGCGCTGGGTGGACGAGGACGTCGAGATCGCGGGGGAGACCGTCCCCGCGGGCACGACCGTGGTGTGCAGCCTGGCGGCCGCCAACCGCGACGAGGGCACGTTCGAGGGCGCGGCCGAGATGGACCTGGGCCGCCGCCCGAACCCCCACCTCTCCTTCGGCGCGGGTGCCTACTCGTGCCTCGGCCAGTCGCTGGCCCGCACCGAGCTGCAGATCGTGCTCGCCGCGCTGGTGCGCAAGGTGCCGAGCCTCGAGCTGGCGGTGGACGTCGAGTCGGTGCCGCGCAAGGAAGGCCTGTTGGTGGCCGGATTCGACGAACTGCCCGTCAAGTGGGGAGAGTGACCCCCATGAAGATCAACGTGGACCGTGACGCCTGCTGCGGCGCCGGCCAGTGCGTCCTGCTCGCACCCGACGTTTTCGACCAGGACGAGGAGGGCATCGTCGTGCTGCTCGACGAGCGTCCGGCGGCCGACCAGGACTTCGCGGTGCAGGAGGCCGTGAGCATGTGCCCCACCGGTGTCATCTGGGTGGACCAGAACGCCTGACGGGTCGCGGGGGGATCGGCTTGGCGGCCTCGATGTCGGCGGCCGCCACGTCGACCTCCTGCGGCTCCCCGCGGCCGGGCGCCGGGTCGGTGCGGAGCCGCAGGCCGGCGTCCGAGACCTCGACGACATGGCCGATCAGGTCCGTCCAGCGGTACGCCGTGCCGCCGTCGGACACGACCGGGCCCTCCGGCGCGAGCCGCCGCCGGACCACCACGCGGGTGCCGGGACGCAGGTCCCGCCACCCGCCGGGTGCGGCCGGTGTAGCGAATGTCACGTCACTTCTCCTTCCGGTGTGTGAGACCGGTGGGGACCAGGGGGTGTCCCGGGAGATACTAGGATCGCCCCGCCGGGCCGGTCCCGCGGTCGGCATCGTGCATGATCCTCAGTCCGGAAGTGGAAGGACACCCTCCAAGTGACCTACGTGATCGCTCAGCCGTGCGTCGACGTCAAGGACCGGGCGTGCATCGAGGAGTGTCCCGTGGACTGCATCTACGAGGGCAGCCGCTCCCTGTACATCCACCCGGACGAGTGCGTGGACTGTGGTGCCTGCGAGCCGGTCTGCCCGGTCGAGGCCATCTACTACGAGGACGACGTCCCCGACGAGTGGAAGGACTACTACCGCGCGAACGTGGAGTTCTTCGACGACCTGGGCTCGCCGGGCGGCGCCGCGAAGATGGGCGTCATCGAGAAGGACGACCCGATGATCGCGGCCCTTCCGCCCCAGGCCTGACGTGGGTCTGCACGACCTGTCTGACCTCCCTTTTGCCTGGGACTCGATCGACGGCATCACCGCCACGGCGAAGGCGCACCCGGGCGGCCTGATCGACCTGTCGATGGGCACGCCCGTGGACCCGACGCCGGAGGTCGTGCGGAAGGCGCTCGAGGCCGCGTCGAACGCGCCGGGCTACCCGATGACCGCGGGCACCCCGGCCCTGCGCCAGGCCGTGGCGGACTGGTTCGCCCGGCGCCGCGGCGTGCCGGGCCTCGACCCCGCGGCCGTGGTCCCGACCATCGGCTCCAAGGAGCTCGTCGGGCTGCTGCCCTCCCTGCTGCACCTGGGCCCCGGCGACGTGGTGGTGCACCCCGCCGTGGCCTACCCCACCTACCTCGCGGGCATCCGCGCGGCCGGCGCCACGCCCCTCGCGACGGACGACGTCGCCGACTGGGCCGGCCGGGACGACGTCAAGATGGTCTGGGTCAACAGCCCGGGCAACCCCACCGGCCGCGTGCTCGACGCCGCGGCGCTGCGCGCCGTGGTCGACGCCGCGCGGGCGATCGGCGCCGTCGTCGTCTCCGACGAGTGCTACGCCGAGCTGGTGTGGGATTCCCCCTACGACGCCGCGACCGGTACCGGCGGCGTGCCCTCGATCCTGGACCCGAGCGTGTGCGGCGGCTCCCACGAGGGGCTGCTGGCCGCGTACTCGCTGTCCAAGCAGTCGAGCATCGCGGGCTACCGGGCCGCGTTCCTCGCGGGCGACGCCGCCCTGGTCGCGGACCTCACGCAGACCCGCAAGCACCTGGGCCTGATCGTGCCCGCGCCGGTGCAGGCCGCGATGACGGCCGCCATGTCGGACGACGCCCATGTCGCCGTGCAGCGTGAGGCCTACGGCGCCCGGCGCCGGGCGCTGGCCGCCGCGGTCACCGAGGCGGGGTTCGTCATCGACGAGTCGACCGCCGGTCTGTACCTCTGGGTGGCGGCGCCGGACGGGCGGCCGGGGCTCGAGGTGGCCGAGTGGTTCGCCGACCGCGGGATCCTCACCGCGCCGGGTCATCTGTACGGCGACGGCACCCACACGCGTGTGGCGCTGACCTCGACTGACGTACAGATTGCCGATGCTGTGACACGCATCACGCAGCCTTGACCGATGGATTGGAAAAACTAAAGCAGGGCGCGATACTGTCGTGCCCCAGGTCGACGCTGTCCCGACACCTTTCTTTCACAGCAGCGTCCCTCGTGCGCCACTCAGGAAGGAAGACATGACCTCCACACCGCTGGACGGCTCGAGCCGCGTCGAGCTCGCCGTCGACGGAACCACTCACACCCTGCCTGTCGTCGCCGCCAGCGAGGGCAACGACGGCATCGTCGTGTCGTCGCTGCTCAAGGACACGGGTCTGGTCACGGTCGACCCCGGCTTCATGAACACGGCGTCGTGCGAGTCCTCGATCACGTACATCGACGGCGACGCCGGCATCCTGCGCTACCGCGGGTACCCGATCGACCAGCTCGCGGACGGCTCCGGCTTCCTCGAGGTGGCCTACCTGCTCATCTACGGCGAGCTGCCGAGCACCTCGGAGCTGGACGCGTTCACCGAGCGCGTCAACCGGCACACCCTGGTGCACGAGGACTTCCGCACCTTCATGGGAACGTTCCCGCGCAACGCGCACCCGATGGCCGTGCTGGCCTCCGCGGTGAACGCGCTGTCCACGTTCTACCCGGAGTCGCTCGACCCGGCGGACGACGACCAGGTCGACCTCGCCACGGTGCTGCTGCTGGCCAAGACCCGCACCATCACGTCCTACCTGCACCGGCGCCGCGTGGGCGAGCCGCTGCTGTACCCGGACTACTCGCGCGGCTACGTCGAGGACTTCCTGCGGATGACGTTCGCGACGCCGTACGAGGCCTACGAGGCCGACCCGGTGATCGTGGACGCGCTGGAGAAGCTCCTCGTGCTGCACGCGGACCACGAGCAGAACTGCTCCACGTCCACCGTGCGCGTCGTCGGTTCCTCGAACGCGACCCTGTACGCATCAGTGGCCGCGGGCGTGAACGCGCTCTCGGGTCCCGCGCACGGCGGCGCCAACGAGGCGGTGCTCACCATGCTGGAGAAGATCCGGTCGGGCGGCGAGACCGTCGAGACCTTTATGGACAAGGTCAAGAACAAGCAGGACGGCGTGCGCCTGATGGGCTTCGGCCACCGCGTGTACAAGTCCTACGACCCGCGTGCCGCGATCGTGAAGAAGTCGGCGGACGAGGTGCTGGACAAGCTCGGCGCCAAGGACGAGCTGCTCGACATCGCGCGGGGCCTCGAGGAGATCGCCCTCTCGGACGACTACTTCGTCGAGCGCAAGCTCTACCCGAACGTCGACTTCTACACGGGCCTGATCTACAAGGCCATGGGCTTCGAGCCGGCCATGTTCACGCCGCTGTTCGCGCTGGGCCGCATGCCCGGCTGGATCGCCCAGTGGCGCGAGATGATCAAGGACCCGCAGACCAAGATCGGGCGCCCGCGCCAGGTCTACACCGGCGCCACCGAGCGCCCGTACGTCCCGGCGTCGCAGCGCTGAGCCTGGGGCAAGCCTTCCAGTACGGTCGGTTGCTCTGAGTTCGGTCCATCTTTGGACCGAACTCAGAGCAACCGACCGAACTCGTTTGCGGGACCGCAACACGGCGTGACCGGATCGTTGCCTCCGGCAGCCACAGTTTCGTCGTGCGTGTCACAGGGCGGGGCTACCTTGGCCCCGTGAGTCGAGCCACCCTCCTTGCCCGCCGGTCCACGGCGCACCGCGGGCTGCTCGCGCTCGTCTGGCTGCTGGTGGCGGTCCTGACCGGCGCGCTAGGTGTGACCGTCGGCTGGACGCAGGCCGCCGCCACGGCGGGCGCCCGCGACGGCCTGGCCGCGGCCGAGCCCTCGGGGAGGGCGGTCCAGCTCGCCACCCGCCTCGCCGACGGCGCCGAGGCCGACGCCCAGGACGCGCGCGTCCAGCAGGTGCTCGCGGGGCTGCTCGACGGCGTGCCGCACCGCCTCACCTACGACGTGCGGACCGAGCCGCAGTACACGGCGGGCGCCGACGGTGACGACCTCGGCCGCTGGTCGGTGGCGCTCCTGCCCGCGCCCTCGCGCCAGGAGGCCCTGTCCGGGGCGGGCGCGAGCGGCGTCACCCTCGTGGACGGCGCGTGGCCGGCCGCGAAGGACGAGGCGGCCCTCCAGGTGGACGCGGCCCAGGATGCCGGCCTGGCGGTCGGCGACACGCTCCGGCTGGGCGTGGACCCCGAGCACCCCACGGACACCGGCACCCCGGTCACGGTCAGCGCGACCTGGCGCGTCACCGAGCCGGACGACGCGGGCTGGCTCGGCGACCCGGCCGTGCTGACCGGCGCGGACGGCGCCCACCCCGGGCCCGTCGTCGTGAGCGCGGACGTCATCACCGGCCTGGACACCGACCCGTTCGCCCGCTGGACCGTGGTGCCCGACGGCGCCGCGATCACCCCGGCCGACCTGCCCGCCCTCGCGGCCCTCACCCCCGAGGTCGAGCGGACCCTGGGCGAGGACGCCGACGTCGCGCCCCGCGGCCTGACCGTCACCGGCACGCTCGACGTGACGGCCGCCGACCTGGGGGCCGCGCTGCGCGCCGCCGACGCCGTCGCGCTCGTCCCGCTGTCCCTGCTGGCGCTCGTCGGCCTGGTCGCGCTGGTGCAGGTGGCCCGGCTGCTGGCGGCGACCCGGGAGGGCGAGGTCGCGCTCCTGGTGTCCCGCGGCGCCGCACCCGGCACGGTGACGGCGGCGGCCGCGGTGGAGGGCGCGCTGCTCGCCCTGACCGCCGCCGCGGCCGGCGGGGCCGCCGCGTGGGGCGCGCTGCGCGCGGTCGTGGGCGCCGGCTCCTCGGCGGCCGCCACCGCCGGTGCGCCCCTGGCCGTGGCCCTCGCGGTCGCGGTGATGGCCACCGCGACGCTCGTCCTGGTCGCCGCGCTGCAGGCGCAGGCCGCGGTGCGGCGCCAGGTGACCGACCGTTCGGGGCGCGTGCGCCAGGTCGCGGCGCTCGGCACCGTGGTGCTGACGGTCGCCGCCGCAGCGGTTAGCGTGACCCAGCTCCTGCGCTACGGCTCGCCGCTGGTGACCACTCCCGGAGGCCTGCGGACCGACCCCACGGCGGCCGCCGCCCCCGCGCTCGCGCTCGCCGCGCTCGCCGTCGCCGCCATGGCGGTGCTCGGCCCGGCCACGCGCCTGTGGGCGGGTCTCGCTGGACGGTCGCGCGGCGTCGTCGGCCCGCTCGCCGCGCGGCAGGTGGCCCGCCGCATCGTCGTCTACGTGGTCCCCGTGGTCCTGCTCGTGCTCGCCGGCGGGGCCGCGACCCTGGCCGGCGGTTACACCGGCACCGCGGAGCGCCTGCGGGACGACGTCGACGTGCTCACCAACGGCGCGGACGTGCGGATCACGGCACCCGAGAGCGGGCGTCTGGACCCGGCCCCGTTCCTGCCGGGCGGGACCGGCCCCGGCGACACCGCCGTCGCCGCGGCACCTGTGCTGTCCGGGACCGCCTACTCCGACGGCCTGCCGGTCACGATGCTGGCGCTCCCCGCTGCCGCAGTGCCCCAGGTGGTGCGCGCCCCGGAGGAGGTGCTCGACGTCGAGCGGCTCGCCGGCGACCTGGCGAGCGACAGCTTCGCCGACGCGCCCGCCCTTCCCGGCGACGCCCGCGACGTCACCCTCTCCGTGCGCGCCGGCATCGAGGAGACCGTCGGGACCGAGCTGGCCGACTGGGCGCCCCGGCACGAGCTCGACCTGTCCCTCGTGCTCGCGGCGCCCGACGGGTCGGTCGCGACGGTCGAGCTCGGGCAGCTCACCGAGGGCGGCGGGACCGACGGCGCCCTCGGCGAGGAGCCGGCCGTGCACGAGCTGACCGGCGACGTGCCGGCGCCCCCGCAGGGCCAGGCCTGGCGGATCGCCGCGCTCGACGTCGACACCCGGCCTGGCTGGTCGATCGCCGAGGTGACGCTGGCCGTCGAGGGCATCACGGCGGGCGGGCAGGACGTCGAGCAGCCTGAATGGACGCCGTCGGAGACCTTCGACGGCCCCTCGGGACTGGTGCTGACGGAGGGCAAGGCCGAGCTCACGATCGCGCTGGGCGAGGACGGCGCCACCGCGGCCAGCCGGCTCCGGCTCCTGAGCGACCCCGAGGCCACTCCGGTGCCGCTGCTGGCCTCGTCGTCGCTGACCGGCGCGCTCGGCGTCGCCACGGGGGACACCTTCGAGCTGACGCTGGGCGGCACGCGGCTGCCGGTGCAGGTCGTGGCGTCGTCGGGCACGGTGCCCGGCGCGCTCGACCCCTACGCCGCCCTGCTCGACCGCGGAGCGCTCGCCGCCGCGCTGGTGCGCGACGTGAGCGATCCGGTCCTGACGAACGAGGTCTGGCTCGCGGCGGGGCCACCCGGCCCGGCCGGACCCGCACCGGCCGTGGCGAGCCTGGCCCGCGACGCGACGGACGCCGCCGAGGCCGCCGCCACGAACAGCCGGGAGCGGCCCGCCGTGAGCACCCCCGGCTACGGCTCGACCGACACCGCCGTCCCCGTGCGGGTCTCGTTCTGGCTCGCCGCCGCGGGGGCGACCGTGCTCGCGCTCGCCGGTGTGCTCGCCGTCGCGGTCGCCACGCTGCGCGAGCGGCGCGGCGAGGTCATCGTGCTGCGCGCCGTGGGGCTCGGCCCCGTGGCGCAGGGCCGGGCGCGGGCCGCCGAGCTGATCACCGTCGGGATCGTCGCCCTCGCCGTCGGTGCGGTCGCCGGGTGGGGCGTGGCCTGGCTGGCCGCGGGCGGGCTCGCCGCCGCGACGCTCACCGGGATCGACGCGGCGCCGCCCGCGCAGCTCGTCCTCGCGACCGGAGGCACCGCCCTGGTGCTGGCCGCCGCGGTGGCGGGGCTGGTCCTGGTCGCGGTCGGGGTCGGCGGCCGCGTCGCCGCCCAGGCCCGCGACACCACCTACCGCGAGGAGGTCCGCTGATGGCGGCCCTGTCCGGGCTGGGCCTGCTCGCCCGGCGCCAGCTGCGCACGTCGTGGGGCGCGACGGCGGCGCTCGGCGTCGTCGCGTTCCTCGCCGCCGGGGTGCTGTCCACCGCGCCGCGCGCCGTCGCGACCATGCACGCCGACCAGGTGGCCTACGAGACCGCGACGGCCTCGGGCCCGGCCCGGGACGTGATCTCGGTGGTGGGCTCGATTCCCGGCCAGGCGCCGTCGGGCGGCTTCTACGACCCGGGCGCCGTCGGCAGCGGCGTGCCGGACGAGCCGGACTGGGCCCCGTTCGTCGAGAACCTGGACGCCGTCCGCACGGAGTCCCCCGAGCCGCTGCGCTCGGTGATGGGCGCGCCGCTCTTCCACGTGACCTCGACCGATCCCGCGTACACCGTCCCGGAACCCAGCTCCGAGCTGGCCGAGGCCAAGGTCTTCCTCCGCGCAGCCCCGGACCTGGACGAGCATGCCGAGCTGATCGAGGGGCGCTGGCCCACCGCGACCGCGGGGCCCGTGTTCCTGGGGGACGAGCAGTCCGTGAGCCAGCCCACCGAGCGGGCGCCGGCGTTCGAGGTTGCCGTGTCGCGTGCCGTCGCCGAGACGTACGGCTGGGAGCTCGGTGGCCGGTACGACAACCTCTCGGGCTCGGGCGTGATCGCCCTGGCCGGCCGCTACCCGTCGCTCGTCGTGACCGGGATCTTCGAGACCGGCGACCCCGACGCGGACTACTGGCTGCACCACGCCCTGGGGGCCAGGGCATCCGTGATCGCGGACCCGAACCGCGGCCTGCTCGGCACCGCGACCGCCTACGTGGACCCGGCCATGCTCACGCCGCTCACCCTCGGCGTGGCCGAGACCCGCGTCTGGTTCCCGGTGAGCACCGACGGCCTGACCGCCGCGGAGGTGCCGGTGCTGCTGTCCCAGATGAAGGGCCAGTCCGCCAACACGTTCCTCGTCCCGGCCGGCCCCGACGACCCCACGCCGCTCCAGCTCCGGCCCACCAGCAGGCTCACCGAGATCCTGGAGAGCCTGCTCGCGCAGCGCACCGGGGTCGACGCGATCGTCGCGGTCCTCGCCGTGGGGCCGCTCGGCGCCACCGTCGCCGTGCTGGCCCTGGGGGCGCGGCTCGTCGTCGACCGGCGGCGTTCCGCGCTTGCCCTGCTGCGGGCCCGCGGTGCGTCCGGCACCCAGGTGCGGCTCCTCATGGGCGGTGAGGGCCTCGTCGTCGGGCTCGGCTCGGCGGCCGTGGGATTCGCGGCGGGCCTGGTGCTCTCGGCCGCGACCGGCCTCGACGCCCCCGTCACCGTCGCCCAGGTCCTCCTGGCGGTGGCCGCGGGCCTCGCCCCGGCCGTGGCCCTCGCGCTCGCCACGTCGCCCGCCGGCCTGCGGACCACGCGGGCGGACCTCGCGCCGCGCTCGCGCAGCCGGGTGCGCTGGGTGCTGGAGGTGCTCGTCGTCGCGGGGGCCGCGCTCGCGACGTGGCTGCTGCTCTCGCGCGGGGTCGTGGCCGGGTCGGGCGCCGGCTCCGGGACCGGGGTCGACCCGCTCGTCGCCGCTGCGCCGCTGCTGGTCTCCCTGGCGCTCACGCTCCTCGCGGTCCGCGCGTACCCCTGGCTCGCCCTCGCGGCCGAGCGGGCGCTCGCGCCGCGGCGCGACCTGGTGCCCTTCCTGGGCGCCGCCCGCGCCACGCGCGACCCCGCGGGCGGTCCCGTCCCGGCGATCGCGCTGGTGCTCGCGGTGGCCGTCGCGGCGACCTCGGCCGTCCTGTACTCCACGGTCTCCGGTGGCGTCGTCCGCGAGGCCTGGCGCGCGACCGGCGCGGACCTGCGCGTGTCGGGCCCCGTCGTCGACGCGCCGGTGGCGGAGCGGATGGCGGCGATCGACGGAGTCTCGGCCGTGTCGCCGGTGGGCGACGTCGGCGACGGTGTGCTGCAGGGCGCCGGCTCCTCGCCGCGGGCCGAGGTGTGGACCGTGGACGCGGCCGGGCTGGCCGTCGCGCAGCAGGACGTCGCGGGCGCTCCCGAGACGCTGACCGACCTGGCCGGGGCGGGCGGCGCGGACGGCGACGGGGCGCTGCCCGTCATCCTCACCCCCGGCGCGGCGGGCCCGGGCGTCGGACCGGGAACGACCGGGATCACGCTCACGACGCAGGCGGGCAACGTGCCCGTCCGGGTCGTCGACGTGGTCGACGAGCTCCCGGGACTGCCGGCCGGCCGCTCTCTCGTGCTGGCCGACGCCGACCGCCTGGCCGAGGCGACCGGCGACGTCACCTATCCGCGCCTCGCGCTCGTGGACCTGACCGACGACGCCGACCGCGCTGCCGTGACGGACGAGATCTCGCGGCTGCTCCCGTCGTCGGTCGTGGAGGACCCGGACCAGGAGGCGGACGCCGTGCTGGCGGCGCCCGTCTCGGGCGGGCTGGCCATCGCGTTCGTGCTGGCCGTGCTGCTCGCGGGGCTGCTGTGCGCGGGGGCCGTGGTGATGACGCTCATGCTCGCCGCCCCCGCACGGGCGCGGCTGCTCGCCGTGCTGCAGACCCTCGGCCTCTCGCCACGGCAGGGGCGTGGGCTGGTCGGCTGGGAGATCGGGCCCTGGGCGGTGGTGGCCCTCGTGATGGGCGCCGTGCTCGGCGTGGTGGTGCCGGAGCTGGTGCTGGCCGCCGTCGACGTCACCGCCCTGACGGGCGGTCCGACCCAGCCGGACGCGCAGTACGACCCGGCGCTGCTGGGCGCGGCCGCCGTCGGCTTCGTGGTGGTGGTGCTGGCCTCGGTCGGCGTGGCGGCGGCACTGAGCCGCCGCGGCGAGGTGGCCGCCCAGCTCCGGATGGGGAGCAACGACTGACATGAGGGAGAACCGATGAGCACGACCATCGAGCTGACGGGCGGCGGCGCGCCGGCCTCGGCCGGGCCCGCGGAAGGCGGCGAGATCCGGTGCGCCGACCTGGTGCGGATCTTCGCCACCGACGGCGTGGAGGTGCAGGCCCTGCAGGGCCTCACGCTGACGGTCGAGCCCGGGGAGATCGTCGCCGTCGTCGGCGCGTCCGGGTCGGGCAAGTCGACGCTGCTGACCATCCTGTCCGGCCTGGACACGCCGACCGGCGGTTCCGCGGTGGTGGCGGGCACCGACCTGCTGACCATGGGCCACGCCGAGCGGGTGCGCTACCAGCGCTCCACCGTCGGCTTCGTCTGGCAGCAGACGTCGCGCAACCTGCTGCCCTACCTCACGGCGACCGAGAACGTGCGGCTCCCGCTGGAGCTGGCCGGTGCGCTGCCGCGGCGCGAGCGTGCGCGCCGGGTCGAGGCGCTGCTCGAGCTGCTCGAGGTCGGGCACGTGGCCGGACGGCGGCCGGGGGAGATGTCCGGCGGCGAGCAGCAGCGCACCGCCATCGCGGTGGCCGCGGCCAACAACCCGCGGGTGCTCCTGGCCGACGAGCCCACCGGCGAGCTCGACGAGGCCACCTCGGTCGAGGTGCTGGAGGCACTGCGCGGCGTCAACCGCGAGACCGGCGTGACCACGCTGATCGTGACGCACGACCCGACCGTCTCCGAGCACGTCGCGCGCACCGTCCAGATCCGCGACGGCCGAACGTCCACGGAGACGCTGCGCCGCACGGAGGTGGACGAGCACGGCGCCGAGCGGCACGTCGCGGAGGAGTTCGCGGTGGTCGACCGGGTCGGCCGGCTGCAGCTGCCGCAGGACTTCGTGCACGCGCTCGACCTGCGTGACCGCGTGCGGCTGGCGCTGGAGCCCGACCACGTGGGCGTGTGGCCGGCGGCGCCGGGCCAGACGGCGGAGCCCCACCCGCCGGTCGAGCCGCATACGCCGGTCGAGCCGCATTCGCCGGTCGAGCCTGTCGAGACCCCCACCGAGGAGGACCGATGACCACCACCACCCCGGCCCGCACCGTGCTGCGGGCCCAGGGCCTCACCCGGGTGTTCGGCAGCGGCGCCGGCGAGGTGCGCGCGCTGTCGGACGCGACCCTGGAGGTGGCCGCGGGTGAGCTGCTCGTGGTGCGGGGTCCGTCCGGTTCGGGCAAGACGACGCTGCTGAACCTGCTCGGCGGGCTGGACCGGCCGACGTCGGGCGGCGTGTGGCTCGGCGACGCCGAGCTGTCCGCGCTGGCGGAGCGCGACGTGCTGGCCGCGCGGCGCGACCGGATCGGCTACGTGTTCCAGTCGTTCGGCCTGGTGCCCGTGCTGTCCGCCGCCGAGAACGTGGAGGTCCCGCTGCGCCTGCGGCGCACCCCGCAGGGCGAGCGCTCGCGGCGGGTGGCGGAGGCGCTCGACGCCGTCGGCCTGAGCGGGCACGCGAAGCAGCGGCCGTACGAGCTCTCGGGCGGGCAGCAGCAGCGGGTAGGTATCGCCCGAGCGCTCGTGGCCGACCCGGAGGTGCTGCTCGCGGACGAGCCCACGGGCCAGCTCGACTCGGGCACGGCGGCCGTGGTGATGGACCTGCTGGCCAGGGTGGTGCACGAGCGCGGCGTGGCCGCCGTCGTCTCCACGCACGACCCGGAGCTCATGGCGCGGGCCGACCGGGTGGTGGAGCTGCGCGACGGGCAGGTCGTGGACCGAACGGCGTAGCCCGCCCGACCGGGTGAAAGTTCGTGCGCGACCTATCCTTGCGAGATGTCGGATGCACGAGCCGGTGGCCACATCGACCTGCGGCCGCTTCGGTTGCGAGCGATGCTCACGCAGGAGGAGCTCGCGCACAAGGCCGGGGTCGGCACACGGACGATCCGGGACATCGAGTCGGGGCGGGCGCGGCCGCAGGCGAAGACCCTGCGCCTCCTGATCGACGTGCTGGGTCTCAGCGAGGCGGAGCGGGCCTCGCTCACGACACATCCGTCCAGCACCCCCGGGGCAGGCGAGGGGCTCCAGGCCGCCCCCGACACCGGCCGGCCAGTTCCCCGGGAGCTGCCACGCACCCCGACGGTGTTCGCCGGCCGGGACCAGGTGGTCGACAGCATCATCGCGGCGGTCGCCGACGGGTCTCTGGTCGTCGCCGTGCACGGGATGGCAGGGGCCGGCAAGACGTCCTTGGCGGTGTGGCTGGCGCACGAGCTGGCGCCGCGGTTCCCGGACGGTCAGATCTTCGTCGATCTCCACGGGGTTCGGAAATCTGAGGAACCCGAGCCGAATCTGCGGGCGGTCCTGACCCGGTTGCTTCGCAGCCTCGGCACCGACGACCAGGAGCTTCCTGCTGGTGTCGATGAGCTGAAGGCCCGTTACCGCAGCGCTGCCGCCGGACGCTCCATGCTTCTCGTGCTGGACAACGCGAGGGACGCCGACCAGGTCGAGGCACTGCTTCCGGGCACTCCGAGCAGTCTTGTGCTGGCCACCAGTCGACGGGATCTCTCGCACCTCTCCGGCGCGCACTCGGTACCGCTGGGCGCGCTCTCCCTGGCCGAGGCCGTCGCGATGCTCCGGGCCGAGGTTGGTGACCGGGTCACCGTAGAAGAGGCTGTGACTGTTGCCGAGCGCTGCGGGTGTCTGCCGCTCGCTATGGGCCTCGCGGCGTCGCGACTGCGCAGTCGTCCGCACTGGACTGCAAAGGACCTTCTCGCCCGGCTCGCCGACGACAGTCATCTGCTCTCGGAGCTCGACCTGGGGCACGGCGGTGTGGTGGCGGCGTTGAACGCGTCGTACACCGAGCTCGACGGGGACCACCGGCGCGTCTTCCGAAGGATGAGCCTCGTACCCGGGGACGACGTCGATGCGGTAGCCGCTGCGGCCCTGTCGGAGATGAAGCAGCAGCAGGCGACCTGGATGCTTGAAGCCTTGGTCGATGTGCACCTGGTGGAAAGTCGCTCGCCCGGCCGCTACCGGCTGCACGACCTCGTACGGGTCTACGCGACACAGCTCGCTGCCGCGGAGGAGCCCGAGGCCGAGCGCGAGAGAGTCCTCGCCCGGCTCGTCGACGTCTATCTCCATTTCGCGTACCGTGCCGCCACCCGGATCTCTCCGACCACGGTCCAGGTCCTGAACGAGGGAATGGCGAAGTACGACCTCGGGCTGCCGGGATTCGACGAAAAGGCTGATGCGCTCGCCTGGTTCAGAGCCGAACGTGGCAACCTGGCGGCCGCGGTGACGGCGTCCTGGCGATCAGGAAATCTTGAAGCGGCATGGCACCTGGCGACGGTATTCGGTGCGTTCCGGCTGGCTGACCGGGACCACGAGGAGTACCTGCGGATGAACGATGCAGCCCTGGACATCTCGCGTGCTCTCGGGAACAGGGCCTACGAGGCCGTCACCCTTGCGGACAGAGGCCGGAACCTCCTTGTCGAGGGACGTTGTCGTGAGGCGAACTCGTGCCTGGAGCAGGCCGTCGCTCACTACCGGGACCTCGGTGACGAAGCTGCCGCGGCGCTCGCGTTGAGGACGATGGGGATCGCGCACCGTCAGTCCGGTCACTTTGGCGAGGCGCTCGACGTCTACGCTGCGGCGCTCGACTCGGCCGAGGCGGCCGACGACCCGCTCGCACGTGTGGTCGTCCGGGCGAACATGATCGCGCCCATGCTCCGCCTGGGGCGCCTGGCGGACGCCGAGCGATGCCTCGACGAGACCGAGCGACTGCTGGACCGAGACGACAAGTACAACCGCCTCCGCCTCGACAGCTACCGGGGAACCCTCGCCCGCGAGAGCGGCGACCCGGTCGGCGCGTCGGTGGTGCACAGCGCATGTCTTGATCGCTGCAGACAGCTCGGATTCCGTGGCGGTCTCGGCCCTCTGCTCGTCGAACTGGGCATGGACCTGACCCAGATGAAGCGCGGCACCGAGGCCTCCGCCTACCTCGCCCAGGCAGTCGAGGACGCGGAAGACCTCGGATATCCGGCGCTGATCCGCACCGCGCTGGTCGATCTCGGGCGGGCGAAGATCCTCACCGGGGACCTTGCGGTCGCACTCCGCCACTTCGAGCGCGCCGCAGGGCTCGCAGAATCGCACGAGGACTCCTATGAGCTTGCGCGAGCCCACCATGGTCTCGCCGACATCTACCGTGGTCAGGCAGACGTGCAGGGTGAGCGCCGGCACCTCGAACGAGCCCTTGCGAAGTATGCAGAGTGCGGCGTGCCCGAGACCGAGGTGGTTCGTCACCGCTTGGAGTGACGAACCACCCCAGAGAGCCGGGGCGCGGGCTGCCTAACTCACCCAGCAGCCCGAGCCGCGTGAGTCTCAGGGCCCGACGTAGCGGGTCCCGACCCGGTTCACGTCGACTCGCTTTCCGAGCGGGCACGTCCCAGATGCCCTCTGGTTGTTCATGTAGGTCCAGGCGCCGTACCGCATGTACCCCTCGCCGGTGCAGCTCCACTCGACCCTGAACTCGTTCCACGGGCGGGTCACGGGGTTCGTGTCGTAGCACGATGCCCACGCGTAGTTCCGGGAGTTGGGGTTGTCGCCAGCCGTCCAACCGGTGCCGACCTTGCACGAGGTCGCCAGGATCCCGGCCGAGCTGTCAGAGGACGCGACGGCAGCCGCGCGGGCACCATCCGCACCGGTTGCAGCGGTGGCCATGACCGGGGATACCGCGACCAAGCTGGCCGCGGCCAGCCCCACGACGCACGCGATCGTGCTGACCATCTTTCCCTTGAGCTTTCCGACCATGTCGACGTAGTCCCTTCGATGTGGATGTACAACGTGGTGAGCGCGCGAACCGCAAGAGACGACAGGCCCCTCGAGGGCGGCCTTCGTGGTGTGGCCGCGCAATGTCAGCCTGGTACGCGGCATCGGCGTTGACCAGGCAGTGAACCGGCAGTTGAGCGGCAGGATGGCGCCCGTGGTGGCCGTCATGGCCGGCTGCGGACTTGCTCGAACGGCGTAGGGTGCGGTGGCGTCTTCGCCACTTGCCTCGGTGCGTGCGGGCAACGGGTGAATTTCCCGCTGGCGCCCCTCACGCCACCCGTGTTACGGCTGTGAGAACTACCTGGTCGGAACTGTTGCTGGGTGTTACCCGTGGATACCGAGATGGTCACAACTCGGTGGAGTTTCTCGGGTGGTGGTCATCGGCACGTCCGCAGAGCGGTTACGTTATTCCGTGATACCACGGGGCGCAACGAAGCGTCCGCATCGCTCCGGACGGCACCCGCCGTGCCGGGGTGTACTGCTACCCAGGAGGACACGTGACACCTCGAAAGCGACTTGTGGGGCTGGGCGCGTTCGCGCTCGCCTCGTCGCTCGTGCTGACCGCTTGCGGCGGTGGCAACAGCGGAGACGACGCGACCGGCGATGGCGCCAGCACCGGGATCGTGACGATCAGCAACGGTGAGCCCCAGAACCCGCTCGTCGGGTCGATGACCAACGAGACCGAGGGTGGACTCGTCGTCCAGCAGCTCTACTCGGGCCTCGTCTACTACGACGCCGAGGGCGTCGTGCACAACGAGATCGCCGAGTCGATCGAGTCCGACGACAACCAGACCTGGACCATCACGATCCAGGACGGCTGGGAGTGGTCCGACGGCACGCCGGTCACGGCGGCCAACTTCGTGGACGCGTGGAACTGGGCGGGCTACGGCCCGAACGGTGCCAAGGGCGCCGGCTTCTTCGAGCCCATCGAGGGCTTCGCCGAGGCGCAGGGCGTGCCCGAGTTCGACGAGGAGGGCAACGTCTCCGGCATGGCCGAGGAGCCGACCGCGGAGACGCTGTCCGGCCTCGAGGTCGTCAGCGACACCGAGTTCACGGTCAAGCTGACCCAGCCGGAGTCCGACTTCCCGATCCGCCTGGGCTACTCGGCGTACTTCCCGCTGCCCGACGCCTACTACGACGACACCGCGGCGTTCGGCGAGAAGCCGGTCACCAACGGTCCGTACGAGCTGGAGAGCTGGGAGCACGACTCCGAGATCAAGCTGGTCCCGAACGAGGCCTACGACGGCCCGCGCAAGGCCCAGAACGGTGGCCTGGACTTCATCGTCTACACCGACGAGAACACCTCGTACGCCGACCTGCAGGGCGGGAACCTCGACATCCTCGAGAACGTCCCGACCTCGGCGATGAGCACCTTCGAGGAGGACCTGGGTGACGGCGCCATCAGCGAGCCGTCCGCCAGCTTCGCGGCCATGACGGTCCCGGAGTGGCTCCCCGAGTTCCAGGGCGACGCCGGCCACAAGCGCCGTCAGGCCCTCTCCATGGCGATCAACCGTGAGCAGATCACGGAGACGATCTTCGCTGGCACCCGTATCCCGGCCACCGACTTCACGTCGCCGGTCATCAACGGCTGGACCGGTGAGATCCCGGGCAACGAGGTCACCACGTACAACGCGGAAGAGGCCAAGAAGCTCTGGGACGAGGCCAACGAGGAAGACCCGCTGCCGGACGACTACGTCCTGACGATCCACACCAACACCGACTCGGACCACCAGGCGTGGGTCGAGGCCGTGTGCAACGGGTACATCAACGACCTCGACATCAAGTGCGAGATGACCGGTTACCCGACGTTCGACGAGGTCCTCAACGAGCGCGACAAGGGCCCGGACGGCAAGGTCGACGGTCTGTTCCGTGCCGGCTGGTCGGCTGACTACCCGTCGCTGCAGAACTACCTCGGCCCGCTCTACAGCAAGGCCGCCCTGGCCGGCTCGAACGACGGCCGCTACGAGAGCGACGAGTTCGACGCCGCCCTCAAGGAGGCCGCGGCCGCGCCCTCGCTGGACGAGGCCAACGTGCTCTACAACAAGGCGCAGGAGATCCTGTTCAAGGACCTCCCGGGTATCCCGCTGTGGTACTACTCCACGACCGCTGGGCACTCCGAGAACGTGGACAACGTGGAGTTCGGCTGGGACAGCATGCCGCTCCTGTACGAGGTCACCAAGACGGAGTGACTGTGATCACGTCCGGTCCGCCGGCGTGAGTCATCACCCCAGGTGACGGGCGGGGCGCGTGAACTGCGCGCCCCGCCCTCCACTGTGCGGAGCCAGAACACCGGGCGACGTCCTGGAGAATGTTCCGCAGCCATCTACCAAGGAGACCTACGAATGCTCTGGTACATCGGACGCCGGCTGCTGCAGGTGATCCCCGTGTTCCTCGGCGCCACGCTGTTGCTGTACGGGCTGGTGTTCCTGCGCCCCGGCGATCCCGTGGCTGCACTGGGCGGCGAACGCGGCCTGTCACCAGCGGCCGAGCTCGCGATCCGCGAGGCGTACCACCTCGATCAGCCGTTCTTCATGCAGTACCTCTACTTCCTCAAGGGCGTCTTCACCTTCGACATGGGCGTGACGTTCACCGGCCGCCCGGTCGTCGACGTGATCGCCCAGGCCTTCCCGGTGACGTTCCAGCTCGCCCTCATGGCGATCGTCATCGAGACCGTCTTCGGCATCGGCTTCGGCCTGTACGCGGGTATCCGCAAGGGCAAGCTCTTCGACTCGACGGTGCTGCTCTGGAGCCTGCTGCTCATCTCCCTGCCGACCTTCGTGATCGGCTTCGTGATGCAGGCCGTCGTGGGCGTCCAGCTCGGTTGGCTACCCATCACCGCCGGCCGCGACCCCGATTTCATCAGCCTGTTGATGCCCGCGATCGTGCTGGCCACGACCTCCTTCGCCTACATCTTGCGACTGACACGGACGTCCGTCGTCGAGAACATCACGGCGGACTTCGTGCGGACCGCCCGGGCCAAGGGCCTGCCGCGGGGCAAGGTCATGACGCGCCACGTGCTGCGCAACTCGCTGATCCCGGTGGTCACCTTCATCGGTATCGACCTGGGCAACCTCATGGCCGGCTCGATCGTGACCGAGGGCATCTTCAACATCAACGGCGTCGGCGGAACCCTCTACCAGGCGATCGTCCGCGGCGAGAACGTGACGGTGGTGTCGCTGTCCACCGTGCTCGTCGTCGTCTACATCTTCGCCAACCTGCTCGTGGACGTCTTCTACGCCGTCCTGGACCCGAGGATCCGTTATGCCTGACAACCGCTACGAGAAGACTCCCCGTCCGGGGCAGGAGCGCTACGTCGCGCCTCCGGAAGAAGTCAAGGTCGGCGTGATCGACGCCGTCGACACCTCCGAGGCGCCGAGCAGCCTCTGGGCCGACGCCTGGCGCGACATGCGCCACCGGGCGCTGTTCTGGGTGTCCGCGGCCCTGATCGTCTTCGTCGTCCTCATGGCGGTGTTCCCCGGACTGTTCACCACGACCAGCCCGACGGAGTGCCACCTGGAGGACTCGCTGGGCGGGCCCACCGCGGGGCACATCTTCGGGTTCGACAAGCAGGGCTGCGACATCTACGCCCGTGCGGTCTACGGGGCGCGCGCGTCGGTCACGGTGGGCATCCTGTCCACGGTGTTCGTCGTCGTGATCGGCACCCTCATCGGTGCGATCGCCGGCTACTTCGGCGGCTGGCTCGACACCGTGCTGTCCCGGTTCACCGACATCTTCTTCGCGGTGCCGTTCGTGCTCGCCGCGATCGTCATCATGAGCCTGCTCGACGACCGGAACGCGCTCGTGGTCGCCGTGGTGCTGGCGGTGTTCGGCTGGACGTCCATCGCCCGGATCACGCGCGGTGCGGTGCTCGGCGTGAAGAACAACGAGTTCGTCACCGCCGCCAAGGCGCTCGGCATGAGCCGGGGCGCGATCCTCGGCAAGCACGTGCTGCCCAACTCGGCCGCGCCGATCATCGTCTACGCGACCGTCGCGCTCGGTACGTTCATCGTCGCGGAGGCCACGCTGAGCTTCCTCGGCATCGGCCTGCCGACGTCGACCGTCTCGTGGGGCGGCGACCTCGACAAGGCGCAGGAGTCGATCCGGATCGCCCCGGAGATCATGATCTACCCGGCGACCGCGCTCGCGCTGACCGTGCTGAGCTTCATCATGATGGGCGACGTCGTGCGCGACGCCCTCGACCCGAAGGCGAGGAAGCGATGAGCACCACGATCACCCTCACCGACGGGACCACCGAGGAAGCCCCGGTGCCCGTCGAGAAGCACGACGACACCACCCCGCTGCTCGAGATCAAGGACCTGAAGATCTCGTTCACCACGGCGACCGGCACCGTGGAGGCCGTCCGCGGCGTCGACCTCACGGTCTACCCGGGGCAGTCCGTGGCGATCGTGGGCGAGTCGGGCTCGGGCAAGTCGACCACGGCGCACGCGATCATCGACCTGCTGCCGGGCACCGGCAAGGTGACCGGCGGGTCCATCTCGTTCGGTGGGCGCGAGCTCGTCGGGCTGGGGCGCAAGCAGGTCGAGGACCTGCGCGGGCGGGAGATCGGCCTGGTTCCCCAGGACCCGATGTCCAACCTGAACCCGGTGTGGCGCATCGGCGCCCAGATCGACGAGGCGCTCGTCGCCAACGGCTTCCAGGGCGGCAAGGCGGAGCGCACCGCGCGCGTCGCCGAGCTGCTCAGCGAGGCCGGTCTGCCCGACGCCGAGCGGCGTGCCCGCCAGTTCCCGCACGAGTTCTCGGGCGGCATGCGCCAGCGCGCGCTCATCGCGATCGGCCTGGCCTCGCGGCCCAAGCTGCTCATCGCGGACGAGCCGACGTCGGCCCTCGACGTGACGGTCCAGAAGAAGATCCTGGACCACCTGGACGGCCTCACCGCCGAGCTGGGCACCGCGGTCCTGTTCATCACGCACGACCTGGGCCTGGCCGCCGAGCGCGCCGAGCACCTCGTCGTCATGTACAAGGGCCGGGTCGTCGAGTCCGGGCCCGCGCTGCAGATCCTCAAGGACCCGCAGCACGAGTACACCAAGCGGCTCGTGTCCTCGGCCCCGTCGCTGGCCTCCCGGCGCATCCAGTCCGCGCACGAGCGCGGGCAGGAGTCGGACGACCTGCTCGCCGAGCACGCGGACGAGGCGGAGACGACGGCGCCCGACGTCGTCGTGGCGAAGGACCTGACCAAGGTCTTCACCATCCGTGGTTCCCGGCCGGGTTCGCACACGAACTTCACCGCGGTGGACGGCATCGACTTCACGCTGCCCAAGGGTCACACCCTGGCGCTGGTGGGCGAGTCGGGCTCCGGCAAGTCCACGGCGGCCAACATGGTGCTGGGTCTGCTCGAGCCGACGTCGGGCACCGTCATGTTCGACGGCAAGGACGTCATGAAGATGTCCGCCAAGGAGCAGTTCGCGCTGCGCCGCCGCGTGCAGCCGGTGTTCCAGAACCCGTACGGGTCCCTGGACCCGACGTACTCGATCTTCCGGTCGATCGAGGAGCCGCTCGTCCTGCACAAGGTGGGTGACCGCAAGGCGCGCGAGGCGCGGGTGCGGGAGCTGCTCGACATGGTGTCGCTGCCGCAGGCCACCATGCGCCGGTTCCCGAACGAGCTGTCGGGCGGGCAGCGGCAGCGCATCGCGATCGCGCGTGCGCTGGCGCTCAAGCCCGAGGTGCTCGTGCTCGACGAGGCCGTCTCGGCGCTCGACGTGCTGGTCCAGGCGCAGATCCTGACGCTGCTCAACGACCTGCAGGCCGAGCTCGGGCTGTCCTTCCTCTTCATCACGCACGACCTGGCCGTGGTCCGGCAGATCGCCGACCTGGTGGCCGTGATGAAGGACGGGAGCATCGTGGAGCACGCGACCACCGACGAGGTGTTCGACAACCCGCAGCAGGAGTACACGCGGGACCTCCTGGCGGCCATCCCGGGCGCGAGCCTGGAGATCGGCGGCTGACCCGCTCCCTGTGAGTACGTGGCAGACCCTCGGGACACTCCGGTGACCCGAGGGTCTGTCGCTTCCGGGGGTGTTCACCGCACAGTGACACGGTCGACACCTGGCGATTTCGATTCGCGGGTAAGATGGGTGGTGCTGCGAGACCGGTCCGTTCGGGCCAGAGTCCGCGCCCCTGACCTCCCTTCTGGAAATGAGTGCTCCGTGACCGTGCCTGCAACCGCGCCGACCTCGGCCCGTGCGACCCGATCCGACCTGCGTAACGTCGCGATCGTGGCCCACGTCGACCACGGCAAGACCACGCTCGTGGATGCCATGCTCAAGCAGGCGGGCGCGTTCTCCGCGCACCAGCACGTGGACGACCGCGTGATGGACTCCGGCGACCTGGAGCGCGAGAAGGGCATCACGATCCTCGCCAAGAACACCGCGATCCGGTACGCCGGCCCCGCGGCCGCGGCGAGCGGTGAGCCCGAGGGCATCACCATCAACGTCATCGACACCCCGGGCCACGCCGACTTCGGTGGCGAGGTCGAGCGCGGCCTGTCCATGGTCGACGGCGTCGTGCTGCTCGTCGACGCGTCCGAGGGCCCGCTGCCCCAGACCCGCTTCGTGCTGCGCAAGGCGCTGGCCGCGAAGCTGCCGGTCATCGTCGTCGTGAACAAGGTGGACCGCCCCGACGCCCGCATCAGCGAGGTCGTCGCCGAGACCACCGACCTGCTGCTCGGCCTGGCCGGCGACCTGTCGGACGAGGTCGAGGACCTCGACCTGGACGCCATCCTCGACGTGCCCGTCGTGTACGCGTCCGCCAAGGCCGGCCGCGCCTCCACCGACCAGCCCGCCGACGGCGGCCTGCCGGACAACGAGGACCTCGAGCCGCTGTTCGCCACGATCCTCGACAAGATCCCGGCCCCGACCTACGAGGAGGGCGTGCCGCTGCAGGCGCACGTCACCAACCTCGACGCGTCGCCGTTCCTCGGCCGCCTCGCGCTGCTGCGCATCCACAACGGCACCCTGTCCAAGGGCCAGAACGTCGCGTGGGCCCGGCACGACGGCAGCCTGCAGAGCGTGAAGATCACGGAGCTGCTGGAGACCAAGGCGCTCGACCGTGTGCCGACCGACAAGGCCGGCCCCGGCGAGATCGTCGCCGTCGCCGGCATCTCGGACATCATGATCGGCGAGACCCTCACGGACCTCGACGACCCGCGCCCGCTGCCGCTCATCACGGTCGACGACCCGGCCATCTCGATGACCATCGGTATCAACACCTCCCCGCTCGCGGGCAAGGGCGGCAAGGGCCACAAGGTCACCGCCCGCCAGGTCAAGGACCGCCTCGACTCCGAGCTCATCGGTAACGTCTCGCTGAAGGTGCTGCCGACCGAGCGCCCCGACGCCTGGGAGGTGCAGGGCCGCGGTGAGCTGGCGCTGGCCATCCTGGTCGAGCAGATGCGCCGCGAGGGTTTCGAGCTCACCGTCGGCAAGCCGCAGGTCGTCACCAAGACGATCGACGGCAAGGTCAACGAGCCGATGGAGCGCATGACCATCGACGTGCCCGAGGAGTACCTCGGCTCCGTCACGCAGCTCCTCGCGCAGCGCAAGGGCCGCATGGAGACCATGACGAACCACGGCACCGGCTGGGTCCGCATGGAGTTCATGGTCCCGGCGCGCGGCCTCATCGGCTTCCGCACCCAGTTCCTCACCGACACGCGCGGTACCGGTATCGCGGCGTCGATCTCCGAGGGCTACGAGCCGTGGCACGGCCCGATCGAGTCGCGCATGACCGGCTCGCTGGTCGCGGACCGCTCCGGCAAGGTGACGCCGTTCGCCATGATCAACCTGCAGGAGCGCGGCTCCTTCTTCGTGGACCCCACGCAGGAGGTGTACGAGGGCATGATCGTCGGCGAGAACTCGCGCAACGAGGACATGGACGTCAACATCACCAAGGAGAAGAAGCTGACGAACATGCGGTCCTCGACCGCCGACAACTTCGAGAACCTGATCCCGCCGCGCAAGCTCACGCTCGAGGAGTCGCTGGAGTTCGCGCAGGAGGACGAGTGCGTCGAGGTGACCCCCGAGGTCGTCCGCATCCGCAAGGTGCTCCTGAACGCCACGGACCGCGCCCGCGCGACGGCTCGCGCCAAGCGTTCCTGACGTTCCACCGCTGAGTGCTGGACCTTCGCCCATGAACTTTCGTTCCGCGGGCGAAGGCCCAGCACTCAGTGCTTTCTCCGGGGCATCCGGGTTGCTTGCGGTGCACGCGCACCCGGACGACGAGACGCTGTCCACCGGTGGGCTGATCGCCGCGTTCGCGGCGGCCGGGCGGCCGGCGCATGTCGTGACCTGTACCCGCGGGGAACGCGGCGAGGTCATCGCCCTGCCCGGTACGACGTCGGAGGGCCGGGCCGGGCTGGAGGGCGACGGCGCCGCGCTAGGCGCGTACCGCGAGACCGAGCTGGCCCGTGCGCTCACGGCGCTGGCCGGCGGGGCGGACGGCGCGATCCGGCACTCGTTCCTGGACGGTCTTCCCGGGGTATCTGCGCAGGTAAACGGGGTTGTGGACGCTGATTCGGGTGCGTCGGCGGGGTCGGGCTCCGGGGTGGTCTCCGGCGCGGCGGACGGGGTGCGGTACGAGGACTCCGGGATGGCCTGGGTCGCGCCCGGCGTCGCCGGCCCGGCGCCCGACTCCCCGCCGACGGCGTTCGCGCGGGTGCCGCTCGACGAGTCCGCCGGGCGGCTCGCGGCGCTGATCCGCGAGTGCCGCCCCGCCGTCGTCGCCACGTACGAGCCCGGCGGCGGATACGGGCACCCCGACCATGTGCGCGCGCACGAGGTGACGGTGCGGGCACTGCGCCTCGCGGCTGATCCGGCGTGGGAGCCGGGCGACGTGCTCGCGGGGGAGCAGGACGGCGGCGTCGGGCAGCGGGGCAAGGGTGAGCACGGTTCCGGCGTCGGGCAGGGGAGTGCCGAGCCGGTTCGCGGAGGTGAGGCGGGCTCCGGCGTCGGACGGCGGAGCGAGCCCTGGGCCGGGGCCGAGCTGTGGCAGGCCGTCGCCCCGGCGGCGGAGGTGCGCGCGGCGCGCGCGACGCTCGCCGCCCTGCCCGAGGCGCAGGCCCTGGCCGCCGCCCACGCCCTCGCCCTCCCGGACCCGGCGGAGGACCTCCCGCCGTTCGCGAAGGAGGGCCTGCCCGAGTGGTCGGCAGAACGTCAGGTGGTCGGCAGCCCGGACTACCGATCATCTGACGGACTACCGATCACCCGGATCGGCCCTACCGCGCGGGTCGAGATTCGCGGCGTGCTCGGGTCGGTCGTGGGCGCGATGCGGGCCCATGCGACCCAGGTGCAGCACGCGGGCGCCCTGCCGGAGGCCGTCGGGGCGGTCGCCGGGTGGTACGCGCTGTCGAACGGGGTGCTGGCCCCGATCCTGACGACGGAGACCTACGCCGTCGTCGACCCGCTCCGCTGACCGGCAGCTGACCGGTACCCGGTAGCCCGGACACCTTTGAGGCCTAAGTTTCTTCGCTTTGCGCAGCCACAAAGCGAAGAAACTTAGGCCTCAAAGGGGATCGCCTCGCCGAGATCGGTCCGTTGCTGCAGGTCGGGCGGCGGACGGCGGGCGGCGGACGACGGCGGGGTCAGCGCTCCTGGAGGGCGTCCAGGCCGATCGCCATGGCGGTCACGAGCCGGCGGTCGAGCCGCGGGTCCTGGACGTTCACGACGTACCGGTCGCGCAGGCCCCACTTCTTCTCGACGCTGAACGCGGGGCGTCCGTCGATCACGAAGTCGAAGTGGTACGGCAGCCACTCGAGCTCGATGAGCCGCCGGATGATGGCGATCGGCAGGCTGCGCTCGGTTCCCGTCGCGACGCCGAGGCCCGGCTGCTCGACGTGCCAGGTGCTGCGCAGCAGCGACTTGGCGAAGTCCTTGCGGAACGTGCCGATCGGGGTGCCGCCCGCGTCGACGACGTCGTAGGTGGCGCCGAGGTCGACGACCTGGCGGGCCTTGAAGCCGAGCACCGCCTCCCGCTTGGTGTCGTCGGTGTAGAGCGTGACCTGCTCGCGGAACGCGACGCGCTTCTGCTGGGCGAAGGCGTAGAGGTCGCCCTCGGAGCCGTCGGGCAGCGCGCCCCGGACCTCGTACTGGTTGACCAGCATGCGGATCCGCTGTCGGACGATGAGCTGCGTCTGTGCCTGGAGGGTGTTCACCCGCGGGAGTGTTCCACATGCAGTGTGCTCCCAGCCGCATGCTGGACAATGCTCGGGTGAACTCACCCCGGCGTCCTCTCGGACGAACGATCGTCCGCACCCTGCTGGCCGTCGCGCTCGGCGTGGTGATGGGCGCCCTCGGGACGGTCGTGCACCGGTACGGGGACGACTCGCTGTACCTCGGCCTGGTGCTCGCGTTCGCGCTCACGGCCGCGGCCGGCGTGCTCGCCCGCGCCTGGGCGGGCTACGGCACGCTGCTCGGTTTCGGCGTGGGCTGGGTCGCCGCCGTGCAGGCCCTGTCGCTGCCGGGTTCCGGGGGCGACGTCGTGGTCCCGGCGGGCGTTCTCGGCATGGTCTGGTCGTACTCGGGGGTGGCGATCCTGGCGATCGTCGCGTTCCTGCCGTCGTCCTGGTTCTCCGAGGTTCCGGCACGGCGGGATCGGCCTGCTGCCTGACCTCTGCGGTTCTTCGCAGGGTGGTTCAGGATGGTGGGCAGGATTGATACGAAACCTCCACCTCGGGGCGTCCGGTACGAGGCCTTGGGCAGGATTCTCGCTGGATAGGATGCCCGCCAGGGCGATTCCGTCCAGCGGATTCGCCGCAGGTCAGGTGCGCCCTTCGGGGGACGCGGAAAGCCCGCGTCTCGGGTAGTTGCACGGAGCGTGCCGATGGGTCAGCCGACCGAGCGTGACGAACCGCTCGAGCCGACATCAGACGAGAACGCCGGGACGAATCACGCCCCGGCCATTCCGCCTCGCTTGTACCAGAAACGCCCTGGCAGCGTGCCGCGACAGGAGTCGCAACCCCCAGCACGTCCGTCGGCCACCCAGGCCGCGCAGCCCGCAGTACCGGCCGGTCGACCGACCGCACAGCCGGTTCCCCGATCCGCAGACAAGGTCGAACCCGTGACCGCTCCGGAGCAGTCCGAGCCTACGAAGGCCCAGCCCGTCCCCGCCGCACCGCCCGCGGGGGTCCCCGCCGCGCCCGAGAACGCGCCTGAGAACGGTGCGCCCGAGAACAGTGCGCCTGCGAGCGACGTCGGCGAGAGCGGCGCGCCCGCCAGTGTCGCGCCCTCGAGCGGTGCGGCCGCCGGCAGTGCGGCCGTGAACAGCGTGCCCGCGAACAGCGCCGGCGAGAGCGGCGCCCGCGAGGGCGCGCCCGCCGACGACGTGTCGGACGCCGACGCGCCTGCCGTCGGAGCCGCTCGCGGTGCCGCTGAGGCGCCCGCCGTGCCGGTCGTCGTGCCTGCCGCTGATAACTCTGGGCCTGGCGCTGACGCCCCCGCGTCTCCTGTCGCGCCCGCGGCCGCCGCGGCGTCCGTCGGTGCGGCGGCGTCCGCGGCCGAACGTTCCGGCGACTCCGCGAACGAGGCGCCGAGCACGTCCGACGCCGGAGCTCCTGCCGGTGCCGGCGAGTCCTCCGCCGGCACGGTGAACCAGGCAGAGGCCGCGAACCGGCCTGACGCCGGGGCGCCGGGTGCCGCGAACTCCTCGGACGCGGACGAGCCCGCCGCTCCTGCGACCCAGGCTG
Organism: Promicromonospora sukumoe 327MFSha3.1; assembly: GCF_000385135.1. Classification (GTDB taxonomy): domain Bacteria; phylum Actinomycetota; class Actinomycetes; order Actinomycetales; family Cellulomonadaceae; genus Promicromonospora; species Promicromonospora sukumoe_B. The sequence continues at coordinate 55,557 of NZ_ARQM01000015.1, read as the reverse complement.
CTCCGGCGGCCCCGGTGGCCCCGGCCGCGCCCGTCGCGGGGAACCCCTCCGCTCCGAACACCCCCGCTGCGGAGACCGAGCCGGACACCGCGACCAGGTCTGAAGCAGCCGCCTCGCCTGCGGCAGCCACGCCCGCGTCCGGTGCGACCCCGGCGCCCGCCGAGACCGCGCCCGTCGAGGCCGAGTCCGCTGCCTCGGCTACGCCTGCCGCGACCCCGCCGGCGGTCTCGTCGGCAGGCGCCGCGTCCGCTGCGGCCCGGCCCGCTGCTGCAGCCCAGCCCGCTTCGACCGTGCCCGCTTCGGCCGAGTCCACCGCGACGACGACGCCTGAGTCGGCCGACCAGTCCGCGTCGGCCGCGACGACGGCTGCCCCGCCTGCGGTTCCGCCGGCCGCACCCGCCGCTGCGACGCCCGCGCCCGTTGCCGCGAAGCCCGCTACTGCTGCGGCCGCTGCTGCCGCGACGTCCGCTGCTGCCGCGTCCGCGTCGGCCGCCGGGACGCCCGCCGACGCTCCGGCGTCCGCGCCGCGTGCCGCTGATTCCGCCGCGACGCCCGCCGCCGCGACGCCCGCCGCCGCGCCGCCCGCCCCTGCGACGCCGGCGCCCGCCGCCGACGCCAAGCCGGACGCGACGAAGCCGGACGCCACCAAGCCGGCCGCGGCCAAGCCCGCCGCCGAGCCCGCCGCGACCGAGTCCGACCCGGGCACCAAGCAGGCCGCGCAGGACAAGCCCGCCGAGCCCGACGCGGACAGCCCGGACCAGGTGACCGTGCTGGAGACCGTCGTCCAGGAGCTGGCCACCCCACCGACCAAGGCGTCCAAGCCGCGCAGCGGCTACACCCCGCGCGTCTTCGCGTTCGACCGGCCGCCCAAGACCGGCGCGGCGACGAGCCAGACCCGGCCGGGCAGCATCCCGGCCGCCGGCGCCGCTGCGGCCGGCGCCGGAGCAGCCGCCGCAGCTACCGGCTCGACCCCGCCCTCCGTCTCGCCGGCCAAGCCCGGCACCCCGGGAGGCTCCGGCACGCCGGGAGCCTCAGGTACCCCGGCAGCCTCCGGCACGCCGGCCGCCCCCGGCGCCCCCGCAGCCCCCGGCACCCCGGCCGACGCCGGCGCGGCTGTCCCGCCCCCGGCGGTCCCGCTCGCCGGGCAGCCGGGCGCCCCGGGCGCCCCGGCCGCGCCGTCGGACCCGAACGCCGTGCCGAACGCGGACGGCGGCCAGATCCCGTTCCTCAAGCCTCTGACCGGAGCGATCCAGCGCGTGGCGCGACCCCTGACGAGCTGGGCGCCCGTGCGCCCGGAGGCGACGCCGTCGGCGAACGCCGCCGAGGGCCCGGGCGGCCCCGGCATCCCCGCCGGCCCGAACGGTCCTGCCGGCCCGAACGGTCCTGCCGGACCGAACGGACCCGTCGGCCCGGGTGCCGCCGGCCCGGACGGCTTCTTCGGGCTCGCCGGTGACGGCGCCCCGAGCCGCGGCCCCAAGATCGCGCTGTTCACGGTCCTGGGCGTCGTCGTGCTGTTCGCGATCTACGCCTTCTCGGCGTGGAGCGTGAGCGACACGGTGCCGCGCGAGACCACGGTCGCCGGCGTGAACGTGGGCGGCATGACCCCGTCCGAGGCGGCGTCCGCGCTGACGGAGCAGCTCGGCCCGCGCATCGCGGAGCCGATCGACCTCACGGCCGGCGAGGGCAAGGCCCAGCTCTCCCCGGAGAAGAGCGGCCTCGCGATCGACGCCGAGGGTACGGCGGCCGGCCTCACCGGCTTCTCGCTCAGCCCCACACGCATGTGGGCGCACATGTTCGGCGGTTCCGAGCAGCCGCTCCTCCTGGACATCGACGACAAGAAGTTCGACGCCGCCGTCGCGGGGCTCGAGGAGTCGCTGGCCGTGGAGCCCGTGGACGGCACCGTCGGGTTCGTGGACGGCCAGGCCGTCAAGACCGACGCGAAGGAGGGCACGCGGATCGTCGCGAGCGAGACCTCGCGCGTCATCCAGGAGCGCTGGCTGCAGGCCGAGGGCCCGTTCGACCTGCCGGTCGAGCCCGTGGAGCCGGTGATCACGCAGGCGCAGACCGAGAAGCAGTTCGCGGTCGCGCAGAAGATCGTCTCGGGGCCGGTCACGGTGTCCGTGGGCGGCCAGCAGCCCGTGCTGACGCCCGAGGTGCTCGCCGGGATCATCCGGTTCGAGCCGAAGGACGACCAGCTCGTCGCCTTCGTGGACCGCAAGGCCACGGTCGAGGCGATCGTCGCCGGCACCACGAACCTGCTGGACGACCCGTCCGACGCGCACTTCGAGTTCGCGGGCGGCAAGCCGACGGTGGTCGGCGGCAAGGCCGGAACCACGATCAACCCGGGCGGGGCCGCCAAGGCCGTGCGGATCGCCGCGACCGGTGACGACCGCGAGACCTCGGTCGAGCTCGTCGAGCAGGACCCGAAGGACACCGTCGAGTCGCTCGAGGCCCTGGGCGTCAAGGAGATCGTCTCCGAGTTCAGCACCCCCCTGACCGACGAGCAGATCCGCACCCAGAACCTGGTGCGCGGCGCCGAGATGGTCACGGGCAACCTCATCAAGCCGGGCGAGACCTTCTCCCTGCTGGAGGCGCTGGCCCCGATCACCCTGGAGAACGGGTACTTCGACGCGGGCGTGATCGAGAACGGCCGGCACGTCGAGGCCGTGGGCGGTGGCCTCTCGCAGATGGCCACGACGTCGTTCAACGCGGGCTTCTTCGCCGGGTTCGACGACGTCGAGCACCACGCGCACTCCTTCTGGTTCCCGCGTTACCCCGCGGGCCGGGAGGCCACGATCTACGTGGGCGCCAAGGACATGAAGTTCAAGAACGACAGCCCGTACGGCGCGGTCATGCAGGCGTTCGTGTCGGGCAACCAGCTGACAGTCCGGATCTGGAGCACGAAGTACTACACGGTGCAGGACAGCACGAGCGACAAGCAGAACGTCGTGCCCACCACGACGATCCACGACTCGTCGGCCGACTGCCAGCCGTACCCCGGCGGCGAGGACGGCTTCTCCGTGACCATCTCCCGCAAGGTGCTGCACGACGGCAAGGTCGTCAAGGAGAACTCGTTCAACCACACGTACAACCCCGACAACCCCGTCGTGTGCGACTGACGGTGCGGCTCTGAGGCCCGAGCGGCGGTAGGTTCGGCACATGCTTGGACGTAGCGAGCGGGAGTCTCCCGCGCACGCGGTGCTTGCCGCGCGGATGGCGGGATGGAACGACCCGGTCGAGCTGCTCGACCTCGGGACCACGGCGGACACGCTCGCCACGGTCGCGAGCATCGAGGCCCTGGCGGCCGTGGTGCACCTGGGACACCCGGAGCACCCGGCGCCGGGCCTCGAGCGCGCCCTCCTGGAGGGCGCGCCGTCGCTCATCATGACGGCGGCCGTGGCGGTGCCGGGCCAGTGGGTCTGGGTCGGCGCCGGTGCGACGGTGGGTCAGGTCGTCATCGACGAGGCGGGCATGCGGGACTGCGCGAGCGTGCTGCGTGGTCTCGGCGTGAGCCCGCGCCTGGTGCCCACCCGCACCAGCGTCGAGGAGCGCATCGCGCTCGCCGGCGAGGGCGGGTCCCTGGTGATCGAGCGGCCGCGGGTCCCGGCGGGCTTCGCGGAGCTGCCGGACAGCGCGGCCCTCGCCGAGGGCGGTCCCATCTGGTACGGGCTGCTGGAGTCCCGGGACGACTGGCCCCCGTTCACGACGCCGGCGCAGGTGTGGCTCGCGTTCGGCCCGGCCGACGACCACCTCGGCTCCCTGCAGCCCACCCTCGCGATCATCGCGGACGCCGGGCTGGACCTGGACCACCTGCGCAGCCAGCCGTCGTCGGAGGGGCCGCACGTGTTCTTCGCGTCCTTCTCCTGCCCGACCTCCGACAAGCTGTCCGTGCTGGTCGACGCCCTGACCGACCGCGGCGTCGCGCACCGCACGCTGGCCGTGCTGCCGGGCGAGTCGTTCGTGCCCGGGCCCGACACCCTGACCCCGCGGTGGGCATGACGGCGCCGGGCGGCACCCGGGTCGCGTACCTGGGTCCCGAGGGCACGTTCACCCACCAGGCCGCGCTGCAGTGGGCGCGCGGGCATGCGGCGTCCGGCACGGGGGACGACGACGCCGCCGTGACCGCCGAGCCCCTGGACACCGTCCGCGACGTGCACGACGCCGTCGCCACGGGCAGGGCCGACGTCGGCGTGGTCGCCATCGAGTCCTCCGTCGAGGGCTACGTGGTGCCGTCCCTGGACACGCTGCTGTCCAGCGCGGACGTCGTGGCCGTCGACGAGGTGGCGCTCGACGTGTCGTTCGACGCGTTCGTGCGGCCGGACCACGGCGAGCTGACCGAGGTCTCCGCGCACCCCCACGGGCTGGCGCAGTGCTCCGCTTTCGTCACGGGCACGGGGCTCGGGACCGCTCCGGCGTCGTCCAACGCGGCGGCGTGCCGCGACGCCGGGCCGGGGACGATCGCCCTGGGCCCCACGATCTGCGGGGAGCTCTACGGCCTCGACACCTACGCGACGGCGGTGGAGGACTTCCGTGGCGGCCGCACCCGGTTCCTGGTGCTGACCCGGCGCAGCGCCGCCGCCGCGCACCTGGCGCGGTCGCGCGCGGCCGGCGAGACGGACTGGAAGACGATGCTGGCCATCACCCCGTCGGTGACCGGGCCTGGCGTGCTGGCGCGGATCACCACCGCGTTCGGCGACCGGGGCGTCAACATGTCGAGCCTGATCACGCGCCCGCTGAAGGCGCAGGAGAGCAAGTACGTGTTCGTGGTGACCTTCGACGAGGCGCCCTGGGCCCCCGGCGCGCGAGACGTCCTGGGTGACCTGCTCGCCGCGGGCGACGCCCTCAAGACGCTCGGCCTGTTCCCCGCCGGCGCCGGCTTCCGGGCGCTCGACGGCGTGCTCGACCCGGACCACGTCCCGGTCGGCTCGGTGTCGGCCCAGGACGAGGCGCCGGCGCGCGACCAGGGCCTGCTGTGGTGAGCGTCGGCGTCGTCGGGCTGGGGCTGATCGGCGGCTCGCTCGCGCGCGCCTTCCAGGCGGCGGGCGTGCCCGTGGTCGCGACCGACCCGGCGTCCGGCGGCGAGGCCCGCGCGGCGGGCCTCACGGTCGCCGACGACGTCGCCCGCCTGGCCGCCAACCGGCCCGACGTCGTGGTGCTCGCCGCGCCGCTGCGCGCCATGCGGTCGGTGGCCGGCGAGCTCGCCGAGGCCCTGGCGGACGAGCCGGGCTGGGACCCGACCGTGACCGACGTCGGCTCGGTCAAGGGTCCCGTGCGGGACGCGGTCACGGAGGCCGGGCTGGGCCGGCGGTACGTCGGCGCGCACCCGATGTCGGGTACCGAGCACAGCGGTTTCGCGGCGTCGTCGGCGGCCCTGATGCAGGGCGTGCCGTGGGCGGTGACGGTGACCGGCGAGACCGACCCGGAGCGGCTGCTCCAGGTGCTGAGCCTGGTCACGGGCCCGCTGGGCGGCACGGCGGCGGTGCTGACCGACGAGCTGCACGACGAGTCGGTCGCGCTCGTGTCCCACGTGCCGCACGTGCTGGCCACCCAGCTCCTGGGCTCGGTGGCGAGCGCCCCGGTGCGCGACGTGGCGCTGCGGCTGGCCGCGGGCTCGTTCCGCGACGGCACGCGGGTGGGCCTGACGGACCCGCGCCGCACCGAGGCCATGGTCACCGAGAACTCCGCGTGGGTGGCCCCCGTGCTGCGGCTCGCGGCCCGCGACCTGGAGCGGCTCGCGGACGCCCTGGACTCCAACGCGCCCACGCACTGGTTCTTCGACCGGCCGGAGCCCGTGCGGGAGCGGATCCGCCCCGGCGGGACGGCGCGTGTCACGGGCCTGCGACCGGGCGACGGCGCCGACGTCGCGGGCGCCCCGGACGTCGAGTCGGTCCCGCTGACGGGCGACTGGCCCGCCGCGCTCGTGGCGGCGTGCTCTCGGGGCGCGGTGCTGGTGGCCCTGGACCAGGGCCAGGCGCTCCTCCGCTGACTCCGTCGGGGTGAGCGGCGGCTCATCAGGCCGGAGGCGACCGTAGACCGCCGGGTAACGGTCGCCTCCGGCCTGCTGAGTGCCGGCTCCCTTACAGAGAAGCAGCCAAGGCGCGGCCCGTCGTCCGGCCCGTGAAGAGGCAGCCCCCCAGGAAGGTGCCCTCCAGCGCGCGGTGCCCGTGCGAGCCGCCACCGCCGAAGCCCGCAGCCTCGCCGACGGCCCAGAGGCCCTCCAGGACCTCGCCGTCGGGCGTCAGGGCGCGGCCGGTCTCGTCGCACCACAGGCCGCCCAGCGTCTTGCGGGTCAGCACCGACAGGCGCACGGCCAGCAGCGGCCCGTCCTGCGGGGCGGTCAGCGCCCGCGGCGGCGAGACGCGGATGGTCTTGTCCACGACGAAGTGCCGCGCGGCCGCCGTCGCGACGACCTGCGGGTCCTTGCCCAGACCGGTCGCGACCTGGGCGTCGCGGGCCGCGATCAGGGCGGCCAGGGACTCCCCGTCGACGTGCCCGCGAGACCCTTCCGTGGCCTCCGTCAGCGCGTTCATCTTCCCGGCGAGCTCGGCCGGGGTGTCGGCCCAGAGGAACTCCTCCGACTGCTCGGCGAAGGTGCGCACCGGCACCGAACGGCCGCGCACCCGCTCCAGGAGCAGCGGCACCGACTTGCCGGTCAGGTCCGGGTTCTGCTCGGAGCCCGACAGCGCGAACTCCTTCTCCATGATCGTCTTGTTCAGCACGAACCAGGAGTGGTCGTCGCCGCGGGTGGTCACGTGCTGGAGCGCGCCCAGGGCGTCGAACCCGGGGAACAGCGGGCCCGGCAGCCGGTTGCCGTCGGCGTCGAGCCACAGCGAGGACGGCCCGGGCAGGATGCGGATGCCGTGCTGCGTCCAGACCGGGGAGTGGTTCGCGATGCCCTCCGGGTAGTGCCACATCCGGTCCTCGTGCACCAGCGCTGCCCCGGACGCGGCGGCGACGCCCAGCATGAGCCCGTCCGTGGAGTCCGGCACGCCCGACAGCATGCGCCCGGGCAGGTGCCCGGCCTCCGCGGACCAGCGGGCCCGGGCCAGCTCGTGGTTGGCGCCGATGCCGCCGCTGGCGATCACGACCGCCTGCGCGGACAGCTCCACCTCGCCCGTCACGGTGCGGCTGGACGGCTCGCCGCGCCCCGCGTCGTCGTCGGCCAGGACCTCGGCGCGCACGCCCGTGACCCGGCCGTCGGTGACCACCAGGGAGGTGACCCGGTGCCGGAAGCGCAGGTCGAGCAGCCCGGCCCGGTTGCCCTCGTGCGCCGCGGCGACGAACGGCTCGACGACCGCCGGGCCGGTTCCCCACGTGACGTGGAAGCGCGGCACCGAGTTGCCGTGCCCGCCGGCGGGGTAGCCGCCGCGCTCCGCCCACTGCACCAGCGGGAACCAGCGCACGCCCTTGGCGTGCAGCCAGGGCCGCAGGTCGCCCGCGGCGAACTCGACGAACCCCTTGGCCCACCGGTACCCGAAGCGGTCCGGGCCCTCGCCGCGCTCCGCGCCGAGATCGAACTGCGCCGAACCCAGCCAGTCGGAGAACGCGAGCTCGGCCGAGTCGCGCACCTTGAGCCGGCGCTGCTCCGGCGAGTCGACCAGGAACAGCCCGCCGAACGACCACCAGGCCTGCCCGCCCAGCGAGGCGGCCGGCTCCTGGTCGAGCAGGACCACGCGCTTGCCCGCAGCGGTCAGCTCGGTCGCCGTCACCAGGCCCGACAGGCCCGCGCCGATGACGATGACGTCGGTGTTCCCCGTGGTGGCAACGTCTTTGTTGTGGACGGAGTCAGTCATGTGGGCACTCTAGCCAGGACGGTCCCCCTGCGACAGCAGCACGTTGATGTTCAGTGCGTCCAGCGTCACCGACGTCCGCGGGCCCCGCTCGTCGTCGGGCACCCCGGGGGCGTCCCACGCGGAGTCCCAGACCAGCTCCCAGGGCGCCGCGCCGTCGCGCGGCGGCAGCGTCATCTCGACGTCGTCCAGGCCGCCGTTGATGACGAGCAGCACGTCGGCGTCGCCCGCCGCCGGGCCCGGCCGCAGCATCTGCAGCACACGCCGCCCGGGCTGGTTCCAGGTGTCCACCTCCATGGGCGCGCCCGTCTCGGAGTACCAGAGCAGGTCCGGGTCCGTCTCGTGCGGGCGGGGCGAGCCCAGGTAGAACGAGTCCGCGCGCAGCGCCGGGTGCTCGCGCCGCAGCGCCAGCAGGTAGCGCGTGGTCTCCAGGAGGTCCGTGGCGGCGTCGTCCACAGCCCACCGGATCCAGGACGTCTCGTTGTCCTGCACGTAGGCGTTGTTGTTGCCGCCCTGGCTGCGGCCCAGCTCGTCGCCCGCCGTGAGCATGGGCGTGCCCGCCGCCAGGAGCAGCGTGGCCAGCAGGTTGCGTTGCGACTTGCGCCGGGGCGGCACGATCGCCTGCCACGGTTCGGTGGTCGCGTCGTCGCCCGACGACGTGTGGCCCTCGATGCCGTGGTTCCACGACAGGTTGTTGTCCGAGCCGTCGCGGTTGTCCTCGCCGTTCGCCTCGTTGTGCTTGTGGTCGTAGGCGACCAGGTCGGCCAGCGTGAAGCCGTCGTGCGCCGTCACGTAGTTCACCGACGCGACCGGGCCGCGCACCAGCGGCGGGTCGCCCGGCCCGAACAGGTCGGCGCTCCCGGCCAGGCGCGTGGCCAGGTCGCGCAGCCCGCGCATCTCCTGCCCGCGCACGCCCTGCTTGGGCGCGTCCAGCCAGAACCCGCGCGCGGCGTCGCGGAACCGGTCGTTCCACTCCGCCATCGGCGGCGGGAACGAGCCCGTCTGCCAGCCGCCCGGCCCCACGTCCCACGGCTCCATGACCAGCTTGAGGCCGGACAGCACCGGGTCCGTCTGCAGGGCCACCAGGAACGGGTGGTCCGGGTCGAACCCCACGTTGCCCCGGCCCAGCGTCACCGCCAGGTCGAACCGGTAGCCGTCCACGCCCACGGTCTGCGCCCAGTACCGCAGCGAGTCCAGGGCGAGCTGGATCACCCGCGGACGCCGGAAGTCCAGCGAGTTGCCCGTGCCCGTGACGTCCGCGAGCGCGGCCGGCGAGGCGCCGTCGTGCAGGTAGTACACCGGGTTGTCCAGGCCGCGCCAGGCCAGGTGCAGGCCGTCGTCGCCGCCCTCGCAGGTGTGGTTGTAGACAACGTCGAGCAGCACCTCGATGCCCGCCTCGTGCAGCAGGTGCACCATGCCGCGCACCTCGTCCAGCACCGCCTCGGCGCCCTGCTCCTGCGCGGCCCGGGTCGCGTACGCCGCGTTGGGCGCGAAGAAGCCGAGCGTGCTGTAGCCCCAGTAGTTCGTCAGCCCGTGCGCCGCGAGCCGCGGCTCGGCCACGCTCTTGTGGATCGGCAGCAGCTCCAGCGTCGTCACCCCGAGGCTCTTCAGGTGCTCGACGACGGCCGGGTGCGCCATGCCCGCGTACGTGCCCCGCAGCTCCTCCGGGATGTCCTCGCGCAGCATCGTCAGCCCGCGCACGTGCGCCTCGTAGACCACCGTCTCGGCCCACGGCACGCGCGGCCGGGTCAGGGGAGGGGGCGGCGGCAGCTGCCCGACGACGACGGAGTGCGGCACGTACGGCAGCGAGTCGGTCTCGTCCGGCGCGCCGTACGGGTCGCCGAGCCACCAGCCGTCCTCGCGCTCCGTGCTCACCGACCCGACGACCTCGGGCCCGTACCGCAGCCGCCCCGCGAACCCGCGGGCGTACGGGTCCACCAGCAGCTTGGCCGGGTTGTGCCGCATCCCCGCGCGCGGCTCCCACGGCCCGTACACTCGGAAGCCGTAGCGCTGACCAGGAGCGACGTCCGGTACGTGCGTGTGCCAGACGCCGTACACCGGGCCCACCATCTCGAACCGGCGCTCGCGGTAGCGGGCCGGGTCGTGCTCGTCCAGGGCCGGGTCGGTGACGTCGATCAGGCACAGGTCCACGGCGGTCGCGTGCGACGCGAGGACCGCCGCGTCGATTCCGCCGTCGGGCGTGACGTACACGCCGAGCGGCGGCACGTGGCTGCGGCGGGCCGTGGGCCGGATCAGCGGCCGGACGACCGGGCGGGGCACCGGGTCGCCCGGGGCCCGCTGCGGTTCTGCACGTCGTGACTGCGACATATGCACCATGGTCTCAGGCCCGCCTGTGGACCGGATCCGTCCCACGCCGCCGGACGACGTACGGTTACCCCATGCGCATCGTGGTCACCGCCAAGTACGTCCCGGACATCAACACGGAGCGTGGTTTCTCCGAGGGCCGCGTGGTGCGCACCGCCGGGGAGGGCACCCTCAACGAGCTGGACGAGAACGCCATCGAGGCCGCCCTGCGGCTCGTCGAGGCCGAGCGCGAGGCCGGCCGCCTCGGGGCCGGCGAGGGCGAGGTGGTCGTGGTCACGATGGCCGGCCCCGACGGCGACGTCGCGCTGCGCAAGGCGTTCCAGCTCGGCGTGGACCGCGGCATCCGCGTGTCCGACGACGCCCTGGCCGGCTCCGACTACTTCGGCACCGCCGCGGTGCTCGCCGCCGCCGTCCGCAAGCTCGGCGAGCAGGCGCCCGTCGACCTCGTGGTGACGGGCATGGCCGCCCTGGACGGCCTGGGCTCCGTGGTCCCGACGCTGCTGGGCGCCGAGCTGGGCCTGCCCACGCTGAACCTCGCCAAGAAGGTCGAGCTGGCCGACGGCGTGCTGACGATCACGCGCGAGATCGACGACGTCACCGAGTCCCTGACCGCGCCGCTGCCGGCCGTCCTGTCCGTGACGGACGGGGCCAACCAGCCGCGGTTCCCCGGGTTCAAGCTCATCATGGCGGCGCGCAGCAAGGAGATCGAGGTCTGGTCGCCGGCCGACCTCGGGTTCGACCCCGCCGTCGCGGGCGCGGCCGGTGCCCGTACCGAGACGCTGTCGGCGGCGCCCCGCCCGGCGCGCCCCGAGGTGGAGCTCGTCACCGACAAGGGCGAGGGTGGCGTGGCGCTGGCCGACTTCCTGATCCGCAACGACCTGGTCTGAGCCGGAGGTGAGGCGAAGGGTGGGGGCCGAGGAACGAGGCACGCGCCCGCAGCCGAACCGCAGGCTCAGACCAGCAAAGACAGAGCTTGAGCGCTCCGAGGAGACATGATGACGAACCGCACCGTCCTGGTCCTGCTCGACCCCGCGACCGAGGTCCGCACCAGCACGCTGGAGCTGCTCACCATCGCCCGCGCCCTGGGCCGGGTCGAGGCAGTCGCCCTGGAGGCGCCGACCGTCGAGGTGCTGGCGCAGCTCGGCGCGTACGGCGTCGAGACCGTGCACCAGGCGGAGCCCGCCCGCGCCGGCTCGTGCGTGAGCGGCGACGAGCTGCACCTGCCCGCCGTCGTCGCGGCCGCGCTGGCCGCCGCCGTGCGCCTGACCGACGCCGACGTGGTGCTGCTGCCCACGTCGTTCGCCGCCAAGGAGGCCGCCGCCCTGGCCGCCCACGACCTGGGCGCGGGCCTCGTCATCGACGCCTCCGCCGTGCGCGACGTGGACGGCCGGGTCGTGGCCGGCAAGCGGGTCTTCGCCGGCTCGTGGGACACCGAGTGCGCGGTGACGTCCGACGTCGCCGTGGTGACGGTCCGCGCCAACTCCGCGGTCGCGCAGCCCGCGCCGGCCGCCGTCGAGCCGGTGACCGAGGGCTACGCCGTCGAGGTCGCCGCCTCCCCGGTCACGCTGCTGTCCCGGACGGTCAAGGCCGACACGAGCGGCCGGCCACCGCTGGACCAGGCCGCCGTCGTGGTGGCGGGCGGGCGCGGCACGGACGGCGACTTCGGTCCCGTCGAGGACCTCGCGGACGCGCTCGGTGCCGCCGTCGGCGCGTCCCGCGACGCGGCGTTCGAGGGCTGGTGGGACTCGTACGTGGGGCAGACCGGCGTCACGGTCGCCCCGCGCGTGTACATCGGCGCCGGCATCTCGGGCGCGCCGCACCACCGGGGCGGCATGCAGGCGTCCCAGGTGATCGTCGCCGTGAACAGCGACCCGGAGGCGCCGATCTTCGAGATCTGCGACTTCGCCGTCGTGGGGCAGCTCGCCGACGTGCTCCCGCAGGCCGCGGCGGAGATCCGCAAGCGCAAGGGCTGAGGCCCGGGGCAGCCCGGCCCGCTCTCCTTCGAGGCCTAGGTTTCTTCGCTTTCGGCTGCCGCAAAGCGAAGAAACCTAGGCCTCGAAGGGGAGGGCGCCAGGAAGGTGTCAGGACCCCCTCCGAGGTGGTGGAATGACGTGATGGAGCCCTTCGTGATCCCCGCAAGCGGGCTCGGGCCCGCCGAGCGACGCCGGGTCGCGCGGCACCTCCTGCTCGACGGCTTCGGCCTCGCCGCCCAGGAGCGCCTCGCCGCGTCGCGGGTGGTCGTCGTCGGCGCGGGCGGCCTCGGCTCGCCGGTGCTCCAGTACCTCGCGGCTGCGGGCGTCGGCACGCTCGGCATCATCGACGACGACGCCGTCGACGTCTCCAACCTGCAGCGCCAGGTGCTGCACACCGCCGCCGACGTCGGACGCGGCAAGACCGAGTCGGCCGCCGACGCGCTGCGCGGGCTGGCCCCCGACGTCGAGGTGATCGCCCACCGCGAGCGGCTCACCAGGGACAACGCCGGCGCGATCCTGGCCGGCTACCACCTGGTGGTCGACGGCTCCGACACGTTTGAGACGCGCTACGCCGTGTCCGACGCCGCCACGGGGCTCGGCCTGCCCGTCGTCTGGGGCACGGTGCTGGGCTGGGACGGGCAGGTCAGCGTGTTCTGGTCGGCCGCGCCGGACGGGCGCGCGATCACCTACCCCGACGTGTTCGGCCCGCAGCCGCCCGAGGGGGAGTCCTGCGAGACGGTGGGCGTGCTGAGCCCCGCGTGCGGCGTCGTCGGCTCGACCATGGCGGTCGAGGCCGTCAAGCTCCTGACCGGCACGGGGGACCCGGCTCTGGGCCGGCTGCTGGCCTACGACGCGCGCACCTCGGGATGGGACACGATCGAGCTGGCGGCGCCGGCGTCGTCCGCTGAGGTGGCCGGTTCGGAGGCGGCTGCCGCCGCGCCCTCCGCCGTGGCCCCTGCCCCGGAATCCTCGGCCGCCGCTCCGGGTGCCGCAACGGTCCCCGATCCGACGCCGCCCGCCGACGCCCTGCCGCCTGCCGACGCCCTGCCGCCCGCCGGCGTCCTGCTCCTCGACGTCGGCCTGGTCCCGGGCGCGGTGCCCGGTGCCGTCTTCGCACGCCTGGAGGACCTCGCCGCCGGCCACTTCCCGGCCGAGCTCCTGGACCACCCGGCCGACGCCCCGGTGGTCGTGGTGTGCGAGCGCGGCCTGCGCTCCCGCGGAGCCGAGCAGCTCCTGCGCGCGGAGGGCTGGCTGGACGTCACGAGCCGCGCGCTCGTCGGCTAGCGCCGGCTCTCGCCGAGGCCCACCTCCTGGCCACCTCCCGTTCACCCGGTCGTACCTGACCTTTCGTGGGGCAGACATCGCCTGCTCCTAGGTTGACGACGTCCTACCCCCCTTTTCGGACCGGAGAGCCTCCGATGACGATCGCCCCTGAGAACCGCCCGCTGCTGACGGTGCACACGCATGCGCGTGGCAAGCGCAGCCCCGTCACCTGTCGCCTCAAGTGCAACGACGCGTGCCTGCACCCCGCTCCCAACGAGAGCGCCAACGAGTACTTCAAGGACGTCGTGAGCTCGGTGCTGTCGCGCCGCGCGATGCTCGGCACCCTGGCGGTCGCCGCCGGTGCCGTCGTGATCGGCGCCCAGGGCGCCACGGCGCCGTCGGCCGAGGCCGCGACGCTGCCCGAGGGCCGGTTCCCGGGCGGTGGCCACGGCAAGGGCCTGTCCTTCGGCGCCATCGACCCGCAGCCGGTCGACGTCGACGCCCTGGTGGTCCCCGAGGGCTACACCTGGGACCCGATCATCCGCTGGGGCGACCCGATCCTCCCGGGCGGCCGCACCTTCGACCCGAACAACCAGTCGCCGGAGCAGCAGGCCAAGCAGTTCGGCTACAACTGCGACTACCTCGACATCCTGCCGATCCGCCCCGGTGAGAAGCACCGCGGGACGCGCGGCATCCTGGTCTCGAACCTCGAGTACACCAACCCCGAGATCATGTTCCCGCCCACCGAGAAGTACTGGGACATCGCTGCCGACGGCAGCCGCACCAAGAACGCGTACTCGCGCGCGATCGAGCGCGCCGCGCACGGCATGGCCGTGGTCGAGGTCCGCCGTCGCGGCACGGGCAAGCCGTGGGACTACCAGCGCATCAGCGTGCTGAACCGCCGCATCCACCTGGACACCGAGTTCGTGCTCGACGGGCCGGCCGCCGGCTCCGACCTGCTCAAGACGGCGGCGGACCGCACCGGCCGCCGCGTGCTGGGCACGATGAACAACTGCGCCGGCGGCACCACGCCGTGGGGCACCGTGCTGTCGGGCGAGGAGAACTTCAACGGCTACTTCGTGGCCGCCGGAGCGAACCCGACCGCCGACGCCCGGTACGGCATCGGCAGCTCCACCAGCTACGGCTGGGAGGCCGACGAGCCGCGCTTCGCGCAGTCCGAGGGCTACGAGAACGAGGCCAACCGCTTCGGCTGGATCGTCGAGCTGGACCCGTACGACCCGCAGGCCAAGCCCGTCAAGCACACCGCGATGGGCCGGTTCAAGCACGAGGGCGCCAACGTCACGCTGTCCGCCAAGGGCCACGCCGTGGCGTACATGGGCGACGACCAGGCGTTCGACTACGTCTACAAGTTCGTGTCCAAGGAGCGGGTCGCCAAGGGCGAGTCCCGCTGGGCGCGCACCCACAACAAGACCCTGCTGTCCGAGGGTGACCTCTTCGTCGCCAAGTTCACGGGCGACTCGCCGGCCGCGCAGATCGACGGCTCGGGCGCGGTCCCGGCCGACGGCGCCTTCGACGGCACGGGCGAATGGCTCCCGCTGGTCAAGGACGGCCGGAGCAAGGTGCCGGGCATGTCGGTCGAGGAGGTGCTGGTCTACACGCGCCTGGCCGCGGACAAGGTCGGCGCCACCAAGATGGACCGCCCCGAGGACGTCGAGATCAGCCCGGTCACGGGCCGCATCTACGTCGCCTGCACCAACAACTCGGGCCGCACCCCGGGCAACGCGACCGAGGGTGCCACCGAGGCGAACCCGCGCACCCACAAGGTCGTCGGCGGCGTGACCACCAACGGCAACCGGGACGGCCACGTGGTCGAGATCATCCCGTCCGGCGACCAGACCTCCACGCGCTTCACGTGGAACCTGCTGCTGGTCGCGGGCGACCCCGCCGTCGAGGGCACGTACTTCTCGGGCTACCCGAAGGACAAAGTCTCGCCCATCTCGTGCCCCGACAACCTCGCGTTCGACGCCGAGGGCAACCTCTGGATCTCGACGGACGGCCAGCCCAGCTCGTCGGCGATCGCTAAGTGCGACGGCCTGTTCAAGGTCCCGGTCGCGGGCCGCGAGCGCGGTCACGTCCAGCAGTTCCTCTCGGTGCCCGCGGGCGCCGAGACCTGCGGGCCGCTGGTCGACTCGCGCGACGGCATGGTCTACGTGAACGTGCAGCACCCGGGCGAGAACGGCTCCTTCGAGGCGCCCGACTCGTTCTTCCCGGACTACGTGGCCGCCGGCGTCCGCCCGGAGGCGGGCGACTTCCGCGGCCCGCGCCCGACGGTGGTCCAGGTCTACCGCGACCGCCACTGACCCGGAGCACGGGGTCGCTGGTCGAGCTTGTCGAGACCTGGTGAGGTCTCGACAAGCTCGACCAGCGATTACAAGCTCGACCGGCGATCCCGCACTTTGCATGCATAACGCTTTGACGTCTTTGGGGTCGGCATGTCGGTGGCTCGCGCTAGGTTGCGCTCGTGTCGCACACCGAGCCGTGGCCGAGCATCGTCGAGGACGCCCGGCACTACCCGTCCCCGCACAACTCCCAGCCCATCAAGCTGCGGCCGGTGGACGAGTCCACCGCCGAGCTCTACTACGACCTCGATCTGGGGCTGCCCGCGGAGTCGTTCGGCATCCCGTTCGGGCACGTCTGCGCCGGCGTCTTCCTGGAGTCGCTCCGCACCGTCGCCGAAGGGCTCGGGTACGGGGTCGAGGAGAGCATCGACGACGGCGAGATGGACTTCGCCGGCACCGACCGCCTGCACCACCTGGGTACGGTCCGGCTCGTCCCGCGCGCGGTGTCCGACGACGCCCGCGCGCGGCTGGAGCTCTTCCGGTCCCGCCAGACCTCGCGCCGCCCCTACGACGCCCGCCTGGTGCCCGACGACGTCGTGGCCGCCGCGACCGCCGTCGCCGGCGAGGCCGGGCACACGTTCCGTACCACCGCCGAGCCGGGCACGGTGCGCCGGCTGGTGCACATCAACCAGGCGACGCTCTTCTCCGACCTGCGCAACGACGCGGTGTACGAGGAGATCATGACCTGGCTGCGGTTCAGCAAGGACGACGCCCGCACCCGGGGCGACGGACTGAGCGCCGAGGCCATGCTGATGCCCGGCGGCCTGCTCCGGTTCGCCATGAGCCACCGCGGCCTGTGGGACGCGCCGGTGATCGGCGGGGCCATCCGCGCGATGTACCTGAACACGATGCGCGGGGTGCGGCAGCTCGGCTGGCTGGAGGGCCCGTTCGCGCGGCCGGCCGACCACATCGAGGCCGGCCGCACCTTCATGCGCCTGTGGCTCGAGCTCACCGCCCACGGCGTCCGGCTGCACCCGTTCGGCACCGTGATCACCAACCCCGGCTCGCACGAGGCGTTCGCGCGGGAGATCTCCGCCGACGAGAGCGGCGACCGCATGGCCTGGATGCTGTTCCGCTTCGGGTACAGCAAGACCCCGCCGGTGGCGCACCGCCGTCCGGCCGCCTCGATGCTGCTGGGAGCCGACCGATGAGACGAGTACTCGCCTTCACCCTCGTGGCCCTGGTGGACGCCGTCGTGCGCCCCCTGACCCACAGCGTGCACACGCACAAGGTGCTGCTCGGCCCGGGCATCGAGCCGCTGCGCTGGTGGCTCGGCCGCCTGCGGGCCTGGCGCACGTTCGACCTCGCGGCGCGCGAGGTGCCCGCCTACCGCGCGTTCCTCGCCGAGCACGGCCGCGACGCGCGGCTGCGCCGCACGGGCTCCCTGGCCGAGACGTTCCGGGGCATCCCGGAGATGGACAAGGAGTCCTACGTCAAGCGGTGGAGCATCCCCGAGCGGTGCATCGGCGGCACCCTGCCGCGGCGCGGCGTCGTCGTCGACGAGTCCTCCGGGAGCTCCGGCACGCCCACCAGCTGGGTGCGCGGCCGCGAGGAGCGCGCCGCCACCCGCCAGCTGCTCCAGGTGGGCTTCGCGCGGACGGCGTCGTCCCTGCGCAAGAAGCCGTTCGTGCTGAACGCGTTCTCGCTCGGGGCCTGGGCCACCGGCATGAACGTCACGTCCTCGCTCACCGAGGTCACGATGATCAAGTCCTGCGGGCCCGACAAGGACAAGATCATCGCCACGATGCAGGAGTTCGGGACCGACTACACCTACATCATCACGAGCTACCCGCCGTTCCTGAAGTCCCTGTTCGAGGACGACCGGCTGGACTGGGCCGCCTACGACATCGTCGCGGCGTTCGGCGGCGAGGGCATCAGCGAGAACATGCGCTCGCACATCCTGAAGTACGCCCACAGCGTGTTCGGCTCGTACGGGGCCAGCGACCTGGAGATCAACCTCAGCATCGAGACCGACTTCACCGTCGCGCTGCGCCGCGCCATCGCCGCCGACCCGCGGCTGTCCGAGCGGCTGACCCGCACCGGCGAGTACGGCGTGCTCCCGATGATCTTCCAGTTCAACCCCTTCGACTACCTCGTGGAGACCAACGACGCCGGCGAGCTCGTCGTCACGATCGCCCGCGACCGGAACATCAACCCCCGCGTCCGGTACAACATCCACGACCGCGGCCACGTGCTGCGCGTGCGCGACGTGCTGCCCGTGCTCAAGGAGCTCGGCCACCACGACGTCGTCACCGAGAAGTTCCTCGACCTGCCCCTGCTGTTCCACTACGGCCGGTCCGACCTGTCCGTCGACTACAACGGCGCCGTCATCGGCCCCGACGCCCTGCGCGACGTGGTCCACAGCGACCCCGAGCTCCTCGAGGCCGTCGAGAACCACCGCCTGATCAGCTACGAGGACGACAACGGCGACCGGCAGCTCCACATCGCGCTCCAGCTCAGCGCCGCCGCGACGCAGGACGGCACGCTGGACCAGGACCGGTACCGCGCCTTCGTGATCACCGAGCTGCGCCGCCGCAACGGCGACTTCAACAACGGCGTGCGCACCGCCCCCGACGGCACGCTGCCCACCATCGCGTTCTACGCCCACCGCACCGGACCGTTCGCCACGGACAGCGGCAAGCTCAAGAACGAGTACGTCTGGCAGCTGCCCGCCGGCGCCCTGGAGCAGTGGGAGACCGACCTGGGGCACGTGTTCCCCAGGGAGTGAGCAGCGCAGGGGGCGGGCGCCGGCCCGGCGTGGGCATAGCGCGGCTCACACCGCGGGAAGCGTTCCCGCCCCCGAAGCGTTCGTATGCTTGATGATCGTGACCACTCCGCCCCCTGACCCGGCGCGCACGCCCCTGACGGCGAGCGGCGCCCACGGTGAGCAGCCCCGCGAGCCCGAAGGGGCGTACCTCGACCACGCCGCCACCACGCCCATGTCGGCGGCGGCGCTCGCGGCGTACGTCGCCGAGGCGCAGCGCACCGGCAACGCGTCGTCGCTGCACTCCGCGGGCCGCACGTCGCGCCGCGCCGTCGAGGAGGCGCGCGAGACGGTGGCGGGATCGCTGGGCGCCCGGCCGAGCGAGGTCATCTTCACCTCGGGCGGCACCGAGGCGGACAACCTCGCGATCAAGGGCATCTTCTGGGGACGCCGCGCGCAGGACACGCGCCGCACCCGCGTGCTCGTCTCCGCCGTCGAGCACCACGCCGTGCTCGACCCCGCGTTCTGGCTCGCGGGCCACGCGGGCGCGGAGATCGTGCTGCTGCCCGTCGACGTCGAGGGCCGGCTCGACCTCGACGCCCTGCGCGCCGAGCTCGCCGCCCACGCCGCCGAGACCGCGCTGATCAGCGTCATGTGGGCCAACAACGAGGTCGGCACGGTCCAGCCGGTCCGCGACGTCGTGCGCGCGGCCCGGCCCTACGGCATCCCCGTGCACACCGACGCCGTCCAGGCGGTCGGCCAGACCGAGGTCGACTTCGCGGAGTCCGGCGTGGACGCCATGACCGTCTCGGCCCACAAGCTCGGCGGCCCCGTCGGCGTCGGCGCGCTGCTCGCCCGGCGCGACCTCGCGCTCGACGCCGTGCTGCACGGCGGCGGCCAGGAGCGTGGCGTGCGGTCCGGCACGCTCGACGCCGCCTCGATCGCGGCCTTCGGCGTCGCCACCCGGCACGCCGTCGACTGCCTGCCCCAGCGCGCCGCACGTCTGCGCGCCCTGCGCGACGACCTGGTCGCCCGGGTGCGGGACGCCGCGCCGTCCGCGGTGCTGCGTGGGCCCGAGCCCGCCGCGGGCGACCGGCTGCCCGGCAACGCGCACTTCACCTTCCCCGGCGCGGAGGGCGACTCCCTGCTCTACCTGCTGGACTCCGCGGGCGTGCAGGCCTCCACCGGCTCGGCCTGCCAGGCCGGTGTGCCGCAGCCGTCGCACGTGCTGCTCGCCATGGGCGTCCCCGAGGCCGAGGCCCGCGGCGCCCTGCGCTTCACGCTCGGGGCGACGTCCACCGAGTCCGACGTCGACCGCCTCGTGGCCGCCCTGCCGCAGGTCGTGGCGCGGGCGCAGGCCGCGGGCCTGGTGTCCGGTCGCGCCATGGGCGGTGCCTCGTGAGGGTGCTGGCCGCCATGTCGGGCGGCGTGGACTCCGCGGTCGCGGCCGCGCTCGCGGTCGAGGCCGGGCACGACGTCGTGGGCGTGCACATGGCGCTCTCGCGCAACCGGGACCAGTTCCGGTCGGGCTCGCGCGGCTGCTGCTCCATCGAGGACGCCGGCGACGCCCGCCGGGCCGCCGACATGCTGGGCATCCCGTACTACGTCTGGGACCTGTCCGAGCGCTTCGAGGACACCGTCGTCGCCGACTTCCTCTCCGAGTACGAGGCCGGCCGCACCCCCAACCCGTGCGTGCGCTGCAACGAGCACATCAAGTTCGAGGCCCTGCTCGACAAGGCGACGGCCCTCGGGTTCGACGCCGTCGCGACCGGCCACTACGCGCAGATCGTCACCCGGGAGATCCCGGGGGCGGACGGCGGCGCGCGCACCGTGCGCGAGCTGCACCGTTCGCCGAACGACGCCAAGGACCAGTCGTACGTGCTGGCCGTGGCCGGGCCGGAGCGCCTGGCGCGGGCGATGTTCCCGCTGGGCGGCTTCGCCTCCAAGGACGAGGTGCGGGCCGAGGCCGAGCGCCGCGGCCTGTCGGTCTCGGCCAAGCCCGACTCCTACGACATCTGCTTCGTCGCCGACGGCGACACCCGCGGCTTCCTGCGCGACCGCCTGGGCTCCCGCCCGGGCGAGGTCGTGGACGTCGACGGCGAGGTGGTCGGCGAGCACGACGGCGCCTACGCGTTCACCGTGGGGCAGCGCCGCGGGCTCGCCCTGGGCCGCCCCGCCGCCGACGGCAGGGCGCGCTACGTGGTGGACGTGCAGCCGTCGACGAACACCGTGGTCGTGGGCCCGGCCGAGCTGCTGAGCGTGGACCGGATCGCGGGGGAGAAGTCCCTGTGGTTCGACGGGGTGCTGCCCGACAGCGGTGCGGCGGCGGACGGCGCGGTGCCGGGCGGCGCCGTCGTGCCCGACGCCGACGGCTGGTTCGACGCCGAGGTGCAGGTCCGGGCGCACGGGGCGCCGGTCCCTGCACGCGTGCGGGCCGACGGCGCCTCGCTCGAGGTGGCGCTGACCGGCACGCCGCTGCGGGGCGTGGCCCCGGGGCAGTCGCTCGTGGTCTACCGCGGCACCCGGGTGCTCGGCCAGGCCACGGTCGCGCGGTCCTGGCGCGCGCCGGCGGCCTGAGACCGTCGTCCGGACCCGGCCCACCCGAGCCGTACCCTCGGGGCTGTACCTTCGGCGCGGGCCGTGGTGCCGGACCACCGGCACCGGCCCGCACCCCTGAACGAGGAGAGCTGATGACCGCTGTGAGCGGGCACGGGCCGTGGCCCGGCGGCGAGCGCGACGTGCTGGAGGCCCAGCAGATCGCCCTGGGCGAGCTCGCCGAGCTCCCGACCGGCGTCGACGCGGTGCCGTTCGTGACCCAGCTGCCGCAGCGCGGCCCGGGCGCGGACGCCCTGGGCCGGACGGCAGCGCGGCTGACCGAGATGCCCGTCGAGCTGGGCCCGCACGGCTGGAAGCTCACCGACCGTCCCGGCGCCGACGCGCGGCGGGCCGACACGTTCTGGCGCGAGGACCTGGGCGCGCTCGCGATCGCGGCGCACGGTCACGCCGGACCGCTCGCGGTCGAGGTGCTGGGACCGTGGACGCTCGCGGCCCAGCTCTGGTCGGCCCGCGGCGACCGCGTCCTGGCGGACTCCGGGGCCCGCGCCGACCTGGCGCTCGCCCTCGCGGACGGCCTGCGCACGCTGGTGGCCGACATCGCGGGTCAGGTGCCCGGCGCCGAGGTCACGGTGCAGCTCGCGGAGCCGCTGCTCGGTCAGGTGCACGCGGGCGTGCTGCCCACGTTCTCCGGGTACTCGCGGCTGCGGGCGGTGGACGGCCCGGGGATCGTCGGCGGGCTGGAGCCGGTGCTCGCCGCCGTCCGCGCCGCCGGCGCCCGTTCCGTGGTGCACCTCGGCAGCACCTGGGTGGGCGTGCCGCCCGTGGTGCTCGCCGGTGCGGACGCGCTGGGCCTCGACCTGGCCGACGTCGGCCCGGGCGGCTGGAACGAGAAGGCGTGGGAGCTGATCGCGCGGGCCGTCGAGCGGGGCACGGGGCTGTGGGCGGGGCTGCCGCCGGCCCAGGTCTCGCAGTGCGCCGGACCGGCGCTCGGCGAGCTGGCCCAGCTCGTCGCGGAGCCCTGGCGGCGCATCGGACTGCCTGCGGCGGGCCTTTCGGCCGTCACGCTCCTGGCCGCACCCCGCCGGGTCCTGGGCCCGGTGGACACGCACCGCGCGGAGCTGGCCAACCTGGGCCGCGTGGCCGAGACCCTCGCGGAGAAGGCCGAGGCCTGACTCCACTTCGAGGCCCCACTTTTCTTCGCTTTGGCGTAACCCAAAGCGAAGAAGAGTGGGGCCTCGAAGGTGAAGGGGTCAGCCGGCCTGGTCGGCCGGCCGGTAGCCCGGTCAGCCCGCCAGGCGGTTCCAGAGGAACGTCCAGTGCGTCGCCGCCATGTACGCCGCCTGCGCGTTGTTGGCCGCGCCGCCGTGGCCACCCTCGATGTTCTCGTAGTACGTCACGTCCTTGCCCGCGGCCAGCATGAGCGCGGCCATCTTGCGGGCGTGCCCGGGGTGCACGCGGTCGTCCTTGGTCGACGTCGTGAACAGCACCGGCGGGTACTCCCGGGCGGCGTCGAACAGGTGGTACGGCGAGAACGTCCGCACGAACTCCCAGTCGGCCGTGTCCGGGTCGCCGTACTCCGCCATCCACGACGCGCCCGCCAGCAGGTGCGAGTAGCGCTTCATGTCGAGCAGCGGCACGCCCACGATGATGGCGCCGAACAGCTCCGGGTACTGCGTGAGCATGTTGCCGGCCAAGAGCCCGCCGTTGGACCGGCCCTCCATGCCCAGCTTCGCGGGGACGGTGATGCCCCGGGCCACGAGGTCGCGCGCCACGGCGGCGAAGTCCTCGTACGCGCGGTGCCGGTTCTCCTTCAGCGCCGCCTGGTGCCAGGCCGGCCCGTACTCGCCGCCGCCGCGGATGTTCGCCACGGCGTACACGCCGCCGCGGTCCAGCCACGCGCGCCCGATCGTGCCGGAGTAGCCGGGCAGGATCGCGTGCTCGAACCCGCCGTAGCCCCACAGCAGCGTCGGCGCGGGACCGGCCTCGCCCGAGACCAGGTCGGCCCGCCCGACGACGAAGTACGGCACGCGCGTGCCGTCGTCCGACGTCGTGAACTCCTGGCGTACCTCCAGGCCCGCCGCCTCGAAGTACGACGGCGCGGACTTGAGCACCTCCGGCGCCTCCTGCGCGCCCACGGTCGCCCGGCCCAGGGTCGACGGCGTCAGGTAGCCGGTGGTGACCACCCAGACGTCGTCGGAGTCGACGACGTCCACGGCGCCCACCCCGACCGTGAGCAGCTCGCCGCCCAGGGGCAGCTCGGAGCGCACCCACTCGGCGTCGACCACCGGAGCGGCCGGCGGCGTCAGCACGTGCAGCAGGTTCTTCACGTCGTCGAGCACGTTGACCACCAGGTGGTGGCGCGTCCAGGTCACCCCGGCGAGCGACGTCGTCGCCGTCGGCTCGAACAGGACGGCCAGGTCCCGCGAGCCGGCCATGAAGTCGTCGAACAGCGCGGCGAGCAGGGACCCGGCGCGGTACGTGGTCCCGCCGACCGTCCAGTCGTCACGCAGCCGCACCAGCATCCACTCGCGGTGCACGCTCGCGTTCGCCGAGTCGGGCACGTCGATCTTCACCAGCTCCTGGTCGGGTGTGCCCACACCCGTGGCCAGGAACGTCTCCTCGGCGTAGAACCGGAGCGCGCGGTACACGAAGTCGCGCTCGAACCCGGGCGTGTGCGACCGGTAGGCGCCGATGGCCATGTCCTGCGCCGCGCCCTCGTAGACGAGCGTGGCCTCCTCCAGCGGCGTGCCCCGTCGCCACAGCTTGACCTGCCGGGCGTACCCCGACGGCGTCATGGTGCCCTCGCCGAAGTCCGTCGCCACGTACACGGTGTCCTCGTCGACCCAGGACAGCCCGCCCTTGGCCTCCGCCCGGACGAACCCGCCGTCCTCCGGCGCCACGAACTGCTTGGTGACCAGGTCGAACTCGCGCGTGACGTCCGCGTCCGAGCCGCCGGGCGACAGGTCGACGAGCGCGTGCCGCCGGGGCTCGCCCGCCGCGAGCTGCTCCGGCGTCGGGCGCAGCACGCTCGCGCCGTGCCAGACCCAGCTCTCGCCCTCCTGCTCGGCGAGCGCGTCGAGGTCCAGGACGATCTCCCACTCCGGCGCGTCCGTCCGGTAGGAGTCGAGCGTGGTGCGGCGCCACAGGCCGCGCTGGTGCCCGGCGTCCTGCCAGAAGTTGTAGTAGTGCTCGCCGACCTTCGAGACGTGCGGGATCTTGTCGTCCGAGTCGAGGACCTCGCGGACCTCGCCCTCGATCGTCGTGAACCGGTCGCCGCCCAGGGCGGCCGCGCTGTGCGCGTTGCGCTCGCGGACCCAGTCCAGGGCGTCCGCGCCCTCGACGTCCTCGAGCCAGGCGAACGGGTCCGTCGCGGGGTCGAGCGGGGTCGTGGGGAGAGCGGTTCGGGTGTCGGTCTGGGTGGGCTCGGCGCTCATGATGAGCACCCTACGCGGCCGGTCCCGGCGTCCGCCGTCGGTGGGCCGGCTTGCCGCTCGCCTGAACCGTGTGTGCCCGTTTTTTGCTGATTTGGGGGGTTACTCGGCCACGGTCTGTCCCCATTCCTCACTGGCACATATTTTCGCACTTCGCACCACGGTCGTGCCCTTCCACGTGTGGGACGGCCTGTGGTAGAAACTGCACTCCAGGGGGTTGTTCGCCCTCTTCAGCCGAGTTCGGGGTCCAGGTGGCGGCATCCGCCGTCCGGACCACCCGGACTCTGACGACACAACTACTAGGGGGATCGGCTCGGTGAGCTCGATGTCTTCTGCTCCTCCGCCCAGCAGGCTGCGCCAGGTCGCGCCCTGGGTGTGCGTCGCCGGCGTGATCGCCTACGTCTTCGTGGCACCCGTCCTGTTCACCGCCACCGGCGCCAGCACCACGTGGCCCGCCTGGCTGGTCGGCACCGCCGCCGTCGGTCTCGCAGTGGTGGCCGCGCTGATCGCCGCCCGGTCCTCGCGGGACGACCTCGCCTCGCACGAGGACCTGGTCCTCGCCTACCGCCGGGCCGAGGAGCGCGCCGACGCGGCTTCCGCGGCGCTCGACGCGCTGGCCAAGGAGCAGCTGCCCGCGTTCCTGGAGAGCGAGCCCGCCCCGCCGCTGCCGCACCTGCCGGGCGACGCCCGTGCGCAGGCCCGGCTCGACGAGGCCGCCGGCATGCTCGCCCGGGTGCAGGAGGAGCGGGTCGCCCGGCGCGACGCGGTCCAGGTGGCCGTGGTCGCCCTGAGCCGCAAGGTCCAGGCCGCCGCGCACCGCATCCAGGAGGAGGCGGCGCGCATGGTGCAGCGCCACCCCACCGACGCGGACATCCTGCAGACCTCCATGCGCGTCGACCACGCGGCGGCCCAGCAGGCCCGCCAGGCGCAGAGCCTCGCGGCCCTGTGCGGCGAGTGGCCGGGCCAGCAGTGGAGCGAGCCGCTCCCGCTGCCCGACGTCGTCAAGGGCGCCGCCAGCCGCATCACGGCGTTCCACCGGGTCGAGGTGTCGGGTGACCCCGGCGTCGCCGTCTCCGCCCGGATCGTCGAGCCGCTCATCCACCTCGTGGCCGAGCTGCTGTCCAACGCCACGCAGTCCTCCCCGCCCACCACGCAGGTGCTCGTGGCCCTCCGCCAGGTGCAACGTGGTGCCGTCGTCGAGATCGACGACTGCGGCGTGGGTCTCGACCTCAAGCAGCTCGAGCAGGCGCGCGACATCGCCTCCGGCAAGCGCGAGATCAGCATCACCGAGCTGGGCGAGATCCCGCAGACGGGCCTCGCCGTGGTCGGCACCTACGCCCGCCGGCACGGCTTCCGCGTGGACGTCACCGAGTCGGTGTACGGCGGCCTGCGCGCGATCGTCATGATCCCGGCCGAGCTCACCGAGGCAGTGGTGCCGTCCGGCATGCTCACGCCGGCAGCCACGCTGCCGAGCGCCCACGTGCCGTCCACCGGGGTTGCCGCGCTGGCCTCCAGCCGCGCCGCCACCGCCGTCGTGGAGGCGCCCGAGCTGCCCACGGCGAAGCCCGCCGAGGACGACGAGTGGCCAGCCCCCGCGGCGCCCGACGCCGCGACCGTGCTACCCGTCGAGCCGCTCAGCGTGCGCGGCGACGTGGTCGACGACGAGGAGGAGACGCCCGTGGCCGGTGCTCACGTGAAGGCCCCTGGCGAGCTGCCCCTACGCCCTGGGCGAGCCCGCCCTGAGGATGACGAGTTCCCCGAGCCGGCTGCGCTTCCGCAGCGGCGGTCCCGCCGTGGAGAGGTGGACGTGCCCGGTGACCGGGCCGAGTCCAGGCCGGAGCCTCGTACCGAGGACACCGGTCCCGCTCAGACGGCCGAGGAGGCCGGCGAGTGGATGGGCGCCTTCTTCAGCTCGAGCGAGGCGCGGTTCGGGGACTCACACGACAGCAGCGAACCGTCGGCTGGTGCCGACGGAACTTCGGAGGACCGATGACTACGCAGGCCGACGGCATGACGAGCACCGACGGCAACAGCTGGATGCTCGAGCTCATCAGTGGTGTACGGGGGGTCAGGCATGTAGTGGTGCTCACCTCCGACGGGCTGATGAAGGTTCGGACCGACCAGACCCCGCTCGACGTGGCCGACAAGGTCGCGGCGGCTTGCGCCGGACTAGCGGCGCTGGGGATCGGAATGAGCCGGGAGTTCGGGAACAGCGACACGATCCGCCAGGTGATGGTGGAGTTCGACGGCGGCTTCCTGTTCGTCCGGGGGGCCGGCGACGGCTCCCGCCTGGCGGTCATCACGGACACGGTGATCGACCCGGCACTGATTGCGCAGCAGATGCAGGCCCAGGTGCTCATGATCGGTGAGCGCACGCTGGGCACGGACCGGATCAACAGCTGATCCCGGTACCAGCTTCGGCTTCATGGAAAGCAGTACCCGAGCCCACCGTGGCTCGGCCGTATCAGGCACCACCAGCTCGACCGATACCTGATCGACCAACAGGGGGCGAGGGGATGGACACCGAGGAGTACCGCGATCACCCGGTGCGCTCGTACGTGCTCACCTCGGGGCGTGCGCACCCGTCGCGGAACACGTTGCGACCGGAGACGCTCGTGCGCGCCGTCGAGAGCCGTCCGGTGCTCTCGACGGCGGGGCGGCTGGAGCGTGAGCTCGTGCAGCTGTGCCAGGGCACGCTCGCGCTGGCAGAGGTGGCGGCCTACCTGGCGCTACCCGTGAGTCTCGTGGCGGTCATGGTCTCCGACCTGGTCGACGCGGGAAACCTGACGATCCGTTCCAACCACCAAGCGCACGTCCTGCCCGGCAAGGACATCCTGGAGAAGATTCTCGATGGACTCCGCAAGCTCTGACCGACCGGTTCCCGGACAGCATCTGGCACCGACCGTCGCACGGTCGGTCAAGATCCTCGTCGTGGGCGCCTTCGGCGTGGGCAAGACGACGCTGATCGGCGCGGTCAGCGAGATCGACCCGCTGCGCACCGAGGAGCGCATCACGACGGCGAGCGTGGGCATCGACCCGGGGCAGCCGAACAAGGACACGACGACGGTCGCGATGGACTTCGGTCGCATCACCGTGACCGAGGACATCGCGCTGTACCTGTTCGGCACCCCGGGCCAGCGCCGGTTCTGGGACCTGTGGTCCGGGCTGGCGGACGGCGCCGTGGGCGCGCTGGTCATGATCGACACCCGGCACCTCGAGGACAGCTTCGAGGTCCTGGACCAGCTCGAGCTGCGCACCAAGATCCCGTTCGCGGTGGTCGTCAACCAGTTCCCGGACTCGCCGGACTACCCGCTCGAGCGGGTCCGCGCGGCCCTGGACCTGCTGCCGGAGACGCCCATCGTCGAGTGCGACGCCCGGGACCGGCAGTCCGCCGTCCTGACCCTCATCACGCTGGTCGAGCACGCCATGACCTTCCCGGTCTTCCAGAAGGTCAACGCGTGACGTTGGCCAACAGACTGCATCGGCGGCTGGAGGAGATCCCGGACCGGATGCAGCTGTCGGACATCACGACCGCGCGTGACCCGCACAAGCTGTACGAGCGGCTGCGGGACGAGTGGGGTCCGGTGGCTCCCATGGACCTGGAGCCCGGCGTGCCGGCCTGGCTGGTGCTGGGCTACGACGAGGCCAGCAGCGTCATGCGCAACGAGCTGCTGTTCTCGCGCAACTCGCGCAACTGGCGCTACGTCCAGGAACGGTCCCTGCCCGCGGACTCCGGGGTGTTCGCCGCCCTGGCGCCGCGGGAGAACGCCTACTTCCTCGACGGGATGCAGCAGCGCCGGCTGCGCGCCCCCCTCGACGACGCCCTCGGCTCCGTCGACGAGAAGCGGCTCGCCCGCACCGTGGCGGTGACGTGCGAGGCGATCATCGACCGTCTCATGCCCCGCGGCGAGGCGGACCTGGTGCGCGACTACGCCGTGGCGGTCCCCGTGATGGTCATGACCGAGATGTTCGGCATGAGCCTGTCCGACGGGAACAAGATGCACGAGCTCACCGAGGCCCTGTACGCGGGCAAGGAGAAGGCTCGTGCGGCGGCCATGGAGCAGGAGTCGCTGCTCGCGGTGCTCGTGGCGACGCACCGGGCCGAGCCCGGCGAGGACCTGACCACGGCCCTGGTGAACCACCCGAACCACGCGAACGACGTCGAGGTCATGGCCTCGATCGGCGTGATGTTCAGCCTGGGGCACGACGCCGAGATCGCCTGGATCGCGAGCACCCTGCACATGATCCTGACGGACCCGGCGTTCGCGGCCCGCGTGCGCCGGGGCCGGCTCGACCTCGACGACGCGCTGGACGAGGTCTCCCGGCGGCACCCGCCGGCGCCGCACGTGCTGCCGCGGTTCGCCCGGCAGGACTGCGAGCTGGGCGGACGCCGCATCGCGCTCGGTGACGCCCTGGTGCCCGCCGTCGCGGCGGCCAACGCCGACCGCGCCATCCGCACCGACGACCCGTGGGAGGAGCTGGGCAGCCGGTTCCACCTCACGTGGGGCGCCGGGGCCCACTCGTGCCCCGCGCACCGCATCGGTCCGCTCATCGGCCGCATCGCCGTGGACACCCTGCTGCGCAGGATCCTCGACATGGAGCTGACCGTGGCCTACGACTCGATCAAGATGTCGGTCTCGCCGTGGTCGCGGTACCCGCGCAGCCTGCCGGTGCGCTTCACGTCACCGCTGGCGGACGGCAGCCAGTCCTGACGCCTCGCCGTCAGACACGCAGCCACACACCGCGGGCCCGGCCGATTCTCTCGGCCGGGCCCGCGGTGCGTCCTCGCCGTGTCGCAGAAGGACGGCTCAGGGGTCGGTGGGCGGTCAGCCCGCGGACGAGGCGTCGGAGCCGACCCGCTCCTTGGCCGACTGCGCCTGGATGCGCTCCTTGAGGCGCGGCACCACGCCCTTGTAGACGGACGGGTCGATCGGCAGGAGCCACTGGACGACCTGGGCGCGCTGGCTGATGTTGACGCCGGCCTCGTCGAGCGTCTCGTCGATCTGGTGCATCGAGAAGGGGATGACGTTGGTGCCGCGGGCGTGCTTGCCGCCCGTGCGCTTCTCCATCCACGCCACGCGCTCGGCCACGTGCTTGCGACGCTCCTCGACCGGGGGCAGGTCCACGACGCCGCCCAGGTACGCGGCGATCCAGACCGCGCCTGCCTCGGCGGACAGCGGTGAGAACAGCGACGAGTTGTAGCCCGCGAAGGTCAGGTTCGGCACGCCGTCGGGCAGGATCTGGCGGTAGAGCTTGTAGTTGCCGTCGTCGTCCAGGAGGCGGGCGGACACGGCGTCGTCCAGGAACGGCACGCGCTGGTGGAAGCCGGTGCCGCAGACCACGAGGTCGGCCGGGATGCGGTTGCCGTCGCTGAGCACCGCGACGGGGCGGTCGCCCTCGGCCTCGAAGCGCTGGATCTCGGTGTCGCGGTGCACCTTGATCGCACCGCTCGCGACCTGCTCGTAGAACCCGTCGGTCGACAGCGACACCGTGCTGTTGGCGATGTCGGCGAACTCGCCCGTGGGCACGAGCCCGAGCTTCTTGAGCTTGAACTGCCAGGTCGCGACCGACCCGATGCTGCCGAGCATGCCGGCGCGCACCTTGTCGCCCGGGCCGTGCAGGAACCGCTCCATGCCGTTGTCGAGCTCCTGGTACTTGAACAGGGCCTCGCCGAGACGGGATAGCAGCAGGTACTTCATGTTCAGCGAGTTGGCGATGCGCTTCGGCATCTTCCACAGCAGACGGCGGGCGACGACGGTGGTGGACTCTGCGACGACGCCGATCTCGGCGGCGACGTCGCACGCGGACTTGCCGTAGCCGACGACCACGACGTTCTTGCCGCGGGCGTCCTCCAGGTTGTTGAGCTGGCTGGACGCGACGAGCTTGCCGCCGGCGCGGACCAGGTCGGCGTAGCCCTCGTACTGCGGGAAGACCGGGTCGGAGAAGATGCCGTTGGCCACGACCAGGTGGTCGAACCGCTCGGGCGACGAGACGGGGGCGCCGATGCGGCGCGCCGTCACCATCCAGCCGTCCTCCGCGTCGGTCAGCTCGGCGCGCACGACCTCGGTCGCGAGCCGGAGGTAGGGGCGCAGCCCGAACTTCGCGACGTACCGCTCCAGGTAGGCCTGGACCTGCTCGCCCGTGGGCCACTCCGGGTACTCCCGTGGCATCGGGAGGTCCGAGAACGCGTACGAATCCTTGTTGTTCTGCGTCCGGAGGCCGGAGTATCGACGGGTCGCGCTCCACACACCGCCGACATCCGGTGCCTTTTCGAAGACGGTGACCTCGTGGTCGAACTCGCGGAGGGTTTTCGCGGTGGCCAGACCTGCGAACCCGGCACCGACGACGGCGATCTTCAAGGGACCCCTGCTCTCAGTAGATTTGCGGCATTTTGCTCGAATGGTATCGGGACGTGCTCCTGCGCGATAGTGGGCGGATCGCGGCGAATGGCCTGGTCGGCAGCATCTTCGCCGCGGGCGCGCAATGGTGACCGCTCGAATGTCAGTGGTTCACGCCATGATTGTGTCCGTGAGCGAGACGACAGGCATCCCGGGACCGGCCGACACGGGCGACGAGGCAGCGGCGCAGCGCCGATGGGCAGAGCTGGTCGCCCGGATCGAGGAGGATCGACGGGCGTACTACGAGAACGACTCCCCGGTGTCCTCCGACGCCGACTACGACGTGCGGATGCGTGAGCTGGAGGAGCTGGAGGCCGCGCACCCGGGTCTGATGACCCCGGAGTCGCCCACGCAGAGCGTCGGCGGCGCGGCGACGGCCGGCTTCGTCACGGTGGAGCACATCGAGCAGATGCTGTCGCTCGACAACGCCTTCAGCACCGAGGAGCTCGGCGTGTGGGCCGACAAGGTCCACCGCGACCTCGGCACGGACACCCCCGGGCTGCTGTGCGAGGTCAAGATCGACGGGCTCGCGATCTCGCTCGTGTACGAGAAGGGCCGCCTCGTCCGGGGTGTCACGCGCGGCGACGGGCGCGTGGGCGAGGACGTCACGCGGAACGTGCTGCGCATCGCGGGGATCCCCCAGCAGCTCTCCGGCACGGGACACCCCGACCTGGTCGAGGTGCGCGGCGAGGTGTTCATCCCGGTGGCGACCTTCGTGCGGCTCAACGAGCTCCAGTCGACGCTCCGCGACCGCCTCGTGGACGCGGCGCAGGAGCGCGCCGAACGGCAGCCGGGGGGCAAGGAGTTCGACGTGGAGAAGGCACGCCTCGCCGCGCTCCGCCGATTCCCGCAGTTCGCCAACCCGCGCAACGCGGCGGCGGGCGGCCTGCGGCAGCTCCTGGAGAACAAGGACGGCCCCGAGCTGGAGGCCGGGATCGCCCGCGTCGAGGGTCTGCGCATGTATGCGCATGGCGTGGGTGCCCTGCAGTGGCAGGCGGGCGAGCACGAGGAGCTGGCGCGGCAGTCCGACGCGTACACCCTGTTCGAGCAGTGGGGCATCCCCGTCTCGCCGCACAACCGGGTGGTCGACGGCCTGGACGGCGCGCTCGAGATGATCGAGTACTTCCGCGAGCACCGGCACGACATCGAGCACGAGCTCGACGGGATCGTCCTCAAGGTCGACGCCCTGGAGCAGCAGCGCAAGCTCGGCTCGACCAGCCGCGCGCCGCGCTGGGCGATCGCCTTCAAGTACCCGCCGGAGGAGGTCAACACCCGCCTCCTGGCGATCCAGATCGGCGTGGGCCGCACCGGTCGTGCCACCCCGTACGCGGTGATGGAACCTGTCCTGGTGGCCGGCTCCACCGTGCGCCAGGCCACGCTGCACAACCAGGACGTGGTCAAGGCCAAGGGCGTGCGTATCGGCGACGTGGTGGTCCTGCGCAAGGCAGGCGACGTGATCCCCGAGATCATCGGCCCGGTGTCCGCCCTCGCGGACGACGGCTACCCCCGCGAGGACTTCGTGATGCCCGCGAACTGCCCCGAGTGCGGCACGCCCCTGCGCCCCATGAAGGAGGCTGACGTCGACCTGCGCTGCCCCAACGCGGAGTCCTGCCCCGCGCAGGTGCGCGGGCGCGTCGAGCACATCGGCTCGCGCGGCGGTCTCGACATCGAGGCGCTGGGCGAGGTGACCGCCGCCGCGCTCACCCACCCCGACGTGCCCGAGACCCCGCCGCTGGTCACCGAGGCCGGCCTGTTCTCCCTCACGCTCGACCAGCTCCTGCCCATCGAGGCGGTGGTCCGCGACTCCGAGACCGGCCTCCCCAAGATGGACGACGACGGCGTGGTGCGCCGCCGCGCCCCGTTCCGCCGCAAGCTCACGCACGGCAAGGCGCAGCGCGCCGCCGCCGAGGAGGCAGGGGAGACCCTGCTGGACTGGGCGCCGTCGGCGAACGCGACCAAGCTCCTCGAGGAGCTCGAGCGTGCCAAGACCAAGGACCTGTGGCGCATGCTCGTCTCGCTGAACATCCGGCACGTCGGGCCCGTCGCGGCCCGGGCGCTCGCGGGCTGGTTCGGGTCCGTGGACGCGATCGAGGCGGCCTCCGAGGAGGAGCTCGCGGCCGTCGAGGGCGTGGGCCCCGTGATCGCCGCCGAGATCAAGGCCTGGCTCGCGGTCGACTGGCACCAGGGCATCCTCACCGCCTGGCGCGAGGCCGGCGTCCAGCTCGCCACTCCGGGGCACCCGGGTCCGGCCGCGATGGCCGAGGCCGACACCGAGCCCACCGGGCCGCTGGCGGGCCTGACCGTCGTGGTCACCGGCTCCCTGGTGGACTTCACGCGCGACGGCGCCAAGGAGGCCATCATCGCCGCGGGCGGCAAGGCCTCCGGTTCGGTCTCGAAGAAGACCGACTACGTGGTGCTGGGGGAGAACGCCGGCACCAAGGCGGCCAAGGCCGAGGCGCTGGAGATCCCGACCCTGGACGAGGACGGGTTCAAGGCGCTGCTGGAGGGCGGCCCCGAGGCGCTGTAGTCGAAGTCGGCAGTTGGTATCGAGCTCGGCACAGGCCTGTGCCGAGCTCGATGCCAACTGCCGAACACGGACCGGCCTGGCCTGCTCGCGCCACGACCTCGGCCTCCCTATAACGCTGACCACCTGACAACTTTTGCTTGACGTCCGACAGAAGTCCCCCGTAGGTTCTCTCCGCAAGGTCAACGCCGACCGAGGAGAGCTCATGCGTCAACGTGGTACCAAGACCCGCACGAGACAGGCAGCCGCAGCCGCGACCGCCGTGGCACTGACAGCGGTCACGCTCGCGGGGACGGTCCCCGCCGCGACGGCGGCGGTCGACGACCTCCCGCCGCAGGAACCGGGCGTCACCCTCCGCACCTACGACCTGGCTCGCGACCTCAGCGAGCTGTGCACGCTCCGTTCGGGCCAGACGCCGAACGTCGACCAGCTCAAGCCCACGATCGACTACTCGACCGAGGCTGACTTCGGCATGGGCGAGCGCTTCATCGCGCACGCGCTGGCCAACCTGGAGGTGCCGGCGGACGGCAACTACGAGTTCCGCCTGACCAGCGACGACGGCTCGCGCCTGGTGATCGACGACGCCGAGGTGATCGACAACGACGGTCTGCACGGCGCGGAGTCGAAGGAGGGCACCGTCGCGCTCACCGCCGGGTACCACGACCTGCGCGTCGAGTACTTCGACAACACGAACGACAACATCCTCAAGCTCGAGTGGCGCACGCCGGGCACCAGCGACTTCGTCGTCGTGCCGTCCACCGTGCTGAGCACCGAGGCCGGCGTCGTGCGCGTGACCGCCCCGGGCACCAAGTACTGCGAGGGCCAGGACGACTCGGCCGGCGACGGCATGCGCCTGGACTCCGTCTACCCGGGCTACACCCTCACGGACCTGCGGCCCGACGGCTTCGAGCCCATGGTCGCGGGCCTCGACTGGACCGACGACGACCGCCTCGCCGTGGTCACGTCCGGCTCGGTGAGCCCCGGCGGCTGGGTCGAGGACCCGGAGCCCGGCGAGGTCTTCCTCCTGGACAACGTGACCGGCGAGACCTCGAAGGACCAGGTCACGTACGAGAAGGTCGCCACCGACCTGTTCAACCCGATGGGCATCGCCGTGATCGGGGACTCGATCTACGTCTCGGAGCGCGACAAGCTCACCGAGCTCACGGACCCCGACGGTGACGGCTTCTACGACGACCACCACACGGTGGCCGAGTGGCCGTTCGGCGGCAACTTCCACGAGTTCGCCTTCGGCCTGCTGCACGACCGCAAGTACTTCTACGTCAACCTGTCGGTCGCCATCAACAACGGCGGAGCCACCACGGACCCGCAGCCCGCGGAGAACCGCGGCACGGCCATCCGGGTCGACCGCAGGACCGGCGAGGTCGAGTTCGTGGCCGGCGGCCTGCGCACGCCGAACGGCATGGTCAAGGGCCCGGACGGCGAGCTGTTCGTGATGGACAACCAGGGCGCCTGGCTGCCCAGCTCCAAGCTCGTGCACATCGAGCAGGGCAAGTTCTTCAACCACTTCACCAACCCGGCCGGCCCGTACGACGACAAGCCCGTCTCCGCCCCGGCGCTGTGGGTACCGCAGAACGAGATCGGCAACTCGCCGAGCGCCCCGGTGCAGATCGAGGACGGCCCGTACGAGGGCCAGCTCGTGTTCGGTGACGTCACCTACGGCGGGCTGCAGCGCGGCTTCCTGGAGAAGGTCGACGGCGAGTACCAGGGCGCCGTCTTCCGGCACTCGGCCGGCCTGGAGGCGGGCGTGAACCGCACCGTCGTCGGGCCCGACGGCGCCCTGTACGTGGGCGGCATCGGCGAGGGCGGCAACTGGAGCGAGCCCGGCAAGCTGCGCTACGGCCTGCAGAAGCTCAGCCCCAACGGCGAGGACGCCTTCGACATGACCGAGATGCGGGTCACCAAGAAGGGCTTCGAGGTCGAGTACACGCAGCCGCTCTCGCAGGAGACGGTGGACAAGATCGCCGAGGACCCGAACGCGGCGTTCCGCATGGACCACTGGCGCTACGTGCCCACGCGCGCCTACGGCGGACCGAAGGTCGACGAGCAGCAGCTGTTCGTGTCGGACGCCAAGGTCTCCCGCGACCGCACGAAGGTGACGCTCACGGTGGACGGGCGCCAGCCCGGCTACGTGGTGCACCTGCGCAGCCCGCGTCCGTTCGCGGACGCAGAGGGCCGCGAGCTGTGGAACACCGAGGCCTGGTACACCCTCAATGCGATCCCGGGGTACAAGGCCCCGACCGGTTTCCAGGAGGCCGAGGAGGCGACGCTCCGCGGCAGCGCGAACGTGGCCAACGAGCACAACGGCTACTCCGGCTCCGGGTTCGCGGCCGGCTTCACCGACGTGGGCGCGTCCGCGACCTTCACCACCACCGTCAAGCGCGCGGGCACCCAGCCCGTGAGCCTGCGCTACTCGAACGGGCCCAACCCGTTCGAAGGGACCAAGACGGTCTCGGTGCTGGTCAACGGCCAGGAGGTCGAGCCGTGGGCGCTCGAGTCGACGGGTGACTGGAAGACCTGGGCGACGGCGACGCGCGACCTGCGACTGCAGAAGGGCGTCAACACCATCACCCTGCGGTACGACGAGGACGACGACGGCAACGTCAACCTTGACCTCCTCAAGGTCGGTGGCGGGGCCGCCGACATCTGCGCGCCGAAGCGGTACGAGCGTGGCTACACCGCGCTGTTCGACGGCACGCTGGCCTCGCTGGACGGCTGGAACATGGCCGGCCCGGGCTCGTTCGGCCGACAGAGCGACTGCACCCTGCGCGGCAGCGGGGGCATGGGCCTGCTCTGGCACTCGACGGAGCTGAACGAGTACAGCCTGAAGCTCGACTGGAAGCTCAAGAAGGACGACAACGGCGGTGTCTTCGTCGGGTTCCCCGACCCGGGCAACGACCCGTGGATCGCCGTCAACCAGGGATACGAGATCCAGATCGACGCCACCGACGAGCCCGACCGCACCACGGGCGCGATCTACACCTTCCAGGGCGCCGACCCGGAGGCCGTGGAGCGGGCCCTGAAGCCGGTCGGCTCCTGGAACTCCTACGAGATCCGGGTGGAGGGGCAGACCATCAAGGTCATCCTCAACGGTGAGCTGGTGAACGACTTCGTCAGCACCGACCCTGCGCGTGACCTCGCCCAGGGGTTCATCGGGCTCCAGAACCACGGTCAGGGTGAGGCGGTGAGCTACCGCGACGTCCGGGTCAAGGACCTGAGCTAGACCCACAGAAGTCAGACGCTCAGATCCCCCGAGGGATCTGAGCGTCTGACACGTGGTGGACCGGGTCAGGCGACCAGGCGGTCCACCGCGTCGGAGGAGAGGGCCTGGTCCACGGCCATGGCGCTCGCGCCGAGCACGCCCGCCTGGGTGCCGGTGCGGGCCGTGACGATCCGCAGGTGCTGGGTCGCCAGGGGCAGGGACCGCTGGTAGACCACCTCGCGGATGCCCGCCACGATGTGCTCCCCGGCGTCGGCCAGGATGCCGCCGATCACGATCATCGACGGGTTGAGCAGGCTCACGCTCGTGGCCAGCACCGCGCCGATGTCGCGGCCCGCCTGGCGCACGGCCTGGCTCGCGTTGACGTCGCCCGCCCGCACCAGGGCGACGACGTCGGCGGCCGAGGCCGCGCCGTTCAGCCTGCTCGCGACGGCCTGCCCGCTGGCTATGGCCTCCAGGCAGCCGACGTTGCCGCAGCGGCACACGACGTCGGTGACTCCCGGCACGGCCACGTGCCCGATGTCGCCCGCCGAGCCCTGCGCGCCGCGCCGCAGCGCGCCGTCGGCGATGATCCCCGCGCCGATGCCGGTGGCGACCTTGACGAACAGCAGGTCGGCCACGTCGGGCCAGGCGGCGCGGTGCTCGCCCAGCGCCATGATGTTCACGTCGTTGTCCACGAGGACGGGCGCGTGGAACCGCGCGCCGAGGATCGCGGGCACGTCCGCGTTGTCCCAGCCCGGCATGATCGGCGGGTTGTTCGGCTTGCCGGTCGCGTGCTCCACGGGCCCTGGCAGGCCGACGCCGACGCCGGCGAGGTCCGTCGCCGACCGTCCGGCCTCGCGCAGCAGCTCGGCCCCGCTCTCGGCCACGCGGTCGAGCACGAGGTCCGGGCCGTCCGTGATGACCAGCGGCAGGTCGCGCTGCGCCAGCACGGTCGAGGCGAGGTCGGTCAGGGCGAGCCGCGCGTGCGTCGCGCCGAGGTCCACCCCCAGCACCACCCGGGCCGAGGGGGCGAACGCGAAGGTCGCGGGCGGTCGGCCACCGGTCGACGTCGCCTCGCCCGCGGGCGCGATGAGTCCCGCCGCCATGAGCAGGTCGATCCGCGCCGCCACCGTGGAGCGTGCCTGCCCCGTGACGGCCGCGAGGTCCGCGCGCGTGCGGGGTCTTCCATCACGCAGGAGCTGGAACATATCGCCCGCGCCGGACACCTTGGGTACCTGCTGAAATACTTCCCGTGCCACTTCCACCATGCCTCTAGTGAATCATGGCGGGCGAAGTCGCGACTTTTGCTTGACCGTCGGCAGAAGTCCAACTACGTTCGATACATGGTCGACGTGGACCCCTCCGGGGTAGAGCAGCCCCTGCTGCGCATGCGTGGCATCGTGAAGGAATTCCCTGGCGCGCGAGCGCTCGACGGCGTGGACCTCGAGGTCCGTCCCGGCGAGGTGCACTGCCTGCTAGGACAGAACGGGGCGGGAAAGTCCACCCTGATCAAGACCCTGGCCGGCGCCCACCAGCCCACGGCGGGCGAGATCCTGATCGACGAGGAGCCGGTGGTCATCGCGGACCCCGTGGCCGCCCTGC
Organism: Promicromonospora sukumoe 327MFSha3.1; assembly: GCF_000385135.1. Classification (GTDB taxonomy): domain Bacteria; phylum Actinomycetota; class Actinomycetes; order Actinomycetales; family Cellulomonadaceae; genus Promicromonospora; species Promicromonospora sukumoe_B. The sequence goes on along the minus strand of NZ_ARQM01000015.1, from coordinate 17,411 downwards.
GGCTCGGTATCGCGACGATCTACCAGGAGCTCGACGTCGTGGACGGCCTCACGGTCGCCGAGAACATCTACCTGGGCCACGAGCTCGCGTCGGGCGGAGTCACCCGCCGGTCCGAGGCGGCCCGGAACACCCGCAAGATCCTCGACCGGCTCGGTCACAAGGAGATCTCCCCGCACCGCGAGGTCGGCTCGCTGCCCGCCGCGGGCAAGCAGATCGTGCAGCTCGCCCGGGCGCTCTCACGTGACGCGCGGGTCGTCATCATGGACGAGCCGTCCGCCGTGCTGGACTCCGAGGAGGTCGGCAACCTCCACCGCATCGTGCGCGAGCTGACGGCCGACGGCGTCGCCGTCGTCTACATCTCGCACCGCCTGGAGGAGATCCGGCAGCTCGGCGACCGCATCACGGTGCTCAAGGACGGCCGCACGGTCGCCGAGAGCCTGGTCGTGGCGGACACCCCGACCAAGGAGCTGATCCAGCTCATGACGGGCCGGACCGTCGAGTACGCGTTCCCGGACCGCCCCGGCGTGGCCGAGGACGCGGACCCGGTGCTGGAGGTCGACGGCCTCGGGCTCGGCAACGTCTTCTCCGACGTCTCCCTCACGGTCCGCGCCGGCGAGATCGTCGGCCTGGCGGGCCTGGTCGGCTCGGGCCGCTCCGAGATCCTGGAGACGATCTACGGCGCCCGGCGCGCGACGTCGGGCACCGTCCGCGTGGGCGGCAAGCGCCTGCGCTCCGGTGCGGTGGACGCCGCGGTGACCGCCGGCATCGGCCTGTGTCCCGAGGAGCGCAAGAGCCAGGGCCTGCTCCTGGACGAGCCCGTCTACCGCAACATCACCCTGTCCACCTTCTCGCGCATCGCGCGTGGCGGGCTGCTCGACGAGGGCGCCGAGCGGGCCGCGGCCCGCGAGCAGGTCGAGGCTCTCGACCTGCGGCCCGCCGGCGTCAACCGGAACGCCCGCACGCTGTCCGGCGGGAACCAGCAGAAGGCGCTGCTCGCACGCTGGCTCGTGCACGGCTGCCGCGTCCTGCTGCTCGACGAGCCCACCCGGGGCGTCGACGTCGGCGCCCGCGCCGAGATCTACAACCTGATCCGCCGCCTGGCCGACGACGGCGCCGCCGTGATCGTCGTGTCCAGCGAGATCCCTGAGGTGCTCGGCCTCGCGGACCGCGTGCTGGTCATCTCCGACGGCAAGGCGGTCCACGAGGGTTCCGCCCGCGAAATCGACGAGCACGCCGTGCTCGACCTGGTCATGGAAGGAAGTGTGGCGTGAGCGCACGATCGGGCCTCACCGGCCCAGCCCTGCGGATGGGCGGCCTCGTGCTCGCCCTCGTCCTGCTGATCGTCGTGGGTGTGGCGACCGGCGGTGAGCGGTTCTGGAGCTTCGGCAACCTCACCACCATCCTCAGCCTTGCGGCGGTGTGGGGTGTGGTGGCCATCGGCATGACATTCGTCATCACCTCCGGTGGCATCGACCTCTCGGTCGGCTCCGTGCTCGGCCTGGCGTCGATCTGGGCCTCCACCCTGGCGACCCAGTACGCGGCCGAGGACTACGGCTGGTGGGTCATCGCTGTCACCGCCATGGCCGTCGGACTCGGTGCCGGCCTCATCAACGGCTTGCTCATCGCGTACGGCAAGGTCCCGGCGTTCATCGCGACGCTGGCCATGCTGGCCGCGGCCCGCGGCCTCGCCGAGATCATCGCCGGCCGGCAGACCCAGGTGGTCGAGGTGGACGCGTTCTTCGACGTCTTCCAGGCCAAGCCGCTGGGCCTCCCGGTGATCGTCTGGATCTTCGTGGTGGTCGCCGCGGCCGGCTGGTTCCTGCTGAACCGCACCACGTTCGGCCGCCGCACCGTCGCGGTGGGCGGCAACGCCGAGGCCTCCCGTCTGGCGGGCATCAAGATCAAGCGCCACACCCTGTACCTGTACGGCCTCTCCGGCCTGGCGGCGGGTATCGGCGGCGTGATGATCCTGGCCCGCACCACCGCCGGGTCCTCCACGAACGGCTCGCTCTACGAGCTCGACGCCATCGCCGCGGTCGTCGTCGGCGGCACGCTGCTGGCGGGTGGCCGAGGCACTGTCACGGGCACCGTCCTCGGTGTCCTCATCTTCTCGACGCTCACCAACGTGTTCGTCCTCAACAACATCGACAGCTCGGTCCAGGCGATCGCCAAGGGCGCGATCATCGTCGGCGCCGTGCTGCTCCAGCAGTGGTTCGCCTCGCGCGAGCGCGTCTCGACCACCTAGCGCCGACCACCCAGACACCCCACAAGCCAGCCCAGCATTCCCACCCAGGATCAAGGGAGATCACCATGACCTCGTCCATCGTTCGCACGCGCCGGGTCTCCGGCGCCTTCATCGCCGCGGCCTGCGCGGCGCTCGTCGTCGCCGGTTGCACCAGCAACGAGCCCCGTGACGAGGAGACAGCCGCCACCGGCCCCGTCACGACGACCGAGAACGACGAGCCCGGTGACGAGGTCGTCATCGGGTTCTCCGCCCCCGCCGCCGACCACGGCTGGATGGGCGCCATCACCAGCGCCGCCCGCGCCGAGGCGGACAAGTACGAGGACGTCGACCTCCAGGTCGCCGAGGGCACCAACGACGTCAACGTGCAGATCAGCCAGATCGAGGGCTTCATCGACCAGGGCGTCGACGCGATCGTGCTCCTGCCGTTCGACGGCGCCGCCCTGACCGACGTGGCCCTGGAGGCCATGGAGGCCGGCATCCCCGTGATCAACGTGGACCGCGAGTTCAGCAGCCCGTTCGCCGCCCGGGCCACCGTGCTCGGCGACAACTACGGCATGGGCGTCAGCGCCGGCACCTACATCTGCGAGCAGCTCGGCGACAACCCGGACGCCGTGGTCGCCGAGATCGCCGGCATCGACTCGCTCCCGCTCACGCAGGACCGCAGCAAGGGCTTCGCGGACGCCCTCGACGACTGCGGGCTCGACGTCGACGCCCGCGTCGCGGCCGAGTTCACCGTCGAGTCCGGCGAGGAGCAGACGGCGAACCTGCTGTCCGCCGAGCCCAAGATCGACGCCATCTGGAACCACGACGACGACCAGGGCATCGGCGTCCTGGCCGCCATCGAGAACGCGGGCCGCGACGAGTTCTTCCTGGTCGGCGGTGCGGGCTCCAACAACATGATGGAGGAGATCCAGGACCCGGAGAGCGTCGTCAAGGCGACGGTCATCTACCCGTCCACGCAGGCCGCGGACGGCGTCAAGTTCGCCCGCCTGATCGCGCAGAACAAGACCGTGAGCGATCTCGCCTCCATCGGCGTCCCCCGCACCGTGCAGCTCTACGCGCCCGTCGTCACGGAGGAGAACGTCGAGGAGTACCTGCCCATCGGCTTCGACTCCTGACGCTGTGACACATCGGGACGACGCCCGCTCGGGCGTGCAACACGGCGGTGAGACCACAGTGGGGGGAGGCGCGGTATGAGTACGGGAACGAGCGAGCTCGGCGTCGGCATGGTCGGCTACGCGTTCATGGGTGCGGCGCACTCGCAGGCCTGGCGCACGGCGCCGCGGTTCTTCGACCTGCCCATCGTGCCGCGCATGCGCGCGGTCGCGGGGCGGGACGGGGCCGCGGTCCGTGCGGCGGCCGACCGGCTGGGCTGGGACGACGCCGTCGTCGGGTGGCAGGACCTGCTGACCCGGGACGACGTCGGGCTGGTCGATGTCTGCACGCCGGGCGACACGCACGTGGAGATCGCGGTCGCCGCCCTGGAGGCGGGCAAGCACGTCCTGTGCGAGAAGCCGCTGGCGAACACCGTGGCCGAGGCGGAGGCGATGACCGCCGCCGCCGAGGCCGCGGCCGAGCACGGCGTGCGCGCGATGGTGGGGTTCACCTACCGTCGCGTGCCCGCCGTGGCGCTGGCCCGGCAGCTCGTCCAGGAGGGGCGCATCGGCCAGGTGCGGCACGTGCGCGCGCAGTACCTCCAGGACTGGCTGGCGGACCCGCAGGCGCCGATGTCGTGGCGCCTCGACAAGCAGAAGGCGGGCTCGGGCGCCCTGGGCGACATCGGCGCCCACGTGGTGGACCTGGCGCAGTTCGTCACGGGCGAGTCGCTCACCGGGGTGAGCGGCCTGCTCGAGACGTTCGTGCACGAGCGTCCGGAGGCCGTGTCGTCGTCGGGCCTGTCGGGGGTGGCCGACGCCGGCCGCACCGGCCAGGTCACGGTGGACGACGCCGCGGTGTTCCTCGGGCGGCTGTCGGGCGGCGGGCTGGCGACCTTCGAGGCGACGCGCTTCGCCTGGGGCCGCAAGAACGCGATCCGGCTGGAGGTCAACGGGTCGAAGGGCTCGCTGGCCTTCGACTTCGAGGACATGAACCTGCTGCACTACTACGACGCGACGGACGAGTCGGCGATCGCGGGCTTCCGCCGGATCGTGGTGACCGAGCCGGAGCACCCGTACGTCGCGGCCTGGTGGCCGCCCGGGCACGGGCTGGGCTACGAGCACGCGTTCACGCACCAGGTCGTGGACCTGATGGGGGACCTGGCCGCGGGTCGCCAGCCGACGCCGTCGTTCGCCGACGGACTCCGCGTCCAGCGGGTGCTGGACGCCGTCGAGCGCAGCGCCGCCGGCGGTGGAGGGTGGGTGCCCCTCGCCTGATCGGACCCGGACCAGCACAAGGACCGGCCTGAGCGATGCGCTCGGGCCGGTCCACCGCGGGCCGGGGGAGAGCACTACCGCAATGCACTGGTACTGACCCGACTCAATGAGGAGCTCCAGGTGAGAAAAGTGCTACGAACCCGCCGCGTGCTGCGGTCGGTGGTCGCGGCGACGGCCGTGACCGCGCTCGGTGTCCCGGCCCTGGTGGCGGCCGCCGAACCGTCCTTCGCTTCCCCCGGCGTCGCGGTCGAGGCCGGTGCGCCCCCGGCAGCCGCCGAGGCGGCGGCCGAACCCTTCGACGCCCTCGTGTTCTCCCGGACGGCCGGGTTCCGGCACGGCTCCATCCCCGCGGGCATCGAGGCGATCACCCAGCTCGGCGCGGAGAACGACTTCACGGTCACCGCCACCGAGGACGCGAGCGTCTTCAGCGACGAAGGGCTCGCCGACTACGAGGTGGTCGTCTTCCTGTCCACCACGGGCGACGTCCTGGACGAGCAGCAGCAGGCCGCGTTCGAGCGCTACATCCAGGGCGGTGGCGGCTACGCCGGCATCCATGCGGCGTCCGACACGGAGTACGACTGGCCGTGGTACGGCGAGCTCGTCGGTGCGTACTTCAGCTCGCACCCGCAGAACCAGGACGCCACCGTCAAGGTCGAGGACCACGCGCACGACTCCACAGCACACCTGCCGGACCGCTGGGACCGGCACGACGAGTGGTACAACTTCCGGACCAACCCGCGCGACGAGGTGCACGTCCTCGCCTCCCTGGACGAGACGAGCTACGACGCGGGGACGGGCGCGATGGGCGCCGACCACCCGATCGCCTGGTGCCAGGCCTACGACGGAGGCCGGTCCTGGTACACGGGCGGCGGTCACACGGACGCGTCGTACAGCGAGCCCGAGTTCGTCGAGCACCTGCTGGGCGGTCTGCAGACGGCGGCAGGTGTCGTCGACTCGGACTGCAACGCCACGCAGAGCGACAGCTACGAGATGGTGCCCCTGGACGAGGACACCGCCAACCCGATGATGCTGGACGTGGCTGACGACGGCACCGTCTTCTACGTCGAGCGGGACGGGCGGGTCCAGACGATCGACCCGGAGTCGAACACGACCAGCACCGCGATGACGCTGCCGGTGACGCAGTCCAACGAGGACGGCCTGACCGGCGTCGTGCTCGACCCCGACTTCTCGACCAACAGATGGGTGTACCTGTTCTGGTCCCCGCAGGACGTGGGCGACGACGGACCGCACAACCGCGTCTCCCGGTTCGACTACGACGCCGACTCGGGCACGATCGACCAGGCCTCCGAGGAGACGGTGCTGATCATCCCGACGCAGCGGCAGACCTGCTGCCACGCGGGCGGCGACATGGTCTTCGACGGCGCCGGAAACCTCTACGTGGCCACCGGCGACAACACGAACCCGTTCGAGTCCCAGGGGTACGCCCCGCTGGACGAGCGTTCCGGCCGCGCGAACTACGACTCCCAGCGCACGTCGGCCAACAGCAACGACCTGCGCGGCAAGGTCCTGCGGATCACGCCGCAGGACGACGGCTCCTACACGATCCCCGAGGGCAACATGTTCGCCCCGGGCACGGCGGACACGCTGCCCGAGATCTACGCGATGGGCTTCCGCAACCCGTTCCGGATCGGCGTCGACCCGGCGAACGACAACGTGCTCGTCGCCGACTACGGCCCGGACGCCGGCTCGGCGAGCGCGGACCGCGGTCCTGCCGGGACGGTCGAGTGGAACGTCGTGAGCGAGCCCGGGTTCTACGGCTGGCCGTACTGCACGGGTGCCAACAACGCCTACCGGGCCTACGACTTCGCCACGGGCCAGTCGGGCGCGGCGTACGACTGCGCGGGCGGAGCGGTGAACGACTCGCCGAACAACACCGGGATCGACCAGCTGCCGCCGGCCGTGGAGGCCGAGGTCTGGTACGGGTACGGGACCAACCCGCTGTTCCCGGAGATCGGCGGTGGCGGGGCGCCCATGGGCGGCCCGGTCTACACCTACGACCCGGAGCTGGAGTCCGACACGAAGTGGCCCGCCTACTGGGACGGCAAGGCGCTGTTCGGCGAGTGGAACCAGGGCCGGATGTACTCGTTCCAGCTCGCGGGCGAGCAGCGGGACGACCTCGTGGACATCAACCGGGTCCTGCCGGGGGTCTTCGACCCGAGCGTCGGGTTCGACCGGCCGATGGACTTCGACTTCGGCCCCGACGGCGCCCTGTACGTCGTGGACTGGGGCTCGGGCTTCGGCGGGAACAACGACACCTCGGGCGTGTACCGGGTCGACTACGTCGAGGGCGACCCGACACCCATCGCGCAGGCGTCCGCCGACGTGACGAACGGCTTGGCGCCGCTGACCGTGCAGTTCTCCTCGGAGGGCACCCGGCACCCGGCCGGTGAGCCGCTCACCCTGCAGTGGACCTTCGGCGACGGCTCGGAGCCCAGCACCGAGGCGAACCCGACCCACACCTACACCGAGAACGGCAGGTACACCGCCCAGCTCGTCGCCACCGACGCGGCCGGCAAGACCGGCGTCGCGAACGTGACGATCGTGGTCGGCAACGTCGCCCCGGAGGTGTCGATCACCTTCCCGGAGAACGGCGGCTTCTTCGAGTGGGGCGACCAGGTGCGGTACGAGATCGAGGTCGACGACCCGGACGGCGAGGTCGACTGCGCGGACGTCACGCTGTTCACCTCGCTCGGGCACGACTCCCACGCGCACCCGTTCGACGAGCTGACCGGCTGCGAGGGCGTCATCCAGACCGCCCGGGACGAGGGTCACGGCATCGAGTCGAACATCTTCTGGGTGATCGAGGGCTTCTACACGGACGACGGCGGCGCCGCCGGCGCACCGCTGACGGCGACCGACCTGCAGGTGCTGCAGCCCAAGCTGGTCCAGTCGGAGTTCTTCACCGGTACCGGCCGCGTGGACGGCATCGGTGAGGGGGCGGGTGACCCGGGAGTCCAGATCGAGGAGACGGGCGACACCGCCGGCGGCGGCCAGAACATCGGGTACATCGAGCCCGGTGACTACTGGGCGCACGAACCGGTGAGCCTGGCGAACGTCGACGAGATCTCGCTGCGTGCGGCCTCCGGGGCCGGTGGCGGTGAGGTGTCGCTGCGCTGGGACGCACCTGACGGCCCGGAGATCGGCCGGATCACGGTGCCCGACACGGGCGGCTGGCAGCAGTACACCGACGTCGCCACCGCGCTGACGGACGTCCCGTCCGGTTCGGGCTCGCTCCACTTCGTCCTGCTCTCCGGCGGGGTCAATGCCAACTGGATGGAGATCGAGGGCCGCGGGGTGACCGACAACGAGCGGCCCGAGGTCACGCTGACGGTCGACCCGGTCGCGGGCGACGCGCCCCTGACCGTCACCGCGACGGCAGAGGCCACCGACCCGGACGGTTCGGGCGACCTGACCTACGCCTGGGACGCCGGGCTCGGTGACGGGTTCGTCGACGGCACCCAGTCGTTCGAGCACACCTACGAGGAGCCGGGGACCTACCGCCTCCAGGTGCGCGTCACCGACGAGGGCGGCGCCTACGCGGTCGAGTACGTCATGGTCGAGGTCACCGGGGTCGTCGCGGAGCCGGACCTGTGCCTGTCGGGTCGCTCGGACGACTTCCTCGGGGACGACGTCGACCCGGACCGCTGGACCGTGCTCGACCGCAACCAGGACCTGCGGGTCGCCGACGGGACGCTCACGATCCCGGCGGCCGCCGCGGACTTCTACGGGACGGGTAACTCCACCGTCCCGAACATCGTCCTGCAGGACCTGCCGGACGGCCCGTTCACCGCGACGGCGAAGGTCACGATCCCGGCCTACGCCCAGTACCAGCAGGCCGGCCTGGTGGTCTACGGCGACGCCGACAACTACGCGAAGATGGTGATCCAGGGACGCTCGGCGCCAGCCGACCCGGCGACCCGCATCTTCCAGTACATCCGTGAGGAGGACGGCACACCGAACGAGGTCGGGGACTCCAACACCGCTGCCCTGGGGCAGGCGTACCCGGACACCGTGTACGTCCGCCTGTCCAGCAGCGACGGCGAGGACCTGACGGCGTCGTACTCGCCGGACGGGTCGACCTTCACGGCCATGCCGCAGACCAAGTCGCTCGCCGGCATCGACGACCCACGGATCGGGCTCTTCGCCCTCGCGGGCGCCGGCTCGGCCGCGGACGTCGTGGACGCCGAGTTCGACTGGTTCCACATCACCCCGGACGACACGGCCGAGGCTCCCGCCCCGGACGACGAGTTCGACGGTGACGGGCTCGACGGCTGCCGGTGGGACATCGTGCGCGAGGACCCGGCGGGTCACCGCGTGACCGGCGGCGCGCTCGAGATCGACACGACGGCCACGGACATCTACACCGGCAGCAACACCGGCACGCCGAACATCGTCGTGCAGGACCTGCCGGAGGACGACTGGACCGTCGAGACCCTGGTGGACGGGTCGGACTTCGACCAGCAGTACCAGCAGGGCGGTCTCATCGTGTACGGGGACGACGACAACTACGTCAAGCTCGACCTCGTCACCGACAACGCGGCGGGAGCGGCCGTCGCACAGCGCATCGAGCTGCGCAGCGAGGTCGACTCCGTGGTGCAGGACCCGCAGCCGAACGCGAACGAGCTGACGTCGGCCGTGTGGCACCTGCGGCTGTCGAAGGAGGGGTCGACGTTCACCGGTGCGTACAGTGCGGACGGTGAGGACTGGACGGCGCTCGCCGATCCGGTGACCCACGACGGGCTGCAGGACGCCCGGGTGGGGCTGTACGCGCTGGGCGCCTCCCAGCAGTCGGCGGCCACGGCGTCGTTCGACCACTTCCGGGTGGTGGGCGCGGCCGACCCGCTCCAGGTGACCGGTGCGCTGTCCCCGGGTGAGCCGGACGGCCCGGACGGGCAGTGGCTCGGACCGGTCACGGTCACGGTGGAGACCACGGGCGGTCCGGACGGCGCGACGGTGTACCGGGAGGTCAACGTCGACGACGGCGGCTGGACCGAGTACACGGCGCCGGTCGAGGTCTCGACACCGGGCGCCCACACCGTCCAGGTGCGGGCGTCGGCCGACGGCGAGACGGTGGTCGGCGAGACCCTCGAGTTCACCATCGCGGAGCCGGCGGTCAGCGAGGCGACGCCGAAGGTCGAGGTCGTCCAGCCGACGTGCTCCTACGACCGGTCCGGAAACGAGGTCGTGACCGGCGGTGCGCTCTCCACGGTCGACGTGGAGGGGGTGCGGTCCTACGTGGTGCGGGAATGGGTCGACGGCGCCGCCGGTGACGCCGTGACCGACCTCGACGACCTGGCTCCCGGGAGGTACCGGGTCGCGGCCCGGCCGGCCGACGGGTACGTCCTCGTCGCCGAGGACGGCTGGAAGGTCAACGCCAACGGCCTCGCCGTGCTCTTCGTGACGCTCGAGGAGCCCGAGTGCCCCGACCCGAGCACGCCCGCCGTCGTGGTGACGCCGGCGTCGTGCGACGCCGGGGGATCGATCGACCCGGTCGAGCTCCCCGGGGTCAAGAGCTACGTCGTGCACAACTGGGTCGACGGCGAGGCGGACGGCAAGCCGCGTGACCTGGGCGACCTCGCCCCGGGTGACTACCGGGTGATCGCGACGCCGAACAAGGACACGAAGCTGACGCCGGTCGGGGACTGGGTGCTCAGCCCGTCCGGGAAGGCCTACGTCATCGTGACCGTCGAAGAGAGGTGCGACTGACGGACCTGGGGCGTGCACCGGCTACCGGTGCACGCCCCGTCACACCCTGGCCGGGGGTCAGTGGCAGAGCCGGTGACCCCCGGGCCCCTGTGAATCGGAGAGGAACGATCTTGAAACAGTTCACCCGCCTCGGCGCGGCGTTCCTGCTGGCGCTCGGGCTTGCCGTGCCTGCCATGGCTCCGGCCGCCGCGCACGGCGGCAAGGTCGACATCGAGCTCGGCACGGACGGCGCCGGCGGCATCTCCGCCGCACTGGTCTGGGCGGGCGACAAGCACCCCGTCGAGGAGTCGGCCGTGGTGGAGGTGCGGGCGGTCTCCGACGCCGGTGACGAGGTCGGACCGATCACCCTTGTCTCGGCGTCCGAGGGCGTCGGCTGGTACCGCTCGGAACCCGCGGTGCTCGACGAGGGGCACTGGACTGTGACCGCGCAGGTGAAGGAGCCGAAGAAGGCGAAGGCCGAGACCGAGGTCGACGTGGTGGCACCGCCGGTCGCCGAGGAAGCAGAGCCCGAGCGGTCCGAGGCCGGGTCGGCCGACTCGCCGTCGGCCGATACCACCACCGGGGCCGCCGGAGCGGACGGCGCCGGCACGGCAGCGCAGGCCGACGACGTCTCGCCGGCGTCGAGCGGTCTGCCGGTCTGGGCCGGCTGGGTGCTCGGCGCGCTCGTGGCCGCAGGAGCGGTGACCGCCGTCGTCCTGCGCAGGCGCACGCCGCGGACCGAACCCCGATGAGCACGACCGGAGACGCCGGATCGTCACCTACAGGAGGAAGCACCATGGCACGACCCATCACCCTGTTCACCGGCCAGTGGGCCGACCTACCGCTCGAGGAGGTGGCACGCCTCGCGTCCGAATGGGGTTACGACGGGCTCGAGCTCGCCTGCTGGGGCGACCACCTGGACCCGTGGCGCTGGGACGACGACGAGTACGTCGCCGGGCGCCTCGAGCTGCTGGAGCGGCACGGCCTCAAGGTGTGGGCGATCTCCAACCACCTCAAGGGCCAGGCCGTCTGCGACGACCCGATCGACCAGCGCCACCGCGACATCGTCTCCGACCGCGTCTGGGGCGACGGCGACCCCGAGGGCGTGCGACAGCGCGCCGCGGAGGAGATGAAGAACACCGCGCGTCTCGCCGCCAAGCTCGGCGTCAAGACCGTCATCGGGTTCACCGGCTCCGCGATCTGGAAGTACGTGGCGATGTTCCCGCCGGTCTCCGACGCCGCGATCGAGGCCGGATACCAGGACTTCGCCGACCGCTGGAACCCCATCCTCGACGTCTTCGACGAGGTGGGGGTCAAGTTCGCCCACGAGGTGCACCCCAGCGAGATCGCCTACGACTACTGGACCACCGTCCGGACACTCGAGGCGATCGGCCACCGTGAGGCCTTCGGGCTGAACTGGGACCCCAGCCACATGGTCTGGCAGGACCTCGACCCGGTCAGCTTCCTCTGGGACTTCAAGGACCGGATCTACCACGTGGACTGCAAGGACACGAAGAAGCGGATGACCAACGGCCGCAACGGCCGCCTGTCGTCCCACCTGCCGTGGGCGGACCCCCGCCGCGGCTGGGACTTCGTCTCCACCGGGCACGGCGACGTCCCGTGGGAGGACGCCTTCCGCATGCTCAACACCATCGGCTACGACGGCCCCATCTCCGTGGAGTGGGAGGACGCCGGCATGGACCGCCTCGTGGGCGCTCCGGAAGCCCTCCAGTTCGTACGCTCCCACGCGTACGACGCGCCGGACTCCGCGTTCGACGCCGCCTTCTCGACCCGCTGAACCCCGCGCGCCGGCGAGCGCGCTGACTGGGAGGCAAGGAACAGAGCTACCCGCACCACCCCGGTGTCGCCGTACGGCACCGGACCGCATGAAGACCGGGCCCCGGACGAATGGGATGCGAACGAGGCCCGGTCGGCGTGACCAACTCGACGAGGAGCTGCATCACGAATGAAGACTATCGAGACGCGCGCGCACGCGCGCCGAAAGAGAACGCTCGCGGCGCTCGCGGCGGCCGCCCTGATGGGCACGGCGCTCGTCGCCATGCCGGCGGCGTCCGCCCACCCCGGGCACGACGAGCACGACGGCGAGGCCGCCGCGGCGGCCGACACCGACTGGGCCAACTACGAGAAGATCCTGCTCACCAAGGACGTCGGCGAGCCGATCGACATGGCGGTGCTGCCCGACCTCCGGGTGCTGCACACGGCGCGCAACGGTGAGGTGCGCGTGACCGACCCCGCGACCGGCGTCACCAAGGTGACCAACACCCTGGACGTCTACGCCAACTCCGAGGACGGCCTGCAGGGCATCGCCCTGGCGCCGGACTTCGAGGAGAGCAACGAGGTCTACCTCGTGTACGCGCCCCGGGACGCCGACGGCGACGGCGCGGCGGACACCCCGGCGGGCAACGCGCCCAACACGCTGCCCGCGGGCGAGGACGAGAGCTACTGGGACCAGTGGGTGGGCGTGAACCGCCTGGCCAAGTACACCTGGACCGGCGACGCGCTCGACCTCGACTCGGAGCAGCCGATCCTCGACATCGAGGTGCAGCGCGGCCAGTGCTGCCACGTCGGTGCCGACATCGACTTCGACGGCGAGGGCAACCTCTACCTGTCCACCGGCGACAACACCCCGGCCGGCACGCCGGGCGCCAACGGCTACGCCCCGAACAACGACGCCCCGAACATGAACCCGGGCTTCGACTCGCGACGCGGGGCGGGCAGCACGAACGACCTGCGGGGCAAGATCCTGCGGATCGACGTCAAGGACGAGATCCCCGCCGGCACACCACCGGGGGAGGGCAGCACCTACGACGTCCCCGCGGGCAACCTGTTCGCCCCGGGCACCGAGAACACGCGGCCCGAGATCTTCGTGATGGGCGTGCGCAACCCGTTCCGCATCGAGGTCGACCCCGAGACCAACTCCCTGACCTGGGGTGACTACGGGCCCGACGCCGGTGCGGCGAACGCGGACCGCGGCCCCATGGGCTACGTGGAGTGGAACGCCGTGGGCCTCGACGACCCGCACAACGCGGGCTGGCCGTACTGCCACGGGCCGAACGCCGCCTACAACGAGTGGAACTTCGAGACCGCCACGCCGCGCGAGTTCTTCGACTGCGCCGCACCCGTCAACAACTCGCGCTGGAACACGGGCCTGACCGACCTGCCCCCGTCGCGGGCGGCCACCCTGTACTACGGCGACCAGCCGGGCCAGCAGCCGCGCGACGAGCTCGTCAACTTCGGCTCCGGCAGCGGCCAGGCCCCGATGGGCGGCCCGGTCTACCACTACGACGCCGACAGCACGGCGCCCGGCAAGCTCCCGGAGTACTGGGACGGCAAGGCGTTCTTCGGCGAGTTCTCGCAGGACTACCTCGCCGCGTTCAGCGTGGACTGGTCCACGTTCGACGTGGGGGAGATCGAGGACTTCTTCCCCAACTCGGCGCTCACCGCCGCGGGCATGCCGATCAACGACAACCCGATCGACCTGGAGTTCGGCCCGGACGGCTCGCTGTACGTCCTGGAGTACGGCGACGGGTTCTTCCGGCAGAACCCGGACTCCGGGCTCTACCGCATCGACCACGCCGAGGGGAACAAGGCGCCGCAGGCGCAGTTCACGGCGACGCCGGAGTCGTCCACGTCCGCGCCGGTCGAGGTCGAGCTCGACGCGTCGGCCTCCAGCGACCCGGACGGCGACGCGCTCACCTACGAGTGGGACATCGACGGCGACGGCACCTTCGACCTCACCGGGCCGCAGGTCACCCACACCTACACCGAGCTCGGCGTCTACACCGCTCGCCTGCGGGTCACCGACGGCAGCGGCAAGCGCGCGCTCACCTCGACGTCGATCAGCGTCGGCAACGAGGCGCCCGAGATCACCGTCGACTTCCCGGCCGACGGCGGGTTCTTCGACTGGGGCGACGAGGTCGCCTTCGAGGTGACCACGAACGACGCCGAGGACGGCACCGAGACCGTCTGCGAGCGGGTCGCCTGGTCCTACGGCCTGGGCCACGACGAGCACGCGCACCCCGAGGTCTCGGGCACGGGCTGCACCGGCGTGTTCCCGACCGACCCCAACTCCCCGGAGCACGGAGCGGGCGCGCACCTGTACGGCGCCGTCGTCATCACCTACACCGACAACGGGGCCAACGGCCTGCCGCCGGCCGCCGGCGAGGCCACCCTGCGCCTGAACCCCAAGCTGCAGCAGGCCGAGCACGGCGAGCTCACCGGCGTCGAGGTGGTCGAGGACGAGGCGGCCTCGGCCGGCGCGTACGTGACCGGACTGGCCAAGAAGGACTCGGTCGCCCTCGAACGCGTCAGCCTCGCCGGGATCGACAGTGCGACGGCGACCGTGCGCGGCAAGGGCAAGATCGAGCTCCGCTGGGGCTCGCCCAAGGCCAAGCCGTTCGCCACGGCGAAGGTGAACGCCCGCACGTGGAAGGACGTCGCCCTGTCCTTCCGCGACCGGTCGGACACCGGGACGCTCTACATCACCGCGACCGGGGGCCTCGACCTCGACGCGCTCACCATGGTTGGCGAGGGCGTGGGCACGCCCCCGGCCGCCGCACAGAACTCGACCGGCCCGACCGGGGCCGCTCGGACCGAAGGAGAGCAGTGATGGAATCACGCACTGACGTCAACCGCAGGAACTTTCTGAGGCTGGCCGGCGGCACCGTGGCCGTGGGTGCGGCAACGCTGGCCGGTGCCGGTCTCGCGGGCAGCGCCGCCGCGGCGACGCTCGCCCCGGCGGCGGCGACCGGGGCAGCGGCCGCCGGCAAGGGCGGGGGCCGCGTGCTCGTGCCCGCAGGCCACATCGGCATCCAGCTGTACTCGATCAGGGACAAGGTCTCCTCGCTCGGCTTCCGCACCGTGTTCGAGCGGCTCGCCGACATGGGCTACGCCGAGGTCGAGTTCGCCGGCTACACGCAGGGCCAGGTCGGGGCGATCACCCCGCAGGAGATCCGGCAGCTGCTGGACGACAACGGCCTGCGCGCCGTGGGCTCCCACCGCGGGATCTCCGACTTCGCCAACAACATGGAGCAGGAGCTCGACATCGCCGAGACCCTCGGCATGGAGCACGTCGGCACCGCGCAGGCTCCGACCAACGACCGCACGGTCGCCGGCTACCTCGCCGCCGCCGAGCAGTTCAACGGCTTCGGCGCGGCGGCCCGCGCCCGCGGCCTGAAGTTCTACCAGCACAACCACGACGGCGAGTTCAGCTTCGCGACCGACGACCCGGACGTCCGGCTCTACGACGTCTTCTACGACAACACCGACCCGAGGAAGGTCTTCCTCGAGATGGACGTCTACTGGGCGTTCGTGGGCAAGCACCGCTACCCGGGCTTCGAGCCGGTGGACTACGTCAAGCGCAACCCGCACCGCTACCCGCTCCTGCACCTCAAGGACGGCGACGCGAACCCGGCGAACACCGGGGGCTACGACATCGTGGAGTTCGGGGCCGGCGACCTGCCGTACACCGAGTTCCTGTCGGCGCTCGCGGGCTCGGGCCGGCGGCACGGCATCTGGGAGCAGGACAACGCCGCCTCGGTGGCCGCGCCGGGCTTCCCGGTCGACTCGTTCGGCAACGCCGAGCGGTCGTACGTCGAGATCCGGTCGCTGCGCGCCAAGCGCTGCTGACCGGTCCCGCGCAGCCAGGTAGGTGAGGTGGGGCCGACGCCGGAGGGCGTCGGCCCCACCTTTCTGCTCTCGGGCTGCCGGTGGACTACGCCTGGGTGCGCAGCAGCACGACGTCGTCGTGGTCCAGGTCGCCCACCCGCATGGTGCGCCTACCGACCACCTCGAAGCCGTTCTTGCGGTAGAAGGCCTGGGCGCGCTCGTTGCGCGCGTTGGTGCCGAGCCAGAGGGGGAGGCCCGGGCCGAGCTCGGCCGCGGCCTCGACCGCGCCCCGCATGAGGGCGCCGGCCACCCCGCCGCCCAGGACGTCGGGATGCACGTAGATCTTGGACAGCTCGACGTACGGCGCCTCGTGCCCGCTCGCGGCGCGGACGGCGTCGGTCTCCGCCGCGCTGCCGGGCGCACCCAGCACGAGGAGCACGTAGCCGAGCAGGCGCGTGCCGTCGTCGTGCACGAGCAGCGCGTGCTCCGTGCTGGTGGCCCACTCGCGGAAGTGCCCGGGGGTCAGCTTGTGCGCGATGTGGACGGCCATGTCGGACACCGGGGTGCCGGGCGGGCAGGCCAGCGGAAAGGTGAGGGCCGCGAGCCAGGCGGTCTCGGCCGCGTCGTCGACGGTCGCCCGGCGCACGACGCCGGTGGAGGTGCGCAGGGCGGTGCCGCTGCCGGCGTCCGACGCCGGTGAGTACTCAGGAGTCACGACACGAACGTAGTACGCGCTCCCACGAGCGCCCCTGGGGCAGGGAAGCGGAAAAGCCGGTGCGGACTCGGGTAACAAACCTTCGTCGAGGTGCACATGCGGGGAACCTGTGCGTCAAATGGCGTGGCCCCGGTCACAAGTGCCGTCCGAGGTTGCGCAAGAGCCCGTTCAAATGGCCTCTGACCTGCGAAAACACCGTGTGCCCCAGGCCACTCCCGCTGAGTTGGCGCGTTCGCGGGATCGTGTGTAATGTTCTCCAGGTCAGCCCGACGGGCAGACGGACACGGGGCCCGAAAGGGACCGGGTGGCCGCGCCGGGGTTGAAACCCACATCGCAGAATCGAGGAACTTTGTGTTCCCCAGAATCCGTCGATAGGGTCGCCATTTTCGGCAGGCGGGTTGCAATTCCTTCCGGTTTTCAGAAACTGAAGCGAATTTGATCGGCCGAAAGAATCTGGTAAGGTTAAGGAACTGCCCCGGACAGGGAAGCGAACGAAAAGATCGCGGTCCTGACGGTGTGCGTCGGTTGTTTGAGAACTCAACAGTGTGCTTGATAGTCAATGCCAATCATTTGACTCTCAGCGTTTCAGGTCGCTCCACCACATGGTGGCGTGGACAGGGATGACGAGGGTCTTTTTTTGGATCGGATCAACAATAAACCAGTTTTGGTTTTGATCTGGCCAGTATCATTGTTCGCACCCACCTGGTGGGTGTGGATGTTTCTCTTTTACGGAGAGTTTGATCCT
>NZ_ARQM01000014.1 GCF_000385135.1 Promicromonospora sukumoe 327MFSha3.1 | reverse complement strand
AGGATCGCGGCCTGAACCGCGTCATCCTCGTTCGGAGGCAACCTCTGTAACTTACCCTACCACGCTCCCCGGCGCAAGCATCCTGTTCAGGATCCATGCATCGGGGTGCCTGTCCGGCAAGCCCACCCCCGGCTCCAGAGCGCACGAGGCCCCCTGAGATCTTGAGGTGGTTTCCGCCCCGGGACCGGCCAGTCACGCTCTTCGCGCTTCCTGTCCGTCTCTCCCTGCCGGGCGAACAACGAGAACATTACGTGAGCCCGCAGGGTCCGTCAAAGCCACGGCGCGTGACAGCCGACACAGATGCGCTGTTCACCAGGTGTTTTTCCAAGAAGCCATCAGGTGCGGACGCGCGGGAGCCATGTCAGACGGGCCCGGCGGCCCCCGCCCGCGGCTCGTTGGCCCGGCGTAGACCAAGAACTCCCCCGGTCGGCCATGTCCACGTAATCTTTGGTTCAGATTTCGTCATCCGCCGTGAGGCGGCGTTCCACGGCCCGCTGCGCCACGCCGCAGCGAGCGGCAGGAGCCGGCCTAACCCAGGCGGAGCCCGAGCAGCTCCTCGAGCTCCCCGCGCGTGACCCCGTAGGACTCGACGACGCGCGCACCGCCGTCCGCCGCCAGCGCCGGGCCGACGTCGATCACGGCGATGTCGCTGTATACCCGCGACACGCAGCCGACACCGGTGAGCGGCAGCGTGCACTCCCGGACCAGCTTGGGCTGACCGTCCTTGGTCAGGAGGGTCATCATGACGACGCTCCGCCGGGCACCCACCGCGAGGTCCATCGCCCCGCCCACGGCGGGCACCGCCCCGGGCCGGCCCGTGGACCAGTTGGCGAGGTCGCCCGCCGTCGACACCTGGAAGGCGCCCAGCACGCACACGTCGATGTGGCCGCCGCGCATCATGGCGAACGAGTCCGCCTGGTGGAAGTAGGAGGCGCCGGCGAGCTCGGTCACCGGCACCTTGCCCGCGTTGATCAGTTCGGGGTCGACGTCGGCCGGCTCCGGGGCAGGGCCCATGCCGAGCAGGCCGTTCTCCGTGTGCAGGGTGACTCCCGAGCCGGGCGGCAGGTGATCTGCCACGAGCGTGGGCAGTCCGATGCCCAGGTTCACGTACGAACCCGGCTCGATGTCCGCGGCCACCCTGGCGGCCAGCTGCGCCTTGGACAGAGGGGACCCGCTCCGCGGGCCCGGAGCCATCGTCTCGGCGCTCACGAGGCCGACCCCTGCGCCGAGGCCGGCGTCCCGGGGTGCGAACCCGCCAGCACGGTCTCGCTGTCGAGCGCGACGACGGCGTCGACGTAGATACCCGGGGTCACCACGGTCTCCGGGTCGATCGAACCGGTCGGCACGACCTCCCGTACCTGTGCGACGGTCCGCCGAGCCGCCGTGGCCATCACCGGTCCGAAGTTCCGGGCCGTGCGCCGGTAGACGAGGTTGCCGACGCCGTCGGACCGGAAGGCCTTGACCAGGGCGACGTCGGCGGGCAGGGGTGACTCGAAGACCATCGGGACGCCGTCGACCACGCGGGTCTCCTTGCCCTCCGCGAGGGGGGTGCCGTAGCCGGTCGGGGTGAAGAAGCCGCCGAGGCCGGCGCCGGCGGCGCGGATCCGCTCCGCCAGGTTGCCCTGCGGCACGAGCTCGAGCTCGATCTCGCCGGCGCGGTATGCGGCGTCGAAGTGCCAGGAGTCCACCTGGCGGGGGAACGAGCAGACGATCTTGCGCACCCGGCGTTCGAGGATGAGCCGAGCCAGCGCGTCCTCGCCGTTGCCCGCGTTGTTGGAGACGACGACGAGGTCGCCGGCCCCCTGCTCCAGGAGCGCCTCGATGAGCTCGACCGGCTGTCCCGCCGGTCCGAAGCCGCCGATCATCACGGTCGAGCCGTCGGCGACGTCGCCCAGCGCCTCCCCGGCCGTGCTCGCGACCTGGACGGTCATGCGGCTGTCCGCGCGTTCTCCAGGACGACGGCCACGCCCTGCCCGACGCCGATGCAGATCGCGGCGACGCCCCAGCGCTGGTCCTCGGCGACCAGCCGGCGCGCGAGCGTGCCCAGGATCCGGGTGCCGGAGGCGCCGAGCGGGTGCCCGAGCGCCGTCGCGCCGCCCCACGCGTTCACGATCTCCGGGTCCACGCCCCACGCGTCGAGGCAGACGAGCGACTGCGCGGCGAACGCCTCGTTGAGCTCGACGGCGCCGACGTCGACCCAGTCGATGCCGCTCCTCGCGAGCGCGCGCTCCGCGGCCTCCACCGGGGCGTACCCGAAGTACTGCGGCTCGTTGGCGACCGAGGCACGGCCCGCGATCCGGGCCAGCGGGTCCAGGCCGGTCAGGTCCGCCGCGTCCGCCGAGCCGATCAGGGCGGCGCTGGCGCCGTCCGTCAGCGGGGAGGCGTTGCCCGCGGTGATGGTGCCGCCGTCCGCCCGGAAGGAGGGCTTCAGCGCCGCCAGCTTCTCCAGGGTGCCGTCCGGGCGCACCGGCTCGTCCCGGGCCAGGTCCGTGCCGGGGTACGCGGTGACCAGGTCGCCGTAGCGTCCGGCCTCCCAGGCCTCGTGCGCGAGCCGGTGGCTGCGCAGGGCGAACTCGTCCTGCCTCTCGCGGGTGACGCCGTACTTCTCGCGGAGCCGCTCCGTGGCCTCGCCGAGAGACACCGTCCAGTCCGGCCGCATCCGCTTGTTCACCAGGCGCCAGCCCAGCGTCGTGGAGACCAGCTCGGCGCCGCCCGCCGGGTAGGCCCGCTCGGGTTTGGGCAGGACCCACGGCGCACGGCTCATGGACTCGACGCCGCCGGCCACGACGACGTCGGCGTCGCCGGTCTCCACGGCACGGGCCGCCTGGACGACGGCGTCCAGCGACGAGCCGCACAGGCGGTTGACCGTCACACCCGGGACCGACAGCGGCAGCCCCGCCAGCAGCACGGCCATCCGCGCCACGTTGCGGTTCTCCTCGCCGGATCCGTTCGCGTTGCCGAGGATCACGTCGTCGATCCGGGCCGGGTCCAGGCCGGGGGCCCGGCGGACCTGCTCGCCGACCACGAAGGCCGCCAGGTCGTCCGGCCGCACCCCGGCGAGCGCGCCGCCGTAGCGGCCGAAGGGTGTGCGCACCGCGTCGTAGACGAATGCCGAGCTCATCGATTCACACCTCTGCACGTTCGCAGTGCGCACACAAGTTCCGTATGCGTACGCCCACGGTACCGCAGGGCTCAGCCGCGGGTGCGGGCCAGATCCGCCTCGATCTCGGCGGCCGCGCGCAGCAGCGCCGGCAGGAACTCGGCGACGAGCTCCTCGACCGCACCGCGGCGCACCGGGGCAGACACGTTCACCGCACCGACCACGCGCCCGGACCGGTCCCGTAAGGGCGCGGCCAGGGACCGCAGCCCCTCCTCCAGCTCCTGGTCGACGAGCGCCCAGCCCTGGTCGCGCACCAGGTCCAGCTCCGCGCGCAGCAGCTCGACGTCGACGATCGTGCGGGGCGTGAGGGGCACCAGGGCGACGGCGCCCAGGAAGTCGTCGCGGTCGCGGCTGGGCAGGTGGGCCAGGACCGCGCGCCCCATCGACGTGGCGGACGCCGGGAAGCGCGTACCCACCTGGATCGCCGCGGACATGATGCGGTGCGTGGCGACCCGCGCCACGTAGACGATCTCGGCGCCGTCCAGCACGGCGACGGACGACGACTCGCCGACGTCCTCCGCGAGCCGCTCCAGGTGCGGCTGGGCCACCTCCGGCAGCGAGAGGCTGGACAGGTAGGCGTACCCGAGCTCGAGCACCTGGGGGCGCAGGGCGAACACGCGCCCGTCGGTCACGACGTAGCCGAGCTCGACGAGCGTGTGCAGGAAGCGGCGCGCCGACGCCCGGCTCAGGTCGGCCGCGCGGGCCACCTCGCTCAGCGTCATCCGGGCGCGGTCCGGGCCGAACGCGCGGATCACCGACAGCCCGCGCTCGAGGGACTGCACGAACTCACCGGACCGGGTGCCGGGGTCCTGCACGATGTCGCTCATCCGGATTCCTCCATGCCGTCGGCGCGTCCGCTTCGCATCCTGGCCGAGCATCCGGCTGTCCGCACCAGGTCGCTCCCGTCGGCCGGGGAGCCACGCCTTTGGCAGCACGCCCGCCCGGGCCTCCCCTGGTCCGACGTCGGAGCGCACCGTTGAGCCCCGGCGCCCGCGGCCCTGGTCGTTCTCCGAACGGGTGTGCCGCACGCGAAGGTAGCGATCGCCCCGAGGCCGGGTCAATGGTTCGACGGCCCGGAAAGCAACCGTGACCGGATCGCGACGTGCCGCCGGCGCGGCGCCGAGGGCAGGCCCGCGACCATCTGGCGGGGAGCCTGACGGGGAACGGCGTCACCTTCGTCGTCGGCATGTCGGCAACGAAAAGGCCCCGGTCAGCGTTTCCGCTGACCGGGGCCTCGTTCCTTGCTGTGCGCCCGAAGGGATTCGAACCCCCAACCTTCTGATCCGTAGTCAGATGCTCTATCCGTTGAGCTACGGGCGCTGGTCGTACTACCTGCTGTCTGTCCGCCGTTCACACGGCCGACCGACGAGAACATTACAGCCTGTTCGGCGCGGACCCAAACTCAAATCCGTGCTTCCCGGGGAGAACTCCGTCACAACCGTCCGGAAGCCCGGCGTCTCCCACAGAAAAGGCCCCGGGCGTCACGCGCGGCCGGGACCTTCCTGGCGGAGACGGAGGGATTTGAACCCTCGAACGGGTTGCCCCGTTACCACCTTAGCAGGGTGGCGCACTAGACCTGACTATGCGACGTCTCCTCGCGACAGCCTCCACCCAGGCAGGGCGGTGCCGCGCGGCCCAGGCTACCTGGCGTACGGCAGCCTGAGCAAAGCGGGACGGACGGCGGCCCGCCCGACCGCGCCGCAGCCGCGTGATCCCGCCATTTTTTCGTTCCGAAGCAGGTGGGCGCGGGCGGGCGGTGCAGCACCCTCGGTGCCGTCCGGCGCATCATGGCAGCGTATTTCACACAGCGTCAATAAGCGGTACATTCGCGGTCATGGACTACGACGTCTTGGTGATCGGCTCAGGCTTCGGCGGCAGCGTCGCGGCCCTCCGGCTCACGGAGAAGGGCTACCGGGTGGGCGTGCTCGAGGCGGGCCGCCGCTTCGCGGACGACGAGTTCGCCAAGAACTCCTGGCACCTCAAGCAGTTCCTCTGGGCACCCGCGCTGGGTTGCTACGGGATCCAGCGGGTCCGGCTGCTGCGCAACGTCCTGTGCCTCACGGGCGCCGGTGTGGGCGGCGGCTCGCTCGTGTACGCGAACACCCTGTACCGCCCCCTGGACCCGTTCTACGCGGACCCCGCCTGGTCGCGCATCACCGACTGGAAGACCGAGCTCGCTCCGTACTACGACCAGGCGGAGCGCATGCTCGGCGTGGTCAGGTACCACGGGCGGTCTCCGGCGGACGACGTCATCCGGTCCGTCGCGGACGACATGGGCGTGGGCGACACCTTCCGGCCCACCCGGGTGGGCGTGTACTTCGGCCCCGGCGGCGCGGAGTCGCCGTCGCCGGGCTGCCGGGCGGCCGACCCGTTCTTCGGCGGGGCCGGGCCGGAACGGACGGGCTGCATCGAGTGCGGCGAGTGCATGACGGGCTGCCGGCACGGCGCCAAGAACACGCTGGTCAAGAACTACCTCTACCTGGCGGAGCACGCGGGCGCGGTGGTGCACCCGCTGACCACCGCCGACGTCGTCCGGCCGCGGACCGACGCGGAGGGCGGCGGGTACGAGATCCGCACCCACCGCACGGGCCGGAAGCTCGGCGGCCGCCGGACGTTCACCGCCCGGCAGGTCGTGTTCGCCGCCGGCACCCTCGGCACGCAGCGCCTGCTGCACGCCATGAAGGACGCCGGCACGCTGCCCCGCCTCTCGGACCGGCTCGGGCACCTCACGCGCACCAATTCCGAGGCCCTGCTCGGCGCGATGACGCACAAGGTCGGCTCGACCGACTACTCGCGCGGGCTCGCGATCACGTCGTCGTTCTACCCGAACGAGAGCACGCACATCGAGCCCGTGCGCTACGGCCACGGCTCCAACGTGATGGCGGCGCTGCAGCACATCCTGGTCGACGGCGGACCGTTCCGGTTCCTCCGCTGGTTCGCCGAGATGGGCAAGAACCTCAGGTGGCTGCCCGTGCTGATGGACTGGCGCCGCTGGTCCGAGCGGACGGTCATCGCGCTGGTCATGCAGGCCCACGACAACTCGCTGACCACGATGACCCGCCGCTCCCCCTTCGGCCGCTTCATGACGTCGCGGCAGGGCACGGGCGCGCCCAACCCGAGCTGGATCCCCGAGGGCCACGAGGCCGTGCGCCGCATGGCCGAGACGATGGGTGACGACGGGGTCGAGGGCATCGCGGGCGGCACGATCGGCGACCCGTTCAACATCCCGCTGACGGCGCACATCCTGGGCGGCTGCGCGATCGGCTCCGCCGCGGACGACGG
Source organism: Promicromonospora sukumoe 327MFSha3.1 (assembly GCF_000385135.1). Classification (GTDB taxonomy): domain Bacteria; phylum Actinomycetota; class Actinomycetes; order Actinomycetales; family Cellulomonadaceae; genus Promicromonospora; species Promicromonospora sukumoe_B. The sequence continues at coordinate 295,357 of NZ_ARQM01000014.1, read as the reverse complement.
CGTGGTGGACCCGTACCTGCGGGTGTTCGGGCACGAGGGCCTGCACGTCATGGACGGCTCGGCCGTCACCGCGAACCTCGGGGTGAACCCGTCGCTGACCATCACGGCCCAGGCCGAGCGGGCCTGCGCACTGTGGCCCAATGCGGACGACGAGGACGGGCGGCCCGCCCTCGGGTCGGCCTACCGTCCGGTCGAGCCCGTACGACCCGTGGCCCCGGTCGTGCCCGAGGCGGCGCCGGCCGCGCTGCGCCTGCCCATCGTGGGCATCAGCTAGCGACCGTACGACAGAACGCCTGCCCGGTCCGGCCCGACGAGTGTCGGGTGGGACAGGACAGGCGCTCGGCCGTGCGGTGCGGGAGCGGAGGGCGAGGGATTCGAACCCCCGGTGGGTTGCCCCACAACGGTTTTCAAGACCGTCACATTAGGCCGCTCTGTCAGCCCTCCTGGTGCCGGGCACCCCTGCGAGCGGGCCGGCTCGGCCCCACAGTCTAGCGTCCGGCGGAACAGCGACGGCGGGCCGCCCCCAGGGTGGCCCGCCGTCCGCGAGGTGCTGGAGTGCGGCTCAGCCCTGCGCCTGTGCGCCCGACCGGAGCTGGCGCATCGCGAGCTGGACCAGCGCGATCAGCGTCTGCTTGGTCGCGGCGCGCGAGCGTGCGTCCGTGTACAGCATCGGCACGTGCGAGGGGATCTGCAGCGCCTCGCGCACGTCCTCGAGCCGGTGCTTGGCCACGCCGTCGAAGCAGTTCACGCCCACGACGAACGGGATGTTGCGCGACTCGAAGTAGTCGATCGCCGGGAAGCACTGCTCCAGGCGGTCCGTGTCGACGAGCACGACGGCACCGATCGCACCGCGCACCAGGTCGTCCCACATGAAGAGGAAGCGGTCCTGGCCCGGGGTACCGAACAGGTACAGCCACAGGTTGCCCGGCAGCTCCACGCGGCCGAAGTCCATGGCCACCGTGGTGGTGGTCTTGCGGTCGGTGACGCCACCGGCGTCGTCCACGCCGACCGAGTGCTCCGTCATGGCAGCCTCGGTGTTCAGCGGCTCGACGTCGGAGATCGACCCGATGAACGTGGTCTTGCCCACCGCGAAGCCACCGGCCACGACGATCTTGACGACGGTCGGGGCGGTGCGCTCCGGCGCGGGCTGCGCGCCCGGTGCCGGCTGCGCACCGGCGTTGGCCGCCGGCGCCTGCTGCATCACCGGCGGCGCGGGCTGCGCCTGCGCGGGACGGGACGCCTGCGCGGTGGGCGCCGCGGCGCCACCGCCGCCACCCAGCACACTCTGGCGCGCGGGCGCGTTCGAGGAAGCGGTCGCAGTGCCGGCGTTACCCGACACCGGGGCCCAGTTGGGACCGCTACGGGCCCCGCCGTCAGAGGGCGGAAATGCCATTAAGAACACTCTCCAAGACGCTCAGCGACAGGCCCGAGTTCGAGCTGCCGTGGCCTGTGTGGACGTTAACCGGTGTCGAGGTGTGCACGGTGACGTGCCCTTCCTCCTGCATGTCCGCCACAAGGATCCGGACGACACCCAGGGGCAGCCGCAGAAGGGCCGAGAGCTCGGCGATCGACACGTACGTGTGCGCGGCGTGCTGGAGGATCGCGCGCTTCTCGGGAGGCAGCCCGAAACTGCTGACTGCCCCGGGAAGTACCTCCACGAGGGCCTCGAGCGGCAGGTCGGACAGCTCCGACCGCACCCGGCCTCCGGTGACCGCGTAGGGGCGCACGGTGGACGTCTCACGGACGTCCCCCTGCCCCTGGGAACCGAAAGGTGCGTACGTCATGGTCGAGTCCTCATCCCACGCTGGCGGCTCGGGTCTGCCCATCGACCGGGAGGCTGCCACGCATCTCCGAGATCAGCTGCGGCGTGAGCGTGGCCTCGGTACGGGACACCAGGAGAGCCATCTCGTAGCCGATGAGGCCGATGTCGCACGTGGCCTCCGCGACCACGCCGAGAACGGACCCGTTCGAGACGTTCATCAGGAAGAGGAAGCCGTTGTCCATCTCGATGATCGCCTGACGGACGTTACCGCCGTTGAGCTGCCGAGAAGCTCCACGCGTGAGGCTTGACATACCGGAGACGATCGCCGCCAGCTGGTCGCCGCTGGTGCGGTCGAGCTGGTCGGACATCGCCATGAGCAGGCCGTCTGCCGACACGACGAGCGTGTGCCGACTGCCGGGAACGGTACGCACGAAGTTGTCGAGCAGCCAACCGAAATTGGTTGCTTCGGTGCTGAGGGTCACTCTGTTCCTCCTAGTCAGAATCCACAGACGCGCTTGTCACCGCGACTGCGGCGCTGAGTCAGGGACATGATTCACGGTCGAGGGTGCCCACGTCGAGTCCCCACCGCCGTTCTTGCCGTTCTCGTGCTCCGACTTGCCCTCGTCCACGGACTCCGACCGGCCACGCGCGGTGGCCGACTGGAACGCCGAGAGACGCGAGCGAAGCTGCTCGGGATCACGGTCGATGCGAGCCGAGAGACGCTCGACGGCCGGGTCCGCACCGGTGCCGGAGGCACCACGGGTACGGCGAGTCAGCCCACCGCTGGCAACCTCGGTGCTCACGGCTGCCGGACGGTACGAGTCGTTCTCTTTCACATCATCTTCCTGATAAGCCCCGCGACGGAGAAGGCTCGTCATCTCCTCGTAGAGCACTGCCGAGGCGGTCCATTCCGACCGGGCCTCCACCGAGTCACGCACGTACTCGGGGTCTAGTGGGTCCTTCCCGTCGCCGTCGGTGCCGGCGGCCCGCTTCGCGAGCGGGGCGGACGAACCGTACGACGGGTCGTACACGGCACCCGTCGGGTACGGCTCGCTGAACTCGCGGACGGGCGGCTCGAAGGCCTGCTGCACGTCCGCCACCGGCACGGCCTGGGTGGCCGGGGCCGAGACGAACGCGGTGGGCGCCGGCGCGGGGGCGGGAGCCGCCGGGGCGGGTGCCACCGGGGCGGCCGGAGCCGCCGCGCGGGGCGCCGCGTCCACGAACGGGTTGCTGCCAGGGGACGGAGCCTGCGCCTGCATGGGCACGGGGACCGTGCCGCCCGCAGGAGCGTTCGGGATGGCCGGCAGCGCCGACGTCAGCGACTCCTGGACCGCCTTCTGGTAGCCCTCCTGGTAACCACGCTGGTAGGTCGGGTCCGCGAGCGGAACCTCCTGGGCCGGCGCCGGGAAGGCACCGGTCAGCGGGGCGGGGTTGCCCTGCGGCGGACCGCTCGGCGCCTGGAAGCTCTGCGCCGGGAGGGCCTGCGTGGGGAAGTTCTGCGTCGGGAAGCCCGGTGCCTCGACGTTCGGCGCCGGCACGACCGGTGCACCGAAGGTCGGCGCACCCGCCACGGGGCCGGCGACCGTCTGGATCGGACGCGATGCCGGACGCTGCTCCTGCGGCTGGTAGGCACGCAGCTCGCCGGTGGCGGGCTGACCCGGACGGCGGCCGAACAGGCCACGCTTCTGGGCCGGCTTGGCACCCTGCTGGGCGTTCGACGCGGTCGAGCGGCGGCTCGGCAGGTCCGCCATGAGCTCCTCGAACGCGGGCAGCGCCTCGAACGACGAGTCGGGACCCTCCGGGGCCTCGGCGCCGAAGGCCTGCGACTGGCTGTCGTCACCCTGGAACGGGCCCGCTGTGCGCTCCGGCAGGGCACCGAAGCTCTGCGCGGGGGCCGGGGCCGGCGCCGGGGCCGCGGGCGAGCGACCGCCACCGGCCGCCGGGAACCGCATCACGTCGGTGTCGGACATGCCGGGGAGCGCTGCCGGGTCCTGCGTGATCGGGTCGAGCTGCAGCGACTGCGTGCTGCCCTCGACCGGGTCGATCGTGTTCAGGGACCGGAAGCTCGAGAACAGCGCGCTGCGCTGGTCCACGTCGACGGCGGCCGGGGTCGTGTCCTCGAAGACCGGCGCGACCGGCTCCGGCGGCTGCTGCGCGCGCTGACGGCTCGGGAGCGAGCTGCCCTCGGACACGTTCGACGGCGGAGCCCAGGCGTTGTCGTCGGCCTGGTACTCCTGCGGCAGTGACGGCGTCTGGATCTCCGGCAGGACGATCGAGCCGGTGGGCGTGGTCTCGGCGACGGGCTGCGCCGCCGTCGAGCTGCGGCGCCGGGCCAGGCCGAGCGCCGTCGTGCCGTCGGTCAGGGCGTTGATGTCGACCTGCTGCGCGACCGGGGCCGGCTGGGCCGCGAAGGCGGCCGCGGCGATCTGCGACGTGCCCGTCGGGACGGGCAGGCCGCCCTGGGCCGGCACGGCCGTCGTGGCCGGGGCGGCGGGCGAGCCGAAGCCGTTGGTGGGAGCGCCCGCACCGCGCATCGCGCCGGTGCCCGGGCCCGTGGCCATGCCGCCCATCATCTGCGAGGCGGCCGCCTGCGTGTTGGCCTCCAGCGGGTCCGTCGGCATCGGCAGCGGCATCGCGTTGTCCGGCATGAACAGCACGGCCGGGAAGCGGACCGTCACCTCGGTGCCGGTACCGCCCTCGCCCGCGCCGAACGTCACCTGGGCGCCGAGGCGGTCCGACAGGCGGCCGACCACGTAGAGGCCGAGGCGCTGGGCGCCGACGGCGTCGGACGCGGAGTGGCTGGCGACCTTGCGGTTCGCCTCCGCGACCTCCTGCGGGTTCATCCCGAGGCCGTGGTCGCGGACCACGACGGTGACGAACTGCTCGTCGCGGGCCGTGGTGACCTCGACCGGGGTGTGCGGCTCGGAGAACATCGTCGCGTTCTCCAGGAGCTCGGCCAGCAGGTGCGCGGCGTTCAGCGCGTTGTGGCCCAGCATCATCGGGTCGACGACGAGGTTCAGGCGGACCCGGTCGTACAGCTCGATCTCGGACGACGCGGTACGGATGACGTCGGAGACCGGCATCGGCTGGCGCACGCGACGACCGGAGTCGATGCCCGCGAGGACGAGCAGGGACTCCGCGTTGCGGCGCATACGGGTCGCGAGGTGGTCGAGGCGGAACAGGTTCGACAGCGTCGACGGGTCCTCCTCGGACCGCTCGAGGTCGTCGAGGAACGCGAGCTGCCGGTTCAGGAGCACCTGGTCGCGGCGGGCCACGTTGACGAACATCTCGGCGATGGAGCCACGGAGGGCTGCCTGCTCGCGGGCGACGTCGATGGTCGTGCGGTTGACGTCGTTGAACGCGGCGGCCAGCTGGCCGATCTCGTCCGAGGACTCGACCGAGATCGGGTCGAGGTCGATGCTCGGGCCCTGACCCGGCACGGACACCTGCTCCACCAGCGTGGGGAGGCGGTCACGGACCACGCCGGCGGCCTGGGTGAGGCGGCGCAGCGGGGAGACCAGGCGGCGGGCGATGACGAGGGCCATGATGACCGAGAAGCCGAGGGCCGCGATCGCGACGCCACCGGTGAGGTAGGCGCGGTTCGCGGCGACGTCGGCGCGCTCCTGGGCGAAGCCCGCGGTGTCCTCGCGGACGGCGTCGCGGACGATGCGGCCCTCGTCGACCCACTTCGCCGACTCGGTGGAGAACGCCCCGATCTGCGCCTGCTGGATGGCCGCGAGGTCACCGCGGGCGACGTAGCCGCGCACCGTGCCGTAGACGCCGTCCATGCCGGGCACCTGGTACTCGCCCGGGATGCGGTCGAAGAGGTCCTGCGTGGCGTCCCACTCGCGGTCACCGAGGTTGACCAGGTCGGCGCCACGGAGCGCCAGCGACCGCGAGGCGGCCTCCGCCTGGTCGGCCGGGTAGGAGGTGAAGATCCCGAGGGCCAGGCTCACGATCGGCCGCTCGTAGGTGTTCGTCAGCATGAGCTGGTCGATCGAGTGGTACGCCTCGAGGCGGGTACCGAGGTCGCGGTCCTCCGAGGTGTCCGCGATCGCGTCCATCACCTCGAGGGCACCGTCGATGTAGGTGCCGTAGGCCTCGGTCGCGTTCTTCTCGGTGAGGCGCCCGTCGGCGACCTTCTTCTGCACCTCGGTGATGGCCGCGCGGTCCTGGATGGTCTGCGTCACGGCGTCCTTGACGCGCTGGTCCAGCATCGAGATGTCGATGTCCAGCAGCTCGTCGTCGCGCTTGTCGAGGGCGCTGATCGTCTGTGCCTGGGCCGCCGGAGCCGCCCAGACCGTCTCGCCGTCGTCGTTGGTGACCGGCTTGCCGTCCTCGCCCAGCTCAGGGGTCCCCTGCAGCAGAGCGAGACGGGCCGCGTTACCGGCGTCGCCGTCGTCGATCATGGCGACGATGTTGAGATAGCGCTCCTGCGCGAACGCGGTGCCTGCGTGGTCCTGGTACTCGAGCGCAGCGACTAGATCAGCCGTCTGCTGGGCGCGCATCGCGTCGGCCACCGAGAGGCCGATGATGTACGCCGCTGCGATGACCAGGACGACGGCAGGCGTGACCAGTGTCGCAAGAACTTTCCCGCGCACTCCCAACCTGCGGAACATGCGTACCTCTCTCCATCACTGATCCGGAAGGGGGTTGGCGTGCTTGGTGCCCGCCGAACACCCTCGGTGCTGCGTACAAGTTACCGGCACCCGGTTTCCGCTGGCGACCCTCGTGAGGCCACACGGAAGTAGGCTTCATCGATGTGCGAGCCGTCACGATATCCGGAGCGGGGCCATCAGGGAAACTCTCCATTTCATCCCTGAATCACCCGAATGCTGGCCAAAGCGACGTGGTGATCACCGTCGCAGCCGCCGGAGTGAACCGTGCTGACCTGCTACAACGGGCCGGATACTACCCCCCTCCCGCGAATGCCCCGGACTGGCCAGGTCTTGAGATATCAGGAACTGTGAAGCGTGTCGGACTCGGCGTGTCGCGTTGGCGCGTCGGGGACCGGGTCGTCGCGCTGCTCGAGGGCGGCGGTTACGCGGAGGAGGTCGTGGTCCGCGAGACGCAGGTGCTCCCCGTACCCGACGGCATGGACCTGGTCGACGCGGCCGCGCTGCCCGAGGCGGCGTGCACGGTCTGGAGCAACCTGGTCGGCGTCGGCGGTCTGCGCGCCGGCGAGTGGGCGCTGGTCCACGGCGGCTCCGGCGGGATCGGCACCACCGCGATCCAGGTCGCCAAGGCGCTCGGCGCCCACGTCGTCACCACGGCGGGCGGCCCGGAGCGGGCGGCGCGGTGCGCGGAGCTCGGCGCGGACGTCGTCGTCGACCACCGCCGGCAGGACTTCGTCGAGGAGGTCCTCGGGGCCACCGACGGCCGCGGGGCGGACGTCGTGCTCGACCTGCTCGGCGGCGGCGCCCTGGGCGACAACGTGCGCGCCCTGGCGCGTGGCGGCCGCCTGGTCGTCATCGGGATGCAGCAGGGGCGGCGCGGCGAGCTCGACCTCAGCGCGCTGCTCGCGCGGCGCGGGACCGTGACCGGGACCCTGCTGCGGTCCCGGCCCCCTGAGGAGAAAGCGCGGATCGTCGCCGATACCGAACAAAACCTGTGGCCACTGTTCGCATCTGGCCAGGTCCGGCCGGTGATCCATGCCCGAATCCCGTTCTCGGAAGCGCAGTCCGCACACGACCTGCTCGAGTCGGGCGAGGCCTTCGGCAAAGTGCTCCTGGTCCCCTGATCAACGCGTGCCTATATATAGGCATGGTCGACAATTTCGTTCTCCGTCCAAGAATGCAATGCAGCCGACAGTCGATTCGGGCAAGACTGGACCCATGAACGACGAGCGAGCCACCCCCCAGTCCGACGACCGACGCGACCAGTCGCCCACCGCGCACCCACAGGTCGTCACGCCCGACGGCGCCGCGGTGCCGCCGGAGGGCGATCCCGAGGGCGCCGGCGACGAGCGCCAGCCGGACGAGGCCGAGTCCGTGGTGGGCCAGGTCGAGGAGCCGGCCAAGGTCATGCGCATCGGCGGCATGATCAAGCGGCTGCTCGACGAGGTCCGCGACGCCCCGCTGGACGAGGCCGCCCGCTCCCGCCTCGCCGAGATCCACGAGCGCTCGATCCACGAGCTCGAGGACGGCCTCTCCCCCGACCTCGTCGACGAGCTGCACCGCATCACGCTGCCGTTCACGGACGACTCCGCGCCGTCCGACGCCGAGCTCCGCGTGGCGCAGGCGCAGCTCGTGGGCTGGCTCGAGGGACTCTTCCACGGCATCCAGACGGCGCTCGTCGCGCAGCAGATGGCGGCGCAGGCGCAGCTCTCCCAGATGCGGCGCGCCCTGCCGCCCGGCACCGCGGCGTTCGGCCCGGCCGGCCCCGGCGGCCCGACCCTGCCCGGTGCCTCCGAGGAGGAGTCCGGCGAGCGCCGGACGCCCGGCCAGTACCTCTGACCCGCGGCCGCCCCCGGCTCCGGGGGCGGCGGGCCGGGCCTCGCTCGGGGGCGGCGGGCCCGGCTCGCGGGACCGCGGGCCGGACCCGGCAGCCGGCCGGCCGACGCGATCGGGCGGACAGCAGGCGGACAAACCGGGTAAAGCGCCGGGCGCCTACAGGTCGACGGGGTCTACCAGAAAGCCGTCCTCGTCGGCGATCTCGCCTCCGGCGGCGTCGTGGATCGCACTTGCGAGCCTCGCCACCAGCTCGGCGGCGCGCTTGCGCGCGATCCGCAGCTCCATGTTGGGGAACTCGCGCTGCGACTCGACGAGGTCCTGCGGCTCCCAGTGCACCCGGTAGCAGACGGCGCCCTGTTCGGCCCACGGCAGGCCGCGCAGCAGCCGCGGCAGCTTCTCCTCGCCGCTGATCTCGACCGAGACGATGCCGTCGACGCCGAGCTCCACGACCAGGCCGTACCCGTCCAGCACGCGCGGGCCGGTGAGCGCCTTGATGTCGTACTCGTCCGCGGCCGCGTGCAGCTTCTTGCGCAGCTCGGGGTCCATCTCCTCGCCACGGTAGAGCGGCTTGTCGGCGATGCCGTCAGGCGGACCGCCCCACTCCTTGCCGTCCATGTGCAGCCGGGCCCGGGGGTGCACCCGCTGCAGGATGCTGTGCGCGGCCTGCGGGTCGAGCCAGACGTCGGAGTAGACGGTCATGTCGATCGAGGCCCCGGCGTCCGGCGTGAGCACGACGCCGGCGCCCTTCCGCGCGGGCGGGCCGTCCGTGGCGGCGTCCCAGAGGCCGCCGACGTCCAGGCGCAGCGAGCCGCCGAGACGACGCGCGACGGCGACGAGCCACTCGACCAGGCGGCGCTCCTCGCGCTCCGGCATGCCCGCGGCGAACGCCCGCCCGATGCCGTCGCGGTCCCCCGCGGGGAACGGGGCCTCGCCGCGCTCCCGGTGGCAGACGATGTCGAAGGCCATCGCGGCACCCGGCGGCACGCCGACGTCGAAGCCGTCGCCCACGGGCTGGTACGGCCCGTTCATCACCGCGTGCCGCGAGACCCGCAGCACGCCGGGCTCCTTGCCCTGCGCCCGGCGGCCCTGCGGCGCGCCGGCCACGTTGCCCGGGAGGATCCCGGCGGGGACCACGTCCCAGCGGGTCGCGGAGAACCGCGAGAGGGCGAGCACCTCGATCTCGTCCAGCTCCACGTCACCGGGCACGGTCAGCACGTGCCTGGCCTGGTGTGCCTGCGCAACCGTGCGCGGCAGGAGCGGAAGCTGGGGAGCGGCCATCGGGGTCCCTTCGAGGTCCTGGTGCCCGGCCGGCGCCGGGCACCCGGAGCCTACCTTCCGGCGACCGCCCGTCGGCGCGCCCGGACGGCCCGTGGGCCGGCCCCGCTCACACCGTGGTGCGGTGGAAGTTCTGGGAGGAGCGGGACGCCGTCGGGCCGCGCTGGCCCTGGTAGCGGGAGCCGTACAGGTCCGACCCGTACGGGTGCTCGGAGGCCGACGAGAGCCGGAAGAAGCAGAGCTGGCCGATCTTCATGCCGGGCCACAGCTTGATGGGCAGCGTGGCGACGTTGCTCAGCTCCAGCGTCACGTGGCCGCTGAACCCCGGGTCGATGAAGCCGGCGGTCGAGTGCGTCAGCAGGCCCAGCCGGCCGAGGGAGGACTTGCCCTCGAGACGGGCGGCGACGTCGTCGGGCAGCGTGACCGCCTCGAAGGTGCTGCCGAGCACGAACTCACCCGGGTGCAGGACGAACGCCTCACCGTTCTCCGCCTCGACGAGGCGGGTCAGCTCGGGCTGGTCCGTCGCGGGGTCGATGAAGGGGTACTTGTGGTTGTCGAACAGCCGGAAGAACTTGTCGAGGCGCACGTCGATGCTCGACGGCTGCAGCATCGACGCGTCGTACGGGTCGAGCACCACGCGGTCGGCGTCGAGCTCGGCACGGATATCGCGGTCGGAGAGGAGCACCCGGATACGGTACTGGCCACCGGGGGCCGACGCCGCCCCGGTTCGGGACGGGCGCCGGCCTCGCCGGGGAGCGCGCCGGTGGTCAGCCTGCGGTGGTCACCACTGCAGCGGACGGTGCTTCGAGTCCACCGACCAGTAGCCCTTGCGCATGACGAGGTACAGGATGCCCTCGATGGCGCCCCAGATCGCCGGGACGAACCAGGCCTGACCCAGCGACACCGCTGTGATGAGGAGCATGATCCAGCCCAGGCCCTTGTAGCCCAGGTAGAACCGGTGCGCGCCCACCACGCCCAGCAGGATGCCGAGCAGGCCCGCGGTGATCCGGGACTTGCGGCCCGGGACGTGCTCCGCCGGCGGGGTCGGGCGGTCGTAGTCGTACTGCTGCTGGTAGTTCGCCGGGGCGGACTTGGGCGTCTGCATGGCGCGGGTCTCGCGCGCCGACTTCGGCGGCTGCGGCGGCCGCGGAGGGAGGGGTTTGGTCTCCTGGTAGATCGGCTCGGTGGGCTTCTCGCTGGGATGCTCGCTCACTGCTGCTCCGGCTGCTCGGCGACACTCGCACGGAAACCGGTTCGGGCATCCGGGCGAGTTTGGGTATGATCGGGTCGCGCGCCAGGTTCAGGGGGCGCTGTTGCGGAACCCTAGCGGGATTCCGGAACGGCAGAAACCCGGTCAGAACCGGACGTTGCGGGTGTAGTTCAATGGTAGAACTTCAGCTTCCCAAGCTGATAGCGCGGGTTCGATTCCCGTCACCCGCTCAGCTACGAAGGCCCCAGGTCAGAGACCTGGGGCCTTCGTCGTTCCCGGCGCGGGCTGCCAGCCGCTCAGGGACGGGGCCGGAGCTTGAAGATCAGGATGCCGAGGTACTTGTCCATCCATACCTGCTTGTGCGGGTAGCGACGCCGGGCCTCCTCGGAGAGCTGGGGTTCGACCGTGGTCTCGATCGAGAGCCCTGCCGCGCTGAACAGGTTGAGCAGGTCGGCGACTGTGTAGGCACGCTTCGTGAGAGCGATCTGGTCGTTCCAGGACCGGTGGTAGTAGGTGTAGGAGGCCGTGGAGTAGTACTCCTCGCCGAGGGTGGTCCCGTTCTGCTCCGCCCGTTCGACCGCCCACCTGATCGGATGGCTCCTGGTCAGCAGGATGAACCCGTCGTCGGCGAGCATCGCCCGTGCCGCCCGCAACGTGCGCACCGGGTCGTTCGCGTACCCGATCGACTGCAGGAACAAGATCCGGTCGAACGTGCGGCCCGCGAGCTCCGGCACCGACTCCAGGTCGGAGAGGTCGCCCCGGACGAGCTCCATGCCGGGTGTCGGTCCGGCCGGGAAGTTGCCGCTGATGTCGACGCCGACGGACGCCGTCGCACCGTCGCGAACCAGCTCCGCCAGCTTGGCGCCGTTGCCACAGCCGACGTCGAGCACCGACAGACCGCCGACGTCACCCAGGAGGTCTCGCTGCGCGGGCCACTCGACCAGGCGGTCGAGCGAGTCCTCCCTGGCTCGGGCCTTCTCGTAGTCGTGCGCGAGCGTGAACCACGGCTGGCTCTCGTCGCCGCCGTCGGGCCGGTGCGAACTGTTCGTCGGGTGCGAGTCGTCAGTAGTGGCCACGCCGGAAAACCTAGTGGCACGGCGCCCGATTCTCGCTGAACCGGGTCAGCCGCAGTCGATCGGATGGGTGCTCGGCATGACCGGATCGTTCGCCGTGCCACGCACGGTCAGCGTCCCGCCGTCCGGCCCCAGGGCGAGGTCGTAGGCGTCCGCCCGCACGGGGCGGTAGCCGTCGTCGGCGACCCAGGTGCCGGTTCGCTGCCCGACGCCGAGATTCCGCACCACGTAGACGTCGCCGCTCCCGGCCGCCAGGAACGACGTCTCGCGTGTCACGACCCGGCAGCCGTCCGAGGCCTCGGAGCGGAGCACCTGGTACTCCGCGCCGGAGAACGCGTCACCGGCGACCCCGAGGCCGACGCTCGCCACGGCCAGCGCCGTCGCGACGGCGCTGGCCCAGCGCGGGACCACCCGCGCTCCCCGGGCCTCGTCAGCGGCGCGCACCCGGGTGGCACGCGGGATCCAGAGGAGCATCACCGCGACGACGAGCACCCCGAGACCGAGGCCCCAGCCGGGCACCACGCGACCGTCGACGACCAGCACCCACCCGAGCCAGGGCGCCACCACGGCGAGCGCCGCGGCTGCGAGCCCGGCGAGCCCGGCGAGCCCGGCGAGCCCGGCGAGCCGCATCAGAGCCGCGCGAAGCGGGCGCGGGCGAAGGAGTAGCCGCCGTACGCGGCGATGCCCAGCGCGACCACGATGAGCAGCACCGTTCCGTACGGCTGGTCGCGCACGGTGTGCAGCGCCTCGTCGAGGCCGCCGGCCTGCTCGGGGTCGGCCGTCACCGCGGCCGCCACGACCAGCCCGCCGACGACGCCGAGCGCTACTCCCTTGGCGATGTATCCCGCCTGTCCCAGCCGGACCACGACCGGCCCGACCGCACCGCCGCCGGTTCCCGTCAGGTCCTCCAGGAACTTCTTCCGCACGCCCTTGACGACGTGGTAGACGCCGACACCGACGATCACCAGACCGGCGGCGCCCACGAGCCAGACGCCGCCCGGCATGCCCAGCACCTGTGCGGTCAGGCTCTCCTCGCTGCCGCTGCTGCCACCGCCTGACCCCGTCGCGTACCGGAAACCCGTGACCGCGAGCGCCCCGTACAGCACGGCCTTGGCCACGCTCTTGGACCGTGCGGCCAGCTGGTTCTCCGCGTTCGGCACGCCGACGACGGCGGTGGCGAGCTGCCAGACGGCGAGGGCGGCGAAGCCCACGGCGACCAGCCAGAGCACCACGTCACCGCCGGGCATCTGGGCGACCGCGCGGAAGGCGCCGGACTGGTCCGCCTGCCCCTCGGACTCGCCCAGCGCGAGCTGGACGGCGAGCCAGCCGATCAGCAGGTGGAGCACACCCGATGCGGCATAACCGCCCCGGGCCAGGCCGCGGACGGCGCGGCTGTTCTTCGCGCGGCGTACGGCGCCGCCGGCGGTGGTGGAGTTCTTGGGCACGGGTACACCTCCATCAGGTCGCGGGGGTCGCGACGCCCCCACATTCCCGCATTTCACCGCAATTCGCATACCTGCTGGTCCGGCGTGGCGCGAGCGGCGACTCAGGACCTGTCGGCCACCTCGTCCGGCAGCGTGGTGAGGACCGTCAGCGGCACGTGCGCCTCCCCCTCCTCCGGGTCGAGGGCGACCAGCGCGAGCGCGTCCCGCCCGTCGGCGCTGATCCAGCCCTGCGTCCAGGCGTCGTCCCCGGCCGGCAGGTCCGGCATCGACGTCCAGCCCCGGCCGACGAGCTCGTCGGCGTAGGCGCCACGCACGGCGGCCACGTCGGCGTCGACCTCCAGGACGAGCGGCAGGTTGCGCAGCCTGTCGGCGTCGACCTCCTCGACGAGCACGTCGTGGACGGGACCCGAGGCGCGCAGGTCGCGCGAGGCGACGTCGTCCCCGAACGCGTACTCGTCCGGGGCGGTGACCCCCGGCGGCATGTCGGGCAGCGCGCCCGGGGGCGGCGGCGTCGAGCAGGCGGTCAGTAGGGCGACGGCCAGGGCAGCGGTCGCGAGGCGCGACGCGACGCGCGCGGGACGTAGAGGGACGGGACGGGGCGACCGAGACGTCATCGGCGCAGTCTGCCGGGCCGGGATGAACGCGAGGTGACACAAGAGCGCCGCGGGCCGGACCCACCGTCCGGCCCGCGGCGCTCGTCCGTGCGGGGAGCGGAACTCATCCCCGGATCGGTGCCGTCAGGTGCAGCGACACCGGCAGTCCGTGCCCGGAGGCGGGCACCCAGCCGCTCCAGCACCGCCAGACCGCGCGACCGGACACCCCGTCGTCGTGGTGCCCGCGCCGTTCGGCGAGATGCAGCATCCGGGCCAGCCGGACGGCGTCCGGCAGCCGCGCCGCGACGACGTCGACCGTCAGCACGCCCACGACGTCGTCCTCGAGGTCGAGGTGGTCGACACCCGCCCGCACGTCCAGCGTGGGGATGTCGAAGACGTGCGCGATCAGCGCGGTGACCTGCACGAGCTCGGCGAGGTGCGCCGCCGGCGCCGGGCAGCCGTCCGAGCCCGGGCCGCCGGCGCAGGATCCTGCTGTCATGTGGGCCACGACCGGACCGCGCGGGTGGTGCCGCGCAGGTCGCCGTAGACATACATGTCCATCCCGTTCCAGCACCCGGTCCACATGGTGAAGCCCGGCCGGGTGGCCGGGTAGTCGGTCGCCACGGTGATCCCGAGCTGCTCGGCGATGGCCGCACCCTCCGACCTCCGCTCCGGATGCACGACCAGATGATCGCGGAACACCTCGACCCACTTGATCCGCGCATCCCCCACCTCAGCCAGCAGATCCCGCACGCCGCTCGCGGAATCCGCCAGAGTGCCCGCAATCGTTCCCATTTCTCCCGCCTCTCTGCACCTACCTCTAGGCGCATAGACAGCCTGTTGCGGGTTAACTGGGGGTTGCAACCGCTACGCGGAAAAGTTGCGTATACGCACTGGCTGCGGGTTAGGTGGGTTCCGTGTCTAGAGAGGGACGTGTGACTGCCGCAAGCATCGCCAAGGATCTTCGTGCCGCGATCCGCTCCGGGACCTACAAACCGGGCGACCGCCTTCCGAGCGAAGCTGCGCTCATGTCGAACTACGGTGTGGCCCGCATGACCGCGCGCCACGGCCTGTCGATGCTCAAGGACGAGGGGCTGACCGTGACCCGGCACGGCTCCGGCGTGTTCGTCCGCGCCTTCGAGCCGATCGTCCGTACCGGCACGACCGGGCGGGCCGACGAGGGCACGGTGACCGCGGAGATCGACGAGACGGGTGCCGGCCTCGTGGTCCGCACGCTCGCGGTCACGGCGGAGGCGGAGCCGTCCGAGAAGATCCGCACGGCGCTCGGCCTCGCCGAGGGCGACAAGGTGACCGTGCGCGAGCGCCTGCACCTGCGGGAGCGCAAGCCCGTCCTGTTCGCGACGTCGTACCTGCCCGCGTCCATCGCGGCGGGCACCCCGATCGCGGACCAGGAGGTCGGTACCGGCGGCACGCACGCCCGCCTGGCCGAGGCCGGGCACGCGCCGGTGCGGTTCCGCGAGGACGTCGTGGGCCGCATGCCGACGATCGAGGAGATCGAGGAGCTGCGCATCGAGCCCGGCACGCCGGTGCTCGCGGTCACCCGCACGGCGTTCACCGAGGACGGCTCGGCCGTCGAGGTGAGCCACGTGGTGCTGGACGCGGGCGAGTTCATGCTCCGCTACGACATCTCCTGAGGTGAAGGTGCAGCGCAGGCTCAGGCGACCGACGAGCAGAGCCTGAATCTGCACCACGTGCGGCCGGGCGGCCCCGGGCTCACAGGAGCCGGAGCCGCCGTTCGGCCACGCCGATCCGGACCTCCTGCCCCCAGGAGACCTCGAGCCGGTCCGCCTCCATGCCGTCCCCGAACACGACGAGCCGGTCGGACTGCACGGCCACCACGAGCTCGCCGCCGCCGCCGAGCACGCCCTCCGTCATGGTGACGCCGGTGACGGGCGACGGCCAGGCCTCCCGCACGAACCACGCCAGCGCCGGGTCCGTCGGACCGGGCAGCCGGCGGCCGCCCCGGTCGTGCGCGATCGAGGCGCACCAGCCGGTGGCGCCCGTCCCGGTGCTGACGATGAGGCCCGACGACGACTGCCGCTCCGACCCCCGGTCGACCCGCAGGGTGTAGCGCGCCGACTGGTGGCTGGGGTGCCCCAGGAACAGCTCGTTGACGGCGTGCAGCTCCTGGCCGTCGTCGAGCCGCGCGTGGACCATCGTCAGCTCGTCGCAGCGCAGCGCCGCAGCGGACGCCCGGTCGCCCTGCCGGGCGGCCGTGTCACCCTGCCGGGCGGCCAGGCCGCCGATGATCTCCGCGACGTCCTCGGCACCGTGCCGCACGAGCACGCCCAGGTTGGTGCCCGGTTCGGGGTCCACGCCGACGACGAGCTGCCGGTCCAGGTACTTGGCGACGTTCGCGACCAGCCCGTCCTGCCCCACCACGAGCACGACGTCCTCGGGCGCGAACAGGAACCGGTCGAGGTCCGCGCGCTCGACCTCCGCCAGCGCCCAGTCGGACGGCACGCTCGCCGCGACCTCCCGGCGGGCCGACGCCGCGGCGTCGTGCCGCGCCTCGACGTCGGCCAGCGTGCGGCCGCGGGTGCGGAGGAAGAACTCCGCCTGGCCGCGCGTGGCGTGCCGGTCGAGCAGCTCGTCGAGCTCGGTCCGGCGGTGCACGAGCACCGCGCGCGTCCGGAGCGCCACGTCAGCGCTCCACGGCCGGCGCGCCGTTCGAGGACGGCGCGTCCGCGGCCGGCTCGGCCGCCCGGTTGGTCAGCGCGCTCAGCAGCCCGCTGACCAGGTCGGGCGTGACCGTCAGCGAGCCGACGTTCGGCAGGTGCGGTGCCGCGTCGCGCAGCGCGAGGGCCGTGAGCACGTCGCGGCCGACGTTCGCGTAGACCGCCATGAGCGCCGCCTCCTTGGCCGCCTCGGCCTCACCGAGCTGCCGCAGCGAGGCCGCCTGGGCGGTCGCGGCGATCTCGCGCCGCTCGGCGTCGGACTTCGCGGAGACGAGCGCGGCGGCCGCGGCTTCCTCCGCCTCGCGCCGCTTGTTCGCGCCCTCCTGGGCGACGAGCTGCTCGCGGCGGGCGGCGAGCTCGATCTGGCTCGCGAGCTCGTTCTCCGCGATCTTGCGCTCCCGCTCGACGGCGACGGCGCGACGCTCGTAGGTCGCACGGTCGGCCTCGGCCTGGAGCCGCTCGCGGACCGGCGTGCGCAGGGCCTTCTCGACGTCACCCTCGGGCCGGACGGCGAGCACCCGGACGCCGAGGATCTCGATGCCGGTCGCGACCAGGCGCGCGTCCTCGCCGAGCGCGCCGAGCGCCGTCCGCACGCTCCCGACGCCGGACTCCAGCGCCTCGGCCAGGTCGACCGTGGCGATCAGGTCGACCGTGAGGCTCTGCGCGAGCTGGCCCACGATGGCCCCGACCTGCTGCCGGCCGCTCGCCTCCTGCCCCTTGCCCGTGACGGGGAAGATGCCGAAGTCGAGGCGCTGGGACGCGAGGACCGGGTCGCCGAACCGGTAGGTCACGTTCGCCTGCACCGTGACGTCCTGCTGGTCGCGCGTCACCGCGTGGAACAGGACGGGCAGCTCCTGGTCGGTGGCGGGCACCTCGCTGAGCACGGAGGTGTCCGGGCGGAACCAGAAGGCCTGGCCCACCCCCTGGTGCCGCACGCCGCCCTTGCTGAGGTGCACCACGTAGTCGCTCGCGGAGCCCAGGAACTGCCGGAATCCGGGGTAGCGCTTGATCGTAGCCATCGTCGGCCTCTCGTTCGTTGTTGTCGTCAGTTTGACGATATCTACTGCCTCGGCTTTTCGTCAAGGTGACGAGAATGTACGGTCGATGTCATGCCCCGCACCACACCCGCCCCGTCCGCCGTTCCCGAGACGGCGGGCGCGTTCCCCGTCACGGTCGACGTCGTCGCCCTGACCGTGCGCGACGCCGAGCTGCACGCGCTCGTCGTCGACCGCCTGCTGGAGCCGTACCGCGGGCAGGCGGCGCTGCCGGGCGGGTTCGTGCTCGCCGGGGAGACCCTGGAGCAGGCCGCGGCGCGGGAGCTCGAGGAGGAGACCCGGCTCACCGTGCCTGCGGGCGCGACCGGCACCGGGCCGTGGCACCTCGAACAGCTCCGCACCTACGGTCCGCTCGGGCGCGACCCGCGCGGGCCCGTGCTCTCGGTCGCCTACCTGCTGCTCGCGCCGGCGTTCGGGCTGCCCGCGGCGGGCGGCGACGCGGCCGCGGCGCGCTGGGTCCCGGTGGGCGACACGGGGGCGGGCCTCGCGTTCGACCACGACCACATCCTGGCCGACGGCATCGAGCGCGCCCGCGCCAAGATCGAGTACTCGCCCCTCGCCGCCGCGTTCTGCCCG
Organism: Promicromonospora sukumoe 327MFSha3.1; assembly: GCF_000385135.1. Taxonomy (GTDB): domain Bacteria; phylum Actinomycetota; class Actinomycetes; order Actinomycetales; family Cellulomonadaceae; genus Promicromonospora; species Promicromonospora sukumoe_B. The sequence continues at coordinate 277,217 of NZ_ARQM01000014.1, read as the reverse complement.
CCCGAGTTCACGGTCGCCGAGCTGCGCGGCGTCTACGAGGCGGTCTGGGGCACGCGGCTGGACGCGCGCAACTTCCACCGCAAGGCCACGGGCACGCCAGGATTCCTGGAGCCGACCGGCCGCCTGGGCGGCGGCGGCCCCGGCCGGCCCGCCGAGCTGTTCCGGCTGGCGCCCGGCGTGGACCCGAGCGCGACCGTGCTGCATCCGCCGCTGCTGCGGGCAGGCGCGAGCTGAGGGGCCGGGCGCGGGGCGGGCCGGCGGGGTGAAGCCCGCCGGGTCAGCCCTGGCCCGGCCGCGTCCTGGGCTTGAGGCGCAGGTCCGGCAGGGCGGGCGCGCGCAGCGGCCCGCTCGGGTAGCCGTGCACCCGGCCGAACAGGCGCCCCTCGGCGCCGTCCGCGTACCCGGTCGCACCAGTACCGAGCTCCGCGATCTGAGCCATCCAGGCGTCGCGGGCCCGGACGATGTCCTCGTGCGTGCGGCCCATGAAGTTCCACCACATCACGACGTCCTCGTCGAACGGCAGGCCGCCGATCAGGACCGCCCGGGCGGGCGCCCCGGACCCGGCGCGCACCACGAGACCGGAGCGGCCCGGCGCCACGTACCCGAGGTTCGACGGCGGCACGGCGCTCCCCTCGAACGTCACGTCGCCGGAGTCGACGAGCAGGGCGTGCTCGTGCTCCGGGTCGACGGCGAGCCGCACCTCGGCCCCCGGCTCGAGGTCGATCTGCGCCCCGACGAGCGGCGTGTACGCGGTCGCGGGCGAGGCCGGCTCCTGGCCCGCCACCCCGAGCCGCCCCATGAACACCTGCACGACGGCGCCGTCGTGCCGCACCACGGGCAGGTCGCCGTGGTGCTCGAAGTGCGGGTCGACGCCGAGGGCCGAGTCCGGCAGCGCCGTCCAGAGCTGGACGCCGTGCAGGCGGGGCGGGCGGTTCTGCGCCGGTGACTCCTCCGAGTGGGAGATGCCGCGGCCCGCGGTCATCAGGTTGAGCTCGCCCGGCCGGACCGTCTGGAGCGAGCCCACGGAGTCGCGGTGCAGGATCTCGCCCTCGAAGAGCCAGCTCACGGTCTGCAGCCCCGTGTGCGGGTGGGGCGGTACCTGCATGCCCTCGCTGTCCGAGACGTCGTCCGGGCCGTAGTGGTCGCTGAAGCACCACGCCCCCACGAGGGACCGGGCGCGCTGCGGGATGGTGCGCCGCACGTTCATCGCCCGCGGCCCGCCGAGCGGCACGTCGCGCGGGGTGAGGAGCTCGATGCCGTCGCCTTGCTCGCCCGCGACGCAGACCTGCTCGGTCGGCCGGGTCTCCAGGTTGCTCATGCGCCGAGCCTAGATCGCGCGGCGGACGTCCGGGGAGGGGCCAGGGCCCCCGGGGCAGGCCGGGGGCCCTGGCGAAACCGCATACCCGTGGCCCGCGCTCGGCGAGGACCAGGGGCGCCGTGTCGACGTCACGACTCCGATGTGCCCGTCAGACCCGGAACGCCAGGCCTGTTCTGCACGAGCACCTCGAACGCGGGCGGTCTTCCGGCCCCGTACAGGCACCTGTGGCGTCATCCACAGCCCGCACCGCGGTACGGGACGTCCTGTCGTTCTCCGGTCGACCAAGTGTCCGATGCCCGGGCCGGTCGGTACTGCTGCAGCGCACCGCATCTGCACCCGGATCGTCGAACCACTGCCAACGTTTCTATCCGCGTGTCGCACCACCGGCAACCGCTCCACGGCTGTAATTTTCACCCTGCGGTTCTCAACAGTTCTATCCACAGGTAATTCCCTGGATTTCCCACACAATGCACAGGGCTGTGGACCAAATCTGTGGATAACTAAACGGGGTCAGACCCAGGCGCGGGATCCCGGGGTGCCGCCGGCGGCCGAGTCGCTGCGCGCCTCCAGCTCGTCCGGCGTCGCGATGAAGCCGCCGTCGTCCACGAGGATGCCCGCGATGCGGCTCTGCAGGGACACCGCGAGGCGCGCGAGCGAGGCGCGCATGCGCGCGCGGGCGATGACGTGCAGCCCGGACCCGTGCTCGAGCTCCAGCTCGTAGGGGTCGGCCGGCACCCAGGTCATGCGGTAGGCGTACGGCCCGTAGCTGCGCCAGTCCAGCGACCCGAGCGCGCGGGGCACCCGGTCGACGCGCTCGACGTCGATCACGATCGAGCCGTCGTACGGCGTGCTGCCCGCGAGCGTGTAGCGCGGCGTCCCGTCGGGGGTGACCTGCTCGGCGGACACGTCGGCGGTCGCGATGAGCGACCGCAGCATGGGCAGCACGTCCCCCGGCTGCAGGGGGTGCGCGGAGTAGAGCTGCAGGTTGACGGACGCCGCCGGGTCCGGGACCAGCGGCTGCCGGCCGTCGGCGAGCACCCCGCCGCCGGTCTTGCGCGCGGAGGCGACCGTCCACTGCACGATGCGCAGCTCCTCGGCCTGCGGGAGCGCGTGCGGGAAGGCGCGGGCGATGCCGTCCCGGTCGTCGTACGACGTCGGGGCGGCACCCCGGACGTCCCGGAGGCCGTCGCTGCGCGCGATCGAGTACGCCTCGGCCGTGGTGGCCGGGATCTGCAGCTCGGCGAGGTGCGCCTCGGTGACCTCGAACGGGCCGGTCGCGACGTGCTCGTCCCCCAGACGCATGACTCCGGGCACCAGCGAGTCGGCCTGCGCCATGCCCCGGAACCGGGAACCGGCCATCCGCCGGGACCCCGCGGCGCGGGTCGGTTCTCGGAGCCATGTGACGTCCGAGAACCAGGCGGCGGCGAGCTCGCTGACCGCGACGGGGCCATTCGTACTGGGCAAAACCAGAAGGTGACCCGAGGCGTGTTCCGCAGGAATCACGCCCGCCAGAAAAGTCATGCGGGAACCCTACTGCCGCGCACTTTCGCCCATGATGCGAGCGTGTTACAGAGAGGAAACACACTTGTGACGGCGTGCTCACGCAATGGCGGCATTCCCGGCCTGGAATTCGCGGAACCACGCGGAAGTGTCTGGGCCGCATTTTCGGGCGACTGAGTCTCAGTGCAAATGCATGAATACCGCGCCTCTGCGGCCAGGCAAAGCGGATCTATCCGAACTTAGCGCCATCTGTCTGCCGAATTCGCCTTCGACCGCCCTGCACCCACGATCCCGCGTTCCAGTTACTGACGACGCGGGCATATGATGTCAGCATGCCCAAGATCATCGGCAAGAGCCTGCACGAGCACCGCCAGATGACGAGGCACAAGCTGTTCACCGCTCTGTCCACCCTCATGGCGGAGCGCGGGTTCGACACCATCACCCTGGCCGACATCGCCGCCGCGGCGAACGTCGGACGGACCGCCGTCTACAACCACTTCCACGACAAGGAAGCGCTGCTCCTCGGGTTCATCACCCACGAGACCGAGCAGTACGCCCACACCCTGGAGCGCGCGCTGGACGGCGTGAGCGACCCCGTGGAACAGCTCCGTACCTACATCCGCCAGCAGGCTCAGCTGACCCGCGTGTTCCACCTCGCCCCCGGCCCGGACCTGCGGACCGTCCTGTCCCGCGCGACGCTGCAGCGCCTGCGCGAGCACGCCGACATCGTGGAGGCGATCCTGCGCCGGATCCTCACCGCGGGGATCGACGCCGGGACGTTCCCGCCCCAGGACATCGAGCCGACGGTGCACCTCGTCAACGCGTGCCTGTCGGGGCGGCTCATCCCGGACGAGCCCGTGGCCCGCGAGCGCACCATCCGCGCGGCCGAGGCGTTCGTGCTGCGTGCGGTCGGCGCCCGGGTCCCGGAGCGGGTCTCCGCGTAGTTGCCCCCGCCCAGCTTCCCTACCTGATCGGGCGAAAACGGCTGCCGCCCAGGCGGTAGCCTCTGGCGCGTGTCTTCCGCTGCCGCGAGCTCCGAACCCGCACCCTCGATGCGGCCCGAGCCGCTCGGCGGTGCGTTCACCAAGGTAGTCGCCGCGAACCTGAGCTCGAGCCTGGGCGACGGCATCGCCCGGGTCGCCGCGCCGCTGCTGGCCGCCCAGCTGACGGACGACCCGCTGCTCGTGTCGCTCGTCGCGGTCGCCGCCCTGCTGCCGTGGCTCCTGTTCGCCATCCCCGCGGGTGTGCTCGTGGACCGGATCGACCGCCGGCTCGCGCTCGGCCTGGCGGGCGGGGTCCGCGCGCTCGTGGCCGGCGGCCTCCTCGCACTGCACCTGACCGGGGCGCTCACGATCTGGTGGCTCCTGCTGGTGGTGCTCCTGTACGGCGTGCTGGAGACGGTCTACGACGGCGCCATCCGCGCCGTGGTCCCGTCGCTCGTGGGCCGGGGCGACCTGCCGCGCGCGAACTCGCGGATCGAGGCCACCGAGATCGTGGTGCAGCAGTTCCTCTCCCAGCCGCTCACCTCGTGGCTGCTCGCGATCTCGGCGGCCTGGGCGCTCGGGCTGAACACCGCCGCGTACGCCGTGGCCGGTGGGCTGGCGCTGACGCTGCCCGCGGTGGCCTCCGGCGTCGTCGCGCGCCGTCGGGCAGCCAGGCCCGTCGACAAGCCCGCCCAGGGGGACCCGACCGCGCCGGACGAGCGGCCGGACGGGGAGCCCGACCGCGGCACCCCGCCCACCACCGGCTGGCGCGCCGAGCTCGCCGCGGGGTTCCGGTTCATCTGGGACAGCGCGATGCTCCGCCCGCTGTGGATCGTCAGCGTGCTGATCGGCATCTGCCACGCCGCGATCACGTCCACGCTGGTGCTGTTCATCCTGGATCGGCTGGACGTGCCCGAGGCCTGGTACGGCACCTTCATGCTGGCCGGCGCCCTGGGCTCCCTGACCGCGGCGGCCACCACGAGCCGCCTCAAGGCGCGCTTCGGGACGGGACCCGTGATGGCGGTCGCGAACGCCGTCGGGCTCGGGGCCTGGTTCCTCGCCGGCGCGTTCCCCCTGGTCTGGGTGGGCGCGGTCGCGATCTTCGTGTCGTTCGGCTGCACCACGACCTGGAACGTGCTGGTGATGTCGCTGCGCCAGGCCGCGGTGCCGAACCACCTGCTCGGCCGGGTGCACGGCACCTGGCGCACCGCCCTGTGGGGCGCGATGCCGATCGGCTCGCTGGCCGGCGGCCTCCTGGCCCGCACCGGCTACAGCACGCCGCTGCTGGTCGGGGCCACGGCGGGCCTGATGGTCGCCGTCGCCGGGCACCGGTACATCGCCACGCTGCCCGACCCGGAGACACTGGACCCGGAGACGCCGGACCCCGCGTAGACCGGGGCCGGGCCCCGGCCGCGAGGTGTCAGATCCAGCGCTTCCAGCGGAAGACGCCGAACAGGCCCACGCTCACGGCCAGCATGCCGACCAGCGCCGCCGGGTATCCCCACGCCCAGCCGAGCTCCGGCATGACGTCGAAGTTCATGCCGTAGACCGTGCCGACGAGGGTCGGGGCGAACAGGATGGCCGCCCAGCCCGAGATCTTCTTGACCTCCTCGCCCTGCCGGATGCTGACCTCGGAGAGGTGCTTCATCTCCTCGTTCTGCCGCTGCGCGACCAGGGTCGCGGCGACGGTGAGGATGTCGCGCAGCGCGGCGCGGAAGACCTCGATGCGGTCGGCGGCCTCGGTGAGGTGGTCGGCGACGTCGCGCAGGTAGGCCTGCAGCTCGGGGTCCACGCCGTACTTGTCGGCGCCCTTGGCGAGCGAGCCGCACAGGGCCTGCTCCGGCCGGACCGCGCGCTGGAAGTCGATGACCTCGCGGGACAGCTCGTAGACGCGCCGCGACACGTCGGGGGCGCCGCCCCAGACGTCGGACTCGATCTCGTCGATGTCGTGGTCCAGGCCCGCCACGACCGGCGCGTAGCCGTCCACGACGCTGTCGAGGATCGCGTACAGCACGGCCTCGGGGCCGCGGGCGAGCATCTCGCGGTCGGACTCGAGCCGGGTGCGCACAGCGGCCAGGTCGGGCGAGGCGCCGTGCCGCACGGTCACCACGAAGTCGGGGCCGACGAAGACGTGCAGCTCGCCGAACTCGACCTCCTCGGCGTCGTCCAGGTAGCGGGCGGCACGCAGCACCACGAACAGGGTGTCGCCGTAGCGCTCGATCTTGGGGCGCTGGTGCGCCTGGATGGCGTCCTCGATGGCGAGCGGGTGCAGGTCGAACTCGCGCGCGAGCGAGGTCAGCTCGGTCTCCTCGGGCCGCTCCAGCCCGATCCAGGCCATGCCGCCCGGGCGCGAGCGCAGCGCGCTGAACGTCTCGGCGAGGTTGTCGTAGCGGGCGGTGCGGACGCCGTCGTCGTAGATCGCGGCGGCGACCACGGCCGAGCGGGGCGCGGGCTCGACGGCGCGCGGGGCGACGTCGGGCACGACGCCGACGGCGCGGCGCTGGCGCAGGGCGCCCAGCAGCGGGCGGGCAGGACGGGAGGGCAGGAACGTGGCCATGGGAGAACTCCTGGGGTCGAGCGCAGGAAAAGGACTGCGAACACCGCAACAGGGACGGCCGGGCGACCGGTGGACCTCACACCCCGACGAGGGGCGGAGCGCACCGGTGCGCGAGAGCCCGCGGACACGCGGGCAGGGGAACCGTCAGCTCAGCTGCGGTTCGGACTACTCGGAGGCTCGCTACGGGTCATGCGCGCCACCTCCTTCGTCCTGCGGCGGTCCGCCGCACCAGGTCATGCTCTACCAGGGGCCAGTCTAGACCCGTCGCCCCTCGGGATCGAAACAGTTCGAGAGCAACGTCACAGCCAGGATCACCAGGCGTCGTAGGGCCGGTGGTGCGCCCCGGGCGGGGTGTGGAACTCGTGCGGCGTGGGCGACAGGTAGGCCCGCGCGAACTGCAGCGAGGCCGCCAGGTCGTCGTGCCGCTCGGCCGCGCTGCGGGCCGCGCGGGTCGAGATCTCCACGCAGACGTCGCCGCTCCAGCGGCGCGCCACCAGCTCCTGGAGCACCTTCTCCGCACGCATCCTGCCGCGGCCGGGCACCAGGTGCTCGTCGCGCGCGCCGTGGTTGCCGTCGGCGAGGTGCACGTGCCGCAGGCGGTCGCCGAACGTGTGCAGCAGGGTGAGCGCGTCCTGCTGGGCCACGCTCGCGTGCGACAGGTCGAGGGTCACGGCGTCGTAGTCGTGCTCGGCGGGGTCCCACCCGGGCAGGTAGGCCTGGAACTCGCGGCGGCCGCCGCGCCAGGGGTACATGTTCTCGACGGCGATCGTGACGCCGGTCGTCTCGCTCAGCTCACGCACCTGGTCCTGGAACTGGCGCGCGTACTTGTACTGCCAGCGGAACGGCGGGTGCACCACGACCGTGCCGGCGCCGAGCTCGAGCGCCATCTCCGTGGTCCGCTCCAGCTTCGCGACCGGGGACCGGCCCCAGACCCGCTGGCTCACCAGCAGGGTCGGCGCGTGCACCGAGCGCACCGGCATCCCGTTGTCGGCGGCGAGCTTCGCGAGGGACCGCGGGTTCTGGGTGACCTCCTCGGACCAGATCATCACCTCGATGCCGTCGTAGCCGAGCTCGGCCGCGGACTCGAAGGCCAGCGGCACACGGCGCGGGAAGACCGAGGCGGTCGAGAGCGTGACGTGCACGTCGGGTTCGTCGGGCTCCTGCGGTTCGGTGCTGATCGGTTCGGGCATGCGGGCCACCTTAGAGCGCCTACGTGACTGTGGTGTGACCTGGAGGTGATGGGGTTCAGGTGAGGAGACGGTCCCGCGCCAGGTCGCGGGCGGCGTCGGCGGTCGAGCACTCGAGGACCGCCCGCGCCAGGTCCACGCACTCGTCGCGGGACACGGCCGCGAGGGTGGCCGCGACGTCCGCCAGAGCACGAGGGGTCATGGACAGAGACGTTACGCCCAGTCCGACCAGGACGGGAGCGAGCAGCGGATCCGCCGCCGCCTCACCGCACACCCCCACCGGAGCACCATGCAACGCACCGCCCTCGCTCGCCACCCGGACCAGCTCCAGGACGGCGGGCTGCCACGGCGTCGAGAGGACGGCGACCCCGGCCAGGTCCCGGTCGGCCGCCATCGTGTACTGCGTGAGGTCGTTGGTGCCCAGGCTCGCGAACGAGACCTCCGCCAGCAGGTGCCGCGCCTGGAGCGCGGCGGCCGGGGTCTCGATCATGATGCCCGGCGTGTCCAGGCCGTGCGCCGCGCACGCCGCCGCGAAGTCCCGGGACTCGTCGACGGTGGAGACCATCGGCGCCATCACCCAGACCTCGGCGGTCTCGGCGGCGGCGGCCCGGGCGATCGCGCCGAGCTGCCGGTCCAGCACGTCCGGGTGCGCGACGGCGGTGCGTAGGCCGCGCACACCGAGCGCCGGGTTGTCCTCGTGGTCCGGCGTGAGGAAGCGCAGGGGTTTGTCGGCGCCGGCGTCGAGCGTGCGGACGACGACCCGGCGGCCCGGGAAGTGGGACAGCACGGCCCGGTATGCGGTCACCTGCTCCTCGACGCTGGGCTCCTCGCCCCGGCCCAGGAAGCAGAACTCGGTGCGGAACAGGCCCACGCCGCGCGCGCCCGCCTCCGCGGCGGCCGCGGCGGCCGCCGGGTCGGCGACGTTCGCCACGAGCTCCACCTCGGACCCGTCGCGGGTCACGCCCCGGCCGTCGAACGTGGCGGCGGTGACCCGGCGCCGGGCGCCCTCCACGTCGTCGGCCGACGGGGCGCGCAGCACCGTGCCGAGCGTGCCGTCGACCACGAGCTCCTCGCCGTGCGCGAGGTCGTTGGCGCCGGGCAGCGCGACGACGGCGGGGATGCCGAGGGCGCGGGCCAGGATGGCCATGTGGGAGGTCGGGCCGCCGCGCGCGGTGACGATGGCGGTGACCACCGCGGGGTCGAGCATCGCGGTGTCCGCCGGGGCGAGGTCGCTCGCCACCAGCACGAACGGGTGCCCGGGGTCCGGTACTCCGGGTGGGGCCGCGCCGGTGAGCGCGGCGACGATGCGGTCGCGCACGTCGCGCACGTCCCGGGCCCGCTCCGACATGGGCGGGCCGAGCGTCTCGAGCTGCGTCGCCACCGAACCGGCGGCGTCCCACACGGCACGCTCCGGCGTGAGGTGGTCCTCCCGGACGCGGCGAGCGGCGCCGGCGGCGAGGGTCGGGTCCGCGGCCATGGCCGCGGTCACCGCGAGGACGTCGGCCGCGGTGCCTGACGCACGGCCCGCGCGCTCCGCGAGGTCGGCCTCGACCTGGGCGGCGGCCTCCTCGACGGCGCGGACGGCGTCGTCGGCCGAACCCGTCAGGCGGCTCGTGCTCGGCTCCGGGACGCGGGCCGGCATCCGGACCACCGTTCCCACCGCGCGGCCCGGGCTCGCCGGGACCCCCGTGAGCCTCTCGCTCGTCATCCGTACGCTCCCTCGGGCTCGTCGTCGAGTGTGCTGGGAACGTTACACGCGACGCACCGGCCGGGCGAGGCCCGGTCCGGGCGGCCCCGGGTGAGGTGCGGGCGAGGTCCGTCCGCGGCCCGGGTCCCGGGCCGCGCGGGCCGGTGGAGGTCCGGTTCGTGGCCGGATCGCCGACCGCGGAGGGCGGGTGAGGTCCGGTCCGAGGCCCGGCGTGCCGCGTTTCCGCGCGGCACCGTTCTGACAAGATGTCCGCATGGCCGAGGCCCTGAATGTCGGTTCGCCCGTCGCAGGACGGGTGGTGGCGATGCGTGACGTGCCCGATCCCGTCTTCGCGGAGAGCATCGTCGGCCCGGGTCTCGCCGTCGAGCCGGACGCCGAGCTCGGTGGACGCGTCGTCGCCCCGTGCGCCGGTGTGGTCGTCAAGCTGCACCCGCACGCCTTCGTGCTGCTGGCACCGTCCGCCGACGCCGAGCCCGCCGGGGGCCGGGGCGTCCTGGTGCACCTCGGCATCGACACGGTGCAGCTCAAGGGCGAGGGCTTCACGCTGCTGGTCGACGAGGGCGACACGGTCACGGCGGGCCAGGAGCTGATCGTCTGGTCCCCGACCGCGGTGGCCGAGGGCGGCCGCTCGCCGCTGGTGCCCGTCGTCGCGCTGGACCTGGGGCACGGCCGGCTCGACGAGCTGGTGCGCCCCGGCGCAGTCGTCCGGGCGGGCGACCCGCTGTTCCACCTGGCGTGACCGGCACGCCCCGCGCGTCCTAGGGTCGGGGCCATGGTGCGCACGGTGGTGTTCGACGTCGGAGAGACCCTGATCGACGAGTCCCGGATCTGGCTCCGCTGGGCGGAGCGGCTGGGGGTGCCGCCCCTGACGTTCCTGGGCGTGCTCGGCGGCTGTGCCGCGCTCGACCTGTCGCACCGGGAGGCGTTCGAGCTGCTGCGGCCCGGGCTGGACTTCCAGGCCGAGGCCGTGCGCTGGGCCGAGGACGACCCGCACGGGCTGCGCACCGGGTTCGACGCCGACGACCTCTACCCCGACGTCCGGCCCGCGCTGACGGCGCTGCGCGCGGCGGGCTTCGACGTCGTCGTCGCGGGGAACCAGCCGCCCGAGGCGCGCGCCGCGCTGGAGGCGATGGACCTGCCCGCGAGCGCCATCCGCACCTCCGACGAGTGGGGCGTGCAGAAGCCGGAGCCGGAGTTCTTCGCGCGGGTCGCGGAGCTGTCGGGCGTCGCGCCCGAGGAGATCGCCTACGTGGGCGACCGCCTGGACAACGACGTGCTCCCCGCCGCCGACGCCGGGATGCTGCCCGTGCTGCTGCGCCGCGGGCCGTGGGGGTACCTGCACGCGCGCCGGCCCGAGGCCGCGCGTACCACCGTCATCGACTCGCTGACCGAGCTGCCGGCGGTGCTGGCGGGCTGAGCTGTCAGCCGCGCAGCGGCAGAGTGAGGGCCGCGTCGCCGTCCGGCACCACGCGGACCGGGACGCCCCAGTCCTGCTGCGCCAGGTGGCAGGCCGGGAAGACGTCGGGGTCCGGCTCGCCGTTCGGCAGCAGCGGCACCTCGTCGCACGACGCCGCCTTCGCGGTCACGTGCAGCACGCCCTCTGCCACGTCGGGGTTGATCACCAGGTCGCGGAACAGGTCCGTGCCGCTGCCCGCGCCTGACAGCAGCAGCTCCGGCGGGGTGGCGCTGACCTGGAGCGACGTCGACGGCCCCCAGCGGTCGTCGAGCTTCTGTCCGGGCGCCGGGGCGAACGGGACGTCGAGGCGCAGCGCTCCGGAGCCCACGTCGGTGGCGGGCCGGGCGACCTTGTGCGCGCCGCCGTCGAGCACCTCGCCCGCGAGCGTCGCCGGGAGCGCCACGCGCGTGAGCCGGTGCGCGGCGGACTCGACGACGAGCAGGTGCACGGCGTCGTCCGCGACCTCGACGAGCACGTCCGACGGCTCCGCGAGGTCCTTGGCCAGGGTGGTCACCTCGCCGGAGGCCGGGTCGTACCGGCGCAGCGCGCCGTTGTAGGTGTCGGCGACGACGACGCTGCCGTCCGGCAGCACGGCGACGCCGAGCGGGTGCTGCAGCAGGGCCTGGTCGGCGGCGCCGTCCCGGTGCCCGAAGTCGAAGAGGCCCTGGCCGACGGCGGTCTCCACGCGCACGTCGGTCTCGTCGACCGGCACGAGGCGGCGCAGGGCCGAGGTCTCGGCGTCGGCGAGCCAGAGCGCGCCGTCGGCCGCCGTGGCCAGGCCGGAGGGCTGCGCGAACCAGGCGCCCTCGCCCGGGCCGTCCTCCAGGCCCTCGTTCATGGTGCCCGCGAGCAGCGAGACCACGGGCAGGTGCGGGCCGGGGTGGAAGTCCCAGAGCGTGTGGTTCCCGGCCATCGCCACGACGAACGCGCCGAGCTCGGCGGACCACTCGACGTCCCACGGGGAGGAGAGCCGGACGCTCAGCGAGTCGTAGGACTCGCCGGGCTCGAACGCGCCGACCGTGCCGGTCACGTTCTCCTGACCGCCCACCATGAACTGCTCGCCCGTGCCGGCCAGCGTGGTGACCACGCCGTCCGAGAGCCGCACCCCGCGCAGGGCGTGGTTGACCGTGTCGGCGACCACGACGTCGTACCCGAGGCTCGCCGTCAGGTCGGAGGGCACCAGGCACAGACCGTTCGGCTCGGAGAACCGCGCCTCTCCGGGCGCGCCGTCGACCAGCCCGCGCTCGCCCGAGCCGATGCGGCGGACCAGGGTCTCGCCGTCGGGCGCAAGCTCCGCGAGGGAGTGGTGCCCGGCGTCCGCGACCAGCACGTTCCCGTTCGGCAGCGCGAGGGCCTTGGCCGGGAACCGCAGGGTGCCGGAGGCGGGAGCGGGCGGCACGTACGGCCCCGAGCCGCGGTGCTGGGTGCCCTTCAGCGCGTGCTCGGCGATCAGGTCGGACACGAGCGCCGCGATCGCGGAGCCGTGCCCCTCCCCCGCCATCTGCGCCACGATGTAGCCCTCGGGGTCGATCACCACGAGCGTGGGCCAGGCCCGCGCGGTGTACGCGCCCCAGGTCACGAGCTCCGGGTCGTCGAGCACGGGGTGGCGCACCTCGTAGCGCTCGACGGCGGCCGCGAGCGCGTCGGGGTCGGCCTCGTGCTCGAACTTGGGCGAGTGCACCCCGATGATCACGAGCTCGTCGCGGTGCTGCTCCTCGACCTCGCGCAGCTCGTCGAGGACGTGCAGGCAGTTGATGCAGCAGAACGTCCAGAAGTCGAGGACCACGACCTTGCCGCGCAGCTCGGAGAGCGTGACGGTACGGCCGCCGGTGTTCAGCCAGCCGCGCCCGACGAGCTCGGACGCGCGGACGCGGGGAAGATTCTGGACGCTGGTGCTCACCAGCCCATTGTCACTCCCGGGCCGAACCGTCCTTGCCGCCGTCCGTCCTGCGGGCACGCCACCGCTCCACCAGCGCCTTGTCGGCCCGCCGGCGGGTGAGGTCGCTCTTGCTGGAGTGCACGGCCGCACGGTGCGCGAGCAGGGCAGCGCGGTCCCGCTCGAGAGCCCACATGAGGGCCTCCCGCACGTCGGCGCGGGTTACCCGCGCGCTCCGCGTCTCGTCCATCGTCCCGATCATTCTCGCCGTTTCGTGTCTTTCGGCGCCCGTACCAGGCACCGCCAACGTTTCAAGAGGCCGCGGGGGATCTTTTGTGACACCTCGGGGCTTCCTGGCTTTCACCCGGCCATGGTTGGGTGTAGCAGAGGAACGTACCGCGCAAACCTGGCAGTGGGATATCCATCTATCGGATGACTTTCCAGGGCAGACCGGCGTGTCGCCATCCTGCTGCCGTGTCGTGTTGGTGGGTGAGGAGAGGATCAGGGGCATGGACCGTGACGAGGCCAGGAAGATGAAGGAGCAGCTCACCACCTTCGCCAGAGAGCTCGCCGAGAAGCACGGGATCGCGGCGACACCCCGCTCGCCGGGTGCGCAGAGCGAGTCGGACGCCGCCGACGCCGTCCGGGCCCCGACCCTGGCGCTCGGGCTGGTGCCGCAGGAGGACGGCGGCTTCGGCATCGCCGTCCGCTACCGGCTCGGGGTGCCCCGGGCCCGTTCGATCGTGCGCAAGGTCTCGGCCGAGATCGGGCCGGACGCCGACATCCGCCGCACCGGCCGCATCCGCCCGGTGAGCGAGCTGGGCCCCCGACCGCCGGCGCCGACGTCGCAGGCGGACGGCGACACCGACCGGCGCCGTCCGCTGCGGCCCGGCATCTCCATCGGGCACGTGGGGGTCACGGCGGGCACGCTCGGTGCCTTCGTGACCCGCGCCGTCCCCGGCGACGGGCACCTGTACGCGCTGTCGAACTACCACGTGCTGGCCGGCTCCCCGGAGGCCCGGCCGGGCGACGTCGTGCTGCAGCCCGGGCCGGCCGACGGCGGGCTGGCACCCGGCGACCGGATCGGCGAGCTCACGCAGGTGGTGGACCTGGACTCGGCCGAGCCGTCCTACACGGACGCCGCGATCGCCCGGCTCGACCGGGTGCCGGTGAGCTTCGAGTACCCGGTGGGCCGGGTGATGAAGACCGCACGCGCCCTGGGCGGGGAGATCGTCGGCAAGGTGGGCCGCACGACGGCGACCACGCGCGGGCGGGTCACGGCCATCGAGCTCGACGACGTGATCGTGGGCTACGAGGACCTGGGTGCCCTGAGCTTCGACGACCAGATCGAGATCGAGAGCACCGACGACGGCCCGTTCTCGCGCGGGGGCGACTCGGGCGCGCTGGTCTACCGGGAGGACGGTGTGGCCATCGGCCTGCTGTTCGCCGGGTCCGAGTCGGGCGGGCGCAGCGGCAAGGGACTGACCTATGCGAACCCGATCGACCAGGTGCTGGAGATACTGGACGTGGAGCTCGCCGGGGACCAGGCCCATCCGTTCGGATGAACCCCGTTCCGACGGCCCCGGCTCGGGCCGGGCCGGGGCCGGCCGGGTGAATGTTCGCCCTGCGCACCAGCGTTTCCCGCCCCGGGCGTGTCGCTTTCGGCGGGCGATCCGACGGGCGTGTCCGGACGGCGCGTCGGTCCGGATAACACGGCTGACCTGCGACGCAGCACCGGAGCCTCCACCGAGCCCCGACACGCCCTCCCGCCCCGGTGGAAGGGGGTAGACACGGGAGACACAATGGATGACCAGGAGGTGATCGGGATGGCAACACTCGACGAAGCCAGGTCCGCAAAAGCCGCATTGCGGGAAAAGGTGACCGGGCTCGACGGTGTGATCGGGGTTGGCGTCGCCCCAGAGTTCACGGCGTCAATCGGACAGCCACCACGTGAGTACCCCGCACGGAAGCAAGCGAAGTCGCCGGCCGGCAGGTCCCCTGTCGAGGTCCTCTCGGAGGACGAGCTGGTGGAGCAGGTGGCAGGGCCCGGCGGGAGCTGGGTGCTGCAGGTCAACGTGACCGACGCACGACTCGTGGACAGGATCCCCGAGGAGATCGACGACGTCGCGGTGCGCGTGCGCGTCGTGGGGGCGGTCCGGGCGGGCTGACCCCGGCGCCGGAGCAGAGCGGGTGCCGTCCCGCTCCACCCCGGCGCACACCGGAACCGACCGCTCGGCTCAGCCGAGCGTCGTCGGGAGTTCGGGCTTCTCGCCGAGCACCTGCTCCGCGAGGAACGCCGACACCACCTGGTACCAGACCTTGGCGTTCTGCGGGGTCAGGATCCAGTGGTTCTCGTCCGGGTAGTACAGGAACCGGTGCACCGTCTCGCCGTCGTCGGACGCCGGGAGGCCGGACTTGGTCAGCAGCTCGAACCACAGCCGCAGGCCCTCGCCGACCGGGACCCGGTAGTCCTTGTCCCCGTGGATCACGAGCATCGGGGTACGGATGTCGCCCACCGACAGGTGCGGGCTGTTCTCCAGCGCCATCTCGGGCGTCATCTCGCGCGCCCAGTAGAACGAGGCGTCCGTGGTCGGGCCGAACTGGTCGAGCGCCCACAGGCTCGCGTGCGTCACCACGGCCTGGAACCGGTCGGTGTGCCCGGCCACCCAGTTAGCCATGTAGCCGCCGAACGAGCCGCCCATCGCCGCGGTGCGGGTCTCGTCGATCTCGGGCAGCGCCTCGGCTGCGTCCGTGATCGCCATGAGGTCGGTGAACGGGGCCTTGCCCCAGGCGCCCCAGCCGCGCTGCACGAACTCCTGGCCGTACCCGGTCGACAGCGCCGGGTCCGGCAGCAGCACGGCGTAGCCCTGGGCCACCAGCAGCCACGGGTTCCAGCGCCAGCTCCACGCGTTCCAGGAGCCCAGCGGTCCGCCGTGGATCCACAGCAGCAGCGGGGCCTTGGCGTCCGGGCCGGCGTCGGCGGGCAGGGCCAGCCAGGCGCGCACGCGCGTGCCGTCCTCGGCCGTCGTCTCGATCTCGGTGAGTGCGCCCGGCAGGTCCGGGGCCGGCACCGGGGAGCGCAGCACGGTCGCCGCGACCGGCGTCCGCTCCCCCGGCGCGCCCGAGGCGAGGAAGGCGCCCAGGTCGACGCGGACCGGCTCGGCCGGGGCGGCATAGGAGCTGCGCAGCGCGAACAGGGTGGCACCGTCGGGCGTGACGTTCAGGTCGGAGAAGACGGCGTCGTCGGACGTCACCTTCTCGACCACCACGCCGGCGCCGGGGAGCGTCCCCGAGAAGGTGAGGAGGAAGACCGGGCCGCGGCCGTCGTCGTCGGCCTGGACCAGGAGGCCGCTGCCGTCCGGGAGCCAGGTGGGGCGGCCGGGCCAGCGGTCCCAGTCGTCCGCCAGGACCACAGGGTCGGCGGAGCCGTCGGTGGGCACCAGGGCGAGGCGGACCACCGGGGCCTCGTGCGGCGTCGAGACGGACTCGGTCACGTAGGCGACCCAGGCACCGTCGGGCGAGATACGCGGGACGCCGGTGTCGGCGTCCGGATCGTCGACCAGCACGCGCCGGTCGCCGGTCGCCGTGTCGTGCGCGACCAGGGTGTTGCGCACGGCGGCGCCCGGGTCGCTGACGCTCCAGGTGGTCACGAGCGTCGTGCCGTCGGCGGAGAGGTCGGCGGAGTGGTCCATCAGGTGACGGCCCGCGCCGGTGAGGTCGCGCAGGTCGAGGTGCTTGCCCAGCGCGTCCGGGGCGGCTGCCGGCGTCTCGCCGTCCGCCGGCTTCGGCAGGGGCACGGCGGGCTCGTCGGCGAGCGCCGCCAGGTCGCCGACGAAGCGGCGCTCCTGGTCGGGGCCGAGGTCGTGGTCCCAGTAGCGCACGGGGTAGCCGGTGTGCAGGATCGCGGAGACTGATCGGTCCTTGCGGGCCTTGCGCAGCTCGGCGTCCTGCGCCAGGTCCTTCGCGGAGGGCAGCAGGCTCGCGGCGACACTGACGGTGTCGGCGTCGCGCGCCACGAGCGGGCCGCCGACGCCGCCCTGCGGGGCCACGATGACGCGGGCCTCGCCGCCGCCAGCGGGCAGGAGCCAGAGAGCGGGCCGGGGCTCGTCGCCGTCCTTGGCGTCCGGGTCCGGCCGTGCGGAGCTGAACAGGAGGTCGCCGGACCGCGTGAACACGGCCGACGACTCGCCCTTGGCGGACCGGGTCAGGCGCCGCGCCGGTGCCTCGCCGGCCGGGTCCACCTCCCAGAGGGCGGTGCGGTAGGCGGTGCGCTCACCGTCGAGCGTCTGGAGGGTCGCGACGAGCCGGGTGCCGTCAGGGCTGGCCGTGAGGCCGGTGACGCGCGGGATCGCCACGTAGTGGTCGAGGTCGTGGAACGGGGTCTGCGGGGTCTGCGGAGATTCGCTCACGCCGCCGTCCTATCACGCCGGGGCGTCGGGCGGCATGAGTTTTCAGACCGCGCCGGACTCACGGCTGGCCTGACTGCCTTTTTCTAGCTGTTGCGTATATGCAATGGCTCTTGGGCGTGCACGATCATCCTTCAGATGTGAATATCGCGCGATGGGAAAGAGGGCCGGAGACTCGCCGGCGGGTTTCACGCTGCACGCATGGGTGGACGAGTCGATGAAGCAGCAGAGCGGTCAGACGGATGGGATGTACCTGCTCGCGGCGGTGGTCGGGGACCCCTCGACGTGCGAGCCGGCACGCGACGCGCTGCGAGAACTGGTGCGCAAGCGGGGCGGCCGCCTGCACTGGAGGCAGGAGGAGGCCCCTCGCCGCGCCAAGATCGCGGCGGCGATCGGGACGCAGGACCTCGCGTGCATCGTCGTCGTCGGCGTGCCTATCGCAGCGCGGCGCCAGGAGCGGGCGCGGCGGAAGTGCATGGAGCGACTGCTCTTCGAGCTGGAGCGGATCGGTGTCTCGCACGTGTGGCTGGAGGCGAGGTCGACCCTGCTGAACCGGCGTGACGTCGAGCTCGTGGACGCCCTGCGCGCCAGGGGGACGCTCGTGACCCGCACCCGGGTCGCGCACTCCTTGCCGGACGACGAACCGATGCTGTGGGCGGCCGACGCCGTCGCCGGGCTGTCTCCCGCGCGCGGCAGGGTCTTGACCTCGATATCCGGACGGCGCTCGGCGAGGTGGACGAGATCGACATCGAGCTGTCCTAGAAAACGCGAGAGCCGGGGTCCTGACCTACATCAGGAGTTCCCGGCCTCACTTCCATTCCCTCAGCGGGGGAAGGCTCGTCCTCAGAATAGGCCACGCCCGCCGGATCCGTCACCCGGACGCGTCATCCGGGTGTCGCTCAGCCCTCACCGCGCTTCGCGGCCTGCTCCGCCTTCTTCGCGAGCATCTCGTTGTACGCCTCGAGCTCGGCGTCGCCGTCGCGCTCCGCCTTGCGGTCCGTGCGCCGGGCCTCGCGGGCGTCGGACTTGGTCCAGGAGATCGCGACGGCGACGGCGAGCAGCAGCGTGGGCAGCTCGCCGATGCCCCACGCGACGGCGCCGCCCTTCTGCTGGTCCACGATGGCGCTCGGGCCCCACGGGCGGCCCATGAGCCCGAACCAGTCCGGGACGAGCAGAGCCGTGCCGGAGGTGAGCGTCACGCCGAAGAACGCGTGGAACGCCATGGTGGCGAACAGCAGCACGAGCCGCATCGGGTAGCCCGGCCGGGTGGGGCCGGGGTCGACGCCGATCAGCGCGTTCGCGAAGAGGTACCCGACGAGCGTGAAGTGCAGGATCATCCACAGGTGGCCGGCGTACGTCGTCAGCGCCAGCTCGAACAGGGGCGTGAAGTAGAAGACGATCATGCCGCCCGCGAACAGCACCGCGGCCACGATCGGGTTGGCCAGGAACCGGCCGAACGCGGAGTGGACCAGCAGCAGCACCCACTCGCGCGGGCCGCGGGAGTCGTCCTTGCGCGCGGGGACCGCCCGCAGCAACAGGGTGACCGGCGCGGCCAGCACGAGGAACAGCGGCACGACCATCGCCAGGATCATGTGCTGCACCATGTGCGCGCTGAACAGCACGTGGCCGTAGACGGCGGCGCCGCCGTTGGTGGCCCAGAAGAGCACCACGATGCCGAGGCACCACGAGACCGTGCGGCCCACGGGCCACGCGTCCCCGCGGGCACGCAGCCGGAGCGCCCAGCGCACGTACACGATCAGGGCGGCCGCGCAGGCGAACGCGACGATGACGTCCCACTGGAACTCGGTGAGCCAGCGCAGCGTCGTGGGCTCGGGCGGCAGCGGGTGGCCGGTGACGATCTCGGCCGGGGTCGGGTCGACGATCTCGTCGTCGGGCACGGGAGGGGCCGTGGAGCCGAGCGCGACCGCCACGCCGGACACCGCGCCCATGCCCCCGACCTCGACCGCGGCGAGCCGCCAGAACAGGCCGATCGCCGCGTTCCGGGTGGTGGTGCCGGAGGACAGGCGGTCGACGACGGTGCTGCGGTGCAGCCAGCCCAGGCCGCCCAGCACGATCAGCAGCACGGCCTTGACCACGAGCAGGATGCCGTAGTCGGTGGTCAGCCCGTCGAGCGACCCGATCCGGATCCAGGCGCTGACCAGGCCGGAGACCGCAACGGCGGCGAAGCACCACAGCGCGATCGCGGAGTACCGCCGGATCACGTCGGCGGTGGCGGCGTGCCGCAGGCCGACGAAGACGATCGCGGCCAGCCCGCCGATCCACAGTGCCGCGCCGCCCAGGTGCAGGAACAGGGCCGAGATCGCGAGGTCGTGGCTCGCGGCGCCGGCAGCGTGCCCCGTGGAGGACTGCATGCCGAGGGCGACCAGCGGCAGCGCCATCGCGCACAGCGCGCCGACCGACCCCCGCACCAGCAGGGCGACGGCGGCCGTGAGCGCGGCGACGATCACGATCCCCAGGTAGGTGCGGCCCACCGCGATCGTGGAGACGTACTCCATCAGCGCCGGGCCGAACGTGGGCGAGTCCAGGGGCAGGTAGGTGGACCACGAGAAGCGCAGGACGAGCTGCACCAGCGCGGCCACGGTCCACACGCCCGCCGCGATCCCCGCGACCCCGAGCGCGCGGTCCACGAGGGGCCCGCGCGGCAGCACCCAGGCGGCCAGCGCGAGCGTGCCGATGGTCACCGCCACGGCCAGCTCGGTGGCCACGGTCGCGACGGGCACACCCCATCGCACGACGACGCCCGGGTCGGCGAAGTTGGCGAACGCGGTGAACGCCCCGGAGAACGCGCCGGCGGCGAAGAGGGCGGCCAGCGCGACGAGCGCAGCGGCAGGTAGGGCGGCGGCGAGCCACGAAGGGCTGGTCGGGCCGCTCTCGGCGCTCTTCCGCGCGGTCCTGCTGGTCCCGTTCCGGGCGTCGGTGGGGGTCACACGGTCCAGCCTAGGCGCGTGCGGCAGCGGTTCTGACCGTCCGCGGGCATCCCGTTGACCACATCGCGAGCTTCCCGGCACCAGGGCTTTCGGCGATGTTCAGAAAAAGTTCGGAAGGATTATGCACCAAACCCAACCCTTTAGCCCTCTTCTGCGTTGTGACCAGTGTGGACCTCGTGAACATCATCACCGAGACCGACGACTCCGTGCCGTGCTCGGAACAGCCCGAGCTCTGGTTCGCTGAGCACCCGGCGGACCTCGAGGAAGCGAAGCGCGCGTGCGCCGCGTGCCCGCTCAAGGCGCAGTGCCTCGCGGGCGCTCTCGCGCGCCGGGAGCCGTGGGGCGTGTGGGGCGGAGAGATCGTCGTCGACGGAACCGTGCGCAGCCGCAAGCGCCGTCGCGGCCGCCCCCGCTCGATCGGCGGCATGCGCGTGGCGTGACGGCCGCGTGACCAGACGTCGTCCGGGGCACGGCGGCCGCGACCGGCTGCCGTGATCTGTCGGGCAGTGCGCCGGGCCGTACCGCGGGTCTCCCAGACCGATCCGGGCCGGCGCACTGCTCCGGCCGGCCGGCGCTTTGGATCGATCCACACGAAGACGTGCGAAACGTGTCAGACCCCCAGGTCACCCGGGTGACCTGGGGGTCTGACACGTTCTAGGGGCTGTGCCCGGGATCAGCTCCAGACGAGGCCGCGCGCCGGCTCCTCGAGCACGCGCGCGACGTCGGACAGGAACCGGGCCCCGAGCTCGCCGTCGGCCAGCCGGTGGTCGAAGCTGAAGCTCAGGGTGGTGACCCACCGCGGCTTCACCTTGCCCTTGTGCACCCACGGCTGCTTGCGGATCGCGCCGAAGGCGAGGATGCCCGACTCCCCCGGGTTGAGGATCGGCGTACCCGTGTCGATGCCGAAGACACCCAGGTTGGTGATGGTGATGGTGCCGTCGGACATGTCGGTGACCGACGTGCGCCCGGCCCGCGCGGTCGCCGTCAGCCCCGCGAGCGCCTTGGCGATGCCGAGCAGGTCGAGCGTGTGCGCGTCCTTGATGTTCGGCACCACGAGCCCCCGCGGGGTGGCCGCGGCGATGCCCAGGTTCACGTAGTGCTTGTAGACGATCTCCTGGGCCGCGTCGTCCCACGAGGCGTTGATCTGCGGGTGCCGCTTCACGGCGAGCAGCACAGCCTTGGCCGCCACCAGCAGGGGCGTCACCTTGACGTCCGTGAAGTCGCGGTCCTCCTTGAGCGCGGCCACGAGCTTCATCGTCTTGGTGACGTCGACGGTGTGCAGCACCGTCACGTGCGGTGCGGTGAAGGCGCTGGCCACCATGGCCTCGGCCGTGCGCTTGCGCACGGACCGCACCGGCACGCGCGTCTGGCGCCCGTCCGGCGAGACGACCCCCTGGGCGAGCCACGGCTCGTCGTCCGGGTAGCTGGTCAGCTTCTGCACCGACGAGCGCTCGGCGTGGGCGACCACGTCCTCGCGCGTCACGATGCCGCCGGGACCCGAAGCGTGCACCCCGGCGAGGTCCACCCCCAGGTCCTTGGCGAGCTTGCGGACGGGCGGCTTGGCCAGCACGCGGGCGCGTGCGGCCGTCGTCGTCCCGGTGTCCGACGGCGGGGCCACCACCGGGGCGGGGGCCGGGGCGGGCGGGGCCACCACCGGGGCGGGGGCCGGGGCCGCGACGGGCGCCGGGGCGACCGCCGTCGGCGCCGAGCCGGCTGCCGCCGCCTGGTGCCGGCGACGGCGTCCGCTCGCCTTGGCCTCGGCGGTGCCGTAGCCGACGAGCACCGACCCGGAGGTCTCGTCGGCGGCCTCGGCGGCGGGTGCCGCCGCGGCCGCGGTGCCGTTCGACGCCGGGGCGGGCGCACCGGCGCCGTCGGACACCGTGATCTCGATGATCGGGGTGCCGACGTCGACGGTGGTGCCCGACTCGACGAGGAGCGCGGAGACGGTCCCGTTCCAGGGCGACGGCAGGTCGACGAGCGACTTGGCCGTCTCGATCTCGACGATCGTCTGGTTCACCTCGACGGTGTCGCCGACGGCGACCTGCCACTCGACGATCTCGGCCTCGGTGAGGCCCTCACCGACATCAGGGAGCGGGAACCGCTGGATGTTCGAACTCACTCTCGGTTCACTCCTGGGTCAGTGCGCGAAGGCACGGTCGACGGCGTCGAGCACACGGTCCACGCTCGGCAGGTACTCGTGCTCGTGCTTGGCCACGGGGTACGGCGTGTGGAAGCCGCCCACGCGGAGCACGGGTGCCTCCAGCGCGTAGAAGCACTCCTCCGTGACCCGTGCCGCGATCTCGGCGCCGGCGCCGAAGAACACGGGCGCCTCGTGGATGACCACGCAGCGGCCCGTCTTGCGGACGCTGGCGACCACGGCCGCGGTGTCGATCGGCGAGATGGCGCGCAGGTCGATCACCTCGGCCGAGCGTCCCTCCTCCGCGAGGGCGTCGGCGGTCTTGAGCGCCGTCACCGTCGAGGGCCCGTACGCGACGAGCGTGACGTCGGTGCCCTGGCGGACCACCTGGGCGGCGTTGAGCGTGTCGGTGCCGACGGGCGCGCCCAGGTCGACCTGCCCCTTACCCCAGTAGCGGCTCTTCGGCTCGAAGTAGATCACGGGGTCCGGGGAGGCGATGGCCTCCTGGATCATCGTGTAGGCGTCCTGCGGGGTGCTCGGGGAGACCACCCGCAGACCCGCGGTGTGCGCGAACAGCGCCTCCGGGCTCTCGCCGTGGTGCTCGACGCCGCCGATGCCGCCGCCGTACGGGATGCGGATCACGACGGGCATCTGCACGGCCCCGCGCGTCCGGTTGTGGATCTTGGCGAGCTGCGTGGTGATCTGGTTGAACGCCGGGAAGACGAACCCGTCGAACTGGATCTCGCAGACCGGCCGGTAGCCGCGCATGGCCAGGCCGATCGCGGTGCCGACGATGCCCGACTCCGCCAGCGGCGTGTCCACCACGCGACGCTCGCCGAACTCCGCCTGCAGGCCGTCGGTCACGCGGAAGACGCCGCCCAGGGGGCCGATGTCCTCACCCATGAGCATGACCTTGTCGTCGCGCCGCATCGCGGCGCGCAGGCCCTCGTTGATCGCCTTGCCCATCGTCAGCGTCTGGGTGCCCGACGCCGGCTCCGTGGCGCCACCTGATGTGGTCTGCGTTCGTTCCGCCATGGTTGTCATCGTGCGCCTCCCTGGGCCGACTCCGCGATCGCGTACTGGGGGGCCGGCGGGTCGCCGGCGTCGTAGGCCTCGTACCAGGCCCGTTCTGCGGCGACGACGCCGTGCGGCGTGGCATACACGTCGTCGAAGGTGCTGGAGACGGCGGGGCCGCCGTCGAGGGCGCGGACGCCGGTGCGCAGCTTCGCGCCCAGCTCGTCCCCCGCGGCCTTGATCTCGGCCTCGAAGTCGTCGTCGAGCCCGCCCTCGGCGCGCAGCAGGGCGGCGAGGCGGTCGATCGGGTCACGACGCCGCCACTCCTCCTCCTGGTCGCTGGTGCGGTAGCGCGTCGGGTCGTCCGACGTGGTGTGCGCGCCCATGCGGTAGGTGAACGCCTCGATGAAGCTCGGGCCCTCACCGTTGCGGGCCCGCTCGAGCGCCTCCTGCGTGGCGGCGTACACCGCGAGCACGTCGTTGCCGTCGACCCGCAGGCTGGGCATGCCGAAGGCCTCGCCGCGGCGGTACAGCGGGGTCTTGGTCTGCCGGGTGGTGGGCTCCGAGATGGCCCACTGGTTGTTCTGCAGGAAGAACACGACCGGGGCCTCGTTGACCGCCGCGTAGACCATGGCCTCGTTGACGTCGCCCTGCGAGGTGGCGCCGTCACCGAAGTAGGTGATCACGGCGGTGCCGTCGTGCTTGTCCTGCGGGGTGGCGTCCCGCTGGACGCCCATGGCGTAGCCGACGGCGTGGAGCGCGTGGGCGCCGATCACGATCGTGTAGACGGCCGTGTTGTGCTCGGTCGGGTTCCACCCGCCGTGGTCCGAACCGCGGAAGAACCGCAGCCGGTCGACAGGGTCCAGCCCGCGGACGTGCAGCACGCCGTGCTCCCGGTAGGACGGGAAGACGTAGTCCTGCGTCCGCAGCGCGTAGGCGCTGCCGACCTGCGCGGCCTCCTGGCCACGAGCAGGCGCGAACAGGGCGAGCTCGCCCTGCCGCTGGAGCGAGGTCGCCTCGTCGTCGAAACGACGAGTCAGGACCATGTCGCGGTACATGCCACGGAGGTCTTCCGTGGTCAGGGCGGCGGCGCGGTCGCGATAGCCCTTGGTGCCGCGTGTCGTGACGCGGCTTCCTCGGGGATCGAGTAGCTGCAACGTCGGGATCGCCTCGTTGGAGCCGTTGGTGGTAGTCACACTTTCCTCCTTCACCTGCGGACGCGAGCGCCCGCTGATGCGGAGACGCCCGGCCCGTTCCGGGGACCTTTCCATCCTGGCACGGGTCCAGCCGGAAATTTGGCCGATCCGCAACCTACGCTGTCGTAGCCTACGCAAGCGTAGGCTACGGCTCCGTAGGTTGGTCTGCCGCGATGTCCCCCAATCTCTCCGGGGAGCGTTTGTCGAAACCCACCAAGGGTGCGACCGGGTCTCGGAGAAGGGGCCACCACGCCCTCCGCGCGGCGTCCGCGTCTCGCCGGGGCCTGACCCGATACTGGTCCGATGCCCCTGCCCGAGCCGTACGCCGGCTGGTTTCCCGACGCCCCGATCGACGGCACCTACGGGTACGACCGGGAGTCCCTGCTCGCCGTGCCGCCGGCTCCGGCGCCCGCCGGCTTCGCCGAGCTGTGGAACGGCTGGTTCACGGCCTCCCGCGCGGTACGCCCCGAGCCGCGGCTGACGTCGCTCGGCCGCGAGGGCGCGCACGACCTCTACGAGGTGGAGCACGCGAGCGCGGGCGGGCTGCGGCTGCGCGGCTGGCTGGCCCTGCCCTCGGACGGTGCCGCCCGGGTCGGCATCGTGCACAGCCACGGCTACGGCGGCCGGGACGCGCCGAACTTCGACCGGGTGCCCGACGACGCCGCCGTCGTCTTCCCCGTGGCACGCGGTCTCGGGGCGCTCAACTCGGGGGTCGGCGCCCCGGACGACGCCGCCGAGCACGTGGTGCACGGCATCGAGTCGGTGCAGACCTACTCCCTGGGCCGCTGCGCCGTGGACCTGTGGCACGCGGCCGACGCCCTGGTCGAGATCGCCGGCGACCTGCCGCTCTACTACGTGGGCGAGAGCTTCGGCGGGATCGGGGCGCTGGCCGTGCCGTGGGACCGGCGGTTCGTGGGCGCGACGTTCGTGGTGCCGAGCTTCGGGCAGTACGACGTGCGGCTCGGCCTGGAGTGCACCGGCAGCGGCGAGGCCGTGCGCCGGTACGTCGCCGGGCACCCCGAGGCGCGGGAGGTGCTGCGCTACTTCGACACGTCGACGGCGGCCGCGTACCTGCGCGTGCCCGTGCGCTGCGAGTGCGCGCTGTGGGACGCCGCGGTGCCGCCGCCGGGGCAGTTCGCCGTGGCGAACGCCGTGGCCGCCACCGAGCGGTCGGGGCAGCGCAACGGGACCGCGCTGGAGCTGGAGGTGCTGCCCGCGGGGCACGCCGAGTACCCGGGCGAGCAGGACGACAAGGCCCGGGCCGCACTGGCGACCCGGGCGCACGTCACGCGCTGCCTGAGCCGCTGAGACTGGCCGGCGCAGGGGGCCGGCGCAGGGGGCCGGCGCAGGCGCGGTGGTCGGCAGAACGTCAGATGGTCGGCAGCTCGGGCTACCGGTCATCTGACGTTCTACCGATCACTCCGCGTGTGACGCGACGCGGTGCGCCAGCAACGCGAACACGACGGCGCACCCGGCCTGGGCGGTCAGGGCGGCGACCAGGCCGACGGTCAGGCCGGAACCCGTCCCGGTGGCGTCCGCCGCGGCGGTCCCGCCCGCCGCTCCACCCGCCAGGCCCGCCACGGCGTGGAAGAGCCCGCCCAGCAGGGCCACGCCCAGCCCGATCCCGAGCTGTTGCAACGTGGTCAGCAGCCCGCCCGCGACGCCGGCCGCCCAGACCGGGGTGCGCGAGAGCACCGTCTGCAGCGCGGGCCCGTACATGAACGCCTGCGCGGCACCGAGACCGACGAGCAGCGGCTGCAGCGCCGGCGGGGCGCTCCGGCCGTCGTCGAGCCCGATCACCAGCGCGATGGCGAGCAGCGCCGTCGCCTGACCGGACGCGGCGTAGACCATGATCCGCGGCCCCACACGGCGCAGGATGCCCGGCAGCAGCAGCGCGGCGACGAAGAATCCGCCGCCGAAGCCGAGCGTCAGCATCGCGACGTCCCAGCCGTCGGCGCCCCAGACGGTCGGCGAGTACTCCGAGACCTCGTAGAGGAACGCACTGTAGGAGACGAAGAAGAGCAGCGTCATGGTCAGGCCGATCCGCACCGCCGGGACCCGCAGCACGCTCGGCGGGGCGACAGGCAGCGCGCCCCGCCGTTCCGTGGCCCGCTGGGCCAGGCCGAAGGCCGTCAGGGTCACCGCGGCCACGGCCAGCAGGCCGATCGACCAGGCCGGCCACCCCGCCGTCGGACCGAGGGTCAGCGGCACGACCAGGGCCACCAGCCCGCCTCCGAGCAGTGCGGCGCCTCGCAGGTCGAGCCCGAGCGGCGCCGGCGAGCGGGACTCCGGGACGGCACGCAGGCCGGCCAGCGCCAGCAGCGCGATGAGGCCGGTGATCACCTGGACCGCTCGCCAGGCCAGATGCTCGGACAGCGCGGCCGTGGTCGCGCCCGCCACGACCTGGCCGGCGATCGAGGCGACCGCCCCGGCCGCCGTGAACAGGATGATTCCGCGGGTACGGAGCCGGTCGGGCGCCGTGGCCTGGATGCTCGTCAGCACCTGCGGCGTGAACAGCCCGGCGGCCAGGCCCAGGGCCGCGCGCAGGGCCACCAGGGAGATCAGGTCCTGGGCGAGCCCGGTCAGTACGGCCAGCACGCCGAAGGCGACCAGCCCGATCCTGAGCAGCTTCCGGCGGCCGTAACGGTCACCCAGCCGACCGGAGACCACCAGCCCGGCGGCGAAGGTGGTCGTGTAGGCCGACAGCACGAGTGCCCCGCCCGACGGGCCGGCACCCAGGTCTGCCGTGATCGCGGGGACCAGCAGGTTCACCGCGCCGAACGTGAAGTTCACGGGCAGGAAGGCGAGCAGCAGCACCGCGAGGCCGCCCGCGGTCAGGGCCGGTGTCGCGGCGGGGAGCCGTTGTGCCCGGACCTCCGGGTGGGCCGGCAGCGCGACGGGGTCGACCGCCGTGCGGAGGGATGTCGTCATGCCCCGACCGTGCGCCGTTCGGCATCCTGGTACCAGGAGCCTGTTCATACGGGTACTGACACCACCTGGTTCCCCGCACCGTGCGGGGTGACACTGGTCCGGTGACGAGTACCGCACCGGACCACAAGGCGCTGGGGGCGTTCCTGCGAGAGCGCCGCGGCCGCGTGACCCCGGCCGACGTCGGGCTGCCGCAGGCCGGCCGGCGTCGCACGCCTGGGCTGCGCCGCGAGGAGGTGGCGCAGCTCGCCGGGGTGGGCGTCACCTGGTACACGTGGCTCGAGCAGGGGCGGGCGCCCAACCCGTCGGACCAGGTGCTCGACGCCGTCGCCCGGACTCTCCGGCTGCGTCCCGAGGAGCGGCGGCACCTCATGATCCTGGCCGGCCGCGCCGCCGACACCGGGGCGGACGCGCCGAACCCGCTCATGGAGGTGCGCCCCGAGCACATCGCGCTGCTGGAGCGGCTGCTGCCGTTCCCCGCCGCCATCCAGACCGCTACGTACGACCTGGTCGCGGCCAACCGCACCTACCGGTTCCTGTTCGGCGACCTCGACTCGGTCGATCCCGCCGACCGGAACTGCGCCTGGCTGCTGTTCATGAACGAGGAGTGGCGCGACAGCCTCGTGGAGCCCGAGGTGGTGCTCCGCGACCTCGCCGGCCGGCTGCGCGCGCGGGAGGCCGAGTTCCGGCAGCACCCGAGGTGGAGCGGGCTGCTGGGCGGCCTGCGCGAGCACTCGCCCGAGTTCGTGCGGTACTGGGACGAGCACGACGTGCGGGGCGACCGGCCCGGACAGCTGCGCCGCTACCTGTCCTCCCGGGTCGGCAGGCTCGACACGGTCTTCCAGGGTCTGTGGCTCGACCGCGAGCGCGGCGAGCGCATCATCGTGCTCACTCCCGCCGACGCCGACTCGGCCCGCCGGCTGGAGCGGCTCGACTCTCTGGTGGGCGCCGCGCCCGCCTGGACCGCCCGGGACGGCGTGCTGACGGACGCGTTGATCGGCTGAGCCGGCTCAGCCGATCGACGCCTCCGTCAGCGACGTCCGTCAGCGCCAGGTCGCGGCGACGCGGAGGAACGCGTCGTTCGCCTCGGTCTCGCCGATGCTCACGCGGAGTCCGTCGCCCGCGAACGGGCGCACCAGGACGCCCGCTTCCTTCGCCTCCGCGGCACGCTGCAGCGTCGCCTCGCCGAGGCCGAACCAGACGAAGTTCGCCTGCGTGTCCGGGAGGTCCCAGCCCTGCTCCCGCAGCGACTCGGTGACGCGCGTGCGCTCGGTGACCAGCGCGTCGACGCGCTCCAGCAGCTCGCCCTGCGCGGCGGGTGCGAGCGAGGCCAGCGCGGCGACCTGCGCCAGGTGCGAGACGCCGAACGGCGTCGACACCGCGCGGATGCCCGCCGCGAGCCGGGGCTCGGCGACGGCGTAGCCCACGCGGAGGCCCGCCAGCCCGTAGGCCTTGGACAGGGTGCGCAGCAGCACCACGTTCGGGTGCCGGCGCAGCAGGTCGACGCCGTCGGGCACCTCAGGGTCGCGCACGAACTCCAGGTAGGCCTCGTCCACGACGACCAGCACGTCCCGGGGCACGGCCGCGAGGAACGTCTCCAGCTCGGCGGCGTGCACCGCAGGGCCGGTCGGGTTGTTCGGCGTGCAGACCAGCACCACCCGGGTCGCGGGCGTGACGGCGGCCGCCATCGCGGGCAGGTCGAGCCGGCCGGTGCCCCCCTCGACGGGGACCATGACGGCCTTGCCGCCCGCGACCGCCACGGCGATCGGGTACGCCTCGAAGGACCGCCACGGGAACACGACCTCGTCCCCGTGCTCGACGACGGCCTGCAGCACGTGCGCGAGCACGGCGACCGAGCCGTTGCCGACGACGACGTTCTCCGGGGCCACGCCCGTGTGGGCCGCGAGCGCCTCGACGAGCTCGCCGGCGTACATGTCGGGGTACCGGTTCACCTCGGTCGCGCCGCGTGCGATCGCGTCCAGCACGGACGGCAGCGGCGGATACGGGTTCTCGTTGGACGAGAGCTTCCAGGCCTGGGAGCCGGCGGTGACACGGGCGCCGGGAACGTAGGCGGGGAGGGCCGACACGGCCGCGCGGAGCGGTACGAATGCTTCTTCCACGAGGGTCAGCATGCCACGATGACCAGATGAAGCTCGTGGCCAGCATCCTCATCACCGCACTCGCGATCGGGCTCTCGTCCCTGATCCTCGGCTCCCACATGGACGTCGTGAGCGACGGCACCACGCTCGGCACGATTCTCGCCGTGATCGTGGTGGCCGTCGTCTACGGCCTGGTCCACATGATCGTGAAGCCGATCGTCCAGCTCATCTCGCTCCCGCTCTACATCCTGACCCTCGGCCTGGTGTCGGTGCTGGTCAACGCGCTGATGCTGTGGATCACCACGCTCATCACGAACCAGTCGTGGTTCTCGGACACCCCCAACTGGGGCCTTGAGATCAACGGCGGCTTCTGGTGGTACGTGCTGGCAGCGATCGTGATCTCCGTGGTGCAGACCATCCTGCTGGCGCTGCTGCCCAAGCGGATCTCGGACTGATCCTCCTCCGGGCTCGACCCGGGTTCTCCGGGTCACGACCCGGTCCGTTCCGCGCGGTAGAACACGGTGCTCGCGGCCGGCCCGTCCAGCCGTGCGCCGATCCGGTCGGTCGTTCCGGTCACCCGCGGGTCGCCGGACGCGACGGCGAGGTCCAGGGTCCGGACGTGCGTCGAGACGGCGTGCGCCTGCGGCAGGCTGCCGGACGCCGTGCGGTCGGCCGCGGCAGCCGAGTCCCGCAGCGACCGCACCACCGTGACGCGGTCCCGCGTACGGGGGTTCTCCGCGGCGGAGCGGCCGTCAGTCTGCGAGACCAGCTCCTCCGGGGTCTCCAGGTGCAGCACCGGGACGCCGGGCGGGGTGGCCAGCAGCCCGGTCGGCGCACCGGCGGTGACCAGCCCGCCCACCCGGTACCGCTCGGCGAAGCCCGCCCGTGACACGAGCGCCGTGGCCGCGATGCCACCGAGGCTGTGGCCCACGAGGGTCACGGGCTCGTCGGGCCCTACGCCGGAGTCGGCGAGCGCGCTCTCGATCGCCGCTGTGGCGCCGTCGGCCTCGCCCGCCATCAGCTCGAGGTCGGTGCGCCCGTCCCAGGGGTGGTCGGCGGGCAGGACCGACTGCGTGCCGGGGACCAGCACCGTCCAGGACACCGCGCCGTCCGGTGCCGTCACCCGCTGGACCGCGATCGTGGCCTCGGGGGCTCCGCCGGCGCCCGGGTAGAGGTCGTCGATCCGCGCCAGCGCCTCCTGCACCGACGCCGCACCGCGGCCGGACCACGCCGGCAGCGCGCCACCCGCGAAGTCCCCGGGGCCGAGCCGCGTGAGCCGGATCCCGGCATCGTCGTCGCCGAGCACGGGGACCTCGCGGGCCACGTGCGCGAGCACACCGGCCCCGCCGGCCACGCCCTGGCGCCCCTGGGCCGGCCCGGGCCGGGTCACGGCGACGCCGCCGCCCAGCCCGGCGAACACCTCGTCCGAGTACGGCGCCAGGCCTCGCGTCGCCTCGGCTCCGGCCCACCCCGCCACGGCGGCGGGAAGGCCGCCGGCGAACGCTCCCCCGGCCAGGCGGCCCGCGACCTCCGCGCCGCCCACGAGACCGAGGCCCGCGAGGCCCGCCCAGCCCAGTACGCCGGCCGCCGCCCCGAGTCCGAACGTCCCTGCCGTGACCAGCCCGCCGAGCAGACGTTGCGCGGTGGACTCCGCCTCCTCGTAGAGGCCGGCCGCGCGCAGCAGCCGCCAGCCGAGCAGGTCGCACAGGTCGGCCCGCTCAGCGAGGCCGCGCGCCGCGGCTCGCGCCGCCTCGTCCAGCGCGAGCGCCGCGGGAGCGAGGGCATGCGCTTCCGGGGTGAACGCGGGCGACGTGAAGGCGGGCGCCCCGGAGACAGGTCCCGCGGCCGAGCTCCCGCCCGGCACGACCACGAGGTCCCGGCTCACCCCCAGGCACTGCACGGCCGCCGCCCGCAGGTCGTCCGCGGCGCGGGCGAGCACCGCGGCCGCCTGCCGCACGGACTCCGACTCGACGGCCGAGGTGCCGCGCCCGCCGTGGACGGTGACCGTGTCCTGGGGCCGCCGCGGGTCCCCTGTCATCGCGCCCACCCGCTGCGGGCCAGCAGGAGGGCCTCGTCGAGCAGGACGCGGTCGCGGGCCAGGGCGCGCCCGACGTCGTCGACCGCCATCCGGTACAACTGCGCCGCCCGAGCAGCCCACTCGACCTCGGCGGCGGCCCGTATCCCGGCGGACGCGCGGTCCACCAGGTCCACGGCCCGGGCGAGCCCCGGCAGCACGCTCTCCAGAGCCGGCCCGCCACCCGGCGCGCAGCTCACGGCCGGGCCCCGTTCAGCCTGGCCCGACTCAGGCGTGCCCCGTTCAGACGCTCTCTCTCCATCGGCGCTCGCACTCCCTCGGTCTCCCGGTTATGTCCTCCGGAGACGTTAGGCCGGGCGAGCGGCCCGGCGTCGGGCAACCGAGCCTGCCTGTGCACGAACACCTGAAACGGTCCCCTGTGGTCGCGCTCGCGGCGCCGGGACGCCGTCACGCGGGTCGATCCTGTGGACGACGAGCCGCGGTGGGACGCGCCCGTGGGAGAATGGAGCACGTGCCTGAGACCACCACGCCCAGCCCCGCCGCCCGCGTCACGCTCGCGGAGGTGAGCCCCGCCATCGCGCTCGGCCCCCTGGACGGGCGGTACCGCAAGGCCGTCGCCCCGCTCGTGGACCACCTGAGCGAGGCCGCGCTGAACCGCGAGCGCATCCACGTCGAGGTGGAGTGGCTGATCACGCTGTGCAACGGCGCGGAGGGCGTCGCGGCGCCCGTCGTCCCGGGTGCGCCCACGCTGACGCAGGCCGAGATCGAGTACCTGCGCGCGATCCCCGCGACGTTCGGCGCGGCCGAGATCGCCGAGCTGGCCGAGATCGAGCGCGAGACCGTGCACGACGTCAAGGCGGTCGAGTACTTCATCAAGCGCCGCATCGCGGCCGCCCCGGAGGCGCTCGGCGAGACCAGCCTCCCCGCCGCGAGCGAGCTGGTGCACTTCGCGTGCACCAGCGAGGACATCAACAACCTGTCCTACGCGCTGATGGTGCGGGGCGCGGTCCGGGAGGTCTGGCTGCCGGCCGCGACCGCCGTCGTCGACCAGCTCGCGGACATGGCGCGCGAGCACGCCGCGGCGCCGCTGCTGTCGCGGACGCACGGCCAGCCCGCCACGCCGTCCACCCTCGGCAAGGAGCTCGCCGTGCTGGCGCACCGCCTGCGCCGTCAGCTCCGCCGGGTCGACGGCGCCGAGTTCCTGGGCAAGCTGAACGGCGCCACGGGCACCTACGGCGCGCACACGGTCGCCGTGCCGTCGGCCGACTGGCCCGCGGTGTCGAAGGCGTTCGTCGAGGGCCTCGGGCTGGACTGGAACCCGCTGACCACGCAGATCGAGTCGCACGACTGGCAGGCCGAGGTCTACGCCGACGTCGCCCGCTTCAACCGGATCCTGCACAACCTCGCGACCGACGTGTGGACCTACATCTCGCTCGGGTTCTTCACGCAGATCCCGGTCGCCGGGGCCACGGGCTCGTCCACGATGCCGCACAAGGTGAACCCCATCCGGTTCGAGAACGCCGAGGCCAACCTCGAGATCTCGTGCTCGCTGCTGGACACGCTCTCGGCCACGCTGGTGACGAGCCGCCTGCAGCGCGACCTCACCGACTCCACGACGCAGCGCAACATCGGCCCGGCGTTCGGGCACAGCCTGCTCGCGATCGACAACGTGTCGCGCGGCCTGGACCGCCTGGCCGTGAACGAGACCCTGCTGCGCGAGGACCTCGACGCCAACTGGGAGGTGCTGGGCGAGCCCGTCCAGTCCGCGATGCGCGCGGCCTCGGTCGCGGGCGTGCCCGGCATGGAGAACCCGTACGAGCGCCTCAAGGACCTGACGCGCGGCCAGCGGGTCGACGGCGCGCGCATGCGCGAGTTCGTCGCGGGCCTGGGCCTGCCCGACGACGTCGCCGCGCGCCTGGCCGCGCTGACGCCCGCGACGTACACGGGCCTGGCGGAGCAGCTCGTCAAGGACTACCTCGACTGACCGGTCCCGGCGCCGAGACGGAACGCCCGGTCCGGTTGTGCGCGAGGCCCTGCGCCGCGCGCAACCGGACCGGGCGTTCCGTTTCGGCGAGGTGGACGGGGTGGATCAGTCCAGGAAGATCCCGTTGCCCGGCCCGATCGGCAGGTCGAGGAAGAAGAACACGGACAGGATCGCCGCCCACACCAGCCAGAAGGCCACGGTGAACGGCAGCAGCCGGGCGATCACGGTGCCCAGGCCGGCCTTCGGCTCCCAGCGCCGCAGGAACGTGAGCAGCACGATCATGTACGGGTTCAGGGGCGTGATGATCTGCGTCGCGGAGTCGCCCACGCGGAACGCGGCCTGCACGAACCCGGGCTCGTAGCCGATGAGCGCGAACATCGGCACGAACACGGCCGCCATGATGGTCCACAGCGACGAGCCCGAGATGATGAACAAGTTCAGCAGGGACGCGAGCGCCAGGAACCCGATGATCGCGCCGTAGCCGGTCAGGCCGCTCGACTCCAGGCCCTCGGCGCCCGCCACGGCGATCCACTGGCCCACGCCGGACCAGTTGAACAGCGCGATGAACTGGCCCAGCACGAACGCGAGGACCAGGAATCCCGCCATGTCCTTGACGGACTGTTCCAGCAGCCGCGGCACGTCCTTCATCGAGGTCACCGACCGGGTCACGACGCCGTAGGCCACGCCGGGCACCATGAACAGCACGAAGATGACGAAGGTGATCGAGCCGAGCAGCGGCGACTCGGGCAGGAACCCGCCGTCTTCGTTGCGCCACGGGGAACCGGGCAGCACGAACGCGACGGTGAGCACCGCGGCGACCAGCAGCAGGGAGCCGACCGCGAACGCCAGTCCGCGCCGTTCGGTCGCCGTGAGGTCGGCGGTGACGGCGGGCTCGTCGTGCGCACCCGCACCGGGCGCCGTCCCGCCGTCGGGCACCACGGTGCCGGCGAGGCGCGCCTCCTCGACGGGGACGCCCTGGCGGACGAGGCGCGGCTCCAGGACCCGGTCGATGAGGAACCCGGCGAGCACGGACAGCACGACCGCCGCGACCACGTTGAAGTACCAGTTGGACAGCGGGTTCACGGGGTCGCCGGGGTTCGGCAGGATCTCGGTGACCGCCGTGGTGATGCCGGCGAAGAGCGCGTCCAGGCTGGTCACGGCGATGTTCGTGGAGTAGCCGGCGCCGGCCGCCGCGAAGCCGCCGAGCAGACCCGCCACCGGGTGCCGGCCCGCCGCCCGGAACACGAGCGCCGCGAGCGGCGGGATGACGATGAACGCGCTGTCGGACATGACGGAGCCCATCACGCCCACGAACCCGACGGCGTACGGCAGCGCCCAGCGGGGTGCCGAGCCGAAGACGACGCGGACGCCCGCGGCGAGCAGGCCCGTCTTCTCCGCGACGCCGACGGCGAGCCAGATGGTCAGCACCGTGAGCAGGGGCGGGAAGCCGATGTAGTTGGCGCCGATGTTCTGCGTGAACCAGGTCATGCCCTCGGGCGTGAACAGGCCCTGGATCTCTGTGACCTCCTCGGCGCCCGGGACCTGCACGGTCACGCCGGCGAGCGCCATGAACGTCGAGACGAGCGCGATCACCAGGAACAGGATCAGGAAGAGCGTGAACGGTTCGGGCAGCCGGTTGCCGAGCCGTTCGACGGCACCCAGGAACCTGTCCGTGCGGGACGGTCGGACGGGCGAAGCAGCGTTGCTCACAGCGGTCTCCCTCGGATCTCCGGTGGTCGGGCAGCCTAGGGCCGTAATGTAAAGGGTGATTTTTCCGTCGTGTAACGCGCTCCATACGATGGACCGCATGAACCGCCCCACCCCGCCCAGCACCGCCTATCTGGACCACCTGGTCGCCGAGACCGCGGGACGGCGGGCCGCCCTGGCCGCCGCGGTGCCCGGCGACGGGGAGGGTGCCCGGCCCGACGGCGGCGCGCCCGCCGAGCTGGTCGCCGCCGTCGAGCGGGCGGCGGACGAGCTCGAGCCGGACCTCGCGGAGATCGTCCGGCGGCTGCACGAGCACCCCGAGCCGGCGTTCGAGGAGGTGCGCAGCTCGGCGACGCTCGTGGAGGTGCTGGCGCGGCACGGCGTCGAGGCGGAGCTGGGCGCCCACGGGGTGCCGACGGCGTTCCGGGCCGAGGTCGGCGACGCCGCCGGCCCCACGATCGCGATCTGCGCGGAGTACGACGCGCTGCCCGGCATCGGCCACGCCTGCGGCCACAACGTCATCGCGGCGTCCGGCGTCGGCGCGTTCCTCGCGCTGCACCGGGTGCTGACCTCAGGCGACGCCGCCGGGCGCGTGCCCGCCGGGCGCGTCGTGCTGCTCGGCACGCCCGCCGAGGAGGGGCACTCCGGCAAGGAGGTGCTGGCGCGCAACGGGGCGCTGGAGGGGATCGACGCCGCGATCATGGTGCACCCGTACGGGCTCGACGTCGCCGACCAGGTCTGGCTCGGCCGACGTCTGCTGACCTGGACTTTCACCGGCCGGCCCGCGCACGCCTCCGCCCAGCCGTACATGGGCCGCAACGCGCTCGACGCCGCCACGCTCGCGTACCAGGGCATCGGCCTGCTGCGGCAGCAGATGCCGCCCGTGGACCGGGTGCACGCGACGATCGCCGAGGGCGGCACCCGGCCGAGCATCATCACCGAGCGCGCGGTGGTGCACCTGTACGCGCGGTCCAAGTACCCGGACACCCTGCGCGACCTCTCGCGCCGTCTCGACGACATCGCCCGCGGCGCGGCCCTGATGACCGGCACCGAGGTGGAGATCACCTGGGACGACGGCGCGCACCCGAGCCTCCCGGTGCGCACGAACGAGGCGCTGACCGGCCGCTGGGTCGCGGCCCAGCGGCGCCGCGGGCGCGATCCGCTGCCGGCCGGCGTGCTCTCGGAGACGCTCGCCGCGTCCACCGACTTCGGCAACGTCTCGTTCCGCGTCCCGGGCATCCACCCGCTCGTGCAGGTCTCCGAGCCCGACGTCGCGCTGCACACCGCCGAGTTCGCGGCCGCCGCCGCGACCCCCGCGGCGGTCTCGGCCGCCGTGGACAGCGCCGCCGGGCTCGCGGCGACGGCGCTGGACTACCTGGCCGACGCCGGACTGCGCGCCGCCGTGCACGAGGAGTTCGCCGCGCAGGGCGGTCCGGTCGACGTGGTGCGCTACTTCGACTGAGGGGCGGGCTCCGGTGCTCGGCCGGGGTGGTCTGCCGCGGGCCGGCCCCGATCTGCCGACCATGCACTTGCTGCCAGTCGCAGACACTCGTTGGCAGCAGCTGCATGGTCGATCGCCGGGCCCAGCGCGTAGCGGCTCGTAACGACCGGCACATCCGGGCGAAATCTCCGCTTCCTACCGTCGGGATCGCGCGGTGCCCGACCGCGCCCCAGACCGAAGGAGCGTGGACCCGTGACACTTCGCGGACACCGAGACGGACGAACCGCAGCGGAGACCCTGGTCGCGGCGCTGGGCCGACGGCGGTTCCTGCAGGCCGCGCTGGGCGTCGGGGCCGGGTCGGCCCTGGCCGCCGGATCGGCGGTGCCGGCCGCGGGCGCGACCCTGTCAGCGAGCCGGGGCGCGGGCGCCGGTCAGGGCTCGGGGCGGTACTCCGGGGTCCTGCAGCCCGGCCGGGGTCGCATCCGCGGCGACGTCTACCTGCGCTCGGACGTCGACGACGTCCTGTGGGGCTACGTCCCGTCGGTGCACGCCGACGCCGTGACCCGGATGCGCTCCGGGCAGACCGTCACCATCGACGCCGTGTCCCACGAGGGCATCCTCGAGGACCAGGGCCGCGACCCGGTCGCGTACTTCGCCGAGCACGGCGTCCACCGCCGCGAGGTGCTGGAGGACGCCGCCGCGATCGCCACCGGGTACTCCCGCACGCCGCGCGACTTCGACGTCGACGGGCCGCACATCGTGACCGGGCCCGTCTTCGTGGAGGGGGCCGAGCCGGGCGACGTGCTGAAGATCGAGACGCTGGAGGCGACGCCGCGCGTGCCCTACGGCGTGGTCTCGTCGCGGCACGGCAAGGGCGCGCTGGCCCGGACTGCGGCGGGCGCCCCGGCGGGCATCACGCTCGACGAGGTGATGCCGCCCGTCGGCACCGACGGGCGCGGCTCCGGCGTCCCGACCGAGTACGGCAACGTGTCGGTGTTCGCCCAGGTGCGCGGCGGCCACGCGACCATGGGTTCGGGCCGCGGGCGAGTGCGGTTCCCGCTCAAGACCTTCTTCGGGATGATGGGCGTGGCCTACGCCGAGACGACGGCGCTCACCGCGCCCGAGGCCAACTCGATCCCGCCGACGCTCGGTGGCGGCAACATCGACATCAGCCACCTGGGTGCCGGCTCCACCTTCTACCTGCCGGTCAGCGCGGAGGGCGCCCTCTTCTACGTCGGCGACCCGCACATGGCGATGGGCGACGGCGAGGTGGCGCTCACCGCGATGGAGGGCTCCCTGCGCGGCACGTTCCGGCTCACCGTCTGCAAGCCGGGCTCCGGGGACGCGCCCTCGGTCGCGTACTCCTACCCGTTCGCCGAGACGCGGGACGCGTGGATCCCGATCGGCCTGTCCGACCCGGACGGCGCGGTGGACGGCCAGCTCAGCGACCTCGACGTCGCGATGCGCCGAGCCGTCGTGAACGCGCTCGACTTCCTGGAGCACGACCACGGCCTGGACCGGGCTGTGGCCTACGCCTACCTCTCGGCGGCGGCCGACTTCGCGGTCTCGCAGGTCGTCGACCGGACGGTTGGCGTGCACGGCCTGATCCGGAAGTCCGACCTGGGCTGAGGTCCGCCGCGCCGGGCCGGAAAACAGCGGGCACCAGCGCGGTGGGCGACCCTATGGTCGAGCCATGACGATGCCGGAGACAGCCCCAGTCGACACCTGGCTCGCGGTCACTCGGGAGGACGGCGAGACCGTCGGTTACCTCGAGCCCGTGACCGACGACTACGCCGACGTGATCCCGCGCAACCGCCTCGGCCACGCCGTCGGCGACGCGCAGGACTACCACGCGGCCGAGGAGCTGGTGCTCGATCGTGGCCTGCGCGAGCTCGCGGAGCACTGGCTGCTCGACGGCGCGGGCGTCGAGCTGGCGATCAGCGAGCTCTCGCCCGCCGGCATCGTGCTGCGCGACGCGTTCCTGGCCAAGGCCCTGGTCCCGCTGGAACCGACGCACGTGCCCTGGCCGGACACGGCCGGCCGGCTGCGCCGGGTCCAGAACGACTGAGTGCGGGATGGTCGCCCCTCCAGCCAACTGGAAGGGCGACCATCCCGCACTCGGTGGAGCGGCTGTACGGTCAGGCGGTGCGGAGGAGGTCCGCCGCCCGGACGGTGCGCTCGCGCGCCACCATCAGCGCCGTGATCGTGATCCCGGCGACGGCCCACAGGACCACCGCGGCGGTCGCCATCGCGACGCCGCCCGTGCCGGGCTCGACGAGCCGGACCAGGCCGGCGAGGCTCGGGCCGACCGGGAGGAACCCGGCCAGGCCCTCCAGCACGCTCGGCGCGGTGGACACCACACCCGTGGCGATGACGAGCACCGCGACCAGCAGGCTGATGCCCCGCCCGACGTGCCCGAGCGCCGCCGCGAGCGCCTGGTTGACCGCGACGAACGCGACCGAGACCAGCGCACCGAAGCCCATCGTGGCGAGCCAGCCACCGACGCCGAGCCCCTCGAGGCCGGCCAGGATCGCGCCGGTCGCGAGGCCCGTGCCCAGGCCGATCGCGGCCGGGACCACGAACGTGCCGAGCGTGAGGCGCAGCGCACCACGGGTCGAGCCGCGGGCGCGCAGCGGCACCGGCGGGAACACGATCATCAGCGCGAGGGCGC
Organism: Promicromonospora sukumoe 327MFSha3.1; assembly: GCF_000385135.1. Classification (GTDB taxonomy): domain Bacteria; phylum Actinomycetota; class Actinomycetes; order Actinomycetales; family Cellulomonadaceae; genus Promicromonospora; species Promicromonospora sukumoe_B. Next base: position 238,066 of record NZ_ARQM01000014.1, on the reverse strand, counting down.
CGAGCCAGAGCGCCAGCACCGCGAACATCGGGCCCGTGGCACCGGTGTTGAGGTCGGTGACCTCGCCGTCGGTCGCGACCGGGTCGGCCACGACGGAGGCCAGGGACTTGCGCTCCTGCTCCGTGTACGACGGGATCTCCTCGGTCGCCTGCCCCAGTCCGTCGGACAGGTCCTGCGCGCCGCCGGCCAGCTCGCCGACACCGTCGGCCAGGCCGCCCACGCCGGTCGCGAGCTGGCTCGTGCCCGAGCCGAGCTCGGTGACGCCGCCGGCCAGGCCGTCCACGCCCGTGGCGAGCTGGCTGGAGCCCGCGGCGAGCTGGTTGGCACCGGTCGCGAGCTGGTTGGCGCCGGACGAGATGCCGCCGGCCCCGGTGGAGAGCTCACGCGCTCCGGCGGACAGCTCGCTCACGCCGCCGGCCGCCTGGTCGGCGCCGGTCGAGAGCTCGTCCAGGCCACCGGCGAGCTGGTGCGTGCCGTCGGCCAGCTGCGAGGCACCACTGGAGACCTGACCGGTGTAACCAGCGAGCTCGGCACCACCGCCAGCCAGACCCGAGATACCTGCGGTCAGCTCGTAGAGGCCCGTGGGCTTAGCGCCGGGCGTCCCGGCCAGACCGCTGATACCGCCAGCGACCTGCTCGGAACCCGCCTCGAGCTTCTTGAGCTCCGGCAGCTGGTCGCACAGGGCGGTCAGGCGGGGGTCGAGCGAAGGAGTGGCACAAGCCAGCTCCATCCCATCGACCAGGTCGGACACCCCGCCGGACACCTCGGACGCGCCCGAGGCGAGCTGGGTCGCCGCAGCGGCCGGCCCAGGGGTGCCACCAGTGCCCTCAAGCTTCGCCGAGGTCTCGGCGAGGCCGCCTGCGAGCGCCTTCGCCCCCTTGTCGACACCCTTCGCACCGGTCGCGAGGTCGTCCGCACCGGATGCCAGGTCGGAGGCACCGGCAGCAGACTGCCCCGCGCCGGCCGCGAGCTGGTTCACGCCCGCCGCTGCCTGGTCCGCACCGGCCGCCCACTGGTCCGCGCCCGAGGCCCACTGGCCGGCACCGCCGGCCAGGCTGGACACCCCGGCGCCGACCCCGGACACACCGTCCGACGTCTGGTGGGCACCCTCGGCGAGCTGCTGCGCGCCCTTGCCCGCCTCGGTCGCGCCGTCGGCCAGCTCACCGGCACCGTCAGCCAGCTGCTGCGCGCCCTTGCCGGCCTCGTTCGCGCCGTCGGCGAGCTGCGAGGCGCCGTCGGCGGCCTTGCCCAGCTCCTCCGAGAGGGTGGAGAAGCCGACGAGCACGTTGTCCACGTAGGTCTCGGTCAGGGTGCTGCCGAGCACGCCGGTGGCGGTCTGCGCCACCACCTGTGCGAGGGCGTCGTCCAGCACGCGGCCGTCGGGGGCGGTGGCGACGTCGATGGTCGCCTGCTCCGCCTTGTCCGGGTCGTCGCCGCTGAACGAGGTCGCGGCCGCCGAGAAGTCCTCGGGGATCGTGATGACCGCGGCGTAGGTGCCGTCGGCCAGGCCGGCGGCGGCGGTCTCCTCGTCGGAGATCTCCCAGTCGTAGCTCGCGTCGGAGGCAGGGATGGCCGCCGCCTCACCGGCCGCGGCGTCGGCGGTCTCGCCGCCGCTCACGAGGCCCGCGGCGAGCTGGCGGCCGAGCGGCACGGTCTGGCCCTGGACCTCGACCGGCTCGTCGAGGTTCACGATCGCGGCCTTGACGGTGTCGAGCCGGTCCTGCGGGTTCCACAGGGCCGAGATGAGCAGGCCCAGGATCATCAGGGGAAGGAGCGCCACGGCCACGGCGCGCCACGGGTTACGGAACGGCTCGGGCCGCAGCCACTTGTTCGCGGTCGTCATGCCCGCACCTCCTGCTCGGTCACGTCTGTGTTGAGGGTGAGGTGGACACCGGCCGGGGCCCGCTCGCCGGCGCTCACGTCGAGCTCCGGTGTGCCCGCCTGGGCGAGGTCGGTCGCGGCGAACCCGGTCGAGCCGAGCAGCACCGCGACCCCCGCGGACTGGGCGTGGGCGACGGCCTGCGCCAGCTCCGCACGCGCGGCGAGGTCGCCCACGGTCTCCGTGGCGTCCACGACGAGCACCTTCGGCTTGTCGCGCAGCGCCCGGCGGACCGCCGCGGCGGGGTGCCCGCCCTCGGCCGCCGAGTCGACCACCGCGACCCGGTGCCGCACGGACGAGGCCCGCTCGGGCAGCACGAGGCCAGCAGTCTTGGCAACGCCGCCGGTCACCTTGATCCGGCCGGCGACGGCCAGGAGGAAGGCGCTGACCGGAGCGGTCGCGTCGCCGCGGACGAGCAGCGTGCCGCCGTCGGGCACGCGGACGCTCACCGGGCCGACGATCGTGCCGGCCGGGCCGTGCACCTCCATGTCCCCGGCCGCTACCGCGTCCGTGGCGCCCGGCTCGGGCCAGTCGGCCAGCGACAGCTCGCGGGTCAGACCCTCGCCCTCCACGTCGAACGAGGGCAGCACCTTGTCGAGCCACTTGGGCATGTACCAGGCCTTCTCGCCCAGCAGCGCGAGCACCGCGGGGACGAAGACCATGCGCACCACGAACGCATCCACGGCCACGCCCACGGCGAGGCCGAGCGCGATGGGCTTGAGGTTCATGTCGCCGTGCGGCACGAACGCCACGAAGACCGCGATCATGATGATCGCCGCGGCCGTGACGACCTTGGCCGAGCCCTGGAACCCCGTGGTGATGGCGTGCTTGGCGCTGCCGCCGTGCACGTAGTCCTCGCGCATGCGGGACACGAGGAACACCTCGTAGTCCATGGCGAGGCCGAACAGGATGCCCATGAGCACGATCGGCATGAAGCTGATCACCGGCCCGGTCCGCGTCACGTTCAGCGCCTCGGCGAGGACGCCGTGCTCGAACACGAGCGAGACCACGCCGAACGCGGCACCGACCGAGAAGAGGTAGCCGATCGTCGCCTTGATCGGCACCGCGATGGAGCGGAACACCATCGTGAGCAGGATCAGGGAGAGGCCCACGACCACGAAGGCGAACGGCAGCAGCGCGTTGCCGAGCTTGTCCGACACGTCGATGCCGACGGCGGTGAAGCCGGTGACGGACAGGTCCACGCCGTACTCGTCGAGGAAGTGGCCGTGCAGGGAGCGGATCTCGCGCACCAGGGCCTCGGTCTCGGCCGAGGTCGGGCCGCCCTCGGGCACCACCTGGATGATGCCGGTGTCCGCGGTCTCGTTGGGCGTCGCGAGCGGCACGTCGGCGACGCCCGGCAGGTCGGCGATCTCGTCACCGATCTGGTCCATGAGCGCCACGGGGTCGGTGCTCGTCACGATGGACCCGGTGACGATGAGCGGACCGTTGAAGCCGTCGCCGAAGTTCTCGGAGACCAGGTCGTAGGTGATGCGCGCCGGGTCGTCCTGCTCCATCACGCCGGCGTCCGGCAGGGCGAGGCGGAGGTCCAGGGCGGGGTAGCTCAGTGCGCCCATGGCGGCGATGACGAGCACCACGGTCAGCGCCGGGATCTTGGTGACCGCGCGCACCCAGCCGGTGAAGAACCGGTTCGGCTTCTGCTCGGGCAGGGCCACGGCCGCCGCGCGCGGGCGGGTCGCCTCGGGGTCGGCGTCCGACTCGGTCGCTGCCGCAGCCGCGGCGGCCGCCGCGGCGCGCCGCTCCTTGCGCGAGGGCTTGGGCCGCAGCCGCTCCCCCGCGAAGCCGAGCAGCGCGGGCAGCAGGGTGAGCGAGACCAGCACGGTGACGCCCACCGTGACCGCCGCCGCGACGCCCATGATCGTGAGGAACGGGATGCCCGCGACCCCGAGGCCGACCAGGGCGATCATCACCGTGAGCCCCGCGAACACGACGGCGGAGCCGGCCGTGGCGGTGGCCCGCGCGATCGACTCGTGCACGTCGAGGCCCTTGCCGAGCTGCTCGCGGTGCCGGGAGACGATGAACAGGGCGTAGTCGATGCCGACCGCCAGGCCCAGCATCACCGCCAGCATCGGCGTGGTCGAGTTGATCGGACCGAGCACGGTGGCGGCGAACAGCAGCCCCATCGAGGCGCCGACACCGAGCAGCGCGTTCAGCAGCGGGAGACCGGCGGCCACGAGCGAGCCGAGGGTCAGGACGAGCACCACGAGCGCGACCAGCAGGCCGATGCCCTCGGTCAGCGTCATCTCGGGGAACTTCGAGGAGAAGAGCTGGCCGCCGAGGTGCGCCTCGGCGCCGTCGGGCAGGGCCTGCGCCAGCGCGTCCGTCTCGACGCCCAGCGCGTCCTTGGTCTCGTCGGTGATGGAGCCCTGGTCGCCGTCGAGCTGGATCGTCAGGAGGGTGGCGCGCTCGTCGTCGGAGACCGAGGCGGGCATCAGGTCGTCGTAGGGCGAGGTGACGACCTCGACCTGGGAGACGTCCTCGAGGTCCGCGACGCCGTCCTCGATGGCGGTGCGCATCGCGTCGTCGTTGATGGTCCCGCCCTCGGGCGCGACCACGATCACCTGCGCCGAAGCGCCGCTGACCTGCGGAAATGTTGCTGCCAGGCGGTCGAGCGCCTCCTGGGACTCGGTGCCCGGGATGGACACCTGGTTGTCGAGACCTTGTTGCAGCAGGCCGGCCGCACCGCCCACGAGGACGAGTGCCACGACCCAGGCGGCTACGACGAACCGGCGGGCGCGGACGGCCCAGCGGCCGAGCGAGTAGAGGACGGAGGACACGCACACTCCTGGACGAGGCGGGGACCGATGACGGGACGTTCGATGCACCACTGTATCCGATACACGAGTGCATCCGATACATCAATGTATTGATAGACTGGCCACCCGCCACCTGAGGAGTTGCTGTGAGCACCGAGCCCGCCAGTGACGTCGGCTCGGGGTCGTCCGTCGAGCGCGCGTTCGCCACGGCCCTGACCCCCCGACGCGAACGGACGCGCGAGCGTCTGCTCGACGCCGCCTTCACCGTCTTCGCGCAGCACGGCATCCACGGCGCGTCCATCGAGGCCGTGTGCGAGGCCGCCGGGTTCACCCGCGGCGCCTTCTACTCGAACTTCAGCAGCAAGGAGGAGCTGTTCCTCGCGCTCTCCGAGCGGGCGATGCGCCGCGAGCTCGTCGCGCTGGAGTCGGTCACCAGGAACATGGAGCCGGACGTCGTCCACTGCGGCGCCGTGAACCCCGACGCCATCGGCAGGATCCTCTCGGTGCTGGTCCCGGACGCCGGGGACGCCCGGCAGGGCGCGCTGATGCGGGCCGAGCTGGAGCTGCTCGCCATGCGCGACCCCGCCGTCGGGCGGCCGTTCCGCGCGCAGGAGGAGACGCTGCGCACCGAGCTGGGCGCCGCGATCGCGCGGATCCTCGAAGACTTCGGCCTGCGGTTCACGGTGGACCGGCGCACCGCGGTCGACCTGCTGCTCAGCGCCTACGAGTCGTCGGCCCGCGCCGCCGCCGTGGCGAGCCACACGCAGGAGGACGACGACGCCGCACCCGGCGCCGCCGTCCTGAGCCAGCTGGTCAACCTGCTGGTGACCACCGCGGACTGATCAGGCGAGCGCCTCGCCCACCAGCGCCCTCGCGGCGTCCTGCACCTCGGTGAGGTGCTCCGCGGAGACGAACGACTCCGCGTAGATCTTGTACACGTCCTCGGTGCCGCTGGGCCGCGCGGCGAACCACGCGTCCGCCGTCGTGACCTTGAGGCCGCCTACCTTCGCGCCGTTGCCGGGCGCCTCGGTCAGCTTGGCCGTGATGTCCTGCCCCGCGAGCGTGGTGGACGAGACGTCGGACGGCGACAGCGCGCCGAGCCGGGCCTTCTCCTCGCGCGACGCGGCGGCGTCGACGCGGGCGTACCAGCTCTGGCCGTAGCGCTCGACCAGGTCGGCGTGGTGCTCGGACGGCGACCGGCCCGTGGTCGCCAGGATCTCCGACGCGAGCAGCGCGAGCAGCAGGCCGTCCTTGTCGGTCGACCAGACGCGGCCGTCCTTGCGCAGGAACGACGCACCCGCCGACTCCTCGCCGCCGAAGCCGACCTCGCCGGAGAGCAGGCCGGGCACGAACCACTTGAAGCCGACCGGCACCTCCACGAAGCGGCGGTCCAGGCCGACGGCCACCCGGTCGATCAGCGCGGACGACACGAGCGTCTTGCCGATCGCGGCGTCTGCGGGCCAGCCCGGGCGCGCCCCGCCGTAGAGGTACTCGATCGCCACTGCGAGGAAGTGGTTGGGGTTCATGAGGCCGTCGGCCGTCACGATGCCGTGCCGGTCGGAGTCCGCGTCGTTGCCGGTCGCGACGTCGAAGGGCGCCGGGCCGTCGCCGCCGGTCATCCGCTGCACCAGGGACGCCATCGCGTACGGCGAGCTGCAGTCCATGCGGATCTTGCCGTCCCAGTCGAGCGTCATGAACGCCCAGCGGGGGTCGACCTGCGGGTTCACGACGGTGAGGTCGAGGTCGTACCGCTCGGCGATCGCGCCCCAGTACTCGACGGACGCGCCGCCCAGCGGGTCGGCCCCGATCCGCACCCCGGACGTGCGGATCGCCTCCAGGTCGAGCACGTTCGCGAGGTCGTCCACGTAGGTGGAGAGGAAGTCGTGCCGGTGCGTGGTCTCGGCGGCGAGCGCCTGGTCGAGCTGAACCCGCTCCACCTGGCCGACGCCGGTGCGCAGGATCTCGTTGGCCCGGTCCGCGATCCAGCCGGTCGCATCGGAGTCGGCGGGCCCGCCGTGCGGCGGGTTGTACTTGAACCCGCCGTCGCGCGGCGGGTTGTGTGACGGCGTCACCACGATGCCGTCGGCGAGGCCGGAGCCGGGGGCGCCGACGCCGGGCGTGCCCGCGGCGAACCGCGTCTGGTTGTGCAGCAGGATCGACTGGCTGACGGCGGGCGTGGGCGTCCAGGAGTCACGCGCGTCGACCATGACGTCGACGCCGGCCGCGGCGAGCACCTCGAGCGCCGTCTGCCACGCCGGCTGGGACAACGCGTGCGTGTCCCGGCCGATGAACAGCGGGCCGTCGGTGCCCTGCCCGCGCCGGTACTCGATGATCGCAGCGGTGATCGCGACGATGTGCGCCTCGTTGAAGGCATGGTCGAGGCTCGACCCCCGGTGACCGGAGGTGCCGAAGACGACCTTCTGGCCAGGGTCTCCGGGATCCGGGGTGAGGTCGTAGTACGCCCCGACCACCCGGTCGACGTCGATCAGGTCGCTGGGCTGGGCGGGGGTTCCGGCACGCGCATCCATGCCTCCGATACTGCCAGGTAACGGGCGCGTCCGTCGCCGCCCGCGCCCGGGTCGGGCACCCGCGCGTCGCCGTCGTAGGCTGGCAGCATGTTCCCGCCGATGCAGCCCGAAGTCCCCTCGCTCCACCCCAGCGAGCTCGACCCGTCCGCCCCCGTGCCCGCCGGTTCCGTGCTGCTGGACGTGCGCGAGCAGGACGAGTGGGACGCCGGCCACGCCCCGGGCGCCGTCCACATCCCGCTGGGCGACCTGCCCGCGCGGTACGGCGAGCTCGACGCCGACGCGCAGGTCCTGGTCATCTGCCACTCCGGCGGCCGCTCGGCGCGGGCCACGCAGTGGCTCAACGAGGCGGTCGGCTTCGAGGCGACCAACCTCGACGGCGGCATCGTCGCCTGGGCGGGCGCCGGCCTGCCCGTCGAGCGCTGACGCCTACTCGGTGACCCGCGGCTGGCTCGGGTCGGTCTCGTTCCAGACCCGGTCCAGCGCCGTGACGGCGTAGGTGTACGTCTTGCCGGGCCCCACGGTGGTGTCGAGCCACGACTGCACGCGGCCGGACCCGGCGCGGAACGTGCCCATGAGGTTGGCGGGGTCGTTCGTGTCCACCGCGTCGACGGCTCCGTCCGTGCGGTAGACGGCGAACGACGTCGCCCGCGCGTCCTTGTTGCCGATGTCGGTGAGGTGGAGCCGGACGCCGTCGCGCACCCGGCGCGCCTTTGCGAGCACCGGCGTGACCACGGGGTCGGCCGGCAGGTGCGGCATCGGCGGCACGAGGGCCGGGTGCTGGTAGTGGTCGGCGACCACCTTGCTCATCGCGCCCTGCGGGTCGGCGGGCACGTGCACCGCCGAGTAGTAGGCGTTGCCGTGGATCGGCCCGACGTCGCGGCTGACCTCCCGGCAGAGGTCGAGGTGGTTGGTGAGCTCGTCCGGGTCCGTGAAGACCCCGCTGGTCACCTTGTACAGGGCCTCGCCGATGTAGAGCTGGGTGCCGGACTGCGCGGCGACCTCGGCCCACCACGGCACGAGCGCCGCGTAGTCGGCGATCGCGAGCCCGATCTGCCAGTAGACCTGCGGGTTGACGTAGTCGAGCCAGCCCTCGAGCACCCACTTGCGGGTGTCGGCGTACAGGTCGTCGTACGACTGCTGCCCGCCGGTCTCGGACCCCAGCGGGTCGTTGTCGGCGTTGCGCCAGATGCCGAACGGGCTGATCCCGAACTTCACCCAGGGCTTGGTCTCCTTGATCCGCACGCTCATCGACTCGACGAAGCTGTCGACGTTGTGCCGCCGCCAGTCCTCGATCGTGTCGAAGCCCGCGCCGTACAGCTCGTACGTGCCGATGTCGGGCAGCACGTGGCCGTCCACCGGGTACGGGTAGAAGTAGTCGTCGAAGTGCACGCCGTCGACGTCGTAGTTCTCCACCGCGTGCAGGATCGACTGCTTGATGTGCTCCTGCGCCGCGGGGACGCCCGGGTCGAAGTAGAGCCGGCCGTGGTACTCCCAGACCCAGTCGGCGTGCTGCCGGGCGGGGTGCTCGGGGACGAGCTGCGACAGGTCGGTGTCGATCGACACGCGGTATGGGTTGAACCAGGCGTGCAGCTCGATGTTGCGCTTGTGCGCCTCCTCGACCATGAACGCGAGGGGGTCGTAGCCCGGGTCCTGGCCCTGCGTGCCCGTCAGGTACTTGGACCACGGCTCGTACGGGCTGTCGTAGAACGCGTCGGCCGTGGGCCGGACCTGAACGAACACGGCGTTCAGGCGGTTCTCCGCGGCCACGTCGAGCCAGTGCAGGAACTCCGCCTTCTGCGTCTCGGCGTCGAGGCCGCTGGTGGAGGGCCAGTCGATGTTCGCCACGCTCGCGATCCACATGGCGCGCAGCTCGCGCTTGAGCCTCGTGGCCGACGACGGCTCCGCCGTCGCGTTGCCGGTCATGGCCGTCGCGCCCAGCGCCGTTGCCGGGTCGAGGGCCGCGATGGTCACGCTGATCGCCGCGGCCGCGGTGCCGGCCGTCGCCATCGTGAGGAACTCACGGCGGCCGATCCCCGACATCACCCCCGCCCGGTCTGCCGTCCTGAGCGACGTGGTGCGCGCATAGGCGGGCAGTTCTGTCGCCTCACGGTGGGCGGGGTGCCTCACGTGCTTGACCTCCGGTGCTGGCTGCTGGGGGTTGGTGCCGTGGTGCTCAGTGATGTGGTTGTACTAGGTGCGAAGTTGGCCGGCGCCGATCGGCCACATTGAGGTGACAAACAATGCCACCGGGCGACGCCGTGGAGAAACTCTCGCACATGTCGCGCCGGATGTGAAGTTTGCAGTGTGAACCAGATTGTGAAACTTACTTTCACGCCTCCGAGACCGGCTGCAGCAGCAGGTCGTCGTACTCCGGCGAGTGTTTGCGCACGTAGGCGCGGATGTACGGGCACAGCGGCACGATCTTGTCGCCGGCCTCCCGCACCATGCCGAGGGCTGCCTTGGCGAGCTGACCCGCCAGCCCCTGGCCCGCGTACTCGTCGAACACTTCGGTGTGTACGAAGTACACGGTGCCCGGATCCGTGTCGTAGACCGCGAAGCCGGCCAGGGTGCCGTCGACGCGCACCTCGAACCGGGACTCGTCGGGATTGTCGACCACTGTCACCTGGGATTCGTCAGTCATGGGGCCCATCGTGCGGCACCCGCCCGCCGCTTGCCAGCCCCGTCCGGCCCGCTCGCGCGTGAGCCGGGTCACCGGCAGTCAGCGAGGCTCGTGTCAGTGGCGGGTGCGAGACTCGACCCGTGCCCGAGACCGCCGCTTCACCCCGCTCCAACCCCTACGCGGCAGTGCTCCGCACCCCGGGCGCGCTCAGGTTCTCGGCGGCGGGCGCGCTGGCCCGCCTCCCGATGTCCATGGTCGGGATCGGCGCCGTGCTCATGGTGCAGGGCCTGTACGACAGCTACGCCATGGCGGGCCGGGTAGCGGCCGTGCTGGGCCTGGCGCAGGCGTTCGTCGCGCCGCAGATCGCGCGCTGGGTGGACCGGCGCGGTCAGCGGACCGTGCTGCTCCCGGCGCTGGTCGTGTCGGTCCTCGGCCTGGGCGGCCTGATCACCGCCGCGGTGCTCGGCGCGCCCGAGTGGGTGCTGTGGCCGCTGGCCGCGGTCGCAGGCGCGAGCCAGGGCTCGTACGGCTCGATGGTCCGCGCGCGCTGGAACCACGCACTGGACGACCCGCGCCGCCTGCACACCGCGTACTCGCTGGAGTCGTCGATCGACGAGCTGGTCTTCATCGTGGGGCCCGTGCTGGCCACGACGCTCGCGACGGCGGTGGCGGCGCCGTCCGCCCTGGTCGTCGCCGGGATCGCCGCGCTGGTGGGCGGGCTGCTGTTCGTGGTGCAGCGCGCCACCGAACCGCCGGTCGTCGCGCCGGACACCGAGGTGCGCCACCGCCCCGTGATCCTGACCCCGGGCATGCCGGTGCTGGTGCTCGTCTTCGTGGCCATGGGCGTGATCTTCGGCTCCATGGAGGTCGTCACGGTCGCGTTCGCCGAGGAGCTCGGCAGCAAGGGCGCCGCCGGCCTCGTGCTCGCGGTGTTCGCGCTGGGCTCGATGGTCGCCGGGCTGGTCTACGGCGCCCGGAACTTCACCAGCCCCGCGGTCCGGCGGTTCGTGATCGGCATGGCGGCCCTCGGCCCGGGCGTGTCCCTGTTCCTCCTGGCGCACTCGCTGTGGGCGCTGGCGGCGGCGATGTTCGTGGCGGGGCTGGCCATCGCGCCCACCGTCATCACGGGCAACGGCCTGGTGCAGGACATGGTGGGCCGGCACCAGCTCACCGAGGCCCTGACCTGGGTCGGCACGTCGATCGGCATCGGCGCCTCGCTGGGCGCGTCCGTGGCCGGGCTGCGCGTGGACGCCGCCGGGGCGGACGCCGGGTTCCTGGTGCCCGTCGCCGCGGCCTGGTTCGCCGCTCTGCTGACGCTGGCCGCCAGCCGCACGCTGCGCCGGCAGTCCGCGGCGTAGCAACCGCCCGCGAATAGCCCTGCCTGGTGGAATTTCACCCGTTTAATCCAGAAATGACAAATGGGCTTCCTGATACGTTACTTCTGACTTCTCACATCTTCACGAACGGACCCGGGATGCTTGTCTTCATCGTCATCGGACTCCTCGGGCTCGGGCTCGCCGTCGCGTCTCTCCTGCTCGGCGACTTCCTCGACCTGCTGGACGGCGCCATCTCGGGCACCTCGCTCGGTGCCGGCGGGCTCCTGTTCGGTGCGACCGGGATGCTCGTGCTGTCCTCGGGGCTCGAGCCGTGGGTCGCGTACCCGGCGGGGATCGTCGTCGCCGTCCTGGTCGTCGTGCTCGTGAACGTGCTGATCAAGCGCCTCAAGGCCGGCGAGGACGGCGCCCCCGCCTCGCTGGTGGGCACGCAGGGCTCCGTGACGTCCGACGTCGACCGCGGGCACGGCGAGGTCTCGCTCGACGCCGCCAGCGAGCTGGAGACCCGGCTCGCGTTCGCCGACGAGCCGATCGGCCAGGGCACGCGGATCGTCGTCGTGGAGCAGCACGGGGCGCGCGTGAAGGTCGAGCCGGTACTGCACTGAGGCGCCCGCGCCGCCGGCACCCACTCCCCCGAGACCACCTCAGGCCGGGACCGCTCGCCGGCCCGGTCTGCTCCAACACACCCCAGGAGCCGACATGGAACTGAACGGTCAGCTGGTCGGCGTCATCGCCGTCGTGGCGGGCGCCCTAGCGATCTTCCTCGTCCTCGCGTTCGTCGCGAGCCGGATCCGGCGCGTACCGCCGAACGAGGCGCTGATCGTCGTGGGCCGTGGCGCGGGCAAGTCGGAGGCCCAGACCGCGAGCCAGCGCGTCGTCGTCGGCGGGCGGGCGTTCGTCTGGCCGGTGCTGCAGCAGGGCTTCTCGATCTCCCTGGAGCAGCGGCAGATCGGCATCACCGTCGAGGGCGTCGACAAGAACCGCATCAAGATCGCGATCAAGGCCTCGATCAACTTCAAGGTGCGCGGTGACGAGGAGGGCGTGCGGCGTGCCGCGCAGCGCTTCCTGTCCCAGCAGCACCTGCTCACGGAGATCATCAAGGAGTCCCTGGAGGGCTCGCTGCGGTCGATCGTCGGCGACATGACGATCGAGCAGATCATCTCGGACCGCAAGGGCCTGTCCGACCGCGTGGTGCAGTCGACCAAGACGGACCTCTCGGAGCAGGGCCTCCAGGTCGACCTGCTGAACATCTCCGACATCTCGACGCCGGGGTCGGACTACCTCGCGAACCTCGGCCGCGCCGAGGCCGCCAACGCCCGCCAGCTCGCCGAGGTGTCCGAGGCGGAGGCCAACCGCGCCTCCGAGTTCGCCGTGATCGAGGCCGCCGAGCAGATCGCCGAGCGGCAGAAGGCGCTCGACCTCAAGAAGGCCGCCATCAAGGCCGAGACCGACAAGGCGAACGCCGAGGCAGAGGCCGCCGGCCAGCTCGCCCGGGCCGAGCAGGACCGGCTCGTGGCGCAGCAGGAGCGCGAGGCCATGGCCGAGAAGGCGCGCGTGGAGCAGGAGCGCCTCGACATCGAGGTCCGCAAGCCCGCCGAGGCCACGGCGTACGCCGAGGTCCAGAGCGCAAACGCGCGTCGTGACGCCAACAACGCGGCCACCGAGGCCGAGGCGTTCAAGCGCACCACGATCGCCCAGGCGAACAAGACGGCCGCGCTGCAGGACGCCGAGGCGCTGGCCGAGTCGGTCCGCCGCGCCGGTGAGGCCGAGCGCGACAAGCAGGTGGCCCTCGCCGCCGGTATCGAGGCCGAGGGTCGGGCGCGGGCCGCCGCCGTCGAGGCCGAGGGCCTCGCGGAGGCCAAGGCCACCGACGCCAAGGCCGAGGCGCTGCGCAAGTACGGCGAGGCCGCGCTGGTGCAGGAGCTCATCGAGCGCCTGCCCGACATCGTGCGCGCCGCGGCCGAGCCGATCTCGTCGATCCAGGGCATGACGGTGGTCTCCACCGACGGGGCCTCCGCGATCACCAAGAACGTGGCCTCGGTGCTCGGCGAGGGCCAGGGTGTCATCAAGCAGCTCACGGGCGTGGACATCAACCAGCTCATCTCGGGCCTGGCCGGGCCGGCCACCGGCAACGGGAACGGCGCGGGCACCGCGGGCTCCGGGGACGCGGCCGGCAAGAACTGACCCACCCCGCACGACGTGTCAGACCCACAGGTCACCCGGGTGACCTGTGGGTCTGACACATCAGGGGGGCGGGCGGGTCAGGGCTCCGGGTGCCGCGCGTCGTAGCGCCAGAACCGCGGCGTCAGCCGGACGATCACCCAGAGCAGCACCACGCAGGTGAGCCCGCCGGCCACGGCCGCCCAGCCCTCGCCGAACCAGGTCGCCTCGGCGCCGAGCACCATCTCGCCGAGGCGCGGGCCGCCGGCCACCACCACGATGAACACGCCCTGCAGCCGCCCGCGCATATGGTCCGGGGTCGCGGTCTGCAGGATGGACTGCCGGAACACCGACGAGATGCTGTCCGAGCCGCCCGCGAAGGCCAGCGCGATGCCGGCCGCGACCACGGCCCACATGATCGCGCCGTCCGGCGAGCCGCGGCCCACCAGCACCAGCACCAGCCCGAACGCGGCGATCGAGAGGCCCCACGCCGTGATCGCCCAGACGATGATCTGCCCCTGCTTGCGCATGCGCGTGAGCCCGCCGGAGAACACGCTCGCCACGATGCCGCCGACGGCGAAGGCCGCCGCGAGCACACCCGTCGTCGTCTCGCCGCCGCCCAGGTAGATGACGCCGGCGGCCGGCCACAGCACCCGGGGGAACGACAGGACCATGGCGCAGATGTCGACGAGGAACGTGGTGCGCACGTTGGGCTGGGTGGCGAGGTAGCGCAGGCCGTCCAGCACGGACCGCAGCCCGACGGCGCCGCCCACGCGGCTGCGGCCGTTCCCGGCTCCGCCGTCGACCCCCTCCGGCAGCACCGGCGGCAGCCGGAACACGGCCCACAGGGCGGCCAGGAACAGCACCATGTCCAGCGTGTACGCCCAGGCGTAGCCGAGCTGGGCCACGAGCAGCGCCCCGACCAGCGGGCCGCCGGTCAGCGCGACGTTCATCGAGAGCGACGCCAGCGCGTTCGCCGCGGGCATGAGCTCCTTGGGCAGCAGCCGCGGGATGATCGCCGAACGGGCGGGGTTGTTGATCGCGAACGCCGCGCTCTGCACCGCGACCAGGCCGTACAGCAGCTCCACCGACTCGACGTCGAGCCAGGCCTGCGCGGCGATCGCGGCCACGACCAGCCACAGCACCGCCGAGGACACGAGCGACACCTTGCGCCGGTCGTAGTGGTCCACGAGCGCGCCGCCGTACAGGCCGAGCGCGACCAGCGGGACCAGCGAGAACAGGCCCAGGACGCCGACGGCGAGCGTGGACCCGGTCAGGGCGTAGACCTGCAGGCCCACCGCGACGATGGTCACCTGCGTGCCGATGTTCGAGATGGACAGCCCGAACCAGAGGCGCCGGTAGTCCGCCGACACCTTCAGCGGGGTGGTGTCGGCGAGCAGGTTGCGCATGGTGGTCCGATCGTATGCCCGGGCAACGCGGCCGGGCAGTGCCGTCCCATATGACGTTCGCCGCACCGGTCGTGCCCGGACATGACAGAGCGGGCGCCCAGGTCACCCCCCGATGCCCTGAGCTCCCGCCCTGTTCCGTCCGGTCCGTGAGCCGGGGCGCCCCCCAGCGGCGCCCCGACCCCAGACTCGCGGTCCGCGGGCCGGGACGCCCCCCAGCGGCGTCCCGACCCTACGAACCTTCCGACCCGGACTGGTCGGTCCTCGTCACGAGCCCCTTGACAAGCTCGTCACCAGAACCACGCCCGGGCCGTTGTCGCCCGTCGATCCGTGGTCAGACCACGATCCGACGGCGACGGCTACGGAGCGCCAGGAGTCCCAGCCCCAGAAGGAGCGAGACCAGCGCGAGCTGCCCCGTGATCATGGGGCCCGTCTGGGCGAGGGTCGCGCCCGGTGCGGGCACCGGCGTCACCTGCCCGTCGAGCCCGTTGGGTGTGCCGTTGAGGAGGCCTTCGCTCAGGCCGCCCGACAGGATCGCCCCGTCGTTGGTCGTCGGCACGACGACCGCCTTGTCACCCCAGCTGATGTCGACGCCGCCGTCCGGGGCGCCGTCGTCGGCCACCGGTTCGGACGCCGGTCCGGCGTCCAAACCGGCCTCCGGCGCATCGTCCGCGCCGGGGGTGACGGCCTCGGCCGCGGAGCCGGCGACAACGCCGACCGCGCCGAGCACACCGGCCGCGGCGCCAGGCCGCTCGCCGGGGTACGTGCTCCCGGGGGCGAGGCCCTCGGGAAGATCTGTTCCGCGCTCGGGTCGCGGACCCGTCGCGAGCCCGCCCCGTCCGGGGCGGCCTTCGGCGCCCGGGGCGCCGGTCGCGGGTCCGTGGGACCCGGGGGTGTGGTGCCCGGGGTTCTCGGAGCCGGGCTCGCCGGTTCCGGACTCGCCGGTTCCGGGGTCGACGCCGGGCTCGCCGTCGTCGGGGTCGAGGATCGGGTCGAGGATGCCCGGACCATCGGTGCCGGGTTCGGTGCCCGGCTCATCGGTACCAGGCTGACCCGGCTCACCGGCGTCAGGCCCGTCGTTGCCGGGTTCGGTGCCCGGCTCATCGGTGCCAGGCTGCTCGGCTCCCGGCTCGTCGGTGCCCGGCTCGTCAGTGCCCGGCTCGTCCGTCCCGGGCTCGCTGCCCGGCTCCTCCGCACCGGAGGGCAGGAGACCGTCGAGGATCCCGTGGACCAGACCGTCCGCACCCAGCGTCCCGTCGACGACGCCGGCGACGTCGCCGCGCACGAGCGCACCGGCGAGGTCCTCGTCGTCGACACCGGCCTCGGCGGCCCCGTCGGCAGCAGCACCGTCGGCCGCTACACCGTCGACCGCCGCGGCACCATCGACGACGGCGCCGTCGACCACCGCGACGCCGGCCGCGACGGACGCACCACCGGTCGAGGCGGCACCTTCGGTGGCCTCAGGGGCCTCCTGGGCGACCGCGTCGCGCGGGGCGCCGGCGGCGGCGTGGGCCGCCGTGGCGCCGACGACGACGAGGCCGCCCGCCACGAGTGCCGTGTACAGCGCACGTCGGAAGTTCTTGTCCATGGATCTCTCCTTGCCTGGCGTGGAGCCGACGGCACGTGCGCCGTCGGGCGGTACCGCACACGAGTGCGCGGACCACCCAGGTCAGGCAGGAGAGACGGGGATGTCGGTGTAGCTGCTCGCGAGCTTCGCCCGCGACTCGTCGGCCGACACGCGCCAGGTGCGCGCCCGGAAGATCAGCAGGGCGGAGAGCATCGCGAGGAGCTCGCCGCCGGGCACCTTGAGCTGCGGTGCGCCACCGCCCAGGACGCCGCCGGCGCCCGACGCGGCCACCGCGGGGACGAAGCCGCCCGCGGCGAGCGGGAGGCCGCCACCGAGCAGGCCGGGCGCGCCGGCCTCGACGACGCCCACGGCGCCCGGCGTCTGCGCGGTGTCGACGGCCGCCTCGACGGCGGGGGCCTGCACCAGGTCGAGCATCGCGTGCCGGACCCCTGCCGAGGTCCAGACCACGACACCCGCGGCGTCACCGGAGGCCTGCAGCTCCCCCGGGTACGTCGGCTCTGAGAGGTCCTCGACCCGCTGGGTCGGGACCACGGTCGCCGGCTCGCCCGGCGTGGACGGCCCGGCGGGCACCACACCCGTGACCGGGGCGAGCGGCTCCACGACGGGGCTCAGCGGCTCGACCACCGGGGCGAGCACCTCGCCCACGGGGGCGACGGCCTCGCCGACCGGCGTCAGCACGGGCGACAGCGCGTCCGTCACCGGAGCGGTCACCGGCTTCAGCGCGCCCAGGACCGGGGCGGTCACGCCGCCGACGACGTCGGTCACCGGCGAGACGATGCCGACCACGGGGGCCAGCAGGCCGCCGGTCACCGGGGCCAGCGGCTCCGTGACCGCGCCGAGCACGGGCGCCAGCGGCGTGACGACCTGGCCGACCACGCCGGTCACCGGGGCGAGCACGTCGCCGAGCGGCTCGGTGACCGGCTTGACGGCCGCGCCGACCTGCTCCGTGACGGGCTTCAGGACCGGGTCCGCGACCTGCTCGACGACCTCGGCGACCTGCGCCACCGGCTTCTTCGTGATCTCCGTGACGGCCGCGCCCACGGGCTCGGTCACCGCCGTCCGGACCGGCTCGGTCACCGGGTCGAGCAGGCCGCCGGTCGCTGCCGCGACCTCGTCGACGACCTTCGTGACGGGCTCCGTCACCTTCCCGGCCGACGACGGCGCGGGGCGGGCGGGGGCGGGCTTCGCAGCCGCGGCGTCCGCCGTCTTCCCGGTGGCGGCACCAGAGGCCGGCTCGGGCTGCTCCGCGGCGGCCTGGGCCGCCGGGGCGGGCGCGGGAGCCGACGGCTCCGGCGCGGGGGTCACGGACCCCGGCGCGGTCGGCTTCGTCGCCGACCCGTTGCTGTCCGTGGTCGTCTGGTCGGTCCTCGTGACCGAGCCGAGCGCGCCGGTGGTCCGCGCGACGGTCTGGACCGTCGCCTCCACCGTGTCGCCGAGCACCGAGCCGAGAGTGGGCCGGTCAGCGGCGTTCGAGGGCGCTGCGAGGCAGACGCCGAGCGCGAGGCTCGCGGCGCCGAGCGTGAGGGTCCCGACGGCACGCACGACGAAGCGGCGGAGGTGGTCCCCCGAGCTCGTCAGCGCGTACTTCGACATCGGTCTCCAGCTCTCCGGCCCGCGACGGGCCGCTCAGCAGACATGCATACACATTTAATCTGCGGGGCGTTCCGCGGTTCGGCAACAACATGGCTGCGGTTTGCGGATCGAGAATATTGTGCTTGGGAACACGAGTATGTCGGAAGAGGCGCTATATCTCAGTCATTTCAGGGCATCCGGCACTATCGGCGAGCCGTCGAAACCGACCGGGTGAACTCTCCGGGTTCACCCGACGGTGGCTCCGAACACGAGGCCGAGCACGTACGTCGCGGCCGCCGCGCCGAGGCCGATCGCGATCTGCCGCAGCGCCCGGGTGAGCGGCGAGGTCCCGGACAGCAGCCCGACGACGGCGCCCGTCACCAGCAGCGCGATCCCGACCAGCGTCGTCGCGACGACCACAGCCGCGAGCCCGTCCAGCCCGAACAGGTAGGGCAGCACCGGGACGACCGCGCCCGACGCGAAGAAGAGGAACGACGACACCGCGGCGCCCCAGGCGGTGCCGTGCGTCTCCAGGTCGTCCACCTCGGCGGCGGGCGCGGTCCCGGCCTCCTGATCGGCCCCGGCCGCCGGACCCGGGTCGGCCAGGAGCAGGCCGCGTCCCGCCGGCGCGACCGCGAGCCGGGCGAGCACGGCGTCGGCGCGGGCCGTCGCCTCCTCGGCGCCCATGCCGCGCGCCCGGTACACCAGCGCCAGCTCGTTCGCGTCGACGTCGAGGTGCGGCAGGGCGTCGTCGGCCGAGGGGGACGGCGACGACGCCTCGAGCAGCTCACGCTGCGAGCGGACGGACACGAACTCCCCGGCGCCCATCGAGAGCGCGCCGGCCAGGAGGCCCGCGAGCCCGGTGAGCAGCACGGTGCTCGTCGCGACGCCGGAGGCGCCGATGCCGAGCACGAGCGCGAGGTTGGACACCAGCCCGTCGTTGGCGCCGAAGACCGCGGCGCGGAACGTGCCCGACAGCCGGTTGCGCCCGCGGGTGGCCAGCGCGCGCACCACCTCCTCGTGGATCTGCTCGTCGGCCGCCATGGTCACGGTGGCGTCGGCGTCGTGCGCGTAGGAGGAGCGCGCCTCGGCCCGCTGGGCGAGCGCCAGCACGAACACGCCGCCGAACCGGCGGGCGAGGAACCCGAGGGCGCGGGTGCGCAGGTCGCCGCGCACGGGCGCGCCGACGTCGGGCCCCAGGAGCTCCAGCCAGTGCGACTCGTGCCGCTTCTCCGCGCGCGCCAGGGCGAGCAGGATCTCGCGCTCCTCGCCCGTGCGCCGGCCCGCGAGGTCCCGGTAGACGGCCGCCTCGGCCCGCTCGTCGGCCAGCAGGCGGCGCCAGCGCCGGATGTCGGCGCGGGTCCGCGGGCGGGACGGGTGCAGCCCCTGCGCGCGCTGCGCGGGCGTGGGTGTGCTGCCGGACGAGCGACGGTCGGGGTCGGACGGTACGTGTGGCACACAGCCATCATGCCTGTGGATCGCCGGTCATGGGTTTCGTTGGCCCTTGGCCACGGTTTCGCCGCGCCGAACTCTCGAACGCCGTCCAGTCCCGGCCCGGCGTCCGGATTCTCGGGCAGAAGGATGCACAATGGACGCCGTGATCATCGTCAGCACGCACGGGTCGGCCGCGCCGGGCGGCGCGATCGGATGGGCGTGGATCAACCACGCGGGCGGGCAGTTCGACTCGGGCGGCGCGGCCCAGGGAAACGATCAGGTCGCGGCTCTCTCAGCTCTGCTCCGCGCCATCGACGCGCATCCCGGCAGCGAGCCGCTGCTCGTGGAGTCCGGCTCGCAGTACGCCGTCCGGTCGGTGTCCGAGTGGTCGGAGGGGTGGAAGCGCAACGGCTGGCGCTCCCCCGCCGGCGAGCCCGTGCCGAACCTCGACCTGGTGCAGGACATCGACCGCGCCGTCACGGAGCGCACCGGGCCCGTCCGGTTCCACTGGGTGCGCGGTCACGTGGGCAACCCCTACAACGAGCGGGTCGACCAGCTCGCCGGGTTCGCCGCCGAGGAGTGGGCCGCGGGACGCGGCGGCGTCGGCGAGATGCTGGTGCCCGACGGCGGGATGATCCCCGACGCGGAGCTGCAGGGCGCGGGCCTGACCGGGGAGCCCCGGGAGAGCGTGGCACCAGCGACCCGGCCGACGCCGGTCGTGACCGGGGCCGGCGCCGGGCGCACGTGGGAGTCGGACACCCTCTTCTAGCGGGAACGCGAACGGCTGCCCGCCCGTCGCTCCCGGGGACCTGCCGGATCCCGGGAGCGACGGCCGGACAGCCGCGAGGAGCGAGGACTACAGGCCGACGAGCAGGAGCTCCTCCGGGGTCCGCGCGGCCGCGGCGACCCGGGTGCCGTCGACCGGGCGGACGACGTCGACGTCGTCCCCGGCGCTCGGCTCGGCGGCCGGCTCGTCCGCCGTGTCGCGGACGAAGAGCGGCACCGGCTTGGCCGTGCGCGCGCTGAACTCCAGCCGGTCGGCGACGGCGCGGGCGTGCTGCGCCATGTCGTGCGCGATCGTGATGCTCTCGCCGAGGTAGGCGCGCGGGTCGATCAGGCGGCAGATCTCGGCCCGGTCGAAGTAGGCGCTCACCGTCGTGTTGCGCACCAGCAGGTCGAGGAACTGCTCGTCGCCGACGGCCGACTCCTGCGCCACCTCGTACACGACCTCGTGCGCCTTCTGGCGGCCGATGCGCTCGCCCAGCTCCATCATCAGCGACTCCGAGCCGATGAGCCCCTCGCTCAGCGCCAGGTTGGCGCGCATGCGCTGCTCGTCGAGCTCCAGCCCGTCGAGGATGACGTCCAGGCGGGTCAGGATGTCGCCGGCCAGGACGGTGGCGCGGGAGACCGTCGACTCCAGGAGGTCGGTCATGCCGCCGTTGGCCTCGTGGTCGTGCTGCATCGACTCGAGCGCGGGCGCCGCCAGCGCGCGGAGCTGGGCGCTCATCGACAGCAGGTCGAGGGCGAGCTGCGGGTTGCGCTTGTGCGGCATGGTCGAGCTGCCGACCGTGCCCTCGGGGATGGGCTCGAACGCCTCGCCGAACTCCGGCTGCATCATCGAGTAGATGTCCTTGCCGATCTTGCCAGCGGTGCCGGCGACCTGGCCCAGGACGAGCACCAGCTCGACGATGCCGTCGTTGATGGCGCGCGACGGGACCGGCATGGTGCCGAGCCCCAGGTGGTTGGCGACCCGGCGCTCGACCTCGCGCCCGGCGGGGCCGAACGAGGCGAACGTGCCGACGGCGCCGCCCATCAGCACTCGGAAGAGCCGGTCCTCGAGGCGCTCGAGCCGGTCGGTGTGCGCCGCGAGCTCGTCGATCCAGACCGCGACCTTGAAGCCGAACGTGACCGGCACCGCGTGCTGGCTGTGCGTGCGGCCCGCCATCGGCACCGCGGCCGACGCCTCCGCCTGCTTGGACATGCCGCGCAGCACCTTGGCGAGCAGGTCCTTGACCGCGCGGTGCGCGTCGCGCAGCACGAGCACGTCCGCCGTCTGGGTGATGTTCTGCGTGGTGGCGCCCCAGTGCACCCAGCCGCCGTGCTCGCGGCCGACCACGCGCGCGAACTCCTCGATGAGCGGCATCAGCGGGTGGCTGGCCGACGCCGTCTCGGCCGCCACGCGGTCGAGGTCCAGCTTCTCGATCTGTGCGGCCCGGGCGATCGTCTCACCGGCCGGCTCCGGGATCAGACCGACCTCGGCCTCCGCGAGCGCTAGTGCGGCCTCGACGTCGAGGCGCGCCTGGAATCGGTTCTCGACGCTGAAGAGGTGCGCGATCCCGGCGTCGGGAACGCGACCGTCCGTGAAGTGTCGAATCGATTCGCCATTCATCCCTGGTAACCCCACTCAGTTCTTGTGTCGTACGTGATCGGACGTGCTCTGCTGGGTCCGCACCCCGTCTCGGGGCCGGGTTCCTTGCGAGTTCCCTGTTCCACGTCGTACCGGTCGCCGCGGGTCCTTGCCCGCCTGCGCACCGTGCCGAACTCGCCGTGTTTCATGCGCCTGCATCAACCTGCCGTACCGCTTCCGCTCACCGAATTGTGGGAGAGGATGCGCGCTCCAGGCTAGCGGACTTGTTTCCGGAATGTAACGGGAGTGAGGTCGATCACATGAATCGGAAGTGAACTGCGGCCCCTCACCAGGCTTTCGGCAGGGCCTTTCGGGGCAGGGGGTGAACTTTGCGGACCCGGCATTCGTCTCGCATGGCGGACGGCCCGGCCGGGGCGCGCGGCCGGCCCGGGCACGTAGACGTCCGGGAACGCGAAAGGCCCGGCCGCGCCCGCCTGACATGGCGGTGCGACCGGGCCCTCCGTCGTGGGCACCAGGACTCGGTGCGGGCCCCCGCTCGACTCAGCCTGCGCTGGCGTCGTCGGCCGGAGTCTCGCGTTCCTCGTGCAGGGACCCATAGGTGTCGGTGACGCTCCGATGCACGAGCGTGGTCCGGCGAGGGTTGGCGATGGAGTGGTACTGGGCGTCGTCGGCGTCCGTCATGGGTCCTCCTCCGGTGCAGACTTACGGCTACGCTGCACGTGGCTCACCCGCTGATCTGCGGATCAACTATTTTCGTTGATACCGAGTCGCGTCGTCGACCCAAGTCGCTGTGACGTCGGACTCACCGCGCCGTCAGATCCGCCCGGACCGCACCCGGTAGGTCGTGGGGAAGAGCTGGAACCGCCCCGCCACCAGGCCCCACAGCCCGCGCGGGGCCAGCAGCACGACGGCGACGGCCACGACGCCGAGCACCACGAGGTACCAGGTGCCCAGCGGCGCGAGGGCCTGCTGCAGCGCCCAGTAGACGACGGCCCCGACCAGCGGCCCCTCGATGGTGCCGATGCCGCCGACCACCACGATGAAGATCATCGCCGCCGTCCAGCTCACGGAGTAGATCGACCCCGGGGTGACGCCCAGCGTGCTCAGCGCGATCAGCGCGCCCGCGAGCGCGGCGCCGGCCGAGCCCGCGACGTAGACGAGGCGCCGGCCCCGGTCGACGGCGACGCCGAGGCTGCCCGCCGCGACCCGGTCGTCGCGGATCGCGGTGAGCCCCAGTCCCACGCGGGAGCGCATCAGCAGGTAGGTCCCGAGCACGACGGCGACCATCAGCGCCAGCGCGAACCAGTAGACGAAGGCCACGCGGTCGACCCGGTCGGTGCCGCGGAAGGCCGTGAGCGACAGTCCGCTACCGCCGCCGAGGCCGTCGATCTGCATGGTGACCAGGCGAAACACCTCGGCCACGACCCAGGTGCCGATGGCGAGGTAGCCGCCCGCCAGGCGGAACACCAGGTAGCTGGTGGGCAGGGCGACCGCGGCGCCGATCACGCCGGCCGCCAGGACGGCGGCCCACGGCGGGGCGCCGACGGCGTCGGCGAGCTGGATCAGCGCGTACCCACCCACACCCACGTAGGCCTGCTGACCGACGCTCACGATGCCGCCGTACCCGGCGAGCAGGTTCCAGGTGGTACCGAGTATCACGAGCGCGAAGAGCATGACCAGGCTGGACAGCGCGCCCAGGGTCACGACGTAGGGCACGACGGCTGCGAGCAGCACGACGACGAGGGCCAGGCCGCCGGCGCCGATCAGGGAGCCGCGGCCGCCGCGGGTGATCGTCGGGGCGCCGGTCGGGGGCACGGTCGGGACGCTCATGCCGGCACGCTCCGGGGCAGCAGGCCGCCCGGCCGGACCACCAGCACGGCGAGGAAGACGAGGTGCCCGGCGAGCACCCCGGACTGCGGGTCGATCTGGGCACCGATCGTCTGCGCCACGCCCAGCACGACGCCGCCCGCGAGCGTGCCCCACAGGGAGCCGAGCCCGCCGATGATCACGGCCTCGAACGCGAACAGCAGCACGAGGTCCCCGTAGCCGGGCGAGAACTGCGTGCTCATGCCGACGAACACGCCCGCGAGCGCCAGCGTGGCGAACGCGACGGCGGTGGCCACGGCGTACATGTGCCTCGGGTCGACGCCGGTCAGCGCGGCGGCCCCGGGGTCGTCGGCGACGGCGCGCATGGCGCGGCCGGTGGGGGTGCGGGCCAGGAAGAGCTGGACGCCCGCGATGACCGCCACGGCCACGACCAGGGTGATCAGCGGCAGCAGGCCCACCGAGAGCGGGCCGAGCGGTACGCCCGCCGAGGCGAGGTCGCCCGTGGGGATCCTGCGGGTGTCCGCGCTGAACACCTCCTGGAGCAGGCTGGTCAGCGCCACGGCGACGCCGAACGAGACCAGCAGGGGTGCGAGCTCGCCCGCTCCGCGCGATCCGCCGCCCCGGGAGTCCCCGCCCGCCCCGCGTGCGCGCACCTGCGCGAGCGCCGGGTTGAACAGGCCGCGCTGCACGGCGTACCCGAGCGCGGCGAACACCGGCACCACCACGACGACCGCGAGCCAGAGCGGCAGGCCCTGCTGCACCAGGAACAGCGACAGGTACGCGGCGAGCACCGCGAGCACGCCGTGCGCCAGGTTGACGATGCGCATGACGCCGAAGATCAGCGACAGGCCGCACGCCAGCAGGGCGTACTGCCCGCCGAGCAGCACGCCCTGCACGCCGGCGTTGAGCCAGTCCATCAGTTCTCCTGCGTTCTCAGGTCCGGGGTGATGCCGAAGTACGCGTCCGCCACGGCCTCGCGGTCCAGGCCGGCGGCCGGGGCCTCCAGCACGGTGCGGCCGCGCAGCAGGCACTGGACGCGGTCGGCCACGCGCAGCGCCTGGTCCAGGTCCTGCTCGACGACGAGCGCCGTGGTGCCCTCCGCGGTGATGCGCCGCACGGCGTCGTAGATCCGGGTGACGACGGCGGGCGCGAGACCGAGCGAGACCTCGTCGAGCAGCAGCACGCGCGGGTTGGCCAGGAGCGCCCGGCCGATCGCCACGGCCTGCTGCTGGCCGCCCGAGAGCACGGCGGCGCGCCGGTCCCGCATCTCGGCGACGTGCGGGAACACGTCGTACACGGCGCGCAGGTCCCACGGCCCGGGTCGCCTCGGGTACCGGCCCATGAGCAGGTTCTCCTCGACGGTGAGCGAGCCGAAGAGGCGCCGCCCCTCGGGCACGAGCGCGACACCGCGCCGCACCCGCCGGTGCGCGGGCATCCCGGTGACCGCGGCGCCGTCGAGCAGCACGGTGCCCGCCGCGGGCAGGTGCGTGCCGGCGAGGGCCGCCAGCAGCGTCGACTTGCCGGCGCCGTTGGCGCCGAGCACGGCGAGGGTCTCCCCCTCGGCCAGGGTGAGCCCGACGCCGTCGACCGCGAGCAGGTCGCCGTAGCGGACCTCCAGGCCCGTGACCTCCAGGACGCTCATGCCGACTCCCCGGGGACGGAGTCGACGGTGGAGCCCAGGTACACCTCGACCACCTCGGGGCTGCGGATCACCTCGTGCGGGTCGCCCTGGGCGATCACCTCGCCGGCGGCGAGGCACAGCAGCCGGTCGACGACGTCGAGCAGCGCGTGCAGCACGTGCTCGATCCAGACCACGGCGACGCCGTCGTCCCGCAGCCGGCGTACCAGGCCGACGACCTGCGGCAGCTCGCGCTCGGTGAGGCCGCCCGCGATCTCGTCCAGCAGGAGCAGGCGTGGTCCGGTCGCGAGCGCCCGCGCCACCTCCAGCCGTTTGCGGTCCAGCAGGCGCAGGCTGCCCGACGGCGTGTCGGCCGCCCCGGCGAGGCCGGTCACCTCGAGCGCGTGCCAGGCCCGGTCGCGGGTGTCGCCGCCGTGCCGTCGTCCGGCGAAGGAGGCCCCGACCAGCACGTTCTCGTACACGGTCAGCCCGGCGAAGGGGCGTGGCACCTGGTACGAGCGGGCGACGCCCAGGTCGGCGCGCGCGGCGGCGCCGAGCCTCGTCAGGTCCTGGCCGTCCAGCACCACCGACCCGGCGTCGGCCCGCCGGGTGCCCGCCACGATGTCGAGCAGGGTGGTCTTGCCGGCGCCGTTCGGCCCGACGAGGCCCAGGGCCTCGCCGGCCGACACCTCGAACGACACGTCGCGGGCGGTGACCACCCGGCCGAAGCGCTTGGCGACGCCGGCCACCTGGAGCAGGGGCACGGTCACCGGAGCGGCTCGACCTCGCCGCCCGTCGGGATCTCCGGGGCAAGCGTGTTGGAGACCACGACGAGCTCGTAGGGGTGGGTGCCCTCGTCCGCGCCCTCGTCCAGGCGCCACTGACCGCCCACGAGCGGGGTCTTGGCCACGTAGGGCGGCACGCTGTCGTCGGCGCCCCAGGCGATGTCGCCCACCACGGTCGAGACCTCCAGCGTGGACAGGGCCCCGGTGATCGCGTCCGGATCGGTGGAGCCGGCCTCCTGGACGGCCGCGACGGTGATCTCGAACAGGGCCTCGGCGAAGCCGAGCGGCTGCGTCCACTGCTTGCCCGTGTCGGTCTCGTACTGGTCGGCCAGCTCCTGGGCGGTCTGCCCGGTCAGCGACGAGGTGAACGGCGCGGTCGGGTGCCACCAGACCTCGGAGGTGAGGCCGTCGCCCGCGTTGCCCAGCGCCTCGACCGACGACGGGAACAGCAGCGCCTTGCCGATCGTGGCGACCTTGGGCTGGTAGCCCTGCTGGCCGGCCTGCTGCCAGAACGTGGTGAAGTCCGGCGGGATCGGCACACCGACCAGGATGTCGTGGCCCTCGAACGCGGAGAGCTGCGCCGAGAAGTCCTGCGTGCCGTTCGGGTACAGGCCGGGGTCGTCGATCGTGACGCCGGTGTCCTCGGTGAGCGCGGGGAAGTTCGCGCTCCACGCCTGCCCGTCCGGGTCGTTCGGGAACAGGCCGGCGGCCTTGCCGTTGTTCTCGACCTGGCCCCACATGTCCGCGTAGACCGCGGACACGTCCTCCAGGCCCCAGAACGCGTGGTAGCTGTACTTGAGGTCGGCGGGCTGGTCGCCGTCGCGGATCGCGAAGGGCTGCCACGGCGCGACCGTCGAGATGCAGGGGACCGAGTTGGCCTCGCACTGCTCCGAGACGGGGTTGGTGATGTCCGGCGTGGACGACGTGAGCACCAGGTCGACGCCGTCGCTGTTGATCAGCTCGGCCGCCACCTCGCCGGCGCGGGCGGAGTCGGACTGCGAGTCCTTCACGACGATCTCGACCGACAGCTCGGCGCCGTCGACGGTCACCGGGTGCTCGGCGAACCACTGCTCCATGGACTCGATCACGTAGGTGTTGGCCTCGCCGAACGGCGCCGACGAGCCCGTCTCGGTGGAGACGAACCCGATCTTCAGGACGTCGTCGTCCCCACCGCCACCGCCGACCGAGCCGCCCCCGACGTCGCCGCAGCCCGTCAGGGCGCCGGCCAGCGCGGCCGTCGAGGCCCAGGCCACCGCCGCGCGCACGTTCAGGGACCGTCCGTTGCGAACCATCGTCGTCACTCCAAGTCTGTCGTCGAGCCTCTGGTTGTCAGACCCACAGGTCCCTGGAGGGAACTGTGGGTCTGACACGGGATTGCGGCTTGCCGGTGGTGCTTGGTGCTGGTGGTTCCGGTGGTGCGGTCGTGCTGTCAGTCGGCCGGGGCCAGGACTACGTCGAAGCGGGTGCGGGACCATGGGCCCTCGACCGCGCGGTCGCCGGGTGCCGGGGTGCCCGCCGGCAGCTCCTCGAAGTCCATGACGAGCGAGTCCTTGACGCCGAACACGGAGTCCGACGCCAGCAGCTCGTCACCGCGCACGAAGATGTGGGTCACCAGCGTGCGCAGCCCGGGCGCCGTCACCATGAAGTGCAGGTGCGCGGCCCGCATGGGCGAGCGGCCGGACGCCGCGAGCAGGGCGCCGACCGGTCCGTCGTGCGGGATCGGGTACGGCGTGGGCGTGACGCCCCAGAAGCGGTAGCCGCCGTCGTCGTCGGTGAAGAGGTGCGCGCGGCCGGAGGTGCGGTCGTCGCCGTACTGGACGTCGTAGAAGCCGTCCTCGTCCGCCTCCCACACCTCGATGCGCGCGCCCGGCACGCGGTTGCCCGCGGTGTCGGTGACCGTACCCTCCACCCAGCAGGGCTGGCCGGTCGCGCCGCCCGCGATGTCGCCGCCGTTCTCGATCCGCGGTGCGTCGTCCACGAAGAACGGGCCGAACACCGTGGCCTCCGTCGCGTCCGCGTGGGCCACGTTGTTGATCGCGATGGTCTGCATGGAGGCGCCCAGCACGTCGGACAGCAGGATGAACTCCTGCCGCTTGTCGTCGGTGATGTGCCCGGCGGCGGTGAGGAACGCGATGCCCTGGTTCCACTCGTCCTCGGTGAGCCGCACCTCGCGCAGGAACGCGTGCAGGTGCCGGGTCAGCGACTGCATGACCGTCGCCAGGCGCTCGTCGTCCGCACCCGCGAACGACGCCGCGACCCGCTCGACCAGCTCCTGCTCGCGGGCGGACTGCTCGGCGTCGGGCTCAGCCATGCTGCCCGCCCCGGCCGAGGACCGACCGCAGCGCGTCGCCCAGTGCCCCGGCCGGGTCGTCGGCCAGGGTCTGCGCGCGCCACGCGACGTGGGAGTCAGGACGCACGAGGATCGCACCCGACTCCTCGACGCCCCGCATCCGGGCCCAGTCGTAGTAGGTGTCGATGACGTCGCGGCCCGGCCCGATGACGACGGCCTCCAGCGGCACGCCCAGCTCGTCCGCGACCTTCGCCGCGGCGTCGGCCCACGCCTCGCCCGCGATGCCCGTGACCAGCGTGAACTGGCCGTACGGGACCAGGTCGTGCGTCGAGCGCTTGTGGCCGTGCACGTCGGCGACCCAGACGTGCGGGAACCGCGCGCCTGGCACCGTGGACTGCTTGTAGTAGAGCTCGGGGTCGTCGCGCTCGTCCACGGGCCTCGGCGACCCGTCGGGCACGATCGCGGCCGACTCGTAGAACTGGCCCATGTCCACGCCGTGCGCGTTGAACTCGTAGTGCTTGAGGTCCATGGCCTCCACGAGCGCGGCGCGCTTGGCGGCACCCGCGGGGGTGTTCGCCTTGCGCTCGTCGATCGCGGCCTGCATCGCCTCCGGCGTCTCGGCGTCGAGGACTCCGAGCACCTCCATGAACCGGAACTCGCCGCCCGACTTGTTGGCGCGCAGCACGATCTGCTCGGCGACGGGGGCGCGCTCGGCCGAGTACGTGTCCAGCAGCGACGGCGCCGCCTGGCCGTTCAGCACGGCGGCGATCTTCCAGGCCAGGTTGTAGGAGTCCTGGACCGACGTGTTGGACCCGAGGCCGTTGCTCGGCGGGTGCCGGTGCACGGCGTCGCCCGCACAGAAGACGCGGCCCTGCTGGAGGTGCGTGGCGTACATCTGGTTGTTGCCCCACAGCGAGTAGCCCGTGATCTCGACGTCCAGGTCGTCGACGCCCACGAGCTGGCGCACGATCTCCGCGGCCGCGGCGTCGTCGAGCTGCGGCGGCTCGCCCGCGATGTCGTAACCCCAGACGATGAGCCACTCGTTCCACGGCCGCACCATGCGCACCAGGCCCGCGCCGATGCCGCCGACGTCGGACCCGGGCTGCAGCACCCAGTACAGGACGGACGGGCGGTGCCCCACGAGATGCGTGAGGTCGGCCTTGAACGTGATGTTCATGGAGCCGGCGATGTCCATCGCGCCCTCCATGGGCAGGCCGATGTCGGCCGCCACCTGGGAGCGGGCGCCGTCGCCGCCGATCAGGTACTTCGAGCGGATCGTGTACTCGGTGCCGGTGACACGGTCGAGCACGCGCGTGCTGACGCCGTCGGCGTCCTGCGTGTGGCCCAGGTACTCCGTGGAGAACCGTGACTGGGCGCCCCGCTGGGAGGCGTTCTTCACCAGGATCGGCTCGAGGTAGGTCTGCGGGATGTCCACCGTGAGCGACGGCGAGGCGAGCCGCGCGTCCGCCTCGCGGGCGGGGTGCGTCTCCCAGGTGAGGATGCGGCCGATCTCCTCGCCCGCGATCGTCGTGCAGAACACCGTGTCGCCGACCAGCTCGTGCGGCGTCGCGTCCGCGAGCACCTGGTCCTCGATGCCCAGGTCGCGGAAGATCTCCATGGTGCGCTGGTTGGTGATGTGCGCGCGGGGCGTGTTCGCCGTCCAGCGGTACTTGGTGATCATGATCGTGCTGACACCGAGGCTGGACAGGAACAGGGCCGCCGACGCGCCCGCCGGGCCGGAACCCACGACCAGCACGTCGGTCTCGACGACGACGTCGGCGGCCTCCGGGGTCGGGCCGGTCGCGGCGTGGCTGGGCAGTGCGGTCTCGGTCTGACCGTCGTCGAACTCAGGCATGCGCACAGGGTGCCGTGCGCCCCGACCTGGGAAAAGGGCTGACCATGAATGTCGGCGGAAAGTATCAAGCCCTGGCTGCGAGGGCGTACCGCCGGGCCTCCGACGGCGACATGCCCGACTGCTCCCGGAACACGCGGGAGAACTGCGCGGCCGACGAGAACCCGCAGCGCAGGCCGATCGCCTCGACGGTCTGCTCCGCGTACGACGGCATGCGCAGCATGCGGCTCGCCATCTCCACGCGCCGCCGGGCGATCAGCCGCGGCACGCTCGTGCCGTGCTCCGCGAGCACGCGGGAGAGCTGCCGCTCGCTGAGGCCGATCGCGTCGGCGATCCGGCGCGCCGACATCGTCGGGTCGCGCAGCCACTGCCGCACGTACCGCTCGGCCGCGGCGAAGTGCGCGCCCGCGGCCTGTGACGCCTCGGGCTCGGCCAGCGCCGCCGTCACCAGGTCGAGCGCGGCGTCCTCGTCGGCCACACCGTCGCCGTCGGGCCCGACGGCGCGCGCGACGAGCTCGGCGAGGGCCGCGGCGTAGGGGTTGGCGTTCGGGTCCGGGTTCGGGTCCGCGCCGGGGGTGCCGAAGTCGATCACCCGGGCGGGGCGCGGCATGGTGCCGCCCGCGGACCGGAACACGTCGTACGGGACCTTCATCGCGAGCTCCTCCAGCCCCTGGGAGAACCCGCGCAGGAACGGCCGGTCGGCGTCGCACACCAGGAGCTGGCCCGGGCGCAGCCGGCGGACGCCGTCGTCGTGGTGGAAGTACGCCTCGCCCCGGAGCGTGAAGTACAGGGCCACGGACTCCGTGGGCCGGGTGCGGACCGTGCGGGCCGTGCGCTCGACGGCGTGCGGGCTGGCCTCGACGTGCGCCAGGTGCAGCCGGTCGAGCTGCAGGTTCGCCTCGGACGCCTCCAGCGCCTCCTCCTCGAGCATGCGGCACCGGAGCGCCACCAGGGCGTCGGCGTTGTGCTCCTCCCACAGCTCGATCCGCCGGGCCGCGGGCACGCCTCGCGTGGAGAAGCGGTCGACGGCGCCGCGCGACGCCGGGGTGGCACGGCTCACGGGCCCCACAGTAGGGCGCGGCACCCGGCACGCACCAGGATCGGGGGTGTCGGCCCGGCGTGTTGTCCGTGGCGTGTTTGAGCAGGTCAGGGGGTGTTCCTTTACCGATCATGCCGCCACGCCGGTCGCCAGGGG
This sequence comes from Promicromonospora sukumoe 327MFSha3.1, assembly GCF_000385135.1. GTDB lineage: Bacteria > Actinomycetota > Actinomycetes > Actinomycetales > Cellulomonadaceae > Promicromonospora > Promicromonospora sukumoe_B. The sequence goes on along the minus strand of NZ_ARQM01000014.1, from coordinate 206,836 downwards.
TGCGCAGGGCCCCCGGACGCAGGATGCTCGTCCCATGCCCGACGAGACGATGCCGCCGGCCCTGCGGCCCCCGAGCGAACCGCAGCTCGTGCTGCTCCGGCACGGGCAGACCGAGTGGAGCGCGAGCGGCCAGCACACCGGACGCACCGACCTGCCGCTCACGGAGGACGGCGAACGCCAGGCCCGGTCCGCCGGCGCGACGCTCGCCGACTACGAGTTCGCGGCCGTCCTCACGTCCCCGCGCGAGCGCGCGCGGCGGACGGCGGAGATCGTGGGCCACCCCGGCGCCGTCGTCGACGAGGACCTGGCCGAGTGGGACTACGGGCCCGTCGACGGCCGTACCTCGCGCGACGTGTCCGAGCTGCTGGGCCGCGACTTCCAGATCTTCGAGGACGGCGTGCGGGTGCTGCCGCCGTCGGCCGACCACGGCGACGGGCGTCCCGGCGAGACGCTGGACCAGGTCGCCGTGCGCGCCGCGCGGGTGATCGCGCGGGCGGAGCAGTCGCTGACCGGCGGCCACGTGCTGCTGGTCGCGCACGGGCACCTGCTGCGGGTGCTCGCCACGGTGTGGCTCGGCGTCGACCCGCGGCTCGGCGCCCGGTTCGAGCTGGGCACCGCCGCCGTCTGCCTGCTGGGGTACGGGCACGGCCTGCGCACCATCGAGGGATGGAACCTTGCCGCACAGTAGATCCAATTGGCCCAGTAAGGCAGTATTCGCGGCATGAGGGAAGAGCACCTCGCCGAAGGCGAGACCATCGTGATGCAGCTCCGCACTCACCCGAAGAAGGTCGTCAAGCCGATCCTGCTGCTCCTGCTGCTGATCGCCGTGCTGATCGCGATGTGGGTGCTGCCGCTGCCGATCGACCCGATCGTGCTGTGGGTCGCGACGGCGCTCCTCGTGGTGCTCGGCCTGGTCGCGTCCGCGGGTCCGTTCCTGCGCTGGCGCACCACCCGCTACATCATCACCAACCAGCGGGTCGCGCTGCGCACCGGCATCCTGACGCAGACCGGCCGCGACATCCCGCTGTACCGGATCAACAACGTCACGTTCGAGAAGCAGCTCAGCGACCGGATCTTCGGCTGCGGCACCCTCGTGATCTCCGACGGCACCGACCAGCCGGGCATGGTGCTCGACGACGTGCCCGACGTCGAGCAGGTGCAGCGCACCCTGCAGGACCTGGTGCGCCAGGGCCAGCAGCTCAGCGACGACTGACCCCGCTGCGCGCACGGCCCCGTGTGGAGCGACCGACCCTACGCTCGGTGCACCCGCCGCGAGTGCGGCCTGCGGCGAACGTAGGGTTCGTCGCTCCAAAGCGGCTCTCGGGGCGACGAACCCTACGTTCACCGCGGAGCGCGGAGCGTGGAGCGCGGAGCGCGGGCGGCGGGTTGCTGATCGCTGCGTGGCGTCCGATCTGCCCGATCTGCCCGCGGACACTTCCCCACGAGGCCTAAGTTTCTTCGCTTTGACGCGGCTCAGAGCGGAGAAACTTAGGCTTCGAAGGAGACGCCGCCCGGGCGGCCCGAGGGCCTCGCTCATGCACCCCGCGAGGTGACGAGGTCGGCCAGGTCCGTGCCCGCGCGCAGCAGGGCGACCGTGCGGGCCGCGATCTGGTCGAGCCGGCGGTCCAGGATCTGCCCGGCCCGGGCGATCCCCTCGTCCACGCCCGGGAGGCGGCGCAGCATCGCGACGACGTCGCGGACGGCAGGGACGCCGTAACCGCTGGCGCGCAGCGCCGCCACGATGCGCGCCTCGTTGACGGCGGCCGGCCCGTACTGCCGGGCACGCAGCGACGTCACGCGCTCCGGCGCCACGAGTCCCTCCTGCTCCCAGAACCGGAGCGTGGACGTGCGCACCCCGAGGGCGGCGGCGAGCTGCGTGATCGTGAGGACGTCGGCGGGATCGGCCGATGCCGGGTCGGCCGGCGCGGGGCGGCCCGCCCGGGCCGCCCCGGTCCGCTCGACCTCGATCGCCTCACCCTTGGTCACCCCGTCCTCGGTCGCCTCGCGCTCGGTCGCCTCGCGCTGGATGGCGCCGAGCGCCTCCCGCGCCCGGAGGGCCTCGTCGCGGTCCCGGGCCAGCCGGACGTGCACAGCACCGACCGCGGCGGCGGCGTCGGCCACGCTCCCGGTGAGCGCCTCGGCGAGCAGGCGGCGCGCGTCGACCGGACCCGCCGCGCTCGCCAGCCCGCGGTACGCCCGCAGTGCCTGGACGTGCACCGGGGCGTACGACCGGTAGCCGTTCGCGGCCCGGGTGGCGGGCGGGATGACGCCCAGCCGCTCCAGGTCCCGGACCTGCTGCACGGACCAGCCGGACTCCCGCGCGACGTCGGCCGTGCGCAGCGGCCGGGAGACCTCGGGTGTCATTCGCTCAACCCCACACAAGCACTTGAAGGTGATGCTTGAACCATGGACCTCTCGCAGAGTACCGGCCCGACCATCGACCAGATCATCGCGGCGGTGCGTGACCTCGACGGCGCGCTCGTCGTAGCCCCGGACGCCGGCGACCCCACGGTTCCCGAGCTGGCCTGGGGCGACGCATTCTTCTACTACGCCCCGGACGGTGAGATGCCGCGGAACGTGCAGCCGTACGGGACCATCGTCACCAAGAACTACCCGGACGACGCCACCTCGAACCTGGATCCCGCGGGGCGCTGGCGGGTCAACGTCCACGTCGGCCGGGCGCGGGCGGCGGAGCTCACCGGCGCCGTCGAGCCCAGCGCCGTCGGACCCGGCGCCGTCGAGCGGCAGGCCGCGGAGGTCGGGCCGGCCACGCCGCCCGACGCCGCCGACGTCGTCCTGCCGCACCCGGTGTACGGGGCGGCCGGCTGGATCGCCGTCGTCAATCCCGGGCCCGCGACCGGCGAGACCGTGCTCGCTCTCCTGCGGGACGCGCACGACGCCGCACGGGCCCGCTTCGAGCGTCGCGCGTGAGGTCCGGGGGAACGCTTGCGCGGCTGGGTGGGTAACGGAGAGGTAGCAGTGCTACGCCAGCGTTACCCACCCGGCTGCGCATGGCTTACCCCGGAGGAAGAAGCAGGCGAGCCGGGGCGGTACCCGTCAGTCGACGACGGCGCGCGCCGCGGCCTGCTCGCTGCGGCGGTGCATGTCGACGCTGAGCCGGAGCTCGCCCGCGGCGTGCGCGTTCAGCAGGCGCTGCGCGAGCTCCTCCAGGCTCTCGGCGGCCGGGGTGTCCGCGCCGTCGGAGCCGGCGGCGTCCCGCGCCGCGCGCGCCAGGCCGTACTGCGCGCCGAACCAGTCCGCGACGGTCACGCCGTGCAGGGGGTGGTGCACCACCTCGACGGTGTCGCCCGCGCCGAGGTCGCCGTTCTCGACCACACGCAGGTACGCGCCCGTGCGGTTGGCCTGCGTGAACCGGCGCACCCAGCGCTGCTCGCCGAGTCGGCGGCCGAAGGTCTGGCAGGGGGTGCGGGGCTGCGTGACCTCCAGCAGGGCCGAGCCGATCCGCCAGTGCTCGCCGATCACCGCGCCGTTCACGTCCAGGCCGCTGACCCGCAGGTTCTCGCCGAAGAGCCCGGGCGTGATCTCGCGGTCCAGCTCGGCGCCCCAGTAGTCGGCGTCCTCCTGCGCATAGGCGTAGACCGCCTGGTCGAGGCCGCCGTGGTTGGCCCGGTCGGCCTGCACGTCCGCGTACAGGCCGTACGGCCGCACCTTGACCCGCCCCTCCACCGGACGCTTGTCGATGGCCGTGACGCCCACGGTGCCGGGATCGGGATGCAGGACGTACACGCGACAGACCGCGAGGAGCTCAGCCATATGGTCATTTTCTCATCCGGGAAACACCCCTCCGACGTGTCAGACGTACAGGTCACCCGGGTGACCTGTACGTCTGACACGTGCGGCTACTTGCCCCGGGGCAGCGGGAGCGGCTCGATCCACTGGTCGTCGGCGGTCAGGTCGATGCCGAACTCGCCGGCGAACCGCATCCGGGTGCCGGCCAGCACGCCGTCGACCGACTCGTCGAGGTCGTAGACGCGCGCGCCGCGCAGCCGGTTGCGCTCGGCGCCGCCCAGGCCGTACGTGCCGAACCCGGTGTTGCCCGCGTACCCGAGCAGCACGCCGTAGTAGTCACCCGAGTAGGTGTTCACGTGGTCGTGGCCGCAGAACACGCCGCGGACGTCGCCCCGGTGCTGGATCGCCGAGAACATGCCGGAGTTGAACGGCCCCGGGCACTCGTCCTCGTTGCGCTCGCCGTCGATGCGGTGCCGCGCCCTGCCGCGCTCGTGGTCGGCGTCGGTGCGCCCGTCGACCGAGCCGAACCACATGAACCGGTACTCCCACAGCGGGATGTGGATGAACATGAGGGCCGGCACCACGTACCCGGCCTTGCGCTCGATCTGCACCGACGTGTCGTAGTACCACTTGACCTGGTCCATGCGCAGCCAGTCCCAGTGGGGGTAGCCGTCGAAGTCCTGGCCGGACAGGGTCTCGGGCGCGTACCGGCCCGAGTCGAGCAGCCACAGGTTGAACGCCGGGCGGCCGTTCGTGCCCTCGATCAGCAGGTTCGAGTTGCCCTGCCCGGTGACGCCGCGCGCCGTCGGGCCGTTCACGTTGTAGCGGTAGGAGCGGTAGAAGGCCAGCATGTCGGCCTCGTCGAGGCCGCTGTTCGGCGTCGAGTCCTCGTCGTGGTTGCCGAACGTGATCGCCCACGGGACGGCCCGCTCCTCCATCGGCTGCACCACGTTGTTCATGGCCTGACGCATCTCCAGCGGGGTGTCGCAGCCGCCGGTGATGTTGTCGCCGTTGAGGATCACGACGTCGGGGCGCTCGTCGTCGAGCACCGCGCGCATCAGCTCGAGGGTGCGGCGGTCGATCTTCTCGTCGTCCTGGGTGTCGTTGAACTGGACGATCTTGAACTTGCCGTCGCGCCCGAACCGCAGGCCCCGCTGTGGGTGCCGGGCCAGCTCCACGGCGTCGGCCGGGGCCGCGCCGGCGACGGCCGCCGTGGTCGCGACGCCGGCCGCGCCGAGGCTGCTGAGGGACAGGAACGTCCGGCGGTCGACGCCGCCGGTGGTCTGCTCGGTCATGTCGACGACGATCGGGGGGCCCGCTGGCGACCGCCCGACCAGCGGGTGGACCCCCGATGACGGTCTGCTGAACGGCTACCGCCGGCCGGACGCCGCCGGCTCGGCCGGGACGCGGCGCAGCGCCCGCGCGATCACGTAGACCACCAGGATCACCACGACCAGGCCGGCGGTCGCGGCGATCTGCGGGCGGGCGGCGGCGTCGGACAGCATGAGGCCCACCACCACGACGAGCGCCACGAGCGTGACCCACGAGAGCCACGGGTAGCCCCAGGCGCGCAGCCGCAGGGTCTCGCCGCGCTCGGCCGCGGCGGCCTCCAGGCGCGGGCGCAGCCGGAGCTGCGAGACCACCACGAGGATCCAGACCACCAGCAGCGCCGAGCCGACGGCGTTGAGCAGCACCCCGAGCAGCGACTCGGGCAGCAGGTAGTTGAGCAGCACGGCGACGACGCCGAAGAACACCGACACCAGCACCGCGACCCACGGGACGTCGCGGCGGGAGACCCGGGTCGCGAGCGCGGGGGCGTCACCGCGGCCGCCGAGCGAGAACAGCATGCGGGAGGTCGCGTAGACGTTGGCGTTGAACGCGCTCAGCAGCGCGAGCACCACGACGACCTCCATGAGCCTCGCGGCGCCGTCGAACCCGGCCATCTGGAGCACGGAGACGAACGGCGACTCCAGCCGGGCGGCGTCGGTCCACGGGATGAGGGCGACCATGATCGCGACCGAACCCACGTAGAAGAACAGGATGCGCCACAGGATGGTCCGGGTCGCGCTCGCGACGGCCGACTGCGGGTCGCGCGCCTCGGCGGCCGCGATGGTGACGATCTCGATGCCGCCGAACGCGAAGACGACGGTGAGCAGGCCTGCGGCGATGCCGGGCAGGCCCGCCGGGGCGAACCCGCCGTACTGCGCCCACTCCCCCAGGACGCTGCCGCTCACGGGCACCACGCCGACGACGATCAGCACGCCGAGCACCAGGAAGCCGACGATCGCGAGCACCTTCACGGTGGCGAACCAGAACTCGGCCTCGCCGAACTGGCGCACGCCCACGAGGTTGATCGCGCCGAACACGGCGACGACGGCGGCTGCGACCGCCCACTGCGGCACCGCGGGCCACCAGCCGTGCACGATCCCGGCCACACCCGTCACCTCGACGCCGAGCACCATGACGATGGTGAACCAGTACAGCCAGCCCAGCAGGAACCCGGCCCAGCGGCCGAGCGCGGCCTCCGCGTAGACGGAGAACGAGCCGCTCGACGGGAGCGCGGAGGCCATCTCGGCGAGCATCCGCATGACCAGCACGACGATCGCGCCCGCGATGGCGTAGCTGACCAGGACGGCGGGACCCGCGGCGGCGATGCCGAGGCCCGAGCCGAGGAACAGTCCGGCGCCGATCGCGGACCCCAGGCCCATCATGGTCAGGTGGCGGGTGCGCAGGCCGTGGGCCAGCCGCTCGGGGCGGCCGGCGGGGTCGGTCTGGTGTTCGGTGGTGCTCACGACCGACCACGGTAACCCGGGCGGTGAGAGACTCGTGCTCGTGACCGAATCTGCACACACCCCCGTGCAAGCACCCGAGGACGACGAGGACTACGGCCTCGAGAAGACCATGAGCGAGCACCCCGAGCCGCTGCCGCACGTGGTGGTGGTGGGCGGCGGGTTCGCCGGGATGGCCACGGTCCGGGCGCTCAAGGACGCGCCCGTGCGCATCACGCTGATCGACCGCCGCGTCTACAACACGTTCCAGCCGCTGCTGTACCAGGTGGCGACCGGCGGCCTGAACCCGGGCGACGTCACCTACTTCCTGCGCGGCCTGCGGCTCAAGCAGAAGAACGTGCACGTGGTGCACGAGCACCTGGTGGAGGCCGACCACGCCGCGAAGAAGATCCGCCTGCTCAACGACCACTGGATCAGCTACGACTACCTGGTCGTCACGGCGGGCGTCACGGCGAACTTCTTCGGGACGCCGGGCGCCAAGGAGCACTCGTTCCCGATGTACACGCGCTCGCAGGCCATGCGGATCCGCGACAACCTCTTCATCCGCCTGGAGAAGGCCGCGAAGTCGAAGCGGGCCGACGACGGGCTGCGCGTCGTCGTCGTGGGCGGCGGCGCCACCGGGGTGGAGGTCGCGGGCGCGCTCGCCGAGCTGCGCACGGCCGGCCTCGCGCCCGCCTACCCGGAGATCCACGGCGACGCGTTCGAGGTCAAGGTGGTGCAGCGCGGCGGCGAGATCCTCAAGTCGTTCGCGCCCAAGCTGCGCGCCTACGCGACCCAGGAGCTGCGGCACCGCGGCGTCTCGCTGCACCTGGGCGCCGGGGTCGCGTCCGTCGAGCGCGAGGCCGTGGTGCTCACCGACGGGACGCGCATCCACGCCGACCTCACCGTCTGGTCCGCCGGGGTGAGCGTGCACGACGAAGTGGCGAAGTGGGGCCTCCCGCAGAACGAGAGCGGCCGCATCCGGATCGGTGACGACATGCAGGTCGAGGGCCTGCCGGGTGTCTTCGCCGCGGGCGACATCGCGATCTCGCCCGCCGACCTGCCCCAGCTCGCGCAGCCCGCGATCCAGGGCGGCCTCGTCGCGGGCCGCAACATCCGCGCCCTGATCGACGGCGAGCCCCTGCAGGACCTGCACTACGTCGACAAGGGCACGATGGCGGTCATCGGCCGTCGCGCCGCGATCGCCGAGATCAACCTGCCCGGGGGCCGCCCGCTGCGGATCACCAAGGGCCTGGCGTGGATCGTGTGGCTGTTCGTGCACATCATGTCGCTGATCGGACCGCGCAACCGGGTCACGACGCTCGCCGGCCTCGTCACGCGGTACGGGTTCCCGTTCCACCGGCGGCCGGTGCCGATCGTGGGTGACGTTCCCACCGTGCGGCCGCCGAGGTCCAGGGCAGCGGGGTAGCCTCGCTCCTGGCACTCGGCCACACCGCCGTAGGCCAGGGAGAGACCGATGACCCCGGACGAGCTGCGCTCAGCACAACGACTCACGATGGCGAACCCCGAGCGGTTGCGCCTGCTGGCGCGCCTGCTCACGCACCCGGCGGGCCGCTCCACCGCCGCCGGGCTGGTGCCGGACGGCGCGGCCGGCGAGCCGGCCGACCTCGTGGCCCAGGCCCTCGCCGTCGCGGACGTGGAGCAGGACCTCGAGGCTCTGGTCTCGGTGGGGCTGGTCGCCGTCGTCGGGCCGGAGGCGTCGGACGCGGCGCTGTACCGCGTCTCCTCGCGCGGGATCGCGCGCTACGGCACGGCCGCGCTCGCCGCCCCGCGGTTCCTCGGCGAGCCGGCGCTCGACGTGCACGACCACGAGGCGCTGCTCGACCGGCTGGTCGACACCCTCGCCGCGACGTTCGCCGCCAACGCGGGCGCCGGGACCGTGGACCGCCTGGTCCGCGAGTGCTACGCCGCGCTGGTCAAGCAGGTGCGGACCTCCGCGCAGCTGCCCGCCCTGACCGCCTGGCTCGCGACGGACCGGCTGGCCGCCATGACCGAGGTGACGCACGGCTCGCCGCGCGACGTGCTGTTCGTCTGCGTCCACAACACCGGCCGGTCCCAGATCGCCGCCGCCGTGACCCGCCGCCTCGCGGGCGACCGCATCCGGGTGCGCACCGCGGGCACCCGGCCGGTCTCGGAGCCCGACCAGATGACGGAGACCGTCCTGGCCCGGCGCGGGCTCGACGGGCTCATCGAGTTCCCGCGCGAGCTCACGGACGACATCGTGCGGAGCTCCGGCGTGATCGTGACCATGGGCTGCGGCGACACGTGTCCCGTGTTCCCGGGACGCCGCTACCTCGACTGGCCCCTGGACGACCCCGCTGGCCGGCCGATCGAGGAGGTCGAGCGGATCGTCGACGACGTCACGGCGCGCGTGCAGGCTCTCATCGCCGAGATCGACGCCGCGGACGACCCGGCGCGCACGGCGCTGCCGGAGCTGCCCGCGGGGTCCGCCGTGCCCAGCCTGCCGGCCGGGGCGGGCGGCCCGGTGGCCGCCGTCGGGACCGTGGCGGCCGCCGGACACCAGCGGGGCTGGCTGCCGCGCCTGACCCGGCCGTGGACCGCGGTCACGACCGCCCTCGGCGGCCGGGGTCAGCGGAAGGCGCGGTAGCCCGTCGGCTCGACGTCGGCGCCCCACTGGTCGAGCGCCCAGGCCGCGGCGTCGCCGAACACGGCAGCCAGCGCCGGGAGGTCCGCGCGGAGGTTGAGCGCGCCCCAGCGCCAGCGCGACACCATGAGCTGCCGGTACGACGGCGACCGGCCCGCCGGGCCGACCAGCTCCCGGCCCGCGACCGTGCTCTTCCACAGCCAGCCGGTGACGAGGACCAGGTAGAGCGCGCACGCCTGCCGTACCGACGTGTCCCAGGCGGGGTCGGCGACGACGTCCGGCGCGTGCTCCGCCAGGCCGGCGGTGAGCTCGGCGAGCAGCATGTCCGTGAGGCCGGCCGGCGGGTCGAACACGCACCAGCAGGTCGCGAACGGCAGCAGCCCGTAGGCGGCGACGAACGCGGCGTGCTGGACGTCGGTGCCCTCCAGGTCGAGGAAGTGCCAGCCGTCCGGGCCCAGCACGGCGTTGTCGGGGCAGGTGTCCGTGGGCGAGACGACGGCGGCGGCACCGGGGGCGCGCAGGTGCAGGGCCGCGGCGAGCTCGGCCTCGACGGCGGTCCTGCGGGCCGCGGCCGCGTGGCCCTCGGGCCCGGCGTCGGCGTCCGGCCCCATGTCGCCCCCGGCCACGGCCTCGAGCAGCCGGTCCACGCCCGCGCGGAGGTCGGCGTCGGCGTCCCACGGCTCGGCGGCCGCCAGCCGGCTGCGCGCCTCGGCCACCCGGGCGCGGGAGCCGCCGGTCGTGCGGCCGAGCGCGCGGGCCCAGGACCGCGCCCCGTCCCAGGCCGCGTCGCGGTCGTCCCCCAGGAGCAGGTCGGCCAGCGTGGGCAGCACGCCGAGGTCGGACATGACGATCAGGCCGTGCTCCTGGTCCTGGGCGAGGAGGGTCGGCGTGCCCGGGCACACGTCCAGGCCGACGGTCTCGCGGACGAACGCGCCGGCGTCGGACAGGAAGCGCTTGACGATCACCGTGGGCGGGAGGTCCGGGCCAGCCCCGAGGGGCGCGGAGCTGCCGGCGCGCTCGACCCGGCAGCGGAGCACCTGGGAGCGGGCGGAGCCGCCCAGGTCGACCGGGTCGGTGAGCCGGACGGCGCCGAACGTCGGGGCGAGGGCGCTCTGGGCGAGGGCGACGGTGTTCTCCACCGGGACAGTGTGTCCGGCCGTCCCCAGGGCTGACCACCGCATTCACAAGCCTGTGGACAGTATCTGTGGATAACTCCGGAGTGGTGCGGGTCACGGGCGAGCATGCTGTGGATAACCCGGTGGACAGCCCTCCGCAACTTTTCCGGTGGGGAATGTCGGTGGCGGGGTGCAAGGTGGTAGCCGAAGGTTCTTCCCACCACCTCCCGAAAGGTTGGGCCATGACCGAATCGACCTCCACCGGACCGGCCGCAGAGGCTCCCGCACCCGGGGTGGGTGTGCTCAAGTCCGTGGTCCTGGACGTGCCCGACCTCGCCACCGAGGCCGGGTTCTGGACGGCCCTGACCGGCGGCGCCGTGAAGTTCACCGACCACGACTGGATCACCGTCACGACCCCGGACCGGTGGGACGTCGCGTTCCAGCTCGCGCCCGACCACGTCCCGCCGCAGTGGCCGGGGCAGGAGCACCCGCAGCAGGCGCACATCGACCTGTACGTGCCGGACCTCGCCGCCGCGAGCGCCCGGGCGGTGGAGCTCGGGGCCACCGTGCTGCGGGAGAACGAGCGGTGGATCACGCTGTCCGACCTGGCGGGGCACCCCTTCGACCTGTGCCTCAAGGAGGAGTCGGACGGCGTGACCGTCATGGGTCCCACCTTCGACTGCCCCGACGCGTCCGAGCTCGCCGCGTTCTGGTCCGGGGTGCTGGGCGCTCCCGTGACCTACGACGCCGACGGGGTCGCCATGCTCGGCGGCGACCGGCCCGTGCTCTTCCAGTCCGTGGCGGACTACAACCCGCCGCGGTGGCCGGACCCCGCCCACCCGCAGCAGCTGCACCTCGACATCGGGGTGCCCGACCTGGACGCCGGGGAGACGGCGGTGCTGGCGCTGGGCGCGGCCCGGCTGCCCGGCGAGGGCAGCGGGTTCCGCGTCTTCGCGGACCCGGCGGGCCACCCGTTCTGCCTGGTGCTGTAGCCCGGGCCGGTGCCGCTACGGTGGCGCGCCCGGGAAGGGCGTGCCACCGTGTTGGACGGCAGGGGGACTTCCGGACGGAGTCCTTTCGACATGCTCACGGTTCGAGGGACCGGCACACAGCTGGCCCGCCGGTTCGGCACGGCACTCGAGAAGCACGCGGGCCTGCGGGTCACGCGCGTGCCCCGCAACCACGGCACCGCCCGGCGGGGCGGCACCCGCCAGGGCGGCACGTCCAGCGGCGGCACGAGCCGGACGGGCAGGGGCCGCGTCCGCCCGCCGGCCGACCCCGCGGCCGACCGCCTGCTGGTCGCCCCGGTCTTCGTGCTCTCGTCGCCCCGCGCCGGGTCGACCCTGCTGCGCGTCGTGCTGGACAGCCACTCCCAGGTGCACGCGCCCATCGAGACGCACGTGCGGCGGCTGTCCGTCGACTTCACGACACGGCTCACCCAGGAGGCGATGGACGCCCTGGGGCACAACGTGGCCGACGTCGAGCACATCCTGTGGGACCGGATGCTGCACCGCGAGCTGCTGCGCAGCGGCAAGCAGGTCGTCGTGGAGAAGACCCCCAGCAACGTCTTCGTCGCCGACCGGTTCGCGGTGTGCTGGCCCGACGCCCGGTTCATCTTCCTGCTGCGCCACCCGGCGTCGATCGCCCGGTCCTGGCACGACGCCGACCCGGCCCGGCGGCCCATGAACCGCGCCATCCTGCACACGCTGAAGTACATGACGGCGCTGGAGGACGTGCGGCACCGGCTCCCGGGGCTCACGGTGCGCTACGAGGACGTCACCGCGGACCCGGCGACCGAGTTCCACCGGATCTGCGACTTCCTCGGCCTGCCGTGGGAGCCGGGCATGGTCTCGTACGGCGACCACGAGCACGGCGAGGTCCGCAAGGGCCTGGGCGACTGGCGGGACAAGATCCGCACCGGGAGCATCCAGGCCGGGCGCACGCTCCCGGACCTGGACGAGATCCCGCGCGAGCTGCGGGCGATGAGCGAGTGCTGGGGCTACGCCCCGGCGTCGGCCGCGAGCGACTGACGCCCGGTCAGCGGTGCACCAGGGCCGGGTGGTCCGGGTGGTCGACCCGGACCAGCAGGTCCGCTGCCCGCTCCGCCTGCGCCGCGTACCGCTCGTAGGCGGGCAGGGCCCATGCCTCCTCGTCGGGTGTCCGACGGCGGAGCGTGCCCGGCTTGAGCGCGAGGTGCACGGCGACGTCGACGTCGAGCCCGCGGGCGATCGCGAGCGCGCCGTCCAGCACGACCACGGTGCCCGGGTCGGCGGGGACGTAGGCGGCGCGCGTGGCCCGGTCGGTGTCGGGGTCGCGCAGGCTGGGCAGGTACTCGCCGCGGTCCACGACCCGCCGCAGCACCTCGCGGTTCAGCGCCTCGACGTCGATCCAGCCGTACAGCAGGCTGTCGGGGTCGTCGCGACCGCGTTCGAGCCGCAGGGACCGCGAGCGCAGGAAGTCCGCGACCCGGACCCGGGCGACGCGCCGGCCGGCCGTCTCCAGGGGCGCGACGAGCGCGTCGGCGAGCCGGTCGGGGTGGGTGGACGGGTGCCCGTCGACGAGCAGGCGGACCGGGGTGTCGGCACCGCCCGGGCAGGCGAGCACGGCGTCGGCCACCCGTTCGACGAGGAGCTCCGCGCTGACCGGCTCCACTCGTGTGCTCATCGTGGACCGACTCTAGCCCGGGCCGGGACCCGGGCCCGAAGGCCCGGGCCCGGCACCGGCGCCGGGCCTACCGGTCCGCCCGGCGGGAGCTGATCACGCCCGTGTCGAACCCGGCCAGGTGCAGCCCGCCGTGGAACCGCGCGTGCTCGATCTTGACGCAGCGGTCCATCACGACGTTCAGCCCCGCGGCCTCCGCCTTGCGGGCGACGTCCTCGTGCCACGAGCCGAGCTGCAGCCAGAGGGTCTTCGCGCCCACGGCGATGGTCTCGTCCAGCACGGTCGGCAGGTCCTCGTGCCGCCGGAAGACGTCGACGAGGTCGGGCACCACGGGCAGGTCCGCGAGGCTCGGGTACACCGGGTGCCCCAGGATCTCGGTGGCCCGCGGGTTCACGAAGTACACGTCGTACGGGGACGAGGACAGCAGGTAGGTCGCCACGAAGTAGCTGGCGCGTGCCTGGTTCGCCGACGCCCCGACGATCGCGATCGACTTCGTGGAGCGCAGGATCCGCAGGCGCTCGGGGGCGCTCGGGCCCTGCCAGGTCCGGGTGGTCTCGCTCATCGGGTCGCTCCCGTCGCCTTGGTCAGTGCCTGGTCGAGGTCCCAGAGGATGTCCTCGACGTCCTCCAGGCCGACCGAGATGCGGATGAGGTCCTCGGGCACGCCCGCCGCCTCGAGCTGGTCGGCGGAGAGCTGCTGGTGCGTGGTCGACGCCGGGTGGATCACCAGGGTGCGCGCGTCGCCGACGTTCGCGAGGTGGGAGGCGAGCTGGAGCGACTCGATGAACAGGCGGCCGGCCTCGCGCCCGTCGAGCAGCACGCCGCTGTTCTCGGGGACCTGGAGGCCGAACGCGAAGACCGAGCCCGGCCCCAGCGGCAGGTACTTCTGCGCCCGCTCGTGGTGCGGGTGCGACGGCAGGCCGGCCCAGAGCACGTAGGAGACGCGCGGGTCGGAGTCGAGCCACTCGGCCACGGCGCGGGCGTTCGCGAGGTGCGCGTCCAGGCGGTGCGGCAGGGTCTCGATGCCCTGCAGGAGCTGGAAGGCCGACTGCGCCGAGAGCGCGGGGCCGATGTCGCGGAGCTGCTCGGAGCGGAGCTTGGTGAGGAAGCCGTACTCGCCGAAGTTGCCCCACCAGCGCACGTCGCCGTAGGACGGCACGGGCTCGGTCATCTGCGGGAACTTGCCGTTGCCCCAGTCGAACCGCCCGGACTCGACGACGACACCGCCGAGCGTGGTGCCGTGCCCGCCGAGGAACTTGGTCACGGAGTGGATCACGATGTCGGCGCCGTGCTCGATGGGCCGCACCAGATACGGCGTCGCGAGCGTCGCGTCCACCACCAGGGGGATGCCGGCGGCGTGGGCCACCTCGGCGAGCCCCTCCAGGTCGGCGACCTCGCCCGACGGGTTGGCGACGACCTCGGTGTACAGCACCTTGGTCTCGGGCGTGATCGCCGCGGCGTAGTCGGCGGGGTCGGTGCCGGGCACGAACGTGGTCTCGACGCCGAACCGGCGCAGCGTCACGTCGAGCTGCGTCACCGTGCCGCCGTAGAGCTGCGCGGACGCGACCACGTGGTCGCCCGCCCCGACGAGCGCGGCGAACGTGATGAACTCCGCCGACATGCCGGACGCCGTCGCGACCGCGCCGATGCCGCCCTCCAGCGACGCGATGCGCTCCTCGAGCGCCGCGACCGTGGGGTTGCCGATGCGCGAGTAGATGTTGCCGTACTTCTGCAGCGCGAACAGGTTCGCGGCGTCGTCGGTGTCCTGGAACACGAACGACGTGGTCTGGTAGATCGGCACCGCCCGTGCCCCGGTCGCCGCGTCGGGGATGCCCCCCGCGTGGAGGGCCCGCGTGCGGAACCCGAAGGTGTGCTCGGTCATCGTCCTGCCTTCCTCTCCGCGACTCCTGCTGCCAGGACCTCGCGGATGTCGTCGACGGCCCACGGGTTCTGCAGCGACGTGACGTCGCCCAGTTCCTCGCCCTGCCACAGCTGCGCCAGGAGGCGCCGCATGATCTTGCCCGACCGCGTCTTCGGCAGCTCGGGCACCACGATCACGTGCCGCGGCTTGGCCACCGGCCCGATCTCGCGTGCCACCTGCGACCGGAGCGCGGCAGCCCCGGCGTCCGCCTCCTGCGGCGACGCCGTGCCCGCCCAACCTACGCCCGACAGCACCACGAACGCCGCCACGGCCTGCCCGGTGACGGCGTCCGGCACGCCCGCGACGCCGGCCTCGCCGACCGTGGGGTGCGCCACCAGCGCGGACTCGATCTCGATGGTGGACAGCCGGTGCCCGGAGACGTTCACGACGTCGTCGAGCCGGCCCAGCAGGTGCACGTTGCCCTGCTCGTCCAGCAGCGCGCCGTCGCCGGCCACGTAGTACGCGCCCGCGGGACCCTGGCCCGCGAACCTGCGCCAGTACGCGTCGCGGTAGCGCGCCGGGTCGCGCCAGACGGTGCGCGCCATGCCCGGCCACGGCCTCGTCACCACGAGGATGCCGGGCTCGCCGGGGCCGAGGCGCCGACCGTCGTCGTCCACCACGGCCACCTCGATGCCGGGCAGGGCCCGGGTCGCGGAGCCGGGGACCAGCGGCGTCACGTACGGGAGCGGGGCCACCATGGCGGCACCCGTCTCGGACTGCCACCAGGTGTCGATCACGGGCAGCTCGCCGCGCCCGAACGTCGCGCGGAACCACTCCCAGGCGGCGGGGTTGATCGCCTCGCCGACCGTGCCGAGCAGGCGCAAGGAGGACAGGTCGTGCCCCGCCGGCAGCGTGTCGCCGAACCAGGTCATGAAGGTCCGGATCAGCGTGGGCGCCGTGTAGTACACGGTGACGCCGTACCGCTCGATGATCTCCAGGTGCCGCTCGCGCGAGGGCGTGTCCGGCGTGCCCTCGTAGATCACCTGCGTGAGGCCGTTGGAGAGCGGGCCGTAGATCTCGTAGGTGTGCGCCGTGACCCAGGCCAGGTCGGCGGTGCACCAGTGCACGTCGTCTGGCCGCGCGTCGAAGTGCGCCCAGTGGGCCCAGCTCGCGTGCGTGAGATATCCACCGGAGGTGTGGACAAGCCCCTTGGGCTTACCCGTGGTGCCGCTGGTGTAGATGATGAAGAGCGGGTGCTCGGTGTCGAACGCCTGCGCGTCGTGCACCTCGGGCGCCGTGTCGACGGCGTCGTGCCACCAGACGTCCCGGTCCGTCCAGGTCACGTCGGAGCCGGTGCGGCGGATCACCAGCACGTGCTCCACGTGGTCCAGCCCGGCCACGGCCTCGTCGGCGGTCGCCTTGACCGACGTCGCGACGCCGCGGCGGTACTGCCCGTCGGTGGTGACCAGCAGCTTGGCCCCGGTGTCCGCGAGGCGGAACCGCAGCGCCTCGGCGCTGAACCCGCCGAACACCAGGCTGTGCACGGCGCCGATGCGCGCGCAGGCCAGGGCGATCACCACGGTCTCCACGAGCACCGGCAGGTAGATCACCACGCGGTCGCCCGGCCCGACGCCGAGGGCGGTCAGCGCGTGGGCGGCCTGCGCGACGCGGCGCTGCAGGTCGGCGTACGTGACCGAGGTGCGGTCGCCGTTCTCGCCCTCCCAGTGCAGGGCGGGCTTGGCGCCGAGGCCCGCGGTGACGTGCCGGTCCACGCAGTTCGCGGCGACGTTCAGCCGGCCGCCCACGAACCAGGCGGCCTCGGGAACGGTCAGGCCTTCGGGGTCGCCGTCCTGCGGCACCGGCGGGGACCAGGTGTGCGCGGTGTGCCACGGCGTCGCCCAGTCGAGGCGGCGGGCCGCCTCCTCCCAGAACGCGACCGGGTCGGCCGCGGCACGGTCGTACGCCTCCGCGGTGACGTTCGGGGCGGTGACGCGCGGCGCCGTCGTCCCACCCGCCGTCATGCCCACCGCCGCAGCAGGCGGCGCTCGGCCAGCCCGATCAACGCGTCCGTGAGCTTGCCCAGCACGGCGAGCAGCACGATCGCCAGCAGGATGCGGTCCACGCGCCCGTTCTGCTGGGAGTCGTTGAGCAGGAACCCGAGGCCCATCGACGACGCGATGAGCTCGGCGGCCACGAGGAACAGCCACGACTGCGCGAGCGCCAGCCGGAGCCCGGCCACCAGCGAGGGCAGCACCGCGGGGAGCTGCACCGTCGTCAGGAGCCGCAGCCCGCGCAGCCCGAAGGCCCGCCCCGCCTCGACCAGGTGGGGGTCGACGTGCCGCAGGGCCGCCGCGATCGTCGTGTAGACGGGGAAGAACGCGCCGATCGCGATGAGCATGATCTTGGACTCCTCGCCGATCTTGAGCCACAGGATCAGCAGCGGCACCCAGGCGAGCGAGGGCACGGCGCGGATCGCGCCGAGCGTGGGCGCGAGCAGCAGGTCACCGAGCTTGGACAGCCCCACCAGGGAGCCGACGGCGAGACCCGCGGCGGCGCCCAGCGCGAACCCGATCAGCACGCGCTGCGTCGAGATCGCCACGTGGTGCCAGAGCTGCCCGCGCTCGACCAGGTCGACGGCGGCGTCCCACACGGCCACCGGGCCGGGGAGCTGGTACGGCGGGACCAGGCCGGCCGCCGTCGTGCCCCACCACAACCCGAGGAGGACCAGCGGCACGAGCAGGCCGAGGAGCACCCGGCCCGCACGACCGGTCGTGGCCCCACCGCGACGGGTCAGGTCCCCGGCGGCGGCGGAGCCGCGCGTGCTGCCGCCGAACGCACCCCGGGCGGGCAGGGCACGCCCCGGCTCGGTGTTCGGCACCACCACCGTGGGAACGGGACCTGCCTCGCCCTGCTGGTCAGCCATCCGAGGCCACCGCCTCCTGCGCGAACTCGGGCGCGAAGAGCTGGTCGAGCGCGCTGTCGACGTTCTCCTGCGCGGCCACGTCGCCCGACTCGACGAAGATCGGGCCCACGACCTCCAGCACGTCGCGCTGCTTGTCGCCGGGCACCGGGTCGAGGTCGAGCACGGTGCGCTCCTCGATCACCGTGGACGCGACCTCGGGGTCGATCGAGGCGACCTCCGCGAGCAGCGCGGACAGCTCCTCGGGGTTCTCCAGGGCCCAGGCGCGGGCCTGCTCGTAGGCGTCCACGACGGCCTGCGTGACGTCCGGGTGCTCGTCCACGAACTCCTCGCGCGCGTTGAGGAACCCGTAGGTGTTGAAGTCGATGTTGCGGTAGATCAGCTTGTCGCCCGCCTCCGCCTCGGCGGCCGCCATGATCGGGTCGAGGCCCGACCACGCGTCGACGGACCCGTTGTCGAGCGCGGCGCGGCCGTCGGCGTGCTGCAGGTTCTGCACCTCGACCTCGCTGAGCGGGATGCCCGCCTCGTCGAGGGTCTGCAGCAGGAAGAAGTACGGGTCGGTGCCCTTGGTGGCCGCGATCGACGCGCCCTCCAGGTCGGCGACGTCCTCGATCTTCGAGTCGCCCGCGACCACGATCGCCGACCACTCCGGCTGGCTGTAGATGTCGACCGTGCGGATGGGCGAGCCGTTCGCCCGCGCCAGGAGCGCCGCCGAGCCCGCCGTGGAGCCGAAGTCGATCGCCTCCGCCCGCAGGTTCTCGTTCGCGGTGTTCGAGCCGTCCGACTGCACCCAGGTGACCTCGACGCCGTCGAGCTCCTCCTCCAGCCAGCCCTGCTCGCGGACCACGAGGCTGAGCGGGTTGTACGTGGCGAAGTCGATGTTCAGGGTGTCGGTGCTCCACTCCCCCGCGCCCTCGCTCCCGCCGGCGGCGGCCGAGCCCTCGCCGGCCACGCAGCCGCTCATCGCCATCGCCGAGACGAGGGCCAGGCCGGACGCCAGAACGGTGTGCCTACGGTTACGCATGGGTTCTTTCCTCTCGCTGCCCGACGGCGGCCGGCGGGCTGGGGGTCTGTCGGTTCGGTGAGCCCGGTTCCGGGACTCGGGGTTCAGGGCCGAGCTCAGGGCCGGGGCCTGGGTTCAGCGGTCGTGGTGCGTCGGCACGCCGAGGCCGTCGAGCAGCTCCGCGCGGAGCTCGGCCAGGTCGCGCGAGGCGCGGTCGCGGGGCCGGTCGCCCGGCACGTCCACGATCCGCGCGATGCTCGCCGGGCCGGCGTCGGCGAGCGGCCCGCCGTCGGACGCGGCGGCGCCGTCCGCGACCGTGCGCAGCAGCACCACGCGGTCGGCGAGGTAGAGCGCCTCCTCGACGTCGTGCGTGACCAGCAGGATCGTCGCGGGCTGGGCCGCGTGGACGTCGAGCAGGAGGTCCTGCATGCGCAGCCGGGTCAGCGCGTCGAGCGCACCGAACGGCTCGTCGAGCAGCAGCACCCCGGGGTTGCGGGCCAGCGCCCGGGCGAGCGAGGCGCGCTGCGCCATGCCGCCCGACACCTGGCGGGGCCGCAGCCCGGCCGACGCCGCCAGCCCGACCAGGTCGAGCAGCCGGGCCACTCGCTCCCGGCCGGCGTCCTTCGCGGTGCCCGGCGGGAGGCCGAGCACCACGTTCTGCGTGAGCGTGCGCCAGGGCAGCAGGCGCGGCTCCTGGAAGGCGACGGCGGTGCGCGGGTCGGCCCCGACCACGGGTGCGCCGCCGATCGTGACGCTGCCCGACGTGGGCGCGTCCAGGCCGCTGACCTGGCGCAGCAGGGTCGACTTACCGCAGCCGGACGGGCCGAGCACGGCCACGATCTCGCCCGGCGCGACCTCGAGGTCGACGTCCCGGAGCACGGTGGTGCCCGCGTGGGGCGCAGGCCCCTGCGCTCGGCCGCGGGGCCGGCCGGGCACCGCGAAGGTCCGCGCGACGGCATCGAGCCGGACGGGGAGCGCCGGGGACGCGGCGGCGTCCTGCTCACCCGCCCGGTCTGTCGGCGTAGCTGTGGACAAAGCTGTGGACGGGGCTGTGGGAACCATGGGTTTCCATCCGTTGCGATCGGTCCGTGCGGAAGGGCTGTCGCTGTGCACCGACAAGGCCCGGACCGGTCCGGGCGGCAGGCTCGAAGGGAGCGTCACATGCCGGTGCACTGCCGCATTCGGCAGGACCAGGGGACGGAGGGAGTCGTCGTGGCGCGTCGTGACGTCATCCGGCTTTCCTCTCCCATGGGGCGTTCCGTCATCTTTTGTCAGGCAATGCCGATGAACCCCATAGAACCGGATGATGCAACTCGGGCACCACAGCGTTCCATGATATGAGACCAAGATGTGGACGGGACCGGACTGGATGCGTCCGCATGGTCCTCGCCCTCAGCGATTTCCGGTGACCGCGCCGGGGTGCCGCGAGTACGTTGAGGCGGTGACCCAGCCCTATCTCAGGTACCCACACATCCACGGTGACCAGGTCGCGTTCGTGGCCGACGACGACGTCTGGCTCGCCCCCGTCGCCGGCGGCCGTGCCTGGCGGCTGACCAGTGACCACGTACCCGCGACGTCCCCCCGCTTCTCCCCCGACGGCACGCGTCTCGCCTACGTGTCCCACAAGGACGGCCACCCCGAGGCCTACGTGGTCGAGCTGGCCGACGGCGCCACGCGACGGCTCACCTGGTTCGGTGGCACGACCACGACGGTGCTCGGCTGGGACGACGCCGGCCGGGTGCTCGTCTCGTCCAACGCGGGCGCGCACGAGCGCTCCCTGACCGTGGTGCGCGCGGTCGGCCTCGACGGCACCGTCGAGACCCCGCGCTACGGGGCCGCGTGGGGTGTCGCCGAGCACCAGGGCCCGGACGGCGGGCGGACGACCGCCCTCGTCTCGGCCGGCTACCGCACACCCGCCTACTGGAAGAGGTACCGCGGCGGCACGGCGTCCGTGCTGTGGCTCGACCGGGGCACCGGCGAGTGGGAGCGTCCCCTGCCCGACGACGAGGCCGGAACCTACGACCCGATCTGGGTCGGGGACGCGCTGGTGTTCACCTCCGACCGCGCGGCGACGTTCCCCGACCACGCCGACGAGCAGGCGAACCTCTGGGTCTGGGACGGCCTGGCGACGGGCACACAGACGGCCGGGCCCCGGCTGCTCACGACCCAGACCGAGGCCGAGGGCTACGTCCGCGACGCGACGTCCGACGGCGCGCGCATCGTGTGGCACAGCCGCGGCGACCTCTGGCTGCTCGACGCGCTGGACGGCACCCCGCGCCGGCTCGACATCACCCTCACCGGCGCACTCCCGGAGCCGTACTCGACCGACCCGGACTCGGCACCGAGGGGTGTCGACGGGCTCGCCGTCGACAAGAGCGGTGACACGAGCGTCGTGGGCTGGCTCGGCACGGCGTTCTGGGTGACCCACCGAGCGGGGCCCGCCCGGGCGCTCGTCGCCGACCCGTCCGTCCGCGTGCGGGAGCCCGTGCTGCTCGGCGACACCGGCCGCGCCGTCGTCGTCACGGACGCGCCGCACGCCACCGCGGACGGCGAGAGCCGGGAGGATGCGCTGGAGGTGCACACGCTGCCCGGCACCGACGGGGTGGACCCGGACGCCGCGCCGCAGCGCTTCGCGGCCGGCGAGCTCGGCCGGGTGCTGCACCTGGCCGCGAGCCCGGCCGGCGACAAGGTGGCGGCCGTCTCGCACGACGGCCGGGTCAGCGTCGTCGTCCTGCCCGTCGACTCGACGGACGACGGCGACGGTGCGGCGGACGGCAGCGGTCCGGACGAGGGCGCCGTGCCCGCGGGCACCGTCATCCCGATCGGGCGGTCGACGAACGGCGAGGCGGAGTCCCCGACGTTCTCGCCGGACGGGCGGTACCTCGCCTGGTCCAGCCCGACCGGCACCGAGGGCGACCACCACCAGGTGCTCGTCGCCGACCTGCACGCCACGACGCCGACGGTGGCACCGCTGACGTCGGGGCGTTTCCACGACTTCTCGCCGACCTTCAGCGACGACGGCAGGTACGTCGTGTTCCTGTCGAACCGAACGTTCGACCCGTCCTACGACTCCCACGAGTTCGCCCTGTCGTTCAGCGCGGCGACCCGGCCGTGGCTCATCCCCCTGGCCGCGACCGAGCCGGCACCGTTCGGTCCGAGCGCCGACGGCTGGCGCCTGAGCACGCCGGACGACAAGAAGGCCGGCACGGACGACGACGCGGCGAGCGACGAGAAGCCCGACGAGGACGCGCGGGCCACGGCCTCGCCCGACATCGACTTCGACGGCGCCGAGGAGCGCGTGGTGCCGTTCCCGGTGACGTCGGGCCGCTACCGCGACCTGCTGGCGGCCAAGGGTGGTGTGCTCTGGGTGCACGAGACCGACGACGCCGGCGTGCTCGGCACGCGGCACGCCGGCACGGACGGCGACCCGGTGCCGAACGTGCTCCAGTTCTGGTCGTTCGAGGCGCGCAAGGCCACGGACGTCGCGGAGAAGGTGACCGGGTACGCGGTGTCGGGCGACGGCGAGCGGGTGGTGATCCGGTCCGGTTCGGGGCTCAGCACGCAGCCGGCCACCAGCAAGCCCGGCGACGACGACCCGAGCGCGTTCGACATCGACCTGTCCCGCGTGCGCCACGAGGTGGACCCGCGCGCCCAGTGGCACCAGATGTTCGACGAGAACGCCAGGATCATGCGCGACCACTACTGGCGCGCGGACATGAACGGCGTCGACTGGGCCGGGGCGGTGGCGCGCTGGCGCCCGCTGATCGACCGGGTCGCGACGCACGACGACCTGGAGGACGTGCTCTGGGAGACCGTCGGCGAGCTCAACACGTCGCACGCCTACGTGCGGTCGCCCCACGAGCGGGGCGACTCGTCCCGCAAGCTCGGGCTGCTCGGCGCGGACCTCACGCGGACCGCCGAGGGCTGGCGGATCGACCGCGTGCTGCCGAGCGAGTCGTCCGACCCGGGGGCACGGTCCCCCCTGCGCGCCGCGGGCGTCGACGCGCGGCCGGGCGACCTGGTCGTCGCGGTGGACGGCCGACCGGTGGACCCGGTGGCCGGCCCGGCGGCGAACCTGGTCGGCGCGGCGGAGATCCCGGTCGAGCTGACCCTGCGGCGGCCCGCCGTCGCCGGAGACGGTACGGCGGACGGCGCGGACGGCCCGGCCGGCCCGGCCGCGAGCAGGGACCGGCGCGTCGTCGTCGTGCCGCTCGCCGACGAGTCCGACCTGCGGTACCAGGCCTGGGTGCGGTCGCGCCGCGAGTACGTCGCCGAGAAGTCGGGCGGCCGGCTCGGCTACGTGCACGTCCCGGACATGGTCAGCACCGGCTGGGCACAGCTGCACCGCGACCTGCGGCTCGCCGCGGACCGCGAGGGCATCGTCGTGGACGTGCGCTTCAACGGCGGCGGACACACCTCACAGCTCGTGATCGCCCGTCTCGCCGCGCGCGTCGCGGGCTGGGGACTGAACCGGCACTACGACCGCCCGAACTCCTACCCGGACCGCGCACCGCGCGGCCCGGTCGTGCTCGTCACCAACGAGTACGCGGGGTCCGACGGCGACATCGTGAACGCGGCCGCGCAGGCGCTCGGCGTCGGTCCGGTGGTCGGTGTGCGGACCTGGGGCGGCGTGATCGGGATCGACGGCCGCTTCGACCTCGTGGACGGCACGGGGATCACCCAGCCCCGGTACGGCCTCTGGCTCGACGGCAAGGGCTTCGACGTCGAGAACTACGGCGTGGACCCCGACATCGAGGTACGGCACACCCCGGCGGACTACTTCTCCGACGTCGACCCGCAGCTCGAGGCGGGTATGGCCGAGGCGTTCCGGCTGCTGGAGGAGACCCCGGCGGCGGCTCCCCCGGCGCTGCCGGAGCCGCGGGTGCGCCGCCGCCCGTAGGCGCGCGCCGCCGCGCGCGACGCGCCGCCGGGTACGACGGCGACGCGCCGCCGGGTACCACGGCGGCGCGTCGCTCAGCCGCGCGTCGCCTGCACGAACGTGAGCGGGCCGTAGCGGTGCTGCACGCGGTCCACCTCGCGGACGTCGGTGAACCCGGCGTCCGTGAGGAGGCGCAGCAGGCCGCCCTCCAGGTTCCGGGCGGTGTGCGGGTTGGCCGCGACGCCGGAGCTGCCCCGGTCGTGCCCCCGCACCCGGCCGTACGCACCCGTGCTGCCGGGACCTCGCCGGCGGCCCCGGCCGTGCCGGTGCCCGTGCTCGTGGCCGTGCTCGTGCTCGCCCCCGGCCCCGTGCGCGTGCCCGCCATCCTGCCCGCCGTCGCCCGCGCCCCCGTGCCCGCCGCCGTCCGCGCTGCCGAAGTCGACGATCGTCACCCGCCCGCCCGGCCGCAGCGCCCGGAATGCCTCCTGGCCGAACCGCACCCGTGCGTCGTCGGGCACGTGGTGCAGGGCGAGGGCGGAGACCACGTGGTCGAGCGAGCCGTCCTCGACGGGGAGCCGGTCGGCGAAGCCCTGCACGAGCGTGAGCGGCACGCGTCGTCGGGCCGCCTTGCGGGCCGCGATGCGCAGGGCCGCGGCGTCCGGGTCCAGGCCCGTGACCCGCGCGGCCGGCTGCGCGCGGAGCACGGCGAGCGAGAGGTTCCCGGTGCCGCAGCCGAGGTCGAGCACGGACTCGCCCGGGGCGACGTCCGCGAGCGCCGCCGCCCGGTCGTGCAGGGGCCGTACGCGGGACAGGCGCGTGAACGCGTCGTAGAGCGGGAGCAGCCAGGGCCGGCCCATGCCGGGCAGGAACTCGCGCCCGCGTTCCTCCGGGGTGCGGGGGTCGATGATCCGTACCGTGCTGTCGTTCATCCCGAGTGCCTTCCGTCCGGGTACCCGTGCCGGACGGCGCGGGCCGGCCGTGCCGGCCGCCACCTCCAGCATTGGACATCCTGCGGCGCGGTGGCAGCACGGAAGTCGGTGCCGATCGGACGATCTTCGGTCGGGCGGGTGCGGCGGAAGGTCGGTAGCGTCGGGGGCGTCGCGACGGAGGGGGACGCATGGCAGGGGAACGGAGCGGGTCGGCACTGACGGTGGTGATCGCGTTCGGGGCCAACTTCGCGGTGGCGGCGGCCAAGTCGGTGGCGGCGGTGCTGACGGGTTCGGCGTCGATGGTGGCCGAGGCCGCCCACTCCTGGGCCGACACGGGCAACGAGGTGTTCCTGCTGGTCGCGGAGCGCAAGGCGGCGCGGGCGCCGGACCGCGAGCGCCCGCTCGGCTACGGCCGGGAGGCGTACGTGTGGTCGATGCTGGCGGCGCTGGGCCTGTTCCTGGCCGGCGGCGTGGTGTCGGTCTACCACGGCATCCACGCCTTCGGTGAGACCGAGGAGGCCACGGACTACGGCATCGGCTACCTGGTCCTGGCGGTCGCCTTCTGCCTGGAGGGCTTCTCGTTCGTGCAGGCCTACCGGCGCACGCGCGCGGAGGCGCGCAAGCTCGGGCGGGACCTGCTGGACCACGCGCTGGCGACGTCCGACCCGACGCTGCGGGCGGTGCTGGCGGAGGACTCGGCGGCGCTGGTCGGCCTGGTGATCGCGGGCGCCGGCATGGCGTTGCACCAGGTCACGGGTGACGCGCGGTACGACGCGATCGGCTCGGTGCTGGTGGGGGTGCTGCTGTGCGTCGTGGCGTGGGTGCTGTTCGACCGCAACCGGCGGTTCCTCACGGGCGAGGTCGCGGACGAGCGCATCCACCATGCGGTGCGGGAGCGGATCGAGGCGCTGCCGGGCGTGGAGCACGTGGGTCACCTGCGGCTCGAGTTCGTGGGCCCGCGGCAGATCCTGCTGGTCGCGAGCATCGACCTGCCGGGCGACGAGTCGGAGTCGCACGTCGCCGTCCGGCTGCGGGCGCTGGAGGGGCAGCTGGAGCGCGCGCCACAGATCGTCGACGCCGTGCTCACGCTCGCGGTGCCGGGCGACCGGTGAGGAGCCGCCGGTGACCGCGCCACGGCCCGGGGACGGCGTCCCGCCCCCGCTGCGCACCCCGTCCAGGGTCCGCACGGTGCGGCCGGACGGCACCCCGGTGTACCGGTACCAGCCGCGGCCCGGGATGCCCCCGGTGAACGTCAACCTGCACGACGGCGCGGACGAGCACCCGCACCCGCCGCCCGAGCACCGGCACGCCCACGACTTCTACGTGCTCGTCCTGATCGAGCGCGGCACCGGTGGGGAGGACGGCGCGTACGACGGCGACCTGTTCGCCGTCCCGCCCGGCCGCGCGATCGACCCCGGGACGGTCCGGGGCTTCGCGGGCTCGCGGGCCTGGACGCTGGCCTTCACGCCGGACGCCGTCCCCTCGCTCGCCTCGGTCTCGCCGCTGGCCTGGGCGCACCACCCGCTCCTGGCGCTGTTCGAGACGGAGCCCGCCGGGCCGGGCGCCGCCGACCGCCCGCCGGTCCTGGGCGCGAACGTTCCCGCGGACGAGCGGCCGCGCTGGTCGGCCTGGCTCACGGAGCTGCACGAGGAGCTGGCGCGGCCCGACCGGATCGGCGCGCGGGACGCGGCGTCGGCCCTGCTCACGCGGGTCCTGATCGGGGCGGCGCGGCTGGCGCCGTCGGCCCCCGCACCGCCCGATCCGCTGGTGACGCGGGTCTTCGAGGAGATCGAGGCGACGTTCCGCGACCCGGTGTCCGCGGCCGACGTCGCCGGTGCGCTGGGCTACACGCCCGGCTACCTGACCACGGCGGTCCGCGAGCGCACGGGCCGCACGCTGCTGGAGTGGATCACCGAGCGGCGCATGACGGAGGTGCGCCGGATGCTGCGGGACAGCGACCTGCCGCTGGCCGTCGTCGCGGCACGGACCGGCCTGCGGGACGCCACCTATCTGGTGCGCCGGTTCAAGGACCGGTACGGGATCACACCCGACCGCTGGCGGCGGACCGAGCGGGCCTAGGCTCGTGCGTGAGTTCAGGTCTGCTATCGGCTAGTTTTGGGGCACGCATCGGCCGGGCCGATGTGTGCCATCCCATCGAAGGAGCCCTCACCATGTCTCGCAACCGCGCCCTCCTCACGGCTACCGCGGCCTCGGCCGCCCTGCTGGCCCTGACCGGCTGTGGCAGCTCCGGCGAGTCGAGCGGCGCCGGCGACGAGCTCGGCCTGTCCGGGGACACGCTGGTCGTCGCCACCGAGGGCACGTACCGCCCGTTCAGCTACCACGACGAGACGGGCGAGCTCGTGGGGTACGACGTCGAGGTCGCCCAGGCCGTGGCCGAGAACCTGGGCCTGGAGGTCGAGTTCCAGGAGACCCAGTGGGACGCGATCTTCACGGGCCTGGACGCCGGCCGCTTCGACACGATCGCCAACCAGGTGACCATCACCCCGGAGCGCGAGGAGAAGTACGTCTTCTCCACGCCGTACACGGTCTCGACGGGTGTGCTCGTGGTCGCCGCGGACAACGACGACATCACCAGCTTCGCGGACCTGGACGGCAAGACCACCGCGCAGTCCCTGACCAGCAACTGGAACGACCTCGCCAAGGAGAGCGGCGCCAAGGTCGAGGCCGTCGAGGGCTGGGCGCAGGCCGTCGCCCTCCTGGAGCAGGGCCGCGTGGACGCCACGATCAACGACAGCCTGACCTACCTCGACTACGCGAACACCGAGGACGCCTCGGGCATCAAGGTCGCGGCCGAGACCGACGAGGAGTCGCAGTCCGCGTTCGTCGTGACGCCGGAGCGCGAGGCCCTGGCCACCGCGATCGACGGCGCCCTCGACGAGCTGCAGGCCGACGGCACCCTCGCCGACCTGGGCGACAAGTACTTCGGCGAGGACGTCTCCCAGTGACGCTCGGCGTACGGCAGGGCGCGGGGCGCTTGCCCCGCGCGACGGTCGGCGCGGCGTCCCGCGCCGGGCGCCGCTGACGGAGCGGGGGGAGAAACATGGACTGGCAGCTCGTCGTCGACTCGTTCTGGCCGCTCCTGCTGGGCGGCCTCACGGGCACGATCCCGCTCGCGCTGGCCTCGTTCGCGATCGGCTTGGTGCTGGCACTGATCGTGGCGCTGCTGCGGCTCTCGTCCAACCCGGTGCTGTCCTGGATCGGGCGGGCCTACGTCTCGGTGATCCGCGGCACGCCGCTCCTGGTGCAGCTGTTCGTGATCTTCTACGGCATGCCGGAGATCGGCATCCGCCTGGACCCGTGGCCGAGCGCGATCATCGCGTTCTCCCTGAACGTGGGCGGCTACGCGGCCGAGGTGGTGCGCGCCGCGATCCTCTCGGTGCCCAAGGGTCAGTGGGAGGCCGGGTGGACCATCGGCATGTCGCCGGCCCGCTCGCTGAGCCGGATCATCCTGCCCCAGGCTGCCCGGGTGTCGGTACCGCCGCTGTCGAACACGTTCATCTCGCTGGTCAAGGACACGTCGCTCGCGTCGCTCATCCTGGTGACCGAGATGTTCCGCAAGGCCCAGGAGATCGCCGCGTTCTCGAGCGAGTTCATGACGGTCTACCTAGAGGCGGCCTTCATCTACTGGATGTTCTGCACGGTGCTGGCCGCGGGGCAGAACGCACTCGAGAAGAGGCTGGACCGGTATGTCGCACACTGAGGACCGCAAGCAGGGCACCCTCCTGACCGCCCGCGGCATCCACAAGTCCTTCGGCACCAACCACGTGCTGCGCGGGGTGGCCCTGGAGGTGGCGCGGGGCGACGTCGTCGCGCTGATCGGCGCGTCCGGCAGCGGCAAGACGACGGTGCTGCGCTCGCTCAACGGCCTGGAGACGCCGGACGCCGGGGAGCTCCGGTTCGACGGCGGCCCCGTGGTCGACTTCGGCGCCCAGGCCGGGCCGGACGGCGGCCGGTCGGGCCGGCGCACCGCCGCGCGGACGGCGAAGACGAACCGCGCGGCCCTGCGGGACCGGTCGGCGATGGTGTTCCAGCACCACAACCTGTTCCCGCACCGCACGGTGCTGGAGAACGTGATCGAGGGCCCCACCCAGGTCCAGCGGGTCCCGCGGGACACGGCGGTCGGCCGCGCCGAAGAGCTCCTGGCCCGGGTCGGGCTCGCCGACAAGCGCGACGCCTACCCGCACGAGCTGTCCGGCGGCCAGCAGCAGCGCGTCGGCATCGTGCGCGCGCTCGCTCTGCAGCCCGACCTGCTGCTGTTCGACGAGCCGACGTCGGCCCTCGACCCCGAGCTGGTGGGCGAGGTGCTGACGGTGATGAAGGAGCTCGCCGAGGAGGGCTGGACCATGGTGGTGGTCACCCACGAGCTGCAGTTCGCGCGCCAGGTCGCGTCCGAGGTGCTGTTCCTCGACGGTGGCGTGGTGGTCGAGCGGGGCGCGCCCGCGCAGATGTTCACCGACCCGGCCGAGGAGCGCACCCGCCGGTTCCTGCAGCGGGTGCTCCACCCCCTCGACTGACACCGCGGCCGGACGGCTGCCCCGGGTGGCCGCCGTCCCCGTCCCCTTCGAGGCCTAAGTTTCTTCGCTTTGAGGCGACTCAAAGCGAAGAAACTTAGGCCTCGAAGGAGATGCGACGGCGCCCCCTAGGCCAGAACGGCCGACCGACCCGCGGCCTACGCCAGGGCGGCCCGGCGGGGCATCGCGTAGCCCAGGGCGAAGACGACGAGCGCCGCCGCGGCCGCCGCGGCGCCCAGCAGGTCGAGCCACGCCGCGCCCAGCGGCAGCACCGACGCGCCGACGACGGGCGCGATCGCGATCCCGACGTACATCGCCGTCGAGTACCAGGACAGGGACACCCCGGCGACGGCGGGGTCGACGTCGACCAGGCGGTGCTGGATGGGCACGAGGGCCGCCGCGGTGGCCAGGCCCCAGACGCCGAACAGCACGGCGGTGCCCACGTACGAGTCCTCGGCGGCGAACAGCGCGACGAGGGAGACGACGACCACGGCGAGGGCGGTGGTCGCGGTGGGCCGCGCCCCGATCCGGTCGGTGAGGGAGCCGCCCAGCCAGTTGCCGACCAGGCCGGCGACGCCGAAGACCAGCAGGAGCGTCGCGAGCGCCGTCCCGCTGCCGCCGGTCACGCCGCGCGTCACGGCCGAGCTGAAGATGTAGACCATGTTGAACGCGGCGGTGAAGAGCAGGGCCGTCATCAGGGCCAGGCCGATCCGGACGTCGCGGAGCACGGCGAACCGGGCGGCGAGCCCGGGGACGGACCCGGTCGGCACGGTGCGCATGAGCAGCGCGACGACGACGGCGAGCACCGCCGCGAGCGCCGCGAGGATGCCGAGCGCGAGGCGCCAGCTCCCGAGGGCCGCGAGCGCCGTCCCCAGCGGGGAGCCGACGGCGGTCGCGAGCATGAACCCGAGGCCGACGACGCCGAGCGCGCGTCCCCGCTGCTCGGGCGGCACGAGGGTGGGGGCGGCCGCCATCGCGGCGGGCATGAGCGCTGCCCCGCCGAGCGCGGCGACGACGCGGCCGGCCGTGAAGATCCCGAGGTCACCGGCGATGGCCGAGAGGGCGATGCCCGCGGCGATGAGGCCCATGCCCGCGCCCATCAAGGCGGCGCGGGACGCGCGGGCGAACAGCACGGACACCACGGGCGCGAGCACCGCAACGATGATCGCGTACCAGGAGATGGAGTAGCTGACGGCGCCGGCGGTCGCGCCGATCCCCGTCGCGATCTGCGGCAGCACGCCCGCGATGACGAACGCGTTGGTGCCGACCACGAACAGCGCAGCCGCGATCACGCCGATCCGGAGATAGGCGCCGCGCGGCGCGTATGATTGTTCGATGAACGTCATACCATCGAGCGTACGTGACAGTTCGATGGTTGTCGAACTGTTTGCCCGCAACGATGCCCCGGAGGTGTGTCATGGGTGACTACCCGAGCCCGGACATGGCCGACGTCGAGCTCGTCGACGTGCTCAAGGCCCTCGGCGACCCGGTGCGCCTGCAGATCGTGCACAAGCTGGCCGACGGCGAGCCCAAGCCCAAGACCCTCGACGGCTGGGGCCTCGACCTCACGAAGTCGACGATGTCGCACCACTTCCGCACCCTGCGGGAGGCCGGGCTCACGCGCACGATCGTGCACGGCCGCACGCACGCCATCCAGCTCCGCCGCGACGAGCTCGACCAGAAGTTCCCGGGCCTCGTCGAGGCGGTCCTGGGCGAGCGGTGAGCGTCGCTCCTTTGAGGCCTAAGTTTCTTCGCTTTGAGTCGCCTCAAAGCGAAGAAACTTAGGCCTCGAAGGGGAGAGGGGGACCCGCAGGGTCACGCCGAGGGCTGCTCCCCCGGGTACTCCAGGCCGATCTGCTCGCGGATCGTGTCCAGCGTGGCCATGATCGCCACCGTCTCCGCGCGCGGGAGCAGCGGGCTGTCGAGCTCGCCGGCCGCGACCAGGCGCTCGGCCTCGGCGGCCTGGAAGTGCATGCCGCGCCCCGTCACCTCGGCGCTGAACGTCTCCACCTCGGTGCCCGAGGCGTCGTAGACGTGCACCGTCGACGGGTTGTACCAGGTCGCGTCGATCTCGATGCGGCCCTCGGTGCCCAGGATCGAGGCCCGGTTGGGCCCCCGGGTGTCGGACGCCGACACGGTCGTGGCGACCCGGGCGCCGTCGTACCCGAAGATCGTGGCGACCGTGGCGTCCGCGCCCGTCTCCTTGAACGTCGCGTGCGACTGCACGGTGAGCGGCTCGCCGAACAGGTCCCAGGCGAACGAGACCGGGTAGATGCCCAGGTCGAGCAGGGAGCCGCCGCCGAGGGCCAGGTCGTTGATGCGGTGGGACGGGTCGTCCGGCAGGTCCTGGGTGTGGTCCACCATCAGGGTGCGCACCTCGCCGAGCACGCCCGACGCGATGATCTCGCGCACGCGCGCCATGTGCGGCAGGAACCGGGTCCACATGGCCTCCAGGACCACGAGCCCCTTCGACTCGGCGAGCTCCACGACCTCGCGCGCCTCGGAGGCGTTGAGCGTGAACGGCTTCTCGACCAGCACGTGCTTGCCGGCCTCCAGCACGAGCTTCGCGGCCTCGGCGTGGAAGGGGTGCGGCGTCGCCACGTAGACGATGTCGACCTCGGGGTCGGCCGCGAGGTTCTCGTAGGAGCCGTGCGCCGTCGGGATGCCGAACCGGTCGGCGAACTCGCGGGCCTTCTCCAGGTTTCGGGACCCCACCGCCTGCACGGTGAAGCCGTTGTCGTTCAGGTCTGATGTGAAGCTCGCGGCGATCCCGCCGGCCGCCAGGATGCCCCAACGCAGGTGTGTCATGCGTTCGAGCCTAGTGCCCGTAGAACGTGTCAGACGCTCAGTTCACCGGGGTGAACTGAGCGTCTGACACGTGCGGAGCGGGAGGGGGTCAGTTGACCTGGATGGTCATGTGGCCCTTCTTGGCGTCCTCCGTGAGCACCTTGATGGTGGTGCCGGTGCCGCCGACCTTGACCGAGTGGCCCGGGTTGGACTGGTCGTAGTAGGCCTCAGGGTTGGTGTCGTCGAACTTCGACACGGGCTTCTGCTTCCAGAGGTTGAGCGAGGTCAGCGACGTGGCCGACACCTCGCGGTGCAGCGACAGCACGTCGGTCTTCTGGAGGCCGAACGTGGCGTCGAACGACTGGATGCGGTTGCGGGCGATCGTGCCGTCCGACCACTTCAGCGCCTTGGCCCGGGCGTCGATCGGCAGGGCCTGGCCGCCACCCGGGTGCTGGGAGACGTTGTTGTCGCCGTACAGGCTGTTCACGTACCAGATCAGCAGGCCGTCCTGGTACGGGTAGTGCTCCACCTTGTTGCTGTTGGTGAAGCTCCAGCCGAAGTTGTACGGGCCCGTCTTCAGCGTCTGGTCGTACCCGCCGTACACGCGGTTCTCGGCCACGTAGTAGTGCTGGTAGGTGACCTCGTAGGTGCCGTCGGCGCCGACCGGCACGAAGCCGTCGACGGTCCAGTCGGACGTGTCCGTGAAGTCCGCGCTCAGGGCGTCGCCCACGGCGACGTCGTCGATCGCGATGCCGGTCTCGTTGGTGCCGCCGTCGCTCGAGTAGCGGAACCGGACCGACGCCGTCTGGCCGGCGTAGTCCGCCAGGTCGGCGGTGAGGTCCACCCAGGCGCCGTCCGAGCTACCGGTGATGCCGGCGCCGGGGTTGGTGCCGTTCGGGTCCTCGTCCGTCGACAGGTTGTTCGCCAGGGCGGTCCAGGTGGTGCCGCCGTCCGTCGAGACCTCGGCGAACGCGTAGTCGTAGTCCGCCTCGATGGCGTACTGCACCTTGGCGGTCAGCGAGGCGCCGTCCGGCACGGTGAACGACGGCGACGTGATCGTGTTGTTCAGGTCGTTGCCGGTACCCGAGTAGACGAACTCGCCGTCGAACGGCTCGACGCCGTACTCCTCGGCGAGGTCGAGCTGCTCGACGCCGTCCGGCAGGTTCACGATCGCGGCCTGCGCGCGGGTCGTCGCGTGGAACGACGGGCCGAGCTTGATGCGCTGGGTCTCGCCCGGCTCCACGGTCTCGTAGTCGAGCCAGCCCAGGAAGAGCTTCTCGGTGGCGCCCATGTGGTTGGGCGTGGTGCCGATGGTGCCGTCGCCGTGGCCCATCCACGAGCCGGAGCTCATCAGGTTCCAGTAGCCGGTGCCGTTCTCGCCGCCCGCGGTGTCGTAGTAGTCGGGCAGGCCGAGGTCGTGGCCGAACTCGTGCGCGAACACGCCGAGGCCGCCGTTCTCCGGCTCCGTGGTGTAGTCGCGGATCCAGATGTCGGAGTCACCGATCTTGATGCCGCCGACCTTCGGGTAGTCGGCCGGGCCGTCCGTGCCGAGGCCGCCCTGGTTGACCGACCAGCGGTGCGACCAGATGGCCTCCTCGGGCGCGCCGGCCTCCTCGCCCTCTCCGGCGTGGATCGCCTGGAAGTGGTCGATGTAGCCGTCGGGCTCGGCGGTGATGCCGTCGCCGTCCAGGTCGTAGCGGTCCCAGACGTCGAACGACTGGAGGTATGCGTCGATCTCCTCGGCGGACTTGCCCGCGGCGACCTGCTGGTCGTACCAGGCGTCCGCGGTGTCCTGGATGAACCGCGTCATGTCCGTGCCGGACTCCGTGGTGCCGTAGGAGGCCGTGCTGTACGGCACGGTCACCCAGTCGGACACGTCGCCCTGGAGGTCGAACCGGCCCGACGACATCTCGTCGTAGACGCCGGCGAACGACTCGCCGTCCTGGTCCTCCAGGCCGGTGAAGAACATCTCCTGGTAGTGCTCGCGCGAGAAGTCGGACTCCCAGTAGGTGGAGTTGTCGCTCCGCGTGGGCTCCGGGATCTCGTTGTGCACCGGACCCGCCGTCGCGTCCGGGTAGCGCTCGTCGGCCTGGTCGCCGAAGTCGACCAGGATGCTGAAGAGCTGCGCGGTCTCCTCGACGCCGTACTCGACGTACTCGCGCGGCGAGATCTCCACGACCTTCGACTTGTGCTTGCCCTTGCCACGCGTCTCGACCTTGGCCTGGCCGGTCGCGACCATGTCGACGGCGAGCTGCCGCTTCTCGGTCTGCTTCTCCGCGAGGGCGTCCGGGCGGTTGTCCTCCTTGGCGGGCGCCGCCTGCTGCGGCGGCTCCTCGACCGGCGGTGCCGCGGAAGCGGTGATCGGTACGACGGCGGCCGACAGCAGCAGGGCTGCTCCCGCACCGACTGCACAGATACGTCGATTCATGTTTCCTCCGTGAAGAGAGCTACGTCCGGGAGCGAGGAGGTGGTGCGTACGGGGCTCCCGGACCTGCTGGACACCTTTGTCCACGGAGGAGGAAACCAGGGAAATATTACGACAATGTTGCCTAGGACACAGTTCTGCTTCACCACGTATGCCAGGAATGGGCTCGTAGAATCGGTTCGAGGGCGCGTATTTTGGTCGGTGTCCGCCGGACCGGTTCGTCGTCCGGGTGAGCCCCACGCCCGTCGAACCAGCCGGAGATGCCCATGACCGCGAACAGCCCTGCCGCTGCGGCCTCGTTCGCCGCACCCCCGGTCGACCAGCGCCGCGCCGCCGTGGCCCTGATCGCGCTCTCGGTGAGTGCCTTCACCTTCGTGACGGCGGAGAACCTGCCGGGCGGCCTGCTCACCCTCATCGCCCCCGACCTGGGCCGCAGCACGTCCGAGATCGGCCTGCTGGTCAGCGCGTATGCCGCCGTCGTCGTGCTCGCGTCGCTGCCGCTCTCGCGCCTGACCCGCCGGTTCCCGCGGCGCTGGGTGCTCGCGGCGACCACGGCGGTCTGCACCGTCGGCACCCTGTGGTCGGCGGTCGCCGCCGGCTACGCGGACCTGATGGCCGCGCGCATGGTGACGGCGCTGGGGCAGGCGCTGTTCTGGTCCGTCGTCACGCCGGCCGCCGCGAGCCTGTTCGCGCCCGCCGTCCGCGGCAAGATGATCGCCCGCCTCGCCATCGGCAACTCGCTCGCCCCGCTGCTGGGCGTGCCGCTCGGCACCTTCGTGGGCCAGCAGGCGGGCTGGCGCACCGCGTTCCTGGTGTTCTCGGCGGTCAGCCTGCTGGCCTGCCTCGCGATGGCGATCGCCATGCCGAACGTCGACGCCGAGCAGAGCGGCACGGCCCGCGGCACCCACCCGAGCATGCGCCGGTTCCTGGTGCTCATGGTGGTCACGGTCCTGCTGGTGACCGGGGGCTTCATGATGATCACGTTCGTCACCCAGTTCCTGCTGGAGACGGCCGGGTTCCCGGACCGCTGGCTCAGCGCGCTGCTGCTGGGCCAGGGCATCGCCGGCCTGGTCGGCACGCTGGTGATCGGCCAGGTGCTCGACAGGCGGCCGTGGCAGACGGTGCTCGTGGCGCTCGGCATGCTGACCGGCGCGCTGGTGCTGCTGTGGACGCTGGGCCACGTCCCGGCCCTGGCGCTCGTCGGGCTGGCGCTGTTCGGCCTCGCGTTCAGCGCGATCCCGCCGGCCCTGTCGTTCCTGTCCATGCAGGTGGCCCCCGGCGCCACCGAGTCGGCGACCGCGATCTCGAGCTCGGTGTTCAACGTCGGGATCGGTGGCGGCGCGGCGCTCGGCGCGCTGGTGGTCGCCACGGTCGGCGTGGACACCGTGCCCCTGGTCGGGGCGTGCTTCGTGCTGGTCGCGCTGGTGGTGGTCGGGGTCGACGTGCGCGTGGCGGCCCGCCGGACCGCCACGCCGCACGACACCGTGCCGGGGGTTACTTCGCGGCGCCCTTGAGGCTGCCCGTGAACGGCTCCTCGGAGCTGATGATGCACTGCAGGGAGCGGTCGTTCAGCTGGTCCCAGGTGGCCTGGGTCGGGTAGAAGCCGGTGTAGCCGTAGACGGACTCGTCGTAGGAGATCCCGACGAACTTCTCGAACTCGTCGTAGCACCACTCGTCGAACTTCTTCGACATGGCCTCGTCGCCCGGGTACTTGGCGTCGTCCATGATCAGCTCGGCGTAGACCTCGCCGGTGTGCTCCTCGGCGCAGGGCACCACGGGCACCGACTCGACCTCGAAGTCCTCGCCCTCCGCGGACTCGCCGTAGCCGTCCAGGGCCGCCAGGTCGATGCAGTCGCCCTTGAGGATGTCGAAGGCGTCCGCGTCCGCCGACGCGGTGATCTCGCCACCCGGCTCGTCACGCGGGGCCTCGCCGCTCGACATGATGTCGTCGAGGACCGAGCAGCCGGTGAGCATCGTGAGCGAGACGGCCGCTGCGGCCGCCACTGCCAGCAGGCGGGCCGGACGACGGACGGTACGGGCAGTGCGGTTCATCAAGTTCTTCCTTGTGGTTCGGCACGACGGCGAACGCCCTCGTCGCGGCCACCTCGGGCCGCCCCGGAAAAATACCCTCTCGAACGTCCGTACTGGTGGCGAGCGGGCAACGATTCGATTACGGCCGACGGCGGCCGCTGCCGGGGCTCGCGGGGGTGCGACACGGGGCCCTGTTCACGCGTCGTTCACCCGCGCGAGCGGGCGCCGCCCTACGGTGTCGCTGCGGACCACCCGCGCACGACACCCCGAAGAAGGAGCAGTCATGCGAGCCAGCACCACCTCGCGCCTGACGGGCGCGGCCGCGGCGGCGGCCCTGCTGGCCGGGGCCTTCCTCGCCTCGGCGAGCACGGCCTCGGCGGGCACGACGGACGGCACCGCTGCGGCGACGTCGGCCAGGCACGACCGGGACCGGGACCGGGACCACGGCAAGCACCGGACGCTGCGGGCCGCGACCTACAACCTGTCGCTGAACCGCGCGACGGAGGGCGAGCTCGTCGCCGACCTGTCCACGGGCGACGACGTCCAGGCCGCCACGGTGGCCGAGGTCATCCAGCACGCGAACCCCGACGTCGTGCTGCTCAACGAGTTCGACTACTCCGGCGACGCCGACCCGTACGCCGCCGCCGACCTGTTCCGCGAGAACTACCTCGAGGTGCCGCAGGGCACGGGCGAGCCGGTCGAGTACCCGTACGCGTTCGTGGCGCCGTCGAACACGGGCGTCCCGAGCGGGTTCGACCTGAACAACGACGGCACCGTCGGGGGCGGCGACGACGCGCTCGGCTTCGGCCTGTTCCCGGGGCAGTACGGCATGGTGGTGCTGTCCAAGTACCCGATCCGGCACCGCGACGTCCGCACCTTCCAGGACTTCAGGTGGCAGGAAATGCCCGGCGCCCTGCTGCCGGACGACCCCGCCACGGACGCCCCGGCCGACTGGTACTCGGCCGAGGAGCTCGCGGTGCTCCCGCTCTCGTCCAAGTCGCACTGGGACGTGCCGGTCCGCGTGGGCCGCGAGACGGTGCACGTGCTCGCGGCGCACCCGACCCCGCCGTCGTTCGACGGGGCCGAGGACCGCAACGGCCTGCGCAACCACGACGAGATCCGGTTCTGGGCCGACTACGTGCGCGGCGGCCGCGCCGCCCGGTACATCTACGACGACGAGGGCGACCGCGGCGGGCTGCGCCCCGGCTCGTCGTTCGTGATCGTGGGCGACTACAACGCCGACCCCCTCGACGGCGACTCGGCCACGGGCGCCGACGGCGTCCCCGCGATCGACCAGCTCCTGCGGCACCCGCGCATCACCGACCCGCGTCCGACGTCGGCGGGCGCACCCGAGGCCTCGGCGCTCCAGGCGGGCGCGAACCTGACGCACCTGGGCGACCCGACGCTCGACACGGCCGACTTCGCCGACACGACGCCGGGCAACCTGCGCGTCGACTACGTGCTCCCGTCGCGCGACATGCGGGTCCGGGACGCGGGCGTGTTCTGGCCGGCCGCGGCCGACCCGCTGTCCCGGCTCACGGGCGTCTACCCGTTCCCGAGCAGCGACCACCGCCTCACCTGGACCGACGTCAGGCTGCCGAAGTAGAACCGTGGCGAAGTAGAACCGTGGCGAGATAGAACGGTGGCGTACCCCCTGGTCAGGGGGTACGCCACCGTTCTACTTCGCTGCAGTTCTACTTCGGCGGAGAAGGTCAGCTCGCCTTGTCGACGTCCTCCGCCAGGGTGCCCAGGTAGAGCGAGATCACCTTCGGGTCGGACTGGAGCTCCTTGCCCGTCCCGGTGTACGCGTCCTTGCCCTGGTCGAGCACGTAGCCGCGGTCGCAGATCTGCAGGCAGCGCCGGGCGTTCTGCTCGACCATGACCACGGACACGCCCGCCTTGTTGATCATCCGGGTGCGCAGGAACGTCTCGTCCTGGCGCACCGGCGACAGGCCGGCGGACGGCTCGTCGAGCAGCAGCACCGACGGGTTCATCATCAGGGCGCGGGCCATGGCGACCATCTGCCGCTCACCGCCCGACATGGCGCCCGCACGCTGCGCGCGCCGCTCCCCGAGGGTGGGGAACAGGTCGGTGATGAACTCGAACCGCTCCGCGAACGCCTTGGGCCGCAGGTACACGCCCATCCGCATGTTCTCCTCGACCGTGAGCGAGGGGAACACGTTGTTGTTCTGCGGCACGAACCCCACACCCTGCGACACGAGGGTGTTCGCCTTCTGGTTCGTGATGTCCTCGCCGCCCAGGGTCACGCTGCCGGAGCGGACGTGCACCAGGCCGAACAGGGACTTCAGGAGCGTCGACTTGCCGGCGCCGTTGGGGCCGATGATGCCCACGAGCTCGCCCTTGGCGACCTCGAGGTTGCACCCGTTCAGGATGTTCACGCCGGGCAGGTAGCCCGCGACGATGTCGGTCGCCTTGAGCAGGATCTCCCGCTTCTCGGTCTTGGCCGCGTCGTTCATCGCTTCTCCTCCTCGGCCTCGAGCCGGGCCAGCACTGCGGGGTCGAGCAGCGAGTCGTCCCCGAGGTCGGTGTCGTGGTGCGCGCCGAGGTAGGCGTCGACGACGGCCTGGTCCTGCATGACGGACTTGGGCGGTCCCTCGGCCACGATCTTGCCCTCGGCCATCACCACGACCCAGTCGGAGATGTGCCGCACGGCGTGCATGTCGTGCTCCACGAACAGGACGGTCATGCCGTCGTCGCGCAGGGCCTGGATGTGGTGCAGCAGCGACTGGACCAGGGCCGGGTTCACGCCGGCCATGGGCTCGTCGAGCATGATCATGGTCGGGTCCGTCATCAGGGCCCGGGCCATCTCCAGGAGCTTGCGCTGGCCGCCGGACAGCGAGCCCGCGAAGTCGTCCTTCTTGGCGTCGAGCTTGAACCGCGCCAGGATCTCGAGCGCCTTCTCCGTGTTCTTCTTCTCGGTGCCCGCCCACAGGGGCTTGACCAGGGAGCCGAACAGGTTCTCGCCCGGGTTGCCCATGGCGGCGAGCAGCATGTTCTGCAGCACCGTCAGGCGCGAGAGCGCCTTGGTGAGCTGGAACGTGCGGACCATGCCGTTGCGGGCCACCTTGGCGGCGCTGACGCCGCCCAGCGGCTTGCCCTCGAAGGCCCACGAGCCCTGGTTGGGCTTGTCGAACCCCGTCAGCAGGTTGAAGAACGTCGTCTTGCCGGCGCCGTTCGGGCCGATGAGCGCCGTGATGACGCCGCGCTGGACCTCCAGGTGGTCGACGTCGACGGCGGTCATGCCGCCGAACCGGCGCTGCACGTCGTCGACGACCAGGATCGGGTCCGGCTTGCTGACGCCGACCGTGGGCTCGACCGCGGCCAGGACGTGCTCCGCGGCCTTCGCGGCCTCGGTGTCGCTGCGCTCGACGGTGTCGAGCGCCTCGACGGTGCTCTCGGGCACGTCGGTCGCCTCCGGCACGTCGGACACCTCTGTCACCTTGTTCTCCGTCGTCTCATCGGGCATCGAAGGCGAGCTCCTTCTTGTTCCCCAGGATTCCTTGTGGGCGGAAGATGACCAGCAGCATCAGGGTCACGCCGACGAGCAGACCACCGATCTGCTCGACCATCGTGGCCGACACGACGCCCTCCAGGCCCTCGCGCATACCCGCGCGGAGCAACATGTAGACCGCATAAAAGAGCATGGACCCCAGCACCGGGCCGAACAAGGTGGCGGCGCCACCGAGCAGCAGGACGGTCCACGCGAAGAAGGTCAGCGAGCGGCCCATGGCGTCGGGTGCGACCGACCTGGGCAGCACGTACAGCATGCCCGCGAGCGAACCGCACATGCCGCCGAGCACCAGCGCCTGCATCTTGTAGGAGAAGACGTTCTTGCCCAGTGCGCGGACGGCGTCCTCGTCCTCGCGGATGCCCTTGAGCACGCGGCCCCAGGGGCTGCGGGTCAGCAGCCAGACGAACACGACCGCGATGAGCACCACGGCCCAGGCGAACAGGCGGGTCCACCACGAGTCGGACCCGGTGAACACGTACTCGAGCGGGCCGAACGCACCGCGCTCGGGCGGTGCCGGCAGGAACGACAGCTCCTGGAACGTCGACTTGAAGGAGCCACCCGTGAGACCCGCCGCGCCGCCGGTGTATTCCTGGAACACCGTGGCACGGCCGAGCATTCGGATGATCTCCGCGGCCGAGATCGTCACGATCGCCAGATAGTCACCGCGTAGCTGGAGTGTCGGTGCGCCGAGGATGAGCGCGAACAGTGCTCCCGCGGCGAGCGAGATGAGCAGGGCCAGCCAGAACGGCGCGCCGGAGATGGTGGCGATGCCGAAGCCGTAGGCGCCCAGCAGCATGAAGCCTGCCTGCCCCATGTTGAGGAGGCCGGTGAACCCGAAGTGCAGGTTGAGGCCGATCGCGGCGAGCGCGATGGCGGCGGTGGTCGGAGCGATGAGCTCGGCGAGCGCCTGGGTGAGGATGCGGCTCAGTTCCATGATGGTTCTCCTTTCAGCCGATCCGCTCGGCGCGGCCGAGCAGGCCCTGCGGCCTGAACAGCAGCACGAGGATGAGGATCACGAGTGCCGAGGCGTAGCGCAGGTCGCTCGGCATTCCGGGGATGAGGGTGGACATCTCGACGACGAGGCCGATCACGAGGGAGCCGAGCAGGGCGCCGTAGGCGGTGCCCAGGCCACCGAGGGTGACGGCGGCGAACATCAGGAGCAGCAGCAGCATGCCGAGCGACCAGTTGAACGAGCCGAACGAGATGGCCAGCAGCATGCCCGCGAGGCCGGCGAAGCCGGTGGCCATGACCCACACGATGCGGATGATGCGGTCCGGGTTGATGCCGGTGGCCGCGGCGAGCGCCGTGTTGTCCGAGACGGCGCGCGTGGCGCGGCCGATGCGGGTGCGGGTGAGGAACCAGGCGATGAAGAAGATCACCACGACCGCGACCAGCATCGAGAGCCAGGAGGCGGTGCTGAGCGTGATGCCCGCGATCTCCAGCGGCTTCGGGTTCTGCGGAAGCACGCGGTGCGACCGGCCGCCGATGACCATCTGGATGGCGTACTGCAGCGCGAGCGAGAGACCGATGGTCACGATCATCATCTGCGTCACCGGGGTGCCGCGTCTGCGCAGCGGGGCCCAGATGGCGGCGTCCTGCGCCCAGCCGGTGGCGGCGCACGCGACGATCACCAGGATCACCGTGAGCCAGACCGGCAGGTGCAGCCAGTTGATGCCGATGAAGCCGAACATGGCGCCGAGCGTCACCTGCTCGCCGTGCGAGAAGCTCGACAGGCCGGTCGTGCCGTAGATGAGGCTGATGCCCACCGAGGCCAGGGCGAGCAGGAGGCCGAAGCGGATGCCCGAGCCGAACTGCTGCCAGACCTGCTGGAGCGAGGGCCCGCCACCGCCGGTGGCAGCGGTGCCGGCTCCGCCGAGGCCCTCGTCACCGGCCGCCGGGCCGGACGCCGCGTCGGTGGGCTCGGTGCCGCCGGTCTCGCCGGCACCGGGCGCCGTGGTGGCGCCGTCGGTCGGTTCGGCGCTCTCCGGAGGCGTGGTGCCCAGCCGGAACGCGGCGCGCGCCGAGCTACCGGTCTGCGCGGTGACCTGCTGCTCGGTGGCGTTGGGGAAGAGGCCGTCGGGGACGGTCTCCTCGTCGAGGGTGAGCGTGTAGGTGCCGACCTGCGGCACCTCCACGGACGCAGGCCCCTCCTGGGTGGTGGTCACGTCTTGCTCGAACCCCGCGCCTGAGATGGTCACGCCCACGTCGGGGACAGGGTTGCTGTCCTCGTCCAGGACGATCGCGACGACACATGCGGTCGTGTCGTCGGGCTTGCAGTCGGCGGGCGCGGCGGCGGCCACCGCGGGCGCCGCGGCGATCACGGCTGGGATGGCCACGGCCGCGAGCGTGGCCAGCAGCCTCCGCGCGCCCGTCGCGAGGTTCGGTCGGTCGGCTGTCATCTGCCGGGTCCTCCGTCGGTTCTGGTGTGTGGTGCTGCGAGGTCTCGGTTCCACTCGATACCAACATGATTCAGTCCTGCTTAACCAGGCCTGCATCAAACTGATGGCATCAGCGTGCCGGAAGTGTAGCCGTGCGATGTGTCACTCGTTACACCCGTGGGTCACACCCCGGTCACGGAGTGCCAACGATCCGGGCACCGGGAGGGCGTGGAACACCCCTTCGCCCGGCGGTCCGCACGGTTAGGCTGACGCGGTGTCCGACGACGCCCAGACTCCCCCAGCGGCCGCCCCCTCGGCCGATCGACCGACCGGTTCCGTGCGGGTGCTCCCGCCGTCCGAACCGCCCAGCACCGAGCGCCGCCCCCGCGAGCGCACCTTCCACGGCGACACCTTCGTCGACGACTACGAGTGGCTCCGCGAGAAGGAGAACCCTGAGGTCGTCGCGCACCTGGAGGCGCAGAACGCCTGGACCCTGGACCGCCAGGAGCACCTCGCGCCGCTGCGGCAGACCCTGTTCGACGAGATCAAGGGGCGCACACTCGAGACCGACCTCTCGGTCCCCGCGCGCGACGGCGACTGGTGGTACTACGCCCGCACGGTCGAGGGCCAGCAGTACCCGATCCACGCCCGCTACCCCGCCGCGGGGCCGGACGACTGGACGCCCCGCGTGCTCGAGCCCGGGCAGCCCGTGCCGGGCGAGCAGATCATGCTGGACCAGAACGCCGCGGCCGAGGGCCACGACTTCTTCGCCCTCGGCTCGCTCGACGTGTCCGACGACGGCACGCGGCTGCTGTACGCGACCGACACGGCCGGGGACGAGCGCTACACGCTGCGCGTGCGCGACCTGGCCACCGGCGAGGACCTCCCCGACGAGGTGCGCGACACCGCGCCGGGCGCCATGTTCACCCCCGACGGCGGGCACATCTTCTACCTGACCGTGGACGAGGCCTGGCGCCCGTGGCGGGTCTGGCGGCACCAGCTCGGCGCGACCGGCTCCCAGGACACGCTGGTGTTCGAGGAGCCCGACGAGCGGTTCTGGGTGGGCGTGGGCCTGTCCCGGTCCAAGAAGTACCTGCAGATCGAGCTGGGCTCCAAGGTGACGAGCGAGTCGTGGCTGCTGGAGTCCGACGACCCGACGGGCGAGTTCCGCGTGGTCTGGCCCCGCCGCGAGGGCGTCGAGTACTCGGTGGAGCACGCGGCGCTGCCCGTCTCGCCGGTCGAGCCTGTCGAGACCCCGGACTCGACCAGCCCGACCCGCGACGTGCTGCTGATCCTGCACAACCAGGACGCGCTGAACTTCGAGCTGGTCACCTCTCCGGTGCCCGCGCCCGGCGAGACGGTCGCCCCGCAGGACGCGGACGTCGTCGTGCCGCACGACCCGGAGGTGCGGCTGGAGGGCGTGAGCGCCAGCGAGCGCTACCTGGTGCTCTACTACCGCCGCGAGGCGATCTCGCGCTCCGCCGTGCTGTCGCTGATCGAGCCCGCCGGGGCCGGCGGCGGGCCCGTCACCTGGGACTTCCAGGAGATCTCGTTCGGCCAGCCGCTGGAGTCGGTCGGCGCGGGCGTCGGCGTGTGGGAGCAGCCCAACCTCAAGGTGGGCTACACCTCGTTCGTCACCCCCTCCTCGCTCTACCTGTACGACGTCGCCTCCGGCGAGCGCACCCTGCTCAAGCAGCAGCCGGTGCTCGGCGGCTACGACGCCGGCGACTACGACCAGCGCCGGGAGTGGGCCGTGGCCGAGGACGGCACGCGCGTGCCGATCTCGCTGGTCTGGCGCAAGGACAAGGTGCGGTTCGGGGTCTCGACGGGCTCGGCCGGCGGGACGGGCTCGGCCGGCGGGGCGGACGACGCGCCCGCCGAGCCCGCGCCGCTGCTCCTGTACGGGTACGGCGCCTACGAGTACTCGATCGACCCGTACTTCTCGGTGGCGCGCCTGAGCCTGCTCGACCGCGGCGTCGTCTTCGCCGTCGCGCACGTGCGGGGCGGCGGCGAGATGGGCCGCGCCTGGTACGACGACGGCAAGCTGGGCGCCAAGCGCAACACGTTCACCGACTTCGTGGCCTGCGGCCGGCACCTGGTCGCCACGGGCTGGACGGCGAGCGACCGCATGGTGGCCGACGGCGGCAGCGCCGGCGGGCTGCTGGTCGGCGCGGCGACCAACCTGGCGCCCGAGCTGTTCGCTGGAGTG
Source organism: Promicromonospora sukumoe 327MFSha3.1 (assembly GCF_000385135.1). GTDB lineage: Bacteria > Actinomycetota > Actinomycetes > Actinomycetales > Cellulomonadaceae > Promicromonospora > Promicromonospora sukumoe_B. The sequence goes on along the minus strand of NZ_ARQM01000014.1, from coordinate 162,431 downwards.
CAGGCGGGCGTGCCCTTCGTGGACGCGCTGACCTCGATGCTCGACCCCACGCTGCCCCTGACGGTCACCGAGTGGGACGAGTGGGGCGACCCGCTGCACGACCCCGGGGTCTACGCGTACATGCGCTCGTACACCCCGTACGAGAACGTGGCCGACGACGCCTCGAGCTACCCCAAGGTGCTGGCGACGACCAGCTTCAACGACACCCGCGTGCTGTACGTGGAGCCCGCCAAGTGGGTCGCCCGGCTGCAGGCCGCCGGGGCGCCGGCGATGCTGAAGATCGAGATGTCCGCGGGGCACGGCGGCGTCTCGGGCCGGTACTCGGCGTGGGAGCAGATCGCGTTCGAGCACGCCTGGACCCTGGACGTGCTGGGGCTGGCCGACCGCTGAGCACCACCGCCCCCGCTGGTTGAGCCGCACCCCGCTGGTTGAGCCTGTCGAAACCAGGTCTCGACAAGCTCGACCAGCGGTGGGCGGGGGCTCGACCAGCGGTGGCGGTTGGTCAGAGGCCCGACTTGGCCGCGACCACCCGGGCCGCCGCGGCGTCGACCTTCGCGGCGAACGCCGGGTCCTGGCGCGCGGCCTGGACCAGCGCGTCCACCATCGCCGGGGCGACGGACGGCTTGGCGGAAGCCAGCACCAGGTCCACCCCGGCGTCGACGGCCCGGACCGCCCGCTGGCCGGCGGGCACGTTCTGGACCTGCACCGCGGCGGACAGGTCGTCGGTGATGATCACGCCGTCGAACCCGTGCTCGCGGACCAGGCCCACCACGGTGGGGCTGAACACCGCGGGCGCGTCGGGGTCGATCTTCGCGTAGATCGCGGACGACATCATGACCAGGCCGGTGCCGTCCTTGATGCCGGCATCGAACACCGCCACCGACGGGTCGTCGGGCCCGGTGACGGTGTCGGTCACGCCGGCCGTGGTGTCGGTGTTCGCCGTGACCCGGCCCAGCCCCGGGAAGTGCTTGATCGACGTCTGCACGCCCGAGTCCCGCTGGCCCTCCGCGAACGCGTTGCCGTGGGTGATCACGGACTGCTCGGTGTACCCGTAGTTGCGCGCGAACACGCCGATGGGCGCGTTCGACGCCGCGCCCTGCTGCGGCACCAGGTCCAGCACGGGCGCGAGGTTGAGGTTCACTCCCGCGGCGGCGAGCTCCTGCCCCCAGACCTCCGAACGGGCGCGCAGGTCCGGCGCGGACAGCGTGGCCTGATCGAGCGCGCTCGGGATGTCGCTGAAGCCCTTGCCGCGCAGCACCTGGACCTCGCCGCCCTCCTGGTCGGTGGACACGAACAGGGGCACCGGCGAGTCCGCCGCGGCGACGGCGGCGTCCACCAGGTTCTTCACCGGCCCGCGCCCGGCCTGGGTGCGGCCGTGCAGGAACACGCCGCCGATCTTCTGGTCCCGCAGCATGTCGAACGTCGGCTGGAACGGGCCCTTGACCGGCAGGCCGACCATCACGACCTGGCCCACCTTCTGCTCCAGGGACCAGCCGGCCACGAGCGAGAGGTCCGGCTCGCCGGGCGCGGGCTCCTGCGTGGGCGGTGCGGACGGCGTCGCGCTGGGTGCGGGCTGCGACGGCGACGGCGTCCCCCCGCCGGACGGGGACGAGCTCGGCCGGGTGCTCGACTGCACGGGTCCGGGCAGGGAGGTGGGTCCGGGCTCACCGGCCGGAGCGGAACATCCCGCGGCCAGCGTCGCGACCGTGAGAACGGTGGCGACCAGCAGGCCCGCGGGGCGAAAACGGATCATGACCACAAGTCTCACCCCGCCGCGGCCCAGGCGTGCAATCGGCTCGGCGGCGGGGCCGGATCAGAGCGCGGCGGCGATCGCCCGCACGAAGTCGTCGACGTCGGACGCCGTGGTGTCCCAGGCGCACATCCAGCGCACCTCGACCCGGTCGGCGCTCTCGCCCGGCGCCCAGTCGTAGAACCGGGCGTGCTCGCGCGCGCGGTCGGCGGCGGCCCGGGGCAGGGTCGCGAACACGACGTTCGCCTCGGTCGGGTAGGTCACGCGGACCCCGGTCCCGGGCTCCAGCAGCCCCGCCGCCTCGATCCCGGAGCGCAGGCGCGCGGCCATCGAGTTGGAGTGCACCGCGTTGCGCAGCCAGAGGGGCGCACCGTCGGCGGTGCCTGCCGCACCGGAGGTCGACGTGCCCGACGTCGGCGTGCCCGGCTCGCCGAGCAGGGCGAGGAGCTGGGCCGACACGAAGCGGGTCTTCGAGGCGAGCTGCATCGTCGCCTTGCGCAGATACGGCACGGCGCCGGTCGGCCCGGCCGCGTCGCCGGAGCCGGCGTCGTCGTCGGTGAGCACGACGACGGCCTCGCCCAGCATGCCGCCGTTCTTCGCCGCGCCGAGCGAGACGACGTCGACGCCCACGTCGGTGGTGATCTCCCGCAGCCCGACGCCGAGGGTCGCCGCCGCGTTCGCGAGGCGCGAGCCGTCCACGTGCACGCGCAGGCCGGCCGCGTGGGCGGCGTCCGCGAGGAGCTTGAGGTCGGCCACCGAGTAGACCGTGCCGAGCTCGGTCACCTGGGTGAGGCTCAGCACCGCGGGCTGCGCGCGCTGCACGTTGCCGATGTCGCCCGCGTAGCGGTCCACGGCGTCGGGCCCGATGCGGCCCGCGACGCTCGGGACGGCCAGCACCTTGAGGCTGCCCACGCGCTCGGGCGCCCCGTTCTCGTCGGTGTGGATGTGCGCGACGTCGCTGGCGATCACGGCGCCCCAGCGCGGGGCCGAGGCCATCAGGCTGATGACGTTCGCGCCGGTGCCGTTCAGCACCGGGAAGATGCGGGCGCGCTCGCCGAACACCTCGGTGGCACGGTCCTGGAGGCGGGCCGAGACGGGGTCGTCGCCGTACGAGACGGCCGCGCCGTCGTTCGCCGCGGCGATGGCCGCCATGACCTCGGGGTGGACGGGAGCGTAGTTGTCGGAGGCGAAGTGCTGCACGGGCCCATTCTCCCGCCGTCCGGCGCCGGACAGGCCAAGGGCCCGGCCACCTGGAAAGGTGACCGGGCCCTCGGCGTACAACCTGGCAGGCTCAGGAGCCCGCCGCGGCTGTCAGAGTCAGAGCGGGCGGATGTTCTCCGCCTGGAGGCCCTTCGGGCCCTGCTTCACGTCGAACTCGACGCGCTGGTTCTCCTCGAGCGAGCGGTAGCCGCTCGACTGGATCGCGCTGAAGTGGGCGAACACGTCCTGCCCACCGTCCTCGGGTGCGATGAACCCGAAGCCCTTCTCGGCGTTGAACCACTTGACGGTTCCGAATGCCATGTACTGCTCCTTGCAAGATGCGACGACCCCGGCCTTCGGGATCGCTGTAATCACGGTGTCGTCGTCATCTCTTGGAAGAACGATCGAGGCACTGCAACACGGCAAGCGTACCTGGACCCGCCGCGGAAAGCCCGACCAATCTCCGTGAGGTGCGTCTGGCGGGTGACCGGATGAACTTTCCTTGGGTCTAGGGTGACGTGGGTCACGTCCTCGTAACAATCTCGGCCGCAGTGGGGGATTCGTGACATGGGCGTCACACAAGGTGACTACTTTCAGCGACCACGACGGAGCAAAGTGCGCCGTCAGATCCACTCCCGCTTGAAGGGGAACAGCAGACATGATTCGACGTTCCACGGCTGCGCGCGGGCTCGCGCTAGCGGCAGTCCTCAGCGTGGGCTTGGCGGCCTGCTCCACCTCGGGTTCTGGCGATGGAGAGGGCGAGGGCTCTGCCGAGCCGCTCGTCGTCGGCACCATCCTCCCGATCACCGGCTCTCTTGCCTACCTCGGTCCGCCCGAGGTCGCGGGCGTCGGACTTGCGATCGACGACATCAACGCGGCCGGGGGTGTGCTCGGCAACGACGTGACCCTGGAGTCCGGTGACTCCGGCGACTCGACCGACATGAGCGTCTCGACCAACACGGCCACCGACCTCATCGGCAAGGGCGTCCAGGTCGCGATCGGCGCGGCGTCCTCGTCCGTCTCGCAGAACGTGGTCGACCAGTTCACCGAGGCCGGGGTCCTCCAGATCTCGCCCGCGAACACCGCCACCGAGCTCTCCGGCGTGAGCGACCTGTTCACCCGTACCGCCCCGCCGGACACCGTCCAGGGTGCGGCGCTCGGTTCCCTCGTGCTCGACGGCGGCCACCAGAAGGTCGCGTTCCTCGTGCAGAACGAGACCTACGGCACCGGCCTGCGCGACAACGTGCAGAAGTCGATCGAGGCCGGCGGCGCCGAGGCCGTCTACGGCGGCACCGGCTCCGGCGAGGAGTTCGCCCCGGGCGAGACCAACTTCTCGTCCATCGTGACCGACGCGCTGGCCGCCAAGCCGGACGCCATCGTCATCCTCGCGTTCGAGGAGACCAAGGCGGCCGTGGCCGAGCTCGTGTCCCAGGGCTGGGACTTCGACGGCACCACGTACCTCTGCGACGGCAACACCGCCGACTACTCCAAGGACTTCGACCCGGGGACGCTCAAGGGCGTCGTCGGCACCATCCCCGGCGCCGACCCCGCGCAGGAGTTCAAGGACGAGGCGAGCGCCTGGTACGAGGAGAGCGAGGGCTCGCCGCTGACCGACTACGCCTACGCCGCTGAGTCGTACGACGCCGTCATCCTCGCCGCGCTCGCCGCGGTGAAGGCGGAGTCGACCTCCGGCACCGACATCGCCGCGGCGATCCGCTCCGTGTCCGGCGCGGACGGCGGCACCGAGGTGTCCACCTTCGAGGAGGGCGTCACGGCACTCGAGGCCGGCGACGACATCCACTACAAGGGTGTCTCCGGCATCGGCCCGATCAACGAGGACAACGACCCGTCGTCCGCGTTCATCGGTGTCTACAACTACGCCGACGACAACACGCTCGTGTTCGACCGTGCGATCGAGGGCTCGGTCGAGGGCTGACGCTCCCGGCTGACACAGCACGAAGGCCCGGTCACCTCGGTGGCCGGGCCTTCGTCATGTCCTGTTCGTGTGACGGAGGGACGATGTGCGGGAACCCGGGGCGGCGGCGCGCCGTTGACCGGGATGGACCGTCAGGACCGAACCTCACGAAGGACTGAGATCAATGGGCTTCCTCGACCGACTGCTCGGCCGCGAGCCGCGCGAGCAGACACCCGGCATGTACCAGGGTGGCGGCACGCCGCGGCCGCAGTACCAGCAGGCCCCGGGTCAGACCCCGGCCTACGGCACGGCCCCCGTCTACGGATCCGCCGCGAGCACGGGCCGCAGCGAGGACGAGGTGGCGATCGAGCGCTACCGGTACCTGCTGCGCACCGCGCCGCCGGACCGGGTGGAGGAGGCGCACGCGGAGGCGTTCGCCCAGCTCACGCCCGAGCAGCGCAACCAGGTCCTGGCCCAGCTCAGCGAGACGGTGCCGCCCAACGAGCGCGCGACGTCGGACGACCCGCGCGACCTGGCCCGCATGGCCACGCGCGCCGAGATGCGCAACCCCGGCACGCTGGAGCGCAACTTCGGGGCGAGCCGCGGCCCGGGCTTCGGCTCGATGCTGGGCGCGAGCATGCTCGGCACCATCGGCGGCATGGTCATCGGCTCTGCCGTGGCGGACATGATGTTCGGCAGCTCGTTCGGCGACCCGGGCCAGGACTTCGCCGGTGAGGAGGGCGGCGGCGAGGCCGGTGCCGAGGAGGCAGGCGGCGAGGAGGCCGGGGCCGAGCCCGTCGAGGCGTCCGGCGCCGAGGGCGGTGACGCCGGTGCGGACGCGGGCGGCGACGGCGGCGGTGGCTTCTTCGGCGACATGTTCGGCGGCGGCGACGGTGGTGGCGACTTCGGCGGCGACTTCGGTGGCGGCGAGTTCTGACCCCTCCCGCCGAGGTAGAACCGTGGCGAAGTAGAACCGTGGCGAGATAGAACTCTGGCAGGCGCTGGAGTTCCATCTCGCCACAGTTCTACTTCGCCGGGGTTCTACTTCGTCAGGAGCCGATGAGGCGCAGGAACGCGCCGAGCTCCATGAGGTGCCGCACGCCGTCGGCCTCGAGGTCGCCGGGCAGGTAGTCGGTGAGCCGGGGCGACGAGACGACCACGGCCCGCCACTGCGCGCGCGAGACCGCCACGTTGATGCGGTTGCGCGACAGCAGGAACCCCATGCCCCGCGAGACGTTCTCCGGCGCCGAGGCTGCGAGCGTCAGGATCGCGACCGGCGCCTCCCGCCCCTGGAACATGTCGACCGTGCCGACGGGGACGCCGTCGAGACCGGCGGCACGCAGCGCCTGGCGCACGGTGTGGACCTGCGCGTTGTACGCGGCGACCACCACGACGTCGTCCGGGCCCAGCGGGCGGGCGGGCCGGCCGTGGCCCGGGTGCCAGGTGCGGCCGACCACGTCCTGCACCTGCCGCACCACCTCGTCGGCCTCCGCCGGGGACGACGTCGAGCGCCCCTCGTGGACCACCGGGGCGTGCACCACCCCGGGCGGCACGCCGTCGAGCGACCGCTCGGTCGTGACCGGGTGGGCCGACAGCCGGCCCGCGTACGCGAGCTCGGACACGGCAGCGCAGACCATCGGGTGCATGCGCCAGGACTCGGGCAGCAGGTAGCCCAGGCCCTCGGGCAGCACGGAGCTGCCGGCCGCGAGCCAGGCGAGCGCCGACTCGTCCACCGGTTCGGGGTGCTTTCCCTGGCTGACCTGCGGAAGCTGCTGCGGGTCGCCGAGCAGCAGCAGCCGCTGCGCGGCCCGGCCGACGGCGACCGTGTCCGCGAGCGAGAACTGCCCGGCCTCGTCGATGACGAGCAGGTCCAGGCCCTCGGCCGGCCAGCGCTCGTGCGCGAAGTCCCACGCCGTGCCGCCCACCACGCAGCCGCCGGAGCTCCCGGCCGCGAAGTCGGCGAGCTGGCTGCCCGTCAGCTCCGGCCACGGGGTGCCGGACTCCTGCTCCACGCCCTTGGCCCGCTGCTTCTTGGCGACCACCTCGACGGGCACCCCGGCCTTTTCGACCAGGCAGCGCAGCAGGTTCTCGACCGCGGAGTGCGACTGCGCCACCACGCCCACCCGCCAGCCCGCCTCCACGAGCCGGGCCACGACGTGCGAGCCGACGTGCGTCTTGCCGGTGCCCGGCGGACCCTGCACCGCGAGATAGGAGTGGTCGAGCCGCTCGACGGCGGCGAGCACGGCCGCCTCCAGGTGCAGCCCGCCGGCGGCTTCCCCGCCGGGCGCACCGGGCTCGGCCGGTCCACCAACCGGGCCGGGCACGACGGCCTCCGTCAGCCGCGGCAGGTCCCCGCCGCGCTGTCCTGAGCCTGTCGAAGGTCCGATCAGCCGGGGCGGGTCGCGGCGCAGCAGGTCGACGGCCGCGCCGTCGGGCAGGGTGCGGTCGGCGTCCCAGGCGGCGAGCGCCGCCCGGGCGGCGTCCTCGGTGGCCTGCTCCTGGGCGTCGTGCGCCGGACCGCGCTGCGGTGCGAGGGCGACAGGTGCCTGGTCGTGCGGGTCCGCTCCCCCGGACAGCCGCTCGCGCAGCACCACGACGTCGCGGCCGCGCCGGCCGTCCTCCTGGTCGGCGGGCTCCGCCTCCCCGACCGACAGGATCACGCCGCCGGAGTGCTCGCCCCGGATCGCCCGCGCCTCCAGCTCGCCCACGACCGGCGGTACCGGCTGGTCGTAGAGCACGTGCACCGCGTCGCCCACGCCCAGGTCGGACCCGTCGATGCGGGAACCGTCGAGCATGCGGCCCACCAGCTCGACCTCCCGCGAGGCGAGCCGGTCGCGCCCGACGACGTCCCAGTCCCGCAGCACGCGCGCATGTTCCACGTGGAACGTCGACCGCCGGCCGGGCCACTCGTCCAGCGGCAGCTCGAGCCGCGCGAAGTGTTCCTGCCAGAACGGCTTCTCCTCCCGCTGGTAGTAGCCCACGGCCGCACCCAGCAGCGCGAGCGCCTGCACCTCCAGCGACCGGTCGCCCCGGTTCTCGCCGACGCGCTCGGCGATCTCGGCGGCCAGCGCCAGCCGCCGCTCCCGGGCCTCGCGCCGGGCCTCGGCCCGGGCGACCGCCGCCTCCCCGTTGCCCCCGGAGCCGGCCGCGTCCGGGACGCCGCCCGCTGCCCCGGCCGTGTCCGGCCCGGTGGCCGCTTCCGCGGCACCACCGCCGGTCGACCCCGACCCCCAGGAGTCGTCGCCATCCGCAAGCCCGGGCGCCCACTCGTTCGCCCCGGCACCGGTGGCCCCCGACGAGGCGACCGCGTAGGCCGTGACCTCCGGTGCCACCGCGCCGCGCGCCCAGCGCAGCCAGTCGAGCAGCCGCAGCGTCGAGCGGCAGTCGTACTCGTTGTAGTCGAGGATGCGCTGCCGCAGTGCCGCCGCCAGCTCGTCCCCGTCGGCGGCGAGCTTGGCGTACTCCGCGTACTCCGTGACCGACGCCGTCGCGCTCGTGACGCCCTCGCGCGCCGGGTCGTCCTGCATGTAGAGGGGTTCGAGCTTCTTGATGGACTTGGACCGGTTGGAGATGCGCAGGCAGGATCGGACCACCGCGTAGAGGTCCACGAGCACGCCGTCGCGTAGCAGCTGGTCCACCTCGTCCTCGTAGACGCCGTGGCGCGCCGCGATCGAGAGCAGGTGCGTCTTCTCGTAGGCGGCGTAGTGGTAGACGTGCAGATCGGGGTAGGTCTCGCGGCGGGCGCTCAGGTAGTCGACGAACCGCACGAGCGCGTCGCGCTCGGCCGCCAGGTCGTCGGCCCAGAGCCCGTGGAACGGCGGGGTGCCGTCGTCGACGCCGGGCCGCTCGACCCAGCCGAAGAGGTAGTCGAGGCCCATGGCCGGTGCCTGGTCGTCGCCGGGCAGCCGCGCCGCCTCCCACAGCGGGTCGCCCTCGAAGTCGAAGAAGACGTCGCCGGGGCTCGGTGCCGGCAGCCCGTCGATGGCCTCGGTCGCCACGAGCTGCCAGCGCAGCCGGGCGTCGGGCCCGTCCGGGTCGACGCCGTCGGGCAGGTGGTCGAGCGCCACCGAGCCGTCGCCGTCGTCCAGGCCGAGCTGGAGGCGCGCCTGCGCGCGCAGGCCCTCGAAGCGGCCGGCGGCCATGCCGTCGGGCGGGGTCTCCGCGGTCGCGAGGCCGTCGATCGTGGTGATGCCCGCGGCGGACAGCCGCGCCCGCTGCGGCCCGTAGACCCCGCCGACGAGCAGCACGTCGCGGCTCTGCTGAGCGGCCTCGGCGCAGTCCGGGCAGTCGCGCAGGCGGCCGCAGGCCAGGTAGCGCTCGTCCTGCCAGCGCACCGGGCCAGCGTCGGCGACGTGGGTGTCGAGCACCTCGGTCAGCCGGGAGCGCCGCTTGCGGAAGACGGGCAGCAGGTCGGCCAGCCGGTGCGAGGTGGTCTCCCCCGTGCCGAGCACCAGGTGCACCTCGTCGGTCGGGTCGACCCGCGCCGCCAGCAGCTGGTCCGCGTAGGCGGCGAGCTGGAGCAGGGCACGCACCTTGGTGCGGCGGGCGAGCTTCGAGTCGTGCACGGCGTACCGGAGCCCCGCCCCCAGGGGGTCGCGCACCAGGAAGTCGGCCCGGCCGTGAAACCGCCCGTCGAAGAACGACGCCTGGTAGACGACGTCGGCACCCCGCTCCAACGCGGCCAGGGTGCGCGAGTGCGCGTCGAGCAGCTCGTCCCGCGACATCCGGCGCGCGGGCGCGACCTCCACCACGCCGCCGGGCCCGTCGTCGTCGGCCGGGCCGAAGGCGGCGAGGTGCCCCGCCAGGACCCGCCGCTCGTGGTCCTCGCCCAGGGCCGCCGTGCGGGCGAGCATCTGGTCCTCCTCCCGCACCCGGCGCGGGCTGCGGCCCAGGAGCTCGTCGAGGCGCCTGAGCAGGCGGAACTCGCACTCGCCCGCGGTCACGAGGTCGCTGGCCGAGTACACGAGGGTGCTGGCATCTTCACGCTCCAGGAGGAACATGCCCCCAGGTCTACCAGTGACCTCCGACACGAGCGCGCTACTGTCGCTCCCACACGCGGGAGAAATGTCCGATCGGTCCCATGGTTCTGGCGCCGACCCACCCGCATGGCCGATAGTGGGGCCGACCGTATCGAAGGAGCAACCATGCCCGTGCGCTTCAACCCGCCTCCGGGTTGGCAGGTGCCCCCGGGATTCCGACCCGACTCCACCTGGGCTCCCGACCCGTCGTGGCCACCGGCCCCGCCCGGTTGGGACTACTGGGTCGACCGCCCCGACGCCGCCCCCCAGCCCGATTCCGGACCCACTGCCGCCGCCCCGCCGGCACCCCCCGCGCCCCCGGCGCCCGCAGGCGCCCCGGACGGAGGCGGAGACACCCGCACCGTCGCGATCCAGGTGATCGACGCCCCCGCCCGGCGCCCGGCGCCCGCGCCCCCGGCCGTGCTGCCCGCCGAGGCGATGGGCTCGACCATGACGATGGCGCCCATCGGCGCCCCGCCGGCAGGCGCCCCGCGCCCGGGCTCCGGCCCGCAGCCGGTCTACCCGCCGCAGCCCGGCACGGCGCCGCCGCCTCCGCCGCCCGAGACGTCGGCCAAGGGCCCGGCGTCGGGCGTGCTCGCCGCGATCAAGGGCCTCGGTGGCCGCAAGACGACGCCGCCGGCCGAACAGCGACCCGGTGGCTCGGGCCCCGGCCCGCTGAGCATCGACGACGCGAACCGCCGGTCGGGCGGCTCGATCCCCGTCGGCACCGTCGCGCCCGGGCCCGTGGGCCCGGGTCAGCGGCCCGGCGGGTCGCAGCGACGTGGTCCGGGCGCCGGCCTGATGGTCGCCATCGGCATCGCCGGTCTCGCGCTCGGCGTGATCATCGGCGTGATCGTCACCGCGGGCCAGCAGGCCGACGCCAACCAGGCGATCTCGGACGCCCAGAACATCCAGTCCGGCATCGACGAGCAGCGCGCCGAGATCGAGGCCGACCGCGCCCAGGTCGACAAGCAGCGCGACGAGGTGGCCAAGCGCGAGCAGGCGCTCGGGGACCGGGAGGCGCAGGTCAAGGAGCAGGAGGCCGCGCTCAAGCAGCAGCAGGAGCAGCAGCAACAGCAGGAGCAGCAACAGCAGCAGGAAGAGCAGGAGCAGGAGAACAACGGGAACGGCAACGGGAACCCGGGCACCGTCTTCTACTGGAGCTGCGACGCGGTGCGTGCCGCGGGCGCGGCGCCCCTGCCCAACACCCAGCCGGGCTACATGCCGCACCTCGACCGGAACAACAACGGCATCGCGTGCGAGGACGGCGAGTAGCTCCGACCCACCGCACCGGCGCAAGAATGAGCGGGCCGAGACAGATCCCCAGATTCTGTCTCGGCCCGCTCGGTTGTTCCCGGCCCACGCCATCTCCCCAGACGAGACGCGGACCGGGAAGTCTCTAACCCCCGAAGAGTCCCTCCAGGAGTTCACCGAGACCGAGGGGATCCTCGTTCTCGGGAGCTTGGGTCTGCTCCTCGCTGGGAGCAGGGCTGGGTGACACGCCGCCGTCGGGCCGGACCTCGCCGGCCGAGGCGAGCTGCAGCGCCTCGCTCATGTCGATGAGGCACAGCCGCCAGACGTCGGGGTCGACCCCCTTGGGCGCCCGCCAGAACGACTTGCCGGTGAGCTCCGCCGGAGCCGTCCAGCCGCTGTCGGTGCGCTGCGCGACGCAGGTCTCCATAGCGGGCACCTCGTTCGCCTGCGGGTCCTCGACCAGCATCGGCGCGAGCTCCGCGACCATCGGCGCGGGCTCGGCGGCCCGGGGCGTGTCCACGGACTTCCCGGCGACGTCGTGGATGACGGCGCACTCGGGCGAGGTGCTGCGGCACCAGGAGGCGCTCCAGGTGTTCTTGCTCGCGTAGACGAATCCCCGCGGCTCCGCCGTCGACCGGTCCACCTGCAGCACGCGCATCCACACGGTGCCGTCGCCGAGCACGTCGAACGGGGTGACCCGCAGCGACGCGCCGGCCTCGGGTGCGCCGGAGGCGGCGTCCGCCCCCGGCCCCGGTGACGCGGACGCCCCCTGCGCGTCCGCGGCACCATCGGTCTGCGGGTCGTCGAAGACCAGGAACTGGTCCCCCTCCTTCGCACCGGAGGAGAAGCCGAACACGAGGGCCGGTCCGCCGTCGGACGGCAGGACCATCGCGTCGGACGTGACGCCGCGCCAGAGCAGGGTTCCGCCGAGGTTCCCCGCGCGGAGGTTCTGCAGGGCGGTGTCGCCGCCCGCCAGGACCTCCAGGTCGGTGGCGCTGTGCCGGCCGTCGATCTTCGCCAGGGTGACGACCGCCAGGTAGCGGTCGCCGTTCCCCGCCGGGAGGCCGAGGTCGAGCACGGCGGTGTTCGAGTCCACCCGGTAGGCCGCCGGCTGCGCCACGGACGTCACCCCGGGCGCCAGCTCCGCGAGCTCCGTGGCCGGGTCCGGCGTCGGGATGTCCGTCGGCGACGGCGCGGGCTCGACGTCGACCGTCGCCATCGGCTCCGGCGTGCCGAGGGGCGTGACCTCTACCGGGGCACTGCTCCAGAGCCCCGGGATCCCCGGGAGCGCGCCCGCCACTCCGGCACCCGCCGTGGCCAGCACGAGCGTCGAGGCCAGCGAGACGCCGGCCCGCCGTGCGGTGTGCTTGCGCCGGCTCGACCGCAGGACGCCGTCCAGGTCGAGCGTCGACTCGGGCACCGACGCGTGCGCCGACTCGCGGAGCCGGGCGACGAAGTCGTCGTCAGGAGCGCCGTGGGAGAGGTTCATGTTCATCGCGTTCCGCCCAGAGAATCGAGATCGAGGATCGCGCGCAGGTGGGCGAGGCCGCGCGAGGCAGTGGACTTGACGGTGCCGAGGGGGATGCCGAGCTCGCTGGAGACCTCGGACTCCGACAGGTCGAGCAGGTGGCGCAGCACCACGACCCGGCGCTGCTTGAGCGGGAGGCGCAGCAGGGCGCGCACGACGGTGTCGCGGTCGTCCACGGTGCGCGTGGGCATCCGGGTCGCCGGGCGGGCCGCGCGGGTGTCCTCCTGCGGCAGCTCGTCGGGCCCGGTCAGCACCTCGCGCCGCGTGCGGCGCCAGGCGTCGATGCGCAGGTTCGCCAGCACACGCCGCGCGTACACCAGCGGGTCGCCCTGCCGGGCCTTGTGCCAGTGCCGGTAGCAGCGCTCGAAGGTCTGCTGCGTGAGCTCCTCGGCGCGGTGGGCGTCACCGCTGAGGAGGAAGGCCATCCGGTGCAGCGGATCCTTGGCCTCTCGCATGAACGCCGTGAACTCTTCGTTCTTCGAGATCTGGGCGGTCCTGCGCGCGTGAGTGGCCCTGGGCCGGTCGGTACGCACGGGCAGCGAGGTTACGTCATCCTGGCCCCCACCTCGCACCACCGTGAGTGGCCGGGTCGTGGGGACGGAGTCTGCCTTCGGCGTCGTGGTGGATGAGGAGTCTGGGGTGTTCTGCTGGGTGGTCACGGTCTCCAGGTCGTCCGCAGAGCTGGAGTCGGCACGCACGACGCGCAGGACCACGGGCTTGGGTGCCCGGGACTCTGGCGCTCGAACGCGCGGACTCGTGACTGTCACGAACGGAACACGGCCCGACCGGGACGAAGGTTCCATATTGGTTCAGAAAAATTTCCCGGGACGACGAAGCACGTGTCAGACACTCAGATCACCGGGGTGACCTGTACGTCTGACACGTGCTTCGTCTGGCGCAATCAGCGGCGGAAGTCCAGCGTCCCCAGGAACGTGTGGAGGTCCCGCAGGCCCTGCTCGCCGCCGTCGAACTCGACCACGAGGAACAGGTTCTCGCCCCGGTCCTCCTGGTGGACGTAGATGTCGACCCAGTAGTAGTCGGTCTCCCCGTCGACGTTGTGCGCGGTCGGGATCACCTCGGCGTAGTCGGCGCCGGGGACGTCGATCATCTTGGACCCCGGCCGGCCGGACGGCGTCCACCAGACGCCGCCGGGCTTGCCGCCCTGGACATAGACCCGCTCGAACACGTCCTTGTCCTCGGCGGCGCGCGCCTTCTCCTCGGCGGTGGCGTCGGTCCACATGTTCAGCGTGTCCTCGTCGAGGCCGGGTTCGACGTACATGACCGTCGGCCCGGTCCACTCCACGCCCGGGGAGAACTCGCCGTCGGTCTCCGCCGAGGTCCAGCCCTCCGGCACCCCGAACGTCAGCCCGTTGTGCTCGGTCCGCTCCCAGCCGGCCGGGATCCCGCGCTCGATGGCGTCGAGCACCGGGGCCGAGAACTCCGGCAGGTACCAGTCGGGCTCACCCGCCTCCTTGAGCCAGAGGTTCCCGACGAAGTCGCGGAGCATCTTGTCGCCCTGCTCGGTCGCCGCGAACCGGGTGTCGATGATCCAGCCCTCGTCACCGCTGCGGACCGTGATGGTGGCGGGCCGGATCTTGCCCTCCCGCTCGTGCCGCTCGATGACGACGAGGTCCGCGCCGTCGATGTCGATCGTCGTCGCGCCCGAGTCCTTCGCCGGTGCGGTCCAGCCCGCGACGTCGAACACGTTGCGCAGCTCGATCGTGGCGTCCATGTCGTCGATGGTGCCGGTCTCGCCGAGGCCGTCCGCCTCCGGGTGGTCCGGGGCGAGCCAGCCGGCCACGCCGCCCGCGTTGACGTCGCCGACGGCGATCCAGCCGCCGGCCGGGACCTCGTACCAGAGCCCGCCGAGGATGTAGGGCGCGGCACCCGCTCCGTCGACCACGCCGTGCTCGACACCCGCCAGCACCGGCAGCGTGCCGCCACCGGTCTCCAGGTACTCGGTGGGCTCGTCGGTGGGCTCGTCGGCCAGGTCCGCCGTCGAGCTCGTCGACGACGGCTCGTCGGACGGGGCCCCCTTGGCCGTGGTCTTCACCGTGCCGGGCAGGGGCTCCTGCTGGCCGGCGTAGAACGCCCCGGCCGCGCTGATGCCCGCGCCGGCCAGCACCACCGCGGCCACGCAGGCGGTCGCCGTGGCCACGACCCGGCGCCGGCGCACGTTGCGCACGGCGCGCGTCGCCATGGCGGCGGCGTCGAGGTCGGCCGGCGGCCTGATCGCCGAGCCGGTCGCCTTCATGCCGGCCAGCAGCGCGGCGTCCTTCTTGGCGTGGATGTCGTGCACGTTCATGATCGGCTCCCTTCGCCGGTCGGCACCACGAGGGTGCGCAGGCGCTCCAGGGCGCGTGAGGCGGTGGACTTGACCGTCCCGGTGGAGATGCCCAGCTCTGCGGCCGTGTCGGCCTCGGACCGGTCGAGCAGGTAGCGCAGCACCACCACCCGCCGCTGCTTGACGGTGAGCGCCAGGAGGGCGCGGACCAGGCGGTCCCGCTCGGCCAGCTCGGCGTCCGACGCCGGGGTGCTCGCCTCGCGCAGACCGAGCACCGGCTCGTCGGTGAGCACCTCGCGGCGGGTACGGCGCCAGGTGTCGATCCGGGCCGTGGACAGGACACGGCGCGCGTAGGCGAACGGGTCGCCGTCGGCCACCTTCTTCCAGGCCTTGAACGTGCGCTCCAGCGCGAGCTGCACCAGGTCCTTGGCGCGGTGCTCGTCACCGCTCAGCAGATACGCGATCCGGTACAGCGCCGGGGTGCTGGCCTGCGCGAACGCCGTGAAGTCCGCGACCGGGTCCTGGCCGCTGCGCACCACCGGGATCTCGCCGGTGCCCCGCTCGGGTTCCAGGCTCACCGCCACCTCGCTCATCCGGTACACCGCCCGGAGGCGTGGCCGGCGCCCTGCCCCGGCGTGGGTCCGCGGCGCGCCGCGCGCCGCCTCGTCTGCGTCATGCACCTTAGACGCAGAGCGGGCCCGCCGAGGTTGCGCTCTTGTCGGAGCGGTTCCTCGACGGACCCGTGTGACCTGCGTCTCCCGAGGTCAGAGCACGTGCGCCAGGAAGTCCTTGGTGCGCTGCTCCCGCGGGTCGTCCAGCACCCTCCTGGGCGGGCCGGACTCGACGATGACGCCGTCGTCCATGAACACCACGTGGTCGGCGACCTCGCGGGCGAACCCGATCTCGTGGGTCACGACGATCATGGTCATGCCGGACCGGGCCAGGTCCTGCATCACGGAGAGCACCTCGCCCACGAGCTCGGGGTCCAGCGCCGACGTCGGCTCGTCGAACAGCATGAGCTCGGGGTCCATGGCGAGCGCCCGCGCGATGGCCACACGCTGCTGCTGGCCGCCCGAGAGCTGGGCCGGGTAGTGGTCGGTCCGGTCGGACAGCCCCACCCGCTCGATCAGCTCCAGCGCGCGCTGCCTGGCCGCCTTCTTGGTCAGCCCTCGCACCTGGACGGGCGCCTCCATGATGTTCTCGACCGCCGTCATGTGCGGGAACAGGTGGAACCGCTGGAACACCATGCCGATCCGCGAGCGCTGCTTCGCGACCACCTTGGGGTGCAGCCGGTGCAGGACCCCCTTGTCGTCCTTGCGGTAGCCCATCAGGTCGCCGCCCACGACGACGGAGCCGCCGGTGATCTCCTCCAGCTCGTTGATGCAGCGCAGGAGGGTGGACTTGCCGGAGCCCGACGGGCCCAGGATCACCGTGACCGAGCCGCGCGGGACGTCGAGGTCGACGCCCTTGAGCACGTGCACGGCGTCGTGCCCGTGGCCGAACACCTTGTGCACGGCGCGGACGGAGACCATGTCCGTCGAGGCGGCCGGGACGGCCGCGGCATCGGTGGGGGCGCTCATGGTGTCACGTCCTTGTTCACGTCGTCCTGCACGGTCCCGGCCGCGGCGATCGCCGCCTGCTTGCCGCCGGCCGGGCCCTTGCCCCGGCCGCGGCGCCGCGTGCTCGTGCCGAACCCGCGCCCGTAGTACTGCTCCAGGTAGTGCTGGCCCACCATCAGGATCGAGGTGATGAGCAGGTACCAGAGCGCCGCGATGACCAGCAGCGGGATGGGCAGGAAGGTGCGGTTGCCGATCGCGCTGGTGGCGTAGGTCAGCTCGAACGTGAGCGGCACGGCGACCACCAGGGAGGTGGTCTTGAGCATCGAGATCGTCTCGTTGCCCGTCGGCGGCACGATCACGCGCATGGCCTGGGGCAGGATCACGCGGCGCATGATCTTGCCGTCCTTCATGCCGAGCGCCTTCGCGGCCTCGGTCTGCCCGGGGTCCACGGAGGTCAGGCCCGCGCGCACGATCTCGGCCAGGTAGGCCGACTCGTTGAACGCGAGGCCGAACAGCGCCAGCCAGAACGCGGTGAGCACCTCGTCCGTGCGGAAGGAGAAGAACTCCGGCCCGAACGGGATGCCCAGCGACAGCCGCGGGTACAGCACGGCGAGCAGGCCCCAGAAGATGAGCTGCGTGTAGATCGGCGTCCCGCGGAAGAACCAGATCCACGCCCAGCTCACCGAGCGCATGACCGGGTTGTCCGACCGGCGCATCATCGCGAGCGCGACGGCGAGCACCACGGCGATGGCCATGGAGCCGAACGTGAGGACCAGGGTCCACATGACACCGCGGATCACCACGATGTCCCGCAGGTAGAGCCAGACCACGTCCCAGCGGAAGTTCTCGTTCGTGATCAGTGCGTTGGCCGCCATGGCGGCCAGCACGAGCACGGCCACGGCCGCGACGAGGCGGCCGGGCCGGGGCACGGGCCGCGCGTGGATCCGGTTGGGCACCGGGTCGCTGCCCGACGGCGACGTCTGCGTCGTCACGTCAGCCTGTCCTTTCCTCGAACCTTGCGTGAGATGACTCCTGGAAAAGCTGAGTGCACGGTACCCGCAGTCGCACGTGGTGCGGACCGCGGGCGCCGTGCACTCGGCGGTCGGGTCACTCGGCCGGGTTCAGCTCGGCCTTTTCCACGACGGCGTCGGCGCTGCCCCAGGCCGCGAAGACCTGCTCGAGCGTGCCGTCGTCGATGAGCTTCTGGACCGCGGCCTGCACGGCGTCGGTCAGGTCCTGGTCGTCCTGCGAGACGACGATGCCGTAGGGCGCCGCGTCCAGGATGTCACCGACGGTCTCGACCTCGCCCGAGGTCTGCTCGACGGCGTAGGCCGTGATCGGCGAGTCGGCGTACATCGCCTGGAGCTTGCCGCCCACGAGGTTGGTGGTGACGTCGGCCTGCGACTCGTAGCGCACGACGTCGATCGGCTCCTCGCCGTCCTTCTCGCACTGCTCGGTGGCCGCGGTGAGCTCGTCGTCCTGGATGGTCGAGGTCTGCACGCCGATGGTGGTGCCGCACAGGCTCTCGGGGTCGAAGTCCTCGGGGTTGCCCGCCGCGACGCCGTACTGCGAGCCGGCCACGGCGTAGCTGATCATGTTGGCCTCGGCGGTGCGCTCGTCCGTGATGGTGAACGCCGAGATGCCCGCGTCGTACTTGGAGCCGATGGCGGGGATGATCCCGTCGAACGCCGCCGACTGGACCTCGACGTCGAGGCCGAGCACGGCCGCGACCGCGGTGATGGTGTCGATGTCGAACCCGACCGGCGTCTTGCCGTCGGCGTCGATGAACTCGGCCGGCGCGTAGGCGGTGTCGGACCCGACGGTCAGCGTGCCCTTGTCCGCGATCTCCTGGGGGAGCAGCGCGGCGATCTCCTCGTCGACCGCGACGGTCGAGGGGTCGAACGACGCCTCGGCGCTGGCCTCGTCGGACGCTCCGTCGGAGCCGGCGGGCTGCTGCGACGCGTCGGTGCACGCGGTCAGGGCGAGGGTGGCCACGGCGAGTACGGCCGTGGCGGTCAGGGCGGGAAGCCTGCGCATCAGGGGTCTCCTGGTCGAGTTTTTGAACGTCTCGCGAGGCCCCCGGCGACCCGACAGATCTCTGTCATCAGGGGAGCAGAGAACCCGACGGCGCACGTGGCGCCTCGACTCGAGTCTCACCCAACCGTGACTGGTCGCTGGCGTAAACCCGCAACTTAGAGACCATTGTCACACTGTGATGAAGGGCATGTTTCTGTTACATTTCGCCCTTCGCACAGCTCCTGACCTGCGAAGACGTGAAACCCGGCCGCTCGGCGAACTTGTCCGTCGCCGCGCGCGGAAGGGAACGAACCGGTCAGGTGTCGCGCTCGACCGGGCCGTCCGGGCGACCCGCGGGACCGCCCTCGTCCTCCCCGCCAGCCGGGTAGCTGGTCCGCTCCGGCCGCCTGACGAGGGCCACGATGCTCACCGCCAGGCCGCCCCACACGACGACGAGCGCGACGACCAGCAGGGTGACGGCGGTGCCGCTCATGACTTACCTCCGAACGTGGGCCAGGTGTCGAACCGGTCGGGCTCGACGCGCCACCGCATCCGGGTGAGCACGACGGCCGCGACGAGGAACAGGGCGACGACGCCCCACCCCATGACGTTGAGATACCACCCGGCGTATCCCTCGTAGCCGTCCTGGACCAGGGTCACGATGCGCGAGACCAGCATGGACGTGAGGACCACCGGGCCGAGCACCACGATGCAGAAGTTCCACCAGCGACCCACCGGGATCGTGGACACCGCGTTGAGGTGGAACCGCATCTCCTCGGTACGCCGGAGGACCCACCCGATGACGACGGTGGTCGCGACCGCCGAGGCGACGATGCCGATGTTGTTGGCCCACTGGTCCACGGTGTCCAGTGCGACCAGGCCGGTGGTGGTGGAGAAGGCGAGCACCGAGAGCACCGCGGCCACCACGCCGATGCGGACGGAGGCCTGCGCGCGCGTCCAGCCGAACTTCTCCTGGAAGGACGCCGACACGACCTGCAGGATCGAGAGCAGGGACGTGTAGCCGGCCATCACCAGCGACCCGAAGAACAGCGCCCCGAAGAGGCCGCCCGCCGGCATCTGGGAGACCAGGGCCGGGAAGGTGACGAACGCGAGGATCGGGCCGCTGAGGCCCTCCAGCTCGGCCACGGCCACGCCCTGCTCGTGGGCGAGGAAGCCGAGCGCGGCGAACACGCCGATGCCCGCGAACACCTCGAACCCGGAGTTGGCGAACGCGACCACGAACCCGGGCGACGTCAGGTTCGCCCGGCGCTTCCGGTAGGAGGCGTACGTGATCATGATGCCGAACGCGATCGAGAGCGAGAAGAAGATCTGGCTGTAGGCCGCGATCCAGACGTTCGGGTCGGCCATGGCACCCCAGTCCGGGGTGAACAGCGCGTTCAGCCCGTCGGCCGCGCCGGGGAGGAAGAGCGCCCGGACCACGAGCGTGCCGAAGGCGAGCAGCAGCAGCGGCATGAACACGAAGTTGACCTTCTCCAGCCCCTTGGCCACGCCGGCGGCGAGCACGACGACGGTCGCCACCCACACGAGGACCAGCGGGATCAGCACCGCGGGCACGAAGTCGAGCGTGAACCACGGGTCCGCGCCGCCGACGTCCGCCAGCTGGAGGTACGTGCCGGTGAAGAACCCCGCGGTGTCGTCACCCCAGCGCAGGTCGAAGGAGTAGACGAAGAAGCTGAGCGCCCACGCGATGATCACCGCGTAGTACACGGCGATGACGAAGCAGATGGCCACCTGGAACCAGCCGAGGCCTTCCAGCCAGCGCTTGACCCGGCGCAGGGCCAGGGGCGCGGACCCGCGGTACCGGTGCCCGATCGCGTAGTCCAGGAAGAGGATCGGGATGCCCGCCGTCAGCAGCGCGATCAGGTAGGGCACGATGAACGCGCCCCCGCCGTTCTCGTAGGCCACCCCCGGGAACCGCCAGATGTTACCCAGCCCGACGGCCGAACCGATGGCGGACAGGATGAAGCCCAGCTGTCCGCTGAACTCCTCCCGCTTCTCGGGCTTCGCGGTCGTGCTCTGCGCGTCGCTCATCCCTCGATCCTGCGGGATATATCGCCCGAGTGCGAAATCAGGTGCTCCGGGCACCAGTTCACCCGGAGCACCCGCGCCGAACAGACCCGCCGCTCAGCGCTCCAGCAGCTCGGCCACGTAGCCGCCGCGGAACGTGCCCGCCGGGTCGAGCCGGCCCGCCAGCGCCGCGAAGTCGTCGAACCGCGGGTACAGGCCCGGGAGGTCGGTCACCGGGACGGTGAACAGCTTGCCCCAGTGCGGCCGCGCACCCAGGGGCAGCAGCGCCGCCTCCAGCTCCGGCAGCGCTTCCCGCACGGCCGGCCAGTCCTGCTTCCACGTGAAGTGCAGTGCGAGGCTGTCGCCGGGAGTCGTGCTGAGCCAGAGGTCGTCGCCGGCGACGGTGCGGATCTCGGACGTGAGCAGCAGCGGGCCGAGCCGGTCACCGAGCGCCCGCACGGCGCGGACGGCGTCGGGCCCCGCGGCGCGCGGAAGCAGGTACTCCGACTGGAGCTCCTCCCCCAGCGAAGGCGTGAAGTCGAGGCGGAAGTGCGGCAGGCGCTCGAACCACGGCCCGGGCACCCCGCCCTGCTCCGTGCAGGCGACGGCGGCGACGTCGGGCAGGGGATGCATCGGCCCGGTCGCCGGGACGGCCCCCAGGTCGGTCAGCAGGGTGGGGGCGGCGCCCACGGCGCGCCGGATCGAGCCTATCGAGATCTCGTCCACCTTGGACTTGCACCAGACCATGCGGACGTCGGGCTCGAACCAGCTCGTGAAGACGCTGACCGAGTACGCGCTGCCCATGACGGCGTCGAGGTTCTCGGCCAGGGCGTCCCAGGACAGGCCGGTGAACACGTCCTGGCGCACGTCGAACGTCGGCACCGTGGCCAGCTCGACGCGCGTCACGACGCCGAGCGCGCCGAGCGCCACCACGGCGCCGGGGAAGTCGGCGTCGCCGCGGCGCAGGGTCAGCGTCTCCCCGGACGCGGTCACCAGCTCCAGGCCGACGACGTCGCCCGCGAGCGAGCGCGTGCCGTCACCCGAGCCGTGGGTGCCGGTGGCGACGGCCCCGGCCACGGAGATGTGCGGCAGGGAGGCCATGGCGGTCAGGGCGCGGCCCTGGCCGTGCAGCCCGGCGACGACGTCGCCGTAGCGAAGTCCGGCCCGGACGGAGGCCACGCCCGTGGCCGCGTCGACCTCGAGGGCCGGCCGGCCGTCGTCGAGGAGGTCGAGCTGGACGTGCACGCCCGTGGTGTCGGCGACGTCCGAGAACGAGTGGCGTGAGCCGAGGGCCCGGACGCGGGGCTCGCCGGCGACGATGCCGGCAAGCTCCGCGAGGGTCCGGGGGCGCTCGGTGCGCGCGGAGGAGTACGTGAGGTTCGCTGCCCAGTTCTTCACCGGACCAGGGTGCCACTCCCGCGCCCGTCGGGACGCGGCCGTTCACGTGGTGCTGCGGTGTGGTGCTGCGGCAGGACTCAGGCGCTGGCGCCGGCGCTGCGCACCACCGGGATGCGCTGGCTGATGCCGACCATGTCCAGGACCTCCATGACGACGGCGGACGGCTCCCGGAGCTGGACGGGCGATCCCGTCTCCTCGCCGAGCACGAACACCTGGAGGATGAAGGCGACCCCGGAGGAGTCGATGAACGTGACGTCCCGGGCGTCGACGATGACGGGATCGGGGTCGGGTCGTGCTGCGAGCGTGGCCATCGCCTCGCTCGCGTTCTCGCGCAGCAGCGCGTCGATGTCACCCCAGAGGGTCAGCACCGTGCCCTCGTAGGTGTTCCGGCAGGCGATTCCGGATCCCAGGCGTCCGGGAACCATGTCCTGCGCTGAGTCTGACGGGAGAGGGTCCATGGGGTCATTCGCTCCGTCCTGCATTGGTCGGGCCTCGACTTCGTTGACACTTGCTTCTGCACAACTGACGTAAACGTCAACTTGGACACTTCTTGGTGCTGTCTGACCACCCCTTGCCCCGGCAGGGCAAGAATTGCCTAGGGCGAGTGTTCACCCGACACCGGGCTTACGTCCACCCCCAAGGCGTTACGGTCACGTTGCACGGAGGAGAACTACCACCTTCCGCATGGTGCGGGCCCGTTCGGCGCCCGTCCGGGACGCGACTCAGACGGGGTCGGTCACGTCCGCGATCGTGGCTCCGAGCGCCGACGTGAGGTCGACGGCATCGAGCGTGGCACCCACTCCGTGGGCGCCTCCGCCGATCGACACAGGCCCCGGCTCGCTGAGCCGGGAGTCCGCGACGACGGGCCACCTGTGGAACGACCCGAACGGGGTGATGGTTCCCCGCTCATAGCCCGTGACCTCGAAAGCCACGTCCTTGCTCGGCATCGACAGCCGCGAGACGCCCAGCAGCGCCCGCAGCTTGGGCCACGAGATCTGCCGGTCGCCGGGGACCAGGACGAACAGGAAGTCGTCATCGGCACGGCGCACGACGATCGTCTTGATCAGCTTGGCCGGCTCGACGCCGCGGGCGGCGGCCGCCTCGGCGAGGCTCGCGACCTGACCGTGCCGGGTGATCTCGAACGGGATGCCCGCCGCCTCGAGCGCCGCGACAGCTCGTTCTTCACTCATGGAATTTCCTATCCTGAAAACGCGAGTCTTCGTTGTCTCGCAATATGGTCAAGGTATCTCCTGTGCGGCGCTTCCTCAGGCGTCGTACTCGGTGCGCTCGGTGCGCCAGTACTCGGCCCCGTCGCGCGTGCGCTGCACCAGTCCGTGGTCAACCATCACACGCCGGGTACCCACCGGGTCGTAGGACAGCTCGCGCAGCCGGTCCGTGAGCTCCCGCTCGGTCACCGGCTCCAGCAGCGTGGGCAGCGCCTGCGCCGCCAGATACCGCGTCACCGCGACCTTGTCCCGCCAGCGGCGCGGCAGTGCCTCCAGCCGCCCGGAGCGCAGGAACCGCCGGGGGTCACCGGCCGGGGCCGGCTCACCCGGGACCGGCTCGCCCACGGCAGGCTCACCCGCGGTCCGGCCGCCCGACGTCTGCTCGGCCGTCATCCGTCAGCTCAGCTCCGGCCGGCGGGGCCGGCGGCTCGCCCGCACGGTCGACGACTTCGAGAGGACGCCGAGGGGGCTGGACGACGCCGCGTCGGCCGTGCCCTCGGGGTCCTCGTCCGGCGCGCACGGGTCCTCGTCGGTCGCGTCGTCGTCCGCGGACGTGCCCTCCTCCGCCGACGCCTCGTCCGCGGCCTTCTCGGCAGCGGCCTTCTCAGCGGCAGCCTTCTCGGCGGCGGCCTTCTCCTCGGCCGTGGCCCCGGCCGGGACCTCGACCTCGCACTCGGGATCGGACGGGTCCGGGCTCGGCTCCTCGGACGGGTCCGGGCTCGGGTCCGGAGTCGGCTCCTCCGTGGGCTCGTCGCTCGGATCCGGAGTCGGCTCCTCCGACGGGTCGTCGCTCGGGTCCGGAGTCGGAGTCGGGCTCGGCGTGGGCTTCGTCGTCGGGTCCGTCGGCTTGGGCTCCGTCGGCTTCGGGTCGCTCGGCGTGGGCTTGGGCGTCGGCTTCGGCGGCTTCTGCGACGGCGGGTTGGCGCCCGGCTTGTCCGACGGCTTCGCGGGCTTGCCGGCGCTGCTCCCGCCGCTCGGCTTCGGGTCGGGCGACGGCTTGTAGCGCGGGGTCGCCGAGTCGGACGGCGTCCAGGTGCCGACGTCGGACGGGTCGATCGCACGGTTCGGGATGGAGCCCGCCGCGAAGAACTCGAAGTGCCAGGGCTCGGGCTTGGCGCCGCCGATCCGGGCCCACGACGGGTTGTCCCAGCCGTAGTCGGGACCGTGCAGCCGCAGCCAGACGTACTGGGCCGAGGCGCCGCCCGCGATCGGGTTGCCCAGGTCCACCGCGAGGCCCCAGCCGTGGTTCGACGTGCCGGGGACCGCCGCCAGGTGCGGCTTGGTCTTCGCCACCGCGACCTGCAGCTCGTAGGACCGGTAGGAGTCGGTGATCGGGATCGGGTAGCCGAACTCCCTCTCGAACTCCGCGTTGAGCGCCGTGAAGCGCTCCGCGGCGTCGCAGCGCAGCATGTGGCCGGGGGCGAAGCTCAGCGGGCACAGCACGTCGGTCGGGATGCGGCCGTTGGAGTATCCCAGCGTGGAGCCGCCGAACGCGGAGACGACGTCGAGCAGGCTCTCACGGAGGGAGACGCCCGCCCGCCCGCCGACACCGCCGAGGCCCTCGACCTCCACCAGCGCGTTGGGCACCGACGGGTCCAGCATGTTCGCCAGCCGGACGGCGGCGATGACCACCTCGTCGTAGGTGACATAACCAGCGTGCGGGTCGTCCTCCGCCGGTTCGACCACCGAGGTGAGCTCGTTCGACACCTGGACGGCGGGCGGGGTGTCGTCGTCGGACGGCGTCCCGGTCTCGTCCTGGCCGGAGTCGTCCTGGCCGGAGTCACCCTCGTCCGTGTTCTCCTCGTCCGCGTCCTGGCCGGCGTCGCGCCCGTCGGCGTCGTCCTCCCGGTCGGAGTCGCGGGACGGGGGCCCGGCGTCCGGTCCCGTGCCGCGCGCGGGCGCGTCCTCGATGCGCAGGCCCTCGTTGTTCTCGCCGAACGCGAGCTGCTGCATCTGGTAGGTCGTGTAGAGCATGCCGAGCTCGGCGGCAGCCTGCGCCACGGTGGGGCTGAAGGCGGGTCCCTGCTCCTGCGCCTCCTGCTCCGCGCGTTCGAGCACCGCGACGATCTGGGCGAGCGAGACGCCCTGCGGGGCGGTCTCGGTCTCGCCGACCGTGACGCTCTGGAGCAGCCCGTAAAGCCGGATCGGCAGGTCGTCGCCGTCGCGGGCGACCTGCGTGCCAGGAACGCTCGCCGCCGCGGTGACCAGTACGCCCGCGGCGATCGCGGTCGCGACGGCGCCGGTCCAGGCCCGCCGGAGATACCTGCGCAGGCCGGTCCGGGGTACGTGTGGAACGAGCGACTTCGCCTGGTTCACGCGTCTCCCCCTCGGTCGGTGCGCCGCCTGCTGGAGCGCGGCGCATGCCGTTTCGGATCCTTACACAGCAGTATCACGATCTGGTGAACTCGGGTGGAGTAATTATCGGCGCCCAGGTGAACCGCCCGGCCCGGAGGCAGCGGACAGCGCACGCCAGGCGTCTGTGACGCCCCACGATCGACAAGAGTAACGATTCGGGCGTACAACGCAATGAAGTCTTCCTGGTGCATCTCGGATGCTTCACACTGACCCGGGTCCGTACGGGCGCACCGCGCCCGCAACCGAGCGGCCGGAAGTGTGGCCGTGAAAGGAAGTCCCCCATGACCGAGACTCCCAACGCACCCGCAGTCGAGGGCACCGTGCAGGACCCGCAGGCGAACGTCATCGCGATCGTCGGCTTCGTCCTCGCGTTCGTCGCGCCCCCGATCGGGATCATCCTCTCGGCGATCGCTGTGTCGAAGGCCGGCAAGACGGGCATCGACAGCAAGCTCGCGAAGTGGGGTCTGGCCCTCTCGATCATCTTCACCGTGCTGTACCTGGTCTTCGTCGCGCTCGGCGTCGTCGCGGCGCTCTCGCTGCCGGCCGGCTCCGGCGTCTGACCTGAGGTAGCGCGCACCGGGCAGCCACGCGCGCCCGGCAGCACCACTCACAGCACAGAGGCTGTCGCCCCCGCGGGGGCGACAGCCTCTGTCGTTCCAAGGCCAGATGTCGGTGCCCTATCCAGAACCAATCGGATACTCCACAATATGGCCTGACATTTCCGACTACCTGCCAACCAGGGGAGCACTACCACCATGACCACGCCCGACACCACGACCCCCGAGGCCGCGACCGAAGAGAACGCGGCCACGGCTGCCACCGAGGTCGTGGAGACCGAGTCCGCCGAGGCGGCGGCGACGTCCGAGGCGAAGACAGAGACCGAGGCCCCCGCTTCCGAGCCGGCCACCGAGGCGCCCGCCGCGGCCGCTCCGGCCGAGACCGCTCCGGTCGAGACGGCCGCTCCGGCCGAGACCGCCCCCGTCGAGACCGCTCCGGCCGTCGTCGCCGAGACCGTGCCCGCCGCCGCGGTGGCCGCGGCCCCCGCGGTCGCGGCCGCAGCCTCGACCGAGGTCGCCGCTCCGGCCGCCGCGACCGCCGTCGCCGCGCCCGCTCCCGCCGTCGTCGAGGAGGAGGAAGAGGACCCGCAGACCACGGTCTTCAGCCTCGTCACCTTCTTCCTCGCCGCGCTCCCGATCATCGGCGTCATCCTGAACGCCATCGCGGTCGCCCGCGCCGGCAAGGAGGGCTTCGACCTGTGGCTCGCCAAGTGGGGCCTCGCGCTCGCCATCGCCGAGACCGTCGGCGCCCTGATCCTGGTCGGCATCGGCTACTACTTCGGCCTGCTGACCGCCGGCGCCATCTGAGCCGCCCCGTACTCCTGCCGAGGTCCGCCTCCCCCGAGCCCTCCCGCACGGCCTCTCCCCAGACGCCGTGCCGGACCGCCGGGCGGGGCGGACCTCGTGCTCTGCCCGGGAGCTCACGTCTCACGACTCGGTCAGAACGGGTGAAATTTCGCTAACCTACACATGGTGGTCATTCGGGTGTCACCGGACGCCTCGACCATGAACGGGCCCCGGTCAGTCTCGAGGAAGGTCTGTCCCATGTCGCAGCTCGTCGTCCAGCGAGACCCCCGGCGCGGCCACCGCGCCCGCCATCTCGTCGCGTCGGCCCTGGCGCTGGCGCTCGTCGCCCTCCTGACGGTGGTGCATCCCCAGTCCGCGAGCGCCTACCCGCCCGGACTCCCGTCCAAGGCGGTGGCACAGTCCGAGCTCGACGCCCTCCCGGTGCGCGCCGAGAGCGAGTCGGCACCGTACGACCGGGACCTCTTCCCGCACTGGATCACCGTCGACGGCTGCACCACCCGCGAGACCGTCCTGCGCCGTGACGGCGACGGCGTGGAGGTGGGCAGCGACTGCTACCCGACGTCCGGCAGCTGGTACAGCGAGTACGACGGACAGACCCGCACGGCGCCCGCCGACATCTCGATCGACCACGTGGTGGCCCTGGCCGAGGCCTGGCGCTCGGGCGCCGACGGGTGGACGACGGCGCGGCGGCAGGACTTCGCGAACGACCTCACCGGCCCGCAGCTCATCGCGGTCACGGCGGAGGTGAACAGCTCGAAGAGCGACAAGGACCCCGCCGAGTGGGTGCCGCCGCTGGCGAGCAAGCGCTGCGCCTACTCGAAGATGTGGATCCACACGAAGTCGCGCTGGGGCCTGAGCGTGGACGCGGCCGAGATGGCCGCCCTGCAGCCGCTGCTGGACAGCTGCTCGTACTGAGCCCGCCGCCGGGCGCTCAGGCCACCTCGCCGACCTGGGCGTCCGACAGCCGGGCGAGCGTGCGACGCAGCGTCTCCTCGGCGTCGAGCACGGCCTGGTAGGCGTCCCGGCAGGCCGCGTACCCCGCGCAGGCGGCGTCCACCACGCCGATCGCGGCCCGCGAGACGGCGTCGACCTCCTCGGGCGGGGCCGTCCCGCCGACCGAGGCGAGCCGGGTGGCCCCGTGCCGGGCCACCCGCAGGCGCGCGACGCCGGAGATGTGCCGCGTCTGGCCGGACTCCAGGGCGGTCGCGTAGTCGTCGAACGTGTCGGCCATCGCGTCGAGGCCCCGCGTGCCCGACGTGGTCGCGCCGGGTCCGCGCAGCGCGGTGCGCATGGTGCGCAGCCCCGTGGCGGCGTCGCGGACGGCGCGCGCCCTCCCCCGCACCTCCGCCGGGCTCCCGCCGGGCAGGTGGCCGACGGCGGCGTCCCAGTCGGACGATGCCGTGCGCAGGTCCTCGGTCAGGATCTCGACGTACTCCGGGACGTCCAGGTGCTCGAAGCCCTGGCGCCTGCGGCTCAGCCCGTCGATCCGGCTCTCGCACAGGTCGATGAGCTCGAGCAGGTTCACGCCGGACCTTCGCCGGGGGCACCGGCGGGATCGGCCGGACCTGCTGCGGGGTCCGGTCGGCCCACCTGGCGGACCGGCAGCGGCCGGGGTCCCGTCGGGCGGTCCACAGCGACCGCCCCGGCACGGTCCGGGGTGTCGACGCGTGCTGGAGTCCCGGCCGGCTGGGTCGGCTGCTGGGTCGGCTGCCCGGCCGCCCGGCCCGTCGCCGGCTCCGGTCCGAGCCGGTCGAGCACCGCGAGGACCCGATGGATCCTGGCGATCTCGCGGAGCGCGGCGGCCGGGTCGGCCTCCCGGCCCGCGGTGCGCAGCACGTGCCCGACGGCGTCGCGGGCCGCCGTCGGCCCCTCGACCACGGCGTCGCCGAGCGCGATCACGTCGGCGAGGCCGGCGAGCCGCACCGTGATGGCGACCCGGCGCGTCGTCGGCCAGCCGACGCCCGCGGCGGTGAGGCGTCGTACGGAACGCGCGACGGTCTCGGGGCTCATGGTGTGCGCTCCGGCGTGCCGACGTCGACCCTCAGCTGCTCAGCCATCCAGCTCCCTCTCCGGCATCCCCGCACGTCACAGGGATTTTCGGCAGCCTAGGCGGCATCCACCGGAGACAACATGGGGAGCGATCCCCATCCCCCGGGGCCGCCGACGCGGGTCACGTCCGGGTCCCGTGGCGCACCCCTGCGGCTGTTGACGGATCCGCGCGGAGCCGTGAGTCTGGTCGGGCCGCGGCCCGGCGGGCCGCGTTCGCACTGCTCAGCTCTCCAACCGACGGACGACATACGAGCACAGGGAGAACCGATGACAACGCTGTCAGAGACGCCCTCGCACCGCACGCACCGACGCTTCAGGGGACACCCCGGCCGGAGGCCCGGACGACCCGCCCTCGGCATCGCCGCCGCGCTGGCCGCCGCGTGCCTGGTCGCGGTACCGCTCGCCCCCGCCGCGCCGGCCGGCGCGGCACCGGCTGACGCGGCACCGGCGGCCGCGAGCGCCGTCGGCCCGGAAGCCGCCGTCGAACCTGCCGGGACCGGGACGCGGGCCGCCGCCCTGGCCGAGATCTGCGACATCTACTGCGACGCCCGGGACCCGGGGGCCGCGGCGGGCGACCGGGTGCCGGTGACCACCACGGTGCACGGCCGCACGATCCGGCTGCACGTGTCCGACCCCGACGTCATGGGCTGGGGCTCGGTCGACGGCGGGCAGCCCGGCGACGAGGTCTGGCTGGACCGCTCGTTCGACGGCGGCCGGACGTGGGCGTCGGGCAGCCGGCTGGGCGCCACGACGATTCCGGCGGGCTCCACCGGCTGGCGCACCCAGATGTACAACGTGGACGACTGGAACAACACCGGCGTCGGCGCGCTGCGGGCCTGCGGCAAGGCGGGCGACCGCGCCGAGATCGCCTGCACCGGGTGGGCGCGCAACGACCGCAACGCGGGCAGCCGCTCGACGGCGGCCGCCACCGCGCTGATGATGCTGTGGGACCGTGACACCGGGCTGTTCGAGACCAACGGTTGGTGGACCGGGGCCAACGCGCTGACCGCCGTCATCGACAACGCCCGGATCAGCGGCATGGGCAGCTACCGCTACGCGATCGCGCAGACCTACGAGAAGAACGTGAACGCGCGCGACGGCCAGTTCCGCAACGAGTACCTGGACGACACGGGCTGGTGGGGCCTGGCCTGGGTCGCCGCCTACGACCTGACCGGGGACAGCCGGTACCTGAGCACCGCCCGGGCGGACGCCGACCACATGCGCGCCTACTGGACCGACAAGTGCGGCGGCGGCGTGCAGTGGAACACGGGCATCGCGTACAAGAACGCCATCACCAACGAGCTGTACGTGCAGCTCAACGCGGCGCTGCACAACCGGATCCCCGGCGACACCACCTACCGTCAGCGGGCGCAGGAGGGGTGGGAGTGGTTCCGGGACAGCGGCATGATCAACTCGGGCAACCTGGTCAACGACGGGCTGAACGACTCGTGCGCCAACAACGGCCAGCCCACCTGGACGTACAACCAGGGCGTGATCCTCGGGGCGCTGGCCGAGCTGCACCGGGCCACCGGTGACGCCGCCCTGCTGGAGACCGCCCGCGACCTGGCCGACGCCTCGACCGGCTCGACGTACCTCAACCCCGGCGGGATCCTCCGCGAGGTGAACGAGGGCGACGACTGCAACAGCGACGGCGCGTCGTTCAAGGGGGCCTACGTGCGCGGGCTGGGCAAGCTGAACGTGGCCCTGGGCGACCGGCCGTACAGTGCCTACCTCGACCGGCAGGCCGACGCCGCGTACGCCAATGACCGCGACTCGCTCGGCATGTACGGCCCGCACTGGGCCGGGCCGCTGGTGCGGCCCGCGACGGGGCACGGCTGCCAGCACGGCGTGCTGGACCTGATGAACGCGGCCGAGGCCGGCTAGCACCCCGTGTCAGACGTACAGATCACCCCCGTGACCTGTACGTCTGACACGTGGGCGGGCCCCGGTGGACCCCGCGGCAAATCATCTTGCCGTTCCTGGGAGAATGAGGGGTTGTGAGTACCGAGCCTTCTTCCACCCCTGTGTCCGACGGCGATCGCGGTCGCGCGGGCGGAGGCCGGAACCACCGCCGTGGCTCGGGCAGGCGCGCCGGCAACCAGAACCGCCGTCCGCGGCGATCCGGGCCGCAGCGCGTCTCCGCGGAACAGCTCGCGGCCGCGGCGGCCAAGCGGGCCGCCGTCGAGATGCCGGAGATCACCTACCCGGCCCAGCTGCCCGTCTCCGCCCGCCGCGAGGACATCGCCGCGGCGATCCGGGACCACCAGGTCGTGATCGTGGCCGGCGAGACCGGCTCCGGCAAGACGACGCAGATCCCCAAGATCGCGCTCGAGCTGGGGCGCGGGCGCGAGGGCCAGATCGGCCACACGCAGCCCCGCCGCCTCGCCGCGCGCACCGTCGCGGAGCGCATCGCCGAGGAGCTCGGCACCCAGCTCGGCGGCGTCGTGGGCTACCAGGTGCGGTTCACCGACCAGTCCAGCGACGAGACGCTGGTCAAGGTCATGACCGACGGCATCCTGCTCGCCCAGATCCAGCGCGACCCGCAGCTCCTGGCCTACGACACGATCATCATCGACGAGGCGCACGAGCGGTCGCTCAACATCGACTTCCTGCTCGGGTACCTGTCGCGGCTGCTGCCGCAGCGGCCCGACCTCAAGCTGATCATCACGTCGGCCACCATCGACTCCGAGCGGTTCGCCGCGCACTTCTCCCCCGCGGCCCTGGCGCAGCGGGGCGGGGCGCCCGAGTACGTCACCGACGTGCTTCCGGACCTGGCCCCGATCGTCGAGGTCTCGGGCCGCACCTACCCGGTCGAGATCCGGTACCGCCCGCTGTCGCCCGACGAGGGACCGGAGGACGGGGCCTCGCAGGTCGAGCCGGCCGAGACCACCGGTGGTGCTCGACAGACCCGACCGGCGAGGGCGAAGAAGGGCAAGGCCCGCGGCGAGGAGGAGAAGGACCTCGTCACCGGCATCATCGACGCCTGCGACGAGCTGCTCCGGGAGGGCAGCGGCGACATCCTCGTGTTCCTCTCGGGCGAGCGCGAGATCCACGACGCCGCCGACGGCCTGGCCGGCCACTACAAGGAGCGGGCGCGCGACCCGAAGCACCCGCAGCACATCGAGATCCTGCCGCTGTACGCGCGGCTGTCGAGCGCGGAGCAGCACCGGGTCTTCCAGCAGCACGCGTCGCGGCGCATCGTGCTGGCCACGAACGTGGCCGAGACGTCGCTGACCGTGCCGGGCATCCACTACGTGGTGGACCCGGGCACCGCCCGCATCAGCCGCTACTCCAAGCAGACCAAGGTGCAGCGTCTGCCCATCGAGCCGGTCTCGCAGGCCTCGGCCAACCAGCGCAGCGGCCGCTCCGGCCGTGTCGCCGACGGCATCGCGATCCGCCTCTACTCGCAGGAGGACTTCGACGGCCGGCCCGAGTTCACCGAGCCCGAGATCCTGCGTACCTCCCTGGCGTCGGTGCTGCTGCAGATGATCTCGGTGGGCGTGGTCAGCACGCCCGACGACGTCGCCCGCTTCCCCTTCGTGGAGCCGCCGGACACGCGCGCCATCCGCGACGGCGTGCAGCTCCTGACCGAGCTCGGCGCGCTGGAGGAGATCGACGGCGTCACGCAGCTCACCGAGGTGGGCCGCACCCTCGCCCAGCTGCCGATGGACCCGCGCCTGGCGCGCATGGTCATCGAGGGCTCGCGGCACGGTGTCGCCCGCGAGGTGGCGATCGTCGCGGCCGCGCTGTCGATCCAGGACCCCCGCGAGCGCCCCGCCGAGCAGCGCGCGCAGGCCGACCAGCTGCACGCCCGGTTCGCCGACCCGCGCTCCGACTTCCTGACGTACCTGAACCTCTGGGAGTACGTGCGGGAGCAGCAGCGGCTGCTCTCCAGCTCGGCGTTCCGCCGGCAGTGCAAGGCGGAGTACCTGAACTTCCTGCGCATCCGCGAGTGGCAGGACGTCGTGGCGCAGCTCCGCGAGATGGCCAAGCCGCTGGGCATCGAGATGTCGTTCCAGCCGCGCAACCGTCCGGACCGCGGGTCGAGCCCGACCACCGACGGTATCGAGCCCGAGGTGGCGTCGTACCGGCAGACCTGGGACGACGACACGATCCACCGGTCGCTGCTCGCGGGCCTGCTGTCGCAGATCGGCATGCAGGACACCGGCGAGGTCAAGGCGTCCGCCGTCGCGCACCTGCGGGGCGAGGCGCGCGAGCGCGCGCTGAAGCGGGCCAAGAAGCAGGCCCGCAACGAGTACATCGGCGCCCGCGGGGCGCGGTTCGCGATCTTCCCGGGCTCGCCGCTGTCCAAGAAGCCGCCGGTGTGGATCATGGCGGGCGAGCTGGTCGAGACCAGCCGGCTGTGGGCCCGCGACGTCAGCCGCATCCAGCCGGAGTGGGCCGAGGACCTCGCGGGGCCGCTCGCGAAGCGCACCTACTCGGAGCCGCACTGGTCCACCAAGCAGGGCGCCGCGATGTGCACGGAGAAGGTGCTGCTGTACGGCGTGCCGATCGTGTCCGACCGCCGCGTGCTCTACGCGAAGGTGGACCCCGAGGCGGCCCGCGAGATGTTCGTGCGGCACGCTCTGGTGCAGGGCGAGTGGACCACGCACCACCGGTTCTTCCACGACAACCGGGCGCTCCTGGAGGAGGCCGGCGAGCTGGAGGCCCGGTCCCGGCAGCGCGGCCTGGTGGCGGACGAGGACGACCTGTTCGCCTTCTACGACGAGCGCGTGCCCGAGACCGTGGTGTCCGCTGCGCACTTCGACCGCTGGTGGTCGCGGGCCCGCAAGGAGACGCCGGACCTGCTCACCTTCACCATGGAGCAGCTCGTCGGCGACGCCTCCGTGGACACGGCCGAGTTCCCGGAGACCTGGCCGCAGGGCGAGCTCACCCTGCCGCTCACCTACCAGTTCCAGCCCGGGTCCGACGCCGACGGCGTGACCGTGCACGTGCCCGTGGCCGTGCTGGCCCGCGTGGTGCCGGACGGGTTCGACTGGATGGTGCCCGGGCTGCTCGAGGAGCTGACCGTGGCGACCATCAAGTCGCTGCCCAAGACGGTGCGGCGCGAGCTCGTGCCGGCCCCCGACGTCGCCCGCGAGATCGTCGCCTGGCTGCGCACCGAGGCTCCGGCCTGGGAAGACATCGCCCGGGCGGGCGACATGGCCGAGCCCTACACGTCGGCGTTCACCCGGGCGGTCCGCGCGCTGCGCGACGTCGTGGTGCCCGCCGAGGTGTGGGACGACGAGCGCGTCTCCCGGCTGCCGGGGCACCTGCGCGTGACGTTCCGGGTGATCGAGGAGCGCGGGCGGGGCCGGAACGCCTCGTCCGTGGTGCTGGACGAGTCCAAGGACCTGGTGCTGCTGCAGCGCAAGCTCGCGTCGCGCGCGGAGGCCGCGGTGCGGTCGGCCGTGCGCGGGGCCGTCGGCGCCGCGCTGGCCGAGGCCCGGGCCGCCGCCGGTGCCGGGGGCGCTGCGGCCGGATCCGCTGCGTCCGGGAGCGCCGACGGGGCCGTACCGGGAGCGAAGGCGCCCGCGCCGGGCTCCGCGTCGCCGGCCGCGGTGGGCGCGCGCGCCTCGGGCGCGGCCGGGAGCGGCACGAGCGCCGGCGCCGTCGTCGGGGAGCAGACCGGGCTGACCGGGTGGCCCGCCGGGCTGCCCGACGGCGGGACGCTGCCGGAGTCGGTGTCGACCGACGTGGGCGCCGGGGTCGTGGTCCGGGGCTTCCCCGCGCTGGTCGAGGAGACCGCCCCGAAGGTGAAGGGACAGGCCCGCACCGTCGGCGTCGCGCTCCGGATCCTGGCGGACGAGACGGCCCAGGCCGCCGCGCACGCCGCCGGCGTGCGCCGCCTGCTGCTGTCGGAGACCGCGCTCGGGACCGGGCGGATCACGTCGCGGTGGACCGGCACGCAGTCGCTCACGCTCGCGGCGTCGCCGTACCCCAGCACGGAGGCGCTGGTGGCGGACCTGCAGCTCGCCGCCGTCGGCTCGCTGACGGCACCGGCCGACGAGACGCGGTACGACACGCCCCCGGGCGGGCCGGACGCGGCGGCCGTGCGGTCGGCGGCGGACTACGCCGACGCGCTCGCGTTCGTCCGGAAGCACCTGGAGGACGAGGTGCACCGCGTCGTCGGGCACGTGGTCGCCGCGCTGTCGGCGAGCCGCACGCTCGAGGCGGAGGTCCGCGCGTCGGGCAGCCTGGCGCTGCTCAACACGCTGCAGGACGTCCGCGAGCACCGCGCGACGCTGATCCACGACGGGTTCGTCTCGGCGACGCCGCCGCGGCGGCTGCCGCACCTGGCGCGCTACCTGCGGGCGGACTCCCACCGCCTGACCAAGGCGGCGGAGAACCCTGGGCGCGACGCCGACCTCGCGTGGCGGATCGGCGACGTGACGTCGGCATACGAGAAGGCGCAGGCGACATACGCGGCGGGGTCGCCGGACGCCGCCCGCGCCGCCGAGCTGGCCGAGGTGCGCTGGATGCTGGAGGAGCTGCGGGTGTCGCTGTTCGCGCAGCAGCTCGGCACGGACGGGCCGGTCAGCGAGAAGCGGATCAGGAAGGTGCTGGCGCCGGGCGGGTGGTGAGACGCCTCGCGGTGCCGGGCGGGACCGCCGCCCGGCACCGGCCCGCTTCAGCCCTTGTAGGCCGCTCGGCCGTAGGCGCTCATCAGCGGACGCTCGCCCTTCTTGACGAGCACCACCTGGACCGCCGTGTTGCGGTACTTGTACGACTCCGTGCCGGCGCGCCCGTTGTTCCTCGCCCAGCCGAGCCAGCCGGTGCCGGCCACGTGGACGCGGTAGTAGAGGTCGTACTGCTTGGCCATCTCGCCGGTGAGCCGCATCCGGTAGGCGGAGGTGCGGTTGGTGCGGTGGTACGTGCCCGAGACCCGGTCGTCGCCCATGTAGGGCCGCCAGCCGGAGCCCTCGACCTTGGCCGACACCTGGACACCGCCCGAGTACTCCCGGCCGTTCACGTCGATGCTCACGGCGTTGAGGCGCTGCGAGGTGCTGGTGTACCCGGCGGTCGCCCCACCGCGAACGATCGGCTTCCAGCCCGCCGGCCGCAGGTAGGGCTGCACCTCCGCCTGGTTCTGGGTCGTCTTGTCGTAGAAGGGTGCGTTGCCGGTCGTGGTCGCCGTGGGTGTCTTGCCCTTGGCCAGCACGCGGATCTGGACGTCCTCGATGCGGTAGGCGTACCCCGTCGTACCCGCGGCCTCCCCGTTCTTCGCCCAGCCCAGCCAGCCGAACTTCGGCACGTACACGCGGTACCAGACGTCGTAGAACGACGCGTGCGGACCGCCAGGCGAGATCCGGATGGCCTCGAGCCGACGCTTCTCCCCGATGCTGCCGAGGTAGTACATGTTCGACCTGGCCTGGGAACCGACCCATCCGCGGCCCTGCACGTAGCCCTCGGACTCGAACCAGAAGGCGGCCCGCGACTCGGTGCTGGTCGAGGGCACCGGGCTCGTCGCGTACGACTCCGAGTACGGGCGGGCGATCAGAGCCTGCGCTGCCCATCCGCTTCCTGCGATTCCAGCGCTGCGGCCGTCACTGGCCTGGCAGTAGCAGTAGTTGCTCTCCCAGGGGCTGCCGACGCCGCTGAGCCCATAGCTGACGTGCATGGTGTCCCGCGGCCGGACCGTGAACGGTGTCGACGTGACCGACCGGGGGCTCGTGCTGGGCCCCGTCGCCGTGACGCGTACGGCGATGCTGCGCCCGACGTCCGCCGGCGAGCTCAGGTACTGACTGCTCGTGGCGCCCTTGATGGCCGCACCGTCGCGCAGCCACTGGTACGTGTACGACGCCGGGGTCGGGCTGAAGCCGTCGACCACAGCCCGGTAGAAGCTGTTGTAGCTGGGATGGGCGTTGCCGGACGACTCGATCGACTCGACCACAGCCCACCCACCGGTGAAGACACAGTCCTTCGCACAGACACGGGCTGTCGTCGAGAGCACCGGGGCACCCTCCAGCTGCTGGTACTCCGCCGTGATCTGCCGGAACCCGGTGCCGAGCGGGGCCGGTTCCACGAGGACGGTCTCGGTCTGTGCGTCGAACGTGGCACGGCCGAGCACCACCGCCCCGTACCGGAGCACGACCTCGCCCATCGGCTTGGACGCGAGGTCGCTCGTCAGCGTGACGGCCAGGGGGATTCGGCCGTCGCCCGGTTCTCCGGCAAGATCCGCCACGGTGACCGCGGGGGGCACCGGCTTCGACGTGCCGGCCGCGCCCACCAGGAGGTTCTTGGACCACCTCGGACCGGCGACCCCGTACTGGTCGATCCCCCGCAGGTGCAGGTAGTGGCTGCCCGGTGCCATCGGGAGCACCGGGATCGACGCCGGGCCGGCGTCGGGCACCAGGACGGTCTCCCACGTCGTGGGCCGGCTCGAGTTCGTCGTCAGGGCGTACTCGTACGCGACGGCCTCTCCCCGATGCTGATACGTGTCGGCCACCAGGTATCGCCCGGCCACGCCCGCACCGCCGCGGGCCTCGCCGGAGACGTACACCGCGTCGGCCCCGAGATCCGGCACCACCGCCCGGATGACGGGTGGGTGACGGACGCCGAAGACGCACGACGCCACGGGCTCCTCCGCCCAGACCCCGTCCGCGTCCCGGAGCCGCACCTCGAGGGTGTAGACCGTGCCGTCGTCCACGCTCAGCGTGCGATCCCTGCTGACGGCGACGCCGTCGTCCACCGGGGCGGGGGCTTTGTCCAGGTCCACGCCGTCCGGACTGACGACCGTGTAGAGGACGGCGGTGTCGGCCGTGGGCACGTCGAACGTGGAGGACCACCGGAGCACCAGGTACGAGCCGTCGCCGTGGTACCAGACCGGGTCGTCGCCGCAGGCCTCGCCGTTGATCATGGTCGACAGCACAGGAGCGGGTCCTGTCGCAGAGGGTGACGGCTCCGCCGTGGCGGCCGGGGCGGGGATCGCGGGAACCGTGATCAGGCCGGCAAGGAGCGCGCCTCCGGTCAGGAGGGCCAGCGCCCGGCTCGATGCAGCCGAGAGTCGAAGCGGATTCACGTCGCCGTCCTCCCACGGACCCCTCAGGGGTCGCCGAGGCCCCGTGCAGGTAGGCAGGGGCCTCGCTGAGGGTAGGTCGGCCAGAACGCGACAACAACGAAGTTCGGGATAGTTCACCCGAAGCGGGGTACAGGGGTCCAGGCCCGCGCTCAGGGCAAAGATCCGGGTGAGCCCGGATGTCGCCCCGGGTGCGGCGCACGTAGCGTCGAGGACATGAGCACAAACACCCTTTCCCGTCCTCGCCAGGGGCGCATCATCGGCGGTGTCTGCGCCGGGATCGCCCGCCGGTTCGGCTGGAGCCCCACTGTCGTGCGGGTCGTCGCCGTCGCCTCGATCCTCATCCCCGGCCCGCAGGTGCTGGCCTACCTCATCTGCTGGGTCGCGATCCCGAACGAGCGTCAGGCCGCCTGAGCACCCCGGCGGGGGCCCGGGTCCACCCTGGCCGCCCCTCCGGGCAGGTTCAGGGCCGCGCCGGGGGATCACCGGATACCGGGCGGCTCGTGGCGCACGTAGCGTCGATGACATGAGCACACAGACACTTTCCCGTCCGCGCCAGGGGCGCATGATCGCCGGTGTCTGCGCCGGTATCGCCCACCGATTCGGCTGGGACCCGACGCTCGTCCGGGTCCTCACCGTCGCCTCCGTCTTCATCCCTGGACCGCAGTTCCTCGCCTACATCGCGTTCTGGATCCTCATGCCCAACGAGGACTGAACCGACCCCCGTCGGGGCAACGACACGCCAGAGGCCCGGGTATTTCACCCGGGCCTCTGGCGTGTCGTCGTACGTTTCTGCAAGGCTTGCAGCAAGATCCGGAAACGGCCGTGCAACGCCGCACTGGCCTCAGCCGGGACGACGCCGCAAGGAGCCGCCATGACGCGCCATCCGAACGTGCCCCGCCGCCTGCTAGCCACCCTGACGACGTTCGCCACCGCACTGACCCTGGGTCTGGTCGCGAGCGCCGCCACACCCGCCGCCGAGCCGGCCCGGGCAGCGACCCCGGAGCACGGCGACGGGGACGTCATCCTGAACATGTTCCAGTGGACCTGGGACTCCGTCGCCGCGGAGTGCGCCGACGTCGTCGGGCCCGCCGGGTTCGGCTACGTGCAGGTCTCCCCGCCGATGGAGCACATCCGCGGCTCGCAGTGGTGGACGTCGTACCAGCCCGTGAGCTACAGGATCGAGTCCAAGCTGGGCACCCGGGCCGAGTTCGCGAACATGGTCGCCGCCTGCGACGCAGCAGGGGTGGGCGTGATCGCGGACGCCGTCGTGAACCACATGGCGGGCGCCGGCCAGTCCGGCACGGGCGTCGCCGGCACGCAGTTCTCGGACGACAACTTCGCCGGGACGTACAGCGCGGCGGACTTCAACGACTGCCGCAGCAACATCTCGAACTACGGCGACCGCTACCAGGTGCAGAACTGCCGCCTGGTCTCGCTCCAGGACCTGCGTACGGGCTCCGACTACGTGCGGGGCCGGCTCGCCGCGTACTTCGACGACCTGGTGTCCCTCGGCGTCGACGGGTTCCGGATCGACGCCGCGAAGCACATCCCGGCGTCGGACCTGGAGGCGATCAAGGCGCGGATGAGCAACCCGAACGTGTTCTGGGTGCACGAGGTGATCGGGGCCGCGGGTGAGCCGATCCAGCCGTCCGAGTACCTGGGCAGCGGCGACTCGCACGAGTTCGACTACGCACGGCAGCTCAAGCGTGACTTCGACGGGCAGATCAAGAACCTGCGCTTCATCGGGGACGGCAAGCTGCCGTACGACCGGGCGGGTGTGTTCGTGGACAACCACGACACGGAGCGCAACGGCGAGTCGATGAACTACAAGTGGGGCGCCAAGTACGTCCTGGCCAACACGTTCCTGCTCTCGTGGCCGTACGGCTCGCCCAGCGTGTACTCGGGCTACGAGTTCTCGAACAACGACGCCGGCGCGCCGGGCGCTACCGAGACCACGGTCCCGGACGCGACCTGCGGCGCGGGCAGGTGGACCTGCACGCAGCGCTGGACCGAGATCCGCGGCATGGTCGGCTTCCACAACGAGGTGGCCGGCACCGAGGTCACCAACTGGTGGGACGACGGCGGCAACCTGGTCTCGTACGGCCGCGGCACCAAGGGGTACGTGGTGCTGAACAACACCGCCTCGGCCGTGCAGCGCTCGTTCCAGACGTCGCTGCCGGCGGGCACGTACTGCGACGTCGTCGCGGCGGCGGACTGCTCGGTGAAGCGGACCGTGGACTCGGGCGGCTGGTTCACGGCCTCGGTCCCGGCCTACGGGGCGCTGGCGATCCACGCGGGCGCGCGGGGCTGACCTCGACGTCGGCGGTCGAGCTGGTCGAGACCTTCGTTGGTCGAGCCTGTCGAGACCCCACCCCGCTGGTCGAGCTTGTCGAGACCCCACCCCGCTGGTCGAGCTTGTCGAGACCTCACCCCGCTGGTCGAGCTTGTCGAGACCTCACCAGGTCTCGACAAGCTCGACCAGCGACGGCAGCACTCAGCGGAAGATCTTGCGGGCGCTGCCCAGGTCCAGGAACACCGTCTCGCCGGTCGCGTCCTGCACGCCGTCGTTGTCGGTGATCGCGTACACCCGGCCGTCGCCGCCGATGGTGAGGCCCTCGAGCTTCTCCTGCGTCCAGCCGTTCGTGGCACGAAGCGCGGGCAGCACGTCGATCGCGAGCTTCTTGCGCAGCACCGGGACGGTGCCCGGACGCGGGTCCCGCTTCGGCAGGTCCACCGTGTACACGGCCTTGAGCTTCGCCGCCGGGCCGTTGAGCTTGTCCCGCTCGATCACGGCGAGGGTGTCGCGGTCCACGACGGTGATCTCGGACAGGCCGACCCAGTCGCCGTCGGCGGTGGGCCGGGACAGCTCGTAGCCGAACCAGGTCCACTCCCCCGTCGCGACGTCGTACCGGCCGATGCGGGCGTAGCCGCCCACGCCGTCGTCGCTGGTCAGGCCCCGCTGGAGCGCGACGAACAGGTGCTCGCCGTCGCGGTCCACGGTGCCGGCCACGCCCTCGATGCCCCACTTGCCGAGGCCTGCGGCGACGTCGTCGGGCAGGCTGACGCGCTCCTGCACGCGGCCCGACGCCGAGACGCGCACCAGCGCGTTCTCCGGACCGGTCGCGCCCTCGACGCCGAGCCAGAACCCGCCCGCCGTGCCGCGGACCGACGGACGCGCCCAGATGCCCTCGGCGTCCAGGCCGACCGGCTCGCCGTCCTCGGTCACGACGATCTCGCGGTCGATCACCGCGGGGCCGTTCTTCGAGCCGCGCGTGCCGGCGGTCGAGACGGAGAGGATCGACGTCGGCGACTTCGCGGCGTCGGTCACGGTCCACAGGCGGTCACGCTTGGCCGGGTCGGCCGAGAGCGCGCCGAGCGCGGTCCAGCCGATCGGCTTCTTCGTTCCCGCGGAGGTGCGGGCGTCGGCCGAGACGATCGACGGGAAGGCCGCGGCTGAGGAGTGAGCTTGCGAGCCCCGCAAAGCCGCGGCATCGAGCAGAGCCGTACCGGCCGAGCGGGCGTACCGCTGCCCCTTGCCGAACACCGAGACCGACGCGCGGACGCCGTCCTCGGCCGCGTCCTCCTCCGAGGAGACGACGAGCAGGTTCCGCGACGGGACCGGCAGGATCCCCTCCGGACCGTTCGTCGTGGCCAGCACCTGCACGAACCGCGGCTTCGCCGGGCGGGAGACGTCGTAGACGGCCACGAAGTTGGACCGCTCGGAGCCGACGAACGCGTAGCGGACTCCGTCGAGGGTCGCGACGGCGAGGCCCTCCATCTCCACGCCCTTCTTGCCGGCGCGGTCCTCGTTGTGCAGGCCGACGCGGACGGCGAGCTCCTCGACCGAGGAGCCCGCGTCCCAGACGACGTCGCCGGTCGCGGCCTCGAAGACCGACCAGCCGCGCGTGCCGCCCTTCCAGTCGCCCTCGTTCGCCGTGGCGACGTGCTCGTCGTCGATCCAGCCGATCGCGTCGGGCTCGCGCGGGGCGGCCTCGACGGAGCCGGTCTGGTCGATCGCGCCGTCGTCCTCGGTGTCCACGCCCTCCAGAGCGACGTCGCCCGCCGAGAACACGTTCTCGAGCTCGCCGGAGACGACGTCGAGCACGGCGACGCCGTTGTTCTCCTGCAGCGTCACCGCGACCTTGGTGTCGGACGGGTTGATCGAGACGTACTCGGGCTCCGGGTCCTGCGGGGTGTCCAGGCCGGCGGCCGCGAGCGCCGCCTCGTCGAGCGCGACGAGGCGTACCTGCCAGGCCGCGGGGTCGGTGCCGGGGAGGTCGACGAACTGCAGGAACCCGGCGGGCGCCTGCGGGAGGTCGCCCTCCTCGCCCTCGCCCGTGTCGGGCAGCACGTCCTCGTCGCGCTGGTTCTCCATCGCGATGACGGCGTGGGCGCCGTCGTGCGTGACGGCGATCGAGTCGGGCTGCCCGCCCAGGTCGATCGAGCGCACCAGGGTGCGGGTCGCGAGGTCGACGACATCGAGACGGCCGGAGGGCGCGGTGAACGACGTCGAGCTGTCGACGACGACGAGCACGTGGTCGCCGACGACCGCGACCGAGGTCGGCTCGTCGTGCTCCGAGCCGAGCTCGGCGAGCGACAGCGTGCCCAGGCCCTTGGGCTCGGCCGGGTCGCTGATGTCGACGAAGCCGATGCGCCGGGCGGCGGCGTCGGTGTGGACGAGGGTCCGGCCGTCCTCGCTGACCGCGGAGATCTCGGCGACGGTCGCGTCGGCGGGATCGGTGCCCGCCGGGACGTTCTCGAAGACGGGGTAGGTGGCGAGGCGGTGGAACGTCTCGCGCGCGCTGGTCGTGCCGAACGATCCAGTCGATCCGGTCGATCCGGTCGGGGTGTGGTGGCTGGCGGCGATCGCCGGAAGCGTGCTCAGGCCGAGCGCGAGAACCGCGCCGGAAGCGATGAAGGCCGCATGGCGGCGGTGAGGAGACACGCTCGGCACCGTCGCGCGATCCGGTGTCGCTGGGAGGACCGTGGGCTGGCCCGGGGGTGTCGCGCAGGTGAACTTCCGCGCGCGCGAGCCCAGGTGGCGAAGGGCGTGCGCGGCTAGGCTCGACGGTGTGACCGTCCTCGCCGAGCTGCGCGCTCTGCTGCGCCTTCCCGGGTTCCGGAAGCTGTTCGCGGTGCGGCTCGTGTCCCAGGCAGCCGACGGCATGTTCCAGGTGGGCCTCGCCAACCTGTTGTTCTTCAGCCCGGAGTCACAGGGGTCGGCGTCCGCGATCGCCGGCGCGTTCGCGCTGATGCTGGCGCCCTTCACCGTGGTGGGACCGTTCGCCGGCGTGTTCCTGGACCGGTGGCAGCGGCGTCAGGTGCTGGTCTACGGCAACGCGGTGCGCGTGCTGATCACCGCCACGATGGCGGTGCTCATGCTCACGCAGGGCGTCACGCCCGCGATCTACGTGCTGGGCCTCGCGGCCCTGAGCGTCAACCGCTTCCTGCTCGCCGGCCTCTCGGCGGGCCTGCCGCGCGTGGTCCAGGGCGACCTGCTGCTCACGGCCAACGCGCTGACGCCGACGCTCGGCGCGGGTGCGGCGTTCCTCGGGGGCGGCCTGAGCTTCGTGCTGAGCCTCGCGATGCCGTCGGGCCGGGTCCACGACGCCACGGCGCTGGCCTGCGCGAGCGTCGTGATGGGCTGCGCCTCGCTGCTGGGGCTGCGGATGTCGCGCACGCTGCTGGGTCCGCTGGAGCCCGCCGTCGGCTCCATCCGCAACGAGCTGGCGAACGTCGTCCGCGGCCTGGT
Source organism: Promicromonospora sukumoe 327MFSha3.1 (assembly GCF_000385135.1). Classification (GTDB taxonomy): domain Bacteria; phylum Actinomycetota; class Actinomycetes; order Actinomycetales; family Cellulomonadaceae; genus Promicromonospora; species Promicromonospora sukumoe_B. The sequence continues at coordinate 118,713 of NZ_ARQM01000014.1, read as the reverse complement.
CGACGGCGCGCGCTACCTGGCCGCACGCCGCACGCCCGGCCAGGCGCTGCTGGTCATGGCGCTGCACCGCTTCCTGTACGGGGTCGTGTTCATCGCGTCGATCCTGATGTCCCGCAACCTGCTGGCCGACCCTGACGACCCGACCGCGGGGCTCGCGATGTTCGCCACGGTGATCGCGGCGACCGGCGTGGGCGGCGGGCTCGCGATCCTGCTCACCGCGGTGCTGGCCCGGCGCATGGCCCCGCAGTCCTGGATCGCCGTGATGCTCCTGGTGGCGGGGTTGTCGCAGCTCATCCTCGTGCCCGAGCCCGGCTTCGCCGCCGTGGTCACCGCCGCCGGGCTGCTCGGCCTCGCGGCGCAGGGCGCCAAGATCGCCGTCGACACCATCGTGCAGCGCGACTCCGAGGACGCGTACCGCGGTCGTGCCTTCGCGTTCTACGACGTGCTCTACAACGCCGCGTTCGTCGGCGCGGCGGCCCTCGCGGCATTCCTCGTGCCGGACGCCGGCTGGTCGCCCGGCCTCTTCGTCGCCCTCTCCCTGGGGTACGTCCTGGCCGCGCTGCTGTTCGGTCTCCGCGGCACTCGCACGGCTGCGCTGGTGCGGCAACCGGTAAGCGGGTGAATTTGTGGATGAGGTCCGGTCTTTTGAGGCGAACATGCCTGTTTTGCCGGTCGAACGGTGCAAGGATTGAGACTAGTTACCTACAGGGACTGGAGGCTCCCGTTCATGTCCGACGCACCCGCCGTCACCCCGACGCCAACCTGGGGTGAGGTATTTCCCTGGTTCCGCGAGGTCATGGCCGAAGACGACGCCTGGTACGTCGGTAAGGTCGACAACAAGACCGACGTAGGCGTCGCACGCCTGGCAGACGCCGCAGTGACGCGGCTCAAGCCCCTTCCCGTCGGCCGCCTCTACCCCGCAGTGCGGCGGGTCGAGCGGCTCGACGAACTCACCTGGCCCAAGCACCGCCTGCTCAACGCTCTGCACCGTGGCGGCTGCTTCACCGGGGACGACCTTTCCTACATGGTGATCGCCGAGATGCTCTCCTGGGAGTCGGTCGGTCCGATCATCGTCAAGCAGATCCTCGAGGTCGTGGCGCTGGAAGAAATCCGGGCCAGCTCCGCGAGATAGCAGTTCTCTCAAGCCTCGACGGTGGCCGGATCAGGGGTAACGGCCACCGCAGGGCGCCGGGCCGCGACGACGGCGAACGGCACGACAGTCAGCATCAGCAGCCCCTGCAGGATCTGCGCCACCGCGTACCCAGCGCCGAGTACGCCGAACGAGCCGGCCGCGGCCAGGAGGCCGAGCACCGCGACGACCGCCGCGAGCAGCGCCCCGATCCGCCGCGTCACGGGTGCCGCCCAGCCGCACAGCGCGGCCGCCGCCACGACGAGCAGCCCGAGCACCGCGCTCAGCAGCAGCGATCCGATCATCCCGGTCAGCAGACCCCCGAACGACAGCATCGAGACGACCGGGAGCAGCACGCTTGTCCACAGGGTGTGGATGACCGCACCGACCAGGACGACGACCAGGCCGGCCCGCCGCGCCGTCCGGGGATCGCGCAGGAGCAGCGCGAGCAGGACGCCGGTCGCCACGACGGCCAGCACGAAGATCTCGGCCAGGGTGCCCAGGAGCAGGTCGGGCCGGGCGCCGAACGCGAGCTGCACCACGGCCGTGCCGACCTGGAGCAGCAGGTGCGCGCCGACCACGACGACGGCGGCGACCAGGAGCCGTCGGGCCCGCAGCGCGGCCGCTCCCAGAGCGAGCAGCACGGTCCCGGCCGTCGCCGCGTTCTCCACCATGTAGACCAGGTTGTTCGTGGTGAACCCCAGGTCGAGCTCGCTCCTGGGAAGGAGCAGGCGCTGCGGCACCGCCATCCACGCCGCGAGGGCGAGGGCGATGATGCTGAGCGCGGCGGGCCGGCGGCCGGCGTCGGGCAACGGGTTCATGCGGACACCCTCCCAGAAGCCACTGACACTCCGTGTGATGCGCGGCACGCTGTGGATAACTCGGCGGTGCGGGCCGGCCGGCGTGGAACCATGGATGGGTGCCCCCGCCGATCCCCGCCCCGCGCATCCACCCCGCGGCCATCAAGCTGCTGGTGGGCAGCGGCGCGTACCAGCGCGGGGAGGAGTACCAGCAGCAGGGCCGGGTCATCTCGTGGGAGTGGCTGCCGGCCGAGATGCTGCTCATCTCCTGGGTGCGCGGCAGCGGCCGCAGCACCTACTCGTGCTCCATCGAGTTCCAGGAGGACCCGCCGGGGCCGCCCGTCGTCGTCGGCTCGGACTGCACGTGCCCGGTCAGGTCCGCCTGCAAGCACGTGGCGGCGACTCTGCTGGAGTCCGGGACGGACGGGCTGGCCTCGCTGGTGCGGTCCGCGTCGTCGCTGACCCGCGCACCGCAGGTGCCGGAGTGGAAGGCGGTCGTCCAGCAGCTCGTGCCCACCGCGCCCGCGGGACCGCCGGCCGGGCCGGCGCCCGACGATGCGCCGGAGCTGGCGCTCCAGCTGCGGATCGACGGCACCGCCGCCGCGAACAACCTGGCGCTGTCGATGCGGCCCGTGCAGCGCAACGACCGGGGCGCCTGGGTGGGCGGCAACGCCTCGTGGAACTACATCCGCAACGGGTTCCTCCGCGGGGTCGACCCCGCGGTCCGGCAGTGGTTCACCACCCTCGACGCCCTGCGCGCCACGAGCCCGCGCGGCTACGGCTACCTCAGCACCGGTGACTGGATCAGTCTCGACGACGTGCTCGCCCGCCCCTTCTGGCACCACCTCGCCGACGCGGCGGAGCTCGGGATCGAGCTGGTCGGCAAGTCCCGTCGGGAGTCGGTGCGGCTGGCCCACGACGCGTCTGTCTCCCTCGACCTCTCCCTGCCCGACGGCGGCGCGCGCCTGGAGCGGACCGTCGCCTTCGACGGCGTGGTCACGGCCGCGACGTCCGTCGGACCGCTCGGCGACCACGGCCTGTTCGCGGTCGAGGAGTCGTCCCAGGGCCGCACCATCACCCTGGGCCCGACGGCGGCGCCGCTCACCGACCAGGAGCGCGCCGCGGTGCACCTGTCCGACGTCGCCATCCCGGCCGACGCCGTCGACGAGTTCCTCGCGGACTACCTCCCGCTCCTACGGCGTGAGGTCCGGGTCCGCGCGGAGCCCGGCGTCGACCTGCCGGACCTGCCCCGGCCGGAGCTCGTCGCGTCCATCGAGGCGGTGTCGGCGGCCGAGGTGCACGTGACGTGGCGGTGGGCCTACCCGCCGTCGGACAAGGAGTACCCGCTGACCACGGCGCTGGAGCCGGGAGCGGACCTGCGCGACCTCGCGGCGGAGACCGCGACCCTGGGCCGCGCCGTGGCCGCGGTGCGCGAGCTGCCGGGGTTCGGCCACTTCCGGGTGGCGCCCGAGGTGTATCGCGGGCTGCGGGCGATGGACCTCGTCACGACGGCGCTGCCCGCGCTCCGGGCACTGCCGGACGTCCGGGTCGAGAGCGACGAGCTGCCGGAGTACCGCGGGCTCGAGGCGACGCCGGTCGTCAGCATGCGCGCCACCGACAGCGGCGACATGGACTGGTTCGAGCTGGGCGTCACCGTGGCGGTCAACGGGCGCGAGATCCCCTTCGGGTCGCTGTTCGACGCGCTGGCCCGCAACCAGAAGCGGTTCATGCTCACCGACGGCACCTGGCTGCGCACGGACCTGCCGGTGTTCGCGGAGCTCCGGGCCCTGATCGAGGAGGCGCAGCGGCTCTCGGACCAGCCGGGCAAGCTCCGGGTCAGCCGCTTCAACGCGAGCCTCTGGGCCGAGCTGGAGGACGTCGCCGACTTCGTCGAGCAGTCCGACCGGTGGCGACACTCGGTGAGCGAGCTGGTCGCGCTCACCGCCGACGGTGCCGAGGGCCCGCAGACACTGCCCCCGCCCGTGGGCCTGAAGGCGGAGCTGCGGCCGTACCAGCAGCACGGGTTCGAGTGGCTGACCTTCCTGTGGCGGCACGGGCTGGGCGGGATCCTCGCCGACGACATGGGGCTGGGCAAGACCGTGCAGACCCTGGCCTTCGTGGCCCAGGCCCGCCAGGAGGCGGCCCCGGGCTCGCCGCCGTTCCTCGTGGTCGCGCCCGCCTCGGTGGTGAGCAACTGGGCGGCCGAGGCCGCGCGGTTCACGCCGGACCTGAAGGTGGTGACGCTGCCGACGACGGCTCGCAAGGCCGGGACGTCGGTGGCGGACGTGGCCGCCGGGGCGGACGTCGTCGTCACCTCGTACGCGATCTTCCGGCTGGACTTCGACGCGTTCGCCGACGTCGGGTGGAGCGGGCTGATCCTCGACGAGGCGCAGTTCGCGAAGAACCACCAGACGCGGGCCAACGAGTCGGCCCGCCGGCTGCGGGCGCCGTTCAAGCTGGCGATCACGGGCACGCCCATGGAGAACAACCTCATGGAGCTGTGGGCGATGCTCGCGATCGTGGCGCCGGGGCTGTACGGGTCGGCGACCAGGTTCCGCGAGGACTACGTCAAGCCCGTCGCCGGCGAGGGCGACTCGGGCCCGCTCCTGGGCCGGCTCCGCCGCCGGATCAAGCCCCTCATGCTGCGCCGGACCAAGAGCCAGGTGGCGCCGGAGCTGCCCGAGCGGCAGGAGCAGGTGCTCCGCGTGACCCTGGACCCCCGACACCGCCGGATCTACGACACGCACCTGCAGCGGGAGCGGTCCCGGCTGCTGGGTCTGCTGGACAGCTTCGACGAGAACCGCGTGGCGGTGTTCCGCGCGCTGACCACGCTGCGCCGCATGGCGCTGGACGCCTCGCTGGTGGACGCGGAGTACGAGGGCGTGGCGTCGGCCAAGCTGAACCTGCTCGCCGAGCAGCTCGCCGAGGTGGCCGCCGAGGGGCACCGCGCGCTGGTGTTCTCGCAGTTCACGTCGTTCCTGGCCAAGGCGGCGGAGGTGTGCCGGGAGCTCGGGATCCCGTACGAGTACCTGGACGGCTCCACCCGGCGCCGGCCGGAGGTGATCGGCCGGTTCAAGGACGGCACGGCACCGGTGTTCCTGATCAGCCTCAAGGCCGGCGGGTTCGGGCTGAACCTGACCGAGGCCGACTACGTCTACCTGCTCGACCCGTGGTGGAACCCGGCGACGGAGGCACAGGCGATCGACCGGACGCACCGCATCGGGCAGACGTCGAACGTGATGGTGTTCCGGCTCGTCTCCGAGAACACGATCGAGGACAAGGTGATGGCGCTCAAGGAGCGCAAGGCCCGGCTGTTCGACGCCGTGCTGAGCGACGACGCCGGGGCGTTCGCGGGGTCGCTGGGCGCCGACGACATCCGGGGGCTGCTGGAGGGCTGACGCCCACCGCCGTCCGACCTGTACGTTTTATCCCGTGTCTCCCGTTGCTGACCTGATCGGGGCTGTCGCCAGCCTGCTGTGGCCCCTGCTCGTGATCGTCGTGCTGCTGGTCTTCGGACGGCAGCTCCTGTCGAAACTGCGAAACTCCGACGACGTCACGCTGGAGATCGGCGGGCAGCGGCTCAACCTCAAGCAGGCGACGGACCAGCAGTCCGACATGATCACGGACCTGCAGCACGAGGTGGCTTCACTGCGCAAGCGGCTGGACGACGTCGGGGTGGGCGCGGCCGGGGGCTGGGCGGGCGGCGTGGGGAGCGGGCCGGAGGCCGGTTGGGGCGGGCCGGAAGCCGTGCAGGACGAGGAGCCCGGTCCGGCCGACGAGCTGATCGGCTTCGGTCGGCCGGACACGCAGGGCGCGCTGCCGGGTTCGGCTCCCCACTCGATCCTGTGGGTCGACGACCACCCCGAGAACAACGCGATGCTCGCGGAGTCGTGGCGGCGCGAGGGTGCCGAGGTCGACACCGCGCGCACCACGGACGAGGCGATGAGCCTGCTCACCGCACGCCGCTACGGCCTGGTGATCTCGGACATGGGCCGGCACGAGTCCGGCGTCGACGTGCCGGATGCCGGGCTCCGCCTGCTCACGAAGGTCCGCGCGGCGGACGCCCACGTCCCGTTCGTGCTGTACGGGAACGTCGAGCAGGTCTCGGACGTCGCCCGGGCGGCAGGGGCCACTCTCGTCACGGGCTCGACGTTCGAGCTGGTCGACTTCGCGAGCAGCGTGGGGATGTTCCAGGACGCCTGACGTCAGCCCTTGTCCTGGACGGACCGGGCCCGCGTCGAGGCGAGCGCCCACGCGACCAGGACCGGCTGGCCCAGCAGGCGCAGCGCCCGCTTCCGGTCCGTGTCCAGGCCGAACGCGTCCCGCCGCTCCACCAGCTGTGCGATGTTCCCGGGGAAGACCGCGACGAAGAACGCGGCGACCAGCGCGCCCAGCCGCCGTCGGGCAGGCTGCTTCCACGTGGCCACGAGCGCGGTGCCGAGGCTGATCTCGACGATCCCGGACCCGACCACGACGGTGTCGGGGTCGGCAGGGAACCAGGTCGGGACCTGGGCCTGGAACTCCTTGCGCGCCTTGGTGAGGTGGCCGATGCCGGCCGTGAGCAGGGCGGCGCCGAGAGCTACCTGGCCGATGCCGCGGAGGACCGAGCTGGTGGATGCCATGGGGTCCATCCTGGACCCCGCGCCGGCCGCACACGATCCGGGGGCTCGCCGGTGGAGGATCCGTCGACCCGGTGCGCGGGGCTCGGCTCAGAGCAAGCCCTCGACCTCGGACGTTGCGGATATGCAACGGCTGACGAGGATCGCACGAGAACGGCATGCCGCCGCGATGACGCGCGATCCTCGTGCCGAGCCGTAGCCGCCGGCGCTACCGGTCCATCCCTGCTGCGACCTCCACGTAGTCCCGCGTTCCCACGACCTCCGCGGCGGGCAGCGCCTCAGCCAGTTCCGCCCGATCCGCCTCCGACAGCGTCAGCCCCACGGCCCCGACGTTCTCGTCGAGCCGGGATCGCCGCCGCGTGCCGGGGATCGGCACCACGCCCTCGGCGATGACCCAGGCCAGCGCGACCTGCGCGAGCGTCGCCCCGTGCCTGCGAGCGATCTCTGCCACCCGCTCCACCAGTCGGCGGTTCGCGGCGAAGGCCTCGGGCTGGAAGCGCGGGAGGGTCCGCCGGGCGTCGTCGGCGTCCAGGTCGTCGAGCGACGTCACACTGTCGGTGAGCACTCCCCGTCCGAGCGGTGAGAAGGCCACGAGCCCGATACCGAGCTCGCGCATCGTCGCCAGCTCGTCGTTGTGCAGTACGTCCCGCGCGAAGAGCGAGAACTCCGACTGCACCGCGGCCAGCGGGTGGACGGCGTGCGCACGACGGATCGTCGCGGCGGAGGCCTCGGACAGCCCGATGTGCCGCACCTTTCCCTCGGTGACCAGCTCGGCCATGGCACCGACGGACTCCTCGATCGGGACGTTCGGGTCCACCCGGTGCAGGTAGTACAGGTCGATGTGGTCCGTGCCGAGGTGCCGCAGGGAACGGTGCGCGGCCTTGCGGATGTACTCCGGCGTGCCGTTGCGGCCGTGGATCGTGCCGTCGTCGTCGGTCTCAGCGGAGGCCTTCGTCGCGAGGATCACCTCGTCCCGTCGTGCGCCGAGCGCGCGCCCGATCAGCTTCTCGTTCTCGAAGGGCCCGTAAGCCTCGGCGGTGTCGATGAAGTTCACGCCGACGTCGACGGCGTGCCGCAGCGTCGCGATCGACTCCGCTTCGTCGCTCGCGCCGTAGTACGCGCTCATCCCCATCGCGCCCAGGCCGAGCGGCGGTACGCGCAGCCCGTCTCCGAGCAGTATCGGTTCGAGCCCTCGCCCGTGGTCATTCGTCATGGATCGTCTCTTCCTCACGGGCCACGTATGCGCGATACGCGGCGATCTTCGTGTCCAGTGCCGCGAGGTGCTCCCGCGTCCGCTTCAGCTGCGCGACGACGGTTTCCCGATGCTCCTCGAACGCCGCAAGGCGCTCCCGCTCCGTTCCCGGAGTCCGGCTCAAGGCTGCCACGTCACGAACCTGGGCGATCGGCATCCCGGTCTCGCGCAGCATCACCAGACCGGCCAGCCAGTCGAGGTCGTTGCGATGAAAGCGCCGGTGACCGTTGCTCCGGCGCGGAGCCGGGTCGAGCAGCAGCCCCTCGCGCTCGTAGTAGCGCAGGGTCTGCACGCTCAGCCCGACAGTGGCTGCGGCGTCACCGATCGACAGCCCCTCATCGGGGACGTCGACGTCGAGCTGCGGGGTCAGGGAGGGCGGCACACGATCCATGACACAACCTATAGCGCGCTATAGGTCAAGCCGCCGCCGGGAGACGACCGAGGGGCGCACCCACTTCTGGGTCCGCCCCTCGGTCGTCTGTTGGTGCGCCGGTGCCGGCTCAGTCCCGCAGCAACGCCTGGAGCTCGCCGATCCGGATCTGCGAGCTGTTCGGCCGCGAGGTGAAGGGGATCTCACCCGTCTGTCCGCCGCTGCTCTGCCACTCCACGACCCAGTAGGCCGTGCCCGTGAGGGTCAGGTTTCCCGGGCTGCCGTTGAGGTCGGCCCCGAAACCACAGGTGGGCGACGGCTCGTCGCTGTTTCGACCGTCGTAGGGTGTGCCCGGTGCGTTGGCTCCGTCGCACGAGATGGCGCCAACCGTGGTGCCGTTCGCCGCGGTCAGGGTCCACTCAACCCGGTCGAGCGTGCCGGTGGCCGTGACGCTCAGGCCGCCATCGGGCGAGGTGCGAGTGACTTCGATCGGCCCGGTCGTGTTCCGCGTCGGGTTTGCGATCCACAGCCAGATCGGCAGGCCGATGGTGCCCACGGGGTTCTGGTTCGCCGTCGATGCCGGCGGGGTGGAACCGATCTGGCCCATGCTGAGGTTCATCGCAGCTACTGCTCGTTGGGCGAGTTCCTCGGCGGAGGGGCCAGCAGGAGCCGCGGGGCTGGCGGACCAGTAATAGGAGTGACCTTCGCAGTTCTCAAGGTTGCCGCCCGCCTCTGCACAAGCAGGCGGGGTGCACTCAAGCACAGTTCCGTCGCCAGGCTCGTGGCCCTCCCATGCCGGGTCCCCAGCAGGAGGCTGCGGGCTTGCATTCCGCACATAGCAATCGCCGTCCCATGCACCGTACTCGTTGCTACACGGGACTACTTCGCCCAGGTCGCGGCAGACTCGTGGACCGCCGCCGCCACCAGTGTCTCCTCCATCGTCGCCACCACCGTCATCACCACCACCGCCGCCTTCACACGGAATAACTACCCCGTCGGGAAGTGTCGTAGGGGTGCATTCGTCTGCCGTTGCAATCGGTGCTGGCGCCACACCAACGAGCACGGCGGCCAGCATCGCGATTGACGCAACCAGGGCTCTTCCGACCCACCGATTCAGCCGCAAGGTCAGCATGCCTGCTCCGGGTGTGGCGTCTGCTGGTTAACTGTCCAATAACTCTTCAACCCTTGGTGGCGCATCACATAATCAAACTGGTATCTGGTAGGAGCGCCGGCAGCACGAGGAATCTCGTCACCGGCTCGCGAGAAGTTCTGGACGTCACCAAAGTCAACGCACGCCTTGAGATGCACCTCTTCGTTGCCGACGTCCGAGTCCTTGTACTGCGTTACGTTCATTGACTCAACCGAGGCTGCGCCGGTCGTGTAGTCGCCAGAGGAGGCAGACTCCGTATAGGCAGCCCTGAGCGAGGACCTCAGCGCCGGATGCCCCCAGAAAGGCCTCAACTGCGTGTCCCAGTCCTTGTAGCCGTTGTTCGCAACCTGGGCCGTCGTCTCGTAGTACTTCTCCAGACGCGCCTTCGCGTCGGCGATGTTCTGGGCCTTGATCTGCTCCGGCGTCGTCGGCGAGGGGGACGGCTCCGCCGACGGGGCAGTGGCCGACGGGCTCGTGGATACCGACGCCGAGGGGGACGATGAGCCCGGACCAGGGATCGCGCCCTGAACCGTCTCGGGCTCGAACACTCCCGACCGCACGACCGCGAACGCGGCCACCGCTATGACTGCGACCCCGATGAGGACGGCGATGGTGCGCTTGGGCGTGATGGCGGACGAGACCATCGGCGACTCCCTCAACTTCGGGCAGAACTCAGTGAACACGGCCGTAGCCAAGGGTGCGCTACATCCGTCTTCCCGGCAAGGCGCCTCCGTGATAATTCACAACATCTCGCCAACACAGGGCAAGGCTTAACCATGTGGACGCCATGCCCTGTCGGGCCTCCATGGCCGCTCCTCGCGATTCGTTGCGTATACGCAACTCGGGTGGCGGATGTTGAAATCCCTCTACAGGCTTGGGTCATGACCTATCTGACGCACACCCAGCGGACCGGCGAACGATGAACATGTTCCGGCGCACCGCCTCCGGGCCCGAAGGGTTCGAGGACGTCATCGACGAGATCACCGAGTCCCTCCGCCGCACCTTCACCGGCATCGTCGTGGACCATCTCGAGGAAGAGCTCGCCGTGCCGGCACGCAACATCTGCGTGGCCGACCGGCACATGGGCCTGATGGAGGACGAGCGCGACTACACGGTCGACCTGCTCCTCTTCCACGTGACCCAGCTGCGCTACATCGCGGTCCAGGTACACGTCGGGCGCTTCAATCCCGCACTGATCGGTCGCACCCGGTACACGGTCGCGCTGGTGGACGATCTCCTTCGCCTACCGGATACCCACAGCCCTAGTGTCGGGATCCTGCTCTGCACCGACGCACCGGCCGACCACATGGCGGGACCCGTTGCCGTCGCCCTCTATGACGACTTGTCCCCCGAGGAAGCGGCGGAGCTCCCGCTTCCGCTCGAGCTCACCGCGCACATCGACAGCTGCTTCGAAGCCACGGCCGCCAAACACGCGACCACTTGAGCCCCACTCACCGGTTCACTCGCCGTACAAATCCTCCACCAGGCGGGCTCGTGCCTCCAGGATCTCCAGCCTGCCCGACGCCGACGCCGTGGTCGCCTCACCCGGCACGTCACGCCAGGTGGGCTCCCCGGCCAGCCGGAACTGGCCGCCCCAGGTGGTGGTGAGCGAGATGGTCGCCGTGCCCGGCTTCGCATATGCGTGCGCGATCGTGTGCTCGGGATACGGCGCACCCGGTTCGCTTGTGCTGAGCGGCGATGTCCCGTCGCCGAAGTCCCAGGAATAGCTGGTCGGCACTGCCCGGATCTCTACCGGGATGCCGAACAGTTCGGTGCTGACTGTTCGTGGTTCCCGATCGGTAAAGGCGATGGTGTCGACGTTGACGAGCGTCCAGCCGTCGGGCGGCTGCACGATCACTTCCGACGGAGCGATCTGCATCTCCTGGAACGCTCGAGCAGCAGCGGCAGGAAGATCAATCTGACGGCGTTGTTCGGCCAGGCAGGACTCGTCCTCCACGAGTTCCGCGCTCGACCAGCCACCTGATTGCCTGCGCTGCTCGAAGAGGGCGCCGACGGCCTGCTCGTCGTCCTCGCACTCGATGCCTTCGTAGGCAAGCTGATGACCTTCGTCGCAGGACTCGGCAAGGACGGTCGCACCGCCGAGATCGCGAAGGAAGCACATGGCGGGAGTAACCCGCCATTGGCGCACGGGCAGCATCCTTGGTCGCTCAGACGAGCGTAGGCCCGCATTGGGAGCAGAGCGCGCCGGATTCGATGGCAGTTCAGCTATTACTCGAACAGTGTCCTGGCTACTTTGCCCCTCGATGTCGCCGAGACCGCTTGGCGGAGCCGTCAGTGCAACTGCAAGCACAACGGCTGTCGCCCGAATCACTGATCCGCCTTGGGGACAGGTGCAATCGTGACAACCACCCACTCGCCACCCTTGCGGCCCATCTCAACCCGACGATCGAAAGCCTTGGAGTCCACCGAGTAGATCTCCTCACCGCCGCGATCCACGATTCGGGAGGACTGCTGTGAGATCTCGACATCAATGGGGAGGATTCCAGTAACCCCGTCACGCAAATAGGTCTGGCTCACGGAGAGCGATGACTCGCCACCCGTGTACACCCAAGCGGAGTCTTGGATCCTCGCCGCCTGCTCCAACGCGTCCGCGCAAAACCCGCACGCCCTATGCGACATCGCCTCGAATTCCTCGACATCCCCCGTAGCCATCACATACGGGTAGAGCTCGATGAAGTACTCAGCCGCCGCAGCAGCCCCCTCCGCGTCCTTGCGGTTCATCGCCTCCGGCCGCTCCGGCTTGGCCGGCTCCGTCGGAGAGGGGCTCGCGGACACCACGGGGGTCGGGTCGTCAACCGAGGACGCCGATGCCTCGGGATCCTCCGGCGACCCCGTGCACGCCGACAGCGCCAGGCCGGCCGTCACGACCAGTCCGATCGCGCGCATGATCCTGCCGCTCATCCCCGCACCCCGCCCCCTTGGACCACGCCGTTGCGTATCCGCAACGGCCGAGAAAGACGCTAGCCGGGCGCTCACGATCCGGAAAGTGGGCCCTGTGGATAACTTTGAGGACAAACTCCGCAGTCAGCACCGAAATACAGTGCGATAGGCGATTTTTCGACCCGCAACGGCGTCATAACGTAGTTGAGATGGTGCTCAAGTAGCGGATTATCATGTTCCTCTACAGGCTTGTGGTCATGACACCTCAGCAGAAGCGCCCGGCGGCGCGGCGTCCGGCGAGACCGGCGTGAACAGCTACACGGTGGTCGCATATCGCGGCGAGCGCCGCTGGACCCTGCGCGCGGTCGGCGTCCCGGGCGCCGTCGTGCACGCGGTGCTCCTGGACGACGCGGAGGCCGCCATCCGCACCCTGCTGGCACAGCTCACCGGCGAGGACGCCAAGAGCCTCGCGATCGACCTGGCGCCCATCCCGGGACCGGGTGGGTTCGACTGAGCGCATGTGGCTGCGGACAGTAGAAACCGTCCGCAGCCACGTGCCCCCGACAGCCTCAGCCTCCGGCGCGCTCCCGGCGCCGGTCCTGCTCGTCCACCTGGGCCAGCAGCTCCTCGGTGTCCGGCTCGGGGTCCATGGCGAGCTGCTCCAGGTGATCGCGCAGCCGGTCCACCAGCCGGCCGACCGCGTCACGCCGCCCGGAGGCGATCTCCGCGCGGATCCCGTTGCGCCACGACCGCTCGTCCACCGGGTCGGCGAGCCGTCCCACCTGGGACGCGTGCCGCGCCGTCGCCACGTCGCCCGCCAGAAGCGCACGGCGCGCGACCTCGTGGGACACGTCCACCACGCCCGACGAGATCGTGTGCATGAGCTGCTCGGCCCACGCGTACTTGCGCAGCGGCACACCCTCGAACGGCTTGCCCCGCACCATGTCGAGCGCGGCGAGCAGGTCCGACGTCGGCGTCTGCGTGAGGTCCGAGCCGACCAGGTCGCAGAACTTGTGCCAGTCGGTGGCCACACCGCGCAGGCGGTACCCGGCCGACTCGAGGTCCGCCTGGCCGCCGTCGTCGGCGGACCAGTAGCGGGGCAGGTACTCGAAGCCGTTCTCGTCGGTGCCCAGCCAGCGCCGGGCCCGCGAGACCGCGGAGCGCCGCGTCGCCAGGTTCGGCTCACGCGATGGCCACAGCGCCTTGGAGATGTCCGAACCGCGCGAGCCCGGGTTGAACGCCAGGAAAGCGATCAGCTCCGTGGCCTGCCGCTGGTGCGTGGAGGGCAGCTCCACGCCCGTGGTCCCGGCGAGCTCCACGTCGCCCAGCACGCGCACGATCGGCGGCTCGACGACGGCGGGCTCCTCGGCCGGTGCCGGTTCGGCAGACCCGGAAGCGGGCCCGCCGACGACGGGCGTCCCCAGCGGCGGCGTCGCCACGCTGACCGCGGCCCGCGCCCACGGCGAGAAGCTCTCGGGCTGCGCGCCGTGCGTCGTCGTGCCGCCCACCGTGCCCACGGCGTAGTTCGGCGCCGGAGCGAGGCTTGCCGCCTCGCCGACGGTCACGTCGGAATCCGCGGCACCAGCGCGGACAGCTTCCACAGGTATCTCCTCGAGCGTCGGTTCGGTGCGGTCGATCGAACGGCTCCAGTCGGGGCCGGGTGCGGTCTCGGGTTCGGCCAGGAGGGCCAGGGCCTGCGCGTAGGTCGCGGCGTCGAGCTGCTGCGGACGCACCGCGATGTAGGCTGGCATGAGGATGCCGCGGGTGGTGTCGCCGTTGGTGAGGTCGCCGGTCAGGTCCAGCACCCAGTCCCCCACCTCCGCGCTGGACGTCACCGCGGCGATGCCGACGCCGGGCACCCGCTCGACGAGGGTCTCCAGCCGGGCACGGTCGGTGAGGCCGAGCCGCTCGCCGACCAGCAGGATCTCGGGCGTCCAGGCATCGGTCGCCAGCCCACGACCCCGCGCTTCTGCCACGGAAGCGGCTCCGACCTGCGCAAGCGTACGGTCGACGTCGGCTGCGCGCGCCTCGAGCTCGCGCAGGATCTCCGCGAGGCCCGCGACGTGCCGAACGCGGCCCGTGTCGACCACGCCGGGCAGCTCGCCGAGCGTCCCCACGACGGTGACCTGCAGGTCGTCCGCCCACAGGCTCGTGGCCAGCTCGACGGCGAGCGCCGCGAGCGTGGCCTGGGCGGCCGCGTCGGTGCCACGGATGTCGAGGCACGCGAGGTTCTCGAGGTCGAGCATGAGGTGCGCGTCCTCGTCGTCGTGGCCGACGGTGACGAGGGCCGGGTACGGCGCCTCGCCGTCCTCGGTACCGGCGGGACGCGCCGACCCGACCTGCGCGGCCGCTTCGGCGTCGCCCGCCGCGAGCTGCCAGATGAACCGGTCGGTGGTGCTGGCCCAGGGTTCGGGCAGCTCGGAGGCGCGGTCGAGGTACAGCTCGACGAACTCGTTGCTCTTCAGGCGCGCGATGCGGACGCCCGGCAGCGGCAGGCCGCGTTCGCGGTGCCACACCGCGAGGCTGCGCAGCGCGCGGTCGACCTGGTCGCGCCCGAACGGGTCCTCGACGGCGTGCAGGTCGCGCTCGAGCACACCGGCCGGGGTCTCGGGGCCGGGCACGACGACGGTCTCCCCCGGCTCGCGGCCCTTGCGTGCCCGGCGCCGCTTGACTGCGACCAGCGCGAGCAGGCCCGCGGCGAGCAGCCCGCCGACGCCGGCCGCGGTGCGGACGCCAACGGACTCCTCGATGTCGTCGGCCAGGTCGGACACGACGTCGGTCGCCGAGTCCAGGAGCGACCCGCCGCCGGCCGCCACGGTGGCCGTCGCGGTCGGCCCGGACGCCATCGCCTCGGACCCCGACTCCGCCGTGGCACGCTCCGCGGCACCGGCACCTGAGCCGGCCTCGGGCGGCGACGGTGCCTCGGCGGACGCCGCCACGGGCGGGGACGACTCGACGGCGACCTCGGGAGCGGTCTGCTCCACGACCGGCTCGTCGCCGGCGATCTCCTCGGGCCGCACGTCGTCCACGCCGGCTCCAACGGCGCCACCGGCAGCACCCGCGCCGCCCACGGACGTCGGCTCGACCTCGGTCTCGGGGACGAGCTGGGCGGGCTCCTCGATCACGCCCTCCAGACCGTTGCCCGTCACGGCATCGTCGGACGCCGGATCGCTGCCCCAGGTCGTGCCGCTCCCGGACGACGTCTCCTCGGCGGCCGGCTCCTCGCCCTTCGGCTTCTCGCCGGCAGGCTTCTCGCCGGCAGGCTTCTCGTCAGCCGACTTCTCGTCGTCCTGCCCCTCGGTCCGCTCCTGCGGCATGAGCTCGTCGGCGATCAGCCCGCTGCCGGGCACCGTCTCCTCGAGCGCGGAACCCCGCGGTGCCGACTGGTCCTGCTCCAGGTCGGGGTCGTTCTGGAGGTCCTCGGGCGTGACCTCGTCGTACTGGGGCCCGGTCGGCTCCTGCGGTGCGGGCGCGGGCTCCGGGACGAGGTTTCCCTCGGCGGTCTGCTCCGGCTTCGGCTCCCTGTCGCCGGAGCCGGACCCGGAGCCGGCATCTGAACCGCCGCCCGGACGACCGATCCCGGCGGTTCCGGTCGCGGCGTCGGCCGGGTCCGGCTTGTCCGCATCCTCGCGACCAGCACCGTCACGACCAGCGCCTTCCCGGTCGGTGTTCTCCCGCGGGGCTGCGTTCTGCCCCGCACGGTTCGGCTCGTCGCCGGCCGGGGCCTGCCCGGCCGGCTGCTCCCGGGCCGGCTGCTCGCCCGCGGGCTGCTCGTCGGTCGGCGCCTGCTCCTCGACGACGTCGTTCCCCGCCCCGCCGGGCTCCTCGACCTCCTCGGGCTCGACGGCGCCCTCGGGCGTCACCTCGGCCGACGGCGCCGCCGGCTCCGGTGCGGGCTCCTTGGCCGGTCCGCGCTGGCCGATCCGCGCGGCCCCTGCCGCCTCCGCAGCACCACTCTCGGCAGCGCCCCCGTCGGCCGCGGCGCCGTCGCCCTCGGCCTCCGGCGTGGCAGCGTCAGAACCACCAGCCTCGTCCGACTGCCCGGCCCCGGACTCGGCCCCCGCCTCCGCATCACCCGGCTGCTCGGCTTCCGCCGCGGCTCCGCCGTCCTGCTCCGCGCCTGCGTCCGCGGACTCACCCTCGGACGTCGACTCGTCGGCACCACCCGGCGTTGTCTGCGCGGCGCCGTCGCCCCGCGCTCCCTCGTCCTTCGCGCCCTCGTCCTTCGCGTCCTCGCCTCGCGCCGACTCCGCGCCCGGCACGGTCACGGTCCAGCCCGGGAGAATGAGGTCGGGGTCGGTGAGCCGCGCGCCCCCCGGCTGTTCCGTGGTGCGCGACGCCTCGAACACCTCCGGGTACTTGGTGCCGTCGCCGAGCTCCTCCTCGGCGATCCCCCACAGGGTGTCGCCCGACTCCACGACGACCTCGGCGGCCTCCGACCGGGAGTTGGTCACGTCCACGGTCTCGCCCGGGTCGTCGTCGCCCTTCGAGGTGCCGAGGCCCACCGGCTCGTCGCCGTCGGTCCCGTTCGTGCTGGTCGGGACGACGCCGCCGTCCGCCGCCTCCGCGGGCAGGCGCAGCACCCAGCCGGGCTCGATCCAGTTGCCGGCGTCGAGCGCGCTGCCGTCGGCCTGCGGCACGCCGTAGTTCAGGTCGGCGATCTGCTTGAACCGGGCGCCGTCGCCCAGGGTCTGCTCGGCGATCCGCCACAGGGAGTCGCCGGGCTGCACGGTGTACGTGGGGGCCGGCGCCTCGTCGGCCGCCGCCCTCCGCTCGGCCGCTCCGGTGGCGGCATCGGTGGACGCACCACCGAGCGAGGCCGCCTCCGACGAGACCGGCGCGGTCGCCACGGTCCCGGTCTCGGTCAGCTCGACCGGCACGGGCGCGGCCATCGCGGGCGACACCGAGGGGGCCGCGACCAGCATCGTGATCACGGCGCCGACCAGCACCGCTGCGGCACGCTGCTGGGCGCCGAGCCCGCGCACGTGCGGCGAGCGGCGTCCGCGCAGCGCGGCGACCACCTCGATGACGACGGCGATCGCGAACGTCAGCCACGCGATCCAGCCGATGATCTTGATCAGGCCGATCAGCACCGACCCGGTGACGTCGGGGCTGCTGAGCAGCGAGACCACGCGGTCGAGGCTGACCGGACCGGTCCAGACGGGTCCGCCGAGCAGCCACAGGCCCACCGGGATCCCGACGACGAGCGCCAGCAACAGCAGCGTCGCGCCCAGCCCCCTCACCACGCGCGCGCCGGTGCCCCGCCGCGGTGCGCCGGGCTCACCGGTCACCGCACGACCCTGGGCTGTCGAGGTGCTCATCAGGATTCCTCCTGTCCTATACCGCGGACCGCCCGTGCCTCGGCATCGGCCGAGACGCTGAGCGAGCTGATTCCGATCAACGTCAGGAACGTCGTCTTGTAGGTGACCTGAGTGCCCACGCTGACGGTGGCGCCGTTGACGGCGGTCACCCCGCCCTGCACTCCCAGCGCGCCGAGCGTGTCGGCGGCAGCCTGTGTCGCGCGCGCGGGATCCACCTCGGGGGGTAGTCCCAGCTGCGCGCGGTCGATCCGGATCTGCTGTGCGGCGGCCCGCGCCGCCTGGTCAGCGGCGTACTCGGCCTCGTCCTCGGCGTGCAGCCGCCCGCCGCCGTCGACCACCAGGCCGATCGCGATGATGAGGGCCGGCACCATGCCGGCCGCGAGGATGTTCACCTCGCCCCGCTGGCGCGCCGCTCGCGCTCCCCCCGGCGTCGCCGCCGTCCGCCCACGCCGCAACCACATCCGCCCAGCCCCCTTGGTCATGACCGCCCCCGGTAGGCGTCGAGCACCGACGTCCCCGTCGCACTGATCGTCCGCGATCCGGGCGCGCCCGGCAGCCCGAGATCCCGCAGCGGCACCACGCACTCGACCCGCACCGTGATGGTGCCGACGGTCCCGAGCGGCAGTGCGAACGCGTCCGTGGCCGGCCGCACCGACGTCGACGAGCACCGCACGCCGGAGTTCACCAGCGTGGAGGTCGCCGTCGACGTCGCCTGTATCCCGGCCATGCTCGCCGTGCGGCTGATCGACGCCGCCCGCGCGGCCTCGTTCGCCGCCGACTGCACCACGCCCTCGGCCAGCACCAGCCGGCCGGCCATGATGAGCAGCAGCCCGATCAGGAGCAGCACGGGAAAGATGACGGCCGTGTTGATCGCCACGTTGCCGCGCTCGTCGGCGGCGCTCACGGTCCCGCCACCGGTGCCGTGAACCGCTCCACCGGACCGGTCGCCGACTGCTCCACCCGCAACCCACGGAACCCCGGGACGATCGACGGTGCCAACCCGGTCACCGTCGCGGTGGCCATCTCCTCACCGCGCGTCACCGAGACCCGTACCGAGGCGAACGCGTCACCCCCGCGGGCCAGCCGCGAGGCCGCCTCCGCGTAGCCGGAGTCGATGCTGCCGCCCTCCACGCGCGCGGCCTGCACGGCCCCGTTGGCCACGGACTGTGCCGTGTTCTGCGCGTGGAAGTAGAGCACGCCCTGCACCATCCCGAAGATCAGCATCAGCACGATCGGGTAGGTAAGGACGGTCTGCAACGAGGCGGCACCGCGCTCATTCATGGACTACATCCCTAGAGCTGCGACATGTAGCGGTCGACGAGGCCCTTGATCGCGGCGCCGAGGGCGATGGCGATGCCGAGGCCCACCACGGACAGCACGACGACCTCGATGGACTCCAGCCCGGCATCGTCCGGCTCGCCCGCACGGTCGGCGAGCCGACGGCGCAGCTCTGCCGAACGATCGGCGAATCGCGCGTTCAGGGCGTCGACGCGACCGCGCGCAGCGGCCGCGCGCAGCGACGCCCGCGCGGCGACGCGCGCCGCCGCGGTCCGGCCGTGGCTCAGGTGCTGGTTCATGTTGACTCCTGGGGTGATGTCGACTTCAACAAATGGGTAAGACGCGGCTCGTGTGACACCTCGGCGGCACCGGGGGCGAGCCGATTCAGGGAGCAGTCTGAAACATAGTGACCCCGATTGGGAAGATGAGCATCAAAAAGTACACAAATACGGTCATGGTGCCGGGCACGGTCATCCGGACCGTCGCGTCGTGCGCGATCTGCTGCTCGACGTCGAGCTGCGCGTCGCGCATCGCCGCCGCCTTGGACTGCAGCTGGTCGTGGATCGCCGAGCCCTGGGTGCCCGCCAGCTCGACGATCGAGGCGACCTCGCCCAGCGCGTCCACCTCGACCTCCTCACCGAGCTCGCGCAGCGCCACCCACGGCGCCTGCCCCTCCCACCGGCTCCGCTCGAGCGCCGCGGCGATCCGCCGGAACGGCCACGACCCGGCGACCTGCGCCGCGGCGAAGGTCGCCTGCGTGGCGCCCGCGCCGGACACCCGCTCGATCGCGAGCAGCTCCAGGTAGGTCGACACGGCCCGCGTGAACTCCTGCCGGGCCCGCTTGGCCTTGGACCGCGCGTCGAGGTCCGGCAGGAACCAGGCACCGACGGCGAACAGCAGGGCCGCGCCGAACGGGACCCCCACCGGCATGCCCAGGTTGAGCAGCCCGACGCACAGCCCGAGGAACGGCACGGCCACCAGCACGATGACCGTGCCGAGCGCCTTCTCGCCGTAGTGGTCCGTGGCGGTCTTGCCGATCAGGTCCAGGTCGGCGCGGGTCGGCCCGCCCCGGCCCAGCAGGGACAGCGGCAGGCGCCGCTGCGCCCACGCCCCGAACACCTGCGTGTACCGCTTGGTCGCGGTGAGCTCGGTGCCGTCGGAGACCGTGATGGGCTCGACCTTGTCGTCACCGCTCAGCCGGTCGAGCGCGGACTGGAGCCGCGGCGTCGACGGGAGCAGCTCCCGCACCACGAGGAACAGGCCCAGTCCCGCGACCAGACCGCTGGCGACTGCCCAGGGCCACATGTCAGGCCCCCCGCTCGTCGGGGAGGAACCGCGGGATGGGCTGCCCCAGGCTGATGCGGCGCATCCACAGCAGGCAGACCACGTACGCGCAGAACAGCACCACGGCGACGACCTGCCCCAGGGGCGAGTCGTAGCCGCTCAGGTACCCGGACATCGCCGTGGCCACCAGGACCACGAGCGTCACGATGGTCACCCAGCGCACGGTCGCGCGGCCGGTCGACCGCTCGGTCTCGATCTCGCGCCGCGCCTTGGCCTGGGCCGACAGCGACTCCGCGAGCTGCCGCAGGGCGGGCGCCACGGCGCCCGTACGGTTGTCCGACTCCAGGATCATGGCCGACGCGATCATGTCCGCCGAGTAGTCGTCCATCTCCTCCGCCCAGCGGTACAGCGCGGGCTTGATGGGCTGCCGCGCCTCCAGCCGCGCGACCAGCCGCGCGAGCGACGGCCGCACGGACGGCGCGGCGCTGTGCAGCGTCGCGGCGATGCCCTGCTCCAGCCCGACGGCGCCGCCGGACAGCACGCCGATGAGCGAGCGCACCCAGGCGGTCAGGTCGGTCAGCTTCTCCACCTCGTTGGACTGGGTGGTGGTGCGGAACAGGGACGGCAGCCCCACGATCAGCACCGGCACGATGAGCACGAGCGACCACCAGCCAGTCAGGATGCCGACCACGAGGCCCGCCACCGCGCCGACGCCGAGGATCTTGCGCTGCGGGTACAGCGGCCCACCCTTGGTCAGGCCGAGCAGCCGGAGCAGCCCGTGGAACGGCGGGGTGGTGCGCTTGGGCTTCGGCGTCGGCTCGTACTTCTGCGCGCCGACGACGACGAACCACACGCCGAGCCCGACCCCGAGCCCGATGGCTACCGCGATGAGCGTGGTCATGCGGTGCCCCACAGGCCGTCGCGGTAGTTCAGCAGGTTGGCGTCGAAGCCCTCGTTCTCCAGGTCGGCGAGGAACGACGGCGTCACCTTGGGCACCGCGCGACCGCCCGGCCCCGGCTCGAACACGTCGGTGATCGCCACCGGGTTGCCCGCCTCGCCGCGCGTCACCTCGATGACCTCGGAGACGTAGCGCACGCGCCGTCCGTCGCCCCCGGTGTCGACCCGGAGGAAGACGATGAGGTCGATCGACTGCGCGACCTGCCGGTACGCGTAGGTCTCGGACAGCGTCGAGTCCTGCACGGCCATACCGACCAGACGTTCGACGACGTCGCGCGCGCCGTCGGCGTGCACCGTCGACAGCGAGCCGTTGCCCATCTGCATCGCCTGGAACATGGACACGATCTCGGGCCCGCGCACCTCACCGACGATGACGCGGGAGATGTTGTGCCGCAGGGACTCGTAGACGTTGACGTTCGTGTTGATCTCGCCCGTCCGGCGGCCCGACGTGTTCATCTCGCCCGAGCCCTCACGGGTGCGCAGCGCGACCACGCGCTTGTGCTTCTCGGGCTCGAGGTGCAGGTAGAGCTCGTAGTCCGTCTCGATCGTGGCGATGGACTCCCAGGGGTCCAGCCCGGCGCAGAGCGCGCGGAGCAGCGTCGTCTTGCCGCTGCCCTGGCCCTGGCCGGACACCACTATCGACTTGCGCGCGCGGATCGCGGCCGTCAGGAACTCGACCAGCACCGTGTCGACGGTGTCGTTCTCGCGCAGCAGCTCGAGGTCCACCGACTGCAGGCGCTGCAGGCGGATGGTGACGCGCGGCCACGGGACCACCCAGCCGACGGCGGCCAGCCGCACGCGCCCGGGCAGGTCCAGGTTGAGAAACGGGTTGGCCCGCGTGAACGACCGCTCGTTCGCCGGGTCACGCGCCGCGAGGAACTGCAGGAAGTCGATGAGCTCGGCGTCGGAGTCGGCGATCGGCTCGGCGTACGTCCGGCGGCCGTCGCCCATCAGCAGGAGCACGGGCGCGGTACCCGTGATCTCGATGTTCTCCACGTCGGGGGTGTCGATGAGCGGCTGCAGCCGGCCGAGCCGGAACAGCGCGTCGAACAGGGCCCGCGTCACCTCGACCTGGTACTCGGTGGTCCAGTTGCGCTGACCGCCCGAGAGCAGGGCGTCGTTGTGGTCACGCACCACCTGCTGGATCAGCTCCTGGCCCAGGGCCTCGCGCTGCTCCTCGTCCAGCTCGCGCGTGGACAGCGCGTTGGTGAGCCGCGAGGACACCTCGCCACGCAGGCTGTTCACCTGGCGCCAGAACTCGGAGTCCCGCAGGCGCGGGTTGCCGGGCTGGCCGTGGTACTCCCGGCCGGCGCGGGCCACCGCCCCGACCCAGGGCGAGGCCCCGCCGCCCGACGACGGCGGCGCACCGCCCCCGGGACGTGCGGGCGCCGCCCGGTCGGGCTCGACGGTGCGGGCCTGCCCGTTGCCCGGCTCCGCGGCTGGCGGGTTCCAGGTGTTCTGCACGGCGGCAGGGCGTCGGCCCGTCATGGTCTCCGCATCGGTGTCTGGAGCACGACGCGGGAGGGCCGGGGCCCGGTCGTCCGCTTCGTGGAAGATCGGCAGGGAGGAGAGGTCCGGGAACTCGGGTGTGCTCACGCGTCACCCCGCCAGGGTCCGGCGCCCTGCCCGCTCCACGACGTGGAGCGGGCGCCGGCACCCGACTGCTCGGGCGGACGGCGCGGACCGGTGCCCCGGCCTACCTCGCTCGGCCCGGTGGAGAACCGGGCCCGCCGCTTCTCCGTGCGGTCCTGCAGGCGGGAGATCACGGGCCCGGCGGACCGGACCAGCGGCGACGTCGAGTAGCGCCGTCCGGCGGGCGAGCCCACCGACAGCACCTCGGCGTTGACCGGGTCCCAGGCCAGCGAGCCCACGGTGCCGAGACCGAGCGTGCGCGCGATCTCGTTCGCGTCGTAGGGCCGGCCCGGCCCGACGGTCAGCGCGGTGAGGTTGGTGAGCTCGCGCGCCGCGGCGTCGACGACGGAGGTGCGGGACTTGACCAGCTCCCGCGTCACCGCGATGTCCGGAAGGCGCGAACCCGTGGTGATCAGCACCTGGTCGGCCAGGCGGACGATCGGCTCGCGGTCCTCGCGGACGGCGCCGCCGGTGCCGAGCCGGCCGAGGTCGACGAGCACGTCGATGCCGCCGCGCTCCAGCGCGACGAGCTGGTTGGCCAGCGGCCCCCAGAGGTTCGCGACGGCGGGGGCGGTGTGCGGGCTGACGATGCCGGGCAGCAGCTTCTTGTCCGGATCGTTTCGAACGAGGGGAATGGTCTGCTCCCAGAACGCGGCCTCGAGATCGCCGTGGGAGTGCGCGATGGCGAGGGGCTGCAGGCCGCGGTCGTGCGGCAGCTGCCCGCGGAAGTACCCGGCCAGGATCGACGACCCGGCGAGGTCGGCCTCCACGAGCAGCACGGGGCGGGGCCACTGGAGCGCCAGCACGAGGGCCGCCGTCGTGGTGCCCGGCGAGCCCTTCGCGTTGGCGAGGGCGATGAGAGCCACCGGATCACCCGGCCCCGACGGCGTCGATCACGAGCGCGACCCGGCCGGTCGCGGCGCGGGCCGCGAGCGCGGCGGCGTTGTTGGAGGCGACCTGCACGTCGACGACGATCTGGTCGCCGAGTGCACCACCGCCGTCGACCCTTACCACCGTCGCGGCGATCGAGAACGGCGCTTCGGCGGGCGGTTCGCCGCCCACGGCCGGAGTCTCGACGACGCGGACGGCGTCGCCGGCCTGCAGCGCACTGGTCGGCATCTGGTTGGGCGCGAGGGCGACGCCGACGATGGACTGACCGGACGGAGGCGCGAGCTCCGGGACGACGCTGTCGGACGCAAGGAGCTGCCCTTCCTTGAGATCGGTCGCCGCCACCATGCCCTTGATCTGCTCGAGCTGGTCGGCTGGGATCGACGAGATCAGGCTCAGCCCGGAGGGCAGCTCGACGACAGCGATATCGGATGGCGCGATCTCCGTTCCGCGCGAGATCTCTTTGTTGACGGCGAGCGCCTCGACCGTCTTGCCCTGTGAGCTGGTCACGTAGACGCTGGCGAGCACGCTGAGCGCCACGAGCGCGAGGCCGAGCGCGATGAGGGCGGGCCGGCGTCGGGCGCGCGTGGGTTTGAGCGGCCCGGGTGGTGCGGGTCGCTGGGGTCTCGTCGCAGACCGGGCCTGCTGGTCCTGGTTCGCGACCTTCGTGCCACTGCTCACCGTGCCGTCTCCTCCGAGCCCGTCGACAGAGTCCGCCAGGGATCTTCCCGGAGCGGAACCCGAAGAGGATCCCATGCCTGCGCCTGTCTCCACCGTGCTCCCGCCGTGCTGTCGAAGGCCTCCTGCGGTGTCACAGGTGTGTCACCGCAGGTAATCCTCATGCAGACGGCCGGACCCGGCAGGTTGAACGCTAATCAGCGTTCCGGATGCTCGCTAGGTCAAGGAGACTTCAAAGTTGTGGAGAAGACTTGAATATTGAGTGACCCTCAGACAATCGTTCGCTGGCACGTCAGAACCACAGTTGTGGCATTGACTTCGCAGGTCAGCCCGTGAGATAGGGCCACCGCGGCGGTGCGGTCCGAGGGGAATCGACGGCAAATCCTTGACGACCCGTGTGCCACGTGGCAGCCGGACAGAACGAGAGGGCCCCGCTGGCGGTGGGGCCCTCTCGCGATGAGGAGACTTCGAACGACCTTCAGGGCATCACGCACCCCCCAGTGCTCAGCCCGTCGGCCGCCGTCGTCCCTCACCGTCCCGTTCGCCCGGCTGTCCCCCAGACAGACCACCGGACTGAACGGCTTCCGCCAGCCGTCGCACTGCGCGACTCGCCCGCTGGCGCAAGGCTGCGTGCGAGATGCCCAGCTCGTGGGCCACCCGCCGCTGATAGTTCCCGCGACCCGAGCCGAGCTCGGCGTACTCCGGGAGATCGGGGTCCGGCGCGTAGAGCCGCGCCAGAAGTGCTGACTCGTCCCGCGTGAGGACGCTCTTGTCGAGCCCCCAGGCGATGACGTCGAGGACCTCGCCCGTGGTGCCGAGCGACAGGCTCGCGAGCGAGTAGACCGCGTCGGGCCCCGCTTCGGGCGTCGACGGCCGCTCGAGGACGGTCAGCGTGTCCGTGTCGGTGGGGATCTCCGCCACCTGGGGGCCACGGCTCGCGCGCCCGCCCCGGGCGTGGGGCGCCCGGTCGCCGACGACGCGCGTCAGGGTGTGCCCCTGCAGCCACATCGCGACCCGGGTGCTGCGCGCGAGGTCGTAGTGGGTGATCGCGTCCCACATCGCGGCGGCGGCCTCCTGCTCGAGGTCCTGCACGTCCGGGTAGTGCCGGCGCGACTTGCGCACGATGGTGCGGACCGCGGGCAGCATGCACTGCAGCACCGCGCGCCCCGCGGCGAAGCTGCCGCTCGCGTGCTCGACGATGAGCGCGTACAGCACCTCGTCCGCCTCTTCGGGCGCGAGGCGCACGGGCTCACCCCTGCGCAGTCCCGCGAGCCTGGGGAACCGTGCGACGAAGCGATCGATCTCGGTGGCGAACGATCGCGTACGGACCAGGTCTGCCCAGTCGTGGTCGAGCTCTCGCATCAGCGTTCCTGATGCCGGTGCCGGTGTGCGTGCAGGCATGGCGGTTCCCCCCTCCGTCTGCCCCGAGTCCACCGGGAGGGTGTTGCCCGCCACTGTTGCCCGCTCGTCCGGAGCCCATGTGACCTGCGTCACAGTCGAGCAAAACCGCTGCTCGACCGATGTCACACGAACGCATCACCAGCCATTTGTGCTCAGCAGACGCAACTGACGGAACAACGGGAGAGGCGAGATGAGCAAGGACGAGCTCGACCAGGCGCCCGGCGCCGGACTCGGCAGTACCGACCTCGGCAGCGCGGACCCAGGGCCTTCGGCCTTCGACCACACGTGGTCGCTGCTCCGCGACACGGCCGAGGTGCATGCCGCACGCGGTGAGGTGGCGCCCGTCGTGCGCGACCTCATCGCATCTCTCTCCGAGGACCCCCTCGGCGAGAACGACACGACCATCCGCCTGACCGAGGCGCTCGACAGCCCGCGCGTGCGCAGCGCCCGCGAGGCCCGCGAGCGCATCCGCGCGGACCTGCAGAACGAGGTGCACACCCGATGAGCTCGCTCCTCGTGCGCCGTCGGGGCAAGAAGGCCGCCAAGCCGGCCGAGCTGCCTGCCCCTACCGACGGCGCCCCCGGTTCCGCCTCGCCCTGGGCGGGCGGACCCGAACGACCCGCGGCTCCCCCGGCATCGGGTGGCGGCGGGAACGACGGCGACCCTCCCCCACAGGTCGTCGAGTGGTCCAACGGGCCCGCACTGGCCACCAAGGCCTGGGGCGCCCTGCTGGCGCTCGCGCTGCTCGCGGGTCCCGCCGCCCTGGCGTGGACGCTGCTGCGACCCGAGCCGGCGCCGGTCGCCGTGGCCGCGGGCTCGGCGAGCACCGCGGAGTCCGCCGCCGCCACCGAGCGCGCGGTCGAGCTCGTGGAGACCTGGCTGCGGGCCGACAGCAACGACCAGCAGCTCATCGCCTCCCTGACGAACGCCCCGGTCGGAACTCTCCCCCAGGAGGGCCTGACCATCCGCGACTCGTCGGTGGCACAGGTGGAGCAGGCGGAGGACGGCGTGTGGTCGGTGACGGTCGGCGTCGACGTCGCCGAGCCCGCCCCGGGCTCGACGCCGCCGCCCGCGGACGCGAAGGGTGAGCAGGCCGAGGTCTCGCTCGTCTGGGTGCGCCGCTACTTCCAGGTGCCCGTGCTCGTGCAGCGCACGGACACGAAGTACTCCGGAGCCGACCTCGCGGTCACGGCCCTCGCGCTGCCCTCACCCGTCCCGGGACCCGCCGCCGCGGCGGACGCCCCGGACCTCGACTACTCCGAGACCATCTCCCCGACGTCGGCCGCGGGTCAGTCCGCGACCGGCTTCCTCGCGGCGATGATCGCGGGCGACGGCGAGATCACGCGCTACCTGGCGCCCGGCACCTCCGTCTCGGCGATCACCCCCGCCCCGTACTCGGCCGTGGCCGTGACGGGCATCAAGGGGTCGCACGAGGTCACGGAGGACCCCGCCGACGGCGACGGCACGCACGCCCTCATCACCGCCGAGCTCACCCGGCTCGACGGCAACAAGACGACCGCCCAGTACGTCCTCACGCTCGTCGCGCGGGACGGCCGCTGGGAGGTTGCCGGCGTTGAGCCGGCCGTCCGTATCGACACGACGCCATCCGGCACGATCGACCCCGGCACCGCCGGGGAGTAACGAAGGAGAAACCATGATCAGCGAGATCGTTATGGCCGACGGCTTCCTCGACCTCATCACCGTGAAGTCCGAGGAGGTCAAGAGCGCAATCGAGTCCGTGACCTTCGTGGTCGTCATCCTCATGGTCGTCATCACCGCGGTGAAGACCAAGATGTCGATCGCGGCGATCCTGATGTCCGCGATCGTCGGCGGGATCGTCCTGTGGCTCGTGAACGGTGGCATCAACGTCACCTCCGACCTCGCCAGGGACGAGTTCGACTCCGCCCCGGCGATCGTGAACACGCAGACAGTTCTCTGACGGCCGGTACCGGCAGGTCAGACACATGGGCAAGGCGCTGGGGGCAAGGCACAGGTTTGGTCTGACGGGCGTGTCCGCGCGCCCGGCGTGTGGTGAGGAGGGTGTCCGGTGACCGAGACCGCGAAGTTCTACACGAAGGCCCGCCGCATCCCCATGCTCGTGGGGAAGCTGCCCAGCGGCGGGCGCATCTGGGGTGGGCCGTACACCATCACCCAGGTGGGAGCGGGCGCCGTGGTGGCGTTCGCCCTGTGGAAGACCGCCCCGCTGTGGGCGCAGCTCGGCGGTTTCATGAACATCGTGGTGGCCGTCGGGGTGGTCGTGGGTGTCGTCTGGGCCACGGGGAAGCTCCCGAGCTCCGGGCGCAACCCCGTCGCGTTCGTCATGGACGCGATGAACCTGACCTCCAGCCCGGGACGACTGTCCGGCGGACAGGTCGCCCTGCCCAAGCCGCGCCTGATGACGCACCGCGTCATGGTCGTGGTGCCGGGCGCCGCCGCCCGGGAGGCCCAGCCGGCCCAGGTGGCCCAGCCCGTCCGGGCCGTGGTCCGGCCGGCCGAGGCCGTCCCGCCGACCGTGGTGCGTCCCGTGCCGACCGAGCTCCTGCCCGAGCTGACCGCCCGGGGACCCGCGGACGCGACGTTCGAGGGCCGCCGGCTCGATCCGAGGCCGGGCCCGCAACCCGGGCAACAGCCCGGTGCGCCACCGAGCAGACGCTCGCCCGCGGACTGGGCGGCAGCCGCCGCGACCGCGGCGGCCGACCGCAGGAACAGCGACCTCACCGGTGTGGGGCAGCTGCTCGCCGGCCAGCAGAAGAACCCACCCACCACCCCGCCGACCACCCCGCGAGAGGACTGAGCCCCCATGCTGAGCCACATCTCGGCCCTGACCGACGGCCTCATGTGGACCCGCACAGGGACCGTGTGGGCGGTCTGGCGCGTGTCCCCCGTGCCCTACGCGTTCCAGCCGGACGACAAGAAGCACGCGGCGCGGCGCCACCACACCGCGCTGTACCGCGCGCTGCGCGGCGAGTCCCTGCACCTCGGGCTGACGGCGGCCACCGACCCGGCCTCCGTGGTGCTCGCCATGATCGAGGGCGTCGACCTGACCGAGCGCGAGGCCTGGGCCGCCGAGTGCGAGGCCACCCTCGACTTCCTGGAGCAGATCCCGATCGGGCGCCGCGTCCACTGGATCGCCGCGCCCCTGGCCAACCCCGGCGCCAAGGCCTTCATGGAGCCGCTGCAGGCGAGCTGGACCACGCTCCAGGACACCCTGATGATGCCGCGGTCCGTGCCCGGCCGGCACGCGATCGGCGAGCGCGCCGCCCAGGCGGAGGCGCTGCGCAAGGAGATGCCCTCGGCGTTCGACCCCCAGCCGGCGTCGGTGGCCGAGATGGCGTGGATGTTCGGCCACGCGATGCAGCGTGGCCTCGGGCTCGACACCGCGGTGCCGGTGGACGGTTCGCTCGACGCCGAGATGCACCTGTCCGGTCCCTCGGTGCTGCCGTCCGCGCTCATCGACCCGGCGGGGCAGACCGACTCCGAGAAGAAGCTCGGACCGCTGCAGATCCTGAAGCGCCCGTACGTGAAGGTGCTCGACCCGACCAACCCCGAGCTCGCGTCGTACCAGACGACGCTCGTGGTGAGCGACACGCCGTCGGGCGGGATCGTCTACCCCGGGTGCGAGTGGATCGGGCGCGTCGACGAGTCCGGCGTGCCGTGCGACTGGGCCATCCGCATGACGGTGCGCTCGCGCGACGAGGTGACCAACCGCAACCGGCGCGCGGTCCGCACGCTCAACGACCAGTTCGACCAGCGCTCCGAGGAGGAGCGTGCCGGCTCGTCCCTGGACACGACGGCGCGCGCCCTGGGCGAGTACCAGGCGGTGATGGACGCCGACGAGCTCGAGGTCGAGGTCGACGCCACCACCATGTTCACGGTCTCGGGCCACACCCCGGAGCAGGCACTCGACGACGCCCGCGACCTGACCAAGTACTTCGCCGCGATGCAGTTCTCGCTGCGCACCGACCCGACGATCCAGCCGACGCTCTTCGACGCCACGCTGCCGGGCATGCCGACGCCGCGTGCCGTGCGCGAGTACTCGCAGATCACCACGGCACGCGCCTTCTCGGCGGCGGTGCCGTTCGCGACGACCGAGCTGGGCGACACCTCCGGCTCGCTGTTCGCCCTGGAGATCTCGAACGGGGCCGCCCGGCCGAACCCGGTGTTCGTGAACCTGGCCGGCGCCACCGACAAGCTGGACGTGGCGCTCGCGATGGGCTTCGTGGGCGAGCTGGGCTCGGGCAAGTCGGTGAGCATGAAGACGGTGGCCATGGACAACGTCGACATGGGCGCCACGCTCATGGCGGTGGACCACACCGAGATGGGCGAGTGGGGCATCGCCGTCTCCGAGATCCCCGGCTCGCAGGTCGTGGAGATCTCGGAGGACGCGACGGTCTCGATGGACCCGCTGCGGATCCTGCCGCCCGCCCAGGCGCCCCGCGTCGCCCGCGCGTTCCTCACGGTGCTGCTGTCCGTGCAGACCAAGTCCGAGCAGAACGTGCTGCTGTCCAAGGTGCTGCAGACCGAGTACATGTGGCGGCACAAGATCACGTCGCTCGGCTCGCTCGCCCGGCACCTCGAGGAGGAGTGCGAGTTCCCGGGCGCCCGGATGCTGGCCGACGAGATGCGCATCTTCTCGGAGCTCGACTTCGGCCGCGCCCTGTTCGACGACACGCTGCCGCCGCTCGACCTGTCCTCCCCCGCGATCGTGCTGCACACGCACAAGATGCAGCTGCCCTCGCGCGCCGACATGGAGCACGGGCACCTCTTCGCCGAGCTCAAGGCCGAGAAGGTGTTCGGCCGCGCCACGTTCGCGCTCATCGCGGCCCTGGCGCGGTACCGCTGCTTCGCGGACCGCTCCCGGCTCGACATCTTCGCCGCGGACGAGGCGTCCAAGACGATGTCGTCGCCCGAGGCGGCCGAGGAGATCGGCACGTTCATCCGTGACGGCCGTAAGCACAAGGCCGCGCTCCTGCTCGGTAGCCACGACGCCGAGGAGGACTTCGGCAACGAGGTGGTGCGCGGTCTGATCCCGTTCCGCGTGCTGCTGCGCCACCGCGACTCCAACCTGGCCCGCAGAGGCCTGCGCTGGTTGCACGGCCTGCCGACCGACGCCCCGGTGGACGAGGGCCTGGTCAAGCTGGTCACCGAGGGCACCGCCCCGGTGACGGACTCCGCCGTCGGCGTGGTCGAGGAGCGCCGGGGCGAGTGCCTCATCCGCGACTTCCAGGCCCGGTACGGCCGGGCGAAGGTCATGGCGCCGCTCGTCGAGAAGCGCGCCCAGACGGTCAAGACGACGCCGACCAGCTCCTCCGGTGCGGTGATCGGGGCATGATCCGGCTGGCGCCCCTCGCGTTCGCCGACCCGCAGGGTGGGCTGAACCTCGAGGACACGCAGGGCGTGGACTACAACCGGTTCACGCTGCAGTGGGACACGGGCTCGCCGTGGAACCCGCTCAACGTCGACTCCGAGATCTTCTCAACCCTCGCTGGCATGTTCTGGGTCTGGTACCGCGACATGGTGGCCGTGCAGATCTGGGTGCTCGACTGGGTGCTCGGGATGGACTGGCTCGGCTACATCCTGGCGCCGCTCGCCGGGCTCAGCGTCATCGTCAAGGGCATGATCGCGCAGGTCGGCCTGCTGAACCTGATGCTGATCATCCTGGCGTTCGTGGTCGGGTGGTGGCTGCTCAAGGGCCGCTACGCGGGCGGGTTCATGGAGCTGATCATCGGCTGCGTCATCGCCGCCCTGGCCACCGGGTTCCTCGCGGACCCGATGGCCGTGGTCGGCGGGCAGGACGGCGTCATCGTGCAGTCGCGGGACGCCGGCATGGACATCGCGACCGGCTTCGCCACCGAGGGGGCGTCCTTCCAACGCGACGCGACGGTGATCCGGGACGGCCTCAAGGGCCAGCTCGTGGACACGCTGCTGCGCGCGCCGCACCAGATCATCAACTACGGGTCGGTGATCGACGGCACGGGCTGCGAGGACACCTACACGCAGAACGTGGGCCGGGAGAACGCCGTCGACGAGATCGGCGGGTGCGACGCGGCCTACAAGGAGGCGTCGTCCACGGTCGACGCCGGCACGGTCGTCTCCACGCTGAGCCTGCTCACCACCGGGTTCGTGTTCCTGCTGCTGTCCGTGGTGATCGTGGGCGGCACCATCTTCGCGGTGCTGCTGCTGGGCTGGTCGGCGATCAAGCTGCTCTGGCAGCTGCCCGTCGGCGTCATCTCCAGCGGCACGCGCGCCCAGCTCTTCCGCACGTTCGCGAGCGTGGGCTTCGGCTGCATCCTCGTCGCGATGGCCACGATGTTCCTGGTCGCGTGGATGAAGATGCTGCTCGGCTTCTACGACGCGACGAGCGGGCTACCGTTCCTCGTGCGGCTGTACCTCTTCAACACGCTGGTCGTGGCGGGCGCCGTCTTCTACGTGCTCATGGGCGCGAGCGTGCGGCAGGGCCTGCGGGCCCTGGCCGACAAGCTCGCGGCCGCCGGCGTGCCCTCGCAGATCGGCGAGCCCGCCGCGATGCCGTGGGACGGCACGGCGAAGTGGCGCGACCGGTACAACAAGGCCAAGTCCTGGGCGGGCGTCGGGCTGGGCCCGGCCCCCGTGCAGCCGAACAGCAACGCCGTGGAGGTCGACGGCGGCGATGCCCCGGCCGCGGGGCCGTCCGCCATGGACGGCACTCCCGGTGCCGGAACGGTCGGCGGCGCGGCCGCCGGTGCGGCGGCGGGTGTCGCGGCGGGGCGGGCGATGTCCGACGACAACCGGACCGTCCCGATCCCCGTCGACGCCGCGGGCTCCGACAGCGGACCGGACGGCGGCCCGGGCAACGGGTCCGGCGGAAGCGCCTGGACCACGGCGGCCCGGACCGTCCAGGACGGTTCGCCCGACGGCGGACGGACGGCCGGGGACCAGGTGCCCGACGCGACGAACGCCGGCGAGAAGGTGTCGAACGAGCCGTCGCCCCACCTGCCGCCGACCGCGGGCGAGCGGCTCACCGACCGGCTGGGCAGCGCCGGCCGCGCGGGGACGTCGATCGCGCTGCAGGCGGGTGCCATGGTCGCGAGCGGTGGCACGTCCGCCGCGGCGGCCGGCGCGTCCAAGGCGCTCACGGTGGTCCGCAAGGCGGGGCAGGCCAAGCAGGTGCTCGGCGCCGTGCGCGGCCTGGGCCGGCGGGGCGAGCGCTCGCAGAGCGCGGCGCGGCTCGCCCAGTCCCTGAACGCGGCACGGCAGGGCGGCGCGGCACCGGGCGCCGGCCCGCAGCCGTCCGCCATCGTGCACAACCCCGGACGACGTCAGATGCGAGGGCTGGGCCGCTCATGAAGCGAACTGTGATCGTGGTGCTGACCGTGATCGTCCTCGCGATCGGGACCTGGATCGGGTGGCCACGCGAGGGCGGTCCGGCGGCCGACCCGACGGCGGAGGTGGGCGACGTCGTCACGCCGGGCGGCCAGGACGACTTCGACAACCCCGCGGGCACGTCCGAGGACGCCGACGACGCGGCCGCCACCGAGGCGGTCGACGACCCGGCGGCCGGCGACCCGGCGGTCGAGGTGACGGCCGAGCCGGAGTTCGACGAGGCCGCGCCCGCGAAGCCGGTCGAGGCCACGTGGGACCAGGCCGTCCGGCAGGCCGCGCGCGACGCCGCCCTGGCGACCATGACCGCGTTCGCGGCGAAGGACCAGGCTGGGGACGCCTGGTGGGACGGCCTCAAGCCGCTCCTGACGCCGCAGGCGCAGCCGGTCTACCAGGACGTCGACCCGCGCCTCGTGCCGGTCACCGAGGTGACCGGCGAGCCGGAGGTCACCGACGAGACGTCCACGCTCCTCGCCGAGGTGGCCGTGCCCACGGACATCGGCGCCTACACGGTGCTGCTGACCCGGGTCGACGGCGCGGCGCCCTGGCTGGCCGAGCAGATCAGGCCGCCGGAGGGGTCGTGAGCGGGCGGGACACCGTCGGGCTCGCGACGCGGGCCGTGTCGCAGGCGGTCCGGACCTCGCGACCGGGCAACGGCAGGAAGAAGGACGACGCGACGCGGCGTGCCGTGCTCGTGCTGGCCGTCCTGGCCGCCGCCGTCCTGGCGGTGCCGGCTGCGGTGATCGCGATGGTCGTGCTCGTGGGCGGCGCGGTCAGCGAGAACCAGTCGCAGAACGGCTGCAGCATGTCGGCGTCGGTGGTGCCCGCCGGACAGGTGGAGGCCGCCGGCGGCTTCACGGCCGAGCAGCTGCAGAACGCGGCCGTGATCCTCCAGGTCGGCGAGGAGCGCGGGGTGCCGGCCCGCGCGCAGGCCATCACGGTGATGACGGCGCTGGGCGAGTCCGGCATGCGCAACCTGAACTACGGCGACGACCGGTTCGGGGTGCGCAACCCGGACGGCTCGCTGACCTCCTCGATCGGCATGTTCCAGGAGCAGAAGTGGTACGGCACCGTCGAGGAGCGGCTCGACCCGGTGCAGTCGTCGGGCCGGTTCTACGACCGCCTGCTCGCCGTCACCGGCTGGGAGACGCTCGAGCCGACCATCGCGGCCCACAAGGCGCAGCGGAACGCCGACCCGTACCACTACCAGAAGTACTGGGACCAGGCGCTGGAGGTCATGCAGCTGGTCAGCGGTGCCGACCCGCAGGACCTCGAGGCGCTCTCGCAGTCCATCCAGGGTTCCTCGGCTGCCGCGCCGTGCATGAGCGGCTCGATCGGGCAGGCTGCCGTGGGCATCGGCGGCTGGGCCAACCCGGCGGTCGGGACCAAGGCCTCCGGGTTCGGCCCCCGCAACACCGGCATCGCGGGCGCGTCGACGTACCACCTGGGCCAGGACATCGCGGCGTCGTGCGGCACGCAGGTCTACGCGGCCGCGGCGGGGCGCGTGGTGATCTCCGGCGCGACCGGCTGGGGCACCGGCAACACGATCCGGATCGAGCACGGCATGGGCCTCGACTCGACCTACGGGCACCTGCTCACCGGCACCAACCTCGTGCGCGTGGGTCAGACCGTGCAGGCCGGGCAGCAGATCGCGTCCATGGGCGGCGACTCGCGCATCGACCCGGCGGGCGCCGGGACGTCGTCGGGCTGCCACCTGCACTACGAGGTGCGGATGAACGGCGAGGCCGTGGACCCGGAGCCGTTCATGGCCGGGCAGGGCGTGACGCTCGGCGTCGCGACGCCGGTCACGGAGCCGGTCTCCCCCACGGGCGGGCCCGCGGACGGCGACGCCGAGCCGGCTGGCGCGACGGGGAACTGAGCCCGCGCCGGTCCATGCCCGACCGATGATTTCTGCTCACCGCAGACGTCGACAAAAACAGGTCGCGATCATCGCCGGGAATACTCGACGATGGTCCGGCGTCGTTAGACGTAGGTCGTGTGCAATGTCGCTCTCGATCTCGGCCCGCGCACCGTACCGAGAGGGCAATCCCCATGACGACCGACATCCTTGACACCGCTGATCCGCTGGACGACCGCACCAGCCGCCCGACGTCGGGCGGCGCCGTGGTCGACGCCCCGGCGCGCCCCGACAAGCTCGCCCCCGGCCACTTCCGGGCCATCGCTCTGCTGATGGCGAGCGCCTTCACCGTGATCCTCAACGAGACGACCATGTCGGTGGCCCTGCCGCCGATCATGGACGAGCTGGGCGTGACCCCGACGGTCGGCCAGTGGCTCACCACGGCGTTCCTGCTGACGATGGCCGTCGTGATCCCGGCGACCGGGTTCCTCATCAACCGGCTCGGCACGCGCGGTGCCTACCTGCTTGCGATGTCCCTGTTCACCGTCGGCACCGCGCTGGCGATGATCGCGCCGGGCTTCGGCGTCCTGGTGACGGGCCGCGTGGTGCAGGCGACGGGCACGGCCATCATGATGCCGCTGCTCATGACCACGATCATGACCATCGTGCCGGCGCACATGCGCGGCCGGGTCATGGGCAACGTCGGCCTGGTCATCGCGGCGGCTCCGGCGCTCGGCCCGACGCTCTCGGGCGCGATCCTCGAGCCGCTCGGCTGGCGCGGCGTGTTCGGCGTGGTGCTGCCGATCTCGGTGCTGGCGCTGGTCGCCGGCCTGCTGTGGATCCGCGACGTCAACGACAAGGAGCACCACACGCTCGACCCGCTGTCGCTCCTGCTCACGCTGGTCGCGTTCGGCGGTCTGGTGTGGGGCCTGTCGGGCCTGGGTGAGGGCGCGCACGCGGGCGGCGGGCTGAACCCGTGGATCCCGCTGGGTGCGGGCCTGGTGTTCCTCGGCCTGTTCATCTGGCGGCAGATCGTGCGGCAGCGGACCGACTCCGCGCTGCTGGACCTGCGCACGTTCCTCGAGTCCAACTTCCGCGTGGCGATCGGCATCATGGCGGTCGCGATGCTGGCGATGCTCGGCACCCTGATCGTCCTGCCGCTGGTGCTGCAGGACGCGATGGGCCTGTCGCCGCTCCAGTCCGGGTTGATCGTGCTGCCGGGCGCGCTGGCGATGGGCCTCCTGGGCCCGGTCGTCGGCCGCTGGTACGACCGGGTCGGACCGCGTCCGATCCTCGTGCCCGGCACGGTGCTCGTGACCCTCGGCATCGGGATGCTCGCGTTCCTGCACCCGGGCATCTCGCCGTTCTACGTGCTCGGCGCCCACGTCCTGCTGAGCCTGGGCCTGGCCGCGGTGTTCACGCCGCTGTTCAGCGCGGCGCTCGGGGTGCTCAAGCCGCACCAGTACTCGCACGGCTCCGCCACGATCAACACGGTGCAGCAGGTCGCGGGTGCGGCGGGTATCGCGCTGTTCATCGCGATCATGACGCTCCGGTCGGACACGCTGACCGCCGCCGGGGAGTCCGCAGCCGATGCTCTGACGTCCGGCGCCAGCCTGGCGTTCGCGATCGGCGCCGGCGTGATGGCGCTGACCATCGCGCTGGCGGTCCTGATCAAGCGGCCCGAGACCGACGGCGAGTTCCACGGCGGGCACTGAGTCGGTCGGCATGACGCCGCGGGCATGACGAGGGCGGGGCCTCCTCCGGGAGGCCCCGCCCTTGTCGTGTCCGGAGCTGGTTCGTTCCGGTCAGCGCCCGAAGAGTCGGCCCAGCAGGCCCTTGCGCGGAGCCGCTTCCGCGTCCGGGGAGGATGCTGGGCCCTTCGGACGATCCCCGGCCGGCCTGGTCAGCCGGGTGACCTCGATGATCGGCTGCCCGCGCAGCTTCAGCAGCCGGTTGGCCGCGGCGATCGCGTCGGTCAGCGCCGGCGGGTGTGCCCGGTCGGGCACCAGCCCGGCGGCCTTGAGCGTGGTCGGCACGGTCCCCGCGTCGAGCCGTTCGGCCCAGGCAGCTGGGTCCAGGCTGAGGAACTCGCTGTCCGACGGCGGGTGCGGGCCGGCTCCGGCACCGGCAGGCTCGTCTTCCGGCTGCCGGGAGGTGCTCCCGCCCGCCTCGGCCCGCCGCCCCACCAGCAGCGCCGCCAGGCTCTCCGCCCGGTAGGTCGCCCCGGCCCGCTGCTCGTGGTCGAGCAGCACGATCTGCCCCAGGTGCCCCTCCGGCCCCGGCGCGAGGTCGGCGGCCCAGACGTTGCCGGCGCCGTCCGTCCCCACGGGGAACCAGAGCGGCGAACCGACCGCGGACTGCACCCGGCCCGCGGGATCCGCCCGCGCCGAGGTGTCCGCGTCGTCGGTCCAGGTGCTGAACCGGGCCGCGGGCAGGAACGCCTCGCGCAGAAAGCTCCCGCGCAGCGGCACGATCTCGAACCCGCCGAACTGGTCCTCCTGCGGCTCGAACCGCAGGTTGCCCGACCCGGCCGCCGCGTACAGGGCCCGCACCTCGGCGGTCAGCCGCGCGCCGTCGGGCAGGGCCGCCTCCGCCTCGTCGATCTCCTCGGGCGCCGCTCCGACGGCGTCGGGCATCCGCTCCGCGACCACCCGCGTCACCGCCTCGGCGTCCGCGGATGCCGCCGGGGTGCCGCCAGGCGGCGGCGTGATCGTCTCCCGGTACCGTGCCGGGAGCGCGCCGGGCTCCAGCACCACCTCGAGCACCGGCGTGACCGGCCCGGACACGACGGCGGGCGGCAGCGCGACGAGCTCGACCACGTCGTCGTCGGGGTCCGCCGCGGCGACGACCCGCACGGGCTGCCCGGCCTCGGGCGCCAGGTCCGCGATCGCGCGCAGGGCGTCGTCGAGCTCGGCCTTGGGCCCGCGCCCGCCGGTCCGGGCGGCCTCCCGCGCGGCCTCGCGGTAGTGCGCGCGACGGTCGGCTGCGTCGCCGTCGTCCAGGTAGGTCCCGTCCCAGGTGCCGGCGCCGACCGTGCCGGCGAACTCGCTGACGCCCGTCCCGGGCGGCGCCGACCGGCGCAGCGCGTCGACGAAGGGCTCCCAGACCTGCCACTCGGTGAGGCTCACGATCCACATGATGCCTGCTCCGGCCGGGCGTGTCGGCTCGACGTTCCGTAGACTCCAGCCATGGCCGAGGTGAGGGTCTTTGCCGGAACCGGGGGCCAGCGTTTCGCTCGGGAGATGTGTGCTGATCTCGACGTCCCGCTGAGCCCGATCAACATCCAGCGCTTCGCGAACGACTGCCTGCAGGTCCAGCTCCTGGAGAACTGCCGCGAGCGCGACGTCTATCTCGTGCAGCCCGTGGTGCGTCCCGCGCAGGAGAGCCTGATGGAGCTCCTGCTGATGGTCGACGCCGCGAAGGGCGCCTCGGCCGCGCGGATCACCGCCGTCATGCCGCACTTCGCGTACGCACGCTCGGACAAGAAGGACGCCCCGCGCATCTCGGTCGGCGGTCGTCTCGTGGCGGACCTGCTGGAGACGGCGGGCGTGAACCGCATCCTCACGATGACGCTCCACGCGCCGCAGGTGCACGCGTTCTTCCGGGTACCGACGGACCAGCTCAACGCGCTGCGTGAGCTGGCGGCGCACTTCCTGCCGAGCGACCTCTCGAAGGCCACGGTGGTCTCCCCCGACCTGGGCAACGCGAAGAGCGCGTCGGCGTTCGCGAAGATGCTCGGCATCCCGGTGGCGGCGGCCGCGAAGGAGCGGTTCGACGGCGACCGGGTCGAGATCACCTCCCTGATCGGGGACGTGACCGGCCGCGACATCATCGTGCTCGACGACGAGATCGCCAACGGCTCCACGATCCTGGCGATCCTCGACCTGCTCCGGGAGCACGGCGCGCGCAGCGTCCGGATCGCCTGCACGCACGGCATCTTCGCCAACGATGCCGCGCACCGCATCGCGGCCGACCCCGACGTGGTCGAGATCGTCACCACCAACACGGTGCCGTCGACCGGCCTGCTGAACCACGACAAGCTGACGGTGATCAGCGTGGCCCCTGCGTTCGCGGAGGCGGTCCGCCGCATCCACAGCGGCGAGTCGGTCAGCGCCCTCTTCGACCCGACGCACGTCTGACCCCGCACAGCGGTCGAGCGGCGACGCCTACCCCCGCTCGGCCCACCACTTCCTGAGCTCCTCCGTGGCCGCCTCCTCGCCCAGCGGGCCGCGCTCCATGCGCAGGCCCAGCAGGTACTTGTAGGCCTCGCCGACCTCGCGCGACGGCGAGATGCCGAGGATCGCCATGATCTGCGTGCCGTCGAGGTCGGGCCGGATCGCGTCGATCTCCTCCTGCTCGCGCAACGCGGAGATGCGGTCCTCCAGGTCGGTGTACGCGTCGGACAGCCGCTTGGCCTTGCGCTTGTTGCGCGTGGTCGAGTCGGCACGGGTGAGCCGGTGCAGCCGCTCCAGCAGCGGGCCGGCGTCGGTCACGTAGCGCCGGACGGCGGAATCGGTCCAGGCGCCGTCGCCGTACCCGTGGAACCGCAGGTGCAGCTCGACGAGGCGCGACACGTCCTTGACCACCTGCTTCTCGTACTTGAGCGCCCGGAGCCGCTTGGCGGTCAGCTTGGCGCCGACCACCTCGTGGTGGTGGAAGCTGACGCCGCCGCCGGACTCGAAGCGGCGCGTCGCGGGCTTGCCGATGTCGTGCAGCAGCGCGGCGAGGCGGAGCACCAGGTCGGGGGCGGGCACCGCGCCGTCGGCGCCGGTCTCCTGCGCGATCGCCTGGTCCAGCACGGTGAGCGAGTGCTGGTAGACGTCCTTGTGCCGGTGGTGCTCGTCGATCTCGAGCTGGAGCGCCGGCAGCTCCGGCAGCACCTGCTCGGCGAGGCCGGTGTCCACGAGCACCTCGAGCCCGGCCCGCGGGTTGTCGCTCAGGATCAGCTTGGTGATCTCCGCCTGCACGCGCTCGGCCGACACGATCTCGATCCGCTCGGCCATCGCGACCAGCGCGGCGAGCGTCCCCGGTTCCACGTGAAACGAGAGCTGGGCCGCGAACCGCGCGGCGCGCATCATGCGGAGCGGGTCGTCGTCGAACGAGCGCTCGGGCGCGATGGGGGTGCGCAGCACGCCGGCTGCGAGGTCGGTGAGCCCGCTGAAGGGGTCCACGAAGGTCAGGTCGGGCACGCGCACGGCCATGGCGTTCACGGTGAAGTCGCGGCGCGAGAGGTCGCCGTCGAGCGTGTCCCCGAACTCGACGAGCGGCTTGCGGGACGCCGGGTCGTACTTGTCCGTGCGGTACGTCGTCACCTCGACCACGACGTCGCCCCGGCGTGCGCCGATGGTGCCGAACTCCTTGCCGATGTCCCAGTGGGCGTCGCCCCAGCGCGCGAGGAGCCGCTGCGTCTGGTCCGGCGAGGCCGACGTCGCGAAGTCGAGGTCGTTGCTCGCGCGGCCGAGGAAGGCGTCGCGGACCGGGCCGCCGACGAGCGACAGCTCGTGACCGGCAGCGCGGAACTGCTCGCCCAGCTCCAGCGCGGCGGGCGCCATCTCGGTCAGCACGCCGAGCGCGCGGCGCAGCAGATCCTGCTCAGGGGTAGACACAGCCCAAGATTGTCCCAGACCCGGCGCGGCACCACTCACCGAGGTCCACCCGGCGGGCGGGCGAGTGCGCTCACGCCGCCGTCGTGCGGACGTGGTGCGGAGGTAAGGACGTGGTGCGGACG
Source organism: Promicromonospora sukumoe 327MFSha3.1 (assembly GCF_000385135.1). GTDB lineage: Bacteria > Actinomycetota > Actinomycetes > Actinomycetales > Cellulomonadaceae > Promicromonospora > Promicromonospora sukumoe_B. The sequence continues at coordinate 78,108 of NZ_ARQM01000014.1, read as the reverse complement.
TGCCGGGGCGACCCGGTGCCCGAAACCGCCCGCACCCCCTCACCTGACCAGATCAAGGGTGGTCAGTCGGTAGTGTTGGGGCATGTCCACCCCTGTTCCGGCGAGCGACGGTCCAGACGGTCGCCCGGAGGTGCCCCCGCCGCCCGGCGGGGCCCCGTTGCGGGTGAACCCTGCCCGGCGTGCCGCCGCCGCGACCGCCCCCGTGCACCTGCCCATCGTGGACGAGACCTCGGCCGGCGGACTCGTCCTGCGGGCCGAGTCCGAGCGCCCCGAGGAGTTCAGCGCGGCAGTGCTGCTGCGCCGCAACCGCACCGGCCGCCTGGAGTGGTGCCTGCCCAAGGGTCACCTCGAGGGTCGCGAGACCCCGCAGGAGGCCGCGATCCGCGAGATCCGCGAGGAGACCGGCATCCGCGGCTCCATCCAGGCGGAGCTCGGCGTGATCGACTACTGGTTCACCGGTGAGGACCGGCGGGTGCACAAGGTGGTGCACCATTACCTCTTGCGCGCGGAGGGCGGTCACCTGACCGTGGAGAACGATCCGGACGGCGAAGCCGAGGACGCTCTCTGGGTCAGGGTGGACGAGCTCGCCGAGCGCCTGTCGTACCCGAACGAGCAGCGACTGGCCGCGGCCGCCCTGGATCTCCTCGTCTCCTCGAGGAACCTCCGGGACGCGCTGCGCGCCGACGCCTTCCCCACGGAGCGCCCCGACCTGCCATGAAGCAGCAGCCCGACCCCTCCCGCAGTCCCGCCCGCAGCCGGGCGGCCCGCCGTACCGGCACGTTCGGCGCCGTGCTCCTGGCGGGCGCGGTGCTCGTCGGGTCCGCCCTGCCCCCGGCGGCCGCCACCGGTCCGACGCCGGCGCGCGCCACCGCGGACGCCGCGGTCACCGAGCCGCTCGCCACGACCACCTCTGCCGAGGCCGGGGCGCTCGACGTCGCCGTCACCGACATCTCGCACCCCGTCGCACACCCCGGGGACAAGGTGACCATCCGCGCGGAGGTGACCAACACGAGCGACGCCACGGTGTCCGACGCCGTGGCCCAGCTGACCATCGACTACGTCGCGATCACCTCGCGCCTGGCGATCGAGGAGTGGGCCACGGCCGGCCTGCTCGACCCGGTCCGGGGCAGGCCCGCGTCGAAGTCGGTCGGGGACCTCAAGCCGGGCGCGTCCAAGAGCGTGTCGTTCACCTACGACCCGGGTGCCCAGGCGTTCGAGGGCTTCGGCGCGCGCAAGCTCGCCGTCGCCGCCGGCGACGCCTCGGGGCGCCTGGGCATCGCGCGCTCCTTCCTCGTGTACGACGCCGACGGCCTCGAGCGCGCACCGATGCAGCTCAGCGTCCTGGCCGCCGTCACGAGCCCGGCGATCGACCCGGCCGACCCGACCTCCGCCGAGATCGAGCTGGCCCAGCAGACGGCGTCCGGCCAGCGCCTCGACGGGGTCCTGCAGGTCGCGGAGAACGCGAAGGTGTCGCTGGCGATCGACCCCGACACCATCGGCGTGGCCGCGGCGTCGGACGACCCGGCGCTGATCGACTGGTCCCAGCGCATGACCGCGGCCGCCGCGGACACCACCACGTACGCCCTCCCCAGCCACGACCCCGACCTCGCCGCGCTCGCCCACGCGAACGTGCGCACCACGGGCACGCGCAGCTTCCTCCAGGCACCTCGCGAGGGGAACTGGGAGGTCCCGGAGGCGTGGCAGACCAACCTGGCCTGGCCGGCCGACGGCGTCGTGCCCGACGTCGCGACCCTCAGCCTGGCCGTCGCGGCGGACCGCCGGCAGGTCGTCGTCGGCAGCGGCGGTCTCGCGTACGAGGGCGCCGGTACCGTGACGGGCCGTGCGGACCTCCGCGTCCCGGGCGGCACCGCGCGCGCCGCGGTGGCCGACAGCGCCCTCACGCGGGCCTTCCTCTCCGCCACCGACCTGTCGGGCGCGGAGGACGGGGCGTCCGCGGAGAGCTCCGCCTCGACGAAGGCCGCCACCAGCGCGGCCACCCCGACCGAGGGTGCGCAGCGGCTGCTGGCGGAGACCGCCGCCGTCGTGAGCCAGACGCCCGTCGCCCCGCCGTCGCTGCTGATCGTCGCGCCGCGGACCTGGACGCCCGACGCCGAGGGCGCGAGCAAGATCCTGGACGAGCTCGACGAGGCGGGCTGGGTCGATGTCACGACCGTCGACACGCTCTTCAAGCAGGACGCCCCGGACGTGGCCCGAGCCGCCCTGGCGCACCGCAGCATGGCCAAGGCCGAGCTGGGCGTGTCGAGCGTCCGGGCCCTGGAGCGGGCGCGCGACGCCGTCGTCACGTTCTCGTCGGTCGCCGAGGACCGCGCCCGCGAGATCTGGGAGCCAGGTGTCACGCACCTGATCGCGCCGCTCGCCGTCGCGCACCGCGCCGACACCGGGCTGCGGGAGACGCTGGTCAAGCAGACCCTGGAGGCGTCGAACGCGCTCACGAAGCAGTCCGTCAGCGTGGTGCCGCGCCAGGACGTCAACTTCATCACGGACAAGGGCAACATCCCGGTCCGCGTGCGCAACACGCTCAACGTCGACGCGACGGTCACGGTGGTGCTGCGCCCTGACCACCCGCGCCTGACCGTCGACGACCGCATCACCGAGGTCATCCCGGCGGGCCGGGAGATGGACGTGCAGGTGCCGGTGCGGGCCATCGGCTCGGGCGACGTCCGGGTGGACGCTCACGTGCTCACCCCGAACGGCGCCAAGATCAACGACGACTCGTCGTTCCAGGTCCGCGTCCGCGCGGGCTGGGAGGAGCTCGGCACCTGGATCGCCGCGGGGCTCGTCGCCCTGCTGTTCCTGGCCGGGATCTGGCGCACGGTACGCCGCGGGCGGTCGCCGTACCGCGCCACCAGCAAGGACGTAGAGGAGGCCACGGGAACGGCCGCCGAGGCGCCGGGTTCCGCTCCGGCGGCGCCGGCGGACTCCGTGGCCGTCCGGGCAGAGTAAGGTTTCGGCCGCCGCACACGTCGGCCGAACAGCGCCGGGCAGGGGCCCAGACCACGGGAGTAGTCGCTTGACCCAGGAGAACGCCGTGACCGCATCGACCGACCCAGCGTCGGACCCGAGCGCCGATGCCGCGAGCGGACCGGGCGCGCCCGAGACGCCGACGGCCGCGGCGTCGTCGACCAGCAGCCTGGGACGCAACTCGATAGTGATGGCGGCCGGTACGGCCGCCTCCCGCCTCGGCGGGCTGGTCCGCAACCTGATGCTGGTGGCCGCCATCGGCGCCACGGGCACCGTCGCCGACGCGTTCGACGTCGCGAACAAGCTGCCCAACGTGCTGTTCGCGATCCTCGCGGGCGGCATGCTGAACGCCGTCCTCGTACCGCAGATCGTCAAGGCGTTCCGCGCCCACAACGCGCAGGAACGTGTCGACAAGCTGCTCACGATCTCGGCCGTCGGCATCCTCGCGATCACCGCCGTGCTGACCGGTGGCGCCGCGTGGGTCGTCATGCTCTACACCGACGGCTGGTCGACCGAGCAGCTCGCGCTGGGCACCGTCTTCGCGTACTGGTGCATCCCCCAGCTCTTCTTCTACGGCCTGTACACGCTGCTGGGCCAGGTGCTGAACGCCCGCGAGCAGTTCGGTCCGTTCATGTGGGCCCCGGTGGCCAACAACGTGGTCTCGGTGCTCGGTTTCGGGATCTTCCTGGCCGTGTTCGGCGGGGCCGCCGACAACGACCTCAACGACCTCGCCGAGTGGAACACGCCGCGCACCATCCTGCTGGCCGGCACGGCCACGCTCGGCATCGTCGCGCAGGCGCTGGTGCTGCTCGTCCCGCTGCTGCGCTCGGGCTTCCGCTGGAACCTCCGCCTCGGCCTGCGGGGCATCGGCCTGCGCTCGGCGGGTGCCGTCGCGATGTGGACGTTCGCCGCCGTGGTCCTGGAGCAGGCCGGTGTCCTTTACCTGACGAAGGTCGCGTCCGAGGCCGGTGCCGCGAGCACGGCCACGGAGTCGTTCGCCGGAAACGCGTCCTACACGCAGGCACTCCTGATCTACCTGCTCCCCCACTCGCTGGTCACCGTCTCCATCGCGACGGCGCTGTTCACCGGCATCAGCAAGGCCGCGCAGGAGGGCGACACCGACAAGGTGCGCGACGACCTGTCCCTGGGGCTGCGCACCATCGGCGTCTTCACCGTGTTCGCCACCGCGGCGCTCGTGGTGCTGGCCGGGCCGCTCACCGCGTTCATCGTCCCGACCGCGGGAGCCAAGGACACCGCGCTCATCGCGCCCGTCCTGGTGGCCCTCTCGTTCGGCCTGATCCCGCTCGGCGGCATGGCGCTCATGAAGTGGGTCTACTACGCCTACGAGGACGGCCGCTCGGTCTTCTGGATCACCGTGCCGTCGACGGTCGCCCTGGTGGCCGGCCTGGTCGCGGCGCAGCTCTGGCTGCCGATCGAGCTCTGGGTCGTCGCCGCCGGTGGTGCCTATGCCCTGTCGAACTGGATCACGGTGCTGCTGCGCACGGGCGGCCTCAAGCGGAAGCTCGGCGGGCGTCTCGACGGCGGGCGCATCTTCGCGCTGCACGCCAAGACGGTGCTTGCCGCCGCGGTCGCCGGCGGCGCCGGCTGGGGCCTCTACCAGCTGGTCGGCGGGTTCGGCGTGCTGACGTTCGGGCAGGGCTGGGTGCTCACGATGCTCAGCGGCCTCTGGGTGACGGCGGCCTGCGGCCTGGTCATGCTGGGCGTCTACGTCCTGCTCCTGCGCCTGCTCCGGGTCCGGGAGCTCGACGGCCTGCTCGGCCCCGTCCTGGCTCGCTTCCGGCGCTGACGCGCGCCGCCGTCGTACGGGAAGCGCAGCTCACTCGTGTGGGCTGCGCTTTCGTACATACGGACGACGTTCCGGCGGGCCCGCAGCGGTTCCGCGTAGCATGGCGACGGTGCGTGATCCTGGCGGTCACGTACCTGCTACTGTCCCCCGACCGAGCGAGGAGGTCCGCGTGAGCACTGTCGAACCAGGCACCGTGCTGGTCGAGAGATACCGGCTGCGCCAGCAGGCGTCCACCGACCTTGCCGCGGCCACCGCGTGGGAAGCGCACGACCTGATCCTGGACCGCGACGTCCGGGTGACCCTCGTGACCGGGCCCTATACAGGCGACGCCCTGGACGCCGCGCGGCGCGCGGCGCTGGTGACGGATCCCCGCCTCGTCCGGGTGCTCGACGCCGGCTCCGACCCCGAGGGCCGCAAGTACGTGGTCACGGAACCGCACACGGGCACCACGCTGACCCAGGTCATCTCCAGCGGCCTGGTGGACGAGCAGCAGGCCCGGGCGATCATCGGCGAGGCGGCGAGCGCGCTCGCCGTGGCGCACGCCCGCGGCGTGCACCACGCCGCGCTGCGCCCCGAGGCGCTGCGGGTCGACGGCCACCAGGTGCGGATCACGGGCCTGGGCCTCGACGGCGGCCTCGCCTCGGGCGACACGCTCAACGTGAAGCCCGCGGAGCTCGACGCCCAGGGCCTGGTGGCCCTCCTCTACTACGCGATGACCGCGCGCTGGCCCGGCCAGGACCTCGAGGCGGAGTGGATCGCGAAGGACACCCTGATCCCCCTGCCCGCTCAGGTCGACGACTCCGGCGCCGTGGCGCCCCTTTCCAGCTTGGTCCCGCACGTGGACACCGAGATCGACGGCCTGGTGGCCCGGACGTTCGACGCGTCCGGCGGCACCGACGGACCGAAGAACCCCGACGACGTGACCACGGCCCTCGCGCCGTGGGGAGAGGTTTCCGTAGTGGCATCGCTGCCTGGATTCGTGCAGCCCGAGCCGGAGGAGCCGCGGCGGCAGTCCATCGCCGAGGCGTTCGGAGGCGAAGGAGTCCCGCCCGTGCGGCGTCCCGCCACGGGCCGGATCGCACGAAACGACGAGACCATGGCGATGGGGGCGGGCAACGCGCCCGCCGGCTATCCCGAACCGCAGAACGACTACACCTACGAGCCGCAGGCGTACGGGCAGCAGCACGCCCCGGTACCTCCCCCGCCGCCCGAGGGCGCGCCGGCCGGCTACCCGCCGGCGGGCTACGACCAGTACGGCCAGCCGGTCGCGCAGGGCCAGCCCGGCTACGACCAGGCCCAGTACGCCCCGCAGCAGCCGCAGCAGTACCCGCCGCAGTCCTTCGCCCCGGGCGGCTACCCGCCCGACAACGGCGGCTACTACGAGCAGGACGGCGGCTTCGCCACCCAGCCCGCGCCCAAGCGCGGCGGCGTGAACCCGACGCCGATCGTGCTCGGCCTGGTCGGCGTCGCCGTCGTGGCGGGACTCATCTGGGCCATCAACGCGGTCCTCTCCCCCACGCCCGACGTGATCGCCGACGCCTCTCCCTCCCCGTCGGTCTCCACCTCGGCCGGGGCGAACGGCGAGGGCAGCACCGAGCCGTCGGCCCCCACGGAGACCGAGGCGCGCCCGGTGATCGACTCCGGGACGCTGCTCGGCGAGCTCGACTGGGAGGGCAGCACGCTCGACCACCCCGAGGCGGTCGAGCGGGCCTTCGACACGGACCCGGCCACGTTCTACTTCACGACCACCTACCAGCGGGCCGCGTTCGGCGGGTTCAAGGACTTCCTCGGCCTGGAGCTGCGGCTCCGCGAGCCGGCGTCGGTCACCAAGATCGAGCTGCTCACCAACACCCCCGGCGGCAAGGTGCAGATCCTCAAGGGTGGTGAGGGCGGTGAGGTGCTCGCGGAGGGCACCTTCTCGGAGACCACCACCTTCGAGCTGTCGGAGCCCGTCGTGAGCGACTCGTTCACGATCTGGGTCACCGAGCTGCCGCAGGTCTCGGACGGCTTCCGGCTGGAGCTGAACGAGGTCGTGCTGAGCTGACCGAGGTGCCGTCGTCGACGGCGCAGAGCAATCACGGAACAACACGGAACACCGGCGGGTCCGAACCACGTTCATGCAGTTGGTTCGTTCCCGCCGGTGTTCTGTCGCGACAGGACCGGCGCTGTTACCGGATCCGTCGACGGATGTCGATACCGTGTGTCGAGACTCACGTCCACGGTCGAGCCAGGCGTGGCCAGGGCTGGAACACTGGGACCCGCCCGCGTGTTGTTGCGTGTGCCAATGGAACTCGAGGAGAACACCTTGACCGAACAGACCACCGCTCCGGCAGCCGGCACCACCGACGCCCCTGTGCTCGACGTCGTCATCGTCGGGTCCGGCCCCGCGGGCTATACCGCGGCCATCTATGCGGCTCGTGCCGGCTTCGCGCCCGTGGTCATCGCGGGTTCGGTCACCGCGGGCGGCGCCCTCATGAACACCACCGAGGTCGAGAACTTCCCCGGCTTCCCCGCCGGCATCCAGGGCCCTGACCTGATGGAGGCCATGCGGGAGCAGGCGGAGAAGTTCGGCGCCAAGGTCGTCTGGGACGACGCGGAGCAGGTCGAGCTGTCCGGCGACGTCAAGACCATCGTGACGGGCGGCGGCGACACGTACCGTGCCCGCTCCGTGATCCTGTCGACCGGCTCGGCCTACCGCGAGCTCGGCCTGCCCGACGAGAAGCGTCTCTCCGGGCGCGGCGTGTCGTGGTGCGCCACGTGTGACGGCTTCTTCTTCCGCGACCAGGACATCGCCGTCGTCGGCGGTGGCGACTCCGCGATGGAGGAAGCCACGTTCCTCACGCGCTTCGCCTCGAAGGTGACCGTCGTGCACCGCCGTGACGACCTGCGCGCGTCGAAGATCATGGCCGAGCGTGCCGTCGCGGACCCGAAGATCGAGTTCGCGTGGAACAGCGAGATCGCCGGCATCACGGGTGACGACAAGGTCTCCGGGCTCAGCCTGCGGGACACCGTCACCGGCGAGGTGCGCGATCTGGACGCGACCGGCCTGTTCGTCGCGATCGGCCACGAGCCCCGCACGGACCTGGTCAAGGGTCAGGTCGACCTGGACGAGAACGGCTACATCCTCGTCGAGGGCCGCAGCACCCGGACCAACCTTCCCGGCGTCTTCGCCTGCGGCGACGCCGTCGACCACACCTACCGCCAGGCGATCACGGCCGCCGGCTCGGGCTGCTCCGCTGCGCTCGACGCCCAGGCTTTCCTGGACTCGCTGAACGACTGAGCCTCCGGCCGGCACCCGCTGGCCCGCCCCGCTCGGCCCCGCACGGGGCCATCTACAAGGAGGATGCTGGATGAGCACCATCAAGGTCACCGACGACACCTTCAAGGCCGAGGTCCTCGACTCTGACATTCCTGTCTTCGTCGACTTCTGGGCCACCTGGTGCGGCCCGTGTCGCATGGTCGCGCCGATCCTCGAGGAGCTTTCCGACGAGTACGAGGGCAAGATCAAGATCGTCAAGATCGACACCGACGAGAACCGGCAGACCGCCATGGACTACGGCATCGTCTCGATCCCCACGCTCAACGTCTACAAGGGCGGCGAGGTCGTGAAGTCGATCATCGGCGCCCGCCCGAAGCGCGCGCTGACCGAGGAGATCGACGAGGTCCTCGCGGGCTGACCGTCCCCTCACCGCGTGTCAGGAGCGCGTGCCCGGCCCCCTGGTCCTCGTGACCGGACGTGGTGCCGGGCACGCGCTCTTTTGCTGCCCCCTCCCAGGTCCCGCCCAGCGGGTCTGCCTGGCAGTCTCACCGTTTCACTACGAACGACCACTGTGTCTCGCACACGGTGCGTGCGAGACTGACGTGCGTGAACGAGCTTCCCGAGACAGCCGGTACCCGCCTCGACCCGTGGTTCGGTTCGTACGCGGCGCGAGCGCACGGCATGCGCGCCTCGGAGATCCGGGCGCTCTTCTCGGTGGCGAACCGCCCCGAGGTCGTCTCGCTGGCGGGCGGGATGCCGTACCTCGAAGGCCTGCCGCTCGACGTCATCGCCGACGCGATGCAGCGCCTCATCGTCACCAAGGGCACCACGGCCCTGCAGTACGGCTCCGGGCAGGGCGAGGAGTCGCTACGTGAGCACATCACGCAGGTCGTCGCGCTGGAGGGCGTGTCCGCCCATCCCGACGACGTCGTGGTGACCACCGGATCGCAGTCCGCGCTGGACCTCGTGACCCGCATCTTCGTGGACCCGGGCGACGTCGTCATCGCTGAGGCGCCGTCGTACGTCGGCGCGCTGGGGGTCTTCCGCTCCTACCAGGCCGACGTCGTCCAGGTGCCGCTCGACGCCGACGGCCTGGTTCCCGCGGAGCTCGACGCGACGCTCACCCGGCTCGCCGCCGCGGGCCGGCGCGTGAAGTTCCTGTACACCGTGCCGACCTTCCAGAACCCCGCCGGCGTCTCGCTGTCCGTCGAGCGGCGCCCGCAGATCCTGGAGATCTGCCGCCGGCACGGCGTCCTCGTTGTCGAGGACAACCCGTACGGGCTGCTCGGCTTCGACACCGAGCCGCTGCCCGCGCTCCGCTCCTACGACACCGACGGCGTGCTGTACCTCGGCTCGTTCTCGAAGACGTTCGCGCCGGGCTACCGGGTCGGCTTCGTCATCGCGCCGCACGCGGTGCGGGACAAGCTCGTCCTCGCCAGCGAGTCCGCGGTCCTGTCACCCTCGAACGCGTCTCAGCTCGCCGTGGCGACGTACCTGGAGACCTGCGACTGGAAGGCGCAGATCAAGGCTTACCGCGAGACGTACCGCGAGCGGCGCGACGCGCTCGTGGGCGCGCTCGGCGAACACCTGCCCGGCGCGTCGTGGAACGTGCCGCAGGGCGGCTTCTTCGTCTGGGTGCGACTCCCTGAGGGCCTCGACGCGCGGGCGATGTTGCCGCGGGCCGTCACGGCGCGCGTCGCGTACGTGCCGGGCACCGCCTTCTACTACGACGGCAGCGGCTCGGACCACATGCGCCTCTCGTTCTGCTTCCCCACCCCGGAGCGCATCCGCGAGGGCGTGCGCCGGCTGGCGGGGGTGGTGCACGGCGAGTCCGAGCTGGTGCAGCTCTTCGGCACCGCCGGGCAGCCCGACCCCGACACGGACGACGTCGAGGGCCCCGCTCCCGACCTGGCCTGACGTACCGCGTCCCGGTCAGACCCGCCGGTCACGCCGCTGACCTGCGCGTCTGACACGATGGCAGCTGTCCGTCCCTCTCCGTCCCGACCGAGTGAGTCCTCGATGACCAGTCCCGCACCCGTCCCGGCCGATCCGGCCACCGCCGGCTCGCCCTCCACCCCGTCCAGGTCCGAGGGCGTCCGGAGCGCACCGCTCGTGGTCGTCCTGGCCGGCGGCCTCTCGCACGAACGTGACGTCTCCCTGCGCTCCGGACGTCGCGTCGCCGAGGCGCTTCGCGCCACCGGCCTGGAGGTCCTGCTGCACGACGTCGACGCCGACCTCCTGCCCTTCCTGGAGAAGACCCGGCCCGACGTCGTCTGGCCGCTGCTGCACGGTGCCTCGGGCGAGGACGGCTCCGTCCGCGACGTGCTCGACATGGTCGGCCTGCCCTACGTGGGCACGGGTCCGCGGGCGAGTCGCGTGGTGTGGAACAAGCCGATCGCCAAGTCCGCGCTGCTCGGGGCCGGGATCGCCACGCCCGACTACGTGACGCTCCCCCAGAGCCTGTTCCGCGACCTCGGGGCGCAGCCGGTGCTCGACACGATCCTCCGGCGCATCGGGCTGCCGCTGGTCGTGAAGCCCACCGAGGGCGGCTCCGCCCTCGGCGTCACCGTCGTGACCCGCGCCGAGGATCTTCCGCGCGCGATGGTGGAGTGCTTCGCCTACGGCGAGACGGCGCTCGTCGAGCGCGCGGTCGACGGGATCGAGCTCGCGGTGAGCGTCATCGAGGGCGCGGACGGTCCGGAGGCTCTCCCCGCTGTCGAGATCGTGGCCGACGGCGGGTACGACTACGCCGCGCGCTACGTGGCCGGCGAGACCGAGTTCTTCGCACCCGCGCGACTCACCGCCGACCAGGCGGCCCTCGTGGCCGACGTCGCGGTGCGCGCGCATCGCGCGCTCAACCTGCGGCACCTGTCGCGCACCGACCTGATCTTGGACGCGGACGGCACCGCCCACGTGCTCGAGGTCAACGTCGCACCGGGCATGACGGAGATGTCGCTGCTGCCGCAGGCGGTCGCGGCCAGCGGGCACGACCTGCCGGCGCTCTACCGCGCGGTCGTCGACCGGGCGCTGACCGCGGTCCGCTAGTTCGCCGTCGTCGGTTTCACGTGAAACGGCTCAGGGCCGGCATCCCTCGCGGGTGCCGGCCCTGAGCCGTACGTGGCGCGTCTGTCCGCGCCTCTCTGTCAGTCCTCGGACGGTCAGTCGTCGGACGGCGGGCGGAGGAGTCCGCGCTCCTCGGGAGCCATGACGTTGAGGATGCGGTTCAGGTCCTCGACAGAGGCGAACTCGACGGTCATGCGGCCCTTGTTCTTGCCGAGGGCGACCTTGACGCGTGTCTCGAACCGGTCGGAGAGCCGGGTCGCCAGCTCGTCCACGGCCTCGAAGCGCGTGCCGGCCCGCGGCGCCTTGCGGGCCTTGTTGCCGGTGCCGTCGGACTCCGTGAGCATCACGATCTCCTCGGTCGCACGGACCGAGAGCCCCTCCGACACGATGCGCTGGGCGAGCCGCTCGATCTCGGCGCCGTCGCTCAGCCCGAGCAGGGCACGTGCGTGGCCGGCCGAGAGCACGCCGGCGGCGACCCGGCGCTGAACCAGCGGAGGAAGGCGCAGGAGGCGCAGAGTGTTGGAGATCTGCGGGCGGCTGCGCGCAATCCGGTTCGCCAGCTCCTCGTGGGTGCAGTCGAAGTCGTCGAGCAGCTGGCGGTACGCGGCGGCCTCTTCGAGCGGGTTCAGGTTCGACCGATGCAGGTTCTCCAGGAGCGCGTCCCGGAGCATGTCGCCGTCGTCCGTGTCCCGGACGATCGCGGGGATGGTCTCCAGCTCGGCGGCCTGCGTCGCACGCCAGCGCCGCTCACCCATGATGAGCTCGTACTCGCCCGGGTGCTCCTTGTCCGGCCGGACGACGATCGGCTGGAGCACGCCGATCTCCTTGATCGACTCGACCAGCTCGTCGAGGTCACCCTCGTCGAAGACCGTGCGCGGCTGCCAGGTGTTCGGCCGGATCGCAGTGACGGGCAGCTCGGCGAAGCGCGCGCCCGGCACGGGGACCAGGTCCGGCGTTTCACGTGAAACAGCTTCGGCCGCGCTCTCCTCCCGACTGAAGAAGGCGTCGTCCAGCGCCGAGGCGCCGGTGCCGTCCGCGCTCTCGTTGGCCACTGACAGCCGACCGCTGGCGATCGCGGAGTCCCACTTCACCGTGCTCGGACGCGGCCCGGTGTTCTTGGCGACCTTCTTCTCCGTGGCCGGCTCGGGTGCAGGCTCGGTGATCGTCTCGACCGAGACGCTGCTCACCGGCACCTCGTCCGTCGATGCAAGCGTGGGAGTCGGGCGCTCCTCGACGACGGTCGCGACCGAGCCGCCCAGGGCGCCGTCCGCGCCGTCCGACTCCCCAGTCCCGGAAGCCTGCTCGTCGGGTTCCGGACCCGTCGGAATCAGGGCGCCCAGGCCCCGCCCGAGCCCGCGTCGCTTCGCACTCATCGAATCTCCTCGTCGGTTCCGGTCCGACGCCGAGCGCGGACGGGCTTCGTCTCCATCATCACGGGATGCAAGGCACCTCGTTCGTCACTGCCGACCATCAGTCCTGCGCCCCGACCGTCTCTGCCTTCATGCGGCGCGGGCTCGACCCACCCTGCCCGCGCTCGGCGAGCTCCCGGGAGGACTGAAGATACGCGAGTGCACCCGTGGATGTCGGGTCGTAGGTCATCACGGTCTGGCCGTAGCTCGGCGCCTCCGAGATGCGGACCGAGCGCGGGATCGTCGTCTTGAAGGTCTCCGCCGGGAAGTGCGACCGCACCTCCCCCGCGACCTGCTGAGCCAGGTTGGTCCGGCCGTCGTACATCGTCAGCAGGATCGACGAGACCCGAAGCTCCGGGTTGAGGTGAGACCGAATGAGGTCGATCGTCTTGAGCAGCTGGCTCAGCCCCTCGAGCGCGTAGTACTCGCACTGCACGGGGATGAAGACCTCACGGCCGGCGACAAAGGCGTTCACGGTCAGGAGACCCAGGCTGGGCGGGCAGTCGATGAGCACATAGTCGATGCGCTCCTCCCCTGCGGCGACGCGGTCCTCCAGGTACTTGTCGAGTGCCTTGCGGAGTCGTGTTTCACGTGAAACAAGCGAGATCAGTTCGATCTCGGAACCCGACAGGTCGATCGTCGCAGGCACGCCCCAGAGGTTGGGGATGTCCGGGCACTGCTGCACCGTGTTCGCCAAGGGCTCGCCCTCGACCAGGATCTCGTAGACGGAGGGCGTGCCCGCGCGGTGCTCGATGCCGAGCGCCGTCGAGGCATTGCCCTGCGGGTCGTTGTCGATCACGAGCACGTTCAGACCGGACTGCGCCAGCCCGGCGGCGATGTTCACCGTGGTCGTCGTCTTGCCGACGCCGCCCTTCTGGTTCGCCACCGTGATGATGCGGGTCTTCGGCGGGCGCGGGAAGCGCCTGCCCTGTAGTTCGATACGTCGGCGAGCGTCCATTGCGAGCTCGGCGGCGACAGGAGTCGTATCGTCAACGGCCGGGACGGTTGCGATGAGGGCCGATCGCCGCTCGTCATCGCCACCGTGCGGGCCGCCCGTGGGCTGCTGAGTGCCATTGGGCGTCTGCGCGGACCCGGACGTTTCACGTGAAACGCCAGGAGCGGAGAGGCTCTGCACAGGAATCGGATCCGTCACGCGGACACTGTAATCGCTGCCCCCGACATCTGGCTCGGACTCAGACGCGGTTTCTCCGTCGAAATGTGTGAATTCGGCGTCCACGAACTCCACCGCCTCGTCGTCCAGCACCATGGTGCTGGAACCGATCACTGCGGGGGCGGCCTTGACCGCCGCATCGAGCGCTTCACTTGCGCGCTTGATCGCATCCTCCGGGATCCGCTGGTTGGGCAGCTCCTCCATGAGGTCCGGGTCGACGGCGACACCGTTCGTCGCCGCGGTCCCCGCCCGTTCGCCAGCCGCCGCCTCCAGGACTGCTTCCGTCATCGTGTCGTTCTCCAGGACCTCTGCCACGTGGGTGCTCTCGTCGTCTTCCGTCGGCGCCGCTTGGGTCACCGACTCGATCAGCTTGTTGAGTACGGCGACGTTCTTTCCCTCAGGGTCTGGTCGGTCCTGGCCCCAGACATCGTGCCGCGGAACACCGCTCACGATCTCCGCCGCCGGAGGTGCCATGTCGACCGACGAGGGAACTCCTTCTTGAGCTGCAGGTTCGATGCCAGCAGGGTCTTCGGCGAGTGGGTCGCCAGCGGGTTCAGCCGCGGAGGCGCTGGCCGGCTGGACGGCGGAGTCCTCCACCGGTCCATCTGTAGTGCCGACTGCCTTAACATCGGGCTCGCGTTCGGGGCTGCTCGTCGAGGGCGCCGCCTCGTCTCCCCCATCGACCGGGTCGCCGCCTTCGCCGGCTCCGCTCACTGCTGCGGCCTCGGCGGTGCTTCCCTCCTCCGCAGCCACGCCAGCTTCTGGAGCATCAGCTCGCTCGGGCTGGCCGTCGTCCACGGTCGCCGTCGCCGTCGCCGAGCCCGAGACAGCATCTGCCGGCTCGTTGCCGCTCGGCACGGCAACGCCCGGTGCGGAAGCCGGCAGTGCCGGTGACCCCGTCTCGGATCCGACTGCCTCCGAAGCACGGACGACGCCGCCTGCTCCGCCACCCGCGGCAGGCCCGGCGTCATGCTCAGGCGTGACGGGTCCAGAAGCGGACGACTCGGACGTATCTTCTGCCGCTGCGCGCGCCGCTACAGCCGCAGCCGCCGCCGCTCGCTTGGACTTTCGTCTGAAGAAGCACACCCGTGTAACGCTACGGTCGCGCCCCTGTTCAAGCGTGCCGAAACGCCGTCGCGCAGGGGATCAGTTGTCACCCGCGGAGCGATCTTCACCAACGCGTTGGCGCCTGGCGAGCGAGCCGACGCGATCGGCCTGTTTCACGTGAAACGCGCGCCCGCCCCAGCAGGGTGATGGAGGTCGGGCAACATCACCGACCTGACATCTCGACCAGCCCCCGAGCGGTGGAGTTGAGAGTGGCAGCACGGCGCGCGCTGTTTCACGTGAAACGGATCCCAGGGATGGTCGCTCCAAAGCCTGCCCCGACAGCCGCTCGGTTCGCGCCGACCACAGTCGGAAGCCACCTCCTCGCTGACGCGCCTTGAGGCAAAGCGCCTTGCGACAACTCATTAGACGAGAGGCGACCCGAGCGCCCGGCCTGGACGAAACCGCGGCCTTCACCTTCCACGCCAGCCGCTATGGCAGAACTGGTATGCCCCGACGAACCACCGCTCCACCTATCCTCGAAGCGCCCAGGTACGTCTGACTCCACGCAGGGAGGCGTCTTGTCCAGACTCAGCACCCGAGCCACCGCACTCATCACCGCGTTCACCGCAGCACTCGTGCTCGGCTTCGCAGCCCCGGCCAGCGCGGCCACTTTCCTCACCCACGCACAAGCGACCAGTCAGCTCAGCGCCGCCGGCATCAGCTGGACGTCGAGCGGCGGGTGCAGCGACCGCAACGTCGCCACATGCACCTCGTTCGAGCAGGTACGGCAGACCACCATCGACGGGATCAAGACGCTGCGCTCCGCCAGCGGCTGCGCCATCACGATCACCGGTGGCACCGAGACCGGCCACTCGGGCGGCACCTACAGCCACTGGAACGGCTACAAGCTCGACATCCGGCCGACCACCTGCATCGACAACTACATCACCAGCAACTTCACGTATGTCGGGTACATCTCCGGCTGGGGCTACCAGTACCGCTCCGGCGCCGGAAACCTGTACACCGACGAGGGCAACCACTGGGACATCCTCTACTACAACTGCGGCGGCTGCTGAGACCTCGGGCAGTCCACCGCACCACCCGGCAACGCACGACCAGCAGGTACCAGCACACAGAACGGGAGCGGTCGCCACACAGGCGACCGCTCCCGTTCCACGTGAAACATCGCTACTTGCTGCGCCGCACCCGAAGGATCGTCGTCGCCTCGACGCCCGCGACCGTGGACCCCTCGAGAATCTCCGGCTCGGCGGCAGCGAACTTGCGCAGCACCTTGCGCGCAGGCTCGATCTCCTGCGCCACGTTGCGGCCCTTGAGGATCACCAGCTCGCCGCCCACTCGGACCAGCGGCATGCTCATCCGGACCAGCTTCGACAGCGCGGCAACCGCCCGCGACGTGACCGCGTCGGCCTCGAAGGCGTCGTGGTACTCCTCGGCCCGGCCCCGCTTCACCTGGACATTGGTCAGTCCGAGCTCGGCGACCACCTCGGCCAGCCAGATCGTCCGCCGTTCCATCGGCTCCACCAGGATGACGTCGAGCTCGGGCCGCATCACCGCGATCACGATGCCCGGCAGTCCGGCCCCCGACCCGATGTCCGCGACCGAACCGCTCGCGGGCAGGTACGGAACCACGGCCGCGGAGTTCAGGATGTGCCGCTCCCAGATGCGCGGGACCTCGCGGGGCCCGATCAGCCCACGCAGCTCGCCCTGGTCCCGGAGCAGCTCCGCGTAACGAGCCACACCGTCGTAGGCACCACCCAGGTACGCCTTGACCGTGTCGCTCGCGCCGAGCGTCTCGCCGTCGAACACCTCGGCGTCGGCCGCACCGGCCTCCCCTGCCACGTCCGATCCTTCCACGTCCCCGTCCTCCACTCGCTGTCGAAAAGTAGCCAAACACACCGAGGGCCGGTGCACGTCCTCGGACGCGCACCGGCCCTCGGCCGAAGCCATCTGCTCAGTCGGTGACCGCAGTCGACGTCTCGGCCGGCTGAACCACGACGTACCGCTCCGGCTCCACGCCACGCGAGTCGCTGACCAGGCCGGCCGCGGCGACTGCGTCGTGCACGACCTTGCGCTCGAAGGCGTTCAGCGGCTCGAGCTCGACCTCTTCGCCCGAGGCCTGCACCTGCTCGACGGCTTTCTCCGCGATACGGGTGAGCTCCACCCGGCGCGCGGCCCGGTAACCACCGATGTCGAGCATCAGCCGGCTCCGGTCACCGGTCCGGGTCTGCACGGCCAGGCGGGTGAGCTCCTGCATCGCATCGAGCACCTCGCCCTCGCGCCCGATCAGGTGCGACAGCGACGAGGGGTCGTCCGCGACCACCTCGACCGCGGCGCGGTCGTGCTTGATGTCGAGGTCGATGTCACCGTCGAGGTCGGCGATGTCGAGGAACTCCTCGAGGTAGTCGGCGGCGATCTCGCCCTCCTCCTCGAGGCGCTTGGTGCGGTCCTCCGGATCGGCGACCGTGGCCGCGGGATCGGGGGCGGCCGTACCTGTGCTCGCGTTCATCGAGTCTCCTCCTACTTCTTCTGCTTGCGCTTGCCCGACGACGACGAGGTCGCCCCCGGCGCGGTACCGGACTGCTTGGGCTTCGATCCCGGCTGCGTGCTGGACTGCTTGGGCGAACCGGACTGCTTCGGCGTGCCGGGCTGCTTCGACTTCGCGACCTGCTGCTTGTCGACCGGTGCATCGGCCGGTGCGTCAGCCGCATCCTGCGGTGCCGCCTGGGCGGCGATCGCCGGGCGCGCGCCCTCGGGACGAGCCGCACCCTTCTGCCGGTTCTTGCGCTTCGGCTGAACCCGCTGGCCGCTCTTCGGCTCCTCGACCACCGGCACCTCGTCCTCGATGACCGTGCCGTTGCGGGCGGCCTTGCGCGCGGCCTTGGCAGCCTGCCGCTCCTTCATCTGCTTCTCCGCGAGAGAACCAGGCGTCGGCATCCGCTTGATCGTGTAGTACTGCTGGCCCATGGACCAGAGGTTGGTGACGGTCCAGTAGATCAGGACACCGACCGGGAAGTTCACGCCGGAGATCGCGAACACGATCGGCAGCATGTAGAGCATCAGCTTCTGCGTCTGCGCCATCGGGCCCTCGAGGGCCGACGGCGGCATGTTCTTCATCGTGAGCTGGCGCTGCGTGGTGAAGGTCGTGACGCTCATCGCGACGATCAGGGCGATCACCACGATGCGGGAGGTCAGCGAGTCGGTCTGGAGGAAGACGTCGCTCAGCTGGGCACCGAACAGCGTCGACGACTCGATGTCGCCGGCGACCTCACGGGTGATCGGGCCGATCGGGTCCTGGGCGCCGGTCGAGATCGGCTGCAGGCCGTTGAGCACCCGGAAGAGCGCGAAGAAGATCGGCGACTGCAGCAGGATCGGCATGCACGAGGCGAACGGGTTGGTGCCGTGCTTGCGGTACAGCTCCATGGTCTCGCGCGTCATGTTCTCGCGGGACGCCGGGTCCGTCTTGCCCTTGTACTTCTTCTGCACGGCCTGCAGCTCGGGCTGGATCATCTGCATCCCGCGCGAGGCCTTGATCTGCTTGAAGAACAGCGGGATGAGCAGCACGCGGATGACGATCACGAGGGCGACGATCGAGAGGACCCACGCGGTACCGGGGCCGCTGGACATCCCGAGGGTCGTGAACAGCCAGTGCGACCCGTACATGATCCAGGCCACGACCCACTCGATGGGGTAGAGGAAGGCGAAGAAGTCCATCGGTCAAGAAGCTCCAGTGTTGGTGACGCGAAGTCTGCGGGAGGTGCGAGGGGGGTCGTGTACGGCGGCACGGACCGGGGCAGGTCAGCCCTCGGTGTGAGTGTGCGTGCCGCGCGCCGGCGGCACGTCGTCGACGCCGCCGAGACTCCACGGGTTGCACCGCAGCAGGCGCCACAGCGCGAGACCGAGCCCGCGCAGCGCACCATGGCGACGGAGCGCGATCACGGTGTACTGCGAGCAGGACGGGTAGTACTTGCAGCTCGGAGGGCTCATCGGGCTGATGAACGCCTGGTAGAACCGGACCATCCCCACGAGGAGCGTCACCGGGAGCCGGCCGATGAGCGATGGCTCGCGCACCGGTGCCTCACCCTCGGGTGCGGGGATGGTGGTCATCTCTTCCCGTCTCCGGACGCGCGTGCGACGGCACGGCGCAAGCACGAGTCGAGGTCACGATCGAGGTCCGCGTAGGTGGCGCCCGCCGACGGCGGAAGAGCGCGCACGACGGCCCGAGCGGATTCGGGCAGCACTGAGAGCTGGCCGAGCGCCGCGGCACGGAGCCGGCGCTTCACCAGGTTGCGCTGCACGGAGTTACCCACAGCCTTGGAAACGACAAAACCGACCTGGGGAGTTCCCGATCCCGGATCCGAGACGCTTTCGTCCGGAACGAGAAGGTGAACCACCAAGGTCGATCGCCCTGCGCGCGTGCCGCGGCGCACCGTCCGCTCGAAGTCGACGGAACGGCGCAGACGGTGCGCCGCGGGCAACATGGCTCAGGCTGAGAGCTCGGCGCGACCCTTGCGACGGCGGGCCGCCAGGATGGCGCGGCCGGCACGGGTGCGCATGCGCAGCCGGAAGCCGTGGGTCTTCGCACGACGGCGGGTGTTCGGCTGGAAGGTCCGCTTGCTCACGAGGTACTCCAAGAACGTCGGGGTAGGCACACCGTCTGTCCTCGACGATGCAGTGAATGGTGGCCGCTCAGTACATCGATCGGCCTAGCCGACCCGGGGCCTGGTCCACCGGACGTGGCCGACGTCGAAGGACGTGGCACGAATCCGTGAGTGGGCGCGCAGAAGTACCTGGAACGGCTGTCTGACGTTACGCCGACGGGACCCTCCGGGTCAAACCAGAACGGCAGGATCATGCGTGTCGGACGCGCCACACCGCGCGCCCCGGACGCCCTCGTCCCCAACCCGTCCACGCAGGCTACGTACCACTTACCCAGCCATGATCCCCGCCATCCACAACCTGTGGACAACTGTGTGGACGGTGCCCCATCATGGCAGACTCCAACACACCCCCAGCATCGCGCACCACCCCACGCACGAGACGAAGGAAAGCCAGTGGCCAACCCGGACGAGAACATCGGCGACGTCTGGGCGCAGACCCTGACAGCGCTCGAGGCCCGGCCCGACATGAGCCCCCGGCAGCTCGCCTTCATACGTCTCGCCAAGCCGATGGCCGTGCTGGACGACATGGTCTTCATCGCCGTCCCCCACGAGCAGACGCGTACCTATCTGGAGACGGCCGTCCGCGACGACCTGGTCTCCGCCATGTCCTCGGTGCTCGGCCGGGACGTCCGCTTCGGCATCACCGTGGACCCCGAGCTGAGCAGCAGCACGCTCGCCGGCCCGTCGCAGATCTCCGGCCCTGCCGCGCTCTCCCTCGAGCAGGAGCCGCCGGAACCCGAGCAGGCGCAGATGCCGATCGCGCCGCAGCCCGCGCCCAAGCCTTCCGCCGAGCCCACCCGGCTGAACCCGAAGTACATCTTCGAGACGTTCGTCATCGGCTCGTCCAACCGGTTCGCGCACGCGGCCGCGGTCGCCGTGGCCGAGGCTCCGGCCAAGGCGTACAACCCGCTCTTCATCTACGGCGACTCGGGACTGGGCAAGACCCACCTGCTGCACGCCATCGGGCACTACGTCCACAACCTGTATCCACACATCCGCGTGCGGTACGTGAACTCCGAGGAGTTCACCAACGACTTCATCAACAGCATCGGCGAGGGCAAGGCGGGCGCGTTCCAGCGCCGCTACCGCGACGTCGACGTGCTCCTCATCGACGACATCCAGTTCCTGCAGGGCAAGGAACAGACGATGGAGGAGTTCTTCCACACCTTCAACGCGCTCCACAACGCCAACAAGCAGGTCGTCATCACGTCCGACGTCCCGCCCAAGCAGCTCAACGGGTTCGAGGACCGGCTGCGCTCCCGCTTCGAGTGGGGCCTCATCACCGACGTCCAGCCCCCGGACCTCGAGACCCGCATCGCCATCATGCGCAAGAAGGCGGCGAGCGAGCACCTCGACGTGCCGGCCGAGGTCCTCTCGTACATCGGCTCGCGGATCTCGACGAACATCCGTGAGCTGGAGGGCGCGCTGATCCGCGTGACCGCGTTCGCGAACCTCAACCGGCAGCAGGTCGACCTGGCGCTGGCGGAGATAGTCCTCAAGGACCTCATCACCGACGACGACGACACGGCGGAGATCACTCCCGCCGTCGTGATCGCGCAGACGGCCGCGTACTTCGGCCTCACCATCGACGACCTGTGCGGCTCGTCACGCTCCCGCGTGCTGGTCACCGCCCGGCAGATCGCCATGTACCTGTGCCGCGAGCTCACCGACCTGTCGCTGCCCAAGATCGGCCAGCAGTTCGGCGGTCGCGACCACACCACGGTCATGCACGCGAACAAGAAGATCGCCGGCCAGATGGCCGAACGCCGCTCGACCTACAACCAGGTCACCGAGCTCACCAGCCGGATCAAGCAGCAGCAGCGCGGCTGACGGGACTCCTCCCCGGCCAGCTCCAGGCGCCCCCAGACCGTCCTCGGGCTCGCGCCGAGCCGTCTCCGTGCTCCGCGGGAGGACCGAAGCCTCCGGGTAGCCCACAGGCTCGAACTCGCCTGTGAAATCCGGCATAGCCCGCAGTTCCACACGTATCCCCACCCCTGTGCACAGCCCCACCGGTGCGCAGGGGTGTTGCGTATACGCACCTCCACAGGTCTGTCCACACTCGGATCCCCGGATTCCGGCGACTCCGATCAGGTTGTCCCCAGCACTGTGGACAGGCTCTGTGCAGAACTTGGTGCGCCGCGCTGACCAGCCCATACACACCTGGGGACAAGCCTGTGGACGGGTGTGGATGAAGGCCTGTTTTCTGTGGGCGACGAGACCCGAATCGGTGGACAGCCTGTGTGTAAAAACTGGCCGTCCACAGTGGTCCCTAGTTCATGCACAGATGGACCCACAGTTCCTCCACAGGCAGAAATAGCACCTGACCTGCAGAAAGACACGATTTCCCCAGTTTCCACAACACCGACTACTACTACGACAGTTATCTATCAGGGGGAATCCACACGCCTTCATAAGGCGATCGAGCGCTCGGACGCCGCTTCGAACACTAGTACGAGAGGCCGTGAGAAGTCTATCCACAGCCCCTGTCTATCGAGTGCCGCCCGGTCCTCAACTCGCGTAGGGTTTCCCTCGACAGCCCAGGAACAAGAGGAGATGCAACGGCATGAAGTTCAGGGTCGAGCGCGACGTCCTCGCCGATGCCGTGACATGGACCGCTCGCACGCTCCCCACGCGCCCGCCGGCTCCGGTCCTCGCCGGCGTCCGGATCGAGGCCGACGCACAGGGCGTGATCAACCTCGCGAGCTTCGACTACGAGACGTCCGCGCGGTCGGAGATCCCCGCTGAGGTCGCGGAGCCGGGCACCGTGCTGGTCTCCGGGCGACTGCTCGCCGAGATCTCCCGCGCGCTGCCCAACAAGCCTGTGGACGTGGCCCTCGAGGGCAACAAGGTGATCGTCACCTGCGGCGCGAGCCGGTTCACCCTCCTCACCATGCCTGTGGACGAGTACCCCGCGCTCCCGGGTCTCCCCGAGGTCAGCGGCACGGTCTCGGGCGACGCGTTCACCCACGCCGTCGCACAGGTGACCGTCGCGGCCAGCCGGGACGACACACTCCCCCTGCTCACGGGCGTGCGGGTGGAGATCGAGGGCGAGCGCATCACCCTCCTGTCCACGGACCGCTACCGGCTCGCCCTGCGTGAGCTGACGTGGACCCCGGCCACCCCGGGCTTCTCCGCCGTCGCGCTGGTGCGGGCCCGCACGCTCAACGACGTGGCCAAGTCGCTCGGCTCGGGCGGCGGTCTGGTGAACGTCGGTCTGTCCACAGGCCAGGGCCTCGACCTCGTCGGTTTCGAGGCCGGCGGCCGACAGACCACGTCCCAGCTGGTCGACGGCGACTACCCCGCCGTCCGCCGGCTGTTCCCGGACAGCACCCCCATCCACGCCGTCGTCGCCACCGCGCCGCTGATCGAGGCCGCCAAGCGCGTGAGCCTCGTCGCGGAGCGCAACACGCCGATCCGCCTCTCCTTCAGCGAGGGACAGGTCGTGCTGGACGCCGGACAGGGTGACGACGCGCAGGCGTCCGAGGCCCTGGAGGCCGTGCTCGTCGGCGAGGACATCGCCGTCGCGTTCAACCCGCAGTTCCTGCTGGACGGGCTGGGTGCACTGGGCACGGACTTCGTCCGCCTGTCCTTCACGCACCCGAACAAGCCGGTGGAGTTCACCGGCCAGGGCAGCCTGGACGGCGAGGACGACTCCGCTTACCGGTACCTGCTGGTGCCGATCCGCTTCACCGGCTGACGGTCGGCCGCTCCGCCCCTCGGGGCCGGAGCGGTCCAGTGCATCCACAGCACCGTCAGCAAGCACCAAGGCGGCCGCCACGAGCGACCCCGTCGAACGACCCTGGAGGATTTCACGCACATGGTTACCCACATCGGCCTCGTCGGCCTGGGGAAGATGGGCAACAACATGCGGGCCCGCCTCCGCAAGGGCGGCATCGAGGTCACCGGGTTCGACCCGCGGCCCGAGGTGTCCGACGTCGCGACGCTCGCCGACCTCGCCGCCGCGCTTCCCGAGGAGAAGCGGGTCGTCTGGGTGATGGTGCCGGCCGGCGAGCCCACGCGTGGGGTGCTCGACCAGCTCGGGGAGATCCTGTCCGAGGGCGACATCGTGATCGAGGGCGGCAACTCCCACTACGTCGAGGACCAGGAGCGGGCCGCGGAGCTCGCCAAGAACGGGATCGGCTACCTCGACGTCGGCGTGAGCGGCGGTGTCTGGGGCCTTGAGAACGGCTACGGCCTGATGGTCGGCGGCGCTGCCGCCGACGTGGAGAGCGTCATGCCGGTCTTCGACGCGCTGCGCCCGGAGGGGCCCCGCGAGGAGGGCTTCGTCCACGCGGGCGGGGTCGGCGCCGGGCACTACGCCAAGATGGTCCACAACGGCATCGAGTACGGCCTCATGCAGGCCTACGCCGAGGGCTACGAGCTGCTGGCGGCCAAGTCCGACCTGATCACCGACGTGCACGGCACGGTACGTGCCTGGAGCCGCGGCACGGTCGTCCGCTCCTGGCTGCTCGACCTGATGGTCAAGGCGCTGGAGGAGGACCCGAAGCTCGCCCTGCTGGACGACTGGGTCGACGACTCGGGCGAGGGCCGCTGGACCGTGGACGAGGGCATCGACCTGGCCGTCCCGCTCCCCGTGATCTCCGCCGCGCTGTTCGCGCGGTTCGCCTCCCGCCAGGAGCAGTCGCCGGCGATGAAGGCCGTGGCCGCGCTCCGCCAGCAGTTCGGCGGGCACGCGGTCAAGTCGGCGGAGTAGCGGCCGGGACGTACGATCTCCTACCGATGTACGTCTCCCACCTCTCCCTGCTGGACTTCCGGTCGTACGCGACGGCCGACGTGGAGCTCGAGCCCGGGGTCAACGCCTTCGTAGGGCGCAACGGCCGAGGCAAGACCAACCTCGTCGAGGCGATCGGGTACGTCGCGACCCTGGGCTCGCACCGTGTCGCCACGGACGCACCGCTGGTGCGGTCGGGCGCAGAGCGT
Source organism: Promicromonospora sukumoe 327MFSha3.1 (assembly GCF_000385135.1). Lineage (GTDB taxonomy): Bacteria > Actinomycetota > Actinomycetes > Actinomycetales > Cellulomonadaceae > Promicromonospora > Promicromonospora sukumoe_B. The sequence continues at coordinate 53,750 of NZ_ARQM01000014.1, read as the reverse complement.
GCCGTTGTGCGGACCCGGATCGTGCGGGGCGACCGGGCGAGCACGGTCGAGCTGGAGATCACCCAGGGCAAGGCGAACCGCGCCCGGATCAACCGCGGCCAGCCGGTCCGGGCGCGAGACGTGCTGGGGGTCCTGCGGACGGTCCTGTTCGCCCCGGAGGACCTCGCCCTGGTGAAGGGTGACCCGGACGGTCGTCGGCGGTTCATGGACCAGCTGCTGGTCCTGATGATGCCGAGGATGTCGGCGGTGCTCTCGGACTACGAGCGGGTGCTGCGGCAGCGGTCGGCGCTGCTCAAGTCGGCCCGGTCGGCGAGGCGGTCGGGTGGCTCCTCCCGTTCCGAGAGCTCGGCGGCCGCCGAGCTCGCGACGCTCGACGTCTGGGACGCCCGGCTCGCCGAGCTGGGGGCGGAGATCCTGTCGCTGCGGGTCCAGCTGGTGCACGCGCTCCGTCCCGCGGTCGCCGCGGCGTACGAGCAGGTGAGCGACGCCGACGGCGACGCGGAGATCGCCTACCGGTCGTCGCTCCCGGCGCTCTCGGAGGACAATCCGCCGGACTTGTCCACAGGCTCTGGGGATAACTTTTCGGACGTCGCGCGGCTCCGTGACCTGCTGCTGGAGGCCCTGGCCGCGGCCCGTCCGCAGGAGCTCGAGCGGGGCGTCAGCCTGGTCGGACCGCACCGGGACGACCTCGTCCTGACGCTCGGTGGGCTACCGGCCAAGGGGTACGCGAGCCATGGCGAATCGTGGTCGTTCGCGCTCGCACTGCGGTTGGCTTCCTTCCGGCTGCTGGGCGGGGATCCGCAGAATTCGGCGGATTCACCCGCATTCTGGGACCCGGATCTCGGCACCGATGCCGACCCGGTGCTCATCCTCGACGACGTGTTCGCGGAGCTCGACGTCCGACGTCGGCAGCGCCTGGCGGACCTGGTGCTGCCTGCCCGTCAGGTGCTCGTGACGGCTGCCGTGCCCGAGGACATCCCGGCAGCGCTCGACGGCGTACGGTTTCACGTGGAACCCGGGACGGTGACCCGTGACTGATGAATCTCCACAGGGGCCTGTGGATAACTCTGAGCCCGCGCTGACGCCGCCGTCGGAGGTCGCGCGCGCGGCGCTGAATCGCGCCAAGGCAGCGGCCCGCGCCCGCGGCCTGCGGCCCGGATCGCCCTCCCGCCGCTCTCCCCTGGCCGAGCCCCGGTCGAGCGGTTCGGGCCCCGGGGCGCGCGATCCACAGCTTCTCGGCGCCGTCGTCGGCCGGCTGCTGCGGGAGAAGGGCTGGACCGAGGAGGTGTCGGTCGGCGGCGTCGTCGGCCGCTGGCGCGAGGTGGTGGGCTCGGAGATCGCCGACCACTGCACACCCGAGACGTTCGAGGACAAGGTCCTCGTGGTGCGCGCGGACTCGACAGCCTGGGCGACCCAGCTCCGGCTGCTGGTGCCGAACCTGATCCGCCGCATGGCCGAGGAGATCGGTGAGGGCGTCGTCGAGGAGGTCACGGTCCTCGGCCCCGCCGGTCCGGGCTTCCGGCGCGGTCCGCGCTCGGTGCGCGGACCGGGGCCGCGCGACACCTGGGGCTGACGCCGCCCAGAGATATCCACAGGCGCGCGCTCACGCGTCCACAGACGCACGAAGGGCTCCCCGGCCGAAGCCGGGGAGCCCTTCTCTGCTCAGCTGCGCCGTGGCGTCAGCCAGGAGCGATCAGCTCACGCGTTGTGCTGCATGCGCTTGCGGGCCCAGACCAGGGCGACGCCACCGATGGCGAGCAGCGCGGCGAACGCGATGGCGCCACCGACGGTCGCACCGGTCGCGGCGAGCTCCTCGGGCTCCTCAGCGGCGGGGCTGGGCGAGGCGGAGGGCTCGTCGACGGGCGGCACGGAGGCCTCCTCGCTCGGCTCGACCGAAGGCTCGGACGGCTCCGGCGTCGGCTCGCACTCCTCCTCGAAGACGATGGCCTCGGTCGGCAGCAGGGCCGAGCCGTCCTCCTGCGGGAGGTAGGCACCGAGCTCCTCGGGGAAGACGAACTCCTCCGAGTTGAGGGTGGCGACGATGCCGGCCTCGGTCTTGGTGTAGGTGATCGCCTCGGTGCTCTCCGGGAGCACGATGTCGTCGAGGCTGGCGGCGCAGCCGGAGACGGCCTCCGGCACGACCGGCGTGACGACCTCGGCGGGCGGCGGCGTCTGGCACACGGGGATGGAACCCGACTCGGACCAGTCGTACTGGGTGCCGTCACGACCGTCGTAGGCGTCGACGGTGACGGTCCACTCGTGCGCCTTGTCGAGCCCGAGGTTCTCCTCGTAGCGCTTCTGGAAACCACCGTTGAACTCGGTGTCCTCGACGGTCTGGCCGTCAATGACGACCGTGACCTTGGCGTTCTGGTAGTACTTGAGATCAACGTTCACGAAACCGCAGTCCGAGGAGACGCTCGGAGTGTGTGCGGATGCGGGTGCGGCCGAGGCGATCATGCCGCCAAAAGCCAGGACGGCGAGGGTTCCGCCGGCAAGAAGCTTCTTCACTCTATAAGCCCTTCGAAGTGAGAGTGCGCGAGCGCGCGCATGTGACCGGTCGGTGACATTAGAGCAGAAAAAGACAAATCAACGAAATGTCTCCTTCTGCGTACAAATTTTCTGACCTTCGTCAGGCAGGGGCATTGCGATTCGGTGGGCATCCGTATGCCTGGACGCCGTCGTGACATGCCCGCGACACCCCCTTCGTCGACCCGGCGGACGGCGTAGTCCGGAAGTCGTGGTCGAGGACCGTCTCGGGCCCCGATCAACATCCGGATCGAGGACCCGATCAAGCTCTGGAACGGCCCTCCGGAGGCCTGATCCGAACCCCTCCAGGGCCCCAGAAATCACCCTGTGGAGAAAGGTTGTGGAGGAGTGGCTACAAACACCCCAGGATCCCGGGTTTTCGCCGCTCAGAAGGTAGTATGAGGGGGTCAACCGCGCCGGGTTCCCAGGAACGTCCTGAGGGCCCGGAACGCTGAGCACCGACGAGCCGTCGGACCGTGCATAGCACCCGAGCAGGCCGGGGCCCCACCGGGCCCGAGCCACTCGTGCCGTAGCTGGTACGTCCGTCGTCGTGCACATCGTGTGCCTGAAAGACGAGGAGCAACCCCGCCCGTGACAGAGCGAATCGACGGCGGCTACGACGCCGGGAACATCACAGTCCTGGAAGGTCTCGAGGCCGTTCGTAAGCGACCGGGCATGTATATCGGATCAACCGGTGAGCGTGGGCTCCACCACCTTGTGTACGAGATTGTGGATAACGCTGTGGACGAGGCTCTCGCGGGCCACGCCACGGAGATCGACGTCCGCCTTCTGGCGGACGGCGGGGTGCGAGTCACCGACGACGGCCGCGGCATCCCGGTCGCCATGCACCCGACCGAGGGCAAGCCCACGCTTGAGGTCGTGATGACGATCCTGCATGCCGGAGGAAAGTTCGGCGGCGGCGGGTATGCCGTCTCCGGCGGCCTGCACGGCGTCGGCATGTCCGTGGTGAACGCGCTGAGCACCCGGTTCGTGTCCGAGGTGCGCCGCGACGGCTTCCACTGGCGCCAGGAGTACACCGACGGCGGCAACCCGATCACCGGCGTCGAGAAGCTCGAGCCGCTCGGCCCCGACGAGCACACCGGGACCACCCAGACGTTCTGGGCCGACGGCAGCATCTTCGAGACCACCGAGTACGACTTCGAGACCCTCCGGGCGCGCTTCCAGCAGTACGCGTTCCTCAACAAGGGCCTGAAGATCACGCTGACCGACGAGCGCGCGGGTCACTCCGCCGCGACCGACGAGGTCACGGGCGCGGAGCCCGAGGTGGCCGCCGACGGCGTCGAGCAGGTCGCCGACGGGCAGGCCGACGCCGACGGGACGACCCCGGACGCGCAGGGTGCCGACGCCTGGCGCACCGTCACGTACAAGTACGACGACGGCCTGATGGACTACGTGCACCACCTGAACTCGGCGAAGCGCGTGGAGCTCATCCACCCCGACGTGATCTCGTTCGAGAGCGAGGACACCGAGCGCAAGATCTCCGTCGAGGTCGCGCTCCAGTGGACCAGCGCCTACAGCGAGTCGGTGCACACGTTCGCCAACACGATCTCCACGACCGAGGGCGGCACGCACGAGGAGGGCTTCCGTGCGGCGATGACCACGCTGGTCAACAGCTACGCGCGGGACAAGGGGATCATCAAGGAGAAGGACGAGAACCTCACGGGTGACGACATCCGCGAGGGCCTGACCGCCGTCATCTCCGTCAAGCTCGGCGAGCCGCAGTTCGAGGGCCAGACCAAGACGAAGCTCGGCAACACGGAGGCCAAGACCTTCGTGCAGCGTGTCGTGCGCGAGCAGCTCGTCGACTGGTTCGACGCCCACCCGAACGAGGCGCGTGACGTCATCCGCAAGGCGATCCAGGCCTCCCAGGCCCGCATCGCGGCGCGCAAGGCGCGCGAGGCCACCCGCCGCAAGGGCATCCTCAACGGCGGCGGCATGCCGGGCAAGCTCAAGGACTGCCAGTCGCGCTTCCCCGACGAGTGCGAGATCTACATCGTCGAGGGAGACTCGGCCGGCGGTTCGGCGGTGCGCGGGCGCAACCCGCACAACCAGGCGATCCTGCCGCTGCGCGGCAAGATCCTGAACGTCGAGCGCGCCCGCCTCGACAAGGCGCTGTCGAACGCCGAGGTCCAGGCGCTGATCACGTCCTTCGGGACGGGTATCGGCGAGGACTTCGACATCACGAAGCTGAAGTACCACAAGATCGTGCTCATGGCCGACGCCGACGTCGACGGCCAGCACATCTGCACCCTGCTGCTGACGCTGCTGTTCCGCTACATGCGTCCGCTGATCGAGCACGGCCACGTGTACCTCGCGCAGCCGCCGCTGTACCGGATCAAGTGGAGCAACGCCCCGCACGACTACGTGTACTCGGACCGGGAGCGCGACGCGTTCCTGGAGGCCGGCGCCGCGCAGGGCAAGCGGATCCCCAAGGACAACGGCATCCAGCGTTACAAGGGTCTCGGCGAGATGGACTACTCCGAGCTCTGGGACACCACGATGGACCCGGACCACCGGACGCTGCTGCAGGTGACCATGGACGACGCGGCCGCGGCCGACGAGATCTTCTCGGTGCTCATGGGCGAGGACGTCGAGTCCCGCCGCACATTCATCCAGCGCAACGCCAAGGATGTGCGGTTCCTCGATATCTGATGGGGTGCGTCGCCGCGGGGTCCGAGAGGGCTTCGCGGCGTCCCCCGTCGAGCTGGCCCTGAGACGAAGTGACACGCCCACCGGCGTGGAAAGGAAGTAAAGACGGTGACGGACGAGACCCCCGGCGTGGAGAACTCCGACGACGGCATTCCCATGGAGGACGCGCGCGTAGCGGTCCACCACGGCCGCGTCGAGCAGGTTGACCTGCAGCTGGAGATGCAGCGGTCGTACCTCGACTACGCGATGAGCGTGATCGTGGGCCGCGCGCTGCCCGACGTGCGGGACGGCCTCAAGCCGGTGCACCGCCGTGTCATCTACGCGATGTACGACGGCGGCTACCGCCCCGACCGCGCGTTCTCGAAGTGCTCGCGCGTCGTGGGCGACGTCATGGGCAAGTACCACCCGCACGGTGACACCGCGATCTACGACACCCTGGTGCGCCTGGTGCAGGACTGGGTCCTGCGATACCCGCTGGTCGCCGGCCAGGGTAACTTCGGCTCGCCGGGCAACGACCCGGCCGCCGCCCCGCGGTACACCGAGTGCAAGATGGCGCCGCTCGCGCTCGAGATGGTGCGCGACATCGAGAAGGGCACCGTCGACTTCCGGCCCAACTACGACGGCCGCACGCAGGAGCCGGTGGTGCTCCCCGCGCGCATCCCGAACCTGCTGGTCAACGGCTCGGCCGGCATCGCCGTCGGCATGGCCACCAACATCCCGCCGCACAACCTGCGCGAGGTGGCCGAGGGTGTCCGCTGGCACCTGGCCCACCCCGACGCGTCCCGCGAGGAGCTGCTCGAGGCGCTCCTGCAGCGCATCAAGGGCCCGGACTTCCCGTCCGGCGCGCAGATCCTGGGCCACAAGGGCATCGAGGACGCCTACCGCACCGGTCGCGGCTCCATCACGATGCGCGCGGTGGTCAGCGTCGAGGAGATCCAGAACCGGATCTGCCTGGTCGTCACCGAGCTGCCGTACATGGTCAACCCGGACAACCTGGCGTCCAAGATCGCGGACCTCGTCAACGACGGCCGGATCCAGGGCATAGCCGACATCCGCGACGAGACGTCGGGCCGCACCGGCCAGCGCCTGGTGATCGTGCTCAAGCGCGACGCCGTGGCGAAGGTGGTGCTGAACAACCTCTACAAGCACACGCAGCTGCAGGAGAACTTCAGCGCGAACATGCTGGCGCTGGTCGACGAGGTGCCCCGCACGCTCAGCATCGACGCCTTCGTGCGGCACTGGACCACGCACCAGATCGAGGTCGTGCGCCGGCGCACCGAGTACCTCCTCAAGGAGGCGCAGGACCAGATCCACATCTACGACGGTTACCTCAAGGCGCTCGACGCGCTCGACGAGGTCATCGCCCTGATCCGCCGCTCCCCCGACGTCGACGAGGCACGGACGGGCCTGATGGACCTGCTCACCATCGACGAGCAGCAGGCCAACGCCATCCTGTCGATGCAGCTGCGCCGCCTGGCGGCCCTCGAGCGGCAGAAGATCCTCGACGAGCACGCCAAGCTGCGTGCCGAGATCGAGGACTACCTGGACATCCTCGCCCGCCCGGAGCGGCAGCGGACCATCGTGGGTGAGGAGCTCGACGAGGTCACCGACCGCTGGGGCGACGAGCGCCGCACCACGATCCTCCCGTACGACGGCGACATGTCCATGGAGGACCTGATCCCCGAGGAGGACGTGGTCGTCACGATCACGCGTGGCGGCTACGCCAAGCGGACGCGGACGGACAACTACCGCTCGCAGAAGCGCGGCGGCAAGGGTGTGCGTGGCGCGCAGCTGCGCGAGGACGACATCGTGGACCACTTCTTCACGACGACGACCCACCACTGGATGCTGTTCTTCACCAACCTCGGCCGGGTCTACCGGGCCAAGGGCTACGAGCTCCCGGAGGGCGGCCGCGACGCGAAGGGCCAGCACGTCGCCAACCTGCTGGCCTTCCAGCCCGGCGAGAAGATCGCCCAGGTGCTCGACATCCCTGACTACGAGGCCGCGGACTACCTGGTGCTCGCCACCCGGCGCGGGCTCGTGAAGAAGACCCGCCTGAGCGAGTACAACTCGCCGCGTTCCGGCGGCCTCATCGCGATCAACCTGCGGGAGGACGCCGACGGCGCCGCGGACGAGCTGGTCTCGGCCCGCCTCGTGAACGCCGACGACGACCTCATCCTCGTGTCGCGCAAGGGCCAGTCGATCCGCTTCCACGCGGACGACGAGTCGATCCGTCCGCTCGGCCGCGCGACGTCCGGCGTCACCGGCATGAAGTTCCGCGAGGAGGACGAGCTGCTGTCCGCCGACGTAGTCATCGACGGTGCCGACCTGTTCGTCGTCACCGAGGGCGGGTTCGCCAAGCGCACCCGGATCTCGGAGTACCGGATCCAGGGCCGCGGCGGCCTCGGCATCAAGGTCGCCAACCTCGTGGAGGCACGTGGCGACCTCGTGGGCGCGCTCGTGACCCATGCGGACGACGAGGTGCTGGTCATCATGGAGCGCGGGAAGATCGTCCGTTCGGCCGTCGCAGAAGTTAACCTCACCGGCCGGAACACCCAGGGGGTAACCTTCGCAAAGCCGGACAAGGGGGACAGGATCATCGCCGTCGCGCGCAACGCGGAGCGTGAGGACGCGGGCGATGCGGTGGGAGCCCTGGACGAGAACTCCGACGGCGAACCCACCGAGCGGGTTACCGTGGAAGAGAATCCGACCCCCGACGAAGTTCCGAGCACCCCTGAGCAGGACAGCACCGGACGCGAGGACAGCTGATGACGAGTGACAAGAACGGGCACGTGCGCATCGCGACGCCTTCGCTCGAAGAGGACCTGGAGATCACCCGGGACCGCAAGGACGTGACGGAGGCGTCGGCCGAGGCCGAGACCCCGGACACGGAGTCGGCAGGGGCCGACTCGGAGAAGGGCACCGCGTCGGACGGTTCGGCAAGCACCACGCCGGCTGCCTCCGGCAGCTCGGCGAGCACGGAGGCTGCCCCGGCCAAGGCCGAGGGCAAGCCCCCGGCACCGCCCGCTCCTGCAGAGTCCACCACCGACGTCCCGACGACGGGTGGTGTCTGGCGGTCGGCCTACGAGGCCGGCAAGTCGGGCAAGGACCAGAAGTCGGCAGAGCCCACGTCGGCGTCGAACGGCGAGGACAAGGACCAGGCGGGCCTGGTCTCGGCCATCGGGCGGGCCTCGGGCAAGAACGACGCCTCGACGGCGCAGGGTTCCACCGCGACCGAGCCCGACGCCAAGTCGTGGAACCGGGTGCCGGCGCCCAGCGCGTCGGTGAGCAGCCCGGCCGCGGCCCCGGCCGGAGCAACGGACGGCGTGAAGGCCGGCGCGATGAAGGCGGCCCAGGCCGCCCTGGACGCTGCCCGCAGCGCGGCGAAGAAGGTGTCCTCGATCATGCCTGACGACGACGGGCAGACGGCGTCCGCCCAGAACGAGCCCAAGCCGCGGCCCGAGATGCACTACACGGCCGCAGGCGTGCGCGGTACGGCCACGCCGGTCCCTGACGGCCCGCAGGGCCAGCAGCTGCCCGCGCAGCCGGCGTCGACCCCCACGCCGGAGGTGCCGCGTCCGGCGCCGGCCGGGCCTCGCCGGGTGCGCCTCGCGCTCTCCCGCGTGGACCCGTGGTCGGTCATGAAGCTCGCGTTCCTGCTGGCCGTCGCGGTCGCCATCATGACCGTGGTCGCCACCGCCGTCTTCTGGTCGGTGCTCAACAGCCTCGGTGTGTTCACCACGGTGCAGAGCTTCGTGGAGGACGCCGTCGGCCCGCAGAGCAACGTGAACCTCACGCAGTTCGTGGAGTTCCCCCGCGTCATCTCGCTCGCGACCCTGATCAGCATCTGCAACATCGTGCTGCTGACGGCGATCGCGACGATCATGGCGTTCCTGTACAACATCACGGCAGCACTCGTCGGCGGCGTGCACATGACGCTGACCGACGACTGATCCAGCAGTACCAGAGCGTTCCCGTGCGTCATCGCGCACGGCTCGGCGCACGTCACACCGCGAACCATCATTTCGGTTTGGGACATCGTCCCTACCTGGGGTAATCTCCAGTGTCGCCAAGAGCGTGCGCAACGCTCTCGGGGCTATAGCTCAGACGGTTAGAGCGCTTCCCTGATAAGGAAGAGGTCGGAGGTTCAAGTCCTCCTAGCCCCACTCCAGGACCTGCAGAGGCTCCCCAGGAGGAACTCGTGAAGAAGCTGCTCGTACTGCTGCTGGCGGCCGGCGCCGGCTACATCCTCTGGCGCAAGCTGAGTGAGGACGCCGCAGGCCGCGATCTCTGGTCCGAGGTCACCGACTCGATCGACTGAGCGGTCCTCCACCGGGGCCATGGCGCAATTGGTAGCGCACCTGCTTTGCAAGCAGGGGGTTGGGGGTTCGAGTCCCCCTGGCTCCACATCTATGACCGAAGCCCGGATTCGTCCGGGCTTCGGTCATTTTGTGTTCCCAGCAACCCGCGTTCCCATGGTCGGCAGCCGCCTGTCGGGGTAAACACGCAGGTCTCGCTTGTGGGATACCCGTAGGTTCGGGCCGTTCACGCGATTTTTCACCCCCAATCCGCCTCCGCCTACTGACAAGGCAGGACCCCTTCCATATCGTCGAGCAGCGAGGGGCAGCACCACCCAAACTGTTCGGCCCCTCGTGAACCGAGGAGGACAGCGTGTCCCTGACCAGGAAGCTCATCGGCACCGCCGCCGCAGTGACCGCCGCCCTGGCGGCTGCCGTGGTCGCCACGCCGACAGCCACCGCAGTACCCGACACCATCCCGCTCACGATCACCAACGACTCCGGCCGGAGCGACCAGGTGTTCATCTACGTCCTGGGCGAGACCGGTGGCCAGCTCGGCTACTCCGACGCCGAGGGGACGTTCCACGCCTGGCCCGACGTCGGCGGGGTGCCCGAGGCGGCGCCCGACGCGTCCATCGCGGGGCCCGCGGACGGCCAGGACGTCACCATCCAGATGCCCAAGCTGTCCGGACGGGTCTACTTCTCGTACGGCAGCAAGCTCGACTTCAAGATCGTCAACGACGGCCAGCTCGTGCAGCCGGCCGTGCAGAACCCGAGCGACCCGAACCGGGACATCCTGTTCAACTGGACGGAGTACACGCTCAACGACTCGGGGCTGTGGATCAACAGCACCCAGGTCGACTTCTTCTCTGCCCCGTACCAGACGGGCCTGCGCTCCTCGAGCGGCGAGCTGATGCACACCGGCATGCTCAAGCCCGACGGCTGGGACAACGTGGTCTCCTCGCTCGCACAGCAGGACGGCTGGGACGGCCTCGCGCAGACCGGCCCCGACGGGTCCGTCCTGCGGGTGCTCTCCCCCGGCCACGGTGTCGGCACGGGCCAGGTCGACGCGAACGTCCTGTCGGACTACGTCGACCGGGTGTGGAGCAAGTACTCGAGCGAGACCCTGACGGTCGTGCCCTACGGCGACCAGCCCGAGAAGAAGTTCCTCGGCACCGTCTCGGGCGACACCATGACGTTCACCGACACCTCGGGCGCCGTCGTCACGACGTTTCCGAAGCCGTCGGGCGAGTCGATCTTCGGGTGCGCGGGCGACCTCGCGGCTCCGAACAACGACATCGGCGCCATCGCGCGCACGCTCTGCGCCGGATTCAACCGGTCCTCGCTGCTCGACAGCAGCACGCAGCCGACCCAGGACCCGGCCGGTTTCTACCAGGACTCGGTGACGAACTACTACGCGAAGTTCATCCACGAGCAGATGGCGGACGGCAAGGCGTACGCGTTCGCGTTCGACGACGTGGTGGCGCAGGAGTCGCTGGTGCACGACGGCGACCCGACCGAGGCTTTCATCCAGCTCGACCCGTTCGCGGGTGCCGCCAGCCCGATCGGCGGCTGACGCCGGGCACGAGAGGTACGCGCACGACAGGAGGGCCCGGCCGAGTCGGCCGGGCCCTCCTGGAGTTCGGACAGCGACCGGAGGTCAGCTGCCCTGCTTGCTCTCGCCCGGCGGAACCTTGTCCACGACCGGCTCGTCCACGACCGGCGGGGTCGGCGCGGCGTCCTCCGGCTCCGGGGTCGCCGACGATGCGTCGGCGGCGCTGTCGGAGCTGCTGATGCCGGCCTTCTGCGCGGCGTCGGACACCGCACTGCTGGCCTTCTGCGCCGTCGACCGTGCCGCGTCGAGCACGGGTGCGGCCTTCTCCTTGGCGGCGTCGAGCACCGGTGCGGCCTTCTCGAGCACCGGGCCGGCCTTCTCCTTCGCCGCCTCGAACGCGGGGCTCGCGGCCGAGTAGGCCCGGGCGCCGAGGTCCTTGGCCGTCTGTGCGGCCTTGGCCCCGGCCTCGCGGCCCTTGGCCACGGCGGAACCGGCGCCGGAGGAGTGCTTGGCGGCGCCGTCGGAGTAGTCCGCTCCCGAGCTCTGCTCCCAGGGCTCGGCCCACGGGTCGGTCTGCGGCTGCGCGCGCTTCCAGAACACGTAGCCCGCGACGGCCGCGCCGCCTGCGGCCAGCGCGATGAGCCAGCCCTTCCGGGACTTCTTGCTCGCCTTGTCCGCCGCGTCCGTGACGGTCGCGGCGAGCGAGGCCTTGCCCTGTGCCGCCGCGGCGTTGTCCGCTGCGGCGTTGAACGCGGAGACCATCTTCGGGAGCAGGTCGTCCACGAGCTTGTCGTGTGCGGAGTCGATGAGCGGCGCGGCCTTGCCGGCCGCCTTCTCGACCTGGGGCGCGGCTGCCTGGACGCTGTCCTGCCAGGCCTTCTCCGCGCGTGGTGTCAGCCACGCGATGAAGTCGTGCACGCGGGGCTGGGCCCAGTCCTTCGCGTTCGAGGCCCGGTCCTTGGCCTGGGCCGCGAACGACCCGGCCTGTGTCGCGGCCTTGGAGCTGACGTCGGAAAGCAGAGCTGTGGCCTCCGCGGCCTTCTCCTTGACCTTCTCGGTGTCGATCTTGCTCGTGTCCACGTAGTCGGTCACCTTCTTGCGGGTCATGTAACTCCCCCCGAACTGTTCAATACTCCTCAAGGTGCCACTCTGCCATCGCCTGACGTTACTGGCGAGGTAAGGCGGCGCCGCTGCAGCACCTGCGGGTCGCTCCGTGGGAGGATTGATACATGTTCGCAATCCTGCACACCACCTCCGGTGACATCCGCATCGAGCTCTTCCCGAACCACGCGCCCAAGACTGTCGAGAACTTCGTCGGCCTCGCGACGGGTGAGAAGGCCTGGACGGACCCGCGGACGGGCGAGGAGCGCAAGGACCCGTTCTACGACGGCCTGATCTTCCACCGCGTCATCGACGACTTCATGATCCAGGGCGGCTGCCCGCTCGGGACGGGAACCGGCGGCCCGGGGTACACGTTCAACGACGAGATCCACCCGGAGCTCCAGTTCAACGAGAAGTACATCCTCGCGATGGCCAACGCCGGCAAGCGCCGGAACCCGGTCACCGGCGAGATCGAGGGCACCAACGGCTCCCAGTTCTTCCTCACCACCGCGGAGACCCCGTGGCTGAACGGCAAGCACACGATCTTCGGCAAGGTCGCGGACGACGAGTCCCGTGCCGTCGTCGACCAGGTCGGCAAGACGCGCACGCGTCCCGGCGACCGCCCCGTCGACGACATCACGATCGAGTCCGTCACCATCGAGCCCTGAGCCACGGGGGCGCGCCGGCGCCGTCGGACCGGACACGTACGACCTGAGCACGAGGACCGAGGGGACTGAGGACGTATCGCGATGAACGACCCGGCCGCCGAGGAGCCGACCGAGGCCGAGGCTCCCGTCTGCCCGCGACACCCGGACCGGGTGGCCTACGTGCGCTGCCAGCGCTGCGGTCGGCCGGCGTGCCCGGAATGCCAACGGCCGGCCGCGGTCGGCATCCAGTGCGTCGACTGCGTCCGCGAGGCGAAGCGCGCCGCGCCGCGCATCCGGACGGTCTTCGGTGGCACGGCCACCGCCACGGCCAACGGCCGGCCGGTCGTGACGCTCACGATCATCGGCATCTGCGTGGTGAGCTGGGTGCTGCAGCTGGTGACGGGAGGTGCGTGGACGCATGCCCTGTGGTTCTGGCCGTGGGGCGGCGCGGTCGAGCCGTGGCGCTTCCTCACGGCGTCGTTCCTGCACTCCACGTCGCCGCTGCACATCCTGTTCAACATGTACGCCCTGTGGATAACGGGCCAGTTCCTCGAGCCGCTGCTCGGCCGGGTGCGGTTCGCGGTCCTGTGCCTGCTGTCCGCCGTGGGCGGCTCGGTCGGCGTGCTGCTCCTGGCGGGCGACCCGTTCACGTCGGATGCCTGGGTCACGCCCGTCGTGGGCGCGTCCGGCATGGTGTTCGGCCTGTTCGGGGCCATGCTCCCGGTCATGCGCAGGCTCGGCCGCAGCATGGGACAGGTGCTCGTGCTGCTCGCGATCAACGGTGCCATCGGGTTCTGGGTGCCGAACATCTCCTGGCAGGCGCACCTCGGCGGTCTCGTCACCGGTGCGCTGGTGGCGACGGCGTACGCGTACGCGCCCAAGGAGCGTCGCGAGCTCGTCGCCTGGCTGGTCCCGGTGGCCGGGATCGCGGTTCTGATCGGTCTCGCGGTGTGGCGCTACAGCTCCGTCGGCGTCCTGTGAACAGGCGGACGGAGCAGCTGGCGGTGTATCGCCGCTCTCTTTTCCCCAGCTTTACCCACAGCTGTGGATAAATGGGTACACAGCTCCGCGGCCGCCTCTGTGCGGCCGCGGAGCCGCTGTGTTCAGCGCCAGCGCGTGGTGAGCCCGAAACCCACGATGATCAGGCCGAAGCCGACCGCAAGGTTCCACTGGCCGATCGGCGGGATCGGCAGCGCGAGGTCGGCGCTCGTCAGGTAGTACGTCACGATCCACGCGAGACCGAGGACCATGAGGCCGACCATGACGGGGGCGAGCCAACGCGGGTTGACCGCCTCGCCGGGCAGCGCGACCTTGGCCTCGGCCTTGGCGGCCTTGGGCGTGGCCTTCTTCTTGTTGCGGGACTTCGACTCGGGCACGAGGCGGGCTCCTGTCCTGGGGGGTCTGCCCGACGGGTGTGCCGAGCCGACGTCTGCTTGCTCGTGGACTAGCGTAGTGGTCCACAGCCCGAGTCGTGACCAGACGTGTCCGCGGGTTTGTCGAATGTTGCAGGAGGGACGCGTGTGACCGGACCAGAGCCGTCGCCCGCGCCGTCGTCCGAGGGCGGCGCCGGAGGCTTCCTTGGTGCACTCACCCACGCGCGCTGGCGGTCCTGGCTGAGCGTGGGCGCCGTCGCCGTGCTGGCCGGCCTCATGTTCAGCGCCAGCGCCCGCCTGGCCGACGGCGGCGGCGCGGGTAACCGTGACCCGCAGGACCTGGCGCAGCTCGTGGACACCGAGACGAGCCGGGTCCAGGACCTCACCGACCGCAGCGCCGTGCTCGACCGCGAGATCGAGACGCTGAGCGCTCGCGCCGGCACGACCGTGCCGACGCTGGACGACGACCTGAGGTGGCGCGAGGGCGTGGTCTCCGGGACCGAGCCGGTGCAGGGTGCCGGCCTGACCGTGACCCTCGACGACGCCCCGTCCACGTCCGTCGGTGCGGGCCCGGGCGGCGTGGAGCCGCAGCCGGACGACCTCGTCGTGCACCAGCAGGACCTCCAGCACGTGATCAACGCGCTGTGGAGCGGTGGCGCCGAGGCGATGACCCTCCAGGGCGAGCGCGTGACGTCGACGTCGGCGTTCCGATGCTCGGGAAACATCCTGCTGCTGCACGGAAAGGTCTTCTCACCACCGTACAAGGTGACGGCTGTGGGAGACCCGGCGAAGATGGAGGCGTCGCTCGACCGATCCGAGGGTGTGCAGACGTACCTCGAGTACGTGGACTGGGTACACCTGGGGTGGGACGTGCGGCGTAGCGACCACCTGGACCTCCCCGCGTACGACGGCGGCGGTCTGCAGTACGCGACGGTTCCCGATGGTACGGAGGTCTTTGGATGACCCACGCGCAGGCCGGTCACAACGTGCCCCTGCCCCAGGAGGTGTTCCCCATCGCGTACCAGCGCGGTCCGTCCGGGATGGGCCCCCGCAACGCGCGCCGCCCGCAGTCGTCGGGCGGCCCCATGCGGCCCGTCGCCTGGCTCATCGGCGTGATGGGCGAGCTCCTCGTGACGGCGGGGCTGGTGCTCGGGCTGTTCGTGGTGTGGCAGCTCTGGTGGACCGACGTCGAGGGCGCACGCGCCCAGAGCGAGATCATCGCCGGCATGGACTGGGAGGCCGCTCCGACCGGCCCCGAGACCGCCGTGGAGAACCACGGGCCGCCGCCGGTGATGGAGGAGCCGCCGGAGGCCGGCACGCTGTTCGCGCAGATGTACATCCCGCGGTTCGGCGACGACTACGTCAAGCCCGTCGCGGAGGGCACGGACAAGGCCACGGTGCTCGACACCATCGGCATCGGGCACTACGTGGACACGGCGATGCCGGGCGACCTGGGCAACTTCGCGCTCGCCGCGCACCGCACCACGTACGGCAAGCCGTTCAACCAGATCGCGGAGCTGAAGAACGGCGACGCCCTGGTGGTCCGCACCGAGGACACCTGGTACGTGTACAAGGTCACCGAGTCGAAGATCGTCTACCCGCAGAACGTCGAGGTCATCGCGCCGGTCCCGGGTGTCACCAAGGACGAGCCGATGCCCGAGCTGACCAAGCGGTTCATCACCCTGACCTCGTGCCACCCGATGTTCTCCGCGACCGAGCGGTACATCGTGCACGGTGAGCTCGAGTACTGGTCCCCCGTGGGCGAGGGCAAGCCGAAGGAGCTGATCAGCTGATGTACGGGCTGCTGTGGCGGGCCATCCCCGGCCCCGGTTGGTTCAAGTTCCTGGTCTGCCTCGTGCTGGCGTTCGGGGTGATCGCGGTGTGCTTCACCCAGTTCTTCCCGTGGCTGAGCGACTACATGCCGTTCAACGACACGACCGTGGGCGAGTAGCGGTCCGGGCCGTAGCATGTGGCCATGACGCGCATCCTCGTCGTCGACAACTACGACTCGTTCGTCTACACGATCGTCGGCTACCTCGACCAGATCGGCGCCCGGACCGTGGTGGTCCGGAACGACGCCGTACCCTCGCCCGACGCCGACGGCCGCTACTGGTTCGACGGCGACGACGGCGCGCCCGTGCCCTATGACGGCGTGCTCGTCTCCCCCGGGCCGGGGACGCCGGCGGAGGCCGGGGCCTCCGAGGACGTGATCCGCGCGTGCGCCCGGTCCCGCACCCCGATGCTCGGCGTGTGCCTCGGCCACCAGGCGCTGGCCGAGGTGTTCGGCGGCAAGGTCACGCACGCGCCCGAGCTCATGCACGGCAAGACGAGCCAGGTGTTCGCGGCGGACGGCGACCTGGCGCAGCCGAGCGTGCTCGCCGGGCTGCCCACGCCGTTCACCGCGACGCGCTACCACTCGCTGGCGGTGACACCGGACAGCGTCCCCGCCGAGCTGGAGGTCACCGGCACCACGGACTCGGGCATCGTCATGGGCCTCCAGCACCGTGAGCTGCCGCTGCACGGCGTCCAGTTCCACCCCGAGTCGGTGCTGACCGAGGGCGGTCACCGGCTGCTGGCGAACTGGCTCGAGATGTGCGGGCTCGACGGCGCCGTCGAGCGGGCACAGGGAATGGCGCCGCTGGTCACCTCGTGACCTGCGACGTCAGGTAGTGCTGCGGCCCTGACCGGGAGTCCGGTCAGGGCCTCGTGCCTTACGGGATGATGTCCTCGCCGTCGCCCTCGGGGGGACCGCCGCCCTCCGGACCGGTCGAGATCACGAGGTTGATGTACGCGCCGATGTCCACGGTGGAGCCGGGGTTCGGGTCGGAGCGGATGACCTGGCCCGCCGGGAAGACGTCCGACGGTTCCTCGGACGCCTTGTCGCAGGTGATCTGCACGCCGGTGCACGCGACCTGGGCTTCCTCGAGCGTCTTGCCCAGGAGGTCCGCCGGCACCGTGGTCTCCTTGGGCTCCGGAGCGCTGGCGAGGAAGACGGTGACGAAGGACCTCTGGTCGACGTCACCCTTGGGGTCGGTACGCACCACCAGTCCCTCGGAGACGTCCTCGCTCGGCTCCTCCTTGAACTCGTAGCTCAGGCCGATGGCCTTGAGCTGCTGCTCGGCGGCCTCACGCGACTGGCCCGTGAGGTCCGGAACGGTGACCTGGCCGGTCGAGAGGTACAGGACGACGTCCGACCCCTCCTGCACGGTCTGACCCGCGCTGGGCTCGCTCTTCGTGACCTGGCCCTTGCCGACGTCCGCGCTGTTCTCCGTCTCGGTGCCGCTGACCGAGAGGTTCAGCTCCTCGAGCTTGGCCCTGGCGTCGGCCTCTGACAGGTTCTTCAGCGCGGGCATGTTGATCTGCCCTGGGGCGCCCGCGACGTACACGGTGACGGTCGAGTCGGGCTCGACCTCCGTGCCCACGCCCGGTTCGGTCGTGCCGGTGGTCATGCCCTCGTCGAGGTCGGAGTCCTTGTCGATGGCCTGCTGGAACGTCAGGCCGGCGGCCTCGATCTGTGCCTTCGCCTCGTCCGCGGTGATGCCCTCCGCGATGCTGGGCACGGCGACCGTCGTCGGCTCCTTCTCGCCGTCGCCGTTGATGACCATGGCGATGACGATGGCCGCAACCGCCGCCAGGGCGATCCCGAGCAGCCACCACATCAGGGCCTTGCTCTTCTTCTCGGGCTCGCGCTGGCCGCCGCGGGTCTGCGGGCCCGGGTAGCCGTTGCCCGGCGTGACGGGGCTCTGCTGCGCCGTCGTCTGACCCCAGTTGCCCTGGCCGGGCGTCATGACCTGCGTGGCCCCGTAGGCGGGCTGGCCCCCGACCTGGGTGGCGCCCATCATCGCGGCGCCGACCATGGGCGCGGTGACCTGGCCGCCGCGCATCGCGGCCTCCAGGTCGCGGCGGAACTCCGCCGCCGTGCTGTACCGGTGGTCGCGGTCCTTGGTGAGGGCCTTGAGGGTGATGCGGTCGAGCACCTCGGGGACGTCGGTGGCGACCTCCGACGGGCGCTGCGGCTCCTGGCCCACGTGCTGGTAGGCGACGGCGACCGGCGAGTCGCCCTGGAACGGCGGGCGCCCCGTGAGCAGCTCGAACAGCATGCAACCGGTCGAGTACAGGTCGGACCGGGTGTCCACCTGCTCGCCGCGGGCCTGCTCGGGCGAGAGGTACTGGGCGGTGCCGATCACGGCGTGCGTCTGCGTCATGGTCGCGGCGGAGTCGGCCATGGCCCGGGCGATGCCGAAGTCCATCACCTTGACCGCGCCCGTGGGCGTGATCATCACGTTCGCGGGCTTGATGTCGCGGTGCACGATGCCCGCGTGGTGCGAGTACTCCAGCGCGCTCAGCACGCCGACCGTGATCTCGACGGCCTCCTCGATCGGCACCGCGGCGCCGTCCGTCAGGATGTCGCGGACGGTGTGTCCCTCGACGTACTCCATGACGATGAACGGCACGTGCACGTCCTCGCCGGCGGCGTTCTGGTGGATGTCCTCGCCGGTGTCGTACACGGCGACGACGGCGGGGTGGTTCAGCGCGGCAGCCGACTGCGCCTCACGCCGGAAGCGCGTGAGGAACGACGGGTCGCGTGCCAGGTCGGAACGGAGCACCTTGATCGCGACGGTACGACCGAGGCGGGTGTCGTGGCCGATGTGCACCTCGGCCATGCCGCCACGGCCGACGAGCTCGCCGACCTCATAACGGCCGGCGAGTACGCGGGGCGTGTTCTCCACCACTCATAGGTCCTTTGATGTCATGGCCGTCGGCCTCAGGGCATACGACTCGTTGAGGAGCATCATCCCAGAAGCGGCCAGTCCGGCCGCTGCCGGGGGATTCAGCGTTTCAGCGTAGATTTCGGAGGAACCCCACGGCTCCCCCAGAGCGCCGTCGTTGCCGCCCCCGGTGACCAGCATGATGACGAGGACCACGAGCAGCAGCGCGACGAGTGCGACCAGCGGCCAGGACACGCGCATCCCCAGACGATCCTCGATCCCGTTGAGAAAGCCCTGGATGTCGGACGACAGGCTGCGCCGTCCCTTACCAGGGTGCCCTCCCGAGCGTCCCTGCTGGGGGACCCTTCGCCCGTCCTGGCGTGTCGAGTGCAGGTCGCGCCGCGACGGATAGGAGCGCGCGGTCCCGTTCCCGGCCGCCGGCGGCGGAACGTAGCCGGGCGTTGTCGGACGGCCGTAGGCGTCCGACCCGTAGGAGCCCGACGTGGTGCCGTAGCCCGCGGAGTCCGAGCCGTAGCCGGCGGAGTCCGTGCCGTACGCCCCCGAACCGGGACCGCCGGCGGCAGCGGTGCCGTCCTGACCTGGCGCGTAGGGGCGGCCGTACGCGTCGGTCCCGTACGCGCCGGACGTCGTGCCGTACCCGGCCGAGTCCGAGCCGTAGGAGCCCGAGCCGAAGGGGCCGGAGCCGTAGCCACCGGCCGGGGTGCCCGTGCCGTAGCCGCCCGACTGCGTGCCCGAGCCGTAGCCACCGGCCGGAGTGCCCGGGCTGTAGGTGCTGGGCGGCGCGGCCGGACCGGGAGCTGGCTGGGGCGGCGCGGACTGGGCGTTGGCCACGGTCGTGTGCCGACCGCCGCTGGTCGGGCCGAAGGGTGTCTGGCGGCCGCGGGCGTGCGAGGGGCCGGGCTGCGGCGCGGAGGACCGGCCGTTGTTGGAGCGCTGCCCGCCGGAGCTCTGGCTGTCCCGGCGGGTGCGGCGCGCGTAGCGCGAGCTGCCGAACGGGTCCTCGGCGATCTCCGCGGCGAGCACGTCGAGGTGCCGCGCGAGCTGGTCGGCCGAGGCGATGCGCTGGGCCGGGTCCTTCTCCAGCATCTGCGTGATGGTCTCGGCGAGACCGGGGTGCACCGAGGTAGGCAGCAGCGGCATCGGCGCGTTGACGTGCGCGATCGCGATGTCGACGGGCGTCCGGCCGGTGAAGGGTCGGCGACCGGCGGTCGCCTCGTACGCGACCACGCCGAGCGCGTAGATGTCCGAGGCGCCCGTGGCCGACTGGCCCACGGCCTGCTCGGGCGACAGGTACTGCGCCGTGCCCATGACCATGCCGGTGGCCGTCATGGGCACCTGGTTCTGCGCCACGGAGACGCCGAAGTCGGTGATCTTCACCGTGCCGGAGTGCTCCAGCAGGATGTTGCCGGGCTTCACGTCACGGTGCACCACGCCGGCGAGGTGCGCGGCGTGCAGGCCGCGAGCGGTCTGCGCCAGGATCGGCAGCAGGCGGGCGGGCTGGAGCACCGGCTCCCGCTCGAGCAGGTCGGCGAGGGGCTCACCCAGGACCAGCTCCATGACGAGGTAGCCGGCTCCGTTCTCCTCGCCGTAGTCGAACATCTGCGCGATGTTCGGGTGCACGAGGGTCGACGAGTTCCGGGCCTCCGTGCGCAGGCGACGGAGGAAGTCCTCGTTGCCCGTGTACTCCTCGCGGAGCACCTTCACGGCGATCTCGCGCGCGAGCTTCTCGTCGCGCGCTACCCAGACCTCGCCCATGCCGCCCATGGCGATGCGCCGTACCAGCTTGTAGCGATCGCCCAGCGACAGACCCTCGACCGGTCTCATTTCGAGATCGCCGCCTGCATGATCTGCTTGGCGATCGGGCTGGCGAGGGCGCCACCGGTGGTCTCGTTGGTGGACTGGCCCTCGTTCTCCAGGACCACCGCCACCGCGACCTGCGGGTCGTCGGCCGGGGCGAACGAGGTGAACCACAGCGACGGCGACCGCGGCTCGTCCTGCGCCGTACCGGTCTTGCCGGCCACCGCGACGCCCGGGATCTGCGCTCCCTTGCCCGAGCCGCTGTTGACCACGGCCTCCATCATCTTGGTCAGGCCATCGGCCGTCGACGACGAGAACGGGCTCTTGTAGCGACTCGGCTTGGTCTGGCTCACGAGCTCGAGATCGCTGTCCCGCACGCTCTGGATGAGGTACGGCTCCATGAGGTCGCCGTCGTTCGCGATGGCCGCCGAGATCATGGCGACCTGGAGCGGCGTCATGCGCACGCTGCCCTGGCCGATACCGGACAGTGCGATGCGCGCGTCCGAGTCGTCGTCGTTCTCGCCGCCGATCAGACCGGGGTAGGCGCCGACCGAGGTGGTCATCGGGACCTCGATCGAGTCGGTGAAGCCGAAGTCCTGGAACATCCGCTGCATGCCGTCCTTGCCGACCTCGTCGGCCAGGTTCAGGAACGCGGTGTTGCAGGAGATCTCCAGCGCTTCGAGAAGCGTCATCTGCTGCGAGCCTGCGCACGGGATGCCGCCGAAGTTCGCGACGTCCGTGGAGGTGCCCGGCAGGGTATAGGTGTTCGGCGCCGGGATCTCCGTGTCCGGGGTCTTTCCGTCGTACTCGATGGCCGCGGCCGCGGTGAGCAGCTTGAACGTGGAGCCGGGCGGGAAGGTGGCGTTGATCGTGCGGTTGATGGTGGGCCCGTAGGGGCTGAACCGCTCCTCGCCGCCGACCGAGTTGACCCGCGGCTTGTCGTTGATGACCTCCTCCGCGGCGACCCGGGCTGCCTCCGAGTCGTGCGACGCGAGCGGGTTCGGGTCGTACGACGGCTTGGACACCATCGCGAGGATGGCGCCCGTCTTCGGGTCGATCGCGACCGCGGCACCGGTGTAGTCGCCCAGGGCGTCCCAGGCGGCCTTCTGCACCTTGGGGTCGATGGTCAGCTCCACCGAGGACCCCTGCGCCTCCTCACCCGTGATGAGGTTCTGCAGGCGGTCGAGCCACAGGGAGTCGTCCTCGCCCGCGAGGTAGCTGTTCGCGTACCGCTCCATGCCGCTGATCGTGCCGACCACGGAGTAGTAGCCGGTGAGCGGGGCGTAGATCGCCGCGGCGCCGGCGTCACCGTCGGAGTACGTGCGCTGGTACTTGTAGTTGTCCTCCACGGGCACGGAGGTGGCGATCGCCTCGCCACCCTTCACCACGATGGGGCCGCGGTCCCGCGAGAGCGCGCTGTAGGTGCCGCGCACGTTGCGCGGGTGGTCGTTCAGGCTGTCCGCCGCGACGAACTGGATCCAGGTGGTCGACACCATCAGGGCCAGGAACATCACCATGACGACGGTCGACAGGCGGCGCAGGGTCGCGTTCACAGGTCTACCCCCCGGACGATCTGGGTCGCGTCGTCGGGCGTCGCGTTGCGGCCTGCGCCGGCCTCGGTCCCGGCCTGCACCGGTCCCGCGCCGGGGCCACCGACCTCGATGGCACCACCGTTGGCGACGGCGGCAGGCACCGGCTCGGCCAGGGCGCCGCGGGTGGGCAGGGCCGAGGGGCGGCGGGCGGCGTCTGAGATGCGCAGCATGAGGGCGATGACGATCCAGTTCGCGAGCAGGGAGGAACCACCCTGCGCCATGAACGGCAGGGTCAGGCCGGTGAGCGGGATGAGGCGGGTGATGCCGCCGACCACGACGAAGAGCTGCAGGGCCATCACGAACGCGAGGCCGCCGGCGAGCAGCTTGCCGAAGCCGTCCCGGACGCCCACCGCGTGGCGCAGGCCGCGCTGCACGATCACCAGGTAGATCAGCAGGATCGCGAGCAGGCCGGTGAGGCCGAGCTCCTCGCCCAGCGAGGCGTAGATGAAGTCGGAGAAGGCGAACGGCACGTACTCGGGGTAACCGCCGCCCCAGCCTGCGCCGAACATGCCGCCGTAGGCCATGGCGAACAGGCCCTGGACGAGCTGGAACGACGGCCCTGTGATGAGGTCGGGGTTGAGAGCGTCCAGCCAGATGTTCACGCGGAGCTGCACGTGGCTGAAGATCGACCAGGCCACGACGGCGCCGCCGGCGAACATCACGAGGCCGATGACGATCCAGCCCACGCGGTCCGTGGCGAGGTAGAGCATGCCGACGAACAGGCCGAAGAACAGCAGCGAGGTACCGAGGTCCTTCTCGCCGATGAGGACCGCCAGCGACACCGCCCACACGATGAGGATCGGGCCGAGGTCGCGCAGGCGCGGGAGCTGCAGGCCCAGGAACTTCCTGCCGGCCAGGGCCAGCGTGTCGCGGTTCGCGACCAGGTAGCCCGCGAAGAACACGGCGAACGCGATCTTGGCGAACTCGGCGGGCTGCAGCGAGAAGCTGCCGACGTAGATCCAGATCCGCGCGCCGTTGATCTCGCGGCCCAGCCCCGGGATCAGGGGCAGGACCACCAGCACGATGCCCACGACCATCGCCGTGTAGGTCAGGCGACGCAGGCTCCGGTGGTCGCGGATCACGAAGAGGACGACCACCGCCACGACGATGCCCAGCGACGTCCACATCAGGTGCCGGGACGCGTTCGCGCCGTTGATGCCGTCCAGGTCCTGCCGCAGGATCATCGCCATGCTGACGCTGTTGAGCAGCACCACCGCGGGCAGGATCACCTGGTCGGCGTACGGCGCACGCAGGCGCAGCACGATGTGGATGGTGAAGGCCAGCGCGGCCAGCACGATCGAGTACGTCCAGAAGCCCTCGGGCAGGCCGTCCTCGAGCGAGTAGCCCACCATCCACATGCCGCCCATGCCGAGCGCGAGCGCGACGAGGAGCAGCACCGCCTCCGCCACACGGGCCGGGGCCTTCTCCTCGGGCTGGAGGATGCTCATCCGTTGCCCCCGCTGCTCTTGGTCGAGGCGGACGGCGTGGACTTGGGCGACGAGCCGGCGGCCGGCTCCTCGCTCGTGGTCGGCGTCGGCGTGGAGGACGGCGTCGGCGAGGCCGACGGCTCCGTCTCCTCGGTGGCCTCGGAGATCAGCCGCCCGGCGCGGCCGCGGGCGTCCTCGAGGGAGTTGGCCCGGATCGTCTCGTTCACGCGGTCGCCGACGAACGCGGGCAGCTCGTCGACGCGGGTGCCCGTGAGCTCGACCGCGGTGGAGAAGGTCAGGGGGCCCGCCGTGGCCGGGATGCCGCGGAACACCGCGACCTGGCCGTCGGACTCACCCACGTAGTACTGCGTCTGGGTCCAGCGGTAGCCGCCCCAGCCGGCCAGGCCCAGGCCGGCCACCAGCAGCAGCACGCTCAGCACCGTCAGCCAGGCGCGCTTCTTGCGCACCGGCGTCTCCTCGCCGGACTCCTCGGTCTCGTCGTCGTCCGGCTTGATGTCGGGCTGGTACTGCTCCTCGTCGGAGCCGCCCGCGATCATGGCCTGCTCGAGCGTGTCCGCGAGGTTCTCCGGGGCCGTGGGATCGGTCAGCACGCCCACCGCCACGGGCGCCGGAGCGGGCTGTCCGCCGGGCGCCGCCTGGCCCCGGCTGAAGCCGGTCACGGTGTCGCCGTCGATCTCGGAGTGCGGCGCGGCGCTCGCGGACGGCGTGCCGCCACCCGCGGCGGTCACGCCCGCGAGGGCGGCCGAGCCGACGATCTCCGGGGTGACCGTGGCGGCGGTGCCGGCCGCGGCGGCGTCGTCCAGCACGTCCGCGACGACGACGGTGATGTTGTCGGTGCTGCCCGCGCGCATGGCCATCGAGACCAGACGCTCGACGGCGTCGTAGGGCTCGGGAACGGTGTTGAGGACCTCGGCGACCTCGTCGTCCGGCACGAAGCCGGACAAGCCGTCGGAGCACAGCATCCAGCGGTCGCCGGGCACTGCCTCGCGGATCGAGAGGTCGGGCGTGAGGTCCAGGTCGAAGTCGCCGAGGACCCGCATGACGACGTTGCGCTGCGGGTGGCTCTCGGCCTCGTCCGGGGTGATGCGGCCGGTGTCGACCAGATGCTGCACGAAGGTGTGGTCCACCGTGACCTGCGCCAGGGTGCCGTCGCGCAGCAGGTACGCGCGCGAGTCGCCCAGGTGGGCCATCGCGAGCGTGTTGCCGGACTTGAGCAGCGCCGTGACCGTGGTGCCCATGCCGGCCAGGTCGGGGTCGGCCGTCGTGGCGTCGACGAGATCCTGCCGGGCACGGTCGATCGTGCGCTCGAGCTCGGACATCGACTGCTCGGAGCTGTGGTCGGGCCGGTCCAGGCCCACGAGGGCCGCGATGGTCAGCGCGGACGCGACGTCGCCGCCGGCGTGCCCGCCCATGCCGTCGGCCACGACGAGGAGGTTGGGCCCCGCGTACGCGGAGTCCTGGTTGTTGGAGCGGACGAGGCCGACGTCGGAGCGCGCGGCATACCGCAAGGTCACGGTCACGTGGTGGTCATCCCTGGAGCTCGACTACGGACTGTCCGATCTGCACGCCCACACCTGGACCGAGGGGGATGACGCCCTGCACCCGCTCCTCGCCGATGTAGGTGCCGTTCGTGGAACCGAGGTCCTCCACGAACCACTGGCCGCCCTGGGGGAAGATCCGCGCGTGACGCGACGACGAGTAGTCGTCGTCGAGCACGAGGGTGCAGCTCGGCGCGCGACCGATCAGCACCCCGGACGAGGTCAGCGGGATGGTCGTCCCGGTGAGGGGGCCGGCCACCACGACGAGCCGCGACGGGCCACCGCGCTGGGGCGCGCGGGACGCGCCGCCACCGGGAGCCGGCGTCGGGGCAGGTCCCGCCTGCTCAGGCCGGCGACGCCGGCTGTTGGAGGTGCGTGGTCCTGCCAGGTCGCGCCGGAGCACGGCGACGGCGGAGAGCACGAACACCCACAGCAGCACGAGGTAGCCCAGCCGGAGCAGGGTGAACGTCAGCTCGCTCATCTCGGATTCTTCACCAGTCCTCGTTGTCCGCACCGGACGCGCTGCCGGTCCAGAACATGATGCGGGTACGGCCGATGGTCATCGTGTTGCCATCGAGCAGAGTCGCGGCAGGTACCTGGTGGCCCTCGACGTACAGGCCGTTGGTCGAGCCCATGTCGGTCGCGACGACGCCGTCCGGCGTCACGCGGATCTCGAGGTGCCGCCGGGAGACACCCGGGTCGTCCACCACGATGTCCGCCTCGGCGTCACGCCCGATGACGGTCACCGGCCCGGTGAGCAGGTATCGCTGCCCGTCGATGTCGATGAGCGGGTGCCGTCCGGTCGGCGCGCCGGAGGTCGCCGGGGCGACGCTCCCCTGCACGCTGCGCGAGCGCACGGTGAAACGGCCGGGTACCAGCTCGTACTGTTCGTCGAACGTCACGCTCACGGGGCCGACGAACGCATAGTGCTGCGTCGCGGCGTACGCCGTGATGTTGGACGCGAGCTCGTCGGCGAGGGTCTGTGCGCCCCACGCCTCGATCTGGGCGAAGTCGTCGGGAGCGAGCTCGATCGTGAACTCGTTCGGCGCGACGGTACGGTCGCGTCCGACGACCGCGGCACGGTCGTCCAGCTCGCGCCGCAGCCTGCTCGCCAGTTCGACGGGTTTCACTTCGCCACGTCCCACCTTGGCGAACGCGTTGTTCATCATGCGCTCCACGCTCTTCTCGAAGCGGTCCAGGGCGCCCATGCCACCTCCTTCCAGGGTCTGCGCCGGGCAGACTACCTAGATCGTATAGACCGGTAGGTCCCCGCAGACTCCAATACTGTGGATGTCCTGCGGATCTTCTCCGATCTTCCCTCAGGTGGCGCGGCGAGGAGAGGCGTGGGCGGATCCGCACGCTACTAGACCTGCGCCGGGACGTGAACCACTTCACCGTTATTCGATTCGGGATCTGCGTCTGAGCCGTGCTAACGTCTTCCTCGCAGCGCGCGAGTGGCGGAATAGGCAGACGCGCACGGTTCAGGTCCGTGTGCCCGAAAGGGCGTGGGGGTTCAACTCCCCCCTCGCGCACGTTGTACGAAGGCCCCGACTCATCGAGTCGGGGCCTTCGTCATGCCCGACATCGGTACCGAAAAGTGATCCGGTATGGGTACTTCTACCCCGAAATGTCGGGCGGTCTGGCGGGCCGGACGCAGCCGAGGCGGCGACATCCGGGGATGTCACCGCCTCGGAGGGCTCTGGTCGGGGGTCAGCGGATCGTCGCGGTCCGGTAGCTCGCGACCGACTTGCTCGTGTAGCCGGCCCGGGCCCCGGTCACCGTGACCGTCAGCTGCTTGCCCCGGGCCCGCGCCGGGACGACGAACGTGCTGCTCGTCCGCGTCGCGATCGTGACGCCGTTCGCCTTCCAGACGTACTTCAGCGCCGACGGCGCCGGCGTCCAGGTCCCACGGACCACGGTCAGCGTGGACCCGACCCGCGTGGTGCCCTTGATCGCCGGCCGGCGTGCGCTGAACGTGCCGGCGGCCACGGTCCTGGTGGCGGGGCTGGTCACGGACCTGGTCGTGTAGCCGGTCCGAGAACCGGTGACTGTGACCGTCAGACGCTTGCCCTTCGCCGACGTCGGGACCACGAAGCTGCTCGACGTCTGGGTCGAGATGGTCGTTCCGTTCGCCTTCCACACGTACTTCACGGACGACGGCGCCGGCGACCACGTCCCGCGGGTCACCGTCAATGTCTTGCCGACCTGGGCGGTGCCCTTGACCGCCGGGATCGGGGCAGCGGTGAATGTCGTGGGCGCGACCGTGGCCGTGGGGGCGCTGGTGGCCGATCCCGTGTTGTAGTACTGCCGATCTCCGGTGACCGTCACCGTGATCCTCTTGCCCGCTGCCGACGCCGGGACGGTGAACGTGCTCGACGTCGCGCCCGCGACAGCGACGCCGTCGACCTTCCACACGTAGCCGGTGCTCGTGGGAGCCGGCGACCAGGTGCCGGGGACGGCCGTCAGCGTCGAGCCGATCTGTGGGGTCCCGGTGATGGTCGGAGGGGTCGTCGTGAACGACGCTGGTCTGACGGTGACCGTTCGCTCCAGACTTGCGTCGCGGAAGTTGTCGTCCGCCCGGAACCTCACGACCATGGCATAGGTGCCAGGAGCCAGTTCGTCCTCGTCAGTGATCCTGATCTGGCTGTGACCGCCCCCGTCGAGCCGGGAACCGTAGCCGATAGTCAGCCGGTCGAGTTCAAGGGTGGTGATTCCGGCCGGGACCGATGAATCGGAGAAAACATCGACCTCGACTGAGGCAGGCATCTCTCCGTAGTGCCACGACGACGGCAGGTCGCTCTCGATGCGAGTCGCGACCGGAGGAAGGACGACCACCTGCTTGCTCCAGGCCACCGAGTCCACCTCGCTCCAGCCTTCGTAGTCGTAGTGCAACGTGTAGGTCCCGGGGTCGAGATCGAGGCGATCGACACACTCCCTGTGGAACTCGCCGAACTGGATGAGATCCGGACGCCCGTCCACGGTGATCCTGATCTGTTCCGTCGACCGCAACCAGAGGGGCGAACCATCCGTGGTGGACAGTTCGAAGCAGAGCGTCCTGGTCGAGTTCTCGTACCACGTGTCTGGCCCGGTGGTGGTCACGACGACGGGACTCGGCTCCGCGAGGTCAACCGTCGTCTCGACGGGACTCACGGTGTACGGCGATCCGGAGAAGGCCGTGCTCAGCACGTAGGTACCCACCTGCTCGTGATCCCAAGGATAGAGCTCGACCTCAGCCGTGCCCCGATATGTCTGTTCCGGCTCGAGCGTGTGCGTCTTCCCGTCAGGCGCGATCACCGTCGTGGTCACGCGGCCGGGAACCGGCGCTCCACCATCGAGCGTGGCAGAGACCTTCAACGCGACGATGTCGGTCACCCTTGTGGGGCGTTCCATTGGTCCTGAGGAGTCGGTGGACACCGACACGTCGACGGAGACTTCCACCGGGATGGGATCACCGACCACGATCGCCCAGTGCTGGCCGGAGCTGGAGTAGCCACTGACGGCCGAGAAGACGTCGCGTCCGGCGGGGATCACGGGCGGCGCCGCGTCCTGACCGTTGAGACCCCAGCTGATGATCGTCCCGTCATCGAGGGCAGCGGCACCCTGGCCGTTGGACATCGCAGCGAGCGAGACGATCGACCGTCCAGTCGGTGCTGCGGCGAGCTGCCTGCCGTTCGTTGAGATGACCCGACCATCTGCAGTGGCTCCGATCGCCTCGTCCACTCCCATGTCGACGCCGACGAACCGTGTGCCCGCAGGCGGATCAACGACCGCCGCTGTGGACTCCGCGAACGCGTCCTGGCAGTACACGAGTGCTCCGTCGCTTCGTAGAGCAGCCCAGTTTTCGAGACCGGTACGGGCCGAGACCGCGGTGTAGTGGGGTCCCGCGCCGGGATCACGTACGTCGGCGCACGACCCGTCCGGATTTCCCGGGTTGCTGAGTACACCGTCCGAGCGCAGCGCGAGCTCACCAGAGATCGCCGTGTAGGCCAGGCCGTCAGGCGGAGTGATCTCGGGTCGGCCCTGCAAGCTCACGACGACACCGTCGGACCGGAGAATTCGCCCTGAAACTGCCGATACCGCCATGTAGCGGGTGCCATTTGACGGAGCGGGTAGGGGCTCCAAGGAATAGGGCGAAGTGTCGTACTGGTGCAGATCGACCCGTCCATCGGTCCGGAGCACCAGCACTCTGTCGTGGTCGGTGGAAACTGCCGTGGCGTGGACCCCGTCGGGAAGAGCCTGCGTCGTGCTGCCGCCACTTTGGTCGCCCCAGCTGACCAACTGCCCGCCCCGTGCGCTCGGCATGCCCTCCTGCACGAAGGTGCGGTCCAGCGTTTCGTTGGCCGCCTGGACTACCGTGCCCATGCGGCCCGGGGGCGTGGCCTGGACGGGCGTGGCACCGGCTGTCGTCATGGTGAGTCCGAGCACGAGCACGGACGCCACGAGCGACGCACAGGCCCGCCGGGCCGAGGGAAGGAATCGCCGAAGGTCTGAGGTCGGCATCGAGCGCTCCAGGAACATGGCGCACGGTTCGTGCGCGGAACGACAAGTCGCGTGACTGTATCCGCCGTGCAGCCGCGTTTGCCCCGAAATAACCGCGTCGCGCCGATCTTCACCCGGTGACGTTCCGTCGCCTCAGACCACCCGTGAGATCTCCAGCCGTCCCGGCCGCTCCACACCCGCGCTCCGTCCCGGCGGATACCGGCCGTCCACCCCCGGCGTCACCGACCCCAGCACGCTGGGATGCCGCGCCCCGGTCGCCCCCGGCACCACCCCGGGCAGCCCGAACCAGGTGTGCCAGCCCAGCACCGCGAACGCCAGCGCCTCCTTGGCCTGGCTCGGCACCCCCAGCTCGTCCGACGTCCGGACGACGACGCCGGGCAGCTCCGCACGCAGCGCCGCCATCAGCACCGGGTTGCGCGTGCCGCCGCCCGAGGCGACCACCTCGGTCGCGGTGTCGCGGACGGCGTCCGCCACCGTGCGGGCGGTGAGCGCCACGAGCGTGGCGAGCAGGTCCTCCGCCGTCGGCGGCGTGGGGCCGACCCGGTCCAGCAGATAGGACAGGTGGAACAGCTCCTTGCCCGTCGTCTTCGGTGCGGGCCGCGTGTAGAAGGGCTCGTCGAGCAGCCGCGCCAGGAGTTCCGGGAGTACGCGGCCGCGGGCGGCGAGCGCGCCGTCGGCGTCGAAGGCGAGGCGTCCGCCGGTGACGTGCCGGGTGGCGGCGTCGAGCAGGGCGCAGGCGGGTCCGGTGTCGAAGGCGACCGGGGCGCCGTCGGCCCCCGGCAGCACCGTCACGTTCGCGATCCCGCCCAGGTTGAGGGCGACCGCCCCGGGTCGCCCGCCGAGCCAGAGCGCGTCGAACAGGCCGACCAGCGGGGCGCCCTGCCCGCCCGCGGCGACGTCGCGCGTGCGCAGGCCCGAGACGACGGGCAGGCCGGTCGCCTCGGCGATCCACGCGGGTTCGCCGATCTGCAGGGTGCCGCGCACATCACCACCCGTCGGCGCCCAGTGGAAGAGCGTCTGACCGTGCGAGACGACCAGATCGGCGCGGCCGCCGCAGAGCTCGTCGACGGCGCGCGCCGCGACGCCGGCGAAGGCCTGTCCGATACCGGTGTCGAGGCGGCAGAACGCCTCCGCCGAGGTGGCGGCCGGCGGCAGGGCGGCCACGAGCTCGGACCGCAGCGCCTTCGGCCAGGGCGCGGAGAGGTGTCCGAGAGGAGTCAGCACCAGCGTGTCGTCGGCGAGCCGCAGATCGCACGCGGCGGCGTCGACCCCGTCATGGGATGTGCCGGACATCAAGCCGACCACTCGCAGTGGAAATTGTGTATTTGCTGGTGACAGCGTTGTCCCGGGTATTGGTTCTGCCATCACGACGACTCCTCCGGTCGTGTTTGCACCAGTGTTAGCCCTTACTCCCCGTTTGCGTCACAATCTCCCACATGCTTGACGTCTCGATCGCCCCAGCCCCGGCGCCGGACGCGCCCTTCGAGGACCACATCGAATGGGCCCGCAACGCCCCGGCTACCCCCGCGACACCCGCGGCGCTGTTCACCGGTGGTCTCGACGCCACCCCCGTCGACGACCGTCTCACGACCGACACGCCGGAGTGGGACTACCCCGCCCTGGCGCAGGAGATCGTGCGGGCCTCGCGGGGTGCCGTGCTCGACATCGGCACCGGTGACGGCAACTTCTTCGCCGGCCTGGGCCCGCTGCCGACGGCGTCCGCCGCCACGGAGGTCGGCCCGGCGTTCCTCACGGCCCGACGCCGGCTGGAGCCGCTCGGCGTGGACGTGCGCCGGGTGGAGCCGTCCTGGACCGGTGACGTGCTGCTGCCCTTCTTCGACGGCCAGTTCAGCGTGGTGCTCAGCCGGTTCGGCACCATCGACCCGAACGAGGTGGGCCGGGTGGTCGAGCCTGGTGGCACGTTCATCACCGAGCAGGTGGACACGCGCGACGGCATCGCGCTCAACCAGGCGCTCCGGGTTCCGCTCGGCTGGGACCCGGACGGCGTGACCGTCGACGTGATCTCCGACGGGCTCGTCGCCTCCGGGCTCGAGATCGTCGAGGCCAAGGAGTACCCCGGCACGCGCACCTTCAAGGACCTGTCGTCCGTGCTCTGGTACCTCCGGGTCGCGGCGTGGCAGGTGCCCGACCTCGCCGACCTGACGCCGGCCGCCGTCGCCCGGCACGAGGCGGCGCTGCGCGGGCTGCACATGCACTTCGCGACGGGCAACGAGCTCGTGGACGAGGCGCCGCGCATCCTGGTCACGGCGCGCCGGCCCTTCTGAGCCCGGCGTGCCGGGGCCACGTCCCCGGCACGCTCCGCCGGCCTCGGGGCGGTGGGGGCGGCGCAGCGGGTGAAGTACGGGGTGAAGTAATTCGAATTCCCGCTAATTCACAGCAAATGCGCTTCTGGTGGGGCCTGGCGCGCGTTAGGTTCGCGGCGCCCGGGACCGACGTCGGTCCTGGCGCCCGTCCCGTCACGGATCACGAAGGACCCCCATGAATCCTGCAGTCCTTGGCGACGCCTCTCCCGCGTCCGCTGTACCTGTCAGAAGCGCGGCCCGCCGCTGGCGCGGCACCGCGTCGCTCGCCACCCTGGCCCTGGTCGCGACGCCCTTCGCCGCGGCCCCCGCGTCCGCGGCCGAGGCCGACGGCCCGGTCTTCGAGGGCACCCTGGCGGTCGACGGCAACGCCGCCGTCGGCTCCGTGCTCACCATCGACCAGACCGGCGGCACCTGGACGCCCCAGCCCGAGAGTCTCGGCTACGCCTGGCTCCTGAGCGACGACGCGGTGCTCGACGCCGCCGACGTCCCCGTCGCCGACGCCGCCACGGAGTCCCTCACGCTGCTGCCCGAGCACCTCGGCAAGTACGTGATCGGCACCGTCACCGGTACGGCCGCCGGCCTCACGGGTGACCCCGTCGCGGCCGCAGCCGTCGGACCCGTGGTGGAGGGCGACCTGGCCGCGGGCACCGCCGCCGTCGCCGGCACGGTCCAGGTTGGATCCAGGCTGCTCGCCCGGGCGGCCGGCTGGCCCGAGGGCACCACGTTCGCCTATCGCTGGGTGGTGGGTGGTGCGACCGCCGGCACCGCTACCACCTTCACGCCCCTGACCACCCAGGCGGGCAAGAGCCTGCGGCTCGACGTGACGGGCACCAAGGCCGGCTTCGGCTCGCGCACGGTGTCCAGCGCCACCACGACCGTCGCGAAGGCGTCCTTCAGCGCCACGACGGTCAAGATCATCGGCACCGTCAAGGTCGGCGCCAAGGTCAGCGCCAGCACCGGCAACTTCTCCCCCAAGCCCAGCAAGGTGACCTACCGCTGGAAGGCGAACGGGAAGTCGATCTACGGCGCGAACAGCCGCATCCTCACGATCCCCTCGCGGCTGCACGGGGACCGGCTCACCGTCACCGCGACGGCGTACCGGGACGGGTACACGACCCGGAGCGCCACCTCGGCGTCGTCCCTCGTGGCGAAGCCGTTCGCGCGAACGGCCGCCCCGGCGATCAAGGGCACGGCCCGCGTGGGCTCGACGCTGACGGCCTACCGCGGCACCTGGTCGCCGTCCCCGACGTCGGTCAGCTACCGCTGGCTCGCCAACGGCAAGACGATCTCGGGCGCGACCAGCCGCACCTTCAAGCTCACCAGCGCGCAGTACGGCAAGCGGATCTCGGTCCAGGTCACGGGCCGCAAGCACGCCTACGTCACGGCCGCCCGCACCAGCGCCAGCACCTCCGTCGTGAAGTGGCCCGTCGGCATCAGCGTGCCCCGCGTGACGAAGAACCCGACGCGTTCCGTCGAGACGGTCGCCGGCCGGACGGTCACCCTCAAGGTCTCCGCGTCCGGCGGCAGCCTGCGTTACCAGTGGCAGCGCTGGACGCCGGCGAACCCGAAGTGGACCAACATGTCCGGCAAGACCAGCTCGACGCTCAAGTTCACCGCGTCGACGTCCTACGAGCTCAACCGGATCCGCGTGGTCGTGACCAACATGGCGGGCCGGGACACCAGCGCGGGCACCTACGTGTGGATCCAGTCCTCGCTGTCGCGCCCGTTCCCGGTGGAGCAGTGGTTCAGCCTGTGGAACTACAACGCGGCCTTCAGCCAGTCCGTGGACGACTACCAGGGCTACCTCGCTGCCAAGGTCCGCATCTGCGCGGCGCCCGGCTACTACGTGAGCAACGACCTCAGCGTCCGGTTCGTCGGCAACAACGGTCGGGTCTACGGCGATGCCGGCATGGAGCAGGGCGACCACCTCTACTGGGGCGTCCCGCTCGACGCGGACGGCTGCGGCTGGTTCGGGGTCTACTCCAACGCCCCGCAGTCGGTGCGCGACGGCGGCCGGTGGCGCATCACCGACCGCTCGGACGGGCAGACCTACACCCAGTACGTCACCTACCGGCGGGGCAGTGACTTCAACATAAACTCCGCCGCCCGGACCAGCCTGGGCATTTCGGCGACCGGGCTCGGCCTCGCCGGCCCGGCGGGTGTCGCCCCGCAGACCGGCTTCCGGGCCACGGTCACGGACTGATCCCGAGGAGGCCGGCCACGGCCTCCGCCATCGCTTCCG
The DNA here is from genome assembly GCF_000385135.1 of Promicromonospora sukumoe 327MFSha3.1. Taxonomy (GTDB): domain Bacteria; phylum Actinomycetota; class Actinomycetes; order Actinomycetales; family Cellulomonadaceae; genus Promicromonospora; species Promicromonospora sukumoe_B. The sequence continues at coordinate 19,409 of NZ_ARQM01000014.1, read as the reverse complement.
GCGGCACGTCCGCCCCGTGACCGGGCAGCGTCACCCGACGCGCCGCCGGAAGCACCGCCGCCAGGGACCGCGCAGCCGTCGCGGTCCCGGCGGCGCTCGCGGCTCCGTGGGCCACGACCACCGGCTGCTCGATGCAGTGCCAGCGCCCCATCAGGGCCCGCCGGCCCAGGGCGATCTCGGCGAGCACCCGGCCGTCGTACGCGATGGTCGGCGCGATCGACTCCAGGTCCGCCCACGAAGGCGACGCCCGCATGCGCGGCACCAGCCGGCACGGCATGCCCACCAGGTCGAGGAACAGCTCGACGGCGCTGCCCGGGTCGCCCGCCTCGACGCAAGCCTCCACCCCCGCGATCATCCGCGGGTCGGTGGGCGGCTCGCCGCCGGCGACGTCGTACCCCGGCTCGTAGCACAGGACGGCGGTGACGCAGGAGCCCAGGTCGGCCGCCGCGCGCAGCGCGAGGAACGCGCCCGTCGAGATGCCCAGCAGCGCTGCTGGACCCGTGACCTGCAACAACGCGGCGATGTCGTCCACCTCGCGGTCCACGCCGTACGGCCGTGTGTCGCCGCTGCCGCCCCGGCCGCGCCGGTCGTACCGGAGCGTCGTCACCCGGTCGCCCAGCAGGGACGCCACCGCGAGCGTGACGGGCGTCCGGTGCGCGAGCACGCCGTCGACCACCACGACCGCCGGTGCCAGGCCGCGGCCCGGCCCGGTGAGGTCGAACGCGATCCGCGTGCCGTCGGCCGACGTCGTGCACGCGTCCACGGTGGTGATGGTCATGCAGGGCAGACGGGGCGCTCTCCCGAAACTCGTCGCTCGGCCGTACGGGCGCCGGATTTCGCCGCGAGGAAAAAACCTGTGCATACGCAAAGAGGCGGCGTAGGTTCGTTCGCACATGAGAAGGGAGGTGATCCGAGAAGTGATTTCACATCGGACCCATGAGGTGGTCGCGCGCTAGTCGCGTGACGCTGTAGGCGTTTCGCGCCGACGGCGGTCGGAGGGCTCAGCACGGGGCCTTTCCGATCGTTCAGGCGCACGGGACACTGGTGGCGATTTCCTCGCGACCACCGGAGCCCGCGGGTGCCGTGCCCTCGTCCAGCACGGCTGACATTCGTCGCCCCGCGGGCTTTCCCCTGCCACCGGGGAGAATGAGCGCGTGACTGCATACCGCGTGATGACCGTCTGCACCGGGAACATCTGCCGCTCCCCCATGGCCGAGATCGTGCTGCGGGACCGTTTCGAGGCCGCGGGCCTGGGCGACTCCGTGGTCGTCGACTCGACCGGCGTGAGCGACGAGGAGCACGGCAACCCGGTGGACCGCCGCGCCCGCGCCGTCCTCGCCGAGCACGGCTACACCACGGGCGACGGCCACCGGGCACGTCAGGTGACGCGGGACGACGTCGGCTCGCGGGACCTGGTGCTCGCCATGACGACCCGCCACGCGCAGGCGCTGCGGAACCTCGCCGGCCGCGCGCAGGCCGAGCCGAACATCCGGATGTACCGGTCGTTCGACCCCGCCGCCGACGGCCTCCCGGAGCACCGGCTGGACATCGCCGACCCCTGGTACGGCGGGCCGGAGGACTTCGAGGAGTGCCTCGCGGAGATCGAGGCGGCGGCGGACGGCGTCGTCGAGTTCGTCCGGACGGAGCTCGGCGTCTCCTCGGACGCCTGAGGCAAATTTCATCCTGCCCCACCCGGCCCGTCGGCGATCCGCCGTCTACGGTGTGGGAATGACGCCCGCCTCGCCGGACCGGCTGGTCGTGCTCACCGGGGCCGACGGCCGCCTGGGTTCCAGGCTCGCCTTCCGTGTCGCCGCGGCAGGCGGCCGGCAGCGCCTGCTGATCTCCGGCAGGGGCTCGGCCCCGCGCCTGCCCGACGGCGCGCCGCTGCCCGAGTCCGAGGTCGCCGCGATCCCGGCCGAGGCCGATGCCAGGGCCATGAGCAGCGCGTTCGCCGAGGCCGACGCCGTCTTTCTCGTGCCGGGCCGGGAGCGGCCCGGCCGGCTCGCCCGGCATCGTGCGGCGATCGACGCCGCCGTGCTCGCCGGGGTGCGGCACGTCGTCTACGTCTCGTCGATCGGGGCGGCGCCGGACGCGATCGCGTCCGGCGCGCGGGACGACTGGCTCACCGAGGAGTACCTGCGGGGCACCGACCTGGCGTGGACCATGCTGCGCACCAGCATGTTCCACCGCACGCCGACCCTGGCGGTGCGCGACGAGTCGTCCGGCGCCGGGCAGCGGGCGCTGCTCCGCGCGCCGGCCGGGCAGGGCGCGGTCGCCACCGTGTCCCACGACGACGTGGCCGACGTCGCCACCGCCGTCCTGCTCGACGAGGACCCCCGCCGGCACGCGGGCCGGATCTACTTCCTGACCGGCCCCGAGGCCCTGACGTTCGACGACATCGCGGCCACGCTGTCCGCCGCCGTCGGCCGCACCATCCGGTACGTGCCGCAGACGGTCGAGCAGGCGCGTGCCCAGTTCTACCGGTCGACAGCCACCGAGGTGGAGGACTGGATCACGCAGTGCCAGGCGATCGAGGCGGGTGTGCTCGCGCAGGTGAGCCCCGACGTCGGACACCTGGCCGGGCGCCGGGCCCGCTCGCTCGAGGTCTGGCTCGACGACTACCCGGCGGAGTGGGCCCACCTCCGGTTACCGTCGGTCAGATGACGAGCCTCTCCCCCGGTCTGGACGACGAGCCGGCGCAGGAGCCGGCCTGGGAGCCCGACGTGCTGCCGGGCTTCGAGCGCCTGACGCTGCCGCTGGAGCCCGACGAGGAGGAGCCCGAGGTGGTGGCGACGCTCGTGCGCCGGGCCCGCACCGACCCGGCCGAGGACGGCGCCGCCGACAAGCCCGGCGGGATCCGCCGGAACGGGGCGGAGAACCCGCAGCTGGCGCGCCTCTGGGAGGAGCTGTCGGAGCTCGGCCGGCGGCTGCGCCTGCCGGGTGCGGCCCACCGGCCCACCGACGGCGAGCCCGCAGGCCCGCCGGACGCCGGCGTCGACGTGCTCTACGTGCACGGCTGGCTCGACTACTTCTTCCAGACGCACCTCGCCGACTTCTGGGAGTCGCTCGGCGTGCGGTTCCACGCGCTCGACCTGCGGCGGTACGGGCGCAGCCTGCGCGAGGGCCAGACACCGGGCTACGTCCGCAACCTCACCACCTACGACGAGGAGATCGAGGCCGCGCTCGAGGTCATGGGCCACGGGCGCGAGGCCGGGTCCGACCGCCGGCTCGTGCTCATGGGGCACTCGACGGGCGGACTCATCCTCAGCCTGTGGACGGCGCGCAACCAGGAGCGGGTCGCAGGGCTGGTGCTGAACGGCCCGTGGCTGGAGTTCCAGACGCGCGAGGCGGGGCGCAAGCTCATGGAGCCCGGCATCCGGGTGCAGTCCGTGCTCGTGCCGCGCAGCCAGCTCGTCAACCTCGACCGCGGCCTCTACGCGCGCTCCATCTCGTCCCGCTTCGACGGCGAGTGGGACTACGACGTCGCCTGGCGGCCCGACGCCGGATGGCGCGCCACGCCCGCCTGGCTCGCCGCGATCTTCCGCGGGCAGGACCAGGTCGCCCGCGGTCTCGGCATCGACGTGCCGGTGCTGGTGCTGCTCAGCGCCCGCAGCAGCATCCCCACGCGCTGGACCGAGGACATGAAGGTCACCGACTCGGTGCTCGACGTGGTCGGGATCGCCCGCCGCGTGCCCGATCTCGGCTCCCTCACCACCCTCGTGCGCATCGCCGGCGGGCTCCACGACGCGACCCTCTCGGCGGCGCCCGCGCGGGAGCAGGTCTGGCGCGAGACGGGCCGATGGTTCCGCGGTTACGTGCTCACGCAGGAGGCCGCGGAGGGGCCTGTCGCCTGAGCCCGGCGGGCCCTGGCGAAGACAGGGTCATGGTGCGATGCTGGAAAAGAGGTGCCCACTCCGACGTCGGGCACGAGGGGCGATGCGCCATGACAACGCACCAGGAGACTCACCCGCGGGCTCGCCGAGGCGGGCCGTTCCTCGCCCGCAACGAGGCCGTCGTCGGGCTGGTCGCGCTCATCCTCGGGATGCTCATATCCCAGGGCGCCGCCGAAGGAGTGACGATCATCGGCTGCATCACGATGGCCATCGGGGCCGTGTCCAGCCGGTTCGGGGCACACCGGGGCCGCATGGCGATCGCCGCTGGCCTGGGGTTCGCGCTCGGCTCGGTGCCCTACTGGCTGATGACGGCCGTGGTCATCGTGACGGCGTACGGGTTCTGACCGCGGTCACCAGAACTTCCAGGTCACCAGAACTTCCACCAGGGCCTGCCGGCCGAGGTTCCCGGTTCGCGTCGCGGCGCCGGGGCAGAGGCGGCGGCCCTTCGCGCTGCCCGGCGCTCCCGCCACCTGCGCACCTGCTCGTCGATGTCGCGGGTGGGCGTGACGACGGGCGGTCCACCCTGGAGCTGGCGCCGGGCGTCGACGACACGGGCGTTGAACTCCGTGACGATCTCCCGGACGCGCTCCTCCATCGCCTCGAGGTCGAGCCGGGCGTCGAGCTCGGCGTCGTCCTTCCGGAGCTGGGCCGACGGCAGGACGCCGGTGATGTTCTCGCGCTCGATCAGGCCCTTGACCCACCAGTCGGGGTCGTGCTTGCCGCCGATGCCCGGGATCGGCTTGCCGTGCAGGGGCAGGTTGTCGAACTCGCCGCGCCGCATGGCCTGGTCGATCACCGTGTCGACGTAGCGCGAGCGCTCCTCGACGCTCATCGCGCCGGGCCGCTTGCCCTCGTCGGCGGCGTCCTCGACCGGATCCGCCTCGTCGGGGGAGCCGGCGCGTTCCGCGCGCTCCGCCTCGGCCTCCCGGCCCACGCGGTACTGCGCGGCTCGGCGGAGGGGGTCGTTGTCTGCGTCGTCGCGCGATCCCGGCGCCATGGCGGTCATGTTACAACTTTCACAAGCAGCTCGAAAGGGAAGCGCCGGGGTGCCCGACGGCAGGATGTCCCCGTGCACTGTGATGTCGTGGACGAGGCAACCTCCGCGCGGTCCCGACCGTGGTGGACGGTATGAACGTGGAGACAGCCGAGCAGCCCGTCGTCGACCCGCCGCGCGCCGGCGTGCTGGTGGCGCGTGACCCCGACGTGGAGTTCGTCGAGTTCGTGACGTCGGCGGGGGCCTACTTGTACCGGACGGCGTACCTGCTGTCCGGCGACGCGCACGAGGCCGAGGAGCTGGTCCAGGCCACGTTCGAGCGGACGTACCGGGCGTGGGACAAGGCGCGGGCGGGGGAGCCGCGGGCCTATGCGCGGCGCATCCTGATGAACCTCCGGATCGACGGCTGGCGCAAGGACAAGCGCACGGCGGTGACGGACGACGGCGTCATACCGCTCTCGCCCGTCCCTGACCACGCGCCCGACGTCGCCGTCCGGGACGAGCTCGGCAAAGCCCTGCGGGCACTGCCCCTCGGCCAGCGACGCGTCGTGGTGTTGCGGCACCTGCTGGACCTGTCCGAGGCGCAGGTCGCCGAGGAGCTCGGCATCTCCCTCGGCGCGGTCAAGTCCGCCAACGCACGCGGCCTCGCGCGCCTGCGCTCCCTGCTCGGTGCCTCGGCGATCGATTCCGTCCCGGAGTTCCGGGTGGACGGCGATCGGGTGCTGCTCCGGGCCCGGGCGTCGGCCCGACGTCGGCGGGTGGTCCAGGCCGTGGTGACCGTCACGGGGGTGTTCGCACTGGTCGTAGGCATTCTGCTGGCCGGTCCGGTTCGGATTCCTGGCCTGGGGCCCGTCACGCTGCCGGGCAGCGAGTGGCTGCGCGAGGTGGTCGGGCTCGAGGGCCGAGGGATCTCCGGCCTGCCCTCGGATCACGCGGACACCGCGGCGTGCACCCGGCCCGACGACGAGGCGCCCACGACTCCGGTCGACACCACGCCCCTCGACTGGGGCGAGCTCACCGTCGTCGGGATGATCGACACCGCCGACGCGCACGACGTCGAGCGCTGCGTCGACGTCGTCGTCGACCACCGGTGGAGGACCGCAGCCAGGGTCCAGGCGGATGCCACGACCCTGGGTGCGGGCGAGAGCGTGCTGAACTGGTCCGATCCGTACGACGCGTTCGACGGCGACCTCATCCCCGGACCGGTCACCCTGGAGGTGCTGGCCCCGGACGGCAAGGGCTGGAGCGCCGTGGTGCCGGTGGCCGAGACCGAGCAGGTCGACGGACGCTGGCCGCAGGCCCTGGGTCTGGTCCGGCAGGGCGACCGGGCCGCCTGGTTCGAGACGCCGAACACCCAGATCGCCGGGACGTTGCCGTGGACCCTGCGAGTCCTGGGCGAGGACGGGGGCGTGACGACCGTCAGCGACTCGTCGGCGCTGGAGGACGCGGAGGCCGGCACCGCGGCGCTCGCGGACACGCTGCTCGGGTGGACCACGGCGCCGAACGTCGCGCGGACCAGCTGCACCCAGACCCTGCACACGGCTGCGCTCGACGGGTCCGCCCCGGTCACGACGAGTGTCCGGAAGCAGGTCTGCGCCCTGGGGTCGACGCCGGACGCTCTGCTGGTCGCGTACCGAGAGCGTTCCGGCGAGCCGGGTGTCGGGGCCGGCCCCGGTTCGACGACGGAGTTTGCGCTGATGTCCGGGCCGGACGACCTGGACTCGTTCCGGCTCCTCTCGATCCGGGACGCGGATCTCGGGGGCGAGCCGGTGTCCGCGCTCGGGTACGACGTCGGGTGGCTCGCCTTCTCTGCCGGTGACCGGCTGTACCTGATGGACCTCTTCGCACAGACGGCCTACCAGGTACGCGGCACCTCGCCCGTCACCGCCTTGGACGTGTCGACCGGGACCGTTGCCTGGTCGACGGAGGACGGCTCGGCCTACGCGATGGTGGACCGGGAGGGCGCGCCGGGCGTCATCCGGCTGTCTCGCGAGCAGGCCGCGGTCGGGGTCGACGGCGATCACATCGCCTGGACCAGTCTCGGGGAGAACGGCGTCGCGTCGCTGACATTCGCCCGGGTGCGCTGGTGAACCTCGCCGGCTCGCGCCCCCGGCGGGCACCCAGGTGGGCCATGATGGCGACATGAAGGTCTCTCGTCGGTCCCACGTGCCCCCGTTCGCCGTCATGGAGGTGCTCGCCGCCGCGAACGCGCGCCGCGCCACCGGTGCGGACGTGCTCAACCTCTGTGCGGGGGAGCCGTCGACCGGCGCGTCCGACGTCGTGCGCGAGCGAGCCATCGCCCTGCTCCGCGACGGCAACCTCGGGTACACCGAGGCGATGGGTGTGCCGGCGCTCCGCGCCGAGATCGCCGGCCACTACAAGCGCTGGTACGACGTCGACGTCGACCCCGCGCGGATCGCCGTCACCACGGGGTCGAGCGGCGGGTTCGTGCTCGCGTTCCTCGCGTCGTTCGACGTCGGCGACCGGGTGGCGCTGGCGCGGCCCGGCTACCCGGCCTACAAGAACATCCTGTCGGCGCTGGGCTGCGAGGTGGTGGAGCTCGACTGCGGTCCCGAGACCCGCTACCAGCCCACGGTGTCGCAGCTCAACGAGGCCTACTACGGCGGCGGGCTCGACGGCGTCATGGTCGCCTCGCCCGCGAACCCGACCGGCACGATGATCACGCCGGCGGAGCTGGCGGCCGTGGCGGAGTGGTGCGCCGACCACGACGTGCGCCTGATCAGCGACGAGATCTACCACGGCATCGCCTACTCGGACGAGGTGGCGCAGGCGACGGCGGCGACGTTCGTCGACCGGGGCGCCGTCGTCGTGAACTCGTTCTCGAAGTACTGGGCGATGACCGGCTGGCGGCTCGGCTGGCTCGTGCTGCCCGACGAGCTGGTCGCGCCCGTCGACGCCCTCGCGAGCAACGTGGCGCTCTCGCCGCCGGCGCTCGCGCAGCACGCGGGCATCGCCGCCTTCTCGCCCGAGGGGTACGAGGCGGCGGCGCAGAACGTGGCGCGGTACGCGTCGTCGCGCAGGCTGCTCCTGGAGCGGCTCGGCGAGCTCGGCTGGCGACCCGTCGCCCCCGCCGACGGCGCGTTCTACCTGTACGGGAACATCGCCTCGTTCGGGCTCGACTCGGTGACCTACTGCGCCCGCCTCCTCGCCGAGGCCGACGTCGCCATCACGCCCGGCACCGACTTCGACGGCGTCCACGGCGGCGAGTGGGTGCGGCTGTCGTTCGCGTCGTCGCTGGACACGGTGTCGCGCGCGGTCGACCGGATCGAGGCCTGGCACAAGACGCTCTGACGAGCTTGCGAAGATCACCCTGTGGATAACCGGCTGACAGCGAGGCCGGCACCTCCGCTCTGGCAGGATCTCGGTGCCCGGGATCTCCGGTGACTTCTCCCTTCCTTCTTGCGAGGCCACGACAGTGATGTCACAGGTGAGGCGTGCGCTCGGTGCGACGCTCGGAACGATGCTGCTGATCACGGGCGCGGGTGTGGCGCCCGCCACGGCCGCGGAGGGGACGGTCACCGTCTCCTCGGGCGGTTACGAGGTCACGGCGCGCGTCGTCGTGAGCGACCGCGACACGACCGGCTCGCGGGACATGCCGATCGACATCTACCTCGAGCATGACGGGACAGCGATCTCGCTGGACCAGGGGTGGGTGGACGTGACCGACCCCGCGGGGAATCAGGTCTGGGCCGGCGACGCCGGCCTCACCGAGGTCGAAGAGGGGCACCTCCGCGCCGTTCCCCGCCTCCAGGACGCCGCGCTGATCGGCGACTATCGCGTGTCCTTCACCGCGTTCGTCGACGTCCAGGGCGCCGGTGCGCCCGCGCTCGTGCGGATCGGGGCTGTGAACCTCGTGTCGTTCCAGGTCCGGCACCCGACGGTGCTGGAAGCGAACGCACGGTCGGGCAACCAGCCGACCGGAACGGTCACGACCGTGGCGGGGAAGATGGGGTGGCGGGTTTGGCGTGATGCCGGTTACTACAGTTCCGTCGCGGCGACCGGTGCGGTGGTCGACATCGACTTCGACCCCGAAGGGCCGGGGCCGCGCGCGAAGGTGGGCACCGCCACGGTGAGCAGCACGGGGTTCTTCCAGATGGACACCCGGGTGACGGCCCCTGGCCGATGGTACGTCTCGTATGCGGGGTCCAGTGAGCAGAACCCGGAGACCGTGCGCATCACGCAGTCGGCTCGTCCGCACACGCGGTCGGTGCATCAGGGCACCGCCTCGCGGACCTCGGGCAACGCCACCGCGCGCATCCGCGTGACGGCGACGGACGTGGTGACGACACTCGAGCCACAGATGGTCCGGGTGGACTTCGGTGTGACGACGTTCGGCACGATCGGAAGCACCTATGGAGTGCGCGTCGAAGGTCGTCGTGGTGAGGGTTCCTACCCCAACGGGCGTGACTACGCGCCGCGGCACAGCTTCGTCGGTGCGAACAGCGCCGGCTACATCACGATGAAGATGGACGCCCTCACCCCGCCCGGCGTCTACGACGTCGGCGCGAACGTCGTCGTCGGTACCTGCACGAAGTGGTCGTTCTCGGGTAGCTGCGGGCCGATGGACCTGCCGATCAAGGACGACACCATCACGACCCTCACCGTGAAGAGGGCGACCATCACCACGATCTCGGCGTCGTCGAAGTCGCTCGCCGCGCCCCAGTCGGTCACGCTCAAGGGCTCGGTGCGGAAGCTGCAGCTCGTCAGCAACAGGGAGGCCGCGTACCGCTACTCCCCGAAGGCACCCGTCAAGCTCTACTGGGACCCCGCCGGCTCCGCAGCACCGCAGTACAAGAAGACCGTCTACACGAACTCGAAGGGCGTATGGGCGGCGAAGGTCCCCACGAGCGCGTCGGGCCGGTGGGTCGCGGAGTTCCCGGGAACGTCGCTGCACGCCTCGTCCACCCGCACGGTCTGGATCACCGTCAAGTAGTCCCGGGTGCTGCGCCGGCTCAGCCGCGCCGGCGCAGCACCTCGGGGAGCAGCACCCACAGCAGCACCATCACCACCAGAGCGGCGGAACCGGCGACTATGCCCGCCGTCCGCCCGACCACGACGTCGAAGACGAGCACCGCCACGCCCGTGATCACGAGGGCGAGCACGGCGAGCGCGATCCGGGTGATGCGGTCGGTCAGGGTGACGATGTTGCCCTTCATGCGCTTGCGGAACAGCGCGCGGTGCACGCTCACCGGGGCGACGATCAGCGCGGTCGCGATTACCGCGGCGATGACGAGCGCCAGGTAGACGTTCACCTGGTACCGGTCGAGGTCGGCGAACCGGGACTGGAACGGCAGCGTGAGCAGGAACCCGGTCAGGATCTGCACGCCGGTCTGCATGACGCGCAGTTCCTGCAGCAGCTCGCTCCAGTTCCGGTCCGCGCGTTCGTTCGGCGTCTCGGTCCGCCCGTCGGTCTGCATAGTCCCCATTCTTACCTGACGTCCGATTTACCGAGCCGGGCGAGGGAAATTCACCCCCTCGCATCACCGCCTCCCGTGGCCCGCCGCTGTCCGCCGGGAGAACATCTGGCTGGGCGGGACGCGTCCGCGTCCCTCTGACGAGGGGGCTGCTTTGAACAGATCGAGGATGCGTGCGTCGCTGGGCCTGGCGCTCGGGGCCGCACTGCTGATGACCGGCGTCGCCGCGACACCGAGCGTCGCGGCCGAGGTGGGCACCGCGCCGCCGCCGGGCATCACCGCGGACCGTGTGACCAACAAGGTGGACGACGTCGTCGTCTCCGCGAAGATCTCCCTGCCCCCCGGCGGGGACGTGGTCGGGTCCGTCACCGGAACCCTGGCCATCACGCACAACGGGTCCTCGGCGGCCATGCGCTCCGGGCGCATGACCATGATCGACCCCGAGGGCCGCAGCCTGACCGGCGCGCAGTTCGTCGCCTCGGGTACGGCGAACACGTGGACCTCGACCGTCCAGCTCCCCGCCGACGTCGAGCCCGGCACCTTCGAGGTGTCGGTGAACGCCGAGATCGACGTGACCACCACCGACGGCGTCGTCAAGGTGCCGATCCGCACGGCGGACCCGGTCCTGGTGCCGTTCCGGGCCAAGCGCAACATCCCGCTGATCTGGACCTCGACGTCGAGCGCGCCCGCGGGCTCGACCATCTCGGTCCACGGCGCCGCGAACATCCGGAGCCTCGGCACCGGTGACTACGCGCCGGCCACCGACCAGGAGGTCAAGCTGTACTTCGACCCCTCGGGCGACGCGCCGGAGCGCTTCATCGACACGCTCACGACCGACGACCGCGGCTACTTCACGACCCGGCAGAAGCCGGGCGCGTCGGGCAAGTGGCGCGCGGAGATGCCGATGACCGACACGGGCGCGAAGGCGGTGTGGACCCTGACCTCGGCGGAGCGGGCCCGCGACACGACGCTGCGCGAGGGCACCGTCACCGCCACCGATGGTGGCTTCACGGCGGGCGACCACCTGATGACGCACGACGTCGTGCTGGGCCTGGCCCCGGTGCAGCGCCGCGTCGACGTGGGCAGCCTCGACTTCACCGTGGGCGGCACGTCCGGCTGGCTGAGCGCCGAGAGCCGGCGCGGCGAGGGCAACTTCCCCGACGGTTACCGCGTGCAGCGGGACCTGACGCACTCCGGGCTCGGGACGAGCCACGCGACGTTCACCTTCAACCCGACGCTCCCCGCCGGCATCTACGACATCGGCATCCGCGACGAGATGAAGGCCTGCTCCGCACCGGACTGGGACGGGCTCGAGGGCGGCACCAGCAACTGCACGCACAACGTGCTGGTCGAGGACCCCACGGTCACGACGATCGTGGTCAAGCGGGCGAGCACCACGACCGTGGCCGCCTCGCGGACGTCCGTGCCCACGGCGCGGACCATCACGCTGAGCGGTGACGTCGAGCGGGTCCAGCTGGTCAGCACGGGCGGTGCGGCGATCCGGCCGGCGCCGAACGTGGCGGTGAAGGTGTACTTCGACCCCGCGGGCTCGGCGGCACCGGTCCTCAAGAAGGAGGTCACCACGGGTTCCGACGGCAGCTTCTCGACGTCGGTCCGCGCCACGACCTCGGGCAAGTGGATCGCCAAGTACGCCGGGACGAGCCTGGTGGCGCCGTCCGAGGCGGGCGTGAACGTGTCGGTCGGCTAGCTCCACCCCGGCCGACGGCGGACAGAGGTCCGCCTCCGCCAGGTGATCAGGCATGGGTTCTCACGCGGATCCATGCCTGATCGTCTGGTGGGGGCGGACCTTTGTGCTGGACGGAAGTTCACCCGGAAAAGGACGCGCTGGGAATCGCCTGGACTGGCAGGATCTGTGCTTGCTCCCGGTTTCCGGGCCCCCTTTCTCCCCCTTGAGGTGTCCCTTGGTTGTCGGTGCCCGAAAACTGGTCACATCCGTGCTCGGGCTGGTGCTTGTCGGGAGCACGCTGGGAGTGCCGGCGGCAGTCGCGGCGAGCCCCGATGACGCAGGCTCGAGCTCTGTCGGCCCACAGAACTCGTACACCAACTACAACGTGTACTTGGCGCCGAATGCGTCGACAGTGGGCGCGCCGGTCCAGCTCCACGGGTACCTCTGGGACTCAGAGGCCCGGCCCTCCATCGGGGTAGAACTGCTGATCTATTTCGACCCGGTCGGGACGGCGCCGCGTGAGGTCGTGGACACGGTCATCACTGATGGATACGGCGCCTTCGCCCGGACGTTCACACCCCGTACCTCCGGGACGTACGAAGTCGTCGCTCAGCTGGCGGGTTACGTCGCCGGTACGAACAAGGCGGACTTCACTGTGCGGCCGGCCGACCAGACCGTCCGATCCGGAGTCATCTCGGCCTCGAAGAACGGCTACACCGCCAAGATGCGGGTGACGACCCAGGACGTCGTGACCCGGGTAGAGGCACAGACGGTCTACCTCGATATGGGAATTCAGACTCTGGGCGCTTCCGCGCACAGCGACCGTCTCCCGTACCTGAGCAATCGCCGCGCCGAGGGGCGGTACCGGGTGGGTGAGTTCGCCGCCCCGGGGTCGGCGAAGCTCACTTCCAATTACAGCGGGGTACGGGCCTATCGCATGTCCGCCCTGCATCCTGCAGGTCTGTACGACGTCTATTCCGACGACGTCGTCAATGTCTACAACGAGTACTGGGACATGGACCGTGACGGCATCACCCGCTTCACAGAGGTCCAGATGCCGCACAAGCCGATCACCACCATCCGCGTCCGGCGCGCCAGCACCACCACCATCGCCGCGTCGTCGACGTCGTTCACCGGGGCTCGGAACATCGAGCTGCGCGGCTCGCTGCGCAGGGTGCAGCTGGTCAGCGACACCAAGGCGGAGAACCGGCTGGCGCCGAACATCGCGCTGAAGCTGTACTTCGACCCGGCCGGCCAGGCCGGGCCTTCCTACGTCAAGACCGTCCGCACGGGGCCGACGGGCGCCTACCGGACGACCGTGAGAGCGACCAGGTCCGGCACGTGGATCGCCAAGTACGAGGGCACCAGCCTGCAGGCGCCGTCCAAGCGTTCGGTGACGGTCACGGTCCGCTGACCGAGCGCCCCGCCGATCCGCCACCGCGAGGGTTCGCCTCCAGATCACAATCCTGGAGGCGGACCTTTCGCGTCCCTGCCGGTCAGTCGTAGGTGTGGAAGACGGCGTCCTCCGGGACCGTGACCGTCGGTGCGGCGGGTACGGCGTGAGCATTCGACCCGGGATCCGCCGGACCGCTGAGGGCGGGGCCGTCTCGCGAGAGGAGAGTACCGATGGTCAACGAGCCCTCCGGTTCATCGGTCATGCCCCTGCGGTAGTCCCTGGCAGTCGTGCTCCAGGCGATCCGGTCACCGGCGAGCTGAATCATGACGTGTTTCCTCAAGCCACCTTGCACGATTCGCACGAGGTCAGGAACTGACCTGTCACCTGGTCCAGCGTCACGCAGCAGATAGGCCACCTCGCCGGACACCCATGCGACGGCATCACCCGACGCGGAGAGGCTGCTGACGCCGGCGCCGCCCAGCCGTACGGCGACGGCTTGATCGGCATCCGGTTCGGCGATGCCGCCCACACGCGGCACGACGGCGAGGTGATAACCGCCGTCCAGGGCATACGTGAGCACGTCGTCGGTCATGTCGACGAGCGGCACATACGTTTCGCGGGGGTGTTCCAGTACGAGGACCGTGGACTCGGTGCCGTCGTCCCGGAAGGACGTGAAGGTGGTGCTCCAGGCGCCGGTGACAGGCTGGTCGAGGGTGGCCACGACGATCTCGTCGCCGTCACCACCGATCGCCGTTGCGCGTTCCGCAAGGAGCTGAGGGCCACCTGACTCGATGTCTGCCACCCACGCGGGCAAGCCCCATGAGTCCGTCGCCGCGGCTGAGTCTGTGGATCCTCCGAGTGCTTCTTGACGCCACGCCACGCGTTGGGCGGTCACGGCCACCTTGTCGTCATAGTCACCTTCGATCTCGGAGATGGCTCGGGACTTGCGGAATTCTTCGTTCGACGAGTCGATCCGGCGGCCACCGGCAACAAGGACGATCCGATCCGGCGGCTGATCTGCGCTTTGTGTGGTGATCTCGAACCATGCGGCTTCGTCGCCCTGTGGTGTGAGACCACCAAGAGTGTGTAGCTCGTCATCCGCCGGTGTGAGGACAGTAGGCGCCATTACCTGCTCGATTCCGTCGATGAACGGGTCGACACGGGCAACGCTCGTTCCGGTCGTACCGGCGGTATCGACGGCGTCCTCAGGCGGCTTCCAGAACGCACCTTCCTCCGTCAGGCTTTCGGGCGACAGGCTGGTTCCCCCGACCGCGCCGTCGATTCGGACGTCTGAGCAGGTGGACATCGGTCGTGCCCTGGCCAGATCGAACGTCACCCCAGGCCGGAGGTTGGTACCTGAATCGACGGGGCTTCGGCGGGCCGCAGGCTCCGGCGCGGTGCACTCCGACCCCTCCGCCAGCCCGAACAGCTCCCGCACCCGCTCGCTCCCCGGCATTGTCACCTCGCCACCCCCCGGCACCGGCACGGGCCCCACCAGGGCCAACGAGAACGCGACCGCGACCGCCGTCGCGCCGCTGCCCAGGGCCTGCCAGGTACGCCGCCGCCGCAGCGCCCGCCGGCTCCCGGCCACCACCTGTCCCGCGTCGAACTCGTGCCGCTCGACCTGGTCGGCCCCGGCCCGGAGGCGGGCCAGAACGTCCGTGTCGTCGATGCTCATCGCGCACCCTCCTCGAAGATCTCGCGCAGGCGGGCGATCCCGCGTGCGTTGGCGGACTTGACGGTGCCGACGGCGATCCCGAGCTCGCGGGCCGTCTGCTGCTCGGTCAGGTCGAGCAGGTGCCGCAGCACCACGACCCGCCGCTGCGTCAGGGGCAGCGACGCCAGCGCGCGCACCACCTCGTCGCGCACCGCGACGCCGTCGGCCGGGCCGGCGACCGACCCCGTGGGGACGACGTCGGACACCACCTCGCCGCGGCTGCGACGCCAGCCGTCGATGCGCAGGTTGAGCAGGATGCGCCGCGCGTAGGCGCGCGGTTCGCCGGCGCGGGCCTTGTGCCAGGACCGGTAGGTGCGCTCGAACGTCGCCTGGACCAGCTCCTCCGCGCGGTGCGCGTCGCCGGAGAGCAGGAGCGCCGTCTTGTAGAGGTACGGGCCGGCATCGTGCACGAACGCCGTGAACTCCTGGTCCTTGGTGCGCGTGACGTCGACCCGCACCCGCGCCTCGTCGCTCACCTCGGTCCGCATGGTCCCCTGCTCTCCCTCGTCATGTCCCCCACCACGCGGAGACGTGTGCGAAAGGTTCCATGCCGCACGAGGCTCGCCGAATCCGCAGGTCAGACGGCGTCCCATGGGCTGTTGACCAGGGCGGCGACCGGGTCTAGCCTCCGAGTATGACCAGATCAACGAATCTGGTCATAATTTCACGAAGCGGAGGCGAGCATGAGTGCGGCAGCGACGACGCGGCGGCGCGGCACGGCGCAGCGACGGGTCGAGCGGGCGGAGCGGATCCTCGACGCCGGCACCGAGCTGGTCCTGCGCTGGGGCTACGACAAGACCACCATCGACGACGTCGCCCGCCTCGCCGGGGTCGCCAAGGGCACCATCTACCTGCACTGGGGCAGCCGCGAGGACCTGTTCGCCGCCATCATGCGCCGGGACCGGGCCGAGATGATCGGCGCGGTGCGCCGGCGGATCCGGGAGGACCCGGCGACCGCGACGCTGCCCGGGCTGTTCGGTCATCTCGCGCACGAGATCCACCGGCGTCCGCTGCTGCAGGCCGCGATGGTGCAGGACTCCGCGGTGCTCGGCAAGCTCGTGGCCCGCAAGCAGACCAGCACCACCACACCCGAGATGGTGGTGCCCTTCGGCGAGTACCTCGCCAGGCTCCGTGAGCACGGCACGGTGCGCGACGACCTGAGCGTCGAGGACCACCTCACCGTGATCGCGGCGGTGCTGCACGGTTCGCTGGTCTCGCTGCGGATGATGCCCGAGTCCCTGCGGGTCTCCGACGAGCGTGCCGGCGAGCTGATCGGCGACACGCTCGCGCGTGCCTTCGCCGCGGACCACCCGCCGTCCGACTCCGCGCGGGCCGCCTGCGCGGACGCCACCCGTGAGTTCGTCGACCAGGCCTACGCGGTCGCGCGGGCCAAGCTGCGGGAGTCGCTCGGCGACGACCTCCCGCCGGAGGAAGGGGAACCGACGTGAGCACCGAGGTCACCAGCTCGTTCACGCTGCCGCTCGCGGATCCCGCGGCGGTCGACCTGGCCACCACCGGCGGCAAGGGGGCGTCCCTCGCGCGTCTGGCCGCGGCCGGGCTGCCGGTCCCCGGTGGCTTCCACGTCACCACCGACGCCTACCGGGCGGCCGTGGCGGGCGCCCCGCAGGAGGCCATCGTCGCCGCCGCGCGGGACGTCGACTCCGACCGCCCCGAGACCCACGAGGCCGCGGCGGCCCGGATCGCCGAGGTGTTCGCCGCCCTCGAGGTCCCGCAGACCGTGGCCGACGCCGTCCGGGCCGGGTACGCCGGTCTGCTCGCCCCGGGCGGTTCGCCCGACGGCGCCCCCGCCGTCGCCGTCCGCTCCTCCGCCACGGCCGAGGACCTGCCCGGCATGTCGTTCGCCGGCCAGCAGGACTCGTTCCTGGACATCCGTGGCGCGGACGCCGTGCTCGACGCGGTCCGGGACTGCTGGGCCTCCCTGTGGACGGCGCGCGCGATCGGCTACCGGGCGCGGCACGGGATCCCTGCCGACGAGGTGGCGCTCGCGGTGGTGGTGCAGCGGCTCGTCGACGCCGACGCGGCCGGCATCCTGTTCACCGTCGACCCCATGACGGGTTCCCGCGACCGGGTGCTGATCAACGCCGCCTGGGGACTGGGCGAAGCGGTTGTCGGCGGGCAGGTCACGCCGGACACGTACCTGGTGGCCCGGGTGGGTGGCGCCGTCGAGCGCACGGTGAGCACCAAGGAGGTCCGCACCGTGCGGACCGGCGCCGGTCCGCGGAACGAGCCGGTCCCCGCCGAGCTCCGAGATCGCCCCGCGCTCACCGACGCGCAGGCCGCGCGGCTCGCCGCGCTCGGCGTCCGCATCGAGGCGCTGTACGGCGTGGCGATGGACGTCGAGTGGGCGCTGCACGACGGCGAGCCGGCCGTGCTCCAGGCGCGCCCCGTCACTGGCGCGGCGGGCGAGGTCGCCGTCACCGAGGTGTGGAACGACAGCCTGCTGGGCGACTTCCTGTGGACGAACGCGAACCTCGGCGAGGCGCTGCCCAGCGTGATGACACCGCTGACCTGGTCGCTCGTGCAGATCTTCATGGCCAACGCGATGGCCGACACCGACATCGGCGTGCCCGCGTACGGCACCATCGGCGGCCGGTTCTACATGAACCTCAGCACCACCGAGACCGTGGCCCGGACGCTGGGCCTGCAGAAGACCGTTGACGCGGCGTACCGGGAGGTGTTCGGGCGGCTGCCCGGCCAGCCCGACATCCCGGTAGTCCCGCTCGGTCGCGCGGAGCTGATCCGGCGGCTCCTGCCCATGGTGGGGCGCAACCTCACGACGCTCGTCCGGGACGTACGGGCCGTGCCGGGGTTCCTGCGTACCGCCGAGCAGCGCGGCACGGAGCTGCGGGAGCGCGCGGGCGCCGTCGTCGGCCCGGCTGAGCTCGCGGACTTCTGGGACGCCGAGCTCGGTCCGTACCTGGAGGCGGCGTCGCGCGCGCTGCGGGGCGCCGCCCGGCAGGACGGCACCAAGCTGCTCACGCTGCGCCGGGACCTGCGCGCGCTGCTCGGCGACGCCGACACGGAGACCCTGACCTCCGGCCTGTCGTCCGGCGGGCACGCGCTGGCCAGCATGGAGACCCTGATCGGCCTGCGCGAGGTCGCCCTCGGCCGGCTCGACCGCGCGACCTACGTGACGCGGTTCGGGCACCGCTGCGTCGACGAGTTCGAGGTCTCCCGGCCCCGTCCGGCGGAGGACCCCGCCTGGCTCGACCGCCAGATCGCCGCGGCGGCCGGGACCGACGTCGACGCGCTGCTCGAACGGCAGGAACGTGCCCGGGCCGCCGTCTGGGAGCGGCTGGAGAGCGTGTCCCCGCGCCGGGCCGCGTCGCTGCGCAGGCAGCTCGACCGGTGGGCCCGCAACGCGCGCGGCCGGGAGAGCGCGCGGTCCGAGGTGATCCGCGCGTTCTGGGCCCTGCGCGCCTTCGCGGTGCGGGCCGGCGAGCTCACCGGCCTGGGCGACGACGTCTTCTACCTGCACGTCGACGAGCTGTTGGCGGTGCTCCGCGCGCCGTCCGGCCGGGGGGTGCCGCGCGCGGGGGAGCAGGTCGTCCCCGTGCGCCGCGCGACCTACGACCTGTACCGGAGCCTGCCGCCGTACCCGGCGGTGATCCGCGGCCGGTTCGACCCGGTGCGGTGGGCCGCGGACCCGGATCGGCGGTCCGACGTCTTCGACGAGCACGGCCAGGAGGCCGCGCGGTCCGACCAGGTCCGGGGCTTCCCGGGCGCGTCCGGCGTGGCCGAGGGCGTGGCCCGCGTGGTTCTCTCAGCGGACGACGGCGAGGCGCTGCTGCCCGGCGAGGTGCTGGTGACGGCGGTGACCAACGTGGGCTGGACGCCGCTCTTCCCACGCGCGGCCGCCGTCGTGACCGACGTCGGCGCGCCCCTGTCGCACGCCGCGATCGTCGCGCGGGAGCTGGGCATCCCCGCCGTCGTCGGCTGCGGCAACGCGACCATGCGGCTGCGCACGGGCGATCGGGTGCGGGTGGACGGCGAGCACGGCACGGTCGAGGTGCTCGAACCGGTGGATGGCGCCCAGCCGGTCGCGCCCAGGAGACCGCGCCTAGAAGACCGCGCCTAGAAGACCGGCTTGCCGCCCGTCACGCCGAGCACCGTCCCGGACACGTACGACGCCGTGACCTGCGACGCCAGGAAGACGAACGCGGGTGCCACCTCGGCGGGCTGCCCGGCCCGGCCGAGCGGGGTGTCGGTGCCGAACACGGTGATCTTCTCCTCGGGCTGGGTCGCGGGCTGCAGCGGGGTCCAGAT
>NZ_ARQM01000013.1 GCF_000385135.1 Promicromonospora sukumoe 327MFSha3.1 | reverse complement strand
TCAGCCGAGGCGCTCACCCGTGGTCGCGGAGAACACGTGCGAGTGGCCGGCCTGGATGGCGACGGAGATGACGTCACCCTTGTCCGGCACACCGCGCGGGTCGATGCGCACGATGACCTGGTTGGTGTCGCCGGCGGAGAGGTCGACGTCGGCGGCGTCGCCCTTGAGCGAGCCGTAGACGAAGGCGTCGGAGCCGAGCTCCTCGACCAGGTTGACCTCGACCTCGAACGAGCCGGAGGTGCCGGACGGGACGACGTCGAGGGCCTCGGGGCGGAAGCCCAGGGTGACCTTGCCGCCGTCGGCCTCGCTGATGGTGGAGGCGATCGAGCGCTCCAGGGGGACGCTGGCCGAACCGACCTTGACGTTGCCCTCCTTGACGTCGAACGTACCGATGTTCATGGCCGGGGAGCCGATGAAGCCGGCGACGAAGACGTTGCTCGGGCGGTCGTACATCTCACGCGGGGTGCCGACCTGCTGCAGGATGCCACCGTTGAGGACCGCGATGCGGTCGCCCATGGTGAGGGCCTCGGTCTGGTCGTGGGTCACGTAGACCGTGGTGACGCCCAGGCGGCGCTGCAGCGACGCGATCTGGGTACGGGTCTGGACGCGGAGCTTGGCGTCGAGGTTCGACAGCGGCTCGTCCATGAGGAACACCTGCGGCTGACGCACGATGGCGCGGCCCATGGCGACACGCTGACGCTGGCCACCCGAGAGGGCCTTCGGCTTGCGGTCGAGGTACTCGGTGAGGTCGAGGATCTTCGCGGCCTCCTCGACCCGCTGGCGGATCTCCGCCTTCGGGGTGCCCGCGATCTTCAGGGCGAAGCCCATGTTGTCCGCCACCGACATGTGCGGGTACAGCGCGTAGTTCTGGAACACCATCGCGATGTCGCGGTCCTTGGGCTGCACGTCGGTGACGTCCCGGTCACCGATGAAGATGTGCCCGCCGTTGACGTCCTCGAGACCCGCGAGCATGCGCAGGGACGTGGACTTACCGCAGCCGGACGGGCCGACGAGGACGAGGAACTCGCCGTCCTCGATCTCCAGGTTCAGCTGGTCGACAGCCGGGCGCTCCGTGCCCGGGTAGACGCGCGTCGCGTGGTCAAAGGTGACCGTAGCCATGAGAAAACATCCCTCCACCGGCAGGTACGTGCCGGACGATCCGTTGTGGTCGGGTGCCGTTGCTTCCACTGACGTGTCGGCGGTGACACTGTTGCAGCGCGATCGTACCCCGGTTGGTCAAGGTCGCGGTACAGACCAGGTCACAGGCAGGTCACTCCTCGCCCAGGGTGCGGGCGAGCCCGGCCAGGACGGCGGCGAGCGCGTCGGGGTCGGGCACGCGGTGGGACGCGAGGGTGTCGCCCGTGCCCACCTTGATCGTCAGGTCGCCGGACTCCAGCGCGCCGAAGGCCGCCTCGTCGGTGGTGTCGTCGCCCGCGTACAGCACGCGGACCTTCTCGACGCCCAGCTCGGCCGCCACGGTGCCGCGCAGGCGGCGCAGCGCCTCGCCCTTGCTCGTGGGCACCACGGAGACCTCGACCACGTCCTTGCCGTGCATGGCCGGCAGCCCCTGGTTGGCGGCCACCTCGTCGGCGGCCACGGTGATGGCCGCGGCGTCGTCCACGCTCGCCAGGCGCGTGTGCACGACGGCGGCGGCGGGCTTGACCTGCACCCACGCCCCCTCGCGGCCCGAGACCGCGGACTCGAAGCCCGCCACGAGCGCGTCGAGCTGGGCCGACTGGGTGGTCGTCAGGCGGAACGGCACCTGCTCGACGCCGGTGCTGGTGGCCCGGCCGGCCTCGGCGCCGTGGCTGCCCACGAGGAAGGTGCCGTCGGGGGCCACCGTGCGCTCTGCGAGGTCGGACAGGTCACGCCCGGACACGAACGCGAGGCGCACCGGGGCCTCGTGCGTGAGGGCGTGCAGCTGCTCGATCGCGGCGCGGGCCGCGCGGGTCATGGCGGACGACTTGGGGTCGTCGACCAGGGGCGCGAGCGTGCCGTCGAAGTCGGAGGCGAGCAGCCAGCCGGTCGTCGGCTTCTTGCGCCGCCCGTTGCCGTTGCTCATCCGGGCCAGGCCCTTGGCGGGGACGCCCTCCGGCAGGGTGGTGAACGCCGTCAGCGCGTCCCGGAGGTTGTGGTGGCGGGGCTCCGCGGCGCGGGGGTCCACGCTGAGCGGCCGGGGCGGCACCGCGGTGAGCACCCCCAGGAAGGTCTCGGACCACTTGGCGACGTCGTCCGCGAGGACCTTGCGGCGCAGGCGGCGCATGCGGCGGCGCTGCTCCTTCGGGTCCATGGTCGCGGCGGCCACGATGATGTCCTTCATGCCGTCGATGTCGTGCGGGTTGACCAGCAGGGGGCCGGGGGAGAGCTCGTCGGCGGCGCCGGTGAACTCGCTCAGCACCAGGGCGCCCCGCTCGTCGGAGCGGGCGGCGATGTACTCCTTGGCGACCAGGTTCATGCCGTCGCGCAGCGAGGTGACCAGCAGCACGTCGGCCGCGAGGTAGAGCGCGGCCATCTCCTCGGGCGGGTAGGAGTGGTGCAGGTAGTGGATGGCGGAGTGGCCCAGCTCGCCGTACTCGCCGTTGATGCGGCCCACCAGGACCTCGACGTGCTCGCGGAGCTCCTGGTAGGCGCCCACGTTCTCGCGGCTCGGGCTGGCGACCTGCACGAGCGTCGCGTGCTCGACGTCCAGGCGGCCGTCGTCGAGCAGCTCGCCGTACGCCTTGATGCGGTGCCGGATGCCCTTGGTGTAGTCGAGGCGGTCCACGCCCAGCATCAGCGTGTCGGGGTTGCCCAGGTCGGCCTTGATCTCCTTGGCGCGCGCCTGCACCTCGGGCGTGCGCGCCAGGGTGTCGAACCGGTGGGAGTCGATCGAGATGGGGAACGACGACGCGCGCACGTGCCGCCCGGGCCGCCCGTCGGCGTCCGGGATGGTGATGACGGGGCCGCGGGTGGTGTAGCCCGTGAGCCGGCGCGCGGACCGCACGAAGTTCGCGGCGTCGCCGTTGCGCTGGAAGCCCACGAGGTCCGCGCCGAGCAGGCCGTCGATGATCTGCCGCCGCCACGGGAGCTGCGCGAACAGCTCGACCGGGGGGAACGGGATGTGGTCGAAGAACCCGATGCGCAGGTCCGGGCGCAGGTCGCGGAGCATGCGGGGGACGAGCTGGAGCTGGTAGTCGTGCACCCAGACGACGGCGCCCTCGGCGGCCTGCTCGGCCGCGGCGTCGGCGAAGCGCTGGTTGACGCGGCGGTACGCGTCCCACCACTGCCGGTGGTAGGCGGGCGGGGCGATGACGTCGTGGTAGAGCGGCCAGAGGGTGTCGTTGGAGAATCCCTCGTAGTAGCGCTCGATCTCGGTGGCGCTCAGCGTGACCGGCACCAGCATGACGCCGTCCGCCTCGAAGGGCTCGTGCGCGAGGTCCGGGGCGCCGGACCAGCCGACCCAGGCGCCGTCCGCACCCTGCATCACCGGTTCCAGGGCCGTGACCAGGCCTCCTGGCGACCTCTGCCAGGAGAGGCCACCGTCTGGGCCGACCGTGAAGTCGACCGGGAGCCGGTTCGCGACGACGACCAGATCGTACCCGTCTTTACCCGGCAATGTACTGCTCCTTATGTGTGGAAGATTCTATCTGTGCAGTGTCAAGAGTAGCGAGGGTCTCTTCCCTGCTCAGAGTAACGAGGTCGGCTCCCACTCGAACGTCGGTACGCCGCAGTGCTGGTCAGGGGCTGGATGTTGGCGGGCGTCCGCCGTCCGCGACGGCTACGGTGTGCCTCATGGAGGAGGTGGAGGCGTCGATCGCGCCCCCGCCCGGCTCCGGCCCCGCTGCCGGTTCGAAGCTGGGCGGTTACACGGTCGTGCACGAGATCGGGTCCGGCGCCATGGGCGCCGTCTACCGCGCCCTGGACGACGGCGGCAACGCCGTTGCCCTCAAGATGCTGCACCGCCACCTCGACGACCCCGCCGCCCGCGAACGGCTGCGCCGCGAGGCGACCGCGCTGCAGGGCCTGCGCCACCCGGCCGTCGCCCGCGTGCTGGACGCCGAGCTCGACGGCGCGGACGCCTTCATCGTCACCGAGCTCGTCGAGGGCCCCACGCTCGAGGAGGAGATCGACGCCCGCGGGCCGCTCGACCCCCGGGACCTCTTCGAGCTCGCCGACCAGCTCGCCGACGCCCTCGAGGCCGTGCACGGCACCGGCGTCGTGCACCGCGACCTGACCCCCTCCAACGTGCTCATCGCGCGCACCGGGCCCGTCCTCATCGACTTCGGCCTCGCGCAGGGCCCCGGCGACCCCCGGGCCACCCGGACCGGGTTCGTCATGGGCACCCCCGGCTACCTCGCCCCCGAGCTGCTCGACGGCGCCGAGCCCGGCCCCGACACCGACTGGTGGTCCTGGTCCGCGGTGCTCGCGTTCGCCGGCACCGGCCGCGCGCCGTTCGGCGTCCGGCCCACCGAGCTGGTGCTGCGGCGCTCGCGGCAGGGCCAGGCCGACCTCGACGGGCTGGAGCCGCGTGTCGGCCGGGCGCTCGCCGCCGCGCTGAGGGCCGTGCCCGCCGAGCGCTGGGGTCCCAACGAGGTGGCCAGGGCGCTGAAGGCCGAGTCGGAGGCATTCGTCGCGGCCACGTCCGGCGACGACGACTCCAGGACCGCGGAGCTCGACTCCGCCGACGACGGGACCATCGTGGTCGGCGGCGGGGGCTCGACCCGTGTCATGCCGAAGGGCCTGCTGCCCCGCCGGCGGCCGGTGTCCGCCGCGGCCGGCGGCGCGGGGGTCGGTGCGGCCGCCGGAGCCGCCGCGGCCGCGCGCAACCCCGTGGGCGGTGTCAGCGACCTGGCGCAGGCTCCCAGGGGCCGGTCGGTCACTGGGAGGGCCGTGGGATCGCCCGGGCCGGGTGCGCTGCCGGCCCCGTCCCTCGTCCCGGAGCAGACCAGCCCCGCGCGCGTCACCGGTTACCGGGCGCTGTTCCTGACCCTCACCCTCGCGCTTGTGACGCTCGCCGCCACGCGGCCCGGCGTCGCCGTCATCGTGTTCCTGGTGCTCCTGATCGTGACCCGCCTGGCCGGTATCGCGGTCGAGGAGTTCCGCGGCCGCCGCGAGCGGCGCGGGCCGAGCCGTGCCGACGCGCTGGTGGCGACGCTGCTCTCCCCGTGGCACCTGGTGCGCGCCGTGTTCGGCGTGCTGCCCGCCGCGGCCGTCGGCCTCTGCGCCGGGGTGATCGTGGTGCTGCTGGGGCTCATGCTGTTCGCGCCCGGCAACGTGATCATCGCCCCCATCCCGACGGTCGAGGCCAGGTCGGTGGGCGGTATGAACCAGCCCATCGTCGACAGCCTGGTGCTCGGCGTCGCGATGCTGGTCACGGTGGTCGTGACGTGGTGGGGGCCGGCGTCGTACGGGACGCGGGTCGGGGCCGGTCCGCTGCTGCGCCGGATCGCCCCGACGAAGGGCACGAAGACCATCGTCACGCTGGTCGTGCTGGCGCTCGCGCTGCTCGCGGCGGTGCCCCTGTTCGGCAGCCCGGTGGACGTCCACTGGTGGCCGCTGGGCGACCGGCCCACCGTCACCTGGTGACGTCCGACCGGGTGTCGGGAACGTACAGAAACGTTCAGCAGTCTCCCAGCGGACGCTAGTAGGCTTGGTGAAGGCGCGTGTCGCGCCTCGCCCCATTGGCCCGCATCTCGAAGGACCCCGATGTCGACGAATCAGACCAAGGCACAGCGCCGCGACGCGGCCCGTGCCGAGGCCCTTGCACTTCAGAAGAAGCAGCAGTCCACCGAGAAGCGCAACCGTGTGATCGTGCTGAGCGTGCTCGCTCTTGCGGTCATCGGCCTGGTCGTGGCGGTCGTGCTGATCCTCACCGAGGGCCAGAAGACGCCGATGGAGAAGGTCGACAACGTCCCCGCGGGCGTGGTCCAGGACACCGGCATCCCGGTGGGCGCCGACGGCGCTGCGGGCACCACCAACGAGGGCGCGAAGACGCTCGACGTCTACGTCGACTACATGTGCCCCATCTGCGGCCAGTTCGAGCAGACCAACAGCGCGAGCATCGCCGAGATGCGCGAGGCCGGTGACATCACGCTCGTCGTGCACCCGGTCGCCATCCTCGACCGCGCCTCGCAGGGCACCGAGTACTCGACACGTGCGGCGTCCGCCTCGGCGTGGGTCGCCGACAAGGCGCCCGAGCAGTTCTCCGCCTTCCACGACGCGCTCTTCGCGAGCCAGCCGGCCGAGAACACCGCAGGCCTGTCCGACGAGCAGATCGCCCAGGTCGCCGAGCAGGCCGGCGTACCGGCCGACGTCGCAGCGGGCATCACCGACGGTGACGCGAAGGACACCTTCGAGGAGTGGGTCGCCGCCTCGACAGAGGCCGCGACCAGCGACGAGGCGCTGGCCAACGCGCAGGGCAGCTTCGGCACCCCGACCGTGCTGATCGACGGCGAGCGGTTCGAGGGCTGGCAGGCGCCGGGCGCGCTGTCCACCGCCATCACGGGCGAGGAGCCGAGCTCCGAGCCCTCGGCGTCGCCGTCCGAGTAAGCACTCGGGTAGTACGACGGCGGGGTCCCGGGCTGCGGCCCGGGGCCCCGCCCGTCTGTGTCCAGGGCGTTCCGCCGACCCGCTGGTCCGGGACTCGGCTGACGGCGGCAGGAACGGTTAGGCTGTTCCCCGCCCGCCGCCTTAGCTCAGCTGGTAGAGCTCCCGCCTTGTAAGCGGAAGGTCGTCGGTTCGAACCCGACAGGCGGCTCCAGAGGCCCGGGATCCGAGCGATCCCGGGCCTTCGTGCTGCGTCCCGAACCGTCAGACGAACCGGCGGCGGCCGGCGAGCGCGCCGAAGACCATCTGGGCCACCAGCACCGCCAGCAGCATGGCCAGCGGGACGAACCAGCTGCCCGTGACGTCGTGCAGCAGGCCGAACAGGAACGGGCCGAGCGCGGCGAAGAGGTAGCCGAAGCCCTGCGCCATCCCGGACAGCCGGGCGGTGTCGGCGCCCGTCCGCGCACGCAGCGCGATCACGGTCAGGGCGAGGGAGAACACGCTCATCCCGAGGCCCGCCAGCAGGCTCCACAGCAGCGGCGACCACGCCGGGGCCAGCATCAGCCCGGCCGTCCCGGCGACGCCCAGGACGCTGAGCGCGATGATCCATCCGCCCTGCCCGCGACCACGCGCGGCCAGCGGGGCGACGAACAGGCTGATCGGGACGGCGACCAGCGAGACCAGGCCCATCAGCAGCCCGGCCTCGGAGCGGGGCACGCCGGCGTCCATCAGCACCTGCGGGAACCAGCCCATCGCGGCGTACGCGTAGAAGCCCTGGAGACCGAAGAAGCCGGTGACGATCCAGGCCAGGCGGTTGCGCAGCAGCGAGCGGCCGCCGTCGGCGGTCTCGGCCCGGCGGGGCGCCCGGCCCGAGCCGCGGGCCGCGAGGAGCCACACCAGCAGCGCGACGGCGGCCAGCACCGCCCAGGCGCCCAGCGCCGGGCGCCAGCCGCCGAACGCGTCGCCGAGCTGCGGTGTCACCGCCGACCCGAGCGCGCCACCGCCCTGCAGGGCCGCCGTGTAGACCCCGGTCATGAGTCCGATACGCGCCGGGAAGGAGTCCTTGATGACGACCGGGATCAGCACGTTGACGAGGGCGATCCCGGCGGTCGCGACCAGGGTGCCGCCCAGCACCACGAACGGCCCGTCGAGCACGCGCAGCACGAGACCGCCGGCGAGCGTGGTCAGCGCGACCGCGATGGCGGCGCCGATCCCGGCCCGGCGGGCCAGCAGCGGCGCGACGAGCCCCGCGCCGGCGAAGCACAGCGTCGGCAGCGTCGTGAGCACGCCCGCCCAGACCGCGGAGACCCCCAGGTCGAGGCGCATCTCCTCGAGCATCGGGCCGACGCCGGTGATGGCCGGGCGCAGGTTGAGGGCGACGAGCACAACGGCGACCGCGAGCAGCGCCCCGGCGGCGACCACGCCCGGCGTCCTGATCTCCACGGCGCCGTCCAGCTCGGCTTCCAGGCCAGGTCCACTGTGTTCGACGCGCATGACCGCTACCATGGCATACGTAGGATGATTGGACGAAAGGATTCCACTGTGCCGTTGGCCACCACGCACCGGGTCGGCCTCGTCGACCAGGTCATCGAACAGCTGCGGACCGCCGTCCGGGACGGCGAGTGGCCGATCGGCGAGCGCATCCCCACCGAGCCCGAGCTCTGCGAGCAGCTCGGCGTCGGCCGCAACACCATCCGCGAGGCGGTGCGCGCGCTCGCGCACACCGGGCTGCTGGAGGTCCGCCAGGGGGACGGCACGTACGTGCGCGCCACGAGCGAGGTCTCCGGCGCGATCCGCCGGCTCGCCGGCTCGGAGCTGCGGGAGGTGCTGCAGGTGCGGCGCACCCTCGAGGTCGAGGGCGCCCGGCTCGCCGCAACCGAGCGGACCGAGGAGGAGGTCGCCGAGCTGCACTCTCTGCTCGCCCGCCGCGCGACCGAGCTGGCCGAGGGGCGCTGGGAGGACTTCGCGCGGACCGACGCCGAGTTCCACGGGGCCGTCGTCCGCGCCGGGCACAACGGGCTGCTGACGGAGCTCTACCTGGGGCTGACGGAGGTCATCACCGCGAGCGTCGCCGCGACGTCCACCATCACGCCCGGCGTCGAGCACGCGCCCGAGATCGGCCACGAGGACCTGGCCGACGCTATCGCCGGGCGGGACCCGGAGCGCGCCGTCGCCGAGGCCTGCGGCTTCCTGGACGAGCTGCTGGCCCGCGTCGAGGGCACCTGAGCGGGGCCGTGGCGGGCGCGCTCCCTCAGACCCCTGGCGCCTCCGCCACGGCCCGCACCAGGTGCTCCGCGACGGCGCGGCGCTGGGTGTCCGGCATCGACCGGTAGGCGAGGGACTCGAACATCCACAGCCCGTCGGCGGCGAGGCGGGCCACCAGCAGGGACAGCGCGGCGGGATCGGACTCGGCGTCGTCGGGCACGGGGGCCCACCGTTCCAGGACGGCGCTCCACGGGGCGGCCCACTCGGGGCGGGTGGCGGCCTCCAGCATGAGCTGCAGCTCCGCGCGGGTCGCCGACTCGGCGCTCACGCGGATGTAGGCGGCCAGCCGCTCGCCGGCGGTGAGCTCGTCGGCCGGGCGGCCGGCGTCCGCCTCCAGCGTCCCCTCCCACCGCTCGGCCAGGTGCTCGTGGATGGCGACGAGCAGGCCCTCGCGCGAGGGGAAGTGGTACATGATCCCGCCGCGGGTCAGCTCGGCCTCGGCCGCCACGGAGTCGAACGTCACGGCCGTGACGCCCTCGCGCTGGACCAGGCGCACGGCGGATTCGAGGATGCGGTCGCGGTTGCTCGGTCGCACGGGGTCTCCTGCGGGGCTGCGTCGCGATAGGGGGCGCGGTTCAGTGTCCCGAACCGTAGGCGGAGGATGCCGACCCCGGACCGTAGGACCGCAGCAGCACCGTGGTGACGATAGCGCCGAGCGCCAGCACTGCGGCACAGATCACCATGACCACCCAGTAGCTGTTCCCGAACGCGGTGAAGGCGGCGGCGAGCACCTCCGGGCCGGTGCCCTCGGCGGTCAGGGCGTCGGTCATGGACCTGGCCGCCTCGGGCGGCGCGTCGTCGGGCAGCTGGACCGTCACGGTGTAGATCGTGGTCAGCAGCGAGCCGAGCAGGGAGACGGCGGCCAGGCTGCCGAACTCGTAGGAGACCTCCTCCACGGAGGACGCCATGCCGGCCCGGCGGGCGGGCACGTTGCCGATGATCGCGGTGGACGCCACCGACATCGCCGCCCCCAGCCCGAGGCCGGTCACCAGCAGGCCCCCGAGCAGCCACCACATGCCCTGCTGCACGCCGTACAGCGTGCCGGCCACGCCGACGGCGCCCACGGCCAGCCCGCCGCCGATCAGCACCCGCAGGCCCACGACGTGGAGGAACGCCCCGGCCAGCAGCGAGGAGGGCAGCGAGCCGAGGGCGATCGCGGCCACCAGGAGGCCCGCCTCGAGCGGGGTGAACCCCGCCACGAGCTGGAACCGCTGCGTCGTGGCGAGCTGCAGGCCGCCCATCGCGAACATGGCGATCGCCGCCGCCAGGACCCCGGACGTGAACGCGGGGTTGCGGAAGATCGCCAGGTCGAGCAGCGGGAACGGCAGCTTGCGCTGCCGGCGCACGAAGACGAACCAGCCCACGGCCGTCACCGCGGCCGCGCCGAGGATGACGGTCCCCGAGCGGTCAGCTTTGGCGACCTCCTTGATGAGCACCACCAGCCCCACCAGGGTGACCAGGGCCTGCACGGACGAGACGAAGTCCCAGCGGGTCCCGGGGTGCGGTTCGTCCTGCGGTGCGACGGCGAGGCCGACGATGACGGCCAGCACGACCACCGGCACGTTGATCAGGAAGATCGAGCCCCACGCGAAGTGCGCCAGCAGGAGCCCGCCGACGATCGGCCCGAGGGCGCCGCCCACCACCGACAGGCTGCCCCACACGCTGATCGCGATGTTGCGCTCACGCTCGTCCGTGAAGGTCACGCGGATCAGCGCGAGCGTGGCCGGCATCATCGCCGCGGCGCCGACGGCGAGCAGCCCGCGCGCCGCGATCAGCACCTCGGGCGTGGGCGCCGTCGCGGCGAGGAAGGACGCGAACCCGAAGACCACGAGCCCGGCGATGAACATGCGCCGGTGGCCGAACCGGTCGCCCAGGGTGCCCGAGCCGAGCAGGAGGCCCGTCATCACCAGGGGATAGGCGTTGATGATCCACAGGCTCTCGCTCCAGCTCGCGTCGAGCTCGCGTGTGAGGGTCGGCAGCGCTGTGAACAGGATCGAGTTGTCCAGGGTGATCAGCAGCAGGCCGGTGCCGACGGTGACCAGGAGGGTCCAGCGCCGCCCGGTGCCGAGCTGGGACGCGCCCGCACTGCGCGGAGGGCTCATCGTCATGGTTGTAAATGTACCATCTAGAAGGTTAAGTTACGCGGTCAGGGTGGGGGTCGTGGAGACGTCAGAAGCCCCTCGGTGCGAGCACCGAGAGGCTTCTGAGATTCACCCTCGAAGTGTAGGGCCGGGTGAAGGTTCTACGCGCGCGGCCAGGCCCCCGGCGTCGGCCACTTCGCGGAGCGGCCGTCGCCGCTGGAGGTGCCGGTCAGGCGACGTTTGACCCACGGGCCCACGTGCTGGCGCATCCAGGCGGCGTTGGCGCGCGCCGTCTCCCGGAAGGCCGCCGGCGGCGCGGCGTCGAGCGGCACGTCGTACGCGTCGTCGTCCGGCTCCAGGCCCAGCGCGACCAGGGCGGCGTTGGCCACCCGCTGGTGCCCCTCGGGCGTGAGGTGGATGCGGTCGGAGGACCAGACGCGCAGGTCGGCCAGCGACCGCATGCCCCACAGGTCGACGACGCGCGCGTCGTGGCGCCGGGCGATGGACCAGACGTTCGCGTTGAAGATGCCCACCCGGCCGTTGGTCCAGCTCAGCGCGGCACCCGCCTTGAACCCGGTGCCCATCAGGACGTCGGCGCCCGACGCGCGGAGCTGGGCGACGGCGTCCT
Organism: Promicromonospora sukumoe 327MFSha3.1; assembly: GCF_000385135.1. GTDB lineage: Bacteria > Actinomycetota > Actinomycetes > Actinomycetales > Cellulomonadaceae > Promicromonospora > Promicromonospora sukumoe_B. The sequence continues at coordinate 337,789 of NZ_ARQM01000013.1, read as the reverse complement.
CCAGCGCGGCCGAGATCGCGTCGACGTCGGCCGTTGCCCGAAGGATGTCGTTGCCGCCTGCGACCAGGGACACGAGGTCCGGCTTCGCGTCGAGCGTCGCGCCGAGCTGCTCGGCGACGATCGGGCGCAGCTTGCGGCCGCGGATGGCCAGGTTCGCGTACTCCAGCGGGTCCTCGCCGGCCGCGATGCGGCGTGCGGAGAGCGCGGCGGCGAGGTTGTCCGCCCAGCCGCGCTGCACGTCCGGCGCGTCGGGATACGGGTCCCACAGGCCCTCCGTGAAGGAGTCGCCCATGGCGACGTACCGCGTCCAGCGGACGGGGGCGGTCGCGGTGGGGGAGGTGGAGGGGCCTTCCGGTTCTGGGGTCGTCGTCGCGCTCACGTTCCTCATTGTTGCGCCAACCCGGTGAAGAGTCGTCACAAGTGGGTGTGTCGGGCGGCACAGACGGTCGCTGTCAGTGGGTCCCGGTAACCTCCTGAACGTGGAGACCACCGTGAACCCGACACCCCCTGCCGACGCCGCCGCTGCCGCTGGCCGGCCCCCGTTGTCGCAGGTCATCGCGCCGGACTGGGCCGAGGCCCTGGCCGACGTCGAGCCCCGCATCCATGCGATGGGCGACTTCCTGCGCAACGAGGTCGCCGAGGGGCGTACCTACGTCCCGGCGGGGGAGAACGTGCTCGCCGCCTTCAAGCGTCCGCTGGCGGACGTGCGCGTGCTGATCGTGGGCCAGGACCCGTACCCGACGCCGGGGCACGCCATGGGCCTGTCGTTCTCGGTGCAGCCGGACGTGCGCCCGGTGCCGCGGTCGCTCGTCAACATCTACAAGGAGCTGCAGGACGACCTCGGCCTGCCGATCCCGGGCAACGGCGACCTGCGCCCCTGGGCCGACCAGGGCGTCATGCTGCTGAACAGGACGCTGACCTGCCGCCCGGGCTCTTCGGACTCGCACGCGGGCAAGGGCTGGGAGGAGGTCACGGAGGCCGCCATCCGCGCGCTCGTGACCCGTGGCGGCCCGCTCGTGGCGATCCTGTGGGGCGCGAAGGCGCGCAACCTCAAGGCGTGGCTCGGTGACGTCCCCGTGGTCGAGAGCGCCCACCCGTCGCCCCTGTCGGCGCGCAGCGGCTTCTTCGGCTCCAAGCCGTTCTCGAAGGCCAACGCGCTCCTCGAGCAGCAGGGCGCGCAGCCGGTCGACTGGCGCCTGCCGTAAGGGCGCGGCCCAGCCTTGGCGCCGGCGGACGGCCGGCGTGGACGACGTGAGTAAGGACTCAGGTGGACGACAGGAACATGCTCCCGGGCTACGGCGAGCAGACCGGCGAGACGCTGGTGGCGCACGTGGAGGCACCCGCTCCCGAGGTTGCGGGTGCCGACCAGGGGCTTTCCGACCGGGACCGCGAGATCCTCGCGTTCGAGCGCCAGTGGTGGAAGTACGCCGGCGCCAAGGAGGAGGCGGCGCGTGAGCTGTTCGGGCTCACGGCCACGCGCTACTACCAGGTTCTCAATACGCTGATCGATTCCCCGGCGGCCCTGGAGCACGACCCGATGCTGGTCAAGCGCCTGCGCAGGCTGCGCTCCACCCGGCAGCGGGCACGTACTACACGACGGTTGGCGGATGAGAACCACTGAGAACGCACCGTTCTGTCACAACAACCCGCTACTCTCTCTGCCGTGACGAAGAGTGGCTACCCCTACCCGCCCGACGAGTTCGACGTCGCTGTCCCCGGGGGCGCACCAGTGGGTGTGCACCGTGCGCCGCGCAGCGGCTGGAGCTCGGCCTGGCCGTTCCTGCTGGTCGCCGTAGTCTGCGCCGCCGTGGCGTGGGGTGGCATCACGCTGCTGTCCGGGGACGGTGGTGGCGCCGAGGCATCGGGCGACGCGTCGCCCTCGGCCTCCGCGCCGGTCTCCCCGTCGCCGTCGGCGTCGGGTGATTCCTCGGGTGAACCTTCGGGCGAGCCCAGCGGCGAGCCGTCGGGAGAGGCTTCGGAGGAGGCGCCGTCGTCGGTGAGCGGCAACCCGGCAAATGCGGACCTGACCGCAGGGGTGCAGGTCCTCAACTCGGGCGGTCCCACCGGCGCCGCCGGGACCGCCGCGGAGACGATCAAGACAGCTGGCTTCACCGGCACGGTCGACGCCGCCGACGACACCGCGGGCCTCGGCCAGGGCTACGCGGAGACGACCGTGCTGTACGGCGCGGAGCGCGCGGACACCGCCGCGGCCGTCGCGGAGGCGATCGGTGCGACGTCCGCCATCGAGTCGGCAGAGGTCACGTCGTCGCCGTACGCGGTCATCGTCATCATCAAGTAACGCGTCGGTTGATGTTGCCAACCGGTACCACCAGCCTGATATTCACTTCCCTGGCTATCTCCGCAGCCCTCTGACCTGCACGTTCGCCATGCGCTTAATGCCACATACCGGGCATAGAGGGTTCCCTGGTGTGAGACGGACCACTAGGCTCGAACCACCACGGGTCGACCGCATGGCCCGTGCAGAGGTACAAGGAGAACTACGCATGGCCCAGGGCACCGTCAAGTGGTTCAACGCCGAGAAGGGGTATGGCTTCATCACCCCGACTGCCGGCGGCCAGGACCTTTTTGTTCACTACAGTGCGATCCAGAGTGACGGCTACCGGTCCCTCGACGAGGGTCAGGAAGTCGAGTACGAGGTGGGGCAGGGGCAGAAGGGCCCGCAGGCAGAACAGGTTCGTCCAGTCTGACTCGATGGGACGACGGGTGGGAACTCCCACCCGTCGCCCGCCACCCCCCTCGATGGATGCTGGGACCCAGACCCCGGCGTCCGCACTGGACGGTCGATGACGACCGGTATCGCACGATGTCGGACGACGATGCCCGACGCCATCGAGCAGCCGCCCGTACCGCGGCTGCTCGCTCTGGTTCCCGCCCGGCACCCCCAGCCCCGCGAGCACCATGATTCGATGGGTCGGTGACGCTCCTCGACGCCGTAGTGGTGGGCTCCGGCCCGAACGGGCTGGCAGCCGCGGTGACGCTCGCGCGCGCCGGGCTCGGGGTCCGGGTCCTGGAGGCCCAGCCGACGATCGGCGGAGGCGCGCGCACGCTCCCCGTTCCCGAGCTCGCCGACGACCTCGTCTTCGACCTCTGCTCCGCCGTGCACCCCATGGCGTGGGCCTCACCGTTCTTCCGGGCCTTCGACCTGGCCGCCCACGGTGTGGAGCTCGTCGCGCCCGAGATCGCCTACGCCCAGCCGCTCGGCGGCGGCCGTGCGGGCCTCGCCTTCCGTGACCTCGACCGGACGGCGGACGGCCTGGGGCCGGACGGCGACGCGTGGCGCGACCTGATCGCCCCGCTCGCCGACAGCTGGCGCGAGATCACCGCGCTCGCGCTCGGGGACAAGCGGACCGTACGCGGCATGCTGGAGGGCGTGCGCGGCGGGCCGGCGTCGTCGGCGTGGGGTGCCGCCTCGGCGGTGCGGCCCGGGCTGCGGTTCGGTGCCGCGCTCCTGGAGCAGGGCGGCCCGCGCTGGGACCGCCGGTTCCTCACCGAGGAGGCCAAGGCGCTGCTCACGGGCGTCGCGGCGCACGCCATCACGCCGCTCCCGTCGTACGCGGGCGCGGGCACGGCCCTGCTCCTGGCGGCCCTCGCGCACGCCGACGGCGGCTGGGCCGTCCCGGTGGGCGGCTCGCAGGCGATCACCGACGCCCTCGTCCGCGACCTGGAGGCGCACGGCGGCACCGTCGAGACCGGGCGTGCCGTCGAGGACTGGCACGACCTGCCGCCCGCCCGCGCCGTCCTCTTCGACACCACCCCGCGGGCCGTGCTGTCGATCATGGGCGACCGGATCAGCGCGCCGCGCCGCACCGCGCTGCACCGGTTCCGGTACGGCAACGCGGCCGCCAAGGTCGACTTCGTGCTGTCGGAGCCCGTGCCCTGGACGGTGCCCGACGTCGGGCGCGCCTCGACCGTGCACGTCGGCGGCACCCGCGCCGAGATGGTCATCGCGGAGGACGCCGTCGCGAACGGCACGCACCCCGACCGGCCGATGGTCCTGCTCAGCGACCCGGGCGTCGCCGACCCGGGGCGCGTGCGCGGCACGAGGCGGCCGCTGTGGACCTACGCCCACGTGCCCGCCGGCTCGACGCAGGACCTCACCGAGGCGGTCACCCGGCAGATCGAGCGGTTCGCGCCCGGCTTCCGCGACGTCGTCGTCGGCTCGCGGTGCATACCCGCCAGCCACATGGAGCTGCACAACGCGAACTACCCGGGCGGCGACATCTCCGCGGGGGCGGCCAGCATCTGGCAGATGTTCGCCCGGCCGTCCCTCGCGCCCGACCCGTACCAGCTCGCCGAGGGCGTGTACCTCTGCTCGGCGTCGACCCCGCCCGGGCCCGGCGTGCACGGCATGGCCGGCTGGCACGCGGCGCGCCGGGCGCTGCTGCGGGAGTTCGACGTCCGGCACGTCCCGGGGCTGGCGCCCGCGTAGGCGTGCGTTCGCCAGCGGTGTACGCGCCTTGCACTCTCATGGTCCGAGTGCCAATAATGTCTTAGCACTCTCCGTTGGAGAGTGACAGCATTACCAGCAGGGTCGAATGGTGAGGCCTTCTGCCGTGGCGAGACATGATCGCCGGGGTGGTGGCCGTCCGTCGCGGGCACCGGCCGGCCTGGACAAGCCACCAGCGGAGGATTCATCCCCATGGCCAAGATCATCGCTTTCGACGAGGAAGCTCGTCGGAGCATGGAGCGCGGGCTCAACCAGCTCGCCGACACCGTGAAGGTCACGCTCGGCCCGAAGGGCCGCAACGTCGTTCTGGACAAGAAGTGGGGCGCCCCCACGATCACGAACGACGGTGTCTCCATCGCCAAGGAGATCGAGCTCGACGACCCGTACGAGAAGATCGGTGCGGAGCTCGTCAAGGAGGTCGCCAAGAAGACGGACGACGTCGCGGGTGACGGCACCACCACCGCCACCGTGCTCGCCCAGGCGCTCGTGAAGGAGGGCCTGCGTGTCGTTGCCGCCGGTGCCAACCCGATCGCCGTCAAGCGCGGCATCGAGAAGGCCACCGAGGCCGTCACCGAGCAGCTGCTGAACGCCGCCAAGGAGATCGAGACCAAGGAAGAGATCGCTGCCACGGCCGCCATCTCGGCCGGTGACCCGGCGATCGGCGAGCTCATCGCCGAGGCCCTCGACAAGGTCGGCAAGGAAGGCGTCATCACCGTCGAGGAGTCGAACACCTTCGGCCTGGAGCTCGAGCTCACCGAGGGCATGCGCTTCGACAAGGGCTTCCTCGCCCGCTACTTCGAGACGGACCCCGAGCGCCAGGAGGCCGTGCTCGAGGACCCGTACGTCCTGATCGTCGAGTCGAAGATCTCGAACGTCAAGGACATGCTGCCGCTGCTCGACCAGGTCATGAAGTCGGGCAAGTCGCTCCTCATCATCGCCGAGGACGTCGAGGGTGAGGCCCTGGCGACCCTGGTGCTGAACAAGATCCGTGGCACCTTCAAGTCCGTCGCCGTCAAGGCCCCGGGCTTCGGCGACCGCCGCAAGGCCATGCTGCAGGACATCGCGATCCTCACCGGCGGCCAGGTCATCACCGAGACGGTGGGCCTCAAGCTGGAGAACGCCACGCTCGAGGAGCTCGGCCAGGCGCGCAAGGTCGTCGTCACCAAGGACGAGACCACGATCGTCGAGGGTGCCGGCGACGCCGACCTCATCGCCGGTCGCGTGAACCAGATCCGCAGCGAGATCGACAAGTCCGACTCGGACTACGACCGCGAGAAGCTGCAGGAGCGCCTCGCCAAGCTGGCCGGCGGCGTGGCCGTCATCAAGGCCGGTGCGGCCACCGAGGTGGAGCTCAAGGAGCGCAAGCACCGCATCGAGGACGCCGTCCGCAACGCGAAGGCTGCCGTCGAGGAGGGCATCGTCGCCGGTGGTGGCGTGGCCCTCATCCAGGCCGGCGCCGTGGCGTTCGCCAAGCTCGAGCTCGAGGGTGACGAGGCGACCGGTGCCTCGATCGTGCGTGCCGCGATCGACGCCCCGCTGAAGCAGATCGCCGTGAACGCCGGCCTCGAGGGCGGCGTCGTGGCGGAGAAGGTGCGCAACCTTCCCTCCGGCCAGGGCCTGAACGCCGCGACCGGCGTCTACGAGGACCTGCTCGCCGCGGGCGTCAACGACCCGGTCAAGGTGACCCGCTCGGCGCTGCAGAACGCCGCGTCGATCGCCGCGCTGTTCCTCACCACCGAGGCCGTCGTCGCCGACAAGCCGGAGCCCGTCGGCGCCCCGGCCGGCGACCCGTCCGGTGGCATGGGCGGCATGGACTTCTGAGTCCGGCCTGACCCGCTCGGGCTCCGGCCCGGGAACCTGTCCGACGCCGGTCGGTCAACCTCTCACGCGGAGGGTGACCGGCCGGCGTCGGCCTCTTTCTGCCTGCTCCCGGTCAGGAGAACATGCGGGTGGCCGCCGCCTCGGCCTCCGCGTAGGTGCGGGCGGCCGCCGCCAGCGCGGCCTGGATCGCGTCCAGGGCGCCCTCGACCTGCGCCTGCGCGCCCCGCCACTGCGCCACCGTGCCGCCGAACGCCGCGGCGGCGGGCCCCTGCCACGTCGCCTGGAGGGCGTCGAGGTTGCGCATGAGCGCCCCCACCTCGGTGCGCACCGTCGCCACCGAGCCCGCCACCGCCGCGCTCGCCTGCTCCACCTGGTCGCTGTCGACCTCGAACCGCATGGCCCTCACCTCCCCGCACGCCGGGCCGTCCGGCGTCGTCGGACGACGTTAGGCACACCGCCGACGACGGCGGGGCGGTGCCGGGCAAGGCTGTGCACAGGGGTGTGGAAAGCGGGGGTGTGGTCGCGCTCGAACCGCTGCGGGGTCGTGCGGAGGGCCTGTCGACCCGGCGCTCAGGTCGTCTCGAGCTTCGCCTGCTCCTTGCGCAGCCGGTGCAGCTCCATGTCCAGGTTCTGCCGCGCGGGCTCCTCCCACGCGGCGCCCATGGGGCTCAGGAAGAGCGACTTGCGGGCGAGCAGCCGCTCGATCACGCGGATCCGGGCCCGGAGATAGTCGCCCGTGGGGATGTGCGCGTACTCGGCGCGCACCGCGGACTTGTAGTCCTTGTAGCGCTGCGGCTCGGCGGCGAGCATCGCGAGGTCGGCGTCGTTGAGCACCGCGGCGTCGAAGTCCGCGGGGTCGGGTGCGTGCCGGACGATGGCGTTGACCAGGGCCGCGACCCGATCCGCCGCCCGCTCGGGCACCCCGAGGCCGGTCAGCTCCTGGTGCGCCAGGGCCGCGGAGGCCGTGGTCTGCTCGCCGCCCTGCGAGGCGTCGGCGACCTTGCGCTCCGCGTTGAACACCGCGCCGTGGTACCAGGCGGCGAGGCGCACCAGGTCGGGCTCGTGCGTCTCCTCGGCCAGCTCGTCCACCCGGTGCAGCACGGAGGCCAGGTGGCGCAGGTTGTGGAAGTGCCGGTTCTCGTCGGCCCAGCGGTTCAGGAGCGACTGGCCGATCTCCTCGATCGAGTCGGTCTCCGCCGTGGCCCCCGCGCCCACCGCGCTCCGGACGAAGGACTTGAGGAACCACTGCGGCGCGTCAGACGTCAGCACGCCCATGTGAACTCTGCCTAACGGTCGATGTCGGTCACTCCACGACCAGCCTATTACCGAAACGGTCAGTGGCGGCTACCGCGGTCCGGGAACCGTGATCACGGTTCGGCACCGACGTGTCAGACGTACAGGTCACCCGGGGGATCTGTACGTCTGACACGTCAGAGGGGGAGAGTGAGGCGGACCGTGAGGCCGCCGCCCGGCGTCTGCGCCACCTCGACGTGCCCGCCGTGCGTGCCCACGATCGCCGCGACGATCGCCATCCCGAGCCCGGAGCCGCCCGACTCCCGGGTGCGCGACGAGTCCGCGCGGTAGAACCGCTCGAAGATCCGCCGGCCCTGCTCCTCCGTGAGGCCCTGGCCGTGGTCGCGCACCTCGAGCACGGCCACGCCGTCCGACGCCGGCTTGTCCCCGCCCGGGGCGTGCTCGCCGTTCTCGCCGTCCTTGCCCGGCTGCGGGAGGCCGTTCGCACCCGCCGCGCCGGGCAGCACGCCCAGCGCGATCTCGGCGGGCGTGCCCGCCGGCGTGTGCCGCGCGACGTTGCCGATGAGGTTGGTGAGCACCTGGCGCAGACGGTCAGTGTCGCCCTCGACGACCAGCTTCTCGGGCACGGCGCCGCCCTCCGTGAGCGGCACCACGGTGACCTCGCGCGTCGGGTCGAGCGCGTGCAGGTCCTGGGCCGAGTCGCGCGCGAGGGCGGCCAGGTCGACGTCCTCCCGGGCCACGGGGCGGCCCTCGTCCAGCCGGGCCAGCACCAGCAGGTCGTTGACCAGCGTGCCCATGCGGCGGGCGGCGTCCTCGATGCGGACCATCGTGTCGTCGACCTTGTCCGTGGTGTCCAGGGCGCCCATCCGGTACAGCTCGCCGTACCCGCGGATCGTCGCGACGGGCGTGCGCAGCTCGTGGGACGCGTCCGAGACGAACTGCCGCATCCGCACCTCGGAGGCCTCCTGGGCCGCGAAGGCGCGCTCGATCTGCGTCAGCATCGCGTTCAGCGAGGTGGAGAGCGAGCCCATCTCCGTGCCCGCGGGGGCCTCGGGTACGCGCTGGGTGAGGTCGCCCGCGGCGATCTGCGCGGCCGTGTGCTCCACCGAGCGCAGCGACCGGAGCGACCGCTCGACCAGCACCCAGGCGGTGAGCCCGCCGAGCAGCACGATGCCGAGGCCGGACATGATCAGGGTGCGCGTCAGGATCGAGACGGTGTTGTCCATGCCCACCAGGGGAAGCGCGACGTAGACGACCGCGGGTTCGCCCGTCGTGTACTGCGCGGCCACGGTGACGACGCGCCATCTCTTGGTGCCGGCTCCGTTGCTCTTCCCGGACGTCGTGAACTCCTCGCCCTTGCTCGCGGCGGCCTCCTCGTACGTGACGTCCGGCAGCTCGGGTCTGCCGAACCTGAGGATGGCGGAGACCCCGTGCTCCTCGGGCTCGCTCTGCTCGCCCACGATCTTCACGTAGTAGTCGGAAGGCAGCGCCTGCGTGGACCCCGGCTGGAGGGAGTCGATGGTCGACGACAGGTTGCGCGAGGCCGAGTCCAGCTCGTCGTCCACCTGTTGCACCAGGAAGGTCGAGACCACCGTCGTCGTAGCGACCGCCGCGATGCCCAGCCCCGCCGCCAGCAGCAACGAGATGATCGCGACGAGCCGTGCGCGCAGGGGAATGCCGGCGAGGCGCTCCTTAAGCACGGACGGGCTGCGGGGCACGCAGCAGGTACCCGACGCCCCGCTTGGTGTGGATCAGCGGGGGCAGGGTCTCGCCCCCGACCTCGAGCGTGTCGATCTTGCGCCGCAGGTACGAGATGTAGGACTCGACGATGTTCGCGTCGCCGCCCCAGTCGTACTGCCACACGTGGTCCAGGATCTGTGCCTTGGACAGGACCCGGCCGGAGTTGAGCATGAGGTACCGCAGCAGCTTGAACTCGGTGGGGGACAGGTCCACCTCGACGCCGGCCCGGCGCACCTCGTGCGAGTCCTCGTCCATCTCGAGGTCGCCGACGTGCAGCACGGCCTCCTCCTCGGGGGCGGGCACGCCCGTGCGGCGCAGCACCGCGCGGATCCTGGCCACGACCTCCTCCAGGCTGAACGGCTTGGTCACGTAGTCGTCGCCGCCCACGGTCAGGCCCTGCACCTTGTCCTGCGTGTCGTCCTTGGCGGTCAGGAAGACGACGGGGGTGTGCCGGCCGGTCGCCCGCATACGGCGCGTGACCGTGAAACCGTCCATGTCCGGGAGCATCACGTCGAGCACCACGAGGTCCGGCTCGACGTCGCGGACCAGCTGGAGCGCGCCGTTGCCGTCCGCGGCGGCATGGACCTCGAAGCCCGCGAAGCGGAGGGACGTGGACAGGAGCTCGCGGATGTTCGGTTCGTCGTCCACGACGACCAGACGCGCCTCGGGAGTAGCCATGTTTCCAGTGTGCGGCCGCTTCCTGAAGGCTGCCTGAGTTTCGCCCGGGAAATCGCCCGGACCGCCTCCCGGGGCACCGGCTGACCGTCCGGTCAGGGTTCGGCTCCGCGATTGCCGCCACACGGCCTAGGCTGTGTCGCATGTCAGCACCGTCCCCGCAGGAGCCCGGACAGACGCCCCGGCGCACGTATCTCATCGTCGACGGTGAGAACATCGACGCCACGCTCGGCATGAACGTGCTGAACCGCCGGCCGGCCCCGGAGGAGCGCCCCCGCTGGGACCGCATCTCCTCGTTCGCCGAGAAGGTCTGGTCGCAGGAGGTCGTGCCGCTGTTCTTCCTGAACGCGACGTCCGGCCAGATGCCGATGCCGTTCGTCCAGGCACTGCTCGCCATGGGCTACAAGCCGATCCCCCTGGCCGCGCAGGGCTCGGAGAAGGTCGTCGACGTCGGTATCCAGCGCACCCTCGACGCGCTGCTGGACCGGCCGGGCGACGTGCTGCTCGCGAGCCACGACGGCGACTTCCTGCCGCAGATCGAGGCGCTGCTGGCCGACGACGACCGCCGCGTCGGTCTGCTGGGCTTCCGCGAGTTCGTCAACGCCCGGTTCACGGACCTGGAGCAGCGCGGCCTGGTCATGTACGACCTCGAGGGCGACGCCGACGCCTTCACAACCATGCTGCCGCGTGTCCGGATCATCCCCATCGAGGAGTTCGACCCGCTGCGTTACCTGTAGGTCGCTGGCCCCGCGCTACTCGCCCAGGGCGAGCGTGCCCTCGTACGGGGTGCGGCCGGCCTGGGGCAGCGTCGGGCGGGCGTTGTGCCCGTGCGACGCCTTGTCGAGCACGGCGATCTGGTCGGCCGACAGCTCGACCGGCGTCGTGTAGACGACCCACTGGACGCCCTCGGTGCACGGCGGCGTCGTCAGGCTGCCCTCGTACGCCTCGTAGGTGGGGTCCTCCGGGAGCATCGCCGCGACGTCGAGCGGCAGATCGGTGGTGCCCGGCGTCGCCGCGCCCTCGACGAACGGCTGCCACGCCGCATTCTCCGCACCCTCCTCGGCGAGGACTCCGATCACGAGCGTGTGCCCGTCGGCGGCGGTGTGGACCAGGTGGAACTCGGCGGCCGTCGCCTCGCCCTCGACCGTGTGCTCCGACGGCACGTGGAAGTGCGTCTGGGCGAGCGTGAACTCGGTGCCGTCCCACTCGACGGCCGACGCCCCGCTCTCGGGTACGAGCTGGACGGTGTGGCCCGTGTCGACCGACTCGCCGACGGTCGGGGACGACGTGATCGTCGGCTGCTCCGCCGCCTTCTGGTCGGCATGGGCGGGCAGGTCGATGGGCGATTGGGCGTTGCCGGTCGAGCACGCCTCGAAGTCGGTGGACAGGTGCCCCCACTCGGCCGGGCCCTCCGCGCCGTCGTACGACCAGTGCACCTCTCCGCCCAGGCCGGGTGGCGGGCCTGCGGTGGCTGCGTCGTCCGCGGCCGGGCTGGCGCCGCACGAGGCGAGCAGCGGGGTGAGGAGCAGGACGGCGGGCAGCGCGAACTTCTTCAACGTGTACTCCGGAGGGGTGATCCGTGCGAACGGCAGAGGCTGGGTTGTCGGCAGCGTAAAACTACCGAAAACCCGACCTTTCGCCCATCCTGATCCGTGATCCTGCCGTCGTCAGCGAGCGGACGCCGGCCACCACGCCCGGACCGTGCCCAGCTTGCGGTGCGCGGCCGGGCGGCCGCCGCCGAAGCCGCCCCCGCCGAACCCGCCGCCGATGCGCGCCGTGTGGGCGCGCTTGCGGGACCGCACGAGGTTCGGGTCGAGCAGGATGCCGCCGAGCATCATGCCGCCGGTGATCGGCCCGTTCGCGTCGGTGCCCTCGGCGTCGGGCTCGGCCGCGGCGGCCGCCGCCACGACGGCGTCCGCGTCCTCGCGGGCCAGCCGGGCGGCCTCCCGGACCATTGCGCTCGCATCCTGGGCCTCGCCCAGCGCCGCGGTCGGGTCGGTCGGGTGCAGGGTGCGTGCGACGTCGGCCAGGCGGACCGCCTCGGCGAGCCGCGTGCGCGCCGTCGCGCCGACGGCGCCGCGGCGGGTGGCGACGAAGTCGCCGGTCTGGCGCAGCTGCGCGTCGACCCGGACCAGGGTGTCGCGGACCAGCGCGGACGCCCGGGCCTTGACCTCGGTGTTGTCCCGGACGGACGCCAGCGCGGCGTCCAGGGCCGCCTCCGCCGTGGCGATGCGCTGCAGCCCGGCCAGCGGGTCGCCGCCCTGCCGGGTCACCTCGACGTGCTTGAGCGAGGCCTGGGCGGCGGCGCGCGCGAGGGTGACCCGCAGGTCGCCCTCGACGGCCTTCGCGGAGGCCACGTCCTGCGTGAGCGAGGCGATCGACTTGTCGAGCCGGCTCACGGCGTCGCGCAGGTGCAGGGCGGTGGCGTCCACGGCGTCCAGCAGCACGGCGGCCTGCCCCAGCGCGTTCTGCGCGCCGCGGGCGTGCGCCACCGCGACGGCCTTCTGCCCGGCGGCCAGCGCCGAGTTCCCCGCGGCCGCGGCCTCCTTGGCGTTGGCCAGCAGCAGCTCCGCCTGCTCGGGGTTGCCCACGATGGTCGCCAGCGGCCCCGTCGGGTACCGCCGGTCGAGCTGGGTCAGCAGGCTCCGCGTGGCCGCGACCCGCTGGGACAGCTCGGCCTCGCGGGTCACGACGTCGGCCAGCAGCTCGGCGGCGCGCTGCTGCAGGCGGCGCAGGTCGTCGAACGCGCGGGTACGTGCGTCGAGTGTGTCCGCTGCGGCATCGCACAGCGCGATGATCCGGGCCAGGCGCTCGCGGCGGGCGGCGTCCTCGGGGGACTCGGGGGCCTCGGGCTGCGCGGCGTCCGCGCCGGCCTCGCCCTCCTCATCGCTCCCGGCAGTGCCGGCAGCCACGACAGCACCGGCGGGGGCCACGGGCGTACCGGCCGACGCGCCCTCCCGCTCGACGTCGAGCGCCTGCCGGATCGCGAACGCCTCGCGGACGTCGCCGGCGGCCCCCGCGAGGATCAGCTCGAAGTCCCGCGTCGCGTCGGCGCCGAGCTCCGAGCGGGCGAAGCCGAGCTCCTGCTCGGAGGTCTTGAGCGCGTCGTCGATGCCGACCAGTGCGGCGGCGGCGCGCTCGTCCAGCTCGTCCAGGGTCAGGTCGGCGAAGGCGCCCGCGGCCGGGGCGACGGCCACCGGGGTGCGGTCCCGGAGCTGGGCGAGGAGCGGGCGCAGCCGGGGCACCGCGAACCGCCACAGCACGAACCCGAGCGCGACCAGCAGCAGCACCGCCGCCAGGACGATGCCCGCCACGAGGAGCGGGCTGGTGGCGCTGCCGGCTCCCTGGCGGACGGTGTCGGCGGCGTCGGTGGCGGCCGGGGCCCACTGCTCGTCCTCGAGGGCGGCCGTGACGGCGCCGTCGACCTGCCGGAGCTGGCCCTCGGTGAGTGTCACGTTGCTGTCCGCGGACAGGCCGAACTCGCCGTCCGCGGTGGCGATCGCGAGGAGCAGGTCGTCGGTGCGGAGCCCGGACTGGTTCGCGCTCGCATTGGCCCAGTCCACCGGGTCGGTGCCGTCGAAGCTCTCGATGTACACCACGAACATGCGCAGGTCGGTCTCGTCGGCGAGCCGGTCCACGGCGTCCAGCACGTCCTGGCGCTCGGCGTCGGTGAGCACGCCCGCGCCGTCGGTCACGGCGTCCGTGAGCGTGATCGGCGGCGAGGCCGGCAGCACGTCCTTCATGAGCTCCGCCTGCATCGCGGCCGTGAGGCGGGGCGACACGGACGGCAGCGGCTCGGCGGGCCGGACGACGGTCGCGTTGGCGGCCTGGGACGTGGCCGCCAGGACCACGCCGACCAGGCCGGCGAACGCCACGATGACCCAGCCCCCGGAAACGCGCGTGCCGGGATCGTGGGAGTGCTCGGCTCTTGCTCGGGACTCGATCACGTCCCTGATCGTCACCCCGGGTCCGACACATCGCAATCGGAGGCCCAAACGTTGCGTATGTGCAACGAATCCTCAGGTGAATGCCCAGCGTGAAGGGTATTTTCACGTCCTGATCAGGGTGAATGTCAGGGGGCCGTCGAATCGGCCGGCGAGCCGTCCAGGTCCTCGGCGTCCACGATGCGGTACGCGTACCCCTGCTCGGCCAGGAACCGCTGCCGGTGGGCCGCGAAGTCCTGGTCGACGGTGTCCCGCGCGACCACGGCGTAGAAGTGCGCGGTGCGCCCGTCGGCCTTGGGCCGCATGATGCGCCCGAGCCGCTGCGCCTCCTCCTGCCGCGACCCGAAGGACCCCGACACCTGGATGGCGACGGACGCCTCCGGCAGGTCCACCGAGTAGTTGGCGACCTTGCTCACCACGAGCCGGCTGATCTCGCCCTCGCGGAACGCCCCGAACAGCCGCTGCCGCTCCTTGTTGGTGGTCTGCCCGGTGATGATCGGCGCCCCGAGGTGCTCGGCCAGCTCCTCGAGCTGGTCGATGTACTGCCCGATGACCAGCACCTGGTCGTCGGGGTGGCGCGCCACGATCTGCTCCACCACCTTCTTCTTGCCCGACGCCGACGCGGCCAGCCGGTACTTGTCCTCCGTCTCGGCCGTCGCGTAGGTCATCCGCTCGGACTCCGGGAGCGTGAGGCGCACCTCGACGCAGTCTGCGGGCGCGATGTAGCCCTGCGCCTCGATGTCCTTCCACGGCGCGTCGAACCGCTTGGGCCCGATCAGGCTGAACACCTCGTCCTCGCGCCCGTCCTCGCGCACCAGCGTGGCGGTCAGGCCGAGCCGGCGGCGCGCCTGCAGGTCCGCCGTCATGCGGAAGACCGGCGCGGGCAGCAGGTGCACCTCGTCGTACAGGACGAGGCCCCAGTCGCGGGCGTCGAGCAGCTCGAGGTGCGTGTAGACGCCCTTCCGCTTGGTGGTGAGCACCTGGTAGGTGGCGATGGTGACCGGCTTGATCTCCTTCTTGGTGCCGGAGTACTCGCCGATCTCGTCCTCGGTCAGCGTGGTGCGTCGCACCAGCTCGTCGCGCCACTGGCGCGCGCTGACGGTGTTCGTCACCAGGATCAGCGTGGTGGTGCCCGACTTGGCCATGGCGCCCGCGCCGACGATCGTCTTGCCGGCGCCGCAGGGCAGCACCACGACGCCCGAGCCGCCGTGCCAGAAGCCGTCCACGGCCTGCGCCTGGTAGGGCCGCATCTCCCACGGGGCCGCCTGCTCGTGCGGCGTCCGGGGGTGGGTGGTGGGGCTCAGCTCGATGGGGTGCTTCTCGCCGTCGACGTAGCCCGCGAGGTCCTCGGCCGGCCAGCCGAGCTTGACCAGCACCTGCTTGAGGTGACCGCGCTCGGAGGGGTGCACCGTCACGGTGGACTCGTCGATCCGCGCGCCGACCAGGCCCGCGGTGCGCTTCGACTTGAGCACCTCGGCCAGGACCGCGCGGTCGGTGGTGCGCAGCACCAGGCCGTGCGCCGGGTCCTGCGCGAGCTGCAGGCGGCCGTACCGGGACATCGTCTCGGCGACGTCGACCAGCAGCGCGTGCGGCACCGGGTAGCGGCTGAACTCGATGAGCGTGTTCACCACCTGCTCGGCGTCGTGCCCGGCGGCGCGCGCGTTCCAGAGGCCCAGCGCCGTCAGGCGATAGGTGTGGACGTGCTCGGGCGCGCGCTCCAGCTCCGCGAAGGGCGCGATCGAGCGGCGCGCCTGCTCGGCGCTCGGGTGGTCGACCTCCAGCAGGAGCGTCTTGTCACTCTGCACGATCAACGGGCCGTCGGGCATGTGGTCTCCCTCAGTCTCAGTTCTGGTTCGCCTCAGGGCGTGGTGTCGTCGGCAGGACCGACGCGATGCGGTGGACGGCGATCGTCAGCTCGGCCTCACGGTCCGGGTCGAGCGCGCGCAGCCTGCCGCCGTCGAGGTTCAGGGGTTTCAGCTCGCGGCGCTCCAGCCGGCCGGTGTGTCCGGCCACCTCGATGATCACGGTGGAGCCGTCGCGGAGCGCGTCGCGCAAGAGTGCCAACCCGTCGGCGGGGTGCTGTGTTCCCGGGTCGTCGTCGAGCGGCGCGTCCGGCCCGTTCGACGACGACGGCGCGGGCTCGGGTGGCGCCGTCACCGTCACCTCGTCGGCGGTCACCGGGACCGCGGGGCTCACCACGCGGTAGCCGCGCAGGGGGACGGCGCCGGGCGCCGCCACGGAGTGCGCCACCTCGGCCGCGTCCGCGCGGGCCCTGGCGCCGGCCCGGGCCGCCGCCTCGACGGCCCGCAGCTCCGCGACCAGGGCCTCGGGATCGGGGGCGCGCGTCGCGACGTCGGCCGCGGAACCCATCCGGATCGCCGCCGCCGAGCGTGGGGCGGGTATGGCCCGGCCCGTGACGCCGCGCCGGGCCACCAGGACCCTGCCGTCCGGCCCCTCCAGGGCCGAGACCAGGCCGCGGCTGCGGAGCGCCTCGTGCAGCGCGGCCGCGGGGACGGACGCCGCGAGCACGGTCGGCGCTAGCCGCACCAGGCCGAGGCCCGTGAGGGACGGGTCGTGCTCCAGCCCGGCGAGCACGGTCGCGTCGGCGGCCCGCAGGTACGCCGACGCCGAACCCACCCGCACCGCGCCGTGCCGCCGCGCGGTGTCCCGGACCAGGTACTCCAGGGGCTGCGGGACGGGTACGGGGGAGCGGTGCGCGAGCTCGTCGAGCAGGCCGTCCGCCGTCTCGCCCTGGTCGAGCGCACGCGTGACCGACGCCGGGCTGAACCGCACCGTCGTCGCCGCGCCGCGCGACTCCACGTCCGTGGACCGCTCCAGGAGCCGCGCGAGCTCCCGCGACGGCCGACCCGGCACGATCCCCGTGAGGTCGCCCTGGAGCAGGATCTCGTCCACCTCGTGCGGGAGCACCGCGCGCAGCACCCCGGCGACGTCGGACGGCTCCTGGCCGGCGGGCGAGCCCGCGGTGCGGTTGGCCGACGCGTCCTGCTCCAGCAGCGCCAGCCCTGGCGCCGACAGCGCGCCCGCGCCCGTCACGCCCAGCCACTCCGCCTCGGCCAGCAGTCCCTCGACCGCGCTGGCGGGCGGCACCGAGCGCGGCGTGTGCCAGGTCAGCACCTCGACCACGGCGTCCGGCGTCGGCGCGAGCACGGCGTCCGCGTCGCGGGCCGCCGCCAGCACCCCGAGCACGCTGTGGCGCAGCCGCGGCACCCAGGGCCGCTGCAGGTCGGGCGACAGCGGGGCGCGCAGCGCACCCTTGTCGTCGCGGGAGCCCACGAGCCACGGCGCGCGCCGCGCCGTCAGCCAGGCCTCGGCCAGCCGGGCCCAGCGGGCGGCGTCGTCCAGGTCGTCCCAGTCGGTCACCGTGGGCACGTACGACGGCGGCGCCTCACCGTCGTCGCGCACGAGGCCGGCCAGTGCCGCGACCTCGACCACGAACGCCGTCGCCGGCTCGTCCGCCTCCAGCAGCGCGGCGATCCGGCGCAGGTCGCGCACGCCCAGGCCGCCGGCGCGCAGCACGGACGACGGGCTGTCGTCCCAGGACTGGCGCAGCAAGCGCACGCGGCGCACCAGCTCCAGGGCGGCGCTCGCGGCCTCGGCGTCGGCGGTGGCCGTGGGCACGGTGCGGCCCTGCGGCTCGGGCGGCCGGGTGTGCGGCGCGCGGTGGGTGTGGCCGCCGCGCAGGGCCAGCCCGACCAGTCGCGGCAGCACCACGTGCCGCGCGTCCGACCGGACCAGGAGGTGCGCGGTGACCAGCCAGTTCACCGCGTCCCGTGGCCGGGAGCCCGCGGGCGGGACGACGCCGACGGGCGGTCCCCAGGTGAGGGCGTCGAGGATCGCGCGGGCTCCGCCGGGCGCGTCGGCGAGGAGCGTGTCGAGCGCGGCCTCCGTGGCGTTCGTGCCGGTGCGGCCCGGGGCGGAGCCGAGCGAGCGGCCCACCGCCTCGGCCAGGCCGTCCGGCACGGGCTCGACGTGCGGGCCCAGGCCCGCGGGGTTGGGGCCGAGCAGCTCGTCGAGGCCCGGCGAGGTGCGCAGGTCCGCGGCCCGGTCGGAGCCCTGGCCGTCGCTCTGCTCGGTGCCCGGCCCGCCGTCCCACAGCAGGGCCTGCTCGACGGCCCGGTGCACGGCCGCCTCCACCAGGGAGCGGTCGTCCGCGGAACCGCCCAGCGCCCAGGTGACCACCTCGGGGCTGAGCGGTCCGGGCAGCGGCGGTCCGCCGGCGTCGGCGCCGCCGGGCGGGGCGCGGAAGACGGGTTCGAGGGCGAGCACCGCCTCCAGGACCTGCAGGGTCAGGGCGTCGGCGCGGGCCAGGGCGCGTTCGAGGGAGGTGCGGCTGGACGCGCGGGCCGCGAGCGACCGGAGCGTCGAGGGGGAGGGGGCGGCAAGATCAGGACGGGCGCGCAGGAGCGCGGCGAGCGCGGTGTCCGAGCGCTGCCGGAGGTCGTCGGCGAAGTGCCGCGTGGTCGCCGCCGGCGCTGCGGGGAGCGAGGAGGCCATCCTGACGATGCTACGCGGGTTTCCCCCGGCGCAGTCCGGCCGGTCCACCCTGTTCGCCGTCAGCGCTGTTCGCCCTCAGCGGTGCTCGCCGCCGGCGCCGGGGCGCCGTCAGACCTGCGCGGTGCGGCGGCAGACCTCCGCCCACGGCGTCGGGGTGATGCCGAAGCGGGCGCGGGCGTCGGCGTCGGCCAGCACGTACGGCCGCTCCCACTGGTAGATGATCTCGCGCATCTCCCGCATGAAGGGGACGGCCAGGGCCGCCGCCGCCAGCCCGGCGCCGCGCAGGGACGTGATCCGCACCGGAGGCTTCCCCGCGGTCGCGAGCACGTCGGCCAGGGCCCGCGCCTGCGTGACGGGCGCGTTGCTCGGCACGTGCCAGACGCGGCCGTGCGCGCCCGGGTCCTCGGCGGCGGCGACCAGCGTGCGGGCGGCGTCGGCGACGTCGGTGAAGGTGTGCGGCTGGTCGGTGCGGCCCATCATCAGCACCCGCTTGCCCCGCAGCGCGTCCGGCACGACGCGCGAGACGTGGCCGTTGCCGCCCACGCCGCGGCCCATGTAGTCGGAGCCCCGGATCTCGACGGCCCGCACGCGCCCGGCCTCGTGCGCGGCGCGGGCGTCGGCCCACATCCGGGCGCGCAGCACGCCCTTGTGGTCCGTGGCGGCGTCGGGCAGGTCCTCCGAGATCGGCACGTCGACGGGGCCGTACGGGTACAGGGTGCCGGTGATCGCGTAGACCGCGCCCGAGCGCTCCGCGGCGGACAGCAGGGACGCGGCGAGCGGCGGCCACACGCGCTCCCACTGGGTGTAGTCGGCCGGGTTGGCGCAGTTGTAGAGGTAGTCGGTGCCCTCGGCCGCGCGGGCCAGGGCGTCGGCGTCGGAGGCGTCGAGGGCGAGGTGCTCCACGCCGTCGATCCCGGTGCTGCGGCCCGAGCGGCTCACGACGGTGACCTGTGACCCGCGCTCGGCCAGGAGGGCGGCGACATGGCGGCCGACGGGGCCGGCGCCGACGATGAGGTGACGGTCAGACATGATCGATGCTCCAATCCGAGAGCAGTGCTCTCAACTCGTGCCGTAAGCGTGGCACGAGCGGATGCGCCTTGGCAAGAGCGGTGCTCTCGGTTGTGTGCAGTGATCCACCATGCGAACCTGGGCGGCATGAGTCCCGCCCGCACCGCCCGCGCCCTCGCCCGCGAGACGATCACCCGCGAGATCCTCGACTCCGCCCGCGCGCGGCTGACCACCGACGGCGCCGCTGCCCTCTCCCTGCGCGCCGTCGCGCGGGACGTCGAGATGGTGTCCTCGGCCGTGTACCGGTACTTCCCGAGCCGGGACGCCCTGCTGACCGCCCTGCTCATCGAGTCGTACGACGAGCTCGGCGAGGCCGCGGAGGCCGCCGACGCCGCCGTCGCCGACCGGGCGGACGCCGGTGCCCGTTGGCTGGCCGTCCTCCGCGCCGTGCGGGCCTGGTGCGTGGCGCACCCCGGGGAGTTCGGGCTGCTGTACGGCACCCCCGTGCCCGGATACGCCGCGCCGCGGGACACCGTGGTCCCCGCCGTCCGCGTCGTCACCGTGCTCGCCCGGATCGTCGGCGACGCCTACGCGGCGGGGGCGCGGCCGGTGGCCGCGCCGGGTCCGGGCGGGCCCGGGGGCGCGCCCGTGACGGTCGCGCCCGCGCTCGCGTTCATCGCGGACCACGAGCTGTGGTCGGGCACCGACCTGGCGGACGACGCCGTGGCCGAGGCGGTGCGGCGCACGATCATGGCGTGGACCACGCTGTTCGGCCTGATCTCCTTCGAGCTGTTCGGGCACCAGGTCGGCTCGGTCGCGGACCCGGAGGCGTGGCTCGACGAGGTGGCGCGCCGGCTCGCCGCCGACCTCGGGATCGGGGCCTGAGGCCCGCGAACGGGCGGCCAGGAGGAACCCCGTGGGCGAAGAGTGGTCAATGCATGCGACGCGGCAGGCATCCGCCCGGTAACCTTGTGCAACGAGTCCGGAGAGAGCGCGTCAGCCGCAGCACCCCGGGCCACCATGAGCAGTTTCGCGAGCAGTACCGACAAGCACAGAAGAAGGTCGCAGTGCCCACCGGCAAGGTCAAGTGGTTCGACACCGACAAAGGCTTCGGTTTCATCGCCAACGAGGACGGCGGCGAGGTGTTCCTGCACGCCTCCGCGCTGCCGGACGGCGTCGTGCCCAAGCCCGGCGCGCGCGTGGACTTCGGGGTGGCCGACGGCCGCCGCGGTCCGCAGGCGCTCGCGGTCAAGGTGCTCGACGCCGCGCCGTCGGTCGCCAAGGCGAAGCGGAAGCCCGCCGACGACATGGCTGTCATCGTCGGTGATCTGACGCAGATGCTCGACCGGGTGGCAAATGACCTGCGCAAGGGGCGTTATCCGAAGAACCCGGAGACGCTTGCCAAGATGCTGCGCAAGGTCGCAGACGACTTCGACGCCTGAAACCCACGAGGTCCCGAGGAACATGGTGACGATCACCGCGCCCGCCGCACGAACGCCCTTCCGGCGGCTCACCGCACGCTCCAGCCGAGACGCCGTCCTGAACGGTGCCGCCGAGCTCGCGCGCGCCGCCGCACAGGAGGTCGCCGAGCGACCCGAGGACGTCGGGGAGCACCTCGGCACCCTCTTCGAGGACGAACGGGTGGTCTCGCACCGCTTCGCCGCCACCATGCGGGGCTACCGCGGCTGGCACTGGACGGTCACGGTGACGCGTGTGCCGCGCGGCCGTACCGCCACGATCAGCGAGGTCGAGCTGCTGCCCGGCGACGAGGCGATCCTCGCCCCCGCCTGGCTGCCGTGGTCCGAGCGGCTGCGCCCGGGCGACGTCGGCCCGGGCGACGTGCTGCCCTTCCGCGCCGACGACCCGCGGCTCGAGCCCGGCTACACCGCGACCGGTGACCCCGAGGTCGACGAGGTGGCGATCGACGAGCTCGCCCTCGCCCGCGCCCGCGTGCTGTCCCCGCAGGGCCGCGACGAGGCGGCCGAGCGTTGGTACCGCGGCTCGCGCGGGCCGACGTCCGCCGGCGCCGTCGCCGCGGCGGCCGAGTGCACGGACTGCGCGTTCCTCATCCCGCTGTCCGGCCCGATGGGCCAGCTCTTCGGGGTCTGCGCCAACGAGTGGTCGCCCGACGACGGCAAGGTCGTCTCGCTCGACCACGGCTGCGGCGCCCACTCGGAGACCGACGTCGAGGCCCACCCGACCGACTGGCCGGCGCCGGCCCCGCTGATCGACGAGAACGAGGTCGAGCAGGTGGCCACGGCCTCCGACGCGCCCGCGGGCAGCGGGGACGAACCCTCCGCGTGACCCACGACCCCTTCGGCACCGGCGCGCTGCGGCGCGCGGTGACCGAGGCGTGGCGCGCGTCCCCGACGCGCTTCCGCGAGGACGCGAACTCCGAGGAGGACCACGCGCGCGGCTGGTACCGCGACCGGGTGGTGGTGGAGCTCGCGCAGAACGCGGCGGACGCCGCCGCGCGCGCCGGGGTGCCGGGCCGGCTGACGCTGACCCTGGAGCCGCGCCCCGACACGGGTGGGACGGGCGATGCGGCCGGCGCGGCCGGCGTCGAGCCCGGGTGGTGGCTCGTCGCCACCAACACCGGCGCCCCGCTCGACGTCGACGGGGTGGCCTCGCTGGCCGCCCTGCGCGCCTCCGCGAAGTCCGGCGGGGCCGGTGGCGCGGGAGCCGGGCCGTCCCACGGCGTCGTGGGCCGGTTCGGGGTGGGGTTCGCCGCGGTCCGGTCGGTGTCGGACGAGATCCAGGTGCGCTCGCGCACGGGCGGCGTGCGCTTCTCGCTCGCGGACACGCGCGCGGAGCTGGGGCTGGCGCCCGGCGGCGCGGACGAGATCGGTCCCCTGCATCGAGACCGGTCCGACGTCGGACCGGTCTCAGGGCAACCGACCGATCTCGCGGCCGGGGACCGGGTGGTGGGTGTGGCAGGCGCGCGGGGGAGCGCCTTGCCCGTGCTGCGGCTTCCGTTCGCCGCGCCCGGGACCACTCCCGACGAGCCCGACACCGTCGTCGAGCTCCTTCTGCGCGACGCCGCGGCGGTCGCCGCCGTCCGAGCCCAGCTCGCCGCCGTCGACGACGGGCTGCTGCTCGCGCTGCCCGCGCTCGACGAGCTGGTGATCGAGGACGACTTCGCAGGTCAGCCGGGTTCTGAACCCGGCAGCGCGGCACACCGGGCCACCCCGCGGGTGCTGCGCGACGTCGGCACGCGCTGGCGGGTGCACCGGGCGTCCGGAACCCTGGAGCCCGACGACTCGCTGCCGTCCGAGGCGCGCCGCGCGGACTGGTCGGTGCTCTGGGCGCTGCCCACGTCGGGGAGCCGCACGGCGGCCGGGCCGACGCTGCACGCGCCCACCCCGACGGACGTACGGCTCACGTTCCCCGCGCTCCTGATCGCCTCGTTCCCGGTCGACCCCGGACGCCGCGGCGTGCTCCCGGGGCCGACGTCGGACCGGGTCGCCGCCGAGGCCGGCCGCGCCTACGCAGCGTTCCTGGGCGAGCTCGGGGCCGGGCGGCCGGGCGATGGCGTCGGCGGTCCCGACGTGCTCGGGCTGGTCCCCACCGGGCTCCCGGCGGGCGACGTGGACGCGGCGGTCCGCGCCGCGGCCGACGTCGCGCTGCGTGACGTACCCCTGCTCCCGCCCGCCTCGCCCGGGCAGCCGGGGGAGCCGGACAGCGCCGTCGAGCGCGGTGACGTGCCGCTCGTGGCCCCGCGGGAGGCCGCGTTCGTCACGGGGCCGCTCGGCGAGGATCCGGCGCTCGCCCGCGCGCTCGCCCCCGGCGCCCCCAGGGCGCTGGTCACGGTCCCCGTGCGGCACCAGGCCCTCGCGCGCTCGCTCGGCGCGGACCCGCTGGACCTCGCCGACCTCGTCGAGGCCCTCCCGCCCGAACCGGGCGTGGTGCACGCGGCGCTCGACGCCCTGGCCGCGCACACCGCGGAGCCCGCGGTCCTGGAGGCGGTCGCCGGGGCCCCGCTGCCGCTCGCGGACGGCCGCGTGACCCGGGGTCCCCGGGGGACCGTGCTGCTGGACGCCCCGCGGCTCGCCGGTATCGCCCGCGCGCTCGGCGTCCGCGTGGTCCACCCGGACGCCGCCCACCCCGTGCTGGAACGGGCCGGCGCCACGCCGACCACCCCGCGCGGGCTCCTCGCGGACGCCGGGGTCCGGTCCGCTGCCCTCGCCGCGGCCGAGGACGTGCTCGACGACGGCGACCCGGCTCCCGACGAGACCGTGTCGGCCGTGCTCGAGCTCGTGCGGCTCGCGGTCGCCGAGTCCGGTCCGGGGGACCTCCCGTTCTGGCTGGGGGAGCTGCCCGTCGCGGCGGACGACGGCGTGGCCCCGCTGCGCGAGGTCGCGCTGCCCGGCACCTGGGCGGCCCGGCACCTCGACCTGGTCCAGGTGCCCGACGACGTCGTCACGCGCTGGGGCGCCGACACCCTCGCCGCCGCCGGGGCCCGCGCCGACCTGGGCGTCTACCGGGTGGCCGACGTCGTGACGCCCGACGAGGACGACGAGGCGGACTACGGCCCCGACGACCCGGCCGGCTGGCTCTCCGACTGGGACGACTACCTGGACCACCTGGCCGACGAGCTCGGCGCGGGTGCGTGGATCGGCGACGTGCCGGCCGTGCCCGACCTCGACGCCCTGCCCGACGGCGCGGACGCCGGAGCCGGCCCGCTCGCCGCCGTGCTGACCCGCATCGCGGCCGACCCCGACCTGCGCCGCGCGCTGCTCACCCCGGTGCGCTCGCCGGACGCCCCGGACCGGCAGGCGGTGTCGTACACGGCGTGGTTCCTGCGCCGCCGGCTCGGGGCGCCGTTCGCGCTCGGGGACACGCCGCTGCTCCCGCCCGCGCCGCCCGCGACTGCGGGCCTGGACGACGACCTCCTGGCCGCCCTCGGCGGCCTGCACGACCTGGCTGACCTGCCCGGACGCGACTGGGCGACGGTGCTCGACCGGCTGCCCGACGCCGGGTCCGGGCCGGCCGGGCGGGTGCCCGCCGTCGTCGCCCGCGCCGTCTGGTCGGGACTCGCCGCGCTCGCGCGGGCGGACGGGCCCGGCATCGCGCCCGGCCGGCTGCCCGCGCTCGGCCCTGACGGCGTCACGGTGGAGAGCACGGACGACCTCGCGGTGGCGGCGTCGCCCCGGTGGGCCCAGCTCGGTCCGGTGGTCCCCGCGCCGCCCGACGTCGCCGGGGCCCTGGCCGAGCTCCTCGACCTCCCGCTGGAGGACGCGTCCGACCTCGCCCCGGACGGGCCCGGGGAGGTGAGTGAGCTGGACGCCCGGGTCCGCGCCGTCGTTCCCGGCGCCCCGGACACGTGGCGCAGCCACGACGTCCTCACCGTGGAGGGCCGGCCCGTCGCGTGGTGGGTCTCCGCGACACCGGCCGGGGAGGTACCGCACGCCGTGTCGCCCGCGGGCCTCGCCCGGGCGCTGGCCGAGCTGACCGGGGCGGACCCCCTCCTGCTGGAGGCGGTGCTGCGGGACCCGGACCGGGCCGAGGTGCTCAGTGCCGAGCGGGCCTGGGACAGCGGGCGGGACTGAGCGCCGGAGCCTTACCGGTGGCGGCGGGCCCAGACGAGGCCCAGCCCGCCGAGCACAACGCCCGTGCCGCAGATGGCAACGCCCTCGACGGTGCCGCGCCCGGTCAGGAGCAGCACGACCCCGACCACGAGCCCGAGCGCGAACAGCCCGATCCCCGCGCCGAACACGCGGTAGAGATCGGCGTGCGGGGCCGGCGGGCTGGGGCGTCGCTCCTCGGGGTGGACCAGCAGGGAGCGGATCGTTGGCACCTTGTCAGTGTACGGACAAGGGCTCGTCAAGCCCGTCGTAGCCCGACGCCGCGCGGGTGAATTCCGGCACGCCGGACCGGCGGCGGGACCATGGCCGGCGGCACCATCCGCGCGATCCGCCGTGCGGGAGACCCGGCGACCTTCCGGTGCACGTACGGGTACAGGGCGCGCAGCCGGTCGAACTCGGCACGCGTCACGGCGTCGTCGTGCTCGGGGAGGGCGTCGAGGGCGGCCCAGGTGTCGTCCGCCAGCGCGCGCAGGGGCGCCGGCACCGGCATCTCGTCCCACGTGACCTCGACGCGGTGCTGCGTGTGGTCGATGAACGCGTCCACCCGCTCGACGGCGCTCGTGTCCCGCGGGTCGACCATCGGCAGGTCGAGGGCGGCCGCGGCGTCGAACACCGGGCCGTCCCAGTCGTGGATCAGGTCCCAGTAGCGCACGAAGGCGCGCGGCGTGGCCCGCGTGGCGAGCTCGGTGCCGAGCATCAGGTTGATCCAGCCGGCCAGCCGGTCCACCAGCGCGTCCCCGTCGTCGGACACCCTGCTGCCCACCACCTCCGTGGGCGGGCGCAGCACCGTGACGCACGACGCCGCCGCGCCGGTCGCGGCGGCCGCAGCCTGCCAGTGCTCCAGGAACCAGAGCAGCCGCGGGTCCTTGATCACCAGGTCGCCGTGCTCCGCCGTCCGGGCGGCGAGCCAGGCCCGGATCTCGCCGGGGGCGTCCGCCTCGGCGCCCGCCCGGTCGACGAGGTGCCAGGCGAGGGGCCGGGGGTCGGCCGGCTGCACGTCGGCCGCTTGCAGCAGGGCCTCGTGGAAGTCCACGACCCACTGCGGCTCGGAGGAGCCGCGGGGGTCCGGGGCGTCCGGCAAGACCTCCGGGCGTGGCACCGTCAGGCCGAACTGCCGCAGCGCGCCGGCGAGCGTGCCGGTGCCGCTGTTGCCGGGGCCGGTGACGTAGACGACGCGGGGACCGGTCGTCATCGGGCACCCGCCGCCGGGCCGAGGGGCGCCGGCCCGACGGCCGCCGGGGCCCACGGGACCGCGCGGTCCAGTACGTCCAGGTCGTAGCCGTGAGCCCGGATCCGCTCGCCGAGGTGCTCGCTGACCACGCTCCGGTAGCGGGGGAGCAGGGCCACGTCGGTGACGTCGCGGACCAGGTCGCCCCGGGGCGTGCCGCGCCGCGAGCCGAGGTGCGCGAGGTGGTGCCGCACGCGGCCCGCGAGGTGCCCGCGGCCGCCGGTCTCCCACAGCTCGGCGTAACGGCTGCTGCGGTCGGTGTCCATGGCGCGGACCCGGCCGCCGTCGGCCAGGTCGAGGTCCAGGAACCGCGCGAGGCGGTCGAGCTCGCGCACGGGCTCGCGCATCAGGTGCTCGTACCGCAGCACGAGCAGGTTCTCGATGTGCAGCGCGTCCTGCGCGAAGACGTCGTGCGCGTGCACCCAGTGTTCGACGAGCCGGGGGAAGCCGTAGGTGAACCGCCCGTGCGTGCGGGTGGCCCACTTGCGCACGGCCAGCGCCTGCACCACGGGGTGCCGGGTGACCACCACGAAGCGCGCCTTCGGGAAGAGCTCCTGGAGGTAGCGCGTCTTGGTCAGGTTGGGCGCGGACTTCTCGACGAGCACCCTGCGGTCGAGGTCCCAGTAGGGCGACCAGCTCTGCCAGATCCGCTCGGCGGCGTCGGGGGTGCGCCGCGCGTCCTCCTCGGTGAGGTGCGCCTGCGGATGAAAGGACCATTGGGAGGTATTACCCAGGGCGCCCGGATAAGCGTCCTGAATGTGTTGTCCCTCGTCCATGGAGGTACCGGTTCCGGTCAGTCCGGAGGCGTCGGGGCTCGACCCGATGATGCGGGCCACGAGCGCGGTGCCGCTGCGGTGCAGGCCGCCGATGAAGACGAGTCGATGGTCGTTCCAGGGCGCGCCACTCGTGCTCGTTCCGGACATGTGGGGGTACCTCAGCTGCTCGGCGAAAAAGGGGTCGCTGGTGCCCCGCAAAAATATGCGATGAATGTACCGCGTGCGACCCGAATCGTCCGATCGCCGTAATTCGCGGGCGGGTTTCTTTGTGCGGAGTTCGGACTATTCGTGGCCTTCATGACATACAGTGCCGAATCCCGGTGCGTATAGATAAGACTTTTCAGGCATTCCATACCATCGTGTTTGCCGGTATTGTCCCGGCTTGTGTCCCCAGCACCCGGTACGACGTCGTCCGCGGCCACGCCTGCGCGCACCACGCGCGGGGCCCTCGCCCGTGGGGGTGGTGGGCCGGCGCGGGCGCCGCTCGCACGGGGCCTGCTGGCCGTCGCGGTGTGCGCGAGCCTCACGGGATGCGCCGCGCTCCTCACCCCCGGCGCCGAGCCCCGGCCCGCGCCGGGCGCCGCTCCCGGGGTGGTCAGCGTGGCGATACCGGTCGAGCGGGCACCGTCCGCCGGTCCCACCTCGGTGGGGGCGATCGAGGGCGAGCGCGACCAGGAGGCTGCCGCCGTCGACGTGCAGGCAGCGCCCAGCGGCTCGGCGTCGCGCGGGAACGACCGGGAGCCGCTGCCGGGCGAGGGCGCTGGTTCGGGCGCGGGTGGCGGCTCCGGGGCGGGTGAGGGCGGCGCTGGTGCGGGCTCCGGCGGTGGCGCGGGTGGTGGCGCGGCCGCGCCCGACCTGACCGACGCCGTGCAGTACGCGCAGGCGCTGGAGGAGGCGGTGAACGGGCACCGGACGGCGAACGGCCTGGCCGCGCTGGCGCACGACGACTGCGCGTACGACGTCGCGCTCGCACGCGCGCAGGCGCTCGTCGGCAAGGACCTGGCGCACGCGCCGCTCGGCCCGATCTTCGACGCCTGCCCCACCACGGCCGTGGCCGAGAACCTGGCCAAGGGCGGCTGGACGCCGGCAGAGGCCGCCCAGGGCTGGATGGACTCCGAGGGACACCGCGCCAACATCCTGAACGGCGGCCTGACCCGCGGCGCGATCGCCTGCGTGCCCGACGGCGGCGACCCCGCCGCACCGGTCATGATCTGCGCACACGTGTTCCTGGCATGAGAACCTGCGGCGTGCCCCGTCACCCGATCCGCCTCGCCGTCACCCTCGTGGCCGCCGGCGCGCTGCTCACCGCCTGCACCACGCTGCCCGGGAGGGGCGGCACCCCGATGCTGACGGCGACGCCCCAGGCGACCTGGACCGCGCCCGCCGGCATCGACCTGACCGACCCGGACCAGTACGCCGCCGCGCTGGAGGACGGCGTGAACGCCGCCCGGGTCCAGATCGGCCTGGACCCGTTGGAGCACGAGCCGTGCCTCGAGCCCGTCGCCGTGGAGCGCGCCGCCGCGCTGATCGGTGCGCCCGAGCTGACCCACGCTCCGCTGCCGCCCGTGCGGGACCAGTGCCCGGGCGGGCTCGTGGCCGAGAACCTGAGCCGCAGCGTGGACCCGCCGCAGACCGTGGTGCAGGCCTGGATCGACTCCCCGGCGCACCTCGAGAACCTCGCCAGCGGGGAGCTGCGGCGCGGCGCGATCGGCTGCGTCGCCGACGGCGGCACCGCGACCCAGCCGAGGCTGGTCTGCTCCCACATGTTCCTCGACTGACGAGTCTCCCCAGGGCCTCCGCGATACCGGGGCAACCTGGCCCGCCGCGGCCGTTATGGTGTGATGCGCGCAAGAGCACCCGCCCGGAACGACCGCAGGAGAAAAATTGGCGCAGGCGACGACCACCGCCGTCGACCGACCTTCCGACCCGGCCCGGGAGACCGGCGGGGCGGACCAGGCCCTCGCCACCTCCGGCACCGGCCACGCGTTCCGCACCGACATCAACGGGCTGCGCGCGGTCGCCGTGCTCGCCGTCGTCGTCTACCACGCGGGGATCGCGATCCCCGGCGGGTTCACCGGCGTCGACGTCTTCTACGTGATCTCCGGGTACCTCATCAGCTCGCTGCTGCTGCGTGAGGTGGACCGCACCGGCCGCGTCGACCTCGTCGAGTTCTGGACCCGCCGCATGCGCCGGCTCGTGCCCGCGCTCGCGCTGGTCGTCACGGTCACGCTGCTCGCGTGCCTGCTGATCCTGTCGCCGCTGGTCTGGGGGCGCCTCGCCTGGCACGCCGCGTCGGCCATGCTGTTCGTCTCCAACCTGCTCTTCCCGTACCAGGGGCAGGACTACTTCTCCGACGCCGTCACGCCGAGCCCGTACCTGCACACCTGGTCGCTCGGCATCGAGGAGCAGTTCTACATCTTCTGGCCGCTGCTGATCCTGCTGGCCGTCGCCGTGGCCCGGCGCACCCGGGTCCCGTCCCGCCGCGTGCTGCAGCTCCTGTTCGCCGGCACCTTCGTGGTGTCGCTGGCGACGTCGGCGTGGCTCACGGCGACCGTCCCCGACTGGGCCTTCTACATCCTGCCCACCCGCGCCTGGGAGTTCGCGGGCGCCGCCCTCGTCGCGACCCTGCCCTGGGGCCGGCTCGCCGAGCGCTCCCGCCTGCGGCCCGCCCTGCTGCGGGCGCTGCTCGGCACCGCCGGGTTCGTGCTGCTCGCGCTCTCGTTCGCGTTCGTGCACGAGACCGACCCGTTCCCCGGCACGATCGCGCTGCTGCCCGTGGGCGGCGCGCTGCTGGTCCTCGCGGCGGGCAGCGTCTCGGCGCCCGGCACCTGGGTGGACCGCGTGCTCGACCTGCCGGTGCTGCAGCGCCTCGGCGACGTCTCCTACTCCTGGTACCTCTGGCACTGGCCCTTCGTGGTGCTCACCACGGCCGCGGTGCAGAACGACGCGACCTGGATCAAGGTGCTCGCCTCGGTCGCCGCCCTCGGCGCGGCGTTCGCCACCTACCGCTGGGTCGAGAACCCGATCCGGTTCAGCGGCGCCATGCGGTCGTGGCGCCGCACCGCCGCGGTGACCCTGGTCATCGGGCTCGCCGTGGGCGGCGTCGTCGCGGGCACGCGGGTCGCGACCAGCGCCGTCCTGGAGCAGGAGCCCTACGCCACCGCCGTGGAGACGCGCGGCCAGCCCGCGTCCTACGGCTGCACCGACTACACCGAGACGACGACGGGCACCGAGGTCTGCCTCCTCGGCGACGTCACCTCGACCACCACCGTGCTGCTGCTCGGCGACTCGCACGCGATGCACTGGATCCCCGCGTTCGACGCCGCCGCGTCCGACGCCGGCCTGCGCCTCGCCGTCCGCTGGCGGCACGGCTGCCCCGCCGCCGAGGTCAAGGTCGAGCAGCCCGCCGACCGCGGCCCGTGCGGGCCCTTCCAGGCCGAGTCCCTGCGTGTCGTCGACGACCTGCGACCCGACGTCGTGGTGATCAGCCAGGCGCACATCTACGGCGACCGCATGCTGCACGCCGACGGCAGCCTGATGTCCGAGGCCGAGGCGAACAGCACCTGGGCGCAGGCCAACGGAGAGCTGTTCGCCCACCTCACCGACGTGGCCTCCGCCGTGGTGGCCGTCAAGGACAACCCCCGGCTCGACGTCGACCCTCTCGAGTGCCTCACCCGCCCCTGGCCCCGCCTCGGCGACTGCAGCATGGTGCGCGCCGACGCGGACGACTCCAACGGTGAACTTCCCCGTATCAGCGCCGAAATAACGGCGAAGTACGGTGTCTCCACCTGGGACGGCGTCTGGGCGCAGACCTGTGACACGCAGACCTGCCGGATCGGGGATGTCAGCCACCCCGTCTACCGTGACTTCCACCACCTCAGCGCCGGATACGTGCTGACCCAGGTGCGCTCCGTGGAGAAGATGCTCCAGACTGCGGTGCGCGGCATGTAGCCGGGCAACAACAGGTAACGAAGGGGAACATCCCACCATGGTTCAGGACCAGGCCCAGAGAATGGGCGCCGTCGACCGGTTCTTCAAGATCAGCGAACGCGGGTCCACGGTGTGGACCGAGGTGCGTGGCGGCCTGGTCACGTTCTTCACGATGAGCTACATCATCGTGCTCAACCCGCTCATCCTCGGGAGCGTGCCCGACGGCACCGGGCAGTTCCTCGGCGGTGGGGACGGCCGCGGCGACATCGAGGCGATCGCCGCGGCGACCGCCCTCGTGGCCGGCGTCATGTCGATCCTCATGGGCGTGATCGCGAACTTCCCGCTGGCGCTCGCGGCGGGGCTCGGCCTGAACGCCGTCGTCGCGTTCTCCGTGGCGGCGCTGCCGGGCATGACCTGGGCCGACGCCATGGGCATCGTGGTGCTGGAGGGCATCGTCATCCTGATCCTGGTGGTCACCGGGTTCCGGGAGGCCGTCTTCAAGGCCGTGCCCCGCGAGCTCAAGATCGCGATCAGCGTGGGCATCGGCCTGTTCATCACGTTCATCGGCGTGTACGACGCCGGCTTCGTGCGCATCCCCGCGTCCCTCGCCACGCCCACGGAGCTCGGCCTGGGCGGCTCGCTCGGCGCCTGGCCGCTGTTCGTGTTCGCGTTCGGTGTGCTGCTGGCCGCCGTCCTGATGGTGCGCAAGGTGCGCGGCGCCATCCTCATCGCGATCGTCGCCTCGACCGTGCTCGCGGTGGTCATCGAGGCCGTCGGGAAGATCGGCGAGCGCACCGAGGACAACCCGGGCGGCTGGTCGCTCAACGTCCCCGCGCTGCCCGACTCCGTGGTGGCGCTGCCGGACTTCTCGCTGATCGGCCAGTTCTCGCTCTTCGGCTCGTTCGAGAAGATCGGTCCGATCGCCGTCATCCTGCTCGTGTTCACGCTGCTCATCGCCGACTTCTTCGACACGATGGGCACCATGGTCGCCATCGGCGGCGAGGCGGGGCTGCTCGACGAGAAGGGCAACCCGCCCCGGACCAAGCAGATCCTGATCGTCGACTCGCTGGCCGCCGTCGGCGGTGGCGCCGGCTCGGTCTCCTCCAACACGGCGTACGTCGAGTCGGCGTCCGGCGTGGGCGACGGCGCCCGCACGGGCCTCGCGGCCGTCACGACCGGTATCGCGTTCCTGCTCGCCACGTTCCTCGCGCCGCTCGTGAAGATGGTGCCGCACGAGGCCGCGACCCCGGCGCTCGTGATCGTCGGCTTCCTCATGGTGGTCCAGGTGACCGGCATCGACTGGAAGAACCTCGAGGTCGCCATCCCGGCGTTCCTCACCATGGTGCTGATGCCGTTCGCGTACTCCATCACGGTCGGCATCGGCGCGGGCGTCATCTCGTACGTGCTGCTCAAGGTCGCGGTCGGCAAGGTCCGCAAGGTGCACCCGCTGCTGTGGGTCGCGGCGGTGCTGTTCCTCGTCTACTTCCTGATGGGCCCGATCCGCGCTGCGGTAGGCATCTAGCACTGACGCGCGGCCGTCCGCGGGAGGCCCGCGTCCTGCGGCCGCTGGAAGGTGCGCTTCTACCCAGTCATTGGGCCCGAAATCAGGCCGATTTCGGGCCCAATGACTGCGTAGAAGCGCACCTTTACGTTCCCGTCCCGGACAGGGCCGGGGTGGGGAGCTTTACCGGGGTGCCCTCGTACGGGTACCGGCCCGGTTGCCAGTGATGTCTCGTGAGCACCTTCGCGACCTGCGCGCCGATGCCGCCGGGTCGGTCGTTCTCCGCGGGACGGAAGCGCAGCATGATCGTCTGCCCGCCCGCCAGGAGCTGGTTCTGGCGCGGGGCGTCGCGGACCAGGGCCTGCTGGGTGCTGTGCGGCCCGACGCCGTCGATCTCTACGACCAGCCAGCGCCCGGCGGGCAGCCGCCAGACGAAGTCGACGCGCGCGACGACCACGCCGTCCGCCGCGAACCGGACCTGGAGGTCGTCGGGCGGCACCCCGTTGTCGTGGAACGACAGTCGCGCCGCCGACTCGGCGAAGGACTCGGAGCGGGGGTCGACCAGCCCGAAGAGCTCGTGGAGCCGGGCGCTGCCGTGCCGACGCCGGACGAGGTCGTGCAGCTCTGCGAGCCGGGTCGGGGTGAACCCGTGCCGGCGGGCGAGGTCGTCGAGCACGGCGAGTGCGTTCTGGCGGGGGAGCCGGCGTAGCGCCTGCGCCGCGGCGTGGTCGATCCGGGCGACCACGCGGTCGCCCACCTGCACCGTGGGGAACGGCGCGTAGTCCACGACGACGACGTCGTGCCGCGTGCGCCGGGGCGACCGGTCCTCGCGAGCGACCTCCAGGGGAAAGTCCCGCGGCAGCCCGGAGACGCCGTGCAGCACGAGCGCGCAGCAGCCGGTGGCGACGGCGTCGGGACCGTGCAGGAGCAGCGCGAACCAGGTGCGCCAGCTCGCGGCGTGGTCGAACCAGTCGTCCCGGACCCGGCCGGCGAGCGGCACGGGATCGGTGTCGTACACGCCGCGCGCGGGGCTGGTCCAGCGGAGCTGCCCGACCAGACGCCGCCGGACCTCCCGGCCGATGCCGAGCTCCTCGCACTGGACCGTGGACAGCAGGCCGGCCTGCCGGCGCAGGATCGGCTCGGCGGCGCGCGGGATCACGAAGGACTTCGGCATGGACCCACTTCACCAGCCCGGCGCCGGCGCGGCAGACGTCGTCGGCCCGCCCTGTGCACAACCGTCGAGAACGGCCCCCTGTGGTCGCGCTCGTCGTCAGTCACCCCGGCGTGCGTGGTCCCTTCGGTGGTCCCGCTCCTCTCTCCCCGCCGTGCCCGCTGTGCCCGTCGGCCCGGACGTGACCGCCGTGGCCGTCGTCGTCACCCCGAAACGAAAGGTGCGCTTCTACCCAGTCATTGGACCCGGAATCAGCTCGATTCCGGGCCCAATGACTGGGTAGAAGCGCACTTCGCGCCCACCCTCCCGGGCCGGGCCCGCGGCCCGCCCCGCGGGCTACGCCGCCAGGGCCTGGCGGTCCGGGGTCGGGTCGGCCACCGGCGGGTACTCCACGTGAAGGTACGGGCGCGGGATGCGGTGCTCGCGGGAGAGCCGCGCGCGGACCCGCACGTGCCACGTCCGGTAGGCCCAGACCGTCGCGATCGCCGCGACCAGCAGCGTGGCCACGGCCCCGATCAGCACCGCGTACCGCGGGCCGAACGTCTCGCCGATCCAGCCGACGACGGGGGAGCCCAGCGGCGTGGTGCCGAGCAGCACCATCATGTAGATCGACATGACGCGACCGCGCATCTCGGGCGCGACCGAGAGCTGGATCGCGGCGTTGGCCGACGTCAGCATGGTCAGCGACGCGAAGCCGACCGGGATG
This sequence comes from Promicromonospora sukumoe 327MFSha3.1, assembly GCF_000385135.1. GTDB lineage: Bacteria > Actinomycetota > Actinomycetes > Actinomycetales > Cellulomonadaceae > Promicromonospora > Promicromonospora sukumoe_B. The sequence continues at coordinate 303,467 of NZ_ARQM01000013.1, read as the reverse complement.
CACATGATCAGGTAGCCGAGGTAGGTCGGCATGACGGCCTGGATGCCCATGGCGATCGCGAACGCGAACGCAGCACCGAGCACGAGCCGCACCCGCGGCCGCTCGCGACGGGCCGCCAGGAGCGCACCGGCGAGCGAGCCGATCGCGAGCACGGACCCGAGGATGCCGTACTCGCCGGCGCCCCGTCCGAACTCGACGCGCGCCATCATGGCGGAGGTGAGCTGGAAGTTCAGGCCGAACGTGGAGACCACGCCCATCACGACCATGATCACCACGATGTCGCTGCGCCCGCGGATGTAGGACAGGCCCTCGCGGATCTGCCCCTTGGCGCGCGAGGCGGTGGGCTGCACGCGCAGGTCGCGCATGCGGGTGAGCGCCAGGATCACGGCACCGAAGGCGATGCCGTTGATGATGAACACCCAGCCGGTGCCCACGGCCGCGATGAGCAGGCCCGCCACGCCGGGGCCGATGAGGCGTGCGGCGTTGAAGTTCGTCGAGTTGAGCCCGACGGCGTTCGCGAGCCGCTTGGTCGGCACGAGCTCGGCGACGAACGTCTGGCGCACCGGCCCGTCGATCGCGCTCACGACACCCAGCAGGGTGGCGAACACGTACACGTGCCACAGCTCGGCAGCGCCGGACAGCACCAGCGCACCGAGCCCGAGGCCCAGTACGCCCATGCCGCCCTGCGTCATCATCAGGAGCTTGCGGCGGTCGACGCGGTCGGCCAGCAGGCCGGCCCACGCGGACAGGAAGATGTGCGGGATGAACTGCAGCGCGGTCACGATGCCGACCGCGACGCCGGAGTTGTCGGTCAGGAGGGTCAGGACGACCCAGTCCTGCGCCACGCGCTGCATCCAGGTGCCGATGTTGGCGACGAGAGCGCTGGCGAACCAGAGACGATAGTTACGATATTTAAGGCTGGCGAAGGTTGCGCTCATCGAGCGGCGATCCGCAGCAGGAGCTCGCTGGCTCCTGCAAGGATCTCTCTCTCCTCTACGGTCAGGGTGGACAGCTGTTTGGTGAGCCAGGCGTCGCGACGCCGCCGGGTCTCGGCGACCTCGCGCTCGCCGGCCGTGGTGAGACGGACGACGACCTGGCGCTTGTCGGTCGCGTGCTCCACCTTCTCGACGAGGCCGAGCTCGGCCAGGGTGTTCACCGCTCGGGTCATCGACGGGGGGCGCACGCGCTCGTGCTCGGCGAGGGAGCCGGGGGACATCTCGCCGTGTCGGTGCAGCACCGTCAGGATCCCGAACTGCCCCTCTGGGAGGTCGGCCTCACCGCGCTCGGCGCGCAGGCGGCGGGACACTCGGGTGAGGGCGACTCGGAGGTCGCCCCCGACGGTCGCCGGGCTACGGCTGGACCTGCGGGAGCTCGACGGCACCCGCCCCATTCTAGTTCATTAGCCTTGCTAACGGTACGTGGGTGTGGTCACACCGCGCGGCGTCGGACGGCGGGAGAAGCCCCAGGTGGGAACGGCGAAGCGCCCGCCCCCGGGGAAGGGGGACGGGCGCTTCGCCGTACGGTGCCGCGAGGAGTCAGCGCGCGCGGTGCGACTGCGCGAACTGGCCGACGCTCGGCTGGAGCTCCTGCTGCACGTTCTCGAACCGCTGGCCCTGCTCGCTGTGCGCCTTGAGCCGGTTCTCGAACTCGGCCTGCGTGCGCAGCTCGTCCTCGGTGGGCCAGAGGCCGATGCCGAGGATGAGCAGGAACGTCACGACGCTCACCGCCATGACGAGCGGCACGAGCAGCTGCATGGTCGAGGCGCCCGTGGGAACGGTGTCGACCGGGTTGACCACGGACACGCCCGCCATGCCCGTGTAGTGCATGCCCGTCACCGCGATGCCCATGACCAGCGTGGCCACGATGGTGGCGAGCGTGCCGCGGATGTGGACGGTGCACCAGAGCGCGGCGGTCGCCGCGACGATCGCGATGACGATCGACGCGATGACGTAGACCGGGTTGTAGGCGATCTGTGCGGACATCTCCATCGCCTCCATGCCCATGTAGTGCATGGCGGCGACGCCCGCACCGGCCAGCGCGCCGCCGACCAGCATGGCGGGCAGCTTGCGCTTGCCGAGCTCGGTGATGAAGAGGCCCGCCCCGACGACGACGATCGCGATGGCGGCGCTGAGGAGGGTCTCAGGGATGTTGTAGCGGATTGTCACGCCCGAGGCGGAGAAGCCGAGCATGGCGACGAAGTGCATCACCCAGATCCCGGTACCGCCCAGCGCGATGGCGCCGAAGATGAGCCACGCCGCGCGCGCTCCGCCCGCAGCTGCTCGGGCGCGGGACGTGCAGGCGAGGCCCGTCGCAGCGCCGGTGCACGAGATCGCGAACGCCAGGATGGGCGTCACGATCCCGAAGGTGAAGTGGTCGATCAATGGCATCTTGTTGAACAGCCCCTCAAAATGGTTCCCTCTGTTGCGGAAACGTTACAGAGCCCCCGTGCACCGGACAATAGGCAGAACTCCCCGTCCAAGGGGTATTGCGGACGTGATCAGCCTGGTCAGATGCGCTCGACGAGGTAGTCCACGCACTCGGTGAGCGCGGCTACATCGTCGGGCTCGACGGCAGGAAACATGCCGACGCGGAGCTGGTTCCGCCCGAGCTTGCGGTAGGCGAACACGTCCTGGACGCCGTTGGCGCGTAGCTCGGAGAGTACCCGTCCGGCGTCGATCTCGTCGGCCAGGTCTATGGTCCCGACCACCGTGGACCGCTCCTCGGGGCGCGCCACGAACGGCGTCGCCCACGAGCGCTTCTCGGCCCAGGTGTAGAGGATCTCGGCCGATGTCGCGCACCGCTCCGTCGACCACTTCAGGCCGCCCTGCGCGAGGAGCCACTCCACCTGGTCGGCCAGGAGCAGGAGCGTCGCGACGGCGGGCGTGTTCAGCGTCTGGTCCAGGCGCGAGTTCGTGATCGCCGTCGTGAGCGACAGGAACTCCGGAACCCAGCGGCCCGAGGCCTCGATCCGGGCGGCCCGCTCGACGGCGGCGGGCGACAGCACGGCGAGCCACAGGCCGCCGTCGGCCGCGAACGCCTTCTGCGGGGCGAAGTAGTAGGCGTCGGTCTGGCGCAGGTCCACCGGCAGCGCACCGGCCCCGGACGTCGCGTCCGTCAGGACGATCGCGCCGTCCGGCCCGGACGGGCGCAGCACCGGCGCCATCGCGCCCGTCGAGGTCTCGTTGTGCGGCGTGGCGTAGGTGTCGACGTCGTCGGCCGGCTCGAGGTAGGCGACGGTGCCCGGCTCCGCGGTGATCACCTGGGAGGGCTCGAGGAACGGGGCGCGCGACGTCGCCGTGGCGAACTTGCCGCCGAACTCGCCGAACGACGCGTGCTGCGCCTTGCGCTCCACGAGGCACAGGGTGGCCACGTCCCAGAAGGCGGTGGAGCCGCCGTTGCCGAGCGCCACCTCGTAGCCGTCGGGCGCGCCGAGCAGCTCCGTGACACCCTCGCGGATGCGGCGGACCACGTCCTTGACGGGCGCCTGCCGGTGCGACGTACCGAGCACGTGGGCGTTCGCCACGAGATGATCTACCTGTCCCTGGCGCACCTTGGACGGGCCTGAGCCGAAACGGCCGTCGGTGGGCAGCAGGTGTGTCGGGATTGTCAGTGGCACAGAACTAGACTAGAACCTGGGCCGACGCCCGGGGCGCCGAGCCCAGGGCGACTGGACGGCTGCGCGCATGACGGGAGCTGACGTGACGGATCTGATCGACACCACCGAGATGTACCTCAAGACGATCTACGAGCTCGACGAGGAGGGCATCACCCCCCTGCGCGCGCGCATCGCGGAGCGCCTGGGGCACTCCGGGCCGACGGTGTCGCAGACCGTCGCGCGCATGGAGCGCGACGGCCTCGTGATCGTGACCGGGGACCGCCACCTCGAGCTCACGGAGCTCGGGCACGAGAAGGCGATGCGCGTGATGCGCAAGCACCGCCTGGCGGAGCGGCTGCTGACCGACGTGATCAAGCTCGACTGGGAGCACGTGCACGTCGAGGCCTGCCGCTGGGAGCACGTGATGAGCGACCTGGTGGAGAAGCGGCTCGTGGGCCTGCTGGACCACCCGCACCACGACCCGTACGGCAACCCGATCCCCGGCCTGTCGGAGCTGGGCGAGGCCTACACGGACGTGCCGTTCCTGGCCGGCGTGATCTCGCTGCCCTCGGCGTTCGAGGCCGCGGCCAAGAAGGGCGTGAAGGGCGAGCCGCTCGCGGCGTCGCTGACCCGCATCGCGGAGCCCCTGCAGACGGACGTCGAGCTGCTGGCCCGCCTGTCCGACGCCGGCCTCGTGCCCGGCTCGCGGATCACGGCGGAGCTCAGCGACGGTACGTACACGGTGACGGTCGACGGCGCCGGGACGGCGCTCGAGCTGGGCGAGGACCTGGCCCGGCACCTCTTCGTCGCGACGGCCTGATCCGGCCGCCCCGGTACGGGGCGACAGGGGTGCGAAATAGTCGTTTTTGTCGGAAAGGTGTCACCCTCTGTCCGACACGGCATGACATTCGTTGCCGGAACGTGACATCGGGGGTGACGTCGGGTACGTTCGGACCGCTCCCGCGGAGTTTATTCCGAGGGAGTCTCCGGACGGACGCCGAACTCTGTCACCGGCCGGGGCCCCAAGACGACCGCATGACAGAGGCGGGGGACCCACCATCGGGCGCCAGGGTGCGTCCTAGGGGTGAAGCCGGGTAATCCTTCGGGAGCGCACGGCCGGGTGATTTCTCCCACCCGAACCCGACAGCTGACCTCGAAGGCGTACAAGGAGAGGTACTTCGTGACCGCACGTACCACCCGCGCACGCCATCGTGCTGCGCGTCGCCCCGTGACTCCGCTCACCGAGCTCGCCCAGAACGCCGCAGTGGGTCGTCGTACCGCGGTCGCCGCCGCAGGTGGCGCGCTCCTGGTCTCGACGTTCGGTGGCGCGATGGCTGCGCAGGCCGCTCCGCTGGAGACCGGCCCCGCCAAGATGAACTCCGTGGACCTCAACGCGCTGACGTCGCAGGCCCGTGAGTCCCTGTCCAACGCTCCCGTCGTGACCGTCGCGCCCGACGCCGAGCTCAGCGTCGAGAAGTCCGCCGTCTCGGTGGTCTCCGCTGCCGACAACGAGGACTACCAGGCCGAGCTCGCCGCCAAGGAGGCGGAGGAGGCCGCTGAGGCCGCCGCCGCCGAGGCTGCCGAGGCCGCTGCCGCAGCAGCCACCACGGTCTCGACCGCCTCGTCCGTCGACGTCCCGGCGTCGGCGATCGGCAACTCCGTGATCTCCATCGCCAGCCGGTACATCGGCGTCCCGTACGTCTCCGGTGGCGGCAGCCCGAGCGGTTTCGACTGCTCGGGCTTTACTTCGTACGTCTACGGCCAGCTCGGCATCGCGCTGCCGCACTCGTCCTCGGCGCAGTCCGGCTACGGCACGCAGGTGCCGGCCTCGGAGGCCCAGCCGGGCGACCTGATGTGGACCCCCGGGCACGTCTCGATCTACGCCGGTGGCAACACCATGATCGACGCGTCCAAGCCGGGCACCGTGGTCGACTTCCGCACCATCTGGCAGTCGAACCCGACGTTCATCCGCCTGGGCTGATCGCAGCCACGTAGTACCTCGCAGAGCGCCTGTCCGGTCACGACCGGGCGGGCGCTCTGCTTTGCCATCTTTCTGCAGACTTTTTGCCTCCGGTTACCCAAGACCGCCGCGCCGCCGGTAGCGTTGGAGGGCAAAGGTGCACTGCCATAGAAAGGACTGGCGATGACACGATCCGAGGTCGTACTGGTCGGGGTGGACGGATCGGCCGCGAGTCTGCACGCGCTGGACTGGGCTACCGCTTACGCGCACCGCGTGGGCTGGGCGCTGCACATCGTGTGCAGCTATTCGTTGCCGTCGTTCACGGCCGCGTCGCTCGACGGCGGGTATGCCGCCCTCGACGACACCACCATCCAGGAGGGCGCCAAGGCGGTCCTGGTCGAGGCGCAGAACCGCGTGGCCGACGCCGGGGTGCGCGCTACGACGGAGGTCGCCACCGGTGACGCCGCGGGCGTGCTCGTGGAGCTGTCAGCGGACTACGGGCTCGCCGTCGTGGGGACCCGCGGCCGGGGAGGCTTCACGGAGCGCCTGCTGGGCACGGTGTCGTCCGCGCTGCCGGCGCACGCGAAGTGTCCGGTGGTCGTCGTGCCGCTGCGGGCCGAGACCAACCGGGGCGTCTCCTGGACCCCGCCGGACATCAGCTCCGACGAGCCCGGCACCGCCGCCGGTGCGGCGGACGCCGAGACCGGCGTGGCGCCCGGGGTCGCGGAGATCCGGGAGGTGCGCCGCATCGTCGTCGGCGTGGACGGGTCGCCGCAGGCCGAACGGGCGCTGCAGCACGCGATCGTCCAGGCCAACGCGTGGGGCGCGGAGCTGACCGCCGTCACGGGTGTACCCGTGGGCAACGCGGGGATGCTGGCGTGGCTGCCGTCGTCGATCGACCGGGAGCAGGTGCTGGCCGACATCGGGGCCGGCATGGACGTGCTCGTCGACCGGTACGAGGCCGAAAACCCAGGCCTGCGCATCCGGCGCATCGTGCTGGACGGCACGGGCGCGGAGCTGCTGACGGAGTTCTCCACGGCGTCGGACCTCGTCGTCGTCGGCTCGCGCGGTCGCGGCGGGTTCCGCGGGCTGCTGCTGGGCTCGACGAGCCAGGCGGTGCTGCACCACGCGGCCTGCCCGGTGCTCGTGGTGAACAAGCACTGCCCGGACTGACCGGTACCTCGAACGTGTCAGACCCTCAGGTCACCGGAGTGACCTGAGGGTCTGACACGTTCGTGAGTGGTGCGGGCCGGTCAGGCTTGCGCGGCCTCGGCCGCGGCGAGCAGCACGCAGGTGGCGACACCGTCCATCGCCGTGCGGACCTCGTCCAGCGGAGGCATCGACGGCGCCAGGCGCACGTTCTGGTCCCGCGGGTCCTTGCCGTACGGGTGGGTGGCGCCGGCGGGGGTCAGCGCGATGCCGGCCTCCTTGGCGAGCTGCACCACCCGGGCCGCCGTGCCCGGCGCGACGTCGAGCGACACGAAATAACCGCCCTTGGGCTCGGTCCACGACGCGATGCCGTAGCCCCCCAGGCGCTCGGTCAGGATCTCGACCACGGCCTCGAACTTCGGCGCCAGGATCGCGCGGTGCTTGCGCATGTGCTCGCGCACGCCGTCGGCCGAGCCGAAGAACATCGCGTGCCGCAGGTGGTTCAGCTTGTCCGGGCCGATGGAGGCGACCGACAGGTGCTTCTTGAACCAGGCGACGTTCGCCGCCGAGCTGCCCAGGAACGAGACGCCCGCGCCCGCGAACGTGATCTTGGACGTGGAGGCGAACAGCAGCACGCGGTCCGGGTGTCCGGCCTCGGCGGCCAGGGCGATCGCGTTCGGGCTGGTCACCTCGTCGTCGGTCAGGTGGTGCACCGCGTACGCGTTGTCCCACAGGATGCGGAAGTCCGGCGCGGCGGCGGGCATGGAGACCAGCGCGCGGGCGACGTCGGCGCTGATGACCGCGCCGTCCGGGTTGGAGTACGTGGGCACGACCCACATGCCCTTGATCGTGGGGTCGGCCGCGACGAGCGCCGCGACGGCCTCGGCGTCCGGGCCGTCCGCCGTCATCGGCACCGGGATCATCTCGATGCCGAAGGCCTCGCAGATCGTGAAGTGCCGGTCGTAGCCCGGCACCGGGCAGATCCAGCGCACCTTCTCCTCGCGCGCCCACGGCCTGGGGGAGTCGGGGAAGCCGAACAGCTCGGCGAACGCGACGACGTCGTGCATGGTCGTGAGGGACGCGTTCCCGCCCGCGAGGAGCTGCTCCACGGGCACGTCGAGCAGCTCGGCGAAGATGCGGCGGATCGTGATGCCGCCGTCCAGCCCGCCGTAGTTGCGCGCGTCCGTGCCGGTCTCGTCGGTGTGCACGCCCACGCCGGGCAGGGCCAGCATCGGCTCGGCGAGATCGAGCTGCTCGGCGGACGGCTTGCCGCGCGTCAGATCCAGCTTCAGGCCCTTGGCCTGAAGCTCGGCGTAGGCCTGCTGGAGCTGCGCGAGGTCCGGGAGCATAGCGGTGTGGTGGGACGACGTCGTAGTGGTCACCCCCGGGAGAATACGCTCAGCCGGCGGCCGGTGACAGCCGTGACCGGCGGCGCTTGCGGGGCGGGGTGACTTCCGCGTCTGGGATGTCTGACGTGTCCGCGGATGGGGCAGTTGTGCTGTCGGTCTCGTCGGTGGGCTTCTCGGTCGGGGCCTCGGTCGCGGGCTTCTCGGTCGGGGCCTCGGTCGCCGGTGCCTCGTCGGTCAGCGCCTCGTCGGCAGGCTCCGTCTCGGCAGGCTCAGACTCGGCGACAGCTTCCTCGGCCACAGCCTCTTCGGTTACCCCCGCGCCGTCCGACCCGTCGTCGTCCGGCTTCTCGCCGGCGCCGCCGCCCGGGCCGCCGTCCCGCAGCGCCACCAGGGACTCCTCCAGGATGTCGAGCGCCATCTCCAGCTCGGGCTGGACGATCGACAGGGGCGGCGACAGGCGGATGGTCGAGGCGTGCGTGTCCTTGGCGAGCACACCCCGCTCGAGCAGCGCCTCGCACAGCTCGCGGCCGGTGCCGAGCTCCGGGTCCACGTCGACGCCGGCCCAGAGCCCGACGCAGCGCGCACCGGTCAGCAGACCCTGGTCCACCAGCGCGTCGAGCCGCTCCTGGAGCACCTTGCCCGACGCCGCGGCTCGGGCCTGGTACTGCCCCGTCGAGAGCAGGTCGAGCGCGGCGACGCCGACCGCGCACGCCAGCGGGTTGCCGCCGAACGTGGAGCCGTGCGTGCCCGGCGTCAGGACGCCGAGGATCTCGGGCCTGCCGACGACGGCCGAGACCGCCACGATCCCGCCGCCGAGCGCCTTGCCCAGGCAGACCAGGTCCGGCTGCACGTCCCAGAGCTCGCAGGCCAGGGTGGTGCCGGTGCGGCCGAGGCCCGACTGGATCTCGTCGGCGACCAGGACGATGTTCTTCTCGGTGGTGAGGGCACGCAGGCCGGGCCAGAAGTCGTCCGGCGGGATCACCACGCCGGCCTCGCCCTGCACCGGCTCCATCAGCACGGCCACGGTGGTGTCGTCGACGGCGTCGGCCACGGCCTGCAGGTCACCGAACGGCACCCGCACGAAGCCGGGGGCGAACGGTCCGAACCCGTCGCGCGCGACCGGGTCGTCCGACAGCCCGACCAAGGTGGTGGTGCGGCCGTGGAAGTTGCCCCCGGCGATCACGATCGTCGCCTGGCCCTCCGGCACGCCGCGTACGTCGTAGCCCCACTTGCGGACCGCCTTGATCGCGGTCTCCACGGCCTCGGCGCCGGTGTTCATCGGCACCACGAGGCTGTCCTCGCCGCCGGTCGTCAGCGGGCCCACCACCTCGACGAGCCGCTGGGCGAACTCCTCGAGCCGGTCGTGGTCGAACGCACGGGACGTGAGGGTGACCTGGCGCAGCTGCGTCATCGCAGCCGCGACCAGCCCTTGGTGCAGGTGCCCGAAGTTCAGGGCCGAGTACCCCGACAGGAAGTCGAGGAACTCGTTGCCGTCGGTGTCCCATACGTGTGTACCGTGCGCCCGCGCGATCGTGACCGGCAGGGGATGGTACGTCGGGGCGAGTGCGCCGTGCGTCGTGTCCGCCATGACCCGCAGCCTAGGTCGGGTCCCGGAATCCCGCCTCGCCGCCCGCATATATCGGCCGCTCGGTGCCGGGAACGACCTACTTCTGCTCGATGACGCGCGGGAACCGGTCCGGCGGCGGGCCGAACGCGGCACGGGACTGCGCGATGACGGTGTGGCCGAGCGCGCGGGCGCCGACCAGGCCGACGACGGCCCCGATGCCGAACGGCAGGATGCGCCCGAGCAGCAGGCTGCCCTGCTTGGCGATCTGCTTCTTGATGAACTGGTGGGTCAGCGCCTTGTTGACGCGCTGGAGCGTGCCGCGGGGCATGCTCGTGAGCAGCACCTTGCCCCACGCGACACCGGAGCCGCCGATGGCGTCCTCGACGTCCTTCGCACCCTTGTCACCGAGCACGGTGGCGAGCAGGAGCGCGCGCCGGCGCGGGACGTCCTGGACGTCGATCCCGTGCACGTCCGCGATGGCGAGCGAGAACGCCGCGGACGACGCGAAGAACGTCGCCACGTCGCTCGTCGACAGCGCGACGCTCGCGGCGGTGCCGACCGCCGGGATCGCCGCGGCCGCGCCGACGGCACTGCCCGTGGTCTGGATGACCCGCATGTACTCCTTCTCCAGGAGCTTGATGATCTCCGCCGGCGAGGCGTCGGGGTTCCGCGCGCGCACCTTGTCCACATGCTTGTGGATGGTGGCCGAGGGGATGGTCACGGCCCGGTCCACCAGATGGTCGAGGGGGCCGTCCGGTTTGTAGTTGAGCCAGTCCGCCTTGGTGACGTGCAGCGACCCGTCGGGCTTGACGAGCGAGTCGCCCGGGGTGGCCTTGCCGTTGGACTCGGCTGCGGTCAGCTTCTTGTCGTCGGTCATGGTCAGCCCTCCGGCTGGTTGAACTGCGCGTCCGGGATCCGGGCGCCCGCCTCGAGCGTGCGCCCGACGGTGCAGGCCTTGTCGATCGACCGCTGGGCGATCGTCAGGAGCTTGGCCCGGTCCTCGTCGTCGAGGGCGGACAGGTCGATCTCGAACTTCTCGGTGAGCACCGGGTACCGGTCCTCCGCCATGTCCTTGGGGTCCTCGACGCGGATCGTGGTCTTGTAGTCGTCACCCAGGCGGCGCGCGAAGGCGCGGTCGCTGCTCATCCCGGCGCAGGCGGCGAGCGCGACCTTCAGCAGCTCGCCCGGCGTGAACACCGCACCGGCGCTGGCCGGTCCGATCTCCACGCGCGCGCCGCGGGCCGAGAAGCCCGTGTACGTGCGCGTGCCGTTGCGCTCCACCCACAGCGGGTCCGTGGGTGAGGGGGTCACGGCGTCCTCGGTGGGCGTGGCTCCCGGGGTGGTGGTCTGCTCCGTCATGAGGGTGATCCTTCCACTGCTCACCGACACGGTCACGTAGCTGGACGCTCCGGGTCCCGGTCGGTCGGCCTAGTGCTCAACGCGAACGGCCTCCGCGACGTTCCCGTTCGCCGGGCAGAGCGGCCCGTACGCTGCGACGATCTCACCCATGGCGCAGAACGTGAGCGGCGAGCAGGGGGCGACCGGGGCGACGTCGGGCGGGGGGAGAACCGCGTGGCGGCCGGACTGGAAGGACATCGGCCTGCGCCTGCTCGGCGTAGCCGCCGTGATCCTCGCCGTCTGGCTGATCTACCTGTTCCTGGACGCGTTCCTGCCCCGCTGGTGGGCCCAGGTGATCGGCAACGCGGTGGACGGTTCGTTCGCCGCGGGCGCCTGGTGGGGGCTCATGGTGGGCGCGGTCTTCACTCTGGTCCCGGTGCTGTTCCTCGCGCAGGCCGTGCTGACCCGGCGGTCCTGGCAGGTGCGCAGCGGGTACCTCGCGGCGGCGGTGGTGTTCGCGGTGCCCAACCTGCTGACGCTCGGGATCGTCATGGGCACCTCGGCGGCGGCGCACGCCGGCGAGCGGATCCTCGACGTCGACGGGCCCGCGTTCCGTGGTGGGTCGGCCTGGGGCGCGGTGGCGGGCGGCGTCGTGGCCCTCGTGATCGTGACGATGGGCGTGCTCTACCGCCGGCGCGGTGCCCGGCTCAAGGAGCTCCGGGCGGACCGGTCCTGACCCGTGGCGCTGCCCGGGCTCCCGGCGGTCGCGGACGTAGGCTTGCCCCCATGACCGAGATCGACACCCCGTACGAGGACCTGCTCCGTGACGTGCTCGCCACCGGCGCCCGCAAGGGCGACCGCACCGGCACGGGGACGCGCAGCGTGTTCGGGCGGCAGATCCGGTACGACCTGGCCAAGGGGTTCCCGTTGATCACCACCAAGCGCGTGCACCTCAAGTCGGTCGTCTACGAGCTGCTCTGGTTCCTGCGCGGCGACTCCAACGTGCGCTGGTTGCAGGAGCGCGGCGTCAAGATCTGGGACGACTGGGCCGACGAGTCGGGCGAGCTGGGCCCGGTCTACGGGGTCCAGTGGCGCTCGTGGCCCACTCCCGACGGCGGGCACGTGGACCAGATCGCCAAGGTCGTCGAGCAGATCCGCACCAACCCCGACTCGCGGCGGCACATCGTCACGGCGTGGAACCCGGCCGAGGTGGACGACATGGCGCTCCCGCCGTGCCACGCCCTGTTCCAGTTCTACGTGGCGGACGGCAAGCTGAGCTGCCAGCTCTACCAGCGCTCGGCCGACCTGTTCCTCGGGGTGCCGTTCAACATCGCGTCCTACGCGCTGCTGACGCACATGGTCGCGGCGCAGACCGGGCTCGAGGTCGGCGAGTTCGTCTGGACCGGCGGCGACGTGCACATCTACGACAACCACGTGGAGCAGGTCGAGACGCAGCTCGCGCGCGACCCGTACCCCTACCCGTCGTTGCGGCTCGCCCCGCGCGACTCGATCTTCGACTACGAGTTCGAGGACGTCGAGGTGCTGGGGTACGTCTCGCACCCCACCATCAAGGCCCCGATCGCCGTCTGATGATCGGGCTCATCTGGGGGCAGGCGCGCGACGCCGCAGGCCGGCCCGTGATCGGCGCCGGCGGCGACATCCCGTGGCACGTGCCCGAGGACTTCGCGCACTTCAAGCGCACCACGGCCGGGCACCCCGTCGTGATGGGCCGGCTCACCTGGGAGTCGCTGCCCAGGCGTCCGCTGCCGGGGCGCACCAACATCGTCATCTCCTCGCGCGGCCCTCACGGGGTGCCCGACGCCGACGGCGACGTCGTGCCGGCCGGCACCCTGGGCGAGGCGCTCACGGTCGCGGCCGACGCGCCGGGCGGCGACGAGATCTGGGTGATGGGCGGGTCGCAGATCTACAACGCCGCGATGCCCGTCGCGGACGTGCTCGAGGTGAGCGAGATCAACACCGAGGTCGAGGGCGACGTGTACGCCCCGGAGATCGGTCCGGAGTGGTCGGTCGCCTCCGCGACGGAGTGGACGACGTCGTCCTCCGGGCTGCGGTTCCGGCACCTGCGGTACACGCGTTCCGACCAGCCAGGGTGACCGTACGAATCCGGGGTGTGTTGCTCTGCGTAGACAAGTTCTACTGAGAGCAACACACCCCGAGTTCGTGGTGGTTCCCGGGCGCGGCCACGCCCGCCGACAGCTCAGACCAGGTCGCGGACCGCCGCGTACTGCTCGCGAACCACGGGCTTCGGGTCGGCCGCCAGCGTGGTCGCGATCGTCGTCGACCAGGCGGGTGCGGCGACGTCGTCCGCGCCGCCCGGGGCCGACGCCGCGGCGAGCGTCCACGCGGCCTGGCGCGCGGCGCCGTCGGCCACGTACTCGCCCGGCTCGGGGATGCCGATCGGCAGGCCGAAGACCTGCGGGGCGATCTGCTGCACGGCCGGGGACTGCGCGGCACCGCCGATCAGCATCACGCGCTCCACCGCGACACCCTGGGCGCGCAGCGCGTCCAGACCGTCGGCGAGCCCGCAGAGCATGCCCTCGATGTAGGCGCGCGCCAGGTGCGAGCGGGTCGACGTCGCGAGGCGGATGCCGTGCAGCGTGCCGGTGGCGTCGGGCCGGTTGGGGGTGCGCTCGCCCTCCAGGTACGGCACGAGCACCAGGCCGTCGGAGCCGGGCGGGGCCTGGAGCGCCAGCTCGGCGAGTTCGTCGAAGTCGACGTCGAGCACCTCGCGGGCGGCGTCCAGCACGCGCGCCGCGTTGAGCGTGACGGCGAGCATGAGGGCGTTCCCGGTCGCGTCGGCGAACCCGTTGATCGCGCCGGTGCCGTCCGCGGTGCGCTTGGGAGCGACGGCGGACACCACACCGGAGGTGCCGATCGAGATGGCGATGTCGCCCGGCGTCATGCCGAGCCCGAGGGACGCGCCGGCGTTGTCGCCCGCGCCGGGGCCGATGAGGCAGCCGGTCCCTGAGCCTGTCGAAGGGTCGAGGTCGGCGCCCGCGATGCTCGGGTGTGCGACGGCGCCCGCCTCGGCCACGCCGACCACGCGCGGGAGCACGACGTCGGTCCGGCCCAGGGCGCGTTCCAGCAGGTCAGGCCGGTACTCGCCGACGGCGGCGTCGTAGTACCCGGTGCCCGAGGCGTCCGAGCGGTCGGTGAACAGCTTGTCGAGCTGCGGGCCCAGGGGAGCGGTCGGGTCGCCCGCGGGGCCGTAGCCCGCGATGCGCCACGACAGCCAGTCGTGGGGGAGCGCGACGGCGGCGACGCGGGCCGCGTTCTCGGGCTCGTTGTCGCGCAGCCAGCGCAGCTTGGTGACGGTCAGGGACGCGACGAGCACGGAGCCGACGGCGTCGGCCCAGGCCTGCGCCCCGGCCTCGCGGCTGCCGTCGCCGAGCTCGCTGATCAGAGCCTCGGCCGACGGCGCGGAGCGGGTGTCGTTCCAGAGCAGCGCCGGGCGCACGACGTTGCCGTCGGCATCGAGGGTGACCATGCCGTGCTGCTGGCCGCCCACCGAGATCGCGGCGACGTCGGCCAGGCCGCCCGCGGCGGCTGCCGCCTCCTGGAAGGCGTCCCACCAGTGCTGCGGGTCCACCTCCGTGCCGTCGGGGTGCTTGGCGGAACCGGTGCGGACCAGCGCCCCGGTCTCGGCGTCGCGCACGACGATCTTGCAGGACTGCGTGGACGTGTCCACGCCGGCGACGAGGGGCATCGGTGCTCCAGGAGGTGGTTCGTAGGGAGAGGCGACTGACACGCTACAGCGCGTCGGACGCACGCTGGTCGAGCGTGTCGGACGCACGTCGGTCGAGCTTGTCGAGACCTGGTGAGGTCTCGACAAGCTCGACCAGCGGTGGGCCGGCTCGACCAGCGGATGTGGCTTGACCGGCGGAGGGGTCAGCCGATCAGGTGGTTCAGCGCCAGCTGGTGCAGGCGGACCAGGCCGTAGTCCTTCTCGGCGAGGGCGTCGACGTCGGGGTCGGCCTCGGCGAGGAAGGAGTCGAACGACTCGCCCTCGGCGAGCGTCGACTGGCCCAGCTCGAAGATCCCGGCCTGCTCGAACGCGGCCTGGACCTCGGGGTCCTCGCGGTACTGCTTCGCCTTGGCGGCGAGCAGGTCGTAGGTCTTCATGTTGGCCGCGGCCGACTCCCACACGCCGTCGAGGTACTCGGTGCGCGAGGGCTTGTAGTCGAAGTGGCGCGGGCCCTCGTAGCGGGGGCCGCCGTTCGGGAAGCCGTTCTCCAGCAGGTCCACGGTGAAGAACGCGGACAGCAGGTCGCCGTGACCGAACACGAGGTCCTGGTCGTACTTCGGGCCGTGCTGACCGTTCAGGTCGATGTGGAACAGCTTGCCCACGTGCAGCGCCAGGGCGATGCCGTGCGTGTAGTTCAGGCCGGCCATTTGCTCGTGACCGACCTCGGGGTTGAGGCCCACGATGTCGGCGTTGTCGAGCGAGTCGATCAGCGCGATGGCGTGCCCGATGGTCGGCAGGAAGATGTCGCCGCGGGGCTCGTTCGGCTTGGGCTCCAGGGCGATCTTCAGCCCGTAGCCCTTCTCCTTGATGTACGAGGCGACGGTGTCGATGCCCTCGGCGTAGCGCGCGTGCGCGGCGTTGAGGTCCTTCGAGTTGTCGTACTCGGTGCCCTCGCGGCCACCCCACATGACGAACGTGGACGCGCCCATGTCGGCGGCGAGGTCCACGTTGCGCAGCACCTTGCGCAGGCCGAAGCGGCGCACCTCGCGGTTGTTGGAGGTGAACGCGCCGTCCTTGAAGACGGGGTGCGTGAACGTGTTGGTGGTGACCATCTCGCAGACCAGGCCGGTGTCGGCGGAGGCCTTCTTGACGGAGTCGATGTGCTTCTGGCGCTCGGTGTCGTCCGAGCCGAAGGGGTAGACGTCGTTGTCGTGGAACGTGAAGCCCCAGGCACCGAGGTCGGCGAGCTTGCGGACCGACTCGGCCGGGTCCAGCTCGGGGCGGGTCGCCGTGCCGAACGGGTCGGCGGCGGGCCAGCCGACGGTCCACAGGCCGAACGAGTACTTGATGTCGCTCACGGGGTCTCCTCGTCGAGGGCGGCCCCGGCATGCGGCGCCGCATTAGTTGTACGACTGAACTATTACCCGGCCCTCGGCTACAGTCAAGGCGTGACCACCGCCGGGACCGCCCACGACACCTCCACGCGGACGGGCCCCGCCGCGGCCCGCCAGCACTCCCTGCGCGAGCACAACCTGGAGCTCGTCGCCCGCGCGGTGTTCGAGGTGCCTGAACCACTCTCCCGCGCGGGGGTGGCGGCCGCGACCGGTCTGGCCCGGGCCACGGTGTCCACGCTGGTGGACCAGCTCGTGGCCGCGCGCCTGGTGCGCGAGCTGCCCGCCGTGACCGGCGGCCGGGCCGGCCGGCCCGCTGTCCCGCTGGTCCCGGCACCCCGGTCCCTCGTGGGCCTCGGCCTCGAGGTCAACGTGGACTACCTGGGCGTGCGTGTGCTCGATCTCACCGGCGAGGTCGTGGCCGACCGCGTGGTCCCGGGCGCGTTCCACGACAGCGACCCCGCCGTGGTGCTCGGCCGCCTCGGCGAGCTCGCCCGCGAGGTGTGCGACGGCGTCGCCGCGGCGGGCATGACGGTCGCGGGCGCGCGGCTCGCCCTGCCGGGCCTGGTCGACCCGCGCACCGGCCTGCTGGAGGTGGCGCCCAACCTGGGCTGGTCATCGCTCGAGCCGGTCGGCCTGCTGGGCCTTGGCGAGCTGCCCGTCCGCATCGCCAACGAGGCCAAGCTCGCGGCGCTCGCGGAGCTCGCCGGCGGGTCCGACGTCGCCGCGCCCGACTCGTTCGTCTTCGTCTCGGGTGACGTCGGCATCGGCGCGGCCATCGTCGTCGACCGCGCGCTCTTCCTGGGGGAGCGGGGCTGGAACGGCGAGATCGGGCACGTCGTCGTCGACCCCGCCGGGCCGCGCTGCTCGTGCGGCGCCTTCGGCTGCCTGGAACAGTACGCGGGCAAGGCGGCCATGATGCGCGCGGCGGGGCTACCGCCCGACGCCCCGCTCGCCGCGCTCGTCGAACGCCTCGCCGACGGCGGCCCGGGGGTGCCGGACAGCGGGGGAGCGTCGGCCGACGGCGCCCTCCCCGCCGGGCGGGCCCTCGGCTCGGCGCTCGCCGACTTCGTGAACCTGCTCGACGTCTCGACGATCGTGCTCGGCGGCGCCTACACCGACCTGCTGCCGTGGCTGCGCGCCGACATCGAGGCCGTGCTCGCCGACCGCGTGCTCGCGGCCCCGTTCGTGGACCTGCAGGTCAGGGCCGCGCAGGCCGGGCCGCAGGCAGCGCTGACGGGCGGTGCCCGCGAGGTGCTGCAGGCCGTGCTCGCGGACCCGGCGGCCTGGGTCTAGGCGGCCGGTCGGGGGCCGGGTCTCGACAGGCTCGACCAGCGAGACGGCTCGACCAGCGGGCCGGGCTCGAGCCCTACGGCTCGTCCGGCGCGTCGATCGGGCCGAGGGTGATCGCCGGCGCGTCCGCCGGCTCCTCGAGTGTCTCGACCGGCTTGTCCTCCTTGCCGAGCAGCCGCGCGACGGCGCCGTCGAGCATGTCGGTGATGGTCCTGACGAGGCCCTCCTCGTCGCGGGCCTCGAGCCGCTCGACGATCACGGCGTGTGCGTCGGCGGTGTCCTTGCGGACCACGTACTCGTCGCTCACGGAGAAGGTGGCCATCCGCACCTCGACGATGAGCGTGGTCATCCAGCGGGTGAGCCAGGGGTTACCGGTCGCCGCTACGAGCGCCCAGTGCAGGTTCAGGTCGGCCCCGCCGACCCGGCGGGCGTCACCGGTGCGGTTCGCGTCGACGAGCTCGTCGTGCGCCCGGCGCACGCTCGACAGCGCGGCGTCGTCCCCGGAGCGGACGAGCAGGCGGGCCGCGGTGATCTCCACCGACTTGCGCGCCTCGTAGAGCGCCGGGAGCCGCTCCCGCGAGATCGTCGCGACGCGCATGCCGCGCCCCGGCGTCGCCACCAGCAGCCCCTCCTGGACCAGGCGCTGGGCGGCCTCCCGCAGCGGCCCGCGGCTCACGCCGAGCTGCGTCGCCACCTCCACCTCGCGGATCGGCGAGCCGACGGCGAGCACGCCCGCGTACACCGCGTTGCGCAGCTCGGTCTGGATCAGGTCGACGGTCGAGGGACGCGTCACGCGCGAGAAGGACGGCGCAGTCGCCAGGGTGGCCCGTGGCGGGTGGTACATCGGTGCTCCTTCCGTGAGCGCAACGTCGATGACGACATCATCCCCGGTGCGCAGGCTTCTGTGCGGCCACGGCGGTCTCCGGGGCGGTTCCGGCCGGGTGAACTAGCAGATTGTAGACAATCATAATGTCGAACGCTAGATTGTCTGAACGTCGTCATTCCGCTACGGTGGCGAGCCGTCCGTGAACTCCAGCCCACCCGGGCTTTGCTTTTCTGCCGGGGTGGCGTGAAGGGAACCATGTCTAGATCAAGCGTCCGCCCGCTGCGCCGAGCCGTCCTCGCCGCAGGGTCCGTACTGACCCTGGCCGCGCTGGCCGCGTGCTCGTCGACGGCCCCGGACCAGGCCGGTGGCGCGCTCCAGCAGCTCCAGGACGACGGCACCATCACCGTCGCCTTCAACGGTGAGGAGCCCTACTCCTACGAGGACGGCGGCGAGCTCACCGGAGCCACCATCAAGCTGAACGAGGCGATCTTCAGCGAGCTCGGCATCGACACCGTCGAGGGCGTGCAGACGGAGTGGAACTCGCTCATCCCCGGCCTGACCGCCGGCCGGTACGACGCCGTGAGCGCCGGGATGTCGATCCTTCCCGAGCGCTGCTCGGAGGCGATCTTCTCCGAGCCCGAGATCATGTACACGACGGCGTTCCTGACGCCGACGGGCAACCCTGACAACCTGACGGACATGCAGTCCGCCAAGGACGCCGGCGTGAAGCTCGCCGTGCTCAGCGGCGCCATCGAGGAGGGCTACACCAAGTCCCTCGGGATCGAGACCGTCAAGGTCGGCTCGCCGCAGGACGCGCTCGACGCCGTCACCTCGGGCCGGGCCGACGCGTCGGCGCTGACCGCCATCTCGCTCAACGCGCTGGTGGCGCGCTCGAACGCCGACGTCGAGGTCACCGACTCCTTCGTGGCTGTGATCGACGGCGTGCCGCAGATCGGCGCCGGCGCCACGGTCTTCCCGAAGGGCGAGGAGGAGCTTCGCGACGCGTACAACGAGAAGCTCGCCGAGATCGTCTCCGACGAGGACCGCTGGATGGAGATCGCAGGCCCGTTCGGCTTCACCGCCGCCGAGCGCCCCGTCGAGGGCCTGACCACCGAGAAGCTCTGTGAGGGCGACCTGGAGTCGCTGGCCAAGGACCTGGCCCCGGAGCTCGGCCTCGACAGCTGACCCCGCACGTGTCCGACAACGTGCAAAAGCTCGTCGATCTGCTGCCGCAGCTCGGCGAAGGAATTCTCGTCACTCTCCAGCTCACGATCGCCGGTGCGGTACTCGCGCTGATCATCGCGTTCGGCCTGGGCCTGGGCTCCCGAGCCCGGACCCGGTGGGCGCGGGTGCCGTCCCGGGTGGTCGTGGAGTTCTTCCGCGGCACGTCGCTCGTGGTGCAGATCTTCTGGCTGTACTACGTGCTGCCGCTGCCGCCGTTCTACGTCGAGCTCGACCCGCTGGCCTGCGGCATCATCGCGCTCGGGCTCAACTACGGCGCCTATGCCGCCGAGGTGGTGCGTGGTTCGATCAACTCCGTGCCCACCGGACAGTGGGAGGCGGCCACGGCGCTCGACCTGGGTGGTGTGCACCGCCTGCGCCGCGTGATCCTGCCGCAGGCCTGGCCGCTGATGATGCCCATGTTCACGAACCTGCTGATCCAGCTCGTCAAGGGTTCCGCCCTGGCGGCCTACATCACGCTGCACGACCTCAACTTCTTCATCGGGGAGCTGCGCAAGGGCACGACCGACACGGTGTTCGCCTACACGGTGGGCCTGCTGCTCTACTTCGTGTTCGCCTACGCGCTCACGCTGCTGATGAACGCGCTCGAGGCGCGCGCCAAGCACAAGGTCGGCCAGGGGCCGTCGCTGCGCGAGGTCCTGCGCCTGACACCCGCTAGAACCGCCGGGACGGAGGTGCGCTCATGAACGACTTCTGGAGCTGGGACCACGCCGCCGCGGTGTTCCCCGATCTGATCAAGGGCCTGGGCATCACTGTCCTGGCGACCGTGGTGGGCATGATCATCGCCGCGGTGCTGGGGCTCGTCGTCGCGATCGTGCGGCGGTCCCGCGTGCGGGTCGTCACCATGCCGGTCGGCTTCCTGGTCGAGTTCATCCGGTCCACGCCGCTGCTGGTGCAGCTCGTGTTCGCCAACCTGATGTTCACGCAGTTCCCGTCGCTCGCCGTCGGCTGCGTGGTGCTCGGCATCCATTACGCGACCTACATGTCGGAGGTCTACCGGGCCGGCATCGACGCGGTGCCGGGCGGGCAGTGGGAGGCCGCCGTCGCGCTCGACCTGCCGCGCAGCCGGACCTGGCGCGCGGTGATCCTGCCGCAGGCGATCCGGAACACGCTGCCCGGTCTGGGAAACTACGCGATCTCCATGTTCAAGGAGACGCCGTTCCTGGCCTTCATCTACGTGGTCGAGATGTATGCCGCCGCGCAGGCGTACGGCGGTGCGAACTTCCGCTACATCGAGGCGATCACCCTCGCCGGCCTGCTCTTCCTCCTGGTGAGCTACCCGACCTCGCTGCTCGTCCGCCGAATGGAGAACCGTCTTGCCTGACAACGACACCACCCCTGCCATCGAGTTCCAGGGCGTCGGCAAGCGCTTCGGCGACAACGTCGTGCTCGACGGCCTGAACTTCACGGTCGCCAAGGGTGACCGCGTCACGCTGATCGGACCGTCCGGCTCCGGCAAGACGACCATCCTGCGTCTGCTCATGACGCTGGAGGAGGCGAACGACGGCCTGATCCTCGTGGACGGGAAGCCGTACACGCACGAGATCCGCGGCGGCAAGCGCGTCGCGATCCCGGAGAAGCGGCGCAGCCTCGTGCGGCGCCGGGTCGGGATGGTGTTCCAGCAGTTCAACCTGTTCCCGAACATGTCGGTGCTGGAGAACATCATCGAGGCCCCGATCCACGTGCTCGGGATCCCCAAGGCGCAGGCGGTCGCCCGGGCCGAGGACCTGCTGGAGAAGGTGGGCCTGGCCGACAAGCGCGACGCCCGCTGCACCCAGCTGTCCGGCGGGCAGCAGCAGCGCGTCGCCATCGCGCGCGCCCTGGCCATGGAGCCGGAGATCCTGCTCCTGGACGAGGTGACCTCTGCGCTCGACCCCGAGCTGGTGGCCGACGTGCTCGGCGTGCTCCGCAACATCGCCGAGACCACCGACATCACCATGCTGATCGTCACGCACGAGATGCAGTTCGCCCGGGAGGTCTCCAACCGGGTGCTGATGTTCGACGGCGGCAAGATCATCGAGGAGGCGCACCCGGAGACGATCTTCACGTCGCCGGAGAACGAGCGGACCCAGGAGTTCCTCCGCGCGGTCCTCTGACCGCCCCTGGCCCCGCGGCGCGTCCGTCCCTGCGGACGGGCGCGCCGCGTGCGTGCCCGCCCGGTCGGGTCACCAGGCGAGGGGACCGGCCTGGTCGACGAACGTCCCGCTCGCACCGTCCGGCCCGAGCAGGGCCATGCGCGCCACGACCGGTGCCGCCTCCTCGGGCGACGTCGGCGCCGCGGCCCGGTTGTCCGGACCGCCCAGGTCGGTCCGGACCCAGCCCGGGCAGACCGAGTTCACGAGGATCGGCGTGTCCGCGAGCGACTTGGACAGGGCCACGGTCAGCGCGTTGAGCGCGGCCTTCGAGCCCTGGTAGGCGGGCAGGACCAGGCCGAAGTACGGCGACCGCGGGTCGAGCTGCTCGGTCAGCGAGCCCATGGCGGTCGAGACGTTCACGATGCGGCCGGCGGCGGACCGCCGCAGCAGCGGCAGCATCGCCTGCGTGACCGCTGCGGCGCCGAACAGGTTGGTCTCGAACGTCGAGCGGAACATGGTCAGGTCCAGCGGATGCTCCTGGTCGGGCGCGGTGGCCTCCGGCAGGATGCCCGCGTTGTTGACCAGGATGTCCAGGCGGCCGTAGCCGAGCCCGATGTGCTCCGCGGCGGCCGTCACCTGGGCCTGGTCGGTCACGTCGAGCGTCACCGGCCGGGCGGCCAGCCCCGCCTCGCGCAGGGTCGTCGCCGCGTCCGCCGCCCGGGCGGTGTCACGCCCGCCCACCAGCACGGTGGCGCCGGCCTCTGCCAGTCGGCGGGCCACGGCGAGACCGAGTCCTCTGTTCGCTCCGGTGACCAGGGCGATCGGGGTGTTGTCGTCGTACGCGTTCGTCATGGCCCAAGCCTCGACGGCCGGACACCGTGATGCTGGCGGGATCCCGCCGTCGCATTCGCGCGCTTCCGGGCAGGCCGGGTCAGACCGCCGCGCCCACCCCGCCCAGCGTGCCGACGAGCGAGGCCAGCTCCGGCACCTGTTCCGCCTCCTGCAGAGCCTCGTGCAGCGCGCGGTCGTGCGTCGGGCGCGCGGCCACCAGCAGCTTCTCACCGGCCTTCGTGAGCTCGGTGTAGATGCCGCGCCGGTCGTCCTGGCACAGCACGCGCGTGAGCAGCGCGCGGTCCTCCAGGCGGTTGACCAGGCGCGTCGTGGCACTCGGCGAGAGCGCCGTCGCGCGGCCGAGCTGCTGCATGCGCATGTGCCAGCCGTCCTGCCGGGACAGCGCGTCCAGCACGGTGTACTCCACGACGGACAGGCCGTGCTCGGCCTGCAGCGCGCGCTCGAGCGCGGTGTCGATCATGCCGTGCAGCGCGGCGAGCGTTCGCCAGCCCTGGGCACGGATCTCGACGGCGTCGTCGGCGATTCCCATGGGCCCTCCTTCGCGGGCGTGATTCCGGTCTCCAACTATAGCGCTTGTGCAACTAGTGCGCGCGTGCAACTATCTAGGAGGCGCGTGCAACTAAACGCGTCCGCCTGGTGTCCGCGTACGCGCAGCAGGCACCGTTCGGAGAACAGCAAGGAGCCCTCATGTCTTCCCCCGCCTCGACCTCTGCCCTGACCCCCGCCGTCGCCCTCCCCAACGCCGCCCGCCCGGGCGCGACCATGCCGCAGATCGGGTTCGGCGTCTTCCAGGTGCCCGACGCCGAGACCACCCGCGCCGTCGGCCACGCGCTGGAGGCCGGGTACCGCAGCGTCGACACCGCCGCCGTCTACGGCAACGAGGCGGGCGTGGGCCGCGCACTGGCGGAGTCCGGCCTGGCCCGCGACGACCTGTTCGTCACGAGCAAGCTGTGGACCGACTCCATGGCGCGCGACGCCGTGCGCCCGGCCCTCGAGCGCAGCCTGGAGCTGCTGGGCCTCGACGCCCTCGACCTGTACCTGATCCACTGGCCGGCCGCGGCCCGCGGGCAGTACGTCGCCGCCTGGGAGGGGCTCGTCGAGGCCCGCGAGGCCGGCCTGGTCCGGGAGATCGGCGTCTCGAACTTCCAGCCGGCACACCTCGACGCGATCGTCGCCGCGACCGGCGTGCGCCCCGTCGTCAACCAGGTGGAGCTGCACCCCGCCCTGCAGCAGCGCGAGCTGCGCGCCCACCACGCGGGCCTGGGCATCGTCACCGAGGCGTGGAGCCCGCTCGCGCAGGGCGCGGTGCTCGACGAGGCTGCCGTGGCCGGCGCCGCCGAGGCGCACGGGGTCTCCGCCGCGCAGGTGGTGCTGCGCTGGCACCTGCAGCACGGGAACGTCGTGATCCCCAAGTCGGTCACGCCCGCGCGCATCGCCTCGAACCTCGACGTGCTCGGGTTCGAGCTCACCGCGCAGGAGGTCGCCGCGATCGACGCCCTCGACCGGGACGGCCGCACCGGCCCGCACCCGGACCGCTTCGACGGCTGACGGGCCCCGCCGGCACCGCCGTCCAGACACCAGCACCCCCAGCACCTCAAGGAGCACTGTCATGCCTGTCGCCCTGTGGGCCCTCGCCATCGGGGGCTTCGGGATCGGCCTCACCGAGTTCGTCATCATGGGCCTGCTGCCCGAGGTGGCCACGGACTTCGGCGTCACCGAGACCGTCGCCGGATACCTCATCTCCGGCTACGCGCTGTCCGTCGCGGTCGGTGCGGTCGGTCTCACCGCCGCGCTGACCCGGGTGGACCGCAAGAAGGCCCTGCTCGGCCTGATGATCCTGTTCATCGCGGGCAACCTGGTGTCCGCCGTGGCACCGACGTACGAGCTGATGATGCTCGGCCGGGTCGTCGCGGCCCTGTGCCACGGCGCGTTCTTCGGCATCGGCGCGGTCGTCGCGGCCGACCTGGTCGCCCGCGACCGGCGCGCCGCCGCCATCTCGATCATGTTCGCGGGCCTGACCGTCGCCAACGTGCTGGGCGTGCCGTTCGGCACCCTGCTCGGCCAGGCGGCCGGCTGGCGTTCCACCTTCTGGGCCATCACCGGCATCGGCGTGCTCGCATTCATCGGCATCGCGCTGCTGGTCCCGGCCCGGGTAGGCGTGCCCGACGACGTCGCGGGGCCGAGCGGGCAGGCCGGTCCGGGCCTGCGCGGCGAGCTCGCGGCGTTCCGCGCGCCGCAGGTCTGGCTGTCCATCGCCGTGACCGTGCTGGGCTACGGCGGCATGTTCGGCGCCTTCACGTACATCGCGTTCACGCTCACCGAGGTCAGCGGGTTCGCGAGCTCGACCGTGCCCTGGCTGCTGATCCTGTTCGGGGCGGGCCTGTTCGCGGGCAACCTGGTGGGCGGCAAGGCCGCGGACAAGAACCTCGGGGCCACCCTGCTCACCCTGCTGGTGCTGCTCACCGTGGTGCTGGCCGTCTTCGCGCTCACCGCGACCAGCCAGGTCGCGACCATGATCAGCCTGGTGCTGATGGGCGCCGTCGGCTTCGCGACCGTGCCGGGGCTGCAGATGCGGGTCATGCGGCACGCGTCGGCGGCGCCCACGCTCGCCTCCGGCGCGAACATCGCGGCGTTCAACATCGGCAACGCGTTCGGCGCCTGGGTGGGCGGGCTGACGCTCGCCGCCGGCCTCGGGTACACGTCGCCGCTGTGGGCCGGCGCCGCCGTGACCCTGGCCGGGCTCGTCGTCATGGTGGTGGCCGCGCTCGTGCGGGGCGGGGAGCGGGCCGAGGCGCGCGCCGCGCGACTGGAGCCGGCACATCAGGAGCCCGAGCGCCCGGCGGTGCCCGCCGGGCAGCTCGTCGACCGGTAGGTGCGCCTGGGCAGACTCGAACTGCCGACACCCGCTTTAGGAGAGCGGTGCTCTATCCACTGAGCTACAGGCGCTCGCGCCTCTCCCGGTGGGAGAACCGCGTGCGGCGGCCGGGCTGGGCCCGACCGGCGCACACAGCCTAACGTCCGCCCGGCCCGGCGCGCTAAGCGCCCGGGTCGGGCGTAGGTGTCAATTGCGCAACATAGGTGACAAACCTTGACCAATACCTCGCCGAGGCACAACGATGCTCAGCAACCCGGCGCGACGAGGCGCCTGGTCCGCACGACGGCCGTGCGGGCGGAGAGGATCGACGATGTTCCTTCGACAGACCAGGTCCCGGGGCGTGCTCGCCCTGGCGGCGGCCTCCGTGGCCGGCGTGCTGCTCGCCGGTTGTTCCGGTGGCGGTGGGAGCGCACCCACGACGTCCAACCCCTACGCCTCGGCGGAGGGCATGGACTCGGCCAACGAGCTCGTGGCCGAGTACCCGCGCGAGGAGACGCTCTTCACGAGCGGCACCCAGTGGGGCCCGCCCACGTCGTGGAACCCGATCCCGAGCTCGGGGCACGCCACGGGCGCGCGCGGCCTGGTCTACGAGCCGTTGTTCCAGTTCGACCCGATCACCCTCGAGCTGACGCCCTGGCTCGCCGAGGGCGGCGAGTGGACGGACGACAAGACTTACGAGCTCACGCTCCGCGAGGGCCTGACCTGGCAGGACGGCGAGACGCTCGACGCCGACGACGTCGTCTTCACCACCGAGCTCGGCAAGGTCGACGCCGTGCCGTACAGCAACCTGTGGACCTGGCTCGACAAGGTCGAGGCGACCGACGCGACGACCGTGAAGTTCACCTTCTCCGACCCCCGCTACCAGGAGTGGGACAACTGGCTCTACAGCACGATGGTGGTGCCGGAGCACATCATGGGCGACTGGTCGGACGAGGAGCTCCTGTCCAACCCGAACGAGGACCCGATCGGGTCCGGCGCCTTCAAGTTCTCCGCCGTCGGCCAGGACCGCATGGTCTGGGAGCGCAACGACGACTGGTGGGCGCGCGCCGAGCTCGGCTACGAGATGCCGATGAAGTACATCGTCGACGTCGTGAACACCTCCAACGAGGTGGCGCTCGGCATGATGCTGTCCGGCGGCCTCGACCTGAGCAACAACTTCCTGCCCGGCGTCAACCAGCTCGCCGACTCCGGCCAGGTGAGCACCTACTACGACGGTGAGCCGTACATGCTGGCGGCGGCGTCGGCGAACCTGATCCCGAACCAGACGCGGCCCCCGATGGACGACGTCGACTTCCGGCAGGCGCTCGCGCGGTCCATCGACGTCGACAAGATCGTGACGAACGCGTACGGCGGCCTCGTGGCCAAGGCGCACCCGTCGGGCCTGGTCCCGGCGTTCGAGGAGTACTACGACGAGGACGTCGTGGCCGAGCACGGCTTCACGTTCGACGCCGAGGAGGCCAAGTCGATCCTGGCCGACGCCGGCTACGAGGACACCGACGGCGACGGGTTCGTCGAGTCGCCCGACGGCGAGGCGATCGACCTGAAGCTGATCGTCCCCGCGGGCTGGACCGACTGGATGGAGGCCGCGCGCGTCATCGCCGAGGACGCCTCCGCCGTCGGCATCAAGGTCACCGCCGACTTCCCCGACGCGGGCGCCGTCGACGACGCCCGGGCCACCGGCGACTTCGACCTGGTGATCAACGGCAACGCGGGCGTGAGCAACACGCCGTGGACCTACTACAACTACGCGTTCTACCAGCCGATCCAGGAGCAGATGCTGGCGGGCAACTTCGGCCGCTACGAGGACGAGGAGGCCTGGGAGCTGGTCGAGGACCTGTCGCGCACCGAGAGCGGCACGCCGGAGTTCTCCGAGACGCTGTCGAAGGTGCAGGAGAAGTTCATGACCGACCTGCCCGCCATCCCGCTCTGGTACAACGGCGCGTGGGCGCAGTACAACGAGTCGCAGTGGACCAACTGGCCCAAGGAGGGCCGCGAGGACGCGTACTTCCCGGTGATGTGGAACGGGTACGTGCAGATGGGCGGCATCAACACGCTGCTCGCCCTCGAGCCGGCCTCCTGACGTATGCGCGGCTATCTCGCTCGTAAGACCGTGATCTACGGGCTGACGTTCGTCGTCGCGGTCACACTGAACTGGCTGATCCCCCGGCTCATGCCGGGGGATCCGGTCCAGCGGATGGTGGCGCGCGCCGCCGTCCAGCACCCCGAGACGATCGCGGCCATGACCGCGTACTACGAGCAGACGTTCGGGCTCGACCTGCCGCTGTGGCAGCAGTACCTGAACTACTGGGCCGCGCTGTTCCGCGGCGACCTGGGCACGAGCGTGTGGCTGTTCCCCGCGCCCGTGGCCCAGGTCGTGCTCGACGCCGTGCCGTACACGCTCGGCATCATGATCCCCGCGATCCTGCTGAGCTTCGTGGTCGGCAACAGCGTGGGGGCCATGGCGGCGCGCAGCCGCTGGCTCGACAACGTGGCCCTGCCCGTCGGGTACCTCATCACGGCCATGCCGTACATGTGGCTCGCGATCCTGCTCGCGTGGGGCTTCGGCGTGGCGCTCGGGTGGTTCCCCGTGGCGGGCGGCTACGACTTCGGCATGGTGCCGCAGTGGTCGTGGGCGTTCGCGGGCGACCTGCTGCAGCACTGGGTGCTGCCGTTCCTCTCGCTGTTCCTGGTCTCGCTGGGCGGCTGGGCGATCGGCATGCGCAACCTGATCATCTACGAGCTCGAGTCCGACTACGCGAACTACCTGTCCGCGCTCGGCGCGCCCAAGCGGCTCGTGCGGCAGTACGCGTTCCGCAACGCGATGCTGCCGCAGATCACGGGCCTGGCGCTGCAGCTCGGCACCATCCTGGGCGGCGCCCTGGTGACCGAGATCGTGTTCGCGTACCCGGGCCTGGGCAAGCTCGTGCTGTCCGCTATCCAGAACCAGGACTTCTTCCTGCTGCAGGGCACCCTGCTGTTCGTGGTGATCGGCGTGCTCCTGGCCAACTTCGTGATCGACATCGTCTACGTGCTGGTGGACCCCCGCACGCGGACCGGACTGACGGGGGCTACCGCATGAGCCAGGGACTGGGTCTCGACAAGCTCGACCAGCGGGGTGCAGCCACCGAGGCGACCGAGCCGCCCGGGGCGACCCCGGCGCCGTCGGGCAGCCGGAAGCCCGGGGGAGACGTACGCGAGACGCTGTACTTCGCGCTGCGCAACCCCAAGGTCGTGATCGGCTCGGTGGTGGTGCTCGCGTTCCTGCTGCTGGGGCTGCTCGGGCCGCTGTTCCTGAAGTTCGCGCCGATGGACTACGCGGGGCCGCCCATGGCGCCGCCGTCCGCGGACTTCCCGTTCGGCACGACGACGTTCGGGCAGGACGTCTTCGCGCAGTTCGTCGCGGGCCTGCGGTCCACGTTCCTGGTGGGCCTGCTGGGCGGCGGCGTGGCCGCCGTCATCGGCATGGCCATCGGGTTCGTCGCGGGCTACCGCGGCGGCCTGATCGACGAGCTGCTCAACATGCTCACCAACGTGGTCCTGGTCATCCCCGGCTTCGTGGTGCTCATCATCATCAACGCCTACCTGGGCGTGCGCAGCGTGCCGATGCAGGCGCTGTACATCGGCGTGTTCAGCTGGCCGTGGGTGGCGCGCGCGGTGCGCGCGCAGACCCTGTCGCTGCGCTCGCGGGACTTCATCGACCTGGCGCGACTGTCCGGGGTGGGGGTGGGCACCATCCTGCGGCGCGAGGTGGCGCCCAACATGTACTCCTACCTCTTCATGACGTTCGTGCTGCTGTTCGGCGGGTCCATCCTGACGGCGGCGTCGCTCGACTTCATCGGGCTCGGGCCCACGAATGCCATGTCGCTCGGCCTGATGATGAACCAGGCCGTGCAGTGGAGCGCGCTCCATCTGGGGCTGTGGTGGTGGTTCATCCCGCCGGGGCTGGGGATCACGCTCATCGTGGGCTCGCTGTACATCATGAACGTCGGTCTCGACGAGGTCTTCAACCCCAAGCTGCGGGAGATGTGATGTCCCTTTCCGTGACCGACCTCCGGGTCCACTACCGCACCCTGCGTGGCGACGTGAAGGCGCTCGACGGCGTCACCTTCGAGGTGGCGGACGGCGAGATCATGGGCATCGCCGGCGAGTCCGGCTGCGGCAAGACGACGCTCGGCAAGGCCCTCATCCGCCTCGACACCCGCATGAAGCACGCGGGCGGCACCGTCGCCCTCGACGGCGAGAAGCTGCCCATCGCCGACGACGGCGCCATGCGGCGCCACCGCTACCGCGAGGTGTCCCTCATCCCGCAGTACGCGATGTCCGCGATGAACCCGACCCGCAAGATCGGCCGGATGATCCGCGACCTGCTCGCCGCGCACAACGTCCGGTACACCGACGTGCTGCCCGAGCTGGAGCGGCGGCTGGAGCTCGTCGGGCTCGACGCCGAGGTGCTGAAGCGGTACCCGATCGAGCTGTCCGGCGGCATGAAGCAGCGCGTGGTGCTGGTGCTCTCCACGCTGCTGAACCCGTCACTCCTGATCGGCGACGAGGTGACGTCCGCGCTCGACGTCTCCTCGCAGAAGGCCGTGGCCCGCGCGCTCGTCGAGTTCCGCGACCACGGGTTCGTGCGGTCGATGATCGTCATCACGCACGACATCTCCGTGCTCTTCCAGGTGGCCGACACCATCCTGGTCATGTACGCCGGGCACCTCGCCGAGAAGGCGCCCGCCCGGACGATCATCGACGAGCCCCTGCACCCGTACACCAAGATGCTCATCGGGGCGCTGCCCAAGGTGGGCGACCGGTACGAGGAGCAGCAGCTCGAGGGGATCGAGGGGCGGCCGCCGTCGCTGCTCGACCCGCCCGCGGGCTGCCGGTTCCGCGCCCGCTGCCCCCTGGCGCACGACAAGTGCGCCGAGGCGCCGCCCTTCCGCGAGGTGGCCGAGGGCCACCAGGTCGCGTGCTGGGCGGTGAGCTGATGCTGACGATCGAGGCCCTCGACAAGGTCTACAAGACCGGTACCTTCGGCACCTCCGACCTGCACGCCGTGCGGCAGGTCAGCCTCGACGTGCAGCGCGGCGAGGTGGTCTCGCTCATCGGGGAGTCCGGCAGCGGCAAGTCGACCATCGGCAAGATGGTGCTCCACCTGCTCGACTCCACGGGCGGCAGCATCACGTTCGACGGCCGCGACGTCACCAAGCTGGGGTTCCGGGCGCGACGCGACTACTACCGCAAGGTCCAGGGCGTATTCCAGGACCCGTTCAGCTCGTTCAACCCGATCTTCAAGGTGGACCGGACGTTCGAGACGCTGCGGCGGTCCTACTTCCCGAGGGTCTCCGGCGCCGCCTGGCGGGAGAAGCTGGAGGAGGCGCTGGGGGCGGTCAGCCTCGAACCCGGCGACATCCTCGGCAAGTTCCCGCACCAGCTCTCCGGCGGGCAGCTCCAGCGGCTGCTCATCGCACGCGCCCTGCTGCTCGACATCGAGCTCCTCGTGGCCGACGAGATCATCTCCATGCTCGACGCCTCGACCCGCATCGACGTGCTCAACCTGCTGGGCGAGCTCAAGGGGCGCGGCCTCGGCATCCTGTTCGTCACCCACGACCTCTCGCTGGGCAACTACGTGTCGGACCGCGTGGTCATCCTCTACAAGGGACGCGTCGTGGAGCGCGGCGCCACCGCCGCCGTCTTCGACGACCCGCTGCACCCCTACACGCGCGACCTGCTCGCGTCGGTGCCGCACCTCGACCGGACCTGGGAGGAGGTCGAGGCCGAGGAGTCGCAGCGGTCCGCGCGGCTGGCCGGGCGGTGCCTCTACCACGAGGCGCTCGCGGCCCAGGGGCGCTCGCTCGGCGACGAGGCGTCCGTCGGTTCGGCGAGCGGCCCGGCCGACGACGTCGGGCTGGTCGAGCACGCCCCCGGGCACTTCGTGGGGTGCTTCCGCAAGGCGGCGGACGAGGAGTGCCCCGCGGGGATGTGAACCAGCCGTGAACCGGTCATGCCGGTGCTGGTCCCGGCCCGCTCAGGCCTTGATCAGCACCGGCACGCCCGGTTCGAGGTCCGTGAGACGCTCGAAGTCGGCGCTCGTCAGGCGGACGCACCCGTTGCTCACGGCCTGGCCCTGGCCCTTGCCCACGTGCAGCGCGGTCGCCGCGTAGTCGGTGCCGTAGAAGCCGTCCAGCGACTCGCTCTGCATCGACAGGAACACCGACATCCCGGTGTTCACGGCCTCCGTGACGGTGAACACCTGGGTGAGGCCGAGCGGCGTCGGCGTCTCGGCCGCGCCGATCCCGGCAGGGAGCTCGTCCTGGGTGCCGTCGGCGTGGGTGACGGTCACGGTGCGGTCCGACAGGTCGACCACCACCGAGCGCTGCTCCTGCTCCTCGACGACGTCGCTCGCGCGCAGCCAGCCGGAGACGCCGTTGACCTTCTCCGGGTCGTCCGACGGCAGCGCGCCGCGGCCGTACGGGACCAGCACCTCGACCCAGTCGGTCTCGCGTTCGAGCACGAGCCAGCGGGCGTCGGCCTCGTAGTAGTCGGCCTCGAGGGCGAGCACCGGCGGCTCGGTCGCGTCCGGCTCGGCCCAGACCGGGATCTTGCCCTTCTTCGGCTCGGCCACCGTTCCGGGCAGGCCCTTGAGCGAGTCGAGATCGGTGTGCGGCAGCTCGGCGGGGAGCAGCCCGTCGATGTCGGGCGTGGGCAGGGCGGCCAGCGAGTAGCCGGCGGCCTGCGGCTCGGCCTTGGCCGGCGTCGGGCCGGCGGACGCCGTCGGGCTCGCCGACGGCGCGGCGTCCGCCGTCTCCGCCGGGCCGCGCAGGCCCAGCCACACGGCCGTCCCGACGACCGCGACCAGCGCCACGGCCGCCACCCAGATCCAGGCCTTGCGCCTCTGCGACATCTGCTCGTTCTCCCCTGTGCGACTGCGCTGCCCGCGCCCCGGTCCGACGTCGGGTCCATCGTGCCCTGCGCGGGTGCTGCGCGCAGCAGCCAGCGACGATACCGGGTTGTCACAGTTGTCCGATATCTTCGTGCCCGCCCGGTTGTCGATCCGAACTGTTGTTCGGTCCCGGCGCCCGGGCAACGACCGACAGGCACCCGACGAAGGAGAGATCACCGTGGCCACCGCCGACCGGGCGTACCCCGTGACGAACGTCCCGACGCGCCGTTCCCGCAACCTGGTGCTCACCGGCGCGATCTCCGTCGCGCTGATCTCCACCGGGTCCGCCTACCTGGCGATGGTCCAGTTCGGCATCGACGTGCTCGCCATGAGCCAGGGCACCGCGTACGCGACCGCCGGCGTCTTCGAGCTGTCGCTGGTGACCGTGGCGCTCCTGGCCCGGGAAGCCGCGCGGGACAACCGGCCCGGCGGCACGCTGCTCGCCCTGACCTGGCTGCTGTCGTCGGCGTCCGGCGTCTTCGCCGCCTGGCACGAGGCGTACATCGGCCACCCCGTGGGCGCCGTTCTCTTCCGGTTCATCGTGCCGCTGCTCGCCGCGCTCATGTGGCACCTCGCCCTGATCGGCGACCGGCACCTGGCCACCGGCACGTCCTGGTCCGCGCTGCGGCAGTCCGCGCGCATGCACGCCCTGTTCCTCACCACCGAGGACCTCTTCCGGGCCCAGAGCCTGAACGACGGGTCGCGCGCCGCCCGCCGGCGGCTCGCGCGCGCCGAGGCCGGCCGCCGTCGGGCCCGCTCCGTGGCGCTGCGCACCGTGCCGCCCACCGAGATGCGCGCCCAGGTCGCGGCCTGGTGCGAGGCGCTCGCCGCCGTCGGCGACGGCACCGCCGACGTCGCCCGGCTGCACGCCGCCGACCGGCAGCGGCTGACCGGCATCCTCGTGGACGAGCCGATGGACGGCCGGTCGATCGACTCGCGGCTCGAGGTCGGCGCGCCCGACTACGAGCGGTGGGCGGCCGACGCCGTCGCCGCGGAGTTCGGGGAGCGGGGCGGCGTGGGGGAGCGGCTGTACGCCGACGGGCGTCCGTACGACGGCGTCGACGAGCGGCCGCGTGAGGGCGGGCCGTACGGCGTCGGCGAGGGCCGGCCAGTAGCGCGCACCGCGGCCCTCGACTCGCGCCGGGAGTCCGTGAGCGAGCGCGCCCCGCAGCCCGACGCCGTGTTCGACCAGGCCGAGCCGGAGCCCGCCGCGGCGCCTGCCGCCGAGGCCGCGGTCGCGGAGGGGGCAGTCGCCGAGGGGCCGGTCGCCGCGCCGGCCGAGGCCGCGGCGCAGGCCACGGCGAACGTCCGGGACGCGATCCCGCGCCGTCGTACGCCGCGCCGGAACACCCAGCTCGGCACGCAGGACGCCGAGCGGATGATCGACCTGCGGACCAAGGGCCGGACCTACCGGGAGATCGCGGAGGAGGTCGGCGTCAGCCGGTCCACGGTCGGCAAGCGCATGCGCGAGTTCACGGAGACGGGCTCGATCCCGATCGTCAAGGCGCGCTGACCTTCGCCGGGGCCGCCGGGGCCGCCGGGCTTGCTGGGCTCGCCGGGCGCGCTGGGCTGCGTCCCGTTCGGCAGCTGCCCCTGGACCTCTCCTTTGAGGCCTGAGTTTCTTCGCTTTGCGCCGGCGCAAAGCGAAGAAACTTAGGCCTCAAAGGAGAAGACGGCGGTCAGTCCGTCGCCTTGGCGTGGGCGACGTTCGCCAGGGACCGCCACACCAGCAGCAGCGTGATCCCCGAGCCCGCGAAGGCGAACCACCACGGGGCCACCAGGCCCCAGTGCTCCGCGACGACGCCGCCGATGGCCTGCCCCACCACGAGCCCGCCGAACACGCAGATCATGTTGATCGACGCGACGCGGCCCTGGAACGCCTTGGGTACGGCGCGCTGCCGCACCGTCGTCGACAGGGTGCCCCAGACGAACGCGTAGACGCCGAACTCGAACATGATGGCGATCGCCACCCAGCCGTTGGTGGTCAGCGCGAACGCGCCGTGGGTGAGCACCTCCAGCGTGAGGCAGACGCGGATGAGCGTCGCCAGGTTCACGTGCCGCTCCAGCCAGCCGTAGATCAGGATGCCCACGATGCCGCCGAGGGCGCTCGCCGTCGTGAGCAGGCCGTAGCCCACCTCGCTCATGTGCAGGTGGTCGAGCGAGTACTTCACGAGCACGCCCCACGGGGCCGCCCAGGTGACGTTGAAGACGAGGATGACGACGCACAGCGTGCGTACGGGCGGGTGGTGCCACACCCAGCGCAGGCCCTCGGCGATGTCCTTGCGGACGTGGGAGTCGCCGTCGCGCACCGTGGTGAAGGACGCGCCGGCCGGAGCGGTGATGCGGGAGACGAGCACGATCGCCAGCGCCGCGCAGACCACCTGGATCGCGAACGGCCAGACCATGCCGACGGCGAAGAGGAACGCGCCGACCGGCGGTCCGACGAGCTGGTTCGCGGCGAGGAACCCGGCCTGCATGCGCTGGTTGCCCGCGCCGAGGTCGGCGGGGGCCACGAGGGTGGGCAGGAGGGTCTGCTGCGTGGTGTCCGCGAAGACCTCCGCGGTGCCGTAGAGGAACATCGCGGCGAGCACCATGGCGATGCTCACCGTGCCCGTCCCGATGAAGACGCAC
This sequence comes from Promicromonospora sukumoe 327MFSha3.1, assembly GCF_000385135.1. Lineage (GTDB taxonomy): Bacteria > Actinomycetota > Actinomycetes > Actinomycetales > Cellulomonadaceae > Promicromonospora > Promicromonospora sukumoe_B. Next base: position 268,684 of record NZ_ARQM01000013.1, on the reverse strand, counting down.
AGGACCGCGATCACCAGTGCGCGGATCGCGTTGGCGACGATGACGACGAGGCGCCGGTCGAGCCGGTCGGCCAGTGCGCCGGCCCAGAGGCCGAACAGGAGCCAGGGCAGCCGCTGCAGCATCGCGGCGAGGGCGACGAGGAACGCGCTGTCGGTCTGCGAGGCGACCAGCAGGGGGCCCGCGGCGAGTGCGATGCCGTCCCCGATGTTGCTCGTCCACGACGACGCGACGAGCCAGCGGAACGACCGGCCGAGCCGGCTGGGGAGGACTGCCTCGACGAGTGCGCTCACAAACGTTCGAGTCTAGGAGTCGCCGTCCAGGCTTTTTTCCGGGTCCGCGTCCGGTGCTCCGGAAGGGCGAGATGTCGCCCTTATCGGGGCCCCTCGCGAGGCGAAAACTTGCACCTCGACAACGGTTTTGAGACGTGTTTGCCGCAACCTGGACGATCGTCCGAGTCGGTGTTGACGTCCGCCTGGAACAGGTGCACACTCTCACAAGACGGTGCGCATCGCCCGCCCCCTGCGCGGTGCGCACCGTCATTACCCCGGTGGACCTCGGTCCACCTGCTGAGCCCCTTCGGACCCCCTGCCGGAGGGGCTTTTGCATGTCCTGAGCGACCGCGCGGGGTGTCCCGGGACGCTGCTCCGGTTGCCCCGGGCGACACTGCTCCAGGCCCGGTTTCACCCCCGCGGAGCGCCTCCCGGGCACATGTCACCCGGGTGACTTCCGCGCCCGGCGGAGCCGCGGCCGTGCGGGGTGCGGTGTGTCGCGCGGCGTGGCGTCCGGACCTAGCGGACACCACGCGGTTAGTTTGCTGGGGTGAACGCTGCACGCCGCCAGACCGCAGCCGCTCCCGAGATCTCGGTCGACCTGTCCGAGGAGCTCTCGGCCGCGCTGAAGGACGAGAACGTGGACCAGGCCACCGAGCTTGCCGCGTCGGAGGCCCAGGGGTCCACGCCGGACACTGCCCGGGACCCCATGGCCGAGTCGGTCGCGCAGTGGCGCGCCGGGCTCGTCCGCCTCGCGGGAGGGTCCTCCCTGGCCGACGTCGGACTGCTCGGTGAGGCAGTGATCGACCTGTCGGCCGCGCACCCGTCAGGGGTCGCCCAGCTCTTCGCGGGCCGGCCCACCCGCTTGTCCAGCCTGATCCGCGAGGCCGGCGCGCTGCCCACCGCCCGCCGTCGGGCACGGGCCGTGGCCGCGCGCTCCGCGGAGCACGCGCAGCGCTACGGGGTCTCGCCCACGTACCTCGCGATCGGGGTGGCGACCTGGACCGAGCGCCCCGCTCCGGGCGGCGCGAACGGCGACGCCAACGACATGGAGGCGATCACGCGGGTGCTGGGACCGGCGTTCTCGTCGAGTTCCTCGGCGTCCGCGACCGAGCCCGGCGGCGACTCCGCCGACAGCCCCGCCGACGCGCCCGCGCTGACCGGGTCCGTGCCGATCGTGACGCTGGCGATGCCCGCGAACGGCGCCGCCCCGGCGTCCGACGACGACCAGGAGCCCCGCGTGGTGCGCGCGCCCGTGCTGCTGCGGCCGGTCATGCTGACGCCGCGCAGCGACGGCGAGGGCGACTACGACATCACGCTCGACCCCACCGCCGAGATCAACCCGGTGGTGGCGCGGACGCTGCGCGCGCACGGCGCCCTGCTGGACCCGAACGCGCTGGCCAAGGCGACGTTCACGCTCGCCGGCTTCAACCCGACGGACGTGTTGGACCGCGTCGCGAGCCTCGGCTCCGCGGTGCTCGGGGAGTTCCGGCTGGACCGGCGGATGCTGGTGGGCACGTTCGTGCACCCGGGCCAGGTGCTCGTGGACGACCTCGACGAGCTCGGGTCGAGCCTGCGGGACCACGAGGTCGTCGCGGCGCTCGGCGGCGTCGACGCGTCGGTGACGAAGCTGGGGAAGATGGAGCTGCCCGCGCCGCGCGTGGGCGACGCCGACCCGGCGCACGAGCGCGGCGTCGGCGACCTGGACCCGCACCAGCGGCACGTGGTCGACGCCCTCGCGACGGGCAGTCACCTGTTCGTCGACGCGCCGGTCGGGTCCGACGTCGCGGGCACGCTGTCCGCCGTCGTCGCCGAGGCGAACGCGAGCGGCCGCTCGGTCCTGTACGTACCGGGTCACCGCCGCGCCGCGGACGCCCTGGCCGCGCGCCTCGACGCGCTGGGCCTGGGCGGGCTGCTGCTCGACATCGCGCCCGTGCCGACCTGGCGCACGTCGACGTCGCGGCGCCTGCTGGAGGCGATGGCGCCCGCGCAGGAGCACATCGACGCCGACGAGGTGGCGCGCGTGCGGGACGCGCTGATCGGGTCGCGCGCACAGCTCGCCGGGTACATCGAGGCGCTGCACCGGGTGCGCGAGCCGTGGCGGGTCTCGGCGTACGACGCCCTGCAGGCGCTGGCGCGGCTCACGTCCGAGCGGCCGGCGCCGGCCACGCGCGTGCGGCTCGACCCGGAGTCGGTGCTGGCCCTCGGCACGGAGCGCCGGGCCGAGCTCGCGGCCGACCTGCAGCGTGCGGCCGAGCTGGGGGCGTTCACGCTCAAGTCCTCGTCGAGCCCGTGGTTCGGCGCGCACATCCTCACGGACGACGACGCCCGCTCCGCCCTCGCGCGCGTGACCCGCCTGGGCGAGCACACGCTGCCGGAGCTGCGCAAGCAGATCGAGTACGTCTCGAAGGTGACGGGCCTGGTCGAGGCGTCGACGGCGCGGCAGTGGGGCGAGCAGCTCAGGATGCTGGGCGGCATGCGGGGCACGCTCGACGTGTTCCAGCCGATGGTCTTCGAGCGCACCGCGGCCGACATGGTGCAGGCCACCGCGTCGCGCAAGCAGCGGGCCGACCAGGGCGCCGAGATGGGCTGGCTGGAACGGCGTCGGCTCAAGCGGCGCGCCCGCGAGATGGTGCGCCCCGGCGTGCGGGTGCCGGACATGCACGCCGCCCTCGTCGAGGTGCAGCGGCAGCGCGAGGTCTGGCAGGCGCAGTGCCCGCGTGGCGGCTGGCCCACGCTCCCCGAGGGGCTCGCGGGCGTGGAGGAGACCTACGAGGCGGTGCGCATCGACCTCGAGGCGCTCGAACCCGTGCTGCGCTCGTCGCAGGCGGGCGGCGAGCTGCTCGACCTCGACCTGTTCGCCCTGGTCCAGCGCCTCGCCGCGCTGTCCGAGACCCAGGACGCGCTGGCCCCGCTCCCCGAGCGGACGGGGCTGCTGCGGCGCCTGCGCACGTCCGGGCTCGACGAGCTGGTCGACGACCTGGGGGAGCGCCGCGTCGAGGCGGACCTCGTGGGCCCGGAGCTGGAGCTGTCGTGGTGGTCGTCGGTGTTCGAGCAGATCCTGGCCCTCGAGCCGGACCTCGCCGGGCAGGACGGCGCCGGGCTGGACGCGCTCGCGAGCCGGTTCCGCGAGCTCGACCGGCGGCACGTGGACTCGCTGTCCGCGCCCGTCCGGGCCGCGGTGCGCGCGCACCTCGGCGCGGCGATGCGCGACGAGCGGGAGGACGCCGAGGCGCTCTACGCGGCGCTGGTCGGCGGCGGGCTGAGCTCGCTGCGCGACCTGGTCAAGGAGCACGGCTCGACCGTGCGCCGGCTGCGCCCCACCTGGGTGTCGACGCCGACGATGGTGCCGCACCTGCTGCCCGCCGAGAAGAGTGCCGACCTGGTGATCCTCGACGCCGTGCAGCACGTGCCGGTCGAGGTGGTCGTGCCCGCCCTGGCCCGGGGCCGGCAGATCGTCGTGGTCGGTGACCCGCGGTCGGCGTCGGGCACCGCGGTGCGCGACCTCGCGCGGCTGCTGCCGCGCGTGACGCTCCAGCCGGAGCCCGCGCGGCGCGACCCGCGGCTCACGGGCCTGCTCGCCGAGCACGGGTACGAGGGCATCATGCGGCCCGCGCCGCTCCCGCGGACCGAGGCGCTGGTGCACTTCTCGCTCGTGGACGGCACCGGCATGCCCGACCCGGTATCCGGCACCGTCGAGTCGACGAGCGCCGAGGTGGAACGCGTGGTCGACCTGGCGATCGAGCACGCGATGACCCGGCCCGAGGAGACCTTCGGCATCGTCACCGTGACGGCCGCCCACGCGGACCGCATCCGCGAGCGGCTGCTCGCCGAGGTGCGGGCCAACCCGGCGCTGGCGCCGTTCTTCGCGGGCTCCCGGCCCGAGCCCGTCGTGGTCGCCGACGTGACCGGCGTGGCCGGCCTGGCGCGGGACACGATCGTGCTCACCCTGGGCTTCGGGCGGACGCCGCACGGTCGCGTGCTGCACCGGTTCGGCGTGCTGGGCGACGGCGGCGGCGACGCGATGCTGCTCGGCTCGCTCGGCGCGGCACGCAAGCGGCTGCACGTCGTGTCGTGCTTCCCGGCCTCCGACCTGGACCCTGAGCGGCTGCGCGGCCCCGGGCCGCAGATGCTGGCGCGGGTGCTGTCCTTCGCGGAGGAGCGCTCTGGGCTCGCGGACCAGGTCGAGATCGGCAACGGCGTGGACGTCGCGCGGTCGGTCGACCGGCTGGTCGTGGACCTGGGGGAGCGGCTGTGGCGGTCCGGCCTCGTGGTCGAGACCGACTACGGCCTGCCCGGCGGCGACCGCATCCCGCTCGCGGTGGGTCACCCCGACCTGCCCGGCGAGCTGCTGGTGGCCGTGCTGACCGACGACGCCGCGTACGTGGCCGAGCCCTCGATCCGGGTGCGGGACCGGCAGCTCGCCGAGCGGCTGGAGCGCCTCGGCTGGGTGGTGGCGCAGGTGTGGTCCGCGGCCGCGTTCCTGGACCCGGACGCCGAGGCCGAGCGCGTGCGCCGCGTGGTGCTGTCCGTGCGCGACGCCCGCGTGGGGCTGTCCGGCGGTGTGGCGCCGGCGGCGGAGCTGGTGGTGCCGCAGGTCCTGGACGACTGAGCGGGCCTGGCGGGGGCTGATCGCGGGCCGGGGCGACAATGGTGCGGTGAGCGAGACCGAGAACCGACCGGCCGACCCCGATCCTGCGCCCTCAGGCACCACGCCCCGGCGGCGAGGCCCGCGGCGTGCCGTGCGGCGGGGGACCGAGCGTGAGGTCGTGCTCGGCGTCAGCGCGGACGAGCGCCCGGCAGGCTGGGGCGAGGGTTCCGACGGCAGCGCCGCCGAGGCCGGCCACGGCTCGAACGACGACCAGCTCCGCCGCGACGTCCCGCCGCACTGGGGCTGACCCGCGCACTGGCGCCCCGCCGATCACGTGGTCGGCACCAAGGCGGGTGGTCGGTAGAACGTCAGGTGGTCGGCAACCCGGGTTGCCGACCACCTGACGTTCTACCGACCACCTGACCTGCTACCGATCACGATCCGCTCGAGCGCACCCGTCGGCCGCAGGGCTCAGTTGTTCGAGGAGCTCGACTGCGAGCCGGACTGGACGCGCAGCAGGTCGCGGATCTCGGTCAGCAGGACGGTCTGCTCGTCGAGGGCCTCCTCGACGACCTCTTCCTCGGCGGGCTTCTTGCGCAGCTCGCTCAGCTTCTTGACCGGGATGATCACGAAGAAGTAGATCGCCGCGGAGATCAGCACGAACATGATCAGGCCCTGGATGAACAGGCCGATCTGGAACTTGGTCTCCTCGCCCTGCCAGTTCGGCACGTAGAACGCGATCTCGGTGAAGTCCGGAGCGCCCACGAGCCACCCGATGAGCGGCATGATGAAGCCGTCGACGAGGCCGCTGATGACCCCGGAGAAGGCGGCGCCGATGACGACGGCGACCGCGAGGTCGAGCACGTTGCCGCGCGTGATGAATTCTTTGAAGCCGTTGAACAGGTCGCGCATGGATCCCCCTGGGACTCTCAAGTTGGTGTGGGTCGGCGTTGGCCGGAACCTCGACCGAGATTGTGGTGGAAAATCCCGTTCAGCGCATGTCGGACCCGGCATTCCTCCGAATGAGCCGCGTCAATGATCGACCGTTCTTTTCGGCGGGGCGGACGACGGCACCAGCACCGCCGTTACCGAGCCCCAGCCGCTGACCGCCGACAGGTCCGGGGCGTCCTCGGGTCGCACCGCGACCAGGGTGACGGGGCCATCGCCCTCCGAGACCGGCCCGAGCAGCCCGCCGGACTCCGTTGGCGCGCGGCCGGCGGGGACGGGCAGCACCAGCGCGGCGTGGGCGAGGTATCGGGGCTCGGCGCTCGGTTCGCTGCCCGACGTCGTCCCGGCCAGCAGGTCGATCCGGTCCCCGGGGCGCAGCAGCGCGGCGACGGCGTCGTCGGCCAGGCGGACCGGGACCACCACGGTGCCGCGCGGGGCGGCGGCGGAGACCCCGTCGTCGGACACGAGCGTGGTGTGCAGCAGCGCGCCTGCGGGCAGCCCGACGACGGCGGCGCGGCCCAGGAGTGCACGCGCCGTGTGCAGGGCGCCGGGCGGGGCCAGACCGGCGGCGACGGCGCGTACCGAGATGTCTTCCCTGGTCAGCGGGGTTCCGGCCACGACGGGGCGGGCCGTGACGGCGACGTCGACGGTCGGGGGTGGCGGCGGGCGCAGGAGGTGTGTCGCCATCGCGGCGGCGAGGCCGAGCAGCGCGGCGGCCAGGGCGAAGCGCCAGCGCCACAGGACGCGTCGCACGCGCCGGAGCCCCGGTGACCGAGGCCGGCCCGGCCAGGGCAGCAGTCCGGCGAGCGGTGCCCGCGGCGTCCGACCGGGTGATGCCTGCCGGCCGGACGGATCCGGCCGGCTCCACGGCGTGCGCGAACCCGTGCCGCGTGGTGCCTCGTGGCGCGCGGCCGGCGCGACGAGCGTGTCGAGAAGTCCCATGCCCCCGACGCTAGGCAGCAGATGTGGGGGCGCGGGGCCGCCGTCGGGCGGCCTGTGCACAGGGGAGGGAAAACGCCGCCTGTGGTCGCGCTCGAATGCCTGCGGTCACGTGAGTCGTGCCGGTCCACACGAGGCACGACTTCCGGTTGGGCCGGATGCGACAGGTCGCGCTCAACCCGGCAGCAGCGCTGCTGCTGGGCCGCCGGTGTGAGCGCGGCACCTTGCCCGAGTGCTCGGCAGTTGGCACCGAGATCGGTCCAGGCCTGTGCCGACCTCGATGCAAAGTGCCGAGCCCCGGAGGGGCTCCCCAGCAGACTGCCGATCCCGCCGGCCTTACCGGCGGATCAGGTCAGGACGAGGCGGCCTTCGACGAGCCGGACCCGCTGGACGACGACCCCGAGGAGCTGGAGCTCGAGGAACTGGAGGAGCTCGACGAGGACGACCCGGAGTCGCTCGAAGACGACGAGGACGACGACTCCGACTTCCCGGCCTTCACCGTGCTGCTCGTCGAGGTGCTGCGCGAGTCGGTGCGGTAGAAGCCCGACCCCTTGAACGTCACACCCACCGAGCTGAACACCTTGCGCAGCTTGCCCTGGCACTCCGGGCAGATCGTCAGCGACTCGTCGGTGAACTCCTGGTGGATGTCGAACGCGTGGCCGCAGTCGGCACACCGGTACGCATAGGTGGGCACGTGCACTCCTCTGGGACGTCAGGACGGCCGGGGCGTCGCACGCTCACAGGGCCGGGGCCTGGCACTCGGGGTTTCCGAGTGCCAATAGTAACGGTCGAGCGGCGGGTGATAGTCCCAGGATCTCCCGAGGCTGTTCACGCCTGCGCGTTCACCCAAGCCCTGGGGCGGACGGTAGTCTCCACTGCGTGTCCGCGACCACTCCCGCCGAGCCAGTAGAGCCCGTCGAAAAAGTCCCCTCCGCCGGTGCACGGCCCGCCAAGCGCCGTCGGACTCGCACCACCCGCGTCCGCCAGTTCCTGGTCGGTACAGCCGTCGTCGTCGTGCTGGCGCTGGTCGCCGTGACGACCTTCGGATGGCTCACCGGACGCCGTCCGCTGCCGGACTACTCCGGGTCTGTCCAGGTCGAGGGCCTGGGCTCGGACGTGCGCGTGAGCCGCGACGCCCAGGGCGTGCCGCAGATCTACGCCGACACCGCCGAGGACCTGTTCCGCGCGCAGGGCTACGTGCACGCGCAGGACCGCTTCTTCGAGATGGACTACCGCCGCCACGTGACGGCGGGCCGCCTGGCCGAGCTCGTCGGCAACAACGAGGACGCGATCAAGGCCGACATGGTCACGCGCACCTTCGGCTGGCGGCACGTCGCGGAGGAGGAGTTCAACATCCTCGACGACACGACCCGGCAGTACCTCCAGGCCTACGCGGACGGCGTCAACGCCTACCTCGCCGACCGCAGCCCCGGCGAGACCGCCGTGGAGTACACGGTGCTCGACGTCAGCGTCGAGGTGAACGACCCCGAGCCGTGGGGCCCGATCGACTCGCTGGCGTGGCTCAAGGCCATGGCCTGGGACCTGCGCAGCAACTACGACGACGAGCTCGACCGCGCCCAGGCCTACAGCACGCTGGGCGACGCGTCGCGCGTGGCCGAGCTGTTCCCGGCCTACTCCGGCACGGGCAACGCGCCGATCCTCGACGCCGCCGAGGCGGGTGCGCAGGCAACCGCTCCGTCGGGTACCGAGACGGCGTCGGCCACCGAGGAGGTCTACCAGAGCCCGCACCTCGCCGACGCCCTCGAGTCGGCGCAGAAGGCGCTCGATGCCGTGCCCGTGCAGATCGCGCGCGGTGAGGGCACCGGCTCCAACTCGTGGGTGGTCTCGGGGCAGTACACGAAGTCGGGCAAGCCGCTGCTGGCCAACGACCCGCACCTCGCCCTCGCGGCCCCCGGTATCTGGGCGCAGGTCGGTCTGCACTGCAACCAGGTGGGCCCGGAGTGCCCGTACGACGTGGCCGGGTTCTCGTTCTCCGGCTTCCCCGGCGTGATCATCGGCCACAACGCCGACATCTCCTGGGGCCTGACCAACATGGGCGCCGACGTCACCGACTTCTTCATCGAGCGGGTCCGCAACGACACGTACATGCGGGGCACGAACAAGTGGGTCCCGATGGAGACGGAGACCGAGGTGATCCGGGTCGACGGCGGAAGCTCCATCGACCTGGAGGTCCGGCGGACCGTGCACGGCCCGATCATCTCCTCCGTCATGGACGAGACGCAGATGGAGGCCGTGCGCAACGCGCCCACCGAGATCGGCCCCGAACAACGCCCCCAGTACGAGATCTCGCTCCAGTGGACCGCGCTCCAGCCGGGCCGCACCGCCGATGCCGTGTTCGAGATGAACCGCGCCAAGACGCCCGCCGACATGAAGGCGGCGGCCGCGAAGTTCGAGGTCCCGGCGCAGAACATCGTGTACGCGACGACGGACGGTCACATCGGCTACCAGGCGCCGGGCAAGATCCCGGTGCGCGCGAACGTGCCGGGTGCGGTCGAGTCGGACGGCACCTGGCCGCGCCCCGGCTGGGACGCCCGCTACGACTGGACCGGCTACGTGGACCCGGCGCAGATGCCCGGCGTGGTGGACCCGAAGGAGGGCTTCATCGTCGCCGCGAACCAGGCCGTGCTGCCAGGTGGCGACGGGCCGTTCCTCAGCCGCGACTGGGACTACGGCTACCGGTCGGAGCGCATCCGGACCCTGATCAGCGACCGCATCGCGGAGGGCCGCAAGCTGACGGCCGCTGACATGTCCGAGTTCCAGATGGACCAGTGGAGCAGGTTCGCCGACGTCCTGGTGCCCGTGCTGGTCGAGGTGGACCTCCCCGCCGGCTACGACTCTGACGGCCAGGAGCTCCTGGCCGACTGGGACAGGTCGATGGACGCCGACTCCGCGGCCGCCGCCTACTTCGCGGCCGTGTGGCGCAACCTGCTGCGGATCACCTTCCACGACGAGCTGCCCGAGGGCATGTGGCCCGACGGCGGCAGCCGCTGGCTCGCCGTCATCCAGGGCATGCTCGGCGACCCGGAGAACCCCTTCTGGGACGACCAGTCCACGGTGTCGGTCGTCGAGAGCCGGGACGAGGTGCTGACGCAGGCGCTGGTCAGCGCCCGCCAGGACCTCACGGTCGAGATCGGCAAGGACACCAGCGACTGGGAGTGGGGCACGCTGCACCAGCTCCGGCTGGAGCACCTGGTGCTCGGCGGCTCCGGCATCCCGGCCCCGATCTCGGCCTACATGAACCCGGCGCCGGTCAAGGTCGGCGGTGGGTCGTCGATCGTGAACGCCACCGCCTTCGACGCCGCCAGCGGCAGCTTCGACGTGACCAGCGGCCCGTCGATGCGCATGGTCGTGGACCTCGCCGACCTGGACGCCTCCACCTGGGTGGTCGTGACCGGCGCGTCGGCGCACCCGGGATCACCGCACTACGACGACCAGCTCAGCGCCTGGGCGGCGGGGGAGACGTTCCCTTGGCCGTTCACCGCGGACGCCGTCGAGGGAGCCGCCGAGGACGAGCAGATCCTGACGCCGTAGGTCGCGGCCCCGCCCCGCCCCGTTGGCCGAGCCGCCCCGCCCCGGTGGTCGAGCTTGTCGAGACCCCACCAGGTCTCGACAAGCTCGACCACCGAGCCGGAATAGCTCGACCGGCGGGGCGGCGGCGCTTCCGGTCAGCCCAGCCAGCGCCAGTCGGTCGTGGTGGCGACGGCGTGGACCAGGATGTCGTGCTCCTCGCGGGGCAGCGGGTGGTCCGCGGCGTCGTACACCTCCTCGGGGAAGACGACGGCGACGACCTTCGCACCCGGCCGCAGGTGGGTCAGCGCGCGGTCGTACCAGCCGCCGCCCTGGCCGAGCCGCACCCCGCGGGTGTCGACGGCGAGAGCCGGTGCCAGGACGACGTCGGCCAGCTTGACGGCGTCGGTGCCCAGGGCGGGGCCGCCCGGCTCGGGCGGCCGTCCGGGGGCCCGCTCCAGCAGGTCGTCCGGGCCGGTGTAGTCCGCCCAGTCGCGGGCCAGGCCGGCCCCGAGCACGGGGAGCAGCGCGCGGACGCCACGGTCCGCGAGACGGTCCAGGAGGGGCAGCATGCCGGGTTCCGCGCTGCGGGCCGCGTACGCCGCGACGCATCCGGCGTCGCGCACCTCGGGGATGGACTCGATGACGTCGGCGAGCAGCTCGGCGGCCTCCGCACGGCGTCGGACGGACCGGAGACCGCGCTGGGCGCGGATCGCGCGACGCAGCTCCTCCTTGGCGTCGCCTGTCTCCATCCCGGGTTGGACGGGGTAGGGCTGTGGCGTCGGAACAGAGATGCCGCTCATGACCGCTATTGTGCCAAGACTCCGAGACTGGATTGTTACGAACAGCGTACGAAGAAGGCGAGAACATGACCGAGCGGCTGCTCGACGGGTCCCAGGCCACCGAGCGTGGTAGACCCTCCTCCAGCGGGGGAATCGTCATGGGACGTGGCAGGGGGCGAACGATGTTGCCGTCGAGTAAGTCGGACGTGCCGGAAGGCACCACAGGTAAGTTTGTGAAGGGGTGGACGGTGGCCAAGCCATGGCCGGTGACGCTGCGTGAGGACACGCCGTCAGGGACTGTCGTGCTGCGCCCGCTCCGGCGCCGGGACGCGACCGACTGGTCGCGCCTGCGGGCCGAGAACGCGGCTTGGCTCGAGCGCTGGGAGGCGACGTCGCCCGGTGCGAACCGGTACATCGCCTCGACGTTCGGCGAGTACGTGCGGTCACTCTCGGCGCAGGCCCGCGCGGGGACGTCCCTCCCGTTCGGCGTGGAGCTCGACGGCGCCCTCGTGGGGCAGCTGACCGTCGCCTCGATCACCTGGGGTTCCATGTGCTCCGCGAGCATCGGCTACTGGGTGAGCCAGAGCGTGGCCGGCCGCGGCGTCATCCCCACGGGCGTCGCGATGGCCACGGACTACGCCTTCTTCCTCGGTCTGCACCGCATCGAGATCAACATCCGGCCCGAGAACAAGCCGAGCCTGCGCGTGGTCGAGAAGCTCGGGCTGCGGGACGAGGGCGTGCGCGAGCGGTTCCTGCACATCCAGGGGCAGTGGCGCGACCACCGCACCTTCGCGGTGACCCGCGAGGAGGTCCCGGAGGGCCTGCTGGCGCGCTGGCAGCGCACGCGTGAGGCGTTGTAACGGTGGGACACGCCGTACGCGCTGCGGCCGGGCGTGCCGATGCTCGCCTACCGTCGTGTCGTGGAATCGACCGCGGGACTCACAGCCGTAGCGCTGTTCGTCCTGTGGCTGGGCTACTGGATGCCGAGCATGGTGCGTCGCCGGGCGGAGCTCGCCGACGCGCGGGTGCCGGACCGGTTTTCAGGAGGGCTGCGCGTCGTCGCGATGAGCGGCTCGGGTAGGAGAGGAGGGGCGATGGTCAACGACGGCAACCGGCGAGGTAGCGGCCAGGGCGTGCCGCGCGTCGCCCACCCGACCCCGCGCCAGGGCCTCCCGCTGCAGATCATGGTGCGCGGCCGCCCGCTGACGGCGGAGCGCATCCGCCGGGTGGAGCGCCGTGCGCGGCGGGCCGCCCGGGCGCGCCGTCGTTTCATCGTGTCGATCTTCCTGCTGGTGGCCAGCATCGTCGCGTGGGCGCTCGTCGGGCTGAACCAGCTGCACTGGGGTGCCGCCGTCACGACGTCGGCCATGCTGCTGTTCGTCCTGTTCCTGGGGCGCCGCGCGGCCCGTGCGGCCCGCAGGGCGGACGCCCGCTGGCACGCGACCGTGCGCGCCGCCCGGCAGCGCGCCACGCAGGCCCGTGCCCTCGCCAACGGCGGCCCGTACGCCCCGCGCAACCGCGCGCAGGTGGTCGGCCTGGCCGCCCGCGGCTCGGACACGCAGACGCAGGCGATCCCGCGCGTGGGCGGCAAGAACGTGCTCGACGAGATCCTCGACGGCCCGGAGAAGCCCAAGGTCATCGAGGTCACGGCGGAGGTCGTGGACGAGGTGCCTGCCGGCGCCGCTGCCCCGGGCGAGCCTGCGGCCGGCGCCGAGCCGCCGAGCGGGCGTGCCTGGGACCCGGTGCCCGTGCCGCTGCCCACGTACGTGACCAAGCCCAAGGCGCCCCAGCGGCAGCCTGCGGCCCTGCCGGCGGGTTCGTCGTCCGGCAAGGGGTCCGCGGGTGGTTCGGGGCGTCCTGGGGGCGCTGGGGCGTCATCTGCGGTCGTTCCGGGGACGACGACGGCGGGCGGTGCTGCTGGGGCCGGTGCGGGTGCCTCCGGCGCTGCTGCCGGTGCTGGATCTGCCGCGAAGGCCGCCGACGTGGCCGAGGACGAGCTGCTGCGCGGCGAGCCGCCGCGCATGAAGTCCGAGACGCTGGGCCAGCCGCTCGAGGAGATCCTGGCCCGACGTAGGGCGGCGGGGTGACCTGCCAGCTGATCCTGCTGGTCGGTGTCGCGCGGGTCACGCGTTCGTGACCCGCGCGACACCCGATCGAGTTGCGGAGTCGGGGCGGTGAAGTGCTAGTCTTCTGCAGTCCGAGGGGCTATGGCGCAGTTGGTAGCGCGTCTCGTTCGCAATGAGAAGGTCGGGGGTTCGAATCCCCCTAGCTCCACCGACAGAGGGCCGCTGAACTGGTATCACACCAGGTCAGCGGCTTTCTTGTTTCTTGCCGGACCGCCACGACGAAGGGCGGCCCATGAAAATGCCACGGATCGTGCCACGCATTAGGTGGCGACGTGCGCGTACGAGCGCGCTTGGACGGCAGGTGTGCCACGCACACCTGACGCCCATGGACGACCACGCTGAGAACGACGGGACTGCTGCACCAATAGGTGACAACTGACTTGTGGTGCCGACAGGCACTGCTGGAAGGATGTTCACCGTGCCCAGACCCCACCCCAAAGAGTTCCGCGAGGACGTCGTGGCCGTCGCCCGCCGTGGACAGGCTCCGATCCGGCAGGTCGCGAAGGACTTCGGCATCTCGGAGTCCTGCCTGCGCAACTGGCTGCACGCCGCCGATGTCGAAGAAGGCACCCGGCCTGGTGTGACCTCTTCCGAGTCGGCCGAGCTGCGTGAGCTGCGGCGGCGCAACCGGCTGCTGGAACAGGAGAACGAGGTCCTGCGCCGCGCGGCCGCCTACCTCTCCCAGGCGCAGCTGCCGGGAAAAGGCTCTACCCGCTCGTGACAGAGCTCGCCGGCGTGGGGATCCCCGTGACGGTGACGTGCCGGGTCCTCAAGCTCGCCAGACAGCCCTACTGCCGGTGGCTACGCCACCCGATCACCAGTGCCGAGGTCGCGGGGGCGTATCGCGCGAACGCGTTGTTCGACGCCCACCGCGACGACCCCGAGTTCGGTCACCGTCTGCTGGTCGACGAAGCACGCCAGGCCGGCCAGAGCATGGCGGACCGGACCGCGTGGCGGATCTGCACCAGAAACGGGTGGTGGAGCGTGTTCGGCAAGAAACGTGGCAAGAACGGCAAGCGCCCAGGACCGCCGGCGCACGACGACCTTGTCAACCGGGACTTCACCGCTGCCCAGTCGAATACCTTGTGGTTGTCGGACATCACCGAGCACGCCACGAGCGAGGGCAAGCTCTACCTCTGCGCGATCAAGGACGTCTACTCCAACCGGATCGTGGGCTACTCGATCAGCGACCGCATGAAGTCCTCGCTGGCCGTTAACGCCCTGAACTCCGCGGTCGCCAGACGTCGGATCGAGGGCTCACACGTGGCCGGGTGCGTGGTCCACACCGACCGCGGATCGCAGTTCAGGTCCCGGAAATTCCTGGCCGCGCTGCGCACCCATGACCTCGTCGGATCGATGGGCCAGGTCGCCTCCGCCGGGGACAACGCCGCCATGGAGTCCTTCTTCGCGCTGCTGCAGAAGAACGTCCTGGACCGCAAACGATGGGCCACCCGGGAAGACCTCCGGATCGCGATCATCACCTGGATCGAGCGGACCTATCACCGACGCCGCCGCCAGACCCGCCTGGGACGATTGACCCCGATCGAGTACGAAGCAATCATGACCACTCAGGTCGCACTCGCCGCCTGAGAAACCCTGTCACCTATCGGTGCAGCAGTCCCGATGGCCCGTTTGGCCCCGTTACTGCGTTGACGTATGACGTGGACGTTCACGCCTATCGTGAGTCCCTCGACAGTCCGGACGGGAGCCTGCACAAGGTGCGTGTTGCCATAGAGAAGGTGGCTGCGGCCATCACGAAGCAGTAGCCTTCCGCGGCTCGCGGCTCGCGGCGCCGGGTGAGGGCTTTGGCAGTGTCACTGAATTACAGGTCACGGAAGGTCTGCGGTTGACGGCGCGGCGTAGTGCGACCGCCGCTCTCGCACGGACGCGGTCTTCGGTCAGGACCGTGAGCGAATGCCCAACCACGAGAAGTCCCGATCTTGGTGCGATGTCCAGGGAGGTTGCTCCTGGATTCGGGCGACACGCAATCAGGCTCAGTGCTGAGGCCTCAGGATCCACGCAGCCAGAATTCAGAGCCTGCGGGCGCGGCTAGGCCGACGTGTACGGGGCACCGGGCTGGCAGTGCCCCGTACGCTTCGGCATGCGGCATGATCA
Source organism: Promicromonospora sukumoe 327MFSha3.1 (assembly GCF_000385135.1). Classification (GTDB taxonomy): domain Bacteria; phylum Actinomycetota; class Actinomycetes; order Actinomycetales; family Cellulomonadaceae; genus Promicromonospora; species Promicromonospora sukumoe_B. Next base: position 253,386 of record NZ_ARQM01000013.1, on the reverse strand, counting down.
GTCGGTCGTGTTGTGCGCCAGCAGGAACCAGCGGTCCTTCTCAAGGCCGCGCATTATCTCGATCGCGACATCCTGACTGGCGGAGTCGATTGCGTCCAGGCCGTCGATCGCAGCACGCACGTCGGCCAGGACCACGTCGATCTCGGCGACCACGTCGGCGATGATCTTCGTCGACTGAGTGAAGCCGGCCGGCACGGCAGTAGTGGGGACTGTCCGCGCGACCGTACTGAGGCGTGCGTCGATGGGCAGCCCGAGCGCGACGATCCGCTCCGCGGCGGCGTCCGCGAAGTCGCCCGCATGCGTCACGATGTCGTCGAGAAGCTCGTGCACCCCGACGAAGTTGCTGCCCCGGACGTGCCAATGGGCCTGCTTGCCGTTGACCGTGAGCGCCTGCAGCCGCAGAACGACGGGCGACAGGAACTGGGCGACCGCGGCGGCGGCCGTGGGGTCGCTCGCCGTCGTCGGAATGGTGTCCACCGTACTCATGGATTTCCTCCGGGCTCTAGTGCTGTTCTGTCGTCCGGTACAACACTCGTGGGGACCGCTCATTCCGCTTCGGAGAGCTGCTCAGGTGTGATCCCGCTGACGGTGCCGAGTCACCTATCGAGGCCCTAACCGCTGGCTCCATCCCGGTGTACTGGGGACGAAATCGCCCGGGACGAACTGGGCGGGAGCCCGGCGGGGCATCAGCGCCATGCGAAGTACCTACGCCGATGCAGTCATCTGGCAGATCCTCGGTACATGACGTTCGAACGACTCTGGTTCTGGCACATCCGGTGCCGATAGTTCCTGAGAGTTCGGAGAAGACGATGAACAAGATGTCCCGTGGATCGCGGTGGCGTACGAGCGCGCTGGCGATCCTGACGGCCTTCCTGCTCCTGCTCGGTGGTGGGGGTCTGGCGACCGCGACCGCCGAGACCTCGCAGGCGCGTGACACGGCGGCCAAGCCGACGGTCGTGCTGGTGCACGGTGCGTGGGCCGACGCGGGCGGCTTCGCCGCGGTCGGTACCGCTCTGCACGTGGCGGGCTACCCGGTGCTGGAGTTCGCCAACCCGCTTCGCTCGCTGAGCTCGGACTCGGCCGCACTGGACGCGTACCTGCAGGAGCGCACTGACGGTCCGGTGATCCTGGTCGGTCACTCCTACGGTGGTGCGGTCATCACGGACGCGGCCCTGAGCGACCCGGACGTGAAGGCCCTGGTCTACATCGATGCGTTCGTGCCCGACGCGGGCGAGAGCCTGACGGACCTGCTGGGGCGTCAGGGCCCGGTCGACCCGACTCAGTTGTTCGACGTGGTTGCCAACCCTGGTGCTCCGGAGGGGAACGTCGACCTCTACCTGAAGGACGCCGTGTTCCCGCAGGTGTTCGCCAATGGTCTGCCCCGGCTGACCCAGGCGCAGCTGCTGGCCTCGCAGCGTCCCCTGGCGGCGGCCGCGCTGGCCGAGCCGTCCGCTGAACCGGCGTGGAAGACGCTGCCGTCCTGGTACGTCCTGGGTACTCAGGACCGGATCGTCTCGCCGGACCTGCAGCGGTTCATGGCCGAGCGTGCCGGGGCCAAGGTCACGACGGTGGACGCCGGTCACCTGTCGATGATCGCCCGACCGGACGTCGTGACCTCGACCATCCTGCGGGCGGACCGCGCGACGCGCTGAGCCCTCCTCCCGGAGGAGCCGGGTCGGCCCCACGTGGTGCGGGGCCGACCCGGCTCTCCTTGCAGTACCCGCCCCTCTGGACGGTCGTCGTGAAGGGGACTCAGGCGTCAGCGCCGGTAGACAGCGCGTCGCGCAGCGAGGCGCGAGAGGTGATGCCCAGCTTGGGATAGATGCGGTAGAGGTGCGCGCCCACGGTACGGGGCGAGAGGAACAGCTGGGCGCCGATCTCCTTATTGCTCAGTCCGCGGGCGGCGAGCTCGGCGACCTGGCGTTCCTGTGCGGTCAGGCCCGCGCTCGCGTCGGCCTGGCGGATGACGGTGCCGGCGGCGCGCAGCTCCTGGCGGGTTCGTTCGGCCCAGGGCTCGGCACCGAGCGCTGTGAAGGTGTCCAGTGCCCGAGTCAGCATCTCCCGGGCAGTTGTGGTACTCCGTACGCGGCGCAGCCACATGCCGTAGGCGAGCTGGATGCGTGCGCCGTCGAACGGGAACTCGGATGCCGCAGAGCAGGACACTGCCCGCTCGTAGAGCTCGCGGACGAGGCTCTCGTCGTCGGTCGTTGCGGCCGTAGCGGCGTCGGTGAGCATGGCGGTGCGAGGTGAGAGGTCTGCCAGCCCCATCTCGGTCGCGGCCTGGGCGTGGCGGACGGCGTCGGCGGTGCGGCCGGTGTGCACTGCGGCTTCGACGAGCGCCCACAGCATGCGCGGGGCCTGGTGGGAGTAGGGGCGCAGCTCACCGGGGGAGGAAACGCCGGTGGCGTACACCCAGGCGGACTCGAAGTCGCCCCGGCCTGCGGCGAGGACGGCGTTGACCGTCTCGACCCATTCGACCAGGAACCCGACCCGGCGCGGCCGGGCCCACCGCTCGACCTCGGCCAGGTAGCGCTGTGCTTCCTCGTCGCGTCCGCGTGCGGCGGCGACGTAGGCGAGGAAGGCACGGAACTGCTGTCCGAACAGGCCGTAACCGTGCTCGCGGGTCAGCGCCAGCCCGCGCTGCCCGGTGGTCTCGGCCTCGTCCCAGCTCCCGGAGTCGATCTGGTCGAGCATGACCAGCTGGAGCAGCGTCATGACGTTGCCTGCCGCGCCGGACTCCTCCTCGCGCTCGACCATTCGGCGTACGAACGGCCGGTACTCGGGCAGGGCATCGACGTAGAACGCCGCCACGCCCAGGCGCATGACGTCCCATGGCTCGCCCTGTCCGAGCGTGGCGAAGGCTGTGTCGAGCCGAGCGCGTGCGCCCTGGCCACGGCGGGCGACGTCGCCCCAGGTGTCGCGGTAGATCCGGGTGGTCTCGGGCAGCCGGGCAGAGTGCCGGTCCACGATCGCGTCCGTACGCCGCCACAGCTCCGGGTCGAGCGAGAACTGGCCGATCGCGAGCTGCAGGTTGACCATGCGGTCCAGGGTCGCGTCGTCGGTCTGATCGGCCTCGTCGAGGGCGGCCAGGACCAGCCGGGAGGTCGTGGTGACGTCGCCGTCCTGGTACAGGGAGACGTACGCGCCGGTGATCAGGGACGCCGGGGAGTCCGTGGTCGAGCGGTCCACGAGCTGTTCGGCCTGTCGCAGCAGGCCGGCCTGGCCTGCCAGGAACGAGGCGTCCGCCAGGCGCCGTGCCCGTTCCGGTGCGCGTTCGCTCAGCTCAGCGGCGCGCTGGAGCAGCCCGACGGCGGTCGCGGCCGCGCCCTGGGCGGTGGCCAGGCGCGCAGCGGCCTCGATCACCGCCGCGGCGTCCTCGTCGGGATCGACTGTGCCCGCGGCGAGGTGCAGCGCACGGCGCTGCACGTCGTGCACGTGCCAGCGGGCCAGGTAGAGATGGGCCGCGTGCCGTTCCCTGGCGGTCGCCGCCGACACCACCGCGGACCGCACCAGCGGGTGCGCGAACGCCCAGGCCCCGGAGGCGGGATCGAGGCGGACCAGCGCCTCACGTGCCGCGGCCGGGGACTCGTCGACGGTGTACCGACCCCCGCCGCGCGCCGCCCCGCGGCCCGCGGTCACGCCGTCCAGAGCCGCACGCAGCAGTTCCTCGCGCTCCGGTGCGGGCACCCGATCGAGCCGCTCGGCGTAGAGACGCTCCAGGCGGCGCGGTAGCGCCAGCGTCGTGCCAGACGCCGTCCCGGCCACCGAACCGGCACCACGGGGCAGCTCGACCAGGGCGAGGGCGTTGCCGTCGGCCTCGTCGAGGACCTGCTGGCGCAGGGCGGCGTCCAGCGCGGGATGCGTCTCGTCGAGCAGGGCCGCGGCTGCACCGGGGCCGAGGGGACCCACGACCAACTCGGGCAGTCCAGCGGTGTCGAACGCGGACGCGGCGTCGTCACGGGCGGCGAGGACCAGGTGGACCGGTGAGCCGGGCAGGCGCCGGGCCACGATCGCCAGCACGTCCGCGCTCGGTGCGTCGAACCACTGCGCGTCGTCCGCGGCCACCAGCAGCCCGCCGTTGCCGGCGGAGACCGTCAGCAGGTCGAGGACCGCCACGGCGAGCTGGAGCGCGCCGGTGGGCCGGTCCTCCTGGCGACCGTCCAGCACGCTGCGCAGCACCCGCGTGTGCTCTGGGTCCATGCCGTCCAGTGCCCGTGCCAGCGGGTACAGCACCTGGTGCAGCCCGGCGTAGGGCAGCCCGGTCTCGGCCTCGGCGCCGATCGCCTGCACCGTGCGCACCTCACGCTCGGCCGCGCCGCGAACGACCCGGTCCAGGAGCGTGCTCTTGCCGACCCCCGGACCGCCCCGTAGGACCAGCGCCCCACCTGGGCCCGCCAGCAGATCGTCCAGACGCGCAAGTTCGTCGTCCCGCCCGACAAGGTGCTCTTCCACGCCGTGATTCTCCCAGGCGCACGGCCCGAGCGGCAGCGCTTCTGCGGGTGATGACCGCGAGGTCGGGGACGGGCGCAACCGCATACGACCCCGGCTCGGCGTCGGACGACTGCCCTGACTGCACCGGCGCGCATTAGGTCGTTCGACAGATCCTCACGACCCGACTGTCGGACGAACCTTCAGGTGTCAGAAACAACCGGGCCGCGAACGGCGGCCCTCACCGAAGGGAAAGTCCGATGACCACCACCCGCACCCCCATCGTCTTCATCCACGGCCTCTGGCTCCACGCATCCTCGTGGCAGCCGTGGGTCGACCTGTACGAGCGCGAGGGCTTCGCACCGGTCGCCCCGGGCTGGCCGAACGAGGCCACGACCATCCAGGCCGCCCGGAACAACCCGCAGGCCGTCGCCGACATCGGCATCGACCAGATCGTCGACCACTACGCCGCGATCATCGACGGCCTGGACACAGCGCCCGTGATCATCGGCCACTCCTTCGGCGGCCTGATCACCCAGAAGCTCCTCGGCCAGGGATACGGCATCGCCGGTATCGCCATCGACCCGGCCCAGATCAAGGGCGTCAAGCCCCTGCCGTTCGCCCAGCTGCGCTCTGGCCTCCCGGCCCTGGGCAACCCGGCCAACAAGCGCCGGGCGGTGTCCCTGACCGCGGACCAGTTCCGGTACGGGTTCGGCAACGCCGTCTCCCGCCAGGAGTCCGACGACCTCTTCGACCGCTACACCATCCCGTCGCCGGCCCGCCCGCTGTTCGAGGCCGCCTTCGCGAACTTCACCAAGAACTCGCCCGCCCAGGTGAACACCGCCAACACCGAGCGGGGACCGCTCCTGCTGGTCTCCGGCCAGGAGGACCACACCGTGCCCGACGTCGTCACCCGCGCCGCGTTCAAGCTCTACGGCGACTCGACCGCCAGGACCGACCTGAAGCAGTACGCCGACCGTGGCCACTCGCTGACCATCGACTCCGGCTGGCGTCAGGTCGCTGACCACACCCTGGACTGGCTCGCCGCGCGCGGCGTCCGCACCACCACCGCGTCCGAGTCCCGCTGACCGGGCCAGGGGCAGGGGAGCGGACCATGACCAGGACACCGGTGGCAGCCCGACCGGCCGGGACCCCCACGGGGGCCCGCCGGGGTGCGGGTGTGCTGCGCGGTACCGCGCTGTACACCGCCGCCGTCGTCGGGCCCGGGATCCTCACTCTCCCGGGCCTGGCGGCCCAGGCGGCCGGACCGGCCTCCCTGCTCGTGCTCGCCGCACTGCTGGTCGCCTCGGTACCGATCGCCCACACCTTCGTGGCCATCGAGCGGACCGGGGCGACCGGAGGGATCGTCGGGTACGTCACCACGGCGTTCGGGCCGCTGGCCGGTCGGGTAGCCGGGGCGTGGTTCCGGTACGGCGTGCCCGTCGGGATCCCCGCGCTCGGCCTGATCGGCGGCGCCTACCTTGCCCAGGCCGTTGGTGGCGGGCGCACGACCACGCTGCTGGTCGCCACCGGGATCACGGGTATCGCGGTCGTGGCTGCGATCGGACGGCGCGCCGGTACCGGTGCGTTCGTCCCGGTGCTGACCGGGCTCGTGGTCGCCCTCGTGGTGGTCACCGCTGCCCTGACCGCACCGCATGCCGACACCACCGCCCTGACCCCGCTCGCACCCGACGGCTGGACCGGGGTGCTGCAGGCCGCACTGGTGCTGACCTGGGTCCTGACCGGGTGGGAGGCCGCCGCGGCCTTCCCGCGAACGCTCCGCGACCCGGAACGGACCCTGCCCCGGGTCACCGCCCTGACCCTCGTGGTCGTCGCGACGCTGTACGGCCTGGTCGCGGTGCCGCAGATCCTCGTACTAGGACCCCGCGCAGGTGGGACCGAGGCACCGGTGGCCGCGATGCTCGACCTCGCGCTGGGCAGCCCTGGCGTCACGGTGGCGGCCGTGGTCGCGGCCGCCGTGGCCACGGGCAACGCGACCGCCTACGCAGGCAGCCTCGTGGAGACCGGTGCCGCGCAGTCCGGCGGCGATCCGGCACGGCCGGCCATACGGGCCCGCGCCCTGGCCGTCCCGGCCTTGATCATGGCGGCCGCGCTCACCGCGGCCGCGACCACTCCGGTCGACGTCGCCTTCCTGGTCGCGCTGACCGCCGGGTCGCAGGTCCCCGTGTACGTCCTCGGCCTGGCCGCAGGACTGCGCCTGCTGGCCCGTGGCACCCGTGCCTGGTGGACGGCGCTGCTCGCCACCGGCGCGGTCGCCACCCTGCTCGTGCCCGCCGGGCCCCACCTTGCCGCACCCGCCGCCATCGGCGTCGCAGTCCTGGCCGCGGCCCTCGTACGGCGGCAGCGCCCAGCCCACCACCGCACAACTCACCACGGCCCAGCCCACCATCGAGCTACTCGCACCCACCAGGAGCTGAGATGACCCAGCAGGCAGCGCCCCGCCCGGCGGGGCAGATCGAGCACCCCACGACGCCGCGGACCCGGCCCAACGCGTTGGCGCCCGCCTTCGGGATCTCCGGCCTGGCCGGGACCTGGACCGCCGCCGAGTCCTTCCTCGACGCACCGACCGTGATCGAGCTCGCCCTGTGGGCCACCGCGCTGCTCCTGTGGGCCGCTACCCTGACTCGCTGGGCGATCGGCGCCCACCGCGCCGGAGCACTGCGAGCCGACCTGGTCGACCCCGTCACCGGCCCGTTCGCTGCACTGGCACCCGCCGTCGCCCTCCTGCTCGGAGGCCGGCTCGCGTCCGAGGCACCCGTCCCGGGAACCGCCGTCGTCCTGGTGGCCGTGGCAGCCGGGCTGCTCTACGCCGCGGTGTTCCTGGCCTCCCTGGTCGCCCGGCCTCGCGACGTGGCGGTGATCCACGGCGGCTACCTCCTGCCGACCGTCGCTACCGGGCTGCTGTCCGCGCAGGCCCTGGCCCAGGTGGGTCTGCACCGTGCCGCCCTGGCCGCGTTCGCCGTCGGTGTCCTGTTCTGGGCACTGATCACCGCGATCGTCCTGACCCGTCTCGCCTTGGGACCCACCCTGCCTGACACCCTCGTGCCCACCCTCGCCATCGTCAGCGCTCCGCCCGCAGTCGCCGGCAACGCCTGGTTCGCGATGACAGGCAGCGCCCCCGACGGCGTGCAGGACGCACTGCTGGGCACCTTCGTCGTCTTCGTCGCGCTCCAGCTCGCGCTCGTCGGCCGCTACCGCCGCCTCCGGTTCGGCCCCAGCTTCTGGGCACTGACCTTCACCGCCGCCGCCAGCGCCACCTACGCCGTCCGCTGGCTCACCGCGACCCAACCAGCGGCCTGGCAGGTCTGGGCCTGGGCCGCCGTGGCCGCCGCCACCGCACTCATCGGCGCGATCGCCCTGGGCAGCATCACGGCCGCCGCCCGGCGACACGCCCGCCACTGAACCACCCACAGACCCCCCGTCGGCCCACCACCCGGGCCAGCGGCCCAACCACCCGAAAAACCAGGAGGAATCATGATCACCGTCCACCACCGCACCACGACCATCGACGGTCGGACCGTCTTCTACCGCGAGGCCGGAAACCCCAGCAACCCCGTGATCGTGCTGCTGCACGGCTTCCCGACCAGCTCGTTCATGTTCCGCCACCTCATCCCGGCGCTGGCCGACAGCTACTACGTCATCGCCCCGGACCACCTCGGGTTCGGCCTCAGCGACGCACCGTCGGTCGACGACTACGAGTACACCTTCGAGCACCTGACCGACACCACCGACGCGCTGCTGAACCAGCTCGGGCTGGACCGCTACGCCCTCTACGTCCAGGACTACGGCGCCCCCATCGGCTGGCGGCTCGCACTGCGCCACCCCGAAGCCGTCACCGCGATCATCACGCAGAACGGCAACGCCTACGAGGCAGGCTTCGTCCGCGCCTTCTGGGACGGCCTGTTCGCCTACGCCACCACCCCGGACGCCGAGACCGAACCGGGTGTGCGGGCCGCCCTGTCGCTGGAGTCCACGAAGTGGCAGTACCTCAACGGCGTCGAGGACCCGTCGGTGGTCAGCCCCGACACCTGGACCCACGACCAGGCACTGCTGGACCGGCCGGGCAACGACCTGGTGCAGCTGGCCCTGTTCCGCGACTACCCCAGCAACGTCGCGCTCTACCCCGCCGTCCACGAGTACTTCCGCAGCTCGCAGGTCCCGCTGCTGGCCGTCTGGGGCGCACGTGACGGCATCTTCGCCGCCGACGGCGCCACCGCCTTCGCCGCGGACCTGCCCGACACGGAGATCCACCTGCTGCCCAGCGGCCACTTCGCCCTGGAGAGCCACCTCGACGCGATCACCGGCTACATCCGCGGGTTCCTCGCCCGTGTCGGCATCTGACCGCGCCGCACCACCGCACCACCGCACCATCACGAAAGGCCATCATGAACTGGGACACCAAGACCGTCGTCATCACCGGCGGCGCCACCGGCATCGGCTACGCAACCGCGCAGCTCGCCATCGAACGCGGCGCCCGCGTGGTCATCCTGGGCCGCACCGAGGAGACGTTGCGCACCGCGCAGAAGAACCTCGGTGACTCCGCCTCCTACCGCGTCCTGGACGTCACCGACGCCCAGGCAGTCCGGCAGGTGTTCGCGGAGATCGGACCCTTCGACCACCTCTTCGCCTTCGCCGCGATCACCGAGGGCGGACGCTTCACCGACATCAGCGAGGAACGCATGCGCACCTTCGTCGAGAGCAAGTTCTGGGGCCAGTACCACGCGGTCAAGGCCGCACTGCCCCTGCTCCCGCCCGACGGCTCGATCACCCTCATGTCCGGCTACCTCTACCGCAAGCCCACCGCCGGCTACACCCCGTACGCCGTGGCCAACGGGGCAGTCGAGGCACTGACCAAGGCCCTCGCCCTGGAGATCGCGCCCGTGCGCATCAACGCGCTCTCACCCGGCTGGATCGACACCCGCGCTGACCGCACCCCGCCCGCCGAGCACGACCAGTACCTGAAGTTCGCGGCCGGCGCCGCGCCCGTCGGGCGTGCTGGCACCGCACGGGAGACGGCCGAGGCCGCACTGTTCCTCGCCGAGAACCCCTTCATGTCCGGAGCCGTCGTCGACATCGACGGCGGACTGTCCTGAGAACGGAGATGGCGCCATGCGCACGACCACACCACTCGACGAGGCCAACGCTGTCGTCACTACGGTCCTGGACCGATGGAAGGACCGGGTCGACGCACACGACCCCGAGGGCGTCGCCGCCGTATTCACGACCGATGCCCTCTTCCAAGGACTGCGACCGAGCCACACCATCGGGCGCACGGGTGTGGCGGAGTACTACGCTGCACAGCCTCTCGGCATGACGGCGTCCTTCCGGGTCCTACACACGCGCACACCCAGCCCGGGAACGATCCTCGGCTATGTTCAGCTGGCCTTCGCGTTCCCTGACCGGCCCACCGTCAACGTGCACCTCACCACCCTGCTCGAACATCACGAACAGGAGTGGCAGATCGCGCATTACCACGTGTCGCGCATCGAGTAGTCAGGACGCACGGGTGCCCCGGGTACCGACCACTTCATCCCGGAGAGGTCCGTACTTGGGCGCCTGTGTTGGGTGGCACATCGTGACAGGTTGTTTCGAGCGCCCCTTTGCGGACGAGTTCGTGCCACGGATGTGCCACGCATCAGCCCCGTGCCACGCGCATGCCACGCATCGAACGAGCCTGAGCGGGCCCGGTTGCGCACCAACGCGCACCGATGCCAGACTCCTTGATGAGCCCCGCGATCCGCTAGATTCCAACGATTCTGCAGGTTGCGGGCTCGCCAAGACAGCACTTACCAGCCGGTCCGGATGTGGTGCGAGGACTCGAGGCTCCCAGAGAAGGTCGGGGGTTCGAATCCCCCTAGCTCCACCGACAGAGGGCCGCTGAACTGGTATCGCACCAGGTCAGCGGCTTTCTTGTTTCTCGCCTCACCGCCACGACGAAACGCGTACGCCCACCGCCGGACCAACCGACATTTCGGTTCGGTCGTGGCAACGTGGTAGGCGTCCCAGGCCAATCGGCCGTCAGCTTGTCGCCTCCGTGAGCAGCGCCCCGAGCCGATTCAGGGCGCCCGGCACCACCGAGTAGTACGCCCACTTGCCGCGCTGGTCCCGGGTGAGCAGACCCGCGTCGACCATCAGCTTGAGGTGGTGGCTCACCGTGGGCTGCGACAGCCCGACCGGCTCGGTCAGGTCGCAGACGCACGCCTCGCCGCCGTCGTGCGCAGCGATGACCGACAGCAGGCGCACCCGCGTCGGGTCGCTCAACGCCTTGAACACGCGCGCGATCTCGGCCGCGGACTCGAGGTCCGCCGCCTCGCGCACCAGGGGAGCGCAGCACGCGCCCGACGCGTCGGCCGGCTTGGTGAGCGAGACGTCTGTCAGTGCGAGAGCGGTGGCCATGCGCCCATCTTGCCACGCATCGAAGAATATGGATATGTTGCTCGTGTTCACGCATCGAAAATCTTCGATCTGAGGAGAGCTGCCATGTCAGAGACGCCACGCGAGGGACTCCCGGTCGTCGTCATCGGCGCCGGGCCGGTCGGCCTCGCCGCCGCGGCGCACCTGGTCGAACGGGGGCTGCAACCGCTGGTGCTGGAAGCGGGCGGTGGCCCGGCAGCAGCGGTCGCGTCCTGGGGCCACGTACGCCTGTTCTCTCCGTGGCAGTACGACGTCGACGCCGCAGCCCGCCGCCTGCTGACCGCTACGGGCTGGGTCGAGCCGAACCCGGACGCCCTGCCCACCGGCCGCGACCTGGTCGAGAACTACCTGACGCCGCTGGCCGGCGTCCTCGGGGACCGTGTCCGGTACGGGGTCCGCGTCACCGACGTCACCCGGGACGGTGCGGACCGGTCGCGGTCGCTCGGGCGTGAGCGTCGCCCGTACCTGGTGCGCTACACCGCAGGCGAGCAGGTGCGCGAGGTGCGGGCGAGGGCGGTTATCGACGCTTCCGGCACGTTCGGCACCCCGAACCCGCTCGGGCTGTCCGGGCTGCCGGTCATCGGCGAGGACGCGGCGGCCGGGCACCTGGCGGGCGCACTGCCCGACGTCCTCGGCGCCGCCCGCGAGCGTTTCGCGGGTCGCACCGCTCTGGTGGTCGGCATGGGCCACTCCGCGGCGAACACGCTGCTCAGCCTGGTCGAGCTGGCCCGCGACGAAGCGGGCACGCGGATCGTCTGGGCCATCCGCGGCGGCTCCCCGCGCCGTCTGTACGGCGGCGGTTCCGACGACCAGCTCCCGGCCCGTGGGCTGCTCGGCACGCGCCTGCGCGACGCCGTCGAGGCCGGGCAGGTCGAGCTGCTGACCCGGGTCGAGATCGACCGGCTGGAACCCGCGACGTCGTCGGACGGCGTCCGGGTGCTCGGCACCGCGCGGCGGGACGGCGCGGACGTCGACCTCGACCTGACGGTGGACACGATCGTCAACGCCACCGGCTTCCGGCCCGACCTGGACATGCTGCGCGAGATCCGCCTCGACCTGGACCCCGTGGTCGAGGCGCCCCGGGCGATCGCGCCGCTGATCGACCCGAACCACCACTCCTGCGGCACGGTGCCCGCGCACGGCGAGATCGACCTGGCCCACCCGGACGACGAGTTCTACCTGGTCGGCATGAAGTCCTACGGCCGGGCGCCCACGTTCCTGCTGGCCACCGGCTACGAGCAGGTCCGGTCCGTGGTCGCGGCGCTGGCCGGCGACCGGGTCGCGGCCGACGCCGTCGAGCTGAACCTGCCCGCCACGGGCGTGTGCTCGTCCGACCTGGCGTTCGCCGCCGACGAGGACGGCGTGGTCTCCCCGGACACTCTCGCCCTGGCGGGCGCGTCCGGCGGCGGATGCTGCGCGGCGCCGTCGGGCCCGCAGCCGGTCACGCTCGGTCTGGGAGCGCCCGCCGGATGCGGGACCGTCGATCCGGAGCCGGTGAAGGTCGGGTTCGCGACCGGCGTCGAGCACGGCCGCTCCGGCGACGCGTGACACCCGGGTGACCAGGGGGCGCGAGCCGGGTGCGAACCCGGCTCGCGCCCGTGCGACTACGCGACCGGTTCCACGCCGAGCTCGGTCAGCAGGACACGCACGCGCCGCTCGATCTCGTCGCGGATGGGGCGCACCGCCTCGATGCCCTGTCCGGCCGGGTCCTCCAGCTCCCAGTCCTGGTAGTTCTTGCCCGGGTAGTACGGGCACGCGTCGCCGCATCCCATGGTGATGACCGCGTCCGACGCCTCGACGGCCTCGTTGGTCAGGATCTTGGGCTGCTCGGCGCGGATGTCGATGCCCTTCTCCAGCATGGCCTCGACGGCGGTGGGATTGATCATCTCGGCCGGCATGGACCCGGCCGAGCGGACCTCGACGGCCCCGCCGGACAGTTCCCGCAGGAACCCGGCGGCCATCTGGGAACGGCCCGCGTTGTGCACGCAGACGAACAGGGCGGACGGCCTGGGTTCGGTGGTGGTCATGGGGCGCTCCAGTTCTTCGTGCGGTGCGTGGTCGGGTCGGCCTGGTCAGGCTGCTTCGGGGAGGAGCTCGGCCAGCAGGGCGCGCACGCGTTCGTCCAGCTCGTCGCGGATCGCGGCCACGCCCGCCGGGGAGGCGAGCGCGGGATCGCCCACCGGCCAGTCCTCGTACCGCGTGCCGGGCAGCACCGGGCAGACGTCGCCGCAGCCCATCGTCACCACGACGTCGGCCGCGCGGACCGCGTCGTCGGTCAGGGGCTTGGGGTAGAACCGCGTCACGTCGTCCACCTCGTCGGCAGCGGCGGCATCGCCCATCTCCTCCAGGAGGCGGCGGACGTTCGCGTGCACGTCGGACGCCGGTGCCGAACCCGCCGAGCGGACCACGACGCGGTCTCCCGCGTGGTGCCGCATAAGGGCCGAGGCGAGCTGTGACCGCCCGGCGTTGGCCACGCACACGAACAGCACCTGCGGCCGAGGCCGGTCGGCCTCCAGCGTCCGGGCGCGCTCGACGTCCATGATCCGCTGGCGGGCGAAGTGCTCGGTGAGCGGAACCAGGTGGGTGGGCTCGCCACCGCGACGGGCCAGGGCCGTGTATGACTCGCGGACCACCCGCACGCACTCGCTGCGAGGTGCGGCCGGGAACCGTTCGACCAGCGAGGCGGCTACGTGGTCCAGGGCGGGCTCGACGTTCGTCAGCCTGGTCAGGTGCGGCGGCTCCACCGCACCGACTGCGGCCGGGGCGAACCGGTCCAGCAACGTGTTCAGCGCGCCGCGACAGCTCGGCTCGATGCGGTACCAGACCGAGGTCCCGCGCCGATCGGCAGCCAGCAGGCCGCTCTCGCGCAGCACCCGGAGGTGATGGGACACCGTGGGCTGGGACACCTTGGTCAGCGTCGCCAGCTCGCCGACGGTCACCTCCGCCGTCGGGCTGGTCGCGATGGCCGACAACATCCGCAGCCGCAGCGGGTCGGCGAGAGCCTTGAGCGTCGCGGCCACGGCGGTCGCCGCGTCCATGCCGATGGCGTGCGACTCCAGCCCGCGCGTGCTCGACGGCGTGAGAGCGCCCATCCCCGACCTCCTGCTGTATTGACGTCTGTCTATGTTGATATCCGTCAATATAGACCACCGACACTCGGCAGGTCGATCAGAGCCGCAGGCCTTGCTGCCCAAGGGCCTGCCGGCAGCGCCGGTGCCTACCGAGCGGCTTCGGGGGTCCTCTCGATCGTTCGCGACCGTGCCCGGCCGGTGTCGTCGACGACCGGAGTCGCGGTGCGGGGCCGCCGGGCCGCGCGGATGCCGTTCAGGATGACGACGACCTCGGCGAGCTCGTGCACCAGCACGACGCCGGCCAGGCCGAGCACGCCGAACAGTGCCAGCGGCAGCAGCACGACGATGATCGCGAGCGACAGGCCGATGTTGCCGGTCATGATCGCCCGGCCCCCGCGGGCGTGGAGCATGGCCCGGGGGATGAGGCGCAGGTCCGTGCCGGTGAACGCGACCGAGGCGGACTCGATGGCGGCGTCGGACCCGGTCACGCCCATGGCGATGCCGACGTCGGCCGCGGCCAGGGCGGGGGCGTCGTTGATGCCGTCGCCGATCATCGCGGTGGCGCGGCGTGCGCTGTAGGTCTCGATCGCGCTCGCCTTGTCGGCGGGCAGCAGCTCGGCCCGCACGTCCCTGATGCCGGCCTGGGCGGCCAGGGCCCGGGCCGTGCGCTCGTTGTCGCCGGTGAGCATGACGGTCTCGAAGCCCGCGGCGGCGAGCTCGCGGACGGCGTCGGCCGCCTCGGGCTTGAGCTCGTCCCGGATGCCGATGACGCCGGCGGCCGCGCCGTCGATCTCGACGACCGCGACGGTCATGCCCTGGGTCTCCAGGTCCCGTGCCGCCTCGTCCAGGGGGCCGGGCGAGACCCAGCGGGGCGAGCCGACCCGGACGGGACGGGCACAGGGCGCTCCGGCGTCCGCGGGCGTGGCCGCGTCGTCACCCAGAAGCCCGGTGATTCCCTGACCGGGGTGCTCGGTGACCTCGGTGAGCCGGGCGGCCTCGGGCGCGGCGGCGACGATCGCGGCGGCCAGGGGGTGGGTGCTGTGCGCCTCCAGCCCCGCGGCCACGGCGAGCACCTGGTCCCGGTCGTGCTTCCCGGTGGTCTCGACGGCGACCACCTCGGGTCGGCCCCGCGTGAGGGTGCCGGTCTTGTCGAACGCGACGGTCCGGACCGTGCCGAGCTGCTCGAAGGCCTGCCCGGACTTGATCACCACGCCGAACCGGCTGGCCGACCCGATCGCCGAGATCACGGTCACCGGCACCGCGATGGCCAGCGCGCACGGCGAGGCGGCCACGAGCACGACGAGCGCGCGCTCGGTCCACAGCGCGGGGTCGCCCACGATGAACCCGAAGATGACGACCAGGGCCGCGAGCACGAGGACGGCCGGGACGAGCGGCCTGGCGATCCGGTCGGCCAGGCGGGCGCGCTCGCCCTTGCGGGCGTGGGCCTGCTCGACCAGGTGGACGATCGTGGTCAGCGAGTTGTCCCGGCCGGCCGCCGTGGCCTCGATCTGCAGCACGCCGCCGCCGTTGATCGAACCGGCGGGGACGGCGTCCCCCGGGCCGACCTCGACCGGGATGGACTCGCCGGTGATCGCGGAGGTGTCGATGCTGCTCGTGCCGGACACGACGACGCCGTCGGTCGCTACCCGCTCGCCGGGCCGCACCACCAGGATGTCCAGCTCCTGCAGGCCGGCGGCAGGGATGGTCTGCTCGCCGGACAGCCGGGAGACGGTCGCCGTCTGCGGCATCAGGGACAGCAGCGCCCGCAGCCCGTCGCGGGCGCGGTCCATCGCCCGGTCCTCCAGGGCCTCGGCGATGGAGAACAGGAAGGCCAGTGCGGCGGCCTCACCGACATGCCCGAGCAGCACCGCGCCGACGGCGGCGATCGTCATCAGCAGGCTGACGCCGAGGCGCCCGCGCACCAGGCGGCGGACCGCTCCGGGGACGAAGGTCCAGGCTCCGGCCAGCAGGGACAGCGTGAGCACGACGACGGAGGCGGTCGCGACGCCGGTCCACTCCAGGGTGTAGCCCACCGCTAGAAGCACGCCGGAGGCGATCGGGAGCAGCATGCCCGGGTCGCGCCACCAGGGGGTCGCGTCCTCGTCGCCGTGCCCGTCGTCGTGGCCGTCGTCGTGCTCGTCGCCCTGGCCGGGGCCGCAGCAGATGTCGTTCACCGCAGCGCCTCCTGTGCCTCCCGCACGACCTCGGCCTCGGCTGCGGTTTCGGGCACGGCCTCCGCACCCGGCCCGCAGCACAGCGGGACGTCGCAGTTCTCGTCCACGCACGGGGCGCCGTCGTCGACCGCGAGGACGGTATTGACCAGCTCGCCGATCGCGCGGGTCAGGTGCGGGTCGGCGATCTCGTACCGGGTCTGGCGGCCCTCCGGCGTGGCGACGACGATGCCGCACCCGCGCAGGCACGCCAGGTGGTTCGACACGTTCGAGCGGGTCAGGTCCAGGTCGCGGGAGAGCTGTGCCGGGTACCCGGGCGCGTCCAGGAGGGAGAGCAGGATGCGGGAGCGGGTCGGGTCGGCCATCGCACGGCCCAGCCGGTTCAGTACGTCCAGCCGCGAGGCTATGGTCAGCATGCGCTGACCATACAGTGAGCGATGACCATTCCGGAATCTCTGACGGGGCGGCTCATCCCGCGGTCAGCCCGGAGTGGTCGTCTACGATCAGCTCGACATGACCACCATGCCCCGTCCCGGAACGCGCGCGACCGTCGTCTGGTCGGCGCTGGTCGCGCTGCTGTTCGTGCTGGCCGGGCCGCTGGGCGTCGCGACCGCGGCCGAATCCGGAGCGGCGACCCCGGCCGGTCCCGCGCCGTCGGCGGCCACCGCGCAGCAGCATGTCGCGTCGTCGGCCGTCGAGCGCGTCGTCCCGGTCACGGACGACTGCCCCGCTCACGGGGCGCAGCACGAGACGCAGGCGCTCGGCGTGCTGTGCCTGAGCGCGTCCATGGCCGGCGGAGTCGCGACGGTTGTACCCGACGCATGGACGTATCGCGTCGAGCCGGCGGCGCTCGCCGCCGGGGGAAACCAGTGGTTGCGCACTCGCGCGCTCGCGCACACGGCCGGGCACGACCCGGTGCTGCGGGGGATCAGCCGCACGTAGGCCCACCGATCGGCGGACGTCGTCGTCCGCCATCCGAGTCTGCCTGTCCGTGCCCTGCCCACCCCTGTCGACGTGCCGTCCTCGTGACCGGTGCGTCCGTTGCCCCGCGAGGAAAACCGTGAACACCAAGCGCCCTGCTGCCCAGCGCCCGAACACCCACCGCCCGAACACCCCGCGCCCGTCGGCCCAAGGTCCGTCCGCCAAGCGCCCGTCCCGCCGTCCGACGCCGCGGCAGCTGCTCCAGCTCGTGCTCCTTGCCGGAGTGGTCGGCCTGATCGCGCTGCTGGTCGTCTTCATCCTCAATTCGCGCCCCGAGGTCCCGGCCGACGGGGCCCAGGTGGTCCGTGAGAACAGTCACGTCCTGAACGAGGCGTCCGACGAGAAGGCCGTCCTGGTCGAGTTCCTCGACTTCGAGTGCGAGGTCTGCCGCGCCTACTACCCGACGGTCGAGCAACTCAAGGAGCAGTACCGCGACGACCTGACCCTGGTGATCCGCTACTTCCCGATCCCGTCGCACGCCAACTCCACCAACGCCGCGGTCGCCGTCGAGGCCGCCGCCGCGCAGGGGCAGCTCGAGCCCATGTACCAGCGCATGTACGAGACGCAGGCCGAGTGGGGCGAGTCCCAGGACTCCAAGGCGGAGCTCTTCCGCGGCTTCGCCGAGGAGCTCGGCCTCGACATGGACGAGTTCGACGCCGCTGTCGCCGACCCCGCCACCACCGAGCGCGTGCAGAGCGACTTCGAGGAGGGCCAGGTCCTGGGTGTGAGCGGTACGCCCACGTTCTTCCTGGACGGCGAGAAGCTGGACACGCAGAGCCCCGCCGACCTGGTCGGAGCCGTCGAGGCGGTGCTCGGCCGGTGAGCATCACCGAGACCGTCTTCAGATTCCTGAACCGCTGCTCGGCCTCGGCAGCCTCAGTAGGTTTGCGTGCATGACCAGTGACGGCGCTGCCGAACAGGACCTGACGGTCGACGGCGACTGGCGGGAGGACGCGTTCTTCCGCCGTCGGCCGTCCACCGAGACCCTGGACTGGGTGGCTGCTTCCATGGGCCGAGGGTGGCGCGCCGTCGGCCACCGGCGGCTGACGGGCGGCGTCAACGCTGCTGTTCATCGGCTGACCGTTGAGCGCCATGAGACGCGAAGGTTCGTGGTGTTACGGCAGTACCCGGCGGGAAGCATCGCGCTTCGGACCGCGATGGAGGAGGAGATCGCCAACCTCGAGGTGGTGGCGGGCAGCGGGCTTCCGGTCCCGACGATCGTGGCCGCCGACGTCGCAGGCGCTGCTACCGGTGGAGCGCCGTCGCTGCTGATGACACGGCTGCCCGGGCATGTTCACCTCGACCCAGCGGCGTCCGGACCGTGGATCGAGCGGATCGCCGAGTTCGCCGCCCGGCTCCATTCCGTCGACCTCCCAGCCCCGGCATTCCGGGCCTGGGCAGACTCCTGGATCACACCTCGTGGCCAGTTTCAGGTTCCGGCCGGCGCGCAGAGACCTGCGATCTGGAAAGCAGCTTTCGATGCGATGGAGTTACCACCGCCCGCGGGCGATGCCGTCTTCCTGCACTGCGACTACCTGCCCGTCAACCTGCTGTGGTCGCGCGGGAAGATCACTGGACTCACCGACTGGAACAGCATCCACCGGGGGTCTCGCGCCATCGATGTCGGACAGTGTCGGCGGTACCTGGCGTCGCTCTACTCACCCGACCGGGCAGAGGAGCTCCGCTCGCGCTACGAATCGATCGCGGGTGTCCCGCTCGACCCGTGGTGGGACTTGTACAGCCTCCTGCACCACGACGACAACGGACCGCAGTCGATCTCCCGCCAGGTTGCCGGGCGCCTTCCGGTCGACATGTCGGGGATGACGGCTCGGGTCGAGATCGCCGTGGAGCAGGCGCTGCGGCGCCTCGGCTGAGCACGCACGCCGTCATCTGGCGAAATTCAAAGCGTTCTCAAGTCGGATCATGCGACGCCGGCACCAGCGGTGGCACGATCGCGGTGTGATCGATCCGAAGCTGAGTGGAAAGACTGTCCTGGTCACCGGCGGTGGCACAAACATCGGCGCGGCCATCTCCCGGGCGTTCGCGGCTCAAGGTGCCCGGGTCGCGGTGCACTATGTGCCTGTTGCGACTGCGGGTTCCCTTGAGCACGAGCCCGCCAGTGCCGACCAGGTCGGCGCGTTCGTCAGTTCGCTGCCCGGCGCTGTCGCCGTCGAGGCCGACTTCCTCGAGCCAGGTGCGGCCGAGCACCTCGTGGACCAGGTCGTCGAACGTCTTGGACCGATCGACGTCCTGGTCAACAACGCCGCGCACGCCGACGAGTCCGACACCTTCGATCTCGTCAACGAGACGGGTCTGGAACGCACCTTTCGCGTCAACACCGTCACACCCGCGATGCTGATCGCCGAGGTGGCCCGGAGGTTGCCGACCGATGCCGCGCCCGGCGCTGTGGCGGTCGTCAACATCTCGACCGATGCCGCACGTGGCTTCCCGGGCCAGGTCGCCTACGGTGCGTCGAAGGCGGCACTCGAGTCACTCACCCGAGGTGCCGCGCTCGACCTCGGCCCCAGGGTGCGCGTCAATGCCGTCGCCCCCGGCCCGATCCAGACCGGCTGGATGAGCGACGAGCTGGTGCACGCTGTGGTGCCCGATATCCCTCTCGGCCGGGTCGGTGACCCGAGCGACATCGCGGACGCGGCCGTGTTCCTTGCTTCCCACCAGGCGCGGTGGATCAGTGGCCAGGTCGTCCAGGTCGCCGGAGGTCACTGGCTCTGATCGTCGGGTGCCAACAGCGCGAGCGCGACCACCTCCACGACGGTGACACCGATACGCCGCAGCATCCCGCTCGCCATGGCCGCAACCTACCCGGTCAGCCGCGAATGTCGACCCTGTGATGAGGCTTCATCGGTGCTCGGAGTAATGCATCGCTCCCGTGACGACGGCCGTGACACGATCGCGACGTGATCGACAGAGCGCAGGACGTCGCGCGGCCGCGGCTGGTGATGATCAGCGGTCCGATCGCGGCGGGTAAGAGCACGCTGGCCGCCGAGCTGGTCCGGATGTTGCGCCTGGAGGGCTTCTCGGTCGCGCTCACCGACCTCGACACCGTCGCGGAGATGGCGCTGCCGACGCTCCCCACCTGGGACTGGGCTCATGGAATTCATGCGCAGCTGGTCGGCGCCTGGCTCCGGACCGGCATCGACGTCGTCGTCGACGAAGGCACCTCGACCACGGGCGAGGTGCAACAGGTGCTCGACCAGGTGCCCGAGGGCGTCGACGTGCTCCACGTGGTGCTCACCGCCGACTTCGACGCCTCGCTGGCACGAGCGCGAGCGGACTCGGGGCGCGGGATCAGCAAGGACCCGACCTTCCTTCGTGCCGCCCACGACACGTTTGCGCTGCATCTGCCGCAGATGCCGAGCGATCTGCGCCTGCACGTCGAAGGCCAGGAGCCCGGAGAGCTGGCGCGGCAGGTGCTCACGCGCTTGCCCGGGCCTTTCGTGCAATGAGGTGGGCCGGGGTGTTCCAGAACTGAGGTGGTCGGCACGGCACCCTGCCAGACTGCCCGGATGTCGTTCAGCAGGATCTCCCTCGACGGCCGCCTCACGGTGATCGCCGGCCCGCAGCCGCCGTCGGACGACGGCTTCCGCTCCGACCGGATCCAGGTCCTGCACTGGCGTGTCGACGAACCCTTCAGTGACGAAGGGACCCACCTTCATCGGACGAGCGACGAGGTCTACGTCGTGATCGAGGGTGCCATCGAGCTGGAGGTCGACGGATCACGGGTCACGGTGGCGGCCGGGGAGGCGGTCACCGTCGGCGCGGGCGTTCCCCATGCCCTCGTCGCCGTTCAGTACCCGGCCCGGGGCCTGACCATCCGTGGTCCCGCGGTCGACGACAAGGTGGTCACCGACGCCTAGTGCGTCGCCAGCCGCTCCAGCAGAGCCGCGCTCCGGGCCAGTACCGCCTGCTCCTCGTCCGTGAGCTCGGCCTCGATGGCCTGAGCCAGCCAGCCCGCCCTGCGGCCGCGCTCCGCCTCGAGTGCGGCGCGGCCGTCGTCGGTCAGCTCGACCAGCGACTTGCGGCCGTCCGTCGGGTGCGCCCGGCGGGTGATCAGGTCCTGCTCCATCAGCAGGCCGACGACGCGGGCCATCGACTGCGGGCGCACGCGTTGGTCGGCGGCGAGGTCGCTCGTCGTCATGGCGCCGTCGCGGTCCAGGGCGCCGAGCACCGCGATCTGGCCGAGCGGGATGCGGTCCTCATGCTTGACGCGCCGGGTGAGCTTGCCCATCGCGGTACGCAGCTCGGCGGCGGTGGCGGCTGACTCCGGGGTGGGCACAGGTCAGTCTACCTTTTCGGTCCCCAGGGGAACTGTGCACCTAACCTGTACACCTAAACTGCACAGTCTTGCTGTATGGTTTGGCGCTGTCGGGCTCAGCGCCAGCGTCGTCGCAGCCGTGCCCGGCACACGACAACGGGAAGGACTCCCATGTCCGCAACAGCAGCCGGAACCGTCAGCGCCGCGATCGAGACGGTGCGAGCCCGCCGCGTCCTCGACAGCCGGGGCAACCCGACGGTCGAGGTCGACGTCGTGCTCACGGATGGATCCCTGGGGCGCGCAATGGTTCCCTCGGGCGCCTCGACCGGCGCCCGGGAGGCCGTGGAGCTGCGCGACGGCGACCCCGCGCGCTGGCACGGGAAGGGCGTGGACCGCGCCGTCGGCCACGTCGATCGCGAGATCGCCGCGGCGGTGCGGGGCCGGGACGCGGCGGACCAGGCCGGCCTCGACGCCGTCCTGATCGAGCTCGACGGCACGGCCACGAAGTCCCGGCTCGGCGCCAACGCGATCCTCGGCGTCTCGCTGGCCACCGCCAAGGCCGCCGCGGCGGCCCACGGCCAGCCGCTCTACCGGTACCTCGGCGGGGACGCCGCACACCTGCTGCCGCTGCCGCTGATGAACATCGTCAACGGCGGCGCCCACGCCGACAACCCGCTGGACTTCCAGGAGTTCATGATCGCGCCGCTGGGCGCGGACACCTTCGCCGAGGCGGTCCGCATGGGCAGCGAGGTCTTCCACACCCTGCGCCGCGACCTGCTGGCGGCCGGCCACTCCACCGGCGTCGGCGACGAGGGCGGGTTCGCCCCCGCGCTGCGGACCGCCGAGGAGGCCCTCGACTTCGTGGTGGCCGCGATCGAGCGCACCGGCTACCGGCCCGGCGTCGACGTCGGACTGGTCATGGACCCCGCGTCGTCGGAGTTCTTCCGCGACGGGGTGTACGACTACGCGGGCGAGGGCGTGCGCCGCACGTCCGCCGAGCACGCCGACTACCTGGCCGGGCTCATCGACGCCTACCCGGTGGTCTCGATCGAGGACCCCATGGCCGAGAACGACCTGGACGGCTGGCGCGCGCTCACGGCCCGCGTCGGGGACCGCTGCCAGCTCACCGGCGACGACGTCTTCTGCACGAACGAGGCGCTGGTCCGCGAGGGCATCCGGACCGGCGTCGCCAACTCGGTCCTGGTCAAGGTGAACCAGATCGGCACGCTGACCGAGGCGCTCGCGACGGTGACCACGGCGCTCGAGGCCGGCTGGACGGTCGTCATGTCGCACCGGTCGGGCGAGACCGAGGACACGACCATCGCGGACCTGGCGGTGGCGACCGGCTGCGGTCAGATCAAGACCGGCTCGCTGTCACGGTCGGACCGCACGGCGAAGTACAACCAGCTGATCCGGATCGAGGAGGAGCTGGGGGAGTCGGCCCGGTTCGCGGGACGTTCGGCGCTGGCGCGGGCCTGACCATGCGTCAGGGCGGTACAACTGTCGGTCGTGCGGCGCGCAACGGTCATCCGAGATCTCGACTTCCATCCCGACGAGGGCCACGTCCGGTGCTATCGCGTGCCCGACCCCGGCGTTCTCGTGAACGACGCGGACATGTACGTGCGGCAGAGCAGGGAACCCGCATGGGGCGAGGGCGTCGGCGAACAGCTCGTTCTTCGGCACCTCGCCTTCTCGGCCGAGTGGTTCAAGATCAACGCGACGTACGACCTGTCGGGCAACCTGATCGAGACGCGACCGCCGGACGGGGCGCCGTTCGCGCTCAACTGCGACATCTCGACCCCGATGGTCCGGGTCGGAAGGGACGTCTCGGCAGTTGATCTCTTCCTCGACGTGCTCGTCTCCCTGGACGGCGGCCACAGGGTGGTCGACGAGGACGAGTTCGCGCAGGCGGCCTCCACCGGACTCATCTCGGCGGCCGAGGCGCGGGCCGCCGAGCGCGGCCTCGCCCGGCTCCTGAGCTGGCTGCAGACGGGACGCCTGCACGACCTCCTCGACGGCATACCGCCCGCGCCGGTGGCGACGGCGCCCGAGCCGCTACCGGTCGAACTCGTGCCGTTGAGCGAGGTCCCGTCGGTGGCACCCGGGATCCGCAGGACCTGGTCGGGGATCGACCAGGCGAAGGCCAGCCCTCTCCGGGCCTAGTTCTCCGCGCCCGCCTTCTTGCGCCGCCGCGCCCCCGCCGACCTCGGCGGCGTCTGCCGCATGTGGTCGCGCGCCCGGCCGAGGATGTCGGCGAGCGTCTCGACGTCGGCGCGGGACAGCGGGGCGAACAGCAGGTCGTCGAGCAGGCCGACGTGGCCGGGGAAGACCTCCGCGAGCACGGCGCGCCCCTCGTCGGTGATGGTGACGGTGACGCCGCGCTCGTCGTCCGCGGACTGCGAGCGGGTCACGAGGCCCCGCTTCTCCAGCGTCTGGGCCTGGTAGGTCAGCCCGCTGCGGCTGTAGACGACGCCGTCGGCCAGGTCGGTCATCCGCCGGCTGCCCGTCGGGGCGTCCCCGAGGGTCGCCAGGAGCTGGAACTGCACGTAGCTGAGGTCCCCGGCGTCCCGCAGCTGCTGCTCGACGGAGTGCTTCAGCAGGCTGCTCGCCTCGATCAGCGCGAAGTACGCGCCCAGCTGCGTCGCATCGAGGGGCGGTGGTGTCGAGGTCACGTCGCCAGCCTAGCCAGCGCGTCTGATGCTTCCAACTCGAAGTACTTGCTTCCAATTTGAAGCAGTGCTAGCATGCTCGGCAGTTGCTTCGAATCCGAAGCACATGACCGGAGGGAACGGCATCATGAAGGCAGTTCGGTTCCACGAGACGGGCGGCTCCGAGGTTCTGCGCTACGAGGACGTCGACCGGCCGGTTCCCGGCGCCGGCGAGGTGCTCGTCCGCGTCGCCGGTTCGGCGTTCAACCCGGCCGACGGCGGCATGCGCGGCGGCTTCCTGCCGATCCCGATCACGCTGCCGCATGTCCCGGGCTACGACGTCTCCGGCACGGTCGACGTGCTCGGCGACGGGGTGGACGGCCTCGCCGTGGGGCAGGACGTCGTCGGGTTCCTCCCCATGGCGGCCGACGGTGCGGCGGCCCAGTACGTCGTCGCCCCGGCGGACGCCCTGGTCACGGCCCCGAAGCGCATCCCGTTGGCCGACGCCGCCGGGCTGCCGTCGGTGGGGCTCACCGCCTCGCAGGCGCTGTTCGAGGCCGGCGGGCTCCAGGCCGGTCAGCGCGTGCTGATCAACGGCGCCGGCGGCCCGGTGGGCGGCTACGCCGTGCAGCTCGCCAAGCGTGCCGGCGCGTATGTCATCGCGACGGCGAGCCCGCGCAGTGCCGAGACCGTCAAGGCGGCCGGTGCTGACGAGATCGTCGACCACACGGCCGGTCCGGTGCTCGACGCCGTCACCGAGCCCGTCGACGTGCTGCTCAACCTGGCCCCGATCACCCCCGAGGGGTTCGCCGCCCTGGCGGCCCGGGTCCGCGACGGCGGCGTCGTCGTCTCCACCACGCCGAGGGTGCAGACGCCCGGCGACGAGGAGCGCGGCGTGCGCGCGGCGACGGTCTTCGTCCATCCTGACGGCGACGTGCTCTCGGGCCTGGTCGCCCTGGTCGACAGCGGCGACCTGCACGTCGAGATCGCCCGGCGCGTGCCGCTGAGCGAGCTGCCCTCGATCCACGAGCAGGCTGATGCGGGACGGGTGCACGGCAAGGTCGTGGTGGTCCCGCCGCCCGCCGTCTGACCGGCTAGATCCGGCCTTCGTTACTATTTCGTGACATCTTTGCCAGGGCGGGGTACATTCGTTACGGCCCGCAGCACTGCGGGACGTCCCGGCGGGCGCCGAGCCCTGTCACCGCCGGGGGTACCGACGAACCACATGACAGGGACGGGGGACCCACTTTTGGACACCTAGGTGTCCTCGGGGTGGAGTCGTGCGGTTTCGGCCGCCGGCCGGGTCAGTCTCCGACCCGAACCCGACAGCTAACCTCGCAGGCGCCGGGAGATGCTCCATGCCATCGACTTTCCCCGGGCGCGTACGCGTCCCCGGTCAGCCAGTCCTGCCGTCCCGCACCCGGTCTCGGGGAACGCGATGAGGCACGGGCGCGAGCGGTCCCTGCCGGAGCCCACGGGGCGTGCGGCACGACGGGCCGGCGGGCGCCACAGCAAGGGTCGGCACGCCGCCGCTCCCGTGCGGCACCCGCGCCCGTCGGTCCTGGGCCGGCTGCCCCTGAAGATCGGTGTCGGCCTCGCGCTGGCCTCGACGACGTCGTTCACCGCCGTCTCGTTCGGGGCGCCGACCACGGGCGAGATCGCTCTCGGGGGCGACGCCGCCGCGGCGGCCGACGGGCAGGGCGCGCAGGCCGCGCAGGGTGCGGCGGCGGCCGCGCTGGCCGACCGGCAGAGCGGCGCCTCGCGCAGCCAGGAGCGCTCGTCGCTCGGGGCGTCCGCCGGCGTGACCGTTCCCCGGGACGCGGTGCTCCCGGCGGAGGAGGCCTCCGCGGTGGCGGTCGACGCCCCGCCGGTGCTGCCCGGCTGCGACGGCGTGGCCACGGGCGCGGGCACGAACGGCCAGATTCCGGCCAGCGAGCTGTGCGACCTCTGGGACGGCTACCCCGCCATCCGCGCGGACGCGGCCGTGGCCCTGGCGCGCCTGAACCAGGCGTACACCGAGCGGTTCGGCGAGGCGATCTGCATCACCGACGGCTATCGCAGCTACGCGGCGCAGGTGACCGCCAAGGCTGCCAAGCCCACGCTGACGGCGACCCCGGGCACCTCCAACCACGGCTGGGGCCTCGCGATCGACATCTGCGCCGACGGCTACGCCGGCGACCGCTGGGACTGGCTCAAGGCCAACGCCCCGGAGTTCGGCTGGGACAACCCGGGCTGGGCGCAGTCGGGCGGCGTCGGCCCGTACGAGCCGTGGCACTGGGAGTTCACCGCCGCGGTGGCGCAGAAGGGGCAGTGAGGCGCTGCGCCCAGGCGCTCACCGCGCGAAGTGCGGCCCCGTGCTCGGGTCGGACAGGTAGGCGAGCGTGAGCTCCAGCCGCCGCACCGTGTCGCGGTGCAGGCCGTCGGGCAGGGCGTCGGGCGCGAACCAGCCGACCGCGAGCGACTCGTCGTCGTTCACCCGTGCGGCGGCCGCGGCCTCCGGCGAGACCGGGCGGCAGACGAAGCACAGGTCCAGGTACTGGGCCTGGTCGCCGTTCGGGTAGGCGGCGCGCTCGGTGACGGTGATCGCCGCCAGGGCCTCGACCCGGATCTCCACGCCGGTCTCCTCGAGCACCTCACGGGCGATCCCCGGGCCGGGCTCCTCGCCCGGTTCGAGGATGCCGCTCACCAGCGCCCAGCGGCCGTTGTCGGAACGCTGGCCGAGGAGCACGCGGCCGTCGTCGTCCCGCACCACGGCGGTCACGCCGGGGAGCCACAGGAGGTCGGTGCCGATGTGCCGGCGGAGGCCGAGGATGTAGGGCGAGACGGGCATCGCCCCACCCTACGGACCGCGCGGGCGCGGGTGCAGGGTTGCTCACGGGTGGTCGGCAGAATGTCAGGTGGTCGGCAACCCGGGTTGCCGACCACCTGACATTCTGCCGACCATCCGGCGGCCTGCGCCCGCGCCACCTCAGCCCAGCGCGTCCCGCAGCCGCTCGGCGTAGGCCCGGCGCCGCTCGGCCGGGAGCCAGTCCGGCTCCGGGAGCGTGCCGTAGAGGTCGTCGCCGGGGTAGCGGGGGAAGAGGTGCTGGTGGAAGTGCCAGACGTCCTGGTTGCCGGCGGGCTCGTTGTGCTGCCGGGTCGAGACGCCCGCGCAGTCGTAGGCGGCGCGCATCGCCCGGGCGAGCAGCCGGGTCGCGTCGAAGACGGCGTGACCGTCCGCGGCGGGCAGGTCGTAGAGGTTCTCGTGGTGGGCCAGGGGGATGATCAGCACGTGGCCCGGGTTCCGCGGCCACCAACGGGGCGCGATCGTCGCGAAGACCCGGTCGTCGCGGTAGACCACCTCGGCCTCGCGCTCGACGGTGAAGTCGCAGAACGGGCAGTCGTAGCCGGCGGGTTCGTGGTTGTGCACGGGCGGCTCCAGGGCAGACGGAGGATCGGGACGAACGGCGCACCTAGACTGGCACGGTGACAGCAGCCACCCGCCACAGCGCCCAGGTCGTAGGTGCCCCGGAGGGCGCCCCCACCATGGTCTTCGCCCACGGCTTCGGCTGCGACCAGTCCATGTGGCGCTTCGTCGCCCCGGCGTTCGAGGCCAGCCACCGGGTGGTCCTCTTCGACCACGTCGGTGCGGGCGGATCGGACCCCGCCGCGTACGACCCCGGCCGGCACTCCTCGCTCGCCGGCTACGCGGACGACGTCGTCGAGCTGCTCGACGAGCTCGACCTCGGGCCGGTCGTGTTCGTGGGCCACTCGGTCAGCGCGACGATCGGCCTGCTCGCCGCCGCGCGACGGCCCGAGCTGTTCGACCGCCTCGTGCTGGTCGGCCCCAGCCCGCGCTACATCGACGACGACGGGTACCGCGGCGGGTTCGCGGCCCACGAGATCGACGAGCTGCTCGAGACCATGGACGCCAACTACCTGGGCTGGTCGGCGTCCGTGGCCCCGGTGATCATGGGCAACCCCGACCGGCCCCAGCTCGGCGAGGAGCTGACCAGCTCGTTCTGCCGCATGGACCCGACCATCGCCCGGCGCTTCGCCCGCACCACGTTCCTCTCCGACAACCGCGCCGACCTCGCGGGAATCCGCACACCGAGCCTCGTGGTCCAGTGCCGCGACGACTTCATCGCCCCCGTCGAGGTGGGCCGGTACATCCACGAGAACCTCGCCGACAGCGAGTTCGCCCTGATCGACGCCGTCGGCCACTGCCCGAACCTCAGCGCGCCGGACGTGCTGATCGGCGTGATGCGCGAGTACCTCGACCCGTGACACCGCTGGGTCGCGCCCGCTCCTGGGACTCCGCTCCCGTGGCACTGCTCCGTCTCGACGGCAGCGGCGCGATCCTCGACGCCAACGACACGTTCCGCGGGTGGCTCGGCGACGACCTCTCGTCGCGTGACGTGCGCGGCATCCGGCTGAGCGCGCTGCTCTCCGTGGGCGGACGCATCTACTGGGAGACGCATCTCGCGCCCCTGTTACGTATCGAGGGCCGGGTCGAGGAGATCGCGGTCGAGCTGCGCGCCGGTGGGACGCCCCGGCCGGTCCTGCTCTCCGCGGAGCTGCACACCGTGGAGGACGAGACCGACCCCGACGACGTCGTCGTCAACGTCGCCCTGTTCGACGCGCGGGAGCGGTCGCGGTTCGAGCGCGAGCTCGTCGCGGCCCGCGCGGAGGCGGAGCGGTCCGCGGCGAGCCTCCGTACGCTGCTCGTCACGACCACGGCCCTCGCCCGGGCCGCGGGCGTCGAGGGCGTCTGCGCGGCGCTCGTGCACGCTGTGGTCGAGGTGTACCGGGCCGGTTCGGCGTCGGTGTGGCTCGTCGACGACGTCGGCGCGCTCACGCTGCGCGCCCGGCTGGGCGACGGCGTGCCGGAGCGGCCGTCCGCGGAGCTGGTGTCCCAGGCGGCGGGGGCCGTGGACGCGGACGGCACCGAGCGCGTCGAACAGGTGGTGGTCGCGCCCGACGGCCACGTCGTGGTGCCGCTACGGGGCTCGGCCGCGCTGCACGGGGTGCTCGTCATCGTCCCGCGGGCGCACCCGGGGGACGACGCGCTCGACCACGGCGCCCTGGTCGCCACCGGCCAGCAGGGCGGCGTCGCGCTCGACCGCGCGGTGCTGCACGAGCAGAGCGTCTCGGTGGCGCACGAGCTGCAGCGCGCGATGCTCACCGAGCGGCTGCCGCAGCTCGACCACGCCCGGATCAGCACGGACTACCGGCCCGCGGAGCGCTCGCTCCAGGTCGGCGGCGACTGGTACGACGCCTTCTGGGTCGACGACACGACGCTCGCGCTCACCGTGGGCGACGTGGTCGGGCACGGGCTGCGGTCGGCGACCGCCATGGGACAGCTGCGGACCGCCGTGCGCAGCTGCGCCGAGGGCGGCGTCGGCCCGGCGGGTGTGCTCGGCCGGGTGGACCGCTTCGTCCGGCGCAGCGGGGTCGGGTTCGGCTCCACGCTCGTCTACGGGGAGCTCGACGTGCCGACGGCGCGGTTCACCTACGCGTGCGCGGGCCACCTCCCACCGCTGGTGACGCGGCCCGGCGGCGACGCCGAGCTCCTCTGGGAGGGGCGCCGGATGCCCCTCGGCGTGGGCGTGGCGGAGCCCGAGCCGGGCGCCGTCGACCTGGCGCCCGGCGACACGCTGTGGCTCTACACCGACGGGCTGGTCGAGCGGCGGGACCGCAGCCTGCACCGGGGCCTGGAGGTGTTCGCCCAGGCCGCCGCGGGCACGCCGGGCACCGCCGGGGACGGGGAGCTCGTCTCGTCGCTCCTCGGCGGTGACCTCAACGAGTTCGACGACGCCTGCGTGCTGCGGGTCGAGTGGGACGGCCCGGCGCCCGCCTGAGCGGGTCCCGGTGCCCGGACCGGTCGGGGCGGATGCGGCCGGTCACCCGAGGGCCTACGTTGGGCTGCCATGACCCAAGCCCCGTCGCTGATCTGGTTCCGGCGCGACCTGCGCGTCGCCGACCAGCCGACCTTCCTCGCCGCAGGCCAGGACACCCCCGCGCTCGCCCTGTTCGTGCTCGACCCGCGCCTGCTCGGGCCGGCCGGGGACGCGCGCCTGTGGTTCCTGTACGGGTGCCTGCGCGACCTGGACGAGAGCCTCGGCGGCCGGCTCCTGGTCGTCAAGGGCGACCCGGTCGAGGTCGTGCCCCGCGTCGCGGAGAAGATCGGGGCGGGGACGGTGCACGTCGCCGCCGACTTCGGCCCCTACGGCCAGGCCCGCGACAACGACGTCGAGCAGGCGCTCGCGAAGGCGGACCGCGAGCTGGTGCGCACCGGCTCGCCCTACGCCGTCGCGCCGGGGCGGGTGCTGTCGGGGGACGGCGGCCGCTACCGCGTGTTCACGCCGTTCAGCCGGGCCTGGGCCGACCACGGCTGGCGCGCCCCCGCGGACACCGACGCCGGCTACCTGGACTGGATCGACCCCGCGACGGTCCACGTCCGGGCCACGAAGATCCCCGACCAGCCCGCCGTCGACGCCGACCTGCCCGAGCCCGGGGAGGCGGCGGCGCACCGGCGGTGGGACGAGTTCGTGCGCGACCACCTGCAGGAGTACGCGGACGGCCGGGACCGGCCCGACCAGCCCGGCACCTCCCGCATGTCGGTGTACCTGAAGTACGGCTGCGTGCACCCGCGCAGCCTGCTCGCCGACATCTCGGCCAGGCGCTCGAACGGCGCCCAGTCGTTCCGCAACGAGCTCGCCTGGCGCGACTTCTACGCCGACGTGCTCGACCAGCGCCCCGACTCGGCCCGCGGCAACTACGACCGCGCCTTCGACGCGCTCGCCACCGACAGCGGCCCGGAGGCCGACCGGCTGTTCGACGCGTGGCGCGAGGGCCGCACCGGCTACCCCGTCGTCGACGCCGGCATGCGCCAGCTCCTGGCCGAGGGCTGGATGCACAACCGCGTGCGGATGATCACGGCGTCGTTCCTGGTCAAGGATCTGCACCTGCCGTGGTGGTGGGGAGCGAGGCACTTCATGGGCCGGCTGGTCGACGGCGACCTAGCGTCCAACCAGCACGGCTGGCAGTGGGTGGCGGGCAGCGGCACCGACGCCGCGCCGTACTTCCGGGTGTTCAACCCGGTGCTGCAGGGCGAGCGGTTCGACCCGGACGGCGCCTACGTGCGCAAGTACGTGCCCGAGCTCGCGGACGTGCCGGGCAAGGCCGCTCACCAGCCCTGGAAGCTGCCGGGCGGGGTGCCGGCCGGGTACCCCGAGCGCGTCGTCGACCACAAGGACGAACGGGCCGTGGCGCTGGACCGCTACGAGGCCGTCAAGGAGGCCAAGCGCGGGAGGTAGTGACCCGGCGAACTCGCCCGAACCGGGTGAACGCCCCCGGCCACCGCCGTGATCGACTGCTGGAGGTCGGGTCCCGGTCGTGCCCGCTCGCGGACCGGAACTCACCTCGCGTCGGAGCGGGACCGTCTGCAGCCAGGTGTCCCTGTGGAAGAGCACACGACCGACCCGTCCGGTGGTAGCGCACCGGAGGTCCGGCTGCCGGGCCGCCCCCACGACCTGGCGACCGTCTACCAGGCCAAGCTGCGGCCCGCGGTCAACCCCGAGCACATCGTGCGCCGGCCCCGGCTCATCGAGCTGCTCGACACCGCGGTCGAGTCGCCGCTCACGCTCGTGGTCGCGCCGGCCGGCTCGGGCAAGACCTCCCTCCTGCGGGACTGGGTGGGCTGGACCGACCTGCCGCACGCCTGGCTGTCCGTGGACGAGTCGGACCGCGACCCCGCCCAGCTCTGGCTGAGCATCCTCGCCGCGCTCGACGGGATCGCCCCCGGCTGCGCCGAGCCGGCCGCCGACCTGGTCCGCCGCCGGCGGGCGCTGGTCGACGCCGTCGGGACCCTGCTCGACGACCTGGAGTCGCGCAGCTACGGCCCGCGCGTGCTGGTGATCGACGACCTCGAGGTGGTCGACGAGGCGGTGGCCTCCGGGGCGCTGACGATGTTCGTGCAGCACCTGCCGCGCTGGCTGCGCGTGGTCCTGGTCAGCCGGCACGCCCCGCACCTGCCCGTGGACCGGCTGCGCGCCCGCGGCATGCTCGGCGAGGTGCGGTTCCCCGAGCTCCGGTTCTCGTTCGACGAGGCGACCGAGATGCTCGCCCGGCTCGCGCCGACGCTTCCGCCGAACCGCGTCGCCAGGGCCGCCCGGCACGCGGGCGGCTGGGCAGCCAGCATCCAGCTCGCCGCCCTGGCCGCCCGCGCCGCCGACGCCCGGGCGCCCGCCGACGCGCCACGGCAGGACGACGTCGGCCGCTACCTCGGCGACTACGTCTGGCACGAGGTGCTCAGCGGCGAGCCCGCCGACGTCGTCGACGTGCTGGTCGCCGTGTCCGTCGTGGACCGGGTCGAGCCCGGCCTCGCGCGGGCGCTCGCGGGCCGGTTCGACGCGCCCCGCCTGCTGGAGCGGGCCGAGGAGCGGGGGCTGTTCGCCGCCCGCATCGAGCCGTCCGGGGCGTACGAGACCCACGCGCTGGTCCGGGACGCGCTCCTGGTCGAGCTGCGGCGGCGCGACCCGGAGCGCCTGGCCGAGCTGCACCGGCGCGCCGCGCGCTGGTTCGAGGACGCCGGGCAGCCGGTGGCCGCGCTCGAGCACCTGCTGCGCGCCGAGCAGGGGCGCGAGGCCCTGCGGTTGCTCGCCTCGTGCGTGCCGCAGCTCTACGACAGCGGCCGCGAGGCCACGGTGCGGCGCATGCTCGCCGCGATCCCGGCCGGCGCGGCGGCGTCCGACACGGCCGCGGCCATCGACCTCGCGTGGTGCCAGCTCTTCGCCGACCGGAGCGCGTTCGTGCAGACCGTGCACGCCGTCGTGACCCAGGCGGACAAGGACGGCGGGCTGGAGCCGTGGCTGCTCGCGCGGCTGGAGATGCTGCGCGCGGCGTCGGCGGCGGTCTCGGGCGACTGGACCGCCGGAGCCCGCTCGGCCCGGTGGTCGCTGGCGGCGATCGGTGACGGGTGGCAGGCTGACCCGCTGTGCCGGTTCGGCTGGAACCTGCTCGCCCGCGAGGTGGCCCTCACCGAACGCTGGGACGACGCCGCGCCCGAGGTGCACCAGGTGGCCCGGACCCTCAGCACGGCGCCCGAGCGGCGGATCGCGTTCGAGGCCACCCGGGCCCTGGGCGCCGCCCTCGCCGGCCGCCCGGTCGAGGCGCTGCGCCTGGTCTACGGCACGCGGCAGGTCTCGGAGGCGGCCAGCCAGACGACGGCGCGCACCGAGCTGATGATCGCCGAGGCGCTGGCCAACCGGGAGATCGGCGAGCAGTCGGCGGCCCTGCCCGTGCTGGCGCACCTGGTCGACACGGCGTGCGACCCGGTGCCGCACTGCCGGCTGCTGGCCTGCCTGGAGCTCGCGCGGGCCGCCGTCGACTCCGGGGACGCCGCCGCGGCCGAGCGGGCGTTCGGCGAGGCCACCGAGATGGTGGACACCCAGCTCCCGGGCCCCGGCAGCCGCACGCTGCTGGCCCGCACGGGCACCCTCCTGGCCCTGGCCGAGGACCGGCCGGACGAGGCCCGGCGCTGGGCCGCCGAGGTGGACGACCCGTTCTGGGGCGGGGTCGAGACCGCGCGCGTGCTCATCGCGACCGGCGACGTCGGCGCGGCGGACACGGCGCTGCGCGGGACCGTGCCCCGCTGCGTGCGCCACCACGTGCTCGTCGACCTGCTGCTGAGCCGCACCACCCGGGACGCCGACGAGGCCGAGGCGGCCCTCACGCGGGCGGTGCGGCTGGGAGCCGCGCACGGCCTGGTGCAGACCCTCGCCTCGGAGGGCGCCGGCGTCGTCGAGTCGATCGAGCGGCTGGCCTGGCGGGTGCCGCAACCCTGGCTGGACCGGCTCCGCCGGGTGCCGCTGTCGGGCGCCTCCCCGCCCGGGACCGCCGTCGTCGAGCTCGTCGAGGCCCTGACCGACCGGCAGCTCGGCATCCTGCGGATGCTGCCGAGCCGGCTGAGCCTGCGCGAGATCGCCGACGAGCTGTTCATCTCGGTGAACACCCTCAAGTTCCATCTCAAGGTGATCTACCGGAAGCTCGGCTGCGGGTCCCGCGCCGAGGCGGCCGACCTCGCCCGGGCGCTGATGAATCGCCACCGGCGCGGCCAGCCCGCGGGGGCCTGGCGGCGCTGAGCCTGCCGGTGCCGACGCGGGTCACCCCGCCCCGGGCGCCGTGAGCGCGGCGAGCGCCGCCTTGGTCTTGGTCTCCTGCGGGGCGCTCAGGTCGATCCCCTTGCCCGCGAGGATGGCCTTGGTCTCGGCGGCGGCCTGGAACGCCTCGGCGGGCGGGGCCTTGGTGGACAGCTCCAGGATCCGTGAGCCGTCGGGCAGGCCCCACAGCTCGGCGACCATGCGCCGCGGGTACCCCTTGGCGCGGAACCGGCACTTGATCAGGTTGATCGGCCCGAGCACCACGAGGTCGTCGGGCGAGACGCCCTCGGGCATGCGTTCGCGCAGCAGGGCCCGCTGGTCGTCGTCGAGCATGCCGTGGATGCCGCGGTCGCCGGTCATCATCTTGCGGACGCGCCGGTCGGGGGCCTCGACGGTGAGCGAGCACGAGCAGGTGAAGCCGGCCGGCGACGCGTCCAGCTCGACCTTGAACCCGTCGTGCCCGCGGTAGCCCTCGGGCACGTCGTGCGGCACCGCCGGCCGTAGCTTGACCGTCAGGTCGCCGGGCTTGCGCTGGGTCCGCCGGGCCCGCAGCACCACGCCGGCGTCCGAGAGCCGCAGGTCGGGGGTGTCGACGAACGCGACCTGGCGCAGCACGGCGTCGAGCGGGTCGATGCCCAGGATCCGCACGGCGGAGCGCTGGAAGTCGTCGGGGACGGTGAGCTTGAGCTCCACCGAGTCGACGTCGGGCAGGAGCACGAGCATGCCGGCGAGCTGCTCGGCGTCGTAGGTGGGGATCTCGGACATGGCGGCCTCCGGGGGTCTGTCCCGTGATCATGGCGCCCACCCGGGTGGCGCAGGTCCACCCTGGTCCGGGTGGGCCGCGACCACCCGGGGTGATGTCAGTGTCGTGGCGGAAGCGCTGTACCCGCCCGCCACCACAGGAGGCCCGGAGATGACCGAGCTGGACGTCGGACCCATCGACTACCTTGCGCTGGAGTTCCCGGAGAGCAGGCTGAACGGCCAGGGCATGGCCGCCCTGC
The DNA here is from genome assembly GCF_000385135.1 of Promicromonospora sukumoe 327MFSha3.1. Taxonomy (GTDB): domain Bacteria; phylum Actinomycetota; class Actinomycetes; order Actinomycetales; family Cellulomonadaceae; genus Promicromonospora; species Promicromonospora sukumoe_B. Next base: position 218,233 of record NZ_ARQM01000013.1, on the reverse strand, counting down.
TCGACCTGGTCGAGCGCGGGATCATCCGGATCCTCGACCTCCGGGTCGCCCGCCGGACCGAGGAGGGCGACGTCGTCGCGATCGAGCTGCGCGACCTCGACAACGACGGCGAGCTGGACCTGGCCGTGTTCGAGGGCGTGGGCTCCGGCCTGCTCGACGACGACGACCTGAGCCAGAGCGTCGAGCTGATCGCCCCCGGCAACGCCGTCGGCCTGATCGTGTACGAGAACACGTGGGCCGGCCCGTTCGTGACAGCCATGCGCGCCGCCGGCGCGGAGGTGATCGCCAGCGGCCGGATCCCGGTCGAGGACGTCGTCGCCGCGCTGGACGCCCTGGAGGCGGAGCAGACCTCGCCGAGCACGACGCCGGCGCAGACCCGGGAAGGGGAAGTGTGATGGGACTCCTCAGAGGTGTGGCACGTACGGCGGTCGTGGCCGGTACCGCGACGGCGGTGTCCAACCGGGTCTCGCGGCGGCAGGCGAACCGCTGGGCGGCGCAGGAGAGCTACGCCGAGCCGCAGCAGCAGGCCCCGCAGCAGGTCTATGTGGCACCCCCGCCGCCGCAGCCCGCGGCGTCCGGGTCGGAGGACGTGATCGCCCAGCTCGAACGGCTCGGCAAGCTGCGGGACGAGGGTGTCCTGACCGATGCCGAGTTCAGCGCGCAGAAGGCCAGGCTGCTCGCCGGCTGAGCTGTTCCCGCCGGCGGCGCCGTCCGCGGGCACCCACGTACCGCCAGGGACGGAGACGACTCATGAGCGCCATGGACGTTCCGAACGAACCCACGGCCCGACCCGCGACAGAACCCGCGGCCCGACCCGCGGCCGAGGCGGCCGCCCGCAAGAAGGTGCCCGCGACGGCGTGGATCTCGTGGGTCGCGCTCGCGATGATGACCACGAGCTCGGTGGCGAGCCTGCGGGCCGCCCCGACCATGGCGGTCTACGGGCTGGCGTGCGTGTTCCTGTACCTGGTGCCCGCCGTGGTCTTCCTGCTGCCGACGTCGCTCGTCTCCGCCGAGCTCGCGTCGGGCTGGAAGGGCGGTGTGTACAACTGGGTGGCGCGCGGCATCTCCAAGCCGATGGGGTTCCTGGCGGTGTGGTGCCAGTTCGCGATGACGATCTTCTACTACCCGAGCCTGCTGGGGTTCGTCGCGAGCACGCTGGCCTACGTCTTCAACCCGTCGCTCGCGAGCAGCGGCGTCTGGACGGCGTGCGTCATCATCGTCGTCTACTGGAGCGGCGTGTGGGTCTCCTCGCGCGGCACCAAGGGTGTCGCGGGGCTGGCCAGCGGCGGCCTGATCATCGGCACGCTGATCCCCGGCGTGGTGCTCGTGGTGCTCGGCATGGTGTTCCTCGGCCAGGGCAACGAGTCGGCCGCGCCGATGACGGCGGACAACCTGCTGCCTGCGTGGGCCGGGCTGTCCAGCCTCGTGCTGATCGTGAACAACTTCCTGTCCTACTCGGGCATGGAGATGAACGCGGTGCACGTGTCGTCGCTGCGGAACCCGGCCAAGGAGTTCCCGCGGTCGATGTTCCTGGCGATGACGCTGGTGCTGCTGATCTTCATCCTCCCGGCCCTCGCGATCAGCTGGGTGGTGCCCGCCGACCAGCTGTCGCTCACCGCGGGCGTCATGCAGGCCTTCGACGCGGTCTTCGCCAACTTCGGGACGCAGTGGCTCACGCCGATCGTCGGGATCATGCTCGTGACGGCGTCGCTCGGCGGCATGCTCACCTGGCTGGCCGGCCCGTCCAAGGGCCTGCTGCTGATCTCCCGGCAGGAGGGCTACCTGCCACCGTTCCTGCAGCGGCTCAACAAGAACGGCGTGCAGCAGAACATCCTGGTGGTCCAGGGCATCGTCACCACGGCGATCGGCCTGATGTACGCGCTGATCCCCAACGTCTCCAGCGCCTACTGGATCTTCTCGGTGATCACGACGCAGGTGTACCTGATCATGTACCTGCTCATGTTCGTCGCGGCCATCGGACTGCGGCGCAAGTATCCCGACCATCCGCGCGGGTTCCGCAGCCCCATGCTCAAGTCGCTCTGCGGCATCGGCTTCGGGGCGTCGCTCGCGGCCCTGCTCGTCGGGTTCGTGCCGCCGTCCCAGTTCGGCGGGGGCAACCCGTTCGTGTACGTCGTCATCGTCGTCGTCGGTGCGCTGGGCCTCGGGCTGCTGGTCCCGTACCTCTTCTACCGGGCGCGCAAGCCCTCGTGGAAGCAGGCCGACGTGACCGAGGAGGCGAGTCCGGAATGAGCACCCCCGACGAGACCCAGTCCGGGCGCGAGCGCGCGGTCCTCTACGTCGTGTTCGGCGTCGTGATCGTCGCGCTCGTGGTCCTGGGCCTGGTCTTCTTCCGCGCGGCGGACCGCAGCCGCGACGCCGAGGCCAAGGCTGACGAGCTGATCCAGGCGCTCGACGCCGCCGGCGCCACGGTCACGCCGTCGAAGGACCAGATCGTCCGCGTGCTCGGGGACGACGGCGGAGCGACCTGCGCCGACCCGAACGACCCGCTGACCCGGGCGACGCTGCAGGCGCAGCTCGCCAACGGGGCGTCGGGACCGGGGGCACGGCCCGTGATCTCGGACCGCAAGATCCTGCACGGGCAGCTCCTGATCATCCAGATCTACTGCCCCGACGAGCTCGAGGAGTTCCAGCAGTACGTGGACAGCCTCCAGACCGACAACGTGACGGGAGCCTGACCATGGACATCCGGAGCAGGGTCGGCGCCGAGATGCCGCGCGTCCGCGACGAGCTCGCCGAGCTCGTCGCCATCCGGTCGGTCGCGGACCCCCGGCAGTTCCCGCCCGAGGAGTGCGAGCGCGCCGCGCGCTGGGTGCTCACGAGGTTCGCCGAGGTCGGCTTCGGCGACGCCCACCTGGAGCGGACGGCGGACGGCAGCATGGCCGTCGTCGGCTCCCGGCCCGGCCCCGACGCGTCCGGGCCCACGGTGCTGCTCTACGCGCACTACGACGTGCAGCCGCCGCTGGACGAGTCGGCCTGGCGGACGCCGCCCTTCGAGCTCACCGAGGCCGACGGCCGCTGGTACGGCCGCGGCAGTGCCGACTGCAAGGGCAACATCGTCATGCTGCTGGCCGCGCTCCGTGCCCTGGACGAGGTGCCGGTGAACCTCAAGCTCGTCGTCGAGGGCTCCGAGGAGCAGGGCACCGGCGGCTTGGAGGCGTTCGTGCCCGGGCACGCCGACCTGCTGCGCGCCGACGCCGTGCTGGTGTGCGACACCGGCAACGCCGCCGTCGGGCACCCCGCGGCGACCGTCAGCCTGCGCGGGATGGTCAACGTGGTGCTGACCCTCCAGGCGCTCGGCGCGGAGGTCCACTCCGGCATGTTCGGCGGCGCCGCCCCCGACGCGCTGGCCGCGCTCGTCGCGGTGCTCGGGACCCTGCGCGACAGCGACGGGGGCACCACGGTCGCCGGGCTCGACCACCACGGGACCTGGCCCGGCGAGCCGTACCCGGCCGACCGGTTCCGCTGGGACGCGACCGTGCTGGAGGGCGTCTCCCTGCTCGGCGACGGCAGCGTCGCGGACCAGCTCTGGGCGCGGCCGGCCCTGACGATCCTGGGCATTGACTGCCCGCCCGTGGTGGGCTCGGCGTCGGCGATCACGCCCCGCGCGTCCGCCCGGCTGAACCTCCGGATCCCGCCCGGCACCACGGCGGACAAGGCCCGGGCGGCGCTCGAGAGCCACCTGCGGGCCGCGGCCCCGTGGGGCGTCGGCGTCCAGATCACGGTCGAGGCGGAGGGCGAGCCGTTCCTCGCCCGGGTCGACGGGCCCGCGTTCCACGCGCTCGGCACTGCCCTCGAGGAGGCCTACGGCAAGCCGATGGCCAAGCTCGGCCAGGGCGGGTCGATCCCGCTCTGCAACGTCTTCGCCGACACCTACCCCGGGGCCGAGATCATCCTGGTCGGCGTCGAGGAGCCGCTCGCCGCCATCCACGCCCCGAACGAGAGCGTGGACCCCCGCGAGATCGAGTCGATGGCCCACGCCACGGCCCGCTTCCTCCAGCTCTACGCGAATTCTGCCGCCCGCTGACCGGCAGAAGGTCCGCACCCGGAACGTGAGTGCGCATGCTTTCGATCTCGAAAGCATGCGCACACACATTCTTGGCGCGGACTCTTGCGCGCGCTCCACCGCCTTCGCTAGTGTCCCGTTCATCGACACAGCAGTCCCGATCAGTGGGACGGCACACAACGAGGTGGAGACGTGGAGATGAGTACGCTCACGCGCCGCACGGTCCTGCGGGCGATCGGCGCGGCAGGGCTCGCCGGCGTCGCGGCGGCCGTCGCCGGCTGCGCGCCGACGATCGGCACCGCGCGGATGCCGCGGGTGCCCGCGGCCTACGACGGCCCGCCGGTCACGCTGAAGTTCTGGAACGGGCTGACGGGCGGCGACGGCCCGGTCATGCGGACGCTGATCGAGGAGTTCACCCGTGAGCACCCGAACATCGCCATCGACATGTACGCCCTGCCGTGGGGCGACTTCTACCAGAAGTTCCCGGCGGCGGTCACGAGCGGCCTGGCGCCCGACTTCGCGCTCATGCACAACTTCCAGGTGGCGACCAATGCCGCGCGCCGGGTGATCATGCCGGTCGACGAGATCCTCGACACCGTGGGGCTCGCCGAGGCCGACTACCTCCCTGTGGTCTGGGGCTCCGGCGTCTACCGGGACCAGCGCTGGTCGCTGCCCCTGGACATGTGGCCAGACTCGCTGTTCTACAACCGCCGGGTGCTGGAGCAGGCCGGGCTGGACCCGGACGCGCCGCCGACGGACCGGGCCGCCTACGAGCACGCGCTCGACACACTGGCCTCGGCCGGGATCAGCGGCCACTGGCTGCCCGCCGTCGACCCGCAGGGCGTGGGACGCGGGTTCGACTCCCTGCTCTGGCAGTTCGGGGGCGAGCACTACGACGACGCCGGCACCGCCGCCACGTTCGGGAGCCGGGCCGGGGTCGACGCGCTGACCTGGCAGCAGACCCTGATCCGCGAGGGCTGGAGCCCGCGGAACGTCAGCGGCTCGGACGCCTCGACGGCGTTCAAGAACGACCAGAACGCCTTCCTGTGGGGCGGGCCCGGGGCCCTGATCAACGACCTCGGCTCCGTCGACGGCCTCGACTGGGACGTGGCCCCGCTGCCGCAGATCGGCGAGCGGCGTGCCGCGTTCTCGGGCTCGCACCAGTTCGTCGTCGCCCGCCAGCCGCGGTTCGACGCCGACCGGCTGGCCGCCGTCGTGACGTTCCTGGGCTGGATCCTGGCCAACTCGATCGGCTGGGCCACCGCGGGGCCCGTCCCCGCGCGCCTGCCGATCCTCGACTCGCCCGAGCTGGCTGAGCTGACAGCGCAGTCACACGTCGCCGAGGGCGTGGAGCACATCCGCTTCTACCCGCTGGTGCCGGGCATCGCCGAGGTGCAGACCACCATCCTGTACCCCGCGATCGGGGACGCCCTGCTCTCGCTCGGCGACCCGGGCGCGGCGCTGGAGACCGCGACGACGCAGGCGTCCTTCCTGCTGCAGGAGAACGCCGAGAAGTACGGGAGGGCCTGAGATGACCGCCACCACCCTGCCGGGCCGCCCCGCCGACGACGTCGCGCGCCGCCCCGCCGAGCCGCCCCGCCGCAGCCCGGGCCCGCCGCACCGGCCCCGGCCCTGGACGCCGTACGTGTTCCTCGCGCCGTTCCTGCTGATCTTCGGCACGTTCGTGCTGGTCCCGGCCGTGTCCGGGCTCTGGATGAGCCTGCACAACTGGGACTTCTTCCTGCCCGACCGACCGTTCGTCGGCCTGCAGAACTACATCGACCTGTTCACCCCGGACGCGCTGGTGGCGCAGCAGTTCTGGGAGAGCATGCGGGCCACGGGCCTGTTCGTGGTGCTCTCGGTGCCGCTGCTCATGGCGATCCCGCTGGGCCTGGCGCTCCTGCTCAACCAGCGGTTCCGCGGGCGCACCTTCTTCCGCGCCGTCTTCTTCGCGCCGTACGTGCTGGGCGTCAGCGTGATCGGCCTGCTGTGGCAGTACCTGCTGAACGGCAACACGGGCCTGATCAACGGGTACCTCGCGGAGCTCGGCGTGACCGAGGCCGTGCCGTGGCTGACGGCGACCCCCTGGGTCTGGGTCTCCCTGGTGGGCGTGACGGTCTGGTGGACCATGGGCTTCAACTCCGTGGTCTACCTCGCGGGCCTGCAGAACGTGGACGACGCGCTCTACGACGCCGCCAAGGTGGACGGCGCGAACCGCTGGCAGCAGTTCGTGCACGTGACGATCCCGCAGCTGCGCCCCGTGCTCCTCTTCGTGCTGACCATGACCGTGCTGGCCTCGGCCAACATGTTCGGCCAGTCCTACCTGCTCACGGCGGGCAACCCGTCCAACGAGACGCGCACCGCCATCATGTTCATCGCCGAGGTGGGCCTGGAGCAGTTCCGCATGGGCCTGGCCGCCGCCATGAGCTACCTGCTCGCGCTGCTGCTGATCGTCGTGAGCGCCCTGAACTTCCTGTTCCTGCGACAGAAGGAGAGCTGACGTGGCGACCACCGTCGTTCCCCCCGGCAGCACCACCCCGCCCGCGTCCCCGCGGCGGCCCGTAGCTAGAGCGCGGCGCGACGAGGCGACCGGCCGCGGTGTCGTCGGCACCCTGCTGCTGTACGCGGCGCTGCTGATCCTGTCGGTGATCATCCTGGCCCCGCTGCTGTGGATGCTCTCGACGTCGTTCAAGACCACGGGCGACGCCACCGCGCTGCCGCCCGCGTGGATCCCGCCCACCCCGACCATGGAGGGTTACACCAAGCTCTTCGCCGACGCCCAGGCCCCGCTGCTGCGCTGGCTCGGCAACTCGGTGCTCGTGGGCGTGCTGCACACGGTGCTGGTGCTGGCCACCGCCTCGGCGGCCGCCTACCCGCTGGCCCGGATGCGGTTCCCGGGGCGGCGCATCGTGTTCGCGCTGATCATCGGCACCCTGTTCGTGCCGGGGTTCGTGTTCCTCATGCCGAACTACCTGATCGTCGACGGGCTCGGCTGGCTCGACACCATGTGGGCGCTCGTCATCCCCGGCGCCGCGAGCGCGTTCGGCGTCTTCTTCCTGGTCCAGTTCTTCCAGAGCATCCCGGCGGAGCTGGAGGAGGCGGCGCTGATCGACGGCGCCAACCGCTGGCAGATCTTCGTCCGGGTGGTGCTGCCCCTGTCCCGGGCGCCGCTCGCGACGCTGGGTCTCCTGTCGTTCCTGGGGAGCTGGAACGACTTCCTCTGGCCGCTGTACGTGCTGTTCAACCCGGAGCAGCTCACGCTCCCCGCCGGCCTGGCGACCCTGCGCGGGGCCTACGCCACCGACTACCCGGCGGTCATGGCGGGCGCGGCGATCGCGAGCATCCCGGTGCTGATCCTGTTCGCGTTCGTGCAGCGCTTCGTGATCGCCGGCGTGGCCCGTTCGGGTCTCAAGGGATGAGCCGGCCCCGTGGAGAATGGCAGCGTGAATGACTCCACCGGCACCCTCGCACGCGGCCTGGACATCATCGAACGGCTCGCGGCGACGCCGGGCGCGACCGTTCAGCGCCTGGCCACCGACCTCGACCTCAGCCGCAGCGCCGCCTACCGCATCGTCGGCACGCTGCGGGAGCGCGGCTACGTGGTGGGCGAGACCGAGCTGCGCCTCGGCCCCGTCGTCATGCGGCTCGGCCTGCAGGCGCTGGACGGCCTCGACATCCACGCCGTCGGGCCCGAGCACCTGCGGGAGCTGGTCGCCGAGACGGAGGAGACGGCGTTCATCGCCATCTTCGACGACGACCAGATGTGCTACGTGATGCAGGAGGAGGGCCCGCAGGTGGTGAAGGTGGTGTCCAAGCTCGGCAGCCGCGCCCCGCTGCACGCGTCGGGCCTGGGCAAGGCCTACCTGTCCGCGCTGCCCGCCGCCGAGGCGGAGGCGGTCGTCGGCCGCATCCCGCTCCCGGGCTACACCGACACCACCTTCACCACCCCGCCCGCGCTGCACGCCGAGCTCGCCCGCATCCGCGAGCTCGGCTGGGCCCTCGACGACGCCGAGCGTGAGCCCGGCGTGCGCTGCGTGGCCGCGCCGATCCGCGGCGCGGGCGACCTGCCCGTCGCGGCGATCAGCGTGGCCGGCCCGCGCGACCGCATCGTCGCGGCCCAGCCCGCCATCGTGACGGCGGTGCGCCGCACCGCCGCCCGCCTGTCCGTCGCGCTCGGCGCGGCACCCCCACCCGACCTGCCCTGATTGGATCCCATGGCCTCCGCAGACCCCCGCATCAGCTCCGTCCGGCTCGCCTCGCTGGAGACCCGCTACCCCCGGACCGTGGGCCGCAACGCCCGGCTCGGCAGCCACGGCTCCGGCCCCGACTCCGACGTCGCGGTGCTGGTCACCGAGGACGGCCGGACCGGCTGGGGACTGTTCGAGGGGCCGCCGGGCGACGTCACCCGGGTCGAGGGCCGCCTCCTCTCGGAGCTGATCGACCCCGCCACCGGCATCCGCGACGACGCGGAGCGCTGGCTCGACATCGCCCTGCACGACCTCCTCGGCGTGGTGCTCGACGCGCCGGTGCACGCGCTGCTCGGCGGGCACGGCTCGCTCGACGTCGGCGTCTACGACGGCGCCATCTACTTCGACGACCTCGACCCGGACGACGCGCCGCGCGGCGTCGGCGTGCTGATCGAGGAGTGCCGGGCCGACGCCGCCCTGGGCTTCCGGGACTTCAAGCTCAAGATCGGCCGCGGCAACAAGTGGCTGCCGCGGGAGGCCGGCGACGCCCGCGACATCGAGGTGACCCGCGCCGTCCGAGACGCCTTCCCCGACGCCCGCATCCTGGTGGACGCCAACGACGGCTACGACCGCCACGGGTTCATCACCTACCTGGAGGCCGTCGCCGACGTCGGCCTGTTCTGGGTCGAGGAGCCGTTCCTCGACGACGCCGACGACCTCAAGGCGCTCCGTTCCTGGCTCGACGCGCACTCGCCGGACACCCGGATCGCGGAGGGCGAGACCTCGCCCGACGTCGCCGCGCTGCGCCCCGTCGCCGCCGCCGGGTCGATCGACGTGCTGCTCATGGACGTCATGTCGTACGGCCTCACCGCGTGGCGCCGCCTGATGCCCGAGCTCGTGGCGGACGGCGTGCACGGTTCCCCGCACGCCTGGGGCCGGCCGCTCAAGACGCGGTACGCCGCGCACCTGGCAGCCGGGCTCGGCAACGTCGAGATCGTCGAGGGCGTGCCCGGCACCGTGGCCGGCGTCGACCCGGCGCTGCTCGGCCCGGTCGACGGCGTGCTGCGGCTGGGCGACGCGCCCGGCTTCGGTATCCCGGTGCCCGACGAGGCCCACCTGCGGCCCATCGCCTGACCTCTGTGACACGACGGGGCCGGGGCGTCGCTCGCGCGCTGCCCCGGCCCTCGTCGTCCCGTGCCGCCTGCCTCTTGGTGGTGTTTACCGCTGCGCGGTGCTCAGGTCCGCGACCTCCCGGATGGCGTCGCCGATCGCGTGGAAGTCCTTGCTGAGGATCGCGCCGTGGTTGCTGGGGACCTTGGCGCTGATCCTGATGTTCGGGTTGTCGGCGGTCGCCGCCTCCAGCCCGGCCCGGATCTGCTCCTGCTCGTCGCCCTTGCTGCCCAGGGACGTGCCCGAGGCCACGACGTACCGGACCGGGACGCGGATGTCGTTCAGCACCGGCGCCAGGGCGCTCTCCCTGGACAGCTTGCCGAGCTCGATGTTGCTCTCGGCCTGCTGTGCCGCGGACATCCGCGGCGTGATGCCCGTGATCCGCAGCGGGACCGTGAACCAGCTCATCCGGCGGAACAGCTTGCGGATGCGCACCTCCATCGCGTCGTCGAGCCAGTCGTGCGGGAAGGCGCCGTCGACCAGGACCGCACCCAGGGTGCGCTCCGGGTTGCGCTGCGCCCAGTGGGCCGCGACCACGGCCCCGTACGACCAGCCGACCACCAGGGCCTTCTCCACGCCGCGCGCGGCGAGCACGGCGTCGACGTCGCGGACGGCGGCCTCGAAGGAGTAGTCGGCCGAGGTGCCGGACTTCTTGCCGCGGGCCCGCTCGTCGAAGGTGATGCGACGGTAGCCGCTGCCCAGGTCGGCGAGGGTCTTGCGCCAGTAGCCCTGCGTGGCGAACTGGCCGTTCAGGAAGACGACCGGGAGACCCGGGCCGCCGGTGTCGGTCACGGCCAGGGTCGTGTCGTCGACCGGCACCAGGCCGGACCACGCGGTGCTGGTCGAGGAAGCGCTGTGGTTCGTCATGTTCTCCACCTGTCGGTTCGTGGTGCGGGAAGTGGTGCTGGTCGGTGCGCGGTGCGTCACTGCGTTGGCGCGTCGCCGCGTCGGTGCGTCGTGCGGGGTGGTGCCTGGTCCGGGCCTCGCGGCCCGGACCGGTCGGCTCAGAGGCTGCGAGCCGAGATGTCGCCGTGGGTGGTCGTCGCGCGGATGTCGAGCACGGCGGCGCCGTCGTTCTTGAGGGTGTTGCTGACACGGCCGAGGGTCGTACCGGCGTCGAGGGTGGCCGAGACGCCGGCGCTCGCGGCGACCGTGATGTCACCGGACTGGGTGCTGAGCACGACCGAGCCGCTCGCGGCCTCGGCGATGCGGATGTCACCACGGGCGGTGGTGATCTCCGCGGCACCGGTGAGCCGGCCCACCTCGACGTCGCCGTCGATCGCGGTGAGGCGGAGCGTCGCCGCCTCGTCGACCTTGATCTGCTGGTATGCGCCGTCGAAGACGACGTCACCGAGGCGGCCGACGGCGCGCAGCTCGGCGGCGTCCGACTTGCCCTCGAGGCTCGACCCGGCGGGGAGCTGGACCGTGACCTCCACGGAACCCGCGTGGCCGACGAGCTTGTTGTGCGGCTCCGCGGTCCGGACCTGCAGCACGCCGTCGGCGAAGGTGACGGTGGTCTGCTCGGCGGTCTGGACGTCGCGGCTCTTGGCGGGGTTGGTGGGCCGGACCTCGACGGTGGTGTCGGCGCGGTCGGCGGCGATGAGCTGGACCCGGCCGGCGGGGATCTCGACGACGGCGGAGATCGGGGCGGTGGTGGCGAAGTTCTGCATGGTGATCGACTCCTGTGCTGGTGGCTTCCCTGTGTTTCTGACATCGCAAACGCTACGTTGCTTTCCAGAACCAGGCAACATACTTGTTGCGTTGTATCCGCGTTTGTGCAGGTCAGAACCACAAAACTGTTGCAACGATCGTGAAAGTAAAGCAACGCAACGTCAGGTTGCATTGCAATGAGTGGGAAGTGAACGCTATGGTGGGCAGGCAGGGACCGCACCGACACCCGAGGAGACCGTCATGCCGGGAGGCCGACTCACCAGGCAGGAGCGCCAGCAGATCGCGCTGGGCCTCGCCGACGACCTGTCCTACGCCGAGATCGCCCGGCGGCTGGACCGCCCGACCTCCACGGTCACGCGTGAGGTGCTGCGCAACGGCGGCCCCACCGGCTACCGCGCCGAGACGGCGCACCGCGCCACGGAGCGCCGCGCCCACCGCAGCCGGCAGGCCGCGCCCCGGGACGCGCGACCGGCCCCGCAAGCCCATGGGCGCGACGCCGCCGCAGTGGCCGAGTTCGAGGAGGCGCTGACCGGCGTGCTCATCGCCTCGGGCCTGACCAGGATGACCGCCCGGGTGCTGACCTGCATGTTCACCACCGACGAGGGCAGCGTCACCGCCGCGGACCTCGTCCGGCGCCTCGAGGTCAGCCCGGCGTCCGTCTCCAAGGCGATCACTTTCCTCGAGGGCCAGGGCCTCGTGCGCCGCGAGCGCGACGAGGGCGGCCGCCGCGAGCGGTACGTGGCCGACAACGACGTCTGGTACCAGTCGACGATCGCCAGCGCGCGGGCCAACGACCAGCTCGCCGAGACGGCCCGGCAGGGCGTCGTCGTGCTCGGGGCGAGCACGCCCGCCGCCGCACGCCTGGAGAACATCGCCCGGTTCCTCGACTTCATGAGCGAGACCATCGTGCGCGCCGCCGAGCAGGCCCGCGACGTGCTGCACACGGGCCCGGTCACCGGGTCCGCCACCCCGTCCGACGACGGCGGGAGCGACGCCGCGCCGTCCGACGCCGGGCCGGGCGGCCGCGCCGGCTAGTGCAGGGCCAGCTTGAGCCCGATCATCGCGACGCCCAGCAGGCCCGCGACCAGGGTCGAGCCCAGGCGCCGGGTGCCCGTCAGCCCGCCGTCCGTGCTCATGCGCCAGCCCACGAGCAGCAGCAGCGCGAGGTTGACCAGGAGCGCGATGTCGACGGCGAGGTTCGGCGGCACCCGCAGCACCGCCTCGATCAGCAGCACGACGACGGGCGCGGTGCACGCCGCGACGAGCGGCAGGCCCTCGCCGAGCACGTGCCGGCGCTCGTCGGGGTGCAGGGGTCGGCGGGCCACGGAGCGCGCGGCGATCAGGTGGGCGTACGACTCGGCGCACCAGTAGACCAGCAGCGTGCCGCCCAGCAGGATCGCGACCCGGACGAGCCCGAGCTCGGGAGGCGCTGACGCGAGCACGGACCCGGTGATGACCAGCCCGTACAGGTACGACGCCCGCTCCTTGAGCGACTCGCCCCGCTCGCCCGGCGCGGGGGCCGCGGCGGCGTGGCGTGGTCGCGGCTCCTCGTCGCGCACGGCGGGCCTGCCTACTGCCGGGCCATGGCGACCCGGAGCCGCTCTTCGGGGCTGATGTAGTGGTCGTGGTCGTCGGTGCCGACGTCGAGCTGCACCCAGCTGATCCGGCCGGCGAACCGGCTGGAGGCCGGGGTGTAGGCGCCGGACACGCTGGTCCCGGACTCGTAGCCGATGTCGGTGGTCTCGTCGGCGGAGAACACCAGCGGCTGGGTCGCTTCCACCCGGCCGCTGCCCACGGGGGACCCGTCGTGGAAGAGGGTGACCGTGCCGCCCTTGCCCAGCCCGCCGCCGTCGTAGGCGAGCTCGGCGCGGAGCTGGTGCTTGCCGCCGGGCACCGGCTCCTCGGCCGCGACGTCGAACCGCCTGATGCCGAGCACGTTGTACGTGAACGTCAGCCGGCCGTCGACGACGTGCACGCACCAGCCGCCGAACCGGCCGCCCTGCGCGATGAGCACGCCGGAGGCGGTGCCCGGCGGGACGTCGACCTCGGCAGTCACGGAGAACGACCGGTTCTTCACGCTGACGATGCTGTTCTCGGACAGGCGTCCCATGCCGGGGAAGAAGAGCTGCGAGCCGCCGTGGATGAGGGTCGGCCGCCCCGCGAGCTCGGGCACGAGGCGTTCGGCGGTGCGGTCGTCCATGGGCAGCACGTTGTACTTCGTGGCCTCGATGAGCCACAGGCGCTGGAGCCGGGCCAGCACCTCCGGGCGCTCGGCGGCCAGGTCGTGCGCCTGGCTGAAGTCGGTCCGGCCGTCGTACAGCTCCCAGACGTCGTCGTCGAACGCGGGCGGCTCCGCGCCGGTGAGCGCCCACGGGGTGCGGTGCTTGGTGACCGCGCTCCACCCGCGGTCGTAGATCCCGCGGTTGGCGAACATCTCGAAGTACTGCAGGTCGTGCCGCTCCGGCATCGAGGCGTCGTCGAACGTGTAGAGCATCGAGGTGCCCTCGATGGGTGCCTGCAGCACGCCGTTCACGGTGGCCGGCTCGGGCAGCCCGGCGGCCTCCAGGATCGTGGGGGCCACGTCGATGACGTGCGTGAACTGCGAGCGGAGGCCGCCGTGCTCGGCGATGCGGTCCGGCCAGTGCACGATCGTGCCGTTGCGGGTGCCGCCCCAGTGCGAGGCGACCTGCTTGGTCCACTGGTACGGGGTGTCCATGGCCCACGCCCAGCCCACGGCGTAGTGGTTGTACGAGCTGGGGGAGCCGAGCTCGTCCAGCTTGGAGCGCAGGAACTCGGGCGTCTCCAGGGCGGCCATGCCGTTGAAGTTCGCCATCTCGTTGAACGCGCCGTTGAGCGTGCCCTCGGCCGATGCCCCGTTGTCGCCGATGATGTAGTAGACGATCGTCTCGTCGAGGACATCGAGGTCCTCCAGGGTGTCGATCAGCCGCCCGACCTGCACGTCCGTGTGCTCCAGGAAGCCCGCGTACGCCTCCATCTGGCGCGCGAGCACGGGCTTGAGCTCGTCGGGCATCTCGTCCCAGGCGGGGATCTCGTCGTGCCGCTCGGTCAGGTCGGCCTCGGACGGCACCACGCCGAGCTCCTTCTGCCGGGCGAACGTGCGCTCGCGCTGCACGTCCCACCCGTCGTCGAACTTGCCGCGGTACTTCTCGATCCACTCCCGCGGCACGTGGTGCGGGGCGTGCGTCGCGCCGGGGGCGAGGTAGACGAAGAACGGCTTGTCGGGCATCAGCGCCTTCTGCTGCCGCACCCAGGAGCACGCGTGGTCCACCAGGTCCTCGGTGAGGTGGTAGCCCTCCTCGGCCGTCGCCGGGGGCTCGACCGGCGTGGTCCCGCTGTACAGGGCGGGTGCCCACTGGTTGTTCTCGCCGCCGATGAACCCGTAGAACGTCTCGAAACCCCCGCCGCCGGTCGGCCACGCGTCGAAGGGGCCCATGGGCGACGACTGCCACACCGGCACCTCGTGGCACTTGCCGAACTGCGCCGTCGAGTACCCGTTCAGCCGCAGCGTCTCGGCCAGCGGAGCCTTGGTGTTCGGGCGCACGGAGCTGTTCCCAGGGGCTGACGTCGCCGTCTCGGTGATGCTGCCCATGCCCACGGAGTGGTGGTTGCGGCCCGTCAGCAGCGCCTGGCGCGTCGGCGCGCACAGCGCGGTGGTGTGGAACCGGTTGAACCGCAGGCCGCCCGCGGCCAGCCGCTCCGCCGTCGGCGTCCAGCAGGGGCCGCCGAACGCGCTGGCCGCGCCGAAGCCGACGTCGTCGAGCAGCACGATCAGCACGTTGGGCGCGCCCGGCGGGGGCAGCAGCGGCTCGATCGGCGGGTACGAGGTGGCGGGGTCCTTCGCGTCGTACGTCGTCAGGCCCGACGCCGGCCGGTCCGGGATGGGGAGCATCGTGCGGGCGTGCGTGTCGGGACGCATGGGGGCTCCGCTTCGTCGCGGGGGAGGTCGGGCCCCTCTCACGCTAGACCGGTGACACGGGGCCACATCCCACAAAAGAGGTGAGTTGCCCTGCGGTCTCAGCCGGCGTCGAGCGCGTCCAGGACCGTCGTGGGCGGCACGAAGAACGTGGTGCCCGTCGCCGGGGTCGAGAAGTCGAGGATCCGGTCGTGCAGACCGGGCGGGTCGCCGACGAACATGCGCTCCAGCATCCGCTCGATCACCCACAGGCGGCGCGAGTAGCCGATGAAGTAGGTGCCGAACTCGCCGTGCCCGGGGCGGCCGAACGGCATGTTGTCGCGCAGGATGTCGTGCTCGCCGTCCTCGTCGGTGATCGTGGCGAGCGTCTTGTGCGCCTTCTGCCCCTCGTCCGCGTCGTCGAGCTCGACGCCGTCGGCCTTGGTGCGGCCGATGATCTGCTCCTGCTGCTCGGTCGTCAGCGCCTGCCAGGCGGCCAGCGAATGCAAATACTTCTGCACGACGACGTAGCTGCCCCCGGCGAACTCGGGGTCCTCGTCGCCCACGAGGGTGGACTCCGGGAGGTCCGGGCCGACCGGGTTGGCCGTGCCGTCCACGAAGCCGAGCAGGTCGCGGGTGTCGAAGTAGCGGAACCCCGAGACCTCGTCGGCGGTCGTGACGGCGGTGCCGAGCGCGGCGAGCAGCAGGCGCTCCAGCTCGAAGCACAGGTCCTGGCGGTCCGACCAGATGTGGAACAGCAGGTCACCCGGGGTGGAGACGGCGGTGTGCGTGGCACCGGCGATCTCGCGGAACGGGTGCAGCTCGGCGGGCCGCGCCCGGCCGGTCAGGTCCGTCCAGATGCGGCTGCCGATGCCGACGGTGCACGAGACCGGGTTCGCCAGGTCGCGGAAACCGACCGTCTTGACGAGCCCGCCCAGGTCGGCGAGCACCTCGCGGACGGTGGCCAGCGCCTCGTCGCCGTCGGCGACGACCAGCGTGAGGAAGACGGCGGACCGGCGCAGCGGGGCGTCCACGCCCTGGGGCGAGACGGGTGCGCCGTAGGCCGCGGGGGCGGTCCGGCCGTTGTCTGGGCTGCTCACGCTGTCCGGCATGCCGGAAGATTACAACGCGGCCCGCCACGCCTCGGCCAGGGCCGCGACCCGCCCGCGTCCGGCGGCCGGGACCGGTGGTCCCGGCCCCTGGAACTCACCCCCTCCCGCGGGGCGGTGCGCGGTCGGCGGGCGTAGCGTCGGATCCCGGCAGCGCGGAGTTTTCGCCTCAGTGTCGAGCACCTCTTCCGCGCGAACGTAAGGAGCGAACGGATGAGCAGCACCTACGACGTCATCGTGATCGGCGGCGGGTCGCCCGGGGAGCACTGCGCCGGGGCGCTGGCCGAGGGCGGGCTGCGCGTCGCGCTCGTCGAGCGGGAGCTGGTGGGCGGAGAGTGTTCCTACTACGCGTGCATCCCGTCCAAGACGCTGCTCCGCCCGGGCGAGGCGGTGCAGGGCGTGCGAGAGGCGGCCGGCACGGCCCAGGTCGACGTCGAGCGGGCCCTGGCCTGGCGCGACTTCATGGTCTCGGACTACTCCGACGCCGGGCAGGTGCGCTGGCTCGCCAGCCAGGGCATCGACCTGCTGCGGGGCACGGGCCGGCTGGCCGGGCCCGGTGTCGTGGAGGTGGACGGCACCCCGTACACGGCACGCCACGTGGTGGTGGCCAACGGGGCGTCGCCGGTGATCCCGCCGGTCCCGGGCCTGCGGGAGCTGCCGGGGATCTGGACCAACCGCGAGGTGACCGGCATGAAGGCCGTGCCGCGGCGCATGGTGGTGCTCGGCGGCGGACCCGTCGGCATCGAGATGGCCCAGGCCGTGCGCCGGCTGGGCGGCGAGGTGGTCCTGACCGGGTCCGGCGACCGCGTGCTGCCGCGCGAGCCCGCGCCGCTGGGCGAGGCGCTCGGCGAGGTGCTGCGCCGGGACGGCATCGAGCTGGTGCTCGGGCCGCGCGCCGTCGAGGCCAGGCTGGACGGCCCGGACTACGTGCTGACGCTCGACGACGGCCAGGAGCTGCGCGGCGACAAGCTGCTCGTCGCGACCGGGCGGCGACCGCGCGTGCAGGACTTCGGGCTGGAGACGGTCGGCGTGCGGGCGGAGGCCCGCGGCATCCCGGTCGACGAGCGCCTGCGCGCCGCGGAGAACCTCTGGGTGGTCGGCGACGCGACGGGCCTCTGGATGCTGACCCACGTCGGCAAGTACCAGGGCGACGTCGTCGCGGACAACATCCTCGGCATCCCGCGCGACGCCGACTACACCGCGGTGCCGCGGGTCGTGTTCACCGACCCGCAGGCGGCCGCCGTCGGCGCGACCGAGGCGCGCTTCAGCGGCACGGCCCCGATCTCGGAGGTGCCGAAGACCGCCGCGTACACGCGTGAGTACGCGGACGCCAACGGGTTCCTCACGCTGCTCAGCGACGGCGAGGTGCTGACCGGCGCCTACGGCCTGGGGCCCGAGGCGGGGGAGTGGCTGCAGCAGGCGACGGTCGCGATCCGCGCCAAGATCCCCCTGGGGGTGCTGCGGGACACCATCCAGCCGTTCCCGACCTTCTCGGAGATCTACAACGCGGCCCTGAAGGACCTGCTCGCCCAGGTCGCTTCGGACCGGCAGCCGACGGCGGCTACGGCGGCGGGGTCGGCGTCGACGTCCGCGGCGGAGGAACCGTGAGCGACCCCGGCGCGCCCGCCCCGCGCGCACCCGGGCTGGCCGGGCAGACCGTCGTCGTGATCGGGGGAAGCGCCGGCATCGGCCTGGAGACCGCGCGCCGGGCCCGGGCCGAGGGCGCCGACGTCGTCCTGACCGGACGGGACCAGGCCCGCCTGGAGCGGGCCGCGGCCGACGTCGGCGCGCGGGAGACCGCGGCCTTCGACGCGACCGACACCGCCGCCCTCGGGGGGTTCTTCGCGGAGCTGCCCGACCCGGTCGACCACGTGCTGATCACGGCCGGCGGCCCCCACTACGGACCCCTGCTGGAGATGGGCGCGGAAGAGCTGCGCGACGCGCTCAGCGGCCACATGGTCGTGGCCCTGGAGGTGGCCCGCCAACTCGCCGGGCGGCTGCGGCCCGGCGGGACGCTCCTGCTCATGAGCGGCACCGGGGCGAAGCGCGTCGGCCACGGCCTCGGGATCGCGTCGGCGACCACCGCCGCCATGCCGTCGTTCACGGCGGCCCTCGCGCTCGAGCTGGCGCCGGTCCGGGTCAACCTGATCGCCGCGGGCTTCGTCGACACACCGCTGTCCGCGTCGCTGCTCGGCGACAAGCTGGACGAGCGCCGCGCCGAGCTGCGGGACACCCTGCCGATCGGGCGGGTCGTCGGCCCGGAGGACGTGGCGGCGCTCGCGGTCCACCTCATGACCAACACCGCGCTGACCGGCGCGACCTACGACATCGACGGCGGTCAGCAGTTCGTCTGGTGACCTGTCCTGCCCGGTGAGGAGCACGACCATGAGCGAGGAGCAGTTCCACGTCCAGGAGGTCTCGCCGTCCTACTGGCGGGTGACCTTCGACAACGGGCCCGTCAACCTGCTGGACCCCGACACCGTCGAGCAGCTCGGGGCGCTGGTCGACCGGATCGAGACGGCGGCCGACCTCACGGTCGTCGTGTTCCGCAGCGAGACGCCCGGCTACTTCATGGCGCACTGGGACTTCCTGTCCGACACCGCCCGGGTCGTGGCGATGAGACCCGGGCCCACGGGCCTGCACCCGTACCTGGACAACTTCGTGCGGCTCAGCCGCGTGCCCGTGGCGACCATCTCGGAGATCCGCGGCCGGACCCGCGGCGCGGGCAGCGAGTTCGTCCTCGCCACCGACATCCGGTTCGCGTCCGAGCAGGCGGTGCTCGGCCAGTTCGAGGTCGGCGTCGGCGCCGTCCCCGGCGGCGGGCCGATGGCGCGGCTCGGGCGGCTGGTCGGCCGGGGCCGCGCGCTGGAGATCCTGCTCGGCGGCGAGGACGTCTCTGCCGCGCGGGCCGCCGAGTACGGCTACGTGAACCGCCTCGTGCCCGACGCCGACCTGGAGCAGGTCACCGATGCCTTCGCGCGCCGCATCGCGGCGTTCGACAAGGTGGCGGTGGCGGGCATCAAGCAGCTCGTCGACGTGGCGACCCTGCCCGCCGACGACGAGCTCGCCCGGGGGCTGGCGGCGTACTTCGCCACCGCGGGCCGCCCGGAGCACCGGCCGTTCGTCGCCACACTGTTCGAGCAGGGCCTCCAGCGGCCCGACGGCGTCGAGACCGACCTGGGCGCCGCGATCGGGCGGCTGCGGGAGGACTGAGCTCGGCAGCCGGCATCGGCCACCCGGTGGTCGAGCCTGTCGAGACCCGCACCAGGTCTCGACAAGCTCGACCAGCTCGACCGACGAGGTCGGTGCCGGCTGCCGAACGAGCAGGTCAGGCGCCGGTGTCCTCGGGCAGGGCGAGGAGCTGGGCGTGCAGGTCCTCGAGGTCCGTGGCGTACAGGTCGAACGTGTCGTCCGGGCCGGGTGCGTCGCCGTCGGGCCGGGGAACGTAGGCCGTCCGCAGGCCGGCGGCGGCTGCGCCGCGCAGGTCCCAGGCGTGCGCGGCGACCATGAACGTCGGGCCCGACGTCGTCGGCACGCTGCGCAGCGCCAGCTCGTAGAGCTCGCGGGCGGGCTTGTAGGTGCCGGCGTCCTCGGCGGAGAGCACCTGATGCCACCGCAGCCCGGCGCTCGCGCTGAGACCGGCGAGGGAGCGGCGGCTCGCGTTGGAGAGGCCGATCACCGTGACGTCGGCCGACAGCCGGTCGAGGCCGTCCACCGTGTCCGGCCAAGGCTCCAGCCGCTCGCCGGCGTCGGCCAGCGCGCCCACGGCGTCGGCCGTCATCACACCCTCCCGGGCCAGCGCGTCCAGGGCCTCGCGGTCCAGGACATGGCTGGGCGCGAAGGGTCGCCGCTGCTCGACGACCGCCCGTTCCTGCTCCGCGAGATGGCCGAGCCAGCGGGTGACGACGTCCGCCGCGACGCCGTCGTCGGACCCCGTGGCCTCGGCGACGCGGCGCCGCAGGCTCCCGGCCTGGTCCACGAGGGTGCCGAGCACGTCGAACACGACGGTCGGCCGGGCTGTCCGCATCTCCGCAGGCTGCATGGGCTCCACCGTAGTTGCCGACGTCGGCAGGCTGCCCTTGGCATCGGCAGTTGGCATCCAGATCGGCTCAGGCCTGGACCGATCTCGATGCCAACTGCCGAACCCTTGGAGCCGCCGAACCCTTGGAGCCGCCGGGCCGCCGACCGCCGGGCCGCCGGCCGACCGCTCAAAGGGTCAGCTGCTGCCCTCACGCGTCGGCGTGCAGCCCCCGCAGGGTGTGCTCGAAGCTGCGGATGTACCCCTCGCGGTGCTGCGGCTCGCTGGCGCGGGCGATGATGCCGCGCTCCCAGATCAGCACGTACACGTCGGCCGCGCTCAGGTCGGCCCGGATCGCGCCGGTCGCCTGGGCGTCGGCGAGGAACCCGCCCGCGACCTCGCTGGCGCGCTCGCACAGCGCGGTCAGCGCCCCGGAGCCGGGCTGGGTGCGCAGCAGCACGTCGTTGGCGGCGGGCTCGTCGAACGCGACCAGCCAGATGCGGCGCAGGTAGTCCTCGAACCGCTCGACGGGGTCCTCGATGGCGGCGACCTCGCTGATGATCCCCGCGATGCGCTCGGCGAACAGCTCCTCGACCACCGCGTCGATCAGGCCCTGCCGGCCCCCGAAGCGGTGGTAGATCGTGCCCTTGCTGACCCCCGCGGCCCGCGCCACCTCGTCGAGCGGGCTGTTCAGCCCGCCCGCGCGGAACACGTCCAGGGCGGCCAGCCGGATGCCCTCGACGTTGCGCTGCGCGTCGGCGCGGAGCCGCGGCGGGTCAGCGGTCACCGATCGGCCCCGACGACGGCGGTGGCGCCGACCGTCTCGTTCCAGCTCGTCTCCAGCGTCCGCAGGAACGACTCCACCGGCTGCGCGCCGGAGACCGCGTACTTGCCGGCGAACACGAAGAACGGCACGCCCTGGATGCCGTACTGCCGGGCCTGCTGGATGTCGGCCTCGACGGCGTCGGCGAACTCCTGAGAAGCGAGCGCCTCGAGAGCGGCGTCGCGGTCCAGGCCGACCTCGGCGGCCAGATCGCCCAGCACCTGGTGGTCCGCGACGTTCAGGCCGTCGGTGAAGTACGCCTTGAACAGCCGCTGGACCAGCTCGTGCTGCTTGCCGTGGCCGGCCGCGAAGTGGCTGAGCTGGTGCGCGGTGCGCGTGCCGACGGCCTTCGCCTGCTCGAACCGGTAGTCCAGCCCGAGCTGGCGGCCGCGCTCCGAGATCTGCTCGTGCATGGCCGCCGCCTGCTCACGCGGGAAGCCTCGCTCGGCCGCCAGCAGGTCCATGAGGTCGATCGGCTCGTCGCCGGTGAGCTGCGGCATCAGCAGGAAGCTGTGGTAGCGCACCTCGACCTGGGAGGAGTGCGGGAACTGCTCCAGCGCCTGCTCCAGGAGTGCGTCGCCCATGTAGCAGAACGGGCACATCACGTCGCTCCACACGTCGATCACGAGCTTGTCGGCCGCCCGGCCGAACGCACCGGCCATCAGGAGCACACCCCGTCCACGGAGCAGACGCCGAACGCCTCGCCCGCGGGCAGGATCTCGAACGGGGAGGAGGCGACGCGGGCGCCGTCGACGACGCCGGGGGTCACCTTCGCCGGGGTCTCGACCACCGGGGTCGCCTCCGCGACCGTGTCACTCGTCTTCATGGTCAAGGACAGTAGGCCTAACTTGAACCCCCGGTCAACTTACGTCACGGTCGTCGCCCCACGCCGCCCCGAGGCCGGCTCAGCGCCCCGCGGTCACGGCATGGGTCACGGGCGCCCAGGACAGCGCGCGCAGGCAGCCGGTCCGGATGTCGTCGAGGTGCGCGGCGAGCCTGGCCGGGGCGTCGCTGTTGTACCCCTGCCGGACGGCGGTCAGGCCGGGGCCCAGCCGCAGGTGCAGTCCCCACGTGAGATGGGCGACGGCGTAGCCGAGCGCCGCGGGGGCCCGCAGGTTGGTGCCGGCCAGGGTGCTGAGGGTCTCGGCGTAGGCCTCCAGCACGGCGGGCTCGTCGAGCTCGCCGTGGCCGCCGAACGCCCGGTACATCGAGACGAACGTGCCGAGGTCGTAGCCGACAGGCCCCACGCCGACGTGCTCCCAGTCGATGAGCACGAGCGCGCCGTCGGCGTCCAGGCCCGCGTTGCGGGGCGTGAGGTCGCCGTGGACCAGCGTCGCCGGGATCTCGGCGGCACGTGCCGCGAGGTGCGGTGCGGCGTCCAGCCCGGCGTGGAGTGCGTCGACCTGCTCGGGCGTGAACAGCGTGCGCAGGCGCGGGTCGGCGGACAGCGCCTCCAGGTTCTCGTGCCCGTCCGGCACGTGGTGGGCGTACGCGGCGTACCCGGCCCGTTCCAGCCAGGGGGCGTCGAGCAGGCCGGGCTCGCCGTCCGCCGGCAGGTGCAGCAGCGCGACGCGCTCGGCGGCCGTGATCGCGTTCGCCGGGGTCCAGCTCTGCTGCAGCACGGCGTCGACGTCGCGCATGATGATCCAGTCGAGGCCGTTGTGGCCGACCACGGTGACGTGCGGCGGCGTCGTCGTCCCGCGGGGGAGCAGGCCCGCCACGCCGCTCCGGAAGAAGTGGGCCTCGCGGTGGTCGAGCTGTTCGTCGCGCGACTCCAGCAGGGACTGCTGGCCCCAGCCGGGAACCTTGACGATCCACACCGAGGGCTCCGTGTACGGCACCGCGACGCAGACCCGCAGGACCACCGCCCGGCTCAGCCCCTGGGAGAGGTCGCGTACGGAGAGCACCCGCACCCCGCGGCCCCACGCGCCCCCCTGGGACGCGAGCACGGTCTCGATCGTCTCGGCGTCTGGCAGGCGCTGGTCGGTCATCGTCTTCCCTCGATGTCGAGAACGTGGTCGCGGCTCCGTCCCAGGGATACCAGCAGCCACCCGGGCCGCGCGAATGCTTGGAGTGATACCGATGGAACCGCACGAGATCGCCGAGGTCCTGGACCGCCCGCTCAGTCAGCAGATGCTCGCCCGTGACATCACGCGCCTGGCCTACGTGTCCACGGACGGCACGCCCCGCAACGTGCCGATCGGGTTCTCCTGGAACGGCACCGAGATCGTGATGTGCACGCCCACCAACGCGCCCAAGCTCGCCGCCCTGCGGGCGAACCCGGCAGTCGCCCTGACGATCGACACGGAGGTGCACCCGCCGACGATCCTGCTGATCAGGGGCCGGGTGGAGCTCGACCTGGTCGACGGCATCCCGGACGAGTACCTGGAGGCGAACAGCACCTACGAGATGACCCCGGAGCAGCGGGTCGAGTGGGAAGCCGGGGTGCGGTCGCTCTACGACGCGATGTATCGGATCGTGGTGACGCCGACCTGGGCCAAGCTCATCGACTTCGAGACGACGCTGCCCACCCCGGTCGAGGAGCTGCTCAGGAAGCAGGCGGAGCGGAAGGGGGCCTGAGCGGATCGCGCCCTGGAGGTCCCCACGGCGGCTCGTGGCTTCTAGAATGATCGCGACAATTAGTGCGAACTGACCTGGGGGCTTTCGGTGTCATCGGATTCTTCGGTAAGCCTCCGGGTCGCGTGGATCGGTGCGGGCGCCGTCGTGCTGGCCGCCGTGATCGGACTGTTCACCGGCACGGTGGAGGTGCCGGTGCTCTCCGGCAAGCCCGCCTCGGCGGAGCTGCTGCAGCAGGTCGCCGACCTCACCACGGCGAACCAGACCCTCGAGGCCGAGAACGAGACCCTCCGTCAGCAGATCGACGAGCTCTCCACCGGGGAGACCGGCTCCGGTGCCGGCGCCCACGGGGTGCTGCGGTCGACCGAGGGGCCGATCACGATCAACAACTACACCTGCCTCGACCTCGACAGCGAGGAGAGCAACTGGAGCGTGTCCGAGAGCGACGGTGACCTCTGCTACTCCGACTACCTGATGGGTGACGCGCTGTCGGTGGTCGACGACGAGCCGGCGGTCGAGACGTGCACGGCGCAGACACAGGTCTCGGACAGCCTCCGCGACGTCGAGACCCTGCTCGACAAGTACGTCTGCGCGACGTCGGACGCCGGACGGCCCGTTCGCCTCCACGTCACCGGAGCTTCGTCGGACGCGATGTCGTTCGAGATCACCGTATGGAAGCCGTAAGGCCGATCCGGCGTCGCCGAAGCGGCCCCCACCGACCGGGGACACACCGGGTGAAACCGATGTGACAGGGGTTACCACCGGGCCGCGCCCTGCTTACGCTCGACGGACGTGAGCCATGAGGAGCGGCATGATCTCCGACGAATCAACCGTGATCGTCACCGGTGCGACGGGCGGCATCGGGCTCCAGACCGCCCGTGAGCTGGTGCGCCGGGTACGGCACGTGATCGTCCAGGGGCCCGAGCCGGCCAACCGGGTGCACCCGGTCCTACACCTGCTCACCGAGGGTGCCGCCAAGGTCGACTACGTGTCGTGCGACTTCGAGCGGCTCGACGACGTCGCCGCGGCGGCCCGCTCCATGGCCGGGATCGCGGGCGGCCCGGTCGACGCCCTGATCAACAACGCCGGCGTACCGGGAACGACCACCCGGCAGGTCACGCCGGACAAGCACGAACGCACGCTCCAGGTGAACTTCCTGGCGATGGTGCTCATCACCGAGGAGCTGCTGCCGGCGCTCGCGGACGGCGCGCGGGTGGTCAATCTCGCGTCGGCCACGCACGAGATGACCGACCTCGACCTCGCGGACATCGAGCTGGAGCGCGGCTACGACGCCGTCCGGGCCTACGCCAGGTCCAAGCTCGCGATCATCCTGTACACGCGCTGGCTGGCGAGCCGGGCCGACCGCGGCGTCCTGCCGGTCAGCCTGAGCCCCGGCGTCATCAGCACCCCGCTGCTGCACGCGATGTTCAGCGTCGGCGGGGTGTCGGTCCGGCGCGGGGCGGACAACGTGCTGGCCGCGCTCACCGGCCCGGCCCGGCCCGGCGACTACTTCGACGACGGCGCCCTGGTCGAGCCCAGCGCCCAGGCCCGGGACGCGCGGCTCGGTCGGGCACTCATGGACTACGCCCTCGACGCGGTGCGGCCCCACCTGTCGTAGGTGCGCGCCTGTGGACACGCTGTCGTGACCGCCGCGGCGGCATAGCCTGGTGCGGAACCTGACGGAAGGAAGCACCATGTCCCGCGTTCTGATCATCGGCGGCCACGGAAAGATCGCGCTGCGCCTCGCGCCCCTGCTCGTCGAGCGGGGTGACGAGGTCACCAGCGTCTTCCGCAACCCCGACCACCAGCAGGAGGTCGCGGCCACCGGTGCGACGGCGGTCGTCGCCGACGTCGAGCAGCTCGACACGGCCGGCCTGGCCGACCTCGTGAAGGGGCAGGACGCCGTCGTCTGGTCCGCGGGTGCGGGCGGCGGCAACCCCGCGCGCACCTACGCCGTCGACCGGGACGCCGCGATCCGGTCGATGGACGCCGCGGAGGCCGCCGGCGTCCGCCGCTACGTGATGGTGTCCTACCTGGGCGCGGGCCCCGGCCACGGCGTGCCCCAGGACAACTCGTTCTTCGCGTACGCGGAGTCCAAGACGGCGGCCGACGAGCACCTGCGCGGCACCGGGCTCGACTACACGATCCTGGCGCCGGGGCCGCTCACGATGGACGAGCCCACCGGGCTCATCGCGGTGGCCGACCCGGGCGACGGGCGCGTCGCGCGCGCCGACGTGGCGGGCGTGATCGCCGCCGTCCTGCTGGACGGCAGCACCGTGGGCCGGACCATCGAGTTCGGCAACGGCGACACGCCGATCGCGGAGGCGGTCGCGGGCTGACCCGGCGGGGCTGACCTCTCCTTCGAGGCCTAAGTTTCTTCGCTTTGCGGCCTCGCAGAGCGAAGAAACTTAGGCTTCAAAGGAGAAGAGGTGGACGGCGTCCGGCGGCTCCCGGCGATCCGTCGCCGAGGGTGGCCTGGTTACGATCGGCGGATGCCTCAGCTGATCGTCGCCGCACTCCTCGCCCTCACGCTCTCGGCCTGCCAGGGCGGCGCGACGGCGGACCCGGAGCCCGGCCCGGACGCCGGTTCCGACGCCGGAGCCGGGTCGGACGCCGAGGTGACCCTCCCGCCGACGTCGGGCACGTTCGACTACCAGCTCGGCACGGCCTACGAGCCGGACGGCGGCCTCGACGTCGTCGTGCGGGACGCCACCGCGGAGCCCGCGGACGGCGCCTACGGCGTCTGCTACGTCAACGGGTTCCAGACCCAGCCCGACCGGGCGGACCTCTGGCTCGGCGACAACGAGGACCTGCTGCTGCACGACGCCGCAGGCGAGCTCGTCGTGGACCCCGACTGGCCCGACGAGTACATCCTGGACCCGGCGACCGAGGGCAACCGCGACCGCATCCTCGACCTGCTCGGCCCCGTGATCACCGGGTGCGCCGACGCCGGGTACTCAGCCGTCGAGATCGACAACCTGGACACGTGGACGCGGTTCACGGACGCCGGCACCGGGCTGATCGAGAAGGAGGCCGCGCTGGCGCTGGCGAGCGCGTACATCGACCTCGCGCACGGGGCGGGCCTCGCCATCGGACAGAAGAACGCCGCGGAGGCCACGACGGACGGGCACGAGCTCGGGTTCGACTTCGCCGTCACCGAGGAGTGCGGCGCGTACACCGAGTGCGGTGAGTACACCGACGTCTACGGCGAGCACGTGCTGCAGGTCGAGTACACCGACAACCTGCCCGACGGGTTCGACGCCGTCTGCGCCGACCCCGACCGAGCGCCGCTGACCATCCTGCGCGACCGCGACCTCGTGGGCCCCGACGACGAGGCGTACGCGTACGAACAGTGCTGAGGCCGTCCGGGTCCGGACCTGCCGCGACGGTGCTTATCCTCGACGCATGACTTCCCCCTTCGTGCCGCCGTCGGACACCCGGGACCCGGGCGCGACCGGCCGCAAGGGCCTGCTCACCGAGCACATCGCCCGCCAGCTCGAGCAGCAGATCCGTGCGGGGGAGTGGCCCGTCGGCGCCAAGCTGCCGTCCGAGCGCGAGCTCGCGGTGCAGTTCGGGGCGAGCCGGAACGTGATCCGCGAGGTGCTGCGCCGGCTGGAGGCCACGGACCTCATCGAGGTGGCGCCGGGCCGTGGTTCGTTCGTCGCCGAACAGTCCTCCGCGCAGGCGCGCGGCTACGACGCGCTCTACCGCACCGAGCGCCCGACCGTCCGGCAGCTCATCGAGGCGCGCATCCCGCTCGAGGTCGAGATCGCCGGCCTGGCGACGGAGCGCGCCACGGACGAGCAGATCGACGCGATAGTCCAGGCGCTCGACCGCGTCGAGTCGGCCGGCGACGTCGTCGACAAGGCGCGCGAGGACCTCCGGTTCCACGACACGATCGCCGCCGCCTGCGGCAACCCGGTGCTGCGGACCATGCTGGCGTCCATCGGAGGCATGATGTTCGAGATGATGCTGCGCTCCAACTCCGACCCGCGGATCGGGGAGCCCGGTGTGCCGCACCACCCGGAGATCGTCGAGGCGATCCAGGCCCGCGACGTCGCGCGCGCGCGGGAGCGTATGCGCGAGCACCTGGCACTCGGCCTGCGCACCTACGGCCCGGACCTCGACGTGGGGCTGGACCTGATGGCGTCCCGCCACATCGAGACCTTGCTGGGGCGGTGACGGCGCCAGCATACGGTTGATTCAAACTGAATCAACCCGTAGCGTGGCCTCCTGGGAGGTCGTCCATGTCGAACCACATTGCCGCCGTCCGCGAGTCGGACCTGAGGATGGCCTACGTCGAGGCGCGGCTGGCCGAGATCGAGCGGACTCGGCGTATCTACCTTGCGGCCGAAGGCGGGATGCCTCAGCGGGACATCGCGCGCGCCGTCCATCTCTCCCAGGCCAGCGTGCATCGCCTGGTGGCCAGGGCGAAGGTGCTGGGGGTCGGTGGGTCGGTCGAGGAAGTCGTGCTGCAGCGCTATGCGGGGAGGATCTCGACCGACGAGATGTTCCGCGCCCTCGGTGCGGCCGTCGTCTGGCGGCCGCGTGTCGTCGACCCGGTCGACGGCGTCCTGCCCGGGTCGTCCGAGGAGGACGTCGAGGCGCTGCTCGACGGGGGATTCCTCACCGAGGCCGAGGTCGATCAGATCCTCGATGCGCATGAGTGAGCCGCGCGACGAGGTCCACGCCGCGGCGTCGGCCCGATAGGCCGGCACCTTTGGAACCACCCTGCGCACCGTGCTAGCGTCCAACTGGTCCTACCAGTTGGACCACTTGCGAAATCTCGCTCGTGCACACATGGAGGTGTGACGGAATCCCATGACTCAAGCCATCAGGCCCAGGCGCGCCCTCGAGCTGAGCCGGCGGTCGTTCGGCGTGCTCGCCGCGGCGTCCGTGCTGGCCGCCTGCTCGCGCGGCCCGCAGACGGCGAGCCCGAACGCCCCGCTGCGCGTGCTCGCGATCAACCACGTCTGGACGCAGGCGATCAGCCGCTACCTGCCCGAGCTCGAGGAGCGCATCGGCCGCAGGGTGACCATGCGGATGCTCACCGCCGACCAGCTCACCTCCAGCTTCAACGTCAAGCTCAACGCCTCGGCCACCGACATCGACGTCATGACGATCCGGCCGCTGCAGGACCAGATGATGTTCGCCCGCAACGGCTGGATCGCCGACCTCACCGACCGGGTCGAGGACGACGCCGACTACCGCTGGACCGACTTCCAGGACGCCCCACGCGAGCGGTCGATCACCGCGGGCGCGGCGGTCAGCGTCCCCGTCGTCACCGAGCGCCCGGCGCTGTACTACCGCAAGGACCTGCTCCAGGACTTCGGCGGGGCGCCGGCGACCCTGGACGACATGCTCGACATCGCCCTGGAGCTCCAGCGGCGCACCGAGGGTTTCTTCGGGTTCGTCGGACGCGGCCAGCGCAGCGGTGCCGTGACCCAGTGGTCCAGCTTCCTCTACTCGTTCGGCGGCGACTTCACGGTCGACGGCCGGTCGGGCATCGGCAGCCCCGAGGCGGTCGCGGCGTACCAGTACTACGGCCGCCTGCTCCACGACGCCGGCCCGCCCGGCGCCACCAACATGAGCCTGGAGCAGGCCATGCCGATCTTCGCGCAGGGCAAGGCGGCGATGTACGTCGACGCCGACGCGATCTACAGCAACTTCCTCGACGACTCGATCTCCACGGTGACCGACACCGTGGGCTTCGCGCCCTTCCCCGCAGGTCAGGCGGGTTCCGTGCCGCACAACATCCCGTCGTGGAGCCTGGCGGTCAACGAGTTCTCGCTGCTGCGCGACGACTCCTGGGAGTTCGTCCGCTGGGCCTCCAGCCCGGAGATGGTCGCGCGCCTGCAGTCCGAGGGCATCCCCGGGGCGCGCCAGTCCGTCTGGGACGACCCGGCGACCCTCGCGTCGTTCCCGGCCGACCTCGCCGAGGCGATGCGCGTCAACGCCGCCAACGGCGTGGGCCACGACCGCCCCGAGGTGATGCAGGTGGGCCGCGCCCGCGACATCGTCGGCCGCCCCCTGGTCTCCGGGATCGTCGGCGAGGACGTGGCCTCCGTGGCCGCGGACGCCGACGCCGAGTTCAACGACTTCCTCGTCCGCGACAACCGTCAGCAGGAGTTCTGATGACGACGACGACCACCGCCCGCGCCGCCACCGGCCCCGGGAAGAGCACGCGCGCTGCGGCGCCGTCCGGCAAGCCGTTCGTGACCTTCGAGCAGGCCAACCGCCGCCTCAAGTGGGCCCTGCTCGCGCCGGCCCTCGGCTTCGTGGGCCTGATGATCGCGTTCCCGCTGGTGTTCACGATCAACCTCAGCCTCACCGACGCGTTCGGCGCCGTGAACGCGGGCAGCTCCTACGTGGGCCTGCAGAACTTCACCGACGCCCTGACGGACACGCGCCGGTTCTGGCCCGCGGTCGGCCGCACCGTGACGTTCACGCTCGGCGCCGTCGTGCTGGAGACCGTGCTCGGCCTGGCCCTGGCGATGCTCATGCGCAAGGCGTTCCGCGGCATGGAGATCGTCCGCACCATCCTGATGGTGCCGCTGCTGGCCACCCCGGTCGCCATCGGCATCCTGTGGATGCTCATCCTCGACCCGACCAACGGCATCGCCAACCACCTGCTCGGGTTCGTGGGCATCCCGCCGCAGGAGTTTCTTGGCTCGGTGTCGCAGTCGCTGCCCACCCTCATGCTCATCGACGTGTGGCAGTGGACCCCGATGATGACGGTGCTGCTGCTCGCGGGCCTGACCACCCTGCCCGAGGAGCCGGAGGAGGCTGCCCGCGTCGACGGCGCCAACGCCTGGCAGCGGTTCGTGCACATCATCCTGCCGATGCTCCGCACCACCATCCTGACGGCGCTCGTGCTCCGCGGCGTCGACGCCCTGAAGACGTTCGACCTGATCTACGCGACCAAGGGGCCGGGCGGCGGATCGGACTTCGAGGCCGAGACGCTGAACGTCTACGCCTACGGCCTCACCTTCGACTACCAGGAGTACGGCCTGGCCTCCGCGGTGCTGGTCCTGTTCACGCTGTTCATCGTCGCGATCGTGGTCGTGCTGCGGCGCCGCACCGAGAGGAGCGCCTCGTGAGCGCCACCACCAGCTTCAAGGTCCTGCGCGGTGTGCTGATCACTGTCGTGTGCGCCGTGATCTCGCTGCCGATCATCTGGATGATCGCCGCCGCCTTCAAGACGAACGTGCAGGTCACCGACCCGACGGTCGGCCTGGTCTTCTCGCCCACCTGGGACAACTTCCGCAACGTCCTGGCCGACGGCGCCCTCGTGCACTCGTTCGGCAACTCCATGCTGGTCGGCGTCGTCTCGACGGCGCTCAGCGTGGTTGTCGCCGTGCCGGCCGCCTGGGCGGTCGGGCGGTTCCGGATGCGGCGCACCGGCTCGATCGTGCTCGTGGCCCGCATCATCCCGGCCATCTCGCTGCTCGTGCCCTGGTACTACATGTTCGCGCAGCTCGGCCTGGTGGGCAGCCACCTCGTGCTGATCCTGAGCCACATGTTCGTCTCGGTGCCGCTGATCCTGTGGATCATGATCGGCTTCTTCGAGAGCCTGCCGGTCGAGCTCGAGGACGCCGCCCGGACCGACGGCCTCTCCGCCTTCGGGGCGTTCCTGCGGATCGCGCTGCCGCTCGCGGCGCCCGGCACGGCGTCGGCCGCGGTGCTGGCGTTCATCTTCAGCTGGAACAACTTCATCTTCGCGCTGATCCTCGCGGACGAGCGCACCATGACGATGCCCGTGCTGCTGTTCAACTTCATGTCCTACGCCAGCACCGACTGGGGCGGGCTCATGGCCGCCGCGACCCTGATGACCGTGCCGGTGCTGCTGGCCGCGATCTTCGGGCAGCGTTTCCTCGTGGCGGGTCTCACCGCCGGCGCCACCAAGGGCTGACACTGCCGAGGGCAGACGCCCGCACCACTCTTCCCCGCACCACCGACAAGAAGGTTTCCGCATGAAGATCGTCGACGCGAAGGTCGTCGTCACCTCGCCCGGCCGTAACTTCGTCACGCTCCAGATCACCACCGACGACGGGGTGACCGGGCTGGGCGACGCCACCCTGAACGGCCGCGAGCTGGCCGTGGTCAGCTACCTGCGCGACCACGTGGCGCCGCTCCTGATCGGGCGCGACCCGCACCGCATCGAGGACACCTGGCAGTACCTGTACCGGGGCGCCTACTGGCGCCGTGGCCCGGTGACGATGGCCGCGATCGCCGCCGTCGACGTCGCGCTGTGGGACATCAAGGCCAAGGTCGCCGGCCTGCCGCTGTACCAGCTCCTGGGCGGCGCGAGCCGCGACCGGGTCCGCGCCTACGGGCACGCGAACGGCTCCAGCCTGCCCGAGATCTTCGACTCGGTGCGGGCGCTCCAGGAGCGCGGCTACCAGAGCATCCGCATCCAGAGCGGCGTGCCGGGCCTCAAGTCGGTCTACGGCGTGCACACCACGACGTCGGACGACGGCTCGGCGCCCGACGTGCTGGCCCGGCCGGCCGTCGAGGACTGGGACACCGCCGCCTACCTGCGCTACATCCCGAAGGTCTTCGAGGCCGTGCGCAACGAGTTCGGCCCGGACCTGCCGCTGCTGCACGACGCGCACCACCGGCTGTCCCCGATCGAGGCGGCCCGGCTCGGCAAGGACCTGGAGCCCTACGACCTGTTCTGGCTGGAGGACTGCACGCCCGCCGAGGACCAGGAGGCCCTGCGCCTGGTGCGGCAGCACACGACCACCCCGCTGGCGATCGGTGAGGTGTTCAACACCGTGTTCGACTACCAGACCCTGATCGACGACCGACTGATCGACTACGTGCGCTCCGCCGTCACGCACTTCGGCGGCGTGAGCCCCATGAAGAAGCTGTTCGACTACGCAGGGCAGCGCGGGATCAAGAGCGCGATCCACGGTCCGGAGGACATCTCGCCGGTGGGCATGGCCGCGGCGATCCACCTCGACCTGGCGATCCACAACTTCGGCATCCAGGAGTACTCGGGCCACACCGACCTCACCAACGAGGTCTTCCGGCACGCGTACACGTTCGAGGACGGCCACCTGCACCCGG
The DNA here is from genome assembly GCF_000385135.1 of Promicromonospora sukumoe 327MFSha3.1. GTDB lineage: Bacteria > Actinomycetota > Actinomycetes > Actinomycetales > Cellulomonadaceae > Promicromonospora > Promicromonospora sukumoe_B. Next base: position 185,669 of record NZ_ARQM01000013.1, on the reverse strand, counting down.
GCGAGGCCCCGGGCATCGGGGTCGAGCTGGACGAGGAGCTGGCGGCCGCGCACCCGTACGAGCCCGGCTACCTGCCGGTCAACCGCCTGCAGGACGGGTCCGTGCACGACTGGTGACGCGGGTCACCCCGGCCTCGCCCCATCCAGGACCGGCTCGGCGCCGAACCCCCTGAGCAGGGCCGTCCGGTGCTGCGCAGGACCATGCGTGCGGAGCTCCGGAGGGTGGTGAGGACCGGATGACCATCGTGCTGAACCAACCATTCGTGCCGAATGCCATGTCGCCGACCAGACGAAGGGTGTTCGTGGGGCAGACTGAGAAGGTGGCCTCACCACCTGTCCGGACCTCGTCGCACGATGCCGTCGACGCACTCCTCGTGGCGTGCGCCGACGGCGATCCCGCGTCCTTCGCGCCCGTCTACGACGCGCTGGGCCCGGTAGCCTACGGCGCATCGCTCGGGATCCTGCGTGACCCCGATCATGCGGCCGAGGTGACCCAGGAGGTGATGGTGGAGGTGTGGCAGACGGCGTCGCGGTTCGACGCCGCGCGCGGCTCCGCCCGCACCTGGGTTGCGACGCTCGCGCGCCGGCGCGCGGTGGACCGCGTCCGCTCGGAGCAGGCGCACCGCGACCGGGACCAGCGCGACACCGACCTGCGGACCAACGAGTCCGCGCGGGACGTGGTGGTCGAGGACGTCGAGCGGCGCCTGGAGGGCTCGGCCGTGCGCCGGTGCATCGAGGGGCTGACCCCGACCCAGCGTGAGGCGGTTGTGGTCGCGTACTACGGCGGCCTGACCTACCGCGAGGTCGCCGAGCAGCTCGACAAGGCCCTGCCCACCGTCAAGAGTCGGATCCGCGACGGCCTCAACCGGCTCCGCGACTGCCTGGGGGTGCGTCATGGCTGACCAGACAACTGCGACCGGCCCGGGCGGCGTGCCCGACGACGTGTGGGACCTGCTGCCCGGGTACGCCATGGACGCGCTCGACCACGTCGAGCGTCAGGCGGTCGAGCGGCTCCTGGCGTCCGACGCCGACGCGCGCCGGGCGCTGGACGAGTACCGCGACGTGCTCGCGGCGTTCGTGGTCGAGGCCGAGCCGCCCGCCGCGCTGCGGTCGAGCGTGCTCGCCCAGGTGCAGGGCACGCCGCAAGTCCACGACCGGACGGCGGGCACGCCGGTCCCGGAATCCGCACCCGGCGGCGGCTCGCCGTCGGCCGGTGGGTCGACGGCGGCGACGAGCGGTCCGGCGTCGTCGGTGGCGGCGCCCGGTCGGGCGTCGGGTGCCGACGTCGTCGACCTCGACGCCCGCAGGCGGCGTCGTCGGCGCTGGGGCACGGCCGTGGCCGCGGTCGCCGCGGTGGCCGCCATCGCGGTGCCGTCGACGATCGCCGTGCAGGTGACCGCCGAGCGCGACCGCCTGCAGGAGCAGGCGCAGGTGGTCTCCGAGATGCTGGCCGACCCGGACAGCGCGGTGCTGCGGGCCTCCGTCGAGGGCGGCGGCGAGGCGTCGGTGCTGGTCTCGGGCGACGACATGTTCTTCCACGCCGAGGGGCTCCCGGAGCTCGATCCGGACAAGGCCTACCAGCTCTGGGTGGTGGAGGGCGACGGCAGCGTCTCTTCCGCTGGCCTGCTCGCGCTGCGGGGTGACCAGGCGACCGCGCTCGTCCAGGGGGAGCACGGCGTGGGCATGGCCGTGTCGGTCGAGCCGGAGTCGGGTTCCGAGGAGCCCACGACCGCGCCGATCGTGGTGCTGGGCGCCTGACCCGGCCCGGCCGGGACGACGAGCAAAGTACAACGAGCACGAACGAGAGAGGGCGCCCGTCCGGCTGGACGGGCGCCCTCTCTCGTTACCGCTGGTGGATCACATCGGCGGCATGAGCACCGAGTCGATCAGGTAGACGGTCGCGTTCTGCGTCATCACGCCACCGCAGATCACGTTCGCGTCGTTCACCTTGAGCTCGTCGCCGCTACCGGACACCTCGATGGTGTCGCCCTCGACGGTGGTCTGCTCGCCGACCACCTGGTCGGGCGTGAGCTGGCCGGGCACCACGTGGTACGTGAGGATCGAGGTCAGCAGGTCGCTGTCCGTGGACAGGGTGTCCATGGTCTTGGAGTCGATCGCCTTGAAGGCGTCGTCCACCGGGGCGAACACGGTGAACTCGTCACCGTTCAGCGTGTCCACGAGGTTCACGTCGGGGTTGACCTCACCACTGACGGCCGACACCAGCGTCTTCAGCAGCGGGTTGTTGGAGGCCGCCACGGCCACCGGGTCGGTGGACATGCCGGTGACCGAGCCGGGGCCGTCCGGCACCTGCTCGGCGTAGTCGGCACAGCCCGGGCCCACGAGGTTCGCGGCCGGGTCGGCCATGGCGTCGTCCGTGGCCGTCTCCTCGTCCATGGGCTCGGTGGTCTCTTCGGAAGCCGCGGTGTCTTCGGACCCGGTGTCTCCGCCCGACGAGTCCATGCTGCAGGCCGAGAGGCCGAGCATGGCCAGCGTGGCGATACCGGCGACGGCGTAGGACGTGCGGGTTCGAGCGTTCATCGGTCTCTCCTCGGTGTGGCGTCACCCCGCGTCTCACGGGGCGTCTTGACCGGGGTTCGGAGCCGTCGGCTCCCCGGATGGGGGTGGATGTGATCCAGTTCTCCCGGCCGCCGGAAACCGGGGCGGCGACGGCTCCTGCACCCATCCGGATCGGCCGGGGCGCCGAACCCGCCACATGGGAACCCTCGTCGTCATCGGCCTGCTCGGCGGCCTGATCACCGGAATATCGCCGTGCATCCTCCCGATGCTCCCGGCGATCTTCTTCGCCGGCGGCGTCCAGGGGGCGCGCGACCGCGGCACCGCGGGCTCCCGGCCGACGTCCGGCGGACCGGGCGGGGGTGGGGTCGCGACCGCGAGGCCGGACGCCGCCGTCCGCACGCGCACCTCGCTGCGGCCCTACATCGTGATCGCCGGGCTGGTGCTCAGCTTCAGCTTCTTCACGCTGCTGGGCTCCCTGATCCTGTCCGCGCTGGGGCTGCCGCAGGACCTGCTGCGCTGGGCGGGGATCACCCTGCTCGTGCTCCTGGGCATCGGCATGATCGTGCCCCGGTTCGAGATGATCCTGGAGCGGCCCTTCCAGCGGATCGCCGCGTTCGGGGCCAAGCGTGGGGCGGCGCGGCAGGACCGGGGCGCGTTCATCCTCGGGCTCGGCCTGGGCGTGCTGTACGTGCCGTGCGCCGGGCCGGTGCTCGCGGCCATCACCGTCGCCGGCGCGACGGGCAACATCGGCGTCGGGACGGTGGCGCTGACCGTGTCGTTCGCCGTCGGCGCCGCGCTGCCGCTGCTCCTGTTCGCCCTGGCCGGACGCCGGATCGCGGAGCGCGTGCAGGCGTTCCAGCGGCACACCAAGGCGATCCGCACCGGTGGCGGCATCGTCGTCATCCTGCTGGCGGTCGCGCTGGCGTTCAACGTGCCCGCGGCCATCCAGCGGCTGCTCCCGGACTACACCGGCGCGCTCCAGCAACGCATCGACTCCTCGGAGACGGTGCGCGAGGCACTCGACCTCGGCGGTCTCGTGACCGACGAGAACCGCGAGCTGTCCAACTGCTCGAACGGCGCCCCGGTGCTGGAGGACTGCGGAACGGCGCCGGAGATCCGCGGTGTCGACAAGTGGCTGAACACGCCGGACGGCAAGGCGCTCCAGCTCGAGGCGATGCGCGGCGAGGTCGTGCTCGTCGACTTCTGGACGTACTCCTGCATCAACTGCCAGCGGTCCATCCCGCACATCAGCGCCTGGTACGACAGGTACGCCGACGTCGGCAAGGGCTTCGAGGTGATCGGCGTGCACACGCCGGAGTTCGCGTTCGAGCGCGAGACGCGCAACGTGATCGAGGGCGCGAAGGACCTCGGCGTGACGTACCCGATCGCCCAGGACAACTCGTACGCGACCTGGACGGCGTACCGGAACCGCTACTGGCCCGCGCAGTACCTGATCGACGCGGACGGCACCGTGCGACACATCCGGCTCGGCGAGGGCGGGTACCAGGACACCGAGAACCTGATCCGCGAGCTGCTGGCCGACGCCAACCCCGGCGTCGACCTGCCCGGCGCCACGACCGTCAAGGACGCGACGCCGCTCGACGAGATCACGCCCGAGACGTACTTCTCCATCAAGCGCGTCATCAACTATGCCGGCGAGCCCCGGTACGCGGCGGGCCGCAAGGAGTTCACGCTCGCGGACGACCAGCAGCAGGACACGTTCTCGCTGGGCGGCACGTGGGAGGTCGACTTCCAGGGTGCGGAGGCGGTGTCCGACGACGCCCGCGTGCGCCTCGCCTACCGGTCGACCGACGTCTTCGTGGTGCTCGGGGGTGAGGGAACCGTCGAGGCGACGGTCAGCATCGACGGCCGGGAGGAGACGCGGAGCATCGACGTCTCGGGGAACCCCCGGCTCTACCCGGTCCTGGAGGGCGACGAGCCGACCGAGGGACTCGTCGGCCTCCAGGTCCCGGCCGGCGTGCAGGTGTTCACGATGACGTTCGGCTGACCGGGCCGTCGTGACCGACTTGCCGGACCGGGAGAGCGCAGGGGGCTCGCCCGGTCCGGTGCTGTCATGCCGGGTGGACCAGGCGCACCGTCTGGAGCACGTGCACGCACAGCTCGCCGGACTCGTCGGTCACGCGGACCTCGACGAGCACCTGGCGGCTGCTCGCCCGGAGCGGCACGGCCGTGGCGGTGGCCTGGCCCACGACGGGACGCAGGAAATGGGTGGTCGAGTCCACCGTCGCCGGCAGCGCGCCGGGCCCGCCGTTCGCGGCGGCGCAGACTGCGGCGGTGCCGTCCGCCAGCCCCATCAGCGCCCCGCCGTGCAGGCCGCCGCCGACCGTCGACAGCGGCTGCGAGTACGGCAGGCGCGCGACGACGGCCTCCGGCTCGATCCGGTCGAGCTCGACACCGAGCGTCCTGACGAACGGTGCAGCCGCGTAGACGTCGTCGGCGGTCAGTGTCATGGGATGGTTCCTCTCGGTCGCGAGTTGTAGAGATCTCTCTCTAGAGGCGGGACTCTAACGATGCGCTGGAGTACCGTCAACGCATGCCGCGCCCGACCCACGACACCTCGACGATCCTCGACGCCGCGGGCCGGATCCTCGGCGACGGCGGGCCGGCGCAGGTCACGATGGCGGCCGTCATCCGCGAGGCCGGCGTGCCGAGCGGCTCCCTCTACTACCGGTTCCCCGACCGCCCCGCCCTGCTGGCCGCGCTGTGGAACCGCGCGATCGAGAGCTACCACCGCGACGCGTACCCGCTGTTCGACGGGGACCCGGTCGAGGCCGCGGCGGCGCTCGCCGCGTACACCGTGCGGTGGTGCGAGGCGGAGCCCGCGCACGCGCACGCGCTGCTCGCCGGGCGCGCGCGGTTCGAGCCCGACGCCTGGCCGGAGGCCGCCCGGGACGCCGAGGCGACCGAGGGGGCGCGTTGGAACGAGGCGATCCGCGGGCTGACGCGCCGGGTCCGGGCCGAGACGTCCGTGTCGATGACCGAGCTCCTGCTGGTCGTGGTCGACCTGCCCTACGCCGCGGTGCGGCGGTACCTGAGCGGCGGCCGGCCGATCCCCGGTGACCTCGCGGACGTGGTCGCCGGGATCGTCCGCACGTCGCTGCGCTGAGCCGCCGCCGCTGCGCTGAGCCGCCGCCGCTGGTTGAGCTTGTCGAAACCAGGCCCCGACGAGCTCGACCAGCGGGTTCAGTCGACCGAGGGCGCGTCCAGCTCGAAGACGGCCGGATCGGTGACGACGCCGTTGACCTGCAACGTCACGGCGTGCGGCCCGGGGTAGTAGCGGCGCGTGGTGATGGGCCGGAACGAGTGCTCCCGGCTGAGCTCCACCTGCTCGCCGGGGGCCAGCGTCCGGGTGGTCAGCTTGAAGGTCTTGGTGGTCTGCGAGCCGTTGGCCTTCTGGTGGTGCACCACGTAGTCGATCGACAGCCGCGCCTCGTCGGCGCCGACGTTGCGCACCGCGGCCGTGAACCGGACCGTCCCGCCGAACGGAACCCGGGCGACGTCGAGCAGCGGCCCGTCGATCTCCAGGGTCGCCGGGCCGAACCCGAGCAGCGCGAGCGCGCCCGGGTCACCGCGCTTGATCAGCGTGCGCAGGGCGTGCCGGACCAGGCCCGGCGTCGTCGGCGCGGGGTCTGCGAGCCAGCGCGCCGCCGTCGCGACCACCAGCTCCGGGTGGTCCCGGCTGAGGTCGTTGAGGTGGTTGGCCACCGACCGGCGCACGTACTCGCTCTCGTCCCGGTACAGGGCGTCGAGCACCGGCACCGTCACCCCGGGGCGGGCCAGGATCTCCGGCACCCGGACCGACCAGGGCAGGTACGGGCGGGTGCCCTCGCTGGCCAGGCGGCGCACGTCGACGTCGTCCGACGCGGCCCAGGTCGCCGCCGTGGCGAGCGCGCGGTCCAGGTCGTGCCGCAGCAGGGTGCGGACGGCGAACTCCGCGGTGAGCCGGCCGGTCAGCTCGGCCAGCAGTGCCATCGCGTCGTCGAAGGCCGCGTCCGTGCCCTCCTCGACGGCGCGGGTCGCAACGGCGCTCGTGACCGGCCAGACGAGCCAGCCCCCGAACGGCTCCGCGCCGTCACGCGCGGCGCGCACCACCCGGGCGAGGCGCGCGTAGTCGCCGGGCAGGTCGGTGAGCAGGGCGTCGCGCAGCAGGTCCGCCCGCTCGCGCAGCGACAGGTCGCCGAGCCGGCCCGCGGCCGCGGGCAGCGCGTGCGGCACGGCGTCGGGCGCCGCCGCACCGATCGCGCGGGCCAGGGCCTGCGCGGTGCGGTCACTGATGAGCTCGTCGGCGAACGGCATGTGGTTCCTTCTCTTCCGGCAGATGTCAGAGGCTCAGGTCACCATGGTGACCTGAGCCTCTGACGCTCCTGCGGGTTACCGACTCAGGCTCCGTTTTCTGTCGCCTGAGCCTGCGGCTCCGCTCCGGGCAGGTGCCTCGTACCTCGGCCCCCACCCTCCGCTGCGCCTCCGGCTCAGGCGACGGTCGCGTCGACCGTGACCTCGATGTTGCCGCGGGTCGCGTTGGAGTAGGGGCAGACCGCGTGGGCGGCCTCGACCAGCTCGTCCGCGGTGGCCTGGTCCACGCCGGAGAGCTCGACGTGCAGCGCCGCGCTCAGGGTGAACGCGCCGCCGTCGGCCGGGTGGATGCTCACCTCGGCGACCACGGCGGAGTCGCTGACCGCGACCTTCTTCGCCGCGGCGACGGCCTTGAGCGCGCTGTGGAAGCACGAGGCCCAGCCCGCCGCGAAGAGCTGCTCGGGGTTGGTGGCGCCGCCCGGACCGCCCATGTCGGTGGGGATCGCCAGCTTGAGGTCCAGCAGGCCGTCGTCGCTCACCGTGCGGCCTCCGGCGCGGCCGTCACCGGTGGACGTCGCGACTGCGGTGTAGATGCTGTCAGCCATGGATGCGCTCCTTCTCGAGGCCGGTGCTTGACCGGTCCGGATGTAGACGAACTAGTACGTCTACATTAGCCACACGGGACGCGCGGGCACAAGCCGGGCAACGCGAGAGCCCGCCGTCACGGTGCGTGACGACGGGCTCGGGCGAACCTGGGCGGTGCTGCTACCCCCGTGAACCGGCCGGCTGGCCGGCGTCGACGACGGCGAAGATCGCGCGGTCCAGGGCGCTGCCGACGCGGGCGGGGTCGTCGAGGTAGCCGGACAGCATGGCGCCGTCGCGCAGCATCATCAGCTCGTAGGACGCCTGCTCGGGGTCGGCCACGCCGAGCTGCTCCGCCATCTCGGCGAAGGTCTGCCGGTACCAGGCGCGGTGCTCGGCGACCACCGCGCGGACCGGGCTGCCCGGCTCTGCGTACTCGGCGGCCGCGTTGATGAACGAGCAGCCGCGGAAGCCCGGCTTGCAGGCCTCGGTGCCGACGCTCGCCGCGAACCGGTGCAGCGCCTCGGCGTCGCCGACGGACGCGCGCAGGCTTTCCAGCGCCCCGCGTTCCCAGGCCGCCTGCCGCTCCAGGTAGGCCACCACGAGGGTGTCCTTGGTGCGGAAGTGCCGGTAGAACGTCACCTTGGTGATGCCGGCGCGGTCGATGATCTTGTCGGCGCTCACCGCGCGGATCCCGTGCGCGTAGAACAGCTCGGTGGCCGCGTCGAGGATGCGGTCCCGGGTGGAAGGGGCCGTCGTGGTGCCCATGTGCGCACCTGCCTCCGTACTCGTTCGTGGATCTGAAAGAGATGAGTCTACTCGTGGTGTACTGACGGGTTCGTCTACCTGCCCGGGGTTTCCACATCGCCGCCCGGTGGGGGAGAATGGCATCCGTGGTTATCCGGAACGCCCGATTCGTCCCACACCACCGATCTGCCTCCGCCGCGGCACTGCTCGCGGCCGCCGCCCTCGTCCTCACCGGCTGCACGGTGCCGACGGCCGAGGGCGACGACGGCAAGACCGGGGAGAAGTTCCAGGTCAGGGAGCCCTCCGGGCCCGCCCTGGTACTCGACTCGACAGACCCCGCCGAGCTCGCGCTCACCGCGAGCCAGGCCTTCTTCCACGCGAGCCCGGTCGCCGTGATCGCCTCGGCCGACGACGCCGCCGCGCGCGCGACCGCCGCGGCCACCGGCGTCGCCGTCGCCGCGCCGGTGCTGCTCACCGACGGCGGTGTCTCCGACACCAACGTCGTGGCCGAGCTCGAGCGGCTCGGGGCGGACACCGTCGTGGTCATCGGCGACGAGCAGGCCGTCGCCGCCGTCGGCCCCGCCGCGGGGGAGTCCGAGGTGGTCCGCTTCGACCCGGGTGCCCTGAACGCGGCGGCCGAGGCCGCGGCCTCGGCCGGTAAGAGCGGCGACGCGGACGCCGACGCCGAGGACAAGGGCGACGGCAAGCGGGCGGCCAAGGTCGAGCTGCCGACCGCCGAGCGGCTGCCCGCGGCCGAGCTGAGCAACCTGCGCGCGGACATCCCCGACGTCACCGATCCCGAGCTGCTGCAGGAGACCATGGTCGTCGTCGCCCCCGAGCCGGGGCAGGAGGCGGCCATCGGTACGGCACTGGCCGCCGGCGCCGTCCCGGTCGAGGTGCCGGGCGGCGACGTGGCGGGGGATGCCGGGACCGTCGACACCATCCGCGCGCTCAACCCGCTCGGCGTCGTCGGGATCGGCGGGAAGTTCGGCCGGGCCGAGGAGCTCGGCTGGCAGGTGTCGGTGGTGACGTCGGGCGTGACGCTGCCGGGCGGCGAGCTGCAGCTCTTCCCGGGGCGCTACGTGTCGACGTCGTACACGGTGCCGGCCGGCGTGGCCGACCCGGCCGCGGACGCGCTGCGCGCCACGGAGGCCGCCGCCACGAACGGTACGACGCTGGGCGGGTCGCCGCTGGTCCTCGTGACCGCGAGCGTGCGGTCCGGCGCGCCGGGCGAGGACGGCGACCACGTGGACGAGCAGCCGCTGGAGGCGCTCACCCCGGCGGTCGAGACCATCCGGAAGGCCGGGCAGGTCGTGCTGCTCGACGTCGCGCCGGGCGACCAGCCCCTGGCCGCGCAGATCGACGCCCTCGAGCCGCTGCTGGCCAAGCCGGGCGTCGGCCTCTCGGTGCACCCGGAGTTCCGGCTCGCCGGGAACGGCGCGACCGCCGGGACCGTCCCCGTGGCGGAGCTGCAGGAGGTCGTGGACCGGCTGGCGACGCTGGCCACCGACAAGGGCCTGCCGCAGATCATGCTGGAGGTGCACCAGTCGACGGCGGCGTCCGTGGTCGACCGGGCCGAGCTGCGGATCCCGTCGCAGGTCGCGGTGGTCTTCACCGCCGCGGGCCCCGCGGCGGGCCAGGCCACGGCCGACGGCGTCTGGGCCGATGTGGCCGCCGGGCTGCCCGCCCACGCGATCCTCGGCTGGTCCGCGCCGAGCGAGGTGCCCGCCGACGCGACGAGCATCCTGCCCACGGAACCGCTCCTGGGCCTGGTCTCCGCCAGCTGAACCTGCCAAACTGCGGGCATCCATCGGAGCGAAGGGGCCCTAACAATCGTGACCACCGTGAGCAGCGGCGCGGCCGTCGTCGCCGACGCCATCATCCCCGTACCTGTCGAGCTCCAGCCGGGCGAGGGGGTGCTGGACCTCCGGACCGTTACGATCGGCGCGCCCGACGCCGTGACCGCGCGGCTCGCGGGTGAGCTGCTCACGAGCGCCGGCGCCGCCGTCGCGCCGGACGGCGGGGTGCCCGTCACCCTCACGTCCGACCCCGCCGCGGGCCCCGCGGGCTCCGCGAACCCCGAGCGCTACACGCTCACGGTGACCGCCGAGGGCGTGTCCGTCGCGGCCCCCGAGCGCTCCGGTCTGCTGCACGGCGTGCGCACCCTGCGCCAGCTCGCCAACGCGGGCCGGTCCGCGCAGGACGCAGGGTCGGGGGCCCCGCTCGAGGTGCGCGCCGTCGCGGTGCGCGACGAGCCGCGGTACTCGTGGCGGGGCCTGTCGTTCGACGTGGTGCGGCACTGGTTCGGACCGGCCGACCTGCGGGCGGTCGTGGACCTCGTGGGCTCCTACAAGATGAACCGGCTGCACCTGCACCTGTCCGACGACCAGGGCTGGCGGCTGGAGATCCCGTCCCGGCCGGCGCTGACCGAGAAGTCGTCGCAGGGCGCCGTGTCGGGTGCGACCGGCGGGTTCCTCACCGCCGACGAGTACCGCGAGCTGCAGGAGTACGCGGCCGAGCGCGAGATCGTGATCGTCCCGGAGATCGACGTCCCCGGGCACGTCAACGCGGCGACGCACGCCTATGGCGAGCTCATGCCGTCGGGCGAGGCCACCGACGCGTACGACGGGATCGAGGTGGGCTTCTCCAAGCTGCACTTCGACCTGCCGACCACGGAGCCGTTCCTGCGCGACGTGTTCACCGACGTCGCGCGGATGACGCTGGGGCCGTGGGTGCACTTCGGCGGCGACGAGGTGCTGGTGATGCAGCCCGAGGAGTTCGGCCGGTTCGTGGTGCTGTGCCAGGAGATCATCACGGGCGCGGGCAAGACGCCGGTGGCCTGGCAGGAGGCCGCGGGCTCCGCGCACGGCGACCAGGCGGCCGTGGCCGCGCTGGCGGCCGACGGCGGCGCCCCGGCGGGCGGGGCCGAGGCCGAGGCCGGCGCGGCCACCGGGGCCGATGCCGGGCACGGCGCCGGCGAGGCGCCCGCCCTGGTCGAGGCCGGCACGGTGCTGCAGTACTGGGACACGCGGCCCGACCCGGAGCCGTTCCTGCGCGCCGCCCAGGCCGGCGCGCGGTTCGTGATGTCCCCGGCCGACAAGGCCTACCTGGACATGAAGTACACGCCCGAGCACCCGCTGGGCCAGCAGTGGGCCGCGTTCGTCGAGCTGCACGACTCCTACGACTGGGACCCGGCGACGCTCATCGAGGGGCTGCCCGAGTCGGCGATCGAGGGCGTGTCGGCCGCCGTCTGGACCGAGACCCTGCTCAACCGGGACCACCTGTTCTCGATGCTGCTGCCGCGGCTCGCCGCGGTGGCCGAGGCCGCCTGGTCGCAGCCGGGCGCCAAGGACTGGGAGTCGTTCCGGGGTCGCATCGCGGTCGAGGCGGGCGCCTGGCGCCGCGACGGCGCCTCGTACCACCCGACGCCGCAGATCGACTGGTAGTCGGCAGTCTCGACAGGCCTGGGTCTCGACAGGCTCGACCTGCGGAAGCCCCGCGGGTCGAGCCTGTCGAGACCTCTTTACCTCGCCGGGCGCGCCGCCAGCGCCGCCGCGTACAGGTCGCGCTTGGCCACGCCCGCGGCGTCGGCCACCTCGGCGACCGCGGCCTTGAGCCGCTCGCCCGCGGCGACCCGCTCCAGGACCTCGCCCACGACGTCGTCCACGCTGGCCTGGACGGCGGGCGCCCCGCCGACCACCACGCAGATCTCGCCGCGGAGCTGCTCGGCGGTGGCACGCTCGGCCAGCTCGGCGAGCGGTCCGCGCAGCACCTCCTCGTAGGTCTTGGTGAGCTCGCGCGCGACGGCGGCCGGGCGGGTGTCGCCGAACGCGACCGCCATGGCGCCCAGCGTCTCCGCGATCCGGTGCGGCGCCTCGAAGAACACCATGGTCCGCGGCTCGGCGGACACGGCGGCGAGCGTGCGGGACCGGTCGCCGGCCTTGCGCGGCAGGAACCCCTCGAACGTGAACCGGTCGGTCGGCAGCCCGGACAGCGCCAGGGCCGTCAGGACGGCACTCGGCCCGGGGGCGGCGGTGACCCGCAGGTCGCGCTCGATGGCGCGCTCGACCACCCGGTACCCCGGGTCGGAGACGGACGGCATGCCCGCGTCGGTCACCACGACCACGGTGCCGCCGTCGGCGACGACGTCGAGCAGCTCGTCCGCCCGGGCCGTCTCGTTGTGCTCGTGGTAGCTCGTCACCTTGCCGCGCACCTCGACGCCGAGCCGCCCGGCGAGCGCGTGCAGGCGGCGGGTGTCCTCGGCGGCCACGACGTCGGCGTCGGCCAGCAGGCGGACCAGCCGGGGTGAGGCGTCCTCCGGGTTGCCGATCGGGGTGGCGGCCAGGACGAGGGTGCCGGCCTCGGGCGCGGGCCCAGGAGCCGGGGACGAGTCGGTCATGAACCACACTGTCCCACGCTCTATGCTGGCCCGGTGTCTCAGCAGCCTGAAGCCACCGGAGCGCGTCACGCCGCAGCGCAGCAGGCTCTGCCCGGAACGTACGGGGCGCACGTGCGCCGCGAGGCGGTGGGCGCGCGGATGACGTCCACGGGTTCGTTCCCGGCCGTCCCGCCGGCCGAGCCGCCGGTGCGCGACCGTCTCCTGCGCGACCTGCTGGGCGAGCGCCGGCTCGCGCTCGGCCGGCGCGCGTCGGACCGCTTCTGGGGCCTCTTCGGTGCCCTGGTCGTGACGGCGATCGCCGCGGGCGCGCGGCTGTGGGCGCTGGGCCGCCCGGGCAAGCTGGTCTTCGACGAGACGTACTACGTCAAGGAGGGCTGGTCGCTGGCCAGCCTCGGCTTCGAGGCCGCCTGGCCCGACAAGCCCAACCCGGCGTTCGAGGCCGGCGACGTGAGCTCGTACAAGACCGACGAGGCCGAGTACGTGGTCCACCCGCCCGTCGGCAAGTGGATGATCGCCATCGGGATGCGCCTCATGGGCGGCGCGACCGACCCGATGGCGTGGCGTATCGCGAGTGCCGTGATCGGCATCGTGGCCGTGTTCCTCATGGTGCGCATCGCGCGCCGCCTGTTCTCGTCCACGCTGCTGGGCCTGGCCGCGGGCCTGCTGCTCGCCGTCGACGGCGAGGCGATCGTCCACTCGCGCACCGGCCTGCTGGACCAGTTCCTCATGTTCTGGGTGCTCGTCGCCTTCGGCTGCCTGGTGATGGACCGCGAGTGGGCCAGACGTAGGCTCGCGGACCGCGTGGCCCAGATCGTCGAGGCGGGCGGCTCGGTCGGGCAGTACGGGCCACGGCTCGGGTTCCGGTGGTGGCGCCTCGCGGCAGCGGTGTCGCTGGGCCTCGCGTGCGGCGTCAAGTGGTCGGGCCTCTACTTCGTCGCCGCGTTCTGCCTGCTCACCGTGGTGTGGGACTTCACCGCCCGGCGCACGGCCGGCATCGGCCGGTGGTGGGAGGACGCCCTGGTGGTCGACGCCGTCCCGGCCGCCCTGGTCGTGCTGCCCACCGTGCTCGCGGTGTACGTCGCGTCGTGGTCGGCCTGGTTCGCGCACCCGAAGTCGTACCTGCGCGACTGGGCCGTGGTCAACGGGGTGAACCCGCCGGGCTGGTGGCCGGACTGGGGCTGGGCGCAGGGCGCCTGGGAGGCCGGGCGGTCGCTGTGGGAGTACCACCGCATGATGTGGGACTTCCACACGGGGCTGGACTCGGACCACAACTACGCGTCGCACCCGCTGGGCTGGATCGTGCAGTGGCGTCCCACGTCGTTCTTCTGGGAGAAGTTCGCGCCCGGCCAGGGGCCCTGCCCCGCCGACGCCACCAGCGACTGCGCCACCGCCGTGACGTCGCTCGGCAACCCGCTGCTGTGGTGGCTCGGCGCCATCGCGATCCCGATCGCCCTGGTGCTCGTGCTCCGGTACCGCGACTGGCGGGGCACCGCCGCCCTGGTCGGGATCGCCGCCGGCTGGCTGCCGTGGTTCCTCTACTCGTGGCCGCTCGCGGACCGCACCATCTTCACGTTCTACTCGATCGTGTTCACGCCGTTCGTGATCCTCACGCTCGTGTACCTGCTGGCCGTGGGGCTGGAACGGACCCCGCGCCGCAGCGCGGACCGGCGGATCGTGTGCTGGCTGGCCGCGGTGCTGATGCTGCTGATCGTGGGCGTGAGCGTGCTCTACTACCCGATCTGGACGGCGATGCCGGTGCCGTACGAGTACTGGCAGCGGCTGATGGTGCTGCCGAGCTGGATCTAGCCCGGCGTGTCAGACGTACAGGTCACCCGAGTGACCTGTACGTCTGACACGGGTTGGCTAGATGGTCGAGGAGTCGCGGAGGTCCACTCCCGCGGCCGTCAGCTCGCGCTCCGCCTCCTCGCCCTGGGCGGGCGAGACCGGGATGGTCAGGTCGGTCAGCACCCGGGCGTGCAGGCCGGCGCGGCGGGCGTCGAGCGCGGTGTGCTTGACGCAGTGCGACTGCACCAGGCCCACGACGTCGACGGCGGTCACCGCGGCCTCCGACAGGACGGTCGTGAGGCTGCGGCCGTGCTCGTCGGCGCCGTCGAACCCGGAGTAGCCGTGCGAGTACTGGCCCTTGAGCAGCCGGACGTCGGGGGCGAGGTCGTCGAGCGCGGGGTGCAGCTCGGCGTTGGGCGAGCCGGCGACGCCGTGGGGCGGCCACGAGTCGACGAAGTCCGGGGTCTCGCTGAAGTGCTCGCCCGGGTCGATGTGCCAGTCCTGCGTGGTCACCACGGTGGTGTACCGGTCGCGGTGGGCCGCGGCGTAGGCGGCGACGCGGTGCGCGATCTCGTTCGCGCCCTCCGTGGCCAGCTCGCCCCCCTCGCAGAACGTGGGCTGCACGTCGACGACGATGAGCGCCCTGCGCTCGGTCCCGGACTCGGTAAGGCTCATAGCTCCACCCTCCCACCGCGATGGATGCCCGGGGTACCCCGGGCCGGTCGGTAGTTCGTCACATGATCGGCAGCCCGGGCTGCCGATCATGTGACCTTCTACCGACCACCCGGCCTCCCTCGATGATTGGATGGGACCGTGGACCCTATTGCGCGTCGGTTGGCAGTGCCCGTGCTGGTCTCGGCCCTGGTCGCGGGGGTGAGCGGGTGCAGCGGGGCGGCGGAACCGGGCGTCGTGTCGCCGAGCCCGAGCGCCTCGGCGAGCACGACGGCGGCGTCGGGCACGGAGGGTACGGAACCCTCGGACGGCGGTGTGACGGCGGAGGCCGAGGTGGTGGCCGAGGAGCTGCCGGTCCCGTGGGGCATCGCGCCGCTGCCGGGCGAGCGTTTCCTGGTCACGATGCGCGACGACGCGTCGCTCGCCGTGGTGCACCCCGAGGGGGACGTCCACCCGCTCCAGGACTCCGACGGCGTGCGGGAGGTGGCCGACCAGACGGTGCCGAACGGCGAGGGCGGCCTGCTCGGCGTGGCGGTCGACCCGGAGGACACCGGGCCCACGTTCACGACCTACCTGTACCGCACGGGCGCCGAGGACAACGCGGTGCTGCGTGCCGAGCTCGACCTGGACGGCATGACGCTGGGCGACGTCACCACGATCCTCGACGGCATCCCCAGCGCCTCCAACCACAACGGCGGCCGGATCGCGCTGGGGCCCGACGGGTACCTGTACGTCGCGACCGGCGACGCCGGTGACCCCGCGAACGCGCAGGACCCGGACTCGCTGGGCGGCAAGATCCTGCGGATCACGCCCGACGGCGATCCCGCCCCGGGCAACCCGGACCCCGGCTCGCCCGTGTGGTCCCTGGGGCACCGCAACGTGCAGGGCCTCGGCTGGGACGCGAGCGGCCGCATGTTCGCGAGCGAGTTCGGGCAGAACGAGCTGGACGAGCTGAACGTGATCGAGCCCGGCAACAACTACGGCTGGCCGGAGGTCGAGGGGCCCGGGGAGCAGGAGGGGTTCGTCGACCCGGTGGCGTGGTGGCCGACGTCGGAGGCGTCGCCGTCGGGCATCGCGGTCACCGATGACGCCGTGTACCTGGCCGCGCTGCGCGGCGAGCGGCTGTGGCGCGTGCCGCTGCTCGGCACGGCGGAGGAGATCGAGGCCGGTGAGAGCCCGGGCTTCGGCGAGCCGCAGGCGCTGCTGGCAGGCGAGTTCGGTCGCCTGCGCGCGGTCCAGGCCGGGGCCGACGGCGAGCTGTGGGTGCTGACCGGCAACACCGACGGCCGGGGCGAGCCCGCGACCGAGGACGGCCGGGTGGTCGACGACCGGCTGCTGCGGGTCACGGTGACCGCGGCGGAGTAACGGGCCGGGGTGTATCCACTGGCAGACGTCTAGGGCTGTGGATATCCTGGCCGCCGGGAAGGGGCCGCGTCGTAGGCTCGGACCACCGGCGAACGAGAGGGGTGAACAGGATGTCCGCAGAACCTGGCGGGTACCGCACGGTGCCGCGCGGCTACGTCTACGCCGACCACATCCCGTACGTCACGCCGGACTCGCTCGCCGACCTGAAGGGTCCGACGACGGGGGTAGTCCGTGTCTGGGCGCCGATCTCCACGGCACCCGACCCGGTGTACGACATCGATGACCCGGCCCAGCGCTGGAGCGTGTACAGCGCGGCCGTCCGGGACGGGACTGCTCGTGACCACGTCCAGATCCTCGATCGCCGCCTCCTCATCGAGCTCTGGCCGGAGCTGAACCTGCCGAGGCGGTGCCGCGCGATCTGGGAGGACGCCTTTCCGGAGCTCGCCGCGCGAAGCATGGCGAGAACGGCCTGATGCGCCCGTTCCACGACCGCCTCGCCCGGATCGGGCTCGGGGCGGCGGACAAGTACGGGTTCGTGCTCGCCGGCGGTTATGCCATCTCTGCGAACGGCATGGGAGACCGTCCGTCGGTCGACGTCGACCTCTTCACCGACCGCGGGGATCCTGAGCAGTTCGCTCAGGCGGTCGAGGCCGTCCGCGGGGCGTTCCGAGCCGAAGGGTTCACGGTGGTCGACAACAGGATCGGTCCCACGTTCGCCGACCTCCGCGTCAGCGACGAGGCGACGGCGACCTGGAGCGACATCCAGCTCGGGTGGGACTATCGCGAGTTCCCGCCGCGCCTGCTCGAGATCGGTCCTGTCCTTGATCCGCGCGACGCGGTGGCCAACAAGATGGGCGCGCTCTGGTCGCGCGGCGAGGCGCGCGACTACATCGACATCGACACCGTGGTCGGGTCCGGACGGTTCAGTCGGGGCGACGTGCTGGCGATGGGGGACCGGATCGAGTCCGTGCCCCTCGACCGGCACATGCTCGCAGAGCGGTTCCGGCAGGCCGGGCGTTATCCCGCCTCCGACTTCGCGCTGTACGACGTGGGCTCGGTGCAGCGGATCGCCATCGTCGACCGTTTCCTCGACTGGGCCGACGAGATCGACCCCACCGGCGCCCGCTGAGCCACCGCCCGGGCCTGTGGATAACCACGTGGTCAGCGGGCCTCGCGCAACTACCATTGACGCCATGCCGGAAGACCAGAAGTCCTTCTACCTCACGACGCCGATCTACTACGTGAACGATGCCCCGCACATCGGGCACGCGTACACGACGGTCGCCGCCGACGTCGTGACCCGCTGGCACCGCCAGCGGCAGGAGGACGTCTGGTTCCTGACCGGCACGGACGAGCACGGCGAGAAGGTGCTGCGCACCGCAGAGGCCAACGGCGTGAGCCCGCAGGTCTGGGCCGACCGGCTGGTCGATACCGCGTGGAAGCCCGTGCTGCAGACCCTCGACGTGCGCAACGACGACTTCATCCGCACCACGGAGGAGCGGCACGAGACCGCCGTCCAGGCGTTCCTGACGGACCTGTACGACAAGGGCGAGATCTACGAGGGCTCCTACGAGGGGCCGTACTGCGTGGACTGCGAGGAGTACAAGCTCCCGGGCGACCTGCTCGACGGCACGGGGGAGTACGCGGGGCAGAAGGTGTGCTCCATCCACGGCAGGCCCGTCGAGATGCTGTCCGAGCAGAACTACTTCTTCCGGATGAGCGCCTACGCCGACCGGTTGCTCGCGCTCTACGAGGAGCACCCCGAGTTCGTGCAGCCGGCGTCGGCCCGCAACGAGGTGGCCAGCTTCGTGCGGCAGGGACTGCAGGACCTGTCGATCTCGCGCTCGACGTTCGACTGGGGCGTCCCCATCCCGTGGGACACCTCCCACGTGCTCTACGTCTGGTTCGACGCGCTGCTCAACTACGCCACGGCCGTGGGCCTGGACAGCGACGACCCGGAGCGCAAGGCGCAGTTCGCGCGCACCTGGCCGGCCGACGTGCACCTGGTCGGCAAGGACATCCTGCGGTTCCACGCCGTGATCTGGCCCGCGATGCTGATGGCCGCCGGGCTGCCCCTGCCCAAGACCGTGTTCGCGCACGGCTGGCTGCTGGTGGGCGGCGAGAAGATGAGCAAGTCCAAGCTCACGGGCATCGCGCCGGCCGACATCATCGACACGTTCGGCTCGGACGCGTTCCGGTACTACTTCATGCGGACCATCGCGTTCGGCGGTGACGGCTCGTTCTCCTGGGAGGACATGACCGCCCGCTACAACGGCGAGCTCGCCAACGGCTTCGGCAACCTCGCGTCGCGGACCGCCGCGATGATCGGAAAGTACTTCGGCGGCTCCCTGCCCGCCCCGGGCCCGCTCACCGACGCCGAGACCGAACTGGCCCGGGTCGCGGCCCGGGCCGTGGCTGACGCCGAGGCGGCGATCGACCGGCTGGCCATCCACGACGCGGTCTCCGCGGTCTGGACGCTCGTGGACGCCACCAACGGCTACCTCGCGGACACCCAGCCGTGGAAGCTCGCCAAGGAGCCCGGCGAGGTCGACGAGTCGGGCACGGGGGTGGACGGCGGCCGCCTGGCGACGTCGCTGGTCACCGCCACCGAGGCGCTGCGCTCGCTCGCGGTGCTGCTCAACCCGGTCACGCCGCGCGCTGCGGCCGGGCTGTGGGAGCTGCTCGGCGCGGAGGCCGCGCTCGGGGCCCTGGACGCCCAGCCGCTCCAGGGCGCGGCGACGTTCGGCGTGCTGCCCGCCGGCACCACCGTGACCAAGGGCGCCGCTCTGTTCCCGCGCCTCGACGACACGGCCGCCTGAGCCGACGATGGCCAAGCGCACACGCGAACGCGGGTTCCCGGCCGCCCCGGAGCCCCTGCCCGTCCCCGTGGTGGACAACCACACCCACCTCGACCACATCGCCTCGGTGCTGCCGCCCACGGCGCCCGACGGCGAGCCCGGCCCCTGGCCGCCGTCCGTCGCCGACCACCTGGCGCGCGCCGTGGCCGCAGGCGTGGACCGCGTGGTCCAGGTGGGCTGCGACCTGCCGTCGGCCCGCTGGACCGACGCCCTGGTCCGTACCGAGGCGCGGGCGGTGGGGGCGCTCGCCATCCATCCCAACGAGGCCACCCTGCACGCGGGCATCGACGAGGTGGGTCCGGACGGCCTCGCGCCCGAGCCCCAGGAGCACCACGCCGTGGGCCTCGACGACGCCATCGCCGAGATCGCCGACCTGGCCAAGGGCAACGACCGCGTCCGCGCGATCGGCGAGACGGGCATGGACCTGTTCCGCACCGGCCCGCGGGGCGAGGAGGCCCAGCGGCAGAGCTTCCGCGCGCACATCGCGCTGGCCAAGGAGCTCGGCCTGGCCCTGCAGATCCACGACAGAGACGCGCACGCCCAGGTCATCGAGGTCCTGCTGGCCGACGGCGCACCCGAGCGCACCGTCTTCCACTGCTACAGCGGCGACGCCGAGATGGCCCGCGTCTGCGCCGAGAACGGCTGGTACCTGTCGTTCGCCGGCCCGGTCACGTTCAAGTCGAACGACCACCTGCGCGCGGCGGTGACCGTGGCGCCGCGAGAGCTCCTCCTCCTGGAGACCGACGCCCCGTACCTCACGCCGCACCCGTACCGAGGGCAGCCGAACGCCCCCTTCGCGGCGGCCCACACGGTGCGGGCCATGGCCGCCCACCTCGGGGAAGACCTCGCGACGCTGTGCGCCGACATCAGCGCCAACTCCGGGCGTGTCTACGGCAACTGGTAAGAATGGCGCATTGGGGCGAAGAAAGCGGCATTTGATTTCATAACCCCACGTCTTTTCCTGCGAGGTTTGTTCCGTTACGGTCTGGTGCTCGTGGTGAGGTACGCACGGCCGTGGCTCGCGAGCAAACCGGCCCGCTGGCTGGTCCGTGGTGCCGTCGTCGGCGTGCTCGCGGGCGTCAGCGGCGTGTACGTCGCCAACGCGGCGACCCTCACGATCGACTACAACGGCGACGTCCGCACGGTCGGCGTCTACGGCGACACCGTCGCCGAGGCCCTCGCCTCGCAGCACATCGACCTGGAGCGCGACGACGTCGTGCAGCCGGCCGCCACGTCCGCCGTCGGCGCCGGCGGGACCGTGGTGGTCCGCACCAGCCGCGACGTCACCGTCGAGCTCGACGGCCAGGTCATGACGCTGCGCACCACCGCCGGCACGGTGGGCGAGCTGCTCGCGGCCCTCGGGCCGCGTGGTGACGGTGCGATCGCCACGGCGTCCCGCACCACGCAGCTCGACCGCGACCCGGTGCGGTTCTCCACGGTCAAGGAGGTCAACATCGCCGTGGACGGCTCGGTGCTCGAGTTCAGCACCACCGGGTCCACGGTGCGGTCCGTCTTCGAGGAGGCAGGCATCGCGCTGGCCGAGGGCGACGTGACGTCGGTGCCGCTCGACGCCGCGGCGGTGGACGGGATGATCGTCATGGTCAGCCGCGACGCGTCGTCGTCGCGCACGGTGACCGAGGTGGTGCCGTTCGAGACCGAGACGGTCGAGGACCCGAGCCTGCCCCAGGGCTACGAGTCCATCCGCACGGCGGGCGTGGCGGGCGAGGCCAAGGTGACGTACAAGGTCAAGACGGTTGGCGGCGCTGTCGTCGAACGCACCCTGGTGGACCGCAAGGTCACCCGCAAGCCCGTGAACGAGGTGCTCGTGGTCGGCACCATGGACGTCGCCACCGCGCCCGTGGACCCGGGCTCCGCGCGGGCCCTGGGCCAGGCGATGGCCGCGGAGCGCGGCTGGGGCGCCGACGAGTTCTCCTGCCTGGACCAGCTCTGGCAGAAGGAGAGCGGCTGGCGCTGGAACGCCGACAACCCGAGCAGCGAAGCCTACGGCATCGCCCAGGCCAACCCGGGCTCGAAGATGGCCACCGTCGGGAGCGACTGGCTGACCAACCCTGCCACCCAGATCGAGTGGGGCCTGGGCTACATCTCCGGGCGCTACGGCACGCCGTGCGGCGCCTGGGCCCACTCCGTGGACATCGGCTGGTACTGATCCGGGGACTTTTTCACCCTGGAACATTTAGGACATTGTTGGACCTACCCTGACGTTTCGCCACCACATTTCTCGGATAGGTCTTGCAATTGATAACGGCAGGGTTACGGTCTCCTGGACCGCCGGATCGGCCGGTCGGGCCCGCGCCCCGCGCGGGAGGTGCGTGCGACTCGTGCCGTCCCGGCCCCCGTGCCCGGACCGCGCGAGGACTGGACCCGCGTGTCATCTCCCCACCCAGCTCTGGGCAGCCCCGACGATCTGCCCCCCAACCCTGAGGCCGGCGCCCCCGCCGGAATCACCGAGATCTTCGATCCGCCCCCGACGGATCACACCCCCACCGAGCCGGTCGTCCAAGTACCGGTCACCCCCGTGCCGGCCCCGCCGCGCAGACCCCGCCGCAGAGCAGCCTTCCTCGCCGGGGCCGCGGCCATCGCGGTCGTCGGCGCGGGCAGCATCACCGCCTTCGCCTCGGCCCACAAGACCGTCACGCTGGACGTCGACGGCAGGGTCACGACGGTAGAGACCTTCCAGGGCGACGTCGCCGGCCTCCTGGCCGACCAGGGCGTCGACGTCACGAGCCGGGACGCGGTGACGCCCGGCACGGACGGCACCCTGCGGGACGGCGGGATGGTCGTGGTCCGTTACGGCCACGAGGTCACCCTGCGGGCCGACGGCAAGGAGCGGTCGACCTGGGTCACCGCGCTCGACGCCGACCAGGCGCTCGCCACGCTCGCCGAGCGAGCCGACGACGTCGCCCTGGTCCCGTCCCGCTCCGGCGGACGCGTGTCCCTCCCGCTGCGGCTCGACGCCGACAGCCCGGTCAACCTGGTGGTCGGCGGCAAGACCCAGCGGGTGGCCGACGGCGCCGCGCAGCTCGACGACCTGCTCGCCGCGAACGACGTCACCGTCGACGCGGACGACCGGGTCACCGTCCAGCGCGACGCCGCCGAGGGCGGGCCGTCCGCCGGCGCGGGCACGCCGACGCTGTCTGTCGTCGTCGAACAGGTGCGGACCGCGGAGCGGAAGACCGTGACCAAGCTGTCGTACGACAAGGTGCGGAAGGCGGACCCCGACCGGTTCGAGGACCTCGCGGCGTACGTGGCGACCAAGGGCGTCACCGGCAAGCGGGTCACCACGTGGGACGTCACCACCGTGGACGGCAAGGTCGTGGAGCGGGAGAAGCTCTCGTCGAAGGTCGAGCGCAAGCCCGTGGACCAGGTGACCGTGTACGGCACCAAGGCCCGCCCGGAGCCCGAGCCGGAACCGAAGCCCGAACCCAAGCCGGTGGCGCGGGAGAAGTCCCAGAAGGCGGCGGCCAAGCCGAAGGCGGACGTCGTGGCGACCAGCGGTGTCTGGGCCCAGCTCGCGCAGTGCGAGTCGGGCGGCGACCCCACCACCAACACCGGCAACGGCTACTACGGCCTCTACCAGTTCTCGCAGCAGACCTGGGTGGCGATGGGCGGTTCCGGCCTCCCGTCGGACGCCTCGGCCAGCGAGCAGACCATGCGGGCCCAGAAGCTCCAGGCGCAGTCCGGCTGGGGACAGTGGCCCGGCTGTGCCGCGAAGCTCGGCCTGCTCTGACCCCTCCCCACGCGTCAGACGTGCAGGTCACCCGAGTGATCTGTACGTCTGACACGGGGGTGAGTTGGACGGTTGTCCTAGACGAGTGATCGACAACACAGCCTGACAACACCGAGAAACTTGGCCGGACGATAACGGATCAGTTACGTTCGGTTGTCCTCGCTGGCGTGCGGGTGCGAAGTGGTGTACGCCACAGCGCCACCATGCCGGCAGGGGCGGCATCGGACGCGAACCGTCGCGACCGGTGTGAGACCGCCGGATCGGCCGGTCGAGACCGCGACGGCTCGCAAGAGTCGCCTGGCCCCCAGGCCGAATCGTGGTAGGGACACTCGCGCCTGCGCGTGCCCCGGCTCGCCGCCCGTGCCCGGGACGTCCGACGACTGGACACGAGTGAACCCCCGTTCTGAGCAGCAGAGTTCTGGCTCCATCCCCAGCATCAACTCAGAGTCCGAGGCGACGGCCTCTCGGACGACCCCCACGAAGCGTCGCCGCCGCTGGCCCCTGGTCGCCGGCCTCGCAGCCGTAGCGATCGCGGCCTCCGGATCGGTCGCCTTCGCCGAGGCACGCAAGACCGTCACCCTCGACCTCGACGGCACCGTCAAGACCGTCACCACCTACTCCGGCTCCGTGCAGGGCATGCTCGACTCGCAGGGCGTCCGCCTGGGCGAGCGCGACGTCGTCGCCCCCGGGACCGGCGCCGAGCTCTCCGACGGCGACCAGATCGTGGTCCGCTACGCCCGCCAGGTCACCATGTCCGACGGCGAGGACGAGCGCGACGTCTGGGTCAACGTGACCGACGCCGGCGAGGCCCTGAGCACGCTCGCCGAGCGCGGCGGCGACGTCGCCCTGGTGGCGTCCCGCTCCGGCGACCGCGCCTCGCTGCCGCTCCGCCTGAACGACGACGGCCCCGTCGCCGTCGTCGCGGACGGCGAGACGCGCGTGATCGAGGACCACGCCGACAGCGTCGACAGCGTGCTGAACAGCACCGAGATCGAGCTCGACAAGGACGACCTCGTCAACGTCGTCCCCGTCGCCACCCTGGCGAAGGACAAGGCGATCGACGCGAAGTCCGCCAAGACCGCCGAGCAGGCGGGCGCGGACGTCGCCGTCCAGGTCCAGCGCGTCGAGACCAAGAAGGTCACGCGTGACGGAGCCGTGGGCTTCGACACCCACACCAGCAAGGACTCCGACCGGTACAAGGACGAGGGCAAGCTCGTCAAGAGCAAGGGCACCAAGGGCGTGCGCACCAAGGTGATCCAGGTGCGTACGGTCGACGGCGAGATCGTGCACCGCGAGGTGATCTCCAACAAGGTGACCAAGGAGCCGGTCGACCGCGTGGTCGTCTTCGGCACCAGGGAGCGCCCGGTGGAGAAGGTCCAGGCCACCAGCACCAAGAAGTCCACCAGCACCCCGGTGCCGTCCGGCTCGGTCAAGCAGATCGGCCAGCAGATGGCCGCCGCGCGCGGCTGGAGCGGCTCGGAGTGGACCTGCCTCGAGTCCCTCTGGGAGCGCGAGTCCGGCTGGAACTACAAGGCGGCCAACCCGTCGTCGGGTGCCTACGGCATCCCGCAGGCGCTGCCCGGTTCCAAGATGGGCTCCGCGGGCTCCGACTGGGCGACCAACCCGGCCACCCAGATCAAGTGGGGCCTCGGCTACATCGCGGACCGCTACGGCACGCCGTGCGGTGCGTGGGGCCACTCGGAGTCGGTGGGTTGGTACTGATCCGCTGACTGCGACAATCTCCAGTTAGGCTCACCTGCATGAACGACACCTCAGGCGCCCTGCTCGGTCCCGCGGAGATCCGCGACCTGGCAGGGCGCTTGGGCGTCCGGCCCACCAAGACGCTCGGCCAGAACTTCCTGCACGACGGCGGCACCGTCCGCAAGATCGTGCGCACCGCGGGGCTGCGGCCCGGTGAGCGGGTCGTGGAGGTCGGGCCCGGGCTGGGCTCCCTGACACTGGGCCTCGTGGAGGCCGGTGCCTCCGTCGTGGCGATCGAGATCGACCCGGTCCTGGCCGGGCAGATCGCCGACACCGTGCACACCCGGTTCCCGGACTCCGACTTCGAGGTCGTGCTGTCCGACGCGCTGGACGTCACCGCCCTGCCGGGTGAGGCGCCGACGGCACTCGTCGCGAACCTCCCGTACAACGTGGCCGTCCCGGTGCTGCTCACCATGCTGCAGCGGTTCGACTCGCTCGAGCGCGTGCTGGTGATGGTCCAGGCCGAGGTGGCCGACCGCATCGCCGCCGTGCCCGGCAACAAGATCTACGGCATCCCGTCGGTGAAGGCCGCCTGGTACGCGTCGGCCCGCCGGGCGGGGACCATCGGGCGCAACGTCTTCTGGCCGGCCCCGAACGTCGACTCCGCGCTCGTGTACCTCGAGCGCCGCGACCCGCCGTCGACCACCGCGTCCCGCGAGCAGGTCTTCGCCGTCGTGGACGCCGCGTTCGCGCAACGCCGCAAGACGCTGCGCGCCGCCCTGTCGGGGGCGTTCGGCTCCGGCGCCGCCGCCGAGGCGGCGCTCCGAGCCGCCGACGTCGACCCGGGCGCCCGGGGTGAGACGCTCGTGGTCGAGCAGTTCGCGCGCATCGCGGAGCAGCTTTCTGCGACCTCGTCGGTCGAGCCCGTCGAGGCCTCGGATCTCGACCAGCTCGGCCAGCGAGAGGAGGGGGACCAGTGATCCCGCGTCTCGCGGCGGCCCCGCCGCCGTCCGTCCGGGTCCGCGCACCCGGCAAGGTGAACCTCGGCCTGCGCGTGGGTCCCGTCGGCGACGACGGCTACCACCCGCTCGCGACGATCTTCCAGGCCGTCTCCCTCTACGAGGAGGTGACGGCCACCCAGGTGGCGCCCGGGTCCGGCATCTCGCTGACGGTCTCGGGACCGCAGGCCGACGCCGTCCCGACCGACGAGTCCAACCTCGCCTGGCGCGCGGCCGCGCTGCTGGCCGAGCGCACGGGCCTGGCGGCCGATGTCCAGCTGCACGTCACCAAGGGCGTGCCGGTCGCCGGCGGCATGGCGGGCGGTTCGGCCGACGCCGCCGCGGCGCTCGTGGCCTGCGACGCGCTCTGGGAGGCCGGCATGCCCCGGCCGGAGCTCGTGGAGCTGGCCGCCGAGCTCGGCGCGGACGTGCCGTTCTCGCTGCTGGGGCACACCGCCGTCGGCACGGGCCGGGGCGACCTGCTCACGCCCGCGATGACGCGTGGCGAGTTCCACTGGTGCTTCGCGACGCAGCGGGAGGGGCTCTCTACGCCCTCCGTGTTCCGCCGGTTCGACGAGCTGGCCGGCCCGTCGACGCCGCGGGTGGCGCCCACCGACGACACCGCGATCATGCACGCGCTGCGGGCGGGCGACCCCGTCGCCCTCGGCAAGGCGCTGCACAACGACCTGGAGGGCCCGGCGCTCGACCTGCGCCCCGAGCTCACCGACGTGGTGGAGGTCGCCACCGAGTCCGGTGCCCTCGGCGTCGTCGTCTCCGGGTCCGGGCCCACGGTCGCGGCCCTGGGCCGGTCCCGGCAGCACGCGCTCGCGCTGGGCGCCGCATGGACGGCGGCCGACGTCGTCGACGCGGTCTGGTGCGCCACCGGACCCGCCCCGGGCACCCAGGTCATCACCCCGGTCCGTGCGTAGCACCCCGCCGAGGTAGAACCCCAGCGAGGTAGAACCCCAGCGAGGTAGAACCGCAGCGAAGTAGAACCCCAGCGCGCCAGGGTTCTACTTCGCTGCAGCTCTACCTCGCCCTGGTTCTGTCTCGGCAGGGTCAGTACGCGACCTGGGGCACGAAGACGTTCGTCAGGTGCGTGTGCCGCGTGACCCAACGGGTACGCCGCGTCGTCAGGTTGCTCTCGGCGGTCAGCACGCACTCGACGACGCGCTCGACCGAGCCCGTCATCGCGGCGAGCGCGAGGGCCGCGTTGCGGCCCCACTCCTCGAGCAGCACCTGGGCGCCCGCACCCTGGGTGAGCTGCAGCGGCGTGCTCGCCCGGCGGGCGAACGCGACCAGCGAGTCCTTGTGCGCCGCCGGGATGTCCCCCTCGACCAGGGCGCACGCGAGGTCGGGCAGCAGCCCGGCCGCGGCCACGGCTGCGGCCGCCACCGGGCCGGTGCCCAGGACCGCGACCCGCGACGGGTCCACGCTCTCCAGCGTCCGCAGGGCCTGCACCGCCCGGAACGCGTCGGTGAAGGCGCCGCGGTTGTACGGGTCGTCCAGGTCGTCCGGCGGCACCTCGACCACCAGGTGGGCGAACCCGGCCGACGCCAGCCACTCCAGGTCGCGCGCTGCGGCCCCGCCGGCCGGGCGCAGCTCGACCAGCCCGGGCAGCGTCGCGGCAGCGCCGACGGGCAGCAGCAGCCAGCCCGTCACGGGGCGGCCCTGGAACCCGGCGAACGTCACCGTCTCCGCCTGCAGGTCCCGCGAGCGCGTGCCGGCGGCCACGAGGGTCGGCGTCACCTCGATGTCCCGGTGCGCGGCGAGGTTCGCCGCCCAGAACGCGTCGAAGTCCTCGGGCTCGTCGGTGGCGGGCGGAGCGGCCGGCGCCACCGTGACGAGCGGCAGGTCGTACTCGGGCACGGGCGGTACCTCCGGGTCTTGGGCGTGCGCTCGGAGCGTACCGCCAGTCCCCGACACTCCCGACGCCGGTCCGCGGCCCCCGGCCGTCAGACGAGCTTGTTCAGCCATGCGAGCTTGCGGGGGAACCGGTAGTCCCCGCCGCCCTCGTGGTTGTTGTAGGGGTAGACGTCGATCTCCTTGTCCACCCCGCGCGAGCCGCCCGGCCCCCAGCCGTTGTACGCGGCGTACACGGTGGACGGCGGGCACGTGCCGTCCATCAGCGCCACCGAGAACAGGCCGGCCCCGCGGGCGCGCCGGGCGAACGACACCCCGTCCAGGTACGAGAACGTGCGCCAGACCTGCTCCTCGACCGCCGGGTCGCGGTGCACCGAGAGGTACTTCGTGATCTCGCTGTACGGCGCGTTGTCCGTGATCTGCACCGCGCGCCGGTAGTGGCACAGGAACGGCACGTCCGGCATCGCGGCCACGACGTCGGGCACCAGGCCCGCGACCGCGATGGTGATGCCGCCGCCCTGGCTGCCGCCGCTCAGCGCCACGCGCGCCGGGTCGAGCCCCTCGATCGCCCGCACCGCGTCGACCGCGCGGACGCCGTCCGTGAAGACGCGCCGGTAGTAGTGGTCGTGCGGGTCCAGCACACCGCGGGTCATGAACCCGGGGGACGCCGGGCCCGAGCCCACCGGGTCCGGGGTGTCCCCGCCCGCACCCCAGCCGGAACCCTGGCCGCGCGTGTCCATCATGAGGTGCGCGTAGCCCGCGGCCGCCCACTGGATCCGCTCGTGCGGCAGACCCCGGCCGCCACCGTAGCCCTGGTACTCCACCACCACCGGCAGGTCGCCGGCCGCGTGCGCGGGCCGAGTCAGCCACGCCTTGACCGGGTGCCCGCCGAACCCGGGGAACGTCACGTCGTCCACCAGGATCTCCGTGAGGCCCACGTCGAGGCGCTCCACCTGCGGCGCCGTGCCGAACGTACGGGCCTCGGCCAGCGTGGCCGACCAGAACTCGTCGAAGTCGCCGGGCTCGTCGACCTCCGGGGTGTACTTCTCGAGATCGGGCAGCGGCATGTCGAACTGGGCCACGTGGATGCTCCTCGGCGTCGTCGTCGTTCTGGGGGTACGGCGGCGAAGTCCTGCTGCGCAGCGCCGCGCCGTCCTGAGCTTGTCGAAGGGTCGACCGGGGTGAGCGTAGCGCGCGACTACCCTTGGTAGGTGGCACATCTCCTCGGCGCAGACGGCATCGCGCTGACCATCGGTACTCGCACCCTCCTCGCGGACGTCTCGCTGGGGCTCGACGACGGCGACCGCGTCGGCATCGTCGGACCCAACGGCGCGGGCAAGTCCACCCTGCTGCGCATCTTCGCGGGCACCGCCCTGCCCGACGGCGGGCGGGTCACCCGGGTGGGCGGCTCCACCCTGGGCATGCTCGACCAGCGTGACGAGCTGCCCGAAGACGCCACCGTGCTCGACATCGTGCACGGCGACGCCGAGACCCACGTCTGGGCCTCGGACGCGCGCGTGCGCGAGGTGCACGACGGCCTGATCGCCGAGCTCGCCTGGGACGCCCCCGTCGCGAAGCTCTCCGGCGGCCAGCGCCGCCGCGTGGCGCTCGCGGCCCTGCTCGTGCAGGACCCGGACGTGCTGCTCCTCGACGAGCCCACCAACCACCTCGACGTCGAGGGCGTGGCCTGGCTCGCGGCCCACCTGCGCGAGCGGTACGGCCGCCCGGGCACGTCGGGCGCGCTCGTCGTCGTCACGCACGACCGCTGGTTCCTCGACGAGGTCTGCTCCCGCATGTGGGAGGTGCGCGGCGACGGGACCGGCGCCGTCGACGGGTACGAGGGCGGGTACGCGGCCTACATCCTGGCGCGCGCCGAGCGGGCCCGGCAGGCCGCGACGGCCGCCGAGAAGCGGGACAACCTGCTGCGCAAGGAGCTCGCCTGGCTGCGCCGCGGCGCGCCCGCGCGCACGTCCAAGCCGAAGTTCCGGCTCGACGCCGCGTCCGCGCTGATCGACGACGAGCCGCCGCCGCGCGACTCGATGGAGCTCACCCGCATGGCCACCCGGCGGCTCGGCAAGGACGTGCTGGACCTCGAGTCGGTGTCGGTGACGGTGCCGGGCAAGGTCCTGTTCGACGACGTGACCTGGCGCCTCGGCCCGGGCGACCGGTACGGCGTCGTGGGCGTCAACGGCGCGGGCAAGACCACGCTGCTGGCGCTGCTGGCCGGTCGCCGCGAACCGGACTCGGGCCGGGTCAAGCGCGGCAAGACCATCCACGTGCAGGAGCTCTCGCAGGACGTCGCCGAGCTCGACGAGCTGGGGGCGCTGAAGGCCGTCGAGGTGATCGAGCAGGAGAAGGGCCGGGTCGTCGTCGACGGCAAGGAGCTCACCGCGGCGCAGCTCACCGAGAAGCTGGGCTTCACGCGCGAGCGGGCCTACACCCCGGTGCGGGACCTGTCCGGCGGTGAGCGGCGCCGGCTCCAGCTGCTGCGGCTGCTGGTGTCCGAGCCCAACGTGCTGCTGCTCGACGAGCCCACCAACGACCTCGACACCGACACGCTGGCCGCCGTCGAGGACCTGCTGGACGGCTGGCCGGGCACGCTGATCGTGGTCTCGCACGACCGGTACCTGCTGGAGCGGGTGGCCGACCGGCAGGTCGCGCTCCTCGGCGACGGCACCATCCGTGACCTCCCCGGGGGCGTGGAGGAGTATCTGCGGCTGCGGGCGGCAGCCAGGTCCACCGGCGCCTCGGGCGCGGCCGCGGGCGGCGGCGCGCGCACGGGTTCCGGCAACGGCTCCGGCGGGGCGACGACGGGGGCGGCCCCGGCGTCGGACGGCGCCCCGGCCGAGGAGCTCTCGCAGCGCGACATCCGCGCCGCGAAGAAGGAGGTCTCCCGAATCGAGCGGCAACTTGCGAAGATTGCCCAGAAGGAGGCCGAGCTGCACGAATCCATCGCGCAGCAGGCAACGGACTACCAGGCTGTCGCACGGCTGGACGCGGAGCTCCGCGACCTCGGGACCGAACGCGACGAGCTCGAGGCGGCCTGGTTG
Organism: Promicromonospora sukumoe 327MFSha3.1; assembly: GCF_000385135.1. GTDB lineage: Bacteria > Actinomycetota > Actinomycetes > Actinomycetales > Cellulomonadaceae > Promicromonospora > Promicromonospora sukumoe_B. The sequence continues at coordinate 155,071 of NZ_ARQM01000013.1, read as the reverse complement.
GAAGCGGCGGAGGTGGCGGGATGACCGACAACGATCTGACACCGCTCGACGGGGTCGACAGGGCACTCGTCGACGCACTGCGCAAGGACGGCCGCACCACGCTCGCGGTGCTGTCCGAGATCTCGGGGCTCTCCCTGTCCGCGGTGCAGGTGCGGGTGCGCAAGCTGGAGGCGCGCGGCGTCATCACGGGCTACCGGGCGGTCGTGAACCCGGAGGCGGTGGGCCTGCCGCTCTCCGCCTTCATCGAGATCACGCCCCTGGACCAGGCGCAGGAGGACGACGCGCCCGAGCGGCTGCGCGGCATGACCGGCATCGAGTCGTGCTACTCGGTGGCCGGCAACGCGAACTACCTGCTCACCGCGCGCGTGGCGTCGCCGCGCGCGCTGGAGGAGCTGCTCGGCAAGATCCGGCGCACGGCCAAGGTGTCCACGCGCACGACGGTGGTGCTCCAGACGTACTTCGAGGGGCAGGCCGCCGAGCTCGACTGAGCCGGGCTCCACCGGGCCCGGCTCGCCGGGCCGGGGCGCTGCCCCTCAGAGCGGCGCCAGGGCCGGGTGGTCCAGCGTCAGCGTGCCGGCGTCGGCGTCCAGCTCCGCCGCGACGCCGAAGGGCACGGTGATCGGGTCGGGCCCGTGGCCGAACCCCAGCTCACCCAGGATCGGGATGCCGAGCGGCCCGAGCAGGTCCAGGACGACCGGCTCGGCGGGCTCGCAGTCCTGCCACGACCCCAGCACGATGCCGGTCGCGCCGTCGAACCAGCCCGACCGCAGCAGGTGGGTCAGGAACGAGTCGATCCGGTAGGCCTTCTCCTCGATGTCCTCCAGCAGCACGAGGCCGCCCGCGGCCGACGGCGAGGTGGGCCCGATGCCGACGGACGTCGTCAGCAGCGAGAGGCAGCCCCCGGTCGTGATGCCCCGGGCGGTGCCGCCGACCAGCGGGTGGGCGTCCGGGCCGGTGAGCACCTGCGTGCTGCCCGGCTCGAACAGCGTGCGCCGCAGGTGCTCCCGGGCCGGCTCCGACTTGAGGAACGACATGGTCCCGGACATCGGCCCGTGCAGGGAGACCAGCCCGAGCCGGTTCGCGACCGCCTGGTGCAGCACCGTGCAGTCGCTGTACCCGACGAGCACCTTGGGGTCGGTGGCGGCGAGCGCGTCCCAGTCGACGAGGTCCACCATGCGCGCCGCGCCGTACCCGCCCCGGGCCAGGACGACCGCCCGGACGTCCGGGTCCAGCCAGGCCTCCTGGAAGTCGGCCGCGCGCCCCTCGTCGGTGCCGGCCAGGTAGGCGTGGCCGGGGTGGCGGTCCAGGACGTGGGGCATGACCTGCACGTCGAGGCCCCAGTCCCGCAGGTGGCGCACTCCGTCGTCGAGCCGGTCGGCCGGTACGGGGCCGGACGGGGCGACGACGGCCACGGTGTCGCCCGGGCGCAGGCGCGGCGGGCTGGTCAGGGGACGCAGCATGTCGCCGACGCTACCCGCTGGTGCGGCTTGCGCCCGGTGGTGTCACTTTCTTTCAATCATCTGAAATCTGGCTGCGCAGCGCGGTGGTGAGCCGGCCGAGCCACGCTGGTTGGTCGTTTCCAAGGGGCCGACCTCCGAGGTTCGGTTCAGACCACGAACTTCTGCCCGCAAGTGCGAGCTTGAAACGATACAACCTCGCGGTCTGAACAGGACCTCATGAGATCGACCAGCGGCAGCACAACCATCTGACCCATCGAAAGGCATGAGATCCGGTTTCGGCTGGTGCGTCGCTTCCGTCTTGTAAGTGCAGATTGTTACGCTCGCAACTGCCAGTAGACCCGCCCGGCTCCGCCGTCGGGCACGAAGGAGCGCCGAGCGAATGCCCACCACCCGAACCTGGCTGCAGGCGGGCGGTGGCACCGTGGTCGTCGCCCTGATCGTCGCCGCCGTGGTCCAGGCGGCGAACTCGAGCGCGACCTGGGTGTCGAACGACCCGGTCGGCCAGTGCGGCAAGACCTCCGGCGGCCAGGTCGTCGCGGCCCAGAACGTGCTGTCGGCCGCCACCGGGCTGGAGCCGGTGGACGGGAACTGGGACGCCGAGTCCGAGGTCGCCACCCGCGCGTTCCAGGCGTACAACGGGCTGCCGGTCGACGGCTGCGTGGACACCAGCACCTGGGTGACCATGCGCGCGCTGGCGATCTCCCTGTGCGACCCGGACTACAGCTGCCAGGGTCCCGACCATCGCATCCGGTACGCCGCCGCGGACGGCGCGCGGGACGCCTACCTCGCCGAGAACGACTGCGACTGGGGCTCCTACGTGCTGCCCGGCGTGGCGCGCAGCCCGGTCGCGTCGAACAAGATCATCGCGCTCTCGCGGGACGCCGTGACCGAGATCGAGTGCGGGGGCTGACGTGGTCACCACGATCGACGAGCCCCGGATCCGGCCCGAGTGGCTGCTCGGCGGTGCCGTGACGCTGCTCGGCGCGATCATCATCGTGGTGGTCACGATGGTGCTCGGCTCGGGGGAGGAGGAGCCCGTCGTCGTCCCCGCGGACGCCACGGAGCTCACGGCCGGGACGTGTGCCGAGGACCTGCGCCAGCCACACTGGGTGCCCGACGACGTGCGGCGTGCCGTCGTCGAGTGCCCGGACGAGATCTCGGCGGGGATGGGCCGCACCACCGCGGAGGACCACCTCGGCACCTGGATCACGTACGTCCTGGAGGGCCCCGAGAACGAGGAGACGTTCCGCGGCGGACCGGGCCCCGCGTGGCCGGAGGACGAGGTGCGCAGCGGCGCGTACCACCCGGCGTCGGCCGTGATCTACGTGGCCTATCCGGGGGCGCAGGAGCTGTCCGGCAAGCTCGCGGGCGACAACGTCACGATCGAGTGGCAGGACCTCAAGGAGTCCGGGTCCGAGGCGCGCGTCACCCGGGTGGACAACAACGGGTTCGGCCCGGTCCGCGTCGAGTGGACCGACGACGCCGGGTCCTACCTGCTGCTCTCCACCGTCGGCCGCACGCCGACGGCGAACGCCGGCCCGTCGGTCGCCGAGCTGATCAGGATCGCCGACAGCGTCGCGGCCGACGACGAGTGAACGGACGGGTGGACAAGGGCCAGGCGCTCGGGAGGTCTGGGATCCCGAGCGCCTGACCGGTCTCAGAGGGCTGCCGTGAGCGCCTCGTCGAGGGCCTGGACGCCGGCCTCCAGCGCCTCCGTGGTGACGGTCAGGGCGGGACGGAACCGCACCGACCGCTCGCCGCAGCCCAGCAGCAGCACGCTGCGCTCGGTGAGCGCGGCCAGCACGCGGTCGCGGACCTCGCGCGACGGCAGGGTCAGCGCGCACATCAGGCCGCTGCCGCGCACGTCCGTCACGCCCTCGTGCCGCGCGGCGAGCTCGGTGAGGGCGTCCTGGAGCTGCTTGCCCATGGTCCGGGCCCGGTCGACCAGCCCCTCCTCCTCGTAGGTCTCCAGGATCCGGCGGGACCGCACCATGTCGGTGAGGTTGCCGCCCCAGGTGGAGTTGATGCGCGAGGAGACGGCGAACGCGTTGTCCGGGACCTCGTCCACGCGGCCGCCGGCCATGATGCCGCAGACCTGCGTCTTCTTGCCGAACGCGACGACGTCGGGGGCCACGCCGAGCTGCTGGTAGGCCCACGCGGTGCCGGTGATCCCGGCGCCGGTCTGCACCTCGTCCATGACGAACAGGGCGTCGAACTCCCGGCACAGCGCCTGCATGCCCTGCAGGAACGACGGGCGGAAGTGGTGGTCGCCCCCCTCACCCTGGATGGGCTCCATGATGAAGGCCGCGATGTCGTGGGGGTTCGCCTCGAACGCCGCGCGGGCGGCCCCGAGCGCGGCGGCCTCGGCCGCGTCCATGTCCTTGCCCTCGGCGATGTACGGCGAGGGGATGCGCGGCCAGTCGAACTTGGGGAACCGGGCGACCTTGCCCGGCTCGGTGTTCGTGAGCGACATCGTGTAGCCGGAGCGGCCGTGGAACGCGTGCTCCAGGTGCATCACCTTGGTGCCGAGCTCCGGGGACCGGCCGTTCGCCTCGTTCTGGCGGGACTTCCAGTCGAACGCCACCTTGAGCGCGTTCTCGACGGCGAGCGCGCCGCCGTCGATGAAGAACAGGTGCGGCAGAGCGGGGTCGCCGAGCACCCGCGCGAACGTGTCGGCGAAGCGCGCCATCTCGACCGTGTAGATGTCGGAGTTGGACGGCTTGTTGATCGCGGCGGTGGCGAGCTCCTCCCGGAAGGCCGGGTCGTCGGCCAGCGCGGGATGGTTCATGCCGAGCGGCGAGGAGGCGAAGAAGGTGAACAGGTCCAGCCACTCCCGGCCGTCCCGTGCGTCGACGAGCGTGGAGCCGTGCGACCGGGTGAGGTCGAGGACCAGGTCGAACCCGTCGACCAGGAGGTGCTCGCGAAGGGTGGGGAGCACAGCGGTGGGCTCAAGGTGTGTCGTCATGCTGGAAAGGTAGGCAATGATCCTGCCAACTTTCAATGATTCTGGAAAAGTTCCTGCTACGGCCGAGGGGCCCGGCGGCGGGTCGCGACCAGCTCGGCCGTGCCGAGCGCCAGCGTGGACCCCAGCATGACCAGGAGCGCCGCCGTCCAGCCGCCCGACGCCGCGTGCACAGCGCCGATCACCGCGGGCGCGGAGGCTGCCACCGCGTACCCGAAGGCCTGCACGGCCGCGACCGTCCGGCGGGTCTGCGCGACCGTGCGGCACTGCTGCGCCACCACCGTGAAGATCACCACGAAGTTGCCGCCCTGGGCGATGCCCGCGAGGCTCACCCACACCAGCCACCACTCCGGGGCGAGCAGCAGGCCCACGGGCAGGGACACCCAGAGCAGGCCCATCACCACCGCGGCACCGCGCATCGGCACGCGGGCGGCCAGGGCGAGCGGCACGAGCACGCTGCCCGCGATCGCGAGCCCCTGGAACGGCGCGGCCGCGTTGCCCGCCGTGGTCACCGACACGCCCAGCAGGTCGCGCAGCAGCTCCGGGAGCCACCCCGTGACCGCGAAGTAGGAGAAGGACTGCCCCGCGAACGCGATGGTCAGCACCCACGTGATCGGACGGCGCAGCACGCCGCCCCAGGTCTCCTCCGGCCGCTCCACCAGGGGCGGCGCGGGGGTCCCGGTGGGCCCGTCGACCAGGGTCTCGGCGGGGGTCTCGCCCGGCGCGGCGCCGTCGTCCGCCCCGCCCCGGCCGGGCCGCCGGGTCCTGGGGCGGGCCTGCGGGTCCGGCAGGCGGCGCGTGGTGGCCAGCCACACGACGAGCGCGACCGCCGCGACGGCCGCCCACGAGGCGACGGCGCCCCGCCACCCGAGCAGCGCCGCGAAGGGTGCGGTGAGCGACGTAGCGAAGACCGACCCGAGGTTCATCGTCGACGAGTACAGGCCGGTGGCCAGCGCTGTCCGCGCCGGGAAGTCCCGCGCGATGATCACCGGGACCACCACGTTGCCCACCGTGATGGCCGCACCCAGCACCACCGTGCCCGCGAAGGCCGCGACCACACCCGCCGTGCCCGAGCCCGCCGACCGGACCAGCGTCCCCGCGATCACCCCGACCAGGGCGACCGTCACCGCCGCGTACGGGCCGACCCGGGCGATCAGGGTCGAGGCCGCCGGCGCCACCACGCTGAAGCAGAGCGCCGGGATGCCCACGAGGAGGCCGGCGAGGGTCTGGTCCAGGCCCAGCCCGGCGGCGACGTCGCCCATGACGGGCGGGAGCGAGGTGATGGGGGTGCGCAGGTTCAGGGCGAAGACGAGTACCGCGACGAGCAGCGCGGAGCCGCCGGCCGCTGTGCGGATGTTGCTCATGATGCATTCATTGTGCGTGACGGCGTCGGTTGGTTGCGCGGGGCGTCCATCACATCGCCACAGGGTGTGCTGCTTGTCATCCCGGTTCCGCCAGGAGGTATTACGGCATCACCGCTAGATTGGGCGACCGGTCACGACTGGAACAACTGAGGTGTGGAATGAACCAGCGACAGGTCCTCCCCGCGGTGGGAGCACTCGTCGGCGTACTCCTGACGTCGGGCTGCGGTTTCGACCTGGGCAAGATCGACTACACCGAGCCGGAGTTCGTGGGCTCCTACGTGGGTGACGGCGCCGCGACCGTCGTCGCCCTCGGCGAGGACCGGACGTTCACCGCCGTGGGAGTCCCGGACGAGCTGCTCGGCGACGTGGTGGGCGACGTCCCCGCCGAGATCGAGGGCACCTGGAAGTACAACTCGAAGAGCTCCGCGGACCACGTCGAGCTGACGGTCACCGACGCCGACGGCATGCCGGCCGAGCTCGGCGAGCTGCCGCTGTACGTCGCGGACGCCGACGACCTGTTCTTCCTGCCGGACCAGGTCGGGCGCGAGAAGGTCATGGTGACGCGGGACCGCTGAGGGCCTGCGGGCTCGACGGCTACTCGTCGAACTGTGCGGTGACCGCGCGCAGGAGCGCCGCGAGCTGCGGGCGCTCCGCGGGGGACAGGGCGGTCAGCACCTCGGCCTCGATGTCGAGCAGGTCGCTCATCGCGGCGTCGACCCGCGCCAGGCCCTCGTCGGTGAGCTCGACGAGCACGCCGCGCCGGTCGTCCGGGGACCGGTGCCGCTTGACGAACCCGCGCGACTCCAGCCGGTCGATCCGGTTGGTCATGGTGCCGCTGGTCACCAGGGTCTGCGTGACGAGCGTGCCGGGGGACAGGCGGAAGGGCTCGCCGGCTCGGCGCAGCGCCGAGAGCACGTCGAACTCCCACGTCTCCAGGCTGTGCCGGGCGAACGCGGTGCGGCGCGCGAGATCGAGGTGCCGCGCCAGCCGGGACACCCGGCTGAACACCGTCAGGGGTTCGAGGTCGAGGTCGGGGCGCACGTGGTGCCACGCGGCGACGATGCGGTCGACCTCGTCGCCGTGACCTGAGTGCTCCATGGCGTGAGGCTACCGGATGTCTCGATATCAAGAATCTCGACAGGATGCACGGGGTGAAGCACGTGGTCGGCGGCGGCGTGGCGACCGTAGGCTCAGTCATCGTGGGAACAGACATCCATGTGCACGAGGTGTACGCCGGTCGAGTGCTGCAGGGTGCCGGGGCGCGGACCCTCGTGCCCGACGAGATCGAACGGCTCGGGGCGCAGCGGGTCCTGGTGGTGGCCGCGCCGTCGTCCGCCGAGACGGCGCAGGACGTGGCCACGAGCCTGGGGGAGCGGTACGCCGCGACCTTCGGCCGCCCCGTCCAGCACACGCCCGTCGAGGTGACCGCGCAGGCGCTGGCGCTGGCCCGCGAGATGCGCGCCGACGCGCTCGTCGCGATCGGCGGCGGTTCGGCGATCGGGCTGGCCAAGGCGCTCGCCGTGCGGACCGGCATGCCGCAGGTCGCCGTGCCCACCACGTACGCCGGCTCCGAGGCGACCCCCGTGCTCGGCGAGACCGAGGACGGCGTCAAGTCCACGCGGCGCGACCCGGCGCTCGCGCCCGGCACCGTCGTGTACGACCCCGAGCTCACGCTGTCCATGCCCCACGGGCTCACCCTGACCTCCGCGCTCAACGCGCTGGCCCACGCCGTCGAGGCACTGTGGGACGCCGAGGCGAGCGCGGCCACCCGCGCGTACGGGGTCGAGGCGGCGGACGGGATCCTCACCGCGCTCCCCGCGGTGCTCGACCACCTGGGCGACGTCGGTGCACGGGCCCGGCTGCAGGAGGCGGCCTGGCTGGCCGGCGCCTGCCTGGCGCAGGCGCGGATGGGGCTCCACCACCAGCTCGCGCACGTGCTCGGCGGCACCTACGGGCTGCCGCACGCGGAGCTGCACGCCCTGCTGCTGGCGCACGTGATGCGGTTCGACCTGCCCGCGGCCCCCGACGCCGCCGCCCGTCTGGCCCGCGTCGCGGACGGCGACCCGGCCGGCGCGGTCGCGGCCCTGGCCGCCCGGCACGACGGACCGACGACGCTGGGCGCGCTCGGCCTGCCCCGCACGGCGCTGCGCGAGGTGGCCGAGCGCGTGGCGGCCGCCCCGTACCCGAACCCGCGCCCGGTCGTCGCGGGCGAGGTCGAGGAGCTGCTGCTCGCCGCCTGGTGAGCTCGTCCGCCGGGTCCGCCCGGAGGACTCAGACGGCCTTGCGGGCCAGCAGGTGCGCCTGCGGGAAGCCGCGCACGGGGTCCTCGCCCGGCGCGAGCACCAGGCGGGCGACCTCGGTCACGCCGGCCTGCCCGAGCAGGCCGAGCACGTGGCCGGGCGAGTACCGCCAGGCGGGCGACACCCGGTGGTCGAAGGCCTCGGCGGCCCCGTCCGCGTCGTCGAGGGCCTGGAACGCGATCAGCAGGTGGCCGCCGGGCGCGAGCACGCGGCACAGCTCGGCGAGCGTCGCCGGGAGCGCGTCGGGCGGCGTGTGGATGACCGAGTAGTTCGCCAGCACCCCGGCGAGACCCGCCGTGGGCACGTCGAGCGCTCCCATGTCGCCGACGTCGAACCGCACGCCCGGGTGCGTCTGGCGGGCGATCGCCACCAGCTCCGGCGAGAGGTCGACGCCGAACGCGTCGACGCCGCGCTCCCGCAGGTATCCGGTCACGTGCCCGGGGCCGCAGCCGACGTCGGCCACCAGACCGCCGCCCGCCTGCCGGACCAGGTCGGCGAAGGCCTGGACCAGCACGTGGTTCAGCGGCCGGCCGGCGAAAGCCTCGCCGACGAACGCGGTGTAGGCCTGGGCCATGTCGTCGTAGTCGGCACGGACGGTCGCGAGCTGCTCGGAGGACGTCACGCGCCGCAGCCTAGACGCGCGCCGTCCGTCGTCGCCCCCCAGCAACTGACTCTCGTTCAGGAATATGTCCATTTCGTGGCGGACCAGGGGTCAGTTTCACCCCCAATATCACAGGGTGAAACCGGGCGCGCATTAAACGCGAATATCCATTTCCCGTTGCAGAGTCCGTGTCGTGTGCTTAATGTATGGAACGCGAACACTGTTCCGCTCGCAGGTGATCATCCTGCGATTCCCGTTTTCCGGAAGGAAAAGCACCATGTCTGTTGTTGACATCGTCTCGACCCTGCTCGACTCCCTCGGCATCACCCTGGCGCAGATCCGCATCCTGCTGGGTCTCTGAGCAGGGAGAACGAGGGCGCGGTGTTTTAAACCCGCGCTTGCAACATCCCCAGCCAAAGCGAATGCCCTCTGCGCAGAATGCGCAGGGGGCATTCGTTCTTTTGCGCCCGCGCACACATTGTTGCGCGGGCGCAAACTGACTTGACTGCTTCGGGCATTTCAGGGTTGTCGGGCAATTCGCCGGTACTGCTGACGCGCGGTCAGCTATTCGGCGGATCCGCCTCAGCGGCCGAGCTTTGTCAGGGCCGGCTTCTTGTCCATGTTGTGCAGCCCGTTCCACGCCAGGTTCACCAGGTGCGCCGCGACCTCCGACTTCTTGGGGCTGCGGGCGTCCAGCCAGTACTGGCCGGTGAGGGCGATCATGCCGACGAGCATCTGCGCGTAGAGGGGCGCGGCCTTGGTCTCCAGCCCGTTGGCACGGAACTGCGGCTCCAGGATCGCCTCCACCTGGGTGGCCACGTCGCCGATCAGGCTGGAGAACGTGCCGGTCGCCTGGGCCACGGGGGAGTCGCGCACGAGGATGCGGAACCCGTCCTCGGACGACTCGATGTAGTCCAGGAGGGCCAGCGCCGTCCGCTCCAGCAGCACCTTGGGGTGCCCGCCGGAGCCCAGGGCCCCCGACAGGGCGTGCGTGAGCGCCTGCACCTCGCGGTCCACGACGACGGCGTAGATGCCCTCCTTGCCGCCGAAGTGCTCGTAGACGACGGGCTTGGAGACCTCCGCGCGGGACGCGATCTCCTCCACGCTGGTGCCCTCGAAGCCCTTCTGGGCGAACAGGCCACGGCTGACCGTGAGCAGCTGCTCACGCCGCTGGCTGGCCGTCATGCGAGGTCTATGGGTACGTCGGTTTTCGGCGGCCATGGGGTTCATTGTGCCCGAGCGGGCGTTCCGGGCGTCGCCTGGCGGCTCGCGTGCGCGGGCGTGCACGCGGATGTGCGCGGATGTGGCTGACGACTCGACCCCTCCGGCATGGGGCATACCCCGGGACCTGGCAGACTGTTCACGGACGTGCGACGGTGGCACACGCCTGCTTCGGGTCACGACGGAGCCTCCCGCGCGCCCGGTCCGCCTTGGTGTAATCGGCAGCACAGAGGTTTTTGGTGCCTTTAGTCCAGGTTCGAATCCTGGGGGCGGAGCCATCCGGATCTGACGAACCCACCGATCGGAGCACTCGTGACCGAGACACCTCAGCCGGCAGCAGTGATCGTCCTCGCCGCCGGCCAGGGCACCCGCATGAAGTCAGCGTTGCCGAAGATCCTGCACCCGCTCGGCGGCAAGCCGATGGTGGGGCACGCGCTGACCGCCGCCCGGGAGCTCCAGCCCGGTCGGGTCGCGGTGGTGGTCCGGCACGAGCGCGACCTGGTCGCCGAGGCGGTCGGGCAGCTCGATCCCGAGGCGATCCTCGTGGACCAGGACGAGATCCCCGGCACGGGCCGCGCCGTGCAGTGCGCCCTGGCGGCGCTCGACTCCAAGGCACAGGCCGCCGCGGCCGCCGCGGGCCTCGCCGACGGCGAGGTCGTGGGCGAGGGCATCGAGGGCTCGGTGGTCGTGGTCGCGGGCGACGTACCGCTGCTCGACGGCGCCACGCTCGGCCAGCTGCTGGCGGCGCACCACGCGGACGGCAACGCCGTCACGGTCCTGACCACCGAGGTGGAGGACGCGACGGGCTACGGCCGCATCGTCCGCGAGAAGGACACCGGCGACGTGCTCGAGATCGTCGAGCACAAGGACGCGAGCGCGGACCAGCTCGCCATCCGGGAGATCAACTCGTCGGTCTACGTGTTCGACGCCGACACGCTGCGCCGTGGCCTGACCGGCCTCGACAGCAAGAACGCGCAGGGCGAGGTCTACCTGACCGACGTCGTCGCGTTCGCCCGCTCGCAGGGCCTGCACGTGCGGGCCCTGCTCGCCGACGACCCGATGCTGGTCGAGGGCGTCAACGACCGCGTCGCCCTGTCCGTCCTGGCGCGCGAGATGAACCGCCGCATCGTCGAGGAGTGGCAGCGCGCGGGCGTGACCGTGCAGGACCCGGCGACCACGTGGATCGACGTCGACGTCGAGCTCGCCCCGGACGTCACGCTCCTGCCCAACACGCAGCTCCAGGGCGCCACCGTGGTGGCCACGGGCGCCACGATCGGCCCGGACACCACGCTGACCGACGTCGAGGTCGGGGCGGGCGCCACCGTGGTCCGCACGCACGGCTCGCTCGCCGTCATCGGGGAGAGCGCGACCGTGGGCCCGTTCGCCTACCTGCGCCCCGGCACGAGCCTGGGCCGCAAGGGCAAGATCGGCACGTTCGTCGAGACCAAGAACGCCGAGATCGGCGAGGGCAGCAAGGTGCCGCACCTCTCCTACGTCGGCGACGCCTCGATCGGCGAGCACACCAACATCGGCGCCGCGTCGGTGACCGTCAACTACGACGGCGTGCACAAGCACCGCACGGTGATCGGCTCCCACGCGCGCACGGGTGCGGACAACATGTTCGTGGCCCCCGTGACGGTGGGCGACGGCGCGTACACCGCCGCCGGCTCCGTGATCCGCCGGGACGTGCCCGCGGGCGCGCTCGGCGTCACCGCCGGGCAGCAGCGCAACATCGAGGGCTGGGTCGGCCGCCGCCGTCCCGGCACGGCCGCGGCCGACGCCGCCGCCGGCGCCCGCGGCGCCGAGTCCGGTCTGGGCGACCAGGCGCAGCGCCAGCTCGCCCAGCAGAACGCAGTCGGGGCCCCCACGGCCCCGCAGGCCGCGGCCACCCAGGCCGAACCGGCCGACCAGGCCCCCGCACCTGGGGCCGACAAGGAAGGAAAGTCCCACTGATGTCCAACTCCACTCCCGGACCCAACCGCCACCCGCTCGTCCTGGCCGCGGGCCGAGCACACCCCGAACTGGCGAAGAACGTCGCCAAGGAGCTGGGCATCGACCTGCTGGGCGTGTCCGCGTACGACTTCGCGAACAGCGAGACCTACGTCCGCTTCAGCGAGTCCGTGCGCGGCATGGACCTGTTCCTCCTGCAGTCGCACACGATGCCGGTCAACCAGTGGATCATGGAGCAGCTGCTCATGGTCGACGCCGCCAAGCGCGCCTCGGCGCACTCCGTCACCGTGGTGGCGCCGTTCTTCGGCTACGCCCGCCAGGACAAGAAGAGCCGCGGCCGCGAGCCGATCTCGGCCCGCCTCATCGCGGACCTGTTCAAGACGGCGGGCGCGGACCGCCTGATGAGCGTGGACCTGCACACCGCCCAGATCCAGGGCTTCTTCGACGGGCCCGTGGACCACCTGTGGGCCATGCCGATCCTCGTCGACTACGTGCGCACCCGCGTCGACGTCGAGAACGTCACCGTCGTGTCGCCCGACGCCGGCCGCATCCGCGTCGCCGAGATCTGGGCGTCCAAGCTGGGCGGCGGCCCGCTGGCGTTCGTGCACAAGACGCGCGACGTCACGCGGCCCAACCAGTCCGTGGCCAACCGCGTCGTCGGCGACGTCCAGGGCAAGGACTGCGTGCTGGTGGACGACCTGATCGACACCGGCGGCACCATCGCCGAGGCCGTCAAGGTCATCATGGCCGCCGGCGCCAAGTCGGTCACCGTCGCGGCCACGCACGGTGTACTGTCCGGTCCGGCCAAGCAGCGGCTCACGGAGTGCGGCGCGCGCGAGGTGGTCGTCACCGACACCCTGCCGATCGAGGAGGACCGCCGGTTCGACACGCTCAAGGTGCTCTCCATCGCGCCGCTGCTGGCCTCGGCGATCAACGAGGTCCACTCCGACGGGTCCGTGACCTCGCTGTTCGACGGCAACTCCTGATCCGGAGCGCGGGGCGGGGCACTTGACTCGGGCGCGGTCAACGGGAGACCGTGTCTTGACATCTATGGGGGAGGGTCAGTGACCGTCACCGTCGTGGTCCCGACGTTCAACGAGGGACCGAACGTCCGGGCGCTCACCGAGCGGCTCTGTGCCGCTTTCGGAGTGCTGCCCGACGGCGGTCGCGCCTCCGGCGTCGTGCAGGGACCCGAGGGCGGGCCCGCCCCCGTGGGGGCGCCCGCCCTGGCGGAGATCCTCTTCGTCGACGACTCGACGGACGACACCCCCGACCGGATCCGCGAGGTCGCGGCCACCGCGCCCGTCCCGGTGCGCCTGCTGCACCGGGAGAAGCCGGAGGGCGGCCTGAGCGGCGCCGTGGTGGCTGGCCTGCGCACCGTGACCACCGAGTGGGCGGTCGTGATGGACGGCGACCTGCAGCACCCGCCGGAGCTGGTGCCCGCGCTCGTCACGCGCGGCCGCGAGTCGGGGCTCGACCTCGTGGTCGCCTCCCGCTACACGGGCGACGGCGACGCCGGCGGCCTGGACGGCTGGTGGCGGCACGGCGTCTCGATCGCGTCGGCCCTGCTGGCGCGGTCCATGTTCCCCGTGCGGCTGCGCAACGTGACCGACCCGCTCACCGGCTTCTTCGCCGCCCGGGTGGAGGCCCTGGACCTCGACGCCCTGCACCCGCGCGGCTTCAAGATCCTGCTGGAGCTGCTGGCGCGCAACACCCTGGCCGTGGGGGAGGAGCCGTTCGTGTTCGGCGAGCGGTACGCCGGGCACTCCAAGGCGACCTTCAAGACGGGCCTGCGCTACCTGGAGCAGCTCGCCGCCCTGCGGTTCGGGCGGATGTCGCGGTTCGCGATCATCGGCGGCTTCGGCGCCGTGCTCAACGTGCTCATCCTGTGGCTGCTCACCGCGCTGAGCGTGCACTACGTGCAGGCCGCCGTGATCTCCGCCGTCGTGACGATCCTGATCAACTTCCTGCTGCAGGAGCGGTTCGTGTTCCGCGACCTGCGCAACGAGGGACGCGGCGTCTGGACGCGGTTCGCGCACTCCTTCGCGTTCAACGGCACCGAGGCGGCGATCCGCCTGCCCGTGCTGTGGTGGCTGGTCGAGCACACGGGCATGTGGCCCGTGCTGGTGCAGGCCGTGACGCTGGTCGTCGCGTTCCTGCTGCGCTTCGTGTTCCACGTCCAGGTGGTCTACAAGCCCCGGCGCACCCAGCCGGCGATCGGGGTCACACCGCCCCTCGGTGCGGACCGGGCGGACGAGCGGGTACAGTAGTCAGGTTGCCTCGGCGAGGGACGCCTGACGGCCGCGGCGGGACCTGATCCCGCAAGCACTTCGGCCGGCGTCCGTGATCGACTGGGCGGCCGTCGGCGGCCCCGGGCGGAGTACCCCTCCAGCACCTCGCCCCGCGTGCCCGCTCCGCGCCCGTCACGTGTCCCGCGCCGACGCAGCCGCCATCTTCGAGTTGCACACATATCTTCCAGGAGTGAATTCCCATGGCCGAGATCAAGCTCGCCGCTGAGCCCCGCACCGAGTTCGGCAAGGGTGCGGCCCGCCGCATCCGCCGCGACAACAAGATCCCCGCTGTCCTGTACGGGCACGGCACCGACCCGGTGCACGTGACCCTGCCGGGCCACGAGTCGATGCTGGCGCTGCGCCAGACCAACGTGCTGCTCTCGATCGAGCTCGACGGCAAGGGCCAGCTGGCCGTCGCCAAGGACATCCAGCGCGACCCGGTCCGCAACATCATCGAGCACATCGACCTGCAGGTCGTGCGTGCCGGCGAGAAGATCACGGTCGACGTCACCGTGAACATCGTGGGCGAGTCGGCCCCGGGCACCATCCACCTGGTCGAGGCGCAGACCCTGTCGGTCGAGGCCGAGGCTACGCACCTGCCCGAGTCGGTCGAGGTCTCCATCGAGGGCCTCGAGAACGGCGCGCAGGTCCACGCGAGCGAGGTCACCCTCCCGGCCGGCGCCACGCTGCTCACCGACCCGGAGCACGTCGTCGTGCTGATCACCGAGCCGCGCGGCGAGGCCAGCCCGGACGAGGCCGAGGAGTCGGCGGAGTCCGCCGGTTCGGCCGCCGAGGCGCCCGCGGAGGGCTGAGCCCCTCCGGCGTCCCAGAACGTCCCGGCCTGAGCCGGACGTACCGGGCCGAGGTGGAACTTCCTGGCGCGCGCACGAGAGGATCGTGCGCGGCGCGGGTTCCACCTCGGCCCGACCTGTATCCGCCGCGGGGCGGGCGGCTCTGCCGTCGTGACCACCGTGACCGCTGTCGTGGAAGGAACGTGACATGAGCGACCGGCCCTGGCTCGTCGTCGGGCTCGGCAACCCCGGTCCCAAGTACGCCGGCAACCGGCACAACGTGGGGCAGATGGTGCTGGACCTGCTGGCCGAGCGGGCCGGCGCGCGCTTCTCGAAGCACGCGCGGGCCCAGGCCGTCGTCGCGGAGGCCCGGCTCGGGGTGCTGCCCGGCGGGGCCCCCGGTCCCCGAGTGGTCCTGGCCAAGCCGACCACGTACATGAACACCTCCGGCGGCCCCGTCAGCGCGCTCGCCAAGTACTACGACGTGCCCGCCGACCAGGTGGTCATGGTGCACGACGAGGTGGACATCCCCTTCGACACCATCAAGCTCAAGGTCGGCGGAGGCGAGGGCGGCCACAACGGGCTGCGCGACACCACCAAGGCGCTCGGCACCAAGGACTACCACCGGGTGCGCGTCGGCGTCGGCCGCCCGCCCGGCCGCATGGACACCGCGGACTACGTGCTGCGCGACTTCAGCGGGACCGAGAAGAAGGACCTGCCGATCCTGGTCGACGACGCCGCCGACGCCGTCGAGATGCTGCTCACGCAGGGTCTGCTGGCGGCCCAGGGCAAGTTCCACGTCGCCAAGGCCTGAGCCGGCCGGACGCTGTCCGGCCCGACGTGTCAGACCTCCAGGACCCCCGGGTGACCTGGGGGTCTGACACGTTCAGGGGCGTCTGACGGAGCCCTGTGCAGCCGGGTGAACCGGGGGTGATCTAGCCGTTCTGGCGCGACATCCTGGGCATTGCCGCTCCTAGGGTTGCGATGTGGGCAGCACCTTCGCAATTTCGTCACACCGGACCCGCCGGGCCCGCCGTTCCCTGGCGGCCTTCGTCGTCGCCGTCCTCGCGGGCTCGTCAGCGCTGCTGGCGTCGGTCCCCGCGGCGAACGCGGCCGACCCGTGCGCACCCGGTAGCAAGCCGGTCGTCTGCGAGAACTCGAAGCCCGGCACATCTCCCGAGGTCTGGGACATCGACAGGTCGGGCGACGCCAGCATCCAGGGCTTCGCGACCGAGATGAGCGTCGACACGGGCAGCCGGGTCTCTTTCAAGATCGACACCGACGCCCGGGCGTACACGATCGACATCTACCGCACCGGCTGGTACCAGGGCCTCGGCGCCCGCAAGATCGCGTCGATCTCCCCGAGCGCCACGCTGCCGCAGCGGCAGCCGGAGTGCGCCTGGGACGAGACGACCGAGCTGGTCGACTGCGGGAGCTGGGGCGTCTCGGCGGGCTGGGACGTACCGTCCACCGCCGTGTCCGGGGTGTACATCGCCCTGCTGACCCGGACGGACACCGGCGGGCAGAGCCACATCACGTTCGTCGTGCGCGACGACGGGTCCACGTCCGACATCGTCTTCCAGACGTCGGACACCACGTGGCAGGCCTACAACACGTACGGCGGGTCGAGCTTCTACACGGGCGGCGCCAACGGCCGCGCCTACAAGCTCAGCTACAACCGGCCCTTCGCCACCCGCGGGCTTGAGAAGGGCCGCGACTTCTACTTCAGCGCCGAGTACGCGATGGTCCGGTTCCTGGAGCAGAACGGCTACGACGTCACCTACATCGCCGGGGTGGACACCGACCGCGACGGCGGCCGGCTGCTGGACCACAAGGCGTTCCTGTCCGTGGGGCACGACGAGTACTGGTCCGGACCGCAGCGCGCCGCCGTCGAGCGCGCCCGCGACGCGGGGGTGCACCTCGGGTTCTTCGCGGGCAACGACATGTACTGGCGCACGCGCTGGGAGCCGTCCGTGGCCGGGCAGCCGTCCGACCACCGCACGCTGGTGTCGTACAAGGAGACCTGGAACCGGGACAAGATCGACCCCTCCAGCGAGTGGACCGGCACCTGGCGCGACCCCCGGTACGCGAGCTCGGCGGCCGGCGCGGGACGTCCCGAGAACGGCGTCATCGGCACTCTCTACACGACCAACTACTCGGACCTGCCGCTCACGGTCACGTCCGACGACGGCAAGCTGCGGATCTGGCGCGGCACGACGCTCGGCTCCTTGCCCGCCGGGACGTCGCAGGCCCTGGCCCAGCACACCGTCGGGTACGAGTCGAACGAGGATCTCGACAACGGGTTCAGACCCGCGGGCTTGATCCGGATGTCGACCACCGTCGGCAACGTGCCCGAGTACCTCCAGGACTTCGGCAACACGGTGGCGCCCGGCGTCACCAAGCACACGATCACGATGTACCGGGCGGGCAGTGGTGCGCTGGTGTTCTCCGCCGGCACCGTGCAGTGGGCCTGGGGCCTGGACCAGACGCACGACGGCGACGGCGCCCCCGCGGACTCCCGGATGCGCCAGGCGACCGTCAACCTGTTCGCCGACATGGGCGTGCAGCCGAACACCCTGGCGTCCGGCATCACCCCGGCGACGAAGACGACGGACACCACGGGGCCGACCACCCAGATCACGAGCCCGGCCGCGGGGCAGTCCTACCGCGGCGGGGCGAGCGTCACGGTCAAGGGCACGGCCACGGACGCCGCGGGCCGCGTGGCCGGCGTCGAGGTGTCGCTCGACGGCGGCAAGACCTGGCACCCCGCCGAGGGCCGCGCGAGCTGGCAGTACACCGGCCAGGTCTTCGGCTCGGGGGCCGTCCAGCTCCGCGCCCGCGCGATCGACGACTCCGCGAACATCGGGGCGGTCGCGACCGTGGGCTCCACGGTGACGTGCCCGTGCACCGTGTTCGGCACCACCACGCCGCCGAACGGGCCGGCCGACGACTCGTCGGCGGTCGAGCTGGGCATGCGGTTCGTCCCGTCCTCCGACGGCTACGTCAGCGGCGTCCGGTTCCACAAGACGTCCGGGAACACCGGCACCCACACCGGGTACCTGTGGAGCGCGTCCGGCCAGCAGCTCGCCAGCGTCCGGTTCACGGGCGAGACGGCGACCGGCTGGCAGGAGGCGTCGTTCACCAGCCCGGTGCCCGTGATCTCGGGGCAGTCGTACGTCGTGTCCTACACCGCGCCCAACGGTGGCTACACCTCCACGCCGTGGGCCTTCCAGACCCTGGGGCGCGAGGCCGGGCCGCTCAGCGTGCCGGGCGGGTTCACCGCCGACCCCTCGGGCCTGTACGGGTCGCCCGGCACCGTACCGACGCAGAACTGGGACAACGCCGCCTACTGGGTGGACCCGGTGTACACGGTCAACGACAGCTCGCCGCTGGTCGCCTCGGCGCGCACCCCGGTCCCGGGCGAGGTGAGCGTGCGCCTGGACAGCCCGGTGCGCATCACGTTCTCGAAGGCCGTCGTGGCGTCGTCGGTCGGCATCACGCTGACGGACGAGGCCGGGCAGACGGCCCCGGGCACGGTGGCCTACGACGCCAGCACCCGCACGGCCACCTTCACGCCGTCCTCGGCGCTGGCCGGGTTCGCCACCTACCGGGTGGCGGCCACCGCCCGGACCGCCGACGGCACCACGCTGTCCGACGGTGGCACGTGGAGCTTCCGGACCCTGCGGCCGCCGTCCGCGGTGTGCCCGTGCGGCCTGTTCGACGAGACCACGGTGCCGGGCACCGCGGCCGCGGCCGACACCGCCGCCGTCGTCCTGGGCACGCGCTTCTCGCCGCGGGTGTCGGGCAAGGTGCTCGGGCTCCAGTTCTGGAAGTCGACCCAGATGACCGGCCCGTTCGTGGCCACCCTGTGGGGCCCGTCCGGGCAGGTGGTCGCCACGGCGACCGTCTCCGAACCGGTGGCGCAGGGCTGGCAGGACGTCACGTTCTCCACGCCGGCCGACGTGACCGCCGGCCAGGAGTACACGGTGGGCTACCGCGCGCCGTCGGGCCGCTACCCGGTGACGCTCGGGGCGCTCGGCGCCGCGAGGACGGTCGGGGACCTGACCATGCCGCAGAACGGGGGCGTCTACACGTACGGCACCGGGCGTCCCACGACGCAGACGTCCACGTCCTACAGCGTCGACGTACAGTTCGAGCCGGCCGCCACGACGCCGGCCGTGGTGTCCCGGACGCCGTCCGGCGGCGCGGTCGACGTGGCCACGGGGACCAAGGTCTCGGTCACGACGTCGCAGCCGCTGGCCACCTCGGGCACGACGCTGACGCTGGCCGGACCCGGCAACCAGGCGGTGTCCGGCAGCCTCGCGGTCTCCGGCACGACGGCGACCCTGACGCCCGGCAGCGCGCTCCAGCCGGGCACGGCCTACACGGCGTCGTTCACCGGCCGGACCACGGGTGGGCAGACGATCGCGGCGAGCTCGTGGTCGTTCACCACCAAGGCGGCCGACGGCCAGTGCCCGTGCACGATCTTCGGCTCGGACGTCCCGCCGGAGGCCTCGGCCGACGACGGCGCGGCGGTTGAGCTCGGCACGCGCTTCTCCGCGAACCGCGCCGGGTTCATCACCGCCGTCCGCTTCTACCGGGGGCCGGCGAACACGGGCACGCAGGCGGTGTCGGTGTGGTCGTCCTCCGGTACGAGGCTCGCGACGGCCCAGGCGCCGTCGGGCGGGAGCGACGGCTGGCAGACGGTCACGCTGCCGCAGCGGGTGGCGGTGACCGCGGGCACGACGTTCACCGTGTCGTACCTGGCCCCGAACGGCGGCTACGCGGCCGGGTCGGGGTACTTCTCCCAGTCGCGCACCGTGGGCCCGCTGACGGCGCCGGCGAACGCCGGCACCTACCTCTACGGCGGCGGGTACCCCCAGTTCACCTGGCAGAGCACCGGGTACTGGGTGGACCCCGTGTTCACGGACCAGTGAGG
Organism: Promicromonospora sukumoe 327MFSha3.1; assembly: GCF_000385135.1. Lineage (GTDB taxonomy): Bacteria > Actinomycetota > Actinomycetes > Actinomycetales > Cellulomonadaceae > Promicromonospora > Promicromonospora sukumoe_B. The sequence goes on along the minus strand of NZ_ARQM01000013.1, from coordinate 135,192 downwards.
CCCGGTCCGGCCGACTGACGAAAGAAGGGGCGCCGCCCGGCCGGGCGGCGCCCCTTCTTCGTCGGCGCTCTGTCGTCAGCGCCGTACCTGCCGCGTCAGCGCTCCCGCAGCGTGGCGAACACCGTGACCGTGCACGCCTTGCCGTCCTTGGTGGCGGTGAGCAGGACGCTCTCGCCCTTGCGGGCGAGCTCGACCTCCGTGCGGCCGGGGCGGGCCGTCGTGTCCTTCTCGGCGAACCCGCCCGTCGTGAACCAGGACCGGTAGTCGAGCAGAACGCCGGTGCAGCCGGCGGGGACCCTCGCGTCGAGGGTCACCTGGAAGCGGCCGTCCGACCCGGTCACGGAGCTGGAGGCCACGTCGGCGTCCGAGGGGACCAGCACGACGTCCTCGGGGAAGCCGGCCACGAGGCCGGAGCCGCTGCCGGTGCGCGGGGCCGCGGCGAGCCGGCCGGCGGCCGGGATCGCGGTGTCGCCCAGGCCGTCGCCGCTGCTGTCGCCCGACTCGGGCGGCACCACCTCGCTGCCGTCGCCGCCGCTCTGCCCGCCGCTGCCCCCGTCGGGCATGGGCGCCGTGCCCCCGGACTTCGTGGGCGCGGTGCTGGGCTCGGCGCTCGGGCTCGGTGCCGAGCTCGTGCCGTCGCCCTCCGGCCCGCCGTCGGACGCCTTGCCCGACGGCGAGGCCGAGGCCGCGCCGGGGCTCGCGGACGCCGCGGCGTCGTTCGGGCCCTCGCCCGCCTCGGGCGTGCCGGTGCAGGCCGTCAGCGTCAGCGCCGCGGCCAGCAGCGGCGCGGCGGCCAGCAGCGGTGCCGTGGTGCGCCGCCGGGGCGTGCGCCGGCCGGCCGCGGACGGCGTCGGGCCGCCTGGGTTCCTGTGGTTGGTGTACATCGCGTCATCCCCTGACCACGCTCGGGGACCAGGCCTGCGGGATGGCGACCACCGGGTCGGTCGCGCCGTCCGCGGGCAGGGCCCAGACGTCGGTGGTGCCCGGCTCGTCGGCGCGGGGCAGCCCGTAGAGGAGGGTGGCGTCGTCGAGCCAGGTGATCTGGTCGTCGACGTTCCGGTCCTCGGTGTCGAGCACGGTGATCGCCATCGTGTCGAGGTCGAGCACCGCCGGGGTCCAGTGCGGCGTGGCCGTACCGGGCTCGCGGGCGTCGTGCTTGAAGGCCAGCCGGGTACCGTCCGGCGACAGGGAGGGGCACTCCACGCCGTCGAGCAGCGTCACCAGCGTGCGGTCGGTGAGGTCGCCCCGCACCAGCCAGGTGCGGCCCAGCGACTGCGACTGGACCGTGGCGTAGAAGGTCCGCTCGTCCGCGAAGGTCACGCCCCACACGTTCCGGTCCACGGGGGCGATCTCCTCGCCGTCGACCACCAGCGTGAAGTCCTCGAGGTTGCCCGAGACGTCCGAGCCGTCGGCGCGGTGCACCGTGGTCTCGGTGGAGAAGCCCGTGGTCGCGTAGGAGTGGCCCGAGACGAACGCGGTGGTGGCCACCAGGCCGTCCGGCGAGAGCCGGGTGCGGCTCGGGATGCCCGGCAGGGGCCAGCTCGCGGTGGTCTGCCAGGCGGCGTCCAGCACCTCGGCCTCGTAGGTGGTGACGACGCCGCGGCGGGTGTGCAGGCAGACGGTCGTCTCGCCGTCGGAGTCCACCCGGTCGCAGACGACGGGCGTCACCTCGCGGGGGCCGGACAGGTCGTCCAGGGCGACGGCGGACACCCGGCCGTACAGGTCGCCGGGCGCGGTGCCGCGGAACAGCACGTGCGGGCCGGCCAGCACGTCCTCGGCCTGCTCGACCGCGCTCGGGGCGGCCTGCTCGGCCCGGGCGCGCAGCACCTCGGTGGTGACGAACCAGCCGGTGCCGGCCAGGACCACGACGGTGAGCACGGCGAACGCCGTCCGACGGCGGTGGGTGGGCAGCGCGCTCATGCCGCCGACTTCCGCAGCAGGAACGCGCAGACCGGGACGGCGACCACGAGCGCCGCCGTGGCGATCCACAGGGCGTCGACCCGGCCGGCCGCGTACCAGAGCACGCCGAACCCGGCCGAGGCCGCCATCCGCGCCACGGCGGTGACGGTCTGCGCGGTGCCGATCGCGGTGCCCCGGACGTCGGCGGGGACGAGCGCACTGGTCAGCGCCGAGAGCACGCCGTCGGTCGCGGCGTAGAAGGCGCCGAGCAGGACCAGGGCGACCACCGTCGTCGTCGCGCCCGCGAAGGGGGCGGCCGCGCAGGCGTACGCGGCCGCGAGCAGCACGTGCCCCCAGACCAGCACGCGCGCCCGGCCGAACCGGTCGGCGAACCGGCCCACCGGCGCGGCGAGCAGCATGTAGACGGCGTTGGTGCCCACGTACAGCAGCGGGAACCACTGGGTGGCGAACCCGTCGCGGTCCTGCAGCGCGAGGTAGACGAACCCGTCGCCGACCGTCAGCAGCCCCAGCAGCCCGGCCACGACGAGGATCCGCACCGTGGCGCCCCGGCGCAGGAAGCCCCACGAGAACGGCCGCCCGGTGAGCTGCAGGCCGCCGGGCGCCTCGCACGTGCAGCCCTTGCACTTGGGCAGCCCGCGCGACTCGCGGCTGCGGTGGGTGCGCAGCCAGGCGGCCTGCCGGGGCCGCAGGTCCGGGACCAGGAACACGAGGGCGCCCACGCCGAGCACGGCGGCGCCGAGCGAGATCACGAAGACGGTCGTGTAGCCGTCCGGGATGGCCCAGAGCACCACGAACGCGAGCAGCGGGCCGAGCGCGGCCCCCGCCGTGTCCAGGGCCCGGTGCACCCCGAAGGAGCGCCCGAGGTTGCGCGGGTTGGCGGACGCCGCGATCAGCGCGTCGCGCGGCGCCGTCCGCACGCCCTTGCCGACCCGGTCCGTCACCACGAGGCTCGCGATCGCCGGGAGCCCGGCGGCGAACAGCAGGCCCACCCGGGTCAGCGCGGAGAGCCCGTAGCCGACGGCGGCGACCCACTTGGGGCGGTCGGTCCGGTCCGAGGCCCAGCCGCCGGCCACCCGGACCAGGGCGCCTGCGCCCTGCACCAGCCCGTCGACGACGCCGTACGCGACCACCGACAGGCCGAGCGCCGCGGTGACGTACAGCGGCAGGATCGCGGTGACGGCCTCGGAGGAGACGTCGGTCAGGAAGCTGACGACGCCGAGCGTCACGACGGTGGACGAGACCCGTCCCGCGCGGCGGCGGGCGGCGTCGGACCGGCCGCCTGATCGCGTGCCCGGACCGCCGGCTGATCGCGTGCTCGGTCGGTCGGCGGACGGAGATCCGGCCTGCGTGCCGGTCTCTCCCGGGGCGGCGCGGAGGAGCCCTGACATGTCGCTCAGGCTACGGCGGAGGCCCGGGGTGACGACTTGTCGAACAGGGGTGAACTGCGTTGTTCACCCGGGTGAGGCGGGGGCGTTCTTCTGCTTGGCGGTCGGCAGTTGGCATCGAGATCGGCTCAGGCCTGAGCCGATCTCGATGCCAACTGCCGAGTCCGCGGTGCAAACTGCCGCGGTCAGCGGCGGCCGCCCGTCAGCCGGCGGGGCGGGGCGAACAGCCAGCGCGCGCCGACCCGCGGGGCCAGCGCGCCCAGGCCCAGGCCGACACCGATCGCCGCGGCCCAGAGCGCCACCGGCAGCCACTGCGACTGCGGCGCGGGGATCCAGATCCCGTTGCTGTACAGCAGGTACAGCAGCGCGAGCACCACGGACGTGTGCGTGACGAAGACCGGCAGCGTGCGCGCGCCCAGCCAGCGCAGCCCGAGCGAACCGGGCACGCGGGAGACCAGCACGCTCACGGCCACCCCGGCCGGCACGCCGGCGACGTTGGCCAGCAGGTAGCAGCCGGGGAGGTCGGCCAGGCCGAGCTGGCGCACCGCGATCTGGACCGTGAGCCAGAGGGCCACCGCGCCCAGCGCCCAGTACCAGGTCATGCGCTCGGCGAACCGTTCGAGCAGCGACCGCAGGTGCAGGCCGCCCAGGAAGAACAGCGCGAACTGCGCCGTGCCGCGCCACGCGATGCTCTCCGGCTCCCAGCCCGCCAGCGCCCAGCCGCTCACGGCGGCCGCCGCCAGGAGCTGCACCGGCACGGGTACCCGGCGCAGCGCCCGGGCGACCACGAAGAACGCGGCCAGCGTCCAGAGGAACCACAGCTCCGAGCGGGGGACCAGCAGCGACCAGGCGAGCTGGTCCGCGAGGGTGCCCCAGTCGGCGTCGGCCACCTGGTAGTAGCCCGTGACCAGGCGGACCACCAGGGAGATGGGCTCCCACAGCACGAACACCCACGCGAAGTACAGGAGCTTGCCCCGGGCCAGCGTGGACCACGGCACCGTCATCCACTTGCCGGCGAACATGCCAGCCACGGCGAAGAAGAGCGGCATGCGCAGGCTGCGCAGGGTCTCGTTGACCTCGCGCAGCACGCTCACCTCGTACCCCGTGGACCACGTCCAGTTGGTCGCGTGGTAGAGCACCACGAGGCCGATGGCGAGGCCGCGGGCGGCATCGGGCCAGTCGAGCCGGACGGCGGAACGGTGCGCGACGGCGGCTCGCCCCGGGGCGGGCGTGCCGTGCCGCGGGGAGCTAGAGGGGGTGAACATCGCCGGTCATCGTAGGACAGAGCGGGACGGAAGGCACCGCAAAGCGTGGTGTCAGTGCCCAGGAGTAGCCTGGGACCAGCCCCTCACCACATGACCCCTACCCGGGTCATGCCCGTGAAGGGCCCGTCGTCGTGCGCCCTCGAAGGAACAGACCTATGAACCTCACCGGCCTCCTCCCCACTCTTCTGCGCGATCCCGGCGCGTCCGCCGCCGTGGAGCACGTGCGCGCCCGCGGGTTCGCGGACGTGGTGGGCCCGGTGGGGGTGCGCCCGCCGCTGCTGGTCGCGGCGGCCGAGCAGCGGCCTCTCGTGGTCGTGACCGCGACGGGCCGGGAGGCCGACGACCTGGCCGCGAGCCTGCGCGGCTACCTCCCCGAGGACCGGGCCGACGACGTCGCCGTGCTCCCGTCGTGGGAGACCCTGCCGCACGAGCGGCTCAGCCCGCGCGCGGACACCGTGGCCAAGCGCCTGGCGGTGTTCCGCCGGCTGGCGCACCCGGCCGAGGGTCACGGCCAGGCCGGCGAGGTCCGCATCCTGGTGATGCCGGTCCGCGCCCTGCTGCAGCCGGTCGTGGCGGGCCTGGGGGAGCTGGAGCCCGTGCAGCTCGAGTCCGGCACCACGGCCGACCTGACCGACGTCGCCGAGCGCCTCACCGCCGCCGCCTACACGCGCGTGGACATGGTCGAGCGGCGCGGCGAGTTCGCGGTGCGCGGCGGCATCCTCGACGTCTTCCCGCCCACGGAGGACCACCCGCTGCGGTGCGAGTTCTGGGGCGACGAGGTCACCGAGATCCGCTGGTTCGCCGTGGCCGACCAGCGCAGCCTGGAGATCGCGGAGCACGGCGTGTGGGCGCCGCCGTGCCGCGAGATCCTGCTCGACGACGCCGTACGGCAGCGCGCGGCCGACCTGGTGCCCAGCCTGCCCGGCGCGGTCGAGATGCTCGACAAGCTCGCCGCCGGCGTCGCCGTCGAGGGCATGGAGTCCCTCGCCCCGGTGCTCGTGGACCACATGGTCCCGGTGCTGGAGCTGGTACCCGAGGACGCGCTGCTCGTGGTCAACGAGCCCGAGCGCGTGCGCCGGCGCGCGCACGACCTCGTGGCCACCACCGAGGAGTTCCTCGCGGCCGCCTGGACCGGTGCGGTGGCGGGCGGCGCGGCGCCGATCGACCTGTCCGCCGCGTCCTTCGAGACCTTCGCCGAGGTCCGCGAGATCGCGGCGCGGCGCGGGCTGGGCTGGTGGACGCTCTCGGCCTTCACGCAGGACACGGAGCTGGCCGCCGACGACTCGCCGGGCGGCGACGGGTCCGAGACCGTGTTCACGATCAGCGCGCGGGACGTCGAGTCCTACCGCGGCGACCTGGCCCGGGCGCTGGACGACGTGCACGGCCTGCAGGTCGCGAGCTGGCGGCTCGTGCTGACCACCGAGGGCCACGGCCCGGCCAAGCGCATGACCGAACAGCTCTCGGCGGCGGGTACGGCGGCCCGGCTCGCGGTGTCGCTGGAGGAGGAGCCCGAGCCCGGCGTCGTGCACGTGCTCGCGGGCGGCGTCGGCAAGGGCTTCGTGGCGCCCGAGCTGCAGCTCGCCGTCTTCTCCGAGCAGGACCTCACCGGGCGCGCCGGCTCCGGCACGCGCGACATGCGCCGCATGCCCAGCCGGCGCCGCAACGTCGTCGACCCCCTCCAGCTCAAGGCCGACGACTTCGTGGTGCACGAGCAGCACGGCGTGGGCCGGTTCGTCGAGATGGCGCAGCGCACCATGGGCACCGGCGGCAACCGGGCCACGCGCGAGTACCTCGTGATCGAGTACGCGAGCAGCAAGCGCGGCCAGCCCGGCGACCGCCTGTTCGTGCCCACCGACCAGCTCGACCAGGTCACCAAGTACACGGGCGGCGAGGCGCCGTCGCTGTCCAAGATGGGCGGCGCCGACTGGAAGAACACCAAGGCCAAGGCCCGCAAGCACGTCAAGGAGATCGCGAGCGAGCTGATCCGCCTGTACAGCGCCCGCATGGCCACGCAGGGCCACGCCTACGGCCCGGACACCCCGTGGCAGCGCGAGCTGGAGGACGCCTTCGCGTACGTCGAGACGCCCGACCAGCTCGCCACCATCGACGAGGTCAAGGCCGACATGGAGAAGTCCGTGCCGATGGACCGCCTGGTCTGCGGCGACGTCGGCTACGGCAAGACGGAGATCGCCATCCGGGCCGCCTTCAAGGCGGTGCAGGACGGCAAGCAGGTCGCCGTCCTGGTGCCCACCACCCTCCTGGTGCAGCAGCACTACGAGACCTTCTCCGAGCGGTACACCGGGTTCCCGGTGAACGTACGCGCGCTGAGCCGGTTCCAGTCGGCCAAGGAGTCCGAGGAGACGCTCGCCGGCCTCAAGGACGGCAGCGTCGACATCGTGATCGGCACCCACCGCCTCATCACCGGGTCCGTCGCGTTCAAGGACCTGGGCCTCGTGGTGATCGACGAGGAGCAGCGGTTCGGCGTCGAGCACAAGGAGACGCTCAAGCAGCTGCGCACCAACGTCGACGTGCTGGCGATGTCGGCGACCCCGATCCCGCGCACGCTGGAGATGGCCGTGACCGGCATCCGCGAGATGTCCACGCTCGCCACGCCGCCGGAGGAGCGGCACCCCGTGCTCACCTACGTGGGCGCCTACGAGGAGAAGCAGATCGCGGCGGCCCTGCGGCGCGAGCTGCTGCGCGAGGGCCAGGTCTTCTACGTGCACAACAAAGTGGAGACCATCCAGCGCGCCGCCGGCCGGCTCGCCGAGCTCGTGCCCGAGGCCCGCATCGGCGTGGCCCACGGCAAGATGAGCGAGCACCAGCTCGACCAGGTCATCCGCGCCTTCTGGGAGAAGGAGCTCGACGTCCTGGTCTGCACCACGATCATCGAGACCGGCCTGGACATCTCCAACGCCAACACCCTGATCCTGGAGCGCTCCGACATGCTGGGCCTGTCCCAGCTGCACCAGCTCCGCGGCCGCGTGGGCCGCGGGCGCGAGCGCGCCTACGCCTACTTCCTGTACCCGCCCGAGAAGCCGCTCACCGAGACCGCGCACGACCGGCTCGCCACCATGGCCGCCCACACCGACCTCGGCGCCGGCATGCAGATCGCCATGAAGGACCTCGAGATCCGCGGAGCGGGCAACCTGCTCGGCGGGGAGCAGTCCGGCCACATCGCCGGCGTCGGCTTCGACCTCTACGTGCGCATGGTCGGCGAGGCCGTGTCCGCCTTCCGCGGCGACGCGGAGGAGGAGGCACCCGAGGTCACCATCGAGCTGCCCGTGGACGCCCACCTGCCCGAGGCCTACATCGCCACCGAGCGGCTCCGGCTCGAGGCCTACAAGAAGATCGCCACCGCGCAGGACGCCGCGGCGCTCGCGGAGGTCCGCGCGGAGCTCACCGACCGCTACGGCGCACTGCCCGACGTCGCGGACGCGCTGTTCGACGTCGCCGACTTCCGCAACCACGTGCGCAAGGCCGGGCTCACCGACGTCACGGCCCAGGGCAAGTACATCCGGTTCGCGCCGGTCAACCTGCCGGAGTCGGCGCAGCTGCGCCTCAAGCGGCTCTACCCCGGCACCATCCTCAAGCCGGCGATCCGCGCGTTCCTCGTGCCGTTCCCGTCGACGGCGCGGATCGGCGGCCGCCCGCTGCGCGGCACCGAGGTGCTCCAGTGGGCCCGGGGCCTCATCGACGCGGTGATTCTGGCGGACGTGGGGGCTGCCGCTAAGGTCGGCACACGCTCGTGACGCCGGGGTCGCTGCCGTGGGAGTAGGTGAAACTCGAATTCACAGCAAATGACCCGGACCGTATAGGCTCCACCCGCGTAACCCGCTCATCATGTCGTTTTGTGGAGGACACCGCATGGCTCTCGGACATCGCGTGCGTGGAAACCGCGTACGTGCGGTCATCAGCTCGATCGCGGCGGTGACCGCGCTCGGCGCCCTGCTGACCGGCTGCGCGGCCGACCCTGCCGAGCCGGCCGAAGGTGCCACGCAGGCCGTGGAGGTGCGCCCGGAGCTGCGCGCAATGCTCCCCGGCGAGCTGCGGGCGGAGTCCACGCGCATCGCCGTCGGCACGGAGTCGGGCTACCCGCCCTTCGAGTACACGAACGAGGCCGGCCGCATCGTCGGCTTCGAGATCGACCTGTTCGACGCCGCGTCGAAGCGGCTGGGGATCAAGTACAACTTCGTCGACATGCCGTGGGACTCGCTGATCGACGAGCTGTACGCCAGCAACGTCGACGTCGTCGCCGCGGCGATGTCGGACACCCCTGAGCGCCAGATCGAGTCCGACTTCGTCGACTACTACAACGACAGCGACGCGATCATGGTCCCGGCCGGCAACCCCGCCGGGATCAAGACGCTCGAGGACCTGTGCGGCCGCAACGTCGCCGTGCTCGGTGGCACCGACCCGATCGACTACACGTCGCAGCAGACGGCGCTGATCGCCCTCAACGAGAGCGAGTGCAAGGCCAAGCCGATCGTGATCACGCCGTTCGGCACCGACGCCGACGCGCTCGCCCAGGTCGAGGCGGGCAAGGCTGATGCCGAGCTCACCCAGTGGTCGACCGGCGTCTACAACGCCAAGCAGATCGGCTCCGGCGACATCTTCGAGGTGGCCAACACCGAGATCATCAACCCGACGCCCCTGGGCTTCCGGTTCCTGAAGGGCGACGTCGAGCTCGTCCGTGCCTACCAGGCCGCTCTGCAGAGCCTGATCGACGACGGAACCTACGCCGAGATCCTGGAGAAGCACGACCTCTCGGTCGGTGCCCTGGAGACGGCCACGGTCAACAACCAGCAGCCGTGACGCGCCGCTGACCACAGCGCCAGGAGGGCCGCCCCACACGGTGTGGGGCGGCCCTCGTGCTTTTCCGCCATCCGGCGCGCGGACCCGGGTCCCGGGCCACGACGCGCCGTCTCGCCGACCGTCTCATTTCGCACCACGAAATAGTGGCCACCACAGTGACCGTTACCAGCCCCGTCGGTTAGCCTGGTAACCGAAAGGAGCAGTCATGGCCAGAACATCCCTCCGTACCCAGCGCGATCTCACGTCGCTCGGCGACCATGTGCGTGCCTGGCGCAAGATCCACGGCCTCACGGCCCAGCTCGTCGCGGACCGCGCGGGCATCACCCGCACCACGCTGCGGGCCATCGAGACCGGCACGGGGACGGTCAGTCTCGAGAACACGTTCGCGGTGCTGCGGGTGCTCGGCATGGCCGACGCCGTCGTCGGCGCGAGCGACCCGCTGACCACCGAGATGGGCCGGTTCCACGCGGAACGGGCCCTGCCGCAGCGAGTCAGGGTCCCCAGCTGAACGAGAAGAGAAGGTGAGCGCCGTTGTCGATTCGTGTCGAGGTCGAGCTTCCCGGCGGGGGTCAGGTCCGCGCAGGTGACCTCGACATGCATCTCAACCGCGGCGGCGCCCTCGTGGGCTGCACGTTCCGCTACGACGCCGCGTACCTGCGCGACCAGCGCGCGTACGCCCTGTGCCCCGAGCTGCCGCTGACGCCGGGGAACATCCCGTCGGGCAGCGACCGGCCCCTGTTCGGCGTCCTGGCCGACTGCCAGCCCGACCAGTGGGGCCGGACGCTGCTGTTCAACGCGGAGCGCCGCGCCGCCCGCGCCGAGGGGCGCGGCTTCATGACGCTGACCGAGGTCGACTTCCTGCTCGGCGTGCAGGACGAGACCCGGCTGGGCGCGCTGCGCTTCTCGCTCGACGAGGGCAAGACGTTCATGGGGCCGCCGCGGGCCGAGGTCCCCGACCTGGTGGACCTGCCGTCCCTGACCGACGCCGCGGACGCCGTCGCGCAGCACCGCGAGACCGACCACGACGTGCGGCTCCTGGTCGCCGCGGGAACCTCGATGGGCGGCGCCCGCCCCAAGGTGACCGTGAAGGACGCCGAGGGCGACCTGTGGATGGCCAAGCTGCCCGAGACCGGCGACCGCTGGGACGTCCAGGCGTGGGAGTACCTGACGCTGCGCCTGGCCTCGGACGCCGGCATCGAGGTGCCCGTCGCGCGGCTGCACCGCATCGGCCCGTCCCGCTCCATCCTGCTGACCCGCCGCTTCGACCGGCGGCCGGACGGCGGCCGCATCGGCTTCCTGTCCGCGGACAGCCTCACGCAGAAGGCGTTCTTCGAGGTCATCGACTACCGCACGCTCGCCGAGACGCTGGCGGACCACTCGGGCCGGCCGGCCACCGACGGGCACGACCTGTTCCGCCGCGTGGCGTTCACGCTGCTCGTGCGCAACGTGGACGACCACATGAAGAACCACGGGTTCCTGCGCCGCGCCGACGGCTGGTCGCTGTCCCCGCTGTTCGACGTGAACCCCAACCCGTTCGCCGTCGTCGAGTCCACGCCGCTCCGCCCGGGTGGCACCCGGATCGACCGCGACGTGCGGGTCCTGCTCGCCACCGCGGACTCCTACGGTCTGCGGCAGGACGACGCCCGTCGCGTGCTCGGCGAGGTCGCCGCGGCGACGTCGGGCTGGTCGCAGATCGCGCGCGACATGTCGCTGCCGCCGGAGGAGATCGCGCTGATGGCGGAGGCGTTCGAGAACCCCAACCGGGACGAGGCGCAGGCGGCCTGAGTGCGCGGGGTTACGCTCGCGTCATGAGCGGCAACACCCGGCCCATCGAGGCCTCCATCCGCACGGACTTCCGCGACGAGATGGACTACGGCTCCTACCTGGGGCTCGACGCGCTCCTCTCGGCGCAGCACCCGGTGAGCGACCCACCGCACCACGACGAGCTGCTGTTCATCATCCAGCACCAGACCACGGAGCTGTGGCTCAAGCTGGTGGTGCACGAGCTGCGCGGCGTGCGGCGGTTCCTCGACAGCGACGACCTGCCGCGGGCCCTCAAGGGCCTGGCCCGGGTCAAGCACATCCAGCGCACCATCACCGAGCAGTGGTCGGTGCTGGCCACCCTCACCCCGAGCGAGTACGCGGAGTTCCGGGGCTCGCTGGGCCAGTCCTCGGGCTTCCAGTCCCACCAGTACCGCGCCGTGGAGTTCCTGCTCGGCAACAAGCACGCCGGCATGCTCCAGGTGTTCCGGGACAAGCCGGAGATCCACGCGCAGCTCGCGCAGCTGCTGCAGGAGCCCACGGTCTACGACGCGTTCCTGCGCCTGCTGGCCCGGCGCGGCCACGCCGTCCCGGCCGAGATCCTGGAGCGCGACGTCACGCAGGCCTGGACCGAGCACCCCGAGCTGATCAAGGTCTTCAAGACGATCTACGAGGACCCGCACGCCTACTGGGAGCTGTACGAGGCGTGCGAGGACCTGGTCGACATCGAGGACGCGTTCCAGCTCTGGCGGTTCCGCCACCTGCGCACGGTGCAGCGCACCATCGGGTTCAAGACCGGCACGGGCGGGTCGAGCGGCGTCGGCTTCCTCAAGCGGGCCCTGGACCTGACGTTCTTCCCCGAGCTCATCTCGGTCCGCACCGAGATCGACGGCCCCCTCGGTGTCTGACGGCGGGACCACGACGCTGCCCGGCGTCGTCGACCACCACGTGCACCTGGGGCTGGTGGACCGGCGCCTGCTCGCCGGCGGGCCGGTCACCGAGGTGCACGACCTGGGCTGGGACCCGCGCGAGGTGACCGCCTGGGCGGCCGAGCCGCCGTCGGGCCTCCGGATCCGGTACGCCGGGCCGTTCCACACTGCGCCGGGCGGGTACCCCAGCGGGCGCTCGTGGGCGCCGGACGCCGCAGTGCGGCCCGTCGCCTCCCCGGACCAGGCCGCCGCGGCGGTGGCCGACGTCGTCGCCGCGGGCGGGTTCGCGGTCAAGGTCGCCCTGCACGCGGGCATGGCACCGCTGCCCGAGGACGTCCTGCGGGCCCTCGTCGGCGCGGCGCACGGCGCGGGACTGCCGGTGCTGGTGCACGCGGAGGGCCCGGGCGAGGCGGAGCGCGCGATCGACGTGGGCGCGGACACGCTCGTGCACGTGCCGTGGACCGAGGAGCTGTCGGCCGGCGTGATCGCCCGGGCCGCGCACATGACCTGGATCTCGACCCTCGCGATCCACGACGGGCCGGGCGGGTCGGCCGGTCTGACGCTCGCGCTCGCGAACGCGCGGCGGTTCGTCGCGGCGGGCGGGCGGCTCGTGTACGGCACGGACATGGGCAACGGTCCGACGCCGGTCGGGGTCAACGAGCGCGAGATCGAGCTGCTCGGGACGGTGCTCACCGGGGAGGCGCTGCGCCGTGCCGTGCTCGGCCGGGTCGACGCGGCGCCGGCGCTGGCGGCCCCGCTCCCGGTGCCGGAGACGGCGGCCGACCTGATCGCGTGGCTCCGGGCGGCGACGCGCCTCTGAGCTCTGCCGCCACCGCCGGTCGAGCTCGTCGAGACCCGGGTCTCGACAAGCTCGACCAGCGAAAGGACAAGCTCGACCAGCGGCTACCGCCCCCTACCTCAGTTGCGGTTGATGGTGAACGTCGACGTCGGGTTCTCGATGTCGCGGAAGTTGTTCCCGAACGTCAGCCCGTTGAACGTGGCCGACCCGACCGCCGGGCCCTGTCCCGCTTCCGGCAGCGGGTTGGCCCAGATGCCGTAGCCGGACTTCGCGTCGTACTGGTCGCCGCTGCGCTGGGCGCCGGTGATCGACACGTCCGTGAACACCGTGTCCTGGACCGGGTTCACCGGCTGCCCGCCGACGTACTGGGTCTGGAACATGATCCCGGAGTACGTCGGGTCCACGATGTCCAGGTCGTTCACCCGGATGGCGGTGAACGTCTTGGACGCCGAGAACAGCCACACCGCCGGGAACACCTGCGCGCCCCAGAAGTGCCCGCCGGAGCGCACCACGGAGATGCCCTCGAAGACCGTCGGCGCGGGGCCGAACCCCTCCATCGGGTACCCGAAGTCCAGCGAGCTGATGGTCACGCCCGAGTACACGAGCGTGTCGGCGATGTAGATGTTGCGGAACGTGTTGTCCTGCCCGCCGTAGACGGCCAGCCCCGCGGCCCGCCACGTGTTGGTGGACGTCAGGTTCTCGAACACGTTGCCCCGCTGGCCGCTGCCCCCGGCGTCGGTCGCCGCGAACAGCGCGAACGAGTCGTCGCCCGTGCCGCGCGCCTGGTTGTTGTGCACGTGGTTGTTCGCGCTGCCGTTGGTCATGTTCAGCGCGTCGGCGAACGTGTTCCGGATCCGCGAGTCCTTGATCTCCGAGCCGTCCATGTTGGCCGCCCAGAACATGCAGATCATGTGCTCGACCCAGATGTCGTCGATCGTCATGTCGGAGACGTTCGCGAAGTCGAAGACCTTGCCCGGGCCGTCGATCCGCGACGTGTAGTTGCCGAAGTACGCGAAGTCGCGGAACGTCGAGCCGTTCGCCGTCCCCTCGGCCCGGAAGCCGATGTCCGTGTTCTCCTGGCCCGCGGGGGCGTGGAACCGCGTGAACCACGGCCCGGCGCCCACGATGTCGACGGCCTTGCCGTACACCTGGAACTTGCTCGCCGTCTGGTAGTCGCCCGCCGGCAGGTAGACGCCGGCCAGGTTGCCGGTCGTGTCCATCCGGAACCGGTCGAGCGCGTTCTGCACGTCCTGGTGCGTGAAGCCCGCGGGCTGGACGTACTTGGCGGGGTCCGGGTTGGCCTGCGCCGTCGCCTGCTCCAGGTCCACGAAGTCGACCGTGTACGGGCCCGGGTTGCTCGCCGTCTTCTGCAGGCGGATGGTCGAGCCCGCCGGGACGTTCCGCCCGAGCAGCGCGTTGGCCTCGTCGTAGATGTGCCGCGGGGCACCCTGGCCGGGCTGGTTGCCCGGGCTGGCCTCGTTGCCGTACAGCCACGCGTAGCGCGAGGTCAGGTCGATGTTCTTGACGAACTGCCCGTCCACGTAGACCCCGAGCGAGCCGTTGGTGCCGCCACCTCCCGCGGCGTCCGGCATCGAGAAGCGCACCACCAGGGAGTTGGTGGGCGCCCGCGTGGTCCACTCGACGTACGCGCCGGTCTGGCCCAGCGTGACCGCCTTGCGGCCGGACGCCTCGCCCGCGAGGTCGCCCACCACGCGGTTGGGCCCGACGGCGGTCGCGCCGCCGCCGGACGCGCCGTCCTCCGCCTCGTAGGTGTCGAACGGCATGTTCGCGCCGCGGCCGATGAACAGCGACCGCGTGACCTCGTTGTTCGCCCGCTTGGCCGCGACCTCGGTCGGGTCGGGGGCCGCCGTCACGGTGACGTCGAACGAGCCGTCGGCCGCCGTCCACGTGCCCAGGTTCACGCTCTGGCTGGTCGCGCCGGGTGCGATGGCGCCCGAGACCGAACCCGTCAGCGTGCGCACCACCGTGCCGGAACCGTTCCGCAGCACGACCGTGAGGCCGTGCGCCCCGGACGACGCCGCGAGCGAGCCGCGGTTCGCGATCGTCGCCGAGAAGGTGACGGTCTCGCCCGCCGCGGGCGTGGACGGCGTCCACGACACGGTCGGGACCAGGTCCGAGCTGGCGACCTCGGTGACCACCAGCGGGTCCGGCCGCGTGTAGCCGTTGTCGCTCTCGGACTGCTCGGCCACGGCCCCCGACGGGTCCGCCTCCGCGCCGATCTCGTACGACCCGGCGGTCAGCGTGCCGACGTCGGCCGTGACCGTGGCCTGCGCGCCCGCGGCGAGTGCGCCCACCTGGCCCGTGGCCACCTCGTCGCCGTCCACCGTGAACGAGACGTCGGTGGCCGTCGAGGCGCGCGTGCCGATGTTCTTCACGACGGCGGACAGGGTCACGTCGTCCGACTCCGTGGGTGACGCCGGGGTGGCCGTGACGCCCGTGACCGTCAGGTTGGGGTTGGCCGCCGGGGTGCCGAACACCTGCAGCTCCGCCACCTGACCGTTGCCAGAGCCCGTGTTCGCGGTGAACCGGAGACGCACCTCCCGCGCGGTACCCGTCACCGGCACGGTCACCGTGTTGCCCGTCGCGGGGGAGAAGGCGCGCGCGGCCGACGGCGCGAGCGTCGTCCACGCGTCACCCGACCCCGTGCGGCCCTGCACCTCGAAGGTCTGCGTGCGCGGCCCCCACGCCGTGGCCGGCGGCAGCTTCACGACGACGGCGCTCAGCTCCGCCGCCGAGGCCAGCGTCACCGCGAGCGTGCTCGGGTACTGCCCGCCCGCACCCTCCCAGTAGGTGCCCGTGTCGCCGTCGGTGGCGTTCGCCGCGACGTACGTCCACTCCGTCGACGACGCCGCCGCCGGGCGGCCCGCCGCGAGGTCCGTGCCGTCGGCCGGCTCCTCCGGGTCGGGGGCGTCGCGGGTGCCGCGCACCTCCAGCTCCGAGAGCTGACCCGCCGGCCAGCCCGTGTTCGCCGTGATCGCGACCCGCACGTACCGGGCCTCGGTGTTCGGCACGTCGATCGTCACCGTGTTGCCCGACGCCGGGTCGAACCGGCGCTGGGCACTCGCGGACAGCGTGGTGAAGGTGGAGCCGTCGGCGCCGGCCTGCACCGACAGGGTCTGCGTGCGGGCCTCCCAGCCGGCGGGCAGCTTGAGCACGACCTCCTCGACGGTGGCGCCGGAGCCGAGGTCGACCTGGGCCCACTGCGGCAGGCTGCCGTTGGTCGACTCCCAGTACGTACCGGCGTTCCCGTCGGTGAGGTTGTCGGCCAGGTAGGGGGCGTTGGCGCTGCTGGCCGCGGCGGCTGCGCCCGCGGACAGGACGCCGGGCGCGGCGCTGGCCGGCGCCGGCACGAGCACCGCCGCGGTCAGGGCGGCGGCGGTGAGTACCGACATCAGGCCGGGGGCGAGCCCCGGTCTGGTGGCTTGGCGCGAGGTGGAGCGGAACATCGTCGTCCCCGATCTCCCGTCGTCGTCGACGGGTGTCGTCACCAGGATTGTCCGTGCGTACTTGCCATGGTTCTGTACGTAAAAACGCGTACTCTTGTCGAGTTCTTGCGTTTGGATGGCACGGACATTACTGAGGCGTGGCCGGGGGCGTCAAGGGTTCCGGTCGGACCGCCCCGCGCACGACGTACGCTCGGGCCGGAACCGATCGACCTGGAGCCCCCGTGACCGACACCGCACCGTCCGCCCCGCAGCCCGCGGCGCCGTCCGCCGACCTGCCCGCCGCGCTGCGCGAGCGCGCCGCCGCCCTCGACGCCGCCGACCCGCTGGCCGGCTACCGCGACCTCTTCGTCCCGAGCGAGGGCCTGGTCGCCTACCTCGACGGCAACTCGCTGGGCCGGCCGCTGACTGCGACCCGCGAGCGGCTCGCCTCGTTCGTGGACGGGCCCTGGGCCGCGCGGCTGATCCGGTCGTGGGACGAGAGCTGGATGGACGCGCCGACCGAGCTCGGCGACGAGCTGGGCCGGGTCGCGCTGGGCGCCGCGCCGGGGCAGACCGTCGTCGCCGACTCCACGACCGTGCTGCTCTACAAGCTGGCCCGCGCCGCCGTCGACGCGCGGCCCGGCCGCACCGTGATCGTCGCCGACACCGAGAACTTCCCCACGGACCGGTTCGTGCTGCAGGGCATCGCGGCCGAGCGCGGCCTCGAGATCCGCTGGATCGCGCCCGACGCCGAGGCAGGCGTCACGCCCGAGGAGGTCGCGGCCGCCGTCGGGCCGGACACCGCGCTGGTGCTGCTCAGCCACGTCGCCTTCAAGTCCGGCTACATCGCCGACCTGCCCGCGATCACGCGGGTCGTGCACGACGCCGGCGCGCTGGTGCTGTGGGACCTGTGCCACTCGGCGGGCTCGGTTCCGCTCGACCTGGACGCGGACGGCGTGGACATCGCCGTCGGCTGCACGTACAAGTACCTGAACGGCGGTCCCGGCTCGCCCGCCTTCGCCTACCTGGCCGCCGGTCTGCAGGACGAGGTGCGCCAGCCGGTGCAGGGCTGGATGGGGGCCGCCGACCCGTTCGCGATGGGCCCGGAGTACGAGCCAGCGGCCGGCATCCGCCAGCTCATCAGCGGCACGCCGCCGATCGTCGGGATGCTGCCGATGCGCGACATGCTCGCCCTGATCGACCGGGCGGGCATGCCGGCCGTGCGCGCCAAGTCGCTCGCGTTGACCGGGTTCGCGATCGAGATCGCGGACGAGCACCTGCCTGGCGTCCGCGTGGCCTCACCGCGCGACCCGGAGCGCCGGGGCAGCCACGTCATGCTCGACCACCCGGACTTCAAGCGGGTCGTGGCGGACGCCTGGGCGCAGGGCGTGATCCCGGACTTCCGCCCGCCGCAGGGTCTTCGCGTGGGGCTGAGCCCGCTGAGCACGAGCTTCACGGAGCTGGCGGAGGGCCTCTGGGCCGTCCGCAACCTCCTGGGCTGAACCTGATCACCTTCGAGGCCCAAGTTTCTTCGCTTTGCCGCAGCTCAAAGCGAAGAAACTTAGGCCTCGAAGGAGATGGGCCGCTCGGCAGATCGCGGTCAGCGGCTGAACACAGGGTCGAGAACTGCGGCGACCAGCGCCATCTGGTCGTCCAGGTTCTCCTCGCTGATCTCGCCGAGTCCTTCCTTTCGGCGCCAGGCGGCCCACTTGCCCTGTCCGATGTCGCCGTACCCGGCGATGACCGGGCTGATCGGTCTCAGCTCGACACCTCGGTAGCGGGCAACCGACCCGGCGGCCCGGCGCAGCTCGCCTGTGTCGATCGTGTGCCGGGTGGGCAGCTGCACGATGTCGACGTAGTCGCGCCATCGAGTGCTGGTCTTCCCGCGCTCCAGGATCGTCACGCCCTTCTCCGCGATCACCGTCTCCGGGCGGTATCCGACCACCTCGATCGGGTCGCCGATCACTCGCGGGATGCGGACGATCTGGGGCGCGGGCACGATCGGGTCACCGGTCGAGATGTCCCAGGCCACCCTGCCCTTCCACGAGGCGAGCGTTACCGAGGCCCGCATGCGCAGGCCGGGGTACTCGGCGTCGTCCCGGATCTCCTGGACGGAGATCGAGTCGAGGTCGAACACGATTCCGTCGTCCGCGTCGACCGCTGCGGCGTCGTGCACCACCCGGGTGATGTGTGCCGGCGTCACCGCGGCACTGATCGCCTCGGCGTCCAGATCCTTCGTCGGACGGCGCACGTCGTAGGCCGTCAGCAGGATGCCGCCCTTGAGGACGAAGGCTTCGGCGTGCGCCGTCCGCGTGATGCGGAAGAGGAACGACTCGAGAGCATGGCGCGTCAGGTACTCGCCGGTTGCCACGGGTGTGCCCGTGCGGGCGGCAGAACTGCGCGCTCTGGCCTGGATCGCGCGGTAGATCTCGGCGCTCGTCGTCATGTCAACGCCTCCAGGGCGTGCTGCAGAGGTCCGCGGCTCCGTGGCAGCCGGCTCGCGACCGCCAGGAGCCGCGCCGGCTTGCCGCCGCGTCGCAGCCACTCGCGCAGGGCGTCTCGCCCGAGCTCGTAGCCGAGCGAGCCGCGGAGGCGGAACACGTCGGCGATGGTGCGCTCCTCGGAGTAGAGGCCGATGCGCAGGCCTGAACCCGGGATCTCGATCTCGTCGCGGTCCAGTCCGAAGGTCGCCCTGTCGAAGAGGTGCCATGTGATCGCCGAGTCCGTGGCCGGCCGCCGCGAGCCACGGGGGACGGCGACGTCGAGCAGCGCGGGTATCACGTCGGTCAGGTCGTAGTAGGCGAGCGCGGACGTGAGGCAGACCGTCGCGTCCGGACGCCTGGCTGCCGCCTCGACCCACTCCCACTCGGCCGGATCGGCATCTGTCGCCCGGTAGATGCCGCGGGCGATGCGGTCGAAGCGCCCGTCCCGCACGGCGCGGTAGAGGCCGGCCCGGGACACGCCAAGACTTTCGGCCTGCGACGCCCTGGCTGCGTCGGTCATGCTGCACCTCCGGCATGGAACGAAACGTATACAGATAACGCTATCTGTATACGTTTTGTTTCGCGCGCCGTGCGGTCAGCAGGTCAGGGAAGGTCGCGGCGGAGCACCTTGCCCGTCGGGTTGCGGGGGAGCTCGGCCAGGAAGTGGATGTCGCGGGGGAGCGAGAAGCGCGGGAGCTCCGCACGGAGCCGGTCCAGCAGGGCCTCCGCGGTGAGCGTCGCACCCTCGCGCAGCACCACGTACGCGGCGAACCGGTGGCCGAACCGCTCGTCGGGCACGCCGAACACCGCGACGTCCGCTACCTCGGGCTGGGCCGTGATCGCGTCCTCCACCGGGCGCGGGAACACGTTCTCGCCGCCCGAGACGATCATGTCGTCGGCGCGGCCCAGCACGTAGAGGCGGCCCTCGGCGTCGAGCCGGCCGCGGTCGCCCGTGGCCATCAGGTCGCCGAACATCGGCTTGCCCGTGCCGTTCGTGTATCCCTCGAACAGCATGCCGTTGCCCACACAGATCTGGCCGACGGCGCCGCGGGGCACCGGCCGGCCGGCGTCGTCCAGGATGCCGATGCGGGTGCCCAGCGGGGGTCGGCCCGCCGTCGTCGGCTCCGTGGCGAGGTCCTCGGGTGTGGAGATGGAGGCCCAGGAGGCCTCCGTCGAGCCGTAGAGGCCGTACAGGACCGGGCCGAACTCGTCGAGGAACTGCGTGATCCGGTCGGCGGGCATGGCCGAGCCGGAGTAGGCGACCACCCGCAGCGACGACGTGTCGTAGCGGGCCTTGACCTCGGCGGGCAGGTCGAGGATGCGCTGCAGCATGACCGGGACCGCGATCAGGGCGGTCACGCGGTGCTCGGCGATCATGCGGAGGGTCGCCTCGGGGTCGAAGCGCCGGGGCAGCACCAGCTCGGCGTGCAGCGCCATGCCGAGCTGTAGCGCCGCGAGTCCCCAGGTGTGGAAGATCGGCGTCGAGATCATCATCCGGTCGCCGGCCCGCAGCGGGATGACGGACAGCAGCGACGCCGCCTCGCTCAGCCCGTGCGGCTGCGGACGGCGGGCGCCCTTCGGGGTGCTCGTGGTGCCCGAGGTCATGACGACCGTCCGGCCGGCCCGGTCGGGGATCGGCACCCGCGCCGGGTCGCCGTTCGCGACGAGGTCCGCGAGGCCGGAGGCGCCGTCGTCGGCCCAGGTGGTGTGCACGCCCAGGCCGGCGGGCAGGTCGGGGCGCTGGTCCAGGAACTCCTGGTCGGCGAGCAGCAGCACCGGCTGCTGCTCGCCGACGACGGCGGAGACCTGCGCGGGGGAGAGGCCCGAGTTGAGCAGCAGCGTGGTCGCGCCGAGCTTGGCCAGCGCCACCATGGCCTCGATCAGGCCGCCGTGGTTGCGGCAGAGCACGGCGACGGGCGACCCGACGCCGACGCCGCGGTCGCGCAGGGCGTTGGCCAGCCGGTTCGCGCGCTCGTCGAGCTCGCGGAAGGTCACGCTGCGCTGCTCGTCGGCGAACGCCGTCTGGTGCGGGGCGCGGACGGCGCTGGCGCGGTACCCGCCGGCGATCGACGGGCCCCAGGTGACGAGCTGCCAGATCGCGCCGACGTCGCGGTGCACCCGCAGGCCCGGGGCGAGAACACCCGACCGGACGAGGTGGAAGCCCTGGTTGAGCAGGTTCTCCCGGCGTTCGACCTGCACGAGGCCGCCGGCGCGGACCTCCTCGGTACTGGTGGTCAGCACGTCGCCCCCTTTGGCTCGCCACTATTGCACCCGCATTCAATAGGAAAGGGATGCGGGAGGCAACCCTCGGCCGCAGGTCGGGGCCGTGGCACCCATCCCCTTCGAGGCCTAGGTTTCTTCGCTTTCGGGCGACCGAAAGCGAAGAAACCTAGGCCTCGAAGGAGAAAGGAGCCGCCCCGTCAGGCAAGCTCGACCGCCAGGGCGCCGAGGGACTTGAGGGTCTCTTCCGCGGCCTGTTCGTCGTAGCCGCGCGTGCACACCGCGATCACCAGGGCGTCGGTGCCGGGCTCACCCACGAAGGCGACGTCGTGCCGGATGCCGTCCACCCAGCCGGACTTGGAACCGAACGGGACACCTCCGCCGACGGCGGCCGTGAGCTGACGGTCGGTCTGCCGGCCGAGCAGCTCGCACATCCAGGCGGTCCGCTCCGGGCTCGCCAGTGCGCCCGTGACCACGCCGGACATCAGCAGGCACAGGTCGGCCGCCGTCGTGCGGTGCGAGGCACCCGCCTTCTCGGCGGCCAGGTCCGAGTACTTGCGGCCGAACGTCGACCGCGTGGCCCCGGCGTCGGCCAGCACCTGGTTCACCGCGGGGATGCCCACGCGCTCGACGACCATGTTGGTCGCCTCGTTGGACGACACCGTGACCATCCGGTCGACGACGTCGCCCAGCGGCATCGGCGTGCCGTCGGCCGGCAGGCCGTCGTCGACGTCGTCGGGCTCGATCGTGTACTCGCCGGCGCCGGGTACCTGCGACGTAAAGGTCCGGGTCGCGACGCACGTCTCGTCGAGGCTCGCCGTGCCCGCGTCGAGGGCGCGCGCAGCCGCCACCAGCACCGCGAGCTTCACGGTGGAGGCGGCGTAGAAGTCCAGGTCGTCGTGGCGCGCGGCGAGCACCTCGCCCGAGGCCCGCGCCACCCGGTAGGCCACCACCGGCACCCCGTCGCTGTGCGTCCCTGTCGAGACCATCCCTGTCCGTCCTCTCGTCGATCCTCGTCCTGCCGAGACAGAACCGCAGCTACTCCGCCCTGGTTCTATCTCGCTGGGGTTCTACCTCGCGCCCGCGTGCACCACGTCCGCCCAGGCGCGCACCAGCGCGCCCGACTGCGCCTCGTTCTCCGCCGCGTGCACCAGCGCCGCCTCGGCCAGCACCGCCCGGTCGATGCCCTGCTCCGAGAGTGCGGCCTCGTCCCAGGTCGCGATCCGCTCCGGCCGCGCCTCGGGATGGAACTGCAGGCCCCAGGCCGCCTCGCCTACGCGGAACGCCTGGTTGCGGCAGGCGTCGCTGGTCACCAGCAGCGTCGCCGACGGCGGCAGGGCGGTCACCGAGTCCTCGTGGTTCTCGATCATCCACAGCGGACCGTCCGGCACGCCGGGCAGGTCGCCGAACACCGGGTCGTCCGCGGCGTCGGGCAGCACCGTGAGCGCGCACATGCCGCGCTCCGTCTCGCCCGACCGCGCCGTGACGCCGCCGCCGGTGACGTGCGCCAGGAGCTGTCCGCCGAGGCACAGCCCGAGCAGCGGCACGCCGTCGGCCAGCGCCTGCTCGGTGAGCGCGCGCTCGCGGGCGAGGAACGGGTGCCCGGCGTCGTCGTCCGGCATGAAGCCGCCGCCCAGCAGGACCACGCCGCCGAACCCGTCGAGGGTCTCGGGGAGCTCCGCGCCCGGCGTGAGCACCGGGTCGATCCCGGCCTCGGGGAGCCACTGCTCCAGGCGGCCCATCGAGCTGGTGGGCGAGTTCAGCACCACCAGGACGCGCGTCATGCGCCGGCTCCCGGGGCGGCGAGCTCACGCGCGAAGTGGCAGGCGGCGACATGGTCCGGTGCGGCACCCCGGGTGACCAGGGCGGGCACCTCCGTCTCGCACACGGACGGGACGAGCCGCAGGCCCCGATCCGGGACGACGGGGCCCGCGCTCTCCGTCTCGGAACCCTTCGTCGACGACGCGGCGGCCTCGCCCCGCGCCTCCGGCAGGGTCGGCGCGAGCCAGCAGCGCGTGTGGAACGGGCAGCCGGACGGCGGGTCGACCGGGGAGGGCGGGTCGCCCTCCAGCACGATCCCGCCGATGCCAGGGCGCTTTTCGCCGGTCTGGATCCGGGTCTCGACAGGCTCGACCAGCGACGGGTCGACGGGCTCGACCAGCGGGGGCTCGACCGGCGAGGGCTCGACCACCGTCGGAGCGACCAGCCGCACCGACGGGTCCGGCACCGGCACCGCCGACAGCAGCGCCTGCGTGTAGGGGTGCCGCGCGGCGCCGTACACGTCGGCCTCGGGGCCCTGCTCGACGATGCGGCCCAGGTACATGACGGCGACGTCGTGGGCGATGTGCCGCACCACGCCGAGGTCGTGCGCCACGAACAGGTACGACAGGCCGAGCTCCTCCTGGAGGTCCTCCAGCAGGTTGATCACCTGGCCCTGCACGGAGACGTCGAGCGCCGAGACCGGCTCGTCGCAGACCAGGATCTTGGGCCGCAGGGCGAGCGCGCGGGCGATCCCGACGCGCTGCCGCTGCCCGCCCGAGAACTGGTGCGGGTACCGGTTCGCGTGGTCGGGGTCCAAGCCGACGAGCTCGAGCAGCTCGCCCACCGCGGCCCGTCGTCCGCCTGCCGGGTCGATGCGGTGGATGGCGAACGGCTCGCCCACGATCTCGCTGACCGACATGCGCGGGTTCAGCGACGTGTACGGGTCCTGGAACACCATCTGCACGTCCCGGCGGAGCTGCTTGCGGCCTGCCCGGGACCGCCCGGTGACGTCCTCGCCGTCCACCAGCACCTGCCCGCTGGTCGGCGTCTCGACGCCCACGAGCACGCGGGCGAGCGTCGACTTGCCCGACCCGGACTCGCCGACCAGGCCCAGCGTGCGGCCCCGGTCCAGGGTGAGCGAGACGCCGTCGACGGCCTTGACGGCCCCCGCCGAGCGACGCAGCAGCCCGGAGCGCACCGGGTAGTGCTTGACGAGGTCGCGGACCTCGAGCACGGACCCGCCGTGCGCGGGGCGTTCGTCGACGAGCTCGGCGCCCGCCGGTCGTGACTCAGTCATCGGGGTCTCCCTTCGGCTCGGGCACCGACCCACCGGACGCCGACGCCGTCACGCCGGCCTCGGGGGCCGGCTCCCGTCCGGCCATGATGTCCGACGCGAAGTGGCACGCCGACATCCGCCCGGGCGCCGGGGTCGCCCGCGGCGGCACGTCGGTGCGGCAGACGTCCCGCACCGCGTCGCACCGCGGGTGGAACGGGCAGCCCGCCGGCATCGCTGCCGGGCTGGGCGGACGGCCCGGGATCACGGGCAGGCGGCCCGTCCCGGCCGCGGACGGGATCGACCGCAGCAGCGCCCGGGTGTACGGGTGGGCAGGCGTCGTGTAGACGGGCACGACGGGCGCCTGCTCGACGGCGCGGCCCGCGTACATGACCGTGACGTCGTCGGCGACGCCCGCCACGACGCCCAGGTCGTGCGTGATCAGCACGAGGCCCATGTGCCGCTCCGCCTGGATCTCCGCGAGCAGGCGCAGCACCTGCGCCTGGACCGTCACGTCGAGGGCCGTGGTGGGCTCGTCCGCGATGAGCACGTCCGGGTCCATGGCCAGCGCCGTCGCGATCATCACGCGCTGGCGCATGCCGCCGGAGAACTGGTGCGGGTACTCCTTCACGCGGGCCTTCGCGTTCGGCACCTTGACCAGGTCGAGCAGCTCGACCGCGCGCTTGCGGGCGTCGCCGCGCGACAGCCCGCGCCGGGCCCGCAGCGCCTCGGTGAGCTGGTAGCCCACGGTGTGCACGGGGTTGAGCGCGGCCAGCGCGTCCTGGAACACCATCGCCACCTGGTCGCCGCAGCGGGCGCGGTGCTCCTTGCGGCTCAGGGTGAGCAGGTCGGTGCCACCCAGCCGCACCGACCCGCGCGTGACGCGCGCCGTGTCGGGCAGCAGGCCCATCACGGCCAGCGACGACACGGACTTGCCGGAGCCGGACTCGCCCACGATCGCGAGCGTGCGGCCCGCCTCCACGCGGTAGGACAGCCCGTCGACGGCGCGCACCACGCCGTCGGGCGTGCGGAACTCGACGGCGAGGTCGGTGACCTCCAGGAGGGGCGTGCCGGACGGCGTCGCCTGCGTCCGGTCCGTGGCGGCGCTCATGCGCTCAGCCTCGGGTCGAGGGCGTCGCGCAGCGCGTCGCCGAGCACCACCAGCGACAGGACCGTCGCGAGCAGCGCGGCCAGCGGCACCAGCAGCATGTGCGGGTAGCCGCCGAGCACCCACGAGGAGCCGTTCTCGATCATGATCCCCCAGGAGATGGCGGGCGGGCGCACCCCGATGCCGAGGAACGCGAGCACGGCCTCCGCGCCGATCACGCCGGCGATCGCCGTCGGGACCAGGGCCGTGACCGGGCCGATCGCGTTGGGCAGCACGTGCCGGAACATGATCCGCAGGTCGGAGGCGCCCAGCGCGCGGGCCGCCGTGACGTAGTCGAGGTTCTTGGCCTCCAGGACGCTCGCCCGGACGTACCGGGCGTAGCCCATCCAGCCGAACAGCGTCAGCACGATCGCGGGCAGCATGATCGTGGTGAACGTGCCCGAGCCGAGGTCCACGTTCTTGAACAGGCTCAGCAGCAGCATCGCCGCGAGCAGGTACGGGATCACCAGGAAGACCTCGACGGTGCGGGACACCACGAAGTCCACCCAGCCCAGGTAGTACCCGGCGAGCAGGCCGAGCGTGACGCCGATGACCAGCGCGGTGCCGACCACCACGAGGGCCAGCAGCAGCGACGGCCTCGAACCGTGCGCGAGCTGGGCCAGCGTGTCGCACCCGAACGAGTCGGTGCCGAGCGGGAACTCGTTGCCGAAGCCCTGCGGCTTGATCTTGGCGTCGCCGATCACGCAGTGCCGCGGGCTCACCGAGGTGAACAGCGTGGGAAACGCGGCCATGACCACGAAGAACGTGATGATCAGGCCCGAGATGATGACGTCGGGCCGGCGGCGCAGGCTGCGCCACGCGTCCGACGCCAGGGTGCGGGACGCGGCGCCGGCGACGTTCCCGGTCGCCGCGGAGGCTGCCTCACTCATAGCGGATCCTCGGGTCGAGCGCGGCGTAGGCGATGTCGACGACGATCATCACCAGCACCGTGACGGCGGTCAGGATGGTCACGATGCCGAGCACCAGGCCGACGTCGCTGCTCTGCACGGCGTCCCACAGGACGCCGCCCATGCCGTAGATGTTCATGATCCCCTCGGTGATGACGGCGCCGCTCAGGGCCTCCGCGAAGGTGAGGCCCACCGCCGTCACCACGGGGATCGACGAGTTGCGCACCACGTGGTGCACCACGACGCGGCCCTCGTTCAGGCCCTTGGAGCGGGCCGTGCGCACGTGGTCGCCGCCGTACGAGTCGAGCTGGCTCGCGCGCACCAGGCGGATGAAGGCGGCCGAGCCGGCCAGGCCCAGCAGGATGCCGGGCACCGCGACCGTGGCCCACGGGTGCTCCGGGTCGAACGACGGCTTGAACCAGTACGGCGGCCAGCTGTCCTCGCCGAAGGTCTCCTTGGCCCAGCCGCTGAGCGGGACCGTCACGACCTCCTTGTAGACCAGGAGCAGCACGAACACGGGCAGCGCGTCGATGAGCACCGACGTCAGCCGGATGCCGTGGTCGGACGGCGAGCCGCGCCAGCGGGCCGCGACCGAGCCGAGCACCATGCCCAGCACCAGCCACGTGATCGTGACCATGACGAACAGCCGCAGCGTGTTCGGGGCGGCGCTGGCGACGATGTCCGTCACCTCGCGGCCCCGCAGGTTGGTGCCGAGGTCGCCCTGCGCGTACTGGCCGAGCCGTTCCACGAACGGGCCGAGGCACGGGTTGCCGGGCTGGTCGTAGCACGGGTCGTCCAGGCCGAACCGCTGCTCGACGGCGGCGACCTGGGCCGGCGAGGGAATCTTGTCGCCGAAGAACGCGAGGGCGGGGTTGCCGTTGAGCTGGATCGCGAGCGTCGTGAGCAGGTGCAGCACGAACATCACCAGGAACAGCATGCCGACCGCCTGCGCGACACGACGGAGGACGTAACGCCCCATAGGGGTCCTTCCGGGGGGATGGGGGTTGGTGGATCGCGCCGACCGTTGGTCGAGCTTGTCGAGACCAGGTCTCGACAAGCTCGACCAACGGGGCCGCTCCGCTGCGGAGGTGGGTCGGTTACTCCGTGACGGTCAGCGCGCGGACCCGGACCGCCCCGCTGAACGGGTCCAGGACGACGTCGTCCAGGCGCTCGCTGTAGTACTCGGCGCCCGCGTTGAAGCGGAACGGGATGGTCGGGAACTCCTCGGCGAGGATCGCCTCGGCCTCCTGGTACTTCACCACGGCCTCGTCGAGCGTCGCGGCCTGGTCGCCCTCGGCGAGCTTGTCCTCGAACTCCTTGTCGTACCAGCCGAAGTTGCCCGCACCCTCCTCGCCGACGGCGTAGAAGGCCAGGTAGTTCTCGTTCAGCGGGTAGTCCGGGAACCAGTTGTTCCGGAAGATGCCGTCGAAGCCCTGCTCGGACCGGACCGAGGAGAAGTCCGGGTTCGGCTTGAGCTCGTACGGGATGCCGAGGTTGGCCTCGATGGAGTCACCGATCGCCTTGAAGTACTCGATCTCGGTCTCGTCGTTGCTCAGGCCGATCGTCAGCGTCTCGCCGTCGGGCCAGCCGCCGGCCTTCTCCAGCGCGGCCTTGGCCGCCTCCGGGTCGAAGACGCACCACTCGCAGGTGCCGGCCTCGCCGCCGGGGACGCCGTCCGGCACGACCCACGAGTCGGCCGGGGTGGCCAGGCCGCCCGAGAGCTGGTCGACGATGGTCTCGCGGTCGATCGCCATGGAGATCGCCTTGCGGAACTCCTTGTCCTGCCACGGGCCGTCCTCGTACAGCGGGAAGCCGATGTAGGTCAGCGCGGCGCCCGGTGCCTCGGCGAGCCGCTCGGAGAGCTCGGGGTCCTCCTGCGCGGCGGCCAGGTCGGCCGGCGGCGGGTAGCTGACGTCGAGGTCACCGGCCTCGAAGTCGCTCCAGGACGACGCCCCGGCGTACTCGCGCCAGTTGATCGCGTCGATGTCCTCGGGCGTCTCGTCCAGCGTGTAGTCCGCCCAGCGCTCGGCGTCGACCGACACGCCCTGGTCCCACTCGGTGATCTGGAACGGGCCGTTGCCGATCGGCTTGACGGCGCAGGCCTCGACGTCGTCCAGGCACTCCTGGGCGACCGGGTAGAAGCCGGTGTAGCCGAGCATCGTGGCGAAGCCGGCGAACGGCGCGTTGAGCTCGACCTCGAGCGTCAGGTCGTCCGCGACGGTGAGGCCGGACAGCTCCTCGACCGGGCTCTCCTTCACGACCTCGCCCTCGTCGTCGATCTCGTCCTGCATCTCCTCGTAGCCCTTGAAGCGCTCGAAGAAGTAGTTGCTGTACAGCTCCGGGTGGCCGGCCGTGTAGTTCCAGGAGCGGGCGAACGCGGCGGCGTCGACGGGCTCACCGTTCTGGAACGTCAGGTCGGGCTTGATCTTGATGGTCCAGACGGTGTTGTCGTCGGACTCGATCGACTCGGCGACGTAGTTGTACGGCTCCTTGGTCTCCGGGTCGTACCGGACCAGGCCGTCGTAGACGACGTCGAGGATCGCGATGTTGTCGGCGATGCCGGAGTCGCCCGGGAAGAGCGTCTCCATGTCCTGGTCGATCGTGAGCTTCAGGGTGACCGGCCCGTCGTCTTCGACGGTGTCGCTCGGGGTACACCCGGCCACGGTCAGGGCCACCACGGCCGCCCCCGCGGCGAAGGTGGCGATGCGTGCTTGCCTCACTGATTGCCTCCCCAGTTCGTCTCCCCGGTCAACTGGCGGGGAGGTTTGGACCATATCGCCACGGAACTGGGGTCGCCTGGAAAGTCGTGTTAACCGTCTGTAACGATTCGTGAGGCGCCCTTACCTGTGAATGGGCCCGTCCCGAGCAGTCGGTACGTGGCATCGAGGTCGGCACAGGGCTGTGCCGACCTCGATGCCACGTACCGAGTCCGCGGGGCAAACTGCCGCGGCGCCTGCTCAGGGCACCGTCAGGCCGCCGTGAGGTCCTTGACCGCGCCCTTCGCGATGCGCAGCCGGCGCGGCGTCCGCCGGGCCACCACGGAGTCGTGCGTGACCAGCACGATCGTCAGGCCCTGCTCCTTCCACAGGCCCTCGATGAGGTCCACGATCTCGTCGCGGGTCTCCTCGTCGAGGTTGCCGGTGGGCTCGTCGGCCAGCAGCACCTTGGGGTTCTTCACCAGCGCCCGCGCGATCGCGACGCGCTGCTGCTGCCCGCCCGACAGCTCGCCGGGGAGGTGGTCGCCGCGGTCGCCGAGGCCCACCGACTCCAGGGCGGCCAGCGCCCGCGCCGTCCGCGTCTGGCGCGGCACCTTGGCCGGCACGAGCGCCGTCTCCACGTTCTCCAGCGCGGTGAGCGTCGGGATCAGGTTGAAGTTCTGGAACACGAACCCGATCGTCTCGGCCCGCGCCGCCGTGAGCTGCGCGTCGCTCATCCCGGCGAGGTCGGTCCCGTCGAGCTTCACCGTGCCCGACGTCGGACGGTCGAGCCCGCCGAGCATCTGCAGCAGCGTGGACTTGCCGCCGCCGGTCGGCCCCTGCACCGCGACGAGCTCGCCGTCGCCGATGGTCAGGGACACGCCCTTGAGCGCGCGCACCACGCGCTTCCCCTGCTGGTACGTCTTGGTCAGGTCGTCGATCTGATACATGTCTGCCTCTTTCAGGTCGGCTGGTTGTCGCTCACGCGAGGGAACGGAGGGCTTCGACCGGGCGCAGGCGTGCGGCACGCTGGCCGCCGACCACACCGGCGACCAGCCCGCCCAGCACCGCGAGGCCGACGGCGGCCAGCACGATCCACAGGCTGACCGGAGCCTGGAGGGCGACGTCGACGGCGCTGCTCGCGGCGTCGGCCAGACCGCCCGGGCGCGCCGCACCGAAGCCGCCGCCCTCGGCGCCCTGCCCACCGCCGGCCGGCATCGCGCCGCCGCCCCCGCCACCGCCGGGGCCGCCCATCATGAAGCCGCCGCCCGAGGTGCCGCCGCTCAGCGTGATGCCCGCGAGGTTGATGGCCCAGACCGCCAGCGCGCCGATCGCGAGGCCGGCGACGCCGCCGATCAGGCCCTGCACCACGGACTCGCCGGCGACCTGGCCCACCACGCGGCCCTTGCTCCAGCCGATCGCCTTGAGCGTGCCCAGCTCGCGCGTGCGGCGGTTGACGCCGGACACCGTGAACAGGATCGCGAGGCCGAAGGCCGCCGCGAGCACGATGATGCTCAGCCAGGTGCCGAGCGTGCCGATCAGGTCGGACGCCGTCGAGAGGGAGCCCGTGACGCCCTCGGCGAGGTCGGACTGCGTGCTCACGGAGGCGTCGGGCAGCTCGCCCTCGATCGCGGCGGCGACGGCGTCGACGTTCTCGGCCGAGTCGACCTGCACGTAGACGTCGGTGACCTGGTCGGCGAGGTCAGCGAGTGTCTGCGCGGTGGCCAGCGGCACGTAGACGTCGGACGCCGTGGCGACGTCGTCGCCCGTCGTGGAGGTGACCGTGCCGACGATCTCCAGCTCCTCGCCGCCCACGGTGATCTTGTCGCCGACGGCGAGCTCCTGCTGCGTGGCGTAGGTGGCGTCCAGGACGGCGACGTTCTCGTCGTCCGCCGCCAGCGTCCGGCCGTCGGCCACGGTGGCGGTGGTCAGCGGCCCGACGGCGGCGGCGTCCGGGTCCACGCCCGTGACCGTGAACTGCTCGATCTCGAACGACGACCCGCCGGCCGACCCCTCGCCGGAGCCGTCCGCGTCCATGCGCAGGTCGACGGGGCCGCCGCCCTCCTGCATGGCCTCGAAGTCCGGCATCTCGCCGGAGAACGACATGTTCTGCAGGTCCAGCGTCGCGGCGACGCCGGACACGTGGTCCAGGCCGGCGACGGACTCCAGCGCGGCGGCATCGAACGACGTCGACCCCATGGCGGTGCTGAGGCGGTCCTGCGCGAGGTTGCGCGTGCCGTCCTCGCCGGCCTCGCCCTCTCCCTCGCCGAAGTCGAACCGGCCGGGGCCGCCGCCCTCGCCCGGGCCCTCGCTCGCCTGGGTCACGGTGATGTCGGTGCCGACGCCGTAGACCGACTCGAGCACCTCCGCCTGGGCGTTCCGGACGCCCGTCGAGACCGCGTTGACGACGATGACCAGTGCGATCGCGACCGCGAGTCCGATCGCGACCACGACCGTCTGCTTGCGCCGGTTGCGCAGCTCTCTGCGCAGATAGGTGAAGAACATGGGCTCCTGCCTGGGGTCCTGAGGAACGTGCGGGGACGTTGGTGTCCGCGCAGACCGCCGCGCGGGCGGTGCCGCACGCCGTGGAGGAGGGGTGAGCGGGCGTGCGGGTCGCACCGCGGGCGGTCTGCGCCGGACGGTCGGGACGCTAGGCAGGCTCGCTGTGGCAGCCCTGTCGCGGACCTGTGGTGGGCCTGTGAACTGCGGGCTCGTGGACGGTTCCGCGCCCCCTCGCCCGACGTCCTAGGCTGGGGGCCGTAACCTCCGAGCAACATCCTTAGAAGGAGACCCCGTGGCTAGCATCGAAGCCGTTGGAGCACGCGAGATCCTCGACTCGCGCGGCAACCCCACCGTGGAGGTGGAGATCGTCCTGGACGACAACACCTTCGCCCGTGCGGCGGTCCCGTCCGGTGCATCGACCGGCGCGTTCGAGGCCGTCGAGCTGCGTGACGGAGACAAGGGCCGTTACCTGGGCAAGGGCGTCGAGAAGGCGGTCGCGGCCGTCAACGACGAGATCGCCCCCGAGCTCATCGGGTACGACGCCGAAGAGCAGCGCATCATCGACCAGACGCTCCTGGACCTGGACGGCACGCCGAACAAGGGCAAGCTGGGCGCGAACGCGATCCTGGGCGTGTCCCTCGCCGTCGCGAAGGCCGCCGCCAAGAGCTCCGGCCTGGACCTGTTCCGGTACGTGGGCGGCCCGAACGCGCACGTCCTGCCCGTGCCGATGATGAACATCCTCAACGGCGGGTCCCACGCGGACTCGAACGTGGACATCCAGGAGTTCATGGTCGCCCCGATCGGCGCCCCGACGTTCCGCGAGGCGCTGCGCACCGGCACCGAGGTGTACCACTCCCTCAAGTCCGTGCTGAAGGAGAAGGGCCTGGCCACCGGCCTGGGCGACGAGGGCGGCTTCGCGCCGAACCTCGGCAGCAACCGTGAGGCGCTCGACCTGATCCTCGTCGCGATCGAGCGGGCCGGCCTCAAGCCGGGCACCGACGTCGCGCTCGCGCTGGACGTCGCCTCGACCGAGTTCTTCTCGGACGGCGTGTACGCCTTCGAGGGCGGCAAGAAGACGCCGGACGAGATGATCGCGTACTACGAGCAGCTCGTGGCCGACTACCCGCTGGTGTCCATCGAGGACCCGCTGTCCGAGGACGAGTGGGACTCCTGGTCCGGGCTCATGGGCAAGGTCGGCGACAAGGTGCAGATCGTCGGCGACGACCTGTTCGTCACCAACCCGGAGCGCCTCGCCAAGGGCATCGAGCTCAAGTCGGCGAACTCGCTGCTCGTCAAGCTCAACCAGATCGGCACGCTCACCGAGACGCTCGACGCCGTGACGCTGGCCCAGCGCAACGGCTTCACCACGATGACCTCGCACCGCTCCGGCGAGACCGAGGACACCACCATCGCGGACCTGTCCGTGGCGACCAACGCCGGCCAGATCAAGACCGGTGCCCCCGCCCGCGGCGAGCGCATCTCGAAGTACAACCAGCTCCTGCGCATCGAGGAGGCGCTCGACGAGGCCGGCACGTACGCCGGCCGGTCGGCGTTCCCGCGCTTCCAGGGCTGATCCAGGCCTGACGGCGCTGGTCGAGGGGGCCTCAACCGTTCGACCGGCGCTGGTGCGGCAGCCCCGCGCGGAGCTGTCAGACACGCGCCGACGTGTCAGAACTACAGATCCCTCGGGTGGCCTGTACGTCTGACACGTCGGCCGGTGTCTGACAGCTTTTGTGTTCCACGGGATCGACACACGGCGCGCCGGAGGTAATGCCGGTACAAAGGCCTGGCGAATCGGCACAATCGACCCATGCCTTCCTCACGTCGCCCGGCGCGGCCCTCGGGTTCGGCGCGCGGCTCGGGTGCGCGCCCCTCGTCGACCCCGCGCACGGGCGCGTCCGGCGCCAAGGGCGGCAAGGGGACGACGCCGGCGAAGGGCCGGGCGGGAGCCAAGAAGGCCCCCGGGCCGGCGGCGAAGGGTTCCGCGGCGAAGGGGTCCGCGGCCAAGACCGCGAAGGGTTCCGCGGCCAAGGACGCGAAGGACCCGAAGGGCTCGAAGGCGGCCAAGGGCGCCGCAGCGGGCCGGAAGACGGGGACGACGGCGGGGCGCACCGCCGCGAAGCCGACGCCGGCGCGCTCGACGACGGCCGCGCCGACCGCGCGCAAGCCCGCCGCGCCGTCGACGTCGGCGGGCCACCGCACGGCCGCACCCCGCTCGGCCTCGGGCCGGGCCGCGGCCAGCCGCCCGGGCGCCCGCACGACGACGGGTGCCGCGCCCCGGGGTACCCGGCCGACGTCGGGCAGCGGGGCGAAGCGACCCGCGCAGCCGCGCCGCCGGAGCACGGCCACGGGCAGCGTCGCGCCGCCCACCCGTCCGGCGCGCGCCGACCGCAGGCGCGGCCGCTACGGGCTCATGGTGCCCGAGGTGCTGACCGTGCGCGCCATGGTGCTGTCCGTCGTGGTGCTCCTCGCCGTGGTGCTGCTGCTGCCGACCGTGCGCGCCGTGGTGACGCAGCAGGCCGAGCTGCGCGACCTGCGTGCCGAGCTGAGCCAGCAGCAGGAGCAGAAGGCCGAGCTGGAGACGGAGCTCGCCCGCTGGGACGACCGCTCGTACGTCATCGAGCAGGCCCGGTCGCGCCTCCGGTTCGTCATGCCCGGGGACAAGGTGTGGCGCCCGCTCGACACCGACTCGGTCGAGCAGGAGGCGCCGCGGCCCGGCGTCGTGGAGCCGACCCCTGGCACCTCCGACGGCGACGACGCGCCCTGGTACCAGAACGTCTGGGACTCCGTGCGGATCGCCGACGGCGAGTAGGCCGCACGGCGCCACCCGCGCTCTGGGAGACAATGGGGTCGTGAACACCGCGACTGACACCGTGTCCGACGACGACCTGCGCGTCCTGGCCGAGCAGCTCGGCCGCGAGCCGCGCGGCGTCGTGGGGATCGCGGCGCGCTGCGTGTGCGGCCGTCCGACGGTGGCGCGCACCGCGCCCCGCCTGCCTGACGGCACCCCGTTCCCGACCGTCTTCTACCTGACGCATCCCGGTGCGGTGGCCGCCGCCTCGACGCTGGAGGCCAACGGCGTCATGAAGGAGATGACGGCGCGGCTGGAGACCGACGAGGAGCTCGCCGCGGCCTACCGCGCCGCGCACGAGCACTATCTGGCGCAGCGCGAGGCGATCGGGCACGTCGACGAGATCGACGGCATCTCCGCGGGCGGCATGCCGACGCGCGTCAAGTGCCTGCACGTCCTGTTCGCGCACGCGCTCGCCGCCGGACCGGGCGTGAACCCGCTGGGTGACGAGGCGCTCGCCCTGGTCAGGGACACCTGGCGCCCGGACCGCTGCACCTGCTGAGCCCTCCGTTCTGAGCCCCGCGCCACGGGAACCGCCGGCGTGAGGTTTCTCGCGAACCGGCACGTCCGACGTCGCGCGGCCGGAGCGCCTGGGAGAATCCTCGCGTGACTTCCTCTCGCGTGGCCGCGGTCGACTGCGGCACCAACTCGATCCGCCTGCTGGTCGCGGACGTCGACGCCGCCGGAAACCTCACGGAGCTCGACCGCCGCATGGAGGTGGTGCGGCTCGGCCAGGGCGTCGACCGCACCGGTGAGCTCGCGCCCGAGGCGCTGGAGCGCACCCTCGCGGCGACCCGGCAGTACGCCACGGCCATCGAGGCCGCCGGTGCGCAGCGCGTGCGGTTCGTCGCGACGTCCGCCACCCGGGACGCGCGCAACCGCGACGCCTTCTTCGACGGCGTCCGGGACGCGCTCGGCGTCGACGTCGAGGTGATCAGTGGGCACGAGGAGGCCGAGCTGTCGTTCCGTGGCGCCACCAGCGGCGTCGCCGGGGCGCACGCGGGGCCGTACCTCGTGGTCGACCTCGGCGGCGGCTCCACCGAGCTGGTCCTCGGCACGGACGCAGTGGACGCGAGCATCTCGATGGACGTCGGCTCGGTCCGGATGACGGAGCGGCACCTGCACAGCGACCCGCCGTCGGCCGCCGAGATCGAGGCGGCCCGCGCGGACGTCCGGGCCCACCTGGACGACGCCGTCCGTGCCGTGCCGCTGGGGAGCACCGCCACGCTGGTGGGGCTGGCCGGGTCGATCACGACCGTGACCGCGCACGCCCTCGGCCTGACCGAGTACCAGCGTGAGCGCGTGCACGGGGCCCGGCTGCCCGTGGAGACCGTGCTCGCGTCCTGCGCCGCGCTGCTCGCGGCGCCGCGCGCCGAGCGCACCGCGATGGGCTTCCTGCACCCGGGGCGGGTCGACGTGATCGCCGCCGGCGCGCTCGTGTGGTCCGAGGTGATCCGGCGCGTCGTGACCGACGTGCAGGCCGCGGGCGGCTCGCTGACCCACGTGGTGACCAGCGAGCACGACATCCTGGACGGGATCGCGCTGTCGATGGGCTGACTTTCTCCGGGGCGGATTTCCGGTGGTCGGGAACTCCCGTCCCAGGTGGTCCGTTGACCGGGCACGATACGCAGCGAAGCGGCGTGGTGGGCGTCACGCACCCGCCGCTCTTTGCCATGTGAAGAAACACGCTTAGGGCGCGGTACCCTGGGAATCATGCCTCAGAACGACCTGACCTCGGTCAGCCATGCTTCCGACCCGGCGACGCCGCGCCCGCGGAAGGTGCCGCGCATCGTCGTGCTCGGCGGCGGGTCCGTC
Source organism: Promicromonospora sukumoe 327MFSha3.1 (assembly GCF_000385135.1). GTDB lineage: Bacteria > Actinomycetota > Actinomycetes > Actinomycetales > Cellulomonadaceae > Promicromonospora > Promicromonospora sukumoe_B. The sequence goes on along the minus strand of NZ_ARQM01000013.1, from coordinate 99,216 downwards.
GGCCTGTACGTGGCGCGCCGTCTGCGAAAGAAGCTGAAGAAGCGCGAAGCGGCCATCGTCGTCGTCGACCCGCGCCCGTACATGACGTACGCGCCCTTCCTGCCCGAGGCGGGTGCGGGCTCCATCGACGCCCGCGACGTCGTCGCGCCGCACCGCAAGGCCCTCAAGGGCATCGACGTGCTGCAGGGCAAGGTCACCACGATCGAGCACGGTCGCAAGGCCGTGAAGATCCAGCCGGAGGAGGGCGACGAGTACGAGGTCACCTACGACCAGCTGGTCGTCGGCCTCGGCTCGGTCTCGCGCACGCTGCCCATCCCGGGCCTGGCGGAGAACGCGATCGGCTTCAAGAACGTGGAGGAGGCCATCGCGGTCCGTAACCACGTCATCAACCGCATGGACGTGGCGTCCTCCACCTGGGACGCCGACCTGCGCAAGCGCATGCTCACGTTCACCTTCGTGGGCGGCGGGTTCGCCGGCATCGAGGCGCTCGCCGAGATCGAGGACATGGCGCGCTACGCGACGCGGCAGTACAACACGATCGAGGCGTCCGACCTGCGGTTCGTCATGATCGAGGGCGCCGGCCGCATCCTGCCCGAGGTCACGGAGCCGATGGGCGAGTACGCCCTGGCCGAGCTGAAGAAGCGCGGCATCGAGTTCCACCTCAACACGTTCCTCTCGTCCTGCGTGGACGGGCACGTCGTGACGTCGACCGGTGTCGAGTTCGACACCGAGACCATCGTCTGGACCGCGGGCGTCAAGGCGAACCCGGTCATCAAGGAGGCGTCCGACCTCCCGTTCGACAAGCTGGGTCGCGTCACCGTGCTCCCCACCCTGCAGGTGGCCACGGAGGACGGCGAGATCGTCGAGGGCGCCTGGGCCGCGGGCGACTGCGCCGCCGTGCCGGACGTGCTCAACCCCGGCAAGTTCTGCCCGCCGAACGCGCAGCACGCGATCCGCGAGGCCGTGCGCCTGGCCGACAACATCGTGGCGCTCTACAAGGAGCGGCCCGCCGTCGAGTACAACCACAAGAACGTCGGTGTGGTCGCCTCGCTGGGCCTCTACAAGGGTGTCGCCGAGCTGTTCGGCTTCGTCAAGCTGCGCGGGTTCCCGGCCTGGGTGGCCCACCGCGGCTACCACGTCATGGCGATGCCGACCGGCAACCGCAAGGCCCGCATCCTGGTCGGCTGGATCGGTCAGTTCCTGATGGGCCGCGAGCTGGTCTCGCTCGGCTCGCTGCACGACCCGCGCCAGGAGTTCCGCAACGCCTCCGTGCCGCCCAAGCCGGTCGGCGAGAAGGTCGAGCAGAAGGCGGAGTCGTCCGCCGAGCGCGCCGAGTCGGGCTCCAAGGCCTGACGGGTCTCGTTCCTTCGGTCGCCTGCGAGCCCAGTTGACCCGTGGCTGACGTGAGTTCGGTCGGTTGCTTTGAGATCGGTCCATTGATTGACCGATCTCAAAGCAACCGACCGAACTCACTACTGGGCCTGGGCAACCGACCGAACTCAGCCGGTCAGAACTCCCGTGAGGCGATTGCCGCTCGGTAGTCTCTGGGGTGCGCCCCCATAGCCCAACTGGCAGAGGCAGCCGGCTTAAACCCGGCACAGTCCCGGTTCGAACCCGGGTGGGGGCACGACCGGGCCGGGCTGCGCCCTTGCCTCAGACCGTGCCGTTGATCGGCTGAGCCCGGCTCTCCGCTCCGGGTGCGTGCCTCGCACGCTCGGCCCCCACCCTGCGCTGCACTCTGGCCTCAGCCGAGGAGCTCGGCGAGGTGGCGGCCCGTCAGCGACGCCTCGTGCCGCGCCAGGTCGGCCGGTGTGCCCTCGAAGACGACGCGGCCGCCGTCGTGCCCGCCGCCCGGACCCATGTCGATCACCCAGTCGGCCCGCGCGACGACCGACAGGTTGTGCTCCACGACGATCACCGACCGGCCGGAGTCGACGAGGCGGTCCAGCAGACCGGCCAGGTTGTCGACGTCCTGCATGTGCAGGCCCGCGGTGGGCTCGTCGAGCACGAAGGTCGGGGTGTCGCCGCCCATCTCGATGGCCAGCTTGAGGCGCTGGCGCTCCCCGCCTGACAGCGTGTTGAGGTGCTGACCGAGCGAGATGTAGCCCAGACCGACGTCGGAGAGCCGGGACAGCATGGGCTGCACCGTCTTCTCCGTGAAGAACCCCAGCGCCTCCTCGACGGACATGGCGAGCACGTCGGCGATGTTCTTGCCGCGCAGGGTGTAGCCGAGCACCTCGTCGGTGAACCGCTTGCCCTCGCAGGCCTCGCACACGCTGGCGACGCCCGCCATGAAGGCCAGGTCGGTGTAGATGAGGCCGACGCCCTTGCACTCCGGGCACGCGCCCGCCGAGTTGGCGCTGAACAGCGCGGGCTTGACCCCGTTGGCGCGCGCGTACTGCTTGCGGATGGGCTCCAGGATCCCGGTGTAGGTGGCCGGGTTGGACCGCCGGGACCCGCGGATCGCGGACTGGTCGACGAACGTGACGCCGTCGCGCGGCAGGCAGCCGTGGATGAGCGAGCTCTTGCCCGACCCGGCCACGCCGGTCACCGCGACCAGCACGCCGAGCGGCACCTCGACCGTGACGTCCTGGAGGTTGTGCAGGTTCGCGTGCTCGATCCGCAGGGCCCCGGTCGGGGTGCGGGGTGCCGCCTTGACAGTCACTGCCTGGTCCAGGTGCTTGCCGGTCGCTGTGCCGGACGTGCGCAGGCCCGCGATGTCGCCCTGGTAGACCACGGTGCCGCCGTGGGTGCCGGCGCCCGGGCCCATGTCGATCAGATGGTCCGCCGCCGCCATGACCTCGGGCTTGTGCTCGACGACGAGCACCGTGTTGCCCTTGTCCCGCAGCCGCTGGAGCAGGATGTTCATCTGCCGCACGTCGTGCGGGTGCAGCCCGATCGTCGGCTCGTCGAACACGTAGGTCAGGTCGGTCAGGGCCGAGCCCATGTGCCGCACCATCTTGGTGCGCTGCGCCTCGCCGCCCGACAGCGACGACGACTCGCGGTCCAGCGACAGGTATCCGAGCCCGATCTGCTCGAACGTGGCGAGCAGGTCGTTGAGCCCGTCGAGGATCGGCTGGACGTGCGGGTCGGCCAGGTCGCGCACCAGCTCGGCCAGGTCGGTGAGCTGCATCGCCGCCGCCTCGCCGATGTGCTTGCCCTTGACCAGCGACGACCTGGCCCGGTCGTTGAGCCGGGTGCCGCCGCACTCGGGGCAGGACGTGAAGGTGGCCAGCCGGTCGACGGCCGCCCGCATCGCGCCCTTCATCGACTCGACGTCCTTGACCAGGTAGAGCCGGGTGATCTTCGGGACCAGCGACTCGTACGTGACGTTGATGCCGCCCGAGACGATCTTGCGCTCCTCGCCGTGCATCAGGTCGTGCCACTCGGCGTCGGTGTAGTCCTTGAGCGGCTTGTCGACGTCGAAGAAGCCGGAGTCGGCGTAGACCTTCCAGTACCAGGTGCCCACCCCGAAGTTGGGGAAGGTGATGGCCCCCTCCTTGAGGGACTTGCTCCGGTCCACCAGCGCCTCGGTGTCGATCGCGGAGACGCGGCCCAGCCCCTCGCAGTTGGCGCACATGCCCTGCGGGTCGTTGAAGGAGAAGAGGTTCGACCCGCCGATGTGCGGCGTGCCGAGCCGCGACCAGATGACGCGCAGCATCGTGTAGGCGTCGGTGGCCGTGCCGACGGTCGAGCGTGCGTTCGCGCCCATCGGCTCCTGGTCCACGACGATGGCGGCCGACAGGTTCGACAGCGTGTCGACGTCAGGACGCGGGCGCGAGGGCATGAAGCCCTGGAGGAACGCCGAGTACGTCTCGTCGATGAGCCGCCGGGACTCGGCGGCGACCGTGCCGAACACCAGCGAGCTCTTGCCCGAGCCCGAGACCCCGGTGAACACCGTGAGCTTGCGCTTGGGGATGTCGACAGAGACGTCCTGCAGGTTGTTCTCGCGGGCTCCGCGCACCTCGATAGATCCGAACACCACTGTCCTCTCCTGGTCGGTGGTCCCATGGTGCCAGGAGCCACTGACACGCACCCGGCCTTTACCGCTCTGGCTGCACCGCCCCGGCCTGCCCGCCGTCGCCGGGTCGCCCGTTACGCCAGCAGCAGATGCCGGAACGACCCGGGACGTCCGTGGGGTTGGGTAGCGTGACGGGTACCAACGGCGGGAGTGGGCACATGGCGATGATCTCGATAGGTACAGCGAGCCCTGCCGGGCTCGGCACCACGAACGAGGGCGCACCGGGAGCCCGGTCCGGCACGCTGGAGCACACCCGTGAACCGCTGCTGCGCGACCTCGTCGGCGGCATCCTCCGGCGGGCACGCCGCGAGCAGCGCCGCACCCTGGCCGACGTCGCCGCGGACGCCCGGGTCTCGACCGCCTACCTGTCCGAGGTGGAGCGCGGGCGCAAGGAGGCCTCCTCCGAGGTGCTCGCCGCGGTGTGCGAGGCGCTCGGCATGCGGCTGGTCGACCTCGTCGAACGCGCGTGGGCCGATCTCGCGATCGCCCTCGCCGAGCAGGAGGAGGGCCGCCGGGTCCGCGTCCTGTCGTCCGCGGCCCGCCGTTCGGCCGGCTTCTCCTCCTCGCGGCACCCACTGCAGGCGGGCCGGGCCGCGCCGTCCGGTACCTCCTCCGACGCCGGCCGGCGGGGCGAGGCAGTGCTGCTGGCGGCCTGACCCCGGGCCGGCCGCCTCAGAGCCCGGCACGCCGCTTCCCGCCCGGCCGGACGTCGTCGACGTGGTCCACGACCCGGTCGATCATCCCGTAGGCCAGCGCCTGCTCGGCGGTGAACCAGCGGTCGCGCTCGGAGTCCGCGGCGACGGCCTCCACCGTCTGACCCGTGTGCTCGGCCTGCAGCCGCGTCACCACGTCGTTGACGTGCCGGATGTTCTCCGCCTGGACCACCACGTCCGTCGTCGTACCACCCGCCCCGCCGGCGGACTGGTGCATCATGATCCGCGCGTGCGGGAGCGCGTAGCGCTTGCCGGGCGCGCCCGCGGCGAGCAGGAACTGCGCCGTGCCGCCCGCGAAGCCGGCGGCGACGGTCGACACCGCGTTCGGCACCAGCTTCATCGCGTCGTGGACGGCGAGCCCGGCGCTGGTGGAGCCGCCGGGGGAGTTGAGGTAGAGGCTGATGTCGGCGGCCGCGTCCTCCGCGGCGAGCAGCAGGAGCTGCGAGGTCACGCGGTTGGCGACGGCGTCGTCGATCTCGCCGCCGATCAGCACCATTCGCTGGTGCAGCAGCCGCGAGGCGAGGTGGTCGTCGAAGGCCTGGGTCAGGGTGGTCTCGGTCATGACTCCACGATCGCCGGGCGCAGGCCCGCCGGACAGCCGTCTCTGCCCGCCGCAGATCTGCTGACGGCAGAGGAGCGGCGGATCAGAGCGGGTTGCCCTGCGGGTCGATCGTCGGGAAGGCGTCGAAGTGGATCTCGAAGGGGACCATCCCGGGGGCTTCCTCCTGGGAGCTGAGCGGGTCGATGTGCTCGGTCGCGAAGCGGCCCCAGGCCTCGACGATCGCCCGCATCTGCTCCGGGGTGGCCCACTTGTTGGAGGAGAAGAACGTGGTGGTCCCGTCCCACTTCTTCAGGGTCTCCTCGTCCGCGCCCTGGCCGGCGCGGACGAAGGCCATCACGCGCTCGTGGCGCAGGCGCAGGAACTCGATGTTGACCGCCTCGGCGGTCTGCCGGCTGGCGGGGGAGTCCTTGCCCACGGTGGAGATGCTGAACCCGCCGGGCGTGCGCTCCCACCAGCGTTCCCGCGCCGTGCCCCGGCCCTCGACCTCACGGACCAGGCCGTGCTTGGCGAGCTGGCGCAGGTGGTAGCTCGTCGAGCCGCTCGACTCGCCGACGATCTCGCCGAGCTTGCTGGCGGTCAGGGGCCCGTGACTGGGGAGCAGGTCGAGGATGCGGATGCGCAGCGGGTGGGCGAGCGCGCGCAGTGCCGCGGGAGCGAGCTCCGCCGGTGGCCCGGCTGACGGCGGGGCGGCTGACGGCGGCGCAGCTGACGGGTCGGCCGCCGCTGCGTCCTGGTCCGCCTCGTGTGCCGCTGAGTCCTCGCGCGCTGTTGCCATAGGCAGGACGTTACCCAGTGCCCGGCGGGTTCAGCGCAGCGCGAGCGGGTGGCGTGCCGCGGCGTTGTCGCGGGCGCGCTCGGCCTGGGCGCGCCGACGGTCGGCGCGCTCCGCCTCGCGGCGCAGGGCCTCGTCGCGCCGGGCCTCCTGCTCGTGGGCCGGCGCCGCCGGCTGCCGGCCCGCGGCGGCCGCGACCGTGCGCGGCACGAGGAAGTGGTGGACCTGGGGAAGGGCGGTGGGTGCGAAGGCGCTCATCGGTGCATCTCCTGGCTCGGGTCGGGCTAGCTCGTGTGCCCAACCCTACGCATGCCAACACACCTTTGCAAGGGTTTCTTTGCAAGCAGTTCTTTGGAGGCGCGAGCTCACTCCTCCGGGTCGCGCCGGAAGGCGTCCAGGTCATGGTTCAGGCGCTCCAACAGCTCGGCCAGCAGGGACCGTTCGAACGGCGACCAGCTCTCGAGGATCTGGTCGTACATCGCGCTGCGCCGCGTGCGTTCGCGCTCGAGCTGGGCGGTGCCGGCCTCCGTCGCCTCGACCCGCACGGCCCGGCCGTCGTGCGGGTCGCGGCTGCGCCGGGCGAACCCGGCCTTCTCCAGGCTGACCACCTGCCGGGTCACGGTCGAGGCGTCCAGGCCCTGGCGCGCGGCAAGCGCGTTGATGCCGAGCGGGCCCTCGGTGCTGAGCACCTGCAGCAGCAGGTAGCCCGACCGTTCCAGCGCGGGGGTGTGGCCGGCCCGGATGGCGCCGGTGCGCTCCGCCCGGCGCAGCAGCAGTGCGAGCTGGAGCTCCACGCGCGACAGCGGGGCCTCGTCGGGGTGCTCCCCGTCGGTGTTCTCTTCCGTCTCCCTCGACATAGGTGTAGCCTACAGGCATATACCTGTGTGGTACAGATAAATGATCCAGAGGAGGCCGCGTGGCCAGCGCGCGCAACGAACCGAACAAGACAGCCATCTACGCCACGGCGCTCACCGCTTTCTTCGCGATCGCGGGCATCGCCGTCGTCGACCCGATCCTTCCCGTGATCGGCGCCGAGATCGGTGCCACCACCTGGGAGATCGAGCTGCTGTTCACCGCGTACATCGCGGTCATGGCCATCGGCATGATCCCCGCGGTGATGGCGACCGGGAAGTTCGGGTACAAGAAGATCCTGGCGACCGGCGTCACGCTCGTCGCCATCGCGGCGGTCCTGGCCGCGCTGAGCGGCAACATCGTCCAGCTCGCGGTGCTCCGCGGCGTCTGGGGCCTGGGCAACGCGATGTTCTTCGCCACCGCCATGGTGCTGCTCGTCGCCCTGGCCAAGGACCGCGAGTGGGTGGTCGGGCTGTTCGAGACCTGCGTGGGGCTCGGCTTCGCCGTCGGGCCGCTGATCGGCGGGCTGCTGGGGCACATCAGCTGGCGGGTGCCGTTCTTCGTGTGCGGCCTGCTCATGGTCGTCGCCCTGCTGGTGTCCGCCACGCGGCTCAAGGACCCGGCCGAGAAGCCCGCGCCGCTCAAGCTCGGGCAGGTCTTCGGGCTGTTCCGCAAGCCGGGCTTCCTGTCGCTGGCGGTCGTGACGGCCGCGTACAACTTCGTGTTCTTCGTGGTGCTCGGCTACGTGCCCGTCTTCCTCGGGCTCGACGTCGTGCCGCTGGGCCTGGTGTTCACCGCCTGGGGCATCGGCGTGGCCGTCGGCATCCTCGGGGTCGGCCACCGGCTGGCGCACCGCATCGGGTTCGTGCAGACGCTGGGTGTCGCCGTCACGGGCGTGCTGGTGTGCGTGGCCCTGCTCGCCGTCGGCGTCGGCACCGCCGGGTCCATCGCCGTGACCATCGTGGCCGGTGTGTTCATGGGTATCGCCAACGCCAACCTCACCGACCTGTCGCTCGCGCTCGGCGACCCGGACCGCCGGGTCACGACGGGTGCGTTCAACCTGGTGCGCTGGGGCTTCGCGGCCCCCGCCCCGGTGGTGGCCGGCCTGCTCGCCGAGAGCGTCGGTGCCGCCTCGCCCTTCTGGGTCGCGTCCGGCGTGCTGCTCGTCGGTGTGGTCGTGTTCCTCGTGACGGCGCACCTCATGGCCCGGCCGATCGGGGAGCGCGTGCTCTGGCAGCGCTGGAACCGCGCCGCCAAGGCCGTCGAGGGCACGCCCGAGGAGGCCATGTCCGAGCTGTGACCCCCTGCCCTGGCCCGCGTGCGGACGGGCCAGGGCATGCCACGCGGAACGGTTCGGGCGGGCGTGTCAATGCCTCCGTCGGCTTGCGGGTGGTCCGGAGCGCTGCCCTACTCTGTGACTTCGGTCTGATTTCACCCCGTTGGTCCCTCCTGGCGACGACGGCGGTGTCGCGCCGTACGCCCGAACCCCGCCGCACCGTGGAGTCCTCGTGTTCCGTCTCGCCCGGCTGTCCCTCGCGAACCGAGCCGTCGTAGCACTGGTGACCATCGCGATCGCGGTGTTCGGCGTGCTGAGCATGACCTCCCTGAAGCAGGAGCTCATCCCGTCGCTCCAGCTCCCCACCGGCATCGTGGCCGCGCAGTACCCGGGCTCGTCGCCCGCGGTCGTGGAGGAGCAGGTCACCGACGTGATCGAGGAGGCCATCGCCTCCGTCGACGGGGTCGCGTCGGTGCGCTCGACGGCGTCGACCGGCATCTCGCTGACCACGGTGGAGCTCGACTACGGCACCGACATGGAGTCCGCCACGCAGCGGCTCCAGACCGCCGTGGCGGGCGCGCAGCAGGCGCTCCCGGAGGGCGTCGAGCCGCAGGTCACGACCGGATCCGTCGACGACGTGCCCGTGGTCCAGATGGCGGTGTCCGGCGACAAGAGCCCCAACGCCCTCGCGAGCACGGTCGAGGACGTCATGGTCCCGGCCCTGGAGGAGGTCGAGGGCGTCCGCTCCGTCGCGGTGACCGGGCAGAGCGAGACCGAGGTGCGCATCCTGCCCGACCAGGACAAGCTCGGCGCGGCCGGCCTCACGGCCGAGGACCTGACCACGGTGCTGCAGGACAACGGCGTGGTCATGCCGGCCGGCGAGATCACCGCGGGCGGCCGCGCGTGGGCCGTCCAGCTCGGCAAGCCCGTCGACATGGTCGACCAGCTCAAGCAGCTCCCCGTCCTCCCGGGCGGCGGTGCGGGCGGGAGCGGCGCGGCCGCCGGCGGTGCGGCGACGACGCCGGACGCCCCGGCCGGCGAGCTGCCGGCCGAGCCGGCCCGCCCGGTGCTGCTGGGACAGGTCGCGTCGGTGCGGCTCGCGCCGGTCGAGGCGACGTCGTACTCCCGGCTCGACGGATCGCCCTCGCTCGGCCTGGCCATCACGAAGACACCAGAGGCCAACACGGTCGAGGTGTCGCACGCGATCGAGGATGCGCTGGCCGCGCCGGACGTGGCGGACACGCTGGACGAGCGCAAGATCGCGACGGCGGTCGTCTTCGACCAGGCGCCGTTCATCGAGGACTCCATCCACGGGCTGGCCACGGAGGGCGGCCTCGGGCTGCTGTTCGCGGTGCTCGTCATCCTGGTGTTCCTGATGTCGATGCGGTCGACGCTCGTGTCCGCCATCTCGATCCCGCTGTCGCTCGCGGTGACGTTCATCGCGATGGACTTCGGCGGCTACACGCTGAACATCCTGACGCTGGGCGCGCTCACCATCTCGATCGGCCGCGTGGTCGACGACGCCATCGTGGTGATCGAGAACATCAAGCGGCACATGTCCTACGGCGAGGAGAAGGCGCCCGCGATCCTCGCCGCTGTCCGCGAGGTCGGCGGCGCCATCGCCGCCTCGACGATCTGCACCGTCGCGGTGTTCCTGCCGATCGCGCTGGTGGGCGGCATGGTGGGCGAGCTGTTCCGGCCGTTCGCCCTGACGGTCTCGATCGCCATGCTGGCCTCGCTCGTCGTGGCCCTGACGATCGTGCCGGTGCTCGCGTACTGGTTCATCCGGCCCCCACGCAAGGTCCGCCGCGGCGGTCCCGTCGACCGCGAGGCAGCCGAGGACAAGGAGAGCCGCGGCATCTGGCAGCGCATCTACGTGCCCACCCTGAACGGGGCGCTGCGCCTGCCCGCCGTCACCATCGCCGTGGCCGTGGCGATCCTCGGGGGCACGGCGGCGCTCGTCCCGCGCATGGAGACCAGCTTTCTCGGGGACAGCGGCCAGGACACGGTGACCGTGACGCAGCACTACGCGCCCGGCACTTCGCTCAAGGGCCAGGACGAGGCGGCCCAGGTGGTCGAGGCCGCGCTGGCCGACGTCGACGCCGTGGACAGCGTGCAGGCCACGGTCGGCAGCGGCGGCGACATGTCGATGGCGGCGTTCGGCGGGGCGAGCGCCGGGCTCAAGGCGTCGTTCGCGATCACGCTCGACGAGGACGCCGACGGCGAGCAGGCCGCCGCCGACATCCGCGACGCCGTCGCGGGCCTGACCGAGCCGCCCGCGACGGAGGTCTCGGTGTCCGCCGGCGACTCCGTGGGCACCTCGTCGATCGACCTCGTGGTCCGCGCCCGGGACGACGAGACCCTGGCCGAGGCCACGAACCAGCTCCAGGAGGCGATGAGCGGCCTGCCTGCTTCCGCGGAGGTCACCAACGACCTCGCCGCCGCCCAGGAGATCGTCGAGGTTGCGGTCGACCGCAGGGCCGCGGCGCAGTACGGGCTCACCGAGACGCAGGTCTCCGGGATCGCCTCGGCCGCGATGACCGGCGCGCAGGACGTGGGCGAGCTCCAGACGGCGGACGGGCCGGTCGGCGTCGCGCTCTGGGCCGGCCCCGTGCCGGAGACCATGACCCAGATCGGCGAGATCCCCGTGCCGACGGCGACCGGGCCCGTGCGGCTGATCGATGTCGCGAAGGTGGAGCTCGCCAGCTCGCCGACGTCGATCAGCCGGATCGACGGCGAGCGGTCGGCCACGGTCTCCGTGACGCCCGCGGGCGCCGACCTCGGCGCGGCGACCGAGGCCGTGAACGCCGAGATCGAGGCCGTCGACCTGCCGGCCGGCGCCACGGTCGAGGTGGGCGGCGCGGCCACCGACCAGGCCGACGCGTTCAGCGACCTGGGTATGGCGCTGATCGCCGCGATCGCGCTGGTGTTCGTGGTCATGGTGGCGACGTTCCGGAGCCTGGCGCAGCCGTTCATCCTGCTCGTGTCGGTCCCGTTCGCCGCGGTCGGCGCGCTGGTCGCGCTCGTCGCGACGGACACCCCGCTCGGCGTGCCGGCCCTGATCGGCACGCTGTTGCTGGTCGGCATCGTGGTGTCCAACGCGATCGTGCTCATCGACCTCATCAACCAGTATCGGGCGCGGGGCATGGCGCTCGACGAGGCGGTGCGCGAGGGCGCCCGCAAGCGGCTGCGGCCCATCGTCATGACGGCGCTGGCCACGGTGTTCGCGCTCACCCCGATGGGCATCGGCCTGACCGGCGGCGGCGCGTTCATCTCGCAGCCGCTCGCGCTGGTCGTGATCGGCGGCCTCGTGTCCTCCACGCTGCTGACCCTGTACGTGGTGCCCGTGATCTACACGCTCTTCGAACGCCGGGCGGAGCGGCGCCGGGCCGCGGACGAGGCGGCGGGCCGCGTCCGGCGACCCCTGACGGGTGCGCTGGTCAGCGTGGCCACCGGGGCGCTCAAGGCGGTCGCCCGCCCGAGGGCGGTGCCGGCCGGCGTCGCGTCGGGCGGCGCTCCGGACCAGGGCTGGCCGCCGGTCGCCGAGCCGCAGCAGCTCGTGCGGCACCAGCGGGTTCCGCAGGAGGCTCCGACACCTCAGTACGCACCCCGGCAGGGCGCGCCGCAGGAGCAGCCCGCACCGCCGTACATGCCGCAGCAGGCGGCCCAGCGACCAGGGCCGCCCCAGGTGGCGCAAGCGGCTACGTCCCACCAGGAGACCTCCCAGCAGCCGGCACAATTCGCGCCGCAGTTCGCCCCGCAGCACCGTCCACAGCATCAGGCCGCCTCGCAGCAGAACCAGACCGGCCGGCAGCCGACGTATGCCCCGCAGCAGAACTACCAGCAGCCGGGCCACCAGCCGCAGGGTTACCAGCCGCAGGGCCACCAGGAGGCTGGCCAGCAGGAGTACGGCCAGCAGCCCCGCCAGCAGCAGGCGTACGTGCCGCGGCAGCAGCCGGCGTCGCAGGCCGCGCTGCCCGCGCGGCGTCGGGAGCCCGAACCGGAGCCGGAGCGGCAGCCGCCGATCCCGGTCTGGCCCCACCCGCTCGACCCGCTGGACTAGGGATCGCAGCCGGGGAAAGAACAACTCCCCGGGCCGTGTTGCTCCGCGTAGACACTGTCTACTCTCAGCAACACAGCCCGGGGAGTACCTGTTTTCCCGGCGAGCATCTCGGTGAGCTCGGGATCACCCCGGCCCGGCCCGCACCACGTCGGGTGCGAGCCGGCCGGTACCGCTACGCGTCCTGCAGCTTCAGGCGCGTCGCCGCGCCCACCAGCACCAGGGCCGTGTAGCCGGCGAGCACGCCGATGCCCACCCACGGGTCGAGCACGTCGGGGAACGCGCCCGCGTTCGGCGTGATCTGTGCACCCGCCACGCTCGGCAGCAGCTTGTTCACCGTGCCGATCCACTCCAGCTGGGTCGCCGCCAACGTCGCGACCTGGACGATGACCGGGACCACCAGGAAGATCGCGACCACGGTGAAGATGGCGCCCGCGGTGTGCCGCAGCAGCGCGCCGAGCCCCAGGGCGAACAGCGCCACGAGCGTCACGTACAGCACCGTGCCGAACAACGCCCGCACCTGGTCGCTGTCGCCGAAGTCCACGGTGGCGTCGTTGGGGTTCAGCAGCGGGTAGGTGACCAGCCAGCTCAGCGCCAGCGAGACGGCGGTGAGCACCGCGGTCACGAGGATGAGCACCACGGCCTTGCCGAAGAAGGCCGGGAGCCGGGCGGGCACCGCGGCGAACGTGGAGCGGATCATGCCGGTGGAGTACTCACCGGTGATCATCAGGGCGCCGAGGACCGCGACCACGAGGGCCGCCATCTCGAAGCCCGCGGCCACGACCGCGGGTCCGCCGAGCATGCCGCCCATCGCGGCCTGTTCCTCCGGCGAGGCACCTTCCATCTGGTCCGCGAGGAACTGCGAGACGAAGGCCAGCATCAGGGCGAAGCCCACCATCACCACGACGGTCGCCCCGAGCGTCCACCACGTCGAGCGCAGCGTCCACAGCTTGATCCACTCCGAGCGCAGCACGCGCCAGAAGGTGACGTTGCGCACCGGGGTGTGCTCCGTCGTCGGGCCCGACGACGCTCCGCTCGCCGGAGCGGTCACCGTCGCGCTCATGCCTTGCTCCCCTCGGTGTGGGACGTCGCCGCGGCCACGTGGGCGAGGTCCTCTGACTGGTACTCCACAGCGTCGGCGGTGAGCGACATGTACGCCTCCTCGAGCGTGGACGCGACGGGCGTGAGCTCGTGCAGCACGATCCGCGAGGCGGCGGCGAGCTCGCCGACGGTGACCGCGTCGGTGCCGCGGACCTCGATCAGGCCCGGCTCGACGTCGTCGATCTCGGCGTTCTTGGCCTTCAGGAGGTCGGCGAGCTCCGTGGCCTGCGGCGAGCGGACCCGCACGGTCTTGCGGGCGGCGCCGTCCACGAACTCCGCGACCGGGGCGTCGGCGAGGATGCGGCCCCGGCCGATGACGATCACGTGGTCGGCCGTGAGGGCGACCTCGCTCATGAGGTGGCTGGACAGGAAGACCGTGCGGCCCTCCGACGCCAGGTACTTCGCGATGTTGCGCACCCAGAGCACGCCCTCGGGGTCGAGCCCGTTGACGGGCTCGTCCAGGATCAGGGTGCGGGGGTCGCCGAGCAGGGCCGCGGCGATACCGAGGCGCTGGCCCATACCCAGCGAGAATCCGCCCACGCGCTTGCTCGCGACCGACTGCAGGCCGGTGAGCTCGATGACCTCGTCGACGCGCTTGGTCGCGATGCCGTGCGTCGCGGCCATGGCGAGCAGGTGGTTGCGCGCGGTACGGCCGGTGTGCACGGCCTTCGCGTCGAGCAGGGCGCCGACCTCCGCCAGCGGACGGCGGTGGGCCGTGTAGGGCTTGCCGTTCACGGTGACCGAACCCGCCGTGGGCCGGTCCAGCCCCACGATCATGCGCATGGTGGTCGACTTGCCGGCGCCGTTCGGGCCGAGGAAGCCCGTCACCTGGCCCGGCTGGACGGTGAACGTGACGTCGTTCACGGCGGTCTTGGCGCCGTACCTCTTCATCAGGCCTCTGGCCTCGATCATCACTTGCCCTTCCAGGAGACTCGTAGCTACGAGAGTAGGTAGCGGACATGGCCGGCGCACCAATTACCGGCCCGGATCATCCCGTGGGCGGACCCACTTCATTCGTTGGTATGACCTGGGAACTCCTGAGGTCTCATCTGCGTTCCCTAGGATGGTCAGACAGACCAGGAGGAGCAGATGAGCAACCCCGTCTTTTCTAGAAGTGACGTCTTCGGTGAGCCCCGTCGCACCGGCGCAGCCGGTGGACGCCGCGGCGGCACCGCCACCTACCCCAACCAGACTCCCGCATACGGCACCGCGCCGCAGCCTGGCCAGTACGGCCAGTACGGCGCCGCGGGACAGCAGGCGATGGACGCGCAGCAGCTCGACGCGATGTACCAGTCGCCGTCGGCCACCACGGCTGACACCAAGCGCCTGACCTACGACGACGTGATCATCAAGACCGGTGGGCTGCTCGCCCTCCTGGTCGTGGTGGGTGCGGCGACGTGGACGCTCGCGCCGGGCCTGTGGGTCGTCGGCATGATCGTGGGCCTCGTGCTGGGCCTGGTCAACGCGTTCAAGCGCAACCCGAGCCCCGTGCTGATCGTCCTGTACACCATCGCGCAGGGTGTGTTCCTCGGTGGCATCTCGGCGTTCTACGAGGCCCAGTTCAGCGGGATCGTGCTGCAGGCGGTGCTCGCGACCGTCGCGACCTTCGCCGGTGCGCTCTTCCTGTTCAAGTCGGGCAAGGTCCGGGTCACCCCCAAGTTCACGCGCTGGCTGATCATCGCGATGGTCGGCTACGCGGCCTTCTCGCTGATCAACGTGATCCTCGTGTGGACCGGCGTGCTCAGCGGCTGGGGCATGCGGGGCGGCGTGTGGGGCATCATCATCGGCCTGGTGGCCGTCGGTCTGGCCGCCGCGTCGCTGATCGTAGACTTCGACTCCATCAAGCGTGGTGTCGAGGCCGGTGCCCCGGCCAAGATGGCGTGGGCCGCGGCCTTCGGTCTGCTGGTGACGCTGATCTGGCTGTACCTGGAGTTCCTGCGCCTGCTCGCGATCTTCCAGAGCAGCGACTGACCCTCGTACCCCCGCTGACGCGGGCGGTGCGGGTATGACAGAGGCGTGAGTCCCGGATGGGGCTCACGCCTCTGTCATCTCCGCGCCGGCCCGGCCGAGCCCAGCCCGGCCGAGCCCAGGCCCGGCCCGGCCCGCCCGCCTCAGCGGGCCACCGCGTTGTCCACAGTCTTTTCCACAGCAGGGGACGAGCTGTGGACACGGCCGCGGCCCACCGCGACCGCGATCAGCACACACCCCGCCGCGACGAGGAAGCCGTGGGTGATCCGCAGCTCCGGTCCGCCGAAGAACTGGGGGAGCACCAGCACCAGGCCCAGCGCGAACGGCAGCCCGATCCACCGCGGACCGGCGCCCGCGCGCCACAGGGCGACGGCGGCGAGCACCCCGGACACCGCGAGCAGCAGCAGCCCGGCGCCGAACAGGGTCACGGCCCACGGCTGCATGCGCAGCACCTCGACGTCGGCGAGCAGGCCGAGGTCGCCGTCCCGCAGCGCGGCCTCCGCGATGGTGCGGATGCCGAAGATCTCGGCGCCGAAGTACAGCGCGGCCATGCCGGCACCGGACCAGGCCGTGACCAGGGCCCAGGTCGCGCTCCGGACGCCCGCGCGGCCGGCACCCGCGCCACCGGGACCCGCCCCGCGGTCGACCAGCAGCGCCCGCAGGCCGAGCAGCGCCGGGGCGACGAGCGCCAGGCCGAGGATGCCGCACAGGTGCGCCACGACCCAGCGGTCGGACGCGAAGGCGACCGCGAGGTCGGCGCTCGCCACGGTCTCGTCCGGCCAGGGCCGCAGCAGCGGGAACAAGAGGAACGCGAGCCCGGCCGCGACGAACGCGACGGCGGTCCAGCGGGCGGTGGTGCGCGTGGCAGCAGTGCTCGGTGCTGTGTTCATCGAAGGCTCCCGGCGGTGTCGTGGTCCAGCGGTGCGGAGGGGGTGGCGAGCGTGGTGACGCCCGCGACGAGCATGTCGAGCAGCACGCCGAAGCTCTGGTCCACGTCCTCCCGCATGCGGAAGCCGCCGCCGAGCTCGAGCGTCACGAAGCCGTGCACGCCGGCCCGCACGGCGCGGATGGCGTCGATCAGCCGGTCGTCGGGCAGGCCGAAGCCCTGGAGCACCGCGCCGACCACCCGCACGCTCTCGGCGGCCGCCGCGCGGGGCTCGGCGTCGGCCGGGTCGTCGGGGTCGGGGCCGATCTGGGTCGCGGCGTACCGGCCCGGGTGCGCGTGGGCGTAGCTGCGCCACGCGCTCCCGAGGGCGTGCAGCGCGTCCGGCCCGGCCCGCCCCACCGTGGCCGACGTCGCCGCGGCGGTGACCTCGCGGACCGCGATCAGCGCGACCTCACGGCGCAGGTCGGCGAGCGAGCCGACGTGCTTGTAGAGGCTCGGCGCCGCGACCCCGGCCTTCGCGGCGACCTTGGCCAGGGTCAGGTCCGCGTACCCGCGCACGCCGCCCTCGTCGACGACCTCCAGCGCCAGGCGCACCACGGCGTCGTGCGACAGCCCCGCCCTAGGCATTGCGGCCGCCGTCCCGGGCCGGGGTGCCCACGCCACCGGCGGCACCCGGGCCGCCCGCGGAACCGGGCAGCTCGGCGAGGAAGTCGAACACGGCGGGCGCGACGACGTCGGGCGCCTGGTGCTGCGGGTAGTGGCCCACGTCGGGGACCAGGACGCCGCGGGCCTCGATCGTCTCGGTGATCCAGGCGAGCTCCGCCGCAGGGTCGGAGTAGTCGGGGTCGAGGGCGCCGACCACGGCCAGCGCCGGCGCGCTCACCTCGGGCAGCCGTGCCTCGACGACCGAGTGGTCGAGCGCCATGGCCAGGTCCCGGAAGGAGCGCAGGTGCCCCGGCTCGCGCAGGTTCTGCCGGACGGCGGCGACCTGCTCGGCGTGCCGGGCGGAGCGCCGGCCCTTGCTGATGGACGAGTAGTACGCCGCCCAGAACGCGGCGCCCCAGGGCTTGGCGAGGAGCGCGCGGAGGGCGATCCGCATCGTCGCCTGCGTGGCCGGGGAGCCCGGCTGCCGCAGGAGCGGGCTGATCAGCACGAGCCCGCGCACGAGGTCGGGCCGCTCGGCTGCTGCCCAGGCCGCGGACGACGCGCCCATCGAGTTGCCCAGCAGCACGGCGGGGCCGGCGTCGAGGTGCTCGACGAGGGCCAGCAGGTCGGCGCCGGTCGCGTCGTCGCCGTGCGTGCGGAACGTGGTGTCGGAGTCGCCGTGGCCGCGCAGGTCCGCGATCACCACGCGGTAGCCGGCGTCGACCAGGGCGGGTGCGAGGTCGTCGTAGGTGGACCGGACGTCGCCCATGCCAGGCACGGCGACGACGAGCGGGCCGGAGCCCGCGTCGGTGTAGGCGATGTTGCCCTCGGGCCGTGCGAGGACGGCCACGTTGTTGCTCTGGCTGGTTGTCATAGCCATAAAGCTACGCCCATTAGCCAACGCGCGCAAGGGTCCCGGGAAAACAGAAGAGTGCGGGACCCTCGCCCTCCGGCCGGAGCCAGGAGGGCGAGGGTCCCGCACTCGACGGGAGACGACGGATCAGTGCGGGCGGGCCACCCCGAAGTAGCCCTTCTCCGCCTCGCCGCTCTCGGCCTTGATCACGTGCATGACGGCGTTGATCAGGGCCAGGTGCGTGAACGCCTGCGGGAAGTTGCCCAGGTGGCGGCCGCTGCCGGGCTCGATCTCCTCGGCGTAGAGGTCGAGCGAGGACGCGTAGCCGAGCAGCCGCTCGCACAGTGCCCGGGCCCGCTCCACCTCGCCGATCTCGACCAACGCGGACACCAGCCAGAACGAGCAGATGGTGAACGAGCCCTCCTCGCCGCGCAGGCCGTCGTCGGTCTCGTCCGTGCGGTAGCGCAGCACCAGGCCGTCCTCGGTGAGCTCGTCCGCGATCGCGAGCACCGTGGCCCGGACCCGCGGGTCGTCCGACGGCAGGAACCGCAGCAGCGGCACCAGCAGCAGCGACGCGTCGAGCGCCGGGTCGCCGTAGCGCTGCGTGAAGACGCCGCGGTCGTCCACGCCCTTGGTGCAGATGTCGTCGGCGATCTCGTCGGCGATCTTCTGCCAGGCCTTGGCGTAGTCCGGCTCGTCGTACAGCCGCGCGAGCTTGGCGCCGCGGTCCATCGCCACCCAGCACATGAGCTTGGAGCTGGTGAAGTGCTGCGGCTCGCCGCGCACCTCCCAGATGCCCCGGTCCGGCTCGTGCCAGTGCTTCATGGCCTCCTCGACCTGCCGCTTGAGGATGGGCCACAGCGACTCGGGGAGCTGGTCGCGCGACTTGGCGTGCAGCCACACCGAGTCGAGGACCGCGCCCCACACGTCGTGCTGGCGCTGGTCGTACGCGGCGTTGCCGACCCGGACGGGCTGGGCGCCCTCGTAGCCGGACAGGTGCGGCAGCTCGAACTCCTCCAGCGTCTCCTCACCGCCGACGCCGTACATGATCTGGAGCTGCCGGTTGTCGCGGCAGACGTCCTGGATGAACGAGAAGAAGTCGTTCGCCTCGCGCTCCAGGCCCAGCGTGTACAGCCCCCACAGCGCGAAGGTCGAGTCGCGGATCCACGCGTACCGGTAGTCCCAGTTGCGCTCGCCGCCCGGGGTCTCGGGCAGGGACGTGGTCGCCGCGGCGATCAGCGCGCCGGTGGGGGAGTAGGTCAGCCCCTTCAGCGTGAGCGCCGAGCGCTGCAGGTAGACGCGCCACGGGTGGTCGGGGAACGTGCCCTGCGTGATCCAGTCGCGCCAGAACCGCTCGGTGCGCCACATCGCGTCGAGGGCTTCCGCGTAGGTGGTGGGCGGCTCCTGCGAGCCCCAGGACATCGCCACGAAGTGCTCGGCGCCCTGCGTCATCCGCGTGCGCGCCGTGGCCCGCTTGCCCTCCAGGCCGAACCGCAGGCTGGAGCGCAGGTGCAGGTCGGGCGTTGCGTCGCCGACGTGCGCGACGACGTCCGAGTACCCGCTGTTCTTGTACGCCCAGTCGACCTCGGCGCGCGCGTAGTCCGGGCGGGGCTCGCACTCGACCTCGAGGTCCACGGTGCCCGACACGCACTTGATGGTGCGCAGCAGGATGTGCTCGGCGTCGTCGTCGGTGGGGGTGCGGCGGTGCGTGCCCGACCGCGACTCCAGGTCGTGCCACGGGCCCATCAGCATGGCGTCCCGCACCACGAGCCAGCCCGTCTCGGTCTGCCACGTGGTCTCGAGGATCAGCGTGCCGGGCAGGTAGCGGCGCGCGACGGGCACGCGCACGCCGTGCGGGCCCACCCGGAAGTGGCCGGCTCCCCGGTCGAGGATCTTGGCGAAGATGCTGGGCGAGTCGGGGCGGGGCAGGCACATCCACTCCACGCTGCCCGACGGCGCGATGAGCGCGTTGGCCTCGCAGTCGGACAGGAAGCCGTACTCACCGATGTGCGGGAACTTGCTGCGCCCGTCCCAGGGCTGCGGGAAGAGTCCCTCGCTCGATCTGTGACCTCTCACCGGGCCCGGGCTCACGGGCGTCGGCAGCTGACCACCCGCGGAGGGCGTGCCGGCGGAGGGAGCGGAGGGGGCGTCGGACCCCTGCGCGTCAATCGATTCGAGCGTCATGAGGATCAAGGGTTCCGCACGTTCCGCGCGCCTGGCAAGCCGGATCTGTGTGACGCGCGGAACCCGTCCGCATGCTCCACAAAACTGATTCCCGGCCCGTGTCGATCTGTCTGTTTCCCGTTCGACCTGTGGATGAGAAGGTCCCACCAGGGACCGGAAAACCACGAGGGAGAAGAACCCATGTCGAAGTACATGCTCATCATGCGAGCGACCGACGAGACCGTGACCGCCTACCAGAACATGGACTTCGAGAAGATCATGAACGACATGGGCGCGTTCAACGAGGAGATGATCAAGGCCGGCGTGCTGGTGGCCGGCGAGGGCCTCGAGGATGCCGCCGACTCCGTCGTCGTCGACTACTCGACCGAGGCGCCCGTGGTGACCGACGGGCCCTACGGCGAGACCAAGGAGCTGTTCAACGGCTTCTGGATCCTGGAGGTGGCCTCCAAGGAGGAGGCCGTCGAGTGGGCCAAGCGCGCGCCGCTGGCCGGGCCGGGCAGCAAGGCGGAGATCCGCAAGGTCACCGAGCTCGACCAGTTCCCGCAGGACAACGAGCACATCCAGAAGGAGCGGGCCTGGCGCGAGTCCACCGGCCAGCTCTGAGCCGGACCGGTAGCGAAGGGGCGGGGAGGGAGCAGGGATGGACGACGACGCGGCACGGCGGGCCGTCGAGGCGGTCTGGCGGATCGAGTCGGCGCGCATCGTCGGCGCCCTGACCCGCTACACGCGCGACTTCGAGCTCGCGGAGGACGTGGCCCAGGAGGCGCTCGCGGAGGCGCTCGTCTCCTGGCCGCGCGACGGAACGCCGCGGGACCCCGCGGCCTGGCTCATCGCGACGGCCCGGCGCCGGGCGATCGACGCCTACCGCCGTCGGTCCGGGCGGGACGAGCGCTACGCGGCGCTCGCCCACGGCCTCGCCGAGGGCGAGGTCGCGGTGGGCGGCCCGACGGCGCCCGGGCCTGGCGCCGGCGCGGGCGACCCGGGCGCCGAGCCGGCCCTGCTCGACCCCGAGCGGATCGACGACGACGTGCTCGCCCTCATGTTCGTCTCGTGCCACCCCGTGCTGTCGCGGGAGGCGCGCATCGCGCTGACCCTGCGCGTGGTGGGCGGCCTGACCAGCGACGAGATCGCCCGCGCGTTCCTCGTGCCGGTCGCGACGGTCCAGGCGCGCATCACGCGCGCCAAGAAGACGATCGCCGCGGCGCAGGTCCCGTTCGAGGTGCCCGACGGCGCCGACCGGGCCGCCCGGCTCTCGTCGGTGCGGGGCGTGCTGTACGTGATCTTCACGGAGGGCTCGTCCGCGACGTCGGGCGAGGACTGGATCCGGCACGACCTGGCGCGCGAGGCCGTGCGCCTGACCCGCGTGCTCACCCGGCTCGCCCCGGAGCCCGAGACGTTCGGGCTGCTCGCGCTGCTGGAGCTGACCTCCGCCCGGTTCCCGGCCCGGACGGGGCCGTCCGGGGAGCCGATCCTGCTGGAGGACCAGGACCGGCGGCGCTGGGACCGCGCGGCGATCACCCGCGGCCGGGCGGCGCTGCGCCGCGCCGTCGGGCCCGAGGGGATGGGTGCGTACGCGCTCCAGGCGGGGATCGCGGAGTGCCACGCGGTGGCCCGGTCCGTGCCGGAGACCGACTGGGAGCGGATCGTGCTGCTCTACGAGGCGCTCGGCCGCATCGCGCCCTCGCCGGTCGTCGACCTGAACCGGGCCGTGGCCGTGGCGATGGCGCACGGGCCCGACCTCGGGCTACGCGTCGTGGACGGGCTCGTCGAGCAGGGCGTCCTGGCC
Organism: Promicromonospora sukumoe 327MFSha3.1; assembly: GCF_000385135.1. Classification (GTDB taxonomy): domain Bacteria; phylum Actinomycetota; class Actinomycetes; order Actinomycetales; family Cellulomonadaceae; genus Promicromonospora; species Promicromonospora sukumoe_B. The sequence continues at coordinate 77,537 of NZ_ARQM01000013.1, read as the reverse complement.
GGGTCGCACCTGCTGCCCGGCGTGCGCGGCGAGCTGCTGTCCCGGCTCGGCCGCACCGCGGAGGCCCGCGGCGAGTACCTCCGGGCGGCCGAGCTCTGCGGCAACACCGCGGAACGGACGGTCCTGGAGTCCAAGGCGGCGGCCCTGCCGGCCACCTGACCCGCCTCTCGGCGGGCCAGGGGACCGGTCACGGGAGCCAGGCGAGGGTCTCCTCCGTCCGGGCCGTGGGGCGGTACTCGCAGCCCACCCAGCCCGTGTAGCCCACCGCGTCCAGCGTGCGGAAGAAGGACACGAAGTCGATCGCGCCCGTGCCCGGCTCGCCGCGGCCGGGGGAGTCGGCCACCTGGACGTGCCCGACGGCGTCGATCACCCGCGCGACGTCCGCCACCACGTCCGCGCCGTTGTTGTGCAGGTGGTAGGCGTCGAAGAGGACGGCGGCGCCGGCGCCTACGCGGTCGGTCACGGCCAGCGCGTCCTCCAGGGTGCGCACCGGGTAGTCCCCGTTCTCGCCGTCGGTCAGCGGCTCGACCAGCACCGTCGCGCCGACCTCGCCGAGCGTGTCCACCGCGCGGCGCAGTTTGAGCGTGGCCGTCTCGTCCTGGACCGCGGCCGGGACGCCGGGCAGGCGCTGCCCGTAGAGCGCGTTGACCCGCGCGCAGCCGGTCGCCTCGACGACGGTCCGGACGACTGCGAGGTTCGCCGCCAGCTCCGCGGCGCGGCCGGGGTGGGAGACGACGCCGCGCTCGCCGGCGGGCATGTCCCCGGCGAACAGGTTGATCCCGGTCAGCCGCACGTCGGCGGCCTCCAGCGCGCTGACGAAGGCCGCCACCTGGGCGGCCGACGGGTCCGGGTCGGCGAACGGCCACCAGCACTCCACCGCCTCGAACCCGGCGGCACGGGCGCGGGCGAACCGCTCCGGCAGCGGCACCTCGCTGAACAGGAGGGAGACGTTGGCGGCGAACCTGGGCATCGAGCTCTCCGATCTCGGGGCATTGACCGTGACAGGTATATCGAAATACCCTTCCTCAGGCCAGGGTTGATCGGCAAGCAGGATCGACATGATCAATCGTTAGATCATCGAACGAGGGAGTTCGGTCATATGGCAGTCGTGGGCTTTGTCGGGCTGGGCGTCATGGGGCGGCCGATGGCGGCCAACCTCGTCCGCGCCGGGCACGAGGTGCGGGCGTTCAGCCGGGGCGGCGCGGGCCGCGCGACCGCGGCCGGGCTCGGGGTACCGGTCGTGGCGAGCGTGCCGGAGGCGGTCCGGGGCGCCGACGTCGTCATCACGATGCTCCCCGACACCCCGGACGTCCGGGCCGTCGCGCTCGGGCCGGACGGTGTGCTCGAGCACCTCGCGCCGGCCGGCGCCTACATCGACATGAGCACCATCGAGCCCGGCGCCGCGCGCGAGATCGCGGAGCGGTTCGCCGCGGCGGGCCACGACACGCTCGACGCGCCCGTCTCCGGCGGGGAGGCCGGGGCGCGCGAGGGCACGCTCTCGATCATGGTCGGCGGGCCGGTCGCGGCGTTCGAGCGGTGGCGCGAGCTGCTCGGGGCCATGGGCACCACCGTCGTGCGCGTCGGCGACGCGGGCGGCGGGCAGGTGGTCAAGGCCGCCAACCAGCTCGTCGTCGCCACGCACCTCCAGGCGCTCGCCGAGGCCGTCGTGTTCCTGGAGGCCCACGACGCCGACGTCGCCACGGCCCTGTCCGTGATCGCCCGCGGGCTCGGCGGCAGCACCGTCATCGACCGCAAGGCCGACGGCGTGCTGGCCGGCGACTTCGAGCCGGGCTTCCGCGTGGCGCTGCACCACAAGGACCTGGGCATCGTCGAGGACGCCGCCAGGGCACGCGGGGCGGTGCTCCCCGTGACGGCCGTCGTCGGGCGGCTGGTCCAGTCGCTCGTGCTCCGCGGGGACGGCGGCCTCGACCACTCGGCGCTGGTGGCCCTGGCCCGCGAGCTGAACGGGGCGGTGGACCGATGAGCCTGACCACCCAGCGCCCGGGCACCGGCGAGCAGGTGCGTTCTGGCTGGTGGGACCAGCCGTTCGGGGTGTTCCAGACCAACCTCCGCGAGATCGACGCGGACCTCGACGTCGAGCGCACGCTGGACGCCGTCGAGGAGCACGGCGCGAACGTGTGGCTGCTCAACGTGGGCGGCATCCTCTCCCACTACCCGACCCGGCTCGACTTCCAGACCGCCAACCCGTACCTGGCCGGGCGGGCGAGCGGCGACCTCGTCGGGGACGCGCTGGCCGCCGCCCGGCGCCGGGGCGTGCGGCTGCTCGCGCGGATGGACTTCTCGAAGGTCGCGCCCGCGATCGCCGACGCGCACCCGGAGTGGCTCTACGTCTCCCCGTCGGGCGCGCGCCAGGAGTTCGAGGGGCTCGTCAGCGTCTGCCCCAGCGCGGGCTACCAGCAGGAACGCCTCTTCGACGTGCTCGACGAGGTGCTGGGCCGCTACGACGTGGACGGGTTCTTCTTCAACTGGTTCGGCTTCAACGAGGTGGACTACGCCGGCCGCGTGCACGGCGTGTGCCACTGCGCCGCGTGCGTCACGGGCTTCCGGGAGCACACCGGGCTCGACCGCCTGCCCGACCGGGCGGGCGACCAGGGCTACCGGCAGTGGCGCGGGTACGCGGCCGCCACGATCGAGGCGCTCACCGCCCGGGTCCGGGCCCACATCGCCGCGCTCCGCCCCGACGCCGGGCTCATCCTCGGCACGGCGGCCGACGTGCTGTTCCACGAGGCGAACAACGCGATCGGGCGCACCCTGTGGCCGTACGCCACCGGCGAGGCGGTCAGCGCGCTGCGGTCGGCCCGCCCCGGCAAGCCCGTGCTGGTCAACGCCGTCGCGTTCTGGGACATGCCGTACCGGCTCGCCGACGAGCAGCCCGAGATGCTCGGCCAGTACCTCGCCCAGGCGATCTCGCGCGGTGCCAACCCGTCGACCTACATCATGGGACCCACCGGGAAGATCGCCTACGGCGGCCTGTCCGCCGCCGCCGAGGTCACGCGGTTCCACCGCGACCACCGGCTCGACTACACCGGGCTCGCGCCCGCGGCCGAGGTGGGTCTCGTCCGGCCCGACCCGCTGGACGACGACGGCCGGTACGGCACCGGCACCGCCGAGCACCGGGGGCTGCTGGCCGGCCTGGTCGAGCGACACGTGCCCTTCGACGTCGTGCCCGCCGCGGCGCTGGGGTCCGTGGCCCTGCCCGAGCGCTTCCGGGTGCTCGTGCTGCCCGACCTGCCCTCCCTGTCCGACGACGCCGTCGCCGCCCTCGACCGGTTCGTCCGGGACGGCGGCTCGATCGTGGCCACCGGCCGCAGCGGCATCAGGGCCGACGGGTCGGTGGTCGAGTGGTTCCCGGCGCTGGCCCAGACCGCCGTCGACACCGACCGCGACCTGCTGAAGTCGAGCTACGTCCAGCTCGACGACGCCTCCTCGGTCGAGGGTGCCCTGCTGGTGCCGCGGCACGGCCGCCACCACCGGGTGACCTGGCGGGCGGACGCCGCGGCCCGGTACCGCCTCGTCGAGCACGCCCCGTACGGCCCGCCGGAGAAGGCCTACGGCCACGTGCCGGGCACCGAGCCCGTCTGCGGGGAACGCCGGCACGGCGCCGGCACCGTGGTCCAGCTCCCCTGGGTGGTGGGCACGGCCTACCAGGACACCCGGCTGACCCGGCTGCGCGACGTCGCGGTCGACCTCGTCGTCGAACGGCTCCGCGACCGGCCGGGTGGCCGGCTACCGGTCGTCGTCGAGGCGCCCGAGCAGGTCGAGGTGGTCGTCGGACGCTCGGCGGCGGGGCTCGTGGTGCACCTGCTCAACCACTCCGGCCAGCGCGGCAACGGGTACGGCCCGGCGGTTCCCGTGCACGACGTCGTGCTGCGCGCGACCGGGCTCGCGGGCCGCCCCGCACGGGCGCTCGCGGGCGAGGCCACGGTGGCGGACGACGGCGCCGACCTGCTGGTCCGGGTCCCCACGGTGGCCGGGCTCGAGGTGGTCGTGATCGCGGACGGCGGCCCGGGGACTGAGGGCGGCGCGGCCACCGGCGACGGCCCGGCGAGCGAGGGGGGATCCCGTGCCTGAGGTCGTGGTGGTCCGGGGCGGCCAGGCCGAGCGGGTCGTGGAGCAGGTGCGCGCCGCGCACCCCGACGTCGTCGTCGCCACCGCGGACGACGCCGACGCGCTGCGCGCCGCGACCGTCGCGACGGGCCGGCTCACCGACGCCGAGGTCGCGGCCATGCCGCACCTGGCCTGGGTGCACTCGTGGGCCGCGGGCGTCGAGTCCGACGTCGGGCCCGCGCTGCGCCGTCGGGCAACCACCGATGCGGGCCGGGTGACAGTCACGTCGTCCGCGGGCAACGGGGCGATCCCGCTCGCCGAGCAGGCGCTCATGCTCATGCTGATGCTCAGCCGCGAGGCGCTGCGCTGGGGCGAGGCTCAGCGGGCGCACCGCTGGGAGCGGTTCACGCACGACGAGCTGCACGGCCGCACGGTCGGCATCTACGGCTACGGCAACGTCGGGCGCGAGTTCGCGGTGCGGGCGCGGGCGTTCGGCATGCGCGTGGTGGGCCTGCGCCGTCGTCCCGCCGATCCCGGCGACCCGGTGGACCGCATGCTGCCCCCGGACGCGGTCGACGAGCTGGCCGCGGTCAGCGACTTCCTGGTCGTGGCGGCGCCGCTCACCGACGAGACGGCGGGCGCGATCGGCCCGCGGACGCTGCGCGCACTGGGCCCCCAGGGGCACCTCGTGGTGGTCTCGCGGGGCGGGATCGTGCGCGAGGCCGACCTGGTCACCGCCGTCCGCGACGGCGTGATCGCCGGGGCGGGCCTGGACGCCCACGCGACCGAACCGCTGCCGCCCGAGTCACCCGTGTGGGACCTGCCCCGCACCGTCGTCACCCCGCACAACGGGGCCACGACGGCCGCCACCGCGGACCGCGGCACGGCGATCTTCCTCGACAACCTGGACCGATGGCTCGCGCGGCGCCCGCTGCGCAACGTCGTCGACGTCGGGCGCCTGCCCTGACACCGCCGGTCCCGGCACACCACTCCGTACAACGACGTACTGAAAGAAGGACACCATGTCAGACCTCACTCGCCGGTCGTTCCTCACGTGGACGGGGATGGGGGCGCTCTCGGTCGCCGCCATGTCCCTCGCCGGCTGCTCGTCGGGCGGCTCCTCCGGAGGCGGCGACTCGGTCCGCTTCGCCTGGTGGGGCGGCTCCGACCGGCAGCGCGCCTATTTGGCGGCGCTCGACGCGTTCACCGCGGACAACCCTGAGATCAAGGTCGCGCCGGAGTTCGGCGACTACGACGCCTACCAGGAGCGCATGACCACGCAGATGGCGGCGCGCGACGTGCCCGACGTCTTCTGGATCCCGTCGCCCGCCGTGCTGACCTACCGCGACGCGGGGCTGTACCGCGACCTCGACGGCGTCGAGGGCCTGGACCTCGCCGCGTTCGGCGCGGACCAGGTCGAGACCTTCAAGCTCGGCGGGGAGCTCAACACGCTGCCCAAGTCGATCTTCAGCCCGGTGGTGCGCTGGAACACCACGTTCCAGGAGGAGGACGGGGTCTCGCTGCCCGACGAGCTCTCCTGGGACAGCCTGGCGGAGCTGCTCGTCGACTACGCGAAGGACAACGCCGGAGGCCGCAAGGGCACCACCTACGGCCCGTACCACGACATGCCCTTCGAGTCGTTCCTGCGCCAGCGCGGCGAGGACCTGTGGACCGAGGACGGCAGGCTCGGGGCGAGCGTGGACGGCGTCGCCGCCTGGATCGACTGGTGGGAGAAGCTGCGGCTGGCGGGCGCGACGACGAGCGTGAGCGAGCAGGACGGCATCGAGCCGTCCTGGTCCTCGGTGGGTGACAAGGTGCTGCTCACCTTCGCCAACTCCAACCACATCGTCGACGACGCCCAGGCGTTCCCCGACTACGTCTTCGACCAGCGCGACGTGCCGGCCGCCGAGGACGCCGCGGCGGGCTACCACTTCACCTACTACAGCCGGTTCGCCATGTACTCGGGCGTGCCGGACGACCGGGTGGCGGCGGCGGCCGCGCTGATGAGCTTCAACCTCAACTCGCCCGAGCTGCTCAGCCTGGTCGGCCTGTCGGCGGGCGCGCCGCCCAACGCGGAGCTGCTCGACGCGTACGAGCCCGACGCCACGCCCGACGAGCAGAAGGTCATCGCCATCACCCGCGAGATCGCCGGGACGGAGCAGCGCCCGCGGTTCGAGGCGCCGGCCGGGTCGGGCAGCTGGCGCGACCTCATGATCCGCGAGCTCGAGGAGGTCACGCTCGGCCAGAAGCGCGTGCCCGACGCCGCGGCGGCCTTCGTCGAGGCCGTCGAGGGCGAGATAGCGGGCGCATGATGACCCTGACCTCGTCGAAGGACACCGGGCGCCGTGATCCGGGGGCGACCGGCGCGCCCGGCGCGGCCGGCTCGTCCGGCGCCGCCGGGGGCAAGCCGCCGCGCGGCCGGACCAAGCCGTCGGGCGGCACCCGCGGCCAGGGCCTGGTGGCCCACATCTTCCTGCTGCCGTGGATGATCGGCATGGTCGGTGTCACCGCCGGCCCGCTGGTCGCCTCCCTGGTGCTGGCCTTCACCGACTACGACCTGCTGAGCACGCCGCAGTTCATCGGGCTCGACAACTTCGTGCGGATGGCGGGCGACGAACGCTTCTGGGCCGCCGTCCGCGTGACGCTCGTCTACGTGCTGGTGTCGGTGCCGCTGCAGCTCGGGTTCGCGCTGTTCCTCGCCGTCGTGCTCGACAAAGGACTCCGCGGCCTGTCGCTCTACCGCAGCGCCTTCTACCTGCCCTCCCTGCTCGGCGGCAGCGTGGCCATCGCGATCCTGTGGCGGCAGATCTTCGGGGAGAACGGCCTGGTCAACCACGTCCTGGGCTGGTTCGGCATCGAGCTGGGCTCGTGGCTGCAGGACCCGTCGCTCGCGTTGTCCACCCTGGTGGTGCTCAACGTCTGGACCTTCGGCTCGCCGATGGTGATCTTCCTGGCGGGGCTGCGGCAGATCCCCGAGGAGCTCTACGAGGCCTCGATGATCGACGGCGCCGGCCGCGTGCGGCGGTTCTGGTCGATCACCATCCCGCTGCTCACGCCGATCATCTTCCTGAACCTGATCCTGCAGATGATCAGCGCCTTCCAGGCCTTCACGCAGGCGCACGTGGTCAGCGGGGGCAGCGGCGGCCCGCTCGACTCGACCCTCTTCTACACCCTGTACATCTACCAGCGCGGCTTCGTGAACTTCGACATGGGGTACGCGTCCGCGATGGCGTGGGTGCTGCTCCTGGTCATCGCCGCCGCGACCGCCGCGAACTTCATCGTGTCGCGGCGCTGGGTCTACTACGGAGACGAATGATGGCTGCCTCTCCCACCACCTCCGTGCCGCGGCAGGTCACCCGGCACGTCGTGCTCGTCGTGTTCGTGCTGCTCATGATCTATCCGCTGCTGTGGATGGTCGTCAGCTCGTTCAAGCCGAGCAACCTGATCCTCTCCCAGACCGGCCTGTTCCCCAGCGAGGTCACGCTGGAGAACTACGCCGACGGCTGGGACGCCCTCGGCTCCCCGTTCAGCCTGTTCCTGGGCAACTCGCTGCTGATCGGCGTCGGCTCCGTGCTCGGCAACCTGTTCTCGTGCTCGCTGACGGCCTACGCCCTGGCGCGGCTCAACTTCCGGATGAGCAAGGTGTACCTCGCGCTCACCCTGATGACGATCATGCTGCCGTTCCACGTGCTCGTGATCCCGCAGTACATCCTGTTCGCGGACCTGGGGTGGATCAACACCTACATCCCGCTGCTGCTGCCCAAGTTCCTGGCCACGGACGCCGTGTTCATCTTCCTCATGGTGCAGTTCATCCGGTCGCTGCCGCGCGAGCTCGACCAGGCCGCGATGATCGACGGCGCCGGACCCTTCCGCATCTTCTGGTCGGTGATCCTGCCGCTGATGCAGCCCGCGCTCATCACCACGACGATCTTCACCTTCATCTGGACGTGGAACGACTACTTCGGCCCGCTGCTGTACCTGACCCGGACCGAGCTGTACACGGTCCCGGTGGCGCTGAAGTCGCTGGTCGACACCGAGACGCAGAGCGGCATCGGCACGATGTTCGCCATGTCGCTGCTGTCCCTGGTGCCGATCGTCCTGTTCTTCATCTTCGCTCAGCGCTACATCATCAAGGGCATCGCGACGACGGGAATCAAATGACTGCTGCGCGCACCGGACTGGACGGCACCCACCGCTGGACCCAGCTCACCTTCGTGGAGAACGACCCGCTGGACTTCGACCTCGACGAGTGGGCCGACGTCATCGAGCGGACGGCGTCCACCGCGGTCTGCATCAGCGCGGGCGGCTACGTCGCGTACTACCCGACCAAGGTGCCGCTGCACCACCGCAGCACGTACCTGGGGGACCGGGACCTGCTCGGCGAGGTCGTCGACCTGGCCCGCTCGCGCGGCATGGCCGTGATGGCCCGGGTGGACCCGCACGCCGTGCACCGCGACGTCGTCGAGCAGCGGCCCGAGTGGATCGCGCGGAGCGAGGCCGGCGACCTCCTGGAGCACTGGGCCATGCCCGGCATCTACCTCACCGACGCGTTCGGCGGGTACAGCTGGGAGCTCACCACCGAGGTGCTCCGCGAGATCGCACGGGACTACGACGTCGACGCGCTGTTCGCCAACCGGTGGCAGGGGCACGGGCCCGGGTACACCGAGTCGACGGCGGCGGACTTCCGGGCGGCGACCGGGCGCTCGCTGCCGACCTCGGCCGACCCGGCCGACGGCGAGGCCTGGGCGGCCTACCGCGCCTGGCGCCGGACCCGGCTCAGCGAGCTGGTGGTGCACTGGGACCGGGCCGTGCAGGACGTGGCGCCGGCCGTGCGGTTCGTGCCCAACCTGGGCTCGTTCACGGCTGCTGACCTGGAGCCGCGGGTCGCGCGGTCGGTGCCGTTCCTGCTGGTGGACCACCAGGCGCGCGGCGACGGCGAGGCCCTCTGGTCGGCGGGCCGCGACGCCAAGCGGGTACGGGCTCTGCACCCGGGCAAGCCGGTCGGGCTCATCACCTCGGTGGGCCCGGAGTCGCACGACTTCCGGTGGAAGGACTCGGTCAACGCGGCGGTCGAGACCACCGGGTGGATCGTCGACGGGTTCGTGCACGGCGCGTTCCCCTGGTTCACCAAGTTCGCCGCCCGGATCCCCGACCCGCGCTGGATCCCCGCCGTCGAGCGCGCCTTCGGGCTGCACCGCACGGTGTCCGCCGACCTCGCCGAGTCGCGGCCCGTCGCCGAGGTGCTCGTCTGGGACGCCGACGAGCGCGGCGCGCCCGCCCCGGTGCGCGACGCCGCGTCCGGCGTCTACCAGGCGCTCGTCGAGCTCGGCGTGCCGTTCGAGTACGTGGGCCCGGGGTCCCTGGCGGCGCTGGCGCGGCCCGGCGTGCGGCTCGTCGTCGTGCCCGAGGTGCCGACCGTCGACGAGGCCGCCGCGGACGCCCTGCGGGCGTTCGCCGAGGGCGGGGGAGCGCTCCTGCTCACGGGCGGCGGGCCCGACGTCGTCGCAGGACCCGACGTCGTCGCCGGACCCGACGATGCGGGGCGCGGGGCGCTGGTCACGGAGCTGCTCGGGGTCGGCGTCGTGGAGCGGCGCGGCGGGATCGTGCGCAACAACTACGTGCAGCGTGAGCCCGGCGGCGCGCTGCAGGACGGCTTCGGCGACGCCCTGAGGGTCGTGGGCGGCACCCGGCTGGTCCGGTTCGGGGTGCCGGACGGGGGAGGGGCCGGTGGCGGGGTGGGCGGCGGGGTCGACGGCGGGGTCGACGGCGGCGCCGTTCGCGGCGTCGACGTGTCCTGGCGGTTCGTGCCCGATCATCCTGACCTGCCGATGGAGGAGGTCTACCCGCGCTCCGAGCCGTCGGACCCGGCGGTGCTCGGCGGCGAGGTCGGCGCCGGCCGCGTCGACGTGGTCGCCTTCAACGTGGCCGAGCTGTACTGGCAGGCGCTCCAGGCCGACCACCTGACGCTGCTCGACAACCTCGTGCGCCGCGGGCTGGGCGGGCGGCGCGCGGTCGAGCTGCACGGCCGGGGCGTGCTCGACGCGGCGACCTGGGCCGGCGACCGGTCGTTCACGGTGCTCGCGGCCAACCTGACCGACCCGATGATGATGCGCGGGCAGCGCCGGGCGGTCTCGCCGCTCGACGGCGTCCGGGTCGCGCTCGACCTCGACCGGGTCGGGGCGCTCGCGGGCGGGCCGGTCCCGGCCGACCAGCTGCGGGTCCGCGTGCTGGTCGGCGGGGTGTGGGCGGACGCCGCAGCGACCGTCACGGCCGGGGCGGCCGAGGTGCCGCTGCCCCCGGTCGAGGAGCTCGCGGCGGTCCGCCTCAGCTGGTAACCCGGGCTGCTCCCGCCGAACGACCATGCACCTGCTGCCAGGACGACGAACGTCCTGGCAGCAGGTGCATGGTCATTTGGGGACGGGGCCGGACGAACCGCGGACGATCAGCGCCGGCTGCTCCAGCGGCACGGGCTCCTCGACGGTCTCGCCCAGCAGCGTCAGCAGCTTGGCCGCGGCCGCGCGCCCGCGCTGGAACGCGAACCGCTGGACCGTCGTCAGCGGCGGGTCCACCCACTCGCCCAGGGTGAGGCCCTCGAAGCCGACCACGGAGATGTCGTCGGGCACCCGGAGCCCGGCCGCCTGGATGGTGCGCATCCCCGCGATCGCCATGGTGTCGGTGCCGTACAGGATCGCCGTCGGCCGCACGTGACCCGCCAGGAGCGCCGCGGTCTCCTCGGCCGCGCGGGCCGGCGAGTACTCGACCGGCACGACGGCGTGCGGGCGCAGCCCGTGGTCCGCCAGCCGCCGGACGAACGCCTCGCGGCGCAGCTCGGGGAGCACGAAGTGCCGCGGCCCGCTGATGAACGCGACGCGCTCGTGGCCCAGCGACACCAGGTGGTCCACGGTCTCCGCGATCCCCGCGCTCGGCGGGTCGGCGTCCACGTACTCGATGGCCCCGGGCTCCCACGGGGCGCCGACCAGCACCGCCGGGAGGCCGAGCCGCGACATGAGCTCGGGCCGGGTGTCGCCGATCCGGGAGTTGGTGAGGATGATGCCGTCCATCCGCTGGCGCTCGGCGAGCGTGCGGTAGAAGTGCTCCTCGTCGTGCTGCCCGGTGATGAACACGTTGAGCAGCAGCCCGTACTCGCGCGGGCTGAGCACCGACTCGATGCCGGAGATGAAGTCCATGTTCCCGGCGCCGACGCCGGGCACCTTGCTGTCGCTCGTCAGCACCAGCCCGATCGCCTGCGCGCGGGCCGTGCGCAGGGCGATCGCGGCCGCGCTGGGCCGCCAGTTCAGCTTGCGCGCGGCCTCGCGGATGCGCTCGGAGGTGGCCTCCGAGATGCGGCCGTTGCCGTTGAAGACCTTGGACACCGCGCCCGCCGAGACACCCGCCAGCGCGGCCACGTCGGTGATCGTCACCCGGCCGCTGCCGCGCGGCCCGGGCGGCGTCTTCGGTGCTGTCATGGGGCGCTCATCTCGAGCGCAATCTTACGTGGTCAATCGGTGCACCAAAGGAATTCAGCGCACCCGCAGCGTCGCCACCAGGACACCTGTCAGGCACAGCGCGCCACCCACCAGCGCGACCGGGGTCGGCACCTCGCCCAGCAGCGCCCAGGACATGAGCACCGCGAGCGGCGCGGCGGCGTAGGTCGCCGCGCCGAGCCGCCCCGCCGTCGTCCGCGCGAGGGCGTAGCCCCAGGTGACGAACGCGATCGCGGTGGGGAAGACGCCCAGGTAGACCACGCTCAGGGTGGCCGACGCCGGGGCCGCGGCGACCTCGGCCAGGAGCACGGGCGTGAAGGGGAGGCACGCGATCGTGCCCGCCAGGCAGCCCAGCCAGGTCATCGTCAGGGAGTCGACCTGCGGCAGCAGCCGCTTCTGCAGGATGGTGCTCCCGGCGTAGACGACGGCGGCCGCCAGCCCGAGCAGCACGCTGACGACGTCGGAGGCGCCGCTGGAGGTGGCCAGCGCGATGCCGGCCACGCCCGCGAACGCGATGCCGATGCCGGCCAGGAGCCGCGCGGGGAAGCCCTCGCCCAGGGAGATCCCGGCGAACACGGCGATGAGGATCGGCGCGAGGCCCACCAGCAGGGAGGCGGTGCCGGCGTCGAGGGTGCGCTCCGCGGCGTTCAGGGCGAGGTTGTACAGCCCGAACCACAGCACGCCCCAGACGGCGACGCCGATCAGCGCCCGCCCGCGCGGTAGCCGGAGCTTGCCGGCCAGCCCGGCGATGACCGTGAGGGCGAGCGTGCCCACGAGGATGCGGCCCAGGGTGAGGGCGCCCGGCGTGTAGTCGAACCCGGCCGACCGGATGCCGATGAACGCCGAGCCCCACAGCACGACGGTGACCGCGGCTGCGGCCGGGACGAGCCAGCGGTTCGTCGACGGCGGGGCCGCGGCCGGGGTGGCCGGCGCGACCGGGTCGGCGGGCGCGTCCGGGGCGGGCGGGATGACGGCGGTGCTCATACCCGGAACTCTGCCCGGCGCGAGCGGCGAGGTCTGGCGGCTATCGGCCGTCGCGTTGGTCATGGTGCGATCCTGGCCCGGAACCACAGTGAAGCACCAGCGACTGTTCCTTCATCTGGATTCAGTCTCGCTGTACAATGGCTCCATGCTCGACGTCCACCGCCTCCGCGTCTTCCGCTCCGTCGTCGCGTCCGGCTCCATCGGCGCCGCGGCGGCGAACCTCGGGTACACGCCGTCCGCCGTCAGCCAGCACGTCTCGGCGCTCCAGCGCGAGACCGGGCTCAAGCTGCTGGCGCGGCACGGCCGCGGCATCCGGCCCACGGCCGCCGGGCGCGCCCTGGCCGCGCAGGCCGACGGGGTGCTCGAACGGCTCGGCGAGGCCGAGTCCATGGTGGCCGACCTGCGCGCCGGCCGGACCGGCTCGCTCTCGATCGCCTACTTCGCCTCCGTCGGCTCGGCCTGGCTCCCCGACGTGGTCCGCGTGATCACGACCAGCTTTCCGGGCGTGCGCCTCGACCTGGAGCTCGCCGAGCACATCCCGGACAAGACCGAGGACCGGGCCGACCTGCAGGTCGCCGTGGCACAGACCGGGTTCGACCCCGGCAGCGGGTTCACGGCCCACCACCTGCTGGACGACCCGTACGTCGCCGTGCTGCCGCGCAGCCACCCGTTCGCCGGGCGCTCGGAGATCGAGCTCGCCGAGCTGGCCGACGAGTCGTGGGTGGACAACGACTTCGCGCGCGGCTGGTGCCGCCGCAACCTCCTGGAGGCATGCACGGCCGCGGGGTTCAGCCCCACCTTCCACGTCGAGGCGCACGACTACCCGACGGCCGTCGCGTTCGTCGAGGCCGGGATCGGCATGACCGTGCTGCCGGAGCTCGGCGCGGTCCAGCTCCCGGCCGGCACCGTGGCGGTGCCGGTGGTGCGGCCCACCCCCGTGCGCTCGATCTACGCCGTCCTGCAGGACGCCGTGGCGCACACCCCGCCCGCGCTCGCCGCGCTGGAGGCGCTGCGCCAGGCCGCTGTCGCTTCGCGGGCAGCGGTGGTGGCCGCATAGGGTGGTCGGGTACCCGACGTCGGGCAGCCGACGTCATCCCGAGCGAGAGGCAATCCTCGTGACCACGCTTCCTACCGCCTCCGGGTCCTTCGGCGACAAGCCGGAGCTGACCTTCCCCGAGGGTGGCGCGCCCTCCGGCCTGCAGGTGCAGGTGCTCTCCGAGGGCAACGGGCCGGTCGTCGAGTCCGGCCGCACCATCGTGGTGAACTACCTGGGCCAGACCTGGGGCGGCCACGTGTTCGACAACTCCTACGACCGCGGCACCACGATCGACTTCCCGATCGGCGTCGGCGCCGTCATCGGTGGCTGGGACAAGGGCATGGTCGGCCAGAACGTCGGCTCGCGCCTGCTGCTCTCGATCCCGCCGGAGCACGGCTACGGTGCGCGCGGCGTGCCGCAGGCCGGCATCGGCGGCGGTGACACGCTCGTCTTCGTGGTGGACGTCGTCGACGTCAAGTGACGCCCACGCCGAAGTAGAACTGCGGCGAGATAGAACTCTGGCGTACCCCCTGATCAGGGGGTACGCCAGAGTTCTATCTCGCCCTGGTTCTACTTCGCCAGGGTTCTACCTCGGCAGGCCGGGCTACGGGTAGCTGACCACCTGCGTGCGCTGCGTGCCCTGCTGGACCGCGCCACCGGTGCCGTTGATGACGTGGTTGATGCCGCCCGAGCCGTTGAGGAACACGGCGGTCATCGACCGGAACGTCACGCCAGGGGCGTCCGGCGCCTGGATGCCGGACTCCAGCCGGATGTCCTGGCCCTGGTTGAAGAACGAGTACGTGCCGGTGCCGATCGCGGAGTGGTTCTGCACGTCGTCGGCGACCCGGTAGGCGGCGTAGCCGAGGCGGTCGCCGTCCATCCACGCGGCCTGGTTCGGCACGTCGTACGGGATCTCGTTCTGGTAGAAGAGCGTCTGACCGTCCTCGCCGTTCCAGATGGTCTGCTCCTCCTGGTAGTGCTCCACGAAGAGTCCCGTGGCGGTGACCCGGTCACCGTTGACGACGACGCCGTGGGCACCGGTGTTGACGTCCCAGCCGATGCCGTTGCCGTGGTCACCGCGCCAGGCCCAGATGTGGTCCAGGAGCGTGTCGGGGCTGTTCACCTCGATGGAGGTGACGGCCTTGCCCGCCCAGGGGCCGCCCACGCGGACGAAGACGTCGGTCAGCGTGGTCGGGTCGGCGGCGTCGGAGACCGTGGCCCCCTGCGGGCCGACCTGGATGAGCGTCTCCGACTCGGGGACGTTCGCGTCGGCGGTGATGCCGGCGATCTTGACGCCCGCCACGTCGCCGACCTCGACGACGGCGTTGCCGGCGGTCGGGGTGAGCGAGGCGTAGCCCAGGCCGAGCACGACGGTGTCGGCGCGGTCGATGGCCAGGGGCGCGTCCAGCTCGTACACGCCCGGCGTCAGGATCAGGTTCTTGCCGCCGGCCAGCGCCGCGTTGATCGACGCGGCGTCGTCCGTGCCCGCCTTGGCGACGTAGAAGTCTGCGATCCCGATCGACCGGCCGGCGTCCGACCCGGTGGACCAGTCGGTCCCGCTGCTGTTCGTCTTCGCGTTCGGCACGAACACGGACAGCTCGCCGTTGTCGCCCCGGTACAGGAACGGGGCCTCGCGGCTGACCGGCGTGGAGCCGACGGTCGTCGTCACGCCGACGTTGTCGCCCACCGGCTGGCCGAAGTTCGTGGCCGGCGCGCCCTGCACCCCGGCGAAGACCATGTTCCAGACGCCGCCGTCCCAGGCGCCCACCTCGGAGTTCCGGGTGAACCACTGCTGCTGCGAGCCGGAGACGATGGTGCCGGAGACGCGCGAGTTGGCGAGGTAGCCGCCCGAGGCGAACTCGCCGTACCGGCCGAAGATCGTCAGGTCGCCCTGGATGTCCATGCGGCGCATGGGCGCCGCCTGCGACACGGCGAACCGCATCTGGTGCGGCTCGGTCACGCCCGCCGGGTACGGCAGGGCCGCGTCCTCGCCGACCGGACGCTGGATCGGGTTGATGCCCATGTTGGAGATCGACCGCCAGAAGCGGGTCAGCGAGCCGGGGTCGGCGCAGGCCCAGGGCTCGTTCGGGCAGCCCACCACGGGCTCCACGTGCAGGGCGCCGTTGATGTGGACGTCGTCGGGCTGCGCGCCGAGGCCCGCGATCGACTCGTAGTAGCCCACGTGGGCGTTCACGATGCCGGTGGCCGTGGCCGGGTCGTCCTGGCCGGCGGCGCTCCCGTAGGTGCCGGGCTCGAAGAAGACCTGGTGCCGGTCGAGGCTGAACTCCGCCTCGTCGTTCACCGTGTCGAGGAACGCGTTGATCTCGTCGGCGGTCCAGGACTCGTCGATGAACGTGACGTTGGGGCCGAAGTCCGGGTCGGC
The DNA here is from genome assembly GCF_000385135.1 of Promicromonospora sukumoe 327MFSha3.1. Lineage (GTDB taxonomy): Bacteria > Actinomycetota > Actinomycetes > Actinomycetales > Cellulomonadaceae > Promicromonospora > Promicromonospora sukumoe_B. The sequence goes on along the minus strand of NZ_ARQM01000013.1, from coordinate 61,582 downwards.
CGCCGCCTTCTTCGGCTTGGGCGTCTTGGGCTTGGTGGGCTTGTGCTTGCCGGGCTTGTCCGGCTTCGTCGTGGAGGCCTTTGCCATGGCCCTGCCCTCGTCGGCGGCGGCCGGGGCGGCGGTGGCGGGCAGCGCCGTGACCGCGGCTCCCGCGGCGAGCGATGCGGCGACCGCCGCGACGGCGGCGCCGCGCAGGGTGGTGCGAAGTGTCCTCATCGACAGTTCCTTACGTGCTCGGGGCAGGCCGGCCGGGGCCGGGCGTGCTGCCGTGCGGGTGCGCCCGGTCGAGCGCCCAGCCAGGCTAACCGCCGGTCACTGACATGTCGGTAAGTAGTTTCCGCACGCTCCGGGTCACGGTGAAGCGAGGGTCCTGGGCCACGTGCTCGGTGGGCCCGACGGCGCGTTCCAGCGCACGCCGGTAGTGCAGCGGCGTGTTGAAGACGGTCCACAGCTCGCCGCCCTCGCGCAGGATGCGGCCCGCGGTGGCGAACATCCGGTGGGCCGCGTCGGTGCTCAGCGCGGCGCGGTCGTGGAAGGGCGGGTTGAGCAGCACGAGGTCGGCCGAGCCGTCGGGGATCGGCAGCAAGGCCCCGGCGTCGTCCCGCACGACCCCCGCCGCGCGGACGCCGTTCGCGGTGAGCGTGGCCCGGGTCGAGGCGCAGGCGGCCGCGCTCCGGTCGGAGGCGAGCACGTGGGCGTTCGGGTACCGCAGGCCCAGCACGGTGGCGAGGATGCCGGTGCCGCTCCCGAGGTCGACCGCGACCGGGTGCACGTCCATGCCGGGCACGGGGGTGGGAGCCTCGGACGTGTCAGACGTGGAGCTCACCGGGGTGAACTGCAGGTCTGACAGGTGGGGCCAGCGGTGGGCCTGGGCCAGGAGGAAGCGCGTGCCGTGGTCCAGGGTGGCGCCCGCGAACGCGGCGCCGTGCGCGACGACGGTGAGGCCGCCCGGGGTGCCGTTCCCGGTGGCCGCGGGTGCGACGGCGGCGGCCCCGGAGCCCGCCCCGGCCGGCGGCGTGATCGCGGCCAGGATCTCCGGGTCGGTGAGCCGGGAGGTCACGGGGTAGGTGAGCGGCCCGACGTCGGACCGTGGTTCCCGCGCGATCAGCAGCCGGGACTTCTGGCGGGCGAGCGAGGCGCCGACCTGCGCGAACGACGCGCCCAGGACGTCGTTCATCGCGTGCGTCATGTGCTTGACGCGGCCGCCGGCGAGCAGCGTGACCGACGGGTCGGCGTACCGGGCCACGTGCTCGGCGATCTCGGTCAGCTCGGCCAGCGACGTCGGGAGCTGGAGCAGCACGAGGCGGGCGCCCGCGAACAGGGCGGGTTCGAGCCGGTCGTGCCCGGTCAGGCCCATCCCGGCCGGCTCGCGCGGGACCGGCGCGTCGGCGGACGCCCGCGCGTGCGCGGCCCAGAGCGTGCGGCCTGCGTGGCGGGTGTTGGCCTCGAGCGCGGCCTCGGCAGTGATCGCGTCCTGGTGCGCGCGGACCCGCAGCGCGCCGGACGCCAGCGCGCCCAGGGTGAGCGCCCCGAACCGGTCGCCGATCACCACCACGTCGGAGGGGTGCTCCTGGATGAGCGCCCTGGCCTCGTCGAGCAGCAGCCGGTCGGTCGCGTCGACCGCGACCGGGCCGTCGGCACGCGAGCCGTCCTCGGGGTGCGGCACGAGCCGGGCGAGGACGGCGTCCACCTCGGGACTCACCGGGCGGAGCGGGCCTTCTTCTCGGCGGCCTTGCGGGCCTCCTCGACGCGCTCCTCCTCGGCCCGCACCTGCGCGGCGGTCTGCCGCTCCTGGGCCAGCCACTCCGGCGGGTTGTCGCGCAGCTCGTTGATCTGCTCGGTGGTCAGCGGCTCGGTGACGCCGCCGCGGGCCAGGCCCGCGATCGAGATGCCGAGACGCCCCGCCACGACCGGCCGCGGGTGCGGTCCGTTGCGGCGCAGCTCCGCCAGCCACTCGGGCGGGTTGGTCTCCAGCTCCTCGAGCTCCGCGCGCGAGATCGGGGTGTCCTGGAACTCCTGCGGCGTGGCAGGCAGGTAGACGCCGAGTCGCTTGGCGGCGTTGGACGGCTTGAACCGCTGCGAGGCGAAGGAGGAACTCATGTTCCCAGGGTATCGGCGTGCGCCCGCCACGCTCTCCATGGCGGGCGTGATCCTCGCCGCTCACGTGCCCGGGCCGCCGTCCTCGTGGAGCGGGCCGCCGCCGGGATCGCCCCGCGGCCCGTAGCCTGGGGGCGTGAGCCAGCCCGTGCCCGACGTCGGACCGCCCGCCCCGGGCGACGACCTCGACGACCTCGCCGACGTCCCCGCCCCCGCCGAAGCGGACGCGCCTGCCGGCGACCCCGGTGCCCCGCGGTTCCGCCTCGCCTACGTGCCCGGCGCGACACCCGGCAAATGGGCGAGCGTGTGGCGCGAGCGCCTGCCCGACGTGCCCCTCGACCTGGTCCAGGTCGAGTCGGCCGACGTCGTCGCGGCGCTGGCCGCGGGCGACGCGGACGCCGCGATCGGCCGCCTGCCCGTGGACAAGGACGTGTTCTCCGCGATCCCGCTGTACGAGGAGGCGTCGGTGGTCTGCTTCTCGCGGGACCACCTGCTCGCCGCGCTGGCCGACGACGAGGCGGTCGCCGCCGCCGACATCGCGCAGGACCCCGTGTGGGTGCCCGGCGACGACGTCCTGTTCGCCGGCCGCCCGGTGCCCGGCGTCGTGCCGGCCGATCCGGACGGCAACCCGCTGGACCGGCTGCCGACCACGGCCGACGTCGTCGCGACGGTCGCCGCCAACGTGGGCGTCGCGGTGCTGCCGATGTCGCTGGCGCGTCTGCACCGGCGCAAGGACGTGACGTACCGCCCGCTCTCCGACGGGCCGACGGCGCCGGTGGGCCTGGTCTGGCCGATCGACCGCACCACCGACCTGGTCGAGGAGCTGATCGGCATCGTCCGGGGACGCACGGTCAACAGCTCGCGCGGCCGGGGCGCGCCGTCCGCCGGCCGGGCCCAGGACGGTGCGTCCGGGGATGCGCCGACAGCGAAAACGGGGCGCTCCGGGGTGAAGAACCAGGTCAAGGGCGGTCCGGGCGGAGCCAAGAGCCGGTCGGCGGCAGGCCGGGGCGGAGCGAAGTCCGGCGGCCGTGGAGCCGTTCCGCGGGGCAAGGGCGCGCGCCCGGCGTCGAACAAGAAGAAGAAGGGCAAAGGACGGTAGGGCGACTGCCAAGTTCTGTTCGGTTTTTACCGAGATCGGCAGATATTGGCGATCTGCGCCATGGTCGCTACGATCCGGGAATCGTGCTCGCCATCGGGCACGGGGACTGACCCCCGTTTCGTAAGGAGCGCCCAGTGCGCAAGATGACCGTCATGGGAGCCTCCGCGCTCCTCGTCGCCGGCCTCGTCGCCTTCCCGGCCGTCGCGTTCGCGGCGCCCACCCTGGCTGCCTCCCCGAACGCCGGCCCGCCGAGCGGGTCCCACCTGGTCGAGCTCGCCTTCCCGGGCGCGACGGGTGACGTGGCGCCGAGCGGTGAGGACGAGTCCGAAGGGCTCGCCGCCACCGGCGCGAGCAGCATCGTGGGCTACACGCTCATCGCGGTCGCCCTCGCGGGCGGCGGCGTGACCCTGATGGTGCTGCGCCGGCAGGGCGCGCTCGACGGCTAGCCCAGCGCTGGACGTCTAGCTCTCCGGGAGCGCCGTCGCCTGGATGATCAGGGCCTGCATGGGCCACAGGGTGGGCAGCTGGAGCCCGACGCCCGTCAGCACCGAGCCGGCCAGGTCCATCGCCTCCTTGCCCAGCCAGCCGGGAGTGATCCCGCCCATCCATTTCGCCGGCCCCACCTCGTCACGCACCCGGACGCTGTAGCGGCGGGCCGGGTCGAGCCCGTCCAGCCGCACGCGCTCGGTCAGCGCGTCCTGGGGCGAGGCCACGGTCGCCACGGTCCACACGCCCTGGGTGCGGTCGGGGGAGACGAAGCCCGTGACCCGCAGCGCCGGGTCCACCGGGTCGCCGTGCACCACGGTGCCGGTGTGCACCAGCGACCGGAGCTCCTTGTAGAGCGCCGCGTACGCCGTCACGGCCACCAGCTCGGCGTCCGTGCAGGTCAGCAGGTCCCACTCGAACCCGGCATGGCCCTGGAGCGCCGTGGCCACCCGGTAGGAGAGGTCCGTGGTGCGTCCGGACGAGTGCGCGGGCGACGGGCCGACGTGCGCCCCGATCAGCTCGGGCGGCAGCACGAGCGAGGTCCACCGCTGGATGTCCTGGCGCTCGACCGGGTCGTTGGAGTCGGACGCCCACACGCGGTCGGTGACCTCCAGGATGCCCAGGTCGGTGCGTGCGCCGCCGGAGGAGCACGACTCGATCTCCAGCCCCGGGTGGTCCGCCTTGAGGCGTGCGATCAGCGCGTACGCGGCGCGGGTCTGCAGGTGCGTGCCCGGCCGCCCGACGCCGTCGGCCCCCACGTGCACGGGCTCGGCGAGGTCGCGGTTGTGGTCCCACTTGATGAAGTCGATGCCCAGGTCGGTCACCAGGGCCGAGATCTGGCCGCGCACGTGCTCCCACGCCTCGGGGACGGCGAGGTCCAGCACGTACTGCGTGCGGAACGACAGCCCGTCCGGCGACGGCACGGCGGCCGTGTTGGACAGGATCCACTCCGGGTGCGCGCGGGCCAGGTCGGAGTCGAGGTTGACCATCTCGGGCTCGAACCAGAGCCCGAACTCCATGCCCAGCTCGTGGACCAGTCCGGCGAGCGGGCCCAGGCCGTCGGGCCACACGTCCCGGTCCACGACCCAGTCGCCCAGCCCGGTGGTGTCGTCGCGGCGGGAGTGGAACCAGCCGTCGTCGAGCACGAACCGCTCCACGCCCACCGCGGCGGCGCGGCGCGCCAGCCGCTCCAGCTTGGCCGGGGAGTGGTCGAAGTACACCGCCTCCCACGTGTTCAGCACCAGGGGCCGCGGGCTGGTCACGTGCTGGGGCCGCGCCCGCATCCAGGTGTGGAACCGGTCCGCGACGCCGTCCAGGCCGCGCGGCGACCAGGAGAAGTACGCGACCGGCGTGCGGTACGCCTCGCCCGGCGCCAGCCGCACCTCGCCCGGCCGCACCAGCTCGCCCGCCCCGAGGAGCGTCGCGTGCTCGGTCAGGTGGTCCACGCGGTGGGTCACGTCGGCGCTCCACCCCAGGTGGGTGGCCCACGCCTCGCCGGCACGGTTCCGCGGCTCGCCCGACGACGCCACGGTCACCCAGGGCGCGTCGTGCCCCGACCGGCCGCGGCGGGTCTGCCGCACCGTGCTGCCGCCGGGCAGCGCCGTGGTGACCGGCGACTTCTCCCGGGACCAGCGGCCGGTGAACTGCGTGAGGTGGTCCGCGGACCGTGGCACGGGCAGCAGCGCCTCCAGCCAGTGCACGTCCACCGGCTCCGGTCCGCCGTTCGTCAGCTCGTGCCACAGCAGCACCAGGCCGCCCGCCCCGATCTCCAGGTGCGTGCGGAGCGTGAGCCCCAGGTCCGGGTCCTGTGCCGTGACCAGCAGGTCGGCGGTGTCCCGCGCCACCTCCGTGACGGTCCACCGCGGGTACAGCGAGATGCCGCCGGCCGCCACGAGCAGGCCGGGGCGGCCCGCCCAGCCGTCCGACTCCTGCGGCAGCAGCGAGGGCCGCCACGCGGCGTCGAGCGTGCCCGGAGCCGTCTGCCGGCTCGTGGCCGCGTCGAGCCCGTGCAGGTCCGCGGGCGTGAGCTCGCCCAGGTCGGCGCCCCAGTGCAGCACCAGGGGCAGCCCCCGCTCGGGATGGGCCACGACCACGGCGACCCCGTCGCGGCGCAGCACGGACCAGCTGGAAACCTCGTCGAACCTGTTCATGGCGTGTCCCTTCGCCCCCTGGACCACACCGTACGCGCGGTCGCTGACATCGGATCCGGTCTCGTCCCGCCCGGGCGGGTGATGTCCCTAGCGCGCCACGAGGTCGTTCTCCGTGCGCAGCACCGGTCGGGACACCAGCGCCGCGGCGTCGAGCTCCTGGCCGGTCGTCACGTGGAACACCGCGGTGGCCCCCGCCGGGAGGTCGACCACCTGCTCGTCAACCTGGGCGTCCGGGTCGAGCCGGTCGGCCAGCACGGTGACACCGAGCGCGAGCGACGTCGCCGTCACCTCCACGCGGTAGCCGTCGTCCTGGCCGGTCACCGCGGTCTGCAGCGGCGTGGCGTCCAGGGCGAGGTCCTTGCTCTCGGCCCACCGGTGCAGCCCCCGCTCGGCGCCCAGGGTCACGACGAGCACCTCGCGCGCGGCGTCGGCGACGGTCACGAGATCGCCCTCCAGCGGGACCAGCGCCACCGAGCGCGGTGCCACGGCCACCTCGGTGCCCGACGTCGCCAGCACCTCACCACCGAGCGTGGTCCGGGCCGCGCCGAGCTGCCCGGTCCAGGGCTCGTCGGTGTCGTTGACCAGGGCCGCGACCAGCCCGTCGGGCCGCGGCTGCACGGTGACGAGCCGGTCCGCGAACGCGTGCCGCATCGTGTACCAGAGCGGCTTGCGGCGCCCGTCTCCGTCGACGGCGGCCCAGGACGTGACCGGCCAGCAGTCGTTGAGCTGCCACACGATCGCGCCCGCCGTCCGCGGCCACCACGACCGGTAGTGCTCCACGGCGTACTGGATGGCACGTGCCTGGTTGAGCTGCGTCGCCCAGTGCCAGTCGACGAAGCCCTCGGGCACGCCCAGGTGCGCGGCCAGGCCGCGGTCGAGCTTGCCGTTGCCGTCGTCGGCCTTCTGGTGCAGCAGGAAGACCTCGGACTCCTTGAACCCGTCGGGCACGTCAGCGCTGTCAGGAAGGATCGCGCGCCGGGAGGTCGCCCAGGTCGCCGGGCCCTGGAAGCCGAACTCCGACGAGAACCGCGGCACGTCGTCGCGGTAGTGCGTGTAGTCGACCCGGTTCCACACGTCCCACTGGTGGTGCGTGCCGTGGTCGGGGTCGTTGGGGTGCACCTGCTCGGGCGTGAAGCCGGGGGAGTACGGCGACCCGTCCGAGTACGGGCGGGTCGGGTCCACCTCGGCCAGGACCTTCGGGAACAGCTCGTAGTAGTAGCCGGCGCCCCACGTCAGGTCGCCCAGCGACTCCTTCCAGCCCCAGTCCTCGTGGCCCCAGATGTTCTCGTTGCCGCCGTTCCACAGCACCAGCGACGGGTGCGGCGCCAGCCGGGACGCGTTCTCCCGCAGCTCGGCCTCGAACTCGGACCGGTGCGGCTCCTCCTCGGGGTAGGCGGCGCAGGCCAGCAGGATGTCCTGCCAGACCATGACCCCCTTCTCGTCGCAGACGTCGTAGAAGTCGTCCGACTCGTAGATGCCGCCGCCCCACACCCGCAGCAGGTTGAGGTTCGCACCGAGCGCCTGGTCCACGCGCTCCTCGAGGCGCTCGCGGGTGATTCGGGTCAGCAGGTGGTCGTCGGGGATCCAGTTGGCCCCGCGCGCGAAGACCGGCTTGCCGTTGATGCGGAACACGAAGCTCGTGCCGTGCTCGTCGCGCTCCCGGTCCAGCTCGACGGTGCGGAAGGCGACCCGGCCGGACCAGAGGTCCAGCGGGTCGGAGCGGTCCTCGCCGTTGCCCGCGTGGACGACCACCTCGATCGGGTAGAGCGGCTGCTCGCCGTGGCCCACGGGCCACCACAGGTCGACGTCGCCCGCCTCCACCTGGACGTCCAGGACGCCGCCGGCCCAGCCGGCCGAGATGCCGGTGGTCACGCCGCGGTCCCCGACGGAGACGTCCACGGTCAGCCGCGGGGTGTCGGCCAGGCCCGAGGTCTCGATCTCGACGCGCACGTCCACGAGCCCCGTGCCGTCGTCGGCCAGCGTGGCCAGCGGCGTCACGCTCGCGATCCGGGCCACGCGCCAGCGCTCCACCCGGACGGGCTTCCACAGGCCGGCCGTCTGCAGGTCGGGGCCCCAGTCCCAGCCGAACGAGCAGGCCATCTTGCGCACCATGTTGAACGGCTGGTCGTAGGCCATCGGCCGCGCGCCGAGACGCTCCGCCTCGGCCTCGGCCGTCTCGAGCGCCGAGTCGAGGTCGACCATCAGGTTGGCCGGTGTGCCCACGAGCTCGCGCACGTCGTACCGGTAGGAGCGGTGCATGTTCGCGGTGCGGCCCAGCTCGACCCGCCCCTGGCCGACGGCGGCCTGCTCCACGTCCGTGTCGACGACGACGCCGGCCACCGTGTCGATGCCCTCGAAGACCAGGTCGACGCGCTCGTCGTCCGCGGCGGCCGGCTCGTCCAGCACGGTCGCGTACCGCCAGGTGGCGCGCTTCATCCAGGCCAGCGCGGTCTCGTTGGTGCCGAGGTACGGGTCGGGGATGAGGCCCTGCTCCAGCAGGGCGGTGTGGCTCGTGCCCGGGACCGTCGCGGGCACGGGGACCCCGGCGAGGTCCGCCGGTACGGGGCCACCCGTGGCGGTGACGGTCCAGTCGGTCAGGTCGCGGCTGATCTTCATCGATCGTCGTCCTCCCAGAGCAGTGCTCCGTTGCGTGTGCGAGCGACCCGAGCATAGGGGGAGCGGCGCCGCTCAGTCGGGTCGGACCACCAGGCCGAGCCGCTCGGCCAGCAGGATCGCCTGGGCCTCGCCGACCACCGCGCCGGTGAGGTTCGCGCCGAGCGGGTCGAGCGCCGACAGGTCGCTGCCCCGCAGGTCGGCGTTGCTGAGGTCGGCCTCGGCGAGGTCCGCCCCCGACAGGTCGCTCCCGAGCAGGACGGCGCCGGCCGCCTTGATCCCGGACAGGTCGGCCTCGCGCAGGCGGACGCCGTCGAACCGGGCGCCGGCCAGTGCCGCCCGGTGCAGGTTGGTGAAGGACCAGTTGCCGCCCTCGACCTTCAGGAGGTCGAACCGGCAGTTGTTGAACTGCGAGCCCACGAGCTTGCAGCGTTCCAGCGTCGTGTCGAAGAAGACGCACGCGTCGAAGACGCAGGACGTGAACGCGATCTCGGTCAGGTGGGCGCTGTTGAAGCGCACGCCGCGGAACACGCACGAGTCGAACGTGGCGCCCGTCCCGGTGGCCTCCGTCATGTCGACGTCGGCGAACAGCGTGGCCATGTGGTCCTCGCCGGTGAGGTCGCGGGAGTACCAGTCCTCGCCGCGGACGGTGAGCTCGGTGGCAGGCATACGGATCATGTGCCCGACCTTATGTTCACCCACCTTCACAACTGCGGGTGAAGCGGCACTTGTGTCTCCACGAGATACGTACCGGAAAGCGCTGATTCGGACTCATCGGTGCCGAGACGATTTACGTGACAATTCTCATAGCTGAGGGGCGAGTGGCTGACATGTTCGAACGGAAGAAACGAAGGCTGACCAGTGCGAAGCCTGCTGGCTTCGTCATTGCTCTCGGTCTCGCCGGTGTCATCGGGGCGCTGGGCGTGACGCCGGCTGTTGCGGCCGATTCCGAGGCCCAGGTCCAGACCGCGGAGGCGTCCGCGACGGAAGCGACCCCGGAGGCGACTCCGGAGACGGTGAAGGAGGCGGCCCCGGAGGTGGCCAAGGAGGCGACTTCTGAGGAGACCCAGGAGGCAACCCCGGAACCGTCCGCCGAGGACGACGCGCTGATCGAGGTCGTGCCCGAGATCCCCGCGATCACCTGGCCGATGTGCGAGGGCGACGAGTACGTCCCGCCGACGCTCAGGGCCCCGAAGGACAGCGCCGGCATCGACTACGAGTTCGAGGACTACTGGTACACGCACCCGTACCTCGTGCCTATCGACCTGGAGGTGTACGCGACCCTGAAGGAGGGTTACACCTGGGGGGCAGAGGTGCCGGAGGGGTGGCGTCTGTCGGAGACCGGCGGGGTCTACGACGTGAAGTTCGAGGACGTGCCGTGTGCGCCGCACAACGATCCGATCGTCCCCGCGCTGCCCGTGGTGACGCAGGCGGAGTGCGTGGACGGCGAGCTGACGGAGCCGTCGGTCACGGCGCCGGAGAACACCGAGGGAATCACGTACGAGCTGCGTGACGACGACGCCGGCATTCGGGTGCTCGCGAAGACTTCCTGGAGCTACTTCCTGGCCAGCCCGGAGGAGATGCCTGAGGGCTGGACCTGGTCGGATCCGGACGTCGCGTGGTTCTACCCGGAGTTCGACGACGTCTCGTGCGAGCCGGGAGCGGGACAGCCCGCAGACCCGGGGGCGGAGGAGCCCGAGATGCTGGCTGCCACCGGTCCGACGGACGCGGCGGTCCTGGGCGGTGCCGCCCTGCTCACCGTCGCAGCGGGTGTCGCGCTGATCATCGCGCGACGTCGCGTCACGGGTCGCTGACCCGAACCGCGGGACCCGCCTCACGGGCGGGTCCCGCACCCCAGATAGGAAGCGGACAAGTGGAGGAGACATGTTCGGACAGAAGAAAGGAAGGCTGAACGGCGCCAGACCGACCGGCGTCGTCATCGCACTCGGCCTCGCCGGTGTCATCGGAGCACTCGGCGCCACGCCGGCGATCGCGGCCGACACGGAGGATCCGGTCCAGACCGCGGAGGTGACGCCGGAAGCGACCCCAGAGGTCGCTCCGGAGCCGTCCGCCACGGACGACGTACTGATCGAGGTCGTGCCCCAGACGCCCGACTACACCCTGCCGAGTTGTGAGGGTGACGAGTTCATCGCTCCGACGATGACGCTCCCGGCGGACGACGAGGCCATCGACTACGAGTGGAACGACCCCGAGATCGGGCCGCCGTTCGACAGCGTGCCCCTGGACGTGGGCGTGCTCGCCACGCTGAAGGAGGGCTACACCTGGGCGGCGGAGCTGCCGGCCGGGTGGCGTGTGCTGAACTCCGGTAACGCGGCGCTGTTCAAGGTGAGGTTCGAGGACGTGCCGTGTGCGTATGAGGAGCCGGTCGTGCCCAAGGTGCCGGTGGTGACCGGACCGGAGTGCGTGGACGGTGAGCTGAGAGAACCGACCATCACGTTGCCGGCCGATGGTGCGATCACCTATACGGTGCGGGAGATCGAGGACCACGAGCCCGACTGGTGGTACATCGTGAGAGCGCGGACGACGGACGGCTACAGGTTCGCGCACTGGAACTTTCCAGAGGGATGGGAACTGACGGAGCCGGGCATCGCGGACTACCTGGTGAAGTTCGACGACGTGTCGTGCGAGCCGGAAACGGGCGGGTCCGCCCAGCCGGGGGCGCAGCAGCCCGACGAGCTGGCTGCCACCGGTCCCGGGGACGCCGTCGTCCTGGGCGGTGCAGCCCTGCTCACCGTCGCGGCGGGTGTCTCACTGATCATCGCGCGACGTCGCGTGACGGGTCGGTGAACTGAAACGCAGGGCAGGCCTGACGGCGTGTCCCGCACATGACGATGCGCCCGGTGGTCCGTTCGACGGATCACCGGGCGCATCGCTGTCCTGCTACGCCGCGGACGCCGGGTACGGGACGCCCGTGGTCGCGTGGCAGCGGTAGCCGTTCGGGTTCTTCGCGTCGGACAGGTACTGCTGGTGGTAGTCCTCGGCGTAGTAGAACGGGCCGGCCTCGGCGGCGGGCTCGATCTCCGTGGTGATCGCGTCGTAGCCCTTGGCGCTCAGCACCTCGGCGTAGCGCTTGGCGGTCTCCTGCGCGGCCTCGGCCTGCTCCGGCGTCGTCCAGTAGATGCCCGAGCGGTACTGCGTGCCGACGTCGTTGCCCTGGCGGAAGCCCTGCGTCGGGTCGTGCCGCTCCCAGAAGATCTTGAGCAGCTCGGCCTCGCTGACCTTGGCCGGGTCGTAGGCCACCAGCGCGGTCTCGGTGTGGCCGGTCCGCGCGGTGCAGACCTCCTCGTACGTCGGGTTGGGCGTGGTGCCGCCCATGTAGCCGACGGCGGTGCTCACGACGCCGGGGACCTGCCAGTAGATCTCCTCGGCGCCCCAGAAACAGCCCATCGCCAGGTAGAGCACGCGCGTCCCGGGCTCCCACGGGCCCGTGACCGACGAGCCCAGGACGGTGTGCGGGCGCGGGGCCTGGAGCACCGGCGCTGAGCGCCCGGGCAGGGCGTCCTCGGGAGCCACCATGGTGGTCTTGCTCGAACCGGAGCCGGGGCCGAAGAGGGAGTTCAGGAAGGTCATCGAACACACATCCTTTGGGTCTGATTCGTGCGGTGGCACGTTTGTCCATCACAACAAGCGAGGGCGTGGCACTGTTCCGGCACGTTCACGCGGGCCTTGGTATGAGCTTTTGCACGAGGACCCGCACCCGCGCCTGCGTTGCAGGTGATGGCGACGCACGTCGTGCGCCCGGCGCGCCTGCCGCGCCGAAGAACTGGTGCAGGTACGCCGCGGCGTCCCGCCCGCTCGCCCGGACCGGCCAGTCACCGGCCTGGAGACCGGCACTCTCAGCGGACTCGAGAAGCCGCCAGACGTCGACGGCGTCCCGGGTCGTGAGTCGTTCCCGGTAGGCGTACGCCTTCAGGACAAGAGCAGCTCGTACGTCAGGGAGCGACAGCGACAGCTCGACGGCGCTCCCGTTGCTGAGGTGGGCCCTCAGCATCACTTCAGTCGCAGGCAGAGCGAGAGCGAGCGACAGGCCGGGCACAGCATCGACGACCAGGGCGCCGAGTTCCTGGTTGGGCTGGTGCTTGCCGAGATACGACGGGACGAGCACATCGATGACACGCCGTGCACCCGGGTCCTCGCGAGCGAAGCGGCTGCCGTCCTCGCGCGTGTAGCCGAGTCCTGCCAGGGCCCCGGGCAGGCGAGGGTTGGCACAGACCGACGTGGACACACCCATGTCCGCGTCAGCTGTCTCCCGCGCGGGAACACGGTCCGCGACGTCGTGGACATGGGTCAAGAGCGTGGTGGCGATACCGCCGATCAGGCGATACTCGACACCCAGCGACGCGCTGATCGCCGCGACGTCGGCTGCCGCGAGCCAAGCGCCGTCGGTCGCGGCGGACGGCGATGTCAGCTGGAGGACGGTCATCGCGGGCCCCTTCGTGTCATGAGGTGGCGTCGAAGCGCGGCTGCGGCGTCGTCGTGGCCCTGGCGCACGAGGTCGACCCACACCCGCCACGGAGGGAGTGTCGGGTAGCCGTCCTCCGGCCGAGCGGCGGACCTGAGGAGATACGGGTCGTCCGGGACGGCCAGGAACAGGTTCGCCGTGTCCGCGGTCGTCGGCGTGGCGCCTAGTTCCTGGAGATCTACCTGGGCCGACGTCCAGATCCAGGCACTGGACGGTCGAGCCCAGGGCGCGATCGCGTCGGCCGCGACGTCACCGCCTACCGCGTGCGCGATACCCCTGTCCCTCAGGTGCGTCGTGGCGTGCTGGGCGGCTGTCACCGGCGCGTCGAGAGTCAGCCACGACGTTGCGATCCTTGGTTGCCATGGGTAGCGGGCGAGGATCTGGTCGACCAGGTCGTCGGGCGAGCGCACCCCCCATCCCGCAGGAGTGCGGTGCACGGCATCGCCGAGGTCCCGCAAGGCCTGGCTGATGCGTGGCTGGGTCACTCCGATCCGGCCGGCCAGCACGCGCTGGGAGGCCTCCGGGGCTTCGAGGAGTTCGAACGCCAGCGCATACGTCGCCCAGGGGACACGTCCCGGGCGCCTGCCGTGTTCCGTCGTGACGTCGGCATCGGGCAGATCGAGCCGGCCTGCTGGCGAGATCAGGAAGCCTCGTACGGTGCTGCCCGGCGAACCAGGGACGACGAGCAGGGACACGTTCTCGTCCAGAGCGGCCTGTGTGACCCCGGCGCTCGCGGAAGGCACGATGAGCAGCAGAGAGAGGCCCCGTTCCCGTGCGGACGCGGCGTGGGCGTGCACGGCGGCAGGCCGGATCGGGGTCGGGAAGCTCTTCGTGCGGTATGCGCTGCTCGGCCACCCTGGGCCCGCGAGCACGACGTCGGCACCGCTGTCTTCCGGCGGTGCCGTGACGACCAGGCCCAGCCCGTCGGCGATCGTGGTCCACGGTTCAGTGATAAGCATCAGACACCTTTCCCGTCCATTACTTATACTCTAGACGACCACGTTGGATCGTGCGAGACGTTCTGCCCTCGGCAGATGCGGTGGCGTCCCCCGGCCGTGCACGACAGGGTCGACACATGAGCAGCGAGGTCGGTGCGGTAGCGGTCCTGTCCGACGTCCACGGGGTGCTCCCCGTCCTGGACGCGGTGCTCGCGGAGCCCGACGTGGTCTCGGCCGACCTCGTGGTCGTCACCGGCGACCATGCCGCCGGGCCGCAGCCCGTCGAGGTCCTGGACCGCCTCCGGTCCCTGGGGGAGCGGGCCGTGCTGGTGCGCGGCAACGCGGACCGGGAGCTCGTGGACCTCGCCCGCGGTGGCACCACGGACATCCCGGACCCGGTCGCCCCCTGGGCGGCGGCACAGCTCCGGCCCGACGACGTCGCGCTGCTCGCCGGCCTGCCGCACCCCGTGGAGCTCACGGTGCGCGGGTTCGGCCGCGTCGTGTTCTGCCACGGCACCCCGCGCGACGACGAGGAGGTGGTGCTCGTCGACTCGTCGCTGGAGCGCTGGGCCGACGTGCTCGGCGGGCTCGACCCCGACGTCACGACCGTGGTCATGGGGCACACGCACATGCCGTTCGTGCGGCTCGCCGACCGGCGCCTGTGCGTCAACCCCGGCAGCGTCGGCATGCCGTACGGCCGCGCGGGCGGCTCGTGGGCCCTGCTGCGCGACGGCCAGGTCGAGCTGCGGCACACGCCGGTCGACGTCGAGGCCACCGTGGCCGCCGTCGCCGCCGGCAGCACGTACCCGGGCGCCGAGGAGTGGGCGCGCGAGTACGTGACCTCGGCCAACAGCGACGCCGACGCCCTGCGCGCGTTCGGACCCCGGGACGGGCGTCCGCAACCAGACCTCATCCGCGAGGGGATCGACCAGGTGATCCACGATCACCTGCGTACTCGCCCGAAGATGAAGGGGCGTCTGCGGCAGCACGGTCTGACCCGACGTGTCGACGAGCTCATGGACGGTTTCGGCGAGTGATCGTCATCGCCGACACCGGGGGGATCGTCGCGGCGATGGACCCAGGTGAGCCGCAGCACGACGAGTTTCGGGAGACGCTCGAATCCGCCAGGCTCGCGGTGGTCACACCTCTGGTGATCGCCGAGGTCCACTACCTGCTGAGTGCTGCGGGAGAGCACCTGGCGGCGAGCGACTTCCTGGAGAACGTCACGGACGGTTTCTTCGAGGTGGCAGACCCTCGCCCGGAGGACTACGGCACTGCGAGGTCCCTCATCAAGAAGTACGAGGGAAAGATGGAGCGCAAGCGTCGCAAGCCAGGGTCTCTCGACCTCGCGGACGCCATGAACGTCGTGGTGGCCGGGTCGCTGGGTACCAACCTGGTCGTGGCGACCGACCAGGACTACCGCGTGGTTCACCCCCTGAGTGGACACGACCATTTCGCGATCCTCCCGGCGGACGGCAGCCGGGCCTGAGCGGTGCGGCCGGGCAGCACCTCAGAGCCGCGCCGCGAACTCCTCCACCGCCGCCGTGACGCGGGCGAGGATCTCGTGCGACCGGCGCCAGTCGTGCACCTCGAGCGAGTGGTCCGCGTCCTCGACCTCCAGCACCTGCGCGCCCGAGGCGGCCGCGACGTCGCCGTCCCACAGCGGGTCCGCCGTGCCGCCCACCAGCAGCGTCGGCGCCGCCCCGGCGGCGACCGCGTGCCGGACCGGTCCGGCCGCGTCCCCGGTGAGCACCGGCGTCAGCCAGGCTCCGGGGAGGCCGAGCTCCGTCGCGACCGGCAGCGCGAACGAACCGAGCGACTTGGCGACCACGAGGTGCCGGCCGCCGTCCGGCACGGTCGCCTGCCGCAGCGACTCCCCGTAGACCCGGCGGGCGTGCCCCCAGTCCGGGGAGAGCTCGTCCCACGAGAACGTGCGGACGGTCCAGCCCGCCGAGTGCAGCACCTTTGCGGCGTACCAGAGCACCGGCCCCTGCGCCGTGTACCCGCTGCCCGGGAGGATGGTCGCGACCCGCCCGGGATCGCCCGTCGACGTGCTGATCTGCCAGGTCGTCATACCGCCACCGTAGGCCCGCCGTCCGCCGATGTCAGTGGCCCGGCGTAGCGTCGTGCCCATGGCCGACACCGATGCCGAGGTCCTGTTCACCGACGTCGCCGCCTGGCGCGCCTGGCTCGACGAGAACGAGGGGACGTCGGACGGCGTCTGGCTCATCCTCGCCCGCAAGAACAAGGAAGCGCCGACCACCCTCAACTACGACACCGCGCTCGACGAGGCGCTGTGCAGCGGCTGGATCGACGCCCAGGGCCGCAGCCGCGACGAGGTGACGTCCCTGCAGCGCTTCTGCCCGCGCCGCTCCCGCAGCCGCTGGTCCGCGCGCAACGTACGCATCGTGGACCGCCTGATCGCCGAGGGGCGCATGCGCCCCCGCGGCCAGCAGGAGATCGACAAGGCCAAGGACGACGGCCGCTGGGACGTTGCGTACGAGGGCAGCAAGAACATCGAGGTACCGGCCGACCTCGCCGAGGCGCTCGCGGCCAGCCCGCGCGCGGCGGAGATGTTCGCCATCCTCACGGCGCAGAACCGGTTCGCGATCCTCTTCCGGATCACGGGAGTCAAGAAGCCGGAGACCCGGGCGCGGAACATCACCAAGTTCGTCGGCATGCTGGAGCGGGGCGAGACGGTCTACCCGCAGAAGCGGAAGCTGGGCGACTGACGTCGCGCATCTGTCGGACCCGTGAGCACGCGGTGCACCTTCCGTGCGGCGCGTGCGCAGGCCAGCGGGCTGTCGGTGTGCTCCCCTAGGGTGTTGTCCGTGCCACAGACCGAGGAGACAAGCGTGACGTCGAGCCAGACCACATTGCCGCCCCGCACCGACGAGTCGGGCGCGGTCCCGCCGGCCATCCGGGCCGCTGCCTCGTGGTCGTGGCGCATGCTCCTGATCGGCGCGTTCGTGGCCGCGGTCCTCTGGCTGCTGGCGCTGCTCAAGACGATCGTGGTCCCGGTGGCGGTCGCGCTGCTCCTGACGATCATGCTGACGCCGGTGCGGCGCGTGCTGAACGAGCGGCTCCGGGTACCGCGCGGGCTGTCCGCGGGGCTCTCCCTGGTCGGCCTGATCGTGGTGGTGGCCGGCCTGATCACCCTGGCTGGGCAGTCGATCGCGAACGGGTTCGCCGACCTGCGGACGCAGGCCATCAGCGGCTTCAACGAGCTGTGGTCGCAGCTCTCGGCCACGTTCGGGCTCGAGAAGCAGCTGCAGAGCTACAGCGAGGACATCCTCAACCAGCTCGAGGCGCAGCAGGGCGCGATCGTGAGCGGCGCCCTGGGCGCCGCGGCGACGGCGGGCAGCGTCCTGGTCGGCGCCTTGATCGCGCTGTTCTGCACCTTCTTCTTCCTGTACGACCCGCGGGGCATCTGGAGCTGGATCGTCGGTCTGCTCCCGCGGTCCGCCCGAGAGCGGGTCAACCAGGCCGGGCGCCGCGGCGCCGTCACGCTCGCCGCCTACACCCGCACGCAGATCCTGGTCGCGGCGGTCGACGCCGTCGGCATCGGCATCGGCGCCGTGTTCTTCGTGCCGTCGCTGGCGCTGCCGATCGCGATCCTCGTGTTCGTCGGTTCGTTCGTGCCCGTCGTCGGTGCCATCGTGACCGGCGCCATCGCCGTCGTCGTCGTGCTCGTGTCCAACGGCTGGGTCGCGGCGCTCATCATGCTCGGCGTGGTGCTGCTGGTGCAGCAGATCGAGTCGCACGCGCTCCAGCCGTTCCTCATGGGCCAGGCCGTCTCGCTGCACCCCGTCGCGGTGATCCTCGCCGTGGCCGCCGGGTCGCTGGCGGCCGGCATCGTCGGCGCCCTGTTCGCCGTGCCGCTCGCGGCGCTCCTGAACACCGTGATCCTGTATCTCAACGGGCACGACAAGTTCCCGGAGCTCGGCGACGAGGACGCGCTACCGATCAGATGGCGCGCCGCCGACGCCCCACCGATGTCGATCCCGCTCCGCCTGCGCCGGAGCCCCGGCGTGCTGGCCGACAACGCCGTCGACGACGTCTCCACCGACGAGCAGACCGCCCCGCCGGAGGGTGATCCCCAGCGCTGAACGTGCATCTGGCGGCGCAGTCGGGCAACATGCGCGCTGTGCCACTGGATCCGTTCGA
Source organism: Promicromonospora sukumoe 327MFSha3.1 (assembly GCF_000385135.1). Taxonomy (GTDB): domain Bacteria; phylum Actinomycetota; class Actinomycetes; order Actinomycetales; family Cellulomonadaceae; genus Promicromonospora; species Promicromonospora sukumoe_B. The sequence continues at coordinate 43,549 of NZ_ARQM01000013.1, read as the reverse complement.
CCTGGAGTCCTACGGCGGTCACCTCACGGTGTCCGCCGACGACGCCCGGGCTGCCGCCGAGATGCTCGACGGCGTCATCACCCGTACGCCCGTGACGGAGAGCCGCGCGCTCTCCACGATCGCGGGCACGAAGGTGCTGCTCAAGTGCGAGAACCTGCAACGCGCGGGCTCGTTCAAGGTGCGCGGCGCCTACGTGCGCCTCGCGCGCCTGTCACCCGAGGAGCGCGAGCGCGGCGTCGTCGCGGCGTCCGCCGGTAACCACGCGCAGGGCGTCGCGCTCGCCGCGAGCATGCTCGGCATCGACACCGTCGTCTACATGCCCGTGGACGCGGCCCTGCCCAAGGTCGCCGCGACCCGCGGGTACGGCGCCGAGGTGCGCATGGTGGGCTCGTCCGTGGACGAGGCGCTGGCCGCCGCGCGCGTCGAGGCCGCCCGGTCCGGCCGGGTGCTCATCCACCCCTTCGACCACGTCGACGTCGTCGCGGGCCAGGGCACCGTCGCCCTGGAGATCCTGGAGCAGGTGCCCGACGTCGCCACCGTCGTCGTGCCGCTGGGCGGCGGCGGGCTCGTGGCCGGGATCGCGGCCGTGCTGGCCGAGGCCGCCCCGCACGTCAAGGTCGTGGGCGTGCAGGCGGCGTCGGCCGCGGCCTACCCCGGCTCGCTCAAGGCGGGCAAGCCGCAGGCGGGCGTGCTCGGCGCCACGATGGCCGACGGCATCGCCGTGGGCCTGCCGGGCGACGTGCCGTTCGGCATCGTGCAGAAGGAGGGCGTCGAGGTCCGGACCGTCACCGAGGACCAGCTCTCCCGCGCACTCCTGGCGGTGCTGGAGCGCTCGAAGCTGATGGTTGAGCCCGCGGGTGCCGCGGGGGTCGCGGGCATCATGGCCGCCGGGCCGGGCGTGTTCGCCGGGCCGGTCGTCGCGGTGCTGTCGGGCGGCAACATCGACCCGCTCGTGCTGCTGCGCGTGGTCCAGCACGGCCTCGTCGCGGCCGGGCGGTACCTGAAGCTGCAGGTGCGGCTGACGGACAAGCCCGGCGCGCTCGCGCGGCTCGTGGAGACCATCGCGGCCGCCGGCGCCAACATCGTGGCCGTGGACCACACGCGGACCGACGTCTCGCTCTCGGTGTCCGAGGTGTGGGTCAACCTCCAGCTCGAGACCAAGGGCGCCGACCACCGGTCCGCCGTCGTCGACCGGCTGGAGTCGGAGGGGTACGAGGTCGTGGCGTTCTGACCGGGTGCGGACGGTTCCCGGGGTCGGGCGAGGCTTTTTCGCGGACGGGTGTCGTGGGGGCGTCGTCCCGTTCGTCGTCAGGATGACGCGGCCGCCCGGCCGCGCGACGATGACTCCGGGGACCACCCCGGAAGGGAGCACACCATGCGTTATCTCATGCTCGTCCTGTCCACCCCCGACGCCCCGGCCGAGCCGGGCGACGTGCCGCGGATCGAGGACTGGGTCCGCGACACCTACGACACCGGCCGCGCGGTCCTCGGCGACCGCCTGCGCCCGCCCGCCGACGCCGTCGGCGTGCAGGTCCGCGCCGGCGAGGTGATCGTCACGGACGGCCCGTTCTCCGAGACCAAGGAGGTCGTCGCGGGGTTCGACGTCCTGGACGCCCCCGACCTCGACGAGGCCATCCGCATCGCCGCCGCCCACCCGATGGCGTACACCGGGGCGCTCGAGCTGCGCCCCTTCTGGCCGCTGGGCCTCGACGACGGCGTGCCGACCGAGGCCTGAGCGGGGACCGGGCGTGACCGACGTCGGGCAGGCGGTCTCCGCGGCCTTCCGGGACGAGTGGCCCCGGGTGCTCGCCGCCGTCGCGCGCAGCACCGGTGACCTCGACCTCGCGGAGGACTGCGCGCAGGAGGCGTTCGCCGTGGCGCTGCGCACCTGGGAGCGGGACGGCGTACCGGACCGGCCGGGTGCCTGGCTCACCACCACGGCCCGCAACCGGGCGCTGGACCGGCTGCGGCGCCGGGCGGTCGAGGCGCAGAAGACGGCCACGGCCGCCCGGCTCGCCTACCGGGCCGGGGGAGTGCCGGGAGCCGAGGCCGGCGCCGCGGAGCCCGACCCGGTGGGCGACACCGCGGTGCGCACGCTGGACCACGCGGGCTGGGCCGCCGTCGGGCCGGAGGAGCCCGACGGCGACCTGCTCCGCCTCGTCTTCACGTGCTGCCACCCGGCCCTGCCCCTGGAGGGCCGGGTGGCGCTCACCCTGCGCAGCCTCACGGGTATGACGACGGCGCAGGTCGCGCGGGCCTTCCTGGTGCCGGAGACGACCATGGCGCAGCGCCTGACCCGGACCAAGCGGAAGATCCACGCCACCGGCATCTCGTTCCGGGTACCGCCCGCGGAGCTGCTGCACGAGCGCGTGTCCGCGGTGCTGGCGGTGCTGTACGTCCTGTTCACGCAGGGTTACGACGGCTGGTCCGAGCCCGCCGACGACGCCGGTGGCACCGCCGCGCGCCGCGCGCTGGGCGACGACGCGGTCCGGGCCGCCCGGCTGGTGGCCCGGCTGCTGCCCGACGAGCCCGAGGCGACGGGCCTGCTCGCCCTGCTCCTGCTGCAGTACTCGCGCCGGGAGGCGCGCCTCGACCTGGACGGCGTGCCCGTGGTGCTGGACGAGCAGGACCGCTCGCTCTGGCGCGAGGACGAGATCGCCGAGGGCCTGGCCGTGCTCGACGACGCGCTAGCGAACCACCGCCCGGGCCCGTACCAGGTGCAGGCGGCGATCGCGGCCCTGCACGCGCGGGCGGCGACGGCCGACGACACGGACTGGGCCGAGATCACGGCCCTGTACGACGTGCTGCTGGACATGACGCGCTCCCCGGTGGTGGCGCTGAACCGGGCGGTCGCGGTGGGCCGGCTGCGCGGTTCCGAGGCCGGCCTGATCGTGCTCGACGAGGTCGCCGCCGCGCCCGAGCTGGCCACGTACCACCTGCTCCCCGCGGTGCGGGCCGACCTGCTGCTCCGGGCCGGGCGCCCCGAGGAGGCCGCCGCGGAGTACCGGCGGGCGCTCGCCCAGGTGGACCGCGAGGGCGACCGGAAGCTCCTGCGCCGTCGCCTCGCGGAGCTGTCAGCGAGCCTGCCGGCCGAGCTGTGAGACGCCGACGGGCCTGCCGGCCGTACCGGTCACCGGGGTGATCCGTACGTCCGACAGGCCCGTCGGGGGTGGTTCGTCAGCCCTGGAAGGGCTTCGCGCCCGTGATCTCCACGGGGATGTCGCGCCCGTTGGGCGCGTGGTAGCTCGTCTTCGCGCCGATCGACTTGCCGTCGATGGCGGCGCCGAGCGGCGACGTCGGCGAGTAGACGTCGAGGTCGGTGGACCCCGCCATCTCGCGCGAGCCGAAGAGGAAGCTCATCTCGTCGCCGGCGACGATGGCGGTCACGACCATGCCGGGCTCGACCTTGCCGTCGTCCGCCGGGGTGCCGACGTGGACGTTGCGCAGCTTCTCGGTGAGCTCGAGGATGCGTGCCTCGTTCTTCGCCTGCTCCTCACGAGCGGCGTGGTACCCGCCGTTCTCCTTGAGATCGCCCTCGTCACGGGCAGCGGCGATACGCTCGGTGATCTCCGACCGGTAAGGGCCGGAGAGATGCTCCAGCTCGGCCTTGAGCTTGTCGTGCGCCTCCTGGGTGAGCCAGGTGACAGAGGTGTCGGCCACGGGGGCTCTCCTTTCGTCGTTGCTCGTTCGAGCCACAGTTTTGGCAGCGCGCAAGTTCCCGGCCGACGAGCGGTTCGGGCACGCGGCAGCCGGTCAACACAGCGTGTGAAACGACGAGAATACCAATTACGGGGAAAGACGTGCCAAGACTTTCCCCGGTTCCGCTGTGAGCGGACGGTGTACGTATTCCCGAGGACGAAGCGTCAGCGCTGCTCGCAGTGGTCGACGACGCCCGTGGTCGCGAGCTCCGTCGTGGCGATCGTCACGGTCTCCCGGGTGGTGCGGCCCGACTCCGGGCCCACCTCGACGTCGACCGCGCCGACCTCGGCGAAGTTCCGGCTCAGGGCGGTGACCGTGCACACGGCCTCGGTCCCGGGCGGCATGCTGACGTCGAACGTCACCCGCACCTCCTCGGGGCTCTCGACCGAGAAGCCGACGTCGACGAAGGTCACGGGCTCGCGCTGGGTGTCGACGATGGTGAACCACGCCGCGATCGCGACGCCGGCGGCCAGTGCCAGGCCCACCGCGATCCGTGCGCCCACCGACAGCTTGGGCCGCGGCCGGACGCCGTCGCCCTCGTCCCACGGGTCGTCCTGGCCGGGGTGCCCGGCCCGGTGCCGTGTCCCGGCTCCGCCGCGGCCGTAGCGCGCGGCGAGGTCCGGCGCGTTCGCGTCGCTGGTCGGGACGGCGGGGTCTTGGTCGGTCATCACTGCTCGCTCGGATCGGGGATGTCGGTGGTTCGTAGCAAGATTGTCCGTGGACCATCATGGTCCATGAGAGTGATTGTCTCCCAGACGCTCGCACTCTCAGACTCAGTCCCAGTCCCTGCCCCACAGGAGGACCCAGTGTCCGTACCCGAGCGCGAGCCGCTCCGTCTGATGGCGGTGCACGCGCACCCCGACGACGAGTCGAGCAAGGGGGCCGCCACCATGGCCCGCTATGCCGCAGAGGGGGTGGAGGTCCTCGTCGTGACGTGCACCGGGGGCGAACGGGGCGACATCCTGAACCCGTCGTTCGAGGTGCCCGAGGGGCACGAGTTCGAGACCATCGAGGGCCGCCGGGCCGTGCGCCGGCTGGAGATGGCCCGCGCCGCCGAGGCGCTGGGCGTGCGCCAGCAGTGGCTGGGCTTCGTGGACTCCGGCCTGCCGGAGGGCGACCCGCTGCCCCCGCTTCCCGAGGGCTGCTTCGCGCTGGTCCCGCTCGAGGAGGCCGCGGAGCCGCTCGTGCGGGCCGTGCGCGAGTTCCGGCCGCACGTCATCACCACGTACGACCCGTCCGGCGGCTACCCGCACCCGGACCACATCAAGTGCCACGACGTGTCGTTCGAGGCCTTCGCCGCGGCGGGCGACCCCGACCGCTACCCGGACGCCGGGGAGCCGTGGGAGCCGCTCAAGCTGTACTACAACCACGGGTTCTCGATGAAGCGCATCCGCGCGGTGCACGAGGCCATCGAGGGCGCCGGGCTCGAGTCGCCCTTCGGCGAGTGGGTCGAGTCGCGGGACGCGCGGGAGATCCCCGAGCGCACCGTGACCACCCTGGTCCCGGTCGCGGACTGGTTCCCGAACCGCGACGCCGCCCTGACCGCGCACGCCTCGCAGATCGACCCCACGGGGTTCTTCTTCGCGGTGCCGCGCGACCTCGAGGTCGACGTGTGGCCGTGGGACGAGTACGAGCTCGCCGAGTCCCGCGTCCCCCTGCCCGAGCGCGCCGCCGGCGAGTACGAGGAAGACCTGTTCGAGGGCGTCCGCTCGGAGGTGGCCGCATGAGCCCCCTGATCGCCGGCGCGCTCGCCGCCGCGACCGAGCCGTCGCCCAACCCGACCGAGGGCCAGCTCCGCCCGGGCCTGGAGACCTGGCAGGTCTCGCCGGGCCTGATCGGCTTCGTCATCACGTTCGCGCTCGCGCTCGCGTGCGTGGTGCTGTTCCTGAACATGAGCAAGCACCTGCGCCGGGCGGGGCACAACGCCCGCCAGCAGGGCCTGCCGATCGAGCAGCCCGAGGGCATCGGCTTCCGGCGCACGGACGGCGAGCCGGACTTCGCCGGCACCGAGCCGGGCACCCGGCCGGGCGCGTCGCCCGACGTCGCGAACAACACCGCCGGGTCCGCCGAGAGCCCCGCCGACGGGCCGGCCACGGGTGAGGGCGGCGGTCCGGGTGCCTGACCACGCGGCCGCCGCCGCGCCTGGCGCCGCGCCCGGTGTCGTGCGGGTGACCGTCGCCCAGGTGGCGGTCAGCGACGACCACGCGGCCAACCGCGAGACGGCCGTCGACGCGTTCCAGGTCGCGGCGCGGGCCGGGTCGGGCCTGCTGGTGCTCCCGGAGTACGCGTCGGCCTACGACCCGCGGGGCGTCGGCCCGGAGCACGCCGAGCCCCTCGACGGGCCGTTCGTCACGCTCCTGCGGGAGCGCGCGCGCAAGCACGGCATCGCCGTGGTCGCGGGCGTCACGCTGCCGGGCTCCGACGGTGTCCGCGCGGCGAACGCGCTGGTCGTGGTCGACGCCGCGGGCGAGCTCGCCGGGGTGTACCGCAAGGTGCACCTGTACGACGCGTTCGGCTACCAGGAGTCGGAGCTGCTCGAGCCGGGTCCGGCGGACGCCGAGCCGGTCACCCTGCGCCTGGGCGGCCTCACCTTCGGTGTGCTGACCTGCTACGACCTGCGGTTCCCCGAGTCGGCCCGCCGCGTGGTCGACGCCGGGGCGGACGTGCTGGTGTACCCGGCCGCCTGGGTCGCGGGGCCGCTCAAGGCCGAGCACTGGCGCACGCTGCTGACGGCCCGCGCCATCGAGAACACGGCGGTCGTGATCGGCGTCGGCATGACGGGCAAGGGCGTCACCGGCCGCACCCTGCTGGCGGGGCCGGACGGCGTCGTCGGGTTGGAGATGGGCGAGGAGCAGGCCTACCGCACGGTGGACCTGGACCCCGCGCCCCTCGCGGCCGTGCGGCAGACCAACCCGTCGCTGGCCAACCGGCGCTACACCGTCGTCCCCACCGGCGCCTGAGCGTCTTCGGGCAGCGCCGAATGACGTGGGCAGGCGCGGGCCGCGCGAGCACCATGGCTCCATCCGTCGTCGGAGGGAGCGAGTCATGGTGGTCGGCCGCAGGTTCTCGTCGAGCGTTCGTGCACTCGCGTCGGCGGCGCTCGCCCTGGGCGTGGCGGGTGCCACGGTGACGCCGGCCGCCGCCGTCGGGCAGCCCGGCGGGGCGGACGGCGCCGCGGGGTACCGGCCCGTACCCGTCGTCTACGACTCCGACCTGGACTTCGACGACGCCGCGACCCTGCTCTACCTGTGCCAGGCCGACAAGCAGGGGCTGATCGACCTGCGCGCCGTCACCGTGGTGAACAACGGCGTCGGCACGCCGGGCCGGTCGCTCACCCACGCGCGCACCATCCTGGCCGGCTGCGGCCTGGCCGACGTGCCGGTCGCGGACGGTTCCCCGGACTGGGTCAACGAGCCGCCGCCCGAGGCGCGCGTGCTGTTCGAGCAGGTGCTGTCGGGCGCGCTCGGCGACGCGGACACGCCGGACGTACCCGGTCCGACGTCGGCGGCCGAGCTGATCTCCCGGACCGTCAAGACCTCACGGACCCCGGTGACCGTGCTGGCCACGGGGCCGCTGAGCAACGTGTCCGCCGCGCTAGACCGGATGAGCCCCCGCACGCTCCGCGACCGGCTGGGCCGCGTCGTGGTCATGGGCGGGGCGTTCGACGTGGGCGGTAACCTGTTCGGCTCCACGACCGGCGGGTTCGACAACACCCAGGAGGTGAACATGTGGATCGACCCGGTCGCGGCCGACCACGTGCTCGCCACCGTGCCCCGGGCCCGCGTGAGCGTGGTGGGGCTGGACGCGACCAACCACGCACCGATCACGCCGGCCTTCGTGGACCTCCTGGGGGCGCAGGGCACGAGCTACGAGGCCCGCACGGTGCACGCCATCGTGACCCAGCCGGGCATGCCCGAGCTGATCGGGCAGGGGGTCATGTTCTGGTGGGACGCCCTGGCGGCCGTGTCGCTCGTGACCGGGCAGGGCGTGGACTACCGGGTGCGCCCGGTCGACGTGGTGCTGGACGGTCCGTCGTCGGGCCGCACGGTGAGCGTTCCCGGCGGGACGCCCCAGCGGGTGGGCACGACGGCGGACGGCGCGCTCTTCGAGGAGCTGTTCCTCGACGGGCTCGAGGGCCCTCAGACGGCGAGGTTGGCCAGGTAGATCGCGACCACGTGGCACGCGAACCCGAGCACGGTGCACACGTGGAAGATCTCGTGGAAGCCGAACCAGGCCGGGTTGGGGTCGGGCTTCTTGGTGCCGTAGACGATGGCGCCGGCCGTGTAGAAGACACCGCCCGCTGCGATGAGCCAGACGACGGCGGGGCCACCGGTGGCCCAGAACTGGCCCATGTAGGCGACCGCGACCCAGCCGAGGGCGAGGTAGACCGGCACGTAGACCCAGCGGGGCGCGTTCAGCCAGAAGATCCGGGCGAGCAGCCCGAGCAGCGCGCCGCTCCACACGAGCGCGAGCAGGATCGTGCCCTGGTCGCGGGGCAGCAGCATCACCGCGAGCGGCGTGTAGGTACCGGCGATGATCAGGAAGATGTTGGTGTGGTCGAGGCGGCGCAGCACCGCCTCGGTCCGGGGGGACCAGTTGCCGCGGTGGTAGACCGCGGAGACGCCGAAGAGCAGGCAGGCGCTGAGGGCGAACACGGACGCCGAGACCTTGCCGGGCACGGTCGGGGCCAGGGCGATCAGCACGATGCCGGCCGCGAGGGCGAGCGGGAAGGTGCCGGCGTGGATCCAGCCGCGCAGGCGGGGCTTGACCTTCTTCTCGACCTTCTCGACGGTCGAGGACACCGAGGTGGAGATGTCCTGCAGCGTCTCCGAGACCTTGTGGGTGACCTCGTCCAGGCGGCTGGCCGGACGGTCGGGCCCGTCTGCTCCTGCGACCACGTGCACTCCTCACCGTCGGCGACCGGTGCCCCTCCGGGTGCCGGGGCACAACCTACGGTCGCGTAACTTACTCTAGCGTAGGTTAGGGCTCGGGCTGCCTGACAGGGGCCTTGTGAAGATCCTGCGCCGGGTTGGCGGGAGTCGCCCGCCCGGAGCCCCGGAACGCCGCTGGGCGGCGGGAACGTGCGTGTTCGAGGGGTACCTTTGTCCACGTCCTGCCGGGTGCAGAGCCCAGCGTCAGAGCTGCCGTCCGGACCGCGCACAGCGGGCCGACGGCCCCGAATCCCTGAGGTATCCGTGCGCCTGCCCAGCCCGCTGTACCGCCTCTACGAGCGACGCCTCGCGTTCGCCCTGCACGGCGCCACACTGCCCCGGCACATCGGCGTCATGCTCGACGGCAACCGCCGCTGGGCGAAGTCGTTCGGCGAGACGGCGGCCACCGGGCACCGCCGCGGCGCCGACAAGATCACCGAGTTCCTGGGCTGGGCCGACTCCCTCGGCATCGAGGTCGTCACGCTGTGGATGCTCTCCACGGACAACCTGAGCCGGTCGGCCGACGAGCTGAGCAACCTGCTGGACATCATCGAGGACGCCGTGACGGACCTCGCCGAGTCGGGCCGGTGGCGCCTGCGCGTCATCGGGCGGCTCGACCTGCTCCCCGCGCGGCTGGCCGCCGCCCTGCGGGCCGCCGCCGACCGCACCGCCGGCGTCAAGGGCCTGCAGGTCAACGTGGCCATCGGGTACGGCGGCCGCACCGAGATCGCCGACGCCGTGCGCTCCTACCTCACGGAGCGCGCCAAGGACGGCGCCACGCTCGCGGACCTCGCGGAGTCGATCGACGTCGAGCACATCGCGGAGCACCTGTACACGAAGGGGCAGCCCGACCCGGAGCTGGTCATCCGGACCTCCGGCGAGCAGCGCATCGGCGGCTTCCTGATGTGGCAGAGCCAGCACACGGAGTTCTACTTCTGCGAGGCCTACTGGCCCGCGTTCCGGCGTGTCGACTTCTTGCGCGCGCTGCGCGACTTCTCTCTGCGGGAGCGCCGCCTCGGGCGCTGAGCCCCGCTCCTCACGAACGGCCCGGAACCGCTGGCGAGCCATGAATTCGCATGGTGAAATTCGCCACCACGCGCCCAGGTAGGTGACTGAAAGTTCAGTCAGGTAGCGTGCCGAAGATGACAAGGTGGGCACGCTGATGACCGAGCGACGGGTGCCCTCGGCGCGGGAGGCCGCCGAGGCGTGGGAGTCGTTGTTTCGCGCTCAGGTGACGGTGATGCGCCGGCTGCTGGCGGACGACATCTGGGGCGACCTGAGCATGCGCGAGTACGACGTGCTGTTCACGCTGGCGCTCGCCCCCGGCGAGACGCTCCGGCTGCGGGAGCTCAACGAGAACATCCTGATGGCGCAGTCCTCGTTGTCGCGCATGGTGGAGCGGCTCGAGAAGCGCGGCCTGGTGCGCCGCCACCCGTCGCCCGACGACGGCCGGGGCGTGCTGGTCAGCCTCACGCCGGAGGGCACGGCGACGCAGAAGGAGCTCGGCCGCCGGCACGTCCGCTCCATCGCCCACTACGTGGGTCCCGCACTGGACGCCGAGGACCTGGACCACCTGCGTCAGCTCGCGGACGCGCTGCGCGGGGCGCAGGCGGACATCGACGACTTCTGAGGCTCCCCCTGCTTCTGAGCGGCCCCGAGCGGGCCGCTGATCAGGCCGAACGCGCCTGACCTCGCAGCGCCTCCACCACGATGCGTACCGCCGCCCGGTCCATCGTGGTGCGGCGCGCCACGAGGTGGATGTCGCGCCGGGGCGGGTCCACGAGGTCCAGGGTGCGCACGGCGTAGCGGTCGTGCACCGCGAGCAGCGGCAGCAGCGTGATCGACAGGCCGGCCTCGACGTGGCTCAGCAGCGTGCCGTGGCTCTCGAACCGGGCCACCGCCCTGGGCGTGAACCCGGCCCGCCGGCAGAGGCGTTCGGCCAGGTCGGCCAGGTGCGCGCCGGGGTGCTCGAACGCCCAGGGCTCGCCCGCGAGGCTGGTCAGGTCCACCCGGCCCGAGCGCTCGCCGACCGCCGTGTCCCGCGCCGTCACGAGCACCACCCGGTCACCCGTCAGGGGGAGGCGCGCCAGGTCGGCGTCGGGCGGCACCGGGGCGTCGGGGAAGTCCGCGCAGATGGCCACGTCCACCTCGCCGCGCTGGAGCGCACCCCGGCTGACCTGCGGTTCCGCCTCCGTGAGCTGCACCTGGATCCGCGGGTGCTGCTCGGTGAGGGCCGCGACGGCCGGGACCACGATCCCGTGGAACGCGCTCGTGAACGCCGACAGCCGCACCACCCCGGTGGGCTCCGAGTGCAGGTCCGCGATGTCGGCCTCGGCGGCCGCGATGCGGTCCAGGATCTGGGCGGCGTGACCCGCGAGGGCGACCCCGGCGGGCGTGAGCCGGATGCGCCGTCCGACCCGCTCGAAGAGCTGCGCCTTCACCTCCGTCTCCAGCGTGGAGAGCTGCTGCGAGACGCTGGAGGGGCTCAGGTGGGTCGCGTCGGCGACGGCGCGCACCGTGCCGAGCAGGTGCAGCTGGTGCAGGAGGCGCAGGCGCCAGGGGTTGAGCATGGGCACATCCTTGTGCAGGTTCGCCGAACATTCTATTCAGAAACGTGGTCTGGACCCGCACACCGGACGGTGCTTACCGTCGAACCATGAACATAGGCGTTCCTACCGAGATCAAGAACAACGAGCACCGGGTCGCGCTCACGCCCGCCGGTGCGCACGAGCTGGTCCGTCGCGGCCACGACGTGCTGGTGCAGGCGGGCGCCGGGCGGGGTTCTGGCTTCGAGGACGACGCCTACCGGCTCGCCGGCGCGCGCACGATCGACACGGCCGACGAGGTCTGGGCCGCGGCCGACCTCCTCGTCAAGGTCAAGGAGCCCATCGAGCCCGAGTACACGCTCGTGCGGCCGGACCAGACGCTCTTCACCTACCTGCACCTCGCGGCGTCCGCGCCCTGCACCGAGGCGCTCCTCGCGGCGGGCACCACCGCCATCGCCTACGAGACGGTCCAGCTCGCCGACCGCTCGCTCCCGCTGCTCAGCCCGATGAGCGAGGTCGCCGGACGCCTGTCCGCGCAGGTCGGGGCCTACCACCTGATGCGGCCGCAGGGCGGCACGGGAGTGCTCATGGGCGGGGTGCCCGGCACGCCGCGGGCCCGGGTCGTGGTGATCGGCGGCGGCGTGGCCGGCGAGCACGCGGCCGCGAACGCGCTCGGCATGGGTGCCGACGTGACCGTGCTCGACGTCTCCCTGCCAGCCCTGCGCCGCATCGAGGCGCGGTTCGGCGGCGCGGTGGGCACCCGCGTCTCGACGACGTACGAGGTGGCCGACCAGGTCGCGTCCGCCGACCTCGTCATCGGGTCGGTGCTGATCCCCGGCGCCGCCGCGCCCAAGCTCGTCACCGACGCCATGGTCAAGACGATGAAGCACGGCGCCGTGCTCGTCGACATCGCCATCGACCAGGGCGGCTGCTTCGAGCACTCGCGCCCCACGACCCACGACGCCCCGACCTTCGCCGTGCACGACACCCTCTACTACTGCGTGGCGAACATGCCCGGCGCGGTCCCCGCGACGTCGACCCGCGCGCTGACCAACGCGACCCTGCCCTACGTGGTGGCCCTCGCGGACCACGGCTGGCGCGAGGCGCTGCGGGCCGACGAGGCCCTGGCTCGCGGCCTGAGCACGCACGCGGGGCACATCACCAACGCCGGGGTGGCCGAGGCGTTCGGGACCGAGTCGGTCCCGGTGGCCGAGATCCTGGCGGCCTGAGCGCCGCGACGGCCTACGATCGGCGCGTGGAGCCGCTGCACATCGTCGTCTGCCCAGACTCGTTCAAGGGCAGCCTGTCCGCGTCCGAGGTCGCGTCCGCGATCGCCGAGGGAGTCTCGGACGCCGCCCCCGGGGCCGTCGTCACACGCCTGCCCATGGCCGACGGCGGCGAGGGCACCCTCGACGCGCTGCTCGCCGTCTGGGGCGGCGCCGCGCACGTGACCGAGACCGTCGACGCGATCGGGCGGCCGGCGTCGGCCCGCTGGGCGATGTCGCCCGACGGGCGCACCGCCGTCGTCGAGCTCGCCGAGGCCAGCGGCCTGCCCGGCGTCTCCGACGTGCCCCTGCAGCCGCTGCACGCGAGCACCCGCGGCACCGGCGACCTCGCCCGCGCAGCGCTCGACGCGGGCGTCACCGAGCTCCTCGTCTGCCTGGGTGGATCCGCATCGACCGACGGCGGCGCCGGGATCCTGACCGGCCTCGGCGCCCGCCTGCTCGACGCCGACGGCAACCAGGTGCCCGACGGCGGCGAGGGGCTCGCCTCCGTCGCGTCCCTCGACCTGACCGGGCTGCACCCGCGGGCGCGCGAGGTGCGCTGGCGGCTCGCCGTCGACGTGACCAACCCCCTGGTCGGCGAGCACGGCGCCGCGCAGGTGTTCGGCCCGCAGAAGGGCGCGCGCGACGGCGAGGCCGAGTTCCTCGACGGCGCCCTGCGGCACTGGGCCGACCTGCTGGAACGGGAGACCGGTGTGGCCGTCGCCGAGGTCCCCGGCGCGGGTGCCGCCGGCGGCGTGCCCGCCGGGCTGATCGCGGTGCTGGGCGCCGAGACCACCCCTGGCGCCGTCCTGGTCGCCGACGCCGTGGGCCTGCCTGCGGCGCTCGAGGACGCCGACCTGGTGATCACGGGGGAGGGGTCGTTCGACTCCCAGTCCGTGAACGGCAAGGTGGCCGACGGCGTCGCGCGGCTGGCCGCGGCGTCGCCCACACGGCCGCCCGTCGTCGTGCTGGCGGGTCAGGTGCTGCTGCCCGAGGCACAGGCGCGGGCAGCGGGCATCGCCGCCGCGTTCTCGATCGCGCCCGGGCCGGTCGAGCTGGACGACCTGATCTCCCGCACCGCGTCCCGGCTGCGCGACCTGGCCGCCGCGGTGACGAGCCTGGTGGGGGCGAGCCGCGGGTAGGTGCTGGGCTGGGCTGGGCGCTGGCGTCGGCAGTTTGCCCCGCGGACTCGGCAGTTGGCATCGAGATCGGCTCAGGCCTGAGCCGATCTCGATGCCAACTGCCGAACGCTCGGGCTGGCTGCCCGCCTCGCCGTAACCGTCAGGCCAGGTCGGACGCCGCGGCCGGGGCCGGCACGCGGGTCGTTGACCGGCGCGTCCGCAGCCAGATCACCGCCGCCGCGGACGCCAGCACCTGGAACCCGCCCGTGACCACGAGCACCGGTCCTGCCCCGAACGCGCCGATCAGCGCGCCGCCGGCCAGCAGCCCGAGCGAGGCGCCGCCCGCGTGCAGCACGGTCTCCGCGGTGAACGCCGTCCGCCGGGCCGCGCCCGTGGTCCGCTCCACGATCAGCGTGTTGAGCGCCGCGATGCCGAACGGCATGGCCAGGCCGCCCACGGCCGAGACGACGCCGACGGCGAGCAGCTCGGGCGCGGCCACCGGCAGCGCCAGGTACGCGAGCCCGAACACCACCCACGAGGCCACGATCGCCGGGATCCGCGGAACCCGGTGCACCACCAGCGGCACCACGAACGAGACGCCGACGGTCGCGACGCCGTACCCCGCCATGCCCGCGGCGATCAGCTCGCCCGGGCGGTCCAGCTCGACGCCGAGCAGGGCCAGGCCCAGCGCGAACGCGAACCACGTGACGCCGCCGACGCCCGCCAGCGCCAGGCCGACGGCCAGCTCCGGCTCGCCGCGCAGCACGCAACGCAGGGCGGGAGCCTGCTCCTCGCCACCCTCCCGCTGGTCGCCCGGCGATCGCCGCTCGAGCTTGTCGAGACCTGGTGCGGTCTCGGCAAGCTCGACCCGCGAGGCATCCGCCTCGACCCGCGACACATCCGCCTCGACCGCCGCGCGGGCCGCAGGCACCGTGAGCATCGCCGCTGCGGCCAGCCCGACCCCGGCCGCCTCCCACCACAGCAGCGGCTCCGCGCCCCAGGCCACCAGCAGCCACGCTCCGAGCGCGGGCGCGAAGATCATCGAGGCGCGGTGCGCGAGGTCCTGCCAGGCCAGCGCCTTCGCGCCGACGCCGGGCCCGTTGCCGGGCAGTTCGGCCAGGTCCGCGGTCAGCGCCCGCTGCGCCGGCGAGAGCAGGGCCGACGTCGCCCCCGTGACCAGGCCCGTCGCGCACAGCACCACAGCGCCGACGCCGATCGTCGCCGCCGCGACCGGGACGAGCGCGAGCCCGAGGACCTGGACCGCGAGCACCGCGGCCAGCGCGCGCCCCGAGACCAGGCGCCCACGCAGCCGTCGGCCCCACCACCCGGAGGTGAGCAGCGGGAGGCCGGCGAACCCGCCGACGAGCCCGGTGGTCCAGGCGTCGCCCGTCTGGTCGAGCGCGACCAGCGGCAGCGCGACGGCGGTGATGCGCTGGCCGGTCCAGGTGACGAAGGTCGTCGCGGTCAGCGTGACGAGGTGAGGATTGCGCACGCCGCCATCCTGCGGCCGCCCCGCTGCCCACCGGTAGACGGCCGGTTCGCATGAGCAGGCATAGGCTCACGCTATGAGCCCATATCCCACGGTCGAGGACCTCCGGCTGGTCGAGGCCGTCGCGCGGCACGGTTCGCTCGGCGCCGCCGCCCGCGAGCTGCTGGTCAGCCAGCCGTCGGCCAGCCAGCGGCTGGCCGCGCTGGAGCGGCGCGTGGGCACCAGCCTCTTCGACCGCGACACCACGGGCGCGCGGCCGACGGCGGCCGGCCGCGAGTTCTGCGACCAGGCCGCGCACGTGCTGGACCACCTGGGGTCGATCGTCGAGCGCACGCTGTCGGCGGCGCAGTCGCGCACGGTTTCCGTCGGGGCGTTCCCGAGCCTCGCGGGCACCCTGTTCGCGGCGCTCGACGTGCTGCTCGACGACGTCGTGGTGCAGCCAGAGGTGGACCACGGACCCAAGCTGCTGGAGCGGGTGGAGCGGGGTGCGCTGGACGCCGCGTTCACGGGCATCGCCCGGCAGGTCCCGATCCCGCGCGGCCTCGTGGTCACGGAGGTCGGGCGGCACGACCTGGTCACGCTCCTGCCCGCGGGCGCCCCCGCACCCGGCACCGGGCGGCGCCCCTACACGGGGCAGACCGTCGTCTACTGCCCGCTCGACCTCAGCGCCGACGCGCTGCACCGGCGGCTCACCGAGCTCGGCGCGCAGGCGCGCCCCGGCGCCACGGCGGAGGCCGCCGTCCGGACCGCGCGGGAGCGGCGCTGCGCCGTCGTCATCCCCGACATGGTGGCGCGCTGGTACGCCGCGCCCGGCGACCGCACCGTGCCCGCGCCGGCCCGCGGGCGCATCACGCTCTCGATGGTGACCCGCAGCCCGGCGCCGCAGATCCTGCTGGACACCCTGCCGGGCCTGCGCGAGCGCCTGCGGGAGGGCAACACCCACGCCCGCCTCTGACGTGTCAGACGTACAGATCACTCCCGGGACCTGTACGTCTGACACCGGAGAGGTTCTGACAGGGCGTCGGTTCGATGTCACGTCCCGTTCGGCCCTCTCCGGTCGGTCCCCTCCGCCCGACGGTGGAAGGATGTGCGCATGCCCGCGAATTCCCCCCGGCCTGCGGCGCACGACGCCGCGCCGTACGACGCCCTCCTGCTCTACTCCTTCGGTGGCCCGAACAAGCCCGAGGACGTGGTGCCGTTCCTGCGCAACGTCACCGCGGGCAAGGGCATCCCGGACGAGCGGCTCGAAGAGGTGGGCGAGCACTACTACGGGTTCGGCGGCAAGAGCCCCATCAACGAGCAGAACCTCGCGCTGAAGGCGGCGCTCGAGGCCGAGCTCGCCGCCCGCGGCCTGGACCTCCCGGTCGTGTGGGGCAACCGCAACTGGGCGCCGTACACCACCGACGCCGTCGACGAGCTGGAGGAGCTGGGGGCCAAGCGCGCCGTCGCGCTCGTGACCAGCGCGTACTCCTCGTACTCCGGCTGCCGCCAGTACCGCGAGGACCTCGCGATCACGCTGGACAAGCGCGGGCAGCTCGGCCCCGACGGGTCGACGGGCGTGCAGTTCGACAAGGTGCGCTCGTACTTCAACCACCCGGGCTTCGCGCAGGCGAACGTCGACGCCGTCGTCGAGGCGTACGCCGAGCTCGAGGCGAACGGCGGCTCCGGTGCGGCCGCGAAGCTCGTCTTCGTCACGCACTCGATCCCGGACACCATGGAGGCGGCGTCGCGCATCTCGCACGCGACCTACTCCGAGCAGCACCTGGACCTCGCGCGGGTCGTGGCGGCGCAGGCGGCCGAGCGGCTCGGGCACGAGGTGCCCTGGGACCTGGCGTACTGCTCGCGCTCCGGCCCGCCCAGCCAGCCGTGGCTGGAGCCGGACGTCAACGACCACCTGGAGGCCCTCGCGGGCGAGGGCGTCCGCGACGTGGTGCTGTCGCCGATCGGCTTCATCTCCGACCACATGGAGGTCGCCTACGACCTCGACACCGAGGCGCTGGCCACGGCCAAGGACCTCGGCATCACCGCCGTGCGAGCCGGTACCGTCGGCACGCGGGAGCCGTTCGTCCGCGGGCTCGTCGACCTGCTCCTGGAGCGGGCGGCCCTGGCCCGCGACGAGCCGGTGACCGAGGCGACCGTGGGGTCGCTCCCGGCCCTGCGTTCCGTCTGTGCACCTGGTTGCTGCCTGCGGCGGGACGGCGAGCCGAGCGGCATCCCGGCGCTGTGCAGCACGGACCTGAGCTCCTGAGGTCCGCGGCCCGCCCGCACCCCTGACTGAGAGGCAGACATGAACGACACGCACGTGCACGGGGACACCGGTGCCGAGATCGACACCGCCGCGATCAACGAGGGCATCCGCTACACGATGTTCTCGGTCTTCTCCGTGACCGAGACGCTCCCGGCCGACGCCGACGAGCGCAAGGCCGTCGTGGCCGAGGCCGAGTCAGCCGTCGGCGGCGGCGCCGACCCGGCCGCGACCGAGGGCGACCTCGTCGTCCGCGGCTGGTACGACGTGGGCGGCCTGCGCTCCGACGCCGACCTCATGCTCTGGACCCACGGCCCGTCGATCGAGGCCGTGCAGGGCGCCTACCAGCGGCTGCGCGCGTCCGAGCTGGGCCGCTCCCTGGAGCCCGTGTGGTCGGTCGCCGCGCTGCACCGCCCGGCCGAGTTCAACCGCGGCCATGTGCCCGCGTTCCTCGCCGGCGAGGCGCCGCGCGACTACCTGTCGGTCTACCCGTTCGTGCGGTCCTACGACTGGTACCTGCTGCCCGACGAGGAGCGCCGCACCATGCTGCGCGATCACGGGATGGCGGCCGCGCCCTACAAGGACGTCCGGGCCAACACCGTCTCGGCGTTCGCGCTCGGCGACTACGAGTGGATCCTCGCGTTCGAGGCCGACGAGCTGCACCGCATCGTCGACCTGATGCGCGACCTGCGCGCCACGGAGGCCCGCCGGCACGTGCGCGACGAGATCCCGTTCTTCACGGGCCCGCGCACGACCCTGGCCGACTGGGCGGACCGCCAGCCCCTGAGCTGACGGCTCGGCGAGCCGCCCGGATTCGCCCCGGTCACAGGTGCCAGACCAACGGCTGGCTCCCGTCGGCTCCCCGCGAGTAGGACATCACCCTTGAGGCCTAAGTTTCTTCGCTTTGAACCGGCCCAAAGCGAAGAAACTTAGGCCTCGAAGTTGATCAGCACTCAGGGGTCCGGTTGGCGGGCGGGGCTCCGGCGGGCGGGGTCAGGTGAGCGGTGCGGTTCCCACCAGGGCCGTGGCGCCCAGGTCGTCGTCCGTCAGGACTGTCGGGACCAGACCAGCCGCCTCCAGGTGCCCGACGGCGGCGCCCACCTGGGCCTCGCCCGTCTCGACGAGCAGGTGCCCGCCGGGGCGCAGCAGCGCCGGGGCCAGGTCGATCACGCGGCGCAGGATCGCCAGGCCGTCGTCCCCGCCGTCGAGCGCGGCGTGCGGCTCGTGCTCGCGGGCCTCGGGCGGCATCATGCCGATCGCCTCGGTCGGCACGTACGGCGCGTTCGCGACCAGGACGTCGACGCGGCCCCAGGCCTCGGCGGGCAGGGGAGCGCCGAGGTCGCCGGTGTACGTCTGCGCGCTGAGCCGGCCGGGCGGCTGGGCCCGGTCTGCCCCCGCCGCGCGAGCGGCGAACGCCTCCGCCGCCAGCGCCTCCAGGTTCTCGTGCGCGCAGGTCACGGCCACGGGGTCGACGTCGGCGGCGTGCAGCTCGACGTCGTGCCCCGCCGCCAGCAGCCGTGCCGCGACCGCCCCGCCGAGCGCGCCGCAGCCGCAGCACAGGTCGACGAGCAGGACCGGTCCGGCCTCGGCGCCGGACAGAGCCTCGCTCGCCGCACCAGGCAGAGCACCAGCGGAAGCGCCGGCCCCCACGGCAGCAGCCAGGGACAGCGCCCGCGCCGCCGCCTCCCGGACCAGCAGCTCGGATCGCTGCCGCGGCACGAAGACACCCGGCGCCACGCCCCAGCGCCGACCGTCGAGCTCGGCCCAGCCCACGAGGTGCTCCAGCGGCAGCCCGTCGACGCGCGCCGCGACCAGGGCCTCCAGCCGGGCGTCGTCGGTGACGTCGTCCGACGTGGCGGCCTCGACGAGGATCCGCGCCTCGTCCTCCGCGAACACACAGCCGGCTGCGCGCAGTCGCGCGACGAGTTGCTCCACGCCACAAGCCTAGGCGAGACGTGTCAGACCCCCAGGTCACCGGGGTGACCTGGGGGTCTGACACGTGCGCTGGCGAGGGCCAGGATCAGGGGTACAGGCCCCTGATCTGGTGCGCCTCGGCGACGCGCTTGACGCCGATCACGAGCGCGGCGTCGCGCAGGGACAGCGCCTCGCGCTGGGCGAGGGCGGACACCTCGGCGTACGCCGTGGTCATGCGGTACTCGAGCTTGTCGGCGATCTCCTGCTCGGTCCACCAGTAGGTCTGGTTGGCCTGGACCCACTCGAAGTACGAGACGACGACGCCGCCCGCGTTCGCGAGGACGTCGGGGACCACGGTGATGCCGTTCTTCGCGAGGATCGCGTCGCCGGCTGCCGTCGTCGGGCCGTTGGCGCCCTCGACCACCCAGCGGGCCTTGACCGAACCGGCGGTGAGCTCGTCGAGCACGCCCTCGATCGCGGCCGGGACCAGTACGTCGACGGTGAGCCCGAGCAGCTCGGTGTTGGTGATCGGGTCGGCGTCGTCGAACCCGACGACCGAGCCCGTGCGCCGCACGTGGTCCATGAGCAGGGGGACGTCGAGGCCGACGTCGTTCCGGATGCCGCCGTACTGGTCGCTGACGGCGACGACGCGCGAGCCGCGCGCGGCGAAGATCTCCGCGGCGTGCGAGCCGACCTTCCCGAAGCCCTGGATGGCGACGGACACGTCGCTCAGGCCCACGCCCGCCTCGGCGAGCGCGGCGCCCGTGACGTGCACGATGCCGGCCGACGTCGCCGTGCCGCGGCCCAGCGAGCCGCCGACGGCGAGCGGCTTGCCCGTCACGACGGCGGGGATCGTGTACCCGCGGTTGACCGAGTAGGTGTCCATGACCCACGCCATCGTCTGGGCGTCGGTGCCCATGTCGGGGGCCATGATGTCGGTGTCGGGGCCGATCATCGGCATGATCTCCGACGTGTACCGCCGGGTCACGCGCTCCAGCTCGGCCTGCGAGTAGCCGCGCGGGTCGATGGCGACGCCGCCCTTGGCGCCGCCGTACGGCAGGTTGACCACCGCACACTTCCAGGTCATCCACATCGCCAGCGCCCGCACCTCGTCGACGTCGACGGAGGGGTGGTAGCGCAGGCCACCCTTGCCCGGGCCCAGGCTCACGTTGTGCTGCACGCGGAAGCCGTGGAACAGGACGGTCTCGCCCGTGTCGCGCCGGAGCGGCACCGCCACGTGGATCTCGCGGCGCGGGGTCGCGAGCATGCGGTGCAGGCCCTCGTCGTAGCCGAGGATCTCGGCCGCCGTGGCGAGCTGCGCGTGCGCGGTCGCCAGGGCGGAGCCCTCCGCGGGCGTGTCGGACGGCGCGAAGGTGGGCGGTGGTGTGGTGGTGGACGTCGTTGTCGTCGTCACGTGGGTCCTCCGTGGAGAACGGCGCCTCCCGCTTCGTGGGGGCGGGGGCGCGGGTTGCGCGGCGCGGGGTTTGCGCCTCGGTCTCACCGTATCGCTTCGATGGGCGAATGTGCTCGGCCGTGGGGTGTTAGCCGATGATTTTCCGGTGAAAGTGCCATTGCTTGGGAATCAGCGTTCCGTAAGCCGCCAAGCGCAGGGGAGAAGGGCGCCCGTGCGGACGCCCTTGGACGCAGCCAGGGTACGCCGGTCGGGTAGGTGGCCGCTCCACCGGTGGTGAAGCCGTCAGGCCGGGGTGCCCCGCTTCTGCTCGATGTGGGCGACGAGCCCGTCGAGGATGCGCGCCAGGCCGAACTCCATCTCCCGGGCGGGGTCCGTGGCGGCCTGGTACGCCTCGCCCGCGGCCGCGCCCACGCGCCCGGCGAGCGGGTACTCGCGCCCGGCCATGACGACGCCGAGCTCGTCGGCGTTCGCGGCCCACCAGTCGGCCTGGGTCATCCCCGACGAGCGCTCCTCGGCGCGGATCCGCTCCTGCGCCTGCGCCACGCTGCTGGCGAAGCCGATGAGGAGGGCCACCGTCTGGTCCATCTCGATGTCGTCGAGCCCGACGCCCTCGATCGCGGAGAGCTGCCACTCGTAGAGGTCTGACGCACCGGGGCCGACCCACGCGCGCAGGCCCGAGACCTCGAGCAGCCAGGGGTGCTGCTGGCATGCCTCGTAGTGGACGCGGGCGACGAGCGCCATCCGGTCGCGCACGCCGTCGGGCATCGCGGGCAGCTTCCGGCGGCCGAGCGCCCGGTCCACCATCAGCGCGACGAGCTCGTCCCGGCCGGGCACGTACGTGTACAGGCTCATCGCGCCGAGGCCGAGCTCGGAGGCGAGCAGCCGCATCGACAGGCCGGGCAGGCCGTCGCGGTCGGCGATCCGGATCCCCGCGTCGACGACGTCGTCGACGCTCAGCCGCTGCTTGCGCCCGCGCCGGGGCGCGGACGCCGCGCCGTCGTCGTAGCGCCACAGGAGGCGGAGGACTGGGTCCGGGTGGTCCGACATGGGTCCACCGTAACTTTCTCGTACGCCGTACGGAATGGATGCTACGCTGGGCGAGCCGTTAGTCGTACGCCGTACGGAAAAGGAGACATCGTGTCCGTCCCACCCCTGGTCGCCCGTGGACTGCGCAAGCGGTACGGCGACACCCACGCCCTGGACGGGTTCGACCTCGAGATCGAACCCGGGGCCGTGCACGCGCTGCTCGGACCCAACGGGGCCGGCAAGAGCACCGCCGTCAACACCTTCGCCACCCTCACCCGTTGCGAGGAGGGGGAGGTCCGCGTCGCCGGCCGCGACGTGCGCCGCGAGCCCGCGGCGGTCCGCGCGTCCGTCGGGCTGGTCGGCCAGCACGCCGCGCTCGACGAGATCCTGTTCGGCCGCGAGAACCTCGTGATGTTCGGCCGCCTCTACGGCCTGTCGAAGTCCGCCGCGGCCGAGCGGGCGGACGAGCTGCTCGGCACCTTCGGCCTGCGGGATGCCGCCGACCGCAAGGTGTCCACGTACTCCGGCGGCATGCGCCGCCGGCTCGACATCGCCGCCGGGCTCATCCGCCGCCCGGCCCTGCTGTTCCTCGACGAGCCCACCACGGGGCTGGACCCCCGGGCGCGCAACGAGGTCTGGCAGACGGTGCGGCAGATCGTGGACGCCGGCACCACCGTGCTGCTCACCACCCAGTACCTCGACGAGGCGGACCAGCTCGCCGACCGGATCACCGTGATGGACGCCGGCCGCGTGGTCGCCGAGGGTTCGGCGCAGCAGCTCAAGCGCCGCCTCGGCGGCGACCGGGTGCTGGTGACTGCGCCCGCGCACGCGGACCTGGACCGGCTCGCCGCCGTGCTCGGCGGCCGGGCCGACGCCGAGCTGCGGCAGGTCACGGTCGAGGCCGGGCAGGACGGCGGGGCGGCGACGCTGACCGCCGTCGTCCGGGCGCTGGACGCCGCCGGCCTGGAGGTCGACGACCTGCTGTTGCGCCGCCCGACCCTGGACGAGGTGTTCCTGCACCTCACGGCCAAGGACGGCGCCGGAGCCGGTGCTCCCGGAACCGACGCACCCGGAACGGCCGCCCCGGCCGACGACACCGAAGGAGCCCTCCGATGAACGCCGTCGCCGCCACCCTGCGCCAGAGCTGGGTGATCACGCTGCGCGACCTCAAGCACTGGCAGCGCGAGCCGTGGACCCCCGTCTTCGGGATCGCGTTCTCGGTCATGCTGGTGCTGGTCTTCGGCTACCTCCTGGGCGGCGCGATCAGCCTGCCCGGCGGCGGGGACTACCTCGCGTACCTGATGCCGGGGATCTTCGCGCTCTCCATGATGTTCGGCATCGAGGCCACGATGAGCGCCATCGCGAACGACTCGAAGAAGGGCGTCACCGACCGGTTCCGCTCGCTGCCCATCAGCGGTGCCGCCGTCCCGCTCGGCCGGGCCGGCGCCGACCTGATGAACTCCGCGGCCGAGCTCGCGGTGCTCATGGTGGGCGGCCTGCTCATCGGGTGGAGCGCGTCCGGCAGCGTGGCCGCCACCGTGCTCGGCGTCGTGCTGCTGCTCTGGCTGCGGTTCGCGATGCTGGTGCTCGGGGTGTTCCTCGGGCTCGCGTTCCGTGGCGAGGGCGGGGTGACGGCGGTCCAGGTGCTGGTGTGGCCCCTCGGGTTCCTGTCCAACGTGCTGGTCGCGCCCGAGTCCATGCCCGGGTGGCTCGCGTTCCTCGCGCAGTGGAACCCGATCAGCGCGACGGCGGCCGCCTGCCGCGAGCTGTTCGGCAACCCGACCGGGATCACCGGGGGAGTGCTGGCCGACCACGCCCTGCTGCTCGCGGTGCTGTGGCCCGCCGTCCTGACCGTGGTGTTCCTGCCGCTGACGGCGCGGGCCTACCGGCGGCTGTCCCGCTGACTCCGTTGTCGGGAGCCTGAGCCTGCGGTTCCGCTCCGGGCGGGTGCCTCGTTCCTCGGCCCCCACCCTGCGCTGCACCTCCGGCTCAGGCTCCGTTGTCGGGAGCCTGAGCCTGCGGTTCCGCTCCGGGCGGGTGCCTCGTTCCTCGGCCCCCACCCTGCGCTGCACCTCCGGCTCAGGCTCTCCTGGACCGGCTCCGGAACGACGACGGCGTCTCGCCCGTCAGTCGCGCGAACGTGCGCGTGAACGACGGCTGGTCGTAGAACCCCGCGGCGGTGGCGACGTCGGCCAGCGGCACCGTGCTGGAGGTGAGCAGGTGCGCCGCCCGGTCGACCCGCAGCCGCAGCACGAGCTGCCGCGGCGAGAGGCCGAACACCCGGCGCACCCGCCGGTCCAGCGACGCGGGCGCCGACCCGGCCAGCGCGGCGAGGTCCGCCACGGACGGCACCTCGCCGCGCTCCAGCAGGTCCTCGATCTGCCCGCGCAGCCGGGCCATGGCCTGGATGGTCGCGTCGTCGGCATCGCCGGAGCGCAGGTCCTGCGACACGGACACCAGCCCCACGTACGCGCCCGACTCGTCGTGCAGGGGGAGCTTGGAGGTGAGGAACCAGCCCGGCGCGCCGCCCACGTGCCGGATCAGCTCCAGCTCGCCGCGGAGCGGCTTGTCGGTGGTGCGGACCAGCTCGTCCTGGCTCTCGTAGCGCTCGGCGAGCTCGGGGACGAACAGGTCGACGGCGCGCTTGCCGATCACGTCCCGGCGCGACCGCTCCCGCGTACGCCCGACGAACACCTGGTTCACCAGCACGTACCGGCCGTCGGCGTCCTTGGCGCAGAACATGACGCCGGACAGCTCGTCCATCAGCGCGACCATGGCGGGGTGCAGGGCGGCCAGCAGGGCCCGCGCCTCGGGCCGAGCGGCGCCGTTCGGCGGGGTGCTCATCGGGTCCCGATGCTACGCGGCGGCGACGGCCGTCCGCGCAGGCTCTTGGCCGAAACCGGTGCGGATCGTGAGTGATCCTGCCAATACACACGAGCGTCGCCGGGTGCACCCTGGTGTCATGAAGACCTCTGCCCGGCGCGGTAGCGCCGACACCGCCGACGTCCCGACCGGGGGCGCAGGCGCACCGGACAGCGCGACGCCGCAGGCTCCGACCGAGCCCCCCGCGAAGCCCGCCG
Source organism: Promicromonospora sukumoe 327MFSha3.1 (assembly GCF_000385135.1). Classification (GTDB taxonomy): domain Bacteria; phylum Actinomycetota; class Actinomycetes; order Actinomycetales; family Cellulomonadaceae; genus Promicromonospora; species Promicromonospora sukumoe_B. The sequence goes on along the minus strand of NZ_ARQM01000013.1, from coordinate 18,819 downwards.
CCGACACCCTCGTCGAGGACGCCGTAGCCCTCGCCCGGACCTGGATCGGCGCCGCCACCGGAGCCGACGCCGCCGCCGGAGCCACCGGCTCGAAGACCGACAAGGCCGTCGCCCGCGCCTCCGCTGCGCTCGGCGCCCTCGTCTCCGACCCCGCGGGCCTGGAGCTCGCCGTCGGCTTCGTCGACGACGTCGCCCGCCCGCAGGACGTCCACGTCGCCGCCAAGGCCCTCGCGCGCCTCGGCAAGAAGGCCGGCAGCGCCACGTTCCTCAGCGCGAGCGACCGCGCCCTGTTCCGGGCCGGCGCCCTCACGGCCCCGGTGCTCCCGGGCATCGTGGTCCCGGCCGCCCGCGCCCGCCTGCGCCAGCTCGTGGGCCACCTCGTGGCCGACGCCGGCAACGGCCTCACCGCGCACCTCGCCCGCACCCGGGCCGAGGGCTACACCCTCAACGTGAACCTCCTGGGCGAGGCCGTGCTCGGCAAGGACGAGGCCGCCGGCCGCCTGGCCCGCACCATCGCGCTCGTGGAGCGCTCCGACGTCGACTACGTGTCGATCAAGGTCTCCAGCGTCGCGGCGCAGCTCGTCACCTGGGACCTCGACGGCTCCCGCGACCGCGTCGTCGAGCAGCTCCTGCCGCTGTACCGCTCCGCGCGCGACCACGGCGTCTTTCTCAACCTCGACATGGAGGAGTACCGCGACCTGGCCCTGACCACCGCGGTGTTCACCGACATCCTGGGCCGCGACGAGTTCCGCGACCTCGAGGCCGGCATCGTGCTGCAGGCCTACCTGCCCGACGCCCTCGGCGCGCTCGACGGCCTCACCGAGTTCGCGGCCAAGCGCGTCGCCGACGGCGGGGCGCGCATCAAGGTGCGCATCGTCAAGGGCGCCAACCTCGCGATGGAGCACGTCGAGGCCGCCCTGCACGACTGGGCGCAGGCGCCGTACGCCACCAAGCCCGACGTCGACGCCAACTACGTGCGCATGCTGGACCACGCCCTGCGCCCCGAGCGCGCGCACGCCGTCCGCATCGGCGCCGCGTCGCACAACCTGTTCCACGTGGCGCTCGCGATCCTGCTGGGCCGCGCCCGCGGCGTCTCCGAGGCGCTCGACATCGAGATGCTCCAGGGCATGGCGCCCACCGAGGCCGCCGCCGTCCGCGACGAGGTCGCCAAGGACGACGGGCACGTCGTGCTCTACACCCCCGTCGTGCGCGACGAGGACTTCGACGTCGCCATCTCCTACCTGGTGCGCCGCCTGGAGGAGAACGCGACGGAGCAGAACTTCCTGCACGCGGCGTTCGCGCCGGCGCGGGTCGGCAGTGGCTCCGCCATGGACCGGCAGGAGGCCGCCTTCCGCGCCTCCGTCGAGCTGGGCGTGCACTACGCGGCCGACGACGTCGCCCCGCGCCGTCGTCCGCGCACCGCGCCCGAGCCCGTGACCGGGCCGTTCCACAACGCCGCGGACACCGACCCCGCCGTCGCCGCGAACCGCGCCTGGGCCCAGGTGGTCACGTCCGCGCGCTCGGGCTACGTCCCGGCGCTCGCCGAGCCGCTGGCGACGTCCGCCCAGGTGGACGACGTCGTGGCGCTCGCCCGCCGCGCCGGCGCGGCCTGGGCCAAGGTCGCCCCGGCGGACCGCGGCCGGGTGCTGCGCTCCGCCGCCCAGCACCTGGAGGCCGCGCGCGCCGACCTGGTCGCCGCCATGGTGCACGAGGCCGGCAAGACCGTCGCCGAGGCCGACCCCGAGGTCAGCGAGGCCGTCGACTTCGCCGCCTACTACGCGCAGGCGGCCGAGGCCCTCGACCCGACGTCGGAGGCATGGCCGGGCGCCCGGTACACGCCGGACGGCGTCACCCTGGTCACCCCGCCGTGGAACTTCCCCGTCGCCATCCCGATCGGTGGCGTGCTCGCGGGTCTGGCGTCCGGCTCGTCCGTGATCGCCAAGCCCGCGCCGCCCACGCCGCGCTGCCTGGAGATCGCCGTCGAGGCCGTGCACGCCGCCCTCGACGAGGTCGCTCCCGAGATCGGCCTGGACCCGGCGCTCGCCCGCGACGTCGCGCAGTTCGTCCGCGTGCCGGACGGCGACCTGGGCCGTCGCCTCGTGACGCACGACGGCGTGTCCCGCGTGATCCTGACGGGCGCGATCGAGACCGCCGAGATGTTCGCGTCCTGGCGCCCCGACCTGCCCGTGCTCGCGGAGACGTCGGGCAAGAACGCGATCGTCGTGACGCCGTCGGCCGACCTGGACCTGGCCGTCGCCGACGTCGTGCGCTCGGCGTTCGGGCACGCGGGGCAGAAGTGCTCCGCGGCGTCGCTCGTGATCCTCGTCGGCTCGGTGGGCGACCCGCGCACCGTGACCGGCGAGCGGTTCCGCCGGCAGCTCGTCGACGCCGTGTCGTCGCTCGCTGTCGGCCCCGCGACCGACCTGGCCACCGTGATGGGGCCGCTCACCGAGCCCGCGCAGGGCAAGCTGCTGCGCGCCCTGACCACGCTGGAGCAGGGCGAGAGCTGGCTCGTGCGGCCGCGCCGTCTCGACGCGGTGGCGCAGGAGGCGGGTCTCGGCAAGGGCCGCCTGTGGACCCCGGGCGTGCGCGACGGCGTCCGGCCCGGCTCGTTCTTCCACCTCACCGAGGCATTCGGGCCCGTGCTGGGCATCATGACCGCCCGCACCCTGGACGAGGCGCTCGCCCTGCAGAACGCGGTGTCGTTCGGCCTCACCGGCGGCATCCACTCGCTCGACGACGCCGAGGTGGAGCACTGGCTCGACCGAGTCGAGGTCGGCAACGCCTACGTGAACCGGCACATCACCGGCGCGATCGTGCAGCGCCAGTCGTTCGGCGGCTGGAAGGCCTCCGTGGTGGGTTCCGGCGCCAAGGCCGGCGGCCCCAACTACGTGGCGCAGCTCGGCCGCTGGGCCGACGCGCCCGACGTGCCGTCGCGCACCGAGGACCCGGCGGGCTGGCTCGCGTGGGCCCGCGCCGACGACGCCCGCGCCTGGCTCACCGAGTTCTCGCAGGCGCACGACCCGTCGGGGCTCGGCGTCGAGGCGAACGTGTTCCGGTACCGGCCCGTCCCGGGCATCACGGTGCGGGTCGGCGCGGGCGCGCCGGACGCCGAGGTGCAGCGCGTGCTGGCCGCGGCCGCGCGGGCCGAGGTCGCCGCGACCGTCGTCGGGCAGGAGGTCTCGGACGAGGCGTTCGCCGAGTCCGTCGCCGACGGCGTGGTGACCGGCCGGATCCGCGTGATCGGCGAGGCCCCCGGGCTGCGCGACGCCGCCGCGAGCCGGCTGGGCTCGGTGACGGTGCTGGACGGGCCGGTGCTGGCGAGCGGGCGGCGCGAGCTGCTGACGATGCTGCGCGAGCAGGCGGTCAGCCGCACGATGCACCGCTACGGCCACCTCCGCACGGCCTGACGCATCGCCGGCCCCGCTGGTCGAGCTTGTCGAGACCTGACCAGGTCTCGACAAGCTCGACCAGCGGTTTGGCCTGACCAAGTCTCGACAAGCTCGACCAGCGGCCGGAGGCTCGTCCAGCGGTCGGGTCAGGCCGACTCACCCTCGACCAGGCGCGGGGCGAAGACCCGGCGCTCGTCGCGGACCGGCCGGCCCGCGACCAGGTCCACGAGCATGCTCGTGGCGGCGCCGACCATCTGCACCACCGGGTTGTGCACGGTCGTCAGCCGGGGCGACGTCGTCTCGGCGATCCCGAGGTCGTCGAACCCCACCACGGAGACGTCGCCGGGCACGGACCGGCCGCGCTCGGCGAGCACGCGCAGCGTGGCCTCGGCCATGAGGTCCGACGCCGCGAAGATCCCGTCCAGGTCGGGGTGCTGGTCCAGCAGCCGCGCGGCCGCCACCAGCGCCCCCGCGACGGTGAAGTCGCCCTCGACCATCGCGTCGTCGGGCAGGCCGGCGTCACGCAGGGCGTCGCGCCAGCCCGTCATCCGGTCCACGCCGGCGGGCATGTCGAGCGGGCCGGTGATGGTGCCGATGCGCCGCCGGCCGCGGTCGATCATCCGCTGGGTGGCGATGCGGCCGCCCGTCACGTTGTCGACGTCCACGTAGCGCAGGCCGCGCGAGAAGTACGGGTCGGGCTCGAACAGCCTGCCGACGAACACGGCCGGCAGCGCCGCCGGCCCGAGCTCCGTCTCGAGCTGGTCGCCCTTGTGGTGGGAGGCGACGATCACGCCGTCCACGTGGCCGCTGCGCAGGTAGCGGCCCACCCGCCCCCGCTGCTCGCCCGGGCGGGCGAGCAGCAGGACGAGCTGGAGGTCCGTCCCGGCCAGACCCTCGCTGACACCCGCGAGGGTGCCGGAGAGGAACGGGTCGGTCAGTATGCGCTGGTCCGGCTCGGGCACCACGAGAGCGATCGAGTCGGTCCGCCGGGTCACCAGGGACCGGGCGGCACGGTTCGGTGCGTACCCGAGGCTGGCGACGGCGTCGTCCACCGCCGCCTGTGCCTCGGGCGAGACGCGCAGGCCGCCGTTGATGGCGCGCGACGCGGTCGACCGGGACACCCCGGCCGCCTGTGCCACGTCATCGAGGGTGGGTGGGCCTGAGGTCGTCACGCCGTGCGAACCGCCTTGTCTCCGCCGTCTGCGTCGGTCGGGTACGGCTCGGGCGTGAGCGATCGCTCCGGAACAGCGTTGGCCCGTGCGACCCGACCGTACCAGCGGCCGGACGCCTTGACGGTGCGTTCCTGCGTTTCGTAGTCGACGCGCACGAGACCGAAGCGCTTTCCGTAGCCCCAGGCCCACTCGTAGTTGTCGAGCAGCGACCAGCCGAAGTAGCCGCGCACGTCGGCACCCTCGTCGATCGCGTCCTTGACGGCGCGCAGGTGCACGTCGACGAACTCCAGGCGCTGCTGGTCGTCCACGAACCCGTCCGCGTCCGCGACGTCCTCGTAGGCGCTGCCGTTCTCGGTCACGTACAGGGCGATACCGCGCGGCCCCGTGTAGTCCTCCTGCAGGCGCAGCAGCAGGCGGGTCAGCCCCTCGGGCTGCACCTCCCAGTTCTGGTCCGTGACGGGCAGCCCACGCGGGTGCGTGTACGCGCCGTCCCCACCCGGGAACGGGGACGACGACGGCCGGGTCACCGGTGCCCCGCCCTCCAGCGGGTGCTCCGCGGGGACCGCCGCCACGGCGTTGCCGTGGTAGTAGTTCACGCCGAGCGAGTCGATCGGCGTCGAGATGATCTCGAGGTCGCCCTCCTGGATGTGCTGCTCCAGGCCGTACTCGCGCACGTCCTCCAGCACGTCCAGCGGGTACGCGCCCCGCAGGATCGGGTCGGCGAAGATGCGGGTGAACCCGCCGTCGAGCCGGCGCGCGGCGTCGACGTCGGCGGGGTCGTCCGGGTTCAGCGGGTCCTCGACCTCGAAGTTGAGCGTGATGCCCAGGTTCGCGTCCGGCGCGCGCTCGCGCAGCGCCTGCACGGCCAGGCCGTGGGCGAGCATGAGGTGGTGCGCGGCGGCCAGCCCGTCCTCGCGGGACTGCCGGCCCGGTGCGTGCTGGCCGCCCGTGTAGCCGAGGAACGCGGCGCACCACGGCTCGTTGAGCGTGGTCCACACGTCGACGCGGTCGCCGATCGCCTCGTGCATGGTAACGGCGTAGTCGCGGAACCGGTAGGCGGTGTCGCGGTTCACCCAGCCGTTCGACTCGGCCTCGATGGCCTGCGGCAGGTCCCAGTGGTAGAGCGTGAGCCAGGGCAGGATGCCCGCGCCCAGCAGCTCGTCCACGAGCCGGTCGTAGTAGGCCAGGCCGGCCGGGTTGACCTCGCGCCCGCCGGGGACCACGCGGGACCACGACGTCGAGAACCGGTAGGCCTTGATGCCGAGGTCCTTCATGAGCGCGACGTCGGCGGGGTAGCGATGGTACTGGTCGCAGGCGACCTCGCCGTCCTCCTGGTTCAGGACGGCGCCCGGAACCTTCGCGAACACGTCCCACACGGAGTCCTCGCGGCCGTCCTCGTGGGCGGCGCCCTCCACCTGGTAGGCGGCGGTGGCCGCGCCCCAGAGGAAGCCGTCCGGGAACGCGACGTCCCCGGTGGCGTTGGCCGACGTCGCCGTGCGCGGCGCGGTCGGCGTGTACGGCAGCGCGATGCCCTGGGCGGGGACGCGTACGGCCGAGGGGTCGGTCTTGAAGCTCTGCGTGAGCTCGCGGGTCATCCGGGTCATCCCTTCACGGCTCCCTGCATGATGCCTGCGACGAGCTGCTTGCCGACGAAGGCGAAGATCACCAGCAGCGGCAGCGTCACGAGGAACACACCGCCCATGACCAACGAGTAGTCCACGAAGTAGTTCGACTGAAGCGACTTTACGACGAGCGGCAGCGTCGGGTTGCTCGAGTTGAGCACGATCGACGGCCAGAAGAAGTTGGTCCACTGCTGGACGAACGTGAACAGGCCGAGCATGGCTGCCGCAGGGCGTGCCGCGGGCAGCGCGATGCTCCAGAACGTACGGATCATCGAGGCGCCGTCCACGCGGGCGGCCTCGATCAGCTCGTACGGCAGCGACTCGGACAGGTACTGCGTCATCCAGAACACGCCGAAGGCGGTGACCAGGGCCGGAACGATGACGGCCTGGAGCTTTCCGATCCAGTCGAGGTCCGACATGAGGATGTACATCGGGATGACGCCGAGCTGGGTGGGCACCGCCATCGTGGCGATGACGAACACGAGCAGCGGGCCGCGGCCGCGGAAGCGCAGCTTCGCGAACGAGTAGCCGGCGAGCGTCGAGAACAGCACCACGGCGGCCGAGACGACGACCGAGATGATCAGCGAGTTGGCCAGGGCCTTCCAGAAGTTGATCTGGGTCGACTCGATGACGGTCTGGAACTGCGTGAACAGCGACATGTCGGGGAGCCACTGCGGCACGGGGTTGCGCGAGATCTCGACCGGGTCGGACGAGCCGAGCAGCAGCGTGTAGTACAGCGGGAAGACCGAGATCAGCAGCACGACGCCGAGGGCGGCGTAGACGATCCAGCCGGCGCGGCGGGTGGCGCTGCCGGCGGCCTTGCGGTCCCGCCGGCGGGCGGCGGCGCGGGCCGCGCCCTCGCCGGCGGTCTGGGCGGTGACGGCGACGGAGCTCATGCGTTCCCCCTGGTGATGCTCTTGCGCTTCGGCTTCTTCGCCGCGCCCGACGTCGAGATCTGGCGCGTGATCAGGAAGTTCACGAAGCCGATCAGGACGATCAGCAGGAACAGCATCCAGGCCACGGCCGAGGCCCGGCCGAGGCTGTGCTGGTTGCCCCACGCGACGTCGTACAGGTACAGGACGGTGGTCATCCAGTTGCGGTCCGGCCCGCCGAGGCCGGTCGCGTCGAACATGCGCACCTCGTCGAAGATCTGCAGGCCACCGATGGTCGACGTGATGACCACGAAGATGATCGTGGCGCGGATCTGCGGCACGGTGATGGAGAAGAACTGGCGCACGCGGCCGGCGCCATCGATCACGGCAGCCTCGTACAGCTCGCGCGGCACGGCCTGCATGGCCGCGAGGAAGATCAGCGCGTTGTAGCCGACCCACCGGTAGTTGACGATGCTCGCGATGGCGACGTGGCTGGCGAGCCGGTCGCCGTGCCACGCGATCGGGTCCATGCCGATGATGCCGAGCATCGAGTTGATCAGGCCGTACTGGTCGGCGAAGAGGCGGCCGAAGATCATCGACACGGCCACGGGGGCGACCACGTAGGGGATCAGCACCCCCATGCGCCAGAACGTCGCCGAGCGCAGGTTCTGGTCCAGCAGTGCCGCGATGGTGATCGCGATGATCACCTGGGGCACGGAGGACAGCACGAAGATCGACAGCGTGTTGCCGAGCGACTTCCAGAACGTGGGCTGAGCCAGCACGTCCGAGAAGTTCTGCAGGCCCACGAACTCGCCCTGGCCGCCCAGCAGGCTCCAGTCGTGCACCGACACGTAGGCGGTGTACGCGAGGGGGAACAGGCCGGTCACCGCGAAGAGGATGAAGAACGGCGAGATGTAGAGGTACGGGGAGAGCTTCACGTCCCAGCGGCCGAGCCGCTGGGAGAAGCCGAGTCTGCGCGACTCGCGCTCTGGTGCACCGGACCCCGGTGCTGGTCGTTGTGGTGTCAGGACTGCCATGTCATGTTCCGCCGCGTCATCGTCGGGTGAGGGTCACTGTCGGTGCTTCGCCGCGCCCGGATCGGAGGCGACGGCAAGCGGTGGTCGAGCTTGCCGAGAACACAGGTCTCGGCACGCTCGACCACCGGGTCACATCAGCCCCGTGGGGCTCAGGTGCGGCTCAGGGCGTCAGCCGAGGGCCGCGGCCTTCTCGACGGCCTCGTTCCAGGACTCCTCGGCGTCCTGGGACTTGGTGATGTCGACGCGGTTCAGCGCGTTCGTGACCTCGTCACGGATGGCGAAGTAGTGGGCACCCTTGTACGGGGCACCCTCGATGGCCTGGGCGCGGGTGGAGAAGATCTGGCCCACCGGGGCGTCGTTGAAGAACTCGTTGGTGAAGCCCTGGACGGCCTCGGACTCCTGCGCCTCGATCTGCGACGGGAAGGTACCCGACGTCTCGAACGCCTTGGTCTGCTGCTCCGGGGCGGTCAGCCACGCGGCGAGCTCCTTGGCGGCCTCGGTGTTCGCGCCCGAGGCGGGGACGGTCAGGAACGAGCCGCCCCAGTTACCGCCGCCACCGGGGAAGACGTCGGCGACGTCCCAGCCCTCGATGCCACCGGAGTTCTGCTCGATCGGGCCGGTCATCCAGGCCGGGCAGAGCATGGTCGCGAAGGCGTCGTTCTGGAAGCCGGCGACCCAGTCGTCGCCCCACTGCTCGAGGCCGGCCGACAGGTCGTCGTCCACCGAGCCGACGATCTCGTCGTAGATCGCCTTGACCTCGGCGTTGTCGCCCAGGTCCTTGGCCTCGCCCGTCTCGGGGTCCTCGAAGGCGGCGGGCAGCTGGTTGATCATGCCCTGGAAGGTGCCCGCGGAGCTGTCGTACCAGGCGGCGTCCGACTCCTTGACGAAGTCGCGGCCCGCGGCGAAGTAGTCCTCCCACGTCGCGCTGTCGCCACCGAGCAGCTCGGCGACCTCCTCGCGATCGGTCGGCAGGCCGGCCTTCTCGAACAGGTCGGCGCGGTAGCAGATGGCCTCGGGGCCGATGTCGGTGCCGTAACCGATGACCTTGCCCTCGGGCGTGGTGGCCTGCTGGACCTTCCAGTCCACCCAGCGACCGTCGAGCTCCGGGTCGGCCAGGTCGGTGAACAGGTCGGGGTACTGCGACAGCTCGGGGAGCCAGTCGACCTCGATGGCCTCGATGTCGGCCAGGCCCTCGCCGCCGGCGGCGAGCTTGGTGGTCATGTTGCTGCGCGCGTCGTCGGTCGTGGCGGCCTTGACGTGCTCCACCTTCACGTTCGGGTGCTCCTTGGTGTACTCGGCGAGCATCTCGTCCGTGTAACCGAAGTCGTTGAACGTCGCGACCTTCAGCGTGATCGGGCCGTCCTCCTCGGCGGATCCTTCGTCGGATCCACCGCCGCACGCCGTGAGCGCGAGGGCGAAGACGGCGGCACCGGCGGTCGCCTGGAGGGTACGGGCGGCGACGCGCCTCGTGGGTCGGGTACTGCTCAGCACTGGGGACTCCCTTGTCGTGCGGTCTGGGTACTGCGGGGATCTTGCGGGTCGCGGTCGAGTGCCGGACGGGCACGTCAGCGGACCGAGGTTGGGAGCGCTCCCACATCTGGGGTGTGGGAGCGCTACCACGCGACCTGATCGTCGCGGTCGCCGCCCCGCCGTGTCAAGGCGGGTAGCGGGCGAACCGTGGTCGGGTCACTCCTTGATGCGGAATGCTCCGACCGTCTGCACTGCCTGGTTCCACGCGATCTCGGGGCTGTTCGTCCCGGCGTCGACGGCGGCCAGCGCGTTGTTGACCTCGTCGCGGATCGCGAAGTAGTACCGGCCCTTGTGCGGCGCACCGTCGATGGACTGGGCCCGCGCGGTGAAGATCTTGCCCACCGGGGCGTTGTTGAAGAACGGGTTCACGTAGCTCTGCACGGCGTCGGAGTCCTGCGCCTCGAGCTGCGACGGGAACGCACCAGCGGTCGTGAACGCCTCCGTCTGCTGCTCCGGCGCGGTGAGCCACGCGGCCAGCTCCTTGGCCTCGTCGGTGTGCAGGCCGGCCGAGGGCACGGTCAGGAACGAACCGCCCCAGTTACCGCCGCCACCAGGGAAGACGTTGGCCACGTCCCAGCCGGTCACACCCTGCGAGTAGGACTCGATCGGGCCCATCATCCAGCCGGGGCAGAGCATCGTGGCGAACGCGTTCTCCTGGAACCCGGCCGTCCACTCGGGCGTCCACTGCTCCAGGCCGGCCGAGAGGCCGTCACTGATGCCGCCGGTGATCTGGTCGTAGATCGCCCGGACCTCGTTGTTGATCGCCAGGTCGGTCGGCTTCTGCGTGGCCGGGTCCTCGAAGGCGGCGGGCAGCTGGTTGACCATGCCCTGGAACATGCCCGTCGTGCCGTCGAACCACGCGGCGTCGGACTGTGCCGTGAACTGGCGGCCCACCTCGAAGTAGCGCTCCCACGTTGCATCCTTGCCGCCGAGGAGCTCGGCGACGGAGTCGCGGTCGGACGGCAGGCCGGCCTCCTCGAACAGGTCGGCGCGGTAGCAGATTGCCTCGGGGCCGATGTCGGTCCCGTAGCCCAGCACCTTGCCGTCCGTGGTCGTGGCCTGGGCCACCTTCCAGTTCACCCAGCGCTTGTTGACCTCGGGGTCGCTCAGGTCCTCGAACAGCTGCGAGTGCTCCATGAGCTCCGGCAGCCAGTCGACCTCGGCGGCGACCACGTCGGCGAGGTCCGAGCCGTCACCCGTGGTGAACGCCTTGAGCATCTGCAGGCGGGCCTCGTCCGAGGTGGGCGCCACGACGTGCTCGATCGTGACGTTCGGGTGCTCCTCGGTGTACCGGGCGAGCAGCTCTTCGGTGTACCCGAAGTCGTTGAACGTGGACACGGTGAGGGTGATCGGAGCGTCGTCGTCGCCGTCGGAGCCCGTGGACTCCCCGCCCAGGAGCGAGCCGCACGCGGTGAGCGGCAGGACGAAGACCGCGAGCGTGGCGGCGGCCGCGCGGCGGGTGGCGACGGTCCGGCTTCGGACCGGTCCGTGTTTGGTGGGCACTGGTACTCCTCGTGGTCGGTGCGCGTGTCGACGCGTGAAAGCGATATCAGAGCACAAACTCGTCCACGTCCGACACGAATGTTCGCTCAGGTTCTAGCACCTCGCCGCCCGAAAACGAACAAGATGGAACGAACGTAAAGTACCAATTGCGAAACGATGTCTGAAATGCCGTGCTCGTGCGTCGAAGGGATAAGAACTCGTCAGGAACCGGCAGGTACCGCGCGTTCCGGTGCGGTGACCAGCGGAGTCCTGGCAGGGGACGCCCGGAGGGGCGCCCGGTGCGGGACGGCTCAGGCCGTCCCCGTGCGCTTGCCGGCGAGCCAGTCGCGCCCCGCCTCGGCCTCGGTCTCGAGGGTGGTGCGGACGGCGCTGACCGCCGCCTCCTCGATCACGGTGCCGAACAGCGGAACCGTAGCGCGGACGTCGCCCGCGTAGGTGAGCCGCGTGCCGCCGTCGGGCAGCGCCGTCAGGGCCGCGGTGGCCGTGACCCGGACGGGTGCGCCCAGGATCTCGACCGCCACCGTGCCGGTGCGGCGGCCGTCGGCGGCCGCCTCCCACGCCTCGGCCTGACGGATCTCCAGGTGCGCGCCCACGAACGGGCGGGCCTGGACGGGGATGATGTCGGTGGGCAGGGTGCGGCGCACCACCACGGTGAAGCCGCCCGCCGCGGTCCCCGTCACGTCGGCCTGCTCGACGACGCCGTTCACCGAACCGGTGGAGCGCTGGGCGCGCCAGCGGACGAACGACTCGTCGGCGAGCATCGCGGAGACGTCGTCGATGTCTGCGGGGAACGTCAGGTCCACTGTCAGGTGCACGGGCTCTCCTCCTCGCGCCGACGGGGCATGCCGGTGAGGGAACTCTAACCGACGCGTTGTGCCCCACCGATCCGGAAGGGGCGCCCGGTCCCCGGTGTGCCACGCCTCACCGGGCCGCGGCGCGGTTCCGACATAGGCTTGGCGCGTGTCCGCCATGAGTGACCTGATCCTTGAGCACGCCGACCTCGAGCCGGCCGACGTGGAGTGGCTGCATCTCCTGGTCGGTGACTGGCAGGTGGTCTCGGACCTCGCGTTCGCCGACCTCGTGCTGTGGCTGCCGACCGACGACGGGCGGTTCGTCGCGATCGCGCAGTGTCGGCCCTCGACGGGCGCGACGGTGCACTACGACGACGTCGTCGGCTCGTTCGCGCCCGAGGGGCAGCGCCCGCAGCTGGCCAAGGCGATGGCCGAGGCGAAGGCGCAGCGCGCTCGGGAGCCCCGCTGGTTCGGGGCGTACGCCGTCCGCGAGGAGGCGATCCCGGTGGTACACAAGGACACCGCGGTCGCCGTGATCGCGCGGCAGACCAACCTCGGGTCCGGGCGGACGCCGTCGCGCCTGGAGCTGAACTACGTCGAGGCGGCCGACGACCTCGTCGCGATGATCCCGCGGGGCGAGTTCCCCCTGCCGAACGCCGCGACCGGCTCGCGCCGGGGCGCGCCCCGCGTGGGCGACGGCCTGATCCGGCTCAACTCCGAGGGCGAGGTGCTGTACGCGAGCCCGAACGCGCTGTCGTGCTTCCACCGGCTCGGTGTGATCGGCCCGCTCGTGGGGCAGTCGCTCGTCGAGGTGACGGCGGACATGGTGGAGCAGCTCCAGCCCGTGGACGAGTCGCTGCCGCTCGTGGTGATGGGGCGTGCCCCCTGGCGCACCGACATCGAGGCGCACGGGGTGTCCCTGTCGCTGCGCGCGATGCCGCTGACCGACCGCGGGCAGCGCATCGGCGCCGTGCTGCTGTGCCGCGACGTGTCCGAGCTGCGCCGGCGCGAGCGCGAGCTGATCACCAAGGACGCGACGATCCGCGAGATCCACCACCGCGTGAAGAACAACCTGCAGACCGTGGCCGCGCTGCTGAGGCTGCAGGCCCGGCGCATGGACGTGCCGGCGGCCAAGGAGGCGCTGGAGGAGGCCATGCGGCGCGTGTCCACGATCGCGCTGGTGCACGAGAGCCTCTCGCAGACGCTCGACGAGCAGGTCGAGCTCGACGACATGGTGGGCCGGGCGCTGCGCCTCACCGCCGACGTAGCCTCGGCCGACACGTCGGTCCGCACCGTGCGCACCGGCTCGTTCGGCATGGTGCCCGCCCAGGACGCGACACCGCTCGCCCTGGTGCTCACGGAGCTGGTCACCAACGCGGTGGAGCACGGGTTCGTGGGCCGCGCCTCGGGCACGGTCGAGATCGTCGTCGAGCGCGAGAACTCCGACCTGCGGGTGGTCGTCGCGGACGACGGCGTGGGGCTGCCCGAGAACGGCGGCGCCGGCGGGCGCGGGCCCGGCAGCGGCCTGGGCACGCAGATCGTGCGCACGCTGGTCACCAACGAGCTCGGCGGGACCATCGAGTGGTCCGCCCGCGAGGGCGGCGGCACCGAGGTGGTGCTGCAGCTCGTGCTGCGCGTGGCGGAGCCCGCCCGCGCCTGAACCCGCCCCTACGTGTCAGACGTACAGGGCACCCAGGTGATCTGTACGTCTGACACGCAGGGAAAAGCCGCGAGCCACGCCTGGGCGGAGGGGGAGTGCTCAGGCGCGGCTCGCGAAGAACTGCTGTGCTGGGTGGTGCTGTGCCGTCGGGTCAGCCGGCGCGGCGAGCGCGCGCGGTGCGGCGCTTGAGCGCACGGCGCTCGTCCTCGCTCATGCCGCCCCAGACGCCGGCATCCTGGCCGGACTCGATTGCCCACTTGAGGCAGGTGTCGACTACGTCGCAGCGACGGCACACGGCCTTGGCCTCCTCGATCTGCAACAGGGCGGGGCCCGTGTTGCCGATGGGGAAGAACAGCTCGGGGTCCTCTTCGAGGCATGCTGCGCGGTGGCGCCAGTCCATGGTCACGTACTCCTTGGAAGGAACTTCCCACCGTCCGGCTCGCCACTAGGGAGCATCGTCGTCGTGCGTCTGGGGCGCGCAGGTCTGGTTGTGGATCGTTTTCCGATCCCTGAGCGCTAGGCGGCGACCGACGGGGGTGTGTTCGGGGGTGTGTGGGATTGCTGCATCTAGGTTCACACGCTCGTGAACGCTCGCACAAGGGGTTACGGCGAAGTTTCTCAGCCATGAACCCTGAGGTATCCGTCACACTATTGTGAATACCCGTCGCACCAGTATCCTAGTTCGTCGTGCCCGTACTGGAAGCCTTTTTCGCGCCTCGTGTCCCGGCGTTTCTTCGTGCCCTCGTGATCGGCGTCCTGGTCGAAGTGATCGGCCTCGTTGCATTCGCCGTGGTGTTACTTGGCGAACTCCTTACGGGCGGTTCCATGTCGGTAGGAGTGAGCCTCTTTCTGGTTCTCTTCCTCCTGGGTGTGGCCTGGGTTCTCGTTGTGTGCTGTCGGGCACTTCTCGCAGGTCGCCGATCTGGTCGCGGACCTATCGTGACCTGGCAGCTCTTCCAGATCATCGGATCGATCGCGGCGATCGGCAGCGGCGGCGGCCCCGCCGTCGCGGGTGGCTGGGCCGCCCTCGTCATCGCGGTGGCCGTGGGCGTCCTGCTCATGACGCCGTCCGTGGTAGAGGCGACGTCGGGGACGCGCTCGGAGGACTGAGCGCGCGCGGCCTGCGCGGCGTGTGCGGCCGGTGCGGCGGGCCGAGCTCCGGTTCCAGGACCTGGCACAGCACCGGGTCCCCGCGGTCGCACCACGCCGCTCGGCCCGGCGGCCCGCCCGCACCCGCGAGCAGCGCGGGCGCCCCGAGCATGACGTCGGCCGCGCGGTCGGTGCCCAGCAGCACCAGGCGCGGCCCGATGCGCGCGGCCAGGCCACCGACCGACGGGCCGTCCGCCGTGACGGCGAGCACGACCCCCGAGCGCAGCGCGGCGAGCGGGAGAGCGCCGCGGACGTCCTCGACGCCGTCGACCAGGACGAGCGTGCCGGGGTGGTCGGGGCGGGTCGCCCCGGTGCCGGCGGACAGCAGGGCGTCGAGGGTCCCGGCGTCGTCCGGGTAGCTCGTCCCTGCGTAGCCCGGGTGGTGCCGCAGCGGGGCCAGCGCGGCGTCGTCCCGGGTGATGCCGTGCACGGTCCAGCCCTGGCGCAGGGCGGCCAGGGCGAGGGTGACCAGCGCGGTGGTCCGGCCCGAGCGGGCCCGGCCCAGGATCGCGAGGTGACCGGCCGCCGGGTGCCAGGCGACCGTGGTGCGGCGCTGGGCGTCGGGGTCGTCGCCCAGCGCGAGCACCAGGCCGCCCCGGTCCCGGCGGGTGGCCGGCGGCAGGTCGGCGGACCCGGCCGACCGGGGGAGCGGGGGCAGCCACGGCGGCGGGCCGGGGCGCAGGTCCAGGGACTCCGCGGCTCCGCCGACGGCGTCGACCACGAGGGTCGCGACGTCCGGGCCGAGCGCCGAATCCGACACCAGACCTGGCTCCGGCGAATGCTCGTGCTGTGCTGCCGGGGCGCGGCGGACCAGCGGCAGGCGGGCCTCGGGCGACGCCGTGGCGTGCGCGCACTGGAACACCACGGGCGGCGCGGTCCCGAGCCGCAGCACGGCACGCCCCGGCGTCCTGGCCGGGATCCGCGCGGCGGCCGCGTCGTCGACGACGTCGCGCGACTCCAGGGGTTCCGTGACCCGGAGCGCGATGCGCGCGCTGACGTTCGCGCGCAGGTCGGGGCCGACGGCGCCGCCCGGCCGCTGCGTGGCGAGCACCAGGTGCACCCCGAGCGACCGGCCCTGCGCCGCGATCCGGAGCAGGCCCGGCAGGAACGCGGGCAGGTCGTCCGCCAGCGCGCGGAACTCGTCGATCACCACGACCAGCCGGGGCAGCACGCCGGGAGCGAGGGCGACGACGTCCGCCACGCCGTGCGCGGCCAGGACCCGCTCCCGACGGCGCAGCTCCGCACGCAGGCCGGTGAGCGCGCGGGCAGCCAGGCCGGGTTCGAGGTCGGTCACCCGGCCGACCACGTGCGGCAGCCGGCCGCACACGCCGAGGCTCGCGCCGCCCTTGAAGTCGACCAGCACCAGCGCGAGCTCGGCGGGCGACCGGGCCAGGGCGAGCCCGAGCACGAGCGTCTGCAGCAGCTCCGACTTGCCCGACCCGGTGGTGCCCGCGACGAGCAGGTGCGGCCCGTCGCGGACCAGGTCCAGCAGCACCGGTGCGCCGTCCGCATCGAGGCCGAGCGGCACGGCCCAGCCGCCGGCACCCGCCCGCCCCTTGGCGTCCGGCCGCTGGTCGGTGCCCGTCCGGCGGTCGGCACGCGCCCGCCCGGCGGCGTCTGCTCGGTGGTCCGCGGCCGCCCAGCGCATGGCGACCTGACGCGGCCCGGGCACCTCGTCGACGCCGTGCGCCCTGGTCAGGGACACGGCGACCGGCAGGCGGGAGTCGTCGGGGCGCGGGGCCGGTCCGTCGGGGTGGCCGGTCGTGTCCGCGGTGCGGGTACTCCCGAGCGCGCCGGCCGTGCGGCCGAGCCAGGCGGCGCCGGCGAGCAGCCGGGCCAGCCGTTCCGCCCAGCCGGCACTGACGCCGACGAGCGGCACGGCGCGCGTGGCCCCGTCCGGCCCGGTGATCCGGACCCGGCGCGCGTTCAGGACCTGCACCACGGCGCGACAGCCGGGCAGGACGACGCCGACGGACACGACGGCGCTCGGCGCGGCGTCGGACGCCGGTGCTCCGGTGACCGCGCCCGCGCCGCGGGACGCCACGGGTCCCGCGGGCGCCGGCCCGAAGGGCGCGGGGGACCCGTCGACCACCAGCACCCGCGGTCCGCCCTCGGGGAGCCAGCGGAGCCAGGACCAGCCCGCGGACCAGGCCGCTGACTGACCGTCGTCGGCGAGCCGCACCGAGGCCCCGCGCACGGCGAGGCCCGCGACGAGCGCGCGGGCGACCGAGCGGGCCAGGTCCGCGGGGCCGAGCACGGCGACGGCGCCGTCGTGCAGCAGGGCCGCCAGCGGATCGTCCGGCGCGGACGGAAGGCCGGGTCCCGCGACAGGGCCCGCGCCGACGGACCTCGCGGCGCGGGCCCGGGCGGCGGCCCCGGCGTCCCGCGCCGCCGCCCACGCGGCCGGGGAGACGTGGAGCGCCGCGTGCGCGAATGCCAGGAGCCGAGCCGGACCGGGCAGCGCCCGCGCCCCGTTCCGCACCGTGCCCGTACCCGCCCCACGCTGCCGGGCGGCGCGCAGCTGCGGGGCTGCCACAACCAGGCTGACCAGCGCGAACATTGCCAGGACGGGCTGACGCAGCACAGCCGCGAGAATCAGTGACGCGACGGCGGGCAGGAGGACGAGCGGCCAGGACAGGCCGTTCGCCGCGGCCTCCGGAGGCGGCGCGAGCCAGGCCGCCGGTCCCCGCGACCGGCGGATCGCGAGACGTCCCCCACCCCGTAGGCGAACCCAGCGACGGAGCGCGGCCCACGGCCCACGGGTGCCGACCACCGTGCCGGCGTCGGGCCCGGTCGCCCGCACCACCAGCCACGGCGCGTCGAGCCCGCCCCGACGATCAGCGCCGCCGACCCCGCCCGGCCCCGCCTCCACCTCCGGTGCCGGCCCCACTCCCAGCACCACACCCGGCGAAACCCCCACCCCCAGCACCGCCCCGGGCAGCAGCGGCCGCTCGCCGACCACCTGCTCGTCCGCCACCCGCACCCCGTCGGCCGTGAGCGTCGCCCACCGCAGCTCCGGGCGGCGCAGCAGCGCGGCGAGGGGCACGCGCACGTCGCCGAGGCGCACCCCTGGCCGCACGAGCACGTCCTCGCCCGGGTGCAGGGTCATGCGTACGGCGCCGTCGGACGACGAGGTAGCGGTCATGCCCCCAGCCTCCCCGCAGTGCGCTCATGGTCAGGGCTCTGACCAGGGTTTCTGTGCACAAACCCTGTTTCCACAGGCCGTTCGTCGCGCTCTCTGGGGCACAACCCCTGGGGGACTGCCCCTACCCGGGGCTGACGAGACGTACGACCGGGGGATGACACGGCCAGGGAAGGATCAGGCCGACGCCCGATGTTCACCCGGCCCCCGGCTCCGTAGGTTCGATGACGCCGGCCGAACCGGGGTCCATACCCGGGAAGGCCGGACCACTTCCGGGCCGTGCACGGAGCACTCCGTGCCACGTCACCCGGTGCGGGCCGCCGCCGGCGACCCGCCCGCAGCACCCCGCAGCGTCATCGACCGAGGAGAATCTCGTGGACACCACCGTGTACGTCCCGGCGGGCCGGCCGGCCCCGGCGTCAGGCCGCCCCCACGCCGTACGGGCCCGCAACCTGACCAAGACGTACGGCAAGGGCGAGGCGATCGTGCGCGCTCTGGACGGCGTGGACGTGGACTTCGAGCAGGGCCGGTTCACCGCGATCATGGGCCCGTCGGGGTCGGGTAAGTCGACGCTGATGCACCTGCTGGCCGGGCTGGACTCGGCCACGGGTGGGCAGGCGTTCCTCGGGGAGACCGAGATCACCGGGCTGAGCGACAAGGCGCTGACGAAGCTGCGGCGGGACCGGATCGGGTTCGTGTTCCAGCAGTTCAACCTGTTGCCGATGTTCACCGCGGAGCAGAACATCACGCTGCCGGTCGAGCTGGCCGGCGCGACCACGGACCGGGCGTGGCTGGACACGCTGGTCGAGACCCTGGGGTTGTCGGGTCGGTTGACGCACCGTCCGGGTGAGCTCTCCGGTGGTCAGCAGCAGCGGGTCGCGATCGCGCGTGCGCTGATCGCGCAGCCGGACGTCGTGTTCGCGGACGAGCCGACGGGCAACCTGGACTC
>NZ_ARQM01000012.1 GCF_000385135.1 Promicromonospora sukumoe 327MFSha3.1 | reverse complement strand
GCGGGTGGTGCGGCACTCGGGTTCGTTGACGTTCTGGGCGTGCGCGGCGGCGAACGCGCCGGCGAGGCGTTCCTCGGCGCGGCGCAGTCGCATGGTCACGGCGTGGGGGCGTACGCCGAGGTCGCCGGCGATGTCGGTGACGGCCATGTCGTGCACGTGGCGGTCCAGCAGGATCTTGCGGTCGTCGTCGGCGAGGTCGGACAGGGCGGAGCGGAGCATGGAGACGTCGGCCTCGCGCTCGGCGTCGAGCTCCGCGCCTTCCACCGGGGGTGTGAGGCCGTCGAGGGTGTCGTCCTCGACGGCGTGGGTGCGGCCGGCCTCGCGGGTCATGGAGATGGCCTCGTTGACCGCGGCGCGTCGCCAGTACGGGGCGGGGTCGTCGATGGTGCCGCCGGTGGAGACGATGCGGACCATCTTCTCCAGGGCGCGGCTGGCGGCTTCCTCGGCGTCGATGCCGGGCACGCGTGCCGCGACGGAGCGGACGACGTTGGGGCGGTGCACCACCCAGTCGTCGACCTGGACGTCCTCACCGCTCACGTCGACCACCCCCTCAGCGCAGCGCTGCCCCACCCGTGACGATGCCTGCGCAGCGCAGCCGGGGGAGTACTGCGCTCAGCGAGATGCGGGCCGGATGTGCCGATCGGACGACACGCGAATGTTGTCGGAAATGACATGCGAAAGGCGATGTTCCGCTCGGATCTTGTCGACCCAGCATACGTAACGAGCCCTCCGTACAGGGCATCGCGGAGGATGAAATGCATCGCACGCGAAGGAGTGCATCCGCCCGTGATTCCGCCGTTTTTCATCCGGTAGAGGACAACCCCGACTTTTCGGCGCGCGCCGTTCAGGGGATTCCCGGGCTTGTCCCTGGAACCCGCGCGAATGCCTCGACCGGCACCGCGCGGCGTGCCAAGAATCTGGGCATGCAGACAACCAAACGCCTGGTCAGATCCGCTTTTGTCGCCACAGCGCTCGTGGCGTGCACCGCTCTGGTGGCGCCCAGCGCGATCGCGCTCACGGGGGCGGCATCGGCCGCGGTCGCGTCTGGCGACGCGACGGTCGTCGGGGCCGCGTTCGGCGGGACTGCGGCCGCCCCGTCGTCGGCCCGCACGCCGTCTGATGCGACCGAACCAAGCCTCGCCCTGCCCGAGCCGACGGGCCGGTTCCCCGTCGGGGTGACGCCGATCCACCTGGTCGACGAGAACCGTGCGGACCCGTGGGTGCCGCAGGCCCGCCGCGAGCTCATGGTGTCGCTCTGGTACCCGGCGGTGCCGCGTGGTGACGTCGCGCCGTACACGACGGAGGCGGTGTCCGCGGCGGTCATCGAGAGCGCGGGCCTGCCGGTGTCGCCGGGAATCCTGACGACGGTCGAGACGCACGCCCGCGACCGCGCCCCCGCACTGCCCGGACGTCGGCCGCTCGTCGTGCTCTCGCCGGGTGCGGGGCTCAGCCGAGAGTCGCTCACCGCGCTCGCCGAGGACCTCGCCTCCCGCGGGTACGTCGTGGCCGGCGTCGACCACACGTACGAGGCGCGAGCGGTCGAGTTCCCGGACGGCCGGGTCGCCGGCTGCCTGCTCTGCGAGCGCGAGAACACCGCGGAGCTCGGGGCGTGGGTGGCGCGGGGACGCTCGGCGGACATCAGCTTCGTGCTGGACGAGCTCACCGGCGGCCGGCTGTGGCGGCACGCGCCGGTGATCGACGCGCGGCACGTCGCCGTCGTCGGCCACTCGCTCGGTGGGGCGGCCGCCGCCCTCGCGGTCACGGACGACCCGCGGGTGGACGCCGGGGTGAACATGGACGGCACGTTCCAGGTCGACTTCCCCGAGGCGGGTATGGACCGGCCGTTCCTCATGCTCGGCAGCGCCTCCCACGAGCCGGGCGCGAGCGACGGGACGGACTGGCCGGACAACTTCGCGCGGCTGGACGAGGGCGTGTGGCTCCAGGTCCCGACGGCGAACCACGGGTCGTTCACCGACCAGCTGATGTTCCTCGACCAGCTCGGGGTGCCGCTGCCCGGCGGGCCGGACACGGTCGGCGGGGAGCGCGGGGTCGAGATCACGGCCGCGTACGTCGGCGCGTTCCTGGACCGCCACCTGCGTGGCCGGGCCGCCCCGCTCCTGGACGGCCCGGCCGCGGCCTACCCGGAGGTCGAGTTCGAGGGCTGACGGTCGGCGACGTCGGCGTCGGCGTCGGCGTCGTCCGGAGGTGCGCATCTACCCAGTCATTGGGCCCGGAATCCGCCCTGTTTCGGGCCCAATGACTGGGTAGAAGTGCACCTTCGTGGCCAGGCCAAATGAGTGGGCCGTGGCCGGGCGGGTGCCTAGGATCTTTCGCATGTCGAACCACGTGCCCTCCCCGATCCACCCCGCCGTCGAGAAGGTCACCGCCGCGCTCGCCGAGGCCGGCGCGACCGGCCAGGTCCGCTGGCTGGACGACGCCGCCACGACCGCCGCGCTGGCCGCGGAGTCCCTCGGGATCGGCGTGGGCCAGATCGCCAACTCGCTGGTGTTCCTGTTCGACGGGACGCCGACGCTGGTGCTCACCTCGGGCGCGCACCGCGTGGACACGGCCTGGCTGGGGGAGCAGGTCGGCGCGACGATCACCCGGGCGTCGAAGGAGCAGGTCAGGGACGCGACGGGCCAGGTCATCGGCGGCGTCGCGCCCGTGGGGCACCCCGCGGCGGTGCCGACCTACGTGGACACCGCCCTCGCCGCGCACGACGAGGTGTGGGCGGCGGCGGGGCACGCCAAGACCGTCTTTCCGACGACGTTCGCCGAGCTGGTCCGCATCACGGGCGGCACCCCGACGGCGGTCACTCCGGAGGGTTGAGGTCGTACCGGCCCCGGCCAGAGAGGCTCACCGTGCCGGGACGGTGTGCCAGTAGGCCGCGTTCCTGCTGGTCTGCTTGAGGATCGCATCCGGGCTCGGTGGCGCCGGCCAGAACTGCAGCAGGTAGGAGTCGGGCGCCGTCTGGTTCTCCCCAGGCGTGTCCATGTCGCGGCCGGCGTCCATGGCTCGCAGGTTGTACCTGGCGCGGTGCCACCCGGACCGTGGGATGTTCAGCGGGTGGCTGTGGTCGAACGAGTCGAGCGCATAGTCGCCGTCGCGAATGTCGATCGAGGCCTCGACGACGTCCTCCCACTCGCTGCCGATCGACGGCTCGGTCTCGGTCCATTCGACCCGGAACGCGACCTCGCCCGTGTGCAGCCCGGTGATTCCTCCGAGCCGGTGCGGCTCCTGGGCTCCGAGCAGGCCGTTCCGCTGGCCGCGCCGTGCCGCAATCAGGTCTTCGACGAACTCTCCGGACGGCACGACGTCGAAGTAGGCGTAGTGGACCCAGAGCTGGCCGTCGAAGAGAACTGTCATGGCGGCAGTCTGCCGGGAGCCACTGACACAGAGGCCGGTCAGCCCCCGAGCGCCCCCTGCCCCGCGACCAGCGACACCGTACCCAGCACCAGGAAGACCGGGGCCGCCAGGATGCCGCACCAGAAGCTCGGCGCGGCGACCTGCCGCGGCAGGAACAGGCTCACGACGCCCGCCGCGGTGATCAGCACGGCCGCGAGCAGCATGATCGGCTGCTCGAACACGAACGACAGCGGCGCGAAGTGGGTGCCCACCACGATCAGCACGGTCGGCGCCAGGAGATGCTGCCGCCCGGTGCGCGCGTAGAAGATCGCGAGCCCGGCGATCACCGCGACCTCGAGCCAGAACACCACGATGTAGACGATCAGCGCGGTGCCCCCGGAGACCAGCGCCGTCGGGCCGTCCCAGTTCCGGATCAGGGGCGGGAGCCCGAGGCCGAGCAGCGCGAGGCCGCCCGCGCTGAGCACACCGAGGACCACCCGCCAGACGACGCCGGCCGGCGGCCGCTCCTGCGCCCAGCCCGCCCACATGAAGGTGACCAGGCCGAACAGCACCGCGGTGAACACGAGGTCACGTGCGAACTCGGCGTTCAGCATCTCCGGACCACCTCCCGGCGGTAACGGTACTGAACTCGGCGCCCGTTTTGTGCCCGAGCGGCTGACGGAGATTCAGCAGGCTCCAGGCGACCGTTACGCCGGGGGGTTACGGACGCTCGGAGCCTGCTGAACCTGGGTCAGCCCACCAGGGCCAGCAGCAGAGCCAGTCTCAGCGCACGCCCCGCACCGTGACCCGGATCGAGAGCAGCAGGTTGGTCGCCGTCACGAACAGCACGTTGCCCTTGGCCCCGCCGAACGTCAGGTTCGAGCACACCTCGGGCAGCAGCAGCTTGCCCAACAGGGTGCCGTCCGGGTCGAGGCAGTGCAGGCCGTCGTGCGCGGCGGCCCAGATGCGCCCGCCGTCGTCGACCCGGACGCCGTCGAAGGTGCCGGCGTCGCACGTGGCGAGCACCTCGCCACCCGAGAGCGTCAGGTCAAGGCCGACGTCGAAGCGTCGCAGGTGCTTGCGCTCGCTGTCGGCGACGTAGAGGGTGCGCTCGTCGGCGGAGAAGGCGAGGCCGTTGGGGCCGGCGAAGTCGTCCGTGACCCGCGTGACGGACCCGTCCAGGTCGCGGCGGTAGACGTGGGTGCCGCCGACCTCGGGCGTGGCCGAGAAGCCCTCGTAGTCGCTCTGGATGCCGTAGGTCGGATCGGTGAACCACACGCTCCCGCCGCTGTGCTCGACCAGGTCGTTCGGGCTGTTCAGGCGCTTGCCCTGCCAGCGGTCGGTCAGCGTGGTGACGGTGCCGTCGGGCTCGGTGCGGGTGACCGAGCGGCTGCCGTGCTCGCACTGGAGCATGCGGCCCGCGCGGTCGACGGTGCGCCCGTTGGCGTAGCCGCCCGGGCTCCGCCAGACGCCGACGCCGCCCGTGGCCTCGTCCCACGCGAGCACCCGGTCGTTCGGGATGTCGCTGAACAGCAGCGTGCGCCACGCCGGTGAGTACGCCGGGCCCTCGAGCCAGCTGCCCCCGTCGTAGAGCACGTCGGCGAACGTGTCCCCTCGGACCGGGGCGAACCGCTCGTCGTGTCGCTCCCACCGGGCGCGGATCTTGCTCAGGGTCACAGCTGTCTCCTTCGTGGTGGACGACCATGCGGGTGCTGCCAGGACCGCCGTGGTCCTGGCAGCAGGTGCATGGTCAGTTCGTGGTGGCCGCCAGCAGGTCAGCGGCCGTCGTCACCTCGATCAGCGGCGCGTACAGCCGCATGATCTCCAGGGCGCGCGTGTGGTTCTCCGGCGTCGAGCCCGCGCAGGCGTCGTCGACCACGAGCACGCGGCGGCCGGCGTCGGCGGCGGCGAGCGCCGTCGAGATGACGCAGCAGTCGGTGGCCACGCCCGTCAGCACGAGGGTGCCGGCGTCGCCGGTGGCGGCCGCCAGCTCCGGGCCCCACTTGCCGAACGTGGTGCGCGTGACGACGGGCGCGCCCCCGGCGACGACGTCGGCGAGGTCGGTGATCTCGTACAGCGGGTCGTCCTCGGGCACGAGCGCGAAGGGCCACTGGTCGAAGTAGGCGCGCCAGGCGCCGTCGGGCACGGCGGGGGCGACGTAGCGGGTCAGGACGGTGCGGCCCGCGAAGGCGGGCAGCAGGCGCCGGGTCCCGGCCAGGGCGCGCGGGTAGTCGGGGGAGGCCCACGGGCTGGGCGGGACGGCGAAGACGTCCTGCATGTCGATCACGACGAGGGCGGCGTCCGCGCCGAGAGCCCCGTCCGGCCCGACGGCGCCGCCGGCCCCGCTCATCGCCCCTCCTGACGCCGCACCGCGCGGGCGCTCAGCAGGAGCGTCCCGACGAACCCGAGAGCCAGCGCGACCAGCACGCCGAGGTTCGCGAACGCCCAGTTCCCCTCCACCCCGCCGAGGGGGCCGAGCAGGTAGCCCTGCCAGGCCAGCCAGGGCGCGTAGGTGTTGGTCACGAGGCCCCAGCCGATGCCGGTGCCGACCACGACGAGCAGCACGGCGGGCCAGCTCACGGACCCGTAGCGGCCGGCGGGGTCGTAGAGGTCGGCGTCGGCGTAGTCGCGGCGGCGCAGCAGGATGTCGGCGAGCAGCACGCCGCACCACGCGGCGACGGGGACGCCGAGGGTGATGAGGAAGCCCTGGAAGGGCCCGATGAACGAGTCGGCGACGAACACCACGTAGATCGCGCCCACGACCATGAGCGCGCCGTCGATGGCGGCGGCGACCCAGCGCGGGGCGGGCAGGCCCAGGGAGAGCAGCGCGAGGCCGGAGGAGTAGATGTCGAGGGCGGCCCCGCCGATCAGCCCGGCCAGCGCCACCACCGCGAACGGGATGAGGAACCAGGTGGGCAGCAGCGTGGACAGGGCGCCGATCGGGTCGGCGCCGATGGCCTCGTTCAGCACGGGGTCCGAGCCGGCGAGCAGCAGGCCGAACACGAGCAGGACGACGGGGGCCAGCGAGGCGCCGAGCGTGGTCCAGCCGACGATGCCGGGGCCGGAGGCGGAGCGCGGCAGGTAGCGCGAGTAGTCGGCGGCCATGTTGACCCAGCCGAGCCCGAAGCCGGTCATCATGAACACGAGCCCGCCGATCACCTGCGGGCTGCCGCCCGCGGGGATCGCGGCGACCGCCGCCCAGTCGATGTGGTCGGCCACCAGGATGATGTAGACGACGGTGAGCACGGCGGTCAGCACCGTGATGACCACCTGCAGCCGCATCACGAGGTCGAACCCGAAGACGCCGGCGACCACCACGATCCCGGCCACGACGATCAGGGCCACGACCTTGGTGACCGTGCCGCCACCCCAGCCGAGCGTGCCGAGCACCGTGGACGTCGCCAGGGTGGCGAGGGCGACGAGCACCGTCTCCCAGCCGACCGTGAGGATCCACGACAGCAGCGACGGCAGCTTGTTGCCCCGCACGCCGAACGCGGCCCGGGACAGCACCATGGTGGGCGCCGAGCCGCGCTTGCCCGCCAGCGAGATGAACCCGCAGAACAGGAAGGACACCACGATGCCGACGACGCCGACGACCACGGCCTGCCAGAACGACACGGCGAACCCGAGCAGGTAGGAGCCGTACCCGAGCCCCAGCACCGAGACGTTGGCGCCGAACCACGGCCAGAACAGGTTGCGCGGCGAACCGCGCCGCTCGGCCTCGTCGATGGTGTTCAGGGCGTTGGTCTCGACGCTCGTGGGTGAGCTCATGGTGGCGATCCTGCCACCCGGCGCCCCGTCAGGGCGAGGGTGTCGTGCGGGGACGCGCGAAGGGCCCGCACCGAGACGGTGCGGGCCCTTCGCGTGGGGAGCCGGGGTCGGACGGGTCCGACCCGCGGCGTCAGCCGATCCGGAGGTAGACCGGGCTGTCCTGCCAGACCTTGGACTCGCGGACGGTCTGGCCGGGGACCGGGGCC
Organism: Promicromonospora sukumoe 327MFSha3.1; assembly: GCF_000385135.1. Taxonomy (GTDB): domain Bacteria; phylum Actinomycetota; class Actinomycetes; order Actinomycetales; family Cellulomonadaceae; genus Promicromonospora; species Promicromonospora sukumoe_B. Next base: position 467,591 of record NZ_ARQM01000012.1, on the reverse strand, counting down.
TCGATCTGCATGCCGTTGCCGGCGTAGATGGCGACGTGGCCCGGGGACCAGATGATGTCGCCCGGCTGCGCCTCGGCGGCCGAGACCTGGGTGCCCGAGTTGCGCTGCGCCGCCGAGGAGTGCGGCAGGGTGATGCCGATCTGGGCGTAGACGTAGGACGTGAAGCCTGAGCAGTCGAACCCGGCGGGGGTCGAGCCGCCCCAGACGTAGGGGACGCCGATGTACTGCCGGGCGATGTCGAGGATCTTGGACCCGGAGGAGGCGGCCGGCGCTGCGGCCTTCTTCACGGTCTTCTCGGCGACGGCCTGGGTGGTCTCGGCCTTGGCGGGCGCGGCGGCCTCGACGACGGGCTCCGGCTCGGGCTCGGGCTCGGGCTCGGGGGCCGGCGTCACCTTGATGGTGCCGGTCTCCAGCGTGAACTCGCTGTCGGCGGCGACCTTCACGGCCGGGGCGGTGTCCACCTTGGCGGTGGTCAGCGCGGCGGTCTTCACCTCAGCGGTGCTGGACTCCTGCGCGGCGTGCACCGCGTCCTTGACGGCCTTGAGCTCGGCGGTGGTGGCCTGGGGCTCGTCCGCCGGTGCGGCGTTGGCCGGAGCGGCGAGCAGCGAGACGAGGAGTCCCGAGCCGGCTGCGACGACCGCGCCACGGCGGGCGGTCGCGGAGATCCCACGGGCCGCGGCGCGCGAGAACGGGGTCAGCGGGGTGATCGGCGGGTGGGCAGCACGATGGCGCCCGGGCGTGCGTGTACTCACAGCATTTCTCCCGGCGCCTACGAGGTGAGCTGTCGGATTCGGATCGGAGAATGACCCGGCCGCGTCGTGCTGGTTGCGGCTTCACCCCAAGGGCACCTGGCGGTGCCCACGTACTTGGTTCCCCCGTCCCTGTCATCTGTTCAGAGCAGATCTCGCGGCGGTGACAGGGCTCGGCGTCCACCTCGAGTGCCCGCGGAATTCCCCGGGGGCCGGACCGACCGTAACGAACCTCGGTCCGAAAGTCACGATCGCGTTACGGACGACTCGGGCAGGCGGTGGAGCTATTGACCGTAATGTCCGACCTGCGCTAAAGCGGTGGGCGCCGCCCGGATGCCGGGCGGCGCCCACCGGGCCGAAGGTCCCGACTAGGACATCCGTCCAGGTCGCACATTGTGGTTGCGGGCGAAGAGATTGTTCGGGTCGTACTGCGCCTTGACCGTCGCGAGCCGCTCGTAGGTCGCCCTCGGGTACACGGCTGTGACGTCGGTCTCATCGGCCGTCGTGAGGAAGTTCGCGTACGCACCGCTGAGGTACGGGGCGAGCCGGCCCCACAGCCCGTCGAGGACCGGCTTGGCGGCCTCGATCACGGGAGCCGGGCCACCGGTGAACGTCGTGACCATGAGCTCCGCACCCCGGTGCGCGTACGCCGTGGCGTCGCCCGGCACCCGGGCCATCGCGCCGCCCAGGCTCCGGATCGCGATCGACGGCGCACCCGCCGACGTACCGGCCTCGGCCAGGATCCGCAGGGTCTCCTGGACCGACTCGTGGTCCACGAGGCCGTCGTGCGCGATCACGTGGATGCCGGGCGGCGGCGTGCCGCCCTCCACCAGGACGTCCGCGTAGTCCATCAGCGCGACGTCGTCCTCGACGACCGTCCCCAGCCGGCGGATCGGCTCGAGCGCCGCCGCCGCGGCGTCGGGGTCGTCGCCGTCGAACGCCACGTGCACCTCCACCGGGGCCTCCGGCCCGCCCGCCTGCGGGTTGGCGAGGTTGGTGATGGACGTGACCTCCTCCGGGGCCGTGCGCAGGTAGTCCGCCCAGCCCTGGAGCACGGTGGCGGCCTCACTCCCGGGGAACGACACCTTGCCGAAGAAGACGCGCGTGGTCCGGTGCGCCGCGAACTCGAACGACGTCACGACGCCGAAGTTGCCGCCGCCACCCCGGATCGCCCAGAACAGGTCCGGGTGCTCGTCGGCGCTCGCGGTCACGACCGTGCCGTCGGCGGTGACCACCTGCGCGGCGATCAGGTTGTCGAGGGCCAGGCCGTACCTGCGGACCTTCCAGCCGATGCCGCCGCTGAGCGTGAGCCCGCCGACGCCGACGCTCTTGGTGTCGCCCGACGAGATCGCCAGGCCGTGCGGGGCCAGGGCCTCCGCGACGTCGCCCCAGTGGGCGCCGCCGCCGATCCGCACGAGGTGCCGCTCGGCGTCGACGACCTCCACGGTCGCGAGGGGGCTCAGGTCGATGACGATGCCGCCGTCGTTGGTGCCGAACCCGGGAAAGCTGTGGCCGCCGCCGCGCACCGAGAGCACGAGGCCGGAGCCGGCGGCGAAGCGGACGGCCGCCTGCACGTCGGCCACGGTCTTGGGCCGCAGGACGTAGGCCGGGGTGCCCACGACGAGCCGCGAGCGCGCCACCGACTCGTAGTCGGCGGCGCCGGGCTCGATGATGTCGCCGCCGAACTCGCGGCGGAGGGTGTCGAGTGCTGAGGACATGACGTTTCCTTCCAGGCTGGGGTGCCGAACGAAGGATTGACTCGGGAGGCCTGGAGGATGTGACCGGCGGGGTGTGTGGCCTGGCTCACGCCACCCCGGACGGGGCGGCGGTGGTGCCCGGGCGCGCCGGCGTGCGCCGTGGTGTCCTGATCGGGACTGTCTGTCTCCTCACAACATGCCGATGCATATAGTCGCCCGAGGCAACCATGGGATAGGACTGGAGGAGACGGCAGATGCCGTCCGTACCAGAGCAAGGAGAGCGCGATGACGAGGGACCGGTTCCAGGGCAAGGTAGCGATCGTCACGGGAGGCGGCAGCGGCATCGGCGCGGAGATCTCCCGCGAGCTCGCCGCCGAGGGCGCCTCCGTGGTCGTGACCGACATCAAGCTGGAGTCCGCGCAGTCCGTGGTGGACCAGATCGTCGCGGCCGGCGGCACGGCGGCGGCCTTCGCGCAGAACACGGCCAAGGCCGAGGACTCGCAGGCCGCGGTGGACTTCGCCGTCGAGCAGTACGGCGCCCTGCACCTCGCGGTGAACAACGCGGGCATCGGCGCTCCGCCCGCCAAGATCGGCGAGTACGACGTCGCCGCCTGGGACCGCGTGCGCGCGGTCGACCTCGACGGCGTCTTCTACGGGCTGCGCTTCCAGCTCCCCGCCATGGTCGCGGCCGGCGGCGGCGCGATCGTCAACATGGCCTCCGTGCTCGGCTCGGTCGGCATCGCGGAGAACGCCGCGTACGTGGCGAGCAAGCACGCCCTCGTGGGCCTGACCAAGGTGGCCGCGCTGGAGTACACCGAGCAGGGCGTGCGCACCAACGCCGTGGGCCCGGGCTTCATCGACACCCCGCTCGTGCGGGCCTCGCTCAGCCCGGAGGCGCTGACCGCGCTGGAGAACGAGCACGCCAGCAAGCGCCTCGGCACCGACAAGGAGGTCGCGGCGCTCACGCTCTTCCTGCTGAGCGACGAGGCGTCCTTCATCTCGGGCAGCTACCACCTGGTCGACGGCGGCTACTCGGCGCACTGATCATTCCGGGGCTCGGACCCCGTCGGCGGGAGCCGGTGCCGGAGCATCCTCCGGTGCCGGCTCTTTCGCGTCCCTGTCCGTCCTCGTGGCCCGGCGGGGCTGGCCGTTCTCGTCCTTGAAGATCGGCACGCCGGTGACGAAGAACGTCGTGACGAGGGTCAGCAGGATGGCGAGCACCCACAGGGTCCACCGCAGCACGGGCCAGACCGGGAGCGTCCCGAGCAGCCACAGCCCCCAGGCCGCGCCGCCACCGATGAGCACGATGATCACCACCCCCACCACTCCGCCCGCGTCGACCTTGCGCCGATGCCGCTGCCGTTCCTCGCGGTCGGTCACCGCCCGGCGCGCCATGCGGACGGCGAGCTGGTTGAGCGCGTCCTCGAGTGCGTCCTTGCCCTCGCCCTCGGGCATGTCCCGGTGGATCGCGACCAGCCGGTGCAGCCTGCGCTCGGCACCCGGCAAGACACCGACGAACGAGACCACCGCCGACAGCACCGCGCCGAGCGCGGGCAGGCCCACCGACAGGATCGACACCATCTCCGAGGGGATCACGGCGCAGAGCCTATCCACGTGGGGGTGAGTTTCGCCCCAGAAGTCGCAGGGTGCCCGCGGCAGCCTCCACCAAAGGTCGTAGAGGGAGTGCCTGCCTGCGGGCGATGTGCTCGCAGGCAGGCGCCGACAGGCTGGTCACGTCCGGAAAAACATCCCCGGACCAGCCCGAACACCTGCCGAGCGCGAGGAGCGCGACGATGTTCTCGACCCACGACCACACACCCACCGAGCGGCCCGGCGGCGCGCCACCGCGCCGCGCCCGGCGCGCGCTGGCCACCCTGGGCGTCCTGACGGCGCTCGCCCTCGCCGGCGCGCCCGCCGCCACGGCCGCCGAGCAGCCGACGCCGCCCCCGCCGGTCAGTGCGCCGTCGGGCGAGCACGACCTGGTCGCGTCCGACGTCGACGCCTGGCTCGACGGCCTGCTGCCGGCCGCGCTGGAGAGCGCGGGCATCGCGGGCGGCGTCGTCACGGTGGTGGACGACGGCGAGATCCTCACCACCCGCGGCTACGGTCACGCCGACACCGGCACCACGGGCGGCGACGCCGTGCCGGTCGACGCCGAGACGACCCTGTTCCGCCCCGGCTCCGTCTCGAAGCTGTTCACCGCGACCGCGGTCATGCAGCTCGTCGAGAGCGGCGACCTCGACCTCGACACCGACGTGGCCGAGTACCTCGACTTCGACGTGCCGCGCCGGTTCGACGACCCGATCACGCTGCGGAACCTGCTCACCCACACCGCCGGGTTCGAGGAGCGCGTCGGGGGCCTCATCGGGTTCGGCGACCAGCCGGTCGTGCTCCGCGACGTCCTGGCGCAGGACCCGCCCGAGCAGGTCTACGCGCCCGGCACCGTCCCCGCCTACTCCAACTACGGCAACGCCCTGGCCGGGTACGTCGTCGAGCGGGTGAGCGGCGTGCCCTTCGAGGAGTACGTCGAGCGCAACATCTTCGAGCCCGCCGGGATGACGTCGTCCACGTTCGTGCAGCCGCTGCCGGGCGAGCTGACCGATCGGATGTCGCAGGGATACACCTCGTCCGACGCCGCCCCCGGCCAGTTCGAGATCGTCGGCACCGCGCCGGCCGGCTCGCTCACGTCGTCCGCGCCCGACATGGCGCGCTTCATGCTGGCCCAGCTCGGCGCGCCCGGTGCGGGCCCGATCCTGGAGCCCGGGACGCTCGACCTGATGCACGCCCCCGCCCTCGACGAGTCCACGCTGGGCGGTCTGGCCGCCGCACCCCGGATGGCGCTCGGCTTCTTCGACGAGTCCCGCAACGGCCACACGATCGTCGGCCACGGCGGCGACACCCAGTTCTTCCACTCCCACCTGCAGCTCTACCCCGACGAGGGCACGGGCATCTTCATCTCGCTGAACAGCTCGGGCACCGACGGCTTCGCCACCGTGCCCCTGCGCGAGGCCGTGCTCCAGGGCTTCACCGACCGCTACTTCCCGGCCGACGACGCCGGCTCCGCCGGTGCGGTCACCCCCGCCCCCGGCACGACCGTCGACCAGGACACCGCCCGCGAGCACGCGGCGCTGGCCGAGGGCACCTACGTCTCCTCCCGCGGCGTGCAGAGCAACTTCCTCACGGTGCTCGACGTGCTCAGCCCGACCCAGCTCACCGCCCGCGCCGACGGCCGGCTGCTCATCACGCCCGGCCCGGGCGCCGTCACGCCCGCCCTGTACGAGGAGGTCGAGCCCTGGGTCTGGCGCGAGGTCGACGGCCAGCGCACCCTCGCCATGCGCGTGGCCGACGGCCAGGTCGAGGCCATCGTCTACGAGGGCGCCTTCACCCTGCTGCCCGGTGCGCCCGAGCGCGCCCCGGGCGTGGTGCTCCCCGTGCTCGGCGTCTCCGCGCTGATCCTGCTCGTGGCCGCCGTCGCCTGGCCCGTCGGCGCGATCCGGCGCCGGGTCCGCAAGGAGTCCCTGCCGCAGGGCACCGGGCGCGTCACCCGCATCCTGACCAAGGTCGCGGCGATCGCCACCGTGCTCGCCCTCGCCGGATGGGCGATCACCGTGCAGACCGTCATGGGCCTCCAGGAGGTCCCCGAGGCGTCCCTGCGCCAGCTCCAGGTGGTCCAGGCGCTCGGCGCGCTCGGCATCATCCCCGCCGTGCTCCAGGTCGTGGGCGCCGTCCGGCACCGGCACGGCTGGCGCCGCGTGGCCGGCACCGTGCTCGTGGTGCTCGCCCTGGCCGCGGCCGCCTGGTACGCCGTCGACCTCCGCCTGCTCGCGCCGTCGGTATCGTACTGACCGATGTCCACGACAGGCGGGTCCGGCACGGACGTTCCCACGATGCTCGACGACACCACGCTCCCGGTACGTCCCCGCCGGTTCGACGCGCTGCTGAACCGGCTGGGCCTGACCACTCCGGTGGCGCGCGACGGCCTCCTGGCGGCGGTCGTGCTGGTCCTGACGGCGACCCTGCTGCTCGGCCTGTTCGAGTTCGTGCTCGGGATGGAGGGCCTGACCATCGGCCCCGTGCAGGGCGTGGTGCTCACGGTCGGCGCGTGCGTCCAGGCGCTGCCGCTCGTCCTGCGCCGGGTCCGCCCCGTGCTCTGCCTGAGCCTCGTGGTGGCCTGCCAGGTGCTCATCATCATCGCCTCGCCCGACGACCTGTCGGTCGGCGGCATCCCGCAGATCATCGCCGGCTACACCGTCGGCACGCTGCTGCCCGTGCGCCGGGCACTGGCGGTCACGGGCGCGGCAGCCCCGGTCGCGGCGCTCGCCGCGGCCGGGACCGCGCTCGTGACCGGGAACGACCTGCTGGTGCCGGTGCTCAACCACCTCGTCTCGGGCCTGATCACCTACGTGGTCAGCGCGCTGGTCGGCAACGCGGTGGCCACCCGCCGCAACTACACCGAGCTGGTCCGGCTCCGGGCCACCGAGGTGCTGCGCACGCAGCGCGCGACCACCCAGGCCGCGATCTTCGCCGAGCGCTCGCGCATGGCTCGCGAGCTGCACGACGTCGCCGCGCACCACCTCTCGGGGCTGGTCGTGCAGGCGGCCGCCGTCGAGCGGCAGATCGACAGCGACCCCGAGGCGGCCAAGAAGGGCACCGCCTGGATCCGCGGCCAGGGCAAGGAGACGCTCGACAGCCTGCGGCTCATCGTCGGCGTGCTGCGGGAGCGGCCCGGCTCCGGCGGGCCGGGCGAGGACGCGCACGACGCGCCGCCGCCCGGCCTCGGCGCCCTCGACGACCTGGTCCGCACGGCGCGCGCCCTCGGCGACACCGTGGACCTGGAGCGTGCGGGGCGACCGCGACCGCTGGCCCCCATCGCCGATGCGGCGTTCTACAGGGTGGCCCAGGAGGCGCTGTCCAACGCGCGCCAGCACGCGCCCGGCGCGCCCGTCCGCATGACGGTGCGTTTCGAGGAGCGGGAGGTGGCGCTGGAGGTGACCAACGAACGCGCCGTCGGGCGAGGGGCCGCGCGCGGCTCGGACCGGCGGGGCATGGGGCTCATCGGCATGGGGGAGCGCGCGCACCTCGTGGGCGCCACGCTCACCACGGGCGCCACGCCGTCGGGCGGCTGGCGGGTGCGCCTGGCGCTCCCGCTGCACCATGAGGTCACGACCACGGCGCCGGCGGCCCCGGCGCTCGCCGAGGGGGGACAGGAATGATCAGGGTCATGCTGGTGGACGACCAGGCGGTGGTCCGGGCGGGCTTCCGGTTCCTGCTGGAGCAGGCCGAGGACATCGAGGTGGTCGCCGAGGCGGGCGACGGCCCGACGGCGGTCGGGCTCGCCCGGCAGCACCACCCCGACGTCGTCTGCATGGACGTGCGGATGCCGGGCGGCGACGGGCTCGCCGCGACCAGGGAGATCGTTCGCCGTTCGGCCGAGGGGGAACCGACGCCGCCCGCCGTGCTCGTGGTGACCACGTTCGACCTCGACGAGTACGTGTTCGGCGCGCTGGAGGCGGGCGCGAGCGGCTTCATCCTCAAGGACTGCGAGCCCGAGGAGCTGATCGACGCCGTCCGCCGCCTCGCCGACGGGCACGGCCTCATCGACCAGGCGGTCACCCACCGGGTCATCACCGAGTTCGCCCGGCGGACGGCGCCGCCCCGGTCGGCCGCGGACGAGGCCGCCGCCGCGGCCCAGCTCACGGCCCGCGAGGCCGAGATCGTGCGCCAGCTCGCCCGCGGGCTGTCCAACGCCGAGATCGCGCAGGAGCTGGTGGTCGAGACGAGCACGGTCAAGTCGCACCTCGGCCGAGCCATGGCCAAGGTCGGCACGCGCGACCGCCTCCAGACGGTGGTCTGGGCCTACCAGAACGGCCTGGTCCCGGGCTGAGGAGGAGGGCCGGCGCGTGGTCGGCAGAATGTCAGATGGTCGGCAGCTCGAGCTACCGATCACCTGACATTCTGCCGACCGCCCGGATCCTCGACCCGGACCCCTCCTGGAACGGCACCGGGTCGAAGGTGCCGAACCGGTTCGCGAACTCTCTGGCCCGGCCCGGCCAGAGGAGGGTCAGGCGGCCCGAGCGCTCGTCGACGTACCAGCTCCGGCAGCCGCCGCGCAGCCACACCGTCCCGGCGGCGCGGCGGTCCACCTCGGCGGTGTAGGCGGCCTCGGCCTCGGCCGACACCTCCAGCGGCCCGCCGGTCGCGTCCAGGTGGTCGAGCGCGCCCAGCACGTAGCCGATCTGCGCCTCGATCACCTCCAGCGCCGAGTGGTGGCCGAGCCCCGCGTTGGGTCCGTCCAGCACGAACAGGTTGGGGAACCCGTGCACCACCGTGGAGGCGTGGCTCGTCATGCCGGCGGCCCAGTGCTCGGCGAGCGTTCGCCCGTCGCGGCCCGTGACCAGGTGCGCGAACGGCGGCCGCGTGGTCTCGAACCCCGTGGCCAGCACCAGCACGTCCACCTCGTACCGCGCGCCCGACGCCGCGACCACGGTGGAGCCCTCGACCGCGACCGGCGCGCTGGGCTCCAGCGTCACGTGCGGCCCTTGGAGGGCCGGGTACCAGTCGTCGCTGAACAGCGCGCGCTTGCAGCCCACCGCGTAGTCGGGGGTGAGCAGCGCGCGCAGCGCCGGGTCCGGCACCTGGGCGCGCAGGTGCGCCCGGGCGCGCTCCGTCAGGTCGGCCTCCGCGCGCGTCCCCGCGATGCGCGCGTCGAACAGCAGCTCCGCGTCCTCGGCGAGCGCCGCGCGGTCCGGCGGCTCCTCGCCTGGCGCGTACGCCCGGTCTCCGCGTGGCAGCACCCAGGGCGGCGTCCGCTGCAGCACGACGACGGAAGCGGCCTCCCGCGCGACCTCCGGCACGAGCTGGACGGCGCTCGCCCCGGTGCCGACCACGGCGACGCGCAGCCCGGCCAGCGAGGAGCGGTCCCAGCGGGCCGAGTGGAACACCCGGCCCGGGAACGTGCCGAGCCCCGGGATCTCGGGCACGCGCGGCTCGCTCAGCCGCCCGACGGCGGTGGCCAGCACCCGCGCCGTCAGCGGCCCGCGCGACGTCGTCAGGCGCCAGGTGCCGGCGTCGTCGTCCCAGCGGGCGGACGTGAGGTCGGTGCCGAGGCGCAGGTGCGGGGCGAGGCCCTCGGTGCGCACGACGTCGCGCACGTACTCGTGGATCTCCGCGCCCGGCGCGAACACCCGTGACCACCGCTGCTGCGGCAGGAAGGAGTAGGAGTACAGCGCGCTGGGGATGTCGCACGCGACGCCCGGGTAGACGTTGTCGCGCCAGGTGCCGCCCACGTCGTCGGCCCGCTCCAGGACGGTGAACCCGGTGCGTCCCGCGCGCCGCAGGCGCACGCCGAGCCCCACCCCGGCGAGCCCCGCGCCGACGACGGCGACGTCGAGCGCCGCCGTCACCCCACCTGCTCGTACGTGGTGGTGCGCTGCCGCACCGGGCGGCCGAGCTCGGCGGCCAGCCGGGTCACGTCCGCGACCGTGAGCTCGCGGCCCTGCTCGGGTCCGGCGTCCGGGTCGAGGACACCGTCGAGCAGCACGCCGCCCAGGTCGTCGGCGCCGCCCGCGAGCACCCGCTGCGCCCCGCGCATGCCGAGCTTGGTCCACGCCGCCTGAACGTGGTCGATCCGGCCGGCCAGCATCAGCCGCGCGACGGCGTGCAGGGCGCGGCTCTCGCGCGGGGTCGCCGTGCGCGCGCCGGCCACCGGCACCGGCGACTCCGACGGGAGCCACGGCATTGGGATCAGCTCGGTGAACCCGCCCGTCGCGTCCTGGACCCGGGCCAGGGCGCGCAGGTGCCGCACCTGGTCGCGGGCGGACTCGACGTGGCCGTACACGATCGTCGCCGTCGAGCGCAGCCCCGCGGTGTGCGCGGCGGTGACCAGCTCGGTCCAGCGCTCCGCCGGGATGTCGGTGCCGCCCGTGAGCAGGCCCCGGATCCGGTCGTCCAGGATGCGTGCGCCCGTGCCGGGCACCGTGTCGACGCCGGCCTCGCGCAGCCGCTCCAGCCAGTCGGCCAGGGGCATGCCGGCGCGCGCGGCGCCGTCGGCCAGCTCGGCGGGCCGGAACGCGTGCAGGTGCAGGCCGGGCCCGCCCCGCTTCACGGCCCGGGCGAGGTCGAGGTAGGCGTCGGCACCCTGCTCGGCGCGCGGTGCGCCCTGTGCGCACACCTCCGTGGCGCCCAGCGCGACCGCCTCGGCGGCCAGCTCGGCGACCCGTTCGGGCGGCAGGCCCAGCGACGCGTCGATGTTCCGGTTCACGGCGTACGTCACGGCGTCGCCGACCCGCTCGCGGCGTACCTGGTCGGCGAGCGCGGCGAGGTCTTCGAGGTCGGCGCCGTCGGCCCCGAGCAGCTCGACCCAGGCGGCGTCGTCCGCCCCGCGGGGGTCCTTCTCGACGTCGCTCAGCAACCTGGCCAGCCGCCCGTCGGTGGTCGAGCTTGTCGGGACCCGGGTCTCGACAGGCTCGACCAACGGGAGGCTGCCGGCCCTCGACGAGGGGAACTCGCCCAGGAGGGCGTCGTGCCGGGCCAGGCCGTAGTCGTCCGCGAGGTCCAGGACCCGGTCGCGCAGCCGGTCGTCCAGCCATTCCGCTCCCGCGCGGGCCTCGCGCAGGTAGTGCGGGTGCGCGGTGAGCCGCTCGCGCAGCGTGTAGCCGCCCTCGGCCGTGAGCCGGGCCAGGTCCTCGATGTGCGGCCAGGGCCGCTCGGGGTTCACGTGGTCCGGGGTGAGCGGGCTGACGCCGCCCCAGTCGTCGATGCCGGCGCGCACCAGGAGCTGGAGCTCGGCGGCGTCGGTCAGGTTCGGCGGGGCCTGCACGCGCATCCCCGGGCCGAGCAGCACCCGCGTGACGGCGACGGCGGCCGCGTACTCCTGCGTCTCCAGGTCGGCGGCGCCCATCATCGCGGTGGCCGACTTGGCGCGGAAGTTCTGCACGATCACCTCCTGCACGTGACCGTGCCGGGCGTGCGCGTCGCGCAGCGCGAGGATCGAGTCCACGCGCTCGGCGTAGTTCTCGCCGATGCCCAGCAGCACGCCGGTGGTGAACGGGATGCGCGAGCGGCCGGCGTCGTCGATCACACGCAGCCGCAGGGCCGGGTCCTTGTCGGGGGAGCCGAAGTGCGCCTCGCCCTTCTCGGTCCACAGCCGGGACGAGGTGGTCTCCAGCATCATGCCCATCGACGGGCCGACCGGCTTGAGCCGCTGCAGCTCCGCCCACGACATGACGCCGGGGTTGAGGTGGGGGAGCAGGCCCGTCTCGTCGAGGATCAGGCGCGCCATGTGGCCCACGTAGTCGAGCGTCGAGGCGTAGCCGTGGTCGTCGAGCCACTGCCGGGCCACGGGCCAGCGGTTCTCGGGTCGGTCGCCGAGCGTGAGCAGGGCCTCCTTGCAGCCCAGCGCGGCGCCCTGCCGCGCCACCTCCAGCACCTCCTCGGCCGACATGTACGGCGAGATGCCGGCCTTGGCGAGCTTGCCCGGCGTCTGCACGAAGATGCAGTAGTGGCAGCGGTCCTGGCACAGGTGCGTCAGCGGCACGAACACCTTGCGGGAGTACGTGATGACGCCGGGGCGCCCGGCCTCGCGCAGCCCCTGGTCGCGCAGGGCCCCGGCCACCGCCAGTAGCCGGTCCAGGTCGGCGCCGCGGGCGTGCAGCAGCACCTCGGCGTCGTCCCTGCCCGGTGCGCCGCCGTCGTGCTCCTCCAACCGGTCGAGGGCCGCGGCCAGGACCGTGGGGTCCGGGGGCTGCGGCTGGTCGGCGGGTCGCGCGGGCGTGCGCAGGGTCAGGGGAACAGTCATGGGCCCACCTCGGGTGCGGCTACCGGATCGTGATGGTCCGGAGGGGACGGCCCGACACTATGTCATCCCCGGGTTTCACCCGACCTCGGCGAGGGTGCCCTCCTCGGCCGTCACCAGGGAGCTGATCGTCGCGAAGAACGCGGCGATCCCGGGCTTGTTGGCACCCTTCGCGCGCGACGCCGCGAAGTCCTCCGACGAGGCCCATTCCACGATGTCGAGCCACTCGTCGTCCGGCAGCTGGACGAGGCGCGCCCCGAGGAAGCCGGTGCGGTCGGCCTCGAAGTCGGCGATCATCGCCGGCCGCGACGCCAGCATCGCGTCGATCCTCTCGGGCAGCACCCGGAACCGGGTCAGCTCCACGGACGTGCTCATGGTCTCTCCTGGGGTGAGCGAGTCATGCGGTCGGGGCTCACCGTAGGCCAAAGAACGCCATCCGGGACCCTCCCGCCCCGTAGACGCGGTGTGGGAATCCCGGATATCACCCGCTCTGTCACCTTGCTAGCGTCCCTGGGACTGCTCCGGACCGATCAGAGGTGGTCTCATCATGGTTCTCCGCCGCGCACCGATCATCGTCGCCGTCGCCACGGCCGCGCTGCTGGCGACAGGGGCGGCCGTCGCGCCCACCCTCTCGGCCACGACGGCCGCCACGCACGAGGCGCCCGCGTCCGTGCCGGACGACGACGCCCCGGCCGCCGCCCCGCAGGCCGTCACCCCCGTGGAGGCGAACGGGCAGCTCCGCGTCTGCGGGGTTCGCCTGTGCAACGAGCAGGGCAAGCAGGTCCAGCTGCGCGGCATGAGCACGCACGGCACCCAGTGGTACTCGCAGTGCGTGGACGACGCGTCCCTCGACACCCTCGCGTACGACTGGAACGCCGACGTCATGCGGATCTCGACGTACGTGCAGGAGGACGGCTACGAGACCGACCCGGCGCGGTTCACCGCGCTGGTCAACCAGTACATCGACATGCTCGGCGAGCGCGGCCTGTACGCCATCGTCGACTGGCACATGCTCGACCCGGGCGACCCCAACTTCAACCTCGAGCGCGCCAAGACGTTCTTCACGGCCATCGCCGAGCGGAACAACGGCAGGAACAACATCATCTACGAGGTCGCGAACGAGCCCAACGGCGTGTCGTGGCAGACCATCAAGAGCTACCACGAGCAGATCGTCCCCGTGGTCCGCGCCAAGGACCCGGACGCCGTCATCCTGCTCGGCACCCGCGCCTGGTCCTCGCTCGGCGTGTCCGACGGGGCGAGCGAGTCCGAGGTCGTGAACAACCCGGTCAACGCGTCCAACGTCATGTACACGTTCCACTTCTACGCGGCGTCGCACGGCCAGGAGTACCTGGACGCGCTGTCCCGCGCCGCGGACCGCATCCCGATGTTCATCACGGAGTTCGGCACCCAGGACTACGCCGGGGAGGGCGCCAACGACTTCGCGATGGCGCAGCGCTACCTCGACCTCGCGGCGCAGAAGAAGATCAGCTGGACCAACTGGAACTTCTCCGACGACCACCGCTCGGGCGCGGTGTTCACCGAGGGCACCTGCGGCGGCGGCGACTACGGCACGGGCCGGCTGAAGGAGGCCGGCGGCTGGATCCGCGACCAGATCCGCACGCCGGACGACTTCTAGGGGGCGTCGTTCGGCCCAGCATCGTCTGATTCGGCTCCGCTGCACTCTTCGGCTGAGCCGAATCAGACGTGTCCGAGGTGAACGAATTCCAGCCCACCCGGCACCCTCTCCCCGTGCATGACGAACCCCGGTGACCTACGAGAAGATCGTCCGGTGCGCATCATCCAGCTCCCCGCCCGGGAGATCTCGCGGTTCGGCAGCACCGGCGTCGACATGGACTTCCTGCCGCAGGTGCCCGAAGCCGAGCGCACCACGGTGAACGTCGCAAGGATCGTCGCCGGCGGCGTGCTGGGCGAGCACCCGGCCACCTCGCTCCAGATCTTCGCGGTCCTGGCCGGCGAGGGTGTCGTCACGTCGCGGGGCGCGGACGGCGCCGCCGAGCGCTGGGAGATCGAGCCGGGTCAGGCCGCGGTCTGGGAGCCCGGCGAGATCCACGCGACCACCGCCACCACGGACCTGCTCGCCGTGATCGTCGAGACCACGGCCGACACCCTGGCGTTCCGCGAGCACGAGCTCCTCTCGGGCCCGCCCCTGGACTGAACGGCGTCCTCAGCCGACCGGCGGCGGCACGGGCAGCCAGGGCGCGAACACGTCCGCGACCTCCGCGGCGACCGCCGTCGCGTCCCGGACGCCGTCCACCTCGATCACGCGGACGCCGTGCCGCCGGGCGCCGCGCACCGCGTCGTCGGCGATCAGGCGGTCGCGCTCGATGCGGTTGGCCTGGGCGAGCGCCGGGTCGCTGACGGTGGCCTCCACGGCCAGTGCGCGCGGCAGGGTGCGCAGGTGGTGCTGCCGGAACTCCTCCGTCGGGACCAGCACCACCATGCGGCGGGGCGAGTCGATCAGCGGCGCGACCAGCTCCGGCCGCAGGCCCCAGCCCTCGGCGATCGCGGGGCGGCTCGTGAACCAGGCACGGAGGTCGTCGAGCACCCACTCGAAGCGGGCCGGGAAGTCGGCCAGCACCTGGGCCGCCATGGCCTCGGGGCCGTGGTTGACCCAGACGTCCTCGGCGTCGGGGTCCGTCACCGGCTCCCCGTGCGCGAGCCGGCGTGCGACCCGGCGGTCCTGGTGGCCACGGGAGTCGTGGTAGTCGTAGTGGTACGCGTTGAGCCCGTGCCGGTCGGCGACCAGGTCGCTCACGGTCGTCTTCCCGGCCCACTGCGCGCCGCCGATCCACAGCATGCGGCGCAGGCTGCCGTGCGGGTCCCAGATGTCTGACATCGGTGTCCTCCCGGTGCGGACGGCGCCCCTCGCCGCCCACCTCGAGTGTCCGGTTTTTCGCCCCAGAACTGCAGTCTTGTTCTCACCCCGCCGCTGCCGCAGAGTAGGAGGAGGAGAGCACTACGCTCCCTCTATGGTTCTCACCGTGTCCGTCATCGGCGCCGGACCCGCAGGCCTCGCCGCCGCAGCCACCCTCCAGGCCAGGGGTGCCCACGTCACCGTGCTCGAGAAGTCGGAGCACGTCGGCAACGCCTGGCGCCACCACTACGACCGCCTCCACCTGCACACCACGCGCGGCCTCTCGAAGCTGCCCGGCCTCGCCATCCCGCGGGAGTACGGCCGCTGGGTCGCCCGCGACGACGTCGTCCGTTACCTCGAGACCTACGCCGCCCACCACGGCCTGCGCGTCGAGCGCGGCGTCGAGGTCACCCGCCTCGACCGGTCCGCGCCCGACGGCGCCGCCGCCCGCCACTGGACGCTCACGACCACCGACGGCACCCGCACGGCGGACGCCGTCGTCGTCGCGACCGGGTACAACCACACCCCGCACCTGCCGGACTGGCCCGGCCAGGACGGGTTTCCCGGCGAGGTCACGCACGCGAGCCGCTACCGCAACCCGGCCCCGTACGCGGGCAGGCACGTGCTGGTCGCGGGCGTGGGCAACACGGGCGCCGAGATCGCGCAGGACCTCGCCGAGAACGGCGCCGCGAGCGTCCACCTCGCCGTCCGGACGCCGCCGCACATCGTGCCCCGCAACCAGGGCCCGTGGGCCGCGCAGTACACGGGCGTGCTGGTGCGCCACCTGCCGGACGCCCTCGTCGACGCGGTCGGCGTGGCCGTCCGCAAGGCCAGCGTCCCCGACCTGTCCGACCTCGGGCTGCCGATCCCGGACGTGGGGATCGCGACCCGCGTCGCCCAGGGCTCCGTGCCCCTCCAGGACATCGGCATCGTCGCCGCCGTCCGGGCCGGAACCGTGCGCGTGGTCCGCGCCATCGACCGGTTCGACGGCGCCGAGGTGGTCCTGGCCGACGGCGCCCGCCTGACCCCCGACGTCGTCCTCGCCGCCACCGGCTACCGGCGCGCGCTCGAACCCGTCCTGGGCCACCTCGGCGTGCTCGGCGAGCGCGGGAAGCCCCTGGTGACCAACGGCCGCCCGGCCGCGCCCGGCCTCTACTTCACGGGTTTCACCAACCCGATCAGCGGCATGTTCCGGGAGATGGCGGCCGACGCCCGGCGCATCGCGCGGCACGCGACCCGCGCCAGGTAGCCGATCCCGACACGACGTATCGATTCGGTCGAAATGCTTGACACCTCGACCTCCGACCGGCAGCGTCCGCCGCATGAGCCGCAGAAAGACCCTCGCCACCGCCGCCGCAGCCCTCGTGGCGCTGACCCTCGGCGCCTGCGCGCCGTCCGCGGACAGCCCCGAGCCGGGCGCGGCGGCGGGGGAGGGGTGCGACGGCGACGCCGTCGCCCTGGACGTGTGGTCCTGGCGCACCGAGGACGTCAAGACCTACGAGCAGATCTTCGACGTGTTCGAGCAGGCCAACCCCTGCATCACGGTGAGCTTCCAGGCCCACCTCAACACCGAGTACGACCAGATCCTGCGCACCGGACTGACCGGGTCGGACGGCCCCGACATCGCGCAGGTGCGGTCCTACGGCCTGCTCCAGCCGCTGGTCGAGGGCGGCAACCTGCAGCCGCTGGAGGACGTCGTCCCGGCGCTCGCGGACTTCGACGACGCCACGCTGGACGGCTCGCGCGGCCGTGAGGACGGCGCCGTCTACGGCGTGCCGCTGGCCAGCCAGACCATCCAGGTCTACTACAACACCGCGATCTTCGAGGAGCACGGCCTCGAAGAGCCCGAGAGCTGGGACGACTTCATCGCGCTGAACGACACGCTCCTGGATCACGACGTGACCCCGCTCGCGGTCGGCGCGCGCGACGGCTGGTTCGTACCGACGGTGCACGACGCCCTGACCGCCGCCCAGTACGGCGGCGCCGACTTCCAGCAGGCCCTGCGCGACGGCGAGACCGACTTCACCGACCCGGCCTACGTCGACTCGATCCAGACCCTGGCCGACCTGCAGCAGTACATGCCCGACGACGTCACCGGCGTGCCGTACACGGACGCGCAGGTGCTGTTCACCTCGGAGCAGGCCGCGATGTTCGCCGGCGGCTCGTACGAGCTCGCGTTCTTCCAGGACGCCAACCCCGACCTCGACCTCGGCGTCTTCCAGGTGCCCCCGCCGCCCGGCTCGGCGCTGGACCACCCGGTCAGCGCCGGCTACGCGGACGGGAGCTGGGGCCTGTCGGCCGGAACGGAGCACCCCGAGGAGGCCGAGACGCTGCTGAACTGGCTGGCCACGCCGGAGTTCGGGCAGCTCGTGGCCGACGAGCTCAAGCAGTTCTCGCCGATCCCCGGCGTCGAGTTCTCCGACCCGCTGCAGCAGGAGATGTGGGACCTGTACCAGGAGAACCCCGCGCCGTACCTGCTGCTCGTGGACTACCGCTACGGCGACCCGGTCGGCACCGACCTGATGGGCGAGGCCGGGCAGAAGCTCTTCCTCGGGGACACCGACGCCGAGGGTGCCGCCGACGTGATCCAGGACGGCCTGTCGGCCTGGTGGACGCCGGGCGAGTGAGCCGCCGTCGTACCGCGGCACTGCCCACGCCGGTCGCGCTGCTCTTCCTGCTGCCCGCGGCCGCGCTGTTCGCGGTGTTCGTGCTCTACCCGATGGCGACGGCGCTGACGTACTCCCTGTTCTCCTGGCGGGGCACCGCGCAGGACGCGTTCGTGGGACTGGACAACTTCGTCGCGCTGTTCACCACCGAGCCGTACGCCACCCAGCTCCCGCGCGCGTTCGGCCACAACGCGCTGCTGTTCGCCGGGGCGATGGTGGTGCAGAACTCGGTGGGCCTGCTGCTGGCGTACGCGCTGCACCACCGGGGTCGCCTGCGCCGGCTGTTCCAGGTGCTGTACACCATGCCGTACCTGGTCTCGCCGCTGGTCGTGGGCTACCTCTGGTCGCTGCTGCTCTCGCCGCTGTTCGGCCCGGTCAACGCCGCGCTGCGCGCCGTCGGGCTGGACGCCGTGGCCCAGCCCTGGCTGGGCGACCCCGACAGCGCCCTGTGGGTCGTCGTGCTGGTGACCGCGTGGCAGTGGGTCGGCTTCCCGCTGCTGGTCTACGGCGCCGCCCTCGGCGCGCTCGACCCGGCGATCGAGGAGGCCGCGATGCTCGACGGCGCGACCTCCCGCCAGCGGTTCTGGCACGTCACGCTGCCGCTGCTGATGCCGGTGATCGGCACGGTGAGCGTGCTGACGTTCATCTTCTCCATGGAGGCGTTCCCGATCCCGTACGCCCTGGGCGGCTCCAGCGGCAGCCCGGCCGGCGCCACCGACGTCATGTCGCTCCTCTTCTACCGGACCGCGTTCCACTCGGGCGCGTCCAACGCGATCGGCATCTCGTCGGCCGTGGCGATCGTGCTGTTCCTGGTGATCGTCGGCATCTCGGTGCTGTTCACGCAGTGGTTCCGCCGCGTCGAGCGGAGGCTCACGTGAGGCGCGCGGCGGTCAGCACCCTGCTGTGGGGCTACGCCGCCGTCGCGCTGCTGCCGCTGCTGATCATGGTGTGGAACTCGTTCCGCACCGACCAGGAGCTGGTGGTGGAGCCGCTCGGCCTGCCGCACAGCCCGTCGCTGGACGCCTACCGCGAGGCGTGGGTCGAGGCGTCGTTCTCGACCTATTTCCTCAACTCGGTGCTGGTCACCACGCTGTCCGTGCTGCTGTCGACGGCGGTGTCGCTGCTGGCGGCCTACGCGCTCGCGCGGTCCCGGTCGCGGCTCATGACGGTGATCGAGCAGGTCTTCGTCTCGGGCCTGATGATGCCCGTCTTCCTCATGATCGTGCCGATCTTCTACCTGCTCGACATGATCGGGCTCGCGTCCACCCGAACCGGGCTGATCCTGGTCTACTCCGCCGTCTCGATCCCGTTCTCGGTGTTCGTCCTGGCCACGTTCCTGCGCCAGCTCCCGGTCGACCTGGAGGACGCCGCCCGGATCGACGGCGCCGGACCCCTGCGCACCTTCTGGTCGGTGCTGCTGCCGCTGGTGCGGCCCGCCGTCGCGACGGTGGTGGTCTTCCGCTTCGTGCCCATCTGGAACGACTTCTTCTACCCGCTGATCCTCGTGCGCGACCGGGCGCAGTACACGCTGCCCGTGGGCCTGACGACCTTCTTCGGCGAGTACCAGACCTCCTGGTCCACCCTGTTCGCGGGCCTGGTGATCGCGACGCTGCCGCTCGTGGTGCTGTTCCTCGTCGCGACGCGCCAGATCGTCGCGGGCCTGACCGCGGGAATGGGGCGCTGACGGGCCCGCGCCCGCTGTGCCGCAGGCCACCCGCCTGCATTCGGCGCCTGTGGCGTCCAGGCGTACTATTGACGGGTTGCCCGTGCGCCTGTCGTACGCGCTGTCAGCGAGCAGCTGAGCAACAGAGCAGAGCATCCCCGCGCCACCCGGGACGCAGTACGCCGGCGTGCGCGCACCCCCGACATTCTGGAGACCATCGAAGTGAAGAGCGCCGTCGAGACCTTGGAGCCCACCAAGGTCAAGCTGACCGTCGAGGTGGACTACGACGAGCTCAAGCCGAGCATCGATCACGCCTACGAGCACATCGCCGAGCAGGTGAACGTCCCCGGGTTCCGCAAGGGCAAGGTTCCCCCGCGCATCATCGAGCAGCGGGTCGGCTGGGGCGCCGTGATCGAGCACGCCGTGAACGACGGGCTCTCCGGGTTCTACCGTGACGCGCTCGGCGAGACCGACCTGCGTCCGCTCGCCCAGCCCGAGGTCGACGTGACCGAGGTCCCGGCGAAGGCCGGCGAGGGCCAGCTGAAGTTCACCGCCGAGGTCGAGGTCCGCCCCGAGATCGAGCTCCCCGAGCTCTCCGACGTCGAGCTGACCGTCGACTCCACCGAGGTGACCGACGAGGACGTCACCGAGCGCCTGGACGCCCTGCGCGAGCGCTTCGGCACCCTCGTGGGCGTCGACCGCCCCGCCGTCGAGGGCGACTACGTCGTCATCGACCTGAAGGCCGTCATCGGTGACGAGGAGGTCGACTCCGTGTCGGGCGTCTCGTACCAGATCGGCTCCGGCAACATGCTCGAGGGGCTGGACGAGGCCCTGACCGGCCTGTCCGCCGAGGAGACCACCACCTTCAAGGCGCCGCTGGCCGGCGGCGACCACGAGGGCCAGGACGCCGACGTGACCGTCACGGCGACCTCCGTCAAGCAGCGCGACCTGCCCGAGGTGGACGACGACTTCGCCCAGCTCGCCTCGGAGTTCGACACGCTGGAGGAGCTGAAGGACGACCTGAAGACCCAGGTCGCCGGCATCAAGACCTCCAACCAGGCCGTCACCGCGCGTGACGCCCTCATGGAGAAGCTCCTGGAGACCGTCGAGGTCCCCGTGCCGTCCGGCGTGGTCGAGGCCGAGGTGCACCGTCACCTCGAGTCCGAGAGCCGCCTCGAGGACGACGAGCACCGCGCCGAGGTCACCGAGGACGCCACCAAGGCGATCAAGAACCAGATCCTGCTCGACACCCTCGCCGAGAAGCTCAAGGTTCAGGTCAGCCAGGGCGAGCTCGTCGAGTACCTGGTGAGCGCCTCGCAGCAGTACGGCATGGAGCCGAGCGAGTTCATCAAGACCCTCGAGCAGGGCGGGCAGATCCCGGCCATGGTCGGCGAGGTCGCGCGCTCGAAGGCCCTCGCGGTCGCGCTGCGCCAGATCGAGGTCAAGGACTCCGACGGCAACGTCGTGGACCTGAGCGAGTTCATCGGCTCGGACGAGGCCGACGAGGCCCAGGCCGCCCTGAGCGACGCCGTGGCGCAGGCCCAGGAGGCCGCCGACGCCGAGGAGCCCGAGGGCACCGAGGCCGAGGCGTCGGAGCCCGCGAAGGCCTGACGCACCCCCGGCCCGGACGGGCCGGAGCAGGACGTCCGACGGCGGTCCGCACCCTTCACGCGAGGGTGCGGACCGCCGTCCGCGTTCGGTCCGACTTCGCCGTGGGCAGCACCGGTGCGCTGTAGGCGAAACGGCCGCCGAATCGGAAGTTCTGGCGGCACGAGGCACGTTAGGGTCGAGCGACACGACGTCTTAGGACGTGGTCCACAGACGAGAGTCAGAACCGAGGAGATGGACGTGAACGATCTGCTGCGGATGGATGCCGGGCCGGTAGCACGGGCGGAGGGTGCTGGATTCGGGCTCAACGACTCCATCTACAACCGGCTGCTCAAGGAGCGCATCATCTGGCTGGGGTCGGAGGTGCGCGACGAGAACGCGAACGCGATCAGCGCGCAGATGATGCTTCTCGCGGCCGAGGACCCCGACAAGGACATCTGGCTGTACATCAACTCGCCCGGCGGCTCGATCACGGCCGGCATGGCGATCTACGACACCATGCAGTTCATCAAGCCGGACGTGGCGACGGTCGCGATGGGCATGGCGGCCTCCATGGGGCAGTTCCTGCTGTCCTCCGGCACGAAGGGCAAGCGGTACATCACGCCGCACGCCCGCGTGCTGATGCACCAGCCGTCCGGCGGCATCGGTGGTACGGCCACCGACGTGCGGATCGGTGCGCAGCTCATCATGCACATGAAGAAGGTGCTCGCCGAGCTGACCGCCGAGCAGACCGGCCAGTCGCTCGAGACGATCATCAAGGACAACGACCGCGACAACTGGTTCACGGCCTCCGAGGCGCTGGAGTACGGCTTCGTCGACCACGTCGTCGAGACCGCCGCGCTGGCCGGCGGCGGCGGCATGCACAGCTGAGCGCCCGGAATCGCACCAAGAGCTTTTTCAAGAGGAGATCACCGTGAGTCCTGAAGCCCAGTTCGTCGCAGCCGCAGAGCGCCTTGCCGGCGCCCGTTCGGGTGCGGGGATGCCTTTTGCCACCGCCGGCGCCATGCCGTCCGCACGCTACGTGCTCCCGCAGTTCGAGGAGCGCACCGCGTACGGCTTCAAGCGCCAGGACCCGTACACCAAGCTGTTCGAGGACCGCATCATCTTCCTGGGCGTCCAGGTCGACGACGCGTCCGCGGACGACGTCATGGCCCAGCTCCTGGTCCTCGAGACGCAGGACCCGGACCGCGACGTGATGATGTACATCAACTCGCCCGGTGGCTCGTTCACGGCCATGACGGCGCTGTACGACACCATGCAGTTCATCAAGCCGCAGATCCAGACGGTGTGCCTGGGTCAGGCCGCGTCGGCCGCCGCGGTCCTGCTGGCCGCCGGCCAGCCGGGCAAGCGGCTCGCGCTGCCGAACTCGCGCGTGCTGATCCACCAGCCCGCGATGGAGGGTGGCGGCTACGCGCAGGCCTCGGACATCGAGATCCACGCGAACGAGCTGATCCGCATGCGCGAGTGGCTCGAGCTGACGCTCGCGACGCACAGCGGCAAGACGCAGGAGCAGGTGCGCGACGACATCGAGCGCGACAAGATCCTCACCGCCGCCCAGGCCAAGGAGTACGGCCTGGTCGACGAGGTGCTCCAGTCGCGCAAGCCCGTCCAGGTCGTGACGAACTGACCCTCGGGTCAGGTCCGTCAGCGACCGCAGCCTCCCGGCGCCGGGGCCGTGCCACCAATAGCGGTGGACGATCTGCCCCGGCGTCGGGCATTGTGGGACACGCCGCGCAGAATCTGACAAAATTGTCATGATCTGGTGAAAATCGGTCGGGCGACCCGCCGGGCCGCCCGGCTGACAACAGGCCACCGGTGGTGTGGAATGGATCTGAGACCGCTCGACGTCGCGGATCTGCTGGGCCAGCCGGCCCGTGCAGTACTCCGCGAGGGTGCACAAGGCGAGGAGACAGGTAGTGGCGCGAATCGGTGACGGCGCGGAACTGCTGAAGTGCAACTTCTGTGGCAAGTCGCAGAAGCAGGTGAAGAAGCTGATCGCCGGACCCGGCGTCTACATCTGCGACGAGTGCATCGAGCTGTGCAACGAGATCATCGAGGAAGAGCTCGGTGAGGCTGCGGAGCTCGGTCTGACGGAGCTGCCCAAGCCGCGCGAGATCTTCGACTTCCTCGAGCAGTACATCATCGGCCAGGACCCCGCCAAGCGCGCCCTGGCCGTTGCCGTCTACAACCACTACAAGCGCATCCAGGCCGGCGAGGCCGGGCGCTCGATCAACCCGGACGACCAGGACCCGGTCGAGATCGCCAAGTCGAACATCCTGCTGATCGGTCCCACCGGCACGGGTAAGACGTATCTCGCGCAGACGCTCGCGAAGATGCTCAACGTGCCGTTCGCGATCGCCGACGCGACCGCCCTGACCGAGGCCGGCTACGTGGGCGAGGACGTCGAGAACATCCTGCTCAAGCTCATCCAGGCCGCGGACTACGACGTCAAGAAGGCCGAGACGGGCATCATCTACATCGACGAGGTCGACAAGGTGGCCCGCAAGGCCGAGAACCCGTCGATCACGCGCGACGTCTCCGGCGAGGGCGTCCAGCAAGCACTCCTGAAGATCATCGAGGGCACCACCGCGTCGGTGCCGCCGCAGGGCGGGCGCAAGCACCCGCACCAGGAGTTCATCCAGATCGACACCACGAACGTGCTGTTCATCGTGGCCGGCGCCTTCGCCGGCCTGGACGACATCGTGGCCGCCCGGTCCCGCAAGCGCGGCATCGGGTTCAGCGCCCCCATGGAGTCCATCGCCCGGGACGAGGACCTCTTCGCCGAGGTCCGCCCCGAGGACCTGCAGAAGTACGGCCTGATTCCCGAGTTCATCGGCCGCCTGCCCGTCATCGCCTCCGTCTCCTCGCTCGACCGCGACGCACTGGTCCGGATCCTGACTGAGCCCAAGAACGCGCTGGTCAAGCAGTACAAGCGCATGTTTGAGATCGACGGCGTGGAGCTGGAGTTCGACGAGGAGGCCGTCGAGGCCATCGCCGAGCAGGCCCTGCTCCGCGGCACCGGGGCGCGAGGCCTGCGGGCCATCCTCGAGGAGGTGCTCCAGCAGGTCATGTTCGATGTGCCGAGCCGCGACGACGTCGAGCGCGTGGTCATCACCCGCTCCGTGGTGCTCGACAACGTGAACCCGACCGTCGTGCCGCGCAAGAGCCCCGTGCGGGGCCGTCAGCCGCGCGAGAAGAGCGCGTAGCACCTTCGACGCACAGAAACGGGGCCGCAGCGCTGATCAGCGCTGCGGCCCCGTTTCTGTGCGTCTGGACCTCAGCGGGTGCGGGCCGCCTGGGCGCCGGCCACCGGCGCGCCGTACAGGGTGTCGATGACGCCCGCGAAGTCGGTGAGCACCTTGCCGCGCTTCACCTTGATGGACGGCGTGAGGTACCCGTTGGCCTCGGTGAAGTCGAGGTCGAGCACCGTGATCTTGCGGATCGACTCGGCCTTGGAGACCGCCTCGTTGGCCTGGGCGACCACCTTGTCGAGCTCCGCCAGCACCTTCGGGTGCACGCGCGCCTCGTCGACGGACAGCTTGGGCAGGCCGTTCGCCGCGCACCAGCCGGGCAGCATCTCGGCGTCGAGCGTGACGAGGGCGCCGATGAACGGGCGCTGGTCGCCGACCACCACGACCTGGCTCACGATCGGGTGCGCCCGCATGCGGTCCTCGAGCACCGCCGGGGCGACGTTCTTGCCGCCCGCGGTCACGATGATCTCCTTCTTGCGGCCCGTGATGTGCAGGTGGCGGTGCTCGTCCAGCCGGCCGAGGTCGCCGGTGCGGAACCAGCCGTCGACGAGCGCCTCCGCCGTCAGCCCGGGCTGGTTGCGGTAGCCGCGGAAGATGTGCGGCCCGCGCAGCAGCACCTCGCCGTCGTCGGCGATGGCGACGTCCGTGCCGAAGAAGGCCGGGCCCACCGAGCCCATGACGATCTTGCCCGGCAGGTTGACCGACGTGGGGGCCGTGGTCTCCGTGAGGCCGTAGCCCTCCAGGATCGTGACGCAGGCGCCGCGGAAGAAGTGGCCCAGGCGCTCGCCCAGCGGGGCGCCGCCCGAGACGGCCCAGCTGAGCTGCCCGCCCATGGTGGCCTTGAGCTTGCTGAACACCAGGCGGTCGGCGATCGCGTGCTTCACCTTGAGCGCGCCGCCGGGGCCTGCGGGCACGTCCATGGCCCGCGAGTAGTCCTCGGCGACCTGCACGGACCAGGCGAAGATCTTCGCCTTGAGGCCCGACGACGCCTTCTGCTCCGCGCTGTTGTACACCTTCTCGAACACGCGCGGCACGGCCAGAAGGTAGGTCGGGCGGAACGAGCCGAGGTCGCCCACCAGGTTCTTGATGTCGGGGGCGTGGCCCAGCACGGCCTGGCCGGCGATGGTCGCCACCTCGACGAACCGCGCGAACACGTGGGCCAGCGGCAGGAACAGCAGCGTGCGCGCGTTCTCGGCCTTGAGCAGCTCGGGGATGCCCTCGGCGGCGTTCAGGGTCAGGTGCGCGAAGTTGCCGTGCGTGAGCTCGACGCCCTTGGGGCGGCCGGTCGAGCCCGAGGTGTAGATGACGGTCGCCAGGTCGTCGCGCCGGACGGCGTCGCGCCGCTCGGCCACGATGCCGGCGGACAGGTTGGTTCCGGCCTTGCGCAGGTCGAGCACGGCGCCGTCGTCGATCAGCAGGATGTCCTCGAGCCCGGGCAGGCTGGGCCGCACCTGCTGGACGGTCGCGGCGTGCGCGGCGGACTCGACCACGATGAGCCGGACGCCGGCGTCGGACAGGATCCACTGCACCTGCTCGGCCGAGGAGGTCTCGTAGACCGGCACGGGGACGGCGCCGGCGGCCCAGATGGCGAAGTCGAGCAGCGTCCACTCGTACCGGGTGCGGGACATGATGGCGACCCGGTCGCCTACGTCGATGCCACGGGCCACCAGGCCACGGGCGACGGCGAGCACCTCGTCCTCGAACTGCCTCGCCGACACCTTGATCCACGGGCCGTCCGGGGTGTCACGCCGCTCGATGAGCGCCTCGTCTCCGGAGCGGGCCACGCGGTCCGCGAGGATCGTGTTGATGCTGGTGCCCGCCGGCACCTCCACCAATGCCGGCGACGTGGCAAGTGTCATCTGCTGCTCTCCGTTGAAGTCTTGAAGCGGCGAAGGCCCGGTATCGGGTCTTCACCAAGTTGCGTGGCCTGCTCGGCAGACTGTAGCGGATCGCCGTCTCAGGTCGGAACAGGCTTCGCCCGCCACGGCCTTCGCCGGTTAGCCTCTACATGTGTCTGACAACGAACCGACCAGCGCTCCGGTGCCGTCCGAGATCATCCGGCTCCGCGGGAGCATCGACAACATCGACGCCGCGCTGGTCTACCTGCTGGCCGAACGGTTCCGGGTGACGCGACGGGTCGGTGAGCTCAAGGCGGTCGGCGGGCTGCCGCCGGCGGACCCGGCGCGCGAGCAGGAGCAGATCGCGCGGCTCACGGGCATCGCCGAGGAGTCCGGCCTGGACCCGGAGTTCGCGGAGCAGTTCCGGCAGTTCATCGTCAGCGAGGTGATCCGCCACCACGAGCTGATCGCCGCGCAGCACAAGGGCGACAACTTGCCTGAGGTCGACACCTACGCTTGAAGGTGACCTCTGCCTGACGTGGCTTTGCCCTTGGCAGGGCAAGGGCAAACGTCAGGTCCGAATATCTCCTGTACAGGTCACAGAAATTTCCCCCACAGGGGTGGCGTGCGGCCTCGATCCGTCGTTTCCTGGAGGGAACGCCGGGGCGGGGTCATGCGGTAGGGCATCATCTCGACCTCGGCGGGTGATGCGGAGGTGTGTATGAAGATCGATTGGCTCAAACCCCTCCTCGGCCACCCGGGACCTTTCGCCACCCTGTGCCTGGACGCCACGCCGTCCGAGCTCGCTGCCGACCGTGACGTCGGCGGACGGTGGAACGCGGTGCGCAGGGAGCTCGCGCAGCAGAAGGCCCCGGTCGCCGTGCTGGACGCGATCGAAGAGGTGGTGCTGCGACCCACGAGGGTCCCGGGACCGCACGGCCGGGTCGTCATCGCCGACGAGACGGGCGTGCTGGTGGACCGCGTGGTGAACAACCCGCCGAGCGCCAGCTCCGGCTCCTGGGAGGCGGTACCGGCCCTGCTGCAGGCGGCGCTGGCCGCCGACGAGTCGGTGGAGCTGCTCAAGGTGCTGGTCGACCGGGCGGGCGCGGACTTCGTCCGCGTGGGTCACGACGCCAAGGTGCACAGCAGCTTCCAGGCGCCGCACGACGAGATCGAGAAGACCAGCTCCTCGGGGATCAAGCGCGCGCGGATCGAGTCCCGCGCCGAGGACTCCTGGGAACGCAACGCCGCGGCCGTGGCGGCCGAGATCGAGCGGCACGTGGCGGAGACCGACCCCGAGCTCGTGCTGCTCACGGGGGACAAGCGGGTGGTGTCGCTGACCCGGGCCGCGCTGACGGCGCCGACGGCGGACAAGCTCGTCGAGGTGCCCGGCGGCGGGCGCGGCCCCGGCGTGAACGAGACCGCCTTCGCCGAACGTGTCTCCGACGCGCTGGACTCCTACCGGGAGCGGCGCCGGGAGCGGGTCCTGGCGGAGCTGCGGCAGGAGCTCGGCCGGGAGTCCAACGCCGTGACCTCGGTGGACGACGTCGTCGCCGTGCTCTCGCGGGGGCAGGTCAAGGAGCTCGTGCTGGCCGAGGAGTACGGGACCACCCCCGGGCGGATGAACGGGCGCAAGCTGTGGATCGGGCCCGACCCGATGCACATCGCGGCCGACCGGTCGGACCTGGAGGCGATGGGGGTGACGGAGCGGCTGGAGGAGCTGCCCGCCACGGTCGCGCTCGTGCGCGCGGCGGTCGGGCAGGACGCCGGCCTCACGTTCGCACCCGAGGGTTCGGTGGAGCTCATGGACGGTGTCGGCGCGACCCTGCGCTGGCGTGACGGCGGGACGCCGACGGAGGTGCTCGCGAGCATGTCCGGGGACGACCGCCGCCTGCACTGACCCGCCCCACGTGAATTCGATGTGAATTCTCGACCGGTTGATCGGACAAAAGGCTCGTAGAACGGGCGCCAGACAGGCTGGAATTTCCGATTTACCGCGTATGAGAAATTGTTGCGCCAGAATGTGTCCGTTTTGCCCATACACACGGAAACGCATTATCGGTACGGTCTCGGGCCATGGGGATGATTCATTGTGAGTACGCGCGGCTTGCCGCCGATGACTTCGACAAGGCACGTACAGACCTGACCTGGGCGCTGGAGCACATCGACGAGCTCGCAGGCGAGTGGACGCAGGTGGACCTTCCGGCAAAGGAGGCGAGGTACTTCAGCATCGGCACCGTGTGGGGTCCGCTCCACACGGTGCTGCGGGTGCACGGCGGCATGCCGGTCGACCCGGTGCACGGCGGCGCCGAGCTCGCGTCGACCGGCGGGATCACGCCGGCGCGCTATCTGGGCCCGGAGGACGTGGAGAAGGCGGCCGCGTTCCTGGTCGGCACGTCGTTCGACGCCTTGGCGCCGCTCGCCGCCGACCACGTGTGCGACGAGGACGTCTGCCCGGACCCGGGCGAGCACGCGGCGGAGACCGACCCGGAGCGGCTGGCGGAGGCCTACGCCGAGCTCGCCGCGTTCTACGGCGCGGCGGCCGAGGCGGGCGACGCGGTGGTGCTGATGCTCAACTGAGCCGGCCGCCCGTCGGGCAGGAAGAACCAGGCGAAAGGGCCCGGAGCGCTGTCAGCGCTCCGGGCCCTTTCCAGCGGCGAGGTTCTGCCTCGGTCCTACGGAGGCGTCAGCCCTTGTTGCGCGGCGGGGCCTCGCCCAGCTCGCTCGCCGTGACGACGATCCCGCCCTGGACGGCCGGGTCGCCCTGGTCCTCCGCGGCGGCGACCAGGTCGAGCGGGCCGGTGACGCGGCCGGCGGCCTTGACGTCCTCGACCGCGGTCTCGACGGCGGTCAGCGAGGCGGCCGGGACGGCCAGCGACGCCGCCACGATGGGCGTGCGCATCGACGCCTTGGCCTCGGACTTCACCTTGCGCAGCGCGGCGAGCGCGTGCCCGGCGGCCGCGAGGTCGGCCGGGTCGGCGTCGCCGCCGGCCGCACGCAGCGGCGCCGCGACGGGCCACGGCGCGCGGTGCACCGAGCCCTCGCGCCACCAGGACCAGACCTCCTCCGTGGCGAACGGGAGGTAGGGCGCCAGGAGGCGCAGCATCGTGTCCAGCGCGATGGCCAGCGCGGTGCGGGCCGAGGTGGTCTCCGGGGAGACCTCGTCGGCGTCGGCGCCCGCACCGTACGCGCGGTCCTTGACGAGCTCGAGGTAGTCGTCGCAGAACGTCCAGAAGAACGTCTCGGTCGCCTCGAGCGCACGCGTGTGGTCGTAGGTCTCGAGCGCGGCCGTGGCCTGCTCGACCACACCGGCCAGGCCAGCGAGCATGGACCGGTCCAGGGAGACCGTGACCACCGCCGGGTCGAGCGCGATCTCGCTGCCCGCGCCGCCGCCGAACGACAGCGCGAACTTCGAGGCGTTGAGGACCTTGATCGCCAGACGGCGACCGATCTTCATCTGGCCCACCTCGAACGCCGCGTCGGTGCCCAGGCGCGCCGAGGCCGCCCAGTACCGCACCGCGTCCGAGCCGTGCTCCTCGAGCAGGCCCATCGGCGTGACGACGTTGCCCTTGGACTTGGACATCTTCTTGCGGTCCGGGTCGAGGATCCAGCCGCTGATGGTCGCGTTCTTCCAGGGCAGCACCTTGTTCTCCAGGTGCGAGCGCACCACGGTGGAGAAGAGCCACGTGCGGATGATGTCCTGGCCCTGGGGCCGCAGGTCCATCGGGTACACGCGCTCGAACAGGTCGTTGTCCCGCTCCCAGCCCGACACGATCTGCGGGGTCAGGGACGAGGTGGCCCAGGTGTCCATGACGTCGGCGTCGCCCACGAAGCCGCCGGCCTGGCCGCGCTGCTCCTCCGAGTAGCCGGCGGGCGCCTGCGACGTCGGGTCGACGGGCAGGATGTCCTCGGCCGGGACGATCGGGTTGGCGTAGTCCACCTCGCCCGACGCGTCGATCGGGTACCAGAGCGGGATCGCGACGCCGAAGAAGCGCTGCCGGCTGACCAGCCAGTCGCCGTTCAGGCCGTTGACCCAGTTCTGGTAGCGCACCCGCATGAAGTCGGGGTGGAAGTCGAGCTCCTTGCCCCGGGCCAGCAGCTCCTCGCGGAGCTCCTGGTCGCGACCGCCGTTGCGGATGTACCACTGGCGCGAGGTCACGATCTCGAGGGGCTTGTCGCCCTTCTCGAAGAAGTTCGCCTTTCGCTGCGTGGCGACCGGCTCGGTCGGCATGTCGCCCGACGCGGTCAGCGCGTCGACGATGGCCTTGCGGGCGCTGAAGGTCGTCTTGCCGGCCACCTCGGCCTCGAACAGCTCGGCGCCCGGGCCGCCCGCGAGCCACTGCGGCACCTCGCGGGTGATGCGGCCGTCGCGGTTGATGATCGAGCGCGTGGGCAGCTGCAGCTCGCGCCACCACTGCACGTCCGTCAGGTCGCCGAAGGTGCAGCACATCGCGATGCCGGCGCCCTTGTCGGGCTCCGCCAGGTGGTGCGCCAGCACCGGGACCTCGACGCCGAACAGCGGGGAGGTCACCGTGGTGCCGAACAGGTGCTGGTAGCGCTCGTCGTCCGGGTGCGCGATCAGCGCGACCACCGCGGGGATCAGCTCCGGGCGGGTGGTCTCGATGTAGACGGGCTCGCCGTTCGTCTGGTGGAAGGCGACCTTGTGGAAGTGGCCCGGGTAGTCGCGGGCCTCCAGCTCGGCCTGGGCCACCGCGGTCTGGAACGTGACGTCCCACAGCCCCGGCGCCTCGGCCTGGTAGGCCTCGCCGCGCTGAAAGTTGCGCACGAAGGCACGCTGCGCGGTGGCGCGCGAGGAGTCGCCGATGGTCTGGTACGTCTGCGCCCAGTCCACGGAGACGCCCAGGCGGCGCCAGAGCTCCTCGAACTCCTTCTCGTCCTCGGCCGTGAGCCGCTCGCACAGCTCGACGAAGTTGCGCCGGCTGACCGGCACCTGGTCGGCGGCCTTGACGTTCTTGTCGGTGCCCTCGAACGGCGGCTCGAAGTCGGGGTCGTAGGGCAGCGACAGGTCCACGCGCACGCCGTAGTAGTTCTGCACGCGGCGCTCGGTGGGCAGGCCGTTGTCGTCCCAGCCCATGGGGTAGAAGACCTCGAGGCCGCGCATGCGCTTGTAGCGCGCCACGATGTCGGTGTGCGTGTAGCTGAACACGTGCCCCACGTGCAGGGAGCCCGAGACCGTGGGCGGCGGGGTGTCGATCGAGTAGACCTCGGAACGGGTCTTGGTGCGGTCGAAGGCGAAGGTCTGCTCGGCGGTCCAGCGCTCGTCGAACTTGGCCTCGAGGCCGTCCGTGCTGACCTTGTCCGGTACCTCCTTGACCACCGCGCGTACGACCTCGGCGCCCGGTACCGCGGCGGCGGCGTGGGTCGGTGTCGTGTCAGGTGCGGGTGTGGTCGCAGCCGGGTCCGTCGGCCCGGTGGAGGCGGGAATGCTCATGCGCACCAGTGTCCCAGATTCGAGCAAGCCGAAGCGCACGTTTTCCACAGGTCGCGACGGTGGTGCGCGCGGCGTGCGCGGGCGAGACGTGCGCCACAGATCGTTCGAGATGGTCGATAGGTGCCAGAGGCATGGACTATGGTTCTGCTCGGCCCGAACAGGGCACACCGGTCAGGGCGGTCATGCCCTGGCGGTCGGACGCAGCCAGGAGACGAATCGTGCGCATGTCGTGTTGTCGGTGCTCGCAGCACCGCCTTCCCGTCATGTCCCGTCGTCCCTAGGAGTCCCATGTCGCTCGACCGCTCCGCCGAGCCGGTCGCACCGACCGCGTCGGCCGCCGTCGCCGGCCGCGTGCCGCTGTGGCGCCGGCTGGCCCGGGACCGGTTCGCGCTCGTGGGCGCCGTCGTGGTCGTGGCGTACGCGCTGGTGGCGCTGGCCGCGCCCCTGATCACCCGGGCGCTGGGCGTCGACCCCTACACCTACGACCTGGACGCGCTCGGCCCCACCGGCGCGCCCGCCGGGCCGCTCGGCGGCGTCAGCGCCGAGCACTGGTTCGGCGTCGAGCCGCTCACGGGCCGCGACCTGTTCGCGATCGTGGTCATGGGCTCGCGCACCTCGCTGCTCGTCGGGATCGGCGCGACGGTCGTGTCGATGCTGGTCGGGACGGTGCTCGGCCTGGTCGCGGGCTACTTCGGCGGCTGGGTGGACTGGGTCGTCGCCCGCCTGATCGACGTCCTGATCGGGCTGCCCGCGCTGGTCTTCATGATCGCCGTCGGCGCCGTCGCGCCCGACTGGTTCCCGCGGCTGCTGCTCCTGGTGCTGGTGATCGGCCTGTTCGGCTGGTCGTCCATCGCGCGGGTGGTGCGCGGCCAGACCATGGCGCTGCGCGCCTCCGGGTTCGTGCGGGCCTCCCGCGCGCTCGGGGCCTCGCACGCCCACGTGCTGTTCCGCCAGGTGCTGCCCAACCTCGCCTCCACCGTGGTGGTGTTCACGACCATCTCGATCCCGGGCGCCATCGGCGCCGAGGCGGCGCTGTCGTTCCTGGGCGTCGGCGTGCCGCCGCCCACCCCGTCGTGGGGGCGGTCTATCGGCGACGCCGTGACCTGGTTCGCCGTCGACCCCGTGTACCTCTTGTTCCCCGGGCTCGCGCTGTTCGGCGTCACGCTCGCGTTCAACGCGTTCGGCGACGGGCTGCGCGACGCGCTCGACCCGCGCGGCGGCTCCCGGAAGCGCCGCCGGCGCGGAGGTGCCCGATGACGCTCGTCCGGTTCCTCGCCACCCGCCTCGCGACGCTCGCGTTCGTGCTGCTCACCGTCTCGTTCCTCACCTACGCGCTGTTCGTGCTGCTGCCCGCCGACCCGGCCGCGCTCGCGTGCGGCAAGCCGTGCACGCCCGAGCGGCTGGAGACGGCGCGCGCCTTCATGGGCCTCGACGCACCCGTGGTCCAGCAGTGGTGGGACTTCGTGCGGGGCGTGTTCACGGGCCGCACCTTCGGCTCGGCGGGCGCGACCATCGACTGCCCGCGCCCCTGCCTCGGCTACTCCTTCGCGCGGAACACGCCGGTCACGGAGCTGGTCGTGGGGCGCTTCGGCGTCACGGCCTCGCTCGCGATCGGCGCCGCGGTGCTGTGGCTCGTGGTCGGCGTCGGGGCGGGCGCCGTGGCCGCCGTGCGCCGCGGCACCCCGCTGGACCGCGGCCTCATGGTCGCGGCCATCACGGGCGTCTCCGCGCCGAGCTACCTGGTGGGCCTGCTCGGGATCCTGCTGTTCGGCTTCACGCTCGACATGGTGCCAGTGTCCGGCTACGTGCCGTTCGCCCAGAGCCCCGTGGACTGGGCGTGGCACCTGGCGCTGCCGTGGGCCGTGCTCGCGCTGCTGTCCGCGGCGGTCTACGCACGGCTGACCCGCTCGCAGATGCTGGAGGAGCTCGGCGCGCCGTACGTCCGCACGGCGCGCGCCAAGGGGCTGACCGAGGGCCGGGTCGTCACCCGGCACGCGCTGCGCAACGCGGCGATCCCCGTGGTCACGCTGTTCGCGCTCGACCTCGGCGCGCTGCTCGGCGGCGCCGTCATCACCGAGCGGGTGTTCTCGATGCCCGGGCTCGGCGCCCTGCTCATGGAGGCGGTCGGCAGCACCGACGTGCCGCTGCTGGTCGGCGTCACGGTCTTCACCGCGGCCATCGTGGTGGTCGCGAACCTGGCGGTCGACGTCGTCTACGGCGTGCTCGACCCGCGGGTGCGGCGCGGAGGGAGAACCCGATGACCAGGCGATGTCGTCGGTGACGACCCCGCACCCCCGCGGCCCGAGCCGCACCAGACGCGTTCCACCCCAGAGACGAGAAGGACCAGATGACCCACGCACCGCGCACCTCGCGCAGGCCCGCCCGCCGGACGGCGGTAGCCGGCATCGCCGTCGCCGCGACGCTCGCGCTGACGGCGTGCAACGCCAACTCGCAGCCCGCCGCCGACTCGAGCGCCGAGGCCACCGCCGTCCAGCAGGGCGGTGAGCTGCACATCCTGACCAGCGCCCCCGCCATCAACTGGGACCCGGCCACCAGCCAGAACCTCGCGATCACCACGCTCGGCCTGGTCGAGCGCCGGCTGACCTCGTGGAAGACCAACCCCGACGGCAGCACCGAGGTGGTCCCCGACCTCGCGACCGACACCGGCACGCCGTCGGACGACGGGGCGAGCTGGACCTTCACGCTGAAGGACGGGCTCAAGTTCGAGGACGGCACGCCCGTCACGTCGGCGGACGTCAAGTACTCGGTGGAGCGCTCGTTCGCCCCGGAGCTGTCGGGCGGCCTGAGCTACCACAAGAACCTGCTGGAGGGGGCCGACGAGTACACCGGGCCGTTCCAGGGCGACGAGCTCGACTCGATCGAGACGCCGGACGACAAGACCATCGTGTTCCACCTGGACAGCGCCTACGGCGACTGGCCGTGGATCGTCTCCATGCCCGCCTTCGGCGCCGTGCCCGAGGCGAAGGACGACATCGAGACCTACACGACCACGCCCGTGGCGACCGGGCCGTACCGGGTCGCCGAGACGGTCGAGGGCACCTCGGTGACCCTGGAGCGCAACCCCGAGTGGGACGCCGCCACGGACGAGGCCCGCACCGCCGGCCCGGACACGGTCGTGTTCGAGCTGAGCCAGGACGAGACGGTCGTGGCCCAGCGGCTCATCGCCGACTCCGGCGCGGACGCCTCGGCGTTCGGTGCCACGTTCGTGCCGCCCGCGCAGCTCGCGCAGGTGCAGCAGGGTCCGGCCAAGGACCGGCTGGTCACCTCGGGCCCGGGGGCGCTCGCGTACCTCGCGATCAACACCGAGGCCGATGGCCTGGACGACCTCGACGTCCGCAAGGCGATCAGCCTGGCCGTCGACAAGAACGCCTACCGCGTCGCCTCCGGCGGCGAGATCGCGGGCGACTTCGCGACCACGCTCGTCACGCCCGGCATCCCCGGCCGCGAGGAGTACTCGAACGGCGTCAACGACGTGGCCCCGGAGGGCGACGTCGAGCAGGCCGAGAAGCTGCTGGACGACGCCGGCTGGTCCGGCCGCGAGCTGCGGTTCGTGGTGACCGACGACGCCCCCACGCTCGCCAAGGCGCAGGCGATCCAGCAGGGCCTGGAGCGGGCGGGCCTGAAGGTCAAGATCGTGCCGCAGGCCGACGACGTGTGGACCGAGACGGTCACGCAGGGCGACGGCTCGAAGAACGACCTCACGCTGTCGTCGTGGCAGCCGGACTTCCCGAGCGCGAACGGCAACATCCAGCCGCTGTTCGACTCCTCGCAGGTGGGCGACGGCGGGTACAACCTGGCCCGCTACTCCAACCCCGAGGCCGACGACCTGATCGAGCGCGCGACCGAGGAGACCGACCTGGACGCCGCCGCGAAGCTGTGGGTCGAGGCCGACCAGCTCATCCTGGGCGACGCCCCGGTGGTCCCGCTGATCTACACGAAGAACTCGTTCCTGCACGGTTCGAAGGTCGAGAACTTCCGGATCCCGGACTTCCCGGCGTACCCGAACTACATGCAGGTCTCGCTGGGTCAGTGAGCGAGATTCTGGTGACCGACGGACAGCCCCTCCTGCAGGTGGAGGGGCTGTCCGTCGTGTTCGACGACGCCGCGGCGCCCGCCGTCGACGGCGTGTCCTGGACGCTGCGGCCCGGGCGCGTGACGGCGCTGGTGGGCGAGTCCGGCTCGGGCAAGACGGTGTCCGCGATGGCGGTGCTCGGGCTGCTGCCGGAGTCCGCCGTGATGGGCGGGTCGATCCGGCTGGGTGCTGGTGCTGAGCTGGTCGGGGCGTCGGCCGAGACGTTTCGCGAGGTGCGGGGCGCGGTGCTCTCGCTCGTCTCGCAGGAGCCGATGAGCGCCTGGAACCCCGTGCTGACCGTCGGCGACCAGATCGCCGAGGCGCTGCGGGCGCACCTGCGCGGACCCGACCGGCCGAACCGGCGCGCCGCGCACGAGCGCGTGCTCGAGCTGCTGCTCGAGGCGGGTCTGCGCGACCCGGAGCGGGTCGCGGCGTCCTACCCGCACCAGCTCTCGGGCGGCCAGCTCCAGCGCGCGCTCGTGGCGATGGGACTGTCCCAGGACCCGGTCGCGATCATCGCGGACGAGCCGACGACGGCGCTGGACGTCACCGTCCAGGCCGGGATCCTCGACCTGCTGCGCGGGCTGCGCGACGAGCGCGGCACGGCCGTGCTGCTCATCACGCACGACATGGGCGTGGTGGCGGACCTCGCCGACGACGTGGTGGTGATGCACGACGGCCGGATCGTCGAGGCGGCCCCGGTGCGCGAGCTGTTCGCGGCGCCGCGCGAGGAATACACGCGCACGCTGCTCGCGGCGGTGCCGCGGCTGGGGGAGCGGGGGTCGCGGGTCGAGACCAGCGGTGGTGGCTCGACCAACGGTGTCGGGGCGGGCGGTGCCGCCGTGCTGCTCGACGACGTCATCGTCACCTACGGCGGCCGGCACCCCGTCGTCGCGGCTGCCGGCGTCACGCTGGAGATCGGCCGCGGCGAGGTGCTGGGCCTGGTCGGGGAGTCGGGCTCGGGCAAGTCGACCCTCGGCCAGGTGGTCGCCGGGCTGCTGCGCCCGACGTCGGGCCGCGCGGTCGTGGACGGCGTCGACCTGGCTCGGGCCTCACGCCGGCAGCGGGCGGAGCGGCGTCGGGCGACGGGTGTGGTGTTCCAGGACCCGGCGTCGACGCTGAACCCGCGCTGGACCGTGGCGCAGTCGGTCGACGAGCCGCTGCGGCTGCACTCCGGGCTGGACCGGCCCGCGCGCGAGGCCCGGGTGCGGGAGCTGCTGGACCTGGTGCGGCTCGGCCCGCAGTACGGGCCGCGGTACCCGCACGAGCTGTCGGGCGGGCAGCGGCAGCGGGTGGCGATCGCCCGGGCCGTGGCCCTCGGGCCGCAGGTGCTGGTGGCGGACGAGCCGACCTCCGCGCTCGACGTGTCGGTGCAGGCGCACGTGCTGGACCTGTTCGGCGACCTCCAGGCCGAGCTCGGCTTCGCGTGCCTGTTCGTGTCGCACGACCTGGCGGTCGTGGAGCGCGTGGCCGGCCGGGTCGCCGTCATGCGGGAGGGGCGCATCGTCGAGACCGGCGTGACGGCGCGGGTGCTCGGCGCGCCCGAGGACCCGTACACGCGAGCCCTCGTGGCCGCCGCGCCCGTCGCGGACCCGGACGCACAGGCCGCGCGCCGGGCGGACCGGCGGGCCGTCGGGGTCTGACACGCGCGGGACGGTCTGGCTGGTCAGCCGGCGAGGTGGGACCAGCTCGGCTCCAGGTCGTGCCAGTGCCCGACGGCGGCCATGCGTCCGCCGTCGAGCACCACCACCCGGTCGGCGACGGCGAGGGTCGCGGCGCGCGACGTGGTGCCCAGCACCGTGGTGCCCGCCGCCCGCAGTGCCGTCCATACCTCCGCCTCGGTGACGGCGTCGAGCGCCGAGGAGACGTCGTCGACGAGCAGCAGGTCCGAGCCCGTGGCCAGCGCCCGGGCCAGGCCGAGCCGCTGCACCTGGCCGCCGGAGAGCCGTAGCCCTCGGTGACCGACCATCGTGCCGGTGCCGCCCGCCTCGGCGACGTCGCGGTCCAGCCCTGCCGACCGGACGGGACCGTCGACCGGGCGGTCGTGGTCGAGCCGTACGTTGTCGGCCACCGTGCCCGACACGACGTGCGGCACCTGCGCGACGTGCGCGACGCGCGGCGGGCGCAGGAACGTCTCGGGGTCCGTGACCGACGTGCCGTTCCAGGCGAGCCGCCCACCGAGGTCGACGAGCCCCGACAGCGCGCCCAGCAGCGACGACTTGCCGGAGCCGACGCGGCCCACCACGAGGACCAGGTCGCCGCGCCGCACGGTCAGGTCCACCCCGGACACGCCGACGGTGCCGTCGTCGTGGGTCGCGCTGAGGCCGTCGAGACGGAGCTCGCGCAGGGGACCGGGGGCGGTGGGGGCACCGGGGCCGGCCGGCGCGGCCTGCGGCGTGGCGGTGCCGGCGAACAGGTCCACGTCGCGGGGCACGTCCGCGAGGCGCTCGGTGCCGGCGTACCGCGCGGAGACCTCGACCCAGCGCCGGGCCGACGCCGCACTCGTGACCAGCGCGCCCAGGCTGTAGCCGATCCAGCTGAAGGTCCCGATCGAGGTGCTGACCAGGAGCGCCGTGCCCAGGGACCACGTGCCCGTCAGGTGCAGCGTCCAGGCGAGCACCGTCGCGACGCGGCTCAGGACCGACGGGGCCAGTCCCACCAGGAAGCTGGTCCGCTCCTCGACCAGAGACGCGTGCACGCGGCGTCCGTCGACCCTGGCGACCTGGGCGAGGACGCCCCCGGTGGCCGACGCGAGCTTGACCGTGCGTACCGAGTCGAGGGCGGAGCCGAGCAGCCGGCCCAGCTCCGCGGCGGCGTCGCCGGCCCGCCGCGCAGCCGTGGCGACCGACCGGCTGCCGAGCACCTGCGCCGCGAACATGACGCCCGCCATGGCCAGGCCGATCGCGCCGGCCAGCCAGCTGCCGCTCAGCACCACCAGGACGGCGAGGGTGAGCGGCGCGGTCAGCACCTCGGTCCACGCCTGGGTGTGGCCGGTGAGCCGGTAGTCCTCCTGCGCGCGGGCCGCGATCTCCCCGGGCGCGTCGCGGACGGTCCGCCGCTGCGCCGTCTGCCCGCGCAGCAGGGAGAGGTGCAGCCGCATCCGGGAGTCGACCCACCAGCGGGTGCTCGTCAGCCGGACCGTGAGCGGGAGCAGGGTGTTGGCCACGATCGCCGCGAGGATGGCGCTCACGAGCAGCCACGGCGCCGAGCCCTGCTCCAGGCCCACCACCGTCGACGCCCACAGCCAGCCGACCACCAGGCCGGTCGAGGTCAGGTAGTCGGCCACCTCGAACACGACCGCCGGGACCAGCATGCCGTGCGGCCGGGCGCGCAGCGTGCTCCACACGGCCCGGGCGATCGAGGTGCGCCGGCGTGGCGCGGGCTCGGCCCCGGGGGAGCCGGGCGCGCGTGCGGTCTCGCCCTGACCGTCGGCGGCGGCCCGGCCGGTCACCTGCCCGTCGTTCGTCTGCGGTTGCCGGTCGAGCCCGGCCGCCGCGGCCACAGCCGCAGTCGGCCCTGTCCCGGCAGGTCCCGTCTCCGTGAACCCCGCCGCCGCGACCAGCCGCGCGAAGTGGCCGTCCGCGGCCGCGAGCCGGTCCCAGGCCCCGTGCTCCACGAGGCGGCCGCCGTCCAGCACGGCGACGGTGTCGGCATGCCGGGCGGTGGCCAGCCGGTGCGCCACCACGATCGCCGTCCGCCCCGCCAGGAGGGCCTGTGCGGCCAGGGTGACCCGCTCCGCCGTCGCGGGGTCCATGCGGGCGGTGGCCTCGTCCAGCACGACCACCTCGACGTCGCGCACCAGGAGCCGGGCGAAGGCCACGAGCTGCTCCTCGCCCGCGGACAGGGTCACGCCGTCGGACCCCAGACGCGTGTCGAGCCCGTCGGGCAGTGCCGCGACCCAGGCGCGCAGGCCGAGTGCGTCCACCGCCTGCTCCACCCGAGAGGCGGGAACGGGCGCCCACAGCGTGATGTTGTGGGCGAGCGTCGCCGCGAGGATCTCGGTGCGCTGGCCCACGACGCCGACCCGCGTGCGCAGCCCGTGCACGTCCA
Organism: Promicromonospora sukumoe 327MFSha3.1; assembly: GCF_000385135.1. Taxonomy (GTDB): domain Bacteria; phylum Actinomycetota; class Actinomycetes; order Actinomycetales; family Cellulomonadaceae; genus Promicromonospora; species Promicromonospora sukumoe_B. Next base: position 427,856 of record NZ_ARQM01000012.1, on the reverse strand, counting down.
GGCCGGTGATGTCCCGGCCGTCCAGGAACACGCTGCCCGCGGGCGGGTCGACCGCACGGGACAGCACCTTGGTCAGCGTCGTCTTGCCCGAGCCCGTGCGCCCCACGAGCGCGCAGGTGGTGCCCGCCGGGACCGTCAGGGACAGCGGGCCCAGGGCGAAGCCCTCGCCGTAGGAGAAGGTCAGGTCGCGCAGCTCGACCTCGACGCCGCCCGCCCGCACGGGGAACGGCGCGCCGCCCTCGGGCTCCTGCGGTGCGGCCAGCAGGTCGCGTACGCGATGGAACGTGCCGATCGCCTCCTCGACCCGGGGCAGCAGCCGGCCGAGCACGTCGACCCGGCCGACGAACCCCGTCACCAGCAGCCACAGCGTGACCAGCCGCGCGAGGTCGAGCGCGCCGCCGGTCACCGACCAGACCCCGCCCACCAGCACGGCGCCCACCAGGGCGTCCAGCGGCAGCTCGGTGCGCAGCCGCACGCGCGAGAACGCCACCGACCAGTCCTCCCGGAGCCGGATCTGGCGCGCGGCCAGCTCGGCGTACCGCCGCAGCACGTACGGCTGGCCCTGCGCGGTGCGCAGGTCGTCCCGGGCCGCCACGGCCTCCTCGAACTGCGCCATGTGCTCCGAGCCGGCCTCCGAGCTGCGCTTGCTCAGGTCACGCAACGGGCGCGCCGACCGGCGTGCGAACACCAGCACCGCCGCCGCGACCAGCGGGAACGCGAACCAGGCCGGCCACCAGACCAGGCCCGCGGCCACCCAACCCACCACCAGGCTGATCCCCGCCTGGCCCAGCGTGATGCCGATCCCGCTGATCGCCCGGGTGAGCCGCTCCGGATCGCCGTTGACGCGGTCCAGGAGCTCGCCCACCGCCTGGTCCTCCAGCGCGGGCAGCGGCTGGCCCAGGGCGGCGGCCGCCAGCTCGGACCTCAGGACCGCCTCCGCGCGGGCGACGCCGCGCTGCACCACCAGCCACGTCACGGCGTCCAGCGCCACGACCGCCGCGCTCACCGCCGCGAGCAGGATCAGCGTGTCCCGGGCCGGGTCAGCGGCCATCCGCCCCGTGACCACCGCGGCGTACGACGACGCCCCCGCCGCCAGCAGCGCGGCCGGGACCGCGACGGCGCCGACCCGCAGCGCGCGACGGCGCCACGGGCCGTGACGCTGGTCGCGGGGCAGGCGGAGCCTGCGGCTCGGTCGAGCCGGTACGAGGGGCATGGGACGACTCTGCCACCCGCCACTGACACTCCACCCGGCCCCCGACCTGTCAGACCCACAGTTCCCTGGGGTGACCTGTGGGTCTGACACGGGGGAGTGTCGGAGGCGGCGCGTAGCGTGTCCGCCATGACCCCGTACCGCGAGCTCGCACCGCCCACCGGCCTGCTGCCGGTGGTCGCCTGCCTGTGGGAGCACGACGCGCCACCGGGGCACGAGCAACGGATCATCCCGGACGGCTGCGTCGACCTCGTGCGGCTCGACGGCGAGCTGGTGATCGTCGGCGCCGACACCGGCCCCGTCGTCTCCCGGCCGAGCGAGAGGCCCGCGCCGTCGCCCACCAGCGGCATCCGGCTCCGGCCCGGCGCCGCGGGCGCCGTCCTGGGCCTGCCCGCGTCAGAGGTACGGGACCTGAGGGTGCCCCTCGCCGCGATCTGGCCCGACGCCGGCCCGGCGCTCGCCGACGCGCTCGACGCCGCCGGCCCGGCCCGCCGCCTGGACCTCCTGGCGCGCGCGGTTCTGCGGCGCAAGGCCGAGCGCGACGGCCTGGTCGCGGCCGCCGCCCGCCGGCTCGGCGTACCGGGGGCGCGCATCTCCGGCGTGGCGCAGGAGCTCGGCGTCAGCGAACGGCACCTGCACCGGCGCACCGTGGACGCCGTCGGCTACGGGCCCAAGATGCTCGGCAGAGTGGCACGGCTGCGGCGGCTGATCGGACTGTCGTCCGGCGCGGCCGGGCTGTCCTCCGGCGTACCGATGGCCCTCGCGGAGCGTGCCGCCGTGGCCGGCTACGCGAGCCAGGCGCACATGTCGGACGAGGTGCGCCGGCTCACCGGCCTCACGCCCGTCCGATTCCTGGAAGACGCCACCCTGACCGCGGCCTAGCGTCGAGCCCATGAGCACATCGACGAGCATCGACCTCGCAGCGGCCCGGCGGTTCGTGTACGACGACGCCCGCCTGCTGGAACGCCATCGCCTCGCGGCACTGTTCGGCGAGGCGCCGGCCACCAGGGTGCTGGACGCCCTGCGCCCCTACCGGAACGACGACGGCGGCTGGGGCCACGCCCTGGAACCCGACCTGCGCGGCCCCGACAGCCAGGTCTCGGGCGCACTGTCCGCGCTGGAGGTGCTCGCCGAGCTGGGCACCGCGGCCGATCCCGCCGTGGCGGTGCTGGCCACCGAGACCGCCGACTGGCTGTCCGGCGTCGCGCTGCCCGACGGCCGGGCGCCGCACGTGCTGCCCACCGCCGCCGACTACCCGGCCGCGCCCTGGATGCGGCCCAACGACGACGGGTTCCTCACGTACGCCATCGCCGCCCATCTCTGGGAGCTGGGCCTGGAGCACCCCTGGCTCGACGCCGCGACCGCATGGTGCTGGAAGGAGCTCGACGGCGCGCACCGCACGGACGGGTACACGGTGCTGTTCGCGCTCCGCTTCCTGGACGCCGTGCCGGAGCCGGACCGGGCCGCGGCCGCCGTCGAGCGCCTGCGACCCGCGCTGGCCGATGACGGGACCATCTCCGTCTCGGGCGGGGAGGACGACGAGAAGCTCCGGCCCCTGCTGCTGTCGCCGCGGCCCGGCACGCCCAGCCGGGCGCTGTTCCCCGAGCCGCTGATCCAGGCCGAGCTGGACCGCCTGGAGCGGGAGCAGCTCGACGACGGCGGCTGGGACTTCGACTACCTGCACTGGTCGCCGGGCCAGACGGTGGACGCCCGCGGCTTGGCCACGCTGGGCGCGCTCGCGGCGCTCCGGGAGCACGGCCGCCTCTGACCCTGGAGGTGTCAGACCCACAGATCACCAGGGTGGCCTGAGGGTCTGACACGTGCGGGACGTAGGCTGTCCCGCGTGGTGACCATCGGCTATGCCGCGATGCTCGAGCAGTTCGCGCCCCGCGAGGCGGTGGAGCTGGCGGTGTTCGCCGAGACGCACGGGTTCTCCGGCGTCATGGCCGCCGACCACTTCCAGCCCTGGACCCCGCAGCAGGGGCAGGCGGGCTTCGTCTGGAACGTGCTCGCGGCCGCCGCGGAGCACACGACGGGGGACCTGGGCCCCGTCACGGCGCCGACCTTCCGGTGGCACCCCGCCGTGGTGGCCCAGGCCTCCGCGACGCTCGCGGCGATGAACCCGGGCCGGCACTGGCTCGGCGTCGGCTCGGGGGAGGCGCTCAACGAGCACGTCGTGGGCGGCTACTGGCCCGAGGCGCCCGAGCGGATCAACCGCATGTTCGAGGCGGTCGAGATCATCCGCAAGCTCTTCGCCGGGTCCCTCGCCGGCCGGGACGTCAAGCACGCGGGCACCTACTTCAAGCTGGAGTCGACGCGGCTGTGGACCATGCCCGACGCCGCACCCGAGATCCTGGTCGCGACGGCCGGTCCGGTCACGGCCCGCCGCGCCGGACGGGCGGCGGACGGGCTGATCACGCAGGCCGCACCGCTGGACCGCATGGCCTCGCTGCTGACCCGGTTCGCCGACGGCGCCCGCGAGTCGGGTCGCGACGGGGGCCAGATGCCCAAGGCGCTCCAGCTCCACCTCTCCTGGGCGCCCACCCATGAGGAGGCCATGGCGAACGCGCTGACCGAGTGGCCCGTGGGCGGCATGCGGTTCCCGCGCTCCGACATCCGCTCGCCCCACGACTTCGCGCAGCTCGCCCGGATGGTCCGGCCCGAGGACTTCGACGGACGGATGCTGATCTCCGCCGACCCGGACGAGCACCGCGCGTCGATCCAGCGGTACGTGGACCTGGGCTTCGACCGCATCTACCTGCACAACGTGGGCCGCAACCAGCGCGAGTGGATCGAGACGTTCGGCCGCGAGGTGCTCCCCAAGCTCGTGCGGTGACGGGCCGGCCGGCCCGTCCGGCATCACCCGGTCGCGGCCCAGCTCCAGCCGTGCTCCTCGGTGTTCTCCACGGACACCGCGGTGAGCTCACCGACGTCGGGCAGCGTGACGGTCATGGTCACCGCGGCGGGGTCCGTGAGGTTGCCCTGCGCCCAGAAGGTGTCCTCCGGACCCGCCTCCGCGCGGGTGGCCCGCTCGGAGGTCCCGTCCGGGCCGACCGCGTAGATCGCCAGCCACTCGCCCGGCGTCGGGGTCCCGTACTCGCTGGTGCCCGCCTGGTCGCAGGAGACCGTGAGCGTGGCCTGTCGCCCCTGCAGCCGGTCGATGCTGACGTTCCAGCACGAGCCCCCGCCGAGCCCCTTCGTGGTGCCGAGGGGCCATGGTGCGTCGACGCTCCCGTCCGCCGCGGGGCTCGAACCGGTCCCGGGGCTCACACCGGGCTCGCTGGTGTCGGTGAGGTCCTCCGGCGGTCCGTTCTCCTGCGGCTGCTCGGCCACCGGCACTCCGCCGAGGTCGTTCCGCTCGCTGTCGTCGTCGAGCCAGGACCAGACGCCGAACGCCGAGCCGGCCAGCAGCACCGCCGCGGTGACAGCGCCCACGACGACCCGCGTCCGCCGTCCGCCCCGCGAGGCGGCAGCCGTGCCGCGGCCCGAGGTGGTGCTGTCGCGCCCCGGGCCGCGGGCGCCCCGCCCGCCGGTCCCCGCGGACGGCAGGTCGGCCGGACCCGCCGCCGGGAGCGTGGTCGCGACCGCCTGGTCGGGCACGCCGAGCGAGCGCAGGATCGCGTCGAGGGGCGGTCTCCGCTCCGGGTCCTTGACCAGGAGCGCGTCGAGGAACCCGCGCAGGTACTCCGGGCTGTCGGCGTACGACGGGTCCTCGGCCGAGACGCGGTACAGCACCACGGCCGGGTGATCGCCCTCGAAGAGGTGGTTGCCGGTCGCGGCGTAGTAGGCCAGCGCCCCCAGGGCCCAGACGTCGGCGGCCGCCGTCGCCCGTCTGCCGGTGGCCTGCTCCGGCGCCATGTACATCGGGGTGCCGACCGCCTGCCCGGTCAGGGTCAGCCGCGTCGCGTCGACGGCGGCGACCACGCCCAGGTCGATCAGGCGCGGCCCGTCCGGCCCGAGGATCACGTTGGCCGGCTTGACGTCGCGGTGCACCAGGCCGGCCCGGTGGATCCCGTGCAGCGCCTCGGCGACGCCCGTGACCAGGCTCAGCACCTCCGCCTGGGGCAGGGGACCGTTGGCCGCCAGCTCCTGCGACAGGGTCGGCCCGGCCACATACTCGGTCGCGAGCCAGGGGAGGTCCGCCTCGGGGTCGGCGTCCACCAGGTTCGCGATGAACCGGCTGCGGACCTTGGCGGCGGCCCGCACCTCGCGCCGGAACCGGATGCGGAACTCGTCGTCGTCGAGCTGTGCGCCGCGGATCAGCTTGATCGCGACCTGCTGCCCCTTGCGGGTCGAGCCCAGGTAGACGTCGCCCATGCCGCCGCTGCCGAGCCGGCTGCGGACGCGGAACGGTCCGATCGAGCGGGGTTCACCGGGCCGCAGGGCCGCGGGTTCCGGTGCGGGCGCCGAGCTCCGGGCAGGCGGGTCGTGCAACACCGGACGGGTCCCCTATCGATCGCGGCATCAAACAGACAAATGTGACGTAGACGCCTGGCAGAGTACCGTGCCGAGATGGCCGGCCGTCGGACGGTGTGAGGATGTTCCCGTGGAACGACTCAGCGTCTGGGCCCCCGACGGGCTGCCCGAGATCACCCCCGGCGACGACCTCGGCGAGCTGATCGCCGACCTCCTGGCGGGTCTGGAGGAGCAGGACCGGCCCCGCGACGGCGACGTCGTCGTGGTCACCTCGAAGATCGTGTCCAAGGCCGAGGGGCGGGTCGTGGCCGCCGACGACCGCGAGCAGGCGATCACCGACGAGACCGTCCGCGTGGTGGCCCAGCGGGAGCGCCCGGGGCTGCCGCCGCTGCGGATCGTCGAGAACAAGCTCGGCCTGGTCATGGCCGCTGCGGGCGTGGACGCGAGCAACACGCCCGAGGGCACGGTCCTGCTGCTGCCCGTGGACCCCGACGCCTCGGCGCGCACGATCCGGTCCGCGCTCACGCAGCGGCTCGGGCTGGGCCGCATCGGCGTGGTGGTCACCGACACCGCCGGCCGGCCGTGGCGCGACGCCCTGGTCGACATCGCGATCGGCTGCGCCGGGATCACCCCGACCGACGACCTGCGCGGCAGCACCGACACCCATGGGCGCCCGCTCAACGTGACCGTGACCGCCGTCGTCGACGAGATCGCGGCGGCGTCCGAGCTGGTGCGCGGCAAGTCGGCAGGCCGCGCGGTCGCCGTCGTGCGCGGCATGGACCGGCACGTGACCGACGCCGACGGCCCCGGCGCGCGGGCCCTCGTGCGGGGCAGCGCGGACGACCTGTTCCGCGAGGGCTCGGCCGAGGCCTACGCCCGCGGCCTGGCGGACGGCGCGGCGGCGGGCCTGGGATCTGACGGCGGGGAGCTGGGCGGCCACTGAGACCTCACCTTTGAGGCCCGGGTTTCTTCGCTTTCACACTGCTGAAAGCGAAGAAACCCGGGCCTCGAAGGTGATCGGCGGTTGCCTAGAGCGACGGGCGCCGGGACGTCATCCGGACGACCGGCGAGGCGGCGTCCGCCTGCTCGGGCGTCACGGTCACGGACCAGTCCGGCTCCGGCTCGTCGTCGCCCGCGTCGGACGGCGCAGCGGGCGGTGCCGCCGGCGTCGTCGGGGCGGACGGCGGCGGAGGCGTGACCGAGGTCAACGGCCGGGGACCGGCGGGGGCCGGCTCGGGCGGGGGCGGCGGCACGGCTGGAGTCCCGCGCGGCGGGGTGACGGCGGCGTCGTCGGCCGTGGGTACCGCGGCTGGCCCCGCGACGGGTCCCGCGGCCGGTACCGCAGCCTGCGGCGGCGGCGGGACCGGGGCGTGCGGCTGCGGGGGAGCAGCCGGGGCACCGGGCGCACCCGAGCCTGCGGGAGAGGGTGTGCTCGGGGCAACGGTCGCGGGCGTACCCGGGCTGACGGGAGCGGCTGTCCGGGGTGCCGGGGGCGTGGCCGGCGCCGGGTTGGCGGCGGCCTGCGGCGCGGCGGCCGGCGGCGCGACTGCCTGCGGCGTGGCGGGCACCGGAGCACCGGAGCCGGACACCGGACCACCAGAGGCCGGCGTCCCGCCGCCACCCGGCGTCCCGCCGCCACCCGGCGTCCCGCCGCCACCCGGCGTCCCGCCGCCACCCGGCGTCGGCCCACCCGACGAGCCGGACCCACCGTTGCCAACCGAACCACCACCGCTACCCGGACCACCACCCCCGCCCCGAGTCGCCGAGGCGACCGGGTCGACGTCGGGCAGCGGGCTCTCCAGCAGCACCACGTCGACCCGCGACTCCCGCATCTCGCGGCAGGTCGCCAGGCCGATGCCGCCCACGTAGTCCTCGAGGGTCTGCAGCAGCTTGAGCGGCGTCGCCAGGATCATGTGGAACCCGAACGCGGCGAACGTGTCCATCGCGGTGCGCGTGAACGCGGTGTCGGCCTTGTCGAAGGCCTCGTCCAGCAGGATGGTGCCGTAGGCGGGCGTCGCGGAGTCCGACGCCCCGGCGAGCTGGTACCGCAGGGCCGCGGCCAGGCAGAACACCACGAGCTTCTGGCGCTGGCCGCCGGACAGGCCGGCCGAGGAGTCGTGCACGGCCAGCGCGATGCCGCCCGCCGTGACCTCGACGCCCGTGAAGTGCACGTGCCGCCGCGTGTCCAGGCACAGGGCGCGCCACGCGCGGTCCGCCGGGTCGCTGGAACCGAGCCGGCGCACCAGCCGCTCCAGCACCTCGTACTCCGGCTCGGTGTCGCCGGTGAGGGCGTCGAGCGTGGTCAGGAACTCCTCGACGGCGGCCGGACGGCGCTCCTTGACACGGATCTCCAGGAACCGGTCGGTGTCGAAGGGCGACCGCCGGAGCGACGTGTTGACGCCGACGATGCGCTCGCGGATGGTCGCGGGCGCCTGCCGTACCTCCGCGGCGAGCTTGCGCAGCGCACGCCGCGCCTGGTCGGTGAGCAGGTCGGAGAACCTGGCCTCCTGCTCCGGCAGCCTGGAGGTGCGGATACGCTCCAGCACCTCGAGGTACCGGGCGCGGTCGCCGACCTGCGCCGTGAGGTCGCGCGTGATGGCGGGCCAGCGGCGGCGGAACTCGGACAGCAGCCCGACGATCTCCCGCTCGGCGGCGCCGGACGTGCGCAGCCCGGCCTCGCGCTCCGCGTCCAGCGTGCGGGACACGGTCAGGGAGACGTCGTCGATCACCTCGTGCGTGACCGTCTTCCGGACGGCGGCGTAGCGCTTCTCCAGCTCCTGCCGGTGCGCCAGCGGGATCGCGTTGGTCGGCGCGTCCCCGAGGTCGGCCACCACGTGCTCCAGGCTGCGGCGGTTGGCGCGGGCCTCGGCGAGCGCGTCGGCGGCCTCCGCGGCGGCGGCGCGGGCCTGGTCCAGCCGCGTCTCGGCGGCCGCGACGTCCTGCGACGCCTGGAGCAGGTCCATCGTGCCGTCCAGCAGCCGGTCGAACGACGCCTGGGCGTCGGTCAGGTCGGCCTCGGCGGTCTCGATGTCCACCTCGCGCCACTCGCGGCGGGCCACGTGCCGGAGCGTGAGCTGGCGGCGCACGGCCTCGCGCTGCTCGGCGACGGCGTCGGCCACGGCCTCGTCGGCCTCGGCCAGCCGGGCCTGCGTCTCGCGGGCGAGCTCCAGGAGCTGGTCCAGCCGGTCGTCCGCGTCCCAGCCGAGCGCCCAGTCCTCGACGCCGGGCAGCAGCGGCTGCTCGATCTCCTCCGGCCCGTGCTTGATCAGACCCTCGCGGGTCACGGCGCGCTCGTGCAGGTCCAGCCCGGCGGGCTCGTCCACGCACAGGTAGTCGTACTGCTCGGACAGGCGGCGGTGCAGCCAGCCCGACGCCGGGCCGTCCTTGACCTCGACCTTGTGCACCAGGGACGAGTCGTCGGTGGACCGCGGCGCGTCGTTCCGCACGCCGACGACGCGGTAGCGCAGGCCGGGCCCGGCCTCGACGGCGCGGGCCACGGCGGCGCGGTGTGCGGGGGAGACCAGCACGAGCGTGCCGAGCGGGCGCAGGATCTCCTCGATCACGGGCCGCCAGGCGGCGTCGTCCTCCCGGACGCGCAGCAGCTCGGCCGCGAACGGGAGCACCGAGACGTCGAGCCCGGCGGCCTCGGCCACGGCGCGGCGGGCCGCGGCGAGGGCGGCCGGCACGTTCGTCTGGGTCTGGCGCACGGCCTGGATCCGGGTGGCCACGGCCTCGTGCTGCTGGCCGACGGCCGACCGCGTGGCCAGGGCCTCCCGGATGGCGCCGTCGAGCAGCTCGGGGGCGCGCGACCGCGTGACCGTCGCGACGGCGCCCGTCGTGACCGCGGGCACGGAGTCGGTGGACACCTCGGGGACGGCGCCGGTCGTCACGGCGGCGACCTGACCCGTCACCGCGGCGACCTGGCCGGTCGCGACGGCGGCGACCTGGCCGGTCACGGCCGGGATCGCGCCGGTGAGGGTCGGCACCGCGCCGGTGGCCGGCGGCTTGGTGCCGCCGAGCTCCCAGCGGGCCTTCTCCTTGAGCGCCGCGAACTCCGCGAACGTCTCCGGCATGTTCATGCCGACGGACTCGAGGTCGGTCTTCAGCTCGCCGCGCCGGGTGCGGACCAGGGCCGCGATCTCGCCCGCGCGCTGCAGGCGGTCGGCCTGCGTGGCGAGCGCCTGCCCGCCGCGCGCGCCCAGCACGTTCACGGCCTGCTGGTGCGTGTTGGCGGCGACGTCGACCTCGGTGTCGGCGGCCTTGCGGTGGTGCTGCGCCCGCTCCTCCGCGGCGCGCGCCCCCGCCAGCGCGCCGTGCGCCAGGTCGAGCTTCCACGCGTCCTTGAAGGTCTCCAGCGAGCCGCGCAGCGTCGCGGCGCGCACCCCGGCCGCCGAGCCCTCGTCGTACGTCTTGGTCAGGGCGGCGAGCCGGCCCAGGTGGTCGATCTGCCGCCGTGAGGTCTCGATGTCGGAGTACGCGCGCGCCACGTCCGCGAACTGGTCCACGGCCTGGGCCGCCAGCTCGAACGTCCCCGGCTCGTCCAGCATGTGCCCGCGGAACAGGTCGTCCAGGCTGCCCAGGTTCTTGGCCGACTGCGTGCGGTGCAGCAGCACCAGCGCCTGCTCCGAGCCGATGCCCAGGGCCTGCGTGAACGCCGCGGCGAACGGCGCGTGCCGCTCGCTCACGGTCGCGTCGGGCCAGGCGGCTGTCACGCCCGCGACGTCGGGGCCCGAGCGGACGAACCGCTCGAAGTCCAGCAGCCCGACCTCGCCACGCACCACCACGTGCAGCGTCGCCGGCGCGGACGAGCCGCGCGTGAGGTGGAACAGGCGCACCAGGGTCACGGCGCCGTCGTCGGAGTCCGTGCCGTCCGAGTACCGGAGCAGCACGCCCGACCAGGTGGCGCCCTGGCGCAGGTGGTCGGCCACGACCTCGCCCGTGCTCTCGTCGGTCCGGTGCCGCCACGCGCCGCGCACGTACGAGACGACGTCGCGGTCGCCCGCCTCGCGCTCCGTGGCGGCCGTGCCGGCCGCGGCCACGTTGAACCGCAGGTGCTCGGGCGGTGTCAGCACCGCGGCGACGGCGTCGACCAGCGACGACTTGCCCGAGCCCGAGTGGCCCGTCAGCAGGAAGCCCTCGCGCGGGACGGGCACCACGTGGTGCCCCGAGAAGGTGCCCCAGTTGACCAGCTCGACGCGCGCGAGGCGCCACTGCCCGGTGGGGGACGGGTGCGGGGTCTTCATGCGCTCTCCTTCGCCAGCCGGGCGTACTCGGCGCTCAGCGCCGCGACCTGGTCCGCCCCGAACACGGTCCGCAGCACGGGGGAGACCGTGCACCGGTCCCCGCTGAGCGGCTCCAGCATGCCCGACTCGATCAGCCGCGCCCACGTCGCGTCCAGCTGCCGGGTGAAGTCCATCGGGGAACCACCGCCGCGCCGCCGGTACACGGCGAGCTGGTCGGCCGCCTCGTCGCGGCTGACCGCCACCCGCCCGTCCGCCGAGTCCAGCAGCAGCGCGCGCAGGTGCAGCAGCAGCGCCGTGTCCAGGAACGTCAGCGTGACCTCCCGCACCACCTGCGGCGCGTCGGCCGCCGGCACGTCGCGCACGAACGCGACCTGCGCGTCGCCGTCCACCACCAGGTCGAGGTACTGGTCGGCGAGGCGCTCGCGGACCACGTCCTCGTGGGCCAGGAGCGCGCGCCAGGTGTCGGCGTCGGTCTCGGCGGCCAGGTAGGGCCCGCGCACGAGCCGCGCCAGCGCGAGGCGCGCGGCCGCGGGCAGCGTGCCGTGGTCGCCGGGCCAGAGGCGGCTGCCGGCCTCGCCGCCGGACCCGCTGCCCGACGGCGCGGCCGCGGCACCGCCGTCGGCCGCCCGCCCGGGGCGCGCGGTGCGGAGGTCTGCCGGGTCGGTTCGCGCCGGACCTCGTCCGGGAACGGGTTCTGTCACGGGACATGCTCCTCGAACTGGTACTGGGGAAGGGTGGCGCGCCGCGCGACGCCGCGCGAGGACCGCCAGCCGACGTCCTCTTGCTCGGTGGTGGGGGTGCCGTGCCGCTCGGCGAGCGTCAGCAGGCCGACGACGCTGGCGGCACCCTGCGTCGCGGGGTGCGCGGCGAGCACCGAGGCGACCGTGGCCCGGCCCGCCTGGTCGACCACGTCGTTCACGTGCCCGCGCAGCTCGTCGACGTCGATCTCCGAGTCGCGGGCCATCGCGCGCAGGGCCGTCAGCGAGACTGGCCGGGGCGGCAGGGCGGGGTCGGCGGGCGGCGCCTCGACGTCCTCCCCGCCCGGGTTGTGCGGCGCGAGGCCGCCCACGGAGCGGGGCGCCACCGCGCCCAGCGGCAGACTCAGGCGCAGCTCGGCGCCGGGGGCGACGTCGGGCGCGGCGGCCAGCGCGGCGTCCTGCGCCTCGCCGATCAGCCGGCGCAGCGCGCGCTCGGCCGGGAGCTCCCCGGAGCGCACCATCCGCTGCAGCGCGCGGCGCAGCACGCCCATGGTGTCGGTGAGCTCGTCGGCGGCGTCCTGCAGCGTGGGCAGCAGGCGGCGCAGCGCCGAGGCCTCGCTCGGCGCGAGGTGCACCGAGTCGAGCACGCGGCCGAGGTCGTCCTGCGCCGTGTGCTCCGACCGGCGCAGCAGCTCGCGGAACGCGACCAGGCCGCGGCCCGCCTCCGACTCGGCCAGGTGGTCCACGCCGCGGTAGATGTCGTCGAGGAAGATGTCCCGCGACCCGTCGGACTCCAGGAGCCGGCGCCGCAGCTCGCGGTCCGTGCGCTCCAGCTCGGTGCGCACCCGGGCCAGGTCTGCGGGGATGTCGCCCGCGAGGGCGAGGATCTCGCGGGCGCGCTCGACGGCGACGTCCGCGGGCAGGGCTTCCGAGTCACCGCGGCGGGCGCGCTCGATCTTGGCGTCGAGGGCGGCGCGCTGCTCCAGCAGGGCCGCGAGCCGGGCCTCCGGGTCCGGGTCGGACTCGTCGGCCAGCCGGTGCAGGCCGTCGAGCACCGCACCGAGCCGGGACGGCGTCACCGCGGGGTGGGGCCGGCTCAGGCGGGAGACGAAGCGGATGGCGAGCAGGGCGCCGTCGGACAGCTCGACCGTCTCGGCGCCGGGCTCGCCCCCGTTCGACGCGGCGCGGCGGCGCACCAGCACGCCCTCGTCGATCCACTCGGAGACGTAGAAGTAGCCCGAGTAGGGCAGCTCGAAGCCGGCGCGGCGCAGCTCGGGGACGTCGTCGTCGATCCGGTCGGCGAGCTGCTCCACGGGCAGCCGGCGGCGGGAGGCCCCGAGGTTGCGGTCGAGCAGCACGACGGCGGCCGCGGCGTTCCTCGACCGCAGGAGCACCCACGCGGGGTGCTCCTGGAGAAGGGCGCGCACGGCGCGCGCCGCCTGGCCGCGACGTCCTGTCCCGTGCCCGGCGGCCGGCCGGGGCGCGGCGTCCCCCGGTGAGCTCGCAGTACCCATGGGGGCTGAGAGTAGTAGGCCAACGTGTCGGTGCGGCACCCCCGGGGGAAACATCGCGACACATGCCCCGTCGCTGAGCCGCGACGGCCATAGACGTATAGAGTCAGGTCCCACAGGGCTTGCCGGAAAACAGATCTTCACTTTCCGGCAGGCCCTGTCGTGCGTCATGGCACGTTTCGATGGCAGAGCGTCGACGGGAGGGCACCTTGCTCACGAACGCAGCCCAGATCATTGCCCGGATCCGTGCCGAGCGAGGGCTCAGCATGAGTTCCCTCGGGGTGCTCGCGGGCGTGCCCACGTCGACGATCAGCCGCATCGAGTCGGGGCAGATCGAGCCCACGCTCGGAATGGTCCGGCGCATCGCGCTGGGTGCCGGCTACCACCTTCACCTGCAGTACTACGACCTCTTCTCGGGCAAGCTCGAGGACGACGTGGTCCCCGTCGCGGCCGACCCGGCCGGCGAGCCCGAGGAGGACGAGGATCCCCCGCGGTAGGGCGGTTTCTCCGGGGTCCGCTACCTTGTCTCGGTATGGGATGTCGGTGCGGGGGGCGCGGGGACGGAGAGCGACGGCGCTCGTGGTCTGTTCCCGATAAATGTGACATTGCACGCAATTCCTGTGGAATCCAGGCGTGCGCTCTCACTCTGGTTGTGCCCCCCATTCCTCCGAGCAATATGGTCGTCATATGCCGAACGTCATGATCCCCGCCGAGGTGCGGGAGGACGTAGAGACGCTGTGGGTGTTCCACGACCTGCAGCACGAGCCGCGGCAGGTCGACGTCTGCATCGGCCTGGGCGGCCACGACCTCGGCGTGGCCGAGTACACCGCGGAGCTCTACCACCAGGGACTGTTCCGGCAGATCGTCTTCACGGGTGCCAACGCGCCCACCACCGTCGACGCCTTTCCCGAGGGCGAGGCGCTCGGCTACCGCGACCACGCGATCGCGAGCGGCGTGCCCGCCGAGGCGGTGCTCGTCGAGCCCGAGGCCACCAACACCAGCGAGAACCTGGAGTACAGCCGCAACCTGCTCGTCGAGCACGGGGTCGAGCCGACCTCCGTGCTGCTCGTCTCGCACCCCTACCAGCAGCGTCGCGCGTTCGCGACGAGCCAGATGGTGTGGCCCGACGTCGACGTGCTGTGCGTGTCGCGGCCCCAGACTCTGGACGAGTACGTGGCCGGCGTCGGCGACGCCGACCGCGTGGTCGACATGCTCGTCGGCGAGACGCAGCGCCTCACGCTCTACGCCGAGCTCGGCTTCATCTCCCACGAGGAGGATGTGCCCGGCGACGTCATCGGCGCGTTCGACCGGCTGGTGGCGGCCGGGTACACGTCGCGGCTGGTGGAGGACCGGCGTCCGATAGACGTCTGACCAGCGCCGCCTGAGGCCGATGTCACGAAACGGGCTTCCGGGACATCCCTGGCGAGTTTCCCCGTTCTCCGTTACGTTCCGGGGCATGCGCGAGGAAAACAAGCGGGGCAAGGATCCCAGGAAGTTCACCTGGCAGGAGATCCTCACGTTCGTCGCGGGCGCCGGGTACGTGGCGAGCCCGATCGACCTCCTGTCCGAAGGCGTGCTGGGGCCCCTCGGTCTCGGCGACGACGCCATCGCGATCGTCATCGCGGGCGTCACCCTCTACAAGGCCATCCGGCGGTTCCGGGAGCACCGCACCGTACCGGGCACCACCGGCGACACGACGCCGGGCGGCGCCTCGGGTGGCGCCGGTTCGAAGGGCGGCGCGACGGCGGACGCCGGGACCACGTCCGGTGGGAAGTACGCCAACGGCAAGACCGTGCCCGGCACCGCCGAGGACGTGACCGACCGCAAGCCGCGCCGCTGACCGCCCGGCCCACCTTGGCCGGCCGGTCCGGGCGGGTCTAGGGTCGACGGCGTGGTCAGCGACAACGCACCCCGGGTCCTCGTCGTCGGGGGCGGGCCTGCGGGCGCCGCCACCGCGATCGCGCTGCGCCGTGAGGTTCCCGGCGCCCGGGTGACCGTGGTCGACAAGGCCACGTTCCCGCGCGACAAGACCTGCGGTGACGGGCTGGGCCCCGGCGCCCGCCGGGTGCTGGACGGGCTCGGCCTGTCGGAGCTGCTCGAGCCGTTCCACATGCCGATGTCGGTGGCGATCAGCGGCCCGGGCGGGGTCGAGGCCCTGGCGCGCGGCCCGCTCATGGAGGGCCGCGACCTGGCGGGCTACGTCACGCCCCGGCTGGACCTGGACCACCTCCTGCTGGGCGCGGCGCGCGACGCCGGCGCCGAGGTGCGCGAGGGCGTCTCGTTCGAGGGGTCGGCGCCGGACGGCGTACGCGAGCGGGTCGCCCTGTCCGACGGCGAGGCGACGTACGACCTGGTCGTCGGCGCCGACGGCGCCTACTCCGCGGTGCGTCGCGCCCTCGGCGTCGAGCGGCCGTCGATGCGGCACACCCACATCGCGATGCGCGCGTACGGCAAGGTGACCCACCCGGACAAACCCGTGAGCGACACCCTCCGGTTCGACTTCCTGGAGTCGCTCCTGCCGGTCTACGGCTGGGTCTTCCCGCTGCCCGACGACGGCGCGAACATCGGCGTCGGGCTCCCCGTCAACCACCTGAAGCGGCAGACCGCGCGGCACGGCCGCAAGCTGCGCGACCTGTTCGACCTGTACGTCGAGGACCTGGGGCGCCGGGGCTTCTCGGTCTCCGGGGTCGAGCGCGTCGCCACGCACCAGCTCCCGCACGCCGCCGCCCGGACCCCGATGACGGCGCGGGGCAGGGCCGCCGTGCTGGTCGGCGACGCGGCCGCGACCATCAACCCGCTCAGCGGCGAGGGCATCTTCTACGGCATGGCCGCGGGCGTGCAGCTCGCTGAGCACCTGGGGGAGGTGGAGCGAGGCGGCGGGACGTGGGCCGGCGCAGGCCTGGCCGACGTCCTCGCGGGGTTCGAGCGGGCGCACCGCCGCCGCTTCGGGCGGCACTACCGCGAGTGCTACCTGGCGCAGCAGCTCATGCGCTCCAAGACGTGGGCGGGCATCGCGACGCGCGCCGTGGCGGCGTCCGACGAGGCGATGGCGCACGTGGCGCTCATGCTGTTCGACGAGCAGACGGCGGGCTCGCGGGGGCTGGTGCGGCTGGCTGCGAGCAGCGTGCGTCCGCTGCTGCGCCGCTGAGGAGCCGGCCTGTCGCGGAACGGGCGGCCGCCCCGGAACGGGCGGCGGACGGTAATCGTTGAGCGGGTCGTGGTTCTGTCACACTGCAGACCCTGAAGCTCAGCGCAGCCTGAGGTTTTCCGCCGATCCCCTGAACCGAGGACGACGATGTCACGCACCATCCGCCGGGCCGTTGCACGACTGATCTGGGCCGGCACCGGCTACCGGCTGCGCACGGAACCCGCGCCGACCCGGCCGACGGTGTTCATCGGGGCGCCGCACACGTCCAACACGGACTTCTTCCTCATGCTGGCCATCGCGTTCCAGATGGACCTGCACATCCGGTTCCTCATCAAGGACTCCTGGTTCAAGGGGCCGATGGCCGGTGTCATGCGCTCGCTGGGCGGCATCCCCGTGGACCGGAGCGACCCGGCCAGCATCGTCGACGAGATCCTCGCGGCCGTCGGCCGGGGCGAGGAGTTCCACCTCGTGGTGACGCCGGAGGGTACGCGCGGCAAGGGCTCGGGCTACTGGAAGTCGGGGTTCTACCGCATCGCGCTGAAGGCGGGCCTGCCCGTGACGCTCGGGTACGTGGACGGCGTCGCCAAGGTCGCGGGCCTGGGGCCGAGCATCGAGCTGACCGGCGACGTCGCCGCCGACATGGACGTGATCCGCGCGTTCTACCAGGACAAGTCGGGGGTCAAGCCGGCCAACCGTACGGAGCCCCGCCTGCGCAACGAGACCCCGGACGCCCAGCCCTGACCTCGGCGCTCACCGCTCGGCGGGCGGGGTGAGGGAGTCCAGGACGCGCTCCAGGCCGTAGGTCCAGGCGTGGGTCGGGCTGGACGGCGCGTTCATCGCCGCGCCCGCGGCGCCGCCCACCCGTCGGGCGAGCTCGTGGTCGTCGCCGAGGTACTCCGCCAGCCGTCCCGCCCAGCGGGCCCAGGCCTGCGGCATCTCGTCCGCCCGCGGGTCGGGCCGCTGCGCCCGCGCGGCCCCGCGGACGAAGTCCAGCACGAACGTGAGCGCGGCGTCGCGGGCGACGTCGTCCAGCGGCAGGTCGTCGAGCGCGTGCAGCTCGTGGTCGTACTTGGCGATGGTGCCCGGGCCGAACGCCGTGCGGTCGTCGTCGATCTCCAGCAGCCAGGGGCGCTCGCCGAGCAGCGCAAGGTTCGCGTCGGCGACGCGCCGCACGCGCGTGCGCCAGCCCGCGCTCCCGTGCTCTGGCAGCGGCATGGCCGCGAACGCGGCGTCGGCCATGAGGACCAGCAGGTCGTCGCGACTGTTCACGTGCGTGTAGACGGACATGGCGGAGACCCCGAGCACCTCGCCCAGCCGCCGGACGGTGACGGCGGGCAGCCCCTCGGCGTCGGCCAGTCGCATGGCCGCCTCGACCACCGCGCCCGTCGAGACGCGGGCCTGCGGGCCGCGCGCGCCGCCCCGCGGGGCGGCCGGGTGGTCGCGCCAGAGCAGGTCGATCAGCTCGCGGGGCATGGGTCTCCAGAATCCGGGTGACGGGCCGGGAACATTCTGCAACCATCTTACGTTGTACGCCGTACAAGGTTTATGAAGTGAGTCCGTGGAGCGAGGAGTCAGCTTGAAGATCACCGGTACCGCCCTGTCCCTCAACGTGCCCGACGTTGCCGCGTCGGCCGAGTTCGCCAAGCAGCACCTCGGGTTCACCGAGGCCATGTCCGACGACGGGTTCGTGTCGCTGGAGCACCAGAGCGCCGGCCTCAACATCGTGTTCCTGCGGGTCGGGCTCGGCACGTTCAAGCCCGAGCGGATCGCCGGCCCCGCCGGTCAGGGGCTGCTGATCGCGTTCGTCGTGGACGACCTCGACACCGAGTTCGCCCGCATCTCCGCCGCCGGGGCGGAGGTCGTCACGCCGCCCGAGACCGAGCCCTGGGGCGAGCGCTACTGCCAGTTCGCCGACCCGAACGGGATCGTGTGGCAGCTGGTGCAGTGGGTCTGACGGTTCCCTCCGCCCGGGTTCCCTCTGCTTCGCCAGTCCCCTTCGAGGCCTAGGTTTCTTCGCTTTCGGCCGCGTCAAGGCGAAGAAACTTAGGCCTCGTGGGGGAGTACCCGCGAGCGCTCCGCCCGGTCGGCACGCGGCGGTCGGCGGCCAGTGCTCGGCGTCGAACGTAGGGCTGCTCGGCCCAAGAGCCGTCTCAAGCCGACCGACCCTACGTTCGCCGTCGGACGCGCTGGCGAGACGACGCCGAGGTGCGCCGGCTGTCGGCCGGCGCGCACTACCACCGACTCAATCGCACCGAACGTAGGGTCGCTCGCTCCAAGAGGCCTCTTGCGCCGAGCGACCCTACGTTCGCCGTCGGGCGGCAGCGGCAGCGGGCGGTGGCGGCGCCGTCGGGCGGCGGCGATCGCGCGTCGGTTTCGGTGGGGCTCTACTTCTTCGAGGCCTAAGTTTCTTCGCTTTGCGCTGCCGGAAAGCGAAGAAACTTAGGCCTCGAAGGGGGGTGGTCGGGCCGGGTCGCTGGTCGGGCCAGGCCTGCGGTTAGCCGTGCGCCCAGCCCGACCAGCGGCCCACCCGGACCCGGATGACCGGGCCGTCCGGCCGGCGCTCGCGGTACTGCGGGTACCGGGCGGCCAGCGCGTCCAGCGCCGCCTCCCGCGGCTCGCCGTCGTGCTCGACGGCGGCGACGCCGTCCGCCCGCACCCACCACAGCCGGGACCAGTCGTCGTCGTACCGGTCCGTGAGCACGGCGACGCGCGGGTTTGCCGCGATGTTGCGCAGCCGCTTCAGGTCCCGCGTGGTCTTCGGCTTGTGGTCGACGGCGACGACGATCTCGTCGGCCGGAGCGCCCGCAGCGGTGCCGTCGACGGCGCTGACCAGCGCGAACGTGACCGGCACGAGCTGCGGCACGCCGTCGCCGTCGGCCGTGGCGAGATAGGCGTGCCGGGCTGCGGCGAACCGCGAGCGGCAGGTGTCGGCATCAAGGCGCACGGTGCCATTCTGTTGTCATGACCGACAACCAGCAGCCTCGGCGTGTGCGCGAGCTCGGGATTCTCGTCGGGTCGCTCCCGACCGGATCCCTGAACGCGATCACCGACGTGCCCGGCGTGCGGGTGGGGCACACCACGATCGTGGACCCGCCCCGCCTGCACACCGGGGTCACCGCGGTCGTCCCCGACGCGCTGGACGGCGACCGGCGCAGCCTGCCGTGCGGGCTGTTCGTCGGGAACGGGTTCGGCAAGCTGGTCGGCGCCACCCAGGTGGCCGAGCTCGGCGAGATCGAGACGCCGATCCTGCTGACCGCCACGCTGAGCGCCTTCCGGGCCGCGGACGCCCTGGTCACGCACGTGCTCGCCGGCCCGGGGCACGAGGAGACCCGCACGCTCAACCCGGTGGTGGGCGAGACCAACGACGGCCGGCTCAGCGACATCCGCGCCCGGCCCGTCACCGAGGCGCACGTGCTGGCCGCCCTCGACGGCGCGGCCCCCGGCCTGCCCGGCGAGGGTTGCGTCGGCGCCGGGACGGGCACCATGGCGCTCGGGTTCAAGGGCGGGATCGGCACGTCGTCCCGCATGGTCGACGGTCGGACGGTGGGCGTGCTGGTGCAGTCCAACTTCTCGGGCACCCTCACCGTGCGTGGGGTCCCGATCCGGCCGGACGACGACGGCGTCTGCCCGGTGGTCGGGGCTGCCGGTGCGCCGACGCACGCCGCGAACCAGCCCGAGGGCAACTCCTGCATGATCGTCGTGGCCACCGACGCGCCCCTGGACGCGCGCCAGCTCGGCCGGGTCGCGAGGCGGGCCGTGTTCGCGATGGCGCGGGTGGGCTCCGACTTCACGGGCGGCAGCGGCGACTACGCCCTGGCGTTCAGCACGGCGGGTGCCGCCGCGCCGGGCGCCCCGTCGTCGGGCAGCCTGGCCGACAGCGACCTGGACCCTCTCTTCGCGGCGACGATGGACGCGACGGAGGAGGCGCTGCTCAACTCGGTGTTCATGGCGACCACGACCGTGGGGCACCGCGGCACGGCGACCGCCGTGCCCCACGACCTGGTGCTCGACCGGCTGCGTTCCGCCGGGGTGCTGTCTCAGGCCTCGACGACGGGCCCGGTCTCGTAGTCGGCCGACACGGTGATCTCGACGTCGATGTCGCGGGGCTGCAGCTCGACCTGCGCGCCGCCGCCGGGCGCGGCCATGGCGCCGGCCCGCATGGCGTACATCGGGGTGTTCCCGCCGTCGTTGCCCCCGCGCAGCCCCGCCTCGTAGATGGCGACGGGGGACACCGGGCCCAGGCCCAGCGCGTCGGCGTAGGACTGGGCGCGCACCACCGTCTCCTCGGCGGCCTCGACGCGGGCCTCCGCCTGGAGCGTCTTGCGGGTCTCGTCGGTCAGGGTCCAGTTCAGCCAGTCGATCTCGACGCCCTCGACGTCCATGATATCGGCGAGCCACGTGGACAGGACCTCGAAGTCGCTGAAGGTGACCGACAGCCGCGCCGAGGCCCGGAACCGCCGGATGCGCTGCTTGCCGCCCGAGCCGGAGCTCTTGACCCGGTCGTCGTAGACGTACGAGTGCACGGAGGCGGAGTCCCACTTCTCCGCGGCGCCCGACTCGACGTGCGCCTTGGCCTGGTCGACGAGGATCGTGTGGGTGCGGGCCACCTGCTCCACCACGTCGTTGCGGAGGGTGCCCGAGAACGCGACGTGCAGGTTGACGGTCCCGCGCTCGGCGGGGTGGGTGCGCTTGGCCTGACCTTCGACGGCGATACGAGTCATGTGCGGAGTCTGCCCACCCGGGTGCGGGCCACGCCACCCCGGCGCGCCGGGCCGCGAGCTGCCGGTCGGCGGATCAGCCGATGGTGCCCTTGCCCACCGGGCCGCGGGCCAGCGTCGGCCCGAGGCCGCAGAACGCGCCGTACCGCCCGGCCTCGGCCTCCAGCGCCGACCAGACCGTGGCCGACGGCTCGTCCATGAGCTCGACCGTGAGCTCCACGGTCTGGGCCTTGAGCACCCGCGACCACCCGCCGGCGATCATCCCGTCCACCACCACGAGGCCGGTGTACAGCCACCGGCTCGGCATGCCGTCGCGGGTCAGGGACGGCCAGCTCTTGAAGTCGTGGCAGAAGAACTCGTCGTAGACCGACAGCAGGCGCACGGTGCCCGCCGGCGCCGGCTCGGGCAGGTCGCCGTCGGTCCAGAGCGTCAGGCCCGCGATCTCGTGGCGGGTGAGCCCGGCGTCGGCCACGGCTGCCCGGGCCGCCGTCTTGGTCAGGGTGCCCCACCAGGCCACGTCCTCGGCGCGGCACGGACCGTGCCCCCGCACGTACGCGCGGGCCAGGTGGACGCGGGCGGCGTGCTCGTCCCAGGACCGCTGCTCCGCCAGCAGCCGGTAGGTGGCTTGCTTGCCACGCATCGGACCGCTCGCCACGATCAGGTCGAGCTCCGCGTGCATCATCAGCTGCCCCAGGTGCCAGGCATCGAGCGGCGCACCCTCGGCCTCGGCGAGCGCGACGCCGATCTCCTTGCGGGTCAGCGGGCCGTCCGCCAGCGCGCCGGCGACGACGTCGTGCCTGCGGGGGAGCGCCGCGTGGTCGAAGCCGTAGGACCGCTCCGTCGAGGCCATCGCCTTCCGGATCCGGGGCGCGGTCGCCGTCATCAGCGGCGCCAGGTCCTCGGGGACCACGTAGTGCCAGGTGGGCCGCAGGACGTGCGTGCGCAGGACCGAGCCGTCGGCCAGCGCCCCCTGCACCTGTTCCAGCGTGGCGGGCGCGGCCAGGCGCTGCGCCACGCCCCACGCGGACGAGTGCAGCTCCTGCGACTGCACCGCACCGAGCCGGGCGACGACGCCGGGCACACCGCTGACGCCGGCACCGGCGCCGTCGTCACCCGGCGCGCGCAGCGCACCCAGGCCCACCGAGGTGAGCCGGGCCCGCTGGAGTCCCTCGACCTCAGACGTAGTAGGCATCCCCGCCGCCTTGTCCCGCCGCCCGGGCGCGCCGGTGCTTCACCAGGCTCCGGATCAGCATGATCACACCGACCACGAACAGGATCATCACCGGGATGATCGCGAGCGGCGCCAGGACCGCCAGGAACGAGACGCCGATGCTGGTCGCGTCCTCCGCCGCGCTGACAACGGGGGCCGCCGTGCCACCCGACACCGTGTTGGCGACCACGCGGCCGCCCGCCTTCGCCGCGTGCGTGCCGAGGGCCAGCACGACACCCGCGACGATCGGGATCCACTGCCCGGACTGCACGAACGCGCCCGGGTCCGTGACCGTCGCCGTCTCGGACATCGAGCCCGCGCCGAACGCGATACCGCCCGCGGTGGGCCGGATCACGGTCTGCACCACGTCGTTGATCGAGTCGAGCACCGGGATCTTGTCCGCCGCGAACTCGAGCACCAGGAGCACGACCAGGATCGCCATCACCCAGCCGTTCTCCAGCCACGCCCACGTACCCGGCAGCTCCACCAGGTCGGTGAAGCGCGACAGCACGCCGAGAAAGATGAGCGGGATCCATGCGTTGAGGCCCGCCGACAAGGCGAGCCCGCTTCCGGTGGCAAGTTCGAGCATGAGCCGAAGTGTTCCACGGCACACCGACACTCCGTGGGCGAAACGTGTCCGGTGTGCCCGATCTGTTACCCGAGTGTCACAGGCGCCCGGGCGGTCCGCGTTCACCTGTCGGCGTAGTCCTGGAACTCGCGGGCCCCTTCGTGGAAGAGTGGCTGTGGTACGCCGCGCCGCTGCGCTGACCTGGAGGCTCGCATGGTCTGGACGATCTTCGCCGTCGCATCGGTGGTGCTGCTGGGCCTGTCCGCGGGCGTCTTCTTCGGGTTCTCGTCGTTCGTCATGAGCGGCCTCGCCCGTGCGTCCGACGAGGCCGCGGGCGACGCGATGAACGGCATCAACGAGACGGCCCCGATGCCCGCCTTCATGAGCATCTTCTTCGGCGCGCTGCTCGTCCCGGGGGTCACCGGCATCTGGGGCCTGGTGGACGAACGCGCCGGCGGAGGCTGGATCCTCGCCGCCGCGGCGGTGTACCTGGTCGGCACCTTCGGCGTGACGATGGCGCTGAACGTACCGCTCAACAACCGCCTCCTCGCCGCCCACGACAAGGCCGCGGAATGGCGCGCCTACCGGCAGCCGTGGACCTCCTGGAACCACGTGCGCACCCTCGCGGGCGTCGTGGCGACGGCGCTCGCGGCGGTCGGGCTCCTCTGACCGGTCGGGCGCCGGGCGGGGTGTCGGGGACAATCGTCAACGTGCCCGCCATCGACTTCCACCGCACCCTGCCCGGATACGCGCCCACACCGCTGCGGGACGTGCCGCGCCTCGCCACGGAGCTCGGTGTCGGACGGGTGCTCGTCAAGGAGGAGTCGAGCCGGCTCGGGCTGCCGGCGTTCAAGGTGCTGGGCGCGTCGTACGCGATCGCGCGTGCCCTGGGGGAGCGGTTCGGCCTGGCCACGATCACGCTGGACGCGGTCCGTGAGGCCGTGCGTGGCACCGCCGTCCGCCTCTACGCCGCGACCGACGGCAACCACGGCCGCGCCGTCGCGCACGTCGCGGCGCTGGTCGGCGCGAACGCGACCATCTACTACCCGCCCGGCATCACCGAGGCCGCCAAGAAGGCCATCGCGGCCGAGGGCGCCCGGACCGTCGAGTCCGAGGGGGACTACGACGACGTCGTGGCCCGCGCCGCCGCCGACGCGGCCGCCGACCCGACCGCGGTGCTGGTGCAGGACACCTCCTGGGACGGGTACACGGACATCCCGCAGTGGATCGTCGACGGCTACGCGACGCTGTGCCTCGAGGCCGACCAGCAGCTCGCGGCGCTCGGCGTCGCCGCGCCCGACCTGGTGGTGATCCCGGTGGGCGTCGGCTCGTTCGCCCAGGCCGTGGTGAGCCACTACCGCACCGCGGGGGCCGACGGCGGCACGCTGCTCGCCGTCGAGCCCGACCGTGCGGCGGGGCTGGTCGCGTCGCTGCGCGCGGGCCGGCCCGTCACCGCGCCCGTGGGCGACACGATCATGACCGGCCTCTGCTGCGGCACCGTCTCGGCCCTGGCCTGGCCCGTCCTGCGCGACGGGCTCGACGGCGCGGTCACCGTCTCCGACGACCAGGCGGCCGCCGCCGTCGACGACCTGGCCCGGGACGGCGTCGACGCCGGACCGTGCGGCGCCGCGACGCTCGCCGCGGCCCGTCTGGTCCTGGGGCAGCCCGGCTGGCGGGAGGCGATCGGGCTGCGGGCCGACGCCGTCGTGCTGCTCCTGTCGACCGAGGGCCGGGCCGCCAACCCGGTCCCGCAGGACCGCGTCTAGCCCGCCCTCCCGATCACCCCTGCCAGGAGCTCTCCGTGCCCGTCGCCGTCCCCGCCGCCCTCGACCCGATCCTCCCGCTGCTGCGCTGCCCGTCGTGCGGCGACGAGCTCACGACCGCGCCCGGCGCGCTGCGCTGCCCCAACCGGCACAGCTTTGACCTCTCCCGCTACGGGTACGTCAGCCTGCTGACCGGCACGCGCGCCACCAGCGGGGACGACGGACCGATGGCGCGGGCCCGCCGCGACTTCCTGGCCGCGGACCGGTATGCGCCGATCCAGGACACGGTCGCGGACCTGGCGGGCGAGTCCGCGGGCGCGGGCGACGGCGCCAGGCCGCCCGCCACCGTCGTCGACGTCGGCTGCGGCACCGGCTACTACCTCGCGGGCGTGCTGGACGCGATGCCGGGCGCCGTCGGCCTGGGGCTGGACACGTCCGCGCACGCCCTGCGGACGGCGGCGAAGGCCCACGAGCGGGCCGCGGCCGCCACCTGGGACGTCTTCCGGCCGTTCCCGATCGAGTCGGAGCAGGTCGACGTGGTGCTCGACGTGTTCGCGCCGCGGAACCCGGCCGAGTTCCACCGGGTGCTGCGGCCGGGCGGGACGCTGGTCGTCGTGCGGCCGTTCGGCGGGCACCTGGCCGAGCTGCGCCGCCAGGTCGCGGGGATGGTGGCCGTCGACCCGGACAAGGAGGACCGCCTGCACCAGGCGCTCGACCCGTGGTTCGAGGAGGCTCGCACGGAGCGGGTCGAGTACACGACGCCGCTGACCCGCCAGGAGGCGGTCGACCTGGTGCTGATGACGCCGAGCGCCCGCCACGTCACCGAGGCAGAGCTGCGCGACGACGAAGGCGCGCTGCCCACCGAGGTGACGGTCTCGGTGCTGGCCACGGCCTACCGGCGGCGGTGAGGGCACAGGCACTGGCCCGCAATTCCTACTCCAAGTAGGATGGGCGACATGTCTGCTGCCGCCGGTATCGAGAAGCATTCCGTCTCCATGCCCGTGTCCACCTCCGAGGGTGTCCGCGCCCGAGCCGGGTCGCGCGGGTTCTCCGCCTATGTCGCCGGCGCGGTAGCGCGGCAGCTCGAACGGGACGCCCTGGACGACGTCCTGCAGGGCATGGAAGCGGAGCACGGCGCCGTCGACGAGGACGAGGTCGCGGCCATCATGGCGAGGCTCGCCCGGTGATCGTCGGCCCCCACTCGATCCTGCTGGACTCCGAGGCGCTGTCCGCGCTCGCCGACGACGGGCGGCAGATGCAGGCGTGGGCAACGGTCGCCCGTCGTACCGACTCGACGCTGCACGCCTCGGCGATCACGCTCGCGGAGGTCACCGACGGAACCGCCCGCGACGCGCGGGTCCGGCGTGCGGCCAAGGCGCTCCGGGTCGAGGAGGTCACGGCGGAGATCGGCTACGACGCCGGACGGCTGCGCGCTGGTGCGGCCTCGTCGCGGCGCAAGGCTCGTGACATGACCGTCGATGCCGTGGTCGCGGCGACCGCGCTCGCGCTGCGTGGCCCCGTTGTCGTCCTCACCGCAGACGACGGGGATCTGGATCTTCTGCTCGACGGCACCCTCGTCAAGGTCGAGCGGGTCGGCAAGAAGTAGGAGCGAAGAGGCTGGCCATGCGAGTTCAGCGCGCCGCCGCCGTCGCCGTGCGCAGGTAGTCGGTGAACAGCTCCGCCGTCCGGCCGATGCCGTCCTCCTGGCCCAGGCGCTCGCCCAGCCGGGCGGCCCGCTCGCGCATCCGCTCGTCGGTGAGGGCGCGGGTCAGCGCGACGGTGAGCCGGTCGGCGTCGAGCACCTTGACGGGGACGGGGTCCGGCCCGACGCCGAGCGCGGCGACCCGGCGGCCCCAGCTGAACTGGTCCACCGCCACCGGCGCCAGGATCGTGGGGATACCGGCGCGCAGGCCCGCCGCCGTCGTACCGGCGCCGCCGTGGTGGACCGCCGCGGCGAGGCGCGGGAACAGCCAGTCGTACGGGGCCGACTCGACGCGCAGCACGTGGTCGGGGAGCTCGTGGTCCCGGCCCAGGTCCGCCCAGCCGCCGACGATGACGCCCCGGCGCCCGGTCCGGTCGAGGGCCTCCAGGAACGCGTCCACCAGGCGGCCCGGCTGCGCGATCGGCACGCTGCCCAGGCCGAACGACACGGGCGGCTCGCCCGCGTCGAGGAACCGGACGAGATCGGCCGGCGGCTCCCACCTGGCCGGGGCGCTGGTGGGCAGGTACCCGGTGACCTGGATCCGGGGGTGCCAGTCGGCCGGGCGGGGCAGCACGAGCGGGCTGTACGCGTAGTAGAGCGGCATGTTCTGCCGGTCCTGGAGCACGCGGGCGTTGGTCCGCAGCGGCGGCAGGCCGAGCACCTCGCGCCGCTGCCGGTTCACCCCCGGCTGCTGCATCGTGCGCCAGATCATCTGGTCCGTACCCCACCAGCCCGCCCGGTCCAGGAGGGTGCCGCGGCTGCGGCCGTCGCCCAGGAAGAACGTCGGGAACTCGCGGGTGGGCGTGACCGGGAAGAACTGCAGGTCGGCGCAGGGGATGTCGAGCTTCTCCGCCACGCTGTACCCGTACAGCGCCGTCGGGCCCTTGTAGAGCATGGCCTCGCTGTGCTTCGTGGCGCGCCAGATGTCGTCGATGATCTGCGGCAGCATCTGCTTGCGGGTCTTGGCGCCGTAGGCCATGAACCGCAGCATGTTGCCCGACTCGACCAGCTCGACGAGCTCCGGGTTGTCCGCGTACTTGGGCAGCACCGGGCCGAACGACTCGAACTCGGTGCCGTAGGACGCCGCCAGCTCCGCGAAGTCCGGCGAGCCGACGACGGTCGGGTGGTGCCCCTGGTCGCGCAGCGCGACCGCCAGGCCGAGCAACGGCTCGACGTCGCCGCGCGAACCGGCGGTGAGGATCGTGATCTGCATGGTCGCCCTTCTTCGCAGGTGGTGGGACGAGCTATCGCTGGTCGAGCAGGCCGTCGAGGAGGGCCAGTGCGGCGTCGGTGTCGGGCTCGTCGGGTGTCAGCATCCGGTCGATCATCTCGGTGACGGTGTCGATCAGGGCCTCCGGCGACGGGCCGTCCGGCCGGTCCTGGTGCGCCTGGATCGCGGTCATGATCGCGGCCGTGAGCGACTCCAGGACGACGGCGACGGACGCGAGGTCGACGCCCTCGCGGATCACGCCCGCCTGCTGCTGCAGGGCGAGGAAGTCGCCGAGGAACCCCGGTCCGGCCGGGCCGGGCATGGTCGTCGCGGGGTCACGCAGGTACCGGCCGAAGACGTCGCGGTCCCGCGTGGCGATGGCCGTGAGCAGCGGGTCGCGGGCCACCACGCGGAACCCCGCGCGGTAGATGCTCGCGGGCGTGCCCGGCGTCGGCTCGTCGCGCAGGCCCGCCCGCCAGCGGACGGCGTAGTCGGCCAGGGCGCGGGCCGCGACCGCGTCGGTGAGCTCCCGCTTCGACGCGAAGTGCCGGTACACGATCGTGCGGCTCAGGTCGGCGGCCTCGGCGACGTCGACCATGGTCAGCTTGTCGTAGCCCCGGCTCAGGAGCAGCCCGACGGCGGCGTCGAGCAGGGCGTCCCGCCGTCTGCTGCTGTCGACCATGCTGCGCCTCCCGGCTGTGACACTGTGACGATATTTGTCGCAGTGTTTCACCCGCCGAGATCGAGGTCAAGCGCCGTCCTGATGGCGGATCGAGCGGGCCTGAAGGCCCGCCCGAGTTACGTTGCGGAGCTCCAGGCCGTTCGGCATGCTGTGTCCGCTTTGTTCGAATTGACTGGAGACGACGCACGACATGAACGCACTTCTTGAGGATGCTCCGCCACGGCCGGAGCCCTCGCCCGAACCGGCCGAGCCGCCGTCGGGCGCCGAGCCGGTCCGCAAGAAAACTGACCGCCGGTGGCTGATCGACGTGACCATCGGCGTCGTGTCCAGCCTCGTGGTCGGCCTGCTGCTGGCCGGCTACCAGGCCTGGATCGACGACGAGCGGGAACGCCTCACGCAGGCCGTCGAGGCCGATCGTGCCGAGCGGGAGCAGGTGCTGGCCAACGTGCAGTTCATCCGCGAGACGATCCGGGACGCGCCGGAGGGCGTGAAGCCGTTCCGCGGGATGAACCTGCGGGGTGCCGACCTCTCCGGGATGGACCTCGGGTGCCCGGTCAGCTTCGACGCCTCGGTCGGTTGGTCGAGGGACCGCGTGGAGACCTGCGCGGACTTCACCGGCGCGGACCTGACCGGCGCGCGGCTGGACGGCGCCAACCTCACGGGGGCGCTGCTGGTCGGCGGGAAGCTGGAGGACGTCTCGGCGACCAACCTCTTCGCGCCGGCGGCGGCGATCGGCGGAAGCCTCGACGGTTCGACGTTCGACGGGGCGGTCCTGTTCGCCTCGGTGTTCCGGTCGCCGACGGGCGTCTCGTCGTTCGTGGACACGAACCTCGACGGCGTCCAGGTGGAGCCCGGCCAGGAGGCGGGAGCGACGTTCGCCCTGACCGAGGTGTCGATGACGGGCCTGCGGACTGTCTCTTCCGGCGAGGCGTCCGGCGAGGCGTCCGCCGACGGCTGGGCGTCGATCGACTGCGATGCCGGGTTCGCCCAGGCTCGCCGGGGCGGTGAGATCCAGCAGGTGGCGTCCTACGCCGACCTGGGCGACGGCGGCCGCGTCCAGTGCGGGACCTACGGGGAGCGGTGCGACTTCGACCGGTTCCCGCAGGTGGGTGCGCAGCTCGTGACCGACGGCGTGTGGAAGCTGCCGGAACCGGCGACCGGGTGCGAGGACGGGTTCACGGGCACGTCACCGGAGGACACGCCCGCCGAGGAGGTCACCGAGTTCTACGACTTCCTGCTGCCCGGCTGGACGCGCGAGGACATCGCCCAGGCCAAGAGCCTGTGACGACCGCACCGCGGTCCGGGGCTGCCCGGGCCGCGGTGTGCGGCGTCAGGCCTTGGCCTTGGCGGCCGCCTTCTGGGCCTTCTTGAACGAGCGGACCTCCTGCAGCGTCTCCGCGCTGGTCACGTCCGCGATGGAACGGCGGGATCCGTCCTCGCCGAACTCGCCCGCTGCCTCGCGCCAGCCCTCCGGCTGGACGCCCCGCTGCTTGCCGAGCAGGGCCAGGAAGATCTTGGCCTTGCGCTCCCCGTAGCCCGGCAGCGCGTTGAGCCGCTTGAGCACCTCGCGGCCCGTCGGGGCGCCGCCGTCGGCCCCGGGCGCGGTCCAGATCCGGGCGGCGTCGCCGTCGTACTCGTCGACGACGGCGTGGGCGAGCTCCAGCACGCGACCCGCCATCGAGCGGCCGTACCGGTGGATCGCCGGGGGAGTGGTCGCCATCGTCACGAACTCGTCCGGGTCGGCCTCCGCGATGGCGCGGACGTCGAACGAGCCCATGCGGTCACGGATCTTGCCGGGGCCGGCAAAGGCGTGCTCCATCGGGAACTGTTGATCAAGCAGCATGCCGACCAGCAGGGCGAACGGGTCGTCGCTGAGCAGCCGGTCCGTGTCGGGGTCGCCGGTGATCCAGAGGTCGGTAGCCATGCCTCCATAGTGCCCGATCCGTCCACCGTCGTCCCGGGCGCCCGCTGCTCTCAGCAGAACGCCGGGCCCCGTCGGCCGGGCCGCCCTACGCTCGAAGCCATGGCCGAGACCGCCCCGCCTCCGCAGCCCGTGCACGACGACGTGCCTCCGGACACCGACGCCCCGCCGCAGTCGGCCCGGCCGACATGGACGAGACGCGAGCCGCTCTGGCGGCACCTGGTCGGGGAGCGGCTGCGGCAGCTCCGGCACGAGCGCGGCGAGACCCTCGACCGGACCGCTCGGCGGGCGGGGATCTCGCCGCAGTACCTCTCGGAGATCGAGCGCGGCGTGAAGGAACCGTCCAGCGAGATGATCGCCGCGATCGCCGGTGCCCTGGACATCACCCTGGTCGACCTGGTCAGCGCGGTCGCCGACCGGCTGGTCACCGTCCAGGGGGCCTGGGGGCAGCCGACCTGCCGGGCGGCGTTCGCGCTGGCGGCCTAGGCCGGACGGCGTCCGACCCAGGCCACCCTGGTCAGCGCTGCTCGATCACGTGGTCCAGCAGCCCGTACTCCAGCGCGGCCCGGGCCGTGAAGATGCGGTCCCGGTCGGTGTCGGCGCGCAGCGTGCCGACGTCCTGCCCCGTGTGCCGGGAGAGCGCGGCCTCCATGTCGGCGCGGATCCGGACTACCTCGTCCGCCTGCAGGATCAGGTCCGGGATCGCACCCCGGCCCTGCGCCGCGGGCTGGTGCAGGATGACCCGCGCGTGCGGCAGCGCCGCCCGCTTGCCCTCGGCCCCGGCGGCCAGCAGCACGGCGCCGACGGCGACCGCCTGCCCCACGACGGTGGTCGACACCTGCGGCCGGATGTAGCGCATGGTGTCGTAGATGGCCATGCCCGCGCTCGGGTCGCCGCCCTCGCAGTTGACGTAGAGCTGGATGTCGCTGTCCGGGCTGCTCGACTCCAGGTGGATGAGCTGGGCGATCAGCGCGTTGGCCACCCCGGCGTCGATCGCCGTGCCGAGGTAGATGATCCGCTCGCTCAGGAGCTGCGAGTAGACGTCCATGATGCGCTCGCCCCGCGGGTGCGCCGCGATGACGTTCGGGATCGTGTAGCTGCTCATCGTGCGTCCCCCTCGGTCGTCGCCGTGCTGAACCCGGTCCGGGCGCGCTCCCGCGGCCGGATGCCGTCGAAGCCGCTCACGATCGTGTCGATGAACCCGAACTCCAGTGCCTCCTCTGCCGTGTACCAGTGGTCGTGCAGCGAGTCCTCGAAGACCCGCTCGATCGGTTGCCCGGTGTCCTCGGAGACCAGGCGCAGCACGGTGTCGCGCGTGTGCCGCAGGTCGTCGGCCTGCAGCTCGATGTCGACGGCGGTGCCGGCGATACCCGAGGACCCCTGGTGCATCAGGACGCGGGAGTTCGGCAACGCGCGGCGCTTGCCGTGCGCGCCCGCCGACAGCAGGAACTGGCCCGCGCTGTAGGCGATGCCCAGCACGAGCGTGGACACGTCGTTCGGGATGGTGCGCATGAGGTCGCGGATCGCCAGCATCGCCGGCACCGACCCGCCCGGTGAGTGGATCCACAGGTCGATGTCCGACGCCGGGTCCTCCGTGGCCAGCGCGATCAGCTGCGTCATCAGCAGCGTGCCGTTGTCGTCGTCGAGCGGTCCGTCGAGGACCAGGACACGCCGCTCGTACAGGTCGCGGCGGGAGCGTTCGCCGAACTGGGGCGCCTTCGGTGATTCGGTCATGCGCCCACCGTGCCCCGGCGGGCAGTCCTCAGGGAGGCGGATCTGCCCTCAGCAGCACTGCTCAGAGCAGCGAGCGTTCAGTCGGTGAGTCGGAGGTCAAGCGCGAACCCGACCGGTCGGTCCGCCGGGACGGCGCGGGCGACGTAGCGGACCCACCAGGTGTCGTCCCTCGGGTCGGGCTCGACGGCGACCAGGTCGGCTTCCGTCCGCACCGTCACCTCCAGCCCCGGCAGCGCCCAGCGGTCCGCCGTGAACCCGGCCGGGTCCAGGCCCGGCGCCCGGACCTGGAACGCGAAGGCGAGGTCGCCGCCGTGGTGCCGGGCGCAGGTCAGGGTCAGGGTCGGACCATCGGCCCGGGCATCGAGCGTCAGGTCGCTGACCAGCCGGATCCAGCCGACGTCGGCAGCGCGCCCGGCATCGCGGTCGTCAGCCGCGATCGCCCAGTGCACCGTCGCCGGGTGGAACTGGTCGGCCAGGTTCCCGCGCTCGCCGCCCACGTCCTCCGCACCGACCAGCAGGCGCTCGCCGACCCACGACGTGGCGACCCGGCGCGGGTCGCGCACGATCACCTGGTCCACCTGGCGCTCGCCGCGGAACCCGGTCAGGTGCGCCAGGGCGTCGGTCGGCACCACGGCGCCCAGGACGGCCACCACGGGGCCGAGCGCGAGGTCCCACGCGTGCCGAAACGGCCGGCGGGTCTCCGGGAACGGCGCCAGGTCGCGCCCGACGGCCGCCCAGATCCACAGCCCGATCCCGGAGGCGTAGTGCCGCAGGTCCATGCCGTAGCTCCGGTCGTACGGCCCGGCCACGTTGCGCAGGCCCGCGTGGTAGTGCCGCGCGGTGTCCTGCCACAGGCCCGCCTCCATCTCGGCGCCGCCGGACCGCAGGAGGGGCTGGTGCGCGTAGCGCCGCCACAGCGCCAGCGCGTACAGGTCGATGCCGTAGTAGGTGGGGGAGTTGTACTCGTCGAACGTCCCGTCCACGCGGAACCGCGCGAGCACCTGCTCCGCGAGCCGCAGCGCCGGCGCGTCCCAGGCGGGCTCACCGAGGCGGACGGCGGCGTCCTGCAGCAGGAAAGCGGTCATGAGCGCGATGTTCGTGTAGCTCGGGTCGACGCCGCGGGCCAGCGTGCCCTCGACCGCCAGCCGCAGCGCGGCGTCGACTCGGCGGCCCAGCTCGCCGTCCAGGGCCTCGGGGAACTCGGTCGCGACGATGACCAGCGTGGTGCCGATGAACTCGCGCCAGTTCGGGTCGTAGTCGCGCCACTCGACGGACTCCGTCGTCGGGCGCTGCTCGTGCGGACCGCGGAGCCATGTGCCGTGGAACCGCTCGCCCGGAGCGTCGAGCTGGTGGTCCAGGACGCGCCCGAGGGCCCGCCGCGCGCGGTCGAGATCCGCTTCCGCACCGTCGTCGGCGGGGTCCGCACCGGGAAGGGCGGGCAGGTTCCGCACGAGCAGGCCCAGCGCGTACCAGCTGGTCTCGCGGACCATGTGGCCGACGGGCGCGCCGCCTCCGCCGCCGGGCTCCTCGGGTGCGCGGAGCAGACCGGCCTCCGGGTCCCACTGCTGGTCCATCCAGTCCAGGGAGCGTGTCGTCAGGTCACGGGCGTGGGGAGTGAGCCGTTCGGGTCGCATCGCCCGCCAGTATGTCGCGGCTGCCCGTCGGCGGCGGGCTGTCTCGCAGGGCGGGCCGCCGTCGGCCCTGGCTACTGTGGCGGCATGCACCTGCGCACCGATGACGGCGTCCGGCTCGACCTCACCGAAGCCGGCCCCGCCGGCGGCAGACCCGTGGTGCTGCTCGCCGGGTTCAAGGCCGCTGCTACCTCCTGGCGCTTCCAGATCCCCGCGCTGGCGCGGGCGGGCTACCGGGTCCTCGCCGTCGACCTGCCGGGGCACGGCGCCACCGAGCCGATGGCGCCCGGCACTACGTTGCGGCGGCGCGCCCGCGACGTCGACGCCGTCCTGGAGCAGCTCGACCTGCGCGACGTGACCCTGGTGGGCGGCTCGATGGGCGGCAACACGGTCTGGGCGTACGTCGACGAGCACGGCACGGAGCGCCTGCGCAGCGTCGTGATCGTGGACCAGACGCCGAAGATGCTGAACACGGGCGACTGGCCGTACGGGTACTACGGCTACGACGAGTCGAACCGCGACACGTACTTCGCGGCCGGTCCGCCGCCCACGGGGCACGGCAGCTCTGTCTGGCTGCGCGGCATGCGCACCGTGCGCCTCGTGCGGGCGATGGTCGGCGGCTCGCGCACCCTCACCGACCCGGAGCTGGAGGTCCTGGGCGACCATGCCCGGGCCGACTGGCGGCCGGTGATCGCGCGGTGCGACGTGCCCGCCCTGTTCGTGGCGGGCGCCGAGAGCGAGCTCTGGCCCTCCGGCCACGCGGCGGCGGCCGCCCGGCTCGCGCCGCACGGCACGGCGGCGGTCATCGCCAAGGACGGCCACGCCGCCAACATCGAGCAGCCCGCCGCCTTCAACCGCGGCCTGCTGGAGTTCCTGGCCAGGTAGCCGCGCGGACAGGGCGCCCCCGGTCAGGGGATCAGCCGGTCCGCGATCTCGAGCGTGTCCTCGGTGAAGTGCCCGTCGTCGCGGACGACGAGCGTGCCGCCCAGCCGGTCGAACATCGCGCGGCCCTGCTCGGCGTCGCAGCCGAACTCGTCCGTGACGGAGTTGAGGAACACCAGGTCCCGGGCGTGCGCGCGGATCGCGTCCCAGTCGTAGGACTCCTGGAGCACCGGCTCCGGCCCGGGGTTCGGGTTGGTCGAGTAGCCGCCCACCAGCACCGCCTGCGCGACGGTCACGTCGAGGTGCTCCAGCAGCGCGAGCAGCAGGGCGGCCCCGCCCGAGTGGCCCACCAGCACGGTGTCGGCGTCGAAGGTGTGCGCGTCCAGCACCGTCGGCAGGAACGTGGCGACCGGCTCGACGTTGGTCCCGGGGTGGTACGGCGTCTCGACGTCGTACCCGCGCTCCCGCAGCCGGTCGGCCAGCCACGGGTACCAGATCCACTCGGGCCTGGCGTTGGTCCCGTGGAAGATGATCGCCCTGCGTCCCATCAGCTCTCCTTCGTCGCGGGAACGGACGGGTGCGTCCGTTCCGGGGCGGCCCCCCGGGCGGACGCTACCGCCTGGCCCGGCCGCGCGACCGGGTCGACGGCCAGGTTGACCTGGTCGAGCACCGGCTCGAAGCCGATCGCCGCGTACGTGCGGTTCGACACGGGGTTGTCCCGGTCGGTGTAGAGGCAGACCCGGTGCCCGGCGTCGAGCACCCGCTGCGCGACGTCGGCCACGAGCGCCCGGGCGTAACCGTGCCCGCGGTGCGCGGCGGGCGTGTAGACGGGCCCGATCCGCACCACGCCGAACGACGGCGGGCGCACGGCGGACAGGTGCACCACCTCGCCGTCGACGTCCCACAGCCAGACGCTGGCCTCCTCGATCCGCTCCCGGGCGCCGCCGATCCGCAACGGCTCCTCGCCCTCTTCCGGCACCCGGCCGGCCTGGGCGTCGGCCTCCGTGTGGAACACGTCCAGCCACGCGGTGACCACGTCCAGGTCGGCAAGCGTGGCCAGGCGCGGCCCGCCCGACGGCGCCGGGTCCGGCCGGGTGACGCGCGTCGCCTCCCAGAGCCGGTCGGGCCGGTCCTCGTGCGCGGTCCCGCCGGTCGTACGCAGCACCTCGTCCGTGTAGGCGCGCACCGCGCGGTCCGGGCCGTTCGCCGAGACCAGGGGTGCGTCGCCGGTGCGGGCGGTGCGTTCCAGGGCGGCGCGGGCCAGCAGCCGCGCGGCGTCCTCGGGCAGGTCGGGCACCCAGACGGTGTGCGGCGCGTGCGGCATCGTCCGCATCGCGACGGCGACAACGGCATCGCCCGCGTCCCGCACGACTGCCCACCACATCGGGTGCTCGGGGCGCGGCCCGCCCGGCGCGAACGTCCGCGCGGCCTGGTGGGTCACCGACGCGACGACGCTCCAGATCACGGGTTCCGCGGCGAGCAGGTCACCGGCTGCGTCAAGGACGGCGGCCGGGTCGTCGAGGATCTCGACCGTGTGAGCGCTGGTCATGG
This sequence comes from Promicromonospora sukumoe 327MFSha3.1, assembly GCF_000385135.1. GTDB lineage: Bacteria > Actinomycetota > Actinomycetes > Actinomycetales > Cellulomonadaceae > Promicromonospora > Promicromonospora sukumoe_B. The sequence continues at coordinate 392,058 of NZ_ARQM01000012.1, read as the reverse complement.
CGCGATCCTGGCACGCGCCCCGCGGCTGATCGAGCTGATTCCGGGCGGCGGCGGTGTGCGCGGGCGAGTGCGATCTCGGGTGGTCGGCAGAATGTCAGGTGGTCGGCATTCCGAGTTGCCGACCACCTGACATTCTGCCGACCACCCGAATCCGGTGGCGCCGCAGCCCGCCCAGCCGCAGTCAGCCCGCAGCCCGCGCCGCCGGCAGCCTCAGCGGACCAGCCGGACCTCCAGCAGGTTCGTGTCCGGGTCGGTGGCCGTGACGCCGTCGGGCAGGAACCCGGCGCGCTGCAGGAACTTGCGCGCCCGCGGGTTCGACGCGAACGTCCAGACCTGGGCCGACGTGCCGGGCGGCAGGATGTTCTCCAGCAGCGCGTGGCCCACGTTCGTGCCGTGGAAGGCCGGGTCGACGTACAGCTCGTGCAGCTCGATGGACTTGGCCGGCGGCTGCCCGAGGTGCGGGCCGGACGGGTTCTTCATCGCGAAGCCGACGATCTTGTCGCCCACCTCGGCGACGAGCGCCTTGTTGCCGGCGGCCAGGATCCGCATCCAGCCCTCGGTCCGGGTACCGAGGGTCTCGGTGTTCCAGTGCTCGGGCGGCAGCAGGTCCTCGAACATCGCGCGCCGGGTGGTCCAGTGCACGGCGGCGATGCCGACGGCGTCGTCGGGGGTCGAGGCACGGACGTGGAAGTCAGACATGGGGGGAACGGTAACCCGACTACCTGACCATCCGGACCTCTGCGAGGTCAGCGGTGCTCGTGTCGACCACCCGGGCGCCCTCCATGACGAACCCGTTGCGCTCGTAGAAGCGGCGCGCCCGCGGGTTGTCCTCGGCGACCCACAGCTGGGCGGGCGTCCCGGGCGGCACCACGGCGTCCAGCAAGGCCTGCCCGACGCCGGTCCCGTGGTACGCCTCGAGCACGTACAGCAGGTAGAGCTGCCGGGCGCGAACAGGGGCGACGTCCTCCTGCTCGACGGCGTCGCCGGCCATCGCGATGCCGACCACCTCGCCGTCGGCGTCCGCGACGACGGGCGCCGCGCCGTTGGACAGCCAGCGCTCCCAGGTCGTGACGCGCCGCTCGAGTGTCGCGGTGGCCCAGAACTCGGGCGGGAGGATCGCCCCGTAGGTCGAGACCCAGGTGGTGTGGTGCACCTGGGCGACCGCGGCGGCATCAGACAGTGTGGCTGTGCGCAAGATCACGACGCGAAACATACTCCCGCGCCGGGGTGTCCGATGACACGCGGCCGAGCCGCGGATCAGCCCTTGTGCAGCGTCCCCACCAGGCACTCCTCGACGCCGACCGCCGACAGCAGCCGGGACGGCACGGTCGCGAGCCAGCCGACGGCCTCGTAGGCGGGCACGAGCCGCACGTCCTTGACCACGAACTCGGACCCGCCGCGTGTCAGCCGTACGGTGCCGGCGCTCATCGTGTTGCGGGCCCAGTCGGTGCCGGAGCCCCACGGCAGCGGCAGCACCGCCAGGACCTGCTCGTCGGGCCGGGCGGCGAACGCGACCAGGGGAGTGCGGTACTCGGCGCCCGACCGGCGGCCCACGTGGTGCAGGACCACCCACGGCGGGACGCGCCCCGCCACCCGGAGCACCCACGGGTTGAGGACCTTCGCTGCCTGGACGACGAAATCTGGTGCGGCCATGGCTCCCATCATGGAACAGGTCGGCGCATCCGTCAGCCCAGGAGAGGGATCGGTTTCGGCGGGGGCATCAGCCGCGCTCGAAGGAGAGCACCGGCCGGCCCGTCCGGGGGTGGCGCAGCACGTCCACGCGCACGCCGTACACCGGTTCCAGCACCTCGGGGACGAGCACCTCGGCGACCGGTCCCGCCGCGACCACGCGACCGTGGTCGAGCAGCACCAGGTGGTCACAGGTCGAGGCGGCGAGATTCAGGTCGTGCAGGGCGGCGACGACGGTCACGCCGTCCGCCGCGAGGTCCCGCAGCACCCGCATGGCGTGCAGCTGGGCCGAGATGTCCAGGTGGTTGGTCGGCTCGTCGAGCAGCAGCAGCCGCGACGCCTGGGCCAGGGCCCGGGCCATGTGCACCCGCTGACGCTCACCGCCGGACAGGGTGCCCACCTCGCGGTCCGCGAGCTCCTTGGCGCCCGCGGCGTCCAGGGCCGCGTGCGCGGCCGCGCGGTCGGCGTCGGAGTCGCCCGCGAGCAGCGAGCGGTGCGGGATGCGGCCCAGCAGGACGGCGTCCAGCACCGTGAGCGGCAGGTCGGTCGTGGCGTCCTGCTCCACCAGGGCGAGCACGCGGGCGCGCTCGCGGCGGGGCAGGGCGGCCAGGTCGGCGCCGTCGAACTCCAGGGACGGCCCGGAGGCCGACGACGGCGCCGCGCCGCCCGACCCGGCCCGGCCCGCCTGCTGCGCCCCCGCCAGCACCCGCAGCAGGGTCGACTTGCCCGACCCGTTCGGCCCGAGCAGCCCGGTGACGGCGCCGCCCGGGGCGAGCACCCCGACGTCGTCCAGGATCGCCCGGGAGCCGATCTCCCAGAACACGCCGTCGGCAGTCAGCCCGGCGCCCGACGAGCGGGTCCGGGTCGGGGCGTCCGTGGCCGCGACATGTCCAGCACTCACCGCTGGTTTCCCTTCCACAGGAGGAACGCGAAGACCGGGGCGCCGATCGCCGCGGTGACGATGCCGACCGGCAGCTCGCGCGGCTCGAACACGGTGCGGGCCAGGGTGTCGGCCCAGACCAGGAACGACGCGCCCGCCAGCGCGGACAGCGGCAGCAGCAGCCGGTGCCGCGCGCCCGTGAACAGCCGCACCGCGTGCGGCAGGATCAGCCCGACGAACCCGATGGACCCGCTCTGCGACACGAGCGCGCCGGTCAGCAGCGCGACGCCGATCAGCAGGATCCAGCGGGCGCGGTTGACGGGGACGCCGAGGGCGGCGGCCGCCGTGTCGCCGAACGTGAACGCGTCGAGCACCGACCCGGTCAGCGCCAGCAGCGTGCCGAGCACCAGGACGGCGCCCCCGGCGATCGCCACGGACGTCCAGGTCGCCGACGCGACCGAGCCCATCAGCCACGACAGCACCTCGCGGAACGCGTCACCCTTGGCCGACCAGAAGATCACGAACGACACCGCCGCGGCGCAGAGCTGGCTGATCGCCAGCCCCGCCAGGACCGTGCGGGTGGGGGTGATGGCGCCCAGTGCGCCGGCCAGGGTGAGTGCGAGGGCCAGTGCGCCGACCGCCCCGGCGAACGCCGCGACCGGCAGCAGCAGAGGCACCCCGGCCAGCAGCACCAGCACCGCGCCCAGCGACGCCCCCGACGACAGCCCGAGCAGGTACGGGTCGGCGAGCGGGTTGCGCGTGAGCGACTGCATCACCGCGCCGCACACCGCCAGGCCGGCCCCGACGGCGGCCGCCGTCAGGATCCGAGGCATCCGCAGCTGCCACACCATGCCGTCGCGCAGCGCGGGCAGCGGCTCCAGGCCGAACAGCCCGCCCAGCCCGAGGTGCGTCGCGACCGACCGGCCGACCTCGGCCAGGGCCAGGTCCGCCGGGCCGATCGTCACCGCGACGCCGACGCTCAGCACCAGGACGACCGCCGCGACGGGCAGGGCGAGCACGCTCCCCGACCGACGCGGCGCGGCGGGCACCCGCACGGCGGCGCTCACCGGTCGAGGTCGGCCAGCTGGTCCACCACCGAGGCCACGGCGTCGACGTTCCGCACACCGGCCTCGGTCGCCGGGAAGGGCACCACCACGTACCGGCCGGCCTTCACGGCGCTCATCTCGCGGGTGGCGGGGTTGGACTCCAGGGCCTCGATCTTCGCGTCCGCGCTGTTCCAGGCGGCGTCGACCAGCACGATCACGTCGGGGTCGGCCTCGACCACGTTCTCCCAGCCCAGCGAGGTCCAGGTGTCGTGCACGTCGGCGGAGACGTTGGTCAGCCCGGCCGCGTCCATGATCATCTGGGGCGCACCGATGCCCGCGCCCACGTACGGGGTGTCGTCGCCCGAGGACCACCACAGCGCCGTCAGCCCGCGGTCGTCGGGCTCGATCGCGTCCAGCGCCTCGCGCTGCTGGTCCACGAGCGCGGCCGCGGCGTCGTCGGCGTCGAACAGGGAGCCGACCTCCTCGATCTCCGCGAACACCGTGTCGAAGGTGAGCGGGTCCGGCATGTACCCCTCCGCCTTGCAGGCGGCGGGGGAGACGTAGGTGGCCACGCCGAGCTTGGCGAGCGTCTCGCGGTCGCCCGCGGTCTCGGCCGTCAGGTTGGACTCCCAGCCCGCGTAGACCAGGTCGGGCTCCAGTTCCAGTGTCGCCTCGGAGCCGGGCGCCTCGTCGGCGAACGGCTCGTCGACGGCGGGCACGGACTCCAGCGAGTCCGGCACGGGCCCGTCGAGGAACGCCGAACCGACGATCCGGTCGCCGAGGCCGAGCGCGAGCAGCATCTCCGTGGTGGACGACTTGATGGTCACCACGCGCTCGGGCGGCGCCTCGACCTGCGTCTCGAACCCGCAGTTGTCGAGCGTGACGGGAAAGCCGCCCGACGCCGGGGACGCGCCCGCGGCGTCGGCGGTACCGGAGGTGGAGGCCGAGCAGGCGGCGAGGGACAGGACGGCGGCCGCGGCGAGCGCGGGCAGGGCGTACTGACGGGACGGACGGACGCGGGGGTTCACGCGGAGTCTCCAGGGGTCGACGAACAGCCCACGGCGTGGATGCCATGGGTGCACAGCGACGCGCCATCTCGCGTCCGGTCGGGAAAGCGGCTCACGACGAGAGCCGCGTCGGCGGGCCAAAGCGTGGCCCGCGACCCGGTCGCCACATTACACCGGCTGATCTGCCCGTTCCGGGCGCTTTCGCTCTCGGCGTCGGACGGTCCCGCGGGCGGGGCACCGCCGAGGTTAGGGTGCCGACATGAGCGACAGCACCGCCCCGCGGACCGGCCCCGAGATCACCACGACCCGGCGCGCCCTGGTGACCGGGGCGTCGTCCGGCATCGGCGCCGCCACCGTGCGCCGCCTGCGCGCCGACGGCTGGCAGGTCGTGGCCGCCGCGCGCCGCGCGGACCGGCTGGAGGCGCTCGCTGCGGAGACCGGCTGCGAGGTCTACGCCGTCGACCTGACCGACGACGCCGCCGTGGCCGCCCTCGCGGAGCACCTCGCCGCGACCGGCGGGCTGGACGCCGTGGTGAACAACGCGGGCGGCGCGCTCGGGCTGGACCGCGTGGAGGACGCCGACATCGACGGCTGGCGCCAGATGTACGAGATCAACGTGCTCGGCACGCTGCGCGTGACCAAGGCCGTGCTGCCGCTGCTGCGGGAGGCGGGCGCCGCCAAGGGCGTGGCCGACGTCGTGAACATGACCTCGACCGCCGCCCAGGGCGCGTACGAGGGTGGCGCTGGGTACACCGGCGCCAAGCACGCCGAGCACATGCTGTCCCAGACGCTGCGCTGGGAGATCGCGGGCGAGCCGGTGCGCGTCATCGAGGTGGCGCCGGGGGCCGTGGCGACCGAGGAGTTCTCCCTGGTCCGGTTCGGCGGCGACGCCGAGAAGGCCGCCGCCGTCTACGAGGGCTACACGCCGCTCGTGGCCGACGACGTCGCCGACATCGTGGCCTGGGCCGTGTCCCGCCCCGACCACGTCAACATCGACCTGGTGACGGTCCGACCGCGCGCCCAGGCGCACAACTCGAAGATCGTGCGCGGCACCGGGATCTGACCGCAGGGGAGTTCTTACGAGATCGTCATGATCTTCGCCGGGGCTCGGCTCGTCCAGGAACCCGTGCCAGGCTGAGCCCATGACGCAGGCAACCGAGAGCCCGGCCGCCCCGCAGGCCGACCGCTCACCGGGCGACGCGGGCTGGGCGGCCCTGGCCGGAGTGCTCGCCGGCGGCGCGGGGCTCGCCGTCGCGGAGCTCGTCGCGGCCGTCGTGGCCCCCGGCTCGAGCACGCTGTTCGCGGGCGGGTCCGCCGTGATCGACGCCGTGCCCGGCTGGCTCAAGGACTTCGCCGTGCAGTGGTTCGGCACCAACGACAAGGCGGTGCTGCTCGGGACGATGGGCGTCGTCCTGGCCCTGGGCGCGGCGCTCGCGGGCTGGCTGGAGCTGCGCCGTCCGCCGGTCGGCTCGGTGCTCGTCGGGGCCGTCGGCGTGGTCGGGGCGATCGTCGCCGTCCTGCGCCCGGACGCGACGGCGCTCTGGGCACTGCCGAGCATCATCGGCCTCGGCGCCGCGGTGCTCCTGCTGCGCGCGGCCGTCGCGCGGCTGCGCCCGACGGCGGCCCAGCGGGCGTCGTCGGCGTCGGACGGCGCGGTGGACCGCCGCGGGTTCCTGGCCGTGTCCGGCATCTCCGTGGGCGTCGCCGTGCTGGCGCTGGTGGGCGCGCGCGTGCTGTCCGCGGGGTCGACGGCGGTGAGCGCCGTCCGCGAGAAGCTGCGCCTGCCCACCGCGCGCACCGCCGCTCCCGCCGTGCCCGCGGGGGCCGACCTGGAGCTCGACGGCCTGACGCCGTACATCACGCCGAACCCGGACTTCTACCGGATCGACACCGCGCTGATCGTGCCGCAGCTCGACCCGGCCGACTGGTCGCTGCAGGTGCACGGCCTGGTCGACGAGCCGTTCACCATCACCTGGGACGAGCTCCTGGCGCTGCCGCTCGAGGAGCACCACGTGACGCTGGCCTGCGTGAGCAACACCGTGGGCGGCGACCTCATCGGCAACGCCCTGTGGCTCGGCTACCCGATCCGCGCGCTCCTGGAGCGCGCCAAGCCGCGGGCCGGCGCCGACATGGTGCTCTCCCGCAGCAGCGACGGGTTCACCGCGGGCACGCCGCTGGAGGTGCTGCAGGACCCGGACCGCGACAGCCTGCTCGCGATCGGCATGAACGGCGAGCCGCTGCCGGTCGAGCACGGCTTCCCCGCGCGGCTCGTGGTGCCCGGCCTGTACGGGTACGTCTCGGCCACCAAGTGGGTCACCTCGCTGGAGGTCACCACGTTCGACGCCGACCAGGGCTACTGGACCCCGCGCGGCTGGTCAGCACTGGGGCCGATCAAGATCGAGTCGCGCATCGACGTGCCGCGCGGCTCCGCACCCGCCGGTGCCGTGACCGTGGCCGGGGTGGCCTGGGCGCAGCACACCGGCATCGCCAAGGTGGAGGTCCGGCCCGACGACGGCGACTGGGTCACCGCCGAGCTCGCCGAGACCGTCGGCCCCGACACGTGGCGGCAGTGGCACGTCTCGATCGACCTCGCCGCGGGCAACCACACCCTTGCCGTGCGCGCCACGGACGCAGACGGCCAGGTCCAGACCGAGACCGAGGCACCGCCCGCCCCCGACGGCGCGTCGGGCTGGCACACCGTCACGGTGTCGGTGGGCTGACCCGGGCCGTCCCTGGGTTCAGCAGAAGGGGTCGGACGCCGCCGACGTCGCGGCCACCAGCAGCTCGTGGAGCTGCGCGCGCTGTGCCGGGTCCAGGGTCTCGAAGACCTCGTCCTCGACGGCGCTGAGCGCGGTCTCCGCCCGGCAGAGCAGCGCGACGCCGTCGTCGGTCAGGGAGACCACGTGCCGCCGCCGGTCCTGCGGGGACCGGCGGCGCTCGACCAGGTGCCGGTCCTCCAGCTCGTTGAGCAGGCCCACGATGTTGGTGCTGTCCAGCACGAGCGCCGTCGCCAGGTCGCGCTGCGTGATCTCGGCCCGGTCGCGCAGCACGGTGAGCGCCACCAGGTGCCGCGTGCGCAGGCCGAGCGGGGCCAGCGCGGACTCGCTGCGCCGGCGGAGATGGCGGGCCAGGTAGTCGATGAGCGCGCCCGACCGGCGTACGGACTGGTCCAGGACCGGCGACTCCTCCACGGCTTCTCCTTCGTCGTCGCGACCCCGCAACTCTACGGGAGCACGGGGTCGCGACGTGGGGAATTACGCCGTGAGCGGCGGCTCGGGGGGTGGCTCAGGTGGTGGCTCAGGCGGTGACGACCGCGGGTGCCCACAGGTCGTCGATCTCGGTCTCGGCCTGACGGCGGCTCTCCTCCGCCAGCGGCACCAGCCCGGCCATCGCGGGGTTGGTCCCGGCGAGCGTCAGCTCGGCGGTGATGAAGCGCGGCTCCAGCCCCACCATCGCGACGCCGTGCGGCAGCCACGCTGTCGCGTGGTCCCAGCCCTGCCGCGGCGCACCCTCGCCGTACCCACCGCCGCGGGAGACCACCACGACGAAGTCGCGGCCGCCCAGCAGGCCCTTCCCGGTCTCGGGGTCGAGGGACAGCCCCGGCGCCATCAGGTGGTCCACCCAGGACTTCACGGTGCTCGGCGCCCCGTAGTTGTAGATCGGCAGGCCGAGCAGCACCGTGTCGGCGGCCGCGACCTCGCCGACCAGCTCCGAGATCCGGGCCCACGACTCGGCCTGCTCGGGCGTGTGCTGGTCGGCCGGCAGGCCACGGCTCAGGTTCGCGGCGGCATCGAAGTGCGGCACCGGGTGCGCGCCGAGGTCGCGGTAGGTCACCGTGCCCTCCGGGTGCGCGGCGCGCCAGGCGCTCGCAGCCCGCGCGGTGAGCTGCCTGCTGACCGAGCTGTCGCCCTGGATGCTGGCGTCGATGTGCAGCAGTGTTGCCATGGTCGGGTTCCTCCTGGAGGTGTCGTGTCCGGCCGATGCGGCCTCCAGCGTCAATCATTTGTGAACCACATAGTATTTCCGGCCCGCGTGTGACCTGGCTCACTCCACCCCGCGCCGCCGACGTTGACCACAGCAGTTGCTGCCACTCGGGGGCCGTCAGTGGCAGCAACTGCTGTGGTCAACACCTTGGAAGATGGGTGGGCGGGTGGACGCCAGGTTGATCGGCGCAGGATGTCCGCGACCTGGGTGACGATGTCGTTCGTGCTCAGGTGAGTCGGGAAGAAGCGCAGGACGATGTTCCGGCCTTCGCTGAGCAGGCCGTTCTGGCGCACCGCGTCGCGCTCGGCCTGCCGGTCCGTCCCGTGGAACTCCTGTGAGTCGATCTCCACGATGAGCCAGCGGCCCGCGCCCAGGTGCCAGGCCATGTCGGCTCGCCCGAGGAACCGGCCTGTGGCGTCGAAGAAGTCGCGCTGCAGGTCGTCGGGCGCGATCTCGGCGTCGTGCAGCCGTAGCCTGGCGTGGCTCTCGGGTGGTGACTCGGCGCGGCCGTCCGTGAGGGCGAGCCACGGGATCACCTTGAACGCGTCCCGTCTTCGTCGCAGCCGCCGTCGGATCGACGCGAGCTGTGTCACGTCGATCAGCCCCTGGTGCAGTGCGCTGTCGAGGGTCGCGACGGCCTCGTCCCTGCTCAGGGTCGGCAACGCCTGGACCAGGGCGCACTCGACCCCGGCCACCTCGCGACCGCGGATCCGGACGGTCTCGGCCCTGGTCACGTACTGGCGCAGGACGATTCCGTCGCGTGGCCTGCCGGCGGCTCCGCGAGGCAGCGCGTACTCGGGGGTGATCCGGCGAGGCAGGCCTTGGACTCCGTGCAACACGAGCGCGCAGGCCCCGACCGCGATCGCGCGCCGGTTGGTCAGGAGCGCGGTCCATGCTGCCCGTTGTCGGGCGGCGTCGTGCGGATGCAGGCCGACCGGCACGTCTCCGGTGTCGTAGACCCCACGGATCACCCGGCGCCACGCGCCGCCGGTGACGAAGCTTCGTCGCCTGGACGGCCCGACGCCGACGGCGTCGCACTGCTCGGCGGACACGAGACCGCCCTGCCGGCGCGCCAGGACCAGGAGCTCCTCGGGGACGGCCTGCCTTCGACTCACCGACCCATTACACCGAATGGCATCGCTTGCCATCGCTTGTTATCCACAGCTGAAGGTGTTGACCACAGCAGTTGCTGCCACGAAGGGTTCGCAGCGGCAGCAACTGCTGTGGTCAACGCCCGGTGGTCTAGCGAGACCTCAGTCCAGCGACAGCGTCGGGAGGAACGCCTCGACGAAGGACTCGGCCGTGTCGTGGGGCAGGTTGAGCGTGATGAAGTACGCGCCCGGGCCGGTGGCCGGTTCGATGACCAGCATCTTCGGGCCCTTCGCGTCGTCGGGGACCTCGCTGCCGGCGGGCAGCCCGTAGACCTCGGCGGCGACGTCGAACTGGAGGGCGCTCTCCGCCCCCGGCACGTCGAACGGTTCGCCGCCGCTCCGCTCCGCGATGTCCGGCCAGATCTCGCTGTCGGATCCCTCGTCGTAGTACCCCAGGTAGAGGAACGGCGGCGAGTCGGGGTCCTCCTCGCTGTGCCACATCTCCGACGTCTCGCCGGGCTCGTCCTCGACCGGGCCGCTCGTCACGATCTCGGGCGGCAGGGCGTAGGTGAGGCCCTCCAGCTCCTCCGCGTGCCACCCGTCCGCGGCCAGCTGGGCCCGCAGGCGCGTCGTCTCCAGCCCGGAGGCCGGGTCGGCGGAAGCAGAAACAGCCGCCCCCGGCAGCAGCTCGCCCGTCGCCGTCGTCGTGCCGCCCAGGGCGAAGGCCGTCGCCGCGACGGCCGCGACGGCCGTGAGGCCGCCCCCGCTCACGAGGAAAGCCCGCCGCGCCCGCGTGCGGCGCACCGCGATCCGGGCCAGGTCGTGCGGGTCGGCGGGGGTCGGTGGCACCACGCCGCCCACCACGTCGCGCAGGTGGTCCACCCAGCCGTCGTCGACGGGCGGGGTGCTGTCGTTCCTGGTCATGCGTCTGCTCCTTCCGAGAGCAACGTGCGCAGGCGGGCGAGGCCGCGTGCGCCCTGGGACTTCACGTTTCCGACGCTGACGCCGAGCTCCTCGGCGACGTCGGCCTCCGACCGGTCGAGCAGGTGCCGCAGCACCACCACCCGGCGCTGGCCCGGCCCGAGCTGCCGCAGCGCTTGCACCAGGCGCTCGCGCTCGGCGACCTGAGCGACGTCGTCGGCGGGGGCCCGGCTCGTAAAGCCCGCCGCTCCCGCCTCCTGCGCGACGGCGACGTCCTCGGGCGACCGCAGCACCTCGCGGCGGGTGCGCCGCCAGCCGTCGATCCGCGCGGTGGCCAGCACCCTCCGGGCGTAGCCGAACGGGTTGCCGTCCTTGATCCGGGCCCAGTGCCGGTAGGTGCGTTCGAGCGCGATCTGGGTCAGGTCGTGGGCGCGGTGGTCGTCGCCGCAGAGCAGGTAGGCGATCCGGTGCAGCGCCGCCGTGCTCTCGACGGCGAACTGCCGGAACTGCTCCTCGGCGGACAGCCCGGTGCGGACCACCGAGAACGACGGCTCGGCCCACCGGGAGACGCCGGCCGGCGGGCCGGTCGCTTCGCTGATTGCGTTCATGCCCCCTGGACGCAGCCCGGGCGTGATCAGGTTGCACGCGGGATCTTTCGGCTTGCCGACGCCCGGTACGATTGCCCCACAGGCATCGACCCGGCCATCACCGGTGAGCCTCCGGAAGAACGGGCGAACCCACAGCGGGGGAGCCCTACTAGAACCGGACGGGTAGGCCCGTCACAGCCGTCAACGAGCGGCCGTGCGCGTGAGCGAGCGGCAAGCGGGGTGGTACCGCGGCGCACCCAGGTGTGGCGTCCTCGCAGCAGAGCAACACAGAAGTCCACCTGCTGCCGAACCGCTGAACCCGCCAGGAGCCAGAAGAACCATGGCCTATCCGCTGCACCGTCCCAGCGACGCCGCCGACCCCGTGCCCGCGTCGCCCAGCCTGCCCGATCTCGAGCGCGACATCCTCGCCTACTGGGAGAAGGACGACACCTTCCGCGCCTCGGTCGAGGCCCGCCCGGCCGGCGAGAACGGCAGCAACGAGTTCGTCTTCTACGACGGCCCGCCCTTCGCCAACGGCCTGCCGCACTACGGGCACCTGCTGACCGGGTACGCCAAGGACGTCGTGCCGCGCTACCGCACCATGAAGGGGCAGCGCGTCGAGCGGCGCTTCGGCTGGGACACGCACGGCCTGCCGGCGGAGCTGGAGGCGATGAGCCAGCTCGGCATCAAGACCAAGGACGAGATCGTCGAGCTCGGCATCGACAAGTTCAACGCCGCGTGCCGCTCCAGCGTGCTCAAGTACACCGACGAGTGGCGCGCGTACGTGACGCGCCAGGCCCGCTGGGTGGACTTCGAGGGCGACTACAAGACCCTGGACCCGACGTTCATGGAGAGCGTCGTCTGGGCCTTCAAGTCGCTGTTCGACAAGGGTCTGATCTACGAGGGCTTCCGCGTGCTGCCCTACTGCTGGAACGACCAGACGCCGCTGAGCAACCACGAGCTGCGCATGGACGACGACGTCTACCAGCAGCGCCAGGACCCGGCCGTCACGGTCGGCTTCCGGGTGACCGAGGTGCCGGCGGGCGCGGACACGCTGCGCGCGGACGACCACCTGCTGATCTGGACCACGACGCCGTGGACCCTGCCGTCCAACCTGCTGGTCATGGTGGGGCCGGACGTCGACTACGTGATCGTCGAGTCGTCCTTCACCGGTACCCCGCAGCGGTACGTGCTGGCCGAGGCGCGCGTGGCGGCGTACGCCCGCGAGCTGACGGACGAGGGCAACGACGAGCCCACCGTCGTCGGGCACCTGAAGGGGAGCGACCTGCTGGGCGCGGCCTACGAGCCGCCGTTCGCCTACTACGAGGGGCACGCGGGCGCGCACCGCGTGGTCGAGGCCGACTTCGTCACCACCACCGACGGCACCGGCCTGGTGCACAACGCAGGCGCCTTCGGCGAGGAGGACAAGCAGGTCAGCGACCGCGAGGGCGTGGACCCGGTCATCCCCGTGGGGGCCGACGGCGCGTTCACCTTCCCGGTCGAGGAGTACGCCGGCCTGCAGGTCTTCGCGGCGAACGCCCCGATCATCGACCACCTCAAGGCCCGCACGCGCGGCGCCGGCGACGACGAGGCCGGGCGGACGACGCCGGGCACCGTGCTGCTGCGCCGCGAGCAGTACGCGCACTCCTACCCGCACTGCTGGCGCTGCCGGAACCCGCTGATCTACATGGGCGTGTCCTCGTGGTTCGTCGAGGTGACGAAGTTCAAGGACCGCATGGGCGAGCTCAACCAGGAGATCACCTGGGTCCCGGAGCACATCAAGGACGGCCAGTTCGGCAAGTGGCTGGAGAACGCCCGCGACTGGTCGATCACGCGCAACCGGTTCTGGGGCTCGCCCGTGCCGGTCTGGAAGAGCGACAACCCGGCCTACCCGCGCATCGACGTCTACGGGTCGTTCGCGGATCTGGAGCGTGACTTCGGCCGCCTGCCGCTGGACGAGGACGGCAAGCCGAATCTGCACCGCCCCTACATCGACGACCTGACCCGGCCCAACCCGGACGACCCGACCGGGCAGTCCACGATGCGCCGCGTCGAGGACGTGCTGGACGTCTGGTTCGACTCCGGCTCGATGCCGTACGGCCAGGTGCACTACCCGTTCGAGAACAGCGACTGGTTCGAGCACCACTTCCCGGGCGACTTCATCGTGGAGTACATCGGCCAGACCCGTGGCTGGTTCTACATGATGCACGTGCTGTCCACGGCGCTGTTCGACCGGCCCGCGTTCAAGACGGCGGTCTCGCACGGCATCGTGCTGGGCTCCGACGGCCGCAAGATGAGCAAGTCGCTGAAGAACTACCCGGACGTCAACGAGGTCTTCGACCGCGACGGGTCCGACGCGATGCGCTGGTTCCTCATGGCCTCGCCGATCCTGCGCGGCGGCAACCTGGTGGTCACCGAGGAGGGCATCCGCGACGCCGTCCGCCAGGTGCTGCTGCCGCTGTGGAGCACGTACTACTTCTTCACCCTGTACGCGAACGCCGGGAACGACGGCGCCGGGTACGCGGCCCAGCCGCTGACGCCGGAGCGCGTGGCCGGGCTGCCCGTCATGGACCGGTACCTGCTGGCGCGCACGCGCGGTCTGCTCGCCGACGTGACCGAGCAGCTCGACGTGTACGACATCGCCGGTGCCTGCGACTCGGTGCGCCAGTACCTCGACGCGCTGACCAACTGGTACGTGCGCACCCAGCGCGACCGGTTCTGGGCCGAGGACGCCGACGCGTTCGACACCCTGTCCACCGCGCTCGAGGTGCTGTGCCGGGTCATGGCTCCGCTCGCGCCGCTGCTCACCGAGGAGGTCTGGCGCGGCCTGACCGGCGAGCGCTCCGTGCACCTGACGGACTGGCCGTCGCTGGCGCCCGGCTCCCGCGAGGCCGAGGTCCTGGTGGCCGACGATGCCCTCGTGGCCGCCGTCGAGTCCGCGCGGGCCGTCGTGTCGCAGACGCTGGCGCTGCGCAAGGCGAACAAGCTGCGCGTGCGGCAGCCGCTGCGCTCGCTGGTCGTGGCGGTCGCGGACCCGGACGGCGTCGCGCCGTTCACCGGGCTGCTGGAGACCGAGCTGAACGTCAAGGAGGTGCGCCTGGTCGCCTTCTCGCCCGAGGTCGCCGCCTCGTTCGGCGTCACCGAGCGGCTCGCGGTCAACGCCCGCGCGGCCGGGCCCCGCCTGGGCCGCGGTGTGCAGGCCGTCATCAAGGCGGCGAAGTCCGGCGCCTGGTCCAGGACCGACGCGGGGGCCGTGGTCGTGGCGACGGCCGACGGCGACGTCGAGCTGCTCGAGACCGAGTACGAGCTGACGACCGTGGTCGGGGGCGACGCGGCCGAGGCCGGCGCCGAGCCCACCACGGCCGCCAGCGTGCTGGCCGGGGGCGGCTTCGTGGTGCTCGACCTCGAGCTCGACGACGCGCTGCGCGCCGAGGGCTACGCCCGCGACGTCGTGCGCGACGTGCAGGACGCGCGCAAGGCCGCGGGCCTGCAGGTCGCCGACCGGATCGCGCTGGACCTGACGGTCCCGGCCGAGTGGGTCGCCGCCGTCGAGGCGCACCGCGAGCTGGTCTCCCGCGAGACGCTGGCGACGTCGCTTGACGTGACCGTCGGCGCCGAGCGCGCGGTGGCCGTGACCAAGGCCTGACCTGGGGATACAGGAAGGGGGCCGGAGCGCGTTGCGCTCCGGCCCCTTCTGTTCCGACGGCGCCGTCAGCGGTTGATGCGGGCGTCCCAGTTGCTCAGGATGTCGACCATCGGGATGCCGTAGACGTACGAGAAGCACTGCGTGGACACCGACGTGCTGCCGCAGCTGCGGCGGTTGGAGCCGCCGTCGATCATGCCGCGGGCGTAGGCCTCGCCGTCGATGATCGCGTACATGGGCCCGCCGCTGTCGCCGCCCCCGACCACGACGCCGCCGTCCTCCCGGCTTGCCCGGAAGCCGTGGCAGGTCTCCTTGCCGCAGGTCCAGGCGACGTCGACGGCGCGCACCTTGGCCCCGCAGTGCTCGCCCGTGACGGCCCCGGAGGCGCAGATGTTCTGCCCGACGGCGGGCTCCTGGACCCCGGCGACCTTGAACCGGTAGCGCTGGTCGCCGTGGGACCCGTTCCACGGGCCGCCGTACACGCGGCTCGCCGCGGTGCCGTCGGGCTTGATGAGCTCGGCGTCGAGCCTGGGCTCGCGGCTGGAGACCGTGCCGATGCGCTGCCCTGCGCCGTCGCGCACCACGTCGCCGACCGCCTCGTTGCAGTGGGCGGCGGTCACGATCCGCTCGTGGCCCCCGGGGGCCACGATCGAGAAGCCCGTCGTGCAGTAGTCGGTGCCGTCCTTCGAGGCGATCGCGCTGCCCGCGTGCCAGGGGGAGGCGTCGTTGCGCCGGCTCGCGGAGGTGGACATGACGCCGTCGTCGACGAGCTCGACCCGGACCGGGACGCCCGCGGCCTCCGCGAGCGCCCGGTCGAGACCGGCCGATCCGGCGGCGGACGAGTCGCGGGCGACCTCGACGACGAGTCCGGCGTAGCCGCCGTCCGGGTAGGCGGCGACGACGGCGTCCGGGCCGTGGGCCGCGCGCTGGCTGTCGAGCAGGCGGGTGCTGGCGGCGTGCAGGTCCGCCCCGCTCAGGGCGGCCCGCTCGACGTCGACGGTGACGCCGTCGGCCGCTGCCGCCAGCTCCTCGACGGCCGCCGGGGCCGCGCCCTTCCAGGAGACGGTCACGCGCGCGGCGTCGTAGTCGACGGCGACACCGGCGTAGCCGGGCGCCCCGGCGAGCGCGGTGGCGGCGTGCGCGGTGTGGTCGACGGCGGACTGCACGGCCGCTCTGGTGTCAGCCTGTCCGGCCTCGACCTTGCCGCCGGCTGCCGCTGGTACCGACACCACCGCGGAAACGGCGAGCGCCGCGACGGCGACCCCCACGACGACCGCGCGCTGCACCGTGCTCTTTCGTCCCATGCTGTCGGTTCCCCCTCGACGAGCCCCTGCGCATCAGGTCCGATGCCGCCGTGACATCGTTCTCGACGGGGTGAAAAGCCGCAACACACGCGTGTGGTGCGGAGATGCAGGTCGGGGGACTGACCGGGGTTCAGCAGGCGGCATGTGACCGTCCGGGGCGGGGATGCGGTCGGCTGGGGCCTGGTGAACCCGGGTCAGTAAGGGCGGGGCGCCGGAGCCAGGTACGCCCTGTCCGTCTCGACGTCCAGCACGTCCAGCACGATGCCCACGTACGACTGCGTACCGATCAGCAGGCATCCGCCACCGCCCGCTCGTGCGCCCTCGATCCCGCGCGCGATCGCGGTCCGCGCGTCCACGACCTCGCCGTGCAGGGCCTCGGCCTCCGTGAACCTGAGGTAGTCGTCCGCGCGAGCCGGGACGACACGGTCGAACCCGCGGAGCTCGGCGAAGCAGGCCGCTACGTCCTTGGTGTCCGGGAAGCTCGCCACGACGGTGTCCAGGGTGCCGTGCCACCGCAGGTAGTCGGTGACGGCGGCGGCGACGCCCTCGGGCGAGATCGCGCCGTCGACCATGACAGGAGTCCCGTCGAGCGTGTGCCGGCTCAGCCGGCCCGGGACGTGCACGCTCGCGAGCGTGGTCGTGGCCAGGCCTTCGTCCACCTGCCAGCCCTGGACAGCGGCCAGGGCACGCGCCGCGGCTACCCCGACGGCCGCGTTCATCCGGGTGAGTGACGCCAGCCCGGCGGGAACCGACGTCGTCGAGCCGGCTGCAACGGTCACCACGTCCGCGCCGTGCCGCGCCGCGGCCTCCTCGATGATCGCGGTCACCTCGGCGTCCTGCTCCACCGTCACGATCGTGCGCGTCGCGGGCCCGACGACGCCGAGCAGGTCGCGCGCCACGTCGCCCAGCGTGGGGCCGAGCAGGTCGCCGTGCTCGTAGAACACCCGCGTCACGGCGACCACACCCGGATCGAACAGGCTCACCTCGTCGGACAGGCCGCCCAGACCCTCCTCCAGCACCAGCGCATCGGCGCCGTGCGCCGCCGTCCAGGCCGCTCCCGTGACCGTGAACGCCCCGGTCGGTGACAGATAGCCGGAGCCGGCCGCGGGGACGGCGGCCCGAGCCCGGGTCAGCCCCTGTGCCATCTCCTCGTACTCCTCGGCCGAGACGGCCTGGCCGTCCAGCCGCACGCGCTCGCGGTTCGTCCGCAGGCCTGGTGAGGAGACCAGACCCGCATGGGCCAGGCGGTTGTCGTCGACCAGCGTGGCGGACAGCGTCGCGGCGGCGTGCACGGCGGCCGTGCCCTTGCCCTTGGACCCGACGACGACGAGCACGGGCGGCGTCGCGTCCCAGGTGCCCAGCACGTCACCCACGGCGCGGGCCCGGTCCAGGGAGCGGCGGGTACCC
Source organism: Promicromonospora sukumoe 327MFSha3.1 (assembly GCF_000385135.1). Taxonomy (GTDB): domain Bacteria; phylum Actinomycetota; class Actinomycetes; order Actinomycetales; family Cellulomonadaceae; genus Promicromonospora; species Promicromonospora sukumoe_B. Next base: position 374,499 of record NZ_ARQM01000012.1, on the reverse strand, counting down.
GGCCGCCTGGTGCTCCACTCCTCGAAGAAGGCGCGGTCTCCGGGCAGGTGCTGGGCGGTCACCGGCCTACCTTCTCACCGCCCGGACCGGTCCCACGACCGGCGGGGCCGCCTACCTCGGCCATCTCCTCGACCCAGCCTTTGTCGACCCGGGCTCCGCTGCGGGGCTGCGGGATGCGCAGGCGCGCGAGCGCGAACACGGACATCACCGCCGTTCCCAGGCCCAGCATGAGCCAGTGCGGGTCGGGCAGGGCCGCGCCGGCGAGCACGAGGCTGGCCAGGGGGACCACCAGGGCGTTGAGGTTGCCGACCAGGACCGGCCGCAGCCGGCGCCGCACCGTGACGACGGTCGCCACCGGTGCGCCCAGGTCGCCGCGGAGCCGGGACGACATGCGGACCACCACGTGCGGCGACATGCCGTCGGGCAGGTGCGGCCACAGGCGGTTGACCCGCTGCACCCTCTTGATCGACTCGGGTGGCACCCCGGTCTCGGGCGGGTCGTGGTCGGCGACGGCCAGCGCGGCGACCTCCCGGCCGCCCCAGCGGACGAGCACCTGCTGACCCGACTCGATGCCGATGCGGTCGAACACCGCCGGGTGCAAGGTGACGACCGGTGCCCCGTCGTCACCGGCGTGCGCCTGGACCACGCGGGCGGAGAACTCGGGTGCGCGGAACAGCGCACGCCAGAGATGCTCCAGCACGGTGTCGACCGCCGCGCCGAACCGCCTGGACCACGGGCCCTGCGCCCCGCTCCGGATCACTTCGGGCAGTGCTGCCACGAGCGCGACGGAGGAGTCGTCCGCCGCGCCGTCCGCCGCGATGAGGAGGCGGAGCTGGTAGGCGAGCCGGACGGTGCCCCGCCGGACGTGCCCGCGCGCCACCGCACGGACCCAGGCCGTGACCCCGTTCCGCACCAGGAGGTAGGTGCCCGGGACCAGGTCGGCAGGGTTCACCTGCACCTCGTCGGCCGCCGGCATGTCGCGGGCGAGCGCGGCGCTGGTTCGCAGCGGTGCGATCGGCGGCACCCGGAGCGAGAGCTCGGTGGCGCCCGTCATGGCGTCGCTCAGCCCCCCGCTGGCGCCGATCTCTCCGGGCAGGAGGCCGCGTGCAGCTTCCGGTACCCCATCAGCGGCGGCGCTCCACGCCCAGGCCACGGTGGAGCGGTCGTCGGTCGCGACGGTGACCGGAACGGGTCCGTGGATCCCGGCCAGGACGTCCGGATGCACGACGACAGTCGGCAGGCCGGACGGGATCTTCACGGGCACCGCCGTGTACCGGGTCCGCGCGGGTGCTGCGGCGCACTCGATCGCGGCGACCAGGGCGGCGACCAGCCGGGTCAGCTCCTCTGGCGCGCCCGACGGCACCCTCAGGTGGGCACCGACCTCCACCTGGACGGCGGCCGTCCCCAGCGCCTGCGCGAAGGCGGTGACGGTCGTCGGACGCATGGCGGAGAAGACCGCGTTCGTGGTGACCCGGAGATCGCCGTCGTCCAGCGCGGCCACCACCGACGCGGGGACCAGACCCGAGCCCGTGCCGAGGTCGACGTCGGACTCCGGCCGGCTGCGCATGCCGTGCAGGTCGACGACGACCGCCGGGCGCAGCTCGGCCAGCCGGTCCTTGAGCGCGTGCTCCTCGTCGTAGTTCGCGTCCCCGGGCGTGCCAACGGCCACGAGGGCCGTGCAACCGGTCAGCTCGGCCAGGAGGAGGGCGAGCCCGCCGGTGCCCCGGTCCGCGAGCTTGGCCGCGCCCTCGCGCTCGTGGTTGGTCGCGTGCGGGGCGGTGACCACGACGTGCGGTCGCACCGTGCCGGCGACCTCCAGCAGACCCGGTGTCGGTTCCGCCACACCCGCCGCGATCGGCACCGGCCACGGCGGACCCCCGCCGTCGTACCGGTCCTGGCTGAAGATCCGCTCCAGATCCAGCCACCTGGCCGCGGGACCACCCGTCACGCCCGACGTCTCCTGCTCGTCCGACACCTGCTGAGCCCCCGAACGAGATCGGCAACGTTGATCCCGGAACCCTATCCTCGTCTCGTGGACGAAGCCTTTGAAGCAGTACGTCGCGAGATCGCGGCACGAGCCCCCGAATTCGACATCGACCCCACCATGGCCCGCGTCGAGCGTGTCCTCGAGCTCCTCGGCGACCCGCACCGCGCCTACCGCACCGTCCACATCACGGGGACCAACGGCAAGTCCTCCACGGCCGGCATGGTCGAGCGGCTGGTGCGCGAGCACGGCCTGCGCACCGGACGGTTCACCTCCCCGCACCTGACCAGCGTCACCGAGCGCATCGCTATCGACGGCGAACCCCTCACCCCGGAGCGCTTCGTCGAGGTCTTCGAGGACGTCGCGCCCTACATCGGTGTCGCCGACCGCGAGTCGGAGGAGCAGGGCGGACCCCGCCTGAGCTTCTTCGAGGTGCTCACCGTCATGGCCTTCGCCGCGTTCGCCGACGCCCCCGTCGACGTCGCGGTCATCGAGGTCGGCATGGGCGGCACGTGGGACTCCACCAACGTCGTGGACGGCGAGGTCGCCGTCATCACGCCCGTCGCCATGGACCACGAGCGCTGGCTCGGCTCCACGATCGAGGAGATCGCCACCGAGAAGTCGGGGATCATCAAGAAGGACGCCGTCGCCGTCATCGCCGAGCAGCCCGACGCCGCCCTCGAGCCGATCCTCGCCCGCGCACAGTCCGTCAACGCGCACCTGATCCGCGAGGGCGTCGACCTGGAGGTCGCGGACCGCCGCATCGCCGTCGGCGGCCAGCTCCTCGACCTGCGCACGCCCGCCGGCGTCTACACCGAGATCTTCCTGCCGCTGCACGGCGCCCACCAGGCGCACAACGCGCTGCTGGCGCTCGCGGCCACGGAGGCCCTGATCAGCGGCGGACGCGCGCTCGGCGCCGAGATCGTCGAGGCGGGGTTCGCCGACGTCAAGGTCCCCGGCCGTCTCGAGCTGGTGCGCTCCAGCCCCACGGTGCTGGTCGACGTCGCGCACAACCCCGCCGGCGCCGAGGCCCTGGTGGACGCGCTCGGCGAGTCGTTCAACCTGGAGCGCGTCGTCGCGGTCGTCGCCGTGATGGCGGACAAGGACTCCGAGGGGTTCCTGTCCGTCCTGGAGCCGAGCATCGCCGAGATCGTGGTCACCCGGAACTCCTCGGAGCGGTCCGCCGACCCGGAGGACCTCGCCGAGGTGGCGCGCGAGGTCTTCGGCGAGGAGCGCGTGCACGTGGCCGACCGCCTCGACGAGGCGCTCCAGGTCGCCGCGGACCTGGCCGAGGCCGACGAGACGGCGGGCGCCGCCGCCGGCACGGGGGTGCTGGTCACGGGCTCCGTGGTGACGGTCGCGGACGCGCGCATCCTGGTGGGCCGTAGCTGAGCTGGGCCAGGGCGCCCCGAGTTGCGGTTCGGGCGCACACGTCACCCGGGTGACCTGTGCGCCCGACCCCGGGGTTTCTGTACGACCCGGCCCGCCGTGGTGTTACATGAACCCCAGGGGACGTGTTCGCGGGCCCGGCGCCGTCGCCGGGCCGCACAGTCCCGCGAGGAGGTCGTCGTGAAGAAGCTGCTGAACGATCCCGCTGACGCCGTCGCCGACTCCCTGGCCGGCTTCGCGCTCGCGCACGCGGACCTGGTGCAGGTCAGTACCTCACCGGTCTTCGTCAGCCGCGCCGGGGGCGCGGTCACCGGAAAGGTCGGGCTGGTCAGCGGCGGCGGGTCGGGGCACGAGCCCCTGCACGCGGGTTTCGTGGGGGACGGCATGCTCGACGCCGCCGTCCCGGGCGCCGTGTTCACCTCGCCGACGCCGGACCAGATCCAGCCCGCCATCCAGGCCGCCGACGGCGGCGCGGGCGTGCTCACGATCGTCAAGAACTACACGGGCGACGTGCTCAACTTCGAGACCGCGGTGGAGCTCGCCGAGGCCGAGGGCGCCGAGGTCGCCTCGGTGCTGGTGAACGACGACGTCGCCGTCGAGGACTCCCTGTACACGGCGGGCCGCCGCGGGGTGGCCGGGACGGTCGCCGTCGAGAAGATCGCGGGCGCCGCCGCCGCGCGGGGTGCCGACCTCGCAACTGTGCAGGGGGTGGCCGAGCGGGTGATCGCGAACGTGCGGACCATGGGCGTCGCGCTGGCCGCGCCGACCGTGCCGCACGTGGGCCGGCCCAGCTTCGACCTGGGCGAGGACGAGATCGAGGTGGGCATCGGGATCCACGGCGAGCCGGGCCGCCACCGCGTGGCGGCCGTCGGCGCCGACCAGGTCACGGAGATGCTCCTGACGCCGGTCGCGGACGATCTCGCGCTGGACGGCGGCGACCGAGTGTTGCTGTTCGTCAACGGTATGGGCGGCACCCCTCTGTCGGAGCTCTACGTGGTCTATGGTCGAGCGCGGCGCCTTCTCGAGGAGCGCGGCGTCACGGTCTCCCGGTCGCTGGTGGGCAACTACGTGACGTCCCTCGAGATGCAGGGGGCATCCGTCACCGTCCTCCGGCTGGACGACGAGCTGGAAGCCCTCTGGGACGCGCCGGTGAACACTGCAGCACTCCGGTGGTGAGACAGGAAGGTTCCGAGACATGACGCTGGACGCGGACTGGGCGGAGCGATGGGTGCGCCGCACGGCGGTGGCCGTCGCGGACGCGAGGGACGAGCTCACCGAGCTCGACCGGCAGATCGGCGACGGCGACCACGGCGAGAACATGGATCGCGGGTTCCGGGCCGTGGTGGCCCGGCTCGACGACGCGGCGGCCCAGCCGGCCGGCGCGGACGAGCGGACCGTCGGTGACGTGCTCAAGCTGGTTGCGACGACCCTGATGTCCACGGTGGGCGGCGCGTCCGGCCCGCTGTACGGCACGGCGTACCTGCGCGCGGCGAAGGTCTCGGGCCGCCCGCAGATCGACCCGCCGGCCGTCGTCGCCGTGCTGGAGGCCGCCCTGGAGGGCGTGTCCTCGCGCGGCAAGGCGACGGTGGGGGAGAAGACGATGGTCGACGCGTGGCAGGCGGCGGTCGACGCCGCCGAGGCCGCGGCGGCCGACGCCGGCTCCGAGGTGGACGTGCTGCGCGCGGCGGCCGAGGCGGCCGACAAGGCGGCGACGGCGACGATCCCGATGGTGGCTACCAAGGGTCGCGCGTCCTACCTCGGCGAGCGCAGCGCGGGTCACGAGGACCCCGGCGCACGGTCCACCGCCCTGGTCCTGGGCGCGGCGCTGGCCGCCGCGCTGTCCGGACCGGCGTCGGCTGACCCCCGCGGCGCGGCATGACGGCGCGGGTCGCGCTCGTCCTGGTCTCGCACTCCGCGGAGCTGGCCCGCGGGGCGGCGGAGCTCGCCGGACAGATGGCGCCCGACGTGCTGGTCCGCGGTGTGGGCGGAGGCCCCGACGGCGGCCTCGGCACCTCGCTCGACGCGATCCAGGAGACCCTCGAGGAGGTCCTGGCCACCCTGGCCGAGGCGGCCGGTGCCGCCGACGGCGCGCCCGTCGCCGGCGGCGGCGTCGTCGTGCTCGGGGACCTCGGGTCCTCGGTGCTGACGGTCGAGGCGGCGCTGGAGCTGGACGACACCCTGGCCGAGCACGCGGTGCTCGCGCGCGCGCCGTTCGTCGAGGGCGCGGTCGCCGCGGCCGTGACGGCGCACGGCGGTGCGGACCGCGACGCGGTGCTGGCGTCGGCGAACGCGTCGGTGGGGATGTTCGCGGCGATCGGGGCGGCGCAGTCGCCCGAGGCGGGCGAGGCGACGTCGGCCCCGCCGGCCGAGGGCTCGCGGACCGTGACCGTCCGCAACCCGCTGGGCCTGCACGCCCGCCCGGCGGCGCTGGTCTCGCGCAAGGTGGCCGAGCTGGGGGCGAGCGTGACCATCGACGGTGTGGACGCGTCCAGCGTGCTCCAGCTCATGGCCCTGGGCGCCACGAAGGGCCGGGAGCTGCGGGTCGAGGCCACCGGCGACGGCGCCGCGGAGGCCGTGCGCACCGTCGCGGAGATGATCGAGGCCGGCTTCGGCGAGGTGTGATCGCGGTCTCATCTTTTTGCAGTTGATGAATTTTTGCGCGGGGTGCAAGAATTGGGCCCATGGCCCCCACCTCCTCGCGCGAGAACGTCGCGCCCGCTGAGCCCGCCGAGTCCGCCGGCCCCGCGTCCGGCCCGGACCTGCGCGAGCTCGTCGCCGCGCTGGAGGGCACGCCCGCGGAGCAGGGCCTGCGCGAGCGCAAGAAGCGCGCGCGGCGCGCGGCCCTGATCGACGCCGCGCAGAACCTCGTCGCGGAGCACGGCCTCGACGCCGTGACCGTCGAGATGATCAGCGCCGAGGCGAACGTCTCGCCCCGCACCTTCTTCAACTACTTCGAGTCGAAGGACGACGCCGTGCTCGGCGCGGAGGACACCGGCCTGCCGGAGGACGTCATCCGCACGTTCGTCGACGGCGGCCCGACGGGCCGGCTGCTGTCCGACCTCCAGGCGGTGGTCGCCGCCCTGCTCGCGCCGGCCGGCGAGGCCCACGACCGCGTGATGCGGGCCATGGACCTGATGCAGCAGGAGCCCGCGCTGCTGCGGCGCCACGTGGTCTGGATGGACCGGCACAAGGCCCGGCTCGCCGAGCTCTTCGAGGCCCGCCGCGCGGTCGCCCCGTTCACCACGGACGCCGAGCTGCTCACGATGCTCGTCCTGCTCATGCTGCGCACCGCGCTCGTCGCCTGGGAGCACGCCGGTTACACCGGCAACCCGGCCGACCACCTGCCCGACGCCGTCGCGCAGCTCATCGACGTCGTCTCGGCCGACCTCGTCTCCTGAGACCTCCTCCTCGTCCGCCCCCCGCTCGACCTGATCCCCAGAAAGGCACCCTCAATGAGCCACGCCGTCACCACGGCGCCGGACAAGCCGCTGGTAGTCCTCAACCAGCGCACGATCTGGCTGATCTTCGGGGCCCTGATGGCCTCCATGTTCCTGTCCTCCCTGGACCAGACCATCGTCGGCACCGCGATGCCTACCATCGTGGGCGAGCTCAACGGCGTCGAGCACCAGGGCTGGGTCATCACGGCCTACATCCTGGCGATCGCCATCGCGATGCCGCTGTACGGCAAGTTCGGTGACCTGTACGGCCGGCGCTGGCCGTTCCTCGTGGCGGTCGGCCTGTTCGTCGTCGCCTCGCTCGGCGGCGGCATGGCGCAGTCGTTCGAGGCCCTCGTGGCCTGGCGCGCCGTGCAGGGCCTGGGCGGCGGTGGCCTGATGATCCTGTCGCAGGCGATCATCGCCGACATCATCCCGGCGTCCGACCGCGGCAAGTACATGGGCCCGATGGGCGCCCTGTTCGGCATCTCCGCCGTCGCCGGCCCGCTGCTCGGCGGCTGGCTCACCGACGGCCCCGGCTGGCGCTGGACCTTCTGGATCAACGTGCCGATCGGCATCGCCGCCTGGTTCATCGCCTACTTCGCGCTCAAGCTGCCGTCGCACCGCTCGAACCGGCCCACCGACCTGGGCGGCATCCTGACCATGGCGCTCGGCACCACCGGCATCGTGCTCCTGACGAGCTGGGAGTCGCTCGGCCACGACGGCTACGACTGGTCCGACCCGACGCTGCTCGGCGTGCTGCTCGGTACGGCCGTGATGGTCGGCCTGTTCATCTTCATCGAGAACCGCGTGGCGGAGCCGCTCATCCCGCTGCGGCTGTTCAAGAACCGCACGTTCACCATCACCACGCTGATCGGCCTGGTGCTCGGCATGGGCATGTTCTCCGCCATGGCGATGCTCCCGACGTTCCTGCAGATGTCCGCCGGCGCGGGCGTCACCGAGTCCGGCCTGCTGATGCTCCCGATGATGGCCGGCGTGATGCTGACCTCGATCGTCTCCGGCTTCGCGATCTCGAAGACGGGCCGCTACAAGATGTTCCCGGTCGTCGGTCTCGCCGTCACGATCCTCGGCATGATCTGGCTGACCCGCCTCGAGGGCGGCATGTCCCTGTGGCTGTTCGGCGCCATGATCTTCGTGCTCGGCGCCGGCATGGGCCTGATCATGCAGACCATCGTGCTCGCGGTGCAGAATTCGGTGGACCCGCACGAGCTGGGCACCGCGACGTCGTCGAACAACTTCTTCCGGGAGATCGGCGCCGCAGTGGGTACCGCCGCCTTCACCACGGTGTTCACGTCGCGCCTCACGGACAACCTGCAGGGTGTCTTCGAGGGCCTGCCGGAGGGTGCGGCGCCCGCGGGCGGCGGCTCCGGCCTGACGCCGGCGCTCGTCGAGCAGCTCCCCGAGCCGCTGCGCAGCGGCGTCGTCGACGCCTTCGCCGACGCGCTCGCCCCGGCGTTCTGGTACCTCGTGCCGCTGGTCGCGGTCGGCCTGGTGCTCGCCCTCTTCCTCAAGGAGGTCAAGCTGTCCAACCAGGCCGGCATGGTCGCCCGTGGCGAGGCCGTGATGGAGGGTGCGGCCGCTGACGCCGAGCCCGCCGACGCCGTGGCCGCCGTGGGTGCCGCCGAGCCCCGCGACGCCTCCGGCCCTCAGGAGACGGATATCCTGAGGAGGTGAGCAAGGACCAACCCGCCCCCGGCGACCGCATCAAGGCCAAGAAGTCCGCGCTGGTGCAGTTCACGTCCACGACGCTGCTGCTCGAGGTGTTCCTCGTGCTGTTCGCGACCATGGTGGTGTGGGCGCTGCGCGACTCCGAGTTCGGGCGCGGCCCGCTGCGCATCGACTCCAGTGCCGTCATCTGGGTGCTGGGCGGCCTGCTGGTGCTGGTGCTCCTGGTCCTCTCGCGGGCCCAGGGAACGCCGGCCGGGCGGGCGGCGGGCACCGTCGCTCAGGTGCCCGTGCTCGCCATGGGCCTGCTGGTGCCGATGATGTTCCTGGTCGGCGGCATCTTCGTGGTGCTGTGGATCTACGCGCTGCGGCTCGGCAGCCGCGTGGACCGCGAACGGGCGGAGTACGACGCCGCCCACCCGGAGACGGCGCCGAACGTCCCCTGATCCAACCTGTCAGACGCTCAGGTCACCCCGGTGACCTGAGCGTCTGACACGTTCGGGGAGGGCCCGTTGCCCCGATAGGGTGGGCCCATGACCGACGTCGCAGAGAAGACCCTGCCCACGGAGGCCTCGACGCAGCCCGTGGCCGAGCGCACCCTCGTCCTCGTCAAGCCCGACGGCGTCCGCCGCGGCCTGTCCGGAGAGGTACTGCGCCGCATCGAGACCAAGGGCTACACCCTCCGGGCCGTGGAGCTCAAGCACGCCACGACCGAGCTGTTGGCCGCCCACTACGCCGAGCACGAGGGCAAGCCGTTCTACGCCCCCCTCGTCGAGTTCATGATGTCGGGCCCGGTCCTGGCCGTCGTGGCCGAGGGCCAGGGCGTCATCCCCGGCTTCCGCTCGCTGGCCGGCGCCACCAACCCGACCGACGCCGCCCCCGGCACCATCCGCGGTGACCTGGGCCGCGACTGGGGCACCAAGGTGCAGCAGAACCTGGTGCACGGCTCGGACTCCGCCGAGTCGGCCGCCCGCGAGATCTCCCTCTGGTTCCCCGAGCTGGGCTGACCCGCCCCGCCCCGCACGTTCCGCCGAAGCGGCACCCCGCCGAAGGACCCGGGTGCCGCTTCGGCGTATCCCTGCTGTATGTCCGACGTTCAGCCCCTCTTCACCGTTAGGCTCACCGAGTGCACCTCAAGACGCTCACGCTCCGGGGCTTCAAGTCCTTCGCGTCGGCGACCACCCTCGAGCTCGAGCCCGGCATCACCTGCGTGGTGGGCCCGAACGGCTCCGGCAAGTCCAACGTGGTCGACGCGCTGTCCTGGGTCATGGGCGAGCAGGGCGCCAAGTCGCTGCGCGGCGGCAAGATGGACGACGTCATCTTCGCCGGCACGTCCGGCCGCGCGCCCCTGGGCCGCGCCGAGGTGGCGCTCACGATCGACAACACCGACGGCGCACTGCCGATCGACTACACCGAGGTCACGATCTCCCGCACGCTGTTCCGCAGCGGCGGTTCCGAGTACGCGATCAACGGCAACAGCTGCCGCCTGCTGGACATCCAGGAGCTCCTGAGCGACTCCGGCATCGGCCGCGAGATGCACGTCGTGGTGGGGCAGGGCCAGCTCGACGCCGTGCTGCGCGCGACGCCGGAGGAGCGGCGCGGCTTCATCGAGGAGGCCGCGGGCGTCCTCAAGCACCGCAAGCGCAAGGAGAAGGCGCTCCGCAAGCTCGACGCGATGCAGGGCAACCTGGCCCGCCTCGGCGACCTGACCGCGGAGCTGCGCCGCCAGCTCGGCCCGCTCGGCCGGCAGGCCGAGGCGGCCCGCAAGGCGCAGACGGTGCAGCGCGACCTGCGCGACGCGAAGTCCCGCCTGCTCGCCGACGACCTGGCCCAGCTCACCGCGCAGCTCGAGCAGGAGAGCGCGGACGAGCGCTCGCTCAAGCAGCGGCAGGCAGAGACCGAGGAGGCCCTGACCGAGGCGCGCGGCCTGCTGGCCCGCCTCGAGGCGGCGACGTCGGCGGAGTCGCAGCAGGTCAGCCAGGCCGGCGACACCGTCTTCGCGCTGTCGCAGACCCGGGAGCGGCTGCGCAGCCTCCAGTCCCTGGCGGGGGAGCGAGCCCGCCTGCTCGGCACCGCGGAGCCCGCCCATCAGGGCCAGGACCCCGACGACCTGGAGGCGCAGGCCGCCCGCTCGCGTGCGAGCGAGGAGGAGCTGGCCACCGAGGTAGCCATCGCGCGCGAGACCGTCGAGTCCGCCGTCGACGTGCGGGCCGAGGCCGAGGCGGCCGCCCAGGCCGCCGAGCGGTCGCACGCCGCGCTGCTGCGCGCCGCGGCCGACCGGCGCGAGGGGTTGGCTCGCCTCGCGGGCCAGGTCGCCGCCCGCCGCAGCCGCGTCGAGGCCGCGCAGTCCGAGCTGGACCGCCTGCGCGACGCGCTCCTGGAGGCCGAGCAGCGCGTCGAGGAGTCCTCGCGCGACCTGTCTGCGCTGGAGACCGAGGTCGGCGGCGTCGAGGGCGGCGAGGAGGGGCTCGACGTGGCCCACGAGGCGGCGTCCGAGGTGCTGGAGCTCGCCAAGGCCGAGGTGCGGCACCTGCAGGAGCAGGTGACCACGGCGCAGCGCGACCGCAGCGCCGCGGCCGCGAAGGTCGAGGCGCTGGAGCTGAGCCTGGACCGCAAGGACGGCGCCGGCACCCTGCTGGCCGCCGACCAGGCGGGCGTCCTGGGCTCGGTGGCCGCGCTGCTCGGCATCGAGGCGGGCTTCGAGGACGCGGTCGCCGCCGCGCTCGGCCCCGTGGCCGACGCCGTGGCCGTGGCCGGCGTCGACGAGGCCGTGGACGCGCTGCGCCTGCTGCGCGACGAGGACGCCGGGCGGGCCAGCCTGGTCGTGGGCTCGGAGCGGACGGCGTCCACCGCCACCCGCCCGCAGGTCGACCTGCCCGCCGGGGCCCGCTGGGCCACGGACGTGGTCCAGGTGGCCGGCCCGGCGTCGGCGGCCCTGCTGACGATCCTGCACGACGTCGTGGTCGTGGACGACCTGGCCCGCGCCCGCGCGCTGGTGCGCGACCAGCCCGTCGTGGCCGTGACCCGCGCCGGTGACCTGCTGGGTGCCACCCGGGCCTGGGGCGGCTCGGCCGCCGCGCCCAGCGTGCTGCACCTGCAGTCGGCGCTGGACGAGGCCAAGGCCGCGCGCGACGAGGCGGCCGCCCGCGAGACGGACGGCACGGCCCACCTGGAGCGCGCCCGGACCGAGCGCGCCGCCGCCCAGGAACGCTACGACGACACGCTCGCCCGCCTGGGGGAGGCCGACGCCGCCCGCGCCGCCGCCGCCGAGCAGCTCGGCTCGCTGGGCGCCGCCGCGCGCGCCGCCCGCGCCGAGGCCGACCGGCACCGGGCCGCGCTGGACCAGGCGCAGTCCCGTCGCGCCGAGGACGAGATGGAGCTCGAGGCGCTCGTCGAGCGCATGACGATCGCCGAGGAAGAGCCCAGCGACGACGAGGGCTCGGCCGACGAGCTGCAGGCGGAGCGGGACGAGGCCACCGCTGCCGCCTCTGCCGCGCGTGCCCGCGAGACCGAGGCCCGGCTGGCGCTGCGCACCGCCGAGGAGCGCGCGCGGGCCGTGTCCGGCCGTGCCCAGGCCCTGGCGGCCGCCGCCGAGCAGGAGCGCGAGGCCCGCGCCCGCGCCGCGGAGCGCGAGGAGCTGCGCCAGAAGGACGCGGCGCGCGCCGTGCTGGTGCAGCAGGCCGTCGCGGTGGCGCTGGAGTCCATCGCGCGCTCGCTGGACCGGGCCGCCGCGGAGAAGGCAGCTGCCGAGGAGGCACGCGCCGCCGGGTCCGAGCAGCTCGTGGCCGTGCGGGGCAGCGTGGAGTCGCTGACCGCCGAGCTGCGCGAGCTGACCGACGTCGCGCACCGTGACGAGGTGGCCCGCGCGCAGCAGCTCCTGCGCCTGGAGCAGCTCCAGACCCGCGCGAGCGAGGAGCTGGGCACCGACCCCGAGGTGCTGGTCGAGGAGTTCGGCCCGCACCAGCCCGTCCCGGTCTACGAGGGCGACGTGGCGGTGCGCGGTCGCAAGCGACGCGCGGTGGTCGAGCGCGACGAGGAGGGCAACCCGATCCGGTACGAGGGCGACCCCACGCTGCCCCGGGGCGCCGCGGCCCGCGAGGACGCCCTGATCGCCCGCACCCGCGCCCTGCACGAGGCCGGGATCCGGCCCGACGACCCCGCGGCCACCGCGGTGATCGTCGCTGCGGCCGGCGCCGAGCCCCAGGAGGCCGCGGCCGAGGACGAGGCGGCCGAGGCCCCCGTCGAGGACGTCCCGGGCCCGCCGAAGCCCGACCGCATGGTTCCGTACGTGCGCGAGGAGCAGGAGGCCCGCCTGGCCAAGGCCGAGCGTGCGCTGTCGCGCATCGGCGCCGTGAACCCGCTCGCGCTGGAGGAGTTCGCGGCGCTGGAGGAGCGACACCAGTTCCTGGTGGACCAGCTCGCCGACCTGAAGAAGTCGCGCGAGGACCTGCTCCAGATCGTCGACGACATCGACGAGCGCGTGCAGCAGGTGTTCGCCGAGGCGTTCCAGGACACGGCGGCCAAGTTCCTCGAGATCTTCCCGCGGCTCTTCCCGGGCGGCGAGGGCAAGCTCACGCTCACCGATCCCGGCAACCTGCTCACGACCGGCATCGAGGTCGAGGCCCGGCCCGCGGGCAAGAAGGTCAAGCGGCTCTCGCTGCTCTCCGGCGGCGAGCGCTCGCTCGCGGCCGTCGCGTTCCTCGTGTCGATCTTCAAGGCGCGGCCCAGCCCGTTCTACATCATGGACGAGGTCGAGGCGGCGCTCGACGACGTGAACCTCGGCCGCCTCATCGAGATCTTCAAGGAGCTGCAGAAGGACAGCCAGCTCATCGTGATCACCCACCAGAAGCGCACCATGGAGGTGGCCGACGCCCTCTACGGCGTCACCATGCGGGGCGACGGCGTCACGACGCTGATCAGCCAGCGGATGGGCGACCGCGAGGCCGTGCCCGCCTCGTAGCCGGCACCGCTGCATAGCGGTCACCGCCCTCATAGAGGGTGATTTTTCGCACGTCGCCGCCGGGAACGCCCAGGTCTGCGGTATTTCGCCTGGTGAAAGACTCGTCCGCTCGCGGCGTGTCGCACGCTTCTGCGCGGCGGGACGGGACAGGACACGACACAATAGGGCCCATGTGGTGGTCGGTCATTCTGCTCGTGGTGTGCCTGGTGCTGGCCGTTGGGGTCTTCGTCGTCGCCAGTCAGATGGACGCGCCCTCGAGCAGCTCCACCGAGGAGTTCTCGTTCCTCCAGTGGTTCCGGTCCGGACTGGCCCGCCTGCGCGGCGACGACCAGCGGCGCCGGGACGGCCGGCGGCACGGCGCGTCCGCCGTCGCCACCCACGCCGTCGGGGCCCCGTCCGTCTGGGTCGGCAAGCCGCGCGTCGTCCGGCCGGACACCTCGCCCGTCGACATGGGCATGTCCGAGTTCTTCGCCGCAACGATCGAGTCCAAGCCGGGCTACGTCGACGCCGAGGAGCTGACCGACGTCCTGGGCCGGGCGCGCGACCAGGCGCAGAAGACGCTGCACGTGCCGCTGGGCACCGTGCCGCTCAAGCCGGCCAACTTCGTGCCCGGCCAGCTCCGCGCGGTCCGCCCGGTGCGGTCGGTGGAGAAGGCCACGCCGCAGAACCTGCCGCAGCAGAAGGTCACGCAGGAGCCGCCGTCGGCGGACGCGGGGCCGGCCCAGGCCGCGAGCTAGCCGGCCACCGGGCCCGGGACCACGGCCCTCAGTCCTGCACGGTGCGGTGGGGCACGATCACGGGCGTACCCGTGCGCGGGTCCGTCAGGACCGACGCCTCGACCGAGAACACCTCGTGCAGCAGCTCGGGCGTCACGACGTCGCCGGGCGCCCCCTCCGCGACGATCACGCCGTCGCGCATCGCCACGATGTGGTGCGCATACCGGCACGCGAGGTTGAGGTCGTGCAGCACCATGACCACCGTCCGGCCGTGGTCCCGGTTGAGCGTGGCGACCAGCTCCAGGACGTCGAGCTGGTGGGCCATGTCGAGGTACGTGGTGGGCTCGTCCAGCAGGAGCAGGTCGGTCTCCTGGGCCACGGCCATCGCGATCCAGGCGCGCTGCCGCTGCCCGCCGGACAGCTCGTCGACGTCGCGCGCCGCGAGCTCCGCGGTGCCGGTGGCGCGCAGCGCCTCCTCGACGGCCTCGGTGTCGCCGTCGCCCCACTGGTGCCACCAGCTCTGGTGCGGGTGGCGGCCGCGGGACACGAGGTCCCGCACGGTGATCCCCTCGGGCGGCACGGGGGACTGGGGCAGCATGCCCAGGACGCGCGCCACCTCGCGGGTGGGCTGCTCCGCGATCGCCCGGCCGTCCAGCAGCACCGTGCCGCCCGCAGGAGGCATCAGGCGGGCGAGGCCGCGCAGCAGGGTGGACTTGCCGCACGCGTTGGGCCCCACGATGACGGTGACCTGCTGGTCGGGGACGTCGAGCGACAGCTCGCGTACGACGGTCCGGTCGCCGTAGCCCAGCGTGACGGCGTCCGCCCGCAGGCGGGCCGCGGACGTGGCGGTGGTGGACATCAGGGGGTCCCTCTCGTCGAGCGGCGGCGCTGGAGCAGGTAGAGCAGGTAGGGCGCGCCGACCAGGCCGGTCAGGACGCCGACGGGGAGCTGGACGGGCAGCGCCGTGCGCGCCACGATGTCCGCGACCAGCACGAGCAGCGCGCCGGCGGCCCCCGCCAGGACGGGCGGGATGTCGGGGACGCCGGCGACCCGGCGGGCCACCTGCCCGGCCACCAGGGCGACGAACGCGACGGGTCCGGCGGCCGACGTGGCGAGCGCCGCGAGGCACACCGCGATCACCAGCAGGACGCCGCGGGCACGGCCCGGGCGCACGCCCCAGCCGGCCACGACCTCGTCCTCGAACAGCAGGGCCCGGTTGGTGCGGGCCAGCACGAGCGCCGCGGGCAGCAGCACGGCCAGGCCCACCAGGACGGGCGTCGCCTCGACCCAGCCGCGCGCGTTGAGGCTGCCGGTGAGCCAGGCCGCCGAGCGCTGCGCGTCGTAGACGTCGATGCGCGTCAGCAGGAACTGCGTCAGGGCCGTCAGCGCGGCGGACAGGGCGATGCCGACCAGGAGGATGCGGCGGCCTCGCAGGGCGCCGTCGCGGCCGAGCAGCGCGATCAGGCCCGCCGCGGCGAGGCCACCCGCGAGGGCGGCGACCGGGATCGGCACGATGCCCACGGGGCCGCCCAGGGAGCCGACGGCGATGACGGCCACGACCGCGACCGACGCGCCCGCGCTGATGCCCAGGACGTCGGGGCTGGCCAGCGGGTTGCGCAGGACGCTCTGGCTCAGCCCTCCGGCCACGCCGAACGCGGTGCCGACGGCGAGGGCGAGGACCACGCGGGGGAGCCGGACCTCGTGCACGGCGTAGACCGTGTTCTCCGGCCCGAGGCCGCGCAGCGCCTGCCAGAGGGCGGCGGGTGCCGTGGCCTGGTCGCCCAGGCTCAGGGCCAGCGCGGACACGAGCGCCACGAGCACCAGGGCCCCGAGCACGGCGGCGACCACCCGCGGGCGCGGGCGGGGGCGGGGGAGCAGCCGGCGCGCGGCGCCGCTCCGGGTGCGGGTGCGGGTGCCGGTGGCGGTCATCGGGCCCGCTCCTTCGCGCGTCGGGTCAGCCAGATGAAGAAGGGCGTGCCGAGCAGCGCCGTGACCACACCGACCTGGACCTCTGCCGGGCGGGCGACGAGCCGCCCGACGACGTCGGCGGTGACCAGCAGCAGGGGTCCCAGCACCGCCGAGAGCGCGAGCACGCGCCGCACGTCGGTGCCGACCAGGGCCCTGGCGGCGTGCGGGATGACCAGGCCCACGAAGGCGATCGGTCCGGCCAGCGCCACCGCCGTGCCCGACAGCAGCACCACGGCAACGCCCGCCAGCAGGCGGGTGCGGACGACGGGGACGCCGAGCGCCGCGGCGGTGTCGTCGCCGAGGGCGAGCGCGTTGAGCGACCCGGAGACGACCACCGCCAGGACCGCCCCGACCACGGCGGGCACGAGGGCCGGCAGCAGGACGGCGGGGTCCGGCAGGTTCAGCGCGCCCACGACCCAGAACCGGTACTGGTCCATGGTCGAGGCGCTGAGCAGCACCGTCGCCGAGACGGCGGCGCCGAGGAAGGCCGTCATGGCCATCCCGGCCAGCGTCATGTTCACGGGCGTGAGGCCCTCGGGCGACCGGCTCGCGAACAGGTACACGGCGGCGGTCGCCAGTGCCGCGCCCGCCAGGGCGAGCAGCACGCGGGGCGTGCCCGCGCCGAGGCCGAGGAACACGCTGCCCGCGACCACCGCGACGGCGCCGCCGGCGGAGATCCCGAGCAGCCCCGGGTCGGCCAGGGGGTTGCGGGTGACCGCCTGCGCGAGCACCCCGGCCACGCCGAGGGCGACGCCCACGAGCAGGCCGAGCAGGGTCCGGGGCAGCCGCAGCTCCCAGATGACGGTCGCGGCCACGCCGTCGTGGCCCAGCAGCCCCGCGACGGTCTCGGCCGGCGACAGGACGCGGGCGCCGACCGTGATGCCGGCCAGCGCCGCGACGACGAGCAGCACGAGCGCGGTCAGCAGGACCGCGGTGCCCGCGGTCCTGCTGACCGCCGTGGTCCGGGACGTGCTCACCGCTGGTCGGCGGCGATGGTCTCCAGGTCGTCGAGCACGAGCCCGGCCCCGGTCACGCCCAGACCCAGGTACCACGTGTCGTCGGCCACCTCGCGGACGACGCCGCCGTTCGCGACCGCGGGGACCTGGTCCCACAGCGGGCCGTCGACGACGGCGGCCTGCTCCGTGGCGTCGGGCTCGCCGTAGGTGCCCCAGAGCAGCCAGTCGCCCTCGGCCAGCGTGATCTCCTCCGCGGAGATCTCGACGGCGAGGTCGGCGATGTCCTCGGTCTCGGGCCGGGGCAGCCCGGCGTCGGCCAGGATGATGCCGACGAACGAGTCGTTGGCGTACAGGCGGATCTGCCCGGCCATGAACCGCAGCATGGAGACGGTCGGGGCCTCGCCGTTGTTCGCCTCCACGACCTCGGCGCCGACCTCGCCGGCCCGCTCCTCGTAGGCGTCCAGCAGCTCCTGGGCGCGCTCCTCCTCGCCCACGGCCGCGGCGTTGAGCAGGAAGTTCTCCTTCCACAGCACGCCGGGGCGCGGCGCCAGGACGGTCGGCGCGATGTCCTGCAGCTTGGCCTTGAGGCCGTCGTCGTCGATCCGCAGCGACGTGCCGAGGATCAGGTCGGGCTCGAGGTTCTTGATCTGCTCGAGGTCCAGGGCGTCGTAGGCGCCCAGGTCGACGGCGTCGCCGACGTCCAGGTAGTCAGGCGCCATCTCGGCGTCCGCCGGGTGCGCGATGCCGATCGGCTCGATGCCCAGGGAGACCATGTTGTCGAGCTCGCCGGTGTCGAGCACGATCACGCGCTCCGGCTTGGCGGGGATCTCGGTCTCGCCCACCTCCTCGTTGGCCACGAGGTTGCGCACGGTGCGCGGGAACTCGCCCGGCGCCGCGTCGGTGCCGAGCTGGGCCGCGAGCTCGCGGACGTCGTCGAACCCCTCCTGGCCGGTGGCGACGTTGGACTTGTTGTCGCCGGTGCCGGCGTCGGCGGTGCCGCCGCAGCCGGTGAGCAGGGCGGCGCCCACCACGAGGGCGAGGGAGGCGAAAACTGCGCGGGGCATGGTTGTTCCTCAGGTTCTTGGAAGGATGCTGCACGGCCGCGGGTCTGAGGCGGCGCGGTCGTCGCGCTCGGGCTCTCTCGGCGAGGTCACCATACACGCGGAGATTAGGGGACCCTAACTCCGTCCGGTGACGCAGCCGACACCGGGCCGGCTCCCACGGCGGCCCCCGCGAGATGAAAGAATCTGGGGCGTGAACGAGCTTCCCTGGATCGAGATCATCTCCGCCGTCGTCGTCCTCGCGGGCGGTGGCGGCCTCGCCGGCGTCCTCGTGGCCCGCCGGCGGAGGCGCACCGAGGACCAGGGCGACGCCTCGTCGACGGCCGGGACGACGACGGCGCCGTCCGCCACGGCAGAGCCGGACACGGCCGAGCCCGCCACGGCCGAGCCGGCCACCGCAGAGCCCGCGGCGCCTGCCGCGCCCGTGCTGGAGCGGCCCGCCCCCACGGCCGGTCGCCTGGTGCGCCTGCGCGACCGCCTGGCCCGGTCGGGCTCGCCGCTGGGCGCCCGCCTGCTGTCCGTCCTCTCGCGGGACTCCCTCACGGAGGACGACTGGGACGAGATCGAGGAGGAGCTCCTCCTGGCCGACGTCGGCGCCGGCCCCACCACGGAGCTGCTCGACGCCCTGCGCACCAAGGTCCGCGTGCTGGGCGTGCGCGAGCCCGCCGCCGTGCGCGACCTGCTGCGCGCCGAGCTCGTGACGCTGCTGCAGCCGGAGCTGGACCGCACCCTGCACACCGACCCGCGCACCGCCGAGGACGGCACGCACCTGCCCGCGGTCACCCTCGTGGTGGGCGTGAACGGCACGGGCAAGACGACGACGGTCGGCAAGCTGGCCCGCGTGCTGGTGGCCGACGGCCGCAGCGTGGTGCTCGGGGCCGCCGACACCTTCCGCGCGGCGGCGGCGGACCAGCTCACCACCTGGGGCAACCGCGTGGGCGTCGAGACGGTGCGCTCGGACCGCGAGGGCGCGGACCCGGCGTCGGTCGCGTTCGAGGCGGTCGCGCGCGGGCGCGACGAGAAGACGGACGTCGTGCTCGTGGACACCGCGGGCCGCCTGCAGAACAAGGCGGGCCTGATGGACGAGCTCGGCAAGATCGTGCGCGTCTCCAGCAAGGTCGCCGCGCCCAGCGAGGTCCTGCTGGTGCTGGACGCGACCACCGGCCAGAACGGGCTCTCGCAGGCCCGGGTCTTCGCAGAGGTCGCCGGCGTGACCGGCATCGTGCTGACCAAGCTCGACGGGACCGCCAAGGGCGGCATCGTCGTGCAGGTGCAGCGGGAGCTCGGCGTGCCGGTCAAGCTCATCGGCCTCGGCGAGGGTCCGGACGACCTGGCGCCGTTCGACGTCGAGGAGTTCGTGGACGGCATCCTGGGCTGACCTCCGGTCAGGAATGCCTTTTCTAATGGCACGCCAATGGTCGGCGTCCACCATGTGAGAAGTACATGTAAGCGTCACGTTACGAGCGCATGGCAGGCAAATAACCGGCCGATCACGGTTGGGTCGGAAAATTCGCCCAACCGGGACTCGAAATAAGACGTTTACATGCTCCCCGGCTGCGTCACGCATCCGTAACCTCGATGCGGGCCCCGCGTAACGGCTGCCCGCGACGGTAGTCGCGGTGGGCCGAGTCACCAGGACCGGTCCGGGGAGAGAGGCATTTTCCGCGATGGAATTCGAGCTCGATACGGGCAACACCGCCTGGCTGATCACCGCCTCCTCGCTCGTGCTGCTGATGACGCCGGGTCTGGCGTTCTTCTACGGCGGCATGGTGCGGGGCAAGAGTGTCCTCAACATGATGATGATGAGCTTCGCCTCGATGGGCGTCGCCGGTCTCATCTGGGTCGTCTACGGCTACGGCCTGGCCTTCGGCCCCGACATCGCCGGCTTCATCGGCAACCCGGCCGGCCTGATCGGCCTCACGATCGACAACGCCGCCAGCCCGACGACGGCCATGGGCATCCCCGGCCTCGTCTTCGCCGGCTTCCAGGCCACGTTCGCCATCATCACGGTGGCCCTCATCTCCGGTGCGATCGCCGACCGCGTCAAGTTCGGCACCTGGATCGTCTTCAGCGCCATCTGGGTCACCGTCGTCTACGCCCCGCTGGCCCACTGGGTCTGGGGAGGCGGCATGTTCGGCGCCGACGGGTGGCTCGCCTCGGCCCTCTCGCTGCCCATCGACTTCGCCGGTGGCACCGTGGTCCACATCAACGCGGGTGCCGCGGCCCTGGCCCTGGCCCTCGTGATCGGCAAGCGCAAGGGCTTCGGCACCGAGGCCATGCGTCCCCACAACCTGCCGTTCGTCATGCTGGGCGCCGCTCTCCTGTGGTTCGGCTGGTTCGGCTTCAACGCGGGCTCCGAGCTCGCCGCCGACGGCACCGCCGGCCGCGCCTGGGTCAACACGCTGGTCGCCACCGGCGTCGCGATGCTCGCCTGGATGGTCACCGAGAAGTTCCGTGACGGCGCCGCCACCTCGCTGGGTGCCGCCTCCGGTGTCGTGGCCGGTCTGGTCGCCATCACCCCGGCCGCCGGCACGGTGGACTCGTGGGGCGCCATCGTCATCGGCCTCGTCGCCGGTGTCCTGTGCTCGCTCGCGGTGGGCCTCAAGTACAAGTTCGGCTACGACGACTCGCTCGACGTCGTCGGCGTGCACCTGGTCGGTGGCCTCGTCGGCACCATCCTGATCGGCTTCTTCGCCACGAACGGCCGCTACGACTCCTTCTACTTCGAGGGCTCGCTCAACGGCCTCTTCTACGGTGGCGGCGTCACGCAGCTGCTCACCCAGATCGTCGCCGCGCTGGTCGCCGTCGTCTACAGCTTCGTGCTCACCTACATCATCGGCCTGGCGCTCAAGGCCACCCTGGGCTGGCGCGTCTCCGAGGAGGCCGAGGTCAGCGGCATCGACCTCGCGGTCCACGGCGAGACGGCGTACGAGAACTCCGGCTCCACCATCACCGAGGTGCGCTGACCGTACTACGGTCCAGCTACCCGACTGCTTAGGAGGCAGCGCATGAAGCTTGTCACGGGTGTCATCCAGCCCCACCGCCTCGACGACGTGAAGACGGCGTTGGAAGGTGCCGGGGTGCGCGGTATGACCGTGAGCGAGGCCAGCGGCTACGGCCGACAGAAGGGCCACACCGAGGTCTACCGCGGTGCGGAGTACACCGTGGACCTGGTCCCGAAGGTCCGCGTCGAGGTGCTCGTCTCGGACGAGGACGTCGCCGCGGTGACCGAGGCGATCGTGGGCGCGGCCCAGACCGGCAAGATCGGCGACGGCAAGGTGTGGGTCGTCCCGGTCGAGGACGTGGCCCGCGTGCGTACCGGCGAGCACGGCGACGCCGCGCTCTGATCCCGGGGGCTCTCGACGACGCATGACAACTGACCCGGTGCCCGAGGGCACCCGGGAGCAGGCGGAGGCCCCGCACCCCCCGGCCGGGGTGCGGGGCCTCCGCGACGAGCTCCTCAAGATCGCCACCGACCTCACGGGACCCGGCCGTTCGGGCCTCGCCCGGCGGTCCGCCGTCGGGCAGCGGGTGACCGAACGCCTCGGCGACCTGTTCGCGGAGGCGACCAGGGACGTCGACCCGTCGGGCATCGCCCTGGCGGCCGTCGGCAGCCTGGGCCGCGGGGAGCTCGGCCCGCTCAGCGACCTCGACCTCGTGCTCGTGCACGACGGGCGCACCCACGGCGCCGACGAGCTGCGGCAGGTGGCCGAACGCCTCTGGTACCCGCTGTGGGACTCGGGCGTGGACCTCGACCACGCCGTGCGGTCCCTGAGCCAGTCCCGCCAGGTCGCGGCCAGCGACCTCCCGGCCGTGATCGGCTGGCTCAGCGTGCGGGCCGTGGCCGGCGACGCCGTCGTCGTGCACCGCGCGGCCTCGGCCGTGCTGACCGACTGGCGCGCGGCCGCGCGGCGCCGCCTGCCCGAGCTCATCACCTCCACCCGCGACCGCGCGCAGCGCGCGGGGGAGCTGGCCTACCTCATCGAGCCGGACCTCAAGGAGGCCCGCGGCGGCATGCGCGACGCGATCCTGCTCTCCGCGCTGGCCGCCACCTGGCTCACCGACCGCCCGCACGGCGCGGTCGACGCCGCCTACACGCACCTCCTCGACGTGCGCGACACCCTGCAGGTGGTCACCCGGCGCCGCACCAGCCGTCTGCTGCTGGCCGATCTCGAGGACGTCGCCGAGCGCACCGGGTACGACGACGGCGACGAGCTCCTGGCCGGACTCGCCGAGTCGGGCCGCGTGATCTCCTACGCGCTGGACACCACGATCCGGCACGCCCGGCAGGCCCTGTCGCGTCCCGTGGGCGTGGGCAAGCCGATCATGGTCCGCGGCCGGCGCACGCCGCCCCGCCTGCGCTCCGTCGGCGATGGCCTCGTGGAGCACGACGGCGAGCTCGTGCTCGGCGTCGGCACCCGCCCGGCGTCCGACGCGCTGCTGCCCCTGCGGGCCGCGGCCACCGCGGCCCGGACCGGGCTCGTGCTCTCGCCCGTGACCATCCGCAGCCTGGAGCAGTCCCCGCCCCTGCCCGAGCCGTGGCCGCCCGCCGCGCGCGAGAGCCTGCTCACGCTGCTCTCGGCCGGGCCGGCCCAGGTGCCGGTCTGGGAGGCGCTCGACCTCGCCGGCGTCGTCACCTCGTGGATCCCCGAGTGGGCCGACGTGCGCAACCGGCCCCAGCGTGCCGCCATCCACCGGCACACGGTGGACCGGCACCTCGTCGAGACGGCCGCCGTGGCCTCCCGGCTGCGCCGCCGGCTCCCCGACACCCCGAACGGCGCCGGGCACGGCTCCGGCGACCTGCTGCTGCTCTCCGCCCTGCTGCACGACATCGGCAAGGTGCGCGGCGCCGCCGACCACTCCGTCGAGGGCGCCCGCCTGGTCCCCGGCATCCTGAACCGCGCGGGCTTCGCGCCCGACGTGGTCGAGGACGTCACGCGGCTGGTGCGCCACCACCTCACGCTCGCCGACCTGGCCACCCGGGCCGACCCCGACGACCCGGACACGCTCGCCACGCTGCTGGAGGCCGTGGACCACCGGCGGGACCTGCTCGACGTGCTCCGCTCGCTGACCGAGGCGGACACCACGTCGCTGGGGCCCAAGGCGTGGACGGGCTGGCGCGCGCAGCTCGTGGACGGGCTGACCGAGCGGGCGCGTCTCGCGCTGCGCCGATGAACCCGTGACCGTCCGACTCTATTAGGCTGTGTCCGTGTTCAACTCCCTGTCCGACCGGCTTACCTCGACGTTCAAGAACCTGCGCACGCGGGGCCGTCTCTCCGAGGCGGACATCGACGCGACCGTGCGGGAGATCCGCCGCGCCCTCCTCGACGCCGACGTCGCGGTGCCCGTGGTGCGCGAGTTCACCGGCGCGGTGCGCGAGCGCGCGCTGTCGTCCGAGGTCTCCGGTGCGCTCAACCCCGCCCAGCAGGTCGTCAAGATCGTCAACGAGGAGCTCGTCGACATCCTCGGCGGGGCCACGCGCCCGCTGACGCTGGCCAAGACGCCGCCCACGGTCATCATGCTCGCGGGTCTGCAGGGTGCCGGTAAGACCACGCTGGCGGGCAAGCTCGCGCACGCCCTGAAGGGCCAGGGCCACACGCCCCTGCTGGTCGCCGCCGACCTGCAGCGCCCCAACGCCGTGACCCAGCTGTCCGTGGTGGCCGAGCGCGCCGGCGTGCCGGTGTTCGCGCCGCACCCGGGCAACACCTCCGCGGCCGACGATCCCGCGGCCGACGCGCCGCTGATCGGCGACCCGGTGGGCGTGGCGCGCGACGGTGTCGCGTTCGCCAAGGAGCGCCAGCACGACGTCGTGATCGTGGACACCGCCGGCCGCCTCGGCATCGACCAGGTGCTCATGCAGCAGGCCGCGGACATCCGCGCCGCCGTGAACCCGGACGAGGTCCTGTTCGTCATCGACGCGATGATCGGCCAGGACGCGGTGAACACCGCCAAGGCCTTCGCCGACGGCGTCGACTTCACCGGCGTCGTGCTCTCGAAGCTCGACGGCGACGCCCGCGGTGGCGCCGCGCTGTCGGTCGCCAAGGTGACCGGCCGACCCATCATGTTCGCTTCCACGGGCGAGAAGCTGACGGACTTCGAGGTCTTCCACCCGGACCGCATGGCGAGCCGCATCCTCGACATGGGTGACGTGCTCACCCTCATCGAGCAGGCCGAGAAGACCTTCGACGCCGAGCAGGCCGAGAAGATGGCGGGCAAGCTCGCCAGCGGCCAGGACTTCACGCTCGCGGACTTCCTGGTGCAGATGCAGCAGCTGAAGAACATGGGCTCGATGAAGAAGATGCTCGGCATGCTGCCGGGCATGGCCCAGATGCGCGACCAGCTCGACCAGTTCGACGAGCGCGAGGTGGGCCGCATCGAGGCGATCATCCACTCGATGACGCCGGCCGAGCGCGACAACCCCAAGATCATCAACGGCTCACGCCGCGCGCGCATCGCCAAGGGTGCCGGCACCACGACCACGGCCATCAACCAGCTCCTGGAGCGGTTCGACAACGCCCAGAAGATGATGCGGCAGATGGCCAAGGGCGGCGGCATGGGCCCGGGCGGCATGCCCGCGATGCCCGGCGGCCCCGGCATGGGCATGGGCAAGAAGTCGCGCGGCAAGACGCAGCCCCCCAAGAAGGGCAAGAAGGGCAAGTCCGGTAACCCGGCCAAGCGCGCGCAGCAGGAGAAGGACGCCATGCAGCGCGCCCTCGGCGGCGGCCCCGCCAAGCCCGCGGCACCCGCCGGCTCGGCCTTCGGCGTCGGCCCCAAGCAGGGCGACGAGGCACCCGACCTGAACAGCATCGAGCTGCCCCCGGGCCTGGAGAAGTTCCTGGGTCGGTGAGTTCCCGGGTCGGTGAGCCGGACCCTGCGCGGGTGGTGCGGGGCCGGCGAGGACGCCGGGGCGGGCAGGTGGCTGGGGCACGGCAGGGGACAGGTCCACAGGGTGACGGGTAGAGCGAAGGAGCCGCATGTCTGCGCTGGAAGGTCCGACCGCGGTGATCCGCGGGCGCATCCTGCTCGGTGACGACCGCGAGGCCGAGGAGCTGTGGGTCCGCGGCGGACGGGTCAGCCTCACCCGGCCGTCGGCCCAGGGCACCAACATGCGGGTGCTGGAGGGCTGGGCGCTGCCCGGCCTGGTCGACGTGCACTGCCACATCGGGCTCGCGGCCGACGGCGCCGTCTCCCCGGAGGAGGCCGAGAAGCAGGCCGTGGCCGACCGCGACTCGGGCGTGCTGCTGATCCGTGACGCCGGCTCGCCGCTGGACACCGTGTGGGTGCACGGGCGCACCGACCTGCCGCACCTGCTGCGGGCGGGCATGCACCTGGCGCGGCCCAAGCGGTACCTGCGCGACTACGGGCTGGAGCTCGACTCCCCGGATCAGCTCCCCGAGGCGGTGCGCACGCAGGCCCGGCGCGGCGACGGCTGGGTCAAGCTCGTGGGCGACTGGATCGACCGCACGCTCGGGGCCGACGGCGACCTGCGGCAGCTGTGGCCCGAGGACGTGCTCCGCGAGGCCGTGGCCGTGGCGCACGCCGAGGCGGCCCGCGTGACCGTGCACGCCTTCGCGACCGAGACGATCGACACCCTGCTGGCGGTGGGGGTCGACTGCATCGAGCACGGCACCGGCATGACCGCGGAGCACATGGCGGAGGCTGCCCGGCGCGGCATCGCCGTCACGCCGACCCTGCTGCAGGTGGGGCAGTTCGAGAGCATCGCGGCCCAGGCCGACGGCAAGTACCCGGTCTACGCGGAGCGGATGCGCGGCATGTACGCGCGCCGCTACCAGCAGGTCCGGGACCTGTACGACGCCGGGGTGCAGCTGCTGGTCGGCACGGACGCGGGCGGCACCATCTCGCACGGCCGCATCGCGGACGAGTGCGCCGAGCTGGTCGCGGCCGGCATCCCCGCGGCGGAGGTCGTGGCCATGGCGTCCTGGCGCGCCCGCGACTACCTGGGCTTCGGTGCCGTGGTCGAGGGGTCCAGCGCGGACCTCGTGGTCTACCCGGCCGACCCGCGCGAGGACATCGAGGTGCTCCGGCACCCCACCGCGGTGGTGCTGCGCGGCGTGGTCTACCCGACCGCGCACTGACGGCCCGTGTGACGCACACGCGGTTGGTGGGGCCTCTCGGCGTCTGGCACAATATGCAGGTACTCGGCATGCCCGGACCCCTCTCACCCGGTCAGGTCGTGTCCCGGTCCCACCCACTGCTTCACCCCACGTCGCGGTGCTCGGGACCATCCCATCAGAACCAGGAGAGACCACTTCGTGGCTGTCAAGATTCGTCTCAAGCGCCTCGGCAAGATCCGGGCCCCGTACTACCGCGTCGTCGTCATGGACTCGCGCGTCAAGCGCGACGGCCGTGCGATCGAGGAGATCGGCAAGTACCACCCGACCGAGGAGCCGTCGCTCATCGAGATCAAGTCGGAGCGCGCGCAGTACTGGCTCGGTGTCGGCGCGCAGCCGACCGAGCAGGTCGCCGCTCTGCTCAAGGTGACCGGTGACTGGCAGAAGTTCAAGGGCCTGCCGGGTGCCGAGGGCACCCTGAAGGTCAAGGGCGAGAAGGCTGACGCCGCCGCCGCGATCGAGGCCGTGAGCGCCGACGCCGAGAAGGCCAAGGCGAAGGCTGCCGAGAAGGCCGCCGCCGCTGCCGCCGAGGCTCCGGCCGAGGCCGCTGAGGGCGACGAGGCCTGATGCTCTCGGAGGCCCTCGAGCACCTGGTGCGCGGCATCGTGGACAACCCGGACGACGTCCGGGTGTCCGCGAAGACGCTGCGCCGTGGTGACCTGCTCGAGGTCCGTGTGCACCCTGACGACCTCGGCCGGGTCATCGGCCGCGGTGGTCGCACGGCGCGCGCACTGCGCACCGTGATCGGTGCGCTCGCCACCGAGGGCCCGGTGCGGGTCGACGTCGTGGACGTCGACCGGCGCTGATCCTTCAGCACCCAGCACGACGACGAGGCCCGGTCCGTACGCGGACCGGGCCTCGCTCATTTCCCCTCCGCTGGTCGAGCTCCCCATCCGCTGGTCGAGCTTGTCGAGACCCACCTTCACCTTCGAGGAGTGACATGCAGCTGACCGTGGCCCGCGTCGGCAAGGCGCACGGGCTCAAGGGCGAGGTCGCCCTCGACCTGCGCACGGACGACCCCGAGTCCCGGCTCGCGATCGGCGAGCGGCTCGGGACGGTGCCCGCCGACGCCGGACCCCTGACGGTCACCCGGGCGCGTGAGCACCAGGGCCGCTGGCTGGTCACCTTCGCCGAGGTCGCCGACCGGAACGCCGCGGAGGAGCTGCGCGGCACCGAGCTCGTTGTCGAGGCCGATGCCTCCGACGAGGAGGACGCCTGGTACCCGCACGAGCTCGCGGGGCTGCGCGTGGAGCTCGAGGACGGCACCGTCGTCGGCAAGGTCGTCACCCTGGAGTACCAGCCCGCCCACGAGGCGCTCCTGATCGAGGAGGACCTGCCCGACGGCGGCACGACCCGCACGCTGGTGCCGTTCGTCCTGGCGATCGTGCCCGTGGTCGACGTCCCGGGCGGCCGCGTGGTGCTGACCCCGCCCGGCGGGCTGCTGGCCCGCGACGCCGACGCCGCCGTCGTCGACCGTGCCGATGACGACCGTGCCGACGACGACCGGGGAGACGCCTGACGTGCGCGTCGACGTGATCTCGATCTTCCCGGACTACCTGTCCGTGCTCGACCTGTCGCTGGTGGGCAAGGCGCGGCAGCGCGGCCTGCTCGACCTCCGCGTGCACGACCTGCGCGACTGGACCACGGACCGGCACCGCACCGTCGACGACACCCCGTTCGGCGGGGGAGCCGGCATGGTCATGCGCCCCGACGTGTGGGGGCTGGCGGTCGACGACGTGCTGGACGGCGACGCGGCGGGCGCGCACCTGATCGTGCCGACGCCGTCGGGCGAGGTGTTCACGCAGCGGCACGCCGAGGCCCTCGCCTCGGCGGAGCAGCTCGTGTTCGCGTGCGGGCGCTACGAGGGCATCGACGCGCGCGTCGCCGAGCACTACCGCGACGCCGGGGTCACCGTGCACGAGCTGTCGATCGGCGACTACGTGCTCAACGGCGGCGAGGTCGCGTCGCTCGTGATGATCGAGGCCGTGGCCCGGCTCATCCCCGGCATGGTCGGCAACCCGGACTCGCTGGTCGAGGAGTCGCACGGCGCCGCGGGCCTGCTGGAGTACCCCGTGTACACCAAGCCACCGTCGTGGGCCGAGCTGGAGATCCCCGAGGTGCTGCTGTCGGGGCACCACGCGAAGATCGAGCGCTGGCGCCGGGACCGCGCGCTGGAGCGGACGGCGGCGCGGCGGCCGGACATGATCGCCGCCCTGGACGTGGCGGGCCTGGACAAGCACGACCTGGCGCTGCTCGCGGAGCTGGGCTGGGTGCCGGGGCCGGACGGCGACGGGCGGCTCGTGCGGGCCTGAGGCCCGTGCGGTCGCGGGTCACACCCGCTCCGATGGTTGGCCTGCCCGTTCGTATGGCAGAATTACCCGTTGGTGCGTCGCCGGTCAGGTCTCTGCCACAGGGGACGACCGGGGCGGGCAACCGCCCCCGACCGGGTCAAGCCGCACCACCATCCACACCCTTTCGGGACCCTGACGGCCGTCCGGCCGGTGCGGGGCCCACGAGATTCGCGCCTGACCTGTGGCAGGCCCGGAGAGAACGATGCAGAAGCTCGACAACATCGGCGCAGCCTCGCTGCGGTCCGACATCCCGGCCTTCCGTGCCGGTGACACCGTCAAGGTCAACGTCAAGGTCGTCGAGGGCAACCGCTCCCGCGTCCAGGCGTTCCAGGGCGTCGTCATCTCCCGCCACGGCGGCGGGATCGGCGAGACCTTCGCCGTCCGCAAGGTCAGCTTCGGTGTGGGCGTGGAGCGCAAGTTCCCGCTGCACGCGCCGACCATCGAGTCGGTCGAGGTCGTCACCCGCGGTGACGTCCGTCGCGCCAAGCTGTACTACCTGCGCGAGCTGCGCGGCAAGAAGGCGAAGATCCGCGAGAAGCGCGAGAACTGAGCGTTCTGAGCGCTCCGGCGCTCCACTGACATCGGCCGCCGCCCTCGTCCACCGAGGGTGGCGGCCGATGTCGTTCCCGGAGGGGTTCGTGGGGATGTCCGGCAGGTTGGATGTTCGACCGCCCGACTATTTCGCCGGGGGCCCTGAGAGGTGACAGAGTTAGGCACGTGACGAGTTTCGACCGGGTGGCACCGCCCACCCCTATCGATGGGACGCCGTTGAGCTCAGAGGATCCGTGGGGAAACAGCGGGGCACATCGGCAGGGTGGCGCCGCGCACGGTCGTGAGCCGCGCCGGCAGCAGTCGGGCGTCCTCGCGATGCTCAAGGAGATCGGGATCATCGTGGTCAGCGCGCTGGTCCTGTCGTGGCTGATCAAGACGCTGCTGGTCCAGCCGTTCTACATCCCGAGCGCGTCCATGGAGGACACGCTGACCGAGGGCGACCGGGTCATGGCGTCGCGGCTGACGCCCGGCCCGTTCGACCTCAAGCACGGGGACATCGTCGTCTTCGTGGACCCGGGCGACTGGCTGCCGCCGTACGTGCCGCCGGAGCGCGGCCCGGTGGGTGACGCGGCCGTGTCGTTCCTGACGACCGTCGGCCTGCTGCCGCAGGACACCGGCGACCACCTCATCAAGCGCCTGATCGGCCTGCCCGGCGACAAGGTCGTCTGCTGCGACGCCGAGGGCCGCGTGTCGGTCAACGGCACGCCGCTCGACGAGACGTACATCAAGCCCGGTTCGGTGCCGAGCCAGGACCCGTTCGACGTCACCGTGCCGGACGGGATGCTCTGGGTGATGGGTGACAACCGCCAGAACTCCCAGGACTCGCGCTACAACCGCGGCAAGCCGGGCGGCGGCTTCGTGCCCGTCGACAACGTCGTGGGCACCGCGTTCGCGACCGTGTGGCCCCTGGACCGCCTGGACTGGCACAGCAACCCGAGCGACGTCTTCGCCGGCGTCCCGGACGCCCCGCCCGCGGGGAAGTAGGCGGTGCGCAAGGTGCCCACGCTGCGGCAGGAGAGGGCGCTCCTCGCCTCGGGCGCCCGCCTCGTGGCGGGCATGGACGAGGTCGGGCGCGGGGCGCTGGCCGGTCCGGTCAGCGTGGGCGTCGTGGTGGTCGACGCCACGACGCGCACCGGGCCCAAGGGCGTCGCCGACTCCAAGCTGCTCACGCCGGGCGCGCGCGAGACCATCGCGCCCGCCGTCCGGCGCTGGGCCGTCGCCTGGGGCGTGGGGCACGCGGGACCGGCCGAGATCGACGAGGTGGGAATCATCGCCGCGCTCCGCCTGGCCGGGCGCCGCGCCCTGGCGCAGGTGCGGCAGGTGTGCGGCGACGTCGACGTCGTGGTGCTGGACGGCAAGCACAACTGGCTGTCCACCCCGGCGCTCGACCTGTTCGCCGCGGCGGACGCCCCGGAGGACGACCTGCCGGAGCCGGCGGTGCGGACGCTGATCAAGGCCGACATGACCTGCACCTCCGTGGCGGCGGCGAGCGTGCTGGCCAAGGTGGAGCGCGACGCGATCCTGGTCGAGCTCGCGCAGCGGCATCCCGAGTACGCGTGGGACCAGAACAAGGGCTACAGCGCGAAGGCGCACATGGACGCCCTGGGCCTGCACGGGCCCACGCCACAGCACCGCAGGTCCTGGAACCTGCCCGGAACAGCGGCGTCGGTGGGATGATGTCGCTGTGAGCGCTGAAGACCTCGAGAACTACGAGACGGAGATGGAGCTAGCGCTCTATCGCGAGTACCGCGACGTGGTGGGCCTGTTCGCCTATGTGGTGGAGACCGAACGCCGGTTCTACCTGGCCAACCAGGTCGACCTCCAGGTGCGGTCCGCCGCGGGCGAGGTGTACTTCGAGCTGCGGCTCGGGGACGCCTGGGTGTGGGACGTGTACCGCTCGGCGCGGTTCGTGAAGTCGGTGCGCGTGGTGACGTTCAAGGACGTGAACGTCGAGGAGCTGGCCAAGGCCGAGCTCGCGCTCTGAGCGATCTTCTCGAGATTGCTCGGGGGTCGGCGCAGACCCTCGTGACGAGGCCCCAAGGCTTCGAGTGCGACCTCGACCCTGTGGATCGTCGATCCGTGCACAGGTGACCCTGCGGACGCCGTCGGCGGGCACCTCCGTGACCAAGGCTGGTCACGGAGGTGGACGCGATGGCGAAGAAGGACGGCGTAGGCCGGTACGGCGAGCGGGTCGCGGTGCGGCACGTGGAGGCGCGCGGCTGGCGGGTGCTCGACACCAACTGGCGCGGCAGCGAGGGTGAGCTCGACATCGTCGCGCTCGACGGCGACGTGCTCGTGGTGGTGGAGGTCAAGACCCGGTCGGGCCTGGGGTTCGGGCACCCCGCGGAGGCGGTGACACCGCGCAAGCTGACCCGGATCAAACGGCTGACGGGGCAGTGGCTCACCGTCTTCCGGGAACGCCTCGCGGCGGAGCGGCTGGAGGCGGAGGGGCAGGCCGGCGGCGCGGAGGCGGGCGGTCCGGTGGCGGTGCTGCCCGACGTGCGGACCTGGTTCGGCGCGATCCGCATCGACGTGGTGGCGGTGACGCTCCAGCGGCAGGGACCCGCCGTCGTCGAGCACCTCGAGGCGGTGGCCTGATGGGGATCGCGACCACGCGGGCGGTGTCGCTCGTCGGCATGCAGGGGCACGTGGTGGAGGTGCAGGCGCACTTCGCGGCGTCGGTCCCGGGGTTCACGCTGGTGGGGCTGCCGGACGCAGCGCTGAGCGAGTCGCGGGACCGGGTGCGGGCCGCGGTGACCTCCACGGGGCTGCCCTGGCCCGTCAAGAAGATCACGGTGAACCTGTCGCCCGCGTCGCTGCGCAAGCAGGGCAGCGCGTACGACCTGGCGATAGCGGTGGCGATCCTCGCGGGCGCCGACGGACCGTCGTCCCCGGGGATGCGCCGGACCGGCCTGGACCGGGTGGTGCACCTGGGCGAGCTGGGGCTCGACGGGCGGATCCAGCCGGTGCGCGGGGTGCTGCCGACCGTGGCGGCCGCCGTGGCGGCGGGCTTCCCGGACGTCGTGGTGGCTGCCGGCGACGCCGACGAGGCGCGGCTGGTGCCCGGCGCCCGGGTCGTGGGCGCCGCGAGCCTGGCCGAGGTGGTGGCGCTGCACGGCGGCCCGCCGGAGCTGGTGCGCGAGGTGGTGGCGGTGCGGCCGGCCCGCACGGCGCTCTCCGCGCGGCTGCCGGGGGACCTGGCCGACGTCGTGGGGCAGGAGCGGCCGCGCGCGGCCCTGGAGGTGGCGGCCGCGGGCGGGCACCACCTGCTGCTGGTCGGCCCGCCCGGGGCGGGCAAGACGATGCTCGCCTCCCGACTGCCGGGCATCCTCCCGGACCTGACCGACCGCGAGGCCGTCGAGGTCACGGCCGTGCACTCCGTGGCCGGCACCTTCGATCCCGGCGGCGGGCTGATCCGGCGCCCGCCGTACGAGGACCCGCACCACACGGCCACCCAGGCGGCCGTCGTGGGCGGCGGCTCCGGCATCCCGCGGCCGGGGGCGGTGTCGCGGGCGCACCGGGGGATCCTGTTCCTGGACGAGGCCCCGGAGTTCGGCGCCCGGGTGCTGGAGACCCTGCGCCAGCCGCTGGAGCAGGGCGAGCTGGTGATCCACCGGTCGGGCGGCGCGGCGCGCTACCCGGCCCGGTTCCAGCTCGTCATGGCGGCCAATCCCTGTCCGTGCGGGCTGGCCATCGGCAAGGGACTCGAGTGCAGCTGCTCGCCGACGCTCCGGCGCCGGTACTTCGCGCGGCTCTCCGGGCCGCTGCTGGACCGCGTGGACGTTCAGGTCGAGGTCCAGCCGGTGGACCGGGTCGAGCGCATGGAGGGCACGTCCGAGCCGACGTCGGCGGTGGCCGCACGCGTGCTCGCCGCCCGCCAGGCCGCTCGCGCCCGGCTGGCGGAGACACCCTGGTCCACCAACGCGGAGATGCCCGGGCGGTTCCTGCGCGACCTGCTCCGGCCGCACCCCGGGCTGCTCGCCCCGATCGAGAAGGCCATGACCGCCGGGACGCTCAGCCTGCGCGGCGTCGACCGGGTGCTGCGGATCGCCTGGTCCATCGCGGACCTCGCCGGCCGCGCGGCGCCCACGGTGTCCGACGTCGGCAACGCCCTCCTGCTGCGCACGGGAGGCGAGCATGACTGACCCGCTCTTCGAGCTGCCGCGCGCCGGCCTCCGCTTCGACCGGGACGACCCGGTGCTGGCCCGGGCCGCATGGAGCCGGATCGCCGAACCGGGGGACCTGGTCGCGGGCGCCCTCGTGGGTCACCTCGGTCCCGTCGACGCCCTCGACTGGCTGCTCGACGCCGCCCGCGACCCCGATCGCGCCGGTGCGGCGCTGCGGAGGATCGGCGGCGCGGACACCGTCCAGGAGGCACTCGCCGGGTCGCCCGGACGGGCCGACGCGCCCGGACACCTGCTCGATCCGGGCCCCGAGGGTCCGGCGGCCGGCGGGGGCCGGGCCGCCGGTCTCGTCGTGGCCGCGGTCGGGCGCTGGGCGCCCCGACTGGAGCGCCTGGACCCCGAGGGGGAGCTCGCGGTGCTCGACCGCTACGCCGGCACGTTCCTCACCCCGGACCACCCGGGCTGGCCCACGGCGCTCGACTCCCTCGGTGCGGCCGCGCCCCTCGCGCTGTGGGTACGGGGCGACGCGGACCTGGCCGCGCTCGCGGAGCGCTCGGTGTCCCTGGTCGGCTCGCGCGCCTGCACCCCCTACGGGGTGCGGGTCACGCGGGACCTCGCGTGCGGGCTGGCCGACCGCGGGTTCACGGTGGTCTCGGGCGGCGCCAACGGGATCGACGCGGAGGCGCACCGCGGCGCGCTCGTCTCGGGGGCGCGGACCGTGGCGTTCCTCGCGGGCGGGGTCGACCGCCTCTACCCGGCGGCCAACACGGACCTGCTCCGGCGCGCGATCGACCAGGGCGCCGTGGTGAGCGAGGTGCCGCCCGGCTCGGTGCCGGGCAAGCGGCGGTTCCTCCAGCGCAACCGGCTCATCGCCGCCTTCACGGCGGGCACGGTGGTGGTCGAGGCGGCGCTGCGCTCCGGCGCGCTGTCCACGGCCAACCACGCCGTAAGGCTCCTGCGCCCGCTCGGTGCGGTGCCCGGGCCGGTCACGTCGATGGCGTCCAGCGGCTGCCACGAGCTGCTCCGGCAGGGCGCGGCCGTCTGTGTGACCGACGCCGCGGAGGCCGCCGAGCTGGTCGGCGACCTCGGCGAGACCGCCCCGCGCCGCCAGGGCGAGGTCCGCCCCGGCGACGACCTCGACACGGCCGGCAAGGCGGTGCTCGACGCACTGCCCGTGCGCAAGCCGGCGCACGAGCGCTCCATCGCACGGGCCGCCGGGCTGGCGCTCGCCGACACGACGGGGGCGCTCGGCCTGCTGGAGCTGATGGGGCTGGCCGAGCAGCGGGACGGCGGGTGGCGGAGGCGGTGAGGTGGGGCGCCCGGCCGCGGCCTGGGGCGGGGCCGAGCGGGGCCGGGCGCTCGGCCCCGGCCGCGCGGCTGGTGGGCTGACCCGGCGGGAGCCGCTGCGGACGGGTCAGCCTGCCGGGTCGAGGACGAGCTTGCCGACCGTGCCCCGGGAGCGCAGGGCCTCGTGCGCTCCGCGGGCGTCGGACAGCGGGTACTCCCCGCCGGCGACGACGCGGATCTCGCCGCGTCCGGCCAGCTCGAACAGCTCGGACAGCGCCCTGCCGTAGAGGTTGCCCGGCAGCTTGAACACGTGCGGCAGCCACATGCCCGCGACGGTGCTGCTGTGGCCGAGCAGGTTGCGCAGCTCGACGGGCCTGGGCTGCTCACGCCCGGCCATGCCGTAGAAGACCAGCCGGCCGAACGGTGCGAGCGCGGCCACGCTCTGGTCGGTGGTGGTGCCGCCGACCATGTCGAGCACGATGTCGACGCGGCCTCCGTTGGCCTCGATCAGGGTCGTCGTCATGTCGGCGGCGCGGGAGTCGACGGCGACGTCGGCCCCGAGGCCGAGGGCCAGCGCGCGCTTGTCGTCGGTGCTCGCGGTGGCGACGACCCGGCCGGCGCCCCACGCCTTGGCGAGCTGCACGGCGATCGTGCCGACCCCTCCGGCGGCCGCGTGAACGACCACGGACTCGCCCGCCTCGAGGTGGGCGTTCTTGCGCAGCAGGATCCAGGCGGTCGTGCCCTGTACCAGCATCGACAGCGCGGTGAGGTCGTCGACCTCGTCGGGCACGGGGAAGGTCAGGGCCGCGTCGGCGACGGCGCGCTCCGCGTACCCGCCCCCGCCGGTCAGGAGCGCGGCGACCCGGCGGCCGTCCGCGGTGCGCCCGACGACCTCGCTCCCGGGAACGAACGGCAGCCTGGTCGGCGTCTGGTACGAGTTCTCGATCTGGTGGGTGTCGGCGTAGTTGACGCCGATGCGGGAGACGTCGATCAGCACCTGCCCCGGTCCCGCCGCCGGCTCCGGCACCTCGGCGGGCCTGAGCATCTCGGGCCCACCGAACTCGGTGATCTGTACGGCACGCATCATCGCGGTCCTCCTGCGCTCGTCCGGCTGCACTCGTCCGCCCCGAGTCTGGCAGAGGCCCGGCGCCGGCCCCGCTCACCGCTCCCGTCTGCCCGGGGAATCGCGGCGCGCCTGCTTCACCCGGTGGCGGGCGCGCGGCACACTGGCAAACGTGGACCTTACCGACCTGTCCGGCTTGCCTCGGCTGCCCGAGCAGTTGTCCGACGCCGTGTCCCGTTTCGCCAGCTACCTCCACGCGCAGCGGGGGCACTCCGCCCACACGCGGCGTGCCTACGTGGCGGACGTGACCGACCTGCTGCGGTACGCGATGCGGCACGGGAGCACGAGCCTCGACGAGATCGACCTGACGCTGCTGCGCGGGTGGCTCGCGTCCCAGTCCGAGCGCGGGCTCGCGCGATCCACGCTCGCGCGCCGTGGCGCCTCGGCCCGGGCCTTCCTGCGCTGGGCGCACCGCACCGGGCTCGTGCCCGTGGACCCCTCGGCCCGCCTCGCGAGCCCCAAGGTGCCGCGCACCCTCCCGACCGTGCTCGACGTCGACGCGGCCGGCCGGCTGCTCGACGGCGCCCGGGCCGCCGCGGACGCCGCTGACGAGCCGGACCGGCCCGCTGCGCTGCGCTCGTGGGTGGCCGCCGAGCTGCTGTACGGCGCGGGGATCCGCGTGGGCGAGCTGGTCTCGGTCGACGTCGGGCACGTGGACCCGCGCGACCGGCTCGTGCGGGTGCTCGGCAAGGGCGGCAAGGAGCGGGTGGTCCCGTTCGGCATCCCGGCCGCCCGGGCCGTGGACGCCTGGCTGACCGACGGCCGCCCGGCGTTCATGACCGCCACCACCGGTGACGCCTTCCTGGTGGGGGAGCGTGGCGGGCGCTGGGGCCAGCGGCAGGTGCGCGAGGCCGTGCACCGGCTCGCGGCCCAGGCCGGCGTCGACGACGTCGCCCCGCACGCGCTGCGGCACTCCGCCGCGACGCACCTGCTCCAGGGCGGTTCCGACCTGCGCGCGGTGCAGGAGGTCCTCGGCCACGCCAACCTCGCCACCACCCAGCGCTACACCCACGTGGACGCCGAGCGGCTGCGCAGCGTGTACGCCCAGGCGTTCCCGCGCGCCTGACCGGCCGTTCCTCGACCGGCCGGTCCTCAACCGTCCCGCGCCTCAACCGTCCGGCAGCAGCACGATCGGCGGCCGGTCCAGCAGGGACAGCGGGTCGATGTACCGCTCGCCCCGCCGCACGCCCCAGTGCACGCAGGACCGGGGCGTGCAGTGGTTCGGCGTCGCGCCGTCCTCGACCACGCCGACCGCCGTGCCCGCGGCCACGGCCGTGCCGACCGGCACGGACGCCGCCACCGGTTCCAGGCTCGTGCGCAGGCCGTCGGGATGGGTGACCACCACGACCCCACGGCGGGCGACCTGCCCGGCGAACGTGACCACCCCCGGACCCGGGGACAGCACCGGCGAACCCACCGCGGCCGTCAGGTCGACGCCGCGGTGTCCCGCGCCCCACTCCTCCTCGGGCGGGTCGAACAGGCGCTCCACCCCGGCGGGCGGGTCCACCCCCGCGACGGGCGGCACGTAGCCGGTCGCTCCGGATCCGGGCCCAGAGCGGCTGGATCCGACACCAGGACTTGCCGCGCCCGGCCCTACAACACCCGCCCTCGCGGCCCCCGCCCCCGCGTCACCCGCCCCCGCGACACCGGCGGCCCGCAGGGCGAACGGCCCGGCGGCGTCGGCCGGGACCGCGACGTCGGGCCCCGTCCGTAGCGCCCCGGCGGGCGGTGCCGTCGCCACGGTGACGAGAAGGATTGCTACGAGAACGAAGAGCGGTAGGAAGCGCCGGCCCGGGGCCCGACCACCGGTCCAGCGGGGGTTACGAGAGTTCGTCATGCCGCGAGCATCACTCGACGGGCCGCCATGCGGGAGCGGTCCTGGACCCGCCTGTGCACGAACCGGCTCGGAGGCGCCCTGTGGTCGCGCTCGCTGCCTTCTGCCGCCGTCACGAGCGTCGGTCGGCGGGCGAGAACGTCCGCCAGGACAACCCCGCGCGACCGCCCGCGCCAGAGCGGGCGACGTCACAACGGGGGCCCGTCGCCGAGGTCCTCGCCGCGGGGGCCGGTCGGGTAGACTTCAACCCGCGACCGGCATGTGCTGCCAGTCCGGCAGGCGTCCAGCTCCGCTGGCCCTCTGCCTGACAGGGAGATCTCCGGTCGACATCGCGCGCCACATCGAGTCGCGTCCGGCAGTGGTCCGGCCCCCAGGGTCGGCGTCGGGAACGACGTGGCGCCAGGGGCACCTTCACGAGAAGGCGCCGCCAACCGAACCGTGGCCCAGGCCTTGTGTCCTGTGCCGCCTGAAATGCGTGCGGAGCCCCGGGTCGATCCCGGACCGCACCGAAAGGACGTGTCATGGCCGTCGTGTCCATGCGCCAGCTCCTCGAGAGCGGTGTCCACTTCGGACACCAGACCCGCCGTTGGAACCCGAAGATGAAGCGCTTCATCTTCACGGAGCGCAACGGCATCTACATCGTCGACCTGCAGCAGTCGCTGCACTTCATCGACAGCGCCTACGACTTCGTCAAGGAGACGGTCGCCCACGGCGGCTCCATCCTCTTCGTCGGCACCAAGAAGCAGGCCCAGGAGCCGGTTGCCGAGCAGGCCGCCCGCGTCGGGATGCCGTACGTGAACCACCGCTGGCTCGGTGGCATGCTCACCAACTTCACCACGGTGCACAAGCGTCTCCAGCGCCTCAAGGAGCTCGAGGAGATCGACTTCGACGACGTGGCCGCCTCGGGCCTCACGAAGAAGGAGCTCCTGGTGCTGCGCCGCGAGAAGGACAAGCTCGCGCGCACCCTCGGCGGTATCCGTGACATGGCCAAGGTCCCCTCGGCCGTCTGGATCGTCGACACCAACAAGGAGCACCTCGCGGTGGACGAGGCCCGCAAGCTGGGCATCCCCGTCGTGGCGATCCTCGACACCAACTGCGACCCCGACATGGTCGACTACGCGATCCCGGGCAACGACGACGCGATCCGTTCCGTCACGCTGCTCACCCGTGTGATCGCGGACGCCGCCGCCGAGGGCCTCATGCAGCGCCACTCGGGCGGTGCCAAGACCGGCACCGAGGCCGAGGCCGCCGCCGAGCCGCTGGCCGAGTGGGAGCGCGAGCTCCTCGCCGGTGACACCACCGAGGGCACGGTCGAGACCCCGGCCGCCGTCGCCGAGGGCACCGTCGACGAGGCCGCCGCCGAGGCTGCCGCCGCAGCCACCCCGGCCTCCCCGGCCGAGGTCGTGGAGGCCGCCGAGGCCGCCGAGGCCGCTCCGGCTGCTGCTCCCGAGGCCGAGACCGAGAAGTGACGCGCTGCGTCGGCCGGGTGCGTCACGCGCGGACCCGGCCGGCGCGCCGTCCCTGACGGTCGTACGACCTCCCAAGAACAACACGACTGCACGGAGGACCAGAACAATGGCGAACTACACCGCCGCTGACATCAAGGCGCTGCGTGAGCGGACCGGCGCCGGCATGCTCGACGTCAAGAAGGCCCTGGACGCGGCCGACGGCGACGCCGACAAGGCCATCGAGATCATCCGGACCAAGGGCCTGGCCCGCGCCGCCAAGCGCGAGGGCAACGCCACGTCCGAGGGTCTCGTCGCCGTCAAGGTCGAGGACACCGCGGCCGGCCAGGTCGCCACCATGATCGAGCTGAACGCCGAGACCGACTTCGTCGTCAAGAACGAGAAGTTCATCTCGCTGGCCGAGGCCGTCCTGGAGGCCACCGCTGCCGCCGGTGCCGCCGACGAGGTCGCGGCCTCCGCCGCCCCCGCCGGTGAGGGCACGGTCGCCGAGCTCATCGCCGCTCAGGGCGCCACGCTGGGCGAGAAGCTCGTCCTGCGCCGCGTCGCGCGCGTCGAGGGCCCGAAGGTCACGACCTACCTGCACAAGACGGCCAAGGACCTGCCGCCGTCGATCGGCGTCCTCGTGGTCACCGACGAGGCGGGCGCGGCCGTCGCCAAGGACATCGCGCAGCACGTCGCCGCGATGGCCCCGAAGTACCTCACGCGTGAGGACGTCCCGGCGGACGTCGTCGAGAAGGAGCGCGAGATCGCTCTGGAGACCTCGAAGAACGAGGGCAAGCCGGAGGCGGCGCTGCCCAAGATCGTCGAGGGCCGCCTGAACGGCTTCTTCAAGGAGGTCGTCCTGATCGACCAGCCGCTGGCGAAGGACCCGAAGACCACGGTCGGCAAGCACGTCGCCTCCGTGAACGGCTCCCTCACCGCGTTCGTGCGGTTCCGCGTCGGTTCCTGACGCAGCTCGTTCGGCCCGGCCCGCGCTTCGGCGCGGGCCGGGCCGACGCGTACGCGGCCGGTTCCGTCGGAGCCGGACCGCACGCCGCGCTCCGGCCGGAGCGCGGTGCGGCTTCGATACTTTCGGTGTGACGTAGAGCCGGGCGGGCTCCAGGTCGCACCAGGGGTCTCGAGGCCGGTCCGGAGGCCCTGCCTGGCGCAGAGGTGCGTCGCCCGCGAGTCGGGCGCAGTATTCCGGGAAGGGCCGGTGTCCCGGCATCGACGATCGAAGGGTGACGGATCAGTGAGTGACGAGGCGACGCAGAACTTCGCGGTGGACGTGGAGGGCAAGCCGGCCCGGCGCGTGCTCCTGAAGCTGTCGGGCGAGGCGTTCGGCGGTGGCAGCGTGGGGCTGGACGCCGACGTGGTCCGGCGCATGGCGAAGGAGATCGGCGTGGCCGTCCGGGACGGCATCCAGGTCGCGATCGTCGTCGGCGGCGGGAACTTCTTCCGCGGCGCCGAGCTGAGCGTGGCCGGCATGGACCGGGCCCGCGCGGACTACATGGGCATGCTCGGCACGGTCATGAACTGCCTCGCCCTCCAGGACTTCCTGGAGCAGGCAGGCGTCACGACTCGCGTGCAGACCGCCATCACGATGGGCCAGGTCGCCGAGCCGTACATCCCGCTTCGGGCGATCCGGCACCTGGAGAAGGGCCGCGTGGTGATCTTCGGCGCGGGTGCGGGCATGCCGTACTTCTCGACCGACACCGTCGCGGTGCAGCGTGCCCTGGAGACCGGCTGCGAGCAGGTCGTCATGGGCAAGAACGGGGTCGACGGCGTGTACGACTCCGACCCGCGCCGCAACCCCGACGCGAAGAAGCTCGACCACCTGACCTACACCGACGCCCTCGTGAACCGGCTCGGCGTCATGGACGACACGGCGCTGGCCATGTGCCGCGACAACGACGTCCAGATGCGGGTCTTCGGCATGGAGGGCGAGGGCAACGTCACGCGCGCACTGGCCGGCGAGCCGATCGGCACGCTGATCACGACGCGCTGAACCGCGGGACCCGGGCCCGCCCGGGAACTCGCGATCCTTTCGGTAGCCGGGCAAAGTGTCCGTAGAGTGGCCCCGGCACCACCCGTAGACCAACGACAGGAGCAGTGGTGATCGACGAGACCCTCCTCGAAGCCGAGGAAAAGATGGAGAAGGCGATCGAGGTCGCCAAGGAGGACTTCGCGGGCATCCGCACCGGCCGCGCGAACGCCGGGATGTTCAGCAAGATCACCGTCGACTACTACGGCGCGCCCACGCCGCTGCAGCAGCTGGCGTCGTTCAACATCCCCGACGCGCGGACCGTGCTGGTCGCCCCCTTCGACAAGGGCTCCGTGCCCGCCGTCGAGAAGGCGCTGCGCGACTCCGACCTGGGCGTGAACCCGGCGACCGACGGCAACGCCATCCGCATCGTGCTGCCCTCCCTGACGGAGGAGCGCCGCCGCGACTACGTGAAGCTCGCCAAGTCGAAGGCCGAGGACTCGCGCGTCTCGGTGCGCAACATCCGCCGCAAGGCCAAGGAGACGCTGGACCGCATCGTCAAGGACGGCGAGGCCGGCGAGGACGAGGTCGTGCGCGCGGAGAAGGAGCTGGACAAGCTGACCAAGAGCCACGTCGACATGATCGACCAGCTGCTCTCCAGCAAGGAGAGCGAGCTGCTCGAGGTCTGATGCCCGCACCGCCTCGAGACAGAACAGAGCGAGACAACGCGCACACCGCAGTGAGCCCAGAACCCGTACCCGCCGCGAAGACGTCGCGCGCGGGCCGCAACCTGCCCGCAGCGATCCTCGTGGGCGTCGGCCTGCTCGGCGTCGTCGGCGCGTCGCTGTACTGGCGACCCGAACCGTTCGTCCTGTTCGTGGTGCTCCTGCTGTGGGCGGGGCTGTGGGAGCTGCGGCAGGCGTTCGCGCGCCGTGACCTGCGGCTGCCCATGGTCCCGCTCTTCGTGGGCACCGCGGGCATGGTGGTCTCCGCGTACCGGGGCGGTCCGGAGGCGCTGTTCGTGGCCTTCGTGCTGACCGTGGCCGCGACCGTGGTGTGGCGGGCGCTGGACGGCTCCGGCCTCAGCGCCGTGCGGGACTCGGCGGCGGCGATCTTCGCCGCGTCCTACCTGCCGTTCCTGGCCGGGTTCGTGGTGCTGATGCTCGCGCAGCACGACGGCGAGATCCGCGTCGCGCTGTTCATTCTCTTGGCGGTCGCCAACGACACCGGCGGCTACATCGCCGGCGTCATGCTGGGTCGGCACCCGCTGGCCCCGACGGTGAGCCCCAAGAAGTCCTGGGAGGGCCTCGCCGGCTCGATCGTGCTGGCCACGGTCGTGGGCGTGCTCGGTTCGGTCTACGGGCTGGGCGAGAGCCCGGTCCTCGGGGTCGCGCTCGGCGTCATGACCGCCATCACTGCCACGGTGGGCGATCTCGCCGAGTCTCTCCTCAAGCGTGACCTAGAATTGAAGGACATGGGCTCATTGCTCCCGGGGCACGGGGGCGTGCTGGACCGCCTCGACTCGCTGGTCATCACAGCGCCCTTCGTCTATCTCGTGCTCTCGGTGGTTGCCTGATGAAAACTCCCCTTGCCCAGCCGACCGTCCGTCCTTCGGACGAGACCCCGGCGATCCCGCTCCAGATGGCGCCGAAGCGCCGCGGCAAGCCGCCGAAGCACTTCGCCGACCTGACGCCCGAGGAGCGGGTGGCGTCCGTGGTGGAGGCGGGGGAGCCGGCCTTCCGGGCCAAGCAGCTCG
This sequence comes from Promicromonospora sukumoe 327MFSha3.1, assembly GCF_000385135.1. Lineage (GTDB taxonomy): Bacteria > Actinomycetota > Actinomycetes > Actinomycetales > Cellulomonadaceae > Promicromonospora > Promicromonospora sukumoe_B. Next base: position 331,757 of record NZ_ARQM01000012.1, on the reverse strand, counting down.
CCACGCACTACTTCACGCACTACACCAGCGACGCGGCGCAGATGACGGACCTCCCGGCGAAGTCCCGCGAGGCGCTGGCTGCGACGATGTTCCCGCAGCTCATCCGCCCCACGCGCAAGCTGGAGGCCGACGGCGGCACCACGGTCAAGACGCTGTGGCACCTGTTCGACGACGCCAAGGTCGAGTCGGTGCTCATGCGCTACCCGAACCGCACCACGCTGTGCGTCTCGAGCCAGGCCGGCTGCGGCATGGCGTGCCCGTTCTGCGCCACGGGCCAGCTCGGCCTGACCCGCAACCTGTCCACGGCGGAGATCCTGGAGCAGGTGCGCGCGGCCTTCCGCTCGCTGGCCGACGGCGAGATCCCCGGCGGTGTCACCCGGCTGAACAACCTGGTCTTCATGGGCATGGGCGAGCCGCTGGCCAACTACAAGGCCGTGATCGAGACGGTCCGCACGCTGGTGGCGCCGCAGCCCGAGGGCCTCGGCATGTCGGCGCGCAACATCACGGTCTCCACGGTGGGCCTGGTCCCGGCCATGCAGAAGCTCACCAAGGAGGGCATCCCGGTGACGCTCGCCCTCTCGCTGCACGCGCCGGACGACGACCTGCGCTCCGAGCTGGTGCCGATCAACACCCGCTGGAGCGTCGACGAGACGCTGGACGCCGCGCGGAACTACTTCGAGGTGACCGGGCGTCGCGTCTCCATCGAGTACGCCCTCATCAAGGACATGAACGACCACGCCTGGCGGGCCGACCTGCTGGGCGAGAAGCTCAACTCCCGCGGGCGCGGCTGGGTGCACGTCAACCCCATCCCGCTCAACCCGACTCCCGGCTCCATCTGGACCGCGAGCGACCGGGATGTCGAGGACGAGTTTGTGGCACGATTGCGCGGTCACGGGATCCCGACCACTATCCGTGACACCCGCGGGAGCGACATCGACGGGGCCTGCGGGCAGCTGGCGGCTGAGGAGGACGACGAGTGAGTGGGATGTTCAACAGCGTGCCCGCGATGCGCACCGGGTACGACAAGGACGAGGTCGACGAGTTCTTCGAGCACGCCCGGCAGGCGTACGAGGGACGTACCGCGGATCGGCTGACGAGTGCCGACATCCAGGCCTCGACCTTCGACCTGACCCGCGGCGGGTACAACACCCACGAGGTAGACGCGGCGCTCGACCGCCTGGAGGCGGCGTTCATCGCGCGGCAGCGCGCGGAGTACGCGGCGGCACACGGACAGCAGGCCTGGATGAACGCGCTCGCCGAGCGGGCCCGTTCCCTGTACGGGCGTCTGGGCCGGCCCGACGGCGAGAAGTTCGGCCCTGCCGACCGCGGCTCGCAGGGCTACGACAAGGACGACGTCGACGACCTGTGCGACCGGCTGATCGGCTACTTCGACCGTCAGGAGCCGCTGACGGCCGGGGACATCCGGTCGGCGACCTTCGGCCGGGCCCGCGGCCCGGAGGCCTACGACGAGGCCTCCGTCGACGCGTTCCTCAGCCGTGCGGTGGAGGTCCTGCTCGGGGTCGAGTGACCCCCTGCCGAGGTAGAACCCTGGCGAGATAGAAGCGGGGCCGGAGCGCTGATCAGCACTCCGGCCCCGGTTCTATCTCGCCACAGTTCCACTTCGGCACAGCGGCACAGCGGGGGAGCGTCAGACGGCGGCCGCCGACTCCCGTTCCTCCCGCAGCAGCACCTCGTGCTGGGTCGCCGTCAGGAACTTCCGGATCGAGTCCCGGCTGCGGGTCAGGCAGTCGATGCGCGCCTGGACGCCCACCAGCTCGGTGGCGAGCTGCTCGGCGACCTCGCGCGGGCAGGTCGGGTCCTCGCGGTTCGCAGCGTCCTCGGCGTCGATCAGGATCTTGACCAGCCGGGTCGGGATGCCCGCCTGGACCAGGCCGGCAACGCGGGACACCCGCTCCACGTGCTCCTCCGTGTACGTCCGGTAGCCGTTGGCCGCCCGGTCCGCCTCGAGCAGGTCCTGCTGCTCGTAGTACCTGATCAGCCGGGTCGTGACACCGGTCCGCGTGGCGAGCTCACCGATCTTCATGACGTACCTCCGGGCAGGGCCTTGACATTGACACCAGTGTCAAACTTTAGCGTGGCGAGCATGGACACGACAGGCTCCGCACCAGCCGCCCCCACCAGCGTCGATACCGTTCCGGCCGCCCCGGCCGGCCCCGAGCCCGGCACCCTGCCGTGGCCCTCCCTGCTCGTGCTCGGCGCCGGGACGCTGTTCATGGTCACCGCCGAGATGCTGCCCACGGCGGTGCTCCAGCAGATGAGCACAGGCCTCGGCGTCGCGGAGTCGAGCACGGGGCTGCTCGTCTCGGTGTGGGCGGCCGTGGTGGTGGTGCTGAGCTTCCCGCTCGTCCGGCTCACCCGCCGCCTGGACCGCCGCGCCGTGATCGCCGGTGGCCTGGCCGTCCTCGCGCTGTCCTCGGCGCTCACCGCCCTGGCCCCGACCTTCCAGGTGGCGGTCGGCGCACGGGTGCTGGGCGCGGCCGCCGTCGGCCTGCTGTGGGCCACGACCAACGCGCACGTCGCCGACCTCGTGCCCGACCGGCTGCTCGGTCGCGCCATCGCCGTCGTGCTCGGTGGGGCGACGCTCGGGATGGTGGTCGGCACCCCGCTGGCGCGCCTCGTGGCCGACGCCACCGGCTGGCGCGCCGCCTTCTGGGCCCTCGCGGTCCTCGGGCTGCTCGCCGCGGTCGCGGTCCGCCTGGTCGTCGCCCGCGCCGCGGTGCCCGACGGCGCGCCCGGCACCCCGGCGGACCAGGCCGCGGGGGGCACCCGCGCGGCGGCCGGAGGCATGGGCCGGCTGCTGACCGTGACCGGCCTCGTGGCCCTGGTCCTGGTCGGGCACTACGGCGCGTACACGTACATCACGCGGCTCGCGGAGGCCCCGGCACACGCGCTGCCGGGCGGGATGAGCACCCTGCTCCTGGTGTTCGGGCTTGCCTCCGCCGTCGGCGTCGCGCTGGCCGGACGGCTCGGGGAGCGCAGCGGCCCGGCGCTCGTGGTGAGCGTGGCGGCGACGGCGCTGGCCGTGCTCGGGCTGGGCGCGGACGCCGGCCCCGTGGTGGGGGTCGCCGTCGTCGTGGCCTGGGGCGTGGTGTCGGGCGCCATGCCGCCGTTCGCGCAGACGCTGATCCTGCGCCTGGCCGGGCCGGAGCGCCGCTCGTTCGCCGGGGCGCTGATCCCGGTGCTGTTCAACGGCGGGATCGCCGTCGGGGCAGCGCTCGCCTCCGCCGTCGTGGCCGGGTCGGGCGTGGCGGCGCTGCCGCTGCTGGCGGCCGTGGTGGTCGGCGTGGCGGCGGCGGGCCTGGTCGGCGCGGTCCGCCGCGCCTGACCCTCCGTGTCAGACGTACAGGTCACGGGAGTGATCTGTACGTCTGACACGTGGGTGGGGTCAGCAGGCCTTGGCAGCCGGGCCGCTGGAACCCGTGTTGACGTACGCGTCCGAGATCCAGTTGCCCGGCCCGATCCGGTTCCACACGTTGCTGACGCCGTAGTAGCCGTCCACGCGGCTGCCCTTCGCGGTGCACTCGATCACGACGTTGGTGAACCGCCCGGCCTGCCCGACGGCGGAGTGGTTCGTGCCGGGGCCGGACCGCACCGTCAGGGGCCGGCCGCTGGTGCGCACGACGCCCTTCGGCCCGTTGCCGGTCCACAGGTAGGTCACGGTGGTCCAGGCGTTGTCCTTCAGGCCGAGGCCGTCCCAGAAGGTGCCGTCGCCCAGGTCGATCCCCGCGGGGTTCGCGACCTTGCGGCCGAACCCGTCCTTCCCCTTGTTGTAGCCGTCCTCGTAGGCGGCCTGGGCCTGGGGCAGGCCCCGCGGCAGGTCGTCCCACGACTCGCGCTTCTTCGACCCGTTCCAGTGGTCGTCCTTGGTGTTCCAGGGGCCGACGTCCCACACCGGCGCGTACGCGCACCGGCCGGTGCGCTCGGCGCAGACCCGCACCGAGTAGCTGCCCGAGTTCTTGGCCGCCAGCCCGCGCCGGGACGGCAGGGCGACGAAGTGGTCACGCTTCTTGATGACGTGCCCGTTGGCGGTGGTGCCGCCCACCAGGCCCTCGCGGGTCGCGAAGACCTTGTAGCTGCGCCCGTCGGCCTTGGCCTGGACCTCGACCTCCTGCAGGGACCGCGACCGCTCCACCTCGGGCGTGAGCGTCACCTCTCGCACGGTCGGGGTCACGTCGCTGTCGCCCACGAGCGTGACGCGCGCCTGGAGGGTCGCGGACGCGACCGGGAGCCGCTCGCCCGCCGGAACCCACTCGGTCCACGAGTCGGGGCCCTCCTCGGCGAGCCGGCCGCGCACGTCCACGAGCACGGACGTGCCGTCGGGCGTGGCGGCGTCTACCTCGGCGGCGACGCCGGTCGCAGGGGAACCGAGCTCCACCGGGTCGGCGACGAGCTGGCCCGCCGCCTCCCGGGGCCTGTCGGCGCCAGCTCTTCCGGCGTCGGCCGGGGCATCCGGGACGGCGATGCGGAGCCCCTCGTCCGCATGTCGCACCCCGGCGTCGTCCGGGCCGACGGCGTCGAGGTCGACGGACCAGGCCTGGGCGGCGAGGTCCTGGCCGGACCCGGTGCTCGGCGCGACGGCGGCGACGGCCGTGCCCGAGACGACCAGGAGAGCGCAGGTGGTCGCCGCCAGGAGGGCGGCGCGGCGTCGGGGAGTGCGGGCCTGGGTCACCATGCCCTGAATGTAAGCGCCACCTTTTTCGCCCGCGAGGCGAAGCGGGTGGAATTTCGGGCGGCGGGTCCGCTGTCGAGCTTGTCGGGACCAGGGTCTCGACAAGCTCGACCAGCGGTGTGATCCGGGCTCGACCGGCGGTGGATCGGGGCCCGCGTGGTGCATGATCGGGGGAGCACCGAGCACGACCTGAGACAGCGATCAGCAAGGAGAAGCACGTGTCCGAGTTCCTGGCCGACAAGCCCGGCAAGTTCGACCTCGACGGCGACGGCGTCACGGACGTCGAGGTCGCAGACACCGACGGCGACGGCGTCGTGGACGCCCAGTTCGAGGACTACGACGGCGACGGCGTGCCCGACGTCGAGCTGTACGACACCGACGGGGACGGCGTGCCCGACGTCGTCGTGGAGACCGCCGGCGGCACGCGGACCATCTCCGTGGACGCCGACGGCGACGGCGTGGACGACGCCGTGGACTCGTTCCCGGCCTGAGAGTGCGCCTCTACCCAGTCATTCGGCCCGGAACCACGTCGGTTGCGGGCCGAATGACTGGGTAGAAGCGCACCTCTACCGGGCCGCCGCCACGGGGCGCCCGTAGACGAGGCGGCGCAGCGCGACCTCGGCCGGGCCGCGGCGGCCCGTCTGCTCCTGCCAGACGGCGAACGCCACCGTGAGCCCCCAGACCAGCACGGCGTAGAGCAGCATGCTCCACGAGCTGAGGTACTGGCCGAGCCCGAGGCCCCACGCGGCCAGAACCGGCGCGCACAGCACGGACTGCAGCAGGTAACAGGTCAGCGACCGCTTGCCGACGGCCTGGACGGCGCCGGCGAACGGCCCGTCCGTGACCAGCAGGTTGCGCGACGGCGCGCTGGTGCGGCGCTGGGCGACCCGGTGACCGATCAGGCCGAACAGGGCGACGTACCCGAGACCGCCGAAGAAGCCGGTCAGGACCTGCACGGGCAGGAAGACCCAGGCCGCGTGGTCCGGTACGGCCAGCGCGCCGACGTGGTCGAGCGCAGACGGGAGTGGGCCGAGGCAGCCGATCGTGAGGCCCACGACCGCCACGCGGCGCAGCAGCGTCAGGTGCTCGCCGGGGTTCTCCAGGATGCGGCGGCGCCCCGCCCAGAAGGCGAGCAGGAGCATCATCGGGACCACGAGCATCAGCACGCCCTGCCCGACGGTTCCAGCCGCCCAGAACAGCAGGCGCTCACCGATGCTGGCGACGTACGACGTCGACGTCATCGCGTCGGTGGACGATGCGAAGCCGGCGGCGATCTCCCGGGCGACCGGGTCGTCGGCGGGGATCTGCGCGGTGAACCACGCGCCCACCACGGCGAACGCCGTGCCGATCGCCAGCAGGCCGCAGAGCACGCCCGTCCACACGAGCAGCGTACGGTCCTTGACCTGGAAGAAGAGCCACACCATGAGCAGGCCGGCCAGACCGTACGCGCCGAGCACGTCGCCCATCCAGAGCAGCGCCGCGTGCACGAACCCGAACGCGAGCAGCAGCCAGTTGCGCTTCTGCAGGAGCTTCCGCCCGGCCTCCTCGGACGTGCCCGACGACACCTGCCGGTTGTAGAGCTGCATCATCCCGTAGCCGAACAGGAACGCGAACATCGGGTAGGTCCGCAGGTCCACGAGGACGATGATCAGGAATGCGGCCACCTTGTCGACCACGGAGCCGTCGACGGGGTGGGACGACATCCCGGCCACCTCGCTGCCCCACAGGTAGAACGGCGTGTTCGCGATCGCGATCAGCAGGAGCATGAACCCGCGCGCCAGATCGGGGGCGGGGGAGCGTTCGGCGGCCTGGACGGGTCCTCGGGTGAGGGCGGTGGTCGTCATGGGTCCATCTCAGCAGGCCACGTGCTCCGCCGCGAGGAAAGCGCTAGGCCGCGGGCTCCTCCAGCCGCGCCCGCTCCTCGTCGACGATCCGCTTGGCCAGCTCCTTGTCGCTGACCTCGGCGGCGCCGGCCCCGGGCGCCGTGGGCACCGTCGAGCGTCCGGCGTACTCCGCGAAGAGCTCGGCCTTGGTGCCGAGGATCTCCAGGAGCCGCTCGTCCACGCTCTCCTCGATGAGCAGGCGGTGCACCTGCACGGTGCGCACCTGGCCCATCCGGTGCGCGCGGGCGATGGCCTGCGCCTCGACGGTCGGCTTGACCTGCGGCTCGCACAGGATCACCACGGAGGCGGCCTGGATGTTGAGCCCCACCCCGCCAGCCTCGATCTGGCTGACCAGCACCTTGGGCTCCTTCGCCTGCGTGAACTCGTCGACCAGCTCCTGACGGCGGGCGGACGGCACCGACCCCGTGATGGGCCCGACGGCGAGCGGGCCGAGCTCGGCGAGCACCCGCTCGATCACGTCGCGGAAGTAGGAGAAGACCACGACCTTGCGGTTGTTCTCCACGGCCTCGTCGACGATCTCGCGGAGCCGGACGAGCTTCGCCGTCGGCTCGGGGGCCTCGACGAACGCGGCGCGGCGCATGTCGGCGAACGAGCGCCCCAGCACCGCCTGGCGGTAGGCGGCGCCGTCGTGCTTGCCGAACCGCTCCCACTCGTCCACCTGGACCAGCTCGGGGAGCTCGGTGAGCACGTCCTCCTGGTTGCGGCGCAGGTAGACGGTCGCGACGGACCGCCGGAAGGCGGAGGCACCCGCGAGGCCCGCCGCCGGGTCGATGTCGTCGGCGACCTCAGGCTTGAGGTAGCCCACCAGGCTGCGGAACTCGTCCACGGTGTTCTCCATGGGCGTGCCCGACATGAACAGCACGCGCTCGGCCACGCGGGCCCATTCCGCCGTCCGCTCGGAGCGCTGCGCCTCCGGGTTCTTCACGTAGTGCGCCTCGTCGACCACGAGCAGGGCGGGGCGCGGCAGGTCGCCCGTCCGCAGGTGCCCGAGCTGGGGGAAGGTCGCGACGCCGACGCCGCCGTCGGCCGCCCACTCCTTGATGCCCGCCTCGCGGTCGTCGCCGTGCAGCACGCGGACGGTCAGCTTCGAGTGGGCCGCGACCTCGCGGGCCCAGTTGGCCGCGACGCTCGCGGGGCACACCACGAGGAAGTGCGTGCTCCCCTTCGCGGCGAGGTGGGCCATCACCGCGATGGCCTGGACGGTCTTGCCCAGGCCCATCTCGTCGCCGAGGATCGTGCGCCGCTGGGACAGCGCGTACCTGGCGCCGAACGCCTGGTAGGAGCGCAGCGAGACGTTGAGCAGCGAGGTGTCCAGGTCCTGCGTCGCGACCTCGTCGACGACGTCCTCGGGCAGGTAGCCCTCGGCGGCCTCGACGTCGATGCCGAGGTCGACCAGGTCGCCCAGCGCCGTGAGGTAGGCGGCGGCCCGCGCCTCGAAGTCGCTCCAGACGTCGGCGTCGGACGTGTTCGTGAGCACCTCGTCCAGGGTGCGCAGGGCGTCGGTGATGCCCACGGCGTCGAGGTCGTCGGTCAGCGTGCGCAGGTCGGTCAGCGCGGCGTCGGCACGGTCGGTGCGGCGGCGGCCCGCGAAGAACCGCCGCACGAACGTGGCCCGCACGGCACCCGTCTCGGCCAGGCGGGCGAGCTCGCGCACGTCGACGTCGAGCCGGTCCTGCCAGGTGCCGAAGAACGCCTTGACGTGCAGGTGGTCGTGCAGCGCGCGCACCAGGCGCGTGGCGAGCGGGTCGGCGGGGGAGTGGTCCAGCCGGAAGGCGAGGCCGGCGTCCACGGCGCTGAAGACCTGCTGGGCAGCCTTCTGCAGGGCCTCCGCCGTGCGGGCGCCGACGCCCGCGATCGCCGTGAGCTCCTCCGGGGCGGCCGCCCTGATCTGGCCGACGGTGCGGTACCCCGCCTGCTCGAGCGGGCCGAGGCGCAGGCCGCCCGCGCCCACCTCGCGGACACGGTCGAGGGGTACCTCGGAGAGCTCGTCCAGCACGCGTGCGTCGCGGGCGGCGCGGTAGGCGGCGCGCACTCGGGCGGGTGCGCCGCGGCGCTGGCTGAGGGTACGGGAGCCCAGGTCGTGCCGGGTTCCGGCCTCCTCGAGCAGCTCGCGGGCATCACCGCGGGACCAGGTCGTCATGGCCGACGACGGTACTGCGTGCGGGGCGTCGCGGAGGCCTCGACGTGCGTCGTGGACCGACGTTTCTTACATACCGGACCGAATGCCCATTCTGGTAGTTTCGTCGCACCATTAACAGGAGGAAAAAGTGAGCACGGACGCACTGCCGGAGCAGGCACAGGCGGCGCAGGCCACCGCCGCAGGGGAGCCGACGCCGCAGCTGGCGCCGGAGGCGACGCCGGACGTCGCCCAGGGCGACACGAACCCGGAGCCGGCCGCGAGCCCGGCCCCGGTCGCCGGGCCGGAGGGGGCCGTGGCCCCGGCCGCGACGCCGGCACCGGCCGCGACGCCGGAGCAGGACGAGGACCCGGAGCGCGCGGACAACATCGAGACGCGGACCGCGGCCCGGCTGCACCAGCTGGTCGCGTCGGGCGCGGAGAAGCTGCCCGGCGAGGCCGGCAGCACCGTGTCGAAGCTGGCCGTGGCGCTGCTGTCGTTCGGCAGCCAGGCGGCGGCCAAGGACCAGGAGAAGTCGACGTCGGCGCTCGTCGGCGAGGCCGTCGGACTCTTCAAGAGCCTGGACGACGACGACCCGGCCAAGCAGCGCAACGCCCTGGAGCACGCGCTGGAGACGTTCACGACGTCGACCATCGGGGGCAAGGAGCGCTCGCAGGTGCTCGAGGTCGCCGAGGAGGCGATGGGCCTGTGGAGCAAGCTGCGCGGGACGTCGTCCGACCTCGCCAAGTCCGACGCCGCCGCCTCGATGCGCTCGCTGACCAGCGCGCTGCGCAAGGAGGGCCGCGACGCGGAGGCCGACGAGGCCGAGACCGAGGCCAAGCGCCTCGAGTCCTGACCTGACCCGCTGAGTGCCGGATCCTCGCCCGACCGGGGCGAGGATCCGGCACTCAGCGGTTCTCCGGGCAGGTGGGGGTGTCCGTGAGGGAGACGCCGTCCGGCATGTCCGCCGCGGTCGGCTCCCGCCCCGCCATGGCGCAGGCCCGCGCGATCATCTGGTCGTCCGAGAAGGTCCAGCCCGTGGTGACGCCGTGGTCCTGGACCACGAGGAGCTGGCCGTCGCCGGCGTACACGTCGCCGGGCGCGACCTTGCCGCCGGGCGAGTAGAGCCGGGTCGCGAGCGCGCCGACCTTCTGGCCGGTCGCGATGTCGAAGAACGCCAGCGCGGCGCCCTGGTTGCGGGCCACGAGGTCGGGCCCGGGCAGCACCGCGAGCACGTCGCCGTAGGTGCCGGTCAGGTCGAGGTCCTCGGGGTCGCCCGGCCCGGCGACGGCGCGCAGCCGCACCTTCGCGTCGAGGCCGAGCGTGACGAGCCGCTCGGGCAGCGTCATGTCCGCACCGGTCCGCGCGCCGATCAGGTGCACCTGGTCCACGCTGCTGCCCCGCACGGTCCAGACGTCCCGCGCGCCCGCGGCGGCCGCGGTCAGGTCGGCGACCCGCAGCGAGAAGTCCCGGGGTGCGACGGCGACCTGGCTGCCGTCGTCGGCGACCGCCACCCGCCCGGGCTCCGCCCACGCCGAGCCGAGCCGCGGCGTCGTACCGAGCGGGCCGGGCACGTACAGCGCCCGCTCCTGCAGCCCGACGTCGAGCACGTGCAGCCCGGAGCAGGTGTCCACCAGAACCAGGTCGTCGCGGGTGCGCTGGGCGCTCACGATCGTGGCGCAGCCCGGGTCGCCGCCGTCCAGGCCCGGTGCCACGAGGTCGCGGAACCCGGCCTCGTAGCCGGCGGTCGTGCCGCCCTGGGTCCGGTAGGCCTCGCCGTCGGGGGTGACCAGCAGGAGCCGGTCCTCGTCGAGCCAGACCGGCAGCAGGGGCCGGCCGGCGTCGGGGCTGTCGGCCGGGAGGTCCACCGTGCCGAGGCCGTGGATCAGCACGGTGCCGTCCGACCAGGACGCCGCCGTGCTGGCCGGCCCCGTGGGCTCGGCGCGGTAGGTGGCCAGGACGGCCGTGGGGCCGGCCTGGGCCGGCCCGCCGACCTCCGAGTCCTCGCCGGGATCCGCGCCCGGGTCCTCGCCCTGCCCGGGATCCGAACCGGTCGCCGCCGCGCCCGCCCCGCTCGGCAGGGGCACGTCCCCGTCGGTCCCGGCGGTGCTCCACAGCGCGATGCGGCCGTCCGACGCCGCCGCGACCCGGTCCACCCCGACCAGGACGGGCGACCCCGGCCCCCGGATGCCGGACAGGTGCCAGGTGCGGTGCACGTCGGTGTCGGCGCCGATCTCGCACGCGACCAGCCCGCTGTCGGTGGCGACCAGGGCGCGGGTCGTGGCGTCGTCGACCGCGACCACCTCGGGGTCCGACCAGGCGCGCGGCACGGGGCAGTCCGCGGTGCGCGCGGTGCCGTCGGCCCAGTGGTGCAGGGTCACGGTCGTGGTGTCGCCGTCGGAGGCCAGCGTCGCCCAGTCGCGCAGGGACGGGGAGGGCACGCCGCCGTCGGGCAGGTCCACGGGGCCGCCGCCGGTCGGCTCCAGCGTGTCGAGGCTGCGGATCTCCAGGGTCCCGGCGTCGGCGTCCGCCACGGCGAGGGTGCGGCTGGAGCCGACGGCGAGCGATGTGACGCCGAGGTCGGTCTCGGCCTTGGTGCGGAACGCGAGGCGCTGCTCGGCGGGGCGCGCGGCGCCGTCGTCGGACTCCAGGACGGCGAGGTCCCGGCCGGCCAGGTTGATGGTGCCGATCCGGTTGCGGTCGCTGGTGGCGTCGTGCCAGGCGATGACCAGGGTGTCGCCGTCGGGCGTGACGGCGACCGCCGTCGTGCCCGGCAGGTCGAGGTGCGTCTGCCGGCTGGTGCTGTCGGCGGGCAGCGGCCCGAACCGGCCCAGGGTCACGCCGAGATCGTCCACGGCGGCGACCACGGCGCCGTCGGCGCTGCCGGACACGACGGGTCCCGTGCGCCCCGGCCCGCTGACCGAGCCGAAGGGCGTGCGGTCGCCGCGCAGCACGGCGGGCGCGCCGTCGTCGGGGTTCCAGCGCACGAGGTCTCCGGTCTCGGTCCGGCCGACGACGCCGGCGGCGGTCGGTGCGACGTCGGCCAGCCCGGTCTCCTCCGGGACGTCCACGGTGCGCAGCAGGTACGGGTCCGCGGGCTCGTTGGCCGTGACCGCGTTGAACAGCGCGGTCCGGGTCTGCCCGTCCCGCAGCCGCCGCACCGCCTCGACCGCCAGCAGCTGCGCGGTGGCGGGGTCGTCCTGGTGCACCACGTGCGACGTCGCGCCCAGCAGGTGCGCCTCGTTGGCGTTCACCGCCTCGTTCGCGCGGTCCGCCTCCCGCTGCGCGTACGCGAACGCGCCGATCGACAGGACGAGCATGACCGCCAGCGCCATGTTCACCAGGCGGTTGCGCAGGCCCGCCGAGCTCTGCCGGGCGATGTGCGCGCTGAGGATCTCCTCGGTGCTGACGTCCTGGCCGCGCAGCGGCGCCACCAGCTCGGCGAGCACGCCCGGCCGGTCGGGGTGGTGCCGCCAGAACCGGCGCTGGCGCAGCATCGTCAGGTCGGTCCACTTGGGCTCGTGGTCGATCCGCTCCACCAGCGGCGCGGGCAGCGCCGTGGTGCTGATCGCGTCGATCTCGTTCGCCGTCTGGTCCCAGACGATCTTGCCGCTGGTCAGCGCGACCAGCAGCGTCTCGGGACCGCGGTGGTCGAGCCACCACGCGACCTCCTTGGCCACGTACTTCGAGCTCGCCGCGCCCTCCGAGGCGAACAGGATCAGGTAGTCGGACCGTTCGAGCTTGCGCTCGATCGCGTCCCAGAGGCTCGGGTTGTTCGCCAGACCCGTCCGGTCCAGGAAGACGTTCAGGTCCGGCACGTCGTCGCGCTTGTCGAAGTCGAGGAGCTCCGCGTGGAACGCGGGCGCGAAGTCGCCGTCCGAGTCCCGGCTGTAGGACAGGAAGGCGTCGTACCCGCCGGAGGGCGGCGTGGCGTGCGCGCGGCTGTTCCGGGCCACCCGCCCGGCGCGGCTGGTCGGTAGCAGGGAGCGGACAATCCGGTCGGTCATCCTGCTCCCGCAGCCTTTCCTCGGCGAATGTTTGCGGACCGGGAGAAACATATCCCCTGGTGTGTAGTGTCGCCGCAGGCCATGACGCTAGTCACCTTCGTGGTGAAATGCACGGTTAAGCACGGTTGGTTCGCCCGACGAGGAAGGCACCAAGATGGCACCGGAGCTGGTCGTCCCGCCCGACGGTCCCCGGCGGCTGCGCGTGCGCCGCTCCTGGGTCCGCGCCGGCTTCGTCGCCCTGTTCGGCGTCGCGTTCGGCCTGGGCCTGTGGGGCTTCTGGCTCTACCGCACCTCGCCCGACTTCGAGTGGGGCACCAGCGCCTGGGACCTCGTCTACTACTCCGTCCAGCTCTTCGTGCTCGGCGCCGAGGCCACGAACCAGGGCGGCGACCTGCCCTGGCAGCTCCAGGCCGCCCGGTTCCTCGCCCCGGTCGCCACCGGCTACGCCGTCTTCGAGGCCGTGCGCTCGCTGTTCGCCGACCAGTTCGTGCTCATGCGCACCCGCCGCATGCGCGGGCACGCGATCGTCGTGGGCCGCGCGCCCGCCGCCGACCTCATCGCGGCGGCGCTCGCGGCCCGGGGCGCCGTCGTCGTACGCACCGCGACCGGCGACGCCGCCTCGCTGCGCAACGCCGGCGTGGCGGGCGCCGCCGTCCTGTACGCGTGCGAGGCCGAGGACGACGAACCCGGCGTCAACGTGCTCACCGTCGCCGTGGCCAGCCGCGCGGACCGGGCCGCCGACCTGCCGGGCCTGCGCCTGAACGCCCACGTCAGCGACCCGGAGCTCGCCCTCGCCCTCCAGGCGCGGCACCTGAGCCACCCCCAGCCGGGTGTCGACTTCTTCACGCTGGGCGAGCTCGTGGCCCGGTCCCTGGTGCGGCGCGACCGGATCGTCGCGCGCGGCACCGCGCCGCACATCTCCGTCGTCGGGCACGGGACGTTCGGCCGGGCGCTGGTCGTGGCGTTCGCGCGCCTGCGGAGCGTCGAGATCGCATCCGGCGGCGAACCGCTCACCGTGACCCTGGTCGGGCCGGGCGCGTGGGAGGCCGCCGCGGCGCTGCGCGCCCGCTGGCCCTCCGTGCGCGCCGCGTGCCGGCTGGTCCCCGTGGACACGTTCGCGCAGGTCCGGTCGGTCGGCACGCCCCAGCGCGTCTACGTGTGCCACGACGACGACGGAGACGCGCTCCGCGAGGCGCTGCGCGACAGCGACCTCTGGCGCGCGAGCGAGGGCGCCGTCGTGCTGCGGCTGAACCGGCTCGCCGGGCTGGGCGGGCTCTTCGGCGCGCACGACGGCGCCATCCTCGACGACCTCGCGGGCCGCCTAGACGTCGTGGAGCCCGGCACGCTGCTGCGCCGGGCGACGGCGCCCGGCGCCCTGGTGCACGACGACGTCTACGACCTCATGGCCGTCTCCGCGCACCTGACCTACCTGCGCAACCAGCGCGCGCAGGGCGTGGCCTGGCAGAGCACGCCCGCGATGGTCTCGTGGTCCGAGCTGTCGGAGGACCTGCGGGCCGCCAACCGCGCCCAGGTCCGCGCGATCCCGGACCGCCTGCGCCAGATGGGCTGCACCGTGGTGCCCGCCGGGAATGCCGAGCACGGCCGGATCCCGGAACCCGTCGTCGACGCGCGCGCCGTCGACGAGCACGACCGCTGGATGGCCGAGAAGGTCGCCGCGGGCTGGACCTACGGCCCCGAGCGCGACGACGCCCGCCGGCTGCACCCGGACCTGCGGCCCTGGGCCGACCTCTCGGAGGCCGACCGCGAGAAGGACCGCGCGGCGATCCGTGCCATCCCGGTGATCCTGGCCGACTTCGGCCTGCACGTGGTCCCGCTCGACGACGACGCCGGGTGGGAGGCCGCCGACGCCCCCGTGCCCGACCCGCGCGGCGTGGTGCGGGGCTGGCGGATGTTCGGCCGCGGCCGGTCGGAGCCGTCGGGCGAGGGCTGACGTCGGCCGGGCCGTGCCGGGCTGACAGGATGGGCCCATGCGAAGCGTCACCCTTCTGGGCTCCACCGGTTCCATCGGCACGCAGGCCATCGACGTCATCGGGCGCAACCCCGAGCGGTTCCGCGTGGACGCCCTGTCCGCGGGCGGCTCGGACCTGCCGCTGCTCGCGAGCCAGGCGGCCACGCTCGGCGTCCGCGCCGTCGCGGTCGCCGACCCGGCCTCGGGCCCCGCGCTGACCACGCTCCTGCGCGAGGCGGGGGCGGACGGCGTCGAGGTGCTCACCGGGCCGGACGCCGCCACCGAGGTGGCGGGCCGGGGCAGCGACGTGGTGCTCAACGGCATCACCGGCTCGGTCGGGCTGCGCCCCACCCTGGCCGCGCTGGCCGCGGACTCGACCCTGGCGCTGGCGAACAAGGAGTCGCTCGTGGTGGGCGGCGCCCTGGTCAAGGCCGCGGTGCGGCGCGAGGGCCAGATCGTGCCCGTGGACTCCGAGCACTCGGCCATCGCGCAGTCGCTCCGCTCGGGGGCGTCGTCCGAGGTGCGCAAGCTCGTGGTGACCGCGAGCGGCGGGCCGTTCCGGGGGCGCTCGCGGGACGAGCTGCGCGACGTGACCCCCGCCCAGGCCCTGCGGCACCCCAACTTCGCGATGGGCCGCGTGGTCACCACCAACTCGGCGACGCTGGTCAACAAGGGGCTCGAGGTGATCGAGGCGCACCTCCTGTTCGACCTGCCGTTCAGCGCCATCGACGTCGTGGTGCACCCGCAGCAGATGATCCACTCCATGGTCGAGTTCGTCGACGGCTCTACGATCGCGCAGGCCGGGCCGCCGCGGATGCTCGTGCCGATCGCGCTCGGCCTGTCCTGGCCGGACCGGCTGCCCGACGTCGACGTCGGCATCGACTGGACGCAGGCGGCGAGCTGGGAGTTCCTGCCCCTGGACGACGACGCGTTCCCCGCCGTGCGGCTGGCGCGCCAGGTCGGAGAAGCCGGGGGCACCCACCCCGCGGTCTACAACGCCGCGAACGAGGTGTGCGTGGACGCGTTCCACGACGGCACGATCGGGTTCCTCGACATCGTCGACACCGTGGCCGCCGTCGTGGAGGCGCACGCGTCGGCCGGGGCGGGCGATGCGGGCTCGGTCGAGGGTGTCCTGGAGGCGGACGCCTGGGCGCGGGCGCGGGCGGCGGAGATCCTGAAGTCGGTCTGACGCGGGGGCTGGTCCGGCTGATCGTCCGGCTGGGGCCGATCCCCTTTGAGGCCTAAGTTTCTTCGCTTTCGGACAACTCAAAGCGAAGAAACTTAGGCCTCAAAGGGGATCTCCCGGTCCCGTCCCGGGATCAGCGGGCCGCGAAGCCGTGGTGCACCGGCCCGTGGCCCCGCCACGGACCCGACGCCGTCCCCGTTCCGCCGACGACGAGGTCGTCCGCGGCGCGCAGCGCCCCGGTCAGGTACTCCTTGGCGGCGCGGACCGCCGGCTCCCAGCCGTCGTGCACCGGCCGCAGGACGGCGCAGGCCGAGCTCAGCGTGCAGCCCGTGCCGTGGGTGTTCCGGGTCGGCACGCGGGGCGCGGTCAGGGCGACGGCGCCGTCCAGGCCGGGACCCGCGAGGTGGTCGACCGACTCCGCCGAGTCGAGGTGCCCGCCCTTGACCAGCGCAAACCCTTCCCCGAGCGCGCTCAGCGCCCGGGCCTGGTCCGCCGCCGCACGGCCGTCGCGGGCCGGTTCGACGCCGAGCAGCACGGCGGCCTCGGGCAGGTTGGGCGTGACCAGGTCGGCCAGGGGGAGCAGCTCGTCGCGGAGCACCGCCTCGGCGTCGGGTGCCAGCAGCCGGTCGCCCGACGTCGCGACCATCACCGGGTCGAGCACCACGAACGGCGCCCGCCCGGCGGCCCGCAGGTCGCGCAGGACGGCGGCGACCGCCCGCGCGACGCCCGCGTTCGTGGTCATGCCGATCTTGATCGTGTCCACGGCGACGTCGGCGAACAGCGTGTCGAGCTGCGCGCGCACCATGTCGGCGGGCACCGGGTGCACCTGCGTCACGCCGGTGGTCGACTGCGCCGTCAGCCCGGTGAGCACCGCGCAGCCGTAGCCGCCGAGCGCCGCGAAGGTCTTCAGGTCGGCCTGGATCCCCGCGCCGCCGGACGGGTCCGACCCGGCGATCGTCAGCGCCACGACCGGGTGCCCCGGCGGCCGGGTGCGTCGTCCGGCTTCGGGTGTGAGCCTGGTGCGTGCTCCCGCGGACGGCGCGGCGTGCGACCCGGTCATGCCGCAGGTCCCGCCGACACGCCGAGCCGGCCGGACGGCGCGCGCTCGGCGGTCGGGTCGCCGCCCGGACCCGAGCCGCCCTGACTCGAGCCGCTCGCATCCGCCCCGCCGCGCACAGCCGCCCACGCCCGGGCGATCTCCCGTGCCGCAGCTTCCGGGTCGGGCCGGCCGCAGACGGCGGAGACCACGGCGCTCCCGGCTGCCCCCGCCCCGTGCAGCGCGGCGACGTCGGCGGCCCGCAGCCCGCCGATCGCCACGCAGGGGAGCGGCGCGGCGGCCGTGACGACGCCGAGCCGTGCGAAGCCGATCGCCGCACGGGCGTCGGTCTTGGTCAGGGTGGGCCGCACAGGCCCGACGCCCAGCAGGTCCACCGTGCCGGCCGGCAGGTCCGCGACCGCCCGCGCCTCCTCCGGCGTGCTCACGCTGAGCCCGAGGTGCCGGTCCGGGCCCAGCAGCCGGCGCGCCGAGACGGGGTCCAGGTCGCGCTGGCCCACGTGGGCGCCGTCGGCGTCGATCGCGAGCGCGACGTCGACCCGGTCGTCGACGATCAGCGGCACCCCGAGCGGCCGGAGCAGCGTGACCAGGGCGCGGCCGAGGTCCACGAGCTCGCGCGTGCTCGCCGCCGGGTCGCGGAGCTGGACGGCGGTGACGCCGCCGTCGACCGCCGCGCCCACCGTGGCGACGACCCCGGCGGGGCCGCCGCACTGCCGGGTGTCGGTGACGAGGTAGACGGACGGGTCGAGACGGATCCGGGCGCTCACGCGCGGGCCCGGGCAGGCTGGGCCCCGGCGGCAGGCTCGTTCAGCAGGCCGGCCCCGAACCCGACCGCCTCGGCGTCGACGTCGAACACGCGGTCCACCAGCTCGACGGCGAAGCTGCCGGGCGTGGCCGACGTCGTGCGGTCCGCGGCGACGCAGAGCCAGGCCGTCGCGGCCGTGGCCGCGAGCAGGCGGTCCTCGGTGACGGCGGCGCACGCCGCGACCAGCGCGCCGAGCGAGCAGCCGACGCCGGTCACGCGCGTCATCAGGGAGGTGCCCGCCTGGACGCGCACGACACGCTCGCCGTCGGTGATCAGGTCGGACGCGCCGCTCACGGCGATCACGGCGCCGGAGGACCGGGCCAGGCCGAGCGCGACGTCCCGCACGCCGTCGGGCGTGTCCAGGGAGTCGACGCCGCGGCCGCCGGCCCCGCCCGCGAGCGCCTGGATCTCGGAGCCGTTGCCGCGCACGACGGCGGGGCCGCGGGCGAACAGCTCGGCGGCGAGCCGGGTGCGCAGCGGGAGCGCGCCGATGGCCACGGGGTCGAGCACCCAGGGCACACCGGCGGCGGTGGCGCCGTCGACGGCGGCCCGCATGCCGTCGGCCTGGCCGCCCTCGATCGTGCCGAGGTTGATCAGCAGCCCGCCGGCGACGCCGGCCATGACGGGCGCCTCCTCGGGGTCGGCGACCATTGCCGGTGCCGCGCCGGCGGCGAGCAGGATGTTCGCGGTGAAGCCCGTGACCACGACGTTGGTCACGCAGTGCACCAGTGGGGCGGTGTCGCGCACCGCGGTGACGACCGACGCGACGGCGTCGGGCAGGACTGAGCCCATGAGGCGTTCCCTTCGCTAGCACTACCTAGATCAGGTTCCACGGGTGCATCTCAGCCGGACAGGTGCCCGGCGCCCCGCGCCATTGGGTGCCGACCTTATACGGCTCTCGCCGGTGTCCGGAACCGTCGGTGCGTGCTGGAGGGGAGGGGTCAGGCCTGGTACCGCAGCCCGTCGACGAGCAGGTCGAGCATGCGGCGGCCGTGCTCGGGATCCTCGTCGCTCATGGTCACCGACAGCTTGGACACGGCGTAGAGCAGGTCCTTGGGGCTGGCCACGGGGCGGATGGCGCCGGCCGCGGCGGCCGCGTCGAGCAGGGAGCCGACGGCGGGGCCGAGCCGGCCGATGAAGTAGGCGGGCAGCGCGTCGAACGTCGGGTCGCCGGAGTGCAGCGCGGAGGCGAGCCCGCGCTTGGTCGCGAGGAACTCGGTGTACCGGTGGAGCCACTTCTCCAGCGCGACGACGGGGTCGTGCTCGGCGGCCAGGGCGGGCGCGGCGTCGGCGGTGGCGTCGACCTCGGCCTGGAACACGGCCTTGACCAGGTCGGACCGCTTGGGGAAGTGCCGGTAGAGCGTGCCGACGCCGACACCCGCGAGGTCGGCGATCTCCTTGGCGGGCGCGTCCACGCCGGACGTGCCGAAGACCTGCTTGGCGGCGTCGAGCAGCGCGTCGATGTTGCGCTGCGCGTCGCGGCGCAGCGGCCGCTGCTCTGTGTGCTGGGTCACTTCTCTCCCGATCCGTTGCTAACCGGAACGCCTTTCCATATAGTTCTGGAAGAGCGTTCCGCTTAGCTCCAGACTATGGCATCGCCGGTGCGCTCACCAGACCTCTCGACCCCAGGAGGGCCCCATGCACTACCGCAGCCTCGGCCGGACCGGCATCAAGGTCAGCCCCTACGCGCTCGGCGCGATGATGTTCGGCGCGATCGGCAACCCCGACCACGACGAGTCCGTCAAGATCATCCACAAGGCCCTCGACGCGGGCATCAACTTCATCGACACGGCCGACGCCTACTCGCGGGGCGAGTCCGAGGAGATCGTGGGCAAGGCGCTGAAGGGCCGGCGCGACGACGTCGTGCTGGCCACCAAGGTGCACCTGCCCATGAGCGACGACCCCAACCACCGCGGCAACTCCCGGCGCTGGATCATCGCCGAGGTCGAGAACTCCCTGCGCCGCCTCGGCACGGACCACATCGACCTCTACCAGATCCACCGGCCCGACCCGGACACCGACGTGGAGGACACGCTCGCTGCGCTGACCTACCTGATCAACTCGGGCAAGGTCCGCGCCATCGGCTCGTCCACCATGCCCGCCGCCGACATCGTCCAGGCGCAGTGGGTCGCCGAGCGGCGCGGCCTGGAGCGGTTCCGCACCGAGCAGCCGCCGTACTCGATCCTGAACCGGGGCATCGAGCGCGACGTGCTGCCCGTGGCCCAGCAGTACGGCATGGGCACGCTGGTGTGGAGCCCGCTGGCCGGGGGCATGCTCACCGGCAGGTACCGCAAGGGGCGCACCAGCGACGCCCACCGGGCGCAGTACGGGTTCAAGCACCTGCAGGACGAGCGGCGGCTCGACGTCGTCGAGCAGCTCATCCCCGTCGCCGAGGAGGCCGGGATGCCGCTGAACCACCTCGCGATGGCGTTCGCGATCGCGCACCCGGGCGTCACGTCCGCGATCATCGGGCCGCGCACCATGGAGCACCTCGACAGCGCGCTCGCCGGCGCCGAGGTCAGCCTGAGCGACGAGGTCCTCGATCGGATCGACGCGATCGTCCCGCCCGGCACGGACGTCAGCCGCCTCGACATGGCCTACGACCCGCCGGCCATCCAGCAGGCGACCCTGCGCCGCCGCCCGACGGAACAGCGCGCGGCGGCGGCCTGACCCCGGGCTGACCTGGAAGGTGCGCTTCTACCCAGCGATTAAGCCCGAAAACGCGCCAGTTCCGGGCCCAATGACTGGGTAGAAGCGCACCTCCGACCCGGGCGGAGCGCCGACCACGCCCCACGCCCCGTCACAGCCGCGTCCACGCCTCGCTCAGCACCCCGCGCAGGATCTGCTCGATCTCGTCGAACTCCGGCTGCCCGATCGTCAGCGGCGGGGCGAGCTGCACCACCGGGTCGCCGCGGTCGTCGGCGCGGCAGTACAGGCCTGCCTCGAACAGCGCCGGGGTGAGGAACCCGCGCAGCAGCCGCTCGGCGTCGTCGCCCGAGAACGTCTCCCGGGTGGCCTTGTCGCGGACGAGCTCGATCGCGTAGAAGTACCCGGCGCCGCGCACGTCGCCCACGATCGGCAGGTCGTACAGCCGCTCCAGGGTGGACCGGAACGCGGGTGCGTTCTCCTTGACCCGCCCGGTCAGGTCCTCCTCGTCGAAGAGGTCGAGGTTCGCCATGGCTACCGCCGCCGACACCGGATGCCCGCCGAACGTGTACCCGTGCGCGAACGTCGTCGAGCCGTGGGCGAACGGCTCGAACACCCGGTCCGAGACC
This sequence comes from Promicromonospora sukumoe 327MFSha3.1, assembly GCF_000385135.1. GTDB lineage: Bacteria > Actinomycetota > Actinomycetes > Actinomycetales > Cellulomonadaceae > Promicromonospora > Promicromonospora sukumoe_B. The sequence continues at coordinate 310,751 of NZ_ARQM01000012.1, read as the reverse complement.
AGGCAGGCGCCGATCGGGGAGTAGCCCGACGCCATGCCCTTGGCGCACGTGATCATGTCGGGCACGTAGCCGAAGTCGTCGCACGCGAAGATCGAGCCGATCCTGCCGAACGCGCAGATCACCTCGTCGGAGACCAGCAGCACGTCGTGCCGGTCGCAGATCTCGCGCACCCGCTCGAAGTACCCCGGCGGGGGCGGGAAGCAGCCGCCCGCGTTCTGCACGGGCTCCAGGAAGACGGCGGCCACCGAGTCCGGGCCCTCCGTCTCGATGAGCACCTCGATCTGGTCCGCGGCCCACCGGCCGAACGCCTTCGGGTCGTCGCGCAGGTCCTCGGACGCCCGGTAGATGTCGGTGTTCGGCACCTTGAACGCGCCCGGCACCAGCGGCTCGAACGGCGCCTTGAGGCCCGGCAGGCCCGTCAGGGACAGCGCGCCGTGCGTGGTGCCGTGGTAGGCGATGTTCCGCGAGATCACCTTGTACTTGCCGGGTCGGCCCTCCAGCCTCCAGTACTGCTTGGCCAGCTTGAACGCCGTCTCCACGGCCTCGGAGCCGCCGGTCGTGAAGAACACGCGGTTCAGGTCGCCCGGGGCCAGACCGGCGAGCCGTTCGGCCAGGTCGATGGCCGGCGGGTGCGCGAACGACCACAGCGGGAAGAACGCCAGCTCGCCCGCCTGCGCGGCGGCCGCCTCGGCGAGCACCCGGCGGCCGTGCCCGGCCTGGACCACGAACAGCCCCGACAGCCCGTCGATGTACCGGCGTCCGGCCGCGTCCCAGACGTGGTGGCCCTCGCCGCGCACCAGCGTCGGCACCCCGGCGTCCCAGGCGGACTGCCGCGTGAAGTGGCCCCAGAGGTGCCGCCGGGCGGCGTCGTCCCGCGGTGTGCCGCGTGGCGTGACGTTCGCCCCGCCAGGGGCGGGCGCAGGGAATCCGGTCATGGAGGTCTCCCGTCGTAGCGGCCGACCCGACCAGGCTATGACGTGTCAGACGTACAGGTCACTCGGGGGATCTGTGGGTCTGACACGTGCGGGCAGAGGGTCACCGCCGGCTCGTCCAGCTGAAGACCGCCCAGCCCGTCACGAGCGCACCCACGGTGACCAGCGCCGTGGCCGTGACTGCCTGGAGCGGGCCGATCAGCGACGCGTCCAGCGCCACCTGGACCGTGCCGATCAGGGCGTAGACACCGGCGAACACCGTGATGGCCGACAGCGTGCCGTCCATCAGCCGACGACGGGAGCGCTCGCGCCGCGCCTCGGCCGCCCGCTCGCGGTCGTTGTGCAGGCGTTCGAGCGCGGCGAGGCGGGCCGCGATGGGCTCCTGGAGCAGCTCGCGCAGCCGTTCGGTGACGCCGGCCGCCTGCTGCTCGAACCGCGAGGCGTGCAGGAGCTGGTTCAGCATGCGCGACTCGAGCGCGGACGCGAGGAACGTGGGGGAGGTGATGGTGGTCAGCGTGGTACGCACCTCCGACGCGAACTCGTGCAGCCGCAGCTGCTCGCGGGTGAGCCCCTCCTTGCGGTCGGCCAGGTCGGCGCCGTTGTTCACGTCGTGGTCGGCGAGCATGGCCGCGACGGTGCGCAGGTGGTCGGCCAGCGTGGCGTTCCAGGCGCTGAACAGCCCGTTGAGGCTGGCCACGAACTCGGCGAGCGACCCGTACTGGGAGATCTTGAAGTGCGCCGTGCCGACCAGTGCCACGGTGGTCGAGTTGGTGGCCACCGCCACGACGTCGCCCAGGTGCCGCACGCCCTCCAGCAGCACGGGGTTGCGCTGGGGCAGGGTCCAGTCGCACAGCGTGGCCGTGCCGTACGACACGGGCTGCAGCAGCACCTGCGAGCCGAACGCGGCGAGCATCTCGTCGCCCATGGAGACCGGCGTGCGTCGCTCCGGGGGCGCCGCCGGGCCGCGGCCCCGGCTCGCCTCGTAGACGGTGGTGACGACGTGCGCTCGTCCCTGGGCGATCTCGGTGCCCTCGCGGACCAGGTCCGCCGTCGCGCGCTGGAGCAGGTCGGCCAGGTCGAAGAGGCGTTCGGGCGGCAGGGCGCCGCCCGGGTCGACGTCGACGGGCGAGCCGTCCAGCGCGATCCACCGCACCCGGATGTCGGCGTGCAGGTTGGACAGCCGGAACCGTGCGTCACGGACCTGCTGCGGCGACTGGTCGCGCGACGAGTACCGGAAGCGCACGTAGTGGTTGCCGAACTCGGTGAACCGCACGTCGCAGGACAGCTCGGCGATGAACGTCCCGTCGGGCTGCTCCAGGCGGACGTTCGGCATCGACAGCGACGCGCCGCCGTAGGGGCGCGCCGCCCGGTCGACGCTCGCCCAGACGTCGTCCATCTTGAGCCGGCCGCGTACCGCGAAGGCCTGGACGCCGAGCAGCTCGGGGCGCTCGTCGCGGTGCGCGAGCCGCCGGATCGCGGTGACCGCGGCGGCCGGTCGCACGTCGCGCAGCCCGAACGGGTAGATGTAGACCGTCCGCAGGCGGTCGAGCGTGAGCCAGGTCGAGTCGAGGTTGCGGTGCAGCTGCGTCAGGTGCATCCGGTAGGAGCGCAGCTCGCTGGCCAGGATGTAGTTCAGGTGCCGGTCGGTCTCGGCGGCGCGCAGGCCGTCGAGCGCGGGGCCGAGCCGCGCCGGCTCGCCCGCCATCGCCTCGGACGCCGCCCGGGCCGCCTCGGCCAGCGCGCGGAAGTAGCGGATGCGGGTCACGGCCTGCGGGACCAGCGCGCGCCGGAACGGCGACGTCGGGTCGGGGATCGCCCGCGCCGCCCGCAGCAGCTCCCCGCACCGCTCCCCGGCGTGGGCGGCGGCGTCCGCCACACGGTCGAGGTCACCCGCGCTGCGCGCGGCCGCCGTGTGCATCTGGGTGATGAGGGTGCGCAGCAGCACGGCGACGGCGTCGCCCTCGGCCTGGCAGACGTCGTCGGGCGCGTCGTCGCGGCACGTCTCCCAGGTCTCGACGAAGGCCCGCAGCGGCACGATGATGCGGCCGTGCCGGAACGTGTACTGCAGCGCGTCGCCGGCCTGCGACCACAGGTACACGCCCAGCAGCGCGGCGGCTCGCGGCCTGCCGGTCACCGCCCGCAGCGCGGCGGCGGTCTGCGGGCCGCGCGGGTCGCCGGGCACGGGGTGGCGGCGGTTGGGCGCGTCGCCGTCGTCGCCCATGTTCCAGCGCGAGGCCGACCAGATCTCGTTGACGTCCACGCCGATCTCGCGCAGCTGCCGGGCCACGCGGGAGTCGCCGTCCGCGGCGGACCAGGCCTCGGTCTGGAAGATCGAGGTCAGGCTTCCCATGAGGGAGGCCGGGCCGTGCGCGTGCAGCTCCCGGAACCCAGGGACAGACGAAACCGACATGTCGTCAGGTTAATGATCAGTAACCACTGTTTCAAGGAATGACCATGTTCTCGCCGCGAGGTGAACGTCGGGTGGCCGTACCGGGGGGAGCCGTGCGCGCCCCGCCGGGCTGTCAGCCAGGTGTCGTAGTCTCGGTCCCGTGAGCATCGTTCCGCACATCGTTGGTGTGCTCGTCCTGCTGGTCGGCGTCCTCGTCTCCGTCGGTCTGCACGAGCTGGGACACATGATCCCGGCCAAGAAGTTCGGCGTCCGCGTGAGCCAGTACATGGTGGGCTTCGGCCCCACCCTCTGGTCGCGCACCAAGGGCGAGACCGAGTACGGCATCAAGGCGATCCCGCTCGGCGGCTTCGTGCGCCTGGTCGGCATGATGCCGCCGGCCCCCGAGGGCACGCCGCGCAAGAAGGGCTTCTGGAACGAGCTCGTGGCGGACGCGCGCGACGCGTCGGTCGCGGAGGTGCGGCCGGGTGAGGAGCACCGCGCCTTCTACAACCTCTCCACGCCCAAGAAGCTCGTGGTCATGTTCGGCGGGCCGTTCATGAACCTCGTGATCGCCACGTTCCTGATGGCGGTCATCCTGATCGGCTACGGCCTGCCCGCCGTCTCGACGACGGTCGCGCAGCTCTCCGAGTGCGTCCCGGCCTCCGCGACGTCCGGCGCCGCCGGCGACGACTGCGAGGGCCGGCCCGCCGCGCCCGCCGCCGCGGCCGGGCTCCAGCCCGGCGACGAGGTGGTCTCGTTCGGCGGCACCGAGGTGACCGGCTGGCAGCAGCTGGTCGGCCTCATCAACGACTCCGCGGGGCGCGAGTCCGACGTCGTGGTGCTCCGCGACGGCGAGCGCGTCACGCTCGAGGTCACCCCCGCCGAGACCGAGCGCCCCGTCGTCGACGAGCAGGGCGCCGCCGTCCTGGGCGCCGACGGCGAGCCGCTCACCGAGCCGGGCGGCTTCGTGGGCTTCTCCCCGCTCCAGGTCCGTGAGCCACAGCCGCTGTCCCGCGTGCTGCCCGAGGTGGGCAACATGACGTGGCAGACGGCGACCATGGTGGCCACCCTCCCGGTCCGCGTGGCCGACGCCGCCACCCAGGCCTTCACCGCCGAGGAGCGCTCGCAGGACTCGGTGCAGTCCATGGTGGGCGTCGCGCGCATCAGCGGCCAGATCATGGCGCTGGACGAGGCGATCCTCGACCGCGTGATGATCTACCTCAGCCTGCTCGCCAGCCTGAACATCGCGCTGTTCGTCTTCAACCTCATCCCGCTGCTGCCGCTCGACGGCGGGCACCTGGTCAACGCCCTCTACGAGGGCGGCAAGCGCACGGTCGCCCGGGTGCGCGGGGCGGCCGTCCTGCCGGGCCCGGCCGACGTCGCCCGCATGACCCCCGTGGCCTACGTGGTCTTCCTCGTCCTGCTCGGGGTGGGCGGCGTGCTCATCGTGGCGGACCTGGTGGATCCCGTGCGCATCACGTGACGCCGCGCACGAAGTGCGTTTTGACCCCTTCGAAGAGTGGATACTTGATTTCGTGACCGCAATCAGCCTCGGCATGCCAGCAGCACCCCCGCCGGTCCTCGCCCCTCGCCGCAAGACCCGGAAGATCAAGGTCGGCAAGGTCGAGGTGGGCGGTGACGCACCCATCAGCGTGCAGTCGATGACCACCACGCCCACCACCGACATCAACGCGACCCTCCAGCAGATCGCGGAGCTCACCACGGCAGGCTGCGACATCGTGCGCGTCGCCGTCCCGAGCGCCGACGACGCGGAGGCGCTGCCGATCATCGCGAAGAAGTCCCAGATCCCCGTGATCGCGGACATCCACTTCCAGCCCAAGTACGTGTACGCCGCGATCGACGCCGGCTGTGCCGCCGTCCGCGTGAACCCGGGCAACATCCGCAAGTTCGACGACCAGGTCAAGCAGATCGCGGCCGCCGCGAAGGACGCCGGCGTCTCGCTGCGCATCGGCGTCAACGCCGGCTCGCTCGACAAGCGCATCCTGGAGAAGTACGGCAAGCCCACCCCGGAGGCCCTGGTGGAGTCCGCCGTGTGGGAGGCGAGCCTCTTCGAGGAGCACGACTTCCACGACTTCAAGATCTCGGTCAAGCACAACGACCCGGTGGTCATGGTGCGCGCCTACGAGCTGCTCTCCGAGCGCGGCGACTGGCCCCTGCACCTCGGTGTCACCGAGGCCGGCCCCGCGTTCCAGGGCACCATCAAGTCGGCCACCGCGTTCGGCGCCCTGCTCAGCAAGGGCATCGGCGACACGATCCGCGTCTCCCTCTCGGCCCCGCCGGTCGAGGAGGTCAAGGTCGGCAACCAGATCCTGCAGGCGCTCAACCTCCGCCCCCGCAAGCTCGAGATCGTGTCCTGCCCGTCGTGCGGCCGCGCCCAGGTGGACGTGTACACGCTTGCCGAGAAGGTCACCGCAGGCCTCGAGGGCATGACCGTCCCGCTGCGCGTCGCCGTCATGGGCTGCGTCGTCAACGGCCCGGGCGAGGCCCGCGAGGCCGACCTCGGCGTCGCGTCCGGCAACGGCAAGGGCCAGATCTTCGTCAAGGGCGAGGTCATCAAGACCGTCCCCGAGGCGATGATCGTCGAGACGCTCATCGAAGAGGCGATGCGGATCGCGGATGAGATGCCCACGCCGGAGAATGAGGCACAGGCCGGTTCGCCGGTCGTCTCGGTCGGCTGAGCCGCGTCGGATCCCAGGGCTCGGGCGATACTGAAGGGTCAGACTCGAACGGAGCAAGGCATGTCTCGGTGGCGCACCCCGGTTCCGGCCGGGGCGCGCCCCGAGGGGCCGCACGAACCGGGCGAACAGGACATTCGCGCGGACGGCGACGGCGAGGTGATCGCCCGGGCGCTGACCCGGAACGACCTGCCGCAGGCGCTCGCGGTCTGTGCCCTCGATCCCGTCGCCTCGGTCCTCGCCACCGCCCGGCTGGAGATCGCGCTCCGCTCCGGGTTCGGCGCCGCCGCGGGCCAGGCGTGGGGGTTCCCCGCCGTCGGCCCGCTGGAGGCAATCTGCTGGTCCGGCGCCAACCTGGTGCCCGTGGTCCCGATCACCGATCCCGCCCGCCGCGCCGAGGCGCTCGCCGCCTTCACGACCGTCGCCCGGCTCTACGGGCGGCGGTCGTCGTCGATCGTGGGGGAGCAGCGGGCGGCGCTCGGGCTGTGGGAGCGGCTGTCCCCGTACTGGCCCCCGGCCCGTGACGTGCGCGCCGACCAGCCGTCGATGGCCATCGGCGGCGCACCCTCCGTGCCGGCCGAGCCCACGGTCCGCCGCTCCGTGCCGGCCGAGCTGGACCTCGTGCTGCCCGCCTGCGTGCGCATGTTCACCGAGGAGGTCGGCTACTCGCCGATCGCCTCGGGCGGCTCCGCCTACGCGGAGCGGGTGCGCTCGCTCATCACCGAGGGGCGGTCGTTCGTCCGCCTCGTGCCCGACGGCGACGGGCGGCCCGCCGTCGGCTTCAAGGCCGAGCTCGGCGCCGTGGCCGGCGGGGTCGCCCAGGTGCAGGGCGTCTGGGTCGAGCCGGCGTTCCGCGGTCGCGGCTGGTCCGAGTCGGGCATGGCGGCCGTGGTCGACGCGACCCGCGCCACCATCGCGCCGATCGTGTCGCTCTACGTGAACGCCTACAACGAGCGCGCCGTGGCGGCCTACCGGCGCGTGGGCTTCGAGCAGGTCGGCACGTTCGCGACGGTCCTGTTCTGACCCGCCCGGTCAGCGCAGCAGCTTGGACATCCGGCGGTCCGCCAGCGGCTTGCCGCCCGTCTGACACGTCGGGCAGTACTGCATCGACCGGTCGGCGAACGACACCTCGTGCACCGTGTCGCCGCACGGCGTCCCGTCCCACCCGGGGCAGGGCTGGCCGGTGCGGCCGTGCACGCGCATCCCGGCGCGCTTGGCGTCCTTGAGCTCCTTGGCCGGCTTGCCCGACGCCGCCGCGATCGCCTCCGTGAGCACGTCGCCGATCGCCGTGTGCAGCCTGGCGGTCTCCTCCGGCGTGAACGAGCCCGTGAGCTTGTACGGGCTGAACCGGCCCACGAGCAGGATCTCGTCGCTGTAGGCGTTGCCGATGCCCGCGATGGCACGCTGGTCCCGTAGCAGGCCCTTGACCTGCTGGTTCTTCGCCGACAGCAGCTCGGCCAGCACCTCGGTCGTGAACCCGGGGTCGAGCGGCTCCACCCCGAGCGAGGCGACCATCTCGATCTCGGCCGGGTCGCGGACCACGTGCACCGCGAGCCGCTTGCGGGTGCCCGCCTCGGTCAGGTCGAAGCCGGAGCCGTCGTCCAGCCGCACCCGCAGCGCGAGCACGGCGCCCCGGCTTGAACCGCCCAGCGACGGCCGGACCGGCTTGGTGGGCAGCGCGTCGGACCAGCGCACCCAGCCGCCGCGCGAGAGGTGGAAGACCAGGTGGAGCGGGGCGGCGTCGGCCGCCGAGCCGGCGGGGGAGACCGCGAGGTCCAGCCACTTGCCGTGCCGGGCGACGTCCGTGACCTGGCCGCCGGCGAGCGCCGCGGGCTGCGGGTCGAACGTCTTGAGCGCCGCGATCGAGCCCACCTCCACCGCGCTGACCGTGCGTCCCGCGGTCCGCGCGCGCAGGAAGTCGGCGAGCGCGGCGACCTCGGGCAGCTCCGGCATGGCCTCATCCTCCGAGACTTCGCGGACCACGGCAAGGTATGCACCACTAATTCCGGGCGAGCCGCGGGGCCCCGCGCGGATAGGCTGTGCCCCATGTCTTCCGCACGCCTCACTCAGGGCGACGTGCTGCGCATGTCGTCCCTCTTCGTCCGAACCCTGCGCGAGGACCCGGCCGAGGCCGAGGTCGCCAGCCACAAGCTCCTCGTGCGGGCCGGGTACATCCGCCGGGCCGCCCCGGGCATCTACTCGTGGCTGCCGCTCGGCCTGCGGGTGCTGGCCAAGATCGAGGCGATCGTCCGCGAGGAGATGGTCGCGATCGGCGGCCAGGAGGTGCACTTCCCGGCGCTGCTGCCGCGGGAGCCCTACGAGGCGACGGGCCGCTGGGAGGAGTACGGCGCCGGCCTGTTCCGGCTCAAGGACCGCAAGGACGCCGACTACCTTCTCGCGCCCACGCACGAGGAGATGTTCGCGCTCCTGGTCAAGGACCTGTACTCGTCGTACAAGGACCTGCCGGTCACGCTGTTCCAGATCCAGACCAAGTACCGCGACGAGGCGCGCCCCCGCGCGGGCCTGATCCGCGGGCGCGAGTTCATCATGAAGGACTCGTACTCGTTCGACGTCAAGGACGAGGGCCTGGACGTCAGCTACCAGAAGCACCGCGAGGCGTACGAGAAGATCTTCACGCGCCTCGGCCTGGACTACGTGATCGTCTCCGCGATGTCGGGGGCCATGGGCGGCTCCCGCTCGGAGGAGTTCCTCTCGCCCTCGCCCATCGGCGAGGACACGTTCGTGCGCTCGGCCGGCGGCTACGCCGCCAACGTCGAGGCCGTGGTCACCCCGGTCCCCGAGGCGATCCCGTACGACGACGCCCCCGCGGCCCACGTCGAGGACACCCCTGACACCCCGACGATCGCCACGCTGGTCGACGTCGCCAACGCGAAGTTCCCGCGCCCCGACCGGGCCTGGACCGCCGCCGACACCCTGAAGAACGTGGTGCTCGCGCTCGTGCAGCCCGACGGGACCCGCGAGCTCGTCGTCGTCGGCCTGCCCGGCGACCGCGAGGTCGACCTCAAGCGCATCGAGGCGGCGCTGACGCCGGCCGAGCCCGAGGCCGCCACCGAGGAGGACTTCAAGAAGTTCCCTCAGCTGGTCAAGGGCTACATCGGGCCGCAGGCGCTCGGCCCCCAGGGCGAGCAGGTCGAGGGCGAGGACGGCGAGAAGGTCCCGGCCATCCGCTACCTGCTCGACCCCCGCGTGGTGGCCGGCACCCGCTGGATCACGGGCGCCAACGAGCCCGGCAAGCACGTGTTCGACCTGGTGGCCGGGCGGGACTTCACGGCCGACGGCACCGTCGAGGCCGCCGAGGTGCGCGCCGGTGACCCGGCGCCCGACGGCTCCGGCCCGCTGCAGCTGGCGCGCGGCATCGAGATGGGCCACATCTTCCAGCTCGGCCGCAAGTACGCCGAGGCCCTGGGCCTCGTCGTGCTCGACGAGAACGGCAAGCAGGCCGTGGTGACCATGGGTTCGTACGGCGTCGGCGTGACGCGTGCCCTGGCCGCGCTGGCCGAGGCCAACCACGACGAGAAGGGCCTGGCGTGGCCGGCACACGTCGCCCCGGTGCACGTGCACCTGGTCGCGGCGGGCAAGGAGGCCGCGGTGTTCGAGGCGGCCGAGAAGATCGCCGAGGAGCTCGCCGCCCGCGGCGTCGAGGTGCTCTACGACGACCGGGCCGGCAAGACGTCGCCGGGCGTGAAGTTCAAGGATGCCGAGCTGCTCGGCGCCCCGCTCGTGGTCACCGTGGGCAAGGCCCTGGCCGACGGCGTGGTCGAGGTCCGGCCGCGTGCGGGCGAGGCGGAGCAGTTCCCCGTCGACGGCATCGTGGACGCCGTGGCCGAGAAGGTCGCGGCGCTCCTCGCCTGAGCTCCCTCAGCGGGCCGGCCCTTCGGGGCCGGCCCGTGCGAACCCGGCCGTCAGGCCTGCTCCGGCAGCCCCGGGAACGGGACCGCCGGTGCGCCCCACCGGGCCGCGGCCAGCGTGGAGTCGGTCAGCAGCGCGACCAGGACGGCGCGGGTCCCCGGCTCGGCGATGCCGACCAGCGTGGCGTAGTCCTGCGCCAGGCCGGTCTCCAGGTCGCGGGCCAGGTCGGTCGTCGGCGTCTCCGAACCGGGGACGTCGTACGCGACGCGGCGCGGGTCCTGGTCGGTCCCGTCGACGCCGGCGACCAGCGCCCACGCCTGCGCCCGCGCGCGGTGCAGCTCCGCGCGGTCGTGCGCCCGGGTGCGGGTGTCGCCGCTGGACTGCGCGGCGCGCACCTCGAGCGCGTAGCCCGCGGTGTCCTCGGCCAGGATCAGGGCGCTCAGGTCCTCGGCGGACAGCCCGGTCGGCGCCACGGGCGCCTCGCTCACGGTTGCCGCCGGGGTCGCGGCGTCGTCGTCGCCCTCGCTGGGCTGCGGGGCGGGGTCGGCGGGCTCGGGGATCTTCGTGGAGGGCAGCGTCGGGCCCTTGACGTCGGTGAGCCGCGCGAGCTCCTGCGCCTGCTGCGTCTGCGACGTCGAGATCGAGGCGAGCAGCCGGCCCAGCGGTCCGGACTGCGCCTGGTCGGCGGCGGCCCGGGTGCGGGTGGCGGCGTCGCGCAGGGAGGCGACGACGGCCCGCGGCGTCTGCTCCTGGACGTGCGCCGACGGCGAGGCGCCGGGGTCTTCTGACACGAGGTCCCCGAGGCCGGAGTCGTACTCGCCGCCGAGCTGCTCCGCCTGTACGGTCGCGGACTCGGCGATCTCGGTCAGCTCCGACTCGACCGCGGGCTCGATCCCGTCGGTCTCGGCCGCGGCGGTGGCCTGGTCGGCCACGAGCAGCGCGTCGGCCACGGCGGTCCGCCGCAGCACCTCCACGGCGTCCGGCACCGGCTCGGTCGGCGGCGGTGTCTCGAGCCGCAGCCCGCAACCTGAGAGAATGATCGCGCAGGTCAGGGCCAGCGCGGTCAGACCTGACCGGCGTCGGGTACGGGCCGTGCGGTTCGAGGCGTTCATCGTGGCCGATGATGTCACGTTCCGGAACCCCGTTCGTCGCCCGGCCGATTGCGGTCGGGTCACGGACATCACGTTCTTCGCGAAGTGCCGAGGTCGGAGGCTTCGTTAGGCTTGACGCAGACAACAACAGCACATCGGTCGAACCGTTCCGGCTCGAACCGTGCCCCCGCGCATGGGGGAGCCGACGGGAGGCAGTCGATGACACAGCAGGCGGATGCGGTCCGCGGGGTGGTAGGGCCGGTGGTCGAGGCCGCCGGGCTCTACCTCGAGGAGGTCAGCGCCACGCGGGCGGGCAGCAAGTCCGTGGTCCGCGTCACGGTCGACCTGCCGGACGACGCCGTCGGCAGCCTGGACTCCGACGCGCTGGGCGACGTGTCGCGCGCGATCTCCGCGGCGCTGGACACGGACGACGTCGTCGCCGGTGCCTACACGCTCGAGATCTCCACGCCGGGCACGTCCCGGCCGCTGACCGAGCTGCGTCACTTCAAGCGTGCCCGGACCCGTATGGTCACGCTCAAGCTCACCGACGGCAGCCGTGCCGAGGGCCGGCTGACCGACGTGCTCGACGACACCGACGGCGCCGTCCTGGTGCTCGACGACGACCGGCGGATCCCCGTCGCTGACGTCACGCGGGGCAAGGTCGAGGTCGAGCTCCGCAGGCTCGAGGACGCCCAGGATGCCGAGGATTCGGAACTGGGCGAGAGTGCAGGTGAAGACACCGACGAGGACTCGGACGGTGCTGGTACGGACAACCCGACCGGGTTTCGCCCCGGCCGCAACGAGGAAGGCTGACATGGACATCGACATGACCACGCTCCGGATGCTGGAGCGCGAGAGGGACCTCAGCCTGGACGTCCTCGTCGCGGCCATCGAGCAGGCCCTCCTCTCGGCCTACCACCGCACCCCGGACGCCTACAACCGGGCCCGCGTCGAGGTGGACCGCGCGTCGGGCCACGTGACGGTCTGGGCGCGCGAGGAGCTGCCCGTCGAGGCGGACCCCGAGGACCCCGACGCCCGTCCCGCCGTGGAGCTCGGCCCCGAGTTCGACGACACGCCCCAGGACTTCGGCCGCATCGCCACCGCGACGGCCCGGCAGGTGATCGTGCAGCGCCTGCGGGACGCCGAGGACGACCAGGTGCTCGGCACCTTCCGCGGCAAGGAGGGCGAGGTCCTGGCCGGCGTCATCCAGCAGGGCCGCGACCCGCGCATGGTGCTCGTCGACGTGGGCGGCACCGAGGCCGTGCTGCCGCCGCACGAGCAGGTCCCCACCGAGGAGTACGTGCACGGCGAGCGGCTGCGCGCCTACGTGGTCGAGGTCAGCCGCGGAATGAAGGGCCCCCAGATCACGTTGAGCCGTACGCACCCGAACCTGGTGCGCAAGCTCTTCGAGCTGGAGGTCCCGGAGATCGCGGACGGCTCGGTGGAGATCACCGCCATCGCCCGTGAGGCGGGGCACCGCACCAAGATGGCCGTCCGGTCCCGGGTGTCCGGGCTGAACGCCAAGGGTGCCTGCATCGGCCCGATGGGCGCGCGGGTGCGTGCCGTCATGGCCGAGCTGCACGGCGAGAAGATCGACATCGTCGACCACAGCGACGACCCCGCCTCCTTCGTGGCGAGCGCGCTGTCCCCGGCTCGTGTGTCGTCGGTCACAGTGGTGGACGCCGACGCGCGTGCCGCCCGGGCGATCGTCCCCGACTACCAGCTGTCCCTCGCGATCGGCAAGGAAGGGCAGAACGCCCGGCTGGCCGCGAAGCTGACGGGCTGGCGGATCGACATCCGCTCGGACGAGGCGGCGGACGCCGACGCAGGTGGCGCCGCCGCCGACGCGCAGAGCGGCCGGTAACGCCCGGTGAGTCGGCGCGGTAGACTGTCCGAGTCTGGGCCACGCGCCCGTCTTTCGACACACCCCACACCACCCGTCACGGGCCCGGTGCGTACGTGTGTCGGGTGCCGGGGGCGCGACCAGCGGTCTGCACTCCTGCGTCTGGTGCTGGACTCCGCGATGCATGATGCCGATGTGGCAGAGCCACGACGCATCGTCGTCGACGTCCGTGCCTGTCTGCCGGGTCGCGGCGCCTGGGTTCACCCAGAGCCGCAGTGCCTGGAGCTCGCCGAGCGCCGCAGGGCCGTCCCCCGCGCACTGCGCACCGACGGTCCTCTCGATCTCGGCGAGGTACAAGCACACCTCGGCCGGTGAGGGTGCCGACCGCAAGACCGTTCCGACCGGGCGCGACAGAGCGCCCGGCCGAATCATGAAGTTCGTCGACAAGGAAGCGGGTTTGAAGCCGATGGGCACCCGATGAGTCCCCAGCGATGAGTACGCAGTACTAACGGTGGTCCTCCCTGTCCCGGGACGGACCGAGACAGGAGAGATGTGGCGAAGATCCGCGTTCACGAGCTTGCCAAGCAGCTCGGAGTGGAGAGCAAGACCCTGATGGGCGAGCTGAAGGCCGCGGGCGAGTTCGTCCGCTCGGCCTCCTCGACCCTTGAGGCCCCCGTCGAGCGAGCGATGCGCGACAAGTTCCCCGTCGGTGGCGCCGCCGGCGCGTCCGACAAGGGCGCAGCGGCCAAGCCCGCGCCGAAGCCGGCCGCGAAGCCCGCGGCCCGGAAGCCCGCCGAGGCGACCCCCGCCCCGGCCCCGGCTCCCGCCCCGGCACCGGCCCCCAAGTCCGAGGCACCCGCGCCCGCGCCTGCCCCGGCACCGGCCCCCGCACCGGCGGCTCCCGCCCCGGCGCCCGCGGCCGCAGAGACCCCGGCGGCGCCTGCGGCGTCCGCCAAGCCTGCCGGTGCGGCTCCCAAGCCCGGCGCACCCCGTCCGGCTGCCGCGGCTCCCAAGCCCGGTGCCCCGAAGCCTGCTGCCGCGCCCTCCGGCGCGCGTCCGGGTGGTCGTGACGGCGGCCGCGACGGTGGCCGTGGTGGCCGTCCGGGCGGCGGCAACCCGCGTCCGGGCAACAACCCCTTCGCGACGAGCCAGGGCATGCCCCGTCCCGGCGGCGGCCGTGGTGGCCGCCCGGCGCCCGGCGCCGGCGACCGGCCCGGTGGCGGCAACCCGCGTCCGGGCAACAACCCGTTCGCGACCAGCCAGGGCATGCCCCGCCCGGGGCAGCGCCCCGAGCGGTCGGGCGAGTCGTCCGGCGAGCGTCCGGGCGGTCCCCGTCCCGGTGGCCCGCGTCCCTCGGCGCCCCGTCCCGGTGGCACCGGTGGCCCGCGCCCGAACCCCGGCATGATGCCGGGCAAGACCAACATGCCGCGTCCGGGTGACCGCCCGGCCCCGGGTGGCGGCCGCGGTCGCCCCGGTGGTGGCGGTCGTCCCGGCGGTGCCGGCGGCGGCGCCGGTGCCGGTGCTCCGGGTCGTCCCGGTGGCGGTGGCGGCTTCGGCGGCCCGCGTCGCGGTGCCGGTGGTCGCGGTGCGACGCAGGGTGCCTTCGGGCGTGCCGGCGGCAAGCCGGTCCGCGGACGCAAGTCGCGTCGGGCGAAGCGCCAGGAGTTCGAGGCGATGCAGGCCCCGTCGCTCGGCGGCGTGCAGGTTCCTCGCGGCAACGGCACCACCGTCGTCCGGCTGCGCCACGGCGCGTCGCTGAACGACTTCGCCGACAAGATCGACGCGAACCCCGCGGCGCTCGTGACCGTGCTGTTCCACCTGGGCGAGATGGCCACGGCCACGCAGTCCCTGGACGAGGACACGTTCGGCACGCTGGCCCAGGAGCTCGGCTACGTCATCGAGATGGTCTCGGCCGAGGAGGAGGACCGCGAGCTGCTCGGGGCCTTCGACATCGACCTGGAGGCCGAGGAGGCCGGCGAGTCCGACGAGGACCTGGCCGCGCGTCCGCCGGTCGTGACCGTCATGGGTCACGTCGACCACGGTAAGACGAAGCTGCTCGACGCCATCCGCAAGTCGGACGTCGTCGCCGGTGAGCACGGTGGCATCACCCAGCACATCGGTGCCTACCAGATCACGCACGAGCACGAGGGCGTCGAGCGCGCCATCACGTTCATCGACACCCCGGGTCACGAGGCGTTCACCGCCATGCGTGCCCGTGGTGCGCAGGTCACGGACATCGCGATCCTCGTGGTCGCGGCCGACGACGGCGTGATGCCGCAGACGGTCGAGGCCGTGAACCACGCGCAGGCCGCCGGCGTGCCGATCGTGGTCGCCGTCAACAAGATCGACGTCGAGGGCGCCAACCCGGCGAAGGTGCGTCAGCAGCTCACCGAGTACAACCTGGTGGCCGAGGAGTACGGCGGCGACACGATGTTCGTCGACGTCGCGGCCAAGCCGGGGATCGGCATCGACGACCTCGTCGAGGCCGTCCTGCTGACCGCCGACGCGGCTCTCGACCTGCGCGCCAACCCGACCAAGGACGCGCGCGGCGTCGCGATCGAGGCCAACCTCGACAAGGGCCGCGGCCCCGTGGCCACGGTGCTGGTCCAGTCGGGCACCCTGCACGTCGGTGACTCGATCGTCGCCGGTACGGCCCACGGCCGTGTCCGTGCGATGTTCGACGAGCACGGCAACGCGGTCGAGGCGGCTCTGCCGGCCCGCCCGGTGCAGGTGCTCGGTCTGACGAGCGTCCCGAGCGCCGGCGACACGTTCCTCGTGGCGCCGGACGACCGGACCGCGCGGCAGATCGCCGAGAAGCGCGAGGCGGCCGAGCGTGCCGCGACGCTGGCCAAGCGTCGCAAGCGGATCAGCCTCGAGGACTTCGACACCGAGCTCAAGAAGGGCAAGGTCGAGAGCCTCAACCTCATCCTCAAGGGTGACGTGTCCGGTGCCGTCGAGGCACTCGAGGACGCGCTGCTCAAGATCGACGTGGGCGACGAGGTCGAGCTGCGCGTCATCCACCGTGGTGTGGGTGCGATCACGCAGAACGACGTCAACCTGGCCACCGTCGACAGCGCCGTGATCATCGGCTTCAACGTGAAGTACGGCGAGCGCGTCGAGGAGCTGGCGGAGCGCGAGGGCGTCGACGTCAAGTTCTACTCGGTCATCTACAAGGCGATCGAGGACGTCGAGGCGGCCCTCAAGGGCATGCTCAAGCCGGAGTACGAGGAGGTCCAGCTCGGGACCGCGGAGATCCGCCAGGTCTTCCGTTCCTCGAAGTTCGGCAACATCGCCGGTTCGGTGGTCCGTTCGGGCGTCATCCGCCGCAACGCCAAGGCGCGCGTGCTGCGCAACGGCACGGTCGTGGGCGACAACCTCTCGATCGAGTCGCTGCGCCGCGAGAAGGACGACGTCACCGAGGTCCGCGAGGGCTTCGAGTGCGGTATCGGTCTCGGGTCGTTCAACGACGTCACCGAGGGCGACACCATCGAGACGTTCGAGATGCGCGAGAAGCCGCGCGACTGATTTCGATCGCCGAGTCAGCCATGCTGGTCCGCGATCCGCAGGGGTACTCCCTGCGGGTCGCGGGCCAGCGTGCTGAATGGGCGCATGTGAAAGGACTGGACCATGGTCGACAACCCGCGGGCTCGTAAGCTCGCCGACCGCATCAAGGTGATCGTCGCGCAGATGATCGACACGCGGATCAAGGACCCGCGGCTCGGTTTCGTGACGGTCACGGACGTCCGGGTCACCGGCGACCTGCAGAACGCCTCGGTGTTCTACACGGTCTACGGCTCGGACGAGGACCGGGACGGCACGGCCGCGGCGCTGAAGAGCGCCACGGGCATGATCCGCTCCGAGGTGGGCAAGCAGACCGGTGTGCGTCTGACGCCCACCATCGAGTTCCACCTGGACTCGGTCCCCGAGACGGCCGCCCACCTCGACGCCGCGCTGATCGAGGCGCGCAAGCGGGACGCCGAGCTCGAGGAGCTCCGTGCCGGGGCCCGGTACGCGGGCGACGAGGACCCCTACAAGAAGCCGCGCGAGGACGACGCCGAGGCCGAGTGACACTCGCCCACTGCGCTCGTGCGTGACACCGCCGCCGCCTGCCGCCTGACCGGGACGCTCACGCCCCGGTCGGGCCGGGCGGCGTCGTACCCGGGTACGGGCCTGGACGCCGCGCGGCGTACCTGACCCGCGCGATACTGGTACCCATGACCTCCCCCTCCCCGCAGGCTCCCGCGCGCCGTCCCACGGCCGCCGACGGGTTCGTCGTGGTCGACAAGCCGCAGGGCTGGACCAGCCACGACGTCGTCGGCCGGATGCGGCGCCTGGCCGGTACCCGCAAGGTCGGCCACGCCGGCACGCTGGACCCGATGGCGACCGGCGTGCTCGTGCTCGGCATCGGCAAGGCGACCCGCCTGCTCACGTACGTCGTGGGCGCGGACAAGGACTACGACGCCACGATCCGCCTGGGCGTGGCCACCGCCACGGACGACGCCGAGGGGTCCGTCGTCGCCGTGGCCGACCCGGCCGCCGTCGGGCAGGTGGAGCGGGCCGCGCTGGACGCTGCGATCGCGGACCTGACCGGCGACATCCTCCAGGTGCCCACGTCCGTGTCCGCGATCAAGGTGGACGGCAAGCGCGCCTACGCGCGCGTCCGGGCGGGGGAGGAGGTCGCGCTCAAGGCGCGGCCGGTCACCGTCTCCCGGTTCGAGGTGCTGGACGTCCGCGCGGTGACGGCGACCGTGCCGGACGGCGACCTGGAGGACGTGTACGTCGAGGCCGGCGACGCGGCCGCCGACCCCGCGGCCGAGCCCGGCATCGCCCCGACCGCCGCCGAGCCCGGCGACGGCCCCACCCGCGACGTGCCCGTGGTCGACGTCGACGTGCGCGTCACCGTCTCGTCCGGCACCTACGTGCGCGCCCTGGCGCGCGACCTCGGCGTCGCGCTCGGAACCGGCGGCCACCTCACGGCGCTGCGCCGCACCCGCGTGGGCGGCTACCCACTGGCGGGCGCCCGCACGCTGGAGGAGCTGGAGGCCCAGGCGGACGCCGACGGCACGCTGGCGACCCTCCCGCTGGCCGACGCCGCCCGCAGCACCTTTCCGGTGCGCGAGCTCGACGACGTCGAGGTGCGCGCGCTCGGCTACGGCCAGTGGGTCGAGCCGTCGGGACGGTCCGAGGTCGTGGCGGCTCTCTCGCCGTCGGGCACGCTCGTGGCGCTGCTGGAGGATACGAAGCGCCGCGGCGAGAGCCTGGCCAAGCCCGTCCTGGTGCTCGCCCCCGCGCCCTGACCGGGCCGGTGGGCGCACGACCGCCGAAACACGCCGTAGGCTTTTGGCGACCGGTGCGGGGCGCGGCGTGAGCGGCTCCCGCGCCCGCGCCACCCGATTCATGAGGAGCAACCCGCGTGCAGCTGTGGACGGACCTGGAACAGGTTCCCCCGGACTTCGGGCCATCAGTGGTGACGATCGGCAACTTCGACGGCGTCCACCGCGGCCACCAGGCGGTGCTCGACCGCATCCTCCGGCTCGCCCGGGGTGACGCGGCCAGCGCCGTCGCCGTGACGTTCCACCCGCACCCGGCGGCGGTGCACCGGCCCGAGTCGGCCCCTGAGCTGATCACGGGCCTGGACGACCGCCTGGCGCTCATGGAGCGCACCGGGCTGGACGCGACCCTGCTGGTCAACTACACGCTCGACTTCGCGGCGCAGACGCCCGAGGAGTTCGTGTCCCGGTACCTCGTGGACGGCCTGCGGGCGCGGACCGTGGTCGTGGGGCACGACGTGCGGTTCGGCAAGCAGAACGCCGGGACGCTCGCCACGATGGTCGAGCTCGGCGGGGAGCACGGGTTCGAGGTCGTCGCCATCGAGGATGTCGGCGACTCCGTGGCCGAGGGCGACGGCCACCAGCGCTGGTCCTCGACCGCCGTGCGGGCGCTGCTCGCGGAAGGCGACGTCGACCAGGCCGCCGACGTGCTCGGCCGCCCGCACCTCGTGCGCGGCACCGTGGTGCACGGCGACGCGCGCGGCCGCGAGATGGGCTTCCCGACCGCCAACCTCGGCGACATCACGGGCCTGGTGCCCGCCGACGGTGTCTACGCGGGCTGGCTGCGCCGCGGCACGGCCGCGACGTGCGCGAGCCTCGCCGGTCCCGACCACGACCGGGCGGCCGCCTCCGGCGCCGGCCTGGGCCAGGAGGAGATCCTGCCCGCCGCGATCTCCGTCGGCACCAACCCCACGTTCGACGGCGTAGAGCGCCGCGTCGAGGCCTACGTGCTCGACCGCACCGACCTCGACCTGTACGACCAGACGGTCGTGCTCGAGTTCGTGGCCCACCTGCGCCCGACGCTGCGGTTCGACGGCATGGAGCCGCTGATCGCCCAGATGAACGACGACGTGGCGCGGGCCCGGAAGATCCTGCGGCCCTGAGGCGCCCGGGAGATCTTTCCGGGCCTCGCGCGTTGGGCTGGGCATGACCTACCTCGAGCTGTCCGACCTGGTGGTCGGGTACGGCGGCAACGCCGTCTGCGCACCCGTGAACCTCACGCTGGGGGCCGGCGACATCGTCGCCGTGATCGGCGCCAACGGCACCGGCAAGTCCACGCTGCTGCGCACCGTGCTCGGCCTCCAGGAGCCCCTGTCGGGGACGGCGAGCGCCTTCGGCCGCCTCGTGGACGAGCGGGAGCGGCGGTTCCGTGCCCGCGTCGCGGGCGTGCTGGACGACGACGCGTTCTTTCCCGGCGTGACCGTCCGCGAGCACCTCGTGCTGACCGCCCGCGGCCACGGGGTGCCGGACGCCGGCGCCGTCACCGACCAGGTGCTCGACCACGTGGGCATCACCCGGCACGGCAGCGCCATGCCGCACACGCTGTCGTCCGGGCAGCGCCGCCGGTTCCTGCTGGCGAGCGCCCTGGTGCGGCCGCGCGACCTGCTCGTGCTCGACGAGCCGGAGCAGCGCCTGGACACCGCGATGCGCGCCCGGCTGGGCGAGACGCTGCGCGCCGAGGCGGACGCCGGCACCGCCGTCCTGTTCGCCACGCACGACGACCGGCTGCTGGCGGCCTCGGGCGCGAGCGCGGTGCACCTGTCCGACGACGACACCGTGCTCCTGGATCCGGCCGAGGCGCCGGGCGTGCTGGCGGGCTTCCGGTGACGGGCGAGGCAGGGGCCCCCGCGGCCGATGCCGGTCCCGTCGGCACCGGGGCGCTCCCGCGGCTCGTGGGCAGCGACGAGGAGAGCTTCACCGGCGCCGAGCTGCGCCGGTTGACCGCGCGGGTGCGGGCGCACAACCTCCCGGCCGAACCGGGCCGGGTCGCGCTGGACGTCGCCGAGGTCGTGATCTCCCTCGCCCTGGTCGTGCTGTACCTGTGGGGATTCGGGGGTCCGGTGCGGGAGCTGCTCGGCTCCGACGCCACCGCCTTCGGGCTCGGCCCGGGCCTGGTCCAGGGCCTCGTGCTGGCGCTCGCCGTCGTCGGGGGAGCGTCCGTCGCGCTGCGCCTCGGCCCGGCCGGGCTGCCCGCCGCCGGGGTGCGCTGGTGGGTGCCCACCGCTGCCGACCGGGCCGGGCTCACCTCGCCGTCCGTGGTCCGCTCGGTGCTCGTCGGCATCGGCGCTGGCCTGGTCGTGGGCGGGGCGCCCGCGGCGCTCGCCGGGCTCTCCCCGGCGGGGATCGTCGTGGACGCGGTGCTCGGCGGCGCCGCCGGGCTCCTGGTCGTCGCGGGCGCGGGCGTGCTGCAGGTGACCGGCATCGCCTCGGGGAGCCTGCCCGGGCGGGTGCTCGACCTGCTGCTCGCCGCGGTGCCGGTGGCCGGCCTCGGCCTGGCGCTCTGGGCCCCCGCGTGGGCGGCGTGGGCCGTGCCGTGGAGCGTGCCCGCGGTGCTGGCCGCCGTCGGCGCCGTCGCGCTCGTGGTCTGGGTGCGCGGCCTGGACCGGCTCCGGGCCGGGGCGCTGCGCGCCCGCGCGTCGGCCGCCCTGCAGGCCTCTGCCGCGGTGCTCTCGCTCGACGGCGGCGGCGTCAGCCGGGCGCTGGGCACCGGGCCGACGGCGTCGCGCGCCTTCGGGTGGGTGCCCCGGGCGGCGCGCGGTCCGGTGGGCGCCCTGGTCGCGGCCGACGCCGCCCTCCTGCTGCGCTCGCCCGCGTCCCTCGCGGCGCTGCTCGCGCTGGCGTGCACCGGGGCCGTGGCCGTGCAGGTGCCCGCGCTCTCCGACGGGATCGGCCTCTGGGCGGTCCTGGCCGGGGTGGGGTACGCCGGGGCGCTAGCGGGCGCCGGCGGACCGCGCGCGGCGGGGGAGAACCCGCGACTCGACGCGCTGCTGCCGCTCGGCGCGCGGACCACCCGCGCCGTCCGCGCGGTGTGGCCGGTGCTCTCCGCGGGCGTCGTGCTGCTGCTCGTGGCCGTGGTGGGCGGCGTCGGGCCGTGGCTCGGCGTCGCGGCACCCGCCGCCGTCGTGCTCGGGGCGGCCGCGATCCGCGCGGCGTACCGAGGGCCCGTGCAGTGGGACGTGCCGATGATCGCCACCCCGGCGGGCGCGTTCCCGACCGGGCTGGTGCTGCACCGGATCAAGGGGCCCGACCTGGCGCTGCTCGGCACGATCCCGCTCGCGTGGGCGGTGGTCACGGGCGTGACACCGGCGCTCGTCGTCGCGCAGTTGCTGGCGGCCGCGACGGCGGTCTACCGCGCCGCGCGCTGACGGGGCTCCCGGCCGTCGGCGCAGGTCGGCGGCCGGGCGCGGCGCATTCACCCGCCGCGGTGTACGTGGCTGTGATCCCCGTCACTCCGTCTTGGGTGGAGGACCTTCACCCCCAGCGAAGGAGAGACCCATGGTCCAGACCACGCAGGCCCCGCCGCAGGGCGACCCGAACCACAGCCCGCACGAGGCCGTCGACCTGGCGCAGACCCCCACCGGACGCACGGTCCGGCGGATCGGGCACGGGGGCGTGTTCGTCCCCGCCGACCCGGAGGCGCCGCAGGACCCGCAGGACAGCACGGCCACGCTCATGCCCCGCACGGAGGCCGCGGTGCGCCGCGACCTGCGCGAGCAGCGGTTCGACGCGACGACGTCGTTCGACTACCTGCTGCGCGACCTCGCGCGGGACTTCCCGGCCGCGCACCTGCCGGTGGGCGACGACGTGGCCCCCACCCGGGACGCCCTGCTGCGGCTCGGCGCGGGCATGATCGAGGCCCCCGCCGGGGCGCCGGCTCCCGGGGCGCCCGCCGCACCGCCGCGCGACTCGACGATCCCCAGCATCTACACCTACTGGGGCCAGTTCATCGACCACGACATCACGCTCAACACCAACGGCCCGGACGACGGCAGCGGCCCCGGCGGCGACCAGGCCCTCGGCGACATCGTGAGCGAGCCGTTCCGCGCGTTCGAGCCCGACGTGGTGCGGCGCAGCCTGCACAACGGGCGCAACCCGCTGCTCGACCTGGACAGCCTGTACGGGTCCGGTCCCCGGTTCGAGGGCGAGAAGGACCGGGGCACCACACGCAGCGAGGCCGCGTACGTGCCGAACTCGGCCAAGCTGCGGCTCGGCCGCATCGGCACCGAGCCGTTCGGGCCGTTCTCGCTCGTGGCCCCCGGCGACGACCCGCAGCGCGACCTGCCGCGCAGCACCGCGCCGGGCAGCGAGCGCATGCCGCTCATCCCCGACAGCCGCAACGACGAGAACCTGATCGTGGCGCAGTTCCACGTGGCGATGATCCGGTTCCACAACGCCGTCGTGGACTGGGTGGCGCGGTACGAGCCCTGGTGCGCGGTGACCCAGCGTGAGCTGTTCGACCGGGCGAGGGAGCTGGTGCGGTTCCACTACCAGTGGCTCGTCGTCAACGACTACCTGCGCACCCTGACCAAGTCGGGCGTGCTGGACTCCGTCCTGGCGACGGGGCCCACGCTGTTCCGGCCCGCGCGGCGCGTGGCGATGCCGCTGGAGTTCGCGGTCGCGGCGTTCCGGTTCGGGCACTCGATGGTGCGCGGCGCCTACGACTTCAACGTCAACTTCACCGGCAACGGCCCGGGCGGGGTCGCCTCGCTCGACCTGCTGTTCCGGTTCACCGGCAACGGCGGGCTCTCCCCGAACCCGGCGAACCCGGCGCCGGCGCTGCCGTCCAACTGGCCGGTCGAGTGGCCGCGGCTGACCGACAAGGGCGACCCCCTGTCGTTCCGCATGGCCCGCAAGATCGACCCGTTCCTGGCGGACGGCCTGGGCCACCTGCTCAACGAGGGCAACACGGCTACCGAGCCGATCAAGGCGCTGCTCAAGCAGCTCGCGCAGCGCAACCTGCTGCGCGGCTACATGCTCGCGCTCCCGACGGGGGAGGCCGTGGCCCAGGAGCTGCGCGCCGGTCCGCTCACGCCCGAGCAGCTGCGGCAGAACGCGGCGCCCGAGGTCGTGGCGGCGCTCGACGACCTGGACGGCACGCCGCTCTGGTACTACGTGCTCAAGGAGGCCGAGGTCCAGGGCAACGGCAACTTCCTGGGCGAGGTCGGCAGCCGCATCCTGGCGGAGACGTTCGTGTACCTGATGCGGCTCGACCCGGAGTCGTTCATGCGCCGCCCCGGTGGTGACTGGACGCCGGCGTACGGGGTCCGGTTCGAGGACGGCCGCCTCGTCACGACCATCTCGGACCTCCTGGCGTTCGCGGGGGTCTTCCCGATCGGCCAGGACGAGTCCGGCCCGGTCTTCCGCCGCAACGGCAAGGGCTACGCGGGCCACGACGGCGCGTGATCCCACTGCCGTGCTCACGGCAGTGATGTGAGTGGTCGGTAGTTTGTCAGGTGATCGGCACCCCGGGGTGCCGATCACCTGACAAACTACCGACCACTCACATTTCCAGGCAGCCAGGGAGACGACGGCGGCACGATGACCGAGTGGCATCCGAAGATGACCCGCGAGCTCTTGCCCGGCCGTTCGGTCCATGACCGGTACCGCGCTCTCCGGAGGCTGGATCGCATCGGAGTTCCCGGGTTGCTGGCGTCGATTGCCTTGGCCGGGGGTAGTGCCCTTCTTGCTCAGCGCGATGACCTTGTCTACCCGGCATGGGCTGTGTGGGTGTACGGGATTATTGGTCTCGCTTCGTGGACCGCTGCGGGGTTCTCGCTGGTCGGAGGGCGCCTGGTTCTTCTCTCCATCCAGGGACAACGCGAGGTCGAACATGCGGCCGGCTACACGACGTCGCCCTACGCACCCAACTTCATGATCAGACCGCCAGAGATCGACCACGTCGACGGTGAGTCAGGCCGGATCGTGCGGCTCGCCAGCGAACCCTGGCTCACCGAGGCGGAGTACGAGGCCCGCATCCGGGCGATCCGCGAAGCCGCGGGCCACGACGGCGCGTGATCCCCGCCCGTGTCAGACGTACAGGTCACCCGGGGGATCTGTACGTCTGACACGTGGCGGAGGTCTCCAGGTCCGCGGGCGGGCAGGGTCGTCAAGCACTGGTAATGTGGTACCGCCGTCAGAACGGCCGCGGATCCAGAGCGCCCCGGTGAAATCAGTCCCGGAGCACCGCGCAACGACACCGAAGGAGAGCCATGCCGCTCGACACTGCCACGAAGCAGCAGATCATTTCCGAGTACGGAACCAAGCCGGGCGACTCGGGTTCGCCGGAGGTGCAGATCGCGCTCCTCACGCAGCGCATCAAGGACCTCACCGAGCACCTGAAGGAGCACAAGCACGACCACCACAGCCGTCGTGGCCTGCTGCTCCTCGTGGGTCAGCGCCGTCGTCTCCAGGGTTACCTCAAGGGGATCGACATCGAGCGCTACCGCGCCCTGGTCGACAAGCTCGGCCTGCGTCGCTGATCATGCTTCCCACCAGCCCGGCCCCCGTCGCGGGGGCCGGGCTGGTCTGGTGAGATGCTGTAGTACGACAACGCAACAGCGCCGCCCGTGACCTCGTCCGGTCCTCGGTAGTGGCTTCCCGAGTCTTCCGCTCCACGCGAGCAGCGGCTCGGTGGGCCTCGATCGATGACCGTCAGGCACGGGGGCGTTCCCAGAGAACACCACAGAGAAGGAGGGCACCCGTGGAGGGTCCCGAGATCCAGTTCGCCGAGGCAGTGATCGACAACGGTCGCTTCGGCACCCGTACCGTCCGGTTCGAGACCGGGCGCCTCGCCAAGCAGGCCGCCGGCTCCGTCGCCGCGTACCTCGACGGCGAGACCATGCTGCTGTCGACCACCGCGGCCGGCAAGCACCCCAAGGACCAGTTCGACTTCTTCCCGCTGACGGTGGACGTCGAGGAGCGGATGTACGCCGCGGGCCGCATCCCCGGCTCGTTCTTCCGCCGCGAGGGCCGTCCCTCGACCGAGGCGATCCTGGCCTGCCGCCTGATCGACCGCCCGCTGCGCCCCCTGTTCGTCAAGGGCCTGCGCAACGAGGTCCAGGTCGTCATCACCGTCATGGCGATCCACCCGGACGACGCCTACGACACGCTGGCGATCAACGCCGCGTCGGCGTCGACCCAGATCTCCAGCCTGCCGTTCGACGGCCCGGTCGGCGCCGTCCGCATCGCGCTGATCGACGGCCAGTGGGTCGCGTTCCCCAAGTACTCCGACAAGGAGCGCGCGGTCTTCGACATGGTCGTGGCCGGCCGCGTCGTCGGTGACGACGTCGCGATCGCCATGATCGAGGCCGAGGCCACCGACGGTGCCTGGAACCTCATCAAGAACGAGGGCGTCGCCGCGCCGACCGAGGAGGTCGTCGCCGAGGGCATCGAGGCGGCCAAGCCGTTCATCAAGGCCCTGTGCGACGCGCAGGCCCAGCTCGCCGGCCAGTCCGCCAAGGAGACGCAGGAGTTCCCGCTCTTCCCGGACTACCAGCCCGACGCCTACGCCGCCGTGGAGGGCGCCGTCTCCGGCACCACCCGCGACGCGCTCACCATCGCCGACAAGCAGCAGCGTGAGAACACGCTCGACGAGATCAAGGCGACCGTCCACGAGCAGCTCGACGGCCAGTTCGAGGGCCGCGAGAAGGAGCTCTCCGCCGCCTTCCGCTCGCTGCAGAAGCAGCTCGTGCGCCAGCGCGTGCTGACCGACGGCGTCCGCATCGACGGCCGTGGCCTCGCGGACATCCGCACCCTCTCGGCCGAGGTCGAGGTGCTGCCCCGCGTGCACGGCTCCGCCATCTTCGAGCGCGGCGAGACCCAGATCCTGGGTGTCACCACGCTGAACATGCTCCGCATGGAGCAGCAGATCGACTCGCTCGGTCCGGAGACGCGCAAGCGCTACATGCACAACTACAACTTCCCGCCGTACTCGACCGGTGAGACGGGCCGCGTGGGCAGCCCGAAGCGCCGCGAGATCGGCCACGGCGCGCTCGCCGAGCGCGCCCTGGTGCCGGTCCTGCCGAGCCGCGAGGAGTTCCCCTACGCGATCCGCCAGGTGTCCGAGGCCCTCGGCTCCAACGGTTCGACGTCCATGGGCTCGGTGTGCGCCAGCACGCTGTCGCTGCTCAACGCCGGTGTGCCGCTGCGCGCCCCGGTCGCGGGCATCGCGATGGGCCTCGTGTCCGACACGGTGGAGGGCGAGACCCGCTACGCCGCCATGACGGACATCCTGGGCGCCGAGGACGCGTTCGGCGACATGGACTTCAAGGTCGCCGGCACCAAGGAGTTCGTCACCGCCATCCAGCTCGACACCAAGCTCGACGGCATCCCGGCGTCGGTCCTCGCGGCCGCCCTGGGCCAGGCGCGCGACGCGCGCCTGACGATCCTCGAGGTCCTCGCCGAGGCGATCGACGTCCCCGACGAGATGTCCCCGAACGCCCCGCGCGTCATCACCGTGAAGGTGCCGGTCGACAAGATCGGCGAGGTCATCGGGCCGAAGGGCAAGATGATCAACCAGATCCAGGAGGAGACGGGCGCGGACATCTCCATCGAGGACGACGGCACCGTGTACATCGGTGCCACCGACGGCCCCTCGGCCGAGGCCGCCCGCGCGGCGATCAACGCGATCGCCAACCCGCACGTCCCCGAGGTGGGCGAGCGGTTCGTCGGCACCGTCGTCAAGACGACGTCGTTCGGCGCCTTCATCTCGCTGTCCCCGGGCAAGGACGGTCTGCTGCACATCAGCCAGATCCGCAAGCTCGTGGGCGGCAAGCGCGTCGAGAACGTCGACGACGTGCTGTCCATCGGCCAGAAGGTCCAGGTCGAGATCGGCGAGATCGACCCGCGCGGCAAGCTCTCGCTGGTCGCCGTCACCGACGAGGAGGAGTCGGCCTCGTCCGACGCCGCCGAGCCGGCCGCCGAGGCCACCGCGTCCGCGGACGCCTGACATGACGTGGCACCTGCCGCTCGTTCCCACGGGCGAGCCCGGTGCCGAGCTGACCGCCGGGCAGGACGGGGCGACGATCCGTCGCTCCGTCCTGCCCGGCGGTGTCCGTGTGCTCACCGAGAACATGCCGGGCCAGCGCTCGGCCACGATGGGCGCATGGATCGGCGTCGGCTCTCGGGACGAGACCGACGGGCACTTCGGCTCGACGCACTTCCTGGAGCACCTGCTCTTCAAGGGGACCAAGCGGCGGTCCGCGATGGACATCGCCGAGGCGTTCGACGCCGTCGGCGGTGAGGCCAACGCGGCCACCGGCAAGGAACACACCTGCTACTACGCGCGGGTGCTGGACTCCGACCTGCCGATGGCCGTCGACGTCATCGCCGACATGGTCACCTCCGCGCGCCTGGACACCGACGAGCTCGAGACCGAGCGCGGCGTCATCCTCGAAGAGCTCGCGATGAACGACGACGACCCGACCGACGTCGTGCACGAGCAGTTCTCCGCCGTGGTGCTGGGCGACCACGCGCTTGGCCGCCCCATCGGCGGCACGCCGGAGACCATCAACGCCGTGCCGCGCGACGCCGTCTGGGACCACTACCGCTGGAACTACCGGCCCGAGACCCTCGTGATCACGGCGGCCGGCGGCATCGACCACGACAAGCTCGTGCAGCAGGTCACCCAGGCGCTGACCGACGGCGGCTGGGACCTCGACCCGGCCACGGCGCCGCGGGACCGCAGGTCCACAGCGGAGGACCGGGCCGGCGTGCCGGAGGCGGGCGCCGAGCTGACGATCAAGCGCTCGGTCGAGCAGGCCAACATCATCATCGGGTCCACGGGCATCTCGGCCACGGACGACCGGCGCTTCGCGCTGTCGGTGCTGAACGCCGTGCTGGGCGGCGGCATGTCGTCGCGCCTGTTCCAGGAGATCCGCGAGAAGCGGGGCCTGGCGTACTCGACGTACTCGTTCGCGTCCGCCCACGGCGGGCTCGGCACGTTCGGCCTGTACGCGGGCTGCGCGGCCGCCAAGGCCGACCAGGTGACCGAGCTGCTGGTCGAGGAGCTGGAGAAGCTTGCGAACGACGGCATCACGGAGGCCGAGCTGAAGCGGTCCGTCGGGCAGCTCAGCGGCGGCACCGTGCTCGGGCTGGAGGACTCCGGCTCGCGCATGAGCCGCCTCGGCAAGGCCGAGCTCGTGTACGGCGACCTGCTGTCGCTGGCTGAGTCGCTGGAGCGCATCCAGGCGGTCACCGCGGCGGACGTGCGGGACCTGGCCCAGGACCTGGCCGCGCGCCCACGCTCGGTGGTCCGCGTGGGCCCGTTCGACGACCGAACAGCACGTGGCGAAGAACTAGGGTGAGAACGTGAGTGACATCAAGGTGGCCGTGCTCGGTGCGACCGGCCGCATGGGCACACAGGCCTGCGCCGCGGTCGAGGCGGCCGACGGGCTCCGGCTCGTGGCCCGCCTCGGGCGGGGCGACACGGTCTCCGCCGAGACCCTCGCCGGGGCCGACGTCGCCGTGGACTTCACCGTCCCGGCCGTGACCGAGGCCAACGTGCACGCGGTGCTCGACGCCGGCGCGCACGCCGTGGTCGGCACCACCGGGTGGGACGACGCCTCCCGCGCCCGGGTCTCGGCGCACCTCGCCGAGCTCTCGCCCGGGGGCTCGGGCAGCACAGGCGCGCTCGGCGTGCTGATCGCGCCGAACTTCGGCCTCTCGGCGGTGCTCGCGATGACGTTCGCCGCCAAGGCCGCCCGGTACTTCGAGTCCGCCGAGGTCGTCGAGCTGCACCACCCGAACAAGGTGGACGCGCCCTCGGGGACCGCCCGGCACACCGCCGCCGCGATCGCCCGTGCCCGCGCCGAGGCCGGCCGCGGGCCCTCGCCCGACGCGACCGAGACGGGCTGGGAGGCCCGCGGCGCCGACGTCGACGGGGTGCGCGTGCACGCCGTCCGCCTGCGCGGCCTCGTGGCGCACGAGGAGATCCTCTTCGGCAACGAGGGGGAGCAGCTGATCATCCGGCAGGACTCGTTCGACCGGGCGTCGTTCATGCCGGGCGTGCTCCTCGCCGTGCGCTCCGTGGTCTCCCGCCCCGGGCTGACCGTCGGCCTCGAGAACGTGCTGGACCTGTCGTGAGCGATCCGGCGTCCGGGAGCCCGGTCGAGCGGCCGACGTCGGGCCGCAAGCTGCCGCGGGGGCTGCCCGGGGCCATCGCCGTCACGGCGCTGCTGGCGCTGTACGTCTGGCAGATCGCGGGCCGCGGCGTCTCGATGATGCGCACCGGCGAGCCGGTGCTGATCGCCATCGGCCTGGGCGTGCTGATCATCCCGCTGCTGGTCATCGGACTGATCGCCAAGGAGTACTGGCTGGCCGCGACCGTGCAGAAGATGGCGGACACCCTGTTCGCCGAGGGCAACCTGCCCGTGGACGACCTGCCGCGCTCGCCCGGCGGGCGCATCGACCGGGCCGCCGCCGACGAGGCCTTCGAGCCGTACCGGGTGGCCGTCGAGGCGGCGCCCGAGGACTGGCGCGCCCGGTACCGCCTGGCCTTCGCGTACGACGCCGCGGGCGACCGCCGCCGGGCGCGCGAGGCGCTGCGGCACGCGGCCCGGCTGTTCCGCGCCTGAGCCCGTCGTCCCGCGCGGCCGTCAGGCCGGGTCGGCCGCCGGCGTGGGCTCGTCGCCGTGATGGGTCGGCACCCAGCGCAGCGACACCAGCACGAGCCCGACGACGAGCAGCGCCGACGTCAGCACGAACGGGTAGGTGCGGTCGATCCCGGACAGCCAGCCGGAGATCCAGCCGAACGGCGCCGCGGCCAGCATGATGCACGTGCGCTGGATCGCCATGACGCGGGAGCGCTCGCCCTCGTCCACGTGCAGCGCCACGAGCGACTCCGAGAGCATGAACAGCATGCCCGCGCCGAAGCTGTCCAGCAGCAGGCACAGGCCGAGGAACGCGTACGTGGACGCCGTCGCGCCGCCGCTCGCCGCCGGGATCGCGACCAGCACGAGCTGCCCGGCGAGGTGCACCCCGAACCCGAGCAGCGTGGCGCGCCGCAGGTCGACGGCGGTGGTCAGGAGCGGGATCAGCGTGAAGAAGAAGACCACCGACAGCACCGAGCGGACCATCGGGAAGAACGGCAGCAGCGCGTCCGGCACGCCCAGGTGCTGGCTGGCCACGACCTGCCAGAACGTGCCGTTGACGAGCGTGACCGCTGCGGTCAGCGCGGCCACGGCCAGCGCGAGGAGCGACCCCCGCGAGCGCAGCAGCAGGCCGAGCACGCCGCGGTACCCGGCCAGGAGGCTCCACACGCTCTGCCCGCGCGTGGCCGCCATGCGGACGCGGCCCTGCCGGGTCTCGTTGGACCACAGGTAGAGCCAGACGATCTTCACCGTCATCACCACCGCGGCGTTGATGTACAGGATGCGCACAGCGGGCTCCAGCCCGAGCTGGGCGACCAGGACGGCGGCCAGCGGCGCGAACAGCGCCGAGCAGTCGGCCGCGACCTTCACCAGCGAGTAGATCCGCGTGATCTTGCCCCGCTCGGCGTCCTCGACCATGAGGCAGTCCCACGAGTTCTGCGTGACCTGCAGCGCGCCGTTGACCAGCGACGCCGCGAGGAAGAACCAGAAGTCCTGCGCGAACGCCCACAGCACGCACGGGATCACCCAGGCGATCACGTCGAACCACGCCGTCGTGGCCCGCCGGCCGAGACGGTCGGTGATGATCCCGCCGGCCAGCCCGAAGCCGACCTGGGAGATCATGCCGATGGTCGCGAGGAACCCGATCTGGGCGTCGTGCAGGCCCAGGGCCAGCATGAACACCGACGCGTACGGCAGCACGAGGGCCATGGACAGACCCCACAGCGGCTCGGTCCACACGCAGGCGCGGGGGTTGCCGCGGAGCTCGACGAGGGTCCGCCAGAGCGGGTTACGGGCGCGGTTCACGGGGGCAAGTGAAGCACCTCCGCGAACCCGGTCGCGCACGTGCCTCGTCCCTCGGGCAGCCGGACTACAGGACCCGCTCCATGCAGACGAGATCGGCTCGCTCGTCCCAGGGGTCGACGACGACGAAGCCCAGCCTCTCGTAGAGGCCGACCGCGCCCGCACGCCACCGCCAGACCGACAGCGCGGCGGTGCGCACCCCGTCGTCGGCCAGCCCGGTCAGCGCGGCGCCGATGAGCCGGGAGGCCACGCCCCGGCCGCGCAGGTCCGGGTCCGTCCAGAGCCGCTTGAGCTCGGCGCGGCCCGCGACGGGCGCGGTGACGACCAGGCAGCCCACCGCGGCGGCCCCGTGCCGGGCCAGCAGCACCGTGTCGCCCGCGAACGCGGACCGCGGGTCGGTGATCTCCGCCAGGTAGCGCGCGGGCAGCGCGGCCACGTCGTCGACCGGCACACCCTTCTCGGCCTCGGTCCGCAGGTGGTAGGCCGTCAGCAGCGCGGTCAGGCCGTCGGCGGGGGAGCCGGGGCCGAACCGGTGGACGACGACGGACGGGGCGTCGGTGGTGTTCACGGCCGTCAGTCGGTGAGGCTCGTCCAGCAGTACACGCCCTGGCGCTCGTCGGCGGCGCGGGCGGCGAGCGCTCCGAGGGACAGCAGCGCCGAGACGAGCACCTGCGGGGCGACGGCGGGCGTCGCGTCGCCGGACCACTCGCGGGCGGCCGCGGCCAGGCGCGTGGGGCCGGCGGAGGCGAGGTCGTCGACGAGGATCTGCGAGACGGTCACGACCCACGGCCCTTCCTCACCGCCGCTGCCGACCAGCGCGCCGTGCCGCGGGTGCGCCGTGACCTCGGCGTACGGCCGGCCGGACAGCACGCCGGCCAGCCCGCCGAGCATCACGAACGGGTCCACGGACGGCACCGCGACGGCGTCGAACCGGGGCTGGTCGGTGCGCAGGTCCGGTTCGGACGGCCCTCCGGGCGTGTGGAGCGCCGTCGCCGCCACCTCGTCGGTGGGTGCTGCGAAGTACTCCGTGCGGATCCCCATGCAGTCGATGGTCGCAAGGTCGTGTCACGGGACTGTCACGCGGGCGTGAAACCTTGAGTTCGCCTGCCGAACAACGACCGCTCCGGCCACGCGCCGGGGCGGCGTCAGATCTGGGCGGACCAGCGGTGCTCGACGACCTCGCGCACCCCGGTGGCCAGAGTGCGGCTGCGGCCGTCCTCGCCGAGGCCGCTGGCTGCGAGGAACTGCGCGCGGGCGGTGTCGTCCACCAGCGCCCAGGTGGTCACGGTGTCGGAGCCGTCGGAGCGCAGCCGATCGACGGCGGCCGCCAGCAGGCGCGAGCCGTGCCCGCCGCGCTGCGACTCGGGCAGCACCTCGAGCGAGAGCACCTGGCCGGGGGAGACCGCGGCGAACCCGACCACCTTGGGGCCGGCGAGCGCCACCAGCACGGCGAACCCCGGTCCGGGCGGCGACGTGATCGCGGAGGCCCAGCGCTCGCGCATCGCGGGGACGTCGAGCTGCTCGAGCACCCCCTCGCCCAGCACGCCCGTGGCGCGCCACGCGGCGACCTGGACGTCGGTCACCGCCGCCTCGTCACCGGCGACGGCGGGGCGGACGGACACATCGGCGGTCTCGCGAAAAAGGGCCACGCTCAACCCTAGCGGCACCTCACCCGCCGGCGTCGGGTCAGCCCCAGCCGAGGGCGCGGAGGCCTGCCGCGGTGGCGGCCGCCAGGACCACCACCAGGATGAACGGGGCGCGCAGGGCCAGGGCGAGGGCCGCGACGGCCAGGGCGGGGACGCGGGCGTCGACCACGAGGGTGCGGCCGTCCGCGAAGCCCTGGACCACGACGAGCGACACGAGCAGCGCCACCGTGACGAGCGTCGTGACCCGCGAGACGCGCTCGGAGGCGAGCCAGGAGCGCGGGACCAGGTGCCCGCCGAGCTTGAGCGCGAAGCAGGCCAGGGAGGCCACCAGCACGGTGGTCCAGAGGGCGGCGGTGGTCATCGGGCGGGCTCCCTGTCGCTCTCGGTCCCGGGCTCGGCGGGCGTGTCGCCGGCCGGTTCGGACGGCGCCTCGGCGGGCACCGTCGCCGGAGCCACCAGCCCGACGACGATCGCCACGGCGGCCGCGGCGAGCACCGGGATGCCGGGCGGGACGAAGGGGATCAGCACGGCCGTGGCCGCGACGGCGAGGCCCGCCACGAGCTGGGCGCGGCGCGGCGCGAGCCGGGGCCAGACCAGGGCGAGGAAGGCGGCCGCGGCGGCGGCGTCGAGCCCCCAGGCCCGCGGGTCGCCCAGGGCGTCGCCGGCCAGCGCGCCGAGCAGCACGAACGCGTTCCAGAGCACGTAGACGCCGAGCCCGGTGACCCAGAACCCGATGCGGGACACCGCCGGGTCGGGCTGGGCCACGGCGACCGCCGTCGACTCGTCGATCGTGACCTGCGCGGCGGCGATCCGGCGCCAGCCGCGCACCTGGAGCAGCGGCGAGACCACGGCGCCGTACAGGGTGTTGCGCAGGCCGAGCAGGGTGGCGGTGGCGATCGCGGCCACCGGCGTGCCCGCGGCGCCGATCACGCCGATCAGCGCGAACTGCGAGCCACCGGAGAACATGAGCAGGCTCAGCGCCATGGTCGGGCCGAGGCCGACGCCGGCCGCCACGGACAGGGCGCCGAACGAGATGCCGTACAGACCGGTGGCCACGGAGACGCTCACGCCCTGGCGGACGGCGGCCCGGGCCGCCGGGTCGGTGGGGAGGACGTTCACGACGTGAGGCTACGTGGTCGCCGCACCGGGCCGGTCCGGCGACCGCGAGCCGGACGCGCTACAGCGCCACGTACACCGTCTCCTGGTACTCCTCCATGCCCGCCTCCGCGCCCTCGCGGCCCAGGCCGGAGGACTTCACGCCACCGAACGGCGCGCTCGCGTCGGACACCAGGCCGCGGTTGATGCCGATCATCCCGGCCTCGATCTCGTCCATCGCGCGCTGGGCCCGGGCGAGCGAGGTCGTGTACGCGTAGGCGGCCAGGCCGAACGGGGTGCCGTTGGCCAGCTCGTAGGCCTCGTCGTCGGACCCGAAGGCCACGATCGGCGCGACCGGGCCGAAGATCTCCTCGGTGACGATCCGCGCGTCGCCGCTGACCCCGGTGAGCACCGTGGGCTCGAAGAAGTGGCCGGGGCGCTCCAGGCGGGAGCCGCCGGTGAGCACCTGCGCGCCGTGCGCCGCGGCGTCGTCCACGAGGCCCGAGACCTTCTCGACGGCGGCCTCGTTGATGAGCGGGCCCACCTGGGCGCCGGGCTGCGTGCCCGGGGCGGTCACGAGCTCGCCCACCGCGGTGGCGAACCTGTCCGCGAAGGTGCGCGCGACGGCGTCGTGCACCAGGAAGCGGTTGGCCGCGACGCAGGACTGGCCGGCGTTGCGCAGCTTGGCGATCAGCGCGCCCTGCACGGCGGCGTCGACGTCGGCGTCCTCGAACACGACGAAGGGCGCGTTGCCGCCCAGCTCCATGGAGCTGCGCAGCACGTTCTTCGAGGCCTGGGCCAGCAGCACCTGCCCCACGTGGGTGGAGCCGGTGAACGAGACCTTGCGCAGGCGAGGGTCGTCGAACAGCGGCTCGGTGACGGCGCCGGCCCGGGTGGTCGGGACCACGTTGACGATGCCCGTCGGCAGGCCGCGCGACTCGGCCTCCGAGCGGATGATCTCGGCGACCAGCAGGGTGGTCATCGGGGTGAGCTCGGACGGCTTGACCACCACGGTGCAGCCGGCCGCGAGCGCGGGCGCGATCTTGCGGGTCGCCATCGCGATCGGGAAGTTCCAGGGCGTGATCAGCAGCGACGGCCCCACGGGCCGGCGGCTCACGTACTGCTTGTTGCCGCCCGACGGCGCCGTGCGCACCAGGCCGTCGGCGCGCACCGCCTGCTCGGCGAACCAGCGCAGGAACTCGGCGCCGTAGACCACCTCGGCGCGGGCCTCGGCCAGGGGCTTGCCGGCCTCGGCGGTGATGAGCGCGGCGACGTCGTCGGCGCGGGCGATGATGCGGTCGAAGACGGCGCGCAGCAGCTCGGAGCGCTCGCGCGGCGGCACGGCGCGCCAGGCGGCGGCGGCCGCGTGCGCGGCGTCGAGGGCGCGGACGGCGTCGGCGGCGGTGGCGTCGGAGACGTCGAAGATGGGCTGGGCGGTGGCGGGGTCGGTGACCTCGAACGTGGCGCGGCCCGACGCGGGGCCCCAGTGCCCGTCGATGAGGAGGCCGGTGGGCAGGTGCGCCACGAGGGCGGGGGAGAGCGTCGTCGCCGTCATATTCCGAGTATCCACTCCGGCGCAAGCGCGTCGGGTGCCGGATCCGGGACCGAGTATCGTCTGGCGCACGCCAACGAGACGGGGGATCACATGACCGCGACGGCCGACCTGTACGACGAGCACGGCGAGGCGCTGGCCTCGCTGGCCCTGCAGCTGCGCGACTTCGGCGGGGTGCGGGCCTTCTCCGGCCCGGTGCGCACCGTGCGGTGCCACGAGGACAACGCGCTGGTCAAGGCGGTGACGCAGACGCCGGGCGAGGGCGCGGTCCTGGTGGTCGACGGTGGCGGCTCGCTCCGCAGCGCCCTGATGGGCGACCTCATCGCCGCCGCGGCGGTCGAGAACGGCTGGGCCGGGGTGATCATCCACGGTGCGATCCGTGACTCGGTGGCGATCGGCTCGCTGGCGCTCGGCGTCAAGGCGCTGGGCACCAACCCGCGCAAGTCGGCGAAGACCGGCGCGGGCGTGCTGGACGAGCCCGTCGAGATCGGCGGCGTGCTGTTCCGCCCGGGCGCCATGGTCCACGCGGACGAGGACGGCGTGCTGGTCGAGCGGTGACCCGGAGCGAGGGGCGAGCGGAGGTGCCACGGCTGGTCCTGCTCAACGGGCTGCCCGGCGTGGGCAAGTCGGCGCTCGCGGCGGCCTGGGCGGCCCGCCGGCCGGGCACGCTGAACCTCGACATCGACGTGGTCCGCGCGCTGATCATCGGCCCGCCCGGGGAGACGGCCGGCCCGGCCCGGACCGCCGCCTACGCGGAGGGGCTGCGGGAGGTGGCGCGGACCCCCGGTGTGCTCCGCCTGGTCAACGACGATCTCGCCCGCGCGGTCGCGGCGCTGGAGGCGCTCGTGGAGGCCGATACGGAGCCCGGCGGGTCGGCGGGCCCGAGCCCGTTGCAGGGCCGGAAAACGGTACGGTAGGGCCATGGTTCTTCCCACTGATCCCGCGCGCCCGTTCGGCGCGGTCCTGACTGCCATGGTCACCCCGATGACGCCCGACGGCGCCGTGGACCTGAAGGCAGCGGTGAAGCTGGCGAAGAAGCTCGTGGACGACGGCAACGACGGCATCGTCCTGTCCGGCACGACCGGCGAGTCGCCGGTGACGCACACCCCGGAGAAGGAGGAGCTCGTCGCCGCCGTCGTGGAGGCCGTGGGCCACCGCGCCGCGGTCGTGGCGGGCGCCGGCTCGAACGACACCGTGCACGCGATCCGCATGGCCGAGCAGGCCGCGGAGTCCGGCGCGGACGGCCTGCTCGTCGTCTCCCCGTACTACTCCCGGCCCAGCCAGGAGGGGCTGTACCAGCACTTCGTGGCCGTCGCCGACGCGACCGACCTGCCCGTCATGCTGTACGACGTGCCGGGCCGCACCGTGGTGCGCATCGCCCCCGACACCTACCGGCGCCTGGCGCAGCACCCCCGGATCATCGCGAACAAGGACGCCACCGGCGACGTCTACGCGGCGAGCAAGCTCATCGGCGAGACCGGCCTGGCCTGGTACTCGGGCGACGACGGGCTGCTCCTGCCGTTCCTGAGCGTCGGCGGTGCGGGTATCGTGTCCGTGTCGGCCCACGTGGTCGGCGCCCACTTCGCGGAGACGGTCCGCCGGTTCGACGCCGGCGACATCGCCGGAGCGATCGAGGTCTTCCGCACGACGACCGGCGTCATCGACGCGCTCAACGGCGCAGGCGCCCAGGCCGTGATGGCCAAGGCGGCGGTCGAGCTGCTGGGCGTCACGGACAACCGCTTCCTGCGTCTGCCCAACGTCGCCGCGTCGGACGACGAGGTCGCCGCCCTGCGCGCGGTGCTGGCCGAGGCCGGCCTGCTGCGCGACGGCGACGCACACCAGCCCGAGGTGAACGAGCTCGCTCAGGCGAGCTCCGCCGGGCACTGAAACTTTCTGTTGGAACGAGGCCTTGGAGGCCACGTGAGTCATCCTCACCCCGAACTGTCCCTGCCCCCCGCACTGCCCGACGGCGGTCTGCGTGTGGTCGCCCTCGGCGGCCTGGGCGAGGTGGGACGCAACATGGCGGTCCTGGAGCATGCCGGACGGCTGCTCATCATCGACTGCGGAGTGTTGTTCCCCGAGGACAACCAGCCCGGCGTGGACCTGATCCTGCCGGACTTCGACTACATCAAGGACCGTCTCGACGACATCGAGGCGATCGTGCTGACGCACGGGCACGAGGACCACATCGGTGCCGTGCCGTACCTGCTGCGCCTGCGCAAGGACATCCCGCTGGTCGGGTCGCGCCTGACGCTCGCCTTCATCGAGGCGAAGCTCAAGGAGCACCGCATCAAGCCCTACACCCTCGAGGTGAAGGAAGGGCAGCACGAGAAGCTCGGCGTCTTCGACTGCGAGTTCGTCGCGGTCAACCACTCCATCCCGGACGCGCTCGCCGTGGCGGTCACCACCGCCGCCGGCACCGTGCTGCACACCGGTGACTTCAAGATGGACCAGCTGCCGCTCGACGGCCGCATCACGGACCTGCGCGCCTTCGCCCGCCTCGGCGAGAAGGGCGTGGACCTCTTCATGGTGGACTCCACCAACGCCGAGGTGCCCGGCTTCGTGACGCCCGAGGCCGAGATCGGCCCGGTGCTGGACAACGTGTTCGCCCACGCGGACAAGCGCATCATCGTCGCGTCGTTCTCCTCCCACGTGCACCGCGTGCAGCAGGTGCTGCGCGCCGCGCACGCCCACGGCCGGCGCGTCGCCCTCGTGGGGCGCTCCATGGTGCGCAACATGGGCATCGCCGCCGACCTCGGCTACCTCGACGTGCCGCCGGGCGTGCTGATCGACCTGAAGAAGGCCGACTCGGTGCCGGACGACCAGATCGTCTACATGTCCACCGGCTCGCAGGGCGAGCCCATGGCCGCGCTGAGCCGCATGGCCAACGGCGACCACAAGGTGCAGGTCGAGTACGGCGACACCGTGATCCTCGCGTCGTCGCTCATCCCGGGCAACGAGAACGCCGTCTTCCGCATCATCAACGGGCTCACCCGCCTCGGCGCGCGCGTCGTGCACGGCGGCAACGCCAAGGTGCACGTCTCCGGGCACGCCTCGGCCGGCGAGCTCATGTACTGCTACAACATCCTCAAGCCCAAGAACGTCATGCCGGTGCACGGCGAGGTGCGCCACCTCGTGGCCAACGGGGCGCTCGCGGTCCGCACCGGCGTGCCGGCCGACCGCGTGGTGCTCGCCGAGGACGGCGTCGTGGTCGACCTCGTGGACGGCAAGGCCTCCGTGGTCGGCGCCGTGCCCTGCGGCTACGTGTATGTTGACGGTTCCTCGGTCGGCGAGATCACCGAGGCCGAGCTCAAGGACCGCGTGATCCTGGGTGAGGAAGGTTTCGTCTCAGTCTTCGCCGTGATCGATACGGCGACGGGTAAGGTGCTGGCACCCCCGCAGGTGCTGGCGCGGGGTATGGCCGAGGACGCCTCGGTGTTCGACAAGGTGATGCCGGAGGTCACCGCGGCGCTGGAGAACGCGATCGCGGGCGGGGCCACGGACACACACCAGCTTCAGCAGATCATGCGGCGGACCATCGGTCGCTACGTAGCCACCCGGCTGCGGCGCAAGCCGATGATCGTGCCGGTGGTCGTCGAGGCGTGATCGGCAGGTAAGCACCACCCCCTCGGGCGGGGTAACGCTGAGGTAGCACTGCTACCTCAGCGTTACCCCGCCCGTTGTCTTGTCCTTCCCCGGCGGGGCCGAATGTCGTGATCTGCGAAGATCACCCGCTAATTGGCTCAACGTCATGGTTTCCCGGGGCTAGCGTTCGGGTGTTTTCCAGCCGCATCACGAAAGACACCATCCATGACGCAGCCCTATGACCCGTACGCCCCGCCTCCTGCGGGCTCTCCGGCACCGAGCACCACGCCGCTCTACGACGCCTACGCGACCGCGAACCAGGCGCGCAGGCTACGGGTTCCCGAGGGCCTCGCCACCGCGGTGGTCGTGCTGTCGTCGGTCTTCCTGGCGGTCCAGATCCTCTCGACCGCGCTGTCGTTCGGGGCCGTGGAGGCGTACGCCGCCGCCGCCGACCCGATGGACGTCTTCACGGCGTACGACGGCGTGGCGGGGCTGCTCAGCGCGGTCATGCTCGCGGCCTTCATCGTCTCGTGCCTGTGGCTGAACGAGTCCCGGAAGTTCGCGGTCGCCGTCAAGCCCACCTACCGCCACCAGCGTGGTCCGGTGTGGGTGTGGCTCGGCTGGGTGGTCCCCGTCGTGTCCCTCTGGTTCCCCTACCAGGTGGTGCGGGACGTACGCCGGAGCACCATCCGTGGGTCGTCGGGTCTTGCCGGCTGGTGGTCCACATGGCTGATCGGCAACTTCGCCAGCTACCAGGCGACCCTGGTGACCATGCGCGGTGAGGACCCCGTGATGCTGCCCTTCTACGAGCTCGTCACCGCGGTCGCCCTGCTGATCTCGTTTGTCTGCTGGCTCCGGATCGTCCGGGAGCTCACGGCGGCGCAGCGGGCGCACGTCGCGGCACTCGACGGCGTGGCCGGCTGAACCTCCGGTCCCAACCGGCCGGGCCGCGGCCGCTCAGTTCTCGGATCTCGGTCGTCTACCTGGACAGGACGCCGGCACCCCGCCGGTGCGACGGTCCCGGAGGGCGAGATGACACAGGAGACGGAGTTCGACACGGCGGCCGCGGTCACGCGGTCGATGCTCGGCTGGGGTGTGGTGGCGGGGCCGTTCTACCTGGTGGTCGGGCTGGTCCTGGCGCTCACGCGGGACGGTTTCGACTTCTCGCGACACCCGCTCAGCGTGCTCATGCTGGGCGAGCTCGGCTGGATGCAGGTCACGAACCTGGCGCTGAGCGGCCTGATGGTCCTGGTCGCGGGCGTGGGCATGGCTCGGGCGCACGCACGGGGCGCGGGCATCGCGGTGGGCGTCTACGGCGCCGCGATGATCGCGAGCGCGGTCTTCCCGCCGGATCCGATGCCCGGGTTCCCGCCCGGGCAGGACGGCGCGACGACGCCCAGCGCGTCCGGCGTCCTGCACCTGGCGTTCGGCGCGGTCGGGTTCGTCTCGCTCGGCGTGGCCGCCCTGCTGCTCGGGCGCTGGTTCGCCCGGCGCGGCGAGGGGCGGGCCGCCGTCTGGTCCCGGGTCGCGGGCGTGGTCGTCCTCGTGGGGTTCGTCGGGGGAGTCGCGCTGGGGCCCGCGGGCGTGGCCGGCCTGTGGCTGGCGGTCGTGGCCGGGTTCGCCTGGCTGCTGCTGGCCTCCGTGCGGCTGTACAAGACCGTGCCACACCCGGTGGTGTCGCGCCGCTGAGGCGCCGGCGGCCGGCCCGAGGGGCCGGCCGCCGGCCGAGGGATCAGGCGCTGACCTGATCGCGGATCCAGCCGGCGTGGCCGCCGAAGCCGCTGAGCTCCTCGTCGCCCTCGATCCGGGCCTCCACGGCCGCGACCAGCTCCAGGCCGGCCGCGGTGCTGCCCGACTCCACCGCGAGCTCGGCGGCCAGCAGGGCGCTCCGGCACCAGCGCGCGACGTCGCCGGACTCCCGCACGAGCGACTCGGCGCGGCTCGCCAGCGCGTACGCCTCCTCCAGGGCGCCCTCGTAGAGCCCGCGGAAGCGGGCGGTGTCCAGGTCCTCGTCGGCGATGACCCGCGCGTGCTGCTCCAGCGTCTCGGGCAGCTGCACCCGCAGCTCCGCGAGCTCGTCCTCGTCGGCCGAGTCGGCCAGCGCCGCCTCGCACGCACGGGTCGCGCCGGTCATGATCCGGCTCGCCTCGGCGACGTCGCGGTCCCGCACGGCCCACGCCCAGGCGCGGGTGGTGCGGACCTGGCGCAGCGCGTCGCCCACCTCGGCCCAGAGGTCGGCGGCCCGCTCGTACGCCAGCTCGGCCGACAGCCCCTCGCCGGCCCGCTCCAGCGCCTCCGCGGCCAGGGTGGCGAGCATCGCGTGGTCGGCCTGGTCCGGCCAGTGCTGCGCCACCTGCGCGGCGGCCAGCCAGTGCTGGGCGGCCTCCGCCGGCTCGTGGCGGTTGGCCGCGCACTCGCCGAGCCACCAGCGCACCTGCACGAGGTTGCCCTCGCCGTGCGCCTCGGGGGAGGGGTCCAGGTCGCTCAGGGCCTGCTCCAGCACGGGCGCCGCCTCGTCGTGCCGCCCGCCGGCCATGAGGTGGGCGCCGAGCCGGGTCCGGGCCACCACGGCGAACCGCGGGTCGGCGAGGTCGGCCCAGGCCACCGCCTCGTAGCCGTGGTGCACGGCGCCGGGCAGGTCGTCCGCGACGGCCAGCACCTCGGAGAGCTGCAGGTGCGCGCCCGCCCGCCAGCCCGGAGCGGCGGAGTCGCCGGCACGGTCGATGGCCTCGGACATCCCCGCCCGCATCCCGTCCAGGTCCTCGGCGTCCCGGGCGCTCTCGTACCGGTCGATCGCCTCCCGGACGGCGGCGGGCATCTCGCCGGCAGGACCGTCGTCGACGTCGGGTCCGGGCGCCGCCGCGACCTCGTCACCGGCGGTCGCCGGCTCGTCGCCGTCCGCCTCGTCGGTGGTCGCCGCGGTCGCCGCGCCGGCCGGGGCACCGCTACCGGACCCCGCCACGGGGAGCGCCGTCCGCAGGCCCAGCGGCAGCCGCTCCAGCAGCGGCTCGGCGTCCAGGGTCGAGCGCACCCGCTCGCTGACCGCCGTCGTGCCGTTGCGCTCGTCGAACGCGGCGGCGATGCGGAGCGCCTCCGTCCGGGCGTGCCCGGCGAGCTCGGCGGCGGTCCACGTGCGCCCGGCGGGGCCGGTGACCGGCAGGTCGCCTCGGCCGAGGGTGACCAGGCGGTCCATGAGCAGCGCGGTCACGGCGTAGAAGCCCATCCGCGGCTCGGGCTCGCCGTCGGCCTGGAAGTAGCCGGGGGTGTCGGCCAGGAGCTCCAGCGCGCGGGCCTCGTTGCCGGTCAGCGCGCAGAACTCGATGTGCTTGGCCACCGAGTGCATCAGGCTCTCCGAGCCCTTGACCATGGGGTAGCCGCGCATGTGGTGCGCCCGGGCCTCGTCGAGCCGGCCGAGCCGCACGAGCGGCAGGAGCGAGCGGGCCAGCGCGCGGTGCGGCTCCTCGGCGCAGGTGAGGCGACCGTCCAGGACCGGGGCCCAGTGCCGCACCGCCTTCGCGTCGTCGCCGCCGTCGGAGAAGAACTCGCCCTGCCGCGCCGTCTCGCAGGCGTGGCAGTCGGCCAGCTCGCCGCGCTCCGCCGCGAGCCAGCCGTCGAAGGCCCGCTGCGCGCGCTCGGTGTCACCGATGTGGTCGGCGATGTAGAACTCGGACATCCGCACGGCCCGCTCGGTGTGCCCGGCCAGCCGGTAGCGCCGGTCCATCTCCGTCAGCCAGTTCTCGATCGCGGCCAGCGGCACCCGCGGCAGGTCGAGCATGCCCGTGGTGACCCACTTGAAGTCCCAGAACAGGGCGTGGGTGGCGGACGCGTCGAAGACGCTCGGGTCCTGGTCCCACAGCCGCAGGGCGCGGGCGAACGGGACCAGCACCTTGTGCCGGTCGGCGCTGAACTCGTAGGCGCTGATCAGGTGGAAGACCGCCTTGATCTCCGCCTGCGGACCGAGCTGCGCGGCCTGGTCGAGGATGTTCTCGGCGGCCGCGGCCTGCGAGGTGCCGTGGGGGCGCTGGTCGTTCTCCCAGATCGCCTCCTGGAGGGTCGCGAGGTCGGTGATCTGGGTCATCGGTCGTTCTCCTGGGTGTCGTCGGCCCGGTCACGGGGCCGGTCGT
This sequence comes from Promicromonospora sukumoe 327MFSha3.1, assembly GCF_000385135.1. Lineage (GTDB taxonomy): Bacteria > Actinomycetota > Actinomycetes > Actinomycetales > Cellulomonadaceae > Promicromonospora > Promicromonospora sukumoe_B. Next base: position 267,708 of record NZ_ARQM01000012.1, on the reverse strand, counting down.
CGCGGGCCGGCGGCAGGCTGGGCGCGGCCCACTCCAAGAGCTCGCCGAACGCGCGGTTCACGAGGGCCTGGTCCACCGGGCGCAGGGGCCGGCGCGCCTGGAGCAGCGACTGCCCGTACAGGGCCTCGACGGCCACGCCGGTCAGGTCCGGGTCGGGCAGCCCCGCGATGCGTCGCACCAGCGGGTTGAGGTGGTTCAGCACGAGCCGGGCGCGCGGCGCCTCGTCGCGCAGGGAGCCGAGGATCCCGGCCCACAGGTCGTCGGCCTCGCTCTCGGCCTCGGCCCGGGCCCGCTCGTGCCGGGCGGACCGGTCGTCCAGGTGCACCGCGGCCAGCGACGCCGGGTGGAAGGCGCGCACCACGACGTCGCAGTCCAGCGGGTCCAGGCGCACCCGGGCCGTGGCCAGGAACGGGGCCAGCGCGAGCTCCGCCGCCGGGTCCAGGTGGTCGAGGTGCGCCGTGACGACCGACGCGTCGAGCTCCTCGACCGCCACCCCGGGCCGGGCCAGGGGGAGCGCCTGCACCAGCGCGGCGTCGTAGGTGTACCCGCCGTTGACGACGGCCATGCCCTGCGCCGCCGCGATGGCGGAGACCTGCCGGAACTCGTCGACGGTGCGCGTGAAGTGCACGGTGGCGTGCCGCCGGGCCAGGTCGTCGAGCGTGAGCTCGCCCTCCGACGTCTCGAACGGCAGCCACGGCAGCATGGTGCGCAGCACGTCCTCGTCGTGCAGGGCCAGCGCCTTGACCCCCAGGTGGTGCACCGCCAGGAAGCGCCGCAGGCGCTCCGGCGACGTCGTCGCGAGCTGCGCGAGCCAGCCCCGGACCCGGTCGCCGAGCGCGTCGCGGACGGCGGCGAGCGTCTCGTCCTCGTAGAGCTGCTCACGGCTGGCCGTGGGGCGCAGCGCGTCGGTGTCCAGCACGCACCGCACGAAGAACGCCCAGTCGGGCAGCAGCGTCTCGGCGCGGTCGGTCAGCAGCATGCCCTTGAGGTGCACGCGGTGTCCGCCGCGCTGGGCCGGGCTGACGACGCCGGGCAGCACGTAGGCGACGCCGCGGATGCCGACCAGCGGCAGGTCGAGCTCGATGGAGTCGAGCGGCGCGAAGCCGAACGTGTCCTGGCAGTACGCGGACAGGGCGGCGGCCCGCGCCGTCGGGCTGGCGTGCTGTGCCTCCCACGGCGGGCGCTGACCCGTGATCGGCTCGTCGCCCACGCGGACGTCGTAGGGCAGCAGCGCCCCGAAGTCGGCGGCGAGGTCGGCCACGGTGTCGGCCTCGAACCACTGCTCGCTGCCGCGGCGGGCCGCGAGGTGCACCGTGGTGCCCGGCTCGGGGTGCTCGGCGACGTCCAGGGTGCGCACCGTGTACGAGCCGTCGCCCCGGGCCACCCACTCGACGGGCAGCGCGTCGGGCGTGCGGGCCGACCGGCTCACCACCCGGATGGTCTCGGCCACGACGAAGCAGGCCAGCAGGCCGATGCCGAACTGGCCGAGGAACTCCTTGCGGGCCTCGGCCAGGCCGTCGCGCTTGGAGCTGCGGCCGATCGTGGCCAGGAGCTGGTGCACCTCCGGCTCGGTCAGGCCGATCCCGGAGTCGGTGACCCGCACCGCCGTACCGGTGGCCTGGATGCGTACCGTGCCCGGGGCGTCCGGGTCGAGGGCGCGTCGCGCGGTGATCGCGTCGACGCCGTTCTGGAGCAGCTCGCGGACGTAGACCCGCGGGCTGGCGTACAGGTGCTGGGACAACAGGTCCACCAAACCACGGAGGTCGACCTGGAAGGTGTGCGGTGAATCCGTCGGGGTCTCTTGCGTCGTCATGGTGGGCGCGATGCTAGTGGCGCACACTGACAGCCCCCACGAAAGTCCGGCACGTAACCTGCCCCCATGACCTCTCCCGCGCCGTCGTCCCGCCCGCCACGGGCAGAGCTGCACGTGCACCTCGAAGGCACCCTGGAGCCGGACCTGGCGTTCGAGCTCGCCGCCCGCAACGGCGTCGCGCTGCCCTACCCGGACCCGGAGAGCCTGCGCGCCGCCTACGACTTCGCGGACCTGCCCGCGTTCCTCGACCTGTACACCGCCAACATGGCCGTGCTGCACACCGAGGCCGACTTCGCCGACCTCACGCGCGCCTACCTCGCCCGCGCGGCCCACGCCGGGGTGCGGCACGCGGAGATCAGCTTCGACCCGCAGGCGCACCTCGTGCGCGGCGTGCCGCTCGAGGCCGTGGTCGGTGGCATCACCGGCGTCCTGGACCGTGCCGAGGCCGACCACGGCGTCTCCACCCTGCTCATCGCCGCGTTCCACCGCGACAAGCCCGTCGCCGACGCGCTCGACGTCCTCGAGCGCCTGCTCGCCATCGACACGCCGATCGTCGGCATCGGGCTGGACAACGCCGAGATCGGCTACCCGCCCGGCCTGTTCACCGACCTCTACGCCCGGGCCGAGGCCGCCGGCCTGCGCCGCACCGCGCACGCGGGGGAGGAGGGCCCGGTTGCGAACGTCCGGGACGCCCTCGACCTGCTGCACGCCGAGCGGATCGACCACGGCATCGCCGTCGTCCAGGACCCCGCCCTCGTGGCCCGCGTCGCCGCCGAGCAGGTCCCGTTCACCCTGTGCCCCGTCTCCAACGTGCGCCTGCGCGCCGTCCCGACCCTGGCCGAGCACCCGCTGCCCGACATGGTCGCCGCCGGCATGCTCGTCAGCCTCAACTCCGACGACCCGCCCTACTTCGGCGCCTACGTGGACGACGTCGACGACGCCGTCACCGCCGCCTTCGGCCTGACCCGCGACCAGCGGGCGGCGCTCGCGGCGGCGTCCTTCGAGGGCTCGTTCCTGCCCCGCGACCGGGTCGCGGCGTACGTGGCCGACGTCGAGGCCTGGCGGGCCGCGGGCGCCTGAACTGGGCCCGGTCCGCGGCGGCGCCCACGGCTCATCCCCGCAGCAGCGCGGCCCCCACCGTCCCGCTGGCCCGTTCGAACGCGGCCGCCCGCGTCCGCTCGTCCCCGGGCAGCAGCCCCGCGAGCTCCAGCGACACCAGCCCGTGCACGAGGCCCCACAGCCCGACGGCGGCGCTCAGCACCTGCTCGGCCGGCGCCCCGGGCAGCACCCGGCCCACGGCGTCGTGCAGCACGCGGAAGGTGGGCCGCTCGACGGCGTCGGCCGGGTCGCCGTCGGCGAGCGCCACGCCGCGGTCGAACATGACGCGGTAGAAGTGCGGGTCCGCCAGGGCGAACCCGCGGTAGGCGCTGCCCAGGTCGCGCAGGTCTGCGGCCGGGTCCACGCCCTGTCCGACGGCGGCCAGGTGCTCGGCGAACCGCCGGAACCCCTCCTCGCTCACCGCCGCCAGGAGCGCCTCGCGCGACCCGAACAGCGCGTAGACCGCCGACGCGCTGGTCGCGGCCTCGGCGGCGACCTTGCGCACCGTGACGGCGGCCTCGCCGTCCGACGAGATGACCCGGGAGGTGACCTCCAGGAGGCGGGTGCGCAGGGCGTCGTCGTGCAGTCGGGGTCGGGCCATGCCGTGAGTCTAGAAGCCTTGACGGGAGTTTGCGAACGTTGTTTGATAACACTGTTACAAAACAACGGACGCACCCCAGGAGGACGTCGTGCTCGAGCTCTCGGACCCCGCCCGCATCACCGCGGGCATCGTGCTGCTGACCGTCGTCGGGATCGAGTCCGGCGGCTTCTTCCTGCTCAAGGTCTTCGGCGGCAGGCTCGCCACGACCGACCTGCAGAAGAGCTTCTTCCGGGCCGGGCACGCCCACGCGGGCGTGCTGGTGATCCTCGGCCTGCTCTGCCTGCTGCTGACGGAGGCGACGGACCTGACCGGGTTCCTGCGCTGGCTCGCCGCCACGGGCGTCCTGGTCGCCGCGATCCTCATGCCGGCGGGCTTCTTCCTCTCCGCGATCGGGACGGGGCGCACCACGCCCAACCGCGCTGTCGTGCTGCTGCCGACGGGCGCGGTGGTCCTGGGCGCGGGCGTCGTGACGCTCGCGGGCGGCCTGCTGCTGGGCTGAGCGCCGGGGCGCGTAGCCGGACAAACCGGTCGACGGCCCGGTCCGGGACACACCGCGAGGGGTCCTGGGCCGGGCCGTCCGCGCCGGTTACGGTGGCGACATCATGGCGACCCGCACGTCGGCCCGGCGAAGTTCCGGGAAGAGTTCCGGGCAGGGCGCGAAGAGCGCCAAGCCCCGCGCCGCAGCGTCGAAGCGATCGACCCAGCGCCGGGGGGCTACCCGCCCGGCAGCCAAGGCTGCGCCCGTACCGTCCCGCCCGCCGTGGCCGGTCCGCGCGGTGCGCGGCCTGTGGATGGGTATGGCGCACGCGGTCGGCGGCGCGACCCGCGCCGCGGGGCCGCGACGGGCGCCTGACGCAGCGGACGAGGACGCACAGAACGCGGGAAAGAGCGGCGTGGCGAGGAACAGCACGAGCAAGAGCACAGGACAGCAGGCAGAGACGGAGCTGCCGGACCACCGGCGCGACGGCGTCGGCTTCGCGCTGCTCGCCGTGGCGGTCATCGTCGCGGCGCGTGAGTGGTGGGGTATCGACGGCCCCTTCGGCGACGGCGTGCACGCGGTCGTCGCGGGCACGCTCGGCGTCGCGGGCGTGGCGCTGCCGGTGCTGCTCATGTGGCTCGCCTTCCGCGTCATGCGACACCCCGAGCGCACCCAGCAGAACGGCCGGGTCGCGATCGGGCTCAGCTTCCTGGTCGTGGCCACGTGCTCGCTGGTGCACATCAGCGCCGGCCTGCCCTCGCCCGCCGACGGCTTCACCCCTGTGCAGAACGCCGGCGGCGTGATCGGCTTCCTCTTCGCGACCCCGGTCGTCACCGGGCTGACGCAGTGGTTCGCGATCCCGCTGTACGTGCTGGCCGGGTTCTTCGGCGTCCTCATCGTCACCGCGACGCCGGTGCACCGGATCCCCGCGCGCCTGCGCGGCATGTACGACCGGCTCACCGGCAACCACCGCGAGCCGGAGGACGGCGCCGAGGACGGGCTCTCCCTGGCCGACGGCGTCTCGGCGCACGACGGCAGGCCCGAGGCCAAGCGCCGCAAGCGCCGCACCAAGCAGGAGATCGCCGAGGAGAAGGAGCGCCTGGCCGGGTTCACCGGCGACGAGGCGTTCGAGAAGGCCGCCGAGGTCGAGCAGCGTGGCGGCAAGGCCGGCAAGGCCACGACCCAGCGCATCCCGACCAGCCAGTCCGCCGGCAAGGTCACCGGCGCCCCCGCCATCGGTCCCGGTGTGCTCGGACCGGACGGCGAGCCGGCGGCGTCGGCGGCGTCGGCCAAGAAGGACGGGCCGCGACCGCCGCAGCAGGGCGAGCCGATGCCGCGCGGCGTGCAGCCGATGCTGGAGGGCGACACGGTCTACCTGCTGCCCGACGAGGAGGTGCTGGTCCAGGGCCCGCCGCACAAGGCGCGCTCCGCCGCCAACGACCGCGTCGTGGAGTCCCTGACGGGCGTCTTCGAGCAGTTCGGCGTCGACGCCAAGGTCACGGGCTTCAGCCGCGGCCCGACGGTCACCCGGTACGAGGTCGAGGTGGGCGCCAAGACCAAGGTCGAGCGCATCACGTCCCTGTCCAACAACATCGCGTACGCGGTCGCCAGCGCGGACGTGCGCATCCTGTCGCCCATCCCGGGCAAGTCCGCGATCGGCATCGAGATCCCCAACACCGACCGCGAGACCGTGGTGCTGGGCGACGTGCTGCGCTCGGGCGCGGCCCGCCGCACGGAGCACCCGATGGTGATGGGCGTCGGCAAGGACGTCGAGGGCGGCTACGTCGTGGCCAACCTCGCCAAGATGCCGCACATCCTGGTGGCCGGTGCGACCGGCGCCGGTAAGTCGAGCTTCATCAACTCGATGATCACCTCGATCCTGATGCGCTCCACGCCGGAGCAGGTGCGCCTGATCCTGGTGGACCCCAAGCGCGTGGAGCTCACGATCTACGAGGGCATCCCGCACCTGATCACGCCCATCATCACCAGCCCCAAGAAGGCCGCGGAGGCCCTCGACTGGGTGGTGCGCGAGATGGACGCCCGCTACGACGACCTGGCGACCTTCGGCTACAAGCACGTCGACGACTTCAACGTCGCCGTCCGGGCCGGCAAGGTCAAGCCGCTGCCGGGCTCGGAGCGCAAGATCGCGCCGTACCCGTACCTGCTCGTGGTGGTCGACGAGCTGGCGGACCTCATGATGGTCGCCCCGCGCGACGTCGAGGCCTCGATCCAGCGCATCACGCAGCTCGCCCGCGCCGCGGGCATCCACCTGGTACTCGCCACGCAGCGCCCGTCCGTCGACGTCGTGACGGGCCTGATCAAGGCGAACGTGCCGTCCCGGCTCGCGTTCGCCACGTCCTCGCTCGCCGACTCCCGCGTGGTCCTGGACCAGCCCGGCGCCGAGAAGCTCATCGGCCAGGGTGACGCCCTGTTCCTGCCCATGGGCGCGGCCAAGCCGATGCGCGTGCAGGGCGCCTGGGTCACCGAGTCCGAGGTGCACCAGGTCGTCGAGCACGTCAAGAGCCAGCTCAAGCCGATCTACCGCGAGGACGTCGCCGCGCCCGCCGCGGCCAAGAAGCAGGTCGACGAGGACATCGGCGACGACCTCGACCTCCTGCTGCAGGCGACCGAGCTCGTGGTCACCACCCAGTTCGGGTCCACCTCCATGCTCCAGCGCAAGCTGCGCGTGGGCTTCGCCAAGGCGGGGCGGCTCATGGACCTGCTGGAGTCGCGCGAGATCGTGGGGCCCTCGGAGGGCTCCAAGGCACGCGACGTGCTGGTCGCGGCCGACGACCTGCCCGCCGCGCTCGCCCTCATCCGGGGCGAGGAGCCGGCTGGGGTCTTCGACCAGGCGTCGTCCGACGGCGACGGGGCGGACGGCGGTTCGGCCGACGGCGGGGGCGACCAGTACGCCGACGGCACGGACGGGCACATGCCGCCGGTCGCCCGCGACTACCACGACGACGCCGAGGCGGTCCGCTGACCGTCCCTCGCCACGTGTCAGACGCTCAGATCCCCCTGGTGATCTGAGCGTCTGACACGTTGTCGGTCAGTCGCGGCGGATGACCTTCGGCGCCTTGCCCGCGTCGTCCTTCGGCGGCTGCCGTTGCTCGTCCGCGGCGGTCCCGGCCGCGGTCCGTGCGATCCGCAGGCGCTGCTCCAGCTCGGCGGTGCCGAGCTGCCCCTCCTCGGGGTGCGCCAGGGCGTCGCGCGTGGCGCGCAGCCGGTGCCCGGCGGCGCGGTCGACCGTGGTCGCGGCCCAGCGCGCGTCCGTGACCCGGGCCGGGCCGTTCGGCGGCTGGACGACGTCCGCCACCAGCAGCAGCCCGACGGCGGACGCCGCCACGCAGCACTCCTTGCCCTGGTTGGACAGGAGGTTGCCGAGGCCGTAGGCCACCCACATCCCGTCGCCGCCCGGCCCGCCGCCCAGGTGCGTCAGCGGCTGCGGCACGTGCGCGTGGTGCCCGATCACCAGGTCGACCTGCCGCGAGCGGGCCAGCGCCCGGACGGTCTTCCGCTGGTGCTCGGTGGGCTCGGTGACGTACTCGGTGCCGTCGTGCAGGCTCACCACGACCAGGTCCGCGCCCGCGTCCCGGGCCGCCCGGGCCTGCTCGACGATCCGGTCCGCGTCGATGAGGTCCACCGACCAGGGCCCGGCGGGTGGCTCCAGGCCGTTCAGCCCGTAGGCCGCGGCCAGGTGCGCGACCGTGACGGTCCGGCCCTCCCGGCGCAGCTCGTAGAGCTGGGGTTCGAGCGACTCGCGCTCGTCACGCGCCGTACCGACGTGGCCCATCCCGGCGTCGTCCAGCGCGTCGAGGGTCGCCGCGATGCCGTCGAACCCCGAGTCGGCCGAGTGGTTGGACGCCGTCGAGCAGCCGTCCCAGCCCTGCTCGCCCAGGTCGCGGACGATCTCCTTCGGCGCGCGGAACACCGGGTAGCCCGACGGCCGCGTGCCGGGCGGCGCGACCGGCACCTCCAGGTGGCACAGGGCCAGGTCCGCGTGCTCCACCCAGGGGTCGATGCCCGCCAGCAGCGGCGAGTAGTCGATGCCGTCCGGCCCGGTCGCGGAGTCGTTCACGGGCGTGTGGGTGAGCACGTCGCCGCCGGCGAGCAGCGTGAGCTCGACGTCCTGCGGGGTGGGGGACGGGGAGGGGGTCGGCGTCGCGGACGAGGCGACGGGGGTCGACGTCGTCCCTGGGTCGCCCGAGCCGGCGGACGGCGGTGCCGAGCCCGGGTCGGCTAGGAGCGTGCAGCCCGCGGCCGTCGTGACGAGTGCGCAGGTCACGGTCGCGGATGCGAGGAGCCGCAGGGCGCCGACGTTGGCCACCCTCGGATGTTATGGCAGGCCCGGCGGGGGAGCGAGCGGACGCGCGGGGCGAGGGCGCGGGAGCCGCCCGTGGGACCGTGTGCGGTCCGGGGGGCGGACGATCCGCGGCTAGGCTGGGGCAATGGTCACCGACGCTCCGTCGCCCTGGAACATTGCGAACATCGTCACGATGATTCGCATCGCCATGGTCCCGTTCTTCGCCTGGGCACTTCTCGTCGAAGGCGGGGACGACACGACCTGGCGGCTCGTGGCCACGGCGATCTTCGTGGTCGCGGCGGTGTCGGACAAGGTCGACGGCTACCTCGCGCGGTCGCGGGGCCTCATCACCGACCTGGGCAAGCTGCTCGACCCGATCGCGGACAAGCTGCTCGTGGGCGCCGCCCTGATCCTGCTCTGGATCCCGCTGGGCGAGCTGCCCTGGTGGATCCCCGTGATCATCCTGGTGCGCGAGCTCGGCATCACGTTCATGCGCCTGGGCATGGTCAAGTACGAGGTGATGCCCGCGTCCCGGGGCGGCAAGCTCAAGACGGTGCTGCAGAGCGTGGCGATCTCGCTGTTCCTGCTCCCGCGGGACGGTCTCGACTGGCTCACCGTGATCGCCTGGGTCGTGCTGCTGGCCGCGTTCGTCGTGACGGTCGTGACGGGCCTGGAGTACGTCTACCAGGGCTGGAAGATCCGCCGGGACGCGCGGGCCCGGGCAGCGCGGTCATGACGGCGGCGCGCCTGCTGGCGGCGGCCGCCGCCCGTGGGTGGACCATCGGCGTGGCCGAGTCGCTCACGGGCGGGCTCGTCACGGCGACGCTCGTGTCGGTCCCCGGCGCGTCCAAGGTGCTGCGCGGCGGCGTCGTCGCCTACGCCACCGACCTGAAGGCCGGCCTGCTCGGCGTGGACGCCGACCTGCTCGCCGAGCGCGGGGCCGTGGACGAGGCGGTGGCCGCCCAGATGGCGGCCGGCGTGCGCACGGCCACGGGCGCCGACGTCGGCCTCGCGACGACCGGCGTGGCCGGTCCGGACCCGCAGGACGGTCAAGCGCCGGGTGTGGTGTTCGTCGCAGTCAGCACCCCGCTGGCGTCCGAGGTGCACCGCCTGGACCTGTCGGGCGACCGGCCCCGGATCATCGACGACGCCGCCCGCGGCGTGATCGAGATGGCGTCGCTGCTCGTCAGCGAGCTGCCGGGTGAAAAAAGCGATGCGGAGCAAGTTAGGCTCCCAGAAGTTACAGACAAGTGAAACTTCTTGGCCTAATCTTGCACAGGGCTTGACGCGGGCACACTTCGGGAACAAGGCTCATACCAGCGGCGTTGGTCCCGGTGTGATCACGAACAAGCCGACCACTCGGGGCCGGCGCAAGAACTCTTCGAGCGCGGGGTACGGTAGAACGACCTCCGCACCCGGGGGACGTACCACACGCAAGGCACGGCCGGTCCAGCCAGGACAGGGCGTGAGGACAGGGACAGGCACTGAAAGGGGGCGCGAGATGGTCGTACTACGGCGAGAAATCGGAGACGTGCTGCGAGACACGCGGCAGCGTCAGGGGCGCACCCTCCGCGAGGTGTCGTCGGCGGCGCGAGTGTCGCTGGGTTACCTCAGCGAGGTGGAGCGAGGGCAGAAGGAGGCGTCGTCCGAACTTCTGGGTTCCATCTGCGAAGCGCTCGACGTGCCGCTGTCCTTGGTGCTGCGTGAGGTGAGCGACCGCGTGGCGGTTGCCGAAGGATTCCAGATTCCGGACACCATCCCGGCGGACTTCGTCGCCGGGCTGCTGGCCAGGGGAGGCGAGCGGACCGCAGCGCGGCGGGACGTCGAGCAGTCCGACCTGGCGCCGGTGGGCTGACCTGGCAGCTGCCCCCGAGCAGCGCCTTAGGACGAGGGCGGAGCACCTGGTGCTCCGCCCTCGTCGTGTCTCCGCCGGCCTGTCCTGCCGAGCGGCGCCGGCGTCACTCCGGACCCGGCGCCTGGCAGGTGGGGCACCAGAAGACGGGCCGCTCGTAGGGCTTCTCGTTGGCCGTCCCGACGGCGATGGGGGTGCCGCACCGGTGGCACGGCCGGCCCGCGCGGCCGTGCACGTGCAGCTCGACCGAGCCGAGCCCGCGGGCCCGGCCCACGGCGACGCTCCGCTCCATGAGCCGCCGCGCGGTGCGCAGCAGGACCGTCCGCTCGCCCTGCGGCAGGGAGCCCGCCGGCAGCCACGGCCACAGGCGCCGCGCGAACAGGGACTCCGCCATCCAGATGGTGCCCAGGCCCGCGACCGTGCGCTGGTCCAGCAGGGTGGCGCACAGGGGCCGGTCGGGCTCCCGCACGAGCCGCGCGACGCCGTCGGCCAGCCCGGCGGTGGGGAAGTCGTCGCCCAGCACGTCCGGGCCCAGGCCGTTCAGGATGCGGCTCTCGTCGTGGGTGCGCAGCAGGTCGAGCATCCCGAGGTGCCAGCCGATGGCGGTCCAGGCGTCGGTCGCGAGCACGACCCGGACGGCCGGATGCCGGGCCGTGGCCTCCCGTGAACCGGTGCGGTGCACCCGCCAGTAGCCGTCCATCCGCAGATGGGTGTGCAGCGTCCGACCGTCGTCGAGCCGGGTGAGCAGGTGCTTGCCGTACGCGCTGGTCTCCAGCGCGGTCGCGCCGGTCAGGTGCGCGGCGCCGGCGCTGGGCCACCGCAGCTCCGCACGGACGAGCGGCAGGCCGCGCAGCGCGGCGGTCAGCCGCTCGGCGGTGAGACGCAGGACATCCCCCTCGGGCACGGCCGCTCCCCTCGTCGTGGGGTTTCAGCGTAGTGTGCGCCCGGCCCGGGAAGGCGGCACAACCGGCATATCACCCATGTGATCCGGATCGGCCCCGTTCCGGGGGTCCAGGCCCCCGCAGGTCGGTCAGGGATGGCCCCGAGTGCGGTTCAGGGCGTGACCGGGGGTAAACCCGATGGCTTTCCGCCGTCCGTTACACGACTCTTGTCCCATGACCGTAGTTGGCGCTGACCTGGGCAGACACCCGGACCAGCCGATTGAGTCCCCAGACCCCCGCAGCACCCGCACCGTGAGCTGGTTCGGCGCCACCGCACTGCTGCCGATGATCGCCGCGCACGTGGTGGGCGCCTCCGTCGTGGACCCGGTGCTCGACCCGATCAGCTGGTACGCCTTCGTGCCCATGGGCGGCGAGATGATCCTCGCGGGCGGGGTGATCCTGGCCGTGCTCGGGCTGATCCTCACCGTGCGGATGTACCGCGCGGGGCTGGCCGTCGGCCCGGTGCCCGCCGCCGCGATGATCGTCTTCGCGATCGCCATGGTGCTGGTGGGCGCGTTCCCCACGGACCCGCCGGGGACGGAGGCCTCGATGTCGGCGATCATCCACCGGGTCAGCGCCGCCACGGCGTTCTGCGTGCTCCCCGTCGTCGGGCTGAGCCTTGAGCGCTCGATCGTCCGCCCCCGCTCGTCGCTCCCGCGCTCCCTGCGGTCGGCCGCCCGGGCGCTGGGGATCATGGTCGCGCTGTTCCTCGTGATCCACCTGTCGCTCGTCTACCTCGCCGACTCGGGCATCGCCGCCTTCGGCCTCATCGAGCGCGTGGGCTTCGTCATCATGATCGGCTACCTGTTCCTGCTCGCGGCCACCATCGACCGTGAGGGACCGGAGGGGCAGCCCGACCCGCTCGCCGCCCTCGACGGCCCGGGCCCGGCCCTGGCGCTCAGCGGACCGAGATCCGCAGACCACGTGGAGTGACCGCGAAACCAGCCTCGACGAGGGCCCGCGCCGCCGGGTGGTGGCGTGCGGCCTCCAGCGCGGGCAGGCCGTCGACCCGCTGGACCACCAGGCGCCCGAGCCGGCCCTCGCGGACCGTCCTGGCCAGGGCGGCGGCCGCCGCCGCGAGCCGCGCGGGCTGCTGTGTGAACGACAGCACCGTGCGCCCGCCACGTTCCACGAACAGGGTCAGGTCGCCGTGGGTGAGCACCACGACGGCGCCCGCCTTGCGGCCGGGCCGGTGGGCGGTGACGTGCCGGTCGCCCGGGGTCCCGTCGACTGTGGCCGGGCCGGGGTCCGACGGCTGTCCGGTCGGCTGCCCGGCTGCCTCGGACGACGCGGCCGCCGGCCACGCGAGCGCGGCCCCGTAGGGGTTGGCGGGGTCCATGGCGGCGAGCACCACGGCGCCGCTCGTGCTGTTCGCGCCCGTGCCGGTCGCCACGGCCGCCGTCCGCTCCGCGACCTCCAGCTCCGCCTCGACGATCCGCGATCGGTCGGTCGCGTCCACGCGCAGCCGGTCGACGGCGCCGGGCAGGGCGAACTGCGACCCGCCCAGGTGCTCCACGAAGTACCCGCGGCGCACCGCACCGCGCTCCTCCAGGCCGGACAGCACGCGGTAGACGTCGCGGTAGCCGGCCCCGACGCCCTCCGCGGCCGCGGCCGAACGGGTCAGTACCCCGTGCCGTTCGAGCAGCACCTGGGTCAGGGCGTGGGCGCGCAGCGTGGGGTCCGGCTCCCGCAGCGGCAGGGCGGCCCAGCGCCCGCTGCCGCCCACGGTCGAGGCGCCGGCCCGCAGCGCTGAGGCGGGGCGGCCGGGGGACACGGCGAACCGGGACCGGCGCACCGGCCGGGCCCGCGCGGCGGTCCGGGGCGCGCGGTGCGCGCCGCCGCCGCCGACTCGGTCGCGGAGCGCGCCGAGCCCGTCGTTGGTGACCTGCCCGGCCCAGACGAGGTCCCAGAGCACCTCGAGCACGGCGTCCGGCTCGGCGGAGGTGAGCTCGGCGACCCGGGGCAGGAAGAAGCCGCCCGACCCGGTCAGCAGGTCGAGCACCGCGCGGTGCAGGTCGGAGTCGAGCGGGCTCTCCTCCTCGACCGGTTCGAGCGTGGGCAGGGTGAGCGCGGCGCCGTCGGCCAGGTGCAGGGAGACCAGGCCGTCCCCGCCGCCCGACCCGGGCAGCCGGGAGTGCCCGGCCCACAGCACCTCGCCCGCGACCGTCAGCTCGTCGAGCAGGGCGGGGGAGTAGTCGGTCACGCGGGCGGGCAGCACCAGGGTCTCCAGGGCCGACGCCGGGACCGCGGCCCCCGCGAGCTGCTCGATCGCCTGCACCAGCCCGTCGGCGCCGCGCAGCAGCCCGGTGGAGACGTTCTGCCAGCGGGGCAGGAAAGCGCCCAGCGCCTCCTGCTCGACGGGCTCGACCTCGGCCCGCAGCACGGCGAGCGAACGGCGGCGCAGCAGGCGCAGCACGCCGGGGTCGCACCAGTCGTCGCCCGTGCCGCCGAGCGCGCCCGGCCGCAGCCGCCCGCGCGCGAGGGCGCCGTCGGCCTCCAGCCGGGCCAGGCCGTGCGCGACCACGGCGACGCCCAGCCCGAACCGCTGGGCGGGCGCGGCGGCGCCGAACGGCCCGTGCGTGCGGGCGTGCCGCCGCAGCAGGTCGCCGAGCGGGTCGGGGACGAGCTCGGTGAAGGTCTCCGGGATGCCCACGGGCAGGGCCACGCCGAGCGCGTCGCGCAGCCGGCCGGCGTCCTCGGCGACCGCCCACTGCTCCTGGCCCGCGAACCGGACCCGGATCACGCGGCGCGTGGTCTCCAGCTCCTCCAGCCAGTGGGCGACGGCGTGCCGGGCGTCCTCGCGCGTGCGCGCCTCCAGGGCGTCCAGCGGGTGCGGGCCCGTACGGCGCAGCAGGTCCCACAGGCCCTCGGCGTCCCGGGCCTGCCGGTCGGGGGCGAGCCCGGCGAGCTCGGCCTCGGTGCGCTCCACGGCGCCGGGGTCGAGCAGGTCGGCCAGGTCGGCGGAGCCCTGCTCCCCGAGCAGCTCGGCGAGCAGCTCCGGGTCGAGCGACAGGGCGGCCGCCCGGCGCTCGGCCAGCGGCGCGTCGCCGTCGTACAGGAACTGGGCGGTGTAGCCGAACAGGAGCGACTGCGCGAACGGCGACGGAGTCGGGGTCGTCACCTCGACCACGCGGACGCCGCCCGAGCCGATCTCGCGCATCAGCTCGGTCAGGGCGGCCACGTCGAAGTCGTCCTGGAGGCACTCGCGGGCCGCCTCCAGCACGATCGGGAAGTCCGGGAACTGGCTCGCGACCTCCAGCAGCTGGGCCGAGCGCTGGCGCTGCTGCCACAGCGGCTGCCGCCGGTCCGGCCGACGCCGGGGGAGCAGCAGGGCGCGCGCCGCCGCCTCGCGGAACCGCGCGGCGAACATGACCGAGGAGCCCAGCTCGTCGCGGACGGCGCCGAGCACCTCGTCGGGGTCCAGCAGCAGGTCCTCGAGGGTGACGCGGCCCGGGGCGTGCTGGGGTGCGCCGTCGCCGGTCTCGAACGCCGGCTCGGTGCGGGCCTGGTCGTCGGCGCCGAACCCCGTGAGGTCGGTGCCCACGTCCCACTGGTCGCCGTCCCAGCCGCCGCCGGAGTCGGGCAGCCGCAGCACGATCCCGTCGTCCGAGTGCATGGCGGCCACGTCCAGGCCGAACCGGGCCCGGAGCCGGGCGCTGATCACGAGGGCCCACGGGGCGTGCACGCGCGCGCCGAGCGGCGAGTGGATCACCACCCGCCAGTCGCCCAGCTCGTCGCGGAACCGCTCGACCACGACCGTCCGGTCGTCGGGCACGCGCCCCGTGCCGAGCCGCTGCTCGGTCAGGTAGGCGGCGAGGTTGTCCGCCGCCCAGTCGTCGAGCCCGGCGTCGCGCAGGTGCTTGCGACCGGCGTCGACGTCGTCGGCCAGGGCGGCGTCGGCCTCGCGGACGAACGCGCCCACCGCCTTGCCGAGCTCCGCCGGGCGGCCCGGGGCGTCGCCCTTCCAGAAGGGCAGGCGGCCGGGCAGTCCGGGCGCCGGGGTGACCAGCACCCGGTCGGTGGTGATCTCCTGGATGCGCCAGGTGCTCGACCCCAGCGTGAACGTGTCGCCCACGCGGGACTCGTAGACCATCTCCTCGTCGAGCTCGCCCACGCGCTTGCCGCCGCGGGCCCGCCCGGCGCCGGACGAGCCGCCGACGCTGTCGGCGAGCGTGCCGCCTTCGGGCGCGTCCGTGGCGAGGAAGACGCCATAGGCGCCCTTGTCGGGGATGGTGCCGCCGCTCGTGGCGGCCAGGCGCAGCGCGCCGGGGCGGCCGCGGAGCATGCCCGTGGCGCGGTCCCAGGTGATGCGGGCGCGCAGCTCGGCGAAGTCCTCGCTGGGGTAGCGGCCCGCGAGCATGTCGAGCACCGCGCGCCAGGTGGCGTCGCCGAGGTGCGCGAACGGCGCGGCCCGGCGGACCAGCGCGAGCAGCTCGGCCTCGTCCCAGTCGTCGACGGCGAGCGACGCCACCACCTGCTGCGCCAGCACGTCCAGCGGGTTGGCGGGGACGTGCATGTGTTCGATGGCGCCCGCGCGCATGCGCTGCGCGATGACCGTGGCGGGCACGAGGTCGCCCCGGAACATCGGGAAGACCACGCCCTTGGACACGGCACCGACCTGGTGGCCGGCGCGGCCGATGCGCTGCAGCCCGCTCGCGACCGACGGTGGTGCGCCCACCTGGACCACCAGGTCCACCGCCCCCATGTCGATGCCGAGCTCCAGGGAGGAGGTGGCGACCACGGCGGGCAGCCGGCCCTCCTTCAGCTCCGTCTCGGTACGGGTGCGCTCGGCGCGGCTCATGGAGCCGTGGTGGGCGCGGGCCAGGACGACGTCGGCGGGCGGCTCCGGCGTGCCCGGGACCGCCTCCGGCAGGCCGCGCTCGCCCGGCACGGGCCGGGGGATGCCGGCGGACGTGCCCGACTGGCCCGGGACCAGGGCGGCCCACGTGCTGGCGGGGTCCGCGACGTCGAGGCCCTGGCGCTGGGCCCAGACCTCGTTCATGCGGGCGGTCAGCCGCTCGGCGCCGCGCCGGTTGTTGGTGAAGACGATGGTCGAGGTGTGGTCCGCCACGAGGTCGACCACGCGCTCCTCGACGTGCGGCCAGACCGAGGCCTTGCGCAGAGGCTGGGTCGCCTCGCCGGACAGGTCGATCTCGTCGTCGCCCGAGGCCCGGCCGCCGGGGTCGCCCGGGTCGGGCACGCCGGGGCCCGGCGCGCTGCCCAGGTCCGCGAGGTCCGGCACCGGGACCACCACGTCGATGGCCCACTCCTTGTGCGACGGCGGCTGCACGACGACGACCTCGCGCGCCGCGGAGCCGGTACGGCCGCCGCCGAGGAACCGTGAGACGGCCTCGACCGGCCGCACCGTGGCGGACAGGCCGATGCGCTGCGCGGGCCGCTCCAGCAGCGCGTCGAGGCGCTCCAGGCTCAGCGCCAGGTGGGCGCCGCGCTTGGTGCCCGCCACGGCGTGGATCTCGTCGAGCACCACGGTCTCGACGCCCGCGAGCCCGGCGCGGGCCGAGGAGGTGAGGATGAGGAAGAGGGACTCCGGCGTGGTGACCAGGATGTCCGGCGGTCGCGTGGCGAACGCGCGCCGCTCGCTCGCGGGCGTGTCTCCCGTGCGCATGCCCACGGTGACGTCGGGGACCTCGACGCCTTCCCGGGCCGCGGCCTGCCGGATGCCCGTCAGCGGGGAGCGCAGGTTGCGCTGGACGTCCGCGGCCAGGGCCTTCAGCGGCGACACGTACAGCACGCGGCAGCGGTGCGCCCGGTCCTCGGGCGGCGGCGCCGACATGATGCGGTCGATCGACCAGAGGAACGCCGCGAGCGTCTTGCCGGACCCCGTCGGTGCCACCACGAGCGCGTGCTGGTCGCGCGCCACCGCGTCCCATGCGCCGGCCTGGGCGGCGGTGGGCTGCGCGAACGCACCCGTGAACCATGTGCGGGTGGCCGGGCCGAACCGGGAGAGCGGGTCGTCGGGCGTGGGCATGGTCCCCATTGTGTCCCCGACCACTGACACGGGCCGGGGGAGGTCTCCCGGCGTCGTAGGGTTGACGGGTGCGCGAACGGGATTTCTGGCAGCTGGTCGACGAGGTCTTCGGTCCTGCCTACGGGCGGGCCCTGGCGCGCGAGCAGGTGCTCCCGACGCTGGACGGGCGGACCCCGGCGGCGGCCCTGGAGGACGGCGACGAGCCGCGCGACGTGTGGCACGCGCTGTGCGACGCGCTGGACGTGCCGGACGCCGACCGGTGGGGCACCGACAAGTACCGGCAGGCCCCGCCGCCGCGTCGCTGACCGGCCGCCACCGCCTGATCGGCAGCCCGCGCGGGGCTCGCCGAGATGTCCCGCGACACACCGGTGTGTCCTGCCTTGCCTCGAACACGCGTTCGGCTAGACTTTGACCACAGGCACGGATTCCGGAACGTCGTCCACAGGCGGCGGCCGGAGCAGGCGTCCGTGTCAGTGGCTCCGCGTACGGTCGGCAACGACGTACAGAGCCATCCATGTCGGCGCACACAGCGCCCAGAGACCGAAGGTGTTGCACATGCCCGCACCAGCAGACCGCGAGAAGGCCCTCGAGGCGGCCCTCGCACAGATCGACCGTAACTTCGGCAAGGGCTCGGTCATGCGCCTCGGCGAAGAGACCCGCGCCCCCATCGAGGTGGTCCCCACCGGTTCGATCGCCCTGGACGTCGCACTCGGCATCGGGGGTCTTCCCCGCGGCCGCATCGTCGAGGTCTACGGCCCCGAGTCCTCGGGTAAGACGACCATCGCGCTGCACGCGGTGGCCAACGCCCAGCGCCAGGGTGGCATCGCGGCGTTCATCGACGCGGAGCACGCGCTCGACCCGGAGTACGCCAAGAAGCTCGGCGTCGACACCGACGCCCTCCTGGTCTCGCAGCCGGACACCGGCGAGCAGGCCCTCGAGATCACGGACATGCTGATCCGCTCCGGTGCGCTCGACATCATCGTCATCGACTCCGTCGCGGCCCTGACGCCGAAGGCCGAGATCGAGGGCGAGATGGGTGACAGCCACGTGGGTCTCCAGGCCCGCCTGATGTCCCAGGCCCTGCGCAAGATCACCGGTGCGCTCAGCGCGTCCGGCACCACCGCGATCTTCATCAACCAGCTCCGCGAGAAGATCGGTGTGTTCTTCGGCTCGCCCGAGACCACCACCGGTGGCAAGGCGCTGAAGTTCTACGCCTCGGTCCGCCTCGACATCCGGCGCATCGAGACCCTCAAGGAGGGTACGGACGCGGTCGGTAACCGCACCCGCGTCAAGGTCGTCAAGAACAAGATGGCGCCGCCGTTCAAGCAGGCGGAGTTCGACATCCTGTACGGGGTGGGCATCTCCCGCGAGGGCGGGCTCATCGACATGGGCGTGGAGCACGGCTTCGTGCGCAAGTCCGGCTCGTGGTTCACCTACGAGGGCGACCAGCTCGGCCAGGGCAAGGAGAACGCGCGGTCCTTCCTGCGCGACAACCCGGACCTCGCCAACGACATCGAGAAGCGCGTCAAGGAGAAGCTGGGCGTCGGACCGAAGGTCGACGCCCCGGCGGACCCGGCCGCGGGCGCCCCGCTCTCGTCGGCGACCGAGGGCGACGGGCCCACGGGCACCGTCGCGGCGGCCAGCTCGTCCTCGCGGACGACCACGACCGCCAAGGCCACGAAGTCGACCACGACGCGTGCGAAGACCGCCACCAAGACGACGGCGGCCAAGACCGCCGCCAAGGCGGAGGCGGCCGCCGAGAAGGCACCGTTCTGACGTGCAGTACGGTGATCCATCGGACGGTCCCGGCGTGGGGAAGCGTCGGGGCCGTCCGGCCGCCCAGGAGGGCGGAGCGGAGAGCAGCTGGGAGGGCGGTCGCGAGGCCGCCCGCGATGGTCGCCGTCCGAGCGGCCGAGGGCGGCGCGGCACCGGCGAACGGGCACCGCGGCGCACCGTCGCGGAGCGCCTGGAGGCCGGCGAGATCAGCCGGGACGACGCCGTCGAGAAGACCCGCGAGGTCGTCCTCCGGATCCTGACGGCGGCGCAGAAGTCCCGCCGCGAGCTCGAGCAGTCGCTGGCCCGCAAGGGTTACCCGGAGGACGTCGTCGTCCAGGTGCTCGACCGGTTCGGCGAGGTGGGCCTGGTGGACGACGCGACCTACGCCGAGACCATCGTGCGCACCCGGCACGCCGAGCGCGGGCTGGCCCGCCGCGGCATCGCCGCGGAGCTGCGCCGGCGGGGCATCGACGAGGACACCGCCGTCGAGGCCCTCGACCAGCTCGACTCCGACGACGAGCGGGCCGCGGGGGCGAAGCTGGCCACCAAGCTCGTCACCCGCACGCGCAGCCTGGAGCGCCAGGTGCGGGTGCGCCGCGCCGTCGGTTCCCTCGCGCGCAAGGGCTACGCGCCCGGCCTGGCCTTCGAGCTGGTCAAGGACGCGCTCGCCGCGGAGGGCGAGGAGACGGACGACCTCGGCTACGCCGAGGACTGAGCCCCAGACCGACGAGAGGCCGGGTGATGAGCAGCGTCCGCTGCCGACCACCCGGCCTCTCGTCGATACCTGACAGCGGCCCCGCCGGACCAGGTCCGGCGGGGCGCCCCGTCAGATGTTGTTCGGCCCGCCGGCCCCCGCCGCGACCGCGGTCGGGTTGCCGATGCCGGTGCCCTCGATGGTCTGCCCGGCCGTGCGGCTCGACAGCAGCCGGGACAGCTGGTGCGCCACCACGGTGAGCAGCAGGTTCAGCACGATGAACACCACGGCCACGACGGTGAGCACCTGCAGCGGGTTGCCGTCGGCCGAGTAGACGATCTGCCCGGTGCGCAGCAGCTCCTGGTAGCCGATGAGCTGGCCGAGCGCCGAGTCCTTCAGGACCACGACGATCTGCGACACCATCGCGGGCAGCATGGCCACCAGCGCCTGGGGCAGCTGGATGGAGCGCAGCGTCTGACCCGGCGTCAGGCCGATCGCGAGCCCGGCCTCACCCTGGCCGCGGGGCAGGTTCCCCACGCCCGACCGCACCAGCTCCGCGATGACCGAGCCGTTGTACAGGATGAGCGCGACCACGACGGCGAGGAACGCCTTGTCGCTCACGCCGGGCAGCAGCTGCCCGAACAGGCCGTAGAAGAACACCATCATGAGCAGCACGGGGACGGCCCGGAAGAACTCCACCACGGTGCCGCTCACCCCGCGTACGAGGCTTACCTGCGACAGCCGCCCCATGCCGAACACGAGGCCGAAGACGATCGAGCCCACGATCGCGAACGCCGCCGCCCGCAGCGTGTTGAGCAGGCCCGGGATCAGGTAGTACTGCCAGGTGCGGGCCGAGACGGCGTCCGCCCAGAGCTGGGGCTCCAGCTGGCCCTTGCTGTCGAGCTGGACCAGCACCCACGCGGCCACCGCGAGCACGACGAGCGCGCCGACGATGTTGCCGACGAGGGTCCAGCTCCGCGCCCGGGGCCCGGGGGCGTCGAAGAGTACCGAGGCGCTCATCGCTTCACCGCCAGTCGCTGGGACAGCCAGGTCGTCAGCAGTCCGATGGGGATCACCAGGATGACGTAGCCGATCGCGAACACCGCGAAGATCTCCCAGAGATAGTTGGGGTTGAACTCGATCATGGTCTTCATCGTGGAGGAGGTCTCCCAGGAGACGCTGGCCGCCGCGGCCACGGTCGAGTTCTTCAGCAGCGCGATGAGGGTGTTGCCCAGCGGGGCGGTGGCCCCGCGGAACGCCTGCGGAAGGATGATCAGGCGCGCGGCCGGCAGGAACGACAGGCCGATCGCGCGGGCGGCCTCGGCCTGGCCCAGCGGGACCGTGTTCACGCCGGAGCGGATCGCCTCGCAGACGAACGCCGCGTGGTAGACGGCCAGGCCGACGACGGCGAGGCGGAAGAAGTTGTCCTCGAAGTTGTCGGCGAGCTGGATCTGGAGCGCGGTCCACACGCCCATGACCATGAAGGTCATGATGATCGTCAGCGGGGTGTTGCGGAAGACGCTCACGTACGTGGCGCCGGCCCAGCGCAGCGACGCGATGGGGGAGATCCGCATGAGCGCGAGCAGCGTGCCGAGCGCCAGCGCGATCAGCGCGCCCCAGAACGTGAGCTGGATGTTGGTCCAGAACGCTCCGAGCACGTCGTACTGCTGCAGGAGCGCGCCGAGCCCTGACAGATAGTCGTTCACGGGTCACCTTTCGGGAGAGGCACGGCCTTGGTCGGCGCGCCCCGGTAGGTCACAGTCGCGGACGGCGGGATGCCGCCCCGCAGCGAACCGGGATCGCGTCTCGCTGGGCGGACGCGATCCCGGTGCACTACGAAGGAGACGTCAGGCGCAGGCGTCCGGCGTCGGCGGGTTGAGGTCCGCGTTCGGGGTGTAGTCGGCGCCCTCGGTGTTGGCGGCGACGAGCTCCTCCCACGTGCCGTCGTCGATCATCTTGGTGATCGCCGCGTTGATGTCCTCGCACCGGTCCGAGCCCTTGGGCAGGCCCACGCCGTAGCGCTCCTCGGAGAACGGCGCGCCGACGACCTTGAGGTTGCCGTCGCCGTTGGCGGCGGAGAGGCCGGCGAGGATGATGTCGTCGGTCGTGACGGCGTCGACCTGGCCGGCGGCCAGGGCGGTGACGCACTCGGCGTAGCCCGGGCGCTCCAGGAGCTGCACGCCCTCGGCGTAGTCGGTCTTGATCTTCTCCGCCGACGTCGAGCCGGTGACCGAGCAGAGGTTCTTGCCCTCCAGGTCCTCCGGGCCGGTGATGTCGGTGTTGTCGGCGGCGACGAGGAGGTCCTGACCGGCGACGAAGTACGGTCCGGCGAAGTCGATGACCTCCTTGCGCTCGTCCGTGATCGAGTACGTCGCGAAGATCATGTCGACGTCACCGTTCTGGAGCATGCTCTCGCGGTTGGCGGAGGGCGTCTCCTTGAAGGTGATCTGGTCCTCGCTGTAGCC
This sequence comes from Promicromonospora sukumoe 327MFSha3.1, assembly GCF_000385135.1. Taxonomy (GTDB): domain Bacteria; phylum Actinomycetota; class Actinomycetes; order Actinomycetales; family Cellulomonadaceae; genus Promicromonospora; species Promicromonospora sukumoe_B. The sequence goes on along the minus strand of NZ_ARQM01000012.1, from coordinate 245,698 downwards.
CAGCTCGTTCGCGACGTACCGGGCGACGTCCACGTCGAACCCGGTGTACTCGGCGCCGTCCTGCAGGCCGAGGCCCGGCTGGTCGTACTTGATGCCGATCGTGATGCCGTCGCCGCCCGCGGACGCGCCCTCCTCGGGCTCGCCGCCGACCTCGGCTCCGCCGCAGGCCGAGAGCGCGAGGGTGGACGCGGCGGCCATCGCCAGCAGCCCCATGGTGTGCTTGCGCATGATTCCCCTTCGGTAGTTCGGGTCCGGGTAGGACCCCTTGGCTGAGATCAGTCTGTGAAAGATCAGTGGGTCAGGATCTTGGACAGGAAGTCGCGCGCCCGCTCGCTCTTGGGCGCGGTGAAGAACTCCTCGGGCTGAGCCTCCTCGACGATCTGCCCGTCCGCCATGAAGACCACGCGGTCGGCGGCCTTCCGGGCGAAGCCCATCTCGTGGGTCACGACGATCATCGTCATGCCCTCCTGGGCGAGCGCGACCATCGCGTCGAGCACCTCGTTGACCATCTCGGGGTCGAGGGCCGACGTCGGCTCGTCGAACAGCATCACCTTGGGCTGCATCGCCAGGGCGCGCGCGATCGCGACGCGCTGCTGCTGGCCGCCGGAGAGCTGGGCGGGCATCTTGCCCGCCTGGTTGCCGACGCCCACGCGGTCGAGCAGCTTGCGGGCCTGCTCCTCCGCGTCCTTCTTGCTCAGCCCGCGAACCTTGCGCGGCCCGAGGGTGACGTTGTCGAGCACGGTCTTGTGCGCGAACAGGTTGAACGACTGGAATACCATCCCGACCTCGGCGCGGAGCTGCGCGAGGGCCTTGCCCTCCTCGGGCAGGGTCTTGCCGTCGACTGTGATGGTGCCGTCGTCGATGGTCTCCAGGCGGTTGATCGCCCGGCACAGCGTGGACTTGCCGGACCCGGACGGGCCGATCACGACCAGCACCTCGCCCTTGCGGACGGTGAGGTCGATGTCCTGCAGCACGTGCAGCGCGCCGAAGTGCTTGTTCACGCTCTTCAGCTCGACGAGGGGCGCCCCGAGGGCGCGGTCCGACGTCGGAGCGTCCACGGTGTTGTCGGCCGCCGGTTGGCCGGTGGTCGAGGTGCTCTGGTCCATCCCTTGAACCTAACGATCCGATGTTTCAAGGACCAAGTCGACCGGTCATCACTGCACAACGTTTCGGTAACAGATGCCCGTTATGTGCCTGGATCAACCGTTCGGCGGGCCTCGAAAGGGGTCGTAAAATCGGGGACGATGTCCACGACCGCCCTCCCCTCAGCCCTGCCCGACGCCGCCGCGACCGACACCGCCGTCCGCGACGAGGTGCCCGAGGCGCCCCGCACCTACATGGTCCGCACCCTCGGGTGCCAGATGAACGTGCACGACTCGGAGCACATGGCCGGCATGCTCGAGCAGGCCGGCTACACGCGCGCGTCCAGCCAGGACGAGGCCGCGAACGCCGCCGACGTCGTCGTGATCAACACGTGCGCCGTGCGCGAGAACGCGGCCAACAAGCTGTACGGGAACCTCGGCCAGCTCGCGGGCATCAAGGCGACGCGGCCCGGCATGCAGATCGCCGTCGGCGGCTGCCTGGCGCAGAAGGACCGCGGCGACATCGTCGCGAAGGCTCCGTGGGTGGACGTCGTCTTCGGCACGCACAACCTGGACGCCCTGCCGGTGCTGCTGGAGCGCGCCCGGCACAACGAGGCCGCCCAGGTGGAGATCGCGGAGTCCCTGCAGGTCTTCCCGTCCACGCTGCCGACCAAGCGCGAGTCGGTCTACGCCGGCTGGGTCAGCATCTCGGTGGGCTGCAACAACACCTGCACCTTCTGCATCGTGCCGCACCTGCGCGGCAAGGAGCGCGATCGCCGTCCGGGCGAGATCCTCGCCGAGGTCGAGGCGCTCGTGGCCGCCGGCGCCATCGAGGTGACGCTGCTGGGCCAGAACGTGAACAGCTACGGCGTCGAGTTCGGCGACCGCGGCGCGTTCGCCAAGCTGCTGCGGGCCTGCGGGCAGATCGAGGGTCTGGAGCGCGTGCGGTTCACGTCCCCGCACCCGGCCGCCTTCACGGACGACGTCATCGCCGCGATGGCCGAGACCCCGAACGTGATGCCGCAGCTGCACATGCCGCTGCAGTCCGGCTCCGATCGGATCCTGCGCGCGATGCGCCGCTCGTACCGCTCGGAGAAGTTCCTCGGCATACTCGACCGGGTCCGCGCCGCGATGCCCGACGCGTCGATCACCACCGACATCATCGTCGGCTTCCCGGGCGAGACCGAGGAGGACTTCGCCGAGACCATGCGTGTGGTCGAGGCCTCGCGGTTCAGCTCGGCGTTCATCTTCCAGTACTCGCCGCGGCCGGGCACGCCCGCCGCGACCATGGACGACCAGCTCCCGAAGGCCGTGGTGCAGGAGCGCTTCGAGCGCCTGCTCGCCCTGCAGGAGCGCATCGGCGCCGAGGAGGCCGACCGGCAGGTCGGCCGCACCCTCGAGGTGCTCGTCGCCGAGGGCTCTGGCCGCAAGGACGGCGCGACGCACCGCCTGTCGGGCCGCGCGGCGGACAACCGCCTGGTGCACTTCGGCCTGTCCGCGCTGCCGGACGGCGCCGGGTCCGCCGACGTCGCTCCCGGCGTCGACCTCACGCAGGCGCCCGCCACGCTGGACGACCCGCGCCTGGCCGACGTCGTCCCCGCGGGCGTGCCGCGCCCCGGCGACATGGTGACCGTGACCGTCACCAAGGCCGCCCCGCACCACCTGATCGCCCAGCCCGCCGACGCCGCGGGCCTCGTGGTGCGCCGCACCCGGTCGGGCGACGCCTGGGCCGCGCGCGAGAAGGCGCGGCTCGGCGGGGGAGAGGACGAGCACTCGCACGGCACGCCGGCGCCGTCCGGCCCGGTGTCGCTGGGCCTGCCCACGCTGCGCCGCTGACCGACGCTGCGCCGCCGATCCGACGACGTCGGCCCCCGGCACGATGACCTGATCACCGTGCCAGGGGCCGTCGTCGTACCGAAGCCTCAGCCGTTCTGCTCGAGCCATCGGGCGCGGGCCCGCTGGGTACGCGCGATCGGCAGGCACCAGATGCCCGCCACGACGCAGAGGCCGATGAAGATCCAAGGGAACCCGTCGCCCGCGTTGAACCCACGGATGTTGTTCTCGTAGCTCCCGACCTGCGCGACCCACCAGGCGAGCCACGCGACCCCGCCCAGCACCCAGGCGACGACCCCGAACGACACCCACATCCGCGCGAGCCGCCCGGCCAGGTCAGGGTCGCCGCGGTCGGACCAGTGGTCCCTCTCCGGCGAGCTCACGGCCGGTCGTGAGGTGTGTGGCGCGCCAGCTCACGGGCGCGGGCCCAGCGGCGTGCGGCCACGACCGCCAGGCACAGCCCGAGCAGCCCGAACGGGACCACGAGGTACCAGGGGAACACGTCGCCCTCGGCGTACCCGCGCCACTGGTTCTCCCCGGCCCGGCCGGTCACCTGCGCGGTCCACCAGCTCAGCGTCGAGAACCCGGCCATGACCCAGCCGACGGCGGACAGCGCGGTCCACATCAACGCGAGGCCGCGGGCGCGGGCCGGGTCCCCGCCGTCCGACCAGGGGCTCGCCGGGCGCTGCGCGTTCACGCGACCGCCTCCGCGAGGATGCGGAACGTCGGGTCGGGCCGCACCGGCGCCGGCTCGAGCTTCTGGTCCGCGGGCCCGTGCACGAGCTGCCAGGTGTCGTCGGCCGCGACGCGTACCGCCGCCGTCCGGGCGCCCTTGGCGTCCGTGACCTTGACGCTCCCGCCGAACGGCCGCCCCTGCAGCGTGCGGAACGCCGCCTGGACGTACCGCGACGCGGCGACCTGCACCGGCTCCGCGGGCTCCAGCGGCAGCACCTGCCAGATCCCGTTGGGCCGCGGCTCGACGACGACCGAGCCGTTGGGGGAGCGGATCAGCAGCGCCGCGTTGTTCTCCCGGTCCGTGATCCCGGCGGCCTCGACCCAGGTGTCCGCGGTGAACAGGACGTTCGAGAGCGCGGCCAGCTTGCCGACCGGCACCAGGGCGCCGTCCTCCGTCCTGGCCAGCCGCCGGACCACGAGCGAGCTCAGGCCGGCGCCGAGCAGCGGGGAGTCCTGCGGGAGCTCCGGCAGCCGCAGCATCTCCGTGGTGCGCTTGCCCGCCTCGGTCCGGCCCTGGCTGAGCAGGGTGATCAGCTCGAAGGCGGTGAGCTCGAGCAGCGCGACGTCGGGGTCGGCGGACACGTCCCGGTCGGGCGTGAAGTTGTCAGTCATGTGTTTCTGTCCTCCCAGTGGCCGCTGAGGGCCTGGTTCAGGCTGTCAGTGGTGTGGGTTCAGCTGAAGAGGCCGCCGATGGCCTTCCCGGCGCCCTTGAGCATATTGCCGCCGGCATCGAACGCGTCCCCGGCGGCGTCGGCGATCCCGCCCACCGCGTCGGTGCCGCGGTCCCAGGCCCAGCTTCCGGCGTCGGTCACGGCCTCCGAGAACGGTTTGTCGGAGAAGGCGTTCCAGGCCATCCCCACGGGGCTGTAGTTCACGAGGTTCTCGCTCAGCGGGCGGTCGGAGACCAGCCCGTTGATCAGCGAGAGCCCGCCCCAGATCGCCGCACCGCCGGCCACGAAGGGGCCCGCGGGGGTCGCCGCGGTCGCGAGCACCGCGACGCTGAGGCCCGCCGTGATGGCGCCGTCCGCGCCACCGTAGAAGTCGCCCTCGGACCACTCGTCGAACGCCTGGAGGCCGCCCGTGACGATCCCCGCGACCGCGAAGGCCTTGCCGAACGCGTCGAGCAGGTGTCCGCCGGCGCCGAGGTCGGCGAGCGAGTCGACCGCCGTCCCGGTCTTGACGATCCAGTTGAACAGGTCCTGCCCCAGCCCACCCGCGGTGAGCCCGTTCGACCAGCCGCCGAGGGCCTCGTCGAACCACTCCGGGAAGCCCTCGTCCTCGGGGTTCCCGGCGGGGCTGCCCTCGCCGGCCTTCGTCCCGATGCCGCCCGTTCCGCCGGGGCCGCCGGTCCCGGAACCGGCCTCGCCCCCGTAGTCGCTGCTCGTCTCCTCCTGCGCGTCGGCGTTGCGCTCCAGGATCCCCCGGACGTCCGCCAGGCTGCCGGAGACGCCGCGGATGGCCGGCGCGTGGTGGCCGTCCCACTCCGCGCGGAACTGGTCGCCGCCCGGTCCCAGCCAGTCCACGCTCGACAGCACGGACGTGACCTCGGTGACCGTGGTGTCCAGCGACTGCGACGCCCCCTCGAACTCTCGTGCCAGGGCGCGCAGCTGAGTGATGTCAGCGCCCCACATCTCACCCATCGGGTCCCCTGTCGCTCATCCGGTCGTTGTCTGCTCACGACCGTAACTGACCTGCGACAACAGGGCTAAAAAACGATACGGGTAGAAGTACCCGTCGGGTCCGTGGGACCCGCGGGCGGGGTTCAGCGGGCGGTGTCGTCCCCGCCGGGCTCGTCCGGCTCGGCGTCCGGCGGCGGGGCCAGGGACGCCACGGTCGAGAAGAACTGGCTCGCCGTGACGAGCCCGCACGACACCGTCTGGGCGAGCTGCTCCTCGGTGGCGCCGTGCTCGAAGTCCACCGACACCTCGGCGTACAGTGCCAGACCCGCACCCTCCTCGCGGGTGTAGACCTTGGGCCAGATGCGCTCGCGGTTCCAGTCGTTCGCCGCCTGGAGCACCGCGAGCCGCGCCGCGGCGGGCAGAGCGCCCGCCCAGCGGCCCCGCACCTGCAGGATCTCGTCGTGCTCGCCGAGCAGCAGGAACCAGAACCGGTTCCCGTCCCAGGTGCCGGTCACGTCGCCGTCGTCGTCGATGCGGAAGCGGTAGCCGCGCCGCGACAGGTCGTCGCCGACCCGCTGCGTCGTCAGCGGCCGCGGCTTCTCGACCGGCGGGTTCGCGAGCGTGCGGACCTGGGCGCCCGTGGGGCGCCGGGCCGCCGGCGGACGTGGGTTGAGCAGGCGCGCGAGCCAGCGGCCGGCGCCGCCTCCGCTCCGGGGCGGGCTCATGGCGCGGACCTCAGCGGGTCGGGGAACGTCTCGTCGAGATGCTCGAAGAACATGGAGCCCGTGGTCAGCCCGCACTGCAGCAGCTGGTCGAGCTGGTCCTCGGTGACGCCGTGCTCCAGGTCGACCGTCACCTCGGTGTAGACGAGGACGGCGCCGTTGTCCCGCACGCGCACGTACGTCTTGGGCCAGATGCGCTCGGCGTTCCACTCGTTGCACAGCTCGAGGATCTCCTCCAGCCGCTCGATCGTGAGGTCCCGGTGCCACTGACCGCGCACCTGGAGCACCTCGTTGCTCTCGCCGACCATGAGGAAGTAGAACAGCCAGCCGTGCCACAGCCCGCCGACGTCGCCCTCGGAGTCCACGAAGTAGCTGAACCCGTTCTCGCCCAGCCACTCGACCACGCGGTCGCGCGTCAGTGGCTCGGGGACCGAGGAGGGATCGTCGAGGCCGCCCGTGAGCTCGCGCAAGAGCACGCCCTCCACCTGCGCCCGCAGCTCCTCATCGTCGAGTTCCCTGGGCTCGGGCTGTTGCGGGCCGGTGGCCGCACGGTCGCCGTCGCCCGCCGTGTTCCGGCGTCGTGACCCGAAGAACCTCACCAGCCCACAGTACCTGCCAGACCCCTCCCCCCGCTGCGCCCTTTGCGTGGAAAGGGGGGTGGAATCGCCCAGGAGCCGCTTGATGCCGGGGCCGGTGCTACTTTCGTCCATCGTGCACGCCGTGATCCTGCCCGCGACCCCCCTGCTCGTCCCCGGGACGGTCCCTGGCCTGCGCACCGACCCGCTCGCGGACGTCCGGCAGGCGGTTTCCGCCGCACTGGCCCGGCTCACCGCGGGCGGTCGCGTACCGCTGGTCCTCGCGCACGGCCCCGCGCTCCGGCGCGGCCGGCAGCGCCCGTCCCTGGCGGGTTCCGGCATCGGCGACCGCTGGTTGCCCGACGACGCGCGCCGGCACTGGGCCCCGGGCCTCCCGGCCGCCGGGACCGGCGCGTCGGTGGCGCTGCTGGTGCTCGCGGACGTGCTCGGGGCACGGGCCGCCGACGTCGACGTGCTGGAGGTGCCGCCGTCGTCCGGCGCCCTGGACGCGGGCTCCCTGCAGGCCCTGCGCGCCGCCGACGGCCTCGTCGTCGCCGGCGGCGGAGCGCCCGGTGGCCTGGAGACCGCCCCGGACGCGCTGACCGACGGCGTCCGGGCCGCCCTGCGCGCGGTGGGCGCCGACGCCTGGAGCGCGCAGGCCCAGGAGTTCGAGCAGACGCACGACCACCTGCCGCCGCGGTACCGCGTGACCACGCTGTCGTGACGACCCTGTCGTGACCATGCTGTCGTGACCACCTGTGGCCGCCCGTAAGGTTGCCGAGTGATAGTCGTCGCCGTCGTGGGGCCCACCGCCACCGGGAAGTCGGACCTCGCCCTCGACCTGGCCCAGGCGCTGGGCACCGACCGGGCCCCGGCCGAGATCGTCAACGCCGACGCCTACCAGCTCTACCGCGGCATGGACGTCGGCACCGCCAAGGTGCCGCCCGCCGAGCGGCGCGGCATCACCCACCACCAGCTCGACGTGCTCGACCCCGTGCAGGACGCGTCGGTCGCGCGGTACCAGCACGACGCCCGCGCCGACCTGGACGCGATCGCCGCGCGCGGCGCGCGCGCCGTCGTCGTCGGCGGGTCCGGGCTGTACGTCCGGGCGCTGCTGGACCAGATGGACTTTCCCGGCACGGACCCGGCCGTGCGGGACCGGCTGGAGGCGCGCGCCGAGGCCGAGGGGCGGCGCGCCCTGCACGCCGAGCTGGAGCGGCTGGACCCGCAGGCCGCCGAGAGCATCGGGCCGCACAACACCCGCCGCATCGTGCGCGCGCTGGAGGTCATCGAGATCACCGGCCGCCCCTACACCGCCAACCTGCCCCGCCAGGAGTACGTCCGCCCCGCCGTGCAGATCGGGCTGGACTGCTCGCGCGAGGTGCTCGACGCGCGCGTCGGCAGCCGCGTGGACCGGATGTGGGACGGCGGCCTGGTCGACGAGGTGCGCCGGCTCGCGAGCCCCGAGCAGGGCGGCACCGGCCCCGGGCTCGGCGTGACCGCCGCGCGCGCCGTCGGCTACGCCGAGGTGCTCGCCTGGTGGCGCGGCGAGTCCACCGAGGCCGAGGCCCGGGAGGCGGTCACCGCCAACACGCGGCGCCTGGCCCGCAAGCAGATGGGCTGGTTCGGCCGCGACCCCCGCGTGCACTGGCTCGACGCCGCCGCCCCGCACCTGCTGGACGACGCCTTGCAGATCGTCGCCGACGCCGACGCCGGGACCCTGCCGGTTGCCGGGACCGAGCCCGTGCGCCGTAGCCTGGGGTCATGACGCAGCCCGCGACCAGCCCCGTGCCCGCCGTCCCGACCCCCGGCACGCTCGCCTTCACCAAGGGGCACGGCACGCAGAACGACTTCGTGCTGATCGCGGACCCCGAGGGGCAGCTCGACCTGAGCCCCGCCGACGTCCGCCGGCTGGCCGACCGGCGCGCCGGGATCGGCGGCGACGGCGTCATCCGGCTCGCCCCGACGGCGGCCCTGGCGAGCGCGGGCGAGGAGTCCGCGCAGGCCGCCCTGGCCCAGGACCCGACGGCCGAGTGGTTCATGGACTACCGCAACTCCGACGGCTCCGTGGCCGAGATGTGCGGCAACGGCGTGCGCGTCTTCGCCGCGTTCGCCGAGCAGCAGGGCCTGGCCGACCTGTCCGCGGGCCCGCTCAGCCTCGGCACGCGCGCCGGTGTCAAGCGCGTCACCAAGGAGGCGAACGGCTGGTACGCCGTGGACATGGGTCGCTGGTTCCTGCCCGGCGGCGAGACCGCCGTGACCGACGGGTACGACGCCGCCGTCGCGGTGCGCGGCTGGACCGCGCCCCGCCCCGCCCTGAGCGTGGACCTCGGCAACCCGCACACCGTCGTCGCCCTCGCGAGCGTCGAGGAGCTCGCCTCGCTGGAGCTGTTCCACGCCCCCGAGGTCGCGCCCGTGCCGCCGCACGGCACCAACGTCGAGCTCGTCGTGCCGCTCGGCGAGGAGGAGGGGTCCGACGGCGTCGTCGGCCGCCTGCGCATGCGGGTGCACGAGCGCGGGGTCGGCGAGACGCCGTCCTGCGGCACCGGCGCCTGCGCCGCGGCGCTCGCGGTCCGCACGTGGCAGGGCGGCACGACCGGCGCCGGCGCGCCGGACACCTGGATCGTCGAGGTGCCGGGCGGCGAGGTGCGCGTGCGCGTGCTGCCGGGCGGCAACGTCGAGCTCGCGGGCCCCGCCGAGCTGGTCTACTCGGGCCGGGTCGCGCTCTGACCTGACCGGTCAGCCGTCGACCCGCAGCACGCGGAACCCCTTGGACGACGTCGTGCGCTCCACCGGGAGCCCGAGCGTCTCGGTGATCCAGCGGGCCAGCGAGTCCGAGCCCAGGTTCTTCTGCACCACGAGCCACGCCGCGGCGTCCGGGCCGAGCCGGGGCAGCCAGCGGGTCAGGAGCTCGTGCAGCACCTGCTTGCCCACGCGGATCGGCGGGTTGGACCAGCAGGCGGCGAACCGCACGTCGTCGGGGACGTCGTCGGGCAGGACGGCCCGCACGTTGGTCAGCCCGAGCCGCTCGGCGTTGCGCCGCACCAGGTCTAGCGCGCGCTCGTTGACGTCGACGGCCCAGACCGTGGCCCGAGGGGCCTCCAGCGCCAGGGTGATCGTGATCGGGCCCCAGCCGCAGCCCAGGTCGAGCAGGTCGCCCGTCGCCGGGGGCGCGGGCACGTGGTCCAGGAGCACGGCCGTCCCCTTGTCCACGCCGCCGGGGGAGAAGACGCCGGACGCCACCTCCACCTCCAGCTCGCGCCCGGCCAGGCGGACGGTGCGGGTGCGGCGCTCGTCGTCCGAGGCGGGCTGTGCGGTGAAGTAGTGGTCGCTGGACACCGCGCAATCGTAGGCGCTTGCCGGGTGGCATGAGCGGTGCCAGCCTGCGGGCATGGAGATCGCCGTGGCCACCGCCGACCGCTGGGACGACGTGCAGACCGTGTTCGGCACGCGCGGCGGCGCGCACCACTGCCAGTGCCAGCGCATCCGGCTCGGCGACCGCGCCTGGTGGTACATGCCCGTCGAGGAGCGCACCCACCAGCTCCGCGAGCAGCTCGACCCGGGGCCGGACGCCCCGGCGACCGGCGCCCTGCTCGGGTACGTCGACGGCGAGCCCGCCGGGTGGGTCGCGGTGGCGCCCCGCACCGAGTTCGTGCGCTACCGCGGCAGCCAGGTCCCGTGGGCGGGCCGGCACGAGGACAAGGACGACGCCGGGGTCTGGGCGGTGACCTGCTTCGCCGTCCGCGCGGGCAGGCGCAAGCAGGGCCTGATGTACCCCCTGGCGGCCGCCGCCGTGGCGCACGCGCGTGAGCGCGGCGCCCGGGCCGTCGAGGGCTACCCGATCGCCCCCGAACCGGGGCAGGACATCTCGTGGGGCGAGGTCAACGTGGGCACCCCCGGGCCGTTCGCCGCGGCGGGCCTCGTGGAGGTCAGCCGCCCGACCAAGCGCCGCCGCGTGATGCGCCTCGACCTCGGCTGAGCCGCCGCCTCACTCCCACGGCCCGTACCTCTCGTACGCCGCGTACCGGCTCGCGCCGAGACCGACCGCCGTGGACCAGCGGTGGACCCACTCGTCGACGTCCCGGATCCCGGCCGGCTCGCGGAGCGTGGCCAGGTAGGACTCGTGGGCCGCGACGACGTCCCGGCCCAGGCCGCGCTCCCTGACCTCGGCGACGAGGCGCTCGCGCAGCTCGGCCGTGGCTGCCCGGTCGTCGAGCAGGACGCTGTGCGCGACGCCGACGAGGTCGTCGTCCGTCAGCCCGGCCACGCCCGTCCGGACGATCTCGGGCGGGCGGACCACCGGCCGGGGCGGCGGCGTCAGCAGCATCGCCGCCCGCCAGTCGTAGCCCGGGTCGCGCAGGTGGCCGCGCAGGGCGGGCACCACCATGTCGACCGGGCACGAGCGGTGCTCCAGGGGCAGCATCCGCCGCAGGCGGCTCACCACCGAGCCGCTGGACCGCCGGGCCCGGACGGTCACGGTGTGCTCGTCGGCGCCGTCGCGGACCAGGGCCACGAGCCGCACGGTCTCCTCGTCGGTCCACGGGCGGCCCGTCCGGTCGGGTCCCTCTTGTGCCTCGTGCATGGTCGTACCGTCCCCTGCGTGTGGTTGTCGTCCTCCAAGTTGTAGCGGCCGCCGTCGTGCCGTGCTGGTTGTCCACAGGGGACACCACCGCGGAAGCGGGTCGGGGAAAGACATGGCCGCGGGACTTTCGGGCGTGGGATCCTTGTTGTACGAGAGCAAGAACCATCGAGAGTTAGGTAGTACATGACCCACACCCCGACAGAGCCCGAGCTCCCCGCAGAGGAGACGCCCGAACTCCGCGCGGCCCAGGCAGACGCCCAGGCGATCGCGAACGATGTCGTGGCACGGGTTCTCGCTCGGGCGGGGACCGCACGTGCCGACGGCGAGACGGTGCACACCGTGGCCGACGGCGACCAGCTGGACCTCGAGGAGCGCACCGCGCTGCGTCGCGTGGCCGGCCTGTCGACCGAGCTCGAGGACGTCACCGAGGTCGAGTACCGGCAGCTGCGCCTGGAGAAGGTGGTGCTCGTCGGCCTGTTCTCGGGCGGCGAGCACGCGGCCCGAGACGCCGAGATCTCGCTGCGCGAGCTCGCGGCGCTGGCCGAGACGGCCGGCTCCCAGGTGCTCGACGGCCTGCTGCAGCGGCGGCAGAAGCCCGACCCCGGCACGTACCTCGGCTCCGGCAAGGCGCTGGAGCTGGCGCAGGTCGTGCTCGCGACCGGCGCGGACACCGTGATCGTCGACAGCGAGCTCGCCCCGTCCCAGCGCCGTGCGCTGGAGGACGTGGTCAAGGTCAAGGTCGTCGACCGCACCGCGCTGATCCTGGACATCTTCGCCCAGCACGCCAAGTCCCGTGAGGGCAAGGCCCAGGTCGAGCTCGCCCAGCTCGAGTACCTCCTGCCGCGCCTGCGCGGCTGGGGCGAGTCGATGTCCCGCCAGGCCGGTGGCCAGGTGGGCGGCGCGGGCGCCGGCATGGGCTCGCGTGGTCCCGGTGAGACCAAGATCGAGCTGGACCGGCGGCGCATCCGTGACCGGATGGCCAAGCTGCGGCGCGAGATCGCCGCGATGAAGCCGGCCCGCGAGACCAAGCGGCTGAGCCGCAAGCGCAACGCGATCCCCGCGGTGGCGATCGCCGGCTACACGAACGCCGGCAAGTCGTCCCTGCTGAACGCGCTGACCGGCGCGGGCGTGCTCGTCCAGAACGCGCTGTTCGCCACGCTGGACCCGACGGTCCGGCGCACCCGCACGGAGGACGGCCGCGTCTACACGTTCACCGACACCGTCGGGTTCGTGCGGCACCTGCCGCACCAGCTGGTGGAGGCGTTTCGGTCCACGCTGGAGGAGGTCGGCGACGCCGACATCCTGCTGCACGTGGTCGACGCGTCCCACCCGGACCCCGAGGGGCAGATCGCGGCGGTCCGCGAGGTGCTGTCCGAGATCCCGGCGTTCGAGGACGTCCACGAGATCGTGGTGCTGAACAAGGCCGACGTCGCCGACCCGACGGTCGTCGGCCGCATCCAGCGGCGCGAGCGGCACACCGCCGTCGTCTCCGCGCACTCCGGCGAGGGCATCGCCGAGCTGCGCGCGCGGATCGCGGCCGAGCTGCCGCGCCCGGGCGTGCAGGTCGACCTGGTGGTCCCGTACGACCGGGGCGACCTGGTGCACCGCGTGCACGAGCACGGGGACATCGAGCTCACCGAGCACGTCGCGGCGGGCACCCACCTGCGCGGCCGCGTGGACGAGCAGCTCGCCACGGAGCTGCGGCAGGTCGCCGTCGCGCACTGATCCGTCCCGCACCACCTGTCAGACGCCCAGATCCCTCCGGGGAACTGGGCGTCTGACACGTTTCCGGCCCTGTCGGGTTACGCAAGCGACTTGCAGGGCACTGCAACCCCTGCAAGCGATTTGCGTTCCGCGTGGCTAGGATCGATCCATGTCGAGACGGCTTGCCGATGTGGCGAAGAAGGTAGGCGTGAGCGAGGCGACGGTCAGTCGCGTGCTCAACGGGAAGCCCGGCGTGTCCCAGGGCACGCGGGACGCGGTGCTCACCGCCCTGGACGTGCTGGGCTACGAGCGGCCCACCAAGCTGCGCGGCAGTCGCGGCAAGCTCGTGGGGCTGGTGCTGCCCGAGCTCGTGAACCCGATCTTCCCGGCGTTCGCCGAGGTGATCGGCGGTGCGCTGGCCCAGCAGGGGTTCACCCCGGTGCTGTGCACCCGCACGGCCGGCGGTGTGACCGAGGCCGAGTACATCGACCTGCTCCTGGCCCAGCAGGTCTCGGGGGTGATCTTCGCGGGCGGCTTCTACGCCGAGCGCGAGGCCGACCACGCCCACTACCGGCGCCTCGAGGACCTGGGCCTGCCCGTGGTGCTGATGAACGCCTCCATCGAGGACCTCGCGTTCCCGCGCGTGGCCTGCGACGACCTCGTGGCCATGGAGCAGGCCATGGGCCACGTCACCTCGCTGGGGCACCAGCGGGTCGGCCTGCTGCTGGGCCCGGCCGACCACGTGCCCTCCGAGCGCAAGCTCGCCGCCGCCCAGCGGTTCGCGCAGCGGCACGACCTGGAGCTCGACCCCGCGCTGGTCGTGCACTCGCAGTACTCCCTGGAGAGCGGTCAGGCGGCGGCGAACCGCCTGGTCGAGGCCGGTGCGACGGCGATCGTGTGCGCCAGCGACCCGCTGGCCCTCGGCGCCATCCGCGCGGTGCGCCGGGCCGGGCTGTCCTGCCCCGCGGACGTGTCCGTCGTCGGCTTCGACGACTCCGCGCTGATGAACTCCACCGACCCCGCGCTGACCACGGTGCGGCAGCCGATCGAGCCCATGGGCCGCGCCGCCGTCGACCTGCTGGCCGCGCTGATCGGCGGCAGTGACGTCGCGCGCGACGAGCTGCTCTTCGAGCCCGAGCTCGTGGTGCGCGCCTCGACCGCCATGGCGAAGGTGGCCGCGCGCTGACCTGTCACAATTTCATCAAGTAGCTGTCGAGTTCTTGCGCGCTCGTTGTCATGTGATTTACGGTTCACGACATGACGACGACGTCCGACGCGACCCTCGAGCCGCGCCCCGCAGACGAGTGGTGGCGCAGCGCCGTGATCTACCAGATCTATCCCCGCAGCTTCGCGGACGGGAACGGCGACGGCACCGGTGACCTCGCCGGCGTCCGTTCCCACCTGGGCTACCTGCGCGACCTCGGCGTCGACGCGATCTGGTACACGCCCTGGTACGCCTCGCCCCTGGCGGACGGCGGCTACGACGTGCGGGACTACCGCACGATCGACCCCGCGTTCGGCACGCTGGAGGACGCCGAGGCGCTGATCGCCGAGGCCCGCGAGCTGGGCATCCGCACCATCGTCGACGTGGTGCCCAACCACATCTCCTCGGAGCACGAGTGGTTCCGGGCGGCGCTCGCGGCCGGGCCGGGCTCGCCGGAGCGCGAGCGCTTCTGGTTCCAGGACGGCAAGGGACCCGACGGCGACCAGATGCCCACCGGCTGGGTCTCCAGCTTCCAGGGCGACACCTGGACGCGGACCACGAACCCGGACGGCACGCCCGGCCAGTGGTACCTGCACCTGTTCACCCCGGAGCAGCCGGACGTGAACTGGAACCACCCCGACGTGCGGCAGGAGCACGAGGACGTGCTGCGGTTCTGGTTCGACCGGGGCGCGGCCGGCATCCGCATCGACTCGGCGGCGCTGATCATCAAGGACCCGGCGCTGCCCGAGGTGCCCGCGACGCCCGGCCCGGGAGAGCACCCGCACCTGGACCGCGACGAGATCCACGACGTCTACCGCGGCTGGCGGCGCGTGGCCGACGACTACGCCGAGCCGCGCGTGCTGGTGGGCGAGGTGTGGCTCGCGGACCACGAGCGGTTCGCCCAGTACCTGCGGCCCGACGAGATGCACACCGCGTTCAACTTCGACTTCATGGCGCGCCCCTGGGACGCCAAGGAGCTGCGCGAGTCGATCCGCACCACGCTGGAGGCGCACGCGCCCGTCGGCGCACCGGCCACCTGGGTGCTCTCCAACCACGACGTCACCCGGCCCGTGACCCGGTACGGCCGCGAGGACTCCTCGTTCGACTTCGCCGCCAAGCGGTTCGGCACGCCGTCCGACCTGGACCTCGGCACCCGCCGGGCGCGCGCCGCGGCCCTGCTGACCGGCGCCCTGCCGGGCGCGCTGTACGTCTACCAGGGCGACGAGCTCGGCCTGCCCGAGGCGGACGTGCCGCGCGAGCTGATCCAGGACCCGATGCACTTCCGGTCCGAGGGCGTGGACCCAGGCCGCGACGGCTGCCGCGTGCCGCTGCCGTGGACCCGCGGCGGCACCAGCCTGGGCTTCGGGCCCGACGGCGGCGCCGCGCCCTGGCTGCCCCAGCCCGCCGGCTGGGCGGACCGGTCGGTGCAGGCGCAGGACGGCGACCCGGACTCGATGCTCAGCCTGTACCGCACGGCGCTGCACCTGCGGCGCGACCTGACGGCCCTGCACACCGAGGACCTCACCTGGCTCGACCTCGGCGGCGACGACGTCCTCGCCTTCGCTCGCGGCGCCGGCTTCGCCTGCGTCGTCAACCTCGGGACGACCCCCGTCCCCCTGCCCGCCGGGGCCACCGTGCTCCTGGCGAGCGGCCCCGTCGACGGCGCCGTCGGCCCGGACATCGCTGTCTGGCTCGGCCTGCCGTCCTGATCAACTGCAGCTTTCCCCCAGACGTGCCGTCCCAGCGGCACACGACCAAGGAGTGACAATGAAGTCAGCAAACAAGCGCGCGGCGTTCGCCCTGGTGGGTGTCCTCTCGCTCGCGGGAACCCTCACGGCCTGCGGCTCGTCGACCGACGCCGCCGAGGAGCCGGACGGTCCCGTGACCATCGAGGTCTCGATCGACGCCGGCCTCGAGCAGCCCGCGATCGACGCGTTCGACGAGCGCATCGCGCAGTTCGAGGAGGCCAACCCGGACATCACGGTGGAGACCAAGGAGTTCACCTGGTCCGGCACGACCTTCGCCGCCGAGCTCGCGGGCGGCACCCTGCCCGACGTCTTCCCGATCCCGTTCACCGACGGCCGGGCGCTGATCGAGCGCGGGCAGATCGCCGACGTCAGCGGGCTCGTGGCCGAGCTGCCGTACGCCGACCAGTTCAACCCCACCATCGCCGCCGCCGGCCAGGACGCCGAGGGCAACATGTGGGCCGTCCCGATCGCCGCCTACAACCAGGGCCTGCACTACAACCGGGCGCTCTTCGAGGAGGCCGGGCTCGACCCCGACAACCCGCCCGCCACGTGGGACGAGGTGCGCGAGGCCGCCAAGGCGATCTCCGAGAAGACCGGCCAGGCGGGCTACGCCCACATGACCCAGAGCAACACCGGCGGCTGGATCCTCACCACCGAGACCTACGCCCTGGGCGGCCGCATGACCGAGGGCGAGGGCGAGGAGACCACCGCGACCGTCGACAACGACGCCACGGTCGCGGCGCTGGAGATGCTCCAGGAGATGCGCTGGGAGGACAACTCCATGGGCTCGTCCTTCCTGTACGACTGGGGCACCATCAACCAGGACTTCGCCGCCGGCAAGATCGGCATGTACGTCTCGGGCGGCGCCAACTACCCCAACCTGTTCACGCAGAACCAGATGAACCCGGACGAGTACGGCGTCACCGTGCTGCCCCTGGAGGGCGACGACGCCGGCACGCTCGGCGGCGGCACGCTGGCCGCGGTGAGCTCCGCGGCGTCCGAGGCCGAGCAGGCCGCGGCCGTGAAGTGGATCGACTTCTACTACATCTCCAAGCTGACCGACCAGGACGCCGCCGTGGCCGAGGCCGAGGTCGCCGCCGAGACCGACCAGCCCGTCGGCGCCCCGGCCCTGCCGATCTTCGACCAGGCCACCTACGAGGAGCAGCAGAGCTGGATCAAGGACCTCGTCAACGTCCCGCTGGAGAACTTCGCGCCGATGACGGACCAGATGTTCGACCAGCCCGTCATCCCCGAGCCCGCCGTCGCCACCCAGGACGTGTACGCGGCGCTCGACCCGGTGGTCCAGGCGGTACTGACGGACGAGAACGCGGACATCGACGCGCTCCTCGCCGACGCCCAGACCCAGGTCCAGGGACTGCTCGACCGCAGCTGACCCTGGGATGACGACACTGTCCAGCCCGCTCCGGGCGACGACGGCGGACGCCCCGCCGTCGTCGCCCGGACCCCGCCGGCGTGCCCGCCGCACGCCCCGGGACTGGCTGCGCGACGGCGGCCTGAGCACCCTGGTCATCGCCCTGCCGATGATCCTCGTGTTCGGGGTGTTCTCCTGGTTCCCGATCGGCCGGGCGCTCGTCATGAGCGTCCAGCAGACCAACCTCATCTCGACCCCGGAGTTCGTGGGGCTCGAAAACTTCGTGTTCGTGCTGCAGGACCCCCTGCTCGGCAAGGCCGTGGCGAACACCCTGTGGTTCGCCCTGCTCGCGCTCGTCTTCGGCTACCCGCTGCCGCTGGCCGCCGCCGTCCTGATGAGCGAGGTGCGGCGCATGCGCGGCCTGTTCTCGGCGCTCGCGTACCTGCCCGTCGTCGTGCCGCCCGTCGTGGCCGTGCTGCTGTGGAAGTTCTTCTACGACGCCTCGCCCACCGGCGTGTTCAACACCATCGCCGGCTGGGTCGGCCTCGGGCCGTTCCCGTGGCTGCAGAACGCGGACAGCGCCATGCCGTCCCTGGTGCTCGAGGCCACCTGGGCCGCGGCCGGCGGGACCGTCATCATCTACCTCGCCGCGCTCGTCGGTGTCCGCACCGAGCTCTACGAGGCGGCCGAGGTGGACGGCGCCGGGGTGTGGCGCAAGATCTGGCACGTGACCCTGCCGCAGCTGCGCGGCGTCCTGTTCATCACCCTGATCCTGCAGGTCATCGGCACCTCCCAGGTGTTCCTGGAGCCGTTCCTGTTCACCGGGGGCGGCCCCAACAACGCGACGCTGACGATCCTCATGCTGATCTACGACTACGCGTTCGGCAGCAGCCTCGGCGGCAACTACGGCGCCGCGACCGCCCTGAGCCTCATGCTCGCCGGCGTCCTCGCCGTCCTGTCCGCGATCTACTTCCGCGTGACCCGACCCTGGAGCAGCTGACATGGCAGTCAAGAACCAGGCCGCGGTCGCCGAGCGCGGCATCGTCTCGGCCCACGACCGGCGCCGGGCGAGCGTACGGGGCTCGCTCGGCGTGCTCCAGGGCGGCCTCCTGGCCACCCTGGTCCTCGCCGGGCTCGGGCCGATCCTGTGGCTCGCGAAGGCCGCGGTCACCCCGACGCAGGACACCCTGCGCCAGCCGCTGGGCCTCTTCCCCCACGGCGTCGACTGGGCCAACCTCGCCACCGCGTGGGGCCGGGCCGAGATCGACCACTACTTCGTCAACACGCTGATCCTCGCGGTCGGGGCCTGGTTCTTCCAGCTCCTCGTCGCGACCACGGGCGGCTACGTGCTGTCCGTGCTGCGGCCCCGGTACGGCAACCTGATCTTCGGCCTCGTGCTCGCCACGCTCTTCGTGCCGGCGGTCGTGCTGCTCGTGCCGCTGTACCTGACGATCCTCGACGTACCGCTCCTGAACATCAGCCTGCTCAACACCTTCTGGGCCGTCTGGCTGCCCATGGGCGCCAGCGCGTTCAACGTGCTGCTCGTCAAGCGGTTCTTCGACGGCCTGCCGCGCGAGGTCTTCGAGGCCGCGCGGGTCGACGGCGCCGGACCCTTCCGGCTGCTGTGGTCCATCGTGCTGCCGATGTCCAAGCCCATCCTCGGCGTCGTCTCGGTGTTCGCCGTGATCGCCGCATGGAAGGACTACCTCTGGCCGCTGCTGGTGCTGCCCGACCCGGACAACCAGCCGCTGTCCGTCCGCCTGCCCGCGATCGCGCCCTACCTAGAGCTCGACGTGTTCCTCGCGGCGCTCGCGATCTCGACCGTGCTGCCCATCGCGCTGTTCCTGGCGTTCCAGCGCCTGTTCCTCAGCGGCGCGGGCCTCGGCGGGGCCGTGAAGGGGTAGTCCCGGAAGGCTTCCGGCGGGTGCCCGGGCCTGTGGACGAGGCAGGGTGGATGTCGGTGGTCCGGCCTAGGATCGACCGTGTGACCAGCCTTTCCGACGCACCCGCCGCAAGCACCGATTCCGCCGAGATTCCCGAGGTGGAGGAGCTGCTCGACCTCGCGGTCGGCCAGCTCGGTGGCGGGCGCAGAGAGGGCCAGCACGCCATGGCCGTCGCGGTCGGCGAGGCCATCGACAAGGGCGAGCACCTGCTGGTCCAGGCGGGCACGGGTACCGGCAAGTCGCTCGGGTACCTGGTGCCCGCCGTCCGGCACGCCGTGGCCGCGCAGAGCAAGGTCATCGTCTCCACCGCGACCCTCGCCCTGCAGCGGCAGGTCATCACGCGCGACCTGCCGCTCGTGGCCAAGGCCGTCGCGCCGGCGCTCCCGCGCGAGCCCCGCGTCGCGCTGCTCAAGGGCTGGCACAACTACCTGTGCGTGCACAAGGTGGGCGGCGGCTACCCGGAGGACGAGACCACCCTCTTCGACCTGCCCGGCGGCGAGGACCACCCCAAGACCGAGGAGGCCTCGGGCGGGGCCGGCCGCTCGCGGCGGCGGGACGACGGCGCCACGCTCGCCGACCACGTCCGGCGCCTGCACGAGTGGGCGAGCGAGACGGACAGCGGCGACCGCGACGACCTGGTGCCCGGCGTGCCCGAGCGGGCCTGGCGCCAGGTGTCGGTGACGGCGATGGAGTGCCTGGGCGGCAAGTGCCCCATGCTCGCCGAGTGCTTCCCGGACAAGGCGCGCGCCGCCGCCCGCGAGGCGGACGTCGTGGTCACCAACCACGCGATGCTCGGCATCGCGGCCACCGGCAGCCCGGGCGTGCTCCCGGAGCACGACGTCGTCGTGGTGGACGAGGCGCACGAGCTCACCGACCGCGTGACGTCGTCGGCGACCGTGGACCTGTCCATGGCGTCCGTGGAGAGCGCGGCGCGGCTCGCGCGGCGGCACGCCGGGACGAACACCGACAACCTCGACGCCGCGGCGCAGAACCTCGGAACGCTGCTGGTCACCGCACCGGCGGAGCGGTTCCCGAGCGGCCTGCCGGACGAGCTGCGCACGGCGGTCGGCGCGGTGCGGGACGCCGCGCGCGAGGTGCTGAGCGCGCTCAAGCCCGAGGCCGGCGGCAAGGGCGCGAAGGCCAAGGACGCGGGCCAGCCCGACCCGGGGCTCAAGATGGCGCAGGGCGCCATGCTCCAGCTCTTCGAGACGGCCGAGCGCATGGCGTCGCAGGACACGACCGCCGACGTGCTGTGGTGCTCGCGCCCCGACAACGGCTGGGGAGGGTTCGGCGACAACGTGACGCGGCTGCACGCCGCCCCGCTGCACGTCGCCGGCCTGATCCGCACGCACCTGCTGGGGGAGTCGACCGGCGTGTTCACCTCGGCCACCCTCGCGCTGGGCGGCACGTTCGACGCCGTGGCCGGCACCCTCGGGCTCAAGGGCGAGGACGCCCCGCCGTGGCACGGCCTCGACGCGGGCAGCCCCTTCGACTACCCCAAGCAGGGCATCCTCTACATCGCGCGGCACCTGCCGGCCCCCGGCCGCGAGCCCACCACCGAGGCGCAGCTCGACGAGATCGCCGAGCTCATCACGGCCGCCGGTGGCCGCACGCTCGGCCTGTTCTCGTCCCGGCGGGCCGCGAACGCCGCCGCCGAGGCCATGCGGGAGCGGCTCGACTTCCCGATCCTGGCGCAGGGCGACGACCAGCTCCCCACCCTGGTGCGGGAGTTCGCCGACGACCCGGCCACGTGCCTGTTCGGCACACTGTCCCTGTGGCAGGGCGTCGACGTGCCCGGGCCGTCGAACCAGCTCGTGCTCATCGACCGCATCCCGTTCCCACGGCCCGACGACCCGGTCAAGGCCGCGCGCGCCCGCGCCGTCGAGCAGGCGGGCGGCAACGGGTTCATGGCCGTCTCCGCGCAGCACGCCGCGCTGCTGCTCGCGCAGGGCGCGGGGCGTTTGGTCCGCAGCATGGACGACCGCGGTGTGGTCGCGGTCCTGGACCCGCGGCTCGCGACGGCGCGGTACGCGTCGTTCCTCACCCGGTCGATGCCCGGGTTCTGGCCGACCACCGACCCGAAGCTGGTCCGCGCCGCGCTCGCCAGGCTCGACACATAGCCTGAGGGCATGGCAGCCCCCTCGGACATCCCCGCCGCCCAGCCCGCCTCCCGGACCACCAAGATCGCCGTGGTGGGCGCCGGGGCGGTGGGCTCCACGCTCGCCTTCGCGGCGCTGACCCGCGGCTCGGCGCGCACCATCGCGCTGCTGGACATCGACCGGCAGAAGGTCGACGCCGAGGTGCTCGACCTGCAGCACGGCCTGATGTTCACGCCGCAGGCGCACGTGATCGGCTCGGACGACCCGGCGGTGTGCGAGGGGGCCGACGTCGTCGTCGTGACCGCGGGGGCCAAGCAGAAGCCCGGGCAGAGCCGCGTCGACCTGGCGGAGGCGACCATCGGGCTGATGCGCAACATCCTGCCGGGGCTGGTCGAGGTCGCGCCGGACGCGACCTACCTGATGGTGACCAACCCCGTGGACGTGGTGACCTACGCGGCCCTGAAGATCTCGGGCCTGCCGCCCGAGCGACTGTTCGGCAGCGGCACCGTGCTCGACTCCTCGCGGCTGCGCGTGGTGCTCGCCGAACGCTGCGGCGTGGCCGTCGGGAACGTGCACGCCTACATCGCGGGCGAGCACGGCGACTCGGAGATCGCGCTGTGGAGCTCCGCCTCGATCGGCGGCGTGCCGCTGCTCGACTGGGTGCCGGTGGGTGGCACCGGGCCGATCGACGCGGCGACGCGGGCCGAGGTGCACCACGAGGTGGTCGACTCCGCCTACCGGATCATCGCGGGCAAGGGCGCCACCAACTACGCCGTCGGACTCGCCGCGACGCGCATCATCGAGGCCGTGCTCAAGGACGAGCGGCGGATCATGCCGGTGTCCTCGCTGCTGGACGACTACCACGGCATCAGCGACGTGTGCCTGTCCGTGCCGTCCCTGGTGGACCGGCGGGGCGTCACCGGCACGGTGCGCGTGCCGATGTCCGACGACGAGCTGGCCGGGCTGCGCGCCTCGGCGGAGAGCGTGCGGGCGGTGCAGCGGAGGTTCGGGTTCTAGGTCTCGACAGGCTCGACCAACGCAGGACGGGCTCGACCAGCAGTCGCTGGTCGAGCCCGTCGGACCTACCTCAGAGGCTGCGCAGCACCGCGACGACGCGGCCCAGGATCTGCGCCTCGTCACCCGGGATGGGCTCGTAGGCCGGGTTCTGCGGCAGCAGCAGCACGTGCCCGTCGGTCTGCTTGAACGTCTTGACCGTGGCCTCGCCGTCGATCATGGCGGCGACGATCTCGCCCTGCTCCGCCACGTTCTGGCGGCGCACGACGACCCAGTCGCCGTCGCAGATCGCGGCGTCGACCATCGAGTCGCCGGCGACCTTGAGCAGGAACAGCTCGCCGTCACCGACCAGCTGGCGGGGGAGCGGGAAGACGTCCTCGACGACCTGCTCGGCGAGGATCGGGCCACCGGCCGCGATCCGGCCGACGAGCGGCACGTACGACGGCGGCGGGGTGCCGGCGTCGTCGGGCACCGAGCTGCCCCAGTGCACCTGGCCGCTGCGCCGCGGCTCCGGCCAGTGGATCTCGCCGCGCGACGGCTTGTCGACCTGCTCCGCCATGGGCTCGACCAGCTCCATCGCGCGGGGCCGGTTGGGATCGCGGCGCAGGAAGCCCTTCTTCTCCAGCATCTGGAGCTGGTGCTTGACGCTCGACGGGCTGGCCAGCCCGACGGCCTCGCCGATCTCTCGCATCGACGGCGGGTAACCGCGCGTCTCGAACGACTGCCGAATCGTGTCCAGCACAAGGCGCTGTCGCTCGGTGAGGCGGTCTGCCGGCGAGATCGTGTGCACGTCGGCGACGACTCCGTCGCCCGGCGCGTCCAACGTGGCTACACCCGAGAGTGCCGTGTCGACGGCTCTCGTGTCGCTGGTCCCGTCCCGTCCCGTCATGCCCGTGCCCCTCCCGTTCCGACAAATGTTCTCCTGTGCGCTGCCCACTCTAGATCACAATTCCACTCGGCTCAAACGAATGTTCGAGCGTGTCTCGACATCGACGGTGTCCCGTGCTACACAATGGTACGAGCGTTCGACGAACGTGTGTATGACGGACAAGAGTTCGAGTCACCTTTCGAGGAGGGGCCATGGGGGACGTGATCCCGCTGCGGCAGTACACCCCGGCGTACGGGCAGGTGTCCGGAACGAGTGCGGCGGTGCGGGCGTACCGGCTCAGCCCGGCGCACCCGGCCGTCCGGAGGGTCGCCCCGGCCGGGCCCCGCGCGGTCGCCCCGGCCCAGGGACCGTCCCGTGCGCACGCGTCGCACCGTGACAACGCGTCGCACCAGACGTACGCGTCGCACCAGGCCTACGCCCCGCAGGGCGCGCGCTCGGTCGCCGACCGGCTCGGGCTCGACGGCCTCCGGCTCACCCGCCGCGGCCGGTTCGTGCTGGTGCTGCTGGCGATGCTCCTGGTCGCGCCGATGGTCACGTGGGGCGCGACCGCCGTGGCGAGCTCGCCCGGCGAACCGACCGAGGTGCGGGTGCACGCGGTCCAGCCGGGGGAGACCCTCTGGGGCTTCGCCCAGGAGGTCGCGAGGCCCGGCGAGGACGTGCGGCACGCCGTCGGCCGGCTGCAGGACCTGAACGAGATGTCGACCGCCACGGTGCGGGTCGGAGAGCTGCTCCTGCTCCCGAAGGAGTGACCGCGGACACCCCGAATCTGGCCAGAGGCGACGATTCGCCGTCAAATGTTGCGGCGATGTTGCATGGGGGTGGTTTGCCCGCTTACGGTCGGGGCGCGACCGGATGTCTCCGGTCCGTGGCCGACCATGCAGGAGTGAAGCATGCACTGCCCGTTCTGTCGCCACGCCGACTCGCGCGTGGTTGACTCGCGGACCGCCGACGACGGCCTGTCGATCCGGCGCAGAAGGCAGTGCCCGAACTGCAACCGCCGGTTCACCACGGTCGAGACGGCGAGCCTCTCGGTGGTCAAGCGCTCCGGCGCCACCGAACCCTTCAGCAGGGACAAGGTCGCGGCCGGCGTGCGCAAGGCGTGCCAGGGCCGCCCCGTCAGCGACGACGACCTCGCGATCCTGGCCCAGCGCGTCGAGGAGACCCTGCGCAGCAACGGCAGCGCCGAGATCGACGCGTACGAGGTGGGCCTCGCGATCCTCGGCCCCCTGCGCGAGCTCGACGAGGTGGCCTACCTCCGGTTCGCCAGCGTCTACCAGTCCTTCGACTCGCTCGAGGACTTCGAGAGCGCCATCACCTCGCTGCGCGCCGAGCGCGCCGAGCGTGAGGCCGAACGGGCCGCCGCCCAGGCGTAGGGCCTGGCCCGCGGGGCGAAAAAGCGATTGGCACCCCGGCGCGCGGTGGTGCAGGCTGGGGCCGACGACGGACCCGATCGAGGGACCCCCGAAACAAGAGGAGGTGATCGGTGTGACGGACGAGAAGACCGATGCCGAGGAGGCAGTGGCCCAGGGCGCAGAGGCGCCCAAGGCCGCGACCGCGCCGAGCACGGACGCGAAGGCGCGGTTCAAGGAAGCGCTGGACCGGAAGAACGCCGCGCGCGGCCGTTCCGCCGCCGGCGACGTGAACACCGGATCGGTGCACGGTTCGGAGACGACCGGCCCCGTGCAGAAGATGTTCCGCCGCAAGTCCGGCTGAGCCTGCTCGAACGAGGCCGCTGACCAGGTATCTGACCTGGTCAGCGGCCTTTGTCATGCAGCTGTGACGCCGGCTACGGCAAGAAGCCGCTGATCAGCTTCGCGACCGCCTCGGGCTGCTCGGCGAGCATCGCGTGGCTCGCCTCCAGCTCCTCGACCCGGATGTGCGCGGGGAGCCCGGCCAGGTCACGGCGGACGCCGCGGCGGAACGCGGTCATCAGCGCGCCGCCGGGCATGCCGGGCGGGTCCTGGGTGGGGATGACCACGAGCGCGGGGCAGGCGACGCGGCGCAGCAGCGGTACGGTGTCGCGGAACTCGGGGGTGTATCGCACCGCGGCGAGGAGCTCCGCCGAGGGGCGGGCGTAGGCCTGCCCGTCCCGTTCGGTGAGCGCCCGGGCCGGCAGCATGGCGCGCAGTTCGTCGGGCAGCGGATGGCTCACGCTCGCGGCCTGCGCGTCGAACATCGCCCGGAGCCGTGCCAGCTCCTCGTCGCGTGCGGCGGGATCCATGCCGGGGTAGTTGCCGGGATCGCTTTCGGCGGACCGGAGCCCGTCGAGGTTGACGATGCCCGGGCACTCCGGGTGGCGCAGCGCCCACCGGGTGGCGAGCATCCCGCCCAGGGAGTGCCCGACGACCGCGGGGTTGCCGAGGCCGAGGTACCGCACCACGGCCTCGACGTCGTCCAGCACCTGCGTCCAGTCCCACGGGGCGTCGCCCGACAGCCCGTGGCCGCGCAGGTCCATCGACACGGCCCGGCGCCCGTCGAGACCCTGTCCGTCGAGGCCCAGTGGGTCCCAGGCCTCCAGCGTCCCGCCGAGGCCGTGGAGCAGCAGCACCGGTGTGCCCCGCCCTCCGTGGTCCCGGACGGCGAGGGGGATCTCGTGGTCGTCGACAACCAGGTCCTGCGGCATGGTCTCTCCTCTTTCGGTGCGGGCGGACACGATCGGGGTGGGCACCAGGCCGGTCACCGGACCTGGTTCAGCCGTGCGTGGACGGACGTCGTCGTCACGCCGCCGTCGGGGTGGCGGTCGAGCTTGGCGCGCTTGACCAGGTCGTGGACACCCTGCCGCGTGATGCCGAGCATCGCCCCGGCCACGGCGAACGTGACCGAGTCGCGGCCCGGGTGGCCGATGCGCCTGGCCACCACCCGCCCGAACGCGGTGCCCCACCACTCCTCGGGCGGGGCGAACACCGCGTCCCCGGGGAAGAGCGCGGCGATCAGGCGGGCGCAGGTGTTCACGGCCAGGGCCTGGTCGGGGCCCAGCAGCTGGGCGGCCCACACCTCGCTCTCGATCCGCAGGCGGTCGCCGACCGGGCTCACCAGGTCGGCCGATCCGAGGAGGATCTCCAGGGGGTCCACGATCCGCCGGTGGACCAGGGTCAGCAGCTCACCTGCCAGCTCGACATGCTCGTCCGTCGTCACTTGACGGACTCTAGCAAGTACTTGACGAACGGTGTCAAGTGGCGTGGCCGGCGGGCGGGTTCGATGGGACCGTCCGCTTATGCGCTCATCCCGTCCGTCTCCACGTCCAGGAGCCGGTGGTGCCGGAACGTGAGCGCCCGCTCGACGCCCGCGAGGGCCGCGGCGACGGTCAGCACCGCGTTCGCCCGTGCCGGGAGGTCGACGGGGGAGACGAACGACGGGAAGCGGTCCGCCCAGAGCGGCAGGTGGGTCACCACCTCGAGCAGCTGCGGTGCGAGCAGCGTCAGGTTGACCACCAGCACGATCACGGCCCCGGTGGCCAGGGCCCGCCCGAGCGCCGGGTGGCGCCGGGAGAGCTGGGCCCGCCAGTGCTCGGGCGTCCCGGGAGCCGGATCGAGCCGCCGCTCGCCGCCGTCCGCGCCGACCAGGTGGATGCGCTGCATGCCGTACCTGCTCGCGGCTACCTCGATGCGGCCCGGTCCGACCGGGAACCGGGTAGGCATGTCGGCGGTCCGCACGTGGCGGCCGTCCCGGTAGAGCGACGCGCGGCCCTCCATGTGGTCGACGTCGACGGTTGCCACCGAGGCGTCGGGGAGCACCGTCTCGAACCGGGTCCGCTCGAGCGAGGCGGAGGGGCGGAACGGCGGCAACGGCGCACCGGGCCTCGGTGCGGGCGTCGACCACGCGCCCGAACCGTCGTCGGCGTCGCCGAGCCCGTCGAGTCCGTCCAGGCCCCCGAGGCCGTAGGGATCGTCGCGTGTCACGCCGGCTCCTCTCCGTGGATCTGGGTGCGTCACTGGTCCGTCGGGCACCACTCCCCACCGTGCCGCAGGGGCCCGGTCAACCCTCGGGCGGAAGGTCGTGACACCTGTCATGCGTCTGCCGCCGCCGTGTCACGCACACGCGTGACTTACCGGCACTCCCGGCTGCCGCGGCCCGCCGGGAGGGTTGCGACATGAGCCGAACCAGCACGCGCCTGCCCCACCCGGTCCCCGCGGGAGCTCCCTACCACCTGGCGCTCGCGGGCGAGGAGCGCCGCATCGGCCGGGGCGTCCTCGCGATCGTGCTGCTGCACGCCGGCCTGCTGGGCTTCGGCGCCGCGTTCGCGCAGCTCGGGGGCCAGATCGACCTCGCGCTCGGGCGGGACAGCGTCGTGACGGGCGGCACCGAGTTCACGTCCGTCACCCTGGCCAGCACCTACGCCTCCACGGCGCTGCTGATCCCGTGGAGCATGCTGATCCAGCGCTGGCTGTACGGCGTCGGCGGCACCTCGCTGCACTCGGTCGCGGGCGTGTTCCGGCCCGCGGTCCTCGGCCGGGCGATCCTGGTCCTGGCGCCGGTCTGGGCGCTCTACATGGCGGCGCTCGCGGTGCTCGAGCCGTCCCCGGCCGGGTCGTGGACGACGGCCGACCTCGTGCTCATGTTCGTGGTCACGATCGTCGTCGTGCCGCTGCAGAGCGCCGGGGAGGAGTACGGCTACCGCGGGCTGATCTTCCGGGTCGCCGCGAGCTGGGGCCGGGGGCCGCGGGCCGCGCTGGTGCTCGGTGTCGCCGTCTCGGCCGTGCTCTTCGCGACGATCCACCTGTCGACCGACGTGTGGCTGAACCTGCAGTTCCTGGCGGTCGGCGTCGCGTTCGCCCTGATCGCCTGGCGCACGGGTGGCCTCGAGACCGGGGTCGTGCTGCACGCCGCCAACAACGTCTTCGGGCTCCTGCTGGCCCTGGTGCTGCACGCCGATCTCAACGCGTCGACGGACCGGTCCGCCGGGGCCGGGTCCGTCGTGTACGTGATCCCAGTAGTCCTGCTGGCGGCGGTCACCGCGGTGGTCTGGTACCGCACGCGCGCGCCGCGGGAGGCCTGACCCCTGCGGCGCGCACCGCGCGGACGCGGCTCGGGTAGGCCCGCCCCGGTCAGTCGGCGACGTGGGCCGTGCTGTCCAGCCAGTGCCGGACGAGCGCGGCGTCGCCGTCGACGGCGACGCCGGCCGGTGCGCCGTCGACGGCGAGCGGGAGCCGCCGGGTCAGCGTGAGCAGGAGTGCCCCGGCCGGGCCGGTCACCGTCACGTCGGCCGGCCCGGTCCCGGGGTGCCACCGGGCGCCGTCGGGCCGCCGCTCGACGAACCAGGCGCCCGTGCCGTCGTCGGTGTCGGTGGCCCGCCACTGCAGGGTCTGGCCGGTGCCCCGGATGGCGCCCGCGGACTCGGGCCGCCGCATCTTCCACGTGGGGGAGGTCAGCATCGCGAGGTGGTTGTCGATCAGCGGCGCCGCGACGTCGGGCTCGACATCGACCCACCGGCCCGCGGCGTTCGCGCCGTCGAAGCCGTGCACCACCGACTCGTTGAGCACGCTGGCCATCCAGAACCGCGCGCCGGTCCGCGCGTCCCCCGCGGCGTTGAACACCAGGGCGTCGAGGGCGTCGTCGTCGAGCGAGTCGGCGACCCGCCGCGCGGACCCCGCCAGCCAGGCGGGCCACTCGCCGGGGTCGGCGGGCAGCTCGGCGTCCCCGGCGGGCAGCCGGGCCGGGTCGATGATGCGCCGCTCGACGATCTCCGCGACCCAGTGCTGGGTCTGGCCCACGTGCGCGACCAGGTCGGCGACGGTCCACTCCGGCGTGGTGGGGACGGCGGCCGCGGGGCCGGCCGCGGCGGCGGAGACCGCCAGCTGCCGGGTGTGCTCGACGATCGCCCGGCGGGCGACCTCGGGGTTCAGCTCGGTCATGGGTCCGTCCGTTCCGTAGGTTCGGTGTTCCCTGACTGACGTGGCGGGGCGGGTGAACTCATCGCCGGGCCGCGCATCGCCCGACGTGCGAGTGGCGACGGGCCGTGATGAGGGTGGAATTCGCCGCAGCACCGCCCGCGACCGGAGGGGTTCCTGATGGAGGACAAGATCGAGGAAGTGCTCGACGGCGGTGACATGCCACCCGTCGGGCGTTACCTGTTCGATCTGGCGACCGAGACGTGGTCGTGGTCCAGCGAGGTCTACCGCATGCACGGCTTCGAGCCCGGTCAGGTGGTGCCGACCACGGCGCTCATGCTCGCGCACAAGCACCCGGAGGACCTGGGCCGGACCGACGGGATGCTGAAGGAGGCGGCGGAGACCGGCAGGACGTTCAGCTCGGTGCACCGCATCCTCGACGCCCAGGGCGGCACACGCACGCTCGTGATCACGGGCGAGGCCCGGCGCGACCCCGGCACCGGCCGGGTGGCGGAGCTGGCCGGCTACTTCATCGACGTGACGGGCTCGCACCGGGCGGCCGCGGCACGCGACGCCACGCTCTCCATCCAGGCGTCCTCGGAGCGCCGGGCGGTGATCGACCAGGCCAAGGGGATCCTGATGATGACCTACTCCCTGGAGGACACGATGGCGTTCGAGCTGCTGCGCCGGGTGTCCAACGAGACCAACGTCCCGGTGCGTGACATCGCCCGGTCGCTGGTGGACCTCGCGTCGTCGTCCGCGCTGGTCGCCGCGGTGGAACGGTCCGTGGTCGACGAGTTCCTGCGGTCACTGAGCCCGGCCGGCCGGGACTGAGGTCAGGCGGGCGGCTCGGGCGGCCGGGGCGCGGTGAGCACGGCGATGACGTCGGCCGCCGTGCTCCGGGTGCTGGTGAGCTCCACGATCAGGCGGGCGACGTCGCGAACCGCGACGTTGGTGTCGTTGGAGGCGCTGCGCAGGCGCTCGAAGGCCTCCGCCGAGTCGATGCCCAGCGCGAACGCGATGATGCCCTTGGCCTGCTCGATCGGGGCGCGGGTGGCGGCCGCAGCCCGGATGGACGTGTCCGCCGCGCGGTTCGCCTGGTCCTTGATCCCGGCGGTCACGTCGATGAAGTAGCCCACGAGCTCGACGACCTGCCGGGTGCCCGGGTCGCGGCGGCCCTGACCGACCACCGCGAGCGTCCGCTCCTGCCCGCGCGCGTCCATGATGCGGTGCACGCTGCTGAACGGTTTGCCCGTCGCGGCGACGTAGGCCGCGACCTGGGGCGTGGACGGCAGGTCCTCGGGATGCTTGTGCGCGAGCATCAGGGCTGTCGTGGGCACCACGTCGCCAGGCTCGAAACCGTGGATCCGGTAGGTCTCGTCCGACCACCACCACTCTTCGGTAGCCAAGTCGTAGCGGTATCGACCTACTGTGTGGTTCACACCCAGCGTCAGGGCGCGCTCCACTTCCATGGGTTCTGCGGTCAACGGCAAGCCTCCTCGTGCGCTATGCGCCGACGAGCCGCGTCCTGACCCGCGAATACCCTAGCCTGAATGCACCGTTACTGACACATCGGATGGAAGAGGCACGGCCTGCCCGGCACACAGCGCATCACCGGCCGACTGATGTCCGGCGCCCGCATGTCATGCGACACGCGTTCGCCCGGTGGCCCGCCGACGCTGGACGGGGGCGTCAGACACGGGCTACGACGCGGTCGTGCTCCGGGCCGCCCGGCGGCGCTCCACCACCCGGGTGACCAGGGCGACGACCGCGCCCCCGGCGAGGGTGCCCAGCAGCACGAGCAGGGCGCCGACGGCCCAGAGCCCGGAGTCGTCGGTCGCCTGCGCCTGGATGGTCCACGCCGCGGTGAACGGCACGGCCACCGCGAGCACCGCGGCCCACGCCGGGGCGGACAGGGTGCCGACCACCACCAGGGCGGCGAGCACGAGCACGCACGCGATCACCTGGGGTGCCCCGTACGGGCCGGTGACGTCCCCGGTCGCGGGGTCGACCTCCCGGACGACGTCCCGGCCCAGGAAGATCCACCAGGCCACGACGGTCAGCACGACCACGGTGAGCGTCGTCAGGGTGGGGGAGGGCTTCTTCCGCGTCGTCATTCCCCCACCCTGCCCTTGATCCGTCCGAAAAGTGCTGTGACATCCCGGCGGGGTGCGCGTCTGAGAGGCATGACACACACGACCGGCAGCGTGACGTCGCCCTCTACCACCACCGCCACCGAGCTGCGGACGGCCCCTCCGGCCGCCCTCCGAGCAAGCACCGGGACCCGCACCCTGGTCGCCCTCGACATCGACGGAACACTGCTGGGCGCCGACGGGATCGTCCCGGCCGTGACGGTCGGAGCCGTCCGGGAGGTGCGCAGGTCGGGGCACCACGTGGTGCTCGCCTCGGGCCGGTCGCTCGTGGGGATCCTCCCCGTGGCCGGCCAGCTCGGCATCGAGCAGGGCTGGGCGGTCGCGTCCAACGGTGCGGTCGTGGCCCGGGTCGACGCCGACCTGCCGAGCGGCTACCGGATCGAGAAGATGCACTCGTTCGACGTCGAGCCCGTGGTCCGGCTCGCGCGCGCGGCGCTCCCCACGGTGCAGGTCGGGGTCGAGGAGGTGGGCTGGGGGTACCGGGTCAACCGTGCCTTCGAGCCGGGCCTGGTCAACGGGGAGCAGCGCCGGGTGGCCGACGCCGAGCTGTGGAAGGCCCCCGCCGCGCGCGTCATCCTGCGCGGCGGCGGCGCGTTGTCGCTGCTGGAGCCCCTGCGCGAGCTGGGTGTCACGGCCACCCCGGCCGGGCCCGACTGGGTGGACGTCACGCCGCTGTCCCTGAGCAAGGCGACGGCGCTCGAACGGATCCGCGAGCGGGTCGGCGTGGACCCGGGAGCGACCCTCGCCGTCGGCGACGGGGTCAACGACCTGGAGATGATCACCTGGGCCGCGCGCGGCGTCGCGATGGGGCACGCGCCGGCCGCCGTCCTCGACGCGGCGGACGAGGTGACCGGGCCCATCGAGGAGAACGGCGTCGTGGCGGTCCTGAGCACGTTGCGCTGAACTCGTCCGACTCGCCGGGGGACGGAGACAACCTTTCGGGTGAATTGCACGTCATAGTCGTGGCGTCCCGACCGGGGCGCAGGTGCACACACCCAGGAGGACTTGCCCTATGAGCAGGAGATTCGTCGTCCGTTCCTCGGCGGTCACGGGCGCGCTGGCGCTCGTGCTGGCCGGCTCGCTCGCCGCGAGCCCGGCCGGCGCGAGCCCGGCCGACCCGGTGTCCGGCACGCACCAGCCACCGCGGGTGCCGACGTCGGTCGGCTACGGCGGCGCGGTCAGCTCCCTCGACCCCGTCGTCTCAGAGGTGGGCCTGAAGGTGCTGCGCCAGGGTGGCAACGCCACCGACGCCGCCGTCGCGATGGCCGCCGCGATCGGCGTGACCGACCCGTACAGCGCGGGCATCGGCGGCGGCGGGTTCTTCGTGCACTACGACGCCGCCACCGGCGAGGTCGAGACGATCGACGGGCGCGAGACGGCGCCGGCCGGCGCCGGGCCCGACACGTTCGTGGACCCGGCGACGGGGAAGCCGTACCCGTTCTACCCGGACCTGGTCACCGGCGGCGTCAGCGTCGGCGTCCCCGGCACGCCCGCCACCTGGGACCGCGCCCTGGAGCGCTGGGGCACGACGACGCTGCGCCAGGCGCTGCGCCCGGCGACGGCGGTCGCGGAGAACGGGTTCGTCGTCGACCAGCTCTTCCACGACCAGACCCTGGCCAACCAGGAACGCTTCGAGGCGATCACCTCCACGACCGACCTGTTCCTGCCGGACGGCGCGGCGCCCGCGGTGGGCTCGGTGTTCCGCAACCCGGACCTCGCCGCGACGTACCGCGAGCTCGCGGCCGGGGGCGTCGAGGCGTTCTACGAGGGACCGCTGGCGCACGAGATCGCCGACGCCGTGCAGGCGCCGCCGGTCGCGGCCGGTACCGCGCTGCCGGTGCCCGCGGGCTCGATGACGCCCGCGGACCTCGCGGCGTACGAGGTCGTGGACCGTGACCCGACCGTCTTCTCCTACCGCGGGTACGACGTCTACGGCATGGCGCCGCCGGCGTCGGGCGGGACCACCGTGGGCGAGGCGCTGAACATCCTGGAGCAGTTCGACCTGGCGTCCCTGGACGACGCCGCCGCGCGGCACCACTTCTTCGAGGCGAGCGCGCTGGCGTTCGCGGACCGGGCCGCCTACCTGGGAGACGGCGACTTCGTGGACGTGCCGGTCGACGGCCTGCTGGACGACACCTTCGCGCGGGAGCGCGCCTGCCTGCTCGACCCGCGGGCCGCGGCGCCCAAGCCGGTCGCGCCGGGTGACGCCCGCTCGTACGACGGCGTGTGCGATGCCGCCCCCGCGCCCGGCACGGTGCCCGAGGACACGGAGAGCACGTCCACCACGAACCTGACGGCGGTCGACAAGTGGGGCGACGTGGTCGAGTACACCCTCACGATCGAGCAGATCGGCGGGTCGGGCATCGTGGTCCCCGGTCGGGGGTTCCTGCTCAACAACGAGCTCACCGACTTCAGCATCGCGTACGACGCCGACGACCCGAACCGGATCGAGGCGGGCAAGCGCCCGCGCTCGTCGATGGCGCCGACGATCGTCCTGCAGGACGGGAGCCCGGTGCTCGCGCTGGGGTCGCCCGGCGGGTCGAACATCATCTCGACGGTCTCCCAGATGCTGGTCAACCGGATCGACCTCGGCATGACGATCCAGGAGGCGATCGCCGCGCCGCGGGCGGCGCCGCAGAACGGCACGCGGACGACGGCCGAGCAGGCGTACGTCGACGCCTACGGCACCGCGCTGGCCGCGTACGGGCACACGCTCGTGCCCACCGCCAACGCGATCGGGGCGGCGACCGCCATCGAGATCGGCCCGGACGGGCTGCTCACCGCCGTGGCGGAGCCGGTGCGGCTCGGCGGCGGCTCGGCCCGCGTGGTGCGGCCGGTCGGCCAGTGACGTGAGCGCGGGGTGCGGTCACGCCGTGCGGGCCCGCACCCCGCGCTCCTCGCGCAGCAGGACCTCCAGCGCCACGAACGCCAGCACGTCCAGGACCAGGCCGAACGCCGCCGTCCATCGCACGGCCCGGAACACCAGGAGCTGGGTGAACAGCAGGCTCACGAGCACCGCGCGGCGCACCCAGACGGCGCCCTGGAGGTGGTTGCGCCGCCCCACGACGACGCCGACCACCAGTAGCACCACGGACACGCCGACCGCCACGAGGATCGCGGCGCCCGTCCAGGCCGGCACGCCGGTCACGTCCCCGGCCAGCACGCGGAGGCCGACGGTCGCCTCGGCCCCGGCCACGACCAGCAGGAGCGTGATGACCAGCCACGCGGCCCACGCCCGGTCGACGAGCCCGTCGAGCCACCGCACCACGCCCCGCACCCCGGTGCGCACCGGGTCGGGGACGTCGGCGTCGTCGTCGGGCACGGCGTCCACGAGCTCGGCGACCAGGGGAGCGCCGGGCTCGCCCGCGCCCCTGGCGGCGAGCTCGCGCGCCTCCTGGCGTGCGGTCGGCGTGAACCCGCCGGCCAGGCCGGCGGCGAGCCGGTCGGCCGCCACGGCGAGGTACTCGGCCGGGTGGTGCGGGCGGCGGCCGTGCAGCCCCTCGACCACGAGCACCAGCACCACCGTGACGAAGTAGATGATCGCGGCCGTGGGGGCGTAGAAGTAGTCGTTGTCGGACGTGACGAACTTGCCGACCTCGTCGATGAACAGCCCGAAGCCGACGCCGCCGAGCAGGGCGCCGAGCGAGCGCGGCACCGGCCCGACGTACGACAGCAGGAGCATCATCGCCAGGGCCATGAGCAGGCCGCCCCACAGCACGTGGGCCAGGTGCAGCCCGCCCCCGCCGATCTGCGGGTAGCCCGTCGCGGCGAGGTAGGCCCGCGTGGCGAGCACGGTCACGACGCTCGCCACCAGGAACGTCACCAGGTGCCGCACCGCCGCGGTGTCGCGCGGCGCGCCGAGCCGCAGCAGGTGCCCGCGGCGGGCCAGGCGGCCCGATCCGGTCTTGCGCGTCTCCGTCACAGCGTCTCCCCTCGACCGGGGACGGCCCCCGCCGCCTCCAGGTGCATCCTCCCGCACGAGGGTCAGGTGTCGCTGGTCTGCTCGTGGGTCTGCTCGCCCGCGGGCGGCGCCTCCCAGCCGTACCGCAGCGAGACCATCCGGAGCGCGAACACCAGGGCGGCGATCGCCGCGCCGGTGCCGAGGTTGAGCCAGCCCACCGAGGCCAGCAGGCTGGTGAGCGCGGCGCCGAGCAGCGCCGGGATCGCGTACAGGCCGCGGGCCCGGAAGATCTGCGGCACGTCGTTGGCCACGACGTCGCGGATGACGCCGCCGCCCACGGCCGTCATCAGGCCGAGGATCGCGGACGCCACGGGGTTCATGCCCGCGGCCAGCGAGACCAGGGTGCCGGTGATGCAGAACAGCGCCATGCCGGCGGCGTCGAACGTGATCAGCACGTCGTGGAAGCGGTGGACGACGTGCGCGAAGAAGTACACGACGACCGCGGCGACGACGGGCGGGACCAGGTAGATCGGCGAGTCGAAGGCGCGCGGCACGCCGGCGTCGAGGATCACGTCGCGCAGGATGCCGCCGCCCAGGCCCACGAGGGTGCCGAGCAGCAGCGAGCCCACGACGTCGAACTGCCGCTGGGCGGCCAGCAGCGAGCCCGACACGGCGAAGAAGAAGACCCCCAGGAGGTCGAAGACGAGCTCCGCCCACGCCACGTCAGGCTCCTTCCGGTCAGCTCTCCGTCACGGGACCGGGACCGACGACTCCCGGGTGACTATGCGGCACGGTAGCTCCTCGATGCCCGAGGCCGCCTGTCCTTCGATCGCCTCGAACAGCCGGCGCGCGGCGACGCGGCCCACCTGCTCCAGGTTCATGTCGACGCTCGTGAGCTGCGGCCGGGTGTTCGTGGTCAGCACCGCCCAGTTGTCGAACCCGATCACGGAGATGTCGCGCGGCACGTCGCGGCCCTTCTCGCGCAGCGTGTCCAGCACGCCGCGGGCGATCTGGTCACTGCCGCAGAAGAACCCGTCGACGTCCGGGTACTGGTCCAGGATCATGCTCGCCACCCCGCGGCCCCAGCCCTCGCTCCAGGACCCGAAGAACGTGCGGCCGCCCACGAGCTCCAGCCCGGCCTCGGCCATGGCGCGCTCCGCGCCGCGGCTGCGGTCCTGCGCGGCGGCGTAGGAGGCGTCGCCCGTGACGTGCGCGATCCGGCGTCGTCCGCAGGCCAGCAGGTGGTCGATCGCGAGCCCGCCCGCCTCGACGTTGTTGGCCGTGATCGAGATGTCCTCCGGGTTCTCCGACGGCGCGTACGCGTAGACCACGGGCACCGGGAGGTCGCCGGTCAGCGGCGGCCGCGGGTCCGTGCGCGAGCCGACGACGATCAGCCCCTCGACGCGGCGCGACAGCAGCGCCCGGATGTGGTGCTGCTCGCGGATCGCGTCGCCGCGGGCGTCGCACAGGAAGACGGAGACCTGGCCGGCGCCGAACGCGTCCTCGGCGCCCATCAGCACCGGGATCGAGAAGCGGCCCTCCAGGTCGGAGGTGAGCAGGCCGACCGTCCCGGTGCGGCCCTGGAGCAGCCCGCGTGCCAGCGCGTTCGGCGCGAACGAGAGCTGCTCGGCGGCCTCGAGCACCCGGGTGCGGGTCTCGGCGCGCACCTGGGCGCGGCCGTTGATGGCCTTCGAGGCGGTGGCGATCGAGACCCCCGCGAGGCGGGCGACGTCGGTCAGGGTGGCGTTGCGCGGCGTTTCGCCCGAGGCCATGGCTTCCTCCTGGGAGTTCGAGGTCGAACAGTACCGAAAAGGTGTAACACAAACGTGACGAAGGTTCGTCCTTGACGTGGTGGCACGCCCACCCTACAGTCACAGAAAGCCTTTTCGGACGGTTTCGGCATCGGGTCTCCCACATGCTCATCCACCGGCCGAGTGACGACGAAGTCAAGGAGACTGATGATGGCTACCCACCGCAGGGCGAGCGCGAGGCTCGTGGCCTCCTTCCTCGCGGCCGGTCTGGCGGGCTCGGTGCTCGCCGCGTGCGGCACGTCGAGCGCGGACGGCGGCACGCAGGAGGCGCAGGTCTCGGCCGAGGGCGTCGACGACGGCGCCGAGCTCACGCTCTGGACCCGCGCCCCGCTGGAGCAGCAGGCGAACCTGCTGGTCGAGGCGTACAACGCGTCGCACGAGAACCAGGTCGAGCTCACCGTCGTGCCCAACGACGACTACGTCGCGAAGGTCGGCGCCGCCGCGGGCAGCGGCGGCCTGCCCGACCTGTTCGCGGCCGACATCGTCTACGTGCCGAACTGGGTGCAGCAGGGCCTGTTCGCCGACGTGACCGACGCGATCGCGGAGCTCGACCACGCCGACCAGATCAACCAGGGCCACCTGGCCGGTGGCACGCTGGACGGGCGGCAGCACGTGCTGCCGTTCGTGCTCGACGTGTCGGTCATGTTCTACAACAAGGACCTCTACGAGCAGGCCGGCCTGGACCCCGAGCAGGGGCCGACAACCCTGGCCGAGTTCTCCGAGCAGGCCAAGGCCGTCGACGAGCTCGGCGGCGACGTGAACGGCACCTACTTCGGCGGAAACTGCGGCGGCTGCCTCGTCTTCACCTGGTTCCCCCAGATCTGGGCCGCCGGCGAGGACGTCATGAACGAGGACGGCACCGAGTCGCTCCTGGCGGGCGACACCGCGCAGGAGGTGTACGGCGTCTGGAAGGACCTCGTGGACTCCGACGCCGTGGGCGAGGGCTCCAAGGAGGAGACCGGCGCCACCTGGACCGGCCCGTTCCTGGAGGGCGAGGTCGGCGTCATGCCGTTCCCGGCCACCATGCTCGCCACGGCGGACGAGGCGCTCGGCGAGGTGGGCGTCGCGCCCATCCCGGGGCCCGACGGCGGCGCGTCCACCTTCGTGGGCGGCGACGGCATCGGCATCTCCAAGGACTCCGAGAACGCCGACCAGGCCTGGAACTTCATGTCCTGGCTGATGTCGGAGGAGGCCCAGGTCGAGGTGCTGGCCAAGAACGGCGACGTGGTCTCGCGCGGCGACCTGGCGGAGAACGAGTACTCGTCGAAGGACCCGCGCGTGCTGGCCGTCAACGAGGTCGCGGCCCAGGGCCGCACCCCGCTCGCGATCAACTTCCAGCAGGCGTTCAACGCCCCCGGCAGCCCGTGGATGACCATGATCCGCAACGAGGTGTTCGGCGAGGGCGGCACCGTCGAGCCCGACAACGAGGAGATCACCGCCGTGCTGGGGCAGTAGCCCCGCCGCAGTCCCTCCTGCGTGGTCCCGCCGTCGCCCCGGCGCGGCGGGACCACGCGCCCCGTCTACTCGCCCTGCCGACGAGGAGCATCCCCGTGCCCGTCACCCCTTCCGCCTCCCCGCCCACCCGGCCCGCCGTCGTCGCCGTCGCGCGCCGTCGTGCGCTGCACGGCTGGGCCTACGCCGCGCCGACCGCCCTGCTCGTGGTGGGCCTGTTCGTCCTGCCCGTGCTGCTGGTGGGGCAGATGTCGCTCTCCGACTGGCCGCTCTTGGCCGGCAACCAGGGGCTCAACGCGCCCGAGAACTACGTCGACGCCGTCACGCACCGGTTCTTCTGGGACTCGGTCGTCTTCACGCTGAAGTACACGCTGATCGCCACGGTGCTGCTCATCGGCCTCGGCCTGGGCCTCGCGCTGCTGGTGCAGGAGTCGAGCCGCTGGTCCGCGGTGCTGCGCACCTCGATCCTGGTGCCCAGCGCGCTCGGCCTGGCGTCGGCGTCGCTCCTGTTCTACGCGCTGTACTCGCCGCAGGTCGGCCCGCTGTCGCCGCTGCTGCAGCGCCTCGGGCTGGCCGACGGCCCGGTGTCGTTCCTCGGC
This sequence comes from Promicromonospora sukumoe 327MFSha3.1, assembly GCF_000385135.1. GTDB lineage: Bacteria > Actinomycetota > Actinomycetes > Actinomycetales > Cellulomonadaceae > Promicromonospora > Promicromonospora sukumoe_B. The sequence goes on along the minus strand of NZ_ARQM01000012.1, from coordinate 206,833 downwards.
ACCCCCGACAGCGCGCTGTGGTCCACAGTGTTCCTCGTCGTCTGGCGGTTCGCCGGGTTCTACATGCTGCTGCTCATGGTGGGGCTGCAGGGCATCCCGCACGAGGTGATCGAGGCCGCCCGGATGGACGGCGCCAACCGGTGGCAGAGCTTTCTCCACGTGACGCTGCCGCTGCTGCGCCCGTCGCTGGCGCTGTGCACGGTGCTGTGCGTGACCGGCTCGCTGCTCGCGTTCGACCAGTTCTACATCCTGACCAAGGGCGGGCCGGACAACAGCACGCTCACGGTCGTCCAGCTCATCTACAACGTGGCCTTCCAGGGGCAGAACGACCTCGGCATCGCGGCCGCGCTGTCGATCGTCGTCCTGGTCGTGCTCGTCGTCGTGAACGTGGCCCAGATGCGTGCCATGCGCGCAGGCCAGGAGGACTGACATGACCACGACCGCACTCCCCGCCGGCGCGGCCAGCCCGCCCGGCCCCACCCGTCCGCAGGCGCGGCGCCGTCCGCGCGCAACCCGGGCCCGCCTCGCCGGGATCGCCCTGCGCACGCCGTACTGGGTGCTGACCGGCGGGCTCGCCCTCGTCTTCGTCTTCCCGCTGATCTGGGCCGGCGTCGCCTCCGTGGCGCCCCAGCCCGGCAGCAGCCAGGTCGACGGCTGGGGGCTGGGCAACTACGCCACCCTCATGGAGTACCAGGCCGGGCTGCCCCAGTACCTGCTCAACTCCACGCTGGTCTCCACCATGACGGTGCTGTTCACGCTGGTGGCCTCGGTGCTGGGCGGCTACGCGTTCTCCCGCTTCAGGTTCCCGGGCCGCAACGTGCTGTTCCTGCTCACGCTCGCGATCCTCATGGTCCCGTACGCCACGCTGCTCATCCCGCTGTACGTGATGCTCAACGCGATCGGGCTGCAGAACACGCTGGTCGGCCTGGCGCTCGTGCTGACGGTGTTCCAGCTCCCGTTCGCGACGTTCATGATGCGCATCTCGTTCGACGCCGTCCCGCGCGAGCTGGACGAGGCGGCCCTCGTGGACGGCTGCTCCTCGTTCCGGGCCCTGCGCACCGTGCTGCTCCCGGCGGTCAAGCCCGGGATCATCACGGTCGGCCTGTTCGCCTTCCTCGCGGCGTGGAACGACTTCGTCGCGCCGCTCATCCTCATCTCCGACTCCACCAAGATCCCGCTCCCGCTCGCCGTGGCGAACCTCCGGGCGCAGGTCATGGGGATCGTCGACTACGGCGCCACCGAGGCCGGCGTCGTCGTCATGGCGCTGCCGTGCGTCGTCCTGTTCCTCCTGCTCCAGCGGCACTACGTCCGCGGGTTCATGTCCGGTGCGCTCAAGGGCTGACCGCCCCGCGCCCCGAACAGCCCGTCCATCTCTTCCCGGAGGTCCCCGCATGCTCTTCCCGACCGGACACCGTGGCGCCGCCGCGCCCACGCCCGTCGCGCCGTCGACCGGCCGACTGCAGCCCCTCGGCCTCGACCAGGTGCGCATCACCGGCGGCCCCTGGGCCCGCCGCCAGGAGGTGAACGCCACCGCGACCCTGGCGCACATCGAGCACTGGCTCGAGCGCGAGGGCTGGCTCGGCAACTTCGACCTGGCCGTCTCGGGCGGCCCGGTCCTGGCCGAGGGCCGGCGCGGCCGGGAGTTCAGCGACTCGGAGGTGTACAAGCTGCTGGAGGCCATGGCGTGGGAGCTCGGTCGCCGGCCCGACGACGACCTGCGGGGCCGGTTCGACGCGATCGTCGCCCGGGTGGCCGCCGCCCAGGAGCCGGACGGGTACATCGGCACGCGGTTCGGCCGCCCCGGTCAGCAGCCGCGCTACACCGACCTGGAGTGGGGGCACGAGCTGTACTGCCAGGGCCACCTGTTCCAGGCGGCCGCGGCGCGGGCCCGGACGGGCGGCACCGACGACCTCCTGGTCCAGGTCGCCCGGCGCAGCGCCGACCACGTGTGCGCCACCTTCGGCGCCGACGGCAACCAGGGGATCTGCGGGCACGCGGAGGTCGAGGTGGGCCTGGCCGAGCTCGGCCGGGCCCTGGGCGAGCCGCGCTACCTCGCGCAGGCTGCGCTGTTCGTCGAGCGGCGCGGGCACGGCGTGCTCGCCGACATCGAGTTCGGCCGCTCCTACTACCAGGACGACGTGCCGGTGCGCGAGGCCGAGGTGCTCCACGGGCACGCCGTGCGCGCCAACTACCTGGCCGCGGGGGCGGTCGACGTCGCGGTCGAGACGGGCGACGCCGGGCTGCTCGACGCCGTCGCCGGCCAGTGGGCGCGCGCCCAGGCCCGGCGCACGTACGTGACCGGCGGTCAGGGCTCCCACCACCAGGACGAGGCGTTCGGCGACGACTGGGTGCTGCCCCCGGACCGCGCGTACTCCGAGACGTGCGCGAGCGTGGGCTCCGTCATGGTGTCGTGGCGGCTCCTGCTGGCCCGCGGCGGCGCCGAGCACGCCGACGCGATCGAGCGCGCCCTGACGAACGTGGTCGCGACCTCGCCCGCGCACGACGGGCAGTCCTTCTTCTACGCGAACACGCTGCACCAGCGCGTCCCCGCCGAGCACGTCGACACCGACGTGGTGAGCAAGCGCGCCGAGGCGTCGCTGCGCGCGCCGTGGTTCGAGGTCTCCTGCTGCCCGCCCAACGTGGCCCGCACCTTCGCGAGCCTCGCGGCGTACGTCGCCACCGTGGACGACGCCGGTGTGCAGCTCCACCAGTACGCCCCCGCCGAGATCCGGGCCGAGCTGCCGTCAGGGGAGCGGGTCGGGCTCGATGTCGTCACGGACTACCCGGGCGAGGGTCGCGTCGAGGTGCGCGTCGTGGCCGCGCCCGCGGGCGACTGGACGCTCACGCTGCGGGTGCCGGCGTGGTCTTCTTCCGCGCGAGTGGGGGTGGGCGACGGTGCTGTCCGCGAGGTGGGGCCGGGGCTGGTCGAGGTGGCCGGGCCGCGGACCGGGGGTGTGGTGGTGCTCGACCTCGATGTTGCCCCGCGCTTCGTGGTGCCCGACCCGCACATCGACGCCGTCCGCGGCTGCGTCGCGGTCCAGCGCGGCCCGGAGGTGCTGTGCCTGGAGTCGGTGGACCTGGCGGCGGTTGGGCTGGGGGCAGCTGGTGCTGACGGCGGCGGTGCTGACGGTGGTGTGGACGACATCGTGGTCGACGCCTCGGTCCCGCCCTGGGAGGCGGACGGCGTGGTGTATGTCCGTGCGGGACGCCGGGGTGTCGCCGGTGCCGGTGCTGTTGGTGGCGCTGGTGCCGCTGACAGCGGTGACACCGACGTCGTCGGCTGGCCGTACGCGACGGCCGCCGACGTCGACCCGGCGCCGCGTCCCGAGCTCCACGACGTGCCGCTGGTCGCGTACCACGACTGGGCCAACCGAGGCCCGGCCACGATGCGCGTCTGGCTCCCGACCCTCTGACCCCGACCTGACCGACCCCGCCCCACCCCCCCCGCGCCCGCGAAAGTGCGCTTCTACCCAGCCATTAGGCCCGGAATCACCCTGGTTTCGGGCCTAATGGCTGGGTAGAAGCGCACTTCTGTGGGGCTGCTCCCGCGTCCGAACGACGTCGGGCAAGCTGCGCGCCGGATGACGCCACTCAGCTCGGTTCCCGGGTTGTCCGCCCGCGAGCCGGGGAGAACCTTCGCGAGCGGGGTGTGTTGCTCCGTGTAGACGTTGTCGACGCAGAGCAACACACTCCGCGGACGTACATTCGCCCCGCGGCGCGCGGGGCCTTCTACCCAGCCATTGGGCCCGGAATCACCCCGGTTTCGGGCCCAATGACTGGGTAGAAGCGCACCTCGCGGAGCGGGTCACGGGCGGCAGCTGACCGCCCCGTACTCCACCGTGACCTCGTTCGTCAGCGCCGCGGCACCAGCAGCAGCGGAACCACCGGCCCCAGTCGCCCGCACCACCACCGCCCCCGCCTCCGCCGACGCCGCACGCACCGCGAACGACTGGTACGCCGCAGCGCCCGCCGCCACACCGCTGAACGAGCGCGTCCCGTACGGCGTGGTGAGCGTGACGTCCACCGGCCCGTCGTGCTCGTTCACCGCCCGAACGGCCAGGGCGGCGCTCCCGGCCACGCAGCGAAGATCAGCCGTCACCCGCACCGCGGGCCCGACCGGCCCCGTCCCCGGGTCGTCCGCGATCACCCGCCACTCGCTCGCGGCCACGGCGGCGTACTGGCTGCCGTTCCCGTTCGCGTGCACCGTCGCCCGCAGGCGCGACGTCGTGACCGCCTCGAACGTCATGCGGTTGAACTCCGTGGCGCTCGTGCCGGCCGGCGAGGGATCGGGCACCGGGGCCCACTCCCCGGCGGCCTCGTCCCAGTACGACAGCTCCCAGGTGTCCGGCCGGGCCACGCCCGCGCCGGTGCCCTGCGGCTGGTCGTTCCAGAACTTGATCTCCGCCGCCGTCAGCCGGATCGGCCGGGGCCACGTGTACTGCGCCCACTGCGTCGCCGGATGGTTGCCCGACCACGTGCCCCAGAGCTGCGCCTGCGCCGGGCTCGCGGGGTCGAGCCCGTCGTTCAGCGCGAGCACCGAGTTCCAGCCCGCCGTGTACGACGCCGTGGGTGTCGCCAACCCTGCGACGTTGCCGGTCAGCGGTCCGCTGAGATCGGCGGGGATCGTGACCGTCCGGGCGGTCTCGGCGTTGCCCGCCCGGTCGACGGCGCGGTACCGCACGTCGTGCCGGTCGCCGTCCGGCGCGGGCACGGCGCCGGAGTACGGCTCGAACCCGCCGCCGTCCACCGCCACCTCGATGCGCGCGACGCCGGACGTCGCGTCGGCGGCGGTCACCGCCACGGAACGCGCCTCCTCGTCCACGGTCGCCGTGCTCCGGGGCGCGGTCGCGTCGATCCGCACGCCCAGCGCGGCCTCCGCCGAGACGTTGCCCGCCCGGTCCGTCGCCGTCGCGGTGACGGTGTGCTCGCCGTCGCCCGTCACCTCGACGTCGGTGTACCGGACGGCTTCGGCCACGACCGGCGCGGCGTCGTCGACGGACGTCGAGAGCGTGACCCGGCCGCCGCCGTCGTCGGTGCCCGCGACCCGGACGCGCACGGCCGAGCGGAACCAGCCGCCCGTGCCGGCGCTGCCGCTCGGGGTGAGGACCACCTCCGGCGCCGTCGAGTCACCCGACGTGTCCGACGGGTCGACGACGGTCACCGTCGCCGTCACGCGCCCTGCCGCGTACCCGAGCACCGACCCCTCGACGTCCAGCGAACCCGGCGACGCGACGTCGTCGGCAGAGAGGGCATCCCAGTACGCCGGCACCTGCAGGGACACCCCGCCCGGGTAGGTCGCCCGCACCGTCCCCGGCAGGTCGGTCTCGCCCACCTCCACGGTCATCCGCCCCGGCTCCACCGAGGATGCCTGCTCTGCCAGCACCTTCCACTCCTCGACGGCCACGCCCGAGTACGTGGACCCGTTGGTGGACGCGTCGAACACGGCCCGCAGCTGCGTGGTGGTCACCGCGTCGAACGACGTCGACTGGAAGCCCGCGGTGCCGGTGGGATACCCGGAGGCGCCCGCCACGTCCGCCCAGGCGCCGTCGTCGGCGTCCCAGTACTGGATACGCCAGGAGTCCGGCGCGGCCACGCCCACCCCCGAGCCTCGCGGCTGGTCGTTCCAGAACTCGATCTGCGACCCGGCCACACGCACCGGCTGGTCCCACGTGTACTGCACCCACTGCTGCGGCGGGTTGTTGCCCGTCCACGTGCCCCACATGTCCGGGGGCAGCGGGTTGGGCCGCACGATCTCGTCGTTCAGCGCCTTGACCCAGTACTGCGTGGGCACGGGGTCGTTGGAGACCGTGACCCGCGCCTCCTGCGCGATGTTCGCGCGCGGCGTGCGGTCCGGCTGCCGCTCCGGCGTGATGGTCACGGGGCGCATCCGGGGCGGGTCCTGCGTGTCGTCCCACTCGACCTTGTCGAGCGCTACCGACCGGCGGAAGTGGTTGCCGCCCTCGGCGTCGGCCGTGTGATAGGCGATCCACCACTGGCCGTCCAGCTCGACGATGCCCGGGTGGCTCGTCGTCGACGAGACGGGCGGGAGCACCGTGCCCCGGTAGGTCCAGGGCCCCTCGGCCGACGGCGCCGTCGCGTACGCGATGCACGCGTGGTAGTTCGCCGGCGTGCAGGCGCTGGTCGGGCCCGCGTTGTTGCCGGCGTAGGCCAGGTAGTAGGTGCCGTTCCGCTCGAACAGCCAGGGCGCCTCGAAGAACCCGGTCAGGCCCGTCACGGTCCGGACGTCGCCCACGGTGGTCCGCATGTCCTGCGCCAGGTCGACCCGGCGGAGGTTGCCGAAGCTGCCCCAGTACATGAACACGCGCGCGTCGTCGCCGGTGCCGTCCACCAGCACGGTCGGGTCGATGTTGTGGATCGTGTTGGGCGCGGGCAGCCGCTGCGAGACGATCGGCCCGCCCGCGTGGTCGGTCCAGGGCCCGGTGGGGGAGTCGGACACGGCCACGCCGATGCCGAACTTGTCGCTCGCCGGGCTGGCCGCCTCGTGCACGGGGACGTACCAGTAGTAGCGGCCGTCGAGGCCCTCCTGCACCTCGCCTGCGTACGCGCGGCCGGGCGTCGCCCAGTCGAACACGTCCTCCGGGCGCATCAGCGACGGGTGGTGGGTCCACTCGCCCGCGTCGGGGTCGGCCGTCACGAAGGCGCCCCACTCGTTCATGATGAAGTCGTTGCGCGTCTCGCCGGCCTCGTCGTGGCCGGTGTAGACGTAGAGCTGGTCGGCCCCGGTGTCGTTGCCCGGTGCCCCCGCGGGGACCACCAGCGGGGCGGGGTCGGCCGAGTAGTAGCTCCCGTCGGCCAGGATCGGGTTCTGCGTGCTCGTGAAGTCGTACGAGTCGGCTGCCTGCGCCGCCGGTGCGGCGACCCCCGCACCCAGTCCGGTGGCGAGCACCACCGCCAGCGTGCCGGCCGTGGCCGGCCGTCCTGCTCGGACCTGTCTCATCCCTGTCCTCCTGTCGTGGCACTTCGTCGTGGCGCACTGACGGGCCGACCCTGCCACACGGCCGTGCGGCCAACAATGGGTTTCGGTGTTTTTCGGTATGGATGAGGCTGCAACGGGTGATCTCATACCGAAAACACCGAAAACCATTGCCGGAGCCGGAGGGGTGATGCTTCACTGGTCCGCGCCGGGCCCCTCGATGGTGAGCGGGCCGGCGGGAACCACCACCTGGCGGACAACGTCGCGAGCCAGGGTGGGGTGCGCAGCGATGTGCCGCCTCCGCCCGTGCGGCACACCTCGTCCGTCCGAGTGCCTGGCCGTCGACGGAGAGGACATGTGATGTCGGCACGAACACGAAGAGGCGCGGTGGCGGCGTTCGCCGCGGCCGCGATGGTCGTCTGCGGTGGCGCGGCGGTGCTGCCCGCGGCCCACGCGGCACCCGCGGTACGCGCGGCGGTGCTGCCCGGCAACGAGGACGACGTCGGCGTCTACACCGACGGCCTGACGGACTCCCTCGACATCGGCGACCCCGTCTACCGCAACCTGGACGCGGTGCAGGACGCGCTGGAGCCCGGTGTCCCGTACACCGCGGACAGCATGTACCGCTCGATCTTCGACGCCGACGTCGCGGCCGGGGGCACCGACTTCTACCTGGACAGGGTCCTCGGCGTGACCGGGGCATCGGGCAACAACGTGCTGCAGACCCGCGGCCGCACCCTGTACCTGCGCGGCGCGGGCGGCGCGAGCTGGAGCTCCATGGGCTTCGGCGGCAACGCCTTCGCGGGCGGCCCCAACGACCTGGGCGCGTTCTACACGATCACCGTGCCCGGACAGACCGTCGCCGAGGTGGGCAGCGCGCGGTTCAACGCGCCGAGCCACGCCAAGGCCCGCTACACGATCGGCTCCACGGGCGTGACGGCGGACCTGCGCAAGCTGATCACGTACGACAACACCGCGCTGTCCGCGCTCACGTTCACCAACCCGGGCGCCGCCGACGTCACCTTCACCGTCCGCGCCGCCTCCCCGATCGCCCGCGGCGCCGCGGACGCCGACGACGAGCTGACCGGCACCCGCACCCTGACCAGCGGCGCCAACAACGGCCTGGTCGACACGCCGTGGTCGTCGGTCACCGTGGGCCTGAAGGCCGACGGGTTCACGCGCAGCGGCACCAACCTGGACCGCGAGGTCACGGTGCCGGCCGGCGGCACGGTGGACCTGTCCGTCGTCGGGTCCCTGTACTCGGCGAGCCTGCCCGACGGCGAGGACCAGCTCCGCGAGTACGCGGACCTGACCCCGGACGAGGCGTTCCGCACCGGCGTCACCGCGTTCAACGAGCGCTGGGCGCAGGACATCCCGTACATCGACGTGCCGGATCCGGCCATCGAGAAGGCGATCGTGTACCGCTGGTGGGGCGAGCGGTACAACAGCCTGGACGCGAACGAGCCGGGCTACGTCTACCAGTACCCGACCACCATCGAGGGCGTGAACCTCTACCAGAACTCGGTGGTGCTCACGCAGCCGATGCACCTGCAGGACACCAAGTGGATCCGGAACCCGTACCTGGCCTACGGGCAGGTGCTGAACGTCGGTGAGCTGTCCGGCTCCTCGGCGTTCCTGGACAGCCCGGGCCACACGAGCTGGAACAACCACTACTCCCAGTACCTCGGTACGGCCGGCCTGGAGGCGTACAACGTGCACGGCGGCGGCGCCGACGTCGCCGAACGGTTCGCGTACTACTTCGAGCAGGACGGCGTGGGCCAGCTCGAGCACTACGACGGCAACGACGACGGCCTGATCGCCTACGACACCAACTACATGCCCGGCAACGACGCCGACGCGATCAGCTTCGGCTACCCGCGCTCCAACGGCGGGGCGCCGGGCGCGCGCACCATCGAGCGGCCCGAGTCGGCGTACGTCTGGGGCGCGTTCGACGCCGCCAGCAAGCTGTACGAGATCGCGGGCGCCGACCCCGAGCGCGTCACCAGCACGGCCGCCGAGGCCGACCGCATCCAGGAGGCCGTGCTCGACCGGCTCTGGAGCGAGGAGACCCAGATGTTCCTCGCCGGCACGTCGCACGGCGCGACGTCGGCGGCGTCGTCGGGCGGCAGCGCCAACCCGCTGCCGGCGGGGGAGCGGGACCTGATCCCGGCCAAGGAGTCCAACCTGTACGACGTCTACGCGGAGAACCTGATCCCCGCGGACGACTGGGAGCAGTACGTCGACGGGTTCCGGTTCCTGCGGTACGGCGACAACTTCCCGGTCTTCCCGTTCTACACGGCCAACCAGTACGACCGGTCGAAGTTCTCGATCGGCGGGTCCAACAACTTCTCGAACATCAACTTCACGGTCCAGTACCGCGGGGTGCGCGCCGCGCTGCGCGACTACGACCCGGAGAACCGGTACATCACGCCCGAGTACGCGGCCAAGCTGCTCGACTGGATGGCGTGGAGCATCTACCCGAACGGTGACGCGCGGGTGGCCAACCAGGCCGAGTACTACTCGGGCTGGAACGCGGCCAACCAGACCTTCAACCGCAACAACCCGAACCACGTGATGCTCGGCAACATGAGCTACATCTTCGTCGAGGACATGGGCGGCATCCAGCCCCGGTCCGACGACAGGATCGAGCTCGACCCGATCGACCTCGGCTACGACCACTTCATGGTGAACAACCTGCGCTACCACGGGCAGGACGTCACCATCGTCTGGGACCCGGACGGCACGCACTACGGGCTCGGGGCCGGCTACTCGCTGTTCGTCGACGGTGAGCGCAAGGTGAGCGCCGACGCGATCGGCGGCTTCGTCTACGACCCGGCCGCCAACGAGATCGTCGAGTCCGACGAGGGCCTGGACGTCACGGTCGTCGCCGACGAGGGCGCCGACCTGCCCTCCGCCGTCGACACGCCGATCGAGGACGAGCGCGTGGTCTCCTACCTGAAGACCGCGGGCATCGACCTCACCCAGCCCGCGGAGAACCTGGCGCAGGGCGCGACCCTGAGCTCGTCCGCGACGCAGGACGGCGCCCGCCCGGCCGCGTGGCGCAACTTCCACACCCCCGGGTTCTCCACCAGCTCGATGAACTACACGCCGGGCGCCATCGCGACCACCGAGCGGCCCGTCTCGCTCGACGCGGTCACCGACGGCGTCACGGTCAACGAGCCCTACTGGGGCAACTACGGCACCGACGGCGACACCGGGTACGTCGAGCTCGACCTGGGCGAGGCCGTCCCGGTCGACAACGTCAAGGTCTGGTTCGTCGACGACCGGCAGGCGGGCGGCTACGCCCCGCCGCGCCGGTACTCCATCCAGGTGCCGGACGGCAACGGCGGCTGGGCGGCGGTGCCCGAGCAGGCCAAGGCACCCAAGGTGCCCGGCCCCAAGGCGAACGAGGCGCTGTTCCCCGAGGCGACCACCGACAAGGTGCGGGTCTCGTTCACCAACGCGCCTGGTAAGTGGACCGCGATCTCCGAGGTCCAGGTGTTCGACTCCGGCCGGCCCGTGCCGCCGGTGGAGAACGACCCGCCCACGGTCACCGCGACGTCGGACGACGCCGCGAACGGCAACCTGTCCACCGTGCTGGTGGCGACCGCCACCGACGACGGCGTGCCGGAGGACGGCGAGCTCACCTACGGCTGGGAGACCGTGTCGGCGCCGGAGGGCGCGGGTGTGATCTTCGCAGACGACGAGGCCCTCACCACCCGGGTGACCGGCACCGTCGAGGGCGACTACGTGTTCCGCTTCACCGCGACCGACGGGGCGCTGAGCACCTCCCGCGATGTCACGGTGAAGCTGGCCGAGCGCGAGACCACCGCCGAGTTCGGGCGGCTGGCGACCATCACGACGAGCGGTTCGGCGTCGTGGGAGAACCCGGCCCGGGTCAACGCGGAGAGCACGCCGGCCAGCTCGAACCCCGGCGCGGGCAACGGCTGGGGCACCTGGGGCCAGGCGCAGAACGGCACCAGCGCGGCGCAGGCCGCGTGGATCCGCTACTCGTGGGGTGCGCCGGTGCTGCTCAGCTCGACGGACATCTACTGGTACGACGACAACGGCGGCACCCGCACCCCGCGGGCCGACACGTACGTGGTCGAGTACACGACCGACGGCACCACGTGGACGCCGGTCACGCTCACGGACGGCTCGACCTACGGCGGGGCGCTCGCCCGGAACGCCTACAACAAGCTCGCGTTCGAGCCGGTCGAAGCCAGCGCGCTGCGCATCCGGATCTCGGGCGTGCAGTCCGGCGGCGCGGGCACGGGCGTGCTGCGCTGGCGGGTGAACGGCGACACGGTGGACTCGGTCGCGAGCCCGGTGATCATGCGCACCACGGTCGGCGTCGTGCCCGAGCTGCCGGCGGCGCTGGACGTCGTCTACTCGGGCGGCACCCGGGGGACCCTGCCGTTCACCTGGCAGGAGATCACGCCGGCCATGGTCGCCGAGACCAACGTCGAGCCGTTCACGGTGTACGGCACCAACGGCGAGCACGGGCTGATCGCGCAGGCCCAGGTGTACGTGCGGCCGGAGACGGCGCAGGACGGCATCGCCATCCAGGGAGCGGAGCAGTTCGAGCGGACCGTGGAGGTCGGCGAGCTGCCCCACCTGCCCACCCGGGTGGCCGTGTCCTACAACGACGGGTCGCGCGACAACCAGGCGATCGGCGTCGAGTGGGACTTCGACGAGTCGCTCGTCGAGACGCCGGGCGTGCACGTGGTCACCGGGCGGCTGATCCTGCCCGACTACGTGAGCGAGGCCGGCACCACGCAGACCACGCTCACGCTCACCGTGCTCGGCGACCCCGCCGAGGGACCGGTGTTCACCGCGACGGCGGAGCCGCGCTGCCTCGCGGGCCGCGCCACCCTCGCGATTCGCGTGGTGAACGACGAGGACGGGCCGCTGGACATCGGATTCGCCAGCCCGTTCGGCGACAAGTCGTTCACCGGCGTCGCCCCGGGCGCCGCGGCCTACCAGTCGCTCGCCACGCGCGCGGCGTCGGTCACGGCGGGCACCGTCGCGGTCACGGCGTCCGATGCCGCCGGCCGCACCACGCAGATCAGTGTCGAGTACCCCGCACTCACGTGCGGCTGACGGAAGGGAGCACCATGCACCGCGACATCCCGAGCACGCAGCACACGGAAGTCTCCCGCCGGTCCCTGCTCCGCCTCGGAGCAGCCGGCCTCGCCGGGGGCGTCGCCGCCCTCGGGCTGACCAGCGGGGCGGCCTCGGCCGCCCCGCTGGGGGCAGGACCCGCCGCGGCCGCACAGGGCGCGGCGGCGGTCGCCCGCCTGCCTCGCAAGTACCTGCGCCTGCTGGACCGGACCCCGGCGTCCGACCGCTGGCTCGCCACCCCGTTCCCGCTCGCCGACGTGAGCCTCGCGCCCAGCGTCGCCACGCGGTCGCAGGACCAGCTCCTGCACCTGCTGCGGGTCTACCCCGTCGACCGGGTGCTGGCGGTCTTCCGCCGCAACGCGGGCCTCGACACCCGCGGCGCCAACCCGCCCGGCGGCTGGGAGGGCTTCGGCCACGCCAACGAGCAGCCCTGGGGGCCCGACGACTACCCCGGCCGCGCCAACGTGCAGACCGCCAACCTGCTGCGCGGCCACTACGGCGGCCACTTCCTGTCCGCGCTCGCGCTCGCGTGGGCGTCCACCGGGGAGCAGACGTTCAAGGACAAGGTCGACCAGGTCGTCGCCGGCCTGGGCGAGGTCCAGGCGGCGCTCGCCGCCATGGACCGGTTCAGCCACCCGGGCTTCCTCGCCGCGTACGGGGAGTGGCAGTTCAGCCGGCTGGAGGGGTACGCCCCGTACGGCGAGATCTGGGCGCCCTACTACACCTGCCACAAGCTCATGGCGGGCCTGCGGGACGCCTACCAGCTCGCCGACAGCGACCAGGCGCTGGAGGTCTGGGCGCCGATGGCGGACTGGGTCTCCGGCCGCCTCGACCCGCTGCCCGCCGACCAGCTCACCCGGATGTGGGGCATCTACATCGCGGGCGAGTACGGCGGCATGAACGAGGTGCTGTGCGACCTCGCCTCCATCACGGGCGAGGACAGGTACCTCGCCACGGCCCGGAAGTTCGACCTGGACCCGCTGGTCGACGCCTGCGCCGAGGGCCGGGACACCCTGAACGGCAAGCACGCCAACCAGCACATCCCGCAGTTCCCCGGCTACCTCAAGGCCTACGAGCACACCGGCGAGGAGCGGTACCTGGACGCCGTCACCGGGTTCTGGGGCATGGTCGTGCCCGGCCGCACCTACGCGCACGGCGGCCACGGCGAGGGCGAGCTGTTCGGCCCGCCCGGGACCGTCGCGGGCGACATCGGGGCGCGCAACGCCGAGACGTGCGGCACGTACAACATGCTCAAGCTGTCGCGGCTGCTGTACCTGCACACGCTCGACCCCAGGTACATGGAGTTCTACGAGCGCGGCCTGCTGAACCACATCGTGGGCTCCAAGCGGAACACGCAGTCCGACACCAGCCCCGACGTCACCTACATGTACGGCGTCAACCCCGGCACCCGCCGCGAGTACGGCAACACCGGCACGTGCTGCGGCGGCACCGGGCTGGAGAACCACGTCAAGTACGCCGACACGGTGTACCTGCGCTCGGCCGACGGCGGCGCGCTGCACGTCAACCTCTACCTCGCCTCGACGCTGGACTGGCCCGAGCGCGGGCTGCGCGTGGTCCAGGAGACGCAGTACCCGAAGGCCGGGTCCTCGCGGCTGACGGTCGAGGGCTCGGGCGAGCTCGACCTGCGGCTGCGGGTTCCGGCCTGGGTGCGCAAGGGCTTCACGGTGCGCGTCAACGGGGTGGCCCAGGACCTGGACGCCGTCCCGGGCGAGTACGTGAGCATCGACCGCACCTGGGCGTCGGGCGACGTGGTCGACGTCGACATGCCGTTCAGCGTCCGGGCCGTGCCGACCATCGACGACCCGGCCGTGCAGAGCATCGAGTGGGGGCCGACGGTGCTGCTCGTCCGGGACCCGTCGACCAGCTACCTCGACATCTCCCTCTACGGGCACATGGGCCTGGACGGCACCCTCGACAGCGCCTTCGAGGCCACCGGCGACGGCTACTTCCGGCTCGGCGACCGCGTGCTCGAACCCGCCTGGTCCGGCGACCACACGAACTACCACATGTACGTGCGCCGGGCGGAGCCGCGCGTCGTGTTCGCGGGCCTCGACAGCGGCGTCGCCAACGCGGCCCGTCCCGACGGCACCACGCTGCTCGACGCCGTCTGGGCCGACGGCGGGTTCGCCACCCGGGCTGACTTCCTCGCCCAGGTGCAGCGCACCACGGAGCGGTTCACCGCCGACGGGCTGATCAGCCGCCGGGACGCGCAGCGCGTCCTGCTCACCGCGGGAAAGGCGGACATGGCATGACCACCACTCGCAGAGCGCCCGGCCACCGGGCCGCCGCCGTCGTCGGGGCGCTGATCCTGGCCCTGGCGGGCCTGGTGCCCGCCGCGGCGGCGGACGCCGAACCCGCCAACCTCGCCCCGCTGGCCGAACCGACGGCCAGCTACACCGCCTCCTGGAACCGCGTCGCCGCCGTGAACGACGGCGCCGGCGTCAGCACGGGCGGGGCGCACGACGCCACCTGGGCCACCTGGGGCGAGGACCCGCGACCCGCCAGCCAGTGGCTCGAGTACACGTGGGAGGCGCCGGTCCGGGTCGACCGCTCGGTCCTGCGCTTCTGGTCCGACGGCACGGACGCCAACGGCGACAACGTGCGCGTCCCCACCTCCTGGAAGATCCAGTACTGGGACGCCGACGCCGGGGCGTTCACCGACCTGCCCGCCCCCAGCGGCTTCCCGACCGACCGCCTGGGGCTCAACGCGACCACCTTCGAGCCCGTGGAGACCACCCGGCTGCGGGCCACGTTCCAGGCCCTGCGGGGCGGGGACGAGAACACGTACTCGGCCGTCGGTGTCTCCGAGTGGGAGGTCTGGGGCACCGGCGGCGTCGTCGACCCGGAGCCGGAGGACCCGTTCGGCCCCATCGACCACACGCCGGTGCACATCCCCACGCAGGTGGGCGAGCTGCCCGACCTGCCGGACCGGCTCGACGCCGTCTACGAGGACGGCCGCGTGGTCCGGGTCCCCGTGACCTGGGCCCAGGTCACGGCGGACGATGTCGCCGAGCCCGGCTCGTTCGAGGTCACGGGCACCTCGCCCGACCTGGTGGAGCCCGTGACCGGCACCGTGTACGTGCGTGACGGCGCGCCCGGCGACGTCGTCGGGGTCGACAACGTCGCCGTGGTCACCCTCGCGGGTACCGCGCCGGTGCTGCCGGCCGCCGTCACGGCCGAGTACGCGGACGGGTCGCGGGACAGCCGCATCCCGGTCGCGTGGGCCGACGTCGACCCCGCCGACTACGCGGAGGCCGGCGGGCTGTTCCTGGTGGCGGGCGAGGTCGAGGGTACGGACGTGCCGGCCGAGGCCGTCGTGTTCGTGCTGGAGCCGGACGACGCCGAGGACACCTCCCCGCCGTCGGTCACCGTGACCACGACGCCGGCCGCCGCGCCGTCGGGCTGGTTCCTGGAGCCCGTGACGGTCACCGTGCGTGCCACCGACAACCGTGACCCGGACCCGCGGGTACGGGTCTCGGTCGACGGCGCCGACCCGGAGCCGTACACCGGGCCGTTCACGCTGGCCGACGGCACGCACACCCTGCGCGTGACGGCCACCGACGCGGCGGGCAACACCGGCGACGCGGAGCGCGAGCTGCGCGTCGACTCGGCCGCGCCCGTGACCACGGCGTCCGTCGAGAACCTGGGCGCGAGCGTCGAGATCACGCTGGAGGCCACCGACGGCGACGGCTCCGGCGTGGACCGGATCCAGTGGGAGGGACCCGGCACGTTCTGGGGCACCTACACCGGGCCGTTCACCCGCGCGCTCACCGAGACCGAGCAGGTCATCGAGTTCGCGGCCACCGACACCGCGGGCAACGCCGAGGAGCGCCGGTCGCTGACCCTGCCGGCCGCCGGGGCCGACCTGCCCGTGACGGCGGAGGCGTCCGCCCGCTGCGTGGCGGGCAAGGCGCACGTCGCCGTCCGCGCCGTCAACGGCTCGGACGTCCCGGTCGACGTGGTGCTGACCACCGAGCACGGGTCGCGGTCGATGTCCGGCGTCGAGCCTGGCGACGCCGCGTACCAGTCGTTCGCCACGCGTGCCGCGTCGGTGCCCGAGGGCGCCGCCTCGGTGACCGCCACGGCCACGGTCGACGGCGAGGAGGTCACCGTGCGCCACGACCTCACCGTCCCGGCCCTGTCCTGCTCCTGACCTCACGCAGTGCCATCACGAAGAGAAGAGACGACATGAACAACCACCGCACCACCCAGCGGATCGCGGCGGCCGCCGCGGGCCTGGCCGTCGCGACGGTCGGGGCGCTCGCGGTCACCGCGACCACGGCAACGGCCGCCGACGGCGACGAGACCGGCGTCGACCTGTCCGTCAGCATCGAGGACAACACCCCGGGCGCCCTGACGATGTCCGTGGCGCCGAACGACGGCGTCGTCCTGGCCGAGGACGGTTCCGACGCCGAGGCGCGCCAGTTCGTCGGCACCCTGCCCACGGTCACCGTGGCCGACACCCGGGACGCCGAGGAGATCCCCGAGGGGTCGTACTGGGCCGTCGTCGGCCAGGCGAGCGAGTTCACGGCCGAGGGCCGCGAGCCGATCGGGCCCGAGTACCTGGGCTGGGCGCCGCGCCTGCTGACCCCGTCGCCGTCGGGCGACGTGGCCGCGGGCGAGCCCGTGTCCAGCGTGCTCCCCGACGGGTCGGGCGGCGCCGCCGTCGGCCTGGAGGGGCAGGAGCTGCTCCTGTCCACGTGGGCCGCCGGGTCCGAGGCCGGGCCGTGGGACGTGAACGCGGACCTCACGCTGCGCACCCCCGCGGACGTGGCGCCGGGCGACTACTCGTCCGTCCTCACGCTGTCCCTCTTCGAGGGCTGACCCCCGACGTGTCAGACGCACAGGTCACCCGGGTGATCTGTGCGTCTGACACGTCGCCCGAACCGACCGACCCAGGAAGATCCGTGCATGCGCATCCCCACGAAGGTCGCGGCGATCCTCGCCCTCGCCGTCCTCGCGCCGGCTCTCGCGGCGCCTGCTCTGGCCGCGCCGGCTCTCGCCGCGTCCGTTCCTGCCGCGCCCGTTCTCGTCGCGGCCGACGACGGTCGGGTCACCTGGTCCGTAGTACCCGCCGACGCCGCGGGGCCGGACGGGCGCCGCGTCGTCGACCTGGAGCTCGCCCCCGGCGAGCGGGCGACGGAGCACGTGGCGGTGACCAACCACTCGGCGGACGAGGTGACGTTCGCGCTGTCGGCCAACGACGGTTACCTGACCGAGCGCGGCAGCTTCGACATGCGTCCGTCCGCCGTCGAGCCGGTCGACGGCGGCGCGTGGATCACCGTGCCCGACCAGGTCGTGGTGGGTCCGGGGGAGACCGAGGTGGTGCCCGTCGAGGTGGTGGCGCCCGAGGGCGCCCTGCCCGGCGACCACCCGGCCGGTGTCGCGGCGTCGGTGCGCTCCGGCGGGGAGATGCAGGTGGAGTCGCGGGTCGGCGTGCGCATGAACCTGCGGGTCCCGGGGGACGTGGTCGCCGCCCTGGACGCGGAGCTGCTCGGGGTGTCGTTCACGCAGGGGGCTGGCCTGTTCGAGCCCGGGTCCTTCGTGGTGCGGTACGCCGTCGTCAACGACGGGACGGTCGCGCTGGACACCACCGCGCGGGTTCGCGCGGACAGCGGCTTCGGCGGGCCGGACGCCTCCGCGCCGCAGGGGGAGGCGCTGGAGGTGCTGCCCGGCGGACGGCGCGAGGTCAGCGTCGAGGTGCCCGGGGTCTGGCCGCTCGGGCCGTTCGGCGTGGAGGCGGTGGTCGGGGCGGTGGTGGCCGGCGACGGGGCCGGCGGTGGCGGTGGTGAGGGCGGCGGCGAGGGCGGCGGTGTGGCCGCGCCCGCCGACATCGTCCTGACAGACACCGCCTGGGCCCTGCCGCTGCTGCACGCCCTGGTGCTGCTCGTGCTGGTGCTCGCCGGCTGGGCGGTGCGCCGGGCGCTCCGCGCGCGCCGGACGCGGCTGGACCGGCTCATCGAGGGGGCCCGCGCGGAGGGGCGGGCGGAGGTGCTGGCCGGGCGGAGCTGAGGGATCGGCCGGGCGGGGTCTGGTTGCTCGGTGGCTGGTGCCACGGGTTCGGTGCGTCGTGTGGTCGTGGGCCCAGGTGATCGGTAGAAGGTCAGGTGATCGGCAACTCGAGTTGCCGATCACCTGACCTTCTACCGATCACTTGCGCGGCCATCGAGCGCGGCCGTCGAGTCGCAGGGTTCTGTCGTGAGGCGCAGTCGATTCTGCTGATGGCAGATCGGGTCGATTCAACGAGCGGTGCGTACGTGTGTGCTATATGTTGATGGCATGACGCGAACGGGTGAGGTGCCAGGATCGGCGGGCGAGCAGGCCGCTCGATCGGTGCTGCCCGGGAACGGGGCGAGGCGGCCTGCCGGGTCGGTGCTGCCCGGTCGTGCCGGGACGTCCGATGCCGCCGGGATGTCCGGTGCCTCCGGTGCATCCGCGCCCGGCGGGGCCGTCGACGCGGCGGGCGTGCGGGCGGTTCGCGAGGCCCTCGCAGGCATGATCTTGCCCGGTGCCACTGACATCGAGTCCGGAAGTGCTGATGTCTCGCGTGCGGTGCAGGCCGAGTGGGTCGACCTCCTCGGCGAGCTCGAGTCCGTGAAGAACGCCATCACCGCGACCCAGGCCCGGCTGACGGTCGCGTTGGACGAGGCAACACGCGCCGATGAGGCCCGGCAGAGCATCCGGGCCGAGCGGCGTGGGCGGGGTGTCCCCAACCAGGTCAGTGCCGCCCTGCGAGTCAGCCCGCACGCCGGGGCCGGGTTCGTCTCCACGTCCCGGGTCTGGGTCACGCAGATGCCCCACACCTTCGCCGCAATGCAGGCCGGAGTGCTGTCGCAGTGGCGGGCGACCATCCTGGTCCGCGAGACCTCCCACCTGTCCCTGGAACACCGCGCCCTGATCGACGAAGAGATCTGCGGACCCGCACGCCTGGCCGAGCTGGCGAAGATGAGCACCCGGCGGCTCATCGCACGGATCAAGGAACTCGCCGCCCAGCTCGACGTGCACGCGTGCGTGAAGCGCAACGCGAAGGCCGTGACCGAACGTCGCGTGTCCATCCGCCCGGCACCCGATCTCATGGTCTACCTCACCGCCCTGGTCCCGATGGCACAGGGCGTGCAGGCCTACGCCCAGCTCAAGGCAACGGCCGAGACCGCGAAGGCCACGGGTGACGAGCGAGGGGTCGGGCAGATCATGGCCGACACCCTCATCGAACGCGTCACCGCCCGCGAACCGGGCCACGCGAACGATGTCCCGGTGACGATCAATCTCCTGGTCTCGGACGACACCCTCTTCGCGGGCGGTAACCAGCCAGCCGTGGTCGTCGAGGGCGCGCCCTCCGGTGCGGGCGTCGTCCCGGCCCCGGTCGCCCGCAACCTCGCCGCGCACGCGATCGACACCGACACCGCCTGGCTGCGCTCGATCTACGTCAACCCGCACGGTCGCCTCCTGGCCACGACATCTACGTCGCGGTTTCACCCCCAGGGACTCGCAAGCCTGCTGCGAGCCCGGGAACAGGGCATCTGCGCGACCACCTGGTGCGACGCCCCCATCCGACACACCGACCACGTCACCCCGTACGCGGAGGGCGGCCCGACCAGCCTCGACAACGGCCAAGGCCTGTGTGCCAGGTGCAACCACGCGAAGCAAGCACCGGGCTGGTCACAGAAGACCACCGACCTCAACGGCCGGCACGCGGTCGAGACGGTCACCCCGACAGGGCACACGTACGTCTCGGTCGCGCCCACGCCGCCGACACCCGCCAGGACCCTGAACGCGACACCCATGCGTGACACGTCCTCCACCTCCGACGCTCCCTCGCCCCCTGCGGTGACACCGATCGTGGGTGCCAGCGGGCTCGGTGACGCGTCGGTCGGCGGGTCGGCACCGGACGCGGATTTCAAATCGCTCGGTGACGCCCCAGCGACCGCTGCTTCGGAACCGCCCTTTGACCAGGAGCCGGCCGGGAATCGCTCAACGGCGCTTCTCGCGTCGGTGACCGGCGAGCTCAACCACGTTCTGGACGCCACCCCGGCCCGCGACCGTGCCGCGGCTCCGGCCGTCGACATGACCGGCCTTGCGCCCGGCCGTACCCCACGCAGCCGCTACTCGATCGGCTGCCGGGCCACCCCCGGCCACGGCTTGATCGCCTACCGGCCCAGCCCACCACCTCGACAGCCACGCCCGACGTACGGGCCACCTGGTCGAGTCCGCCCCAGGTCACGCCGCCCCGACCTCTCCTGGGCCCACCCCATCTGACGCCAGCTAGGAGACCAGCCGGTCCCGCGCGCCCTCGGGCCGGCTGATCTCCGCCCACACCTCGTCGAGGGACAGGCCCAGCACGCCCGCGATCGCCGCGATCGTCGAGAACGCGGGCGTGGCCACGCGGCCCGACTCGATCTTGCGCAGGGTCTCGGGGGAGACGCGGGCGTCGAGCGCGGTCTCCAGCATCGAGCGGTCCCCGCGGGCGCGGCGCAGAAGGGCGCCGAGGCGCTGTCCGCGCTCGACGTCGGCGGGGGTGAGCGGCAGCCTGACCATGACACCGATTCTAATACCGGTATAACATTGCCGGGATAGTTATTGGTAGAAAGGGCACCCCATGATCGAGATCCTCAACCCCACCGAGCTGGCCCGCGCCAGGGAGACGGGCGCCCTGGTCGGCGGCTTCCTGCGGACGCTGCGCGACCGCGCCACGCCTGGCACCAACCTCCTGGACATCGACCGCTGGACCCGGGACCTGATCGCCGACGCCGGGGCGCAGTCCTGCTACGTCGACTACGCGCCGTCCTTCGGCCGCGGGCCGTTCGGCCACTACATCTGCACCGCGGTGAACGACGCCGTGCTGCACGGCATGCCGCACGACTACACCCTGGCCGACGGCGACCTGCTCACCCTCGACCTCGCCGTGTCCCTGGACGGGATCGCCGCGGACTCCGCGATCAGCTTCGTCGTGGGCGAGCCCGGACCCGAGGCGCAGGAGAGCCGAGCGCTCATCGAGGCGACCGAGCGCGCGCTCGCCGCGGGCATCGCCGCCGCCGGCCCCGGGGCCCGCATCGGCGACCTCTCGCACGCCATCGGCACGGTGCTCGGCGCGGCCGGGTACCCGATCAACACGGAGTTCGGTGGGCACGGCATCGGCTCGACCATGCACCAGGACCCGCACGTCTCGAACACGGGCCGGCCGGGCCGGGGCTACCGGCTGCGCCCGGGCCTGCTGCTGGCGCTCGAACCGTGGGTCATGACCGACACCGACGAGCTCGTCGTCGACGCCGACGGCTGGACCCTGCGCAGCGCCACTGGCTGCCGCACCGCGCACAGCGAGCACACCATCGCCATCACGGACGACGGCGCCGAGATCCTCACCCTCCCGAGGTAGCGGCGGCGGCCGCAGCGACAGAAGCCCCGACGTGAGCCCGCGTCGCCGCGAACGCCGTCGCCAGCTCGCGTGCCATCCCCGGGTACTGCGCGTGCCCGGCGGAGTGCACCGCGAGCTCCAGGCTCGCCCCCGTGCCCGCCGACGACGCCCGCCGCACCCCGGCCGCGACCGCGAACTGGCCCGGCGGCGGCACGTGCACGTCCCAGGCCGCGCACTCGACGCGGGTCGGGACGCGCAGGTACCCCGCCGCCACCGACGCGTCGTGGAACGCGAGCACCGCGCGGGCCTCGGGGTGCTCGGCCACGTGGTGGCGCACCGCCTCGCCGCTCCCGGTGCACGGCATCCGCAGGCGCAGGTCGTGCTGCCCGAACGTCGGCACCTCCAGGGTGGCGCCGACGAACCGGTCGTCCCACGGCACGGCCAGCGCGCCGATGCCGCCGCCGAAGCTCGTGCCCACGAAGTACAGCGGCAGGCTCCCGAGGGCGGCGTCGCGCAGGGTCAGCACGTCCAGCAGGGCCGACGCCGCGTGCCACAGGTCCACGGCGCTGCGCCCGACGGTGTACGTCTCGACCGACCCGAACCCGTGCAGCACGTGCCGCGCGCTCGTGTCCGGGGCGCCCACGCCCGCGTTGAGCGTGCCGAGCCCTCGCGCCACGGGGAAGACGACGGCGGCGTCGCGCGGCACCCGCTCGAAGCTCGGCGCGTCCCGGCCGCCGTACCCGTGGCTGTGCACCACGCCCACCCGCGGCTCGACGCCGACCGGCAGCGCCACCCAGGCGCGCAGCCTGAGGCCGCCGTCGGCCGTGAACGTGACGACCGAGACGTCGTGCGCGCCCTGGCGCACGGCGGGCCCGGCCACCACGTCGGGCGCGACGTCGCGCGCCGCCGCGTACCAGGACCGCCACAGGTCGGCGAAGCCGTCCGGCTCGGCGGCCGGCTCGACGCCGAGCAGGGCGTCCCGGTCGTACCCGTAGGTGCCGTCGATCAGGCTGCCGGGGAACCACCGGTCGTACGGGCTCGGCAGGCCGGCGGGTGCGGTCACGGTCACGCGGAACTCCTCGGGCAGGGCGCGGTTCGACGGCGCGGCGCGCGGCTCGTGGCACACTGAGCCGGTCGTCGAAAGGGGTAGGTGTGCTGGTCGCCGAGCGCAGGGCGCGGATCGTCGAGGAGGTCGCCCGGCGCGGCGCCGCGAGCATCGCGGAGCTCGCCGACGAGCTCGGGGTGAGCGCCATGACGGTGCGCCGCGACATCGACGTGCTCGCCGACCACGGCAAGCTCGACAAGGTGCGCGGCGGCGCCACGGCGCGGCAGAGCGAGACGACGCGGCACGACCGCACCTTCGTGACGCGCATGCACCACCAGGTCGAGCAGAAGCGCGCGATCGCGCGGCACGCCGCGGCCTGGGTCGAGCCCGGCATGGCGGTGGGCCTGTCCGGCGGCACGACGGCGTGGGTGCTGGCCCAGGAGCTGCGGGACGTCCCGGAGCTCACCGTGGTGACCAACTCCCTCCCTGTTGCCGAGGTGTTCCGCCGCCCCGACCGCTCCGACGAGCCGTACACCCAGTCCGTGGTGCTGACCGGCGGCGTGCGGACGCCGTCCGACTCCCTGGTGGGTCCCGTCGCGGTGCGCTCGCTGGAGCACCTGCACCTCGACATCGCGTTCCTCGGCGCCCACGGCATCGACCTCCAGGCCGGCCTGACCACGCCCAACCTCCTGGAGGCCGAGACCGACCGGGCCCTGCTCGCCGCCGGCGGCCAGGCGGTCGTGCTCGCCGACCACTCCAAGTGGGGCGTCGTCGGGCTGACCACCGTCGTCGACCTGCGCGACGTGGAGCGGCTCGTGGTCGACGACGGCCTGGACGCGGCGGCCCGCGCGACCCTGGCGGACCAGGTCGGCGAGCTCGTCGTCGTGCCGGAGGACTGACCGAAGGGCCGGACTCACCGGGCCGTGCTGGCCCGGGGCACCACGCGCGCCCCGACCACCACGTGCTCCACGGGCAGGTTGCCGCCGGGCGGGGTGGCGATCTGCCGCTCGAGCTCGCTCAGCGCGCGCTCGACCAGCGCCTCCTTGTCCGGGGCGACCGAGGTCAGGGCGGGCACCGTGAAGCGCGCGCCGCGCACGTCGTCGATGCCCACCACGGCCACGTCGTCGGGCACCCGCCGCCCGCCGGCCTCCAGCGCGACCAGCGCGCCGAACGCCACGGAGTCGTTCGCGCAGACCAGGCCGTCGAACGCGACCCCGCGCCGCACCAGGTCCGCGACCGCGCGCAGGCCCTCGTCGGGCGTGAACGCGTCGACCTGCGCCACCAGGTCCGGGTCCTGCGCCAGGCCCAGGGCCGCCACGGCGTCCCGGTAGCCGGTGTACCGGCGGTCGGCGGCGTCGGACGGGCGCGCGTCCCGGGTGCCGACGTACGCCACGCGGGCGCAGCCGACCTGGGCCAGGTGCTCCGCCGCGGCGTACGACGCGGCCCGGTTGTCGATGGTGACGTGCGTGAACGGGCTGACCAGGATGTGCTCGCCCAGCAGCACGAGCGGCCCCGGCGTGGCGCGCCGGGTGAGGTCGGCCACCGACAGCGCGCGCGGGATGTGGATCAGCCCGTCCGTCGGGGGCAGGCCGATGCCGTTGGCGACGTTCACCTCGCGCTCGTGGTCGCCGGCGGTCTGCTGGATGAGTACCGACAGGCCGCGCTGGTCCGCGCGCCGCACCAGCAGCGCCGTCAGCTCGGCGAAGTACGGCTCCTCCAGGTCCGGCACGGCGAGCGCCACGATCCCGGTGCGCTCTTTCCTGTGCACGACCGACAGCGTAGTGGTGCCCGCCCGGCGGCGGGGGACCGGCGACACGACGGGCATCATCGCTCCTGGACCCGGAACGCGACCACGCGGGCCTGCTCGGCGCCGTTGGTGGCGGCCACCACGAGACGCGCGGAGCGGACGGCGCCGACGTCGTCCGGCAGGGGGTGCACGCGCAGCCGCTGCCGGTTGTCGGTGACGGCGGCGACGGTGACCCACTCCTGCCCGCCGGCGGGCAGCACCTCGACGCGGTAGTCCTTGACCAGCGTGGGCAGCACCTCGTGCGGGGTGCGGTGGTGGTGCAGCGTGTTCAGCTCGACGTCGAGGTCGTCGTCGAGCACGACCCGCACCTCGCCCGGGGTGACGGGCTCGTCCCAGTCGAGGCGCAGCCACTCGTCGCGGCCTGCGGTCAGGGGTTCCGAGGCCCACATGTTCGGCCCGCCGTGGTTGCGGTGGTACCCGCCGGTGGCGCGCTCGGGCGCCAGGGCGCGGGTCTCCGGGGCGGTCCGGAAGACGACCGACCGGCCGCGCAGCGGCTTGGTGGGCCACTGCACGAGCAGCTCGTCGGTGCTGATCTGCACGTTCTGGTCGTCGCTGTCGACGCGGTGCACCAGGGTGAGCACCCCGGGCGGGAGGGCGGTGGTGGTGTGCACGGCCAGGTCGGGGTTGGCGCGCAGCACCACCACGGCGTTCTGCGGCACCTCCGGGGCGAAGGGCACGTGGGCCGTGACCCAGCGGTGGTCGCCGGCGGGGACGACGACGTCGGTGGCCGCCTCCAGGTGGGCGGGCACCACGTTCTGCCTCTTGCCGGTGGAGTACACCTCGACGCGCAGCGTCGTGTCGCTGCGGGCGGAGACCAGCAGGTCCACGCTGTCGAGCCGCGGGTCCACGGGCAGCGCGATGCCGAGGTCGACGTCGAGGTCGTGCACGTCGAAGTCGTCGTAGGGGTCGCCGGTCGCGGCGGCCACGGGGGCCGCGACGGTCGTCGCGGTGCTGGACGCGGTGACGCGGGCCCGGCGGGCCAGGTCGCGCTCGTCGGCGTTCGCGACGCCGACCAGGGGAGCGTCCCAGGCGAGCAGCGTCTGGCGCAGCTCGTCCAGGTGGTCGGTGTACACGCCGCGCGGCGTGGTGCCGTGCTCGACGCACAGGGCCGCCGCGGTGCCCGCGGCCTGGCCCATGGCGCCGCAGGTGGCCATGACGCGCGCCGCGCCGAACGCGATGTGCGTGGCCGACACGTCGCGGCCCGCGAACAGCATGTTCTCCACGTTCACGGAGTACAGGGACCGGTAGGGGATCTCGAAGACGCCGTCGGAGAAGCGCTGCAGCGCCCCGGCCCCGGTGGCGTACATGCCCTGCGCGGGGTGCAGGTCGATGGACCAGCCGCCGAACGCGACGCCGTCGGCGAACTCGGTCTGGCCCACGATGTCGCCCTGGTGCAGCGTGTAGTCGCCGATGAACCGGCGGTACTCGCGCTTGCCGGGCACGTTGCCGATCCACTCCAGGGTCAGGTTGTCGGCGTCGAACTTCCCGGAGTTCTTGATGTGGTCCCAGATGCCGAGGATGACGCCGCGCAGCTCGTCGCGGATCCGCTCGTTGTCGTCGACCGTGTCGAGCTCGCCGCCCCACTCGATCCACCAGTAGTGCGCCCCGGAGTCGCCGCTGCGGATGATGCGGTGCTCGGGGATGGGCGTGCCCGAGATGTCGATGGCGCTCTCTGGCGCCACGTACTTCACCGGGTGCCCCAGGTCCTTGGTGTAGAACAGCAGCGTCGAGCCCAGGAACTCGCGCACCGCCTCCGGCGGCGCCCACTCCTCGCCGAACTCGGCGTGGCTCTCCTTGCCGAGCCGGTACCGCGCCCCGGCGAGGTGGCCCACGAGCCCGTCGCCGGTGCAGTCCAGGAAGACCGGCGCCGTGAACGTCGTCAGGATCTCCGACGCCATGGTCCAGCCGGTCACCGACTCGATGCGCCGGGCGTCGTCCGGCCCCGTGGCGCGCACCTCGCGGACGTCGGTGTTGAGGAACAGCCGGATGTTCTTCTCGCGCCGCACGGTGTCCAGCACCACGTCGTCCCAGTAGACCGGGTTCCCCTCGGGGTTGCGGTACTGGTTCTCCACGTACATCTCGCCGATGATCCCGGTCTCCCGGGCCCATCGCTGGTTGCCGTGCGCGGTCGCCCCGCACACCCACACCCGCACCTCGGACGACGAGTTGCCGCCGAGCACCGGCCGGTTGTTGATCAGCACGACCTGCCGGCCCATCCGGGCGGCCGCGACGGCGGCACAGACGCCGGCGAGGCCCCCTCCGACGACGACGATGTCGGCTTCTACCGTCTGGGTGCGCATGTTCTCCTTGTTTCCTTGGTGCTGGTCAAGAGTGCTGGTGGGGGTGCGGGGCGGGCGTGCGGGGGTGGAGCGGGACTAGCCGTCGACGGCGAGGGCCTCGACCTCGTAGACCCGCGCGACGTCGGTGGCCGACGCCGACGGGTCGGTGACCAGCAGCCGCACCTGGTCGGCCGTGGCGGCGGGGAACGTGAGGGTGACCGTGCCCTGCGTGTTGCCGCTGACCTGGCCCACGGGCACCCAGCCGGCGGCCGTGTGCAGCTCGACCGAGAAGTCCCGCAGCACGTCGGCCGTGCCGGTGGCCTTGCTGTAGCCGCTGCGCACGCGGACCGTGTCGACGGCGGTGGGCGTGCCCCAGTCGGCGGTGAGTACCGGCTGGGTGTCGTCCAGCGCGGAGATCCAGCGGCTGGCGTCCGTGCAGGAGCCGTCCACCGCGAGCTCGCCGCCGGTGTCGGCACGCAGCGTCGAGGACACGGTCACGTCCGCGCCCCGGGCGACGTTGGTCCGGGTGGCCTCGCCGCGCAGGTCCGCCACGAGCTGGGCCGCGGTGGTGCCGGCCGGTGTACCGCCCGTGCGGGGGAGCGTGGCGTGGAAGAGCTGCCCGGCGCTCGGCACCGTGACGTAGAGCTGGTCCGTGCCGGTCGGCGCCGTCACGGCGCTCAGCCGCTGGGCGCCCGTTCTCGGTTCGCCCACGGTGCCGAACCGCCACGTGCTCTCGCCGCGCACCCGCTCGGCCCGCACGACGGCGCTCTGCTGGCCCGTCACGCAGGAGGTGGTCTCCACCACCGCGTACACCCGCGTGGTGGCGCCCGCCGACGTCGTCTCGATGGCCGCCGACGTCTCGACGCCCGGGCCGAGCCCGGCCAGGTCGAGCACGGTCTCCCGCTGCCAGGCGGCGCCGTCCCAACGGGCGTACCGGACGTCGTAGCCGTCGAACGCCGTGACGCCCTCGGTGCGGAACCGGTAGGCGATGCCGTCCAGCGTGTCGCCGTGCACGGCGAGCTTCGCGGTCTGCAGGGCAGGCCAGTACGAGCCGATCTCCTCGCCCGCGGTGTACGGCTGGTAGATCACGGCCCCCGGCGTCGTCGGCGTGATCGGCGTGGCCAGCGCGTCGCCCGCGGCGTCCCGGAACGAGCCGTCGGCCGGGTCGTACACGGCGTACGAGCCCAGGTGCCGCGACGGGTCGGCGGGCCAGGGGCCCCACTCCCACAGCACGTGCACGCGGCCGTCCGTGCCCACCTTCAGGTCGTCGGGGTAGAACGAGTGGCCCACCGCGTCGGCGACGACGGCGACCCGCGACCACGTGCCGGCCGCGGTGTCGAAGCGGTACAGGTTGCCCGTCCGCGCCTGCCGCTGGTCCGCGCCGGCGCGGACCATGACGTAGACGTCGCCGTCCGCGCCACGGGCGGTCACGGGGTAGGTGATGGCGAGGTCCTGGTCCGGCATCTGCGCCGAGACGTCCACCAGCGAGGTGACGTCGCCCGGCGTCGTGGTGCGGAAGTAGTTCCACTGCTCGTGGTGCATGGAGACGAACGCGTGCACGTGCCCGTCGCCGTCCACCACGATCGAGGGCTGGTTGTGGCCGTTGTCGTCCGCGAAGGTGACGCAGGCGCCGTCGGCCGCCCGCAGGCAGCCGTCGGTCCAGTCGCCGTCAGCGCCGCGCGCGGCCACGTGCACCTCGTGCGTCGCGGCCGTCGGACCGGGCGCGTTGTAGGCGACGTAGGTGACGCCGTCCACCACGTCGAGCGGCTTCCACCAGCCCGCCTGGTTGGACGAGTCGACGGTGAAGGGGAGCTGGTCGACCTGCGCCGCGTGCCGGGGCGCGGCGGCGGCCGCGGGCAGTGCGGCGCCGATGGTCACGGCCGCGGCGAGGGCGGCCGTGACGGCGCGGGGGCCGGGGTTGTTGAGCCCGCGCATCAGTCGACCAGCTTCTGCGCGGCCGCGCCGGCCTTCTCCATGGCGGCCTTCGGCTCGGCGCTGCCCACCAGCACCGCCTGGACCTGCTCGGCGATGACGGTCTCGATCTGGGCGTACTGCGGGTAGACCCAGAACGGGTTGGTCGTGGCCGTGGCGGTGATCCGCTCGGCGAACTGCGCGCCGAACGCGTCGTCCGCCACCTCCGGCAGGGCCAGCGCCGACTCCGTGGCCGGCGGCAGGCCGCGCGCCGCGAAGTACTGCTTGGCGACCTCGACGTCCGACGTCATCCACCTCGCGAAGTCGGCGGCGGTCTCCGCGCCCTCTCCCTGGACGACGGCGAGGGCGCCGCCCCAGACCAGGGCGCGCGGGGTGTCGCCGGCCGCGAGCACGGGGCGGGACCAGGCCGTGAGCTTGTCCGCCAGCTTCTTGTCGGGCGACTCGGAGACGACGGCGTCCCGGCCGACGATCGCGTCGTCGTAGATCGCGGCGCGGCCCTGGGCGAACAGCGACCGCGCGTCGAACCGGTCGACGTCGGCCGCGATGAGGCCCTGGTCGTAGAGCGACTTGTACCAGGTGACGGCCTCCACGCTGGCGTCGTCGCCGATGGTGACCTTGCCGCCGTCCAGCAGCGGGCTGCCGAACGTCTCCATCCAGATCAGCACGTCCTTGAGCTGCGCCGCCTTGGTGGACGCCGCGTAGGGCACGACGCCGCCGCCCAGCTTCTTGAGGTCCTTGAGCGCGGCCTCGAACTCGTCGACCGTCGCGGGAGCGTCGCCGATCCCGGCCTGCTCGAGCAGGCCGGAGTTGGCGATGAGGCCGATCGCGCCGATGTTCCACGGCAGCCCGTACTGCACGCCGTCGAACTGCGACGCCGTGAGCCCCGCCTGCGTGTAGTCGGCGCCCTGGGCGAGCGGGCCGAGGTCCTGCAGCTTGCCGAGCGCGGCCAGCGAGCCGAGCCACGCGACGTCCACGTGCACGGCGCCGGTGACCTGGCCGCCCTTGACCTGGAGCGTGAGCTGGCTGATGTACTCGTTGTACGGGTAGGAGACCTCGCGGACCTCGACGTCGTTGGCGTCCGCGTACTGGCCGAGCAGCTCGCGGATCGCCGGGGCGGCCGTCTCCTCGGTCAGCGACCAGGACGCGAAGCTGAAGTCCGTCTTGGCCCCGGCGGCCGCGGTGCCCGCGGCCTGCGGCGCGGCGGGGCCGGCCTCGGGCACGCAGGCGGCCAGGGTGAGCGTGCCCGCGCCGAGGCCGATCAGCTGCAGCAGGCGACGGCGGGACAGGGCGGTGGTGTCGAGGGCGGGGTAGGCAGGCATGGGAATCCTCCACGATGAGGGTC
This sequence comes from Promicromonospora sukumoe 327MFSha3.1, assembly GCF_000385135.1. Lineage (GTDB taxonomy): Bacteria > Actinomycetota > Actinomycetes > Actinomycetales > Cellulomonadaceae > Promicromonospora > Promicromonospora sukumoe_B. The sequence goes on along the minus strand of NZ_ARQM01000012.1, from coordinate 176,997 downwards.
GGGCGTACGGAGACTGCGGGGCAGCGGCGGGGACGGCGGTGGCCGCCCCGCGCCGTCAGCCCTTGACGGCGCCGGCGGTGAGGCCGCCGACCAGGTACTTCTGCAGGGCGATGAAGGCGATGGCCACGGGCAGCGAGACCACCAGCGACGCGGCCATGAGCTCGGGCCAGGCGGTGGACGCCTCGCCCACGAACGTGTTCACGAGGCCCGGCGGCAGGGTCTGCTTCTCGGGGCCGGCGAGCGTGAGGGCGAAGATGAAGTCGTTCCATCCGCGCACGAAGGCGAACAGCCCGGCGGCGATGAGGCCCGGGGCCGACAGCGGCAGCACGATCGCGTGGATGATCCGCAGCCGCGAGGCGCCGTCCACCCGGGCCGCCTCGATGAGCTCGTCGGGGATCGTGTCGAAGAACCCCTTGAGCATCCACACGCACAGCGGCAGCGTGAACGTGGTGAAGCTCAGCACCAGCGCGGTGTAGGTGTTCAGGAGGCCGTACGCGCTGAACAGGGAGTAGAGCGTCACCAGCAGCAGCGCCTGCGGGAACATCTGCGAGGCCAGCACGAAGTACATGAGCGACCGGCGCCCGCGGTAGCGGAACTTGGAGAACGAGTAGCCCATGTACGCCGAGACCAGCACGGACAGCACGGCGGTGAGCACCGAGACCAGCAGGCTGTTGCGCAGGTAGACGAACAGCTGCTCGTTGCCGGCCAGCGCGGCGAACGCGTCGAGCGTGGGCGCCGCGGGGAACAGCCGGGGCGGGTAGGCGAAGACCTGCTCGCGCGGGGTCAGCGCGGTGGCGAGCAGCCAGTAGACCGGCAGCAGGGCGAACCCGCCGCAGACCACCACGGCGGCCCAGGCGGCGATGCGCACCCCGCGGCGCTCGGAGCGCAGGGCGCCGCGGCGCGCCTTGCGGACCGGGGCGGGGGAGTCCGGCGTGGCCTGCGGACGGGGGACGGGCGTGCGGGTCGGCGTCAGTGCGCTCACTTGCCCTCTCCCTTCTCGGAGAAGCGGATGTACACGACGACGAGGCCCATCAGCAGGACCATCCAGAGCAGGCCGAGCGCGCCGGCGTGCCCGAGGTCGAACCCGTGGAAGGCGGTCTCGTAGACGGCGGTCGCGAACGTCTGCGTGGCGCCGGCCGGGCCGCCCCCGGTGAGGACGTAGATGATGTCGAAGTGCTGGAAGTTCCAGATGAGCTCCAGCAGCAGCACCAGGCCGACGATGCCCTTGACCTGGGGCAGCGTGATCGAGAAGAAGCGGCGGACCGTGCCGGCGCCGTCCATCTCCGCGGCCTCGTGCAGCTCGCGGGGCACCGTCTGCAGGCCGGCCAGGAGCATGACCATCATCCAGGGGAAGGACTGCCAGGTCTTGGCCACCACGACCGCCGTCATGGCGGTGCCGGGCTGGGCGAGCCAGGCCACGGGCCCGTCGATCAGGCCGAGCGTCTCCAGGAGCGCGTTCAGCACGCCGTAGTTGGCGTTGAAGATCCACATCCACAGGAACGAGACGACGACGCCGGGCACGAGCCAGGGGATGAGCATGAGGCCGCGCAGCACCTTGGCGCCGCGGATCCGGGTGTTCAGGGCGAGGGCCAGGGCGAAGCCGATGACGAACGGGAAGATCGTCGTGCCGACCGTGAAGACCAGGGTCTGCCACAGCAGGCGCGGGAAGTCGACGGTCAGGACGTCGACGATGTTCGCCAGGCCGACGAACGTGCGGCCCGGGACGACCAGGCTCTGCTCGAAGAACGCCGTCACCAGCGCCGCGACGAGCGGGTAGAGCACGACGCCGAGCAGCAGGGCGCCGCCGGGCAGGAGCAGGAGCAGGGCGAACTGACCGTCGGTGAGCCGCCGTGGTGGCGAGTGTGAATTAGTGTGCTGAAGAGTTTCAACTTGTGAAGCGGACATCGCTGATGTTCCTCGTCGTCGAGGGCGGGCGGCTGGTGCGACGGCAACAATGGCCGATGCTGTGCGGTTCTGTCAATCAGCCGCCCAGAATGTGTCATGCGCCGGGCGCACAGATGTAACAGAACATCACACAACGGATCAGAAGATGAGCACAAAGAAGAGGCCCGCCGCACCGACCGGGGTCGGGTGCGACGGGCTGACCTGCGGGTCCGCGCTAGTGCGCCGGCGGCGCCGTCGTCGGGAACAGGGGCCGGGGCGGCGCCTGTTCGCGCGGGGAGGGGAAGGTGACCGGCAGCCGGGCCGGGAACCGCATCCACGGGCTGGTGGCCCACTCGACCTTGTCCGGGTCGCCGTCGAGCGTGACCTGCAGGCGCTGCAGCAGCTCGGCCACCGCGATCCGCGAGACCACACGGCCCAGCCGCGGCGCGGGGCAGCGGTGGGCGCCGGCGCCGAACGACAGGTAGGCGCGGTTGCCGACGGTGTCCCACGGGTCGTCGGACTGGACCAGCGGGTCGTGGTTGGCGGCGTGCACGGCCACGACCACCGGGTCGCCGCGCCGGATCAGCTTCCCGTCGATCTCCACGTCGCGCACCGCGAACCGCGGCATGAGGTTCGGGTTGGTCGTCGAGCGCCACAGCACCTCGTCGAGCGCGTCGTCGATGTGCAGGCGGCCGCCCGAGATGCGGTGCGAGAACCGGGGGTCGCTCAGCACCAGCACGAGGGTCTGGGCGATCCACGCCATGAGCGCCTCGGTCGCGGCGGCGGTGATCGCCGTCAGCGTCTGGGCACGTTCCAGGTCGTGCTCGAAGTTGGCGTGCACCGAGAGCACCCCGGCGATGTCCCGGGTGCCGCGCTCGCGGCTGTACGCGATGTGCCCCGTGACGATCTCCCGGAGCTCGTCGGTCAGGGCGCGGGCGTCCGCGCCGGCCTCGAAGATCGCCCGGGTGATCTCCTGGAGGCGCTGCGCCTGCGTGGGCTCCAGGCCGTCCAGCTCGGACAGCACCAGGAACGGGACCACCGCGGCGTACTCGGCGACCAGGTCGGCCCGGCCCCGGTCCTCGAAGCGGTCGATGAGCATGCCGCACAGCCGTCGGGTGATGGCGCCGGCGCGGGTCTCGTCGATCTGCTCCAGCGCGTCGTCGACCGGCGGGCGCAGGCGGGCGTGCTTGGGGCCGTCGGCGTCGGCCAGGGTGGGCTTGGGGGTCTTGGCCAGCACCAGGTGCAGGGTCGAGGTGGGACCGAGCAGGCCCGCGCCGTGCCCGTTCCAGATCGAGGGGTCCTTGATGAACGTGCGGTCGTCGCGCAGCATGCCCACGGCCGCGGAGTGCCCCAGCACCAGCCAGGCGGGGACGCCCGGCTCCAGGTCGACCGGGGCGATCGAGCCCCACCGCGTCCGCAACCGCTCGTACACCGCGTTCGCGTCGGCGGCCGACGTGGTCTCCGCCAGCAGCGTGCGTGCGGTCGTGTCGCCCAGCTGCAGTGCTGGGCCCGACGGCGGTGATGCGGTCACTTTTCCCCTCTCGTGGGCGGCCTGGTCCGGGTCGTGCGTGACACCCGGCATAGGCCCTCGCTCGGGATGCTAACCGCGAGCGGACCGGCATCGCCAGTAGCAATGCCGCAGGTCACGATCAGGTCCGCCGCCCCGGGTCGCTTGTCGCCGCCGGGCCGGATGGGCAGGATGTGCCCTATGCCCCAGGCCACCCCGCTGCTTCGACTTCTCAACGTGCTGCTCGCCCCCGGGCTGCGCACCCGCAAGGACCCGGACGCCGTCTTCGAGCGCCTGCTCGCCGACGCCCAGAGCGGCCGCGTCGCGCTCGGCGACGACGAGCTCGCGGCGCTGGACGGGCTGCGCCTGCTCCTGGCCGACCACGCCGCCAACCCCGACCTGAGCGGCATGGGCTGGTCGAGCACGCAGAGCCAGATCCGGACCCGGCTGACCAACCGCGCCATCGTCCGCGACGTCCAGGCGAGCCGCCCCGACGTGCGGGACGAGCCGGTGACGGCGCCGGTGTTCGTCGTCGGGCTGCCGCGGACCGGCACGACGCTCACGTACAACCTGATCGCCCGGCACCCCGGCAACCGCGGCCCCAAGCTGTGGGAGATGGACAACCTGGGCCTGCCGCGCCCGCAGGCGGAGCGCGAGAAGCTGATCGCCGAGGCCCGCAAGCGGTACGCGACGGTGGCCAAGCTCAGCCCCGTGTGGGGGCACCTGCACCCGCTGGTCGCCGACAGCGAGGAGGAGGACTTCATGCTGCGCGCCCACACGGAGATGTACGCGACGTGGGGTCCCGCGCCGCGCTACCTCGACTGGGTGGCGAACGCGGACCTCACCGAGGACTACCGGTTCCTGCGCAGCGCGCTGCAGATCATGGCCGCGGGCGAGGCCCCGGAGCGCTGGGTGCTCAAGCACCCGATGGACCTGTGGCGCATGCCGGAGATCCTGGCGGCGTTCCCCGGGGCGCGCTTCGTCTGGACGCACCGTGCGCCGGGCGCCACGGTCGCGTCCGGCTGCTCCATGGCCGAGGCGACGCAGGTCATGTACATCAAGCCCGGCCGCATCGACCTGGAGCGCATCGGCCAGGAGTGGCTGGACATCTCGGCCCGCGGCGTGGAGCGCGCCGTCGCCCTGCGCGAGCAGCTGCCCGACGACGCCGTGATCGACGTCGTCTACGACGACCTCATGAAGGACCCCGAGACGGTGGTGCACGGCCTGTTCGAGAACCTGGGTCTGGACTGGGGCGCGACGGACGACGCGAACCTGGCCGCGGCCCTGGACCGCAGCGGCCACCGCGCGCACGCGTACACGCTGGAGCGCTACGGCCTGGACGACGCCAAGGTGGCCGAGGCGTTCTCGGCGTACAAGATCCCGGACTCGGTCCTGAGCTGAGCGGTCGCTGGTCGAGCTTGGCCTACCGCTGGTCGAGCTTGTCGAGACCGCTCTAAACGAGCTCGACCAGCGTCAGCTCAGCGGGCCGCCGGTCCCGGCGGGAACTCGGGGCGCTCGAAGGCGTCGCGGATCCGCAGGCGGATGGTCGCCTCCAGCGCCTGGAGCTTCTTGGACGCACCCCGCTCGGTCACGTCCGAGATGTCGGTGACCACGTAGCCGATGTCGCCGCGCGTCGCGAGCATCTGGCCCTCGATGTTGGCACCGTGGTCCGCGAAGATCTGGTTCACGGTGGCCAGCACGCCCGGCACGTTGCGGTGCAGCAGCTTGATGCGGCCCACCCCCGTGTGCTCGAGCTGCAGGTTCGGCAGGTTGACGCTGAGCATCGTCGACCCGGTCGTCACGTAGTCGCTGAGTTTCTTGGCCACGAACTGGCCGATCGCCTCCTGCGCCTCCTCGGTGGAGCCGCCCACGTGCGGCGTGAGGATCACGTTCGGCAGGCCGCGCAGCACCGACTCGAACGCGTCGCCGCGCTTCTTGGGCTCCTCCGGGAAGACGTCGACTGCGGCGCCCGACAGGTGACCCGAGGTGATGCGCTCGGCCAGGGCGTCGACGTCGACCACGAACCCGCGGCACAGGTTGAGGAAGATCGCGCCCGGCTTCATGCGGTCGAACTGCTTCTCGCCGAACAGGCCGGCGTTGCCGGAGCGGCCGTCCACGTGCAGCGTGACGATGTCCGCCGTCTCCAGGAGCTCGTCGAGGGTCTCGACGCGGCGCGCGTTGCCGAGCGCCAGCTTCTCGGCGGTGTCGAAGAAGATGACGGACATGCCGAGGTTCTCGGCGAGCACGGAGAGCTGCGAGCCGATGTTGCCGTAGCCCACGATGCCGAGGGTGCGGCCGCGCACCTCGTGCGAGCCGTCCGCCGACTTGTCCCAGACGCCGGAGTGCAGGGCGCGGTCGCGCTCGGTCATGCGGCGGGTCAGGGAGATGATCTCCGCGATCGCCAGCTCCACGACGGAGCGCGTGTTGGAGAACGGCGCGTTGAACACCGCGACGCCGCGGTGGGCGGCCGCCGTCAGGTTGATCTGGTTGGTGCCGATGCTGAAGGCACCCACGCCGACCAGGCTGTCGGACTCGGCCAGCACCCGCGCGGTCACCTCGGTCTTGGACCGGATCCCGAGGAGCTGCACGCCGTCGAGGGCGGCGATCAGCTCGTCCTCGTCGAGGGCTCCCTTGCGGTAGTCGACCTCGTACCCGGCCGACTCGAGGATCGGGACGGAGGTGGGGTGGACGTTCTCGAGGAGAAGGGCTCGCTGCACGCACCCATGGTGCGCCAGGGTGCGGGCGAGCGACAAACGGATGGGGCCCACGTCCCGCCTGCTGGGACGGCAGGTGGACGGGGCCCCGTCGTCAGAACCCTTCGGGCAGGTCGCGGGCGTGCAGCACCACGAGGCGCTGCGTCGGCCGGGTCATCGCCACGTAGAGATCGCTGGTGCCGCCGGCGCCCTCCGCGATCGTGGCCGGCTCCACCAGCACGACGGCGTCGAACTCCAGGCCCTTGGTCTCGCGCGGGCTGAGCACGGTCACCTGCGCGTCCTCCGGCCGCTGGGCCGCGAGCCGGTCGGCCTCCTCGGCGCCGACGGCGTCGGCCAGCGCCCCGCCCACGGCGTCGGCCAGCCGTGCCACGTGGGCCGGCGGCGTGACGACGGCCACGCGGCCGGCGTCGGGCCCCACGAACTCCTTGACCAGGCCCACGGCCTCGGCGACCACGGCGGCGTCGTCCGGCACCCCGTCCGGTCCCGGCGCGGTGCGGACCGCGTCGAGGGAGCCCTCGACGTCGCGCGCCGCCCGCAGGTCGGAGACGGGCAGCCGGGCCGCCCGTGCGACCCGCTGGGCGGTGTCGGCCACCGTGGCCGGCGTGCGGTAGGAGACGGTGAGCTCGGCCAGCCGCCACCCGTCGCGCAGCAGCGGCGTGAGCATGCGGTCCCAGCTGCGGGCACCGGCCGCCGACGAGGTCTGGGCGACGTCGCCGACGATGGTCATCGAGCGCGTCGGCACGCGGCGCACCAGCGCCCGCCAGGCCATCGGGGACAGCTCCTGCGCCTCGTCGACCACCACGTGGCCGTAGGTCCAGGACCGGTCTGCGGCGGCGCGCTCCGCCGTGGTCAGTGACGGGCCGGTGGCGGCGAAGCGGGAGGCGAGCGTCTCGGCGTCGACCAGGCCGCCGCCCGCGCCCGTGGCGGACAGCACGTTGCGCGCGTACTCGACCTCCCGGGCCTGCTCGGCCTCGCGGAGCTGGGCCTCGGCCCGGGCCAGGGAGTCGTCCTCGCCCAGCAGCTCGTACGCCTCGTCCAGGATCGGCACGTCCGACTCGGTCCACGGCGCGCCCGGCTCGCGGGCCAGCAGGCGCCGCTCGCGCTCGGACAGCTCCGGCGCCGCCTCGGCCAGCCGGTGGGGCTTGGCGTACAGGTCGGAGACGAGCCGCTCGGGCGTGATCGGCAGCCAGGCGATGTTGAGCGCCACGCGGACGTCGCGGTCGGAGCGCAGGTCCTCGACCACCGAGGCGCGGTCCTCGGACGACAGCGGGGCGCCGTCGAAGTCGCGGTACTGGTCGGCCAGCCGCCCGAGCATGTCGCGCACGAACGACGCGCGCGCCAGGTTGTGCGGCTTGTGCGTGCGGCGGGCGCGGGCGATCGCGTCGGCGACGTCGCGGGGCTGGATCACGAAGTCGTGCCCCTCGACCCGCACCTCGACCGGGTGCCGCGGCACGCGCTCGCGCGCCCGCACCGCCCGGCGGATCACCTTGCGCCACAGCAGCAGGCCCTTGAGCCGGGCCACCTGGCCCTCGTCGACCCCGGTCGCCCGGACCCCCGGCAGCAGGCTGCCGATCGTGGTGGACACCACGCCGGTCTCGCCGAGGGAGGGCAGCACCTGGTCGATGTACCGCAGGAACGCGCTCGACGGCCCGACCACCAGCACGCCGGACCGCTCCAGCAGGCGCCGGTGCGCGTACAGGAGGTAGGCGGCGCGGTGCAGCGCCACCGCGGTCTTGCCCGTGCCCGGCCCGCCCTGGACCACGAGTGCCCCGGTGAGGTCGGAGCGGATGATGCGGTCCTGCTCGGCCTGGATGGTCGCGACGATGTCCGTCATCCGGCCCGTACGGCCCTGGGCCATCGCCGCCAGCAGCGCGCCCTCGCCGGACAGCGCGTCGGCGTCGATCTCGGCGTCGAGGTCCAGGACCTCGTCCTCCAGGCCGGTCACCGCGCGGCCCTTGGTCACCAGGTGCCGACGCCGCCGGACGTCGCCCGGGTGCAGCGCCGTGGCCCGGTAGAACGCCTCCGCGGCCGGCGCGCGCCAGTCCGTGAGCATCGAGCGGTGCTCGGCGTCCGTCAGGCCGATGCGCCCCACGTAGCGGGTCGCGCCGTCGGACAGGTCCAGCCGGCCGAAGACCAGGCGGTCCTCGACCGCGTCGAGCTGCGCGGCCCGGTCCTCGTACATGGTCGCGAACGCGTCGCGCTCGCTGCGGTTCTGGTGCGTCCCGGAGGCGCCCTCCAGGCGCACGTTCCGCAGCCGGTTCGCGGTGGTGCCGCGCAGGGTGTCCAAGCGGACGTACATCGTGTCGACGACTGCTTGCTCGTGGGCCAGCTCGCCCGCGATTCCCGTCACGCCCTACCTCCGTGTTTCACCAGGGAGCCTCCGTCTTTCCACCAGCGAGATCTGTCCGGTCGCAATCAACCGGCCGACCATTATTGCTCACCCGTCGGCCTGTCCGCTGACAGGGCCTCGTCACGCTGGATAGGATCGCCGCCATGGCACCGGGCGGAGCGGGTTCTGCGAGGCCCTCAGGCGGGCCCGGCGCAGAGGCGCGCCCGGCCCGGCTCGACGGCCCGATCTCGGTGCTCCTGGTCGAGGACGACGACGCCGACGCCTTCCTCGTGAGCGAGCTCCTGGCCGACGCGGACGTGGAGTCCGACCTGCGCGCGGACCTCCACCGCGCCCGCTCCGTGGACGAGGCCCTCAACATCCTGTCCATGGTCGCCGTGGACTGCCTGCTGCTCGACCTGGGCCTGCCCGACGCCGAGGGGCTGGGCGCCCTGCGCCGCGTCATGGCCGGCATCGAGGTGCTGCCGGTGCAGCCCGCCGTCGTGGTGCTCACCGGGAACACGGCGCACGACCTGGGCTCGGCCGCCGTCGCCAACGGCGCCGACGACTACCTGGTCAAGGGCGAGGTGGACGGCGACGGGCTGGCCCGCTGCCTGCGCTACGCCACGCTGCGCCGCCGCTCGGCCGCCCAGCAGATCGCGCTGTTCCGCAGCGAGGTGCGTGCCGCCGAGACCACCCGCCTGGAGCGCGCCCTGCTGCCCAAGGAGCTCGTCACCGACGAGCGGGTCTCCGTCATGGTCGGCTACCTGCCCGGCGGCAACGGCCTGCTCGGCGGCGACTTCTTCGACACCGTGGAGCGCCCCGACGGCACCCTGGTCACCGTCATCGGCGACGTCGCCGGGCACGGCCCCGACGAGGCCGCGCTCGGCGCGGCGATGCGCACCGCCTGGCGCACCCTCGTGCTGGCCGACACCCCCGCCGACGACGTGCTGCCGCTGCTCGAGCGCGTGCTCCTCGCGGAGCGCGGCCGGCCCGAGGTGTTCGTCACCATCTGCCAGGCCGTCATCTCGCCCGACCGCTCGCACATGGACGTCTACCTCGCCGGGCACCTGCCGCCCCTGCTCGTGGTGCCGCAGACGCCCGCCGGCCGGACCACGCCCGTGACCCACCAGTGCGAGGAGCTGCCGTCCTCCGACCGCGGCCGAGCCCTGGGCATCCCCGTCGAGGGCAGCTGGACCGCACACCGCGTGCACCTGCCCGAGGTGTGGACCGCCGTGCTCTACACCGACGGGCTCGTCGAGGCGGCGGTCGGCGCCGACCCCGAGGGCACGCCGATCCTCCCGCCCAGCGCCCACGGGCGCATGCCGCGCCTCGGGGCGCACGGCCTGCGCAGCGTCGTCGAGCACGAGATGGACCAGGGCACCGACGAGGTCGTCACCCGCGTGCTGCGCCGCGTGCGCGCCCTGCACGGCGGCCCCCTGGTCGACGACGCCGCGCTGCTGTTCGTCGGCTGGGCCGGCGCCGGCGCCACCGAACCGGGGGAGCGCACCTCGACCCTGGCCGACTCGGTGGAGTGGTCGCGGGCATGACGCTAGTGCCGGACGAGCACCGGTTCACCGGTGTGTCGATGCGCCGCCGCCTCGCCCGCCTGCTCGGCGCCGTCGCGGCCATGCTCGTGCTGGCGCTCGCCGTCGCGGTGCTCGCCCTGGTCCAGTCCCGCGGCCTCGACGCCCGCGCCGACGGCCCCTACTACCGCGCCCTGGTCGACGGCGAACGGGCCTCCGTGGCGCTCGCCGACGCCGACGCGTCGGTCAGCGCCTACCGCGCCACCTGCGACGAGGCCGCGCTGGAACCCTGGACCCGCGCCGTCGGGGCGAGCGGCCGCATCATGCTCCTGGCCGACGTCGAGCGCCGGGCGCTGGCCTCCGACGCCGAGGTGCTCCAGGCGTACGAGGAGGCCGTGCGGCGCACCGACGCCTGGTTCGACGAGTACGCCGAGCCCGTGGTCGCGGCCGTCGAGGCGGCGCCCGCCGGCCAGATGGCCTGCCAGATGGAGCTGCTGAGCACCGCCCCGCCGATCTCCCGGGGCGACGCGCTGTACGAGGCCGCCAACGACGCCGTCTCCCAGTACCTGGCCGAGCTGAGCGCGCAGCGCGACGAGGTCGTGGCCACCCGGGCCGTCTGGGAGCGGCTGCTGCTGGGCGCCGTCGCGACGCTCGTGCTCGTGGTCGTGCTGATGGGCACCATGATGTGGCTCGCCCTGGAGTCGTGGGTGATCCGGCCGCTCACGGAGCTCACCGCCGCCGTCCGCGTGGTGAGCAGCGGCGTGCTCGGGCGGGAGATCCGGCCCGCCGGCACGGGCGAGGTCGCCCTGCTGGCCATGCACGTCGAGACCATGCGCCGCGAGCTCGTGCACCAGGTCGAGGAGATCCGGCTGTCGCACCAGGAGGTCGAGAACGCGCACACCCTGCTCAGCGAGCAGGCGCGCGAGCTCGAGCGGTCCAACCGCGACCTGGAGCAGTTCGCCTACGTGGCCTCGCACGACCTCCAGGAGCCGCTGCGCAAGGTGGCCAGCTTCACGCAGCTCCTGCAGAAGCGGTACGGCGGTTCCCTCGACGACCGCGCCGACCAGTACATCGAGTTCGCCGTGGACGGCGCCAAGCGCATGCAGCGGCTCATCCAGGACCTGCTGAGCTTCTCGCGCGTGGGCCGCACGGGCGTGCCCCGCGAGGACGTCGAGCTGGAGGGCGTGCTGACCGCGGCGCTCGCCGAGCTGTCCGAGCGGATCACGGCCGCGGACGCCGAGATCGTGCACGACCCGATGCCCGTGGTGCACGGCGAGCGGGCGCTGCTCCAGCAGATCTTCGTCAACCTGATCGGCAACTCGCTCAAGTTCCGGGACCCCGACCGGCCGCCCAGCGTGCGGATCGAGGTGCGCAGCATGCGCGCGCACTGGGAGATCTCGGTGGTGGACAACGGCATCGGCATCGACGCCCAGTACGCCGAGCGGGTGTTCGTCATCTTCCAGCGGCTGCACTCGCGCGAGCAGTACGCGGGCACCGGGATCGGCCTCTCGCTGGTCAAACGGATCGTCGAGTACCACAAGGGCCGCATCTGGATCGAGCCGGCCGACGGCGGCGGCACCATCGTGCGGTTCACGCTGGCCCGGCGGCAGGGCCAGCCCGGCACGGGGCGCCTTTCGACCGAACGGGCGCAGTCGACTACGCTTCAATGAGGCGGCCTGACCAGGGCCGACGGCGGGCCGCGACGAGGGGGCCCGGCGATGCCGACATCATGGGACAGGTACGGGCCGGGTGGTCAACGTGAGCGGTCAGAAGGTGATGGAGATCCTCCTCGTGGAGGACGACCCGGGCGACGTCCTGATGACGCGGGAGGCCTTCGAGGACCACCGTGTCCCGAACAACGTCTCCGTGGTGGGCGACGGTGTGAGCGCGCTGGAGTTCCTGCGCAAGCAGGGGCAGTACGCCCAGGCGCCGACCCCCGACCTGGTGCTCCTGGACCTCAACCTGCCCAAGATGGACGGGCTCGAGGTGCTGGCCGTCGCCAAGGGCGACCCCATGCTGCGGCACATCCCGGTGGTCGTGCTGACCACGTCGGACGCCCAGGAGGACGTCGTCGGCTCGTACTCGCTGCACGCCAACGCGTACGTGACCAAGCCGGTCGACTTCGACCGGTTCATCGACGTGGTGCGCCAGATCGACGACTTCTTCGTCTCCGTGGTGCGCCTGCCCGGCCGCTGAGCCGGGCTTTCTCACGACGCTCAGGGCGTAACGGGAAGACAGCCGGCCCCCGCTGCGTTGGACCAGAGCAGACACCCTTTCGGATCGGGTGATCGGCAGTACTCCGACGAGCGAGGGAGCGCACGTGCTTGACCCCCAGGGCATCTACGACGTCGACGAGGCAGCGGTGGAGCGCACGCTGGGTCGCAGCGTGCCCGGCAGCTCCGACGGACCCGTCATGCTGCACGCCGTCCGCGGTTTCGTGGACGCCGGCAGCGCGGGCGACCTCGCCGTCGAGCACCTGATCGACGAGTTCCGCGTGGAGCGTCTGGTGACGTTCGACGTGGACCAGCTGCTGGACTACCGCTCCAAGCGGGTGACCATGACGTTCGACTCCGACCGGTGGGCCGACTACCAGGCCCCCTACCTCGCCGTCGACCACCTGACCGACGCCGAGGGCACCGGGTTCCTGCTGCTGCACGGCGCCGAGCCGGACCTGCAGTGGGAGCGCGTCGTGGCGGCGCTCACCCAGCTCGTGGAGCGCTTCAACGTGAGCCTCGTGGTGGGCGTGCAGGGCATCCCGATGGGGCTGCCGCACACCCGCCCGCTGTCGCTGACGGCGCACGCGACCCGGCCCGGCCTGGTCGACGACTACACCTCGTGGTTCGGCAGCGTGAAGGTGCCGGGCTCGCTGGCCGCGCTCCTGGAGTACCGCCTGGGCGAGTCGGGGCACGACGCGCTCGGGTTCACCGTGCACGTGCCGCACTACCTCGCGCAGTCGCAGTACCCGCCGGCCACGGTCGTCGGGCTGCAGCACATCGAGCGCGCGACCGGGCTGGACCTGGCGATCGGCGGTCTCGAGGAGGCCGCGACCGACGCCAAGATCGAGGTGGAGAAGCAGGTCGCGGAGTCGACCGAGATCGCCGCCGTGGTCAAGGCGCTGGAGGAGCAGTACGACGCGTTCGCCCGCTCCATCGGCCGCCCGAGCCTGCTCGCGGAGACCACGCCGATCCCGAGCGCCGACGAGCTGGGCGCGGAGTTCGAGCGATTCCTCGCACAGCAGAACGGCGAGTGAGCCGGAGCGTAGCCGCAGGCTCACTCGCCAGGAAATAGCGCGTGAGCTGGTGTTCCAGGCAAGTTCGCGGCCCGGTGTGTCATAGCTGCGGCAGAAATGTGCGTGTTCCGTGGCACATTTGAGTGGTCCATGCCACACTGGCGCACGTTGCAGTGACATACCAAGGCCACGTCCGCCGTGTCGTGAGCAAGTCGGGAAAGCATTGCGGCACGGGGGCGGGCAACGGGCTCGCCGTCGGATCCCGGACGGAAGGTCGAAGGACAGCATGGCGCAGGGTTCTGTGAAGTGGTTCAACGCGGAGAAGGGCTACGGGTTCATCGCCCAGGACGGCGGCGGCGCCGACGTCTTCGTGCACTACTCCGCAATCCAGTCCAACGGGTACCGGTCTCTCGAGGAGGCCCAGCGGGTCGAGTTCGAGATCACGCAGGGTCCCAAGGGTCCGCAGGCGGAAGCAGTCGTGCCGCTCTGACGTAACTCGTGAGCAGGGCCGCGCTCCCCCCGGGGGAGCGCGGCCCTTCTTGCGTTCGTGTCAGGGGGTGGCCGTCGGCAGCGGCGCCGCCGTGCCGGCGAACGCCGTGGCGTCCTCGCCCGCCAGCAGCGTGGCGGGCACCGCCAGGGTCCGCAGGGCGCGCCCCAGGCGCGGGTCGCGCAGGTCGGGCTGCTGGGCGTCCTGCTCGTCCTCGGGCACCTCGCGGACGGCCGCGAGCACCAGGTTGCCGTACCGGCGGCCCTTGAGGATCGCGGGCTCGGCGACGGCGGCCAGGCGGCCCTGCGCGGCGGCGTCGGGCCCGAACGCCGCGGCGAGGCTCGCGACCTCGCGCCGGGCCGTGGTCAGCGGCGGCCGGTCGGCGCAGTTGACCAGCAGCACGCCGCCGGGCCGCAGCACCCGGTGGGCCTCGGCCGCGAACCCCGTGCCCACCAGGTGCTCCGGGGTGCGGTCGCCCGCGAACACGTCGCGCACCACGACGTCGTAGGAGGCGTCGTGCGCGGAGGCCAGGGCGCGGCCGGCGTCGTCGGCCCGCAGGCGCAGCAGGGGCGAGCGCGGCAGGGCGAACCACTCGCGCACGAGCTCCAGCAGGCGCGGGTCCAGGTCGACGCCGAGCTGGCGGGAGCCGGGCCGCTCGTGCTCCACGTGCCGGGCGAACGCGCTGCCGGCCGCGCCGAGGTGCAGCACGCGCAGCGGCCCGGGCGGCAGGAGCGCCACGAACGCGGCCATCTGCTGCATGTACTCGAAGTCGAGAAAACCGGGGTCGGCGAGGTCCAGGCTGGAGCTCGGCACGCCGTTGACGTGCAGCGTCACCCGCTGTGGGAAGTCGGGGTCGCGAACCACCTCGGCGGTGCCCGTGGTGATCGGCACGGGGCCCAGGGGCAGCTCGGCGGGGAGTGTCAGTGGTGCGGAGGAGGATGGGCGGCGTCGGGCGGAGCGGCGGGCCATGAGGACAGTCTCTCCCGGACCAGCGGCCCGCTTGACAGGATAGAACGTATGTTCGATAGTGTCGCACAAGGGGTTCGATCGGAGGTTCGAGATGGGCACCATGCAGTCTCAGGGCGGTCGGGACGTGGTCTCGGCACGCATGCTCGTGCCGCGCGCCGTCCCGCCGGGGGTCAGTGCGCTCCTGCGCAAGGCGGACGCGGAGCTCGCCGAGGCGGCGCGCTCCGCCGACCCGGGGGACCGGTTCGTGCACGCGCACCTCGCGGCGATCCGGGCGGCCGCGGCCGTCGTGGCCCTGCGTGGCCGCCCGTCGGCGCGCTCGGGAGCGCGTACGGTGTGGGACATGCTCGCGCACGCCGAGCCGGACCTCGCGGCCTGGTCGGGCTACTTCGCCTCCGGCGCGCCCCTGCGGGCGGCCGTGGACGCCGGCCGCCCGGAGCAGGTCGAGCCCGCGCGGGCGGACGAGCTGCTCGCGTGCGCCGAGGACTTCCGGGACGAGGTCGCGATGCTCGTGGACCCGCAGACCGGGTTCGCGACCCAGCGGCTGTCCCTGGTGCCCGAGGCCTCCTGACAGGCGCAACAGCAAGAACGGAGCAGGTTCGTGAGCAAGGGGCCGCGGTCAGCGGCGGCGAGACGGGACTGGGGGTCGGACGAGTCCGGCTGCTCGGTGTTGCACCTGGACATGGACGCGTTCTTCGCGTCCTGCGAGCTGGCCCGGCGGCCCGAGCTGCGCGGCCTGCCGGTCATCGTCGGCGGGCAGGAGCGCGGGGTGGTGCTGGCGGCCACCTACGAGGCGCGTGCGTTCGGCGTCCGGTCCGCCATGCCGATGACTCGGGCGCGCCTGCTGTGCCCGCAGGCCGTCGTCGTCCGGCCCGACCACAACCTGTACCGCGACGTGTCCCGGTCGGTCATGGGCCTCCTGCACGAGGTCACGCCGCTCGTGGAGCAGATCAGCGTGGACGAGGCCTTCCTGGACGTCAGCGGCGCCCGGCGCCGCCTGGGGCCGCCCACGGTGATCGGTGCCGAGCTGCGCCGGCGCATCGAGGCCGAGCACGGTGTCACCGCCTCGGTGGGCATCGCCCGGAACAAGTTCGTGGCCAAGCTGGCGTCCACGCACGCCAAGCCGGACGGCCTGATGCTGGTGCCGGTGGACGCGACCGTCGACTTCCTGCACACCCTGCCCGTCGGCGCCCTGTGGGGTGTGGGGGACAAGACCGAGAAGTCGCTCGCCGCCTGGGGCATCACCACGGTGGCCGAGCTGGCCCACACCGACCTGCCGAGCCTGCAGGCCGCCGTCGGCCGGGTCAGCGGCGCGCACCTGCACGACCTCGCCTGGGGGCGGGACCCGCGCCCCGTGGTGCCCGAGCACCGCGAGCACAGCATCGGCGCGGAGACCACGTTCGGCACGGACCAGGACGACACCGAGGCGGTCAACCGGCGGGTGCTGGAGCTGTCCGACCGGGTCGCGGCGCGGCTGCGGCACCAGGGCGTGCTGGCGCGCACGGTGTCGGTGAAGGTGCGTTCGAGCGACTTCGCGACGTTCACCCGCTCCCGCACCCTGGACGGCCCCACGGACGTTGCCCGCGAGATCTATCTGGTGGCTCGCGAGCTCGTCGCGGCGGTCGACCTGGGTGGTCTTCCGGTGCGCCTGGTGGGGGTCCGGGGTGAAAACCTCATGCAACGCGGTGGTTCCGCCCAGCAGCCCACGCTGGAGGAGGCGGTCGATCCGCGCTCCGGTGCACAGCGCGAGGCGGAGCTGGCGCTCGACGCCGTGCGTGAGAAGTTTGGGAAAACGGCGATCGACCTGGGTGTACATCGCAAGAACGGCACGCATCTTTACTGATCTGCCCCTATAGTCATGGGTATGCCCGGGATGTCGACTACCAACGACGGCCGGGTCGTCCTATCCTGAGAGGGACACTGTTCCTTTGCGAGATCCGGGGGTCTCGATGCCTCTGTCCGAGTACGAGCAGCGGGTGCTGGAGCAGATGGAGCGTGCTCTGACGTCAGACGACCCGCGGCTGGCGAACACGCTCCAGTCCACAGGTCGTGGTAACGCGCTCCGTTATGTGCTGTCCGGGGCCGGCGTCGTCGTCGGCCTGCTTCTTCTTGTCGTCGGTGCAGCGACGTCGCGTACCTGGCTCGGGGCCATCGGCTTCGTGCTGATGTTCGCGGGTGTGGTCTTCGCGTTCCTCGGACCGCGCAAGAAGCAGCAGGAGGGTCCGGTCGGGGTCGTCGGCGAAGACGGCACGGTCCAGCCCCCTACCGGGGCAGCACGCAAGGCCCGCAAGCGGCAGGGTGGAGGTCGTTCCGGCGGCTTCCTCGCCCGCCTCGAAGAGCGCTGGGAGAACCGGCGCAACCAGGGTGGCCGCTAGCCGGCCAACCGTTTCCGGTGATCCGCGTCAGCGGACCGCCGACATGACAGGAGCCGGGCCCCTCGGGGCCCGGCTCCTGTCATGTCACCCCGGTCAAGCCTTGCGGGCGAGGGCTTCCGTCAGCTCCGCCGTGACCGACGTCGTGAGCTCCTCGAGCTCCGCGGCGGACGGCGGCGTCGAGGCGCGGGCGTAACGCTCGTCCTCGGCGGCGTCGGCCAGGGCGGTGAGCCGCTCGGCGACGTCGTCGGGCAGGGGGGCGCCCGTGCGCGTGCGGATCTCGTCCGCGATCACGGCCGGCGCGCGGCGCAGCGTGACCGAGGGCCCGAGGCGGACCTCCCGCTCGGCGAGCAGGGCCAGCACCCGCGCCCACGCCCGCTCCGGGTCGAGCTCCTCGACCTCCGTGCGGCGTCGCAGGAGCAGCCAGGCCGCCCCGCCGAGCACGCCGAGGGCCACGATGACCGCGACCACCCAGGCCCAGCCGGGCAGGGTCTGGTCGGACACCTGGTTGCCGGACGCGCTCTGGGTGGCGGCCGCCTCGGACTCGTCCGGCCGCTCCGACGGCTGCTGCGTGGGCACCTCGGGCGCCCGCGAGGGCGTCGGGGAGGCGCTGGGCGCGTTGCCGGTGGTCGGGTTCGCGTACGCGGGCAGCGGGCCGGTCTGTACCTGCGGCGTGGGCTCGAAGCGGACCCAGCCCACGGACGGGAAGTAGATCTCGGGCCAGGCGTGCGAGTCCTGGCCCGTGACCCGGTAGCCGCCGGTGCCGTCGGGCCGGCCGGGCAGCCAGCCGACGCCGATCCGGGCCGGGATGTCGAGGCTGCGGGCCATCACCATCATCGACAGGGCGTACTGCGTGCAGTAGCCCTCCTTGTTCTGCAGGAAGTCCCAGACGGTGTCGGACGAGCCCCGGTAGTCGGCGTCCGGGTTGTACACGAACCCGGCGCCGGAGCGCAGGTGGTTCTGGAGCGCGACCACGGCGTCGAACCGGGTCGGCGCGTCGCCGGCGACCCGCTGGGCGTAGTCGGCGATGTCGTCCCGGTGCTCGGTGTCCGGCACCTCCGTGTAGCCGGCCGACCGGGGGTCGCCCCCGCTGGGCACGGCCCGGAGCAGCTCCGGGGTGAGCCCGCGGTCGACGATCTCGACCGTGTACGGGGCGCCCTGCTGGGTGCCCTCGCCGCCTCGCACCTCGTCCCGGAGCGGGTCGTAGGCCCAGTCGCCGTCCACGTCGACCCGCCGGGGCTCGAGCGGCAGCGGGAGCTCCGAGCCGTCGAGCTGCCCGATCTGCACGTCCATCTGGCGGCCCTGGCCCGTCGCCCCCTCACCGGGCGGCGCGAGGACGGTCGACGCGTCGAAGTCCGCGAGGCCACCCGTGGGCACGTTCCGGTTGGTCTGCACGCCGTCGAACGCCGTCAGGGTCATGACGCGCAGGGGGCCGGTCGGCTCGCCGTCGGCCATCGTGTAGGTCAGCACCGTGTTGCCCGAGCGGGCGCTCAGCGGCTGGCGCATGTCGAGCTCGGAGGAGAGCTCGACCGTGTCGGACGGCGTGGAGATGAGCTGGTTCCACGTGCCCGCCAGCGCCGGCAGCGCGGCCATGCCGGTCGCGACGCCGAGCGAGGTGGCGGCGACCGCGACGGACGTCAGCGCGGTGATGCCGGAGCGGAACCGCTGCGCGCGGCGTACGGCCGCGGACTCGGAGTCGCCGCGCCGCCCGGGCGTCACGCCCACCGGGTCGACCGTGAGCAGCAGGAGCATCGCGGTGACGCTGATGACGAAGACGGGCCACGGCACGTCGCCGATCAGGGTGAGCGGCGGCGTCCACAGGAGGAGCAGCGGCACCCCGGCGAAGCCTGGCATGCGGGCTCCGGCGAGCGAGTCCACCACGAGCAGCACCAGCAGCGTGCCGCCCACGGCGACCATGCTGATGGCCGGCCCGGGGTCCACCGGGGCCACCTGCGTGTTCATCAGCTCGGTGGCCTGGCGGAACCGTTCGAGGACCTGCTCCACGGAGTCCGGGCCCACGAACGGCTCGAACCGCTGGCCGGGACCGCCGTAGCGGGCCAGGACGAACCAGACGGCGACCACGAGGCCGGCCGCCGTGGCGATGAAGGACGCGCCGCCCGCGGCGCGGTCGGCGGCCCGGTCGGCGCTCGCGCCCTGGCCCGCGGCGCGACGGGCCGCGGCCCGGTCCACGGCGGTGCGCAGCAGCAGGTAGCGCACCACGCAGGTGGTGGTCGAGACCAGGAGGACGCCCGTCGTGCCCGCGGTGAGCCAGGGCCCGGGGTCGATGACGAGCCGGAGCGCGTGCATGGAGGCGATCACGGCGATCGCGACGAGCACGCCGGAGGCGACGGTGCGGACCAGCGGGCCGCGGTGCGCGGGGATCACGGCGCACGCTCCGCGAGCAGGGCCCAGGCGCGCTCCGGGTCGGTGCGCGCCTCGCACGTGCTGACGTGCCAGCTCGACGCGCGCAGCTCGGCCGCCGTCTGGTCCAGCTCGTGCTGGAAGCCCGCACCGTGCGGCGCCACCAGGAGCGCCCAGCAGGTGCCCTCCGCGCCGAGGGCGGCCAGGTCGTGTCGCGCGTCGGGCCCCTGCGGGCCCAGCACCGTCACGACGATCTCGCCGGGCACCCGCGCGAGCCGCAGGGCCCGCGCGGTGGTGCTGATGGCGTGCTGCCCCTCGGCGTTGCCGCGGTGGCCGCGGATGTCGACGCAGGCGTCCAGCAGCGCGGACCGGCTGGCCCGGGTGGTCGCGAACCGCTCGCCCTCCAGGCTGGGGGCCACGCTCGTGGTCACCAGGCGCGCCGGGTGGCCGGCGTCGAGGAACGAGGTGGCGATCGACGCCGCGAGCTCGACCGCCCACTCGCCGTCGTCCACGGCCGCGGGGCGGCGCATGCTCCCGGACTCCTGCCAGTGCGGCAGCAGCGAGCGGTCGAGCAGCACGGTCACGGGGCGCACGCCGGCGCTCTCGTCGGCGCGCACCATGAGCTGGCCGCGGCGGGCCGCGCTCGCCCAGTGGACCCGGCGCGGGTCGTCGCCGGCGACGTACTCGCGCAGCACGGAGTCGTCGGTGGACTGTAGGCGCGCGCCCGTGGCGGAGTGGTCGACGTCGCCCACCGCGCGCGTGCGGACGGCGAGCTCGACGGTGCGGGGCCACACGGGCACCTGCGTGGGGCTGCCGAGCGGCTGGGTGGCGCGGACCAGGCCGAACACGTCGGTCCGGGTGGTCAGCAACGGGCCCAGCGACCAGCGGCCGCGGCGCATCGGGGTGAGCGAGTAGTGCACGGTGATCCGGTCGGCCCGCGCGGACACCCGGGCGCGGATGCCCTGGTGCCCGGCGAGCTCGTGCGCCGCCTGCTCCGACAGCCGCAGGCGGGAGAGCCGCTCGTACGCGGCGCCGGAGGCCTGGTGCGCGGCGACCAGGAGGCTCACGTCCGCCGTCCGGTCGCGGACCACGGGGTTGGGTGCCACGGCACGCGTCACGTGCAGGGCGCCGCGCCCCGACTCGAGCCGCTGGGTGCCGATCACCAGCCAGGCCACGGTGACGGCGATGAGGGCCGCCGCGCCGAGCCCGACGAGGTCGGGCAGGGTGAGCACCAGCCCGAGCGGGATCAGGACGCCGCCCACGCAGGCCGCCCCGATGCCGCGGGGGGTGAGCCGGACCCGGCTGATCCGGGCGAGCGTGTCACGCCACCTCATGCGCTTGCCGCCCTGGCCGCTCAGAACTGCCGCCGGTCGGCGGGCTCGAGCGCCGGCACCGGCGTGCGCTGCACGATCTCGTCGACGAGCGTCTCCGGCGTCACGCCACCGAGCCGGGACTCGGTGGTGAGGATGAGGCGGTGCGCCAGGACGGGCCGGGCGAGCCGCTGGATGTCGTCGGGCAGCACGTGGTCGCGCCCCGCCATGGCGGCGATGGCCTTGGCGGCCCGCAGGAGCTGGAGCGAGGCGCGCGGCGAGGCGCCCAGCCGCAGGCCGGGGTGCTCGCGCGTGGCGCCGACGAGGCCCACCACGTAGCGCTTGACCGAGGGGGAGGCGTAGAGCGAGCGCACGAGCGCGGAGAACCGCAGCAGCGTGCGCCCGTCGGTCACGGCCTCCAGGTGGGCCAGCGGCGTGGTGGCCTCCTGCCGGTCGAGCATGAGCATCTCGGCGTCGATGTCGGGGTACCCCACGGTGATGCGGGCCATGAACCGGTCGCGCTGCGCCTCGGGCAGGGGGTAGGTGCCCTCCATCTCCACCGGGTTCTGGGTGGCGACCACGAGGAACGGCCGGGGGAGCTGGTGGGTGGTGCCGTCGACGGTGGTCTGGCCCTCCTCCATGCACTCCAGCAGCGCGGACTGGGTCTTGGGCGAGGCGCGGTTGATCTCGTCGCCGATGACGATGTTGCTGAACACCGGGCCCGGGCGGAACTCGAACTCGTGGCTGCCGGTGCGGAAGATGTTGACGCCGGTGAGGTCGCTCGGCAGCAGGTCGGGCGTGAACTGGATGCGGCCCACGTGGCAGTCGATGCTGCGCGCGACCGCCTTGGCGAGCGTGGTCTTGCCGACGCCGGGCACGTCCTCGACGAGCAGGTGGCCCTCGGCCAGCAGGACGGCGAGCGTGATGTCGGCCAGGCCGGGCCGGCCGGTCACGACGGACTCCACGGCACCCCGGACCCGGGCCATGGTCTCCACGAGCTCGTCGAGCGCGCCGGGTCCGGGCGCCGGCTGTGCGGCGGCCGCGCCGCCGTAACGAGGGTCCGAGAGGCCGGAGGTGGTGGGTTCCGTGTGCACTGGGGGGACCTCCATCGGGCCGGGAGTCAGGCCGGTTTCTCGCGCGGGTACGCGCTGTTCGGAAGCCGCGGCGAGAACGCCCGCCCGGCTGGTCCAGCCTAGTAGAGATGTAAAGCACTCTGTTGAGTGCATCACGCGGTCTTCACAGATCCGAGAGCTTGTTTCGCCCTGGTGAAACGACGTCCGGCCAGGTCGCGCACGCCTGGCGGGATGCGGCCCCGCGCGACCTGATCCGACATTCCACGCCACGCCGGACATGAATTTACTCCACCTGCTCTTTACCTCTTTGACCTGCGCATTGAGGGTCGCTGGGCAGTTCTCCCCATCGTTTTTCCGAGTGTGGTGGTGGAAAGTGGAGTAGCGTGGAGTATGCGGGAGCGGAAGGAGGTGTCGGCCCATGACTGCGATGGCGGAAGGTTTCGCAGGTCTGGGTCTGCTCCTCGGTACGTACACCCCGAAGCTCGACGAGAAGGGGCGCCTGATCCTTCCCGCCAAGTTCCGGGGGCGCCTGTCCGGCGGTCTGGTCATGACCAAGGGGCAGGAGCGGTGCCTCTTCCTCCTCCCGATGGACGAGTTCCAGCAGATCTACACCCAGATCCGGCAGGCGCCGGTGACGAGCAAGGCAGCACGGGACTACACGCGAAACTTCCTGGCGGGAGCGAGCGACGAGGTCCCGGACAAGCAGGGCCGGGTCTCCATCCCGACGCACCTGCGCGAGTACGCCGGTCTCGACCGAGAGGTGGTCGTGATCGGGGTCGGTACCCGCGTGGAGGTGTGGGACGCGCAGGCCTGGGCCACATATCAGGAGCAGACCGAACCCGACTACATCGATCAGGCCGAGGAGATCTTCCCCGGGCTGAGCTTCTAGGACAGGTGGGCTGACCGGCCGCACGGTCAGGCCTCCTCCCGCAGGATCCGGCGCACTTCCCCGCCGCCGGAACCGTGCGGAGGGAGACCTGACCGGGCGGCCCGCCCGGATGTACGAGCAGTACGAGCGCCACGAGCACGAGGCACCACGCATGACCAGCACCACGGCAGGACCCGCACGACGCAGGAGGGAGACACCGATGAACGCGACCGGCAACGGCCCCGGCGGAGACGCCGCCGACCGCCACCTCCCGGTGCTGCTCCAGCGCTGCGTGGACCTGCTCGCCCCGGCGCTCGCCGAGCCCGGGTCCGTCCTGGTGGACTGCACGCTCGGCATGGGTGGCCACACCGAGGCCGTCCTGGAGCAGCTTCCCGCCGCCCGCGTGATCGGCATCGACCGCGACCCGCAGGCCCTCGCCCTCGCGGGCGAGCGGCTGGCCCGGTTCGGCGACCGCTTCACGCCGGTGCACGCGGTGTACGACGAGATCACCGAGGTGGTCGACGCGCACGCCGGCGGCGCCGTCCAGGGCGTGCTCATGGACCTCGGGGTGTCCTCGCTGCAGCTCGACGAGACCGACCGCGGCTTCGCCTACGCGCAGGACGCGCCGCTCGACATGCGCATGGACTCCACCCAGGAGCTGACGGCGGCCGACGTGCTCAACACGTACGACGAGCGTGACCTCGCGCGGATCCTGCGGGAGTACGGCGAGGAGCGGTTCGCGGGCAAGATCGCGCGAGCGATCGTCCGGCGTCGAGCCGAGCGGGAGTGGGACCGCAGCGGTGAGCTCGTCGACCTGCTGCGCGCCGTCATACCCGCCGCGACCCGCAAGACCGGCGGCCACCCGGGCAAGCGCACCTTCCAGGCGCTACGTATCGAGGTGAACGGCGAGCTCGAGGTGCTCGAGCGCGCCGTGCCCGCCGCGATCGAGGCGCTCGCCGTGGACGGCCGCATCGTCGTGGAGTCGTACCAGTCGCTCGAGGACCGGATCGTCAAGCGCGCCATCGCGCAGGGCACGACGTCGTCGGCCCCGCCGGGGCTGCCCGTCGAGCCCGAGACCCACCGGCCCTATCTCGAGGCGCTCACACGGGGCGCGGAGGAGGCGGACGCCGCCGAGCTGGAGCGCAACCCGCGCTCGGCCTCGGTCCGGCTGCGCGCCGCCCGCCGTCTCCGTCCGACGCCCGAGCACCTGCTGAACCGCACCAGCACGCACCACACAGCGAAGGAGGACCGCCGATGAGTGCTACCAACGCCGCGACGGCCCGCGCAGTCCGTCCGGCCGAGCTGCCCCGCACCCGCAGGGCGCCGCTGACCGCCATCTCCGGGGGTGCCGCGCAGCGCGGCCGCCGCCTGGACGTGGTCCGCGCGCCGCTGCACGCGAAGAGTCGGGTGCCGTTCTTCGTCCTGTGCGCCACCCTGATGATCGGCTCGCTCGTGGCCGTCCTCGTGCTGAACACCACGCTCGCCCGGGGCTCCTACGAGATGTCGCAGCTGCAGGGCGACGTCGCGCAGACCGCCCAGGACGTGCAGGTGCTGGAGGAGGGCCTGAGCGCCGCCGAGACGGACCTGCCGGACAAGGCCCGCAGCCTGGGCATGGTGCCCGCGGAGAACCCCACCATGGTCAGTGTCCGCACCGGCAAGGTGGTGAAGGGTACGGACCAGTGACGGGCTCGACGTCCGGCGCGGGCCGGCAGCGCACCCCCTCGGGGCGCGCTGCCGGCCCGCGTTCCACGCCGCCGCGCCAGGCGAAGCAGCCGGCCAGGAAGCAGCCGGCCAAGAAGCAGCCCGCCAGGAAGCAGCCGGCCAAGGCCCAGCCCCGTGCCACCAGCACGCGGCTGGGCCTTCAGGCACCCGACGGTCCCCGCGCGTCCCCGGCCCAGGCCCGGCCCGCCCGGTCCCGGGTGGCGCGCCCGCTGCCGCCGAGGCCCGGCCGGCCGGAGATGCGGCAGCGCTGGCTGGTCGGCATCGCGGCCGTGGTCGTGCTCGTCTTCCTGGTGCGGCTGGTCCACGTGCAGCTCATCGAGGGGCCGACCCTGGCCGCGAAGGCCGAGGCCCAGCGCACGGCCACCGCGGTCACGCCTGCGCACCGCGGCGACATCACGGACGCCAACGGCGTGGTGCTGGCCACCTCGGTGGACCGGTACACCGTGGTCGGCGACCCGAAGGCGATCGAGGACTTCCGTGGCGCGGGCCGCGTCGACGCCGACGGCCACAAGGTGGAGAACGGCGCCCTGGGCATCGCCCAGCTGCTCGCGCCGATCCTCGACGAGCCCAAGAACGAGCTGGCGGCCAAGCTCGTGGGCGAGTCGCGCTACCGCGTGCTCGCCAAGAACGTGGTGCCCCAGGTGCAGCGCGCCATCGCCGACCTGGAGATCCGCGCGTACATCCGCACCGACCTGACCTCCCGGCGCACCTACCCGTCCGGCACGGTGGCGGGCTCGCTGGTCGGCTTCGTGAACGAGGAGCAGGCCGGGCAGGGCGGCATCGAGCTGGCCTACGACGACCTGCTGGCGGGCACGCCCGGCTCCGACACCTACGAGCGCAGCCTCGACGGCCTGCGCATCCCGGCCGCCGGCCAGGAGTCCGTCCCGGCGGTGCCGGGCGACAGCATCCAGCTCTCCCTGGTGCACGACATCCAGTGGAAGGCGCAGGACTCCATCGACGAGGCCAAGCGGACCACCGGCGCGGAGTACGGGATCGTCATCGTGCAGGACATCCGCACCGGCGAGCTCGTGGCGCTCGCGGACTCGGGCTCCACGGACCCGAACGACCGGTCGACGGCGGCCGTTGCGGGCGGGTCGCGCGCCGTCAAGGACGTCTTCGACCCCGGCTCGACGGGCAAGGTGGTCACGATGGCCGCCGCCCTGGAGGGCGGCTACTGGACGCCGGACAGCCGGTTCACCGTGCCCTACTCCTACACGACGCCCAACGGGCAGACCTTCCGTGACTCGCACGAGCACCCGGTGGAGCGGCTGACGCTGACCGGGGTGCTGGCCCAGTCGTCGAACACGGGCACCGTGCAGGCCGGCGAGAAGATCCCGCTGCAGACGCGGCAGGACTACCTGTACAAGTTCGGCTTCGGCGCGCCGACGGGCCTGGGCCTGCCGGGCGAGTCCGTGGGCCTCATGCCGCCCGCCGACGTCGCGGACTGGGACGGCCGCACGCAGTACGCGGTGCTGTTCGGCCAGGGCCTGTCCGTCAACGCCATGCAGGCCACGAGCGTGTTCTCGACGGTGGCGAACGGCGGCGTGCGCATGACGCCGACGCTCTTCGAGGGCTCGACCAGCCCGGACGGCACCAGGACGCCGGCGGAGCGCGAGCCGGGCAAGCGGGTGATCTCCGAGGAGACCGCCGACACCCTGGTCGAGATGATGGAGACCGTGACCGGGGACGAGGGCACGGGCAAGAACGCCGCCGTGCCGGGCTACCGGGTGGCGGGCAAGACGGGTACCGCGCAGATGCCCACCGGCAGCGGCGGCTGGACCTACATGGCGTCGTTCATCGGCGTAGCGCCGGCCGACGACCCCCGGTACACCGTGTCCGTCTTCCTCAAGAGCCCGCACAGCTCGATCTTCGGCGGCGACGTCGCGGCCCCGGTCTTCAGCGACGTCATGGGGTTCACCCTGCAGACGATGGACGTGCCGCCGAGCGAGCAGGAGAAGCGGCGGCTCAAGACCGAGTGGTGACGCCGTGCGGGTCGTGGGTCAGGAGGCCGCGATCCGCACGGGCGCGCCCAGCGTGGCCGTCAGGATCGACTCGATGGCGAACTCCGTGCCCGACGCCAGGTCCACCGCCGCGGGGTCCAGCAGCCACTGGAGCTGCAGGCCGTCCATGACGGCGATCACCGCGGCCGCGGCACGCTCCGGCTCGCCCTCGGGCAGGGTCACCTCGCGCTCGTCGGCCAGCACGCGCACGGCCTGGGAGATCTCCCCGCGCAGCACGCTGAACCGCTCGGCCACCCAGGTGGAGGCGGGGTGGCCGTCGGTCACGGACTCGCCGGTGAGCACCGCGTAGGCCTGGACGATGCCGCGCCGCTCCGCGTTCTGGCGCGCGGTGGTGACCAGGTGCCGGAACAGCTCGATGCCGCCCGGGATGTGCTTGCCCTCCAGGTGCTGCACGTCCACGCGGTCGCGGTACTCCAGCACCTCCCACAGCAGCTTGTCCTTGCTGCCGAAGTGGTGCAGCACGCCCGCGTGCGTGATCCCCACCTGGGCCGCGACGTCGACCAGCGAGCCCTGGTGGTAGCCCTTGGACCCGAACACGCGCGTCGCGGCGGCGAGGATCTCCTCCCGCCGCTGGTCGCGCGTGGGTCGCTTGGCCTTCGGGGCAGCCTGCCCGGTCGCTTCTGGCATGGGCTCACGATAACCGAGAATCCGGGCTTACTAACCAGTAAGTAAGTGTGGTTGAATGCGGGCAGCCGTCCACCGCCGAACGGAGAACGCACGTGTCATCGCAGACAGTCACCACGCAGGGCGCCACCACGGAGCCCGAGCTGCTCCGCCTCCTGTCGGAGCTCTCCGTCGAGGAGAAGGTGTCGCTCGTCGTGGGCGCGTCCATGTGGACCACCACGGCCGTGCCCCGCCTCGGGCTGGAGCCGGTGGTGCTGTCCGACGGCCCGGTGGGCGTGCGCGGCCCGGACGGCGGCACGTCCGCGATGTTCCCCGCGCCGTCCGCGCTGGCCGCGACCTGGGACCTGGAGCTGGCCCGCCGCGCCGGCGTGCTGTTCGCCGCCGAGGCGCGCCGCCACGGCGTCGACGTCGTGCTCGCCCCGCAGGTCAACCTGCAGCGCACGCCCGTGGGCGGCCGGCACTTCGAGTGCTACTCGGAGGACCCGCACCTGACGGCCGAGATCGCGGTGGCCCTGGTCGGCGCGGCGCAGGAGCAGGGCGTCGGCATGTGCGTCAAGCACTACGTGGCCAACGACTCCGAGACCGAGCGGACGCGCTACCTCGCGCGCCTCGACGAGCGGACGCTGCGCGAGGCCTACCTCGCGCCCTTCGAGCGCCTGGTGCGCGACGTCAACCCGTGGTCCGTGATGGGCGCCTACAACGGCGCCGACACGCAGGGCGTCGCGGCGCCGCTCCTGGAGCACCGCCCGCTCGTGGTCGACCTGCTCAAGCAGGAGTGGGGCTACGACGGCCTGTTCGTCAGCGACTGGGTGGCCACGCAGTCCGTGGCGCCCGCCGTGCGCGGCGGCCTGGACCTGCAGATGCCCGGGCCCGACGGCGCCTGGGGCGACGGCCTGCTCGACGCCGTCCGCTCCGGCGAGGTCGCCGAGGCCGAGCTCGACGACAAGGTGCTGCGCCTGCTGCGGCTGGCCGGCCGCACCGGGCGGCTCGTGGCACCCGGCGGCGACCGCGGTGCCGCCGGCCACCCGCTCCACGCCGTCACCGAGCCGGCGCCCGCCACCGCGGCGTCGGGCAAGCTGCTCCGCGAGCTCGCCGCCCGCTCCGTCGTCGTGCTGAAGGACGACGCCGGGCTGGTGCCGCTGGTGTCCGACGGCGCCCGGCCGCTGCGCGTCGCGCTGCTCGGACCCGCCGCGACCGAGCCCTTCTTCCAGGGCGGCGGCTCCTCGTTCGTGCAGCCCGACCACCTGACCTGGCCCGCCGACGAGCTGCGCGCCGCGCTGCCCCAGGGCTCCGAGCTGACGCTGCTGGCCGGTGCCCGCGCGCTGCACAACCCGCCCGAGCTCGACCTCGGCCGCTGCACCGACCCGGTCACCGGCGAGCCCGGCCTGCGCGTCACGGTCCTGGCGGCCGACGGCAGCACGCTGGAGGAGCACACCGTCACCGAGTGGTCCGGCTGGCTGCAGGACGCGCGGCCCGACGCCGACGCCGTCCGCCTGCGCGCCGCCGTCCGGCTCGACGAGCCCGGCACCCACGAGCTGGGCGTCGGCACGGTCGGCATCCACCGGGTGCTCGTCGACGGCGCCGAGGTCACGACCGGCAGCACCCGGGTCGACGAGGACGTCGTGCTCTCCTCCGGGCACAACCACCCGATCGCGGCGCTCGCGCAGGCGAGCGGCACCGCCGACCTGGACGCGACCGTCCAGGTGGTGCACGCCGTCGGCTACGGGCACTTCGTGCGCGCCGCCCTGGTGCACCGCCTGCCCGGCCCCTCGGCCGACGACGAGCTGGCCGCCGCCGTCGAGGCCGCGGCCGCCGCCGACGTCGCCGTCGTGCTGATCGGCACCACCGCCGAGGTCGAGTCCGAGGGCTACGACCGCCCCGACCTGGACCTGCCCGGCAACCAGGACGAGCTCGTGCGCCGCGTCGTCGCGGCCAACCCGCGCACCATCGTCGTCGTCAACGCGGGCGCGCCCGTGCTGCTGCCCTGGCTGGCCGACGTGCCGACCGTGCTGTGGGGCTGGCTGCCCGGGCAGGAGGCGGGCACCGCGCTCGCCGACGTGCTCACCGGCGTCACCGAACCGTCCGGGCGCCTGCCGTGGACGCTGCCCGCGCGCTTCGAGGACGTCCCCGTGCCGCACGCGCGGCCCGTGGACGGCGTCGTCGACTACGCCGAGGGGACCGACGTCGGCTACCGCGCCTGGGAGCGGCGGCTGGCCGCCGGGGCGGACGGCGCCCCCGCGCCCGCAGCACCGTTCGGGCACGGCCTGGGCTGGACCTCCTGGGAGTACGAGGACGCCGTCCTCGCCTGGGGTCAGTCGCACGACGCCCCCGCGACCCTGACCGCGTACGTGACCGTCCGGAACACCGGGCCCCGCGCGGGCCGCGAGGTGGTCCAGGTCTACGTCGAGGCGCCCGAGGGCGGCCCGAGCCGCCCCGTGCGGTGGCTCGGCGGCTTCGCCGTCGCGGACGTGCCCGCCATGGGCAGCGCGACCGTCCGCGTCCCCGTGCCCACCCGGGCGCTGCAGGTCTGGGACCCGCAGACCCAGGGCTGGACCACGCCGCCGGGCACCTACCGGCTGCGCACCGGCAGGTCCGTCGCGGACCTGCGCCTGACCAACGAGCTGACCGTCCGGCCCGGGGAGGAACCCGGCGCCGGAACCAAGTGACACACACCCCATATCCGTCCCGCGAGGGACAAGTGCAAGGAGGCACACCGTGAGGATTCACAAGCACGTCGCCGTGGCGGCGGCCGCGGCAGCGGTCGCGCTGCTGGCAGCCTGCAGCGGCGGGGGCGGCGGCAGCGCCACCCAGGCGGGCGGCGGGGAAACCCTGACCGTCGGCATGCCGAACGGCGTCCAGACCGAGAACCACAGCCCGTTCGCCACCGGTTCGTCCGCGCTCTCGCTCGGCTACGCCTTCGCGATCTACGAGCCGCTGATGATGCGCAA
Organism: Promicromonospora sukumoe 327MFSha3.1; assembly: GCF_000385135.1. GTDB lineage: Bacteria > Actinomycetota > Actinomycetes > Actinomycetales > Cellulomonadaceae > Promicromonospora > Promicromonospora sukumoe_B. The sequence goes on along the minus strand of NZ_ARQM01000012.1, from coordinate 147,059 downwards.
CCAGGCCCGGCCGTCCGAGGAGCCCAAGCCGTGGCTCGCCGACAGCGTCGAGTGGAACGAGGACTTCACCGAGGCCGTCATCACGCCGCACGAGGGCGTCACCTGGTCGGACGGCGAGGAGTTCACCGCCGACGACATCGCGTTCTCCATCCAGCTCCGCAAGGACTTCGAGGCGCTGAACACCGGCGCCCTGCCGTACAACACGATCGAGACCGACGGGTCCACCGTCACCGTCACGTTCACCGCCGGCCAGTTCGTCAACCAGTCCAAGCTGTACGACCTGGTCATGGTGCCCGAGCACATCTGGGCCGACGTCGAGGACCCCACCACCGACACCAACCCCGAGCCCGTCGGCACCGGCCCGTACACGCTCGAGACGTGGACGCCGCAGGCCGCCACCGTCGTCGCGCGCGACGACTACTGGGGCGGCAAGCCCGCCGTCCCCGAGATCCGGTACTCGTCGTACAACGACAACAACGCCCTGACCACCGCCCTGACCACCGGTGAGGCGCAGTGGGGCTGGACGTTCATCGCCGACTTCGAGAACGTCTACATCGCCCAGGACCCCGAGCACTACCACCAGTACGCCGCCGGCGGCCTCGGCATCGACGTGCTCTACCTGAACAACGAGACCAAGCCGTTCGACGACAAGGCGTTCCGCCAGGCCCTCAACATGGTCATCGACCGCCAGGAGCTCGTCGACGTCGCCACCTCGGGCGTCAACCCCGCGCTGACCAGCGTCACCGGCCTGCCGCTGCCCGCCGGCGAGGAGTTCCTCTCCGCCGACTACGCCGACCAGGAGTACGCCGTCGACGTCGAGGGCGCCCGCGCCCTGCTCGAGGACGCCGGCTACACCTGGGAGGACGAGAAGCTCGTCGACCCCGACGGCGAGGAGGTGACGTTCGAGCTCGTCAACCCGGCCGGCTGGAACGACTACCTGACCGCCCTGGACCTCATCAAGAACTCCGCCGCCGAGCTCGGCGCCACCGCCACCGTCAACCCCGTCAACCAGGACGGCTGGTTCGCCGACGTCATCCCCGGCGGCGACTTCCAGGCCACCCTGCACTGGACCGACGGCGGCGCCACCCCCTGGGACATGTACTCCGACATCATGGACGGCGCGCACTACGAGAAGCTCGGCGAGCCGGCCACCTGGAACTTCGGCCGCTTCCAGAACGACGCCGCCACGAAGGCGCTCGCCGACTACGCCGCCGCGCCCGACGACGCCACGCGCACCGCCGCCCTGGAGACCGTCCAGAAGGTGTTCGTCGAGGAGGTGCCGGGCATCGCGATCTGGACCCGCCCGGCCACCGCGCAGTACTCGACGCAGAACTACGTGGGCTGGCCGTCGGAGGAGGACCCGTACAACCAGCCCCAGCCCACCGGGGTGCAGGCCGCCCAGATCCTGATGAACCTCAAGCCCGCGGAAGGCTGATGAGCACAAGCACACCGGTGCTGGCCGCGCACGGCCTCACCAAGCACTTCCGGGCGGGCGGAGGTCGCGTCAGCGGCCGTTCGCCCGCCCGGGCGATCCACGCCGTGGACGGCGTGGACCTCGAGCTCCACCGCGGCCAGGTCCTGGCCGTGGTGGGGGAGTCGGGGTCCGGCAAGTCCACGGTCGCCCGGCTGCTGGCCGGACTCATCCCCATCACGGGCGGGCAGGTGCTGCTCGACGGCGCCGAGGCCCGCCTGCGGGGCCGCCGGGCCTTCCGCGCGTACGTGCGGCGCGTGCAGATGATCTTCCAGGACCCGTTCGCCTCCCTGAACCCGGTGCACCCCGTGCGCTACACGCTGACTCGCGCGCTGCGGCTGCACCGCAAGCAGTCCAGCGGGGGCACGCTGCGCGGGACCGAGCTGGAGGCGGCCCTGACCGAGCTGCTGGAGCGCGTGCACCTCACGCCCGCCACGCGGTACGTGGACAAGTTCCCGCACGAGCTGTCCGGCGGGCAGCGGCAGCGCATCGCCATCGCGCGGGCGCTCGCCGCGGAGCCCGAGGTGCTGCTCGCCGACGAGCCCGTCTCGATGCTGGACGTCTCCATCCGGCTCGGCATCCTCAACCTGCTGGCCGACCTGCGCGACCGGCTCGGGATCGCCGTCCTGTACATCACGCACGACATCGCCTCGGCGCGCTACTTCGCCGACCGCACCACCGTGCTGTACGCGGGGCAGGTCATGGAGACCGGCGACTCCGAGTCCGTGACGCAGGAGCCGCTGCACCCCTACACGCGGCTGCTCATCGCCTCCGCGCCCGACCCCGACGACCTCGCCGGGACCGGCGCCGCAGCCGTGCGGGAGCAGGGCACCGGCGGCGAGCCGCCGAGCCTCGTCGACCCGCCGCCCGGCTGCCGGTTCGCGCCGCGCTGCCCGTACGCGACCGACCTGTGCCGGGGTGAGACGCCCGAGCTGATCGAGGTCACGCCCGGGCGGTCCGCGGCGTGCTGGGGGTACTCGGAGCGGGAGGGGCGGCCCGACGTCGGGCGGGTCTCGACAGGCTCGACCAGCGGTGGGGTCTCGACAGGCTCGACCAGCGGTGGCGGGGAGGCGGGCGCATGAGGTTCCTGCTGCGCAGGGTCGTGTTCTACGCGCTGACGGCGTGGGCCGCGATCACCATCAACTTCTTCATCCCGCGCATGCTGCCGGGCGACCCCGTCACGGCCCTGCTGGGCCGCATGCAGGGCCGCATCGACAGCAACGCCGAGCACTCGCTGCGCGTCCTGTTCGGTCTGGACCAGGACACGAGCATGTGGCAGCAGTACCTCGACTACTGGGGCCTGCTCCTGCGGGGCGACCTCGGGCTGTCCTTCACGCACTTCCCGACGCCCGTGGCCGACATCGTCAGCCAGTCGCTGCCGTGGACGGTCGGGCTGGTCGGCGTCGCCACGATCATCGCGTTCGTCATCGGCTCGCTCATCGGCACGTTCCTCGGCTGGCGCCGCGGTACCTGGGCCGACGGGCTGCTGCCGGTGGCGACGTTCTTCCAGGCCGTGCCGTACTTCTGGCTGGGCCTGATCACCATCGCCGTGCTGTCCGTGAACCTCGGCTGGTTCCCGTCGTCCGGCAGCTACGACCGCGGGCTCGTGCCCGCGTTCAGCGGCGAGTTCATCGGCTCGGTCGTCTACTACGGCTTCCTGCCCGCGCTGACCGTCGTGCTGTCCTCCGTGGCCGGCTGGGTGCTCGGCATGCGCAACATGATGGTGACCGTCTCCTCCGAGGACTACGTCACCGTCGCGCACGCCAAGGGCCTGCCCGAACGGCAGGTCATGCTCGGCTACGCCGCCCGCAACGCCGTGCTGCCCCAGGTCTCCAGCTTCGCGCTGTCCCTCGGTTTCGTCGTCGGCGGCACGCTCATCATGGAGATGGTCTTCTCCTACCAGGGCATCGGCTACACGCTCTACCAGGCCGTCTCCACCCACGACTACCCGCTGATGCAGGGCTGCTTCCTGGTCATCACCCTGTCCGTCCTCGTGGCGAACATGGTGGCCGACCTCGCCTACGCCCTGCTCGACCCCCGCACCCGGACGGAGGACCGATGAAGAACCAGCTGCTGTTCCTGCGCAACGGCAAGGTCATCACCGGCCTGGTCATCCTGGGCTTCTTCACGCTCCTCGCGCTGGTGGGCCCGTGGCTGTCGCCCTACGACCCCAACCAGGTCAGCGATGCGCTGCTCAGCCCGCCGTCCGCCACGCACTGGCTCGGCACCGACCACACCGGCCGCGACATCCTGTCGCAGATCATCGTGGGCGCTCGCGGCGTGCTCGTCGTCGGCCTGGTGGCCGGCGTGAGCGCCACCGTCGTGGGGGTGCTCGTGGGCGTGACCGCCGGGTTCGTCGGCGGCATCGGCGACGAGTCGCTGTCCGCGCTGTCGAACATGTTCCTGGTCATCCCGCAGCTGCCGCTGATCATCCTGATCGCCGCCCAGCTGCCGTCGGCCGGCGGGCTCACCGTCGCGCTGGTCATCGGGGCGACCGGCTGGGCCTGGGGCGCCCGCGTGCTGCGCGCCCAGACGCTGTCGTTGCGCAAGCGCGACTTCGTCGAGGCGGCCCGGGCCAACGGGGAGCGCACCTGGCGGCTCGTGCTCGCCGAGGTGCTGCCGAACCTGACGGCCGTGATCGCCTCCGGGTTCGTGGGCACCGTGACGTTCGCGGTGCTGTCCCAGGTCACGCTGTCGTTCATCGGCATCACGCCGGTGAGCGACTGGAACTGGGGCACCATCCTGTTCTGGGCGCAGAACAACCTCGCGCTGCAGCGTGGCGCGTGGTGGTGGTTCGTGCCGGCCGGGGCGTGCATCGCGCTGCTCGGCATGGCGCTGACCCTGGTCAACTTCGGTATCGACGAGATCGTCAACCCCCGCCTGCGGTCCACCGGCCTGCACGCGCGCTCGCTGCGTCGCCGGGGCATCCGGCCGCGCGTGGGGTTCACCCCGGTGGTGCGGGAGGTGCGGTCATGAGCACAGGTGTGGAGACGAGCCCGGGCGTTGCCCGGGACGCGGGGCCGACGGCGGAGGAACCGGTCCTGGAGGTCCGGAACCTGAGCGTCGACTACGGGTTCGGCGACGACCCCACGCACGTGCTGCGCGAGGTCTCGCTCACGCTGCGCCGCGGCGAGGTGCTGGGGCTGGCGGGGGAGTCGGGCTGCGGCAAGTCGACCCTCGCCTACGCGGCGACGCGGCTGCTGCCGCCGCCGGGCCTCATCACGGGCGGGGAGGTGTGGCTCACGGGCCGCGACGGCGAGCGGGCGGACCTGCTCGCCCTGTCCGACGCCGAGCTGCGGGCCGCCCGCTGGCGCGACATCGCCATCGTGTTCCAGGGCGCGATGAGCTCGCTCAACCCGGTGTTCCGGGTCGAGAAGCAGCTGATCGACGGCATCCTGGCGCACCGGCCGCGCATGGGGCGCGCCGAGGCCCGGGAGCGGGCGGCGGAGCTGCTGCGCCTCGTGGGCATCTCGGCCGACCGGCTGCGCGCCTACCCGCACCAGCTCTCCGGCGGCATGCGCCAGCGCGTGATGATCGCGATGGCGCTGGCCCTGGAGCCGCAGGTGCTCATCATGGACGAGCCCACCACGGCCCTCGACGTGGTGATGCAGCGCCAGATCCTGGAGCAGGTCATGGAGCTGCGCGAGCGGCTGGGCTTCTCCGTGGTGCTCATCACGCACGACGTGTCCCTGCTGGTGGAGGTCGCCGACCGCATCGCCGTCATGTACGCGGGCGAGATCGTGGAGACGGCGCCCGCCCGCGACGTCTACCAGCGCCCGCGGCACCCGTACTCCGCGGGGCTGCTCGGGTCCTTCCCTCCGCTGCACGGGCCCCGGCGTGAGCTCGCGGGCATCCCCGGCGCCCCGCCGGACCTGTCCCAGCGGGAGCCGGGCTGCCCGTTCGCCCCGCGGTGCCCGCACGTCATGGACGTGTGCCGCACGGAGCTGCCGGTGCTCGGGCGCACGGCTCAGGCCGAGGAGGCGCGGCTGGTGGCGTGCCACTTGCACACGTCGCTGTCGGCGGGGGAGAAGCTGCCGGATCTGGTGGCGCGGTAGGCCTGGGGCTGCCGGGCTGGTTGCTTGACCGGCGGGCTGGGCCGCCGTCGGGAAAGTGTTGGTTGCCGGGGTGTGTTGCTGTGTGCGGACAATGTCTACGCACAGCAACACACCCCGCTCGCATGCGTTCTTTCCGAGCCCGCTGGAGGACCCTGATGGGCATTGACGTGGCCCCTTTCCGGGTGGACCGGAGAGGTACGAGTCCGCGACACCGCAGGTTCGAACTGCTCGATGTCTACATCGACCGCGACGAGGAGTTCACCAGGGCATGTGTTGGCTCGAACCTGCCCGTGCTCACCCGTGCCAAGCCTTATGGTTCCGTCGTTCTGCTCCCGGAGGAGATGGATCAGTTCGCCGAGGAACTCCGCACCTCGGCTGGGTCCGGTCGTCCCGGATTTCTGGCGTCGATCCTCGTCCTGGCCGATCGCTGCGCTTCGGACAGGTCGACGGAGCTGCACCTCGACGGGGACTGACCTGAGCCCAAGGTCCAGCCTGTTGGAGGTTCGCGATTGAGCGCGTTGATCCTGTTCCAGGACGCGTATGAACGAGCGCAGTCATTTCTCGACGAGAACGTTCGGCCGTCGCACCGTATGGAAATTGTCGTGTGCTCCTGTGAGGAGTACCCGGGTGCATGGGTGTTCGGCTACAACACCCGGAGATTCCTCGCCGGCGGAGACCTGATGTCGCTGTTGGTCGGGAGCGGTCCCGTTGTGGTTCCGAAGAACGGTGACGTGGTCTTTCTTAGCGCGTCAACCTCGCCGATATCCGAGCAGCTCGCCCAGACGTCGCAGCCCGAGCCGAGCGTCCAGAGCCCGCCGTCGTCCTAGCGCGGTCGTGGCCGGACGGGTTCCTTGCCCGGCCCGTGTCTGAGGGCGAAGCTCGTCACCGGACCGGAAAGATCACCCGCTGTTCGGTCAAGAAGTGGTGATTTGTGCCCCTAATCTCCTCTCTGTGGACATTCCGGACCTTGGTGGGGTGCGCCGATCGGCGGCGACGGTGTGGGGACGTGCGGCACGGGGGATCCGGACGCGCGCGGGTACTGCGGTCGCCGCTGTGACGGCGCTGGTGGTCCTCGCGACGGGCGCCTCTGCCCTGGTCGCGACCGGGGCTGCGGACGGCGTGCTGGCCGCCATGGGCGATGAGCCCGTGCTGGAGTGCCCGGTCGAGGAGCCGAGTCTGGTGGAGGCCCTGGCCACGGCGGCCCGGTGCGGTCACGAGGTCGAGGCGCTCGACGAGAAGACCCCCTGGCAGTCGTCCTTCGGCCAGCCGTCCGGCCAGGTGCGGCTTGAGGTCGGCAGCAGTGCCGACGCGTCCGACGCCGACGGCGACGGCGAGTTCGAGCCGATCGAGACCGCGGTGGCCGAGGACGAGTCCGGCCGCCTGAGCCCGGCCGCTCCTGCCGTGGCGATGAGCTTCTCGGCAGGCGGCGAGGATGCCGCGGCCGACCCGGACGTGCTGGCGCGGATGACCTCCGCCGACGGCCAGGTCGTGGACGTCGAGGCGCCGTTCGAGCTGACCGACCCCGTCGTCGAGGACGACCGCATCGTCTACCCGGACGTCCTGTCCACCGGCGGCAAGCCGTCGGGTGTCGACCTGGTCGTCGCGGTGAACGCCGACGGCTCGGGCTTCAGCCAGGTGCTGCGCCTCACCGACGAGGCGGCGGCACGCAACCCGCACGTGGCGAAGCTCGACCTCGACCTCGGCTACGACGTGAGCGCCAAGAACGCCTCCGGCACCGGCCTGAAGGTCGCACGCGAGCACGGGGCGTTCACCGTCACCGACCCTGATGCGGCCGAGCCCGACGCCGATGGCGCCGACCCCGAGGTGTTCCGGTCGTCCCGCCCGCTGGTCTGGACCTCCGAGGTGCCCGCGGAGCAGCCGGCCGCCGCGACCGCAGGGCGGGCGGCGGCCTCGGGGACGGCCGACCCGTCCCCCTCGGCCGCGCTCGACGAGACCGACCCGCTGGCGGGTCCGCTCACCCCGGAGGCGGTGGTCGAGATCCCGACGGACGACGGCGCGGACACCGAGCCGGATGCCGTGGGCGCTGCCATCGAGGCCGCTGCCCAGGACGAGGCGACCGCTTTCCCGATGTTCGCCGCGCTGGCTGTGTCGGGAACCCTGTCCGAGGTCACCGCGATCCGGAGCGCGTGGCCGGACAGCGCGTCCTCCTACCAGTTCGACGGCGACGCGGGAGTCGGCCGCTGCTCGGCACCCGACCCGTACGCCGGCTACCAGTGCGGCTCGACCAGCACGCACCGGATCCTCTACGAGTTCGGCGGCCTGAGCAGCGTGGGGAGCCTGGCGTCCGCGGACGTCACCAAGGCGGTCTTCAACATCAACGGCACCTTCTCGTACAACTGCGACAAGACCGGGGTCTGGGTGTACCAGGCCGGCTCGAACGCCGTCAGCAGCTCGACGACGTGGCACAACCCCGGGTCCTGGTCGACCCGTCTCGCATCAGAACTGGTGACGCACCGGTCGGGCTGCACCGGCATGGTGCGGTCCGTCGGGTTCGACGTCACGGCGGGCGCGAAGAAGGTCGCGTCCTCGAACTGGTCGTCGCTCACCCTGGGTGTGCGGTCGGCGAACGAGACCTCGATGGTCGGCTGGAAGCGGTACATCGGCCGCAACGACGGCAACGGCAGCACCAGTGCGCGCGCGACCCTGTCGGTCACCTACAACCGTGCGCCCGGCGTCCCGACGAGCCTGACGACGTGGCACAGCAAGGAGAAGTTCTCCTGCAAGACGGGCACCGACCGCCCGATGCTGCGCATCACGAATCCCAAGCTGTCCGTCTTCATCCGCGACCCCGACGGGAACGCGACCAAGGCGCGGTTCCAGATCTGGCGGATCAACAGCGGCACCCAGGTGTGGGGCGCCTACATGTCGTCCTTCCAGCCCTCCGGGAAGACGCACACCATCCAGGTTCCGACGGGACGCCTGACCGAGAACGTCGTCTACAAGTGGCGTGCGCTGGCCAAGGACTCGACGGGCCGGGAAGGCTCGTGGTCGCAGTGGTGCGAGTTCGGGGTGGACACCAGCAAGGTGCACACGCCCACCGTCACCGTCCTTACATCAGGTGACGGCGTCGAGGCGGCCTACCAGGACGGCGTGGAGACCGGTGGCGTCGGCCTGACCGGAAAGTTCCGGCTGGGCCCGAACGGCTCGGCCGACACGGTGAAGTACGCCTACTCGTTCGGATCCCAGTCGTTCGACAAGACGGTCAAGGCGCAGTCCTCTGGAACCGCGACGATCTCGTTCACGCCCAAGACCTCAGGTCCGCTGACACTCTGGGTGCGGGCGTATGACCGCGCGGGCAACGGGTCGATCTCCGACCGCGAGCACCGGATCGACGTCGCCTACCCGCAGTCGACGGGCCTCTGGCGGCTCGACGAGGGAACCGGGACCACGGCGTACGACGCCTCTGGATCAACGGTGCCGCGCAACCTCGACCTGGGGTCGGCGACGAAGTGGGGCGATGGCCCACACACGCTCTTCGGCTCCCGGACGGGCGACCGTGCCCTGGTGTTCGACGGGGTGAGTGCCCGTGCTGCTTCGCCCGCGGTCGTCTCGTCCGCCAAGAGCTTCGTCGTCTCGGCGCACGTCTGGTTGGACCCGCAGGCCGCGCCGGATCAGCAACACGTCGCGCTCTCGCAGAACGGGACGTCCAATCCAGCGTTCACCCTGGGCTATCGCACGTCATGCGCGGCAACGGGCAACCAGCCGTGCTGGTCGATGATCATGTACAAGGCGGACACAACGGACCTGTCCAACGTCGCTGCTCAGTCGAGGACCGCCCCGGTCACAGGCCAGTGGGTCCACCTCACCGGTCAGTACGACGCCGACACGGACAAGGTCTCGCTGTGGGTGTGCGAGATCGGCACCCCCGATGCTCCGTCGTCGGCAGAACCCGTGCGATCCAACTCGACCTCGACACTGACCGCACCGTGGGCGTCGACCGGCTCCTTCATCGTGGGCCGCCGCACCCTTACGGGTGTGGCCGACAACTTCTGGCAGGGCCGGGTCGACAACGTCCGGGTCTTCGACGGACAGGTCGTGGCGGAGAACAAGATCCGCCGGCTGTGCCAGGGGGCGGATGACGTCGACTTCATCGGCGGCGCCCCCGCGCTGGACCCGACTGTCAAGGACAAGTCGGTCGAGGAGATGAGCCAGTGACCGCACGAGGAGCGGGTAGGGACGTGCGGAAGCTGACGAGCCAGATGGGAACAGCGGTGACGGGTATGGGCGCGCGGGTGCGCGACGGTCTGACCAGGGCCACGGTCGGCACGGCACGAAAGGTCCGGTCGGGATGGCGCGCCGGGGCTCGGCGCGCCGGTCTGGTGACCGTCGCGAGCGGCCTGGCCCTCGCCCTGGTCGTCGAGCCTGCGCTCGCGGCCGGCCCGCACGTGGGCATCGACTGCCAGGTCACCGCGGTGGACCAGGACACGGCGCTGGAGCTGGCGGACGCCTGCGGGCGCGACGTCGAGATCACCTCGGCCCGCTCGCCGTGGTCCACGTTCACCGCGACCGAGGAGGGCACGGTGACCCAGGAGATGACCGCGACCGCCTCGCGCACCGCGGTGACCGGCACCTGGGGACCCGTCTCGAACCGGGTCGTCGACGCGGACCCCACCGACGGAGTGCTCTCCGTGGCGGCACCCGTCTACCCGATCGTCCTGTCGGACGGCACCGAGGGGGTGCCGCTCGCGACGATCACCAAGGACGGGCACACGCTCACCTACGACAGCCCGTTCGACCTGACGGAACCGGTCGTCGAGGGCGACACGGTGACTTATCCCGCGGTCGCCGGCAAGGGTGCCGACCTGGTCGTCACCATCAACCCGGACGGTACGGGTATCTCGACCGCACTTCGCCTGGCTGACCGCGCCGCGGCCAAGCGCGCGGACGACAAGCTCGGGCTGGGCGAGCTCACCTTCCCCGTCACGACCTCGGCAGGTCTGACCGTCACGCAGAACGCCGCCGGCGGCTTCGACGTCGTCGACGCCTTCGGGCAGGACATCTTCCGGGCTCCCGAGCCGAAGATGTGGGACTCCTCTGCCTCCGGCGCGCCCGACGAGAGCGCCGCAGGGTCTGGCCTGTTCAGCTCCGGTGCCACGCAGCGAGACACCACGTCCTCCGCGGGGCCGACGGCGGCAGTGCGGTGGGACCAGATCAGCGACGCGGACGCCGGCGACCCGGCTGCCCGCGCGACGGCCCCCCTCCTCGGGGACGAGCAGGTGTCCATGCCGGTGGACCTCGTGCCCGCAAAGGCCCGCCACACCACCGGCGTGCCCGCTCCGGCGGCGTCGGCCGAGCCGGGCACCGGAGCGGACGCGCTGAGCGGCGCCTCTGCGCCTGGCGTCGACCTCTCCGGTGGTCTGTCCGTGGGTGGCGACCTGCTGGACATGCCGGGTGGGTTCGGCTCTGCGGGTTCGACCGAGACTGCGACGGTCGGTGTGCGGATCCGGCCGGACCGCGACTTCCTGCTCTCGGACCCGGACACCGTGTTCCCCACGCTGATCGACCCGACGGTGACCTCCGCGGGCAACGAGTGGCTCATGGTGCACGAGGGCACGCCCGACGAGACCAGCGGGTACATGTTCGAGGGCAACCAGGGCCTGGGGTTGTGCGACGTCGCGGTCGTCGCCTCCTGCCTGGAGACGGTCCGCTTCCGGCTGGGCTGGCAGTTCTCCGGCCTCGACCACCTCGGGCTCCTCGAGCCGGGTGACATCTCGTCGGCCACGTTCAGCGTCTACGGCGATCACAGCTGGGACTGCACGCCGCGCACGGTGCGCCTGTACGGCACGAAGCCGATCGACGCGGCGTCGAACTGGGACAACTGGGGCAAGCCCCCGTTCGGTACGGAGCTGTCCCGAGTGACGGTCGCGCACAAGGAGGCGTGCGACAACGCCGGATGGGTCGACTTCGACGCGACGACGGGTGCCAAGAACCTGGCCTCGACCGATACCGGCACGCTCAGCCTGGGTCTCGTCGCCCTCAACGAGACCGACATGACGCTGGGGTGGAAGCGGTATCGCCACGACGCCAAGCTCACCGTCGAGTACGAGCCCCCGGCCGTCTCGGCGGACGCCGAGGGCTCCGACCTGGCGGCACGTACGGAGAACCTCGACCCGGCCCAGCAGGCCGCGGACGACGCGGCTCCGGACGCCGTCACGCCGACTGCGGAGCCCGTGGCGGCTCCGCCGGAGCCGACCGCAGACCCGGCGCTCGTCCCCGTGCAGGACACACCGGAGGCCGCCGAGGCGACCATTCCCGTTCCGGAGACGCTGACACCCGTCAGCGACACCCTGCTGGGCGGGCTCGAGCTCGCGGTCGGGGCTCCGGCGCCCGCCGCCGGCACGCCCGAGGCGGCGTCCGAGGTGCACGTCGAGGTCGCCGACCAGGCCGCGGCGGTCGGTGCCGGGATCTCCGGCGTCCTTCTCGATGTCACCGACACCTCGGCAGAAGCTCCGCCCGAGAACGGGGTGCGGCAGGTCGAGGTCCAGGTGGACTACGAGAAGTTCACCGACCTCGCGGGCGCCGACTGGTCGGGCCGCCTCGGCATCGTCCGCATCCCGGAGTGCCACGCCACGACCCCGGACCTGGAGGAGTGCTCGCCCACGCCGGTCGACTCGACGAACGACGTCGAGCAAGGGACCGTGACCGCGACGCTCGACCTGGCCGCCGCCGGTGCGCCGGCAGCTGCAAGGTCGACCGCGCTCGCGGCCACCGGCGGCGACACGTTCGCTGTCACGGCCGGCACCAGCTCCGGAGCCGGCGACTGGGGCGCCACCCCGTTGTCGTCGGCGTCCTCGTGGTCGGTCAGCGGCGGCACGGGCTCGCTCGGCTGGTCGTACCCGATCCAGGTCCCGTCCCCGGCGGCCGGACCCTCGCCCGAGCTCGCGATCGGGTACTCCAGCGCCTCCCTCGACGGGCGCGTGTCCAGCACGAACAACCAGTCCTCGTGGGTCGGGGACGGGTGGGACATGACCAGCGGTTTCGTGGAGCGGCGGTACGTGCCGTGCTCCGAGGACCGCGACGAGTCCGGCGGACAGAACCCGAACAACGCCAACCGCAAGACCGGCGACCTCTGCTGGGACAGCGACAACGCCTTCCTCGTGTTCAACGGCACCTCCTCGGCCCTCGTCCGCGATGACGACCCCGCGACGACGAGCTCGATCGAGTGGCGGCCGGAATCGGACGACGGTACCCGCGTGCGGCAGTTCGGCCGCCCCACGGGTGACGCCGCCAAGACCGACGCCGGCTGGGCAGGGGAGTACTGGGAGGTCACCACCACCGACGGCACCAGGTACTACTTCGGCAAGGACGAGCGGTACTCCGGCGACACGCTGGCCCAGAACTCCCGTTGGACCGTGCCGGTGTACTCCAACCACCCGAACGAGCCCGGGTACAAGACTGCGTTCAAGGACTCGAGTCAGCAGATGGGTTGGCGGTTCAACCTCGACTACGTCCGCGACACGTCGGACAACACGATGACCTACCGGTACGAGAGCGAGACCAACCGGTACGGCGCGAACAACAACACGGGTGCCACGCGCTCCTACACGCGCGGCGGCACGCTCGACTGGATCAGCTACGGCACGCGCGCGGGCTCCGAGCCCACCGCCGCAACCGGTGCGGGCGCCCCGAACCTGGTCGACTTCGTCGTCGCCGAGCGCTGCCTGGCGGCTGCGACGGACTGCGAGATCGCCGACCGCGGGACGACCGCTGGTGCGGTGCGCTGGCACGACACGCCCGTGGACCTGGAGTGCTCGTCGAGCACGAGCTGCCCCGATGTCCGAAGCCCGGCGTTCTTCTCGACCATGCGCCTCACGACCGTGGTGACGAAGGTGAACGTCGGTGGCACGCTGACGGCCAAGGACACGGTCGCGCTGACGCAGAAGTGGCGCGACCCGGGCGACGGCACGGGCCGGATCCTGTGGCTCGACGCCATCAAGCGCACGGCCAACGGCCCCAGCAGCGCGGCGTCGGACGACGTCGCCTTCGACCCGATCAGGTTCGACGGCGAGCGGCAGCTGCCGGGCCGTGTCGCGGACACCGTCGCCGACGGGCTGCCCGCCATGAACCGCATCCGGGTCACGGGTATCACCACCGAGACCGGCGCGACGATCTCGATCGAGTACACCCCGACCGAGTGCACCGCCGATGTCTACAAGCCGGAGCCACAGGGCTACCTCGATCTCAAACAACAGCAGGACAACAAGTCACGATGCTTCCCGGTGGTGTGGCACCCGTGGGGCATGCCAAAGCCGCGCAGCGAGTATTTCCACGCCTACATGGTGTCCAAGGTGACCCAGTCGGCGGGCCAGACCGGTGCGTTCAGTGTTCCTGTTGTCACTTCGTACTCGTACGACGACGGCATCGAGTGGGCACGGATCGACGACCCCCTGACACCGAAGAAGGACCGCACCTACTCGGTCAACCGCGGGTACATGACTGTCACCACCACGACGGGGTCCGGCTCGGTCGCCGCGAAGACCAGGACCCGGTACCTGCAGGGCACTGGCAAGAGCATCAATCTCGACCTGGCCCCGATCACGACGAGCCAGGTCACCGACCACGAGCGATTTGCCGGGATGCCGGTCACGAGCACCGTGCTCAACGGGCAGACCGAGGTCTCCAAGACGATCACCATCCCCGAGGCGGAGGAGACGGCGAGAACGGGCAGTACCGAGACGGACAACCTGCTGGTTGCCACCCGGACCAGCCGGACGGATGTCTACACCGCGTCGTACAAGGCCGACGGCTCGCAGGAGTACGTGACGCGAACCGAGACGGAGTACGGCGAGCACGGACAGGTCACCAAGGTCAACGACTACGGGGCGTTCTCGGAGACAGCGGACGACAACACGACGTCAGACGACCTGTGCACGACCACCGACTATCTGACGAACAGCGCCAAGCACTTCGTGGTGCCGATTACGACCAAGACGGTCAGCGTGCGCTGCGGCGTTACGGACACCACTCTCGACCAGCTGGTCGCGGCATCCGAGATCAACTATGACGATCCTCGTGACCGGGGGCTACCGACGAGCGTCCGGACGAACGACAAGGACGGCGTTCTCGACGACGAGTCTCCGACCGTGTACACGGAGTATGACGACCGGGGCCGGGTAGAGAAAACGACTGACCCGCTGGGGCGTGTGTCCGAGACGCACTACGACGAGACCGCACAGGGCGTCCCTGCCACGGTGACCACCAAGAGCCCGGACCCCGACGGCCCGGGCGACGGCGACGGTGACGGCGTCACCCTGACGGCACACGAGTCCACCACCACGTTGCATCCGCTGCTCGGCGTCCCGACGACGGTGAGTGACGCGAATCAACGTCCCACGAAGGCGACCTACGACGCCGCCGGACGCCTGCTGTCGGTGACCTACCCGGACCGGGAGGGCAAGTCGGCGAACGTCACGTACGCGTACTCGACGTCGCGCAACGGCGTGAATACGGTGACCACCAAGACGCTCGCCGCGGACGGGGTCAAGTACCACGTCTCCGTGGCCCTGTACGACGGGCTGCTGCGCCCCGTCCAGACGCAGACGGAGTCGCAGGACGGCAACGAGGAAGCCGTCAACGGCCGTCTCGTCACCGACACGGAGTACGACGTCAACGGCCGGGTCGCGCTCACCACCTCTGCCTGGTTCGCGACCGGTAGCCCGAGCACGACCCTCGTGGGCGCGGCCGTCGAACCGGAGTCCAAGACGGTCTTCACCTACGACGGTCTGGGGCGCGTCAGGACCGAGGCGCTGTTCACGGGGACGCCCTCGAATCCGTCCTACGAGCGGTGGCGCACCACTTCGTACTATGACGGTGCCACCACCACCGTCATTCCTCCGGACGGCGCGACCCCGACCCAGACCGTGGTCGACGCCCGTGGTCGGACCGTGGAGCTGAACCAGTTCCTGCGCGACCCTGTCGAGCACGTGACGGTCCGCACGCTGGACGGTGTGCTGGACCTGGACGAGCAGTCGACCAAGTACCAGTACGACGGCGCCGGTCGGTTGTCGAAGGTGCTGGACACCGACACCAACGAGTGGACCTACGAGTACGACAAGCTCGGCCGACAGGACAAGGCCGTCGACCCGGACGCCGGTACGACGATCACGGAGTACGACGCCGCGGGCCAGACCACGTCGGTGACGAACGGCGCGGGCCAGAAGCTCTTCTACACCTACGACAAGCTCGGACGCCGCACGGCTGTCCGGCAGGATGACCCGATCACCGGCGCGGTCCGCGCCAAGTGGACCTATGACGTCCTGACGTCCTACGCGCCCGACAAGATCAACGCCAAGGGACAGGTCACCAGCTCCACGCGCGTCGCGTCGGAGGCGGACGGGGGCGGCGAGTTCATCACCGCGCTGACCGGATTCGACGCTGCCTACCGCCCAACTGGGACGGTGACTGTCATCCCCGACACCCCCAAGATGGCCGGGCTCAAGGGGACCTACGAGCAGAAGGTCGCCTACACCGCGGACGGGCAGGTCGCCTCGACCACGTACCCGGCCGCCGGTGGGCTGCAGAAGGAAACAGTCACCAACCACTTCGACGACGAGACGAGCGTCGCCGAGTGGATGGGTGGCGGGTTCGGGTGGGGCACGTACGTCGCCTCCAGCCGTACCGATGTCTTCGGCCGGCTGTCCTACCTTGACCTCGGCAACACCTACGGCACCGTCGTGTCCTACGGGTACGAAGTCGGTACCAGCAGGCTCACGAACGTCAAGCTCGATCGGGAGCGGATCGGCGGCACCGAGCTCGACATCAAGTACGCGTACGACGACGCCGGCAACGTGCTCAGTGCCCAGGACAAGCCGACGGCGGTAGGCCGCGCCGCGGACAAGCAGTGCTACCAGTACGAAGCAATGCGACGTCTGGCCGAGGCCTGGACCCCGGCGTCCGGTGACTGCGGGCTGGCGAGGTCGATCCCGGCGCTGGGCGGAGCTGCGCCGTACTGGACGTCATTCCAGTACGACGCGATCGGCAACCGTACCGACGAGACCTACCGCACTCGCGGCCTCGCGGGTGACATCGACGGTGGGGAAACCACCAAGATCGACTACGCATACGTGGGCAGCCGGGATCTCAACGGAAACGGCAAAGCCACGGACGCGGGCGAGTTCGCTGGGCCGCACGCGGTCACGTCGATCACGACGGACGGACCCAGCGGCAGCACGGAGACGTCGTTCACGTACGACAACGCGGGCCGGACGCTGACCCAGTCGCAGGACGGCGACTACCTGACCACAAAGCTGTCGCTGGGCTGGGACCACGAGACCGAGCTGGCCTCGACCAGCCTCGCCACCACGGTGTACCCGGAACCCGAGCCGGGCTCCGGTGATGATGACAGCGACGGCGACCAGTCCTCCGGTACGGGCCCGGACCGCGGCACGGGCACGACGACGACGGCCGCCGGCCGCAACCTGTACACCGCCGATGGCGACCGCATCGTGCGGACCGCGCCGGACGGCTCGATGACGGTGTACCTCGGCGGTCAGGAGATCACCAAGGCTGCCAACGGCACCGTCACCGCCGCTCGGTACTACAGCTTCGCCGGGCAGACGGTCGCGATGCGTACCGCCAACGGGCTCGGCGGTGTGACGTCGCTGATCAATAACCCGCAGGGGACGCCGCTGGCCTCGGTGCACAACACCAACTGGACCACCACGAGCGTGGACAAGCACTACACGCTGCCGTTCGGTGAGCAGCGCGGTGGGGTCTCGGCGCCGGGTGACCACGAGTTCCTGGGCAAGGTCCGGGACGAAGCCACGGGTCTGACGCTGGTGGGGGCGCGTTGGTACGACGAAACCATTGGTAAGTTCCTGACGGTGGACCCGGTCATGGACCTGACCGACCCGGACCAGTGGAACGCATACTCCTACGCCAACAACAACCCGACCACAAACTGGGATCCCGATGGGCTTGAGCCACGGCCCTGGCACCAGTCCGGTGTGGGATTCAGCGACCTCAGTCAGGAAGTAATCGACGCTCACTCCAGCAGCGACGGATGGAACACCGGCTGGGGCGGCCAGACCTACTCCGGGCCTATGACAATTTCTTCCGGAGTGCCTAATGTGGTCAACGGGACGTCGCTGAGCTTGGGTACCGCGGGCGAGCTGCACGGCAGCTCCACGAGTCCCGAGCACAGCATGAGGTACACCATTCTCGCCTCGGTCTATGCGCCACAGACGGAGAAAATCCTCAACGGCGCATCATGGTTCACTGTCTTCGCCGAAGCGGCAAATCTGGGCCTCTACCTTGCTTGCGTCCAAGAAGATTGCCCGGCCTATCAGGACACGAGTAATGGCGATGCGGCCCTTATGGTCGCAGGAGTCCTCGCCCCTGGGGGGAACTACACGAGAAGCGGCGACGAGCTCGCGGGCTCTGCAAAAGCCTGCAGAGGTGGAGATTGTGGTGTTCCTGGAGGCAAGTGCTTTGTTGCGGGCACGTTGGTCCTGACTGAAGACGGTCCCAGGCCAATTGAAGAGATCGAGGTCGGCGATAAGGTTTGGGCCAAGAATTTCGAGACCGGCGAAGACGAACTCCGAGAGGTTGATAGGACTTACATTCGACGCGCCGAGACGCTCTACGAACTCACGGTCGCTGGGTCGGTTCTCACGACGACAGCGGAGCACCCTTTCTGGGTCGAGGGTCAAGGCTGGACTGAAACGCGTGATCTATCCGCCGGTGACTTGCTATCCACTCCGGACGGTATTGTCAGGCTCGACGGGGTCGAGGTGCTCCCCAAGGCCGAGATGGTTTACAACTTCCGCGTCACCCGCGACCACAACTACTATGCGTTGGCTGGCAGCAGCCCGGTCCTGGTGCATAATGCGGACTACCCTGAGATGGCGGACTTCGAGGGGATTCTCCGACCCGGAGGTTCCGCATTGGGTGCCGAGGGCTCGGATGATTCGATCCGCGTACTCCAAGGGGGCCTGGCTGACGCGGAGAAGATGTTCGAGGAATTGCGCAAGGGCGGTGAGGTGGTTGCCAACAATGCAAAGTTGACGCGCGTTAAGTTGCCTAACGGGGGTTTCGTGCAGTTGCGCACAGAAATGAGTCGCAGTCCCCATTCGGCGGCGACTGTCGATGTAAACATACCGGGATTCGATGACATTAAGAAGGTAAAGTACAATCCATGAGCTCGAATGTAGCCCTTGTGGCAGCGCGCATCGCGCTATTGGTTGATCGTGAACTAGTCAATGATGGAGTGGAAATATGGACGCTCTTTTGGCATGTTCGCCGTCTTGTCGATCGCGCTTCAGACGACGAGATTCTCGAAATTGTAGACGCTGCCTTGCGCGCACTATTGTTGAGTGGTGTGCGAGTCGGCGAGATTGACGATCGGTCGGGTCGCTTCCATCTGTGGGCTGATCAAGATTCAGCGGATCGCCTTATGAAAGCCATCCGCGATTTGGGTCGAGAGCCAAACATGGGGGATGTCGGTTGGCTGGTGCGCGATGTTTATCCATAATCAATCGGGAGCCTGAGTTGGTCGACCGCCAATTTATGCGAGCCAGGTGCCCGTTGTAGGAGTCGGCTGCTCCTTCGGGGCCCCACTCTGCGGCGCCCTTGCGTAGGTTTTTCTCGCTTGGGCTCGTCGAATGGTTGCTTGTCGGCATCTGATGCAGCAGACTCACCTCGCCTGCAATCGTGTTGCGTTCTCAGACGGGTGCCGACCGTGGCTCGGACCACCCCACAGCCACCACCCAAGGCCCACACCCAGGACGAGACCCACCCCCGCGAGACGGTAGGTTCTTCTCCGTGACATCCCCGATCGACCGGATCCGACCGGCCGCCACGACAGCGCGTCAGGTCTCGGACCTCGCCGTCGCGTTCGGCCTCACCATCGCCCCAGGTCAGCCCGCTGACGCCGCGGTCACCTGCGTGGCCTCGGACAACCGGGTGGTCCAGGACGGGGACCTGTTCGTGGCCCTGCCCGGCGCCCGCGCGCACGGCGCGCAGTTCGCCGCGGACGCCGTCCGGCGCGGGGCCGCCGCCGTCCTCACGGACGCGCGCGGGGCCGAGCTGATCGGGGCCGGCAGCACCACGCCGGTCGTCGTCGCGGACGACCCCCGCGCCATCCTCGGCTCCGTCGCCGCCTGGGTGCTGGGCAACCCCGCCGAGGACCTGATGACCTTCGGCGTCACCGGCACCAACGGCAAGACCACCACGACCTACCAGCTCGACCATCTGCTGCGGGCGCTGGGCTGGATCGGTGGCCTGATCGGCACGGTCGAGACCCGCTCCGGGGACCGGGTCATCGCCAGCACGCTCACCACGCCCGAGGCTGCCGACCTGCAGGCCCTCCTGGCCGCGATGCGCGAGGACCACGTCCGCACGCTCGCCATGGAGGTCTCCTCCCACGCCCTGGCGCAGCACCGCGTGGACGGTGTCGTGTTCGGCGTCGCCGGGTTCACCAACCTGACGCAGGACCACCTGGACTTCCACGGCGACTTCGAGTCCTACTTCGCCACCAAGGCCGAGCTGTTCACGCCCGCCCGCGCCCGCCGCGGCGTCGTCACCGTCGACGACGCCTGGGGCGACCGCATGGCGAACGAGGCCCAGATCCCCGTCGCGACGCTCACCACGCTGCCGGACAAGGCCGCCGACTGGGTCGTCACCGACGTCGCGCCGCACGGCACCGGGTCCGCGTTCACGCTGACGCACCACGACGGGCGCACGCTGCGCACCTCCACCTCGCTGCCGGGCGGCTACAACGTCGCCAACGCGGCCCTCGCCGTCGCGATGGTGCTGGAGGGCGGCTCCGACATCCGCGACGTCACCGACGCCCTGGCGGCCGCCGACGGCCTGAGCGCCACCGTGCCCGGCCGCATGGAGGTACTGGCCATGGCCCCGCGCGTGGTCGTGGACTTTGCGCACAACACCGAGGCCCTGGAGCTCGCCCTCGCTGCCCTGCGCCCGACGACGACGGGCAAGCTGGCCGTCGTGTTCGGCGCCACCGGCGACCGCGACCCCGGCAAGCGCCCCTTCATGGGCGCCGCCGCGGTGCACGGCGCCGACGTCGTCTACGTCACGGACGACGACCCGCACGACGAGGACCCCGCCAAGGTGCGCACCGAGGTCCTGGCTGGAACCGGCGTCGACACGCCCGGCGACGGCACCCCCGGCAGCGGCACGCCGGGCACCGTGGAGCCCGCGGACGACGGCGCCTCGCGTACCGTGGAGGTCCACGAGGTCGCCCCGCGCGCGGACGCGATCCGCGCCGCGATCCTGGGGGCCGGCCCGGACGACACCGTGCTGGTGGCCGGCCGCGGGCACGAGACGATCCAGGAGATCGCCGGCGTGGACCACGTGCTCGACGACCGGGTCGAGGCGCGCGCCGCCCTGGCGGCCCGCGGCGCGTGACCCGAGCAGGACGCGCCGTGCGGAACGCCGACGGCGCAGCAGCATCCCCAGCAGGACCCACGCAGGAGAGGACGACACAGGCATGATCGAGCTGTCTGCGGCACAGGTCGCCGCAGCCACCGGCGGGCGGCTGCACGCCGACCCGGACGTCACGGTCACGGGGGCGGTGATCATCGACTCGCGCCAGGCCGCGCCCGGTGCGCTCTTCGTGGCCCTGCCGGGGGAGCGGGTGGACGGGCACGACTTCGCGGCCCGTGCCGTCGCGGCGGGCGCCACGCTCGTGCTGGCGGCCCGCGAGCTGGATGGCCTGCCCACCGTCGTCGTCGACGACCCGCAGGAGGCCCTGGGCGAGCTCGCCCGGTACGTCCTGGCGACGGTCCGCGAGGGCGGCGACGGCTGGCCCAAGGTCGTGGGCGTGACCGGCTCGGTCGGCAAGACCACCACCAAGGACCTGCTCGGCCAGCTGCTGACCCCCGAGGTGAGCGGCGAGGACGCCATCATCGTCCCCACCGGCTCGTTCAACAACGAGATCGGCCTGCCGCTCACGGTGCTCCGCGTCACCGAGCAGACCCGCTACCTGATCGCCGAGATGGGCGCCGACCGCATCGGCAACATCGCCTACCTCACGCGCATCGCGCCGCCGAACGTCGGCGTCGTGCTCGCCGTGGGCGTGGCGCACGTGGGCCACTTCGGCAGCGTCGAGGCCATCGCGAAGACCAAGGCCGAGATGGTCTCCGGTGTGGTCGACGGCGGCACGGTCGTGCTGAACGCCGACGACCTGCGCGTCGCCGCCATGGCCGGCCAGGCCGCGCCCGGCACGACCCTCCAGACCTTCGGCACCATCCCCGCCGCCGACGTCCGCGCCGAGGACATCACGGTCGACGCCACGGGCCGGGCGGCCTTCACGCTCCGGATCGCGCCGTCCGGCGACGGCGAGCAGCGCGCCGACGTCGCCCTCCAGCTCGTCGGCCCGCACCACGTGAGCAACGCGCTCGCCGCGGCCACGGTCGCCCTGCGCCTCGGGGTGTCCCTGCCCGACGTCGCGCAGCGGCTCACCGAGGCCACCGCCCGCAGCCCGCACCGCATGGCCGTCACCGAGCGGCCCGACGGCGTCACCGTGATCGACGACGCGTACAACGCGAACCCGGACTCGATGAAGGCCGCCCTGCGCACCCTCGCCGTCATGGCGGGGCGCACGCGCCGCTCCGTCGCGGTGCTCGGCGAGATGCGAGAGCTCGGTGAAGGAGCGCGCGCCGCGCACGACGAGATCGGCCGCCTCGTGGTACGGCTGAACATCAAGCAGCTCGTCGTCGTCGGCGACGGCGCCTATCACATCCATGAGGGCGCCATGCAGGAAGGCTCCTGGGGGTCGGAGTCGATCTTCGTGCCCGACCTGGCCGCCGCCCGCGCAATGCTGGACGAGTCGCTGGAGCCCGGCGACGTCGTGCTCGTGAAGTCCTCGCTCGGCTCCGGACTCTGGGAGCTCGGCGACCACCTGTCGATGGCTCTGACCGCTAAGGACAACAACAAGTGATCGCGATCCTGGTCAGCGCCGCGGTGGCGCTGCTCGTGGCCCTGCTGGGCACCCCGGTCTTCATCCGGTTCCTGGTCCACAAGAACTACGGCCAGTTCGTCCGCGAGGACGGCCCCACGGGGCACTTCACCAAGCGCGGCACCCCGACCATGGGCGGCGTCGTCATCATCGCGGCCACGCTCATCGGGTTCGCGGCCTCGATGCTGGTGTCGGGCCGCCTGCCGAGCGTGTCGGCGCTCCTCGCGCTGTACCTCATGGCCGGCCTCGGCCTGGTCGGGTTCCTTGACGACTTCACCAAGATCCGCAAGCAGCGCTCGCTCGGCCTGACGGCGCGCGCCAAGCTGATCGGCCAGGGCATCGTCGGCATCTCGTTCGCCGTGCTCGCGCTGCAGTTCCCCAACGAGAACTCGCGCACCCCGGCGTCCACCAGGATCTCGTTCCTGCGCGACACCGAGTTCGACCTCGCGTTCGCCGGCGCGACCGTGGGCCTGATCCTCTTCGTGATCTGGGCCAACCTGCTGGTCTCCGCCTGGTCCAACGCGGTGAACCTGACCGACGGCCTGGACGGCCTGGCCACCGGCGTCTCGATCATCACCTTCGGCGCCTACGTGCTGGTCGGCATCTGGCAGCTCAACCAGTCCTGCCAGTTCCTGGCCACGGCCGGTCCACGCTGCTACGAGGTGCGTGACCCGCAGGACCTCGCGATCGTCGCCGCCGCCGTCACCGGCGCCTGCGTCGGCTTCCTGTGGTGGAACGCCAACCCCGCCAAGATCTTCATGGGCGACACCGGCTCGCTCGCCCTCGGCGGCGCCCTGGCCGGCCTGTCCATCCTGAGCCGCACCGAGCTGCTCGCCGTGCTGCTGGGCGGCATGTTCGTGCTCATCGTCTCGTCCGTCGTGATCCAGGTCAGCTCCTTCAAGCTGACCGGCAGGCGCGTGTTCAAGATGGCGCCGCTGCAGCACCACTTCGAGCTGTCCGGCTGGGGCGAGGTCACCATCGTGATCCGGTTCTGGCTCATCGCCGGCCTGCTCGCGGGCCTCGGCATGGGCATCTTCTACGCCGAGTGGGTGGCCTCGTGACCGAGGCCGACACCTACGGCACGGTCGAGCCCCGCGTCGCCCTGGCCGACGCGCGCGTCGTCCTGGCGGGCCTGGGCGTGACCGGGCGGTCGCTCCAGCAGGTCCTCGTGCCGCGCGTGGCCTCCCTGGTCACGGTGGACGACAAGGCCGACGACGCCGACCACGGCAAGATCGACGCCGACGCCGCGGCCGCCGTGCTGGCCGAGGCGGACCTGGTCGTCGCCTCGCCGGGCTTCCCGCCGCACCACCCCCTGATCGCCGCGGCGCTGGCCGCGGGCATGCCCGTGTGGAGCGAGATCGAGCTCGCGTGGCGTCTGCGGGTGGACCGGCTCGGCACCGACGCGCCGGCCCCGTGGCTCGGCATCACCGGGTCCAACGGCAAGACGACCACCGTCGAGATGCTCGCGGCCATCCTGCGGGCCGCCGGCCTGCGCACGGCCGCCGTCGGCAACGTCGGCCGGTCGCTCGTCGAGGCCGCCCTGGACCCCCTGCTCGACGTGATCGCGGTGGAGCTGTCCAGCTTCCAGCTCCACTTCACGCACACGATGTCGCTGCAGGCGGGCGCCGTCCTGAACGTCTCGGCCGACCACCTGGACTGGCACGGCTCGCTCGAGTCGTACACGCGCGACAAGGGCCGCATCTTCGAGCGCGTCCAGGTGGCCTGCGTCTACAACGTCGCGGACCCGACGACGGAGGACCTCGTGCGCGAGGCCGACGTGGTCGAGGGCGCCCGCGCCGTCGGCTTCGTGGTGGGTACCCCGAGCCCCGGCGACCTCGGCCTGGTCGACGGCGTGCTCGTGGACCGCGCCTTCCACGCCGCCGACGACGACCCGGACCGCCGCAAGAGCGCCGCGGAGCTCGGCACGCTCGCGGACCTGAAGCAGCTGGGTGACCACAACGGCGTCGTGCCGACGCACATCGTGGCCGACGCCCTCGCCGCCGCCGCCCTGGCGCGCGCGCACGGCGTGCCCGCGTCCGCCGTCCGCGACGGGCTGCGCTCCTTCGGCCCGGGCGAGCACCGCATCCAGCGCGTCGCGGAGGCGGGCGGCGTCACCTACGTCAACGACTCCAAGGCGACGAACGCGCACTCCGCGGCCGCCTCGCTGGCCGGTTTCGCGCACGGCACCGTGGTGTGGATCGCGGGCGGGCTGGCCAAGGGCGCCACGTTCGACGACCTGGTCTCCTCCCGCGCGGACCGCATGCGCGCCGCCGTGGTGATCGGCGCCGAGCCGGGCCTGCTGGCCGACACGCTGGCCCGACACGCGCCCAAGATCCCGGTTGTGGTGATCGATCCCGGTGACACTGAGACCGTGATGCGCCGGGCGGTGACGGCGGCGCGGGACCTGGCGCAGCCGGGGGACACCGTGCTGCTGGCCCCGGCGGGCGCGTCGCAGGACCAGTTCACCTCGTACGCCCACCGCGGCGAGGAGTTCGTCCGCGTGGTGCGTGACCTGACCACCACGCACTGAGCGCGGGAGGGGCAGGGGATGGCCACGACGACCACGAGCCGCAAGGCGCCCGACCGCCCGTGGCTGGGCGAGTGGAACTCGACGGTGACCAGCTACTACCTGCTGGTGGGCACCACGGGGCTGCTGACCGTGATCGGCCTGATCATGGTGCTGTCCAGCTCGACGGTCACGTCCATCGCGGAGGGGCAGTCGCCGTACGCGGCGTTCCTGGTCCAGGCGCAGTACGCGCTGATGGGCCTGCCCGTGCTGCTGATCGCCGCCCACCTGCCGATCCGCTGGTACAAACGGCTCGCGCTCCCGGCGCTCCTGGTGGCGCTGGTGCTGCTGGTGGCCGTCATCTTCATGGGTGAGGTCACCAACGGCCAGCAGAACTGGCTGTCGTTCGGGCCCGTCCGCTTCCAGCCCTCGGAGCTGGCCAAGCTCGCGCTCGCCGTCTGGCTCGGCACCGTGCTGGGCCGCAAGCAGGCGCTCCTGGGCAGCTGGTCGCACGCGATCCTGCCCGCCGTGCCCGGCGCGGTCGTGGTGATGGGGCTGGTGCTCGGCGGCGGTGACCTCGGCACGGCGCTCGTGATCGGCCTGCTCGTCGCGGGCGCGTTCCTGGTGGCGGGCGTGCCGCTGTCGCTCATGGGGCTCGGGAGCGCCATCGCGGCGTTCGTCGTCGGCTACGTGTTCATCCTCCAGCAGGGCTCGGGGGACCGGCTGCGGCGCATCATCGCGACCTACGGCGCGGAGTGCGACGCCGCCTCGGAGTGCTACCAGTCCCTGCACGGCCTGTTCGGGCTGGGGACCGGCGGGCTGTGGGGCGTCGGCCTGGGCGGCAGCCGCGAGAAGTGGAACTACCTGCCCGAGGCGCACAACGACTTCATCTTCGCCGTGATCGGCGAGGAGCTCGGCCTGTTCGGCACAGTGCTGGTGCTCGCGCTGTTCGCCGTGCTGGGCCTGGCGATGAGCCGCGTGATCCAGCGGCACAAGGACCCGTTCGTCAAGGTGACCACGGCCGCCGTCGGCTGCTGGATCGTGGGCCAGGCGTTCGTGAACATCGGCGTGGTGATCGGGGTGCTCCCGGTGATCGGCGTGCCCCTCCCGCTGGTGTCCGCGGGCGGTTCGGCCCTGATCACCACCATGGCCGCGCTCGGGATGGTCATATCCTTCGCCCGGACGGAGCCGGGGGCTGCCAAGGCACTCGCTGCACGCGGTAGCGTCGTCCGCAAGTCACTGGCCGTGCTGGGCGGCGCGGTCCGGAGACGGTAGAAATGTGCACGGCGGCTCGATCTGTGGCCAGATCCTCCACAGCGGGCCGGCGCGCGATCGATTCGCCCGGGTACCGGGCGACGACCAGAAGGTGATGATGAGCTCAGCAGCTGTGTCGGTGGTGCTCGCCGGAGGCGGGACCGCCGGTCACGTCAACCCCCTGCTCGCGGTGGCCGACGAGGTGCGGCGCCGCCAGCCCGGCGCGCGCGTGCTCGCGCTCGGCACCACGACCGGCCTGGAGGCCGACCTCGTGCCGGCGCGCGGCTACGAGCTGCGCCCGATCCCGCGCGTGCCGCTGCCGCGCCGCCCCAGCCCCGACCTGCTGCGGCTGCCGGGCCGGCTGACGGCGGCCGTGAGGGCCGCGGAGGACGCGATCGACGAGATCGACGCGCAGGCCGTGATCGGGTTCGGCGGGTACGTGGCCACGCCCGCCTACCTCGCCGCGAAGCGCAAGGGCGTGCCGATCGTCATCCACGAGCAGAACGCGCGCCCGGGCCTGGCCAACCGGCTCGGCGCCCGCTGGGCGTCCCGCGTGGGCCTCACCTTCGCCGGCACGCCCCTGCGCGGCGGCGTGGTCACCGGCCTGCCCCTGCGGCAGGCCATCGCGGCCCTGGTCCAGGAGCGCGAGGCCGACGCCGCCGGCCTGCGCGCCCGTGCCGCCGCCGAGCTCGGCCTCGACCCCGCGCTGCCGACCCTCGTGGTCACCGGCGGCTCGCTCGGCGCCCTGAGCCTGAACCGCGCCGTGTCCGGCGCCGCCACCCAGATCCTCGCGGCCGGCGCCCAGGTGCTGCACCTGACGGGCAAGGGCAAGGGCGACGAGGTCCGCGAGACCGTCGCCGGCGTCGACCCCCAGCGCTACCAGGTGCGCGAGTACCTCGAGCAGATGGAGCTCGCCTACGCGGTGGCCGACCTCGTGGTCTGCCGCTCCGGCGCCGGCTCCGTCGCCGAGCTCGCCGCGCTCGGCATCCCCGCCGTCTACGTGCCGCTGCCGATCGGCAACGGCGAGCAGCGGCTCAACGCGGCCCCGCTGGTCGAGGCCGGCGGCGGCCTCCTGGTGGACGACGCGGACGTCACGCCCGCCTGGGTGGCCCAGAACGTTCCCACGCTGCTCGCGGACCGCGAGCGGCTCGGTGTCATGGCGAAGGCCGCGGGGTCGGCCGGCACCAGCGACGGCGCGGCTCGTGTCGTCGATCTCGTCGAGCAAGCCGTACGGTCAGCAGGTACCGACACCACGGAGGTCAGGTCATGAGCACCACGGTCACGGATCAGATGGCGGATCAGGTCGCGAAGCTCGGCCGCGTCCACATGATCGGCATCGGCGGCGCGGGCATGTCCGTCGTCGCCCGCCTGCTCGCCGGTCGCGGCGTCCCGGTGCAGGGCTCCGACGCCGCGGAGTCCGAGGTGCTGGCCGCGCTGCGCGACGAGGGCATCAAGGTGTGGGTCGGCCACGACGCCGCCCACCTCACCGGCGCGGACACCGTGGTGATCTCCAGCGCCGTGCACGAGGACAACCCCGAGCTCTCCGCGGCCCGCGCCCGCCGCCTGAACGTGCTGCACCGCTCGCAGGCGCTGGCCGCCCTCATGGAGGGCTCGCGCGGCGTCGCCGTCGCGGGCGCGCACGGCAAGACGACGACGTCGGCCATGGTCGCGACCATCCTGCGCGAGGCGGGCCTGGACCCGTCGTACGCGATCGGCAGCACGGTGCGCACCGCCAGCGGCTCGACGCCGGGCGGCCACCTGGGCTCGTCCGACGTGCTCGTGGCGGAGGCCGACGAGTCGGACGGCTCGTTCCTGAACTACACGCCCACCATCGCGGTGGTGACCAACGTCGAGGCCGACCACCTGGACCACTACGGCACCCCGGAGGCGTTCAACGGCGCGTTCATCCGGTTCGCGCGCCGCCTGGTCCCCGAGGGCTGGCTCGTCGCGTGCGCCGACGACGAGGGCTCGCTCTCCGTGGGCGCCACGATCTGCGCCACCGGCGGCCACGTCATCACCTACGGCACCAACGACACCGCCCGCGTGCGCGTCACCGACATCTCCACGACGCCGGAGGGCACCACGGCGGTGCTGCGCGGCGACATCCTCGGCACCAACGAGCAGGTGGCCGACGGCGCCGGCGTGTCCGGCAACGTGCCCGGCATCCCGATGCGCCTGTCGGTGCCGGGCAAGCACAACGTGCTCAACGCGACCGCGGCCGTCGTCGCGTCGGTGCTGCTGGGCGTGCCCGCCGAGCAGGCGGTCGCCGGGGTCGAGGCGTTCGTCGGCACGGGCCGTCGCTTCGAGGAGAAGGGCGAGGCCGACGGCGTGCTCGTCGTCGACGACTACGCCCACCACCCGACCGAGATCAAGGCCGTGCTGACCGCGGCCCGCGAGATCGCCGACGGCGGCCGCGTGCTCGTGCTGTTCCAGCCGCACCTGTACTCGCGCACCAAGACGTTCGCCGACCGGTTCGCGGCCGAGCTGTCCGCCGCCGACGAGGTGGTCGTCACCGGCATCTACGGGGCGCGCGAGGAGCTCGACCCGACGGTCACGCCCAGCACGATCGTCGACCTCATGCCCGACCACGGCGCCGCCTACGCGGTGCCGGACCGCCTCGACGCCGCGCACGCGATCGCCGACCTCGCCCGGCCGGGCGACGTGGTGCTCACCGTCGGCGCGGGCGACGTGACCCAGCTCGGACCCGCCGTCCTGGCGCGCCTCGCGGCCCGTGTGGAGACGCCGGGCACGCCGGGGCTGGGCGAGGACTGATGCGCCCGCCCGCGCGCCCTCGCGCCGCGGGCACGGCACGGCCGCGCCCCGCGGACCAGGGCGCGGCCCGGCAGGACCGGGGAGCACCGGAGCCGGACCGGCTCGGGCGGGACCTCCAGGAGGAGGCCCGCCCGCGGCCGGCCGGCCAGGCGCCGGGCCGGCCGCGGCCGGAGCGTCCGGCTCGGCCGGAGCGGCACGACCGCCCCGCTCGGCAGGACCGTCCCGCGACCGGCGCCACGCCGTCGGCGGGCGGCCGGGTGGGCGTGGTCTCGGACCAGCTCGCCGACCGCCTCGCCGAGCGCACCGCGATGGCGCGCTACCGCGTGTGGCGCCGCATCGGCTGGACCGCGCTCACCGTCGCGGTCGTGGCGGGACTGGTGTGGGCGGCGTTCTTCTCGCCGCTGTTCGCGCTCGACCCGGACCAGGTCCAGGTCACGGGCGAGGGCACCACGGTCGACGTCGGCGAGGTGCGCGACGCCGTCACCGCCGAGGCCGGCGTGCCCCTGCCGCGCCTGGACACGGTGGGCCTGCGCGAGGAGATCCTCGCGATGAACGCCGTCAAGAACGTGCGCATCACGCGCAGCTGGCCGGACGGGCTCGCGGTGGCGCTCACCTCGCGGGAGCCGGTCGCCGCGGTGCCGCAGCCCGGCGACGTCTACGCCCTGATGGACGCCGAGGGCGTCCGCGTCGCGACCGCCGAGAAGGTGCCGAAGGGCCTGCCCGCGATCGTGACGTCGCTGTCCGACGCCGGGGCGGGCAAGCGCGCCCTGGACGCGGCCCTCGCCGTGCTCGGCGCGCTGCCGACCGAGCTCGCGGCCGACGTCAAGACGGTGAGCGCGGCGACCCAGGACGACGTGCGCACCACGCTCGCGGACGGGCGCGTGATCCGGTGGGGGAGCGGCGCGGACGTGCCGCTCAAGACGAAGGTCGCCCAGACGCTGCTGCGGGCGGAGCCGACGGCGACCACGATCGACGTCTCGTCGCCGGGCCTGCCGGTCACGCACTGAGCAGGTCCGGAACCGGGCGCGTCGCGCACCGACTCACGTACCGACCAGGAATAACATCGCTGTGATTTCTCGCGTGCATCGTTGCGCGACACGCGCGACGATGTCTTCGACACACCCCGGCGGCACACCTACCGTCGAACTCAGCAGCAACCTGACATAACTCTAACCCTCTACCTCAACCTGAGACTTTGGGAGGGATGAGAGTCGGGACTCGGGACCCGAATCGAAAGGCGACGACGTGGCAACTCCGCAGAACTACCTGGCAGTGATAAAGGTGGTCGGCATCGGCGGCGGTGGTGTGAACGCCGTCAACCGCATGATCGAGGTCGGCCTCAAGGGCGTCGAGTTCATCGCGATCAACACCGACGCACAGGCCCTTCTGATGTCCGACGCCGACGTCAAGCTCGACGTCGGCCGGGAGCTCACGCGCGGCCTCGGCGCCGGCGCGGACCCCGAGGTCGGCAAGAAGGCGGCCGAGGACCACGCGGAGGAGATCGAGGACGTCCTGCGCGGCGCCGACATGGTCTTCGTCACCGCGGGCGAGGGCGGTGGCACCGGCACGGGCGGTGCCCCGGTCGTCGCGCGGATCGCGCGCTCGCTCGGCGCGCTGACCGTCGGCGTGGTGACGCGCCCGTTCACCTTCGAGGGCCGTCGGCGCGCGGTCCAGGCGGAGAGCGGCATCGAGAACCTCCGCGACGAGGTCGACACGCTGATCGTCATCCCGAACGACCGGCTCCTGTCGATGTCGGACCGCAACGTGTCCGCCATCGCGGCCTTCCACTCGGCCGACCAGGTGCTGCACTCCGGTGTGCAGGGCATCACCGACCTCATCACCACGCCCGGCCTGATCAACCTCGACTTCGCGGACGTGAAGTCGGTCATGCAGGGGGCGGGCTCCGCGCTCATGGGCATCGGCTCCGCCCGCGGCGAGGACCGCGCGGTGCAGGCGGCCGAGCTGGCGATCTCGTCGCCGCTCCTGGAGGCGTCGATCGACGGCGCCCACGGCGTGCTGCTCTCGATCCAGGGTGGCAGCGACCTCGGCCTCTTCGAGGTGCACGAGGCCGCGCGCCTGGTGCAGGAGGCCGCGCACCCGGAGGCGAACATCATCTTCGGTACGGTCATCGACGACGCCCTGGGCGACGAGGTCCGCGTGACCGTCATCGCGGCGGGCTTCGACGGCGGGCTGCCCAAGGAGCGCAAGGACAACCGGGCGCTCGGTCAGGTCGCCGGCGCGGTCGGCGCGGGCTCGCGCAGCCCCGCGACGGCGCCGGTCCCGCTGCCCGACGTGTCGGACGCGGCCCGCCGCGCGCCCGAGCAGGTCGGGGTCAACGGCATGCCGCCGTCGGTCCCGCCGACGCACCAGCCGTCGCCCGTGTCCACGCTGCCCCGCGTGATCGACGACGAGACCTCGGACGACGTGCCGCGCACGCTGGACGAGCCGGCCGTCGTCGTGCAGGGCTCGTTCAACCGGCAGGACGTCGGCCGCGAGCAGGGCGAGCGGGTCGAGGTGCCGCCGCTGTACGACGAGAACCCGCGTCGTTCGGCCGAGGACCTGGACGTCCCGGACTTCCTGAAGTGATCGGCCGGGTAGCCTCACACCCGTGAGCGAAACCCGGACTCTTGCAGGCGTGCACCCCGTCGACCTGGGCGACGGGGTGCACGCCTTCTTCACGTCCGGCGCGGGCGGCGTCTCGCCCGCGCCGTGGGCCGCTGCCGACGGCAGCGGCGGCCTGAACCTGGGCCTGAACGTGTCCGACGACGACGCGCGGGTCGCGGTCAACCGCTCCCGGGTGGCGGAGCGGCTCGGCGCGCCGGTGGCGTTCGCCACCCAGGTGCACGGCGACGTGGTGCTCGGGCTCGGCGCGGCCGAGCGGGAGCAGTGGGCCGCGCACCGGCCGCCGGCGTCGGCGGGGGAGGGCGACGCGCTGGTCACCGCCGAGCGCGGGCTGGGGCTCGGCGTCCTTACCGCGGACTGCGTCCCGGTGCTCCTGGCCGACCCGGTCGCGCGCGTGGTCGCCGTCGCGCACGCGGGACGCAAGGGCGTGCTGGCCGGCGTGGTGCACCGGGCGCTGGACTCGATGGTCGCCGGGGGCGCGGACCCGGCGCACGTGCGCGCCGCCGTCGGGCCCGCGGTGTGCGGGCGGTGCTACGAGGTGCCCGAGGCGATGCGCGACGAGGTGGTGGCCGCCGTGCCCGAGACGTTCGCGACCACGGCCGAGGGCACGCCGGGGCTCGACCTGCCCGCCGGTGTGGTCGCCCAGCTCGCCGCCCGGGGCGTCGCCGCGACGCTCGTGGAGCGCTGCACGCTGGAGGACCAAGAGCTGTTCTCGCACCGCCGGGCGAGCGTGACGGGTGTCACCACCGGCCGCCAGGCGGGCGTCGTGGCGCTTCTCTGACCGTCCGTGGCGGATCTGTGCCACCTCCGCGACACGCCG
This sequence comes from Promicromonospora sukumoe 327MFSha3.1, assembly GCF_000385135.1. Classification (GTDB taxonomy): domain Bacteria; phylum Actinomycetota; class Actinomycetes; order Actinomycetales; family Cellulomonadaceae; genus Promicromonospora; species Promicromonospora sukumoe_B. The sequence continues at coordinate 114,620 of NZ_ARQM01000012.1, read as the reverse complement.
ATAACAGGGCCCTGACCTGCGAAATCACACGGATGTCGTTTTTAGCGAGCAATCGCTGAACAACTTTGGCAAAGTTGTTCGTGGCACGGCGTGTCGCACTTCCAGGTCGGATTGCGCCGGGCTACTTTTGTCAAGGCGACCTCGACGAGAGGTCAAGGTCGGACCTGTTGCACGGGCCCGCTGGACACAGGCAGAAGGACGCACAGCAGGCGACGAACGGAGAGTGTGCGATGGCCGGAGCGCTTCGCAAGACCATGCTGTATCTGGGCCTCGCCGACGATCAGGGCGAGCAGGAGTACCTCGACGAGTACGACGAGGGCCTGGAGGAAAACGTGGAGGACCACCGGCACGCACAGGTCACGCCGCTGCACCGCGACGGCGTTCCCCGCGAGGCCCTGTCCTCCTCGGACCTGCGCCGCATCACGACCGTGCACCCGCGGTCGTACAACGACGCCCGGAGCATCGGCGAGGCATTCCGCGCCGGTACCCCGGTCATCATGAACCTCTCCGACATGGACGACGCCGACGCCAAGCGCCTGGTGGACTTCTCCGCCGGCCTCATCTTCGGTCTGCACGGCTCGATCGAGCGGGTGACCAACAAGGTCTTCCTGCTCTCTCCCGAGCACGTGGAGATCGCGGCCGAGGAGCAGGTCGCCACCGAGAAGCCGAACGGTCGCGGCGGCTTCTACAACCAGAGCTGAACACCGGCATCACGAGACCTGGGCGGAGGGCGGTCGCTACGGCGGACGCCCTCCGCTCACGTCTGTCCGTGGTGGCTCGCGTGGTCCCGGGGCCGGACACGTTAGGTTGTGCCTTGTGAATCTGATCCTGCAGTTCATCGGCTTTCTGCTGTGGCTCTTCATCCTGTTCCTGATCGGCCGCCTCATCTTCGACTGGGTGCAGTTCTTTGCCCGGGACTGGAGGCCGCGTGGTGTGCTGCTCGTGATCGCCGAGGCGATCTACACGGTCACGGACCCGCCCCTGCGGTTCCTGCGCCGGCTGATCCCGCCGCTGCGGCTGGGCCAGGTGCAGCTCGACCTGGCCTTCATCGTCCTGTTCTTCGGCGTCTCGATCCTCTCGCAGCTGGTCGGGGCCTGGGCGGCGAGGGTCTGACACGTCCGGGCCACGTGGTGAATGTGTGCCGGTTCGCGGCAGGCATCGTCGAGTCGCCGACGGCGAAGCGTGCGAAAACATTGACCGCGCCATGGAAATGGCCTGGGGTGACCCGGCACACTCTGTGAGGAAATCGTGCCCGGGGGTGCTCCCGGTGTCCCACGCCGATGTCGTCCGCTACCGTGGGCTTCGGCGAAGGGCGCGCCGCTTGCTAGCGCCGACGTCCGAGTTCAGCGTTCCGTTCTAACTTTCGAGGTGACACGATGGCACTGCTTACTGCAGAGGACATCCTCAACAAGAAGTTCTCCGCGACGAAGTTCCGCGAGGGCTATGACGTCGAGGAGGTCGACGACTTCCTCGACGAGGTCGTGCGGACGCTGACCAACGTCCAGGAGGAGAACGAGGGCCTCCGGCAGAAGGTCGCCGCCGCCGAGCGCCGCATCGCGGAGCTGTCGCGCAGCGACGCCGCGGCTCCCGCCCGCGCGCAGGCCGCGCCGGTCGCGGCCCCCGTCATGCCGACCGGTCCCGCCGGCCCCAAGGGCAACGGCCCCGAGCCGGAGTCGGCGACCGGGATGCTCCAGCTGGCCCAGAAGCTGCACGACGACTACGTGCGCTCCGGCCAGGAGGAGGGCGACCGCCTCATCACGGAGGCCAAGACCGAGGGTGCGCGCATCGTGCGCGACGCCGAGGAGACGTCGCACCGCACGCTCTCCCAGCTCGAGCAGGAGCGTTCGCTGCTGGAGCGCAAGATCGACGAGCTGCGCCTGTTCGAGCGCGACTACCGCACGCGGCTGAAGAGCTTCCTGCAGAACCTGCTGGGCGACCTGGACGCGCGCGGCTCGGCCCTGCCGCCGCGCAACAACCAGCAGTCCGGCCGGCCGGCCGAGATGGCTCAGGGCATCTGACCGCAGAGCACCACCCGACACGCACGGCGACCGGACGTTCCCACCTCACGTCCGGTCGTCGTGCGTGTCGTGCCAGACGCACGCATCATGGGGGCGCGCCACACCGGCGCGCCCCGTTGTGCGTCTGGCCGCTTGTGCTTACGCTTCGTGCACTTGACCACCGGGGGCGACCGCGAAGGGGAACCCATGACCAAGATCTCGACTGCGACGCGAGCGGCGATCAAGCAGGAGTTCCCGAACCTGACACGCGACGTGAAGAAGTTTCCCGTCCGTGACGGCGAGGAACCCTGGACCGTCCGTGAGGCCGAGGAGCTGGCGGCGCTGCTCCTCGAGGACAAGGAGCGGCTGGAGCGCGAGCTGCACGTCGCCGACCGGGAGTTGTCCGACCTGCTGCGCAACTCCGGTGACGGTGCCGGCGACGACCAGGCCGACTACGGCTCGAGCGCCCTGGAGCGCGAGCAGGAGCTGACGCTCGTCAACAACATGCGTGACCTCCTGGACCAGACGAACCACGCCCTGGGCCGCATCCGCAAGGGCACGTACGCCACGTGCGAGCTCACGGACCTGCCCATCGGCAAGGCCCGGCTCCAGGCCTTCCCGCGGGCCACGCTGTCCGTCGAGGCCAAGGCGCGCGAGGAGCGTCGCGGGGCCTGAGCGGTCGGCGCGGCGAGGGGGCCGGGCCGGATCGCGCACCGGATATCAACGCTGTGATGTCTGAGTTACGTGCATACCTGATGCATTGGTATGGAGTTCGATCCTGGAATGTCGTTTTTAGGCCTCCAGGTGCTCTGTGCGGCGGGTCACGTTCCGATTGACAGGGTGAAATTCTCCCCGGATGCTCGTCCAGGTGAATCACACACGTGTGGTTCACCGCTATTTCGACGGATGCTATTCGAGGGGGAAAACACAATGATCCGAGGATTCCGTGCAACGTGTCGTGCGGGCGCTGCCGTGGCCATGTCGGCCGGGCTGGTCGTCGCCGCTGCGACGGGTGCGAGCGCGCTGACCTTCGGCGACGCGCCTGAGGCGCTCGTGGTCAGCCCGTCCGAGGCCAGCGCGGTGCTCGGCGGGGTCGAGGGCGCTGTCGGCGTCGTCGGTGTTGACGGTGCGCTCGACGTGCTCGGTGCGACCCAGAACGCGGAGCTCCCCGAGGGGATCGACGGCGTGATGGTCCCCGAGGAGGTCGCCACCGCTGGTGAGGTCGTCGAGATCGGTGGCGACGGCAGCTTCAACGCGCTGAACAACGTGTGCGTCGCCCCCTGGTACTGGGAGGGTCCGGGCAACGTGGGCAGCACCGCCAACCTGACCGACTACCAGGCCTGCGGTGAGGGCGACGCCGTCATCGGCGGCGAGGACTCCATCAACGTCCTGAACAACGTGTGCGTCGCGCCGTGGCACTGGGACGGCCCGCTGAACCTGTTCCAGACCGGCAACGTGACCGGCTACGCCGCTTGCTGACGCTTTGACGTCAATTGACTCTCGCCGTGCGGTGACACGGCGTTGATGTCGCACCAGGCGAGGCCCTTTCCCGGAACTCCGGGAAAGGGCCTCGTCTCTTTTTGTGTCGTGGCCCCGAAATGCGCGCTCTTTTGTTCGTCGCCTCAGTAATAGGCGGCGCGTCGTACCCCGCCTGGGCGAGGTTTCCGGCGGCCGGCCGGGCTCTGGGACGGAGAGGGCTCGCGGCATGGGAGACTTTGCCTGATGTCTACTCCCGCTGAACCCTCCGCCGTGGCCGGCGACGAGACGAGCCCCGCCACGCCCGCGCCGTCGGGCAGCCGTGTGCTCGTCGCCTGGACCGGCGTGCTCGCGGCCCTCGTCCTGGCCGCCGACCAGCTCACGAAGTGGTGGGCCGAGTCCGCGCTGACCGTGAACGCCGAGCCCATCCCGCTCGTCGGCGACCTGCTGGGGCTGCGCCTCATCTACAACCCCGGCGCCGCGCTCTCGATCGCCTCGGGCTACACCTGGATCCTGACCATCGTCGTGACGGTGGTCGTGATCTTCATCGTCCGCGCCATCGGCCGGCTCGGGTCGCGCGGCTGGGCCGTCGCGCTCGGCCTGCTGCTCGGCGGCGCCGTCGGCAACCTCATCGACCGGCTGGCGCGCGAGCCCGGGTTCGCCCGCGGCCACGTCGTGGACTTCATCGACTACGCAGGCTTCTTCGTGGGCAACGTGGCCGACATCGCGGTGGTCGCCGCGGCCGTGCTGATCGCGCTGCTGTCGCTGCGCGGCATCGGCCTGGACGGCAAGCGGCACGGGGACGAGCGGGACGAGCCGTCCGCGAAGCCGGACGGCGACGCGAGCGACCCCGCCTGATGGCGCTGCGCACCCTGCCCGTCCCGGACGGGCTCGCGGGCGACCGGGTCGACGCGGCGCTGGCGCGCATGCTCGGGTTCTCCCGCACGCGTGCCGCCGAGCTCGCCGAGGCGGGCGCCGTCCAGCTCGACGGGCGTCCCGTGGGCAAGTCGGACCGCGTGGTCGCGGGCGGCTGGCTCGAGGTGGACATGCCGGAGGAGCGGCCCGCCGTCGAGGTCGTGGCCGAGCCCGTGCCGGGCATGGGCATCGTCTACGACGACGACGACCTGGTCGTGATCGACAAGCCGGTCGGCGTGGCGGCGCACCCGTCGCCGGGCTGGACCGGGCCCACCGTGGTCGGCGCGCTGATCGCCGCGGGCTACCGCGTCTCGACGTCGGGCGCCGCCGAGCGCCAGGGCATCGTGCACCGGCTCGACGTCGGCACGTCGGGCCTGATGGTCGTGGCCAAGTCGGAGGTCGCGTACACGGGGCTCAAGCGCGCCTTCAAGGAGCGCACGGTCGACAAGGTCTACCACGCGCTCGCGCAGGGACACCCGGACCCGACGTCGGGCACCATCGACGCCCCGATCGGCCGGCACCCCAGCTCGGACTGGAAGTTCGCGGTGACCGCGGACGGCAAGCCGTCGGTGACCCACTACGAGACGCTGGAGATGCTGTCCGCGGCGTCCCTGCTGGAGGTGCACCTGGAGACCGGGCGCACCCACCAGATCCGGGTGCACTTCGCGGCGCTGCGGCACCCGCTCGTGGGCGACCTGACCTACGGCGCGGACCCCGTGCTGGCCTCCAGGGTGGGGCTGACCAGGCAGTGGCTGCACGCCCACCGGCTGGGTTTCGAGCACCCGGTCACGGGGCGCTGGGTCGAGGTGGAGTCGCCGTACCCGGCCGACCTGGAGGCCGCTCTCGAGGTCGTGCGGGGCGCGTACTCCTGATGTGAGAAGTGGCTCGGCGTTGCTGGGCCGGAGTGTCGGAGAGCCGTCCTAAGATCATGGACATGCCCACCGCCACCGCTTCGAAGAGCGACGACTTCGTCCACCTCCACGTCCACACCGAGTTCTCGATGCTGGACGGCGCGGCCCGGATCGGCGACCTCATGGAGGAGGTCGGGCGGCAGGGGCAGCACGCCATCGCGACCACCGACCACGGGTACCTGTTCGGGGCGCACGAGTTCTGGGCGCAGGCGCAGAAGGCGGGCATCAAGCCGATCATCGGCGTCGAGGCGTACATCACGCCGGGCACCAGCCGGTTCGACCAGACCCGCGTGCGCTACGGCGAGGCGGGCCAGGAGTCGGACGACGTCTCGGCGCGCGGTGCGTACACGCACATGACGCTGCTGAGCAAGAACAACACCGGCATGCACAACCTCTTCCGGGCGTCGTCGCTGGCCTCGCTGGAGGGCCAGATGGGCAAGTGGCCCCGGATGGACCGCGACCTGCTGGAGCGGTACTCGGACGGGCTGATCGCCACCACGGGCTGCCCGTCGGGCGAGATCCAGACGCGGCTGCGGCTGGGCCAGTGGGACGAGGCGGTCCGCCAGGCGGGCGAGCTGCAGGACATCTTCGGCAAGGAGAACTACTTCGTCGAGCTGATGGACCACGGGCTCGACATCGAGACCCGGGTGACCAAGGAGCTCCTCGAGCTGTCCAAGGTCATCGGCGCCAAGCTCGTCGCCACGAACGACCTGCACTACGTGCGCGAGGAGGACTCGACCAGCCAGGAGGCCCTGCTGGCGATCAACTCCGGCTCCACGCTGGACGACCCGAACCGCTTCAAGTTCGACGGTTCCGGCTACTACGTGAAGTCCGCCGCCGAGATGCGCAGGGTCTTCAAGGAACTGCCCGAGGCGTGCGACAACACGCTGCTCATCGCCGAGCAGTGCGAGGTCTCGTTCGACACCTCGGCCAACTACATGCCGCGCTTCCCCGTGCCGGACGGCGAGGACGAGATCTCGTGGTTCATCAAGGAGGTCGAGGCGGGCCTGCTGCGTCGGTACCCGAACGGGTACTCGGACGCGGTACGCAAGCAGGCCGACAAGGAAGTCGAGATCATCATCCAGATGGGCTTCCCGGGGTACTTCCTCGTGGTCGCCGACTTCATCAACTGGTCCAAGGACCAGGGCATCCGCGTGGGGCCGGGCCGTGGTTCGGCCGCCGGGTCGATGGTCTCCTACCTGATGGGTATCACCGAGCTGGACCCGCTGGAGCACGGCCTCATCTTCGAGCGCTTCCTCAACCCGGAGCGCGTCTCCATGCCTGACGTCGACGTCGACTTCGACGAGCGTCGGCGCGGTGAGGCCATCCGGTACGTGACGGAGAAGTACGGCGACGACCGCGTGGCCCAGATCGTCACCTACGGCACCATCAAGGCCAAGCAGGCCCTCAAGGACTCCGCCCGGCTGCTCGGCATGCCGTACGCCATGGGCGAGAAGCTCACCAAGGCCATGCCGCCGGCCGTCATGGGCAAGGACATCTCGCTCAGCGGCATCTTCGACCCCAAGGACAAGCGGTACTCGGAAGCGGCGGAGTTCCGCCAGGTGCACGAGGCCGACCCCGAGGCGCAGCGCGTGGTCGAGCTCGCCCGCGGTATCGAGGGCCTGAAGCGCCAGTGGGGCGTGCACGCCGCCGGCGTCATCATGTCCAGCGAGCCGCTGATCGACATCATCCCGATCATGAAGCGCCCGCAGGACGGCGCGGTGATCACGCAGTTCGACTACCCGACGTCCGAGGGCCTCGGCCTCATCAAGATGGACTTCCTGGGTCTGCGCAACCTCACGATCCTCGACGACGCGCTCGAGAACATCGTGATGAACGGCAAGGACCCGATCGACATCGAGAAGGTGGCGCTCGACGACAAGCCCACCTACGACTTGCTCGCCAGCGGCAACACGCTGGGTGTGTTCCAGCTCGACGGCGGCGCCATGCGCGCGCTGCTGCGGCAGATGCGGCCCGACAACTTCGAGGACGTCTCCGCCGTCATCGCCCTGTACCGGCCCGGGCCGATGGGCATGAACTCGCACATCAACTACGCGATGCGCAAGAACGGCCAGCAGCAGATCGAGGCCATCCACGCGGAGGTTGTCGAGCCGTTCGCGGAGATCCTCGACGAGACCTTCGGCCTGATCGTCTACCAGGAGCAGGTCCAGCGCGCCGCCCAGATCATGGCCGGCTACTCGCTCGGACAAGCCGACCTGCTCCGCCGCGCCATGGGCAAGAAGAAGCCCGAGGTGCTGGCCAAGGAGTACGTCAACTTCGAGAAGGGCGCCAAGGAGAAGGGCTACAGCGCCGCCGCGATCAAGGCGGTCTGGGACACCCTGGTCCCGTTCGCCGGCTACGCCTTCAACAAGGCGCACTCCGCCGGCTACGGCCTCGTCGCCTACTGGACCGCGTTCCTCAAGGCGAACTACCCCGCCGAGTACATGGCCGGCCTGCTGCAGTCGGTGGGTGACAACAAGGACAAGATGGCGCTCTACCTCAACGAGTGCCGTCGCATGGGCATCACGGTGCTCCCGCCGGACGTCAACGACTCCGCGGCCAAGTTCACGGCCGTGGGCGGCGACATCCGCTTCGGGCTCACCGGCGTGCGTAACGTGGGCCGCAACGTCGTGGACGCGATCGTCGAGGCTCGCGAGGAGAAGGGCGCCTACACGTCCTTCCAGGACTTCCTCGACAAGGTTCCGGCCCCCGTCTGCAACAAGCGCACCATCGAGTCCCTCATCAAGGCCGGTGCGTTCGACTCCCTCGGCCACACGCGGCGCTCGCTGCTCGTGATCCACGAGCAGGCCGTGGACTCCGTGATCGGCGTGAAGCGCAAGGAGGCCGAGGGCCAGTTCGACCTCTTCGCCGACTTCGGCGGTGGCGGCGACGACGAGGGCATGGGCTTCTCCGTCGATGTCCCCGACCTGCCGGACTGGGAGAAGAAGCAGAAGCTCCAGTTCGAGCGCGAGATGCTCGGCCTGTACGTGAGCGACCACCCGCTGTCCGGGCTGGAGCACGTGCTGCAGCGGGCCGCCGACACCTCGATCGCGTCGCTGCTCGCCGACGAGCACCGGCCGGACAACTCGGTGGTCACCGTGGCCGGCCTGCTCACCTCCGTGCAGCGCAAGATGAGCAAGAACGGCAACCCGTGGGCCGCCGTCACCGTCGAGGACCTGGAGGGCGCCGTCGAGGTCATGTTCTTCGGCGAGACCTACCTCGCGTACTCGACGATGCTCGCCGAGGACCAGGTCGTGGTGCTGCGGGGCAAGGTGCGCCGCCGCGACGAGTCGATGTCGCTGCAGGCCATGGAGGTGGCCCTGCCGGACGTCACCGTGGGCTCCGACTCGCCCCTGGCCGTGACCGTGCCGCACACCCGGGCGGTCGAGCCGATCATCGTGCGGCTGCGCGAGGTGCTGGCCACGCATCCGGGTTCGGCCGAGGTGCACGTCGCTGTGGCCGAGCCGGGCAAGCGGACCGTGATCCGCGCCGCCGACAGCCTCCGGGTCGAGAAGTCTCCGGCGCTGTTCGGTGACCTCAAGGCGCTGCTCGGCCAGGGCTGCCTGTCGTGACCGAGGCCCCGGGGACGGAGCGGACCGACCGCTACGACGAGCGGGACCACGAGCGGTTCACGCTCGTGCCCGCGGCGTACCTGTACTTCCGCCGCGAGGGCCAGGTGCTGCTCCAGCTGCGGCAGGGCACCGGCTACCGCGACGGATTCTGGGCCTGCGCGGCGGCCGGCCACGTCGAGGAGGGCGAGTCGGTGATCGAGACCGCCGTGCGCGAGGCCCGCGAGGAGCTCGGCGTGGAGGTCGCGCCCGGGGACGTCCGGCCGCTGACGGTGCTGCACCGCGGCGAACCGGGCGGCCCGGCGATCGAGCAGCGCGTCGACTTCATGTTCGAGGTCACCCGCTGGACCGGCACGCCGTCGATCCAGGAGCCCGACAAGGCCGCCGACCTCGCCTGGTTCCCCTTCGTGGGGCTGCCGGACCCGGTCGTGCCGCACGAGCTCGCGGTGCTGCGCGCGGTCCACGACGCGGGCCGGCACGGCACCGAGATGCCGCGGGTGCTCACGTTCGGCTTCTGACCTTGCCTCACATGTCAGACGCTCAGGTCACCGGAGTGACCTGAGCGTCTGACACGTTACGGACGGCCTACGTCAGCAGGTGCCCACCTTCTCCCAGGGGCCCCACGGGATGCCCGGCTCCTGGTTGCGCGTCCACCACTTGGCCCGCCAGAGCTTGCCCTCGTGCTCGACGGTCTCGCCGCCGGTGTAGATCCACGAGTTCGTCCAGGCCTGGTAGGTGTCGTCGCCGCAGACGACGTCGGCCCCGACCTCGGACCAAGGGCCCCACGGCGAGGCGCCCGGCTTCTCGCCCTTGGTCCACCACTGCGCGACCCACACGGAGCCGTCGTGGAGGACCTCGTCACCGGCGGTGTAGATCGTCTTGCGGTCCCACGCCGGGATGTCCGGCACACCCGTCACGTCGACGTCGACCGTGGCCACGGCCGGCTCGTCGAACGGGTTGTCCGTGACGTGCTCCGCGGAGTTGGTGTACGTGCCGGTGACGGCGTCCTGGTCCACCGTGACGTCGTACGACAGGGTGACCGGGTCGACGTCGGGCGCCACGTAGTCGAAGCAGATGGTGGCGCCGTCCGCGATGGCGTCGGCCGGGTTCCCCTTGTTCACCACGGCGGTACCGTGCGTGCCCGCCAGGTTCTCGACCCCGATCGTGGCGGACGCCGGAAGCTCCCCGACGTCGCCGTACTCGAACCGGATCTCCGGGCGTGTGTCACTGACGTTCTTGTAGACCCATGCCTGGAAGGTGCCCACCGAGTTGGACAGGTCCGCGGGGTCGGCGCCGTACGGGAACGGGTCGTCCCACTGGATCACCGCGACCTCGTTGTTCGAGGTGGCGAGCCGAACGCCTCGACCATCCGCCTGGGAGAGCGAGTAGTCAGCCCAGAGCGGTGCGATCACACCGTTGGGGGCAGCCGTCGCCGGGATCTCCTGAGGCTCCCAGGGCTGGCCACCGTAGCCACCGGTGACCGTGACGAGACCGTCGTCGCTCACGGTAAGGCCGGGGTAGGCGTCGCCGTAGTGCGTGAACGGGCCGATGTTCGCGAACGCGTTCACCGCGACCGTGTCGCCGTCGAGCGAACTGAGCCCGACGCCCGCCGCCTCCAGGTCCACGAAGCGGGACGCCGCCGCACACTGCGGCGAGTCCGCCGGCGTCGACGCCTCGTAGGAGCCCGTCGCGCCCACCAGCGTGGGCAGGTCGACCTCCCACGTGATGGTCTGCCCGTCGACGACGCCGTCACCGGTCACCGAGTCGGGGTCGACGGTCAGCCCGTCCGGCACCGTGTCGGTGACCGTGTAGGTGAGGTCCTCGGGCGTCGCGTTCGGCTGGACGGTGATGTCGTACCCGATGGTGTCGCCGAGACCGGCCTCCTCGACCGAGGCCGTCTTGGTCACGTCGTCGGCGATGCGGGAGAGGCGGACCGGGATCTCGCCGATGTCGCCCGGGTTGTCCGGCGAGCTGCCGAGCACCGCGGTGCCGTAGAACAGGTCGCCCTCGGCGGCCGTGGGCAGGTTCCAGTGCAGCCGCACGTCGTACGGCTCGCCCACCGGCACCTCGCCGTCGGGCCCGGCCACCCCGGCGTTGTCGCCGTCCGCTGCCGGGACCACGGCGGTCGCCAGCGTGTGGGCGTCGGGCTGGTCGTCGGTGCCCTGCCAGTTCTGGACCAGCACCCACCAGGTGCCGGCCTCCGGGTCGGGCACGTCGCAGTACTCCGCGGCGGACGACGTCGTCGAGGCGCACACCTGGGTCGCCGGGCTCGGCGTGTCCCCGGTGCCCACGAACATGTCGAGGTCCGGCGCTTCGGCGGCAGTGATCTCGGCCACGAGCCGAGTGGCGTCCTCGGGCACCTCCAGCGTGGTGACCTCGACCTTGCTCAGGTCGTCGAACGCGTCGGCGTTCGTCGGGTCCTGGCTGAGCGAGCCCTCGTGCAGGTCGGCCTCGACGAGGCCGCGCACGGAGCCGGTGAAGTCGCTGACCGCGATCGACTTCAGGCCGGTTACGGCCTGCGAGCCGGTGTCCCGGCGCGTGGTCACGTCGATCTCGTTCGGCAGGATCGCACCGGACGGGACGACGGCGACCGGCAGGGTCACCGCGGGGACGTCGTCGTTGCTCGGGGTGAGCGTGACGCGGCCGAACAGCGTCTCGCCGTCGGGGGCGCCGTCGACGTCCGCCGTGACCGAGATGCCGAGCGAGTCACCGGGGGAGACGGTGTCGGTCGACAGGTCCACGTCCAGCGAGAGTCCGTCGTCGGAGACGGCGGACGCCGTCCAGGTGACGTCCGCGGGGGCCGACGGCGGCGCGACCGCCGTCCGCTCCCAGGAGCAGCTCGCGAGGCACTGGGTGTCGGCGAAGGACGGCAGGTTCAGGGTGCTGGGGTCGCCGCCCTGCTCCGGGTCGGCGGCCAGGTAGTTGGCGCCGGTCTCGTCGAACAGCAGGGCTGCCTGCACGGCGGCCCCGATGTCCATGTGGCCGCTGCCCTGCTCGTACGGGGTGGCGGGCGAGCCGTCGAAGTCCTTGACGGTGGTGCGCGCCGTCGTCATGAGCGCGGACTGCTGCTGCGCCGGGGTCCAGTTGGGGCGGGCCTGCGTGAGCAGGGCGCCGGCGCCGGCCACGTGCGGGCTCGACATCGAGGTGCCCGAGATGATGCCGTACTCGACGTGGTCGTACGCGCCGTCGGCCACGCCGTAGGCGGCGAGGATGTCGACGCCGGGTGCGGTGATGGACGGGACGATCGTGTCGACGGCCCGGTTGGGGCCGCGCGAGGAGAAGCTGGACATGGTGTCGCCCAGCTCGTCGTCCGTGATGAACGTGGTGCCGGCGATCGTGCCGGTGTGGTCCGAGCCCTCCGCGAGCCAGTCGCGCAGGGTCTCGCCGTCGGCGAAGCTGATCGCCACGCCCGGGACGGCGAACGCGTCGCCGAGCAGGGAGCCGCCGTTGACCTCGTCGTTCGTCAGCACGAAGCCGGTGGCGCCCTGCGCCGCGACGTTCGAGGACTTCTCGACGCGGCCGTTGCCGCCGCGCGCGCAGACCACGATCTTGTCGGCGTAGTCCGCCTCGTGGCCCGTGGTCGTGGTGCACTGCGGGTCGCCCACGGAGCCCGCGTCGATGATCCCCGTTGCGGGCAGCGGGCCGGTCAGGGACTTGCCCCGCAGGTCCGCCAGGTCGCCGGCGCTGCTGGTCAGGTCGCCCAGGGTGTTGAGCATGTGCCGGTTGTGCGTCGAGGCGCCCACCGACGTGAGCCAGGGTGCGTCAGCGGGGGAGCCCGTCGTCGCGAACCCGGGACCGTCGTTGCCGTTCGACGTCGCGACAAAGATGCCCGCGGCGCGCGCGTTGAGGAACCCGAGCGCGTCGAAGTCGTTCCACAGGTCCGACGGCGACGAGGAGCCGATGGAGTAGTTGATGACGTCGACGCCGTCGGCGATGGCCTGGTCGATCGACGCCGTCAGGCCCGCGGTGGTGCAGCAGCCGCGGTAGCTGATCACGTTGGCGTGCGGGGCGACGCCGGACACGTCGAACGTCGGCGGGTTCGTGCCCTCCGGCGCCGTCGGCGTCACGTCGTCGACCACGTTGCCGCCCGAGGTGGAGGCCGTGTGCGAACCGTGGCCGTCCTCGTCCAGCGCGCTGCGGTCGGCGGCGCTCAGGAACCCGTAGGCGCCGATGAGCTTGCCGTTGCAGGGGAAGTCGGGGTCGTACTGGTCGGTGTTCGCCGGGTCGCAGACGCCCAGGTAGTTGCCCGCGCCGAGCGGGTTGGTGTGCGTGTAGCCGTCGTCACCGGTCTCGGCGAACGAGGGGCTGGAGGGGTGGATGCCGGTGTCGATGGTGCCGATCACGACACCCTCGCCCTTGTAGTCCTCCGGCAGGTCGAGCTCCTCGACGGCGTTCCACAGCGCGTCGGCGTTGCTCCACGCGGGACCCGCGTCCGTGTGCAGCTCGTGCTCCTTGTCGAGCGCGATGTGCGCGACGGCGGGGTCCCCCGCGATCTCCCGTGCCTCCGCCGGGGTCAGCACGGCGGACAGGCCGTTGGCCGCGTACTGGTAGGTGAAGGGCACGTCGACGTCGTGGCCGACCGTCCGCTCCATGCGGGTGACGAAGTCGTCCTGCTCCGCCTCGAGGAACTCCGTGTACTCGCGCACCCGCGCCGTCGACGGGTCCAGCGTCCGGCCCGCGCGGGGCGCCGTGGACGCCAGGCCCTCGACACCGCCGGTGTAGGTGGGCACGGCGGCGTCGGTCAGGCGGATCAGGTAGGTGCGCTCCGCCTTGCCGCGGCCGAGCGCGAGCTTCTGGATCCCGGCGTCCCGCTCGACCCCGGCCTGCGGGGTGGTCTCCGCCGGCACGAGGTTCTCGGCGAGGCGGTCGCGGGGGTCCACCTTGTCCGCGGACGGCGGGGCGGCTGGGGTCACGGCAGCGGCCGCGGGCGTGAACGCCGCCGCTAGTGCCGTGACCGCGGCCACGGCGAGCAGGGGCGTTCTGGACCGGTTTGACATTACGGCTCCCTCGGTACGGCAGCGATGGAACGAGCACGTGCAGTTGTGCGACATTCCTCGCTTACCGCCCGGTGCAATGTCAATGCTTCTGTACAGGATTCACCCAGTCCGAGATCAGGACGCAGGTCAGGTCACAGATCCGGCGGCCGCCCGGTCGACATCTCGTCACAAGGAAACGACGACGAAGGGTGCGGCACATGACCGACACACAGGACCACGCCGAGCACATGCACGGGGCGGCAGAGCAGGCCGGACCGGTGGCGAGCTGGATGACGGCGGCCACGATGCTGCAGGACGCGAAACCGATCACGGTGCCCGAGGGCGCCTCGGCGATGACGATCCACGTCGAGTGGGAGCCGGGCGACCCGGGCACCCCGCCGCACCGCCACTCCGGGCCGGCCTTCGGGTACGTCATCCAGGGCGCGGTCCGGTTCGAGCTGGAGGGCGAGCCCGAGCGGGTCGTCGAGGCCGGCGGCACGTTCTGGGAGCCGGGCGGCGACGCCATCCACTACCAGGACGGCAACGCGCTGGACGACGCGCGCACGGAGTTCGTGGTGACGATGATGTGCGCCCCGGGCAAGCCGATGCTGGAGCTGGTCTCCGAGTCGGAGCTCGCGGAGCGGGCGCACCTGCGCGCGCCGCGCCCCGGGGCCTGAGCGGCTAGTGGAACCGCCCGCGCACGGCCTCGCCGTGCGCGGGCAGGTCCTCGTCGTTGGCGACGGCGACGATGCGGTCGGCGAGCTCCTCGAGCGCGTCGCGCGTGTACTCGATCTGCTGCACCGACTTGAGGAAGGCGTGCACGCCCAGGCCGCTCGCGAAGTGGGCGGTGCCCCCGGTCGGCAGCACGTGGTTGGAGCCGGCCATGTAGTCGCCCAGCGACACCGGCGACCACGGGCCCACGAAGATCGCGCCCGCGCTGTGCACGCGCGCGGCCACGGCGGCGGCGTCGGCCGTCTGGATCTCCAGGTGCTCCGCGCCGTACGCGTTCACGACGGCCAGCCCCGCGTCGACGTCGTCCACCAGGACGATCGCGGACTGCAGGCCGTCCAGGGCGCGCGCGACGCGGGTGGAGTGCTTGGTGGCCGACGCGAGGTCCACCACCCGGGCCTCGACCGCGGAGGCGAGCTCCACCGAGTCGGTGACCAGCACGGACGCCGCCATCGGGTCGTGCTCGGCCTGGCTGATCAGGTCGAGGGCCACGTGCCCGGCGTCGGCGGTGCCGTCGGCGAGCACGGCGATCTCCGTGGGCCCCGCCTCGGAGTCGATCCCGACGATGCCGCGCACCAGGCGCTTGGCCGCCGCGACGTACACGTTGCCGGGGCCGGTGATGACGTCGACCGGCTCGCACAGCGTCTCGCCGTCCTGCTCCGCGCTGCCCGCAGCGCCGTAGGCGAACATCGCCACGGCCTGCGCGCCGCCCACGGCGTAGACCTCGTCGACGCCCAGCAGGGCGCACGCCGCCAGGATGGTCGGGTGCGGCAGGCCGCCGTTGTCCTTCTGCGGCGGGGACGCGACCGCGAGGCCGGGCACGCCCGCCTCCTGCGCCGCGACCACGTTCATCACCACGGACGACGGGTAGACCGCGAGCCCGCCCGGCGCGTACAGGCCTACCCGCTGGACCGGGATCCAACGCTGGCGCACGACGGCGCCCGGCGCGAGCTCGGTGACGTGGTTGGCCGGGAGCTGCTCGGCGTGCACCCGGCGCACGCGGCGGATGGCCTCCTCCAGACCGGAACGGACCAGCGGCGTCAGGCTGTCCAGCGCGTCGGTCAGGGCGCTCGCGGGAACCCGCAGGTGCTCGGGTGCGATCCCGTCGAACCGCAGCGCGATCTCGCGCAGGGCGGCGGCGCCGCCCTCGCGGACCTGGCGCAGCAGCGGCTCGACCGCATGGACGGCCTCGTCCACTCCGACCTCGGCACGGGGTAGGACGTCGAGGAGGGCGCGGCGGCCCAGGGACCGGCCGCGCAGGTCGATACGTTGGATCACCCGGCCAGTCTATGGCGACGGGCGGGAGACAATGCTGTGGTGTCCAACTCTGAGTCGAACGTTCCCGAGGTCCCGATCCGTGACGAGGTCATCCGCCTCGGCCAGTTCCTGAAGCTCGCCGACCTCGCCGAGGACGGCGCGCAGGCCCGCGACCTGATCGCCGACGGCGAGGTGCGGGTCAACGGCGAGGTCGAGACCCGCCGCGGCCGTCAGCTCGTGCGCGGCGACGTGGTGAGCGTGCTGATGCCTGCCGGTGAGGAATCAGCGAAGGTCGGGTAGCTCAGGACGCCATGTACGTCGACGCCATCACCTTGTCCACGGTCACGCGCAGCACGACCCGCTCCGGGTTGGGCTGCAGCTGGCGGTAGCGGCGCGCGTACCGCGCGACGGCGTCGGCGATCTCGTCGGTGTCCTCGCTGACGGCGATCGTGCCCTCCAGCGTGATCCACCGGCCGCCGGAAACCTGGCACAGGGCGGCGCGCGGCTCGCCGCCGTCGGGCCCCGGGGCGGAGTGGCGCGCCTTGAAGGACGAGCGGTTGGTGGTGATGCGCGCGACCCCGGCGTCGGCGTCCCAGGTGAAGGCGACCGGGACGACGTGCGGCGTGCCGTCGGGGCGCAGGGTGGTGAGGGTCGCGAGGTGGCGCTCGGTGACGAAGACGAGCTGCTCGGGGTTGAGTCGGATCACGTCGCGAGTCTAGGTCGGTGCGGGTGAGCGTCCGGCCCGGCCGTGTGGTCGGGTTGTGGGTTCCCCGTATTCCCCGGGGGTCCGGTATTTGGCTAGCGTTCCTGACAAATACCACGGCCCTAGGGAGTGCCATGAGACGGCGTACATCGTTCCTGGCGGCGGGCGTCACCGCCCTGCTCGTCACCGGACTGGCCATACCGGTCGTCGCGGCGCAGACCGGGCCCGTGGCGCAGGCTGCCGCGGCCGACTGCGCGGCGTCCGCCTGGACGGAGGGCAGCACGTACGCCGCCGGGGCCCACGTGACCCACCGCGGCCGGGCGTACACGGCGCTCGTGGCGCACACCGCGCACGTCGGCGCGGGCTGGAGCCCCGACGCGACGCCCACCCTCTGGACCGACGACGGCGCGTGCGCCACGCAGCCGGACCCCGACCCGACCGACCCGACGCCCGACCCCACGGACCCGACCCCGGACCCCGAGCCGACGCCGACGGACTGCAGCCAGCGCCCGCGCCCGTCGGGCAAGGTGCTGCAGGGCTACTGGGAGAACTGGGACGGCGCGAGCAACGGCGTGCACCCCGGCATGGGCTGGATCCCGATCACGGACTCGCGCATCACCCAGCACGGCTACAACGTGGCGACCCTCGCGTTCCCGGTGATCCGCTCTGACGGGACGGTGCTGTGGGAGGACGGCATGGACTCCGGCGTCCAGGTGCCGAGCCCCGAGGAGATGTGCGCCGCCAAGGAGGCGGGCCTGACCATCCTCATGTCGATCGGTGGCGCGACGGCCGGGATCGACCTGTCCTCGCAGGCCGTCGCCGACCGGTTCGTCGAGACCATCGTGCCGATCCTGCGCGAGCACAACTTCGACGGCATCGACATCGACATCGAGACGGGCCTGACGGGCAGCGGCAACATCAGCCAGCTCTCGACGTCGCAGGCCAACCTGATCCGGATCATCGACGGTGTGCTCGCCGGGATGCCGGCCGGGTTCGGCCTCACGATGGCGCCCGAGACCGCCTACGTGACCGGCGGCAGCGTCACCTACGGCTCGATCTGGGGCTCCTACCTGCCGATCATCAAGAAGTACGCCGACAACGGCCGCCTGTGGTGGCTCAACATGCAGTACTACAACGGCTCGATGTACGACTGCTCCGGCAACTCGTACGCGGCCGGGACGGTGGCCGGCTTCCAGGCGCAGACGGACTGCCTGGACGACGGCCTCGTCATCCAGGGCACCACGATCCGCGTGCCCTACGAGAAGCAGGTGCCCGGCCTGCCCGCCCAGCAGGGCGCGGGCGGCGGCTACATGGCGCCGTCGCTGGTCTCGCAGGCGTACGGCTCGTACAACGGGGCGCTCAAGGGCCTCATGACCTGGTCGATCAACTGGGACGGGTCGCGCGGCTGGACCTTCGCCGACAACGTCAGGGCCCTGCAGGGCCGGTAGAGCGGCAGGGCAGGCACGACGGCGCCGGGCGGACCTCGCGTCCGCCCGGCGCCGTACGCGCTTGCTCCCTCAGCCGCCGATCGAGTCCAGCACCGCGACCTCGTCGTCGGGCAGGACGAGGTCGGCCACGGCGACGTTCTCGCGCAGGTGGGCCACGGACGACGTCCCCGGGATCAGCAGGATGTTCGGCGACCGCCGCAGCAGCCACGCCTGCGCGACGGCGGCCGGGGTGCTGCCCAGCCGGGCGGCCACGGCGTCCAGCTCCGCCGACTGCAGCGGCGAGAAGCCGCCCAGCGGGAAGTAGGGCACGTAGGCGATGCCCTGCGCGGCCAGCGAGTCGATCAACGCGTCGTCGCCGCGGTTGGCGATGTTGTACATGTTCTGCACGCACACGACCGGTGCGATCGACTGCGCCTCGGCGACCTGCTCCGCGGTGACGGTGCTGACGCCCAGGTGCTTGATCAGGCCCTCCTCCCGCATCTCGGCCAGGGCGGTGAACTGCGGCGCGAGCGACCCGGGCTCCGGCGCCCCGAACCCGCCGACCCGAAGGTTGACGACGTCGAGCTGGTCCAGGCCGAGGTGCTCCAGGTTCTGCTCCACCTGGCGCCGGAGCTGGCCGGGCTCGCGGTCCAGCACCCAGTGCCCCTCGGCGTCGCGCACCGCGCCCACCTTGGTGACGACGTGCAGGTCCGCGGCGTAGGGGTGCAGGGCCTCGCGGATGATCTCGTTGGTGACGTACGGGCCGTAGAAATCGGCGGTGTCGATGTGGTTGACGCCGAGCGCGACGGCCTCGTGCAGGACGGCGACGGCCGCTGCGCGGTCGGCGGGCGGCCCGAAGACGCCGGGGCCGGCGAGCTGCATGGCGCCGTAGCCGACGCGGTTGACGGTCAGGTCTTCGGCGAGCGTGAAGGTGCCGCCGGGGAGGGTCTGTGTGGTCATGGCACCACCGTGCGGCGGCCCGGCGCGGACAGGCAGTGCCCGGACGATCCTGGGAGTACGGGGACCAGGCACGCGCGAGCCGCCCGGCCTACCGTGGTGGGCATGACCAGGGAGACCCGGCTGAGCGAGTACCTGCGGGCGCGCCGCGAGCTGGTGCGCCCCGCCGACGTCGGGCTGCCGGAGGGCGGCGTGCGCCGGGTGGCGGGCCTGCGGCGCGAGGAGGTCGCGCTGCTCGCGGGCATCAGCGCCGACTACTACCTCCGGCTGGAGCAGGGCCGGGACCGGAACCCGTCGGTCCAGGTCCTGGAGTCGCTCGCCCGCGTGCTGCTCCTGGACGAGCCGGCCACCCGCCACCTTCTCGACCTGGCCGCCCCGGCGCCACGGCGCCGGCCCCGGCGGCCACGGCGGGAGGTCGTGCCCGCCGGGACGCTGCGGCTCCTGGAGCGGGTCGGCATCCCGGGCTACATCGAGGGGCGGTACTTCGACGTGCTCGCGGTGAACCGGCTCGCGGAGGCCGTGTCGCCCACCCTCCGCGTGGGCCGCAACAGGCTCCGCGACATGTTCCTGGACCCGGCCGAGCAGGCGATGCACCCCGACTGGCCCGAGGTGGCGCCCAAGCTCGTCGCCCGGTTCCGCGAGGCGGTCGGCACGGACACGGACGACGAGCGCCCCGCACGCCTCGTCGGGGAGCTCTCGCTGGCCTCGGAGCGGTTCCGCACCCTCTGGGCGCGGCACGACGTGAACCTCGGCAGGCCGCACGTCACACGCATGCTGCACCCGCAGGTCGGCGAGCTGGACCTCGACATGGAGAAGCTGTCGATCGCCGGGACCGACCGGCAGATGGTCGTGCTGCTGCACGCCGCCCCGGACTCGCCGACGGGGGAGCGGCTCGCCCTCCTCGCGTCGCTGGCGGCGTCGGTGGACGTGCCCGGCGACGCCGCGGCGTCGCGCGCGGAGACGGCGCAGGAGAGCGCCAGAGAATAGTGTGCCAAGCGCACCCGGCTGTGGATAACCGGCTCGCGGTGTCGGTGGCTGCTCCTAGGATCGATGACGTGACCAAGGACCCCTTCGCAGACCTCCCCTTCGCCATGGAGGAACCGCCCGACGACGCCCACCTGACCGACGTCGGTGACCCAGGCCTGCCGCCGTCCGCGCGCAACACGCCCGAGGCCCAGGCGGCCAAGCTGCAGATGCTGCGCGGCCTGCTGCCCGACGGCGGCGTGGCGGCCGCGGCGCCGGTCCGCCGGTGGCCGCCGGCCGAGCCGGCGGAGCAGGACGCGGAGGGGGCCGGTGCGCCGGAGGAGACCGAGGCGGCCGAGGCAGAGGAGACCGCCCGACCGGTCCCGGCCGCGGCGCCCGGCGCCTCGCTGCGCGAGGAGGCCGAGGCCGCGCTGCGCGAGCTGGTGGGCCGCGACGACGCGCGGCTGCGCGACGACCAGTGGACGGCCATCGAGGCGCTCGCGGCCTTCCACCGCCGGGCGCTGGTGGTCCAGCGCACCGGCTGGGGCAAGTCGGCCGTGTACTTCGTGGCCACCAGGCTGCTGCGGGCCCGCGGCGCGGGTCCCACGGTGATCGTCTCGCCGCTGCTGGCGCTCATGCGCGACCAGATCGCGGCGGCCTCGCGCGCGGGCATCCGGGCGGTGACCATCAACTCGGCCAACATGACCGAGTGGGACGAGGTGCACGAGGCGATCGCGCGCGGTGAGGTCGACGTGCTGCTGTGCTCGCCCGAGCGCCTGAACAACCCGGGCTTCCGCGACGAGGTGCTGCCGCGCCTGGCCGCCGACGCGGGCCTCGTGGTCATCGACGAGGCGCACTGCATCTCGGACTGGGGCCACGACTTCCGGCCCGACTACCGACGTATCCGCACGCTCCTGGCGGACCTGCCGGCGGGCATCCCCGTGCTGGCCACGACCGCCACGGCCAACGAGCGCGTGACGCAGGACGTGGCCGAGCAGCTCGCCGTGCACGGCGACCAGGCGACGGGGGAGGACGTGCTCGTGCTGCGCGGCGGGCTCGACCGCGAGTCGCTGCACCTGGCCGTGCTGGAGCTCGGCGACCAGCCCACCCGCGTGGCGTGGCTGGCCGAGGCGCTCCAGGACATCGAGGGGTCCGGCATCGTCTACTGCCTCACCGTCTCGGCGGCGGAGCAGGTGGCCGAGCAGCTGCGCGGCTACGGCCTGGCCGTGGCCGCCTACACCGGCCGCACCGAGCCGGCGCAGCGCGAGCAGCTCGAGGCCGACCTCAAGAACGACGACGTGAAGGCGCTGGTGGCCACGTCCGCGCTGGGCATGGGCTTCGACAAGCCCGACCTCGCGTTCGTGGTGCACCTGGGCGCGCCGTCGTCGCCCATCGCGTACTACCAGCAGGTCGGTCGTGCCGGCCGTGGCGTGGACCAGGCGCTGGTGGTGCTGCTGCCCGGCACCGAGGACAAGGCCATCTGGGAGTGGTTCGGCGAGCAGGCGTTCCCCGCCGAGGGGCAGGTGCGGGCCACGCTCGACGCCCTGAGCGGCGGCGGCACCATGTCGACGGCCGTGCTGGAGACGCAGGTCGACCTGCGCCGCAGCCGCCTGGAGACCATGCTCAAGGTGCTCGACGTCGACGGCGCCGTCCGGCGCGTGAAGGGCGGCTGGGAGGCGACCGGCCGGCCGTGGTCGTACGACGCCGAGCGGTATGGGCGCGTGGCCGCCACCCGGGCCGCCGAGCAGCAGGCGATGGTCGACTACGTGAACACCCCGGGCTGCCGCATGGCCTACCTGCGCGCGCAGCTCGACGATCCGGAGCTGACGCCGGGCTGGGAGTGCGGCCGCTGTGACCGGTGCGGGCACATGGCCCTGCCCGAGGCGCCCGACGCCGAGGCGGTCGCCGCCGCGCGCGCCGAGATGGACCGCCCGGGCATGGAGGTCGAGCCGCGCAAGATGTGGCCCACGGGCCTCGCGTCGATCGGCCTGGACCTCAAGGGCAAGATCCCGCCCGCCGAGCTGGCCGAGCCGGGCCGCGCCGTGGCCCGCCTCGACGGCCTCGGCTGGTCCGGCCCGCTGCGCGACCTGCTCGCCCCCAACGCGCAGGACGGCGAGCTGCCCGTGCCGCTGCGCCGGGCCGCCGCGCGCGTGCTGGACGAGTGGCCCGCGCTCCGGCCGCCGGTGGAGAGCGAGGAGCCCGAGGAGGGGACCGAGGGCGGCGCTGATGGCGGCCCCCAGGCCGGTCCGCTCGTGGTCGAGGCGGTCGTGGCGATCCGTTCGGTCCGCCGGCCCCAGCTGTCCTTCCACCTGGCCACCGGGCTGGCGAAGTACCTGGGCGTGCCGATGATCGGCGCGGTCGGGCCGGTCGCGGGGCAGGAGGAGCCCGGCCGGCACGACGTGAACTCCGCGATGCGGCTCGCGGGCGTGGTCCGGCGCCTGCAGCTCCAGCTCGGCGACGGCGCGCTCCGCGGGCTGCCGGGCCGGTCGGTGCTCCTGGTGGACGACTACACGGACTCCGGCTGGACGCTGACCGTGGCGTCCCGGCTGCTGCGCGAGGCCGGCGCGGCCGCCGTGTACCCGTTCGTGCTGGGCGTGCGGTGACAGGTGGCGCCGGGCGGGTGACCAGGGCCACCCGCCCGGTGGGCGGACTGGTGCCTGGTCCGTGTCCCGCGGTTCGTAGACTGGTGCGGTGATGACCAACGCCGTCGACGAGCAGAGCGCGGAGGGCAGCGCCTCGGCGTCCTCGGTGCGCCTGCCGCTGCGTCCCGAGCTGGCGGACGAGGAGCCGTACGGCGCGCCGCAGCTCGACGTGCCGGTGCTGCTGAACGTCAACGAGAACCCGTACCCGCCCGGTGAGGACGTGGTCGCGACCATCGCGGAGGAGGTGGCGCGCGCCGCCCGCGGCATGAACCGCTACCCGGACCGCGACGCCACCGTCCTGCGCCGCGACCTCGCCGACTACCTGGAGATGGAGACCGGCGTCCGTCTGGCGCAGTTCGACGTCTGGGCGGCGAACGGGTCCAACGAGGTCATGCTGCACGTGCTGCAGGCGTTCGGCGGCCCCGGCCGCACCGCGCTCTCGTTCGCGCCCACGTACTCGATGTACCCGGAGTACGCGCGGGACACGCACACGAAGTGGGTCGTGGGACGCCGCGAGGACGACTTCACGCTGGACCCGGCGCACGCCGTCGAGCTGATCCAGCAGGTGCGCCCGTCGGTGATCCTGCTGGCCAGCCCCAACAACCCGACCGGCACGGCGCTGCCCACGGCCACCATCGAGGCGATCTGCGAGGCGGCCCTGACGGTCGACCTCGACGGGGCGCGCCCGGTCGTCGTCGTGGACGAGGCGTACGCGGAGTTCCGGCGACCCGGCACGCCGTCGGCGGTCGCGCTGCTGGAGCGGTTCCCGAACCTGGCCGTCTCGCGCACCATGTCCAAGGCGTTCGCCGCGGCCGGCATGCGGCTCGGCTACCTGGTCGGGTCGACGAAGTTCGTGGACGCGCTGCGGATCGTGCGGCTGCCGTACCACCTGAGCGCCGTCACGCAGGCCGCGGCCGGTGCCGCGCTGCGCCACCGCGAGTCGCTGATGGCCCAGGTCGCCGCGCTGCGAGCCGAGCGCGACGCGACCGTCGCGTGGCTGCGCGAGCAGCGGCTCCCGGACGGGCTACCGTTCGACGTCGCGGACACCGACGCCAACTTCGTGCTGTTCGGCACGTTCCGCGACCGGCACGCGGTCTGGCAAGGCCTGCTCGACCGCGGGGTCCTGATCCGCGAGACCGGCCCCGACGGCTGGCTGCGGGTGTCGATCGGCACGTCGTCCGAGATGGCCGCGTTCCGCGCGGCGCTCACCGAGGTCTTGCAGGAGCAGGGAGAGGAACAGGCATGAGCAGGACAGCCCGCGTGGAGCGCGCCACGTCCGAGTCCAAGGTGCTGGTCGAGCTCGACCTCGACGGCACCGGGCGCACCGACATCAGCACGAGCGTGCCGTTCTACGACCACATGCTCACGGCGCTCGGCAAGCACTCGCTGATCGACCTCACCGTGCAGGCGACCGGTGACACGCACATCGACGCCCACCACACGGTGGAGGACGTCGCGATCAGCATCGGCGAGGCGCTGCGCGTCGCCCTCGGCGACAAGGCCGGCATCTCCCGGTTCGGCGACGCGCTCGTGCCGCTCGACGAGGCGCTCGCCCAGGCGGTCGTGGACGTGTCCGGCCGCCCGTACCTGGTGCACGAGGGCGAGCCCGCGGGCCAGGAGTACCACCTGATCGGCGGCCACTTCACCGGGTCGCTGACCCGGCACGTGCTGGAGTCCATCGCGCACCACGCGGGCATCTGCCTGCACGTGCGGGTGCTGTCCGGCCGCGACCCCCACCACATCGTCGAAGCTCAGTTCAAGGCGCTGGCGCGTGCGCTGCGCGCCGCCGTGGCCGTCGACCCGCGGGTCGACGGCATCCCGTCCACGAAGGGTGCGCTCTAGCAGCCATGTCCGACAGCCCCAGGCCCGACAACGGGTCCGACAGCACGCCTGCCGGCGACGACCTGCCCGACTTCGATCTCGGCGACCTCGAGATCCCGGACGACCTGTCGTCCCTGACCGGCTCCGGGGAGCCCGACTTCGCCGCGCTGATCACCCAGATCGCGGGCGCCGAGCCGCTGGCCGCCGCCAGCTCCCTGGCCCAGCTCGACCTCGACGCCGTGCCGACCTCGGTCGGCGCCGTCGGCGTGCTGCGCGACCGCTCCGGCGACGCGCCCGAGCGTGCCGCCGCGGCGATCTCCCAGCTCGTGCGGGGCGTGCCGCTCGTCCTGGTCACCCGCACGGGCGAGCAGATGACGGCCGTCCGGTTCAGCGACGGCGTGCGCGGCGACGAGCTCGCGCCCGGCCTCGTCCTGGG
This sequence comes from Promicromonospora sukumoe 327MFSha3.1, assembly GCF_000385135.1. GTDB lineage: Bacteria > Actinomycetota > Actinomycetes > Actinomycetales > Cellulomonadaceae > Promicromonospora > Promicromonospora sukumoe_B. The sequence continues at coordinate 89,841 of NZ_ARQM01000012.1, read as the reverse complement.
CGGCGCGCCCGAGAGCGTCGTCGACCTGCTCACCGGCGCCACGGCCCTGGCCGACGTCGACGGCGTGGTCGGGTCGGACTCGATCAGCAAGTTCAAGGCGGTGCGGATGCTGACCTCCGCGGCGCGCAAGGCCCGCAAGAGCATGGGCAAGGGCGAGACCGGCCCGGACAGCAAGGGCGGGATCTGAGCGTGGGTGCCCGCGTCGTCGTCCTCGACTACGGCTTCGGCAACGTCCGGTCGGCGGTCCGCGCGCTGGAGCGCGTGGGCGCCGACGTCACGCTGACCGCCGACCGGGCCCTCGCGCAGGACGCCGACGGCCTGGTCGTGCCCGGCGTCGGCGCCTTCGCCGCGTGCATGGCCGGTCTCACGGCCGTGCGCGGCCACGAGGTCGTCGGCCGCCGGCTGGCCGGCAACCGCCCCGTGCTCGGCATCTGCGTGGGCATGCAGGTCATGTTCGACGCCGGCGTGGAGCACGGCGAGCGCGCCGACGGCATCGGCGAGTGGCCCGGCGTCGTCGAGCGGCTGCACGCCGACGTGGTGCCCCACATGGGCTGGTCGCCGGTCGAGGTGCCGGAGGGCTCGGCCCTCTTCGCCGGGATCGCCGACGAGCGCTTCTACTTCGTGCACTCCTACGCCGCCCAGACGTTCACCAAGGGGTACGACGAGAACGCGGTGGGCCGGTTCACGCCCCCGAAGGTCACCTGGGCCGACCACGGCGGCCGGTTCGTCGCGGCGGTCGAGGACGGCCCCCTGGCGGCGACGCAGTTCCACCCCGAGAAGTCCGGTGACGCCGGCGCCCAGCTCCTGGAGAACTGGCTCACCACCCTCGCCTGACCGTCGGCCGCCGGCCCTTCGCCCTCCTGGGACCCCGGAGGGGGCGACCGGCCGGCACCCGACATCTCGACCGAAAGAAACTTGGAGAGACATGACCGACCGACTCGTGCTCCTGCCCGCCGTGGACGTCGCCGACGGCCAGGCCGTCCGCCTCGTCCAGGGGGAGGCCGGCTCGGAGACCTCGTACGGCGACCCGCTGACCGCAGCCCTGGACTGGCAGTCCGGCGGCGCCGAGTGGGTGCACCTCGTGGACCTCGACGCCGCCTTCGGGCGCGGCTCCAACGCGGAGCTGCTCGCGCGCGTGGTCGGCGAGCTGGACGTGCAGGTCGAGCTGTCGGGCGGCATCCGCGACGACGAGTCGCTGGAGCGCGCCCTGGCCACGGGCGCCCGTCGCGTCAACCTGGGCACCGCCGCCCTGGAGGACCCGGCCTGGACGGCCAAGGTCATCGCCGAGCACGGCGACCGCGTCGCCGTGGGCCTCGACGTGCGCGGCACCACGCTCGCCGCCCGCGGCTGGACCAAGGAGGGCGGCGACCTCTGGGAGGTCCTCGGCCGCCTCGACGAGGCCGGCTGCGCCCGCTACGTGGTCACCGACGTGACCAAGGACGGCACGCTGCGCGGCCCCAACGTCGACCTCCTGTCCGACGTCGCCGCGCGCACCCCCGCGCACGTCGTCGCCTCGGGCGGCATCTCGTCGCTCGACGACCTGCGGGCGCTGCGCGCCCTGGGCACCATCGAGGGCGCCGTGGTCGGCAAGGCCCTGTACGCCGGCGCCTTCACGCTCCCCGAGGCGCTCGACGTCGCGGGACGCCCGGGCGCTGGGCAGGACGAGGCCGCCGAGTGAAGTCGATCCAGCCCTCCAGCCAGTTCGCGGGCGACGACGGGTCGGCCGACGCCGAGCTGACCCGCCTGCTCGCGGGCCACTCGACCGGCGCGGTCCCGCTGCGCGAGGTCGTCGCGCGCCTGGCCGAGACCCGCGTGCTCGTGCCGGTGCTGGCCGAGGCCGGTGTCGTCGAGCAGAACCCGGAGGGGCTGGCCGTCGACAAGGAGGCCTCGTCCGGCGTCGTCGCCCTGGAGGCCCCCGACGGCCGCCGGGCGCTGCCCGTGTTCACCTCCGTCGCGACCATGCAGGCCTGGCGGCCCGACGCGCGCCCGGTCCCGGTCGAGGCGACCCGCGCCGCCCTGTCGGCGGTGAGCGAGAACTGGGCGCTCATCGTCGTGGACCCGGCCGGTCCCGCGACGGCGCTGGTCCCGCGCCCGGCGGTGTGGGCGCTGGCGCAGGGCAAGCCCTGGCAGCCCGCCGTCGTGCCGCACGAGGACGGGCTGGCCGTGGACCCGGAGGTCGCCTCCGAGGTGGCGGTCGCCGCCGCGCCCGTGCAGCACGTGGTGCGGGCGCACGCCGAGCCCGGCCGCAAGGCCGAGGTCGCGGTCGTGCTCGCCCTGGACCCGGGCCTGGACCGCGCCGGGCTCGACACGGTGCTGGGTCAGGTCAACGCGCGCCTGGCGGCGTCCGAGGTCATCTCGGCGCGGGTGGACTCGCTGGAGCTCCGGATCGGCGCGGCGCGCTGAGCGAACCCGCTCAGCACCCCGACGCCGGGGTGAACGCCGTGTCGTCGTCCAGCATCTCCTGGAGCGTGGAGAGGGGCACCAGCAGGCTGTTGTCGTCCCCGGTCTTGGCGTAGACCACGCCGATCACGCGGCCCTTGTCGTCCAGCGCCGCCGACCCGGACGACCCGGGCTCGACGGGGGCGTCCGTGAGCAGCACCTCGCCGAGGTTGGCGTTCAGCGGGTCCCGCGTCGAGCCCTTCACCTCGCCCTCCGTGACGGTGAGCTCGCCGCCGGCAGGGTAGCCCACGACGGTCACATGGTCGCCGGGCTCGGGGTCGGCCTTCGCCAGCTCGGGGTGCGACGGCAGCGGGTCGGTGGTGCGGACCACGGCGAGGTCCGCGAGGCCGGCCGTCGAGGTGGTGCCCACGGTGATGTCGTGCCCGTCGTAGGTGCTGACCTCGAGGTCCTTGGAGTCCGCGACCACGTGCTTGTTGGTGATCAGCGTGTGCTCGTCGATCGCGAAGCCCGAACCCGTCGAGAGCTCCTCGCAGCCCACGTTGCGGATGCGCACCGCCATGCGCTCCACGGCGTCGAACCCGTCGGGGCTCAGGGCGTCGCCGCCCGCGGCGGGGGACAGGTCCGCCGGAGAGGTCGGCACGATGTCGCTCGGCACCGGGTCCGGCAGCGGCGGCAGCACGCCGCAGCCGCCCAGCGCGCCCGTCAGGGCGAGCACCAGGGCGACGCCGCCGGCGCGCCGACGAGCCGCCTGCCTCACCGGCGCAGCTCCTTCTGCAGGGCCTGGTTGGCGTCCTCTGCGTCGGCGCACAGCGCGTTGACCTCCTTCTCGTACCGGATCAGGTCAGCGGGCTCGTACTGGTCGGCCTCCTTGAGGTAGCCGACCAGCTGCTCCTGGCCCGACACGCACTGCCCCAGCGCCGAGGCCACCGTGGCCGCGGCCCCGCTGACCTGCGTCTGGTAGTCGAGGTACTGCTGCGAGGCGACGTTCTCGTCACCCAGCTGCGCCTTCTCGTTCGCGAGGTCCGTGATGCGCGACGTCGCCGTGGAGAGCTGGTCGCGCGCGGCCTGCAGCTCCGAGTTCGCGCCGTCGAGCTGCATCCGCAGCGAGCCGACCTCGTCGGCGTAGCCCTGCGCCTTCGCCTCCCACTCCGTGGCGGTGCGCTGCCAGCGGACGGTGGTCAGCCACAGGTACGCGCCGACGGCGATCGTCGCCACCAGCACGATCGCGAGGACGCGCGAGCCCCGGCGGGGCCTCGGGGCCCGGTCCGGGCCGGGCGCCACCACGACGGGAGCCTCGGTCATCAGACGACGGAGCCCGTGTACTTCTCGCCCGGGCCCTCGCCCGGGGCGTCGGGGATCACCGACGCCTCGCGGAACGCGAGCTGCAGGCTGCGCAGCCCGTCGCGCAGCGAGCGGGCGTGCTGGTTGCCGATGTCGGGGGCGCTCGCGACGACCAGCGCGGCCAGCGCCGTGATCAGCTTGCGCGCCTCGTCGAGGTCCTTGAGCTCCTCGGCGTCGTCGCCCTCGGCCAGGCCGCACTTGACCGCCGCGGCGCTCATCAGGTGGACGGCGGCGGTCGTGATGACCTCGACCGCGGCGACCTCCGCGATGTCCCGCGTGGCCTGGTCGGAGCCCACCGGGGCGTCGTATCCGGTGGTCGTCTCGTCGCTCGTGCTCATGGGCACCATCCTTTCATCCCCCCGGGGGTGCGGACGCCCACCGAACACCTCCGGACGGCGGCCGGAGTCTGGGTTAGCCTGCGTGCGTTCAACGGTGAAACAGGGGAGGCCCTTTCGATGCACGACGACATCACACTGACCACCGGGCGCGCGCACCGGGTCCTGACCGAAAGGATCTGGCCGGCGGTGCACGAGACGTCGGTCCCGCTCGACGTCGAGTGGCACGCCCTGCCGGGGGAGCCGATCCCGCCGGCCGAGGGGCTCGCCCTCGCGATGGAGCCGTACGAGGTGGGCACCCCGTGGGGCCCGGCCTGGGGCACCACCTGGTTCCGGCTGACGGGCACCGTGCCCGCCGAGTGGGCCGGACGCACCGTCGAGGCCGTGGTCGACCTCGGCTTCGACGTGGACCGCACCGGCTTCCAGGCCGAGGCCCTCGTCTACCGGCCCGACGGCAGCCCGGTGAAGTCCATCAACCCCCGCAACCAGCACGTCGTCGTGTCCGACGCCGCGGCCGGCGGCGAGCGGGTCGAGCTGTTCCTGGAGGCGGCGTCCAACCCCGTGCTCCTGGGGCACAACGTGTTCGAGCGCACCACCGAGGGCGACACCACGACGTCGTCGCCGGACCCGCTGTACACGACCCGGCGCATCGACCTCGCGGTCTTCGAGTCCGAGGTGTACGACCTCGCGCTCGACGTCGAGGTGCTGCTGGAGCTCCAGGCCGAGCTGCCCACCGGCCCGCGCCGCATGCGCGTGCTCCAGGCGCTCGACGACGCCCTCGACCTGCTCGACCTGCAGCGCATCCCCGAGACCGCGGCGGCGGCCCGGGCGGCGCTCGCCGACGTGCTCGCCAGCCCCGCCGAGGGCAGCGCCCACGAGATCTCCGCCGTCGGGCACGCGCACATCGACTCCGCCTGGCTGTGGCCGGTGCGTGAGACGATCCGCAAGGTCGCGCGCACGACGTCGTCCATGACCGACCTGATCGAGCGCACCGACGACTTCGTCTACGGCATGTCGTCCGCGCAGCAGTACGCCTGGGTCAAGGAGCACCGCCCCGAGGTGTGGGAGCGGATCAAGGAGGCCGTGGCCAAGGGCCGGTTCCTGCCGCTGGGCGGCATGTGGGTCGAGTCCGACACCGTGATGCCGTCGGGCGAGGCGCTGACGCGCCAGTTCTCGCAGGCGCAGCGGTTCTTCGAGCGGGAGTTCGGCATCCGATCGCACGGCGTGTGGCTGCCCGACTCGTTCGGCTACTCGCCGGCCCTGCCGCAGCTCGTCCGCCGCGCCGGGTTCGACTGGTTCTTCACGCAGAAGATCTCCTGGAACCAGGTCAACGTCTTTCCCCACCACACGTTCTGGTGGGAGGGCATCGACGGGTCGCGCGTGCTGACGCACTTCCCGCCGATGGACACCTACAACTCGCAGCTCTCGGGCGAGGAGCTCGGCAAGGCGACCCGCCAGTTCCGCGAGTCGCGGCGCGCCACGGGCTCGATCGCGCCCGTCGGCTACGGCGACGGCGGCGGCGGCACCACCCGCGAGATGACCGGCCGCGCCAAGCGGCTCGCGAACCTCGAGGGCAGCGCCAAGGTGCGCTGGGAGCACCCGGACGCGTTCTTCGAGCGCGCTCGCGGGGAGCTGCTCGCGTCCGGCACGGATGACAGCGCTGTCTGGGTGGGCGAGCTCTACCTGGAGCTGCACCGGGCCACGCTGACGTCGCAGCACAAGACCAAGCAGGGCAACCGCCGCAACGAGCAGCTCCTGGTCGAGGCCGAGGCCTGGGCGGCCACGGCGTCCGCCCGGACCGGGGCGGACTACCCCTACGAGGAGCTGGACGCCCTGTGGCAGCAGGTGCTGCTGCTGCAGTTCCACGACATCCTGCCCGGCACCTCGATCGCCTGGGTGCACCGCGAGGCCGTCGCCCAGCACGCGGCGATCACCGAGGGCGTGCAGGCCATCATCGACCGCTCCCTGCGGGCGCTGGTCGGCGAGGGGGACGTGGCGCTGCGGGCCAACCCCGCGGTGTTCGCGCAGGCGGGGGTGCCCGCGCTGGGCGTGGCCGCGGCGTCCGCCCCGGCCGCCGCGGCCAGCACGGTCACGGAGCTGCCCGACGGCGGCTACGTGCTCGCCAACGACCTGGTCCGGATCACGCTGGACGCCGCGGGCCACGTCACGTCCGCCGTCGACCTGGCCACCGGCCGGGACGCGGTGGCGCCGGGCCGCGAGGCGAACGTGCTGCAGCTGCACCAGGACTTCCCGAACAAGTGGGACGCCTGGGACGTCGACCGGTTCTACCGCAACTCGGTGACCGACCTGCGCGAGGCGCAGAAGGTGACCGCGGCGGTGGCGGACGGCGTGGCCGTCGTGACGGTGCACCGCCAGTTCTCGGCCTCCAGCCTGGAGCAGGTGATCACGCTCGCGCCGGGCAGCCGGACGCTCGAGGTCGACCTGCGCACCGACTGGCACGAGACCGAGAAGTTCCTCAAGGTCACCTTCCCGCTCGACGTGCGGGCCGAGCACGTGGCGGCCGAGACCCAGTTCGGCTTCCACAAGCGGGTCACGCACACCAACACGAGCTGGGAGTCCGCCAAGTTCGAGACGTCGATGCACCGGTGGGTGCTCGCGGAGGAGCCGGGCTTCGGCGTCGGGTTCGTCAACGACTCGTCCTATGCGTACGACGTCACGCGCGAGGTGTCCGACCAGGGCGTGGCGCCTGCGCCGGGCATCCCGGAGGTGACCACGACGGTGCGGCTCTCGCTGCTGCGTGCGCCGCGGTTCCCCGACCCGGAGACCGACCAGGGCCTCCAGACCCACCGGTACGGCCTGGTCGTCGGCGCGGACACCGCCGTGGCGACCGAGGTGGGCGCCACGTTCGGCGCGCGTCCGCGGGAGCTGCGCGGCGCGGCCGGGTTCGAGCCGCTGGTGCACGTGGGCGGCGGCGTGACGCTGTCCTCGGTCAAGCTCGCCGACGACCGGTCGGGTGACCTCGTGGTGCGGGTGTACGAGGCGCAGGGTCGTCGCACGGCGGGCACGGTCACGGTGGCGGCCCCGGTGGCCGGCGCCCGGACGGTCACCCTCATCGAGGACGACCTGGACGGCGGCGTCGTCGACGGCCTGACGGCCGACGGCACGGTGACGCTCGAGCTCAGCCCGTTCGAGGTGCGCACGCTGCGCTTCACCCTGGCCTAGCCCACGGCGTGTCAGACCTACAGGTCACCCCGGTGACCTGTAGGTCTGACACGGGTCCGTTCCGGTCTTGACACCGGAGGGAACCGGCGAAGACTCTTTGGTCCTCGCCGAAGCGCTCTCGTCGTGCGGTGGCGGCCACACGCACACCGCAGATCCCCGGACGCGACGAAGCCTCTGCCGGAAGGACTGTCATGAGCATCACCAGGATCGGGGCCGCGGGAGTCGCCCTGACCATGCTGGCCGCGCTCAGCGGCTGCGGCCTCGACGGCACGGACACCACGGACCCGGACGGCGGGGCGGACGCGACGAGCGACGTGACCGGCGCGGTCACGCTCCAGACGTGGGCGCTCCAGCCCCGCTACACCGAGTACGTCGAGGGCCTGATCGCCGCCTTCGAGAGGCAGTACCCGGGCACCGAGGTCACCTGGCTCGACCAGCCCGGCGACAACTACTCGGAGAAGGTGCTGGAGCAGGCGGCGGCGGGCGAGCTGCCCGACGTCACGAACCTGCCGCCGGACTTCGCCCTGTCCCTCGCGCGCGAGGGCCTGCTCACCGACGTCACCACCGTCGACGACACCCTGGCGGAGACCTACGTGCCCGGGGCGCTCGCGGCCTACCGGTACGCGGGTCTCGAGGGCACGTACGGGTTCCCCTGGTACCTGACCACGGACGTGAACTACTGGAACACCGAGCTGTTCGCGGAAGCCGGGCTCGACCCGGCGAACCCGCCGACCACCCTCGACGAGCTGGTCGCGCAGGCCCGCACCATGCACGACGCGACCGGCGGCTACCTCATGAGCCGCAAGCCCGGCCTGGGCGACCTCGCCGCGGCCGGCATCCCCGTGCTGTCCGACGACGGCACCGAGTTCACGTTCAACACGCCGCAGGCGGCGCAGCTCCTGGACGTCTACCGGGGCGCCTATGCCGACGGTCTCCTGCCGGACGACGTGCTCACCGACGCCTACCTCGGCAACGGCCAGCTCTTCACCGACGGCAAGGTGGCCTGGTCGACCGGCGGCGGCAACTTCATCAACAGCGCCGTGGCGAACAACCCGTCGCTGGAGGGCAAGATCGCGTCCTCGCCGTACATGGGCGACACCCCGCTGTACGTCCAGGGCCTGTCCGTCTCGAACAAGTCGACGAACCTGCCCACGGCGGTGGCCCTGGCCCGGTTCGTCACGAACGCCGCCAACCAGGAGGCGTTCTCCGCCGAGGTGCCCGGCGTCTTCCCGTCCACGGCGTCCTCGCAGGAGAACCCGGACCTGTCGCAGAGCGACGGCTCGCCCCAGGGCGACGCCAAGGCCATCGCGTTCAGCAACCTCACCACGGCACGGGTGCTCCAGCCGGTCGAGGTCAGCGAGGAGATGACCACCATCATCAACCAGCAGTTCGCGGCGGCCATCGCCGGGGACCTGACCTCGCAGGACGCCCTCGACGCGGCGGTCGACGAGTGCAACAAGCTGCTCGCCGACCAATGACCGCACCCGCGTAGCCGTACGACACCAGGGCGGTCCCCGCCCGCGAAGAAAGGCCTACTGCAATTCGTCACGACACCGACGTCGCCGCGCCCTCCGGGCCCGCACACGTCCCCGCCGGCCGCCCCGGCGCCGGCCTGACCAGCGAGAACGCCCACCTGGTGCGACACCACGGCGCGGACCGCACCGTGCTGCTCGACGGCCTGGACGTGCCGCTGGAGGCCGGCGCCGAGCTGCGCTACGCCGTCCTGCCCGTGCTCGACGAGAAGCTCACCTACCGCTCCACCTACGTGGCCCTCGACCTGCGGCTCGACGACGGCACCTGGCTCTCGCAGACCGAGTCCGGGCGCGCGCTGCGCGACCAGCACGGCATGCTCGCGACCGCCCTCGGCCAGGGGGAGGCGCGCATCCTGGTACCGGACCACTGGAACCTCGTGCGCGTGGACCTGGGCCCCGTGGCGCAGGCGCTGCCGGGCCGCCGCGTGACCGCCGTCGCCGTCGTGACCGCCGCGCCGGACGGCGGGGTGAGCGAGGTCTGGCTCGACACCGTGAGCGTGGGGCCGCGCGCCGAGCGCGTGGTGACCGGCCGCACCGACCTCGTGGACACGCGCCGGGGCACGCACTCCTCGGGCGAGTACTCGCGCGGCAACAACGTGCCCGCCGCCGCGGTGCCCAACGGCTTCACCATGTGGGTGCCCCTGACCGACGGCGCCTCCGAGCGCTGGCTCTACTCCTGGGCCGCGCACAACGGGCCGGACAACCGGCCGCGCCTCCAGGGCGTCGGCATCTCGCACGAGCCCAGCCCCTGGATGGGGGACCGCGACCAGCTCGCGTTCCACCTGGTCCCCGCCGGGCCCGACGGCGGCGAGGTCCCCGACGCGGGCCTGGCGGCCCGCTCGATCGGCTTCTCGCACGACGACGAGACCGCCCGCCCCCACCGCTACGACGTCGCGCTGGACGGCGGCGCCCGCGTGGCCGTCGCGGCGTCCGACCACGGCGGCGTCCTGCGCTTCACCTTCCCGCCCGGCGCGAGCACGGGCCACCTCGTGTTCGACGCCGTGGGCGACTCCGGCGCGGACGGCGCCCCCGTGTCGATCACCGTGCACGACGACGGCACGCTCACCGGCTGGAGCGACCACGGCAGCCCCCTGTCGGTGGGCCGCAGCCGCATGTACGTGGTGGGCCGCATCTCCGCGCCGGTGCTGCGCTCGGGCCCCGCCCGCGGGCGGGACCACGCGACGTACGCGACCGTCGCGCTGGACGCCGGAGGCGATGCCGAGGCGGGCCGCACGGTCGAGGTGCGCGTGGCGACGTCGTACATCAGCGAGGACCTGGCCCGGCTCGCGCTGGAGCGCGAGGTGTCCGGCACCCTCGACGAGGTCGCCGACGCCGCCCGCGCGCAGTGGGAGGACCGCCTCGGCGTGCTCGACGTCGACGGCGCGTCCGAGGAGCAGCAGGTCACGCTCTACTCGAACCTGTACCGGCTGAACCTGTACCCGTCCTCCTACACCGAGGTCGGGGCGGACGGCGCGCCCGTGCACGCCTCGCCCGTGCTCGACGGCGCCCCCGCGGTGCCCGGCGAGATGTTCGTCAACCACGGGTTCTGGGACACCTACCGCACCTGCTGGCCCGCCTACGCGCTGCTCTACCCCGAGGTCGCGGCGCGGCTCGCGGACGGGTTCGTGCAGCAGTACCGCGAGGGCGGCTGGGTGGCCCGCTGGTCGTCGCCGGGCTACGCCGACCTGATGACGGGCACGTCGTCCGACGTCGCGTTCGCCGACCTGTACCTGCGCGGCGTCGACCTGCCCGACCCGCTCGGCACCTACGACGCCGGGCTGCGCAACGCCACGGCGCTGCCCACCCGCTCCGGCGTCGGCCGCAAGGGCCAGGAGTTCGCGCTGACCAACGGCTGGGTGCCGCGCGACGTCGAGGAGTCGGTGTCGTGGAGCCTGGAGGGCTACATCAACGACGCCGGGCTGGCCCGGATGGCGCAGGCGCTCGCGGACGCGCCGGGCACCCCGGACGAGCGCCGCCGGGCCCTGCGGGACGAGGCCGCCTACCTGCGGCAGAGCGCCGCCGGGTACGTGCACCTCTTCGACGCCGCGACCGGGTTCTTCCGCGGCCGCGGCCGGGACGGCGCGTTCGACCCGGCGCCGTTCGACCCGGACGCGTGGGGCGGCGACTACACCGAGTCGGACGCGTGGAACTTCCTGTTCCACCCCGTGCACGACGGCGCGGGGCTGGTTGCCCTGCACGGCGGTCGCGAGGGTCTCGAACGGCTGCTGGAGCGGTTCTTCGCGGCGCCCGAGCGGGCAGACAAGCCCGGCTCGTACGGCAACCCGATCCACGAGATGTTCGAGGCGCGCGACGTGCGCCTCGGCCAGCTCGGGCAGTCGAACCAGGTGTCGCACCACATCGCGTGGACGTGGTCGGTCGCCGGGCGGCCGGACCGCACCCAGGAGGTCGTGCGCGAGATCCTGACGCGGCTGTGGACCGGCAACGACATCGGCCAGGGGTACCACGGCGACGAGGACAACGGCGAGATGTCGGCCTGGTACATCCTCGCCGCGCTCGGGCTGTACCCGCTGGAGATCGGGTCGCCGCGGTGGGCGGTCACGTCGCCGCTCTTCGAGCGCGCGGTGGTGCACCGGCCCGACGGCGACCTCGTGATCGAGGCGCCCGGCGCGGCCGAGCGGTGGTATGTCGCGGGGCTGGAGGTTGATGGTGCTGGTGCTGGTGCTGGTGCTGGTGCTGGTGCTGGTGCTGGTGCCGGTGCTGTGGCCGGCCGGGTGGTGGCCGAGCCGTCGGTCGACAACGGCGACCTGGTCGGGGGAGCGACCCTGCGGTTCGCCCTGTCGGACGTGCCGACGGGCTGGGGTGTGCCTGACGGCGTCGTGGGCGAGGGGGCGTCGGCGGGTTCGTTGTCGGCGTCGTCCGTTGGTGCCGGTGCTGGTGCTGGTGCTGGTGCTGGTGCTGGTGCCGGGGCGGAGGCCGCTGCCGACAGCCCCCGGCCGTGGCTGCGCGCTGCCGGGTCCTGGCGCGGCGCCGAGGGCGCCCTGCCGAGCCTGACCGACGGCGACCTCGCGATGTCGTCCGCCGTCCACGGCGCGCTGGAGTGGCAGCCCGCCGCCGACGTCGCGCAGGGTGCGGTGCTGCGCGCCTACACGCTGACCTCGGGCGCGGACGGCTCGGCCCCGCCGTCGGCGTGGCGTCTGGTCGCGGACGACGGCCGGGTGCTCGACGAGCGCTCCGGCGAGGACTGGCCCTGGCCCGGCCAGCTGCGCCCGTTCGTGCTCGACGAGCCGGTGCCGCTCACCGCCGTCCGCCTGGAGCTGCTGGAGGAAGGCGCCGTCTCCCAGCTGGAGCTCCTGACGACGTAGCCGCGGGGAGGCCGGCGCGAAGGTGCGCATCTACCCAGCCATTAGGCCCGGAATGACGCTGGTTCCGGGCCCAATGACTGGGTAGAAGCGCACTTTCGCGTTCCTGGCACCGAGCCTTGGCGTGATCGCGGGTCCGGTGCCGGCCGGTCCGCCGTCGGCCCCCGCCCGCGGCCAGTCGGCCCCGCCCGCTGCCCGCTGCCCGCTGCCGCTGCCGCTGCCCGCCGCCCGCGGCAGTCGCGAGCGCCGAGCTCGGCTGGTTGCTGAGGCCGGTCTTGCGAGCTCGGTCGGTTGCATTGAGACCGGTCCACTGATGGACCGGTCTCAATGCAACCGACCGAGTTCACTGACCCGACCGAGCTCGCTCACCCGACCGAGCTCGCTGACCCCGCCGACTCCGCCCGGGCTAGCCCGCCACCGACCCTCCTGCCGAGGTGACAAGGCACTCACACCGGCACGGAGGCCAGTCCAAAGTGCGCTTCTGCCCAGTCATTGGGCCCGAAAACCACGTGATTTCGGGCCCAATGACTGGGTAGAAGCGCACGCCCACGCACCCCCCAGATCCCGGGATGTGAGATCTGGGCAAAGATCGTTGACTTCTATGGGTTCCATTCGTATCTTCTTGGACATCGAGACCTACCGCACCAACCCGATCGGAAAGATGTAGAAAGCCTCGACAGGTCATGAGCTCCGACGCGAAGCCCCGGCTGGTCGGACGGCAACCCCCCGCGCGGGTGGGTGCCCCGGGTGAGGACCAGGTCCACCGCCGCCGGCGGTGACAACACGCGTCGCTCGCCGATGGGCGAGCAGGTGAGGAGAACGACGATGACCCGGAGCGCTGCCCCCGCCGTCCACGTGTCCCTGCCGTCCCGGAACGTCTGCGCGCCGGCCTGTGCCGCCCCGCGCCCGAGCATGTGTTGTCGCTGACGCGCACCACACCCGCGCGCTGACCGGCCGCCACGGGCCCAGCCGCGCGGACCTGCTCTCGGCCCCCACGCCGAGCCCGGCCGCACTCAGGCCTTCACGTTCCTGACCGGACGTCTCTCTCCCGCCTCCCGGCAGCCACGCCCCTCGGGTGACCCCAGGCGCCGTCGTGCACCCGCACGCGGCCGAGGACCACCCGGGGTGCCGTCGCGCTGCCGCAGCCCGAACGGAGCCCCGCCGTGCCGTACCCGCCGCAGCCCACGTCCCTGACCGCCACCGCCACCGCCCTCGCGTCCCGTCCCGTCGTGCTCGGCGTGGACCTCACCTCCGCCGGCGCCCGCCCCGGTTCACACCGGGCACGCGGACCGATAGCCCCGCGCCCGTTCGACGGCGAGCGGTTCCTGCACCTGGTGCGGACCGCCGACCGCGGCCTGCTCGACTTCGTGAGCCTCGACGAGGGCTTCCTGCTCCACCCCGGCCGCAGCCAGGTCACCGGCCGCCTCGACACGGCCGTCGCCGCCGCCCGCGCCGCACGGGTCACGGCCGGGATCGGCCTGGTCGCCGCCGTCGACACGGTGCACGTCGAGGCGGCCCACGCCGCCGTCGCCCTGAGCAGCATCGACCGCGCCAGCAGCGGCCGGGCCGGCTGGCAGGCCGTGCGGCAGGGCACCCTGCCCGAGTCCGACGACGCCTGGGCCACCCGCGTCGAGCTCGGCATCCAGTCGGTGACCCAGGTCTGGACCGGCCGCCCCGGCAGCGGCGCGGGCGCCGTCGAGCTCGACGCCGAGGGCCGGTTCCGCGTGGACCACGACGGCATCCGGTTCGCCGTCCGCGGCCGGCCCGCCGACGGCGGCACCCCGCTGCCGCAGACGCCGCCGCCCGTCGTGGTGCGCGTGCGCTCCGAGGCCAGCGCGGCGCTGGCCGGCCGCACCGCCGACGTCGCGCGGATCGCCGTGGCCGACGCCGCGCACGCGGTGCGGCTGCGCCGGCTCGTGCGGGACGCGGCGCTGTCCGCCGGGCGCGACCCCCAGGACGTGCGGGTGCTCGCCGAGGTCTACGTGGTCCTCTCCACCGAGCGGGCCGGTGCGCGTGCCCGGCTCGAGCTGGTCGAGGCGCTCGAGGGTACCGCCCCCATGGGCGACGGGCTCGTGGTCGCCGACACCCCCGACGAGCTGGCCACCCTCATCGCGGACTGGACCACGGTCGGCGCCGTCGACGGGTTCCTGCTGCGCCCCTCCTCGCTCAGCTCGGACCTTGACACCATCACCGACCACCTGGTGCCCGCGCTCCAGCACGCGGGCCTGTTCCGCACCGAGCGGACCGAGACCACGCTGCGCGGTTCGCTCGGTCTGCCCGACGCCGCGACGGACGTCCGCGAGCTGCCCACCGGCCGCCTGCTGAGCGCCTGACCACCCACCACGACCCCCGAGGAGACCACCATGACCACCCCTGAGCTGCAGACCCCCGACGCCGCGGGCGCCAAGGTCGCCGGCGGCGCCCTCCTGATCGACGTCCGCTCGGCCGCGGGCCGCGCGTCGGCGGGCGAGATCCCGGGCGCCACGCTCGCCGACCGGAACGACCTCGACGCGCTGTTCGGCCCGTCCGACAACCCCGCGATCACCCTCGACACGCCCGTCGTGATCGTGTGCGGCTCGATCAACGGCTCCGGCCCGGTCGCCGAGGCGCTGGCCGCCCGCGGCTACACCGACGTCTCGCACGTCGACGGCGGCTTCCCCGCCTGGAAGGAGGCCGGCCTGCCCGCCACCGAGGCCGAGCCGACCGCCGCGCCATGACGGGCTTCGCCACCCGGCAGGTGCACGCGCGCAGCACCGGGCGGGACGACGCCGGGCGGGCCACCGGCGCGCCCGGCCCCGCGCCGTCGGCCCACGTGGTCCCGCGCGCGACGCCCGTCTACCTGACGGCCGGGTTCGAGTTCGAGGAGTGGGAGCAGGCCGCCGGCCACTTCGGCGCGGGCGAGGGCTTCGCCTACACCCGCACCGGAAACCCGACCACGGCCGCCGTCGAGCAGCGGATCGCCGCCCTGGAGGGCGGCGCCGACGCCCTGTTCCTGGCCAGCGGGCAGGCGGCCGTCACGGTCGCGCTGCTCGGCCTGGTCGAGGCCGGGCAGCGCGTGCTCGCCGCGTCCAGCATCTACGAGGGCACGCGCGGGCTGCTCCTGGACAACCTGCCGCGCCTCGGCGTCGAGGCCGACTTCGTGGACGACGCCGCCGACCCGGCCGCCTGGGAGCGCGCCATCCGGCCCGAGACGCGCGTGCTGTTCCTGGAGTCCATCCCGAACGCGCGCAACGACCTGCCCGACCTTGCCGCCGTGGCCGACGTCGCGCACGCCCACGGGCTGGTGCTGGTCGTGGACAACACACTGGCGACGCCGTACCTGCTACGCCCGATCGAGCACGGCGCCGACGTCGTGGTGCACTCCGCCAGCAAGTTCCTCGCGGGCCACGGTTCGGTGCTGGGCGGCGTCGTCGTCGACTCCGGGACGTTCGACGCGCGCACCTCGGGCGCGCTGTACCCGCACCTGGTCGCGCCGTCCCGCACGGGCGGGCCGAGCGTCGCCGACCGGCACGGCGGGCTCGCCCGCCTGGCCTACCTGCGCGAGACGGTGGCGCCGCGCTTCGGCCCGACGCCGTCGCCGCTGAACGCGTTCCTCGTGGGCCAGGGCATCGAGACCCTGTCGCTGCGGGTCGCCCGGCAGAGCGCGTCTGCCCTGGAGGTCGCGCGCTGGCTGGCGTTCCGGCCCGAGGTGGCCTCCGTGGACTACTCCGGGCTGGACTCCAGCGAGTCGTACGCGCTGGCCAAGCGGTACCTGCCGGACGGCCAAGGCTCCGTGTTCACCTTCACGCTGCACGGCGGCGTCCCCGCGGCACGTGCGCTGGTCGAGGCCGTGCAGGTGTTCACGCACATGACCCACATCGGCGACGTCCGCTCCCTGGTGCTGCACCCGGAGAGCACCAGCCACGTGCTGCGCACCCCTGCCGAGCGGGCCGCCTCCGGCATCCATCCGGGCACCCTGCGGCTGTCGGTGGGCATCGAGGACCTGCCCGACCTGATCGCCGACCTCGACCGGGGGCTCGCGGCCGCGCGCCGTGCCGCCGAGCCGGGCGCCGCCGGCACCCCACGCAAGGAGACACCATGACCCGCCAGCAGCACCTCGGCTGGTTCCTGGCCCGCGGCTTCGGGCCGCACGGCTGGGGCCACGACCACCTGGACTGGAACTACGACTGGACCCGGCCCGACCTCTACGTCGAGTCGGCCCGCGCGCTGGAGCAGGCGGGCGTGGACCTGCTGATCATCGAGGACGCGCCGTCGCTCGGCGGCCCCGAGACGATCGACCTGCGCGTGCGGCAGGCGTTCGGCGGCCCCAAGCACGACCCGCTGCTGCTGGCCCCGTACCTGTTCGCGGCGACACAGCACCTCGGCATCGTGCCGACGGTCAACCCGGCCGCCGTGCTGCCCTACACCGGGGCGCGGCAGCTCGCGACGCTCCAGCACCTCTCGGGCGGCCGGCTCGGCCTCAACCTCGTGACCGACACCGGCAGCGCGCGGCACTTCTCCGCCGCGCCGCCGCTCGGGCACGACGCCGCGTACGACCGCGCCGAGGAGTGGCTCGACGGCGTCCGCTCGCTGTGGCGCTCGTGGGACGACGGCGCGCTGGTCGCCGACCCCGGCGTCGTCGGACCGGACGGAGCGCGGACCGGCGGGCGGTACGCCGACGGCGGCCTGCTGCGTCCCGTGCGGCACCGCGGTGAGCACTACGCGTTCGACGGCCCGCTCAACGCGCTCCCGTTCGACGGCGGGGCCGACGGCGAGCCCGTCGTCGTCTCGCCGGGCGGCTCCGGCCGCGGCCTGGCGTTCGCCGGCGCGAACAGCGACGTGCAGCTCGCACTCGCGCCGCTCACCGAGTCGAGCGTGCGCGACTACCGGGCCAGGGTGCACGCCGCGGCCCGCGCGGCCGGGCGCTCCCAGGAGCACGTCAAGGTGCTGTTCGCCATCAAACCCGTGCTCGTGTCCAGCCCGCAGGAGGCCGACCGGCTGGTGGTGGCGTCGGCGAACCCGGACGACGCGACGCTGCTGCGCATCGCCGAGCAGCAGTCCAGTGACCTGGAGACCGACCTGACGGCGCTCGACCTGGACAAGCCGCTGCCCACGGGCCTGTTCGGCGACCACGTCTCGCACGGGTCCATCAAGCGGCTGGTCGGCGAGCACGACCTCGCCACCACGCCGCTGCGCGTGCTGCTCGGTGGGCTCGCCCGCCTGGGCCGCATCGCCGACCGCTCCGGCTGGGTGGGGACGGCCGGCGAGCTGGCCGACCTCATCGAGGAGCTGGGGGAGTGGGGCAACGACGGCGTGCTGCTGTGGGGCGACCTGCACCCCGTCACCGTGCACCGCACGCTCGACGAGCTGGTCCCGATCCTGCGGCGGCGCGGCATCCTGCGCACCGAGTGGGCCGACGGCGGCCTGCGGGCCAACCTGCGGGCGTTCTGACGCGGTAGCGTCGGCGCCGTGAACTCCGAGGCCTGGCGACGCATCGTGGCGTGGCTCGTCGACTGGCTCTGCTTCCTGGTGTGGCTCGTGCTGCTCGCCGCGGTCGGCATCCCGCTGTACCTCGCCGGCGTGACGACGGGGTGGTCCGCGGTGACCACGAACGTGGTCTCCGCGCTGCTGACGGCGTTGCCGCTGACGATCTTCCTCGCCGTCCTCGAGTCGGGCCCGCGGCAGGCGACGATCGGCAAGCGCGTGCTGGGGCTGAAGGTCGTCGGCGCCCGGGACGGCGGGCGGCTCACGTTCGCCCGGGCGCTGCTCCGGAACGCGCTCAAGGTCGCGCTGCCCTGGACGATCGGGCACGCCGCGGCGATCGGCCTCGTCGGGTCGACGACGGTCGGGCCGGGGCTCGTGGCCCTCACCGTGGCGGCCTACGTGCTGCCGATCGTCTGGGTCGGCACCCTGTTCGCGGGCGCGGGGCGCACGCCGTACGACCGCGCCGGGGCAGCCAGGGTCGTGCGCGTCTGAGGGTCCAGCCCCCACGCACGTGTCAGACGCACAGGTCACCTGAGCGGTCTATACGTCTGACACGTGCGGGGGTCAGGCCGCGCCTACCGTCGCCGCCCGGCGCGTCAGCGGGGCGCGCAGGCCCAGGTGCCCCCGCAGCGTCGTTCCCGTGTACGACGTCGGGTACGCACCCCGCTCCTGGAGCTCCGGCACCACCTTCTCGACGATGTCGTCCAGGCCCGACGGCACGATCCACGGGCTGATGTTGAACCCGTCGACGGCGCCCGTGCGCACCCACCGGATCAGGTCCTCGGCCACCGCGGCGGGCGTGCCCTGGAAACCGCGCTCGCTGCTGTTGCGGACCACCAGCTCACGGATCGACAGGTGCTCCGCCTCGGCCAGCGCCCGCCACTGCGCGGCGATCTCGCGGGTCCGCGCCCCCGTGGTGGCCGACCCGCGCTCGCCGCCCAGCTCCTCGACGACCGGGTCGTGCGCGGGCAGCGGGCCGTCGGGGTCGTAGCCGGACAGGTCCTCGCCCCAGATGTTGCCCACGATGGAGAGCGCCGTGGCCGGGGTGACCTGGTTCCAGCGCACCCAGCGCGCCCGCTCCTCGGCGTCGGCGGGCGTGTCGCCCACGATGATGCCGGTGCCCGGGAAGATCTTGACGTCGTCGTCCGGCCGGCCCGCGGCCACGGTCCGGCGGCGGACGTCGGCGGCGAACTCCAGGGCGTCGGCCAGCACGGCGCCGTGGCGGGAGAAGATGACGTCCGCGTTGGCGGCCGCGAAGTCCCGGCCCTGCGGGGAGTCCCCGGCCTGGAAGATGACCGGGTGCCCCTGCGGGCTGCGCGGCGTGGTGGGGTCGAGCTCGACGTCGAACAGGGCGCTGTGCTCCGCGACGTGGGCCACCACCCCGCTGAAGGCGTCGCTCCCGCCCGTGTCCGGGAACGCGTCCCAGATCTGCCGCGCGATGTCGAGCTGCCCCTGTGCCCGGTCGTAGCGCAGCGCGTGGTCGAGGTAGCCGCCGCGGCGGAAGTTGGCCCCGGTCCAGTCGTTGTCCGTGGTCACGACGTTCCACGCGGCGCGGCCGCCCGAGAGCACGTCGAGGCTCTGCAGGCGCCGGGCCAGGTCGGCCGGGTCGTTGTACGTGGTGTTCTGGGTGGCGACCAGGCCGATGTGCGTGGTGATCGCGGCCAGGGCGGCGAGCTGCGTGATCGCGTCCGGGCGGCCCACCACGTCGAGGTCGTGCAGGGCGCCGCGCGACTCGCGCAGCCGCAGGCCCTCGCCCAGGAAGAACGCGTCGAACAGCCCGCGCTCGGCCGTGCGGATCACCCGCTCGAAGGTCGCGAAGTCCGTCTGCGAGCCCGAGTCCGGGTCCGACCAGACGGTGGTGTGGTTGACGCCCTGGAAGAAGACGCCGAAGTGCACCTGGGCGTCGGGGCGGGTGACCGGGAAGTCGGTCGGGGTCAGGTCGGTCATGGCGGGTCTCCTCAGGCGCTCGGCGCGTCGGCCAGGACGCGCGTGTCGTAGCGGTTGGCGGGGCGCGGCAGGCCGAGGGACTCGCGCAGCGTGGCCCCCGGACGGGGCGCCGCCACGAGCCGGGCGGCGCGCAGGGCGGGCAGCACGTCCCGAGCGAGCACCGGCAGGTCGACGTCGAGGACCGCGGGCAGCAGCCGCACGCCGTCCACCGGCCGCCGGCTGTCGGGGCCCGGCGTGGCGAGCTCGGTGAGCAGGGCGACCAGCCCGGCCGCGCTGCCCACGTGCCGCAGCGCCCGGGTGTCCCACGGCGAGCGGACGCCGGCAGGCGTGCTGCCGTCCAGCACGGCCAGGCGGTCCGCGCCGGTGCGCCCGCCGGCGTCGAGCACCACCTCGATGTCCACGCCCGCGCGCGGCGAGCGCTCGCGTGCGGCCTCCGCGTTGCCGCTGGCCGCGCCGACCCCGGCGCCGCCGACGAGCGTGACGTCCACGAGCGGCTCGGCGCCGTCGAGCAGGGGCGGTACGTCGCCGTCCGCGGCGAGGACCACGAGCTGCCCCTGCGGTGGGCGGGGCGTGATGAGCGGGCCCTTGACCGAGAAGCTCTCGCCCTCGAAGTCCACGTGGTGCACCCGGTCGCGGTCGATGTAGCGGCCGGTGGTGACGTCGCGGATCACGGCGTCGTCCTCCCACGAGTCCCACAGGTCCCGCACCACCCGCACGACGTCGCGCGCCTCGCGCGCCAGGTCGCCGACGACGGGGCGGCCGTAGGCGTCGGCCGTGGCGGCGTCGCGCGTGACCGCCGCGATCCAGCCGGCCCGCCCGCCCGCCGCGATGTCCAGCGACGCCAGCTGGGCCGCGACGTGGAACGGCTCGGGGTAGGTGGTCGGCACCTGCGGCACCAGGCCGATCGCCGACGTCGTCCGGGAGACGAACGCCGCCCGGGTCACGGACTCCAGGCGGGCCGATGCCGGCGAGCCCGGCACCGCCGGGAGCAGCGCGTCCGTGAAGGAGACGAAGGTGAGGCCGGCGTTCTCGGCCTGCCGGACCGTGCGCGCCAGCCGGGCGCCGGACACGAGGTCGGGCCCGGCCAGGCCGGTCACGGCGGCGGCCGCGGGGTGCGCGCCCGCGCCGTCGGCGTCGAGGCCCACGAAGAAGGGTGAAGGGTGCGGTGCGGACGGGTGCGAAGAGGGCGGTGCAGAAGGCAAGGGGGTCCTCCGGTGTCGTCGCGGCGCGCTCCCGCGGACCTGCCGCGGACGCCGAGCGCGTGCAACATAGCCCCGTCCCCGCCGGACGCAATGGCCGACCGGGATCGTCTCGCCATCCGGTCGCCGCTCTCGCCCACGCCCTGGATGCCGCCGGACGGGAAAAAATCCGACGAGTCAACCAATCCGGCAAAGAGTCCATATAGTGGGCGATCAGTGTCCGTGGCCCTGTAACCAGGCAGAACAGCGGCGTCCGGCGACCGACCGGCATGTGAGACGCCGAACTGGGGCATTGACGGAAGGCCCCTGACATGAGTGTCTGGCCTTCCGTCCACCCCACGGAGCACTCATGACAGCCATCGACGCCTTTCTGGTCACTACCCCGACCGAGACCGCTCCCGTACCGCCGGCCCGAGTGCCGGCCCGGATCACCCGAGCACCCCGGGCCCACCAGCCCGAACCCACGCCCCAGGCCGTGCGCGACGAAGCGCACGACCCCACCTCGCCCGAGCTGGCCGGCCGGCTCGCGGCAGCCCGCGCCCAGGTGGCCGCCCGCTACGGCGTGACCGCCCGGCGGGCCGACACCGTCGCGCCCCAGGTCGCCGCGGCCGTCGCCGCGGCGTCCGACCTCCCGCGGTCCGTGCTGGACGTCCAGCTCGGGCACCGCTCGGTCAGGCGGTTCCTGCCCGGACCCCTGCCACCCTCCGTGCTGCCCACCCTGGTGGCGGCCGCCCAGTCCGCGCCCACGTCGTCCGACCTGCAGCTCTGGAGCGTCGTGGCCGTCACGGACCAGGCTCGCCGGGCCCGCGTGGCCGACCTGTCCGGCGGGCAGGACCACGTGCGCGACGCCCCGCTCCTGCTGGTCTGGGTCGCCGACGTCGCCCGCGTCCGCGCGCTCGCCGAGCGGCGGGACACGGCCGTGCACGCGACCGGGTACCTGGAGACCACGGTCACCGCGTTCGTCGACGCCGCGCTCGCGGCGCAGAATGCCGCCGTCGCCGCCGAGTCGCTGGGCCTGGGCACCGTCTACCTCGACGGCGTCCGGGACCGGCCCGAGGCGCTCGGGGCCGAGCTGCGGCTGCCCCGGGGCACCGCGCCGGTCGTCGGACTGCTCGTCGGCCGGCCCGACCCGGCCCGCGCCGGCCGGGTCACGCCGCGCCTGCCGCAGGCCGTCGTCCTGCACCACGAGACCTACGACACGGCGCGGCAGCTGCGGCCGTTGGCCGCCTACGAGCGGCGCATGGCCGAGTTCTACCGCGCGGAGGGGCTCGACGGCGGCTGGGTCGGCCGAGTGCTGACCCGGTTGCGCGGGCACGGTTCCCTGCGGGGGCGGGAGCGGCTGCGCTCGGCACTGGCCGCGCTGGGGCTGCCGTCCTGGTGACCCTTCGCCGTCCGTGAGCGAGGGGCGGGGCCGCCCGGCGGCCCCGCCCCCGGTCAGATCGCCGTGTCGTCGCCGATGCGGTGGTAGGCGCGGTTCTTGTAGACCAGCGGTGAGGCGGCGGGGTCGCGCTTGCCCTCGGTCAGGCTGGACGCCAGGGCGCGCAGGGAGACGAGGTAGCTGTCGCCGATCGGGGTGCGCTGCACCACCCGCGCCCGGAACCAGGAGACGGCGCCGTCGATGACGGGTTCGCCGGTGGGCAGGGGCGACCACCCGCCGTCGGCGAAGCGGTCGATGCCGCTGGTGGCGAAGCGGGCGGAGATGTGGTCCTGGTGTTCGGCGAGGAAGCTGACCGCGAGGGTGCTGGCCTCGGAGATGGCGGGCCACGACGAGGACGTCGAGGCCAGGGAGAAGGCCAGCAGCGGGGGCGCCGCCGACACCGAGATGACGGACGTCGCGGTGAAGCCGACGGGCCGGTCCTCGTGCAGCAGCGCCACGACGGCGACGCCGGCGGGGTGGTTGCGGAAGACGGTCTTGAACTCGTCGGGGCTGAGCTGGGGTTCGTCCTGCTGGGCCAAGAGCTCCTCCAGGGCGGACAGGTCGATGTTCTCGGCGGTCATCGCGCGACCTCCGCTCCGGCACCGACCGGGACGACGGCGGGGCTCGTCGCCCGGCGCAGCGGCTCGCCGGCCCGCTCCAGCCAGGCCTCGATCACCCCGTCCAGGTCGGCGAGCTGGGCCTCGGTGACGGTCAGCGAGCGGGCCGGCACCACGGCCCCGAGCTCGATGAGCACGGGCCGCAGGTGCACCTCCCCGGCCAGCGCGTGCCCGGGGTTGCCGGACACGACCAGCTGCACGGCGACGACGCCGGCGAGGCCGTCGTTGCCGTACAGGTCGAGGAACGACTTGAGCAGGCCGGTGTAGGCCGCCTTGTAGACGGGGGTGGCGATCACCGCGACGGTGGCGCCCGCGAGGCGCTCCTTGGCGGCGTCCGCCGTCGGGTGCTCGGTGGCCAGGATCTCGGCGGCGAACGTCGCCAGGTCGATGGTGGCGACGTCGTCGATGCCGAGGTGGGCGGCGACGGCGCGGGCGGCCGCCTCGGCGGCGCCCAGGGTGCGCGACCCGGGACGGGGGTTCCCGGAGACGACCACGACGGTGGGTACGGGCTGAGTGGTTGTCGGTGCGGTCGGTGACGTCATGGGAAGGCTCCTCGCAACGGGTTGAGCTGTCTGGTCGCGCGGTGGGCGGTTGACCGTGGGGAGGTATAGGCGGCAGATCCGGAGTTGACCAGGAGGAGGCCCGGACTTCTCACTATCCGGACCCGGACGTGGGCAGCGCGTCAGCCGAAGGCGCGCGCCAGCCGCTCGACGGCGGTGCGGAGCTCGTCGTCGGTGCGGTCGCCGTACGCGAGCCGGAGGCGGCGCGCGGAGTCGGTACCGGGTCCCGTCACGAAGAACTCACCCTGCTGGTAGTCGATTCCCTCGGCGCTCGCGCGGGCGTGCAGCGCGCGGGCGTCCACGGCGTCGTCGGTGATCCGCGGCCAGAGGAAGAACCCGCCCTCCGGCACCGTGGCGTCCAGCCGGCCGGGCAGCCGGGCCGCCAGCTCCGCGACCAGCAGCTCCGCGCGGTGCCGGTAGAGCTCGCGTGCCTCGGTGAGCGTGGCGTCGAACCAGCCGGGGCGGCTGACGAGCAGGTGCTCCACGAGGGTCTGGACGAACGTCGAGGAGTGCGAGTCCTGCCGGTTGCGCAGCCGCACGAAGGCGTCGACCAGGTGGTCGGGGAGCACCAGCCAGCCCAGGCGCAGGCCCGGGCCGAGCGTCTTGGTGAACGTGTTGACGTGCACCACGTGCTCCGAGCCGAAGAACACCTGCCGGCCCTGGTCGGTGCCCCCGAACCGCAGCTCCCGGTACGGGTCGTCCGCGATGACCACGAAGCCGTACCGCTCCGCCAGTTCCACCAGCGCGGCGCGCTTGGCCGCCGACAGCGTGCCCTGCGACGGGTTGTGGAAGTCCGGCACGGTGTACACGGCGGCGATGCGCTCGCCGTCCGCCAGGCGGCGGGCCAGGTGCTCGACGTCGAGCCCGTCCGCCTCGACCGGGACCGGCAGCGTGTCGGCGCCGACGAGCTCCAGGGTGCGCAGGAACAGCGGGTAGACCGGGTTGTCGACGGCGACCCGGCCGCCGCGCTCGACCAGGGCCTGCACCGTCAGCGAGAGGCCGTGCATGCCGCCGTTGGTGATCAGGATGCGGCGCGGGTCCACGCCCTCGCGTGCGGCGATCCAGCCGCGCAGCCCCTCGAAGCCGTGCGAGCCGGAGTACTGCAGGGCCGCGGCGGCGCCGTCGGCGTCCCAGACCTCGCCGAGCGACTCGCGCAGCTCGGCGAGCGGCAGCGCCGACGGGTCGGGGATCCCGCCCAGCAGGCGGATCGCGTCCGGCCGCGGGGAGAGCAGGCTCTGGTCGCCGAAGCCCTTCGGGACCGTCAGGCCCTGGGCCAGGGCGGCCGGGACCAGGGGGACCGGCGGCCGGGGCGAGATGTCCGGGGCGGCCGGGTCGGTGAGCGTCATGTCGTCTCCTCGGGGTTCGGTTGCGGGGTTCGGTTGCGGGGTTGGGTGGCGGGGTTGGGTGGCTCGGCGCGCAGGTATAAGCCATGCCCGGTCCGACGCCGGGGGAATTCGCCGAAGTTCTCAGTCCCTGGACGCCCTGCGGGCGCGGGCCGCTCAGGATCCGAGACGTCGGGGCGGATCGTTGACTCGCGGGGGAGCGACTCGTAGAACCGCGACATGTCGACCACCACGCCGCCCGCAGCGGGCTCCGACCAGGCCGTCCGCCCGACCGACCCGTCCGCGCTCGTCGCCGCCCTGCGCGAGCACCTCGCGCCGGCCGACGTGCTCACCGACCCCGCCGCCGTCGAGCCCTACCGCTCCGACGTCACCGGCCTGCGTGCCGTCCGGCCACCGGCCGTCGTCGTCGTGCCGCGCACGGTCGAGCAGGTCCAGGCCGTCGCCCGGGCGGCGACCGCGCACGGCGTGCCGCTCGTGGTGCGCGGCGCGGGCACCGGGCTGGCGGGCGCTGCGGCGGCGCCGGCGGGCGGCATCGTCCTGTCCACCGAGGGCCTCGCCGGTATCCGGATCGACGCGGACGACCACGTCGCCGTCGTCGGCCCCGGCGCGATCACCGACCACGTGGACCTCGCCGCGCGTGAGCACGGGCTCATGTACGCCCCGGACCCGGCGTCGTCCCAGATCTCGACGATCGGCGGCAACATCGCCACCAACGCGGGCGGCCTGCGCTGCGTCAAGTACGGCGTGACCCGCGAGTCGGTGCTGGCGCTCGACGTGGTGCTGGCCGACGGCACGCTGCTGCGCACCGGGCACCGCAGCGTCAAGGGCGTGACCGGCTACGACCTGGTGAGCCTGATCGTGGGCAGCGAGGGCACGCTCGGGATCGTCGTCGGCGCCACGCTGCGGCTCCTGCCCGCGCCCACGCACGTGCGCACACTCGTGGTCTCCGTGCCGAGCCTGCCCGACGCCGGCCGCGCCGTCGGGGCCGTGACCGGCTCGGGCGTGCGGCCTTCCACGGTCGAGCTGCTCAACGCCGCGACGCTGGAGAACATCGACGCGCACAGCGGCACCGACCTCGTGGACCGGCACGGCGGCGGCCTGGTGCTGGTCCGCACCGACGGGCCCGGCGCGGACGCCGAGATCACGGCGCTCGCGGACGCGCTGTCGGCCGCGGGCCTCGCCGCCCAGGTGCTCGACGACGCCGAGGGCGAGCGCTACTACGAGCTGCGCCGCACGGGCCGCGGCCACCGCACCGACCTGTGGTCGGTCGGCGAGGACGTCGCGGTGCCGCGCTCGGCGCTGGTGCCCGTCCTGGAGGCGATCGAGGAGATCGGCCGGCGGTTCGACGTCGAGGTGACCGCCGTCGCGCACGCCGGCGACGGCAACCTGCACCCCGGCCTGAGCACGCCGCGCCGGCACGGGGAGACCGAACCGCCGGCCCGGCTGCACGAGGCCGCGGACGCCCTGGTCCGCGCCGCGCTCGCGCACGGCGGCACGATCAGCGGGGAGCACGGCGTCGGGATCGCCAAGCGGCGCTGGCTCGCCGACGAGCTCGGCGCCGAGCAGGTCGCCCTGCAGCGCGCGATCAAGGCCGTCCTCGACCCCGCGGGCATCCTCGCCCCGGGCGGCTTCCTGGCCGACGACGGGGTCGCCCCGCGCTGATCCGTTTCCCGGACGCTCGCTACGCTCCGCCGCTGATCAGGACGGTCGGTAGAAGGTCAGGTGGTCGGCAGCCCGGGCTGCCGACCACCTGACCTTCTACCGACCACGCGACGTCGTCAGGAACCCACCACGTCCCGTACGTGCGAGAACCAGGACGCCCGGCCGCCGCCGTCGTACCCCACGGAGTTGAAGTACTCCCAGCCGAAGACGCCGCCGAAGTCCGGGTGCGCCGCGACCAGGGAGCCGACCGTGGCGTCGAACGTGGGCCAGTCCACGTAGCCGCTGCAGTTGCCGGGGTTGGTGACGGTGCCGGCCACCACGCGGTCCGGCGTGAAGCCGTTCGCGAGGATCTGGTCGTAGACCGTGGTGGTGCGCAGGTCGCCCCAGCCGCAGTAGAACTGCGTGTTGTACCAGTCGATGCGGTCGCCGGCCTGGCGCTCCAGCTCGGCGTAGGAGAAGCCGCCGGAGAAGCTCGTCCGGCCGGCCATGTCGGTCGCCACCGGCGTCAGGGTCACGATGAAGTCCGGGCCGAAGTCCGCGCGCAGTGCGTCGATCAGGTGCACCGTGTCCGCCAGGGAGAACGTCTCCTCGATGTCGAGGTCCACGCCGTCCAGGTCGTAGGTGCGCAGGAAGTCGCGGAGCACCGGGTAGTACCGGTCGAAGTCCTCGCGCAGGTAGCGGTACGTGCCCGGTGCGGCCCCGCCGAGGAACGCGCTGATCGTGACGCCCTGGTCCTGCATGGTGGCCAGGTCGTCCCACATGACGCCGAGCTCGGCGTGGTCGGCCGGGATGTCGTTGACCGTGAGCGACGTGTCGGAGTTCAGGTGGATCGCGCCCACGTTCACGTCGGTGACCGAGCCGAGCAGCGGCTTGGGGTCGACGTACCGGCGCACGCCGTCCGACCCGGTCTCGTAGATCGTCTGGTAGAAGGCCAGGACCCGGTGGGAGGCGGCGGCCGGGGCCTGCGCCTGTTCCGGGGCGGGGTCCGGCGCGGAGGCGGCGGGGCCGGCGGCCGCGGTCAGTGCCAGCAGGCCGGCCGCGAGGGCGGCGCCGATTCGGACGAGCGAGCGGGGCATGGTCGGCTCCCTTGTTCTCGGTGCGGTTCTCGGTGCGGTGGGCATCTCGGACGGCGCCGAAGCGCTGTGGAGCACCTCGGGACGCTATCCGCCGCCGCCACGGCCGGACAAGGACCACCGGTGATCCCGGTGGAAATCCCTCATACCGCGGGCTGAGTCACGTTCAGCAGGCCGCGGGCGGCCGGAACCAGCCCGTTTCCGGTCGCCTCCGGCCTGCTGAACACGACTCAGCGAGTGACCCCGGGGAACGGCCGAGGCCGGGCTCCCCAGGGGAGCCCGGCCTCGGTTGCGTGCTGCTGGATCAGGCCGCGACGGCCGCGCGCAGCTTGGCGCCCAGCTCGGCGTCCACGTTCGTCCAGTACTGGAAGAAGCGCTCACGGATCTCGTCGATCGTGATCGACTGGCCCTGGCCGGTCAGGGTCTCCAGCAGACGGGCCTTGGCGCCGTCGTCGTAGACCTCGCGGTAGAGCGTGCCCGGCTGGACGAAGTCGCCGTCCTCGCTGTGCAGCGTGGCCGCGGTGCGGACCAGCTCACCGTCCTGCGCCCAGGAGCCGTCGTGCCCGCGGGCCGGGTCGGCCACGGGGCCACCGAACGAGTTCGGCGCGTAGTTGGGCGTGCCCACCTCGTTGAAGTGGTGGCGCTGCGAGCCGTCCTGCGAGTAGTTGTGCACCGGAGCCGCGTGCGGCTGGTTGACCGGCACCGACTGGTAGTTGGTGCCCACGCGGTAGCGCTGCGCGTCCGGGTAGGAGAACACGCGGGCCATCAGCATCTTGTCGGGCGAGATGTCCGTGCCCGGGACCTGGTTGGCCGGGGACAGCGCGATCTGCTCGATCTCCGCGAAGTGGTTCTTCGGGTTCCGGTTCAGCGTGAAGTGGCCGAAGTGGATCAGCGGGTAGTCCGCGTGCGGCCAGACCTTGGTCAGGTCGAACGGGTTGAACCGGTAGGTCTTCGCGTCGTCGTACGGCATGACCTGGACCTTGATGTCCCAGACCGGGTTGTCGCCGCGCTCGATGGCCTCGTAGAGGTCGCGACGGTAGTAGTCCGCGTCGGCGCCGGCGATCTTCTCGCCCTCCTCCGGGCTGAGGAACTTCACGCCCTGGCGGGAGATGAAGTGGTACTTGACCCAGAACTTCTCGCCCGCGTCGTTCGTCCACAGGTAGGTGTGCGAGCCGTAGCCGTTCAGCTCGCGCCACGAGGCCGGCAGGCCGCGGTCGCCCATGAGGTAGGTGACCTGGTGCGCCGACTCCGGCGACAGGGTCCAGAAGTCCCACTGCATGTCGGCGTCGCGCAGGCCCGACCAGGGGAGGCGCTTCTGCGAGTGGATGAAGTCCGGGAACTTGATCGCGTCGCGGATGAAGAAGACCGGCGTGTTGTTGCCGACGATGTCGAGGTTGCCCTCGGTCGTGTAGAAGCGCAGCGCGAAACCGCGCACGTCGCGCCAGGTGTCGGGGGAGCCCATCTCGCCGGCCACGGACGAGAAGCGCAGCGCGACCTCGCCCTTGGCGCCCGGCTGGAAGGCCGCCGCACGCGTGTACCGCGACACGTCACCGGTGATCTCCCACTCGCCGAAGGCGCCACCGCCCTTGGCGTGCACGATCCGCTCCGGGATGCGCTCGCGGTTGAACTGCGCGAGCTTCTCGACCAGGTAGCGGTCGTGGAGGACCGTGGCGCCGTCGGCGCCGACGGTCAGCGAGTGTGCGTCACTGGCGACCGGGGTACCGGTCTGCGTGGTGGTGTAGGGAGTAGTCATTCAGACGTGCCTTCCTCTGCTGCTGCTTGCGGGGGTTCTTGCGGGGTTCCAGCGGGGCTGGAAGGTCTTGCGGTCAGGGCTGCGCGGTGGGGTCGGCACCGGAGCCTTGGTCGCGGCAGTCGGGACACAGCCCCCAGTACGTCACCTCGGCGGTCTCGACCACGAAGCCGTGGTCGTCGCTCGGGGTGAGGCAGGGCGCGTGGCCCACCGTGCAGTCCACGTCGCCGATGGCGCCGCAGCTGCGGCAGACGATGTGGTGGTGGTTGTCGCCGGTGCGGCGCTCGTAGCGGGCGGGGTGCCCGGCGGGCTCGATGCGGCGCAGGAGCCCGGCGTCGGTCAGTGCGTGCAGGACGTCGTAGACCGCCTGCACGGACACCGTGCCGAGCTCGGCGCGGACCGAGCCCAGCACGGCGTCGGCCGTGGCGTGCTGGTTCTCGCCCACCGCGCGCAGCGCCGCCACCCGGGCGGCGGTCACGCGCAGGCCGGCGCCGCGGAGGAGGTCCTCGGGCGTCGCGGCGGCTGGGGCGGTGGACGTCATGGACCCGAGCCTAGGCCCTAAACTGGAATCATTCCAGTTGAGCCGGGCAACAGGTTTCGCCCGGTGGAATGTGAGGCGGCCCACCTCACACCGGCCCGCCTGGCAAGTGGTCTCCTCCTGCTGGTACCGTGTAGGCACGACCGACCCGGTGTGAGCCGGGTGCGCAAAGTGGATTCCATCCCACCCGAGTCACGACAGCGCATCGCAAGATGCCGACAGAGTCCGGGTCCTTGGTCGGGTACGAAGGTCCGGCGGTGCTGTTGCCGGAGCAGCGTGTCCTTTCCTCGTGATGGCCTCCACCTGTG
Source organism: Promicromonospora sukumoe 327MFSha3.1 (assembly GCF_000385135.1). Lineage (GTDB taxonomy): Bacteria > Actinomycetota > Actinomycetes > Actinomycetales > Cellulomonadaceae > Promicromonospora > Promicromonospora sukumoe_B. The sequence continues at coordinate 59,853 of NZ_ARQM01000012.1, read as the reverse complement.
TTCAGGGCGGGGGCCATTTCCCGTTCCTGGTGGTCGATCAACGACTTCCAAGGAGCATCACCATCACCGAGCCTCGCATCAACGACCGGATCCGTGTCCCCGAGGTCCGTCTCATCGGTCCTGGCGGGGAGCAGGTCGGCGTGGTTGCCACGGCGGTCGCCCTGAAGCTCGCCCAGGACGCTGACCTCGACCTCGTCGAGGTCGCGCCGGACGCCCGCCCGCCCGTCGCCAAGCTCATGGACTTCGGCAAGTTCAAGTACGAGTCCGACATGAAGGCGCGGGAAGCCCGGCGCAACCAGGCGAACACGGTCCTCAAGGAGATCCGGTTCCGCCTCAAGATCGACCCGCACGACTACGGCACCAAGAAGGGCCACGTCGAGCGGTTCCTCTCGGCCGGCGACAAGGTCAAGGTCATGATCATGTTCCGTGGTCGCGAGCAGTCGCGCCCGGAGATGGGTCGTCGCCTGCTGGAGCGCCTGGCGGAGGACGTGGCCGATCTCGGTTTCGTCGAGTCCATGCCCAAGCAGGACGGCCGAAACATGACCATGGTCCTCGGGCCGGTCAAGAAGAAGGCTGACGCCAAGGTCGAGCAGCGCAAGCGCGCTACGGAGATCAACGCGGGCCGGATGACCAAGTCGGAGGCCAAGGCGCAGGCCCGTGCGGCCGAGGCGCCCGAGGGCGACGAGCTCGCCGAGGACCAGGTCACCGAGGCCGTCGAGGCCCCCGTCGAGGAGTCGGCCGCAGTCGTCGCGCCGGAGCCCGTCGAGGAGCCCGCGGTCGAGGAGCCGGTCGTCGAGGAAGCCGTCGTCGAGCCGGAGCCCGAGCCCGAGCCGGTCGCGGAGGCCCCCGCCCCGGCGGAGGCGCCGAAGCCGGCAGCGAAGCCCGCGGCCAAGGCTGCCTCGAAGCCGGCAGCGAAGCCCGCCGCCAAGGCAGCTCCGAAGCCGGCCCCGGCCCCCAAGCCGGTGCCGAAGCCCGTGGCCCCCAAGCCGCGAGCACCACGCAACGCCGGCTGAGGCCAGGTCCCCAAGACCACCACGACACCGGGCCGGCTTACCGGCCCAGGTAAACGTCGCCGTTCCAGCAACGGTCGACCGACATGAGGAGAGACGGCAGTCATGCCGAAGAACAAGACGCACTCCGGCTCCAAGAAGCGGTTCCGGGTCACGGGTAGCGGCAAGGTCATGCGCGAGCAGACCAACGCCCGCCACTACCTCGAGCACAAGTCCAGCCGTCGTACGCGTCGTCTGGCCGTGGACCAGGTCGTTGCACCGGCCGACGTCAAGAAGATCAAGAAGCTGCTCGGTAAGTGACCCCCGTGGCGCGCGCCTGACGTGCGCCGCCAGGAACCCTTCCAGCCCGAAGTAACAAGGAGTCTCACGTGGCACGCGTGAAGCGGGCAGTAAATGCCCAGAAGAAGCGCCGTACGACCCTCGAGCGCGCCGCCGGTTACCGCGGCCAGCGCTCGCGCCTCTACCGGAAGGCGAAGGAGCAGGTCACCCACTCGCTCGTCTACGCCTACCGTGACCGGAAGGTGCGCAAGGGCGACTTCCGCAAGCTGTGGATCCAGCGCATCAACGCTGCGTCCCGCGCGCAGGGTCTGACCTACAACCGCCTCATCCAGGGCCTCAAGGCCGCTGGTGTCGAGGTCGACCGCCGCATGCTCGCCGAGCTCGCGGTCAACGACGTGGCCGCGTTCAACGCCCTCGTCCAGGTCGCCAAGGACGCGCTGCCGGCGGACGTCAACGCCCCGGCCGCTGCCTGAGGTTGAGCATCTCACCGGACGCCCGGACAGTGTCCTCCTCGGAGGCCTCCGCGCCGCTTGACGTGACGCTCGCGAATCCGCGAGCCGACCGGGTCAAGCAGGTGCGGGCACTGGCCGGGCGTTCGGCGCGCTCCCGGCACGGCCAGTTCCTGGTCGAGGGGCCGCAGAGCGTCCGGGAGGCGGTGCGGCACGCCGCGTCGTCGGTCCGGGACGTCTACCTGACGCCCGCTGCGGCGGCGCGCTACGCCGAGATCGTCGACGACGCCCGCGCCGCCGGCCTGTACCTGCACGTCGGCGCGCCCGAGGTGCTCGACGCGATGAGTGCCGACGCCCAGGGCGTGCTCGCCGTCGTGCGTTCCAGCGCGCCCTCGCTCGCCGACGCCCTGGCCGCGCGCGCTCCGGAGCGGGCCGGCCGGCCCCTGCTCGTGGCGGTGCTCGCCACCGTCCGCGACCCCGGGAACGCCGGGACGGTCATCCGCGCCGCGGACGCCGCCGGGGCCGACCTCGTGGTCCTCGCCGGCGAGAGCGTCGACGTGCACAACCCCAAGGTGGTGCGCTCGACCGCCGGATCCCTCTTCCACCTGCCCGTCGTCACGGGGCTCCCGCTGGATGCCGCCCTGACGGAGCTGCGCGGCATGGGCTGCCAGGTCCTCGCCGCCGACGGCACGGGGCCGCTCGACCTGGACGACCTGCTCGACGACGCCGGGAGCGGCACCGCCCCGGACCTCGCCGGGCCGACCGCCTGGGTGTTCGGCAACGAGGCCTGGGGCCTGCCCGAGGCCGACCGGGACCTGGCCGACGCCGTGGTGCGCGTGCCGATCCGGGGGCGCGCCGAGTCGCTCAACCTGGCGACGGCGGCGACGGTCTGCCTGTACGCGAGCAGCAGGGCGCAGCGCTGAGGCTGCCGGACGCCGCCTCCGACGTGTGGGGCGCGTGGGGTCACGTGCTGCGGCCCGCCGTGGTGGGCCTGCTGGTCGCCGTCCTGGCGATCCGCCTGCTCGTCCGGGTCCGCCGCCTGCGCGGCGTGCCGCACTCGCGCGCGTGGCGGCACTCCGTGGCCGAGGTCGGCATGGTGGCCGGCACGGCGCCGTGGCTGTGGATGATCCTCACGCCCCAGCCGGGAGAGGGTGGGCTCTCGCTCGTCCCGATCCAGGACCTCGCGGCCCAGTTCTCAGGCGCGACGTCGTCGGCCGTGGTCCAGGTAGGCGGCAATCTGCTCGTGCTGGCGGCGCTCGGCTTCTTCCTGCCGGTCCGGTTCTCGCTGGTGTCCATGCCTGGCAGGTTCGGTATGCCGGCCGGGCCTGGTGTGCCGGCCAGGCCCCGTGGTCGCACCGCGGCCGTGCTGCTCCGGGTCGGCGGTGTGCTCGCGGCGGTGGCCGTGACCGTCGAGGTGCTCCAGTACGTGCTGGGGCTCGGCCGGGTCACCTCCGTGGACGACGTGCTGGTGAACGTCGCCGGTGGCCTGCTGGCGGCGCTGTGCTCCCGCAGGTGGTGGGCCGCGGGCTGACCGCGCGCACCGCGCGGGCCGGGCGAGCGGGTGACAAATGCTCCTGCTGTATCGCCCCGGCGGACGGTCCCCTACGGTGATCGCATGAGGTACATGCCTGATCTGAACCGCATCAGTGAGGCCCTGACCGAGGCGTTCGGCGTCCGGCAGGTGTACGGCGAGCCGATCGAGCGCGAGGGGACCCTCGTGATCCCGGCCGCGCGCGTGGCGACCGGCGGCGGCTCCGGCGCCGGAGGCGGCACCGAGCCGGGTGGCCACCACGCCCGGGCCGATGACGTCGAGGGCGACGCCGCGCCGGGTACCGACGCCGGGACCGATCCCGAGGCAGGCGACGAGCCGCGCGCCCTCGGCGAGGGTGGTGGTGGCGGGTTCGGCTTCGGCCGGCGCGCCGAGCCCGCGGGCGCGCTCGTCGTCGACGACGAGGGTGTGCGCTGGGTGCCTGCCGTCGACGTGAACCGGATCGTGCTCGGGGGCCAGATCGCGTTCGTGCTCGCGGCCGCCGCGGTCGCGTGGGCCCTGACGCGCCGTCGTCGTCGCCGGTGAGAAATGGCTCCCCGGAGCGCGGGGAGCGCCCCTAGGATCGTCGGGTGCGGTTGTTCACGGCGGTCATCCCGCCCCAGAGCGTCCTTGACCATCTCGGGCTCGCCATCGACGGCGTGCCGGCATCTCCGCGGTGGGTACCCCGGGAGAGCCTGCACATCACGCTCGCCTTCTACGCCGACCTCCCCGAGGGGACGGTCCCGGAGCTGCGCGACGATCTGTCCGACGTCGCGCGCAAGCACGGGCCGATCGACCTGCGGCTGCGCGGTGCGGGCTCGTTCGGCGCCCGCGTCCTGTGGATCGGCGTCGACGGCGGCACGGCCGAGCTGAAGGACCTGGCGACCGACTGCCTCGCGGCCTCGCCCCGCGAGGTGCCCGACGATGTGAAGCCGCACCGGGCGCACGTGACCATCGCCCGCGCGCGGGCCGGTCAGGTGAAGCCGCCGCGCGGACGCGACCGTTGGGGCAAGCGTGCGGGTGCCGAGCCGAGGTCGGCCCTGGAACCCGCTGCCCAGGCGCTCTCCGTGTACGCCGGTCCGGGCTGGACCGCCGACTCCTTCGCCCTCCTGGAGTCCCACCCGGGGGAGGGGCCGCAGGGCGGTCCGCGCTACGAGATCGTCCAGACCTGGTCGCTCGAGGGCTGAACGCGCGGGTGCTGACCTGCCCGGGGCCGTCGAGCCTCGCCTCCGTGGCCGGGACCAGGGCCGCCCCGACCACGGAGACATGACTGCCCGAAGTGCCGGTGAGCGGTGCGGCGGGCGCGCCAGGGAAGGGGCCGGTGTACCGGCCGACGCGCCTTGCTCGCTCCCACCAGACTCGAACATGTGTTCCACCGTAACGCACCGATTCGCGATACGCCACCGCATGCTGCCAACAAGAATCAATAGGTATCGATCGAGTTCAAAGACGTAAATCGGGCAGTGCGCTATCGACGGGTGGTGCGAGGCTACGCCCGCCCACCGACACCCATAAAAAGTGTGCCAAGCGTGACCGCGCCACCCCACATACACGTTGCCCGGTTTCGCCGAAGCATGGAATGATCACGGCATGCAGCCACTCACCCGCCGATTTATGCGGCCCGCCACGGGCCGTGCGGCGAGCGCTGCGCGCGGGCACTGAGCTGCCCTGTGGACAACGCGTCCTGAGCCCTGGCGGGCACCTAGACTTCACATGCCGGTACGGCTGCCCGAGCAGGGGAGCGGGCCGGCTCCCGAATCCGCCAGGAAGGCAAGCATGTCCACGCCCGAAGAGAAGGCACCCATCGATCCGCTCGACGAGGCGGCACTCGACGCCGCGGTCAAGACCGCTCTCGACGACATCGCCAAGGCCGGCGACCTCGACGCGCTGAAGGCCGTCCGCACGCAGCACACGGGCGACCGCAGCGCCCTGGCCCTCGCCAACCGGGGGATCGGCGCGCTGCCCGGTCCCGACAAGGCGAAGGCCGGCAAGCTCGTCGGCCCGCGCCGCGGCCGGATCAACCAGGCGATCGCCACCCGCCAGTCGGAGCTCGAGGCCGACCGCGACGCGCGAGTGCTGCTGGAGGAGACGGTCGACGTGACCCTCCCCGTGCAGCGCACGACGACCGGCGCGCGGCACCCGATCGAGCTGGTCCAGGAGCGCATCGCCGACTTCTTCGTGGGCCTCGGCTGGGAGATCGCCGACGGCCCCGAGGTCGAGGCCGAGTGGTTCAACTTCGACGCCCTGAACTTCGGACCGGACCACCCGGCCCGCCAGATGCAGGACACGTTCTACGTCGCGGGCCAGGACGGTGCCGACTCGAACCTCGTGCTGCGCACCCACACCTCCCCGGTCCAGGCGCGCTCCCTGCTCGAGCGCGGCGTGCCGCTGTACATCGCCTGCCCCGGCCGGACGTTCCGCACGGACGCGCTGGACCAGACGCACACTCCGGTGTTCCACCAGGTCGAGGGCCTCGCCGTCGACAAGGGCCTGACCATGGCCAACCTCGTGGGCACGCTGGACGCCTTCGCCCGGGCCATGTTCGGCCCCGAGGCCCGCACGCGCCTGCGCCCGGCGTTCTTCCCGTTCACCGAGCCGTCCGCCGAGATGGACCTGTGGTTCCCGCAGAAGAAGGGCGGGGCCGGCTGGATCGAGTGGGGTGGCTGCGGCATGGTCAACCCGAACGTGCTGCGCGCCGCGGGCGTGGACCCCGACGAGTACACGGGCTTCGCGTTCGGCATGGGCATCGAGCGCACGCTCATGCTGCGCCACTCGATCGCGGACATGCACGACATCGTGGAGGGCGACGTGCGCTTCTCCACCCAGTTCGGGACGGAGATCTGAAGTGCCCCTCATCGTGAAGGACTGGCTCGCCGACCACGTCGAGCTGCCCGCCGGCCTGACCGCCGAGCAGCTCGCGGCCGACCTCGTGAAGGTGGGGCTGGAGGAGGAGGCGATCCACCCGGCCGCCGTCACCGGCCCCCTCGTCGTGGGCCGCGTGCTCGAGATGACCCCCGAGCCGCAGAAGAACGGCAAGACCATCAACTGGTGCCGGGTCGACGTCGGCCCCGAGCACAACGACGAGCAGGGTGCGCGCGGCATCGTCTGCGGCGCGCACAACTTCGGCGTGGGCGACCTCGTCGCGGTCTCGCTGCCCGGCACGGTGCTGCCCGGTCCGTTCCCGATCGCTGCCCGCAAGACCTACGGGCACGTGTCCGACGGCATGATCTGCTCGGTGCGCGAGCTCGGCATCGGCGACGACCACGACGGGATCCTGGTGCTGACCCGCCACGGGTTCGCCGCCGAGGACCTCACCCCCGGCCAGGACGCGATCGCACTCCTCGGCCTCGGGGAGGAGGTCCTGGAGATCAACGTGACCCCCGACCGCGGGTACGCGTTCAGCTACCGCGGTGTGGCGCGCGAGTACGCGCACTCCACGGGCGCCAAGTTCACCGACCACGGCCTGGCCACCGGCGCCGAGCCGGCGGCCACGCCGGACGGCTTCGAGGTGCAGGTACGGGACGACGCGCCGATCAACGGCGTGACGGGCTGCGACCGGTTCGTGACGCGCATCGTGCGCGGCATCGACCCGGCCGCGCCCACGCCCGCCTGGATGAAGCACCGCCTCGAGGGCTCCGGCATGCGGTCCATCTCCCTGGCGGTCGACATCACGAACTACGTGATGCTCGACCTCGGGCAGCCGCTGCACGCCTACGACCTGGCCAAGGTCGCGGCCCCGATCATGGTGCGCCGTGCCACGGCGGGCGAGCGCCTCACGACGCTCGACGACGTCGACCGCGTCCTGAACACCGAGGACCTGCTGATCACCGACTCGCCCGCGGGCCCCGGCAGCCGCGTGCTCGGCCTCGCGGGCGTGATGGGCGGGGCGTCGTCCGAGGTCAGCGACACCACGACGGACGTGCTGGTGGAGGCCGCGCACTTCGACCAGATCACGGTCGCGCGCACGTCCCGCCGACACAAGCTCTCCAGCGAGGCCGCCAAGCGCTTCGAGCGGGGCGTCGACCCGCTGCTGCCCGCGGTCGCGGCGCAGCGCGTGGTCGACCTGCTCGTCGAGCTCGGCGGCGGCACCGCCGACCCCGCGGTGAGCGACCTCGACCACACCGCCGCGACCAGCCGCGAGCCGATCGCGCTCAAGGTCACCGAGCCCACCCGGCTCTCGGGCGTCGAGTACACCCCCGAGCAGGTGCGCAGCACGCTCGAGGAGATCGGCGCCACGGTCGAGGCGGCCGGCGACGGCGTGCTCGCCGTCACCGCGCCGTCCTGGCGGCCCGACCTGACCGAGCCGGCCGACCTGGTCGAGGAGGTCGTGCGCATCCAGGGCTACGACCAGATCCCGTCGGTGCTCCCGGCGGCCTCGGGCGGTCGCGGGCTCACGGCCGAGCAGCGCACGCGGCGCTCCGTCGCGCGCGCCCTGGCCGAGGCGGGCTTCGTCGAGACGCTCAGCTACCCGTTCGTGGGCACGCCCGAGTACGACGCCCTCGGTCTGCCCGCCGACGACGAGCGCCGCAACGCGCTCCGCCTCGTCAACCCGATGGCCGACGACAAGCCGCTGATGCGGACCAACCTGCTGGTCACGCTGCTCGACACCGTGCGGCGCAACGTGTCGCGCGGGCTCACCGACCTCGCGGTCTACGAGATCGGGCTCGTCACCCGCCCGGTGCCGGGTGCCCCCGCGGCGCCCGCGCTGCCCGGCGGCGTGCGGCCCACCGACGAGCAGCTCGCCGCGCTCGCGGCGGCGGTCCCGGACCAGCCGCGCCGGGTCGCCGGTGTGCTGACCGGCAAGCGGGAGCTCGCCGGCTGGTGGGGCGCGGGTCGTGCCGCCGGCTGGGCGGACGCCCTCGCGGCGGCCCGCCTCGTGGCCGAGCGCGCCGGTGTCGAGGTGGTCGTCACCGCCGACACCGAGCACATGCCGTGGCACCCGGGGCGCTGCGCGCGTCTCGAGCTCGCGGACGGCACCCTCGTCGGCCACGCCGGTGAGCTGCACCCCAAGGTGGTCGAGGGGCTGGGCCTGCCCGCCCGCGCGGCGGCGTTCGAGGTCGACCTGACCGTCCTGGTCGGCGCGGCCTCCGGCGAGCCCGTCAGCGCCACGCCCGTGTCGGCGTTCCCCGCGGCCAAGGAGGACTTCGCCTTCGTGGTCGACGGCGGTGTGCCGGCCGAGGCCGTGCGCTCGGCGATCGTGGCCGGTGCCGGTGAGCTCCTGGAGGACGTCGCCCTGTTCGACGTCTTCACGGGGGAGCAGGTGGGCGAGGGCAAGAAGTCCCTCGCGTACTCGCTGCGCCTGCGCGCCGCGGACCGCACGCTGTCGGCCCAGGAGGTCCGCGCGGTGCGCGACGCCGTCGTGGAGTCGGCGTCGGAGAAGGTCGGCGCGGTGCTGCGTGGCTGACGCGCCAGCGGCGGGCGCTGCGGCGGCGGACACCTCTGCGGAGGTGCCCGCCGCCGTGCCGCCCGCGCGCACGGCTCTCGTCACGGGCGCCTCGCGCGGCATCGGTCGCGAGATCGCGCTGGGTCTCGCGCGGGCAGGGCTGGACATCGCCCTGCTCGCGCGGGACGCGGCGCGGCTCGAGGCCGTCGCCGCCGAGGCGCGGTCCGCCGGGTCCGCGACGGTCGTGGTGCTCAGCGCCGACGTCTCCGACCCGACGGCGGTGCGGGCCGCCGTCGGGCAGGCCGAGGAGGCGCTCGGGTCGATCGACCTGCTCGTCAACAACGCGGGTGCCATCGAGTCCGAGCACCCGCTGTGGGAGGCCGACCCCGACGAGTGGTGGTCGGTCTTCGAGACCAACGTGCGCGCGCCCTTCCTGTTCAGCCGCAACACCGTGCCCGGCATGATCGCGCGCGGTGGGGGCCGGGTCGTCGACCTGGCCTCGGGTGCGAGCTCGCACGAGATGTCCGGCGGCAGCTCGGCGTACAACGCGAGCAAGACCGCCCTGGTACGGATGGGCGCCAACCTGCACGACGAGGGCTTCCGCCACGGGATCCGCGTCTTCGAGCTGGCGCCCGGCGTCGTGAAGACCGACATGTCGACGGGCATGACGCTGCACGAGAACCGCACGGAGTGGACCCCGGTCGAGCGGGTCACCGACGTCGTGAACGCGATCGCGGCGGGCGACCTCGACGAGTGCTCGGGCTGGTTCCTGCGTGTCACGGATGACACCCCGGCCTCGCTCAAGGAGCGCGCGGCGCAGGTCGCGGCCGAGGGCACGGAGCGGACGGCGCGCCGGCTCCGCGTGCTGCCGGCAGGCAGCACCGACCCCCTGACGGGAGCCCTCACGGGCCGCTGAGACGTGCTCTCGCGGGCGCGGTCCCGACACGTGGCCGACCGAACCGGGCGCGACGTTCGTTGACCGGGCGGTCGGCCGGCTGACCGGGCACGCGGCCCCCGGCCCAGCCCGTCGCAACTGGCGCGGCCAACCTCCGCTTTGAGGCCTAAGTTTCTTCGCTTTGAGACGACGCAAAGCGAAGAAACTTAGGCCTCGAAGGCGATCGGCGGACACGACCCGACCCGCGGCCGCCCGCCTCCTCAGCGCTCCGCCAGCACGCCCCGCCAGAGCCGCCCGAGCGGCACCGACCTGGCGATCGCCGTCTGCCCCGCGATGTTCGCGTGGACCCCGTCGCCGGTGTCGTACGGCGGGTAGATGGAGTTCGGGTTCTCCGGGTCGCGCAGCACGGCGTCGAAGTCGAAGACGCCGTCGCACGTCCCCGAGCAGTTGCCGCCCGCCCGGACGAACTCGTTCACCACCGCGCGGCGCGCGTTCTGCTCGGCCGTGTAGCCGGGGCGCGGCGTGATCGGCGTGACGTAGACCTTGATCCCGGCCGCGCGCAGGCGGGCGAACGTGTCCCGGTAGGCCGCCAGGATGGTCTCCGCGTCGCAGTTGTTGGCGAGGTCGTTGGTGCCGTAGTAGTAGATGACCGCCCGCACGTCGTGCAGCGCGAGCACGTCGCGGTCCAGGCGCGAGACGCCGTCCAGCCCGCCGCCCCCGCACTCGGGCGCCGCCGTGGTTCCGGCGATCCCCTCGTTGACGACGGCGAACTGCCGGTCGGCGGGCAGCTCGTCGACCACACGCTGCGCGAGCGTGTCGGTCCAGCGCTGGAAGACGGCCGGCGACGGGCAGCCCGCGCCGCAGTTGTCCGCGCCCACGCCGTCGACCACCGAGCTGCCGTAGGCGACCACCGTGCCGGCCCTGTCGGGACCCAGCACGTCCACCGCGCTGACCAGGTACGTCCAGCCGTGGGTGTCGGGGAAGGCGCCGCCCGAGGTGTCGGCGGTCGTGTTCCCGCCGCCCACGGCCGAGAAGTAGTTGGTGCGGCCGGCCAGGTCGTGCAGCATCATGCGCGTCGGGTTCGCCAGGTAGAAGCTCACGGCCAGGTCGTCCATGGAGCTCGTCGAGAGCTGCACCGGGTCGCTCCAGACCTGGCCACCGGCCGGCACCGACACGGAGGCCGAGCCGCCGAAGGTGACGTCCCGCAGGCTCTCGGGCCGAACCGCCGCACCGCCGGCGCTCAGGCCGGCAGTGGTCGCGTTCACGACCAGGGGCGCGGTGCCGAACTGGTTCTGCAGCCGCACCCGTAGTGCCGAGCCGCCCTGCGTCAGCCGGGTCACGACCCGCACCGAGCGGTTCTGGAACGTCTCGGGGCTCAGCCCGGAGCTGCGCTGCTGCGACTGCGTCCACGACGTCGACCACGTGTCGGCGTCGGGCACGGCCCCGGAATCCCCGGATGCGGTGACGGCCCCGCCCACGGCGAGTCCAACCGCTGTGAGGAGCGTGATCACGGTACGTGCAAGGTCTCGGAACTCCATCGGTCCACCTGCTTCGCTGCTCGAGTCGTCGCTGATCGAGTACGCGGCGCGGCACCCCGTGCGCCGCCCCGGACGAAACATCCGCCGGACGGAACGTATGACCCGGGCACCCGACTGTCAACGCTGTCATCGCCGTCGAAGGCGCTTTTTGCTCGCGTCTGCGGGCGGCTGGTCCCTACGGTGGGCGGGCGAAAGTCCCTTCGAGCAAGGAGACCACCATGCGCCGTCGTCGTCGTTCCGCACTTGCCGTAGCGAGCCTGGGGGTGGTCGCCCTGCTCGCGTCAGCGGGCCAGGCCGCCGCAACCCAGGCTTCCGACGAACAAACCTCGTCCCTCGCAGCCGCCGCCACGCCGCTCACCGCGGGCAACTTCCGCTACACGCTGTCCGAGACGTCGTCGTCCCTGATCGGCGCCCTCGACTCTGCCCTGCCGAACGTCTCGATGAGCACCGTGGCCGACGACGGCAACCGCACCCCGACCTGCGGCAGCGCGCCCTCGGTGACGCACCGCACCGCGTACTACTGCTGGAACGACGGCGACCAGGACACGAGCGCCTGGTACCCGCAGGGCATCACCACCAGCTCGGACGCGTTCGCCGCGGGCACCTACGAGGGCAAGCGGATCAACCTGGTGAGCTGGTACGACCACGCCGAGGACGGCATCGACAAGGGCGTCCGCATCAGCGTGTCCAACCTGTCGGCGAGCACTTCGGCACCGCCGTACCGGCACCTGCTGCTGGTGGAGCCGAGCGGCACCGCGGCCGCGCCGTCGTTCAAGCCGATCGACATCCACGCGGGCGGCATCATGTGGTACGGAAACCTGCTGTACGTGGCGGACACGGGCGGCGGCTTCCGGGTGTTCGACCTGGACCACCTGTGGCAGGTCTCGACGGGCAGCGCGTCGAAGATCGGGCGGCAGTCCGACGGTTCGTACCACGCGTTCGACTACAAGTACGTGCTGCCGCAGACAGCGAAGTTCACGGACTCGACGGCGGGCGGCTACGCGCAGCTGCAGCACTCGTCGGTGTCGCTGGACCGCAGCAGCTCGCCGGACTCGGTGGTCGTCAGCGAGTACCGCAGCAAGGACGAGCTCGAGAAGGGGGCCCAGGTGCGGACCATCCGCGTGCCGATCGACTACACGAACCGGTACCTGAAGCCGGCCTCGGACGGCGTCATCAAGGCGACCGAGGCATACCGCACGGACCTGGAGAGCGTGCAGGGCTCGACGGCGATCAACGGCGAGTTCTTCTTCTCGCAGAGCGACGGGGACGACTTCTCGAACCCGAACTCGGACGGCGACCTGCACACGTTCGTCGCGCCGTCGGGCTCGATCGTGCGCCACGGCGACGCGCTGACGGTCGGCGCCGAGGACCTGTCCTACGACCCGACGCGAGACTACCTGTGGTCGCTCGGCGAGTACCCGGGCCACCGGTGGGTGTACGCGGCGGACGCCTCGTCGTTCTGAGCCCCGCCCGACGTGTCAGACGTACAGGTCACCCGAGGGATCTGTACGTCTGACACGTCGAGCACGATCCGCGGACGTACACCCATGGTGCCCGGGTCGCGCCGACCCTAGTCTTTGACGGTGACGCGCCGAATCGAGGATTACGGGTTGGTCGGGGACCTCCAGACCGCGGCTCTGGTCGGCCGGGACGGTTCGATCGACTGGATGTGTCTGCCGAGGTTCGACTCCCCGGCCTGCTTCGCCGCCCTGCTCGGTGACGAGCGGCACGGGTCGTGGCAGCTCGGCCCGACGTCGGGCGGCGCCTGCACCAGCCGGCGCTACCGCGGCGACACGCTGATCCTGGAGACGGAGTGGGACCTGCCCGAGGGGCGGGTGCGGGTGATCGACCTCATGCCGCCGCGCGGCGAGGAGGCCGACCTGGTCCGGATCGTCGAGGGCGTCAGCGGGCACGTGCCCATGACCACCGAGCTCCGGCTCCGGTTCGACTACGGCGACATCGTGCCCTGGATCACCTGGGACCGGGACGCGCTGCGCGCCGTCGCCGGCCCGGACTCGGTGCGGATCGACTCGCCGGTGCCGTTGGAGCACGCGGGCGCGAACGACGGTTCGGTGCTGCGCGCCGAGTTCACCGTGGGGCCGGGGGACCGGGTGCCGTTCGTCCTGAACTACCACGCGTCGCACCTGGCCACGAAGGACCCGGTGGACCCGTACGCGGCGCTGGCGGACACGGAGGACTTCTGGCGGTCCTGGGTCGGTGGGTGCACCTACACCGGCCCCTGGCCCGACGCCGTCCACCGGTCGCTGATCACGCTGAAGGCGCTGACCTACGCGCCGACGGGCGCCATCGCCGCGGCGGCCACGACGTCGCTGCCCGAGGAGATCGGGGGAGAGCGCAACTGGGACTACCGGTACTGCTGGCTGCGCGACGCCGGGCTCACCCTGCAGGCCCTGATCGGCACGGGCTTCATCGACGAGGCCCGGGACTGGCGGGCGTGGCTGCTGCGCGCCGTCGCCGGCGACCCCGCGGACCTGCAGATCATGTACGGGCTCGACGGGCGCCGTCGGCTGCCGGAGTACACGATCGAGTGGCTGCCCGGTTTCGAGGGCTCCGCGCCGGTCCGGATCGGCAACGGGGCGGCGAACCAGCTCCAGATCGACGTGTGGGGCGAGACGCTCGACGCCCTGCACCAGGCGAGGGAGGCAGGGCTGGAGCAGGACCAGGACGTCTGGCGGCTGCAGCGCGCGCTCCTGGAGCACCTGGAGGAGCACTGGGACGACCTCGACAACGGGCTCTGGGAGGTACGCGGCCCGCGCCGCGCGTTCGTGCACTCGCGCGTCATGGCCTGGGCGGGCTTCGACCGGGCCGTCCGCGCCGTCGAGAAGTACGGCCTGGTCGACGAGCCCGTGGACCGCTGGCGCGCCGTCCGCGACCGTATCCACGAGGACGTCTGCACCAACGGGTTCGACGCCGAGCGCAACACGTTCACCCAGTTCTACGGCTCCGACGGGCTCGACGCCGCGCTGCTGCTCATCGGGCAGGTCGGGTTCCTGCCCTGGGACGACCCACGCGTGGTCGGCACGGTCGACGCCGTTCAGCGCGAGCTCGGCCAGAACGGGCTCCTGCGGCGGTACCACAACGAGGCGGACGACCAGGTGGACGGCCTGCCCGGCTCCGAGGCGACGTTCCTGGTGTGCAACTTCTGGCTCGTCGACGCGCTGCACGGCATCGGCCGCGTCGAGGAGGCGGTCGCCCTGTTCGAGCGGCTGCTCACCCTGCGCAACGACCTCGGCCTGCTCAGCGAGGAGTACGACGTGCGTACCGGGCGCCACCTCGGCAACACGCCCCAGGCGTTCAGCCACCTCGGCCTGGTCAACAGCGCGCTGCGGCTCGGCCAGGGCCTCGCCGGGCGCGCCGCCGGTCCCGGGGCCGACGGCGAGCGCGCCGCCGGCCCCGGAACCACGGCCGTCCCGGCCGAGCCTCAGCCGCGGGAGTCGCGCCAGGCGATCCAGCGCTCCGCGGTCGACAGGTCGTAGTCCGGCCCCGTCACCCCGATGGTGAACAGCGTGGCGCCGGCCGCCACCAGGGCCTCGCCCGTCTCCTCGGGCGAACCCTGTGCCTGCACCGAGCGTTCCACCAGCTTCGCGGTGTCCCGGCCGACGGCGGCGCCGTGCTCGTCCAGGATCGCCGACTTGCTGGTCAGGGTCGGCACGTCGCCGAACGCGTGCCAGATGTCGGCGTGCTCGGCCACGATCCGCAGCGTCTTGCGCACCCCGCCACCGCCGATCAGGACCGGGATCTCGCGGGTGGGCGCCGGGTTGCCGGCCGCCAGCCGGGACTTGATGCGCGGCATGGCGTCGGCCAGGCTCGCGATCCGGGAGCCCGCCGTGCCGAACTCGTAGCCGAACTGGTCGTAGTCCTTCTCGAACCAGCCGGCACCGAGGCCCAGGATCAGCCGCCCGCCGGAGATGTGGTCGACCGTCCGCGCCATGTCCGCCAGCAGGTCGGGGTTGCGGTAGCCGATGCCCGACACCAGCGCGCCGATCTCCACGCGCTCGGTCTGCTCGGCCCACGCGCCGAGCATGGTCCAGCACTCGAAGTGCTTGCCGTCGGGGTCGCCGCTGAGCGGGTAGAAGTGGTCCCAGTTGAAGATGATGTCGACACCGGCGTCCTCGGCGCGGAGCACCGCGTCACGAAGCTGCGAGTAGTCGGCGTGCTGGGGCTGGAGCTGGACTCCGATGCGGATGGGGCGGTCTGTCATGGCCGCAGCCTACGACCGCCCGTGGCGTCCGGTAGCCTCAGTGGCACGTGACACGGGGTGCCCTGCCAGGGCTGAGACCACACCCGTCGAACCTGATCCAGATCATGCTGGCGAAGGGATGTCCATCGTGACCTCTGTCGTACCCGTCTCCGCGGAGACACCTGCCGTTACCCCTGCCCGCACCGCGCCCGACGACGGCGCCGTCCGCCCCTTCACCGAGGAGGCCTGGGACCGCATCGCGGGCTGGCGCGACGCCGTCGACCACATGCCGTTCATCGCGGCGCTCGCGGACGGCTCGCTGCCCGCCGAGGCGTTCGCGTTCTACCTCGCCCAGGACGCCGCGTACCTGCGTGAGTACTCGCGCGTTCTGGCGCGGGCCGCGCAGAGCGCGCCCGACCCGGCCGCGCAGGGCTTCCTCGTCCGGTCGTCGGTCTCGGCGCTGGAGGTCGAGACGGCGCTGCACCGCGACTGGCTCGGCGCGCATACCGGGCTCGCCGCGGGCGACGTCGCCGCCGTCGAGGCCTCGCCCGTGACCGCGGCGTACACCGGCCACCTGCACGCCGCGGCGTCGGGCAGCTACGCGGAGACCATCGCGGCGCTGCTGCCCTGCTACTGGCTCTACGCCCACGTCGGCGGCGTGCTCGTGGACCTGGCTCGACGCCGCCCCGGCGGGCTGGCCGGCCATCCCTACGCCACCTGGATCGGCACCTACGGCGACGAGGGCTTCCAGGTCGCGACCCGGCAGGCGTGCGCCCTGGCGGACGACGCCGCCCGCTGGGTCTCCCCGGACCAGCGGGAACGCATGCTGCGCGCCTTCGAGATCTCGTCGGTGCACGAGTACCTCTTCTTCGAGCAGGGCCTGACCCACCCCGCCTGGCCGACGCCGCCCCCGAAGGCCGAGACTAGGGGGTGACGCCGCCGACGGCGCCGACCCGAGGACAGGAGCACCGATGCCGAACTACAGCACCTCCGCCGAGATCGACGCGACACCCGAGGAGGTGTGGGCGGTCCTGTCCGACGTCGAGCACATGCCCGACTGGACGTCGTCGATGAGGTCGGTCGAGATCATCGACGGCCCCAACCCGCCCGACGTCGGCACCCAGGTGCGGATCGAGCAGCCGGAGCTGCCGCTCGCGGTCTGGCTGATGGACGAGTGGGACCCGCCGCGGCACTTCGCCTGGATCACCGAGGCGCCGGGCGTGACCACGCAGGCGGAGCACCTGGTCGAGCCGCTGCCGGACGGCCGGTCCAAGGTGACGCTCGCGATCACCCAGACCGGCTCGCTGGCGTGGCTGGTCGGCGGCATGGTGCGCAAGCGCACCCGGGAGTACGTCGACACCGAGCTGGCCGGGCTCGAGGCGCGGGTCACCCGGCAGGGCTGACGCCGGGACCGGCGCCGGCGCCCGGCGTCAGGCCGGCGTCGTCCCGGTTCAGACCCGCGTGGCCACCACGAACACCCGGCGGAACGCCAGCGGCGTGCCGTGCGCGTGCTCGGGGTACGCCGCGCGCAGCGCCGCGCCGAACTCCTCCTCGAACCGGGCGCGCAGGGCGTGGTCCTTGGCCTCGAGCGCCTGGAGCGTGGGCTGGGCCCCGGTCGCCGAGATCCAGCGCAGCACCGGGTCCGGCCCGTGCAGCACGTGCGTGTAGGTGGTCTCCCACGCGTCCACGGACCAGCCCGGCCGGGCCAGGATCTCCAGGTACTCGGCCGGGTCGGCGGTGGCCCGCCGCTCCACCGGCCCGACGACGTCGGCGTACGGCGCGCGGGCCGCGACCTCGCGCAGCAGCACGTGGCTGGGCGCGTCGTGGTTGCCCGGCACCTGGAACGCGAAGGTCTGCGCGGCCCGGTCGGCGAGCGTCGTCAGGAGGTCGCGGTGGCCCGGGACCCACTGGAGCGCCGCGTTGCTGATCACGAGATCTGCGGTGTGCGTGTCGGTGGCGAGGTCGGCCAGCACGTACTCCGTGCCCGAGTCCGCCTCCCGGGCGCGCTCGATCATGGCGGGGGAGGCGTCCACGCCGGTCACGTGCGCCTCGGGCCAGCGGGCGCGGAGCACCGGGGTCAGGTGGCCCGGGCCGCAGCCCAGGTCGACGATCGTGGCCGGCGTCCCGGGCACGCGGGCGACCAGCTCCGTGAACGGCCGGGACCGCTCGTCCGTGTACTGCAGGTATGCGCCGGGGTTCCAGTCGGCCATCACAACTCCTCGCCGTCGAGTATCTTGATGTCAAGATACATCACGCGCGGAACGTGCCGCAGCCCAGCGATTGCGCCCGGAACGGTGGCGGTCTCGGGCGTAATCGCTGGGCTGTCGACCCGCTGGGTGCGGCGTCGGCTACGCGACCTCGATGTAGTCGAGCTCGGTGAACGCCGTCCCCTTGCCCAGGCGGATGGTGTTCCAGCCGGCCTGGAGCGTGATGTCCTTGCTGGCCTGCCGCCAGTTGTCCCAGCCGGTGATCGGGTAGCTGATCGACCCGGCGGCGGTCCCGTTGACCGTCACCGTGTGCGACGCCGTCTCCACCGAGCCGTTGGCGTAGCCCACGTGCAGCGTGTAGCTGCCGGACGTCGGCACGTAGATCGCGCCGATGTCGACCGAGCTGTCGGCGTGGTCGATGTACGCGGCGACCTTGCCGTCCGAGGCGCCGGCCGCGTTCTCGCGCACCGAGCAGTTGTTCAGGGTGCCGCGCTCGGCCTCGTACCGCACGCGGCTGCCGCGCACCACGGGGTTGGCACCGGCCCAGCCGAGGTCGGCCACGTACATGCCGCGGCCGCCCGCGTCCCGGTGACCGTGGAAGATCAGCTTGTCGCCGCCGGCGTCGCGCAGCACGTCCGCGCCGCCGGGTCCGGCCACGGCGCCGTCGAGCGAGTCGGTGGTCATGAGGAACCGGAAGGCCTTGGTGTACGGGCCGGTGAGGGAGTCGGCCACGGCGTAGTTCGTGCCGTAGGAGTTGGTGCTGTACGGGCCGGCCGAGTAGAAGAGCACGTACTTGCCGTCCACCTTGGTCACCACGGGCGCCTCGATGATGCCGGCCTCGTCGGCGCGGTCGTTGCGCAGCACCTGGGTGGCGCCGCCCTGGAACGTGATGCCGTCCGCGGCCACGCGCTGCACGTGGATCCAGGTGGTGGCGCCGATGGCGTTGCCGTCGTTCTTCCACAGGATGTACCGGGTGCCGTCGGTGTCCACGAAGCTGGACGCGTCGATGGCGCCGCCGTCGGACAGCGGGCAGATGAGCGGCTCGCTGCCGACCGGGACGAACGGGCCGCCGGGGGAGTCGGCCAGCGCGGCGCCGAGGCACTGGCGACCGGACGCGTTGTGCCAGGCCGTGTAGTAGAGCAGGTACTTGCCGTCGGCGCGCTGGGAGACGTCGGGTGCCCACGTGCGGCCGGTCTTGGCCCAGACCCCGAGCGTCGGCAGGGCGTCGGTGGACTGGTAGGTCCACGGCCCGTCCGGGTCCGGCGCCGTGGCCCAGGGCAGGTTCTTGCCCTCGTTCGTGGCATAGGCGTAGTAGGTGTCGCCGAACTTCGTGACGTCGGGGTCGGGGAAGTTGCGGTCGAGCACGAGGCTCGGGCGCACCGTCGTCTGGACGGAGACGTCGCCGGCGGGCGCGTCGTCCGCGGGTGCCGCGACGGCGGCACCGGTGGTGAGGGTGCCGAGCGCCAGTGCGGCGACGGCGACCCCGGTGGCCAGGGCGCGGGAGAAGCGGGGAAGTACCACGTTGAACCTCCGAGCTGGAACGAACCGGACGGGTGAATTGTCGCCACCGCACGGATCGCTGTAAAGGCCTGGACCTCAGCGAGGGCGAAAAAGATCCAACGTTAAACCGATCCGACGAGGGGCGGCGTCGGCGGAGTCGGCAGTTTGCCCGGCAAACTCGGCAGTTGGCATCGAGATCGGCTCAGGCCTGAGCCGATCTCAATGCCAACTGCCGATGACTCTGGCGATGCCCCAGGGCCCCTCCTCAGGGGACCAGCAGCACCTTGCCCGTCGTGGCGCGGGACTCCAGCGCCTGGTGCGCCTCGGCGGCGTCGGCCAGGGAGTAGGTGGCCCCGATGCGGACGTCCAGGTCGCCCGACGCCGCGGACGAGAGCACCTCCGAGGTGCGCCACTCGACCTCGCCGCGCGTGAGCGTGTAGTGCGCGATCGTGGGCCGGGTCAGGAACAGCGAGCCGCCCTTGTTGAGCCGCTGCGGGTCGAACGGCGGCACCTGGCCCGACGCCCCGCCGAACAGGACGAGCATGCCGCGCGGGCGCAGCGAGGCCAGCGACGCCTCGAAGGTGCTGCGGCCCACGCCGTCGTACACGACGTGCACGCCCTGGCCGTCGGTGAGCTCGCGCACCAGGGCGGGCAGCTCGGTGGTGATGTCGGACATCGCGGCGTAGTCGATGGTGTGCGCGGCGCCGGCCGCGGCGGACAGCGCCGCCTTCTCCGGCGTCGAGACCGTGGTGATCACGCGCCCGCCGCGGGCTACGGCGAGCTGCGTGGCCAGCAGCCCGACGCCGCCCGCACCGGCGTGCAGCAGCACGTCGTGCCCGGGCTGCACCTCGAACGTGGACCGCACCAGGTAGTGCGCGGTGATGCCCTGGAGCGGCAGTGCGGCGGCCGTGGTCAGGTCGAGCCCCTCGGGCACGTGCACGACGCCGGCGGCGTCCACGGCGACGAGCTCCGCGTAGGAGCCCGGCCCGTCGTGCCAGGCCACCTGGTCGCCGACGGCGAAGCCGGTGACGCCGTCGCCCAGCGCCTCGACGGTGCCCGAGCCCTCGGCGCCCACCACGTGCGGGTACTGCATCGGGTACACGCCGGCGCGCTTGTAGGTGTCGATGAAGTTCACGCCCGCCGCAGCGACGCGGACCAGGAGCTGACCTGGTCCCGGCGTCGGGTCGGGGAGCTCGGTGTACTGCAGGACCTCGGGGCCGCCCGCCTCACGGGCTACGACTGCGTGCATGGGCCGAGCCTACGTCGCGACCACGAGACGGGTTTCGCCCCCGCTGCATAACTATGTATAGTGCGGAATATGTCCAGCAGCCAGCTCATCCGTGTCGCCGTCGCAGGCGCTTCCGGCTATGCGGGCGGGGAGGTGCTGCGCCTCCTGGCCGCCCACCCCTTCGTCGAGATCGGCACCCTGACCGCGCACGCGAGCGCCGGGTCCAGCCTCGGCGAGGTCCAGCCGCACCTGCGCAGCCTCGCTCACCGGATCCTGGAGCCCACCACGCCCGACACGCTCGCCGGCCACGACGTCGTGGTGCTCGGCCTGCCGCACGGCGCGTCCGGCCAGGTGGCCGCGCAGCTGCCCGACGACGTGCTGGTCATCGACCTGGGCGCCGACCACCGGCTGGAGTCCGCGGCCGACTGGGAGCAGTTCTACGGCTCGACCCACGCGGGGACCTGGCCGTACGGCATGCCCGAGCTGATCCACGCCGAGGCGCCGGGCGCCGCCGCGACCGACCTGGCCACCGCCGCCCGCCAGCGGGACAAGCTCCCCGGCGCGCGCCGCATCGCGGTGCCCGGCTGCAACGTCACCGCGGTGACCCTGGGCCTTCAGCCGGGCGTGGCGGCGGGCGTCGTCGAGCCCACCGACATCGTCGCGGTGCTGGCCAACGGCTACTCCGGCGCCGGCAAGGCGCTCAAGCCGCACCTGCTGGCGAGCGAGGCGCTCGGCTCGGCCCAGCCGTACGCGGTGGGCGGCACGCACCGGCACATCCCCGAGATCCAGCAGAACCTGCGGGCCGCCGGAGCGCCCGAGGTGACCATCAGCTTCACGCCCACCCTGGTGCCCATGGCGCGCGGCATCCTCGCCACGGCGACGGCCCCGCTGGCCCAGGGTGCGGACCCGGAGCAGGTCCGGGCCGCCTGGGAGGCCGCCTACGCCGACGAGCCGTTCGTGCACCTGCTGCCCGAGGGGCAGTGGCCGAGCACCGCGATGACGCTCGGCGCCAACACCGCCCTGGTCCAGGTCGCCGTCGACGCCGCCGCCCGCCGGGTGGTCACGGTCACCGCCATCGACAACCTGGTCAAGGGCACCGCCGGTGCCGCCGTCCAGTCCATGAACCTCGCCCTCGGCCTGCGGGAGACCGCCGGCCTCATCACCGAAGGAGTCGCCCCGTGAGCGTCACCGCGGCACAAGGATTCCGGGCTGCCGGCGTCACCGCCGGCCTCAAGGCCTCCGGCAACCCCGACCTGGCCCTCGTGGTCAACGACGGTCCCGAGTTCGCCGCCGCCGCGGTGTTCACGAGCAACCGTGTGGTCGGCGCGCCGGTCATGTGGTCGCGACAGGCGGTCAAGGACGGCGCCGCCCGCGCCGTCGTGCTCAACTCGGGCGGGGCCAACGTGTGCACGGGGCCGGGCGGGTTCCAGGACGCGCACGCCACCGCCGAGAAGGTGGCCGGCGAGCTCGGCATCGGCGCCATCGACGTGCTCGTCGCCTCGACCGGCCTGATCGGCGTGCGGCTCGCCGCCGACAAGCTGCTCGCGGGCGTCCCCGTGGCCGTCGGCGAGCTCGCGGCCGACGACGCCGCCGGGCAGGCCGCCGCCACCGCCATCATGACCACCGACACCGTCGCCAAGACGGCGGTGCGCACGGTCGAGACGTCGCAGGGCACCTTCACGGTGGGCGGCATGGCCAAGGGTGCGGGCATGCTCGCCCCCGCCCTGGCGACGATGCTGTGCGTGGTGACCACGGACGCCGTCGTCCCGGCCGCGGACGCCGACGCCGCCCTGCGGGCGGCCACGCGCGTCACCTTCGACCGCGTCGACTCCGACGGCGCCATGTCCACCTCGGACACCGTGGTGCTCATGGCCTCGGGCGCCTCCGGCGTCACGCCCGGCCTGGACGAGCTCACCACGGCCGTCACCGAGATCTGCGCCGACCTGGCCCGCCAGCTCGTGGCCGACGCCGAGGGCGCGTCCCACGACATCGCGATCACCGTCACGAACGCCACCACCGAGGACGCCGCGCTCGCCGTCGCCCGCGCCGTCAGCCGGTCCAACCTGGTCAAGGCCGCCGTGTTCGGCAACGACCCCAACTGGGGCCGCATCCTGTCCCAGGTCGGCACCGTGCCCGAGGACGTCGCGCCCTACGACCCGGCCCAGCTCGACGTCAGCGTCAACGGCGTCCTGGTCTGCAAGGCCGGCGGCGCGCACGAGGACCCGGAGAAGGTCGACATGGCCGCGTCCCGCGACGTGACGTTCACGATCGACCTGCACGCCGGCGACGCCGAGATCACGCTGTGGACCAACGACCTCACGCACGACTACGTGCACGAGAACAGCGCCTACAGCTCATGAGCAGCGACATCGTGAACGGGCTGCGGCCCGACCAGAAGGCCGAGGTGCTGATCGAGGCCCTGCCCTGGCTGCAGGAGTTCTCCGGCGCGCTCGTCGTGGTCAAGTACGGCGGCAACGCCATGATCGACGCCGAGCTCAAGGCCGCCTTCGCGCAGGACATGGTGTTCCTGCGGCAGGTGGGCCTGCGGCCCGTCGTCGTGCACGGCGGGGGACCGCAGATCAACGCCATGCTCGACCGCCTCGGCATCGAGTCGGAGTTCAAGGGCGGCCTGCGCGTCACCACGCCGGAGGCCATGGAGGTCGTCCGCATGGTGCTGACCGGCCAGGTCAGCCGCGAGCTCGTAGGCCTGATCAACGCCCACGGCCCCGTCGCCGTCGGCCTGTCGGGGGAGGACGGCGGCCTGCTCGGCGCCCAGCGCCGGCACGCCATCGTCCAGGGCGTGCCCGTCGACGTCGGCCTCGTGGGCGACGTCGTCCAGGTGGACCCGCGTGCCGTCGAGGACCTGCTGGAGGCCGGCCGCATCCCCGTGGTCTCCACCATCGCGCCCGACAAGGACGACCCGACCCAGGTGCTCAACGTCAACGCGGACACCGCTGCCTCGGCGCTCGCGGTGGCGCTCGGCGCCAAGAAGCTCATCGTCCTGACGGACGTCGAGGGCCTGTACACGAACTGGCCCGACAAGGGCTCGCTGGTGGAGCGCATCACCGCGCCGGAGCTGGCGGAGCTGCTGCCCAGCCTCGAGTCCGGGATGGTGCCCAAGATGGAGGCGTGCCTGCGCGCCGTCGAGGGCGGCGTGGGCGCCGCGACCGTCATCGACGGCCGGCAGCCGCACAGCGCGCTGCTGGAGGTCTTCACCACCCGGGGCAACGGCACGATGGTCGTCCCCGGCCCCGCCGCCCCGCTGGTCGAGCCTGTCGAGACCCAGGAAGGAACGAACGAATGAGCACCATGATCCCCGCCGACGAGGGCTCGGCGCTCGCGGCCGAGGGCTCGGTCGCCGCCTGGACCCAGCGGTACTCGGGCGCGGTCATGGACACGTTCGGGCCGCCGCAGCGCGTGCTCGTGCGCGGCGAGGGCGCCTACGTGTGGGACGCCGACGGCAAGCGCTACCTCGACCTGCTCGCGGGCATCGCGGTGAACGCGCTGGGCCACGCGCACCCCACGCTGACGGCCGCGATCAGCGCCCAGCTCGGCACGCTCGGCCACGTCTCGAACTTCTTCGGCACGCCCGCCCAGATCGCGCTCGCCGAGACGCTGCTGCGCGTCGCCGAGGCGCCCGACGGTTCCCGTGTGTTCCTCACCAACTCGGGCACCGAGGCGCTCGAGGCCGCGTTCAAGATGACGCGCCGCGTGGCGACGTCGTCCGGCGTGGGCACCCGCACTCGGGTGCTCGCCCTGGAGGGCGGCTTCCACGGCCGGTCCATGGGCGCGCTCGCCCTGACCGCGAAGGCCGCCTACCGCGAGCCGTTCGAGCCGCTGCCCGGCGGTGTCGAGCACCTGCCGTTCGGCGACCTGGCCGCGCTCGAGGCCGCGTTCACGCCGCAGTCCGTCGCCGAGCACGGCGAGGTCGCCGCGCTGGTGGTCGAGCCCGTGCAGGGCGAGGCCGGCGTGCGCCCCCTGCCGCCGGGCTACCTCGCGGCCGCCCGCCGCCTGACCAAGGCGCACGGCGCGCTGCTCGTCCTCGACGAGGTGCAGACCGGCGTCGGCCGCTGCGGCTCGTGGTTCGCCTACCAGCAGCCCGAGATCGGCGGCGGCATCGTGCCCGACGTCGTCACGGTCGCCAAGGGCCTCGGCGGCGGCTTCCCCGTCGGCGCCGTCATCGCCTACGGCGACGCCGCGCACCTGCTCGGCCGCGGCCAGCACGGCAGCACGTTCGGCGGCAACCCCGTGGCCTCGGCCGCGGCGCTCGCCACCCTCGGCGTGATCGAGCGCGACGGCCTGCTCGCCAACGTGCGCGAGGTCGGGGCGCTGCTGCGCCAGGAGATCGAGATGTGCGGCAGCCCGCTCGTCAAGGAGGTCCGCGGCCGCGGGCTGCTGCTCGCCGTCGTCCTGAACGAGCCGGTGGCGCCGCAGGTGGCCACGGCCGGGCTGGAGGCCGGGTTCATCGTCAACGCGGTCGCGCCCGACGCGATCCGGCTGGCCCCGCCGCTGATCCTGACCCCGGAGCAGGCCACGGAGGCCGCCCGCTTCTTCGCCTCGCTCGACCCCGTCGGCACGCCGGTCGAGCCTGCCGAGACCAAGGAGGACCCCGCATGACCCGCCACTTCCTGCGCGACGACGACCTGACGCCTGCCGAGCAGAAGGCCGTCCTGGAGCTGGGCCTCGCCCTGCGCGCCGACCGGTACGCGAAGCGCCCGCTGGAGGGCCCGCGGGCCGTCGCGTTCATCACCGACAAGCCCACGCTGCGCACCCAGGTGTCGTTCGCGACCGGGATCGCCGAGCTCGGGGGCTTCCCGCTCGTCGTCGACGGCCGGCTCGCCCAGATCGGCGTGCGCGAGTCCGTCGTCGACACCACGCGCGTGCTCGACCGGCAGGTCTCGGCCATCGTGTGGCGCACGTTCGGTCAGGAGCGCATCGACGAGATGGCCTCCGTCTCGCGCGTGCCCGTGGTCAACGCTCTGACGGACGAGTTCCACCCGTGCCAGATCCTCGCGGACCTGCTCACGGTGGCGCAGCACCGCGGGCTGGCCGCCCTGCCCGGCACCACGTTCGCCTACGTGGGCGACGCCGCGAACAACATGGGCAACTCGTACGTGCTGGGCGGCGCCACGGCGGGCCTGCACGTGCGGGTCGGTGGCCCCGAGGGCTACCTGCCCGACGCCGACGTGGTCGCCAGGGCGCGCGAGATCGCCGCGACCACGGGCGGCTCGGTGACCCTGACGACGTCGGCCAAGGAGGCCGTGGCCGGCGCGGACGTCGTCGCCACCGACACCTGGATCTCGATGGGCGACGAGGCCGAGGCCGAGCAGCGCGCCGACCTGTTCTGGGACTACCAGCTGAACGCGGAGCTCCTCGCGGGCGCCGCCCCCGGCGCGCTCGTGCTGCACTGCCTGCCCGCCTACCGCGGCAAGGAGATCACCGCCGAGGTGATCGACGGCCCGCAGTCCGTGGTCTTCGACGAGGCCGAGAACCGCCTGCACGCGCAGAAGGCGCTGCTCGCCTTCCTGCTGGAGCAGGGCTGATGGTCGCCCGGCAGACGGCGACGACCGCCACCACGAAGGCGGCCCGGCACGCCCGGATCACCGCGATCGTGACGCGCAACGCCATCCACTCCCAGGCCGAGCTCGCCGACGCCCTGGCCGCGGACGGCGTGAGCGTCACCCAGGGCACGCTCTCGCGCGACCTGATCGAGCTGCAGGCCGAGAAGGTGCGCGGCTCGGACGGCACGCTCGTCTACGCCGTGCCCGGCGAGGGCGGCGACCGCAGCGCGCAGTCGGACGCGAGCGAGGAGTACCTGTCCGCGCGGCTCGCGCGGCTGGCCAAGGAGCTGCTGGTCTCGGCGGAGTCCTCGGGCAACCTCGTGGTGCTGCGCACCCCGCCGGGGGCCGCCAACCTGCTGGCCTCCGCCATCGACCACTCCGTCTTCCCCGGCATGCTGGGGACCATCGCGGGGGACGACACCATCCTGGTGATCGCCCGCGACGCCGACGGCTCCGCGCTGGCCGAACGCTTCCTCGCGCTCAGCGCCTGAGAACGCACAAGAATTGCACCTGACACCACCACCGGAAAGAGATCGTCAATCATGACTGAACGCGTCGTGCTCGCCTACTCGGGCGGCCTGGACACCTCCGTCGCCATCGGCTGGATCGCCGAGGCCACCGGGGCCGAGGTGGTCGCCGTGGCCGTCGACGTCGGCCAGGGCGGCGAGGACATGAACGTCATCCGCCAGCGCGCGCTGGACTGCGGCGCCGTCGAGGCGTACGTCGCCGACGCGCGCGACGAGTTCGCCGCCGAGTACTGCATGCCCGCCCTGCGGGCCAACGGCATGTACCTCGACCGCTACCCGCTGGTCTCCGCCATCTCGCGCCCCGTCATCGTCAAGCACATGGTGCGCGCGGCCCGCCAGTTCGGGGCCTCGACCGTGGCCCACGGCTGCACCGGCAAGGGCAACGACCAGGTGCGGTTCGAGGTGGCCACCACCTCGCTCGCGCCCGACCTCAAGTCGATCGCCCCGGTGCGCGACCTCGCGCTGACCCGCGAGAAGGCCATCGACTACGCCGAGAAGCACGACCTGCCGATCGCGACCACCAAGAAGAACCCGTTCTCGATCGACCAGAACGTGTGGGGCCGCGCCGTCGAGACGGGCTTCCTCGAGGACATCTGGAACGAGCCCACCAAGGACGTCTACTCCTACACGGACGACCCCACGTTCCCGCCCGTGGCCGACGAGGTCTACCTGACCTTCGAGCAGGGCATCCCGGTCGCGATCGACGGCGTGCCCGTCACCCCGCTGCAGGCCATCCAGGAGATGAACCGCCGCGCCGGCGCGCAGGGCGTGGGCCGCATCGACATCGTCGAGGACCGCCTCGTGGGCATCAAGTCCCGCGAGATCTACGAGGCCCCCGGTGCCATCGCCCTGATCACGGCGCACCAGGAGCTCGAGAACGTCACGATCGAGCGCGAGCAGGCCCGGTTCAAGCGCCAGGTCGAGCAGCGCTGGAGCGAGCTGGTCTACGACGGCATGTGGTTCTCGCCGCTGAAGAAGTCGCTCGACGTGTTCGTCGACGACACCCAGAAGTACGTCTCCGGCGAGATCCGCATGGTGCTGCACGGCGGCCGGGCCACCGTGACCGGGCGCCGCTCGGAGCAGTCGCTGTACGACTTCAACCTCGCCACCTACGACGAGGGCGACGCGTTCGACCAGTCGCAGGCCCGCGGCTTCATCGAGATCTACGGCCTCACCGCCAAGCTCGCCGCCGCGCGCGACGAGAAGTTCGGCAACGGCGTGGACCTCGGCACCTCGGCGAGCCTGACGGCCGGCGCGCTGTGAGCGAGCACGACGGCAAGGACGTCGGCCACGCGACCCCGCGGACCGTCGGGGAGCACACCGGGCCGAAGGTCGCCCTCTGGGGCGGCCGGTTCGCCGGCGGTCCCTCGCCGGAGCTGGCGGCGCTGTCGCAGTCGACGCACTTCGACTGGCGGCTCGCGCAGTACGACATCGCCGGGTCGCGGGCGCACGCCCGCGCCCTGGCGGCCGCCGGGCTGCTCACCGAGCCGGAGCTCGCGCGGATGATCGACGCGCTCGACGTGCTGGAGCAGGACGTCCTGTCCGGTGCCTTCCTCCCGGTGCTCGACGACGAGGACGTGCACACCGCGCTGGAGCGTGGCCTGCTGGAGCGCGCCGGCGACGAGCTGGGCGGCAAGCTGCGCGCCGGCCGGTCCCGCAACGACCAGATCGCCACGCTGGTGCGGCTGTACCTGCGCGACCAGGCCCGCACGATCGGCACGCAGGTGCTTGACCTCGTGGACGAGCTGATCGTGCAGGCGCAGGCCGCGGGCAGCGCGCCCATGCCGGGGCGCACCCACCTGCAGCACGCCCAGCCCGTGCTGCTGGCGCACCACCTGCTGGCGCACGCCTGGCCGCTGCTGCGCGACGTCGACCGGTTCCTGGACTGGGACGTGCGCGCCTCGAAGTCGCCCTACGGCTCGGGCGCGCTCGCGGGTTCGTCGCTCGGCCTGGACCCGGCGGCCGTGGCCGCCGACCTGGGCCTGGAGGGCGGGCCGGTCGAGAACTCGATCGACGGCACCGCGTCGCGCGACGTGACGGCGGAGTTCGCGTTCGTCGCGGCGATGATCGGCGTGGACCTGTCGCGGATCTCCGAGGAGATCATCCTCTGGAACACCAAGGAGTTCGGTTTCGTCCGCCTGGACGACGCGTACTCCACGGGCTCCTCGATCATGCCGCAGAAGAAGAACCCGGACATCGCCGAGCTCGCGCGCGGCAAGGCCGGGCGCGTGATCGGTGACCTCACCGGTCTGCTCACCACGCTCAAGGGCCTCCCGCTCGCGTACAACCGCGACCTGCAGGAGGACAAGGAGCCGGTGTTCGACCAGGTGGCGACCCTCACCACAGTGCTGCCCGCGTTCACGGGCATGGTGCGCACCATGGTCTTCGACACCGACCGCATGGCCGAGCTCGCGCCGCAGGGCTTCTCGCTCGCGACCGACATCGCCGAGTGGCTGGTCAAGCAGGGTGTCCCGTTCCGCGTGGCGCACGAGGTGGCCGGCTCCTGCGTGCAGGAGTGCGAGGCGCGCGGCATCGAGCTGTGGGACCTGTCCGACGAGGACCTCGCCAAGATCTCGGAGCACCTCACCCCCGAGGTGCGCTCGGTGCTCTCGGTCGAGGGCTCGCTCGCCTCGCGCGACGGAGTCGGCGGCACCGCCCCGGTGCGGGTCGCGGAGCAGATCGAGGCCGCCAAGGAGCGCGCCACGGAGTTCCGCTTCTGGGCCCAGCCGGAGGCCTGACGCGCGGCGTCGGCCGACGTCTACCCAGCGATTGTGCCCGGATCCCACGTGGATTCCGGGCACAATCGCTGGGTACACCTATGAGGGGAGTGGGATGACCGTCACGCCAGGGGTGCTGGGTGATGTGCTGGAGCGGATCCGGGTCGCCGACGCGCGGCTGGTGTGCGTCGACGGCCCCGCCGGGTCGGGCAAGACGACGCTTGCCGCCCAGCTCGGGGACGCGCTGGAGGCGGCGGTGATCCACATGGACGACCTCTACGAGGGCTGGGCCGCCGGCCCGGACGGCGGCGCCGCCAACCTCCGCCGCTGGGTCCTGGACCCGCTGGCCGCGGGGGAGCCGGTGCGCTACCGGCGCTACGACTGGTTCGAGGGCGACTGGGCCGAGTGGCACGACGTGCCGCCGTCGCCCCACCTCGTGGTCGAGGGCTGCGGCGCGGGCGCCCGCCAGGTCGACGCGCTCGGCGCGTTCCGTATCTGGGTGGAGGCGGACGACGCCGAGCGGCTGCGCCGCGGCCTGGAGCGCGACGGCGCGGAGGCGCGCGAGCACTGGCTGCGCTGGATGGCCGACGAGGCCGGGCACTACGCGCGGGAGCGTACCCGCGAGCGCGCTGACCTGCGGCTGGACGGGTTCGGCGCGCTGACCTGACCGGGCTCGATCCCGGAGCCTCTCGCATCACAGAGGCGCTTGTCACCGTACGGTAGACCCTCTAACGTTTCGCGCGGTGTCTCGTGCGGGACGCCGAGAGGGTCGACCGAACGGGGACACGCGTGGCTGCGGTGCGCTGGTGGCGCAAGTGGTGGGTCTGGCTGATCGCCGGGGGTGTGGTGCTCCTCGGGCTGGCGGTCGCGGGCATCGTCACGCTGGTCTCGTCGTTCCTGGGTTTCGCGGAGGACGTCGCCGCGGAGGAGGAGGCGCGCCAGCCCTTCGAGCTCGCGCTCGACGAGCTCGCGCAGACGGCGGCCGTCCACCACCGGGGGACCACCGCAGGCGTCGACTACGACCTCCGGGTCACCTCTGACGGCGACGCGCTCGGGTCGTTCTCGGTCGACGGCGACGAGTACCGCGTCCTGAAGATCGGTGACCAGGAGTACGTCAAGCCGCCGTCCGGCACGCTGGCGGCCGAGGGCGCGACCCGGGAGATGCGGCGGGAGCTCGACAAGCGGTGGCTGCTCAACGAGGGCGACGCGGCCCTGCCTGTCGGCGACCTGGTGCAGACCCCGCAGGAGTACGCGGAGTACCTCCGGTCCGCGGTCCGGGCGGGCGAGCTGCCGTCGTCGGACGCCGCCGTCGAGGAGGTGGAGGTCGACGGCGTGCCCGCGCGGTGGGTGCGGACGTCGGCCGGGCCGGTCTACGTGACGCAGGAGCCGCCGTACGAGGTGCTCCGGGTGGACCCGCCCGCGGCGTCGGGGTCCGGTGGGTCGGCCGAGGGGCCGTCGGCGGTGACGCAGATGTCGCAGGACGAGGTCGCCGAGCTCTTCGACGAGATGATCGGCCTCACCAAGCAGCTCAAGAGCGCGGTGAACCCGAGCATCACGTTCGACATGGGCGGTCAGGCCCAGGTCAGCTGCGCTGCCGGAGGTTGCTCGTCGAGCGTCGAGGTGACCACCGACGTCGCCACGTCGCAGGGGACGGTGACGGGCGGCTCGGTGACCGGCGAGCTCGTCTCGGTGTTCCAGGTGCAGGGCGGCGCCGCCGGGACCTGCCGGACGTCGTCGGCGCTCCCGCTGACGGGGACGTCGTCGATGGGCTGCTCGTCGCCGGGCGCGGGCGGTGTGTTCGCCGCGGCCGAGGCGCGGGAGGGGGCCAAGGCCCAGGCGGAGGCCAACGCGTGCGGCTGTTCCGTCCCGTACGAGGTGCCGTACACCGTGGACGCGCAGGTGGTCGCCCGCGCGGAGGTGCAGGTCGATGTGCTGCGGTCGGAGCTTGGTGACCGGCGCAAGAGGCTGATGGACAACGGGTCCTTCTGACACGAACCGCGCGGCAGCCGAGTGCGGCGGCGGGCGGGAATGTGCTTCCCGCCGGGGTCGGTTGCGCACAGTAGACAATGTCTACTGTCGGTGACACGGCCCGGGCGGATGGGTTCTCCCCGCGCCGTCTGCCCGGCGAGAATCGAGGAGTCAAGCTGAGCGACGCACCCATGGCCGTCCCGGTCCGCGAGTTCTACGCCCGCCCCGTGGTCGACGTCGCCCGCGACCTGCTCGGCGCCACCCTGACCCGCCGCACGCCTGACGGCGCCGTCACGCTGCGGATCACCGAGGTCGAGGCGTACGACGGCACCAACGATCCCGGCTCCCACGCCTTCCGCGGCCCGAGCCGGCGCAACGAGACCATGTTCGGCGGGCCCGGGCACCTGTACGTGTACCGGCACCTGGGCCTGCACTACTGCGCCAACGTGGTCTGCGGGCCCGAGGGGACGGCGTCGGCCGTGCTGCTGCGCGCCGGCGAGGTGACGGGACCCGGGCCCGAGGGGCTGGCGCTCGCCCGGACCCGGCGCCTCGCCTCGGGCGTGGCGCGCACCGACCGCGACCTGGCCCGCGGCCCGGCCCGGCTCGCCGTCGCGCTCGGCCTCGACCTGGCCGACGACGGCGCCGACGTCACCGACCCGGGAGGTGCGGTGGCGCTGGAAGTCCCCGCGACGCCGTCGGGCACCGTGCTGTCCGGGCCGCGCGTGGGTGTGAGCGGAGACGGCGGCCGCGCGGACCTGTACCCGTGGCGCTTCTGGCTCGACGGCGAGCCGACGGTCTCGGCCTACCGGGCCGCGACCCCGCGCCGGCGCTAGCGCTCCGCGGCCCCGAAAAACACAGACCCGGAGACTTGCCTGGTTCCTGACCTAGGACTCCTATGCCTAGTGCTGCTAGGGTAGGCATCCCTAGCAGCACTAGGCATAGGAGTGCAGGTGCACATCGACAAGGATCTGGTCGCGGCGTCCGCCACGCCGCTCGTCCTCGGCATCCTGGCCGACGGCGAGTCGTACGGCTACGCGATCCTCAAGCGCGTCAACGAGCTCTCCGGCGGCCGCATGGAGTGGACCGACGGCATGCTCTACCCCCTGCTCCACCGGCTCGAGCGCCTCGAGTACGTCAAGGCCACGTGGGGCACGTCCGACGTCGGGCGCCGGCGCAAGCACTACGCGATCACCGCGTCGGGAAAGGAGGCGCTCGCGGAGCGCCGCCAGCAGTGGGCCGTCGTCTCCGACGCGCTCAAGCAGGTGTGGCAGGACGTCCAGCCCGGCCCCGCCGTCGCGGAGGGGTGGGCCTGATGAGCGACCAGAACGGGAACGACGCCGGACCCGCCCAGCGGACGGAGCCCGCCGAGCACGTCGTGCTGGAGGAGCAGATCGACCTGTGGCGCGGGTACGTCCAGCGCCGTCGGGCGATCTCGGCTGCCGACGTCGACGAGATGGAGGACCACCTGCGCGGCCAGGTCAGCGACCTGACCGCCGGTGGCTTGGAGGACGAGGAGGCGTTCCTCGTCGCGGTCAAGCGCATGGGCAACCTCGACGAGGTGTCCCGCGAGTTCGCGCGCGAGCACTCCGACCGGCTCTGGAAGCAGCTCGTGCTCGTGCCCGAGGAGCCCGGCGACAGCGGACGCTGGCGTGAGCTGGCCGTCGTCCTGGCCCTCGCGGTCGGCGCCGGGATCGTGCTCAAGGTCCTGCTCGCCGCGACCGTCGGCAACGAGCTGGTGCTCGTGCGCAACGGCGTCTTCGCCGTCCTGCCGTTCCTGGCCGGGTACTTCGTGTGGAAGCGGCACGTGTCGTGGCGGGTGAGCGCCGTACTGCTCGCGATCACGACGGCGCTCGCGCTCGTGGTCAACCTCTACCCGTTCGAGTCCGGCCCCTACCAAGAGCCCGGCATGACCGAGTTCCTCGCGATCACCCACACGCCCGTGGTGCTCTGGCTCCTCCTCGGCGTCGTGTACGCCGGCGGTGCCTGGCGGTCGAGCGCGCGCCGTATGGACTTCGTCCGGTTCACGGGCGAGCTCATCATCTACCTCGCGCTCGTCGCGCTCGGGGGCGGGCTGCTCATCGGGCTCACCGTCGGCACGCTCAGCCTGGTCGGCGTCGACTTCGAGCCGTTCTTCGCGGACTGGCTCCTGCCGTTCTGCCTGCCGGGGGCGCTGCTGGTCAGCGCCTGGCTGGTGGAGGCCAAGAAGAACGTCGTCGAGAACATCGCCCCGGTCCTGACCCGCGTGTTCACGCCGCTGACCATCGTCATGCTGGTCGCGATGTTCGTGGTGCTGCTCGTCAACGGGCCGCTCACCGACGTCGACCGCGAGCTGCTGATCCTGATGGACGCGATCCTCGTGCTGGTCCTGTTCCTGCTGCTGTACTCGATCTCGGCCCGCGACCCGCACGCCCCGCCCGGGATCTTCGACTGGCTGCAGCTCGTCCTGGTCGGTGCGGCGCTCGCGGTGGACGCCGTGGCCCTGACCGCGATGCTCACCCGCATCGCCGAGTTCGGGTTCACCGCCAACAAGGTCGCGGCGCTCGGGCTCAACCTGGTGCTCCTGGTGCACCTCGCGTGGGCGGCGTGGCTGGCGACCGGCTTCGTGCGCGGGCAGCGCACGTTCGGCGCGATCGAGCGCTGGCAGACGGCGTACCTGCCGGTCTACGCGGTGTGGGCGACGATCGTCGTGGTCGCCTTCGGCCCGATCTTCGCCTTCGCCTGACCTACCCGCCGCTCGACCGGTAGTGCGCTTCTACCCAGCCATTGCGCCCGAAAACAGCGTGTTTTCGGGCGCAATGACTGGGTAGAAGCGCACCAACGGTCGCACCCGACCCGTCAGGTCGCCGGGTACGTCTCCTTCAGGACCCGCGCCAGGTGGCGCACGATCTCCCGCGGCCCCGACCTCGCCGTGCCTCGCTCGACGTCGCTGTTGTAGTTCGTGTTCGTGTTCACGTCGTACGTCAGCACCCGGCCGTCCGCCGTCCGGATGTTCTCGATGCCGGCCACCTCGATGCCGTGCCGCCGCGTGAACTCCAGGTACTTGGCCACCACCGGGTCGTCGTAGCCCTCGCGCTCCGAGAACAGCCCCCACTCGTCGTCGGGCGCCATGGAGATGGTCGCGCCGACCGGCGGGATCGGCCGGCCCGTGACCGGGTCGACGGCGCACGCGTCGGCCGGGCAGAGCTGGAACCCGCCCCGCTCGGTGTCGCCGCGGACGGCGTAGACCATCTCGCCGCCGACGATCTCCACGCGCGTGATGCCGCCGTCCGCCGCCACGACGTACTCCTGGATCAGCGTGATGCCGTCCACCGGCTCCTCGTACTCGTCGGAGGCGACGTGCTCGGCGAGGTCCTCGAACGAGTCGAACTTGCGCACGCCCAGGCCCTTGCCGCCCTGGTTGTGCTTGGTGACGAACGGCGTGGGGAACCCCTGCGCCGCCTTGAGCACCTGGTCGCGGCCGACGGCGGCCACGGTGCGCGGGGTGTCGATCCCGGCGGCGCGCAGCGCGGTGAGCTGGTCCACCTTGCTCATCTCGAGCTCCAGCACGCGCCGGCCGTTGACCGTGCGGCGGCCGTACGCCTCCAGCCAGGACAGCACCGCGCGCGAGTAGTCCTTGGTCAGGCCGTGGTCGCGGGTGTGGCTGCTCGCCGAGATGCGCGACCAGAAGATGCCCTCCGGCGGCGCCTCGTCCAGGTCGAGGACGCCGTCGGTGAGCACCCACTCCTCGAACTCGACACCCTCGGCCGCGAAGGCCTCGGCGAACGGCGGGAACCACTCGGGGTTCTCGTGCAGGGCATAGATCTTCGGAGCGCTCACAGGAACCTTCCGCACGGATGGCTGACGGCTATGGGACCCAGCAATACTTTCACGCCGTCAGCGCAGGTCGGCTGTGTCCTGTGGCACAGCCGACGTCGCCGGCCCCGCTGCCGCGACGGCATCCGCGGCAGCCTCCTCCGGTGCGGCAGCCGGCGCCGCGTCGACCTGCCCGAGCGAGCGCCGCGCCCCGGGGAACGCGAGGATCGCGCCCAGCACCGCCACCAGCAGCACGCCGGCCAGGATCAGCAGCGCCTGGACGGAGAACTGGTCGGCCAGCGGGCCGAACACCACCATGGACAGCGGCATCGCCACGGTCATCACGATGCCCACGAAGCCGAACACCCGGCCCTGCATCTCGGGTTCCACGCGCTCCTGGATGATCGTCAGCGCGGGGGTGTTGAGCGCCGCGAACATGACGCCGATCACCAGCCCGATCCCGAAGAACACCCACATGTTCGTGGCCACGCCCAGCCCGGCGACCAGCACGCCGGTGGCGAGCACCGACCCGACCATGAGGCGCACCCGGCGCGTGACCCGGGGCCCGACCGACGCCATGATGATGCCGCCCAGCAGCATGCCGCCGCCCCAGAACAGCTCGTTGGCGGTCAGCTTCCACACCTCGTCGCCGAACGTGCGGGTGACCATGAGCGGCGTGAGGTAGCTCGGCGCCCCCACCAGGAACATGACCAACGCGAACAGCGTGATGAGCCACCGCACGGGCGCGTTCGACCGGATGTACCGCACACCCGCGGCGAGGTCGCCGAAGTAGCTGACCGGCTCGCCGGCGTCGGACCGCACCAGGCGCGGCACCGCGACCAGCGCGAGCATCCCGACGCCGAGCAGCGCGGTCACGACGTCCACGAAGAAGACGGTGACGATGTCGAAGGACGCGTAGATCACGGCCGCCAGGGCCGGGGCGAGCAGCATCATGCCCGACTGGATGGACTGGAAGATTCCGTTGACGCGCATGAGCTGGTCGGTCGGGGTGATCTGCGGGATCATCGCGCTCACGGCCGGCGTCTGGATGCCGGCGAACACGGAGCGCACCGCCAGCGCGGCGTAGATGACCCAGAGCGAGTCGACGCCGCTGACCATGAGCAGCGCGAGCGCCAGGGTCGCCAGGGCGATGACGGTGTCCGAGCCCATGATCAGGAACTTGCGGTGGTGCCGGTCCGCCCACACCCCGCCGAAGATCGACACGAATGCCTGCGGCAGCATGCCGAACACGATGCTCAGCATGAGCACCGACCCGGACCGCGTCTCGATGGTCAGGTGCCACATGACCGCGTACATGACCACCATCGACCCGAACAGGGAGATGGTCTGGCCGGCGAGGAACAGCCCGACGTTGCGCTTCCAGCGGGGCATGTCGACGTCGCTCATGGCTCAACCCTGCCTGACGAGGGGGCGGGCCGCCGATGCTTTTTCAGGTTCATGCCCTGTCCGACGACGGCGCGCCCCCGAACTCATCGCAGGAGCCTCATCGCAGGAACAGCTCGACCACCGGCACCGCGACGTCGGGCCGCGCCGCGGGCAGGTGCAGCGTCAGGGTGCCGGGCGGCTGCCCGCCGGGCGTCGTGTTCCACGCCTTCTGGTCCGGGTCGGTGCGGGTGGCGCGCAGCTCGGAGCCGTCGTGCAGCAGCTGGGCGTACCGCACGCGGTCGGCCAGCCCGCGCAGGTGCACGTGCGCGAACGGCCACGCGAACAGGTGCAGGTACAGCCGGTCGGCGCGCTGCGTGAGCACGACGCCGGGCGGCAGCCCCGGCGCGAGGGCTTGGGCCAGCTCCGGCTCCGCGGGACCCGCCCCCGTGATGGAGCGGCCGTGCAGCCGGGTCCAGGCTCCGAGCGCCGCGAGCGTGGTCGCGTCGCGGGCCGGGATCGCGCCGCGCCCGTCCGGGCCGATGTTCAGCAGCAGGTTGCCGCCCTTGGCCACCGTGTCCACGAGCATGCGCACCAGCAGGTCCGGGTCCTTGAACCGGGTGTTGTCCCGGTCGTAGCCCCAGCTCCCGTTCAGCGTCTGGCAGGCCTCCCAGGTGATGGGCGTGCCGGCGTCGTCCCGCATGGGCTGGTCCGGCTGGTACTGCTCCGGGGTGACCAGGTCGCCCGGGATGCCGAGGCGGTCGTTGACCACGGCCTGCGGCTGCAGCTCGCGGACCAGGGCGAGCAGCCCCTCGGCGTCCCAGTCCTCGGGGTACTTGCCGCGCCACCCGTCCCGGTCGTGGGCGTAGGTGTAGTCGAAGAACACGTAGTCGACGGCGCCGTACCCGGTGAGCAGCTCGCGCACCTGCGCGTGCAGGTAGGTGCGGTACCGCGCCATGTCGCGGCCCTCGTTCAGGGCGTGGGCGTCCGGGTCGTCCCGGCGGGGGTGCACGAAGTCCACGGTGAAGTCCGGGTGGTGCCAGTCGATGAGCGAGTGGTACAGCCCCAGGCGCAGCCCCTCGGCCCGCACCGCCTCGGCCAGCTCCGCGACCAGGTCGCGCCCCCGCGTGCGCGCGACGGAGTAGTCGCTGACGGCGGAGTCCCACAGGGCGAAGCCGTCGTGGTGCTTGGTGGTCAGCACCACGTACCGCATCCCGGCGTCCTTGGCCGCTCGCGCGATCGCCCGGGCATCGAACAGGTCGGGGTCGAACACCTCCGCGTAGCGCTCGTACTGCTCGACGGTCTGGCGTTCGTTGCTCATCACCCACTCGTGCCGGGCCGCGGCGGAGTACAGCCCGAAGTGCACGAACAGGCCGAACCTGGCCTCGGTGAACCAGGTCCGGTCCAGGTGCGGCTGCGGGGCGGAATCGGCCGGCTGGGACATGTGCGGATCACTCCTCGTCGAGCGGTTGAACCCGAAGCGCGGGCAGAGGTATGACGTATCGCTTCGAGTAGGTCGAGCCTAGCGGGTCCAGAACGTGATCGAGCCCTACGAATTGGCACGGATCGGTGCTATAGATTGGATGAATCGCCATCGCAGCCGTTTTCCAGGAGGAGTTCCCGTGACCACAGCCCTTGAGTTCGACGGCGTCCGCGCCATCGTCACGGGAGGGGCGTCCGGTATCGGCGCCGCCGTCGTGACCGCCCTGCTGGAGCGCGGCGCCCAGGTCGTCGCGATCGACCGCTCCGCCGACGGCGTGCCCGAGGGCGCGAGCGGCGAGGTCGCCGACGTGACCGACGACGCCGCCGTCCGCGCCGCCGTCGAGGCCGCCGCGCGGCGCCTGGGCGGCATCGACGTCGTCGTCAACAACGCCGGCATCGGCGCCCAGGGCACCGTCGCCGACAACGACGACGCCGAGTGGCTGCGCGTGCTGGACGTCAACGTGCTCGGCATCGTGCGCGTCACCCGCGCCGCGCTGCCGTACCTGCGCGAGTCCGAGCACGCCGCGGTGGTCAACACGGCGTCCATCGCCTCCTGGACCGGCCTGCCGCAGCGCGCCCTCTACTCCGCGAGCAAGGGCGCCGTCCAGGCGCTCACGCTCGCGATGGCCGCCGACCACGTGCGCGAGAACATCCGCGTGACCTGCGTGAACCCCGGCACCGTCGACACACCCTGGGTGGGCCGCCTGCTCGACGCCGCCGCCGACCCCGCCGCCGAGCGCGCCGCCCTCGAGGCCCGCCAGCCCACGGGCAAGCTGGTCAGCCCCCAGGCCGTCGCGCACGCCGTCTGCTACCTCGCCAGCCCGCTCGCCACGGCGACCACGGGCACGGCGCTCGCGGTCGACGGCGGCATGCACGAGCTGCGCGTGCGGCCGCCCGAGCAGGCCTGAGCCCCTCTGCCCACCCGAACCGAGAACGAGGACACGATGCACCTGCTCCGCCTGGGCCCCCTCGGCCAGGAGATCCCCGCCGTCACCTCCGACGGCGTCACCTACGACCTGCGCCCGCTGACCGCCGACGTCGACGGCGCGTTCCTCGCCACCGACGGCGTGGCCCGCACCCGGGCCGCCCTGGCGACGGGGGAGCTGCCCGTGCTCGACGGCGCGGACGCGCTGCGCCGCGGGGCGCCGATCGCGCGCCCGGCCGCCGTCGTCTGCATCGGGCAGAACTACGCCGCGCACGCGCGCGAGTCGGGCGCGGAGCCGCCGCGCCTGC
Organism: Promicromonospora sukumoe 327MFSha3.1; assembly: GCF_000385135.1. Classification (GTDB taxonomy): domain Bacteria; phylum Actinomycetota; class Actinomycetes; order Actinomycetales; family Cellulomonadaceae; genus Promicromonospora; species Promicromonospora sukumoe_B. Next base: position 20,972 of record NZ_ARQM01000012.1, on the reverse strand, counting down.
CGATCATCTTCTTCAAGCACCCCAACACCGTCGCCGGGCCGGACGACGCCGTGCCCCTGCCGCCCGGCGCCGAGAAGGTCGACTGGGAGGTGGAGCTTGCGGTCGTGATCGGCCGGCGCGCGAGCTACCTGCCGTCGGTCGAGGCGGCGCGGGAGCACGTCGCGGGCTACACCGTGGTGGACGACGTCAGCGAGCGCGCGTGGCAGCTCGACGACTCGCTCGGCCAGTGGTCCAAGGGCAAGTGCGGGCCGGGGTTCCTGCCCACCGGCCCGGCGCTCGTGCCGGCCGACGAGGTGGACCCGGGCGGCCTGCGCCTGCGCTCCTTCGTCAACGGGGAGCCGCGGCAGGACTCGTCGACGGCGGACATGATCTTCGACGTCGCCGCGATCGTGCACCACCTGTCGCAGTACATGGCGCTCGAGCCGGGCGACCTGATCTGCACGGGCACGCCCGAGGGCGTCGCCCTCTCCGGCCGTTTCCCGTACCTGCGCGACGGCGACGAGGTGACCCTGGAGATCGAGAACCTGGGCCGGCAGACCCACACCTTCACCTCCTGATAAGACGACGTGTCAGACGCTCAGACCCCTCCAGGGATCTGAGCGTCTGACACGTCGATCAGCTCGCCGGGGAGATGCTCATCTCGCCCGCCGGGCCCTGGCGATAGACCGTGAAGTAGCCCGGCGCCGCCAGCGGGTTGTCCGGGGTGTCGTCGAGGTAGCTCCACACCGGCTCGCCGTCCACGCGCAGCACCACGCGGGTGCCGCCCTCGACGGCCACGCTGCCGAACGTGATCTCGTGCGACGAGTTCGGCTCGATCACCGTGTTGGGGAACACGTCGATCATGAAGACGTCGGGCTTCCACCGCTGCATCTCGATGACGTCCTCCTTGATGACCACGAGGTAGCCCGAGCTGCTGTTGGTCCACACCGGGTTGCCCGCGGTCTTCGAGCGCACCGAGAACCCGAACCAGCCGCCGTTGAAGTCGCCGAACGACGAGTCGAAGCGCAGCAGCTCGTCACCGAACGTCGTCGGCGCGAACCCGGAGGCGCTGCGCGGGGCGAGCTTCGCCACGCCGTCCGCGACGGTCACCCCGCCGGACGGCGCCCACGCCGCCGCGTCGAGGATCTCCGCGCCCAGTTCGGTCACCGGGTGGTCGGCCGCCCGCACGGTCACGGTGGACGACGCCGTCAGGCCGGGCACGGCCGTCGACGTCGCCGTGACGGTCGCCGTGCCGGCCCCGACGCCGCGGACCGTGCCGTCGTCCGCCACGGTGGCCACCGTCTCGTCGCTGGAGGCCCACTCCAGGCCGGTGCGGGTCGCGTCGGCCGGGGTGAACGTGGCGTCCAGCTCCCACGTCTCGCCCGGCTCGATCGTGGCGGCCGACGGCGCGAGCGTCACGCTCGTGGGGTCCACTCCCACCAGCGAGAACGTCACGTCGTCGAAGTCCAGGGCCGTGAAGCCCTGCACGTAGAAGCCGACCTTGCCGGCGGCCGTGGGCGCCGGGTTGGCGCCCTCGACGACCACCTCGCCGTCGAGCAGGACCCGCACGCCGTCGGCCGTGACGACCACGCGCACGTCGTACTGCGTGCCCGGCGCCAAGCCCTCGCCCGCGGGCAAGGTCACCTGCTTTACCGTGCCCCATGCCGAGTCGAAGATCGTCCACGTGGACCCGGCCGCCGCGTGCCGGTACCGGACGTACCCGCCCGGTGTCGCGCCGGTGCGGTCGTAGACGAGCAGCTGCCCGCCCTCGGGCACCTCGGCCGGCGTCGTGACGGTGAAGTCCAGCGCGTACTGCGAGAACTGCCGGTCGAGCTGGGTGTTGGCACCGTTCTTGATGCGCAGCACGTGGTCGCCCGTGCCGTCGTCGACGATCGCGCGGTTGGCATCGGTGGGCCAGCCGTTCGCGCCCGACTCGAAGTCGGTCCGGTGCAGCACGCCGTCGCCGGCGGCCACGGTGACCGTCATCTCGTCGCGGATGTCCGGGTCGGCCTTCGACTCGACGGTCACGACCAGCTCGCCCGGCCCGATGGCGGTGAGCACGCCGGACGCGCTGACCGTCGCGACCTCCGGGTCGCTCGAGGCGTAGGTGACGGCCTGGTTCGTCGCGTTCCACGGCACGGCCTGCGCCGCCACCGAGAGCTCGTCGCCCAGGGTGATCGTGAGCTGGTCGCCGGGGAGTACGAGGGACTCCAGCGCCACCTCGTCCGGCGTCTGCGAGTGCCCCACGTGCCCGTCGGTGCCGATCTCGTCGAACGGGATGGCCTCGAAGCCGGGGATCTGGTCGAACACGTCGGCGTCCGCGGTGAACGAGTAGTCACCGCCCGCCGCGTCGACGAAGCCGGGGTCGGCGTCGGTGACCCAGTTGTCCCCGTAGTTCAGCAGGTTCTTCGTGTCCAGGGCGCCCTCGGCGTTGACGTCGGGGTTGCGGGTGCGGTTCGGGTTCCAGATCACGTTCCGGTCGAACGTGCTGTGGTCCGGGAAGTAGTGGTTGTCCTCGAAGAAGCGGCCCAGCTCCGGGTACTTCGTCAGGTACGGCGTGCCGACGAAGTCGCCGTTGTCCGCGAAGACCTTCTCCCACTTGGGCATGTAGACCCGGTCGACGGTGTTGCCCTCGCCGTCGCCCATCCACTGCGTGTAGTTGTCGTACGGCACGGTGGTGTCGACGAACACGTTGTTCACGGCGTCGATGTAGTCGGCCGAGCCGGACTTGATCGCGTCGTTGCCCATGTTCACGAACACGTTCTGCTCGATGTTCAGGTCCCACGTGAAGTTGTCCGCGTAGATGCCCTCCACGCCGTGCTTCGTCAGGCCCACGTCGTGGAAGTAGTTCTGCCGGAACACGTGGCCGCGCTGCTGCGGCGTCTCGCCCGAGTTCATGTAGATCGCGCCGAGGTCCTGGAACGTCTTGCAGACGTCGTAGACCTCGTTCTGCTCGAACAGGTGGTCGTTGCCGTGCACGATGATGCCCGGGTGCGGGGCGTCGTTGATCTCGTTCCCGCGCGCCACGTTGCCCACGCCGTCGAACATCACGCCCGGGTTGTAGGCCTTGTGGTAGTAGGCGAAGTCGTGGATGTGGGAGTCCTCGACCCGGTTGTTGCCGGGCGCGAGGGTGGTCTTGTTCCCGCCCTGCAGCACCACGCCGACGCCGCCCACGTGGCGGATGTCGTTGGAGACGACGGCGTGGTCCGTGCCGCCGCGGTTCACCGGGATGCCGTCGTAGGTGTACCGGCCGGGGGAGTTGATGAGCACCCCGCCGTCGGTGAAGTTCTGGATGTCGCTGTTCGAGACGGTCACGTGGCTGCCGCCGAGGATGACGGCGGCGTTCGCGCGCCCGTAGTCGAGCACCAGGTCGTCGAACGTCACGTACGAGGTGCCGTCCGTGCGGATCATCGGCTCGTCGAGCGTGGTGACGACGGGTGCGCCCCGCTGGGCGAGGAACGACGCGTTCGGCACCAGGTACAGGACGCCGGAGTCGCGGTCGATGAAGTACTCGCCGGGGGCGTCGAGCTCCTCCAGCAGGTTCTGCGCGAAGTGGAAGTCGGGGTACCAGGTCTTCATCAGGCCCGACATCTCGCCGTAGCGCAGCGTGATGGTGCGCGCGTCGGTGTCGATCGACTCGATCTTGTTGTACGACCACTCCCAGCTCTGGCCGAAGATGCCGTCCAGCCAGATGTCGTCGGCCTGGCCCCAGTGCTGCGGCCGGTCGTAGGAGTAGCTGAACGTGCCGCCCCGGTCCTGCAGGTCGGCGTCGTCCTTGGTGGGGCCGGCATCGACGATCTTGTTCATCTGGACGGTGTCCTGCACGGCGCCGGCGTTGGGCCAGCGGGCGAGCGTCATGTCCTGGCCGTCGACGTACAGCTCCATCGGCGGGGTGGTGCTGACGTCGTTGGCCTTCCAGTAGCCGTGCCGGCTGAGCTGTCCGTAGTCGTCGATGCCGAGCTCGCCCAGGTCGATCTGCAGGATGTCGTCGCGCGCCGACGTCTCGATGACGCGGTCGAGCACGGCCTGGTCGGTCACGGGGGAGAAGCCGTCGTACGGCAGCTCCTTGCCGCCGGAGACCGTGGCGGTCTCGCCCGGGTAGGAGCGGTACGTGATGGGCGCGCCCGCGGTGCCGGAGTCCTCGGCCCCGAGCGTGAACGACGCCGACCGCTCGTACGTGCCCTCGCGCAGGTAGACGGTCACGCCGTCGTCCGGGAGGTTGTCCGCGGCGCGCAGCGCGCGGATGGCGTCGCGTGCCGCCTCCAGCGTGGCGAGCGGGGCGGCCTCGGTGCCGGCGGCGGCGTCGTCGCCGTCCGGGGCGAGGTAGATCGTGCCCCGCGCGCCGGGGGCGTGCGGGCCCTTGCCGGGCTTGCCCGGCTTACCGGGCTTCGGCTTGCCCGGCTTCCCGTGGCCCTTCCCGTGGCCCTTGCCGTCCTGCTTGCCTTGCCCGGCCTGCTTGCCGGGGGAGGGCCTGTCGGGTCTGTCGGGTCTGTCGTCGGTGGTGATCGCGGGCGCGTGCTGCACCCCGGTCTGCGGGACCGCCGCGGCGGCCGCGCTGGTGGCTGCCGCGCCGACGACGCACGTGGCGACGGCGGCGGCGAGCAGGGCTGACAGTTGTCGCTTCATTGCGAGTGCTCCGACCTCTTCGGTGATGGTCACGGACTGCGGGTCGACGTCGACCTACGGCTGGCAGCGCGAGCGATGCTACATTAATCGATAATCGCTGACAATGGTCAGGCCAGTGCTCCCGGTACGGTCGGACCTGTTCATCACACGAAGGAGTGCTCCATGACCAGCGGTACCACCAGCGGCAGCGCCGCGGAACGACTCGTCTTCGTCGGCGACTCGATCACCGACGCCGGCCGCGACCGGGCGGACGCCGCGTCGCTCGGCGACGGCTACGTCAGCCTCGTCGCGGGCGACCTGCCCGGGGCGGAGGTACGCAACCTCGGCGTCGGTGGCGACCGCGCCGTCGACCTGGAGGCGCGCTGGGACCGGGACATCGCCGGCTCGGCGCCCGACGTGCTCACGCTGTACGTGGGCGTCAACGACACGTGGCGCCGCTTCGACCGCGACGACCCCACGAGCGCCGCGGACTTCGAGGCTGCCTACCGCCGGCTCCTGGACCGCGTTCCCGGAACCCCGCGCCTGGTGCTGATCGAGCCGTTCCTGCTGCCGGTGCGCGCCGAGCAGCACGACTGGCTCGACGACCTCGCGGGCAAGCGCGACGTGGTGGCGCGCCTCGCCGCGGAGACCGGGGCGGCCCTGGTCCCGCTGCACGCGCTGCTCACCACCGCCGCCGAGGCGGCGGGCCCCGCCGGGGCCGAGTCGCTCGCGCCCGACGGCGTGCACCCCACGCCCACCGGCTCGCGGGCCATCGCCGACGCGTGGCTCGCGGCCTACCGGTCCGACGCACAAACGATTGTCGATAATGGCGCTAGGCTGGCCGGATGACTGATGCGCTGAGCGGTATCCCGGGTCTCGAGCGCGGGCTGCTGTCCGACCAGATCTACGACCTCGTCAAGTCGATGATCAAGTCGTCGCAGCTCGCCCCGGGAGAGCAGCTCGTGGAGTCCCAGCTCGCCCGCCGCCTGCGGGTGAGCCAGGCCCCCGTGCGTGACGCGCTCAAGCAGCTCGCGCACGAGGGGCTGGTCACGCACGTGCGCCACCAGGGCAACTTCGTGACCAAGCACTCCGACGAGGAGGCCCAGCAGGCCAAGCAGGCCCGTGTGGCGCTGGAGGCGCTCGCGGGCCGGCTCACCTGCGGCCGCCTGACGGCGGAGACGCGGGCCCGGCTCGAGGAGGTCATCGCGGCGATGCACACCGCGGTGGAGGCCCAGGACCTGCCCGCGTTCCGCGAGCTCGACTTCGGCTTCCACCGGGCGATCATCGAGGCGAGCGGCAACACCTACCTGCCGCGCATGTGGGACATCATCGAGCCGAGCCTGCGCTCGATGCACCTGCTCGGCGACCCCGAGTTCACCGGGGACTGGCACCAGGTGGCGGACTGGCACCGCAGCCTGCTCGACGTGCTGGACGCCGGGGACCCCGACGCTGCGTCGGCGCTGTTCGAGGCGCACGCGGCGGGGACCCTGCTGGACGAGGACGGCGACGCCGGCTGAGGGGAGGGGCGGGGAACGAACCGGGGCAAGCCGGGCTCACCCCCTCGGAAGGCTAGACCGGCGAGGGATTCTCGTTACGATTCGCGTGTGAAATCGGGGTGGTTCGAGGAGGCGACGGCACGCAGCGCCGTCGGCCACGAGGCCCGGACCGTCGCGTGGGAGGCCACGCCGCTCGGTCCGCCCGACGCATGGCCGGAGTCGCTGCGGCACGCCGTGCGGCTGTGCTACTCGACCCGGTTCCCCGTGATGATGGTCTGGGGCCCGGACCTGACGCTGATCTACAACGACGGCTACCGGGACATGCTCGGCACGGACAAGCACCCCGTCGCGCTGGGCGCGCCGGCCCGGGTGATCTGGGCGGAGATCTGGGACGACATCGGCCCCCTGTTCGACGCCGTGCTGAGGACCGGCGAGCCGACGCTCAGCCGCGACCTCTACCTGCTGATGAACCGCTCGGGGTACGCCGAGGAGACCTACTTCACCTTCTCCTACAGCCCGCTGTCCGACGACGACGGCCGGGTCGTCGGTGTGCTGGACATCGCGACCGAGACCACGCTCGAGGTGGTGAACCAGCGGCGCCTGGCCTTGCTGGGCAACGTGCACGGAGTCCTGCCCGCGACGTTCACCGACCTGCGGAGCTTCGCGCAGCCCGTGGTCGATGTGCTGGCGGCCAGCCCGGACGTCGCCCGGGTCGCGGTCTACGCCGCGAGCGGTCCCGAGGCGATCCTGGAGTCCGGGGACGCCGCGGGGCCGAGCGAGCTGCCGCTCGTCCTCCGCGCGCTCCGTACCGGCCGGCGCCAGGTGGTCCCGGGCACGGTGGTCAAGCCCGTGAAGTCCGGCCAGGGCAGCGGCGTCATCGCCGCGCTCGTCCTGCGCGGCAGCGTGGTGCGGCCGTGGGACGCGGACTACGCCCGCTTCATGATGGTCCTGGCGACGACGGTCACCTCCGCGCTGCGGGACGTCGTCCGGCGGCGCGTCCACGACGACGCGCTGCGGCTGCGGGCCGTGCACTCGGAGGAGGAGCGGGTCCGGGCCACCGAGGTGTCCCTGGCGCTGCAGCAGGCCGTGCTCACCGAACCGCCGCGGCTCGACGACCTGGAGGTGGTCGTGCACTACCAGCCGGCCGCCGTCGAGCGGGACATCGGGGGCGACTGGTACGACGCGTTCGCGACGCGTGACGGCGCGGCGACCCTGGTGATCGGCGACGTCATCGGGCACGACCTGGACGCGGCGGTCGCGATGGGGCAGCTCCGTGCCCTCGTCCGCGCGATCGGGTACGACAGCCAGGAGACGCCGGCGCGCGTGCTTGAGCGCGTCGACGCGGCGATCGACGGCCTCGCGCTCGGACGGGCGGCGACGGCTACCGCCCTCGTGGCGCGCGTCGAGAAGGCCGCGGGGTCGCGGGAGGAGGCGCGCACGGTCCGGTGGTCGAGCGCGGGTCACCTGCCGCCGATCCTGGTCCGGGCCGACGGCACGAGCGAGATCCTGCAGGTTCGCAACGACCTGCTGCTCGGGATGGATCCCGGGGTGGCGCGCCGGGACCACGCGGTCGACATCGGCCCCGGCGACACGCTGGTGCTCTACACCGACGGGCTGATCGAGACGCGTGACGACCGCCTCCGCGCGCGCCTGGACCAGCTGGCCAAGGTGCTCGCGGGGACGCACACCGAGGAGCTCCCCGCCGTCGTGCAGGTGGCGCTGTCGGGCATGCTCTCCGGCTCGGCCGGGGACGACGTGGCGATCGTGATGGTGCGCGCCGCCGCCTGGTAGGGCGCTCCCGTCAACCCGTGATCCCGTAGAGCCGCGCGGCCGTACCCGACCACAGGGCCGACGTCGCGGGGTCACCGAGCCGGGGGAGAGCGCGGGCGGTGCGCCCGACGATCTCGGCGTACGGCGCGACCCGCGCCGACATCGGCCAGTCGCTGCCGAACAGCAGCCGGTCCGTCCCCAGCAGGTCGACGGCGGCGCGTGCGGCCGCGACGACCCGGCGGGCGTCCTCGGGGTCCGTGGTGTGGAGGCCGGACAGCTTGGCGTGCACGCGCGGGCGCTCGGCGGCGTCGGCGAGCGCGGCGCGCCATGCCTCGTCGGGCGGGCCGGTGCCGAGCCCCAGGTGGCAGACGACGACGTCCAGCGCCGGGTGCCGGTCGGCCAGCGCGGCGACGGCGGGGAGCTGCGCGGGGCGCACGAGCGTCTCCAGCACCCGGCCGGTGCCGGCGAGCCCGGCGCACAGGGCGTCCAGCCCGGCGACGTCGGACAGGTCGGCGGCCGCGCCGGGGACGGCGAGCCGGAGGCCGGCGACGGGCACGCCGTCGTCGAGCAGGGGCTGGGCCATGCCCGCCCAGGCGTCCGGGTCGCCGGGGCGGGCGTCGTACTGCGGCACGACAGGTCCGGGCAGCGGGCCGTGGGCCGCGGCGTGTGCGGCGAGCCAGCGGGCCTCGCCCTCGGTGTCGGCGGCCTGGACGGCGACGGCGGCGCGTACCGGCACCGGGGCGGTCGCCACGGCGCGGGCCAGGTCTGCCGGGCCGACCCGCCGGGGCAGGCCCAGGTGCTCGGCGAACCAGGAGATCCGCATCGCACCGGTGTCCCAGAGGTGCACGTGGGCGTCGACGATCCCGCCGGCCGGCGGGCCGCCGCGCGCCCCGGGAGACCCGCTCATGCCCGGGCCGGGGCCGCGTCCAGCGCGGCCCACAGGTCCTCGGGCACGTCGGCCGCGGCGGCGTCGGCGAAGACGTCGACCTCGGCCGGGGTGCGCGCCCCCACGACGACCGCCTCGACCCCCGCGACCCGCAACGGGTACCGCGCGGCGGCCGCCGCCAGGGGCAGCCCGGCATCCGCGCACGCGGCGGCCATGTGCAGCGCCCGGTCCACCTGCTCCGGGCCGGCGGCGTGGTACTCGAAGAACGGCGCGCCCACGGGGTCGGCGAGCACCCCGGAGTTATACACGCCCGCGGCGATCACGCCCACGCCCCGCTCGCGTGCGGCGGGGAGCAGGTCGGTCTCGGCCGTGCGGTCCAGCAGCGTGACCCGCCCGGCGGGCATGACGACGTCGAGCGCGTCCGCGGCCTCCCGCACCAGGCGCGCGACCGGCGCGTTGTGCCCCATGCCCACGCCGACCGCGCGCACCACGCCCTGGTCGCGGAGCTCCAGGAGCGCGGGCAGGGCGCCACGCAGCGCGGCGTCGACGTCGTGCGGGTCGTGCAGGTAGAGCAGGTCCACGCGGTCGGTGCCGAGTCGCAGCAGGCTGCCCTCCAGCGAGCGCAGCACGCCGTCGCGGCTCAGGTCGCCGACGGTGCTGACCCCGGTACCGCCGACGGGCACGGGGGCGCCGTCGGCGTCCACGATGGTGCGCCCCACCTTGGTGGCGATCACGACACCGTCGCGGTCGACGCCCGCCAGGGCGGCACCGAGCCGTCGCTCGCTGACGCCCTCGCCGTAGTGCGGGGCGGTGTCGAAGAACCGCACGCCGCGGTCCAGGGCGCGGCCCACGGTCGCCTCGGCGGCGGCCTCGGCCACGGGTACGAACAGGTTGCCGATGGGCGCGCAGCCCAGGCCGAACGTGGTCGTCACGGCCGCTTCGGGGCCGGGCTCGTGCCCGACGTGGCTCGGCGCCGGGCTCAGCGGGCGGAGGGCTGCGCGGAACGCCATGCCTCGAACTCCCCTCGGGTGTCGGGGGTCAGCGGGTAGTAGTCGCTCAGCCGCGCGCCCTCGTCAAGGCGCTGCCGGCTGAACACCTCCCACTCCTCGTGGTCGCTGGCCGAGTCGATCACCTGGTCGGCCATCGCGCGCGGCACGATGACGGGGCCGTCGTCGTCGGCGACCACGAGGTCGCCGGGCATGCAGAGCACGCCGCCCACGGCGACGGGCACGTCGAACGCCCAGGGGAACAGCTCGGACTGGGAGGCGTAGTGCGGCGTGACGCCGGTGGACCACACGGGCAGCCCGAGGTCACGGATCTTCCCGGAGTCGCGGATCCGGCCGTCGACGACGACGCCGGCCCCGCCCTTGCGCTGGAAGTAGCGAGCCAGGATGTCGCCGAGGCAGCCCGAGAAGCGGCTGCCGAACGCCTGGATCACCAGCACGTCGCCGGGCTGCGTGGTCTCCAGCACGTGCCACAGGGCGGTGTGCCGCTCCACGTACTCCTGCTCGTCGCCCGCGGCCAGGTCCTCGCGCTGCGGCATGAACTGCAGCGTGAGGGCCGAGCCGACCACCCGGTACCCGGGTGACAGGGGGCGCGGGCCCTCGACGAACGAGCGGCGGATGCCCAGCCCGTGCAGCTTGGCGCAGGCCGTGGCCGAGGACACCTCGCCCAGCCGCGCCAGCGTGCCGGCGTCGGCCCGCTCGAACGGCTCGCCCCGCACGGGGAGCGTGACGTCCGGCCGGACCAGACCCGCCGTGGGGTCGGTGGGCAGGCCGTCGGCGCCGGTCCTGGTGAGCGCTTCGGTCATGAGGATGCTCCTTCTCGGGGCTGGGGGTGGATGGTCGCGGCGGGCTCGTGGCGCGGCGCGGTCGTGGCGGGGGCGGTCAGCAGCACCAGGTCGGCGCGGTGGGAGGGTGGCAGCTCCACGAGCAGGTCGGCGGCCTCCAGCGGCACGGTCGCCGAGGTGGGCGTCCCCGCCCGCCCGGCCGACGCCGTCGACGGCCCCGGGTAGACGCCGCCGGTCTCGCCCCGGGTCACGACGCCGGTCAGGCGCTGCTCCCCGAACCGCCCCGGCCGCACCCGCACCCGCCGGGCACGCGTGGGCGACAGGTTGACCAGCGTCAGCTCCACCTGGCCCGCCCGGGGGTCGCCGTCCAGCCGCGTGACCAGGGCCGCGACGTCCGGCGGCAGGCCCGGCCGCGACCGGTCGGCGTCGGTGTAGCTCACGGCGGCGAACGGCAGCCCGCCGTTGTAGAGCGTCTGGGGCGTACCTGTGACGAGCTGCCCCAGCACCTCCGTGACCACGGGGTTGGCCCGCTGCCAGAAGTGCAGGTGCACCGTCTCCGGGTCCACGGGCTCGGCCTCCATCACCGCGACCCGGCGCGCGAGCTGCCCCAGCGCCATCGACAGCGCCCGCTCGGGGTAGTCCGGGAGCGCGCCGTCGAGGAACGTGAGCCACGGGCCCTCGTGCCCCGCCTCCACCTTGTCGCGGAACGGCCGCACCTCGCGCGCGCCGGGCGTGCCGTCGAGCACGCGGTCCAGGCGCTCGCGGTCGTTCGGGTCGCGGGTCCACCACCACAGCCAGGTCGGCAGGTCGAGCTGCAAGGGGCCGAAGTCGAACCAGCCCTCGGCGCCGTATCGGTAGGGCACCAGCAGCGCGGGCTCGGCGGCGTGCGGCCCGAGCCGTTCCAGCCAGCTCCCGCGCAGGCTGAACGGCGTCTCGGTGACCGGCGCGGTGACCGCCTGGTCCAGCACCGTGTCGAGCATGGTGCGCACCAGGTCGAGCGGGCCGTCGTCGCGCGCCCCGGCCCCGTCGGGGCCCGAGGCCGCGCCCGAGACGAACGACGCGTTGATCGCGCCGATCAGCGTGCTCATGCCCACCGAGTGCAGGCCGTGGGGCCAGGTCCAGCCGTAGTGCCCGCCGTACCAGGCGCCGTCGTGCAGGCCGCCGACGACGCCGTCGGGCGCCACGTTGTCGGGCATGAGCCCGCCTGCCGCGGCGGCCCGCTCGCGCCACCCGCCGACGTACCGGGCCACCCACCCGGCCGACGCGGCGTCGCCGTCGTACAGCCAGGAGTTGGTCACCAGGGAGGTGGCAGCGAGGTTGACGGCGGTGTCGCCGGCGGCGCGGCGCTGCATCTCGTCGCCCATGAGCTGGGCCCTGGCCGGGTCCTCGAGGTCGGACCAGCGCGTGATGCCCGGCAGCCCGTGCAGCGGGAGGCCGTAGGCCTCCATGTAGTCGAGCGAGGCCGGGTAGGTCAGCCACTCGGGACCCAGCCCGGGGAGCGGGCCGCGGGCCCCGTTGTGCGGCGCGGTGACGATGTTGCGCGCCGGGTCGTAGTTGCCGTGGGCCGGGTCGGTGTACAGCCGGGCGAACCGCCGGGCGCGCTCGGCGAACCGCTCGTCGCCCGGGTCGGCGGCGCACAGGCCGTAGAAGAACAGGAGCGACTCGCCCTGGTGGAACCAGTCGTACCCGTTCTCGTACTCGCCGCTGAGCATGCCGGCCTCGGTGAGCTGCGCCGTCACGCCCTCGAAGTGGTGCTTGGCGGCGTCGAGCACGTCGTCGCTGCCGCCCAGGGCGTAGAAGGCCGGCCAGTTGAAGAACGGCTCGTAGAGGTCGTCCACGCCGTCGCGGTGCTCGAACCCGCCGGCGTGCAGGATGCGGCCGTCGGGGCCGCAGTACCGCGCGGCGAAGAGTCGCCAGGCCTCCTCGGTCGCGTCGAACAGGCGGCGTTCGAGCACCGCCCAGGCGGGCACCTCGGTCAGGGGAGTGGTGGGGATCCGCATCGCGTCAGCCCTTCGTCGCCCCGGCGACCAGGCCGCCGATGATGTGCCGCTGCATGAGGACGAAGAACAGGATCGCGGGGGTCACCGCGAGCAGCAGCGTGGGGAAGACCGTGGTGTAGTCCGTCGAGAACTCGCCCACGGCCGCGTACACGCCGGTGGTCACGGTGTAGATGCCGGAGCCGGGGCCCAGGATGATCTGCGGGCTCACGAAGTCGTTCCAGACGCTGATCGAGTTGAGCACCACGATCGTGGCCACGACGGGCCGCATGATCGGGAAGATGCAGGCCCAGAACGCCCGGATCTTGCCCGCGCCGTCGAGCGCGGCGGCCTCGTCGATGTCCCGCGGCACGGTGCGCAGGTAGGCGGCGAACAGGAAGATCGTGACCGGCAGCGTGGCGGCCGTCTCGAACAGGATGAAGCCGGGGATCGTGTTGATCAGCCCCAGCACCCGCAGCACGAACACGACGGGGATCAGCGTCACCTGGCCCGGGATGAACAGCCCGGAGACGAACAGGAGCAGCAGCCCCAGGTGCCACCTCGACCGGCCGCGCGCGATCACGTACGCCACGGGCGCGGCCAGCGCGATGCCGAACACGTTGACCAGCGCCACGAACAGCAGCGTGACGCCGTACGCGCGCACCACGTTGAACTTCTCGCTGGTCAGCGCCGCCTGCAGGTACTCCAGGCTGAAGGTGTCGGGACCGATCGCCAGCGGCGAGGAGATGATCGCCTCCTGCGGTTTGAAGGCGTTGATCACCATGATGTAGAGCGGCACCAGCATGACCAGGGCGGCCGCACCGAGCAGCACCCACTTGAGCACGGTGCCCACGCCGGGGGCACGCAGCCGGCGTCGCGGGGTCGGGTATCTGCGCATCAGTCGGCCACCTTCTGCTCCGCGCCCCGCCGGGCGAACGTCACCGCGAGGCCGAGCACGGCCGTGACCAGCAGCAGGATCACGGACTGCGCCGCGCCGAACCCGAGCTCGGACTGCGCGAACGAGTCCCGCAGGATCTGGTAGACGATCGTCTGGGTGGACCCGGCGGGGCCGCCGTCGGTCAGGGCCAGCACGATGTCGTACACCTTGAGCAGCCCCACGAGCGTGAGCACCAGGTTCACGGTGAACACGGGGGCGATCAGCGGCAGCGTCACGTTGCGGAACTGCTGCCACCTCGAGGCGCCGTCCACCGTGGCGGCCTCGTAGTACTCGGTCGGCACGGACTTGATGCCGGCCAGGAACAGGATCATGTTGAAGCCGAAGTGCGACCACACGATCGTGAGGATCACGCTCGCCTTGGCGAACGCGACCTCCGTGAGGAACGGGACCGGCGGCACGCCGAGGTGACCGAGCAGGCCGTTGACGGCGCCCTCCGGCGCCAGCATGGCCGACCAGAGGAACCCGATGATCAGCGCGCTGATGATGTACGGGTAGAAGAAGATCGTGCGCATCAGCGTGTTCGCCCGGCCGGAGCCCGAGATGAGGGCCGCGATCGTGAGCCCGACGCCGTTGCACAGCACCGTGCCGAAGAACGCCACGACGGCGGTGAAGATCGCGGCGTCGACCGTGCGGGGGTTGCGGAACGCCTCCGCGTAGTTGTCGAGCCCGATGAACGTGAAGTTCAGGCTGTAGCCGTTCCAGTCGGTCAGGCTCAGCACGAACGCGAGGAACATCGGGACGATGAACATCGCCAGGAACACCAGGACGGCGGGGCCGCCCATGACGATCCCGGGGAGGCGGTCGCGCCACACCCGCGCCGCCGAGCGGCGGCGGGGGTGCGGCACGACGGTGAGCGTGTCTGCCATGTCGGTCACCTGTCAGCTAGCGGGGGGTCAGCCGATGGTCGCGGCGAACCAGTCGTCCATGGCCTTCTCGACGTCGGCGGCGTCGGTGCCGCCGATCAGGGCCTGGGTCTGGGCGTTGATCTCGTCGGAGTAGCCGGTGGGCAGGGTGCGCTCGCCGTAGCCCTGGCCGGTCGGGGTGTAGGCCTCGGCGGGGGTGTCGGCCACGATCTGCTGCAGCTCCTGGCCCAGCTCGTCCATCTCGTACTCGTAGCCGTCGCGGAAGTTGCCGTCGACCTCGAGCTGGTCGGCCACCGCCGTCTGGTCGGTCACCAGGAACTCGACGAGCTTGGCCGCCGCGTCCGTGTCCTCGCTCGTCTTCAGGATCGAGTACGGGCTCGCGATGTTGGCGCCCATGGCGGGGGTCGCGACGCCGTCGGCCGCGGGGGCGGCGAAGACGCCGATCTCGGCCTTCTCCTCGGCCTTGGCCTCGGTCCCGGCGAACCAGCTGCCCATCGGGTAGATCGCGCTCTTGCCCGACAGGAACGCCTGCTCGGCGTCCGGGTACTTGATGCCCAGGGCGTCCTTGGGCACGTAGCCGTCGGCCACCCAGCCGGCGTACGTCTCCACGGCCGGGCCGTACGTCTCGGCGAAGGTCTCCTCGCCGGCGCTCATGCTCGCGAACCAGTCCGGGTCCTCGCCCACGACCGTGGGCAGGCCCAGGGTCTGCAGCGAGTGGCTGGTCATCCAGTCGCCGCCGGTCTGGATCGGCGTCCAGCCGGCGTCCTTCAGCTTGCCGAGCGCGGCGGTGAGCTCCTCGACGGTCGCGGGTGTCTGGGTGATCCCCGCCTCCTCGAAGGCGGTCTTGTTGTAGAACCACAGGCTCTGCAGCTGGAAGCCGATGCCCGCCATGTAGTACTTGCCGTCGATCGAGTACTGGTCGGCCAGCGGGCCGCTCGTGGCCCAGTCGTACTGCGACAGGTCCACCAGCTCGGGCGCCAGGTCGACCGTCGGCGGCAGCGACTGCACGACGTCGGGCGCGTCGCCCGCGGTCAGCAGCCGGGGGAGCGCGGCCGCCACACCTTCGGCGCCCGGGTTCTGCACGACGACGTCGATCCCGGGGTTGGCCTCCTCGAACGGCGCGACGAGCTCGTTCCAGAACTCCTCGGTGAGGTTGGGCGTGACGTTGACGAGCAGGCTCAGCTCGGTGGTGCCACCGGCGCTGTCGCCGCCGTCCCCGGCGCAGCCGGTCAGGGCGAGGGCGGCCACCGTGAGCGTGCCCACGCTCGCGAGGTTGCGGTGCTTGATCATCGTTGATCCTCTCGGGGGGTGCCGCGGGACGCTGCTGTGCGTGGGCCGCGACGTGTGGCGGTACGGCAATGGAGTGACGTCTCAGGGAGGCTAATCGATAATCGTTGGGATGGGAAGTGCGTCGTCGTCCGGCCCACGTAGGCTCAGCGGGTGAACCGGACCGACCGCCTCTACGCGATCGTCGAGGAGCTGCGAGCCGTGGCCCCGCGCCCGCGGAGCGCGTCCTGGCTGGCAGACCGGTTCGAGGTCAGCCGCCGCACCATCGAGCGCGACATCGGCGCGCTGCAGCAGACCGGGGTTCCCCTCTGGGCGGAGCCGGGTCGCACCGGGGGCTACTGCCTCGACCGGGCCAGGACGCTCCCGCCGGTCAACTTCAGCCCCGACGAGGCGGTCGCGGTCGCGGTGGCGCTGGGCGGCCTGGCCGGCACGCCGTTCGCGCCCGCTGGGTCGACAGCGCTCCGCAAGATCCTCGCGGCCATGCGGGACGACGACGCGACCGCCGCCCACGACCTCGCCGCCCGCGTGCACCTGCTCGGGGCGCCCCCGCCTGTGCCGCCGGTCCCCGCCGTCCTTACCGACGCGATCTCCGCGCGCAGGGTCCTGCGCCTGCGGTATACCGACCGGGCGGGCGCCGCTACCACGCGTGACGTCGAGCCGCTCGGGTTCGTGGGCTCGTCCACGGGGTGGTACCTGCTGGCCTGGTGCCGGCTGCGCGACGGGATCCGCGCCTTCCGCCTCGACCGCGTCGACCGGGTCACGGCCACCAGCGAGCGCGCGCCCCACCGGACCGTCCGGCCGGAGGACGTCCAGGTCCCTGACGGCGACCTGCGCACCCTGACGCTGCTCGGCTGAAAACACCGACACAAGGGTGTCGCGGAGCGACTGCACGCTGGTCAGGAGCCGTGGACCGACCGCGGCCACGACCGGAAGGACCACGCCATGCGCCCCACGACCTTCGCCTCCGTGCGCCTGATCACCGACGACGTCGAACGGCTGACCGCGTTCTACGAGCGCGTCACCGGCGTCACCGCGGACCGGCCGTCGCCCGAGTTCGCCGAGCTGCGCACGAGCCGGGGCACCCTGGCGATCGGCAGCACACGCACTGTCCAGGTCTTCGGTCCCGGCTCCGCGAGCCCCGCGGCGAACCGCACGGCCATCGTCGAGTTCCTCGTCGACGACGTGGACGCGCTGTTCACCGGGCTCGGCGACACGGTGGTGACCGTGACCCCGCCCACCACCATGCCCTGGGGCAACCGGTCACTGCTCGTGCGTGACCCCGACGGCACCCTGGTGAACCTGTTCACGCCCGCGAGCCCGCAGGCGCGGGAGCGGAGCGGGATGGAATGAGGGCGAGCCTCGCGCCGCCGTCGGGCAGACTATGACCATCGGGCCGACGAGCCCGCCGAGCGGTACCTGACCGACAACGCCGGTCCTACCCACCCCCCTAAAAGGAGCATCCACGGTGACTCACATCTTCGACGAGCTGCAATGGCGAGGCCTGGTGGCACAGTCCACCGACGAGGCCGCGCTGCGTTCTGCACTGTCGGAGGGCACCGTGGACTATTACGTGGGCTTCGACCCCACGGCCCCGTCGCTGCACATCGGCAACCTCGTCCAGGTCCTCACCGCCCGCCGCCTGCAGGACGCCGGCCACCGGCCCTACCTGCTGGTCGGCGGAGCCACGGGCCTCATCGGCGACCCCCGCGACTCGGGCGAGCGCACGCTCAACTCACCCGAGGTGGTCGCCGGCTGGGTCGAGCGCATCCGCGCCCAGATCGAGCCGCACCTGTCGTTCGACGGCGACAACGCCGCGCGCATGGTGAACAACCTGGACTGGACCGCCCCCATGTCGGCGATCGAGTTCCTGCGCGACATCGGCAAGCACTTCCGCCTCGGCACCATGCTGTCCAAGGACATCGTGGCCCGGCGGCTCGCCTCGGACGAGGGCATCAGCTTCACCGAGTTCAGCTACCAGGTGCTGCAGGGCATGGACTTCCGCGAGCTCTACCGCCGCCACGGCATCAGCCTCCAGCTCGGCGGCAACGACCAGTGGGGCAACCTGCTGGCTGGCGTCGAGCTGATCCGCAAGGCCGAGGGCGTCAGCGCGCACGCCCTGACCACGCCGCTGATCACCAAGGCCGACGGCACCAAGTTCGGCAAGTCCGAGGGCGGCTCCATCTGGCTCGACCCGGAGATGACCAGCCCCTACGCCTTCTACCAGTTCTGGCTCAACCAGGCCGACGCCGACGTCGTGAACTACCTCAAGGTGTTCACGTTCCGCTCCCGCGAGGAGATCGCCGAGCTCGAGCGCGAGGTGGCCGAGCGGCCCTTCGCGCGCGAGGCGCAGAAGGCGCTCGCGGGCGACGTCACCACGCTGGTGCACGGCGCGGGGGCCACGGAGGCGGTCATCGCGGCGAGCCAGGCGCTGTTCGGCCGCGGCTCGCTCGACGAGCTGGACGACCGCACGCTCGCCGGCGCGGTGGCCGAGCTGCCGCGCGTGACGGCCAAGGCCGGCGACCTGGTCGCCGACCTCATGGTCGGCTCGGGCCTGGTGGCGTCCAAGGGCGCCGCGCGGCGTGCGATCGCGGAGGGCGGCGCCTACGTGAACAACGTCAAGGTCACGTCCGACGACGCCGCGCTCGGCGCCGAGGACCTGCTGCACGGGCGGTACGCGGTGCTGCGCCGAGGCAAGAAGACCCTGGCGGTCGCCGCCTCGGAGTGACCACCTGACCACACCGGTGCCGGACGGCGGCTGCCTGCTGCGAAGCGGGCGGCCGCCGTTTCGTCTGCCCGGACCGGTTGCTCCGACCTGTCCCTCGAATCAGTGAAGTCGGATCTTGCCCGATTCCGGGCAAGAAGTTGTCGTTCGGTCGTGAGATGAGCGAGGCTCGGCGACATGAGGACGTCTTCCGACCTCGTCGCCCAGGTGGCGGCGACCACCGGACTCACGCCCGCCGAGGCGGCGCGCGTGATCGGCGACGTCGTCGCCTACTACGCCGAGCCGGTGGAGGACGTCGTCCGGCGGCGGCACGCCGAGCTGAAGACGCACGGGGTCAGGAACCCCGAGATCTTCGCGCGGATCGCCGCCGAGCTGGAGCAGCGGGTCGTCGCGGCGCCCCGCCTCAGCGAGCGGCAGCTGCGCCGGATGATCTACGGCTGAGCCCGCGCGCCCATCACTTCGAAGGAGCACCAACATGTGTGGAATCGTCGGTTACGTCGGCGGCCAGAACGCGGCGCCGTTGCTGGTGGAGGCGCTCGGCAGGCTGGAGCACCGCGGGTACGACTCGGCGGGCGTCGCCGTCGTCGGTTCGCAGCTGAAGGTCACCAAGCGCGCCGGGCGGGTCCGTGACCTGGCCGAGGTGCTGCCCAAGCGCACGTCCGGCCGGGTGGGTATCGGGCACACCCGCTGGGCCACGCACGGTCCCGCGACCGACGTGAACGCCCACCCGCACACGGACGCGAGCGGCACGGTAGCGGTGGTGCACAACGGCATCATCGACAACGCCGCCGCGCTGCGCGGCCGCCTGACCGACCAGGGCGTCGAGCTCGTGAGCGACACCGACACCGAGGTGTTCGCGCACCTCGTGGCCCTGTCGGGGGCGGACACGCTCGAGGGCAAGGTCGTCGACGCGCTGGACGCGGTGGAGGGCACCTACGGCCTCGCCGTCGTGCACGCCGGTTTCCCCGACCGGGTGGTGGTGGCGCGCAACGGCAGCCCGCTGCTGGTCGGCGTGGGGGAGAAGGAGATGTTCGTCGCCTCCGACCTGGCCGCCCTCGTGCGGCACACCACGACGGTCGCCCACCTCGCCGACGGCGAGCTGGCGACCGTCACGGCGGCGGGCTTCACGACGTTCCGCCGCGACCTGACCCGCACGCAGACGACGGCGCGCGAGGTCGACGTCGACCCCAGCGCCTACGAGCACGGACAGATCGACGGCCGGCCGCGCATGTACACGGAGATGCTGGAGCAGCCGGCCAGCGTGGAGCGGGCGCTGCGCGGGCGGCTGGACGAGCGGTTCGCGACCGCGCACCTCGGCGGCCTCGAGATGGACGCCCGTGAGCTGCGGGCCGTGCGCCGGGTCAAGATCCTCGGCTGCGGCTCGGCGTACTACGTGGGCCAGATGGGCGCCTCGCTCGTCGAGGAGCTCGCCCGCGTCCCCGCCGACGCCGAGGCCGCGAGCGAGTTCCGCTACCGGGACCCCGTGATCGAGCCGGACACCCTGTACGTCGCGGTGAGCCAGTCGGGCGAGACCATCGACACGCTGCTGGCCGTCGAGGAGATCAAGCGCAAGGGCGGCCGCGTGATCGGCCTGGTCAACGTGGTCGGCTCCGCCATCGCCCGTGCCTGCGACGGCGGGATCTACCTGCACGCGGGGCCGGAGATCGCCGTCGCCTCCACCAAGGCGCTCACCACGATGTTCGTGGGCTTCGCGCTCCTGGCCCTCCAGCTCGGTCGGGTGCGCGACCTCTCGGTCGCCGACGGGCGCCGGCTCGTGGCGGGCCTGCAGGCCCTGCCGGCCCAGATCGAGCAGGTGCTCGACGGCGAGGAGCGGATCGCCCAGGCCGCCAAGTCGCTGGCCGCGGCCGAGAGCCTGTTCTTCGTGGGCCGGGTGCGTGGGTACCCGGTGGCGCGTGAGGGCGCGCAGAAGTTCAAGGAGATCAGCTACCGGCACGCCGAGGCGTACCAGATGTCCGAGCTGAAGCACGGGCCGCTGGCGCTCATCTCGCCGGACGTACCCAGCGTCGCGATCGTGCCCGACGACGAGCTGACCGACCGGAACGTGGCCGCCCTGCACGAGATCGCCGCCCGCGGCGGCCCCCTCGTGGTCGTGACGCACCCGGGAGTGGACCTGGGCGAGCTGCGCGCGGAGCGCATCGAGGTGCCGCGCAACGAGCGGGAGCTCGACCCGCTGTTGCTGACGGTGCCGCTGCAGCTGCTGGCGTATCACGCGGCGCTGTCGCTGGGGCACGACGTGGACAAGCCGCGGAACCTGGCGAAGTCCGTCACCGTGGAGTGACGGGGCCGGCTTCTGGAGGGGCTCCTCGGGCACCGGGACGGGTCCGGGGAGCCCCATCGCAAGCTGATTTTGCGTGGACCGCGATCGCTGTGTACTGTTCCGGTTGTTCGCCCGGCAGGGAGAGACGGACAGGAAGCGCCGAGAGCGTGACTGGCCGGTCCCGGGGCGGAAACCACCTCAAGATCTCAGGGGGCCTCGTGCGCTCTGGAGCCGGGGGTGGGCTTGCCAGACAGGCACCCCGATGCATGGATCCTGAACAGGATGCTTGCGCCGGGGAGCGTGGTAGGGTAAGTTACAGAGGTTGCCTCCGAACGAGGATGACGCGGTTCAGGCCGCGATCCT
>NZ_ARQM01000011.1 GCF_000385135.1 Promicromonospora sukumoe 327MFSha3.1 | reverse complement strand
GTGCCCCACACTGCGGCGTACTCCAGGTTCGCCGATTGCGCCGGCCACGGCCGTGACTGCACCGCCCGCGTGATCGTGAATCCGCCTGCGACCATCGCGTCCAGACCGACCTCGCGAGTGTCGCCCTGTGCCACCGTGTTCGTGGCGATCAGGCCGACCATCCCCTTCGCTGACAGGAGCGAGGTCGCACGGAGGAAGAAATAGGCAACGAGGTCCGCATTGCCCTTCACACCACCAGCCAATACGTTGACGAACCACTCACGAACATTGCTGCCCGAAGCGCCTGAGATCTTCTTCCCGCCAAGGAAGGGTGGGTTGCCCACAATCGCGTCGAAGCCGCCGTGCTCGAAGACATCCGGCACAGCCAGCGCCCAGTGCAGCGGCTTCCAACGCTCATAGTCAGTCTCAACCGTCGGCGTGAGCCCATGCTCGACAATCCCGTTGAGCATCGTGTGGTCACCCCCCGAAGTGAAGGCCCGGTCCACGGCGATGCGAAGGTTCTCGTACTTCTCGTCGAGGGCCCCACCCGGCTTCCCGCCAAGTTCGAGCCCAGCGGCGATGATGCCGTCTGCGACGAGCGTGAGCTCGGCCGCGTCGGCCTGGTATCGAGCCCAGAGCCGCTTCTTCGCGTTGGCAGATCGCATGACATCGTTCTCGACAATCTCGCCGGCGATCTGGCGGCGGAGGTTGGCCAAGGCGCGGACCCTCGCCCGGACGTCGACCGTCTCGACGAAGCCGACGTCACCGCCGATCCCGAGAAGGCTGCCGGTGTACTGGTGCTTTACTCGGCTGGGATTGATGTGGACCTCCTCGATCTGCTTCACGTCCGTGAGGCCGAGGAGCGAGTTGCCGTGAAGCACCTTGTCGTCAACGAAGGAGAACGGCTGGCCCGGGTCGAGCGAGACGAGCCAGAGGGAGAGCTTGCACATCTCGACGGCCATGGCGTTGATGTCGGCGCCGTAGAGGCAGGACGCAACAATCGCGCGTCGCGCCTTGATGAGAAGATCGTGCGACGTTTGGGACACGACGCCCTCACGCCGCCAGGCCTCGACCAACCGGTCGGCAAGGTACTCGGCGGCTGCGACGAGGAAGGCGCCCGAGCCGCAGGCAATGTCGGCGACCTTGAGGTCGAGGATCTGGTTCGAGTCGATGGGCCGCCAGGTGCTGCGGTCTGCGCTCTGATGCGGTCCCGGCGAGTACACCAAGGGCTCCAGCGCGTGCCGCGCCACATCGTGTGCCAGCGACTTCGGCGTGTAGTGGGCGCCGGCGTTCGCGCGGGACTTCGTCTCGACGACGGCAAGCCCACCAGGCTGGATTACGACGGGTCGGTTGCGGAGGTCCCGACGGATCAGACCGAGGTAAGGACGAAGCCGCGCGATCAACGCCTCGTCACGGGTCACGGAGAGCAGGGCACGGTCGGCATCCTCGATCGTCGCGTTCAGCTTCCGCACGAGACCGGAGGCACTGTTCGGCTGGAGGGTCCCCGCGGACTGGTTCTTCTTAACCCAGTCGATGAGCGCCTTGGCGGCCGTGGGATCACCGTCATGCTGCTCCCACAGATCGTCGAGGACATCGAGTGAGATCTCGGGCTCTTCGCCGTCCTTCCCGATGAGACCAACGGTGACCTCGTCAACTTCCTGCGACGTGTACCCGAGCAGGCCCTCGTAGATGTACCCGATCTGCTCCACACCAATGTCGCGGAAGGAGATGCGGCGGCTCTCGCCGCCAATGGGGGCGTACTGCACCGATCGCAGGACCTCGAGCATGACGCGATCGGAGACCGTCAGCGCAAGCGCGCCGCTCTCGTCCGTGACCGTGAGCCAAGGGAAGCGCTCGGCATCGAACAGGGAGCCACCGTAGGCGGGCAAGCGCATGTCTTCCGTATTGACGCCCGAGTAGAGCGCACGGGAAGTCGCCAAGAGCCGGTGCCAGGTGTGGTGGGTGGCGTCGAGGGACTCCGCGCCCTCGTCCTGCAGGCGCGCGTCGAGGCGGTCGAGCTCGTCGCTAACTCCGTACGCGCTCGTGAAGAGCACAGACTGCGGCATCATCGAGCGTTCCTCAGCGAAGAGGAGGAAGACCACGCGCATCATCGCGGTCACCGCACCGTCGTACACCTGCCCCCGGTTTACCGGGAGCGGATCGGGGCGACCTGCCGTGCGGGCGTCGGCGGCGGACTCGGAGAAGGCAGTGACCACGAGCTCGACGGCGCGGCGCACCTGGGTGCCGAGCGCGACGGTGATCTCTTCCGCTGCGGTCACAGACTCACGGAACAGCGCGGTCAGACGGTTGGTGGTCTCGCCGCCGAAGAAGCGCTGGACGTCGAGCAGCGCGAAGAACGCGTTGCGGACGTCTGGCTCCTCAATCCACGTCTGTGCGTCCACGATGCCCGAGGCGGTCATGGTGTCGGGCTGAGCAGAGACGATTGCCCACCAGCGGCCGTCAGTCACGACTCCGATCAGATGGCCGGAGTCGCGCAGCAGCGCGTCCATCCGGTCGATCGGAGATGCCGACCACTCGTCCGTACCCGGGTCGCGCAGCGAACCGACCGGGTCAACCACAAGGATCAGTGCTCCAACGTCGTTACCGCGGCGCAGCGCTCCCGTTGCTTGGACCTGTACACGGCGAGCGGGCGACGTGGAGACAGGGACACCAGCAGCCCCGGCAGGATTTGGTAGCGTCGCCAGATCCCAGGTCAGGAGGTTCTCCCAGCCTGCAACGTCTTGCAGTACTGTCTGCACCCATTTGTCTCGAGCACCGCGGTACTCCGCAAGGGCGGCCTCGCTTGCGCCTGGTGCAGTCGCGGTGGCGCGGGTGTATTCGTCCCAAACACGGTCGAAGTCGGGCTTGGCGTCGGCGAGCGCTCCCTTCGCCGCGTCGGAGACGTGCCCGATTCCCTGGGGCCAGACGCGCTTGAGCGCCGGAACTGCCAGGAAGGGACCTTCGCGATCGACGAGTTCGAGCCAGGCACGGTGGCGGCCTGCGACGTCGGAGCCCTTGCGGCGGTTGTGCGGTCGGGTCACGCGAGGTCTCCCAAGTCGGCGGAACGGGCGTCGTCGGGGGTCAGCGCGAAGACCACAGCGGCTGCCGAGACGTAAGGCTTGATGTCGGTGTAGCGGTCGCCGATGGCCGCGATCTCCCGATCCTCCTCGGAGTCCAGTTCTTCAAGCCGGTTCTCCATAGCCCGGATGTCCTCACGAAACTGCCGTCGTTCCTCGGGCAGTGTGAACAAGGACTCGGCGAGTTCCGCTTCCTCTCGCCGCAGCCGGGTCAGCGACTCGGTGAGGTTCCGGCGGAAGGCGGCGTAGATCTCGCGGGCGCGATCGGTGTCTGCGGCCTGGCGCTTGGCGAGCTCGTCGGTGACAGCGTGCTGCTTGCGGTCGGCGGCTCGTCGCATGGCGTCGTCGAGCCTGGCTCGTAGGCCGCGTTCAGCGGCGTTCCACTCCGCAGTGAGACGGGCACGAACAGGTTCGGGAGCGAGGTCGAGGTCGGACAAGTCAAGGGTCTGTTCGACGAGTGCCTCTGCCTTAGCTTCCGCCAGGGCGCGGCCTTTGAGGCGCAGGCCTGCGAGGAAGACTTCCTCGTGCAAGCGCAGACCGCCGCGTCCGACGAGGACGAGGCGAGCGACGGCGGCGACACAGGACTCTTCGAGGTCCGGGACGATGACGGCCGTCACGCGGCGCATCGCGGAGTCCGCGCTGAACAGTGAGGAACGCAGGATGCGTCCGGCCTTTTGGAGCAGCCCGTGCCCAAGGTGGACGTGCACCACCTCACCGGTGGAGACGAGGTCACCCGAGCCGCCGTCTGACACGGTGTCGTCGAAAGTGATTGGCCGGTTGACGCCGGGGCGGAGACGGGTGTCGAGACCGCGGAGCGCGGGCTGCCAGGCGTGGCCAAGGTTCGGGACCGCGAAGACGGAGGCGTCGGGAGTGTCCTCCTCCCAGCCAGGCTCGTCCGGACCGACCTCGCGCAGGAGGGGCTGGTTCGTCAGGGCGAGGGCGGTGTCCAGGACGCGGCGCGCGTTGTCGGGGGTCAAATGCATGCGCGCCTTGAGGGTGTCGTACTGGCTGGCCAGGCGGGTCAGTGCTCGGTTGAGCTCTGCGGAGCCGGCCATGACCTGGTTGACGGCCTCGGCGTCGGCGGACTTCCTGGTGGTACGCGGCTTGTCGAGGCGGCCGAACTGGTTCTGGATGTCGGCGTCGATCACGGGGTTTACCGAGCCTAGGTCTCCCTTGACCGTGGCGACTTTTTCGGCGATCACCTTCATGAACTTCATCGCCCCGCCGAACTGACCTGAGGCCCTATCCGGTACGAACTGCAACACCTCCGGCCGGTGTTGCTGTCCGTACCGGTCGATACGTCCGATCCGCTGCTCCAGGCGGGACGGGTTGAACGGGACATCGAAGTTCACCAGGTGGTGACAGTGGGCCTGCAGGTCGATGCCTTCGCCGGCCGCGTCCGTGGCGACAAGGACTCGCACCGATTCCTTGACTGGATCGGCGTTGAAGCGGGCACGGGTGAGCTCGCGGGTCTCGACGTCGGTGGAACCTTGGATCGTCGCCAGTCGGGTCTCGTCGTAGCCGCGCTGGCGCAGGTTCGACACGATCCACTCGAGCGTGTCGGCATACTCGGTGAAGATCACGACACGCTCGTTGGTCCAGTGTCTCCCATCAGGACGGCAGATCGATTCAAGCCACCCGGCCAGGGCGGTCAGACGCGAGTCGGCTCGATGCTCGAAGCCCAGCCCCCAGGCGACGAGGCGGTCGATCTCATCGACCGTCGCGGCGGACAACGGGTCATTCTTCTTCGACTGGCGCAGAGCGCTGAACTCCGGGTGGTCGAGGAGGCCTTCCTCCTCGTCGTACTGCTCGGAGCCGAAGATCTCCGCGTACGGGTCCGCCGGGATCTCCCAGTCGTTGCCGCCGCCGAATTGTGCTTCGCGATAGGAATCGAGGGTACGGCCGAACGCGTAAGGGCTGGAGAGGAACCGCTTCTTGAGCAGCATGGAGACGATGTCGCCGGTCTTGCGACGGCCGTTTTGCTTCGCTGACGCCTCCAGAATCCCGTCGAGGAGGTTGAACGTCTCCTCCTCGTCGACGGTCGGTTCGAAGACGATGGTGGCCAGTTCACGGGGCTTGAAGTTCTTGGTTTCAATGTCGCCCTTGAGCCGACGGACCGTGACGTCCCGCAAGGCCTTGGCGTCCACGGACGCGCCGCGGGAGAACCGGCGGTTGTCGATCATCTCGAGCAGCGCCGTGAAGCTCTCCGAGTGACCATTGTGCGGGGTCGCACTCAGGAATAACCGGTGCTCACTAACCCGCGCCAGGTCCCGGACCGCGTGCGTGCGTTGAGAGTCGATCGCGTAGCCGCGGGCCTGTCCGACGCCCGTCGGGCTCGACGGCGCCACGTGGTGCGCCTCGTCGACGACGAGCATGTCGAACACGTACCGGCGCGCGGTGTTGGTCTGACCGGTCTGGGCCGTGGCGTCACGCAGCAGGCGCTGAGCGCGGACGCCCGGCAGCCACGCCATCGAGACGATGACCCGCGGGAAGAGACGGAACGGATTCGCGTTCAGGCCGTGCGTGCGCCGAACCTGCGCCATCAGCTGGGAGTTGACGATGACGAATTCCAGACCGAACTTCTCTCGCATCTCGTCCTGCCACTTCAGTGCCAGGCTCGGCGGGCAGACGATGACCACGCTGCGGGCACGGTGCCGCAGGAGGAGCTCTTGGATCACCAGGCCGGCCTCGATCGTCTTGCCCAGACCGACGTCGTCCGCCAGAAGGAGATTGGTGCGAGGCGCCTGGAGGGCGCGTCGCAGCGGTTCGAGCTGATAGGCCTCGACGTTCGCGCCTGAGCGAAACGGGGCCTGGAATTCGTCCGGGTCGGCAGATGTGATCGCACCCCAGCGCACGGCATCCACGAACGCCGCGAGGCGGTTGGGGTCGTCGAATCCGTCGACCGTGACCTCCTCTGGCAGGCCACGATCGGGCGCCACGGAGTGGCCGACCTCCAACTCCCATACCACGCTCAAGTCCTCGCCCAGGCGGTCTTCGTCGAGAGACTGCAGACTCACCACGTGGTTGAGGCGAGCGATGCCGTCGTCGGCCGGGCTACGCAGAAGCCCCTGCTCACGCACGTCCGTAACCGCCCACGTCGAGCCCCGCACCTTGACGATCTGGCCCGGCTCAGGCAGCGCAGGTAGCACCGCGGGCGTAGTCGTGTCCGAATGCTCCGTCGCGATCGTCGTCAACGTCCCGCCCTCTGCGCTTGGAGTTTTGGCCAGCAGGAGTGCGGCAGCGCCCCTGCATCCCGATCGTAAGGCCATGAGCAGCACGGACGCCGTGAAACGGGTCGTCCATGAGCACACAATCATCCTCAAATTCGCCCGATGTCGGTGTTGGTACTGCATCGCCCCCGACGACGCCATTTCATAAGGTATGACCCGCACAGCCAAGTCAGACGAGTAGAGATGCGCCAGCGGCCCGGAAATCACCCGAAGTCCATCCGCATACCCACTGCGCGGCCAAGACGCACCCGATACCGTCGCAGCAACCTGTTCCGACGACTCGTCGAGGGATCGCCTGCACCGTGGATACCAACGTTCGCACGCCGATGGACGTCTTCAATCTGCCGCAACACCTCGTGGTGCCGCTGTTCCAGCGCCCGTATGTGTGGGATGAGACCGACCAGTGGGCACCACTATGGGCAGACGTGCGGCGCATGGCAGAGCTACGCCTCACCAACCCGTTCCGCCCGGCGATCCATTTTCTGGGCGCGGTCGTACTGCAGGCTCAGGAGACCCCGGTGGGTTCAGTGCCCGCCCGAAACGTCATCGACGGCCAGCAGCGCCTGACAACGCTCCAGATTCTCATGGACGCCGCAGCTGCAGAGTTTGAAGGGGCGGGCCAGGACCACCTGGCAGCGCAGTTGGAGACACTGACGCACAATTCGCCGGACTTCGTGCAGGACGAGACGGCCCGACTGAAGGTTCGACACACGAACAAGGACCGGGCCGCGTTCGAGGAGGTGATGCGCGCCGACGCGCCAATCAACTACGACGGTCTCAAGCACAAGGCGACACGCATCGTCGGTGCGCATCAGTACTTCGCCGGTGAAGTGCGGATCTGGCTCGGTGCCGCGGACGCTTCGGTATTCGCCCAGCGAGCACAGGCCTTGGCACATGTCCTGCAGCAGGGTCTGCAGATCGTGGCGATCGATCTCCAAGCAAATGAGAACTCTCAGGAGATCTTCGAGACCTTGAACGCTCGTGGCACTCCGCTGACGGCAGCGGACCTGATTAAGAACTTCGTCTTCCAGAAGCTGGAGGCCGACGGCGCGGACACCGCGAAGGTCTACGCAGAGGACTGGCCGTTCGAGTCGAAGTTCTGGGAGGCCGAACTCGCCGTCGGACGGGTCACGTACACGCGAGGCGCGCTGTTCCTCAACCAGTGGCTCATGTCGCGCGTCGCGGAAGAGATCAGCACCAAGTCCACCTTCACCAGGTTCAAGTACTTCGTGGAGCACGAGTCGAAGCAGAAGATGATCGACCTGCTCCGCGCGATCAAGGAGGAGGCAGCACGGTACGAGCAGTGGACGCTCGCAGCGGCGGACGCGGACAGGAACCTCACGCCGACCGAGATGACGGTGTACCGGATGCAGGCGCAAGGCATCGAACTGCTCAAGCCGGTGCTCCTGTGGCTGCACGAACCGGGCCGCAACCTCCCCCAGCCGGTCATCGACCAGGTGATCGGCATTGTGGAGAGCTGGGTGGTTCGGCGCAGCCTGCTGCGTCTGACCACCAGCAACCTGGGGTCCGTGGTGGCCAACTTGATCAGAACCGGCCGTGCCGTGAGCGAGGACGAGCTCGTCCGGACCGTCGAGAACTTCCTGCGCGGCCAGACGGTCGCCAGCTCCTACTGGCCGGGCGATGCAGAAATCCGGACGTTCCTGCTCACGGCGCCCGCGTATCGCCGGTACTCGCGGGCCCGCCTACGGATGCTGCTCGAGGCTGTCGAGGACAGCTTTCGTGCGGAGTACCACGCCCACCAGGTCGACCGGGGCGGCTACCCGATAGAGCACCTGCTCCCGCAGCGGTGGGAGGAACGGTGGCCTGTCGACAGCGACGAGGCACGGGCGGAACGTGGCGCTCATGTTCACCGGCTCGGCAATCTCACGCTCCTGACGGCGAAGCTCAACTCCACGGTTTCGAACGGGCCTTGGCTCGGGAACACCGGCAAGCACGCCAAGCTCGCCAAGCATGACGTCCTCAAGATCAACCAGAGAATCCGTGAGATCTCCGCGGATGGGTGGGACGAACAGCGCATCGACGCCCGCACCGCCGGGATGATCGACATCCTCCTGCGGACATGGCCCGTTCCCAAGGGGCATGTAGGCGAGATCGCCGACACCCGAACCAGTGCCCAGAGCTGGGTCCAGGTTCGAGACCTTGTCGTCGCCGGCCTGATGAGCCCGGGAACGCGGCTCACGCCGCGGCCTGGGCAGTGGACCGATATGAGCGCAACGGTCGGCGCAGACGGGAGCCTGATCGTGGGCGACGCCACGTTCGACTCGCCGTCGGCCGCGGGCAAGCATGTCAAGGGCGGTGTGACGAACGGCTGGACTTTCTGGCGCTTGGACGACGGCCGCAGGCTGGCCGACATCCGCTCTACGTTCCGTGGCGAAAAGCCCTCCGCGACCGACGCCTCGGACTCCTTGGCCCACTGGGACATCGAGACCGATGTCGACGACGCCATCGAGTTCTGGTCGCTAATGAGCACCACTGCCCGTGAGTTCTACCGGGTACTACTTGAGCGATCGCCAGAGCCTGTCGGCGTGCCCGAGCTAGCCCGCCGGATCGGAGTCGCCAATGACGGTAAGACTGTCGCGGGTGTCTTCGCATGGCCGGGCCGATACGCCGCTCAACTGGGGCACCACCTCCCGTCGCAATGGATCGAGGGACCGCCATCGCAGTACTGGCTGGACGAAGCCACTGCCGAGACCATCGCGGAAGCGATCCGTCAGTTCGAAGAGCGGGCTTCCCTCCGCGCGGCCGCTCACCTGCCAGCTGAGTGGGCGGCTCTTGAGCCCCATGCCACGGAGGAGGAGCGCTCCGCACTCGCTCGACTCGCCGCCATGGAGCTCCCTCGGCCTCAGCTCGGCATCGAGACGAGCGATGGCATTCCCGTGGCCATCGCCTGGCCCGACCGCAAGATCGCCGCCGAAGTGGAGTTGACAGCCGAGACCATTGCGGAGCTGGGCGCCGGCGGATGGCGCGTACTCCCCATCGGAGAGGAACTGCGGGACCTACTCACCGCCATCTGACCGCACGCCGAGGGGGCCTGTTCACGCAGGTGACGCTGGGGCCCGGAGCACGCCGCTGGAGTCGCACCGAAGGCTTCGACGACGACTTCGGTGAGAACGCCGCGACCACTGGGTCACGAATCCCGGTCAAGAGCGCTCCCCACGTGTCCGTCTTCGTAATTGGATACAGGTCGGATTCGACAGCCAGGCAGACCAGCCACTTTGCAGCGCTCCATGCCAACGACAGCTCTTCGGGCACCGTTCACGGATGAGCGGAGACGTTTCACCCCCGCCGTCCCCGATCTCACCCACCGACGCGCATGCCGCACTGCTGTGACCTGTCACGATGGATGAGCGCTACCTGCATCCGCGAACGCCGTTGAATTGAATGAAGGAAACGTCGTGACTGACCTGACTGCCAAGGAGCGCCAGATCCGTGGGATGGACGTGCTCGGCCGGGCGCTTGCAACCCTGGTGGACAAGCGGATGTCCGGTGCCGCGCACGGCAAGCCGTGGGTCGCGCTGTACGAAGCCAAGGAGACAGCTCGGCGCGGGCACGACTACACGGTGAACCCCGAGGATCCGCGTGTCCTGCTCCGGATCCTCCGTTATGAGCGAGCCGTGTTCACCGAGGTCGACACCACACAGCGAGCCTGGGTGGACGAGCTCATCCAGGCGTCCAACCGTGCGGCACACACATCGTCGGTCAGTGACCGCGATGCCGAACGCGCCCTGGACACGATGGCCCTGCTGGCCGAATCGCTAGGCCTAGATGACGCTTTGGAGTCGATCACGGCGTTGCGCGCGGCTGCAGCGTCCGGTCCCTCATCTGAGCTTGCGGCAGCCTCGTCGGACCTCGCCCCAACGAAACCTCAATCATCTGAGCGGGGGCAGACAAAGGTACAGGGCGCTCGTCTGATGCTCGACAACGAACCCCGCGGCCAGCGCTTGCTCACGGCACGGCTGGGCGACCTCGACATCGTGATCGGTGTCCGCGAGGCGATCAACTACGCATTGGTCCACAACGGGATCTCCCCGGTCGCCCAAGCATCGCTGCACAACCGCGGCACGGAGCCCGTCAACGGACTTCGGCTCACGTTGTCCATCGACAGCCCGCTCCCGGACTCGCCGCTGGCCGCCCCGCTCGTCGTGGAGGTCGGTGACGTCGCACCAGGTGCGCAGGTCGAGATCCCCACCAGCCGGCTCGCGTGGCGACTGACCAGCGGGCCGTTCGTCGTGTTCGACGAGGCGGTCACGACCGGAGTGCACCTGGTCGCGGAGACGACGTCGCGGACGTTCTCCGACAGTACGACGGTCCGGCTCCTGACCATTGACGAGTGGTGGGCGCTAGGCCTGCACGAGACGCTCGCGGCCTTCGTGCGCCCGAACGACCCAGCGGTCCAGAAGATCCTGGACACTGCTAGCGGGCTGCTCGCCGAGCGCGTCGGCACCCCCGCACTCGACGGCTACCAGACAGGCCCGGAGCGGGTCCACCAGATCGCCGAAGCGCTCTACGACGCTCTCGTCACCGCCGAGATCCGGTACGTGGAGGCGCCGCCCAGCTTTGAAGGAACCGGCCAACGCATTCGTAGCCACGGCCAGGTGCTCGACGACCGGTACGGCACCTGCCTGGACCTGTCCGTTCTGTACGCAGCCGTCCTGGAGGCCGCCGGCCTCCACCCGGTCATCGTGGTGACGCAGGACCACGCCTTCGCCGGGTACCTCACCGAGGACGGCCAGCTCCCGGACGTCGACGTCACACAGCCCGGCGCCGTGGCGACCGTCCTGGACTCTGACCTCTTTGAGGCGGTCGAGACGACGGCCGTGTGCTCCGGCGAGGAGCAGGTCGGGTTCGACGAGGCTCGCGGCCACGCTCGTCGCTGGCGCACCACCCATCTCCACGAGGTCAGGTACCTCCTGGACGTCCATGCGGCGCACCGCATCGTCAAGCCCCTGCCGAACGTCCGGGTCGAGGACGGGGTACGGGTGGTCGAGGTCGTCAAGGACGCGCCAGCCGTTCCCGGGCGCCGGACTCCGTCCAACGAAGGAGACGGCAGGCACGCCCACGGGACCGTCCCGGGCCGGGTCGATCGGTGGCAGCGTTCGCTGCTCGACATGACCTACCGGAACCCCCTGCTCAAGTTGAAGAAGGCCTCGTCAGTGCCGGTGCACGTGCCGACCGACACGCTGGCCCAGCTGGAGGACGCCGTCGCGCAGGGGAACCGGCTGACACTCGTGCCGCACGACGAGCTGGCCGAACTGCTGCGCGCCCAGGGCGCCCGCACCGCAGCCGACGTCGATGCGGACGCTCTGCGGCGGATCTTGATCGAGGAGCACCGGCTCTTCACGGCGACCAGCAAGCTGGAGTACCACCGCAAGCTCCGCAGCCTGGCCCGCAAGGCGAAGACCACGCTGGAGGAAACCGGTACCGACAGCCTCTACCTCACGATCGGCACCCTGGAGTGGACCGAGAGCGGCAAGGAGGGTGTGGCGCCACTCTTCCTCGTCCCGGTCAAGCTCATCGGCGGGCGAGGCCTGACGACGTTCACCCTCGCGCTCGACGAGACGCGGCAGGTCGAGCCGAACTACTGCCTCGTCGAGAAGCTGCGGGTCTCCTGGGGCGTGACCGTCCCCGAGCTCACGGAGCCGGGGCACGACGAGTCGGGGATCGACGTCGAGGGCGCGCTCGCTGCCGTGCGCTCCGCGCTGCTGCGCAAGGGTCTGGCCGGCTTCCACGTCGAGGAGACCGCTCACCTCAGCCTGGTCCAGTTCTCGACCCTCGACATGTGGCGCGATCTCGTGGAGGGCTGGCCTTCGTTCCTCGAGCGCCCGGCCGTACGGCACATGGTGGACACCCCGGGACAACCGTTCCTCGACGACGTCGCGCCGCCTGAGCCCGACCCGGCAGCCGAGGCAGTAACGTACCTGCCGATCCCCGCGGACGGTTCGCAGATCGAGGCGATTCGGTGGGCCGCGGCCGGCAAGTCGTTCATCCTCGAAGGCCCACCGGGCACTGGCAAGTCGCAGACCATCACCAACCTCATCGCGCACCTGCTTGCCGAAGGCAAGAAGGTGCTGTTCGTCGCGGAGAAGCAGGCGGCGCTCGACGTCGTGAAGCGGCGCCTGGACCAGGTTGGTCTCGGGACCTTCAGCCTGGACGTGCACGGCAAGACCCAGACGGTCCAGGCTGTTCGTCGGCAGATCCGCACTGCGATGGAGGCACGCACCGAGTCGTCGTCGAGCTGGGAGACTGCTCGGGCGCAGTACCGCAACCTGGTCGACTCGCTGTCCAACTACCCGCGACTGCTGCACGAACCCGGACCCGTCGACGTCTCGGCGTGGGAAGCCCGGCAGATCATCCTGGAGCTGCGTGCCACGGCGGGCGCCGTCGAACCGGCAACCGTACCCCGCGCTGTCGCGCAGGGCGTCACCCCGTTGGCGGACGTGTACGACGCCGCGCGGGAACTGGGTGGGGCCCTGGGCCGCCTGGGCGCCACGCCCGCGCGGTCGCCGTGGCGTCTGGCCGGTCCCGTCGACCCCGCACGCCTCGACCGGACGGGCGTGGCAGCGGCCCTGGATCGGCTCATGCTGGCCGACCACGCCGTCGTCGGCCCGGTTCGCGACCTCACCGACCGGGCGCAGACGCCCGATGAGTTCCAGGCTGTGGCTCGCTGGGTGGAGTCGTTGCGGGCGGGTGTCGGCAGATCGGCCTCGGAAGCCCGTGAGATCGTCACACCGCACTGGCGCACGAGGGCGCACGAGGTTCGGGCCGCGATCGACACCTTCCGGACCACGTGCGGTCCACGGCTGACGCCGTTCTCCCCACAGGCAGTGACTCTCGACCTGGGCGCTCTCACAGCACGGGCCGCCGAGGCTGACGCCAAGCTGTTCGGCAAGACGAAGCGCCGCCGCGCGATCCTCGCCGACCTTGCCGCGGTGCTACCAGGTGGCGAGGCCTCGATACCGCTCAAGCAGCTCACGCCAGCGCTGCAGCAGGCCGTCTGGGTGCGTGACGAGCTGAACCGGCTGACCGACTTCGTCCGCAGCCTGCCCGGAGTCGAGCTTCCGTACCACTGGAACCCGCTGGATCCAGTCCACCAGCACATCGTGGAGCACGCGATCACCGCCCTGGAGGACGCGAGCACGCTGTGTACGGTCCTGGGCGGCGGCCGGCCGGGGCACGAGACAACGCCAGCCGTCGTCGAT
The DNA here is from genome assembly GCF_000385135.1 of Promicromonospora sukumoe 327MFSha3.1. Classification (GTDB taxonomy): domain Bacteria; phylum Actinomycetota; class Actinomycetes; order Actinomycetales; family Cellulomonadaceae; genus Promicromonospora; species Promicromonospora sukumoe_B. Next base: position 1,146,026 of record NZ_ARQM01000011.1, on the reverse strand, counting down.
GCCGTCCACGCCGCCAGCCGAGGCACCCTGTCGGCCGACCAGATCACGCCGGGCGGTGTCGTCCATGAGCTGGGCGCCGCCTGGGCCTCCTTCCTAACGGCGCTCGGCACGACGCCGGACGATCTGGCGTACTGGTGCGGCGGACGCCATCGAGGCATCGCAATGGTGGAGAACCTGGGCGACTGGCAGGCCGACGCCAGCGGCAACTCGTTCGTGCGCCTGCAGCGGTGGGTAGGGACCCGTGCCGCCGTCGAGCGACTCACCGGCTTCGGTCTTGCGGACGTCGCCGGGCGGGTCCGCGACGGCAGCTTCGGCAGCACCGACGTGGAGAACGCCGTCCGCCTCGGAGCTGCGCGCGCGATCCTGGCCGAACGCATGGAGACCACCGGGCTCGAGGCGTTCGACGACGCCGAACGTGCCCGATTCATAGAACGCTTCCTCACGACCGGCGAGGACGTGCGCGGACGTCTGCTCACCGAGCTGCCCGCGCGTATCGCGGCGGCGCGCACCATCGACGTCGATCAGCCACGAGGCAAGGTCGCCGACCTCGGCGCGCAGCTCTCCCGCCGGCGCGGTGGCCTCTCGATCCGGCAGCTGCTGGGCCAGTTCGGGCCGATCATCACGCAGGTCACACCTTGCTTCCTGATGAGCCCCAGCTCGGTGGCTCGATTCCTGCCGCCGGGCGCCGTGGACTTCGACGTGGTCGTGTTCGACGAGGCGTCGCAGATCCGGGTCCCGGAGGCCGTCGGTGCGATGGGCCGGGGTCGGTCGGTGGTCATCGTGGGCGACTCGCAGCAGATGCCACCCAGCTCGACCTTCGCCTCGTCGACGGGCGACGATGAAGAAGCGGACGAAACCGAGACACGGCTGGTGCCGCGCGACCTGGAGTCGATCCTCACGGAAGGCGTCGAGTCGCGGCTACCCCGGCTGCTGCTGTCCTGGCACTACCGTTCCCGCGACGAGATGCTCATCGCCTTCTCGAACAAGGCCTACTACGAGGGCAGGCTCTCGAGCTTCCCAGCGCCACCAGGGCGTGCCGGCGGCGCCGCGATCGACCTGCGCAGGGTCGAGGGTCAGTGGGAGGGCGGCGGACGTGGCGCGGCTCGGGTGAACCGCGCCGAGGCGGACGCCGTCGTCGACGAGATCGGGGCCCTGCTCACCGACGATCCTGACCGCACGATCGGCGTGGTCACCTTCAACACCCAGCAGCGCGACCTGATCCTCGATCTCCTGGAGTCGCATCGGGTGTCCTCAGAAGCGATCGAAGGTGCGCTGTCACGGGCCGATGAGCCCTTGTTCGTAAAGAACCTCGAGAACGTCCAGGGCGACGAACGCGACGTCATCCTGTTCACTTTGGCCTTCGCGAAGGACACCCGCGGACGGGTCCCGCTGAACTGGGGGCCGCTCAGCAGGACTGGCGGCGAGAAGCGCCTGAACGTGGCCGTGACGCGCGCAAAGGAACATGTGACGATCTTCGCCTCGTTCGACCCGCATGAGCTGGACCTGTCGACGTCGGGCGCCAAGGGCCTCGCGGACCTCAAGGACTATCTGCTCCTCGCCCAGCACGGCGCCGAACGAGCCGGGCTACAGCGGCCGACCGCACGCGACTGGCACCTCGCCGAGATCGAGCAGGCGCTGCGCGACGCAGGGCTTGAGGTCCGCACGGGCATCGGGCTGTCGGACTTCACTGTCGACCTGGCGGTCCGTGTCGAGGACCGCCCCTGGGTCGCGGTCCTGCTCGACGGCCCCGTCTGGGCCCAGCGAACCAGCGTCGGCGATCGGGACGGGCTGCCGAGGTCCGTGCTGACCGACCAGATGGGCTGGTCGCGCGTCGAGCGGATCTGGTTGCCGACGTGGCTCCGCGAGCCCGGCGCGGTCGTCAACCAGGTACTCGAAACAGCGAAGACCACCCAGGAACCACCGCCCCGGGCCGCCCGTCGCTCTGTCGGCGAATCGGTACTCACAGCGACCGCTGCCGTGGCTCAGACGATCGACGACATCCTGTCGTCGGCCACTCAGACTGTCGACCGAGCAGCGGAGCGAGCCCTGCTCCAGGCGCGCCCGACAACCTCCCCGACCCCTCACGTGGTACACAGCGACTCTCAACTGCCCGAGGGCGTCTCGCGCTTTGTACCCGCTGACGGTACGCCACGGATCTCTCGTGACATCCTGGACGAGACAGGCGCCCGTGCCCGTGAACTGATCCGCCAACAGATCCGCGACGTCGTAGCGGCAGAAGGACCTGTCGTCGTGGACCGCCTCCTCAAGACCGTGGCTCGCAGATTCGGCCTGTCCAAACTCCACAGCACTCGCAAGGAGCACCTTCGGCAGGCCATCCCGCACGGTATGGTCGCCGTCGCCCCCAACGGCGACCTCATCGCATGGCCCGAGAACACGGCGGCCGATGTGTACAGGGGCTATCGCATACCTGAATCCGGAGGGCAGCGCGACCTCGCAGAGGTCCCGTATCAGGAGTTGCGCAATGCGCTCATGCGCGTCGTGCGAAGCGCACACGCCATCAGCGAGGTGGATGCCCTGCGGGAGACTGCACACGAATTTGGAGTGAGTCGGGTCGCAGCAAACGTTCGCGAGCGACTGCTCAGCGTGATCGCATGCGCCGTCGGCGAGGGTTTGCTCGTACGCAGTGGCGGATACCTGCAGGCGCGATGAGGAACATCGCCCTCGAGCAGAATCGGACTAGCAGCAACAGGTGCCTTCCCCAGCTACATGTGCACCGCAGATTGTTCCTGGGCCAACTTGCAGGGGCCACAGACCGACGCCTTCAGGCAGTAGCCCCATCGTCAGAGGCGTTGCTGAGGACACGGCCGCGCTCGTTCATGTCGGACTTAAGCAGTTCTACGAGAGAGGACAGCCGCGCAGCCCGTCCTTGACGATCTCCACGACGCGAACCTGCCAGACTGGTCACCTCGTTCTGCAGACTCGCGATAGTCACGTCGAACACGGCCTGTGCAGCTACTTCCACCGCCTGCAGGTAGTCCTCCTTAGCGTCGTTGAGCAATTGACGTAGCACCCCACACCAACCTGCGTCGGCAATCCCATAAGCGACCTGGAATAGATATGTCCGCTGGCTAGACACCGCTAGATTGAGCTGGTACTGCGCCATGTGCGTGGAGTACGCAATGTGCTGCGGTGGGGCGGCACCAAGTCCGGCTCGAGCAGCGGTTGGGAGAGGCGAAAGCGCGAGGGGAGTCAGCTGCATGGCACGACACAGCAGCCGATCCGCAGCGTCGAGCATCGACGCTATTCCAGTCAGTGTGCTGCTCAATACTCTGCTGCGTTGCTCGATATCGTTCAGCAAGGTCTCGATTCGGTAGGCAAGCACGGATGGGTCGTGCTGCCAGAAGTTCCAGCCCGCAGGCACAGGCGCCCATCCCCGCGGTACTTTCCACCCCTGCGGCGGCGACCATCCTTTCGGAACTGCGGGCCATAGCGGTGGGGGCGTCCAAACGATAGGAATCGCGTCTAGATCGGCCACGTGCCACGCACCGGGCTCCGACTCGCGGAATCGTATGTCCACGACCTGCGCGAGCTCCTCAACGCGCGCCAGCTCCGACGTCAAGTTGCCCCCATCAGCCGCAACGTCCCACAACCGCCCTGCTGGGTAACCCCAACCCGCACCTGGTTCCCACAGAGGTGGCGGAAACCAACCGTTCGGAGGGGACGGCCATGTCGGGTCTGGGACGAATCTGAGACGCTCCCCGAAAATTGTCGGACGATCCAACGCGACTCGCGGATCCCGCTCTACACCGTCCTCCCACGCAGCGCCATTCCACCACCGCCAAACTCTGGGATCTCCCTCGACGGATAACCATCCCGGTGGATTCGCCACATGCCCTCCTGCGTCTCCCGATCGGACCTCAATCCTGGCAGGAGAGTCCCATCGATAGGAGTGGAATACGCACTTATCCAGGGTGAAGACGCGCTAGCCAAGGCCCATCCGACCTCCCGCTCGGATCGTCCGGCCGTCAACCAGTGCGCCAAGCTCAGATCAATCACAACTGCCGGCCTGTTGCCGATGACGCCCACGCATGGAGTCACCCGCGGTGTGAACCGTTCGTCACCAGCCGAGGCCGCTGGAATGATCGCGATCCGGCTCGGGCCGGTCGTGGCCGGCACGCTCGTCGGCCTTCGACCGCACACGTTTGGCATGGACTCGGGCCTCGGACAGCACGACCGGGACGCGATCCATGGGCCGTGGGACAGGCCGGGATGCGGCTGGCGTCCAACGAGCCTCCCCGGTGTCAATAGTGATGCTCTCCAGCGCTCGAGCAGCGACCACGTACGCGTCGCCGCGTTCACCTTCTTGCCCACCAGGGCCCAGGGGCTCGATCGGATCGGTGACCTGGTAGCGGTCTCGGTAGGCGAGCACCTGCCGCATCCCCGCGAACCAGGTTTGCCGCGCTGGGCCATCCGCCGGTGGCGGTGTGATTCTCTCCATCCACAGCTCCGGGTTCGACGTTGCGTCCTCGACCAGGGCGTCCAAACGCGCAGCGATCAGGTCGGCATGCCGGGTTAGCCAGGCTTGCACCAGTGGATCGGTCACTGGCCGGTCCAGCGGGCCCGGTACCGCGCCGGTCTCGTCCGTGCGTTCGATGCTGGTGGCCGCGTCGGTCCGAGCCTGGTTGGTGATGCGGTCGGCGAGGTGGTCGGTCATGACCTTGCGCACCGCACCGACGTCGAGCTGGTGGTGGTTCTGGGCGCCGGGCGTGTGGCCGATGGTCTGGGCGACGTGCTCGATCAGGTGCCACCACTGGTCCAGCTCGACCCGGTCGTAGAGGTGGTCGACCAGGGCCCGCAGCTGCGGGATCTGGCGTTCGAAATGGTCCAGGTCCCAGATGGTCTGCAGGTTGGGTGCCATCGCGAACCACGTCAGCGGGATCGGCTCGGTCAGGGCAGCTGCGAGGGCTTCGGGGTCGTCCATGGCTGTCTGAGCGGGGTCGGTCGCCAGGTCGAGCGCCCGGGCCTGGGCGGCCTCGTCGGGAGTGAGCAGGGACCAGACCCGGGCAGCGGCGGTGCGGCCTGCGGTGTCGGGGTCCAGGGCGACGATCAGGTCACTCAAGTCCCTGCCGGACGCATCCCGCAGCGCCTGCAGGTGCTGGGCCGTCACGCCGGTGCCGCCAGCGGCGACCGGCACGATCTGGACCCCGGTCTGCTCCGCGAGACGAGCAGCAGCCAGGTGCAGAGCGGCGTGGTCGGTCGGCCCCTCTACCAGGACCGCGCGTCCCCCCGCAGCCAGCCGTGTGATGGCGTCGGGGTTCAGGCCGTAGACGAGCTCACCCTTGCGGTACGCCGCCGTCTCGGGGCTGTTCAGATACTTCGGCGCACGCCCATCACCTGTGTCTGCCTCAGCGGGGTTGATGCGCCCGGTGACGCCGACGACGGCCCCGGCCTGGTTCCGGTAGGGGAACACGATCCGGTTGCGGAACTTGTCGATGACCCACCCAACCCGGGTCCTGGTCGCGACTCCGGCGGTGACGAGCTGGTCGGGCGTGTACCCCAGGGTCTGGAGGTGGTCGGTCAGCGCGGTCCACCTGCCGGGGGCGACGCCCCACTCGGCGTCGGTCAGGCCTCGGCTGGTCATGTACCGGGTCGCCCAGGACTGGGTGGGCTTCTGCCGAGTCCACCAGGCCCAGGCATGCCCAGTGAGCTCGACGATCAGGTCTCGCCCCTCCCCGACGTCGCCGGCGAGCTCCTGAGCGTCACCACCCCTGGCCGGCTCGTGCCCCACAGCCGCAGGGACATCCGATCCAGCCATAGCCTCGGGGCCTAGTGCTTGCGGTGCCCCAGCCTTGTGCTGCGACGTGACCCCGGCCGGCCCATCGAACGTGTCGACGTCGATGGCTGTCCCGTAGGTCGCGCCGTCAGTCCAGAGCAGCTTGTCCGTGGTGTCGGGCGCGGTTGTGACCCAGGCAGGAAGCCCCCGAACGTCCACATCGCGGGGCCGGGGCAGGCCGATGCGGTGATGCAGGACCTTCGCGACCGACCGCGCGTCCCCGAACCCAATCCCCGCCGCGCGCCGAACCACCGTGGCGGGGTCCGTGCCGGCAGCCTCGTGCATAGACAACCGCTTGGCCAACACCAGCCACACCTCGTCCGCGAGCACCAGGTTCGCCATCCGCTCAGGCATCACCGACCGGACAGCCTCGGCCAGACGACCGATCCGGTCCGGCTCGAGGAAGGCGAAGTAGGCGTCCTCGTACTCCGGGACCAGCTTGGCCAGGGAGTGCGCATAGTCCCACGCCTCCTCGATCACAGTCGACGCGGACTGCTCTTCGCCGTCCCGGTCCAGCACGTTCTTGAGCGCGTTCAGCACGGCGCGTTCCGGGTCGGGCTGGCGGTGCGGATCCAGGTCCAGGACGTCGTCGGTCTCGACGTACACCCGGTTCGAGAGCGCGCCGCGGGTGATCGCGGTGTACAGCTCGTTGCGAGTCATGCCGACCCCGACCATCGCGTGGGAGGTGTCGACCGTCATGCCCTGGACCCGGTGGATCGTCGCCGCGTACCCGAGCTCGACATGGTCCGCGACGTAGTCCGCCGGCAGGACGACCGTCGCCGCGGTCTCCAGGTGCCGGGCCTGCAGGGCACCGTCGCTGCCGCGGGCGGTCACCCGCCAGAGGTCGCCGTTCTTGACCCAGTCCCGGCCCCAGTCGATGTGCCCGTCGTCGTGCTTGGCATTCAGGTGACGGTTGTTCAGCCGGGTCACGATCACGTCCCCGACCCCGGCCCGGTTCTCGTCATGCAGCATGACGCCGTCGTCCTCGACTTCGCCGCGGGTCACGCGGTGCAGGCGGGCGCGGGCGGACAGCTCGGTGACGAGTGTGTTGGTCGCGGCGATCATGATCGTCTTGCGCCCGTGGTCGGAGTCGGTCTGCCAGTTGGCGAACATCTCCTCCGCCATCGCCGCCGCGCTCCCGCCCTGGGTGCGCTTGTGAGTCACGTAGAAGTCGAGACCACGGTGGTCACCGTCGCGGAGCTGGAGGGAAGCGTCGGCTTCTCTGTCCGTGCGGAAGCGGTGGATCTGCGTCAGCTCGACGGCACTTGCCTGCTGCGCGATCAGCCGCAGCGCGCCGCTGGCGGCAACGGCGCCGAGCTGGGCCGGGTCACCGAGCAGCCGGAAGCTGCCCCCGGCCTGCTGGGTGATAGCTAGAACCTCGGCCAGGGCGAGCGTGCCGGCAAGACTTGCCTCATCGACCAGCACCACCGTCCCCGCCTCCACCGCGAGACGTTCACGCAGTCGTTGCCCGCCCTTGCCGCGGCTGGCCAGGATGAACATGTCCAGGGTCTCGGCCGTGATCCCGTCACCCAGGTCGGCACCCAGGACCTCGGCGGCTGCGGCCGACGGCGCCAGGGCGATCAGCTTGCCCCCCGAGTCCTGGACCGCCGCCGCGAAGGCCCGCATGGCGGTGGTCTTGCCGGTCCCGGCCGGGCCGATCCCCGCGGCCAGCACCGTGCTGGTCGCGAAGTGAGCAACCAGGTCCCGCTGCCCGCTGTGCAGGGCATGGCCCTTGTCGGTCCGGAGCTGCTCGATCGCTGCGTCCACCGCGTCCGGGTCGATGACCAGGCCACCGGGGATACGGGCGGCGGTCAAGAGCTGATCCTCGGCCTCCAGGACCGCGAGGGAGGTGTACTTGGTGGAGCCGTGCACGAAGTAGACCGACTCGCCGTCCTTGCGGCGCATCAGGTCCGGCGGCTCATTCAGATCCGGGGGCGTGATCACGAGACTGCCGGCTTCCGCATGCCCAGCGATCGTCGCAGCCAGGGCGAGCAGGTCAGTCCCCGCAGGGGCGTGCTCCCGGGCCAGACGAGTTCCCTCGGCCTGCAGGTGATAGGTCGTCCACGTCGCCCGCTTGCCCGCCACGTTCGTCAGGCAGGCGTCGACCAGATCGCCCTGGGCCAGGACCTGCGCCGCAAGGTCAGCCAGCACAGCATGGCGGCTGGCCGGTGTCTTCCACCGCAGCGGTCGGAAGACCTGCGCCCTCGGCCACGCCACCGCAAGACGCCCGACCGCCTCAGCCACGTCTGCACCTGCCCACCGGGCCACCCCTCGACCGGCGAGGTCCTGGGCGACCGCGGGCCATAAGTCCTTCAGCTCGTCGACCGTCACCTGTCCGGTGTCCAGGCGAGGGTTCAGTGCACGCGCGAGCATCCCCGCCACGACGTCCGGGCCGCCCAAGACCTCGGCTGCTATCTGTGCCCACTGGGGTAGCCGGTGCCGTAGCCCAACCGGGGTCCCTTTGCCCTGCCGGGTGTCGAGGTTGGCTTGCTGCGTCAGCCCGTACGCGGTCTTTGTCGCCGGCTCATGCCCGTACTTCGCGCGATACTCCGCCCGGAGATTCTCGTAGGACTCCACGATCACCGCGCGCCGTCGCGAGAACGCGTCCCGAAGCTGCTTGGGGATGCCGACGACCTCCCGCACACCCTGCTTGCCCCGACCCCGGGACTCGGTATGGAACGCCACCCCGAGGTCCTCAACCAGGAGCTGCTCGATACGGGTGTTGTACCGCTCCGACGCAGCCGCACCCAGCGAATACAGCACCCGGCCATCCAGCGCCCGCCAGATCCCATCGACCCCCAGCACCTTCGTGGAGACCGCGACATGCGTGTGCAGGTTCGGGTCCCCTGCCCTCGAGTCGAGGTGGTCGAACGCGACCGCGGTCAGGCCGTGGGTGTCGATCTGCCGCACACCACCCGCACCACCCCGGGTCAACGCAGCCTCGGACTCGATCCACGCGAGCGTGTCCTGCCAGGCCTGGGTGTGCGCCTTGGTGATCGCCTCCCGGGTCGCCGCATCGCTGAGCCCCCACAGCACACTGATCGACTTCGACGGCGTGAACACCAGGTCGTATCCCGCGACGGCCTTGCGGGGCTGCTGACCCCGCTTGGCCATCCACCGCGTCACATCAGCGTCCGAGACCTCGCCGGGACGGCCCTTGTCGATGTGCTCCTGCTGCGCCAGGTTCCGTGCGACGTTCCACCGGATCAGGTCCCGCTCGACCCCCGCCTCCGGCGGACGATCATTCTCGCGGGCGAACCGCGCAAACGCTGCCTCCAACGCGGCCGTGTAGCCGTCGTCGGCCTTGGCTTTGAACTCCGGGAACGCCCGCCCCAACGCACCCACCCGGACCGCGTCCCGCTTCGACAAGCCGCGCGCCCGGGCTTCGACCTCCAGGCGGTCGGCGTCGGGGTGGCGGCCCTGACCGAACAGGGACTTCATCTGCTTCTCCAGCACCTGCCCCGACACACCGAGCTGGTCCAGACCGGTACCGACCCACCGGCCAGGCGGGTTGCCGTGCTGCATGTAGTAATCCGTCAACGACACCCCACGACCCCGCGGCACGTCCCCGGACGCAACCTGCTGGGTCAGATACGTGTACCCGCTGCCGGCACTCAGCGCGTGGACCGTCATCATGTCCCCCCACCCCCCTCTCCTGGGCTCCTCTGGCTGTTCCGGGTCGCCCTCGGCGACCCCCGCTCACGGCTTGTGCAAGAGGTGTGTGGCCTTCGTCGTGGCGGTCCGCGGGACCCGCAGTCCTGCTGCTCGCCTGCCCGCGTCACACAGCCGCGTGCGTCGCATCCCGTCGCCAGTCGCGCGTGTCCGTCACCGCCTGCTCGTATGCCGCCGTCGCTGTTCGTCACCTGTGTCGCTGCCGCTGTGGGCGCGGCGGCGGGGTCCCCGCACCGAGAGGGCTGGACCTCCCCGGGCATGCGAAAGAGGCCGCCATTCCCCGGTACGGGGATGGCGGCCTCTGGGACCTGGTGCTACGCGGCGAGGACTACCGGCCTCAAGCAGGTCGCTCGGCTCACGGCTCACCCGACGGCTTCGGGCATGGGAATGGCCTGCCTACCCCTGGAATCGTGAGAACTTCCGACCCACGGCCGCGCTTTCCCGTTGTGGAAACTCGATCCCCTTGCCCAGCCGCCACACACACCGAAGAATCGAACGCGACAGCAGGCCAGCCAAGGGGGAACCGCCATGAAGGTGACAACGCTCGCGAGCACGTGCGACAAGAACGACTGCCCGACGATCTACGAGACTGACCGAGGCACAATCCTGGTGCAGGGTGAGACCCCGACCGATCATGGCCTGACGATCCCCGCGCACGAGACCCTGGTGGAGATCCCCCTGGACCTGGTCCGGAAGGCGTTCGGTGACCGGCTTGGCGCCTAAGACCCTGGGAGACCTGTTCGACCAGTTTCAGCGCGAAGCCTTCCGGCTGGAGACTCTCGACGACTACAGCCGGTCGGGCAACGTCGACGCCTACCAGCTGTTCCTCGACGGCCAGGACAAGCCCGCCGACTACAACCTGGACTGGCTCGACGAGGTGCGCACCCACACCGGCGCGGGACGACGCATGTACCGCGTCCATGTGCTTCGCCGGCCCCTGACGCCCTACCTGCGCTTCGAACTTGGCTGGGGCTATGCCACCAACGCCACGGCGGGCGAAGAGTTCTTCATCCTCGACGTGACCGAGCAGCCCACACCGCTACCTGACCACGTCGGGGACTTCTGGCTCTTCGACTCGACCACGCCGGCCCGGTTCAACTACAGCGAGGGCAAGTTCACCGGGGCCGATGTTCTGCCAGATGACCGCGGCCCGGAGTATGTCGGCTACCGGGAGACGGCTTTGGCTCACGCGGTGCCGTTCGCAGACTGGTGGGCGAAGTACGGCGAGTGAACCGTTCCGAGCTGGGCGCAGCGCTGCGGGCTCTACGGCAGGCCTCTGGTACAGAGGCCAAGACCGTGGCCCGCAGTTCTGTCATGTCCGCGAGCAAGCTGAGCAAGATCGAGACGGGCAAGCTCTCCCCCAGCGCGGACGACGTCGACCGGATCCTGACCTCCATCGGTGTTTCCGACGCGGTCAAGGCCGAGTACATGGAGGCCGCTCGTGCGGTGGCCACCGAGGCAACGGCTTGGCGCCTGATCCAGCGTGCCGGTCTGCACGAAGCGCAGAAGCAGCTGCAGGCCGTCGAGGCCGACATGGATCTGCTGCGGGTGTTCCAGCCCGCGCTCGTGCCAGGTCTGCTACAGACGCCGGAGTACATGCGGGCGATCCTGTCTCGGCACGACGACCTCACCGACGAGACAGTGCGGCGCACCATGAGCGCACGGCTCGAGCGCCAGGAAGTCCTCTACAACGAGGACAAGACGCTGCGCTTCGTCATCACCGAACCGGTCCTGCGGTGGTTAATCGTTCCGACGCCGGTCATGGCCGGACAGCTGGACCGGCTGATTTCTCTGACCCGGCTGCCAAACATCGACCTGCGGGTCGTGCCGCTGGCTGGCGCTCAGCGGGACATCCCCAACCACGCCTTCGTGGTCCGCGACGACCGCTCCGTGAGCGTCGAGACCGTGCACGCGAAGGTCGTGGTGACCGACCCCCGAGACGTCGCCCTCTACGTCGCAAAGTTCGATGGGTTCGCCGAGCACGCCCTGTCTGGCGAGGCCTTGAAGCCATTTCTCGAGGACATTCGAGACGACCTTGTGCGGCAACGGGAAAGCCGCTAGTACCGACCTGAAAACGGCCTCAGGATCTTTCCAGAGCAAACGCACCTGGGAGGTCCGAATGGAAACACCACCGGCAAGAACTGCAACGCATCTGATCGCGCTCGACATCGACGGCACGCTGATCGGCCGGGACGACAAGGTGCCGTCCGAGACGGTCCAGGCGTTGGAGCTGGTACGCGCCAGCGGACATCACGTTGTGCTGGCGACCGGAAGGTCGCTCGTCGGTCTGCTCGCTGCTGCCCGGAGGTTGGGCCTCACAGAGGGCTGGGCGGTCTGTTCCAACGGAGCTCTGACGGTGCGTCTAGACCGAAGAGCATCGTCGGGATACGACGTGGTGGAAGCCCGCACCTTCAGCTTGGGATCAGTCATCCGCCAGGCGAACCGCCTGTTGCCTGGCATAGATGTCGCAGTCGAGGAGGTTGGCTGGGGCTGGCGGGTAAACCACGAGTTCGGACCTGGACTGCTCAACGGACCACAGAAACTGACGCCGCTCGAAGATCTCCTGGCAGGGCAGGCTTCGCGGGTTGCGCTCCACGCCAACCAGGCCACGGACCACGAAGATGCGCTCCGTCACCTCGGGCTAACCGTGACACCAGCGGGCCACAGCTGGCTCGATGTCACGGCGCCCGGAACAAGCAAAGCCACAGCGCTGGAACAGATCCGCTACCTGCTCGGAGTCGCACCCGAGCACACCGTTGCAGTCGGCGACGGCGTCAACGACATCGCCATGCTGGGCTGGGCGGCCCGCGGCGTCGCCATGGGACACGCACCAGAGTCCGTGCGCGAAGCGGCCAGAGAGACCACCGGGGCCATCGCCGCGAACGGCGCAGTCCCGATCCTCCTGTCGCTGGTCCCAGCGCTGGCGCGCCGGCCTGGCTTGTCACCGCTGGGCGCACAGCTCGCCGCGGCCGTCCACGCCGCCGCAGAACGTGAGCCGGGCCCCCTCGTGGTCCGGGTCTGGCACGGTTCCAGTCCCGACCTCGCCGGATGTGAGGTCCACACGCTCCGTGAAGGCCGATGGGTTCGGCAGGCACCGGTCCCTGCTGGCAGAGCCTCCACCATGCGCGACGTCGAGCGCGCCGCTCGCGAAGCCGGTCTCACCTATCCCCGTGGCGAGGAGGGACGACGACGTGCCCACTGGCGCACGACCGCACCCGTGCCTCGGTCCGGGCCGGCCGAATTCGAACTCCCACTGACCTACGCCTGACCAGTCCTCTCGATCAGAGAAGCCAGGCCGTCAGCGTGTTGCACACTGCCAACAGTCCGGGGATGATCGCCATGCACAAGGAAGTCCGTAAAGCAGTCGACGAGGCACGACGAGCCGGCTTCACCGTGCGCGAGCTGAGCGGCCACACCTGGGGTCATATCGAATGCTCGTGCGGAGCACACGTCAAGGTGTTCTCCACCGGCCGCAACCCCGAGAACGGCGCGCGGCTGATCCGCAAGTTCGTCGAACAGCACAGGAAGCACGTGTGATGACCGAATTCGAGTTCTCTCTAGTTCTGGAACGCGATCCGGACGACGTCCAGACCGAGGCCATCGCGGCCAACGTGCCGTCCGTGACGGGCCTGGAAGGCGGCGGACCGGTCTCGCTGGCGCACGTGGTCATCGATGCGGCGGACTTCGCGACTGCAGTCACCTCGGCCGTGCAGCAGATCGAAGCATTCGGCGTGCTCGTCGTGGGACTGCAGACCGACGACCTGATCTCGATCAAGGAGATCGCCACCCGCACAGGACGCAGCCGCGAGTCTGCGCGCCTGCTGGCGACCGGGAAGCGCGGCCCAGGAGGATTCCCCTCCCCCGTCTCCCCTGAGCCATGGAGCCTGTACTCCTGGACCGAGGTTGGAGGTTGGTTCTTCGAACACTTCCCGGAGCAGGACTTCGACTTGGACCGGCAGGCCACCGCAGCCGATCACTTCCTGCGTGGAAGGCACATCACACGGGCGGAGCCCAACGCGGATGCCTGGGCCCAACTCCTGTCCATCTGAACGCGACGAGGCCGAGCACGGACCAACCGACTTCCTGGAGCCCACCATCGAGACGATCACCCCCGACCTGTGGCTAACCCACGACGACGTCGGCCTCGGCCCGCTCCGCGCCGACCTCGTCGAGACCTACTGGCGCTGGGAGAACTCGCTACCGGTGATGGCCGGCTACGCCCGCCAGACCCCGGAATCCCTCACCGAACGCACCGCCGGCCTCGACGCCCAGCTCGAAGGCAGCGCCGACCAAACCCGGTTCACCATCTACCGCCACCACGACGACACCTGGGCGCCGGTCGGGATGACGTCCCTGCTCATCGACGACCGCTACCGCACCGCCGAGTTCTTCATCTACATCGGCCAACCCGACCACCGCGGGCACGGCACCGGCACCACAGCGACCACGATGGCCCTGGACTGGGCCTTCCACGTCACCGCGCTGCGCTGCGTCTACCTCGAAGTACTCGCGAACAACACCGCTGCCGTCCGCGCCTACGAGAAGGCCGGCTTCCGCACCGTCGGCACCCGACGCCGTACCGGCTCCTGGCTCGGCCAGCCCGCCGACGAAGTCATCATGGACGCCATCCCGGAGGAGTACAGCGGGCCACGACTCGTCGAAGCCGCCGTCCTCGGTACCCAGCGACCCCACCTATGACGGGTGCTTCTCGGGCCGCTCTGAGCGCATGAACCGAGAGCTGTTGGACGGCCGCTCAGCCTGCCTACGTACCGAGATCGCACTCGACGGAGCATCGTCGGTCCGCCAGCTGTTCGGAATCGATCAACCGAAGCAGTCAACTTACAGGGGGAGTGCATGACACAGACCGATGCGCAGACCGGAATCGAGACCGACCCGACGTCGAGTCCCGAAGACTTGCGTGAGCGGATGATCGCGGAGCTGATCGAGTCGGGAGTGCTCTCGGACCCGCGGATCGAGGCAGCGTTCCGTGCAGTACCACGCGAGGTATTCGCACCCGCCGGCACTCCGGCCGAGATGTCGTATGCGACCGACGACGCCCTGCGGACGCGGTTCGCCGACGACGGCAAGGCCCTGTCCTCGCTGTCCGCACCAACGATGCATGCGGGCAACCTGGCACAGGCCCAGATCGAGGACGGCCAGCGCGTGCTGGAGATCGGGTCCGGCGGCCCGAACGCGGCAATGCTCGCCCACCTCGTCGGTCCCACCGGCCAGGTCGTGAGCGTCGACATCGACGAAGGGGTCACTGCCCGCACACGCACCGGACTCCCACAGCTCGGCCTGGGCGACCGTGTCGAGGTCGTCACCGCCGACGCGGCCGAACCGCTCGGCCATGGTGTGTTCGACCGGATCATGGTCACCGTCTCGCCCTGGTCTCTGCCCGAGACGTGGGTCGAGCAGCTCGCACCCGACGGGATCCTGGTCGTCCCCTTCCAGGTCGCCCCGGGGCTCCAGCGCATCATCGGCTTCCGCAAGAAAGACGGGCGGCTCGTCTCGGAGTCGACCGTGCCGGGCGGATTCGTGCCGCTGCAGGGTGCGGGGCTGTTCAACCCCGCGACCGCCGAGCTGACGGGCCCGTCAGGCAAGCCGGTCACGTTCAGGTTCCCCGGCACCAAGGTCCCCGAGTCGTTCGCCGTGTCGGACGAGGTCCTGGCGACTGGCGCGGTGGAGGCCTGGTCCGGGGTGATCTACAAGAACCGCACCATCTGGCTCGACCTGCTCACCTACCTCCTTATCCAGCCGGACGCGTGCGCGATGGAGGCCGACGACGCGACCGACCGCGGCTCCGACATGTCGTTCTACCCAGCACTGGTCGATGGGGCATCGTTCGCGGCGCTGCATCGCCGTCCGGCCTCGGAGACCACGCTCGAGGTCGGAGCGATCGGCAAAGGCCCCGACGCGGCCCGCCTCACCAGGCGGCTCGCGGACCAGATCGCCCACCACGGAGCCCACCACCGGGGCACCGAACCGCTCTTCCAGTGGTGGCCGATCGGTACCGAGCGAAACCACGTCGCGCCCTCGGTGACGGTCCTGTCGCGCCCGCACGGCACGCTAACCATCAGCTGGCCTGTGGCGGGACGTGATTGATCTAGGTGCCCTGAGACAGGGCGATCAGCACGAGTTCGCCCTCGTGATTCCGTGACGGGCCCCGCGCAAGTCGCGACGATGTTGCGATGGACTCCACCGCAGCCTCGGTTGCCACCGCCACGCCGCGCGACGTAGACGGGCCAGACACCTTCGACGACGCACTGAAGTTGTTCGGACTGAACGATGCATGGTTGCGTGGCTGGATCGTCGGGACTCTCGATTCGCTGTACGGCCGTGCCAGCTGGCAAAGCCCTGTGTTCTGGATCCCCCCATACAAGGGCTACGTCGCAGTGGGACGTCCGCGAGTTCGCACGGCGTACGTCCGCCGAGACAGCATCCAATACCCGGCTGGAGATGACTGGCCCATCATCCGATACCCACGTCGGTGAGCTACCTATCCGACCAGCGCACCTTTCGATAGGCCTAGATGCCGCGGTCCTGGAGCTTGAGGGTCGCCGCGAATTGGTGCGCGCAGCTGACCTGCACTGATACGTGCGCACACCTTGGTGTGCGGGCATCTTGGTGTGCGCAGAGCGCGCGCTCGTTCGTCATCCTCGACGCATGAATGTGTATCCGCGTGCAGACAGCATGCTGGGGGCCGACGGCTGGAGTCCGCTGGCCAAGCTGCGGGGTCATGCCCACGATTTGGGGGACATGCGTTCACCCTGCTCGCCGCCATGTCCCCCATCAGGAACGCACCCGTTATGGCCGCATGGGGGACGTGAACGAGTACCTCGACAGGTACAGGTGGCGTGCACAATCGCGATCATGGGGCAGGCAGACGCAGATGCAAGGGGCCTAACTCGGACATGCGCGGTGGTGGCAAATTGCCACCACCGCGCGACCTGCCCGTTCGCTCCGACGTGCTGCGCGGTCATAGCTGGGCTGTCGCCAGCCTCCGGGCTAATCCGGACATCCACGGTGGTGCCAATTTGGCACCACCGCGTGACCTGGGGTTCCACCGAATCACCGACGCGCCACTGGCCCGCCCGATACCTGGAGAACAAACCGGACAACAATGGTTCTGCCAAATTGGCAGAACCATACGACCTGGGCAGATGCCCCAGGCCCCTTCGTCCTCGACCGACCGCCGAGAAACAAACCGGACAAGTACGGTCCCGCCAATTTGGCGGGACCGTACGACCTGCTCAAACGCTCCAGCGCCAATCCCGCACACATCAGTGCGCCGAGTGGATCCTCACCACCAGCGCCGCCCGGAGCTCGTCCAGGTCCACACGGATCAGCGAGCCGATCCGATAGCCGGTCACCGTTCCGTCGGCGATCCGACGGCGGATCGTCTTGACGGACACGCCGAACACTTCAGCGGCGTCACGGAGCGAGACAAGCCGTGTTGCGCTCGTCCCAACCTGTCGCAGCGCCGGCTGAACCGAAGCCGTGCTGCTTTCTCGCGCTGGACGATGCGTTGCCATATCGAACCTCCCGTGTGCGGCGAACCCTCTGACCTCACAGGTGTGCACCGTGCTCCGCGCGCCCGCTCTGGCCCGGTGCGCCACACTCAGCCCGAAGCCTGTGTCCCGGTCTTGGTGTCGGCTTGCGGGGTCCGTAGTGCCCGGCGTTCGGCCAGATCGTCCTTGAACGCGGCCCCGAGCTTCTCGGCAATCGTGTGCCGCCGTTCCTCGTCCCCGAGGTGCTGGTAGTGCAGCACGACGGTCGAGTTGCTGTGCCCGGCAATCGCCATCAGCTCTGCCAGTGTCGCGCCGGAGCGAGCGGCCCACGTCAGCGCAGTGTGCCGCAGGTCGTGGAAGTGCAGCTCGTCCAGCCCGACGGCATTCCGGACGACGGTCCACTTGCGCTGGATGATCTGGCGGTGCATCACTCCCCCGCGCGCCGCCCGGAACACGATGCCGTCCGCTCCTGGTTCGGAGAACTTCTCCAGGTGCTCCCGGAGCATGGGGACCACGAAGGACGGGATCGCGATCTCTCGGTAGGACGCATCCGTCTTCGGCTCACCGATCTCCGTGAACTTGCCTCGCTCCCGATGATCGGCCGCCGTGCCGCGCACGGTGACCGTTGCACGCGACGGGTCATCAAGGTCCAGGTGCCGGCGCTTGAGCGCACGCAGCTCCCCGTTGCGCAGACCCGTGGTCACGGCCAGCGGCACGATGGCCTGGAGGTAGTCCGGCATCAGCTCCGTCATCCGCCACATCTGGTCGGTCGTGACGACGATCGGTTCGTGCACGGCTTTGTACCGCAGCGCACCCTTGACCTTCGCCGGCGAGGCATTCAGCAGCTCGTGGTCCACGGCGTCGTTCAGGATCGACGAGAGCACCTGATAGGCGGAGAAGGCGGCGCCGCGTCCGTCGGACTTCTCCTTGCCGTGCCACTTCCTGCCGCGCGCTTCCTCGGCCAGCACAACGCGCAGCTTCGTGTACCAGGTGGCCACGTCCAGGCGGGTGAGGTCCTTCAACGGGATGTCACCCAGCACGGGAAGAATCCGCTTCTCCAGCGCTGTCTTGTACCGGTACAAGGTGCCCGGTCGCAGGGTCTTGCCCTCGATCGACCGGTACGCCCACTCGCGGAGCGTCACCGACCGCTGCTCGGCCAGGCGCGCCTCCAGCTCGCGCACCTTCGGGGGCTTCCACTCGCCTCGGTCGATCAGGATGCGCTCGGCATTGAGCCACGACTCGGCGGCCATCTTGTCGCCGAACGTCCTGGGATGCCGCTCCAGGTCCGGGCCGGTATAGCGCGCACGCCAGCCGGTCACCTTGCCGGTCGTGGCGCTCCTGCGCTTCTCCAGCTCTCCAAAGACTCGCTTGCCGGGTGTGGCTGCCATGGGTGGTCCTCTCCACCCGTCAGGTGTCCCACCCGCTCCCTGTGGGGGAACGGCACACCTGGCACACCCTCAAACGTGAGCACTCACCTGCGGAAACACCCCGGATCCCATGGGGGAACCATGGGGGAATGGGTGGCCCCTGAAGGCCATTTCTGTCCACCACTGTCCCGAGGGCTCAGAGGCGTTACCGCAGGTCAACCGGCATTTGGCCTGGTCAGGAGACCAGGCCAAAACCCGGGTGATGCTCAGACGTTGAAGCGGAACTCCACCACGTCGCCGTCCTGCATCACGTAGTCCTTGCCCTCGATGCGGGCCTTGCCCGCCGCCTTCGCCGCGGCCACGGAGCCGGTCTCGACCAGGTCGTCGAACGAGATGACCTCGGCCTTGATGAAGCCGCGCTCGAAGTCGGTGTGGATCACGCCGGCGGCCTGCGGGGCCGTCCAGCCCCGGTGGATGGTCCAGGCGCGCGACTCCTTGGGGCCGGCGGTGAGGTAGGTCTGCAGGCCGAGGGTGTCGAAGCCGACACGCGCGAGCTGGTCCAGGCCGGACTCCTCCTGGCCGGTCTCCGCCAGCATCTCGGCGGCCTCGTCGGGCTCCAGCTCGACGAGCTCGGACTCGAACTTGGCGTCCAGGAAGATCGCCTGCGCGGGCGCGACGACCTTGCGCAGCGCCTCCTGCGAGGCGGTGTCGGCCAGGCCGGCGTCGTCGGTGTTGAAGACGTAGATGAACGGCTTGGCCGTCATGAGCTGCAGGCTGGCGATCTCGGCGAGGTCCAGGCCGGCGTCCGCGGCGCCCTGGTACAGGGTCACACCGCTGTCGAGGATCTCCTGCGCCTTCTTGGCGGCCGCGTACAGGACGGGGTCGCCACGCTTGATCTTGACCTCCTTCTCCATCCTCGGCAGTGCCTTCTCGAGGGTCTGGAGGTCGGCCAGGATGAGCTCGGTGGAGATGGTCTCGATGTCGCCGGGGGCGTCGAGCGAGCCGTCGACCCGCACCACGTCGGGGTCGTCGAAGGCGCGCGTGACCTGGCAGATCGCGTCGGCCTCGCGGATGTTCGCGAGGAACTTGTTGCCCAGGCCCTCGCCCTCGGACGCGCCCTTGACGATGCCGGCGATGTCCACGAACGAGACCGTGGCCGGCAGGGTGCGCTGGCTCTCGAAGATCTCGGCCAGCTTGTCGAGCCGCTCGTCGGGCAGCGAGACCACACCCACGTTGGGCTCGATCGTGGCGAACGGGTAGTTCGCCGCGAGCACCTGGTTGCGGGTCAGAGCGTTGAAGAGGGTGGACTTGCCGACGTTGGGCAGGCCGACGATGCCGATAGTGAGAGCCACGTCGCGCAAGTTTACGTGGACGCGGCGGCGCCCGCGTCGATCAGGTCCAGGTCCCTGGTCGCGAACCGGTGGTGCTCCCACTCCTCGGAGAGCACCACCCCCACGCACTGGGCCGCGATGAACGCCTCGGACTGGTCCATCCAGGGCGGCGGCTCGGCCGGGCTCCCGGCCTGCTCGGGCGTGACGGTGGCCAGGTACTCCCGCACCTCGCGCAACCGCCCGCGGCGGACCTCGAGCACCTCGTCGTACGACGGCGCCGCGGCGAGCTCGATCCCGAGCGCCGGTGCTCCGCCGTCGAACGCGGTGTGCGGCACGCCGGCGGGCCAGAAGACGTCGTCGCGCCGGCCCTGCGCACCCCAGCGCAGCCAGCCGTCGGTACAGAACACCAGGTGGCGCAGGGTCCGGGCGAACGACCACTCGTCGTCGACCGAGACGTCCACCGTGCCCGGCGGCATCGACGCCACCCGCTCGACGGTGCCCTCCCACATGGCCTCGAAAGCGTCCAGCGCCGTGCGGAGGCCACCGATCGACCGGTCCTGGAGCAGCGCGCGCTCCGGGTACCGCCGGTTCAGCTCGGCCTCGACCAGCGGCTCCACATCGACGCCGTTGACGCGCAGACCGTAGATGTAGCCGTCGATGTCGGCACCGGCCAGCTCCACCCCGCGCATCCGCACACCGTTCAGGACGACCTCGCGGAACGAGGCGCCGGTCATGTCGGCGTCGTGGACCTGGGCCCCGCGGAGGTTCGCGGGGCCCATCCGGTCGACGCGCCCTGTGACGTGGTTCATGCGGGCGACGCTACGCCGAGCCACTGACACCCGGCCGGCCTACGGGAACGACTGCACCTGCTGGAGCAGCTCGGGCAGCCGCCGGTCGAACAGGCGGGCGCCGAACCGGACCGCGAGGACCAGGATCAGCGCGCCGTACAGGACGCCGACCACGAGGGTGGCCGTGCCCCACAGAACCCCGCCCAGGATCAGGGCCGCGATGCCCACGCCCAGCACCGGCACCGACAGCCCCGCCGTGATGAGGAAGCCGATGCCCTGCGAGACCATCGTGGCCATCGCCGCGCCCTGCGGGGACTTGAGCGGGCTCTCCCCCGGCTTGGCCACCGGGTAGACGAGCCGGGCCGAGGCCGCGCTCGACACCCCCGTGCTTACAAGCAGGAACCCGAACGCGAGCCCGAGCAGCGGGAGCGCGAGGTGCCAGGAGTCGGCCACCCACACCGACGCGATGACCGTGGCGGCGCTGACCAGCGGACCCACCGTGAGCATCGGGATGGCCCGGCCCCAGCGGTCCGCCTTGCCGTCGACGCCGGACGCGACATGCAGGGCGAACGCCGTGTTGTCGTAGGCGATGTCGTTGGAGATGCTGAAGCCGAGGATCCAGGCCACGAACGGGCCCGTGGCCAGGAGCAGGAAGTAGTTGCCGGTGCTCTGGCTGGAGAAGTACATGATCACGGGCAGCAGCGGCACGATGGCGAGCGAGCCGGAGTAGCGCGGGTCCCGCAGCCAGTAGGTCGCGGTCCGGGCGGCCACGGCCCAGGTGGGCGAGAACGGCACACGGCCGAACGCTCCCAGCCCCTTGGCCCGGCCACCGCCGCTGTCCCCGACGGGCGGGCGCTCCAGTGCACGGGCCAGCGCGCGGTCCCAGACCAGCCAAGCCAGCGCGATGGTGCCCAGCGCGACGGCGAGCCGGCCGACCAGGCCGGCCCAGTCGCCGTCGTGCGCGGTGCTCGCGAGCGCCCAGGCCGCGCCGAACGGCGTCCAGCCCACGAGGCCGGCCGCCTGCTCGAAGACGGGCAGGAGCTGCATGCCGGTGCTCTCGCCGGGGTTGGCCTCGATCGAGACCTCGACGCCGTTGGCGAGCCAGCCGATCAGCGGGCCGATCGACACCACCAGCACCAGCGCGACGAGCGTGACGACCTCGCGGTAGCGCCGGGACTCCAGCACGGGCGCGAGCAGCGTGGTGATCGCGCGGGACCCGACCACGCAGGTCGCGACCCCGAGCGCCGCGCCGACGAGCGCCACCAGGAGCGTGCCCGGCTCCAGCACCCAGGCGAAGGACGTGCCGAGGGCGGTCAGGACGGTCGCGATGCCGGGCACCGAGACCAGGCCGGCCACGGCGAGCCCGGCCACGAGGGTGCGGCGGGGGATGGCGAAGGTCGAGAAGCGGTGCGGGTCGAGGGTGGCGTCGACACCGAAGGCGAAGATCGGGATGAGCCACCACCCGAGGACGGTGAGCGCTCCGCCGAGCGTGATCGCCAGGCCCGCCCAGGCCGGGTCCTCGAACACGCCGAGCCCCACCACGGCGACGACCAGCAGGCCGACGATGCTCAGGGCGTACACGGCGGCGACGATCATGCCGATCGTCTGCCACACGCTCTTGCGGAACGTGTTGCCCATCAGCGTCAGCTTGAGGGTCAGGAACCGCGCAACCATGAGAGCCCTTCCGCGTGCTGGCGGCCGCCGACGAGGTCGACGAACCGGTCCTCCAGGCTCTGCTCGCCGCGCACCTCGTCGACCGTGCCCGCGGCCAGCACCTTGCCGCCCGCCAGGACCGCGACGTGGTCGCACATGCGCTGCACGAGGTCCATGACGTGGCTGGAGACGATCACCGTGCCTCCGCCGGCCACGTAGTCCTTGAGGATGTCGCGGATGTTGGCTGCGCTGACCGGGTCGACGGCCTCGAACGGCTCGTCCAGGACCAGGGTGCGGGGCGCGTGGATCATGGCGCTGCCCAGCGCGATCTTCTTGGTCATGCCCGCGGAGTAGTCGACGACGAACGTGTCGGCGTCGGCGCTCAGGTCGAGCGCCTGGAGCAGGTCGCCCGTGCGCTCGACGACCGTGTCCTTGTCCATCCCGCGCAGCATCCCCGCGTACGTGAGGAGCTGGCGCCCGGTCAGGCGGTCGAACAGGCGCACGCCGTCGGGCAGCACGCCGAGCGTGGCCTTGGCCTCGTCCGGACGCGCCCAGAGGTCCACGCCGTGGACCCAGGCCGTGCCGAAGTCGGGCCGCAGCAGGCCGGTGGCCATCGACAGCATGGTGGTCTTGCCCGCGCCGTTGGGGCCGACCAGGCCGTAGAACGAGCCGGCGGGCACGTCCAGGCTGACGCCGGAGACGGCGATCTTCTGCCCGAACCGCTTCCACAGGCCGCGCACGCTGAGCGCCGCCGAGGGGTCGTACGGGGGCGGCTCCGGGGCGCCCTGCGGGCCCGCGCTCCCCGGCGGGCTGGAGTCGACTGGGGTCGTCATGGCACCCAACCTAACCGGGAGGTCCGACACACCGGATCCGACGCGAGGATGAGTGCGGGTGATAGCCGGTCCGTCTCGCGACGGACGACGCCTCGGCGGGCACCACCAGGGACGACGTCGGACCGGTCGCCGCCGCATACGGGGACGATTGGGAACGCGCGGGGTGTCGGCGTACGGGAGTGTCGGTGACTCGTGGCAGCCTGTCGCACATGGACATCGCCGCAACGATTCTGCTGGCCCTCGGCGCCCTCGTCGTGGGCGCGCTGCTGGGGTGGCTCGGGCACGCCCAGCGCAGCACGTCCGCCGTGCGCGAGGCGGACCTCGAGGCCGTGCGGCTGCGCGCGCAGGTCGAGGCCGCCGAGCGCCAGGTCGAGGCCGCGCGGGACCGCGCGGACGAGCAGATCGCCGACGCCCGCGAGCGCGCCGCCGAGCAGATCGCGGCCGCCCGCACCGAGCAGGAGCACGCGCGGCGGCAGTTCCAGGCGCTCGCCGGCGACGCGCTGGACGCCAACAGCAAGCGGTTCCTGGAGCTCGCGGAGGAGCGGCTCAAGCGGTCGGCGTCGGCCGGCGAGCAAGCCCTGGCCCAGCGCGAGCAGGCCGTGAAGTCGCTGGTGGACCCGCTGACCAAGGCGGTCGAGCTCGTGCGCGGCGAGGTGCTGCAGGCGGAGAAGGCCCGGATCGAGGGGCAGGGCGCGCTGGTCGAGCAGATGCGCAACGTCGCCGAGGTCTCGGCCGAGCTGCGCAACGGCACGGCCGACCTGGTCACGGCGCTGCGCTCGTCGCAGACCCGCGGTGCCTGGGGCGAGCTGCAGCTCCGCAAGGTGGTGGAGTCCGCGGGCATGATCAACCGCGTCGACTTCACCGAGCAGGCGCAGGTCACCACGGAGGACGGCACCCTCCGCCCGGACATGGTCATCAACCTCGCCGGCGGCAAGCGCGTCGTCGTGGACGCCAAGGTCGCGTTCCTCGGCTTCCTGGAGGCCCAGCAGTCCGACGACGCCGCGTACCGCGAGCAGCGGCTCGACGCGCACGTGCGGCACATGCGCAAGCACGTGGACGACCTGGCGGGCAAGAAGTACTGGAACCAGTTCGAGCCGGCGCCCGAGTTCGTGGTGATGTTCGTGCCCGCGGAGGCGTTCCTGTCGGCGTCCCTGGAGCGCGCCCCGGAGCTGCTGGAGTACGCGGCGCAGAAGAACGTCATCATCGCCACGCCCACCACGATGCTCGCCCTGCTGCGCACCGTGGCCTACGCCTGGCGGCAGGAGGCCCTGGCCGAGAACGCGCAGAAGGTGCTCAGCGTCGGCAAGGAGCTGTACGCCCGCCTGGTCACGATGACCGGCCACGTCACCCGGACGGGCCGTGCGCTGGAGTCGGCGACGAAGAGCTACAACCAGATGATCGGTTCGCTGGAGCGCAACGTGCTCACGTCGGCCCGGCGCATGGTCGAGCTCGACGTGGTCGACGAGAAGGACGGCATCGACGAGGTCCGGGGCATCGAGGAGGTGCCGCGGCCCATCACGAAGCCCGAGCTGCTCGCCGCCGAGGAGGGCGGCGTCGTCGCGATCGACCGGGCCCAGGAGCAGGAGGCCGAGGGCATCCTGGTGCAGGCGCTCGAGGTCACCGAGCTGGCGGTCACCGACAAGCGCGCCCTGGAGGCGGTCGAGGACGCGGCGGCCAAGAACGGGTCCAAGGACAGCGCGGCGGGCTGAGCGCGGCCAGACACGGGTGGTCGGTAGAACGTCAGGAGGTCGGTAACTCGAGTTACCGACCTCCTGACGTTCTACCGACCACCCGCACTCAGGCCTGCGGGAGCTCCTTGCGGGACTCGCGGCGGGGGCGCTTGGGCTCCTCGCCCGCGGCCTTGAGGCCGGCGCGCAGCTCGCGCGGCAGCGAGAACATGAGGTCCTCGGTCGCCGTCCGCACCTCGTCGACAGTGCCGAAGCCGTGGTCGGCGAGGTGCGCGATGACGTCCTGGACCAGGATCTCGGGCACGGAGGCACCGGAGGTGACGCCGACCGTGGTCACGCCCTCCAGCCACTCGTCCTTGATCTCGACCTTGCGGTCCACGCGGTAGGACGCCTTGGCGCCGGCCTGCAGCGCGACCTCGACCAGCCGCACCGAGTTGGACGAGTTCGCCGAGCCGACCACGATGACCAGGTCGCACTCGGGCGCCAGCTTCTTCACCGCGACCTGGCGGTTCTGCGTGGCGTAGCAGATGTCGTCGCTGGGCGGGTCCTGCAGGGACGGGAACTTCTCGCGCAGCCGGCGGACGGTCTCCATGGTCTCGTCGACCGAGAGCGTGGTCTGCGAGATCCACACGACCTTGTCGGGGTCGCGCACCACGACCTGGTCCACCTCGTCGGGCGAGTTGACGATCTGCACGTGCTCGGGCGCCTCGCCGGCGGTGCCCTCGACCTCCTCGTGACCGGTGTGCCCGATCAGCAGGATGTCGTAGTCGTCCTTGGAGAACCGCACGGCCTCCTTGTGCACCTTGGTGACCAGGGGGCAGGTCGCGTCGATCGTGTCGAGGCTCCGCGCCACGGCCGAGGCGCGCACGGCGGGCGACACACCGTGCGCGGAGAACACGAGCCGGCTGCCCTCGGGCACCTCGTCGGTCTCGTTGACGAAGATGGCGCCGCGCTCGCGCAGCGTCTCCACCACGTGCTTGTTGTGGACGATCTCCTTGCGCACGTACACGGGTGCGCCGTAGGTCTCCAGTGCCTTCTCGACGGCGACCACCGCACGGTCCACACCGGCGCAATAACCACGGGGTGCAGCCAGCAGGACGCGCTTCGTCTGGGTCCGGGCAGGGCGCTCAGGGCTCGTGACACTCACAGGTTCAGTCTAGGGGCGGTGTAAGGAGGGCTTGTGTCGGTGGTGGGTGGCAGGGTTGGACACGTGACGGAACCCACCCAGCAGACCCTCCCGGCCGAGCTGCCTGCCAAGGCGCTCGACACCACCCCCACGAGCCCCTGGCCGGTCCGGGTGCTGTCGGAGAAGATCAAGGGCTACATCGACCGGATGCCGCCGGTCTGGGTCGAGGGGCAGGTGGTGCAGTTCAACATGCGCCCCGGTTCCGGCATGCAGTGGCTGACCCTCCGGGACACCGACGCCGACGCGTCCCTGCCCGTGACGATCTTCTCGCGGGTGCTGGGCACCCTGGCGCAGCCACCGGCCGAGGGCGACCACGTGGTGGTGCACGCCAAGCCCGTCTTCTGGACCAAGCGCGGCACGCTGCAGATGCAGGCCAACGAGATCAAGGCCGTCGGCGTGGGTGAGCTGCTGGCCCGGATCGAGGCCCTGAAGAAGGTGCTGGCGGCCGAGGGCCTGTTCGACGCCTCCCGCAAGCGCAGCCTCCCGTTCCTGCCCGCCGTGGTCGGGCTGGTCTGCGGGCGCGAGTCCAAGGCGGAGCACGATGTCGTCGTCAACGCCCGGGCCCGCTGGCCCCAGGTCCGGTTCGAGATCCGCGAGGTCGCGGTGCAGGGCGTCAACGCGGTGCGCGAGGTGTCGGCCGCCGTCGCCGAGCTCGACCAGGACCCGCGCGTCGAGGTCATCGTCGTGGCCCGCGGCGGCGGCTCGGTCGAGGACCTGCTGCCGTTCAGCAACGAGTCGCTGGTGCGCGCCGTCTCACAGACCCGCACTCCCCTGGTCAGCGCGATCGGCCACGAGACGGACGCGCCGCTGCTCGACCTGGTCGCCGACTACCGCGCCTCGACCCCGACCGACGCCGCCAAGCGCATCGTGCCCGACGTGTCCGAGGAGCGGCTCCGCCTCACCCAGGCCCGCTCCCGGATGGGCGGCGCCGTCGCCGCCATGCTCGACCGCGAGCAGCGCGGGCTCGACGGCGTCCGCTCCCGTCCCGTGCTCGCGATGCCGCAGACCATGCTGGAGTCGCGCGAGCGCGACGTCCGGCAGACGATCCGCCACGGCCGGCACGCCCTGGACGCCCTGCTGCTGCGGGCCGGCGGCGAGATCGGGCGGCTCGCGGCCCAGGTCCGGGCGCTGTCGCCGGCCTCGACGCTGGAGCGCGGCTACGCCGTCGTGCAGCGCGCAGACGGTCACGTGGTCCGCCACCCCGACGACGTCGAGGTCGGCGCCGGCGTGCACGTCCGCCTCGCGCAGGGCGCACTCGACGCCGAGGTGACCGCGACCAGCTCCTGATCCGATCAGTAGCGGACAGAACCTGTCCGCATCACCCGGAAAGGTAGATGTCATGACCGAGAACACCGCACTCACACCGTTCCGCATCGACATCCCGCAGGCCGACCTCGACGACCTGCACGACCGGCTCGACCGCACGCGCCGGCCGCTCCCCGTCCCCGGCCGCGACGACCGGACGGACTTCAGCCGCGGCATCCCGCCGGCCTACCTGAACGAGCTCGCCGACTACTGGCGCCACGGGTTCGACTGGCGCGCGCAGGAGGCCGCGCTCAACGCGTACGAGCAGGTCACCACGGTTGTGGACGGGCAGACGTTCCACGTGGTGCACGTGCGGTCGGCGAACCCGGAGGCCACGCCGATCATCCTGAGCCACGGCTGGCCCGGCTCGTTCGTCGAGTACCAGCGCCTGATCCCGCTGCTCACCGACCGGTTCCACGTCGTCGTCCCGTCCCTGCCGGGCTTCGGGTTCTCGACGCCGCTGTCGGGCACCGGCTGGGAGGTCGCGCGCACCACGGCGGCGTACGCCGAGATCATGACCCGGCTCGGCTACGAGCGGTTCGCCGCCCACGGCACCGACATCGGCGCGGGCACCACCGGCCGCCTCGCGGCGCTCTACCCCGAGCGCGTCATCGGCACGCACGTGGGCAGCGACGGCCGCTCGCTCGGCATGGTGGGCGACAAGTTCCCCTACCCCGAGGGCCTGACCGAGGACGAGATCGCGCAGATCGAGGCGGTCCGCGCCAAGGACGCCGCCGAGCGCGGCTACTTCGAGATGCAGAACCACCGCCCCGACACGATCGGCGCGGCCCTGGCCGACTCCCCCGTGGGCCAGCTCGCGTGGATCGCCGAGAAGTTCCAGACCTGGACCAACCCCGGCCGTGCCACGCCGGACGAGGCCGTGGACCGCGACCAGCTGCTGACCAACGTCAGCCTCTACTGGTTCACCCGCAGCGGCGCCTCCAGCGCGCAGTTCTACTACGAGGCCGAGCACTCGGGGCTGGACTGGATCGCGCCCTCGGGCGTGCCCGCGGGCTGGGCCGTGTTCGACACCCACCCGCTCATGCGCCGCGCGCTGGACCCGTGGAACGCCATGGGCCACTGGAGCGAGTTCAAGGAGGGCGGGCACTTCCCGGCGATGGAGGAGCCGGAGCTTCTGGCCGGGGACATCCGCACCTTCTTCGACGGCCTCTCCTGACCCGACCCCGGGCCGTCACACCCGGCGGGCCACGAACACCCACTCCAGCCCGGGCCGGTCCGGCGCGTCCAGCACCTCGTCGACCACGAACCCGGCCACGTCGAGCGACGCCTCGATCTCGTCGCGCTCCCGGAACCGCAGGGTCGAGACCGAGGTGACCACGTCGCCGTCGGGCAGCAGGCCGGGCGGGAAGCGGAAGGAGCCCTGGAAGGTGACCAGCGGGAGGGCGACCTCCACCAGGTCGTTCCACTTCTCGACGTCGCCGACCCCCGGGATGGTGCGGCGGGCCGGCCGGCTCTCGCGGGTCCAGCCGAGCCAGGCCTGGCGGGCCGGCACCCGGGTCTCGAACACGAGGACGCCGCCGGGGCGGAGCGCGTCGTGCACCGCTGCGAGCGCCCCGGCCCAGTCGTCGTCGCCGGTGAAGACCTGGGCGACGTTGCCGGTCATCGTCGCGAGGTCGGCGGCGAGGCCGAGCCCGGCGGCGGCGTCGGCCCCGCCCTCGACCCAGGTGACGGCGTCGGCCCCGGGCTTGCTGCGGGCCACCTCGAGCGACGCTGCGGCGGGGTCGATGCCGGTCACGTCCAGGCCGCGCGCCGCGAGCAGCAGGGCGAGCACCCCGGTGCCGCAGCCGACGTCGAGCACGGTGCGGGCGCCGAGCCGCTCGGCGATGCCGACGTAGAGGTCGAGGTCGGCGCGGTCGTCGTCGAAGGCGTCGTAGAGCCGCGCGAGCCGGGGGTCCACGAAGATCGGGTCGGGTGTGGTCATGGCAACATGTTCACCCGACTTCCGAGCCACCCCAAGAACATTTCGTCGCGTACGGTCGGGTGAGATCGGAAGGCACGGCCGGACGAGTCAGCGGCCGCGCCGCTGACCCCGACTCCTTCCGGGACCCTTGCACCACCCCAGGGAGAGCACCATGACAGGCGATGTGGACACTACGCTCGACGACGCCGCGGAGGTCTTCGCGACGGCCAGGAAGCGGCTGTTCGGCATCGCGTACCGCATGCTCGGCTCCGCGGCGGAGGCCGAGGACGTGGTGCAGGAGACCTGGGTGCGGTGGCAGACGACGGACCGCTCGGTGGTGCTGAACCCGCAGGCGTTCCTGACGACGGCGGCGACCCGGCTGGCGATCAACGTGCTGCAGAGCGCGCGGTCGCGGCGCGAGACGTACATCGGCCCGTGGCTGCCCGAGCCGGTGGACACGAGCGACGACCCGACGCTCGGCGCCGAGCGGGCCGAGGCGCTGGACGTCGCCGTGCTGGTGCTGCTGGAGAAGCTCACGCCGACCGAGCGCGCGGCGTACGTGCTGCGCGAGGCGTTCGACTACGGGTACCCGGAGATCGCGCAGATCGTGGGTGTCTCCCCCACGGCCACGCGGCAGCTCGTGAGCCGGGCCCGCAAGCACCTGGCCTCGGAGCGGCGCAACGAGGTGAGCCCGACGGCGCGCCAGGACCTGCTGGCGGCGTTCCTCGCGGCGGCGCGGGTCGGCGACGTCGCGCGGCTCGAGAAGCTGTTCGCGGAGGACGTCGTGACGCGCGCCGACAGCAACGGCCGGGCCAAGCACGTCGCCCGGGTCGCGGTCCAGGGCCGGAACAAGGTGGCCCGCGTCCTGTCGTCGTTCGCGGAGATCTTCTGGGCAGGGATCACCACCCGCCCCGTCGAGGTCAACGGCACGGAGGGCTTCGCGATGGAGCGGGACGGCGAGCTGGTCGGTGTCCTGTCCGTCGTGGTCTCCGACCAGGGCCTGCACGAGCTCATGTGGCAGATGAACCCGGAGAAGACGGAGCCGCTCCGGCGGGCCTGGGCGGACCAGGCCACGCCGGAGGCCGGCGCCGGGGAGGCTACGCCTGAGCCGCCCGCCACTGCTCGTAGCTGACCTCGCCCAGCAGGGGCTCGCCGCTGGGCACGAGCTCGGCGTCCTTGAGCTCCGCGCCGAAGTAGGTCGCGCTCGGGTCGGCGACCACCTCTCGGGTGTCGTCCTTCGAGGCGAGGTGCTTGCGCACGATCTCGTCGAAGCCGAAGCTCTCCGGCCCGGCGATCTCGATGGTCGCGCCGAGCGGCGTCCCGGCGGCGGTGCGGCCGACGAACTTGGCGACGTCCGCCGAGGCGATCGGCTGGAAGCGGACCGGGGCGATGTGCACCACGCCGTCGACGGTCGCCGTGTCGGCGATCGAGGCGAGGAACTCGAAGAACTGGGTGGACCGGACGATCGACCAGCCCGAGCCGGAGGCCTTGACCAGGTCCTCCTGCAGGACCTTGGCGCGCATGTAGCCGGAGTCGATGCCGTCGGCGCCCACGATCGAGAGGATCACGTGGTGCTGCACGCCGGCCTTCTTCTCCGCCTCGAGCAGGTTGGTCGTCGAGGTCCGGAAGAAGTTGGTGACGTCCTCCTCCGCGAACGAGGGCGAGTTGCTGAGGTCGATGACGACCTGCGCACCCTCGAGCACCTCGGCGAGGCCCTCGCCGGTCAGGGTGTTCACGCCGGTCTGCGGCGCGGCGGCCACTGCCTCGTGCCCGTGCTCGGTCAGGTTGTGGACGACCTGGCTGCCGACGAGGCCGGTGCCCCCGATGACCACGATCTTCATGGTGTGCTCCTTTGGTTCGCGTCGCTCGCACGACGGACTCGTTCGGCCCGTCATGCTCTCGACCGGGAGTACCCCGGATCTGTGACAACCCCCGTCGGCCGGCGCTCCGGGCGGGGTTGCTACGGTTCGCACGTGGCGACCATCCGACATCTCCTGTTCGACGCCGACGGCGTGCTCCAGCAGGTCCGCGGGGGCTTCTACGCCGCGGCGGAGACACTGCTGGGCGAGCACGCGGGTGCCGTGCTGGACGAGGCGTCCGAGCGCGAGCGGTCGTTCCTGGCCGGCGACGAGGACTTCCTGCCGGTGCTCGCCGAGGTGCTGCGCGAGCAGGGCCTCGACGTCGCGGCGGCCGACCTGTACGCGGCGGTGTGGCAGAACACCGAGCCGTCGGCGGCGTCGTTCGACCTGGTCCGGCGCCTGCGCGCGGCCGGCTACGGGGTGCATCTCGGGACCAACCAGGTGCGCCGGCGGGCCGAGCACATGCGCCAGGCGCTCGGCTACGACGAGATCTTCGACGTGAGCCTGTACTCGTGCGAGCTCGGCGTCGCGAAGCCGGACCCGGCCTTCTTCGAGAAGGCGGCCACCCGCATCGGGGCCGAGCCCGCCGAGATCCTGTTCGTCGACGACCACCCCGCCAACGTGGCCGGCGCCCGGTCCGCCGGCATGGCCGCCGTGCACTGGTGCCTCGACGAGGGCCACGAGGCGCTCGTGGAGCGCCTCGCCGAGCACGGCGTGCGGCCGGCCGGAGCGGCCGGCCGCGCGGTCGGTTAGCTAGCGCTCCCGCTCGACCCGGCGCTCGTCCCAGACCGGCTCCGGGGTCTCGCGCACCACGCCGTCGGACCCGAAGACGAGGTACCGGTCGAACGAGCGCGCGAACCAGCGGTCGTGCGTCACGGCCAGCACGGTCCCGTCGAACGACTCCAGGCCCTCCTGCAGCGCCTCGGCCGACTCCAGGTCGAGGTTGTCGGTGGGCTCGTCGAGCAGCAGCGCGGTCGAGCCCGCGAGCTCCAGCAGCAGGATCTGGAACCGGGCCTGCTGGCCGCCGGACAGCCGGTCGAACGGCCGGTCGGCCTGCTCGGTGAGCTCGTACCGGCGCAGTCGCGCCATCGCCTTGCCCTTGTCCTGGGCGTGGTCCTCCCACAGGATGTCGAGCAGCGCGCGCCCGAACAGCTCGGGGTGCGCGTGCGTCTGCGCGAAGTGGCCCGCGACCACGCGCGCGCCGAGCTTCCACGAGCCGCTGTGCGCCACGTCGCCGCCCGCGAGCAGCCGCAGGAAGTGCGACTTGCCGGACCCGTTCGAGCCCAGCACCGCGACGCGCTCGCCGTAGAAGACCTCCAGGTCGAACGGCTTCATGAGCCCCGTGAGCTCCAGCCCCTCGCAGGTCACGGCCCGCAGGCCGGTGCGGCCGCCGCGCAGGTGCATCGTGATGTCCTGCTCGCGCGGCGGCTCGGGCGGCGGGCCGACCTCCTCGAACTTGCGCAGGCGGGTCTGCGCCGCCCGGTAGCGCGAGGCCATGTCGGGGCTGCTCGCCGCCTGGTTGCGCAGGGTCAGCACCAGCTTCTTGAGCTGGGCGTGCTTCTCGTCCCAGCGCCGGCGCAGCTCCTCGAACCGCGCGAACCGCTCGCGCCGCGCGTCGTGGAACGTCGCGAACCCACCGCCGTGCACCCACGCGTCCGCGCCGGCGGGGCCCGGCTCCAGCGACACGATGCGGTCGGCGGCGCGCGAGAGCAGCTCGCGGTCGTGGGACACGAACAGGACCGTCTTCTTGGTGGCCTGGAGCTGCTCCTCCAGCCACCGCTTGCCGGGCACGTCCAGGTAGTTGTCCGGCTCGTCGAGCAGCAGCACCTCGTCGGTGCCGCGCAGCAGCGCCTCCAGCACGAGCCGCTTCTGCTCGCCGCCCGACATGGTGCGCACCTCACGGAACTGCGCGCGGTCGTACGGCATGCCGAGCGCCGCCATGGTGCACACGTCCCACAGCGTCTCGGCCTCGTACCCGCGCACCTCGGCCCAGTCGGAAAGCGCCTGGGCGTAGGCCATCTGCGCGTCCTCGTCGTCGACGGTGAGCATCGCGTGCTCCGCCTCGTCGACGCGGCGCGCCACCTCGCGCAGGCGGGGCTCGGAGACGGAGACCAGCAGGTCACGCACCGTCGTCTCGTCCCGCACCGAGCCGACGAACTGGCGCATGACGCCGAGCCCGCCGCTCACCACGACCGATCCGCCGTGCGGCGTGAGCTCGCCCGTGATCAGGCGCAGCAGCGTGGTCTTGCCCGCTCCGTTGGGGCCGACGATCGCCGTCGCGCTGCCCTCGCCCACGCGGAACGAGACGTCCCCCAGGAGGGTCCGGCCATCCGGCAGGTGGTACTCGACGTGCGCGACTTCTAGATGGCCCATGGGTCACCATGGTCCGATGCCGGACCGGTCCGGACCAAACTGATTCCGCGCCGCCTGCGGAAGCCCCCGTGGAAGCCGCCTGTCGAACCTGTGGACAGCGGACCACGGATGTCGGCGACGTGCTGTTGACTGTTCCCCGTGAGTACAGATGCTGTGACGGATGCTGGAGCCCAACCCGACGTCGCCTCGCTGAGCTACGAGCAGGCGCGTGACGAGCTGGTGCAGGTCGTCGGCCGCCTGGAGGCGGGCGGTGAGCCGCTGGAGGCGTCGCTCGCGCTCTGGGAGCGCGGCGAGGCCCTGGCCGCGCGCTGCCAGGAGTGGCTGGACGGCGCCCGTGAGCGCCTCGCGGCCGCCCAGAACGCGTCGACGTCGACGCCCGACTCACCGGAGGAGGCCGAATGAGCGCGCATGTGCTCGCCGTGGGCGAGGCCCTCGTGGACGAGGTGCACCGGCCCGACGGCTCGGCGGCCGAGCACCCCGGCGGCAGCGTCGCCAACGTGGCGCTGACCCTGGGCCGCCTGGAGCGGGAGGTCCGGCTCGGCACGTGGCTCGGCGCCGACGCGCGGGGCGACCTGGTCCGCGGCTGGCTCGCCGAGTCCGCGGTCGCCCTGGTCAAGGGCAGCGACGGCGCGGAGCGCACCAGCGTCGCGGTCGCCACGCTGGACGACGCCGGGTCGGCAACCTACGACTTCGACCTCACCTGGGAGGTCCCCGCGGGGGCTCTGCCGGACGCCGCCGACGCCGCGGACGCCCCGCTCGCCGTCCACACCGGCTCGATCGCGGCGATGCTGGAGCCGGGCGCCACGCAGGTGCGCCAGGTCCTGGAGGCCGCGCGCGCGACGTCGACCACGACGTACGACCCGAACGCCCGGCCGGCCATCATGGGCGAGCCGCAGGAGGTCCGGCCGCGCGTCGAGGCGCTCGTGCAGCTCTCCGACGTGGTCAAGGTGAGCGACGAGGACCTGGCCTGGCTCTACCCCGGCACCGACCCGGTGGCCGTGGCCCGCGACTGGCAGCGCGGCACGCCCGCGCTGGTGGTGGTCACCTTCGGCGGCAAGGGCGCGGTCGCCGTGTCCGACGCCGGCGAGGTCGAGGCCACCGCCCCGCGCGTCGACGTGGTCGACACCGTTGGCGCCGGTGACTCGTTCATGGGCGCCCTGATCGACGGCCTGTGGGAGCACGACCTGCTGGGCGCCGCCCGGCGGGACGCCCTGAACGCCGTCGGCACGGCCACGGTGCAGCACGTGCTGGACCGCTGCGTCGCCGTCGCCGCCATCACTGTTTCCCGGGCGGGCGCCAACCCGCCGCGTCGTCAGGAGGTCGGCCTGTGAGCACCAACGAGATCACCGCACCGCTGAGCCCGCGCGAGGCGTGGACGCGGCTGCGCGAGGGCAACGACCGGTTCGTCGCCGACGCGCCGGCGCACCCGTCGCAGAACGCGGACCGGCGGCGGGAGCTGCAGGCCGCGCAGCACCCGCACACCGTGATCTTCGGCTGCTCGGACTCCCGGGTCGCCGCGGAGATCATCTTCGACCAGGGCCTGGGCGACGTGTTCGTGGTCCGCACCGCGGGCCACGTCGTGGACACCACCGTGGTCGGGTCGATCGAGTACGGCGTGGAGGTGCTCGGCGCGTCGCTCGTGGTGGTGCTGGGGCACGACTCGTGCGGGGCGGTCGCCGCCGCCGCGCACACCCTGGCCACGGGCGAGCAGCCCCCGGGCTTCGTGCGCGCCGTCGTGGACCGGGTCATCCCGTCGATCGCGAGCATCACCTCGGGCGACCCGGCGCAGGCCATGACCGCACTGTCCGACCAGAACGTGCTGCGCCGCGAGCACGTCAAGCACACCGTCGACATGCTGCACGGCTACTCGGCCGCGCTGGCCGACGCCGTCAAGGAGGGCCGGTGCGCCGTCGTCGGGCTGGAGTACGACCTGGCCGAGGGCAGCGCGCGCATGGTGAACGTGATCGGCGAGGTCGGCGAGCAGCCCTGACCCCGGGTGACCGGAGGCTCGGGCGGGCCGGGGTGACACGAGTCACGCGCTGGGATGCGTCACCCGCCCGAGCCTGCGGCACGATAGACCCATGACTGCTGACACCGTCGTCTCGTCGGGCTCGTCCGAGCCCGGCGACACCAACGCCGCATACCGCATCGAGCACGACACCATGGGCGAGGTCCGGGTCCCCGCGAACGCCCTGTACCGTGCGCAGACGCAGCGTGCCGTCGAGAACTTCCCGATCTCCGGCACCCCGCTGGAGCGAGGCCACATCGAGGCCCTCGCCCGCGTGAAGAAGGCCGCCGCGACCGCGAACGCGGAGCTGGGTGTGCTCGACCAGGACATCGCCGACGCCATCGTCGCCGCGGCCGACGAGGTCGCCTCCGGCAAGCACGACGGCCACTTCCCGGTCGACGTCTACCAGACCGGCTCGGGCACGTCGTCGAACATGAACACCAACGAGGTGCTGGCGACGCTGGCCACGGCCTCGCTGGGCAAGGACGTGCACCCGAACGACCACGTCAACGCCTCGCAGTCCTCCAACGACGTCTTCCCCACGTCCGTGCACGTCGCGGCGACGTCGGGCGTCGTCAACGACCTGATCCCCGCGCTGACGCACCTGGCCGACGCGCTGCAGGCCAAGTCCGTCGAGTACGCGACCGTCGTGAAGTCGGGCCGCACGCACCTCATGGACGCCACCCCGGTCACCCTCGGCCAGGAGTTCGGCGGGTACGCCGCCGCGATCCGCTACGGCGTCGAGCGCCTGCAGGCCGCGCTGCCCCGCGCCGCCGAGGTCCCGCTGGGCGGCACCGCCGTCGGCACCGGCATCAACACCCCGGCCGGTTTCCCGCAGCGCGTCATCGCGCTGCTCGCGCAGGACACGGGCCTGCCGCTGACCGAGGCGCGCGACCACTTCGAGGCGCAGTCGGCCCGCGACGGCCTGGTCGAGCTCTCGGGCGCGCTGCGCACCATCGCAGTCTCCGTGACCAAGATCTGCAACGACCTGCGCTGGATGGGCTCCGGCCCGAACACCGGCCTGGGCGAGATCGCGCTGCCCGACCTGCAGCCGGGCTCCTCGATCATGCCGGGCAAGGTCAACCCGGTCATCCCCGAGGCCGTGCTCATGGTCTGCGCGCGCGTGATCGGCAACGACGCCACCGTCGCGTGGGCCGGCGCGAGCGGCTCGTTCGAGCTGAACGTGCAGATCCCGGTGATCGCGCAGGGCGTGCTGGAGTCGATCCGCCTGCTGTCGAACTCGTCGCGCGTGCTCGCGGACAAGACGATCGTCGGCATCACGGCGAACGTGGACCGCGCCCGCGCGCTGGCCGAGTCGTCGCCGTCGATCGTCACGCCGCTCAACCGCGCCATCGGCTACGAGGCCGCGGCCAAGGTCGCCAAGCACTCGGTCAAGGAGGGCATCACGGTGCGTCAGGCCGTGATCGACCTCGGCTTCGTCGAGCGCGGCGAGGTCACCGAGGAGCAGCTCGACACGGCGCTCGACGTCCTGTCGATGACGCGCCCGCCCCAGGGCTGACGCTCGACACGCGAGCAACGAGAAGGGGCCGCTTCCTCCAGGAGGAAGCGGCCCCTTTCGTGGTGCGGGGGGGTCGTCAGGCGACCGGGGTGGTCTCGCCCGCCGGGAGCGCGGCCGCGGCGGCCTCCGCGTTCTCCTTGGTGTTCGCGATGATGACGGCGGCGGCGACCGCGGCACCGACCGTGGCGACGGCCGCGACCGAGGCCGCGATGGCGACCTGCGTGGCGACGGTGGCGACGCCCCACTCGCTGCCGGCGATCTCCTCGGCGCGGTCCTGGGCGGCCTTGCGCTGCTCCTTGCCGACCACGCCGGCGATCAGGCCGGAGCCGTGCAGCAGGGAGATCAGGGTGGCGGTGCGCTCGTCGGGCTCGGCGCCCTCGACGAGGACCTTGGTGAGGTTCGCGCGCAGCGCGGTCTCGTGGCTCGAGTCGGGGGCCGGCCAGCGGGTGATCGGGAGCATGCGGAAGAGCTTGGTCTCCTCCTTCTCCAGGATGCCCCGCTCGACGAGCGCGGCCAGGAGGTTCTCCTCGGCGTCCTTGGAGATCGCCTCGACGACCTTGCGGGCCGGGGCGTCGGGCGTGGCGAGCACGGACTGCAGCGCGGCGTCCAGGGCGACGTGGCCCGTGGGGGCGTTGTCGGTGACGATGATCGTGGCGTCACCGGCCTTCTCGCGCTCCTCCTTGGTGGCGCCGGCCTCCGGAGCACCCCGCAGCAGGGTCTTGCGGGCGTCGGAGAGGTCGGCGAGGAGCGCACCGGCGAGGCGAACACCCAGGTTGTCGACGTTGGCGAGCTTGCCCGTCTCGTCGTCGACGGCAAGCAGCAGGAAGTCTTCGGCAATAAGCATGAGGCGATGCTATATCCGACAAGCGAGACACGCCCCGATTCAACCAGTGGCCGAGAACCTCACCCTTGGACATGACTATGGTTAGCCTTACCTAAGGTGCTATCCTCGGGATGCACGCAGGGGGAGGCGGGCAGGCCGGACATGCGGGGCTGGGGGGTTCCGTCCAGCCGGCCCGCCTCCCCAGTGCCAGAAGTTCCGAAGGTGCCAGAAGCCCAGGTCGTTTGCGGCGACCTGGGCTTCTGGTTCTTCCGGAGGGAGCACCCCGGGGTGTCAGACCTCCAGCCGCTCCAGCATGTCGGTCACCAGCGCCGCCACCGGCGAGCGCTCCGACCGGGTCAGCGTCACGTGCGCGAACAGCGGGTGGCCCTTGAGCGCCTCGATCACCGCCGCGACGCCGTCGTGCCGCCCCACCCGCAGGTTGTCGCGCTGGGCGACGTCGTGGGTGAGCACCACGCGCGAGCTCTGGCCGATGCGGGAGAGCACCGTGAGCAGCACGTTCCGCTCCAGGGACTGCGCCTCGTCCACGATCACGAACGAGTCGTGCAGCGAGCGCCCGCGGATGTGCGTGAGCGGCAGCACCTCGAGCATGTCGCGGGCGATGACCTCCTCGACGACGTCGGGCGAGACCAGCGCCCCGAGCGTGTCGTAGACGGCCTGCGACCACGGGTTCATCTTCTCGGACTCGGAACCGGGCAGGTAGCCCAGCTCCTGCCCGCCCACCGCGTACAGCGGCCGGAAGACGAGCACCTTGCGGTGCTTCTGCCGCTCCAGCACGGACTCCAGGCCGGCGCACAGGGCGAGCGCCGACTTGCCGGTGCCGGCGCGGCCACCGAGGGAGACGATCCCGATCTCCTCGTCGAGCAGGAGGTCGATCGCGACGCGCTGCTCGGCCGAGCGGCCGTGCACGCCGAACACCTCCTGGTCGCCGCGGACCAGTCGCACCCGCTTGTCGGCCGTGACCCGGCCCAGCGCGGAGCCGCCCGGGGAGTGCACCACCATGCCCGTGTGCACCAGCAGCGGGGAGGCGGCCTCGACCGTGGCCGGGTCCAGCGCCGCGATCTCGACGGAGTCGTTCTCCCAGAGGGAGCCCATCTGCTCGTCCGACAGGTCGATCTCGCGCATGCCGGTCCAGCCGGAGTCCACGGCGAGCTCGGCCCGGTACTCCTCGGCCTGGAGGCCGACGGCGGAGGCCTTCACCCGCATCGGGAGGTCCTTGGAGACGACGGTGACGCTGCTGCCCTCGGCCGCCAGGTTGGCGGCCACGGCCAGGATGCGCGTGTCGTTGTCGCCCAGCCGGAAGCCGGCGGGCAGGACCGAGGGGTCGATGTGGTTGAGCTCCACCCGGAGCGTGCCGCCCGTGTCCCCCACGGGCACCGGTGAGTCGAGCCGGCCGTGCTGCACGCGCAGCTCGTCCAGCATCCGCAGGGCGCTCCGGGCGAAGTACCCGAGCTCGGCGTGGTGGCGCTTGGCCTCCAGCTCCGTGACGACCACGATCGGGAGTACGACGTCGTGCTCCGCGAACCGCAACATCGCCTTCGGGTCACTCAACAGCACTGACGTGTCGACGACGAAGGTCCTGCGTTCGTCACCTGCCGGGCCGGGGGCGGCGTCGGCACTCTGGTCGGACTGACGGGTGGTGTTTGCGGAATGGCTCACTGCGGTTCTCCCTCCGGCGCCGAAACGCCGTGACAGCCTCGTCGCTACCTGGCGGGTACCGCCTGCCGGCGGAACCGACCCGGGCGAACCGGGGCTGGTGGATGGGCCGAGCGACCGACTCGGTGCGCCGCGGCGTGGCGCAGAGCCGGGGCCGGCCCTTCTCCACGGAGCGAGCACTCCATAGGTTGGCCTCCCGAAGGGGCGACTGGGTGCCGTCCCTGAGGTGGAAACTACGCGCCCGGCCATCTCATGACCAGACCCTCGCCCCGGCGGGTCGCAAGTTGTCACGAACTGTTCACATGGTGGCAATAGCTTGATTTTTGGTTCAAGAGACGGCAAAACTCGCAGAGTGGCGCACCCAGGCGGCAGGATGGTCGCATGGCCTACTTCGCCGTCCTGCTCCGCGCCGTGAACATCGGACCCGGCTTGCGCGTGACGTCCGCCGACCTACGCGGGGCCGCCGACGACGCAGGTCTCGCCGACGCCCGCACGCTGCTCAACAGCGGCAACCTCGTGGTCACGACGGGCGCCTCCGGCGCGAGCGGGGCCGACGACGTCGCGCGCCTGGTGCAGGAGAAGCTCACGGCCCGGATCGGCCAGGAGGTCAGCGCCGTCGGGCTGAGCGCCGAGCGGCTGGACGCGATCGCCGCGGCCAACCCCTTCCCCGCCGCCGCCAAGGACGACCCGTCCCACCTGCAGGTGCACGTGCCGTTCGGCGACCTGGACGAAGCGGGCATCGCCAAGCTCGACCTGGCCAGCCCCGGCCGGGAGATGCTCGCGACGGCCGCCGGCGTGCTGTACGTGCACTACGTGGACGGGATCGGCCGGTCGAAGCTGACCCCGAAGATCATCGACCGCGCCGTCGGGGCGCCGACCACCGCCCGGAACTGGAACACGGTCACCAAGCTGCGCGCGGCCTGCACGAAGCCCGCCTAGGCAGGCGGTCCGGCCCACACCGCGCCCGGTGCCCGGACGCCGCCAGGAGCCGCCCGGGTAGGGTGTGGCCCAGGGAGTGCCGGGAAGTCTGGTCGGCGTGGACCGGGTCGACCGGTCCGAGTCAGCCGACCCCGCACCCGAGAGGACAACCGTTGACCGGTTCGACCCCTGCACCCACCCGCACCCGGGCCCAGCGCCTGCGCACCTGGCTCTCCCGCGAGACGACCGGCGGCGCGCTGCTGATCGGAGCCGCGTTCGTCGCGCTGTTGTGGGCCAACTCCCCCTGGCGGGAGTCCTACCAGGCGCTGTCCGACGCCGTCGTGGGGCCGGCCGCGATCGGGCCGCTGCCCGTGCACCTCGACCTCTCGCTCGCCACCTGGGCCGCGGACGGGCTGCTCGCCATCTTCTTCTTCGTGGTCGGCGTCGAGCTCAAGCAGGAGTTCGTGGCGGGCAGCCTGCGCAACCCCAAGGAAGCCGGCGTCCCCATGATCGCGGCCGTCGGCGGGATGGCCGTGCCCGCGGTGATCTACACCGTCACCCTGCTGCTCCTGGGAGAGCCGGGCGCCCTGCACGGCTGGGCCATCCCCACCGCCACCGACATCGCGTTCGCGGTGGGAGTGCTGGCGATCTTCGGCCGCGGCCTGCCGGCGGCGATCCGCACGTTCCTGCTCACGCTCGCCGTCGTGGACGACCTGCTGGCCATCGTCGTCATCGCGATCTTCTACACCAGCGAGATCCACTGGCTCGCGCTGCTCGGCACGCTCGTCTGCGTCGCGCTCTTCGGCTGGCACGTGCGCAGCCGCAGGCCGCGATGGTTCGTGCTGCTGCCGCTCGCGGTCGTGGCCTGGGCCCTGATGCACGCGTCCGGCGTGCACGCCACGATCGCGGGTGTGCTGCTCGGCTTCACGGTCCCGGCCGTCGCGCTGCACGGCGAGCCGACGTCGCGCACCACCCGGTACGAGCATCGGATCAAGCCGATCTCGTCGGGCTTCGCCCTGCCCGTGTTCGCCTTCTTCGCCGCCGGGGTGTCCCTCGTCGACGGCGCCGGCCCGGGCGCGGTGATCGGCCAGCCCGTCGTCGCGGCGATCGCCGCCGGGCTGATCCTCGGCAAGCTCGTCGGCGTGCTGGGCACCACCGCGCTGGTCACCCGGATCACGCCGCTCCGGCTGCCGCAGGGCATCGGGGTGCGCGACCTGCTGCCCGTCGGCCTGCTGGCGGGCATCGGGTTCACCGTGTCCCTGCTGATCAGCGAGCTGTCTTTCGGCGACTCCGAGCACACCGACGGCGCCAAGATCGCCATCCTCGGCGCGTCGGTGCTCGCGGCGATCCTCGGCGGTGTGGCGCTGCGGCACGACGCCCGGCGGGCCCGGACGCCGGACATGAACCTCGACGGCCTGCCCGACGACGTCCGCGACTACATCGGCGACGCCAAGGACCGCGAGTCCCACTGACGGCCCCGCCGGTCGAGCTTGTCGAGACCTGGTGAGGTCTCGACAAGCTCGACCAGCGAGGTGACCTCACACCTCCAGCAGCAGCGCCTCGCCCTGGCCACCGCCGCCGCACAGGCCGACGGCGGCGCGGCCTCCGCCGCGCCGGGCCAGCTCGTGCGCCGCGTGCACCGCGATGCGCGCACCGGACGCCCCCACGGGGTGCCCCAGCGCGATACCACCACCGTGCACGTTGACGATGTCGAGCGGCACGCCCAGCTCCTTCGCGGACACCCCGACCACCACGGCGAACGCCTCGTTGATCTCGACGAGGTCCAGGTCGGACGCCGACCAGCCCTCGCGCTCCAGCGCCTGCGTGATCGCCCGGGCCGGCTGGGAGTGCAGCGAGTTGTCGGGCCCGGCCACCTGGCCGTGCGAGCGCACCGTCGCGAGCACCGGCACGCCGGCCGCCTCGGCCCGGGCACGCGTGGTGAGCACGAGCGCCGCGGCACCGTCCGAGATCTGCGACGAGTTGCCCGCCGTCAGCGTCCCGTCGCTCTTGAACGCCGGGCGCAGCCGCGCGAGCGACTCGGGCGTCGTGTCGGGCCGGACACCCTCGTCGGTGCGCACCTCGACGGGGTCGCCGCGGCGCTGCGGCACCGAGACCGGCGCCAGCTCCGCCTCGAACACGCCGTCCTTGGCCGCGGCCGCCGCCCGCTGGTGCGACGCCGCCGCGATCTCGTCCTGCTCCTCGCGGGAGACGAACACGTCGCCGGAGTTGTGCTCCTCCGTCGAGATGCCCATGGAGACGTCGTCGAACGCGTCGGTCAGGGCGTCGTGCGCCACGGAGTCCGCCAGCTCGGCCGAGCCGTAGCCGAACCCGGACCGCGCGCCGGCCAGGATGTGCGGGGCGTTCGTCATCGACTCCTGCCCGCCCACCAGCACCACGGCCGCCTCGCCGGTGCGCAGCAGCCGGGCGCCGTCGATGATCGACGTCAGCCCCGACAGGCAGACCTTGTTCACCGTCACGGCCTGTACCTCCCAGGACACGCCGGCGGCCACCGCCGTCTGCCGCGCGGGGTTCTGCCCCGCGCCCGCCTGGATCACCTGGCCGAAGACCACCTTGTCGACGTCGGCCGCGAGCGCCCCCGCGCCCTCCAGCGCCTTGCGCGCCGCGACGGCGCCCAGGTCGACCGCGCTGAGCGCGGACAGCGAGCCCTTCAGCCGACCCTGCGGCGTCCGCGCCGCCGAGACGATCACCACGTCGTCGGCGCTGTGTGTCGCGCCCGAACCTGTGGCGCCCGGACCGGTGCTCGTGGCACCCGTCGGAGCAGCAAATGCGTCACTCATGAGACCTCCTTTGGCCGTTCTTCCCAGCGTATCCCCCGGATTCACCGGTGAGCCCAGCGGTCGCGGGCACACCGGTCGCGCGCGGGCTCAGCCCGCGGAACCGACCAGCTCGACGGCGAGCTCCGGCTCCGTCTTCTCCACGACCTCCTCGGCCGTCACCCCGGGCGCGAGCTCGCGCAGCACCAGGCCGGACGGCGTCACGTCGAGCACCGCCAGGTCGGTGATGATCCGGTTCACCACGCCCTTGCCGGTGAGCGGCAGCGAGCACTCGCGCAGGATCTTCGGCGACCCGTCGCGCGCCACGTGCTCCATCAGCACGATCACGCGGCCCGCGCCGTGCACGAGGTCCATCGCCCCGCCCATGCCCTTGACCATCTTGCCGGGGATCATCCAGTTGGCCAGGTCGCCCGTGGCCGAGACCTGCATGCCGCCGAGGATCGCGGCGTCGATCTTGCCGCCCCGGATCATGCCGAACGACGTCGCGGAGTCGAAGATCGACGAGCCGGGGAGCAGGGTGACGGTCTCCTTGCCCGCGTTGATCAGGTCCGGGTCGACGGCGTCCTCGGTGGGGTACGGGCCCACCCCGAGGATCCCGTTCTCGGACTGCAGCACCAGGTGCCGGTCGGCCGGCACGTAGTTCGGCACGAGCGTCGGCAGCCCGATGCCCAGGTTCACGTACATGCCGTCGGCCAGCTCGCGCGCGGCGCGCGCGGCCATCTCCTGTCGCGTCAGTGCCATGGTTCAGCCCTCCTTGCTCGTCGAGGTGCCCGACGGCGTGCCCGACGACGCGGGCTCCGTCACCGTGCGCCGCTCGATCCGCTTCTCGATGTCCGTGCCGACGTGCACCACCCGGTGCACGTACACACCCGGCAGGTGCACGCTGTCCGGGTCGATCTCCCCCGGCTCGACGAGCTCCTCGACCTGGGCGATGCAGACCCGCCCCGCCATCGCGGCGAGCGGCGAGAAGTTGCGCGCGGACCTGTTGAACACGAGGTTCCCGTGCCGGTCGCCCCGCAGCGCGTGCACCAGCGCGAAGTCGGTGCTGATGGCCT
The DNA here is from genome assembly GCF_000385135.1 of Promicromonospora sukumoe 327MFSha3.1. Taxonomy (GTDB): domain Bacteria; phylum Actinomycetota; class Actinomycetes; order Actinomycetales; family Cellulomonadaceae; genus Promicromonospora; species Promicromonospora sukumoe_B. Next base: position 1,101,953 of record NZ_ARQM01000011.1, on the reverse strand, counting down.
CCTCCAGCACGTACTCGGCGTCGGAGTCCCCGAAGGTGCGCACCTCCTTGGCCGGGGACGCGATCACCACGCCGCCCGCGCCGTCGTACCTGCGGGGCAGGCCGCCGTCGGCCACCTGGGTGCCCACGCCCGTGCGCGTGAAGAAGGCCGCGATGCCCGCGCCGCCGGCGCGGAGCTTCTCGGCGAGCGTGCCCTGCGGGGTGAGCTCCAGCTCGAGCTCGCCCGAGAGGAACTGGCGCTCGAACTCCTTGTTCTCACCCACGTACGAGCTGGTCATCTTGGCGATGCGCTGCGCGTTGAGCAGCACGCCGAGGCCCCAGTCGTCCACGCCGCAGTTGTTGCTGACCACCGACAGGCCGCTGGTGCCCTGCGCCAGCAGCGCCTCGATCAGGGCGATCGGGTTGCCGCACAGGCCGAACCCGCCCACGGCCAGCGAGGCGCCGTCCGGGATGTCGGCCACCGCCTCGGCCGCGCTGGCGACCACCTTGTCGAACCCGGTGCGTGCTCCAGTCATCATCGACTCCTCCATCACGTCAGTCCTGGCAGGTCATGCCATGTGCCAGTGTCACACTCCCGGCGCGCCGCCGGGCAGCACCTCACCGTGCGCTCCAGCCGCCGTCGACGGCCCACGAGGCGCCGGACACCATGGCGGCGTCCGGGCCCGTGAGCCAGCCGACCAGTGCGGCCACCTCGCTCGGCTCCACGAGCCGCTTGACCGCGGACTCCGCGAGCATGACCTTGGCCATCACCTCGGACTCCGGGATGCCGTGCACCTTGGCCTGCTCGGCGATCTGCTTCTCCACCAGGGGCGTGCGCACGTAGCCGGGGTTGACGCACACGCTGGTCACGCCGTGCTCGCCGCCCTCCAGGGCCGTCACCTTGGACAGCCCCTCCAGCCCGTGCTTGGCCGCCACGTACGCCGACTTGTACGGCGAGGCCACCAGCCCGTGCACCGACGAGATGTTGACCACCCGCCCCCAGCCCCGGGCGTACATGCCGGGCAGGGCGGCCCGGACCAGCAGGAACGGCGCCTCCAGCATGATTCGCTGGACCAGCCGGAAGTCGTCCGGCACGAAGTCCTGGATCGGGCTGACCCGCTGGATGCCCGCGTTGTTCACCAGCACGTCCGTGTCCAGCCGCAGGTCGTCGAGCGCCCGGGTGTCGGACAGGTCGACCACCCACGCCTCGCCGCCCACCTCCTCGGCGAGTGCCTTGGCGCCGGCGCCGTCCACGTCCGCGACGGTCACGTGCGCGCCGCGCGCGGCCAGCTCCCGGGCGCACGCGGCGCCGATGCCGCCGGCGCCGCCCGTCACCAGCGCCCGGCGGCCGTCGAGCGCGCCGCTCACGAGCGGCCCTCGGCGAGCGCCCGCTCGCGGGCCTGGTCCTCGGCGTCGAGCGCGTGCAGGGACGCCCCCTTGGTCTCGCGCAGCGCGATGGCCGCGACCAGGGTGATGAGGGCCGCGATCGCCATGTAGACGGCGGTGGGCCACCAGGAGCCGGTGTTCTTGAGCCAGGTGGTGGCGAGGATCGGCGCGAGGGAGCCCGCGACGATCGAGGTCACCTGGTAGCTGATGGAGACGCCGGAGTACCGCATCCGGGTCGGGAACATCTCGGCCATGATCGCGGGCTGCACGGCGTACATCAGCGCGTGGAACAGCAGGCCGGCCATGAGCACGGCCAGGATGACCCAGGCATTCTTGGTGTCCATCGCCGGGAAGGCGAACCAGCACCAGGTCGCGCCGAGCACGGCGCCCGTGATGTACAGCGGCTTGCGGCCCACGCGGTCGGCGAGGCGCCCGACGGCGAGGATCACCACGAAGTGGAACGCGTGGGCGGCAGCGACCACACCGAGGATGCGCGTGGTGTCCATGCCGAGCGCGGTGCCGAGGTAGACGATCGAGAAGCTGACCACGAGGTAGTACAGGATGTTCTCGGCGAACCGCAGGCCCATGCCGGTGAGCACGCCGCGCGGGTAGCGCTTGATGACCTCGAGCACGCCGTAGCCCTTGTCGCCCTCCTCGATCTCGGCCTTGGCCTCCTCGTAGATGGGGGCGTCCGAGACGCGGGTGCGCACGTAGTAGCCCACGACGATCACCACGGCCGACAGCCAGAACGCCACGCGCCAGCCCCAGGCCAGGAACGCCGCGTCCGTCAGGGTGGCCGACATCGTGTAGAGCACGACGGTCGCGAGCAGGTTGCCCGCGGGCACGCCGGCCTGCGGCCACGCCGTCCAGCGGGCCCGCTCGTCGTCGCGGCTGTGCTCCGCGACGAGCAGCACGGCGCCGCCCCACTCGCCGCCGAGCGCCACGCCCTGCACGAAGCGCAGGATCACGAGCAGCGCCGGGGCGAGGAAGCCGACCTGCTGGAACGTGGGCAGGCAGCCCATGAGCACGGTCGCCACGCCGATCAGCACGATCGTGAACTGCAGGGTGTACTTGCGCCCGAGCTTGTCGCCCAGGTGGCCGAAGATGATGCCGCCCAGCGGCCGGGCGAGGAAGCCGACGGCGTAGGTGACGAACGCGGCGATGATCGCGTCGTAGGCGTTGCCCGTCTCGGGCATGAGCACCTTGTTGAACACGAGCGCGGCGGCGGTCGCGTAGAGGAAGAAGTCGTACCACTCGACGACGGTGCCGGCCATCGAGGCGGCGACGATGCGCCTGATCAGCGACCGGTCGTCCGGTGCCTGGGTGCGTGGCTGTGCGGACATGCTGCTGCTCCTAGGTGTCGACTCTGACACGGGGTGCGGCCGGGAGCGCGGTCCGCGCCGTCGGCCACCTGTGACCCGCCCGAGTGTTCCCGGCGAGCAGTGTGCGCAGCAATGACGAACTGGGCAGAGGCGGTGTGCACGAATGCACACTTGGTACGGTCGCGGCATGTCAGCCCGCAACGACCCGCCGGCCGGCCAGGTGGCCGACCAGCTCCTGGTGCTGCTGGCCGTGGCCCGCACCGGCCGCTACACGACGGCGGCCCGCGCGCTCGGCGTCAACCACACCACAGTCGCCCGGAACATCACGGCGCTGGAGCGCGCCCTCGGCGGGCGCCTCCTCGTCAAGGGTGCGGACGGCTGGGAGCTGACGACGCTCGGCCGCCGCGCGGCGCGGGCGGGCGAGGCCGTGTCGGACGCCGTGGACCGGCTCGTCGGGGGCGACACCGAGGCCGACCCGGTCACCGGCGTCGTGCGCATGACGGCGACCGACGGGTTCAGCGCCTACGTGGCCTCCCCCGCCATCGCGCGGCTGCGGGGCTCGCACCCGGAGCTGTCGGTCGAGCTCGTGACGGTCACGCGCGTGGCGACACACCACCGCTCGGGGGTCGACGTCGACGTCGTGGTCGGCGATCCGAACGTGCAGCGGGCCAAGGCCGTCCGCCTCGGTGAGTACGTGCTCGGCATGTACGGCTCGCGGGACTACCTGGCGCGGCACGGCACGCCCACCACGGTCGAGGAGATGTCGCGGCACGGCCTGGTCTACTTCGTCGACTCGATGCTCCAGGTCAACGACCTCGACGCGCCCCGCCGCCTGGTGCCCGGCATGCCGGACGCACTGGCCTCCACCAACGTGTTCGTGCACGTCGAGGCCACGCGCGCCGGGGCCGGGCTCGGGTTCCTGCCGTGCTTCATGGCCGACCGGCACGACGACCTCGTGCGGCTGCTGCCCGACGAGGTCACCGAGCGCCTGCCGTACTGGGCGGTGATCCGCAGCGAGTCGTGGCGCCGGCCGGCCGTGACGGCCGTGGTGCAGGTGCTGGTCGACGAGATGAACCGGCAGCGGGACCGGATGCTGGGCCTGCGGCCGGAGGCCTGACCGCAGCTTTCCGGCGGGCTCAGCCGACGGCGGCCACGACCGCAGCCACCCCCGGCTCCGCCATGATGATCGTGTAGTGGTTCACGCCCGCCACCTCGCTCGCCGCCAGCCCCGGCAGCCGCCCCGCCCACTCGGCGACGGTCCCCGCCGGGTACATCCCGCCCGGCTGGTCGAGCAGCCCGCGCGGCGCCCGCAGGAACGTGATCGGCAGCCCGGTCCCGGCGGCCCAGGCCAGGGCGGCGGGCAGCGCGGCGCCGCGGGCGGAGTCCGCCGAGTCGGCGGCGACGGCGTCGGGCGACGTCGCCGGGCGGAGCACCGGACCACCCTCGCTCCCGGGCGCTGCCGGGAACTCCGCCAGGTCGTAGTCCACGTACTGCTCCACCACGGGCGTCCACTCGCCGAACGCGGGGTGCGCCCGCCAGAACTCGCGGTACGCCTCGCGGCTCGGGAACTCCTGGCTCAGCCGCTCGATCGCGGGGCCGAGCAGGGCCCGCACCAGCTCGTCGGGCGTCGCGCCGGCGGGCACGCCCGGCGGCAGCGGGATCGGCAGCCCACCGTCGACCAGCACGAGCCGATCCACCAGGTCCGGGTGGCGGTGCGTCAGCACGAGCGAGACGAACCCGCCCATCGAGTGCCCGACGACGACGGCCGGGCCGCCGGCGAGCTCGCGCACCGCGGCGGCGACGTCGTCGGCGTGGGCCGCCATGCCGTACGGGCCCGGCAGGCCGTTGCTGCGCCCGCGGCCGCGCAGGTCGGGCGCGATCACGCGGCGTCCCGGTAGCGCCTCGACCACGGCAGGCCAGGCCCGGTGCGAGGCCGTGATGCCGTGCACCAGCACGACCGGGGGCTGCGGCACGCCGGTCGCCGCGGCCGCCGTCGGCTCCCAGACGCCCACCCGCAGCGTGCCGCCCGCCACCGCGACGTCGTGCGTGGTGTAGGTGTGCGAGCCGGTCCCCTCGACCTGGTCGACGATGCTCATGAACGCCCCTCCTCCTCGGTCCTGCCGGGCGCCAGCGCCCGCTCGATGAACGTCATCGCCTGGTCGAACACCTCGGGAGGGACGGCCGACGTCGGACCGCCGGGGGCGACGTCGGGGCCCCACAGGACCCAGCGCATCCCGACGATCTCGCCGATGCCCATCAGGGCCCACGCGGCCACCTCCGGGTCGATGTCGCCGACCTCCCCCGCCGCCTGCGCCTTGGCGAGGCCGTCGCGATAGCCCTCGACGATCCGCGTGTAGTGCAGGCGCAGCGCGCCCGGCGACACGAACTCGGCCTGACGCACGATCCGGTACAGCGCCGGGTGCTCGGCCGTGAACTCGAAGAACGCGCGGAAGCCCGCCCGCTCGGCCTCGATGCGCGTGCCGGCCTGCGAGGACGCCTCGATCATGGCGTGCCGCACGCGCCGGTTCAGGTCCTCGACCACCTCGTCGAAGACCTCGATCTTCGACGCGAAGTACAGGTAGAACGTGCCCTGCCCCACGCCGGCCGCCTCGGTGATCTTGACGATCGAGGCGTCGTGGAAGCCGAGCTCGGCGAACACCCGCTCGGCGGCGACGAGGATGCGCGCGCGGGTGCGCTCCCCCTTGGTCATGGGCTGAGAGATGGTGCTCACCGGGCCTCCTCGGCAGGGCGTACGTGGAGCGCGGAGCGCACCACCTTGTTCAGGGACGAGCGTGGCAGGTCGGGCACGAGATCGAAGTGCCGGGGCACCTTGAACCCCGCCAGCTCGCGGCGGCAGAAGGCGGCCAGGTCCTCCGCGTCGGTCAGCTGCCCGCCGCGCGGGACCACGAACGCGTGGCCCACCTCGCCCCAGCGATCGTCGGGCACGCCGACGACGGCGGCGTCCGCCACCGCGGGATGCCGGCGCAGCGCCGCCTCCACCTCGGCGGGCGTGACGTTCTCGCCGCCCGTGATGAACACGTCCTTGAGCCGGTCCACCACGCGGTAGTACCCGTCGGCATCGCGTTCCACCAGGTCACCGGTGCGCAGCCAGCCGCGCGCGAACGACGCCGCCGTGGCCTCCGGCTCCCGGAAGTAGCCCGCGAACACGCTCGGTCCGCGCACCAGCAGCTCGCCGACGGCGGTGCCCGCGAGGTGCTCGCCGGTGACCGGGTCGGCCACCGCAACCTCGACGTGCGGGTAGGGCACGCCGGCGGAGCCCACGCGGTCGCGCGCCACGTCGTCGGGCAGGCAGAGCACGTTGGGGCCGGCCTCGGTGAGGCCGTAGCCCTGGGTGAGCGCCACCCCGCGCCGGTGCCAGGCGCGCAGCAGCGGCTCCGGCATGGGCGCGCCGCCGACGACCGCGTGCCGCAGCGAGCTCAGGTCGGCCGCCGCGAACCCGGGGTGCTCCGCGAGCAGCAGGTAGTTCGTGGGCACGCCCATCATGGTGGTCACCCGGCGATCGGCCACCAGGCGCAGCACGCGCTCGGGCTCGAACGTGCGCTCCAGCACCACCGTCGCGCCCGTCCACCAGGCCAGCAGCGGCTGGATGTTCCAGCCGCCCACGTGGAACTGCGGCAGCACGGAGAGCACCACGTCGGTGCTGGTCAGCTCGACCGTCCGGGACAGCGAGAGGTTGTTCCAGAAACAGTTCGCGTGCGTCAGCAGCGCGCCGCGCGAGGTGCCGCCCGTGCCCGAGGTGAACACCAGCAGCAGCGGGTCGTCGTCGGCCACCTCGCGGCCAGGGCCTCCGGCGGGCGGCGCGGCCAGGTCCGTGCGGCGCCGCGTGGGCGGGGGCACGCGCGCCTCCACGCCGTGCGGCCCCAGCGCCGTGCGCGACGGCGGCAGCGGCAGCCGTTCGAGCGCGGCGTCCGCGAGGGTGCCGCACTCCTCCTCGACCAGCACGAGCGCGGGGTCGGCCTGGTCGAGCTGGGCCGCGAGCTCGTGCGGCGACAGCCGCCACGACAGCGGCGCGAGCACCAGCCCGGCCTTGGCGCAGGCGAAGAACAGCACCACCTGGTCGGAGCTGTTCCCGGTCACCGTCGCGATCCGGTCGCCCACGCCGTAGCCGGCGTCGAGCAGCCGGGCCGCGAGCGCCGTCGCCCGGGCGTCCAGGGCGCGGTAGGTCAGGGTGACGCCGCGGTCGTCGACGGCGACGCGGTCGGGCGTCGCGAGGGCACGGTCGCGCGGCCACCGGCCGAGCGTGTGCAGGTCGCTCATGCGGCCGCCCCCTCGGGCGCCGGACGGCGCCGCGCCGCCAGCCGCTGCGCCGCGCCCGCCAGCCCGCCCGGCAGGAACAGCACGACCAGCACGAAGCACGTGCCCAGCAGGAACATCGGCTCCGACAGCGGGATGCGCAGCACGGCCGGCAGGCCGGCCACCGCCTCGGAGTGCGCGAGCTCGGCCAGCCGCTGGTCCAGCAGCGTGTAGAGCACGGCGCCGACGACGGCGCCCCAGCGCGACCCGACGCCGCCGAGCACGACCATGACCAGGAGCGTCAGCGTGAAGTCCGCGGTCGACGTCGCGGGCGACGCGCCGGACTGCAGCAGCAGGTACGCCATCCCGACGACGGTGGCGAGCGACGCCGCCAGCACGAACACCACGAGCTTGGTCAGGTAGGGGCGGCCGCCGATGATGCGCACGCGCACCTCGTTCTCCCGCACCGCGGCGGCGACGTGCCCGGCCCGGCTGCGCTCGATCCACAGCACCACCAGGTAGACGAGCAGCAGCACGACGAGCGCCAGCCAGTACAGGTTGCGGGTGTTGACGACGCCGACCAGGGCGGCCGGGACGCCGTCGGTCGCGAGCGCGAGCCCCTCCTCGCCGCCGGTCAGGTCGCCCTGGTCGCGGCGCACCAGCACGTTGCCCGCCTGGGCGAACGCGAGGGTGACCATGGCGAACGAGATGCCGGTGACCCGCAGCGAGATGGCGCCCACCACGAACGCGAGGGCCACGCCGCCCACGAGCACGAGCGCGGCGGCGGGCAGGAGCGGCACGTCGGTGCGGTCGAGCACGATGGCCAGTCCGTAGATCCCGGCCGCGAAGTAGAGCGCGTGCCCGAAGCTCATCAGCCCGGCCACCCCGAACAGCAGGTTGTAGGACAGCGCGAGCGCCGCCGTCAGCCAGCACAGGGCGAGGAGCTGGAGCGTGCCTGGCTCGTAGGTGTACCCGGGCAGCACGCCCGGGACCGGGATCGCGAGCAGCGGCAGGCAGGCCAGGAGCGCGAGCGTGCCCAGCGCGGCCAGGAGGGTTCGGGTGCGGTTCATGCGGGCCTCCCCAGCAGTCCGGACGGGCGCACGAGCAGCACGAGCGCCAGCAGCAGGACGACGATCAGGTCGCCGGTGTTGTTCAGGTAGAAGTTGGCGAGCTGCTGCAGCACGGCGACGACGACGGACGCCACCGCCGCTCCGGTCAGCGAGCCCATGCCGCCGATCACCGTGACGATGAACGCGAAGATCAGCAGGCTCGCGCCCATGTGGGGCGAGACGTAGTTCAGCGACTGCGTGGCCAGCACGCCGCCCAGTCCGGCCGCCGCCCCGCCGACGGCGAACACCAGCGTGAACGCGCGGCGCACGTCGATGCCGAGCGCCGTCACCATGGCCCGGTTCTCCACGCCCGCGCGGATGATCAGGCCGTACCGCGTGTACCGCAGGAACGCGACGATGCCGCAGAGCACCGCGGCCCCGGCGAGCACGTTGAGGAACGCGGTGTTCGGCACGTGCGCGCCGAGCACGTCGGTGGTCGAGGCGAGCCAGCCGGGCCGCGTGACGTTGCGGGGGTTGGGCCCCCAGATGCCCTCGAACAGGGCGACGGTGGCGAGCGAGAGCCCGACGGTGACGAGCACCTGCTCGATGTGCCGGTTGTACAGCGGCCGGATGAGGCCCAGCTCGGTGACGGTCGCGGCGGCCGCGCCGGTCAGCGCACCCACCACGAGGCCGAGCAGCAGGCCGCCCCAGGTGCCCGCACCGACGAGGTTGCCGGCCGCGAGCCCGACGAACGCGCCGAGCGTGAGGAACGAGCCGTGCGCGAAGTTCAGCACGCCCATCAGGCCGTAGATCAGGGACAGGCCTGACGCGACCAGGAAGTACAGCCCGCCCAGGCCGAGCCCGGTGGCGATCAGGAGGATCAGGGTGCTCATCGCCCGGCCTCCACTTCTTCGCTGGTCGAGCTTGTCGAGACCTCGTCCCCGGCCCCGCCCGCCGAGACCCCCAGCAACCGCTGCACCAGCTCGGGATCGTCCAGCAGCTCCCGCGCCGGCCCCGTGTGCACCACGCGTCCGGCGTCGATCACCACGACCCGCTCGGCGAGCCGCTCGACCACCTGGAGGTTCTGCTCCACGAGCAGCACGGGCACCGTGAGCGCCGCCGTGGCCAGCGTCTCGGCCACCTCGGTCACGATCCGCGGGGCCAGCCCCTTGGTGGGCTCGTCCACGAGCAGGATCCGGTTGTCGTTGAGCAGCGCCCGGGCCAGGGACACCATCTGCTGCTGCCCGCCCGAGAGCGTGCCCGCGCGCTGGCCTGCGCGCTTGACCAGGTCCGGGAACAGGGCGTCGACCAGCCCGCGGCGTTCCGGCGTGGTGCCGTGCGCCGTCGTGCCGCGTTCCGCGAGCCGCAGGTTCTCGGCCACGGTCAGGCCCGCGAACACCTCGCGGTCCTCCGGCACGTAGCTGACGCCGCGGCGGACGATGCGGTCCGTGCGCTCGCCGTCGACGCGGACGCCGTCGAGCAGCACCTCGCCCGACCGCTCGACGAGGCCCAGGATCGCGCGCAGCGTGGACGTCTTGCCGACGCCGTTGCGGCCCAGCACCGCGGTGACGCCCGAGGCAGGGACCTCGAACGACACGTCGTGCACCACCTCCTGGCCCGCGATCCGCGCGGACAGCCCGCGGACCTCCAGGACGTTCGACCCGCTCATGCCGCGCTCCCCGCCGTCGTCCCCAGGTAGGCCGACTGCACCGTCTCGTCCGCCATGACCCGCTCCGGGACGTCACAGGTCAGCAACTCGCCGTGGTGCAGCACCGCGACGCGGTCGGCCAGGCCGAGCACCACGTCCATGTGGTGCTCCACCATGAGCACGGTCCGGCCGGACTCGTTGATGGACCGGATCACCTCGACCAGCCCGGCCACGTCGCCGGTGGCCACGCCCGCCATCGGCTCGTCCAGCAGGACGACCGAGGAGTCCATCGCCAGCAGCACGGCGATCTCCAGCTTGCGCTTGTCGCCGTGCGAGAGGTCGCCGGCCGCGGCGTCGGCCCGGTGGGTCAGGCCCACCGTGACCAGGTGCTCGGCCGCCTCCGCCGACGCCGCGTCGCCGCGCCGGGGGAAGCTCAGGACCGAGAGGCTGCCGCCGAGGCGGCGCTGGGTGGCGAGCCGGACGTTCTCCGCGACGGAGAGCCGCGGGAACAGGCTGGACGTCTGGAAGGTCCGGCCGAGGCCGGCCCGCGCCCGTACCGCGACGGACGCCGCTGTCACGTCCCGGCCGTCCAGCAGCACGCGGCCGCTCGTGGGCCGGTACAGGCCGCTGATCAGGTTGAACAGCGTGGTCTTGCCCGCACCGTTGGGGCCGATCACGCCGACCAGCTCGCCGCGGCCCACCCGGAGGTCCACCCCGGTCAGGATCCGCGCCCCGCCGATCGTCAGCCCGAGCCCTGCGGTCTCCAGGACCGGCTCGCCACCCCTTGCCACTACTCGGACACCTCCGCCGGCGCGACCGACTCGCCGTCGATGACCTCGACCAGCTCGGGCGTCCAGGTGTCGCCGTCCTTGACCAGCTTGGCCTGGTACATCGGCTGGATCAGGGCGTGGTCCGAGGCCCGCACCGTGGTCTCGCCCTTGGGGCCCTCGAACGTGTAGCCCTCCAGCGCGTCGACCATGGCCTCGACGTCGCCGGCGCCCTCCTCGACCGCGTGCACGATCATCTGCGCCGCCACGAAGCCGTCGGGCGTGAACAGGTCGGGCGTACCGCCGGCCGCCTCGACGGCGTCGAGCATCGCGGTCTCGGTCTCGGTCCCGGCCGCGCCAGGGAAGTAGTGGTTCAGGAAGCTGACCTTCTCGGCCGCGTCCCCGTAGGCGCCGTAGGTGGCCACGTCGCCCAGGCCGGTCACGACGGTGGTCTCGTCGAGCACACCCTGCTGGTCCAGGCCCTGCCACATCGCGCCGGTCGTGGCGCCGGCCCAGGCCACGAAGACCATGTCCGCCTCGGCGTCGAGCACCTTCTTGGCGAACGGCGTGAACTCCGTGGCGTCCTCGGGCACCAGCACCGAGGAGACCTCGGCGCCCTGCCCGCCCAGCACGCCCTCGACGGCGGCCAGGTTGCCCTGCCCGAACGCGTTGTCCTGCGCGAACACCACGACCTTGGCACCCTTCGGGTCCACGAACGTGCCCGCCGCGGCGACGTCCTGCAGGGACTGCCGGCCGCTGCGGAACGTGTAGCGGTTGATGCCGGTGAGCGTGTCCACGGCCGCGGGGCCGGACACGTACAGGACCTTGTTCTGCTCGGCCTGCTCGGCCAGGGGCAGTGCCACGCCCGAGACGACGGTGCCACCCAGGATCTGGTAGCCCTTGCCGATCAGGTCCTTGGCCTGCGAGACGGCCTTCTCGGGGTCGCCCGCGTCGTCGTGGAAGGTGATGTTGAGCTCGTGGCCGGCCACCGTCCCGGTGCCGTCGGTGGCGTGGTCGATGCCCGCCTCGAAACCTTGCTTGTAGGCCGCGCCGTAGGCAGCGAGCGGCCCGGACTCCGAGTACACGATGCCGACGTCGATCGGCGCGGCGTTCTCGCCGTCGCCGCTGCCGCCGGTGCTGCTCGCGCCGGTCGGCGCGCACGCCGCGAGCGCCAGGCCCGTCACCGCAGCGGCGGCGACGGCCATGAGGGACTTCCTCGTCCGCATGACTCTGCCCTTCTTCGGGTAGTCGTCGCCGCTCGTCCGGCCGGGCGCCGTCGCCCAAACCTGAGAGGCGATTCAGGTTGCGGAGATAGTGGCCGAGACGGACATCTCGTGTCAACCCACCCGACCCGGAACCGGGTGGGTGAACTGTTGACAGGTGATTCAGGTCGCACCTAATGTCCGCAGATGTCCGGCTGACCCCGCGCATCGGAGCGCCTCGGGCGGCACGACCTCAACGTGGAGGTTCGAATGACACACCCATCCCCGCGGCCTCGTCGCCGCCTGTTCGCGCTGCTCGCGGCCGTCGTCGCGATCGCACTGACCCCGCCCGCGGTGGCGGCCGTGGCCGCCGTCGCGCAACCGACGGCCGGTGCCTGGTCGTCACGCACGGCGGGCGGCATGACCACGCAGCTCTACGTGCCGACGTCGGCCCCCGAGCTGGCGGCCGGGCGGGCGCTGATGATCAACCTGCACGGGTGCGTGCAGACCGCGACCGACCTACGCAACGGCGGCAACTGGGCCGCGACCGCCGACGAGCGCGGCATGGTCGTGGCCGTGCCCGCCGCGCCGAACGGCGGCGTGCTGCTCGGCTGCTGGGACTACTACGACACGTCCCACTCGCGGGCCAACCCGGCGCGGCACGACGACAACCTGCTCCAGCTCGTCGACGACCTGCTCGGGGACGCGTCCCTCGGCATCGACCCCAACCAGGTCTACCTCTCCGGGCTCTCCTCCGGCGGCGGCGAGACCATGGTGATGGGCTGCCTGGCACCCGACGTCTTCGCCGGGATCGGCATCAACGCGGGCCCGACGGTCGGCACGACGTCCGGCCAGATCGGGTACGTCGCGACCACTCAGGCGCAGGCGACCTCCACCTGCCGCAACTTCGCCTCGACCGGCTCCCCCGGCTTCGGCACGCAGGTGACGTCGGTGGTCTACGGCTCGTCGGACACCACCGTGGCGACCGGTTACAACACCCTGAACGCGCAGGTCATGGCCGGTATCTACGGGGCGTCGACCCAGTCGTCGTTCTCCCTGGCGGGCCTGCCCGGCAGCAACACCGCCGGCACCGGCACCCTCTGGTCCGACGCCGCGGGTCCGCGCGTCTCCCTGATCGCCAACTCGAACGTGAGCCACGCGTGGCCGGCCGGCGGCGGGCCGGGCGGCTCGTACATCTCGACGAGCTCGGTGAACTACCCGGCCTACGTGACGGACTTCTTCTTCGACAACAACCGGCGCGTGGACCGGACCGGCGGGCCCACGAACCCGCCCACCGACCCGCCGACGGACCCGCCCACCGAGCCGGGCCTGTTCTGCGGCGCGGCCACCAACGCGCAGCACCAGGCGGCGGGCCGGGCGACGTCGTACGGCATCGACCCGTACAACCCGTTCTACGCCGTCGGGACCATGGACTACCTGGGCCAGGGCAACGCCACGGTGACCACGCTGCGGGAGACGTCGGAGGGGGTGTTCGACCTGGTCACGGGCTGCTGATGTCGTCGATGTCCTCGGGCGTGTGCCGTTCCAGGAACCGGTAGACCTCCGTGGTCTCCACACCCGGGTACGCGCCCGAGGGCATCGCGGCGAGCATCGACGCGTGCGGCCGCGCCGAGGGCCAGGCGAAGTCGCCCCACTTCGCCGAGAGGTCCTCGGGCGGGCGCCGGCAGCACGACTCGTCCGGGCATCGCGACGCCGACCGGACCGTGGTCTCGCGCCCGGAGAACCACTTGACGTCCGCGAACGGCACGCCGACCGACACGGAGAACGCGCCGTCCGACGTGTTCTCCACGCGCGAGGTGCACCAGTACGTGCCGGACGGCGTGTCCGTGTACTGCGCGTACGGGTTGAACCGGTCCTCGACGTCGAACACCCGGCGCGCCGTCCACTGCTTGCACACGTGCTGGCCCTCGACGGCGCCCAGGGCGTCGGACGGGAACCGCACGCCGTCGTTCTCGTACGCCTTGTGCAGGATCCCCGACTCGTGCACCTTCATGAAGTGCACCGGGATGCCGAGGTGCCGCGTGGCGAGGTTGGTGAACCGGTGCGCGGCGGTCTCGAAGGACACCCCGAACGCGTCGCGCAGGTCCTCGATCGCGATCGCCCGCTCGTCCTTGGCGTCGCGCAGGAACTTCACGCCCGGCTTCTCCGGCACCATCAGGGCGGCCGCCAGGTAGTTGGCCTCGACGCGCTGGCGCAGGAACTCGCCGTAGTGCCCCGGCTCGGTGTGGTCCAGCACGTGCGAGGCAAGCGCCTGCAGCAGCGCGGACCGGGTGTTCGACCGCCCGCGGAACCCCTTGGACGGCAGGTACAGGCGCCGGTTGCGGGTGTCGATGACGGACCGCGTCGAGTGCGGCAGGTCGCCCACGTAGTGCAGCGTGAACCCCAGGTGCGCGGCGATCTCGGCCGCCATGCGCTGCGGCAGCGGCCCGGTGGTGTGCCCGACGTCGGCGAGCAGGCCCTTGGCGACCTGCTCCAGCTCGGGCAGGTAGTTGTCCTTGGCGCGCATCTCGTCGCGGAGCTCGCCGTTGGCCCGGCGCGCCTCCTCGGGAGTGGCCGCGCGCTCGGTGTGCAGGCGCTCCAGCTCCCGGTGCAGCGCCAGGATGGTGCCGAGCGCGTCGGTGGGCAGCGACTTGCCGATCCGCACGCCGTCGATCCCGAGCGAGGCGAACAGCGGGCCGCGCTGCACCCGCTCCAGCTCGATCTCCAGCGCGTCCCGCTCCGACGGCGGCTCCGCAGACAGGAGGTCGTCCACACCTGCGTCGAGCGCCCGGGCGATGGCCTGCAGCTGCGAGAACTTGGGCTCCCGCTTGCCGTTCTCCAGCGTGCTGATCTGCGACGGGGCCCGGTCGATGGCGGCGGCGAGGTCCTCGAGCGTCATGCCCTTGCTGGTCCGCAGGTAGCGGATGCGGCGGCCGATCGTGAGGGCGTCCGGCTCGGCGTCCGACGTCGTCGTCGAAGCGTTTTGACCGCTCTGGGTAGAACGCGAGGAAGTCGCGTTTCGCGCGGTTCTGCGATTTTGAGGGCTACCTACCATGCCCGAGGGTGACATAGGCAAAGGCTTTCGTTCAACAGAAGAACTGGAAATCTTCTGCTCGGATCTGCTTGAGGAGGGGGTTGCGGAGGGCAGATGGTCGTAACACGTCACCGGCAGACGCGGTGGCAACGTTCCGTCCCGAGAAGGAGACCCGCCATGAGCGCACCCACGATCGACCCCACGTCCGAGGCGACCACGTCCGCGACGACCGCGGTGCCGGCGCAGGCCTCCGTGCGCGCCGGGGACCAGGTCCAGACCGCCGAGGAGCTGCGCCAGGCCTGGGCGTCCGACCCCCGCTGGGCCGGCATCGAGCGCACCTTCACGGCGGAGGACGTCGTCGCCCTGCGCGGCTCGGTCGGCGAGGAGAGCACGCTGGCCCGCCGCGGCGCCGAGCGCCTGTGGCGCCAGCTGCACGAGGAGGACTACATCAACGCCCTCGGCGCGCTGACCGGCAACCAGGCCGTGCAGCAGGTCAAGGCGGGCCTGCAGGCCATCTACCTCTCCGGCTGGCAGGTCGCCGGCGACGCGAACCTCTCGGGGCAGACCTACCCGGACCAGTCGCTCTACCCGGCCAACTCCGTGCCGGCCGTGGTCCGCCGCATCAACAACGCCCTGCTGCGCGCCGACCAGATCGACGTGTCGGAGAACGGCACCCCCACCCGCGACTGGCTCGCCCCGATCGTGGCCGACGCCGAGGCCGGCTTCGGCGGCCCGCTCAACGCGTACGAGCTGATGAAGTCGATGATCCAGTCGGGCGCCGCGGGCGTGCACTGGGAGGACCAGCTCGCCTCGGAGAAGAAGTGCGGCCACCTCGGCGGCAAGGTGCTCATCCCGACCCAGCAGCACGTGCGCACGCTGAACGCGGCGCGGCTCGCGGCCGACGTCGCCGACGTCCCCTCGATCGTGATCGCCCGGACCGACGCCGAGGCGGCGACCCTGATCACCTCGGACGTCGACGAGCGCGACCGCCCGTTCATCACCGGCGAGCGCACCAACGAGGGCTTCTACAAGGTGACCAACGGCATCGAGCCGTGCATCGCCCGCGCCAAGGCGTACGCGCCCTACTCCGACCTGATCTGGATGGAGACCGGCACGCCGGACCTGGAGCTGGCCCGCAAGTTCGCCGAGGCCGTCAAGGCCGACTTCCCCGACCAGATGCTGAGCTACAACTGCTCGCCGTCGTTCAACTGGAAGAAGCACCTCGACGACGACACGATCGCCAAGTTCCAGCGCGAGCTGGGCGCCATGGGCTTCAAGTTCCAGTTCATCACCCTCGCCGGCTTCCACGCCCTGAACTACTCGATGTTCGACCTGGCCCACGGCTACGCCCGCGAGCAGATGTCGGCCTACGTGAAGCTGCAGGAGCTGGAGTTCGCCGCCGAGGAGCGCGGCTACACCGCCACGCGGCACCAGCGCGAGGTCGGCACCGGTTACTTCGACCGCGTGGCCACCGCGCTCAACCCGGACTCCGCGACCACCGCGCTGGCCGGCTCGACCGAGGCGGCGCAGTTCTGATGACCGCGACCATCGACACCCGCGCCCACGGCACCAGCCCCTACGACGCCGACGCCGGCCTGGCCGGGATCGGCACCCCGCCGGCGTCCGCCCGGACGATGTCCGCCCACGCGACCACGCCGCCGTCGGCTCCCGCTCCGGCGCCCGCTCCCCGGAGCGCGTCCCCCAGCACGCTGCCGAACGGCGGCGTGGGCGCCTCGGGGACCGGCACCCGCCGGGGCGTGATCACCGTGACCGCCGCCGTCGGGCCGCGCTACGGCGAGATCCTGACGCCGGAGGCCCTGACGTTCCTCGCCCTGCTGCACGACCGGTTCGACGCCCGCCGCGACGAGCTGATCGCGCAGCGCCAGCTGCGCCGGCAGGACATCGCCGACGGCGCCGACCCCGACTTCCGGGCCTCCACCCGGCCGGTGCGGGACGACCCGCACTGGCGGGTCGCCGGGTCGCGCAACGCGCCCGGCCTGGAGGACCGGCGCGTCGAGATCACGGGTCCCACCGACCCGAAGATGACGATCAACGCGCTCAACTCCGGGGCAAAATGCTGGCTGGCCGACGCCGAGGACGCGTCCAGCCCCACGTGGCCCAACGTGATCGAGGGCCAGCTCGCGCTGCACGACGCGATCCGCGGCACGCTCGCCTTCACCAACGAGGCGGGCAAGGAGTACACGCTGCGCTCGCCGGACATCGCTGACCTGCCGACCATCGTGTTCCGGCCGCGCGGCTGGCACCTCGACGAGGCGCACCTGCGCTACACGGACGCGAACGGCATCACGTCGGGCGCGCTCGGCAGCCTGGTCGACTTCGGCCTCTACTTCTTCCACAACGCCGCCGAGCTCATCGCGCGCGGCCGCGGCCCCTACTTCTACCTGCCCAAGCTGGAGGGCTACCGGGAGGCGCGGCTGTGGAACGAGGTGTTCGAGGTGGCGCAGGACGCCCTCGGCATCCCGCGCGGGACCGTGCGCGCCACGGTGCTCGTCGAGACGCTGCCCGCGGCGTTCGAGATGGAGGAGATCCTCTACGAGCTGCGCGACCACTGCGCCGGGTTGAACGCCGGCCGCTGGGACTACCTGTTCTCGGTGATCAAGTGCTTCCGCACCCGCGGGGAGTCGTACGTGCTGCCGGACCGCGCCCAGGTGACCATGACGGCGCCGTTCATGCGGGCGTACACCGAGCTGCTCGTGGCGACCTGCCACAAGCGCGGGGCGCACGCCATCGGCGGCATGAGCGCGTTCATCCCGGACCGCCGCGACCCGGAGGTCACCGAGACCGCGTTCGCCAAGGTCAGCGCGGACAAGCGGCGCGAGGCCGGCGACGGCTTCGACGGCACCTGGGTGGCACACCCCGACCTCATCCCGGTGGCCCGGGCCGAGTTCGACGCCGTGCTCGGCGACGCGCCGAACCAGGTCTCCCGCCTGCGGGACGACGTCGTGGTGGGGCAGCACGACCTGCTCGACGTCGCCTCGGCGCGCCGCTCCGGGGCGACCGTGACCTCGGCCGGCCTCCGGTCGAACGTCTCGGTGGCCGTGCGCTACCTCGACGCGTGGCTCCGCGGTACCGGGGCCGCCGCGCTGGACAGCCTCATGGAGGACGCCGCCACCGCGGAGATCTCGCGGTCGCAGGTGTGGCAGTGGATCGCGTCGGGCACCGTGACCGACGACGACCAGCAGCCGGTGACCCGCGAGCGCGTCGAGGCGATCCTGCTCGACGTCGTGGCGTCGCTGCCCCACGGCCACGGCAACCGGATCGACGACGCTGCCGAGATCTTCCGCGCCGTCGCCCTCGAGGACGACTTCCCGGCGTTCCTCACGAACCCCGCGTACCAGGGGTACCTGGTGGGCTCGGCGGTCGACCGGCCGTAAGGCCTCGATCACTACCCACCGGCCATCAGGCTGGGACGCCCCGCTGTCGGGGCGTCCCTTCCACCGCCCGACGCCGCGCCCGGTCGCCGCTCTCTCGGCGCCCCACCACCCCTGGGGTGTGACCGGCGCGGCGTCGGGCTCGTGTGCGCGGGCACGAGCACGCGTGCGGGGTGGCAAGTGCGACATTCCGGTTGTTGCATGCGCCGTCAGTAGCGCTACCCTGGGCGTTCTTGGACGGACGGCACCGGGGTCTCATCAGCGCCGATGCCCAGACCGGTCGGCGGGCGGACGCGGTCCGCGACAGCCGATGTCAGACGCAAGGGGGCGTTGACCAGTGACGGACGAGCCGAACGGTGCGGGGGCGCGCGAGACCAACGCTCGCGGCCCGGTGAGTGGTGGACCAACCGGGACAGGCGCCGCCTTCTTCCGCGATCGCGGCCGGGCCGCGCGCCGCGCCCTGACGAGTCGCCGGGCGCGCAATGCCTGGACCGGCGCCGTCGCGCTGGCGATGACCGGCGGGGTGCTCGTCAGCGCGTCGGCGAGCGTGCCGGCGTCGCACCCCCTGGCGGACGGCGCCCCCGCCTCCGCCGCGCAGCCGGCCGCGGCGCGCACCGTCGAGGTCGGCGCGGCGTCGCAGCGCCCCGCGACGGGACCCGAGGCCACCGCACCGGACGGCGTCACCGTGAGCCAGGTCCTCGCCGTCCTGGACCGCGCCGAGTCGATGCTCAGGCAGAGCTCCGAGCCCAGCCCCGCCGTCGCGCAGGCCGCCGCCGAGCTCGGCATGCTCTACACGACGTACCAGGCGCAGCAGCTCGCACTGACGGAGGCCGACCGGCCACTGCGGGTCGAGTCGGCCCCGACGGCGGGCGAGCCGCGCACACCAGCCCTGTCCGACGAGCCGATCCACGCCACGCAGGTCTCCCGGACCGTCACCGGTGGCACCCACGGGAGCCCCGCCCCGGACTGGGGCACGCCGGGGGACCTCCCGGCCGCCGAGGTCGTACCCGAGGATGCCGGCGAGTACGTCACCTTCGACGAGGTGGCCGTCGCGGCGATGCGGCTGGCGAACATGCTTGACCCGTCCTCCCCCACCGCGCTCATCGAGACGCTGCCGGACGCCGGGACGTCCCTGCGCCGGAACCTGCTCGACACCGTCGCGGCCTACGGCGACTCCACCGCCGGGTACGCCAACGGCCGTATCCCCGCCGACGTGCTCTGCGCGCTGCCCTTCGCGCCGGGGCACCTGCTGCGGTGCGACGCCGCCGAGCGCCTGGCGGCGCTGAGCGCCCGGTTCGAGAAGGAGTTCGGCCACCCGATCCCGATCACGGACTCGTACCGATCCTTCGAGATGCAGGTGACGGTCCGGGGCACCAAGCCGCACCTGGCGGCGATCCCCGGCACGTCCAACCACGGCTGGGGCCTCGCGGTCGACCTGGGCAACCCGATCGCCGGCGGCGCCTCCGACGAGTACGTCTGGCTCCGGCTGCACGCGCCCGACTACGGCTGGGACAACCCGTCCTGGGCGCAGCTCGGCGGCGCCAAGCCCGAGCCGTGGCACTTCGAGTTCTTCGCGGCGGGCTCCATCCCCAACCGGGCCATCGACCCGTCCGACGTCGGCTCGTGGGCGACGGTGGCGAGCACCGACCCCGCGAACCCGGGGCTCCGGTCCGACGGGGACTCGGGTGGCCGAAAGGGGTCCTCGTCCGACGGCGGGTCGGGCGCCGGCGCGAGCGGATCCGGCACGGGTGGCTCCGGCACAGGCAGTGGGGCCGACGCGGGGTCCGGCTCCGGTGGTGGCTCGTCGGCGGGCTCCGGCGGCAAGACGCCGGCCGCCCCCGAGAAGCCGACGCCGGCCGAAACCTCGGAACCGCCCGTGGAGGCGGAACCGGAGGCCCCGGCCGAGACCGGTCTGGTCGAGGGCGTCGTGGGCGGCACGCTCGACCTGGTGGGCGACACCGTCGACGGTGTGGTCGGCGGGGTTGTCGGCGGCTTGCTCGGTGGCACCAGCACGGGTGGTACCGAGAACCCGACCGGGTGAACTTTTCGTCGCAGTTCCGTCGTGGCGGTTTTGGGTGCTTTTAGCCGGATACGGTGCCCGCATGTCCGACGACGAGGGCGCCCGCCGCGCTCCAGAACCGAATCCGACCCCTGAGCCAGTCCCGGCTCTGGTCGCACCGAACGGCGCGGTCGCCGACGCCGCGGGTGACAACGGGCGCGAGGGCGCGAGCGACGGCGCGACGGTGGCCGGACCGGCATCGCGCGACGAGGACGCGCCGCAGGCCGACCCGGCCGCGACCGGCCCGGGCGCGGCGCCGGCCGTCGCAGGACCGGCCAGGCCCGCCGGCGCGGCCCCGCAGGTCCCTCCGGCCCTCGTGGCGTTCCTCAAGGAGCACGCCGTCACCCTGGTGCTGGTCGTGCTGCTGATCGCCGCCGTGGTGTGGGGCGCGCTCGGCGTCGTCTCGACCAACGACTGGAAGGCGCGCGCCGCGGGTTTCGCGTCCGACCTCACGAGCGCGAGGCAGACCATCGCCGAGGCCCACGCGACGATCGACGACCTGGAGATCGCCAAGGAGCGCGCCGAGACCACCGCGACGGCGTGCGTCGGCGCGATCAACGACGCGGACGCGATGCTGGAGGTCTCGGCCAAGATGGACGACAAGACGGTCGTCTACCTGGAGGGGCTGAACGACTTCATGGCCGCGGTCGCCGCGGGCAACATGTCGACGGCGGAGACCATCGGCGCCGAGATCGACGCCCTGGGCGCGCAGCTCGACGACCTGAGCGAGCAGATCGAGGGGCACATCGACGACTACGAGGACACCTCGGCCGGCTGCCACGTCGACGCCGCCCAGGACGTCTGACCGGCGCAGCGACCAGCACAGCACGACGGCGGGCGGGCGACCTCGGTCACCCGCCCGCCGTCCTATGGCGCGTCAGCCCTGGTCGAGGCCGAGCAGGTCGTCCTCGGTCTCGCGGCGGACGAGCACCCGCGAGGCGCCGTCGGACACCGCGAGCACCGGCGGGCGGGGCAGCATGTTGTAGTTCGACGCCATCGAGCGCCCGTAGGCGCCGGTCGCGGCGACGGCGAGCAGGTCGCCCGCGCGCACGTCGGCCGGGAGCTGCACCTCGTGCACCACGATGTCGCCCGACTCGCAGTGCTTGCCCACCACGCGCGCCAGCACCGTCTCGGCCGCGGACGAGCGGCCCACGATCTCGGCGTGGTACGCCGCGCCGTACAGGGCGGGGCGGATGTTGTCGCTCATGCCTCCGTCGACGGACACGTAGGTGCGCGTGAAGTCGGCGCCGTCGTCCGCCGAGACGGTGACGGGCTTGACCGTGCCGACCGTGTACAGCGTGAGGCCCGCGGGCCCGACGATCGCCCGGCCGGGCTCGATCGAGAACCGCGGCAGGCTCGTGCCGAGCTCCTGGCACACCCCGGACACCGACTGCGCGATGTCCTTGGCCACGCGCTCGGGGTCGAGCGCGACGTCGCCGGGCAGGTAGGCGATGCCGTATCCGCCGCCGAGGTCGACCTCGTCGACGAGCACGCCCGACCGCTCGGACAGGTCGGCCCGCAGGCGCAGCACCACGCGCGCGGCGGCCTCGAACCCGTCCGGGTCGAGGATCTGCGAGCCGATGTGCGAGTGGATGCCGAGCAGCCTGAGCTCGGGGTGCTTGAGCACCTCCAGCAGCGCGGCCATCGCGGGGCTCTCCGCCCCGTCGGCCGCGTTGACCGACAGCCCGAACTTCTGGTCCTCGTGGGCCGTGGCGATGTACTCGTGCCCGCCGGCGTGCACGCCCGTGGTCACGCGGACCATCACCGGCGCGACGACGCCGCGCTCCCCCGCGAGGCGCGCGACCCGCTCGATCTCGACCAGCGAGTCCACGATGATGCGGCCGACCCCGGCGTCCAGGGCGCGCAGGATCTCGGCGTCGGACTTGTTGTTGCCGTGCAGGCCGATCTCGGCGCCCGGAACCTCGGCCCGCAGCGCGACGGCGAGCTCGCCGCTCGAGGCCGTGTCCACGCGCAGCCCCTCCTCGCGCGCCCAGCGCGCGACGGCCACGGTGAGCAGCGCCTTCCCGGCGTAGTACACGTCCACCCCCGCGCCGACGGCGCCGAAGGCGGCCTCGAAAGCCGTGCGGTAGGCGTGGGCGCGCATCCGGAAGTCGGCCTCGTCCAGCACGTAGGCCGGGGTGCCGTGCTCCGCCACGAGGTCGCGGACGTCGACGCCCGCGACGGCCAGCGCGCCGTCGGGCAGCCGGCCGACACCGGTGGACCAGGGTGCGCCGGTCACATCCGCTCCGGAGCGCTCACGCCCAGCAGGTCGAGGCCGTTGGCCAGGACCGTGCGGACGGCGTCGTTCAGCCACAGGCGGGCGCGGTTCGCGTCGGTGACCTCCTCGTCCGGGTAGGGCGACACCCGCAGGCCCTGGTTGTACCAGGAGTGGTAGTCGCCGGCGAGCGCCTCCAGGTAGCGCGCGACCCGGTGCGGCTCCCGCAGCTCCGCCGCCTGGGCGACGATCCGCGGGTACTCGGTGAGGCGCCCGATCAGCGCGGACTCAGACTGATGGTCGAGCAGGGCTGGATCGAACCCGTCCTCGCGACGCACGCCCCGCTCTGCCGCCGTCCGGCCGTTACTGACCGTGCGGCTGTGCGCGTACTGGACGTAGAAGACCGGGTTGTCGTTGGTCTGCTTGAGCATGTCCTCGCCCTGCAGCTCCAGCGGCGTGTCCGCGGGATAGCGCGCGAGCGAGTAGCGCACGGCGTCCTTGCCGATCCAGTCGACGAGGTCGCGCAGCTCGATGATGTTGCCGGCACGCTTGGACAGCTTGGCGCCGCCGACGTTGACGAGCTGGCCGATCAGCACCTCGATGTTCGCCTCCGGGTCGTCCCCGGCGCAGGCCGCGATGGCCTTGAGGCGGTTGACGTAGCCGTGGTGGTCGGCGCCGAGCAGGTAGATCTTGCCCGGGAACCCGCGGTCCTTCTTGGACAGGTAGTACGCGGCGTCCGACGCGAAGTAGGTGGGCTCGCCGTTCGCCCGGACCATCACGCGGTCCTTGTCGTCGGTGAAGTCCGTGGTGCGCAGCCAGACCGCGCCCTCCTGGTCGAACACGTGCCCCTGCTCGCGCAGCCGGGCCACCGCCTTCTCGACCGCGCCCGAGCTGTGCAGGTCACGCTCGGAGAACCAGACGTCGAAGTGCACGCCGAAGCTCTCCAGCACCTCGCGGATCTCGGCGAGCTGGTGCGCGTAGCCCGACTCGCGGGCCACGGCGACGGCCTCGTCGTGCGGCAGCTCCGGCAGGTCGGGGCGGTCCGCGAGCACCTTGGCCGCGAGCTCCTTGACGTACTCGCCGCGGTAGCCGCCCTCGGGCACCTCACCGTCGGTGGCGCGCGCCAGCACGGACTCGCCGAAGCGGTCCATCTGGGCGCCCGCGTCGTTGATGTAGTACTCGGCGGTCACGTCGGCGCCCGCCGCGCGCAGGATGCGGCCCAGCGAGTCGCCCAGGGCGGCCCACCGGGTGTGCCCGATGTGCAGCGGGCCGGTCGGGTTCGCGCTGATGTACTCCAGGTTGATCACCTGGCCGGTCAGAGCCTCGCCCCGGCCGTACGCCGCGCCGGCCTCGACGATGGTGCGCGCGAGCTCGCCCGCGGCGGCGGCGTCGAGCGTGATGTTCAGGAAGCCCGGGCCGGCGACGCCGACCGACTTGATGCCCGGCGTCGCGCCGAGGCGGGCCGCCAGGTCCTCCGCGAGCGCCCGCGGCGTCGTGCCCGCCTTCTTCGCGAGCTGAAGGGCCACGTTGGTGGCCCAGTCCCCGTGCTCTCGCTGCCTCGGTCGCTCCACGTGGACCGACGCCGGAACGGCGTCGGTCGGCAGGGCGAGCGTGCCGTCGGCGACGGCCGCTGCGAGGGCAGCGCTGAGTGCTTCTGAGAGCTCCGTGGGGGTCACGGATCGATTCTATCGGCCGGTCCCCCTCCCCCGTCCCGTTGTCCACAGGCACCGGACGGCGGTGGCGCACCCCCACGTCAGGGCCCGCCACCGCCGTCCGGCCGGACCGTCAGTCCGTGACCACCTCGAGCGTGCCGATCATCTGCCAGAACCGGTCGTCGGATCCCGGTGGACCGTCGTAGCCCAGCTGCACGAACCGTCCGTCAGGGAGCTCCACCTCGACGTGGGCGTTGAACGCCGCGGCCTCCTCCTCGCCGTAGGCGGTGTAGTCGGTCATCCGCACGGTCGCCTGCTCCGCCCCGGGCACGTCGAGCCGGTACCCGCCGACGGGGATGTCGCCGTTGCCGAGGATGCCGGCCTCCTCGACCGAGGCGCCCACGCTCTCCTGCTCGGCGCCCGGTGCCTCGCGGACGAGTTCGCCGTCCTCGCCCACGCCGGCCCAGTCCGCGGGCACCCGAAGCCGCAGCTCCGGCAGGTCGGAGACGACGACCCAGTCCTCCGGGACCGCCGGCGCGGCGTCCACGAGTACCCGGCCGTCCGGCAGGTCCTCGTAGGAGGGCAGGTCTTCCGCCTCCGCCGTGAACTCCAGGCTGCCGGCGATCGTGCTCACGACCCGGTCGCCGTCCGCCCCCTCCCGGACGTACACGTCGATCGTGTACGTGCGCCCCTGCGCCCGGCGGACCTCGACGGAGGCGTGCAGCGTGCCGTCCTGCGGGTCCAGCTCGGCACCCGCGCGGTCGGCGCCCGGAGGCAGGGCCACGTCGTACATGTGGCCGGAGTCGTCCCGCGTCACCCCCGACGTGGTCACCTGCAGGCGGAGCTCACCGTCGGCGTCGTCCATCGACACGGTCGGCCAGTTGTCCTCCCTGGAGGCGGACAGGTCGTCCTCCACCCAGTCTCCCGGGACCGCGAAGCTCAGGCCCTGGTGCTCCTGGACCGCCCAGTCCGCGGGGTGCTCCTCGATGACGTCGAGCGTGGGAATGTCCGCCTCGAGGTCCTCCTCGGTCGCGTCGGGATCCGCCCGGACACTCTCGAAGAGCCGTTCGAGCATCTCCGCCGAGTCCTGCGCCTCGGGCAGGACCGCGATGACCTGGACGACTCGCCCGGACTCCAGCTCGACCTCCAGCACTCCCTCCGGGCCTGCGGCCCAGCCCTCCTCCACCAGCAGGTACCGCGCCGACGCCGCGCCCGGCACGTCGATCTCGACCATGTCGCCGTCGGACTCGGACACCGAGTCGCCCTCGCCCAGCGGCATGACCGTCACCGCGGAGGTCCCGTCCTCGTCGTCCGTACCCCAGGACGGGTAGCCCTCGCCCTGGTCGTAGGGCTCGTAGTCGGGCGGCACCGACAGGATCAGCCCGCCCCCGGAGACCTCCTTCCAGCCGTCACCGAAGGGCCAGCCGGCCGGCAGCGCCTGCTTGCCGGTGGCGACCAGGCCACCCACGGTCACGAGCGCCGCGACCGCGAGCGTCACGACGCCGCCGATCACCCCGCGCCGGGTGCGCTCGTGGCGGATAGCCCGCCGCGCCATCGTCTCGCCGTCGATCCCGGCCACGGGCCCGACCTGGCCCGCGGCGTCGTGGATCAGGCTCACCAGAGTGTCGTTCTGCTCCTTCATCACTGCGCCTCCTTCCGCGAGGTGCTGGGTGTGCCGATCTCTGCTCCCAGGACGTCCCGGAGCCGGTCCAGCCCGCGCGATGCGCCCGACTTCACGGCCCCCACGGAGATCCCCAGGTCCTCGGCCGTCTGCTTCTCGGTCCGGTCCAGCAGGTAGCGCAGGACGACGACGCGGCGCTGTGCCGCGGGAAGCTGTCGCAGCGCCCGCACCAGCTCGTCGCGGTCGACGACGTGCTGCGTGCCGTCCGACGTCGCCCCCGGCCGCAGGTCCGTCGGGGAGACCAGGACGTCCTTCCGGGTGCGTCGCCAGCTGTCGATCCTGGCCGTGGCGATGATCTTGCGGGCGTAGGCGAACGGGTCGCCGTCGCCCACCCTGCCCCACGCCCGGTAGGTCCGTTCCAGGGCGAGCTGCACGAGGTCGGCCGCCCGGTGCGTGTCGCCGCACAAGAGGTACGCGATGCGGGACAGCTCGGGCGAGCGGTCCCTGGCGAACGCCGTGAACCGCTCGACAGCCGTACCCGTGGTCACCACCCGGGCACGGGCGTCGTCGAGGACAGCCGCGTCATCACTCACCATGTCCACCACCTTGGTCGTCAACTGCGCACCCGTCCGTGCGCCCCTGAGGTCGAGCTCTTCGCAGAGTCACGGCACACAGACGCGTTCGGACGGCAGAAGGTTGCCAAGCGCGGGGCACCGATCGCGCCGGCTTTCCCCGACGCACGGTGTCACGCGGCGCGAAGGTGCGGGTCACAGGCTCGGATGCACGCGCGGGGCCGCTTACCTGGTAGTCTCACTTCCGCCGTTACGGGAGCAACACATCCCAGCCAGCGGCCTCGCGCCTGTAGCTCAGTGGATAGAGCGTCTGCCTCCGGAGCAGAAGGTCGGGGGTTCGAATCCCTTCAGGCGCACCACCCGAGAAGGCCCCTGTGCAGGTATCCCCGCACAGGGGCCTTCGTCGTCCCGCCAGGACCCGCGAGCGCGAGCCCCGCTCGCCCGGGTCCGAACGCTCAGACCGGATAGTCGACGCTCCCGGCTGTCCCCGCATTGGCCGCGACGTCCTCCTGCAGCCGGTCGACCGCACCCGTGATGTTCGCCAGCGCGTCGCTGCCGAGGATCAGCCGACGCCTCGGGCGAGCCGCGGTGACCTCTGCGTAGACGGCCGCGGCGGACGCCGTCGCGTCCCCTGGGAAGAGCAGCGTGGCCGCGTCCGGCAGGGCCACCGCGTCCAGGAACGGGCGGACGGCGGGCTCGTAGTCCGCGATCCGAGCGCCCGAAACCCTGGTGCGACCGATGATCCCGGTGCGGATCGAACCAGGCTCGACTAGCAGCGTGGTGATGCCGAGATGGGCCACCTCGCCCGCCAGAGCGTCGGTGATGCCCTCCAGCGCGAACTTGCTCGCCGAGTAGTAGCCGTTCACCGGGAGGCTCGCGATCCCGTCCATCGACGAGATGTTGACGATGGTGCCGCCTCGCTGCTCGCGGAGCGTCGGCAGGACCGCACGCATCATGCCCACCGCCCCGAAGAAGTTGACCTCGAACACCGCGCGGTAGTCGGACTCGTCCTGCTCCTCGACCGCTCCGATGAAGTCGACGCCCGCGTTGTTGACGAGCACGTCGATCCGTCCGAAACGCTGCCGGGTCGCCTCGACCAGCCGCGCACGTGCATCGGCGTCGGTGATGTCGGCGGTGACCGGGAGCAGGCTCTCCGGGTACCGCTCGGCCAGGTCGCGCAGGGGGTCGACGTCGAGCGCGGCGGCCGCGACGTCGTGCCCCTCAGCGAGGATGTGTTCGGCGAGCAGGCGGCCGAGTCCGGTTGCTGCGCCGGTGATGATCCAGGTGGACATGATGGTTCCTTTCGGTGGGTTCAAGACAGGTGGTCGGACGAGCCGGTGGTGACTCGGACGGCCGACGAAGCAGTGGTCAGCACAGCCGCCCGCCTCCGGGAGCGGCGGTTCGCGACCAGGATCGCGACGGCGACGACGACAGCAGCCACGTAGAAGAGCGTGGAGACCTGGAACACCGCGGCGTAGCCCTCGGCCTGGACCACCGGGCCGGGATCCGTCCCGTGGCCGACGACCGAGGCGAAGACGACCGTCAGGATCGCGAGCCCGATCGAGCCGCCGATCTGGTGGGCCGTGTTGACGAGGCCCGAGGCCGCACCGGCGTCGGACGCTCCGACGTCGGCCATGCCGAGCTCGGTGAACAGGATGATCGCGATGCCCTGACCCACGCCGAGCACGAGCAGCGGCAGCACGATCTGCGGGAAGTAAGGAGTGGTCGCGTCGAGCCGGCTCAGCCAGGCCATGCCGATGGTCGCGAGCACGAGGGAGGCGACCAGCAGGGTGGACTTGTTCATCCGCGCGCCGAGAAAGCGGACCACGTAGACCATCGCGAAGAACATCGCGGTGATCGGGATGTACGCGAAGCCGGTCTCCAGCGGGCTGAGGCCCAGCACGTTCTGCAGGTACTGGGACAGGAAGTAGAACATCGAGAACATCGCGCCGACGATGAGGACGCGGCCGACATACGCACCGGACCGCTGCACGCTGGCGAACAGCCGCAGCGGGACGATCGGCTGGGCCGCCCGGCGCTCGATCAGAACGAAGGCGGCGACGAGCACCACGGCCGCGGCGAGCGGGACGATCGTGAACAGGCTGGACCAGCCGGCCTCGGCCGCCTCGACCAGGCCGTAGACCAGTGCGGACATGCCGAGGGTGATGGTGAGTGCACCGGGGACGTCGATCCGGACGGGCTGGCGCTCGCCCGCGGGCAGCACCCGGGGCGCCAGGGCGACGACGAGCGCTCCGATCGGCACGTTGATGAGCAGGCCCCAGCGCCAGGACCAGAACTGGGTGAAGACCCCGCCGACGATGATGCCGACGCTCGCTCCGGCGCCGATCACGGCGCTGTAGACCGCGATGGCGCGGGCGCGTTCCTCGGGTGCCGGGAAGCTGGAGACCAGGAGCGCGAGCGTGGCCGGGATCGCGAAGGCCGAGGCCAGGCCCTGCACCGCGCGGGCCACGATCAGCAGCTCCGCCGTCTGCGCGACACCGGCGAGCAGCGACGCGAGGGTGAAGACGACGACGCCGGCGACGAACACACGCCGACGGCCCAGCAGGTCGCCGGCGCGAGCGCCGAGGAGCAGCAGGCCGCCGAACACGAGGACGTAGCTGTTCTGGATCCACGAGAGCCCCGAGTCGGTGAACCCGAGCTCCTGCTGGATGTGCGGCAGCGCCGTCGTCACGATCGAGGCGTCGAGCGTCATCATGAGCTGGCAGCCGAGGATGACGGCCAGGACGACGCCCCTGCGGTCTGCGCCCGGACGGGCCGGGCTGGATGAAGCGGACATGAGAGCTGCTCTCCGATCTGGAAGTAACTAACGAGTTTGTTACCTCCAGTGAAGCACGGAGTGGCGACGCTTGCAACTAACTAGTTATTAACTAGGATGGGCGGCATGGTCAGAGACTCCGACGCGACCCGCGCCCGCATCCTCGACGCCGCGGAGGCCGAGTTCGCCGCGTACGGCATCGCAGGCGCACGGGTCGACCGCATCGCCGAGAACGCCCCCGCGAACAAGGCGCTCATCTACAAGCACTTCGGCAGCAAGGACGAGCTGTTCGACACCGTCTTCGCGCAGCGGGTGCTCGCGTTCGTGGACAAGGTCGACTTCGACGCGACCGACCTGCCCGCCTACGCGGGCCGCGGGTTCGACCTCTACGAGGCGAACCCGACCACGCTGCGGCTCACCACCTGGTACCAGCTGGAACGCCCTCACGGGCAGCTCGAGGCGATCAAGGCGTCCAACGCCGCGAAGCTGAACGCGATCAAGGAGGCCCAGGACGCGGGGCTGTTGACGAGCGCCTACACACCCCTGGAGCTGCTCACCGAGGTTCGAGCGCTCATGATGAGCTGGCACCTGCACACGCCGGAGCTCGCGATGGTCCGCCAGCCGGCTCGCGCCCGCAGGCGCGAGGTCGTCGTCGAGAGCGTGCGCCGACTCGTCCAGGGCGACAGCCACTGAGGACCTACCCAGGCCCAACCGGTCGCACGTCACGCACCGAAAACGGACCGTAGGCAGACCCGGGACCCATGCCGTAGACTCCCTGCCGCGGGGGGAGTACTTCCCAACACCGTCCCGGTCATTACGGCGCTGCTACCAGTGCCTCGGGCGGCGGCCTTGCCCAGCAAGGCGAAGGAGACCTCGGAGCCGACCTATCTTTGGAGACTCCTTGCTCGCCCAGCTGACGAGTTCTGCTGCCCCTGCCTCCGCGCTGACGACCGTGGCCACACCCATGATGTGGGCCCTGACGATCCTCGCCGTGATCGTCCTGATCGTCGTCGACTTCCTCATCACCCGGCGCCCGCACGAGGTCTCGATGCGCGAGGCCCTGGGCTGGAGCGCCTTCTACATCGCCCTCCCGCTCGCGTTCGGCGGCTGGATCTGGGCCACCTTCGGCTCGTCGATCGGCGTGCAGTACCTGACCGGGTACCTCGTCGAGAAGTCGTTGTCCGTGGACAACCTCTTCGTGTTCATGCTGCTGCTCAGCGCCTTCGCGGTACCCGCGGCCCTGCAGCAGCGCGTCCTCCTGCTCGGCATCGTCGGCGCCCTGGTGCTGCGCGGCGTCTTCATCGCCGTCGGCGCGGCCGTCCTGGCCAACCTGAGCTGGGCCTTCCTGCTCTTCGGCGCGATCCTGCTGGCCACGGCCGTCAAGATCCTCCGCGACCAGATCAAGGGTGACGACCACACGATCGAGGTCTCCGAGCTGCGGTCGGTGAAGCTGATCCGCCGCTTCATGCCCGTCACGGACGACTACCGCGGCCCCGCGCTGTCGGTCCGCGAGGGCGGCAAGCGGATGCTCACCCCCCTGGCGGTCGTGGTCGTCGCGATCTTCGCCGCCGACGTCGTCTTCGCGGTGGACTCCGTGCCGGCGGTCTACGGCATCACCAGCGACCCGTACCTCGTGTTCGCGACCAACGCGTTCGCCCTGCTCGGCCTGCGCGCCCTGTACTTCGTGCTGCAGACCGCCCTGAGCAAGCTCGTGCACCTCGGCTACGGCCTCGCGACGATCCTCGCCTTCATCGGCGTCAAGCTCGTGCTGCACTGGGCCCACGGCATCTGGGCCGGCGTGCCGGAGATCCCGACCGTCGCTTCGCTCGGCGTGATCATCGGCGTGCTCGTGATCGTCACCTTCACCAGCCTCCACGCGACTCGCAACGACGACGGCGAGGCCACCGGGCACGCCGCCACGGGCGACGCGTCGGGCACGCCGGCCGTCGAGGCGTCGGACGGCGAGAAGTCCGACCAGGACCGCGACGAGTCGAGCACGTCCCGCCCCGGGGCGCACTGACCCGGTCCGCCCCCGGCCCGCCGTGGTCCCGCTCGACGAGCGGCCACGGCGGGCCGTCGTCGTTCCGCCGTAGAGTCCCGCACGTCATGGACGCACTGGACCTCACGCTCACCGTCGTCGTCGGCGGCACGATCGCCGCCCTGCTCATGGGCCTGTCCAAGACCGGCCTGCCCCCGCTGGGCGCGCTCGGCGCGGCGATCATCGCCTCGGTGCTCCCGCCGGTCCAGGCGGCCGGCGTCGCACTGCCGCTGCTCATCGTGGGCGACCTGGTCGCCGTCAGCACCTACGGCCGGGACGTCCGCTGGCGCATCCTGCGCGGCCTGCTGCCCAGCGTGACGGTCGGGCTGCTGGTCGGGTTCGCGGCGCTGAGGTGGGCCCCGCCCGAGGTCAGCGCCCGGATCGTCGGCGCGCTGCTCCTGCTCGCCGGGCTCGGCGAGCTGGTCCGGCAGCTCGCGGCCCACCGTGCCCGACGCCGTCCACCGCGCCCGGCGGACGCCGAACCCGACGTCGGGTCCGACGCCGAGGCCACGCCCGGCGCGACACGGGCGAGCCTCCGCGACCGCCTCGCCCGCGCCACCCTCGGCGCCACCGCCGGCGTCTCGACCATGATCGCGAACGCCGGCGGCCCGCCCATGAGTCTCTACCTGCTCCGGACGGGCGTCTCGCGCGCCGGGCTGCTCGGCACGGTCGCGCTGTTCTTCCTCACCGTGAACGTGGCCAAGCTGCCGTTCAGCGCGAGCCTGGGCCTCGTCTCGGCCGACTCGCTGCTGGTCTCCCTCGCCCTGCTGCCCGGGATGGTCGCGGGCCTGCTGCTCGGCCGGGTCGTGGCGCACCGTATCTCGGGCCCGGTGTTCAGCACGGCCGTGCTGATCGCGACGGCCCTGGCGGGCGCCCGGCTCCTGCTGGGCTGACTCCCGGGCTACCGATTCGCCCCTACGTGCGGATAGTGTCCCGGTATGCCCGACGAGTCCGTCGACTTCTACCCGTCCCGCGCGCACGTCATCACGCTCGCCCTCGGCACCCTCGCGCTGGTGGTGCTCTGCGCCGTCGCCGCCCGGCTCGGCTTCGACGCCGCCCAGACCAGCGGCTCGCCGGCCGCCCTGGCCGTCGTGTCGGTGAGCGCCATGGGTGTCCTGGTCTTCACCGGGCTGGGCCTCATCGTGCTGCGCCGCCTGCTGCTGCCCACCTGGCCCGTGCTCACGCTCGACGACGACGGCCTCACCGACTGGCTGCCCAACCTCGGCGTCGAGCAGGTGCTCTGGTCCGAGGTCACGGGCGTGCGCGAGGCCCGGCTGGCCTTCCGGCGCGTGCTCGCCGTCGACGTCGCCGACCCGCGGGCCGTCGTCGTGCGGCAGCGGACGTTCGTCCGCCGCATCGCCGCGTCGCTGAACGCGGCCCTCGTCGGCACACCCGTGGTCCTCAAGCCCGGGAGCATCGACACCCGCCCGGAGGAGCTGTCGGCTGCCCTCACGGGGTTCGTCGCAGACCGGGCGCCTCACGCCCGGCCGGTTGCGTAGACTTCTAGGATCATCCGCCGAGAAACACCTGCCGAGCAGGGTTGAGGGATCCTCATGAGCGACGACCTCTTCGACGAGCCGCCCGCCGCCGAGCCCGACCGCGGCTACGCCGACTTCGAGTTCGAGCGCCGCTTCTTCGTGCGTGACCTACCGGCCGAGCTCAGGGACGCCCCGGCCCTCATCGTCCAGTCCTACTTCCTGGCCGACGACGGCTACGCGCTGCGCGTCCGGGTCCAGGCGGGCGACGTCGACGCCGACCTCACCGCCGACACCGATCCGGCCGAGCTGCTGCGCGCTCACGTCGCGGACATCGACTTCGCCGCTGTCACCGTGAAGGGCCCGGCGGTCGGGGGCACCCGCTACGAGGCGGAGCGCGAGCTGGACCCGAGCGTCGGCGTCGAGCTGGTCCGCCGGGGCGGTGCGCCGGTCGTCAAGGTGCGCTACGCCGCGTGGCTCGGGGCCGACGGCTGGTCCATCGACGTGTTCGGCGGGGCCAACCACCCGCTGGTGGTGGCCGAGTGCGAGCGCTCCGGCCCGGTCACGGGCCTGCAGATCCCGGACTTCTGCGTCACGGAGATCACCGACGACCGCCGGTTCTCGAACGAGTACCTGGCCACGGAGCCGTACAGCGCGTGGGCGCCGTCGTTCGCCGCGGAGCTGGCGAGCCAGGGGCCCACCTTCCGCCAGGACTTCGGGCCGAACACCCACCTGCGGCTCTAGCCGCGCCACTCGCCCTTCTCGACGACGCCGGTCACGAACTCCCAGTGCCACGGCTCGTACTTGCTGCCGCCGAGCTGCGCCCATGCCGGGTTCTGCCAGCCGTAGGACGGCGCGTTGGCCCAGAGCCAGGAGTAGACGTCGCTGTCGCCCGTCTCCTTGGAGCACAGGTCGATCGCCAGGCCCCAGCCGTGCATCGACGTGCCCGGGGAGGCGGCGTAGAAGCCGCGCGACGCCTTCATCTCGTACTGCGTGTTCAGGTCGCGGTAGCTGGCCACCAGGCACAGCTCGCGCCCGAACGACGCGCGGAACGCCTCGTTGAGCGCGCTGAGCGACATCGCGGCGTCGGGCCGGAGGTACTCCCCGTCCTGCCACAGCTCGCACAGCGAGTGGTCCGCGAGCCCGCCGTTGGTCCCGTCGACCGGGGCGTTGACGTCGCAGTTGGGCAGGGGGCTGCGGTCGAGCGAACGGCTGGCGGCCGACGCGGGCCGGGTGAGGGCCTCGGCACGGACCACGGCGGCCGAGGTCTCCGGGCGCTCGACGGGCTGCGTCACGAGGTCCAGCACCGACGGCCCGGTCGGCGGCGCCTTGACGTCGAACGGCGACTCGCCAGGTTGCTCGGCGGCCTGCACGAACGGCGCCGCGATGGTCGCGGCGGCGAGGGTGCCGACCACGGCGGCCCGGGAGATCATCCGCTGCCCCGCGGGGACCGACGACGTGGGACGGGATGCCTTGGGGACCGCTCCGGTGACCAGCCGGTCGAACGACGTCACCTTGCGCATCGCCTGGGTGTGCTGCTCCGCCTCACGGCGCGCGCGGCGCGTCATGAGGGCGGGCTGCGTGCTCGTCACAGCCGTGGACTCCACTGGCCCTCCGTCTTCATGTGTCCGCGGCCCCCTCGCGTTCCGTTATGTGCACGTGACATTAGACCCGGGTCGGCCCGGCTGCCAACCCTGGCCTGTCGGTCGGCCGGCGCCGGCCGACCAACAGGCGCTGGTCAGCGGCGCTGCATGGCGTCGCGGACCTCGCCGACGAGCTCCTCGAGGATGTCCTCCAGGAAGACCACGCCGAGCACCGCTCCGTCCGGCCCCTCGACCCGCGCCAGGTGCGAGCCCGAGCGCTGCATGACGCGCAGCGCGTCCTCCACCTCGTCGTCGGGCGCGACGGCCGCCAGGGCGCGCACGCGCCACACGGCGACCGGCTCGAACCGCGCCGCGCCGGTCGCGTACAGCACGTCCTTGAGGTGCAGGTAGCCGACGAGCTCGTCGCCCTCCTCGCGCCGCGTCACCACGGGGAACCGGCTGAAGCCGTGCTTGGAGACGAGCCGCTCGACGTCGTCGGGCGTGCTGGTCTCGTCGACGGCGACCAGGCCACCGACCGGCACCATGACGTCGCGCGCGGTGCGGTTGGAGAACTCGATGGCGCCCGTCAGGAGGCCCTGCTCGTCGCGCAGCACGCCCTCGGCCTGGGAGTGCTCCACGATGGACTGGACCTCCTCGGCGGTGAACGCCGAGGCGACCTCGTCCTTGGGCTCGACGCCGGCGAGCCGCACCGCGTGGTTCGCGATCCAGTTCAGGCCGACGATGATGGGCCGCAGCGCCCGGCCGAGGAGCACCAGCGGCGGCCCGAACCACATCACGGCCTTGTCCGGGCCGGAGACGGCCAGGTTCTTCGGCACCATCTCGCCGAGCACGACGTGCAGGTACACGACGAGCGACAGCGCGATGACCAGCGCAATCGGGTGCGTGAGCTCCTCGCTCACGCCCAGGCTGTGCAGCGGCCCCTCCAGCAGGTGGGCGATGGCGGGCTCCGCCACGATGCCCAGGCCCGTGGAGCAGACGGTCACGCCGAGCTGCGCGCACGCGAGCATGAGCGACACGTGCTCCATCGCCCACAGCACGGTGGTCGCGCGCCGGTCCCCGGCCGCGGCGAGCGGCTCGATGGCGCTGCGGCGCGCCGAGATGACGGCGAACTCGGCGCCCACGAAGAACGCGTTCCCCGCGAGCAGCACGAGGCCGATGACGAGTGCGGTGGTGGTGCTCATCGGGTCGCGCCCTTCTCGGAACCGTTCCGGCCGACGCCGGCGCCGTCAGCCCCGGGCTCGGGGTCGTCGGGCAGCGGGCGTACCCGCAGGCGCTCGACGCGCCGTCCGTCCATGGCCTCGACGCGCAGGCTGACCCGCGCGTGCGGGCCGTGCAGGCCCGCCTGGCCCACCGTGACCTCGTCGCCGACGGCGGGCATGCGGCCCAGCTCGGCCATCACGAGGCCGCCGAGCGTCTCGTAGGCGGCGCCCTCCGGGACCTCGATCGTCGTGTACTCGGCGAGCTCGTCCGGGCGGAGCACGCCGGGCACGATCCACGAGCCGTCGGCGGCGCGCGACGCGCCGGCCCGCCGGGGGTCGTGCTCGTCGGCGACGTCGCCTACCAGCTCCTCGACGACGTCCTCCAGCGTGACGACGCCGGACGTACCGCCGTACTCGTCCACCACGACGGCCATCTGCAGGCCGAACCCGCGCAGCTCGACGAGCAGCGGGCCCAGGCGCACGGTCTCGGGGACGCGGGGCGCGTCGACCATGAGCGCGGCCGCGGGCACCTCGCCCCGGCGGTCGTGCGGCACGCCGACGGCGCGGCGCAGGTGGACCAGGCCGACGATGTCGTCGCGGTCCTCCCCGATCACGGGGAACCGCGAGTGCCCGGTCCTCCGGGCGAGCGCGACGACGTCCTCCGCCGTGGCGTCCCGGTCGACGACGGACATGCGCAGGCGGTCGGTCATCACGTCGCGCGCGCTGAGCGTGTCCAGCTCGATCGAGTTGGTCAGCAGCGTAGCCACCGACTCCTGGAGCGTGCCCTCCTCGGCGGAGCGGCGCACCAGCGAGGCCAGCTCGGACGCCGAGCGCGCGCCCGACAGCTCCTCGCGGGGCTCGACGCCCAGGCGGCGCAGCAGCGCGTTGGCCGAGCCGTTGAGCACGGCGATCAGCGGCTTGAACGTGATGGTGAACACCCGCTGGACGGGCACCACCAGACGCGCGGTGGCCAGCGGGGCCGACAGCGCGAAGTTCTTGGGGATCAGCTCGCCGCACACCATGGAGAAGGC
Organism: Promicromonospora sukumoe 327MFSha3.1; assembly: GCF_000385135.1. GTDB lineage: Bacteria > Actinomycetota > Actinomycetes > Actinomycetales > Cellulomonadaceae > Promicromonospora > Promicromonospora sukumoe_B. The sequence goes on along the minus strand of NZ_ARQM01000011.1, from coordinate 1,065,679 downwards.
GTTCACCAGGATGAGGGCCAGGACGCCGGCCAGGCCGGCGGAGACCGCCGTCGGCACGGACGTGTTGCCGAACGCGGCGGAGATCAGGGAGTTCAGCGCCGGCTGGGCGGTGTAGCCGAGCAGGATGGTGGTCAGCGTGATGCCGACCTGCGCCGAGCTCAGCTCCGTGGAGAGGTGGCGCAGCGCGGTGCGGACGCTGCGGTCCCGCAGGCCGTTGCCGAAGACCGGCTGGGCGCCGGACGCGGACCGCGCGCCGGGGCCGGGTTCAGAGGAGGAGGCAGACCGGGAACCGCCGGGTCTGTCTCCCTCCGAGTCGTCGGAGTCGCCGATCACGGCGGGGTCGATGGTGACGAGGGAGAACTCCCCCGCCACGAATACTGCGGTGCCTGCCGTGAGAAGAACGCCGACGGCGACCATGATCCATTCGCCGGTCATCTCACGCTCCGGAGGGCACCGCGGGGGTCCTGATTCATCCAGGTTTCTCGGTGGGGATATCGCTCGATCATCGTGCGATAGATCGTAGCGGGAACAGTGCAGACAGCGCCCAGGAGTCCGACTCTCAGGCTGGCTTCAGTGTCTTATCAGGCAGGTACGGGCATGATTGACCTATGTCATCTGGTACTCCCCAGCCGTCTGGGGCCCCGCAGCAGCCCGGCACGGCGTCGGCCGCCGCCTCGACCGGTCAGCAGTCCGCGACCGTGCTCGTGGTGGAGGACGAGCCCACGATCGCCACCGCGATCGCCCAGCGGTTGTCCGCCGAGGGCTGGCGTGTCGAGGTGGCGCGCGACGGCCTGTCCGGCGTCGACGCCGCCTCCAGGCTGCGCCCCGACCTCGTCGTGCTCGACGTGATGCTCCCGGGCATCGACGGGCTCGAGGTCACGCGCCGCATCCAGGCCGAGAACCCGGTCCCGATCCTCATGCTCACCGCGCGTGACGACGAGACCGACATGCTGGTCGGCCTGGGCGTGGGCGCGGACGACTACATGACCAAGCCCTTCTCCATGCGTGAGCTGGTGGCCCGCATCAAGGCCCTGCTGCGGCGGGTCGACCGCGCGGCACAGGCCGCGGCGACCACGCCCGCTGACCCGCCCATGATGATGGGCGACGTCACGGTGGACCGCGCGCAGCGCCGCGTCTACCGCGGCGGCGAGGAGGTGCACCTGACGCCGACGGAGTTCGAGCTGCTCGTGATGCTCGCCGGCTCCCCCAAGACGGTGCTGACGCGCGAGCGCCTGCTCGCCGAGGTCTGGGACTGGGCCGACGCCAGCGGCACGCGCACCGTCGACTCCCACATCAAGGCCCTGCGCCGCAAGCTCGGCCCGGACCTGATCCGCACGGTGCACGGCGTCGGCTACGCGTTCGAGCCGCCGGCCAACCAGTAGCGCGGGTGCCCCGATGAGACCGCACGTGCCCCGCGTCCCCGACGTGCGGCCGCTCGACCCCCTGCGCTCGCTGAAGATCAAGCTCGGCGTGCTGGTGGCCGCCACCGTCACGGCGGCGGTGCTGATCACCTGGCTCGGCCTGCAGGCGTCGCTGGGGCCGAGCCGCACCTTCCCGCTCGCGATCATCCTGTCGCTGCTCGTCACCCAGATCCTGGCGCGCGGCATGACGTCGCCGCTGCGCGAGATCACGGAGGCCGTCCAGGCCATGGCCGACGGCGACTACACCCGCCGGGTGCGCGCCACGAGCAGCGACGAGGTGGGGCAGCTCGCGCACGCCTTCAACCGGATGGCCGAGGACCTGGCCTCCGTGGAGCAGACGCGGCGCGACCTCATCGCGAACGTGTCGCACGAGCTGCGTACGCCCGTCGCGGCGCTCCAGGCGCAGCTGGAGAACATGGTCGACGGCGTGGTGGAGCCCACCCCGGCCGCGCTCGAGCAGGCGCACGCGCAGACCGAGCGGCTGACGCGCCTGGTCACCTACCTGCTGGACCTCTCCCGCATCGAGGCCGGCGCCTCGGCCCTGAACATCGGCGAGATCGCGGTCGGCGACTTCCTCGAGCACTGCGCCGAGGACCTCCAGATGGTCGACGCCGCCAAGGACCTGCACTACGTCGTCGACGTCACCCCGGAGGACCTGACCATCGAGGGCGACGCCGAGCGCCTGCACCAGGTGGTCATCAACCTGCTGCAGAACGCCATCCGCCACTCGCCGCAGGGCGGCGTCGTCCGCCTGGACGCGTACCCCGTGGACGGCACGGAGGGGTCCGACATCGTGCTGGAGGTCAGCGACGAGGGGCCCGGCATCGCCGCCGCCGACCGCGAGCGGATCTTCCAGCGCTTCGTGCGCGGCACCGGGTCGACCGGCGCACCGCGCGGCGACGGCGGCCGCGGCGACGGCGGGCGGAGCGTCAGCCGCCGGGGCGGCCGGAACCGGGGCGACAAGGGCCGTGCCCCCGCGACCGACGAGTCCCTCGCCGACACGATGGGCGGCGTCGGCGGGACCGTCGGCTCCGGCACCGTCGGGTCGAGCGGCGGCACCGGGATCGGCCTCGCGATCGTCCGTTGGGCGGTCGAGCTGCACGGCGGCCACGTGCAGGTCGTGGACTCCGAGCGAGGCGCGACGATGCGGGTCACCCTCCCCGCGCGGGCGCACCCGGCACCGGGTGTCAGCACGACGCACACGGTCTGACCTCGTCCTGCGCCGCGGGCGGCGTCCGGCGGGCGCCGCCGTCCGGTGAGAAACCCAGCAGCCTAGGGCTGCGAGGGGTCAGAACGTGAGACGGAGTCCCGTGATTTCTGTCACAGACGCCAAAGGTTGTCCGTGCCCGGCGAAACCCCGTAACACCAAGTTGGGGACTTCCAGGCCGAACGTTGCCCTGGTTTTGCTCTGTGTGCGAGAAACATGACGAACCTACTTCTTTGACACCGGAACCGCCCGCAACACCCGCGTGATCACGCCCCCCGCGAGGCGTGAAGGGCCTACCCTTGGAGGGTCCGAAAACCATTCGGGCTGTGCGCGCTGTGACCCCTGTGCGGCGCGCGACGAACGCAACTGTGGTGAAGGTGGGCGATCCGCGCGTGTCCCCTAAGGCTGGTTCAGAGTCGATCAGCGTGGCGAGCTCGTCATTCGGAGCCAACGAATGGCTTGTGGACGAGCTCTACCAGCAGTACCTGAAGGACAAGAACGCGGTTGACCCCGCGTGGTGGGACTTCTTCGCCGACTACACGCCGGGCGAGAACGGTTCCGCCAAGGAGGGCGCACCGACCGCCCCCGCTTCAGCCCCGACACCCGCCGCAGCGGCTCCGACCGCGCCCGCGGCGACCGCTCCCGCCGCCGCACCGGCGCCGGCCGCACCGGAGGCGCCTGCCCAGCAGAGCGCGGGCCCGGTGACCGGTGGCACCGCCGCCGCGGAGGCCGAGCAGCCCGTGCGGGAGAAGGTGCTGCCGGCCGACCCCAAGGTCAACCCGGCCAGCCCGATCGCCACCCCGCCCACCACCCACTACGCGGACACGTTCGAGCGCCCCGTGGCGCACCCGGACGCCGTCGACGACATCCAGAAGCTGCGCGGCCCCGCCGCGCGCGTGGTCACGAACATGGAGGCCTCGCTCGAGGTCCCCACCGCCACCTCGGTGCGCGCCGTGCCCGCCAAGCTGATGGTCGACAACCGCATCGTCATCAACAACCACCTCAAGCGTGGTCGTGGCGGCAAGATCTCGTTCACGCACCTCATCGGCTTCGCGCTGGTCGAGGCGCTGGCGGACATGCCCGTCATGAACGCGCACTACGAGCCGGTCGACGGCAAGCCGGGCGTGAACCAGCCCGCGCACGTGGGCTTCGGCCTCGCGATCGACCTGGCCAAGCCGGACGGCTCGCGCCAGCTCCTGGTGCCCAGCATCAAGAAGGCGGAGGAGCTCGACTTCGCCGAGTTCTGGGCGGCCTACGAGGACCTGGTCCGCAAGGCCCGCAACAACAAGCTGGGCGTGCCGGACTTCCAGGGCACCACGATCTCGCTGACCAACCCGGGCGGCATCGGCACCGTGCACTCGGTGCCGCGCCTCATGCAGGGTCAGGGCACCATCATCGGCGTCGGCGCCATGGACTACCCGGCGGAGTTCGCCGGCGCGTCCGAGGAGCAGCTCGCCCGGATGGGCATCTCGAAGGTCATGACGGTCACCTCGACCTACGACCACCGGATCATCCAGGGCGCGCAGTCCGGCGAGTTCCTGAAGATCATCTCGAACAAGCTGCTCGGCCTGGACGGCTTCTACGACCGCGTGTTCGCGGCGCTGCGCGTCCCGTACGAGCCCGTGCGCTGGGTCCGTGACAACACGGTCGACGCCGACGTCGAGGCCGCCAAGCCGGCCAAGATCGCCGAGGTCGTGCAGGCGTACCGCTCGCGCGGTCACCTGATGGCGGACACCGACCCGCTGGCCTACCGCCAGCGCAAGCACCCCGACCTGGACATCCAGACCCACGGCCTGACGCTGTGGGACCTGGACCGCACCTTCCCGACCGCGGGCTTCGGCCCCAAGGCGAAGGCCACGCTGCGCGACATCCTGGGCCTGCTGCGCGACTCGTACTGCCGCACCATCGGCATCGAGTACATGCACATCTCCGACCCGGGCCAGCGCAAGTGGCTCCAGGAGCGCCTGGAGGCCGGCTACGCCAAGACGCCGCGCGAGGACCAGCTGCGCATCCTGCGCCGCCTCAACTCCGCCGAGGCGTTCGAGACGTTCCTGCAGACCAAGTTCGTGGGGCAGAAGCGCTTCTCGCTGGAGGGCGGCGAGTCCCTGATCCCGCTGCTCGACGCGATCCTGTCGCGCGCCGCCGAGGGTGGCCTCGACGAGGTCGGCATCGGCATGGCCCACCGCGGCCGCCTCAACGTGCTGGCGAACATCGCGGGCAAGAGCTACGGCCAGATCTTCAAGGAGTTCGAGGGCCAGCTCGACCCCAAGAGCGTCCAGGGCTCGGGTGACGTCAAGTACCACCTCGGCACCGAGGGCACGTTCACCTCGGAGTCCGGCGCCACCACGCGTGTCTACCTCGCGGCCAACCCGTCGCACCTGGAGGCCGTGGACCCGGTGCTCGAGGGCATCGTCCGCGCCAAGCAGGACCGCATCGACCTGGGCGGCGACGGCTTCTCCGTGCTGCCGATCCTGGTGCACGGCGACGCGGCCTTCGCGGGCCAGGGCGTGGTGCCCGAGGTGCTGAACCTGTCGCAGCTGCGCGGGTACCGCACCGGCGGCACCATCCACGTGGTCGTCAACAACCAGGTGGGCTTCACCACCGGCCCGACGGCGTCCCGCTCGACCACCTACGCGACCGACGTCGCCAAGGGCTACCAGGTCCCCGTGCTGCACGTGAACGGCGACGACCCGGAGGCCGTGGTCCGGACGGCGGAGCTCGCCTTCGCCTTCCGCGAGCAGTTCGGCAAGGACGTCATCATCGACCTCATCTGCTACCGCCGCCGCGGGCACAACGAGGGCGACGACCCGTCGATGACGCAGCCGCTCATGTACAACCTCATCGAGACCAAGCGCTCGGTGCGCAAGCTGTACACCGAGAACCTGGTCGCACGCGGTGACATCACCGTGGAGGAGGCCGAGCACGCGCTGCAGGACTACCAGTCCCAGCTCGAGCGGGTCTTCACCGAGACCAAGTCCGGTTTCACGCCCGCCCCGGAGACGGAGCACCTCGCCGGCCTGGAGCGCCCCGAGTCGCAGCGTGAGGACGCCGGCACGATGGTCGGCTGGCAGACGGCGATCTCGCACGACGCCCTGCAGCGCGTCGGCGACGTGCACACGTCGCCGCCCGAGGGCTTCACCGTGCACCCGAAGCTCGCGCAGCTCCTGGAGAAGCGCCAGCTCATGGCCAAGGAAGGCGGCATCGACTGGGGCTTCGGCGAGCTCGCGGCCTTCGGCTCGCTGCTCGCGGAGGGTACCCCGGTGCGCCTCGCCGGCCAGGACTCGCGCCGTGGCACGTTCGTGCAGCGGCACGCGGTGCTGCACGACCGGGAGACCGGCGCCGAGTGGACCCCGCTGCTGTACCTGTCGGGCGACCAGGCCAAGTTCTGGGTCTACGACTCCTCGCTGTCGGAGTACGCGGCACTCGGCTTCGAGTACGGCTACTCCGTGGAGCGCCCGGACGCCCTGGTGCTGTGGGAGGCGCAGTTCGGCGACTTCGTCAACGGCGCCCAGACGGTGATCGACGAGTTCATCTCGTCCGCCGAGCAGAAGTGGGGTCAGTCGTCGTCGGTGGTCATGCTGCTGCCGCACGGCTACGAGGGCCAGGGGCCCGACCACTCGTCGGCCCGCATCGAGCGGTTCCTGCAGCTCGGCGCCGAGGACAACATCACCATCGCGCAGCCGTCCACGCCGGCGTCGTACTTCCACCTGCTGCGCCGTCAGGCCTACGCCCGGCCGCGTCGTCCGCTGGTCGTGTTCACGCCCAAGCAGCTGCTCCGCCTCAAGGCGGCGGCGTCCGCGGTGGAGGACTTCACCGAGGGCACGTTCCAGGAGGTCATCCCGGACGCGACGGCGGACACCGCCAAGGTCGACCGCGTGCTCCTGTGCACCGGTCGCGTGTACTACGACCTGCTCGCCGAGCGCACCAAGCGCGGTGACGAGGGCGTGGCGATCGTCCGCCTGGAGCAGCTCTACCCGTTCCCGGAGGCGCAGATCCGCGCGGAGCTCGCCAAGTACGGCGACGCCGAGGTGGTCTGGGTGCAGGACGAGCCGCAGAACCAGGGCGCGTGGGGCTTTATCCACCTGGCGCTGCCGATGGACGTCCCGTACGTCAAGGTGGTCTCCCGCCCGGCGTCGGCCTCCACGGCCGCCGGTACGGCCAAGCTGCACCAGGCGCAGCAGAAGACGCTGCTGGAGCAGGCCTTCACGCGCGGCTGACGCGCACACACGGAACGGCGGGCACCCACACCGGGTGCCCGCCGTTCCTGTTTCCGGGACGGCCGTGCCCGGCCGCCGTACGCTGGCGTGATGTCGGACGCCACCTTCAAGGACCTGGTCATCGACGCCTCTGACGGGCCGGTGCTCGCCGCCTTCTGGTCGGCCGCGCTCGGCCTGCGGTCCGGCCCGGCCGGGGACTCCGCCGCGGCCTTCCTGCTCGCGGACGACGTCCCCGAGCACCGGGTCTGGATCAACGAGGTGCCGGAACCGCGCACCGTGAAGCAGCGAGTTCACCTGGACCTGCACGCCACCGTCGAGGAGCTGGAGCGGCTGGGTGCCTCGGCGGCTGCGGAGTACCCGGACATCGAGCAGGACGACTGGACCGTGCTCCGCGATCCCGAGGGCGGCGAGCTCTGCGCGTTCCCGCAGCAGGCGGCGACGGTGGGCCGCTATCGCCTGAACGCCCTGGTCGTGGACGCCGCGGACCCGGCGGTGGTGAGCGCCTGGTGGGGCGAACGGCTCGGGCTGGAGCCGGAGCGTTTCTCCGGCCGGCCGTGGTACCGGCTGGGGCACGGCGCGGGGCTGCCCGCGCAGATGCTCTTCATCCCGGTCCCGGAGCCGAAGAGCGTGAAGAACCGCATCCACTGGGACGTCTGGGGTGACACGGAGCGGTTTCTCGCGGCCGGGGCGACGCTGCTCACCAGCCGCGAGGACTCACCCGACCCGCACGTCTTCTGGGACGTGCTGGCCGACCCGGAGGGCAACGAGTTCTGCGTGTTCCGCCCGGACCAGGCCGGGCCGGATCACGGCTGATCCGGCCCGGGCGGAGGCGTCACCACTTGTCGTGGACGTGCTCCTTGATCAGCTCGTCGTAGATCTCGCGCACGCCCGACATGAACAGCGGGCCCAGCGTGGCGGCGTCACCGGCGGCCGCGTTGGCGCGGGCCTGCTCGACGTTGCGCGCGCCCGGGATGACGGACGAGACGCCCGGCCGCTGCCAGGTCCAGGCGATCGCGGCCTGGGCCGGGGTGAGGGTCTCCCCCACGACGTCGCGGGCCAGCTCGGTGAACCGGGCCGCGGCCTCGAGGCCCACCTCGTAGGGCACGCCGGAGAACGTCTCGCCGACGTCGAAGGCGGCGCCGTCGCGGTTGAAGTTGCGGTGGTCGTTCTCGGCGAACACCGTGTCCTTGGTGTACTTGCCCGAGAGCAGACCAGAAGCGAGCGGCACGCGCGCGATGATGCCCACCCCGGCGGCCGACGCCGCGGGCAGCACCTCGTCCAGCGGCTTGAGCCGGAACGCGTTGAGGATGATCTGCACGGAGGCGACGTTGGGGCGCGCGATGGCCTCCATGGCCTCCGAGACCTTCTCGACGCTGACGCCGTAGGCGGCGATGGCGCCGTCCGACACGAGCTCGTCGAGCGCGTCGTAGACGGCGTCCGTGGAGTAGACGGCGGTGGGCGGGCAGTGCAGCTGCACCAGGTCCAGCCGGTCGACGCCGAGGTTCTGCCGGGACCGGTCGGTCCACTCGCGGAAGTTCTGGAGCACGTAGTTCTCCGCCACCTGGTCCATGCGCCGGCCCATCTTGGTGGCGACCGTGATCCCGGCGTCGGGGTGCTCCTTGAGGAACGTACCGATCACCTGCTCGCTGCGGCCGTCGCCGTAGACGTCCGCGGTGTCGAAGAAGGTCACCCCGGCCTCGAGCGAGGCCTCCAGAACGGCACGGGCATCGCTCTCGCTGACGTCGCCCCAGTCAGCGCCGAGCTGCCAGGTGCCCAGGCCCACGGCCGATACGAGGCGACCGGTCCGTCCGAGTACCTGCTGTTCCATCGTTCCTCCTACTGCTGGGGCGGGCTGAGCAGCCCGCGCGGCCCGTCGTCGGGCCCAGTTCATCGGTGGGTCGCTGGCCTTCTGCCACCCGACCGTCTAGCCTGCTCTTCTAGTCTGCTGTCTCACGCTACGTGCCGCAGTCAAAATTTGCCCTACGGTTACGGTGTGAGTGTGACGACAGAAATTCCTCCGGTTGCTGCCGCAAGGCCCCATCCTTCCGGGGACCAGTTCCGCATCAGCCACGCGGGTCACCGCGCCACCGTCACCCAGGTGGGTGCGGCGCTGCGAGAGTACTCGGTGGACGGCCGCGATGTCGTGGTTCCGTTCGGCGCGGACGAGATCAACCCCGTGTTCAACTGCGCGGTCCTGATCCCCTGGCCCAACCGGCTCCGCGACGGCGCCTACGAGTACGGCGGCGTGACCCACCAGCTCCCCGTGACCGAGCCGGCCCGCAACACCGCGCTGCACGGCCTGGCGGCGTTCGACCGCTGGTCCGTCGTGGAGCACACGGGCTCCGCCGTGACGCTCGAGCTCGAGCTCGTGGCCCGACCCGGCTACCCCTTCCAGCTCGTCGCGCAGATGCGTTACGCCCTGTCCGACGCCGGCCTCGAGATCACCCTCGACGTCACCAACGTGGGGGCGGACACCGCGCCCTACGGCTGCGGGTTCCACCCGTGGCTGTCGACGGGCGGCGCCGACCTCGACGAGTGCACCCTGCGGCTCGACGCCGCGACCCGCGTCACGACCGACGAGCGGCTCCTGCCGACCGGCACCGAGCCGGCGTCCGGCATGTTCGACCTGCGCGAGGCGCGCAGCGCGGCCGGCGTGGACCTCGACGACGCGTACGTCGACGTCGTCCGGGACGCCGACGGCCTGTCCTGGGCCCACCTGACCGGCCCGGACGGGAAGACGGCCGCGGTCTGGATGGACGAGTCGCAGGACGTGTGGCAGGTCTGCACGGGCGACCACATCGAGCCCGGCCGACGCCGCATGGGGCTGGCCGCCGAGCCCATGAGCTGCGTCGCCGACGCCTTCCGGACCGGTGAGCGGCTCGTGCACCTGGCCCCTGGCCAGCCGCACGGCGTCCGCTGGGGGATGACCCTGCTCTGACCGTCCCGCGTTGTCGCGACGCGGCACGCGGCCGTCGGCGCGTTGTCACCGATCGGCCGCGTTCCGTGCACCACAATGGGGAACCGGCCGTCCGCCAGGCTGCCGGGAACAGGCAAGGAGAGTCCGTTGCAGGATCGCGAGGTGCGTATCTGCGTCGTCGGTGACGAGCTGGCCACGGGTGTCGGAGACGCCCGTGCGCTCGGCTGGACCGGACGCGTCGTCGCGCGCACCCACTTTGCCCGTCCCGCCATGCTGTTCACGCTCGCCGTCCCCGGCGAGAACAGCACGCAGCTGGGCGCCCGCTGGGAGGCCGAGACCGCCGCGCGGTTCGGCCCGGACTCCGAGGTCGAGAACCGCCTGGTGGTGGCCCTGGGGCGGCACGACGTCGCCGCGGGGCTCACGGTCGCGCGCTCGCGCCTGAACCTGGCGAACATCCTGGACGTCGCGGACGCGAACCGTACGGCCGCGTTCGTCGTCGGGCCGCCGCCGGGCGCGCCCGCCGAGGGCGACCGGATCGCGGAGCTGTCCGACGCGTTCGCCGACGTCGCCAGCCGGCGCCGGGTGCCGTACGTCGAGACGTACACGCCGCTGGCGCAGCACGAGCAGTGGCTCGCGGACCTGGCCCAGGGCGGTGGCACCTACCCCGGCCAGGCCGGGTACGGGCTCATGGCGTGGCTCGTGCTGCACACGGGCTGGCACAGCTGGCTGGGGCTGCCTCAGGACGAGGTCGCCTGAGCCGGAGGTGCAGCGCAGGGTGCGGGCCGAGGAACGAGGCACGCGCCCGGAGCGGAACCGCAGGCTCAGGCGACACAGGTAGAGACTGAGCCGGAGGTGCAGCGCAGGGTGTGGGCCGAGGAACGAGGCACGCGCCCGGAGTGGAACCGCAGGCTCAGGCGACAGACAAGCAACGCGTGAGCCGTCAGACGTGTCAGAGGCTCAGGTCACCATGGTGACCTGAGCCTCTGACACGTGCGGGACGGGCGTCAGCCGCGGGTGATCGTGGCCGTTCCCGAGACCGTGTTGGTCGAGATGTAGGCCGCGGCGCCGGGCTCCGCGTGGTCGACGACGACGGTGCGCTGCGCGCTCGACGTCGCCTGCGCGCCGTCGATCACGACCTTGCCCGTGACGCTGCGCGCGCGGAGGTTGACCGGGGCGCCGGCGTCGAGCTGGACCGCCGCCGCGCCGGAGACCGTCTTGGCGTTGACGAGCGGCGTGGTGCCGACGGCGGTGACCGTGACCGCGCCGGACACGGTCTGGACCGAGACGCGGCCCAGGGCGCCCACGAGCGACACCGCACCGGACACGGTGGTGGCCGACGCGTCGCCGTTGTGCTCGGCGATGCTGACGGCGCCCGTGCCGGACTTGGTCGTCACGGATCCGCTGGTCCCGGTCACGGTGATGGCGCCGCCCGCGGTCTTGACGTTCACGCCGGCCTGCGCGCCGGTCACCACGACCTCGGCGCCCACGGTCGCGACGTCGACCACGGACGTGGCCGGCACCGTGATCCGCACGACGGCGGCGTCCTGGTCCTTGAGGCCGCGGAACCGGTCCACGAAGCCCTCCAGGCCCGGGAAGTCGTAGGCGACCCGCAGGTTGCCGTGCTCCGCGAGGATCTGCAGGGGCCGCGTCGAGACCTCGAGAACCTCCACGACGGCGCCGGACGTGCGGTTCGGGTCGGCCACGATCTCGGCGCGGCCGTTCGTCAGTCGGACGGTCAGAGTCGTGGCGCCGCCGACCTCGATGGTCTGCGGTGCGGCCACGCTCCAGGACTCGGTGGTCATCGCTGTGCTCCGTTCATGGGGAGGGTTCATCGGGAGGTTCATGGGGAGACGTGCATGGGGGCTGGTTCTGTCACTGCGAGCTCGTGCGGTGCGGGGTGCTCGTGCTGCTCGGCAGGGTCCCACGGATCGCGGACCGCGCCGAGTCGAGGACGGTGCGCAGCGTCTCGACGGTCAGCGCCGACACCGTACCGGCGACGTCGGCCTCCCGCAGGTCGGCCAGCACGTCGTTGCGGAACCGCTGCAGCGCCGCTTCGGCGTCGTGCCGCAGCGAGTTGGACTGGGTGCGCCGCGGGTCCGGCGCGGTGCCGGGACCGGGTCGCGGCCGGGAGCGGACCTCCTGCGCCGCGGCCGCGAGCTCGGCCCGCAGGCCGCGCATCGTGTCGCGGATGTCGGCCCGGACGCCGTCCGCGAGGGTGCGGACGGTCTCGGCGACGTTCTGCTCCAGGCGCTTGACGTCGTCGAGCCGGGAGTCGATCTCGGCCCGGCCGGCGGGGGTGAGCTCGTACGTGCCCTTGCGGCCGGCACCGGCCGGTCCCGGCGCGGAGCGACGCACCAGCCCCTCCTCCTCCAGCCTGGTCAGGCGGGGGTAGATGGTCCCGGCGCTGGGGCGGTAGGTGCCGCCGAAGCGCTGGGTGAGCTCGGTGATGAGCTCGTACCCGTGCCGTGGCCCGTCCAGGAGCAGCACCAGGAGGTACAGGCGCAGCTCGCCGTGGGCGAAGACAGGTGGCATCACAGCTCCACGGGCGAGTGGTCCGCGGGGGCGTCGACGGGGGCGTCCTGGACGTCGACGGGCGCGTCCTGCGGTCCGCCCACGACCGTGACCTCGCCGGAGACGCTCGTGGCGCGCAGGCGGGTGGTCCACGGCCGGCCGGGCCGCGGCTCGGGCTCGCCGGAGGTGAACGTGGCGCCGCCCCCGCCGCTGAACTGCGCGCCGGCCACGGTGACCCGCCCGCTGACGCTCTGCGCCGACACCGCCACGGCGCCGTCGTCGGGCACGCGCAGCAGCATGTTGCCCGACACCGAGTTGACCTTGACCGACCGCGGCTGGGTGGCCAGGTCGACCGTCACGTCGCCGGAGACCGAGGTGGACGTGACCGAGTCCGCGGACCCGCTCATGACGACGTCGGCGGACACGGTATTGCTCGTGATGTCGCCCACGTGGTCGCGCACCGTCACCTCGCCGGAGACGGTGTTCAGCTTGAGGTCGCCGGCCGTGCGCGAGACCAGCAGGGACCCGGACACGGTGGACGCGGACGCCCCCGCCGTCGTGCCGGCCAGGAGGCACTCGCCGCGCACCGTGCCCAGCCGGACGGCGGTGTCGGCGGGCACCGCGACGTGGATGTCGGCGCGCGCCTTGCCGCCGAAGTCCACGAACCGCTTCATGAACGAGCCCCAGCCGGACAGGCCGCTCTCGTGCTCGATGACCAGGCGACCCTCCTCCAGCCGGACCTCCAGGGAGCGCCCCTCCACGGAGTGCACCTCGACGCGGACGACGGGCTCGTCGTGCGCGACGACGTCGAGCCGGCCGTCGATGACGTGGGCGTCCACGGCGGTCACACCGCGCAGCTCGATGGTCTGCGGACCGGTGACGGTCCAGCTGTCCGTGCTCATGGGTGCCTCCGGTGCTCGGTCTCGCTGGACGCGATATATCGCGTTGACCCGAGACACGATATATCGCGTTACTCGACGGGGCAACCCCTTGCGGCCTGACAACCTCCCGATCTGTGGGACCATTGAGCCATTCAGTCCGTCACCTGTCAGGAGACACCCATGAGCAAGCGCGGTCGCAAGCGCCGTAGCCGCAAGGGCTCGGCCGCCAACCACGGCAAGCGTCCCAACGCCTGAGGCCTGAGCCTGAGACGTTGTCGAGGCGAACAGCCTGAGCATGCGAAAGGGCCGGAACCCCGTGGGGTTCCGGCCCTTCGTCATGCCCGGTGTCAGGCGGTCTCGACGACCGTCATCACCGTGAGCTGCTCATGGATCCGCACGCGCAGCGTGTCCGGCGCGCGCTCGCTGCACGACCGCTTCACGAGCTGCTTGACGAGGTCCTCGACGCTCAGCTCGGCCAGGCACGGCGAGCAGTGGGCGACGTGCGCGCGCATGCGCTGCTCGTCGTCCGGCGTCATCTCGGAGTCCAGGTACTCGTACAGGTGCGTCAGTGCGTGCTCGCACTCGGACTCCCCCGCCGTGTCGTGCGGGACGGGTTCGATGTTGTTCACTGCGCACCTCCGGGCGCCTGGCTGACGAGACCTCGCTGGGCGGCGTAGTCGGCGAGGAGCTCGCGCAGCTGCCGTCGTCCGCGGTGGAGCCGGGACATGACCGTCCCGATCGGAGTCCCCATGATCTCCGCGATCTCCTTGTAGGGGAAGCCTTCGACGTCGGCGTAGTAGACGACCATCCGACGGTCCTCCGGGAGCTCGGCGAGCGCCCGCTTCACATCGCTGTCCGGCAGCCGGTCCAGTGCCTCGGCCTCGGCCGAGCGCAGGCCGCGCGACGTGTGCGACGCCGCGCGCGCGATCTGCCAGTCCTCGACGTCCTCCGCCTGGGACTGCTGCGGCTCGCGCTGCTTCTTGCGATAGCTGTTGATGAACGTGTTCGTGAGGATCCGGTACAGCCAGGCCTTCAGGTTGGTACCCGGCCGGTACTGGTGGAACGCCGCGAACGCCTTGGCGAACGTCTCCTGCACCAGGTCCTCGGCGTCGGCGGGGTTGCGCGTCATGCGCAGCGCCGCGGAGTAGAGCTGGTCCAGGTACTGCAGCGCGTCCCGCTCGAAGCGCGCGGCGCGGGCCGTCGCGTCCTCCTCCTGGGGGGACCGCTCGGTGCCCTCGGTCTCGCCGGCGGGCTCCGTGGCGGCCTCGACGGCCGCGGTATCACCGGGGCGCACCTCGGCGTCGGCGCGGCCGGCATCGCCGCCTGCGCCCTCGTTCTGCTCACGGGAAGTCTCAGTCATCGCCCTTGAGCCTAGCCGCGTCGGCCAGCCCGCGTTCGCCGGAACCACGCCGAACGCGCCCGGGGTGCCGCCGGACAGCGCGTCCGCCGAAGCCTTCGCCGAGTCGGTGCCGGCGTCCAGCAGGTGCGCCGGGACCGCGCCGAACATCAGGGGGGCGCTCTGACCTGCAGTCATCGGTACCGCCGTCGCGTCGGACGCGCCGCTCGCCGCGGGGCTCGTTGTCGTGCTCGTCACCATGCCCATCACCGTGTCGTTCACCGCATCCTTCTCGAGGCATTGCTCCACGTCCGGTTCAACCAGCGGCCCCGGCCCCGAATTCCCGGTGCGGCCGCGGTCTCCCGGTGCCGTCGTGCCGCGATCCTGCTGCATCCGGCGCCGGCATCTGCCAAGGTGGTCGCATGCTGCTTCGACACATCGCGCGACCGCTGCTGGCCTCCTCGTTCATCTACGACGGCGTGCGGGCCGCCCGGAAGCCGAGCGAGCACGTGGCCGCCGCCCGGTCGGGATCCGCGCTGGCGACCAAGGCGCTGGGGGCAGAGCCGCTCAGCGAGAAGCAGGTCACGACACTCGTGCGCGCGCACGGCGTCGCGACCGCAACGGCGGGCACGCTGCTCGCGCTGGGCAAGGCGCCACGCGCGTCCGCCCTCGCGCTCGCGCTGCTGACGCTGCCGCTCGCCCTGGTGAACCAGCCGTTCACCGCACCCAAGGAGGAGCGTCCGGCCCGCGCCGACCGGTTCCTGCACAACCTCGCCTCCGTCGGCGCCGCGCTCATCGCGGGCGCGGACCTCGAGGGCAGGCCGGGGCTGTCGTGGCGGGTCCAGCAGGCACGCGCGGCGCGCGCGGACGCGAAGGCCGCTGCCGCCGAGTCCTGACCTTCCCCGTGTCAGACGTACAGGTCACCAGAGTGATCTGTGGGTCTGACACGAGCAGCCGCGTACGGCCGCTCCGCGATAATCTCGCCACATGACTTCTTCGACCACCGCGCCCGCACCGACCTGGGAGGCGCCGCTCGCCGGCGCACCGCTCGACGCGACGGTCGAGGTACCCGGCAGCAAGTCCCTCACGAACCGGCTGCTGGTGCTCGCCGCACTCGCGGACGCCCCCGGCACCCTGCGCGGCGCCCTGCGCAGCCGCGACGCCGACCTGATGATCGGCGCCCTGCGCGCGCTCGGCGCGGGCATCGAGGAGGGCGACCACCCCAGCACGCTGCACGTGACGCCCGGCCCGGTGACCGGCGGCACCGAGATCGACACCGGTCTGGCCGGCACGGTCATGCGGTTCCTGCCGCCCGTCGCGGCCCTCGCCGACGGCCCGGTCCGGTTCGACGGCGACGCCGCGGCCCGGCTGCGGCCCATGCTGCCGGTGCTCGCGGCGCTGCGCACGCTCGGCGTCACGGTGCACGACCCCGAGGGCTCGAGCGACTCCGCCGAGCTGCCGAGCTACCTCCCCTTCACCGTCGAGGGCCGCGGTGGCGTCCCGGGCGGCTCGGTCGACGTCGACGCCTCGGAGTCGTCGCAGTTCGTGTCCGGGCTGCTGCTGGCCGCCGCGCGCTTCGAGCGCGGCCTCACCCTGCGGCACATCGGCGCCACGCTGCCGAGCCTGCCCCACATCGAGATGACGGTCGCCACGCTGCGCGACGTCGGCGTCGTGGTCGACGACTCGCGGGACGGCATCTGGGCCGTGCGCCCCGGCCCGATCACGGGCCGCGACGTGCGCGTCGAGCCCGACCTGTCCAACGCGGCGCCGTTCCTGGCGTCCGCCCTGGTCGCTGGCGGCACGGTCCGCGTGCCCGGCTGGCCCACCCTGACCACGCAGCCCGGCGCCATGGTGCCCGAGCTGCTGGAGCGCATGGGCGGCACGTTCACCCTGGCCGACGGCGTGCTGAGCGTCACCGGCACGGGCGAGATCCACGGGATCGACGTCGACCTGCACGCGGGCGGCGAGCTCGCGCCCACGTTCGCGGCCCTGGCCGCGCTCGCGGACTCACCCACCCGGCTGCGCGGGATCGCGCACCTGCGGGGCCACGAGACCGACCGCCTGGCCGCGCTCGCGCGCGAGATCACCCGCCTCGGCGGGCAGGCGGAGGAGACCCGGGACGGCCTGGTCATCACCCCGCGCCCGCTCCACGGCGACGTCGTGCGCACCTACGGCGACCACCGCATGGCGACGTCGGCGGCGCTGCTCGGCCTGCGGGTGCCCGGGGTGCTGATCGAGGACGTCGCCACCACGGCCAAGACCCTGCCCGACTTCACGGGCATGTGGCTGGGCATGCTGGGCACGGCCGCCTGATGGGCCGCCGCGACCTCGACGAGTCGGACTTCCGCTCCCGCCCGTCCAAGCGCGG
This sequence comes from Promicromonospora sukumoe 327MFSha3.1, assembly GCF_000385135.1. Taxonomy (GTDB): domain Bacteria; phylum Actinomycetota; class Actinomycetes; order Actinomycetales; family Cellulomonadaceae; genus Promicromonospora; species Promicromonospora sukumoe_B. Next base: position 1,048,821 of record NZ_ARQM01000011.1, on the reverse strand, counting down.
CTCCCGGCCCCGGACCAAGCAACGACCCGAGCACTCCGACGCCGTGACCGGCCTGGTCACCGGTGTCGACCGGGGGCGGTACACGCTCCTGGTCGGTGGCGCGGCGGCCGGGCTCGCGGACGAGACCGTCGTGACCGCGATGAAGGCGCGCGAGCTCACGCGCACACGCGTCGTCGTGGGCGACCGGGTGGACGTCGTCGGTGACACCTCCGGCGAGGAGGGCTCGCTCGCCCGGATCGTGCGGATCCAGGAGCGCACCTCGACCCTGCGCCGCACCGCGGACGACACGGACCCGTACGAGCGGATCGTCGTCGCCAACGCCGACCAGCTCGTCATCGTCACGGCGCTGGCCCAGCCCGAGCCGCGCACCGGCATGATCGACCGCTGCGTCGTCGCCGCGTACGACGCCGGGATGTCGGTGCTGCTGTGCCTCACGAAGGCCGACCTCGCCTCCCCCGACGAGCTGCGCGCGCTCTACGAGCCGCTCGGCGTCGAGGTCGTGGTGACGCGACGGACCCCCTCGGACGACGACGCCGGGATCACCCTGGTGCCGGAGTCCGTCGAGGAGGTGCGCGGACGGCTCCGCGGCCTGGTGTCGGTGCTGGTGGGGCACTCCGGGGTCGGCAAGTCCACGCTGATCAACGCGCTGGTGCCCGACGCCAGGCGGGCCACGGGCGTCGTGAACGACGTGACCGGGCGCGGCCGGCACACCTCGACGTCGGCAGTCGCGCTGCGGCTGCCCGTGGGGGATCCCGGGGGGACGGACGCGCCGGACTCGGACGCCGGGCCCGACGTCGACGGCGCGCCCGCAACTGACGGAGCGGGGTTCGACGGCTGGGTGATCGACACCCCGGGCGTGCGCTCGTTCGGGCTGGCGCACGTCGAGGTGGCGCACCTGCTGCACGCGTTCGAGGACCTGGACGAGGTGGCTCAGGACTGCCCACGCGGCTGCACGCACCTCGCGGACGCACCGGACTGCGCGCTCGACGACTGGATCGAGGCTTCCCCCGAGGACGAGCGGCCCGCCCGCGCGGCCCGGCTCGCCTCGTTCCGCCGCCTGCTCTCGTCCCGCACCGGCTCGGACGCCTGAGCATGACCGGTGCCACCCCGCGCTACGGCGCGGTGGACGTGCAGTACCTGGACGACGGCGGGGCACGCGCCGCGCTGGTCGTCGCCGAGGACCCGGGCTTCGCGGCGCTCGTCGAGGAGCGCACCGTGCGGGTGGAGCAGGTGGCGGAGTACCGGCCCGGCCGGTTCTACGAGCGCGAGCTGCCGCCCCTGCGGGAGGTGCTGGGCGGCGTGGCACCGCTGGACCTGCTGATCGTGGACGGGTACGTGGACCTCGACCCCGAGGGCAGCCCCGGCCTGGGCGCCCACGTGGCCGACGCCGGGCTCGCCCCGGTGGTGCTCGGCGTCGCCAAGACGCGGTTCCACGCCGCGTCGCACGCCGCCGAGGTGCTGCGCGGGCAGTCCGCCCGGCCCCTGTACGTCACGGCGTCGGGCATGGCGCTGGACGCCGCGGCGGACCTGGTGCGCGAGATGGCCGGCGACGCCCGGTTCCCCGCCGCGCTGCGCCGCGTGGACCGGCTGGCCCGCGGGGCCGAGTAGGCGCGCTCCGGGGCCGGCCGGCTCACGGCTGCAGGAACATCCAGCGATGGCCCTCCAGGTCCTCAGCGCGGTAGGAGCGGCCGTAGGGCGCCTCCTCGATCTTCGAGAGAACGCCCGCGCCGGCGGCCTGGGCCCTGGCGAAGTGCGCCTCGACGTCGGCCACGTGGACCAGCACGCCGTCGATCACCCAGGGCGTCGACAGCCAGGCGTCCGCCGCCCGGCAGTGCTTGCGGTGCGCCGTCGGGCCCTCGTAGGACGCGAGCTCGGAGAGCATCACGCGCCCGCCGCCGGCGTCGAGCTCACCGTGGGAGAGGTGTCCGTCGTCGTCCAGCCAGCGTTCGGCCTCGGTGAAGCCGAACACCTCGATGAGCCAGTCCATGGCGGAGACGCCGTCCTGGTAGGACAGCATGGGGACCACTCCGGAAGGACCGGGAGTAGTGGGTTCGGGCATGACAACCTCCTCGCTCTCGAACAAATGTACGAGCGATTCGGTGATCTGTCGAGCGCTGGGCGCGCTTACACCACCTGGAAGCCGAACAGCTCCACGGCCCACGGGTCCAGCCGGCCGGCGGACGGGCCGCCGTCGTCGGCCCCCTCGCCGCTGAACCCGAAGAACTCACGCAGGGCGTGGTCGCCCAGGTCGAGCGGGTGGAAGGGCAGCGGGTAGCCGTCCAGGGCGGCCGGGTGCCGGCCCGCCCAGAAGGGCTCCTCGAAGGCGAGGCGCTCCCCCGTGTCCTCCAGCACGCCGTCGTCCGGCGAGAGGCTGAGCGACCGCACGAGCGCGCCGTCCCGCCACACCGCGAAGGCGAACCAGTCCACCGCGCTGTGCATCGCGTGCAGGTACAGCGTGCGGCCCATGCTCGCGTCCACCAGGTGGGCCGGGAGCTGGGAGGGACGGTCGAGCATGAGGGCCTGGTCGCACAGGACGTCCACCTCGGGCGTCGACAGCGCGCACGCGCGGCCCTCGGGCGGGAACACGGCGTCGCCGAGGTCCCAGGGCTCCTCACCGTCCGGGCGGATGCGGGCCGGCGGCCACAGCAGGCCGAGCAGCTCCGCCGCGCTCGCCTCGTCGGCGAAGTCGGCCGCTCCCGTCAGACCCGCGGCCACGTCCCCGTCCGCGTACACCAGCATCGCGGTCTTGGCACCCATCTCGTCTCCTGCCCCTCGGCTGCTACCACTACCCGTGGCGTCCCGCCCCGACGCCGGACACGAGAGTACGGGGACTGGGTGACACCGCCACTCCACTCATGCGGGGTCGACACACGGCAGACTGAGCACATGCGCATCTACGTGCCTGCCACGCTCGACGAGCTCGACGCCGTCTCCCACTCCTCCGACGCCGCCCGCTGGACGGTAGCCCCGCGCCGCGCGCACGCCGTGACGAAGGAGCTGGAGGCCGCCCTGCCCGACGAGGACGCCGAGGGCCTCGAGTACGTCGCCGCTCTCAACGCGGCCGACGACTCCCTGGCGCTCATCGCGGGCCGCCCCGACGCGCCGCACCAGCGCGTGATCATCACCGTGGAGGTCCCGGACGCGGCCGTGGGCCCCGTCGTCCCCGGTGACGAGGACGACGACGAGCCGGTGGCCTCGGAGGTGCAGGTGACCGGCACGGTCGAGCAGGTGGCGATCGTCTGCGTGCACGTCGACGAGGCCGAGGCCGCCGCCGACATCGCCGACGTCCTCGCCGCCGCCGACGAGGAGAGCGACGCCGAGACCACGGCGGAGGTCGGCGAGGAGTCCGAGACCGCCCTGGACGAGGCGCTGCAGCGCGTCACGGACCGCGACCTGCTCTGGTACGACTGGAGCGAGATCAAGGACGTGCCCCGGGTCTGATCCAGCCTCCGGCCTGGGTCAGGGACCCGGGCCGGGCTGTCGTCAGGACAGGAAGTCGAGCGCTTCCTCGTGCAGCTTGCCGTTCGTGGCGACCGCGTTCCCGCCCCACGGGCCCGGCTTGCCGTCGAGCGAGGTGAAGGTGCCGCCCGCCTCGGTGACGATCGGCACGAGCGCGGCCATGTCGTAGACCTCGAGCTCGGGCTCCGCGGCGATGTCGACGGCGCCGTCGGCCACGAGCATGTACGACCAGAAGTCGCCGAAGCCACGGGTGCGCGTGCACGCCCGGGTGAGGTCGAGGAACCCGTCGAGCTTGCCGCGCTCCTCCCAGCCGCTGAGCGAGGAGTAGGCGAACGACGCGTCGGCGACGCGGGAGATGCCGGAGACCGACATCCGGGACGCGGAGGCCAGCGACTTGCCGGTCCACGCGCCCGAGCCCTTCGCCGCCCACCAGCGGCGGCCCAGGGCGGGCGCGCTGACCAGGCCCACGACCACCTCGTCGCCGTCGGCCAGCGCGATGAGCGTGGCCCAGACGGGCACGCCGCGCACGAAGTTCTTGGTGCCGTCGATCGGGTCGACGATCCAGCGGCGTGCACCGCTGCCGGCGGAGCCGTACTCCTCGCCGACGATCGCGTCGCGCGTCCGCGCGCGGGCGAGCTGGCCGCGGATGAAGTCCTCGGCAGCCCGGTCCGCGTCGGAGACCGGCGTCAGGTCCGGCTTGGTCTCCACCTTCAGGTCCAGCGCCCGGAAGCGGGACATGGTGATGGAATCGACCTGGTCGGCGATCACGTGCGCCAGACGCAGGTCGTCGGCGTAGTTGTCCTTCGTCACGGCGGCCACGGGCACAACCTAGCGTTGGATGGCGGTTTTCCGTCGCCGAGCCGCGCCGGACGGGCGGATTGTTACCCAGGAAGTGCCCCGCCCGGCCCGCCGACGCCCTCAGACCGGCGCCGGTGCCAGGCCCCGCACCCGGTCCGCGAGGCCCTCGAACGCGGCCCGCGCGGGCGAGGCCGGCGCGCACTCGGCGAGCACGCGCCCCGCCAGCAGCGCCGCGTCGAGCCCGGCGGGGTCGTCCGGCACGACGTGCGCGTCGCCCACTCCCCCGTAGCGCGCCAGCGCGTCCCGCACCTGGGCCTCGGCCCGGCGTCCGACGGCGGCGGCCCGCACCCGGTTGACCACGACCACGCGCGCCGCGGGGACGGGCACCGAGGCGTCCCGCAGGTCCTCCAGGCCGCGCACCAGCCGCTGCAGCCCCACGGGATCGGCCGCGCCGACCACCACGACGACGTCCGCGGCCTGCAGCGCGCTCAGGGTCGCGCCGTTGCGCTGCGGCGCCCGGGTGTCGTACATGAGGAGCTCGTCGGCCTCGAGCACCGGCCCGCAGTCGACCACGGTCCAGGCCGCGAGCTCGCGGCAGCGCTGGAACACCAGGTCGAGCGAGCTGCCGGGGAGCTCCGGCCAGCGCGAGGCGCGGGTGATGCCGGTCAGCACGCGCACGCCCGGCAGCACCACGGGGCTGTGCCCGGCGAGCGTCACGACGTCGAGGTTGCCCTGCCCGGCGGCGCGGGCGGCGGCGGCCAGGCCGGGCGCGTCGTCGAGCAGCCCCAGGCGCGAGGTCACCGACGACGCGTACGTGTCGGCGTCAGCCAGGAGGACGGTGCTCGAGCCGTGCGGCGGAGGCAGTGGGCGCGACCTGCGCAGCAGGCCGGTGCGCCGGGGCGCGGCGGCGCCCACCCCCGCGAGGGCGGCCGCGAGCTCGATGGCGGTGGTGGTGCGGCCGGGCGAGCCCGCCGGACCCCAGACGGCGACGATCGCGCCCGGCCGGTCGGTCCCGCCGTCGGCCGGGGCGGGCACGACGGCGGTATCCGGTTCCGGGCCGGCGCCCCGGACCGCGGCGACCAGGTTCTCGGCGTCCCCGCCCACCACGACGACGTCGGCGCCCAGCCACGCGAGCCGCGCGGCGGACAGGGCCGCGTCCTGGACCACCACGACGCGCAGTCCCGCGCCGCGCAGCCGCGCGACGGCGTCGCGGTCCAGGCCGGGCAGGTCCCCCGAGACGACGGCGACGGTGCCGGCCCCCGCCTCCGCCGCCGCCAGGAGCTCGGTGAGCTCCGCGAGGCGGCGGGCCACGGTCACCTGCGGCTGCGCGCCCAGCACGGTCACGGCCGCGGCCTCTTCCTCGGGCGCCTGGACGGCGACGAGCACGGTGACGGCCCGCTCCTCGCTCATCGGACGCCACCCGCTACGGGCACGACGGTCACGGTGCCCGCGTCCGACAGCGCGGCCAGCACGGTCGGCAGCGCGTCGCCGGGGACCAGCACGTGCAGCGTGACGGTGCCGTCCACGACGATGGCGCCGTCCTCGGCGTCCACCTGCTCGACCACCACGTCCTTCGCGAGCGTGCGCGGCTCCGGCCGGGCCGCACCCGCCTCCCGCGTGACCGGCAGGTCGGGCACGAACCACAGGTCCACGACGGCACCGGCCCGGATCCGGTCCGACAGCCCGGAGGAGACGGGCACGGCGACGGAGCGCACGTCGGCGTCCGCGCCGAGGGCCGTCAGCGGCACCAGCTCGCCGTCGTCGACCACGCGGAGCACCACCAGGTCCGCCGGCAGCGGCTCGTCGGCGGGCAGGTAGCGGCCCGTCCCGGCGCCGAGCCGGACGTCGGCGGTGCGCAGCGAGCCGGCGGTGAGGGGCTCCCCGGGCGTCAGGGCGCCGTCGGCCACGAAGACCGGTACCGTGCGGCTCGCGGCCGAGACCACCCAGGAGCCGAGGGCGACGGACAGCGCGACGATGACGAGACCGGTCACGAGCCGCGGGTCGCGCCAGCCGGGCCTGCGGAGCCGGCCGGCGGCCGGCTCGGGGAGGCCCTGGCCCTGGACTGCCGGTGCCGGGGCGGCCGGGGCATACGTCATCTCGGTCCTTCCGCGTACTTTGGTGGACTTTGCGTGGGGCGTCGAGTACAAGTTGATCCGCGAACCCGCACAGAATGGTGCACAGCCTGGGCAGAGCGCCGGAACCATAGTGATCGAACGTCGCCGATCCGGCATCAGATAAACACTTCTTGTGGATAACCCCCTCATGTCGGTGTCTCGTGCCACACTGTTCCCATGGAAAAGCGCTTTCTCTCTCTGGCGGATGTGGTCGAGACACTGAACATCTCGATGGCCCAGGGCTATGCACTGGTTCGTACCGGCGACCTTCCCGCCATCCAGGTGGGCCCCAAGAAGGTCTGGCGCGTCGAGGCAGCGGAGCTCGAGTCGTACATCGAGCGTATGTACGCAAAGAGCCGTGAGCGGCTCAAGGGTTCTGCCGCAGCGGACGGCTGAATGGCCGCATCGCACACCGACGGGACCGGCGCACTCCAACGGAGTGACACCGGTCCCGCTCTCCATTTACGGGCTATACCGATCGGTTAGGGCGACTCGCTCACGACCAGCAGCGCCGTGAACGGAACCAGCCGGGTTCCCCGGTCATCGAGCAGGTCGATGTCCAGATGGTCCCGGCCCACTCGAGCGACCCGTCCGCCGTACGCCCCGCGGAGCGTGCGCACCACGACGCGGGCCCGGTCCCGCTGCAGGCTCCGCAGCACCGGTCCCAGCCCGGCGGCGTCCCGCCGCGACGTGGCCGACGCCGCCTGCCGGGCCAGACCGTGGGCCGCGGCCACGGCGGCCAGCGGCACCAGGTGCTGGCTCAGCGGCTCCGGCCGCACACCGCGCAACAGCACCCACTCGTCCGCCGCCTCCAGCACGACGCCGCGCAACGGGGCGCCGTCGAGCAGCTCCAGCGTGACCACCCCGCCGACGACGGCGCGGAACCGGTCCGCGAGCGTCATCGTCGCGTGCTCGCCGCGCGTCAGCTCGGAGACGAGCGCGTCGGCCTCGGCCGCCGACTGCGCGCGGGCCTGCGCCTCCAGGTCGCTGAAGAGCAGCTCCCAGCGGGTGGGGCCGGTCGGCTGCACTGATGTCATGGGAACACCTTGCGCTATCCACAGGTATCCCGCTCTCCAGTGGACACCCTCCCGGCACGGATGTTGAATAACGATCGCCGGACGACATCAACCGATACCAAAGGTGGCGCGCCGGATCATCGGAGCCGAAGCTCGACCACCGCAGGGGGAACCATGACGACGCACGCCCGCGACCACACGCCGGCCGCAGCCGGGCGCACGCCCCGGGCGCCCGGGACGGCAGGAACGACCCCGGGCCGCGCGAGCAGCACCGGGCCACGCGAGGCCGCGGGCGCGCGGCGCGGGCTCCTCGGGCTGCTCGGCCTCGGTCTCGCGCTCGTCGGGGCGGCCGTCCTGCTCGGGGTCCGCACGTGGCAGGTCGGCGCGGGCCTGGGCGCGGCGTACTTCCCGGTCGAGGACATCGTCGAGCTCGCGGCGGTCGCCGTCGGTACGGCGGTGGCGGGCTGGACGGGCGCGCACGCGCTCCTCGCGCTCGCCTGCGTCCTCGCGGACCGCCACGGCAGACGCTGGACCGCGGCCGAGCGCACGGTGGCCCGGCACGCGCCGGCGGTGGTGCGGCGGCTGGCCCGCGCAGCCGCCGGGGCAGGACTCGGCCTCGCGCTCACGACCCCGGCTGCGTTCGCCCTGCCCCAGGCGGGACCCCAGGCGGACGAGATGCGTGCCGAGGCCGGGCCCGCCGTTGTCCTCGACCTCGGCTGGCAACCGACGAACGCGCGGCCGACGAACGGGCGGCAGTCCGACGGGCCGGGGCGGTCGTCGCTGGTCAACCGGAGCGCGGGGACGAGTACGGGACCGGAAGCGCCCGTGGTGGTGGAGGCCGGCGACACGCTGTGGTCGATCGCCGCAGAGGGCCTCGCCCGCGCCGATCACGGCCACCCTGGCGCCGCCGAGCCGTCCGACGTCGAGACCGCGGAGGCCGTCGTGCGCTGGTACGCGGCCAACCGCGCGGTGGTGGGCGCCGACCCGGACCTGATCCGGCCGGGCATGGTGCTGCACCAGCCCTGACCGTGCGGCTCACGCGGTCCACCGCCCGGCGGAGCACCACCGAGCACGGCCGCACCCGCGTCCCAGCAAGCCGTCCCCAGCAAGCCGCCCCCCAGCAAACCCGTCCCCAGGAGGCCTCGCATGACCACGCTCGACACCTCGCCAGGCGGCGGAACCCGGAGCCGTCCCGGTGCACCGTCCGCGCCCTCGACGGCGGCCGCGCCAGCAGTAGCACCGGCAACGGCACGCACCCGCGCATCGACCGCCGCGACCACACAGGACGCCGCCCGGACCCGCCTGCCCGCCCGGCGCACGACGGTGCCGCCGTCGGGGCCGGTCACCGGACCGGGGATCGGCCGGCGGCTGCGGCGCATGCGGATCGGCGGCACGCCCTACCCCGAGCTGCAGAACGCGGCGGCGGCCCTGGAGGCGCTGTCCGGCCGACCGGCTCCGGAGCCCGACCCGGACCTGCCCGACCCCACCGCGCAGGTGTGCCGTGTGGTCCGCGCGGCTGTCGAGGTGCTGCGCGGCGAGCGTCCCGCGGCCCAGCTCGCGCGCTGGGTCACGCCGCAGGTCTACGACCAGCTCCTGGAGCGAGGACGGCTCATGCGGGAGGCCCGGCAGGTGCTGCCGCCGCGGCCCAAGGCGCACCCGGCCGCGGTGCGGCGCGTGCGGATGGTCCGGCTGGGCGCCACATCGGCCGAGGCCACCGTGATCCTGCACGACGAGGGGCGGGTGCGCGCCGCGGCCGTGCGGCTGGAGGCCCGGCGCGGGGTGTGGCGCGTCGCGGTCCTGGAGATCGGCTGATCAGGGCACCGCGCGAGGCGCCGAGCCCCCTACACCCACTCCACGACGAGGTCGGCGGCTTCCCGGGTCGTGGCGATGAGGTCCGCGTTGCGCTGGTCGCTGCCGCGCGCCCAGGCCTCGGCGTCGGGCAGGGGCTTGCCGAAGGCGTGGTGCCGCGCGACGAGGCGCCGCAGGCGCTCGGCGTCGGGCAGCTCGACGTACCAGACCTGCGCCATCCGCGAGCGGGCGGCGGGCCAGGCGCCGGTGGTGGCCAGCAGGTAGTTGCCCTCGGTGATCACCAGGGGTTCGTCGGTGACGGCGGTGCCGGCCGCGACGGGTTCCTCGATCTCGCGCCGGAACTCCGGCGCGTAGACGGGCGGGCTGCCGGGGCTCCGGCCGGCGATCCGGTCGATCAGGGCGGCGTACCCGGCGTCGTCGAACGTGTCGATCGCGCCCTTGCGGGCGCGGCTGCCGTGGGCCCTCAGCACCTGGTCGGACAGGTGGAAGCCGTCCATCCCGACGACCACGGCCGAGCCGGGCGCCAGGCCGTCGGCGAGGGCGGCGGCGAGCGTCGACTTGCCGGCGCCGGGCGGACCGGTGATCCCGAGCACCGCTGCGGCGCCCGCGCGGCGGGCCTCGGCGGCGAGCCCCGCGGCACGCTCGACGAGCTCGGCCGTCGTCAGGCGCACGGCACGTACTCCAGCCAGGACCGCGGGCCGATGTGCTGCACCCGGATGGACGCCACCCGGACGCCCTCCTCGACGGCGGCTTCCAGCCCGGCGCCCTGGGCGAGCGCGACGGACAGGGCGCCGTGGAACGCGTCGCCCGCGCCGAGGGTGTCCCGCACGACGACCTCGGGCACCTCGGTCGACCCGTGCTGCCCGTCCTTGTCGCGCCAGGTCACCGGGTGCGGCCCGTGCGTCGTGACGACGGCGCGGGACTCGGCGGCATCCTCGGGCGCGCGGAAGTCCGCGGACCGTGCGGCGACGTCCGCGGAGCCGAGCAGGTCGGCGAAGACGGGGCGCCAGCGCCCGGCGTCCAGCACGATCAGGGGGCGGGGCTCGAGGGCCAGCGCGTACGCGAGCACGCTCCGCGCCAGGTCGGGGTGGTGCCCGTCGAGCAGCACCACGTCGGGCCTCGGCAGGGTGTCGAGCTCGGCAGTCGTGACGTCCAGGCCGTTGGTGAGCGTGGCATCCGGCGAGACGACCGAGCGGTCGCCGGTCTCGTCGTCGACCATCACGGCCGAGACGGCGATGGGGATCTCGCGCCCCTGTGCGGTGTCGTGGATCTCGACCCCGTGGTGCTCCAGGTCGCCCCGGGCGGCCGCGCCGACGGGGCCGGTGCCCATGGCGCTGATCAGGAGCGCGCGCGCCCCGAGCGTCGCGGCGATGACGGCCGCGTTGGCCGCGGGGCCACCCGCGGAGACGTCCTGGCGGACGGCCGTGATCTTCTCGTTCCGGCCCGGGCGGACGGCGCTGCGGTGGATCACATCGAGCGTCGTCAGACCTGCGAACCAGCAGGTCACGGGCGGTTTTGGGGGAGCTTCGGCGGGGGTGTCGCGCATGGGCAGAGGCTACCTTTGAAACCGGATGTCAGAGACCGGGCGTAGTGTCCGAGCATGACGACGACGGAGCCGACCATACCGCCCGGACCGGCGCCCGCCATGTGGCGCGACCTTCTCGTGGACCAGCTGAGCTTCTACTGGGACTACCACCTGTGGCCCCGGCTGGAGGGCCTCACGGACGCCGAGTACCTGTGGGAGCCCGCCTCGCCGGCGTGGAGCGTGCGCCCCGGGCCGGACGGGGAGCCCCGGCTCGAGCAGGAGGTGCCCGAGCCGGAGGTCCCGCCGGTGACGACCATCGCATGGCGCATGGTGCACGTGGGCCGGGACGTCTTCGGGCGGCGCGCCCGGGCCCTGTTCGGCCCGACGGACGCGCCGCCCGACGCCGACATGTTCGACCCCAGGCACTGGCCGGAGGCCCCGATCACGGCCGACGCCGGTCTGGCCATGCTCGAGGAGGGTTACCGGACCTGGCAGGCCGGCATCGCGGCGCTGGACGACGTGTCCCTCATGCGGCCGATCGGCCCCAAGGGCGTCGGCTACGCCGACTTCCCGATCGCCGCGCTGGTGACCCACCTCAGCCGCGAGGCCATGGCGCACGGCGGCGAGATCTGCCTCCTGCGCGACCTCTACCGGGCTCAGCTCGCGCCCTCGGGGCCGACGCCGGCCGGGTAGGCCCGCTCCGCGAAGACGCGCAGGGCCTCCCGCACGAACCGGGCACCCTCGGTGCCGCCGTAGTTCGCGGCGAACCGGTCGTCCGCGACGTACATGTCGGCCAGCCCCAGCAGGTAGCCGCGGTCGGGCAGCGGCTGCCCGGCGCCGGGCGTGCCTGGCACCCCGGCGAGCCAGTCGGCGTGCCGTGCGGCGAGCGCCTGCGCCTCGTCCGAGGCCGGGTCGGTGCCGGCCTCCGCGGCGGCGGCCCAGTCGTGGCTCAGCGCCTCGACGCGGCCCTTCCACTCCCGCTGCTCCTGCTCGCTGAGGCTGCGCCACCAGGTGTCGCCGCGCCGGTAGGCGTCGCTCCCCCAGCGTTCGGTGACCTCCTGCTCGTACCGGGTGTGGTCGAAACCGTCGAGCATGTCCTTGGCCATGATGTGTCCCTCCGTGGTGTCGGGGTCCTTCTCGAGCGCCGCGACGGTCCGTTCGACCGACGCGATCTGCCGGGCGAGCCGGCCTTGCTCCTCCCGGAGCGACACGAGGTGCGTGCGCAGGGCCTGCGCCTCGTCCCGCTGGGTGTCGAGCACCTCGGCGATGTCGCCGAGGCCGAGCCCGAGATCACGCAGCAGCAGGATCCGCTGCAGCCGCACCAGCGCGGTGCGGTCGTAGCGGCGCGGCCCGCTGTCCGTCGTGCGGACGGCGGGCAGCAGCCCGACGGCGTCGTAGTGCCGCAGCGTCCGGCTGGTGACGCCGGTCAGCCGCGCGATCTCCTGGATGGACCATTGCATGTTCCCCACCGTAGAGGTTGACGTCGCGTCAACTTCAAGCCCTCGTTTCGATCCGCCAAGAAGATTCATCTGTGGAAAACCGGCATCCACGAGTACCCGGTGCCAACACTGGTTCTCATGACAGCACTGAGCGAGTTCACTCCCGACCATCCCCTGGCGGACGACGATGCCCTGCTCGCCTTCGCCCGGTTCGTGCACGGCGACATCCGGCCGCGCCGCCGCACCCTCTGGTTCGTGCTGCTGGACGGCGAGCGGCGCCCGCTGCCGGTGATCGTCCCCGTGGACCTGGTGCCGGACGAGCCCGAGGTGCTCGCGGTGAACGACCTGGGCCAGGTATGGCACGACATCCTGGGCGGCGAGCCGGGCGCATCGGTGTTCGTGATGCTGGAACGACCCGGCGCCGCCACGGCCTCGATCACCGACCACGCCTGGTTCGTGGCCCTGCGGGACGCCGCGGCCAGGCACGGCCTCGCGCTCGCGGCGTTCTTCCTCGCGACTGCCGACGACGTCGCGCGGCTGGACCAGACCTGAGCGCCGCGCGCGCCGGGTCAGTCCCGCAGCAGCTCCCACTCGTCGTCGGTGAACAGCCGCGACCGGATGAGGAACCGCACCCCCTCGGGCGCCTCGACGCTGAAGCCGGCGCCACGGCCCGGCACCACGTCGATCGTCAGGTGGGTGTGCTTCCAGTACTCGAACTGGCTGCGGCTCATCCAGACCGGCACCGTGAACGAGTCGACCGCGAGGTCGCCCAGGTGCACGTCGGCGTCCCCGGTGATGAAGTCGCCGTCCGGGTAGCACATGGGCGACGAGCCGTCGCAGCAGCCGCCGGACTGGTGGAACATCAGGTCGCCGTGCTTGTCCCGCAGCTTGACCAGCAGCGCGGCGGCGTCGTCGGTCACGGCGACCCGTGCGGGCGGCGAGCCGGCCGCCTGGCCGGGACGAACGTCGTCGGACATGGAACCTCCCTGAGCTCGGAGCTGGACAGGACCGCCGGGCGGGAGGCCGGGGACGTACCGGCCCCCGGCCTCCCGTTCGGCGTGCGCCGCCGGCCTAGAAGAAGCCCAGCTTGTTCGGCGAGTAGCTGACCAGGAGGTTCTTGGTCTGCTGGTAGTGGTCGAGCATCATCTTGTGGTTCTCGCGGCCCACGCCCGAGCCCTTGTAGCCGCCGAACGCCGCCGCGGCCGGGTAGGCGTGGTAGTTGTTCGTCCACACGCGGCCCGCCTCGATCGCGCGCCCCGCCCGGTAGGCGTCCGACCCGGACCGGCTCCACACGCCCGCGCCCAGCCCGTACAGGGTGTCGTTGGCGATCTTGATGGCGTCGTCGAAGTCAGCGAACTCCGTCACCGCCACCACCGGCCCGAAGATCTCCTCCTGGAAGATCCGCATCTCGTTCTTGCCCTCGAAGATCGTGGGCGTCACGTAGTAGCCGCCCGCGAGGTCACCCTCCAGCTCGGCCCGGTGCCCGCCCGTGAGCACCTTGGCGCCCTCGGCCTTGCCGATGTCGAAGTAGCTGAGGATCTTCTCGAGCTGGTCGTTGCTGGCCTGCGCGCCGATCATCGTGTCGGTGTCCAGCGGGTTGCCCTGCTTGACCGCCTCGGTGCGCGCCACGGCGTCGGCCAGGAAGTCGCGGTAGATGTCGCTCTGGATGAGCGCGCGCGACGGGCACGTGCACACCTCGCCCTGGTTGAGGGCGAACATCGTGAAGCCCTCCAGGGCCTTGTCGTAGAAGTCGTCCCGCGCGGCGGCGACGTCGCTGAAGAAGATGTTCGGCGACTTGCCGCCCAGCTCCAGCGTCACCGGGATGATGTTCTGCGACGCGTACTGCATGATCAGGCGGCCAGTCGTGGTCTCACCCGTGAACGCGATCTTGCGGATCCGCGACGAGCTCGCCAGCGGCTTGCCCGCCTCCGCGCCGAACCCGTTGACCACGTTCACCACGCCCGGCGGCAGCAGGTCCGCGATGAGCTCCATCAGGAACAGGATCGACGTCGGCGTCTGCTCCGCCGGCTTGAGCACCACGGCGTTGCCCGCCGCGAGCGCCGGCGCCAGCTTCCACACCGCCATCAGGATCGGGAAGTTCCACGGGATGATCTGCCCCACCACGCCCAGCGGCTCGTGGAAGTGGTACGCGATCGTGTCGCCGTCGATCTCGCTGATCGAGCCCTCCTGAGCCCGGATCGCGCCCGCGAAGTAGCGGAAGTGGTCGATGGCCAGCGGCATGTCCGCGTTCAGGGTCTCGCGGACCGGCTTGCCGTTCTCCCAGGTCTCCGCGACCGCGAGCTCCTCGAGGTGCTCCTCCATGCGGTCGGCGATCTTGTTCAGGATGATCGCGCGCTCGGTGACCGAGGTGCGCCCCCAGGCCGGTGCGGCGCCGTGCGCGGCGTCGAGGGCCCGGTCGATGTCGTCGGCGTCGCCGCGTGCGACCTCGGTGAACGTCCGCCCGGTCACGGGGCTGGGGTTCTCGAAGTACTGCCCGTTGGCCGGGGGTACGTACTCGCCCCCGATCCAGTGGTCGTACCGGGGCCGGAAGCTCGCGATGGCACCTTCGGTACCTGGGGCTGCGTACACGGTCATGGTCTGCCTCCTCGCAGGATCTCGCGCCCGCCCCCGGGATGCCCGACGGCGGAGCCACGCCCCGGGCGCACCGGTGCACCCGAGTGCGGCGAGGTTAGGCAGCGGGGCGTTGCATCGGGGTTGCAACCCGACCGTGACCTCGCGGAGGCAAGCACGACGCGCGTCGGCACATGTGGACAGATGAGGACAGATCGCCGGACCAACGCCGCGCGACGAGCCGAACCCGAGGAGAGGCCCCCATGCACCTCGCTACCCGCACGTCCCCCGCGCTCCCCCTGATCGTTCCCCTGGCCGCCGCGCTGACCGTGGTGCTGGCGCTCGCGGGCTGCACCGCCGGGGGCGACGAGTCGGGGACCGCCGCGCAGACGGCGAACCTCTCGGTCCCCGACGTCGCTCCCGCCCCGGAGTCCCTGAGCGGCGAGGCGCCCAGCGGCGAACGGCTCGTGGCGCCCGGCCCGGTGCCCGGGCCCACCCAACCGCCGGACGGCGAGGAGTACGACGACTCCCCCGAGTCGCCGTTCCTGGACGTCGCGACGAGCCCGCTGTCCACGTTCTCGGCCGACGTCGACACGGCGTCGTACTCGAACCTGCGCCGCCAGGTGAACCAGGGCATGGCGCCGCAGGGCGTGCGCATCGAGGAGCTCGTCAACTACTTCGACTACGACTACCCGGCGCCCGCCGCCGGGGCCGAGCACCCGTTCTCGGTGTCGACGCAGGTCGCGAAGGCCCCGTGGAACCCGGAGCACCAGCTCGCGATGGTCGGCGTGCAGGCCACGGAGGCCCTGCCGGCGTCGGAGGGGAACAACATCGTGTTCCTGCTCGACGTGTCCGGGTCGATGGACGAGCCGAACAAGCTGCCGCTGCTCGCGGAGTCGTTCGCGCTGCTGGTGGAGCAGCTCGACGAGGACGACCGGGTGTCGATCGTGACGTACGCGGGCGACAACCGCGTGGTCGCCGACTCCGTGCCGGGCTCGGAGCACGGCGTGCTGGTGGACCACCTGCGCTCGCTGCGGGCCGGCGGGTCCACGGGCGGCGCGGCCGGCCTGACCACGGCGTACGAGCTGGCCGAGAAGAACTTCGTCCGCGGCGGCAACAACCGGGTGATCCTGGCGACCGACGGCGACTTCAACGTGGGCCCGGCCACGCCCGAGGAGCTGACGGAGCTGATCGAGGCGGAGCGGGACTCCGGGGTGTACGTGTCCGTGCTGGGCTTCGGCATGTACAACCTGAAGGACAGCACGATGGAGGCCATCGCGGACCACGGGAACGGCAACTACGCGTACATCGACACGCTGGCCGAGGCGCGCAAGGTACTCGTGGACGAGTTCGGCTCGACGATGTTCGTGGTGGCCCAGGACCTGAAGCTGCAGGTCGAGCTGAACCCCGCGGCCGTGCGCTCGTACCGGCTGATCGGCTACGACAACCGGCGGCTGGCGGACGAGGACTTCGACGACGACACCAAGGACGCCGGCGACGTCGGCGCCGGGCACTCGGTGACGGCGTTCTACGAGCTGGTCCCCGCCGGCACCACGGCGGGCTCGAGCGGCGACGTCGGCGGCGACCTCATGTCCGTGCACGTGCGCTACAAGACGCCGGACGGCGGGGCGGCCGGCGCGAGCACCGAGGTCGAGTTCCCGGTGGGCGCGGACGCGTTCACGCGGACGCCGACGGCGGACTTCGCCTTCGCCTCCGCCGTCGCGGAGCTCGGGCTGATCGCCACGGGGTCGGAGTACCGGGGCCAGGCCAACCTCGACGGCGTCCGGCAGCGAGCCGCGGGTGCGCTGGGCGACGACCCGTACGGGCTGCGGGCGGAGTTCGTCGACCTGGTCGAGGCCTACTCGGCCTTGGGGTGAACTCGATGCGGGCGAATATCGCGCGCGGCGCCCATTCGCTGCGGCATATCAAAAGTCACCCGGAATGCGCCGCAAGAAGTTTACCGACCATGGACCGAGCGGGAATTTTCATCCGGCCCCGGTCAATGCATATGGGGATACCTGCCCGGGCCGGGCCGCCCCGGTTATGCGGCCGGTTGCCGTTCTCGGCGCGATTCGGTCCCCGAGTTCGTTCTCGAGGCGGATCGAGCGCTCCCGGCAGCCGGCGGGTCGCAGTGCGGCTGGATGCAGTGCGGTCAGGAGGCGTCGCGTGCGGTGAGGATCGTGCGGTTGCCGACCGGGTCGCGGGAGTCCAGGGAGCGCTGGGCGCCCTGCGACTGCTGGACCATGTCGACGGCGACCCGCAGGTCCTCCGCCGCCCAGTCGAGCGAGCTCTCCATGTGGGTGGCCTGCGCGAGCAGCGTTCGGGCCTGCGTCACCGACGTCGGCGGGGCGTCGGTCAGTCGCTGGGACACCGCCTGGCGCGCGTCGGCGAGCGCCTCGGCGAGCACGTCGCGCGTGGCCGGGTCCGCGACCTGGCCCTCCGAGTGCTCGTAGACCCGCTCGGCCATGTCCATGACGGCGACGAGGTCGTGCGACCGGGCCGAGGTGCTGGTGACCTGGGTGTCGATCTGGGCGGTCAGGGTGACGATCCGGCCGGTCTCCTCCGCGCGGGCCGACATGGCCCACAGCGTGACGGCCACGGCGACGGCGGTGACGATCGCGGCGCCGAAGGTCCAGCGCCGTCGGCCACGGGCACCTGCCAGGTCGGGGCCTGCCTCGGGCTCGCGGGGCGGCGCCGGGGTGTCGAGAGCCGGCAGCCTCGCCGGGTCGATCACGGGTAACGGCTGGGGCCGACTGTCGCCGGCCGGTTCATCGGTGTCAGGCATCTGCGATTCCGGTCTAGCTAAAGCGATGGTGTTCAACTCTTCCCCCAAAGAGAGTTCTGGTGAAAACTATCTGTCGGACATGAAGCCCGTTTAACTACCGGTGCTAATGACGCTAAGACTAGATTCCAAGTCCCGCGCGGTGAAGACGTGATGTGTCGTCGATCTGTGGAAAACCACCCGCAGGCGGTGGACAACTTGGGGATCACGGTGGACAACCTGTTGATGAACTTGGTCCGATGCCTAGACTGGCGTGGTTCGACGAAGGCGTCGGGACAACGTCAGGGGCAGCATGCAGCAGGTGCCACACCGCGACGCGCGCTGGGTTCGCGCGGCCTATGAAAGCTTCGTCGGTTCCGCCGGCTCCGAGGAGCCCGACGGGATCGACCCGGTCGTCGCGGCGTCGTGGTTACGCAGCCTGCGCAACGGTGTGGACCCCGACCGGCCGAGCGCGGTCCCGGTCGCGACGTCGGACGACCTCGACGACTACCGCAGCACCCACCCCCTGGCCGTCGCCATGCCGCTGGTGCGCGACCTCGTGGGCGGCGCGACGGGCGACGGCCTGGTGGTCGCGGTCTCGGACGACGTCGGCCGGCTCCTGTGGGTCGAGGGCCGCGGCCAGGTGCGCTCCGCCGTCGACGGCGTCGGGTTCGTCGAGGGCGCCGTCTGGCGGGAGGAGTCGGTGGGCACCAACGCGCCCGGCACCGCGCTCGCGACGCGCCGCCCCGTCCAGGTGCTCGGGGCCGAGCACTTCGCCCGGCCGGTCCAGCGCCTGAGCTGCACCGCGGCCCCGGTGCACGACGCGGCCGGCGGGATCATCGGCGTGCTCGACCTGACCGGCGGCAACGCCGCCGGGTCCCACGTGGCCCTCGCGCTCGTGCGCGCCACGGTCGCCATGGTCGAGCGGGAGCTCGCCCTCCGCGCCACGGGCGGCCGGGAGGCCGGGGGCGCGCCCTGGGCCGACGACCCGGCCGCGGACGCGGACCTGGCCGGCGGGATCCCGGGCGGTGCCGCCGAGCGTGCACCCGACCTGCGCCTGCTCGGGGCGCCCACGCTGCGCGGCCGCCGGCTCTCGCTGCGGCACGCCGAGATCATGCTGCTCCTGGCCGAGCACCCGCGCGGGCTGAGTGCCGAGGAGCTGGCGGTGCTGCTGCACCCGGGCGACCTGTCGCTCGTGACGGTCCGCGCGGAGATCTCCCGCCTGCGGCGCGTGGCCGACGGCGTGCTCGGCGGCCCGCTGCTCGCCGGCTCGCGTCCCTACCGGCTCGCCCGGATGGTGCGGTCCGACGTCGACACGGTCCGCGGCAGGCTGCGGCGGGGCGACGTCCGCGGCGCGCTGTCGGCGTACCCGGAGCCGCTGCTGCGCCGCTCGACCGCGCCGGGCGTCGAGCGGCTGCGCGAGGAGCTGGAGGCGGAGGTCCGCGGGGCGGTGCACGCGTGCGACGACCTGGCCGCCGTCGAGCAGTGGACCGCGCGCGAGGAAGGCACCGACGACCACGTCGCCTGGACGCGCCTGGCGCGGCTGGCCGAACCGGGCGGCCCGCAGGCCGCGCGGGCGCGGGCGCACCTGGGGGTGCTGGAGCGAAGGCTCGCCTGAGCCGACCCCGCCGGGATCATCCACGACCCCGCCCGTGTTCCTAGACTCGACAGTGCACGCTCATCGAGGAGGAACCATGCCCGCTCCCATCGACCCGTCGGACAAGATCGCGCAGTACGCCCACCCCGAACGGCTCGTGAGCACGGCGTGGCTGGCCGAGCACCTCAAGGACCCGGGCGTCGTCGTCGTCGAGTCGGACGAGGACGTGCTGCTGTACGAGACCGGGCACATCCCCGGCGCGGTGAAGGTCGACTGGCACACCGAGCTGCAGCACCCGCAGATCCGCGACTACCTCGACGGCGCCGCGTTCGCCGCCCTGATGAGCAGCAAGGGCATCACGCGCGACACGACGATCGTGCTGTACGGCGACAAGAACAACTGGTGGGCCGCGTACACGGCCTGGGTGTTCACGCTGTTCGGTCACCAGGACGTGCGCCTGCTCGACGGCGGCCGCGGGCTGTGGAGCGCCGAAGGCCGCGAGCTCACCACCGACGTCCCGGCGCCCGCGCCGGTCGAGTACCCCACGGTCGAGCGCGACGACACGACGGTCCGCGCCTTCCGCGAGGACGTGCTGGCGCACCTGGGCAGCGGCCCGCTCGTCGACATCCGCTCCCCGCAGGAGTACACGGGCGAGCGCATCGCCATCCCGGACTACCCGGAGGAGGGCGTCCTGCGCGGCGGCCACATCCCGACGGCGCGCAACGTCCCGTGGGCCACGGCCGTGGCCGAGGACGGCACCTACAAGACCCGCGCGGAGCTCGACGCGATCTACACCGCGGGCCTGGGCCTCGACCCGGCCGGCGCCGTCATCACGTACTGCCGCATCGGCGAGCGCTCCAGCCACACCTGGTTCGCGCTCACCTACCTGCTCGGGTACACCGACGTGCGCAACTACGACGGCTCGTGGACCGAGTGGGGCAACGCGGTGCGCGTCCCGGTCGCCACGGGCGCGGAGCCGGGCACGGTCTGACAGGCCCCCGGCGCACGTGTCAGACCCACAGGTCAACCGAGGGATCTGTACGTCTGACACGCGCGGGGAGGGCTGACAGGTCAGTCCCGGCCGAAGGCCTTGCGCAGCTCGTCCTTGGCGCGTTCCAGCACGTCGCGCTGGCCGGCGTCGAGATCCTTGCCCGCGCGGTTGACGTAGAACGTGAGCATCGACATCGCCGACCGGTACGGGGAGCTCTTGCGCCTGCCGCTCGCCTCCGCGGACTTCTTCAGGGACCGGGCGATCCGCGCGGGATCGTCCCAGGTGAACACGCCCTCCTCGAGGTCCAGGGCGTCGCTGCCCTCGGTGACGTCCTGGGACCAGCGGTCCGGGCCGCCGTCGGCCCCCTTGTCAGAACCCTTGTTCTCAGCCATACAGCCACGCTACGACGCCGCCCGCGAGCTCGCCCGAGCCTGTGCGGCGGTGAAAGGATGAACGGATGAGCACCAACGACGTCGAACTGCCCGAGGCCCTCGCCGAGCTGCGGGACGCCTTCCTCGAGACGCCCGAGCGTGACCGCCTCCAGCTCCTGCTGGAGGTCTCGCGCGAGCTGCCCCCGCTGCCCGAGAAGTACGCGGACGCGCCCGAGCGGCTGGAGCGCGTCCAGGAGTGCCAGTCCCCCGTCTACGCGTTCGCCGAGGTGGACGACGCCGGCGTGGTCGCCTTCCACGCCAGCGCACCCGAGGAGGCGCCCACCACCCGGGGCTTCGCGTCGATCCTGGCCCAGGGCCTGACCGGGCTGACGGCGCAGCAGGTGCTGGACGTGCCCGAGGACTACCCGCTGCAGCTCGGGCTGACCAAGGTCGTCAGCCTGCTGCGCCTGAACGGCATGGCGGGCATGCTGACGCGCGCCAAGCGCCAGGTCCGCGAGCAGCTCGCGGCCGCGCAGGTCTGACCGGCCCGGCGCCAGCCGCCACGACGTCGGCAGTTGGCACACGCGGCGCAGCGACGTCGGCAGTTGGCATCGAGATCGGCTCAGGCCTGTACCGATCTCGATGCCAACTGCCGACGCCCCGGGCAAGCTGCCGAACGTGCCGCAGCAAGCTGCCGAACTGGGCGCAACCCCCGAACTCGGCGCAGCCGCCGACCCGCCGGGCTCAGGCCTCGCCGCCGCCGAAGCGCTCGCGGTAGGCGTCCAGGTCGTCGTCGCTGATCTTGGCGAACAGCACCGGCGGCACCGTGAACGGCGTCCCGGCCGGCACGGCGTCGAGCGACGTCGCCGCGTCCGGGCTGACCCAGGTCGCGGCGTCGTCGGCCAGGGCGAACACTCCGCGCAGCGTGGCCGCCGTCTGCGGGATGAACGGCTCGGAGACCACCGCGTAGAGGTGGATCAGGTTCATCGCGGTGCGCAGCGAGACCGCCGCCGCCTCCTGGTCGACCTTGACCTGCTTCCAGGGCTCCTTCTCGACGAGGTACGCGTTGCCCGCCGACCACAGCGCGCGCAGGGCGTTCGCGGCCTTGCGGTACTGGAGGGCCTCCAGGTGCTCCTCGTACTCGGCCAGGAGCCGCGTCACCTCGGCGCCGAGCTTCTCCTCGGCCGGGCCGGGCTGGCCGCCCTCGGGAACGGCCTCGCCGAACCGCTTGGCCGAGAACGTCAGCACGCGGTTGACGAAGTTGCCGAGGGTGTCGGCCAGGTCCTTGTTCACCGTGCCGGCGAAGTGTTCCCAGGTGAACGACGAGTCGTCGGACTCCGGGGCGTTCGCGATCAGGAAGTAGCGCCAGTAGTCGGCCGGCAGGATCTCCAGCGCGGCGTCGGTGAAGACGCCCCGCTTCTGCGACGTCGAGAACTTGCCGCCGTAGTAGGTCAGCCAGCTGAAGCCCTTGACGTAGTCGACCATGGTCCACGGCTCGCGGACGCCGAGCTGCGTGGCGGGGAACATCACCGTGTGGAACGGGACGTTGTCCTTGGCCATGAACTGCGTGTAGCGGACGTCGTCGGCCTCGTACCACCACGACTTCCAGTCGCGCGTCTCGCCCGGCGCGGCGGCATCGGCCCACTCCTGGGTGGAGCCGATGTACTCGATCGGGGCGTCGAACCAGACGTAGAAGACCTTGCCCTCGGCCGCGAGCTCGGGCCACGTGTCGGCCGGGACGGGCACGCCCCACTCCAGGTCGCGCGTGATGGCGCGGTCGTGCAGGCCCTCGGCGAGCCACTTGCGCGCGATCGACGTGGACAGGAGCGGCCAGTCCTTGCTGTTGCCGTCGATCCACGACTCGACCTCGGCCTGCAGCTTCGACTGGAGCAGGAACAGGTGCTTGGTCTCGCGCACCTCGAGGTCGGTCGAGCCGCTGATCGCCGAGCGCGGGTCGATCAGGTCGGTCGGGTCGAGCACGCGGGTGCAGTTCTCGCACTGGTCGCCGCGCGCGCGGTCGTAGCCGCAGTGCGGGCAGGTGCCCTCGACGTAGCGGTCGGGCAGGAACCGGCCGTCGACCGGCGAGTACACCTGCCGGATCGCCCGCTCCTCGATGAAGCCGTGCTCGTTGAGCTGCCGCGCGAAGTGCTGCGTGGTCTCGGCGTTCTGCGGCGAGGAGCTGCGCCCGAAGTGGTCGAACGACAGCCCGAAGCCCTCGTAGATCTTCTTCTGCGTCTCGTGCGCCCCGGCGCAGAACTCCGCGACGGGCAGGCCCGCCTCGGCCGCGGCCAGCTCGGCGGGCGTGCCGTGCTCGTCGGTGGCGCAGATGTACAGCACGTCGTGCCCGCGCTGGCGCATGTACCTCGCGTAGACGTCGGCCGGGAGCATCGACCCGACCATGTTCCCCAGGTGCTTGATGCCGTTGATGTACGGAAGCGCACTGGTGACAAGGTGGCGAGCCATCGCTGGATGCTCCGATTCGTAGTTCTGGATCCGTGGGTCCGGGCGGGGTGCCCGGCGGGCTCGCGGAGCGAGCCACGGCCAAGCCTAGATCCACCGGGTGCCCGGGGCGGCATCGTGATCACGGCGTGAGCGGCCGGACGCCGACGACGGCTCCCGCGCCGGGTGCGACCCGGAGCCCGCGCGCGATCCGCGCCACCGCCTCGGCCAGCCGGTCCGGCGGGTTCGCGGCGTAGCCGATCACCAGGCCGGGCGGCCCGTCGCCCACCCGGTGGGCCGACAAGGGGTGCACCCGGACGCCGGCCGCGGCGGCCCGCCGGGCCACGTCGGTGTCGTCGACGTCCGGCAGGGTGACCAGCAGGTGCAGGCCGGCGGCCACGCCGTGGGCCGTCGCGCCGGGCAGGTGCGCGGCCAGCGCGGCGAGGAGGGCGTCACGCCGGGCGCGGTGACGACGTCGGACCTGGCGTAGGTGCCGCTCGAAGCCGCCCGAGGTGATGAAGTGCGCCAGGGCGAGCTGGGGCAGCGCCGGGCTGGCCAGGTCGGTCCAGTACCGGGCCTCGACCAGCTCGGACCGGAGCGCGGCGGGCGCCAGCAGCCAGCCGATCCGGATCCCCGGCGCGAGCGTCTTGGACACGCTGCCCAGGTGCACCACGTGGTCGGGCGCGAGGGCGCGCAGCGCGGGGACCGGCGGGCGGTCGTACCGGTGCTCGGCGTCGTAGTCGTCCTCGATCACGAGCCGGCCCGGCGTCCCGTCCGGACCGCCCGCCGGTCCTGAGCCCGCCCACGCGACCAGCTCGCGCCGCCGCTCGGGCGCGAGCACCACGCCCGTGGGGAACTGGTGCGCGGGGGTGACCAGGACGGCGTCGACCCCGGAGCGGTCCAGGGCCCCGACGTCGAGGCCGTGCCGGTCGACCGGTACGGGCACGGGCGTCAGGTCCCACCGGCGCAGGTGCTCGCGCGCCCCGTAGGAGCCGGGGTCCTCGAACCCGATCCGGGTGGTGCCGCGGGCGAGGAGCGCCCGGGCGAGCAGCATCAGGCCCTGGGAGACACCGTTGACGACCAGGATGTCGTCCGGGTGGGCGCGCAGGCCGCGGGTGCGGGCGAGCCAGCCGGCGAGCGCCTCGCGCAGCGCGGGCAGGCCGCGCGGGTCGCCGTAGCCGAGGTCGCCGGCGGCGAGGCCGTCCAGGGCCGCGCGCTCGGCGCGAGCCCAGGCCGCGCGCGGGAAGGCGGACAGGTCGGGCAGCCCGGGCGAGAGGTCGATCAGGTCGGCCTGCGGACCGACCGGGGCCGCCGGCGCGAACGCGCCGGGCAGGCCGCCCGCCAGGCCAGGCGACGGCGGGCGGGCCGCCGGGGAGGTGCCGGGAGCGGCGGCCGGCATCCCCGTGCCAGGGGCGGGCGCCGGGGCCCAGGCGGCGCGGACCGTCGTGCCGCCGCCGTGCCGGCCCGCGAGCAGGCCCTCGTCGGTCAGGCGCCGGTAGGCGTCGACCACCACGCCGCGGGAGCAGCCGAGCTGGTCGGCGAGCACGCGCGTGGCGGGGAGCCGGTCGCCCGGGACCAGGCGGCCGTCGGACACCGCGCCCCGCACCGCCTCTGCCAGCCAGGCGGTCAGCCCGCCGGCCGGGGCGTGGGCGGGGTCGAGCTGGAGGAAGTCGGCCCCGGGCATCTTGGTCCCCTCGATCTCTGCGGTCTTGGCTCTGTCAGATATACCAAAGCGCGGGCAGGCTCACGGACATGACGACCAGCACCCGCCCGGCGCCGCGCGCCGGCACAGGCACCCCCGAAGTTCCCCGGGCGGACCGGCACGGCCCCGCCTGGACCGGCCCGCTCTTCGCGGCGCTCGGCATGTCGCTGGTGGGCAGCCAGGTGGCGGTCTCCGGCGTGCTCGCCGACGCGCCGCTGTTCGCGGTGCAGGCCGTGCGGTACACGCTGGCGGCCCTGGTGCTGGCGGTGGTGCTGCGACTGACCGGCCGGACGCCGCCCGCACCCTGCGGCCGGGAGTGGGCCTGGCTCGCGGGCGTGGCGCTGAGCGGGCTGGTGCTGTTCAACGTGGGGGTGGTCCGCGGCGTCGCGCACGCCGAGCCCGCGGTGATCGGGGTGGCGGTCGCCGCCGTGCCGGTGCTGCTCGCCCTGGTGGGGCCGCTCCTGGGCGGATCCCGGCCGACGCCGGCCGTGGTGGGCGCCGCCGCCGTGGTGACCCTGGGCGCCGTCCTGGTCACGGGCGGCGGGCGTACGGACGCGGCGGGAGTCGGCTACGCCCTGCTCACCCTCGTGTGCGAGGCGGGGTTCACGCTGCTCGCCGTCCCCGTGCTGCGCCGGCTCGGACCGCACGGCGTCTCGCTGCACGCCGTCTGGATCGCGGCGGTGGCGCTCTGGGCGCTCAGCCTGACGGTCGAAGGGCCGGGCGCCGTGCTGACCCTGCGGGCCGAGCACCTGCCGGCCACGCTGCACCTCGCGCTGGGCGTGACGGTCGTGGCGTTCCTGCTCTGGTACACCGCCGTCGGCCGGATCGGTCCGGGACGGGCCGGGCTGTTCACCGGCGTCGTCCCGGTGGCGTCGGCCGTCGGTGGCGTGGCGCTCGGCGGGCCGGTGCCGGGACCGGCCGTGTGGCTGGGGGTCGCGGTCGTGGTGGCGGGCGTCGCGCTCGGGATGGTCAGGCGGCCGGCCGTGGGTCCCGGCCCAGCAGGCGCAGGGCGTCGGTCCACGGGTCGGAACCGGTCGTGCTGAGCGGGGCCGCGAACACCCCCGGCGTCCCGCCCGGACGGGCGGCGAGCGCGCCCGCGCTGTCGAGCACGAAGGCGACCGTGGCGTCGTCGGGCCGGTAGGTGGCACCGACCGTGGTGGCGACGTCCCAGGCGTGCACCGCGGCGTCGAGGAGCTGCATGCCCAGGGCGAGTGTCGCCGAGACCTGGGAGTCGAACTCGGCCAGGTGGACGGGGGCGTCCGGTTGCGCGCGCGCGGACGCCTCCCGCAGCGCCGTCGCGGACTCCGCCCACGCGCCGACGGCGCCGTCCGGCGTCACCTCCGGTCCCGCGTAGAGGGCGATGTCGGCGTCGCCGTCGCCGAGGGCGGCCGCGAAGCCGCGGTTCTGGCCGATCATGTGCGACAGCAGGGCGGCGAGGTCCCACTCGTCGCACGGCGTCGGGAGGTCGAGCGGGCCCTGGGCGGCCCGCTCGACGAGGCGGGTGGTGTCGGCGAGGGCGGTGTGGTGCAGGGTGAGCATCTCCGAATAAGTAAGCATGCGTAGACGATACACCCGCGCAGATCATAGGTTGGTGGTTAGGATCTCCGGGTGGAGCGTCCCGAGCTTGGCTATCTCTTCGACCGGCTGCTGCGGGTGGTGATCGCCCGCGAGGAGCCGATCCTCGCGGCCGCCGGTCTGCAGATGTGGGATCACGTGCTGCTCACCGCGCTCGCCCGGGGGGACGCCCCGACCCAGGCGCAGCTCGCGGCCGCGACCGGGCGCGACAAGACCCGGCTGATCGGCAACCTGGACCGGCTCGTCGAGCTCGGGCTGGTCAGCCGCGTGCCCGACCCGGCCGACCGCCGCAACCGCGTCGTCTCGCTCACCGCCGAGGGGCGGCGGGTCCTGGAGCGGTGCCAGGCCGGCATCCGCGCGATGGAGACGGAGCTGCTGGGCGCCCTCCCGGCCGACGACCGCGCGGACTTCCAGCGGGCGCTGGTCGCGCTGGCCGCCTCCCTGGACCAGCGCGCCCGCCGGTGAGCGCGCCCGGCGTCTAGCGCACCATCCCCCGAGCACACCCGCGCCGCGGGTCGCCCGCGCACGGCACGCCGAGCAGGTCCGGGGCGCCGACGTCGGCGGGCAGCGGCACCTCCGCGAGCGGCACCTTGTCCGGGTCGCAGACGAGCGTGGGCACCAGCCGCGCGACCGAGGCCCGGCCCAGCAGCCGCAGCTCTGGCCACGTCGCGCCCGCCGTGGCGAGGTCGGCGTCGAGGACCAGCACCCGCCGTCCGTCGTGCGTGGTCGTGGTGTCCAGGACGGCGGTGACCACCACGAACGGCTCCGGGCCGGCCGCAGTGTGCACGCACGGCGTGCTGCACAGCAGCGCGAGACCGTGCAGGGAGACGCCGTCCACCACGACGTCGGTGACGGTCGCCCGGGTGTCCGCCGGCCAGGCGCTCGCGGCGAGCGGGTCGGGGATGCTCGCGCGGAGCGTGGGCAGGAGCGCGGTGAGAGTCATGACCCCGTCGTACGGCGCGCGCGATCGTCGGGACGAGGACCTTGACGCATCCCGTACGGGCACGGGCCAACTCCTGACGGTGCCCGTACGGACGCTCCCCCACCCGCCGGAATAGCGTGATCGAGTGCCTGATCCACGCTCCACGCGGCTCTTCGCCGCCACTGTCACGCCTTTCACCACCGACGGTCACCTCGACCTCGACTCCTTCGCCCGGCACGTCGACCGGCTCGTGCGAGAGGGGGTGGACGGGATCGTGGTCGCCGGGACGACGGGCGAGTCGGGCGGGCTGGCCCCGGAGGAGCGCACGGCCCTCCTGTGGGCGGCGGTCGACACCGCCGACGGCCGCGCCGCCGTCGTCGCCGGGGTGGGCGAGCACGACACCACCACGGGCATCACCCTCGCTGTCGCCGCGGCCCGGGCCGGGGCCGACGGCGTCCTCGTCGCCGCCCCCGCGGCCAGCCGGCCCTCGCAGGCCGGGCTCCTCGCCCACGTGCGGGCGCTCGCCGACGCCACCGACGTCCCCGTGATGCTCTACGACAACCCCCGCCGGTTCGGGGTCGGCTTCGAGCTGCCGACCCTGCTCCGCGCGGCCGAGCACCCCAACGTCTGGGCCGTCAAGGACGCCACGGAGAACCCGCACCGGGCGGCGGAGCTCATGGGGCTGAGCGACCTGGCGTACTACGCCGGCTCGGACGCCGCGGCCATGGTCCTGACCGCCGGCGGACAGGGCGTGGTCGGCGTCGGGGTCAACGTGGAGCCCGCCCTCTGGCGGGCCTACGTGGACGCGCTGCTCGACGGTGAGTTGGACGCCGCGGACGACTTCGCCCGGCGCCTCGCCCCGCTCGACCACGCCCTGCACCACCACGTGCCGCCCGCCGTGGCGACCAAGGTGGTGCTGCGCGGCCTCGGCCTGCTGCCCACCGCCCGGGTGCGGCTGCCGCTGGTCGGCCCGGTCCCCGAGGAGGCCGCGGCGATCCGCCGCGACCTGGAGGTGTACGAGGGGCTCCCGGACTTCCGCACCGGCCTCGCCCGGCTGGACCACCCCGACGCGCGCGGGGGCGCGCTACGCCTGCTCTGAGGCCCAGGCCGCCCCGGTCAGGCCACCCCCGACCAGGACGGCACCCGGTGCAGCAGGAGCTGCGCCGACGTCCGCAGCACGCCGGGCTGCGCGCGCAGGTGGCGCAGCTCCGCCTCGACGTCGGGCAGGCTCCGGCACGCGAGGTGGACGGCGTAGTCGTACTCCCCGGTGACCTGCCAGGCCGACACCACGGCCGCGCTGCCCGCGAGCGCCCCTTCGAGCGCCGTGAGGTCGGCGTCCGCGCGGACCTGCACCTGGGCCAGGGCCTCCACCGGCCGGCCGAGGACCGCGCGGTCGACCCGGGCGTGGAAGCCCGCGATCACGCCCCGCTCGACCAGCTTGCGCACCCGCACGGACGTCGCGGAGGTGCTCAGGCCGGTCGCCGCGGCCAGCTCCTGGAGCGTGGCCCTCCCGTCGTGCAGCAGCACGTCCAGGAGCACGCGGTCGGTGTCGTCCGGCGTCGCGTCCGGCACCGGCCCGGCACCGGAGGAACGGCGGGAAGCAGAGGTCAGGGCCATACCCGCGACGCTACGAACGGCGCGCGGCGGAACCGCCCGCGTGAACGTTATCCGTACGCCGGACCGGCGCATCCTGACGGGACCTTGACGCCCTCGCTCCCCGAGGGCGCCGTCACTCCTCGAACCGGTACCCCGCGCCCGGGTGCGTCAGGATGTGCTTCGGGTGCGACGGGTCCTGCTCCAGCTTGCGCCGCAGCTGCGCGGTGTAGACGCGCAGGTAGTTGGTCTCCGTCGAGTAGGCGGGGCCCCACACCTCGTGCAGCAGCAGCTTGCGGTCCACGAGCCGGCCGCGGTTGCGCACCAGCACCTCCAGCAGCGCCCACTCGGTGGGGCTCAGCCGCACCTCCTCCCCGGCGCGCGAGACCTGCCGCCGCGCCAGGTCGATGCGCAGCTCGCCCGCGGTGACCACGGGCTCCTCGGCCTGCGCCGGCTCCGCGCGCCGGACGGCGGCGCGCAGCCGTGCGAGCAGCTCGTTCATGGCGAACGGCTTGGTCACGTAGTCGTCGGCGCCCGCGTCGAGGGCGTCCACCTTGTCGTCGCCGAGCTGCCGGGCGGACAGCACCACGATCGGCACCCGGGTCCAGCCCCGGATCCCCGCGATGACGTCGAGCCCCGGCATGTCGGGCAGCCCCAGGTCGAGCAGCACCACGTCCGGCCGCGTGGACGCCACGGCGTCCAGCGCCGCCGCGCCCGTGGGCGCCGCCGTCACGTCCCAGCCGTGCGCGCGCAGGTTGATCGCCAGCGCGCGGGTCAGCGCGGCGTCGTCGTCCACCACGAGCACGCGGTTGCCGGACGCCGACCGCTCGCCCCCGCCGTCCACCTCACCGGTCACGGGACCATCCCATCACGCGGGACGGTCAGGACCATGGTCAGGCCGCCGCCCGGTGTGTCCTCGGCGGAGATCCGGGCGCCGACGGCGTCCGCGAGACCTGACGCGACCGCCAGGCCCAGGCCCAGGCCGTTCGCGCTCGTGTCGTCGAGCCGCTGGAACGGCTCGAACATGGTGGCCTTGCGGTCCTCCGGCACGCCGGGGCCCGTGTCGGCGACGCGCAGCTCGACGGCGTCGCGCGCGGCCGACGCGGTGAACAGGACCTTGGCGCCGGGCGGCGAGTGCCGCACCGCGTTGGAGACCACGTTGGCCACCACCCGCTCGAACAGGCCGGGGTCGGTGTGCACGAGCGGCAGGTCCTCCGGCACGTCGAGCGTGAGGTCGGCCAGCCACGGCTCGACGGCGATCGGCACCACCTCCTCCAGCGACGCGGCGCGCAGCGCGGGCCGCACGGCGCCGGTCTGGATGCGGGACAGGTCCAGCAGGTTGCCGATGAGGCGCTCCAGCCGGTGCGTCGAGTCGGCGATCGTGGCCGTCAGGACGTCGCGGTCCTCCCGGTCCAGCTCGACGTCCGGCGAGGCCAGGCCGTCGACGGCCGTGCGGATCGCCGCGAGCGGCGTGCGCAGGTCGTGCGAGACGGCGGCGAGCAGCGCGGTGCGGGTGCTCTCGGTGCGCTCCAGCACCTCGGCCTGCGCGGCCTGCTCGCGCAGCCTGCGCCGCTCCATGACGATCCCGGCCTGCGCCCCGAACGCCTCGACCACCTGCCGGTCGCTCGCCGGCAGCACACGGCCGGCCAGGACCAGCCGGTGCCGGTCGTCGATCGCCACCTCGGTCACGGTCGCCTCCTCCTCGGCGGGACCACGGGGAGCCACCCCGGGGTCGGCCTCGGTGACCCACCGCTCGTGCGCCACGACCGACCAGGGCGCGCGGTCGTCGGCGCGCTCCTCCAGGCGCACGTCCGCCATCGCGAAGGTCTGGGCCAGGCGGTGCACGATCGCCTGGGCCGTGTCCTGGCCCGACAGCACCGACCGGGACAACGCCGCCAGCGTGGACGCCTCGGCCCGCGCCCGGTAGGCCTGCGTGGTGCGGCGGGCCGCCAGGTCCACCACGGAGGCCACGGCCACCGCGATCACCACGAACACCGCCAGCGCGAGCACGTTCTCCGCCTCCGCGATCGTCAGCTGGCCCGTGGGCGCCGCGAAGAACCAGTTGAGGCACAGGTTGGACACCACGGCGGCCACGACGGCGGGCCACAGGCCGCCGATCATCGCCACGCCGACGACGCCTGCCAGGAGCAGCATGGCGTCCGTCGCGAGCGCCACGTCGTCCGTGCCGAAGGCCAGCAGCCCGGCCGTGAGCACGGCCGGGATGAGCAGGGCCGACGCCCAGCCGGCGGCCCGGCGCCGCGGGGACAGCGACGAGTAGCGCGAGCGCACGCCCACCCCGACCCGCGCCCGCTCGTGCGTCACCAGGTGCACGTCGATCGCGCCCGAGAGCCGCGCGATCTCGGCGCTGGAGGAGCCCAGCAGCGCCTGCCGCCACACGGGGTGCCGGGACACGCCCACCACGATCATGGTCGCGTTGACGCCGCGCGCGAAGTCCACGACGGCGGACGGCACGTCCTCCCCCACCACCGTGTGGAACACGCCGCCGAGCGACTCCACCAGCGCGCGGTGCGCGGCGATCGTCGCCGACGGCGTCGACGGCAGGCCGTCGGTCGGCAGCACGTGCACGGCCAGCAGCTCGGTGCCCGCCGCCCGCTGCGCGATCCGCGCGGCCCGGCGCAGCAGCGTCTCCGTCTCCGGGCCGCCGGTGACGGCCACGACGATGCGCTCGCGGGCGGGCCAGGTGCCGCCGATCGAGTGGTCGGCGCGGTACCTCGTGAGGGCGTCGTCGACCCGGTCGGCGAGCCAGAGCAGGGCGAGCTCGCGCAGCGCCGTCAGGTTGCCGACGCGGAAGAACGACGACATCGAGGCGTCGATCTGCTCGGCCCGGTACACGTTGCCGTGCGCGAGCCGGCGCCGGAGCTGCTCCGGCGAGAGGTCGACGAGCTGGATCTGGTCGGCCTCGCGGACCACCTGGTCCGGCACCGTCTCGCGCTGCCGCACCCCGGTGATGGCCTCGACGTCGTCCGTCAGGGACGCGATGTGCTGCACGTTGACCGTGGTGACCACGTCGATCCCGGCGTCCAGCAGGTCGTGCACGTCCTGCCAGCGCTTGGCGTGCTCCGACCCGGGCGCGTTGGTGTGCGCCAGCTCGTCCACGAGCACCACCTCGGGCGCGCGCTCGAGCACCGCGGCGACGTCCAGCTCGGTGAGCGTGGACCCGCGGTGCTCGGCCAGCCGGCGCGGGATCATCTCCAGGTCGCCGATCTTGGCGACCGTCGCGGCGCGGCCGTGCGTCTCGACCAGCCCGATCACGAGGTCGGTGCCGCGCGCCCGGCGGCGGTGCGCCTCGTCCAGCATGGCGTAGGTCTTGCCCACGCCAGGGGCCGCCCCCAGGTAGACGGTGAGGCGGCCCCGGCGTCCGGTGGTCATGGGTTCAGTGTGCGTCATCGAGCGCGAGGTTGAGCTCCAGCACGTTGACCCGCGGCTCGCCCAGCACGCCCAGGTCGCGCCCGGCCGTGTGCTCCGCGACCAAGGCCTTGACCTCGGCCACCGGCAGGCCGCGCTCGCGCGCCACCCGGGCGACCTGGATCGCGGCGTACTCGGGGCTGATCTGCGGGTCCAGGCCCGAGCCGGACGCGGTCACGGCGTCCGCCGGGACGTCGGCCGGGTCCACGCCCTCCAGCTCGGCGACGGCGGCCTTGCGCTCCTCGATCGTCGCCACGAGGTCGGGGTTGAGCGGGCCCAGGTTGGAGCCCGCCGACGCCAGCGTGTCGTACCCGTCGCCCGCCACCGACGGCCGCGGGTGGAAGTACTGCGCGCCCTCGAAGCCCTGCGCGACCAGCGCCGAGCCCACCGCCTCCGACCGGTCGGTCGTGTGCGAGCCGTCGGCCCGCACGAGCGAGCCGTTGGCCTGCCAGGGGAAGGCCACCTGCCCGACGGCGGTCGCCGCGAGCGGGTACGCCAGGCCCAGCAGGAGCGTGAAGACGAGCAGCATGCGCAGCCCCGCCAGCGAGTGCCGGGTCAGCGTCGCGAGATCGCTCGCCACCGTGGTGCTTGCCATTGTGATTTCCTTTCCGGATCCGATGCGCGCGGGCTACAGGCCCGGGATCAGCGAGACGACGAGGTCGATGAGCTTGATGCCGATGAACGGCGCGACCAGGCCGCCCAGGCCGTAGACGAGCAGGTTGCGCGTCAGCAGGGACGACGCCGACGCCGGCCGGTACTTCACGCCGCGCAGCGACAGCGGGATCAGCGCCAGGATGATCAGCGCGTTGAAGATGACGGCCGACAGGATCGCCGAGCCCGGGCTCGCCAGGCGCATGATGTTCAGCACCTCGAGCTGCGGGAACACCGTCATGAACATGGCGGGCAGGATCGCGAAGTACTTCGCGACGTCGTTCGCCACGGAGAACGTGGTCAGCGCGCCGCGCGTGATGAGCAGCTGCTTGCCGATCTCCACGATCTCGATCAGCTTGGTGGGGTCCGAGTCGAGGTCCACCATGTTGCCCGCCTCCTTGGCGGCGGACGTGCCGGTGTTCATCGCCACGCCGACGTCGGACTGGGCCAGCGCCGGGGCGTCGTTCGTGCCGTCGCCGGCCATCGCGACGAGCTTGCCGCCCTCCTGCTCGCGCTTGATGAGCGCGAGCTTGTCCTCCGGGGTGGCCTCCGCCAGGACGTCGTCCACCCCCGCCTCCGCGGCGATGGCCCGCGCGGTCACGGCGTTGTCGCCCGTGACCATCACCGACCGGATGCCCATGGCGCGCAGCTCGTCGAACCGCTCGCGCATGCCCTCCTTGACCACGTCCTTGAGCCGGACGACGCCGAGCACGCGCGCCGGCGCCTCGCCCACCTGCTCGGCGACCACCAGCGGGGTACCGCCCGCCTTCGAGACCGCGTCCACGTGCTTCTCGAGGTCCTTGAGCTCCTTGTCGGAGATCTGCGCGCCCGTGCTGTGCACCCAGCGCTGGATCGCGCTCCCGGCACCCTTGCGGATGCGGACGACGCCGGTCGAGCGCCCATCGCTGGTCGAGCTCGTCGAGATCCCGGCCTCGTCAGGCTCGACGGTTTCGACAAGCTCAACCCGCGTACCCGGCAGGTCCACGCCCGACATCCGGGTCTGGGCCGTGAACGGCACCAGCTCCGCGTCCAGCGGCAGCTCCTCGCCCACCCCGTACTTCTCGTCCACCAGCTCGACGATGCTCCGCCCCTCCGGCGTCTCGTCGGCCAGCGACGCGAACCGCGCCGCGATCGCGAGCTCCTGCGGCGTCACCCGGCTCACCGGCAGCACCTGCGTGGCGCGCCGGTTGCCGTACGTGATGGTGCCCGTCTTGTCGAGCAGCAGCACGTCCACGTCGCCCGCCGCCTCCACGGCGCGGCCCGACATCGCCAGCACGTTGCGCTGCACCAGCCGGTCCATGCCCGCGATACCGATCGCGCTCAGCAGGGCGCCGATCGTCGTCGGGATGAGGCAGACCAGCAGCGCGACGAGGACCAGCAGCGACTGCCGCGAGCCCGAGTAGACGGCGAACGGCTGGAGCGTGGCGACCGCCAGCAGGAACACGATGGTCAGCGACGTCAGCAGGATGTTCAGCGCGATCTCGTTCGGCGTCTTCTGCCGTTCGCTGCCCTCGACGAGGGCGATCATCCGGTCCACGAACGTGGCGCCGGCGGGCGCCGTGATGCGCACGACGACCTGGTCCGAGAGCACCACGGTGCCGCCGGTGACGGCGCTGCGGTCGCCGCCGGACTCGCGGATGACGGGGGCGGACTCGCCGGTGATGGCCGACTCGTCGATGGACGCGACGCCCTCGATGACGTCGCCGTCGCCCGGGACGGTCTCGCCCGCGGCGACCACGACGACGTCGCCCACCTGCAGCGTCGACGACGGCACCTCGACGGTGGGCAGCAGGTCCAGCCGTGTGCCCGAGGTCAGGGTGTCCTGCGGGGCGTCGACCTTGCGCGCCGTCGTCTGCTTCTGCGTGGCGCGCAGGGTCGAGGCCTGCGCCTTGCCGCGCGACTCCGCCACGGACTCGGCGAGCGTCGCGAAGAGCACGGTGGCCCACAGCCACACGGCGATCCACCAGGCGAACACGCCCGGCTCGACGATCGCGAGCACCGTGGTGACCAGGGCGCCCACCTCGACCACGAACATGACGGGCGAGGTGTACAGCACGCGCGGGTCGAGCTTGCGCAGGGCGCCCGGGAAGGCGGACCGCAGCTGCGTCCAGGTCAGGGCGCGCGGTGCCTGCCGCTTCGCCGTGCGCCGGGCGTCGTCGGGCACGGGCTCTTGCGTGGGGACGTCCGGGATGCTCCGGGTGTCGATGGTCATGACAGGGACTCCACAACGGGACCGAGGGAAAGAACGGGAATGAAGGTGAGACCCACGACGATGATCGCCACCGTCGCCAGCAGGCCCGCGAACAGCGGGCGGTGCGTGGGCAGGGTGCCCGACGTCGCGGGCACGGCCGTCTGGCTCGCGAGGCGGCCGGCGAGGGCCAGCACCAGCGCGATCGGCACGAACCGGCCGGCCAGCATCGCGATGCCCTGCGTCACCTCGTAGAACGGGGTGCCGCTGGTGAGCCCACCGAACGCGGAGCCGTTGTTGTTCGCGGCGGAGGCGTAGGCGTACAGCACCTCGGACAGGCCGTGCGGGCCCGCCTCCTGGATGCCCACGAGGCCCGGCTCGACGACCACGGCGATCGCCGTGCCCACCAGGACCAGCGCGGGGACCGTCAGCACGTACAGCGCGACGAGCGTCATCTCGGGGCGGCCGATCTTCTTGCCCAGGTACTCGGGCGTGCGGCCCACCATGAGCCCCGCGATGAACACCGCGACCACGGCCAGCACGAGCATGCCGTACAGGCCCGCGCCGACGCCGCCCGGGGCGATCTCGCCCAGCAGCATGTTGAACAGCACCAGGCCGCCGCCGGGGGCGGTGAGCGAGTCGTGCGACGCGTTCACCGCGCCGGTCGACGTCGCCGTCGTCGCCACCGCGAACAGCGCGCTGCCCGCGGGGCCGAACCTCGTCTCCTTGCCCTCCATGGCGGCGCCCGCCGCCTGGGGCGCGGCCCCTGGGCCCGCCATCTCGGCCCAGGTGGTCAGCGCGAGCGAGGCCGCGAACAGGCCGGCCATGACGCCGAGGATCGCCCAGCCCTGCCGCTTGTCGCCCACGAGGATGCCGAACGTGCGGGGCAGCGTGAACGGGATGAGCAGGATCAGGAAGATCTCGACCAGGTTGGTGAACGGCGTCGGGTTCTCCAGCGGGTGGCCGGAGTTCGCGTTGAAGAAGCCGCCACCGTTGGTGCCGAGCTCCTTGATGGCCTCCTGCGAGGCGACCGGGCCGCCCAGCGACTGCTGGGTGGCGCCCTCGACCGTGGTGATCGCGGTATGCGGGTCCAGGTTCTGGATCACGCCACCCACCATCAGCAGGATCGCCGCCACCAGGGACAGGGGCAGCAGGATGCGGGTCACGCCGCGGGTCAGGTCGGACCAGAAGTTGCCGATGCGGGCGTCCGTCCCGGAGCGGGCGAACCCGCGGACCAGGGCGATCGCGACCGCCATGCCGACGGAGGCCGAGACGAAGTTCTGCACGGCCAGGCCGGCCATCTGCACCAGGTGTCCCGCGGCGGCCTCACCCGAGTACCACTGCCAGTTGGTGTTGGTGGTGAAGCTGACCGCGGTGTTCCAGGCACCCGCCGGGTCGAACCCGGTGAAGCCCAGGCTCCACGGCAGGTGGTCCTGCAGGCGCAGCATGCCGTACAAGAACAGCACGGAGACCAGCGCGAACCCGAGCAGGGACATCAGGTAGGTGGTCCAACGCTGCTCGGCGTCCGGGTCCACGCGGACGACGCGGTACCAGAGGCGCTCGGCGCGCAGGTGCTTCGGGCTGGAGTAGACGCGCGCCATGTAGGCGCCCAGAGGGGCGTGGACGGCGGCGAGGACGGCGACCAGGACGGCAATCTGGGCCACCGCGACGAGGACTGCGGAGCTCATGGCGGCGATCACCGCGTCCGGTCGGCGCGGATCAGCGCCACGAAGAGGTAGACGAGGCCCGCGAGGGTGAGCACCAGGCCCACGGCGTCGAAGGGGTTCACTTCCGCCTCCCCGAGGGGCGGGCGGAGTCGTGGCTCGCGGAATCGTGGCTCGCGGCGGCGCGGCGCGCCACCAGAGCCACCGCAGCGAAGAACGCCACGGTCAGGAGGATGAAGGCCAGATCGGTCATGCCACTGGTCTACGCCGGTCCGCGACCGGTGGAACCAGTCCTTGACGGAACGCTGACGCCGGCTGGGCGCTCGCTGACGCCCTCCTGACGCCGGCCGCCGACGGCGGGGTGGGACGCCGTCGAGCGTAGGGTCCGTCGGCGCAACAGGCTGGCGCCGTCGAACGTAGGCTCCGTCGGCGCAACCAGCAGCCGGCGTCGAACGTAGAGTCCGTCGGTGGACGAGCGCTCATGCGCCGACGAACCCTACGTTCGGCCGCCCGGAACGTTCGACCGCCCGGGCAGCGCGTGCCAGGTGTCAGGCCGCGAGCCCGGGCGCTGACGGCGGGGGCAGGCGCCGTCGAGCGTAGGGTCCGTCGCCGCACACCAGCAGGCGCCGTCGAACGTAGGGTCCGTCGGCGGACGAGCGCCCATGAGCCGACGCACCCTACGTTCGGCCGCCCGGAACGTTCGACCGCCCGGACAGCGCGTGCCAGGTGTCAGGCCGCGAGCCCGGGCGCTGACGGCGGGGGGCGGACGCCGTCGAGCGTAGGGTCCGTCGCCGCACACCAGCAGGCGCCGTCGAACGTAGGCTCCGACGCCGCACACCAGCAGGCGCCGTCGAGCGTAGGGTCCGTCGGCGGATGAGCGCTCATGGGCCGACGCACCCTACGTTCGACCGCTGGGGCAGAGGGTGCCGGGTCGGGAGCCAGGGCAGCGGGTGCCAGGCGCCGGGGCAGCGTCAGGTCAGGTGGGGCGCGAGCGCTGGGCCGAGCGCATCGACGCCGGCCCGGCCGCAAATGAGATCTGTCGGTTGCTGTGAGGTCGGTCCGGCGATGGACCGGTCTCGGAGCAACCGACCGATGTCGTCAGCGCGGTGCGGCTAGGTCAGAAGTCGAAGAGCTCGCCCAGGATCGACTCCTTGCGCTTCTTCTTGTAGCGCGGGTCGTAGCGGCGGTCGTCGTCGTAGCGCCGGTCGCGGTCGTAGCGGCGGTCGTCGTCGTACCGGCGGTCACGGTCGTAGCGCCGGTCGTCGTCACGACGCCGGTCGTCGTCCCGACGGCGGTCGTCGTAGCGCGGGTCGTAGGCCGGCTGCGGCGAGCCGTAGGCCGGGCCGGCGTGCACCGGGTTCGGCGCGGAGGGGGCGACGGGAGCGGGCGGGGCGACGGGGGCCGACGGCCGGTTCTCCGCGGCGATCTCGGCCTCGACCGACCGGTCGATGACCTTGTCGAGCTCGCCACGATCGAGCCACACGCCACGGCACGTGGGGCAGTAGTCGATCTCGATCCCCTTGCGCTCGGACATGACGAGCGTCGTCTGGTCGATGGGGCACAGCATCGGTTGATCTCCTCGCGGTCGTCTTCTACCGGTCACCCAACGGACGGGGCGGGGTTGCGGTTCCTGCGGGC
The DNA here is from genome assembly GCF_000385135.1 of Promicromonospora sukumoe 327MFSha3.1. Lineage (GTDB taxonomy): Bacteria > Actinomycetota > Actinomycetes > Actinomycetales > Cellulomonadaceae > Promicromonospora > Promicromonospora sukumoe_B. Next base: position 1,010,572 of record NZ_ARQM01000011.1, on the reverse strand, counting down.
TACGCCGGAGCTCCCACGCTCTCACGGACCACCGGGTCGCCCCACCGCACGGCGGCCTCCGCGAACGACCCGGCCTCCGCCGCCGTCCCCACGTCCGCGAGCGCGGCGGCGTGCGCGACGGACGCGAGCGCGCCCGTCGTGCCGCCGTCGCCGTTCGCGACGACCGCCCAGACGATCGCGGCCGCCACGAGCAGGCCCGCGAGCACGGCGAGCGTGATCTTCCACGCCGACCACGGCCGCTGGCCCACCACCTCGGCGGTGCGGGCGTTGACCAGCACCTGGAACGGCTTGCCGCCGTACAGGTAGGTGGCGATCCACACGGGCAGCAGCAGGAGCTTGTAGGTCACGGCAGCGTAGCTGGTGTGCACCTGGTGCACGCGCTGCACGTCGCCGCCGATGTCCCGCTCGCAGTCGTTCTCGATGACCGGCGCCATCTCGCCCTTGGCGACCTCCAGCCCGGTCTCGGGCTCGACGTCGTACCGCAGGGTCTCGTAGCCGGCCAGGTAGTCGGGCTGGTAGGCCCGGGCCTGCTGCAGCGGCCACGGGCTGAGCTTCGCCAGGTGCTCCGGCATGACGCGCCCGGTCCCGGCCACCAGCACGTCGTCGAAGTCCCGCGCGACGGTGCCCGCGGCCGGGTACCAGCGCGTCTTCTGCACCTGCCGGGTCTGGGTCTGGCTGCGGCCCTCGGAGTCGGTGGTCGTGTAGGTCTCGGTGACCCAGTAGTGCTCGCCACGCTGCCCGACGTAGTCGGACCGGGTCCGCGCGTCGAAGGTCCAGTGCGGCAGGTAGACGCCGTGCGCCTGCTCGGCGGAGACCACCTTCTTCAGTGCGGACGGTGCGAACCAGCGCGAGCGCACCCAGGTGCGCAGGGCGCCCTGCATGGCCTCGCGGTCCACCTCGAAAGGCAGCACGGCTTCGGGCTCGACCAGCCCGAGGCCCTCGACCTCGGCGACCATGGGCGACCCGCAGAACCCGCACTTCTGGGACAGGTGGTCGCTGGTGGTCACGGCGCCGCAGGTGTCGCACCGGTAGTCCTGGGTGGCGGGCGCGACGGCGCGCGAACGGGACGCGAGCGCCGCGAAGTCGTGCTCGCGCACCTCGCGGACGACGGCGGTGACCTGCTGCGCGTGCCCGCAGTACGGGCAGGTCAGCGTGCCGGTGCCCGCGGAGAACTCGACGTTGGCCCCGCACTGCTCGCACGGGTAGGCGTGGTGGGCGGCGGGACCGCCGTCGGTGAGCTCGACCATCCTCAGGCCTGCGGCAGCGGGGGCGGCGTAGCGCCGAGGTGCTTGGCCACGTCGGGCACGGACGACGCCGGCTCCCAGCCGGCCATGCCCGCGCGCCAGATCAGCGTGCTCGGGGTGAGGGTGCCCGCCGCGGCCTGGGCGGCCAGCGCGGCGTCGTCGAACGGGCCGGTCTGGGCGCCGCCGTTGCCGAGGAACCAGCCGCCCGGCAGGGGCGGCGGGCCGGCCGGTGCGGCCGCGGGCGCGGGGGCAGGGGCGGACGGCGCGGCGGGCTGGGTGGGCGGCACGATCGCGTTGCCCACCGCCTGGCCCAGCCCCATGCCGATGACGGCGCCCGCGCCGCCTCCGCCGTCGGCCGCGGCCTCCATGGCGGCGCCCGCCTGGAACTGCTGGAAGGCGGCCATGCTGCCCACGGTGCCGGACGAGACGATGCCCATCGAGGTGCGCTTGTCGAGCGCCTCCTCGACCTCGGGCGGCAGCGAGATGTTCTCGATCACGAACTTCGGCACGGCGATGCCGAGGTCGGTCGACAGCTCCTCGGTGAGCCGGGCGGCGAGCTGGTCGCCGAGGTCACCGTGGTGCGCGGCGACCTCGATGACGGGGATGCCGGACGACGAGAGCACGCTCGCGAAGTGGCTCACCACGTTCTGGCGCAGGTACTCGTGCACCTCGTCGGTGCGGAACTGCGGGTCGGTGCCGACCAGCTCGCGCAGCAGGAGCTGCGGGTCGGAGACCTTGGCGGAGAACGCGCCGAAGGCCCGGATGCGGACCATGCCGAGCTCCGGGTCCCGCATCATGACGGGGTTCTTGGTGCCCCACTTCATGTCGGTGAACTGGCGGGTGCTGACGAAGTACACCTCGGCCTTGAACGGCGAGTGGAAGCCGTGCTTCCAGCCCTTCAGGGTGGACAGCACCGGGAGGTTCTGGGTCTCCAGGGTGTAGGTGCCGGGCTCGAACACGTCGGCGATGGTGCCCTCGTTGACGAAGACCGCGGTCTGGGACTCGCGGACGACGAGCCGCGCCCCCATCTTGATCTCGTTCTCGTAGCGGGGGAACCGCCACACGATGGTGTCGCGCGTGTCGTCGAGCCACTCGACGATGTCGACGAGCTCGCCCTTGATCTTGTCCAGCAGGCCCATGACGTCTTCCTCTTCTCTCCACCCGGGCAGGTGCCCGGGAGCCCCAAGCACTCGGACCCTACAAGTCCGGTACGTCCCGGCAAACGAAAAGGGATCGTGTTCGGTGCCCAGGACGTCCCATGGCCGTCCCACGTGCTGCCCGGCGCCTGCCGACAGACCGGACATGTGAGAGAGTTTCACCGCAGGGTGACAACCCGGCGAACCTGTCCGGAGGTGCAAGGGACCGATGACCGTCCTCGTGGCGTACAACGAGTCACCCCAGGGTGAGGCCGCTATGCGTGCGGCCGTCGCCGAGGCGGTACGGCGCAGCCAGGAGCTGGCCGTGCTCGTGCTGACGCCGCAGGTGGACAGCAAGGTCCCCGCGTCGCTCGCGCACCTGCTCGACACCGTGCCCGGCACGGTCTCCGTGGCGCCGGTCGCGTTCCGCGCCGAGCAGGCCGACGTCGCCGACGCGATCGTCGACCAGGCCGAGGCCGTGTCCGCGGAGCTCGTGGTGATCGGCTCGCGCAAGCACTCGACGGTGGGCACGTTCCTGGTGGGGTCGACGACGCAGCAGGTGCTGCTGGACTCCCCCGCCCCGGTGCTGGTCGTCAAGGCCAGCTACGCCTGACGCGCCCGAGCCGGACTACGCTCGGGAGATGAGCGCTGTGACTCTCGGGATCCCGTCGGTGCGAGGCGTGCCCCGGCGCGCGGCCACCCCGGCGGGGCGGCCGCGCCCCGAGACGCCCCTGCTGGTCGACCGGTACGGGCGCGTCGCGCACGACCTGCGCGTGTCGATCACCACGGCGTGCTCCCTGCGCTGCACCTACTGCATGCCGGCCGAGGGCCTGCCCCTCGTGCCGAAGGACGAGCTGATGACGCCGGACGAGATCGGCCGGCTCGTGCGCATCGGCGTGCGTGACCTGGGCATCCGCGACATCCGGTTCACCGGCGGCGAGCCGCTGATGCGGCGCGACCTGGAGCAGATCATCGGCGCCGCCCGGACCGCCGCCGACGACGCCATGCGCCACCTGGGCGCGGGCGACCAGCGTGTGCGGATCGCCATGACGTCCAACGCCCTCGGCCTGGACAAGCGCGTGGACGCGCTGGTCGCGGCCGGGCTGGACCGCGTGAACGTCTCCCTGGACACCGTGGACCGGCAGGCGTTCGCGACCCTGACCCGCCGGGACCGGCTCGACGACGTGCTCACCGGGATCCGCGCGGCGCTGGCCGCCGGCCTGGCGCCGGTCAAGATCAACGCGGTGCTGCTGCCCGAGACCCTGGCGGGCGCCGCCGAACTGCTCGCCTGGTCGGTGGAGCACGGCTGCAACCTGCGGTTCATCGAGGAGATGCCGCTCGACGCCGACGGCCGCTGGACGCGCGAGGACGTGGTCAGCGCCGCCGACCTGCTGGAGGTGCTGCAGGAGCGGTTCACGCTCACTCCCGCCGGCCGCGAGGACCCGTCCGCGCCGGCCGAGGAGTGGCAGGTGGACGAGGGCCCGGCCACCGTCGGCATCATCGCCTCGGTGACCCGCTCCTTCTGCGGGGCGTGCGACCGCACCCGGCTGACCGCCGAGGGCACCGTCCGCTCGTGCCTGTTCGGCAACGAGGAGACCGACCTCAAGTCCCTGCTGCGTGCCGGTGCTACCGACGACGAGGTGGGCGACGCGTGGCGCGCCGCCATGTGGGCCAAGCCCCGCGCCCACGGCAGCGACGCCGTCGAGCTGGCCGCCGACGCGTTTGCCGAGACGCAGCGCAGCATGGGCGCCATCGGCGGCTGACATGACTTCCACGTGACGTCCCGTCGTCCCAGGTGACCCCCGGGAGACGCCTGCGTGTACGTTGCCGGAAGCCTCGGCCACCCGGGCGCCAAAAAGCCGCATAACGCCCAGACGGGTTCCTAGGATCCCGGCACGTGACCACCATCGCGACGACCCGGGCACCGGAGGATCCCGGCGCCCCGCCCGCCGGGTCGGCCGCCCCCGAGCGCACCGAACCCCAGCGCCTGCGCCGCAGCCGCCTCGCGGCCGGCCGCCGCCGCACCGCCCTGCTCTGGGCGCTCCTGCTGGCCGGCCCCAACATCGCCCTCCTGCTGGTCTTCGTGTACCGGCCGCTGGTCGAGAGCCTCTACCTCTCCACCCTGCAGTGGAACCTCGGCTCCCCCACCGCACGCTTCGTCGGGCTCGGCAACTACGTCGAGTGGTTCACCGCACCGACCACCGGGCGCATCGTCCTCACCACGCTCGTCTTCACCGTCGCGACCGTGGGCGGCGCCATGGTGCTGGGCCTCGGCCTCGCCCTGCTGCTGAACCGCAAGTTGCGGGGCCGCGGCATCGCCCGCACCGTCGCGTTCGCGCCGTACGTGCTGGGCGGGTTCGCCGTCGGCATCCTCTGGCTGTTCATGTTCGACCCGCGCTACGGCCTGATCCAGGAGCTGCTCGGCTGGGTGGGCATCGCCTCACCCCAGTGGTACACCGGCCGCCCCTGGCCGCTGGTCATGGTGATCGTCGTCTACCTGTGGAAGAACCTCGGGTACGTCGCCCTCATCTACCTGGCGGGCCTCCAGGCCGTGCCGCAGGACCTCAAGGACGCCGCCGCGCTCGACGGCGCCTCCGCCGCCCGCACGCTGCGCTCCGTGGTGCTGCCCCTGCTCACGCCCACCACGTTCTTCCTGCTCGTGACCATGCTGCTCAGCTCCCTGCAGTCGTTCGACACCATCAAGGCGATGACGCAGGGCGGACCGCTCGGGTCCACCACCACGCTCATGTACTCGATCTACGTGGAGAGCTTCGTCAACGGCCGGGCGGGCTACGCGTCCGCCGTCGCCACGATCCTGTTCCTCGTGCTGCTGGCCGTCACCGCCGTGCAGCTGCGGTTCGTCCAGCAGAAGGTGCACTACGCATGACCGCCACCACGCTCCCGCAGACCGCCCGCCGACGGCGCCCGCCCCAGGTGGGCGGCTACGTCACCATGATCTTCGCGACCCTCGTGCTGGGCGCCCCGCTGCTGTGGATGGCGCTCGCGAGCCTCAAGGCCCCGGACGAGCTGTACCAGGTGCCGCTGCAGTGGCTCCCGGCGCAGCCGAACCTGGACAACTACGCGCAGGCCGCGGGCGCCATCCCGCTCGGCCGGCTGCTGGTCAACAGCATCGGCCTGACCGTCGTCGGCGCGGGGCTCAAGGTCGCGCTCGGCCTGTGCTGCGCGTACGCGCTGGTGTTCCTGGACTTCCCGTTCCGCAAGGTCGTGTTCGGTCTGGTGATCGCCACGCTGATGATCCCGCCGCAGATCACGATCATCCCCAACTACACGCTCGTGGCGAGCCTGGGCTGGCTGAACACCTACCAGGGCATCCTCGTGCCCGGGCTGGCCAGCGCGTTCGGCACCTTCCTGTTCCGCCAGCACTTCCTCACGCTGCCGCGGTCCGTCCTGGAGGCCGCCGAGCTCGACGGCGCGGGCCACTGGCGCAAGCTGTGGCGGTTCGTCGTGCCGATGAGCACGCCCACGCTGGCCGCCGTCGCGCTGGTGTCCGTCGTGACCGAGTGGAACGACTACCTGTGGCCGTTCCTCGTGGTCGACGACCCGAGCAGGATGACGCTCCCCGTGGGCCTCACCCTGCTCCAGAACACCGACGGCATGACGAACTGGGGCGTGCTGCTCGCCGCCACCGTCGTCGTGACCCTCCCCGTCCTGCTGGTCTTCCTCGTCCTGCAGCGCCGGCTCGTCGCCGGCCTCACCGCGGGCGCCGTCACCGGCTGACCAGCGCCCGCAGGACTCAGAGCTTCCCCCTCAGAACTCCCCAGAGAACCAACCAAGGAGCACCCGTGTCCCACCGCCCCGCCCGCCGTGCCACCGCGCGGCCGCGCACCGTCGTCGTGACCGCGCTCGCCGCGCTGACCGCCCTGACCGCAGCCGGGTGCGCCGGCCCGAGCGTCGGCGCCGCAGGCGGCTCCGACGAGCCGTCCGCCGAGGCCGTCGACTGGTCGCAGGTCGAGCCCGCGAAGGAGATCACCTGGTGGAGCAACCACCCGGGTGCGTCGCAGGAGGTCGAGCAGCAGTTCATCGACGAGTTCAAGGACGAGACCGGCATCAGCGTGAAGCTGGTGACCGCGGGCGCCGACTACGACGAGGTCGCGCAGCGCTTCCAGGCCGCCTCGCAGACGGACGAGCTGCCCGACCTGGTCATCGCCTCGGACGTGTGGTGGTTCCGCTACCACCTGAACGACCAGATCATGCCGGTCGACGACGTCATGGAGTTCCTCGACGCCGACGCCGCCGACTTCCAGCCCGCGCTGTACTCCGACTACGAGTACGACCACCAGCACTGGGCCGTGCCGTACGCGCGCTCGACGCCGCTGTTCTACTACAACAAGGACCTGTGGGACGCCGCCGGACTGCCCGACCGCGGCCCGGAGACCTGGGCCGAGCTCGAGGAGTGGGACGCCTCCCTGAAGGACGAGGTGCCCGAGAAGGGCTCGACGTTCGGCCTGTCGACCGGCCCGTCGTGGGGCGCCTGGTGGTTCGAGAACATGATCTGGGGCCAGGGCGGCGCGTACTCGGACGGCTTCGACCTCACGCTCGACACGCCTGAGGCGATCGCGGGCGGCCAGTTCGTGCACGACCTGTTCCACAAGTCCGGCGTGGCCACCCTGTCGGCCGACGACGCGATGGCCGACTTCTCCTCGGGCCTGATCGCCTCCACGATCGGCTCGACCGGCTCGCTGAAGGGCGCGCTCGACGCCGCGAAGTTCGAGGTCGGCACGGCCTACCTGCCGGACGGCCCGCAGGGCGGCGGCACCCCGACCGGCGGCACCGGCCTGGCGATCCCGTCGTCCAAGACGACGGAGGAGCAGCTCGCGGCCGCGATGTTCCTGGAGTTCCTCACCGACACCGAGAACACCGCCACCTTCTCGCAGTCCACCGGCTACATGCCCGTGCGCACCTCCGCCGTGGAGAGCGACACCATGAAGGCCACCTACGAGGAGACGCCGCAGTTCCGCACCGCGGTGGACCAGCTCGCCGACAAGGCCCGCGTGCAGGACGACGTCCGCGTCTTCGTTCCCGGCGCCGACGCGCTGCTGAACGACGCCCTGGAGCAGATCGTCATCGAGGGCGCCGACCCGGCCACGGCGTTCGAGGGGATCACGCCCCGCATCGAGACGGCGTACACCGAGAACGTCGAGCCCTACCTGGACCCCCAGGACTGAGGCCCCCTCGGCCGACGTGACCGGCAGGCCGAGGTCCACCCCGACGCCCGCGAGGCACGGGTGGATCTCGGCCCTGCCGGAACGTGGTTGAATCACGCCGTGCATACAGCGACCGATCGGCCGCACCGCATCATGATCGTCACCGACGCCTGGGAACCTCAGGTGAACGGTGTCGCCACGGCGCTCTCGCGCACCGTGGCCGAGCTGCGCCGGATGGGCTGCGCGGTGGAGGTGGTCACGCCCTGGGACGGTTACCGCACCATCCCCCTGATCACCTACTCCGAGATCCGCGTGCCGATCATGGCCCGCGACGACGTCGAACGCCGGTTCCTGGAGTTCGCGCCCGACGCCGTGCACATCGCCACCGAGGGTCCGCTCGGCTGGTACGCGCGCGCCGTCTGCGACCACTTCGGGTTCCCGTTCACGTCCAGCTACCACACGCAGTTCCCCGAGTACGTGAGCGCGCGGTGGTCCTGGATCCCGCTGTGGGCCGGCTACCGCTACGTGCGCAAGTTCCACGACAAGTCCGGCGCGGTGCTGGTGGCGACGCCGACCATGCGCGAGCAGCTCACCCAGTGGCGCATCCGGAACGTGACGCCGTGGAGCCTCGGCGTGGACACCGAGCAGTTCCACCCCCGCCGTCGGGCCACCGCCGGCGGGGCCGGTTCCACGGGGAACGGCGTCTACCGGGACCTGCCCGGGCCCGTCTTCCTGTACGTGGGCCGGCTCGCGGTGGAGAAGAACGTCGAGGCGTTCCTCGACCTGGACCTGCCCGGCTCGAAGGTCGTGGTGGGCGACGGCCCGGCGCGCGCCGACCTGGAGGCCGCCTACCCTGCCGCGCACTTCCTGGGCCGCCGCTCGGGCGACGACCTGGCCCAGCACTTCGCCGACGCCGACGTGCTCGTCTTCCCGAGCCGCACCGACACGTTCGGGCTGGTCATCCTGGAGGCGATGGCCTCGGGTACGCCGGTGGCCGGGTTCGACGCGCCGGGTCCGCGCGACCTGATCCCCGGCTCCGGCGCGGGCGCCGTCGACGACGACCTGCGGGCGGCCTGTCTCGCCGCGCTGGACTGCTCCCGCGAGGAGACGCGCCGGTACGCCGAGCTGTTCTCGTGGCGCGCGTGCGCCGAGGCGTTCTACGACCGGCTCGACGTGCCGCCCCCGCCGGTGCGGGAGCGCATCTGGGTGCGCGGCATCCAGCGGCTGCCGAGCCTGGGGCTGTCCGGGCTGAGCATGCCGAACCTGTCGATGCCCCACCTGACGCTGCCGTCGCTGCCCAGCCTGCCGTCGCTCCCGAGCCTGCCGTCGCTGCCGTCCCTGCCGAGCCTGTCGCGGAGCGGACTGTCGCGGACCGGCTTGTCCCGGCCGAGCCTCACGCTGCCGGGCCGCACGCTGCCGGGCCGTGTCGCCCGGCTGCCCGAGCTGCTCATCCCCCGCCGGGTGGGCCGCGCGGTCACCCGCGTACGGCGGATCGTCACAGACCGACCCACTCGGACTCGCCGTCCGTGAACTGCTGCTTCTTCCAGATCGGCACCTCGGCCTTGATGCGCTCCACCAGCAGCGAGCACGCCTCGAAGGCCTCCTTGCGGTGCCCGGCCGACGCGGCGGCGACGAGCGCGACGTCCCCGACCTCGAGGTGCCCGTAGCGGTGCGTCGCCGCGACGCGAAAGCCCGTCTCGGCGCTCACCGCCTGGCACACTTTTTGTAGCACGGCGGTGGCGTCAGGGTGCGCCTCGTAGTCGAGGCTCGTGACGGCGCGACCGCCGTCGTCGTCCCGGACCACGCCGCGGAAGGTGACCACGGCGCCGCACTCCGGCGCGGCCACCGCCGCCTCGACGGCCCGCCCGACGGCGTCGTCGAGCACCTCCTGCGTCACGCGCACGACCTGGTCCATGCTCACCGATCCCTCTCGCCCGGGTGCGGCGTCACAGCGGCCACACGACCACCTCGGCACCCGGTTCGAGCGTAGTCGCGGCGGCGGGCACGTCGATCAGCACGTCCGCGGCGGCCATGGACGCCACGAGGTGCGAGCCGGGCCCGCCGACGACGGCGACGTGCGGCGGCGTACCGGCCGAGGCGCCCGGCCCGGCCGACCGCACCCACCGCCCCCGCAGGAGCTGCCGCCGGCCGATCGGCGAGACCACCGCGTCGTCGAGCACCGCGCGCACCCGGTTCACCGGTGGCAGGCCCGCGGCCGCCCGCAGGATCTCCCGGAGGAAGACGACGAACGAGACCTGCGCGCTGACCGGGTTGCCGGGGAAGGCGAGCAGCGGCGTACCGCCCACCCGGCCGAACCCCTGCGGCCCGCCGGGCTGCATGGCCACGGAGCGGAAGATGACCTCCGGCAGGGCGTCCTTGACCACCTCGTACGCGCCCTGGCTCACACCGCCGGTGGTGAGCACCAGGTCGTGGTCCGCAGCCGCGCGCTCCAGCCCGGCGCGTACCGCCTCCGGGTCGTCGGGCAGGGCCAGGCGCAGGCCCACGTGCCCACCGGCCGCCCGGACCGCGGCCGCGAGCGCCGGGCCGTTGGCGTCGAAGATCTGTCCCGGGCCGGGTGCGCGGTCCGGTCCGACGAGCTCGCTGCCCGTGGAGACGACCGCCACGGAGACCGGGGCGACGAGCGCGAGGCGGGCGACGCCGCACGCAGCGGCGGCCGCCACGTGATGGGGTGCGAGCACCGTGCCGACGGGGAGCACGACGGTGCCGGCGGCGACGTCGGACCCGGGCTCCCGGACGAACTCGCCGGCCGCCCGGGCGCGGGCCACGACCACCGTGGTCGCCAGGGCCGCGGCGGCGCCGTTGAAGGTCACGTGATCGGTGTCCTCGACGGGCACCACGGCGTCCGCGCCGACGGGGACGGGGGCGCCGGTCATGATCCGCACCGCGGTGCCCGGCGCGAGCGGGGCGGGCTCGCCCGGGGCAGCGGCGACGTCGCCCACCACGGGCAGCGTGACCGGCGCGTCGGGGGTGGCCAGGGCGACGTCGGCGGCGCGGACCGCGAAGCCGTCCATCTGCGAGTTGCGGAACCGCGGCAGCGGTTCGGGGGCCACGACGTCGCGCGCCAGCACGCGGCCGAGCACCTCGCCGTCGAGGGGGACCTCCTCGACGGGCCGCTCGACGAACGTCGCGAGCAGCTCCCCGACGTCGGCCCGGTGCTGTTCCACGTCCACGCGCTCGCTCATGTCCGCAACCTACCCGCAGCGCCGTCCGGCGGGCGGTCTGCCCTGGCGAGCGGGCCGGGCCGCGCGAAAGAATCGAGCATGCACATCCAGGCGCTGAGCAACAACGGGACCACGCCCGACGGCGCCCTCGTGCGCCGGGAGTCCGAGACCGACGACGGCCTGCTGGTGCTCGACTCGGTGCTCGCGATGCGCCCGCAGCCCGACGTGGTGCTGCGGGCCCGGCAGCGCGTGGAGTACGACGGCGACGTGCGGGCCTGGGTGCGCTGGTCGCACCAGCGCGAGCCGGGCGGCGTGGACGTCTCGTTCGAGCGCGCGGACCTGCCGCCGGGCGTGGGCGACGGCGTCCCGTCGTTCGCCCGGTACCTGCTGGTGCTGGAGCTCGCGAGCGTGGGGTCCTGGGTCGAGTACACGCAGCTCGACGACACCGATCCCGCGCGCACGCAGCACGCCCTGCTGGTGCGCACCGACACGCAGCCGCTGGTGCTGCCGGACGGCGTCTCGGTCTCCGCGATGCGCATCGACCAGCTCCTGGACGGCAGCCCCGCGAACGCGTTCTGGTGCGACGAGCACGGCGTGCTGCAGGCCGACTACATCGAGACGTTCCCCGACGGAACCCGGATCACGGGCATCTCGTGGCGCACCACCTGGGCGGGCGTCGAGCCGTGGCTCGACCCCGAGGTGCGTGCGGCGCTGGACTCGTCGGGGATCCTGGCCTGAGGGTCGTCCGGGTCACCGGTGCAGGTGCGCCTTGTGCCCGACCGCGGCGGAGACGTCGGCCTCGGCCACGGCGAGCAGCCGGTCGGCGAGACGCCGCAGGGCCCGGCCGGCGGCGATCTCGTCGCCGATCAGCGGGACCTCGTCGTCGTCGGGCGACTTCCTGGCGTGCCCGACGCCGCGCAGGGCGTCCGGCGGACCGTTCATCACCGTGGCCTCCGCCGTCGTGCTGCCCGCCGCCTCGACGACGGTGATCCGCACGTCCCAGGTCAGCGCGCGGCCGCGGCGGGCCTCGGCCCATGCGCGGGACGTCGCCTCGACCTGCGCGTCGACGTACGTGTCGCCGCCGGGGTAGACGAGCGTCTCCTCGCCCGTGTCGGACCAGCGCACCCGGTACGGCGGCGACCCGTCGCCGTGGGGACACTCGGTCACCACGCCGTCCCGCACAGCGCCGCCGACCACACCTGAAGCCGTGACGATCCGGTCGCCCACTGCTGCTTTCATGGGGTCCTCCTCGCGTCGTTGCGGTCCCTTCCATGATGGCCCCGAACGCGCCGGCATGTCGGACCAGACCCGTCACCTGCCCGACCTCTGCGCGTGACAGAGGCGTGAGACCGTGAGAAGCACGGAGGTCGGTGCGGGAAAGGAGCCGGGGTGCGGGACCTGCTGCCGCAGCTGCTCGACTGGTGGCGCGCCGACGAGCGCGCGGCCGTCGCCACGGTGGTGCGCACGTTCCGGTCCGCGCCGCGCGAGCCGGGTGCGGCGCTGGCCGTGGGACCGGGCGGCGAGGTCATCGGCTCGGTGTCCGGAGGGTGCGTCGAGGGCGCTGTGTACGACCTCTGCCTCGAAGTCGCCGAGACCGGCCGCCCCGTGCTCGTCAGCTACGGCGTCACCGACGACGACGCCTTCGACGTGGGCCTGACCTGCGGCGGGACCATCGAGGTGTTCGTCGCGCCCGTCTCGCGGGCGGCATGGCCGGGCTTCGGCGAGTTCGCCGGGCGGGTCCTCGCCCCGCTCCGGCCCGACGGCGGCCCGGCGGGGCCGGGCGTCTGCCTCGCGACGGTCGTGGCGGGGGCCGGTGGTGCCGGGGCCGGTCGCGCGGGAGCCGACGTGGGCCGGCGGCTGGTGGTCACCGGTTCGGACCGTGTCCCCTCGGCCGGGCCGGGACTCGGCGACGCCGATCTCGACGCCGCCGTCGCCGCGGCCGCCGTCGGGCAGCTCGCCGCCGGCAGCTCCGCGGTGCGCGAGTACGGCCCGCACGGCGAGCGCACCGGCACGGGGACGCGGATCTTCCTGCAGGTCTTCGCCCCGCCCCCGCGCCTGCTGGTGTTCGGGGCGATCGACTTCGCGGCCGCGCTGGCGCGGGCCGGCCGGCTACTGGGCTACCGGGTCACGGTCTGCGACGCCCGCCTAGTGTTCGCCACGCCGGCCCGCTTCCCCGAGGCCGACGAGGTGGTGGTGGAGTGGCCGCACCGGTACCTCGCCGCCGAGATCGAGGCGGGCCGCGTCTCCGCGCGCGACGCCGTGTGCGTGCTGACCCACGACCCCAAGTTCGACGTACCCCTGCTGCACACCGCACTGACCGACCTCCCGGCCGGCACCTACGTGGGCGCCATGGGTTCCCGCCGGGCCCACGCCGAGCGGACGGCCCGGCTGGTCGAGGACGGTGTCCCGGCCGCGGCGCTCGCCCGGCTGCACAGCCCGATCGGCCTGGACCTCGGCGCCCGCACGCCCGACGAGACCGCCGTCTCGATCGCCGCCGAGATCATCGCGGCCCGGTCGGGTGCCTCGACCCGGCCGCTGCGCGAGACGCACGGCCCGATCCACGGCTGAGCCCACCCGGGACCACGCCGGCCGACGGAACCAGCACGGTGTCCCGGGTCACAGTCATGCCCCTTCCATAGTTACGACGAGTTGTCGTAACTTTTTCTTGCGACAGAGTGTCGCAACTTGGGAGGAGCCCCGATGACTCAGCAGGACAGGCGCGCGCTCGTGGTAGGTCTCGGCATCGCCGGCATCGCGACCGCGATCGGGCTGCGCGACGCGGGCTGGGAACCGGTCGTGGTCGAGCGCTCTCCGGAGCGGCGCACGGGCGGGTACTTCGTCGGGATCTTCCCGGACGGCAAGAAGGCCCTGGCGGACCTGGGCGCGGCCGCCAACCTGCACGTGCGCAACCCCGTCGACGGCAAGGACTGGGCCGTGGGTCGCTCCGGCCGTGCCCGGCCGGGCTCGGGGTTCCTGGACCGGCCGGGCGGCCCGTACGCGGTGGTGCGCGGTGACATCGAGGAGGCGCTGTGGCGCACCCTCGAGGAACGGGGCGGGGCGGAGGTCCGGTTCGGCACCCGCCCGGTCGCGGTCGAGCAGACTCCGTACACCGCCCGGGTCCGCCTGCTGCAGGAGGCCACCGGGGCCGAGACGGTGGAGGAGTTCGGCCTGGTGGTGGGCGCGGACGGCGTCCGCTCGAGCGTGCGCAAGCTGGCGTTCGGACCCGATCGCGACTACCTGGACCAGTGGGACGCCATCATCTGCGCCTTCGAGCTGGCCGAGCAGGTGCCCGGGCTCGGGCGCGAGGACGGCAGCATCGACGCGCGCTCCCGGCGGGCGGCCTGGGTCTTCGGGTTCGCCGACCGCACTCCCACCGCGCTGCTGACCTACCGCACCACCGACGTGGACGGCCAGTTCACCCGTCCCCCGGTCGAGACCCTGCGCGACGTCTATGCCGGCATGGACCATCCGTCGGTGGCGCACGCCCTGGACCAGCTGGAGCAGGCGCCGCACTTCCTGTTCGACTCGGTCAACCAGGTCAAGATGCCCACCTGGCACTCAGGCCGCGTCGTCCTGGTCGGGGACGCCGCGTGGTGCATGAACCTCTACTCCGGCATGGGTTCGAGCATGGCCATGCGCGGCGGTGCCGACCTGGGCGCGGCGCTGCGCGAGCACCCCGAGGACCTGGGGGCCGCACTGGCCGCCTGGGAGGCGGGCCTGCGCCCCGCGATCACCGGTCACCAGCGCCGGGCCCGGCTCATGCAGCAGCTCTTCGTCCCGTCGGGTCCCGTGGCCGAGCGGGTGCGCGCCGCCGTGCTCGCCGTCCTCGGAGCGGTCGGGAAGATGGCGAGCCGCACACGCCCGACCGCACCGGCCGACGACGGGAACGTCCCGCCCTCCGCGCTCACGAGCAGGTGATACTGGGCGCATGCCACGGATCAAGGGCGCCACGTTCCAGGCCCATCACGAACAGGTCTGGACCGACCTGACCGCGGCGATGGGAGCCCTGCTCGCCGAACGTGGCTACGACGGCTTCAACCTCGGGCACGTGGCCGCCCGGGCGGGGATCGCCCGCAACACGATCTACAACTACGCCAAGGACAAGACGGCACTGGCCGCCAAGGTCGCCCAGCACGCCAGCCGCGACACCCTGGCCCGGATCGACGAGATCGCCGCGGGACCAGAACCGGCCCCGCGGCGCCTGGCGCAGATCGTCGACACGCTCATGCGCTCCTTCGACACCCCGGCGGTGCGCCTGATGCTGCACTCACCCGCCACGGCGGTACCGCAGGACGTGCTGGAACATCCCGAAGGGCCCTTCGCCCAGGTCGCCGCCGCCGTCGAGCGGGTGCTGGGTGAGGGCGTCACGGAGGGCACCTTCCGCCCGGTCGGCGACGTCGTGCTGACCACGCACCTGCTCAGCGGCGTGGTGCGGGCGGGCGCCGAGCGCACGGCCGCCGGAGCGGACATCGAGCAGGTGCTGCCCGCCGTGACGGACCTGCTGCTGGCGGCCCTCCTCAGTCCGCGTGCTGCACCACGTTGACCACCGTGCCGTCCGGCGCCCGCACCAGGAACCGGCGCACGCCCCACGACTCCGTCGTCAGCTCGTGCACGATCTCGTACCCGCGCTGCCGCGCCTCGGCGTACGCGCCCTCGACGTCGGGCGTGTGGACCGAGACGGCGGCGTCCGCGGCCGCTGTCGCGTCGCGCGTCACGAGCTGGACCACCGCGCCGGTGTCCGGGGACGTGTAGCGGGCCACCCAGCCCAGGTTGAACTCCTCGGTGCTCAGCCCGAGGTAGTCGGCGTAGAAGCCCTTGGCGGCGTCGACGTCGGCCACCCGCAGGTTGGCCATGATCCGGGTGGCGCGCATCGTTCCTCCTGGTCGTGCACTGGTCGGGAACAGGTCGGATGCTGGTCGGGAAAATCCGGGCGCCGTCACCCGCGACGCCGTCCTAGGCTGCGGGCATGTCAGCGCACGTCGAGACCATCGTCCCGCCCAAGCTCCGCCCCGGCGACACCGTCCGGGTGATCGCGCCCGCCCGCTCGCGCGCCATGATCATGGAGCACGACAACACCCGCTGGATCAACGAGCGGTTCGCGGCGATGGGACTCACCCTCACGTTCGGCGAGCACGTCGACGAGGACGACCAGTTCCGCAGCGGCTCGGTCGAGCACCGCGTCGCCGACCTGCACGCCGCGTTCGCCGACCCGTCCGTCGCGGGGATCATCACCGTGATCGGCGGGTTCAACAGCAACGAGCTGCTGCCCTACCTGGACTTCGACCTGATCGCGGCCCACCCCAAGGTGTTCTGCGGCTACTCGGACATCACCGCGCTGCAGAATGCGATCCTCGCCCGCACCGGCCTGGTCACGTACTCCGGCCCGCACTGGTCGAGCTGGGGCATGCGCGACCACTTCGAGCCCACCGGCGACTGGTTCCGCGCCGCCGTGACCGACGACGCCCCGATCGCCGTCGAGCCGTCGCAGGCCTGGACCGACGACATGTGGTTCGCCGACCAGGACGACCGCACACCCGTGCCGAACAAGGGCTGGTGGCGGCTGCGGCCGGGGCGCGCGTCGGGCCGGATCGTCGGCGGCAACCTCTGCACGCTCAACCTGCTCCAGGGCACCGCGAACATGCCGTCGCTCGACGGTGCGCTCCTCTTCATCGAGGACGACTTCGAGTCGAACACGGTCGCCTTCGCCCGCAACCTCACCTCCCTGCTCCAGCAGCCCGACGCCGGGGGCGTGACCGGGCTGGTGCTCGGCCGCTTCCAGGCCGCCTCCGGCGTGACCCGCGAGGCGCTCGACGAGATCGTCGCGCGCCAGCCCGCCCTGGCCGGCAAGCCGGTCCTGGCCGGCGTCGACTTCGGGCACACGAGCCCGCTGCTCACCGTGCCGATCGGCGGCGCGGCGGACGTCGTCGTCGGCGAGCGCGAGGCGGCACTGACGATCACCCGCCACTGACCCTGGCGACAGGGGCCGCGTCCGCCGTCGGCGAACCCGGAAATTGAGTCGGGTCGACTCAGGTTGTACCGGTCATCACCCCATCCGGAGGAGAACATCATGACCACCGTTCTGACCCGTTCACCGTTCGCCCAGACCTGGCTCCGTGACCCGTGGAGCCAGACTGCCGCGACCGCAGGCCCCGTGCCCGCGGCCGACGTCTACCGTGAGGGCGAGGACCTCGTCGCCCGCCTCGACCTGCCGGGCGTGAACCCGGCCGACGACGTCACCGTCGAGGTCGAGGGTCGCAAGCTCGTCGTGCGCGGCGAGCGCAAGGACCAGCGTTCCGAGGAGTCCGAGGGCCGCCGCATCTCGGAGGTCCGCTTCGGCTCCTTCCGCCGCGTCGTCACCCTGCCGAAGGCCGTGGACGGCGACGCCGTGCGCGCGTCCTACGACTCGGGCGTCCTGACGGTCACCGTGCCGGGCGTCTTCGCCGGCACGACGCCGCAGCGCGTCGAGGTCACCACCGCCGCCTGATCCCCCAGGCAGCCCCTCCGACGGCGCCCGACCGCACACCGCGGCCGGGCGCCGTCGGCGTTCCTGAGGCAGGCAACCGACCGAACTCAATGACTTCGGTCCCCTGCGTCGAGACCGGTCCGACGAATGACCGGTCTCGGGGCAACGGACCGATGTCATGCGCACCCGTCATGCGCCCCAGGAAGCCGCAGTCACCGCGCCAGCGCCGCCGCGCCCACCACCGTCGCGTCGCCACCCAGCACGGCCCGGCGAACCTCGACGGGGTGCCCCGACACGGGCGGCTCGTCGACCAGCCGGGCCCGGATCGCGGGCTCCAGCAGGTCCCAGGCGTGCGCCAGCCCGCCGCCCACCACCACGTGCCCGACGTCGAGCAGCGCCGCCAGCACCAGCACCGCCGACCCGACCGCGCGCCCGGCGTCGGCCAGCACGCGCGCCGCGTCAGCGTCCCCCGCCCGCGCCCGGGCCTCGATCTCCGCCGCGCCGACGACGCCGCCGGCGACCACGGCCTCCCCGTACCGCCGCTCCACCGAGCGCCCCGACGCCAGCGTCTCCAGGTGCCCGCGCTGCCCGCAGGTGCACCGCGCGTCGCCGAACCCGGGCATGTGCCCGATCTCCCCGGCCGCGCCCGCACCGCGGTACAGCGCGCCGTCCAGCCAGAGCGCGCCCCCGACGCCGGTCCCGAGCGCGATCCCCGCCGCCGACCGCACGCCGCGGACGGCGCCCCAGGTCGCCTCGCCCACGAGGAACGCGTCGACGTCGTTCGCCACGGTGACCGGCAGGCCCGTCCGGGCCGCGAGCCCGCCCCGCAGGTCGGTGCCGACCCAGCCGACGAACGAGTCGCTCGCGGCGAGCACCTCCCCCGTCACCGGGTCCACGACCCCGGCCGCGCCGACGCCGACCGCCGCGACCCGCACCCGCGCCGTGGCGGTCGCCCGCTCCACGAGCTCGGCCGCGACGTCGAGCATCGCCGCACCGCCCGACGGCGTCGGCGCGGTCGCCGAGGCGAGCACGGCGCCGTCCGCCGTGACGACGGCGGCTCGGATCTTGGTGCCGCCGATGTCGACGCCCGCGGTGGGTCCGCCCGTCACAGCGCGGCTCCGGGGGCCGGGGCGGCGCCCGACGCGACCGCACCCGGCACCGGCGCGAGCGCCTGCCGGGCCGCGCGCCGCTCCCGTTGCGCGGCCGGGTCCGGCGTCGGCACGGAGGCCAGCAGCTCGGCCGTGTACAGCTCGCGCGGCGCGCGGAACACCTCTGCCGTCGGGCCGCTCTCCACGAGGCGCCCGGCGCGCAGCACGGCCACGCGGTCGGTCAGCTCGTGCACCACGCCCAGGTCGTGGCTGATGAACAGGCAGCCGAACCCGAGCTCCGCGTGCAGGTCGCGCAGCACCTGGAGCACCTCGGCCTGCACGGACACGTCCAGGGCGCTGGTCGGCTCGTCGGCCACCAACAGGCGGGGTCGTAGCGCGAGCGCCCGGGCCAGCCCGATCCGCTGGCGCTGCCCGCCGGAGAACTCGTGCGGGTAGCGCCGCTCGGCGCCCGCGGGCAGGCGCACCGCGTCGAGCAGCTCGCGCACCCGCGCCCGCTTCTCGGCCGCGGTCAGCCGCCGCCCGTCCCGGCCGTGGATCGCCAGCGGCTCCGCGATCGACTCGCCCACGAGCCGGCGTGGGTCCAGCGACCCGCCCGGGTCCTGGAACACGACGCCGACGTCGGCCAGCAGACGGCGCCGGGCCTTGCCTCGCGCCCGGGCGACGGAGGTGCCGAGCAGCAGCACCTCGCCCTCGGCCGGCGTGAGCAGGCCGAGGCAGGCGCGGCCCGCCGTCGACTTGCCCGAGCCGGACTCGCCGACCAGGCCCAGCATCTCGCCCGCGCGCACGGTCAGGTCGAGGCGCTCGACGGCGCGGACGTGGCGGCCCTGCACCCGGTAGTCGAGGCTGACGCCACGCAGGTCGAGCACGACCTCGCGGGGGTCGGCGTCGGTGTCCGAGCCGTCGCCGGTCGCCCCAACCCCGCCGGTCGAGCCAACCCCGCCGGTCGAGCCTGTCGAGACCCCCGACACCTCCGAACCAGGTCTCGACAAGCTCGACCCACGATCGCTCGACCCACGATCGCTCGCCGGCGGCACCGCCGGCACCGCGTCCAGCAGCGCCCGCGTGTACTCGTGCTCCGGCGCGAGCAGCACCTGCTCCACCGGCCCGTGCTCCACGATCCGGCCGCCGCTCATCACGGCCACCTCGTCGGCCAGGTCGGCGACGACGCCCATGTTGTGCGTGACCAGCAGCAGCGCCGTCCCCCGCTGCGCCACGAGCTCGCGCAGCAGGTCGAGGATCCCGGCCTGCACGGTCACGTCGAGCGCCGTCGTCGGCTCGTCGGCGACGATGAGCTGCGGCTCGCACGCCAGCGCGATCGCGATCACCACGCGCTGCCGTTGCCCGCCGGACAGCTCGTGCGGGTACTGCCCCGCGCGCCGCTCCGGCTCGGGGATGCCCACGGACCGCAGCAGCCCCACGGCCCGCTCCCGCGCGACCGCCCGCGGCACACGCTCGTGGTTGAGCACCGCCTCGGCGATCTGGTCGCCCAGCGTCATGGTCGGGTTGAGCGCCGTCATCGGCTCCTGGAACACCATGGACACCACGCGGCCGCGCAGGTCCACGAGCTGCTCCTCGGGTGTGCCGACGACGTCGCGCACCGCCTCGCCGTCGGCCAGCTCGACCGAGCCCGTGACGCGTGCCGTCGAGGGCAGCAGCCCGAGCACGGACAGCGACGTGACGCTCTTGCCCGAGCCGGACTCGCCCACCAGCGCGACCACCCGGCCGCGTCGCACCTCGAGGTCGACGCCACGCACCGCGGGCACCTCGCCGGAGCCGGTGGTGAAGGTGACGTCCAGGTCCCGGATGCGCAGTACGACGTCGCTCATGCCGTCCTCCCCTTCACGTCGACGACGTCCCGCAGCCCGTCGCCCACGAAGTTCAGGGCGCAGACCACGACCACGATCGCCAGGCCGGGCGGCAGGATGAGCCACCAGGCGCCCTGGTAGATGTAGTTGATGCCGTCGTTCAGCATCGCGCCCCAGTCGGTCGTGGGTGGCTGCACGCCCATCCCGAGGAAGCTGATGTAGGCGACCAGCAGGATGGCGTCGGCCACCTGGAAGGTCGCGTTGACCACCACGGTGCCCACGGTGTTGGGGATGACGTGCGTCAGCACGGTGCGCCCGTGCGAGGCGCCCATCGCGCGGGCCGCCACCACGTAGTCGCGGGTGCGGACCGACAGGGCCTCCGCCCGGATCAGCCGGGCCGGGACCAGCCAGGACACCAGGCCGAGCACGACGATCATCATGCCGACCGTGGGCCGCACGATCGTGGAGAGCACCAGCAGCAGGAAGATCGCGGGGATCGCGATGCCGGCGTCGACCACGCGCATCATGACGACGTCGACGGCGCCGCCCACGTACCCGGCGACCGCGCCCCAGAGGGTGCCGACCACGGTGGCGAGCGCCCCTGCCAGGACTCCGACCAGCAGCGAGACCTGGCCGGCGACCATCAGCCGGCCCAGGTTGTCGTAGCCGAGCGCGTCCGTGCCCAGGGGGTGCCCGTCGACGCCGGGCGGCAGGTTGGCCGCGCCGAGGTCGGTCGCCACCTGCTCCGTGGGGTACACGAGCGGCCCGATCAGCACGAACAGCACCAGCACGGCGAGCGCCACGGCGCCCACGACGGCCAGCCGGTTCCTCGTGAAACGACGCAGCCCCGTCATCGCAGGCCTCCTCGGGTGCGGGGGTCCAGGACGGCCTGGACGACGTCGGCCAGCAGGGAGCCCACGACGGTGGCGACCGAGATGACGAGCACGCAGCCGAGCAGCACCGGGAAGTCGCTGCTCTGCGCGGCGCTCCAGAACAGCAGCCCCATGCCGGGGTAGTTGAAGAGCTGCTCGACCACCAGGGCGCCGCCGAACATGACGGGCAGGTAGTAGCCGAGCATCGCGACCACCGGGGTGAGCGAGTTGCGCAGCACGTGTCGCAGCACCACGCGGCGGCGGCCGGTGCCCTTGGCGCGGGCGGTGCGCACGTAGTCCTCGCCCAGGTTGTCGAGCGTGGCCGACCGCATGTACCGGCTGAACGTGGCCACGATCGGCACCGCGCCCGTGAGCACGGGCAGCACGAGCGCGTCCGGCTGGGCCAGCACCTCGGCGATCCCGGTGCCCTGCGGGGCCGCCGCCGGGAAGAGCCCGGCGGTCTGGCTGAGCAGCAGGATCAGCAGCATCCCGAGGAAGAACGTCGGCGTCGAGTAGGCGACGATCGCCAGCGTGGAGAGCCAGTAGTCGACGGCACGGTTGCGGCGCACGGCCTGGTAGACGCCGACGGGCACGGCGATCAGCACCGCGACCACGAGCGACAGCCCGGTCAGCAGCAGCGTCTTGGGCAGGCGCAGGGCGATCGCGTCGGAGACCGACTGGTTGAGCAGGTAGGACTCGCCGAGGTCGCCCGTCAGCGAGCGCCCCAGGAACGACAGGTACTGGAGCACGACGGGCTGGTCGAGGCCGTTGGCGGCCTCGAACGCGGCGATCTGCTCCTCGGTGGCCTGCTGGCCGAGGACGCCGCGGGCGGGTCCGCCCGGCAGCGCGTGCAGCAGCGCGAACACGATGACGCTGACCACGAGGATCACGACGAGCGCCTGGAGCACGCGCCGGATCAGGAAGCGGCCGAAGCCGCCGCGGGCTGCCCTGACGGGCGCGGGCGCGGCGGCTCCGGCTTCGACGGCCCCGCTCTGGGCGGGGATGGCTGTCGTCATGTCAGCCGGCCCAGCTCCAGCGCTGCGGGTGGAAGCTGGCGAGCGGGTCCTGCGTGGTGCCCTCCAGCCCGTCCTTGATCACGGAGACCTGGTAGACGGGGTTCGGCAGCCACATGACCGGCAGGTTCTCGGCGCCGTACTTCGAGTACTCCTGCATCACCGACGTGTCGGTGCTCTCGGTGGAGTCGTGCATCAGGGTGTCGAGCTCGTCGTCCGAGTAGGAGCCGAAGTTCGAGGCCGCGCCGGTGCCGAACACGCGCTCGCCGCTCGGGTAGCCGCCGAAGTACCAGCTCCCGGCGGTGCCGAAGAACGGGAGCTGCCAGTCGCAGTCCGCCTGGTCGGCGGTGCACGGCGCGATGGAGGACAGCACCGTGTTCAGCGGCGCGCTCTCGATGGTCACGCCCACGCCGGCCTGTTCGAACGTGGACTTGATCTCGGCGAACATGTTGTCGGTCTCGGCCGAGCCGCTCTGCGTCAGGATCGTGATCGCCAGCTTCTGGCCGTCCTCGACGTCCTTGCCGCACTCGTCGTCGCCGTCGCCCGGGCTGGTGCACTCCAGGACGCCGTCCGAACCGGCGGTCCAGCCGTGGTCCGCGAGCAGCGCGGCCGCGGCCTCCGGGTCGAACGGGTACGGGTTGGCCTTCTGCTCGTCGGAGAGGAAGTCGCTCTCGGGGTTCTGCGGCACCGGCCCGTAGCCGGGCAGCGCGGCGCCCTTCCAGATGACGTCGGAGATCTGCTCCTGGTCCACCAGGTGCTGGAGCGCCTGGCGCACGTAGAGCTGGCGGTAGACCGGGCCCAGCTCGGGGTGGTTGAAGTTGTACGGCAGGTAGGTGATGGACCAGCCCGCCCAGGGCTCGACGGCGTAGCCGAGCTGCTCGTACTGCTCCGGCGCGTCCAGGCCGGTGGTGGGGATGTACCCGTAGTCGACGGCGCCGGAGCGCACGGCGTTCACCTCGGCGTCGGTGGACGTGTACGGGAGCAGGTTGACGGTGTCGATCGAGGCGGCGTCGTCGCCGTCGTACTTCTCGTTCCGCGTCAGCTCGACCTGGCCGCTGTCGGTGAACCCGGTCAGCGAGTAGGGGCCGTTGATGGTCTGCCACAGCGGGTTGGACTCGTAGGTCGCGAGGTCCTCGCTCTGGCCGACGAGGTACTCGAAGATCGCCTTCGCGCCGTCCGCGGTCTCGGCGAGCGCCGGGTCGGGCTCGTCGTCGTCGGCGGCCTTGGCCCAGGCGTGGGCCGGCAGCGGCACGACGAGCGTGAGCTGCGAGGCCTGGAGCCACTCCGGGTTGTAGACCTTGTCGAAGGTGAGCTCGACGGTCTTCTCGTCGGGGGTGGCCACCTCGGTCACGTTGTCGGGCATGCGGCCCTCGGAGTAGCTGGCCCAGACGTCCGTGTTCGCCTTGACGAGGTCGAACCAGAACTTCACGTCCGCCGAGGTGACGGGCTCGCCGTCGCTCCAGGTGCGGTCGTCGAGGGTGATGGTGGCGACCAGGCCGTCGTCGGAGAAGGTGATCTCGTCGGCGAGATCGGCGCTCGCCACGCGCCCCACCTCGCCCTCGGAGCCGTCGTAGGCCACGAGCGGCTCCCAGAGGGTGCGCATGATCGCGGAGTTGTGGGTGGCGAGCTTGCCCGCGATGCCCAGCGGCACGATCCAGTTGGGGGTCGCGTTCGCGGGCAGGGCGTAGTTCACGTCGGTGCGTGCGGCTGCCTCGTCGCTGCCGGACGAAGACGTCGAGCATCCGGCGAGGAGGGCGACGGCGGCGGCAGCGCCGACGGCGAGCCGTACGGCCCGTCCGGCATGCGTGGTGCGCATCTGGGTCTCCTTGGTCTGCGGGGCCGGCGACGCCGGAGCCTGTGCGACTCGGGCACTTGTTTCGCCAGCCGAATAATGGAGCACCGTAGACGTACTAAGTTTCCCGGATCTATGCGAAATCCGTAACAAGGCTGTTAATTCGGGACCGCAAAAAGGCCGACCTGTCCGGACCGTGCCCGATGTGGTGCAGACTCTTGCCCGGAACTTGTTCCGTGTCCTGAAAGAAGTGCTGAAAGAAGTTCTGGAAGAACTTGGAGGAGGCCCGTGGCCCAGCCCGCGCGTCCCCGGGTGGCCGCCGCACGGCTCGAGCGGGAGATTCTCGTGCTCGTGTCGAGCGGCCGCGCCCGGTCCCGCAAGGAGATCGCCGAGTCGCTCGGCATCGCGCCGTCCACCGTCTCGCAACGGGTGCAGGCGATGCTCGCCGCCGGCGTCCTGGAGGAGACGGGCGAG
This sequence comes from Promicromonospora sukumoe 327MFSha3.1, assembly GCF_000385135.1. Lineage (GTDB taxonomy): Bacteria > Actinomycetota > Actinomycetes > Actinomycetales > Cellulomonadaceae > Promicromonospora > Promicromonospora sukumoe_B. The sequence goes on along the minus strand of NZ_ARQM01000011.1, from coordinate 986,317 downwards.
GGTGAGTCGAGCGGCGGACGGCGGCCGCGCGCGCTCCGGGTGCCCGGCAGCACGGGCTACCTCGGCGTCGTCGACCTCGGGGGCGCCCACGCCCGGCTCGGCATCCTGCCGCACGGCGGCGAGCTGACCACCACCACCGAGGTGGCCCTCGCGATCGGCGACGGCCCCGGGCCGGTGCTGACGCAGGTCACGGCCGCGCTGCGGGAGATGGCCGCCGCGCAGCCCGACGGCGGCCGGCTGCTCGGCGTCGGCATCTGCCTGCCCGGCCCGGTCGACGTCGCCCGGCGCGCCCTCGACAGCCCGTCGCGCATGCCCGGGTGGTCGGGGTTCGACGTCGGCTCCTGGCTGGAGGACGCCCTGGGCGTGCCCGCCGTCGTCGAGAACGACGCGAACGCGATGGCCGTCGGCGAGCACTTCGGGCACGCCCGGCGCACGCGACACTCGGTCTCCGTCAAGGCGGGGACCGCGATCGGCGCCGGGATCCTCGTCGACGACCGGCTGTACCGCGGCGCGGGCGGCGCGGCGGGCGACATCACGCACACGCGCATCCCGGCCGGCGGCGACACCCCGTGCACCTGCGGCAACCGCGGCTGCCTGGAGACCGTCGCCTCGGGCGCGGCCCTGGTGCGGCTGCTGCGCGAGCAGGGCTACGCCGTGGAGGCGACCGCCGACGTCCTCGCCCTGGTGCGCGACGCCGAGCCCGTGGCGACCACCCTGACCCGGACCGCCGGCCGGAACCTGGGCGCGGCGCTGTGCACGGTGGTCAACTTCTTCAACCCCGGCGCCGTGTACCTGGGCGGCGCGCTGTCCACGCTGGAGCCGTTCGTCTCCGCGATCCGCAGCCAGATCTACGAGGGCGCCCACCCGCTGATGACCCGCGACCTCGTGATCGCGCCGTCCGGCCTGGGCCCGGACGCGAACCTCGTGGGCGTGGGCCGCCTGCTGGAGGACACGCTCGTGCCGCACGCCCTGGCCACCCCGGCCTCCCCTGCCCCCTCCACCGCGTCGGAAGGACCACGATGACCACCACCCGCCCGCGGGTCGCGATCGCCGGCATGTCGATCGAGTCCAGTACGTTCTCCCCGCACCGTTCCGGGTGGGAGGCCTTCACGCTCCGCCGCGGCGACGAGCTCGTGGCGCACTACCCGTTCCTGGCCGACGGCGCCCCGCTGCGCGACGCCGCCGACTGGACCGGCGTGCTGCACGCCCGGTCGCTGCCGGGCGGCGCCGTCCCGGCCGAGGTGTACGAGTCGGTGCGCGACGAGATCGTGGCGACCCTCCGCGCGCACCAGGAGGAGCACGGCCCGTACGACGGCCTGCTGCTCGACATCCACGGCGCCATGACCGTGGTGGGGCGGGACGACGCCGAGTCCGACCTCGCCGCGGCGGTGCGCGCCGTCGTCGGGCCCGGGACGCTGATCAGCACCACGATGGACCTGCACGGCAACGTGCCCCGGGAGCTCGCGCAGGCCAGCGACCTGATCACCTGCTACCGCATGGCCCCGCACGAGGACGCCTGGGAGACCCGCGAGCGGGCGGCCACGAACCTGCTCGCGCGGCTGGGGTCGGGCGGCGCCCCGAAGAAGGCGTGGCTGCAGGTCCCCGTGCTGCTGCCGGGCGAGAAGACCAGCACCCGCATCGAGCCGGCCGCCTCGATCTACGCCGACGTCGCGCGCGTGGCCGACCTGCCGGGCGTTCTCGACGCGGCGCTCTGGGTCGGGTACGCGTGGGCCGACGAGCCGAGCTGCCGCGCCGCCGTCGTGGTCACGGGCGACGACGAGGACGTGATCGTGCGCGAGGCCGAGCAGCTCGCCCGGCAGTACTGGGACGCGCGCGACGAGTTCGCGTTCGTCGCGCCGGCCGCGCCGTACGAGCAGTGCGTCGCGACGGCGCTGGCGAGCACGGCGCGGCCGTACTTCCTGTCCGACTCCGGCGACAACCCCACGGCGGGCGGCGCGGGCGATGTCACCTGGACGCTCGCGCGGCTCCTGGCGGAGCCCGCCTTCGCCCGTCCGGCCGAGGATGGCGGCAGCACCGCGATCTACGCCTCCCTGCCCGACGCCGCGGCGGCGCGCTCCGTGGCCGCCACGTTCGCGGCGCACGGCGCGGGTGCCCCGGTCGACGTCGAGGCCGGCGCCCGGGTCGACGACGGCCCGCACGGTCCCGTCCGGCTGACCGGCGTGGTCGAGCACGTGAGCGAGGGCGACCCCGATGCGGGGATCGCCGCCGTCGTCCGCGTGGGCGGGCTGCGCGTGATCCTCACGGAGCGGCGCAAGCCGTACCACCTGGAGCGCGACTTCACGGTGCTGGGCCTGGACCCGCGCGGCACCGACGTCGTCGTGGTGAAGATCGGCTACCTGGAGCCCGAGCTGTACGACATGGCGGCCGACTGGATGCTCATGCTCACCCCGGGTGGCGTCGACCAGGACCTGCTGCGGCTCGGCCACCACCGCCTGACGGCGCCGACCCACCCGTTCCACGCGTTCGACGCCGAGCCGGAGCTCCGCGCCGAGCTGCTCTGAGGCGCCGCTCGGCTGGTCGAACGACACGACCGCTGGTCGAGCTTGTCGAGACCTCACCAGGTCTCGACAAGCTCGACCAGCGGTGCCTCAGGCCTCCGCGACCAGCGAGAACAGGTCCTTCGGGTTGGTCGGCTCGGCGATGAGGTCCAGGTGCTGAAGCAGCTCCGGGGCGTTGGCCGTGACGTCCTCCAGCACGAACTTCAGCGCGGTCCAGTCCTCCACGGCGAAGCCCACGGAGTCCCACACGACGAGCTCGTCCTGGCTCCGGCGGCCCTGCGCGGCGCCCGTGACGACCTGCCACAGCTCGGTCACCGGGAAGTCGGCGGCCTGGCGCTGGATCTCGCCCTCGATGCGGGTCTGCTCCGGCAGCTCGACGAACACGCTCGCGCGGGCCACGATCGCCGGGTCCAGCTCGGTCTTGCCCGGGCAGTCGCCGCCGATCGCGTTGATGAACACGCCGCCGGTCACGTCGGCGTCGTGCAGCACGGTCGCGTTCTGCTTGTCGGCGGTGCAGGTGGTGATGACGTCGGCGCCGCGCACCGCGTCGGCGGCGTCGTCGGCCAGCACGACGTCGAAGCCGAGCGCCTTGGCGTGCTTCGCCAGCTTCTCCATCGCGTCGCGGTCGACGTCGAAGACGCGCAGCGTCTCGATGCCCAGCTCGGCGCGCATGCCGAGGGCCTGGAACTCGGCCTGCGACCCACAGCCGATCAGCGCCAGCGTCCGCGAGTTCGCCGGGGCCAGGTAGCGCGCGGCCAGGGCCGACGTGGCCGCCGTGCGCAGGGCCGTGAGCAGCGTCATCTCGGCGAGGAACGTCGGGTACCCGTTGCCGACGTCGGCCAGCATGCCGATCGCGGTGACGGTCTGGAAGCCGTTGGCCGGGTTGAGCGGGTGCCCGTTGACCAGCTTGAACCCGTAGGTCTGCGCGTCCGAGGTGGGCATGAGCTCGATGACGCCCTCCGGGGAGTGCGACGCGATGCGGGGACGCTTGTCGAGCTCGGGCCAGCGCGCGAAGTCGCGGTCCAGGGCGTCGGTCAGCGCGGCGATGGCGGCCTCCGGGCCGCGGCGGGCCACCCAGCGGGCGGTGGCGGCGACGTCGAGGTACGGGACGGTGGTCATCGGGTCTCCTCGGTGGTGGCGGGGGTGGCGGCGGCCGCGTCGGCGAGCACCGCGCTGGCGACGACGGCGCTGGCCAGGGCGGTGCCGGTCAGCGCGGGCAGGGCGGACGGCGTCGTCGTCTCGGGGCGCAGCTCGAGCGTGCAGCACTTCACCGAGCCGCCGCCCTTGAAGATCTCGGACAGGTCGATGCCCACGGGCACGAAGCCGCGCTCCTTGAGCGCCTCGGCGTAGGCGCCGGCGCGGTCGCTGAGGAACACGTGCAGCCCGTCGGACACCACGTTCAGGCCCAGGACGGCGGCGTCCTCGGCACCGACCAGGATCGCGTCGGGGAACCTCTCGCGCAGCGTCTCCTGCGCGGCGGGGCTGAAGGCCTCGGGGTGGTAGGCCACGACGACCTCGCCGGAGACGGCGCCGTCGTCCAGCACGGAGAGCGCCGTGTCGAGGTGGTAGTAGCGCGGGTCGACCAGCTCGAGCGGGACCAGCTCGACGCCCTGCTCGGCGAGCTCCAGGCGCTCGGCCACCTCGGCGTGGCCGGCGGGCGTGGTGCGGAAGCCGGTGCCGGCGAGCAGCAGCTTGCCGATGAGCAGCAGGTCACCCTCGCCCTCCATGATCTCGACCGACTCGCCGAGCCGGCGGTAGCCCTCGGCGGCCGGGGTGCCGAACCAGCGGTCGTACGCCGGGCCCTCGGCCGCGCGCTCCGGGTAGGTGAACCGGGCGGCGAGCGCCCGTCCGCCGACGACGATGCCGCCGTTGGCCGCGTAGACCATGTCGGGCAGGCCCGCCTCGGGCTCGATGACGTCGACCTTGTGACCGCGGGCCTCGTAGGCCGTGCGGAGCGCCTCCCACTGGGCGAGCGCCTTGGTGGTGTCGACGGGCGAGGACGGGTCCATCCACGGGTTGATGGCGTAGACGACGTCGAAGTACGTGGGCGGGCACATGAGGTAGTGCCGCGGGGTGGCGGTCCGCTGCGCGGTGGTCTGCGTCATGGCGCGAGGCTACGGCCGCACCGATTCACAACAGGCACGCATCCGTTGCGCATCCTGCCGCGGATTCTTGCGTGATCGCTCGCTGTATTGAACGATTCGTTCATGGATGCCGTGAACCGGGCGATCGTCGGAGAGCTGCTGCGCGACGGGCGTGCCACGTACCAGGAGGTCGGCAGCGTCGTGGGCCTGTCGGCGCCCGCGGTCAAGCGCCGGGTGGACCTCATGATCGCCCGCGGGGAGATCGCGGGCTTCACCGTGCGCGTGGACCCGCAGGCGATGGGCTGGATCCTGGAGGGCTACGTCGAGATCTTCTGCTCCGGCATCGTCTCCCCCAAGGTGCTGGAGCGCGACTTCGCGCCGATCCCCGAGGTGGTGCGGGTCTCCACCGTGACCGGCGACGCCGACGCGATGGTGCACGTCATGGCCACGAGCATGGAGGAGATCGAGCGCACGGTGGAGCGCATCCGCACCGTCACGCACGTGGTCAAGACGCGCACGGCGCTGGTGATGTCCCGGGTGATCGACCGGCCGGGGGCCTGAGCCTGCGGGATACCTCCCCGCGACGCCTTAGGCTGTCCTAACCAGGTTGTTCCCCCAGGACCGGAGGCCCCCTCGATGCTCAGGACCGCGGTTTCGGACGACGTCGCCGGCTGGCTCGACGTGCTCGGCCCCCTCGCCTTCTACCTGGTGGTCTGGGGCCTCGTGTTCGTCGGCACCGCGTTCTTCGTCGGTGTGTTCATCCCGTTCCTGACGGGCGACGGGCTGCTGTTCGGCGCGGGCATCGTGGCCGGCAGCACCGACCGTATCGACATCTGGGTGCTGGCGATCGGCGTCGGCGTCGCCGCGGTGGCGGGCGACCAGGTCGCGTTCGTGCTGGGCCGCCGCTACGGGCGGCCGTACCTCGAGTCGCGCCGGGGCCGCTGGGTGCAGGCCGCCGTGGTGCGCACGGAGCGGTTCTACGACCTGTTCGGCTGGTGGTCCGTGGTGATCGGCCGGTACATGCCCTGGGCCCGCGTCTTCGTGCCGGTGATCGCGGGCGTGACGCGCATGCCGTACGGCAGGTTCCTGACGGCGAACATCTTCGGTGCCCTGAGCTGGGCGGTGCTGATCACGGTGCTGGGCTACTACGCGGCGTCGGACCCGTCGGTGCGGCCCATCGCCTACGTGGTGGCCGGCGTGGTCATCGCGGCGTCTGTGGTCGCGGGCATCCGGGCCTGGCGGCACGACCGGGCGACCCGGCCGCACGCCGAGGCGGAAGCGGAGGCACCGCGGGCCGAGTGATCGGTAGAACGTCACGTGATCGGCAGCTCGGAATGCCGACCACCTGACATTCTGCCGACCACAGGTCGCGCCGGGCGGTCAACAGCGTCCGCCGTTCGATCAACCCGCAGCCCGGTGAGGCGCCCAGGCTGGTCCCATGACCACGAGCACAACCACCACCACGCCGCGGGAACCCGGCGTGGCCCCGTCGTCGGACGACCCCACCTGGACCCCCGTGGTCGCCCTCTCGTTCGGCATCGCGATGGTGGTGCTCAGCGAGTTCCTGCCGGCCAGTGTGCTGCCGGCGCTGGCCGCCGACGTCGGTGTCAGCGAGGGAACGGCCGGGCTGGCCGTGGCCGCGACCGCCATCGCGGGGGCCCTCACGGCGCCGAGCATCGCGGTGCTGCTGCCCCGTGCCGACCGGCGCACCGTGCTGGTCTCCCTGCTCGCGCTGGCCGCGCTGTCGAACCTCGCGGTGGCGGTCGCGCCCAGCTTCGCCGTGCTGCTGGCGGGCCGGCTGCTGCTCGGGATCGCGCTGGCCGGGTACTGGTCGTTCGCGTTCGGCGCCGGCACCCACGCGGTGCCCGGCAAGGACCACGTGGTCTCGTCCGCGCTGGCGTTCGGCACGAGCATCTCGACGGTCGTCGGCATCCCGGTGGCGTCCGTGGTGGGCGACGCCGTCGGCTGGCGCGCCACGTTCGGGGGCGTGGCGGTGCTGACCGCGCTCGGCGCCGTCGTGCTCGCCCTGACCCTGCGGTCGGTGCCGGCCCACCCGACCGCGGGCCTGCGGATGCTGACCGCCGCGCTGCGCAACCGGCGGCTGCTGGCGGGCATCGCCTGCGTGGTGCTGGTCGCGTTCGCCAACTTCACCGCCTACCCCTACATCCGCATCGCGATCGAGCGGGTGGACCCGTCGACCACCACGTGGATGCTGCTGGCCTGGGGCCTCGGCGGCGCGGTGGGAACGGTGCTCGCCGGGGTGCTCGCGCGGTGGCTCCGGCCGCTGGCCGCCACGGCCCCGCTCGCGCTGGCCGCGGCGCTCGTCCTGACGGCATACGCCTCGACCGTGCCGGTGCTGGCCGTCGCGGTGGTGCTGTGGGGCCTGTCGATGAGCATGGTGCCGGTGTTCTCGCAGCTCTGGGTCACCCGGGTCGAGTCCGAGCGGGCCGAGTCCGCGATGTCGCTGCAGGTGACCGCGTTCCAGATCGCGATCACCGTCGGGTCGTCGCTGGGCGGCGCGCTACTGGACGGCCACGGCGTCCGGCCGCTGATGCTGGTCGGCGCGGCCGCCGCGGTCGCGGCCGGCCTCGGCTGGGCGGTCCTGCGGGTACCGCGCCGCTGAGGTCGGCGGGGCGGACGGGACCCAGGGGCGGGCCTGGCGCACGAGGGCCGGGTTCGGCGTGGCGGGCGGGACGGCCGGGGCCGGCTGGGCCGTCGGGGCCGGTTCGGCCCGCCACGCGAGCGGCGAGCGGCCGTGGTCGGACGCAAAGGCCCGGCTGAACGCCGCCACCGAGCCGTAGCCCACCTCGAACGCGACGCGCGTGACCGGCAGGCACCGGTCGGTGAGCAGCGTGCGGGCCCGGTGCATGCGCACCTCGCGCAGCATCTGCATCGGGCTGTGCCCGGTGGCGCGGCGGAACCGCTCGGTCAGCGCGGAGCGCGACAGGTGCACGAGCGCCGCCATCCGGTCGAGCGTCCACGGTTCGCCGGGGCTGGCCGCGAGCGCCGCGACGACGTCGGCCACCTGGGTGTCCGCGGGGCCGGCGCCGATGGCGCCGTCGGACGCCGGGCCCCCGTCGAGGGCGTGGCCCTGCTGCCAGAGCGCCGTCATCGCCGCCCCGATCAGGCCGGCGTAGCTCGCGGCGAACGGGGCCGGGCTGGAGATCGCGTCGAGCGGGCACGCGGTCACGAGCGCGACGACGCCGCGCTGCCGCTCGTCGAACCCGCGCACCACGAGCGGGCTCGGCAGCACCGGGCCCGGGGCCACGCGCCGGAGGTCGCCGTGCGCGAGGTCGGTCCCGGCGTCGGCGGTGAGCCGGTGCGCCGTCCGGGCGTCGACGAGCACGGCGTCGCCGGGCAGCAGCCGGTGCCGGGCGTCGGCGGTCTCCAGGGTCGCGGCGCCGGCGAGCACGACGGCCCACAGGGCACCGGGCCGGGACCGCACGTCACCGGCGGTGAGCCGCTCGCGCCGCAGCGCCGTCATCTCCCACTCCATACGAGACGGAGCCAATTGGGCGCGCCGGCTATTCCCGGAGCCGGTCGTGGCAGGTCCTGACATACTTCCGACCAGCCGGCCGCCGTCCCCGTCAGGCCGCACCCGTTCGGAGGAAACCGCCTTGCTGATCGTCGGACTCGTGCTCGCGGGCGTCGCCGCGCTCATCCACGTGTACATCTTCTACCTGGAGTCCTTCGCCTGGACGGAGAAGCGGACCCTCGCGACGTTCGGCATGACCGCGCAGGAGGCGGAGGTGACCAAGCCGCTGGCCCTGAACCAGGGGTACTACAACCTGTTCCTCGCGATCGTCACGGGCGTCGGCATCGTCCTGACGGCCACCGGGTCGACGGCGGCAGGCACTGCGCTCGTGCTCGCGGGGGCCGGCTCCATGTTCGCGGCGTCGCTCGTGCTGGTGATCTCGGACCCGGGCAAGCGCAGCGCCGCCCTCAAGCAGGGGCTGGTGCCGCTGCTGGGCGTGATCGCCGTGCTCGTCGGGCTCGCGGTCTGAAACCAGGTCCCGGACGACGCTAGATCGGCACGTCCATCCGCTGCGTGCCGAGCACCGACAGCAGCCGGAGCGCCTCCTCGGACGACGAGCCCGTGTCGGCGGTGTAGATCACGAGGTGCTGGTCCAGGTCGGCGATGTCGAGCGCGTCGCAGTTCACGGTGACCGGGCCGACGAGCGGATGGTGGAACGTCTTGCGCAGCACCGGCTCGGCCTGCACCTCCTCGGCCGCCCACAGCGTGGCGAACCGGGCACTCCCGTCCAGCAGCTCGGCCAGCAGCGCCGTCAGCTCGGGGTCGCCGGGGTACCGGGCCAGCACGGTCCGGAACCGGCTCACCGACGCGTGCTCGAACTCGTCGGCGTCCGACACGCCGTACAGCCGCCGCCCGTGCTCGTCGCGGATCAGGAAGGCCTGCCGCAGCAGGTTGCGGTCGCGTCGCGGGGCCGCGGAGAAGTCGGCCATGAGGGCCGCCGCGAGGTCGTTCCAGGCGAGCACCTCCTGGGCGGCCGACGTCACGAACGCCGCGGAGAGCGGCAGGCGGCGCAGGAGCTCCAGGATGCTGGTCCGCACCTCCCGCGGCGGGCCGGGCGGCAGGCCGCGCGGGACGTCGGCGAGCTGGTGCAGGTGGTCGCGCTCGGCGTCGGACAGGCGCAGGGCGCGGACCAGCCCGGACAGCACCTCGCGGGACGGGTGCGGGCCACGGGCCTGCTCCAGCCGCGTGTAGTACTCGGTCGAGATGAACGCGAGCTGGGCCACCTCCTCGCGGCGCAGGCCCGGGGTGCGCCGCCGCGGCCCCGCGGGCAGCCCGACGTCGGCGGGTGTGATGCGCTCGCGCCTGCCCCGCAGGAACGCGGCCAGTCCAGCTCGGTCCATGTCCCGAGTATGGGCAGGGTCGTGCGCCGACAGCCAGGTACCCGCGGTGCCTGGATGGGCCTGCTGACGCGGCGCAGGCTCGTCGGCATGGAAACCACAGCAACCATCGGGAACACGGCGACCGGCACCGGCCTCCTGGCCGGGAAGGTCGCCTTCGTCACCGGCGCGGGCCGGGGCATCGGCGCCGCCGCGGCCCGGCTCTTCGCCCGGGAGGGTGCCGTCGTGCACCTGGCCGCCCGTACCCGGGCGCAGCTCGAGTCGGTGACCGAGGAGGTCCGCGCGGCCGGCGGCACCGCGACCTGGTCCGTGGCCGACCTGGCCGACGCCGCGAGCGTGCGCGCCGCCGTCGACCAGGTCGTGGAGCGGTACGGGCGGCTCGACGTCGCCTTCAACAACGCCGCGACCTTCACGGAGCCCGTGCCCGTCGACCAGGTCACCGAGGCCGACTTCGACCACCTCTACGCGGTGAACCTGCGTGGGCCGTGGCTGTCGATGGTCGCCGAGATCGCAGCGATCCGGGCGACGGCGGGTACTGGTGCGATCGTCAACAACACCAGCGTCGGCAGCCTGCGGGCCAACCCGGTGCTACCGGCCTACGGCGCGATGAAGCGGGGCGTGAACAGCCTCACCGAGTCGGCCGCCGTCACCTACGGCCCGGAGGGGATCCGGGTCAACGCCGTCTCCCCGGGCGGCACGGACACCGAGATGATCCGCACCTGGGAGGAGTACACGCCCGGGCTCATGGAGCACCTCGCGCCCGGCATCCCCCTGCGGCGCGGGGCGCAGCCCGAGGAGATCGCGGAGGCCGCGGCGTGGCTGCTCAGCGACCGCGCGTCGTACGTGACCGGGGCGATCCTGCAGGTGGACGGCGGGGCGGGGGCCTGACGCCGCGGGGCGGGGCCTGACGTCGCTCGGCGGGGTCCGCTCGGCGGGCACGCTCAGCGGGACCCGCGGAGGCGGCGCAAGGAGCGCGCGTCCTCGAAGCCGACCGTGTGCGCCGCCTGCTCCACCGTGGCGCCCTGGCCGATGAGGTGCTCGGCGCGCTCGTGCCGCAGGAGCTGCTGGTAGCGCAGGGGCGTCACCCCGGTGGCCCGGGTGAACGCCCTGGTCAGCGTGCGCTCGGCCACACCGGCGCGCGCCGCGAGGTCCGCGAGCGGCAGGGTCCGTGCGAAGTGCTCGTCGATGTGGTCCTGAGCGCGATGGACCGTGTCGTCGACGTGCGACCGGTGCCGCAGCATCGCGCTGGCCTGCGGCTCCGCCCCGTTGCGCCGGGCGTACACGACCATCTCGCGGGCCACCCGGGCCGCGAGCGCCGGGCCGTGGCGCATGGCCAGCAGGTGCAGCGAGAGGTCGATGCCGCTGGCGATCCCGGCGGAGGTGACCACGCCGTCGTCCGAGGTGAACAGGACGTCGCGCACGACGTGCGCCCGCGGGTGGCGGGCGGCGAGCGCGTCCTGGACGGCGTGGTGGGTGGTGCAGCGGCGGCCGTCGAGCAGACCGACCTGACCCAGGGCGTCCGAGCCCGCGCAGACGCTGGCGACGGTGCCGCCGCGCGCGTGGTGCTCGCGCAGCCGCTCGCGCGTGGACTCGGTCAGGCGGGGCCAGGCGCCCGGATCGCCGCCCACGCGCCAGCCCGGGACGACGACGAGGTCGCCCGGGGCCAGCGCGGGCCAGTCGGTGCCGGCGAGGAGCGGGAGGCCCTGGGCGGACGGGACCGTGGTGGGGGCGGCGTCGGCGGGGGCGCCGTCGGCGGAGCCGACGTCGGCCGGGGCGTCGTCGGTGGAGCCGACGTCGGCCGGCGCGCCCGACACGTACCGCAGGTCGTAGCGGTGGCCGAGGTCCCCCGCCGTGAAGAACGCCTGCGCGGGGCCTGCCAGGTCGAGCAGGTGGACCCCGGGCAGGAGCAGGAAGACGACGGTGGTCACGCCGTCGATGCTGCCACCTCGGCCGGGTTCTCGGCCGGGGTACCGGCCGCGTCCTCGGCCTCGAGATCGGCGACCGTCGCGATGCGCGCGAACCGGTCCCGGAGCACGGTCTCGGTGCGCTCCAGGATGTCGGCGGCGCTGAACCGGCCCAGCGGGTCGGTGGTGGTGGCGTCGCTGACGAAGGTCACGTCGTAGCCCAGATCGGAGGCGACGCGCGTGGTGGTCTCGACGCACTGCTCGGCCCGGATGCCGCAGATCCGCAGCTCGCCGACGCCGCGCGCGGTGAGGATCTGGGCGAGGTTGGTGGTGGTGAACGCGTTGTGCGCGGTCTTGTGGAGCACGGGCTCGCCGGGCCGGGGCTCGCCCAGCTCCTCGAACAGGCGGACGTGACCGGTAGCGGGGTCGAACGGGTTACCCGACCCCGGCTCGGTGTGCAGCACCCAGACCACGAGGTCGCCGGCCGCGCGGGCGAGGGCGACCAGCCGGTTGACGGGCTCCGCGACCCCGGGGTTGAGGGTGTCGGCCCACAGGGGGCGCACCCGGAAGGACTCCTGGACGTCGACGACGATCAGCGCTCTGTTCATGGCCCCAGTCTGGCCCCGCTCGGCCGCGGCGCGGGAGGCCGGATCCGGTCCGGGGGCGGACCGATCTGGTCACCGGAGCAGGTCCCCCGGGGGCCGGCGAGCGGAGTTGTCCACAGATTCGGATCTGGTGATGCAGGGCGATCGGATCGAACGTATATTCGATACGAGGAGGCCTTATCAGTGTGTTTCATGACGAAAGGCGGGATGATGAAGACAATAGTCGTTCCTGCTGGCGCCGTCGAGCGCACCGTCCAAGCCGCCCTTGCCGGTCGGCTGCCCGCCCATGCGGGGACGACGACGGCATCCGCCACACTCTGCTGGACCGCGCAGCCCGTCGACGGAGAGGGTGCACTGCCGACCGCGACCATGACCTGGCAGGCTCACGGGGGCGCCGGACGCTCCACAGGCGCGCTCGTCGACCGGGTGCTCGAGCACGCCGACCGGGCAGGTGTGACGAAGCTGCCGGAGCTCATGGATCTGCCGGTGGGTTCCGCGCTGGTCGGCGCGCTCACCGATGTCGAGATGGCGGATGCCGGTGACGCCAAGCTGGTGGACGTCGCGGCCCGCTGGCAGGACGTCATCTCCTGGGCCACAGCGATGCAGTCGCGTGCCACCGCTGAGATCGCCCGTCGGCGGGGCTGGACCGCCGAGCACACCGCCGCGGCGGCCGAGGTCAGCGCCCGCCTGCGCATCCCGCAGACCGACGCGAACAAGCTCATGGCCCGTGGGAGCGGCCTGGCCGAGCACCCCCAGGTCATGGACGCCCTGCACGACGGCCTCATAGACACCGCCAAGGCCGACATCCTGCTGCGCTCCGGCAACCCCCTGACGGTCGAGGAACGCGACCAGGCGATCACCCGCTACCTGCCCCAGGCACCCGACCGCACCCGCCGCTGGCTGCGCGACAAGATGAACCAGTACGCCACCCGCCTGCACGGCTCCACGGAAGTGGCCAAGCAGGCGATGACCCGCCGCGCGGTCTACCTCGACCCCGCCGACAACGCCATGGCCTGGATCAGCGCCAACCTGCCCGCCACCGACGCGGCCGCCATCTGGGACGCGGTCGAGCAGGCCGCCCACACCCTGCGCAGGACACCTGGGAACACCCGGACCCTGGCCCAGGCCCGCGCCGACGGACCCTGCCCTACCGCGCACCACCGTGCCCGCGACCGGCTGCACCTGCGGCGGATGCCTCTGCGGCGGCACCACCGTTCGAATCATCATCGTCAAGCCGCGGATCAAGGTCACCGTCCCGGCCACCATGCTCCTCGGCCTGGACGACGCCCCCGGACACCTCGACGGCTACGGACCGATCCCCGCACAGACCGCGGCCCGCATAGCGACCGACGCGACCTGGCAGCGACTGCTGACCGACCCCGTCACCGGGATCCTGACCGACTACTCCACCACGAGCTACCAACCCGGCAAGGTCCTGCGCCAGGCAGTCACCGCACGCGACCAGACCTGCTGCTTCCCCCAGTGCGACCGCCCCGCTCGCTGGGCCGACCTCGATCACATCCAGCCCTTCGACCACGCGCTCGACACTTCCGTCCAACCAACCAGCACCCCTGGACAGACCCGCGCCACCAACCTCCAACCCCTGTGCCGTGCCCACCACCTCGCCAAGACCCACCACGGGTGGGACGTGGAGCGCGACCCCGAAACCGGGACCACCACCTGGACAGCACCCACCGGCCACACCTACCAACGCCCGCCCACCCAGGTGGGGCAGGTCAGCAACGACCTCACCAGCCCCACCGACGACGTCCGACACCTCCTCGGACAACACCCGACCGTCGGCAAGGCCCGGCCCACGAACGACCGCTTCTCGTCAGAACCGCCCTTCTGACGAGCCCCGGGTCAGGATTCGGCCGGACGGACAGACCCGCCGCCCACCGGCCGGACCGACAGACCCGCCGCCAGCCGGGCCGACCGATATTTCCCACTCACCACAGTCCCGGCACACACCCCCGCCCCCGCCCCGTGAGATCCCCGGCTCAGCCCCCGAACGCCGCGGCGTTCCTCCGCGCCCAGTCCGCGAAGGAGTGCGCAGGCCGGCCCAGCACGGTCTCGATGTCGGGACTGACCAGCTGCTCCTCCGCCGTCGGCTCGCCCAGGATCGCGAGGGTGCCGTCGACGACCGACCCCGGCATGTACGCGAGCATCTCGGCGCGCGCCTGCTCCCGGGTCTGCTCGGCGAAGGCCAGCGGGACACCCAGCGCCTCAGCGAGCGCCGCGGTCCGCTCGCGCGGCGAGACGGCCGCGGGACCCGTCAGCACATAGGCGCGGCCCGCGTGACCGTCGTCGGCCAGCGTCGCGGCCGCGACCTCCGCGATGTCGAGCGGGTCGACGGCGGGGAGCGCGACGTCGCCGAACGGCGCGTTGACGGTGCGTCCGGCCCGGACCGTCGGCACCCAGGCGAACGCGTTGCTGGCGAAGTCGGCCGGACGCAGCAGCGTCCACTCCAGGCCCGAGCCCTGTACCCGCTTCTCCAGCTCGGCGAGCGGACCGTGCGAGGCCGAGCCGGCACGCGTGACGGCGCCCAGCGAGGACAGCAGGACGAGCCGCCACACACCGGCGTCGGCGGCGGTGCCGATGATCCGCTCGGTGTCCAGGTGCCCGCCCGAGCCCGGAACCAGCAGGAACATGGCGTCAGCGCCGTCGACGGCAGCGCGCAGGCTCGCCGGTTCCGCCAGGTCGGCACTCACGCCGCGGACCTGCGGGTGGTCGAGCGGGGCGGCACCCGCCCGGGAGACGGCGGTGACGTCGTGACCCCGGCGGGCGAGCTCTGCGACCAGCGGCCGGCCGATGTTTCCCGTGGCTCCGGTGATGACGATCATGGGTGCTCCTTGTCGGTAGGACACAGCCCTGGACCAGGGCCGGGCGACCCCTGCGGCCGCCGTGCCGCCGACGTTACGAGCGTCAGTACAGTAGGTTCCCTCAGGAAAGTATTGGAGCCTGTCATGCCGAACGCGACGTCCGCCACCAAGCCCGGCACCGGCACCTGGTGCCCGCAGCCCGACGACGACCCCGCCACCGCCTGCCCCATCTCGCCGGTCGTCGACCTCGTGTTCAGCCGCTGGACCACGCCGATCCTGTGGGTGCTGCAGGCGCACGGGACCCAGCGCTTCGTCGAGCTGGAGCGGCGCATCGGGGTGACGCCGAAGGTGCTGACCCAGCGTCTGCGCCAGCTCGAGCGGGACGGCCTGGTCCAGCGCAGGATCTACGCCGAGGTCCCACCGCGCGTGGAGTACGAGATCACCGAGCTGGGCGGCAGTCTGCAGAGCGTCTTCGCCGCGCTGGGCGAGTGGGGCGACGCGCACATGTCCGACGTCGAGCGGTCGCGCGCCGCGTACACGGGCCCGCTCCCCCGCTGAGCCCAGCTCCAGCCGGGCGGTCGGCAGAAGGTCAGGTGGTCGGCAACCCGAGCTGCCGACCACCTGACCTTCTACCGATCACCCTGCGAGGCGCTCAGCGCCCAGCGGGTTCAGCTCCGCACGAACCGCAGCAGCGCCTCGTTCACCTCGTCCGCGTGGGTCCAGAGCAGGCCGTGCGGCGCGCCCTCGACCTCGACGTACTCGGCCTCGGGGAACGCCGCGTGGAAGGCGCGACCGGTGGCGTCGATCGGCAGGATGTTGTCCTTGGTCCCGTGCAGGATCAGGGACGGCTTGCCCGCGGCGCGGACGGCCTCGACGTCGGCCCGGAAGTCCTCGATCCAGGCGGAGACCACCGCGTACGCGGCGACCGGCGCGCTGCCCGTCGCGGTGTTCCAGCTCGCCGTGACGACCTCCTGGCTGATGCGCGAGCCGAGGTTCTCGTCCAGGTTGTAGAAGTCCTGGTAGAAGTTCGTGAACCAGGCGAAGCGGTCGGCGCGGGCCGCCGCCTCGATGCCGTCGAAGACGGACTGCGGCACACCGGTCGGGTTGTCGTCGGCCGCCACGAGGAACGGCTCGAGCGAGGCGAGGAACGCGAGCTTGGCGACGCGCTCGTGGCCGTGGTTCTTGACGTAGCGGGCGAGCTCGCCGGTCCCCATCGAGAAGCCGACCAGGATGACGTCGCGCAGGTCGAGCGTGTTCAGCACCGTGTCCAGGTCGGCGGCGAACGTGTCGTAGTCGTACCCGGCGCCGACCTTGCTCGACTTGCCGAACCCGCGGCGGTCGTACGTGATCACGCGGTAGCCGGCCGCGATCAGCTCACGCGACTGCCGCTCCCAGCTGTTGCCGTCGAGCGGGTACCCGTGGATGAGGACGACCGGCTGCCCCGATCCGTGGTCCTCGTAGTACAGCTCCGTGGGGGTGCTGTTCTCGTTGCCGACCGTGATGAAACCCATGATCCGTCCCCTTCTCGATCCTTCGCCCGGTGGAGAACGTTCGTTCTCCGCCCACATCCGTTACAGTAGAGAACGAACGTTCTCCGCGCAAGTCGTGCGGGACGGAAGACGGGGTGAGATCGCGATGATGGACGAGAACGCCGCCCGCGAGGCCGTGGTGCGGGCCGCCGACGAGCTGTTCTACGCGCGCGGCGTGCAGGCCGTGGGCATGGACGCGGTGCGGACGGCGGCGGGCGTCTCGCTGAAGCGGATCTACTCGCTCTTCGCCTCCAAGGACGAGCTGATCGTCGCCGTCCTGCACCACCGCACCGGGGTCTGGGACAGCGGGCTCGCGTCCGCGTCCGAGCGGGCCACCACGGCGCGCGAACGCATCCTGGCGATCTTCGACTTCCTCGACGCCTGGTTCCGCGAGCCGGACTTCCGCGGGTGCGCGTTCATCAACACCCACGGCGAGCTGGGCGCGTCGTCGACCGCGGTGGCGGACGCCGTCCGCGAGCAGAAGCGCACCTTCCAGCAGTACGTCGCCCAGCTCGTGGCCGACGCCGGGGCCCCGCCCGCCCTGGCGCCCCAGCTCGCCATCCTGGCCGAGGGCGCGCAGACCACGGCCGCCATCGCGGGTACGCCGGACGCCGCGCACCACGCGCGGGCCGCCGCCGAGACCCTGCTCGACGCCGCCGTCCCGGCGCGACCCGCGGCGGTGGTGGGATCATGAGCGACATGACGACCGACGAGTCCGAGAAGGGCACGCGCGAGGCGACCGCCAGCGCCGTGCCGGCGGCCGCGCACGACGCCGACGACTTCGCGTTCCGCTGGGCCTACGGCAACCCGGAGGCGCCGTTCACCATCGTGGAGTTCGGCGACTTCGAGTGCCCCTACTGCGGGGCCGCCAAGCCGGTGCTGCACGAGCTCATCAACGGCTCGGACGGCCAGGTCCGCCTGGTCTGGCGCCACTTCCCGCTGTTCGAGCCGCACCCGTACGCGCTCACCGCGGCCCTGGCGGCCGAGGCCGCGGGCCACCAGGGCGCGTTCTGGCCGATGGCGGGCCTGCTCTTCAAGCACCAGGACAGCCTCGACGACGCGTCGATCGTCCGGTACGGCGAGCAGCTCGACCTGGACACCTCCGCACTGGTGGGCGACGGGGCGCAGAAGTTCGCCGACGCCGTCCGCACGGACTACCAGGACGGGATCGACGCCGGCGTGCACGGCACGCCGACGCTGTTCATCAACGGCGAGCCCTACCTGGGCGACGTCACCGTCACCGACCTGCGGGACACGATGGGCCTGTCGCGCAAGCGCGCGTCCCGCTGGGGTCGGTAGGTGACTGCTGGCGCGCGAGCAGCGCGCGCAGGTGGCCGACGATCTCGTCCGGGGCCTGCTCGGCCATGAAGTGGCCGGCGGTCACCGTGCGGTGGTCGAGGTCGGCGGCCCAGGCCGACCACAGGCCGGCGGCGTCGTAGCCGAGCGCGGCGCCCCAGTCCTGCTGGAGCACGGTGACAGGCATCGCCATCCGGCGCCCGGCGGCCCGGTCGGCCTCGTCGTGCTCGATGTCGATCCCGGCCGACGCCCGGTAGTCCGCCACGATCGAGGGGACCGCCTCGCGCGAGGCCCGCAGGTACTCCGCCCGGACCTCGGGCGGGATCGCCTCCTGGCTGGTGCCCCAGGCGTCGAGGAAGAACGCGAAGAACTCGTCGGCCGCGCCCTCGATCATCCGCTCGGGGAGGCCGGGCGGCTGGGCCATCAGGTACAGGTGGAACGCGACGGCCGCGTTCGCCCCGTGCAGCACGTCCCACATGTCGAGGGTCGGGAGCACGTCCAGGATCGCCAGGTGGGTCACGCGGTCGGGGTGGTCCAAGCCGGCGCGGACCGCGACGAGGGCGCCGCGGTCGTGCCCGGCGAGCGCGAACGTCTCGTGGCCGAGCGCCCGGGCGAGCTCCACGACGTCCTGCGCCATGGTCCGCTTGGAGTAGGTGTCCCGGTCCTGCTCGGCCGGCTTGTCGCTGTCCCCGTAACCGCGCAGGTCGGGGACGATCACGGTGTGGTCCCGGGCGAGGTCCGCCGCGACGTGCCGCCACATCAGGTGGGTCTCCGGGAACCCGTGCAGCAGGACCACCGGGCTGCCGGCGCCGCCGACGGCTACGTTGAGGTGCACGTCGCCCACGGCGACACGCTGGTACTCGAACTCAGGGATCTTCGTTGTCATGCCCGCCAATCTCCAGGACACGAATGAGCAACCAATGAGCGGATCCGTGCGGGTGGGCGTGCTCGGCCCGGTCACGGCCTGGGTCGACGACGCCGAGGCAGCGCTGGGCGGCCCGCGCCAGCGAGCGGTGCTCGCGCGCCTGGTGGCCGCCCGGGGGCGGGTGGTGACCGCCGGCCGGCTGGTCGAGGACCTCTGGGACGAGCCGCCACAGGGCGCGCTCGTGGCGCTGCGCACCTTCGTCGCGGCCCTGCGCCGCGCGATCGAGCCCGGGCGCGCGGCCCGCACCCCGGCGCGGGTGCTCGTCACCGACGGCCCGGGGTACGCGCTGCGCCAGGCCGACGTGGACGCCCGGGCGTTCGAGGCAGCGGTGGCGGGCGCGCGGGACCTGGCGCCCGCCGCGGCCCGCACCGCGCTCGACCGGGCACTGGGCACCTGGCGCGGCGCGGCGTACGCGGGGCTGGAGCAGCCCTGGGCCGTGGCCGAGCGGGGCCGCCTGGCCGAGCTCCGGCTGGTCGCGGTCGAGCGCGTCGCCGAGGCGCGCACCAACCTGGGCGAGGCCGCCGACGTCGTGCCAGGCCTGGACGCGCACGTGACCGAGCACCCCTGGCGCGAGGAGGGCTGGCGGCTGCTCGCGCTGGCGCTGTACCGGTCGGGCCGGCAGGCCGACGCGCTGGCGGTGCTCCGCCGGGCGCGCGCCATGCTGGCCGGCGAGCTCGGCGTCGACCCGGGGCCGCGGCTGGCGGAGCTGGAGGCGCAGGTGCTGCGGCACGACCCGGCCACGGGCGGCACGCCCGGGGCCGACGACGTCTGGCGCGACACGACGTCGGCCTACGAGCGGGTGGTCGCCGCCGGCGCGCGCACCCGGCTGGAGTCCACCACCACGCTGCTGCGCACCCTGGCGATGACCGGCGGCGAGGGGCTGGCCGCCGCCCGCGCGCAGCGCGTGGCCGCCGTCGGCGCCGCGGAGCAGCTCGGAGACCCGGACCTCACCGCGCGCGTGATCGGCGCGTTCGACGTGCCCGGCGCCTGGACCCGGTCCGACGACGCCGAGCTGGCCGCCCAGGTGGTCGCCGCCGCCGAGCGGACGCTCGCCGCGCTGCCCGACGACGCGCCCGACGCCGTCCGAGCCAAGCTCCTGGCGACGGTGGCCGTCGAGTCACGGGGCCTGGCCGGGGCCCGCGGGCCGCAGGCGGCGCACGAGGCGGAGGTGCTCGCCCGGCGGTCCGGCGACCCGGCGGTCCTCGCGTTCGCGCTGGCCGGACGGTACCTGACCCGGTTCGAGCACCCGGGCCTGGCCCCGGAGCGCGACGCGATCGGCGCCGAGCTCGTGTCGCTCGCCGCCCGGCACGGGCTGGCGACGTTCGAGATCCTGGGGCACCTGGTGCGGGTGCAGGCCCTGTCCGCCCTCGGCCGGTGGTCCGACGCGCAGCGGCACGCGGACAGCGCCGAGGCCCTCGGGCTGCGGCACGAGCGGCCGCTGGTGGGCGTGTTCACAGCGTGGTTCGGGGCGCTGCCGGCGGCGGCCGGCGCGGACGACGCCGTCTCCGTCGCAGACGCCGAGCGCCGATACCGGGCGGCCGCCGCGACGCTCGACGGCGCGGGCATGCCCGGGCTCACCGAGGGCCTGCTGCCGCTGGCAATCCTCGGGCTGCGGGTGTGGCTGGGGCTACCAGCGTCCCCCAGGAAGGCCGGGACCGCACCGACCCTGGAGGACGCCAACTGGGGCCCCTACGAGCCCTGGGCCCGCCCGCACCTGCTCCTGGCCCGCGCCGCCGCAGATGCCACGGCGAGCGCGGCGGCGATCACTGCGGCGGCAAGGGCCGTCCGCCGGATCCCGGACCCTCCGCCAGGCCTCCTGGCCGAGGTCCTCTGGATCCTCGCCGGCCGCGCGGCCGTCGCGGTGGGCGAGCGCCGCATGGCCGAACGCGCCCGCGCGGCCCTGACCCCGGCCGCCGCCGAGATCGCGGCGGGCAGCGGCGTCCTGACGGCGGGCCCGGTCCGGGACCACCTGAACGCACTGGAGACGTTCCTCGCCAACTGACGGACCGACCACGGTCTGCAGCCAAACTACCGACCATCCGCCCCACTCCCCTTCGAGGCCTAAGTTTCTTCGCTTTCCCGAGCGCCAAAGCGGAGAAACTTAGGCTTCAAAGGGGAACCAGCCAACGGCGGAACGCATCCCCCGAGGCACCCGTAGCCCACCCGGCCGACGGCGGAAACCCCCGGCCGCGCCCCCTCGCCGCCGGAGTATCGTGAGAAATGGACGGCCCAGGACGCCTCTGCCCGGGACCCGGTCCTGAATCTTCCTGAGAGGTAGGCGTCATGACGACGTCGAACGCCGGCCCGCCGGCTGACTGCTCCTCGCGCGGACCCTGCGGAGCATCCCGATGAGCACCTGGGCCTGGATCCTGATCGTGGTCGTCGTCCTCGTCGTGATCGGCCTGGCGATGGCGATCAAGATCGTCAAGCAGTACGAGAAAGGCGTGCTCTTCCGGTTCGGCCGGCTCAAGGGCACCCGTGAGCCGGGCCTCCAGGTCATCATCCCGGTGGTCGACGTGCTGCACCGGATCTCCCTGCGGATCGTCACGATGCCGATCCAGTCGCAGGGCATCATCACCAAGGACAACGTGAGCGTCGACGTGGCCGCCGTCGCCTACTTCCGGGTGGTCGACGCCGTGAAGTCCGTGATCGAGATCGAGAACGTCTCCGCGGCCATCAACCAGATCGCCCAGACCACGCTGCGGAACGTCGTCGGGCAGCACGCGCTGGACGAGATCCTGGCGGAGACCGACCGGATCAACGACGCCATCCGCCTGATCCTCGACCGCACGACCACCGGATGGGGCCTCCGGATCACGCTGGTCGAGCTCCGGGACATCCAGCTGCCCGAGACCATGAAGCGCGCCATGGCACGGCAGGCCGAGGCCGAGCGGGAGAAGCGCGCGAAGATCATCAACGCCGAGGGCGAGCAGCTCGCAGCCACGAGGCTGGGCGACGCCTC
This sequence comes from Promicromonospora sukumoe 327MFSha3.1, assembly GCF_000385135.1. Lineage (GTDB taxonomy): Bacteria > Actinomycetota > Actinomycetes > Actinomycetales > Cellulomonadaceae > Promicromonospora > Promicromonospora sukumoe_B. The sequence goes on along the minus strand of NZ_ARQM01000011.1, from coordinate 964,799 downwards.
CGACATCATGATGGTGCACCCGCTGGCGTTGCAGCTGCGCAACCTGCAGACGCTGGTCGAGCTCGGCGTCGACCGGAACACCACGGTCGTGTTCCCGGCGCCGCTGATGAGCACCATCGGCGAGCTCGGCAGCTTCCTGGCCCGCGAGGAGGCGGCCGCTACGGCGAGACCACCGGTCGGCAGGGCAGACGACGACTCCACCCCGGCACACGGGCAGGGGTGACACCCGACGGCGCCCGTCCTCACGCCGGCGGGCGCCACGCCCCCTCGGGCAGCGGCGGCGGGCCGGTGGCCTCGTTCGGCGAGCACAGGGGCAGCCGGTCGCCGAAGTACCGCAGGATCACCGCGCCGATGACCCCGGCCAGCAGGGACCCGAGCAGGATGCCGACCTTGGCCTCGTTGATCAGCGCCTCGTCGTCGAACGCGAGCTCGCTGACGAAGAGCGCGATGGTGAAGCCGATGCCGCACAGGAACGCACCCCCGGCCAGGTGCCCGTACCGCACCTGGCCGGGCAGGGTGCCCAGCCCGGTGACCAGCGCGATCATCGCTCCGGCGAAGACGCCGATCCCCTTGCCCAGGACCAGGCCCACCAGCACACCGAGCGTGACGGGACTCGACACGGCGGCGCTGATCGACTCCCCGGACAGCACCACACCCGCGTTCGCGAGCCCGAACACCGGCACCACGACGTACGAGCTCAGCGGGTGCAGCGCGTCGAGCAGCCGGTCGCTCGTCGGGACCGCCGACCGCGCGGCGCTGACCGCGAGCCGGGAACGGGCCGGGTCGAGCTCCTCCATCAGGGCGCGTCCGTAGACCCGGAAGTACCAGCGCGCCTCGTCGTCGTGCCCACGGCGCGCCGTCGGCACCGCGAGACCCACCACCACGCCCGCCAGGGTGGGGTGCAGCCCGGACTCCAGCACCACGACCCACAGCACGGCGCCCACCAGCAGGTAGGGCGCGATCTGCCAGATGCCGATCCAGCGCATCGCGAACAGCACGACCGCCAGGAACGCCGCGAGCACCAGCGCCCCGACCATGAGCGCGTCGGAGTAGAAGATGCCGAGCAGGGCGATGGCGCCGATGTCGTCGAAGATCGCCAGCGTCAGCAGGAAGATGCGCAGCTGGTCCGGGCAGCGCGGCCCGACCAGCGCGAGCACGCCGATCACGAACGCCGTGTCCGTGGACATCGGCAGGCCCCAGCCCGCGGCGTCCGGCCCCGACGGGTTGATCAGCAGGTACATGCCGATCGGCACGGCCAGCCCGCCGATGGCCCCGAACAGCGGCACGGACGCGGCGCGGAAGCTGCGCAGCTCGCCGACCGTCAGCTCCCGGTTGACCTCCACGCCGACCACCAGGAAGAACACGGCCATGAGGAAGTCGTTGACCCAGTGGTGCAGCGACAGGTGCAGCTCCCAGGTACCCACCGTCAGGTTGATCGGCGTGTCCCACACGGCCTCGTAGGAGCCGCCTGCGACGTTCGCCCAGACCAGCGCGATCGCCGACGCCGCGAGCAGCAGCGTCGCGCCCCCGCCCTCGGTCGCGAAGTAGCTGCGCAGCCCTGGGGAGAGACGTGGATACGGGATGTCGACCCGAGGCCTGGGTCCTGGTCGGGTGGGTACTCCCGTAGGGATCCGGTCTGCCACGGGTCAAGGATAGAAGACGCCGACGGCGTCAGCCGATCGCCCGGGTCGCGGCCAGGGTGCCGAGCAGCGCCAGCCCCTCCGCCGACGGCGACCCGGCCGTCGCGTGGTAGACGACCAGCTCCTGGCCCGCCGCGCCGCGCACGTCGAAGACGTGCACCCGCAGCTCCAGGTGGCCCACCTCGGGGTGCGCGAACCGCTTCCTGTCCAGCCGCTTGCCGCGCGCGTCGTTGCGGTCCCACAGCTCCGCGAAGTCGGGGCTCTTGACCCGCAGCTCGTCGACGACCGCCCGGATCCGCGGGTCCCCCGGCGTGAGCCCGTCGGCGAGCCGGAGCCCGGCCACGGTGTTCTCCGCGACGAGGTGCCAGTCCGGGTAGAAGGTCCGCGCGCGGGGGTCCAGGAAGGTCGCCCGGGTCAGGTTCCGCGAGAACGGGAAACCGCCGAAGAGCGCCTCGGCGAGCGGGTTGGCCGCCAGCACGTCGAAGGCGCGCCCGAACACGAGCGCGGGGCTGCCGGTCCACGAGAGCATGACCTCCAGGAGGGCGTCGTCCGCCTCCTCGACCGGCGCGGGCGGCACCGGCCGGGGGCTCAGGCCGGCGAGGCGGTAGAGGTGCTGCCGGCCGTCGTCGTCGAGGCGGAGCACCTCGCCCAGGGAGTCGAGCACCTGCGGCGACGGGCTCGTCTCGCGCCCCTGCTCCAGGCGCACGTAGTAGTCCACGCTCACCCCGGTCAGCATGGCCACCTCCTCGCGGCGCAGCCCGGCAACGCGGCGCCGGCCGTGGACCGGCAGCCCGAGCGCCTCGGGTGCGAGCCGGTCGCGCCGGCCGCGCAGGTAGTCACCGAGCGGGGAGGAGGTCATGCCCCGACCGTACGACGCACGCGGTCCCCTATCCAGGGTGTGCCGCACCCAGGTGGACGGCGGCCTTCCTGGCCGCCGGGCGGCGGACGAACCTGGGGCCATGACACACACAGACACCCCCAAGATCGTCCTGGTGACCGGCGCGAGCAGCGGTATCGGCGAGGCCACCGCCGTCCGGCTCGCCGCGGAGGGCCACGTCGTGGTGCTCGGCGCCCGCCGCACGGACCGCCTGACGGCGGTCACCGAGCGCATCCGGGCCGACGGCGGACGAGCGAGCGCCCTGCCCCTGGACGTGACCGACGCCGACGCCGTGCGCACCGCCGTCGACGCCGTGGTGCGCGAGCACGGCCGCATCGACGTCATCGTGAACAACGCCGGCGTCATGCCGCTGTCCCGGCTCGACGCGCTCCTGCTGGACGAGTGGGACCGCATGATCGACGTCAACGTGCGCGGGCTGCTGCACGGCATCGCCGCGGTGCTCCCGCACTTCCGGCGGCAGGGCGGCGGGCACGTGGTGACCGTCGCGTCGATCGGGGCGCACGAGGTGTACCCGACCTCGGCGGTGTACTCGGCCACGAAGTTCGCGGCCTGGGCGATCACCGAGGGGCTGCGCATGGAGTCCGACCCGAGCATCCGCGCCACCACGATCACGCCCGGGACGGTCGAGAGCGAGCTCGCCGAGCACATCTCCGACCCGGACGCGCAGACGTACATGCGGTCGTTCCGCCGCAACCTCATCCCGGCGGACACGATCGCCCGGGCGATCTCGTTCGCCATGGCCCAGCCCGCGGACGTCGACGTGAACGAGATCGTCGTCCGCCCGGCGGCACAGCGCTAGGCCCGCGGGTCAGGGGGCCGGATGCAGGCCCCGGTAGTTCGCGCGGAACAGCCGCTCGCCCGCCACGCGCAGCAGCCCGTTGCGCGCGGCCGGGTGCAGGCCGCGCGTCCGGTCGCGGCGGCGGGTCTGCTCCTGGACCCGCTCGACGCGCGGCCGCCGGCGCTCCTCGTACTCCCGCAGGGCGTCGGGGACCGAGGCCGTGCGGCCCAGGACGTCGGCGAGCACCAGGGCGTCCTCGAAGGCCATCGCCGCGCCCTGCGCCATGCTCGGCGTCGTGGCGTGCGCCGCGTCGCCGACCAGCAGCACCGGCCCCCTGCTCCACGGCGCGAGCGACACCTCCTCGATCGGCCCGCTGTGCGCCACGGTGGCCGCGGCGACCAGCTCCGCGACGGGCGCGCCGAACCGGGCGACGAGCCCGTCCAGGCCCGCGCCGGCGTCGTCCGCGCTCGCGTCCAGGTAGTGGTAGACCAGGTCCGGGCCGATCGGGAAGGTCAGGAACGTGACCCCGCGGCCGAGCCGGCACGACCACACGGCCTCGGTGTCCCCGCGCGGGGCGAGGAACCGCCACGCGTGCAGCCCCGAGGGCCGCAGCCCGGCGTCCCCGAACACGAGGCGGCGCACCGTCGAGTGCGCGCCGTCGGCACCGACGACCAGGTCGTAGCGGCCCGAGGTGCCGTCGTCGAGGGTGACGTCGGCCTCCGGCCCGTCCGGCACGATCGACGCCGGGCCGGTGCCCCAGCGGATCCCGATGTGCCCGGCGCCGTCGAGCAGGGCGGCGTGGAGCGCCGCGCGGTGGGTGGCGACGGTCGGCGCGATGCCCTGCCACACGCTGTCCGTGCCCACCTGGTAGAGCAGCCGGCCGCGGTGGTCCGCCACCTCCTGGCGGGCGATCGGCACGGCCGAGCCCAGGACGGCGTCCTCGAGGCCCAGCAGGCGCAGCCCGCGGACGGCGTTGGCCGGTAGGAAGATGCCCGCTCCGCCCACGGCCGGGGCGGCGGCCCGCTCCACCACCTCGACCTCCGCGCCCGACCCGCGCAGGGCCCGCGCGACGGCGAGGCCGGCGACGCCTGCGCCCACGACGAGGACCCTCCGGCCGTCCGGAGCGGGACGCGGCGCGCTCACGCGGCGTCCGCCGGGGCGCCGAGCAGCGGCTCGAGCGTCGTGTCCAGCGTGGTCTCCAGGTAGGAGAGGCGCCCGGTGGCGCGCAGCAGCACGACCCCGCCCTGGACGGCGGTGAGGATGCTCCGGGCCGTGTCGCGCACCGGCAGGTCGGGCCGTACGGCCCCGTTCACGATCATGGCCTGCACGCCGGCCATCAGCGCCCCCTCCCAGCGGTCGTAGAGGTCGTTGACGATGTTGCGGGCCTCCGGGGAGGACATGCCCAGCTCGGAGGTCAGCGACCCCATGGGACACCGCTCGCCGAGCTCGACGTAGTGCCGCAGGACGGCGCCACGCCACTCGCTCCAGCTCGCCGCCGTCGACAGGTCGTCGAGGTAGGGGCGCTGCGCGTCGATGACCTGTTCCGCCTCGTAGCTGGTCACCGCGACCAGCAGCCCGGCGCGGCCGTCCGGGAAGTAGTGGAAGAGCTGGCTCTTGCTCGTCGACGTCGCCCGCAGCACCTGGTCGAGGTTGGTCTCCGCCGCGCCCTGCTCGCGCATCAGCAGCGCCGCCCCCGACACCAGCCGCTGCCTCGTGGCGGCGCCCCGCGCCGTCGTCCGCATGGTCATGTCCTCAGGCTAGTGGGATCAGGGACGACTGGACGCCACGGTCCAGCCCCGCCGGGCGGCGGACCGTGGCGTCCGTGCTCACCGGAGCGGGCGGAACGTCGCGCGGATGTCCTCGACGACCGCCTCGGGGTTCTCCCACGGCGTGAAGTGCCCGCCGTGCTCGTGCGCCTTGAGGTAGGTCGGGTTGTACCAGGGCTTCTCGGCGGGGTCGTCGAGGAACGCCTGGACCCGCTGCTCGGTGCTCACCCCGGGCGGGTTCTCGTTGCCGAGGAAGGTGAGCCCGGTGGGCGCCTCGATGATCGGGGTGCGGTCGTGCGACGGCGTCCACGGGTACCGGTTCGCGTTGACGTAGGACCGGATCGAGCTGGTGATCGAGTTCGTGACCCACCAGATCGTCGCGTTCGTGATCAGGTGCTCCCGCGGGAAGACGCTCTCGACGTCGCCGTTCGACTCGCTCCACTTGGTCCACCGGCGCAGGATCCAGGACAGCATCCCCACCGGTGAGTCCGCGAGCCCGTAGGCGAGGTTCTGGTTGTCGAGGATGTGCACCGCGACGTGCGACGCGTACCGGTCCTGGAAGGTGAGGATGCCGTCCCTGATCTCGTCGGACGCGCCGGGCGGCACCGTCGCGCCGCCGGTCAGGTCCCACGGCCGCTCACCCTGGAAGAGGTCCAGGTGGATGGCGTGGCCCAGCCAGATGCCGTACAGGTCCTTCGCGTACTCGTGGCCGAGCTGGCTCGTGACCAGGGCACCGTAGTCGGCCCCGGCGGCGGCGTACTTCTCGTGGCCGAGGTGCTCGGTCATCAGCTTGTGCCAGAGCTCCGCCATCTTCCAGAAGTTCATGTCCGGGCGACCCGCCGGGGTCGAGAACCCGAAGCCCGCCAGCGAGGGCACGATGACGTCGAACGCGTCGGCCGGGTCGCCGCCGTGCGCCGCGGGGTCGGTGAGCGGCCCGATCACCTTGGACCACTCGCGGTAGCTCCAGGGCCAGCCGTGGCTCATGACCAGCGGGATCGGGGCCGGCCCCACGCCGTCCTGCTTCACGAAGTGGATCGGCGTGCCGTCGACCGTGACGCGGTACTGGTTCGCCTCGTTCAGCGCGCGCTCGGCCTTGCGCCAGTCGAACTCGTCGAGCCAGTAGGCGACGAGCTCCTTCATGTAGGCCTGGCTGGTGCCGTAGTAGCCGTCGTTCTCGTCGATGTCGGCGGGCCAGCGGGTGTTGCGCAGGCGGTCCTTGAGGTCGTCGATCGTCTCCTGGGGGATCGAGACGGTGAACCGGTGCTGCTCGAGGTCGGTCTTCACGGTGTCGGTCTTCTGGGCGTCAGACACGGTGCTGCTCCTTCGGGGGTCGGGTGCCGGCGAGCTCGTCATGCGAACTCCAGCCGGGTGCGGGTCTGGGTGCGGGTGGCGATGCGCCACTCGCCGTCGACCCTGCGGTAGGTGACGTGGTAGTGGCCCCAGCCGCGCATGGTGCGGAACGGCGGCAGGGCGTCGCCCGGGGCGGGCGTGGGGATCGCGCTGTCGCCCCGGAAGATCAGGTCGGACATCGCCCAGACCGCGGACGCGGTGTCGGCGGACTCGACGTCGATCTCGTGCGTGAACAGCTGGTGCAGGGGCTGCACGTCGCCGGAGTTGTGGGCGCCGAGCTGCTCCGCGATCTCGGCGGGACCCACCATGTGCACGATCTCGTCGCCGTCCACGTCGAGGGAGCGGAACCAGCCGTCGTCGGCGAACAGGCCGGCAAGGTCCCGCCAGCGCTTCTGGTCGGCGTACCGGGCGTAGCGCGCCTCGACGCGGCGGATGTCCTCGATCGCGTTCAGGGTCTCCAGGTCTCTCATGGGTCTTCCCTTCCGCACGCCGGTCAGAGGCCCAGGAGGCGCTTGGCCTCCAGCGGGTTGGTGTAGTCGCGCCAGGCGGCGATCTTCCCGTCGCGGATCTCGTAGACCGCGAGGTTCTTGATCGGCGCGAGCGGCCCGCCCGCCAGGGCCAGGCCGTGCACCTGCTCGGCGATGACGACGTCGCCGTCGACCGCCTGGTGCAGCGTCTCGAACCGGACGTCGGCGAAGCTGCGGAACACCCCCGCCCACATCGCGACGAGGTCGGCGCGGCCGCGGACGACGGGGTCGCCGTAGTTCTCGAAGACGATGTCGTCCGCGAACCAGGACCCGAGCAGGGCGGCGTCCTGCTTCTCGAAGGCGGCGACGAAATCACGCACGAGGGCGCCGTTGCGCGCCTCCCGCTCCGTTCCGGTGGTGGTGCCGGTGGCGGTGCCGGTGCTGCTGGACATGTGGGCTTCTCTCCTTGACTGGACTGTGCGGTCCACTGTGAACCTCATAAATTGGACCCACAAGTCCAAAACTTGCCCCTCGCGGCCGCGCCGCCCTCGAAGCCCCGTCCGCAGACGCGTTTGAGGCCTAAGTTTCTTCGCTTTGAGCGGGCTCAAAGCGAAGAAACTTAGGCCTCAAAGGGGAAGCCGTCAGCGGGACCCGGTCCCCGGCCCCGCACCGGTCCGGGTCACGGCCCCGTCGTCAGGTACGTCACCTGCCGACCGGAGTTCACCGTCTCCCCCGTGTTGTTGATGACCCGCCGGATGGTGCCCACCCCGCCCAGCGACACGGTCACCATGTTGTGGAACCGCACGCCCGACCGGACCGGCACCTCGAAGGCCCGCGCGTTCGCCACCGCCGGGTTCACGTTGAAGAACGCGTAGCTGCCGAGCCCCCAGGCCTGGTGGTCGGTCACGGCGTCGCCCACCTTGTACGCGGCCCAGCCCTCGGTGGAGCCGTTCATGTACGCGGCCTGGTTCGGCGGGTCGTACGGCATCTCGTTCTGGTAGAAGTACGTGCGCCCGCGCTCGCCGTTCCAGATGGTCTGGTACTGCTGGTAGTGCTCGACGAACAGGCCGTACATCGTCACGTCGTCGCCGTTGACGATCAGGCCGTTGCGACCGGTGTTGATGTTCCAGCCCACCGTGCCACCGTTGCCGTGGTCGGCGCGCCAGATCCAGGCGTGGTCGCCGATCACGTCGTCGCTGTTGACCTCCATGCTCACCACGGCCTTGCCGGCGACCGAGCCGCCGACCCGGATGAACACGTCGGACAGCACCGTCGGGTTGGCCGCGTGGTCCGCGGACGAGCCGGCCGGGCCCACCTGCAGCAGCACGTTCGAGCCGCCGGTCCCGGCGTCGAACATGATGCCGGCCAGGCGCACGCCGTCGACGTCGGCCACCCGCATGGCGTCGATGCCGCCCTGCGGCACGAAGGTCGCCAGGCCCAGCCCCAGCACCACGGTGTCGGCGCGGTTGACCTGGAGCGTCTGGTTGATCGGGTAGGTGCCGGGGGTGACCAGCAGGTTCTTGCCGGCGGCGAGGGCCGCGTTCATGCTGGCCGCGGAGTCGCCGGGCCGCACCACCTGGAAGTCGGCGATCGGCAGCGACCGCCCGGCCGGGTCGCCGTTGGCCCAGGTGGTGCCGACCGAGCCGGACCGCACGGCCGGGACGAACACCCGGTAGGAGCCGTTGTCGTCGACGTAGAGGTACGGCTTCTCCGCGACCTTCGGGGTCGCGGCGATGGTCGTGTAGGGCGGGTTCGGGAAGCTGTTCGACGGCGCCCCCGTGCTGCCCACGAACACCTGGTTCCAGTTGGACCCGGTCCAGCTGCCCATCGCGGAGTTGCGGGTCAGGAACTGCTGCTGGGTGCCGGAGTTGATCTGGCCGTCGATCTTCGAGTCGGCGATGAACCCGCCGGACGACCAGCCGCCGTCGGACAGGGCGAGACCGCCGCGCAGGTGCATGCGCCGGTAGGGCGCGGCCTGGGACACGGACCACCGGTCGTTGCCGTCGCCGGGCGTGACGGACAGCCCCTCGGCGGAGCGCCAGAAGTTCTGCGTGGCGTTCTGCGAGCCGTCCGGCCACCAGTCGGCCTCGACGTGCACGTGGCCGTTGATGTTCACGTCGTCGGGCACCAGGCCCAGGCCCGCGACCTGGGTGAAGAAGCCGACGTTGGCGTCGACGTCGTAGGAGCCCGGGTAGAACAGCATGGCGTGGCGCTGCGGGCCGAACTGGTTGGTCTCCTGGGCGTCGAAGACGCTGTTCAGCTTGGCCTGGACCGCGGCGTCGGACATGGAGGTGTCGAAGACCGCCACGTTCGGGCCGAGGTCGGGGTTGGCCGGGTCCGGGAGCACGGCGTCCGGGTCGGGACCGGGCCCGGACCCTCCGTTGTGCGTCCACTTCTGGTTGGCGGCTCCGGTGCAGGTCCAGAGCTGCACCTTGGTCCCGTTCGCCGTCGCGCCGCCCGTGACGTCCAGGCACTTGTTCGCGGCCTGGTTGACCAGGTCGCCGGCCGCGGTCAAGGACCACTTCTGGCTCGCGAGCGAGGAGTAGCAGTCCCAGAGGTGGACGACGGCGCCGTTCGCCGTCGAGCCGTCGGCGACGTCGAGGCACTTGCCGAGCCCGCGCACGGAGCCGTCGTCCGCGAAGGTCCAGGTCTGGTTGGCGTTGTTCGACGTGCAGTCCCAGATCTGGGGCCGGTTGCCGTTGGCGGTCGATCCCTCGGTCACGTCGAGGCACCGGCCGCTGGCCGAGCCGACGATCGTTCCGGTGGAGGCGGCGGTCGCGCCGGGTGACGCGACCACCCCCAGCAGACCGGCGAGCAGGACGGCGCTCAGTGCGCCGACCACCTTCCGAACACGTGACATGGCAGCCTCCGGCAGGGTCTGGCGCCGCGTCGTCGCGGCGGCGCCTCACCCTACCGAGCCACTTACTAACCTGTCAGTAGGTAAAAACCCCTATCAGCGCCGCCGGGGCAGGGGCTTGGGCTCGGCCGGGTCCGCCCCGTCCGCCCCGGCTTCTCCCGCAGGGGCCGACCCGGCCGGGGCCATCGCCGCGGCCAGCTCGCTCTCGTCCGCGGTCGCGCGGCAGTACACGCGCTTGCCGCTGCCCTTGCACAGCTCGTGCAGGCCGGTGGCGAAGGCGTGCAGGTCCTCGGGCTCAGCCCGGCGGAAGCGCCGCGAGAGGGACCAGTGCTTGACGACGTCATCCAGCGTGGTGGGTCGCACCATGCCGAACAAGGTGACCAGGTGGTTGGAAAGCCGGATCAGCAGCCGGGCGCCGTCCGGGCTCTCGGCCACGAGCTGGGCGCTGCGCAGGCCGTCGTCACCCCGGGGGCCGCCGAGCAGCCGCTCCAGCTGGCCCAGCACGGAGGCGGGGTCGACCACGTGGGATCCCACGGCTCCGTCGATCTCTCCGCCGTCGATCGTCAGGGCCGCCGTCTCGTCGTCGGGGGCCGCAAAATACTCGAACCTCATGCGCGCATCTTTCCGCATGTCAGGGGGTGCTCGGTGCCATTCTTCACGCGAACCGGTCCGGGTCCATGAAGCTCACGTCGCCGTAGGTCTGCTCGCCGACGGCGATCTGCGCCAGCAGCTCGCCCACGCCCGCGACGTGCTTGAACCCGTGCCCGCTGTCCCCGCCGGCCATGACCAGGCGCGGGTCGCCGCCGGGGCGGCCCACGAGGAACAGCTCGTCCGGCGAGTTGGTGATCATGCACGGGATCGCCTTGACCGGGACCGGGTCCACCTGCGGGAACGCCGCAGCGACCGTCTCGGCCAGGCGGTCGACGTCGCGCCGCGGGTGGATGTACCGGTCCAGCTCGTCGGGGTCGGTGTCGTCGTGCCCGTGGTCGCTGAGCCCGATCTTGATGTGGAAGCCGTCACCGCTCCCGTGGCCCCACAGGCCGCGCCCGTCGGCGAGCTCGTAGATGAACGACGGGAAGGCCGCCAGGTCGAACGGCTGCGTGGCGCCTTCCTTGGGCGCGAACCAGTACAGCGGGGTGCGGCGGGGCCGCAGCGGCAGGTCGGGCAGCAGCTTGGCGTTCCAGGCCCCGGCCGTGACGACCGCCTGCGCGGCCTCGAAGACGACGGTCGGCGTGGTCACGCGCACGCCGCCGTCCACGAGCTCCACCGACGTCACGCGCGTGCCCGGGTACACCTGGGCGCCCGCCTCGGCCGCGGCCCGGACCTGGGCTCGGACGTTCCGCTCGGGGAAGCACAACCCGCCCTCGGGGTCGAACACGCCGACCGTCCGCTCGTCCAGGCCGGCGTACTGCGGGAACCGGCGCACCAGCTCGTCGTGCGCCAGGTGGTGCACCTCGACGCCGGCCGCCTCGGCCGCCGCCGTCGTGCCCCGGACCGGCAGCGACGCCGGGCTCCCGACGCTCAGGCAGCCGGTCTGCTCCACGTAGCTCTCGCCGTACCGCTCCCCCAGCCCGGTCCACAGGTCCAGCGACTTGCGGGCCACCGCGGCGAGACCGGGGTGCTCCATGCAGGCGACCCGGAACAGCCGCGTCGCGCCGTGCGAGGACCCGAGGTTGTGCCCGATGTCGAAGCGGTCGATCCCGGCCACGGAGACGCCGCGCTCGGCGAGCCGCCAGAGCGCGGCGCTCCCGAACCCGCCCAGCCCGACGACGACCACGTCAGTGGTGATGGTGCTCATCCGGCCACGCTAACCCGCGTGGTCCCCGGCGCAGCGCCGGGGACCGGCCGCCGAGACGTCACGCGAGACGTCACGCGGGCCGGACCCGCAGCGAGTGCATCCCGCCGTCCACCGCGATCGTCGTGCCCGTGGTCGACGCCGCCTGCGGGCTCGCCAGGTACGCGACCGCCTCGGCGACCTCGTCCGCGGAGACGAGGCGGCCGTGCGGCTGCCGCGCCTCCAGGGCCGCGCGCTCGGCCGCGGGGTCGTCGGCGCGCGCCAGGAGGCGCCCCACCCAGGGGGTGTCCACGGTGCCGGGGTTCACGGCGTTGACCCGGATGCCCTCGCGCACGTGGTCCGCGGCCATGGCCTGGGTCAGCGCCAGCACGGCGCCCTTGCTGGCGCTGTACAGCGCGCGCTGGGGCAGCCCGGCCGTCGCGGCGATCGAGCACGTGTTGACGATCGCGGCGGACGGCGAGCGCCGCAGCAGCGGCAGCGCGGCCCGGGTGGTGCGCGCGATGCCCACCACGTTCAGGTCGAGCACCCGCAGCCACTCCTCGTCGGGGTTGTCGGCCACGGTGCCCTGCGCGCCGATGCCCGCGTTGTTGACCAGCACGTCGAGCCGGCCGAACTCCTTCTCGACGGCGGCCGTCGCGGCCTCGACGGAGGCGGCGTCGGTCACGTCGACCGGCAGGGCGAGGTCGGCGTCGGCCGCTTCGGGGTCGACGTCGAACACCGCGACCCGGGCCCCGCCCGCGCGCAGCCGGCGCACGATCGCGGCGCCGATGCCGGAGGACCCGCCCGTGACCACGGCGACGAGGCCGTCGAAGGCGGTCATGCGCGCACCTCCGGCTCCCACGCGACGTACTCCTGGCGCTGGCGGCCCAGGCCCTCGATCTCGAGCGACACGACGTCGCCCGGGCTCAGGTACGGGAACCGGCCCGACAGCGCGACGCCCTCGGGCGTGCCGGTCAGCAGCACGTCGCCGGGCTCCAGGGCCAGGTACTGGCTGAGGGTGTGCACCAGCACGTCGACGCCGAAGATCAGGTCGGCCGTGGACGAGTCCTGGCGCGGCTCGCCGTTGACGAAGGAGCGCAGCCGCAGCCCGGTGCCGGCGCCGTCCACCTCGTCGGGCGTGACCAGCCACGGGCCGAGCGGCGTGAAGCCGGGGGCGTTCTTGCCCTTGGACCACTGGCCGCCGGACTCCTCGATCTGCCACGCGCGCTCGGACAGGTCGTTGGCCACGGTGTACCCGGCGATCACGTCGCGCGCCTGCTCGGGCGAGTCGAGGTAGCTCGCGCGGCGGCCGATCACCACCGCGAGCTCCACCTCCCAGTCCGTCTTGCGGCTGCCCCGCGGGATGGTGACGGCGTCGTCCGGCCCGGCCACGGTGTTCGGCGTCTTGAGGAAGATCACCGGGCGCTCCGGCGGGGCGGAGCCGGACTCCGCGGCGTGCGCCGCGTAGTTCATGCCCACGCAGACGACGGCGGACGGCCGGGCCACGGGGGCGCCGAACCGCACGCCGTCCACGTCGACCTCGGCCAGCGTCCCGGCCGCCAGGGCAGCGCGGGTGCGCGCCACGCCGTCGGCGGCGAGGAAGGCGCCGTCGAGGTCCGCCGTGAGCGGGCTCAGGTCCCGCCAGCCGTCGCCGTCGTGCACCACGGGACGCTCCTGGCCGGGGGTTCCGATCCGGGCGAACTTCATCCTTGCTCCTCTTCTTGCCGGGGTTCTTCGGTGGCGGAGGCGGGCAGGCCGTACGCGCGCCGCGCCGTGCCGTGCCAGATCGCCTCCTGCTCGGCCGGCGCCAGGCCGGCCAGGAGGCCGGACAGCGACTCGACCCACGTGTCGTAGCGGGCGGCCAGCAGGCTGACCGGCCAGTCGGAGCCGAACATGAGCCGGTCCGGACCGAAGGCGGCGAGCGCGTGCTCGACGGCGGGCCGCAGGCCCTCCGCGGACCACCCGGTCCAGGACGCCTCGGTAACCAGGCCGGACAGCTTGGCCGTCACGTTCGGCGAGGCCGCGACGGCGTCGATCGCCGCGGCCCAGCCGGCGAGGTCGCCGCCGGTGGTGGGGTCGTCGCCGGCGAGCGGCGGCTTGCCCAGGTGGTCCAGCACGAACGGCACCTCGGGCAGCTCGCGGACCAGCCGCGCGACGGCGGGGAGCTGGTCGTGCCGGGTCACCAGGTCGAGCGCCAGACCGGCGGCGGCCACCGCCCGCATGCCCCGGCGCAGGTCGGCGCCGTCCAGGTAGGCGGGGTCGTGCTCCGCCTGGACCATCGACCGGACGCCCACCAGGTGCGCGCCGCCCGGCCCGGACCGCAGCCGGGCCAGGGCTCCGGCGACGTCGGGGGCCGTCAGGTCCACCCAGCCCACGACGCCCTGCACCACCGGGGTGCGGGCCGCGAGGGCCAGCAGGTCGACGGTCTCGGCCTCGACCTGCACCGACTGGACCACGACGGTGCCCGTCACGCCCTGGCCGGCCAGCGCCGCGGCCAGGTCGTCCGGCGTGAAGTCGGCGTCGATGGCCGCCATGCCCACCGGGTCGATCCAGTCCTGCGGCGTCCGCGAGCGCACCCACAGGTGGTGGTGCGCGTCGATCCTCTGCGTCATGGCTCAGCCCAGGTCGGGGCGGACGGCCTCGGAGATGAGGCGGCGCCGCTCGACGTACGCGGGCAGGATCGTCACCTCGTCGTCGTCGAACCACTCGAACGGGGCCGTCGAGGCGACGAGCGCGAAGTTGGCCCAGGGCTCGAACGAGCCCGAGCGCACCACGACCTTGGCGCGCGGGGCCCACTGCTCGATGAGCGCCTCGTGCGTGGTGCCGTGGAACGTGGCCCCGGAGCCGGTGAAGATGTCCTGCACCTCGCCGTACAGGCGTGGGTGGTGCGTCTTGAGCTCGGTGGCGAAGTGCGCCTCCTCGAAGAACGTCGAGTCCAGCAGCGCCCGCAGCACCGACTGCACGTCGAGCTGCCCGCGGGTCAGCGCGAGGTCGACCCGGTTGGCCCCGGCGGGGATGGGGAAGCCCGCGTCGGTGACCAGCACCACGTCGGTGTGCCCCAGCGTGGCCAGGCCCCGGGCCAGCTCCGGGTGCAGGATCCGTCCAGCTCTCATCGTCGCGCCTCCGTGGTCGTCTCGGTAGTGGTCAGGAATGCCTCGACCGTGGCCCGGTCCCGGTAGGACGGGACGGTCTCCCAGTGCTCGCAGCACAGTGCGGCGACCGTACCGGCGAAGCCCGCGGCGGCGGGCAGGTCGCGGCCCTCGCCGAGGGCCACGGCCAGGGCTGCGTTGAAGCTGTCGCCCGCGCCGTTCGAGTCGACGACGTCGACGCGCACCGGCGGCACCTCGACGGTGCCGTCGGCGGTGACGACCAGCGCGCCGGCCTCACCGAGCGTGACCACCACGGCGCGCGGGCCGAGGGCCAGCAGGCGCCGGCCCAGCTCGGCGGGCGGCGTGGCGTCGTCGGGCGCGAGACCGAGGGTCGCCTTGGCCTCGTGCTCGTTCGGCGTCAGCACGTCCACGCAGGTCAGGTCGGTCCCGCGCAGGTCGACCGCGGGTGCGGGGTTCAGGATCGTGGTGACCCCGGCCGCGCGCGCCACGGCGAGCGCGTGCAGGGCGGTGGCCGGCGGGATCTCGAGCTGGGCGAGCGCGACGTGGGCGCCGCCCAGCGCCCCGGCGGCCGCGTCGACGTCGGCCGGGGAGAAGCTGTCGTTCGCCCCCGGGTCGACGACGATGACGTTGCGGCCCGCCGTGTCCTTGACGATGAAGCCGACGCCGGTCGACTCCCCCGGCGCGACGCGCAGCCCGACCGGGTCGACGCCCTCCTGCGCGAGGAGCTCGCGGAACTCGACCCCGTAGACGTCGTCGCCGACGACGCCGAGGTAGGACACCGCGGCGCCCAGCCGGGCGGCCTGGACCGCCATGTCGGAGCCCTTGCCGCCGAACGTCCCGCGGAAGTCGCGGCCCATCAGGGTCTCGCCGGGCGCCGGGATGCGGTCCGCCGTCATCACCAGCGCCTTGGCGTAGCTGCCGACGACGGCGACGCGGGCCTCAGTAGGCATCCGGGTCCCCCACGAGGCCGTCGACGATCGCCGGGCCCGAGCTGGTGCCGACCAGCTCGGCGCCGGCCTCGAACAGCGACCGCATCTTCTCCAGCGTGTTGACCTT
The DNA here is from genome assembly GCF_000385135.1 of Promicromonospora sukumoe 327MFSha3.1. Classification (GTDB taxonomy): domain Bacteria; phylum Actinomycetota; class Actinomycetes; order Actinomycetales; family Cellulomonadaceae; genus Promicromonospora; species Promicromonospora sukumoe_B. Next base: position 949,103 of record NZ_ARQM01000011.1, on the reverse strand, counting down.
GCCGGACACCTTGACCCGGCACGGCGGCTCGATGTTCTCGGCGAGCAGGCGCACGTCGTGCTCGGTGGCCACCAGGCCGCCCTTGCCCCAGCCCGACGACTGCTTGACCCAGTCCACGCCCGCCTCGTACGCGATCCGGGTGGCCTTCACCTTGAGCTCGTCGGTCTCCAGGAAGCCGAACTCCAGCATCGCCTTGACCTTGACGCCCTCGGCGTGGGCCACGGCCACGATCTCCGTGATGTCCTGGGCGTACAGGTCCTCGTCGCCGCCGATCAGCAGCCCGGGGTGCGGCGGGAAGTCGAACTCGTCGACGCCCTCGGCGACCAGGGAGCGCAGGGCGGCCAGGCGCATCTTCAGGGTGTCGTTGGCCATCGGGAAGTTGAGCGTGGAGGCCACGCGCACGCCCGTGCCGGCCAGCACGTCCTTGGCGAGCGAGACCCAGTAGGGCGCGATCATCGCGGCGTCGAAGCCGTACTCGGCGCAGGTCTCGACGTGCTTGACGAGGTCGGCCCGGGTGAGGTCCGGGTTGACGTTCGTGTACTGGATCGCCTGGGCGACCTGCTTGGAGTCGGTGAAGTCGACGGTCATTCGGGTCTCCTTGGTACGGGTGGTGCGCGGGTGCTCGGGTGTGCGGGGGCGGGACGCTCAGCCCTTGACGGCGCCGGCCGAGAGGCCGCCCATGATGTGCCGCTGCATGAGCACGAAGATCAGCAGGATGGGCACCACGGCGAGCAGCAGGGTGGGGAAGACGATCTCGTAGTTGGTCGTGTAGGTGGACACCGCGGCGTACACACCGGTGGTGATGGTCCGGAACTGCGAGCCGGGCCCGAGGATGAGCTGCGGGCTCACGAAGTCGTTCCAGGCGCTCAGCGCGTTGAGGATGAACGCGGTGGCCACGATGGGCCGCATGAGCGGGAACACGATGGTCCACAGGATGCGCTGGCGGCCCGCGCCGTCGATCGAGGCGGCCTCGTCGAGCGAGCGGGGCAGCATCCGGATGTACCCGCTGAAGATGAACAGCGTGAACGGGATCATCGTGGACGACATGAACAGCACCAGGCCCGGCAGCGTGCCCATCAGCCCGAGGGCCTTGAGCACGAAGATGGCCGGGACCAGGATGATCTGCGCCGGCACGAACATGCCCGCGACGAAGAAGAACAGCAGGAACCGGAACAGCGGCGTGGGCGTGCGGGCGATCGTGTACGCGGCCGGGACGGACGCCCCGATCGCCACCACGTTGCAGGCCAGCACCAGGAACAGCGTGACGGCATAGCCCTCGACCACCGGGAAGCTCGTGTTCTGCCACGCGGCCGCGATGTGGTCGGTGGTCAGGGTGGCCAGGTCGAACCCGAGCGGGGACAGCAGGATCTCCTGCTGCGGCTTGAAGGCGTTGACCACCATGATGTACATCGGCACGAGCATGGCGATCGAGAGCACGGCGACGAGGCCGACGCGGAACGCCGTGCGGATCGGTGTGGTGCGCGTCATCCGACGGCCTCCGCTCCTTCTTCGGCCCGCCTGCGGAGCGCGATGATCGTGAAAGACAGGATTCCGGCCACGACGACCAGCAGGACGGCCTGCGCGCACGCGAGGCCCACCTTGTTGTTGGCGAACGAGACCGCGAGGATCTCGTACGCCCAGGTCTGCGTGGCGTCGCCGGGCCCGCCGTTGGTCAGGCCCAGCACCACGTCGTAGACCTTGAGCAGCGACAGGATCGACGTGACGATCGTGACCGTCACGGTCGGCGCGAGCGCCGGCCAGGTGACGTGCCGGAACACCTGGGGGCCGTTCGCGCCGTCGAGCCGCGCGGCCTCCTGGAGCTCCGGGGAGACGGCCTGCAGGCCCGCCAGGTACAGCACGAGCTGGACGCCGAACTGCGCCCACACGATCACGCCGACGAGGGTCACCAGCGCCCAGTCCGGGTCCGCCAGGAACGGCAGCGTGGACTGCCCGGCGTTCTCCAGCAGGTTGTTCACGGCGCCCTGCGGGCCCAGGATCGCCTGCCAGAGGAACCCCACGATCAGGGCGGACAGCACGTGCGGGTAGAACATCACGGCGCGCGCGAAGGTGTTGAACGCCGTCGTGCGGCGCAGCAGCATCGCGATACCGAGGGCGGCGCCGTTCACGAGGAAGGCGCCGACCACGGCGATCACGAGCGTCACCCACGCCGCCGGGCGCAGGTCGCCGATGGGGTCGGCGATGATCCGCGCGTAGTTCTCCCAGCCCACCCAGGTGGGCGCCTGGCTCGGGATGCCGTTGTACTGCGTGAAGGAGTAGTAGACGGCGTACCCGACCGGCACCACCGTCAGCCCGGTGTAGACGACGGCGGCCGGGAGGGTCATCAGCCCGTTCGCGAGACCGCTGAGGAGCCCTCGCCGGGTGGTCGTGGTGCGAGCCATGTCAGCCGAGCTTCTCCGCCTCGTACCAGGCGGTCAGGTCGCCGGCGACGTCGGCCGGGGAACGGCCCTGCCACAGGCCCTGGACGAGCTCGGTGAACTTGGGGTTGAACCCGGCCACCGGCAGCGCGTAGTCACCGACGGTCTGGTTGCCCGGCACGACGTACGACGGCGCGGCGTCGGACAGCTCCTGCACCATGCCCGCGTACTCGTTGCTGCTGGGCTCCAGGCCCTCGCGGCTGAAGCTGTCCATCTCGGCCTGGGCGGCGATGGCGGCCTCGTCCGTGGTCAGGTACTCGACCAGCGCGGTGGCGCCGTCCGGGTTGGCCGTGCCCTTCCACACCATGTACGGGAAGGCCAGGGTGGCGCCCATGGGTCCGGGCGCGTCAGCGGCGTCGTCGACCGGCGGGGCGAACACGCCCACCTCGAAGTCGGGCGGGGAGGCCGCGAGCGTGGTGCTGAACCAGGAGCCCATCGGGTAGATGCCCACGTCGCCCGCGATGAAGTTGGCCTCCTGCGTGCCGCTGTCGGTCGCGACGTCGTCGGCGGTCGTGTATCCCGCGTCGATCCAGTCGGTGACGTGCTCGAACACCGGCTGGAACTGGTCGCCGAGGGTGGACGAGCCGTCCGCCACGCTCTGCTGCCAGCCCGGCGTGGTGACGTTCTGCTGCGGGTGCCAGATCTCCTGGACCTGGACGCCGGTGGCCCAGTCCGAGGCGAAGGCGATGGGGGTGGCCACGTCCTTCGCGGCCAGGGCGGCGAGGGCGTCGTCGAGCTCGTCCCAGGTGGTCGGCGGCTCGGTGATGCCGGCCTCCGCGAAGAGGTCCGCGTTGTAGTACATGAGCGACTGCGCCTGCATGCCGACGCCGACCACGTTGATCGTGCCGTCCGTCGAGTACAGGTCGGCCATCGGGGTGCCGGAGGCCCAGTCGTACTCGGTCAGGTCGAGCACCTCGGGGGCCGTGTCGGGACCGGGCACGATCGACTCGATGACGTCGGGGGCGGTGCCCGCCGCGAGCAGCGAGGGGAAGGACTCGGCGACCGACTGGCCGCTGGGGCCCTCGATCTTGACGTCGATCCCACTCTCGTCCTCGAACGGCTTGACGAGCTCCTCCCACTTGGCCTGCGTGAGGTTGTCCGTGATGTTCACGAGCATGCGGATCGAGCCGTCGCCGGCCGCGTCGCCGCTGCCGCCCTCCGAGCCGCAGGCCGCGAGCGCGAGGACCGGGGTCATGCCGAGCACCACGGCACCGCGCGCGCGGCGCAGGAACGTAGTTGACATCTTTGTCTCCCTACCTTGGGGGTCCGAGCCGTACCCGGTCTCGGGCTTGGCTAGTTGTAATACATACTACATGTGCAAAGTCACGTGCAAGGGTGCACGTGACGGGTTCACGCGCCGCGCACGTGGCCCCGGTACGGCAGCTCGCCGAGCACCGACACGTCGGTCTCCCGGGTCGAGTCGTCGAGCCGGTAGATGCCGTCGTCCGCCACGAAGAAGTGCGGCGCCTCGGCCAGCTCCAGCTCCTGCGGGAGCGGCTCCTTGTCGGTCCAGGCGAAGAACGAGCGCCCGAAGGTGTCCCGGTCCTTGCGCCCGAAGATGCTGAGGTCGCCCGCGGTCTCGGGGCTCAGGATCGCCCAGTGGGCGCCGTCCTCGACCCAGTAGGCCCGGTCGGAGAGCAGCACGGACCGCCGGTCGGGATCGGCGAACACCTCGGCCCAGAACGAGTCGTGCGTGCTCACGTGCCGCACCAGGAACATCAGGTCGTGGGCGTGCCACGCCGTGCTCGGCGCGACGTCGGCCTCGTTGTGCCAGCCCGTGGCCGACGCGAAGTAGCCGGCCGGCGTCTGGTAGTGCGCGTAGGTGGCCAGGCACGCGTCGACGAACCGGCCGAGCTCGGGGTTGCTCACCTCGGCGAGGATCTCGTCGATCCCGTAGAGGCTCAGCCCCATGCCCGCGATCAGCATGGGCGTGGTGGTGCGCAGCACCGTGTCCCCGCGGACGTACCAGTAGCGGTGGTAGCGGGTGCAGCCGCGCTCGTCCACCCACGCCGACCGCGCCACGTGCAGGCCGAGGCGGACCGCCTCGTCGAGCAGGTCGCGGCGGCCGAACCGCCGCGACCCGAGCACGAGCGGCACCATCATCAGCCCGTAGTACTCGGCCGGCTCCAGGATGCCGCCGCCCGCCCGGTCGGTGGGCTGCCGGTACGCGCCGGAGCTCTCCTCGTCGGGCACGCCGGGCGCGGCGCTGAGCCGCACCAGGGTGTCGAGGTCCTCCTCGAGCTCGTCCGCGTAGCGGTCGTCGCCGGACAGCTCCGTGTACCGGAGCTTGGCCCAGACCCGGGCGTACTCCTGGTTCACGGTGCCCTCGGGCGTGGGCCGGCCGCCGCCGTAGACGCGGCACGCCTCCAGGTTGGCCGCCACGGCGCGCAGCACCTCCGCGACCTCGGCGGGCTCCAGCAGGTGCCCGGCGTGCCGCAGGCCCTCCAGCAGCCCGATGCAGCCCGCCATGTTGTGGATGAGTCCGGCGGTGGCCGACTCCCCCACCTGGAAGCCGATGTGCTTGAACTGCCCGTCGTCCTGGACGGTGCGGGCCTGGAAGAGCATCATCCGGCGCCACAGGTCGAGCCCGCGCTCGTCGGGGTGCCTGGCCAGCGCCTCGGCGAACGCCGCCGTCGCGGGTGCCGAGAACGCCTGGTGCCCGCTGGTGAAGTCGATGAACGTGGCCGGGTTGGTGCCCCACACGCTGTGGTTGTGGAAGCCCCTGATCTGGCCCTCCGCGCCCACCCAGGTGCGCATCCAGCGGGCGAGCGCGGTCACCTTCGGTGCCGTCGCGGGCCCCGCGGCGTGATGGGTGGTCATGACGTGCTCCGTCCTGTGGGTGATGAGAGGTGCGGCACCAGGCCGAGGCGGTCGAGCTCGTCCCAGAGCCCGGCCGGCACGTCGCGGGCGATCCGCTCGGCGGACGTCGTCACGTGCTCGGCGGTACGCATGCCCAGGACCACCGACGCCACGGCGGAGTGCCGCAGCGCGAACCGGGCCGCCAGGTCGGGGACCGTGACGCCGTACCGTTCGGCGACGTCCGCGATGCGGTGCACCCGGGCGACGAGGTCGCCGGGCGCCTCCGCGTAGTCGAACCGCGCGCCGGGCCGCGGGCGCGGGTTCGCCAGCAGCCCCGAGTTGTAGACGGCGGCCGCGACCACGGACACCCCGCGCCCGACGGCGGCGGGCAGCAGGTCGGCCACGGCCGTGTGGTCCACGAGGGTGAACCGCCCGGCGCACATGACGACGTCGACGTCGGTCTCGCGGACGAACCGCGCGAGCATCGCCGACTGGTTCATGCCCGCGCCGACCGCGGAGACCACGCCCTGGTCGCGCAGCTCCACGAGGGCCTGGACGCCGCCCGTGGACGCCTGCTCCCAGTGGTCGTCGGGATCGTGCAGGTAGACGACGTCGACCCGGTCCAGCCCGAGGCGGTCCAGGCTGCCCTCGAGCGAGCGCAGCACGCCGTCGCGCGAGAAGTCCCACTCCCGCCGGTACGCGGCCGGGACGGCGAACCCGCCGTCGTCCGTGAGGTGCGCACGCTCCGGCGTGGGCACGAGGGCCCGCCCCACCTTGGTCGAGACGACGTACTCGTCGCGCGGGCGGCCCGCGAGCGCGGCGCCCAGCCGCCGCTCGGACAGGCCGAGGCCGTAGTGCGGGGCGGTGTCGAAGTAGCGGACGCCGGCGGCCCAGGCGGCGTCGACGGCGTCGCGCGCCTCCTGGTCGGTGGTCTCGCGGTAGAGGTTGCCGAGCTGCGCGGCGCCGAAGCCGAGCTCGGTCAGCCGCGTGCCGGTGCGCAGGGTGTGCTCACGCATGTGGTGCTCCCGTCGGCAGGATCTCCGGGTGGGCGAACGGCAGCCCGGCGGCGTACCGCTCGGCCTCGGCCGCGAGGTGGTCGCCCATGCGGTGCAGCTCGCCGCCCGCCGACCCGGCGATGTGCGGCGTGAGCACCACGTTCGGCAGGTCCCAGAGCTCGCTGTCGGCGGCCGGGGGCTCGGGCTCGGTCACGTCGAGCACCGCGTCGATCCGGCCGGTGCGCAGCTCGGCCAGCAGCGCGGCCTCGTCGACGACGGCGCCGCGCGCGGTGTTGACCAGCGTCGCGCCGTCAGGCAGCAGGGCCAGGACGCGGGCATCGATCTGGCCGACCGTCTCCGGGAGCACCGGCTGGTGCAGCGACAGCACGTCGCTCCGCGCCGCGACCTCGTCCAGGGTGCCGTACCGGGCGCCCAGCGCGGCCGCGCTGGTCTCGTCCAGCTCCGGGCTGTACACCAGGACGTCGAGGTCGAACGGGCGCAGCAGCTCGATCACGCGGCGCCCGACCTGGGAGGCGCCCACGATGCCGACGGTGCGGCGGTAGTTGCCGAGGTCGGCCCGCTCGTCGGCGCGGTCGGGCAGCCGCCGGGTCGCGCGGTAGGACCGCTCGGCGGCCCAGGCGCGCTTGTTGGCCAGCAGGATCGCCGCGAGCGTGTACTCGGCCACGGGCACGGCGTTGACGGCGCGCGCGTTCGCGGCGACCAGGCCCCGGGCGGCGTGCGCCGCGGGGTCGTCGAGGCAGGTGCTCGCGACGCCCCCGGCGTAGACGACGGCGCGCAGGTTCGGGGCGTCCTCGACGCCGATCCGGGGCGCGCCCCAGCCCGCGAGCAGCACCTCGGCGTCGGCGAGCAGCCGGCGCGCGGCCTCGGACCCGGTCTCGGTGACCACCTGCTCGACGTCGACGTCGAGCACGGCGGTGATCCGGGCGAGGGCGTCCGGCGTGAAGATCTGGCCCACGAGGGACGGCGGCCCGAAGGCGAGGACCGCGCGGGGGCGCTGGGTCATGGGGTGGTCATCCTCCTTGGCTGGACCGGGGGCAGGAATGGTCAGGGACGGCGCGGGGCGAGCCGCAGGCCGGCGTCGGCGGGGCGCACGTGCGGCCCGGCGGGGGCGGACCACGCCCCCGACTCCCGCTGCGCGGCGATGAGCGCCTCGTCGACCTCGATGCCCAGCCCCGGCGACCTGCCGAGAAGTATCCCGCCGTCGGTGAACTCCTGGTCCACGATCAGCCCCACCGGCGCCTCGAGGTCCTGGACCTCGGTGACGAGGTGGTTCGGCACGGCAGCGGCCGCGTGCGCCACCGGGTTGGCGTCGTACGCCACCGGGCTCACGGGCAGGTCCTTGCCCAGGGCCAGCACGGACACCCGCAGGAAGTGGGTGATGCCCCAGACGCTGCCGGCCTGCACCACGGTCACGGCGTCCTGGTCGAGGAGCTGCCGGTACTGCTCCAGGCCGGTGAGGTTCTCGCCGGTGGCGACGGCGGCCTGCACGCCCGCCACGACCGCACGGTGCCCCGGCACGTCCCAGCGCCGCACGGGCTCCTCGATCCAGGTCAGGTCCACCTGTTCCTCGACCTGGCGCGCGAGCCGGACCGCCTGGTGCCGGCCCCAGGACTCGTTCACGTCGTACATCATGGCGGGCTGGTCGCTGTTGACGCGCAGCACGTCGCGTACCGCGGCCAGCCGCTTGGCGTCGCGGTTCACGTCGAGGCCGCCCTTGACCTTGGCGCCCGTGTAGCCGCGCTCGGCCCACTGCTCGTAGAGGCCGACCAGCTCGTCGTCGCCGAGCCCGTACTCCAGGCCCGAGGCGTACCCGCGCACGAACCGGTCGTCGGCGCCGAGGGTCTGCCACAGCGGCTCGTCGGCCATCTTGGCCTTGAGGTCCCACAGGGCCATGTCGAGCGCGCCGATGGTGCCGAACGTGGCGCCGTTGTGCCCGGACTTGAACACGAACGCGAGCATCCGGTCGTACAGCGCGGTCACGGCCCGCGGGTCCTGCCCGTCCAGGGCGGGGAACACCCGCGCGATGTCGCCGTGGGCCCCGAGGCCGACGCCGGTCAGCCCGCCGTCGGTCTCGACCAGGACGATCGGCACCTCGGTCACGCCACCGGCCACCACGCCGTTCACATCGCCCACGGGACGACCCCAGCGGTGAATCGTCGTCAGGCTCCGGTACCCGGTGATTCGCATCGTGCTCCACATCGTCGTCGAGACAGCACGCTCGCGACGCTCCGCCAGCATGTCATTCATAACTTATGATACGAGTGACGATAGTACAACACTCGACTACCCTCGGTCTGATGAACTCGACGCCCGCGGCCGGTGCCGCAGTACCCCGCCCGCAGCGGCACCGTCCCCCGCTCGCCGCGGCTGTCGTCAAGAGCCTGGTCACGGCCATCGTCGTCGGCGACTACGCGCCCGGGTCGGCACTGCCGCCGGCCGGCGTGCTGTGCGAGCAGTACGAGGTGAGCCGCACGGTGATCCGTGAGGCCACGACCACCCTGGCCGAGAAGGGGCTCGTCGCGACGCGCCAGGGCTGGGGCACCGTGGTGCTGGACCAGGACCAGTGGAGCCTCCTGGACCCCCTGGTGCTGGACGCGCTGTTCCAGCGCGAGGACCGGCTGGTCTACCTCGACAACCTCGTCCAGGTCCGCGCCACGCTGGAGTGCGCCATGGCGGAGCGCGCGGCCGGCCTGCTGGACGCGCCGCAGCGCGCGGCGCTGACGGCCAAGGCCGAGGAGCTCGCCGGGCTGATGGACGACCCGACCGCCTACGCGGCGGCCGACGTCGAGTTCCACGAGCTGATCCACCGCGCCTCGCAGGACGCGTTCGGCCGGGCGATCGTCTCGAACATCCAGGGCAAGGCCCTGCACACACCGCAGTACAGCGGGCACCCCACGCGCGAGGACCTCGAGCTGACGCACGAGCAGCACACCCACATCCTGGCGGCGCTGCTCGCGGGCGACGCGGAGGCGGCGTCGGCCGCGATGCGCGACCACATCACGGGCAGCTGGGCCCGCCGCCGCCCGGCGGAGTGACCCGAGCGCCGGACGTCCGCCCCGTCCCGCGAGCGAGCAGGGCGAACATCCGGCACCCACCGGGTCAGGGGGCGGCCTGGAGGCGGTTCCACTCCTCGACCCACGCCTGGCCGAACGCTTCCGCGACCGTCCCGGTCGTCGAGAACTGGAGCGTCTCCTCGTCCAGGCCCGCCTCGGCCAGGGACGCCGGGCGGACGACGTTCGTGCCCACCTTGTCGCTCCACCGCGCCAGGCCGTAGGTCTCGGCCGGGGCCGAGAACGTGGCCGAGCCGGCCGCGTAGTCCCCGCCGCCGATCACCACCGAGTGGTCGATCTCGATGCGCGACGGCGCGTACAGCGAGTCGGCGCTGTTCCACACCGTGGCCCGGCTGCACCCGTTGGTGGCGTCGGTCGCGTAGTCCGCGGTCGTGCAGGCCAGCCCGGTCGCGGTGACCCGGGGCACGTACCAGTCGGCGATCTCCGGGTACACGATCGGGGTGCCGTCGGAGTAGGTGTGCTCCCCGCTCGTGTAGTGGTCGTGCCAGGTCGCCACGGTCTGCGGCGTCGCGCTGTACTTCTCGCCCGGCCGCACGTCGAGGAACGTGTTGAACCGGCTGTGCACCACCCAGGCGTTCGACACCGGCAGGGACTTCTCGCCCTTCTGGTGGTACATCATGTCGTGGCCGGTACGGTCGACGTCGACGAAGACGTTGTCGTTGGCCGTGTTGCTGTGCCCCGACTGGAAGAACACGCCGGAGTGCGCGCCCTGCACCACGTTGTGGTGGAACCGCATGCCCGAGGCGCCGTCGTCCATGTAGAACGCGTCGTTCGAGCCGCCGATCTTCTCGAAGTGGTTGTAGGCCACCTCGTTGCCGAGGAACGTGTAGTCGCGGCCCGTGTAGACCACGCCCTGGTCGCCCGCGTTCTTCACCAGGTCGTAGAAGTGGTTGTGGTTCACCCTCATGTCGTTGCCCATGATCTGGACCGCCATGTGCGGGGCGTCGTGCACGTAGTTGTGCTCGAACGTGTTGCCGACGCCGTACAGGTACCCGGCGGGCGTGTACGTCGCGAGCTTCGAGAACCGCGCGATCTCGTTGTACCGCGCCACGTTGTCGCCGCGCTCCAGCGTGGCGCGGTCGCCGCCGCCGAGCAGCACGCCGCCCCCGCCCAGGTCGTGCAGGTACGAGTTCCGCACCACGTTGCCGTGCCCGCCCTGGAAGGTCTGGTAGTCGGGCATCGCCGTGATGGTGTCGGCGGGCCGCCCGATCCGGACGGCGTCCATGCTCACGTTCGAGATCTCGACGTCGTCGATCAGGGTGTCGACGGCGTCGAGGAGCTGCACGCCGCTGACGAGCGAGCCGGTCATGCCGAGCCCCCGCAGGGTGACGCCGGTGGTGCCCTCCAGGTGGAAGAAGTTCTTGTCGAAGGCCATCAGCGAGATGTCCTTGCCCTCGACCGAGCCGCCCTCGGGCAGGTAGTAGAGCACGTCGTGGCCGTCGTACCGATCGATGTAGTACTCGCCGGCCGCGTCCATCTCGGACAGCACGTTGACGACCTTGACCTTGGTCCACTCGTCCTGCGGGATGTACATCGAGGGGTACTTGGCGTAGAGCCGGTCCTCGTCCCACGACAGCAGCCGCACCATGTCGTTGGCGTAGTTGTTGCCGAGGTAGCCGGACAGCCAGGCCTCGGTCTCGTACCGCGTGCTGTCGATGTCCTCGATCCACCGCGGATCGAGCTGCACCGGCACGTCGGAGTACTCCGCGAGGCCGCGCCCGCCCAGGTCGTCCACGACGGGCTCGGCCTGCGGCGCCCAGCGCTGGTAGCGGTCGCCCTCGGCCGCGCGCCCGCCCACCGTGAAGATCGACGGCGTCATGGTGCGCATCTGCTCGGGCGTCCACGAGCCGCGCTCGTCCGGGTCGGCCAGCGTCTGCTTCTTGTCCTCGAACTGGCCGCGCGGCGTGGTCCCGCTGCGCTCCCAGGCGCCCTGGGGCCCGAACCGGCCGAGCAGGTCCACGTTCATCAGGTCCTGCGGCCCGGCGGCGCCCCACTTGGCTCCGGTGCCCCACAGGTGGCACGCGGTGTCCTTGGTCTCGCAGGCGTTCCCGTTCGGGTACTCGGCGAGCGTCTGGGTGGCGCCGTCGACCACCAGCTCCGGGGCGAACGGCTGCTGCACCCAGTTGAAGCCGTTCTTGTACAGCGTGCCCGGGTCGATGCCCTGCGCACCCAGGTCGTAGACCCAGACGCCGTCGCGCAGCTCCGGGCTGTCCAGCCGGCTGTTCGCCGCGTACTGCGGCTGGGCGAGCTCGTCGGCGCCCAGGTCGGTCAGCCGCTGCCACCCGCCGGCGGGCAGCTCGTGCGTGCCCGTGATGGTCACCTGCTCGTCGCGGAAGGCGGCGTACGTGACCCACGAGTTCTCGGGGCCCGACAGGGCGACCGTGTCGTCGAGCACGTACTCGCCGCCCCGCACCCAGACCGTGCCCCGGTGCTGGGCGGAGGTACGGCCCGCGAGCGCGTCGCGGGCCGCGGCGATCGTCTTGAACGGGGCGCCCCGGGTGCCCGGGTTCGCGTCGTCGCCGTCGGACGCCGAGACGTACACCACCAGCCGCCCGTGCCCCGGGGCCGCCGGCAGCGCCGACGCGGGAGCGCCCGCACCGAGCGCCGCGCCCACCGTGAGTGCCAGGGTGACGGCCACCGCGCGCAGCCTTGTCACCGGATGGATCCTTCTCGTCATCGAGAGACTCCCTCGTCGTGTGTCGTGCTCCCCGTCGCCCGGACGGCAGCACCGACTCAGCGAGGGAACATGTATGACATGTGCACACTAGAGGGAGTTCTCGGGTCCCCGCAAGGCTCAGCTCCGGCGGCGTGACCCCCGGACCATCGCGACGCCCGCGGCCACGAGCACGCCGGCCGCCAGCGTCACCGAGCCGACGGTCGCGCCCGTGGCGGCCAGGTCGCCGGGCTCCGCCGGGTCCGGCTCGGGGCCGGCCGACGGGTCGGTGCCCGGTCCGGGGTTCGGGGCCTGCGCGGCGTTGGCGAGCACGAAGTCGAGGCCGGTCACCTCGGCGTCGGCCACCTCGAAGGTGATACGCCCCTCGCCGTCCACGACGTACCCCTCCCCGGGGTGCACGACGGCGGTGTACGTGCCGGCGGGCAGCCGGGTGCGCCAGGCGCCGTCGTCGTCCGCCTTCGTGGCGGCGACCGGCGTGCCGTCGGCATCCGTGACCGTCACCCGGGTGCCGGGCACGGGCGCGCCCCCGGCGTGGGTGACCGTGCCGCCGGCCGGCTGCCCCTGGGGCTCGACGGGGCCGTTGACCAGGGCGAAGTCCTCCTGCAGCAGGTCCTCGCCGGCGCTGGTGACGGTGACGGACCGCTCGACGACCTCGGCCGTGTACCCCTCGGGCAGCGTGACGACGATCGTGTAGTCGCCCGGCGGCAGGTCGCCCACGAAGTACCCGCCCACGTCGTCGGTGACGAGCGTGACCGGGCCGTCCGGGCCGGTCACCGTGACGGTCGTGCCGGCCACGGGCTCCCCCGCGTCGTCGGCCACGGTGCCGCCGATCGCCCCGGGGTGCGACAGGCCGAAGTCGACGTCGGTCACGTCGTCCGCGCCGACCGTGACGTCCCGCGTGGCGGGGCCGTCGGCGCGGTAGCCGTCGGGCACGGTGATCCGGACCGCGTGGTCGCCGGCGGGCACCTCGTCGAACCGGTAGGTGCCGTCGGCGTCGGTCGTGGTGCTGACGCTCCCGCCCGGCCCCTCGCGCGTGACGACGACGCCGGCGACGGGCTCCCCGCCCACGGTCACCGTGCCGGAGAGCGACGCGGGCGCCCGGACGACGAAGTCGTTGCCGGTACTGGCCTCCTCCTGGCCCACCCGCACCGTGACGGGGTCCGGCGACGAGCCGACGGCGAAGCCCTCGGGCAGGTCGCTCAGCGAGAAGGTGTACTCCTGCGGGCGGTCGTTCTCGGCGTCCCAGGCCACGTGGTCGATCAGGTACTCGCCGGTCGAGCTGGTCACGGCCGTGAGCGGCACGCCGCCGCCGACCGGGGTGAGGGTCACGGTCGCCCCGCGCACGGGCTCGCCGTCGTCGGTCAGGACCGTACCGCTCACGGCCACGGGGGCGACGTCGCGCGCCGCGAGGTCGACGCCGGTGGCGTCGGCGTCGCCGAGGTCGACGTCCTCGACCGTCCGCTCACCGTACGGGACGAGACCGTACGGGTGGTCGTCGTCGGCCTCGGGCAGGGTGGTCAGCTCCACGGCGTACCCGTCCGCGGCGGTGTAGCCGGGGAAGGCGTACTGGCCGCTCTCGTCCGACGTGGTCGTGGCGAGCTGGGCGCCGTCCGGGCCGAACAGCGTGAGCTTCGCGCCCGGCAGCACGCCCTGCGGGGCGCCGGCCCCGTCGACGAGGTTCACGGTCCCGGAGATGTCGCGCGCCAGCGAGGCGAACCACGTCTGGTAGACGGGGAACCCGCTGCGCTGGAAGAACTGGACGGTGAGCGACTTGATCGGCGTCGTCGGCTGGAACCAGCCCGCGGCGCCCGAGGTGTCGTTCGCGTCCGGGTTGCCGAGCAGCTCGCCGGTGGCCGGGTCCCAGGCGGGCACGTCCGCCGGGTCCCCCGTGCACGACGGCGACCCCGCGCCCGAGCAGTAGTTGAAGCCGCCCTGGAAGCCGAGCTCCGCGCCCGCGAGCTCCCGGCCGTCCACGCCGAGCGCGGTCACCACCGCGCGGTCCGCGTCGATGTCGCCGAGCACGAACGCCCAGCCGCCGGGCGGCGTGGCGCGCTCGAAGGTGTAGGTGGTGGTCGACGGCGAGGAGGGCCGGTCGGCCTGCGGCCGCAGGTTGAGGTACTGCTGGTCGCGGCTCGACCCGTAGACCTCGCCGGGCGGGGTGGCCGCGGCGAGCCAGGAGGACGCCCCCGAGATCACGCCGACGCCGCCGCGCGAGTCGGAGGTCACCGTCGCCTCCGGGAAGCCCTTCGCCGGGAGCCGCACGCTCGTGGACCAGTCCCCGGCCGAACCGGACAACGGGTCCCACTCGGCCCAGCCGGCGGTGGTCTCCGCCGAGGCCGACATCGCCGGAATGACAGCGCCGATCGCGACGAGAACCGCCGTCGCGAGCGCGCTCATGCCCCCTGCAGTGCGCTTCACGCTCGACACGTTATGAGACAAGCGGTCTCAGCGCGCGAGGAGGTGCCACATCTTGAGCTCGGCAGTTGGCATTGAGATCGGTCCAGGGATGGACCGATCTCAATGCCGAGTGCCGAGTCTGCGAGGCAAACTGCCGGCCTCCCCGCCTCAGGCGCCGAACTCGCGGGCCCGCAGGCGCGCCAGGTGGGCGTGGACCAGCGGCAGCACCGAGGCGCCCTCGCCGCTCGCCGAGGCGACGCGCTTCATCGACCCCGCGCGCACGTCGCCGACCGCGAAGACGCCCGGCACCGTGGTCTCGAGGCTCGCCGGCGGCTGGCCGTCGACCCAGGCCTCGCGGGGCACGTCCCGGCCGGTCAGCACGAAGCCGCGCTCGTCGAGCGCCACGCCCTCGGGCAGCCAGGCGCAGTCGGGCTCGGCCCCGAGCAGGCAGAACAGGCCGTCGGCGGAGGTCTTGGCCGACTCGCCCGTGTCCAGGTCCTCCAGCCGCAGCCACTGCAGCCAGCCCTCCCCGCCGCCGTCGGCCACGACGGTCCGGGTGCGCACCTGGATGGTGGGCGTCGCCTCGATCTCGCGCACCAGGTAGTCGGACATGGTCTCGGCGAGGCTCGCGCGGCGCACCAGGATGGTCACCGCGCCCGCGAACTTGGCGAGGTGCACGGCGGCCTGCCCCGCGGAGTTGCCGCCGCCCACCACGAAGACGTCGCGGTCCTGCATCTCGCGCGCCATCGAGGTGGCCGCGCCGTAGTACACCCCGGCGCCCACGAGATCCTCGACGCTCGGCACACCGAGCCGCCGGTAGGTCACGCCCGTCGCGAGCACCACGGTGCGGGCGCAGAGCTGCGCGCCGCGGACGTGCACGTGCTGGTGCTCGGGCTCGTGCGGCGGGCCCGGCTCGATCCGGACCGTGGAGCGCCCCGTGAAGAACCGCGCGCCGAACCGGCTGGCCTGGATGCGGGACCGCTGCGCCAACCGCATGCCCGAGATCCCGCGCGGGAACCCGAGGTAGTTCCGGATCATCGAGCTCGACCCGGCCTGGCCGCCGATCGCGTCGCGCTCCAGCACCACCGTGGCCAGCCCCTCGGACGCCGCGTACACCGCCGTGGCCAGGCCCGCCGGCCCGGCGCCGACGATCGCGACGTCCGCGATCACGCCCTCGGGGATCGAGTCGAACCCGCCGTAGATCGCCTCGGTGACGGCGGCCGGGGTCGCCGCGGACAGCGCCTGGCCCCGGAACGTGCTGACCACGGGCAGCTCGGCCCCCGGGCCGGCGGCCTCGAGGATCGCCTGCGCGTCGTCGTCGTCCGGCTCGAGGGAGCGGTAGGGGAAGCCGAGGCGCTCCAGGAGGTCCCGGATCGCCGCGGCATTCCGGTCGCCCGGCCCCGCCACCAGGTCCGTCACCGTGACGACGGGGCGGCCGACCGACCAGCCCCACTCGGAGAGCAGCTCGATCAGCGCGGTGTGGAACTCCTCGTCGCGCGGCCCGCGCGGGAGGATGACGTAGGTGTCCAGCTCCCGGCGCGTCATCGCCTCGCGCAGCTCGTCCAGGCTGTCGTTGAAGTACTCGAACGGGACGAGCGAGACCCGCCGGGAGGTCGCGACGACCGCGGGGAGCTGGTGCAGCAGCTCGATCGCCGTGCCGTCGGGCAGGTGGTGCTCGGCGGCGACCATCGCGACCTGCGCGCCCTCGCCGACGAGCTCCCGGGCCCGGTCGAGGCACGCGGCCACGCCGCCGGTCAGCTCGATCCGGTAGTCGCGGTCATACCGGGCGCGGAACTCCTGCTCGACGACGTCGGCGTGCTCGCCGCCTGCCAGCAGGATGACTGGCCTGTCGTCCATGGCGCCCAGCGTAGACGGTGGTCCCGCGCCCCGGACCCGCCGATCACGCCCCTACCGCGCTCCCCGCCGGAACCTCACCCGACGCCGCCGTCAGCCGGCGCCGGCGCACGGGGTACTGGATCGGGTGCGCGACCGTCCAGTAGGCCCCGGCGCAGACCATCTCCTTGTACCGGGCCGCGAGCCGGCCGCCGGGAGCCGCCGCGCGGGCCTGGTCGTCGGACGTGACGAACTGGATGATCGCGTCGCCGCGGCCCAGGCTGATGCACTGGTGCACGTAGCCCAGCGGCGTGTGCGGGACCCGGCCGCCGGTCAGGCGCGCCGCGACGTTGTCCGCGGCCAGCCACGCCATCGGGATGCCCGAGGCGCACGACATGCGCAGCGGGTTGCCCAGGGGGCCGTCGGCCTGCGCCGCGTCACCCACGGCGTAGACGTCCGGGTGGGAGACCGAGCGCATGGTCGCGTCCACGGCGATGCGGCCGCGGTCGGTGAGCTCCAGGGCCGTCGCGGCGGCGATCGGGTGGGCGGCGAACCCGGTGGTCCACACGGCGGCGTCCGCCGGGACGGTGCCGCCGGCGGCGGTCTCGACGGCGGTGGCGGTGACCCGGGCGACGTCGGTGTGCTCGTGGACGGTGACGCCGAGCCGGTCGAGCACCCCGCGCAGGTGCCGCCGCCCGGCGTCGGACAGCCAGGCGCCCAGGTCGCCGCGGACGGCGAGGGCGACGTCCAGGTCCGGGCGGGTCTCCGCGATCTCGGTGACCGCCTCGATGCCGGTCAGCCCGCCGCCGACCACCACGACGCGCCCACCGGGTCCGAGCGCGGCCAGGCGGTCGCGCAGGCGCAGCGCGCCGCCGCGGCCCGCGAGCTCGTGGGCGTGCTCGGCGACGCCGGGCACCTGGTGGTCGTCGGCCGAGCTGCCCAGGGCGTACACGAGCGTGTCGTAGGCCAGCTCGGCGGGTCCGTCCGCGCCGGGGGCGCCGTCCGCGCCCGCGAGGGCGACCGTCCGGCGGTCGACGTCGACGCCGGTCACGCGGGCGACCCGCAGGGTCACCCCGGTGCCGGCGAACATGTCGGCGAGCGGGCGGGCCTTCAGGTCCTGCCCCGCGGCGAGCTGGTGCAGGCGGACCCGCTCGACGAAGTCGGGCTCGGCGTTGACCAGGGTGAGCTCGACGTCGTCCGGGTGCAGCCGGCGGGCCAGGCGGCCGGCGGCGGAGGCTCCGGCATACCCGGCTCCGAGAATGACGATGCGGTGCTTCATGATCCGTCAGCTCCTGTCGTTCGGGACGGTTGTGCCTCCTGAACCGGACAGCGCGCCGAACCCTGACAGATCGCACCTGTGACGGCGGTCACAGGCCCCGGATCACCAGCCCTTGATCAGCGGCTCCCCGTGCTCCGTGGCGGCCCACTGCTGCGTGGCCCGGCCGAGCTTGTCCGGGTTGACCTGGCTGAGCACCGCGGTGATCCCGTCGGCGGTCGCCTCCAGCGTCATCACGCCGACCACCTGGTCGCCGACCACGACGACCAGCGCCGGGAGGCCGTTGGCCGTCCACGCGTAGATGTCCGGGCTGCCGCCCAGGGCGGCGCGCTTGGCCTCGGCCGGCCGGAAGAGGCCGCGCAGGAACTTGGCCATGGCCTGAGCCCCGAGCACCGCCTTCGCGCGCGCCGGCACCTTGCCGCCGCCGTCGCCCACGCCCACGACGTCGGCGGTGAGCAGCTTGACCAGGGGTTCGAGCTGCCCGCTGGTGGCCGCCGCCAGGAACTCCTCCACGACCGGCCGGGCCACCGCGGCGTCCACCGCCGCACGGGTGCGCTCCGCGGCCAGGTGCTGCTTGGCCCGGTGGAAGATCTGCTGGCTGCCCGCCTCGGTGAGGTCGAGCATGTCCGCGACCTCGGCGTGCGAGAACGCGAACGCCTCGCGCAGCACGTAGACCGCCCGCTCGGTGGGCGTGAGCCGCTCCATCAGCACGAGCACCGCGGTGGACACGGAGTCCCGCTGCTCCGCCGTGTCGGCCGGGCCGAGCATCGGGTCGCCGCCCAGCACCGGCTCCGGCAGCCACTCGCCCACGTAGACCTCGCGGCGGGCCCGCGCGGACTTGAGCTGGGTGAGGCACAGGTTGGTCAGCACCCGGGTCAGCCAGGCCTCGGGCACCTGGATCCGCGCCCGGTCGGCCGCCTCCCAGCGCAGGAACGTCTCCTGCGCGGCGTCCTCGGCCTCCGACGCCGAGCCGAGCAGCCGGTACGCGATGGCCTCCAACCGTCCGCGAAGGCCCTCGAAGACCTCGAGCTCGTCCTGCCGCAACGGCTCACCAGGCGCACCAGTCATGGCGCGACCCTACTGCGCGATCTCACCCTCCGGTACGGGCCGGTTCGCGCGCCGCGGGCCGGTCGCGGCCCTACGCTGAACCCACCATCGAACCGTGCGCGGCACGGTCGCCGGGAGGAGAGTGCGCATGTCCTTCGTCACCCGTGGTTTCTCCGGTCGCAGGCGCGAGGCGGACCCGCGCCTCCCGCCGGGCCAGACGCTGGTCCAGGACTGGCCGGTGCTCAGCGCCGGACCCACCCCGCAGGTCGACACCGCGGACTGGGAGTTCACGATCCGCGACGAGACCGGCGCCGACCACCGGTGGAGCTGGGACGAGCTGCTCGCGCTCGGGGTCGAGGACGTCACGGTCGACATCCACTGCGTGACCCACTGGTCCAGGCTCGACATGGCCTGGCGCGGCGTGAGCCTGGACAAGGTCTTCGAGAACGTGGAGTCGGAGCACGAGTACGTGATGGCGCACTCCTACGGCGGCTACACGACCAACGTGCCGCTGGAGGACCTGCTGGACGGCAAGGCCTGGATCGCCACCGAGGCCGACGGCGGCCCGCTGGACCCCGAGCACGGCGGCCCGGCCCGGCTGCTCGTGCCGCACCTGTACTTCTGGAAGAGCGCCAAGTGGCTGCGCGGCCTGACGATGATGCCCGACAACGACCCGGGCTTCTGGGAGCAGTACGGCTACCACCTCTACGGCGACCCGTGGAAGGAGGAGCGGTACTGGTGAGCGCGCAGCCCGCGGACGTCGCGAGCCCGCCCCGGCCCCGCGTCTCCTGGCACACCGGGACCGTGGTCGAGACGCGCCGCGAGACGCCGTCCGCCGTCCGGATCACGCTGGACGTGCCCACGTGGCCGGAGAGCCCGGCGGGCGCGCACCTCGACGTGCGGCTCACCGCCCCGGACGGCTACCAGGCGAGCCGCTCCTACTCCGTCGCCTCGGCCATGCCGGCCGGACAGGTGGTGCTCGCGGTCGACGAGGTGCCCGAGGGCGAGGTCTCCCCGTTCCTGGTGCACGACCTGCGGCCCGGCGACCAGGTCGAGCTGCACGGCCCGCTGGGCGCGTTCTTCGTCTGGCGGCCCGGGCGGAGCACCCGCCCGGTGCAGCTCGTCGCGGGCGGCTCCGGCGTCGTGCCGCTGTACGCCATGGCCGCCGCGCACGGCGCCGCCGCCGACACCGTGCCCTTCCGGCTGCTGTACTCGGCCCGCACGCCCGCCGACGTCTTCTTCGCCGACGAGCTCGCTGCGCTCGCCGGGCCCACGCTCGCGCTCGACCTCGTCTACACGCGGGCGGCGCCGGACGGCTGGGCCGACCCGGTCGGGCGGCTCACCAGGGACGCCCTCGCCGCGCGCACCGTCGCCGCGGAGCAGCGCCCGCACGTCTACGTCTGCGGCTCGACGGGCTTCGTCGAGACGGTCGCCCGCTGGCTGCAGGACCTGGGCCACGCCGCGGCGGACATCCACACCGAGCGCTTCGGAGGTCTTTAGATGACACACCACCTCGACGGCAACGTCCTCGCCGGTGCGCTCTCGGAGGTGTTCCGCTCCGACGTCACCGCCGCCCGCGGCCGGTGCGGGGGCTGCGGCCGCACCGCCCCCATCGCCGAGGCCATGGTCTGGACCGACGCCCCCGGCCTCGTGGCCAGGTGCGCCAGCTGCGACCGGGTGCTCGCCACCGTCGTCGACACGGGCGACCGCGTGATCCTGAGCCTCGCGGGGCTGAGCGCCGTCGAGCTGCGGCGCTGAGATCCCGCGGCTCCGGCCTTGACCTGTGCCACCCGGCGGCGGAGTGTGGAGAGCGACGGCAGCGCCGTCCGGACGCTGCCCCGAGCACACAGGGAGAGTCCGACATGTACGTACGCACTACCGAGGTCCAGGGTGATCCCAGGGGGATCGACGACGGGCTGCGGATCGTTCGCGAGGACGTGTTCCCGGCCGTCACCGCGATGGACGGCTGCGTCGGGATGTCCATGCTGGTCGACCGCGAGTCCGGCCGGTGCATCGCCACGACGGCGTGGCAGTCCATGGACGCCATGCTGGCGAGCGCCGACGCCGTGCTCCCGCTGCGCGAGCGGGCCGTCCAGGCGCTGGGCAGCACCGGGGGCAGCGACGTCAACCAGTGGGAGGCCGCCGTCGTGCACCGCGACCATGCCACGCCCGACGGCGCCTGTGCCCGCCTCACCTGGCTGAGCGGCGGGCAGGACATGGTCGACCGCTGTATCGACCTCTACCGGATGGTCATCCTGCCGCAGCTGCAGGAGATGGACGGGTTCTGCAGCGGCAGCCTGATGGTCGACCGCGAGCGGGGCCGGGCCGTGGGCACCACCGCGTTCGACAGCATGGAGGCCGTCGTGCGCGCGCGGGAGGCCACCGCCCACATCCGCGAGCGCGTGGTCCGTGAGCTGGGCGCCACGGTCGACGGTCTCGAGGAGATGGAGATCGCGTTCGCGCACCTCCACGTGCCAGAGATGGCGTGACGCCGGAGAGGAACCGCGACCGCCGCCAGGAGGCAGCGGCCGCGGTCCGGCGCCGGGGCCCGGCCGGTCACGGCTCCAGGTCGGTCAGCCCCCTGCCGGTGCGCAGGTCGAGCGGCACCGAGACCTGGTCGTGGGCGACCAGCCAGGTGCCGCCGTCCTTGCGGAGGCAGAACGTGGCCCGCACCCACATGCCGGCCGTCGCGGTGCCGTCCGCGAGGGTGCCGCTGAGCCGGCCGAAGCCGTGCCCGAACGCGACGGTGTCGCCGACCGTGAGGTCCAGGTCGCGCAGCTCGTAGCGGACCTCGGCGAAGACCGCGAACACCCGCGCCCAGTTCGCCAGCTTCGCGTCCACGCCCACGTGCTGGAGCGGCGGCTCGACGTCGAACGAGACGACGTCGGCCGCGTAGACCTGCCGCAGCCGGTCGAGGTCCTTGGCCCGGAGCCCCTCGACGATCCCGTCGAGCCGGCTCCGGATCGCCGCCTCGTCGTCCAGTGCCTGCGTGCTCATCGCTGTCCGTCCTTCCGTCGGGTGGTGCCTCACCGGTGTGACGGACGGGGCGCACGGAACGTGACGGTCAGTCGGGCTGGTCTCCGCCGGTCAGCTCCACGTCGAGCGTGTGCGGACCGGTCAGGTCCGCCGGGATGCGCGCCGCACCGTGCGCGAGACGCTGCGGGACCCCGTCGAGCGCGAACGACCGGACCCTGTCGCCCGACCCGTGCAGCCGCACCGTCAGGTCGGCGTCCCGGTAGCGGAGGCCGCTGAGCGTCGCGTCACCCCAGCCGGCCGGGAGCACCGGGGCGAGGTCGAGGCCGTCCGGCGTCGGCCGCAGACCGAACACGCCGTCGTGGATCATCCGCAGGTACGCGGTGGCCGACCATGTCTGCTCCGGCTGGGAGTCCCACACGTGACCGGTCTGGTAGCCGCCGTCGACGGCACCCGTGGTGGCGTCGTAGATCTCGAAGAAGCTGTCCTGGCGGCCGTACAGCCCGGCCAGGGTCGTCACCTCTTCCGCGAATTCCGCCTGGTGGCCGGACCGGGCCATCGCGTCGGCCCAGAAGCCCTGCACGACGGGCCAGACGATGTCGTTGTGCCGGCCCGCGTACCCGGCGGCGGCGTAGCGGTCGAAGCGCGGGTACACGTCGGTGATCCCGTACGGCGAGACGTGGGTGTTCCGGGCGATCGACCGGGCCTGTGCCCGGTCCGCGATGCCGAAGAGGATCGTGAAGGCCAGGCCGGTCCCCTCCTGGTAGTCCTGCAGCTCGCCGGCGGCGGGGCCCTCGGTCGGGGTCGTGTACCCGTAGTAGCCGCGGTCGTGCTGCCAGAAGTGCTCGTTGATCGACGCGGCGAGCCGGTGGGCGTCGCGGGCGTACCCGCGCGCGACGCCGCCGGGCCGCCCGAGCTCGTCGGCCATCGCGGCGAGGCTCACGTAGGCCTGGTGGTAGACGGCGTTGGTGCTCAGGGCGAGCTGGGTCGCGGTGTTCGCGTAGTCGAGCACGAAGCTGCTGTCCGACTCGCCGTCGTCCGTCGCCGCCAGCATCCCGTCCGGGTACCCGGCGATCCCGTCGTTGAAGAAGGACGGGCCCCTGAACAGCCCGTAGCCGGCATCCCACTGCTGTGCCTCGCGGACCGCCATCGTGCGGGCAGCCGTGTCGAACGCGTCGCGCAGGAAGGCGCGGTCGCCCGTGAGCAGGTAGTGGTTCCAGGCGGCCGGGACCCAGACCACCTGGTCCCACCACTGGTTGTCCTGCTGGACCACGAGCGAGCCGTCGTCCTCCCGCGTCACGACCGACCACAGGGTGTTGCGCGCGACGTCGGGGGCGAGCAGGCTCCCGGCGTTCCACGAGTTCACCGAGGCGTCCCGGGTCCAGGGCTGCTCGTACCCGCCGCCCGCGCGGAAGAACGTGCCGACCTCCGGGTCCATCAGGCCCGAGCCGTCGTAGACGTCCGGGTCGTAGGGCACCGTGTTGGTCTCCAGCAGGTTGGTGAGGGCGCCCGCGTAGGCGGGGCCCAGCAGGGCCTGCGTGTCCGGGTCGGTGAAGCTGAGTGTCGGCACGTGCTGCGCTCCTGTGGCCTCTGGTGGTGGTCCGGCCACCGCGCCCGCGGCCTGCGGCGCGGCGAGCCCGGCGGCGCCGAGCGTGAGCGCGACGGCGGCCGCGACGACAGCGGGGAGCTGCCGGTGGGACGTCCGGGGACGACTGAGGACGACGGTCATGGCTGCGCACCCTTCCACGGCGGTGTGGTGTGGAGCTCGTCGCGGCCCGTCTGGGGGCCGTCTCGACGCGGCAAGTTTTCACCCGCCCGACAGCGCTGTCAAGAGAGTGCCCGGGGCAAACGTGCCCGCCCCGGTCAGGACCCAGTCCTGGTCAGTCCACCAGGACGACGTCGCTCGCGTAAGCCGTCACCTCGGGCGGGGTCCAGTCGTCCTCCTCGTCACCGGAGTCGGCGTCGCCTGAGTCCTCGTCACCCGAGTCGTCGCCGGTGCCGGAGCCACCGCCGTCTCCGGCACCCGCGTCCTCGTCCTCCTCCGGGGGCGCCTCGGTGACGCACTCGCCGTCGATCAGCCAGCCCAGGCCGCCGTCCAGGCACAGGCCGCCGCTCAGGCGGATCCCCGCCGTCGCGCGCGCCTCCGAGGCGATCCCGGTGCCGGGCACCACCTCGTGGTGCCGCACCTCGGCGGTGACCCGCAGGCGCGCGACGTCGACGTCGAGGTCGACCAGCTCGGCGCCGTTGCGCTCGGCGTACTGGCGCGCCGCCTCGTACATCTCCTCCTCGGTGCCGGGGCCGAGCAGCGCCTCCTCGAGCAGCTCCCAGAACGCCGAGCGCTCCCCGCCCAGGAGGTGCAGCGCGGGCAGGTGGCCCAGCCGGTCGTCCCACTCCTGGGCGGCGGCGAGCGCCGCGGCGTCGGCGGCGGTGCCCGCCTCGCGGCGGTCGTTCGTGGCCGAGCCGAACATCGCGATCACCAGCACCGCTGCGGTCAGCATCCCGACGGCGACGGGGATCGTCATCACGTGCATCGAGCCGCGCTCACGGTCGTCGGTCCGTCGGGGCATGGTCACTCCTGGTATGGGTGGGTCACGGGGCAGGGTCGGTCACGGGCACGTCGGTGATGCGGAACCGCTCCGGGGCGTCCACGGTCACGGTGTCCTGGCCGGTGTCGGGCCAGTAGACGGCGATCGTGGCACGCTGGCCCTGGTCCAGCGTCCCGACCTCCTCGTCGCCGAGCAGCCGGCGCAGCACGAAGCCGCCCGTGCGCTCCTCGGCCACGTAGTCGTAGGGCAGCACCCGCTCGCGGGCGCCGAGCAGCGACAGGTTGTGGGGGCCGGCCACCTCGGCCAGGGCGCCGAACTTCCGGTCGCCGAGCATCGTCAGGTGGGCCGGGAGGAACCAGGCCGGGTCGATCCCGGTGCCGTCGGTCCGCTCGGCGACGAGCGTGCCGACCAGAGCGCCGGGGCGCCGCTGGACCGACTCGACCTCGACCGTGTACTCGCCCTTGCCCGTCTCGATGGTCACGGCGGCGTCCCGGGCGGTCGGGGCGTCGGTCGCGGGCGCCTCGCTCTCGGCCGTCGTGTCGACCACGAGGTGGCCCTGGAAGTGGATCTCGACGCGCCGGTTGGCGGCGCGCGCCTCGGCGCTCCGGCCCTCGGCGACCGGCTCGGACTCGCCGCGGCCCTCCTCGGTCACGGTGAAGTCGCCGCCCAGGTCGGCGCGCAGGCGCTCGGCCACGGAGCGGGCGCGCCGCTCGGACAGGGCCTGGTTGTAGGCGTCGGTGTCGACGTCGTCGGTGTGCCCCACCACGTGCACGTCCCCGGCGTCGGCCTGCTCCACGATCGAGGCGGCGGCCCGCTCGACGACGCCCCGCGCGGACCGCGACAGCGTGTCCTCGTCGGAGTCGAACAGGACGTCGGAGGCCAGGGTGACCGTGACGTCGTCGTCCTCGGCGGAGGTCGCGGACCCGGCGTCGTAGCCCTGGGTGAAGGCGCGCAGCTCCTTGGTCGCCCCGGTCCCGGCGCCGCCGGTCTGCTCGAGCGCGGCGTCGAGGTCGTCGCCCGCGGCGACGACGGGCACGGTGACGGCGCCGTACCCGGGCAGCAGCACGTCCACCGAGTCGCCGGCGGGGGCCGCGAAGACGGCGACGGCGGAGCCGGTCAGCGTGTCGTCGTCGCCCCGCTCCTGGTCGAGCTCCGCCGCGGGGGTCCCGTCGGCGGCCTGGGCCACGGGGTGCACCACCTGGGCCTCGGTGTCGACGAGGCGGACGCCGCGGCCGTCGGTGACGGACTTGCCCAGCCCGCCCAGGCTCAGCGGGACGGTGCCGGAGCCCAGGGAGTCGTCGCCGGCGGGCTCTGCGGTGTACGTGTAGCGGAGCACGGCCAGGTCGCCGTCGGCCTCGACGGGGCGCAGGTCGAACCGCACGCGCGCCTCGTGCAGCTCCCGCTCCACGGAGACGACCTCGTCCGGAGGCGCGGTGGCGCCCCCGGACGAGGTCGGGGTTCCCGATGCGTCGGGTGGCGGTGTCACCGTGTCGGCCCGGTCGTCGGGGCCGGTCAGGCCGCAGCCTGTCAGCAGGCCGACGAGTCCGACGGTGAGCGCCGCGCGGTGGACCTGACGCATCCAGTACCTCCGTTGTGTTCGGTGGAGCCTTACTCGCCGCCGCCCGCGCCCGCGATGTCGTTCACGGCGTCGGTGAGCTGCGTGACGATCGCGTCGCCGACGTCGCTCGCCGCGGCGATGACGATACCGACGACGGCCACGACCAGCAGGACCGCGCCGACGTACTCGACGGTGCCCTGGCCGCGCTCGTCGTCGCGGGCCCGGCGGGCCGCACGCTCGGCGACGGCCGCGAGCGCGATGCGGGCGGCGGTGGCCTTCTCGATCAGCTTGTTCATGGTGTCCTCCACGTTCGGTGTCCGGTGTCCGGTCGCGGGTTCAAGGACCGCGGCCACACCAGAGAACCTACGGAGCGGCGGCCCGCGGCCCCAGGGTGTGCGGGCCTGGTCGGGGGCCTGTTCTGCCTGGGCCCACGGCACTACCCGGCTCCGGGCCCCGCTGCAGCCAGCGCACGATCGCCTGGCTGCGCGTGGTCACACCGAGCTTCGCGAACAGGCTGTTCACGTGGTTCTTGACGGTCTTCTCGGAGATGAACAGCCGGGCCGCCACCTCGCCGTTGGCCAGGCCGTCGGCGACCAGGTCCATCACCTCGGCCTCGCGCCGGGACAGCAGGTCGCGCACCGCGGGCGCGCGGGACGGCGCGGCGGACGGCGGGGCCACCCCGGAGACCACCTGGCTCCCGCTCCGGCAGAGCCGCACGGCGGCGACCATCGCCTCGGGCTCCAGCGCGCCGTGCACCAGGTACCCGGCGGCGCCCGCGGCGATGGCCTCGGCGACCGTCTCCGGGTCGTCCGTGTGGGTCAGCATGACCACGGTCGCCCCGGTGGTGAGCTGGGGCAGCAGCTCCAGCCCGCTCATCCGGGGCATCCGCACGTCCAGCAGCACGACGTCGACCTGGCCGGCCCGGACGTACGCGATCGCCTCGTAGGGGTCGCCCGTGTCGGCCACGGACGTCACGCCCGGGGTCCCGTCCAGGAGTGTCCGCAGGCCCATCCGGATGATGGGGTTGTCGTCCACCGCGAGTATGCGCATCAGGCTGCCTCCACCAGTGCTCGGGCCGGTTCGGCGGGCAGCACCACCGTGACCACGGTGCCGCCCTCCGGTCCGGCTTCCCAGGTCGCGTCGCCGCCGCAGAGCTGGGCCCGCTCGCGGACGCCGCGCATGCCGTAGTGCCCGCCGTGCGAGCCGCCCGTGTCGAGCGCCGAGCCGCCGCCGGGTGGTCCCGCGGCGCCCAGCCCGGCGCCGTCGTCGGACACCACCACGCGGACCGCGCCGTCCGTCACGGCCACGGTGACCGCCACGTGGGACGCGCCCGCGTGCTTGCGCACGTTCTCCAGCAGCTCGGTCACCACGGCCCGGACGTGCCGCGCGCGGCCCGGCCCGGCGGCGGCGTCGACCCCGGGGTCGACGTCGGCGGCCGCGGGCGTGCCGGTGCGCTCGGTCCAGCGCCCGACCGTCTCGGTGAGCAGCGCCGCGAGGCCGTCGGGGTCGTCACGCAGCTCGCCGAGCGCGCGCCGGGTGTGCTCGTGCGCCGTGCGGACGGCGGCGCCCAGCTCGCGCGCGACGCCGACCGTGTCCGCCGCCGCGCCCTCGCGGTCGAGCCGGTCGGCCAGGCCGCGCGCGGCCAGGGCGAGGCCGGCGAGGTCGCCGGCCACCGTGTCGTGCAGGTCGCGGGCCAGGCTCAGCCGCTCGGCCAGGGCCGCCTGGTCGGCGCGGACGGCGGCCAGCTCGGCCGCCTGTACCGCCTGCCGCCGTAGCCGCCGGCCGAGGTGGGTCCCGGTCCAGGTCATGATGATGGTCAGGACCGCGCCGGCGGCGCCCGTGACCAGGCCGCGCCAGCCGCCGTCGTACGCGGTGAGCTGGTAGAGGCACAGCGGCGCCGCCATCACGACCGCGAGCCGCAGCCCGGCGAACAGGCCCCACAGGGCGGCGGTCGCCGCGGCGTAGACCGCCATGAGCGGCGAGCCCGCCAGCGGCAGCAGCGCCACGACGGCCACGGCCGTGTCCCCCGCGAGCAGGATCCCGTTGCGGGCGTAGAACCGGCCCCGGGTGTCCCAGTTCAGCGCGGGCACGAACGAGAAGGGCGCGGCGAGCACCACCAGGAACACGCCGAGCCAGCCCGCGCCGTCGAGCAGCGCGAGCACCAGGGCGAACGCCAGGACCACGAGCCGCACCTGGCACAGCAGGCGCACCGCCGGGCCGATGGCGCGCTGGGTCAGGGCGTCCATGGCGTGCCTCGGGCTCAGCCGCTCAGAAAAGTTCACCGAGCACCCCCGCGTTCGCGACCAGCACGGCCGACACGATGAGGATCAGCGCGCCCGGCAGGATCGTCATCGTCACGGCCAGGGACACCAGCGGCGCCGCCCGGGCCGCGCGCTGCCGCACGGTCTCGGCGTGCTCGCGGCGCACGTCCGAGGCGATGCCGGTGAGCGCGTCCGCCAGCGGCACGCCCAGCTCCTCGGCCTGCAACAGCGCTGTCACGAACGACCCGACGGCGGGCGACTTGCTGCGCTCGCGCAGCGCCACGAAGGTCTGCCGCCGGGACGCGCCGACGTTCATCTCCTCCAGCGCCGTGCGCATCTCGGCCGCCAGCGCGCCGCCGTGGAACTCGCACACCCGCTCCAGGGCCTGCCGGAAGCCGAGGCCCGCCGTCACGGTCACGGCCAGCACGTCGAGGAAGTCGGGCAGCTCGGTGTCGATCTGCCGCCGGCGCCGGCCCGCCTCGGTGTACAGCCAGATCCGCATCCAGGCGCACAGCACCAGGCCGATCGGCACGCCGACCGTCCACAGGTCCTGGACCACGAACAGCAGCCCGAACAGGACGCCGAGCAGCACGAGGCCCGCCTCGCGCCGCACGAACATCGTCAGGGTCACGCCCTCGGGCCGGCCCGCCCGCCGGATGACCGTGTCGAGGCGCTGCAGGCGCTGCCGCCCGTACAGCCGCACGGCCAGCGGCAGCAGCGGTGCCCCGATCCGGTCCAGCACGGCCACGAACCCGCGCGGCCGCTCCTCGGCCTCGGGTGCGTACTCGGCCTCGACCTCCTCCAGGCCGGTGCTGGTCAGCAGCCGCAGCGCGACCATCCCCAGCACCGCCGCCAGTGCGGCACCCGCCGCGACGATCAGCCCCTCCACGTCACACCTCCACCCGCGACAGCCGCCGGACCACCAGGTAGCCGACGACGAACAGGCCGGTCGCCACCAGGAGCACCACCTGGCCCGCCAGGTTCGTGATCATCACGTCCACCACGCCGGGGCTGAACGCGTTCATCAGCGCCACCGCGCCGAACGCCAGAAAAATCACCGTGTAGCCCGAGAACTGGGCGCCCATCGTGGACGTCACCACCTCGCGGCGCAGGCGGCGGCGCTCCTCCAGCGTCTGCCCGATGCCGCCGAGCGCGGTGACCAGCTCGCCGCCCGAGCGGCCCTGGATGGTCAGCGTCTGCACCAGCACCGACAGCTCCCGGGACGGCAGCCGCTCGCTCAGGCCCGACAGCGCGTCCCGCATGGACCGGCCCACCGCCATCTCGGCGCTGACCTGGGCCACCTCGGACGCCGCCGGCTCGGACATCTCCTCGGCCGCCATCTCCAGCGAGCGGCGCACGGCCAGCCCCGCGGAGGCGCCGTTCGCCAGCAGCCGCGCCAGCTCCGGGAGCTGCGCCACGAACCGGTCCACGCGCTGCTTGCGCCGCCGATCCAGCCAGCGCTGCGCGCCGATCGCGACCAGCAGCACCGCGAGCGCCGCCGTGGCCCAGCCGAACAGGGGCAGCACGGCCAGGCCAGCCAGGAGGGCCCCGGCGCAGGCGGCCGTCAGGAACAGCGACGGCGACCAGGCCGGCAGACCGGCGCCGGCGAGCAGCGCCACGAGGCGCTGGCCCCAGCGCCGCCGGGCCAGCCGCTCGTCGATCCGCGTGAACACGGAGACCCCGGCGAGCTGGTCGAGGTCGGCGGTCTCGACCATGCGCCGCTCGGTCTCGGCGTTGCTGACGAGCGTCGCGACGGTGGCGGCGGCCATGAGGAGGGTCAGCAGCAGGCCCGCGGCGATCAGCAGGACGGTCACGACGCACCTCCCGTGGCGGCGGGCTGGGCCGGCTCGGCGGGAGCCGACGCGGTCAGCACCGTCTCGCCCGCCCGGTGCAGCCGCTCCAGCAGGTCGGCGGGCACGGGCTCGGGCACGAACCGGCCGGCCACGGTGCGGTCGGGGCCGAGCGGCTCGGAGACGAACCGCATCAGGGGTGTCAGCGCGTACTCCTCGCGCCGCTGGGAGGTCACGGCCTGCACCTCGAGCACGCGGCGGGACCCGTCCTGCGCGCGCTCCAGGTGCACCACCAGGTCGATCGCGGAGTTGATCTGGTCCCGCAGGGTCGCCGAGGGCAGGTCCAGCTCGCTCATCGAGGCCAGCGTCTCCAGGCGGCCCAGCGCGTCGCGCGCCGTGTTGGCGTGGACCGTGGCCACCGAGCCGTCGTGGCCCGTGTTCATCGCCTGGAGCATGTCGAGCGTCTCGCCGCCGCGGACCTCGCCGACGATGATCCGGTCGGGCCGCATGCGCAGCGCGTTGCGCACCAGGTCGCGGATGGCGACGGCGCCGCGCCCCTCCACGTTCGCCGGCCGGGACTCCAGCCGCACCACGTGCCCCTGCTGCAGGGAGAGCTCGGCGGCGTCCTCGATGGTGACGATGCGCTCGTGGTCGGGGATCAGGCCGGACAGCGCGTTGAGGAACGTCGTCTTGCCGGAGCCGGTGCCGCCCGAGACCACGATGTTCAGCCGGGCCCGCACGCACGCGCCGAGCAGGCTCGCCGTCGTCACGTCCAGGGTGCCCTTGTCCACCAGCTCGCCCATCCGGAACGGCGTCGGAAACCGGCGGATGGTCAGCGTGGGCCCGTCCAGGGCCAGCGGCGGGATGATCACGTTGACGCGCTCGCCGCTCGGGAGGCGCGCGTCGACCATCGGCGAGGACTCGTCCACGCGGCGGTTCACCTGCGACACGATCCGGTCGATGGTCTGGTAGAGCTGCTCCGCCGACGCGAACCGGGCCGGCACCCGCTCGACCTTGCCGTAGCGCTCCACGAACACGTCGTCCGGGCCGTTGACCATGATCTCGGTGATGGACTCGTCCGCCAGGAGCGGCTCCAGCACGCCCAGGCCGAGCGCGTCGTCGGTGATCCGCTGCACCAGGGCGCCGCGCTCGCGCGCGGACAGCACGGGCCCGTCCACCGAAAGCAGCCGGGACAGCACCCGCTCCAGCCGCACCCGCCGCTGGGCCGGCGAGAGCCGGGCGAGCTCGTCGACGTCGATCTCCTCGAGCAGCCGCTCGCGGTACACCTTGGCGAGGTCGTTGTCCTCGTCGTGCCGCTCGTCGGCGGCGAGCCGGTCGCGCAGTGCCATTGCTTTCCTCTCCCCCTCAGCCGTCCACCGGGAACGCGGCGGTACGGGTCAGCGCGACGTCGACCACCTTCATGCCCGCCAGCCCCAGCGGCGCCGTGACCGTGACCCGCACGCGCGCCGTGCCGTCGTCGACCGCCACCTGGATGTCCCGGACGGTCAGCCCGTCCGGGACCGCCCGCTGCGCCTCGCCGTGCGCGTCGCCGCCGATGCTCAGGGCCC
This sequence comes from Promicromonospora sukumoe 327MFSha3.1, assembly GCF_000385135.1. GTDB lineage: Bacteria > Actinomycetota > Actinomycetes > Actinomycetales > Cellulomonadaceae > Promicromonospora > Promicromonospora sukumoe_B. Next base: position 917,859 of record NZ_ARQM01000011.1, on the reverse strand, counting down.
GGGCGCCGTTGCGGGCGGCCTCCTGCGCGATCGACGCCGTCTGCGCCACGGTGATCCCCTGGATCGCCAGCAGCGCGACCAGCACCATGGCGAACACGACGCCGACGAGCTCGACGGTCGCCTGGCCCCGCTCGCGCCGCGTGCCCGAGGCCATCTCAGCCCTCCCGGTAGACGGCGGCCGACGACGACGCGGACAGGTCCACGCCCGGCAGGATCGTCGAGACGGTCACGCGCACGCTGACCTCCTGCGGCGACACCTCGATGTCGGAGTCGCCGACGGCGGCGCGGTACGGGCCCGGGAGCTGCTCGCGCACGTCGTCGCGCACCTGGTCGACGACGTCGTCGCGGGGCTGGCCCAGCGCGTCGTAGTACCCGAGGACGCCGACCGTGCGGGCCCCCTCCTGCGCGGCGGCCCGCGCCGCGAGCAGGCCGGAGGCCCACCCGATGCCCTGCACGCACAGCAGCACCACCATGAGCACCATGAGGATGACCACGGGCAGCTCGGCGGTGGCCTGGCCGGCCTCGGGGTCGGCGCCCTTGCGCCGCCCCGGCCGCCTGCCCGCCCGCCGCCCCGTGCCCGCGACCAGCGACTCGACCTCGGTGGGCCCGTCGGGCGTGCCCTCGCGCGCGGCGGCCGCCTGGGGCTGGATCGCCGCGACGCCGACCTCCGCCACGGCGGTGTGCACCGGCGTGGGCGTCTCCAGGAGCGTGGCCGTGTTGACCGCGCCGGCGAACGCGGTGCCGCCGTCGGGCACCGTGAAGGCGATGGGCCGCTCCACGATGCGCTCCACCAGGGCGGGCGTCACCTCGTCGCGCGGGGTGCGCCGGTTGAGCACCAGCTCGACCGTCGCCGGGCGCCGCACGGCCAGCCGGTCCCACTGCGCCAGGCTGCGGCGCGCGGCGCGCAGGGACGGCAGGTCCGGGGTGGTCACCAGCAGCACGCGGTCCGCGAACTCCAGGGCCGTGGCCCGTGGCTCGTCCAGGTGGGCGCCGACGTCGATCACGGCCAGGCCGGACTCGAACCGCAGGGCGCTCACGATCGACCGGACGGCGGCCGGCGTCATCGCCTCGGCCCGCTCGCCCTCGGCGGGGGCGGGCAGCAGCCGCAGGCCGCCGGGCACCTCGTAGGTGGTCTCGCGCAGCATCCGCCCGGTGACCTCGCCCTCGACCGCGGCCAGGTCCACCACCGAGCGGCGGGTGCGCACCCCGGTGTAGGCGGTGAGGTCACCGGCCCCGAGGTCCAGGTCGACCAGGAGGGTGTCGTTCGTGCGCCCGGCGCGCGCCAGGAGCAGGGACAGCACCGAGGTCCCGACGCCGCCCTTGGCCCCGGCGATCGCGACGACCTGGCCGCTGCGGCCGCCGTTGCGCTCCGCGGCGATCGAGGCCCGCGCCATCGCCGACCAGGAGGCCACCGCCTCCAGCCGGGTCAGCACCTCCTCCAGGCCCGCGTTCCGGGCGATCACCGACCGCGCGCCGACCTCCATCGCGGCGCCCATCGCCCGGCTCATCTCGGCGGGTCCGTGCGCGTCGACGACCATGACGATGCCGGTCAGCGGGGTGGCCAGGCCGACGCTGCGGGCAACGGCGTGCCCGTGCCCGTCGTCGGCGGCCTCGTCCACCACCACGATCTCGATGTCCGGCTGCCGGTCGAGCGCCGTGAGCACGCCCGCGCCGTCGGACACCGCGGCCGCGAGCTCGAACCCGTCGGACTCCGCGAAGATGTGGCCCAGGTGGTCCCGGACCTCGTGCGCCGGCGTGGCGAGCAGCACCTTGGTGACCATGCTCAGCCCTCCGACTTCGGGATCGCGCCGTCGTACACGCGCTGCTGCTCGGGGAGCATGTCCTCGTCGCCCGCGCCGCGCAGGGCCAGGCGCATCTTCACGGAGAAGGACTCGACGTAGGCCAGGGTCAGCGCGTCCTCGGTGCTCAGCGCGAACGTCACCGGCAGCCCGCTGCGCATCTCCAGGCTGTCCGAGGCCTCGACGGTGCGCGGGATGCCGACCTCCAGGACCAGCACGTTGGACACCCAGACCCGCGAGACCGGCTTCTCGTCCTTGGCGCCCTCCATCGTGGCGATGATGTCCACGTGGTCGCCGGGCTCGACCTTGCCGGCCACGCCGGTCTCGGCGTCCACGATGATCGCGACCTCGCGGAACCCCGGCTGCACGCCCGGCCGCTCGACGAGCATCCCGGACTGCAGCAGCGAGCCCGCCTCGAACGAGGTGGCCGCCACGAGGCCGTCGGCGTCGTCGGCGCTGCGCACCGCGGTGTCCGGTACCCAGCGCTCCGGCACCCGGACGCGGTCCAGCATGTCCTCGTCGACGGGCTCCAGGGCGTCGACCGACCGGTTGAGCTGGAGCACGGTGACCATGGGCCCCACCTGCGAGCTCACGGTGCGCACGTAGTAGAGGACGCCGACGAACACGGCGACCGCCAGGATCGAGGTGACGACGAGGAAGAACACTCCCCGGCGCTGACGCGGGTTCAACTGATCACTCCCTGTGTCTCGGTCTGCGGGCCGGTCTGCGCGCCGGCCCTGGTCTCGGCGCGGGCACGACGCTCCGCGATGTCGCAGAAGATGCAGCTCTGGGCCACGGCCCGGCCGCACGTGTCGCAGGCGCCCCAGAGATAGGACCGGGCGAGCGCGCTCGCGACGGCCGTCTCCAGCGAGCCGGCGATGGTCGACACCTCCAGCCACCGCCTGGCGGACCAGCCCGCCTCGGCGCCGGTCAGCTCGGTGTCGGGCTCCCGGGGCAGCAGGTCGCCGGCCTCGTCCGGCACGACGGGCCGCGCGGACCGCGCCGCGACGAGCAGCGCACCGCCGTCGGGCACCCCGAGGTTGCCCCGGAAGCGGCGCACGGAGCCGGGCTCCGAGCCGCGCCCCGGGTCCACCACGAACGCCGTGCGCGGCAGGTAGCTGCCCGCGTGCTGGCGGAACGTCGGTGTGGGGCGGTGCAGCGCGGCCACGCTGGACAGCAGCACCCGCGTGCTGGTCCGCGAGAGCACCTCGTCGGCCACCACCCTGGCGGACGACGCCGTCAGCCCCGGCGAGGCGAGCCCCGCCAGCATGACCGCCCACGCGGTGACGGGAGCCTCGACGTGCAGCACGCCGAGCCGTTCGGGGCCGAGCACCAGGCGGGCGGAGCGGGCCACCCGCCGGGCGGCGTCGTCACGGGTGGCCAGCACCACGTCGTCCGCGGAGAGCCGGGCGACGGCCTCCACGACGTCCCCCAGCGTGCGCTCCGCCCGGCCGACCCCCCGGTGCGTTCCCCCCGGACCGCCGATCGCGATGACCTGCACGGTGCCCCCTCACCATCGACACAAGCACCCGCTGACAACCACGGGTGCATCACGGACTGTACTGATTTTGCTCATATACGTATATATCTGGGACGGATGAATTTCACTTCTGAGCGTTTTCCCGTATGTGGACGCTCATATGAGCGCGCTACGCTCCTGCTCGTGAACTCGATCCAGCTCCTGGTGGACGACCGGCCCGTGGCCGCCGTCGAGGTCGCCGACACCGCCCTGACCCGCGCCCGCGGCCTGCTGTTCCGGCGCGTGCTGCCCGAGGCCCTGCTGCTCTCCCCGTGCTCGTCGGTGCACGGGGCGTGGATGCGCGTGCCGCTCGACGTCGCCCTGCTCTCGGCGGACGGCGAGGTGGTGCACGCCCAGGTGCTGCGCCCGTGGGCCGTGACCCGCCCCCGCAAGGGCGTGACCCAGGTGCTCGAGGCGCCCACCGGGAGCTTCGAGCGCTGGGGCCTGCGGCCGGGCAGCCGGGTCGCCCTGGCGGCCCGGGCGCAGGCGTAGCGGGTGCTCATGGGTTGCCGAAGCTCTTGCCGCCGCTGAACGTCGGGGTCGGCGGGGCGGAGAACTCGGTCGTGTAGTAGTCGTCGGGCGCCTCGAAGTCCTTGGCCCGGCACTGCGGCGCCGGCGACGTCGTCTGCTTGTTGCCGTCCACGTCGGTCACCTCGAAGGACGACTCGGACAGGGTGCGGTTCTCGTCGACCGAGGTGAAGTCGACCTTGAACAGGTCCAGGCCCTCCCACTTCAGGCCGTACCCGCCGCCCTCGGTGACCTTGTCCATGTCGTACTTGAGCTCGCGCACGTTGGCGTAGTCCTCGGCGGCCTCGTAGAGCTCGCCGCCCTCCTCGTCCTCGCCGTTGATCTCGACGTCGCCCTTCTTCAGGGTGCCGTCGTCGTTGCGCGGGAAGATCTCGTCGATCTTCGGGCCGAGCTTCTCGCGCAGCTCCGGGTACTGGTTGAAGTCGATGATGAGCTCGGTCCTGGAGAGCGTGCCCTCCTCCTCCGACTTGCTGTACCCGCCCGTCACCTTGAAGCCGTACGGCAGCACCACGTCGAGGTCGATGCCGGCCTTGTACAGCGTCTTCATCACCTGGTCGTCCATGGCGATCGTGAGCCGGGAGAGCTCGCCGTCCTTGTTCCAGACCACCGAGGTGCTGGTGGTGCCCTTCCACTCCATGCCGACCTGCCCCTTGCCCTTGCCCTTGCCGGAGCTGGTCTCCTTGTCGTTCTTCTTGGTGAAGGGCTGCTTGCCGGACAGCTCGGCCCCGATGAGGAACCCACCGATGTCGGACGACGTGTAGGTGGCCGTCATCGAGCCGTCCGACCACTGCCGGTCCTCGACCTGGATCTCGCCCTCGTAGCCGCCCTCGACGATGCCCTTGAGCTCGACGGGGCCCACGCCCTTGCCCCACTTCAGGCCGCCCTTGAGCTTGACCTTCTTGACGTCGCTCGTGGAGGTGGCGACCAGGTGGTGGTCGGGCTCCTCGTCCTGGAGGTCCATCACGTCGCCGACGTCGGGCATGTGGTCCGGGGGCGGCGGGCAGTAGGAGCTCAGGTGCGGCGGCGGGCAGTGCGTCGGCGGGGAGGCCACGATCTCCGCGGACAGGGAGTACTTCTTGTACCAGTTGATCCAGTCCTGGGCCTTCTGCATGTCCGTGAACTCGTAGGTGTAGTCCTCGGCGTAGCCGGTGATGCCCGCGATGTCGAAGGCGATGGGCGTACCGCCCACGTCGCTGCCGCTGGCACCCACGCCGAACTCCACGCCCTTGAGGATGTGGATGCGGATGCGCCCGTCGCCCAGCTTCTCGATGAGCGTGCCGTTGCTGTCGCCCCAGCGGAAGAACAGGAACTGGATGTTGGTGCTGTCCACGTGCCCCGTGGCCTCCACGACGCACGGCGGCTCCATGGAGGTGTACTTCTCGGTGACGCAGTTGGCCAGTTCGCCCGCCCGTGCGGCGCGCTCCTTGCCGGGCTCGGCGTCCTCGTAGGCCGCCCACTCGGCCTCGCACCCCTTGGGCACCGGCAGCTCGCGGCAGCCCACCTGCACCTTCGGCGGGGCGTCCTCGTCGAACTCCTCGCTCGTGGGCAGCGTGGCGACGCACGACTCGTCGTTCGGGTCGTCCTTCGGCTCGCCCCGGCCGTCGAGCACGCAGTCCACGAAGTCCTGGATCTCGTCCTCGCGGTAGACCCGCTCGTCCCGGGGGCGGTCCAGGTGCCCCTCGGGCATGTTGACGGAGAAGCAGATGGTCGGGCCGGGGTACCAGACGCAGTCGATCTGCACGACGGCGGTGTCCCACTGGGAGTCGGGCTTGTCCACGAAGTCGAACGTCACGTCGTCCTCGCAGTCGCCCGTGGGCGGGCTGTACTCGTCCCCCGGGGACTCGTCGTCGCCGGGGTCACCGGGGTCCCCCGGGGAGCCGGGGTCGCCGCAGCTGTCGACGCCCTCCTCCTTGACGATCGGGTCGACGGCGCACAGCCACTGCTCGCTCACGTCGGCCGCCACCGGCGTCGCCGCGGCGAACACGATGCCGACCACCAGCAACAGCAGACCGATGACCGCGACGTACTCGGTGAGCGCCTGTCCCGCCTCGCGATCTCGTCTGGTCATGCTCGAAAACTAGGACGGGAGCGTGAACTCGAACTGTCCGGGAAACGTCCCGTCGGCGTACAGATCCGCGCCGAAACCGCAGGTCATGGGCCCGCGGCACCACGCGGTGGGGCCACGGGCCCAGAGCCCGGGAAGGTTTCACCCGCGCGCTCACGGCTGCTTGAACTTCACGGTCTTGGTGTCCGGGTCGTAGTCGTAGTTGCCCGTGAACCCCCAGTTGATCCAGCCGCCGTCGCCCTTGTTCTTCACCGTGCCCTGGTTGATCCCGATGACGTCCATCCCGTCGACGGTGGCCAGGTGCACGAACCCGAACAGGCCGCTGAAGTTGAAGTTGCCGAAGTCCTTGACCACCAGGATGTTCTTGTCCGGGAAGGCCGCGGAGTACTCGTCCAGCAGCGAGTGCACCCGCTCGGCCCGGTCGCCGGGCACGTCGCCGTCGTAGTCCGTGCCCGGGTAGGTGCCCTCGGTGAACTTGGGCGACTTGTTGTCCACGTACTCGGTGCCGATGTCGTGGCTCTGCTGCCCGATCTGTGTGGGCGGGTCCGAGAAGTCGTCGCTGTAGTAGGCGGGCGGCTGCTCGAAGTCCTTGGCCTTGCACTGCGGGGCCGGCGAGACCTTCTGCTTGTTGCCGTCCACGTCGGTCACCTCGAACGACGACTCCGACAGGATCTGCTCCTCGTCCACCGAGGTGAACGACACCTTGAACAGGTCGAGCCCCTGCCACGTCAGGCCGCCGCTGCCGCCCTCGGTCGAGCGGGTCGCGTCGTAGGTCAGCTCGCGCACGTTGGCGTAGTCCTCGGCGGCCTCGAACAGCTCGCCGCCCTCCTCGTCCTGCCCGTCGATCTCGACGTCGTCCTTGATGAGGTTGCCCTCCTTGTCGCGGGGGAAGGCCTCGTCGATCTTGGGCCCGAGCTTCTCGCGCAGCTCCGGGTACTGGTTGAAGTCGATGATCAGCTCGCGCTTGGAGATGGTGCCCTCCTCCTCGGAGCTGCTGTAGCCGCCGTTCACCGCGAAGCCGTACGGCAGCGCCACGGACAGGTCGATGCCGGCCTTGGCCAGGGTGCGCATCACCTGCTCGTCCATCGAGATGATCAGCTTGGAGAGCTTGCCCTCCTTGTCCCAGGCCGCCGTGGTGCTGGTGGTGCCCTTCCACTCCATGCCCACCGAGCCCGAGCCGGCGCCCGAGCCGGAGCTGGTCTCCTTGCCGTCCTTGTCCTTGGTGAACGGCTTCTTGCCGCCCAGCGAGGCCCCGATCAGGAACCCGCCGATGTCGGACGACGTGTACGTGGCCGTGCGGCTGCCGTCGGACCAGCGCCGGTCCTCGACCTGGACCTCGCCCTCGTAGCCGCCCTCGACGCTGCCCGTCAGGGAGAACGGCCCGTTCTTGCCGGTCAGGCTGAGCCCGCCCTTGAGCTTCACCTTCTTGATGTCGCTGTCGGCCTCGGCCAGCTCGTGGTGCTCGGGCTCCTCGTCCTGGAGGTCCTGCACGTCGCCGACGTCAGGCATGTGGTCGGGCGGCGGCGGGCAGTAGCTCATGTTCGGCGGGCAGTTGCGGCCGCCACCGCTGTAGACGATGGACTTGGCCAGGTCGTACCTCTTGTACCAGTTGATCCAGTCCTGGGCCTTCTGCATGTCCGTGAACTCGTACGTCTTGTCGGTCCCGTACCCGGTGATGCCGGCGATGTCGAAGCTGACCGGCGAGCCGCCCACGTCGCTGCCGCTCACGCCGGCGCCCATCTCGACCCCGGTCAGGATGTGGATGCGGATGCGCCCGTCGCCCAGCTTCTCGATGAGCGTGCCGTTGCTGTCGCCCCAGCGGAAGAACAGGAACTGGATCTCCGAGCTGTCCACGTGCCCGGTGGCCTGGACCACGCAGGTCGGCTCCATCGACTTGTACTTCTCGGTGATGCAGTTGGCCAGCTCTCCCGACCGCGCGGCCCGCTCCTTGCCGGGCTCGGCGTCCTCGTACGCCGCCCACTCGGCCTCGCAGCCCTTCGGCACCGGGTACTCGCGGCAGCCCACCTGCACCTTCGGCGGGGCGTCCTCGTCGAACTCCTCGCTGGTCGGCATCGTGTTGACGCACGACTCGTCGTTCGGGTCGTCCTTCGGCTCGCCCCGGCCGTCGAGCACGCAGTCGACGAAGTCCTGGATCTCGCTCTCCAGGTACACCTGGTCATCGGTGTCGCGGTCCAGGTGCCCGTCCGGCATGTTCGCCGAGAAGCAGATGGTCGGGCCCGGGTACCAGACGCAGTCGATCTGCACGACGGCGGTGTCCCACTGGGAGTCGGGCTTGTCCACGAAGTCGAAGGTGACGTCCTCCTCGCAGTCGCCCGACGGCGGGCTGTAGTCGTCCCCGGGGCTCGGGGAGTCGCCGGGCTCCCCCGGACCGCCGTCGTCGTCGACGCAGTTGTCCGCGCCCTCCTCCTTGACGATGGGGTCGACGGCGCACAACCACTGCTCGCCGATGTCCGCGGCCACCGGGGTGGCCGCGGCGAACACCATGCCGACGATCAGCAGGAGCAGGCCGATGACCGCGACGTACTCGGTGAGCGCCTGCCCGGCCTCGCGGTCCGGACGCCGGGTGCGGGGCACCCCGGCGCGACGGCTGGTGTTCACCTCGACGTCGCTGGTCATTCATTCACGGTATGGACCAGCCGGGTAGAGGACGACGGCCCGGCGGCCCAACCGTGCGCCCAAAAACCTCTGGGCCCGGGGGCCTATTGCTCGGCGATCTCCTTGGCCACCAGCGTCAGCACGTCGTAGGTCGCCACCTGCTCGTCACGCTGGTTGGTGAGCACGGCGTCCCAGCGCACCTCGCCGTACTCCTCGTCCTCGCGCGGCGTGATCTGGGCGGCCGTCAGCCGCACCCGGATCGTGTCCCCGGGCGAGACCGGCGTGAGGAACCGCAGGTTCTCCAGGCCGTAGTTCGCCAGCACCGGGCCCGGCGCCGGGTCCACGAACAGGCCCGCCGCGAAGGACACGAGCAGGTACCCGTGGGCCACCCGCCCCGGGAAGAACGGGTTGGCCGCGGCCTCCTCCTCGTCGGTGTGCGCGTAGAACGTGTCACCCGTGAAGTCGGCGAAGTGCGTGATGTCGTCGAGCGAGACCTCGCGCGGCTCCGACTCGACGGCGTCGCCGATCCGCAGCTCCGCGAGCGACCGGCGGAAGGGGTGCCCCGCGTCGGTGCGCGACGGCGCACCCGCCCGCCAGCGGCCGGTCAGCCCGGTCAAGGCGGCGGGCGTGCCCTGCACGGCGGTGCGCTGCATGTAGTGCTCGACGGCGCGGACGCCGCCCAGCTCCTCGCCCCCGCCCGCTCGGCCCGGGCCGCCGTGCACCAGGTGCGGCACGGGCGAGCCGTGGCCGGTGGAGGACCGCGCGTCGTCGCGGTCGAGCACCAGCACGCGGCCGTGCAGCGGCGCGATACCCGTCACGAGGTGCCGCACCACGTCGGGGTCGGCGGACGCGACGGTCGCCACGAGCGAGCCGCCGCCCAGGTTCGCCAGCCGGACGGCGTCGTCCAGGTCGCGGTAGCCGAGCACGGAGGCTACCGGGCCGAAGGCCTCGACGTCGTGCACGGCGGGCGCGTCGGCGTCGTCGAACCGCAGCAGGAGGGGCGCGACGAACGCGCCGTCGGGCGCGGGCGCCCGGGTGCCGTCGGCGTGCACCACCTCGGGCTCGGCGAGGTCGCCGACCACGATCCGGCCGCCGCCCGCGACGAGCTCGCGGACGCTGCGCAGCACCTCCTCCTTCTGCGCGGCGCTCGCCAGGGCGCCCATCGTGACGCCCTCGGCCCGCGGGTCGCCCACGACGACGCGCTGCGCGATCCGCTCGCGCACGGCGTCGACCACGGCGTCCTGCCGGTCCGCCGGGACGATCACCCTGCGGATCGCGGTGCACTTCTGCCCCGCCTTCACGGTCATCTCGGTGACCACGGAGGCGACGAACGCCGTGAACTCCGGGCTCCCGGGCTCGGCGTCGGGGCCGAGCAGGGCGGCGTTCAGCGAGTCGGTCTCGGCGGTGAGGTGCACGCCCCGGCGGATCACGGCGTCGTCGACCGCGAGCACGCGCGCCGTGGAGGCCGAGCCGGTGAAGCCCACGGCGTCGCGCACGTCGAGGAAGTCCAGGAAACCGCGGGCCGGGCCGCTGACGAGCTGGAGCGACCCCTCCGGGAGGAGGTCCGCCTCGACGATCGCGCGCACCGCGGCCTCGGCGAGGTACGCCGTGGCCGACGCCGGCTTGACGATCGTCGGCACCCCCGCGAGGAAGGCCGGCGCGAACTTCTCCAGCATGCCCCAGACGGGGAAGTTGAAGGCGTTGACCTGGAAGGCGACGCCCGGGCGCCGCAGCCGCACGTGCTGGCCGCCGAACGAGCCGTCACGCGACAGGTTCTCCGGCGGGCCGTCCACCAGCACCTGGGCGTTGGGCAGCTCCCGGCGCCCCTTGGACCCGTAGGTGAACAGCACGCCGATGCCGCCGTCGATGTCGACCGCGCTGTCCCGCCGGGTCGCGCCCGTGCGCAGGCTCACCTCGTACAGGCCGTCCTTGACGCCGGTCAGGTGCTGCGCCAGCCGCTTGAGCAGGAGCGCCCGCTGGTGGAACGTCAGCGCGCCGAGCGCCGCCTGGCCCACCGTCCGGCCGTACTCGACCACGGCCCCGAGGTCGACGCCGCCTGCCGCGACCGACACGATCGGCTCGCCCGTCGCGGCGTCGCGCACCACCTGCCCGTCGCCGTCCGACGGCGGGCGCTGCCACGCCCCGAGGACGTAGCTGTCGAGCTGGCGAACCGGGGTCTCCGTCGCGGTCATGACGCTTCCTCTCCACTGTCCGAACGTGTCTCGTGCTCAGGCGATGTCACTCGTCCCACCGGAAGAACCCCTCGCCGGTCTTGCGCCCCAGCAGGCCCGCGGCGACCATCTCCCGCAGCAGCGGCGGCACGGCGAACCGCGGCCCCAGCTCGCGTTCCAGGTGCTCGGCGATGCCGAGCCGCACGTCCAGCCCGACCAGGTCGGTCAGCCGCAGCGGGCCGACGGGGAACTTGTAGCCGCGCACCATCGCGGTGTCGATGTCGGCGGGCGAGGCGACGCCCTCCTCGACCATGCGGATCGCCTCCAGGCCGATCGCGACGCCCAGCCGCGAGCTCGCGAAGCCCGGCGAGTCGGTCACGACGATCGAGGCCTTGCCGAGCGCGGCCACCCAGGCGGCCGCCTCCTCGACCAGGACCGGCACGGTCGCGGCGCCGCGCACGATCTCGACCAGGGCCGAGGCGGGCACGGGGTTGAAGAAGTGCAGCCCGACGAACCGCTCGGCGCGGTCCAGGTGGCCGGCCAGGGCGTCTACCGACAGCGACGAGGTGTTGGTCGCCAGCCAGGCCGTCGGCGGCAGCACCGCCTCGACGCGGCCCAGGACGTCGACCTTGGTCGCGAGGTCCTCGGGCACCGCCTCGACCACGAGGCCCGCGCCGGCGACGTCGGCCACGGTGGTGGTCACGCGCGCCCGGCCCAGCAGCTCCGCCGCGGTGCGCGGGGTGCTCCCCCGCTCCACGCTGGCCGCCACGGCGCGCTCCAGCCCGGCCCGGGCGCGGGCGGCCGCCTGCTGGTCCCGCTCGACGACGACGGCGGTGGCCCCCGCGAGGAGGAACGCGTGCGCGATCCCGACGCCCATGCGGCCGCCGCCCACCACGCCGACGGTCCGCGGCAGCGTCATGACCTCTTCCGTTCCAGGAAGGCGGTCATCCGCTCGCGCTTGGCCGGCGACTCGAACAGCACGGACTGCGCGACGTCGTCGACGTCGGGGTGGGCGTCCCGCGGCGCCCGGAAGACCCGCTTGGTGTACCGGACCGCGAGGGGGTCCTGCTCGGAAATGCGGTCGGCGAGCGCGTGGGCCGCGGCGACCAGGTCGGCCGACGGGTGCACCGCGCTGACCAGCCCCGCCGCCAGGGCCTCTCCGGCGTCGAGCACGCGGCCGGCGAGCAGCATCTCCAGCGCGAGGGCCTCGCCCACGAGCTCCCTGAGCCGCCAGGTCGCGCCCGCGGCCGCGATGATGCCGAGGCCCACCTCGGGGTTGCCGAACCGGGCGCTCGCGCCCGCCAGCCGGAAGTCGGCCGCGTAGGCCAGCTCGGCGCCGCCGCCCAGCGCCCAGCCGTCGACGGCGGCGATCACCGGCATGGGCAGCCGCGCGATGCGCACGAACAGCCGGGAGTTGATGCCGGCCAGCGCGTCCTCGCGGCCGCGCTCGCGCAGCTCCGCGATGTCGGCGCCGGAGGCGAAGACCTTCTCGGTCCCGGACAGCAGCAGCAGGCGCGGACGCTCTTCCAGCTCGGCGCAGACCGCGTGCAGCTCGTCGACCATCGCCCGGTCGATCGCGTTGCGCACCTCCGACCTGTCCAGACGTACGTGCAGGCGGTCCGCGCGGTCCTCCACGCGCCGCAGTGCTGGCATGGCCTCATCACCTCGGGTCGCGCCGGGCGTAGCGTCGTCGCTACTTACTGACCGTTCGTTCTGTAGCAGCATCGCATGTGCGGGGGCCGGGGACAAGACCGGTTCTGCTGGAGGAGCGGCTCCGCCGCGGCGGAATGTCTGACCTGGACGTCCCCGCCTGGTTCGCGACTCGCACCTGGCGCGGGCATCGCCGTTCCCACCTGAGGTTCTGTTCGGACCACGAGCTCCTGCCCGCGGGAACGGCGTTGAAACGTCGCAACCTCGTGGCCCGAACAGAACCTCAGGAGTCGACCGGGGCCGGCGACGGTGCGCGCCACGTGCCGGACATCCAGCCGCGGCAAGGGCCTAGGCGCGCAGGCCCTCGAAGGCCATCGCGACGACGGCGTCGGCGAGCTGGTCGGCGCTGAGCCCGCCGCCGGGGCGGTACCACTCGACCAGGGAGTTGACCATGCCGAACAACAGCCGCGTGGCCGTGCGCGCGTCGACGTCGGAGCGTAGGGCGCCGTCGGCCACGGCCTCCTCGACCAGCCGCGCCACCGCGTGGTCGAACTCGCGGCGGCGCGCCAGCGCCTCGCGCTCGACCTCGGTGTTGCCGCGCAGCCGCAGCAGGAGCGTGACGAAGGGCAGCTCGGCCACGAGCACCCGCACCGCGCCGCGGAGCACGCGCTCCAGCCGGTCCAGCGCGCTCGCCGCCGGGTCGGGCTCGTCGAGGAGCCGCTCGAGGTTGCCGAGGGCGCGCTCCAGCGCGAGCCGCAGCAGCTCCTCCTTGCCACTCACGTGGTAGTAGATCGCGGACTTGCTGGTGCCGAGGCGCTCGGCGAGCGTGCCCATCGAGGTCGCGTCGTAGCCGCGCTCGTTGAACGCCTGGACGGCGACCGACAGGACCGCGTCCAGGTCGTAGGCCACGCGCCCGGCGCGCCCGTTGCCGCCGCGTCGGGCGGGTGCGGGGGCATGCGCCGGTTCGTCCATGCGAGCCAACCTAACCGACCCGGCGGGCATTGCCGCCGCGTCGCCGCCGGTGCTAGCCTGACTGAACGATCGGTAAGTAGGACTCCAGCGCAGGAGGCGGCATGCCCGCAGAAGACCCGCCCACGGCTGATCCCGCGGCCGCCGCAGCCGAGGCGGCGCGGCTCGCGGCCTTCGACGCCCTCATCGCCGACGACAAGCGCATCGAGCCCACCGACTGGATGCCCCCGGCGTACCGCAAGGCACTGGTGCGGCAGATGTCGCAGCACGCGCACTCCGAGATCATCGGCATGCAGCCCGAGGGCAACTGGATCACGCGCGCGCCCAGCCTCAAGCGCAAGGCGATCCTCATGGCCAAGGTGCAGGACGAGGCCGGGCACGGGCTCTACCTCTACTCGGCGGCCGAGACGCTCGGCACCACCCGCGACGAGATGCTCGACGCGCTGCACTCCGGCAAGGCCAAGTACTCCTCGATCTTCAACTACCTGGCGCCGTCCTGGGCCGACATGGGCTCGATCGGGTGGCTCGTGGACGGCGCCGCCATCGCGAACCAGGTGCCGCTGTGCCGCGCGTCCTACGGCCCCTACGGGCGGGCGATGGTGCGCATCTGCAAGGAGGAGTCGTTCCACCAGCGGCAGGGCTTCGAGATCCTGCTGGCGCTGATGAACGGCACCGACGAGCAGCGGGCCATGGCGCAGGAGTCGGTGAACCGCTGGTACGCGCCGGCGCTGATGATGTTCGGCCCGCCCGACGCCGAGTCGCCCAACTCGCGGCAGAGCATGGCGTGGAAGATCAAGCGGTTCTCGAACGACGAGCTGCGCCAGCGGTTCGTCGACATGATCGTGCCCCAGGCCGAGATCCTCGGGATCACGCTGCCCGACCCGGACCTGCGCTGGAACTCCGAGCGCGGGCACCACGACTTCGGCGAGCTCGACTGGGCCGAGTTCCAGGACGTGCTGCACGGGAACGGGCAGGCCAACTCGCTGCGCCTGGCCAAGCGCCGGGCCGCGCACGCCGAGGGCGAGTGGGTCCGGGAGGCCGCCCGGGCGTACGCCGAGCGGACCGCGACGAGCGAACGGATGGCGTCATGACCGCAGAGCCCCGCCGGGAGACCTGGCCCCTGTGGGAGGTGTTCGTGCGCTCGTCGCGCGGCCTGTCCCACGTGCACGCCGGGTCGCTGCACGCGCCGGACGCCGAGCTGGCCGTGCGCAACGCCCGCGACCTCTACACCCGCCGCAGCGAGGGCGTCTCGATCTGGGTCGTGCCCGCCGCCGCGATCACGGCGTCCGACCCCGACGCGAAGGACGCCTGGTTCGAGTCGCCGCGCGGGAAGGACTTCCGGCACGCGACCTACTACACGGCCTCCCAGGCCGTGCCGCACCTCTGACCCCAGTGCTCGCTGATCCGGCACCCCGCCGGTCCAGCACCCGCCCGACGCTCGATGGAGAGCCGATGCCGAACCCGCCCCAGCCCTCGTCCGCGGTCCTCACGCCCGAGGCGATCGCCGCCTCGGTGACCGGACAGGACGCCACCGTCCGCGCCGCCGACGACGTCGCGCGGTACGCGCTCGGCCTGGGCGACGACGCCCTGGTGCTCGCGCAGCGCCTGGGCTCGTGGATCGCGAGCGCCCCCGAGCTGGAGGAGGACGTGGCGCTCGGGAACATCGCGCTCGACACCCTCGGGCACGCACGGAGCCTGCTGACCTACGCCGGCTCGGCGTGGGACCAGACGGAGGACGACCTGGCGTACTTCCGGGACGAGGCCGACTTCCGGTGCCGGCAGATCTTCGAGCGGCCGAACGGCGACTTCGCGTGCACGATCGTGCGCCAGCTCGTGGTGTCCGCGTACTTCACGGCGCTGTACCGGGGCCTGGCCGAAAGCACGGACGCGACGCTGGCGGCGATCGCGGCCAAGGCCGTCAAGGAGGTGGCGTACCACCTGGACCACGCCTCGCTGTGGACGGTCCGCCTCGCGCTGGGCACCGAGGAGTCGCGCCGCCGGACGCTGACCGGGCTGGAGGCGGTCTGGCCCTTCGTGGACGAGCTGTTCGCGGCCGACCCGGCCGCCGACGCGGTGCCCGACGCCGCCGTGGCGCCGGCCGGGCTGCGCGAGCCGTTCGACGCCCTGGTGCTCCCGGTGCTCGCGCGCGCCGAGCTGGAGGTGCCGGCCGCGCCCGCGCTGCGCGGGGGTGGCCGCCTCGGCGTGCACTCCGAGGCGCTGGGCCCCCTGCTCGCGGAGATGCAGGTGCTGGCCCGCCGGCATCCGGGGGCAGTGTGGTGACGGGCGGAGCGGTGAAGGGCGCCGTCGGCGCTCCCGTCGAGCAGGTCGCCCGGCCCCGCCCCGCGGCGGGTCCGGAGCGCGCGGCGTGGGACGCCGCCGCGGCCGTGACCGACCCCGAGGTCCCGGTGCTGTCCATCGAGGACCTGGGCGTGCTGCGCGGCGTGCGGTTCGTGGACGGCGCGCCGGTCGTGGACATCACGCCCACCTACTCGGGCTGCCCCGCCGTCGACGCGATCCGGGACGACGTCGTGGTCGCGCTCGCCGAGCACGGGTTCCCGGGCGCCCGCGTGAACGTGGTGCTCTCCCCCGCGTGGACCACCGACTGGATGAGCGACGCCGGGCGGCGCAAGCTCGCCGAGTTCGGGATCGCGCCCCCGGCACGGCGCGCGGGCGGCGTCGTCTCGCTGGACCTCGGCATCCGGTGCCCGCGGTGCGGGTCGTTGCACACGCGCGAGCTGACGCGGTTCGGGTCGACGTCGTGCAAGGCGCTGTGGGTGTGCCGGCGCTGCGGGGAGCCCTTCGACCACTTCAAGGAGCACTGATGCCGCTCGCCGACGCGCCCGTGCCGGCTGTGTCCGGAGCGCCCGCGCGGCGCCGGGCCCGGTTCCACCCGCTCACCGTGGCCGCTGTGCGGCCGCTGACGGCGGACGCGATCGAGGTGACGTTCGAGATCCCCGACGAGCTGGCCGAGGCGTACACCTACGCGCCGGGGCAGTACATCGCCGTCCGCGCCCGGGTGGGGGGCGAGGAGGTGCGCCGCACCTACTCGATCTGCCAGGCTCCGGTGGCCGGGTCGCTCAAGGTGGGCATCAAGCGCGACATGGGCGGGCTGTTCTCGCCGTGGGCGATCGACCACCTCACGCCCGGGATGACGCTGGACGTGATGAGCCCCGAGGGCCTGTTCGTCTCCCACCGGCCGCCGGGTCAGGGCGGGCGCGTGGTCGGCATCGCGGCAGGCTCCGGCATCACGCCGATGATGTCGCTCGTGGAGCACACGCTGGGCTCCGCGCCGGACAGCACGTTCGACCTGGTCTACTCCAACCGGACCACCACGGACACGATGTTCGTGGACGAGCTCGCCGACCTCAAGGACCGCTACCCCGCCCGGCTGGCCCTGCACCACGTGCTCACCCGCGAGCGCCGGGGCGCCGAGCTGCTGTCGGGCCGGCTCGACGCCGAGCGGCTGCGCCGCATCATGACGTCGCTGATCGGGCCGGACGACGTGGACGAGTGGTTCCTGTGCGGGCCGTTCGAGGTGGTGCAGGCCTGCCGCGCGGTGCTGACGGACCTGGGGGTGCCGCCGGAGCGCGTGCGGCACGAGCTGTTCACCACGGGCCGCCCCGACCGGCCGACGGCGCCCCGGGGTGTCCCGCCGGCCGGGGGCGCGCCGGACGAGGAGTCGCACTCGATCTCGTTCCGCCTCGACAGCACGACGGCGACGGTGACCACCCCGGCCGGCGCGCGCGAGAGCGTGCTGAACGCGGCACTCCGGGTACGCGGCGACGTGCCGTTCGCGTGTGCGGGCGGCGTCTGCGGCACCTGCCGGGCCAAACTGGTCTCGGGCACGGTCGAGATGGCGGAGAACTACGCCCTCGAACCCGAGGAGCTGGCCCGCGGGTACGTGCTGACCTGTCAAGCGATCCCCACCAGCAAGGAGATCTCCGTGGACTACGACTCATGATCACGCTGACCGTCAAGGACGACGTCGCGGAGGTGGTGCTCGACGCCCCCGGCAGGCTGAACGCCCTGGACGAGACCGCGCTGGCCGACCTGGACGACGCCTACCGCGAGGCCGAGGCGGCCGGGGTGCGGGCGCTGCTGTTGCGCGGCGAGGGCCGGGCGTTCTGCGCGGGCCGGGACATCTCCGGCGTCGACCCCGGCACGGACGACGCCCTGGGCTACCTGCGCAACCGGGTGACGCCGCTGCTCTGGCGCATGGCCGCGTTCCCGGCGCCGACGTTCGCGGCAGCGCACGGCGCGTGCCTGGGCGTCGGCCTGGGCCTCCTGATCGCCACCGACGTCGTCTATGTGGCCGACGACGCGAAGATCGGCTCGCCGTTCGCGAACCTCGGGGCCACGCTCGACTCGGGTGGGCACGCGCTGTTCTTCGACCGGCTGGGCGCGCACCGGACGCTCGACCTGGTCTACACGGGCGAGCTGATGAGCGGCGCCGAGGCGGTGGCCGCCGGGCTGTTCTCCCGCGCGGTGCCCGGGGCGGAGCTGCTCGACTTCACGCGGACCCGGGTGGAGCGGGTGGCGCAGGGTCCGACGAGCGCCTTCCTGGCGTCGAAGCGCCTGGTCACGGAGCTGCGCGACGAGCGCGTGGCGTTCTGGGCGGCGGTCGCGCACGAGAACGAGGCCCAGGGCGCCCTGAGCGAGACGGGCGATTACCGGGAGGGCTTCGCGGCCTTCCAGGAGAAGCGCCCGCCCCGGTTCACGGGGCACTGAGCCGGGGCCGGTCCGACTGACTCAGGTTCAGCAGGCCGCGGGCGGCCGTTGTCCCCCGGGTAACGGCCGCCGGCGGCCTGCTGAATCCGACTCAGGACGGCGTCACAGGCGGACCAGTGCCGGGAGCGGGTTCTCGATCGCGTCCGCCACCTGGCGCATGAAGCCCGCCGCCGTCGCGCCGTCGCACACCCGGTGGTCGAAGACGAAGGACATCTGCGTGATCTTGCGCGGCACGATCTGGCCGTCGACGACCCACGGCCGGTCGATGACCCGGCCGAACCCCAGGATCGCGACCTGCGGGTGGTTGATGATCGCCGCACTGCCGTCGACGCCGAGGCTGCCGTAGTTGTTCAGCGTGAACGTGCCGGCGGTCAGCTCCTCGGGCGTGGCCCGGCCCGCGCGGGCGCGCGTGGTGAGGTCGCGCAGGGCCACGTCGAGCTCGCGCGTGGTCAGCGCGTCGGCGCCGAGCACGGCAGGGGCGACCAGCCCGTTCTCCCCCTGGACGGCGATGCCCAGGTTGACCGTGTCGGACACGACGATCTCGTCGCGCTCGGCGTCGAACCGCGCGTTGAGCACGGGGTGGTCGGCCAGGGCGGAGACGACGAACCGGGCGATGTGGGCCAGCAGGCCCGGGCCGGGGTCGTCGGGCCGGCGGGTCGCCTCGCGCAGGTCCCAGAGGGCGGTCGCGTCGACGTCGACCCAGACCGTCGCCTCGGGGATCTCCGCGCGGCTGCGCGAGAGCACCCGGGACGCCGCGCGCCGGAAGCCGCCGAGCGGGATGCGGTGCTCGCCGGGGGTCTCGGGGGTCTCTGTCGGGAGTCCGACCGGGGCCGACGTCGCCCGGGCGCGCTCGATCGCGGCGCGCACGTCCGACCGGGTCACGGTGCCGCCCGCACCCGTCGGCGGGACGGCGCGCAGGTCCAGTCCCGCCTCGCGGGCCAGCCGCCGGACGATCGGCGAGATCACGCGGACGGGACGGCTGTCGTGGGCCTCGCCGGAGGCGGCACGGCCGTTGCCGGGGGCGGCGCGCCCGTCGCCGGCGGCGAGCACGGCCGTTGCCGAGGGCGGCGCGGCCGGGGCCGCGGCGAGCGGCGCGGCCGGAGCGGGAACCGCGAGCGCCGGCGCGGCGGGCGCCGTCGGCCGCGCCCCCCGCGGCCGGCGCCGTCGCCCCGCGCCCGGATGCGCCGACGTCCCGTACCCGACCAGCACGTTGCCGGACCCGGCCTGCTCCTCGGTGCGGTACGCCTCGGCGGCGGGGTCGGGCTCCGGCGTCGCCTGGGGTTCGGGCTCCGGCGTCGCCTCGCCCTCCGCCGCGATCGTGATCAGCGGCCGCCCCACCTCGACGCACTCCCCCTCGGCGGCGTGCAGCACGCCCACGCGCCCGGCGTACGGGCACGGCACCTCCACCACGGACTTGGCCGTCTCGACCTCGACCACCGGCTGGTCGACGGCGACGACGTCGCCCGCGGCGACCAGCCACTGCACCACCTCGGCCTCGGTGAGCCCCTCGCCGAGGTCGGGCAGCAGGAACGTCTGCTCGGTCGCGGTGGCCCTCATGCGTCCTCCCACTGCAGGTCGTCGACGGCGTCGAGGATCCGGTCCACGGACGGGAGCTGGAGGTGCTCCAGCTTGGGCGGCGGGTACGGGATGTCGAACCCGGTGACGCGGCGCACCGGCGCGGCCAGCGAGTGGAAGCAGCGCTCGCTCACCCGGGCCGCGATCTCGGAGGCGACGCTGGCGAACCCGGCGGCCTCGGCGATCACCACGGCGCGCCCGGTCGACTCGACGGCCGCGCAGACCGTGGCGTCGTCGAACGGCACGATCGAGCGCAGGTCCACCACCTGGAGGCTGCGGCCGTCGCGCGCGGCGGCCTCGGCGGCGTCGAGCGCCACGGGGACGGACGGGCCGTACGCGATCAGGGTGGCGTCGGTGCCCTCGCGGCGCACCACGGCCGTGCCGATGCCCGGCTCGCCGCCCCCGAAGGAGACCTCACCCTTGGCCCAGTAGAGCTTCTTGGGTTCGAGGAAGACCACCGGGTCCGGCGAGGCGATCGCCTCGCGCAGCAGCCGGTAGGCGTCCGCGGGGTTCGACGGCGCCACCACGTGCAGCCCGGGCGTGTGCGCGTAGTACGACTCCGACGAGTCGCTGTGGTGCTCAACGCCGCCCACGCCACCGGCGTACGGGACCCGGATGACCAGGGGCAGCTCGACGCGGCCGCGGGTCCGGTTCCGCATCTTGGCGATGTGGCTCACGACCTGCTCGAACGCGGGGTACGCGAACGCGTCGAACTGCATCTCGATCACCGGCCGCATGCCGTTCATCGCGAGCCCTACGGCGAACCCCGCGATCCCGGCCTCGGCCAGCGGGGTGTCGAAGCAGCGGTCCTCCCCGAACTCGGCGGTGAGCCCGTCGGTGACCCGGAAGACCCCGCCGAGCGCGCCGACGTCCTCGCCGAAGACGAGCACCGTCGGGTCCTCGGTCAGGGCGTCGCGCAGGGCGCGGTTGATCGCCTGGGCCGTGCTGAGCGTCTCGTGCTCCACCGCGGTGCTGGTCATCAGCGGGCCTCCGCTCGGTTCGGCGCGTCCGCGCCGGTCGCGTCCGGGCTCGGCTCGTCCCGGCTCAGCTCGTCCCTGACCTGCGCGAGCTGCTCGACGAGCTGCGGCGTCGGGCGGGAGTAGACGTGGGCGAACAGGTCCGCGGGGTCGGGCACGACGTCGACGTTGATGCCGTCCCGGGTGTGCCGAGCCAGCCGCTCGGCCGCGTCGGCGTGCGCGGCGGCGCGTGCGTCGTCGAGCAGGCCCTGCGTGCGCAGGTAGGCGTCCAGCCGCCGCAGCGGGTCTCGGTCCGCCCAGGCCGCGACCTCGGCGTCGGTGCGGTAGCGGGTCGCGTCGTCGGCGTTGGTGTGGGCCTGCATGCGGTAGGTGCGGCCCTCGACGAGCTGCGGTCCCGCCCCGGACCGCGCGCGCCCGACCGCCGCGGACAGCACGGCCAGCAGCGCGGCGAGGTCGTTGCCGTCCACGAGCTCGCCGGGCACGCCGTAACCCACGCCCTTGTGCGCGAGCGAGGGCGCGGCGCTCTGCCGGGACAGCGGCACCGAGATGGCGTACTGGTTGTTCTGCACGAAGAACACGACCGGCGCCCGGAAGACGGCGGCGAAGTTCAGCGCCTCGTGGAAGTCGCCCTCGCTCGTGGCACCGTCGCCGCACATCGCGAGCACCACGGTGGGCTCCCCGCGCAGCCGCCCGGCGTGCGCCACCCCCACGGCGTGCGGGAGCTGCGTGGCCAGCGGCGTCGCCAGGGGCGCCACGCGGCGCTCGTACGGGTCGTACCCCGAGTGCCAGTCGCCCTTGAGCAGCCCGAGCACCTCGACCGGGTCGACGCCGCGGGCGACGGCGGCCGCGGTGTCCCGGTAGGTCGGGAAGAGCCAGTCCCCGTCGTCGAGCACCTGCGCGGCGGCGACCTGGCACGCCTCCTGCCCGTAGGAGGAGGGGTACACCGCCAGCCTGCCCTGCCGCACCAGCACCGAGGACTGCTCGTTGAACCGGCGGGCGGCGACCATGCCCGCGAGGCCGCGAACCAGGTCGTCGGGCGCGGGCAGCGCCGCCCCGTCGCCGGCGGTCGGCCGCCCCTCCGGATCGAGCAGCATGACCGGCTCCCTTGTGGGGAGCATGAGATCTTCGTTGATCACCATGTAGATATACTGGTCAAACTTCCATTCGGATTCCATCAACGGCGAGAATCCGAGAACTCGTCCAGTCATGGCTGGGTAACGCGATCCAAATGTCCAGCGCAGAAGGGGCTGAGGGCGTGGCAGCGAGACAAGTGGCAGGAGGCCTCGACGACGTCGACCAGCGCATCGTCGACGAGCTGCGCACGGATGGCCGGATGTCCATGCGCGCACTGGCCGAGAAGCTGCACATCTCGCGCGCGAACGCCTATGCCCGGGTGCAGCGCCTGGAGTCCACCGGGGTGATCCGCGGCTACCGCGCGGACATCGACCCGGTGCTGGCCGGGCTGGGCACGTCGGCCTACGTGACGGTCAACCTGGACCAGGCGCAGTGGCGCTCGGTCCGCGAGGAGCTGCGCACGCTGCGCGGCGTCGAGCACATCGGCCTGGTCGGCGGGGAGTTCGACCTCGTCCTGCTCGTCCGCGCCCGCGACAACGCCGACCTGCGGCACCTGATCCTGGACCAGATCCAGGGCATGCACGGCATCGTGAACACCCACACGCTGCTGGTGTTCGAGGAGCCGGTCCCGGCCGGTCCGCCGCCGGCCGCACCGGCAAGCTGATGCGGCGGGCGGCGGCCAGAGGGGACACTGTGTCGATGTCAGCCCGCCAGCCCACCAGCCACGACGTCGCGCGCGCCGCCGGGGTGTCGCAGTCGACGGTCTCCTACGCCCTGTCCGGCAAGGGCACGATCGCGCCCCGCACCCGCGAGCACGTGCTGGCCGTCGCCGCGTCGATGGGCTACCGGCCGAACCTCGCCGCACGGTCGATGCGCACCCAGCGCTCGGGCCGGCTGGCCGTCGTCACCGGCGTGACCGTCGACAACCGGTTGCGCATGCTCACCGGCGCGGCCGAGGTCGCGGCCGAGGCGGGCTACGCCGTGGACACCCACAGCGTGGACGGGACCGCCGAGGCCCGCACCGAACGCGTCGTCGACCTGGCCCGGGGTGGCCAGGTCGAGGGCGTGCTGACGTTCCTCCCCGTGGTCCCCGAGGCGCTCCACCTCGACGACGACGCCGCGCCGGTCGTGGCCGAGCCCGCCCTCGACGAGCAGCTGCGCACCACGGGCGAGCTGGCCGACGCCGGCCTGCTCGGGACCGTGATCTCGGCCCTCGTCGAGGCGGGCCACCGGCGGTTCCTGCACGTGGCCGGGCCCGAGCGCTTCGCGTCGGCGCGCTCGCGCCGCGACGTCTACCTCGCCGAGGTCGAGCGGCACGGCGTCGAGTCGCTCGGGGTGGTGGGCGGCGTCTGGTCCCCGGAGGCCGGCCGCGACGCCGTGCTCGCCCTGCCCGACGACGCGCCGCCGCTCGCCGTGATCGCCGCCAACGACTACGTGGCGCTCGGGGTGCTGCGCGGGGCGGCGGAGCGCGGCTGGTCCGTGCCCGGCGACCTGGTGGTCACCGGCTGGGACGACGCCGACTTCAGCGCGTACACGATGCCGTCGCTCACCACGATCCCCGTGGACTTCGTCGAGGCGGGGCGGCGCGCGATGCGCCGGCTGGTCGCCGCCGTCCGCGACGAGGAGACGCCTCCGCCGACCGCGCCGCTGCAGCGGGTGGTGTGGCGCGAGTCGACGGGAAACCTGACCCGGCCTTGACATCCCGCGCACCGGACATGACGATGATGAACCGTCGCATCATACGTATGATGCGATGTGCGACGCCGCACCGCCTCCCGCGACCGGCGCCGCTGCCGTCGTCGTCCAGGACGCCAACCGGAGGAAGCATGCTCAAGATCGGCATCGTCGGGACCGGCGGTATCGCCGGTGCGCACGCCGAGGGATACCGTCGCTTCGCGCAGGAGTGCGAGGTGGTCGCGGTCTGCGACATCGTCCCGGGCAAGGCCGCGGAGCAGCGGGCCCGGCTCCAGGTGCCCGAGGCGCGGGCCTACGAGAGCATCGAGGAGCTGCTGGCCGCCGAGCCGGACCTCGACCTGGTGAGCATCACGACGCCGCCGTCGTCCCACGCGGAGCTGACGATCACGGCGCTGCGCGCCGGCGTCGACGTGCTGGTCGAGAAGCCGATGGCGCCCTCGCTGGAGGAGTGCGACGCGATGATCGCGGCCGCCGCCGAGCACGACCGCGTGCTGTCCGTGGTGGCGCAGAACCGGTTCCGCGACGACATGGCCACGCTCAAGGAGGTGCTGGACTCGGGCCTGGCCGGGCCGGTCTCGCACGTCCAGGTGAACTCGGCGTGGTGGCGCGGCACGGCGTACTACGACCTGTGGTGGCGCGGTACGTGGGAGTCGGAGGGCGGCGGCTGCACGCTGAACCACGCGATCCACCACCTCGACCTGACGCAGTGGATGCTCGGCGCCCCGCGCGCCGTCACCGCCGTGCTGACCAACGCCGCGCACGAGAACGCCGAGGTCGAGGACCTCTCCGTGGCCGTGCTGCAGTACGACCGCGCCCTGGCCGAGGTGACCAGCTCGGTGGTGCACCACGGCGAGGAGCAGGCGATCGTGGTGCAGGGCCGCGACGCCCGCGTCTCGCAGCCGTGGAAGGTGGTGGCCTCCGCGGCCTCGCCGAACGGCTTCCCCTCCCCCGACGGCAACCCCGAGCGCGTGGCGAAGATCGAGGCGCTGGCCGCGGCCCGGCAGCCGCTGGCCCACCTGGGGCACAACGGCCAGATCGGGGACACGCTCGAGGCCGTGCGGGACCGCCGCGTCCCCGCCGTCACGGGCGCCGACGGCCGCCGCGCCGTCGAGCTGGTCACCGCGATCTACCAGGCGGGCATCGAGCGCCGCACCGTCGACCTGCCGCTGCAGCCCGACGACCCCTACTACCGCACGGGGACGCTGGTGGCACGGGCGCCCCACTTCTTCGAGAAGACCGCGTCGGTGGGCGACCTGCCCGGCGCGATCACGGTCGGCAGCAGCAACCAGGAGGCAAACTGATGAACGCGACCAGCGGCGCCAACTACGCGCCGGAGCCGGTGCCGGACCCCGTGGTGGGCGCGGGCGACTTCCCGTTCGCGGCGGTGCGGCTCGACCACGGCCACATCTACGGCATGGCCGAGGGCCTCCAGGCCGCGGGCGGCACCGTGAAGTGGGTGTACGACCCGGACCCGGCGAAGGTGGAGGCGTTCCGCGCCAAGTTCCCGGACGTGCGTGTCGCGCGCAGCGAGGACGAGGTGTTCGACGACGACGAGGTGCGCCTGGTCGCCGGCGCCGCGGTCACCTCCGAGCGCGCCGCCCTCGGCCTGCGCGCGATCGAGGCGGGCAAGGACTACTTCACGGACAAGGCCCCGCTGACCACGCTCGAGCAGCTCGCCGCGGCACGTGAGGCCACCGCGCGGACGGGGCGCAAGTACGCCGTCTACTACTCCGAGCGCATCCACGTCGAGGCGGCGGTCCTGGCCGACCAGCTCGTCGAGCGCGGGTCGATCGGCCGCGTGCTGCAGGTCATGGGCCTGGGCCCGCACCGCCTCGGCACCGGGCGCCCGGACTGGTTCTTCGAGAAGGACAAGTACGGCGGCATCCTGTGCGACATCGGCAGCCACAACTTCGAGCAGATGCTGCACTACGCGGGCGCCAAGGACGCGACCGTGACGCACGCGGCCATCGCCAACTACAACCACCCGGAGCACCCGGAGCTGGACGACTTCGGCGAGGCCAACATCGCGATGGACAACGGCGCCGCCGGCTACTGCCGCGTCGACTGGTTCACGCCGGACGGCCTGCGGACCTGGGGCGACGGCCGCACGTTCATCCTGGGCACCGAGGGCTACATCGAGCTGCGCAAGTACACGAACGTCGCCACGGACGAGGGCCCCGGGCACGTGTTCCTGGTCAACGGCGAGGGCGAGCACCACCTCGTCGCCAAGGGCAACGTGGGCTACCCGTACTTCGGCCGGCTCATCCTCGACTGCCTGGAGCGCACCGAGACCGCGATGACCCAGGAGCACGCGTTCAAGGCCGCGGAGCTGAGCGTCCAGGCGCAGCAGCTGGCCCGGGTGCTCACGCCCACGGGCGAGGGCGCCGGTATCGCCTGACGGCTCACACGTCGTCGGCCGGGTCGTCGTGGACGACGACCCGGCCGACGATGGTGCGGCTCGACCTCAGTCGCGGCGGACGGCCTCCAGGTAGGTCAGACGACGGCCCTGCACCTCGGTCACGGCCAGGTCGAGGCCCTCGACCTGCACGGTGTCCCCGACCTCGGCGACCCGGCCCAGCCGGCTGACGACGTATCCGGCCACGGTCTCGTACGGCCCGTCGGGCAGCGTCACGCCCGTCAGCTCGTCGAACTCCTCGATCGTCATGCCCGCCTCGACGACGATCGTGCCGTCGTCCGACGGGCGCACGCCGCCCGGGGCCGGGTCGTGCTCGTCCCGGATGTCGCCGACCATCTCCTCGACGAGGTCCTCCAGGGTGACGATGCCGTAGGTGCCGCCGTACTCGTCGACCACCACGGCCAGGTGACGACGCTCCCGCCGCATCTGCGACAGCGCCGGGATGAGGTGCGCCGTGGTCGGCAGGAACAGCATGGTGCGGGCCAGCTCGCGCACGGGCGTCGTGGCCGGCGCCCCGAACAGGTCCCGCACGTGCAGCACGCCGATGACGTCGTCGAAGTCCGTGCCGGTGACCGGGTAGCGCGAGTAGGGGCTGCGCTGCACGATCTCCAGGACCTCGGACACCGGCAGGTCGCCCGCGACGAAGGTCACCTCGCCGCGCGGCCGCATCACCTCGCTGATGGACCGGTCCGCGGCGTCGAACACGTCGCTCAGGATGCGGCGCTCCTCGGCGGGCAGGCCCTCGTGGGCCACGACGACGTCCCGCAGCTCCTCCTCGCTCATCCCCTCGGACGTCGCCCGCGGGTCGCCGCCGAGCAGGCGCACCACCGCGTTGGTGGACACCGACAGCAGCCACACGACCGGGCGCATCAGGCTCGCGAACCGGTCCAGCGGCGGCCCGACGATCAGCGCGACGCTCTGGGAGCGCTGGAGCGCGAACCGCTTCGGCACCAGCTCGCCCAGCACCAGGGACAGGTAGGCGATCACGAGCGTGAGGAAGATCAGCGAGACGGTGCCGGCGACGTCGGACGGCAGGCCGATGCCCTCCAGCACGGGCACGAAGTCCGGGGCCAGCGTCGAGGCGCCGTAGGCGGCGGAGAAGAAGCCGGCGACGGTCACGCCGATCTGGACGGCGGCGAGGAACCGGTTGGGGTCCCTGGCCACGGCGGCGACCCGGGCACCGCGACCGCCCTTGGCCTCCAGGCGGCCGATCTGGCTCTCCCGCAGCGAGACCAGGGCGATCTCCGTGCCGGCGAAGACGCCGCCGACCAGGATGAACACCAGCACCAGCGCGGCGTTGACCCACGTGTCCTGATCCATCAGGCGCCCACCTCCCCCGTCCGGCGCGGTCGGTGGGCGCGGGGACTGTGTGCGTCATCCATGGCGACGAGTAGATGGGGCGCGTGATCCTGTGTCAAACCGACACAACCCGACGGACGCCCTCGTGCGTCGTGCCCTCACATCGGCGCAGCGGGTCTCGTCATGCTTGACAGAGTGATCCGCCTTCCGGGCGGCTGCCTCATCCGACCGCACAGACGAGGAGCTTCGCATGGTGAACGACGACGGTCCGCACGAACACGACGAGGTGATCCGCGAGCGACGTCGCCTGATGTCGTTGGCGTACAGAATGACCGGCACCCTCGCGGACGCCGAGGACATCGTGCAGGAGACGTACATCCGGTGGTACCGGATGCCCGAGCAGGAGCGGGACGCGATCAGAGTGCCCGCGGCCTGGCTGACCCGCGTGGCCGGCCGCGTCGCCCTGGACGTCCTCAAGTCGGCCCGAGCGCGACGTGAGCGGCAGGCCGGCCAGTGGCTGCCGGAGCCGGTTCCTGCCGATCTCTTCGTCGGAACCGCCGTCACGTCGAAAGGTACCGCCCAGGGAACCGAGGATCCGCTCGACCGCGTGACGCTCGACGACGCCGTCAGCACAGCGCTGCTGGTCGTACTGGAGTCCATGACCCCGCCCGAGCGGGTGGCGTTCGTGCTCCACGACGTCTTCGGGGCGCCGTTCGACGAGATCGCGGAGCTTGTCGGACGCTCGGCGGCGGCCACCCGCCAGCTGGCTGCCTCCGCCCGACGGCGCGTTCGTGAGCACCGGGCCGTGGCAGTCCCTGCGGAGCAACATGATGAGGTGGTCCGCACGTTCCTCGCCGCGACTCGTGGAGGAGACCTGCGCCTGCTCATGCAGACCCTGGCCCCGGAGGTCGAGCTGCGGGCAGACGGCGGCGGGGTCGTCCGCGTGGCGCCCAACGTCGTCGCTGGTGCCGACCGCGTGGCCAGGTTCCTGCTCGGAGTGAGGCAGAAGCAGCCCGAGCTGGCGTTCGAGGAACGGTACACAGCTGATGGTCTCGGCTACGCCCTCACACTGGCGGGGCAGTTCTTCGGCATCATGGGCTTCCGTGTCGAGAGAGAAGGAATCAGCGACATCTGGCTCGTCCTCGACCCTCACAAGCTGGGGGCGTGGCTGCCGCCCGCGACCAGCAGGGAATGAGCTCACAATTCTCCGGCCGGCAGCGTCATGCCAGCGACAGCATCGCCCGCCCGGGCGGGAGCGGTCCCGCACAAGACGGCCCGCCCACCACGTTGCCGAGGTGGGCGGGCCGTTGATGTCATCCGGGTGGCTCAGCCGGCAAGCGGGATGCCACGAAGGGGGTAGAGCGTCTTGCCCGCGCGGTACTCACCGCGTGGAACCATCGCATCGATCTTCCCTTCGCCGTCCACGGTCACGACCTCGCGAGCGTCGCCGGACGCCGCAAGGGTCGCGCGCAGAAGGTCGTCCATGTGGAATCGCTCCGGCCCCGCGATCTCCACCTCTCCACGTGGTGCTCCCGCCAGGGCGATCTCCGCCAGGAGTGCGACGACCTCATCGAGCTCGACCGGTTGGATGAGGTCGCGGGGTGCCAGGACCTTGTCCTCTACCGCATGCTGGTCAGCGAGCACCGGAATGTATCCCTGGAACTGAGTCGACCGCACGATGGTGAACGGCAACGAACCCTCCTTGAGCGCCCGTTCCTGTGCGACCTTGCCGAGGTAGTAACCGATCTCGGACGCGTCGCCCTCGCCGACGCCCACGATGGACAACAGGACGTGATGCTTCACACCCGCCCGTTCACCCTCGGCCGTGAGCGTTCGGGTCGACTCCTCGAAGAAGCTGACTGCGCCCTCTTCGTCGAAGCGCCCTGTGTTCAGCACATTGATGATCGTGTCGACGCCGTCGAGCACTTCCGCGACCCTGGTTCCCGCGATGTAGTCCACTCCGTCGGCCAGCCCACCTGCGACGACCTCCACCTGGTTCGACTCCAAGAGGTCGGCGACCTTCGAGCCCACTCGACCTCGTCCACCCGCGATCAGCACCTTCACGGCACCGCTCCTTCCGAGGCGGTAGGTCCGCCTCTCACGTTCCTGACGAGTCTGCTCGTCACGATGTGAGGCACGGCAGGGAATCGGGCGCCGTGCGCGTCCTTGCGGCGCGAGCCAGGACCCGCACGAAAGCAAAAAACAGCCGGACCTACGATTCGTAGGTCCGGCTGTTCGCGATGTCCTGCGACATCGCATCTGTAGCGGGGGCAGGATTTGAACCTGCGACCTCTGGGTTATGAGCCCAGCGAGCTACCGAGCTGCTCCACCCCGCGTCGGTGATCCCTACTTTACGCACCCCGAGCGACGATGTGCAAACCGGGTCGGCCGGTCGAGACGCAGGTCACAGCCGGTCGAACCGATCCGGCCGTGGAACCATCGTCCCCATGACGACGGAGCTGAGCGATACCACCCTGTCCGCCGACCGGATCGTCCACCTCACCGACCAGCTTGCCGCACTGCCCCACCTGCGCCCCGAACCCGGCACCAACGCCCTGTTCGGCGACCTGGTGCACACCGTCCTCGCGACACCGGAACGCCAGGCCAGGGACCTCCTGGACCACCCGGAGGTCCGGCGCCGGAAGGACGCCATCCGCGACCTCTCGGCGCGCGGCGAGACGGAGCTCGAGCGGGCCTGGGCGGAGCACGTCGCCTCCGCGCCCGACGCCCGGGCCGCGCTCGACGCCTTTCCGTACCTCGACAACTACCGCCGGCTCACGGCCCTGGAGGCCGGGCTCGTGCTGCACGCGAGCGGCGGCACCGCGACGTCGGTCGCGGTGCTCGGCTGCGGGCCGCTCCCCCTGAGCACCCTCGGCTACGCCGCCGCGCTGGACGCCCCCGTCGTCGGCGTCGACCGGGACGCCACGGCAGTGGAGCTGGCCCGGCGGGTCGGCGCGCGGCTCGGGTCACAGGCGGTCCGGTTCGAGCAGGCCGACGCCGCCGACGTCGGCCTCACGGACCACGACGTCGTGGTGCTCGCCGCCCTGGTCGGCGAGACGCCGTCGGCCAAGGCCGCGATCCTGCGGACGGTGGGCCAGGCGATGCGGCCGGGGGCGCTGCTGCTCGCGCGCAGCGCGCGCGGGATGCGCACCCTGCTGTACCCGCCGGTCGACCTGAACGCCATGCCGGGGTTCGAGGTGCTGGAGGTGGTGCACCCCACCGACGACGTCATCAACTCGGTGGTGGTGGCCCGCAGGCTCCCGTAACGCGGTCAGGCCCGCAGGTCACCGGGGTGACCTGCGGGCCTGACGGGGAGCGTGCCGGAGGATCAGCCCTGCTGGCCCTCCTCGGCGGCGATCGCCTCCTCCAGGGCCTTCTGCAGCCGGTCCTGCGCCTCGCCGTAGGCGGCCCAGTCACCGGCCCGCTGGGCGGTGTTGGAGTCCTCCAGGGCCTGGCGGGCGTCCTGCAGCGCGGCGTCCAGCTCGGACGACGGCGCCTCGGTGCTGTCCGGCGTGGACTCGCCGGACGGCTCCTCGGTCGGCTCCTGCGTGGGCTCCGTACCCGTCTCGCCCTCGCCCGTGGGCGGGGCGGTCGGGGCCTCGTCCTCGGCCGCCGCACCGGCGTCACCCGCCTGGGCGCCCGAGTCACCGCCGAACACCTGGTCCAGCGCCTCGTCGAGCGTGTCGGCGAAGCCGATGTCGTCACCGAACGCCACCAGCACCTTGCGCAGCAGCGGGAACTGCGTGCCACCGGTCGACTGGATGTACACCGGCTGCACGTACAGCAGGCCGCCACCCACGGGGAGCGTGAGCTGGTTGCCGCGCCGCACCGTGGACGCGCCGATCTGCAGGATGTTCAGCTGCTCGGAGATCGTCGGGTTCGAGTCGAAGTTGTTCTGCACCTGGCCCGGTCCGGGGACGGTCGTGTCCCGTGGGAGCTCGAGCAGGCGTAGCTTGCCGTAGTCCTCGCCCTTCTTGCCCGCCTCGTTGCCCGCGTCCGCGTCCACCGCGAGGAACCCGGTCAGCACCTCTCGGTCGGTGTTACCGCCCGGGATGAACGTCGAGGTCAGCGAGAACGTGGACTCCTCCTGGCCCGGCATCTGCAGCGTCAGGTAGTACGGCGGCTGCAGCGGCGCGGCGGTCGCGTCCGACGTCGGGTCGGTCGGGTTGTTCCAGAAGTCCTGGCCCGAGAAGAACTCCGCGGAGTCCGTCACGTGGTACTGGCTGAGCAGGGTGCGCTGCACCTTGAACAGGTCCTCCGGGTACCGCAGGTGGCTCATCAGGTCGCCGGAGATCTCCGACATCGGCTTGATCGAGTTCGGGAAGACGTTGCCCCAGGCCTTCAGGATCGGGTCCTGGTCGTCCCACGCGTACAGGTCGACCGAACCGTCGTAGGCGTCGACCGTGGCCTTCACCGAGTTACGGATGTAGTTGACCTCCTCCGGCAGCTCGACCGGACCGCCGGCCTGCTGGGTGAGGGTGTCCGCCACGGCCTCGTCGAGCGGGGTCGAGGTCGAGTACGGGACGGCGTCGCTCGTGGTGTACGCGTCGACGATCCACTTCACGCGGCCGTCCACGACCGCCGGGTAGACCCGGTTGTCGAGGGTGAGCCACGGGGCGACCTTGCTGACGCGCTGCTGCGGGTCCCGGTCGTACAGGATCTGCGACTCGCTGGTCACGCGGTCGGAGAACAGGATCTGCTCCTCGCCGAACTTCAGCGCGTAGAGCAGCTTGCTGCCGAACGCGCCGACGTCGGGGCCGGCGTCGCCGCTGAACGTCGTGTTGACCTGCCCGCCGTCGTCGGCGTCGTCGGCCTGGTAGTCGAGCTCCCAGGCCTCGGTGCCCTCGGGCGCGCCGACGATCGAGTACGTGGTGGTGCTCGGGCTGAAGTAGATGCGCGGCTCGTACTCGCCCTCGAGGTCGGTGATCGCACCCTGCGACGGGATGCCGCCCTCGAAGAACGCCGGCCGTCCGTCCGGGCCCGGCTGGTTGCCGTACGCGGCGACGACGCCGTAGCCGTGCGTGTACACGGTGTGGTCGTTGACCCAGTTGCGCTGGTCCTGGCCCAGGCCGTCGAGGTTCAGCTCGCGCACCGCGATCACGGTGTCGCGCGACTCGCCGTCGATCTCGTACTTGTCGACCGAGAGGGAGTCGTTGAAGTTGTAGTACTGCTTGTTCTGCTGCAGCTGGCGGAACGACGGCGACACGATCTGCGGGTCCAGCAGGCGGATGGAGGCCGCCGTGTCGGCGTCGGAGCGCAGCGCGCCCTCCTCGGCCTGGGTCGTGGCGTCGTACGGTTCCTTCTCGATGTCGTCGATGCCGAAGGCCGACAGCGTCGCGTCGATGTTGCGCTGGATGTACTCGCTCTCCAGCTCCTGCGCGTTCGGGTTCACCTGGAAGCGCTGGACGACGGCGGGGTAGATGCCGCCGATCGCGATGG
Organism: Promicromonospora sukumoe 327MFSha3.1; assembly: GCF_000385135.1. GTDB lineage: Bacteria > Actinomycetota > Actinomycetes > Actinomycetales > Cellulomonadaceae > Promicromonospora > Promicromonospora sukumoe_B. Next base: position 885,339 of record NZ_ARQM01000011.1, on the reverse strand, counting down.
CCGAGACCACCATGAGCCCGACGCCGATCGCCGGCAGGCGCCAGTCGCCCCGGAAGGCGGTGACGATGAACAGCGCGGCCACGAAGATCGCGACCACCGCGAGGATGCCCTTGGCGGGGATCACGGCGTGCACGTCGGAGTAGGAGGCGCCGTCGAACCGGTCACCGGCGTTGGTCAGGATCGAGTACCGGTCCAGCCAGTAGTTCCCGGCGATCAGGAGCAGCAGCGCCGCGCCGATGACGGCCAGGTGGATGCGCGCGGCGGGCGTGGTGCGGGGGCCGCCGGCCGCGGCCGGGCCAACCCGGAGGCCGCCGTACAGGTAGTGCGTGATCACTCCGGCGATGCCGGCGATCACCACGACCGAGATGAGGAACCCGACGGTGAACCGCAGCGCCGGGAGCATGAAGACGAAGAACCCGAGGTCCATGCCGAACTGCGGGTCGGACTCGCCGAAGGGCTCGCTGTTGAAGGCCAGGAGCACGGTGCGCCACTGCGCGGAGGCCGCGACGCCGGCGAAGAAGCCGACGAGCACGGGGGCCGCGATCATCACGACCCGGCGCAGCGGCTCGACGGCCTCGCGGTACTGGTCGAGCGTGGCCTGCTCGGGGGTGCTCGGGGCGTACACGGGGCGCGAGCGGTAGGCCGCGGTGAACGACCAGAACACGGCGCCCGCCATGATCACGAAGCCACCGGCGAACAGGGCGGCGCGCATGCCCCACTCGGTCCAGATCACCCGGGAGAACCCGAGCTGCCCGAACCACATCACCTCGGTCCAGAACTGCGCTAGGAGGAGCAGGGCCGCGATGACGACGGCGACCGCGACGACCGCCACCCCCAGGGGACTGCGTCGTCGGGCTCGGGGTGCGCCGCCGGATGGGCGACGGGGTGCTGCGGCGAAGGACACGACTGCGTTACCTCACGTCATCAATGGTTGGGCCGTACCCAGGTGGAACGGCCAGGCTCTGCTCAAGGTTCCCAACACAAGGTTCCCACATCCTCCAGATGTGCAACACGTGGTCAACGACTCGGCAGATGCGTCACGGATGCGTCAGGAGCACGTCGGGAGGTCGGCCCCCTCGCCGCGCCCGATCTGCTCGACGGCGTCCCGCGCCTCGGCCAGCGTGGCCACCCGCACCACGTGCAGCCCGTCGGGCACGTTGCCCACCACCTGCTCGCAGTTGTCCGCCGGCGCCAGGAACCAGTCGGCGCCGTCGCGCTGCGCGCCGTACAGCTTCTGCTCGATGCCGCCGATCGGGCCCACGGTGCCCTCGGGGCTCATGGTCCCGGTGCCCGCGATGACCTTGCCGTTCGCCTCGTCCTCCGGCGTGAGCTTGTCGATGATGCCGAGCGCGAACATGGTGCCCGCGCTGGGGCCGCCGATGTTCTCGATCTCGATGGAGACGTCGACCGGGAAGTCGTAGTGCGGGTCGATGAAGACGCCGAGCACGGCGCGCTGGCCGTTGTCGGCGGTCGTGACGGTGACGTCCTCGGTGCTGTCGCCGCGCTTCACGCCGAGCGTCACGTCGTCGCCCGGCGTCGTGCCGGCCAGCCCGTCGATGAGGTCGGCGTAGGTGCCCACGGGTTCACCCTGGAACTCGGTGATGACGTCGCCCTCCTCCAGCTTGCCCTCGGCGCCGGACCCGGGCTCCGTGCCGGCGACGTCGAGCACGGCGGGCACGTCGTAGCCGAGCTCGGTCAGGGCGGCGGCGGTGGCCGACTCCTGGGAGGACACCATCTCCGCCTGGCTGACCTCCTGCTGCTCCTCCTTGGTGGTCGCCTCGGGGAAGATCGCCTCCACGGGGAGCACGGAGCGCCGCGGGTCCAGCCAGCCCTGGATCACCTGGCCGGCCAGCATCGGATAGCCCGGCCCGCCCAGCACGGAGACGGTGGTCAGGCGCAGCTCGCCCGTGGACTCGTAGGTGCGGGCGCCCTCGATCTGGATCAGGTTGCGCTCCAGCGTGTCCTCCGTGGGCCCCGGCGAGCGCATCGCGTACGGCGTGGGCACGACCAGCGCCAGCGCGGACAGGACTGCGGTGAGCAGCAAGGACACCCCCAGCGTGACCGTGCGGCGGGAGATCGGCGCAGCCGCGGTGCCGGAGTCGTCGAACGGCGACGGCTCGGGTTGCGGGGAGTGCTGGAGGTCGCGCATGTCAGTCACCGGCCCATCATTCCTCACTTGGCTGAGGGTTCGGTGAATCGCACCCCGCGACGGCCCCTAAGGCAAAGTTTTTCCACTTGAACGGTGTGTTATACCCCACCTTGACGCCGATAACCGGTACGGTCGTTCCGTGGCCCACGACGCCCTGACGTCCGTGGAGGTCCGCCGGAGCCTCCGGCGGACCGCCACGGTGAGCGCATACCGCGACGGTGGACGGACCATCGTCGCCATTCCTGCGCGCTTCTCTCGGGCGCAGGAACGGGAGTGGGTGGCGAAGATGGTAGCCCGGCTCGAGGACAAGGAGCGGCGCCGCCGCCCGTCCGACCAGGAGCTCGCCGACCGCGCCGCCGAGCTCTCCGCCAAGTACCTCGGCGGCCGCGCCCGCCCCTCCAGCGTCCGCTGGTCGAACAACCAGGGCCGGCGCTGGGGGTCGTGCACGCTGCTGGACGGCTCGATCCGCATCTCGACCCGGCTGCAGGGCATGCCCGGGTGGGTGCTCGACTACGTGCTGCTGCACGAGCTGGCGCACCTGCTGCACGCCGGCCACGGACCGGAGTTCTGGAAGATCCTCGAGGTCTACCCCCGCACGGACCGGGCGCGCGGCTTCCTGGAGGGCGCGTCGTTCACGCAGGACGACCCGGGGACCGCCACCCCGGACGACGAGCGGGACTGACCTACTTCTCCGGGTCCGCCGCGTCGTCCGGGTCGCCCTCGCCGAAGATCTCCTTGAGCGCGGCGTCGATGTCGGCGTGCTCGTTCTCCGCCGCCTCGCGGCGCACCAGGTAGCCGGACGGGTCGTCCAGGTCCTGGGTGCCGGGCAGCAGGTCCGGGTGGTCCCACACCGCGTCGCGCCCCTCGGTGCCCTGGGCGCGGGCCACGATCGAGAACAGGGTCGCCGCGTCGCGCGAGCGACGCGGCCGCAGCTCCAGCCCGACCAGGGTCGAGAACGTCTGCTCCGCGGGACCGCCCGCGGCCCGGCGGCGGCGGATCATCTCGCGCAGCGGGATGGCGTGCGGCAGGTGCGGCAGCGCGGCCATGGCGCTGACCTCGTCCACCCAGCCCTCCACCAGCGCGAGCGTGGTCTCCAGGTTCAGGAGCACGGCCTTCTGCTCGTCCGTGTTCTGCAGGCCGAAGACGCCGCCGGACAGGGCGCTGCGCAGCGCGTCCGAGTCGGCGAGGTCGATGTCGCGCACCTGGGCCTCGAGCGCGTCGAGGTCGATGGTGATGCCGCGGGCGTACCGCTCCACGATCGACAGCAGGTGCGACCGGAGCCACGGGACGTGGGTGAACAGGCGCGCGTGCGCCGCCTCGCGGACTGCGAGGAACTGCCGGACCTCCTCCAGCGGGGCGTCCAGGCCGTCGGCGAACGCCGCCACGTTGGTCGGCAGCAGCACGGTGTCGGGGCTGTCGAGCAGCGGCAGGCCGACGTCGGTGGCGCCGAACACCTCGCGCGAGAGCGTGCCGGCCGCCTGGCCGACCTGCATGCCGAAGACGGCGGAGCCGAGCCGGCGCATCATCTGGGCCGGGTCGATCGAGCCGCCCAGACCGTGCAGCACGCCGGCGGGCATGCCGGGCACGGCCTCGCCGTCGTCGACGCCCTCGGGGAGCTGGTCGCGCAGCACCGTGGCCAGCGCGTCCGCGACCGAGGCCGCGACGGGCGCCGCGAGCTCGTTCCACACGGGGAGCGTGGCCTCGACCCACTCGGACCGGTTCCAGGCGCGCCTGGTCCCGCCGGCGGGCGGGAGGTCGGTGACGGCGTCGAGCCAGAGCTCGGCCACCCCCAGCGCGTCGGTGGCGTCCTTGGCCTGCTTGCCCGTCAGGGACGGGTCGCCCTCGCTGACGGCGACCTGCCGCGCGACGTCGTGCGCGACGTCGGCGTTGACGGGGCCGGTGCCCTCGGCCGAGAGCATCTTCTGCACCTGGGCCAGGGCGTACTGCATCATCACGGGGTCGGGCGCGCCACCGAGCGCGGTCGGGTCGATGCCCCGCTCGCGCATCTCGGCCATCACTTCGTCTGCGCCTTCGCCGAGCATGGAGCGCAGCATCTCCTCCCACGACTGGGGAGACTCGCCGGGCTGGTGCTGGTCGCTCATAGTGTTCACCGTAACCGGGTCGGCAAGCGTGGCGCCGTCCATTTGGCTCTGGGCGCAGCCGGGAACTTCCGGCCCGCCGGATGCTTTGAATATCCTCCCGGGCCTGTGGACAACGCCCCGGGGGCGCCGCCGTCGGGCATCGTTGCGGGCATGACGAGCACTCCCGCCCTCCGGCTGCGGCCCGGTACGCCCGTGCTCAGCCGCGGCGGCGGCCAGGTCCAGTGCGGTTCCGACCCGCGGTGGTCGTTCGTGCTGTCCGGGCTCTCACCGTCCGAGGAGTCCTGGCTGGAGGAGATCGCCGAGCGCAGGCACGTGAGCGTCGAGCAGTCGGCGGCGCGGTGTGGGGTGGGCGTCGAGCGGCGCGACGAGATCATGGGCGTCCTGTTCCGGGCGGGTGTGCTGGTGCCCGTCCCGGGCGTGGTCGGCGCGGTGACGGCCCCGGCGGACGGCGCGGCGGACGCGACCGTGCTCGGGATGCTGCGACCCGACGGCGCCGGGCTGGCCACGCTCGCCGCCCGCGCCGAGCGGGTCGTGGGCCTGGCGGGCCTGGGCCGCCTGGGTACGGCGGTCGCCCTGCACCTCGCGACGGCGGGGGTGGGCGGCCTGGTGCTGCACGATCCCCTGCCGGTGCAGACCACGGACGTGGGGCTGGGCGGCCTGCGGACCGCCGACGTCGGGCAGGCCCGCGACGCCGCGGTGCGGGCCCTGCTCGCAGAACGTTCCCCGCGGGTCGCGGTCCGGGTGGACGACGGCGGCGCGGGGCTGGACCCCGAGGCGCTCGACGCCGTGGTGGTCACCGAGCCGCACGCCGCGCACCCGGCGCGGTACCAGCGGCTGCTCGGGCTCGGTGTGCCGCACCTACCGGTCGTGGTGCGCGAGGCCGACGTCGTGGTGGGCCCGCTGGTGCGCCCGGGCCGGTCCGCGTGCGTGAGCTGCGTGGACCTGGCCCGCGCGGACGCCGACCGGGAGTGGCCGGCACTGGCGGCGCAGCTCCGCGAGACGGCGGAGCCGACCCACGAGGCCACGCTCGCCGCCGTGGCTGCGGCGACGGCCGCGGGCCAGGTGCTCGCCCAGCTGGACGGGCACCGGCCCACGGCCGTCGGTGCGTGCCTGGAGATCTCCCTGCCGGCCGGGCTCCCCCGAGCCCGGCCGGTGGAGCCGCACCCGCGGTGCGGGTGCGTGGTCCTCCCGGTACGGGCGGCCTGACCGACGGCGGATCATGCGGCAGCGACGCTCTCCGACTTGCGCGGCCGGCCACGGCCACGCTTGCGGGCGACGACGGCGCCGTCCACGAAGACCTCACCGCCCCAGACGCCCCACGGCTCGTTGCGCTCGAGGGCGCCCGCGAGGCAGCCCTCGATGAGGGGGCACGTACGGCAGAGGGCCTTGGCCTGCTCCACCTGCGTGCTGTGCTCGGCGAACCACAGCTCCGGGTCGTTGGTACGGCACGGCAGCAGTGTGTCCATGATCCGGTTGAACTCCGCCGAGTCCGAACCGGTCCCGCTCGTGGCGGGGTGTTGAGGCGGGTCCCAGGGGCCCGAGCCGCCCTGGGGAAGAGTGTCGAGGAGCGCAGTGAGGCGCACGGTTGTCTCCTGTGTCCTGAAGGAACGTCGTCGATGAACGTTGGTGGTGCAGGACCCAGGGGCTAGATCCTTGCCGGGCCGGCCGAGGTGGGGCCGGATCTCCGGGCAAGAATTAAGGCCGCGGGTCCTAGGTGGACTCCGCGGCCTGGAACTCTTCGGTCGTTAGACCGGCGAGTCTCCTGGAGATGCGGAGTCGGGTGCGAGAGCGGACGGCTTGACGCCTCCGCGGTGAGTGCGCGCGCGGAAAGGCAGAGCTGCGCCAGTGGCCGGGACGGGCTCGTAGCCGAGCACGTGCTTGCACACCTGCAGATCCGTCTGCGGAATCATGTTCATCTCCAATGCACCCACCTCCTCACTCGAATCCGGGCCAGATCTCTCGATCTCGCCCACTGCTGTCAGGGACATCTGAACACTATGCCGGGCCGCCGTGGCGAGCCAACTCTTTTTCCAAACTTTCTTGAGAAGTTTTTCGGACTGCCTCGGGAGGCCCCGGAAACGGCTCAAGAAGCCGGAGAACTGGCCACGATCGCGAGGATCGTGGCGCCGTACCGGTCGATCTTCGCAGGACCGATCCCGTTCACGCGAGCAAGTTCGGTCGTGCCCGAAGGTCGGATCTCCGCGATGGCCGCCAGGGTCGCGTCGGTGAGCACCGTGTACGCGGGCTTGTCGGTCTCCTGGGCCACCTGGCGTCGCCACTCGCGCAGGGCGTCGAAGAGCGCGGCGTCGTGCTCGCCGGTCAGCAGCGCGCGGGCCTGCCCCTTGGGCGCCGTCCGCGCCCGCGGGGCGCGGTGCTCCTCCGGCCAGAGCCCGTCCAGGAACCGGGTGCGCTTGCGCGTGGCGCGGCCGCCCGGGTTCCGCGAGCGCCCGAACGAGATGTCCAGGTGCTCGCGCGCGCGGGTGATCCCCACGTAGAGCAGGCGGCGCTCCTCGTGCACGGCGTCGTCGGTCTCGGCCAGGGAGATGGGCATGAGGCCCTCGCTCATCCCGGCGAGGAACACTGCGTCCCACTCCAGGCCCTTGGCCGCGTGCAGGGAGGCGAGCGTGACGCCCTCGACCGTGGGCGCGTGCTGGGCGGAGGCGCGCTCGTCGAGCTCCGCGACCAGCCCGGACACCGTGGCGGGCTCCTCGGGTGTCGCGGCGGCGGCCAGGTCGTCGGCCAGGGCGACGAGCGCCTGCATCGCGTCCCAGCGCTCCCGGGCGGCGCCGCGGCCCGCGGGTGCCCGGTCGGCCCAGCCGGCGGCGGACAGCACGTCGCGCACCTGGTCCGGCATGGACAGCGCCGGGTCGGCGGAGCGGGCGGCCCCACGGAGCAGCACCAGGGCGTCGCGGACCTCCTTGCGCTGGAAGAACCGCTGGCCGCCGCGCACCAGGTAGCCCACACCGGCGTCGGCGAAGGCGGACTCGAACGCCTCGGACTGGGCGTTGGTGCGGTACAGCACGGCGATCTCGCTCGGCTTGACCCCAGAGCCGATCAGCCGGGCGGCGCGGGTCGCGATGCCCTTCGCCTCGGCCTCGTCGTCGTCGTACGCCGTGAAGGCGACCGCCGGGCCGGGCTCGCGCTGCGCGATGAGCTCCAGGGCCTGGTGCGCCCCGCCCGCCCGGCCGGCGCGCTTGAGCACGTCGTTGGCGAGGTTCACCACCTGGGGCGTGGACCGGTAGTCGCGCACGAGGCGGATCTCCTGCGCCTCCGGGTAGGTGCGCCGGAACTCCAGGAGGTGGCGCGGGGTGGCGCCGGTGAAGGAGTAGATGGTCTGTGACGGGTCGCCGACGACGCACAGCTCCTTGCGCCCGCCCAGCCACTGGTCCAGCAGGAACTGCTGCAGCGGTGAGACGTCCTGGTACTCGTCGACGACGAAGTGCCGGTACTGCGAGCGGACCTCGTCGGCCACGATCTTGTGGCTGTTCAGCATGTCCGCGAGCATGAGCAGGACGTCCTCGAAGTCGATGACCTCGCGCTCCGTCTTCACGTCCTCGTAGGCCGTGATCAGCCGGGCCACCGTCTGCGCGTCGTAGCCCGACGGCGCCTCGCGGCCGGTCGCGTACGCCGCCTTCTCGTAGTCGTCGGCGGTGACGAGCGAGACCTTGGCCCACTCGACCTCGCTGCTCAGGTCGCGGACCGCCACGCGGTCCACGCTCAGGCCCACGCGGCGCGCGGCCTCGGCCACGATCTGCGCCTTGTACTCCTGCAGGCGCGGCGGGGCGCCGCCCACGACCCGGGGCCAGAAGTAGCCGAGCTGCCGCAGCGCGGCGGAGTGGAACGTGCGGGCCTGCACGCCCTGGACGCCGAGACCCCGGAGCCGGGTGCGCATCTCGCCGGCCGCCCGCGCCGTGAACGTCACCGCCAGCACGCTGGTCGGCTTGTACGCCCCGATGCGGACGCCGTAGGCGATGCGGTGCGTGATGGCGCGGGTCTTGCCCGTCCCCGCTCCCGCCAGCACGACCACGGGCCCGTTGAGCGCGAGGGCGACCTCGCGCTGCTCGGGGTCGAGGGCGGTCAGGATCGCGTCGGGGCTCAGCGGTCCAGGATGATTCGAACCACCGGCGGAGTTGGTCTGGGTGAGCATCTCTGCGATTCTCGCAGCAACCACCGACAAGGAGAACAGATGTCCGAGACGACCACGCCGCTCCCCGAGGACGGCACCGTCCTCATGTACTCGACCACCTGGTGCGGGTACTGCCGGCGGCTGCGCACGCAGCTCGACTCCGAGGGCATCGGCTACACCGTCATCGACATCGAGGAGCAGCCGGAGGCCGCCGCGTACGTGGAGCAGGTCAACGGCGGCAACCAGACCGTGCCCACCGTGGTCTTCCCGGACGGCTCGGCCGCGACCAACCCGAGCCTCGCCCAGGTGAAGCAGGCCCTGGCGGCCTGAGGCGGGCAGCGGGGGGCCGACGTCGTCGTCGGCCCCCTTCTTCGTGTCTCGAACCTTGTTACGCAAGTCTTGTATTGCAAGTCTTGCTATACAAGGTTACTGTTCCTGCCATGAGCGAAGACCGCATCGCGACGAACCTGCGCAAGGGCGTGCTCGAGTACTGCGTGCTCGCGCTGCTCTCGCACGGCGAGAAGTACGGCCTCGAGCTGGCCGACGACCTGACGTCGCGCGAGCTCATCGCGAGCGAGGGCAGCCTGTACCCCCTGCTGGCCCGCATGCGCGAGAACGGGCTCGTCGAGCCCCGGTGGGACTCGTCCGGGACCGGCCGCCCCCGCCGCTACTACGCCATCACCGATCACGGCACCGAACAGCTCACCACCTTCGCGAAGGTCTGGACGTCGCTCGGCGCCCAGGTCGACGCCCTTCTGGAGGGATCACGATGACCGAGAGGGACACGATGAACGCGAACGCCGAGGAGACCTACCTGCGCGACGTCGGCAAGCGCCTGCGGTCGCTCACCCCCGAGCAGCGGGACGCGGTGCTCGACGACGTCCGGGCCCACTTCGCGGACGCCGCCGACGCGGGCCGCTCCCCCGAGCAGGCCGCCGAGAGCCTCGGCGACCCGGCGCAGTTCACCGAGCGTGTGCGGGCAGAGCTGGGGCACGACGCCGGCCGGACCGACCGGATGTGGCGCGTGCTGCAGTGGCTGGCGACCGGCGCGGCGGTGTTCACCGCGATGTTCGTGTCGTTCCTGTGGCCCGACGAGTCCCTCCCGGGCCTGGACTCACAGGTCGAGCAGTACGGCTTCGGGATCGTGCTGCTGAACCTGCTCCCGGCGCTGGTCGCCGCGCTGCCGATCTTCGTGCCCGGGCGGGCCCGGAAGGTCACCGCCGTGGCGGCCGCCGTCGTGCTGACGGTGCTGGGCGTGACCGGCAACGCCACCCTCTTCTACTCGCTGCCCGCCATGCTCGCGTGGGCCGCGCTGGCCGTGCCGGCCATCGCACGGCACGGTCGCCCCGCGGCCGGCTGGCGCATCGCCGGCGGGGCGCTCGCCATCCTGCCCGCGGTCCTGCTCGCCGTCGGCGGCCTCGTCGGGTCCTACGAGATCGATCCCGACGGCTGGCTCTTGACCGGCGGCTTCATCGCCGTCGGCGCGCTGATCATGGTGGGCCGGGCGTGGGCCGGCGCCGTCGTCGCCGTGGCCGGGGTGGCGGTGCTGATCGTGGCCACCCTCGACGTGGGGATGATCACCCTCGGCATCTGGTGGGCCGGCGGCGTGCTGCTGACCGTCGGCGTGAGCCACGCCGTCGCGCACGCCCGGCCCGGGCAGGCGGTCCGGGGGTAGGGCGCTCAGCCCTCGTCGAGGGTCGCCTCGTCCAGGTCCTCGAGCATGGACGTGGCGTCCTCGACGACCTCGGGCAGGCGGTGCCGCACGCCGTGCAGGAGCCAGCGCGCGAGCGCCAGCTCGCCCACGAGCATGGCGCGCTCCGCGAGGCGCGAGTCGCTCAGCTCGGTGCGGCGGAGCTGGTAGGCCTCCATGATCGAGTCCACGGCCTCCATCGGGGCCGCGGCGATCAGCCACGCGAGGTCGTCGGCGGGGTCCGCGACGCGGGCCTCCGACCAGCCCGAGACCGCCACGACCCGCTGCCTGTCCACGAGCAGCTGGTCGGGCGCGAGGTCGCCGTGCGTCACGACGGGCTTGAACCGCCACAGGGAGACGTCCTCCAGCGCGGTCTCCCACCGGCGCAGCAGGGTGGGCGGGATGCGGCCGGTCCGGGCCGCCTCGTCCACCTCGGTCAGCCGCCGTTCCCGGTACTCGGACGCGGTGTAGCTGGGCAGGCCGCACGTCTCCACGACGGAGGTCGGCAGCTCGTGGATGGCCGCGATGGCCCGGCCCAGGTCGGCGGCCAGCCCGGGGCCCTGCTCCAGGGACTCGACGTCGAGGTTGTCGCCGATGATCCGGCGGTGCACGACGGCGCGGCCGCCCTCCGGCAGGAGCGCGTAGCCCGCGACCTGTGGCACGACGAACGGGAGCACGCCCGTGTCGATGTACAGCCGGAGCGCGTCGAGCAGCTCGATCTCGGCCTCCAGGGCCGCGCCCGCCACGGTGGTGCGCGGCGCGCGCACCACCCATTCCTGGTCGTCCGCACCGGTCACGACGGCGACGTCGTAGTCGCCGGCGAGGTCCCCGACGCGGACCGACTGGGCGTCGAGACCCGGCACGGCGGCGGTCGAGAGGGCAGCGAGAGCGAGGGGCGTGCGGGACACGTGCTCACCCTAGAGCAGCGCCGGGCACCCGACGGCGCAGGGACGGTGGCGTGTCCGACCACGGCACGGGTGCGGCACCGGCCCGCGAGAGGACTAACGTCGTCCCGTGCGTTTTCTCGACCTCCCCTTCGCCCGCGCCGCCCACGACCGGGCCGCCCACCGGCGCGCGACGCCCGGCCTCCTCGACGACCTGCTCAAGGAGCAGGGCACGCGGGTGCTCGTGGTGCGCGGCACCCGGGTCGCCACGGTGGACGGGCGGGTCGCGTTCCTCGCGCCCGACGACGTGGCGCACCTCGCGGCGCGGGCCCTGCTGTTCCTCGGGGAGGCCGACGGCGTCAGCCACCTCGGACTGGTCCTGGCCGACGCCGAGGCCGAGCCGGACCTCGACGTCGAGTGGACCGGGCTGCGCACGCTCGACGCGCCCGACCTGGAGGTCGGCCTGGTGGTCGAGGCCGTCGCTCTGGCCCAGTGGCACACGGTGCACACCCACTGCCCGCTGTGCGGTACCCGGACCGAGGTGACGCAGGCCGGCTGGGTGCGGCACTGCCCGGCGGACGAGTCCAACCACTTCCCGCGGACCGACCCCGCCGTGATCATGGCGATCACCGACCCCGAGGACCGCCTGCTCCTGGCCCGCGGCCCGCAGTGGGACCTGGGCCGCCGCTCGGTGCTGGCCGGGTTCGTCGAGCCCGGGGAGGGCCTGGAGCAGGCCGTGGCGCGCGAGACGTCGGAGGAGGTCGGCGTGCTGCTCGACCCCGCCTCCATCGAGTACCGCGGCAGCCAGTCGTGGCCGTTCCCGGCGTCGCTCATGCTCGGCTTCCGGGCGCGGGCGACCACCACGGAGCTGACGCGGCAGGAGGACGAGATCGCCGAGGCCGACTGGTTCACCCGCGACGAGGTCGCCACGGCGGTCGCGGACGGGCACCTGGGCCTGCCCGGGCGGTCCTCGATCGCGCGCTCCCTGATCGAGGAGTGGTTCGGCGGGCCCATCGGGGCGTGAGGCGGGGCCCGGTCCGAGCCCGGTCCGGGCCCGGCTCAGGCGCCCGTGATCAGCGCCTCCAGCTCGGCCTCGTCGAGCAGCCGGTCCGGGCGCACGGTCGTGTCCGAGCCCACGTAGTAGAAGGCCGCGCTGACCTGGTCCAGCGGCAGCCCCGTCCAGCGGGACCACGCCAGGCGGTACACGGCGAGCTGCACCTCGCGGGCGGCCCGCGCCGAGGCGTCGAGCGGCTCGCGGCCTGTCTTCCAGTCGACCACCACGACGGCGTCCGGGCCGGTGGCCGGGTCCTTGAAGACGGCGTCCATGCGGCAGCGCAGCATGACGCCGGCCACCGGGGTCTCGACGTCGACCTCGACCGCCACGGGCATCCGGGCCGACCACTCCGACCCCAGGAAGGTGTCGCGCAGCTTGTCGAGGTCGGTGTCCTCGGGCAGGTCGTCGTCCTCGGCGCTGGGCAGGTCGTCGACGTCGAGCAGCGTGGCCGACGTGAAGAACTGCTCGACCCACTCGTGGAACCGGGTGCCGCGGCGGGCGTGCACCGTGGGCTGCACAGGGACCGGCCGGCGCAGCTGGAGGGCGAACGCGTCGCGGTCCGCGGCGAGCCGCACCAGGCCCGACGCCGAGACGTGCGCCGGGAACGCGACCTCGCGGTCCGTGCGCCGGTTCCGCTCGGCGAGGAGCATGCGGGCGAGGTCGACCAGGTCGTGGCCGGCGGCGTCGGCCAGAACGCCCTGCGGTGCGGTCAGCGCGTCGGCCGGGAGCCGCATGGCGGCGAGCGCGACCAGCCGCTCCTCCGCGGCCGCGTCCACCAGGCCGGCCGTGGCGCGCAGGACGTCGCGGGCGGTCGGGGCCGGGCTCTGCTGGTCCGCGCCGCCGTCCGGGGCCGGCCACACGGCCGTGATCTCCTCCGCGTTGCGCGGGTTCTCGGCGTCGGGCTCCGGCATCGGGGCCCACAGGTCGGCCTTGACCAGCTCGGCCTCGGCCAGCTCGGCGAGGAACGGGGAGACGCCGCGCGGGCGGCTCGCCGTGCCCCACCAGGACGCGGTGAGGAAGAGCTCGCGGCGGGCGCGGGTGAACGCCACGTAGGCCAGGCGCCGCTCCTCGGCGAGGCGGTGCTCGCCGCACTCGGCCTTGAACTCGTCGCGCAGCGCGACCAGGTCCTTGGTGTCGGAGGCGTGCTCCCAGTCGAAGTTCGGCAGGTCGTCCGCGTCGCCGCGCAGGTGGTAGGGCAGCTCGCCGAGGTCGGACAGCCAGCCCGACGACGACTCCCCCGAGCGCGAGCCGCGGTCCCAGGTGGGGAACGCGCCGTCGGCCAGGCCGGCCACCGCCACGGCGTCCCACTCCAGGCCCTTCGCGGCGTGCGCGGTGATGACCTGGACGGCGTCGGGGTCGGGCTCGTGCACCGGCATGTCGAGCCCGCGCTCCCGCTCGCCCGCGACGCCCAGCCAGGCCAGGAACGCGCCGAGCGTCGCGGTGTCCGAGGACTGCGCGAACGACGCCGCGACGTCCCGGAACGCGTCGAGGTGCTCGCGCCCGCGGTCGCTCACGGCGCCGCCGACCCCGGCGCCCGCCAGCGCGAGGGCCGTGGCCGCCTCGACGTCCAGGCCGAGCGCCCGCTCTGCCTGGACCACGAGCTCGGGCAGGGAGAGATAGGTGAGGCCGCGCAGGTCGCGCAGCAGCCGGGCGAGCGCCCCGAGGCGGCGGTGCGCGTCCGGGGACAGCACGCGGCCGTCGCGCGCCGGCTCGCCGGCCGGCGGGAGGTCGTCGAGCGCGTCGACGATCGAGCGGTGGTCGGAGACGTCGCCCTCGACCACGCGCAGGTCGTCGTCGGGCAGCTCCTCGACCGGGGCGGCGGCCGCCGCGCGGCGCGGGTCGTCCAGGCGGGCCAGGTCCGCCGCCCAGGAGCCCAGCGCGTGCAGGTCGGCCGCGCCGAGGTTGAGGCGCGGGCCGGTGAGCAGGCGCAGCAGGGAGTCGCCGCGCGACGGGTCGTGCGCCGCCTGGAGCAGCGCGACGACGTCGACCACCTCGGGCGTGGACAGCAGGCCGCCCAGGCCGACCACCTCGACCGGGAGCCCGCGGCGGCGGAGCGCCACCTCGATCGCGGGGAACTGCGCCCGCGCGCGGCAGAGCACGGCGGCCGTGGACCGGCCGTCCGGGTGCGCGCCGGAGCGCCAGCGTTCCGCGACCCACTCGGCGACGGCCTCGGCCTCCTCGTCCAGGGTCGCGGCGACGTGCGCCGACACCAGACCCTCGCCGGCCCCGGGCCGCAGGTCCAGGGGCGGCACCTCGACGTTCGTGGCCGCGCCGGACCGCGAGCGCAGCGGGCCCGAGACGATGTTCGCGGCGGTGAGGATCGCGGCGTCGTTGCGCCAGGAGGTGGACAGGTAGTGCACGGCGGCGGGGAAGCCGTCGTCGCGCTGGAAGCGGTCGGGGAAGCGGGCCAGGCCCGCCGCGGAGGCGCCGCGCCAGCCGTAGATGGACTGGTGCGGGTCGCCGACGGCGGTGACCGGGTGCCCGCCGCCGAACAGGCCGGACAGCAGCTCGACCTGGGCGTAGGACGTGTCCTGGTACTCGTCGAGCAGCACGACCTCGAACCGGGCCCGCTCGGCGGCACCCACCATCGGGACCTCGCGGGCGAGCTGGGCGGCGAACGAGACCTGGTCGCCGAAGTCGAGCGCCTCGGCGATCCGCTTGCGGCGCCGGTACTCGACCACGAGGTCCACGAACCGGGCCCGCTCGGCGATCGAGCCGATGAGCTTGTCGACGTCCTTGGTGCGCTTGCGCTGCTTGGGGCCGAGCGGGACCGACTCGAGGTGCTCGGCCATCTCGGTGAGCCGGGCCCGGGCGTCCGCGGGGTCGACGAGGTGCTCGCCGAGCGCGTCGGACAGCGCGACGACCGCCCCGGTCACGGTGCTGACGGCCCGGTCGGTGGCGAGGTCCTCGTCCCAGGACTCCACCACCTGCGACGCGAGCTGCCACTGCTCGGCCTGGCCGAGCAGCCGCGCGCTGGGCTCGACGCCCAGGCGCAGGCCGTGGTCGGCCACCAGGGAGGCGGCGTAGGCGTTGTAGGTGGCGACTGTGGGCCGGTCGAGGTCCAGGCCGGCCAGCGCCTCGCCGGATTCCTCGCCGAGCGCCCGGTTGAGCTGCGCCAGGCGGGTCTGCACGCGCTGGGTGAGCTCGCCCGCGGCCTTGCGCGTGAAGGTGAGGCCGAGCACCTGCTCGGGCTGGACCAGCTTGTTGGCGATCAGCCACACCACCCGCGCGGCCATGGTCTCGGTCTTGCCGGACCCGGCGCCCGCGACGACGAGCGCGGGCTCCAGGGGCGACTCGATGACGCGGACCTGCTCGTCGGTGGGTTCGTGCCGGCCGAGCAGCCGCGCGATGGCGCGGGCCGACAGGCGGATCTCCGGCTCGTGCCCGATCACTCGACCACCTTCCGTCCTTCGGGCTGCAGCGGGCAGGACCGGCGCACCACGCACATCTCGCAGAGGTCGTTGTTCCTGGCCGCGAAGCTCGCGGCGGCCATCGTGTCGGCCGCACCCTCGACGGTGTCGCGGGCCCAGCTCCCGCCGTTCTCGTCGGGGGCGAGCGCGGGCTGGTTGCGCACGCTCGCCGAGACCGTCTCGGTGCCGACGTAGACCAGGCTCGCGCCCTTGCTGACCGTGCCGTCGGGCAGGTCGAGCGCGCCCTCCTCGACGGCGAGCTGGTAGGCGCCGAGCTGCGGGTTCTCCGCCGCCTTGTCCTTGCTGGCGGCGGTCTTGCCGGTCTTGAGGTCGGCCACGGTGACGCTGCCGTCGCCCGCGTCCTCGACGCGGTCCACCTGGCCGCGCAGCCGGGCGCGGCCCACCCGCAGGTCGAAGTCGGCCTCGACGAGCAGCGGCTCGCCCGCGTCGCCCAGGTAGTCCGCGAGCCGCTCCACCATGCGCTCAGCGCGCTTGCGCAGCTGGAGCGACGGCCAGCCGTCGGGCAGCGCGAGCTCGGGCCAGCGGCGGTCCAGCTCCTGCTTCAGGTCGGTGAGCGAGCCCTTCGGGTGCGTCTGCGCGATCGAGTGCAGCAGCGTGCCGAGGGTCTGGTGGGTGGCGTCCGGCTTGGTGCCGCCCGCCGCCTCGAAGGCCCAGCGCAGGGCGCACGTGGTCACGGTCTCGACCTTGGACGGCGACACGGTCACCGTGTCGGTGGCCCCCCACAGCGGCACCTCGCTGGAGACGCCGGCCACGCCGTACCAGGTGGTCGGGTCGGCCTCGGCGACGCCGGCGGCGGCCAGGTCGGCCAGCAGCGCGGCCGCGGGCTGGTTGCCGGGCGCCGGCCCGTCCCCGCCCGCCGACGCCCGCACCAGCTCCGAGCGCGCCGCGGCCACGACACCGCGCAGGTCGAGCGGCGGGCCCACCGGGACCCGCCGCGGGTCCGGGCCGTCGCCGCCGTCGTCCCGGGGGGACACGAGGTCGCAGAACACGCTCGGTGCCTCCTCGGTGTCCTCGACGGCGGTGACGAGCAGCCGGCGCCGGGGCCGGGAGACCGCGACCGCGAAGGCACGCAGCTCGTCGGTGAGCACCTGGCGCCTGGCCTCGGCGCCCACCACCCGGCCGTCCTCGGAGCGGCCGGCGATGAGCTCGACGAGCGCCTGGGAGCCGAGCAGCGAGTCGCGCAGCCGCAGGTCGGGCCACACGCCGTCCTGCACGCCGGCCACGACCACCACGTCCCACTCCCGGCCCGCCGCGCCCGGGGGCGTCAGCGCCTCGACGGCGCCCGCGCCCTGCGCGGAGGCCGCCAGGGAGTCGGCGGGGAGGTCCTGGGAGGCCAGGTAGTCGACGAACGCGCCGACGGGCGCACCCGGCATGCGGTCGACGAAGGTCTCGGCCGCGCGGAACAGCGCCAGCACGGCGTCGAGGTCCCGGTCGGCACGCAGGCCTGCGGGCCCGCCGGTCAGCGCGGCGGCGCTCCACCGCTCGGCCAGCCCCGTGGCGGCCCAGGCCGCCCAGAGCACCGTCTGCGCCGTGGCACCGGGCTCCCCCGCCGCCTCGCGGCCGGCGGCGAGCACGCGGGCCACCGCGAGCGGCCCGCGCCGCACCTGCGTAGGCAGCAGGGCCGCGCGCGCCGGGTCCGCGAGCACCTCGACCAGCAGCGCGTCCGAGGTGCGGCCGCCGCCCGCCGACAGCTCCTCCGCCCGCAGCGCGCGGCGCAGCCGCCGCAGGGCCACCGCGTCGAGCCCGCCGATGGGCGAGATGAGCAGCAGCGCCGCCGTCTCCGGGTCGAGCACGGGCTCGTCGCCGTCCAGCTCCGACGCGATCAGCGCCTCCAGGCTGCCGCGCGGCGCTCCCGCGCACGTCTTCACGGCGGCCAGCAGGGGCGCCACGGCGGGCTCGTCGCGCAGCGGCAGGTCCGAGCCGAGCAGCGCCACCGGCACCGACGCCGAGACCAGCTCGCGGCGCAGCGCCCCCAACCGCGAGCCGCTGCGCGCGATCACCGCCATGCGGTCCCAGGGGGTGCCCCGCAGCAGGTGCTCGGCGCGCAGCTCGCGCGCGATCCATGCCGCCTCCTGGGCGGCGCCCGAGAGCACGGCCACCTGGACGGCCGGGGGTGCGTCGGCGTCGGCGGCCTCCTCCTCCGGCCGCGCCGGGGCGCGACGGTGCAGCGCGCTCGCCGACACCGGGATCCGGTTGGTCACGGCGCGTGTCACCGCGCGCAGCTCCGGCCGCTGCCGCCAGACCGTGCTGAGCACGACCGTCTCGGCGTCGAACGCGCCGAAGGCCCGGCCCGGGCCCGCGGGTGCGGCGGCCCGCCCCGTCAGGCCCGGCGCGGCGCCGCGGAAGGTCTGGACGGCCGAGTCCGGGTCGGACAGCAGCACGAGCCGCGCGCCGTCGTCGTGCAGCACGCGCAGGAGGCGGACCGTCGCCGCGGTGGCCTCCTGGTAGTCGTCCACCACGACCAGGTCCCAGGTGGGGCGCGGGGTGCCCGGCACCTCGGCCTCCCAGGCACGCAGGGACTCGGCGGCCTCGTCGATCACGACGGCGGGGTCGTAGCGCGGCCCGGCGTCGGGCGTGGCGAGCCGCAGCGTCATGGTGTCGAGGTACTCCTCGTACAGCTGGGCGGCCATGATCCACTCGGGACGGTCGTTCGCCCGCCCCATCTCGTCGAGCTCCACCGGCCCGAGGCCGCGCTCGGCCGCGCGCATCAGCAGGTCGCGCAGCTCCTGGCGCAGGCCGCGCAGACCCAGCGACTCCTCGGGCAGGCCGGGCGGCAGCCGGAGCGGCCGTCCCTCGCCCGCCACGTGCCCGGCGAGCAGCTCGGCCAGCACCAGGTCCTGCTCCGGGCCGGAGACCAGGGTGGGGGTGGGCTGCCCGAGCGCCGCGGCGCGGGTGCGGAGCACCGCGAACGCGGCCGACGACGCCGTGCGCACCATGGGGGCGCCGACCGTGCGCCCGGCCTGGGCCGCGACCTCGTCGCGCAGGCGGGCGGCGGCGCGGCGCGACGACGCGAGGACCAGCACCCGCTCGGGCTTGACGCCGGACCGGAGCGCCCGGACCGCCACCTCACAGGTCACCGTGGTCCGGCCCGACCCGGGCGCGCCCAGGACCAGCGTCGCGGGCCGGCTGAGCGCGGACTCGACGGCAGCCTCCTGGCTGTCGTCGAGCGGCACTGAGGTGGCGCTGTCGGGACGGGTCCCGGGCGGCGCCAGCCGAGGTGCGAGGGTGAGGGTCGGTGTCACGCGGACGATCGAACCACGAGCCACTGACACTCCCCGACGCCCCGCGCGGGTGCGTCACGAATGCCCGATTCATCCCCCGGTGCGCCGGGGAACGTCACTCCTTGCCCACGTCCGGCGCGGGCCACGGCTCCGGGATGCAGCCGCGCGTGGTCCTGGTCTGCTGCACCATCACCGTCGCGCGCTCGCCCTTGCCCTTGCAGAGGTCGTGGTGGTACCCGATCACGTGCCCCACCTCGTGGTTCACGAGGTACTGCCGGTAGCGCGAGACGTCCGTCCAGGCGTCGGACCCCGTGGCCCAGCGCCCGAAGTTGAGCACCGCGGTCTCCTGGATGCCGCAGGACAGCTCGCCGATCGTGTCCAGCGGCAGGCAGAGCCGGTCGGTGGTACCCGGGCTCGCGAGCACCACGCGCGCGTCGTAGTCGTCGGTCTCGGTCCAGGCGAACGTCGAACCGTCCGCGGCGTTCCAGCCGCGGGGATCGTTCAGCGTCGCCAGCACGGCCTCGGCGAAGACCTCCGGGTCCACCGGCAGCCCCTTCTCGACCGCGACCTGGACCCGCCAGACCTTCCCCTCGGCAGGCGCCCTGCGGGACCCCTCCGCCACCACGAGCTCGCCGGACAGCTTCGGCTCCACCTCGACCGGCGTACCGATCAGCCCCGAGCCGGGTTCGGGGCCGGCCGGCTCCGGCGGGTCCGACTTGCCCGTCGACGGCACCGACCGGGTCGCGTCGTCGGCGTCGGGCGAGGCGCCCGCGGCCGCCTCGGCCTCCAGCGGGACGGCGGGCGCGGGCGGCGCCGACCGGTTGCCCGACCGGGCGGACTCGTAGGCGTCGCGGACGGCGTCGGCCGCCTCGACGCCCAGGCTGTCCTCGACCGCGCCGGCCACGGCGGCGGCGGACGCGTCCGGCTCGGCGCCCATGGTCGCGGCGATGCCTCCACCGAGCCCGACGGCCAGGCAGACGCCGAGCACGACCATGGCGCGCCGCGGGTTCTGCGTGGACCTGCTCACGCCGACCATCGTGCCACGCACCGCACCCGGATCGGCTCACGGCGAAACCGCGGGCCGACCGCGCCGGTGCGTGGCTAGGATCGACTGGCCGGGTCCCCGGACCCCCGGGCACCCGGCGCAATCCCCGACCGAACTGGAGTAAACGTGGACGTCACCATCGGTGTGCAGAACCTGACGCGCGAGGTCGTGGTCGAGACGGAAGAGAGCGCGGACGCCGTCGCGACGGCCGTCAAGAAGGCCCTGACCGGTGGCCCCCTCGAGCTCACCGACGCCCGCGGCCGCCGGGTGATCATCCCCGGCAGCGCCATCGGCTACGTCGAGATCGGCTCCGAGGAGCAGCGCAAGGTCGGCTTCGGCGCCGTCTGAGCCCGCAGCACCCCGACGCCACGTGGCGGACGGCGCCCGCGAGGGCCCTCCGTCACGTGGCGTTCATTACTAACAGGGCGCAGGACGCGTTTCGCTAACCACCGCGAAACATCGTGCGCGTACCATCAATGCTGTACATCGGTTGCCCGGTCGTCACGTTCCGACCCCCGAGCCTTTCTCCGGCCTCCCTGCGAGGCCGCCGACAGGACGCGCAGCCTGGGCCCCCTGCCCGGCGCGCGATGATTTTCACGATCGGCTGCCGCACGAAGGCGCGATCGCCGGGCCACGAGGGCCCACCGCGCCGCTAGAGATGAAGGCGCCAGTGACTACCACAGACACCCCGGCCGCGAGCGCGGCCTCCGTGACCGACCCCGAGCCCACCGTGGCCTCGGGGCCCGACTACTCCACCCCGTCCGCCATCCAGGCGCAGAACGTGACGTTCGCGGACTTCGGCGTCCGCCCCGAGATCGTCGCCGCGCTGCAGGAGTCGGGCATCACCCACCCGTTCCCCATCCAGGCCATGACGCTGCCTGTCGCGATGAGCGGGCACGACATCATCGGCCAGGCCAAGACCGGTACCGGCAAGACGCTCGGTTTCGGCGTCCCGCTGCTGCACCGTGTCGTGGCCCCGGGCGAGGCGGGCTACGACGAGCTCGTCGCCCCCGGCAAGCCGCAGGCGGTCGTCGTGGTACCGACCCGCGAGCTCGCGGTCCAGGTCGCGAACGACCTGGGCACCGCGTCGGCCAAGCGCAGCGTCCGCATCGTGCAGGTCTACGGCGGCCGCGCCTACGAGCCGCAGATCGAGGCGCTGAAGTCCGGCGTCGACGTCGTGGTGGGCACGCCCGGCCGCATGATCGACCTGCTCAACCAGGGGCACCTCACGCTGCTGCGCGCGGCGACCGTGGTGCTCGACGAGGCCGACGAGATGCTCGACCTCGGGTTCCTGCCCGACGTCGAGAAGATCCTGGCCCGCACCCCCGCGCAGCGGCACACCATGCTGTTCAGCGCGACCATGCCGGGTGCCGTCGTCTCGATGGCCCGCCGCTACATGAAGCAGCCCACGCACATCCGCGCCGCCGAGCCGGACGACGAGGGCGCGACCGTCAAGAACATCAAGCAGGTCGTGTACCGCGCCCACGCGCTGGACAAGGTCGAGGTGCTGGCGCGGCTGCTCCAGTCCGAGGGCCGCGGCCGCAGCATCGTGTTCGCGCGGACCAAGCGCACGGCCGCCAAGGTCGCCGAGGAGCTGCAGTCGCGCGGCTTCGCCGCCGGCGCCATCCACGGCGACCTGGGCCAGGGCGCCCGCGAGCAGGCGCTGCGCGCGTTCCGCAACGGGAAGATCGACGTGCTGGTCGCCACCGACGTCGCCGCCCGCGGCATCGACGTCGAGGACGTGACCCACGTGGTCAACTACCAGTGCCCCGAGGACGAGCGCACCTACCTGCACCGCGTGGGCCGCACCGGCCGCGCCGGCAACACGGGCACCGCCGTCACGTTCGTCGACTGGGACGACGTGCCGCGCTGGTCGCTCATCGACAAGGCGCTGGACGTCGGCTTCCCCGAGCCGGTCGAGACCTACTCCACCTCGCCGCACCTGTTCAGCGACCTGAACATCCCCGAGGGCACCAAGGGCCGTCTGCCGCGCTCCGCGCAGCACCTGGCCGGCCTGGACGCCGAGGAGCTCGAGGACCTGGGCGAGACGGGCAAGCGCAACAGCGGCTCGCGCTCGGGCGGCGGCCGGTCGGGCGGCAGCCGCTCCGGCGGTGGCCGTTCGGGTGGCAGCCGCTCCGGCGGACCGCGCCAGGGCGGCTCGCACGGCGAGCCCCGTGCCGCCGCGGGCGACAGCGGCCCGGCGGCCGACCGTCCGGCGTCGGCCGGCGACGAGGACGGCCAGCGCCGTCGTCGGAGCCGCAACCGCCGCCGCACGCGCGGCGGCCGCCCGGCGGACGGCACCCAGGCCGACTCCTAAGGATGTGTCAGACCCACAGGTCACCCCGGTGACCTGTGGGTCTGACAGTATGGGGACGGTGCAGATCGAGTTCGCCGCACCCCTGTGGCAGTGGCAGGCCCGGACCGACTCCTGGTGGTTCGTGACCGTGCCGCCGGAGCAGTCCGACGAGCTGGCCGACCTCCCGCTGCCCCCGCGCGGGTTCGGGTCGATCCGGGTGCGCGTCACGGTCGGGAAGACCACGTGGACCACGTCCGTGTTCCCGAGCGACAGCGACGGCGGCTACGTGCTGCCGATGAAGAAGAAGGTGCGGGAGGCCGAGGGCCTCGCCCCGGCGAAGCCGGTGCGCGTCGCCCTGGAGACGATCGACGTCTGAGCTAGACCGTCCGCACGAACTCGATGACGCCGTTGGCGATCATCTGCACGGCGATCGCGGCGAGCAGCACACCCGCGATGCGGGTGACCAGGGTGACGCCGGAGTCCTTGAGCACGCGGTGCACCAGCCCCGCGAACCGCATCGCCGCCCACGTGCACACGCAGACCGCCACGATGCCGACGCCGATCGAGGCGTAGTGCCCCACGGGCGACTCCCCCGCGCTGACGCCCTGCTGCACGAACACCATGGTCGCGACGATCGTGCCCGGCCCGGCCAGCAGCGGCGTGGCCAGCGGCACCAGCGCCACGTTCTTGGTGGAGCCGCCGGACTCGGTCTCGCCCGCGTCCATCTTGCCCATCAGCAGCTCGAGCGCCACCAGCAGCAGGAGCAGCCCGCCGGACGCCTGCAGCGCCGCCAGCGAGATGCCCATGTGCTCCAGCAGGAGCTGGCCGAACAGCGCGAAGACGACGATCACGCCGAACGCCACGAAGATCGCGGTGCGCGCGGCCCGCTTGCGGTCCTGCGCCGTCATGCGCGACGTGAGCGCGAGGAACACCGGCACCGTTCCCGGCGGGTCCATGATCACGAAGAGCGTCACGAACACCTCGGTGAACAGCGCGACGTCGAACCAGCTCAACGGAGCACCTCCAGGGCTCCCTGCGCGGCGATCGCCTCGAGCACGCCGGGGGCGGTGGTGTTCTCGCCGATCCGGTTCTGCTTGCCCGCCCCGTGGAAGTCGCTCGACCCCGTGACCAGCAGGCCCAGCGACTCGGCGACCTCGCGCAGCCGGCGGCGCGTGTCGGGCGTGTGGTCCCGGTGGTCCACCTCGAGCCCCGCGAGCCCGGCCGCCGCGAGTTCCTCGATCGTCGAGTCCGGGACGATCCGGCCGCGGGCGTCGGCACCCGGGTGCGCGAAGACCGGCACGCCGCCGGCCGCGCGGACGGCGCGGACCGCGGCGACGGCGTCGGGCGCGTAGTGGCCCACGTAGTACTTGGTGCCCGGGCGCAGGATGGTCGCGAACGCCTCGTCCCGGTCCCGGACGACGCCGGCCGCCACCAGCGCGTCCGCGAGGTGCGGGCGGCCGAGCGTGGTGCCGGGCTTGGTCTGGGCGAGCAGGTCGTCCCAGGTGATCGGGAAGTCCTCGGCCAGCAGGTCGACCATGCGCCGGGCCCGCGACTCGCGGTCGGCGCGCGTGCGCTCGGTCTCGGCGAGCAGGTCGGGGTGCGCCGGGTCGTGCAGGTAGGCCAGCAGGTGCACGCCGGTGCCCCAGCCCGCCGTCCGGGCGATCGCGGAGATCTCGGCGCCGCGCACCAGGCCGACGCCGAACCGGCCGGCGGCGTCGGCGGCCTCGGCCCAGCCCGACGTCGTGTCGTGGTCCGTGATGGCGAGCGTGGCGATGCCGGCGCGCGCGGCGACCTCCACCAGGCGCGCTGGCGAGTCGGTGCCGTCGGACGCCGTGGAGTGCGTGTGGAGGTCGATCACTCCACAAGGGTAGAGATCCCCGGGGCCCCCGGAGGCCCGGGGCGTGGTGAGGTGCAGCACGCCCGCGACGGCGCGGCGGCAAGCCCACACAGCACGTTCACGCCATGCGCCGCCGTCGTACGCCACGCGCCCGCGCCGATAACGCATCATCGAAGGCAAGATGAGCACCAACCGCGAGACCCAGCCCCACAACCCCACGAGCGTCGTCTTCGTCCACGGCATGCGCGCCTCCGGCGCGATCTGGGAGCACCAGATCGAGCACGTGCGCGCCGCCGGCCACGCGGCCGTCGCCGTCGACCTCCCCGCCCACGGCTCGCGCCGCAACGACCGGTTCAGCATGGCCGGCGCCTTCGAGGCCGTCGACGAGGCCGTGGAGTCGCTCCCCGCCGGACCTGTCGCCCTGGTCGGCCTGTCCCTGGGCGGCTACACGTCCCTGGCCTGGGCCGCACGGCCCGACACCACCGACCGTCTCGTGGGCGTGCTGGCCGCCGGCTGCACGGCCGATCCCAAGGGCAAGCCCGTCCGGCTCTACCGCGACATCTCGCGGAGGGTGGCGAACGCCGTCTATCTCTCCCGCCGCCTGCGCGGGCGCGTGGTCCACCCGGCCGTACACCGGATGCAGCTCGCCGTGGAGGCCATGCCGTTCGGCTCGCTGCAGAGCGCCCCCGGCGGCGCGGACCTGCGCCGGCTCGAGATCGCCCCGCAGCAGACCGCCGAGATGCACCGCCCCACCTGGGACGTCGTCACGGACGCGCTGACGGACCTCGCGAGCATGTCGTCGATCGCGAACGTGCGAGCCGCACGGGTCCCGCTCTGGTTCGTCAACGGCGCGCACGACAGGATGCGCATCGAGGAGCAGCGGCACCTCGCCGCGGCCCGCGACGGCGCGCTCGTCGTGCTGCCGAAGGCGGGGCACCCCGTCAACACCGATGCCCCCAACGCGTTCAACCGGGTGCTCACCCGGGCCCTTGCCGACTTCGGGCGGGCTGCGTGGAACACTGGGGGGCATGAGCGAGCCCACCACCCCATCGCAGCCTGACGAGCAGGGAACCGCGGACCGCGGCTCCAACCGTTCGCACCGCCCCGCCTCGACCGCGTTCAAGAACTTCGTGATGTCGCAGTGGGCCCCGCGCGCCGAGCTCGGCCTGACGCCGTCGGACGCCGCGCCGTTCACCGTCGCCCGCCGCTCCGCGCTCTCGGAGCGCTTCCCCGGCGCCCGCCTCGTGGTCCCCGCCGGCTCGCTCAAGCAGCGCTCGAACGACACCGACTACCGGTTCCGGCCGCACTCGGCGTTCGCGCACCTCACCGGCCTGGGCACGGACCGCGAGCCCGACGCCGTGCTCGTGCTGCACCCGGTCGAGGACGGCGCCGGCGACGCCGGTTCGAACCACCACGCCGTGCTCTACGTGCGGCCGCTGGCCCCGCGCGACAACGAGGAGTTCTACGCCGACGCGCGCTACGGCGAGTTCTGGGTGGGCGCCCGCCCGTCGCTGGCCGACATCGAGACGCTGACCGGCATCGAGGCCCGCCACATCGACGAGCTGGGCGACGCCCTGGCCAAGGACGTGGGCGACGGCGGCGTCCGGCTGCTCGTGGTGAGCGGCGCGGACGACGCGATCGAGGCCCTCGTCGAGGAGCTCCGCCTGGAGGCCGGCGAGACCGAGGACGAGCAGATCGTCTCCGACGACGTGCTCGTCGAGGCCACCTCCGAGCTGCGCCTGGTCAAGGACGAGTACGAGATCGCGCAGATGCGCGAGGCCGTCACGCGCACCATCGAGGGCTTCGAGGCCGTCGTGCGCGCGCTGCCCGCCGCCAAGGAGCACCGCCGCGGCGAGCGCGTCGTCGAGACCACCTTCGACGGGCACGCCCGGCTCGAGGGCAACGCCGTGGGCTACGAGACCATCGCGGCCTCGGGCGAGCACGCCACGACCCTGCACTGGATCCGCAACGACGGCGAGGTGCGGTCCGGCGACGTGCTGCTGCTCGACGGCGGCGTCGAGGTCGACTCGCTCTACACCGCCGACGTCACGCGGTCGCTGCCCGTGGACGGCGAGTACACCGACGTCCAGCGCAAGATCTACCAGGCGGTGCTGGACGCCGCCGACGCCGCGTTCGCCGTCGCGAAGCCGGGCACCAAGTTCCGCGACATCCACGCGGCGGCCATGGAGGTCATCGCGGCGCGCCTCGAGGAGTGGGGCTTCCTGCCCGACGGCGTCACCGCCGCCGAGGCGCTCGACGAGGACGGCCAGCAGCACCGCCGCTGGATGGTGCACGGCACGTCGCACCACCTGGGCCTGGACGTCCACGACTGCGCGCAGGCGCGCCGCGAGCTCTACCTCGACGGCGTGCTGGAGCCGGGCATGGTGTTCACCATCGAGCCGGGGCTGTACTTCAAGGCCGACGACCTGGCCGTGCCGGAGGAGTGGCGCGGCATCGGCGTGCGCATCGAGGACGACGTGCTGGTCACCGAGGACGGGTACGAGAACCTCTCGGCGGCGCTGCCCCGCCGCCCGGAGGACGTCGAGGCCTGGATGGCGTCGCTGCGCTGAGCCTGCTGGAGTGCACCAACTGACTTCGGTCGGTTGCCTTGAGACCGGTCATTCGACCGACCGGTCTCAAGGCAACCGACCGAAGTCATTTCTGCCATCAGCTCGGGGGCAAGCATGGGTCCGGGCGGGCGGCGCGGACCACCTCCGGCGGGAGGTGACTGGTCAGCCTGGCGAGCAGCGCTCGGACGTCGCGCTTGTCCGCGGCCGTGACGTGCTCGATCGTGACCCCGGCCCGGCGGATCGCCTCGGCCCGCGCCTTCTCGCGCAGGTACTCCTGCGCGGGATCATGACCAGGTCGGACGCCGTCGGGCCGGTACTTGACCTGGCCGTCGAACTCGATGCCCAGGGCCCATTGCCCGTACCCGAGGTCGGTGTGGAAGAGCCCGCGATCGGTCTCGACCGGCAGCTGGGTCGTCGGCCGCGGCAGCCCGGCGCGGAGCAGCTCGTACCGGGTCCACGTCTCCCAGGCCGACTGGGCGCCGGCGTCGGCCAGCTCGATCACGAGCCGGGCCCTCCGGGCTCCGCGATGGCCGGCGCCCGCCGCGAGGACGTCGAGCAGCGCATCGCGTTCCGCCCCTGAGGCGAGCGCGGAGTCGGCGACGACCAGGCCCTCGAGCGGGTGCATGGCCCGCGCGCAGTCGACGACGGTGCGCTCGAGCGTGGTGACCGGCAGTCCGGCCGCGTCGGTGACGTCGTCGGGGGCGAGCGTCCAGGAGTGTCGGCGCACGTCGGCCGAGGCGTGACCCGACGCGCGATAGCGCTGGTAGACGTGCGTCTCGCGCGGGTTCCGCCAGACGCGGCAGCCGTGGAGCAGCGCGGCCGACGCGTGGCTGAACACGTGCTCGACCCGGAGCTGGGAGTCCAGGGCGCGCACGCGGGCCAGCGCCCGGTTCCGGTCCTCGCGGGCGCGGGCGGCGCCGTCGACCCGCAGGTCGTCGGGCGTGCAGTACGCGCCGCGCCGGATCCGGACGACGTCGCCCTTGCGGGCGGCCGTGGCCAGGGCGTTGCGGTCCTGCTCCAGCGCGAGCGCGACTCTCGGGATCTCTACGTCGACCATGCCCTCGACGGTGCCTCACGGACAGGGGCCCGCGGGCGACGCGCGGGCGGAACTGTGCACGAACGCCGCTCTGCGGGACCTGTGGTCGCGCTCGAAGCGTTGGCGGGCCGTCGGCAGGGTCTCTTAGGTCAGCTCACCTTGTTGGCGCGCCGTCGGCGGGGGCTCCAGGCCAGCTCACCTTGGTGGCGCGACCCTGCCGCCCGTGATGAGTTCGGTCCCCTGCACGGCTCGAAAATGACTTCGGTCGGTTGTCTTGAGACCGGTCGGTTGAGTGACCGGTCTCAAGACAACCGACCGAAGTCAGTGCCCGGAGCGGAGCGCCCCTACTTCTGGTCGTCCGACGGCGGCGCGTACGGGTTGTCCTGGTGGGGCTTCGGAGCGTCCTCGGCATCGGCCGGCGGGTCGGACGGGTTGTCCGACGGCGGGACCGGCGGCTGGGCCGGAGCGCCCTCGGCACCCGGAGCAGCCGGGGCGTCCGACGGCGGGACCGGCGCATCGGCCGGGGCCGGCGCACCAGCACCAGCACCAGCACCAGGCCGCATCGCGCCGTACCGGGGCTCACCGGACGGCGTGACCCAGCGGGGGTCCGGCGTCCGGGGCGCGGCGGGCGCGGTCGGCGCAGCGGCCGGGGCCTGCGCGGCCGGGGCACCGGGCTGCGCCGGCACGGCCGGGGACCCGACGGACGCCGCACCGCGCGCCTTGCCCAGGCCGCTCGGGGACTGCACCAGCATGGCCCGGGCGTCGCTCGCGTGCTCGTGGGCGCAGAGGATCGCGTAGGTCGCGGCGACGATCTGCGACGACGACGTGAAGTCGCGCCGTCCGCCCGTGAACGCGTAGGACAGGATCGAGAAGAGCAGGCCGAACCCGGCACCGAGCGCGATGCCGGCGAGCATGACCTGGAAACCGGACGAGGCCGAGAACAGCGTCAGCAGCAGGCCGACGAAGAAACCGAACCACGCGCCCGAGAGGGCGCCCGCGAGCGCCACCCGGCCGTAGGTCAGGCGTCCGGTGACCCGCTCGACCATGCGCAGGTCGGTGCCCACGATGGTGACGTTCTCGACGGGGAACTTGTTGTCGGAGAGGTAGTCGACCGCTTTCTGCGCCTCCAGGTAGGTGGAGTACGCGGCGACCTCGTCACCGGCCGGCAGGGTCGGGACCTTCGGGACGGCACCCGGGCGAGACATGCTCATGCTCATAGTCTCCCCTACCTGGACGATAACGGCGAGGAGCGACGCCCCCACGCGGGTCGTAGGCTGACCAGCGTGAGCGCCAGCACCAGGGTTTTCGTCGCACGTCTGGCCGGGACCTTGGTCTTCGACCCGATCGGGGACCAGGTGGGCCGGGTCCGTGATGTCGTCGTGCTGGTCCGGGCGAAGGGCGCGCCGCGCGCGGTGGGGCTGGTGGTCGAGGTCCCGGGACGGCGCCGGGTGTTCCTGCCGCTCACCCGCGTGACCAGCATCGACGCGGGTCAGGTGATCAGCACCGGCCTGGTGAACATGCGGCGGTTCGAGCAGCGGGCCATGGAGTCGGTGGTGCTGGGCGAGCTGCTCGACCGGCGCGTGCAGCTCAAGGACGGTTCGGGCGAGGTGACGATCGAGGACGTGTCAATCGCGCAGCAGCGCACCGGGGACTGGCTGGTGGACCAGCTGTTCGTGCGGCGGCGCTCGGCGCGGGGGTCGGGCCCGTTCCGGCGCGGTTCCACCCTGACGGTGCCGGTGGACGCGGTGCAGGACCTCACCAGCCGGTCGCCCGAGCAGGGCGCGGCGCGCCTGCTGGAGGCGTACGAGGACATGCGCGCGGCGGACCTCGCGGACGTGATCCGGGACCTGGGCACGGCGCGCCGGCTGGAGATCGCGCTCGCGCTGGACGACGAGCGGCTGGCCGATGTGCTGGAGGAGCTCCCGGAGGACGCACAGGTCTCCATCCTGTCGGGCCTGGACCGGGACCGCGCGGCCGACGTCCTGGAGGTCATGGAGCCGGACGACGCCGCCGACCTGCTGAACGAGCTGCCGGACGAGCAGGCGGCCCAGCTCCTGAACCTGATGGAGCCG
This sequence comes from Promicromonospora sukumoe 327MFSha3.1, assembly GCF_000385135.1. GTDB lineage: Bacteria > Actinomycetota > Actinomycetes > Actinomycetales > Cellulomonadaceae > Promicromonospora > Promicromonospora sukumoe_B. Next base: position 855,826 of record NZ_ARQM01000011.1, on the reverse strand, counting down.
GACGAGGCGGCCGACGTGCGGCGGCTGCTGGAGTACGCCGAGGACACGGCGGGCGGCCTGATGACGACGGAGCCCGTGATCCTGGGGGCGGACGACACGATCGCCACGGCCCTGGCCCAGATCCGGCGGAAGGAGCTGCCGCCTGCGCTGGCTTCGCTGGTGTTCGTGGTGCGGCCGCCGCTGGAGACCCCGACGGGGCGGTTCCTGGGAGTGGCGCACTTCCAGCGGCTGCTGCGGGAGCCCCCGCACGCGGCCGTGGCGTCCATGCTGGACACGGAGACGGAGTGGCTCACCCCGGACGCGTCGGTGGGTCAGGTGACGCGCCTGCTCGCGGCGTACGACCTGCTCGCCCTGCCGGTGCTGGACGCGCAGCGCCGCCTGCTGGGGGTGGTCACGGTCGACGACGTGCTGGACCACATCCTCCCGGACGACTGGCGCGGCAGCGACGACGAGCGGATGGAGGCGATCGCCGCGCAGTCCGCGCCGCCCGCGCCGTCGGCCCGCCGGACCCCCACGCGACGGGGGGCGAACCGTGCCTGACCGTCTCGACACCCCGCTCGCGCAGCGCCGCGGCATCGTCCCCCGGTTCCGGTTCGACGAGGAGGCCGTGGGCAAGGCCACCGAGGCCATCGCGCGGTTCCTCGGCACGCCGCGGTTCCTCATCTACCTCACGGTGTTCTGCCTGCTCTGGCTCGCGTGGAACATCTGGGCCCCGGAGGACCTGCGGTTCGACAGCGCGGCCAACGGGTTCACGGCGCTCACCCTGATGCTCTCGCTGCAGGCCAGCTACGCCGCGCCCCTGATCCTGCTGGCGCAGAACCGGCAGGACGACCGCGACCGCGTCACCGCGGAGCAGGACCGGCAGCGCGGCGAGCGCAACCTCGCCGACACCGAGTACCTGGCCCGGGAGATGGCGGCGCTGCGGCTGGCCCTGTCGGAGGTCGCGACGCGCGACTTCGTGCGCTCCGAGATCCGCAACCTCCTGGAGGAGCTGGACGAGAAGGAGCGCGGTCAGGGCTCCACGTCGTCGTGGAGCACCACGCGCGACAGCTCATAGGTGCCACCCGGCAGCTTCCAGTAGTGCAACCGGCGGGCCGACGGCGTGTTGACCTGCAGCGACACTCGCCAGCACACCGCGCCGTCGTCCCGGTGCCGGACGGGGTCGTCGCCGCCGGCGCCGGTGCGCAGGCGGTGCACCTGCAGGCCGTTCATGTCCTGCGCCAGGCCGGTCAGCACCATGACGAGCGTCCAGACGACGCGGTCCCGGCTGATGCCCTCGACCTCGGTCAGCGACGCGAGGAACCGGGGCCCGAGCGTGTACCCGGCCAGGGGGCGGCCGGCCTTCTCGGCCGCGGGGATGGCGCGGGCCCACTCGGTCAGCACCTCGAACCGGAGCTGCTCCTCGTCGTCGGCGAAGTACCGCTCCTCGGGCACCTCCACGCCGGCGTCGCCGAGCCGGTGGCGCAGGCGCGCCGCCTCCTGCCGGGCCTTGCGCAGGGCTGTGGCCTGCTGCTCCGCCCGCCGTTCGTTCCGCTCCAGCCGTTCGGTGAGCTCGCCGACGCGGCCCAGCAGGCGGTCCACCTCCAGCTCGACCTGGTGCCGCCGCACCTTGTCGTCCAGGAGCTCCTTCTCCAGCGACGCCACCCGGGACCGCGCGGCGTCGAGGGACAGGCTGAGGTCACGGGCGGCCTTGCCGGCCGGCTCCGGCTCAGGTTCCGACGTCGTCGGCGAGGGCAGGGTGTCGTGGGCGCCGGCGTGGAAGGCGGCGACGTCGCCGGGGGTGGGCTTGCGGCGGCCGTCGGTCTGGCCGTTCGTCGGGGCCGGGGCCGGTGTCGATGCGGACGTCGGGCGCAGGCCGAACAGGTCGCCGGGCGTGGGCCGTCCGGCGGGACCGATCGAGCCCAGCACCACGGGTCCGTCGATCCGCGGCAGCTCCGGCTCCGGCTCGGAGTCCGGTTCCGGCTCCGGCGGCTGGAGCCACGGCGGCCCGCCGTCCAGCAGCGCGATCGCGGGGACGGGCTCGTCCTGGGACTCGTCGACGTCGTCCAGCCGCAGGGCCAGGCCGTCGAGCGGGGCGGGCACGCGCCGGGCGGCGATCACCTCGCCCTTCGTGAAGAGGTCGCCCAGCAGGTCCAGGTCGTTGCCGGTGATCTCCGCGCGGCGCACCCGCACGTGGACGCCCGGCGCCAGGGCGATGCGCACGGCCTCGTCCTCGACGCTCTCCACGCGGCCCAGCACGACCTGGCCCACCCGGTAGGTGGTGTGCACCGCCCGGCGGAGGGCGGCGACGTCGGGCAGCATGCCGCGCACGTCGAGGAGGCGGCGCGCCGGGTCGAGCGCGCCCGCGACCCGCATGCCCGGGGCGAGCACCCGGGCGAGGGGGACGTCGGCCAGGACGAGCTCCTCGGCGACGGTGGCCTGGCCGCCGTCGTCGGTGCTGACCAGGGCGCGCGTGCCGAGCACGCCCAGCACGGTGCCCTCGACGGGCGTCGCGCCCGGGGCGCTGCGGGCCGCGCCGACGATCCCGGCGCGCACCGCGAACCGCATGACGTCGCTGACCAGCCGGTCGCGCACGCGCGCGTCCTCGTCGCTCGAGTAGGCGAAGTGCAGCGGCGAGCGCCGCGGCTGGTGCACCCACTCCAGGTCGGTACCGTAGACCCGGGACGCGCCGCCGTAGACCTGCGTGTCCGGCGGCATGCCCGACGAGAACTCCCAGGACACGTCGCCCGTCGGGATGACGACGACCTCGGCGAGCCCGGCCACGTCGTCGAGCACCCGCTGGGGGTCCACGAAGGGGGCGTCGTGGCCGGCCGGGGTGGAGATGACGACCACCGGCCAGGGGCGACCCTGGCGCTGCAGCTCGGTCGCGAGCTCGCGCGCCTGGCCCTCCGAGGCGACACGCCGGACTCGCGCCGGGACGCGTGGCTCGGTCATGGGGGCCTCCTCACCCTTGGTGGTGACGCAGCGTACCGTTACCAACTGACGGGCACTGCAAGGACCCCGGCGTGGGCCGGTCCGGGGCCCGCCTAAGATCGATTCATGACCTCAGTCGACTCCCCCACGCTCGAGGCTCGTGTCCGCGACGCGCTGACCGGCGTGCTGGACCCAGAGATCCGGCGGCCCATCACCGACCTGGGCATGGTCCGGTCGGTCTCGGTCGGCGACGGCGGGGCGGTGACCGTGGGCGTGGACCTGACCGTAGCGGGCTGCCCGATGAAGTCGACGCTGGTCAAGGACGTGACGGCGGCGGCGACGGCGGTCGAGGGCGTGGCCGGGGTCGACGTCGACCTGGGCGTGATGACGGCCGAGCAGCGCTCCTCGCTGCGGTCGAAGCTGCGCGGCGGCGCGGGCGACCCCGTGATCCCGTTCTCGCAGCCGGGCTCGATGACCAAGGTGTTCGCGGTGGCGTCCGGCAAGGGCGGCGTGGGCAAGTCGTCCGTCACGGCGAACCTCGCGGTGGCGCTGGCCGCCGACGGCCTGTCGGTCGGTGTGATCGACGCCGACATCTACGGCTTCTCGATCCCCCGGATGCTGGGCGTGGACCGGCAGCCGACGCGGGTCGACAACATGCTGCTGCCGCCCATCGCCCACGGGGTCAAGGTGGTCTCGATCGGCATGTTCGTGCCGCAGGGCCAGCCCGTGGTCTGGCGGGGGCCGATGCTGCACCGCGCGCTGGAGCAGTTCCTCGCGGACGTGTTCTGGGGCGACCTGGACGTGCTGCTGCTCGACCTGCCGCCCGGCACGGGCGACATCGCGATCTCGGTGGCGCAGCTGCTGCCGTCGTCGGAGATCCTCGTGGTCACGACGCCGCAGGCCGCGGCCGCCGAGGTCGCCGAGCGCGCCGGGTCGGTGGCGGCCCAGACGTCGCAGGGGGTGGTGGGCGTGGTCGAGAACATGTCGTGGCTGGAGCAGCCCGACGGCACCCGGCTGCCGATCTTCGGCGAGGGCGGCGGCGAGCAGGTCTCGGCGCGGCTCACCCAGGTGATCGGCAAGAACGTGCCGCTGCTCGGCCAGGTGCCGCTCGACGTCGCCGTCCGTGAGGGTGGGGACGCCGGCACCCCCGTCGTCCTGACGGCGCCCGACTCCCCCGGGGCGAAGGTACTCCGCGAGGTCGCGGCGGCGCTCGCCAGCCGCAAGCGGGGGCTGGCGGGGATGCAGCTGGGGATCAACCCGGCGTGACGTAGGGCCGGCGGGGCGGCTCGCGGAGGCTCGCGTGCCGGCGCGGCCGGTTTCCCCTCCGAACCGGGGCTGGGCTGCCCCCTCGCCTTCGAGGCCTAAGTTTCTTCGCTTTCAGCAGTCGCAAAGCGAAGAAACTTAGGCCTCGAAGGGGATGGCGGCCCGCCCGATCCCGCGCTACGCCCGGCGGAGATTCGCCAGGAGCAGATAACGGTGCCCCGGAGCCCCCGATGCGGTTCGGTGGGCACCATGCGAATCCTGGTGCTCGGTGGAACCGTCTTCCTGTCCCGCGCCGTCGCGGCGGCCGCCGTGGCCCGTGGCCACGACGTCGTGTGCGCGGCACGCGGTCTGAGCGGCACCGTGCCCGACGGCGCCACCCTGGTGCGCTGGGACCGCGCCGACGAGGTGCCCGGGGAGCTGACGGGCACGACGTTCGACGCCGTCGTCGACGTCTCCCGCATCCCCTCGCACGTGCGCCGCGCCGTCGCGGCCTTCCCGGACGCGCACTGGACCTTCGTCTCGACCGTCAACGTCTACGCCGACACGGCGACCGTGGGCGGCACCCCCGCCACCCTCCCGCTCCTGGACCCGATCGAGACCGACGAGGACCCGGCCTCCGGCCCCGAGGTGTACGGCGCCATGAAGGTGGCCTGCGAGAACATCGTCCGCTCGGGCGCAGGGTCGGCCCTCGTGATCCGGCCCGGCCTGATCGTCGGACCGGGCGACCCGAGCGGCCGGTTCACCTACTGGCCCGCCCGGTTCGCCCAGGCGGCCGACGACGGCCTGCCGGTGCTGGTCCCCGAGCCGGTGGACGACCCGGTCCAGCTCGTCGACGTCCGCGACCTCGCGGACTGGATCGTCACGGCGGCGGAGCGCGGCACGACGGGCGACTTCGACGCCGTCTGCCCGCCCCTCCCCCGCGCCGAGCTGCTCGCGCAGGTGGCCGACGGCGCGGGCGCGGACCCGGAGCTCGTCGCGGTCGCCCCGCAGGCCCTCGCCGAGCACGAGGTGAACCCGTGGTCCGGACCCCGGTCGATCCCGTTCTGGGCGGGCGACCTCGTGGAGGGCGGGTTCATGACCCACGACGTGACGTCCTCGCTGGCGGCGGGGCTGCGGATCCGGCCGTTCGCCGACACCGCCCGTGACACCCTGGCGTGGCTGCGCGACACCCCGGACGCCAAGGTCACCGGCCTGACCCGGGACGAGGAGCAGGAGGTGCTGGCCGCGATCCGGGGGTGAGCTGCGCGGTGCGCCGGACGCCGTCGGGAAGCGTATTCCCCCGGCCACCCGGAGGACCTACGGTTGTCCTGGTACGACGTACGGCCGTCGGCCGAGCTCCACCAGCTCCACCGCGAGAGGACCCTCCATGCCCACCACCGGAAGCAGCTTCACGCCCGGACCGCAATTCGACGGCTGGCTGACCGGCGTCGACCAGATCAGCTACGGCGGCGACTACAACCCCGAGCAGTGGCCCGAGGAGGTCTGGGCGGAGGACGTCCGGCTCATGAACGAGGCGGGCGTGAACCTGGTCAGCCTCGGCATCTTCAGCTGGGCGCTGCTGGAGCCGCGGCCGGGCGAGTTCGACTTCGGCTGGCTGGACCGCATCATCGGCCTGCTGCACGACGGCGGGGTCCGCATCCTGCTCGCCACGCCGACGGCGGCCCCGCCGGCCTGGCTGTACGCGGCGCACCCCGACGCCCGGGTGGTCGACCGGGACGGCACCCCGATGGGGCCGGGCGGCCGCGGGCTCATGGCGCCCACGGCCCCCGCCTACCGGGAGGCCGCGCTGCGCATCTCCACGGCGCTGGCCGAGCGGTACGGCAAGCACCCCGCGCTGGCCGGCTGGCACGTGCACAACGAGTACGGCGCGCCGGTGGCGCTGGACTACTCCGTGCACGCCCAGCGCGCGTTCCGCGAGTGGCTGCGCGAGCGGTACGGCTCCCTCGACGCCCTGAACGCCGCCTGGGGCACGGCCTTCTGGGGTCAGCACTACGCCGACTGGGAGCACGTCCAGGTCCCGGCGGCCGCCCCGGAGGCGGTCAACCCGGCCCAGCAGCTCGACTTCGCGCGGTTCTCGGACGCCGCCCTGCGGGCCTGCTTCATCGCCGAGCGCGACGCCGTCCGCGAGCACTCGACAGCCCCGGTGACCACCAACTTCATGGCCGCGAGCTGCCCCTGGACGGACCTGTTCGCGTGGGGCAAGGAGGTCGACCTCGTCTCGAACGACCACTACCTCCGGGCCGCCGACCCGCGCGGGTACGTGGGACTGTCGCTGGCCGCCGACCTCACGCGGTCCGTCGCGGGCGGCAAGCCGTGGCTCCTGCTGGAGCACTCGACGTCGGCCGTGAACTGGCAGCCGCGCAACGTGGCCAAGCGGCCCGGGGAGCTGGCCCGCAACTCGCTCGCCCACCTGGGTCGCGGCGCGGACGCGGTCATGTTCTTCCAGTGGCGCGCCTCCCGGTCCGGCGCGGAGAAGTTCCACTCCGCGATGCTGCCGCACGCCGGTACCGCCTCGCGGGTGTGGCGCGAGGTCACCGAGCTGGGCGCGAACCTGGGCCGACTGGCCGAGCTGCGCGGCTCCCGCGTCCGGGCCGACGTCGCCCTGGTCTGGGACTACGAGTCGTTCTGGGCGCAGGACCTGGAGTTCCGGCCCAGCGAGGGCGCGCGGCACCGCGAGCGCGTCGACGCCTACTACGACCGGCTCTGGCGGGACGGCCACACGGTCGACCTGGTCCGCCCCGGGCAGGACCTGTCGGGGTACAAGCTGGTCGTCGCCCCGGCGTCGTACCTGCTCCGGGCCGAGGACGCCGCCAACCTCACCGCCTACGTCGAGGGCGGCGGCTCGCTGCTGGTGAGCTACTTCAGCGGCATCGTCGACGAGCACGACGCCGTGCACCCCGGCGGCTTCATGGCCCCGCTGCGCGAGGCGCTGGGCGTGTGGGTCGAGGAGTTCCTGCCGCTGCGCGCCGACGACGCGCTCACCGTCGCCTACCGCGCCGGTGCGGCGGGGGCCGGCGCCGCGACCAACGACACCACCGACCTCACGGGCACGGTCTGGGCGGACGACCTGGTGCTGGACGGCGCCGAGCCCGTCGGCACCTACACCGACGGCCCCAAGCCGGGCGGCGCGGCCATCACCCGGCACCGGCACGGCGCGGGCACGGGCTGGTACGTGTCCACCGCGCTCGACGTCGACGCGCTGTCCACGGTCATGGCCGACGTCTACGCGGGCGCGGGTCTGGCGGCGTCGGGCACGGTGGAGGGGCTGGAGGTGGTGCGCCGGCACGGCGACGGCGCCTCCTGGACCGTGGCGATCAACCACACCGACGGCGACGTGAAGCTGCCGCTGACCGGTCTGGCAACCGATCTGCTCACCGGGCAGGAGGTCGTGGGCGACGCCGACGTGCCCGCCGGAGGGGTCCGCGTGCTGCGCCAGGAGGCCTGAGCCCGCGTCCCGATCCTGGGCGCGCCGGTCTCGCTGCCTGACCGGCGGGTGGGGCCGGCGCGCACAGGAGGCAATAATCAGACACGTGACCACCATCAACTGGCTCGAGGCCTGGACCGCCGATGACGGCGCCCGCCGGGTCGACGAGCTCTTCACTCGTTCGTTCGACGGCTCCCCCGAGGGCGTCTGGTCCGCTCCCGGGCGCGTCAACCTCATCGGCGAGCACACCGACTACAACGCCGGGCTCTGCCTCCCGACGGCGCTGCCGCACCGCACCTACATCGCGCTGCGACCGCGTGACGACGACCAGGTCCGTCTGGTGTCGGCGCAGGCCGAGGGCGTCTGGGAGACCAGCCTGTCCGACGTCGCCCCGGGCGCCGTCCGGGGCTGGGGCGCCTACGTCGCCGGCGTGGCCTGGGCCCTGGCCGAGGCCGGGCACAAGGTCGGCGGCTTCGACGCCGCCGTGGACTCGTGCGTCCCGTTCGGGGCCGGCCTGAGCTCCTCGGCCGCCCTGGAGGCCGCCGTCGCCGTGGCCCTGGACGCCGTCGCGGGCCTCGGCCTGGCCGCGTCCGACGCCGGCCGCGCCGAGCTGGTCGACGCGACCCGCCGCGCGGAGAACGAGATCGCGGGCGCGCCCACGGGCGGGCTCGACCAGTCGGCGTCGCTGCGCTGCCGCGAGGGCCACGCGCTGCTGCTCGACTTCCGGCCGGGCCTCAAGCCGCTGGAGTCGGGCGTCCCCGTGCCGTTCGACCTCGAGACCGCCGGGCTCACGCTCCTCGTGGTCGACACCAAGGCGGAGCACTCGCACGTCGACGGCGAGTACGGGGCGCGCCGCGCCTCGTGCGAGCAGGCCGCGGAGCTGCTGGGGCTGGAGTCGCTGCGCGAGATCGCGCCGACGCTGGGCGGGATGGGCATCGACAAGGCGCTGGCCGCACTCGAGCCGCACGACCCCGACGGCGTGCTGCGCCGCCGGGTGCGCCACGTGGTCTCCGAGATCGACCGCACCGCGCGGTTCGCCGACCTGGTGCGCGAGGGCCGCGCCGCCGACGTCGGCCCGTTCATGGTCGCCTCGCACGTCTCGCTGCGCGACGACTACGAGGTCTCCTGCCGCGAGCTCGACCTGGTGGTCGACTCGGCCATGGCGGCGGGCGCCCTCGGCGCGCGCATGACGGGCGGCGGGTTCGGCGGCAGCGCCATCGCGCTGGTCCGCCTGTCCGACGTCGACACGGTCGCCCAGGCGGTCGCGGACGCGTTCGCCGACGCCGGCCTGACGGCCCCGGTGTTCCTGCTGGCGCCGCCGTCGGCCCCGGCGGCCTGAGCGGCGCCCTACCCGATCCCGCGCAAGGGCTCCGCACCGTCAGGTGCGGGGCCCTTCCTCGCAAAGGCTTGGCTTCACCCCGTACTTTCATCCCCTCCGGGGCGGTACCTGCATTAATGTCCAGCAGGCTGCCACCCGTCCCCGCCGCGAGGAGCCCCCGTGGGTGCTGTCCGCCAGTACGTATTCCCCACCGCCCGGATCGTCATCTGGGCCGTGATCGCCGCCGCGCTCGTGGTCCTGGCGCTCAAGGGCGCCGAGCTCGACCCGCCCGACGCGCTGCAGCCCACGGGCGAGATCACCGAGGCGGTGATCCCCGTCGAGAAGGGCTCCGTCACCAACGCGGTCACCGTGCCCGCGTCCGTGGTCACCGACCCGCCGGTCGAGATCAAGGCCACGGCGGACGGCGTGATCGCCGAGATCGAGGTCGACGACGCGAAGGTCGGCAAGGACACCCGCGTCCTGTGGATCAAGAGCGAGGAGCTCGTCGACCCGGTCGTCGACGTCGACGCGGAGACCGGCGAGGAGACCGTCACCGAGCAGGAGCCGAAGGTCACCTGGACCTCGGCCCTCGCCCCGGTCGCCGGCACCGTGGACATCACGGTGCTCAAGGACCAGGCGGTCACGGTCGGCGAGGTCATCGGCACCGTCTCCCCCGGCACCCTGTCCGTGTCGGGCACGCTCACCGCCGACCAGCAGTACCGGCTGGTCGGGGCCACCGGCAAGGCGCAGGTGACGCTCAAGGGCGGGCCCGCGCCGTTCACCTGCACCGGGCTGACGATCGGCGAGGCACCCGCCGGCGAGTCGGGTGGCGAGTCCGCCGGCATGGAGGTCCCCATGGCGGGCGCCCCCGACGCTGCCACGGGCGCCGTCCACTGCTCCATCCCGCGCAAGGTCAAGGCGTTCTCCGGCCTGGGCGCCGAGATCGAGATCACGAACGGCAACGCGAAGGACGTCGTCGTGGTGCCGATCTCCGCGGTGCTCGGCACCTCGCAGACCGGCCGCGTGTGGGTCGTCAAGGAGGAAGGCGCCGAGCCCGAGCCCCGCGACGTGACCCTGGGCCTGACGGACGGCCTCCAGGTCGAGGTCACCAAGGGCCTGAAGGCCGGCGAGCAGATCCTGGAGTTCACGCCCGTCGACGACGGCACGGAGGGCGGCGTCGACTGCGACGACAGCGCCGCCTACGACCAGGCGGCGATGGACGGCGACATGGACGCCGTGCGGGCGTTCGAGGAGGAGTGCTTCGGATGACCGGGATCCCGCTCGTCGACCTGCAGGGCGTCACCCGGCACGTGGAGCTCCCCGACGGGAGCACGCTGGAGATCCTCCGCGGGGTCGACCTGACGGTCGGTCCCGGTGAGCACGTGGCGATCGTCGGCCGCTCCGGCACCGGCAAGTCCACCCTGCTGAACATCCTGGGCCTGCTCGACTCCCCCACGTCCGGCGAGTACCTCCTGGAGGGCGAGCCCGTGGGCCGGCTGCGCAGCCGGGCCCTGGCCCGGCGCCGCGGCGACGACTTCGGCTTCGTGTTCCAGCAGTTCAACCTGCTGCAGGGGCGGACCGCCCTGGAGAACGTGGCCGCGCCCCTCCTGTACGCGCGCGGCAGGCAGTTCTGGAACCGCACCCGGCTCGCCTCGCAGTCGCTCGAACGCGTCGGGCTGGGCGAGCGCCTCGACACGCGGCCCGAGAAGCTGTCCGGCGGCGAGCAGCAGCGCGTCGCCATCGCCCGCGCCCTGGTGCGCGGGCCGCGCGTGATCCTCGCCGACGAGCCCACCGGCGCCCTCGACGTCGAGACCGGGCAGGCGATCATGACCCTCCTGGACGACGCCGCGAGCGAGACCGGGGCGGCGCTGGTGACCATCACGCACGACCTCGCGATCGCGGCCCGCGCCGACCGGCAGTTCCGGCTGGCCGACGGCGTGCTGGTACCCATCCACCTCGACGCACCCGCCGCCGTGGCCGAGACCGCGGGACTCCCCGCATGACCGGGTTCGTGGGCGCGATCGTCGAGGCCTGGGACGAGCTGCGGATCCACAAGGTCCGCGTGCTGCTCGCGCTGGTCGGCGTCGCCTGCGCCGTCACCGCGATCACCGGCATCACGGCCGCCGTGACGATGTTCGGCCAGGCCATGCAGGAGCAGAACGAGCGCATGTCGGGCCGTGACACCACGCTGGAGGCGTGGTCGATGGGTCCGACCGAGGGCGCGATGACGGCGGCCGAGACGGACGCGGTCGTCGACGCCGTCGCCGAACGGCACAAGATCTCCTACCACTCCGTGCGCGCGACCATGGACCTCGCGGTGCACGGCGGGGACAGCGGGACCTACGTGGACTGGTCGGCCGTCGACGCCGACAGCGGGACCATCACCCGCCAGGACCTCGACGCGGGCCGCTGGTTCACGGAGTCCGACGCCGAGCGGCTGGCCCCGGTGCTCGTGGTGAACCAGGCGTTCCTGGACGCCTACGCCGGGGGCGCCCCCGTGACCACGCACCCGAAGGTCGTGCTCGAGGGCGAGTCGCCCGTGGCCGCCACGGTGATCGGTGTGGTGCCCGTGCAGTGGAACGACGAGGGCCCGCGCGCCATGATGCTGTTCGACCAGGCCGTGCGCTGGTTCCCCGACCGGGTGATGGCCGACAACTACCGGTTCTGGGTACCACCGGAGCTCGCCGACCGGTTCGCCGAGGTGCTGCCCCGCGACCTGGCGGCGGCGGGCGTCCGGTTCGAGGTGCAGCAGCCGATGGCCGACGCGGTGGTGATCGACCGCGTGCTCCAGTACCTGGTGCTCGGCGTCGGCGGCTTCGCGCTGCTGCTGGGCGGCCTCGGGCTGCTCAACATCGCGCTCGTCACCGTGCGCTACCGCATCCGGGAGATCGGCATCCGGCGGTCCTTCGGGGCCACCAGCGGCCGCGTGTTCTTCGGCGTGCTCATGGAGTCGGTGGTCGCCACCACCGTGGCGGGCGTGGTCGGCGTGGTCATCGCGGTGGCCGTGATCAAGAACATCCCGATCGACCGCATCTTCGGCCGGCCGCTCGACGACCTGCCCGGCTTCCCGTTCGACGCCGCGCTGGTGGGCATGGCGTGCGCCGTCGGGATCGGCGCGCTGGCCGGGCTGATCCCGGCGATCTACGCCGTGCGGGTCAAGGTGATCGACGCGATCCGGTACTAGAGCTCGTAGGTCGCCACGACCGGGGCGTGGTCGCTCCAGCGCTCCGCGTAGGTGGGCGCCCGGTCGACCTCGACCTTGCGGCAGGCGCCCGCGAGCGCCTGGTTGGCGAGCTGGTAGTCGATGCGCCAGCCGGAGTCGTTGTCGTACGCGGCGCCCCGCCAGGACCACCAGGTGTACGGGCCTGGGCCGTCGCCCGCGTGGTGGCGGCCCAGGTCGGTCCAGCCGTGCTCGTCGAGCCAGCGGGTCACGTAGGCACGTTCCTCGGGCAGGAATCCGGCGCTCTTCTGGTTGCCCTTCCAGTTCTTGATGTCCACGTTCTGGTGGGCGATGTTGAGGTCGCCCGCGACGACGGCGGGCGTGGGCGCCTCGGCGAGCTGCGCCAGGCGCGCGGTGACCTTCTCCAGGTAGGCGTACTTGGCGACCATGGTGTGCTCCTGGCCCGGGTTGGTCGACCCGGAGTGCAGGTAGGCGGAGATCGCGGTGAAGGTGCCGCCGTCGGGCAGGCTGATGTCGGCCTCGACCCAGCGGCCGGTGTCGGCGCCCTCCTCGGCGGCGCCGTCCTTGCCGTGGGCCGCGAGGCCCGTGCGGACCTCACCGAGCGGCAGGCGGGACGCGACGAGCACGCCGGCGCGGCCCTTGACCTCGCTCTCCGCGTGGGCGACGTGCCAGCCGTCGAGCACCTCGCGGACGAGCTTGTCGGGGGCGCGCACCTCCTGCAGCAGGAGCACGTCCGGGGTGCGAGTGGCGATCCAGGACTCCATGCCGCGGCGGACGGCGGCTCGGATCCCGTTGACATTGGCGGTGGCGACGATCAGGGGCACCGGGGCAGCCTAACCGGAGCCCCTGACACGCCCCCGATCACGGGTGCGTCATGCGCCGTCGTGCGCCGCCTGCAGGGCCGCGACGTCGATCTTGCCCATCTGCAGCATGGCGTTCATCGTGGCGATCTCGGCGGGCGTCGTGTACGAGCCGCTGAGCCGCTCGAGCTCCTTGGGGATCACCTGCCAGGACACCCCGAACTTGTCCGTGCACCAGCCGCACGCGCCGGGCTCGCCGCCGTCGGCGGTCAGGACGTCCCAGTAGTGGTCGACCTCGGCCTGGCCCTCGACCGAGAGGTAGAACGAGAACGCCTCGTCGAGCGTGCGGTGCGGTCCGGCGTTCAGGCCGATCACGGGCTGCCCGGCCACGGTGAACTCCACGACGAAGTCGGTGCCGGCCTCGGCGCCCGGGGCGTTCTCCGGCGCCTTGACCACGCGCTCGATCGACGAGCCGGGGATGTGCTCGGCGTAGAAGGCGGCGGCCTCGCCGGCCTTGTTGTTCCCGAACCAGAGATGGGTCCGAACGCTCACCATGATGTCCTCCTGAGTCGGTCGGGGCCGCAGCGGCCCCGACATCAACTCTTCAGACGCCGCGCCGCCCCGCAACTCATCGCAGGCCAGTTCACCCGCCGGCGTCCCGCCGTCGGCCGGGGTCGAACGTAGGAATGGTCGCCCTCTCAGTGCTGAGAGAGCGACCATTCCTACGTTCGGCGGCAGATCAGGTCACGGGACCAGCGAGCGCTCCGCCGACTCCACCACGTTGGCCAGCAGCATCGCGCGGGTCATCGGGCCGACGCCGCCCGGGTTGGGCGACACCCAGCCCGCGATCTCGGCGGCCTCGGGCGAGACGTCGCCGACGACACGCGACTTGCCCGTCTCCGGGTCGGTCTCGCGCGAGACGCCGACGTCGATCAGCACGGCGCCCGGCTTGACCATGTCGCCGGACACGATGCCCTTGACGCCCGCGGCGGCCACGACGACGTCGGCCCGCCGGACCAGCGCCGCGAGGTCCTGCGTGCCGGTGTGCGTCAGGGTGACCGTCGCGTTCACGGCGCGCCGCGTGAGCAGCAGACCGATCGGGCGGCCCACGGTGACGCCGCGGCCGAGCACCACGATCTCCTTGCCCGCGAGCTTGATGCCGTGCCGCTCCACCAGCTCGATGATGCCGCGCGGCGTGCAGGGCAGCGAGGACGTGACGTCCTCGTTGACCCGCAGCACCAGGCGCCCCAGGTTGGTGGGGTGCAGGCCGTCGGCGTCCTTGTCGGGGTCGACGAGCTCCAGCACGCGGTTGGTGTCGATGCCCTTGGGCAGCGGGAGCTGCACGATGTACCCGGTGCAGGCCGGGTCCTCGTTCAGCCGGCGCACCGCGGCCTCGATCTCGTCCTGCGTCGCGGTCTCCGGGAGGTCCTCCCGGATCGACGCGATGCCCACCTCGGCGCAGTCGCGGTGCTTGCCCGCCACGTACCACTGCGAGCCCGGGTCCTCGCCGACCAGCAGCGTGCCGAGGCCGGGGATGACGCCGCGGTCGCGCAGCGCCGTCACGCGGTCCTTGAGCTCCGCCTTGATCGACGCGGCCGTGGCCTTGCCGTCCAGGATCTGTGCGGTCATCGGCTCAGAGCCCCGGGTAGAGCGGGAACGCGGCGGTCAGCTTCTCGACCCGCGCGGAGAGGGCGTCGACGTCGGTCGCGGCGCCGTCCTTCAGGGCCGTCGCGATGATGTCGGCGACCTCGGTGAACTCGGCGTCGCCGAACCCGCGCGTGGCCAGGGCCGGCGTGCCGATGCGCAGGCCCGAGGTGACACGCGGGGGCCGCGGGTCGAACGGGACGGCGTTGCGGTTCACGGTGATCCCGGCGTCGTGCAGGAGGTCCTCGGCCTGCTGACCGTCGAGCTGGGAGTTGCGGAGGTCCACGAGCACCAGGTGCACGTCGGTGCCGCCCGTCAGCACGGACGCGCCGGCCGCGGCGACGTCGGGCTGCGAGAGGCGCTCGGCGATGATCGAGGCGCCACGGAGCGTGCGCTCCTGGCGGTCCTTGAACGACTCGGTCGCCGCGACCTTGAACGAGACCGCCTTGGCGGCGATCACGTGCATGAGCGGGCCGCCCTGCTGGCCCGGGAAGACGGCGGAGTCGATCTTCTTGGCGTACTCCTCCTTGGAGAGGATGAAGCCGGAGCGCGGCCCGCCGATCGTCTTGTGCACGGTCGAGGAGACGACGTCGGCGTGCGGCACCGGGGACGGGTGCAGCCCGGCGGCCACCAGGCCGGCGAAGTGCGCCATGTCGACCCAGAGCTTGGCGCCGACCTCGTCGGCGACCTCGCGGAACGCCGCGAAGTCGAGGTGCCGCGGGTAGGCGGACCAGCCCGCGATGATGACGTCGGGGCGGTGCTCCAGCGCCTTCTTGCGGACCTCGTCCATCTCGATGCGGTAGGACTGCGGGTCCACGCCGTAGGCGCCGACGTCGTACAGCTTGCCGCTGAAGTTGATCCGCATGCCGTGCGTGAGGTGGCCGCCGTGGGCCAGCTCGAGGCCGAGGATCTTGTCGCCCGCGTTGATCAGGGCGTGCAGCACCGCGGCGTTGGCCTGGGCGCCGGAGTGCGGCTGGACGTTGGCGTGCTCGGCGCCGAACAGGTCCTTGGCACGGGCGATAGCGAGGTTCTCCGCGATGTCCACCTGTTCGCAGCCACCGTAGTAGCGGCGGCCCGGGTAGCCCTCGGCGTACTTGTTGGTCAGGACCGAGCCCTGCGCCTCCAGGACGGCACGCGGCACGAAGTTCTCGGACGCGATCATCTCGAGCGTGTCGCGCTGGCGGGCCAGCTCACCGGTAAGGACGGCGGCGATCTCGGGGTCGAGCTCGGCGAGCGGGGTGGCGAGCGGGTCGGGAGTCGATGCGCTCATAGCTCCTCGATTCATGCGGGACGGGGATTGTCGGACGGCGGCGGATGGCACACGCACCGTGCCGGACGGCCCGGGCGCACACCTTCCACGAGGTGACCCAGGGCCCAGGCGAACGACCCGTCGTCGGCATGACTCGTCGCTCCCCGGTGGTGATCCACCTGACGCCAGTCGCGACCCGAAGATCGTAGCAGCGGCGGTCGAAACCGGTGCCCGGCGCCCGCCGTTCAGCGGCCATTCGCAAGAAACCCCGGGATTGCAACGAAAGTACCTGAGACCTTTTGCTATTCACGCCGACGTCGCTACTGTGCCGCCATGCCCTCCCCCGTGTCACCGGACGCAGGTGTTCCGGAACACCAGCCAGAACCGCGCGCCCACCAGGCCCAGCCCGGACGACGGTCCGTCCAGTTCGAACCGGTCCAGCGGTCCGGCGGGTTCCAGCCCCGGACCGGCCAGTTCCCGGCCCGGCCGGCGGCCGAGCCGGCGCCCGCCGCACCCGAGCAGCGGCCGAGTGGCAAGGGCGGCGGCGAGCGCCGCGGCGGCACCCGGCGGGACAAGATCTGGTCCGTCGTCGCGTTCCTCGTGGCGGCCGGCGTGATCATCGCGGTGGGCATCCACTTCTTCGGGCCCGACAGCGGCGACGAGACGGTGGCGGCGTCCTGGGCGGTCGACTCCTGCGCCGGGCCGAACCCGTCGCCCGAGGCCACCGCGGGGGGAAAGGCCTACCTCCCGCTGCCCTGCGAGGACCCTGAGGCCACGGTCACGATCCTCGACATCCAGGACGCGGTGTCGGTGGCGCAGCTGCACTGCCCGGACGGCACCGACGTCGTCTTCCAGAAGGACGGCCAGGCCGGCGGCGAGACGCAGGGCGTGTGCGCCCGCAACCTGTCCGACGACCACCCCGGGGACCCCGGCAACGGCGGCGGACAGCTCGTGACCGGCGACTGCGTGGACAGCCAGGGCGCCGAGCTCGCCTGCGCGTCGAGGGGCGCGCAGAAGGTCACCGGCCTGATCGTCAGCGGCATGGAGTGCCCCGAGGGCACCAAGGACAAGCTGGAGCTCGGCTTCGACGCCTCCCGCAGCTTCGAGACGGTCTGCCTCGGCGGCAGGTAGCGCCGCCTGCGGCGTCACCAGACGCTCACCCGGCCGAAACCGGCATTGATCGGTCATTGGCTAGATTTGCGACATGGGGCGCCTGCAGCAGACCGTTTTCGAGCGCAATGTTCCGGCCAGATCCGTCGTCGACCACGCTCTGGCAAGGACCCGGCAAGCGGTCTTCTGGCAGGACGACCTGGGCACCCCCGACCGGTACCCGCGCCTGTCGGCCTCCGCGCGAGCCGATGTCGTGGTGGTCGGCGGCGGCTGCACCGGCCTGTGGACAGCGCTGGGGATCAAGCAGCGCGACCCCGGCGCGCGGGTGCTCCTGCTCGAGGGCCGGTCGGTCGGCTGGGCCGCCTCCGGGCGCGACACCGGGCTGGTGACGGCGCCCCTGGGCCACGAGAACCTGGCAGCCATGGACGTCGCCGTGACCGGGCTCGGCCTGGACTGCGGATGGGAGCGCACCGGCGTCGTCGACCTCGCCGTCGAACCGCACCAGATCGACCAGCTGCAGGACGCCGCCGTGGCTGCCGCCGTCGCGGGCGTGCCGCACACGTACCTGGACCGGGCCAAGGTGCGCGCCGAGATCGCCAGCCCCACCTACGAGGCCGGCCTGGTCCGACCCGGAGGCGGCGCGCTCGTGGACCCGGCTCGGCTGGCCGCCGAGCTGGCGCGGGCGGCGAGCGCCCTCGGCGTCGAGATCTTCGAGGAGACCCGGGCGGTCCGGCTGGCGGTGCCCGCGCGGGGCGCTGTCGCCCTGCGGACGACCTCGCCCGCGGGCGAGGCGTCGGTCCGGGCCGAACGCGTGGTGCTCGGGACGGGCGCGTTCCCGCCCCTGCTGCGGCGCCACCGACGGCAGGCCGCGGCGGTGTACGAGCACGCGGTCGCGACCGAGCCGCTGGACGCCGGGCTGCTGGCGGCGCTGGGCTGGCGCGGGCGGCAGGGGCTCGCGGACGCGGCCCACCGCTACCGCCTGACGGACGACGACCGGATCGTGTTCGGGGGGTACGCCGTCCGCCCCGCCGGTGGCCGGATGTCCCGGGCGCACGAGAACCAGCCGGAGACCGCCCGCCGGCTCGCCGAGCACCTGCTCACGACGTTCCCCCAGCTCGAGGGCGTACGCCTCACGCACCGCTGGGCCGCGGCGACGGCGCGGGGCGTCCGGACCGGGCCGGACCGCCTCGCACAGCCCGGCGCACTTGGCCCGGGGCGCGATACCTGATTGGCTGCGGCGGACACCCGACGTCGAAGGAGCACACAGTGGCCAAGCCCCCGGTACCCGAGCACATCGCGACCATGCTCGAGCGCCCGAACCACGCCGTCATGGCGACCGTCCGGCCCGACGGCGCGCCCGTGTCCGTCGCCACCTGGTACCTGTACGAGGACGGGCGCGTGCTGCTGAACCTCGACGGCACCCGCAAGCGCCTGGAGCACCTGCGGGCGGACCCGCGGGTCTCGCTCACGGTGCTCGACGGCGAGAGCTGGTACCGGCACGTCAGCCTCCAGGGCCGCGTGACGATCACGCCCGACGAGGGCCTCGCGGGCATCGACCGGCTCTCGGTCCACTACGGCGGCAAGCCGTACCCGAACCGCGAGAACCCGCGGGTCGACGCGTGGATGGAGATCGAGTCCTTCCACGCGTGGGGCTTCTGAGCTACTTCTCCTGCGACACGGGCTGCGCGCCCGCGGCGCCGAGCACGCGGCGCAGGTAGGTGTAGGTCAGGTCGCCCGCGGCCTTGTCGTACTGCTCCTCGTACCCGTGCTTGGTGTACAGCGCGAGGTTCTGCTTGGAGTCCTTGCCGGTGAAGACCCAGATCTCCGTGGTCTGCTCCGGCAGGTACGGGAGCACGGCGAACAGCATCTCGGTGCCGATGCCGCGGGCCTGCTTGTCCGGGGCCACGGCGAGGCGGCCGAGGGTGGCCTTCTCACCCTCGATCTCGACGCGCACCGAGCCGATCATCCGGTGGCCCTCCCACGCGCCGATCGTCACCACGTCGTCCCGCGCGAGGTCCTCCCGGAGCTCCGCGAGCGTCTGGGTCAGCGGCGGGATGTGCGGGTCGTCGTACAGCTGGGCCTCGGTGACGAACGCGGCGCGGCGCAGCGTGAGGAGCTCGCCCGCATGGTCGTCCTCGACCAGGGCGATCGTCGTGGTGGAGTTGCTCATGGGTCCATCGTGTCAGAGGTGACACGCCCGAGTCGACGACGACCACGGTCCGGTCGGGCGTGTCGGTGGCTCGGCGTAGGTTCGGGGCATGGAACGCATCGAGGTACGGCCCGCCGTGGGGCGGTACGACGACTTCTACGAGGTCGTGGGCGTCAAGAAGCCAGGCGGCAAGGGCTGCTGGTGCATGGCCTACCGGGACAGCCGGGTGCCGAACGAGGATCGGCCCGGCTACATGCGCGACGAGTGCGCCACCGAGCCCGGCCCGGGCGTGCTCGCGTACGTCGACGACGTCGTGGCCGGCTGGTGCTCGATCGCGCCCCGGTCCACCTACCGGCGGCTGATGAACAGCCGCACCATCCCGTTCGTCGACGAGCGGGACGCCTGGTCGGCGGTGTGCTTCGTCGTGCGCGCGGGGTTCCGGAAGCGGGGGCTCATGCACCACCTGCTGGCGGGCGCCGTGGAGCACGCGCGGGCGCACGGGGCCGAGGTGTTCGAGGGCTACCCGGTCGACGTCGGCCCCGAGCGCGTCGACGTGATCAGCGGTTACGTGGGCACGGTGCGCATGTTCGAGGCGGCCGGCTTCACCCGCGCGGCCGAGACCGGCGGCGTGAGCGGCGGCCGACGGCGCTGGGTGATGCGCCGCGAGCTCGGACAGGGCGGGCTGCCGCAGGCGGTGGCGGGTTAGCCTGACCGCGTGAACGACGCGAGCGCAGCCACCCACTGGATCCTCACCCTGTCCTGCCCGGACCAGCCGGGCATCGTGCACGCGGTGGCGGGGATGCTCGCGGAGCACGGCGGCAACATCACGGAGTCGCAGCAGTTCGGCGACCCGGCGTCGGGCCTGTTCTTCATGCGCGTGCAGGTCGAGTCCGCCGCGTCGCGCGACGAGCTCACCGCGGCGATGACGCAGGTGGCGGGCGCGTTCCGGATGACGTGGACGCTCGACGTCGTCGGCCGCCGTATCCGCACGCTGCTCATGGTCTCCAAGGCGGCGCACTGCCTCGTGGACCTGCTCTACCGCGAGCGGTCGCAGCGCATGCCGATCGACGTCGTCGGCGTGGTGAGCAACCACCGCGACCTGGAGGACATCGCCGCCTTCTACGGCAAGCCGTTCCACCACGTGCCCGTCACCAAGGACACCAAGGCCGAGGCGGAGGCGACGCTGCGCGGCCTGGTCAAGGAGACCGACGCCGAACTCGTGGTGCTCGCCCGGTACATGCAGATCCTGTCCGACGACCTGTGCCGCGACCTCAGCGGGCAGATCATCAACATCCACCACTCGTTCCTGCCGTCGTTCAAGGGCGCCGGCCCGTACCGGCAGGCGCACGACCGCGGCGTCAAGATCATCGGCGCCACGTCGCACTACGTCACCGGCGACCTCGACGAGGGCCCGATCATCGAGCAGGACGTCGAGCGCGTGGACCACTCCCGCACGGTCGAGGACCTGGTGGGCATCGGCGAGGACGTCGAGCGCCGCACCCTGGCCCGCGCGGTGCGCTGGCACGCGGAGCGCCGGGTCCTGATGGACGGCCGCCGCACGGTGGTCTTCCGCTGACCGCCTGGGTCGAACGAGCCGCGGGAAGCAGTCCCCTTCGACGGGCCAATTCGGCGCTCCAGACATAGAGTTGTCCCCTGTCGAGGCCAGAAGCACACGCCACGGGCTAGCTATTTGGCGCACTGGCGTTCGAACGGGGACCTTTCTTGAAGTCGGTGTTGACCAGCACGGACCTGGTACGCGAGCCACCGCGCAGGGCACAGGTGTACGTCGACGAGTCCAAGGCCAAGGGTTTTCTGCTCGTCGCTGTCTTCGTCGCGTCGGGTGCTGTGTCGCGTCTACGGAGCGCGCTGCGAGCACTTCGGCGGCCCGGACAGAGAAGCATCCATTTCGTCTCGGAACGAGATGCCATCCGTGACGCCGTCCTACGCACGCTGGTCGAGCTGGATGTGTGCGCGCTCATAGTGTCGGCACCGGACCGGCGGACGCCGCAGACACCACGGGAACTCTGTGTCAGGGCTCTCGCCAGGACGTGCGTCGAGAAGGAGGCGTCTTTCCTCGTGCTTGAGACGGACCGGACGCTTGTACCCGACGACAAGCGGTGGCTCTTCGAGGAGCTGCACAAGACCGACGTTCGTTACGACCACCGGGAGCGACACGAAGAACCGTTGCTCTGGGCCGCGGACGCCATCGCCTGGGCCTGGAACCGGGACCAGTCGTGGCGAGCGAAGGTGCGCCCTCTCGTGCTCGACGAGATCCACGCCTGATCGCACGGGGACAGCGCGAAGCCCGAGACACCGACCGTCCGGAAGGCTCTCGGGCTCACTTCTCGGGGCTACTGCCCCTCGCGCTCTCAATATTACTAGCTGGCTGCGAGGCCGCAAGACCTCGGACGAGTGAGACGCCGAACGTAGGGTTGGTCGGCTCATGGCGCTCCATGAGCCGACCAAACCTACGTTCGGCGGCCGGAGGGCGACGGCCGGCGGCGGCCGCGGTCGCCCCGTGCCTCAGCCCTTGACCGCGCCCGCCAGGGCGAAGGCCGAGCCCGAGATGCGGGTGACCAGCACGTACAGGCCGAGCACCGGCGCCGCGTAGAGCAGCGAGTACGCGGCGAGCTGCCCGTAGGCGACCGACCCGTACTGGCCGAAGAACGCGAAGATGCTCACGGCCGCCGGCTGCTTCTCCGGGGACAGCAGCAGCACGAACGGGACGAAGAAGTTCCCCCACGCCTGCACGAACACGAAGATGAAGACTACGGCGATGCCGGGCCGCATGAGCGGCAGCACCACGCGGCGCAGGGCCTGCATGGCGGAGGCGCCCTCGGTCCAGGCGGCCTCCTCCAGCGAGATCGGCACCGAGTCCATGAAGTTCTTGGTCATCCAGATCGCCATGGGCAGCGACGTCGCCGCCATGAAGAAGATGGTCCCGGGCAGCGAGTCGAGCAGGTTGAGCTGCACGAACAGCGCGTACACCGGGACCATGATCGCCGTGATCGGCAGGCAGGTGCCGAACAGCACCGAGTACAGGAAGTACTTGCCGAACCGCATGCGGTAGCGCGACAGCGGGTACGCCGCGAGCACCGCGACCACCACCGTGATGGCCCCCGACCCCGCGGACAGCACGAAGGCGTTCCACAGGGGCAGCCAGGTGAGCTCCGGCGTCATGATCGCCGCGAAGTTCGCGGTGGTCACGGCGTCGGGCAGCCCGAAGGAGAGGGTCGCCTCCGCGTCGAACGACGCCACGAGCACCCAGGCCATCGGGAGCACGAAGCACAGCGCGATCACGAGCAGCACCACGTTGGCGGCCACCTTGGTGGCCGTGCCGCGGGGCGCGGCCAGCGTGCCGAGCCCGCTCCGGGCCGGCGCCGCGGGCCTCGTCAGAGTGTCCGTCATCAGTCCACCTCCGGTCGGAGCGCGCGGATGTAGATCACGGAGAAGATCCCGCCCACGATGATCATCACGGTCGCGATGGCCGTGCCGTAGCCGACCTGCGCGAACTTGAACGCCTCCTGGTAGGCCAGGATCGGCAGGGTCGAGCTGTCCGTGCCGGGCCCGCCGCCGGTCATCACGTAGATGAGCGTGAACACCGACAGCGTCTGCAGCGTGGTCAGCATCAGGTTGGTCGAGATGCTGCGCCGGATCACGGGCAGGGTCACCCAGGTGAGCCGCTGCAGCCCGTTGGCCCCGTCGAGCTGGGCGGCCTCCGTGAGCTCCGGCGGCACCTCCGCGAGGGCGGCCGAGTAGACCATCATCGAGAAGGCCGTGCCGCGCCAGATGTTGGCGAGGATCACCGCGAGCATCGGGGTGGAGTAGAGCCAGTCGGGACCGGTGATGCCGATGCCGCCGAGCAGCGTGTTGAGCGTGCCCTCCGAGTGGAAGAACGCGTACGCGGCGAACGCCGCGACGATCTCGGGCAGCACCCACGCGGCGACGACCACCGTTGAGGCGATCGACCGCACCGGCCTGACCGCCGAACGGAGCAGGCCGGCCAGCAGGATGCCCATCACGTTCTGCCCGACGACGGCGGACAGGAACACGAACACGACGGTCAGCCACAGCGACTTGGGGAAGTCGGGGTCGCCGACCAGCGCCGTGTAGTTGTCGAACCCGATCCACTCCGGGCTCAGGGCGGCAGGCCCGGTGAGGGCGGCGTTGGTGAACGAGCCGTAGAACGACCAGACCACGGGGCCCAGCATGAACAGGGCGAGCAGGACGACGGCGGGCGCGAGCGGAACCACTCGCGCCACGCCGCGGGACGTGACGGCCATCAGGTCAGCCCTGGACCGTGTTCTCTTCGCCGACGATGCCGATCACCGCTTCGTCGTAGGCGGCGGCCGCCTCCTCCGGCGTCTGCTGCCCGGTCATCACGGCCTCCATCGCGACCATGATCTCGTTGGAGACCTTCGGGTAGTCGGACGTCGCGGGCCGGAAGTTGGTCACGTCGACCAGGTCCGTGAAGAACTCCGTGGTGGGGTTCGTCTTGGTGTACTCCGGGTCCTCGGCGACGTCGGTGCGGACGGCGATCTGGCTGTTCGCGACGTCGAACCAGAGGGAGTTCTCGCGGTTCAGCGCCATCGAGATGAACTCGAACGCGGCGTCCGGGTTCTTGGAGCCGGAGCCCATCGCGAGGGTCCAGCCGCCCGACATGCTGACCGCGCCGGGCGCGGCGCCGTCCTGCGTGGGCATGGGCGCGGTGCCCATCTTCTCGGACCACTCGGGCCACGGCGCGACGCCGGACTCGAGCCAGTTGCCCGCCACCCAGGAGCCGTCGAGCGCGATGCCGACCTTGCCCTCGGGCAGCCACTCGGCCTGCACGGTGTTACCGATGTTGGTGTCGAGCGCCTGCTGCGGCGTCGGCGCCAGGCCTTCGGTGAACACGGTGGTGATGAAGTCGAGGCTGTCGACGAAGCCCTGCGAGCCCAGCACCCACTTGCCGTCCTCGTAGAGGGTGTCGCCGGTGCCGTACAGGAGCATCTCGAAGCCCTGCATCACGGCGGCCTCACCCTGCGGCTTGCCGGAGTACATGTTGAACGGGACCACGTCCGGGTCCGACTCCTTGATCGCCCGGGCGGCCTCCAGCAGCTCGTCCCACGACTTGGGCGCCCAGTCCTCGGGCAGGCCCGCCTTGGCGAGCACGTCCTTGTTGAACCACAGGCCGCGTGTGTCGGTGCCCATGGAGACGCCGTAGGTCTTGCCGTCGTCGCCCGCGCCGGCCTCCTTGGCGCTGTCGACGAACTGGTCCCACTCGTCCCACTCCGCGAGGTAGTCGTCCAGCGGCTGGAGGTAGCCGGCCTCGACGTCGGACTTGATCATGTACGTGTCCTCGTACATGACGTCCGGGGCGGTGCTGGGCGACCGGTTCATGAGGGCGAGCTTGGTGAAGTAGTCGTTCTGCTGCGCCTCGATCGGCACGAGCTCGACGGTGATGTCCGGGTTGGCCTTCTCGTAGTCGGCCTTGACGTCCTTGAACAGCTCGTCGGCCTGCGTGAAGTTGCCGAACTTCTGGTAGGCGATCTTGATCGTGGAGCCGTCGGAGCCGCCTCCGCCGGAGCCACAGGCACCGAGCGAGAGGGCGAGTGCCGCTGCCGTGACGGGTGCGATGAGGAATCGTGCCGTGCGCATGAAGCTCCCTTGCGTCGTGCGAACCCGGCAACGCCGCCGGGCCAACTGACGCACACGATTCACCCCAGGCGGGCCCGAGTCAAGGTCCACCGCCGACGAATTGTCAGCGCTGTCACCCGTCACTGTTCAGCGGAGACACGTGAGCGGGTACTCAGCATGCGGGCGGCGGCCGTAACTCCACGAGTTACGGCCGCCGCCCGCCTGGTGAGCCGCCGCTCAGCCCCGGGGGTCCGTCAGGACCGCCACCGTGCGGGGCGGGACCGTGACCGTTCCGGCCCTCCGGTCCCACGTGGTGTCCCGCACCACCGGGTCCGCTCCGCGGGCCTGGATGCGGGACAGCGCGTAGTCGCGGCCCGCGAGCTCCGGCACCTCGACCGTGGCCGCGTCCGGCGACGCGTTGAACACCACGAGCACGCCGTCCAGCTTCCGGTCGACGTCGGTCCGGCCCGCCCGGTCGTCGATCGACATCGTGATGACGCCGGGGACGGCGTCCGGCCCGGAGCCCGGGAACGTCACCTTCTGCCGGATCAGGTCCGCGGAGCCCAGGCGGAACAGCTCGGTCGAGTGCCGCAGCTCCAGCAGCTCGCTCGCCTGGGCGGCGGAGAACCCGATGTCGTCGGCGTCCGGCTTGAGGGCGGCGTTGGCGAGCAGGAGCCGCTGGTACGGCCACTTGTCCTCGTTGTCGGCCGCCATCGGCAGGCCGCGCCCGAACCCGTTGTCCTGACCCGACCAGTCGATGGTGTTGAACCAGTCGCCGGAGTCGAACGAGTTGCGGTCCAGCGACTTGGAGCGCAGCAGGTCGGTGCCCGCGTGCCAGAACGACGGCGACTGCGACAGCGCGGCCGTGGCCAGCGACACCGTGTTCATCCGGACCCGGTCGGTCATCGACGTGTCCGCCGGCAGCTTGAGCGTCAGCAGGTCGAACAGCGTCTCGTTGTCGTGCGCGTCCACGTACGTGACGACCTCCTCCGGCGAGTCCGCGTAGCCGGCGGGCGCGCCCCGGTAGTCGAGCTCGTCACCCCGGACCTGCTCCCCCGTCGAGGTCGTGACCTCGAAGGACCGCAGGTTGCCGGCCAGCCCGAGCTTGACCAGGTCGGTCTGGTGGGCCAGGTCCGCAGCCTCGTCGGCGCCGCCGTCGTTGACCGACGCCGGGTCCTCCAGCCGCGCGTCCCGCCCGTTCGGGTCGGTGAACAGGCCGGTGCCGAAGCCCTGCGTGAACAGGGACGACCCGTCCACCGGCGAGCCGCCGTGGACGGCGTCGCGCAGGCGGTCGCTGAAGGTGCCGATGCCGGTGCCGCCGAGCTGGCCCTGGGTGGCCTGCTCGAACCGGGCGTTGCCCGCGACCTCGCCGAAGTCCCAGCCCTCGCCGTACAGGTACACGCTCTTGCCGTCGACGCCGTCCCGCCGCAGGGTGAGCGCGTCGAGCCCGGCCCGGACCGCCTCCATGTTCGCGCGGGAGTGGTGCCCCATCAGGTCGAACCGGAACCCGTCCACGCGGTAGTCACGGGCCCAGGTGACCACGGAGTCCACCATCAGCTTCTGCACCATGGCGTGCTCGGTGGCGACGTTCTGGCAGCAGGTGCTGGTCTCGACGGCGCCCGTGGTCGCGTTCTGCCGGTGGTAGTAGCCGGGCACCACGCGGTCCAGCACCGACCTCGGGTCCTGGCCCGACGCCGCGGTGTGGTTGAACACCTGGTCGAGCACGACCTGCAGCCCGGCGCCGTGCAGGTTGCCGACCATCGAGCGGAACTCGGCGACGCGCTCCCCGCCGTCGGCCCGGACCGCGTAGGAGCCCTCCGGCGCCATGAAGTGGTACGGGTCGTAGCCCCAGTTGAAGGCGTCGCTCCCCTGCACCTCGGCGACGGCGGCCTGCTGCTCCGTGCCGTCCGGCGCGAACCCGGACAGGTCGCCGGTCGTGGCCTGGTCGGCGCGGTCCTCGGGGATCGTCGCGATGTCGAACGTGGGCAGCAGGTGCACGGTGGTGAGCCCGGCGTCGGCCAGCGAGCGCAGGTGCTTCATGCCGTCGGAGCCCTTGACCCCGAACGCGCCGTAGGTGCCGCGCAGGCGCGCGGGCACGGTCTCGTCGGAGCTGGAGAAGTCCCGGACGTGCAGCTCGTAGATGGTCTGGTCGACGGCGCGCTCCACGCGCGGCGCGGGCGTGTTCCGCCAGACCTTGGGCTGCCAGTCCTTGTCGTCGAGGTCGAGCGCGACCGAGTGCGTCGAGTTCAGCGTGAGGCCCACCGAGTAGGGGTCGGTCACCACGTTGGTCTCGATCTGGCCCGTGCTCGGCACGTACACCTCGACGGCGTAGCGGTAGCGGGCGCCCTGCCAGTCCAGCCGGCGGTCGGCGCGGCCGCCGTCGAGCGTCCAGGCGCCGTCCTTCTGCCGGGTCATGGCGAAGGTGCGCGGCTCGGCGTCCAGCGAGCGGCCGGCGGGCCAGGCCTGCAGCGTCACGGCGCGGGCCGTGGGCGCCCAGAGCGCGAAGGAGGCCTTCCTGCTCCCCTGCCACGTCACGCCGAGCGTGCGGTCGGTCGCGAACAGGTCGTCCAGCACACCCGGGATCTGCACGCCGGTGGCGGCGGTCAGGGTCTCGCCGTCGTGCCGGGTCACACGCAGCGCGCCCGTCAGGGCCGACGTCGCCTCGGCCCGGGTCAGGCCCTCGGCCTCCAGGGCGAGGTGGTCGGCCAGGTGGGGGAAGTCCTCGGCCACGTCGGCGGGCACGTCGCCCGTGCCGCCGGCCGGGACCAGCGGGTACGACCCCGCCTCCGTCTCCAGGGCCCAGGTGTCCCCGGAGCCGAAGCCGGACGCCGGGACCAGGACCAGCCCCTGGCGCACCCAGTGCGCGGCCTGCTGGCCCTCGCCGGGCGTGCCCGGGGTGCCGATCTGGACGGACGGCACCTTGGTCTCCGGGTCCCACGTGAAGGTCACCGGGCCGCCGCCCGTCGAGTAGGCGACGTTGGCGCCGTCCCGCACGCCGTCGGCGCCGTAGTTCTCGGCCCAGGAGCCGTTCAGCGCCACCTTGAACTCGTAGGACCCGGCGGGCAGCTCGAACGTGCCGGTGTAGGTGCCGTCGTCGGCGAGGGTGAGGCGCGCGGCCTCGCAGTCCGGCGTCCAGTCCCCGGCGCAGCCCATCTCGCTGTTGTGCGAGCCGGGCACGGTGACCAGGTCGACGTCGGGGTCCGTGGGGTCGTCGACGACGCCGCTCACGTCCACGCCGACCGAGGCGTACGAGCTGGCCGCGGCGGTGTCGCCGTCGGCGTCGCGGGTGACCGCGCGGTACTCGACGAGGGTGCCCTCGGGGAGGCCCGCCTCGGTGGCGACGTCGTGGAAGACGCGCGGCGAGGTGTCCTCGGCGGTGCCGAGGTCGTGCCACTCGTCGGTGCCCACGGCGCGCCAGGCGAAGGAGGTCTCGGCCCAGGCGTCGTCGATGCCGGCGGCGACCGGGGCCACACCCGTGACCGCAGCGCCCGGCCGGGCGCTCGTGCCGGGGACGACCGTCACGGTCCCGGCGGTCTCGGCGCCCACGGTGCGGTCGGCGACCAGCACGATGGCGGAGCGGGCCGGGACGGTCAGCGTCACCGCGCCGTCGGCGTCGGCCGTGACCGGGGTTTCCGTGCCGTACAGCGGCGCGAGTTCCGCGCCCGGCGTGAGCGTGTCGAGGGTGACCGTGCGCTCCTGCGCGGCGTTGTTGGCCGCGACCAGGTACTCGGTCCGGTCCTCGCGGTCCACGCGGGAGAAGGCGTAGACGCCGGCGCCGTCCTCGGCGTAGCGCTCGATCTGCGCGCCGGACGCCAGGGCCGGGTGCTCCTCGCGCAGCGCCGCGAGGGCGGCGATGTGCTCGTAGAGCGGCGCGTCGGTGTCGTACCGGTCCACGCTGCCGGCCTGCTCGCCGGTGACCAGCGGCTGGTCGGCGTACTCGTCGACCTGGGTCGCGAACAGGGTCTGGCGGGCGTCCTTGTCGCCGCCGGTGCCCGCGAAGCCCTGCTCGTCGCCGTAGTAGACGACCGGCTGGCCGCGCGTGAGATACATCAGCTCGTGCGCCAGCTCGTCGCGCTCCAGCGGGTTCTCGGCACCCGCCAGCATGTAGCCGACGCGGCCCATGTCGTGGTTGCCCAGGAACGTGGGCAGGGCCGAGGCGCTGCTGTGCGGCGTCGTGTACAGGTCGTCGGAGGCGTACAGGTCGGCCAGCCGGCGGGCGCTGTTGCCGCTGGCGAAGCTCGTGGCGGCCGACTGGAACGAGAAGTCGAGCACGGAGCTCATGTCGGTCCGGCGCACGTACGGCGAGGTCTTGGCGGCGTCGGCGTCGTACACCTCGCCGAAGGTGAAGAACTCGTCCTTGCCCTGGTCCCGGGCGTAGTCCTGGATCTCGGTGGACCACTCCTCCCAGAACTCGAAGTTCACGTGCTTGACCGTGTCGATGCGGAACCCGTCGATGCCCAGGTCGATCCACGCCTTGTAGATCTCCTCGAAGCCGTCCACCACGCGCGGGTGCTCGGTCATCAGGTCGTCCAGGCCGCTGAAGTCGCCGTACGTGACCGACTCACCGGACCACGTCGAGTTGCCCCGGTTGTGGTAGAGCGTGGGGTCGTTGAGCCAGGCCGGTACCTTGACGTCCTGGTCGGCCGGGTCGACGACGGGGGTGTACGGGAAGCTCGTGGCAGCGTCGAGCTCGGGGAAGTCGCCCGTGCCGGCGAAGTCGGCGGGGTCGAACGGGTTGCCGTCGGCGTCCTGGTACGGGGTGGTCGCCTGGTCCACGTAGTCGTAGGTGCCCTCGGTGTAGTCGACGACGTCGGCCGTGTGGTTGGTGATGATGTCGAAGTAGACCTTGAGGCCGCGCGCGTGGGCGTCGTCGATCAGCGCCTCGAGCTCGGCGTTGGTGCCCAGGTGCGGGTCGATCCGCGTGAAGTCGGTGATCCAGTAGCCGTGGTACCCGGCGCTGACGTCGCCGCCGGAGCCCTGCACGGGGCGGTTGAGGAAGCTCGGGGTGAGCCAGATCGCGGTGGTGCCCAGGTCCTCGATGTAGTCGAGGTTCTGCCGCAGGCCCGCGAGGTCGCCGCCCTGGTAGAAGCCCTTGTCCGCCGGGTCGAAGCCGGTGCTGAGCCGGTCGCCCGACAGTCCACCGGTGTCGTTGGAGGTGTCTCCGTTGGCGAACCGGTCGGTCATCACGAAGTAGAAGCGCTCGTCGCTGCCGGGCTGGCGCACGGGGTCGTGCACCAGGGCGTCGTCCGCCTCCGTGTAGTCGCCGGCCAGGCCGAGCGGCGTCAGTGCGGTGCGGTGGGTCGTGTCGTCGTAGGTGACGCGGAGCGTCGCGGGCCCGGCCAGGTGCAGGGGCGCGTTCTCGGAGCCGCCGTCGCGCCCGTAGGACTCGTCCCACGCGTCGTCCAGGGCGACCTTGTACTCGTAGGTGCCCGCGGGGACCTCGAACTCGGCGACGAACGTGCCGTCGCCCTGCGCGACGAGCTCCGTGTCGGCGCACGCCGGGTCCCAGTCGGCAGCGCAGCCGAGCTCGTCCTGCAGGCTGCCGACCAGGGCGGCGGTGCGGTCCTGGGCGGCAGCCGGCTGCGAGACGGCCAGGCCCGCCGTCGCCACCAGGACGGCGGCGAGGGCGGCCGCGCCGACCTGTACGGAGCGCGGGCGCGCGGTGCGTGACATGGATGACCCCTTCGTCGTCCGGAACACCCCGAAATGTGATCCGAGCGCGACTGTAACGCTTGCAGAACGTTGCAGCAAGAGTGGGGCCGGGTGGGATCAGAGCGGCAGCTTGAACCCCTCGTGCGACTGCTCGTAGCCGAGGTTGCGGTAGAACCGGTGGGCGTCGGGCCGCTGCTTGTCCGAGGTGAGCTGGGCCAGCACGCAACCGCGCTCCCGGCCGCGCTCGTGGGCGTGCTCCATCAGGAGGCGGCCGATGCCCTGGCCCCGGTACGCCTTGTCCACCCGGACGGCCTCGACCAGGAGCCGGGAGGCGCCGTTGCGAGAGATGCCGGGGATGAACGTCAGCTGCATGACGCCGACCACCTCGCCGCCGGACTCGGCGACGACCAGCTCGTTGTCCGGGCTCGCCGCGATGGCCTCGAAGGCCGCGACGTGGGGTGCGCCGTAGGTGCCGGTGCGGGTGGCGGCGACGGCGTCGTCGGCGATGAGCTCGACGACGCGTTCGAGGTCGGCCAGGGCCGCCTCACGAAAGGTCAGTTCCATGACGCCACCCTAGGCTCGTACCTGTGACCACCTCCCCCGTGCCCGCGGCCGCGGGCGACAACACCGACGCACCCCCGCGTAGCTCCTGGATGGCCCTCGCGGTGCTCATCCTGGGCGTCTCGATGGCCCTGCTGGACACGACCATCGTCAACGTCGCACTGCCGACCATCCGGCTCTCGCTGGACGCCTCGGAGGGCACGCTCTCCTGGATCATCTCCGGGTACGCCCTGGCCTACGGCCTGGCTCTGATCCCCGCCGGCCGGGTGGGCGACCGCGTGGGCCACAAGTGGGTGTTCATCGTGGGCCTGGCCGGGTTCACGCTCGCCAGCCTCTGGTGCGGTCTGGCCAACGGGGCCACCGAGCTGATCGTGGCGCGCGTGGTCCAGGGCCTGTGCGGCGGCATCTTCTTCCCGGCGGTCACGGCACTGATCCAGCTCATGTTCACCGGCCGCACCCGCGGCAAGGCGTTCGCGGTGATGGGCGCGGCCATCGGCTTCTCGACGGCGCTCGGGCCGATCGTCGGCGGCCTGCTCATCGAGGCGTTCGGCGAGAACGAGGGCTGGCGGTCCATCTTCTTCGTGAACCTGCCGTTCGGCGTGATCGCCGTGGCCGCCGCGGTCGCCCTGCTGCCCCGGATCGTGGTCGGCGGCGCAGCGCGCGGCGTCGACGTCGTCGGGCTGCTGCTGGTCTCGGTGGCGCTGGTCGCGATCCTGGTGCCCCTCATCGAGGGCGAGGACGCCGGCTGGCCGTGGTGGACCTTCACGTCCCTGGCGGGCGGCCTGCTGCTGCTCGTCGCGTTCGCGTTCTGGGAGCGCCGGGTCGCGGCCCGCAGCGGCAGCCCGCTGGTGCCGCCGCACCTGTTCTCGCACCCCGCGTTCACCGGCGGCGTGATCCTCGCGCTGGTCTACTTCGCCGCGTTCACCAGCATCTTCTTCACCATCTCGATCTTCTGGCAGTCCGGGCTGGGCCACTCGGCCCTGGCCTCGGGCCTGGTGTCGGTGCCGTTCGCCATCGGCTCGATCGCGGGCGCGTCGCAGAGCGAGCGGCTGTCCCACCGCCTGGGCCGGACCGTGCTCGTGATCGGCACGGGCATGGTCGCCGTCAGCCTCGTCTCGGTGTGGCTCGTGCTCTGGCTGGTGCCGACCGGCGACCTGACCCACTGGCACCTGGCGGGCCCGCTGCTGATCGGCGGCATCGGCAGCGGCCTGTTCATCGCGCCGAACGCCCAGTTCATCGTCGCCACCGTGGACCGCGACGAGGCCGGGGCGGCGTCCGGCGTCATCGGCACCATGCAGCGGATCGGCTCGGCGGCGGGCATCGCCGTGGTCGGCTCGGTCCTCTTCGGAGCCCTGACCTTCCCGCCCGGCCGCCCGACGCCGGAGGTGGTCGCCGACGTCTTCGCGCACGGCGCGACCCTGGCGATGGCGACCAGCGCGAGCCTCGCCGTGGTGGCGTTCCTGCTGGTGTTCGTGCTGCCGCACCGGGTGGAGCCGCCGCGCTGACGGCGGCTCCGCGCCGTCACTCGTCGGGGAGCTGGCCCACGGCCTCCTCGTAGCCGCCCGTCGGCGGGTTCGGGTCCGGCGTGTAGACCAGGTGCAGCAGGCCCGTGCGGAAGGGCGTCGCGGAGAGGAGCTTCATGGGCCGGGACGGGTCGCCGTCCTGGAACAGCTTGAGGCCCCCGCCCGCGGTGGCCGGGTGCACGAACAGGTGCAGCTCGTCGAGCAGACCGGCGTCGAGGAGCTGGCGCACCACCGAGATCGAGCCGGACAGGCCGATCTTCTGGATCGACGGGTCGTTCTTCAGCGCGGTGACGGCCTCGACCAGGTCGCCCTGGAGCTGCTCGGAGTTGCGCCAGGTGAGGTCGAGCGGGCTGCGGGACGCGACGATCTTGCGGATGTCGCCGATCCGCTTGGCGAACCCGGCGTCCTCGCCGCCCGCAGCCTCGCGCTCCGGCCAGGCGCCGGCGAACGAGTCGTAGGTGACCCGCCCGAACAGGAAGACGTCGGTGTTGTGCGTCTCGTCGACCGCCGCGCCGAGCTCGTCGTTGAAGTACGGGAAGTGCCAGTTGCCCTTGTCCGGCTCGACGACGCCGTCGAGCGCCACGAACAGGCTGGACACGATCTTCGCCATGGGGGATCTCCTCGGTCGGTGCCGCACCGCGGCTCTCCCCCGGTCCGACGACGGCGGGCGGGCAGACTCATCGCCCGTGCGGCAACGAGTCTGCCCGCGCGCCGTACAGCCCGCGAGGTGATCAGCCCGCGAGGTGGTTCCAGCGCGGGGCGAGACCCGCCCACGGGCCGACGTCGGCCACGGCGCCGTCGACCAGCACTACCACCCGGTCGGCACGGGCGAGGGCCGCCCGCTTGGAGGTGGCGCCGACCACCGTGGTGCCCCGCTCGCGCAGGGCGGCCCACAGCTCGATCTCGGTCGAGGCGTCCAGGGCGCTGGAGACGTCGTCGGCCAGCAGCAGCTCGGTGTCCGCCGCCAGCGCCCGCGCGAGCGCGAGCCGCTGCACCTGGCCGCCGGACAGCCGCACGCCGCGGTGCCCCACGAGCGCGTGCGGGCCGCCGGCGTCGCGCATGTCCTGCTCGAGGCGCGCGCCCCGGACCGGGCCGTCGATGTCGCGGGCGTGGTCGAGCTGCACGTTGTCCGAGAACGAGCCGGACAGCACGCGCGGCACCTGGGCCACGTGCGCCACCTGGCCCGGGCGCAGGAAGACCTGGGCGTCGGTCACCTCGGTGCCGTTCCACCGGACGTCACCGGTGTGCTCCATGAGCCCGGCCAGTGCCGAGAGCAGCGACGACTTGCCCGAGCCGACCTGGCCAAGCAGCAGCACGAGCTCGCCCCGGCGTACCTCGAGGTCGACGTCGGAGACGCCGATCGTGCCGTCGTCGTGCACCGCCGTGAGGCCGCGCAGCTCCAGGCGGTCCAGGGGCTCGCGGGGCGACGGCTCCGGTGCGGGTGCCACACCCGTCACGAGGTCGACGCCCTGCTGGCGGGAGACCAGGTCGGCGCCGCCGGCGAACCGGGCGGTCGCGACCTGCCAGGCACGGGTGCCGGGCGCCTCGGTGACCACGGCGCCGGCCACAACGCCGAACCAGGCGAAGCCGGTCACGGCGTTGGCGACCAGCAGCGTCGTGGCCAGGTCCCACCGGTTCGTCAGCAGGAAGCCCCAGGCGACGACGACGCCGATGTAGAGGGTCACCAGCGGCACCGAGTCCAGCACCGCCTGCACCCGGTGCTCGAAGATCGCGGCCTTGACGCGCCCCGAGTCCACCTCGCCGAGGTGCCGGCGCACGTCGGGCGTGCGGGCGGCGAGCTTCACCGTGCGCGCCGAGTCGAGGGCCGAGACGAGGGCGCGGCCGAACCGCGCCCGGGCCGCCGAGGACCCGGCGGCGGAGCGGCCCGCGATGGGCCGGCCGATGGCCGACGCCGCGGCGGAGACCACCATGACCGCGAGCAGCACGGCGCCGGCGGTCCAGGTGCCGCTGATCAGGGCCGTGACCGCCACGATCGCGAGGCCGTTGACGAAGTCGACCCAGCGGTCGGCGTACCGCACGAACCGGTCGGCGTCCATGGACCGGGCCACCACCTCGCCGGGCGGGGTGGCGGGCAGCCGGTACTGCCGGGTCTGCCCGTGCATGACCGACATCCGGATGCGCAGCAGCACCTCGACCCACCAGCGCGGGTACACGCCCAGCGCGCGGGAGATGAACAGCGGCTGCAGGAGCAGCAGCACGGCGAGCGCGACCAGCAGGCCGACGGGCAGCTCGCCGGTGCCGACGACCTCGACCGTGCGGCCCCACAGGAAGCCGCTGACGGCGCCCTGCGCCGCGACGAGGCTGGCCAGCAGGAACAGGACCGCGCCGAAGATGCCCCACTTCGGGCGGACGAACAGCGCGTGGAGGACGCCGCGCGCGAGGCTCGGGCCGTCGCCGGGCGGGGTCAGGTCGGGCGGGGTGCCGGTCCGTCGGCGGCCGCCGACGGCGTCGGGGGTGGCGTCGGGGTTGGCGGTGCCGCTGTCGGGCGCGGCGGCGTCGGGCGCGACGGCGTCGGGCGCGACCGTGTCGGTCGTGCCGGCGCGCGCCTCGGCGGCGACGGCCAGGGTGGGCTCGGCCGCCGACTCGTCCAGCGAGCCATCGCTCGCGCCGGCCTCCAGCAGCGAGCGGAACGGTCCGGGCGTGGTGGCGAGCCGCGCCCGGGGGCCCTGCTGC
Organism: Promicromonospora sukumoe 327MFSha3.1; assembly: GCF_000385135.1. Classification (GTDB taxonomy): domain Bacteria; phylum Actinomycetota; class Actinomycetes; order Actinomycetales; family Cellulomonadaceae; genus Promicromonospora; species Promicromonospora sukumoe_B. Next base: position 820,729 of record NZ_ARQM01000011.1, on the reverse strand, counting down.
ACAACGCGGCCGTGGTCGAGCACCGCCACCAGGCCGGCGCGCTCGATGGTGCCGAGCCGGTGCGCGATGAGCACGCCGGTGCGGCCCGAGAGCAGCCGGTCGGACGCGGCGACCACGCGGGCCTCGGTGAGCGGGTCCATGCGAGCCGTGGCCTCGTCGAGCACGACGAGCTGCACGTGCCGCACGAGCAGCCGCGCGAACGCGACGAGCTGCTCCTCCCCCGCGGACAGCGTGGTGCCGCCGGGGCCGAGGAGCGTGTCGAGGCCGTCGGGCAGGCCGGCGGTCCAGTCGGTCAGGCCGAGCTCGCGGACCGCCGCCTCGATGTCGGCGCGCGGCACGTCGGCGAACAGCGCGATGTTCTCCGCGAGCGTGCCGGCGATGATCTCCGTGCGCTGGGTGACCACGCCCACGGCGCCGCGCAGCTTCTGCAGGTCCAGGTCGCGCACGTCGGCGCCGCCGAGGAACACCGAGCCCCGCTCCGGCTCGACGGCGCGCGACAGCAGCGCGGCCAGCGTCGACTTGCCGGAGCCGGTACGGCCCACGAGGGCCACGGTCTCGCCGGCGGGGACCACGAGGTCCACGCCGCTCAGGGCGAACGTGCCCTCGTCGTAGGCGAAGGTCAGGTCGCGCAGCTCGAGGCCGAGCGGCCCCTCGGGGAGGTCGTCGCCGCCCTCGGGCTCGGGCTCGACCTCCAGCATCTGCCGGATGCGCAGCACCGCGCCGAGGCCCTCCTGGATGTCCGGGAGGTGGTGCACCAGGTTGTCCATCTGCCCCACGAACATCGCGGTGACCAGGAACAGCGTGACGAGCTGCTGCACCGACAGACCACCCCCGGCGGCCACGACCGCGCAGGTGACCGCGGTGCCGGCGAGCAGCGCGTACATGACAAGGCCGGCCCGCCGCAGCAGGCGCTCCTCGACGCGCACCACCGCGCGGAACTTCTCGTGGACGATCGCCGAGAGCTGCGCGACGCGGCGCACGGCGAACGCCTGGCCGAGGCTGGTGCGCAGGTCGTTCCGCGCGGCGACCGCCTCCTCGAAGGCGGCGGCGTGGTCGGTCCAGGCGGCCTCCTCGATCACCTTGCGGCGCGCGATCTCGCCGAGCAGGGGCCGGGTGAGCAGGGCGACGATGCCGCCCAGCACCGGGAACAGCAGCCAGGCGGGCCACCAGGTGATGCCCGCGATGATCCACATGGGCACGACGCCGACCACCGTGCGGCCGGCGCCCCAGAGCTGGCGGCGCACGAGGGTGCCGACGGCGTGCGTGTCGTCGTCGACCCGGTCGAGCACCTCGCCGACCGCCTGCTCGGAGAGCGTGGCGAGCGGCTGCCGCAGCGCCGCGCTGAGCAGGTCGCTGCGGAGCTTGCCCTCGGCGCGGTCCACGACGCTCGCCCAGGTCACCTGGCCGACGCCGTCGAACACCGCACCGCCGACGACGCACACGGCGAGCAGGACCAGCCCGACGACCGTCGCGTCGGCGGCCAGCCGGCCGGCCGCGACGGTGCCGAGCGCGAGCCCGACGGCGCCCGCGGTGAGCGCGAGCAGGGCGACGACCGCGGCCGGGCCGCGCAGGCGGCGCCAGTCGAGCCGGCGGGCCGGGTCGGTCGGCGGCGTCGGCGCAGGACGAGGCGACGCCTCGGGAACGGGCGTGGTCTCGGGGGTGCGGGGTGCGTCGATCATCGTTTCCTGAGGCTACGTCCAGGCACCGACACTCCCCGCCTCTTTTTCCACAGGAGCGACCAAGGTCACTCCGACGTGTCAGACCCTCAGGTCACCCGGGTGACCTGAGGGTCTGACACGCACGAGAGAGCGGGCGTCAGAGGGACGCGAGCGCCTCGTTGAAGGTGCTGCTCGGGCGCATCACCGCGGACGCCTTGGCGTCGTCCGGACGGTAGTAGCCGCCGATGTCGGCCGGCTTGCCCTGGACCGCGACGAGCTCGTCCACGATGGCCTGCTCGCCGCCGGCGAGGGCCTCGGCGAGGGGCTTGAACGTGGCGGCCAGCTCGGCGTCGTCGGACTGCCCGGCCAGCTCCTGGGCCCAGTAGAGGGCCAGGTAGAAGTGCGAGCCGCGGTTGTCGATGGTGCCGAGGCGACGGCCCGGCGAGCGGTCCTCGTTGAGGAACGTGCCGGTGGCGCGGTCGAGCGTGTCGGCCAGGACCTGGGCCCGGGCGTTGCCCTCGGTCACCGCCAGGTGCTCGAAGGACGCGGCCAGCGCGAAGAACTCACCGAGCGAGTCCCAGCGCAGGTAGTCCTCCTCGACGAGCTGCTGCACGTGCTTCGGCGCGGAGCCACCGGCACCGGTCTCGAACAGGCCGCCGCCGTTCATCAGCGGCACGATCGAGAGCATCTTCGCCGACGTGCCGACCTCGAGGATCGGGAACAGGTCGGTGTTGTAGTCGCGCAGCACGTTGCCGGTCACCGAGATGGTGTCCAGGCCCTCGCGGATGCGCGCGAGCGAGAACGCCGTGGCCTCCGCGGGGTTCATGACGTGCAGCTCGAGGCCGTCGGTGTCGTGCTCCGGCAGGTACTGCTCGAGCTTCGTGATCAGGTTGGCGTCGTGCGCACGGCGCGAGTTGAGCCAGAACACGGCGGGCGTCTCGGACAGCCGGGCGCGGGTCACGGCCAGCTTGATCCAGTCGCGGATCGAGGCGTCCTTGGTCTGGCAGGCGCGCCAGATGTCACCGGCGTGCACCGCGTGCTCGATCAGCACCTTGCCGGCGCCGTCGACGACGCGGACGGTGCCGTCCGTGGCGATCTCGAACGTCTTGTCGTGGGAGCCGTACTCCTCGGCGGCCTTCGCCATGAGGCCGACGTTGGGCACGGAGCCCATCGTGGCCGGGTCGAGAGCACCGTTGGCGCGGCAGTCGTCGATGACGGTCTGGTAGATCCCGGCGTAGGAGGAGTCGGGGATCACCGCGAGGGTGTCGGCCTCCTCGCCGTCGGGGCCCCACATGTGGCCGCCGATGCGGATCATGGCGGGCATCGAGGCATCGACGATGACGTCGGACGGGACGTGCAGGTTGGTGATGCCCTTGTCGGAGTTCACCATGGCCATCTTCGGGCCGTCGGCCAGCGCGGCGTCGAACGCGGCGCGGATCTCGGCACCGTTCGGCAGCGACTCGAGGCCCGCGAAGATGCCGCCCAGGCCGTCGTTCGCCGAGAGGCCGGCGGCGGCGAGGTCCTGGCCGTACTTGTCGAAGACGGGCTTGAAGAAGGCGCGGACCACGTGGCCGAAGATGATCGGGTCGGAGACCTTCATCATCGTGGCCTTGAGGTGCACGGAGAACAGCACGCCCTCGGCCTTGGCCCGCTCGATCGACTCGGCGAGGAACGCGTCCAGCGCGGCGGCGTCGAGGAACGTGCCGTCGACGACCTCGCCGGCGAGCACGGGCAGCGACTCCTTGAGCACGGTCACGGTGCCGTCGGCGGCGACGTGCTCGATGCGCAGCGTGTCGTCGGCCTCGACGATCACGGACTTCTCGTTGGAGAAGAAGTCGTCGTGGCCCATGGTCGCGACGTTGGTCTTCGAGTCGGCCGTCCAGGCGCCCATGCGGTGCGGGTGCGCCTTGGCGTAGTTCTTGACCGAGGCGGGGGCGCGGCGGTCGGAGTTGCCCTGGCGCAGCACCGGGTTCACGGCGGAGCCCATGACCCGGCCGTAGCGCTCGCGCGCGTCCTTCTGCTCGTCGGTCTCGACGCTCTCCGGGAAGTCCGGCAGGTCGTAGCCGAGGCCCTGGAGCTCGGCGATCGCGGCCTTCAGCTGCGGGACGGACGCCGAGATGTTCGGCAGCTTGATGATGTTGGCCGACGGGTCGTTCGCCAGCTCGCCCAGCTCGGCGAGCGCGTCCGCCTGGCGCTGCTCTTCCGTGAGCCGCTCCGGGAACTGGGCGATGATGCGGCCGGCGAGCGAGATGTCGCGGGTCTCGACGTCCACACCGGCCTTGGCCGCGTACGCCGAGACGATCGGCAGGAACGAGTAGGTCGCCAGCAGCGGGGCCTCGTCCGTGTGGGTATAGATGATCTTCGACATGGGTGTGGCTGACTCCCCGGGTGTTGGAATGTGCCGATCTCTCGATATCAAGATACCTGAGGGTCCTGCGCGCTCCTCAATTGCGAGACACACCTCACGCGCTACGTCTCGTCGGTCGAGCTTGTCGAGACCTGGTCCGGGGTCTCGACAAGCTCGACCAACGGTTTGGTGTCAGATGAGACCGAGGGCCCGGACCGCGTCGCGCTCCTCGGCGAGCTCCGCCACGCTGGCGTCGATCCGGCCGCGGGAGAACTCGTCGATGTCGAGGCCCTCGACGATCTTCCACTCTCCCGTGCCGTCGGACGTCACCGGGAACGAGGAGACGAGCCCCTCGGGCACGCCGTACTCGCCGGACGACCAGATGCCCGCGGAGGTCCAGTCGCCCTCGGCGGTGCCGTGCGTCCAGTCGCGCACGTGCGCGATCGCCGCGTTGGCCGCCGACGCCGCCGACGACGCCCCGCGCGCCTGGATGATCGCGGCGCCGCGCTTGGCGACGGTCGGGATGAAGTCGTCCGTCAGCCAGGCCGTGTCCGCCGCGACGTCGGCACCGGGGCGGCCGCCGACCTCGGCGCGGAACAGGTCCGGGTACTGCGACGCGGAGTGGTTGCCCCAGATGGTGAGCCGCTTGATCTCGGACACGGGGGTCCCGGTCCTGGCCGCGACCTGCGAGAGCGCCCGGTTGTGGTCCAGCCGCGTCATCGCGGTGAACCGCGTGGCCGGCACGTCGGGGGCGTTCGAGGCCGCGATGAGGGCGTTGGTGTTGGCGGGGTTGCCGACCACGAGCACGCGGACGTCGTCCGCAGCGCCGTCGTTGATCGCCCGGCCCTGGGGGCCGAAGATGCCGCCGTTGGCCTCGAGCAGGTCCGCGCGCTCCATCCCGGCTCCGCGCGGGCGGGCACCGACGAGCAGGGCGACGTTGACGCCGTCGAAGGCCTTGACCGGGTCGTCGAAGATGTCGACGCCGGTCAGGTTCGGGAAGGCGCAGTCGTCGAGCTCCATGGCCGTGCCCTCCGCGGCGCCGACGGCCTGCGGGATCTCGAGGAGTCGGAGCCGTACTGGCGTGTCCGCGCCGAGCATCTCGCCCGCGGCTATGCGAAAGAGGAGCGCATACCCGATCTGGCCAGCGGCTCCGGTGACGGTGACATTCACGGGTTCAGTCATGACCCCACTCTTGCATCGACCGGCCCGCCTCGCCCAGCCCCTGGGCCGATCTGTGTCTTGCCTGGTACCGGTACCCGAGTACGGTGAAGAAAATACCCGCGCGTATTCAGGTTTTGCCCAGGCGGGTAATGGCAGGATGTGCGCGACATCGCACTGCACGCCGCCATGACGCGCACCGAGAAGGTGTGCCACTGAAAGGAACAGACTTCATGTCCCAGGACCTCGCCGCGACCAGCGGCGTCACCGAGGTCGAGGAGCGGTCGCCCAGCCTGCTCTCCCGCCTGCTCGCCGAGACCTTCGGCACGTTCCTGCTGACGCTCGTGATCGTGGGTGTGCTCGTCTACAGCCCGCTGAACACGGTCGGCGGGCTCGGCGTGGCCCTCGGCGGCGCGTTCGCCTACATCGCGGGTGCCGCGACCGTCGGCCGTGTCTCCGGTGCGCACTTCAACCCGGCGATCTCGCTGGGCTCCTGGCTCAGCGGCCGCATCACGGTCAGCGCCATGTTCAGCTACTGGGGCGCGCAGCTCGTGGGCGCGATCCTGGCCGCCGCCGTGCTGTTCGCGACCGTCCCGCAGCCGCTGCTCGCGCTGCTCGGCAAGGAGAACACCTCCGACGCGTTCGACGCCGCCGTGAACGGCTTCTCGCAGCACTCCCCGCTCTACCTGCAGACGCAGGGCCAGGCGCAGTTCGACTGGCTGCCGGCGCTGCTGGTCGAGGTCATCATCTCGGCGATCCTCGTGGGCGTGTACCTGGGCGTCAACGACCGCCGCAGCCGCATCACCTACGCCCCCGTCGCCGTGGGCAGCGCCATCGCCGCGCTGACCCTGGTGTCGTGGTTCGTCACCAACGCCGGCATGAACCCGGCCCGCTCGACCGCCGCCGCGCTCTTCGCGAACAACTGGGGCGGCGACGGCTCCGGCCGCCAGCTCTGGCTGTTCTGGCTGGCCCCGCTGGTCGGCGCCGCGCTCGCCGCGCTGTTCTACCGCGCCTTCGCCTCGGTCGAGCCGGAGGAGCTCGAGCTCGACGAGGCCGACGAGGACGAGGACGACGACGAGGCGACCGAGGTCGTCGCGGAGGAGCCGACCCCGGCCGCCGCACCTGCCGCCGCCACGGAGGAGTCCGCGGAGAAGCCCGCCGAGGCAGAGCCGGCCCCCGAGCCGGAGAAGAAGAGCGACGAGAAGGCCTGACCCCTCGCCGCACCCGTACGACGCCGGGGCCGCACCTTCCGTAGGGGAGGTGCGGCCCCTGCGTCGTACCGGGACTCCGACCACTCCCGGATCGGTGCCACCGACGGCGGTCGCCGTGCCGCCAGGGTGAAGTCGCCTCACGATCCGGTCACATCGGCCATGTCTGCGCGAAACGCCTGATAGACATCCCGCCGTGACCGCCCCACCCTCGATCCGGCCCGAAGACCTGCGGGTGCCCGTGCACCGCGGCTGGATCACCGCATGCATCATCCTGTTCTGGCCGCTGGCGATCGCCGCGGTGCTCGCCGCCAACCGCGCCGCCGGCGCGCTCGGGGCCGGCGACGTCTGGACCGCGCAGCGCGAGGCGCACCGAGCCCGGAACCGCGCACGGCTCGGGGTCCTGATCGGTGGCGCCCTGTACGCGGGCACGCTCATGCTCTACGTCCCCCTCGGGCTGATCCTCACGCCGATGGCGACCGACTCGCTCAAGGCGGAGGGCATCGACACCGCGGCGGCCGAGCCCGCCCCTGGCTCCTACCGGACCGCTGCCGCACCGAAGAGGGAACCGATCACGATCGACCCGCTCACGGCCCGTGCCGGCGACTGCTTCATGGCCCCCGACTGGGAGACGGCCTGGGGATGGGTCGACGTGATCCCGTGCAGCAGGCTGCACGACGCGCAGGTGATCGCCGTGACCGATCTCGGCGACGGCGAGTTCCCGGGCACGAGCGAGGTCTCCGACTGGGCGTGGTACGACTGCGCGCCGCGGTACGAGGAGTACTCGGGCGCCTCCCTCTCGGCAGACTCCCCCGTCTGGACCATCGAACCGACCTGGGACGACTGGGGCGACGGCCTGCGCAGGGCCGTCTGCTTCGTCCAGGTGGACACCCCGATGCGTGGTGAGCTCGCGGACTACCCCGGGCTCTTCGAGGTCGGAGCGAGCTCATGAGCGACCAGCTCCCGCCCCTGACGCCGCCCGGCCCGCCCGGTCCGCCCGGGCCCGGGCCCGCTCCGGACCCCTACGCCCCGGCGAGGTCGCCCTACGACGCCCCCACGTCGTACCAACCCCTGCCGCGGCCGCCGGCCGAGCCGTCCACCGGAGCGGGCTGGAGCATCGTCGCGCTCCTCGCGTGGTGGCCGTTCGGAGTGGCCGCCTACCCCCACACCCAGCGGGCGACGGCCGCGCTCGGCGCGGGCGACCGGCAGACCTTCGCGGCCGAGGGCGCGAAGGCCCGGCGCATCGGGATCGCCGGCCTCGTCTTCTACATCGCGCTGACGTGTCTGCTGACCGTCGGTGGACTGGCCGGCGTCGTCGCCCTGGGCTTCTGGTTCGAGGACGTGGAGATCGCCGCGGACGCGGCGACGTCCACCCGGTACGTCGACGACGACCAGCCGGGTTCCGGCCCGATCGACGGGACCTCGGTACGGGAGCTGAGCGAGGGAAGCTGCTATCTCACCGACGGGCTGACCGACGTGGTGCGCACCGTCGAGGTCGTGCGGTGCGCGGAACCGCACGGCGGGGAGCTCTACCGGCTCACGCACGTGCCCAGCGACGCGTTCGGCCAGACCGACGGCGTGACCGAACCCGCCTTCCCTGGTCCGGCCGTGATGGCCCGGTACGCGGACGAGACCTGTCGCGCGGCCTTCGAGAGCGCTACCGGGACGACCGCCGAGGACTCCGGCCTGCACTTCTGGCACACGGCACCGGATCCGTGGGACTGGCGCGCGCTGGACCGGCAGCTGAGCTGCTTCGCCGAGTCCGACGCCGACGACCTGACCGCTCGCGTCAGCGAACGATGAGCCGCTCTTCCGGCTCCGGGGTGCGCACCCCGGAGCCGGAGGAGCAGCCACGGGGTGAAGCGCGCCTTTCGCCCGGAAAGCCCGCACCGCTACGATCCGGGACCATGGCCGACAGCACGCAGACCTCGCACGGCGCGACGGAACCGGCCGGCCCCGAACCGCGGAAGACGTCCGACGACGCACCCGAGGCACCGTCGGAGCGACCCGAGGAGAAGCCGGGAGACGCGGCGCAGGACGCGGACGGCACCGCGTCGGACGCTGACGACACCGAGGCAGAGGTCGACGGCGCCGCGTCGGACGTGTCCGAGGAGAACCCGGACGACGCCGAGCCGGACGCGGCCGGCAAGGAGCCCGGCAAGGCCCGTAAGCGATGGGGCGGCTTCCGCAGGAGGCGGCGCGACGCCGAGCCCGACGACGCCGAGCCCGGCACGGACGAGCAGACCGAGGTCGAGTCCGGTCCGGACGCGGGCGACGACGAGTCCGGTTCAGGCGAGGGCAACGACGAGGCCGGTCCGGACGAGAAGACCGGCGACGAGGCCGGCGCGGATGAGAAGCCTGACACCACCGCCGAGCCCGGGCCCATCGCCGGCGACGACGACGCCGACCCGAACGAGCTCCCCTACCCGACCCGCACCGGCTGGGTGGTCGCGGCGTTCCTGCTCTTCTGGCCGCTCGCGATCCCGGCGCTCGTGCACTCGATGCGCACCGCCGAGGCCAACGGCACCGGCAACGTGCGCCGCGCGAAGAAGTCGTCGGTGCGCACCCTCGACTTCTCCCTGGGCGCGGTCACGGTGGGCGTGCTCGCCGTCGTCGGCCTGGGGATCGCCGCAGTGGCGGCCCCCACCTACGCGTCGTCGTTGCCGCCCGGGCTGGTCTCGACCGCGAAGTCGTTCGTGCCGCCGGCCCTGGCGGGCCCGCTCGGCATCACGCTGCCCGACGACGGTCCCGCGCTCACCGCGCCGACGTCGTCCCCGAGCCCGACCGTCGACCCGTACGCGACGACGGACCCGTACGCCGACCCCTACGCCGAGGACCCGGCGGACGGTCTGGAGCCGCTGCCGACCCAGGAGGCCGGCGGGCAGGTCGCGCCGTCCGAGGAGCCGACGCCTGACGCGGACACCTCGGCGACCGCCGGGGCCGAGATCCCCGACCTGCAGGTGGGCGACTGCATCGACACGGCCGCGACGTCGGGCCAGACCACGCTGTACCGGATCCCGGTGGTGCCCTGCACGACCGCGCACGGCGGCGAGATCTACGCGGAGACGACCGCGGAGGACAGCCTCGCGAAGAACGGCGAGGCCCCCACGCAGCAGGCGCTGTGGGACGCCGCCGACGCCTTTTGCTACCCGCAGTTCACGAAGTACGTGGGGCTGCAGTGGGCCCAGTCGGAGCTGCTCTACTGGCCGATCGCGCCGTCCGAGGAGAGCTGGGCCGAGGGCGACCGTCGCATCCTGTGCGTGGTCGAGTCGGAGCAGCCCGTGACGGGCTCGCTGGAGGGCGCGGCCCGCTGACGGCGGCCGCGCCACGGGCGGGCAGGTCGTCCGCCGGGAAGACCGGGCGGGACGACCGGCCGGGAGGGCCTGGCGGGAAGGTCAGATGCTCGGCGTCGCCACGGCGAGGACGCCGATCAGCACGGCGGTCGCGCCGTACAGGATGATGTCGACGGTCCGGGTCCGGATGACGAGCCCGACGGGGCTGTCGAGCACCGCGCGGAAGATCGCGCAGACCACGAGGACCACCCCGATGCCGATCGCCCCGGCGCGCGCGCCGGCGACCATGCCGAGCAGCACGGAGATGCCGACACCTGCGAGGACGAGCCAGATCGCGAGGTTGCTGCGCTGCGGCTCGGCCGGACTCATGTCGGAGTCCTCGCCGCTGGCTGGCTCACTGCGGTCGAGCTCCTGGCTGGTCGTCGTGGTGGCCGTCATCAGGTCGGCCCGTCCGGTGCGTTCGAGCGTAGCCGTTCCCGCCGAGCCCGGCTCGAGGAGGGTCGTGGCACCGCCCGGTGCGCCAGGGGCAGTCCGCATCTCGCTGAGATCCACGGGACGAGGGTACAACCGAAACGTCGCGATTCTGCAGGACCGTGACCTGCTTGCAACCTGATACAGAGCACATTCCCAGGTTGGCGGCCTGCGAGCTACCGTGAGGTCCATGCCGTCGACTCCAGGTCAGGTCCCCAGCAGCGTGGTCGTCGTGGGTGCGGGGCTGGCGGGCGCGCAGACCTCCGCCGCCCTGCGGCAGCACGGTTTCGAGGGGCACCTCACGGTGCTGGGCGCGGAGGGCCTGCCGCCGTACGACCGCCCGCCGCTGTCCAAGGAGCTGCTCAAGCGCACCGAGCCGGTCTGGCTCGCCGACGACCTCGGGATCGACCTCCCGGCCCTCGTCGACGACCTGCGGCTGGCCGACCCCGCGACGCGCCTGGAGGCGGACCGCGAGCAGGTGGTGGTGCGGACGGCGTCGGGCGACGACGTCATGGCCGACGCCGTGGTGCTCGCCTGCGGGAGCGCGCCCCTGCGCCCGGCGGGCTGGGACGCCGCGATGACCCTGCACACCGCCGGTGACGCCGAGCGGCTGCGCGCCGCCGCCGTCCCGGGGACGCGGATCGTGGTGGTCGGCGCCGGCTGGATCGGCGCGGAGGTCGCAGGCGTCGCCGCCGGCGCGGGTGCACAAGTCACCGTCGTCGAGGCGGGCCCCGTGCCGCTGGAGCGGCAGCTCGGCCGCCACGTGGGCGGCCTGCTGGCGCCCTGGTACGACGCCGCCGGGGTCACCCTGGTCACGGACGTCGCCGTCGAGAAGGTGCTGCCCGGACCGGCCGGCGACACGCCCGGCGGTGGCAGCGTCGTCCTCGCCGACGGCCGCGTGCTGGAGGCCGACCTGGTGCTGGCCGCCGTGGGCGCGCGTCCGGCGTCGGGCTGGCTGGCCGGCTCCCTGCCGCTGGAGTCGAACGGCGGGCTCCGGGTCAACCGGGCCGGCCGGCTGACGGGCCTGCACTCCCCGACCGACCCCGCGGGCCGGCTGCACCTCGACGCGCTGCGCCGCGTCTGGGCGGTGGGCGACATCGCGACACGCGAGCACCCGGTGTTCGGGCCGGTGCCGGGCGGGCACTGGTCGGCCGCGCTGCACGACCCCGAGGTCACCGTCCGGGCCCTGCTGGGGCTCGACGAGCGGGCCGCCGAGCCCGAGCACGTGCGCGAACGGCTGGGGCTCGCCCCGATCACCTCGCACGCGCCATACGTGTTCTCGCAGCAGCTCGGGCACGACCTGGCGCTGTTCGGGGTGCCGTCGCCGTTCGACGAGGTGGTGCTGCGCGGCACGCCCACGGCGTCGGGCGGCTGGGCGGCGCTCTACCTGGAGAACGCGCTGGACCGGCACCCGCGCCGCACCCCGGAGGGCCACCGCGTGGCGACCGTCCGGGCGGTGCTGCTGGTCGACTCCCCGCGCGAGGTGGGCCAGGTCCGGAAGCTGATGAACCGCGGGGTGCCGTTGACGGTCGACCTGGAGCGCGCCCTGGACCCGACGGTCAAGCTCAAGGACGCCGTCTTCCGACCCTGACTCCGAGCCGCCGTGCACCGACGGTCGCCGCGGGGCAAGCACAGCTCAGCCGGGTGGGTAACGGAGAGGTAGCACTGCTAGCTCTCCGTTACCCACCCGGCTGAGTAACGTCCGCCCCGGAGGGCGCCGCCTCGGATCAGTGCGCGAAGTGGCGCGTGCCCGTGAAGTACATCGTGACGCCGGCCGCCTCGGCCGCCTTGACGACCTCCTCGTCGCGGATCGAGCCGCCCGGCTGCACGACGGCGGTGACCCCGGCGTCGAGCAGCACCTGGAGCCCGTCCGCGAACGGGAAGAACGCGTCGGACGCCGCCACCGCGCCGCGCGCCCGCTCGACGGGGCCGGACTCGCCGTCAGCCAGGGTGTTGGCGCGCTCGACCGAGAGGCGGCACGAGTCCACGCGGTTGACCTGGCCCATGCCGATGCCGACCGCAGCCCCGTCCTTGGCCAGCAGGATCGCGTTCGACTTGGTGGCCCGCACGGCCTTCCAGGCGAAGGCGAGGTCGGCGAGCACCTCGGGCGAGGCGGCCTCGCCGGTGGCCAGCGTCCAGTTCTCCGGGCTGTCGCCGTCGGCCTGGAAGCGGTCGGTGGCCTGCATGAGCAGCCCGCCCGAGATCGGCCGCGTCTCGACGGCGCCGGCCGGCGCCTCGGGGACCACGAGCAGGCGGATGTTCTTCTTGGCCTGGAGGATCTCCAGCGCCTCGGGCTCGAAGCCGGGGGCCACGACGACCTCGGTGAACACCGGGGCGATCTGGCGCGCGGCGGCGACCGTGACGGTGCGGTTCGCGGCGATCACGCCACCGTACGCGCTGACCGGGTCGGTCGCGTGCGCCCGGGCGTGCGCCTGCGCGATGTCGGTACCGACCGCGATGCCGCACGGGTTGGCGTGCTTGATGATCGCGACGGCGGGGCCCTCGTGGTCCCAGGCGGCGCGCCACGCGGCGTCGGCGTCCACGTAGTTGTTGTAGCTCATGGCCTTGCCGTGCAGCTGCTCGGCCTGGGCCAGGCCGGTGACGCCGTCGCCGCGGGTGTAGAGGGCGGCGCGCTGGTGCGGGTTCTCGCCGTAGCGCAGCACGTCGGCGCGCTCCCAGGTGCCGCCGACCCAGGCGGGGAAGCCGGTCGACACGGGGCCGTCGGCGGCCTCGACGACGTCGGTCGGGGAGACGACCGAGCCCATCCAGGACGCCACGGCGACGTCGTAGGTGGCGGTGTGCACGAACGCGGCGGCAGCGAGCGCCTTGCGCTGGGCGTAGGTGAACCCGCCGGCCCGGACGGCGTCGGCCACGGCCGGGTATGCGGCCGGGTCCACGACCACGGCGACCGACGGGTGGTTCTTGGCGGCGGCGCGCACCATGGACGGCCCGCCGATGTCGATCTGCTCGACGACGGCGTCCGGCCCGGCGCCCGAGGCGACGGTGGCGGCGAACGGGTAGAGGTTGACGACGACGAGCTCGAACGGCGCGATGTCGAGCTGCGCGAGCTGGTCGAGGTGGTCCTGCTTGCGGGTGTCGGCCAGGATGCCGGCGTGCACGCGCGGGTGCAGGGTCTTGACCCGGCCCTCCAGGCACTCGGGGAAGCCGGTGAGGTCCTCGACGGGGGTGACGGGGATGCCCGCGTCGGCGATCTTGGACGCGGTGGAGCCGGTCGAGACCAGCTCGACGCCGGCGTCGTGCAGCGCGGTGGCGAGCTCGATCAGGCCGGTCTTGTCGTAGACGCTCAGCAGGGCGCGCCGGACGGGGCGCTGCGAGTCGTCGGTGAGCTGGACGTCAGGGGTGGACGGGGCGCCGGACATGGCGGTTCTCCTCGGAAGTAGCCTCGTGGAAAACCCTGGCACCCAGGCGGGCGGCGCGCATCACGGGTCGCTCGGCCGCTCCCCGGTGGTGACCCACCCTCGCCAGTCACGGCCGCGAGCAGTCTAACCGGGTCCGGGAACGGTCCTGGGTCTTGCGCCGCGACCGGGGCGCGGGAGTACCTTGTGCACCAACCGGACAACGGAGTCCGGTAAGGACCGGAGGGATCGCGCGATGACGCACGAGGAAGTGGTCGACGTACTGGTGGCCGGGACGGGCGCCGCCGGGCTCAGCGCGGCGATCGCCGCCGCGGACGCCGGGGCGAAGGTGCTGGTCGTGGAGTCGTCCGCCCGGTGGGGCGGCACCACGATGCGGAGCGGCGGCGGGCTGTGGCTGCCGGACAACCCGGTGATGCGGCGCGCGGGGATCGCCGACTCCCGCGCGGAGGCGCTGACGTACATGCAGGAGGCGATCGGCGACGTCGGCCCCGCGAGCTCGGCCGCCCGGCGCGAGGCGTTCGTCGACACCGTCGACGAGCTGGTCACCGCGCTGGAAGGGCACGGCGTGCGCTGGTCGGCCGCGCAGAAGTACCCCGACTACTACCCCGAGCGGCCCGGCGGCAAGATCGGCCGGTCCATCGAGCCCCGGCCGTACGACACGCGGCGGCTCGGCGACTGGATCGAGCGGTCCCGCGTCAAGGACGGCGTGCCGCTCGCGGTCATGAACGACGACTTCTACGAGCTGGGCCGGGCCTGGTCCACGCCGTCGGGCTTCGTGCGCGGGGCGCGGCTGGTGTTCCGCGTGCTGGGCGGCCTGGTCACCGGCAAGAAGCAGGTCGGGATGGGGGCCGCGCTGGCCTGCTCCCTCATGGAGGTCGTGCGGGCGCAGGGCACGGAGGTGCGGCTGAGCACGCCGCTGACCGAGCTGCTGGTGGAGGACGGCGCCGTGGTGGGCGCCGTCGTCGGGATGCCGCAGGCCCGCCGCGCCGTGCGCGTCACCGGCGGCGTCGTGCTCGGCGCGGGCGGGTTCGCCCACAGGACCCGGTGGCGCGAGCGGCACCACGGCGTGCCGGGCTGGAGCGCCGCGTCCGAGGACGACCAGGGCACGGGCATCGAGGCCGGGGCCGACGCCGGCGGCGCGCTCGCGCTTATGGACGACGCCTGGTGGGGCGCGGGCGTGGACAACAAGGGCCAGGGGATGCACGGCTTCGTGCTGTCCGAGCGGTCCATGCCGTACTCGATGGTCGTCGACTCCTCCGGCGCCCGGTACGTCAACGAGTCCACGAGCTACATCGACTTCGGCCACGCGCTGCTGGAGCGGGACCCGCAGGTGCCGGCGAACCCGTCGTGGCTGGTCATGGACGTCCGCGCCCGGCGGCGCTACCTCAACACGTCGCTCCTTTCCGGCCGGCGGCGCTACGTGGACGACGGCACGCTCGTGTACGCGGACACCCTCGCGGAGCTGGCGGACGCGCTCGGCCTGGACCCGCGGACGTTCCGGGACACCGTCGCGCGGTTCAACGGGTTCGCCCGGACCGGCAAGGACGCCGACTTCGGCCGCGGCGACTCCGCCTACGACCGCTACTACTCGGACCCCACGGTCCGGCCCAACCCGAACCTCGGCGCGATCGAGCGCGGTCCCTTCTCCGCCCTGCGGATCGTGCCCGGCGACCTGGGCACCAAGGGCGGGCTGCTCACCGACGAGCGCGCGCGGGTGCTGCGGGCGGACGGCTCGGCGATCCCCGGCCTGTACGCCGCGGGGAACACGACGGCATCGGTGATGGGGCGCACCTATCCCGGGCCGGGATCCACGATCGGTCCGGCTGCCGTGTTCGGCTGGATCGGCGGGCAGCAGGCGGCGGGCAGACGCGGGTAGGCCGCGGTGGGGCGCGCCGGGTGTTCCCGGCGCGCCGCGACGCCGTCAGGCGCCGTCGGGGATCCGTACCTCGATCCGGAGCAGCTCCCAGGCGCGGCACGCCCGGCGCACCCGGTCGGCCCCCTCGGCCTGCGACAGCGCGCCGGCCGTCATCGCGACGGCGAGCAGCAGGTCGTCCGACGTCGTCCCGGGCGGGACGGTACCGGCCGCCGTGGCCGTCTCCAGCCGGGTGCCGAGGGCGACCGCGACCCGCTCCCCCAGGGCGACGATCCGCTCGTCGGCGGGCACGCTCGAGCGGACCAGGTCGACGAACCCGACCGAGTCGATCGCGTGCCGCGTGACCAGGCCGAGCAGGTCGCGCAGGTCGGCGTCCGGCGCGGCCGCCGCATCCTCGAGGGTCACGACCTGCTCCTCGAAGACGGCGACCACGAGGTCGAGCCGGTCCGGAAAGTGCCGGTAGAGGCTCCCCTGGCCGACGCCGGCCCGCTTGGCGACCGCACTCAGCGGCGCGCTGGTCCCGACGGACCCGAACACCTCGCGAGCAGCGTCCAGGAGGGCCGCGCGGTTGCCCGCGGCGGCGCGCGGGCCCAGGTTGGGCGCCCCGCCGCGGCGTGCGGGACTGCGAGGAACCTCACCGCGTCGCGGGTCACGAAGTACACCGGTCATAGCGGTATTCTAGGTACCGGACAACGTTGTCCGGTACCAACCACGTCCGAGGAGCGCACCATGGCACTGACCACCCACTCGACCGTCGGCGACTGGCTCGACCACCCCGTCGGGGGCCGGATCCTCGGCGACTTCCTCGCCCAGGGCGGCGCGACGCCGGACTCGCTGGCCCCCGCCCGCGGCCTGGCGCTGGAGCAGCTCGTCGCGATGTCCGGCGGCAAGTTCCCCGCCGAGGCGCTCGACGCGCTGCTCGCCGCGTACCGGGAGGCGGCGCCCGAGGAGGCCGCGGCAGCCGACGCGGCGTACGACGAGCAGGCCGCCGCGGGCTGGAGCGAGCAGGTCACCCCGGGCCGGTTCGCCGGCCAGACCGTCGTCGTCACCGGAGCGGCGTCCGGCATCGGCCGCGCCGTCGCCTCCCGCGTGGCCCGCGAGGGCGGGCGCGTGATCGCCGCCGACATCTCCGCGGAGAAGCTCGGCGAGCTCGCCGCCGGCCTGACCGGGCTGCCGTCCGGGGCCGAGATCATCCCCGTGGCGGGCGACATCTCGGCCCAGGACGACGTCGACCGCATCCTGGCGGCGGCCGGCGAACGCGTGGACGCGCTGGCCAACGTCGCCGGGATCATGGACGACATGTCGGCGGTCCACGAGGTCACCGACGCCCTGTGGGAGCGCGTGCTGCGCGTGAACCTGGAGGGCACCATGCGGCTCACCCGCGCCGTCGTGCCCGGCATGCTGGCCGCGACGGAGGGGCGCATCGTGAACGTCGCCTCCGAGGCGGGGCTGCGCGGCTCGGCCGCCGGCGTCGCCTACACGGCCTCGAAGCACGCGGTGGTCGGGCTGACGAAGTCGACGGCAGTGATGTACGCGAAGCACGGCATCCGCACCAACGCGGTGGCGCCCGGCGGCGTCGCCACGGGCATCCAGCTGCCGGGCCAGGCCGAGTTCGGCGCCCCGGTGCTGCGGCCCTACCAGGCCAACATCCTCAGCCTCGCCATGCCCGAGGAGCTCGCCGCGACCATCACGTTCCTGCTGTCGAAGGACTCGGCGAACCTGAACGGCGCGATCATCGCGTCGGACGGCGGCTGGTCCGCCGTCTGACGGGCTGGTCCGCCGTCTGATTCTCAGGTGGCCGACGGCGGTCGGGTGGCCGACGGCGTGCGCGCCGTCGGCCACTCGACGACGTCGGCCGCCCAGGTGTCCGGGAGGCCGACGCGCCACAGGGGGCGCACCAGGAACATGGCCAGGAACAGCACCGCCCACGCGCCGGCGAACAGCCACATGGCGGGACCGATCCCGAGGCCTGCGAGGAGACCGCTGCCCACGAGCGGCGCCACCGGCCCGGCCACCAGACCGGTGAGCCCCATCGTCGCGGCCATGCGCCCCTGCATCTGTCCCGGCGTGATCGCCGTGACGTACGAGAGCATCCCGGCGTTGAGCGCGGGCGCGAAGAACATCATCCCGGTCAGCGCGGCGACGAACCCCCAGTAGGTCGGGAACACCGCCATCAGCACGACGCCGACGCCGGAGACGCCGAGCGTCAGCACCGTGAGGACACCCACGCGCACCCGCTGGACGAGCACGCCCGCGAGGACCGAGCCGGCCAGCACGCCCACCCCGACCGCGGTGTTGATCAGGCCGATCAGCGCGGGCGCCGTCCCGACGCTCACCAGGTGCAGGTTGACGGCGATCATCATGCCGTTCAGAACCAGGTTGACCAGCATGAACAGCCAGAGCGACGCGCGGAGCAGTGGCACGCCGAACACGAAGCGCAACCCCTCCCGCAGTGCGGCGACGGGATGCTCCGCGCGCGCGGCGTCGAGGTCGCCGTTGAGCGGCTCCCGCACCAGGGACGTGGCCGCCACGGACACCAGCCGCCCCGCGGCGGACACCACGAAGGGCAGCACGGTGCTCATGCCGTAGAGCAGCCCGCCGAGCGGACCCTGGAGCAGGGTGGCCGCGGCGTCGCGCCCCTGCGCGACCGACATCGCCTGGCCGAGCTGCTCCTTGGGGACCACGGCATGCAGTGCCGCGGTCCCGGCCGGGTCCATGAGGGCGCCGACCGCGGACGACACGAACAGCGCCCCGGCCAGGTGCGCGGCGGTGATCGAGAGGCCGGGGGCGAGGCCCGCGACGACCACGCTGGTCCAGGCCAGAGCCGCGACCGCGCTGCCGGCCATGATGAGGCGACGGCGGTCCACCCGGTCCACGATCACCCCGGCCGGCAAGGTCAGGAGTACCGAGCCGAGCTGGCCGACGAACGCGATCACGCCGGCCTGCACCACGGACCCGGTGACCGCGTACGCGAGCAGCGGCACCGCGAAGGCGCCGACGGCCGCGCCGACGTCCTCCGCCGTCGCGCCGGTCAGCAGCAGGCGGTAGGAGCGGTTGCGCCAGAGGCCGGCCGGCGCGCGACCCTCCGTCGTCGTCTCGTCGGCCGCGCGGGCCTCGTCCGTCGTCATGCGCACACCGTAGAGCCCGCAACTGCAATTGCGCAATGATAGTTGCGCATCTCTTGTTGCGAGATCTTGCTAGCCTGGCGCGATGGCCTCGAAGGAACCCCTCCAGATCACCGACCCGGAGACGCTGCGCGCCATGGCGCACCCGGTGCGGCAGCGGATCCTGATCGAGCTCAACGTCCGCGAGCACGCGCGCGCCGCGGACCTCGCCAGGACCCTGGACATCCCGGCGAACTCGATCAGCTTCCACCTGCGGGTGCTGGCCAAGCACCACTTCATCGAGGAGGCCCCGGAGCTCGCACGGGACAAGCGGGACCGGGTGTGGCGACCTGTCGTGGAGCAGTTCGTCGTGGACCGCAACCTCGCGGGGGCGGAGAACGCCATCGACCCCTACCTGCGCTGGCTGCGCGCCATGTTCCTGCGCGACCGGGAGGCCCCGGGCGCTCGGGCCGACTTCCACGAGGGCATGGCCAGCGGGGCCTTCTTCACGCGCGACGAGGCGGAGGAGATGACCGCGGAGGTGTTCGCCGTCATGGAGAAGTGGTGGGACAAGACCGGGGCCGCCAAGCGGGCGGACCCCGACGACCCCGAGCGGAAGTTCTACCAGGTCCTCTACGCCGTCGGCCCGCGGGACCTGGCGGGCGAACCCGTCCCGGAGACCTGAGCGGCCCGGGCCGCGGCTACTCCAGCGCGTCCGCCGCCCATGTGTCCGGCCTGCCGATCCGCATCAGTGGACGGGTGAGGCTGAGCGCAACGAGCACCGCGACCATGGCGCCCACCATCACCCACAGCGTGCCGCCGATGCCCCACGCCTCCAGCAGCGCGCTGCCCAGCACGGGCGCGGCCGGGGCGGCGATCAGGCCGGTCAGT
Source organism: Promicromonospora sukumoe 327MFSha3.1 (assembly GCF_000385135.1). Lineage (GTDB taxonomy): Bacteria > Actinomycetota > Actinomycetes > Actinomycetales > Cellulomonadaceae > Promicromonospora > Promicromonospora sukumoe_B. The sequence continues at coordinate 801,349 of NZ_ARQM01000011.1, read as the reverse complement.
CCGAGCAGCGAGGTGGCGCGGCCCATCATGCGGTCCGCGATGATCACCGTCAGGTAGCCGGTGAAGCCCGCGTTGAGCGCCGGGTAGAGGAACACCCCGACCGCCAGCATCGCGACGAACACCCAGTACGTGGGCGCCAGCGCCATGACGACGAGGGCCCCGGCGAGCAGGCCGATGGTCGCGACCCCGAACCGGCCCACGCGGACGCGCCGCACGATCGGCCCCGCGACGATCGCGCCGGTCAGCATGCTGATCCCGGCGCACGCGTCCACGAGGCCGATCAGCCGCGGATCGATGCCGGTGCGCACCAGCTCCAGGTTGATCGCGACGACCAGGGCGATCGACGTGAGGTTCAGCAGCGTGATCAGGACCAGCACCGCACGGAAGAGCGGCACCGCGCCCACGAAGCGCAGGCCCTCGCGCAGGTCGGCGAGCGGGTGGGTCGCGCCGGTCCGCTCGCCGTTGAGCGGCTTGCGCACGAACGACACCGCTACCACCTCGATCAGGTGCCCTACCACGGACGCGACGAACGGCAGCACGTGCGCCATGCCGTACAGGAACCCGCCGACCGGCCCCGCGAACAGCGCGACCGCCGCCATCCGCCCCTGATTCACGGCCATCGCGTTCGGCATCTGCGCGGCGGGGACGACGGCGCGCAGCGCACCGCCCGACGCCGGGTTCACGAACGCGCTGACCAGCGACGAGCCGAACAGCACCGCCGCCAGGTGCCAGGCGCCGAGGGTGCCCGCCAGCCCGGCGGCGACGACCGTGGCCCACAGGGCGGTGCCCGTCGCGGCGGCGACGATCAGGAGCAGCCGGCGGTTGACCCGGTCGGCGACGACGCCCGCGGGCAACGTGGCCAGCAGCGCGCCGGCCTGGCCGATGCCGCTGATCAGGCCCGCCTGCCCCACCGAACCGGTGACCTCGAACGCGACCAGCGGGACCGCGAACGTGCCGACGCCGGCGCCGATCGCCTGCGCGAACCGTCCGGTGGTGAGGAGCAGGTAGGCGGAGTTGCGCCGGAGCGGGAGGTCGGGGCCGGCCGCGTCGGGGCAGGCCGGGTCGGGGCTCGCAGGGTCGGGGCTCGCCGCGTCGGGACTCGCCGCGTCGGGACTCGCCGCGTCCACTGAACCCGCCGTCGTCGTCTCCCCAGTCACGCCGCACAACGTACCGGGTGAAATGTCCGCCTGATGACGCCCCGAGCCCAGCCGCCGTCGGCCACTCCCCTTTGAGGCCTAAGTTTCTTCGCTTTGGTTCGCCTCAATGCGAAGAAACTTAGGCCTCAAAGGAGACGGGAGTCAGCCAGTTTTCCACAGGTTGACAATGGATAATCGGCAATGACCTTTCTTGCATGCTGATATTGGTTCATGCGACCGCTGAAGCCCCTGCCCGTGCAGGTTGACGTCATCGCCTCCCGGCAGGAGGGGCTGATCTCCGCCGCGCAGCTCGACGGCATCGGCGTCGACGCCCGGTGGCGGTACCGGCTCGTCCGGCAGGGCCGGCTGGTCCGGGTCACCCAGGGCGTCTACGACACCGACGTCGTGCCGCCCGACCAGCGGTCACGTACCGACCTGCTGGACCACCTACGACGTCGTCCCGCGTGGCTCGGCCTCCTCGCGGCCGGCCCGGGATCGACCGCCGTCGGCCTGTGCGCGCTCGCGCTGTACAAGGTCAAGGGCCTGCCGCGCACCATCCGGTCGGAGGTGGTCGCGCCCGACGGGCTGTGGCGTCCGGCCCGGGACGGGATCACGTTCCGGAAGATCGGGGACATGGTGAGCGGGCGGTTCGGCGGCGACTACCGGATCGCGAGCGTCGCGGACGCCCTCGCCCTCGGCGTCGGGCAGATGTACCGGGCCGACGCCGTGGCCGTGATGGACGACCTGCTGCACTCCCGGTCCGCCACGGCGGACGACCTGGCCCGGGCGCACGACCTGGCGCGCGGGCACCGCGGTGTCGAGGCGACGCATCCCTGGTGGCGGCTGGCAGACGGGAGGTCGGAGTCGCCGCTCGAGACCTCCGCGCGGCTGGCCTGCCTGGACGCCGGGATCCGGCCGGACACCCTGCAGCTCGTGGTCCGGGACCCCGACGGCACGCACCTCGGCCGGGTCGATCTCGCCTGGTTGCTGCCGGACGGCACCTGGCTGCTCGTCGAGATCGACGGCGTCGAGGTGCACTCCGCGCCGGCCGCGGTGTTCCGCGACCGCACGCGCCAGAACGCGCTGGCTTCGGCGGGCGGCTCGCGCCTGCTGCGCTTCACCGCGAAGGATCTCGGAGGCCGGCTGGTCGAGACCCTGGAGCCCTTGCTGCGCGAGGCCGGCTGGGCGCCGGGCAACTACGACGACGTCGGCCAGCCGGCGATCCTCGGCCCGGCGGTCGTTTCGGCCGGTGCGGCCGTTACGACCGTTTTGCCAGTCTCCTTTGAGGCCTAAGTTTCTTCGCTTTGAGTCGCCTCAAAGCGAAGAAACTTAGGCCTCAAAGGAGAAGGGCCAACACGGCCGGACGGCGGGCGGCCGGAGGGACGGACGGCCGACGGCGGACCAGCCCGGTCAGCGGCCGATCGACGCCTTGCGGCCCGCGACGTGGAGGCCCTCGCGGGACAGGCGGCCGACCGTCTCGACCAGGAGCGCGCGCTCGGCGACCTTGATGCGCTCGGTCAGCGTGGGCTCGTCGTCGGAGTCGAGCACCGGGACGGCCGTCTGGGCGAGGATCGGGCCGGTGTCCACGCCGTCGTCGACCACGTGCACCGTGCAGCCGGTGACCTTGACGCCGTGGGCGAGCGCGTCGCGCACGCCGTGCGCGCCCGGGAAGGCGGGCAGCAGGGCCGGGTGCGTGTTGATCATCCGCCCCTCGAACCTGCGGACGACGCCGGGCGCCAGGATGCGCATGAAGCCCGCCAGGATCACGTAGTCGGGCCGGAACACCGAGATCGCCTCGAGCACGCCGTCGTTCCAGGCCGCGCGGTCGTCGAAGTCCTTGAGCGCGACGACGGCGGAGGCGACCCCCGCGTCCCGGGCCAGGTCGAGCGCGCCCGCCGTCGGGCGGTCCGTGACGAGGCCGACGACGCGCGCGCCATAGGCGGCGTCGTCGTGCGCGGCGAGCAGCGCCGCGAGGTTGGAGCCGCCGCCCGAGGCGAGCACCACCAGGCGCTTGGCGGATGTGGACTCGACGGGGTGACCGGAGGGCGTCTGCACGGGCCCCAGCCTACGTTCCCGGGCGCGCCCCGGGCGTTTCGTCGTCATCAGCCGGACCGGTCGCCGACCCGGCACCCGGGTCGGGGTCCGGCTCCGAGACCGCGTACGCCTGGGTCCTCGCCCAGTCGCCGGACGGGGCCGGGTCCGCTGCGTCGCGCGGGTCCGCGTCGTCGTCCGCCGCCTTGCCCTCGGGCACACCGTCGCCTTCCGGGTCGGGCGAGCCGTCGAACCCGAGCTCCGACGCGAGGTCGCGCGCCTCCCCCGGCTGTTCGTCCAGGTCGCGATCCACCGAACCGTCCCGCTCGCCGCTCACCGACGCCGGACGCTTCAGCCACGCCACCAGGTCGTCCCCGATCTCGCCGCGGCGCGCGACCACGTCGAGCTTGGCGCCGAGCAGCACCGCCGCCGCTCCCCCGCCGACCTCGGCGGCGACGAGCCCGGCGCTCACGAGCGGGTCGGCCCCGATCTGGGACAGCCGGCCCGGCCCGACGGCGCCCGCGGCGGCCCACTGGCCCAGCAGCACGAACAGCCCGGGCACGAGCACGATCCCGCCGAGCACCCAGCCGACGTCGGCCCATCGCACCAGCGACGGCTCCAGCCGGCGCCACACGAACACGCCCGCCGCGACGCCGCACGCGACGACGAGCACGGGCACCCAGGCGCTGACGGGGTTGGCCCAGTCCTCGCCGGGCAGCGCCCCGAGCAGCGGCACCGCGGGCAGCGGCCCGGAGACCGTGCCGAACGGCGTGAAGCTGGTGCCCTCGCCGACGGCGAAGCCCGGCCCCGCGATCCAGGCGAGCGCCCACAGCAGCAGGTTGGGCAGTAGCGCGAGCTGGGCCACGGCGAACACGACGCCCCCGGTCCAGCCCGGCTCCAGCGCCGTCACGATGTCCGACGACGTGGCGCGACCCGCCAGCGCCCACGCCGCCACGAGGAGCGCCGCGCCGCCGGTCAGGAACGCGACGGCCAGCGCGCCGCCGCGCAGCCCCAGACGCAGGGTCGCGGGGAGCAGGTCGAAGCCGGTGAACCGCCGCACCAGCGCCTCGGCGCGCTCACCGATCTCGGCCGGCGTCGGCGCGTCCGGGCGCGCGAGGATGCCGAGTCCCGTGCCGAGCCCGCCCATCACCAGGCCGGCGGGCGGAGCCAGGGCCAGCGACCAGCCCGGGGCGCTGCCCGCGAGCAGGGCGACCCCCGTGGTGCCCACGGCATAGGTCACGGCGCCCGCGGCCCAGGCGCGGACCGACGTCGCGGCGAACCGCTTGGCCGAGGCGTACGTGGCGAACAGGGCGAGCGCCGCGATGCCGAGCGGCGCGAGGGTGACGGTCACGGCGTCGGCCGTGAGCGGGACGCCGTGCCCCAGGAGCCAGAGGCCCGTGGCGACGTCGATCGCGGAGCGCACCTGGACGCCGTCGTCCGCGGTCTCCGGCGCGGAGGTGAGGGTGGCGTTGCCCACGAGGTAGGCGACCACCGCCGGGAGCACTACGACGGCGAGGGACAGGACCAGGGCCTGGGCCGCGGCGAGCACTCCGGAGACGACGTGGGCGAGCGCGGACGACCCTGGCTCCGGCGTGGGCGGCTCCTCGACCAGGCGGCCGCGACGTGCCGTCGGCCGGTTGCCGGCCGGGCGGGTCGTGCGGGCACCTGAGGTGCGGGAAGCCGTGCTCGGGCGGGGTGGTGCGCTCACCCGGCAATCTTCACCCGCGCCCGGGGGCCATCCCGGGGACCTGCCTCGGCGTGGCCCGGGTGAACTTCGGGAGATATTACGGCTGGGTATGGAGTTCGCCGGGTGAACTGGTGTAGGAACGCCCGTTTTGCGAAGGGACCACACGCAGACGAGATCGGTCGGTTGTCTTGGGATCGGTCCACTGTTGGACCGATCCCAAGACAACCGACCGAAGTCGATGAGTTCGGCCGGTTGCCCGACCGAGGGCGTCAGAGCCCCTGCAGGATCTCCCGCATGAGGTCGGCGGTCTCGGACGGCGTCTTGCCGACCTTCACGCCGACGGCCTCGAGGGCCTCCTTCTTGGCGGCCGCGGTGCCGGCCGAGCCGGACACGATCGCGCCGGCGTGGCCCATCGTCTTGCCCTCGGGGGCGGTGAAGCCCGCGACGTAGCCGACGACCGGCTTGGTGACGTGCGCCTTGATGTACTCGGCGGCACGCTCCTCGGCGTCGCCGCCGATCTCGCCGATCATCACGATCGCCTTGGTCTCCGGGTCGTTCTCGAAGGCCTCGAGCGCGTCGATGTGCGTGGTGCCGACGATCGGGTCGCCGCCGATGCCGATGGCGGTCGAGAAGCCGAAGTCCTTCAGCTCGTACATCATCTGGTAGGTCAGCGTGCCCGACTTCGACACGAGACCGATCGGGCCCTTGCCCGTGATGGTGTGCGGCGTGATGCCGGCGAGCGACTCGCCCGGGGTGATGATGCCGGGGCAGTTCGGCCCGATCATCCGGGTCTCCTTGCCCTGCAGGTACGACCACACCTCGGCGGTGTCCTGCACCGGCACGCCCTCGGTGATGACCACGAGCAGGCCGATGCCCGCGTCGATGGCCTCGATGGCGGCGTCCTTGGTGAAGGCCGGGGGCACGAAGACGACGGAGACGTCCGCGCCGGTCTCGGCCATGGCCTCCTTGACGGTGCCGAACACCGGGAGGGTGACGTCGGCGCCCGAGGCGTCCTTGTGGGTCACCGTCGTGCCGGCCTTGCGGGCGTTCACGCCGCCGACGATCTGCGCGCCGGAGTCCAGCATCAGGGCGGTGTGCTTGGCACCCATGCCGCCCGTGATGCCCTGGACGATGATCTTCGAGTCCTGGTTCAGGTAGATCGACATTGTCTTCTTGTCTCTGCTTTCGAAGTCTTCAGCGGGCGATCAGGCGGCGGCAGCCTTGGCGGCGGCAAGGTCGGCGCCGCCGTCCATGGTGTCGGCGAGGGTGACGAGCGGGTGGTTGCGCTCGTTCAGGATCTGGCGGCCGAGCTCGACGTTGTTGCCGTCGAGGCGGACGACCAGCGGCTTGGACGCCTCGTCGCCGAGGATGTCCAGCGCGCCCACGATGCCGTTGGCGACCTCGTCGCACGCGGTGATGCCGCCGAAGACGTTCACGAAGACCGACTTGACCTGCTCGTCGTTCAGGATGACGTCGAGGCCGTTCGCCATGACCTGGGCGTTGGCGCCGCCGCCGATGTCGAGGAAGTTGGCGGGCTTGACGCCGCCGTGCTTCTCGCCGGCGTAGGCGACGACGTCGAGGGTGGACATGACCAGGCCCGCGCCGTTGCCGATGATGCCGACCTCGCCGTCGAGCTTGACGTAGTTGAGGTCGTTCTCCTTGGCCTTCGCCTCCAGCGGGTCGGCCGCGGCGGAGTCCTCGAGCTCGGCGTGGTCCGCGTGGCGGAAGCCGGCGTTCTCGTCGAGCGTGACCTTGCCGTCGAGGGCGACGATCTCGCCGTCCTCGGTCTTGACCAGCGGGTTCACCTCGACCAGCGTGGCGTCCTCGGCCTTGAACACGGTCCACAGGCCCTGGATGACCTCGGCGACCTTGCCCTTGATGTCCTCGGCGAAGCCGGCGGCGTCCACGATCTCGGCGGCCTTGGCCTCGTCGATGCCGACGGCCGGGTCGACGGCGATGCGCGCGAGCGCCTCGGGCCGCTCGACGGCGAGCTGCTCGATCTCCATGCCGCCCTCGACGGAGCACATGGCGAGGTAGTTGCGGTTGGACCGGTCCAGGAGCACGGAGAAGTAGAACTCCTCGGCGATCTTGGCGCCCTGGGCGATCATCACGCGGTGCACCGTGTGGCCCTTGATGTCCATGCCGAGGATCTCGCCGGCCTTCTCGGCCGCCTCCGCGGGCGAGTGGGCCAGCTTGACGCCGCCCGCCTTGCCGCGCCCACCGGTCTTGACCTGGGCCTTCACGACGACGGTTCCGCCGCCCAGCTTCTCGGCGCCCTCGCGAGCCTCTTCGACGGTGGTCGCGACGACCCCGCCCAGCACGGGCACGCCGTGCTTCTCGAAGATGTCGCGCGCCTGGTATTCGAACAGGTCCACCCTGCTGCGTCCTTCCATCGGGATGCGGCCCTCGGACGTCGTAGGCGCCCGGAGCCCGGCTGAGGCGATGTCTCGACGTCAAGACATCCCCGTACAGAGTAGCCCTGGATCGCTTGTGCTTCCGAACGAGAGCGGCGGTTTTCCGGGCTTCTTCGGCACGGGCATGTGGCACACGTCTCGATCCCCGAGTTTTGTCAACCAGGGTTGACAACGAGTAACTTTGTCAACCATAGTTGACGCCATGACCCAGCAAGCACTCGCCGCATCCGCAGCCGGGGACGACCCCGCCGAGGGACTGCGCGCCGTGAAGGCCATGCGCGAGCTGGCCGACCGCCTGGAGACCCTCCAGGTCGAGCGGGCACGTCGGCTCGGCTGGTCGTGGCAGGAGATCGCCGACGCGCTCGGCGTCACCCGGCAGGCCGTGCACAAGAAGCACAACAGGAGGATCTGATGTTCGAGAGGTTCACGAAGGACGCCCGCTCCGCCGTCGTCGACGCCCAGCAGGTCGCCCGCGACGCGCACAGCGACCAGATCGACAGCCGCCACCTGCTCGTCGCGCTCGCCGAGAGCGGCGGCCCGGCCCGGACCGCCCTGACCGACGGCGGGGTGGACACCGCCGCCCTGGTCGAGAGCGCCCGGGCCAAGATCGAGGCGGGCGACGCGCTGGACCCGGCCGCGCTGGCCGCCGTCGGCATCGACCTGGACGAGGTGACGCGGCGCACCGAGGCCACCTTCGGCGAGGGCGCCCTCGCCCGGGCGGGCCGCACCCTGCGCGGGCGCCGCAAGCACATCCCGTTCACCCCGGACGCCAAGAAGTCGCTGGAGCTCGCGCTGCGCGAGGCGATCCGGCTGGGCTCCAAGGAGATCCACGGCGGGCACCTGCTGCTCGGCCTCACCCGCGCCGAGTCACCGGCCCGCGCCCTCCTGTCCGACGCCGGGGCGGACCTCGACCGGGTCCGGCACCTGGCGGAGGGGCAGAGCAAGGCGGCCTGACCCGCGCCCGCGCCACGCCCCGCACCCGTTCTCGGGTGCGGGGCGTGGCCGTTACCTGCCATCTGTCCGGAGTTGGCCAGAAAATGGCGGTGCCGTTACACGGGCGAAACCCAGCGCACCGCGTGCGAGGGCTAGGAAATGGGCACACCACTGTCGAAAGGGACAACTGTGTTCACCATCTCCACCCGCGCCAGGGCGCTCGTCGCCACCGGCGTGGCCGCGGCCCTCGCGGTCGGGGCCGCGTCGGCGTCTGCCGCGGCCCTCGCGAGCCCCGCCGGCCCGGCAGTCCCGCCGGGCGGCTCCGCCACCGCGCTCCCGCCATCGGCGGCGGGGTCGCGCAGCGTCACCCTGATCACCGGTGACACGGTCACCATCAGCACGGCGGCGGACGGCACGAGCGTCACCAACGTCACCGGCCCCGGTGGGACGACGTCGTCCTACCACCGCACCGAGCGCGACGGCAGCACGTTCGTCTACCCGGACGCCGCGCTGCCCTACGTGACGGCCGGCACCCTCGACGACCGCCTGTTCGACGTCACGCGGCTCCTCGCGAACGGCTACGACGACGCGAGCACCGACGCGCTGCCGCTGATCGTCCGCTACGCCGACGAGGCCGCCGCCCGGTCGCGGGGCGCCGCGTCCCTCGACGGCGCCGACGTCGTCCGCCCGCTGCCCAGCGTGGACGGCGCCGCCGTGACGCAGGACCGCGACGACGCCGCCGCGTTCTGGGCCGACCTGACCGAGGGCCCGGCGGCGGGCGCCCGCACCTCCGGCGGCTCCCCCGCGTTCGCCGGCGGCATCGAGAAGATCTGGCTCGACGGCCCCGTCACCGCCGACCTCGCCGAGTCGACCGCCCAGATCGGCGCGCCCGACGTGTGGGCCGACGGCAACACCGGCGAGGGCGTGGACGTCGCCGTGCTCGACACGGGCGTCGACCCCACGCACCCCGACCTGGCCGACCAGGTCGCCGCGAGCGCCAACTTCGTCGAGACCGAGGACTACGTCGACGACTACCAGGGGCACGGCACGCACGTCGCCTCGACGATCGCGGGCACCGGCGCGGCCTCGGACGGCCTGGAGCGGGGCGTCGCCCCCGGCGCGCGGCTGCACGTGGGCCGGGTGCTCGACAGCAACGGGCGCGGCATGGAGTCCTGGATCATCGCCGGCATGGAGTGGGCCGCGCGCGACCAGGACGCCCGCATCGTCAGCATGAGCCTGGGCGGGGAGCCCGCCGGGGCGGACGACCCGATGGCGGCCGCCGTGGACGAGCTGACCGCCGAGACGGGCGCGCTGTTCGTGACCGCCGCAGGCAACGGCGGCCCGCGGACCGTCAGCTCGCCGGCCCTGGCGGACTCGGCCCTCGCCGTGGGCGCCGTCGACGCGACCGACACCCTGGCCGACTTCTCCAGCACCGGCCCCGCGATCGACGGCGGGGTCAAGCCCGAGATCACGGCGCCCGGCGTCGACATCCTCGCGGCCCGCTCGCAGCTCGTGCGCGGCTCCGGGATGTACACGACGATGAGCGGCACCTCGATGGCGACCCCGCACGTGGCGGGCACCGCGGCGCTCGTCGCGGCGGCCCACCCGGGCTGGACGGCGGAGCAGATCAAGGAGGCGATCGTCAGCACCGCCGTGCCGACCCCCGCCTACACCCCCTACGAGGCAGGCAGCGGCCGCCTCGACGCGCCCGCGGCCGTGGCCGCGACGATGTTCGGCACCGCGAGCGCCGGGTTCGGCTTCCACACGTACGACTCCGGCACGGAGCCCGCGTCGAAGCCGATCACGTACACGAACCTGGGTGACGCCCCGGTCGACCTGCACCTCGCGGTCGACGGCGCGGTCCCGGCGGGCTTCCTCACCCTGTCCTCCGACACGGTGACCGTGCCGGCGCAGGGCACGGCGTCGGTGGACCTCACGGCGGACCTCTCGCTGCTGCCGGCGGAGGTGGACCTGAGCGCCACGGTCGTGGCGACGGACGACGCCGGGGCCGTGCGGGCCCGCACCCTGACGGGCGCGACCCGCGAGGGGCAGCGCCAGAAGCTGACCGTGACCGTCACGGGCGACGACGGCCGGCCCGCGACGGGCAAGCTGCTGGTGACGTCGGACCAGATCTTCGCCGGGGCGGACCTGGACGAGAACGGCACCGCCGTGCTGCGGATGCCGGTGGGCAGCTACAGCGGCTGGCTGTCGGTCGACGTCGAGGGCGCGAACGGGCCGGGCTCGCTCGGCACGGCGCTGCTGAGCTTCGTGGACGTGGACCTGAGCCAGGACCGGTCGGTCGTGCTGGACGCCCGCAAGGCGGTCCAGGTGCGCGCGGAGGTGCCGCAGGACACGGACCCGGCGTCCATGCGCCTGGACGTGATCCGGCAGTTCCCGAACGGCGGCTACACGGCGAGCTCGATGTTCCCGCCGGGTGAGTTCGACAGCCTCTGGGCGCTGCCCACGGGGAAGAAGGTCACCGCGGGCCTGTTCGAGTTCGGGGCGCAGTTCCGCCTGGAGCAGCCGGCCCTCACGGTGGAGAAGGGCCGCGGCGGGTTCGACGGCCTGGACGACCTGCGGGTCAAGCGGGCCGCGACGCCGCTGCCGGCAGGGAAGCGCACGCTGCGGGTGGTCGAGGCCGAGGGCGTGTCGGGCCTGTCCGACCTGGCACACCACGGGGGCGGGCACGGCCTGAAGGACACCGCCGTCGTCGTGCGCGCCGCCGACACGGACGAGATCGCGCCGCTGGCCCAGGCCGCGGCCGACGCCGGCGCGCGCGTGCTGTTCGTGGTGCACGACGGCGCCGGGCGGCTGGCGCCGTGGGACGAGTCCCCGTGGATCCCGGGCGAGCCGGCCCCGCTGACGGTCGCCACGCTCACGTCCGGCCAGGGCGCGGAGCTGCTGCGGTCGCTGGACGGGCGCCGGCCGGAGGTCACGGTCTCGTCGCACCCCACGACCGAGTACACCTACGACGTGGTGCACCACTGGACCGGCGCCGTGCCGGCCCGGCCCACGTGGACCGCGGCCAAGGGCGACCTGGCGCGGGTGGACACCTCGTTCCGCAACTACCGCCAGGGTCCCGCGATGGAGGCCCGGTTCGACGTCTGGCACGGCTGGACGGCGGGCAACCAGCTCGCCGCCCCCGCGCAGGGCGAGCGGACCGACTGGGTCGCCGCCGGTGTGCCGTGGACGCAGAGCGCCCACATCGCCGGCGAGATGGGGCAGTCGAACGTCGACGTGCTGGAGTACAAGGCGCGCACGACCAGTGACGTGACGTGGTTCGGGCCGGTCCTGCGGCCGCGCATGTCGGCGCTGGGCTCCCAGCCCATCCGCTACCTGGACCAGATGTACGTGCCGGTGCCGGGCTGGGGCGACTCGGGCAGCGGGCACGTCGGTGCCACGGGCGGCGGCAACTTCGACGTCCGCAACCGGGCGACGCTCTACCAGGGCGACACCGAGCTCCTGTGGGGCAACGCCGAGTTCCTGCCCGTGAACGGCGGCCTGCCGGCCGAGCGCCTGCCGTACCGCGTGGTGGCCGACAACGACCGCGCCGACTGGGCGGGACCCTACTCGACGCACACCCTCACCGAGTGGGACTTCACGTCGGAGGCGAGCGGGCCCGACGCCGTCGAGCCGCTGCCGCTGATCCAGCTCGACTACGGCGTGGACACCGACCTGGCGGGACGGGCGTCCCGCACGGCCCGGCTGACGGTGACGCCGTCGCACCTGCCCGGGATCGAGGCCCGCGTGGGCCGGCCCACGGTCGAGGTGTCGTACGACGACGGGGCGACCTGGAAGCGGCTCGACCTCACGCGGGACCGGCAGTCGCACGGGCCGGACGGCTGGTCGGCGCGGCTGGCGGCGCCGCGGGGCGCGCAGTTCGCGACCCTGCGGACCGTCGTGGAGGACAGTGACGGCAACACGGTGTCGCAGACGCTGACGCGGGCGTTCGGGCTGCGCTGACGGCGGCGCTGGTCGAGCTTGCGCCATCGCTGGTCGAGCTTGTCGAGACCCAGGTCTCGACAAGCTCGACCAGCGAAGCGGACCGGGTCTCGACAAGCTCGACCAGCGAAGCGGACCGGGTCTCGACAAGCTCGACCAGCGACGTGGCCCGCGATGGCGGTCGTGGACTTTCGCCCGGTTGGTCCGTGATGCACCGCTACGATCGTGCGCCATGAAGCATGCCCGCAACGGCAGCCCCGACATCGCGTTCCGGGTGGGCCGCCGCGTCGTCTCGGCCGTCGCCGACGACATGTCGACGATGCAGCGCGTCGGCGCCGGCGTCGTCGCCGCGCTCGTGGCCGTCACCCCGTTCGGCGCGTGGAGCAAGGTGGAGGCGCAGGCCGACCCGGTCGTGGCGGGCACCGCCATCGAGGTGGGCCCGTTCGACCTGACCGTCGTGCGCGCCGTGAAGACCGGCGACCTCGGCTACCTCACGCCCGCGCCGGGCAACCACATGCTCGCCCTGGTCGTGGACGTGACCAACACCAGCGACGTCCCCGAGTACAGCAGCACGCTCGGCAGCGCGATCCCCGCGCCGAGGGGCGTCGACGTCGTGCCGCAGGAGTCGCTGACCGACCTGGCAACGAACCTGGACACGGACCTCGACACGGACCCCGGGGCCGGGGCGGGCACCGAGCCCGGGGCCGAGCCGTCCCCGAGCGCCTCGCCCGAGGACGAGAGCGAGGCCGAGGAGCCCGAGCTGCCGCCCGCGTCCATCGTCAACGTCGCCGACGCGACCACGATGCGCATCCTCAACCCGGGCGTCACCTACCAGGTCGCGCTGATCTGGCAGCAGAGCGACGAGTTCACGGGCAGCGAGATCCCGGTCGAGGTGGTGGGGCTGGACTGGATCGACGAGAGCCGGCTGACCCTGGACAACGGGTACTGGCTGCCCGGGGAGGTCGCGTTCCAGGGCGACGTGCCCCTCAAGGACAACACCGACCGGACCCCGGCCCCGGAGGACCAGCAGTGAGGCACGGACGCCGCCGGATCACCTGGAAGGGCTCGCTGCTCGTCGTCGGCGGCGTGGTCGCGGGCTGCGCGCTCGTCACCACGGTGCCCCAGGAGACGGTCGTGGAGACGCCGTTCGTCGTCGAGGGCGCCGTCGGAGAGACCCTCGACCTCACGTACGCCGACCTCACGGTGACCGAGGTCCGCGTGGCCGACACCCTGGAGAGCTTCTCGGAGGCCGCGCAGGCGGGCGGCACGTTCGTGGTGGTCGACGCGACCTGGCGGGCCACGCAGGGCGCCACGTCGTTCGTGGGCGCCGAGATCACCGACGCCGAGGGCCGGACCTTCTGGCCCACCGACCAGGCCGGGTGCTCGACGTCGGCCAAGGCCCAGCCGGGATACGCCTGGCACGTCACGTACTGCTTCGACGTGCCGAAGGACGCGCTCGCGGGCGCGACGGTGCGCCTGGCGCGCGGCGGGCAGACCGAGGAGCACGCGGGCCAGCGGCGGGACGCCGCCGGCGTCGTCGACCTGGGCATCTCCGCCGAGGACGCGAAGACGCTCTGGGAGGCGACCGAGACCGTGACGACCGAGTCGCCGGGCTACGCCACGGCCCGTGCGGAAGGTAGTGAGGAATGACGACGCTGGTGACCCCGGCGGTGCCGGGCCCCGGTCAGGACCCGTACCCGAGCCTGCAGCCGGGCGGCGCCCCGAGCCTGCAGCCCGGCCTGCTGCCCGGTTCCGTGCCGCCCGACGTCCCCGCGGCCGGGCGGCCCAGGGGTTGGTGGCGGCGCAACGCCGTCTGGCTGGTGCTGCTGCCGATCGCGGTCGTGGTGACCACGGCGGCGTCGTCGTTCCGGGTGTGGGCGTTCTGGTGGCCGGACGGCGTGCACTACGAGTCCCAGCGCGTCGCGCTGGGCGAGCCGGCGCACCTGGCGAGCGAGTACCTAGACATGGGCTTCGACGTGCCGGAGCGGGCGAACACCTACGTGCTGCGCGAGCTGGACGCGACGGTGACGGGCGTCGAGAAGGTGGACGAGCTGCCCGCGCCCGCGTACGGCATGCCGGTGGAGATCCCCGAGGGGTCGGTCGCCTACGAGGTGCAGCTGCACTTCGCGGCCGAGCCCCAGACCGACCTGTCGCTGTGCGCGATCGCCCTCGTGTCCGACGACGGCACGCGCTACGGCGAGGCGGCGCCGGACGTGCTGGGCAACTCCAACCGGTGCCTGCCCGACGGCGCCGACGGGTTCGTGAGCGAGCAGCCCGAGTGGGACGTGAGCTCGTTCGTGCTGGTCGACCCGGACGCGACGATCGAGCAGGTGCGGCTGTCGTTCGGGGGGCCGGACTACCTCGCGGTGGAGCTGCCGTAACGGGCGCTGCCCGCCGGCGTCCCGCCTAGGCGGGGCGCGCGACGACGCGGTTGCCTGCCACGGGCGTCGCGTCGTCGTCGAGCTCGCGGACGGCGAGGCCCCGCTCGACCAGCACTTCGACGGTCGCCGCGATGAGCGCGGCGGCGAGCGCTAGGGCGAGACCGAGGCCGGCGGCGGCCTCGAAGGGGCTGAACGCGATCCACGCGTTGGTCTCGACCGGCCCCGTCACGGTGCGCACCAGCCAGCCGATGGCGTAGGGAGCCCGCATCACCACGAGGTAGCCCAGGCAGAAGACGAGCATGGGGCCGAGGCCGCCGTGCACGATCATCTTCATGCCGTTCCACAGGGCGGAGAAGCGGGCGCGCAGGTCCTCGGTGAGCGACTCCAGGAGCGAGCGGAGCCCGGCCGGGAGCCAGGTCATGCGGTCGAGCCAGCGGTGCTCGTCCGACGGCGGCTCCATCAGCTTGTGCCCCAGCACCACGGCGCCGATGGCGAGCCAGGCCAGGGGCGCGACCAGGACGACGTCGAGCGACTCGAGGACCGTGACGAAGCCGTCGGCGGCGAAGGACGCGGCGTCGTTCCCCGCCTCGCCCACGCTCTCCTGCGCGGCGCCCACGGTGCCGACGGCGGCCGCGACGAGCTCACGGTCGCTCGCGGTGTTCCACAGCAGCGTCTCGATCGTCTCGATCTGGCCGGCGACCTGGCTGGTCCAGTAGATCTCGAGGCAGCCGCCGAGCACCGCGATCCCGAGGAACTGGACCTTGCCCTCCAGGCGGCCGAGCAGCCAGCGCAGCAGGAAGGCGCCGGTCACGATGGCGATGAGCGTCCAGCCGGACCAGACGCCGACGCGGGCGGCGAAGTCGACACCCTGGGTGCTGAAGGTGTCGTTGAACAGCTCGTCGGCCGCGGCCTCGTTGGTGAACCGCATCCGGTCGGCGTCCATGAGGCCCTCGACCTCGTAGACGACGAGGAACGGCACCAGCACGGACAGGGCGATGTCGATGAGGCGCCGCTCGCGCCGCTCCGACGGCATGAGCGGGGCGCGCCGCGTGGGCAGCATGCCGGGGATCGCGGCCTGCGCGGCGCGCTCCCGGCGGCCGAGGTCCGCGCCACCCAGGCTCGGCAGGCTGTTCCGGCAGACCCACAGCATGCCGACGACCGGCGCGAGGTAGCCCAGCGGGCTCAGGATCAGCAGGAGCTGCGCCACGAACGAGTTCCACTGGCTCAGCTCGACCGCACCCCACATCGCACCGTTGCGGACGGCGACGCCGAGCAGGCCGAGCGTCAGGAGCGCGGGCCAGTGCGCCACGAACAGGCGACCCGCGGAGACCAGGATCCTCATGGCGACACATAGTGGCCTAAACCGGGCAGGGTGCGCCAAGCCGTGTCATCCCGAGGGCTGTGCTACTCCAGGGTCGCGAACGACTCCTCGACCAGGTCGGTGTAGGCCTCGACGCCGTCGAGGTTCGGGTGCGTCGCGTCGGCGTGCAGCAGGCCGGGGTGCCGGCCGACGAGCGCGTGCCAGTCGGCGACCGCGACGTTCGCGCGGCCCGCGGCGATCTTGTCGAGGGTCTTGTTGGCGTCCGGCACCCAGTAGCTGATCCCCACGCTGTTGACGAGCACCACGCGGCGGTCCGGGCCGATCAGGTCGAGCACGTGCCGGGCGGCGTCGGCCGAGCCGTCGAGCTGGAAGCCCGAGTTGGTGCCGAAGTTGAGCAGGACCGTCTCGCGAAGCCGGCCCTCGCGCTTCGCGACCCTGACCATGCGCTCGGCGTCGAGCCAGTCGGTGCTGACCACGCCCTGCACCTGGGCCCGCGGGTAGCGCGCGAGGATCGCGGGCGTGGCCGCTGCCAGCACGGAGTCGCCGAAGGCAGAGACCTGGACGCCGTCCCGCGTGCCGAAGGGCAGGCGCTCCGGGGCCGTGCGGGAGGTCGGGGTGTGGTCGCCGTCGCCGGGGCGGTCGGTGGCTGCGGCGGCCGTGGCGGTGGCGGTCTGCGGGCCTGCGGCGTCGCGGCCGGCCTGGACGCCCGCGGCGATGGCGAGCTCGGTCGCCGTCCGCTCCGGGGCGGACGTGACGGCCGCCCCGGTGCCGACCAGGGCGAGCACCGCGACCACCAGCGCCCCCTTGGGCACGACGGCGGAGGTGCGCACCGCCGCGAGCAGCGCCCGGCCCGCGCCGCGGAACCCGAGCCGCCGCACCGGCATCTCGACCCACCGGTACGACGCCGCCCCGAGCACCACCGTCAGCGCCACGGTGAGGCCGGTGCCGATGCCCCACCACACGGTGCCGGGCTGGGCCCCGACGGCCGCGGTGACGATGCAGGCGACCGGCCAGTGCCACAGGTAGATCCCGTACGACCGCTCCCCCACCCAGCGCAGCGCCGGCGCCTCCAGCGCGGTGACGAACCAGGTGGGCTCGGTACGGGCCGCGTCGCACGCCAGCACCAGCACGAGGGCCAGCAGCGACGCCGCCAGCAGCCCGAGCGGGTAGGTGAGCGGCGAGTCGCCGCGCAGCACCAGGAACAGCACGACCAGGCCGGCGAGCGCGAGCGGCGGGAGCAGGCGGGCGCGCCCGCCCCGCAGCGCGGGCCCCGCCTTGGCCCAGCGCAGCGTCACGGCCGCGCCCAGGAGCAGGCCGAACGCGTGGGTGTCGGTGCCGTAGTAGACGCGCGTCGGGTCCACGCCCTCGCCGTACGCCGGCATGAACAGGAGCGCCATCGCGCCCGCCGACAGGAGGGCGCCCGCCACGACGAGCCGCACCCGCCAGGCCGCCGAGCGCACCGCGATCAGCAGCACGACGAGCAGCACCGGCCACGCCAGGTAGAACTGCTCCTCGATCGCCAGCGACCACAGGATGCGCAGCAGCTCCGGCTGGGACTCGTCGAAGTAGTCGCTGCCCGCGGAGATCTCGACCCAGTTGGTGCTGAACGTCAGCGCGCCCAGGAGCTGCCGCCCGATGCCGACCGTCAGGTCCGGCTCGACCAGCCGCGCCACCGGGATGCTCGCGACCAGCACCAGGGCGAGGGCGGGCAGCAGCCGGCGCGCCCGGCGCACCCAGAACCGCGTCAGCCGGATCCAGCTGGTGCCCGCGACCTCGCGCAGCAGCAGCGTGGTGATGAGGAACCCGCTGACCACGAAGAACACGTCCACGCCCAGGAACCCGCCCGGCACCCAGGCGGGCGCCAGGTGAAACGCCACGACGGCGAGCACCGCGACGGCGCGCAGCCCGTCCAGGCCCGGGATCCGGAGGCCGGGGCCGGCCGGTGGCGCGGGAGTCGCGGTCGGCGTCGGGGCCGGCGATGTCAGGACGCCCGTCACCGTCGGGACACGGGCCGGTGCCGGGGAGCCCGCCGCCGTCGGGTCGCCCGTCGTCGTCGGACCAGCTGCCGGAGCGAGTGCCGGTGCCGCGGCTGCGGCGGTGGCCGGGGCCGGGGCCGTGGCCGGGGCTGCGGCCATGGCCGGGGCTGCGGCCATGGCCGGGGCTGCGGCCGTGGCCGGGGCTGCGGCCGTGGCGGACCCGGCGACCAGACCGGGCCAGGCGTCGTCGGTCAGGACCATGGGCGGACGGTACCGAACCTCCGCAGACCGAAAAAGTCCGGAATGTGAAACCGCCGCCCGCCCCGCGGCCCCGGTTCCGCCGACTCGCGGCAGAACCAGACCCGACGAAGGTTCCCCGGAGACCGCCCCTCCCCTTCGAGGCCTAAGTTTCTCCTCTTTCAGCCACCCCAAAGCGAAGAAACTTAGGCCTCGAAGAAGAGACCCACCCAAGCCCCACCCCACCAATGCGCCGGAGCGGAACGGGCTAGTCGAGACGGGCCGGGTCGAGCGGGCCGGGCCAGGCGAACGAGATCGAGCCATCTCTCTCGAGGCCTAAGTTTCTTGGCTTTCGGGCACCCCAAAGACAAGAAACTTAGGCTTCGAAGAAGAGGATGGTCCGCGACCGGGCCAGCCCGGCCGGGGTCGGCCGAGTCGGGTCGGGTCGGGTCGGGTCGGGCCATCCCTCTTTGAGGCCTAAGTTTCTTCGCTTTGAGCCTCGTCAAAGCGAAGAAACCTAGGCCTCGAAGGGGAAGGGCCACCGCCCCTCCCCGTCAGAGCTTCGTGATCGCCGTGTACTTCAGCGCGATGCGCTTCGTGCCGTTGGTGCCGAAGTCGATCTTGACCACGGCGTTGGCCTCGACGTCCACGACCGTGCCGAGCCCGTACGAGTCGTGGGTGACGCGGTCGCCGATCTCCAGGCTCGGGATGTCCTTCTGGACGTTGAGGCCGCCGAACCCGCCCTTGGCGCCCGCCTTCTTCTGCGGGGAGAACGGGTTCGCCTGCCCACCGCCCGACGACGACGTGGTGGTACTGGTGCGCACCGGACCCGACCGGCCCGAGGACCAGCTCGACCCGGAGCCCGAACCCGATCCGCGGCCGCCGGAACCGTAACCACCCGAGCCGTACCCGCCGCTCCAGCCGCCGCGCCCCGAACGGATCGCGGCCGTCGACGACTCGCGCCGCCGCCAGTCCCACAGCTCCTCGGGGACCTCCTGCAGGAACCGGCTCTCCGGGAACTCGTTGGCCATGCCGAAGGCCGCCCGCACCGAGGACCGCGTGATGTACAGCCGCTCTCGCGCGCGGGTGATGCCCACGTAGGCGAGCCGGCGCTCCTCGGCGAGCTCGGTGTCGTCGTGCAGCGAGCGCATGTGGGGGAACGTGCCGTCCTCCATGCCCGTGAGGAACACGACGGGGAACTCCAGGCCCTTGGCGGTGTGCAGGGTCATGAGCGTGACGACGCCCTGGTTCTCCTTGGGCGCCTCCTCCGCGGCGCCGTCGGCGACGTCCTCGTCGGGGATCTGGTCGCTGTCCGCGACCAGCGAGACCCGTTCCAGGAAGTCGGCGAGCGAGCCCTCGGGGTCGGTCTCGCCGAAGTCGACGGCGACGGCGTGCAGCTCGGCCAGGTTCTCGACGCGGCCCTCGTCCTGCGGGTCCTCGCTGGCGCGCAGCTCCGCGAGGTAGCCGGTCTTGTCGAGCACGGCGCCGAGCACCACGGCGGGGGCAGCGCCGTCGTCGACCAGGCCGCGCAGCTCGCGCATCAGGTCGCGGAAGGCGAGCAGGGGCTTGAGCGAGCGGTTGGTCATGCCGGGGATCTCGTCGGCGCGCTCCAGGGCTGCGCCGAACGACGTGCGCTCCCGCTCGGCGAACGACGCCACGAGCGACTCCGCCCGGTCCCCCAGCCCGCGCTTCGGCACGTTGAGGATGCGGCGCAGGTTCACGTCGTCGTCCTCGTTGGCCAGCGCGCGCAGGTAGGCGACGGCGTCCTTGACCTCGCGGCGCTCGTAGAAGCGCGTGCCGCCGACCACCTTGTAGGGCAGGCCGACGCGGACCAGCACCTCCTCCAGCGCACGCGACTGCGCGTTGGTGCGGTAGAAGATCGCGACGTCGCCCGGGCGCACGCTGTCGCCGTCGCCGAGCTTGTCGATCTCGTCGGCGACGAACCGCGCCTCCTGGTGCTCGTCGTCCGCGACGTAGCCCACGATCTTGGCCCCGGCCCCCGAGTCGGTCCACAGGCGCTTGGGCGTGCGGCCGGCGTTGCGGGAGATCACCGCGTTGGCGGCGCTCAGGATGTTCTGCGTGGAGCGGTAGTTCTGCTCCAGCAGGATCGTCGTGGCGTCCGGGTAGTCCTTCTCGAACTCCAGGATGTTGCGGATCGTGGCGCCGCGGAACGCGTAGATGGACTGGTCCGAGTCGCCCACGACGGTGAGCTCGGCCGGGTCGAGACCCGAGTCGTCGTCCGCCCCCACCCCCGCCAGCTCCCGGACCAGGGTGTACTGCGCGTGGTTGGTGTCCTGGTACTCGTCCACCATGATGTGCCGGAACCGGCGGCGGTAGTGCTCCGCGACGTTCGGGAACGCCTGGAACAGGTTCACCGTGGTCATGATGATGTCGTCGAAGTCCAGGGCGTTCGCCTGGGCCAGGCGTGCCTGGTAGCGGGTGTAGACGTCGGCCAGCACCTGGTCGAACTTGGGCACGGCGGTGTTGCGCTCGTCGGCCGACTGCCCGCCCCACGGCCGCCGGATGCCGCCCGACGCCGCTGCGGCGGCCTCGGTCTGCGCCTCCTGCTCCGCGTACGCCATGGCCTGCCGGGCGTAGGTCTCGGGGTCGACCAGCTCGTTCTTCAGGTCGCTGATCTTGTTCGACAGCCCGCGCGCCGGGTACTTCTTGGGGTCCAGGTTGAGCTCGCGCGTGACCAGCGTGATGAGGCGCTGGCTGTCCGCGGCGTCGTAGATGCTGAAGCTGGACCTCAGCCCGAGCGTCGTGGCCTCCCGGCGCAGGATCCGCACGCACGCCGAGTGGAACGTGGACACCCACATGCGGTTCGCCGCGGGGCCCACCAGGCCCTCGACGCGCTCGCGCATCTCGGCCGCCGCCTTGTTGGTGAACGTGATCGCGAGGATCTCGCCTGCCCGCGCCCGGCCCGTGGCCAGGAGGTAGGCGATGCGGTGCGTGAGCACGCGCGTCTTGCCCGAACCGGCGCCCGCCACGATCAGCAGCTGCCCGCCCTCGTGCACGACGGCGGCGCGCTGCTGGGGGTTGAGCCCGTCCAGCAGCTCGTCCGGGTCCAGGTGCGCGTAAGCCCCGCCGGCGCGCGGCGCCTCGGACTCGTGCGGCAGGCCCGCGAGCCACTCCGGCTCCGCCGGCACGGCGGCCTCGCCGGGGTCGCCGTCGCCCCCGCCGTCGTCCCACCGCGGGGCGGTGCGCGGCAGGCGCGCCTCGTCACCCGGCGGGGCTGGGTCGAGGCCGGGCAGGGAGAGGCTGTCGAAGAGGGAAGTCATCGCCCCTAAGCCTAGGCGGGCTCACCGACACTGCCGACGGCCGGAGTGGTATCCGCCGTCACAGACCGGGTCCCTGTCCGGTCGGGTGGATGACGGTGCCGTTCGTCGGATCAGCAAGGAGTCGCCGCCATGAGGTTCGCACGTGGGTCGAACGGCCTGCCCAGGGGGCTGCGGGGGCTGCCCCGGCCCGTCGCCGCGGTGGTCGGCGGGGGCGGGGTGTACGGGGCCACGCAGGTCGGGGTCGGCTACGCGCTGGAGCAGCACGGGTTCGTGCCGGACCTGATCGTGGGCACGTCCGTGGGCGCGTTCAACGGGGCCGTGGCCGCCGCGCACCCCGGCACCGCCGCGCGGTCGCTGGCCCTGACCTGGACGGGGCTGCGGCGCCGGGAGGTCTTCCCGTTCGGCCTGCGGTCCTTCCGGGCCGGCCTGTTCGCCGACGCCGGCCTGCGCCGGCTGATCAGGCGGGCCGGCCTGCCGGCCCGGATCGAGGACCTGCCGGTCCCCTTCGTCGCGGTCGCGACGGACCTGGTGACCGGCGAGCCGGTGCTGCTGGACCACGGCGACCTGGAGTCCGCCCTGCTCGCGAGCGCCGCCATCCCCGGCGTCCTGCCCCCGGTGGAGCGGGACGGCCGGATCCTGGTCGACGGCGGCGCGGTCGCGCACGTCCCGGTGCTCGCCGCCCGGCAGGCCGGGGCCGCGAGCGTGGTGGTCGTGGTGACGGGCCGCGAGGCCCTTCCGCTGCGCACCACCGCCCCGCCGCGGCGGGCCGAGGCCGTCGCCGCGCGGGCCGGGCTGCTGATGATGCACCAGCAGATCGAGCGCGACCTGCGCGAGGTGTCGCGCGAGATCCCGACCGTGGTGCTGCCCACGGGCGTGGTGGCCTGGCCCGCGCTGTGGGACTTCAGCCACTCCCGCCGGCTGATCGACGCCGCGCTGCTCTCGGCGAGCCGGTTCCTCGACGAGCTGGTCGTCACCGGCCCGGGCCTGTACCGGCGCGAGCCGGTCGCGGCGGCGCCCGGCACCGCGGCCGGAACCCGGACCGGGAAACGCACCGCGGCCCGGACCGGAGACCAGCGATGAGCACCGTCGCGTTCCTGAACATCGGCATGCACGGCTACGTCAACCCGACGCTACCGGTCGTGGCCGAGCTGGTCCGCCGCGGGCACACGGTGACCTACCACACGACCCCGGCGTTCGCGGCGCAGATCGAGGCCGCGGGCGCCCGGGTACACCTGTACCCCGGCGGCGACCTGCCCCTGCCGGACCCGCCGATCCCGCTCGCGATGATGGCGGGCCTCGCGCACGCCGCCGTCGACCTGCTGCCCGCCGTGCTCACGGACCTCCGCGCCGACCGGCCGGACCTGGTGGTGCACGGCGCGGCGTGCCCGTGGGGCGCCGTCGCCGCGCGGGAGCTCGGGGTGCCCGCGGCCGCGACGTTCACGACGTTCGCGTTCAACCGGGAGGTCCCCAGCCCCGGCCGGTCCCGGGACCTCCTGGCCGCCGCCGCGGCCCATCCCGCCATCGCCGGGCGCTACGCGCGGTCCCGCTGGGCGCTGCAGCGCCGCTACGCGACCGACGGGCTGCCCGTGACCGATCTGATGGACGCACGCGAGCCGCTCAACCTGGTCTTCACCTCCCGGTCGTTCCAGCCCGGCGCCGACCTGTTCGACCCGTCCTTCCGGTTCGTCGGGGCGAGCGTGGGCTCCCGCCTGCCCGACGACGCGTTCGCCGCCGACCGGCTCACCGGCCCCGTGCTGTACGCGTCGCTGGGCACGGTGTTCGACGGCGGCCCCCGGCTGCTGCGCACGTTCGCCACCGCCCTGGCTCCGCTGGGCGGCACCGTGGTGGTCTCCACGGGGCAGACGGACCCCGCCGACCTGGGGACGCTGCCGGGCAACGTGCTCGCCCGCCGGTCGGTGCCGCAGCTCCAGGTGCTGGCGCAGGCCGCGCTCTTCGTCACCCACGGCGGCATGAACAGCGTCAACGAGGCGATGCTGGCCGGCGTGCCCACGCTCGTGGTGCCGCAGGGCGCCGACCAGCCGCTCGTGGCGCGGCGGGTGGTCGAGCTGGGCGCTGGCCTCACGCTCGGCCCCGGGGACGCGACCGCCGACACCGTGTCCACCCTGGCCCGGCGGCTGCTCGACGAGCCCCGCTTCCGCGCGGCGGCCGCGGTGCAGCGGGCCGCGCAGCAGGAGGCCGGCGGCGCGCCCCGGGCCGCGGACGAGCTCGAGCGGTACCTCGCCGGGGCCGCCGGCGGCGCGGCCGCCGGGGGTACGTCCACCGGCCCCGGACGGGAGGGGTGAGCGTGCCGACCGCCGTCGTCGTGCTGCTGGTGCTGGCCGGGCTGTCCGAGAGCGCCGGGCGGGTGCTCCCCCTGGTGGCCCGCCGGCCCCGGCTCTCGCCGGGGTTCCTCGTGCTGCTCATGACGACGGGGACCGTCGTCGAGGGGACGGTCGTCGCCCTGTGGCCGCTGACCGCCTGGACCCTCGCCGAGCTGGTGGGCGGCCCCCTGGCCGGGCCCGCCCTGACCTGGACGCCCGCCCTGGTCGCGCCGATGCTGCTCGCCGCGGTCCTCGCGTTCCCGCTGCTCGGCCCGGCGCTGCACCTGCTGCTCGTCGTCGGCGTGGGGGCCGGCCTGGCCGGACCGCTGGCCGCCGCGTCCGGGCTGGGCTGGTGGGCCGCCGCCGCGTGCGTCGCCGGGGCCGGGCTGGGGCTCGCCGGCGCCGTCGAGGTGGTGCGGCGCGTGACCGCCCGGCTCATGGCCGGTGCCCGGGAGGTGCCGGCATGAGCGAGCTGCTCCCCCTGTTCCTGGTGCTGGCGATCGGCCCGTTCCTGCTCGCCGAGGGCCTGCTCGCCCGCTACGAGCTGATGGTCTGGACGATGGGCTGGCGCGCCCAGGCCCCGGTGCTGCCCGCGAACGTGCCCTACGCCCGGGGCGCCGAGCCGGACCGCCCGCCGGACGCCTACCTGGTCTACCTCGACGGCATCGGCAAGCGCCGGTTCACCGACACGCGCGACGGCGGCCAGCTCGTCCAGGCGATCATCGCCGGCGCCCCCGAGCTGCGGGTGCTGGGCCAGGTGCAGCCCTACTCCCCGCTGGCCGACCCGCTGGTGGGCCGGCCGGTGTGGGACTGGCTGCGGCGGCACGTCGGCATCACCCTGTTCCTGCACAACGTGATGCAGATCTTCGTGGCGGCCGACCGCCGCTACCGGCCGCTGTACAACCGCGCCGTGGGCGGCCACATCGCCGAGCAGCTCCGGCTGGCCGGGTACGAGCCCGGCAGCGGCATCCCGGTGGTGCTGCTCGGCTACAGCGGCGGCGCCCAGGTGGCGCTCGGCGCGGTCGAGGAGCTGTTCACCCAGCTGCGCGCCCCGGTCTGGCCGATCACCCTGGGCGGGTTCCACAACGGCGCCAACGACCTGACGCACGCGACCGGCGTGCACCGGCTGACGAGCTCGAACGACTGGATCGAGCGGGTCAGCACCTGGCTCTTCCCGGAGCGCTGGCGGCTGCTGCGCCGCAGCCCGTGGAACCGGGCCCTCGCGGCCGGGAAGGTGAGCGTGCACCGGCTCGACCCGGTGACCCACATCGGGCCGCTGAGCTACATCAGCCCGACGGCGCGGTTCGACGACGGGCGAAGCTACCTGGACCGCACCACCGACACCGTCGTCGGGATCGTCCGCGAGGAGGTCCGGGCGGCCCGTAGGAACACCGGATGAAATACCGCGACGGTTTACCGCGGCACCTTTTCACCCATTCATGAGATACCGTCGGGAATCAAGTGGGGAACGGGGTGATTCCCGGGTGATGTCTCGCGGGGCGGATATCACCCGCGCGCCCGGGTGAATCCCCGTTCTCACCCGCTCCCCGGCTTTCTGGGCCGTGCCGTCGGGGCAACACTTTCCTCATGCATTCCGACGCCCCACATGTTCTGGTGATCATCCAGAACCTGCCGTTCCGGATCGACCGCAGGGTCAGGTCCGAGTGCCGCGCCCTGACGGACGCCGGCTACCGCGTGAGCGTCGTCTGCCCGCAGGAGAACGACGACGAGCCGGCCCGGTTCCAGGTCGACGAGACGACCGTGTACTCCTACCCGCCTCCGCCCGAGTCGCGCGGCGTCCTGGGATACGTGCGCGAGTTCGTGGTCTGCTGGTGGCGCACGGCGCGGGCCGCGGCGCGGGTGCACCGCGACGCGCCGTTCCAGGTGATCCAGGCCTGCAACCCGCCGGACACGTACTGGCTGCTCGCGCTGCTGTGGCGGCTGCGCCGCGGGGTGCGCTTCGTCTACGACCAGCACGACCTGTGCCCCGAGGTGTACGTGGCCAAGTTCGGCCGGCGCGACCTCCTGTACAGGGCCCTGCTCCTGCTGGAGCGCGCGACGTACCGCACCGCGGACCACGTGATCTCGACGAACGGCTCCTACCGGCAGATCGCGCTGGAGCGCGGGAACGTCGACCTGAGCCGCAGCTCGGTGGTGCTGAGCACGCCCGACGCCGACCTGATGCGCCGCGGCGACCCCGAGCCGGGGGCCCGTGACCTGGGCAAGTACCTCGTCTGCTACGTGGGGATCATGGGCTCGCAGGACGGCGTCGACCGGCTGCTGGCGGCGATCGAGCACGTGGTGAAGGTGCGCGGGCGCACCGACGTGCGGTTCGCGCTGCTCGGGTTCGGGGACGCGCTGGAGGAGCTGCGCGCGGACTGCACGCGCCGCGGGCTGGACCTCTGGGTGCACTTCACCGGACGGGTGGACCACGCCGCCATCGGTCGGTGGCTCTCCAGCGCCGACCTGGGCGTCACGCCCGACCCGCCCAGCGAGTTCAACGACCGCTCCACCATGAACAAGACGCTGGAGTACATGGCGCACGAGCTGCCCGTCGTGGCGACGGACCTGACCGAGACCCGGCGCAGCGCGGGCGACGCGGCGCGGTACGTCGCCGGGAGCGACGCGGCGCCGTTCGGCGACGCGATCCTCGAGATCCTCGACGACCCGGACCGCGCCCGCGCCATGGGCCTGGCCGGTCGCGCCCGGATCGAGGGCGAGCTGGCCTGGTCCCGCCAGGCCGAGACGTACGTGCGGGTGTTCGACGGCCTGACGGGCCGCTCCCGCGCATTGTCCGAGGAGCGCGGCTGAATGCCGGTCACGGCATTCTGAACGGCCGCGCCCGCATTCATATTTCACCTCCGGGTGAAACTCCCCTCCGGGTGATAAAAGACCGGTCAGGGGTGAATTAGAAAGGCACCGGCCGGTTCGCCTCCACGCCGGGACGTACATTGATCGGAGCCAGGATGACAACACTCCGGGCCGATCCGAGCTGATACCGGAAGAAGGCAGCATGGACCAGAAAACCTTGCGGGCGGCCGTGGTGGGCGCCGGCTACTGGGGACCCAACCTGGCACGCAACTTCGCGGCGTCCGACCGCTGGGAGCTGGCGGCGGTCTGCGACCTCGACGCGGACCGGGCGGCCCGCGTGGCCCGCGCCAACGGCCGGGTCGACGTCGAGACGTCGCTCGACGCGCTGCTGGAGCGGGACGACGTCGACGCCGTCGCCATCGCCACCCCGGCCCGGACGCACCACGCGATCGCGCTGGCGGCGCTGCGGGCCGGCAAGCACGTGGTCGTCGAGAAGCCGATCGCCGACCGCGCGGCGGCCGCCGGCGAGATGGTCGCCGAGGCCCGGTCCCGCGGGCTGGTGCTGATGACCGACCACACCTACTGCTACACGCCGGCGGTCCGCAAGATCCGCGAGCTGGTGGCGGGCGGCGACCTGGGCGACATCCTGTACATCGACTCGGTGCGGATCAACCTCGGGCTGGTCCAGCCGGACGTGGACGTGTTCTGGGACCTGGCGCCGCACGACCTGTCGGTCCTCGACTTCATCCTGCCCGACGGCCTGCAGCCCGGGTCGGTGGCCGCGCACGGCGCCGACCCGATCGGCGCGGGCAAGTCCTGCGTGGGCTACCTGGTGCTGCCGCTGCCCGGCGGCGCGGTGGCCAGCGTGCACGTGAACTGGCTCAGCCCCACGAAGGTGCGGCGGATGACGATCGGCGGGTCGCGCCGCACGCTCGTGTGGGACGACCTGAACCCGCAGCAGCGGATCAGCGTCTACGACCGCGGTGTGGACCTGGAGACCCAGGCGTTCGACAGCCTGGAGCGCCGGGCCGCGACCATCTCCTACCGCCTGGGCGACACCTGGTCGCCCGCCCTGGAGGAGCGCGAGGCGCTCGGCTCCATGGTGGGCGAGCTCGCCGCGGCGATCCACGGCGAGCGCCCGGCCCTGACCGACGGCGCGGCGGGCCTGCGCGTGCTCGACGTGCTGGAGGCCGCGGACCGCAGCCTCGCCGCGGGCGGCGACGTCTCCCCCGTCGGGACCGGCGCACGCACGCCGGTGCTCGCGGGCGAGCCGGCCGGGAACGGTGCGGCATGAGCGGCCTGAACGGGGCGCGCGTCCTGGTCACGGGCGGCGCGGGGTTCATCGGCAGCCACCTGGTGGACGAGCTGGTCCGCCGCGGCGCGGCGTCGGTCACCGTGGTGGACAACCTGGTCAACGGGCGGCGCGAGAACATCGCGCACCACATCGCCGACGCCGCGGCGGACGACGCCACCGTGCGCCTCGTCGCCGACGACATCCGCAGCGAGGCGGCGCTCGCGCTGGTCGACGACGCGGACGTCGTCTTCCACCTGGCCTGCCTGGGGGTGCGGCACAGCCTGCACAACCCGCGCGAGAACCACGAGGTCAACGCCACCGCCACGCTGGAGCTGCTCGAACGGGCACGCGCGGCGGGCGTGCGGCGGTTCGTGCACGTCAGCTCCAGCGAGGTGTTCGGCACCGCGCAGTACGCCCCGATGAACGAGGAGCACCCGACCTGGCCCGAGACGGTCTACGGCGGGTCCAAGCTGGCCGGGGAGGCGTACGCGCGCGCCGCGTACCGCACGCACGGCATGCCGGTGGTCGTGGTCCGGCCGTTCAACACGTTCGGCCCGCGGAGCCACTTCGAGGGCGACAGCGGCGAGGTGCTGCCGCGCACCATCGTGCGGGCCCTGTGCGGCCTGCCCGGCTTCGTCTACGGCGACGGCGAGCAGACGCGCGACTTCCTGCACGTCAGCGACACCGCGCGGGCCCTGGCCGAGATCGCGGAGTGCGACGCCGCGATCGGCCGCACGGTCAACGTGGGCTCGGGTGCCGAGGTGACCATCAACGAGCTCGTGGAGACGGTCGCCCGGCTCGCCGGCCGGCCCGACCTCGAGCCGGTGCGGCTGGAGGCGCGTCCGGGCGACGTGCGCCGCCTGCTGGTGGACAACACCCTGGTCAGCGAGCTGACCGGGTTCGCGCCGCGCACCGGCTTCGAGCAGGGCGTCGCCGACCTGGTCGACTGGTTCCGCACCCGGCCCGAGAGCCCGGAGGAGATGCTGAGCCGCATCGAGGACCGCAACTGGGTCGCGTCCGAGCCCGCGGGGGTGACCTCGTGACCGCCGTGGAGGAGGGCCTGCAGCGGGTCGACGTCATGAAGCCGTGGCTCGGCGCCGAGGAGGTCGCCGCGGTCACCGAGGTGATCGAGTCGGGCTGGGTGGCCCAGGGCCCGCGCGTCGCCGCGTTCGAGGCGGCGTTCGCCGAGGCGATGGGCGCCCGCGCCGCGGTGGCGACGTCGAGCTGCACGACGGCGCTGCACCTCGCCCTGGTCGTGGCGGGCGTCGGCGCCGGGGACGACGTCGTCGTGCCGTCCTTCTCGTTCGTCGCGACGGCGAACGCGCCCACGTACGTGGGTGCGCGGCCCGTGTTCGCGGACGTGGACGCCGCCACCGGCAACGTGACGGCCGAGACGGTGGCGGCCGCGCTCACCCCCGCGACCCGCGCGGTGATCGCGGTCGACCAGGCCGGCGTGCCGGTGGACCTGGCCGCGATCCGCGAGGTGTGCGACCCGCTGGGCGTCGTGGTGATCGAGGACGCCGCCTGCGGCGCGGGCTCGACCTACCGCGACCGCCCCGTCGGGGCGGGCGCCGAGATCGTCGCGTGGTCGTTCCACCCCCGCAAGATCCTGACGACCGGCGAGGGCGGCATGATCACCACCAGCCGCCCGGAGTGGGCCACCCGCGCCCGCCGCCTGCGCGAGCACGCCATGAGCGTCTCGGCGGCGGACCGGCACGCCTCGCTCGTGTCGCCGCCGGAGGAGTACGACGAGGTCGGCTTCAACTTCCGGATGACGGACCTGCAGGCCGCCGTCGGCCTGGTGCAGCTCGGCCGCCTGCCCGCGATCGTGGCGCGGCGGCGGGAGCTCGCCGCCCGTTACCGCGCGGCGCTGGCCGGCGTGACCGGCCTGCGCCTCGTCGACGACCCGGCCTACGGCACCGGCAACGTGCAGTCGCTGTGGGTGGAGGTGCTGCCGGGCTACGGTCTCGACCGGGAGGGGCTGCTCCAGGCCCTGGCCGCCGCGAGCATCTCCGCGCGGCGCGGCATCATGGCCGCGCACCGGCAGCCCGCGCACGCCGACCGGACCCACATGCCGCTGCCCGTGACCGAGCGGCTCACGGACGGCACGCTGATCCTGCCCCTGTTCCACCAGATGACGGACACCGAGCTCGACCGCGTGGTCCAGGTGCTCCGCGGGTACGGGGGGCAGTGACGTGGCGGCGAGCTGGGGCGGGCCGCTGCTGCTGGTCGGGGCGAGCGGGCTGGCCCGCGAGGTGCTACCCGTGGCCGCCGAGGCCGGGCACGAGGTGCTCGGCGTCCTCGACGACCGCCACGCCGACCTGCCGCCCACGATCGGCGGCGCCCCGGTGCTGGGGCCGGTGACGTCCGCGGCGCAGCACCCCGGCGCGCACGTGCTGCTGTGCATGGGCCCGAGCCGGACCCGCGCCGCGGTGCACCAGCGGCTGGGCACGGGCGTGACCTACGGGCGTGTGGTGGACCCGTCGGTGCGCAACCCGGGCGGGTGCCCGGTCGGGGAGGGCTCGATCCTGCTGGCGGGCGTGACGATCACCGCCGACGCGACCGTCGGCGCGCACGTCGTCGCCATGCCGCACGTGACGATCACGCACGACTGCGTGGTCGAGGACCTCGCGACGCTGGCCGCCGGGGTCTCCCTCGGCGGCGGCGTGCGGGTGGGCCGCGCGGCCTACCTCGGCATGAACGCTTCCGTGCACCCCGGCGTCCGGATCGGCGCGGGCGCCGTGGTGGGCATGGGCGCCGTGGTCCTGACCGACGTGCCGGACGGCGAGACGTGGGCGGGCGTGCCGGCCCAGCGCCTCAGGTCCGGCAGCACCGTGGGAACGACGCCATGAGAGTCGTCGTGTACGTGCACCACATGGAGATCGGTGGCAGCCAGCTCGGCGCCCTCGAGCTCGCCCGGGAGACCATGGCCCGCGGCCACGACGTGCTGGTGCTCGCGCCTCCGGGCGGAGCCCTGTGGGAGGTGGCGGACCGGTTCGGGCTCGACACGGTGACCCTGCCGACCCACCTGAGCTGGCCGTCCCCCCGGAACATGGCGCAGGTCGTCTCCGCCGTGCGGCGGACCCGCGCCGACGTGGTGCACGCCTACGAGTGGGGCCCCGCCATCGACGTGGCGCTCGGTACGCACCTCCTGGCCGGCACGCCGGCCGTGGTGACGACGATGTCGATGTACGTCTCCGGGTACATCCCGCGGCACCTCCCCCTCGTGGTCGGCACCCGCCAGCTCGCCCAGGAGGCGGCGGACCGGGCCTACCGGCACGTCGAACTCCTCGAGCCGCCCGTGGACACCGTCGCCAACGCGCTGGGCGTCGCGGGCGGCCCAGAAGCTCGAGCACGGTGGGGGTTCCGGCCCGATGACGTCGTCGTCGCCGTGGTCTGCCGCCTCACCGACGACCTCGACAAGACGGCGGGCATCCTCGAGGCGATGGACGTGGTCGAGCAGGCCGGCCCCGCCAGCCCGGTCCGACTGCTCGTGGTGGGCGACGGCCCCCGGGCCGACGCCACGGCGGCACGTGCCGAGAAGGTCAACGCCGAGCTGGGGCGGCCCGCAGTCGTCGTGGCGGGCGCACTCGACGACCCGCGGCCCGCGTACGACGCGGCCGACGTAGTCATCGGCATGGGCAGCTCCGTCCTCAAGGGGATGGCGTTCGGCAAACCGGTCGTGGTCCAGGGCGAGCGCGGGTTCTGGCGCGGCCTCGACGAGCCGAGTCTGTCCACGTTCCTCGACCAGGGCTGGTACGGGGCCGGCGGCGCCGGGGCACCGGCGCTGGCGGCCGCGCTGGACCCGCTGGTCCGCGACGCCGGCCTGCGAGCGGAGCTCGGCGCGTTCGGCCACCGTGTCGTGACCGGACGGTACTCGCTGACGGCGTCGGCCGAGCGGATGGAGCAGATCTACCGTGCCGCGGCGGCAACCGGACGCCGCTCCCCGCGCGCCCTGGCCCGGCTCGCGGCCCGCGTCGCGCTGGACGTCACCCGCGGCCGACTACGGGAGAGGCCAACCCGTGACTGACACAGGCACCCTGAGCGGCCGGGTCGGCCGCGCCCTGCGCTGGAGCACCACGGGCACCGTCGTGGTGCGGCTGGGCAACCTCGGGCTCGGCATCGTCATCGCCCGCATCGTGTCGCCGGAGGAGTTCGGCCTGTACGCGATCGCCCTGACGGTGCAGAGCGTCGTGATGGCGCTGGCCGACCTGGGCCTCAGCGCCGACCTGGTGCGCAGCCCGGACTTCGAGCGGCGGACCGGCCCGGTCGCGGTGCTCGGCCTGGTCACCGGCGGCACCCTGACCCTGCTCACCGCACTGTCCGCCCCGGCGCTCGCCTCCGCCATGGGCGGCCCCGGCGCGGCCGGGCCCATCGCCATCCTGGCCGCGACGTTCCTGCTGGCGGGCGTGGGCGTCGTGCCGTTCGCCACGCTGCAGCGGCAGCTCGACCAGCGCGGGCTGTTCCGCTCCAACGCCATCGACTTCGGCGTCGGCGCCGTGGTGACGCTCGTGCTCGCGGTGTTCGGCTACGGCCTCGTCGGCCTGGCCGTGGGCCGGGTCGCCGGCCAGGCGTGCGGCGTCGCCACGCAGTTCTGGCTCACCCGGACCCGGCTGCGGTTCTCGTGGGACCGCACCGTGGCCCGCTCCGTGCTCGCGTTCGGCCTGCCCGTCGCGGCCGCCAACCTGCTGTCCTGGGTGCTGCTGTCGGTCGACCGCGTGGTGCTCGGCAACCTGGCCGGCGCCGTCGAGCTCGGGTTCTACGTGCTGGCCGCGAACATCTCGACGTGGCCCATGACGCTCGTCGGCCAGGCGCTGCGGTCGGTCACGCTGCCCGCGTTCTCGCAGGTGCGCGAGCGTGCGCGGGCCGCGCTCGTGCCGCTGCTCGGCCCCGTCTGGTGGGCGGTCGCCGCGGCGGCCGCGATGCTCGCCGCGCTGGCCCACCCCGTCGTCGTGCTCGTCTACGGCGCGCGGTGGGAGCCGGCCGCGCAGATCCTGGTGCCGCTCGCCGTGGTGGGCGCGGTGCGCGTGGTCTCCGACGTGCTGGCCGGGTACCTGTACGCGCTCGGCCGCTCGCGCGGTGTGCTCGCGGTGCAGGTGGTCTGGCTCGTCGCGCTGGTCCCCGCGACCGTCGCGGGCGCCCGCCTGGGCGGGAGCATGGGCGTCGCGACCGCGCAGGCCGCCGTCGCCGTCGGCGTGCTGGTGCCCGCCTACCTGGTGCTGCTGCGCCGCTCCCGCGACGAGGTCGCGGCCCTCGCCCGGGCCCTCGCGGTCCCGGGCCTCGCCGCCGTCGCCGCCGTCGCCGCGGGCATGGCGGCCGCGGACCGCGTCGAGAACGCGCTGCTCGGCGGCCTGCTCGCCGGGGCCGTCACCCTCGTGCTGTACGTCGCCACCACGTTCGCGTGGGTGCGGCCGCGCTGGCGCGCCGCCCGCACGGCCCTCGACGGGCCGGACGAGGCCCAGCCCCCGGAGGAGCCGCCGGCCGAGCCCGCTCCGATCACCCTGCCCGTGCCCCGGCTCGATCCACCGGAGCCCGCGGTGGCGCATGCCGTCCCGGCTGCCCGACCGAGAGGAACCACCCCATGACCGAGACCCTGACCACGACCTCCCCCGTGCCCGCGCCGGAGCCCGTGCCCTTCCTCGACCTGGGCGCGCAGACCGCCGAGGTCGAGGCCGACGTCCGCGAGCGCTGGGACGAGATCCTGCGCACGTCCGGTTTCGTGCTCGGGCCGGACGTCGAGCGGTTCGAGCGCGAGTTCGCCGCCTACTGCCGGGCGCGGCACGCCGTGGGGGTCGGCAACGGCACCGACGCGCTGGAGATCGGCCTGCGGGCGGCGGGGATCGGCCGCGGCGACGAGGTGATCGTCCCGGCCAACACGTTCTTCGCGACGGCGGAGGCGGTGCTGCGCTGCGGCGCCCTGCTCGTTCCGGCCGACGTCGACGACGACTTCCTGCTGGACCCGGAGGACGTCGCCGGGCGCCTGTCGGCGCGCACCCGCGCCGTGATCGGCGTGCACCTGTACGGGCAGATGGCGCCCGTGGCCCGGCTGCGCGAGCTGGTGGGCCCCGACGTCCTGGTCGTCGAGGACGCCGCCCAGGCGCAGGGCGCGAGCCGGGACGGACTGCGCTCCGGCGGCGCGGGCGACGTGGCCGCGACCAGCTTCTACCCGGGCAAGAACCTGGGCGCGTTCGGCGACGCCGGCGCGGTCATGACGTCGTCGGACGACGTCGCCGAGCGGGCGCGCCGGCTGCGCAACCACGGCGGCGTCAACCGGTACGAGCACCTGGAGGTCGGCGCGAACTCGCGGCTCGACTCCCTGCAGGCCGCCGTGCTGTCCGCGAAGCTGACCCGGCTGGACGCGTGGAACCTGCAGCGGTCCGAGGCCGCGGCCCGCTACGGCGCCCTGCTGGCCGAGGCGTTCCGGGACGTCCCGGAGGTCGTGGCGCCGCGCGAGCTGCCGGGCGCCGCGCACGTGTGGCACCTGTACGTGGTGCGGGTGCCGGACCGGCCCGCGGCGTCGGCGGCGCTGACGGCGGCCGGCATCGGGCACGGCATCCACTACCCGGCCCCGGTGCACCTGCTGCCGGCGACGGCGCACCTGGGCTTCCGGCCCGGCACCGCGCCGCGAGCCGAGGCGCACGCCGACCAGATCCTCTCGCTGCCGATGTTCCCAGGCATCACCGCGGCCCAGCAGGAGCGCGTGGTGGCCACACTGCGCGACGCCGTGACGGGGCGGGGTCCGCGATGAGCGGCGGGCCGCTGGACCGCGCGGCCACCGCGTGGCGCGCGTGGGTGGACCGCGGCGCGGTGGGCGGCGGCGCGGGCGCGCGGGTGGTGCGGACGCTCGGGTCGTGGGTCTCCTCACCCCTGGCGCCCCACTCGTTCCGCCGGCGCCCGGCCGCGGCCCCGCAGCTGCGGCCCCGCGTCTCGGTGGTGGTGCCGTGCTTCGGCTACGGCCGGTTCCTGCCGCAGACCATCGGCAGCCTGGTGAGCCAGGAGGGCGTCGACGTCGAGGTGATCGTCGTGGACGACGCCTCCACCGACGACAGCCTCGCCGTCGCGCGCGCCCTGGCGGCCGAGCACCCGGGCGTGACGGTGCTGGCCAACGAGGAGAACCTCGGCCAGGTCGCGTCGTTCAACCGCGGCTGGGAGCACAGCACGGGCCAGTTCGTGGTGCGGCTGGACGCCGACGACATGCTGCCGCCCGGCGCGCTCGCCCGGGCCACGGCCCTGCTGGAGCAGCACCCGGAGGTGGGCCTGGTCTACGGGCACCCGCAGCACTTCGAGGACGGCACGCCGCCCGTACCGGCGCTCGGCGAGCTGTCCTGGACGGTCTGGGACGGGCGCGCGTGGCTGGCCGAGCGGTGCCGCACGGGCGTCAGCTGCATCACCTCCCCCGAGGTGGTCATGCGCTCCGACCTGCTCAAGGACGTGGGTCCGTTGGACCAGCACCTGAAGTTCACGATGGACGTCGAGATGTGGCTGCGCCTGGCCGCCGTGGCCGACGTCGGCTACGTGGGCGGGGCCGACCAGGCGCTGCACCGCGAGCACGCCGCCAGCCTGAGCGTGAACGAGGGGTCCGGTGCGCTGCTGGACCTGCGCGCCCGCGTGGACGCCTACGACCGGCTGTTCGCCAACGTGGGCGACCGGATCGCGGGCGCCCACGGGCTGCGCGACCGGGCCCGGTCCGCCCTCGCCCAGGACGCCCTGCGGTACGCGGCGGCCGCGGCCGACCGCGCCGAGTCGCCCGCTCCGTACCTGGACCTCGCTACCGAGGTCTGGCCCGCCTCCCGCCAGTGGCGCTCGACGGCGCGGGTGGTCGCGCGGGCGGAGCGCGCCGAGCGGACGGGCCGGGCCGGGTACGGCGCCGTCGTCCGCCGGATCGTCCGCCGCGGGCGGGTCGAGCTGATGTACCTGCGCTGGGCGACGTCCGGCCTGTGACCGCGCCCGTGCCTGTGACGAGGGAGAACTGCCGATGAACCGGCTGACCAAGGCCACCGCCAAGCTCCGCCGCCTGCGCCGCGTGGGCGCCCGCGGGCTGGCCCAGCGCGCCGCCGCCCGCGCCTACCGGAGCACGGACGCGGCCTCGCTCGGCTTCCAGCTCGACCCGGCGGACATCGTCGGCGACTTGCCGCACGTGCTGCCGACCCCCGACCCGGTGCTCGGCGGCCGTCCCCTGACCGTGGGCTGGGTGACGTCGCCGCCCGCCGCGGGCTCCGGCGGGCACACCACGCTGTTCCGCATGGTCGAGGGCCTGGAGGCGCGCGGTCACAAGTGCGTCGTGTTCCTCTACGACCGGCACGGCCTGGACATCGTCCAGCGCACCGCCGAGCTGCGGCAGGGCTGGCCCGGGGTGCGCGCCGAGGTGCGCGACGCCCGGGCGGGCATCAGCGGCATGGACGCGGTCGTGGCGTCGTCGTGGGAGTCCGCGCACGTGATCGTGTCCCGGGGCCTGCGCCCCGCCCACCGGCTGTACTTCATCCAGGACTACGAGCCCTACTTCTACCCGCGCGGGTCGGAGTACGAGCTGGCGGCCATGACCTACCGGTTCCCGTTCCGGCGCATCGCGCTGGGCGACATGGTGGGCGGGTGCCTCACGTCCGAGCTGGGGCAGGACAGCGACGTGGTGCCGTTCGGCTGCGACACCGACACCTACCACCTGCCCGACGTCGAGCGGCCGCGGTCCGGCGTGGTGCTGTACGCCAAGCCCGACGTCGGCCGCCGCGGCTACCTGCTGGCCCGGCTCGCCCTGGAGCGGTTCCACCGCGCGCACCCGGAGCAGGAGATCCACGTGTACGGCTCGCGCCCGGCGGACCTGACGTTCCCCGTCACGTTCCACGGCCGGCTCACGCCCGCGGAGCTGAACGACCTGTACGGGCGGGTGGTGGCGGGCCTGGCGATGTCGTTCACCAACATCTCGCTGGTGGCCGAGGAGATGCTGGCCGCCGGCGTCGTGCCCGTCGTCAACGACTCGCCGCTGGCGCGCGCCGACCTGCCCAACCCCTACGTGGGCTGGGCCGAGCCGACGGCGGCCGGCATCGCCGCGCAGCTCACCGCCGCCGTCGAGCGGCCGGACGCCGGCGCGTACGCGGCCAAGGCCGCCGCGAGCGTCCTGGGCCGGTCCTGGGCGCCGGCGCAGGACGCGGTGGCCCGCATCGTGGAGGACGAGGTCCGTGGCGCGGCGCACGGCTGAGCCGGCCGCGCACGGCGCACGGCCCGCCTCAGTACGCGACGGGCTGGGCGGGGCGTGCCTCGGCGGGCGCGGTCTCGCCCTCGGGCGCGGCTTCGTCCCCGGCGGCGGTCTCGTCACCGGGGGCGTCCGCAGCGGCGGCCGCCTCCCTGGCGCGCCGCCGGGCCCGCGTCTCGAGCACCGCGATGAGGGCGAACGTGGCGGACGCGCCGAGCACCGCCGTCATGCCGGCCGCCCGGATGCGCGAGCCCTGCACGTGGTGCACGACCGTGGACTCCGGGGCGGTCGTCACGGTGATCTCGTTGACGGGCGCCACCCCGGCGTCGCTCTGCAGCCGGGCCAGCTCGTGCTCGATCTGCCCGATGATCTCGTCCTGCCGCGCGGCGGTCTCCTCGGCGGTGGCCGACACGACCTCGACGTACAGCACCTGCTGGGCGAAGTTGGGGGCCCACTGGCCGCCCGTGTCCGGCAGGCGGATCGACCAGCCGTCCCGGGTGCCCTCGCCGATCAGGGTCGCGTCCGGGGAGGCGTACTTGGTCACCTCCGCGGGGCCGACCACGGCCTTGGCCACCACGCCCGCCGTGATGATCAGGTCCTCCGACGTCGTGCGCAGCGCGTTCGGGTAGGCCTTGCTGGTGGGGGCGAGGAAGACGACCTGCGTGCGGCTCCAGTACACGCCGTCGTCCAGCGTGGTGGTGTACACGAGCCCGAGGCTGACGGCGGCACCCGCCAGCAGGACGGGCCAGCGCCGCACCGCCGCACGTATCAGGTCCCACAAGGTCATGGATTCTCCGCAATTTCTCGGAGCGGGCGAAATTCGCGCCGGAGTTCCACGACCCGTTCCTTTGCCCGCCCTCGGCACGATACCTTTGCTGAGCGCGGCGTGATACGCCCGGAAAGGGTGAACAAATGTCATTCCTCGACGTGATTGCGGCCCTCGGCCGCCGGTGGATCGTCACCGTGATCGGCCTGCTGGCCACCGCCGGGCTGATCTACGGCGCGAGCACCATCGAGCCGCCGGTGTACACCGCTCGTGGCCTGGTGCTGCTGGTCCCGTCCGAGCAGATGGTCGGGAAGGGCGGCAACCCGTTCCTGGCCCTGGGCGGGCTCGACCTGCCCGCGCGCGTGGTGGTCGCCTACTACGAGAGCGACGCCGCCAAGGCACGCTTCACCTCCGGCTCGACCGACGCCGAGTACGTCGTGGCCATCGAGGAGTCCACGCGCGGCCCGGTCATCTCCGTCGACGTCACGGACTCGACGCCTGAGGCCACCCTCGCCACGCTGGAGGAGATCACCGCGTCGATCCCCGTCGAGCTGCGCCGCCTCCAGGAGGAGGTCGACGCGCCCGAGAACGCCATCGTCTCGACGCTGACGCTGACCAAGGACGAGAAGGCCGAGGCCGACAACAGCGGCACCGTGCGGATGATCATCGCCGCCGCCGGCCTCGGGCTGGTGGCCACCGTGGTCGGGGCCGTGGCGGTCGACGGGCTGTTCCGCAGCCGGGCGCGCGGCCGCAAGCAGGGCGGTTCGCCGGACGCGGCGCCGGCCGACCAGCCGTCGGCCGAGCCCGAGGCTGCCGGCCCGGAGGCCGCGAAGCCCGCGCAGCAGAGCGCGCCCGCGGCCGGGGACAAGCCCCCGACCGTGCGGCTGCCCGCCGTGCGGCCGCCGTCGGTGCAGCCGCCGGCCGGCGGACCCGCGGACGACCGGGCTCTCCCGCCCTGGCACAACCCCCCGCGCGACTCGCGTGACAAGCGCCGGGACGAGGCCGCCGCGCGGGCGGCCGCGGAGAGCCGGTGACCCAGGCCCGGCCTGCCCCCGTCCGGCGGCACGCCTCGCTGCCCCGGCCGTTGCCGGTGCTCCGGCGCGTGGTGCGGTTCGACGTCGTCAGCTGGCTGTCGGTCTACCTGCTCCTGCTGTTCGCGGTGCCCTCGAAGCTGGTGATCGGCCCGCTCGGCAGCGCCGGGGCGCCGTCGATGGTGCTCGGCCTGGCGAGCCTGCTGCTGTGGGTGCTCATCGGCGTCGGGGCGGCCCGGCCGGCGCTGAGCGGCCCGCGGCTGATCCGGGTCTCCCTCGCTCTGTTCCTGTTCAGCGTGGGCGTCACGTACGTGCTGGCGATGTCGCGGCCCGTCGTGTCGAACGAGATGAGCCCCGCGGACGTCGCGATCCTGGCGCTGCTCGCCTGGTCGGGCACGCTCCTGCTGGCGCACGACGGCATCCTCTCGGCCGAGAGGCGCGACGTGCTCGTGTGGCGGCTGGCCCTCGCGGGCGGCGCGCTGGCGGTGCTCGGGCTGGCGCAGTTCGCGCTCGGCGAGCTGTTCGTGGACCGCCTCGCCCTGCCCGGCCTGACCCTCACCTCGCCGTACGAGCTCGGCGAGCGCAACGGCCTGATCCGCCCGCAGGGCACAGCCACCCACCCCATCGAGTACGGGGTGCTGATCACCATGCTGCTGCCGCTCACGCTGCACGTCGGGTTCGAGCACACCGAGCGCCGGCCCCTGCTGCGGTGGGCGCCCGCGGCGGCGGCCCTCGCCCTGGTGCCGGCCAGCGGGTCCCGGTCCGCCTACGTGGGCGCCGGCGTCGGCCTGCTGATCCTGCTGCTGGGCTGGAAGGGCGCCCGCCGCCGCATCATGCTCGGCGTCACCGCAGTGGGCGCGCTGGCGGGCATGGTGGTCGCGCCCGGCATGCTGGCCTCCATCCTCGGTCTGTTCACCGGCGCCGCGGAGGACCCGAGCGTCACCTCGCGCACCGGCTCGTTCGACCTGGCGGGCGAGTTCATCGCACGTGACCCGCTGTTCGGCCGCGGGCTGGGCACGTTCCTGCCCACCTACCGGATCTTCGACAACCAGTACCTGCTGCTCCTGGTGACGATCGGCCTGGTGGGCACCGCCCTGTTCTGCTGGCTCTGCGTGGCGACGGTCCGCGTGCTCGTACGGGTCCGGGCGCGCAGCGCCGGGGTGGACCCCCGGACCCACGATCTGGCGCTGTCGCTGATCGCGGCCATCGTCGTCGGCTTCGTCTGCCTGTTCTTCTTCGACGCCTTCGCGTTCCCGATGACCATGGGCGCGCTCTTTCTCCTGATCGGTGTCGCGGGCTCTCTGCGGGTCAGGGCATAGAGCCGTCGGGCGACCGCAAGAATCACCCGGACAATCACCCGGGAATGCATTCCGCGGCCGGTGCCGGTCCTTCACGATAAACAAATGATCAATCTCTGCTTTCACGGCATCGGGACGCCGCCGGACGACGTCCCGGCCGAGGAGGCCGCCTACTGGATCAGCGCCGACACGTTCCGCCGGGTCCTCGACCTGGTCGCCGCCCGGCCGGACGTGCGGCTCAGCTTCGACGACGGCAACACCTCCGACCTGGAGGTCGCGCTCCCGGAGCTGGCCGACCGCGGGCGCGCGGCCGAGTTCTTCGTCATCGCGGGCCGCCTCGGGCAGCCCGGGTCGCTGTCGGCCGACGACGTCCGGACGCTGCGCCGGTCGGGCATGGGCGT
The DNA here is from genome assembly GCF_000385135.1 of Promicromonospora sukumoe 327MFSha3.1. Taxonomy (GTDB): domain Bacteria; phylum Actinomycetota; class Actinomycetes; order Actinomycetales; family Cellulomonadaceae; genus Promicromonospora; species Promicromonospora sukumoe_B. The sequence goes on along the minus strand of NZ_ARQM01000011.1, from coordinate 760,901 downwards.
CGGGTCGCACGGCATGGACCACCGGGTCTGGCGCCGGCTGACCCCGCCCCAGGTGCACACCGAGCTCGTCGAGGCCCGGGACCGGCTCCAGGAGGTGCTGGACGAGCCCGTGGTCACCGCCGCCTGCCCGCTGGGCCGGTACGACCGGACCACCCTGGGCGCGCTGCGCCGGCTCGGCTACGAGCGGGTCTACACGAGCGACCGGGCGCTGGCCCGGCCCGGCGCCTGGCGCCAGGCGCGGTTCAGCCTCCGCGCGCACGACACGGCCGACGACGTCGCCGGCTGGCTCCGGCACGGCGAGCGCTACCGGGTCCGCGCGGCCGACCGGGCCCGCACCTTCGTCAAGGGCCTGCGCTGATGGGCGCCGAGGTCGCCGCCGTCGTCGTCACGTACAACAGCGCCCGGCACATCGACGCCCTGCTGGACAGCCTGCCCGCCGCCTTCGGCGACGTCCCGTACACCACGGTGGTGGTCGACAACGGGTCCACGGACGAGACGCTCACGCTGCTGCGGCGCCGGGGCGACTGCGCCGTCGTCGAGAGCGTGAACGACGGCTACGGGGCGGGGATGAACAAGGCGGTGCGGTATGCGCCGGAGGCGGCGGAGATCCTGGTGCTCAACCCGGACGTGGAGCTCGACGCCGACTGCGTGCCGCGGATGCTCCGCGTGCTGCGCCGGTCCGACGTCGGCATCGTGGTGCCGCGCACGCGGGAGGTGGACGGCAGCCTGTCCCCGACGCTGCGCCGCACGCCGACCGTGGGGCGGGCCGGCGGGCTGAGCTTCACCCGCCTGCCGGCCTTCGCCGAGCGGATCGAGGACCCGCGCGCGTACGCCACCGAGCACCCCGTGGACTGGGCCGTCGGCGCGATCTGGCTCGTGGACCGGGAGTGCTTCGACACCCTGGGCGGGTTCGACCCGTCGTACTTCCTCTACTCCGAGGAGACCGACTTCGCGCTGCGCGCCCGCGACCGCGGCTGGCTGTCGGTGTACACGCCGGCGGCCGGCGGCATGCACGTGGGCGGCGGCTCGGGCACCAGCCACGAGACGCACACCATGCTGATGGTCAACCGGGTGCGCCTCGTCCGGCGCCGGTGCGGGGAGCGCGCGGCCTGGATGTACTACGGGATCACCCTGCTCGTGGAGCTGCGGCGGGGCCTGCTCGGGCACCGCGCCTCGTGGCCCACGCTGCGCGCGCTGGTCCGGCCGTCCCGGCGCCCGGCGGCGCTGGGCGCGAGCGACGCGGTGCTGCCGCGATGACCGGGCCCGTGGCGTCCGTCGTCGTGCCCGCGCACGACGAGGAGCGCACGATCGGGCGGCTGCTGGCCGCCCTGTGCGCCACCCCCGGGCTGCTGGAGGTGGTGGTCGCCTGCAACGGCTGCACCGACGGCACGGCGCGGGTGGCCGCGGGGTACCCCGTGACCGTCCTCGACCTGCCGGAACCGTCCAAGTCCCGCGCGCTGCGCGCGGCCGACGGGGTGGCCACCACGTTCCCGCGCGTGTACCTGGACGCCGACGTCGAGATCACCGCCGACGGCGTCGCCCGGCTCGCCGCCGCCGTCGGCCCCGGGCGCGCGGCCGTCGCGGCGCCCTCGCGCACGATGCCCCGCACCGGGGTGGCGCCGCTCGCCCGCTGGTACCTCGACGTGTGGGAGGCGCTGCCCACGGTGCGCTCCGGGCTGTTCGGGCGCGGGGTGCTGGCGGTGTCCCGCGAGGGCGCCCGCCGGGTCGCCGCGCTGCCCGAGGTGATGGCCGACGACCTGGCGCTCTCCGAGGCGTTCGCCCCGGACGAGCGCGTCGTGGTCCCCGACGTCACCGTCGTGGTGCACCCGGCCCGCACGACGCGCGACCTCGTCCGCCGTCGGGCACGGGTGACGACCGGCAACGTGCAGGCGGACCAGGCCGGGCTGCGCGGGGACGGCGCCCGGACGTCCATGGGCGACCTGTGGCGGGTCGTCCGCGAGCGCCCGGCGCTGGCGCCCAAGGTCCCCGTGTTCGTCGGGGTGGTGCTGGCCGGGCGGCTGCGCGCCCGCTCCGCCGTCCGGGCGGGCGACTTCACGACGTGGGAGCGGGACGCGAGCTCGCGCGCCTGAGGGCGGCCGCCCCCTCCCCTTCGAGGCCTAAGTTTCTCCTCTTTCGGTCGCCCCAAAGAGAAGAAACTTAGGCCTCGAAGGGGAGGGTCAGTTGCCGCTGCCCGCGCACGCTATCGGGTCGACCGGCCGGGTGCCGTCGTCGCCGACCGTCACGGTGTGCGCCTGCCAGTCGGTCAGGGCGGAGCAGAGCACGTCGACCGGCCCGTAGCCCCAGGTGTCACCCACGACCTGCAGGTTGCGCACGCTGCCCGGGGTGCCGGCGCGGAACGCGTAGCCGCCGCCCTCGACCAGCAGGCCGTCGACGGTCAGCGACGTGTTGCCCTGGCCGCTCGGGTAGAAGAACGGGGCGGTCCCGTAGCAGTCGGCGGTCTCGCGCATGACGATCCGGGTGTTCTTCACGGTCAGCGCGCCGCCGCCGTAGCCCTGGATGCCGTCGCCGTGCCAGTCTCCGCAGTCGTCGGGCGGGACCACCCGGATGAAGGTGTCCTCCACGACGACGCCGCCGCACTGCGCGGCGCCCACCCGGATGCCCTCGGGCACGCCGTCGATCACGACGTCGCGCACCGTGAACCCGCCGTTGCCGATGACCTGCAGGTCGCCGTCCGTCGTCCGCCTGGAGCTCCGGACGAACTCGGACTGCTCGACCACCAGGCCCGACCCGCACTCCGGCCCGTTGTCGTTCACCACCCGGGACCCGACGGCCTGCACCCGCCGCAGGGTCACGTTCTCCGCCTCCACAGAGATGATGCCGTCCGTGATCCGCAGGTCGCTGACCACCTCGCCGGGCTCGGTCAGGTGGAGGTCGCCCGTGTGGGTGCGCTTCGGCGTCCACCCGTCGGGCAGGCCCGCGGTCCCGGGCGTGGGGAACGTCAGCGGCGTGGCCTTCCCCGTCGGGGCGCTGCCGTCGCTCACGGGTCCGTCGGTGGCCGACGCCGTGGCCTGCTCGGCGGAGGGCCCGGACGTGTCGGGCTCGTCCCGCGGTGCGGTGGCGAGGGTGGTCAGGACGGCGGCGACCAGCGCTCCGGTTGCCCAGCGGAGCGGGACCCGCCACGACGAGGTGCCCATGCGGGTCATCCTGGCACGCCGGTCGTCCTCGCTCATCCGGTGGCCTGGGCCCCGGCAGCCGGCCGCGCCGTGGCGACCTGTTCGTAGAGCTCGACCATCTGGTCGACCCGCCTGTCCCACAGGTGCTCGGCCACCGCGTGCTCGCGGGCGGCCTCGCCCATGCGCAGCCGCAGGTCCGGCTCGGTGACCAGGCGGCGCACCGCGGCGGCGACGTCGCGGGCGAGCTGGTCGGGGGACTCGGCGGGCAGCACGAACGCGCAGGCGTCGGTCACGTTGGCGCCGGGGCCGCCGCGGTCGCAGACGACGAGCGGCAGCCCGTGCGACATGGCCTCCAGCGCGACGGCGCCGCCCGGCTCCCGGTAGCTCGGGAAGACGAAGACGTCGGCCTCCTCGTAGAAGCGGTCGACGTCGGCGCGCGGCACCGCCCCGTGCAGCGTCACCCGGTCGGTCAGCCCGAGCTCACGCACCAGGTCGGCGCACGCCTGCCGGTCGTTGCCGTCCCCGACGACGTCGAGCACCACCGGCAGGTCGCGCAGCGTGGCCATGGCCCGGATGACGTCGCGGGCGCCCTTGGTCCGCACCAGCCGCCCGACGTGCAGCAGCCGAACGGGACCGGTACGACCCCTGCGGTCGATCTCGGGTCGCACCTGGTGCAGGGCCACCTCGCGGAGGGTCTCGAACCGGCGCAGCCGCACCTCGCCGAGGACCTCGCGCACGTAGGGGGCGATGCCCACGACGCAGTCGGCGGTCTCGTAGGTCGAGCGCAGGAGCGGGTCGTACCGCAGCCGCAGCCGGTCCAGCCCGCGGAGCCGCTGGTACCACGGCACGATCTCCTCCTGGGCGAACGCGGGCGGGGACTCCAGGCTGCCGCCGACCGGACCGACGACCAGGGGGATGCCGAGGCCGACGACGGGTGACGGGTAGCGCATCGCCACGGGCGTCGCCTGGTGCGCCACGTCGAACCGCTCGCCCGCCGCGAGCCGGCCGCGCACCCAGCGCCGGGCCCGCCGGTAGAACGGTACGTACGCCGGCTGGAGCAGGCTGTTGAGCCGCTCGGCCCGGTGCACGAGCGGCGGCTCGGCCCACTCGACGACGCGCACGCCCGGGAGCTGCCGGGACGGCGGCACGTGGTCCTTCTTGTACGTGGACAGGAGCGTCACCCGGAACCGCTCCGACAGCAGCTGCGCCCACTGGTGGGCGACCCAGGACTCGCCCACGTCGTTGCCGTCGCACGCGGGTGCGATCAGCAGCACGTGGTCCACGCGGGAGGACCCGATCGGTTCGTTGACAGCCACTCCCCGATAGTGACGTCTGGCCCGCGCCCGAGGCATCCCCGGGCCGGGTGAACACAGGGGTGAGAAATGCGCCCGCGGCAACTGTTCACAAATTACCGGATGAAATCAGCGCCCGGCACCCCTTTCACCCCGGGCACCCCCGGCCGGCGCCTTTTCCCGGGGTCATACTCACCGACGTGGCACATTCGAAAGAGGTCGGGCTCGCTCCCGTCACGACAGCCGATCTGCCGCGCGTGGGCGAATTCCTGAGCGCGCATCTGGACAGCCGGCTGAGCCCTGCGGTATGGGCGCTCTCACTGCGGCCCACCTGGACCACCAGCCACCCCGACCACGGGTTCCTGCTCGAGTCCGAGGGACGGGTCGTGGGCGTGTACGCGGCCCTCTACTCGGAGGCGGACGGCCCCGGCGGACCGAGCGCCGTGTGCAACGTCGCGGCGTGGTGCGTGCTGGACGAGTTCCGCCACCACTCGCTGCGGCTGCTGCGCGCGATGCTCGCGCAGCGCGACCGCGAGCTCACCGACCTCTCCCCGAGCGGCACCGTGATCCCCCTGAACGAGCGGCTCGGATTCCAGCACCTGGACACGGCCGGAGCGCTGGTGGCCAACCTCCCGCTGCCCTCGCCGGGGGTGCGGCTGCTGACCGGGCGGCCCGACATCGAGTCCGTGCTGCGCGGCGCTGACCTGGCCGCATACCGCGACCACGCGGAGTCCCCCGCCGCGCGGCACGTCGTCGCCGTCGTCCGCGGCGAGCCGTGCTGGGTGGTCTTCCGCGCCGTGCGGCGCAAGCGCCTGCGGCTGTTCGCCTCGGTGCTCCACGTGAGCGACCGCGACCTGTTCCGCGTCGCGGCGCCCGCCGTCTACCGGCACGTCCTGCTCACGCACGGGCTGCCGTTCACCCTGCTGCAGGACCGCGTGAGCGGGCCCCGGCCGTGGCACTCCGTCCGGCTGCCCGCGCAGCGCCCCACGATGTACCTGAGCCGCACGGGCCGCCCGCCGGAGTCGGTCTCCTACCTCTACAGCGAGCTGACGCAGGTGCCGTGGTGAGCCGCACGCCGAGGTGAAAAACAACGCGCCGAGGTGAAACAAGCCCGCCCGGGCACAATTCACTATGCATTTTTCAGCCCCTCCCGGATGAGTTCTGCCTCCGGTACGAACATTCACCTCGTCGGTTCATTTTCACCCAATTCTCGGTTCACCCGCTTTTTGGCCCTATTCACCCGTCACCGGCCTGCCTAAATTGATGCAGGGCGCTCTACCGTGATCTTCGTGACCACCATCCATCAGCACCTGGAGCTACAGGCGCGCCACCGGCCGCACGCCCCCGCGCTGTCGGCCCGGGACGCGACCCTGACCTACGCGGAGCTCTGGCAGGCCGTACGGCAGGCCGGGGCCCGGCTGGCCGGGCTCGGCGTGGCCCGGCACGACCGGGTGGCGGTCTTCCTCGAGAAGCGGTTCGAGACGGTCGCGGCCCTGTGGGGCACCTCGGTGGCCGGCGGCGTCTTCGTCCCCGTGAACCCGCTCCTGAAGGGCAAGCAGGTCGCGCACGTGCTGCGCGACTCCGGTGCCCGCGTGCTCGTCACCTCGCCCGGCCGGCTGAACGCCGTCCGCGACCACCTCGGCGACACCGGCCTGACCACCGTGCTGCTCGTGGACCCGGCCGACGGCGGCCTGCCGCACGACCTGCCCGAGCTGCCGGCGCTGACCGTGCTCCGCTGGACCACGGCGTCCGACGACGACGCGGAGCCCGCCGGCGCCGCGGACCCCGCCGCGGCGCCGCTCTCGCCGTCCGGCCCCGACACCGACATCGCCGCGATCCTGTACACGTCCGGCAGCACCGGCGCCCCCAAGGGCGTCGTCCTGTCGCACCGCAACCTGGTCGTGGGCGCCACGAGCGTGTCCGCCTACCTGCACAACTCGGCCGAGGACGTGCTGCTCGCGGTGCTGCCGCTGAGCTTCGACGCCGGCCTGTCCCAGCTCACCACCGCGTTCGCCGTCGGCGCCCACGTGGTACTGCACGACTACCTGCTGCCGCGGGGCGTCACGGCCGTGTGCGAGCAGTACGGCGTCACCGGGATCACGGGCGTGCCGCCCCTGTGGACGCAGCTCGCGGGCGTCGAGTGGCCGTCGGGCGCGCGGTTCGCCCTGCGCTACTTCGCCAACACGGGCGGGCGCATGCCCGTCGCGCTCCTGGGCGAGCTGCGCGAGCTGTTCCCCGCGGCCGCCCCGTACCTGATGTACGGCCTCACCGAGGCGTTCCGCTCCACCTACCTGGACCCCGCGCAGGTCGACGCACGCCCCGGCTCGATCGGGCGCGCCATCCCGAACGCGGAGGTGCTGGTGCTGCGCCCGGACGGCACGCCGTGCGGGCCGGACGAGCCCGGCGAGCTCGTGCACCGCGGCAGCCTGGTCGCGCTCGGCTACTGGAACGACCCGGAGCGGACGGCGGCCCGGTTCCGCCCCGTGCCCGGGTACGACGAGCCGTGGCGCGCCGTGCCGGAGCCCGCCGTGTGGTCGGGCGACACCGTGGTGCGCGACGCCGAGGGCTACCTGTACTTCGTGGGCCGTGAGGACGAGATGATCAAGACCTCCGGGTACCGCGTGAGCCCCACCGAGGTGGAGGAGGCGGCGCTGAGCACCGGCCTGGTGCGCGAGGCCGTAGCGATCGGGGTGCCGGACGACCGGCTGGGCCAGCGCATCGCGCTCGCCGTGCTGTCCCCCGAGCCCGTCGACACCGACCGGCTGCTCAAGGAGATGCGCCAGTCGCTGCCCACGTTCATGCTCCCGGCGGAGGTCCACGTGGCCGAGGCGTTCCCGCGCAACCCCAACGGCAAGCTGGACCGCCCGGCGATCCGCGCGGGCCTCGTCGCGGAGGTGGCCGAGTGACCGCGCAGGTGGCCGAGACCGCGGCCCCTACGGCGCCCGCCCCGCACCCGGCCGTGGCGGCGCTGCCCGTCGCCGGCGACGAGGTGCTCGTGGGCGGCGTGCCCCTGACGCGCCTGGCCGCCCGGGTGGGGTCCACGCCGTTCTTCGCCTACGACCGGCAGCGCATCACCGACCGGGTAGCGGAGGTGAGGACCGCGCTCGGCGACGCCGTGCGCCTCGGGTACGCCGTCAAGGCCAACCCGATGCCCGCCGTCGTGCAGCACCTGTCCGGGCTGGTCGACGCGCTCGACGTCGCCTCGGCGCACGAGATGCACACGGCCCTGGACACCGACACGGACCCGGAGCGGATCAGCTTCGCGGGACCGGGCAAGACGCCGCAGGAGATCCGCTCGGCGGTCGCCGCGGGCGTGCTGGTCGAGCTGGAGTCGGCCACGGAGGCGCGCCGCGTGGTCGCGGCCGGGGAGGAGCTCGGCATCGTGCCGCGCGTCGCCATCCGCGTGAACCCCGACTTCGCCGTGCGCGGCTCGGGGATGCGCATGTCCGGCGGCCCGCAGCAGTTCGGCGTCGACGCCGAGCAGGTGCCCGACCTGCTGGCCTGGCTCGGCACCGCGGGCGCGGACGTGACCGGGTTCCACGTGTTCGCCGGCTCGCAGAACCTCGACGCGGAGCTCATCGCCGGTGCGCAGCGCGCCACGGCCGACCTCGTCGTCGCGCTCGCCGAGCACGCCCCCGGCCCCGTGCGGTACGTGAACCTGGGCGGCGGCCTGGGCATCCCCTACTTCCCCAAGGACCGGCCGGTCGACCTGGCCCGCGTGGGCGAGAGCCTCGCGACCGTGGTCGCGGAGCAGATCGCCCCGGCGCTGCCCGAGGCCGACGTGCACATCGAGCTCGGCCGGTACCTCGTCGGCGAGGCCGGCACCTACGTGACCCGCGTGGTCGACCGCAAGGTCTCGCGCGGCCGCACCTACCTCGTGGTCGACGGCGGCATGCACCACCAGCTCGCCGCGTCGGGGAACCTCGGGCAGGTGATCCGGCGCAACTACCCGGTGCTCGTGGGCAACCGGATGGCGGCGGCCGAGACGGAGCAGGCGACCGTCGTCGGCTGCCTGTGCACCCCGCTCGACCTGCTGGCCGACGACGTCCCGCTGCCGCGGGCCGACCTCGACGACCTCGTGGTGGTGCTCCAGGCGGGGGCCTACGGCCTGACCGCCAGCCCCACCGCGTTCCTCGGCCACCCGGCGCCCGCCGAGGTGCTGGTCTGAGGCGCGGCCTCGGACCACGACGACACAGCATGAGTACTTCGACAGGAGATCTGATGAGCAGCGACGTGACAGACAGCCCCGCGGGCAGCGCGACGAGCGACGTGACGCTCGCCGACGTGCTCGAGGTGCTCGGCAAGGTGCTCGGCATCGAGGACCGCGTGCGCTCGTTCGACGCCGCCACCCCGCTGTTCGGCGACGTGCCCGAGCTCGACTCGCTGGCGGTGCTGGAGCTGGTGACCGCGCTGGAGGACCGGTTCGCGATCACCGTCGAGGACGACGAGCTGGCCGGCGGCCTGCTGGAGACCGCGGGCAGCCTGCACGCGTTCGTCAGCGCGCGGGCGCGGTGACGGGACGGGGCATGCCATGACCATCGACGAGCAGGGGGCGGCCCGGGTCCAGGACTCGGCCGACGTCGACGACCGCGCCACGATCGGCGCGGGCACCACCATCTGGCACCTGGCCCAGGTGCGCGAGGACGCCGTCGTGGGGTCCGGCTGCATCGTGGGGCGCGGCGCCTACGTCGGGCCCGGCGTACGCCTGGGCGACGGCTGCAAGCTGCAGAACTACGCGCTCGTGTACGAGCCGGCGGTGCTGGAGGACGGCGTGTTCGTCGGCCCGGCCGCCGTGCTGACCAACGACCTGTACCCGCGGGCCGTGACCCCGGACGGGACGGTCAAGACCGGCGACGACTGGCAGGCCGTCGGCGTCACGATCCGCACCGGCGCCGCGATCGGCGCCCGGGCGGTGTGCGTGGCGCCGGTGACGATCGGCCGGTGGGCGACCGTCGCGGCGGGCGCCGTCGTGACGGCCGACGTGCCGGACTTCGCGCTCGTGGCCGGGGTGCCCGCCAAGCGCATCCGCTGGGTCGGCCGCGCCGGCGTGCCGCTGGAGCGCACCACCGGTGACGGCTGGCGCTGCCCGGTCACCGGGGACGAGTTCACGGAGACCGACGGGGCGCTCCACGAGGCCCCGTCGAACGCGTCTTTTCGGCACTGAACGATGCTCAGTTATTTCTTTACCCACCGCTCTCTCACCCCATTCATCCAAACGGGTGAAGTGGCGGGTGAACGCCCCGGAAAAGGGCACCCGGCGCACGACAGAATACGGTGACCCTCATATTATCGTGACCAAGAAATAGCAACGAGAACCGGGCACACACAACGCCCCGAGGCTGCTGTTGCAAGGCCCGGACCACCACCCCCCGGCTCCACCAGGGCGCGTAGACGCGTCGCGATCCAGTGCGCCCAAAAACTCATTCCTGGCCAGAGGGAAAGAAGGAATCGACGTGGCGAGCCAGACGATAGGTGGCGGTTTCGAAATTCGCCCGCAGACCACCGAGAAAAGGGTGAAGAATGCGACGTCGCGTGGTTTTCACGACGTCCGCGCGCGGCGCGCTCACCCGCAGTGGCAGGTGCGTTATCGCGCCCGGCTGCGCTACACCGACACGGCCGTCGTCCTCGCCTCGGTGATCCTGGCGTCCGTGCTCGACGCGACCCTCCTGGCCGGCACCCCCGGGCACCCCGGGCTCCTCGGCTCGCTCGCCGTGTCGGCCCTGGTGGCGGTGGTCTGGATCGGGGCGGTGGCCGCGCGCAGCTCGTACGACCTGCGGGTCGTGGGCCGCGACCACACGGAGTACCGGCGCATCTTCGCCGCCACGTGCACCGCGGTGAGCGTGCTCGTGCTGCTGGCCTGGCTCACCGGGGCCGTCGAGCCCCGGGACGTGCTCGCGCAGGCGATCGTGCTGCCGCTCGGGCTCGCGGGGCTGATCGGCTCGCGCTACGGCTGGCGGCAGTGGGTGGCCCGCACGCGGAGCCGCGGCACGGGCTGCATGACGCCCGTCCTGGTGGTGGGGCACCGCGAGCAGGCCGAGCGCGTGATCCGGCGGCTCAACGACGCGCCGCACCGCGGGTTCGTGGTGGTGGGCGCCTGCCTGCCGTCCGACGAGACGCCCGCCGGCGAGACGGCTCCCGGCGAGACCCCGCCGCGCGACGGGCTGCCCGGCGACGAGGTGGGCGGGGTACCCGTGCTGGGCGACCTGTCCCGGGTCGGCGAGGCGGCCGCGCTGGTCCGCGCGAGCGCCGTCGCGGTGAGCGCGTCGGGGAGCATCACCACCGACGTCGTCCGTCGGCTCGGCTGGCAGCTCGAGCGCGTGGGCGTGGACCTCATGCTCACCACCGAGCTGGCCGACGTCGCCGCCGCCCGCATGAGCGTGTCCCCGACGTCGGGCCTGTCGCTGCTGCACGTGGCCGCGCCGCGGTTCCGGGGGGCGAAGTTCCGCGTGAAACAGGGCATCGACTGGGTGCTCGCCGCCTTGATCACGGTGCTCGTGTCGCCGATCCTGCTCGGCGTGGGGCTGGCCGTCGCGTTCACCAGCAAGGGCCCGCTGTTCTACCTGTCCGAGCGCGTGGGCCGCGACGGGAAGATCTTCCGGATGTTCAAGTTCCGCACCATGCGCGTGGGCGCCGACCGCGAGGTCAAGGCCCTGACGGCGGGGAACGACGGCGCCGGCCCGCTGTTCAAGATGCGCACCGACCCGCGCATCACCCGGGTGGGCCGCGTGCTGCGCCGGTACTCGCTCGACGAGCTGCCCCAGCTCTTCAACGTGCTCGGCGGCCACATGAGCCTGGTCGGACCCCGGCCCGCGCTGCCGCACGAGGTCGCCGCGTACGAGGAGCGCATGCGGCGCAGGCTGCTGGTCAAGCCCGGGATGACGGGCATGTGGCAGGTCTCCGGCCGCTCCGACCTGCCGTGGGAGGAGGCGGTCCGGCTCGACGTCTACTACGCCGAGAACTGGACGCCGATGCAGGACCTGGCCATCCTGGGGCAGACCGCCCGCGCCGTGGTCTCGGGGCGCGGGGCGTACTGACGCCCCGCGGCCGGGCCCGGCCCGACCCGCCCAGGAGGGTCAGACCTTCTCCCACACCGAGACGTGGTTCTCGGAGTCCGCGGTGAACGGCGACCGGTCCCAGCCCGCCCAGCGGTGCCGCAGCCGCATCCCGGCGATCCGCGCCATGAGGTCCATCTCGGCGGGCCAGGCGTACCGGAACGGCACCGAGCGGAACTGGCCGCTGCCGTCGGGTCGCACGGTCACGTGGTTCGACGTGAACAGCTGGGTCGCGACGTCGTACCGGTCGAAGCCCACGTATCCGGTGTCCCCCGGGCCGGGGGCGACCGTGAACGGGACGGTGTCCTGGCCGGGCGGCAGCCGGCGCAGCCCCGGCACGCCCACCTCGATCAGGAACAGCCCGCCGGGCCGCAGGTGCGCCGCCGCGTTGACGAAGACGTCGACCTGCCCGTCCTGGGTGGTGACGTTGCTGATCGTGTTGAAGACCAGGTAGGCCAGGGCGAAGTCGCCCGGCCCGACCTCGCCGCCGAACCCGTCGAACCGGGTGGAGGTCATGTCGCCGATCGTGACGCCGACGTCCGCCCCGCCGGGCTTGCCGGCGATCCGCGCCGCCATGGCCCGGCTCAGCTCGATGCCGCCCACCCGGACGCCGCGGGCCGCCAGCGGCGCGGCGATGCGCCCGGTGCCGACCGCGAGCTCCAGCACGGGGCCGCCGTCGGCGAGCTCGGTCAGCAGGTCCACGGCGGGCGTCACGACGGCGGCGTCGTTCGCGCCGCCCGGGTCGTCGTAGCCCGCGGCCACGCTCTCGGGGAACTGGCCGTCGGCGGGATCGTCGCCGGGGTGGTGGGCGCGCAGGTCCGCGGTGTGTGCGTCGTCGGTCACGGCGCCGACGCTATGCCCGACGACGGCGTGGGTTCACCCTCTTTTCCGGCGTCGGCCGGCGCTCGGACCCGGGGCTCAGGCCGAGGCGTGCACCGTGCGGCGCATCGGCGTGTGCGGGATGCCGTCGTCCAGGAACTCGTCGCCGTCCGCCACGAAGCCGTGCTTGCCGTACCAGCGCGTGAGCGGCGACTGGGCGTCGAGCACGATGTCGCGCTCGTCGCCGGCGGCCTCGATGTACTCGATGGCGGCGCGCATCACGTCGTCGGACAGGCCCTTGCCGCGGGCCTCCTTGGCCAGGGCGACGCGGCCGATGCGCCAGACGGTGCCGTCGTCGAGCACGCGGGCCGTGCCGAGCACGCGGGTACCGCCGTCGGACACGGAGTCGGGCGCGGCCTCGGCCAGCAGCACGACCTGCACGGCGCCGGGCTCGGCGTCGCGGCCGTCGAGGTCGTGGTACGGGCAGTCCTGCTCGACGACGAAGACGTCCTGACGCAGCTTCCAGACCCCGTACGCGATGACGACGTCGAGCTGGGCGAGCGGGGCGGTGATGATCTGCACGGATCGATCCTCGCACGCCGCCACCCCTGCCGTGTCAGACGTACAGGTCACCCTGGTGACCTGTACGTCTGACACGGCATCTGACACGTCGTCAGGCGACCGGCAGGTACCGCTTCCACCAGTCGAGGATCACCTCGAAGCGCTGCTGGCGGTGCCGCGGCCGGCCGGACCGGGACAGCTCGTGGTTCTCCCCGGGGAAGACGACCAGCTCCGTCTCCACGCCGTGCCCCTTGAGCGTCGAGTAGTAGCGCTCGGCCTGGGACAGCGGGCAGCGCAGGTCCAGCTCGGAGTGCAGCACGAGCGTGGGCGTCGTCACCTGCCCGGCGACGGCCTGCGGGGACTGCGCCGCCACCTGCTCCGGCTTCTCCCCCACGTACTCCAGGCCGAAGAACGAGCCGATGTCGCTGGTGCCGAAGAACGTCTCCGGGTCGAGGAACCCGCGCTCCACGATCGCGCCGGCGAACCGGTGGTCGTGCGCGATCGTCCAGGCCGTGAGGTACCCGCCGTACGAGCCGCCGAGCACGCCCACGCGCGAGCCGTCCAGCCGCCCGTCCGACGCGACCGCGCCGTCCAGGAAGTCGAGCACGTCGTGCAGGTCCACGGTGCCCATGGCCTGCTTGATCGTGCGGCCGTGCGCCTGCCCGTACCCCGCCGAGCCGCGCGGGTTGCAGTAGACGACGGCGTAGCCGGCGTCGACCAGCACCTGCGTCTCGTCGAACAGCCCCACGCCGTAGGACGAGTAGGGGCCGCCGTGGATCATCAGCAGGGTCGGGTGCGTGCCCGTGCCCTCCGGCACCGCGACCCATCCGTGCACGGGGTACCCGTCGCGGCCCGTGACCGTCAGCTCCGTGGGCGTGACGACGCCGGCCGCGCGCAGCGGCGCGGAGAAGTCGGTCCGGCGGTGGACCGCGCCGTCCGCGACGACGCCGACCTCGCCGTAGGTGCCCGGGTCGCCGTACGCCACGGCGATCGTTCCGCCGCCCACGCCGACGTCGGAGACGACGACGTCTCCGCTGGTCAGCCGGGTCGTGGTGCCGTCGTCGTCGACGCGGACCACGTGCTGGGCGCCGCGGCTCGCGAGCACGAGCAGCACGCCGCCGTCGGGCAGCGCCACGGGCTCGTGGCCGAGCTCCTGGGTCTCCGGGTCGGTCAGCCGGCGCGGCTCCGGGTCGGCCCACGCGGACAGCACGTACAGGGCGGCGTTGCGGGCCACGAAGTCCTTGCCCTCGGGGCCGTGGTCCTGGGCGAGCACGTACAGCTCGCCGCCGGGGCCGAACGCGATCGCCTGCGGGCCCAGCGTGCCGAGCTCCACCTCGGAGCCCCCGCCGGCCGCGCCGGCGCCCAGCGGCAGCACCCGCAGGACGCTGCGGCCCACCTGGCCCGCGCCCTGCTCGCGCTCGGCCAGGACGGCGATCGAGCCGCCGTCGGGCGTGAACGCGATACCGGAGTGGTCCACGTCGTCCGTGGTCACCCGGCGCGGCTCGGGCACGGTGGGCCGGGGCTCGGCCGGGCCCTGCGGCGTCGGGGCGGGCTGGACCACGGGCTCGGCCGCGACGTCGGGCACGTCGACCAGGTACACGTGCTGGGGGCGGTCCCGGTGGTAGCCGAGGCCATTGCGCGTCCAGCTCCACCCGGTGATGCGGCGCGGGCCCTCGGCGGCCGGCGCGATGCCCTCGACCGAGCCGTAGCGGCCCGCCTCCGGCTCGCGGCTCAGGAACGCGAGGCGCTTGCCGTCGGGCGACCAGCGGAAGCCGCTGACGCCGAGCGTGCGGTCGGTGACCTGCACGGCCTCGCCGCCCGCGACCGGGAGCACCCAGAGCTGCGGGGCGGCCTGCGGCTGGGCGCGCAGGAAGGCGACCAGGGCGCCGTCGGGCGAGAAGCGCGGCTCGGTGTCGCGGAACCCCCGGGTGAGGCGGCTGGGCGTCTCGCCGGTCGAGCCGGTGCCCCCGCTGGTCGAGCCTGTCGAGACCCCGCCGGCCGAGCCCGCACCTCCGCCGGTCGAGCCTGTCGAGACCAGGGGCACCCGCCAGAGCTGGCCCACGACGGCGTCGGCGTCCAGGTCGGGGCGGGTCACGGCCACGACGGCCCAGGTCCCGTCCGGGTGGACGGCGGGCCGGGAGACGGTGCGGACAAGGGGAAGGTCGGCTGCCTGCATGGCCCGGACACTACCCTTGCGAACATGTCCGAAACACAGCAGACCGACTCCCCCGCGAGTGCTCACGAGGCCTGGGGCGAGCCGCGGACCCGCGAGCTGACCTGGTACGACCCCATCCAGACCGCGGCACAGGCGCCGCTGATGACCGGGGTGGAGTTCCTGCGCCGGATGCGCGAGGGCGTCATCCCGCCGCCGCCGATCGCCGCGCACTTCGGCCTCGACATCGACGAGGTCGAGGAGGGGCGCGTGACCTTCCGGTGCACGCCCGACGAGTCCGGCTACAACCCGATCGGCACGATCCACGGTGGCGTGCTCTGCACCCTGCTGGACACGGTGTGCGGCTGCGCCATCCAGTCGGTGCTGCCGCAGGGCAAGGGCTACACGTCGATCGAGATCAAGGTGAGCTACGTCAAGGCCGTGCGCGGCGGCGGCGGACCGCTCAGCGCGGAGGGCACCGTGGTCAAGGCCGGCTCCCGGGTCGGCTTCACCGAGGGAGTGGTGCGGGACGCGACGGGCGCGGTGGTCGCGACGGCGTCGAGCACCCTGCTGATCTTCGACCTGCCGACGCCGTAGCGGCGCGCCTGACGCCTGCCGCCGTCGGCGCGCGCGCTCGCGCTCGCGCCCCGCGCGAAGGTGCGCTTCTACCCAGTCATTGGGCCCGGAATCACGCTGTTTCCGGGCCTAATGACTGGGTAGAAGCGCACTCTCGCGGCGCTGCCGTGGCCCGGCGGCGTCAGGTGAAGAAGAGGCCCACGACCCAGGTGCCCGCCGCGAACAGCGAGCCCACGAGCTGCACGCCGATCGTGATGAGGGTGGCCTGGACGGCGGCCTTGGTGGAGGCCCACGCCGCCGGGACCTCGCGGTGCCGCGCCCACTCCATCAGGAAGATCGCGCCGACGAAGAACAGGAACAGGCCGATCACCGGGATCACGAAGAAGCCGATGATGCCGGCGATGCCGCCCACGGCCAGGGTCAGCCACGGCACGTTCGCCTTGCGCAGGTGCTTGCCCGCGATCAACCACTGGGCCACCTCGGCGATCGCGATGGCGGCCGCGGCGATGCCGAACACGACCCACGCCTCGACGCCGCCCGTGAAGATCGCCCACACGAGGATGCCGCCCAGCACGAGCACGGCGCCCGGCAACACCTGGACGACGATGCCGATCAGTCCGACCAGGATTGCGACACCGACGAGTACCTCTGCCCAAACGTCCACGGCCGCACACTAGCCTGCTGGTGCAAATCGGACACCGGGCCCGGCGGATATCCTGCTCGCCATGACGCACGCGGCGGCCGGATACCTCGCCCGGCTGGGCCTCGACGAGCGGCCGCCGGCGACCGTCGCGACCCTGTTCGAGATCCACCGGCGGCACGCCGAGCGCATCCCGTACGAGAACCTGCACACCATGCTCGGCAGCCCGCCCGCCGTCGACGTGCCGTCGACCCTGGCGCGCGTCGCGGCGGGCGGCAACGCCGGCTACTGCTTCCACCACAACGGCGTGCTGACGGCGGCGCTGCGGTCGCTCGGCTTCGACGTCGTCCCGGCGTGGGGGCACAACTGGGACTCCGCGGCCGAGCGCGCCGACGTGTACGTGGGGCACCTGGCGCTGACCGTGCGGGGGCTGCCCAGCGCGGAGAACCCGGGCGGCGTCTGGTGGCCCGACGTCGGCTGCGGCGACGGCCTGCACGAACCCCTGCCGTTGGTCGCCGGCACCTACCGGCAGGGCCCGTTCACCTACCGGCTGGAGGTGCGCCACGACGGCTGGACCTTCCACCACGACCCGCAGGGCAGCTTCGGCGCGGTGGACCTCTTCGACGAGGTGCTCACGCCGGAGCAGGAGCGCGGCGCGCACCGGAAGCTCACCGCGCCGGACGGCGGCGCCTACGCGCGCAGGCTGGTGGTGCAGCGCCGTCTGCCCGACGCAGCGGAGACGCTGCGCGGGTGCCAGTTCACCCGGACCGGGGCGCGCCCCGAACGGGTCGGGCTGACGGCGTACGACGACTGGCGGGACGCGCTCCGGGCGCTGGGGATCTCGCTGCGGGGCGTCGACGGCGACGCCCTGCGCGGCCTGTTCGACCGCAGTCTGGCCCAGCACCACCAGTGGGTGGCGTCCCGCCAGCCGTCCTGACCCGGGAGGGTCAGTTCCAGAAGACCGCGACCCCGATGTTCACCAGGGTCAGGCCGAGCACGGAGCCCTTGAGGCCCTGCGACACCTGGTCACCCTTGCGGACCGCGAGCACCGCGAGCACGGCGACGGCGAGCGCGATGATCAGCTTGACGCCGATCTTGGCCATCGACGGGCCGCCGTCGTCCCAGAGGCCGCCCATCTCCGCGACGCCGACCATGATGACGCCCGCGACGACGGCACCCATGGCACCGTGCGAGACACCCTTGTAGAGGGCCTTGGTGCGCAGCGACGCGATCGCGCCGCCGAACACGAGCGCCCAGCTCGCGAAGTGCAGGAACACGAAGACGTTGTAGAGGAATTCCATGCTCGGCAGCCTAGCCGCGGCGAGGGTGCGGAGCGCCTGAAAACCGCACGTCCGGGCCATTAGTGACAATTTTCACGAGCCCGGGGGACGCGCCCGGGGGCGCCCCCCACCCACCCCCGAACACACCCCCTCCTTCGAGGCCTAAGTTTCTTCGCTTTGAGCCACCGCAAAGCGAAGAAACTTAGGCCTCAAAGGAGATCGCCACGACGCCGCCAGGCCAGCAGCGGACAGCGGACGGCGGACGGCGCGCAGCGACCGGCGTCGACCGCGGCGTCGACCGGCGTCGACCAACGCTCGCCGCACGGGGCACCCTCCGCGCGGCAGTTTGCACAGCAGACTCGGCAGTTGGCATTGAGATCGGTCCAGGCCTGTGCCGAGCTCGATGCCAACTGCCGAACGTTGGTGCCAACCGCCCGCCAGTTTCCCGACCGTTTGGGTAGGGAAATATATAGGCAACATTGATGCACCCAATAGACATCCACTATATGGACATGGTCTTCCGCCCGTTCGGAGCCGCAGTTACCGTCTTCGCCATGACCAAGGCAGCGCGCATCTCCCTCGTGGCACACCGTCACGAGATGCCCATGTGTGCCATGCCGACCTGTGCCTGCGACCGCTGTCGCAGCTGTCAGCCCTGACGCGCCCCTCGCCCTCTGCAAGGTCAGCGCGCGCCGCCGGCCCGCAGCGCTGAGTCCCTGGTCATCCCCGGGAACCGGCTTCCTGTGCCCGCACGACGCGCACCACTCCCCCAGCAACGCTCCACGCCCGCGCGCCCCGCACCGAACAGGACCCCGCACATGGTGAACACGGCTCCCACCCCGCCCGAGACCCGCACCCCGGCACGACGCACGCCGACGACGTCGAAGCGCCCCGCCCGGCCGAACGGCCAGTGGAAGGTCGACGGCACCGCGCCGCTGAACCACAACGAGGAGTTCAAGCAGGAGTCGGACCCGCTGGAGGTGCGCGACCGCATCGAGCGCATCTACGCACGTGAGGGCTTCGACGCGATCCCCGGTGACGACCTGCACGGCCGGTTCCGCTGGTGGGGCCTGTACACCCAGCGCAAGCCCGGGATCGACGGCGGCCGCACCGCCCAGCTCGAGCCGCACGAGCTCGAGGACAAGTACTTCATGCTGCGCGTGCGGATCGACGGCGGCGCCCTGACCACCGAGCAGCTGCGCACCATCGCGGGCATCAGCACGGAGTTCGGCCGCGGGTCGGCGGACATCACCGACCGGCAGAACCTCCAGCTGCACTGGATCGAGGTCGAGTCGGTGCCGGAGATCTGGCGCCGGCTGGAGGCCGTGGGCCTGAGCACCACCGAGGCCTGCGGCGACGTGCCGCGCGTCATCCTCGGCAGCCCCGTCGCGGGCGTCGCCAAGGACGAGCTGATCGACCCGACGCCCGTGATCGAGCAGATCCAGGAGCGCTTCATCGGCGATCCCGCCCTGGCCAACCTGCCGCGCAAGTTCAAGTCGGCCATCACCGGCCACCCGAGCCTGGACGTGGTGCACGAGATCAACGACATCTCGTTCGTCGCCGTCGACCACCCGGAGCTCGGCATCGGCTACGACCTGTGGGTGGGCGGCGGCCTGTCGACGGCGCCGCGGCTCGCGGAGCGCCTGGGCGTGTTCGTCACGGAGGAGGAGGCGCCCGACGTCTGGCACGGCGTGATCCGGATCTTCCGCGACTACGGCTACCGCCGCCTGCGCAACAAGGCGCGCCTGAAGTTCCTGCTCGCCGACTGGGGCACCGAGAAGTTCCGTCAGGTGCTCCAGGACGAGTACCTGGGCTACGCCCTGCCCGACGGCGTCGCCCCGCCCACGCCCGCCTCGCTGGGCCTGGACGAGCGCGGCGACCACGTGGGCGTGTACGAGCAGCACGACGGCCGCTTCTACGTGGGCGCCGCGCCGACCGTCGGCCGGATCTCGGGCGAGACCTTGGCCGAGCTCGCCGACCTCGCCGAGGCGCACGGCAGCAGCCGGGTGCGCCTGACGCCGCACCAGAAGCTGCTGGTGCTCGACGTCGCGCAGGAGCAGGTCGAATCCCTGATCACCGGCCTGGCCGGGCTCGGCCTCCAGGCCCGGCCCAGCCCGTTCCGCCGCAACACCATCGCGTGCACCGGCATCGAGTACTGCAAGCTCGCGATCGTCGAGACCAAGGCGACGTCGGCCGCGGCGATCACGCAGCTCGAGGAGCGCCTGGGCGACCTGACCAACCTCAAGCCGCTGAGCCTGCACGTCAACGGCTGCCCCAACTCGTGCGCGCGGATCCAGACCGCCGACATCGGCCTCAAGGGTCAGCTCGTCATGGACGACGACGGCAACCAGGTACCCGGCTTCCAGGTGCACCTCGGCGGCGGCCTGACCTCGGAGGAGCGGGACGACGCCGGCCTCGGGCGCACCGTGCGCGGGCTCAAGGTGACCGCCGACGGCATCGGCGACTACGTGGAGCGGGTCGTGCGCCGGTACGACGCCGACCACGACGGCGAGGAAACGTTCGCGCAGTGGGCGCACCGCGCCGACGAGGAGGCCCTCCGATGACGGCCCTCAACGAGGCGCCGACGTCGTCCGTCGCGCTCTCCCGGGTCGGCGCCGGCGAGAACCCGCGCCTCGCGCGGGTCCGCGCCCGGGCCGCCGCCCGCGAGAGCATCCGCGACGCGCGCCGGGACGCCCGGGCCACGCGCCGCCGTCGGACGCCGGAGGAGCTGCGGGCGGTCGTCGAGCGCGGGCAGGCCCAGCTCCACGCGTCGGCCGGCACCCCCGAGGCGGACGCCGAGGCGGTCATCGCCTGGGCCGTGCGCGAGTTCGGGCCGTGGCTGACCGTGGCCTCCTCGATGCAGGACACCGTGCTGTCGCACCTCGTGGCGCAGCAGCTCCCGTTCGTCGACGTGCTGTTCGGCGACACGGGCTACCACTTCGCGGAGACGCTCGGCACGCGCGGCGCCGTCGACCTGGAGCTGGACGTGAACGTCGTGGACGTGCGCCCCGAGCTGACCGTCGCCGAGCAGGACACCGCGTACGGGCCGAGGCTGCACGACCGCGACCCCGAGGCGTGCTGCGCGATGCGCAAGGTCGCCCCGATGAAGAAGGCCCTGGAGGGCTACGAGGCGTGGGCCACCGGTGTACGCCGCAGCGAGACGGCGGCCCGCGCCAACGCTCCGCTCATCACCTGGGACGAGCGCAACGGCGTAGTCAAGATCAACCCGATCGCGGCGTGGTCCGACGAGCAGGTCGCCGACTACGCCGCCCGGCACGGCCTCGTGGCGAACCCGCTCCTGGCCGACGGCTACCCGTCGGTCGGCTGCGAGCCCTGCACCGCGCGCCCGCTGCCGGGTCAGGACGCGCGCTCCGGCCGCTGGGCCGGCCGCGACAAGGACGAGTGCGGTCTCCATGTCTGACGCCGCACAGTCTGACGCCGCACGCTCCGCCGCAGGCCAGATCTATCCGCTGGGGCTCCAGGTCGCGGGCCGGCTCGTCGTCGTGGTCGGCGGCGGGCCGGTCGCGGCCCGGCGCGTCCGCTCCCTGGTGGACGCCGGCGCGCGGGTGCGCGTCGTCGCGCCGCACTCCGTGCTCGCGGAGCAGGGCGCCGCCGTCGTACCGGAACCCTCGGGCGGCGAGCCCGTCACAGGCGAGCCCGAGCCCGGGACCGTGCAGTGGGTCCGGCGCGAGTACCGCGCGGGCGACCTCGACGGGGCCTGGCTCGCGCACACCGCGACCGGGTCGGCCGCGGCCGACCAGCAGGTGGCCGGCGACGCCGAGCGCGCCCGCATCTTCTGCGTCACCGCGGGCGACGCGTCCGTGGGCAGCGCCTGGGTCCCCGCGGTCGCCCGCACCACCCTGACCGACGACGCCGAGGTGACCGTCGCTGTGACCGCCGGCCGGGACCCGCGGCGCGCGCGGGCGATCCGGGACGCGGTCGCCGCCGACCTGGCCACGGGCGCGCTCCCGCTCCGCCGCCACCGCCCGCGCAAGCAATCGCCGGTCGAGCTTGTCGAGACCCCGGTTTCGACAAGCTCAACCCCCGTTACCCCAGGCCGCGTCTGGCTCGTCGGCGGCGGCCCCGGCGACACCGGCCTCATCACCGCCCGGGGCCGCAGCGTCCTGGCCCAGGCCGACGTCGTCGTCGTGGACCGGCTCGGCCCGCGCGCGCTGCTGGAGGAGCTGGCCCCCGACGTCGAGATCGTCGACGTCGGCAAGACCAGCGGCAACCACCCGGTGCCGCAGCACGAGATCAACGCGCTGCTGGTGCAGCACGCCCGGGCGGGGCGCGACGTCGTCCGGCTCAAGGGCGGCGACCCGTACGTGTTCGGCCGCGGCGGCGAGGAGCTCGCCGCCTGCCACGACGCGGGCATCGAGGTCGAGGTGGTCGCGGGCGTGACGTCGGCGGTCTCCGTGCCGGCGGCCGTGGGCATCCCGGTGACGCACCGCGGCGTGGCGCGCGGCTTCAGCGTGCTGACCGGGCACGACGGCGCCGCCCAGGTGCCCGGTGGCCCCGACCACACGCTCGTGCTGCTCATGGGCGTGACCCACCTGGCCGACACGGCGTCCGCCCTGGTCACCGACGACCGCCCGGCCGACACCCCGGCCGCCGTGGTCGAGGACGGCTACGGCCCGCGCCAACGCGTCACGGTCGGCACCCTGGAGACCATCTCGTCCCGCGCCGCGGCGGCGGGAGTCAAGCCGCCCGCGATCATCGTGGTGGGCGACGTCGTCCGCCTCTCCCCGGCCTGGCAGGCCCACCAAGCTCGTTGAGTGCTGGGTGTCCGCCCGCGCGAAGGCCACCAACCGGGCCGACACCCAGCACTCAACGGAACTCTCTGCTCGCCCCGGCACACAAATGACTTCGGTCGGTTGCATTGAGACCGGTCCATCGATGGACCGGTCTCAAGGCAACCGACCGAAGTCGCAGCCAACTCCGAAAGAGAGCCTCAGAGCAGCCGGCGAGCCACCGCCCAGCGCGTCAGCTCGTAGCGCGAGCTCAGCTGCAGCTTGCGCAGCACCGCGCTCACGTGCGTCTCGACCGTCTTGATCGAGATGAACAGCTCGCTCGCCACCTCGCGGTACGAGTACCCGCGCGCGATGAGCCGCATGACCTCCTGCTCGCGCTTCGAGAGCCGGTCGAGCTCGTCGTCGGCCACGGCGATGTCGTTGGCGGACGCGCCGAACGCGTCCAGCACGAACCCGGCCAGGCGCGGCGAGAAGACGGCGTCGCCGCCCGCCACCTGCACCACCGCGGACGACAGCTCCGACGGCGCGATGTTCTTCGTGACGTACCCCCGCGCCCCGGCGCGGATCACGGAGACGACGTCCTCGGCGGCGTCCGACACGGACAGCGCCAGGAACCGCGTGCCCTCGGTCAGCAGGTCGGCGCAGCGCTGCACCACCTCGGCACCGCCGCCGCCGTTGCCCCCGGGCAGGTGCACGTCCAGCAGCACCACGGGCGGCCGGTGCTCGTGCACCTGCGCCACGGCGCTGTCGACGTCGGAGGCCTCGCCGACCACGGTGACGCGGTCGTCGAGCGAGGCGCGCACGCCCGTGCGGAACAGGTGGTGGTCGTCCACGAGCACCACCGGTACCGGGAGCGGCACGAGCCCGCCGCCGGACGCCGTCGCCTGGGTTGTCATCTGGTCGCGCCTTCCGCTGTGGTGGGTACGGCGGCGGGGGTCGTCGCGGCCCGCGCCCGGCCGTTCTTCTCGGTCTTCTTGTCGCCGTTCGCCGGCTTCTTGTCGCCGTTGCCCGGCTTCCGGTCGCCGTTGGCCGCCTTGCGGTCACCGTTCGCGGGCTTGTCCAGCGGCATCCGCAGCCGCACCTCGGTGCCCCAGCCGGCCCGGCTGACCACCTCGGCGGTGCCGCCGCGCCGTCGGACACGGCCCAGGATCGACTCCCGGACCCCGAACCGGTCGACGGCGATCTCGTCGAGGTCGAACCCCTCGCCACGGTCGCGCACGAACACCTCGGCCACGGAGTCGGTGACCTCCAGGTACACCGACACGGGCGGCCTGCCGTGCTTGAACGCGTTGAGCAGGGCCTCGCGCGCGGCCTGCAGCAGCGCGGCGGTGCACTCGGTGGGCGGGCAGTCGCCGACGACGACGGTCTCGACGGTCAGCGGCGCGACGGCGTCCTCGATCTCGGCGACCAGGTCCTTGAGCTCGGCGGCGACGGAGGTGCCGGGCTCCTGCCGGTCGTCGTAGAGCCAGCCGCGCAGCTCGCGCTCCTGGGCGCGGGCCATGCGAGAGACGGCCTCGGCGTCGCCGGCCTGGGACCGGATCAGGGCGAGGGTCTGCAGCACGGAGTCGTGCAGGTGGGCGGCGATGTCAGCGCGCTCGGACTCCCGGGCGCGGGCCGCGCGCTCGTCGCCGAGCTGCCGCACGAGCCGGATCCACCAGGGCACCGAGACCAGCACGAGGCCCGCCACCATGGCGATCGAGGCGACCGTGGCCTGCATCAGCACGGTCAAGGGGGTGTCCTGGCCCACGAGCATCAGCACGCCGAGCATGGTCAGCACCACGCCCCCGGCGAGCCGGAGCAGCGCGGTGCGGGAGCGCAGGAGCGAGCCGGTGCCCGACCCGCCCACCCAGCGGTCCCGGTCGGTCGCGTCGATCTGGCTCCAGGCCAGGGCCACGCCGCCGAGCCCGATGAGGGCGGGCAGCACCCAGGAGGCGACCGGGTCCCAGCCCGCGCGGTAGGCCACGAGCAGGGCCGCGCCCGACAGCAGGGCGACGCCGAGCCAGATGTCGCGGGCGGCGAGGCGGGACACCGGCCCGGACAGGCGCATGCGCTCGGCCAGCGAGGCGGCGTTCCGTTCCTGCGCGCCGGCGTCGGCGTCCGCGTCGGTGGTCAGGCGTGGCGCGAGCCGGGCCCGGTCGGTGGGCACCGTGGCCACGGGCACGGTCGGGACGCCGGCCGGCACGGTGATCCACCAGAAGACGTAGGCGACGGCGCCCGCGCCGGCGAAGCCGGTGAGGATGACGAACGCGAGCCGGACCAGCCACACGGGCAGGCCGGTGTGCGCCGCCAGGCCGGCGGCCACGCCGGCCAGCCAGCGGCCGCTGTAGCCCGGCCCGGCCTTGCCGGGTCTGCGAAGGGTGAGTCTTTGGTCCACACCCTGATCGTCACACGTCAGGGCCCCCCTGAACACGTCTGGGCCGGGATCTCAGGGTGCCGCGCGGGGGTAACCAGGGTCGGTTCAGGGCAGGTCCCGATGCCGGATCCGCCGCCGGTCGACCAGCATTGCTGTCATGAGCACCGACGAGACGCGTCCCGAGGACGCCACGAACGAGCCGGGCGGCCCGGCCGACGCCAGGTCCGGCGGACCGGACCCGGTCGACCCCGCGCCCAACCCCGCACCTGACGCAGCCGCCGACCCGAACGTCGGTCCTGCACCCGCCGCTCCCGGCCAGCAGCCGTACCCGGAGACCGGCTTCTTCGCCTCGATCCGCCGGGGCCTCTTCCCCCGCTCCGACCAGCGCTGGGTGGGCGGTGTGGCCGGCGGTCTCGCCGAGCGCATCGGCTGGGACCCGCTGCTGGTCCGCGGCCTGCTGATCGTCAGCTTCTTCCTGGGCGGCCTCGGCCTCATCGCCTACGGCGTGGGCTGGGCGCTGCTCCCCGAGCGCGACGGCCGCATCCACCTGCAGGAGGCCATCCGCGGCAACTTCGACGTCGCCATGCTGGGCGCCGTCGCCGTGTTCCTGGTCGGCTTCGCGTGGGGCGGCCCGCTGGGCTGGTGGGACGACGGCGGCTGGCACTGGCTGGTCATCCTCTTCTGGCTGGCCGTCCTGGGCGTCATCCTCTACCTGATCGTGCAGGGCGTGCAGCGGGCCCGCGACAACAACGTGGCCCGGAGCCAGGGGCAGGTCCCCGGCGCCCCCACGGGCCAGGGCGCCCCGGTCGGCACGCCGGCCCCGGGCACCCCCGCGCCGGGCACTCACACGCCGGGCGCGCCGGGTGCGCCGTCCGGAACCGGTACCGGTACCACTGCGCCGTTCACGCCGGCGCCGCCGGTCGACTACCGCCGTACCGAGGGCCTGGTCTACGCGACCGGCGCCGGGCCCCGGCACCAGGGCCAGGCGCTGCAGGCCCCGTACCGTCCCGCACCCAACGCGGCGTACCAGCCGCAGCCGGTCTACACCGCACCCCGGGTGCGGACGTCACGCGGTCCGGGCGGCGCAGCCGTCGGCATCACGCTGGGCGTGATCCTGCTGGCGGGGGCGCTGCTCCTGGCGGCCCACCGCCTGGGCGAGCCCAGCTACTTCCTGGACGGCGGCGCGACGTTCCTGGCCGCCTGGCTGGGCATCGGCACCGTGGCGCTCGGCGTCGCGATCCTCGTCTCGGCGCTGCGCGGCCGCACCAGCGGCGCGCTCGGCTTCTTCGCGATCATCGCCCTGCTGTTCGGCCTCGGGTACGTCGCCATCGCCGGCACCGCGGGCCCGCGCTGGGCCGACGACGCCGTCGTGAGCGGGCAGCACATCGAAGGTCTCGTGACCGAGAAGTACAACCCGGACGCCGCCACCATCACCGAGGGCACGATCAACGTGACGACGGTGGGCGAGGCCGAGAAGGGCTTCTACGTGCAGTGGGGCGACCCGACCATCGACCTCTCCGAGCTCGACCTGTCCGACGTCGAGCCCGGCGACCCGGTCGTCGTGCCGATCCAGCTCGGCGCCGGCTCGACCGAGGTGCTCGTGCCGCAGGACGCGGCGGTCGAGGCGAACGCCTACGTCGCCGCCGGGGTCGTGCAGTGGAACGTCGACGAGCAGGGCCGTTCCACGAGCGGCGTCGGTTCCGACAACTACTTCGCGAGCGACGAGGTGGGTGACAAGGGCGCCGTGCTGAGCCTCGACATCCAGGCCGGGGCGGGCGAGGTCATCGTCGCCGAGAGCAACTGAGGGAGCACGCCATGACCGAGCAGACGAACGACCGGAACGACCGGACCGAGACCCACGGCGGGCCGCAGGCCCAGGACACGAGCGAGAACATGGACGAGAAGACCACGCAGGACCCGGACACCACCGAGGTCCTGCCCGCGCAGGCGACCCCGCCGACGCAGCAGATCATGCTGGGCGACACCCAGCAGGTGGCCACAACCTCCGTCCCGGAGGGCGAGGTGCACCCCGCCTACGGCATCGCCGCGGCGCGGGTCGAGGCCGAGGAGCGGGCCGCGGCGGGCGGCGTCCACGACGCACCCGTGGCGGACGACTCCGACCCGCTGGCGCCGCTGCGGGAGCCGGCCGCGCCGGCCCAGCCGGCCGCCGGTCCGGCGGTGAGCCCGGCCGCGCAGCACACGCCGCCGCGGCAGAGCACGCAGCCGGCCCATCCGGCGCCCGGCGCCCAGCCGGCGCATCCCACCCAGGTCCAGCCGGCGCAGCCGGCCCAGCCGCAGGTCGCGCCCAAGCGCGGCCCGCGCGTGGGCACGGCGGTCTGGGGCCTGATCGTCATCGCGGTCGGGCTGGGCATCCTCGCGGTCGCGGCCGGGGTGGTGTTCGACCTGGGTGTCGCCCTGATCGTGCTGCTGGGTGCCGCGGGCGTGATCCTGGTGGCCGGGTCGGTCATCTCCAGCGTCCGACGGCGCTAGGGGGTCCGGGCCAGCCGGCGTAGTGCTCCCCCGATCACACCCAGGACGATCCCGAGCCCGATCACGAGGGCACGGACCCCGAACGCGACCACCGCGGTGAACAGCGACGCACGCAGGAACGACGCGTCCATCACGGTGTCGCGGACGGGGTCGTCCTGTGCCGGCTCGGCGTAGGTGGCCCCGCCGGTGCGAGGATGTCGGGCGTGCGCATCACCCACGTCTCCGACACCTACCTCCCGCTCCTGGGCGGGATCGAGGCCCAGGTGAGCCGCCTGGCCGCGCAGCAGGTCGCGGCCGGGCACCGGGTCGAGGTCCTCACGACGACGCCCGCCCGCCCCGGCGCGCACGGGGTGAGCACCGCCGTCGAGGACGGCGTCACGGTGCACCGCATCGCCGCCCGTGTCCCGGGCGGCTGGCCGGTCCACCCCCGCTCCACCGCCCACGTGACCACCCACCTGCGCGCGGCGATCGCCCGGGGCGAGCGGCCCGACGTCGTGCACCTGCACATGGGGGTGCTCGCCCCCACCGCCCAGGCCGCGCTGCGGCCGGTGACCCGGCTGGGGCTGCCCGCCGTGCTGACCGTGCACAGCGTGTGGGGCGGGGCGTCGCGCCTGTTCGCCGCCGCCGACGTCGTCACGGGCTGGTCGCGCTGGCCCGTGCGCTGGTCCGCGGTCAGCGAGCTGACCGCGGAGCCGCTGCGGCAGCTGCTGCCCGACGGCGGCGACGTCGCGATCCTGCCCAACGGCCTGGACCTGGAGTCGTGGCGCGTACCGCGGACCGAGCGCGGGAACCGGCCCGAGGGTTCCGCCGTGCACGTCGTCGCGGCCGCGCGGTTCGCGCCCCGCAAGCGCATGCTGCCGCTGCTGGCCGCCGTCGCCTCCGCGGTGGACCGGCTGCCCGACGGCGCGCTGTTCGTGACGCTCGCGGGCGACGGGCCGCAGCGCACGGCGGCCCGGCGGTTCGTCGCGGAGCACGGCCTGCGCGACGTCGTCTCCCTGCCCGGGCGGCTCAGCGCCACCGAGCTCAAGCGGCTCTACGCGCGCGCCGACGTGTTCGCCGCGCCCTCCTCCGACGAGGCCTTCGGCATCGCCGCGCTCGAGGCGCAGGCCTCCGGGCTGACCGTGATCGCCCACTCCCGTTCGGGCGTGGCCGAGCGCGTGGTCGACGGCGCCTCCGGCCTCCTGGTGCCCGACGACAACGCGGTGGCCGAGGCGCTCGTGCGGCTCGCGGCCGAGCCCGGCCTGCTCGACCGCCTGCTCGCGGCCGCCACGACGCCGCCGTCGGGCATGGGGTGGCCGGAGGTGCTGGCCGTGACGGACCGGACGTACGCGGAGGCGGCGACGCTGGCCACGAGACGACAACGGGGCTGACCGGACCGGGCTGACCGGACCGGGCTGACCGGACCGGGCTGACCGGACCGGGCTGACCGGACCGGGCTGACCGGACCGGGACCGAGGCCGAGACTGGGACCGGGGCCGTCGCAACCGGACCAGTCACCTCTCCTTTGAGGCCTAAGTTTCTTCGCTTTGGTCCGCCGCAAAGCGAAGAAACTTAGGCCTCAAAGGAGAACGCACCCGGCCGACCTGGCCCGGACCGATGCCGGACCGATGCCGGACCGCGACCAGACCTCGCCCACACCCGGGCTGTGAACTGCTGCGCCCGACCCGTCCCGCCGGTTAGCCTCCCGAGGTGAGCCCCACCGAACCGGCCGCGACGAGCCCCGCCGAGCCCTTCGTCGTGCGCCAGTACCGGCGGGCGCGGGACGAGGTGGCGCCCTACGCGCGCGCCTCCGCCGTCGTCGCCGTGCCGGCCGTGGTCTGGGCCGGCTGGGCCAGCGGCCCGGGCTGGCTGACGCCGGCCTACGTCGTGCTCGCGGTCGTGGGCGCGGCGCTCGGGGTGATCGACGGGCGCACCCACCGGCTGCCCAACGCGCTGGTGTTCCCCCTGACCTGGGCCACGGGCGTGCTGCTCGTGGTCGCGGCCCTCGGCACCGGGTCGTGGACCGACCTCGGCCGGGCCGCGCTGGGCGGGCTCGCGTTCTTCGCGCTCTACCAGGTGCTGTACCTGGTCTCCCCGCGCGGCGGGATCGGGTACGGCGACGTCAAGCTGAGCCTGACCCTGGGCGCCGTCCTGACGTGGCACTCGTGGGGGACGCTCCTGATCGGCGTCTTCGCCGCGCACCTGCTGGCCGGCGTGGTGGCGGTCGTCCTCGTGCTCGGCCGGCGCGCGGGCTGGAAGACGGGCATCGCGTTCGGCCCGTACCTGCTGCTCGGCACCGTGGTCGGGCTGACCTGGGCGCGGCTGGTGGGCTGACCCAAATCCGCCTTCTTACCGCCAAGCGGCCTCAAAAGCCGTTTCCACGAATAAGGTCCCATAACCGGTCGATCACGCGATGAAAACTAGTTTTCAGGTATCAGTGACCGGGTGAAATCCTCGCCTATGTATGACCGGCGACAACAGCGTCGCCGGCAGACATGAGGAGCACTCATGAGGTACGCAGACGCAGCGACCCGCAGTTTCCGGACCCGGCTGACCGCCGTGGTCTCAGGAGCACTCATGGTGGTGACGCTCGGGGCGGCCGGGCCGGCGATGGCGCAGCCGGCCGACGGCGGGGGCGGCGCGGGGGTGCGGACGCAGCAGGTCGGGTCCGCGGCGCCCGTGCTGGTCGAGGACCTGGCCGCGGCCCCGGCCGCCGTCACGGCGACGTACTACTGTGCCGTCGCCGACGGCACCTTCGGCTGCCGGGCCGGCACCCCGGGCACCGGGCTCGTGGTCGCCGAGCTCTTCCAGCACGCCGACTTCGGCGGGTGGCGCGTCGTCGTCTTCAACCCGGCCTACTCCGTCGGGTGCAGCGGCGGCACCGGCGACAACGAGGGTGGCGCCAACCTCGGCACCTACCAGAACGCGGTCAGCTCCGTGAAGACGTACAACAGCTGCGACGTCCGGCTCTTCGACGGAAACGGCAAGAGCGGGTCGTCGACCGGGTTCATCGACCGGGACAACAACCTCGGCACCTTCAACGACCGCGCGAACTCGTTCGCCATCTCCTGATCCTCGTCGGCGACGAGCACCAGAAAGACCGCGGCCCCGCCCCTCGAGAGGGGCGGGGCCGCGGGACGTCACTCCCACTCGATGGTGCCCGGCGGCTTGCTCGTCACGTCGAGCACCACGCGGTTGACCTCACGCACCTCGTTGGTGATGCGGGTCGAGATGGTCGACAGCACGTCGTAGGGCAGGCGCGTCCAGTCGGCCGTCATGGCGTCCTCGGACGAGACCGGGCGCAGCACGATCGGGTGGCCGTAGGTGCGGCCGTCGCCCTGGACGCCCACCGAGCGGACGTCGGCGAGCAGCACGACCGGGCACTGCCAGATCTCGTTGTCCAGGCCGGCCTTGGTCAGCTCCTCGCGGGCGATCGCGTCGGCGCGGCGCAGGATCTCCAGGCGCTCGGCCGTGATCTCGCCGACGATCCGGATGCCCAGGCCCGGGCCCGGGAACGGCTGGCGCGAGACGATCTCCTCGGGCACGCCGAGCTCGCGGCCGACGGCGCGGACCTCGTCCTTGAACAGCGTGCGCAGGGGCTCGACGAGCTCGAAGTTCAGGTCGTCGGGCAGGCCGCCCACGTTGTGGTGGCTCTTGATGTTGGCCGCGCCCTCGCCGCCGCCGGACTCGACGACGTCCGGGTACAGCGTGCCCTGCACGAGGAACTTGACTTCTTCCCCGGCTTCGCCTGCTTCTTCGATGATCTCCCGCTGCGCGTCCTCGAACACGCGGATGAACTCGCGACCGATGATCTTGCGCTTGGTCTCCGGGTCGCTGACGCCGGCCAGCGCCGTCAGGAAGCGCTCCTTCTCGTCGCGGATCACGAGGTTCACGCCGGTCGAGGCGACGAAGTCGGTCTCGATCTGCTCGACCTCGCCGGCCCGCATCAGGCCGTGGTCCACGTGCACGCAGGTGAGCTGGTCGCCCACGGCGCGCTGCACGAGCGCGGCCGCGACGGCGGAGTCGACGCCGCCGGACAGCGCGCAGATGACGCGCGCGTCGCCGATCTGCGCCTTGATGGCGGCGACCTGGTCGGCGATGACGTTGCCGGGGGTCCAGTCGGGCTTGAGCCCGGCGCCCTCGTAGAGGAAGTGCTCCAGCACCGTCTGGCCGTGCGCGGAGTGCTTCACCTCGGGGTGCCACTGCACGCCGAACAGGCGGCGGCGGGTGTCCTCGAAGGCGGCGACGGGCGCGCCCTCCGACGTCGCGAGGACCTCGAAGCCGACCGGGGCCTTGTGCACGGCGTCGCCGTGGCTCATCCACGCGGTCTGGTGCTCGGGGGTGTCGGCGAGCAGCACGCCCGAGGCGCACACCTCGACCTCGGTGCCGCCGAACTCGCTCAGCCCGGTCTGCGCGACCTCGCCGCCGAGCGCCTGCGCCATCGCCTGGAACCCGTAGCAGATGCCCATGACCGGCACGCCGGCCTCGAACAGCTTGGGGTCCACGAACGGGGCGCCGGCCGCGTACACGGAGGACGGACCGCCGGACAGGATGATGGCCACGGGGTTCTTGGCGAGCATCTGCTCGACCGTGAACGTGTGCGGCACGATCTCCGAGTACACCCGGGCCTCGCGCACGCGGCGCGCGATCAGCTGGGCGTACTGCGCGCCGAAGTCGACGACGATGACCGGGCGGGGGGTCTGCGGCTGGTTGTCAGGGGCAGTGGACGACACGCGGCAAGTCTATGTGCCCGACGGCGGCCCGGCGCCCCACGGCGGAGTTGGGCTCACCACTCGGCGAACGACCCGTCGTCGTGCCGCCAGACCGGGTTGCGCCAGCGGTGCCCCTCGGCGGCGCGCTCCCGCACGTAGTCCTCGTTCACCTCGATGCCCAGTCCCGGCCCCTGCGGGATGGCCACGGAACCGGCCTCGTAGGCGAAGACACCGGGGTCGACGACGTAGTCCAGCAGGTCGTTCGCCTTGTTGTAGTGGATGCCCAGGCTCTGCTCCTGGATGACGGCGTTGTACGCGACGGCGTCGAGCTGCAGGCAGGCGGCCAGCGCGATCGGGCCGAGCGGGCAGTGCGGGGCGACGGCGATGTCGTACGCCTCGGCCATCGCGGCGATCTTGCGCACCTCGGTGATGCCGCCCGCGTGGGACAGGTCGGGCTGGATGATGTCGACGACGCCCGTGGTGATGACGTTCTTGAAGTCCCACCGGGAGTACAGCCGCTCGCCGAGCGCGATCGGCGTCGTCGAGCTGCGCAGCACGTCGGCGATCCCGTCCACGTGCTCGGAGAGCACGGGCTCCTCGACGAACATCAGGTGGTAGGGCGCCAGCGCGTCGAGCAGCACGCGCGCCATCGGGCGGTGCACGCGCCCGTGGAAGTCGACGCCGATGCCGATGTCCGGCCCGACGGCGTCGCGGACGGCCGCGACGTTGGCGACCACCTTCTCCACCTTGTCGCGCGAGTCGAGGTACTGCAGCTCCTCCGGGCCGTTCATCTTGACCGCGGTGAAGCCCCGCTCGACGGCCTCCTTGGCCTGGGCCGCGGTCTCGGCGGGCCGGTCGCCGCCGATCCACGAGTAGACCTTGATCCGGTCGCGCAGCCGCCCGCCGAGCAGGTCGTGCACGGGCACGCCGAGCGCCTTGCCCTTGATGTCCCACAGCGCCTGGTCGATGCCGGCCAGGGCGCTCATGTGGATGCCGCCGCCGCGGTAGAACCCGGAGCGGTACAGCACCGTCCAGTGCTCCTCGATCCGGCGGGGGTCCTTGCCGATCAGGTAGTCGGACAGCTCCTCGACGGCGGCGGCGACGCTGGCCGCGCGCCCCTCCAGGACCGGCTCGCCCCAGCCGACGATCCCCTCGTCGGTCTCGATCTTGAGGAAGAGCCACCGCGGCGGCAGGACGAATGTCGTCATCGACGTGATCTTCACGGCATGCCTCTCATCATCTTCATCGGTTCGGTGCCTGCGTCGCCGAGCTCCAGATCTCCACCAGGCGAGCCGCGCGGGCGGCCACCACGTCGGGCTGGTCGCCCGGGCGGTACAGGGACGTGCCGATCCCCGCGCCGGCCGCGCCCGCACGCGCCCAGTCGGCGAGGTTGTTCACGTCGACGCCGCCCACCGGGAGGAGCGCGGTGCCCGCCGGCAGGACGGCGGCCCACGCACGCATGCCGTCGATGCCGATGGTGGAGCCCGGGAACAGCTTGATCGCCGTGGCGCCCGCGTCGAGCGCCACGAAGGCCTCGGTCGGCGTCGCCGCCCCGGGGCAGCTCTCCAGGCCGAGCCGCACCGTCTCGGCGATCACGTCGGGCCGGGTGTTCGGCGACACGACGAGCGACGCCCCGGCGTCGGCCGCGCGCCGCACGTCCTCCGGGGTGAGCACGGTGCCCGCCCCGACCCGGCGGTCGGCCGGGCCGGCCGCGCGGATCCGGCGCACGGACTCCAGCGGGTCCGGGGAGTTGAGCGGCACCTCGACGGCGTCGAACCCCGCCGCGAGGACGGCCTCCGCGACGGCGACCGCGTCGTCGGGCGTCACGCCGCGCAGGATGGCGACGAGTCCGGTGGTGGGCTGGTTCATGCGAGCTGCTCCTGGGTGGGTGCGAGCGGGGCCAGGCCGGCGTCGAGGGCGACGCGCCAGAGGCCGCGGGCGGTGGCGTCCTCGCCGACGGTGCGGACCGCGACGCCGCACCGCTCCAGCGCGACGCGGTAGCGGTGCGTGGTGGCCGCCGACCCGCACAGGGTGACGGGGTCGGCCGGGTCGGCGCGCAGCGCGTGCCGCACCTCGGCGCCGATCAGCAGGCCGGAGACGTAGTCGGCGACCTCGGTGCCGGCGAGGCGGCCGGCCAGCACGAGGGTGCGGGCCGTGAACAGCAGCGCCGGCAGGCCGCGCTCGTCGCCCTGCTCGGCCTCCGCCCGGAGCCCCCAGGTGAAGGCTTCGGACGCCTCGGTCCCGGCCTCCCCCTCCGCGAGCCGGGCGAGGATGCTGTCGCCCATCAGGAGGCCGTAGAGCTCGCCGGTCATGGCGGTGGTGAAGCCCGTGACCCGGCCGCCGTCCAGGCGCACCCACTTCGAGTGCGTCCCGGGGAGCACCACGGTCTGCCTGCGGTCGGGGGTGCCGTGCCCGGGCGCGGTGCCGTGCTCCAGCGCGGTCGCGGCCAGCGCGCCGACGAGCTGCACCTCCTCGCCCCGCATGACGTCGGGGTGGGAGCCGGTGGCCCGCAGCCCGGGCACCAGGTGGACCACGGAGTCGCCGGCGGGCACCACCGTCAGCCGGTAGGCGAGCGCGCCCAGCTCCGCCGGCACGTCCAGGTACCCGGCCTCGGCCCAGCCGTGGTTCGAGCCCGCCATGCCCGAGCAGAGGACGGGGATGCCGGGGTGCTCGTCGAGCCACGGGCGGCACAGCCGGCCAAAGGTCGCCTCGAACGCGGCGGCCCGCGCCCGGGCGGAGTCCGCGCGCTGCGACAGGGTGAGCGCACCGTCCGCCGACCGGACCTCGTCGAGTACCTCGCCGGTGGCGTCCAGGAGCCAGGCGCGGAACGTCGTCGAACCCCAGTCGAGGGCCACCAGCGCGGCGTCGCGCCTCGGTGCGTCGTCAGCCATGTGCTGGACGCTAGTCGCTGGTCCCGATAGTTCGAACCGCATCCCTATTATCGGGATACGGTGGGCCGATGACCGCCGCCGCTCCTCCGGGCACGCAGACCCTCGCGCGGGGCATCGCAGTGGTGAACGCCGTCTCCCGGGGCCGCACGCGCCTGCGCGAGATCTCGGAGGAGACCGGGGTCGGGCGCAGCACCACCCACCGCCTGCTCCAGCTCCTGCTCGCCACCGGCTACCTTCGCCAGCTCGACGACGGCGCCTACGCGCTCGGGCCCGCGCTGATCGAGCTCGGCTACCAGGCGCTGCAGGAGAACCCCGTGACCGGGGTGGCCGCGCCGGTGCTGCGGGCCCTGGCCGAGCGCGTGCACGACACCGTGCACCTCGCCATCGAGGACCGCGGGCAGGTGCTGTACCTCGACAAGATCCCGGGCACGCGCGGGGCGGTGATGCGCTCTCAGATCGGGCACCGCATGCCGCTGACCCGCACCGGCATCGGCAAGGCGCTGCTGCTCGACGAGCCGGGGCGCTGGAGCGAGCAGTTCCTGGCCGAGCGGCCCGCCGGCGCGGGGCAGGGCCTGGAGCACGACGTGCTCACGGCCGAGGAGTTCGTGCGCGTCATGGCGACGTCGGCGGAGCGCGGCGTGACCTTCGACCTGGAGGAGAACGAGCCGGGCATCCTCTGCGTCGCGGCGCCGGTGCGCGACACGTCGGGCGGGATCGTCGCCGCGATCAGCGTCACGGCGACGCGCCCGTACATGCCACCCGAACGCCTGGACACCCTGACCCCGGTGGTCCGCGACGCGGCGGCCCGCATCTCGGCGGGCCTGGGCCGGCGCCCGGCATAGGGCCCCGGCAGACGCGTGACTCGGGAGGGGCGCTCAGTCGGCATTCGGCAGTCCACACGCAGATTCGGCAGTTGGCATCGAGATCGGCTCAGGGCCGTGCCGATCTCGATGCCAACTGCCGAATGCGAACTACCGAACGCAGACTGCCGAACGCCGGACCAGCCGCAGCCGGCGTGGACCCGGGCCGGCTACTCGTGCTGCCAGCTCTGCCAGAGCTTGGCGTAGTCGCCGCCCGCTGCGACCAGCTCATCGTGCGGGCCGATCTCCGTGATGCGGCCGCCGTCGAGCACCGCCACCCGGTCGGCGTCGTGCGCGGTGTGCAGCCGGTGCGCGATCGCCACGACGGTGCGCCCGTCGAGCACCGCGTTGAGCGAGCGCTCCAGGTGCCGGGCCGCGCGCGGGTCCAGCAGGGACGTCGCCTCGTCGAGCACGAGCGTGTGCGGGTCGAGCAGCACGAGCCGGGCGAGCGCGATCTGCTGCGCCTGTGCGGGCGTGAGCTTGTACCCGCCGGAGCCGACCTCGGTGGCGAGGCCGTCCTCCAGCGCCTCCACCCAGCCGTGCGCGTCGACGGCGCGCAGCGCGTCCATCAGTTCGGCGTCGTCTGCCTCTATCTTGGCCAGCCGCAGGTTGTCCGCCAGCGACCCCACGAACACGTGGTGCTCCTGGGTCACGAGCGCGACGTGCTTGCGCAGGTCCTCCAGCGGCAGGTCCACCAGCGGCACGCCGCCGACCTCGACCCGGCCGCCCGTGGGCGGGTGGATGCCGGCCAGCATGCGGCCCAGCGTCGACTTGCCCGACCCGGACGGCCCCACGATCGCCAGCCGCTCCCCCACCTTGAGGTCGAGGTCGATGCCGTGCAGCACGTCCGTGCCCGCGCGGTAGGCGTAGCGCACGTCGGTGCCGCGCACCTCCTCGTCGTCGGGCTCGGCGTCGCTCGCCGTGCGGTCCATCGGCACGAGCCGCACGCCGATGATGCGCGACAGGGACGTCGCGGCGACCTGGATCTCGTCCAGCCAGAAGATGAGCTCCCAGACCGGCCCCTGGAGCTGGTAGGTGTACATGACGATCGTGGCGACCATGCCGATGGTCACCGTGCCCTCGGAGGCCAGGTAGCAGCCCCACACCAGCACGGAGATCGGCGCGATCATGAACGCGAAGTCCACGCCCGGGAACAGCACGGTCCGCAGGTTGAGCGTGCCGCGCTCGGCCTGGAACGCCTCGTGCAGGTCCTCGTCACCACGGTCGGTGCGCCGCCGGCCGATCTTGAGCGCGTCGATGGTGCGCGCGCCCTCGACCGACTCGGTGACGGTGCCGTCGAGCAGCGCGTACGCCGCGGACTCCCGCTGGTAGGCGGGCGTGGCCCGCTTCAGGTACCAGCGGGCTACCCACACCAGCACGGGCACGCCGACGAACATGGCGATCGCCACGAGGGGCGAGACCACCAGGCTGGCCGCCGACGTCAGCACGAGCGTCACGACCGCGATCACCAGCCGCGGCACACCGAAGCGCACCGCGTTCTGGATGCGGCTGACGTCGCGCGTGGTCCGCGCGATGAGGTCGCCGGTGCCCGCGGTCTCGACCGTGGACAGGGGCAGGGCCGTGACCGTGTCGACGAACTCCTCACGCATGTCGGCGAACACCGTCTCGCCGAACACCATGGCGCGGCGCTGGGCGAACCGGGTGATCAGGGACTGCACGACCACCGCGGCGACCGCCACGAGCACGAGGTTGCGCGCCACCTCGAGGGTGGAGCCGTCGGTCACGGCGTCGACGAGCTTGCCCAGCACGAACGGGCCGGCCAGGCCCGCGACGGCGGCCACCGTGTTCGCCACGGTGATGATGATCAGCGGCCTGCGGTGCCGGCCGAGCAGCGTGCGCGTGTAGCGCCAGGTCTCGGCGGCGTCGGCGATCGGCAGGATCTTTCCGGTGCTCATGCCTTGCCTCCTTCCCCTGCGTTGGTGGGCCCTGCGTTGGTGGCGCGCAGCAGCTCGTCGAGCTCGGCGTCCAGGTCGTCGTCGTCCATCGAGCGGCCCACCACCTTGCGGTAGCGGGCGGCCTCGCGCCCGCCCTCGGCATGGGTGGGCAGGTCGAGCAGCTCGCGATGGGTGCCGTGGGTGACCACGGTCCCGCCGTCCAGGAAGATCACGTCGTCCACGTGGTCGAGCACCAGCGGGCTCGCGGTGACGATCAGCGTGGTCCGGCCCTGGCGCCACCCGGTGAGCCGCTGCGCGATGCGCGCCTCGGTGTGGGCGTCGACCGCGGAGGTGGGCTCGATCAGCACCAGGATCTCCGGGTCGGTGAGCAGCGCTCGGGCGAGCGCCACCCGCTGCCGCTGCCCGCCCGACAGCGAGCGCCCCTTCTCGGGGATCTCGCCCTCGATGCCGTCGGGCAGCGACTCCAGCACGTCGTGGGCGTCGGCGATGTGCATGGCCCGCATTAGCGCCTCGGCGTTCGCGGAGTCGCGCACGTCGAGCTCGCCCGCGAGGCGGCCGGAGAACAGCGCCGGGGTCGCGTCCGCGACGACGATGCGTTCCCGCAGCTCCTGCTTGTCGAGGTCGGCCAGCCGGACGCCGCCGAGCATGACCGGGGTCCCGGCCTCCGCGTCGTCGTCGAACCGGCCCATCCGGATCGCGACCTGCGCCGACTCGTCCGGGTCGGCGCTGACCAGCGCGACCACGCGGCCGGGCGGCAGCGTGACGCCCGTGGTCTCGTCGACCAGCGGGACACCGGCGGGCGGCATCTGCGCGGTGGACCCCTCGGCGCCGGTGGCGGGCACGACCTGCAGCACCTTGACCACCTTGCCCGCCGCGACGTGCGCCTTGGTGACCACGTTGACCGACTGCACCAGCAGGTGCACCGGCCAGGACAGGAACGACGCGTACCCGTAGAACGCGACGAGCTGACCCGTGGAGATGCGCCCGGCGATGGCCTCGGCCGCGCCGAGGTAGACCACCAGCGCGATGAACAGGCCCGGCAGGAGGATCTGCAGCGCGTCGAGCACCGACTGCGTGCCCGCGACGGCCACGCCTGCCTCCCGCACCTTCTGCGACTGCACCTGGTAGCGGCCGGTGAAGACCTTCTCGCCGCCGATCCCGCGCAGGATGCGCAGGCCGGAGACGGTGTCCGCGCCGAGCGTGGTGAGCCGGCCCTGCGCGTCGCGCTGGTTCTTCTGGTGCTTCTGCAGCGGCTTGACCAGCAGCGCGAGGATCGCCGCGACGACCGGCAGGCCGAGCGCGATCACGAGCCCCAGCCGGAGCGACTGGTCGAGCATCAGCACCACGACGATGCCGTAGGTGGCGACGCTGCCGATGGTCTGGGCCGCGATGCCGAAGACCTCGCCGATGCGCATGGTGTCGTTCGCGACCGACGAGACGACCTCGCCGGTGGGCAGCTCCTTGGTGATGTTGTGCCCGGAGCGGGCCACGGTGCGCGTCACGAGCTGTGAGGTTCGGAACGCCGCGTGCATCCAGGCGGTGATGTCCCACCGGTGCCCGATGGCGTTCGAGGCGATCCAGACGAGACCGACGGCCATCATGATGCCGGCCCACGTCCACGTGTCCCGGCTCAGCCCGGAGTCGGTGGCGCTGTCGATGATCCGGCCCAGCAGGAACGGCTGGAACGCGCTGCAGGTGAACGAGAGCACGCCGAAGAACATGGCGACGAGGAGCACCCGGATCTGCTTGCGGGCGAGCCACAGCAGCAGGGTGAGCGGACCGCGCAGCGGCGGGGTGCCGGGATCGGCGAAGGGGAGGGAGCGCACGACAACCACCGTACGGAGCACCACTGACATTCATCCACGCTTTATCCACAGCGTCGAACGGCACCCCGTGGACGGCATATCCTCGATGCTTGTGAGCACCCCGCAGACCACGCCCGAGATCTCTACCGAGGCCGCCGCCACCGCCATCCGCAAGGCCCGCGGTGCTATGTCCCGCTACCGCTTCATGGCTCTGGTCACCGGTGTCATGCTCCTGATCCTCTGTGTCGAGCTGGGCATCAAGTACGGCCTCGGCGCGCTGGTCGACGTCGACGGCGTCATGCCGTTCATCGCCTGGGTGCCGTTCGCGCACGGCTGGATCTACGTGGTGTACCTGGTCACCGTGGCCGACCTGTGGTCCAAGATGCGCTGGGGCTTCGGCCGCCTCGTCACCATGGTGATCGCCGGCGTGATCCCGGTGATGTCGTTCGTGCTGGAGAAGAAGGTGCACACCGAGGCCGAGGCGAAGCTCGCCACGCTCGAGGCGCGCTACCTCTCCTGAGGCCTCTCTGACGCTCTCCTGGGACCGGAGGATCCATGGGCCGCAAGATCGTGATCGCGCTGGGCATGCTCGTCGTCCTGGCCGCCCTCGGGTTCCTCGCCACGCGCATCTACGCCTCGATGCAGACCGGCGACGACGTCCCGGCCCCCGCCGTCGGCTCGTCCGCACCCGCGGCCACGGCCGCCGTCGCGGACCTCGACGGCGACTGGACCGTGGCCGACGGGTCCGAGGCCGGATACCGCGTCGACGAGGTGCTGTCCGGGCAGGACGTCACGGTCGTGGGCCGCACGGAGCACGTGACGGGCTCGGGAACGGTGGCCGACGGCGAGCTCACCGCCGCGACCGTCGAGGTGGACCTGGCCAGCATCACCACCGACGAGTCCGCGCGGGACGGCCAGTTCCAGGGCATCCTCGACACCCGCACCTTCCCCACGGCCACCTTCGAGCTCACGGCCCCCGTGGACGTCGCGGCGGTGGCCGACGGCGAGACCGTCACCGTGGACGCGCCCGGCTCGATGACCATCAAGGGCACCACCCGCGACGTCACCGCCGGCCTGGAGATCCGGCTGGCGGACGACGGCGGCGACGTCGTCGCCGAGCTCGCGGCCACCGTGCCCGTCACGTTCGCGGACTACGGCGTCCAGGCCCCCGACCTCGGCTTCGTCACGGTCGAGGACACGGGCTTCGTCGAGGCCGAGCTGACCCTGTCCCGCTGAGCGTCCCCGGGCACCGAGCTGCCCTGAGCAGCCCGGGATCCCGGGCATGAACACCCGTACCGGCCCCCGGCCCGCACCTGCTTCAATGCGAGCGTGAACGACCACGCTTTCGACGCCCTCACCGCCGACCGCCTCCGCGCGAACGGCAGCCTGAAGTGGACGGCCTTCCCGGGCACCATCGGCGCCTGGGTCGCGGAGATGGACTTCCAGGTCGCGCCCCCGATCGCCGCCGCGCTGCACGACGCCGTGGACCGCGGCCTGCTCGGCTACCTCCCGCCCGCGCTCGTGACGGGGATGTCCGAGGCGTACGCGCGGTTCGCCGCCGACCGCTACTCCTGGACCGTGGACCCGGCGCGGGTCCGGCCGGTCTCCGACGTGCTGACCGCGCTGGACGAGGTCATCAAGCACTTCTCCCGGCCCGGTTCGTCGGTGATCGTGCCCACGCCGTCGTACATGCCGTTCCACACCCTGCCGGGCGAGCTGGGCCGCAAGGTGATCCAGGTCCCGATGCTGCGGGACGACGACGGCCGGTACGCCTACGACCTCGACGCCCTGGACGCCGCGTTCGCCGCGGGCGGGCACCTGATGATCCTGTGCAACCCGCACAACCCGATCG
Organism: Promicromonospora sukumoe 327MFSha3.1; assembly: GCF_000385135.1. Classification (GTDB taxonomy): domain Bacteria; phylum Actinomycetota; class Actinomycetes; order Actinomycetales; family Cellulomonadaceae; genus Promicromonospora; species Promicromonospora sukumoe_B. Next base: position 719,786 of record NZ_ARQM01000011.1, on the reverse strand, counting down.
GCCGGGTGCTGGAGCCTGCCGAGATGCTCGAGATCGCCGAGGTGGTCGACCGGCACGGCGGCCGCGTCTTCGCCGACGAGATCCACGCCCCGCTGGTGCACCCGGGCCGCCGGCACGTGCCCTACGCCTCGCTGAACGAGACGACGGCGGGGCACACCGTCACCGCCACGTCCGCGTCGAAGGCGTGGAACCTGCCGGGCCTGAAGTGCGCCCAGCTCGTGCTCTCGAACGAGGCCGACGCGCGGCTGTGGCACCAGGTCGGCGAGCGCGTCGAGGAGGGCCCCTCGACGCTCGGCATCCTGGCCAACCAGGTCGCGTACGACGACGGCCGCGACTGGCTGGACGACGTCGTCGCCTACGTGCGCGGCAACGTCACGCGGCTCGGCGAGCTGCTCGACGGGACGGGCATCGGCTACCGCGCCCCCGAGGGGACGTACCTGGCCTGGCTGGACTGCCGGGGCCTGGACCTGCCGGGCGAGCCCGCGAGCGCCGCCGCCTGGTTCCAGGAGCACGCGGGCGTGGTGCTGGTCGACGGGGCCGAGTGCGGGGACGCGGGCCGCGGTTTCGTGCGGTTCAACGCGGGCATGCCGCGCCCCCTGGTGGAGGAGGCGGCGGCCCGGATGCTGGCGGCGCTCAACCGCTGAGCCCCCTCTCCTTCGAGGCCTAGGTTTCTTCGCTTTCGACTGTCTGAAAGCGAAGAAACCTAGGCCTCGAAAGGGAGGGTCACGCCGCCGGCAGCCCCGCGATTCCCGTGTCGGCGTCGGTCGGGGCGCCGCCGCGGCGCCCGCCGGCCATCTCGTCACGGACCAGGCGCAGCCACAGCAGCACGGCGAACCCGCCGAACAGCCACCACTGCAGCGCGTAGAAGATGTTCTGCAGGTTGGCCCCGGAGCCGCCGTCGATGGTGGGACGCGGCAGGGCCGCGACCCCGCCCTCCTCGGGCGAGCCCGGCCCGGACGTCAGCACGGCGTACCCGGTGTAGATGGGGCCGCCCCACTCGTTGACGAGCGCGCTCAGAGCGATGTGGTCGGTCTGCCCGTCCACGACGGCGGCGCTGCCCGACGTCGACTCGCCCGCCTGGAGCCAGCCCGTCACCGTGACCTCGCCCTGGGGCAGCGTCAGCGCGGCGACGTCGGCGGGTTCGGCCACCCAGCCCTGGACGAGCGCCAGGACGGGCGGGCCGGACAGGTCGGCCCAGGACGCGCCGCCAGTGCCGTCGTCGGACACGCGGAAGGGGGTCAGCACGAGGTAGCCGACGCGCCCCTCCAGGGCGCGGCCCGGGACCAGGAGGGTGCCGGACGGGTCGTACTCGCCGGTCACGCGGACCTCGCGGCCGACCAGCTCGCCGAGGAAGCTCTCCTGCGGCGCGAGCACGTCGCCCAGCCAGGCGGGCCCGGCCGCGACGGCCTCGGCCGCCTCCTGCTGCGCGGCAAGCTCCGCCCGCTCGTAGGCGCGGTCGAGCTGCCAGGCGCCCAGCCGCCCGCACACGAATGCCGCCAGCACGAACACGAGCAGCAGGCCGATCATCCGGGGCTGCTTGGCGACCTGGAGAAAGGTGCGGCGCTGCGCGGTGGTGTCGACGTCGATCACCTTCGACGGGGATGTGCTGGGGGCACTGACAGGCATAACCTCAACGGTAGCCGCCGCCGGCGCGTCAGCGGCACAGGTCGCCGCTCCGATCTGTCGCACGCGTCACAGATCGGCGGACGGTGCGGTCGTCTCGCGTGTACGGCGGTTCTGCGTTCGAATGAACGGGCAGCAGACCGGCACGGATCCACACGTAACCGCAGGGTTCACACGCAGACCGCAGTAGGAGCGTGAGTGATGACGACGACCACAGTCCCCGACTCCCCGGCCACCAGATGGCGCACCACCGGTGTCGCCGAACCGGCCCCCGCCGACCTGGAGCGCATCGACGCGTGGTGGCGCGCTGCCAACTACCTCTCGGTCGGCCAGATCTACCTCCTGGACAACCCGCTCCTGCGCGAGCCCCTGACCGCGGACCACGTCAAGCCGCGGCTGCTGGGCCACTGGGGCACCACGCCGGGCCTGAACTTCCTGTACGCGCACCTGAACCGCGCCATCAAGGAGCGGGAGCAGGAGACGGTCTACGTGACGGGGCCGGGCCACGGCGGTCCGGGCCTGGTGGCCTCCGCCTACCTGGACGGCACCTACTCCGAGGTGTACAGCGACATCACGCAGGACACCGAGGGCGTCAGGCGCCTGTTCCGGCAGTTCTCGTTCCCGGGCGGCATCCCGAGCCACGTCGCGCCCGAGACGCCGGGGTCGATCCACGAGGGCGGCGAGCTCGGCTACGCCCTGAGCCACGCCTACGGCGCCGCCTTCGACAACCCGGACCTGCTGGTCGCGGCCGTGGTGGGCGACGGCGAGGCCGAGACCGGCCCGCTGGCGACGTCCTGGCACTCGAACAAGTTCGTCAACCCGGCCCAGGACGGCGTCGTGCTGCCGATCCTGCACCTGAACGGCTACAAGATCGCGAACCCGACGGTCCTGGCGCGCATCTCGCAGCAGGAGCTGAACGACCTCATGGTCGGCTACGGCCATAAGCCGTACTTCTTCGACGGCGGGTACGACGAGAACGAGTCGCCGCTGGACACGCACCGCCGGTTCGCGGTGCTGCTCGACGAGGTCCTGGACGAGATCGCGACGATCAAGGCGCGGGCCGCCAAGGGCGACCTGAGCCGCCCGATGTGGCCCATGATCGTGTTCCGCACCCCCAAGGGGTGGAGCGGCCCGGCCGAGATCGACGGCAAGAAGACGACGGGTTCGTGGCGCGCGCACCAGGTGCCGCTCGCGAACGCCCGGGACACCCCGGAGCACCTCCAGGTGCTGGAGACCTGGCTGCGGTCCTACCGCCCCGAGGAGCTGTTCGACGACGACGGCCGCGTGCTGGCCGAGATCGGCGACCTGGCGCCGCGCGGCACGCTGCGGATGAGCGCCACCCCGCACGCGAACGGCGGGCTGCTGCTCAAGGACCTGCGGCTGCCGGACTTCCGCGACTACGCGGTGGACGTCCCGGTGCCCGGCGGGTCGACGTCGGAGGCACCGCGCGTGCTGGGCCAGTGGCTCACCGACGTCATCCGGCTCAACCCCGACAACTTCCGCATCTTCGGCCCGGACGAGACGGCGTCGAACCGGCTGCAGGCCGTGTACGAGGTGACGGACAAGCAGTGGAACGCCGAGTACATCGGGCCCGAGGTGGACGAGCACATGGCCCGCGCGGGCCGCGTCATGGAGATGCTGAGCGAGCACCAGGTGCAGGGCTGGCTGGAGGGCTACCTCCTGACGGGCCGGCACGGGCTGCTGACCAGCTACGAGGCGTTCATCCACATCATCGACTCGATGTTCAACCAGCACGCCAAGTGGCTCAAGGTCACCAACGACATCCCGTGGCGGCGGCCCATCGCGTCGCTGAACTACCTGCTGTCCAGCCACGTCTGGCGGCAGGACCACAACGGGTTCAGCCACCAGGACCCCGGGTTCATCGACCACGTGGTCAACAAGAAGGCGGAGATCGTGCGGGTCTACCTCCCGCCGGACGCCAACACCCTGCTGTCCACCTACGACCACTGCCTGCGCAGCCGGCAGTACGTCAACGTGGTGGTCTCCGGCAAGCAGCCCGCGCCGAACTTCCTGGACATGCCGACGGCGATCGAGCACTGCACGCGCGGGCTCGGCATCTGGGAGTGGGCCGGCTCGGAGGTCGCGGGCGAGCAGCCCGACGTCGTCCTGGGCTGCGCGGGCGACGTGCCCACGATGGAGGTGCTCGCCGCGGCCGACATCCTGCGCCAGGAGCTGCCCGACCTGAAGGTGCGCGTGGTCAACGTCGTGGACCTCATGCGGCTGCAGGACGCCAAGGAGCACCCGCACGGCCTGACCGACTCGGAGTTCAACGGCCTGTTCACCACCGACCGGCCGATCATCTTCGCGTACCACGGCTACCCGTGGCTCATTCACCGCCTCACGTACCGTCGCGCGGGCCACCCCAACATCCACGTGCGCGGGTACAAGGAGGAGGGCACCACGACGACGCCGTTCGACATGGTCATGCTCAACGACCTGGACCGGTACCACCTTGTGATCGATGTCATCGACCGGGTCCCGTCGCTCGGCAGCGCGCAGGCGGGGCTGCGCCAGCGCATGCAGGACGCGCGACTTCGTGCGCGTGCATGGACCCGCGAGCACGGCGACGACATCCCCGAGGTCCGCGACTGGGTGTGGCCGGACGCGCAGGACCAGTCCGACAACGGTCAGGTTGCCGCTACGCTCGACACCGGTGGAGACAACGAGTAGCAGCAAATCCCACGAAGTGAACACGGAGCGACACGTGACCGGCGCAACCCGCAGCATCGTCATCGCGAGCCCGGAGGGCGAGAGCGGAAAGTCGACGGTCGCGCTCGGCGTCCTCGACCTGCTGGTCCGCAAGGGCCAGCGGGTCGGGGTCTACCGGCCCGTCTCGCGCGCGAGCGAGACCGAGGACTCCGCAGGCGAGCGCGACCACGTCCTGGAGCTCCTCCTGGAGCACGACGGCGTCGACATCTCCTACGACGACGCCGTCGGCGTGACCTACGCCGACCTGCACAACGACCCCGAGGACGCGCTGAGCCGCATCGTGGCGCGATTCCACGACCTGGCCGCGCGCTGCGACTCGGTGGTGATCCTCGGGACCGACTACACCGACGTCGCCGGGCCCACCGAGCTCTCGTTCAACGCGCGCATCGCCGCGAACCTGGGCGCACCGGTGCTGCTGGTCGTCTCGGGCCGCGAGCGCACCCCGGACGGTGTGCGGGCACTGGTAGACGTGAGCATCGCCGAGCTGGCGGCGCACCACGCGCAGGCGATCGGCCTGGTCGTCAACCGCGCGGACACCCACAGCGCGCGCGAGATCCGGACGGTGCTGACCGAGGCGCAGCCCGACCTGCCCGTGTGGACCATCCCCGAGGAGCCGTTCCTGACGGCCCCGACGGTGGGCCAGCTCCTGGAGGCCGTGGACGGCACGCTCGTGCTGGGCGACCCGGAGCTGCTGGGCCGCGAGGCGCTCGACGTGCAGGTGGGGGCCATGAGCTTCGAGCACCTGCTGGAGCGGCTGACCGACGGCGGCGTCGTCATCACGCCGGGCGACCGCACCGACCTGCTGATCGGGCTGCTCGCGACGCACATGACGCCGTCGTTCCCGTCGCTGGCCGGGATCATCCTGAACGGCGGGTTCTACCCGCAGGGCCGGCCCGCGCAGCTGCTGGAGGCCATGCGCCCCAAGCTGCCGATCATCACGACGGAGCTCGGCACGTACCGCACGGCGCGTGCCGCGGCGACCACCCGCGGGCGCGTGGACAAGGGCTCGGTGCGCAAGGTCGAGACGGCGCGCGCCCTGTTCGAGCGCAACGTCGACTCCGCCGCACTGGCCGCGCGGCTCGACCTGCCGCGGCCGCAGGTGGTCACGCCCCTCATGTTCGAGTACCAGCTCATAGAGCGGGCACGCGCGGACCGGCGGCACATCGTGCTGCCCGAGGGCTCGGACGACCGGATCCTGCGCGCCGCCTCCACGGTGCTGGCCCGGCGGATCGCGAACCTGACGATCCTGGGCGACGAAGAGCCGATCCGGGCCCGCGCCGCCGAGCTGGGCCTCGACATCGAGGCGGCGCGCGTGCTGTCCCCGCACGACCCGGAGTACGTCGAGAAGTTCTCCGCCGAGTACGCGCGGCTGCGCGCCCACAAGGGCATGACGGTCGAGCGGGCGCGCGAGATCGTCACCGACGTCTCCTACTTCGGCACGATGATGGTGCACCTGGGCCTCGCCGACGGCATGGTCTCGGGTGCCGCCCACTCGACGGCGCACACCATCCGGCCGTCGTTCGAGATCATCAAGACCAAGCCGGGCACGTCGTCGGTCTCGTCCGTGTTCCTCATGTGCCTGGAGGACCGGGTGCTCGTGTACGGCGACTGCGCCGTCATCCCCGACCCGACGTCGGAGGAGCTCGCCGACATCGCCGTCTCCTCGGCCGCGACGGCCCGCCAGTTCGGCGTCGAGCCGCGCATCGCGATGCTGTCCTACTCGACGGGCGAGTCCGGCACGGGCGCCGACGTCGACAAGGTGCGCACCGCGACGGGCCTGGTGCGCGAGCGCACCCCGGAGCTCGACGTCGAGGGCCCCATCCAGTACGACGCCGCCGTGGACGCCTCGGTCGCGGCGTCCAAGCTCCCCGGGTCCGACGTCGCCGGGCGCGCCACCGTGTTCGTCTTCCCCGACCTGAACACGGGTAACAACACCTACAAGGCGGTGCAGCGGTCGGCCGGTGCCGTGGCGGTGGGCCCGGTGCTGCAAGGCCTGAACAAGCCCGTCAACGACCTGTCGCGCGGGGCGCTGGTGCAGGACATCGTGAACACCGTGGCGATCACGGCCATCCAGGCGCAGACGTCGCAGGTCGAGCCTGATGCCCCGCGGGTCGAGCCTGTCGAGACCACCCCGCGGGTCGAGCCTGTCGAGACCAAGGAGTCCGAATGAGCACCGTCCTCGTCCTCAACTCCGGCTCCTCGTCGCTGAAGTACCAGCTCGTCGACCCCGAGTCGGGCGAGTCCGTCGCGGGCGGAATCGTCGACCGCATCGGCCAGACCTCGGGCACGGTCAAGCACGAGACGGGCGGCGAGAAGGTCGTCCGTGACCTCGACGTGCCGGACCACGCGGAGGCGCTGCGCGTCGTCAAGGGCATGTTCGACGAGGTGGGGCCCACGCTCGCGGACGCCGACGTGATCGCCGTCGGCCACCGGGTGGTGCACGGCGGCGAGATCTTCTCCGCCCCCACCCTGGTCGACGACGACGTCGTGGCCGGCATCCGCGACCTCATCCCCCTGGCGCCGCTGCACAACCCGGCCAACGTGACGGGCATCGAGGTGGCGCGCGAGCTGCTGCACGTGCCGCACGTCGCCGTGTTCGACACCGCGTTCTTCGCGGACCTGCCGGCCGCCGCGTCGACGTACGCCCTGGACCGCAAGGTCGCCGCGGAGTACGGCGTGCGCCGGTACGGCTTCCACGGCACGTCGCACCAGTTCGTGTCGGACGCCGTCGCCGCGCACCCCGCCGTCGTCGCCAAGCTGGCGGCCGAGGGCCGCGGCCCGGAGACGCTGCGGCAGGTGGTGCTGCACCTGGGCAACGGCGCGTCGGCGTCGGCCGTCCTGGGCGGGCGGCCCATGGACACCTCGATGGGCCTGACGCCGCTCGAAGGCCTGGTCATGGGAACGCGCTCGGGCGACATCGACCCGGGCGTCGTCTTCCACCTCATGCGCGGCGGGCTGTCCGGCGCCGACGTCGACACCCTGCTGAACAAGCAGTCCGGCGTGCTCGGGCTGTCCGGCGTCAGCGACATGCGCGAGCTGCGCCGCCTCGTGGCCGAGGGTGACGCCGACGCGCGCCTCGCGCGGGACGTCTACCTGCACCGGCTGCGCAAGTACGTGGGCGCGTACGCGGCGGTGCTCGGCGGCATCGACGTGCTGACGTTCACCGCGGGCGTGGGCGAGAACGACCACACCGTCCGGTCGGGCGTGGTGCGGGAGCTCAAGTTCCTGGGGCTCACGATCGACCCGGCTGCCAACGAAGCGCCGTCGGGCGAGGCACGAGTGATCTCGGTGCAGCCCAACCCGGTGGTCGAGCCTGTCGAGACCTCGCAGGCCGAGCCCGTCGAGACCCCCCTCGTCATGGTCGTCCCCACCAACGAGGAGCTGGCGATCGCCCGGCAGGCGGCCGCGCTGGTCGCCGCCGGCTAGACCCCAGCCCTCGGGCTTCCCCCGGCAGCAGTGACCGGAGGAAGCCCGAGGTGCGCGCGCAACGCCGTCGTCGCCTCGCCCAGCACGTCGAGCTGCTCGTCGGTGAACGCGTCGAGGAAGGTCTCCTTGATCGCCTGGAGGTGCGGCACGGTGCTCGCGCGAAACGCGCGCGCCCCATCCTCGGTGAGCACCACCTGCGACCCGCGGGCGTCCTCGGCACACGGCTCGCGGCGCACCAGCCCGCGCTTCTCCATCCGGCCCAGGTGGCCCGAGAGCCTGCTGCGCTCCCACTCGATGTGCGCGGCCAGGGCCGACGAGCGGAGCGTGTGCTCCTCCGCCTCGCTGAGCGCCAGCAGCACCCGGTAGTCGCCGTTGGAGAGCTCCGAGTCCTGGTGCAGCCGTGCCTCGAGGCGGTTGCGGAGGATGTCGTAGGTCTCGATGTACCCCCGCCAGATCGCGAGCTCGCGTCGCGTAGGCATGCTCCGGCGCTTCGACGTCGCCATCGTCCCCTCCTCCGTGGGTTATTGACATGTGAACTATATGGAGCGATGATTCACGTGTCAATCAAATGGGCACCCAGAAGGGGCTGGTCATGGTGGATGTCTCGCAGATCGAGTTCGGTATCGACAGCTTCGGCGACCTGCCGCGCAACGCGGACGGCGACGTCGTCTCGCACCCGGAGGCGATCCGGGCCGTCGTCGCCGAGGCGGTCCTGGCGGACCAGGTGGGCATCGACGTCATCGCGCTGGGCGAGCACCACCGCCCCGAGTACGCGATCTCGAGCCCGGAGACCGTCCTCGCGGGCATCGCGACGGCGACGAAGCGCATCAAGCTCGCGTCGGGCGTGACGGTGCTGTCGTCGGACGACCCGGTCCGGGTCTTCCAGCGGTTCGCGACCGTCGACGCGCTCTCGAACGGGCGCGCCGAGGTGATCCTCGGCCGTGGGTCCTTCACGGAGTCGTTCCCGCTGTTCGGGTACGACCTGAAGGACTACGACACGCTGTTCGAGGAGAAGATCGACCTCTTCAGCCACCTCCTCGACGAGAAGCCGGTCACGTGGGAGGGCACCATGCGCGCCTCGCTCCACGAGGCCGACGTCTTCCCGAAGACCGAGTCCGGGCGGCTCACGACCTGGGTCGGCGTGGGCGGGACGCCGCAGTCGGTGCTCCGCACCGCCTACTACGGGTTCGGTCTCATGCTCGCCATCATCGGCGGCCCGCCCGACCGGTTCGCGCAGTACGTGGAGCTCTACCGGCGCGCGCACGAGAAGCTCGGCACCACGCCTGGGCCCGTGGGCATGCACTCGCCGGGCTTCGTCGCCGCCACCGACGAGGAGGCGAAGGAGCTGTTCTACCCGGGTTACCGCGAGATCCGCGACCGTATCGGCGCGCTGCGCGGCTGGCCGCCCCTGCGCCGGGACGAGTTCGAGGCCGACGTCGAGCAGGGCTCGCTGTACGTCGGGTCGGTCGACACGGTCGCGCGCAAGATGGCGCGGGCGATCCGCGTCCTCGACGTCGGCCGGTTCGACATGATCTACTCCTCGGCCGGCGCGGTGTCGGCCGACGCGCGGCTGCGCTCGGTCGAGCTGTACGGCACCCAGGTGATCCCGCGGGTGCGCGAGCTGCTCGCCGAACAGCCCAGCAAGGCCGGGGCGGTGGCTCTTTGATCCCCGCTGGGACGACCATCGGGATCCTCGGCGCAGGCAAGGTCGGCACCGTCCTGGCGCGACTGGCCGTCGCCGCCGGCTACCGCGTGCTGATCTCTGGGTCGGGCGACCCGGAGAAGATCGCGCTGACCATCGAGGTGCTCACCCCCGGCGCGACGGCGGTGTGGCCCGCCGAGGCCGCGTCCGCCGACGTCGTCGTGCTGGCCCTGCCGCTCGGCAAGCACCAGGGGCTGCCGGTCGCGGAGCTGACGGGCAGGCTCGTCGTCGACGCGATGAACCACTGGTGGGAGATCGACGGCCCGCGCGAGGGGATCCTCCCGGGCGACCTCTCGTCGAGCGAGTTCGTGGCGCGGCTGCTGCCGGGCGCACGCGTCGTAAAGGCCTTCAACCACATGGGGTACCACGACCTCGAGGACGGTGCCCGCCCCGCGGGCGCCGTCGGGCGGAAGTCGATCGCGCTGGCCGGGGACTCCCCCGACGACGTCTCCCTTGTCGCTGGAGTCGTCGACGCTCTCGGGTTCGACCCGCTGGTGATCGGCGACCTCGCCGAAGGTGTCCGGCTCGAACCCGGCACCCCGGCGTTCGGCGCGAACGTGGGCCTCGACGAACTCCGTACGCTGACCGATACGCCCGCGCCCACGATCGTTCTGGAGGCCTCATGAAGGACCGGACCGGTGCGCCCGTCACCGTCACGCTGAACACGGGTCGCCCGATCGGGGCGTACGCCGTGCAGGTCGACGACTCGCCCGTGGTCGGGCGGGCCGACTTCGTGGACGGGGCTTCGGGTGTTTCCGGTGGCTCTGCCGGTGATGACGACGCCGCGGGCGGTGGCGACCGGGTCTTCTTCCACACCGAGGTCGACGAGGAGTACGGCGGTCGCGGGCTCGCGGGCATCCTGGTGCGCGAGGCCCTCGCCGACAGCATCCGCAAGAACATCGTGGTCGTGCCGGTGTGCCCACTGTTCGCGGCGCACCTGGCGAAGCACGGGGACGAGTACGTGGCGGCGGGCGGGGCGATCCGCCAGCCGACCAGGGACGACATCGCGCAGGTCACCGAGGCCGTGAAGGCGCAGCGGGCGGCGGCTCGGGAGGCTCGGCGGGCGGGCGAGTAGGCCGTTCGCGGCGGACATCTCGGCTTCGCGCCGCGGACGCAGACCCAGATCCACGTGAAACGCGCCGGCCTCGTCGCCGCAATTGCGGCGACGAGGTGGAGGCAGCGGAACGCTGCAATCAGCGGGCGTGTTCGACGCCCACCCTTCAACTAGGCCTGAGGTTCCGCGTGCTCCGCTACCGGAAGCTGCTCGACGAACGAGTGCTCTCGCGCCTGCGGGATGACGATCCCGATCTCCTGGCCGTCCGGAGTGGTCGCTTCCCAGACGGGAGTGCCCGGGTCCAGGAAGAAGAGATCGGACTTGTTGCGCGGCCGGGGCTCCCGGCTCCGCAGCGTCAGCTCCACGGGCTCTCCGGCGGGCTTGACCCACACCAGGCGCCCGACCTCGTCGGCACTGACCTTGGCCTTGACCCACTTCTTCTGCCGCGCCAGGCCAGGGACCTTCCCGGAGCGCGCCCAGACGATGACCTGCACGACGCCGGAGCCGGACCGCTTGACCGCCGCCCGGCCGAAGAGCCACCGCGCCACGAAGCCGGCGAGGACAATACTGATGACAATGGTAAGAAATACAACGCGCTCTTCTGACATACCTGTTCCTTTGACGCTGGTGAGCGGGCGTGACTGGCTTGTTCATGCGCCATCGGCGCCTTCACCACGGTGTCCTCACGCCCAGTTGGAGCCGGCCGGGCGACGCTGCTCGGCCGACCAGAAATCTAGGGGACGAAAAGCGGACCCGTTGACTACTTCTGCCGCGCGAGCGGGTGATCTTCGGAGCGCCGTCAGCAGCCAGACGCCAGCCGGTCGACGAGCCCACGCCCGCACCGACCGACCGTCCGACCCTGCCAGGAGCGCTAGCCTCACCCCGTGACCCTCTTCATCGACCCGCCGGCCTGGCCCGCGCACGGGACGCTCTTCTCCCACCTGGTCTCGGACGGGTCGCTGCACGAGCTCCGCCTCTTCGCCCGCGCCGCCGGTGTCCCCGACCGCGCGCTCGACCTCGACCACTACGACGTCCCCGCCGAGCGGTACGACGACCTGGTCGCGGCGGGCGCCGTGCCCGTCGACGGCGGCGACCTGGCCCGGCGGCTGGCGGGCTCAGGGTTGCGCGTCTCCGGTGCCGAGCGGAACCGCGCCAAGCGCGCCGCGCTCCTGAGCCGGTGGGACGAGCTGTGGGCCGACCCGAGCCTGGCCCGCGACGCCGGCACGGACCTGGTCGACCGCTGGCGCGAACCGCACCGGGTCTACCACACGACGTTCCACCTGGCAGCGGCCCTGGACGCCCTCGACGTCGTCGCGGACGAGAGCCGCATCGACGACCGCGGTCTCTGGCACGCCCGCCTCGCGCTCTGGTTCCACGACGCGGTGCACGACGGCGTCGCCCAGCAGGACGAGGAGCGGTCCGCCGACCTCGTCGCCGAGCTGCTCGGTCCGCTGACAAACGCCGGCGTCACCCCCGAGGACATCGACGAGACCGCACGCCTCGTCATGGTCACGGCCGCCCACGACCCGGCGCCCGACGATGTCGTCGGCGGCCTGGTCAGCGACGCCGACCTGGCCGTGCTCGGCGGCAGCCCCGCCGTCTACACGCGGTACACGCACCAGGTTCGCGCCGAGTACTGCGAGGTCCCCGACCCCCTGTTCCGGGCCGGCCGCTCCGAGGTGCTCCGCACCCTGCTGGCGGGCGGCCCGCTGTTCCGCACCACCCCGGGCACCGCCCGCTGGCAGGACGCCGCAGTAGCCAACCTGCGCGCCGAGCTAACCCTGCTGGCGGCCTGAGCCCGGTCGGCAGGACGTCGGGTGGTCGGCAGAATGTCAGGTGGTCGGTTCCTCAGAATGCCGACCACCTGACATTCTGCCGACCACCCACCCGCGGCCGCGCCCAGCCGAGCCAAGCGACAGCCCACCGCCCCGCACGCGGTAGCGTTCCCGTCGTGACTCCCCTCAAGGTCTCCGCCATCGTCGCGGGCGCGCTCGCCGTCGCCTTCACCGTCCCCGTCGTCGCAGTTCAGGCCACCGGCAACGCCCGCGTGCGCAACGGCGCGAGCGAGATCGAGAAGGCCGACGCCGTCATCGTCCTGGGCGCCGGGCTCCGCAGCGACGGAACCCCGTCGACCTACCTGCGCCGCCGCGTCGAGGGCGGCGCCGAGCTGTACCGCGCAGGCGTGGCGCCCACGGTGATCCTGAGCGGCGACGCCCACGACAACCCCGACGGCACCCGCTACGACGAGCCCGGCTCGATGCGCGCCTGGCTCCTGGACAACGACCTCGGCGTCCCCGACGACGCGATCGTGCTGGACCGCGAGGGCTTCAACACCACGGCCACGTGCCGCCGCGCGTACGACCTGTACGGCGTGCGCACCGCCGTCGTCGTCACGCAGGACTACCACCTGCGCCGCACCCTCTACTCCTGCGTAGAGGCCGGGCTCGACGCCGTGGGTGTCGGCGTCAGCGCCGCGAGCGTCCAGCCGGCGCAGTGGGCCTGGTGGCACGTGCGCGAGCTGCCGGCGAGCTGGAAGGCCGCGGTCCGCTCCCTCGCGAGGCGCCGCCCCCGCTGACTCACTTCTTCTTCGGCGTGACCCACAGGTGGATCGTGCCCTCGACCACCACGGTGCCGTCGGCCAGCACGCCGCGCACGCGCACGGGCAGGTCCTTGTCGTCGCCGTCCCACTGCGCCTGGTCGGTCTCGGCGACGCAGGTGACGTCACCGGTCGACTTCGCGAGGTAGGAGACCTCCATGCCCTTGGGCAGCCACCGCTTGTCGTCCGGCACGGTGGCCTCGGCGAGCGAGCCCATGGCCATCTCGAGCCCGTTGCAGACGGCGATCGCGTGCACCGTGCCGATGTGGTTGCGGTTGCGCCACCGGTTGGGCACGACGACCTCGCCGTAGTTCGGTCGCATGTCGACCACGCGCGGGGCGATGGTGCCGAAGTACGGGGCCTTGAGGCTGTACGCCAGGCTGAAGATCCGCTTCCCGAGCAGGCCGCCGACCACCGGCAGCGAGTTGGCGGACTTCCAGAAGGCATGGAGCTGCGTCGTCATGCGGGTGAGCGTACTCGCCCCGGTGACGACCGTTCACTCCTTCGACGACCAGTTCGGCCGCGGCCCCGCACCTCAGGACAGGCGCAGCTTGCGCATCGCTCCCAGGGCCGTGGTCAGCACCCGGCTCGGGGTGTCCCCGCCGAGGCCGTAGAGGCTGTCGAGCGTCGCCCCGATCCGGGCGCCGCGCGACGTCACCACGGTCTGCTGCCGGGTCAGGCCGGTGATCGACGCCGCCCCGTGCCGCCCGCCGAGCCCCGACGACTTCCAGCCGCCGAGCGGCGCGGAGACCGAGCCCCAGGTCAGCGTGTACCCGTCGTTGATCGCGACCGACCCGCACTCCAGGCGCGCGGCCAGGCGCCGCGCCCGCGCGACGTCCCGGGTCCAGACGGCGGAGTGCAGCCCGTACTCGGTGTCGTTGATGACGGTGACGGCGTCCTCGTCGCAGTCGACCCGGGTGATCGTGACGACGGGCCCGAACGTCTCCTCGCGCGCCACGACGGCCTGGGCCGGCACGTCGTCGAGCACGGTCGGCGCGTAGAAGTAGGGGCCGACGTCGGCGCGGTGCACGCCACCGGCGAGCACCCGGGCGCCGCGCGCCAGCGCGTCGTCCACGTGCGCGGTCACCTTGTCGAGCTGCGCGGCGGAGGTGAGCGAGCCGATGTCGGCCGAGTAGTCCAGCGCCGGGCTGAGCCGCAGGTTGCGCACGGCACGCACGAACTTGGCCACGAACTCGTCGGCGATCGCCTCGTGCACCACCAGTCGTTCGACGGACACGCACAGCTGCCCGGCGTTCGAGAAGCAGGCCCGAACGATGCCCGGGACGGCCGCGTCGACGTCGACGTCCTCCGCGACGTACAGCGCGTTCTTGCCGCCGAGCTCGAGCGTCGCCCCGATGAGGCGCTCCCCCGCGCGGGCGGCGACCTTGCGGCCCGTGGCGGTCGAGCCCGTGAACGCGACATGGTCGACGTGCTCGATCAGCGCCTCGCCCACGTCCGGGCCGCCCGCGACCACCTGGAACAGGCCCGCCGGCAGGCCGGCGTCGTCCAGGGCCTCGGCGGCCCACAGGGCGGTGAGGGTGGTCTGCGGGTCCGGCTTGAGCACCACGGCGTTGCCGGCCAGCAGCGCGGGCAGGGCCTCGGACAGCGCGAGCACCAGCGGGAAGTTCCAGGGCGCGATCGCGCCGACGACGCCGACGGGCCGGCGGTGCACCTGCACACCGGCCAGCAGCGGGACCATGCCGCGCACGCGACGCGAGGCCAGGTAGCGCTCACCGCGCACGGCGTAGTGCCGCGCGACCTGCGCGATGTCCGCGATCTCCTCGAACGCGGCGCGCCGCGACTTGCCGGTCTCGAGCTGGATCAGGTCGAGCGCCTCGGACTGTCTCTCCAGGACGATCCGGCCGAGCCGCTGGAGCACCCCGGCGCGGTCACGCACCGGGAGGCGCGCCCAGCCGCGCTGCGCCACCCGCGCGCGGACCACGCTGGCGGCCACGTCGTCGGCGGAGGAGACCGGGAAGGTCACGAGGGGAGCACCCGTGAACGGACACATCGAGCGGTGCGTGCCGGAAGCCTCGGAGGTCGCGATCCGAGCCACGAGCGGCGCCATCACGCCGGGCTCGAGAACGAAGGTTCCCTGCGGATGCTCGGGGTCGAGCACCCCGCCGACGGCACCACTCGCGGCTGCGTCGGCTGCTGTGTCGTCGATCATGGCGGCCACCCTACGCGCAAAACCCTGCACCACGTATTGATAGATGTGTGAAACTGACTTTCGTATCGCTTCGTGGTAACGGCCGCGATCTCGCCTCAGGCGGGACGGCGCAGGGTCAGCTCGGCTCGACCCAGCGGCCGAGCACGGTGGTCTCCTGGTCGGCGTAGCCGAGCCGCTCGTAGAAGCCGATCACGGCGTCGTTGGTGGTGCGCACCATGAGCTGGATCTTGCGCGCGCCGCGCGCCACCAGCCACGCCTCGGCCGCGACGACGGCGGCCCGGCCCAGGCCCGTGCCCTGCAGCCCGGGCGCGACCGCCACGTAGTACAGCCAGCCACGATGCCCGTCGAGCCCGGCCATGGCGGACGCCGCCACGCGGCCGTCGGCCCGGGCGACCAGCACCGTCGAGGTGCTGCCCGCGCGGGCGTCGGCGATGTCGAGGTGCGGGTCGTTCCACGGCCGGGTCAGGCCGCACTCCCGCCACAGCTCGACCACCTGGTCGACGTCGGTGTCCGTGATCTCGACGAACTCGCCGTCGGCCGCGGGCGCCGCGGCCAGGACAGGGGCGAGCGACTCACCGCTCGGCGCGGCGGTCACCGAGGCTGGTACGGGGAGACGACGACCTCGACCCGCTGGAACTCCTTGAGGTCGGAGTAGCCGGTGGTCGCCATCGCACGGCGGAGGGCACCCACGAGGTTGAGGGTGCCGTCGGCCTGCTTGCCCGGCCCGAAGAGGATCTCCTCCAGCGTGCCGACCGTGCCCACCTCGACGCGCTCGCCGCGCGGCAGCTGCGGGTGGTGCGCCTCGGGGCCCCAGTGGAAGCCCTTGCCGGGGGCCTCGCCGGCCCGTGCGAGCGCGGCGCCGAGCATGACGGCGTCCGCGCCGCAGGCCACGGCCTTGACGATGTCGCCCGAGTGGCCCACCCCGCCGTCGGCGATGACGTGCACGTACCGGCCGCCCGACTCGTCGAGGTAGTCGCGGCGGGCCGCGGCGACGTCGGCGACGGAGGTGGCCATGGGCGCGTGGATGCCCAGGCTGACGCGCGTGGTGTGGGCGGCGCCGCCGCCGAAACCGACGAGCACTCCGGCGGCGCCCGTGCGCATCAGGTGCAGCGCGGCCGTGTAGGTCGAGGCCCCGCCGACGACGACGGGCACGTCGAGCTCGTAGATGAAGCGCTTGAGGTTGAGCGGCTCGGCGTTGCCCGAGACGTGCTCGGCCGAGACCGTGGTGCCGCGGATGACGAACAGGTCGACGCCGGCGTCGACCACCGTCTTGTAGAACTCCTGGGTGCGCTGCGGGGTCAGCGCGCCGGCGACGGTGACGCCGGCCGAGCGGATCTCCTTGAGGCGCTGCGTGATGAGCTCCGGCTTGATCGGCTCGGAGTAGATCTCCTGCATGCGGTGCGTCGCCTCGCCGACGGGCAGGGCCGCGATCTCCGCGAGCAGCGGCTCGGGCGACTCGTAGCGGGTCCAGAGGCCCTCGAGGTCGAGCACGCCAAGGCCCCCGAACCGGCCCAGCGCGACCGCGCTGTCCGGGGTCATCACCGAGTCCATCGGGGCCGCGACGATCGGCAGGTCGAAGTGGTACGCGTCGATCTGCCAGCCGACCGAGACGTCCTTCGGGTCGCGTGTGCGCCGGGAGGGCACCACCGCGATGTCGTCGAAGGAATAGGCGCGCCGCCCACGCTTGCCGCGTCCGATCTCGATCTCGTTGCTCACCCGCCAAGCCTACCCATCGCTGCTGACCCGGCGCGCAGTGTCTCGGTGATGTGCGGGGTGGCACGAACCACAGTGTCAGTGAGCGGTGGCAGGGTTCTCCCTGGACGCACCGGTGAACCCGGACGAGCAGGGAGGACATCATGAACGAGACCTGGATCCACAGGCCGCTGCTGGGCTTCGACACGGAGACCACGGGGGTGGACGTCACGGGCGACCGCATCGTCACCGCGGCCCTCGTGCTGCGTACGCCCGGCGCCGGCACCGAGGTGCGCACCTGGCTGATGGACCCGGGTGTGGAGATCCCGCAGGAGGCCGCCGCCATCCACGGCATCTCCACCGAGCACGCCCGCGCCCACGGCGTGGCGCCCCGGGAGGCGCTGGAGGAGATCGCCGCCGCCCTCGCCGAGCAGCTCGCCGAGGGCGTGCCCGTGGTCGCCTACAACGCGGCCTTCGACCTCTCGCTGCTCGACTCCGAGCTGCAGCGCCACGGGCTCAAGACCCTGCCCCAGCGCCTGGGCCGGCCCGTCGAGCCGGTCGTCGACCCGCTGGTCATCGACCGCTGGCTGGACCGGTACCGGCCGGGCAAGCGCCGCCTGGGCGACCTGTCGCAGTGGTACGGCGTCACCTCCGACGGCGACCTGCACACCGCCGAGGTCGACGTGCTGGCGACGCTCGACGTGCTGGAGGCCCTGGCGCGGCGGTTCCCGCAGCTGTCCCGCATGTCGCTGGCCGACCTGCACCAGCAGCAGATCGGCGCGCACCGCCAGTGGGCGGTCAGCTTCAACGAGTGGCGCCGCGAGCAGGGCCTGACCGGCCCCGACGCGTCGGGCGCCTGGCCGGTGCAGCACGCGACGAGCGCCTGACCGGGCGGCGGGTGGCCGCGCCCCGGGGGTATCCGGGAGCGCGGCCCTGCTCGGCACCGCTCAGCGCGAGTACACCGCGTCGACCTCCACCTCGACGAGCCAGCCGTCCACCGGCAGGTTCTCGACCTCCAGCGCGAAGCGCGACGGCCGCGCCTCGTTCACGACCATGGGCTCGGTCGTCGCCGAACCGAGCTGCACGTCCAGCACCTCACCGGTGGCCAGGTTCGTGTTCGCGAAGAACTGGCGGTAGGCACGGTTCCACCCGGCGAAGTCCATCTTCTCGGCACCCCTGGGGTTCTGCAGGAACACGCGCATCGAGACGACGTCGTCGTACGACAGCCCCGCCTTCTCCAGGTTCTCGCCGATCCGCATGAGAGCGTTGATGCCCTGGGCCTCGGTGAGGCTGACGCCCGCGGGCAGCTCCCCGCCGGGGAACACGTCGGTGGGGATGTACCGCTCCTCGGCGCTCGCCCCGGGCGTGGTGTTCCGGGCAGCCGGGCCGAGGCCGGAGGACTTGTACCAGGACACGTTCTTGCCGATGGCCACGCCGTCGGCGATGAGCGGGGTGTCCCCGGTGATGAACGAGTGGGCGCGTGTGGGGTCGGGCCGGAAGGCGTGGGCGGCGGCGAAGGCGGTCCCGGGGACCGCGATCGCCGCGGTGACGACGACGGCGGTGATCAGCGCGGCACGGTTCTTCATGGTGCTCCTCCATCTGGCCGGGCCGGGGCCGCGTGGGCGCCCGGATGCGGTGTGGCCCGGCGGACGGCACCGGGTGGCGCGGACGCTAGCCACGGGGAGTTTCAGTGGGATGTCCGCTTTGGGTCGCGTCGGGAACGGCTCCAGCGCCCGGTTCGAATCGTTCCTGCGGAAACGCTGACCTGCGGCAGAATCCGGAAACAACATGGTTACTACGCGCAACTGCGCAGTAACGGCGGAGACTCGCAGCGGTGACCTGCGGTCCATAGCGTCCGGCGCGGTGCTGACGGCGGCCCCCGGCTTCCCGGCCGAGGTTCGCGTGCGTCAGGCCTGTCGACACGAGAGGTAGGGACCGTGGTCACCGAGAAGAGCACCCCAGGTGTCTCCCGCCGTAACTTCCTGCAGGCCGTCGGCGCCGGCTCCAGCGCCGGTGTCATGTTCGCGACGATGGGCGCGATGGGTCTGGCCCCCAGCGCCGCGGCGCAGCCGAGGGCCGAGTCCTGGGTCCCCCCGAAGGCCGGCGACTTCACGCTGACCGGCCGGTCCACGAAGAAGGTCGTCGTCGTCGGCGCGGGTCCCGCCGGTCTCGCGACCGCGTACGAGCTGCAGAAGGCCGGCTACCGCGTGACCGTGCTCGAGGCGCGGCACCGGCCCGGCGGGCGGACCCTGACGATCCGCGGCGGCGACAGCGAGACCGACGTCAACGGCGTCAAGCAGACCGCGCGGTTCGCCGACGGCATCTACATGAACGCCGGGGCGGGCCGCATCGCGCAGTGGATGGTCACCATGGACTACATCCGCGAGCTGGGCGTGCCGTACGAGGTCTTCACCAACGCGAACGCCGACGCCTACCTCTACAACGAGCGGACCGGCGCGACGCCGGGCAACCCGGTGCGCTACCGCACCGCCAAGGCAGACGTCTTCGGCTACACGTCCGAGCTGCTGCACCACGCCACCGACCAGGGCGCCCTGGACCAGAAGCTGACCGCGGAGGACAAGGACAACCTGCGCACGTTCCTGCGCAGCTGGGGTTCGCTCAAGCCGGACGGCACCTACGCCGGCGGCAGCAACCGCGGCTTCGAGGTCTACCCGTCGGCCTGGAACGAGCACGGCACGCCGCTGTCCGGACCCGGCACGGTCTCCGAGGTGCTGGCCTCGAAGGTGGGCCAGTACTTCCCGTTCGAGATCAACTGGGAGCAGTCGATGCTCATGTTCCAGCCCAAGGGCGGCATGGACACGACCTACCAGTACCTGGTGCGGGCCATCGGCAGCCAGAACGTGCACTTCCGCTCCCCCGTCACGGGCGTGGAGAACACGAGCCGCGGGGTCAAGGTCACCTACACGCCCGCGAACGGGCGGGAGCGGCAGATCGAGGCGGACTTCGCGGTCGTCGCGGCGCCGGCCGGCCTGATGCGGCGGTGGGACACCAACTGGGGGCCGCAGGTCGACGCGGCGCTCGGCGAGTTCGCGGTGGGCTCCCCCGCCGGCAAGATCGGCCTCCAGTACCGGTCCCGGTTCTGGGAGGACGACCACCGGATCTTCGGCGGGATCACCGAGACCGACATGGACCTCGCCCACATCTGGTACCCGTCCTACGGGTACGGGGAGCGCAAGGGCCTGGTCGTCGGGTACTACAACACCGGCACCAACGCCCGCACGTACGCCGACATGACCCCGAAGCAGCGGGAGCTGCGCGCCGTCGAGCAGGGCGTGAAGATCCACGGGCAGAAGTACCGCAGTGAGCTGGACACGTCGTTCTCGATCGCCTGGCACAAGGTGCCCTACATCGAGGGCGCCTGGGCCTACCCGAACACCAGCTCCGCCGGCTTCCGGCTCCTGCAGCAGGGGGCGGGCAACGTGTACTTCGCGGGCGACTGGATGTCCGAGGTCTCCGCGTGGCAGCACGGCGCGTTCTGGTCGGCCCGCTACGCGGTGCAGGCCCTGCACGCCCGCGTCATGGCGAGCTGACGGGCCACCCGTCGGTCGAGCTTGTCGAGACCTGGCGAGGTCTCGACAAGCTCGACCGGCGGAGAGGAAGCTCGACCGGCGAAGAGGTCAGAAGCCGCTGTAGTTCGGCGACTCGACCGTCATCTGCACGTCGTGCGGGTGGCTCTCCTTGAGGGAGGCCGACGTGATGCGGATGAACTTGCCCTCGGCCTGCAGCTCCGGGACGGTCCGCGAACCGGTGTAGAACATCGTCTGGTGCAGACCGCCGATGAGCTGGTGCGCGACGGTGGCCAGCGGACCCTTGTAGGCCACCTGACCCTCGATGCCCTCGGGCACGATCTTGTCGTCGCTGGTGACCTCGGCCTGGAAGTACCGGTCCTTGGAGTAGGACTTCTTGCCGCGCGAGGACATGGCGCCCATGGAGCCCATGCCGCGGTAGGTCTTGAACTGCTTGCCGTTGACGAGCACCAGGTCGCCCGGGGTCTCCTCGCAGCCCGCGAACAGCGAGCCCAGCATCACGGTGTCGGCGCCGGCCACGATGGCCTTGCCGATCTCGCCGGAGTGCTTGAGGCCACCGTCGGCGATCACCGGGACGCCCGCCGGCTTGCAGGCCAGCGACGCCTCGTAGACGGCGGTGATCTGGGGCACGCCCACGCCGGTCACGACGCGGGTGGTGCAGATGGAGCCCGGCCCGACGCCGACCTTCACGGCGTCGGCCCCGGCGTCGACGAACGCCTGCGCGCCCTGGCGGGTCGCGACGTTGCCGCCGATCACCTGGACGTCCTTGGTGGCCGGGTCGGTCTTGAGGCGCTTGACCATGTCGATCAGCATGCGGACGTTGCCGTGCGCCGTATCAGCCACGAGCACGTCGACGCCGGCGTCGATCAGGGCGGTGGCGCGCTGCCACGCGTCGCCGAAGTAGCCGATCGCGGCGCCCACCATGAGGCGGCCCTGGCCGTCCTTGGACGAGTCCGGGAACTGCTCCGACTTCACGAAGTCCTTGACGGTGATGAGCCCCGTGATGCGGCCGTCGGGGTCGATCAGCGGGAGCCGCTCCAGCTTGTGCTTGCGCAGCAGCTTCGTGGCGTCGTCCCGCGAGATGCCGGCCGGGCCGGTGATCAGCGGCTGCGGCGTCATCACCTCGTCCACCTTGGTGGTGGCCCACTCGGCGACGGGCGTGAAGCGCAGGTCGCGGTTGGTGACCATGCCGATCAGCTTGTTCTCGGCGTCGACCACCGGGAAGCCGGAGATCCGGAACTGGCCCGCGAGGGTGTCGAGCTCCTCGAGCGTGGCGTCCGGGCCGATCGTGACCGGGTTCGTGATGATGCCGGTCTGCGTCCGCTTCACGAGGTCGACCTGGTAGGCCTGGTCCTCGATGGAGAGGTTGCGGTGCAGTACGCCGAGGCCACCCTGGCGCGCCATGGCGATCGCCATGGCCGACTCGGTGACCGTGTCCATCGCCGCTGACATCAGCGGGATCTTGAGCGAGATCTCGCGCGTCAGGCGAGACGTCGTGTCGATGTCCGACGGCGCCAGGTCGGAGTAACCCGGCAGCAGCAGGACGTCGTCATAGGTGAGCCCGAGGAAACCGAACGGGTCGCCCGGCGAGGTCTGGTCCGTCATGCAGCAAGTCTACGACCGCCGCGACCACGAATCTCGGCCGGGCCGTGGTACCGGCCAGAGGCGTGCGTCACCTCGCCTTGATGACGGCCAGCACCTCGTGGAGCAGGCCGGTGAACGAGCGCACCCGCTGCACCGTGGGCCCGAACGGCAGCTCGGTGGCGGCCGCGTCGGCCCGCAGGCCCACGAAGATCGGCAGCTCCGGGTAGCTCTCGTTCACCGCGTGCACGACGTCGAGGTCCGGCTTGTTCTGCGTGGTGGCCAGGACCACCGCCGTCGGCCGGACCATGGTGACCAGCTCGACCGAGCGGTGCGTGCTCGCGGGGCCGGTGACGATGCGCGCCATCGAGCCCTGCGCGGCCAGCGCCGCGGCGAGCGCGTGCGCCGAGAGCGGGACCACCTCGTCAGGGGCGGCGAACACCAGGACGATCTTGCGCATCCGGCTCGGGTGGTTGGCCGGCGGGCCGCCCGCCTCGACCATGACGCGCTCGAACTCCTCGATGTAGTTACGCAGCGCGCGCAGGGCCGCCGTCGCGAGCACCACCTCGGGCATCTCGCCCGGGCCCGCGAGGACCGTGCGCTCGGACAGCCGGAGCCAGGCCGGCTCCACGAGCTCGGTCCACCAGGTGGCCGGGTCGCCGTCCGGGCCCAGCACCAGGAGGTTGTCGCAGGCGGTCCGGCTGTAGGCCAGAGCGGCGTCGACCAGCGCGGACACCCGGCCCGACGTCGGCGCGGGGGACGCGGCCGACCGCGGCCCGCCGGCCGGTACCGGGGCCACGGCCCCGCCCGCTCCGCCGCCGCCGGACGCCCCGCCGGGCAGCGCCCGCAGGTGCGCGCGGCCGCGCGGCTCCTCGGCACGCTCGCCGTCCGACGCCGGCGCGGGGTCGCCGGTCTCGTCCTCGAGCTGCGGCTCGTCCTCGGGCTCCGGCTCGTCGTCCTCGTCCGGCGCCTCGACGGTGCCGACGAACTTCTCGGCGAACTCGGCGTCGTCGACGTCGTCGGTCTCGTCGGCCTCCAGGTCACCCTCGACCTGCACCGCGGGCAGCGCGGGGGCGGTCTTGGTGGCCACCTGGAGCTCCGCGTCCCCCGCCTCGACCGCGGCGCGGGCAGCGTCGACCGGCGCCACGCCCTCGAGGGTCAGCCGGCGCATGACGAGGAGCCGGGCGACGTCGTCCGGCGTGTAGCGGCGGTGCGATCCAGCGGTGCGACCCGACGGGCCGAGGCCGTAGCGGCGGTCCCACGTACGCAGGGTCGCGGGAGCGACCCCGAGGCGCCGGGCTACCGCGGCGACAGCCAGTCCGGGGCTGGATGTACGTGACCCGCCCGAGTTCTGGGCGGGTCGCGAAGAAGTCATGGACTCGATTCTGCCGACCGGACCCTCTCCGCGCCACTGCGAAACCCGGCGTGCCGCCGATCTCGGTGGATTCCAGTCCAGATTGGAACAAATCCGGTCAGGGCCGAACCGCTTCGGGCTGGCTCGATTCGATCGAGATGAAGCGAAATTGCCCCTTGAACAACTTCTGCACAACTTGTAGGTTGTTCGCCATGACGGAGATCTCGAGGCTTCCCGGTCCGGTGATGGAACTGTGGGAATGGCAGTACCAGGGCGCGTGCCGCGACGCGGACGACACCCTCTTCTTTCACCCCGAGGGTGAGCGCGGATCGACCCGCCGGCGTCGCGCCGAGGCCGCGAAGGCGATCTGCCGCTCCTGCCCGGTGATGATGCAGTGCCGCGAGCAGTCGCTCCGCGTGCGCGAGCCGTACGGCGTGTGGGGCGGGCTCAGCGAGGACGAGCGGTCGGCGATCCTCGCCGGCAAGTCCGTCTCCGCCTGACGAAGCCTGCCCGACCAGGCCGAACAACTTTTGCCGCACGACGTCGCGCGGCACCTGAGGCACCACGCCTGAGGAAGCAGCACCCCGCCGGGGTCGGTGTGCGCCGAAGCACCCCGGCCGCGCACCAGGCACGCAGCACGCGCACCAGGAACGGCACCACGGACAGACAGCACCGACGCTCCGCCACGACGAAGGCCCCGCACCGACCGGTGCGGGGCCTTCGTCCGTCTAGCTGTCGCGGGCTGGGATCAGCCCACGACCACCGCGAGGACGTCGCGGGTCGAGAGCACCAGGTACTCCTCGCCCGCGTACTTGACCTCGGTGCCGCCGTACTTGGAGTAGATCACCTTGTCACCGACGGCGACGTCCAGCGGCACACGGTTGCCGTTGTCGTCGATGCGGCCCTGGCCCACGGCCAGCACCTCGCCCTCCTGGGGCTTCTCCTTGGCGGTGTCCGGGATGACCAGGCCGGAAGCGGTCGTGGTCTCGGCTTCGAGAGCCTTGACGACGATCCGGTCCTCGAGCGGCTTGATGGGGACCGACACGTCGGACCTCCTCTTTCGTGAGCGGATCGGGTGATCAGCTGCGTGGTTGACTTAAGGGGCTCGAACGTTCGACGGTCCGCCGTCGTCGCGGGTGCCGGCGGGCACGAACGTCTGGGTCCTCCGCCGCGAGGCCCGCTAACGGGTTCCGCGGCGGTGAACAACCCCAAATCTAGGTCGGCGCTAGCACTCGGTCAAGGCGAGTGCCAATCGCGTGGAGTCGCTCACACGCCCGGGGGCCGACTCGCCGCCAGGACGTCGAAATCTCGTCATCTCCACCAAAAGGTTGCGCCCGGCTACTCGTCATGACCAGGACAAACGTGGAAAGATCTTCCCATGGATGCGGCGATTCTGAGCAAACTCCTCAGCCCTGACGGCTGGGCCCTGCTTGCGGCACTACCGCCGTACGACGAGCGCGACGCGATGCGCACCGTCTCCGCCCTGCGCTCCCAGGGGGTCGCGGCGGACCTCGCCGCCGCCGTGGTCACCCAGTCCCGGCTCCGCACGCGGGCCAGGGCCAAGTTCGGCGACTTCGCCGACGGCATGCTGTTCACCGCGGACGGCCTGGAGCAGGCCACGCGGCTCGTCGTCGCGGCGCTGCACGCCCGGCGGTACCTCGACGCGGACATCACCGCGCTCGCCGACCTCACCTGCGGGATCGGCGCCGACTCCCTCGCGTTCGCCGGTACCGGCCTGCGCGTCGTCGCGACCGATCTCGACGAGTGCACGGCCGCCATCGCGCAGTGGAACCTGCGCCACTTCCCCGAGGCGGAGGTGCGGCACGCCGACGGCCTGACGCTCGACCTGCGCGCCGAGGGCATCGAGGGCGTCTACGCCGACCCCGCCCGGCGCGTGCGCGGCGGGTCGGGTGGCCGCAGCCGCCGCATCTTCGACCCGCACGCCTACGAGCCCCCGCTCGACTCGGTCTGGTCGCTGCGCGAGACCGTGCCGGCCGTCGGCATCAAGGTGGGCCCGGGCATCGCGCACGAGGGACTGCCCGCCGACGCCGAGACCCAGTGGGTCTCCGTGAACGGCGACGTGGTCGAGGCCGGGCTGTGGTTCGGCCCGCTCGCGCCCGACGGCCCCGGCCGCTCGGCCCTCGTGCTGCGCACCTTCACCGACGACGGCAAGGAGCACACCCTCAGCCGCACGGTGCGCGGCGACGACGTCGAGCCGGACGTCGGCGGCGTCGGCCAGTTCCTCTACGAACCCGACGGCGCCGTCATCCGCGCGGGGCTGGTGGGTCAGGCCGCCGCCGAGCTGGGCGGGCGCCTCGTCGACCCGACCATCGCGTACGTGACCACGGACGAGCCCGCCGCTCTGCCGCCGGCCCGACCCGCCGACCCTGCCGGGGCGCAGGCCCCGGTCGCGACCGGATACCGCGTGCTCGACACCATGCCGTTCGGCCTGAAGCGGCTCAAGTCCTACCTGCGCGACCGGAACGTCGGGCGCGTCACGATCAAGAAGCGGGGCACCGCCGTGGTGCCTGAACAACTTCGCAAGCAGCTCGTGCTCACCGGAACCGAGGAGGCGACGATCGTGCTCACCCGTGTTGCAGGCAACCAACAGATACTGCTCGTCGAACCCCTGGGAGCCGTATGAGCTCGCCGGCCCAGCTCGGTTTCGGTGAGTCCCCGCGGTCGACCGTGGGGATCGAGTGGGAGATCGGGCTCGTGGAGCCCGGCACCGCCGACCTGTGTCAGGCAGGTCCGGAGGTGCTCGAGGCCCTCGCGCGCGACGGCGGCAACCGGCAGCACGGCCCCTACGGGCTGGCCCCGCACGTCACGGGCGAGTACATGAAGAACACGATCGAGCTGGTCTCGGGCGTGGGCAGGACCGTGGCCGACGCCGGGGCCGACCTCACCCGCACGCTCGAGCGCGTGCGCACGGTGACCGACCCGATGGGCCTGGAGCTCATGGGCGGCGGCACCCACCCGTTCGCCCGGGGCGCCGACCAGGAGATCGGCGACAAGGAGCGCTACGCCCGGATCCGTGAGCGCACTGGGGTGTGGGGCACGCAGCTGATCATCTGGGGGCTGCACGTCCACGTCGGCATCGAGGACCGGGAGAAGGCGCTGCCGCTGATGCGGGGGATGCTGAAGTACTTCCCGCACCTGCAGGCGCTGTCGGCCGCCTCGCCGTACTGGGCGGGTGAGCACTCGGGCTACGCGTCGAACCGGTCGCTGCTGTTCCAGCAGATCCCGAGCTCGGGCCTGCCGTTCGCGTTCCGGACCTGGCAGGAGCTGGAGGCGTACGCGGGCGACATGATGCACGTGGGCGCGGTCGAGGTGTTCAACGAGGTGCACTGGGACATCCGTCCGTCGCCGACGTTCGGCACGCTCGAGGTGCGGGTCTGCGACGGCCCGACCAACCTCACGGAGGCCCTGGCGCTGTCCGCGCTGGTGCACTGCCTGGTCGAGCACCTGTCCACGCAGCTCGACCAGGGCCGGGACCTGGTCGAGCTGCCGCCCTGGTACGTGACCGAGAACAAGTTCCGCTCGGCCCGGTACGGGCTGGACGCCACGGTGATCCTGGACGCGCACGGCAACCAGGGCCACGTCGTCGACGCGATCGGCAAGCTGCTGGTCGAGCTCGAGCCCGTGGCACACCGCCTGGGCTGCGCCGCGGAGCTGGCGGGCGTGCGGGACATCATCCGCACGGGCCCGTCCTACCGGCGCCAGCAGGAGGTGGCCGCGGCGCACGACGGCGACCTGGTGCCTGTGGTGCGCGCCATGATCGCGGAGATGCGCGCCGGCCGGCCGCTGGCCGGCTGACGACGACGGCGCCGCGCCGGGGTCAGACGACCTGCGCGGCGTCGTCGAAGCTCAGGCGCGGGGCGCGGGGGCGGGTGGTGTCGGCGCCGTCGGCCGCGCTGACGTTGACCACGAGGAAGCCCTTCCAGCCGCTCTCGGCGAAGAACTCCGCGTCGATCCCGGCGTAGTCGCCGTTCATCGGGCCGACAGCGAGTCCCGCGGCGCGCAGGCCCACGAGCAGGTACCCGGCCTGGAGCAGGGCGCTGGTACGCGCCGCCCCGGCGCGCATCGCGGCGTCGCCGGCGAACATCTCGCGGGCACCGGGGTTGTGCGGGATCAGCACGTCGAGCCGCTCGTGGAAGTCGGGGTCGGAGGCGAGCACGAGCGTGACGGGGGCCTTGGCCACGCGCTCCTTGTTGTTCTCGGGCATGTGGCCGACGAGCCGCTGCCGGGCCTCCGGCGTGCGGACGACGAGCATCCGCAGCGGGCTCGTGTTCATCATCGTCGGGCCCCACTTGATGAGGTCGTAGACGGCGGTGAGCTGCTCGTCGGTGACCTCCGACTCCGCGAAGGTCGTCACGGTGCGCGCGGTACGGAACAGGCGGTCCGCGGTCGCGTCGTCGATGGCGAGCGGTGCGGTGGCCTCAAGTGCTTGTGTCATGCGCAGTGGAACAAGTTGCTCCGAGCGATAGTTCCAGATTCAACCGTGACGTCCCGCACGTCCGCGTGTCACATCCCAGCCGGTTCCACGCTCACCGCCGCCGGGGAACTAGGCTGGAGCACATGGCAGATCCACTGGTGCTCGGTATCGAGACCTCCTGCGACGAGACCGGCGTCGCGCTGGTCCGCGGAAACGACCTGCTGGTCGACGCCGTCGCCAGCTCGATGGAGGAGCACGCCCGCTACGGCGGCATCATCCCCGAGGTCGCCAGCCGCGCCCACCTCGAGGCGATGATCCCCACCATCCAGAAGGCGCTGGGCGAGGCGGACGTCGACCTGTCGCAGGTCGACGCGATCGCGGTCACCGCCGGCCCTGGCCTCGTCGGGCCGCTCACGATCGGCGCGTCCGCCGCGAAGGCCCTGTCCATCGGCCTGAACAAGCCGCTGTACGGCGTGAACCACGTGATCGGGCACGCCTGCGTGGACCAGCTCGTGGACGGGCCCCTGCCGGAGCGGGCGATGGCGCTCGTGGTCAGCGGCGGGCACAGCTCGCTGCTGCTGGTCGACGACATCGCCACGAACGTCACCGAGCTCGGCTCCACCCTGGACGACGCCGCGGGCGAGGCCTTCGACAAGGTCGGCCGCCTGCTCGGCCTCCCCTACCCCGGCGGGCCGCACATCGACCGGCTCGCACGCGAGGGCGACCCGACGGCCATCCGGTTCCCCCGCGGCCTCACCGCCGCGAAGGACCAGGCCAAGCACGCCTACGACTTCTCCTTCTCGGGTCTCAAGACGGCGGTGGCCCGCTGGGTCGAGGCCCGCACGGACGCCGGGCAGGAGATCCCCGTGCACGACGTCGCGGCGTCGTTCGCCGAGGCCGTCGCCGACGTGCTCACGGCCAAGACCATCGCCGCGTGCCACAAGCACGGCGTCGACACGCTGGTGGTGGGCGGCGGGTTCTCCGCCAACAGCCAGCTGCGCGAGATGGCGGCCAAGCGGTGCGCCGAGGCCGGGATCGACCTGCGCATCCCGCCCATCCGCTACTGCACGGACAACGGCGCGATGATCGCGGCGCTCGGCTCCGCCGTCGTGCGGGCCGGGGTGGCACCGAGCAACCTGGACATCCCGGTGGACTCGTCGATGCCGCTCACGACCATCACGGTCTGAGCCCGGCAACGCCCGCCGAGTGCGGGAATTCGCCCCTAATGCCCCGCCGAAAAGGGCGGATATCCCGCACTCAGCGAGGGCCAGGGGCTCTACGCTGCCTTCCGTGTGGGTCAGAACACTGGAGAAGCTCGAGCCCGTCCCTGTCATCGACACTGCCCGGCGGCTGCGCGACCGCATCGGCGCGCGGTTCCCCGACCGCGGCATCCACCTCGTGGCCCAGGAGCTCGTGGCCCTCACCGAGCAGGTCGCGGACACCTCCGCCGGGACCCGGCGTCGTAGCCGTCTGGTGCAGGCCGGCTCGCGCATCCTGATCGCCCTCGTGGTGCTCGTCGCCCTGGTCGCGTTCGGCTTCGCCGTGGAGGCCGCGGGCACCGAGGCGCCGGACAACGGCCTCGACTGGCTGCCGCTCATCGAGAGCGCCGTGAACGACATCGTGTTCGTCGCGGTCGCCGTCGTCGTGCTGCACTCGGTGCCGCAACGGGTGCAACGGTCGGACCTGCTGGGCAAGCTGCACCGGCTGCGCTCCCTGGCGCACATCATCGACATGCACCAGCTCACCAAGGAGCCGGAGATCCTGCGGGACGCCTTCTCGGGCGAGTCGGAGAACAACGACGTCGACCTGACCCCCGAGCAGATCGAGTACTACCTGGAGTACTGCACCGAGCTGCTGTCGATCGTCGGCAAGGCGGCGGCACTGTGCGCCGAGGAGTCGCAGGACGACATCGTGCTGAACACGGTCTCGACCATCGAGTCGCTGACGGTCGGCATGGCCCGCAAGGTGTGGCAGAAGATCCTCGTGCTCAACGAGGTCAGCCCCACGCCCTGATCCGATCCGCGCCTTCCGGGGGCACGGACGGTCAGCCCACGGCGACCGGCCGCGCGGGGTCGTTCGACCACTGCGACCAGGAGCCCGGGTACAGCGCCGCGTCCACGCCGGCGACCGCGAGCGCCGCCACCTCGTGCGCCGCCGTGACACCCGAGCCGCAGTACACGCCGACGACGTCGGACCCACCGCTGGTCGAGCCTGCCGAGACCCCCAGCCCCCCGAACCGCCGCCGCAGGTCCCCGGTCGGCAGGAACCGGCCGTCCGCGCCCAGGTTCTCGGTGGTCGGCGCACTGACCGCGCCCGGGACGTGCCCGGCCTGCGGGTCCACGGGCTCCACCTCGCCGCGGTACCGCTCGCCGGCCCGGGCGTCCAGCAGCACGCCGGCGCCGTCGGCCAGCTCGGCCGCCCCGTCCGCGTCGATCACGGGCATGCCCCCGGGGCGGACGACGACGTCGCCCGGCCCGGGCGTGACGTCCCCCGGCTCGACGGCGGAGCCCTGCGCGGTCCACGCGGCGAGTCCGCCGTCGAGGATGCGGACGTCGGGCACGCCGAAGTAGCGCAGCAGCCACCAGGCGCGAGCCGCCGAGGTGCCGCCCACGGAGTCGTAGACCACGACACGCGAGCCGGCCGAGACGCCCCAGCGGCGCGCGGCCGCCTGGAACGCCGCCGCCGAGGGCAGCGGGTGCCGCCCGTCGGACGGCGAGCCGTGCGCGGCCAGCTCGGACTCCAGGTCCACGTACACGGCGCCCGGCACGTGCCCGGCGCGGTACTGGTCGTGGCCGTCGGTCATGCCCAGCGCCCAGCGGACGTCGAGCACGACGGGCCGCCCCTCGGCCGGGTCCGGCGCGTCGCCGACCTGCAGGTCGGCCGCTAGCGTCGCGGCGTCGACCAGGACTCGTTCCCTCATGCCGTGGCATCCCTCATCATCGGTCACCAATATGGATGGTCGAACTTGCTAAACCTACTAATCCGAGCCTCGGATTAGTAGGTTTAGCAGGTTCGGGTAGGTAGTTTCGGCTACCTCAGGCCGCGTCTCCCGTGGCGTCGTTCGGGGTGTCGGCAGCCGGCGCGTCGACCGGCGACTCGACGGCGGCGTCCGCCATCGGGTGCTCCACCTCCGCCAGGTCGAGGCGCATCGTGTACGCGTCCATGTCCTCGGGCTGGTAGTAGCGCTTGCGCACGCCGAGGATCTGGAAGCCGAAGTCGCGGTACATCTCGATGGCGGGCGCGTTGTCCACGCGCACCTCCAGCAGCACGGCCTCCGCCTTGACCTTGCGCGACCGCTCGATGAGCGCGTCCATGAGCTGGCGCCCCACGCCGTGCCGCTGCACGTCGGGGTCGACGCCGATCGTCATGATCTGCGTGACGTCACCGTCGAACCAGAGCCCGGCGTAGCCGACGACGGGCTGGTCCCCGGCGCGGTCGAGCCGCTCCGGTTCCGCCACGACGTACCAGCGGCCCAGGCCCGCGAGCTCGTCGGCAAGCATGCCGTAGGTCCAGGCGCCGCGGCCGAAGAGCTGCCGCTCGAGCTGCAGCACACGGTCGAAGTCGGCACTGCGCAGCGGGCGGAGCCGCACCTCGGTGATCATGCGGCACCGCCGGTGGCAGCCGTCGCCGAACCGGTCCCTGAGCCGGCGTCGGCCGCGGGACGCCCGGGTTCGTGCACGTCCGGGCGCCGCAGGTACAGCGGCTCGGTCGGCAGGTCCTCGCCGGCGGCGCGGCGCACGAGCGCCAGGCGGGCGAGCACGGTCGCGTCGGGGACCAGCGGGGCGTCGTCGGCCACGGGCAGGAACTCGGGATAGAGCATCGCGCCCTCGCCGACCACGACGGGCAGCGGGGCGTCCCCGGCGTCCGGCGTGGGGAGCTGGCCCTGGGCGACGAACCCGGCCCGGTCGACGTCGGGCCCCGCGGTGCGCTCCACGACCGGGACGCCGTGCGGCCCCTCGTGCGCGACCACGCGGTAGCGCGCCCAGTAGACCTCCTTGCGGCGGGCGTCGGAGGTGGCCAGGATCTCCTGCCCCGCGCGGAGCCCGAGGTCGCTGACGGCCTGCACCGCCAGGGCGTCGAGGCTCGGCACACCCAGCACCGGGATGCCGAGGGAGAGCGCGAGCGTCCGGGCGGTCACCAGACCGACGCGCAGCCCCGTGAACGGGGCCGGACCGGTACCGGCGACGACGGCGGTCAGGTCGGCACGCTCGATCCCGGCCTCGTCGAGGACCTCGGTGATCAGGGGCGCGAGCGACTCGGCGTGCCTGCGGCGCTCGTCGGAGGAGCGGGACGCGAGACGCGCGCCGTCCTCGTCGACGAGGGAGACGGCGACGGCTGCTGAGGTATCGAGTGCGAGAACGGCCACGTGACCAGGGTATTACGGCCACAGGCGCCCGTAGAGATGATCGGTGGTTCGTCAGGTGATCGGCAGCTCGGGCTGCCGATCACCTGACGAACTACCGATCACGCCAGGGAAAGCAGGTCCACGCCCGCCCAGCGCGGTCCCACCGCGCGGATCGTCACCTTCCGGGTCCCCGCCTCCGGGTCCTCGGCCGCCTCCACACCGGGGTCGAACGACGGCGCGCCCCGCGGCCGCTCCAGGTCGATCTCCAGGCGGTCGTCGGCGAGGGCCTCGGCCAGGCCGCGCCCCCACTCGACGACGGTCACGG
This sequence comes from Promicromonospora sukumoe 327MFSha3.1, assembly GCF_000385135.1. GTDB lineage: Bacteria > Actinomycetota > Actinomycetes > Actinomycetales > Cellulomonadaceae > Promicromonospora > Promicromonospora sukumoe_B. The sequence goes on along the minus strand of NZ_ARQM01000011.1, from coordinate 687,205 downwards.
AGTCCTCCAGCGAGGAGTCCAGGTCGAGCGCGTCGAGCTCGCCGAGCCCGCCGAGCCGGTAGGCGTCGACGTGCACGAGCCCCGGCCCGCGCGTCCCGTCCGGGCGCGGCAGGGGCGGGTGCTCGCGCGCCACGATGAACGTGGGCGACGCCACCTGCCCGCGCACGTTCAGCGCTGCCCCGATCCCCTGCGTCAGGGTCGTCTTGCCCGCGCCGAGGTCGCCGGTGAGGATCACCAGGTCCCCCGGGCGCAGCAACCCGGCGAGGGCCGCTCCGAAGGCGCGCGTCGTGTCGGCGTCCGGCAGCTCGATCACCGCCGTCTCCGACGTCGTGATGTCGCCCGGTCCGCTCACTGCCCCGCTCACGCGGTCTCCCTTCCTGCCGTGCCCACGTACACACGTGGCACGCGCGCGCCGAGGCGCGTCACGATCTCGTAGCTGATGGTGCCGGCGGCCTGTGCCCAGTCCTCGGCGTTGGGCGCCCCGGCGCGGGCGAGCCCGTCGGACGCCCCGAACAACGTCACGACGTCGCCGGCCTGCTCGGACGCGTAGGGGCCCAGGTCCAGCATGATCTGGTCCATGCACACCCGGCCCGCGACACGCAGCACGCGCACGGTGCCGAGGCCGGTCTCGGGCGCGGCGACGTCGTCCACCGCGCCCCCGACCAGCACGGGGCCGCCCGGGCCGAGCGAGCCGCCCGAAGCGTGCCGCGGGATGCCGTCGGAGTAGCCGAGCGGCACGACCCCGAGCACGGTGTCCTGCGGCGTCACGTAGAAGTGCCCGTAGGAGACACCGTGGCCCTCCGGCACCCGCTTGACGGTCGCGAGCCGCGCCTCCAGCGTCATGGCGGGCCGCAGGCCGTAGTCGCCCGGGGCGCCCAGGTGCGGCACGGGCGAGAGCCCGTACACGGCGATCCCCGGGCGCACCAGGTCGTAGTGGGCGGCCGGGTTGGTCAGCGTCGCCGCCGAGTTGGCGATGTGCCGCACCTCGAGGTCGATCCCGGCCGCCTCGACGGTCCGGAGCGCCTCCTCGAAGACGTGGGTCTGCATCTTGACCGACGGGTCGTCGGGCTCGTCCGCGAGCGCGAAGTGCGACATGAGGCCGACGACGGCGAGCGTCCCCTCGGCCCGCAGCGCCGCGGCCCGGTCGAGGACGGCGGGCAGGTCCGCGGGCATGATCCCGTTGCGGCCCAGCCCGGTGTCGACCTTGAGGTGCACGCGGGCGGTGCGGCCCGCGGCGCGAGCGCCGTCGGCCACCTCGTCGAGGGCCCAGGCCGCGGCGACGGCCACGTCGACGTCGGCGCGCACGAGGTCGGCCAGGGGCTCGCCGGGCGCGTAGAGCCAGGTCAGGATGCGCGGGCCGGGTCCGACGGCGGCGCGGATCGCCAGCGCCTCGACGCTCTGCGCCGCGCCCAGCCAGGTGGCACCGCCCGCGAGCGCCGCCCGGGCCGAGGGGGCCAGCCCGTGCCCGTACGCGTCCGCCTTGACGACGGCCATGACCTGGGCGGTCGGGGCGGTCGTCCGCAGGGCGCGCACGTTGTCGCGGATCGCGTCGAGATCGACGACGGCGCGGGCGGGGTAGGCGGCGGCGGTACTCATCGCACCGATTCTTGCACCTGTCAGATGCCCGCGGACGTGTCAGACGCTCGGGTCACCGGAGGGATCTGTGGGTCTGACACGTCGCGCGGCGGCTCGCGGGTCCATTCGCGCAGGTCGCGGCGGGACTCGAAGCGGCGCGGGCGGCCGGACAGGGGGTCGGTGAGCTCCAGGGAGCGGGACAGGAGCTGCAGGGGCCGGTCGAAGTCGTCGGGCTGGTTGCGCAGCTCGGGCCAGAACGGGTCGTGCAGGATCGGCAGCCCGAGCGAGGCCATGTGCAACCGGAGCTGGTGGGTCTTGCCGGTGTGCGGCTCCAGGCGGTAGAGGCCCAGGCCACGGGCGTCGTCGACGGCGGTGAGCGTGATCAGGGACTCCGCGTTGGGCTCGCCGGGCACCTCCTCGGCGCGGGTCACCCCGCGCCGCTTCATGATGCGGCTGCGGAGCGTGACGGGCTCGCCCAGGGCCACGCGCGCGCCCGGTTCCGGGAGCGGGGCCACGGCCTCGTAGACCTTGCGCACCACGCGGCGGGCGAAGGCCTCCTGGTACGCGCCGCGCACCTCGGGCCGGACCGTGAGGACGAGCACACCGGCGGTGCCGCGGTCGAGGCGGTGGGCCGGGGAGAGCTCGGGCAGGTCGAGGGCCACCCGGAGGCGGACCAGGGCGGTCTCGCGCACCCACCGCCCGCGCGGCATCGTGGCGAGGAAGTGCGGCTTGTCCACGACCAGCAGGTTCTCGTCGCGGTGCAGCACCTCGGGCTCGAACGGGATCGGGTCCTCGTGGGCCGGCGGGTCGCGGTACAGGTAGAGGAACCCGCGCGGCTCGTACGGCGTCGTCGGGGTGAGCGGCTCGCCGTGGCCGGTGACCACCTCCCCCTGGGCGACCTCCTCGAGCAGCCGGTCCGCGTCGTCGCGGAACCGGTCCAGGAGGTAGTCGAGCGCGTACGGGAACCGCGCGACGACGGCGGGGTCGTGCGGGAGCACGATCCGGGTGGGGTTGAGCCCGTCCCGCACGGGCAGCGGGGGCCGGTGCTTGGCGGGTCCGGGCGTACGGGTCACGTCGTCAACCTAACCCGGCTGGTCCGCACTCGTGCCCGAAGGGTTCCGTCGACCCGGACAACGGGTGGAAGATGACCGGGTGACCCTCTACGACATTCCTTTCCACACGATGGACGGCACCGAGATCTCGCTGGCCGACCACAAGGAGGACGTGGTCCTCGTGGTGAACGTGGCCTCGCGGTGCGGCCTGGCCCCGCAGTACGCGACCCTCGAGGAGCTGCAGAAGAAGTACCAGGACCGCGGCTTCACGGTGCTGGGCTTCCCCAGCAACCAGTTCCTGCAGGAGCTGAGCTCGAACGAGAAGATCGCCGAGTTCTGCTCCATGACGTACGGCGTCACCTTCCCCGTGCTCGACAAGATCCGGCTGAACGGGCGCCACGCGCACCCGCTCTACGTCGAGCTCAAGAAGACCGAGGACGCCGAGGGGCACTCGGGCAAGATCCGCTGGAACTTCGAGAAGTTCCTGGTGCTGCCCGGGGGCGACGTGCGCCGGTACTCGCCGAGGACGCTGCCGGACGACCCGGCGATCATCGGGGAGATCGAGGCGCACCTGCCCCGCTGAGGGCCCGGCGCCCCGGTCACCCGTCGTCGCTCGGCGCGAGCGTGAGCCGCATCGCGACGGGCACGACGTCCGAGGCGTCGCCGAGCCAACCGGTCCAGACCCGGGTCAGACCCAGCTCCCGTCCCGGGTCCGGTACCTCCGGCGACAGCCGGTGCCTGGCCACGAGCGGCATGGCCGTGACCTCGCTGACCGTCAGTATCTCGATGACCAGCACGTCCACCCTGTCGAGGCCGAACGCCAGCCAGTCCTGACTCACCCGCAGCGAGAGCGTGTCGAGCGCCGAGAGGCGGGACATCACCGCGCTGAATGCTGTATCCGTCATGCACCCTAGACGCGCGAACCGCGCCGAGGTCACAGCACTTCGGGAAAATGTTGCAGACCAGTTTTCGCCCGCTCCGGCGCAGGTCGCGGACGCAAATCTCAGCGGTGGTGCCACGGGTGAGGCTGGGCCGTACGCTGGGGCAATGGTCGTCAACCGGTTCCGGCAGGCCACGCCCGAGGACGCGCAGGCGCTCCTGGACGTGGAGCGCGCCGCTGGGATCGCGGCGCTCGGCCACATCTTCCCGCCGGGCATGTACCCGTTCCCGTCCGACGAGGTGCTGGCCAAGTGGCAGGCCGCGCTCGCCGAGCCGGGGGTCCGCGTCCTCGTCCTGGACGACGACGCCGACCACCCCCGGCTGGCCTGCTTCGTGGCCCACGACGAGCGGCTGCTGCGGCACCTCGCGGTGCACCCCGCCCACTGGGGCAGCGGCCTGGCCCGGGCCGCGATGGACATGGCGGTCGCCGAGATGGCCGACCCGCGCCTGTGGTGCCTCGCCGACAACGACCAGGCGATCGGCTTCTACGAGCACCTGGGCTGGCACCGCACGGGCCGCCGCAAGACCTCGGACTACTCGCCGTTCCCGGACGAGATCGAGATGGTCCTCCCCCGCGACTGAAGCAGGACCGACCCGGATCCGGCGCCGGACCGGCTACAGCTCCACCAGCCCCGCCCGGTAGCCCAGCACCACGGCCTGCGTCCGGTCGCGCGCCCGCAGCTTGCCCAGCACGGACGCCACGTGCGTGCGCACCGTCTCGACGCCGACCACGAGCGCCGTCGCGATCTCGGCGTTGGTCATGCCCTGCGCCACCAGGGCCAGCACCTCCCGCTCGCGCGGCGTCAGGGCCGGAGCCCCCGACGCCGCGCGCGGCCGCGTGCGCACCAGGTCGCGCAGCGCCTGTGGGTACAGCAGGCTCTGCCCGACGGCGACGGTGCGCACGGCCTGCACCATCTCGTCGGCCCCGGCGCGCTTGAGCAGGAACCCCGAGGCCCCGGCGGTGAGCGCGTCGAGCACGTAGCCGTCGTGCTCGAACGTGGTCACCACGAGCACACGGGGTGGCTCCGGCAGCCGCAGCACCAGCTCGGTCGCGCGCAGGCCGTCCACGCCGGGCATCCGCACGTCCATGCAGACGACGTCGGGCCGCAGGCTGCGGGCCAGCTCCACCGCCCGCGCGCCGTCGCCGGCCTCGCCCACCACCTCCAGGTCGGGCTCGGCGTCCAGGATGAGGCGCAGGCCGCTGCGGACCAGGGGCTCGTCGTCGGCGAGGAGCACCCGCACGGGGGCGTCAGGCATCGGGTTCCTTCCGGTCGGTCGGTGCGGGCGTCCAGGGCAGGGTCGCGCGGAGCACCCAGCGGTCGCCGTCGGGCCCCGCCTCGGCGGTGCCGCCGAACAGCGCGACCCGCTCCCGGATCCCGGCCAGGCCGCGCCCGCCGGACGGGCGGCCGCCCGACGGGCGCCGGCCGGTCCGGGTGCCGCTCCGGACCGGGTTGACCACCTCGATCAGCACCCGGTCGTCGTCGGCCCCGGAGAGGCCCACGGTGAGCCGCACGGGGCCGGGCGCGCCGTGCCGGTGCGCGTTGGTCAGGGCCTCGGTGACGATGCGCTGCACCGTACCGCTCAGCAGGGCGGGCAGCCCGGCCGGCAGGTCGATCCGCGCGCCCAGGTCGAGGCCGGCCCGGCGGTGCGCCGCGACGACGTCGTCCAGGGCCGGGGCCAGCGCGGCGGGTGCGGCGTCGGCGGCGTCGTCCCGCAGGACGGCCAGGAGCTGGTCCAGCTCGGCGAGCGCCGAGCGGGCCGTGTCCTCGATGGCCGCGAGCGCGTCCGCGGCCGCCTCCGGGTTCGCCGCCACGACGCGCCGTCCGGCCGCCGCCTGCACGCTGACCACGGTCAGGGCGTGGCCGATGCCGTCGTGCAGCTCCCGGGCGAGACGCGTGTGCTCGGCCTCGCGCCGGGCGCGGGCCAGGGCGGTCTCCAGCCGGTCGTGCGGCGTGGGCCCGAGCACGCGCCCCGCGAGGGCGGACGCCGCCACGCCGAGCGGCCAGGTCGCCGTCACCGCCAGCAGCCCGACGGCGGCGCACGCCGCCAGCCGGAGAGCCACCTCGACCGGGCCCGACGGGACCGCCAGCCCGGAGCTCAGCGACCGTCCGGTGACGGCCTCGAAGCCGACCAGCACGACCGCCGGGAGCAGGGCGAACAGGCAGGACGCCACGACCAGGCCGGTGAGCAGGTGCAGCATCACCCAGGCGGCGGTCCGGGCCCGGTGGGCGAGGCGGGGTTCGGCGGGGACCACCAGCTCGTCGTCGACGTCGAGCAGCGCGCGGGCCGCCGTGACCTCGAGCTCCCGGGCGCCCGGGACGAGGCCGAGGGCCACCGCCGCCGCGACGGCGGTGGCCGCGACCACCCAGCCCGGGACTCCGCCGGTGGCGGTGTTCAGCAGGCCGTACACGAGCAGCACCAGCGCCAGCCCGATCGCGGCGCCCAGCATGTGCCAGGCGAAGCGCCGGGCGAGGTACCGCGTCGTCGCCTGCATGCCGCCATCCTCTCCGGTCGTCGGGGCTGCTCGCCAGGTCAGGGCAGGTCGTCGCGGAGCCACCGGCCCGCGAGCGCCTCGGCGGGACGACCGGCGCCGGCCCGGTGGGCGATGTCCGCGCCGCCGTCGCCGTCGCCGTCGTCGCCGCTGCCGCCGTCGGACCGGAGCCGGTGCGCCACGTACCCCCAGACGGCGAGCGCCAGGGCCGGGCCCCAGTACCAGCACGGGAAGGCGATGGCGCCGACGATTCCCTCGACCAGGCCCTGCCCGCTGAACAGCACGAGCATGGGGACCGTCGAGAAGATCAGGGTGACGGCGATGAGCCCGCCGGGCACGGCGGCCGCTGCGATCGGTACGCGGCGTCCGGCGAGGCCGGGCATCCAGCGGGGGAACATCTCGCCCCACGGCCGGATCAGGCCGAGCGTGAGGAAGAACCCGAGCCACGCGCCGCTGGACAGGGTCAGGCCCCAGATCCGGGTGGAGAGGTCCAGGTCGAACCCGAGCTGCGGCCACGGCGTGAGCCAGGTGAGACGGATCAGCGCGTACGGGAGCGGTCCGGTGGCAGCCACGATCGTGATGGCCTTCCGGTGCCGCACCACCCAGTCGGTGGCGCGGTCGACGGCGGGCGTGCCGGCCAGCGCCTGCACGCCGACCGCGGCCCAGAGGGTGCCGGTGACGAGCACGAGGAGGGTCAGCAGCAGGCCGGCACGCTGCTCCGCGAGCCCGGAACCGAGCATGCGCAGGATGCCGCCCAGGGCGTCGCGCGCCAGGAAGCCACCCACGAGGAGCACCACCAGGCCGGGCACCCCGACGGTCCAGCGCGCCACCGGGTACCGGCGCACCACCTGGACCAGCAGGACCACCACGGCGAGAGGCATCGCCATGGCGACCAGGTAGCCCATGGTGGACAGCGGCCCGGTGCCCTGCAGCACCACGCCGAACACCACGAGCTGGAGCACGGCGGCCGCGACCCGCCCCCGGGTGCCAAGGGCTCCGGCGAGGGCCGCGATACCGGCCGCGACGGCGGTCAGCGCCGTGACCACATGCGTGACGACGGCGGCGTCGGGCCCGGCGAGGCCCGCCAGGAGCGCGGCGCCCGGGACGGTGTAGGGGCTGGGCCAGAGCCCGAGCAGCCAGGTGAGGCCGAGCAGCGCGGTGACGCCGCTGGCCACGGTGGCGCCGATCAGGGTGGCGCGGGTGAGGCGGGGCATGACGGTTCCCTTCGGTCGGTCGTGCGGTATGCCTCCACGCTCCCGTCCGCGGGGTGCGCCGCCCCTCCCCCGGTCGGGGGATATCTCCTGGTGACCGGGGGATGTCCGCGGTTAGCGTCGGCGGCATGACGTTCGACGAGCAGGTGGCCGAGGCGCTGGCCGTCCCCACCGACGGCTGGGACTTCTCCTGGTTCGCGGGCCGCGCCACCGAGGAGCGCCCCGGGTGGGGCTACGTCCGGCTGTGCGGCGAGCGGCTGGGCCGCGCCGGCGCGGTGCTCGACGTCGACACGGGCGGCGGCGAGGTCTTCGCCGAGGCGCTGGGGCTGGCGGCGCGGGTACCGGACGTCGTGCGCGCCACGGAGGCGTGGGCGCCGAACCACTCGCTCGCCTCGGCCGCGCTGCGCCCCTACGGGGGCGTGGTGCGCCTGGTCGACGGCGGCGACGGCGCGCTGCCGTTCGACGACGACACGTTCGATCTGGTCACGGGCCGCCACCCGGTCGCGTTCCCGTACCGCGAGGCCGCGCGGGTGCTGGCGCCCGGCGGCACGCTCCTGGTCCAGGAGGTGGGCGGGGGCTCGAACCGCGAGCTGTACGAGTTCCTCATGGGCCCGCAGGCGAACGACGACGACGCGTACACCGGCCGGCTGCGCGCCCGGGTGACCGACGCCGGGCTGGACGTGGTGGACCTGCGGGACGCGCGGACCCGGGTGGAATTCTTCGACCTGGCCGCGGTGGTGCACTTCCTGCGCAAGGTCCTGTGGACGGTCCCCGACTTCACGGTGGACAGGTACCGCGACCAGCTGCGTGCGCTGTACGACCACATCGCGGAGCACGGGTCCTTCGTCTGCCACAGCCGCCGCACGCTCGTGGAGGCCCGGAAGGCCTGAGCTGCCTGGTCAGCACCTACGATCGGGTGATGCGCAGAGCGGTAGTCCTCGGTGGTACCGGTGTGCTCGGACGGGCGGTCGCACGCCGGCTCGTCGCAGCGGGCTGGCAGGTCGACCTGACAGGACGGGACCCGGCACGCCTTCCCGCGGACCTTGCCTCGGCCGGCGCGCGGCACCACGTCGCCGACCGGTCCGACGCGGCCGCGACCGCCGGGCTCGTCGGGGACGGCGTCGACCTGCTCGTGGACTGTCTCTGCTTCACGGCGGCGGACGCGCGCGGCCTGCTCCCGACGCTCGCCGACGTCGGGTCGACGGTGATGATCTCCAGCAAGGCGGTGTACGTCGACGCCGACGGCAACCACGTCAACTCGCCGGTGAAGCCGAGGTTCACAGGGCCTGTGCGCGAGGACCAGCCGACCGTACCGCCGGACGAGAGCGGGGCCTACGACTCGGCCGCCGGGTACGGGGCGAACAAGGTGGCGGCCGAGGGGGTCCTCCTCGACTCCGGCCATCCGGTCACGGTGGTCCGCGCGTCCAAGGTGCACGGCGAGGGCGCCGTGCCGGCACGGGAGTGGTACTTCGTCCGGCGCGTGCTCGACGGCCGTCGCGTCGTCCTCCTGGCCGACGGCGGACGCGGCGTCGATCACCCCACGGCCGCGATCAACCTGGCGGCACTCGTGGAGACCGTGGCGGACCGACCTGGGACGCGAGTCCTGAACAGCGCCGACCCGGATGCGCCGAGCGCCCGAGCCATCGCCCGAGCCGTCGCCGACCACCTGGGGCACTCCTGGGACGAGGTCCCGCTCGACGGTTCAGCACCGACGGGCCTCGGACGCACGCCCTGGAGCACGGCGTCCCCCATCGTGCTGGACACGTCAGCGGCCGAGGCTCTGGGCTATCGGCCGGCAGGCGGCTACGCCGAGACGGTCGGCGAGGCCATCGACTGGCTGCTCCGCACAGCCCAGGAGCAGCGCACCCTGCAGCACGAGTACTTCGACGGCTCGTTCGACTACCCGGCCGAGGACGCGTTCCTCGCCGCCCTGAGGTAGCCACCCCCGGCCGCGTACTGCTCAGTGGGTGTCGGCCGGCTTCCCGTTGACGTCCTCGCGGGCCGGCGGCGGGTCGACGCGCTGCGCGGTGAGGTCCCGCGGCGTGAGCGTGAAGCCCTGCCAGTGCATCTCCATGGGGCTCTGGTCCTCGTCGCGCGCCACGTGGTGGAAGCCGACGGCGACCCATGTGACGACGTCGGACAGCTCCGCCCCGTCCTGCGCGAAGTCGAGCACGCCCGCGCCGCAGGAGCCGTCCTTGTTGGCCGTGGCGTAGAGCTGGCAGTCGTCGGCCTCGGTGAACGCGAGCGCGTAGCCGTCGTCGCTGTCGCCACCGCCGTCGGCGCCGCCCGTGTGCTTGTGGTCCTGCGTGAGCTGGAAGGGCGTCGTCGCCCCCAGCTCGATCTGGTACGAGATCGGGTGCTGGTCCGCGTTGAGGACCTCTGGGTTCACCACGCGCCACCAGCGCCGGTCCGCCGCCTTGGCGGTGCCCTCGCGCGGGATGCGCGTCAGGCCGCCCTCGACGAGCGGCGCGCGCGGGCCCACCTCGCCGGTCGGCGCGGCGTCGTACTGCTCGACCACCTGGCCGCCCCGGCCGCCGAGGGCCCAGTGCACCCGCCAGACGGCATTGTGCGAGTGGCTGGTGGCGTAGTCGGTGTCGCCGGGGCCGACGGGCCAGCCGTGGGCCGGGTCGTCCCCGTAGTCCTCGGGCGACAGGTCGCCGGTCGCGCCCAGGTCGGACCGGATGCTGCCGTCGCCGCCGAACGTGTACTGGCTCACGTACTCGTACCAGCCCACCTTCGAGATCGTGGAGAGCCGCAGGTCCGTGCGCCGGGCCACCTCGGTCCCCGTGGTGTCGCCGCTGCGGTAGGCGATGCCGCCGTCGACCACCTCCTGGCAGAGCACGGCGCGGTCCTGGCCGCCGCCGCCCATCGAGCCGTCCCCGATCTTCGGCACGTAGGTCTCGAGCCGCTCCCCGAGGCACTCCGGCTCGGTGAGGGTCATGATGTGGCTGCCGCCGAAGCCCTGGGTGGTGATGTCCTCGGTGTTGCGCAGGCCGGTGTCGTACGGCACCTCGAGCTGCCCGATGGACAGCTCCGCGAGCACCAGCACCGGCTCTTCGCCGGCGGGCGTGAAGTGCACGTCCTCGAGGACCAGGCCGCGGCTCGCGTCGACGCGCCAGCACATGGTCCACACGGAGCCGCTGAGCAGCTCCTGCGCGAGCGGTTCGTTCTCGGCGCAGTTCACGTGCGCGCTGCCCTGCACCCGCGAGTCCTCGTCGCGGGGGCTCGGCGCGGCGGGCAGGGCCTGCTCCACCACCATGATCGCGGCCACGACGAGCGAGACGATGGCGGCCGCCGCGACGATCGTCGGGACCAGCCTCCGTTTCGACGACACCTCGCGCACGGTTCCTTCTCCTTCGCTCAGCTCTCGGCCCCCTGCGGACCCTTTCCTGACAGGACCGGCCCGGTGCGACGAGGTCGCACCGGGCCGGTCTGCTTCGGACGCCTGACCGCTGCGTCCGTCTACTGCTTCGTCAGAGACTCAGTCCGTCAGGCGGAACGCGAGTCGTCGGACAGGCGGCCCATCGCGGTGGCGAAGGCCTGGCTGATCTCGCGGCGACGCTTGATCATGACCGCACCGGCGCCGAGGAGCAGCACCGTCGCACCGATCAGGATGCCGACGTTCGCACCGGTGGAGGCGAGACCGCCGTCACCGTTGCCACCAGCGCCGGCGACGACCTCGAACGTGGCCGACGCGGAGTCGCCCTGCTCGGTGCTGACCGCGATGCCCTGGTGCTCACCCAGGTCGAGCCGCTCGTCGACGGTGAACGTCCACTGGACGTTGCCCTCGGCGTCGGCCTCCTGGGCCTGGAGCGCGAAGCTCTCCGAGTTGATCAGGCCCACGACGACCTCACCGGGCTCGAAGCCCGAGGCGTAGAAGGTCTGCTCGTCGCCCCGCTGGGCGGTCGGGTTCTCGAAGCGCGCCGTCAGGTCGCGCCCGTCGCCACCGACCGTCTCGATGACGGCGATCGGCGTCTGCGCGCCCTCGCTGCCGTCGTCCGGCTGCGCGTCCACGATGATGACGCCCGGCGGGGTGTCCTCGGGGACGGTGATCGGGGTGGTGAAGCCGCAGTCCTCGTCCACCTTCACGGTGACCGGCTTGCCGATCTTCTCACCGTCGGTGGTCTGGAGCTGCACGGTGACGTTGGCGCCGGCCGGGAAGCCGGTACCGGTGATGGTCACCTCTTCGCCCGCGCGGACCATGGTCGGGTCGGCCGTGATGGCCGGGTCCGTGCACTCGCCCGGGTTGTTGGTGCCCGGGTCGAGGATCTCCAGGGGTGCCTCGGCACCCTCGCTGCCGTCCTCCGGCTCCGCGCCCACGACGTGGTCGCCGGGCTCGGCGTCCTCGGGAACCGTGAGGTCGGTGATGAAGCCGCAGGCCTCGTCCGGGGTGACCGTGATCGGGTCGCCGACCGGGTTGCCCTCGGCGTCGCGCAGCTGGACCGTGACCGGCACGCCGGCCGGGAAGCCCTGACCCACGACGGAGACGGTGTCGCCCGGGTAGGCGGCGTTGGGCTCGACCGTCAGGGTCGGGTCCATGGCGCAGATGTCGGAACCGGCGACGACTGCCAGCGGGGCCTCGGCGGCCTCACCGGTGGTGTCGTCGGTGCCGACGACCGTGTAGTCACCGAGCTCGGCGTCGGACGGGACCGGCACCGGGGTGCTGAAGCCGCCCTCGGAGTCGGTGTCGACGGCGATCGCGTCACCCACGGGGTTGCCCTCGGGGTCGGTGAGCTGGACGGTCGCGGTCGAGTCCGGCGTGTAGCCCTCACCGGTCGCGACGGTCGACTGACCGGGCGCGACCGAGGCCGGCACGGCGGTCAGGGTCGGGTCGATCTCGCCCGAGCCACCGTCGTCGCCGCCGATGCGGACGGCGGCGTTGCCCAGGTTGATGCGTGCGACCTCGTTGGCCGGCAGCAGGGCGATGCTCAGCGCCGACAGCTCGAAGGAGGTCTCGGCAGCAGCGGCCTTGGTCGACGTCGGGGCAACGCCCTCGGTCATGACCTGGCGGTTGATCGTGATCGACAGCACCTGCGACAGGACGTCGAACACCGGCGAGAGCAGCTCGCGGAGCGGCTTCGTGATGGCGTCGGTCTTCAGGTCGTTGATCAGCAGGTCGAAGATGTTGTCACCCTCGTCGCTGATCAGCAGGTCGTAGACCGGGGCCAGGATCGGCGCCAGGGCCGGGCCCACCGTGTTGATGGTGCCGACCAGGAGCTCGGCGACCGGGGCCATCGTGCCCGTGCTGTTGTTCACGGCCTCGGGGAAGTTGCCGTTCACGGCGTCTGCCAGCGGCAGCGACCACGAGACGTCGAGGTTGCCCAGCGGGCTCTCGTCGGTGAAGGCGATGTTGATCGTCACCGAGTTCAGCGAGTCCTCGATCGCGCCGATGAGGATGTTGGTGATGTCCTCCATCAGCTCGTGCACGGTCTCCGCGATCAGCGGGTAGGTCGTGTCGTCGATGAGCTCGGTGTTCGGGTCGAGCGCGTTGATGCCACCCTCGTTCGGGCCGTCCACGAGCTTGTCGAGGTGCACCTCGAGCTGGCCGGTCGACAGGTCGATCGTGATGAGCTGGTTCTTCGAGGTGATCGGCTCGCCCACGACGGACTGGAACAGGTTCTCCTGCATGTTGCTGTCGACGGTGATCGACGGCGTCGGAACGCCAGGGATCGCGTCGAAGAGGCCGGTCAGGGCGCTCTCGTCCAGGTTCTCGTTGACGAGGTCCTCGACGGTGGTGTCGATGGTGCCACCGATGTCGTAGATCGACGAGGCAGCGTCCTCGATGACCGGGGAGTGCAGCGTCAGGTCCAGGTCGGCGACGCGGTACTGGCCGGGGCCACCCACGCCGTCCTGGTCCAGGATGACGCCGTCCTCGGCCTTGACCTCGGCCGCGCCGGCGCCTGCCTCGAGCAGGAGCTGGTCGACGATCTGGTCCGTGAGGCCGTCGACGCCCAGCAGGCGCGCGACGGACAGGACGTCCACGGTCGCCTTGCCGAAGTCGTCGGTCTCGCCGTCCAGGGTCACGCCGCCGTCGGCGCCGGCCAGGCCGGAGATCGCGTGGGCGTCGAGCGGACCCGAGGCCTCGCTGCGGCTGGCGAGCGCACCGAGCTGACCGAAGTCCAGGATCTCGTCGAGGCGGACCTCGACGTCACCGAGGTGAACGAGCTCCGAGCCGAGCAGCTCGACGTTCAGGTTGCCCTCGTTCGGGCCTGCGTTCGAGACCGAGCCGGCCTCGGAGTAGGCGGCTGCTGCCAGCGCCTTCTTGAAGAGCGTCGAGTCGAGGACGCTCGCAGCGGCCTCCGACGGCTCGTCCGGGTAGCTGTCAACGGCGGCGACTGCCGGCAGACCCGTGGCGGTAACCACAAGGGCCGAAGCCGCGACCGTCACCAGAGATCGGCGCAGTACGAGGCCACCCCTTCGACGGCGTGACGGTACTTGCGTTGGGTTCAACGGAACTCACTCCTCCACATTCGCGCTTAAGAAAAAGCGTCCGGATCGGTACGTGATCACGTCCGGATCTTCGGGGCGGTCGCATGAGGCGCACCGGCTCCCGGCCCTCAGGGAACAGTGGTTCTCAGCCGCCTGCCAGGCAGAGCGGTAATCGTGCGCTGACGCAATCGAACGCAACCGCAACTGCGTTCGAGACGATTCGAGGCGCGCCAAAAGCAGGCGTACGCACAATGCCGGAGAGAAGCGAAAGAAGTCCGGAATGCCGGGTGAAAAACAGCCGCGCGAGCGGGTGAAAAATCTGCGCTCGGAAGTTACCCGCCGGCGAGCCAGGCGGGCGGCCGGGTCTCCGCGAGCCGGACCAGATCGCGCCGGTCGCGGATGCCGAGGGTCGTGTAGGCCTGCCGCAGCCGGTTCACGACGGTCCGCTCGGACACGAACGTGGCCTGGGCGATCTGGGAGTTGGTCGCGCCGTGCACCGCGAGCCGGACCATCTCCCGCTCGTGCCTGCCCAGCACCTCCCACTCGGGGCCGGCCGCGCCGCTCTCGTCCGTCTCGGCGAGGAACACGTCGATCCCGCGCAGCCAGCCCGCCATACCCGCGAGCCGGACCAGCGTCCGGGCCTCGTCGAGCATCGCGGTGCCCGTCGCGCGGCCCCCGCGTGTCACGGCGTACCGGCCGTAGGCCACCAGCATGCGCACGCGCTGCCAGGGGGACATGGGCACGGGCGCCGCGTGCAGCGCCGCCTCGAAGGTGGGTGACGGCGTGCCGTCGTCGGCCAGCAGGGCACTCAGCCGGGACCAGGCCGCGGCGACGTCGACCGCCGACCGCTCCTCGGGGGCCACGGGCGCCTCGAGGAGCCGCTCGACGCGGGGTCCCACCCGGCCGGGCGGCGTGGACGCCATGACGGCTTCGACCAGGTCGCAGCGCACCTGCACGCGGCCGCGGTAGGGCCAGGCACAGTGCTCCAGGGCGATGGTCAGCAGCGCGACCGCGCCCTCCGCCTGTCCGACCACGAGGTGGGCCGCGCCGAGGTCGGCCGCGTACTCCCCCAGCGCCCGCGGCGACCAGCTCCCCGCCTGGGCGGGCATCGTGCTGGCCGGGGCGGTGCCGTCGACGACGGCGTCGGCCGCCGCACGCAGCCCGCGCGCGGGCAGCCACTCGTCCACCGAGGGCCGCAGCTCGGCCGCGTGCGCGAGGTGGGTCCGGACATCGACGGCGCGGCCGTCGAACGCCGCGACCCGCGCCGCGGCGAGGTCCCGGGCCACGATCTCCGCGACCGTGCTCCGGGCCGCCGCGCCCGAGTGGTCGGCGAGCAGGCTGCGGGCGCCCACGACGTCGCCCAGCATCAGCAGGGCACGCACCTGGATCTCGACACCCACCCAGTCCTGGCCGGGCGTCGGCCCCAGCAGCCGAAGGTCCGCGCGGAGCGCGCCGGGGTCCGGCAGCTCGCCGGTGCCCTCCAGCCGCAGCAGCGTCAGCGCCACGCGCGCGCCCGCGGCGCGCACGTCGGCGGGGATCTCGGCGGCGTCGCGCCACCAGAGGTGGTCGGTCCACTCCGGCCCGACGCCGTCGGGCACCAGCGGTCCGTCGCGGTGGTCCATCCAGGTGCGCCCGGTCAGCAGCGAGACGCCGACGGCGCGCGCCGCGAGGCGCGGCTCGGGGGCCGCGGCCACGACGGCCCAGGCGCGGGCCGGCAGCTCGTCGAGGTGCAGCCCGTCGAGGATGTGCTCCGCCGCGTGCGCGCCGGTCACGTCGCGCTCGGCGACCTGTGCGTCCCGCACGTCGGCGTGCCCCTCCGCGCCGCGCGCCTCACGGCACAGCAGCGCCAGCAGCGGGTGCCGCACGGCGGACCGTGCGTCCCGGCGCTCCAGGGCGGCCCCGCCGAGCGGCGCGGCGCCCAGCGGCGCGCCGGCGAGCGCGGTCATGGTGGCCGGGTCGAGGCCCGCCAGCATCGCGCGGTAGACGCGCCGGGCAGCGGAGCCCACGACCTCGGGACCGGACCAGGCGGCGTCCCCGCGCAGCTCGCCCGAGCTCAGCGCACCGGCGAGCTCCAGGGCGATCCGAGGGTTGCCCGCGCTCCACCAGCGCAGCTGCTCCACGACGTCGGCGGCGACCGGGACGCTCAGCTCCATGTCGAGCACGCGGCGCAGGGAGCCGCGGTCCAGCGGGCCCAGCTCCAGCACCTCGACGTCGTCCGAGAGCGGTTCGGCGGAGATGCTCCGTACGGCGGCGATCACCCGCCAGTCCTGCCCGTACGCCTCGTCGGCCAGGTGCTGCAGCCAGCGTGCGCGCTCGGCGGTGAGCACGCCCACGTCGTCGACGAAGAGCACACGCGGCCCGGTGCCGGCGTCGCCCGCCCAGGCCGAGACGGCGCGCAGGAAGCCCGCGGCGTCGAAGTCGGAGTCGTGCTCCAGGTGGTCGGGCACGGACCAGGCCGACAGGTCGATGCGCCTGCTGTTCTCCAGGTCGTGCGCCGAGGGCCGTGGCGAGCACGGCCGGACCACGCGCACCGCCGACGACCCCGCGCCGACCTGCTTGAGCGCGCGGATGACCGTCGCCGTCTTGCCGATGCCGCTCAGGCCGCGCACGACCAGGACCGTCGGGTCCAGGTCGGTCGCGAAATGCCCGATGACCCGCAGTTCTCTGTCCCGCCCGTGGACCACGTGGCCCCTCCCCCTGCCGCCCGCCTGGCTCTGTCCTGCCTCCGAAGTCGTCGGCGACATGGCCGCGGAAGGCCCGTAGCTAGATAGCACGCACACCCCAATTCCCCTGAATTGCATGAATATTGATCGGAGCGCGTCGAGAGTCTATGACAAGAGATAAATCGTGCAGTTCGTGCCTGTGATACGAGGAAATTACCCTCCTACCTGGCACAACTCGGGCAGCCGGGATAAAGGCCTGCCTTCCGGAAATAAATCCGGAATGCCCAATTCGGCAGAGGGTGGCGTCAGGCCAGCGGGCCGAGCAGCGCCTGCGCGTCGGACGCCGGCCGGTCGGCGTCGTCGAGCACGGGGACGAGCTTCTTCTCCTCGTACCGGAAGTGCGTCTCCATGACGGCGTCGATGCCGTCCAGGTGCCGCAGCAGCACGTCCCGGTCCTCGCCGGACAGCGCGGCGCGCTCCAGCTCGCCCAGGAGGTGGTCGAGCATGGAGTGGTCCCGCTTGAGGTCGGCGACCACGGGCGCGAGGTCCGGCCGGGCGGTCAGCACGACGTCGAACAGCGTGGCGTCCTCGGCGCGGTGGTGCCCCGTCAGGGCGGCGCAGAACCCGACGCAGTAGAGCTGGAGGTCGCGGGTCGCCGCAGGGCCGGACGCGCCGTCCTCGACGGCGGCTCGTGCGACGCCGAGGGCGTCGCGCAGCCGCCGGTGGATCTCGCGGAGCTCCTGCCCCCAGGCGACGACACGTTGACTCATCACGGGCCAGCCTAGCGGGGCCGGCCGCCGGCGGGGGCGCGGCGAGCCGGGCCGACGGCGGGAGCCGCGGCGGGGCGGGCCGCCCGGCCCGCCCCGCCGTCGTGGGCGCCCTCAGCCCAGGAGCTCGGCGATCACCGCGGGCACCGCGCGGGCGATCTCCAGCGCGGCGACCGGCCCGCCCGCCGACGCGCGCGCCGCGGCCCGGCCGTGCACCAGCACGGCGGCCGCCGCAAGGCGGGCCGCGAGGGTCTCGTCCGCGACCACGTCGGCGGAGCGGCCGGCCAGGAGCGTGCCGAGGATCCCGGCCAGGACGTCGCCCGCGCCCGCGGTCGCCGTCCACGGCGGGGCGTCCGCCTGCGCGTAGGCGCCGCCGGGGCCGGCCACGACCGTGACCGCACCCTTGAGCAGCACGGTCGCGCCGGTCGCCTGGTGCGCGGTGCGGGCCCAGTGCAGAGGCCGCGCCTCGACCGCCGCGCGGTCGGCCTCGTGCCCGAGGCCCTGCAGCAGCTCCGCCAGCTCGCCGGCGTGGGGCGTCAGCACCGCCCAGGCCGGGAGCCGGTGCTCCAGCATGGTGAGCGCGCCCGCGTCGATCACGGCGGGCATCCGGCCGCCGGTCACGTCCTCGGACAGCACGCCGGTCACCGCCGCGAGCGCCCCGAAGACGCGACGCGCCTGGCCGTCGTCGTCGGGCCCCTCCTCCGGGTCGAAGGCAGGGAGCCCGGGACCCAGCACCCACGCCTGGACGCGGCCGCCCGCCACGACCACCTCGGGCCGGGCCAGCAGCACGCGGGTGCCGACGTCCTCGGGGCCGAGGTAGCGCACCATGCCGGCCCCGGCGCGCACGGCGCCGGACGTGGCCAGCACGGCCGCGCCCGGGTAGGTGCTCGTGCCCGCGACCACCCCGACGACGCCGCGCGTGTACTTGTGGTCGCGCGCGGTGGGCGCGGGCCAGAGGGCGGCGACGTCGGCGGGCTCCAGGCGCCGCACGCGGCCGGAGCCGGTGTCGGTGCCGGGCATCGCGTGCCGGCCGAGGGTGACGCGCTGGGCCGCGCCGGCCCAGTGGTCGGTGACCGAGACGTCGGGGAAGCCGATGTCGACCAGCTCGACCGTGCCGGCGAGCTGGGCCGCCGGGGGCAGCAGCAGCCCGGCCTTGAGCGCGCCGAACGTGACCGTGCGGTCCGCGGGCAGCACCGGGCCGGGCACCACGCCGTCGTCCACGCCGATGCCACTGGGGATGTCCACGGCGACCGTGTACGGCCAGCGGCGGCCGGCCGCCTCGCGGGCCTCGACGAGGGCGCGGACCAGGCCGCCGGCGGGCGGCCGCAGGGCGCCGCGGGCGCCGACGCCGACCAGGCCGTCCAGCACGACGTCGGACGCGCGGGCCCACTGGACCACGGTCGGGACCCGGACGTCGGCGAGCCGCTGCACGTGCCCGCCGGCGGCCTCGAACGCCGCGAGGCCCTCCTCGTGGGCGCGGGCGGACACGAGGACCGCGGTGACCGACATCCCCCGGCGCGCCAGGTGCGCACCGGCGTACAGGGTGTCGCCGCCGTTGTTGCCGGGGCCGACGAGGAGCAGGGCGCGCGCGCCGCGCACGTCGCCGCGGGTCTCTGCCGAGCGGGCGGGCCGCACCCGGGCCGTACCGGGCAGGCCGTCGGAGCCGAGGCTCCCCCGCAGGCGGACGCCGCTCGGGCGGGCGGCAGGGCGACCGGCCGGGCGGGTCGTACGGTTCCCGGCAGGACGGGCCGCCACCTCCCGCAGGACCGTCCGGGCCAGCGCGTACGCGGCCCTGGCCATGAGCGGCACGCCGGCGGCGATCAGCGGCTCCTCGGCCTTTCGTACCTCGTCGGAACTCCACGCGTCTTTCACAGCCCCATCCTGCCGCCTCGACCAGCACCGGAGGTACCGAAACCCGACAATTTCGACCACCCCTCCCCTGGTCGAACGTCGTCGGCATAGGGTCGGGCCATGCGATTCGGACTCTTCATCCCGCAGGGCTGGCGCTTCGACCTGGTCGACGTCGCGCCCGCCGACCAGTGGGCCACCATGCTCTCCCTCGTCCACCGCGCCGAGAACCAGGCCGCGGGCGAGGCCGTCCCCGGCGGCGAGTTCGCCTGGGAGTCGGCCTGGGTGTACGACCACTTCCACACCACGCCAGAGCCCTCGACCGAGGCCACGCACGAGGCGTGGTCCCTGATGGCCGCGTTCGCGGCGGCGACCCAGCGCATCCGCCTGGGCCAGATGTGCACCTGCATGGCCTACCGGGAGCCGACCTACCTGGCGAAGGTCGCCTCGACGATCGACACGATCTCCGGCGGGCGCATCGAGATGGGCATCGGGGCCGGCTGGTACGAGCACGAGTGGCGGGCCTACGGCTACGGCTTCCCCACGGCGGGCGAGCGCCTGCGCGCGCTCGACGAGGGCGTGCAGATCATGTCGAGCATGTGGCGCACCGGTTCCTCGGGCACCTTCGAGGGCAAGCGCTACCAGGTCGACGGCGCGCTCTGCTACCCGCAGCCGCTGCAGCAGCTCCCGGTGGGCGACGGCGGCGCCGAGGTCCCGTCCATCCCCCTGTGGATCGCGGGCGGCGGCGAGCAGAAGACGCTGCGCATCGCCGCGCAGCACGCGCAGTACACCAACTTCGACGGGTCGCCCGAGGGCTTCACCCACAAGTCGGGCGTGCTCGAGGCGCACTGCAAGGACGTGGGGCGGGACTTCGGCGAGATCACGCGGTCCACGAACTACAACGTGGTGATCGGCGAGAACGACGCCGAGGTCGCCGAGCGGCTGGACTGGATCGAGGCGCACCTGCGCAAGTCGGTGCCCGGCAAGGCGGACCGGGAGATCACGAACTGGCGGGGCGGGCTCCTGGTCGGCACGCCGGAGCAGATCGTCGAGCGGCTGCAGGGCATGGGCGCGCGCGGCCTGGAGTACGCGATCACGTACTTCCAGGAGGCGGCCTACGACACCAGCGGCCTGGAGCTCTTCGAGAAGCAGGTCATCCCGGAGCTCCAGTAACCCAAGCTGTCAGACCCACGGATCACCCGGGTGAACTGTGGGTCTGACAGCAGGATCAGCCCTCAGCGATGACCATCGCCGACGCGATCCCGGCGTCGTGCGAGATCGTGATGTGCCACGTGCGCACCCCGAGCTCGGCGGCGCGGGCGGCGACGGTGCCGCTCGCGTCGATCCGGGGCGGGCCGCCCACCGTGCGGTGCACCGTGACGTCGTGCCACCGCAGGTTGCCCGGGGCGCCGAGCGACTTGGCGATGGCCTCCTTCGCGGCGAACCGGGCGGCCAGGGACGCCGCCGGCAGCTCCCGCTCGGCCTCGGTGAACAGCTTTTCCCGCAGCCGGGGCGTGCGGTCGAGGGTCTCCATGAACCGGTCCACGTCGACCACGTCGATGCCGGTGCCGATGATCATGGGCACAGCCTAGATCCCGCGCCCGCCGCGCCCCGGCCCCGGAGCGCTCCGTGCGGACAAAACCGCAGGTCAGCCGCTTCACACCGGGGTCTTGCGAGGGATGCCCGTTTTGAGGCACCATACCCTCGTAATGCAAAGGTAAAGGTGGCACCTGCTCCGTACCGGCAGGTCGCCACCTTTCGCGCGTAGGAGGTTGCCATGCCGGAGGACGACGACAAGCTCCCCTTCCCCGTGATCATGGTCGCCGTCTTCGGCGTCGTGATCGCCGCGATCGTCACGCTGCTGGTGTTCGTCGCGGTGTCGAGCTGATCGCCGTCGCCCGAGGCGCCCCGGCTCAGGCCGGGGTCGCCTCCTCGACGCGGTCCAGCCACTCCCCCACGAGCGCCTCGAACAGTCCGCGCTGCTCGATGTCCAGGGCGTGTCCCGCGCGGTCCAGCACGGCGAAGGTCGCCCGCGGGTAACGCTCCACCAGGTCCCATGCGTCGCGGTAGCCCGTCGTCGAGTCCTGGCGGCCCACGAGGATCAGGACCGGCTTGTCGAACGACGCCGGTTCCACGGGGAACGTCCCGGAGTAGCTCGCCTGGATCCGCGCGACCGCCTCGGGGTCGGCGGCGGCGAGCCCCGGGTCGACGTCCCGGCGCGCCCGCTCCCAGGTCTCCTCGGTCTGCACCACCAGCACCTCCTCCGCGTCGAGCGCCTCGGCGCCCACCCGGGTCAGCAGCGCGGGCTCCCGCACCAGCACCTGGCGCTCCGGGACGTGCCGCAGCTCGTGGCGCGGGTCGACCACCGTCACGACGGCGGCCATTCCGGCCACGCGGTCGGGGTCGGCGGCGGCCAGCCCCCGCGCGAGATACCCGCCGTACGACTGCCCGACCACCACGTAGCCGCCGTCGGGCACCAGGGCCCGGACGGCGCCGCGCAGGATCCGGAAGACGTCGTCGGTGCTCGCCACGGCGGGCGCCGTCGTGCGGCCCATTCCCGGCAGGTCCACGTACACGCGACGCCAGCCCGCACGCCCCGCGAAGACCGGCTCGAACGCGCCGGTCATGAGCCGGTGGTCCACCGGGAACCCGTGGACCAGCACCGCCGTACGCACCCCGCCGCCGGACGGCGGCCCGTGCTCCACGTAGTGCACCTGGACCCCGTCGACCTCTACGTACGCCACCGGCGCTCCTCTCCTGGGAGGCCACGGCGGCCCGCCCGGATCAGACCCTAGACGGGACCACCGACACCGGGACCAGCGACACCGGCACCCCCGGCATCAGTACCAGCGTCCCGGATCCCCGCCGTGTCCTCCGGCCGGACCAGGTGCTGCCAGCGGAACCACTTGCGGTCCAGCTCCTCGGCCAGGTCCACGTCGAACCGCCGGGCCACGAGCAGCAGCTGCCCCAGGGCGTCCGCGACCTCGCCCCGGAACGCGTCCCGCACCTCGTCGTCGGTCAGGCCCCGGTCGCGCGAGCGGCCGGAAAGGTTGAGGAACGCCTGGGTGAGCTCCCCGATCTCCTCGTGGAGCTTGAGCAGGAGCCAGTCGTCGGTGCGTTCCAGCCCGTGGATGCGGGCGTAGGCCCGGCTGATGATCTCGACCTCGTCGGAGAGCTTCTGAAGTTCCACGCCGACGAGCGTGCCACAGCCGGGCCGGCGTCCTTACTCGACCGTGACCGACTTGGCGAGGTTGCGCGGCTGGTCCACGTCCAGGCCCTTCGCGGTGGCGAGCGCCATCGCGAAGATCTGCAGCGGCACCACGGCCAGCAGCGGCTGGAGCAGCGTGGGCGCCTGCGGGATCCAGAAGATCTCGTCGGCGTACTTGCGCACCTCGTCGTCGCCGTCCTCCGCGATCACGAGGGTGCGGGCGCCGCGCGCCCGGATCTCCTGGATGTTGGAGATGACCTTCGAGTGCAGGGAGTCGCGCCCGCGCGGCGAGGGCACCACGACGAACACGGGCTGGCCCTCGTCGATCAGCGCGATCGGGCCGTGCTTGAGCTCGCCGGCGGCGAAGCCCTCGGCGTGGATGTACGCGAGCTCCTTGAGCTTGAGCGCACCCTCCAGGGCCACCGGGAAGCCGACGTGCCGCCCCAGGAACAGCACCTTGTCCGACTTCTCCATGGACCGGGCGGTCGCGCGCACGTACTCGCCGCGCTCGATGACGGTCTGGATCTTGCGCGGCATGGCCCGCAGCTCGTCGAGCAGCGTTGCGATCTCGTCGGGGAACTTGTTGCCGCGGAGCTGGGCGAGGTACAGGCCCAGCAC
Organism: Promicromonospora sukumoe 327MFSha3.1; assembly: GCF_000385135.1. Lineage (GTDB taxonomy): Bacteria > Actinomycetota > Actinomycetes > Actinomycetales > Cellulomonadaceae > Promicromonospora > Promicromonospora sukumoe_B. The sequence continues at coordinate 664,404 of NZ_ARQM01000011.1, read as the reverse complement.
GTAGGCGGCGGTGATCTGCGCCAGGAACGCCTTGGTGGAGGCGACGGCGATCTCGGGGCCGGCGTGCGTGTAGAGCACGGCGTCGGACTCGCGCGGGATCGTGGAGCCGTGGGTGTTCACGATCGAGATCACCTTGGCGCCCTGCTCGCGCGCGTGCCGCACGGCCATCAGGGTGTCCATGGTCTCGCCGGACTGCGTCACGGCGACCACCAGGGTGCGCTCGTCGACGATCGGGTCGCGGTACCGGAACTCGTGCGCCAGCTCGACCTCGACGGGGATGCGGCACCAGTGCTCGATCGCGTACTTCGCCACGTGCCCGGAGTAGGCGGCGGTACCGCACGCGATCACGATGATCTTGTTCACCGCGCGCAGGATCGACTCGTCGATGCGCAGGTCGTCCAGCACGAGCGCGCCCGCGGCGTCGGTCCGGCCGAGCAGCGTGTCGGCCACGGCCTGCGGCTGGTCGTGGATCTCCTTGTCCATGAAGGAGTCGAAGCCGCCCTTCTCGGCGGCAGCGGCGTCCCAGTCCACGGTGTAGCGCTTGGCCTCGGCGGGCTTGCCGTCGAAGTCCGTCACCGAGACCGACGTGGGCGTGATGGTGACGACCTGGTCCTGGCCGAGCTCCAGGGCCTCCTTGGTGTGCGCGATGAACGCGGCGACGTCGGAGCCCAGGAAGTTCTCGCCCTCGCCGAGCCCCACCACCAGCGGGGAGTCGTGGCGGGCGCCCACCACGGTCTCGGGGGCGTCGGCGTGCACGGCGAGCAGCGTGAAGGTGCCTTCCAGGCGGCCGGCGGCGGCGGTCATGGCGGCGGTCAGGTCGCCCGTCTCGCGGTACGCCTTGGCCACGAGGTGGGCGGCCACCTCGGTGTCGGTCTCGGAGCGGAACACCACGCCGTCGGCCAGCAGCTCGGCCTTGAGCTGCGCGAAGTTCTCGACGATGCCGTTGTGGATGACGGCAAGGCGGTCGCCGTCGGCCAGGTGCGGGTGGGCGTTCGCGTCGGTGGGGCCGCCGTGCGTCGCCCAGCGGGTGTGGCCGATCGCGGCGGTCGCCTCCGGGAGCGGGTCCTGGTCGAGCACCTCGATCAGGTTGGCGAGCTTGCCCGACTTCTTGGCCCACGCGACCCCGTCCAGGCCGGGCGCGACGAGCGCCACGCCCGCCGAGTCGTAGCCGCGGTACTCGAGGCGGCGCAGCCCCTCGATGGCCACGTCAAGGGGCGTGCCAGACGGCGAGGCGGCGCCCGAGGCGATGCCGTCCGCGATAGACGCAGCAGTTCCGGTGTAACCGACGATCCCACACATGCGGGCGAGTCTAACGAGCGTTCGGGTGCGCCCCCATGACTGGGCTCACAGGGCCCGTATCTCACCCTCGGCATCACCTCCAGGACCCCTCCGGCCTCGGACGACGCCGATCCGTGCCGCGGGTGGGGCACAATGCTGCAGGTGGTTTCACAGTTCTCGACGACGGACCTCGGGGAGCACCTGCTCGCCCTCGCCCCGTCCTCGCCCTACGTGGATCTCGACAGGGCGGCCTGGAGCCGCCTGTCGGCGTCCACCCCGCTGCCGCTGACCGACGACGACGTCGAGCGCCTGCGCGGACTCGGTGACCCGATCGACCTCGCCGAGGTCGACGCGATCTACCGCCCTCTGTCGCGACTGCTCAACCTCTACGTGCAGGCCACCGGCGGCCTGCACGACGCGACCTCGACCTTTCTGCACGAGGACCCGCCCCGCACCCCCTACGTGATCGGCGTGGCCGGCTCGGTGGCCGTCGGCAAGTCGACGACGGCGCGCGTGCTGCGCGAGATGCTCGCCCGCTGGCCCGAGACGCCGCGCGTCGAGCTCATCACGACCGACGGGTTCCTGTACCCGAACGCGGAGCTCGAACGGCGCGGCCTGATGGAGCGCAAGGGCTTCCCGGAGTCGTACGACCGGCGGGCCCTCATCCGGTTCCTGTCCCGCATCAAGGCGGGGCAGACCGAGGTGCGCGCGCCGGTGTACTCGCACGTGATCTACGACATCGTGCCCGAGCTGGAGGTCGTCGTCCGCAAGCCCGACGTGCTCATCGTCGAGGGCCTGAACGTGCTGCAGCCGGCGCGGCCGTCCTCCGTCGACGAGTCGACCGTCGCGGTGAGCGACTTCTTCGACTTCTCGATCTACGTGGACGCCCGCACCCGGAACATCCGGCAGTGGTACGTGGAACGGTTCCTGGAGCTGCGCCGCACGGCGTTCACCAAGCCGGACTCCTACTTCAAGCGGTACGCGTCGCTCTCCGACCAGGAGGCCACGGACAAGGCGCTCTCGATCTGGGAGTCCATCAACGCGCCGAACCTGGAGAAGAACATCCTGCCGACGCGCGGCCGCGCCACGCTGGTGCTGACCAAGGGCTCGGACCACGCGGTGCAGCGGGTCCGGCTGCGCAAGCTCTAGCGGGTCAGCGCTCGTTCGCGGACCTGTCCGCGTCGTCGACCCGGTGGACGTACTCGCGGACCATCTCCGTGGCGCCCGCCGGGACGGCGACCTTCTCGCCGTCCGGGCCGGCCTCGCCGTCCGCGTCCTCGTCGAGGTGCCGGTGGGAGAACCAGCCCACGACCTTGTCCACGATGAAGCCCATCGCGACGCCCAGGACGACGCCGATCACGATCGCCAGCAGCGGCTCGTGCCCGAGCCACTGGGCCGCGACCAGGCCGATGCCCGCGGAGTACAGGGCCCACATGACCGCCGCGATCGCGGCGATGAACATGAACCGGCGCCGCGGGTAGCCGACGGCGCCCGCCGTCATGTTCACGGCCACGCGGCCGATCGGCACGTAGCGCGCCGCGAGGATGAAGGACGCGCCGCGGCGGGTCAGCGCCCGCTCCGCCCAGTCCACGGCCCGGCGGCCCCGGGCCGAGCGCAGGAACGGAACGCGGTCCGTGCCGATCATCTTGCCGATCTGGTAGGCGATCTGGTCCCCCACCCAGGCACCGGCCGCCGCCGCGATCAGCACCAGCCACATCCAGGGCGTGCCGGTGCTGTGCGCCGACACGGTGAGCGTGATGACCACGGACTCGCTCGGCAGCGGCGGGAAGAACCCGTCGATCGTCGCGAAGGCGAACATGGCCGGGTAGATCCACGGTGAGGCGGCCATCGCGAGGATCCAGGCCTCGGTGGCGCTCAGGACGGTGGAGATGAGTTCGAGCACGGGACCTCGGGAAGTCTCGGCCGGGCACCACCCTTCGACAAGCTCAGGGCGGCGCCCAGGGGGCGTAGAGGGGCACCTCATAGTGCCTACTGCCAGAGTACGCAAGGGGGCCCCCTGAAACGCATCAGGGGACCCCCTGGGACAACCCCGCTTCCCAAGGTTTCACGGGCCGTTCACGTCAGAGCGCGAGCCGCTCCCGCACGACGGCGGCGAGGTCCTCGGCCACCTTGTCCGCCTCGTCCTGCGCCGGGGCCTCGACCATGACGCGGACCAGCGGTTCCGTACCGGACTGCCGCAGGAGCACCCGGCCGGTGTCGCCGAGCCGCGCGGTCGCGTCGGCCACCGCGGACTGCACGCCCTCGTCCGTACCGGCACGCGACTTGTCCACGCCGCGGACGTTGACGAGCGTCTGCGGCAGGCGCTCGATCTCACCCGCAAGATCACCCAGGCGCTTGCCCGAGGCCTTGACCCGGGCAGCGAGGTGGAGCGCCGACAGGACGCCGTCGCCGGTGGTGGCGTGCTCGGCCAGGATGATGTGGCCGGACTGCTCGCCGCCCAGGCCGTAGCCCTTGGCGCGCATCTCCTCCAGCACGTACCGGTCGCCGACGGCGGTCTGCACCGTCGTGATGCCCCGCTCCCGCATCGCCAGGATGAGTCCGAGGTTGCTCATCACCGTGACCACGAGGGTGTCGCCCGGCAGGCGGCCCTCCTCCTTGAGCGCGGTGGCCAGGATGCCGAGGATCTGGTCGCCGTCCACGATCTTGCCGGTGTGGTCGACGGCGAGGCAGCGGTCGGCGTCGCCGTCGAACGCGACGCCGAAGTCGGCCTCCGAGGCCACGACGACGGCCTGGAGCTGCTCCGGGTGCGTCGAGCCGCACTTCTCGTTGATGTTCCGGCCGTCGGGGCTGGCGTTCATCACCACGACGTCCGCGCCCGCGGCGCGCAGCGCCTCCGGGCCGACCTCGCTCGCCGCGCCGTTCGCGCAGTCCAGCGCGATGCGCAGGCCCTCGAGCGGCCGGTGGTCCGGGGTGGTGCCGACGCTGTCGGTCAGGTGCCGCACGTAGCGCTCGGCGGCCGCCTGGCCGTCGGTGCGGATGCGGCCGACGTCGGCGCCCGTCGGGCGCTCCCAGTCGTCCCCGAGCGTCGCCTGGATCGCGTCCTCGACGGCGTCGTCGAGCTTGAGCCCGCCCCGGGCGAAGAACTTGATGCCGTTGTCCGGCATCGGGTTGTGCGAGGCGGAGACCATGACGCCGAGGTCGGCCTCCAGCTCCGTCACCAGGTACGCCAGCGCCGGCGTCGGCAGCACGTTCAGCATCACCACGTCCACGCCCGCGGAGGCCAGACCGGCGGCGACCGCCCCGGCCAGGAACTCCCCGGACGCCCGCGTGTCCCGCCCGACGACGGCCCGCGGTCGCGGGCCCAGCAGCTCACCCTGCGCGGTCAGGACCCGGGCCGCGGCGGCGCCCAGCTCCAGCGCCAGCTCCGCGGTGATGTCCTTGTTGGCGAGGCCCCGAACTCCGTCGGTGCCGAACAGCCTGCCCATGCACGTTCTCCTCAGCTCGTTCCCGATCCCACCGTAGTGGGCGCCGGCGGGTGCCGGTTCCGCTCTCTGGCCCCTGCAAATGCAGGTGGCCCCGCTGAACAGTTCGACACTGTCCGGCGGGGCCACCCGGCCAAGCGCTCTGATCAGCGCTTGGAGTACTGCGGAGCCTTGCGGGCCTTCTTGAGACCGGCCTTCTTGCGCTCGACCTTGCGGTCGTCACGCGTGAGGAAGCCGGCCTTCTTGAGCTCGGCGCGGTTCGCGTCCTCGTCGATGGCGTTCAGCGCACGGGCGATGCCCAGGCGCAGCGCACCGGCCTGACCCGACGTGCCGCCACCCGTGATGCGGGCGATGACGTCGAAGCGGCCCTCGACCTCGACCAGGTTCAGCGGCGAGTTGACCAGCTGCTGGTGCACCTTGTTCGGGAAGTAGTCCTCGAGGGTGCGGCCGTTGATCTTCCAGGTGCCGGTGCCGGGGACGAGGCGCACGCGCGCCACGGCCTCCTTGCGGCGCCCGAGGGCCTGGCCCGGGGCGGTGATGGACGAACCGCGCGTCGCCGGCGCGGAAGTCTCGGTGGTGTAGTTGCTGGGCGCCTCGGCGCCCTGCTCGAATTCGACGGTGGTCTCGGCCACTGTGATGTCCTCGCGTCCTTCGCGTTGCGATCCGGCAGCGGCCTCAGGCCTGCTGCGAAACCTGGGTGATCTCGAACGGCTTGGCCTGCTGCGCCGTGTGCGGGTGCTCAGAGCCTGCGTAGACCTTCAGGTGGGTCATCTGCGTCCGACCGAGCGAGGTCTTGGGGATCATGCCGCGCACGGCCTTCTCGATGGCGCGCTCCGGCTTGGTGTCCAGGAGCTCGCCGTACGGGGTGGCCGTGAGACCGCCCGGGTAGCCCGAGTGGCGGTAAGCCAGCTTGGTCTCGCGCTTGTTGCCGCTCAGCGCGACCTTGTCCGCGTTGATGACGATGACGAAGTCACCGCCGTCGACGTGCGGGGCGAAGGTCGGCTTGTGCTTCCCGCGCAGCAGGGTTGCGACCTGGCTTGCCAGGCGGCCCAGGACGACGTCGGTCGCGTCGACGACGTACCAGTCGCGCTGGACGTCGCCGGGCTTGGGGGTGTACGTACGCACGGTTCGTAACCTTTTCGTTTGCGGTGTCGTCGGGCGAGAAGCGGCGCCCGATGAGTCAGGTCGTTGTGCGCGGGGGTCAGAATGACGTCCGGGCCGGTCGTCGGCACTCGAGTGGGCTCGGTGCCGTCGCAGGACGTCGTGACAAAGCACAACGACTCATTAGAGTACCTGGCAGTTTCCCCGGGGGTCAAAGCGTAGGCGCACCACCGTGCCGTTCCCGGGCATGAGGTTCGCCACTGCGGCACTCCGACCCCGGCACTCTGGCGTCTGCGCCGAACTGGTGTCACGGTAGGACCATGACCGAGGAAACCCCAGCCACCATGCCTGGACCGGACGGTATCGCCGAGGGCGACACCGACCAGCTCCCGACCGAGGACACCCTGTACAGCCGTGGTCCCAAGGACTTCCTCGACGAGGGCTACTCCCCGCCGGACCGTCCGCGCTCGAACCACTGGGGCGAGACCTCGTGGGAGGAGCGGCAGGGCGAGTCGATGGACCAGCGCCTCAGCGAGGAGGAGCCGGACGTCTGGCAGGAGGACCCGCTGGACCGTGCCGACACGTCGCGTGCCGGCCGGCTCGTGTCCGACCCCGACGCGGACCCCGGCAGCTATGCCGCCGAGGACGGCGACCGGCAGAACGACCTGTACGGCACGGACGCGGGCATCGACGGCGCGGGGGCGAGCGCCGAGGAGGCCGCGGTCCACTGGGTCGAGGAGCCCTGAGGCCCTTCGCCTACGTAACGCTCCGGCGAGCACATCCGCTGTCGAGAGCCACCACCCGCTGGTCGAGCTCGTCGAGACCCTGCTGCGGTCTCGACGAGCTCGACCAGCGGTTCTGTCTCGCCAGCGTTCTACTTCGCCGCCACCTGGTCGTCCCAGACGTCCTCGTCCATCCGCTTCGCCTTGACCGCATCGGCCCGCGCCGCGAGCTCGGCGTCCGCCGGGTAGGCGATCTCCTCCAGGCACAGCCCCTCGGGCGGCACCACGAAGACGCCGGCCTCCCGCCGCCGGCTCGCCAGCAGGTCGGCCGGCCAGCTCACCGGACGCCGCCCCTCCCCCACCGCGATCGAGGCCCCGACGAGCGCGCGCACCATGTTGTGGCAGAACGCGTCGGCCACGACGTGCGCGACCACGAGGCCGGCGTCGGGCCCGTCGGCGGGCCGCTCCCAGGCCATGCGCTGCAGCTCCCGGATGGTCGTCGCCCCGGGCCGCGGCTTGCAGTAGGCGGCGAAGTCGCGCACCCCGGTCAGCGGGCGGACGGCGGCGTCCATGGCGTCGGCGTCCAGCGCCTTGCGGGACCACAGCACGTGGCTGCGGCGCAGCGGGTCGCGCAGCGCGACGTCGTCGGCGATCCGGTAGGTGTAGCGGCGGCGCAGCGCGGAGAAGCGCGCGTCGAAGCCCGCGGGCGGGGGCGCGGCCCGCCGCACGACCAGGTCGCCGGGGAGCACGCCCCCCAGGCGGGTCACGAGCGACGCCCCGGGCGAGCGGTCGGACCGGCCCGGCAGCGCGGCCCAGGCCTCCTGGTCGACGTCGACGTGCGCCACCTGGCCCCGGGCGTGGACGCCGGAGTCGGTGCGGCCGGCGACCGTGAGCCGGGGCGCCGGGAGGCCGCGCGGCTCGGTCCGCAGCACCTGGGCGAGGCCGTCCTGGAGGGTCCCCTCGACGGTGCGCAGGCCCGGCTGACGAGCCCAGCCCGCGAAGTCGGTGCCGTCGTAGGCGAGGTCGAGACGGACCCGGATGAAGTCGTTCACGTCAGCCATCTTCCCCGATGCCCCCGCCGGGGTTCGTACAGTGACGTCATGGCAGACACCCTCACGCTCGCGGTCGACTGCGGCGGCGGCGGCATCAAGGCGGCCGTCCTCGACACGTCGGGCACGGCCCACGCGACCCCCGTCCGGGTGCCGACCCCCTACCCGCTGCCGCCGGAGCTGCTCGTCGACACGATCGCCAAGATCGCCACCGACCTGCCCGCCGCGGCACGGGTCACGGTCGGCATGCCGGGCATGATCCGCAGCGGCGTCGTGGTGCACACGCCGCACTACATCACCAGGTCCGGACCCCGGTCCCGGGTGGTCCCCGCGCTCCAGGACGCGTGGAGCAGCTTCGACATGCAGGCGGCGGTGGCCGCGCGCCTCGGGCTGCCCGCCCTCGTCCTGAACGACGCGGAGGTGCACGGCGCCGGTGTGGTCGCGGCGTCGGGCCTGGAGCTCGTGATCACGCTCGGCACGGGCCTGGGCACGGCGATGTTCCACGGCGGGCGCATCGCGCCGCACCTGGAGTGGTCGCACGCCCCGGTGCGCCGCAGCCTCACGTACGACCAGTACATCGGCGAGCCCGAGCGGCGCCGGCTCGGCGACGGGCTGTGGTCGCGGCGCGTGGTCACCGTCGTCGACGGGCTGCGGCCGGTCTTCCACTGGGACCGGCTGTACATCGGCGGCGGCAACGCCCGCTGCATCACGCCGTCGGCACTGGCCAGGCTGGGCGACGACGTCGTCATCGTGCCCAACTCGGCCGCCCTCGTGGGCGGCGCGCGCGCCTGGGACCTCCCGCCGTCCTGACGTGTCAGACGTACAGGTCACTCTGGTGATCTGTACGTCTGACACGTCGTACGACGACGCCGGGCCGCACCCTCCGTACGGAAGGTGCGGCCCGGCGTCGTGCAGGGAGGAAGGGGGCTCAGGCCTCCTTCTTCTCCTCCGTGGTCTCCTCGGCGGGAGCGTCCTCCGCGGGGGCGTCCTTGACGTCCTCGGCGGGGGTCTCCTCCACGGGAGCGTCCTCGACGGGCGCGTCCTCGACCGGAGCAGCCTTCTCGGTGGCCTTGGTGGCCTCCTTGACGACGGCCTGCTTGGGGCTCACGGGCTCGGTGACGAGCTCGATGACCGCCATCGGCGCGTTGTCGCCCTTGCGGGTGCCGATCTTGGTGATACGCGTGTAGCCACCGTTGCGCTCGGCCATGGCCGGGGCGATCTCGGTGAACAGCGTGTGGACCACGCCCTTGTCGCGCACGACGGTGAGCACGCGGCGGCGGGCGGACAGGTCGCCCTTCTTCGCGAACGTGATCAGACGCTCGGCCAGCGGACGCAGGCGCTTGGCCTTGGTCTCGGTAGTCGTGATGCGGCCGTGCTCGAAGAGCGAGGTCGACAGGTTCGCGAGGATCAGACGCTCGTGAGCCGGGCTACCGCCGAGCCGTGCGCCCTTGGTGGGGGTAGGCATTGCTTGTCTCCTTGAATGTGGTTCCGCGCACCCGGCCTAGGCCGGGTGCGGGACGTCAGTACGACTGCTCGTCGCTGCCGTAGGCCGCGGAGTCGCCACCCTCGAAGTACGAGGCGCCGGCCGGATCGAAGTCCAGCGGCGAGTCCTTGAGGCTGAGGCCGAGCTCGGCCAGCTTCTCCTTGACCTCGGTGATCGACTTCGCACCGAAGTTGCGGATGTCGAGCAGGTCCGCCTCGCTGCGGGCCACGAGCTCGCCCACCTGGTGGATGCCCTCGCGCTTGAGGCAGTTGTACGAACGGATGGTGAGGTTGAGCTCCTCGATCGGCAGCGCCAGGTCCGCGGCCAGCGCGGTGTCCGTCGGCGACGGGCCGATCTCGATGCCCTCGGCCTCGACGTTCAGCTCACGTGCCAGGCCGAACAGCTCGACCAGGGTCTTGCCAGCCGAAGCGAGCGCGTCGCGAGGCGTGATCGCCTGCTTGGTCTCGACGTCGACGATGAGCTTGTCGAAGTCGGTGCGCTGCTCGACTCGGGTGGCCTCGACCTTGTACGTGACCTTGAGGACCGGCGAGTAGATCGAGTCGACCGGGATGCGCCCGATCTCCGCGTCGAACTGCTTGTTCTGCGCGGCGGACACGTACCCACGGCCCCGCTCGACGGTCAGCTCGATCTCGAGCTTGCCCTTGTCGTTGAGGGTGGCGATGTGCAGGTCGGGGTTGTGGACCTCGACCCCCGCCGGCGGAACGATGTCCGCGGCGGTCACGGTGCCGGCGCCCTGCTTGCGCAGGTACATCACGACGGGCTCGTCGTTCTCCGAGGAGACGACGAGGTTCTTGATGTTGAGGATGATCTCGGTGACGTCCTCCTTCACGCCCGACACGGTGCTGAACTCGTGCAGCACGTTGTCGATACGGATGGACGTGACGGCTGCGCCCGGGATGGACGACAGCAGCGTGCGACGCATCGAGTTGCCGAGCGTGTAGCCGAAGCCAGGCTCGAGCGGCTCGATGGAGAAGCGGGAACGGCTCTCCGAGATGACCTCTTCGGTCAGCGTGGGGCGCTGTGCGATAAGCACTGTGGGTGTCCTTTCGGTGTGCGTCCGCTATATGACGCATCACGGTCTCTGCGATCTCTCGCAGCCCGGGCGGATCTCTGTCACCGTCCGGGCGGGTTGCTCACCTCATGAGGTGAGCGGGCGCCGCGATCGCGGTGCGGTCCGCGGCCCTGGGGCCGCGCGCCGCACCGCGTCGCGACGAACAGCGTCAGACGCGGCGACGCTTCGGGGGGCGGCAGCCGTTGTGCGCCTGGGGCGTCACGTCCTGGATCGAGCCGACCTCGAGGCCGGTCGCCTGGAGCGAGCGGATGGCGGTCTCGCGACCGGAACCCGGGCCCTTCACGAAGACGTCGACCTTCTTGACGCCGTGCTCCTGCGCGCGGCGGGCGGCCGACTCGGCGGCCATCTGCGCGGCGTACGGGGTGGACTTGCGGGAGCCCTTGAAGCCGACGTGGCCGGCAGAGGCCCACGACACCACGGCACCGGACGGGTCGGTGATCGAGATGATCGTGTTGTTGAAGGTGGACTTGATGTGCGCCTGGCCGAGCGGGACGTTCTTCTTGTCCTTGCGGCGCGGCTTGCGGCCGGCGGCGGCGCGAGTCTTGGGAGGCATCTGTTCTGTAATCTCCTGGTCTGATCGGACCGGGGCGGTCTCAGCTCGATGAGCCGACCGCTCCACGGACTGCTATCAGCGGGCCTTCTTCTTGCCCGCGACGGTGCGCTTGGGACCCTTGCGGGTGCGCGCGTTGGTCTTGGTGCGCTGACCACGCACCGGCAGGCCGCGACGGTGGCGCAGGCCCTGGTAGGTGCCGATCTCGACCTTGCGGCGGATGTCGGCCGCGACCTCACGGCGGAGGTCACCCTCGAGCTTGAAGTTGCCCTCGAGGTAGTCGCGGAGCGCAACGAGCTCGGCGTCGCCGAGGTCCTTCACGCGGATGTCCGGGCTGATGCCCGTGGCGGCCAGGGTCTCCTTCGCGCGGGTACGACCCACACCGAAGATGTAAGTGAGCGCAACCTCAAGCCGCTTGTCGCGGGGGAGGTCGACGCCGATAAGACGTGCCATGTGCCTTCCGGCTCCTGTACTGCTCGTCGGAGGTCTGCCGCACCGCCATCCCGCGATTCTTCGCGGGCCCCGGCCTCCGGTCCGAGGGTTCCCCTGCCCTGCGCGGTTGCCCGCGGGGCTGGTTCGAGGTGGTGCGCTGGTGGTGGCCTCAGCCACCGGCCCGGGCGTGTGCCCGGAGCGTGATCAGCCCTGGCGCTGCTTGTGGCGCAGGTTGTCGCAGATCACCATGACGCGACCGTGCCGGCGGATCACCTTGCACTTGTCGCAGATCTTCTTGACGCTCGGCTTGACCTTCATCGGGTTTTCCTCCGCCACGAACGTCCGGTCTCCCGGTGCGCGCGCAGCAGTGTCGTGGGTGGTCGATCGTACGGCGACGTCGTCCTCGGCCAGGCCGTGGGTGACGCAGCCCCGGATCGGGGACTGACTACTTGTAGCGGTAGACGATCCGGCCGCGGGACAGGTCGTACGGGCTGAGCTCCACCACCACGCGGTCCTCGGGGAGGATCCGGATGTAGTGCTGACGCATCTTTCCCGAGATGTGCGCGAGAACCTTGTGACCGTTCGACAGCTCGACGCGGAACATCGCGTTCGGCAGAGCCTCGATCACACTGCCCTCGATCTCGATGACACCGTCCTTCTTTGCCATATCCTCCGCTAACTCTCGTCGTGACTGCTTCCACGCCCACGGCACCGCAGGAGACCTGCGAGACCGACAGTCGGGTGTGGATGTCGCGTGTGTCCGTGTACCGCCTACCTCGTGTGCCTCGGCCTGCGCCCCGCACGAGCGGGGACCGGCAGGCGCCGTCGGCACCCTTTCAAGATCTGGAGGCGTTGAACGGACTACACCCAGCGATCTATCTTACGTCAGTTCGTAAACCATTCAAAGCGAAGACGGCCGACGGCGCACGTCCGGCGCGTGAGCCTCGCCACGCGGAGCCGCTCAGAGGTCGTACTCGACCCCGGGCAGGCCGATCATCGTGTGGGGCAGGCTGCCCACGAAGAAGTACAGCATCGGGAGCCAGCCGAGCACGATGCCCAGGCCGAGCGCCACCAGCACGGGCCGCCCGCGCGTGACCCAGACCCAGATGCCGAACAGCCACACCACGACGCCGAGCAGCAGGACCGACTCCCACACGAGGAGCGAGGTGCCGAAGCCGAGCACGATCCCGACCCACAGGAAGGGACTCGGGGCGAGCCGGCGGGCCCAGGCGGCGAGCCAGCGCCCGAAGCGACGCAGCCCCCGGCCGAGAGCCGGGAGGACCCGCGCGTACCACGGCCCGCGCGACCGCCCCGGCACGGCGTGCGCCGGCGCCTGGGTACGGGTGTCGGGCAGGGTGTGCGCGTCGTCGGTCACAGGCCGATCGTAGCCAACTGACTGGTACTTAAATAGACCCGGGGTGAAGTTTTCTCAGCCGAGGTCGACGGGCTGCACGCCGAAGTCGGCGAGGCGCTCCGCTCCCCCGTCGACGGCCGTCAGGACGACGATGCCGTCCGCCATGATCGCCGTCGAGTGCTCCCAGTGGGCCGCGCGCGAGCCGTCGGTCGTGACCACGGTCCAGTCGTCCGCGAGCACCTTGGTCTCGCCGCCGCCCCGGCTGATCATCGGCTCGATGGCGAGGCACATACCGGACCGCAGGCGCGGGCCCGACCCGGAGGTCCGGTAGTTGTGCACGTCCGGGGGCTGGTGCATGGCGGTGCCGATGCCGTGCCCCACGTACTCCTCGACGATGCCGTACTCGGTGCCGGTGAACTCCCCGGCCAGCTCGACGGCGGTCTCGACGGCCTCGCCCACGGCGTTGAGCCGCTTGGCCGACGCCAGGGCCGCGATGCCGGCCCACATGGCCGTCTCGGTGGCCCGGACGAGCGCGATGTCCGCGAGATCCGCTCCGGCGGCGACCAGGTCGTCGTCGGGCAGGCGGTGGTCCAGGGCGCCCTCGGGGCCCAGGACGAACGAGATCGCCGAGTCGCCGTGCCAGCCCTCGACGATCGCGCCGCAGTCGATCGAGACGAGGTCACCCGCGGCGAGCACCCGGCCGCCCGGGATGCCGTGGATGACCTCGTCGTTGACCGAGGCGCAGATGACCGCCGGGAAGCCCTGGTAGCCCAGGAACGACGGCTTGGCGCCGGCCGCCTCGATCGTCCGCGCGGCGACCGCGTCGAGGTCGGCGGTGGTCAGGCCGGGCCGGGCGGCGGCCCGGACCGCGGCGAGCGTGTCGGCGACCACCAGACCGGCGCGCCGCATGAGGCGCACCTGGTCCGGCGTCTTGTACTCGATCCGCTCCCGGCCGAAGACCACCGCTCAGCCCAGCTGGGTCGCGAGCGAGGCGACGATGCGGTCGGTGACCTCGGCGATCTCGCCGACGCCGTCCACCTTGGCCAGCAGGCCACGCTCCGCGTAGGCGGCGGTGAGAGGTGCCGTCTCGCTGTAGTAGATGTCGAGGCGGCGGGCGATCCCCTCGGGGGTGTCGTCCTCCCGGCCCTCTTCTTCCGCACGCTTGGTGAGGCGCTCCATGAGCACGTCCCGCTCGGCCGTCAGCTCGATCACGCCGTCGAGCTCCCAGCCGAGACCGGCGAGCGCGGTGTCCAGCTCGGCGACCTGGGCCGCGTTGCGGGGGTAGCCGTCGAGCAGGAACCCTGCCTTGACGTCGACCTCGGCGAGACGGTCGCGGACCATGGCGTTGGTGACCTCGTCCGGGACGAGGTCACCCTTGTCCATGTACGCCTTGGCCGTCGCACCGAGCTCCGTGTTGCCCTTGATGTTGGCGCGGAAGATGTCACCGGTGGAGATCGCCACGATCCCGAAGACCTCTGCAAGGCGCGCTGCCTGCGTGCCCTTGCCGACGCCCTGCGGACCCATGATGACCAGGCGAGTGACCTGGCCCTCCCGGTCCGGACGAGCGTGCAGCTCGCGGCGAGTGGCGGTGGTGGGAGTCTGGCTCAACGGAGGAATCCTTCGTAGTGGCGCTGCTGCAGCTGGGAGTCGATCTGCTTGACCGTCTCCAGCCCGACGCCGACCACGATGAGGATCGAGCTACCGCCGAAGGGCAGGTTGGTGCTGACGCCAAGGAAGACGAGCACCAGCGTCGGGATCAGCGCGATCAGCGCGAGGTACAGGGAACCGGCGGAGGTGATCCGGGTGATCACGAAGTCGAGGTACTCCGCCGTGGGGCGGCCGGCCCGGATGCCGGGGATGAAGCCGCCGTACTTCTTCATGTTGTCCGCGACCTCGTCCGGGTTGAACGTGATCGAGGTGTAGAAGAAGCAGAAGAAGATGATCATCAGCGTGTAGATCGCGATGTACAGCGGCGACGACTGCTGGACCAGGTTGTTGGAGATCCAGACGACCCACTCGGAGCTCTGGTCCCCGAACTGGGCGAGAAGCCCCGGGATGGCCAGGATCGACGCCGCGAAGATCACGGGGATCACGCCGGACATGTTGATCTTGATCGGGATGTACGTGCTGGTGCCGCCGTACATGCGGCGACCCACCATGCGCTTGGCGTACTGCACCGGGATGCGGCGCTGCGACTGCTCGACGAACACCACGAGGCCGATGACCAGGATGATCACGAGGACCATGATCGTGAAGTTCACGACGCCGTTGGCGCCACCGGCGATCGACCAGAGGGAGGTCGGGAAGCTGGCGGCGATCGACGTGAAGATCAGGAGCGACATGCCGTTGCCGACGCCGCGCTCGGTGATGAGCTCACCGAGCCACATGACCAGGCCGGTACCGGCGGTCATGGTGATGACCATGAAGATGGAGGTCAGGATGCTGTCGTCCGCGATGACGTCGAGGCCACAGCCGCTGAAGAGCAGGCCCTGGCGCGCCGTCGTGATGACGGTCGTCGACTGGAGGATCGCGAGGGCGATCGTCAGGTAGCGGGTGTACTGGGTCAGCTTGGTCTGGCCCGACTGGCCCTCCTTGTGCAGCGCCTCGAAGCGCGGGATGACCACGCGAAGCAGCTGCACGATGATGCTGGCCGTGATGTACGGCATGATCCCGAGGGCGAAGATCGACAGCTGCAGCAGCGCGCCGCCGCTGAAGACGTTGATCAGGCCGAGCAGGCTGTCGTTGTCCGCCTGCGCGATACATTGCTGCACGTTCGCGTAGTCCACGCCCGGCGTCGGGATGAACGACCCGAGGCGGAAGATCGTCATGATGGCGATCGTGAACAGCAGCTTGCGCCGCAGGTCTGGCGTCCGGAAAGCCCGGCCGAAAGCGCTGAGCACCCTATCCTCCTGGCCCGCCGTTGCGGGATCTAGTGTCGCCGGCGGGACGCCGGCGAGGTGAGTCGAACGTGGGCCAGACCACAACGGTGCAGCCAGACCGTGTCGGATTCTACGTTGCTTACGGGGTCCGTTGGACCACGTTCGCTCCGGGAAATACTCAAGAGAGCACACAGGGCCGGCCGCGCTCACGCGCCGCCGGCCCTGTCAGCTGTCTCAGGCCTCCGAGACCGTACCGCCGGCCGCCAGGATCTTCTCCTTGGCGGAAGCCGAGACGCGGTCGACCGCGATCTCGAGCTTGACGGTGACGTCGCCGTTGCCGAGCACCTTCACGGGCTGGCCCTTGCGGACCGCGCCCTTCGCGACCAGGTCCTCGACGGTGACGGAGCCACCCTCGGGGAACAGCTCGGAAAGCTTGTCCAGGTTCACGACCTGGAACTCGACCCGGAACGGGTTCTTGAAGCCACGGAGCTTCGGGAGGCGCATGTGCAGAGGCATCTGCCCACCCTCGAAGCCCGCGGGGACCTGGTAACGAGCCTTCGTACCCTTGGTACCACGACCCGCCGTCTTACCCTTCGAGCCCTCACCGCGACCCACACGGGTCTTCGCGGTCTTGGCGCCGGGGGCCGGACGGAGGTGGTGGACCTTCAGCGGCTTGTTCTCCGCCATGATCACTCGACCTCCTCGACGGCGACGAGGTGCGCCACCGTCTTGACCATGCCACGGATCTCCGCGCGGTCCTCCTTCACGGCGGTGTCGCCGATCCGCTTGAGGCCGAGCGTCCGCAGCGTGTCACGCTGGTTCTGCTTGCCGCCGATGGCGGACTTGGTCTGAGTCACCTTGAGTCGAGCCATCACGCACCCGCCTTTGCAGTCGACTCGGCACGACCGGCGGCCTGCGCGCGGAGCAGCGCGGCCGGGGCCACGTCCTCCAGCGGGAGCCCACGACGAGCGGCAACTGCGGCCGGCTCCTCGAGGCCCTGCAGGGCCGCGACCGTGGCGTGCACGATGTTGATCGCGTTGGACGAACCGAGCGACTTGCTCAGCACGTCGTGGATGCCGGCGCACTCCAGCACGGCGCGGACCGGACCACCGGCGATAACACCGGTACCCGGGGACGCCGGACGCAGGAACACGACACCGGCAGCGGCCTCACCCTGGATGGGGTGCGGGATGGTGCCCTGGATGCGGGGGACGCGGAAGAAGTTCTTCTTCGCCTCCTCAACACCCTTGGCGATCGCCGCGGGCACCTCCTTGGCCTTGCCGTAGCCGACGCCGACGGTGCCGTCACCATCGCCCACCACGACGAGCGCGGTGAAGCTGAAGCGGCGGCCGCCCTTGACGACCTTGGCGACGCGGTTGATGGAGACGACCTTCTCGACGAAGGCGCTCTTCTCCTCGCGACCGCCGCGGCGGTCGTCGCGACGCCCGCCACCACGGCGGTCGTTGCGGTCCTTGTTCTCGGTGGCGGCACCCTGGGGGGCGCCGCTGCGCTGCCCTGCAGCCATCAGAGAGTCCTCTTCTTCCGTGCGTTTGTCATCACAGGGCCAGACCGCCCTCGCGGGCGCCGTCAGCCACAGCAGCGACGCGACCGTGGTACTTGTTGCCGCCGCGGTCGAACACGACGGTGTCGACGCCGACAGCCTTGGCACGCTCGGCGACGAGCTCGCCGACCTTGCGGGCCTTGGCCGTCTTGTCGCCGTCGAACGCACGCAGGTCGGCCTCGAGGGTCGACGCCGAGGCGACGGTCTTGCCCACGCTGTCGTCCACGATCTGCGCGACCATGTGGCGCGCGGAGCGGGTGACGACCAGACGGGGACGAACGGCGGTGCCGGTGATCTTCTTGCGCAGGCGCAGGTGACGACGCTGGCGAGCGACGGACTTGCCCTTGCCCAGGATCTTGATAGCCATCGTCACTTACCAGCCTTTCCGACCTTGCGGCGGACGTTCTCGCCGGCGTAGCGCACGCCCTTGCCCTTGTAGGGCTCGGGCTTGCGGATCTTGCGAATGTTCGCTGCGACCTCGCCGACCTGCTGCTTGTCGATGCCCGAGACCGAGAACTTGGTGGGGCTCTCGACTGCGAACGTGACACCCGCGGGGGGCTCGATGACAACGGGGTGGCTGAAGCCCAGCGCGAACTCGAGGTTCGAACCCTTCGCCACGACACGGTAACCAGTACCGACGATCTCGAGCTTCTTCTCGTAGCCCTCGGTCACGCCCGTGATCATGTTGGCGATCAGGGTGCGGGTGAGGCCGTGCAGCGCACGGGAGTTCCGCTCGTCGTCCGGACGGGACACCACGAGCTGGGCGTCCTCCTGGGCGACATTGATGGGTGCGGGCACGGTGTGCTCGAGAGAACCCTTGGGGCCCTTCACGGTCACGAGCGCGCCGCTGACAGTGATGTCCACGCCGGCCGGGACCGGAACGGGAAGCTTGCCGATTCGAGACATTGGCGTTTTCTCCTTTCCGGATTACCAGACGTAGGCGAGGACTTCGCCGCCGACGCCCTTGGCCTGTGCCTGGCGGTCGGTCAGCAGGCCGGAGGACGTGGACAGGATCGCCACGCCCAGGCCGCCGAGGACCTTGGGCAGTTCGGTGGACTTGCGGTAGACGCGCAGGCCGGGCTTCGAGATGCGGCGCACGCCCGCCAGGGCGCGCTCCCGGTTCTGGCCGTACTTCAGCTCGAGCGTGAGGGACTTGCCCACCTGGGCGTCCTCCACGGACCAGCCGGCGATGTAGCCCTCGGCCTGCAGGATCTCAGCGATGTGCGTCTTCAGCTTCGACGACGGCATGGTGACCGTGTCGTGGTGCGCCGAGTTCGCGTTACGCAGACGGGTCAGCATGTCTGCGATCGGGTCGGTCATAGTCATCGGGCTCTTGCCCTTCCTCGCCGGGGTATCCGAACGGCCTCGTGTGGCCGGACAGACCTACGGCGTAGTTGTGTTACCAGCTGCTCTTGGTGACGCCGGGAAGCTCGCCACGGTGGGCCATCTCCCGCACGCAGATACGGCACAGGCCGAACTTGCGGTAGACGGAGTGCGGACGACCGCACTTCTGGCACCGGGTGTAGGCGCGAACCGCGAACTTCGGCTTGCCGGCCGCCTTGTTGATCAGGGCCTTCTTCGCCATGTCAGTTCTCCTTGAAGGGGAAGCCGAGACGGCGCAGCAGGGAGCGGCCCTCGTCGTCGGTCGTCGCCGTCGTCACGACCGTGATGTCCATACCGCGGACCCGGTCGATCTTGTCCTGGTCGATCTCGTGGAACATCGACTGCTCCGTGAGACCGAAGGTGTAGTTGCCGTGCCCGTCGAACTGCTTGGGCGACAGGCCGCGGAAGTCGCGGATACGCGGCAGAGCGGTGGACAGCAGGCGGTCGAGGAACTCCCACATGCGGTCGCCGCGGAGCGTGACGTGCGCGCCGATCGGCATGCCCTCGCGCAGCTTGAACTGAGCGATGGACTTGCGAGCCTTGGTGACCTGCGGCTTCTGACCGGTGATCGCCGAGAGGTCGCGGATCGCGCCCTCGATGAGCTTCGAGTCCTTGGCCGCGTCGCCCACACCCATGTTCACGACGATCTTCGTGAGACCGCCGGCCTGGTGCAGGTTCTTGTGGCCGAACTCCTCGATCAGCGCCGAGAGGATCTCCTCGCGGTACTTCTGCTTGAGGCGCGGCTGGGCCGGGGCCTCGATGGTCGTCTCGGTCATCAGATGTCCTTCCCGGAGCGCTTCGCGACGCGGATCCGGACGGTCTTGGTACGACCGTCCCGCTCCACCTGCTCGAGGCGGTACCCGACGCGGGTGCCCTTCTTGGTCTCCGGGTCGACGATCATCACGTTGCTCACGTGGATCGGCGCCTCGACCGTCTCGATGCCACCGGTGCGGGTGCCGCGCTGCGACTGGCCCACCTTGGTGTGCTTCGTGACGCGCTGCACGCCCTCGACCACGAGGCGGTCGGAGTCCTTCAGGACCTCGAGCACGCGGCCGGTCTTGCCCTTGTCGCGACCCGAGATCACGATGACCTGGTCGCCCTTCTTGATCTTCGCCATGGTCAGAGCACCTCCGGAGCCAGCGAGATGATCTTCATGAACCGCTTGTCACGCAGCTCACGACCCACCGGGCCGAAGATGCGGGTGCCGCGAGGCTCGCCGTCGTTCTTCAGGATGACGGCGGCGTTCTCGTCGAACTTGATGTAGGAACCGTCGGGACGACGGCGCTCCTTGGCGGTCCGGACGACGACGGCCTTGATGACGTCGCCCTTCTTCACGTTGCCGCCCGGGATCGCGTCCTTGACGGTGGCGACGATGGTGTCGCCGATTCCGGCGTAGCGACGGCCGGAGCCACCGAGAACGCGGATGCAGAGAATCTCCTTGGCACCCGTGTTGTCGGCGACCCGAAGTCGCGACTCCTGCTGGATCATTTGAGTGAACTCCTGTCGTCGAACTGGTTCTCGCGCGGACTGCTTCCGGCGAGCCTGGCCGAACGGATAGTTGCTGTGCTGGGGGCGCCACGCGTACGTGTGTCACGCACCGCCCCCAGCGGGAAGAGAAGTCTTACTTGGCCTTCTCGAGGATCTCCACGAGCCGGAACCGCTTGGTGGCGGACAGCGGGCGGGTCTCCATGATCAGAACCAGGTCGCCGATGCCGGCGCTGTTCTGCTCGTCGTGCGCCTTGACCTTCGTGGTGCGACGGATGACCTTGGCGTAGAGGGGGTGCTTAACCCGGTCCTCGACCTCGATCACGATGGTCTTGTCCATCTTGTCGCTCACCACGTAGCCACGGCGCACCTTACGCGTCGCGCGCTGGGCCTCAGGGGCCTCAGCAGCAGTCGTGTTGTCGCTCATTGCCTCACTCACTCACGCTCGGAGCCGTACGGATGCCGAGCTCGCGCTCGCGCAGGATCGTGTAGATCCGGGCGATGTCGCGACGCACGGCCTTGAGACGACCGTGGCTCTCGAGCTGGCCGGTCGCCGACTGGAAGCGGAGGTTGAACAGCTCCTCCTTGGCTTCCTTCAGCTTGCCGACGAGAGTCTCGTCGTCCATGCCGTCCAGATCGATCGGGGCGAGCCCCTGGGTACCGATAGCCATCAGACACCACCCTCGCGCACCACGAAACGGCACTTCATCGGGAGCTTGTGCATCGCGCGGCGCATGGCCTCGCGTGCAAGGGACTCGTCCACGCCGGCCAGCTCGAAAACGATGCGGCCCGGCTTGACGTTGGCGACCCACCACTCCGGCGAACCCTTACCGGAACCCATGCGGGTCTCGGCAGGCTTCTTCGTCAGCGGACGGTCGGGGTAGATGTTGATCCACACCTTGCCGCCACGCTTGATGTGGCGGGTCATTGCGATACGCGCCGCCTCGATCTGGCGGTTGGTGACGTACGCCGGCTCCAGAGCCTGGATGCCGAAGTCGCCGAACGCGATCTGGGTGCCACCCTTCGCCGCGCCGGAGCGCGACGGGTGGTGCTGCTTGCGGTGCTTGACCCTGCGCGGGATCAGCATGGTCAGGCCTCCGTTCCGGTCTCTGCGGCCGGAGCGGCAGCAGCCTGGTCCGCGGGGGCGGACTCGGCGCTGCGCTCGGCCGGACGCTCGTTGCGACGACCGCCACGACGGTCTCCGCCGCGCTCGCCACGCTCAGGGCGGTCGCCCCGGCCACGGCCCTGACGGGGCGCGGCTGCAGCCTGCTGAGCGGCGAACTCCTTCTCGGTGGTCTCGCCCTTGTAGATCCACACCTTCACGCCGATGCGGCCGAAGGTGGTGCGGGCCTCGTAGAAGCCGTAGTCGATGTACGCACGGAGCGTGTGCAGGGGCACACGGCCCTCGCGGTAGAACTCCGAACGGCTCATCTCGGCGCCGCCGAGGCGGCCGGAGACCTGCACGCGGATACCCTTCGCGCCGGCGCGCTGGGCGGACTGCATGCCCTTGCGCATCGCACGACGGAAGGAGACACGGCTGGCGAGCTGCTCGGCGATGCCCTGGGCAACCAGCTGCGCGTCGATCTCCGCGTTCTTGACCTCGAGGATGTTGAGCTGAACCTGCTTGCCCGTGAGCTTCTCGAGCTCACCGCGGATGCGGTCGGCCTCAGCACCACGACGGCCGATGACGATGCCCGGACGCGCCGTGTGGATGTCCACGCGGACGCGGTCGCGGGTGCGCTCGATCTCGACCTTGGAGATGCCGGCACGCTCGAGGCCGGTGCCCATGAGCTTGCGGATCTGGACGTCCTCACGGACGTAGTCGCGGTACCGCTGACCAGGCTTGGTGCTGTCGGCGAACCAACGCGACCGGTGGTCGGTGGTGATACCGAGGCGGTACCCGTGCGGGTGAACCTTCTGTCCCACTATCGGGCCCCTTCCTTGTCGGCGAGCACCACGGTGATGTGGCTGGTGCGCTTGAGAATGCGCGTTGCACGTCCCTGAGCCCGCGGGCGGAACCGCTTGAGCGTCGGCCCCTCGTCGACGAACGCGACGGAGACGACCAGGTCGTTCTCGTCGAAGCGCTCGCTGGCGCGGTCGGCCTTCACCCGAGCGTTGGCGATCGCGCTCTCCACAACCTTGCGGATCGGCTCGCTGGCGGCCTGCGGTGCGAACTTCAGCACCGCGACGGCCTCAGAGGCCTGCTTGCCACGGATGAGGTCCACGACGCGCCGGGCCTTCTGGGGCGTGACACGGACGAACCGCGCCTGCGCCTTGGCTTCCATTGCTGTCCTGCTTCCTTTTCTCAGACAGTCCAGGTCATCACTGCTGTTGGGTGGGGTGACCCCACGCCTCAGCGGCGACGACCCTTCCTGTCGTCCTTCACGTGGCCGCGGAAGGTCCGCGTGGGAGCGAACTCGCCGAGCTTGTGGCCGACCATCGCCTCGGTCACGAAGACCGGGACGTGCTTGCGACCGTCGTGCACGGCAAAGGTGTGACCGAGAAAGTCGGGCGTGACGACCGACCGACGGGACCAGGTCTTGATGACGTTCTTGGTCCCCTTCTCGTTCTGGACGTCCACCTTCTTCTGGAGGTGGCCGTCGACGAAGGGGCCCTTCTTCAGGCTACGAGGCATGTTTCAGGCTCCTATCAGCGCTTCTTGCCGGTACGACGGCGACGGACGATCATCCGGTCGCTCGACTTGTTCGGACGGCGGGTACGACCCTCCGCCTGGCCCCAGGGGCTGACCGGGTGACGACCACCGGACGTCTTACCCTCACCACCACCGTGGGGGTGGTCGACCGGGTTCATGGCGACACCGCGGACGGTCGGGCGCTTGCCCTTCCAGCGCATACGGCCGGCCTTGCCCCAGTTGATGTTCGACTGCTCGGCGTTGCCGACCTCGCCGACCGTCGCGCGGCAGCGCAGGTCGACGTTGCGGATCTCGCCGGACGGCATGCGCAGCTGCGCGTACGGGCCGTCCTTGGCAACGAGCTGCACCGACGCACCGGCCGAGCGGGCGATCTTCGCGCCGCCACCGGGCCGGAGCTCGATGGCGTGGATGACCGTACCGGTCGGGATGTTGCGCAGCGGCAGGTTGTTGCCGGGCTTGATGTCGGCGCCTGCACCGGCCTCGATGCGGTCGCCCTGCGACAGCTTGTTCGGCGCGATGATGTAGCGCTTCTCGCCGTCCGCGTAGTGCAGGAGCGCGATGCGAGCCGTGCGGTTGGGGTCGTACTCGATGTGAGCGACCTTCGCGGGCACGCCGTCCTTGTCGTGGCGACGGAAGTCGATGACGCGGTAGGCGCGCTTGTGGCCACCGCCCTTGTGCCGCGTCGTGATACGACCGGTGTTGTTACGGCCACCGGTCTTGCTCAGCGGCCGGATCAGAGACTTCTCCGGCTGCGAGCGCGTGACCTCGACGAAGTCGGCGACGCTGGAGCCGCGGCGGCCGGGCGTCGTCGGCTTGTACTTACGGATTCCCATGGAAACCTGTCCTCAATCGTCTCTCGTCAGCTCAGCCGACCGGACCGCCGAAGATGTCGATCGTTCCCTCGCGGAGGGTGACGATCGCACGCTTCGTGTCCTTGCGCTTGCCGAGGCCGAAACGCGTGCGACGCGTCTTGCCCTTGCGGTTGATCGTGTTCACCGAAGCGACCTTGACGCTGAAGACCTTCTCGATCGCGATCTTGATCTCGGTCTTGTTGGCGCTCGGGTCCACGATGAAGGTGTACTTGCCCTCGTCGAGAAGGTTGTAGCTCTTCTCGGAGACGACCGGCGCGAGCAGGATGTCGCGCGGGTCCTTCACGGTGACGCTCACTTGGCGGTCTCCTCAGCGGTCTCGGCCTCGGCCTCCGTGGCGACAGCCTTCGCGCCCTTGGCGGGGCCCTCGAGGAACGCGGCGAGCGCGCCCTCGGTGAAGATCACGTCGTCGGAGACGAGCACGTCGTAGGTGTTCAGCTGGTCAGCGACCAGGAGGTGCACCTCGGGAACGTTGCGGAGCGACTTGACCGTGGTCTCGTCCTCACGCAGCGTCACGACGAGCACGTTCTCGCGCTCCGTGAACTTCTTGATCGTGGCGAGCGCCGTCTTGGTCGACGGGACGCCCTCGATGCCGAAGCCGGCGACGACGTGAACGCGACCGGCGCGGGCGCGGTCGGAGAGCGCACCGCGGAGAGCGGCGGCCTTCATCTTCTTCGGGGTGCGCTGGTCGTACTTGCGCGGCTGCGGGCCGTGGACGGTGCCACCACCGGCGAACTGCGGGGCGCGCGTCGAACCCTGGCGGGCGCGACCGGTGCCCTTCTGCTTGTACGGCTTGCGGCCACCACCACGGACCTCGCCACGAGTCTTCGTGGAGGCCGTGCCCTGGCGGGCGGCTGCGCGCTGCGCAACGACCACCTGGTGGATCAGCGGGACGTTCACGGCGACGTCGAACACCTCAGAGGGGAGCTCGGCGGTGCCGGACTTCTTGCCCTGGGCGTCCAGGACGTCGACAGTCAGAGCGGTCATCGGTTTCACGCTCCCTTCGCGGCGTTACGCACGAGGACGACGCCACCCTTGGGGCCGGGAACCGCGCCCTTGACGAGCAGCAGACCCTTCTCGGCGTCGACCGCGTGAACGGTCAGGTTCTGGGTGGTCTGACGGGCGTTACCCATCCGACCGGCCATCCGCAGGCCCTTGAAGACTCGCGACGGCGTCGAGGCGCCACCGATCGAGCCGGGCTTGCGGTGGTTGCGGTGCGCACCGTGCGAGGCGCCCACGCCGGAGAAGCCGTGACGCTTCATGACACCGGCGGTGCCCTTGCCCTTGGTGGTACCGACCACGTCGACCAGGGCGCCGGCCTCGAAGGCCTCGGCGGTGATCTCCTGGCCGAGCGTGAACTCGGACGCGTTCTCGGTGCGAACCTCGGCCACGTGACGGCGCGGCGTCACGCCGGCCTTCTCGAAGTGGCCCTTGAGGGGCTTGGTGACCTTGCGGGGGTCGACCTGGCCGGCCGCGAGCTGAACAGCCGCGTAGCCGTCGGCGTCCACCGTACGGATCTGGGTCACCACGTTGGTGCCCACGGAGACCACGGTCACCGGCACGAGGCGACCGGCCTCGTCCCAGAGCTGGGTCATACCAAGCTTCGTGCCGAGCAACGCGGTCACGTTCTTCTGCTGGTTGGTCATGATGTCCCCTCCAGCCTCAGAGCTTGATCTCGATGTTCACGTCCGCCGGCAGGTCGAGTCGCATGAGCGAGTCGACGGCCTTGGGCGTGGGATCGATGATGTCGATGAGCCGCTTGTGCGTACGCATCTCGAAGTGCTCGCGGCTGTCCTTGTACTTGTGAGGCGACCGGATCACAACGAAGACGTTCTTCTCCGTCGGCAGCGGCACCGGACCCACGACCGTCGCACCAGCGCGAGTGACCGTGTCGACGATCTTGCGCGCCGAACTGTCGATCACCTCGTGGTCGTAGGACTTGAGCCGGATGCGGATCTTCTGTCCCGCCATGGCGTCGTCTGACTCTCTCTCTCGAACCGCTACTGTCCGACCCACGCACTCGGGCGTGTCGCTTAGAGCGGCACAGCCGGGCGCAGAACACCATTGCTGGCGTCAGGGCCGTTGGGAAGTGATCTGACCCAGCTGTACAGCCGGACCGACCACGACGTTTGCCGAGCCTGCTCGGAACAGTGCCTCCGGAATTCCGGAGAACGTGTGCTCCGCGGGGCGCCCATACGCATCAAACAGCAGGCGATAAACCCCGCGACCCCTCGTCCGGATTACCCCGGGAGGGTGACCGCTCCAGCCTCTGCCGGCCCTCAACGATCCGGGGCCTGGGCTGCGGTTCTGCACACTGTTCGACACTTGAAAGAGCGCGCCTGTGACAGGCAACTATGCAATCTTGCCATACGACTTGGCATGAGCCAAACGCAAGGCGGTGTGATGCCCACTACTCAAGCAACAGGGCCCGGACGCCGAAGCGCCCGGGCCCCATTGTTCAGCTGACTTCCGTCAGATGAGCTCGTGCTCCAAGATCACTTGAGGATCTTGGTCACACGGCCGGAGCCGACCGTGCGGCCACCCTCGCGGATGGCGAAGCCCAGGCCCTCCTCCATGGCGATCGGCTGGATCAGCTCGACCGTCATCTCGGTGTTGTCGCCGGGCATGACCATCTCGGTGCCCTCGGGCAGCGTGATGACGCCGGTGACGTCCGTGGTGCGGAAGTAGAACTGCGGGCGGTAGTTCGAGTAGAACGGGTTGTGACGGCCACCCTCGTCCTTGCCCAGGATGTAGACCTGAGCCTCGAAGTTCGTGTGCGGGGTGATGGAACCCGGCTTCACGACGACCTGGCCACGCTCGACGTCCTCGCGCTTGATGCCACGCAGGAGGAGACCGGTGTTGTCGCCGGCCTGCGCCTGGTCCATCTGCTTGTGGAACGTCTCGATGCCCGTGACGGTGGTCTTCTGCGGGACGCGGATACCCACGATCTCGACATCGGAGTTGATGTCCAGGGTTCCACGCTCGACCTTGCCGGTGACGACGGTGCCACGACCGGTGATCGTGAAGACGTCCTCGATCGGCATGAGGAACGGCTTGTCGAGGTCGCGCTCCGGCTCCGGAACGTTCTCGTCGACGGCGTCCATCAGCTCGACGATCTTCTCGACCCACTCCGGGTCGCCCTCGAGAGCCTTGAGGCCCGAGACGCGAACGACCGGGGCGTTGTCGCCGTCGAACTCCTGCGACGACAGCAGCTCGCGGACCTCCATCTCGACGAGCTCGAGGATCTCCTCGTCGTCGACCATGTCGGACTTGTTGAGCGCGACGAGCAGGTAGGGCACGCCGACCTGACGGGCGAGCAGCACGTGCTCACGCGTCTGGGCCATCGGGCCGTCGGTCGCGGCGACCACCAGGATCGCGCCGTCCATCTGGGCGGCACCGGTGATCATGTTCTTGATGTAGTCGGCGTGACCCGGAGCGTCGACGTGCGCGTAGTGGCGCTTCGGCGTCTCGTACTCGATGTGCGCGATGTTGATCGTGATACCGCGCTGCTTCTCCTCCGGCGCGGCGTCGATCTCGTCGAAGTTGCGCTGCGTGTTCGCCGGGAGCTCCGGGTACTTGTCCGCAAGCGTCTTCGAGATCGCGGCGGTCAGCGTCGTCTTACCGTGGTCGACGTGACCGATCGTGCCGATGTTGACGTGCGGCTTGGTCCGCTCGAACTTGGCCTTAGCCACTGGGGTCCTCCTGGGACTTGGGTAGATGTTCCGAACGTTGCAGATGTCCGGCCAAGAAGCCTACAACTGCGGGGCGTGCGGTTTTTCCTACAGGTTGGTTGTGCGGGTCGACCTGTGGGGACTCACTCGCCCCGGGTCTTCTTGATGATCTCTTCGGCAACTGCCTTGGGAACCTCGGCGTAGCTGTCGAACTGCATCGAGTACACCGCGCGACCCTGGGTCTTCGACCGGAGGTCACCGATGTAACCGAACATCTCGCTCAGCGGCACCTGGGCGCGAACGACCTTCACACCGGTCGCGTCCTCCATGGACTGGATCATGCCACGACGAGAGTTGATGTCGCCGATCACGTCGCCCATGTACTCCTCGGGCGTACGCACCTCGACGGCCATGACCGGCTCGAGCAGGACAGGGTCGGCGCGCTTGACGCCTTCCTTGAAGACCATCGAACCGGCAATCTTGAACGCCATCTCCGAGGAGTCGACGTCGTGGTACGCACCGTCGATCAGCGTCGCCTTCACGCCGACGACCGGGAAGCCCGCCAGCACACCCTGCTGCATGGCCGACTGGATACCGGCGTCGACCGACGGGATGTACTCGCGCGGGATGCGGCCACCGGTGACGGCGTTCTCGAACTCGTAGAGCTCGCCCTCCGACGTCTCCAGCGGCGCGAAGGTCACCTGGACCTTGGCGAACTGGCCGGAACCACCGGTCTGCTTCTTGTGCGTGTAGTCGATCTTCTCCGCCGTGCGGCGGATCGTCTCGCGGTACGCGACCTGCGGCTTGCCGACGTTCGCCTCGACCTTGAACTCGCGACGCATGCGGTCGACGAGGATGTCGAGGTGGAGCTCGCCCATGCCGCCGATGACGGTCTGGCCGGTCTCGTCGTCCAGCTTGACGCGGAAGGTCGGGTCCTCCTGCGCGAGCTTCTGGATGGCGGTCGACAGCTTCTCCTGGTCGGCCTTCGTCTTCGGCTCGATGGCCACGTCGATGACGGGCTCCGGGAAGCTCATCGACTCGAGGATGACCTGGTTCGCCGGGTCCGACAGGGTGTCACCGGTGGTGACGTCCTTGAGCCCGATGAACGCGTAGATGTGGCCGGCGTGCGCCTCTTCGACCGGGTTCTCCTTGTTGGAGTGCATCTGGAAGAGCTTCCCGATGCGCTCCTTCTTGCCCTTGGTCGAGTTCTGCACCTGGGCGCCCTGCGCGACCTTGCCCGAGTAGACGCGGACGTAGGTCAGCTTGCCGAAGAACGGGTGCGTGGCGACCTTGAAAGCGAGAGCCGAGAACGGCTCCGACTCCTCGGGGCGACGCTCGATGACCTTCTCGGCGTCCTTGACGTCGTGGCCCTGGACGGCCGGGACGTCGAGCGGCGACGGGAGGTAGTCGATGACGGCGTCGAGCATGGGCTGCACGCCCTTGTTCTTGAACGCCGAGCCGCACAGGACCGGGAAGGCCGAGGACGAGATGACGAGCTTGCGGATGCCGCTCTTGATCTCGGCGATCGACAGCTCCTCGCCACCGAGGAACTTCTCGAGCAGCTCGTCGTCAGCCTCGGCGACGGCCTCGATGAGCTCGGCGCGGTACTGCTGCGCCTTCTCGACGAGGTCGGCCGGGATCTCCTCGACCTCGTACTCCTCGCCCATCTTGGTGTCGCCGCGCCACGTGAGCGCCTTCATCTCGATGAGGTCGACGACGCCCTCGAAGTCGTTCTCCGACCCGATGGGGAGCTGGATGACCAGCGGCTTCGCCTTGAGGCGCTCCACGATGGTCTTCACGGTGAAGTAGAAGTCCGCACCGAGCTTGTCCATCTTGTTGACGAAGCAGATGCGCGGGACGTCGTACTTGTCCGCCTGCCGCCACACCGTCTCGGACTGGGGCTCGACACCCTCCTTGCCGTCGAACACGGCAACCGCGCCGTCGAGCACGCGGAGCGACCGCTCCACCTCGACCGTGAAGTCGACGTGGCCCGGCGTGTCGATGATGTTGATCTGGTTGTTCTTCCAGTAGCAGGTCGTCGCGGCGGACGTGATCGTGATGCCGCGCTCCTGCTCCTGCTCCATCCAGTCCATCGTCGACGCACCGTCGTGCGTCTCACCGATCTTGTAGTTCACACCCGTGTAGAACAGGATGCGCTCGGTCGTCGTGGTCTTTCCGGCATCGATGTGGGCCATGATGCCGATGTTGCGGACCTTGTTCAGGTCGGTCAGCACGTCGAGTGCCACGGTGTCTTACCCCTTGGTCTAAAGGTGGGCTTGGGTGGCCGGCGGTACTGCATCCACCGACGGCCCCGGGGGTGACCCGGGGCCGCTCGGAAGCTACTACCAGCGGTAGTGCGCGAAGGCCTTGTTGGAGTCGGCCATCTTGTGCATGTCCTCGCGGCGCTTGACCGCGGCACCGAGACCGTTCGACGCGTCGAGGATCTCGTTCATCAGACGCTCGGTCATCGTCTTCTCGCGGCGAGCGCGGGAGAAGTCGGTGAGCCAGCGGAGCGCGAGCGTGGTGGCACGCGTCGGGCGCACGTCGACCGGCACCTGGTAGGTGGCGCCACCGACACGGCGGGAACGCACCTCGAGGGCGGGACGGACGTTGTCGAGCGCGCGCTTCAGGACCACGACAGGGTCGCCGTCGGTCTTGGCGCGGACACCCTCGAGGGCGCCGTAGACGATCGCCTCGGCGGTCGACTTCTTGCCGTCGAGCAGGACCTTGTTGATCAGCTGCGTGACAACCGGGGACCCGTAGACGGGGTCGACGATGAGCGGCCGCTTCGGGGCCGGACCCTTGCGGGGCATCAGCTCTTCTCCTTCTTGGCGCCGTAACGGGACCGAGCCTGCTTGCGACCCTTCACGCCCTGCGTGTCGAGCGCGCCACGGACGATCTTGTAGCGGACACCGGGAAGGTCCTTCACACGACCGCCGCGCACGAGCACGATCGAGTGCTCCTGGAGGTTGTGGCCGACACCGGGGATGTACGCGGTGACCTCGACCTGCGAGGAAAGCTTCACGCGGGCGACCTTGCGGAGGGCCGAGTTCGGCTTCTTGGGGGTGGTGGTGTACACGCGGGTGCACACGCCGCGCCGCTGGGGGGAGCCCTTGAGGGCCGGGGTCTTCGACTTCCCGGCCTTCGAGGTCCGCCCCTTGCGGACGAGCTGCTGGATCGTAGGCACTACGTCTCCGTCGTCTTCTTGAGCTTCGGCGACGCCCTGCCGGCGTCCCCGTCAATGGTTCTGGCTTGTGCGTGCCGATCGCATGCGGCACCCACAGGCCCCAGACAGGGACTGCTACGCCACGTACCACCGGCTCGATGGCCCGGCTCCACCATCGGGGCACGACGTGCCCCGGAGGATCTCGCCGGGATGCCCACGCACTCACATCGGCCGCTTTTCCGAAGCTGCCTCGCGGCGGCCTTCAGGAGGTGCGGCCCGACGGCGCGGGCACGA
This sequence comes from Promicromonospora sukumoe 327MFSha3.1, assembly GCF_000385135.1. Classification (GTDB taxonomy): domain Bacteria; phylum Actinomycetota; class Actinomycetes; order Actinomycetales; family Cellulomonadaceae; genus Promicromonospora; species Promicromonospora sukumoe_B. Next base: position 633,938 of record NZ_ARQM01000011.1, on the reverse strand, counting down.
ATTCTAAGAATACCTGCGTGTCTACGGGGGGTCAAAACGAATCGGATGTGAGGTGCGCCCCGTAGAACCGCGAAGTAGAGCGCCTGCCCGGCTCTCGCACGGGACGAACCCGTGCGGAGCAGGACAGGCGCTCTACCTCGCGGTCAGCGGACCAGGATCAGCGGAAGTCGCCGAGGTCCAGGTCCTCCAGCGGGATCGCCTCGCCCGAACCCATACCCAGGGTCGGGAAGTCGATCTCGTCGTAGCCGAAGCTCGGGTAGAGCTCGGCCTTGGCCTGCTCGGTGGGCTCGACCTCGACGTTGCGGTAGCGGGGCAGACCCGTACCGGCCGGGATGAGCTTACCGATGATGACGTTCTCCTTGAGGCCGAGCAGCGGGTCACGACGCCCGCTCATCGACGCCTCGGTGAGCACCCGGGTGGTCTCCTGGAAGGAGGCCGCCGAGAGCCACGAGTCGGTCGCGAGCGACGCCTTCGTGATACCCATCAGCTCCGGACGGCCGGCGGCCGGCTGGCCACCCTCCGACACGGCCTTGCGGTTCGCGTCCTCGAAGCGCATGCGCTCCGCGAGCTCACCCGGCAGCAGCTGCGAGTCACCCGAGTCGAGCACGGTCACGCGGCGCAGCATCTGCCGCACGATGACCTCGATGTGCTTGTCGTGGATGTCCACACCCTGGCTGCGGTAGGTCTCCTGGACCTGGTCCACCAGGTGCGTCTGCGTGGCACGGGGGCCGAGGATGCGCAGCACCTTCTTCGGGTCGACGGCACCCTGGACGAGCTGGGTGCCCACGGTGACGTGGTCGCCGTCCGCGATCTTGAGGCGCGCACGCTTCGTGACCGGGTACTTGATCTCCTCGCCACCGTCGTCCGGCGTCAGCACGAGGTGACGCGTCCGCTCGGTGTCCTCGATCGTCACGCGACCCGTGTACTCCGCGATCGGCGCCTCACCCTTGGGGGTGCGGGCCTCGAAGAGCTCGGTGACACGCGGCAGACCCTGCGTGATGTCCTCCGCCGCGGCCACACCACCGGTGTGGAAGGTACGCATCGTCAGCTGCGTGCCCGGCTCACCGATCGACTGCGCCGCGATGATGCCGACGGCCTCGCCGATGTCCACGAGCAGACCCGTGGCCAGGGAGCGGCCGTAGCACTTGGCGCAGGTACCGACGCGGGACTCGCACGTCAGGACCGAACGGACCTTGACGTTCTCGATGCCCGCGGCGATGACCTTGTCGATGATGACGTCGCCGGCGTCCGACCCGGCGGTCGCGATGACGTTGCCGTCGGCGTCCACCACGTCGGTCGCGAAGGTACGCGAGTAGATGCTGGTCTCGACGCGGTCGTCCGGGACGAGCGAGCCGTCCGCGAGCTTCTCCGCCACCGGCAGCGTGAGGCCACGCTCGGTGCCGCAGTCCTCCTCGCGGATGATGACGTCCTGCGAGACGTCCACCAGACGACGGGTCAGGTAACCCGAGTCCGCCGTACGGAGGGCCGTGTCGGCCAGACCCTTACGGGCACCGTGCGTCGCGATGAAGTACTCGAGGACGGACAGGCCCTCGCGGTAGTTGGACTTGATCGGGCGAGGGATGATCTCGCCCTTCGGGTTCGCCACGAGGCCGCGCATACCGGCGATCTGACGGACCTGCATCCAGTTACCGCGGGCGCCCGAACCCACCATGCGCATCACGGTGTTCCGCGCGTTGCTCTCGAGGTTCACCCGCATGGCCGACGCGACCTTGTCGGTCGCCTGGGTCCAGATCTCGATGAGCTCCTGACGGCGCTCGTCGTCGGTGATCAGACCCTTGTCGAACTGCTGCTGGACCTTGAGGGCCCGAGCCTCGTGCTCGTCGAGGATCTCGCCCTTGACGGTCGGGGCCGCGACGTCCGAGATGGCGATCGTGACACCGGAACGCGTGGCCCACCGGTAGCCGGCGTCCTTCAGCGCGTCCAGCGCCGCGGCCACCTCCACCTTCGGGTAGCGCTCGGCGAGGTCGTTGACGATCGTCGAGAGGCGCTTCTTGTCGGCGATCCCGTTCTCGTACGGGTAGTCGACGGGCAGCGTCTCGTTGAACAGGTAGCGGCCGAGCGTGGTGTCGAACAGCAGCTGCTGACCCGGCTCCCAGCCCTCGGGCGCCTCGAAGTCCTTCAGCGGCGGCACCAGGTCGGACATCCGCAGCTTGATCTGCGCGTTGATGTCCAGCTCGCCCCGGTCGAAGGCCATGATGGCCTCGGCCACGGAGCCGAACGCACGACCCTCGCCCACGGCGCCCGGACGGTCGCTCGTGAGGTGGTGCAGACCGATGATCATGTCCTGCGAGGGCATGGTCACCGGACGGCCGTCCGACGGCTTCAGGATGTTGTTGCTCGAGAGCATGAGGATGCGGGCCTCGGCCTGCGCCTCGGCGCTCAGGGGCAGGTGGACAGCCATCTGGTCACCGTCGAAGTCGGCGTTGAACGCGCCGCAGACGAGCGGGTGCAGGTGGATGGCCTTGCCCTCGACGAGCTGCGGCTCGAACGCCTGGATGCCCAGACGGTGCAGCGTCGGCGCACGGTTCAGGAGCACGGGGTGCTCCGTGATGACCTCTTCGAGCACGTCCCAGACGACGGGACGCGTGCGCTCGACCATGCGCTTGGCGCTCTTGATGTTCTGCGCGTGGTTCAGCTCCACGAGCCGCTTCATGACGAACGGCTTGAACAGCTCGAGCGCCATCTGCTTGGGCAGACCGCACTGGTGCAGCTTGAGCTGCGGGCCGACCACGATGACCGAACGGCCCGAGTAGTCGACGCGCTTGCCGAGCAGGTTCTGACGGAACCGGCCCTGCTTGCCCTTGAGCATGTCGGAGATCGACTTCAGCGGACGGTTGCCGGGGCCCGTGACCGGGCGACCGCGGCGGCCGTTGTCGAACAGCGAGTCCACGGCCTCCTGGAGCATCCGCTTCTCGTTGTTGACGATGATCTCCGGCGCGCCCAGGTCCAGGAGCCGCTTGAGGCGGTTGTTCCGGTTGATGACGCGGCGGTACAGGTCGTTCAGGTCCGACGTCGCGAACCGGCCACCGTCGAGCTGCACCATCGGGCGCAGGTCCGGCGGGATGACCGGGACGGCGTCCAGCACCATCGCCGTGGGCGAGTTGGTGGTGGTCAGGAACGCGTTGACGACCTTGAGGCGCTTCAGCGCACGGGTCTTGCGCTGGCCCTTGCCCGAGCGGATGGTCTCGCGCAGCGACTCGGCCTCGGCGTCCAGGTCGAAGTTCTGCAGGCGCTGCTGGATCGCGTTCGCGCCCATCGCACCCTCGAAGTAGGTGCCGTAGCGGTCCTGGAGCTGGCGGTACAGCATCTCGTCGCCCTCGAGGTCGGCGACCTTGAGGTTCTTGAAGCGGTCCCAGACCTGCTCGAGGCGGTCCAGCTCCTGGTCCGAGCGCTTGCGCAGCTGAGCCATCTCGCGCTCGGCCGAGTCGCGCACCTTGCGGCGCGCGTCAGCCTTGGCACCCTCGGCCTCGAGCTCGGCCAGGTCGGCCTCGAGCTTCTGAGCGCGGGTGTTGATGTCGTTGTCCCGGCGGTCGGAGATCTCCTTCTTCTCGAGGTCGATCTCGTTCTGCAGGTTGGGCAGGTCCTCCTGGCGGGCCTCGTCGTCGACCGACGTGATCATGTAGGCCGCGAAGTAGATGACCTTCTCCAGGTCCTTCGGCGCCAGGTCGAGCAGGTAGCCCAGGCGGGACGGCACACCCTTGAAGAACCAGATGTGCGTGACGGGGGCGGCGAGCTCGATGTGGCCCATGCGCTCACGGCGCACCTTGGAGCGCGTGACCTCGACACCACAGCGCTCGCAGATGATGCCCTTGAAGCGCACGCGCTTGTACTTGCCGCAGTAGCACTCCCAGTCGCGGGTCGGACCGAAGATCTTCTCGCAGAAGAGCCCGTCCTTCTCCGGCTTGAGGGTGCGGTAGTTGATGGTCTCTGGCTTCTTGACCTCACCGTGCGACCAGGCACGGATGTCCTCGGCCGTGGCCAGGCCGATACGCAGCTCGTCGAAGACGTTGACGTCGAGCAAGGTGTCCTACTTCCTGAAGTTCTCGAAAATCCTCGGGGTGTCCAGGTCCGCGCCCGGTGCACGGGCGCGGCCTGGTATCAGATCTCGTCGACGCTGGAGGCGGCGTTCGGCCGCCGGGAGAGGTCGATGCCGAGCTCCTCAGCGGCGCGGTACACCTCGTCGTCGGACTCCTTCATCTCGATGGAGACACCGTCGCTCGAGAGCACCTCGACGTTCAGGCACAGCGACTGCATCTCCTTGAGAAGCACCTTGAAGGACTCCGGGATACCCGAGTCGGGGATGTTCTCGCCCTTGACGATCGCCTCGTAGACCTTCACGCGGCCCGGGACGTCGTCGGACTTGATGGTGAGAAGTTCCTGGAGCGTGTACGCGGCGCCGTACGCCTCGAGCGCCCACACCTCCATCTCACCGAAGCGCTGACCACCGAACTGCGCCTTACCACCCAGCGGCTGCTGCGTGATCATCGAGTACGGACCCGTCGAACGCGCGTGGATCTTGTCGTCGACCAGGTGGTGCAGCTTCAGGATGTACATGTAGCCGGTGGAGACGGGCTCCGGGAACGGCTCGCCGGAGCGGCCGTCGAAGAGCTGCGCCTTGCCGTCCTGGTTGACCATCCGCTGACCGTCACGGTTGGGCAGGGTGGCGCCGAAGAGACCGCGGAGCGCGACCTCCTCCAGACCGTCGAACACCGGGGTGGCGACGGGCCGGCTCGGCTCGCTCTTGTGCGCGACCTCGGGCAGGCTCTCCAGCCACTCGCCGCCCTTGTCCTCGGCCAGCGAGACGTCCCAGCCCTGCTTGGCGATCCACCCGAGGTGGGTCTCCAGCACCTGGCCCACGTTCATGCGGCCCGGCACACCCAGCGGGTTCAGGATGACGTCGACGGGCGTGCCGTCCTCGAGGAACGGCATGTCCTCCTGAGGGAGGATCTTCGAGATGACGCCCTTGTTGCCGTGGCGGCCGGCCAGCTTGTCGCCGACGGTGATCTTGCGGCGCTGCGCGATGTACACGCGCACCAGCTGGTTCACGCCGGCGGGCAGCTCGTCGCCGTCCTCCCGGTTGAACTCGCGCACCGCGATGACCGTGCCCTGCTCGCCGTGGGGCACCTTGAGCGAGGTGTCGCGCACCTCGCGCGCCTTCTCGCCGAAGATGGCCCGCAGCAGGCGCTCCTCCGGGGTCAGCTCGGTCTCACCCTTGGGGGTGACCTTGCCGACCAGGATGTCGCCGGCGCCGACCTCGGCACCGATGCGGATCACGCCGCGCTCGTCGAGGTCCGCGAGGACCTCCTCGGAGACGTTCGGGATGTCCCGCGTGATCTCCTCCGGGCCGAGCTTGGTGTCACGCGCGTCGACCTCGTGCTCCTCGATGTGGATCGAGGAGAGGACGTCGTCCTCCACGAGGCGCTGCGACAGGATGATCGCGTCCTCGTAGTTGTGACCCTCCCACGACATGAACGCGACCAGCAGGTTGCGGCCGAGCGCGAGCTCGCCCTCGTCCGTCGCCGGGCCGTCCGCGAGCACGGAGCCGACCTCGACCCGCGCACCCTCGTCGACCAGCACGCGCTGGTTGTAGCTCGTGCCCTGGTTGGAGCGCACGAACTTGTGCACGCGGTACGAGCCCGTCGTGCCGTCGTCGTTCGCCACGAGCACCAGGTCGGCCGAGACCTCGGTGACCACACCGGGCTTGGTCGCCACGATGACGTCGCCGGCGTCGACCGCCGCACGGCGCTCCATGCCGGTACCGACCACGGGGGCCTCGGACCGCACCAGCGGCACGGCCTGACGCTGCATGTTGGCACCCATGAGGGCGCGGTTGGCGTCGTCGTGCTCGAGGAACGGGATCAGGGCCGTCGCGACCGACACCATCTGGCGCGGCGAGATGTCCATGTAGTCGACCTCGGCGCCCGGGATGTCGTTGGTCTCGCCACCCTTCGTGCGGACCAGGACGCGGTCGAGGACGAACGTGCCGTCCTCGAGCAGCGGCGTGTTGGCCTGCGCGATGATGTAGCGGTCCTCGTCATCGGCCGTGAGGTACTCGATGTTGTCGGTGACCTTGCCGTTCTCGACCTTGCGGTACGGCGTCTCGATGAAGCCGAACGGGTTGATGCGACCGAACGACGCCAGCGAGCCGATCAGACCGATGTTCGGACCCTCAGGGGTCTCGATCGGGCACATGCGGCCGTAGTGCGACGGGTGGACGTCACGGACCTCCATGCCGGCGCGGTCACGGGACAGACCACCCGGGCCCAGCGCGTTCAGACGACGCTTGTGCGTCAGACCGGCCAGCGGGTTGTTCTGGTCCATGAACTGCGACAGCTGCGAGGTGCCGAAGAACTCACGGATCGACGCGACGACCGGACGGATGTTGATCAGCGTCTGCGGCGTGATGGCCTCGACGTCCTGCGTGGTCATGCGCTCGCGAACGACGCGCTCCATGCGGGACAGACCCGTGCGCACCTGGTTCTGGATGAGCTCACCCACGGCGCGGATACGGCGGTTGCCGAAGTGGTCGATGTCGTCGGTCTCGACGCGCACCTCGACGGGCTGGCCGTTGCGGACGCCGTCCATGGTGGTCTTGTCCGCGTGCAGCGACGCCAGGTACTTGATCGTGTGGACCACGTCGGTCAGCGACAGCGTGGAGTCGGCGAGCTCCGCGTCGACACCGAGCTTCTTGTTCGCCTTGTAGCGGCCGACCTTCGCGAGGTCGTAGCGCTTCGGGTTGAAGTAGAAGTTCTCGAGCAGCGCGCGACCGGCCTCGACCGTCGGCGGCTCACCCGGGCGGATCTTGCGGTACAGGTCGACCAGGGCCTCGTCCTCGGTGTGGACGTGGTCCTTCTCGAGGGTGTCGAGCACCGACGGGAACTCGGCGAACTGCTCGCGGATCTCGGCCTCGCTCATGCCGAGGGCCTTGAGCAGGACCGTGACGGACTGCTTGCGCTTGCGGTCGACGCGCACGCCGACGGCGTCGCGCTTGTCGATCTCGAACTCGAGCCACGCACCACGCGAGGGGATGATCTTCGCGGAGAAGACGTCCTTGTCGCTGGTCTTGTCCGGGGTGCGCTCGAAGTACACGCCCGGGGAACGCACCAGCTGCGAGACGACGACGCGCTCGGTGCCGTTGATGATGAAGGTGCCGCGCGCGGTCATGAGCGGGAAGTCGCCCATGAACACGGTCTGGCTCTTGATCTCACCGGTGGTGTAGTTGACGAACTCCGCGGTGACGAACAGCGGGGCCGCGTAGGTGAAGTCCTTCTCCTTGCACTCGTCCGCCGTGTACTTCGGCGGCTCGAAGCGGTGGTTCGAGAAGGAGAGGGACATCGAGGAGCCGAAGTCCTCGATCGGGGAGATCTCCTCGAAGATCTCTTCCAGTCCGGAGGTTTCCGGGACATCATTACGACCAGCCGCCTTGGCAGTTTCTACCCGGCCCTGCCAGGCTGGGTTACCAAGGAGCCAGTCGAAGCTCTCGGTCTGCAGGCCAAGCAGGTCGGGGACCTCGAGTGGCTCATAGATCTTTGCGAAAGAAACGCGACGGGAAGCGGTACGGTTCGCAATGGCTTCGGCGGACGGAGCTGAAGGGGTGCGCGAGGCAGCCAAGAGGGGTCCTTCCCTGCAGTTCGGGTGAACGCTGTACGCTCTGCGGTGCTGCAGGAAGCTCTGCCGGACTTCACCGGTCACCGGTGGGCATCCCACCACGAGGGGGATGCGACCAGGACTTTCGGGAAGCAGGGGGAGGCGTCGAGGGCACACGCGGGCGCAAAGCGCTAGCATACCTATCTGGTTCTAGTATGTCCAGTCCCCCTAGGGCCCGCACCTCGAGACTGTGGTAAACCTCGAAACGTTGCGTATCCGCACTGGTGAGGCGTGTGCCGCGGAACCAGGCGCCCGGACGGACGATCCAGAGCACGCGAGAGGCCCGCACCCCGAGGGGTGCGGGCCTCTGCGTTCGGCGGACGGCGCCCGGGACGAGCCCGGGCCGCCGTCACACCAGCCCGAAGGCGGTGGTGCCTGAGGTCACTTGAGGGTGACGGTGGCGCCGGCGCCCTCCAGGGCGGCCTTCGCCTTCTCGGCGGCGTCCTTGTCGGCGCCCTCGAGAACCGGCTTCGGCGCGCCGTCGACCAGGTCCTTGGCCTCCTTCAGGCCGAGGGACGTGAGCGCGCGCACCTCCTTGATGACCTGGATCTTCTTGTCACCGGCGGCCTCGAGGATGACGTCGAACTCCGACTTCTCCTCGGCGGCCTCGGCCGGCGCGCCACCCACGGGGCCGGCAGCAACAGCGGCGACCGGAGCAGCGGCGGTGACGTCGAACTTCTCCTCGAAGGCCTTCACGAAGTCGGAGAGCTCGATGAGCGTGAGCTCCTCGAAGGCGGACAGGAGCTCGTCGGTGGAGAGCTTCGCCATGATGGCGTTCCTTTCAGTTGGCGCTTCGCGGACCGGTTCGAGTCCGCGAGAAGCAGGGGGGTGTGAACTGGCACTGCCACCTGGTCAGGCGGCAGCACCCTCCGATTCCTGCTTCTGACGCAGGGCATCGATGGCACGGGCGACCTGGGCGGGCTTGGCGGTGAAGGCGTAAGCAGCACGCGTCAGCGTGGCCTTCAGACCGCCGGCCACCTTGGCCAGCAGAACCTCGCGGGACTCGAGGTCCGCGAGCTTCGTGATCTCTGCAGCGGACATCGCGGCGCCGTCGAGCACGCCGCCCTTGATGACCAGAGCAGGGTTCGCCTTGGCGAAGTCACGCAGACCCTTCGCAGCCTCGACCGGGTCCCCGGTCACGAATGCGATGGCGGACGGGCCCTTCAGGTCGGCGTCGAGACCCTCGACACCGGCCTCCTTGGCCGCGATCCCCGTCAGCGTGTTCTTCACCACGGCGTAGGTTGCGTTGCCGCTGAGCGACCGACGCAGCTCCTTGAGCTGCGCGACGGTGAGCCCGCGGTACTCGGTCAGCACGGCCGCGTTGGAGTCGCGGAACTTGTCCGCGAGCTCTGCGACAGCGGCTGCCTTGTCCGGCCTCGCCATGGCAATCCTTCCGGTGGTGGTACCACCGTCCCCTGGGGCGCTGGGCCCCGGGCGTCGCCCCGGAACGAGAAAAAGAGCCCCGGCGCAGATGCACGGGGCTCGGTTCGCGCGGCAGGGCCGCTCTCGAGTTCGTCACCTGCGCAGGCCCCCGCTCTCAGCGGGACTTCGGTCTTCTTCCGTCCTGTGCTCTTGACGAGCGGGCGGCGTCGGACGACCGGCGGTCTTGGGTTACCCGAGAACTATACATGGCTCCGCGCGTGCAGCCGCACGCGGCGGGCGGTGGCGTGGGCCACATCAGTGGTCCAGGCCCTCCAGGGACGCGAAGCACACCAGCGGTACCGGCTCGGGCTCGTCCGCGAGCGCCGCCGCGAGCGCGGCCTCGGGGTCGTCGGTGGCGCGCAGGTGGGCGTGGAACCGGGGCATGACGCGCGCGGCGACGGCGTCGGAGAGCGGGGCGACGGCGGCGACGACGGCGCGGGCGCCCAGGCGCAGCAGCACGGACGACAGGCCGAGCACCTCTCCGCCGACCACCTGGGACGAGCCGCCGACCTCGCAGGCCGACAGGACGAGCACCGACCCGGGGAGCCGGGTGCCGTCGAGCTCGTGGGCGAACAGCGGCCCGTCGGCGAGGTCGACGAAGGCGAAGAGCGGGTTGTCGGCGTCGTGCCTGCCGTGGGTGGCCAGGTGCACGATGTCGTGGGTGGCGAGCACGGACCGCACGGCGGCCGTGGTCGCCGCGCTCCCCGTGAGGACCGTGGCGCCCGGCCACACCTCGCCGACGGCCTGGACCTCGCGCGCGCCGAGCGTGACGCCGGGGCCGTACGCGGCCAGCAGCCGGTGCCTGCCTTCGGGGCGGGGGTGCGCGCGGCCGCGTGCCATGAAAGACCGGACGGTCGTGCGCCGGGCGCGCCGGGACGGGAGCGCCGTCCACGGCACGCCGAGCAGGGGCTCGCGGCCCACGACGTACAGCGGGCCGTCGGCGCCCATGGGCGCGGCCAGGAGGCGGTCGAGCGCGCCGAGGTTGCGCGCCAGGGAGCGGCGGGCGGAGTCGCGCAGGGCCGGGGGCACGTGCTCGTTGGCGCACGCGCCGAAGTCGGCGCGGACGCGCAGCACGCGCTCGGTGACCTCGGCCAGCGGTCCGAGGTCCAGGGTGCGGGCGCCGTGCGCGTCGACGCGGACGCAGCGCAGGACGCCGTCGAGCACCAGGTAGTTGGCGACGACGGCGCCGTCGTCGCGGGCGGCGAGCAGGTCGCGGACCTCCGCCGCGGTGGCCGGCCGGTCCTCGGCGGGGCCGGGGTCCGCGCCGGTGCGGTGCCAGGCGCGTTCGCGCGCCGTGGCCAGGAGGCGGCGCGACCGCTCGAAGAGCTGGGCGCGCTCGGCAGCGCTGTCCCGGTCGGTGAGGGTGCGCGCCCGGACGACGAGCCCGCGGGCCTCGGTGACGAGCGCGCCGACGGCGGGCTCGTCGGGCGCGGTGGTACCGCCCATCCCGGCGAACGTGGCCCGGCCGCGTTCGAGCGCCTCGAACAGCCAGTCCGGCCGGCCGGTGCGCAGCGCAGCCTCGACGTCGGTCCGTTGCAGGTCGACGCCGTGCGCCGCGGCGGCGGTCACGGACTCGACCGAGCCGAGGCCCACGCGCTGGTCGGCGAGCAGCCCGAGGCCGGTGCGCACGGCGTCGATGCCGGCGGACCGGTCGCCCGCCGCGAACGCGAGCTGCGCGAGGACGGTCTGCCGCTGGATGCGGGTGGACAGCGGGGCGTCCGCCATCCCGTCGGGCAGGCTGTCGAGGACGGCACGGGCCGCGGCGACGTCGCCGGCCAGCAGGTACCAGTGCGCGGCGACGAACCGCGCGGTCAGGCCGGGGCGCTGTCCGAGCAGCGGGTCCACCTCGTCGCCCGCCTCGGCGGCCTGGAGGGCCTGCTCGGCGCGCCGGCGCGCGTCGCCGGGCACGGGGGCCTCGCCGCGGCGGATCGGCAGGAGGATCGCCTCCAGCTCGGCCACGCGCGCGACGGCGGCGCGCTGCGGGTGGCCGACGCCGACGTAGTACCGCCGGGCGAACGCGGCCGCGGTGCGCGCCTCGTCCCAGCGGTGCAGCGCCATGAGGCAGCGCGCGCGGAAGTACTCGGCCTCGGCGCGGTGCTGGGCGCGGCCGGGGACGACCATGCGGGAGATCGCCTGGGTGAGGACCTGCTCGGCGTCCTCGAGCAGGCCGGCCTCGTAGAGGACGGCACCGCGGCCGATGTCGAGCACGCCGTCGGCGCGCTCCGGGTCGACGGCGCGAGCCGCCGCCATGGCCTGCAGCGCCCCCGGCAGGTCGCCGAGCGCGTACCGGACGAAGCCCGTGTTGTGCAGGGCGAGCGAGGCGATGCCGGGCAGGTCGGCGCGCCCGGCGGCCTCGTGGCAGGCGTCGAAGTCGGCGAGCGCCGCGTCGAGCCGGCCGAGCTCGATGGCGGTCGCGCCGCGGTTCAGCAGCGCGGTCGCGTAGTCGCGCGCGGGGAGCTGGTCCGCGTCGGCGAGCACCCGGTCGAAGGCCGCGAGCGCGTCGGTGAGCCGGCCGGAGCGCTGCAGCAGCAGGCCCCGGGTGCCGTCGACGACGGCGGAGAGCCGCCGGCGGATCCGCCGCGGTGCGGCATCGGCCCGGCCGTCGGCGTCGTCGAGCAGGGCGAGGGGCTTGTCCAGCGTGTCCTCGACGGAGTGGACCGCGACCGCCTGGCCCGCCAGCGACCGCACCATGCCCTCGGCCCAGCGTTCGCGGTCGGTGGTGCCGAGCCCGGCGAGGTCCATGACGCGGAGCCGGTCGAGCACGTCCCGGAACCGTGGCAGTGCGTCGCCGGGCCGCGACCGGGCGTTCAGATCCCGGGCGGCCAGGAGCTCCGCCTCAAGTTCCGGCCACATGCTTGTCCCCTTGCCTCGCGGTGGCCCGAGGGACACCGGGCGGGAAACGATAGCGGGGCGCGGGGCGGCCTGTCATCGTGCGCCGCGACGGTGCAGGTCAGGACGTTGGCCCAGGTGAAGGATTGGGCCTCGCCCGTGAATTCACCCGGCGGCGAGGCCTTCGACCGAGCTGAAGCAGACCAGGGGCACGGGCTCGGCGACGTCGCGGAGCGCGGCCGCGAGCGCCGCCTCGGGGTCGTCGGTCTCGCGCAGGTGGGCGTGCAGGCGGGGCATGACGCGTGCGGCGAGCTCGTCGGAGAGCTTGGCGACCGAGGCGATGACGGCGCGGGCGCCCAGGCGCAGGAGCACCGAGGTCAGGCCGAGAAGCTCGCCGCCGAGCACCTGGGTGGAACCTCCGACCTCGCAGGACGACAGGATCACGACCGAGCCGGGCAGCGGCGTGCCGTCGAGCTCGTGGGCGAACAGCGGGCCGTCGGCGAGCTCGATGCTCGCGAAGAGCGGGTTGTCGGCGTCGTGCTGACCGTGGGTGGCCAGGTGGACGACGTCGTGGGTGGCCAGGGCGGTGCGGACCTGCTCGGTGACGGCGTCCTTGCCGGTCAGGACGGTCGCGCCGGGCCACTGCTCCCCCACGCCGCGCGCCTCGGCGGCGCCGTGGCGGACGCCGGGGCCGGAGGCGGCGAGCAGCCGGTGCTCACCGGTGGGCCGGGCGTGCGCACGGCCGCGCGCGACGTACGAGTTGACGGAGGTGCGCAGGCCGCCGCGGGACGGGAGGGCGGCCCACGGCACGCTGAGCAGGGGCTCGCGGCCGACGACGTAGAGGTCGCCGTCGGCGCGCAGCGGCGCGAGCAGGACGGCGTCGAGCGCCTTGAGGTTGCGGGCCAGCGAGGAAGACGCCGCGGCGCGCAAGGGGGCCGGGATCAGGTCGTTGGCGGCCATCGCGAAGTCGGCGTTCAGGCGGCGGACGTGCTCGATGACCTCGTCGGCGGAGCCGATGTCGACGGTGGTGACGCCGGCGGCGTCTACGCGGACGCAGCGGAGCATGCCGTCCATCGCGACGAAGTTGGCCACGACGGTCTCCTTGCGCGTCCCGGCGAGGACGCCGCGCACCTCGCGGGCGGTGACCGGGCGCTGCGCGGCGCCGGCGTTGCCGGCGTGCCGCCAGGAGCGTTCCCGCACTTCGTCCTGGATGCGGCTCGCGCGACGGGTGAGGCGTTCGCGCTCCTTGGAGTAGCCCGCGCCGAGCTCGCGGGCCCGTGCCAGCAGGCCGCGTGCCTCGGTCAGCAGCGCGGCCGCCTCCGGGTCGTCGGGCGGGGTGACGCGGCCGGTCCCAGCGAACGTGGTGCGACCGCGCTCCAGGGCGTCGAACAGGGCGGCCGGCCTGCCGGTGCGGACCGCCGCGACGACGTCGACGCGGGTCAGGTCGACGCCGTGCGCCGCGGCGGCCGTGACGGACTCGACGGACCCGAGGCGGCTACGGTGGTCGGCGAGCAGGCCCAGGCCCGACCGGACGGCGCGCAGCCCGGTCGCCCGGTCCCCGGTCGCGAAAGCCAGCTCCGCTCGAGCGGTGTAGTGCTGGATCCGCATCGTCAGCGGGGCGTTGACCAGGCCTCGCGGTAGCTCGGCGAGCGTTGACCGCGCCCCGGACCGGTCCCCGGCGAGGAGCAGCCACTGCGCCGCGACCAGCCTCGCCGCGTGACCGGGATGCTGACCGAGCACGGGCCCTGCCGCATCACCCTCGACGGCGACGGCGAGCGCCTGCGCCGCTCTGCGCCGGACGACGGCCTGGGGCAGCGTCTGCGCGTCGTTCCGGACGGGTGCGAGTGCGGCCTCGAGCTCGAGGACACGAGCGAGCGCCGCCCACTGCTCGTAACCGACGGCCAGGAAGTGCTTCCGGGCTCGCACGGCGAGCGCGGCCGCCTCGTCGAAGCGTCGCAGCGCCAGCAGGCACCTGGAGCGAAAGTACTCGGCGATGGCGCGGTCCGTGCGGAGACCGGCCTTGAGCAGCTGCGGTATCGCCTCGCTCAGGAGGGCTTCCGCCTCCTCGAGCAGCCCGACCCCGTAGAGGACCTCGGCGCGCCCCTGCAGCGGAATGCCGTCGTCCTGGTCCGGTGCGAGCTCCCGCGCGGCCGCCATCTCGGCGAGGGCCGCGGGGAGGTCCCCGAGCATGCTCAGATCGAATCCGGCGTTGTGACGGGCGAACGCGACCAGCCTGTGGTTGTCCGACGCCTCGGCGTGGTGAGCAGCGGCCAGGTCGTCTGCCAGCGCCTGGTCGAAGGCGCCGAGGTCCGAATAGGCCACGCCACGATTCAGGTGAGCCATCGCTCGGTCACGATGCGCCTCGTGATGGCTCACCTCGAGCACCCTGTCGAAGAGCGGGATCGCCTCGCGCATCTGACCGGCGTGGAGCAGGATCATTCCTCGCTGCCCGGCCGCGACCGCCTCGACGTGCTCGCGCTCGGACCCGGTGAGGGCGCCCGCCGCGGCAACAGCGTTGTCGAGCGAGGCGATCGCCGCCCTCGCGTCGCCCGACAGCGCGAACTCGGCTTGCGCCAGGCCCATCCAGGACCTCGCGGTGAGCCAGACCCACTCTTCCAGTGCTGTGTCGTCGAGGGCTGCCCGGCCCTCCCGTCCGAGGTCTTCCAGCAGGTCCCGGAACTCACGGAAGGCCACCTTCGGGCGCGCACGAAGGTTCCACTCGCGTGCCCGCTCGAACCGCTCGGTGAGCGCGACCAGATCGATGCTGCCCACCTCCCCGTTCACGACATCAGACTGGCACTCCAGGCATCTCCGAGTAGAGATCGCCGACCTCGACAACAGCATGCCAGGCATCACGGACACGGCCCTGCGGGTCGTGTGCCGGTACTTCTCCGGCGCTGCGCCGCGCATACAGCGCCGCGGCCAGCTGCGCAGCGAGATGCGGTGACGCGAAGGACGTACCGCTCCACGTGCCGAACCCACGCGTGAAGTCGTCCAGATCGATCGTGTGCCGCAAACCGTCCGCAGTCCGCTCGCCCCGCAACGCACCGTCGAACGTCGTAGGCATCGTGCTCAGCACGTTGACCCCGGGGCGCACTGCCGCGACCCACGGTCCGTCGTTGCTGAACGCTGCGAGCGTACCGTCCGGGTTGGATGCTGCGACAGCGATAAGCGGCGTATGTCCCGGCGTCAGGTCGCTCGGGTCCACGGGTGTGGTGCCCTCAGCGGTCCGCCGCACGGGCGGCGCCCAGCCCGCAGGGAACGACTTGCGGGCCGAGCCGTCGTTGCCCGCAGAAACCACCACGAGGACACCGGCTCGGCGGAGGTCACGGAGCCGCCCACGATAGATGCCCTCGTAGTCGTCATCGTCCTCAGGGTGCTCCAGGTAGTAGCCGCTGGCGATCACCACGACATCGACGGGAAAGTAGCCCGGAACGCGAGCGAGGCCTCGCAGATGGAACTCGAGCAGCCTCTCCAGCGAACGCGCGAAGTCCCACTCGGACACCGTTCCCGCACCGCCGTACACGCGAACGGGCAAGATGGCCGCGTCGGGGCAGATCTGGTGCACCACACCGGCGATGAACGTGCCGTGGCCCGCGAAAGTGTCGAGAGGCGATGCGGGGCCGTCCCGGCGGCCGTCCCGTTCGGCGTCGACGTCCTCTTCCGGAAAGGTACCGATCGGCTGACCGTCGAGGAGCGCATCGCGCAGCACCACGGTACGGGGCTCGTCGAACCAGGAGTGGGCACCGATCCCGGTGTCGAGGACGGCGACGACGGGGCGCTCGACTCCCCCGGCCGTCACGAGCGGTGAAGCCCCGTCTGGGGTACGGACCGGCGCGGCACCCGGGTAGACCGCCGGAATGCGTTCGTCGGGGTCGCCGAACCCGCCCTTGTTCTTGTGTCCGGTGATCACGTGGTCCAGCGTCAGCCGAGCCCGGCTCTCGCCGGCGTCCTCTGCGACAGCCACCATGAGCCCCAGCGCGTCCCAGTCGTCCCTCACGTCGTCGAGCCGCACCTCGACGTCGGGCCGCCCGTGGAGCACGCCTGCGCCCGCGCGGGACTGCGCCTGGACGAAGTCGCTGGTCGTCACCGTGATGCCCTGCTCGCGCGCTCGGGTGGTGATCAGGTCCAGCAGCGCGTTGTGGCCGCCCTCGGCGTCGCCGCGGACGATCACACGGTCCTGTACGTATCGGGTCGGCGCGACACGACCGCCGCCCGGGAGCCGGTACGACTCCGGATCGACCTCCCGGACCGGCCGCCACCCCCCGGCGTGGTCACGGACGCGCAGCTCGGGCTCAGGCATGGGCTCGCTCACAGCAATACCTCTCCATCGACGACGATTGCTCGACAGATCCCGCCGCGCCCCTCGGCCAGATCAAACACTCGGTAGTTCAGCAGTTCAGCAGTTCAGCGGTTCACAGCTCGATGATCGGCGTGCTCACGGCGCCGCCACCGCCGTCGGTGCGGCGGACGACCAGGCTCGCGCGCCCGCGCTCCACCGAGTCGAAGGCGAACCGGCCGTCCTCGTCGGAGGCCGTCGTGACGACGTCGACCCCGGGGCGGTGCAGCTCCACGTCCAGCCCGGCCGCGGGTGCGGCCCAGCCGTCGATCCGGACCCGTCCGCCGGCGGACGGGGACAGCGTGATCATCACGGTCAGCGAGTCGTGCGTGAAGGTGATGGTCTTCGCCTCGGCGGGCGCGGCGTCGTCGGCCCGGGCCGCCGCGGCGGCCCCCCGGACGCCCGCGAGCGGAGCGTCGAGGTAGACGGCCTCCATCATGTCGGCCTCGAGACCCGCCAGCGTGATCGCGAACAGCGACCGCTCGACGAGCCCCTCCGGCACCGGGTCCACGGCCCCGACCGCGCGCGCGAGCCGGGTCAGCACGGCGCCGTCCTCGGCGTCCAGCACGCCCTTCGGGTCGAACGAGAGGTGCCCCACGGCCTCGTCGTCCTGGTTGGGTTCCGGCGTCAGGTCCACGAGAAGTCCCCTTGCTCATCGAGGATGGTGCGCAGCTTCGCCAAGCAGCGGCCACGAGTCGAACCGATGGAACCCATCGGCATTCCGATCGCCGCCGAGATGTACCGGTAGTCCGGCCGGTCGGCGAGCGACACCAGACGCAGCAGCTCCTGGCAGCGTCCGGGAAGTTTCTGGAGGGACGTCCAGAGGATGCGGTCGCGCTCGTCGCGCAGCACCTCGGCGTCCGGGGGCGGGTCGTTCGCGGGGAGAGCCATCGGATGCTCAGGGCTGTCGTCCGGCAGCTCGGTACGGCGCTTCTCGTCGTCACGGTGCTTGCGCACCGCCTCCCAGGCAGCGCGCTTCGCGGTGACCAGCAGCCACTTCAGCACGGCCTTCGGCTCGGCGATCGACTCGGCGTGGCGTACCAACGCGACCCAGGTGCTCTGCACGACGTCGTCCGCGGCATCGCGGTCGACCCCTTGCGCGCGGACCGTGTGCCACAGCAGCGGCGTCGCCTCGCGCACCAGGTCGCCGAGCGCCTGGTGGTTTCCGGCGCGGTACTCGGTCAGGGCGATCGCCGCGCGATCACCGAGCGTGAGACCGGACCCGTCGACGTCGGGCAGGGCCTCCCTTGATCCTGTCATTGCACCACGGGATTCTCTGCTGGCGGATGTTTCCACGTCGCGTGCCGGACGTGGAGCGCTTGGACCAACCGAGTCTACGGCCGAGCACACGGATCCGGGGAGGGAGAAAACAGTGCCCATCAGGCACTCCTCTCTCCTCGGCTCACGTCGGCTTCCTGCCGCCCATCAGACAAGAGGTGGGACCACCCGGTTCGATACATGATCCTGATGAAAATTCAAAAAGGCCCGCATCCCTTGCGGGATGCGGGCCTCTCTGCGCTTTCGGGGCGCTCGGATCAGGCCGAGAGCTCCTCGAGAAGCTTGGTGGTCTTGCTCTGGTCCAGCGGGATGCCGGGGCCCATCGTGGTGGTCATGGTCGCCTTGCTGATGTAGCGACCCTTCGACGACGACGGCTTGAGGCGCAGGACCTCGTCGAGCGCGGCGACGTAGTTCTCCAGCAGCTGGGCCTCGGAGAACGAAGCCTTGCCGATGATGAAGTGCAGGTTCGCGTGCTTGTCGACGCGGAACTCGATCTTGCCGCCCTTGATGTCGGTGACAGCCTTGGTCACGTCCATCGTCACGGTGCCGGTCTTCGGGTTCGGCATGAGACCGCGGGGGCCGAGGACCTTACCGAGGCGACCGACCTTGCCCATGAGGTCCGGCGTGGCGACAGCCGCGTCGAAGTCGGTGTAGCCGGCGGCCACCTTCTCGATCAGCTCGTCGCCACCGACCTCGTCGGCACCGGCCGCACGGGCCTCCTCCGCCTTGGCGGCGTTGGCGAACACGATGACCTTGGCGGTCTTACCCGTGCCGTTCGGCAGGTTGACCGTGCCACGGACCATCTGGTCCGCCTTGCGGGGGTCCACGCTCAGCCGGAACGCGACCTCGACGGTGGCGTCGTACTTGACCGTGGCGGTGTCCTTGGCCAGGCGGATGGCCTCGAGCGGCGAGTACAGGTTCTCGCTGTCGATCTTCTCCGCGGCGGCGAGGTACGCCTTGCTGCGCTTTGCCATGTTCTCTCCTTGTGGTCGTAGCGGGCCGACCGGCCCTGCCACTGGTGGTGGTTCGTCCGGGGCGGAAGCCCCGGGGGGATCACTCGGAAACGGTGATGCCCATCGAGCGGGCGGTGCCCGCGATGATCAGCGACGCGGCGTCGAGGTCGTTCGCGTTCAGGTCAGGAAGCTTGGTCGTCGCGATCTCGCGGACCTGGTCCTTGGTGATCGAGGCGACCTTGACCGTGTGCGGCGTCGCGGAGCCCTTGGCCACACCGGCGGCCTTCTTGATCAGCTCGGCGGCCGGCGGCGTCTTGGTGATGAAGGTGAACGAGCGGTCCTCGTACACGGTGATCTCGACCGGGATGACGTTGCCACGCTGCGACTCGGTCGCCGCGTTGTACGCCTTGCAGAACTCCATGATGTTCACGCCGTGCTGACCCAGCGCGGGGCCGATCGGCGGAGCCGGCGTCGCGGCGCCGGCCTGGATCTGCAGCTTGATGAGGCCGGAGACCTTCTTCTTCGGGGGCATGCGTTCACTACCTTCTGTTGGATGGGCCTACGCCGTGGGCGATGACCCGGTTGCAAGTGCTGGGGTACGGACGAATCAGATCTTGGCGACCTGGTTGAACCCCAGCTCGACCGGGGTCTCCCGGCCGAAGATGGAGACGAGGACCTTGAGCTTCTGGGCCTCGACGTTGATCTCGGAGATCGAGGCGGGCAGCGTGTCGAACGGACCGTCCGTGACGGTCACCGACTCGCCGACCTCGAAGTCCACGTGGACCGGAGCCTTGCCGGAGCTGGTGATGGTGCCGCCACCAGGTGCCTGCTGGCCGACCTGCTGGCCGGCCTGCGGCAGCATCGACGGCGCGAGCATCGAGTAGATCTCGTCGAAGCTCAGCGGCACGGGCTGGTGGGTGTGCCCGACGAAGCCCGTGACGCCCGGGGTGTGCCGCACGGCGCCCCACGACTCGTCGGTCAGGTCCATGCGCACGAGGACGTAACCCGGGATGCGCACCCGGCTCACGATCTTCTTCTGCGCGTTCTTGATCTCGGCGACCTCTTCCATCGGAACCTCGACCTGGAAGATGTAGTCCTCCATGTTCAGGCTCTGGATGCGGTTCTCGAGGTTGGTCTTCACGCGCTTCTCGTAACCCGCGTACGAGTGGATGACGTACCAGTCGCCGAACTGGCCGCGGAGGGTTCGCTTGAACTCCTCGACCTCGTCCACGATGACGTCGCCGTCGGCGTCAGCGGGGCGCTCGTCGGCGACGTCGTCCTCGACCTCGTCCTCGACGGTCTCGGCCGGGGTCTCGGCGTCCGCAGGCACGTCAGCGTTCTCGGCGTCCAGGGGCGCGTCGACGGCCGTCTCGTCGCCGTCGGCCGGCGAGACGTTCTCCGTCTGGTCCAGAGAGTCCTGGGACACGAAACGAACCTGCTTTCTCTTCGTGCGCCGGGGCTGCGCCCGGCACGGGTGTGCGTACTTCTACGAGCTGTGTCCGGCCATTGTCGCGCGAAAGTACCGCGAAGGGACAATCAGCGACGGGCGAGAACGATCACAGCGAAGTACTGCGCAGCGTGCCGCATGTGTTGGTCCGGCGCACCCGGACCGGCGTGAGGCCCGTCCGACGGGCCCGCCGACGACCGCCTCAGCCGTCGTCTCCGAGAGGGACGATCAGCCGAAGACCCAGCCGGCCAGCATGCCGAAGGCGTAGTCCAGGGCCACCACGAAGATCATGACGACGACCAGGAAGACGAGCACGACGGTCGTGTACGTGATGAGCTCGGAGCGCGTCGGCGAGACGACCTTCTTGAGCTCGGCCACCACCTGGCGCACGAAGAGCGCGATCCGGGCGAAGATGTTGCCGCCGCCCTTGCTCGGACGCTCCGCGGCGCTCTGGATCACCTCGGTGTCGCTCACTGCTACCCCACTCCTGTGGCCCGGCGCGCCGGGCGGCGCGGACTGCCGTTCCAGGTCCACTCACGTGGGCCCGCTGCGCGCGGCCCCGCTGGGGTTCACGCTGGCAGGGTAGACAGGACTCGAACCTGCAACCTGCGGTTTTGGAGACCGCTGCGCTACCAATTGCGCCACTACCCTATGTGTTCGTTACCCGGTCCTGACCACCGCGTGCCCTGGAGAGGCACGCCGCATCAGGTGAGCTTCGATCACCGAGGCACAACTGTACGGTACCCAGCGCCGTAGGTCGAACTCGTTCCCCGGGGCCCCTCGCAGGTCACCGGGTGAGCGCTGTCCACCGGACGACGGACACGAGATGCAGCCGAACGGGCGTCCCGCCGGAGGTGCCCCGCGGAGCATGCTCGGGACATGGAGACAACCGGATCGTCGGCCGTGCGGGTACGCGGCCTCCGCAAGCGGTACGGCACCGCCCGTACCGGGTTCAAGGACGCCGTGGCCGGGCTGGACCTCGACGTCGCCCACGGTGAGATCGTGGCGGTGCTTGGCCCCAACGGGGCCGGAAAGACCACCACCGTCGAGATCCTCGAGGGGTTCCGCGACCGGGACGACGGCGACGTCACCGTGCTCGGCGAGGACCCCCGGCACGCGGGCCGCGCCTGGCGGGCCCGCATCGGCGTGGTCATGCAGGACTCGAGGGACCTGAGCGAGCTCACGGTCCTGGAGAAGGTGCGCTCCACCGCCGCCGCGTACCCCGGCTCGCGCGACCCCGGCGAGGTCATCGCCGCCGTCGGGCTCGCGGAGAAGGCCAGGGCGCGGACGCGCGGGCTGTCCGGCGGCCAGCGGCGGCGGCTCGACGTGGCCCTCGGGATCGTGGGCCGACCCGAGCTGCTCTTCCTGGACGAACCCACGACGGGGTTCGACCCGGAGGCCAGGCGCTCCTTCTGGGACCTCGTGACCGGCCTGCGCGACGACGGCACCACGATCCTGCTGACCACCCACTACCTCGACGAGGCCGCGCAGCTCGCGGACCGCGTGGTCGTCGTGCGCGACGGCGTCGTGGTCGCCGAGGGCACGCCCGAGACGCTCGGCGGGCCGGGGGCCCGCACCCCGGTCGTCGCGTGGGACGACGAGGGCGTGCGCCGCACCGAGCGGACCGACCGGCCGACGGCCGCCGTCGCGCGCCTGATCGCCGCCGCCGGGCCGGACGGCGAGGTGCCCGGCCTGTCCGTGACCCGCCCGACGCTCGAGGACGTGTACCTGTCCCTGATCGGCGAGAGCACCATCGACACCGAGGAGGCGGCGTGATGAGCACGGCTGCTGCGACGAGCAGGACTGCCCGGACCGGGGCGAGCACCGCCAGGCGACTGCCCGGCACGCTTCGGCTCGGCCTGGTGCGCGGCGGCGTGGAGCTGCTGCAGTTCCTCCGCGAACGCGACTCGATGGTCTTCGGGTTCGCGTACCCGATCATCATGCTCGCGATCTTCTCCGCGGTCTTCGGTGACGACGACCCGGTGGTCTCGGACGGCGTCAGCGTCAGCTTCGCGCAGTACTTCCTGCCCGGGATGATCGCGACCGGCGTCATGCTCTCGACCTACCAGACGCTCGCGATGTCGATCGCCGTCGAGCGGGACGACGGGACGCTCAAGCGGCTGCGTGCCACGCCGCTGCCCGCGACGTCGTACTTTCTGGGCAAGGTGCTCCTGTCGCTGGTGACGGTGCTCGCACAGACCGCCCTGCTGCTCGCGGTCGCGGCAGTCGCCTTCGACGTGCCCCTGCCCGAGGACCCGGCGCGCTGGATCACCTTCGCGTGGGTGTTCGTGCTGGGGACGGCGGCCGGCGCCGTGTGCGGCGTCGCGTACTCGTCGGTGCCGCGCTCCGGCCGGTCCGCGAGCGCCGTGGTGGTGACACCGCTCCTGGTGCTGCAGTTCACGTCGGGCGTGTTCTTCCCGGTCACGCAGCTGCCGGGCTGGATGCTCGACCTGTCGTCGATCTTCCCGCTGAAGTGGATCGCGCAGGGCATGCGGTCGGTGTTCCTGCCGGAGGCGTTCGCGGCGGCGGAGCCGGCCGGCTCCTGGCAGCACGGTGCGACTGCTGCTGTACTGGCGGCATGGCTGGTGGTGGCGCTCGTGGTCGGCACCCGGACGTTCCGGTGGCGACGACACGATGACGGCTGACGAAACTCGCGGCGCAGGGCGCGACGACGCGGCGAGCGGCGGGGACCCCGCCGATCTCCTGTACGCCGGGTGGGAGCAGCAGGTGCGGTGGTGGGACGCGGCGTTCGGCGTGATCGTCGCGCTCACCGCGGCCGCCCTGGTGCTGGAGGGCACGCGCGGCACGCACCTCGTGGTGGCCTGTGCGGCGCTGGCGGCGCTCGTGATCGCGTACCTGCTGTGGGGAGCCCGGGCGGCGCGCACCCGGCAGCGGGGCCCGGCCCTGGCCTACCTGGTGGTGCTGGTGCTGGCCACCGGGGTGGCCGTATCGCAGGCCGGCGTGGCGACGTTCCTGATGTTCATCGCGTTCGCGCAGGTGTGGATGCTGCTGGAGTCGATCAAGCAGGGCGTGGTGGGCTGTGCGGCGCTCACCGTGTCGGTGACGATCGGTATCGTCGCGGCCTACGACTTCGCGCCGGACGTGGTGCTCGACGTGGTGCCGCAGATGTTCGTGACGCTCCTGTTCGCGATCGGGCTGGGGCTCTGGTTCCACCTCGCGATGCGGCGCGCCGAGGAGCACGCGCGCCTGCTCGACGAGCTGCGTGCCGCGCAGGCGGAGCTGGCCCGGACCAACCACGAGGCGGGTGTCGTGGCCGAGCGCGAGCGCCTCGCCCGGGAGATCCACGACACGCTGGCCCAGGGCTTCACGAGCGTCGTCATGCAGGCGCAGGCGGCGACGGCGGCCCTGGACCACGGGGACGACGGCGGCGCGCGGGAACGTCTGCGCGTGGTCGAGGAGACGGCGCGCGAGAACCTGGCCGAGGCCCGGGCGCTGGTCGCTGCCTTCGCCCCCGTGGCACTGCAGGACGCCTCGCTCCCGCAGGCGCTGGGGCGGCTCACGGAGCGGTACGCCCTGGAGACGAACGAGGTGGTGAGCTTCGAGGCCAGCGGCGTCGGGCCGCTGCCGCCGGCGACCGAGGTGGTGCTGCTGCGGGCGGCCCAGGAGGCCTTGTCGAACGTCCGGCGGCACGCGCGGGCGATGATCGTCGGCGTGCGTCTGGCCCAGGCCGACGGGGCGGTGACGCTCACCGTGGCCGACGACGGGCAGGGCTTCGGCCCCGACGTCGACGACGGGTTCGGGCTGGCCGGGATGCGCGACCGGGTGCGGTCGGTGGGTGGCACCCTGTCGGTCAGCTCCACGCCGGGCAGCGGTACGACGCTGCGGGCACGGGTCCCGGTCGACGCCGCCGTACCGGGCACGAGCACGGGCGCGGGTGCGGGTGCGGACGGGCACAAGGGCACGGCGCCGGACGGCGGGAACGCCGTCCGGGCGGAGGACGGGACACAGGGGGTGGCGCGATGATCCGGGTGCTTGTGGTGGACGACCATCCGGTGGTGCGGTCGGGGCTGGCGGGCATGCTCGCGGTCGAGGACGATCTCGAGGTCGTGGGCGAGGCCGCCGACGGGGAGCAGGCCGTCGCGCTGGCCGGGGAGCTCGCGCCCGACGTGGTGCTCATGGACCTGCGGATGCCCGTGCTCGACGGCGTCTCCGCGACCGCGGGGATCGTGGGCACCGGGCCCCGGGTGGTGGTGCTGACCACGTACGACACCGACGCCGACATCCTGCGCGCCGTCGAGGCCGGGGCGACCGGCTACCTGCTCAAGGACACCCCGCGGGCCGTGCTCGTCGCGGGCATCCGCGCGGCGGCCCGCGGCGAGACGGTGCTGGCGCCGAGCGTGGCGACGCGCCTGGTCAGCTCGGTCCGCACCGCGGCGGAGCGGCCCTCCGCGCGGGAGTCCGAGGTCCTGACGCTGGTGGCGCGCGGCAGGTCGAACGCCGAGGTCGGGCGGGAGCTGTCGATCACGGAGGCCACGGTGAAGACGCACCTCATCCGGGCGTTCGCCAAGCTGGGCGTCGCCGACCGCACGGCCGCCGTGACGGTGGCCCGGGAGCGCGGCTGGATCGCCTGACCCCTTCGGGACGGACAACGGCGTCTTTCCAGGACGGCGCGCCAGGCGGCCGATAGGTTGCCCGCATGAACAACTCGGGCGAAATCGACATCACGGCACGCGTCGAGGCGGCTGTCGCCTCGGCGATCTACGACATGGTGCTGCCGATCGACACCATGGGCGTGACCTTCCACGACGGCGCGCTGGACGACGTCGGCGACGCCTACCGCGCAGACCCGGACGCGACCCTCGCCGCCGCGGACGCGCGGTTCGCGGCGCACATGGCGACGGTCGCGGAGGCGTCGTCCGACGAGGAGGCAGAAGGCCCCATGCTCCGGGCGCGCGCCGCCATGGCCCTGAAGGAGCGCCTCAAGGAGCTGTGACGCGCCGAGGGCGCCCTGGTCGTGGGACCAGGGCGCCCTCGCGTGGCGCCGGCGGCCGGCGACCCGCGGCTAGCGGCTGCCTGCGGGCTGGTTGTTGGTGCCGCCGTCCGCCTGCCCGCCGCCGCTGGGGTTGGTCGACGGTTCGACCGGAGTCGTCGGCTCCTCCGTCGGTTCCTCCGTGGGCTCCTCCGTCGGCTCCTCGGTCGGTTCCTCGGTGGGCTCCTCCGTGGGCTGGTCCGTCGGCGTGGGCGTAGGTGTCGGCGACGGGGTGGGCGTCGGCGACGGCGTGGGGGTCGGCGACGGGGTCGGCGACGGACGCGGAGTGAACTCCGGCGGCGGGGCCACCTCTTCCGTGTCGCTCGGGGTCGGCGACGGTGAGGGCGACCGCGACGGCTCCCGGGTCGACGGGCTCTCGCTCGGCGTGACCCCCTGTGGCCCGTTGTCGCCCATCATGTTCGCGATCACCAGGCCGGCCCCGCCGAACACGAGCAGCGCGAACACGATGATCGTGACCACGCGGCCGCGGCCGGTGGTCATCTTCTGCCAGAAGGACCGCTCCTCCTCCGGCGGCGCGAGCGGCGGCGGCACGGACGCGGCGGCCGGGTCGGCGGCGAGCGCACCGGCGGCGCCGGCAGCCCCCACCGCGGCGACCATGGTCGTGCGGTCCTCCGGGTCGGTCGCCGGGCCCAGCACCATCGTGCCGGACCCGGGTGCGCCGGTCACCGGGTCGATCACCTCGGTGCCGCCCGCGCCCACACCGAGCTGCATGGTCTCGCCGCTGGTGCCCATCCGGCCCGCGGGGCCACCGAGCAGGATCGTGACCGTCTCGCGCATCGAGTCGGCCGTCGGGAACCGGCGGTTCGGGTCCTTGGCCATGGCCCGGGACACGAGGCGGTCCACCGACGCCGGGACGGCCGCGCGCCGCGCGGACGCCGCGGGCACGGGGGCGTTCACGTGCGCCCGCAGGACGTCCTCGGCCTGCGCCCGCTCGAACGGGGCGTGCCCGGTCAGCGTGTAGTACGCGAGCGCGCCGACGGCGTAGATGTCGCTCCGGGCGTCGAGCGGCTTGCCGCGCGCCTGCTCGGGCGACATGCCGATGACCGATCCGGCCACCGTGGCACCCTCGCCGTCGCCACCGGCGGGCCGGGTGAGCCCGAGGTCCAGCAGGCCGACGGCGAACGTGCCGTCGGGCTGCTTGTCGACCATCACGTTGCGCGGCGCGATGTCCCGGTGCACCAGACCTGCCGCGTGCACCGCGGCGAGGCCCTCCAGCAGGCCGTCGATGATCATGAGCGCGTCCCGCCAGGGCAGGCCGCTGTCCCCGGCGTAGTCGGACAGGGAGATGCCCGGCACGCGGTTCATGACCGTCCACGGCACGCTCGCGCCCGCGACGTCCTCCTCGCCGGAGTCCAGGACCTTCACGACGCCCGGGTGCGTCACGAGCGCCGACGCGTCGACCTCGCGCTGCAGGGAGGCCCGGGCGTTCTGGTCGTCCACCAGGTGCGGGTGCAGCACCTTGACCACGAGGGGCCCGTCGAAGGGGTCGGCCTCGGGTTCCGCGGGCTCGGCGATCTCGGCCGTCGCGTCGGGGTCGCCCTCTGCCCCGGCGGCCGGCTCACCGTCGACGTCGGACGCGGCGTCGGGCTCGCCGTCCTTGCTGCCGGAACCGTCGCCGGAGTCGGCCTCGTCAGCCGTGGCATCGCCGGACTTCGCCTCGTCAGCCTTCGCCTCGTCGCCGTCCGCATCCGCGCCGGCGGCCTCACCGTCGTCCGCCTCGGTCACGTCGGTCGCGTCAGCCGCCTCGGACGCCGCGTCCTCGTCGCCCGGCTCGGGCTCCGGGACCGCAACCCGCTGCGCGTCGTACACGGTGAACGTCGCGCCCGTGCCGAGGACGTCGACCAGCTCGTACCTGCCCCCGAGGACGACGTGCACCGGGAGGTCGGCTGCGTCGGCCTCGCCCGTGTTGTTCTCAGTCACTGGTTCACCGGGGTCCATCGTTGCGGATCGAGCAAATCAGTCATTTCGGCTATCTGCGGCATGTTCTTCTCAGGATACGTAGCGGAGAGCGCGCACACCAAAGATGGTCGGCGCGATGTGTGTGAGTAGTGCGGAGTATCACGATCGCGGCTGCCAGCAGCACGCTGCTTTGCCAGACTACGCAGATGCGCGACCTCGCACTTCTTCCCAAGGCGCACCTCCACCTGCACTTCACCGGATCCATGCGGGTGCCGACCCTCGTCGACATGGCTGCCGCGTACAACGTCCGGTTGCCCGATGCGCTCATCGACAACGACCCCTTGCGCCTGCCCGCCACGGAGCGCGGCTGGTTCCGCTTCCAGCGCCTTTACGACGCCGCACGCGCCTGCGTGCGGTCCGAGGGCGACATGCGCCGCCTGGTCCACGAGGCGGCGGCCGACGACGCCGCGGAAGGCTCGGGCCGCCTGGAGATCCAGGTCGACCCCACCTCCTACGCGCCCTTCGTCGGCGGCATCACGCCGGCCGTCGAGATCGTGATCGACGCCGCCAGGACCGCGAGCGCCGCGTACGGGATCGAGGTGGGCGTGATCATCGCGGCGTCGCGCATGAAGCATCCGCTCGACGCGCGCACGCTGGCGCGGCTCGCCGCCCGGTACGCGGGCGACGGCGTCGGCGAGGTCGTGGGCTTCGGGCTGTCGAACGACGAGCGCCGCGGGGAGACGTCGCAGTTCGGTCCCGCGTTCGACATCGCTCGCCGGGCCGGGCTGGCCGCCGTGCCGCACGGCGGGGAGCTGCTCGGGCCGGACCACATCAGCGAGGTCATGCGCGAGCTGGTGCCGGACCGGATCGGGCACGGTGTGCGGTCCGCGGAGGACCCGCGGGTGCTCGCGGAGATCGTGGACCGCGGCGTGGCGCTGGAGGTGAACCCGGGCTCGAACATCGGGCTGGGGGTGTACGGGGAGGCGAGCGAGGTGCCGCTGCGTACCCTGGTGGACGCGGGCGCCGTCGTGGCGCTCGGCGCGGACGACCCGCTCCTGTTCGGGTCGCGGCTCGTGGACCAGTACCAGATCGCACGCGACGCGCACGGGTTCACGGACGCGGAGCTCGCGGGGCTGGCGGCGTCGTCGATCCGGGCCAGCCGGGCGTCGTCGTCGACCAAGGCGCGACTGCTGGCCGAGGTGGACGCCTGGTTGCTGGCCCCGGACCCCGCCGCCGCGCCGGTTCGGCTCCCCGCAGGCGGAACAGTCACGATTGGGTGACGATCGACTGTCCCAACGATCCTGATCCGCCGCGCGTCGGTTAGAGATACAGGACACTCGCGGGGGGACGACGTCGTCTCGCGGGTGTTGTGCCGCGCCACCCCCAGCAGGCGCGGTCGAGGAGGAGTCACGATGCGGGTTGTGCACAGCAGGTCCGGCCACGGTGCGGTCAGCCGCGCCGTGGGCAAGAGGGTCGTCGGCACCTTGGGCGCGGTGGCGCTGGCGGCGACCCTGCTGTCCGGTTGCGGCGACGACCGGGAGCCCCCGGCGGAGGCGGACCGGACGACGAGCTCGCCGAGCGCGTCCGCGCCCGAGGAGAGCTCGCCGAGCCCGGAGCCGACGGCGAGCGAGCCGTCCGCGGAGGCCGAGCCGAGCGCCACACCGTCGGAGAGCGCGAGCGAGGGCACGGACGAGGGGTCCGGCCAGGGCGACGAGGACGCCGACGGGTCGGGGGACGACGCGGACGACGACGGCGGCTCCGGCAAGGGCTCCGACGAGGGCAAGTCCGACGACAAGGGCGACGGCAAGGGCGGCAAGGACGACGAGCCCGAGAAGCCGGACTACATCGAGTACGGCGAGAGCAGCAACCGCGTGGGCAAGCTCCAGCAGCGGCTGCAGGACCTCGGGTACTTCGTGACCTCCGTGGACAAGGCGTACGGCGGCGAGACGCAGCAGGCGGTGTTCGCGTTGCAGAAGGCCGGCGGCCTGTACCGGGACGGCGTGGTGGGTGACGCCACGCAGGCCGCGGCCGACAAGGGCGTGGTGCCGAAGGCGCAGACGTCGTCGGGCAAGGTGCTGGAGATCGACATCGACCGGCAGCTCGTGCTCGCCGTCGAGAACGGCAAGGTCGTCAAGGTCATCAACGCGTCGTCCGGCAACGGGGAGACGTACCAGGCCAAGGGCAACACCTACACGGCGTACACGCCGCGCGGGTCGTTCGCGGTGTACCGCGAGGAGAACCGGATGTACGCGTCGGGCCTGGAGCTCGGCGACATGTGGCGGCCCAAGTTCTTCACGGGCGGCATCGCGGTGCACGGGTCGGCGTCGGTGCCGGCGTTCCCGGCGTCGCACGGCTGCGTGCGGGTGTCGAACGGCGCGATGGACTGGATCTGGGACACCTGGGGCGCCCCGTCGGGCACGCCCGTAGTCGTCTACTAGAACGTGTCAGACGCTCAGGTCACCCGGGTGACCTGAGCGTCTGACACGTGATCGCGCAGGGGCTAGAGGGAGACGCCGATCAGGACGGTCTCCGGCACGAGGGTCACGCCGAACCGGTCGCGGACGCCGTCGCGCACCGCGCGGGCGAGCGCGATGACGTCCTCGGTGCGGGCCCCGCCGCGGTTGGTCATCGCGAGCGTGTGCTTGGTCGAGAGCCGTGCGGGGCTGTGCTCCCCCGCCAGGCCGAAGCCCTTGGCGAAGCCCGCGTGCTCGATGAGCCACGCGGCGCTGGTCTTGACGAGCGTCGGGTCGATGGCGCCGAGGCTCGGGCCCGTGGTCGTCTCCGGCGTCGCGGAGCGGACCGGGTAGCGCGGGGCGTCCTCGGGCAGGTGCTCCAGGTGCTCCACGGGGATCACGGGATTGGTGAAGAAGGACCCCGAGTTCCAGCGGTCGTGGTCCGGCTCCCCGTCGAAGCCCGGGCTGTCGAGCAGCATGCCCTTGCCGCCGCGCAGGCCCAGCACGGTCTCGCGGACGTCCTTCATCGGGGCGCGCTGCCCCACCTCGACGCCGAGGCGGCGGGCCAGCTCGCCGTAGCCCACCGGCGCGGACAGCGTGCCGAGCCGGAACTGGAACTGGACGCTCAGCACCACGTAGCGCGGCGACGGGTACCAGGGGGCACGCGGGTCGCCCTCGCCCTTGATGCCCTCGCGCCCCTCGCCGTGCATGGAGCGCTTGAGCAGCGACGTGCGGTACCCGAAGCGCAGCTCGCCGACGGAGAAGGTCCGTACCCGGCGGTCCCCGCGGTCCCAGGTGCGGACCAGGGAGACGACGCCGGACAGTTCCTGGCCGTACGCGCCGATGTTCTGCACGGGAGCGGCGCCGACCGTCCCCGGGATGCCCGACAGCGACTCGATGCCGACCCAGCCCTCGTCGACGGCGCGCGCGACCAGCTCGTCCCAGTTCTGGCCGGCGGGTGCGGTCACCACGGCGCCGCCGCAGGAGTCGTCCGACTCGACGGTGATCCCGGTGCGGACGTCCCGGACGACCACGCCGCCGAAGCCCTCGTCGGCCACCAGCAGGTTGGAGCCGCCGCCCACGACCAGCAGCGGCACGCCGGCGTCGTCGGCGGCGGTCACCGCCTCGATCATCGCGGCCTCTTCCTCTGCCTCGACGTACGAGGCTGCCGGCCCACCAACACGGAGGGTGGTGAGGTCGGCGAGGCTGGGGACCACCGCTTGTGCCTGGACGGTGTCTGCCGGGTATGGGCTCACCGTGCAAGCCTATCTACCCGACGCGTTGGATTTGTGCACATCTTCGACATGGCGTGGGTGATGTCTGCCAATTCTGGAACCTTTTGGTGTCCGCAGACGTGTTCAGTGCTCGGTTTCCGCGGCCTGGCCTGGGCATACCCGCCGCTGTGATCCCCGCTACCTCTTCACACCTGCCGCCGTCGGCAGGGGCCGCACGGAGCGGGCCACGACGAGCCCGAGCGCCATCGGGACGAGCAGCACGAGCACCGCGAGGCGGTAGCCCGTCGCGTGCGCCACGAAGCCGATCAGCGGCGGGCCCACGAAGAACGCGGTGTACGCGATGGTCGAGACGGCGGCCACGCGCATCGCGGCCCGGCGTGGCTCGTCGGACGCCGCGCTCATGCCCATCGGGAAGCCCATCGCGGCGCCCAGGCCCCACAGGCCGACCCCGATCAGCGCGAGCCACAGGACCGGGACCAGGGAGAACGTCAGCACGCCCACGAATGCGAGCGCAGCAGAGATCACCAGGACCGGCACCCGTCCGTACCGGTCGATCGCTCGCGTCCCGGCGAGGCGGGCCGTCGTCATCGCGGTGAGGAAGACGGCGAGGCCCACGGCGCCCATGCCGTCGGAGGTGCCGAACCCGTCCACGACCGCGAGGCTCACCCAGTCGTTGGCGACGCCCTCCGTGAGTGCGGCGCTCAGCACCACGAGGCCGATCGCCAGGGTGCGCGGCTCGCGCCAGGCGGCGAGCAGGCCGGCCACGCCCGACGGCGGCGGGGTCACCTCGGCCGGGTCGGCGCCGTCCGCGCCGGCCGCGCCCACGGCGTCGTCCGGTACGGCGGCCGCGAGCGCACGCGGCGTGAAGAACCGGGTGGCGACCACGACGGACAGGAAGGCGACCACGCCCGCCGCGACGATGTGCCACAGGACCGGGACGCCGGCGGTGGCCACGAGGGCGCCGATGCCGGCGCCGAGGACGGTGCCGAACGAGAACCCGGCGTGGAAGATCGGCATGACCGCACGCCCGAGGCGCTGCTCCACGGTGGCGCCCTCGAGGTTCATCGCGGCGTCCCAGACCCCCGCGCCCACCCCGAAGAGGATCAGGCCGCCGCGGACGGCGAGGTGCTCGTCCGACGCGACGCCGTAACCGGCCACGACGAGCCCGGCCACGAGCAGGCCCGAGAACGACAGCACGGTGCGCGCGGTGCCGATCCGCTCCGCGACGAGGCCCGAGAGCGGGATCGCGGCGACGGATCCGATGGAGCCCGTCAGGAGCAGGATGCCCATCTCCTGCTCGGAGAACCCGAGGCCGTCCCGGACGGCGGGGAGGCGCGATGCCCAGCTCGCGAACGCGAACCCGCTGGCGGCGAAGACGACGAAGACCGCGCGGGCGGCGGCGTGTGCAGTAGGCACGGAACTCCTTGGTGCGATTGAATCTCCCGACCGTAAGCCACAATCTGGGATCAGCCCAGCAGATACCCGGGTCCTGCACCACCGGTGCCCGATGCGAGAGAAGGAACCGCGATGAACCGCCAGACCGTTGGCCGACCGACCCTCGCGAAGGTCGCCGAGCTGGCAGGTGTCTCCGTGTCCACCGCCTCGCTCGCGTTCTCCGGTGCGGGACCGATCACGCCCGAGACCCGGGAGAAGGTGCTGGCCGCCGCCCGGGAGCTCGAGTACTCGGGGCCCAACCCGCTGGGGCGCCAGCTCCGGTCGGGCCGCTCCGGGATCGTGGGCGTGGTGATCGGCGACCAGCTCGGCCGGTCGTTCCGGGACCCGGTGTCCACGCAGGTGCTGCACGGCCTCGTCTCCGCGATCGGCGAGCAGGGCCTGGGCGTGCTGCTCGTGCCCGGCATGCCGCAGGGCGCCACCGCGCAGTCCGTCGGGCTCGCGGCCGAGGCGGGGCTGCCCGCCGCCGTCGACCCGCTGGTCGAGGCCGCCGCGATGGACGTGGCCGTGCTCGTGTGGGGCATCCTGGAGGGCGACCCGAACCTGGCGGCGCTGCAGCGCCGGGGCGTGCCGGTCGTGATCGGCGAGGGGCACGAGGTGCCCGGGGTGCCCGTGGTCGGCGTCGACGACCGCCGCGGTGCGGCCGAGGCCGTGCGGCACCTGGTCGAGCTGGGCCACACCCGCATCGCGGAGATCGCGCTGCCGTTCGGGCGCGACGAGCGGTCGGGACTGGTCGACGCCGAGCGGCTCGCCGCCGCCGAGCGCACCCCCACCCGCAACCGTCTGGCCGGCGTGCGCGACGTGATCGAGCCTGTCATGTCGTGGGAGACGCCCGCCTCGCTCGTGGAGCACGGGCGGGACGCCGCCACCGAGATCCTCTCCGAGTGGGCACCCGCCCGGGACCGCCCGACGGCGATCATCGCGCACTCCGACCTGCTCGCGGCCGGCGCCGTGATCGCGGCGCGGGAGCTCGGTCTGCGCGTGCCCGAGGACGTGTCGGTAGCCGGGTTCGACGGGCTCGACCTGCCGTGGCTCTCCCCCGACGTGCTCACCAGCGTGCACCAGCCGCTGGTCGAGAAGGGCCGCGCGCTCGGGCTCGCGGTCATCGCGCTGCTGGCCGGCGAGCAGCCGGAGTCGGTGATGCTGCCGGTCAGCCTGGTCGAGGGCACGACGACCGGCCCCGTGCCCGACCTCGGCTGACCACGGGTCAGACACACAGGTCACCCGAGGGATCTGTACGTCTGACACGTGAGAGGCGCTAGGGTGGCGCCGACCACACGGGAGCCCGGAGGCACGGGCTGAGAGGACGCTGACGCCGCGTCGACCGTTGAACCTGCTCCGGGTCATTCCGGCGAAGGAAGTGAGCCTCGGTGACCGCTGCCCAGCAACCCGCCCACGCGCCCGTACCGTCCAGCCCGTCCAGCCCCGCCGGTGCGCCCGGAGCCGGCGGACCACCGCACCCCGGCGCCGCCCGCCGTGCCGTCCGCGGTGGCATCGGCGGCAACTACGTGGACCAGTTCGACATCTTCCTGCCGGTCGTCGCGCTCGCCCCGGCCTCGGCGGACCTGTTCGGGTCCGACGCCCTGGCGGCCAACGCCGGGCTCGTCTTCGTCGCCACGCTGCTCGGCCGCCCGCTCGGAGCCGCGCTCTTCGGCCCGCTCGCGGACCGCATCGGCCGCACCTCCACCACCCGCGTGGCCCTGGCCGGCGTCGCACTGACCACGCTGCTCATCGCGCTGGTGCCCGGTCACGAGGTGCTCGGCGCGGGGACCCTGGCGATCGTCGTGGCGCTGCGCTTTCTCGGCGGCATCTTCATCGGCGGCGAGTACACGTCGGCGATCCCGCTGGCCATGGAGTGGTCGGCGCCCCACCGCCGAGGGCTGCTCAGCGGGACGGCGATGAGCATGTCGCCGCTGGCCAACGCCACCATCTCGGCGCTCGTGCTGCTCCTGCTGAGCGTGCTCGACCCGGCGTCGTACAGTGCGTGGGGCTGGCGCCTGCCGTTCCTGGCGGGTGCCGCGCTGGCCGGGGCGATGCTCTGGTACTACCGCCGTGGCGGGGTGGCCGACTCCGCCGCGTGGACCGGTACCGCCAAGCGTCCGCGACCGCTGCGGGACGTGCTGTTCGGCGCCCACCGGCGGGCCCTCGGCCAGGTGCTGCTCATGATGACCGGACTGTGGCTGCTGACCAACATGTCGGTACCGACGCTCGCCACGGCGCTGCAGGGCGCCGGGGAGCTCGACGCGCGGGCCGTCTCGTTCATGATGATGTGCGGCACCGCCGTGTCCGCCGGGACGATGCTGGCGCTCGGCCACGTGTCGACGTCGGCGGGCCGGCGCGCGACGCTCGTGGCGGCGGGCGTGGTGGCCGCCGTCGCCGCTCCCGTGACGTACGCCGGGGTGTTCACGACGTCCGCCGTGCCGGTCACCGTGCTGCTGGTGGTCGCCCTGCAGGTGGTGGCCGTGAGCGGGTACGGACCGGTCGGCGCCTACCTCGCCGAGCGCTTCCCGACGGCGGTCCGGTCCAGCGGCTACGGCGTCGGCTACAGCCTGTCGATCGTGCTGCCCGCGCTCTATCCGTACTACCTGCCGCCGTTGCAGGCCGCGCTCGGGGAGCGGACCGCGGTGGCCGCGCTGCTCTGCCTGGGCGGCGTGCTGCTGGCGACGGGTGCGGCCCTCGGCCCGCGCACGGGCGCGCACGCCCCGCTCCCCTGAGCACCTCTTGCGCACGACGCGCTTTCGGCTGACGCCTAATTTGCTACTGTCCTGGCCCTCGCTCTGATAGGTAGGGTCCACGGCCCGCTCATCAAAGAGGGGCCCGGAGACAGGGAGACAGGCGTGTCGACACGGGGAAGACTGCGCAAGACGGCATTGGCACTGGTGACGACAGGAGCGCTCGTGACGCAGGCGGGGATCGCGGCGAGCGCCGCTCCGGCGACGGAGGCGGCAGGGCAGGGCACGGCGGCGTCGGACAACCAGATCACGCTGACCGCGTGGGACGGTGTGCGGGACTTCCGCGCGGGCGAGAGCTCCAACCTGCGGCCGGGCGCGCACGGCGGGCTGGTGCTGCGGGGCGGCGGGGAGATCGTCGAGTACACCGACCCGTTCGGTGACGGCACGCCCGTCAGCTACGAGACCGGCCGGTGGACCTCGCCGGTGGTCGAGACCGGGTACGCCATCGACGAGTCCGTGAGCTCGTGGAACGCGAAGACGCCCACGGGCACCTGGGTCGAGATCGAGTTCCGCGGCCGCAAGGCCGACGGGACCTGGACCAAGTGGTTCGTCATGGGCCGCTGGGCCTCGGACGACGAGTTCGCTCCCGCCGACGGCGGCGTCGGCGACATCCACCGCACCTCCGTGAACGGCCAGACCGACGACGACGCGTACCTGTTCACGGACACGTTCGTCGCGAAGTCCGGCAACGAGCCGGAGGCGTTCCAGACCCGGGCCACGCTGTACCGGCCCGAGGGCACGCGGGTCTCCCCGCGGCTCGACTCCGTGAGCACGATGACGAACGAGTACCTGCCCGACACGCACTACACGGGTACGAGCGACTTCACGCTCGGGCGCGAGGTGTCGCTCGACGTGCCGCAGTACAGCCAGAACATCCACCGCGGCGAGTACCCCGAGTTCGGCGGCGGCGGCCAGGTGTGGTGCTCACCGACGTCGTCGACGATGGTGATCTACTCCTACGGGCGCGAGGTGCCGGCCGAGGAGCTGGAGGGCATCGAGGCCCCGAACGGCGACCCGCAGGTCGACTACGCCGCGATGAACACCTGGGACTACACGTACGAGGGCGCCGGCAACTGGCCGTTCAACGCCGCCTACGCGAGCACGTTCGGCCTGGAGTCGTTCGTGACCCGGCTGCGCTCGCTCGCGGAGGCCGAGAAGTTCGTCGCGGCCGGCATCCCGCTGGTCTTCTCGATCAACTTCGAGGCCGAGGAGATGCCGGAGGCCGGGTACGAGACGGACGGGCACCTCGTGGTGCTGCGCGGGTTCACCGCCGACGGCGACCCGATCCTGAACGACCCGCACGGGGCGACCAACGACGCCGTCCGCGTCGTGTACACGCGGGAGAACTTCGAGCGGGTCTGGCAGACCTCGACCGACGGCCTCACGTACGTCTACCACCCGAAGGACGTGAAGCTGCCGCGCAACCTGCCGGGGGTCACCCCGAACTGGTGAGCCGGGTCGCCCTGGCCGTCCGGCCGGGCGCGGGCAGAACGTACGCACGCGGGGTGCGTTGCGCACGGTAGACATCGTCTACTGCGCGCAACGCACCCCGCGTGCGTATCAGCTCCCCGTCAGCGGCCCGCCACGCGCCGCGGCTCCGAGGTGTACGACGCCGACGTGTACCCGTCCGCGGAGACCGTCACCTCGACCGTCAGCTCCGCGCCGCGGTCGCGGCCTGTCACCAGGTACCGGCTGCCGGTCGCCCAGCGCACCGGCTCGCCGTCGCGCAGCCACCGGTAGGCCACGTCGACGTCGCCCGGCAGGTACGACCCGGGATCGGCGGTCAGGAAGCGACCTGCCTTGGCCTTGCCCTCGATCGACGGCCCCGCCACGTCCGCGACCACCGGGTCGTGGAGCTCGACGTCGGCCGCGTTGACGTACACGTGCCGGTGCGCCAGCCACACCTGGTAGTAGACGTCGTCGCCGCGCACGACCGTGCGGTCGCCCGGCCCCGAGCCGTCGAAGGTGGCGGCCCGGTAGTAGTCGGCGGCCACGTCGTCGTCGGACACGGCGTACGTCTGCCCGACGCCGACCGTGTACTCGATCGGGGTGACCTCCTGCACCGGCACGTCCGGGTGCGCCTCGTAGGCGGCCGCCTCCGGGTAGGCCCGGCCGAACACCGGCGCCGGGGCGTCACCCGCGACGGTGATCGTCTGCGCCGTCGTCGGCACCACGACCGGCCGGTCGGCAGGGTTGTGCAGCCAGACCAGCGCACCGGCCCACCACACGCCGAGCCAGTCGCCCTCGACCCGGTCGACGACGAGCTTGTGCCCCGACTGCACGCGCGCGCTCACGTCGCTCGCGTAGGTGGTGCCGTCGGCGCCGTCCGGCTTCCAGCCCGGGTCCTTCGCCAGCGCGGCGTCCTGGGAGGGCTCCTGGTACAGGTAGCGGAAGTTGGTCCCCGCGCCCTCGACGCAGTCGCCCGAGGTCGGCGACGCCTCCTCGCAGCCCGTCACCGTGTTGGGGTTGTCGGCGTAGCCCGTGCGCACCTCGACGACGTCGCCCGGCGCGACGTCCGTCGTCGCCTCCAGGTCGCCGCCGATGGGCGCGCCCAGCAGCTCGAAGTAGTGGTCCCAGTCCCAGTAGGGGCCCGGGTCCCAGTGCACGTTCTTGGTGTAGCCCGGCAGGATGCCCGGCACCTGGTCGTGCCCGATGACGTGGGCGCGGTCGAGCGGGATGTCGTGCTCCTCCGCGAGGTACCGCACCAGCGCGGCCGAGGACTGGTACATCGCCTCCGTGTACCAGGAGCCCGTGCCGGCCCAGCCCTCGTGCTCGAGGCCGATCGAGTGCATGTTCATGAACCAGTTGCCCGCGTGCCAGCCGACGTCGGCCGGGTCGAGGTGATTGGCCACGTGCCCGTCGGAGGACCGCAGGGTGTAGTTCCAGGCCAGATAGGTCGGGTCCTGCACCAGGTTGACCGACGGCTGGTAGGCCGTCTCGGTGTCGTGGATCAGGATGTAGTCGATCGACGGGCCGCCCGCGCCCGTGCGGTCGGCCTGGTCGTGGTTGCCGTAGTCCCCGGTGCCGTCCGGGTCGTCCGCGGAGGCCTTCTCGTACGGGGCGGGGAGCCACTCGCAGCCCAGGTCGGCGGGACAGTCCGCCCCGGGGTCGCTCGTCGCCCGAGCCTTCGGCACGACGACGTCCGGGTTGCCGGTGAGGATCACCGGACCGTCCGCGGGGGTCGTGGTGCCCGCGCCACGCCGCAGCGTCGTGAAGACGCCGGCCGCGAAGCCTTCGATGTCGCTCATGCGGGACACCGCGTCCTCCCAGGCGGTCAGGTCGTCGGCCTTGGCGGCGTCGGCCTGGGCGGCGGGCGTCGCCGCGGCGCCGTCGCGCTCCGCCTGGGCCTGGTACGACGCCAGGAGGGCCGCGCCGCCGCAGACGTTCGCCTGCGCGTCGGACTTCAGCGTGGCCTCGTCGAGGCCGGTCAGCGCGGCGGCCCGGGTCAGCTCGGCGGTGCCCTCGCGGGCCGGGCCCGCCTTGTCGGTCACGGCGGAGAGCGGCAGGCCCTCGCCGTGCGCGTGGCCGAGCGCCGGGCCGGCCTCCAGGTTGAACACGCCGTAGCCGCCGTCGGCGCTGGCCTGGCCCGCGTGCTGGTCCCAGCGGGACTCCAGGTACGACACTGCCTTGAGCAGGTCCTCGGGCACCCCCGTGGCCTCGGCGGCCGCGCCGAACGCCTCGTCGAGCGAGCCCGCGGCCAGCACCGGGGCGCACGCCACGACGTCGTCGGCGCGCGGTGCCGCTGCGGGAGAGGCGGTCGCCGCACCGGCGGCGGCCGCGGAGAGCGGGATGAGCGGAAAGAGCACCCCGGCCGCGGTGGCCAGGGCTGTGATACGTCGTCGAGACGTCACGCGGAATTCCTCTCGTCGGGTCCGTACAACTCCGGACGAGAGCATCACACCTGATGCGGGTACGCATGAGGAAGGGTTTAAGGGTTAAAAATTGGTTACCCCGACGAACTGTTCGCGGGGCGGCCGCCGCACGGGGCGACCGGGGCGCCGTCGGGCGCCGAAGGGCGTCAGAGGCGGACGAGCACCTGGGTGCGGCCCAGGACCTTGCCGCCGTCGACCGTGACGACGAGGTCCACGCGGACCGTTCCGGCCTCGGCGTCGACCACGCCGACCGTGCCCACGACGTCGACCTGGGCGGTGCCCGGGTTGGGCACCTCGACGGGCTTGGTGAACCGCGTCTGGTAGTCGACGACGGCACCCGGGTCGCCCGCCCAGTCCA
Organism: Promicromonospora sukumoe 327MFSha3.1; assembly: GCF_000385135.1. Taxonomy (GTDB): domain Bacteria; phylum Actinomycetota; class Actinomycetes; order Actinomycetales; family Cellulomonadaceae; genus Promicromonospora; species Promicromonospora sukumoe_B. The sequence goes on along the minus strand of NZ_ARQM01000011.1, from coordinate 594,990 downwards.
CGACCAGGCCGACGACGCTGCCCATGGTGAGCATGCCGTGCGCGATGACGCCGGGCAGGCCCGCGCCCACGGCGAACTTGTCGTTCCAGTGGATCGGGTTCAGGTCGCCGCTGGCGCCCGCGTACCGGACGAGGGCCGCGCGGTCGAAGGTGACGGTGCGGCTGCCGATCACGTCGCCGACGGCGAGCGTCGCGATGTCGGGGCGGCTCATGCGTCCTCACCTCGGATGGCCAGCGTGGAGACGACGGTGGCGACGTGCTCGCCGGGGCCCTCGGCCTCGGGCGAGGGCACCTCGACGTGCTGGGGCATCGCGTAGATCTCGCAGCGCGTGGTCACCATGCTGATCGCCCCGCGGACGACGACGCGGTCCACGTGCAGCACCGTCGTGAGCTCGTCGCCGGCGACGATCGGGCGGTGGTGCGTGAAGCGCTCGTCCGCGTGGACCACGCGCGTGAAGTCGATCTGCGCCTCGGGGTCGCTGATGTACTGCGACTCCGCGCGCTGCGCCACGACCACGGCGAACGTGGGCGGGGCGACAAGGTCCGGATAGCCAGAACCCCGCGCCGCCACGAGATCGTGGTGCGCGGGGTGCGTGGCACCGACGGCAACAGCGAACTCGCGGATCTTCTCGGGGCCTACGGAGTAGGGAGCGTTGGCCGGGTAGGACCGGCCCTCGAAATCAGCGTTCGCCACGTCGGTGTGAAGCTACGAGAGACTCAGCGGGTCTCGCGGTGCGACGTGTGCTTGCCGCAGCGCGGGCAGAACTTCGCCAGCTCCAGGCGGTCCGGGTCGTTCCGCCGGTTCTTCTTCGTGATGTAGTTCCGCTCCTTGCAGTCCACGCACGCCAGCGTGATCTTCGGGCGGACATCCGCGCTCTTGCTTGCCATGGCTCTCACCTCCGCGCCTCGAGAGGGAGGCGCCATGTGTCTTCTCGTCGCCCGGCAAAAGGGTGCCGGGCGGATGTACTTGCTTGGTAGCGAGGGCGGGGCTCGAACCCGCGACCTCACGATTATGAGTCGTGCGCTCTGACCAGCTGAGCTACCCCGCCGCGCGTGACTGAACGCGAGGCCGTCCGCCGTTGCTCCCCACCGGCTAGCCGGTGAGGTAGGCGTACGACCCCGCGTCGATCACAGAGCCCCGAAAGGGAATCGAACCCTTGACCTTCTCCTTACCATGGAGACGCTCTGCCGACTGAGCTATCGGGGCGGCGAGGAAGACTCTACATGCCCTCCGGCCTGGCGTGAAATCGAATCGGGTGTGAGGTGCGCCGCGCAGGTCGCGAGCCCGGTCCGGACCCTGCGGTTGGGCCAGAAACCAGGGCCAGGACCCGCGTACGACCTCGGCCACGCAGACGCGCAGCCCGGCCGCACCGGCACGAACCCGACAACGAAACAGGGCGTGACCAACGATGTCGGTCACGCCCTGTTTGCTTCACGTGGCTGGTGAGGGATTCGAACCCCCGAAGGCTGAGCCGTCTGATTTACAGTCAGATCCCTTTGGCCGCTCGGGCAACCAGCCGTGAACGGTGCCAACCATAGCCCCCACGAGGCCCCGGCGAGAAATCGAAATCGGGTCCGGCCTGGTGACGAGCCCCACAGCCCGTTCGCGACCCGCACGAGCGCGCGAGTTCTATGGTGACGCCGTGACACAACAACAGGATCGCTGGGGGCTCCCCCTCGGCATCGGCGCCTACCTGCTCTGGGGCGGGATGCCGCTGTTCTTCCCGCTCCTGGAGCCGGCCGGCCCCCTGGAGATCGTGGCGCACCGCATCGTGTGGAGCCTGCTCTTCTGCCTGATCGCGCTCGCCGCGCTGCGCCAGCTCGGCGACTTCCGCACGGCGCTGCGGTCGCCGCGCATCCTGGGCACGTTCGCCGTCGCGGCGGCCCTGATCGTCGTCAACTGGGTCGTGTACGTGTACGCCGTCCTCAGCGACCGCGTGCTCGACGCCGCCCTGGGCTACTTCATCAACCCCATCGTCACCGTGCTGCTCGGCGTGCTGGTGCTGCGCGAACGCCTGCGGCCCGTGCAGTGGATCGCGATCGCGTGCGGCGCCGCGTCCGTCGTCGTGCTGTCCACGGGGCTGGGTGGGCTGCCCTGGATCTCGCTGACCCTCGCGCTCTCCTTCGGCCTCTACGGGCTCGTGAAGAACCGCGTGGGCCGCACCGTCGCGGCCCTGCCCGGCCTGGCCGTCGAGACGGCGGTCGCCACCCCGTTCGCGCTGGCCTACCTGCTCTGGCTGGGCAGCGCGGGCACGTTCACGAGCGAGGGCACCGGGCACGCGCTGCTGCTGATGTCGGCCGGCATCGTGACCGCCCTGCCGCTGCTCCTGTTCGGCGCCGCCGCCCGGCGGCTGCCGCTGTCCGTGGTCGGCATGCTGCAGTACCTCGCGCCGGTGCTGCAGTTCCTCGTGGGGCTGCTGGTGTTCGGGGAGCACATGCCGCCGGCCCGCTGGGCCGGGTTCGCGCTGGTGTGGGTCGCGCTGATCCTGCTCACGGTCGACGGCGTCCGGCAGGCCCGTAAGGCGCCGCGCCTCGGGCGGGGCTGACGCCGGTCGAGCTTGTCGGGGCCGGGGGTCTCGACAAGCTCGACCAGCGGTCACGGAGTCACCAGGTGCCCGGGACCTGGCGGGTCGTGACGTTGAGGCGGTTGAACAGGTTGGTGACGCCGACGTGCAGCACGAGTGCCGCGAGCGCCTTCTCGTCCCAGTGCTCGGCGGCGCGGTCCCAGACGGCGTCCGGCACGCCCTCCGCGCTGTCCGCGAGGCGGGTCATCGCCTCGGCGAGCTCGATCGCCGCGCACTCGGCCTCGCTGAGGTAGGGCGACTCGCGCCAGGCGGCGACGGACGCCAGACGGTCCTCCGACTCGCCGGCCTTGCGGGCCTGGCGCATGCCGTACTCGATGCACCAACCGCAGCCGTTGATCTGGCTGACGCGCAGGTGCACCAGCTCGAGGGTGGTCGCGGGGACACCCTGGCCGTGGGCGAGCTTCCCCAGCTCAGGAAGCGCCTTCAGGGCGCCCGGCACCAGCAGCGCCGGGTTCTTCGCACGGGGCGTCACCGTCCGCAGGTGGGGGGTGCCGGATGCCTGGAGGTCGAGGTGCTGGGCCAGTTCCTGAGCGGTGGTCTCGGTGGTCATCGCGGTCCTCTCGTCGTGGCCGGGTTCCGGCCAGTCACATCGGCGCCCTGCGCGCCGTCACACCGATGACGAACCCCCGAACGAGGATGTGACAGATGACCCCCGACGACCTCGCCCGCACCTTCGAGCAGCACCGGCCCCGCCTGCGGGCGGTGGCCTACCGGATGCTCGGCAACCCCGACGACGCCGACGACGCGCTGCAGGAGGCCTGGCTGCGCCTGAGCCGCACCGGCGACGAGGGCATCGACAACCTCGCCGGCTGGCTGACCACGGTGACCGGCCGGATCTGCCTCGACATGCTCCGCTCCCGGAACACGCGCCGCGAGGACCCGCTGCCGTCGGGTGCCCCCGACGACGTCGCGCCGGAGATCCTGGACGACGCCTCTCCCGACCCGGTGCGCGAGGCCGAGCTGGCCGACGTCGTCGGGGTGGCGATGCAGGTGGTGCTGGAGAGCCTCGACCCGGCCGAGCGCCTCGCGTTCGTGCTGCACGACCTGTTCGCCGTGCCGTACGAGCAGATCGCCCCCGTGCTGGGCCGCTCGGTCGCGGCGTCTCGCCAGCTGGCGAGCCGCGGACGGCGCCGGGTGCAGTCCGGACCCGGGGCGCAGCACGCCGCCGGTGAGGACGCGGCGGACGACGCCGGCTCCCGCGCCGCCGCCCCGGGAAAGACGGACCGGCAGGTGGTCGAGGCGTTTCTCCTGGCGTCCCGCACGGGCGACCTCGCGGGACTGCTGGCCGTGCTCGCGCCGGACGTGGTGCTGCGCGCCGACCAGGCCGCCCTCGCGGCGGCGGCCGAGGCCGCGGACCGCGGCGCTCCCCTGCTGGCCCGCGAGGTGCGCGGGGCCGCGGCCGTGGCCGAGGCGTTCCGCGGCCGGGCGGGCGCAGCGGTGCCCGCACTCATCGACGGCTCCGTGGGGTTCGCGTACGCGCCGGGCGGCACGCCACTCGGCCTGTTCGCGGTGGTCGTGCACGACGGGCACATCGTGGCCGTCGACATGATGAGCGACCCGGCCACGGTCGCCGGCGCGCACGTGCTGCTGCTCCCCTGACTCCTTCCGCTGATGGGAGGGTGTGCGCATGAACTCTCCTCGCACCGTCGTGGCCGGGCCCGCGACCTGGAACACGATGGTCCGGCTCGACCGCCTGCCCGACCCGCGCCCGCACACGCTGTTCGCGCGCGGGTCGGTGCGCACGCTGGGCGGGACGAGCGCCGGCAAGATCCTGAACCTGGCCGACCTCGGCGTGGCGAGCACGCTCGTGGCCGACGTCGGGACGGATCCCGAGGCGGACCTGATCCTGCAGGCGCTCGGGCACGCGCGGGGCGCGGAGGTGCTCGCGCGGCGCGTGGCCGGGCCGTCGGAGCAGCACCTGAACCTGATGACCGACGCCGGCGAGCGCCTCTCGATCTACCTCGCGGTGCCCGAGGCGTCGCCGGAGCCGGACCCCGCGGCAGTCGCACGCGTGGCGGCCGCGGAGCACGTGGTGCTGGACCTGAGCGCCGTCGGGCAGGCCCTGCTGCCGGCCGCCGTGGCGGGCGGTGCCACGCTCTGGACGGACCTGCACGACTACGACGGCGTGGCCGAGTTCCACCGGCCGTTCGCCGACGCGTGCTCGTTCGTCTTCCTCAACGACGACGGCACGGACGACCACCGCGCGCTCATGACGACCCTGCTGGAGCGGGGCGCGAGCACGGTGGTGTGCACGCTCGGCGCGCGGGGCGCCGTGGCGCGCACGGCGGACGGCTGGTTCGAGACGCCGGCGGAGCCCACCGAGGTGGTGGACACCAACGGCGCCGGGGACGCGTTCTTCGCCGGGTTCTTCGCGGCGCACCTGGGCGGCGCGGGCACCGCGGAGTGCCTCAAGGCGGGCGCGAGGCAGGCGACGCGCGCCCTGGGCACGCGCCACCTCAGCCCGCTGCTGGACGAGCCGGCCTAGGCGCGGTCCAGGCCGCGGGCGAGCAGGGTCGCGAGCTCCTCGGCCACGCCGTCGGCGTCGTGGTGCCCGACGACGGCGTCCGCGCAGGCCAGCACGTCCGCGTGGGCGTTGGCCACCGCGATGCCGCGGCCCGCCCACGTGAGCATCGGCAGGTCGTTGGGCATGTCGCCGAAGGCCCAGACGTCGGCGGCGTCGACGCCGAGGCGCGTGCACCAGCGGGCGAGCGCGGCGGCCTTGTCGACGCCGGGCGGCATGAGCTCGGCCAGGCCGACGGCGCCGGAGTACGCCAGGTGCGCGTACTCCCCCACGGCGGCGCGGACGGCGGTGAAGAACTCCTCCTGCGCCAGCCGGATGTCCTCCGGCGGGTCCAGGAGGATGCCCGGCGGCGGTATGCGCGCAGGGTCGAGCGCCAGGATCTTGGACACCGGGCCGCGAGCGCCGAGCGTCTCCTCGACCGGCACCGACCAGAGGCCGGGGTCCAGCGCGGGCTCACGCTTCGGGTAGGCCGGGTCGAACGCGACGCCGTCGGGCCGCTCGAAGGCGAGGGCGGCGTGGGGCAGCGCGGTGCGGATGCCGGTCACGACGGCGCGCACGGCGTCGTCGTCGAAACCGCAGGTCTCGAGGGTCTCGCCGGTGGCGAGGTCGAGCACGCACGCCCCGCCGATGCAGATGACACGGCCGTGGCCGCCCACGGTGTCGGCGAGGTGGTCGAGCCAGCGCGGGGGCCGGGCGGTGACGAAGACGACCTCGACGCCAGCGGCGTCCAGGTCGGCGAGGACCTGGCGGGTGCGGTCGGAGACCTTGCCGTCGCTGCGCAGGAGCGTGCCGTCGAGGTCGGTCGCGACGACCCGGGGCAGGCCGGTCATGGCTCGGCCCGGACGCCGGCGGCGGGCAGGATGACCTGGTCGATGTTCGAGATCAGGAAGTCGCGGTCGACGGGCCGGCCCAGCATGAGCACGCTGTAGGCGACGAGCGCGGGGCCGATGATGCAGAGCTTCTCGACGTCGATGTCGGCCGGGACCTCGCCGCGCTCGATGGCGCGGCGGAAGAAGATGCGGTTGACCGTGGCGCGCGGCTCGACGAGCGCCTCCTGCGCGGCGGCGGCCAGCTCGGGGCTGCGCGCGATCATCGACACGATCCCGGCCATCACCTTGAGCTTGCGCTCGCCGTCGCGGATGCTCGGCGTCCGGATCATCGCGACGAGGTCGCCGCGCAGGGTCCCGGTGTCCGGCAGGTCGTCGAGGTCGATCTCGCCCTGCTTCATGCACGCGACGGCGTCGAGCACGAGCTCGGCCTTGGACGACCACCGGCGGTAGACGGTCGCCTTCCCGGCCTTGGCGCGGGTGGCCACCATGTCGATGGTCATGCCGTCGTAGCCGGACTCGGACAGCACCTCGAGCGCGGCGTCCAGGATCTCGGGGTCGCGGGTGTGGTCCCTCTTGCGTCCGAGCCGGGGCTTTGCCTCGGTCTGCTGGACATCCGTCATCGCTGTCGCCCTCCTCGCTGCACTGTCCGACCTTACCTTCGGGTTAATACTGAACCAACGGTATCCGGAACTCGATAGTTCCGTATATGCTGCGAGACATGTCCCAGACTTCAACCCCCGCGACGGACCGTCGTCGCTGGATCACGCTCGTCGTGGTCGGGCTCGCCCAGCTGATGGTCGTGCTCGACGCGACCGTCGTGAACATCGCCCTCCCCTCCGCCCAGGCCGACCTCGGCTTCTCGGACGGCCAGCGCCAGTGGGTCATCACCGCTTACTCCCTCACGTTCGCGAGCCTGCTCCTGCTCGGCGGGCGCCTCTCCGACCTCATCGGCCGCAAGCGCACCTTCGTCGTCGGGCTCATCGGGTTCGCCCTCGCCTCGGCCCTGGGCGGCGCCGCGGGCTCCTTCGAGCTGCTCGTGGCCGCCCGTGCACTCCAGGGCGCCTTTGGCGCGCTGCTGGCCCCCACGGCCCTCGCCGTGCTCACCACCACCTTCACCGTCCCCCGGGAACGCGCCCGCGCGTTCGGCGTCTTCGGCGCCATCGCCGGGGCCGGCGGCGCCGTCGGGCTGCTGCTGGGCGGCGTGCTGACCGAGTCGCTCGACTGGCGCTGGAACCTCTACATCAACGTGCTCATCGCCGCGGTCGCCCTGGTCGGCGCGTCGATGTTCATCCCGCGCGTCGCCCGCAGCGGCCCGCGGCCGAAGCTGGACGTGCCGGGCACGCTGCTGGTCTCCGGCGCGCTGTTCGGGCTCGTCTACGGCTTCTCCAACGCCGAGACCGGCGGCTGGGACGCGCCCCTGACCTGGGGCCTGCTCACCGCGGCCGGCGTGCTGCTCGTGGCCTTCGCCTTCTGGCAGACGCGCGCGGCGCACCCCCTGCTGCCGCTGAGGATCGTGCTCGACCGGAACCGGGGCGCCGCGTACCTCTCGGTGCTGATCGCCGGCGCCGGCATGTTCGGCATCTTCCTCTTCGTCACGTACTACCTGCAGCTCACGCTCGGCTACACGCCGATCCGCACGGGCCTGGCGTTCCTGCCCATGATCGGCATGCTGATCCTCGCCGCCCAGCTCGGCACCAACCTGCTCGTGCCGCGTTTTGGGCCCAAGCTGCTCGTGCCGATCGGTATGACCCTGGGGGCGATCGGCATGATCGACCTGACGTTCCTGGACGCCTCGAGCACGTACGTCGGCCACGTCATGCCCGGCCTGATGGTCATCGGGTTCGCGATGGGCACGATCATGCCCGCCTCCATGCAGACCGCCACGCTGGGCGTGGACCGGGAGTTCGCCGGCGTCGCCTCGGCCATGGTGAACACGAGCCAGCAGGTGGGCGGCTCGATCGGCACCGCGCTGCTCAACACGCTGGCCGCCACCGCGGCGGCCGACTACCTCGCTGCCCACGCGCCGGTCACCGAGGCGGTCGCCGGCCAGGCCGCGATCGCCAGCTACTCGACCGCGTACTGGTGGGGCGCCGGGTTCTTCGCGGTCGGCGCGGTGCTGTCCGCGCTGCTGTTCCGCCGGCGCGGCCAGGGGCTGTCGCTCGGGCACCCGGCGCCCGCCGCGGCGTCGGACGCCGACCGCGTCGCGGAGCCGGTGAGCGTCGGCTGACCGGTCGGGTCGCCGTCACGGCCGGACGTCGTGCCGGCGACCCGTCGCCCGTCCGGCCTCACCCGATTCGGATGACGCGCGGCGGCGGCCCCCGGCGCATGCTGGCCCCGAGAGTGAGGTCGAGATGTGTCGTTGGCTCGCGTACTCAGGATCGCCCGTGCTCCTGGAGGATCTGCTCTACAAGCCGGAGAACTCTCTGGTGGTGCAGAGCAGGCACTCCCGGCTGGGCGCGGAGACCATCAACGGTGACGGCTTCGGCGTCGGCTGGTACGGCGCCCTGGAGGAACCAGGGATCTACCACAGCACCGAGCCGGCCTGGAACGACCGCAACCTGCGGGAGATCTCGGCCCACGCGGCCGCCGGGCGGGTCTTCGCCCACATCCGGGCCTCGACCGGCACGGACGTGCAGCAGGCCAACTGCCACCCGTTCCGGCACGGCCGCTGGCTCTGGATGCACAACGGGGGCATCGCCGACTTCCCGGCGGTGAAACGCGACCTGATGCTGGCCGTCGATCCCGCCCTCTACCCGGGCATCGAGGGGTCGACGGACTCCGAGCTGTTCTTCTACCTGGCCCTCACGTTCGGGCTCCAGGAGGACCCACCCGGGGCGGTGGCCCGCGCCGTCGGCCTCATCGAGGAGACGGGGCGACGCCACGGCGTCGAGCACCCGATCCAGATGACGGTGGCCACCACCGACGGCGAGACCACGTGGGCGTTCCGGTACTCCAGCATGGGCGAGTCCCGGTCGCTGTTCCACAGCACCGACGTCTCGACGCTCCGCCACCAGTACCCCGACAACCCCGTGCTGCACGGGATCTCCGACGACGCCCGGCTCGTGGTGTCCGAGCCGCTCGGGGACCTGCGCGGAGCCTGGCGAGAGGTGCCGGAGTCCACGTGCCTCGTCGTCCGCGGCGGCCGCGAGGAGCTGCGCGAGTTCTCGCCCACGCCGGCCCTCGGGTGACCGGAGTTGCACCTCACGTAGCGGGATGTGGTCCGGTGGACCTACGTCCCCCGTCGAGGAAGGCTCCACCCATGCACCCGTCCTTCGTCCCGCCGCGCCAGGTCAAGATCGGTGACGCCGCCGCCTTCGCCGGCACGACGCCGCGCGCGATCAGGCACTACCACGAGATCGGCCTGCTCCCCGAGCCCGAGCGGGGCGGCGACGACCGGCGCCGCTACGGCTACGAGGACATGATCCGGCTGCTGTGGATCCGCCGGATGGCGGACGCCGGGATCGCGCTCGACGACATCCGCGACGCCTTCGGCTCCGCCCCTGCCGGGCCCGACGACGACGGCATCGCGGCCGTCCTGGAACGGCTGGACGAGACCCTGGTCGCCCAGGAGGCAGAGCTGCGCCGGCAGCGGGCGGCCGTGCAGCGGATGCGCACCCAGGGCAGCCGGGCGGGCCTGCTGTCCGACGTCGTCACCAGTCGCCTCGCGGACCTGCCCGAGGGCGCCCTGCGCCAGGCGGACCTGGACACCCTGCTGGTCACCGAGCGGATCTTCGGGCCGCTGGGCGCGGCGGTGCAGGCCGGCCGGTTCCTCGTCCTGGCCGGCGACCCGGAGCTGCGGGCGGAGTCCGACCGGGTCGACGCCGCCGAGGAGGCGCTGGACGACACGGTCGCCGTCGACGACCCCCGGGTGGCCCGGGTGGCCGCCGAACGGCACGCGTTCGAACGAGTCCTGGGGGCCGCCATGGAGGAGGCCGGGCTGGACGAGCGCGACGACGCGCTCTTCGAGTCCTGGGACGCCGACCCGACCTCAGGCAGCGAGCCACGGTCCATGAGCGCGTTCGAGGCCGTCGGGAAGATGCCCTACGACTTCTCCCCGGCCCGGCTGCGCTGCATGGAGCTGGCGGTGGAGCTCGGGGCGCGCGACTGAGACGCGCCATCACCCGGGCCGGAGTCACCGGGCTAGGTTGGCGGGGTGCGCCTCGACATTCCTGAACAGGTCCGCAGGACGGTCATTGCCGACGGGAACGAATCCTGGCTGGACGAGCTGCCAGGTGTGGTCAACTCACTGGCCCACGAGTGGTCCCTGAGAATCGGCGCCAGCCTCGCGGGCGGTCACGTCGCCCTGGTCGTCGAGGTGACACAGGCTGACGGAACTCCGGCGGTCCTCAAGATCGGTGTGCCAGGTCGGGACATCGGGCCGGAGGCCAAGCTGCTGCGCCTTGCGGACGGAGTGGGCTGCGCCAGGCTGCTGGGCGAGGACGCGGATCGACGGGCTCTTCTGCTGGAGCGCCTCGGGACTCCGATGTACGACGTCGTGGCCGATCCTGTCAGCCGCCACAACCTGCTGTGCGATGTGGCGGTTCGTCTGTGGCGTCCGATCGGTCCCGACGTCGACCTACCAACCGGCGCGAACCTGGCTGAGCGGTACGCCGACCGGCTGCCGGCACTGTGGGAGCAGGCAGGGCGACCGTGTTCTCCGGCCACCGTGGCGGGCGCGCTGGAATGCATGAATCGTCGTCGCCTCGCCCACGACGACCGGTCCGCAGTTCTGGTCCACGGTGACATCCACGAGATGAACGCCCTGCAGGCGAGTGACGGCAGCTACAAGCTCATCGATCCAGCCGGGCTGCGAGCCGAACCGGCGTGCGACCTCGGCACCATCGTGCGCTGCAACCCGGACCTCGGCGATGACCTCTGCGCGCGGACCGAGCGGCTGGCATCTCGCACGGGCGTGGAAGCCACCGCCATCTGGGAATGGGGAACCATCCACCGAGTCTTCAGCGGCGTCTACGCGTGCAGCATCGGCTTTCAGCCGTTCGGCGAGCTGCTGCTGGCCGAGGCGGATCGCCTCACGGCATAGGCATCGGATCGTGCAGAGTCCTCGCGACAGGCCGGACGGGCGGCCACCGGACTCCCGGTGACCGCCCGTCCACCCGCCGTCAGCGGTAGTTCGTGAACTGCAGCGCGAAGTCCAGGTCCGAACCCTTGAGCAGGCTCTGCACCTCCTGGAGCTGGTCGCGCGACTTGCTGGTCACCCGGACCTCGTCACCCGTGATCTGCGTCTTGACGCCCTTGGGGCCCTCCTCGCGGATGATCTTGGTGACCTTCTTGGCGGACTCCCCCGCCAGGCCCTCCTTGAGGGTCGCCGCGAGGCGGTACTCCTTGCCGGACGGCTTGGGCTCGCGGTCGCCGAGCTCGAGCGCCTTGAGCGAGATGCCGCGCTTGACCAGCTTGGTCTCGAAGACGTCGAGGACGGCGAGCACGCGCTCCGACGAGTTGGCGACGAGGACGATGCTCTCGCCGCTCCAGGTGATCGATGCGCCGACGTTCTTGAAGTCGTACCGCTGCGAGATCTCCTTGGCGGCCTGGTTCAGCGCGTTGTCGACCTCCTGGCGGTCGACCTTGCTGACGATGTCGAACGACGAGTCGGCCATGTGTGGTGCTCCTTCTGCGTAACACCCGGGCGCCCCTGCACGCCCGGTCGGAATCTGCTCACCGTATCCGCACCCGCCGACCGCGACGAACGCTTTGCGCGGGTGAGGTGCGGACGGCGGGCGGGTGGGCTCAGAGCATCCCGGGCGGGGTGCCCCAGTCCGGGCCGGACGTCGGGCCGCCCGGGTTGTAGCCGCCGTCGGGGCCGCCCGCCATGGCCTCGAGCCGGCGGATGCGGTCCGGCATCGGCGGGTGCGTGGCGAACAGGCGGCCGATGCCGGCGCCGCGGAACGGGTTGGCGATCATCAGGTGCGACACGTTGGTCAGGTCGCGGTCCTGCGGCAGCGGGGCGCGCTGCGTGCCCTGCTCCAGCTTGCGCAGCGCGGACGCGAGCGCGAGCGGGTCGCCCGTCAGGCGGGCGCCGTCCTCGTCGGCGTCGTACTCGCGGGTGCGGGAGATCGCCATCTGGATGAGCATGGCCGCGATCGGGGCGAGGAGCGCCATGGCGAGCGCCGCGAGCGGGTTGCCGCCCTCGCGGCGGTCGCCGCCGCCGAAGAAGAGCAGGAACTGCGCCAGGGCCGTGATGACGCCGGCGAGCGCGGAGGCCACCGACGACGTCAGGATGTCGCGGTTGTAGACGTGCATCAGCTCGTGGCCCAGCACGCCCCGCAGCTCGCGCTCGTTGAGCAGCCCGAGGATGCCCTCGGTGCAGCACACGGCGGCGTTCTGCGGGTTGCGGCCGGTGGCGAACGCGTTGGGCGCCTTGGTCGGCGAGATGTAGAGCCGCGGCATCGGCTGGCGTGCCGCCGTGGAGAGCTCGCGCACGATGCGGTGCATCTCCGGCGCCTGCAGCTCCGTGACCGGGTACGCGTGCATCGCGCGGATCGCGAGCTTGTCGGAGTTCCAGTATCCGTAGGCCGTGGTCCCCAGCCCGATGAGCACGAAGATCCACAGCAAGCCCGACTTCGCCCCGAAGAGCGCCCAGAGCCCGAGGATCACGGCCCACATGCCACCGAACAGCGCGGCGGTCTTCAGCCCGTTGTAGTGCCTGTGCATCGCACTCCTTTCCTCCCACCCGAACGCGCCAGCCCGGCCCCGGGTTCCCCGGCGGGCCGGCGCCCCACCGACAACTGTGCCCGGAAGACCTGAGTCTTCCGGGCACGGTTGCTGGACGTCCGCGGTGAGCAGCCTACGAGCGGCGGCTGATGGTGACCATCTCGTCGCGCGGGACGACCTTGATCCGCTCACGGCCGACGGCCTCGCCGAGCGCCCGCTCGTGGGCGTCCAGGAGCTCCCAGCCGGACCACTCGATGTAGTCGACGCCCTTGCCGGCGAGGAACTCGGTGACGGCCTCCGTGGTGCCCTGCGGGGCGGTGCGCCCGCCCGTCAGGTCGCCGGGCGCCTCGCCGTCCGCCACACCGGTGACGTCCTCGACGAGGTGCCGGATGGTCTCCGACGCGTCGGACTTGGTGTGGCCGATGAGGCCCACCGGGCCGCGCTTGATCCAGCCGGTCGCGTACACGCCCGGGACCTGGTTGCCATCGATGTCGACGACGCGGCCCTCGCGGTTGGTGATAACGCCCTTGACGTCGTCGTACGGGATCTCCGGCAGGGAGGAGCCGAAGTAGCCGACGGCGCGGTAGACGGCCTGCACGGGCCAGTCGGTGAACTCGCCGGTGCCCTTGACGGTGCCGTCGCCCTGCAGCGCGGTGCGCTCGGTGCGGAACCCGACGACCTTGCCGTCCTCGCCGAGCACCTCGGCCGGGGCGTGCAGGAAGTGCAGGTGCAGCCGGCGCGACGCCGTGTTCTGCGCGGGGTCCTTGAGCGTCCAGTCGACCAGGGTCTTGACGACCTGCTTGGTCTGGTTGGACGAGTTGATCGCCGCCTCGGAGCCCTCGTCGAAGTCGAAGTCCTCCGGGTACACGACGATGTCGACGTCGGGCACGTGGCCCAGCTCGCGCAGCTCCAGCGGAGAGAACTTGACCTGCGCCGGGCCGCGGCGCGCGAACACGTGCACGTCCGTGACCGGGGACTTCTCCAGCAGCTCGTGCACGTTGGCCGGGATCTCGGTGGGCAGCAGGTCCTTCGCGTGCTTGGCGAGGATGCGGGCCACGTCGAGCGCCACGTTGCCGGCGCCGATCACGGCCACCTGCTGGGCCTCCAGCGGCCAGGTGCGCGGCACGTCGGGGTGGCCGTCGTACCAGGACACGAAGTCGGCGGCGCCGTACGAGCCGTCCAGGTCGATGCCCGGGATGTTCAGCTCGGCGTCCTTGATCGACCCGGTGGAGAAGATCACCGCGTCGTAGAACTGGCGCAGGTCCTCGAGCTTCAGGTCCACGCCGTAGTCCACGTTGGCCAGCAGGCGGATGTCTCCGCGGCTGAGCACCTTGTGGAGCGCGACGATGATCTGCTTGATGCGCGGGTGGTCCGGGGCCACGCCGTAGCGCACGAGGCCGAACGGCGCCGGCAGGCGCTCGAACAGGTCGATGCTCACGTCGAGGTCGGTCTTGGACAGGATGTCGCTCGCGTAGATGCCGGCGGGGCCGGCGCCGACGACGGCGACGCGCAAGGGTCGGGTGGTGCTCACGAAGGGGGCGCCTTCCGGTCGAGGACAAGGGAAGCGAAGGCCGCTTCCGATTCTACCGACCGGGTAAGGCCCACCTCACCCCAGGTTCAGGGGGTGGACGTGGGGTTCCTGTGAGAATCCTCGCGTTCCGGGCTCAACGCCCCTCTTCGCGCTCCCGCTGGACCTTGGCGGCACGACGACGGAGGTTGGCGCGCTCGGCCGCCTGGTCCAGCGCTCCGTACCCCGCGAAGCCGAGTGCGAGCAGGCCCAGCAGGCCGGCGATCACGGCGACGGGGATGAGGTCGACCGACTTGGCGAAGACGACCACGCCGAAGAGCCCGAGGCCGATCCAGAGGGCCCACCGGATGACGGTGCGCTCCTCGCTCACGAGGCACGCTCCAGCGCCGCCACCAGCCGAGGCACCTGCGTGGCGGCGTCGACGGGCCGGCCGCTGATCCGCACCAGCGGCAGCACCTGCTGCGAGAGACCGGCCACGGGCTGGCCCAGGTCCAGCAGGGCGGACTCCAGGGCACCAACCAGGCGGTCGGGCTGCCGCCAGGTGCCGAACCACCACACGACCCGCTCGCGACGCGCGGGGTCCTCCGCGCGGAACGTCCCGGCGGCGTCGACGTAGCTCCGCTGCGCGACGGGCCCCAGCGCGGCCACGAAGGCCACCCCGTTCCAGGCCCACACCGCGGTGCGGCCGGTGGTCAGGCGCGTGCGGCCGCGGAGCATGTCGGCGAGCTTGAAGCCCGGGCGAACCGCGGTGACCGAGTCGACCTCGAACCGGTCGAACGGCACGACGCGCGGCTTCAGGCCCGGCGCGAACGAGCCGATGAGCAGCCCGCGGTCGAGCACGACCACCTTCTCCGCCCCCATGTACCCGAGGACGATCCAGCCGATCACCACCCAGGCCGGGATCAGCACGACCGCGCCGACGATCCCACCGGTCCCGAGAGAGATGACCACCGTGAAGAGCACGGCGACCCCGACGGCGACCCACCACGCGGTGGGCGACGGCGGGTTGGCCTCGACATGGCGGATGCCGCCGAGCTCAGGGAGCTCGGCGGCGATCCTGCGGGCCTTGCGGGGGACACGGTCCCCGGTGACCGAAGTCGTTCCCGCAGCACTCATGCGGCGAGCAGCTTCCCGGGGAGGCCGCGGACGACGCCCGCCCCCACCTCGGTGAGCACCAGGCGGTCGTCCACGCCGTCGCGCAGGTCGCCCTGCACCGTGAACACACCGCGCGGGCCCGAGTACACGGTCACGTTCCGGATCGTCTCGACGCCGGCCTTGGCGACCGACACCACGGTGACGGTCAGGGCCTCGGCGAGCTCGGGGAGGTTCGGCGCGGCGGCCTCGAACTCCGGCACCGTGAACGTGCGCGGCTTGCCGGCCATGATCGCGGCGGACGTCGGGTCGAGGTACTGCTCCAGCCGTTCACCGAGGAAGGCCTCGGGGTACACCGAGAAGGTGTGGTGGCCACTGGTGGCGACCTCCTCCTCCAGGATCCCGTAACCCTCGTGCACGTAGCAGAACACCCAGTGCCGACCGAGGGTCGTCACGCGCTCCGCGGAGATGATCGCCTGGGCGGTCCGGCGCAGCACCAGCGTGCCGGTCAGCTCGGGGATCGCGTCGATCCCGATCTCCTCGCCCTCACCGCGGCTGGCGGGCACCACGTAACCCTGGCCGAGGAGCGCGCGGAGCGCCACCTTGCCGACGAGCTCCTTGTCGACGTCGCCCTGCGCGTCGAGCCACGGGAGCGGCGTGGGCTGGAAGGCCTGGACGCCGTCGAGCACCATGACCTGCTCGTCGGTCAGGTTCACGATCCCGACCGGCTTCCCTTCCTCAGCACGCCCGAGCACGGCGATGGCCGCCTCGTAGTCCGCCTTGGTGAAGTTCATCGTCTGCCCGCTCAACTGAACAGCCCTCCTACGAAGTCGCCGGCGGCCGAGAGGCCGTCGCCGACCGCGTCGCCTACGTCGGATACGACATCCCCTGCCGCGTCTGCAATGTTACCGACGGCATCGCCTGCCGCGTTCCAGCCGTCGCTGATGGCACCGGTCGTCGCGTTCCAGGCGGTGCTCGCCGCGCCAGAGATCGAGTCCCAGTTGTCGTACACCAGGTTGCCCAGGGCCCAGGCACCGGCGACCACGCCGGCGCCGACGGCGATGCCGACGCCCACGGGGCCGAGCATCGCCGCACCGCCGAGGGCCATCGCGATACCGCCCGCACCGCCGATGACCGACAGGCCACCCATGACCCGGTCGACGCCGCCTCGGACGCCGTCGTACTGGGTGTTGAACATCTGGTTGAACCCGCCGATCACACCGAACACGCCGCCGGCGGTGCCCGCGAACCGCGCGATGTTGCCGGCGGAGCTCGCCAGGCCGACCATGCCGCTCATCTTGCCGATGAGACCGAAGTCCTCCGCGACGCCGATACCGGCCGCGGTCCGGCCCACGAGGCCACCCGCGCCACGGAAGACGTCCGTCGTCGCGTCGGCGATCTTCGCCGCGTCGCCGAGGCGGGTCGCCGACAGCAGCCCCGCCAGTGCGGGTCCGGTCTTGATCGCCTTCGTGGCGGCCAGCGCGAACCCGATCCCCTTGGCACCGAGCATCCCGGCCAGGCCGAGACCGCCCCAGTTGAAGCCGCTGTCGCTCGCGCCGGCGACGTCGGTGCCGCCGGTGCCACCGCCGATGCCGGAGTAGTCGCTCGACGTCTGCTCCTGCGCGTCGGCGTTGGACCGCACCTTGCCGGCCACCTCGCCCAGCGCGGCCGCCGTCTCCCGGAGCCGCACGAGGTGGCTGCCGCTCCACTCCTGACGGAAGCCCTCGGCGTCCGGCCCGCTCCAGCCACTGTCCTGCGGGACTGCCGACTCCACGACGGTGACGATGTTCTCGAGCCTGTCGCTACCCTCGTCAAACTTGTCCGCAAGCAAACGCAGCGCCTCGATATCGGCGCCGACCATTCCCCCGCTCACTTGGTTCTCCTCACGTCCCGCCGGTGACGGCGTCGGGCCTCGCCTGGGTACAACCGAGAATTCTTTTGTCCTTACGACTCAAGGGGTGCGGGCCGTAGTCGGTCCCGCACCCCTTGGTACCGGCCCCTGTGCGGGGCCTGGCCTCTGGAAGAGGCTCGAGCTCGATCAGTACGCGCTCGAGGTCTCGTCCTGCATCTGAGCGTTGTTGTCGGCCGTCGTGCCGTACTGCTCGAGCGCCGCGGCGATCTCGTTGAGCTTGGCGGCGTGGGTGCCGTCCCACTCCTCCTGGAACTGCACGGCGTCCTGACCGTTCCACTGGGTCTGGGCCATCTGGCTCGTGATCGTCGTCACGACCTGACGGACGCCCTCGGCCTGGGTACGGAGCGTGTTGGCGAGGCTCCGGACTGCCTCGACATCAAGACCGAAAACGTTGCCACCCTCTGCGACCATGTCAAGCTCCTTTGTCTGTGGCTGCCCCCTCGGACAACCTCCGTCTCTGCGACGTCACGAACTATTCCATGGCCCGTGACGCGGTGGAATGGGGAGGACTCCCCATGCCCCGTCACCCCGGGAGGGCGACGTGGATCTTGGTTGCGCGGCCCGCCGTGACGAGGAACCCGCGCCCCGGCGGGAAGTCCTTGCGGCGGATGCGGCCGAGCGGGGTGTTCATGAGCGTCTCGCCGTCCGAGTCCCCCGGGGTCAGGAGGAGGCCGTTGCGGCCGGACTTGAACGGGCCCGCGAGCGTGAACGCCTTGCTCCAGGTGGACGACTCCGACTCACCGATGACGAGCTGGTCCTTGCGGGACGCGAGCTTGACGAAGGCCTCCATCGGCTTCTCCGCGGGCGTGCCCGTGAGCTCGGTGTAGTTCTCGATCATCACGGTGAGAGTACCCGGGGCGAGCCGATCGCTCTCGAGGGCCGCGGTGAGGTCCTTGAGGGTCTCGACGATCTCCTCGGGGCTGGGCGCCGACATGTCCCAGAGGTCCATGACGGACAGGCTCGACCGACGCGACGAGAGGTACACAAGCCGCCCGCTGCCGGCCCGGCGCAGGGCCGTCGCCAGCGTCACGAACGCCGTCGTGCGGCCCGAACCGGGCGGGCCCGCGAGCATGAGCGGGCCACGCATCGGCAGGCCGATCGGGGCGATGTCCAGGTCCCGCAGGCCGATCGTGGCCAGCTCCGCCGAGCGCTGGGGCAGCTGCTCCAGCGTGAACGACTCGGGCAGCCGCTCGACGCCGGGGGCCTGGGGCACCCCGCCGACCGAGCGCATGGTCTGCTCCAGGCGCGCGAGCTCGCGCGACTGCACCGCACCGTTGGAGTCGCCGCCGAGCACGGCGATCTGCGCCTCCTGGCCGTACATGATGGCCCGGCCCGGCGCGGACGCCGGGGTCAGGACGTCCTTCGGGACGTTCAGCATCACGTAGTCGTCCTCCTTGGCCATGCGGTGCACGATCCGCTTCTGGACCGTGGAGGCCAGCGACGGCGGCACGGAGACGGCGCGGTCGCCGCTCATGACGAGGTGGATGCCGACGGGGCGGCCGTCGGTCGCGAGCTGCGTGAACGTGCCGAAGATCGAGAAGCCGCGGGCCGTGATGTTCTCGTAGGCGTCGCGGAACGCGCCGATACCGTCGACGAGCACGATGATGCGCGGCTCGTCGGGCTTGTTCGCCAGGCGGCGGTACTCCTCGATCGTCGAGGCGCGTACGGCGGCGTAGCGGTCGGCCCGCTGGTCCAGCGTGTCGCGCAGACGGCGCAGGAGGCGGCCCACGCGCTCCTCGTCGTCACCGGCGATGATCGCGCCGACGTGCGGCAGGTTCTCCAGCATCGACAGACCGCCGGAGCCGCAGTCGATGCCGTAGACCTGCACGGGGCCACCGCGGTGCGTCAGGCCCGCGGAGACCGCGATGGTGCGCATCGTGGTGCTCTTGCCGGTGCCACCGGTGCCGTAGATGGCGAGGTTGCCGTCGCTGTCCGGCTCGTAGTGCACGGTCGGCTGGGCCTGGGCCGGCGGGTTGTCCAGCACGCCGAGGACGAGCTGGGAGTCGGTGCGCCGGTTGGGCAGCAGCGCCAGGTCGTACGTGGGCGCCAGCTCGGGCAGCCACGGCTTGCGGGGCGTCGGGACGCCGGCGTCGTTCGCCGCGCGGCGGATCGTGCTGACCACGCGCGCGATGTCGTTGGGGCCGGGGTCGCGGTCCTCGATCACCTCGGGAGCGGGCAGCTCCCAGCGGCGGCCGGTGCCGAAGTCCATCTCCTCGATGTCCAGCGAGGAACGTTCCGGCTCGTCCGTGGTCCAGCCACCGGCGTAGCCCGTCTGGAAGGTGGTGAGCCGGCCAGGGCCGGTCTTCGCGGCGCCGCGACCCGGGATCGACGGCGAGAAGTGCGCCGCCATCTCGTCCCCGAGCACGTCCTTGGAGTCGTGCTCGTCGGCCATGCGCAGGGCGATGCGCAGGTTCGTGTTGGCGCGCAGGTTGTCCTTGATGACACCGGCGGGGCGCTGCGTCGCCAGGATCAGGTGCAGGCCGAGCGAGCGGCCACGCTGGGCGACGTCGACGACGCCGTCCACGAACTCCGGGACCTCGCCGACCAGGGCCGCGAACTCGTCGACCACGATGATCAGGCTGGGCGGCGCCTCGGGGTCGCCCGTGCGCTCCAGGGACGCCAGGTCCTTGGCCTTCTTCCGGTTCAGCAGGTGCTCGCGGTAGTGCAGCTCCGCGCGCAGCGAGGACAGCGCGCGCCGCACGAGGTGCGGCGACAGGTCCGTCACCAGGCCGACGGTGTGCGGCAGGTTGACGCAGTCGGCGAACGCGGCGCCACCCTTGTAGTCCACGAACAGGAACGTCACGCGGTCGGGGCTGTGCGCGGCCGCCATGCCGAGCACCCAGGACTGCAGGAACTCCGACTTACCGGCACCGGTGGTACCGCCCACGAGGGCGTGCGGGCCCTGGGTGCGCAGGTCCAGGTGGAACGGCTCGACGCCGTCGTGCCCGACGAGCGCGCGCAGGTTGGTCGGGGTCTTGCGCCGGACCGGCGGCGAGCCGTCGCGCGGGGTGAGGGACAGGTTCTCCCGCCACCGCTCGATCACACCGCCCGCGTCCTTGCCGAGCCCGGTGCCGGCCAGCGACAGGTAGGAGACCGCGCGCGGCAGGTCCGACTCGTCGTCGGTGGGCGCGCCGATGTCGATCACCGGCGACAGGATGCGGGCCACCTCGCGCGCGGTGCCGAGGTCGGCGACGTCGCAGCGCACCGGGTAGGCGAGCTGGCCGTAGTGCACCTCACCCGTCATCGCGCCGTTGTCGGTGGAGTTCGGGTCCAGGAGCACGAAGGTGCGGCAGGCCGCGGGGAGCTGCTCGACCGTGGGCGCGATCCAGACCACGTGGACGCCGGCGGCGGCGCCGTGCTCGATCAGGCGGACGAGCCGGGCCCGCTCGACCGGGGCGTCGTCCTCGACGAGGACGACGACGGACGGCAGCACGGGCGGGGGCGGCGGGTCCTTGCGGTCCTTCTCGGCGTCGAGCTCGCCCACGAGAGCCGCGTTGCCGTCGAGGTTGGCGCCCCGGGCCTCGACGAGCTCCTCGAGCCGGGTCAGCAGGGAGATGCCCGACGCCGGGTCGTCGGCCAGGTGGTCCGACGCGCCGAGCGGGCTGTGCGGCGAGCCCGTGTGGGGCAGCCACTCGAGCCACTCCCAGTCGGCCCGCGAGCGCGCGGAGGTGAGCGCGGTGACGACGAGCTCGGCGGGCGAGTGGAGCGCGACGAGCTGCAGCAGCACGGAGCGGCCCACCGGCTCGACCACGCCGCTCGGCCCGGCGATGCCGACGTTGCCGCCGTGCCGGAACCCGGCGCCCATCGGCACGTCGTGGATGGTGAGGCACTGCTCCTGGAGGTCCAGGACCCGCTGCCAGTGCTCGGGGATCGCGTCGTTCTCGCGCGGCTCGTCGAACAGGGTGCGGGCGGGGCCCGAGCCGAGCCCGAACCGCACCGAGAGGAAGCCGCGGTGCTCGGGGCGGTGGGTCCACATGAGCCCGCCGAGCCGGCGCACGGCGTCGAGGGACTCCGCGAGGGAGGGCAGCTCCGCGAGCCGGACGGCGCGCTCGACGGCGTGCGTGCGGTCGATGCGCTCCGACGTCGCGACGACGGCCTGCTCGAACTGCTCGGACGCCTCCTTGAACTGCTTCTTGCCGAAGATCTTCCGGTCCATCCACATCCCGAACATCATCACCGGGCTCATGAACATGAAGATCAGCGAGATCGGGTTGCGGGTGACCGAGTACATGACGGCGCCCATCGCCATCGGCGCGAGCATCATCAGCCACGGCAGGCGCTGCGGCTGCGGGGGCTTGGGCGGCTTGGGCGCCTTGATCTTGATCTCGCCGAACCGGGTGACCACGCGCGGCGACCGGTTGAACTCGACGACCGGGCTGGTCGGCGCGATGTTCGTCGACCGGTGCAGCGCCACCACGGACAGCGTGGTCTCGCCGAGGGTCACGGTGTCGGACGACGTCAGCACGGCGCGCGTCATCCGCTTGCCGCCCATGACGAGGCCGTTGGCCGAGGCGAGGTCGTGCAGCTCGATGGACTCGCCCACGACCACGCGGGCGTGCCGCTTGGAGACCTGGCCGTCCTGGAGGCGGATGTCCATGCCCCGGTCGCGGCCGATGTAGGACGTGCCGACCGGCAGCGGGAAGTCGCGCCCGGCGTCGGGCCCGTCCAGGACGCGGAGCTGCGCGACGGCGGTGCCGCGGTCCTGCCCCGGGTTCACGAACTGGTCGGAGACCCGGACGATCGAGACCACGGACCCGGAGCGCAGGCCCGCCTGGACCAGGTCGCTCGTGGGGGTCAGCACGCGACCGCTGGTGAAGCTGGTCGATCCGTCCCCGACCACCTGCAGGGACAGGTTCTCGGGCGCCGGGGCGCCGTTGCGGGTGGGGTCGCCCGAGAAGAGGGCCTCGGCCACGTCGCGCACCGTCGCGGTGGCGTCGGCGGTGACCGCGACGTTCACGCCGGACTCGTCGGGTCTGTTCAGCGTCAGCTTGATGCGCACGTCAGGCGTCGTCCTTCAGGTCGAGAAGTGGAAGGTCTGCGGGGGTCACCAGGCGGGAGGCGACCGCGTACTCGACGAGCCGGGCACGCCGGTTCGTGGCGAGCACCCCGGGGCCGCCGCGCAGTCCTTTGACGCCGATGCGGTCGAGCTTCTCGCAGACGTTGTCGAGCTTGCGGTTGAACCGGGTGGTGGCCCAGCCCAGCCGGCGAGCCGCGTCCGCGCTGGACGGGATCTCGCTCAGGCCGGTGCCCTCGCGGCGCAGCATGGGCTCGGCGAGCACCACGATGAGCTGCTTCTGGCTGGTGGTGAAGCTGATGGCGCCGATGGTGGTGGCGCCGGTGTCGGGGTCCTCGGAGCGGACCTCGTGGTACGGGGCGTCCGTGAGCTGAGCGGTCAGCTCGTAGGTGGTGGGGCCGGCCGTGAAGACGATCGAGGTGGTGGGGAAGACGATGGGCAGGCGGTGGCCGGGCGGCAGCCACGACTGCACCCCGCCGCCCGCGTCGCACACCGTCGCGGAGATCAGGGAGCCCACGTTGGACAGCCACCAGATCCCGTCCTCCTGCGTCAGGCGCAGGAAGCGACGGTGCAGGTAGGGGTTGTCGTCGATCGCGAGGTCGCCCTCGCGGCCCACGTCGAACCCGTCCGCTGCCTGCGCAGGGTCGAACCACTCGCCACAGAACTCCAGCGCGAGATCGCCCACGTCGTCCTCTCCCCCTGTCAGCCGGCCGACCGGCCGGTGTCCGTCAGTCGAGCTCGACGCACTGCTGCGCCGGCTGCGCCGAAGGCTTGCCCGCACGCACCACGACGACCTCGAGGCACGTCTTCTCACCCTGGAGCCGGGCCACGGTCACGGTGGTTCCCACAACGGGCTCGTAGCGGCTCTGCTCGGTGGCCGACAGCACACGGTACCCGTACTCGTCGCCCTCCTCACTGGATTTCGGCGGCTGCCAGGTGAAGACGGCGTTCTTGCCCTCTGCCTTGCCCTCCAGGTCACGGACCGGGGGCACGTACCCGACGCCGGGCGCGGGGGGCGGGTCGCCGGCGACCGTCGCGGTCTGCTCCGTCTCGGGCTCCCCGGCGCCGGGCTTCAGCGCGATCCAGCCCACGACGAGGACGGCCACCAGCACCACGGCGCCGGCGATCAGCGCCACGGTGCTCCACGGGGACGACTTCTCGGGCTCGGCCGCCAGCGGCTCCTCCGCGGGGGCCTCGGGCCCGCGCGTGCGGTGCACGGTCTCCTCGACGGCCGGGGTGTTCCACCCGACCGCGGCCACCGGCACGTCGACGGCGGGCACCGTCGTCGACCGGCCAGGCGCGGTGCCGCCCTGGGGCGCCCAGCCGGACGTGCCCTGGGTGCCCTGCGTGGCGGGCGCGAAGCCGCCCGACGACGTCCCGCCCCCGGCGAACGACTGCGCGGGAGCAGGTCGCTGCCCCGGGTCGATCGCCGTGACGTTCTTCAGCCGCGTACCGTCTTCGTCCTCTTCCTCCTCCGCGACCGCACCGGTCTCGTCGAGGAGGTCGATGGGGGTCATGTCGCGCGCCAGGCCCACCTGGACCTGCTGCAGCGCGCGGGCGAACGCCAGCACCGACGGGTAGCGCGAGGACGGGTGCTTGGCCATCGCGATGCGGAGAACCTGCTCCAGCGACGGCGGCACGTCGTTGCGCCCGATGGGCGGCAGCGGCGCCTGCTCGATCCGCGCGACCAGGTCGGCCGACGTGTTGGAGCCGCCCGGCACCTCGAACGGCGTGCGCCCGGCCAGCAGCGTGTAACAGGTGGCGGCCAGCGCCCAGACGTCCGTCGTCTTGCCCGCCACGGGCGGGTCGCCGAACGACTCCGGCGGGGACCACGGGATGGACATGCCCTCCGCGGCGGAGGCCTGGTCGACCGTCGACGAGATGCCGAAGTCGGTGAGCGCGGGGTGCCCGAACTGCGTCACCAGGATGTTGGCGGGCTTCAGGTCGCGGTGCAGGATGCCGAGCCGGTGGGCGGTCTCGACCGCGCCGGCGATCTGGATCGTGGTGCGCAGCGCCTCGGCCAGCGAGAAGCGCTCCGACCGGTACCGCGCGCCCAGGTTGGGGCGCGAGCAGTACTCCATGGCCAGGTACGGACGGCCGTCGTCGGCGACGCTCGCCTCGTACATGGTCACGATCGAGGGGTGGTTGCCCAGGACCGCCATCAGGTCGGCCTCGGAGTCGAACGCGACCCGCTGGGCGTCGCTCGCGTGCTCCTTGAGCAGCACCTTGACGGCGACCTGCCGCTTGGGTCGCTGCTGCTCGTAGAGGAACACGTCCGAGAAGCCGCCGGAACCGATCAGCTTCTTGTACTCGAACCCGGCGATCTGAGGCGGCGCGGAAGGCGCCCGCTTGCTGCTCACAACACTCCTTCTTCGATGGTGGAGGGGGACTCGTCCGTCGAGGCCCTCACCAGATGCCCTCGAACGTCAGGGTCGCCCCGTCGCCCAGGTCCACGACGTCGCCCTCGACCACGATCACCTTCTCGTTCGGGTGCAGCCGCCGGGGCTGCTGCCCCGGGCGCAGGAGGGTGGTCCCGTTGGTGGTCGCGAGGTCCGCGACCAGCACGTGCCACTCCTCGAGGGTGATCTCGACGTGCGACCGCGAGATGTCCTGGTCCGGGCTGGCCACGGTGACCAGGCGCGGCGTGCGGTCCGCCG
Source organism: Promicromonospora sukumoe 327MFSha3.1 (assembly GCF_000385135.1). Taxonomy (GTDB): domain Bacteria; phylum Actinomycetota; class Actinomycetes; order Actinomycetales; family Cellulomonadaceae; genus Promicromonospora; species Promicromonospora sukumoe_B. Next base: position 570,183 of record NZ_ARQM01000011.1, on the reverse strand, counting down.
ACGCGTTGTTGGTGCGCGGACGCCGGCCGACGACGACCGGGCGGTCCAGCTCGACGACCTGCGGGCCCCCGATGCCGGGCTGCACGCCACCGGTGACGAGCATCTGCCCGAGCGACGGGCGCGGCACCTGCTGGGCGTCGCCGCCGAGCTCGGCGCCGCAGGCGCGGCAGCGGTCGTGCGTGGGCGGGTTGGGGTGCCCGTCGGGGCACAGGAGGCCCAGGATCTGCGGCCCGCCCGGCAGGATGCCCGCCGAGAACTTGGGCACGACGGCGCCCGCGGCCTTGCGGAGCGCGGCGATGTCGGACGACATCATGGTCTGGCCGTCGTGGTCGTCCAGGGGCACGTCGTCGGCCGGGGAGTCCCCCACCGAGGCGGCCCGCTGCGCGGCGCCCGGCGTCACGCCCGGGGGCGGCTCCGCCGGGCTCAGCGTGCTGGGCGGGGTCCAGCCGCCCGGGATCCCGGAGATCAGGGAGTCGCCGGCCGGCTCGGGCTGCACCGGCGGTTCCGGCACGGGCGGGGGCGAGGGCACGGGCGGCGGGGCGGGCGCCGGCTCCGCGGCCGCCGCCTCCTCCTCGGCCTCGTCGTCGTCCTCGCCCTGCCGCACCGCGGCGTCCTCGACCCGGCGCATCACGGTGTCGCCGAAGAGGTGGCCGTAGTCGTCGTCGGCGCCGAACTGGGTGGCCTCGTCGACCTCGGTGCGCGGCGCCTCGGGGGCGCTCACGGTGCCCAGGCCGAGCAGCGGGGCGGGCTCGGGGGCGGCGTCGGGCTCGGGCCTCGCGTCCGGACCGGGCTGGTCGGCCGGCTCCGGCTTCGCGTCGGGCTCGCCGCCGAGCAGGGGCACGTCGAGCGCGCCGGGCACGATGGTCTCGCCGGACGGCTGGCCGCCGAACCCGAAGATCGGGACACCACGCACGGGCGCGGGGGCCGGCTCGGCCTTCGCCGCCGGGACCTCGACCGGGGACGCCGGGAGCTCGGCCGCCTGGGCGGTCTCGACCAGCGTGCGCCGCAGGGCGCTCGCCCGCACCACCGCGGCCTGCACCGGGTACTCCTCGTCGGCGGGCGCCTCGTCGGTGGTGACGGCGAACGACGTCGGGCCGTCGACGACGCGCTCCGACCACGTGACGACGCCGGCACCGGTCACCTCGACCGGGCCGCCGGCGCCCTCGGCGCTCACCACGACCTTGACGCCGGTACCGCGGACGGCGACGTGCGCCGCCGTCGCCGGCTCGCCCCCGGAGAGCGAGACCACGGCGAACGGCGGCGTCTCCGCCAGGCCGCCGGCGGCCAGCACACCGAGGGTCGCGGCGACCCCGCCGTCCGGCCCCTCGAGCGCCGTCCAGAGCGCGTCGACGACGCCGGCGGGCGCCGGCCCGGGCAGCACGACCACCGTGTTGTTGCGGACCACCACCCGCGCGGAACCCTCGCTGTAGTGCACCGTCATGTCAGACCCCCTGGGTTCTTGCTTCGTGCTCTTCTCGCGGCAGGGTGTCCTCGTCCATCTCCGCCCCCGCCCGTGGCGCTGTCGACGAGCCTAAGGTCTCGTGGTCCACGCCGGTCACGTCGACCACGACCACCGTGATGTTGTCCCGGCCACCGGCCTGGATCGCGGCGTTGACCAGGTGCCCGGCGGCTCGCTCCGGGTCCGGCTGCTCCAGCAGGATCGTCGTGATCTGCTCGTCGGTCAGCTCGCCCGTGAGGCCGTCGGAGCAGACCAGCACGCGGTCGTGCAGCGTGACCGGGATGTACCGGAAGTCGGCGCGGACGTCGTCCTGGGCGCCGAGGGCCCGCGTGATGACGTTCCGCCGCGGGTGGATCCGGGCCTGCTCCATCGTGATGGTGCCCGCGTCCACGAGCTCCTGCACCTCGGAGTGGTCCACGCTCACCTGCGTGAGCACCCCGCCCGAGAGGATGTAGGTACGCGAGTCGCCGACGTTCACGAACAGCCAGTACGGCACGTCCTCGCGCTCGTCGACCAGCACGCCCGTCAGGGTGGTGCCGGGCGCGTTGCCCGAGTCCGTCTCGATGGCGCGGACCCGCTGCTGGGCGATCTCGAGGAACGCCTCCACCAGGGCAGGCTCGACCTTGTCGATGTCGGCGAGACCGCTGAGCGCGGCCAGCGCCTCCGCGCTGGCCACCTCGCCCGCCTCGTGGCCGCCCATGCCGTCGGCCACGAAGAACACCCGGCCGGTGGCCAGGTACCCGTCCTCGTTGAGGGACCGACGACGACCCTGGTGCGAGGCCGCACCCCAGATCGTCGTCAGCCCCTGCTCCTGCTGGGTCATGCCCTGGACTCGTCGGCGTGCACGACCAGACGGCGGTCCCCGACGTGGATGGTCGAGCCGACCGGCACCCGGACGCGCGCGCCCGGCTCCGCGACCTGCGGCGAGCGGCCCGGCGCCGAGACGACCGTGCCGTTCGTGGACCCGCGGTCCGTCAGCCACAGCCCCGCGGAGTCCACGCCGAGCTCGGCGTGGTTCTTGGACACCGACCGGGTCGGGTCGTCCACGCGCACGAGGATGTACCCCGTACCACCGGTCGCCTGCGGGTTGCGGCCCACCAGCGCGGGGCCGTCGATGACGCGGCGCTCGCCCGACTCGAGCTCGATCGCCACCGTCACGGTGGCGGCGGGCTCGAGGATGGGCGCCTGCATCCGCGTGGCGTCCGAGAACTCGTCGGACTGCGGCGGCAGGGTCGGCGCCGACTGGGCCGGCTGGGCCGGCGTCGGCTGGACGGGTGCGGGCTGGACCGGCGCCGGCTGGGCCGGGGCCGGCTGCGCGGGCGCACCGGGCTCCTGACCCGCGGGCCAGGTCTTGGTCGGCCAGGCCGAGCCGGGCTGCTGCGCCGGCTGCTGCTGAACCGGCTGCTGGACCGGCTGCTGGACCGGCTGCTGGACCGGCTGGGCCGGCTGCTGCTGCGCGGGCTGCTGGTACGGCTGCTGCTGATAAGGCTGCTGCTGCTGAGCCGGCTGGGCCGGCTGCTGCTGGACCGGCTGCGCGGGCGGAGCGCTCGGCGTGCTGCCCGGGATGCCGGTGATCAGGCTGTCGCCACCCCCTGCCGGGGCGCCCTGGGCGGGTGCCTGCGGGAACGCCCACGGGTCGGGCGCCGCGACGGCCGGCTGCGCCGGGGCCTGCTGGCCCGCGGGAGACAGCGGGGGCAGCTGCGGCGAGCCGTACTGCCCCTGGGCGGGCGCGGCCGGCGCGGCGGGCCGCACCGCGGGCTTGCCCGGGGCCCGCGGGCCGGCCGCCACCGGAGTGAGGCCGGTGCCGGGGACCTGCGGGGCGCGGATGTCGATGACGACCGACCGGGCCGCCTTGTCCTGCCAGCCCTGCATCTTGCCGCCCTTGTCCCAGAGCGGGCTGAGCAGCACCACGATCTGGCCGACGACGAACACCACGGAGCCCGCGGCGAGCACGAGCACGCGCAGCAGCTCGCGGACGAACCCGATGGGCCCGCGGTCCTCGGCGGACACGGTGCGCAGCCCCATCGCGGAGTTGCCGATGGTGCGGCCGGTCCGGGACTCCCAGATCCACATGGACAGCTGGAACAGGAACGCGACGAGGCCACCGAGGAGGTAGACCCGCATCACCTGGGCGGCGATCTCAGCCCTCTGCTCCTGCGATATGACCACGAGGCCCGACGGGATGTCGATCAGCGCGATGCCGACGGCCGCCACGATGCCCACGAGCACACCGGCGATGGCGCCGTCGATGAGCCAGGCCACGAACCGCTTGCCGACACCCGCGTAGGGCGCCACCAGCGGCGGCGGCACGGACCCCGCCTTGGGGATCTGCGTCGCCGTGTACACCTCCACCTCGGTGGTGATCGGCGGCCGGCTCTCCACCAGCGGCACCGAGCCCGAGCCGTTCCGGGCGGCGGCGGCCGCGGCCGCCGCCTGCACCTGTCCCTGGGGCACCTGGGCCGGCTCGGCGACCGGACGCCCCGTACGCGGGAACTCCCGTCCGCACGCGGCGCAGAACGGCGCACCCGCTCGCTGGGTCGACCCGCAACCAGCGCAGACCACGTCCGTCATCAGCTCTCCTTCTTCCGCCGGGACCCGAGTCCCCCGAGTGCCGCGAGGACTCCGCGACCACCGCCCACACGCGCCCAGACGGACCGCAGCGACAACGCCGCGCGCACCCTCCGTCGCGTACTCAGGTTGGAGCGTAGACCGCCCACCAGCTCGTCCACCTCGGCCCAGAACGAGTCGACGTCCGCCTGGGTCGGCTCACCGCGCCCGAAGACCGACGCGTCCGCCCGGTGGGCGAGCGTGAGGGTCGAGGGGACCTGGTGCGCACCGGCGATCACGCCGGCACCCTCGCGCCGGGTCGCGCCCGGCGGGACGGTCGTGCCGAGGTCGGTGACGACGTCGACCACCTCGTGCCAGCCGCCGCTGATCCGGTCGGCGGGCTGCTCCGCGGTGCGGCGGGCCGTACGACGCCGGGCCTTGTAGGCCAGGATCGCGATGATCGGGCCCGCGATGACGAGCAGCGGGATGCCCACGGCGAGCAGGATCAGACCGAGCAGGCCCCAGTCGAAGGGGTCGTTCTCGGCGTCGTCCTTGTTGTCGTCCTCGACGCTGCCGGCCTTCGCCTTGTCCGGCTCCTCCGGCGGCTCCGGGTCCTGGAGCACCGGCGGCTTGGGCACCTGCTCGCTCTTGGGCTCCGGCTGGATCTGGGGCTTCTCGTCCGGGACGGCGTCGATCGGCACCCAGCCGTACTCCTTGTAGGGCACCTCGATCCAGGCGTGCACGTCCTCGCCGCGCACCGTCCAGGGCTCACCCTCCTGGTAGTCGCTGTCCTTGTCGGGGTAGAAGCCCATGACCACGCGGGCCGGGATGCCGGCCTGCCGCGCCATGAGGGCGAGCGCGACGGCGAACTGCTCGTCGTCACCCACCATCTTCTCCTCCTCGACGAGCGTGTCGATCCGCTCCGCCGAGTGGCCCGGACGCGACGGCACCTCGCCGTCGAGACCGCTGGACAGCACGCCCGAGGCCTGCAGGGCGTCCCGGATGTAGAACAGCTTGGTCGCGGGGTCGGTCTCCTCGCCCGTGAACTGCGTCGCCTTGGCGGGCAGGCCCGCCGGCATCGCGGTCGGCTCGGTCTCGGGCAGGTCAGCGTCGCTGATCTCGGACTTCTTGAGGACGTCCTCGTCCGGCGTCTCGGGCATGAGCACGTTCAGGCGGTACGTGTCGCCCTTCTTGATGCCCGCGGTGGTGATCGCGGTGAGCGTGTCCCGGTTGTAGTAGGTGCCGTCCGTCTGCGCCTCGGCGTTCGCGCCGCTCCACTCGATGCCGGTGAGCTTGCCGATCTCCGGGACCCAGACGCCGCTGTACCCCGAGACGGTGATGTCGATCGGCGTCGGCGTGACGCTGGAGCCCGTCGCGATCTCCTCGCCGACGCGCGTGTACACGCCGGTGTCGCCGCCGTCGCCGGCCGCGTCGTAGACAACGCCGTCGTAGCGGTCGAGGGTCGCGAGCCGCACGCGGGCGCCCTCGGGCAGGTCGCTCACCGTGAACAGCTCGTCCTCGCGGGCGTCCTTGGCGTAGTGCCGGAACGCGACCAGGGGGCTGGTGAACTGGTGGATGTCGAAGGGCGGGACGATCTCCTCGCGGAGCACCGTGCGGGGCTGCCCCGGCATGATGATCGGCGCGGTGAAGCCGGCGGCCAGCGCGGCGACGCCCAGGATCGTGGCGCCCGTGCGGACGCGGTGCCAGCGCAGACGGCGCGTGGCCTCACGGCTCGCCTCCGTGGAGATCGAGTGCGTGCCGACGCGCGCCTCCATGACGCGCACGGCGCCCCACAGGAGCGCGGCGATGGCGATCACGAGGCCCTGGACGATCGGCATGGCGGGGTCGACCGTGCCGAGCAGGATCACGCCGACGAGGGCCACGATGATCGGCACCACGGCCCAGACGGCGTGCTTCGCGCGCCAGGCGATGGTGCCCGCGACCAGGGACACGATCAGCATGAGCAGGAACGGGACCACCCCGAGGTCGGGGAACGACCGCATGGGGGGCGTGGTGGTGATGAACTGCTTCCAGCCCTGCACCGAGCCGAGCAGCAGCTCGCGCACCGTGTCCAGGGTGGGCACGACACCGGCGATGGTCGTGTGCGGCAGGGCCAGCGCGCCGCCGAACAGGACGTAGGCCAGCACGGCGAGCGCGGTCACGACGACGGCCGGGAAGCGGCGCCAGGCGCCCACCCAGGCCACGGCCAGGCCGACGACGACGCCGCCGACCGTGGGCAGCAGGTAGCCGAGCGAGCCCCAGACCGGGCCGAAGCCGACGGCGACGGCCCCGAGCATCACGACGAGCGCCGCGACGTCGACCAGGGCGAACCTGGTCAGCGCGCGCGGCTGCTCGGCTTCCCTGCGGCGGGTGGTGCCCCGGCCGGTGCCGGTCCGGTACCCGGTACCGGTGCCGTAGGGCGGCTGGTTGCCCTGCGCGGCCCCTCCCCTCGGGAGGTTGCCACGGGTGTTCTCGTCACTCATGCGTCGCTCATCTTCTTCAGCGCAAGGGGCAGGTCGCCGAGGCGGCCCAGGGTGAGCACGCCCAGCTCCGCGATGGAGTGCCGGCCGAGGGAGGCCCCCGGCACGCACTGGATGGCCATGACCTGCACGCCGGCGGGCACGCGGGCCGACGCCGCGCGCAGCTCGGTGGGCGTGACCATGCTGCCGACGATGAAGGAGATCACCGAGAAGTCGGCGGCGGCCATGCTCGCGGCACGGGCGAGGTCCACCAGCTTGGACTTGCGGGACACCATCTCGATCCGGGAGAGGTCGTCCAGCAGGCGGGTGCGGTGGTCACCGTGCAGCGTGGCCTCGTTGACGAGCACCGTCACGCCGCGGTCCTCCTTGATGGCCTGCAGGCCCAGGGAGCCGCACACGCTCACGGCGAGCTCGAACTCGTCCTCGTTCGCGTAGTCCTCGGCGCGCGTGGACAGCAGCACCGCGAGGTGCGAGCGCCGGGTCTCCTCGAACTGGCGCACCATGATCTGACCGGTGCGGGCCGTCGTCTTCCAGTGGATGTGGCGGCGGTCGTCGCCCGGCACGTAGTCGCGCAGCGCGTGGAAGTTCACGTCGGCGTTGGTGATGTCGTTGGTGACGCGGCCCTCGAGGTCCTTGAGGAACCCCGTCGACGAGCCCGTGAGGTTCTTGACGCGCGGGTGCACGAAGACCTCCTGCTCGTTCGTCCACGTCATCTCGCGGCGCAGCAGACCCAGGGGGTCGGCGCGCACGGACTTGACCGGGCCGACCGTGATGACGCTGCGGCGCCGGGTCGGGATCGTGAAGATCTCCTCGTGCGTGCCGCCGCCCTTGAGCCGGGGCACGGGGAAGGCCGCCGTGCCGGTGCCGACGGGGAGCTCCATCACCGACGGCAGCAGCGGGCGGTTCGACGCGTTGCGCACGTCGAGGCGCCCGACGGCGCGGTCGCCGACGGTCACGCGCGCCTGCGCCAGGTCGAGCACGACGTCGTACTTGAACCGGCCGAGCACGAACACGATGGCGCACAGCAGCGTCACCGTGAGCACGATCGCGGCCACCAGCAGCTCGAGCCAGCCGAGCGTCAGCGCTGCGATCCAGGCACCGGCCGCGACCAGGGTCACCGCGATGCCGAACGTGCTGAACGTGCGGCGGACCGGCGCGAGCGTGCGACCGGCCGCCGCCGCCCGCGTACGGGCGCCGGCGGCGAAGGTCACCCAGCCGCGCCGGCCGCGCTGCGCCTGCGCCCGGCCCGCCGCGACGACGCCGGCGAGACCGGTCGGCTTCTCCTGACGTTTCCCGTACCCGGTACCGGACGCCATGCCCGAGGTCGTCATGCCGAGGCCCGCTCCTGCGGCGCGGCGACGTCGGCCATGATCCGGGCCAGCACGACGTCGGGGCGGGCGCCCGCGAACTCGGCCTCCGGGTCCAGCACGAAGCGGTGGGCCCAGACCGGCTGCGCCAGCTCCTTGATGTCGTCGGGCAGCACGTAGTTGCGGCCGTGCGCGGCGGCCCACACCTTGGCGCAGCGCACCAGGGCCAGCGCACCACGGACCGAGACGCCGACGCGCACCTCGTGCGCGTTGCGGGTCTCCTCGGCGAGGCGGGACACGTACTCCAGCACCGCGGTGTCGGTGTGCACGGTCGCGGCGAGGTCGGCCATCTCGGTGACGGCCTTGGTGGTGATGATGGGCTGCAGGGTCTTGCTGCGGTCCTTGACCGAGGCGCCCGACAGGATCTCCACCGTCGAGGCGTGGTCCGGGTAGCCCACCGACGTCTTCATCAGGAAGCGGTCGAGCTGGGCCTCGGGCAGGCGGTAGGTACCGGCCTGCTCGATCGGGTTCTGGGTCGCGAGCACCATGAACGGGCGGCCGGTCGTGTGGGCGACGCCGTCGACGGTGACCCGGCCCTCCTCCATGACCTCCAGCAGCGCGGACTGGGTCTTCGGCGAGGCACGGTTGATCTCGTCGGCCAGCACGATCGAGGCGAAGATCGGGCCCGGATGGAAGTCGAACTTGCCGGTCTTCTGGTCGTAGATCGTCACACCCGTGACGTCGGAGGGCAGCAGGTCCGGCGTGAACTGGATGCGGTTGTGCGTGCCCTGCACCGACGCCGCGATCGAGCGGGCGAGCATGGTCTTGCCGGTGCCGGGGGCGTCCTCCAGCAGCAGGTGGCCCTCGGCGAGCATGCACGTGAGCGCCATGCGCACCACCGGCGCCTTGCCCAGGACCGCCTGGCCGACGTTGCCGACGAGCCGGTCGAAGGTCTGGGCGAACCAGGCCGCCTGCTCAGGGGTCATCGTGGTCATCTCGTCTATCCCTACTGCTCGTTACTGCTCGTTCGTCGGGTGAAATCTGTGTCGATCATGGCGTGCCCGGCCGCCGCGTGCGCGGCGGCCGGGCAGGGAAGGTTCTACCAGTTCGTGGCCTCATAGCGGGTGCCGTCGATCATCACGGCGACCGCGGCTCCTGGATGGCCGAAGAAGCAGTTCAGCTGGACCTGCCCGTTGGCCGGGATGTTGTAGGTCCGCCGGTTGCTCGTCTCCCAGGTGCGGCCGTGGGTGACGATGTCGTGCCAGCCGCTGACCTCGGGGGTGTCGCCGGCCCAGCAGGCCACCGAGTGGTTGCCCGCCGGGAAGTCCTTCGTGTTGATCTTGAAATAGGCGCAGGACGAGTGGCTGCACTCGTTGTTGTTGATGGAGCTGCCGTGCGTCACCCACGCCCGCGGGTTGGGCCGGGCGTCCGACGTGCCGGTGGCGCAGGTCTTCGCCGACTGGTTCTCGGAGTCGGTCACCGTGACGCACGCCTCCTTGGCGTCGCTGTACCCGGCCGACGCCGTCTGCGAACCGCTCTTGGCCGTGCTGCTGATCGCACCGGTGACCCGCACCGTGGTGGGCCGCCCGTTCTGCGCGGTGGCGTCCCAGGTGAACGTGACCTTCTGGTCACCGCCGTTCGCGGAGATGGACGGCTTCGGCACTGGGCCGAAGGGGATCACCGCGTTGGACGCCGCCGACCAGTCTCCGCAGACGTACTGGTTGCACGCGCGGACCTGGAACGTGTACGACGTCCCGTTGTTCAGGCCCTCGTACGTGTAGGACGTCGCGTTGCCCGCGCTCGGGCTGCCCTGACCGTTGGCCGAGACCTCGTACCGGTGCGCCGGACCGCGGAAGTCCGAGCCGGCGATCGCGTTCCAGCTCACGTTCGCCCGCCCGTTACCAGGGTTGCTCGCCTGCACGCCCGCCGGGCGGGTCGGGATGCCGTACGCCGGCTCCGCGGCGGACTGCCCGCTGACCGGGGACTTGCCCGCCTTGTTCTCGGCCTGGACGGTGAACGTGTAGGAAGACTCCTGGTTCAGGTCCTGGACGGGCTGCGACGTGCCGGACACCTTCAGCGTCTTGACCTTGTTGCCGTCCTGGTAGACGTCGAGGTAGTACGCCTTCACGGCGTCACCGTTGTTGGCCGGGGCCGTCCACGAGACGTCGATCTGACCGCCCCAGGCGGTGTTGGCGCGCTTCGCGGTCGGTGCGGCCGGCTGGGCCGGGGGCGCGGCCGGGGTCTCCGGCGCGGACGGCTCGGACCAGTCGGACGGGTCCGGGGCCGCGTTCTTGGCCTGGACCCGCACCGTGTAGGCCGTGCCGTTCTCCAGCCCGGTCCACGTGGTGTTGCCGCCCTGGACGCAGGTCTTCTGGATCACGCCGTCGGCCGGGGCCGGGCTGATCTCCAGGTTCACGCACTCGATCGGCGACCGGTCCGTGTACACCTTGTTCTTCCACGACACCTTGAGGCTCTTGTTATCGAACTCGAGGGTCGGCGGCGCGGGCTGGTCCGGCTTCTCGTCCGGGCGAGCCTCCTTGGAGGCCGGCGACGGGTCGGACTCGCCCACCTCGTTTGTCGCCGTGACCGTGAACGTGTACTTCACGTTGTTCTTGAGCCCGTCGAACGTGCAGGTGGTCGTGCCGCAGGCGTGCTCCTGACCGTTCTGCGTCCGCAGCGTGTAGCCGGTGATGTCCGCACCGTTGTTGTTCGGCTGGTCCCAGCTCAGCACCACGGTCTGGGAGCGCACCTCCTCGACGCGCGGCGCGCGCGGCGGCTCCGGCTTGCCCAGGACCGTCAGCTTGGCGATGCCGTCGACCTCGCGGTCGGGGTCGCCGGTGACGTCCTGCACGCGGTACCGCACCAGCATGGCGCCGGTGAAGTCCTCGGACGGCGTCACCACGAGCTGGTCGCCGCGGTACTCGGCGGTGCCCTGGCCGGTCTCGACCGTCGGCACCCCGGACAGGGTCAGGTCCCTGCCCGGGAACGGGTTCGTGTCGTTGGCCAGGACCGGGATGGTCGTCGGCTCACCCTGGTGGGCGTCGAGCACGACGTCCTGCGTGGTCTGCACGAGCGGCCGGGTCGAGGCCACGACCTTGACGGTCAGCACGGCGTCGACGGCGGGGTTCTTGCCGTCCGAGACCGTCATCGCCAGCTCCTGCGCGGTGCCCTTCGAGACGGAGGGGTCCACTTCGGCCGAGACCGTGTCGCCGGAGACCGCGGGCGAGATGCCCTCGACGCCCTTGACCGTGAAGGTCAGCGGGTCCTTGTCGGGGTCCTTGACGTACCGCGAGAGGTCGACCGAGCTCTCCTCGCCGGCCGTGGCCTCCAGCACCGGCCGGCCGGTGATCTTGGGCGGCATGTTCTTGGACGGCGTCACGTCGATCTGCAGCGTCAGCACCGCCGTCAGGCCCTCGGGGTCGTCCGGCCCGTCGCCGTCCGTCACCTCGAAGCTGACCGAGGCCCCACCGGCGAAGTCCTCGGCCGAGGTGTAGACGAGTGTGTCCTCGTCGTCGACGACGACCTTGCCCTCCAGGGCCTTGACCGTCTTCTCCTCGGTGATCCGCGGCTCGGTGCCGTCGCGCACCACCACGTAGTCAGCCAGGTCGATCGTCAGCGGCTCGCCGCTGGTCGCCTTGAGCGGCTCCTGGCCGGGCTTGATGTGCGGCCGCGCCTGGTCGCCCGGAACGCGAACGAACGCCTTGGCCTCCAGGCCGTCCATGTCGGTCACGGTGTAGGTGATCACCCGGGCGTTCTGGGTGAGCTCCACCTCGACCATGCCCTCGTCGGTGATCCGCACGCCCTCCAGGTCGGGGTCGATGCTCAGCTCGAGGTCGGCGGCCACGCCGTCCGGGTCGATGTCGTTGGCCTTCACGTCGACGGTCACGGTCGAGGAGCCCTCGACGTCGTCCGCCGTGACGACGTCGTCGTGCGCGATCGGCCGCAGCAGGGGCGCGTTCTGGTCGACGTTCACCGAGATGGCGCCGCTGGCCTTGGCCTTGGCGGTGTCCTGGATGCCGTAGTAGAAGGAGTAGGACCCCTCGTCGTCCGGCGCGGTGACCACGACGTCGTCCTTGACCACCTTGGGGTCCATGTCCCCGGTGCCCTCGAACCCGCTCTCCACCAGGCCGATCTCGTCGCCGTCGGGGTCGGTGTCGTTCTCCAGCGCGCGGACGGCGACCGTGCGGCCCGGCCGCACCGTCGTCTCGTCGTCCGCGGCCTGCGGCGGCTGGTTGGTGGCCGGCTTGGGCGTGATGCCCACGCGGACCAGGCCCTCGCCCACCGCGCCACGGGTGTCCGTGACCTGGTAGGTGAAGGTGTCCAGGCCGGTGCCGTCCTCGGCCGCCGTGTAGTCGATGAACCCGTCCACGATCGTCGCGGTGCCCTGCGTCGGGGCGCCGGAGATGGCGCTCAGCGTGACGTAGTCGCCGTCCGGGTCGGTGCCGTCGAGGTTCAGCGGGATCCGGGTGGTTCCCTCGGCGAGCACCCGGGCCGTGATGTCGGGCAGCTGGGGCGCCGCGTTCTCCGGGTCGTCCTTGACGATGATGGTCACCTGGGCCGAGTCCTTCTGCCCGTTGGAGTCCATCACCTCGTAGACCGCGTGGTACGTCCCCGCCTCCTGGCCGGCGCGGAACCGCACCGTGTCCTCGGAGACGAAGGCCTCGCCGGCCGCGGCCGGCGGCGACTCCTGCAGCTCGTCCGTCAGGGTCAGCTCCAGGCCGTCCGGGTGCGTGTCGTTCTTCAGCACGGGGATGGTCACGACGTCGCCCACGTGCACGGTCGCCTCGTCCGGGCCTGCCTCCGGCGGGCGCAGCTGGGCCGGCGCCGGGATCGGCACCACGCGCACCTGGCCCGTGGTGGTGCCCGCGCCGTTCGCGACGGTGTAGGTGAGCGTCACGGGCTCGTCGAGCCGCTTGACCTCGGAGACCTTCAGGATCTGGTGGTTCAGCACGGCGACCTTCACCGGCGCGTCGTCCGGGACGTCCACGCCCTGCACCACGAGCACGCCGCCCGCGGGGTCGGTGTCGTTCGCCAGCACGTCCACCAGTGCCGAGCCGCCGGTCGGCAGCAGCACCTGGTCGGAGACCGCGATGGGCGGCCCGGCCTCGTCCGGCGGCTCGACGACGTCCACGCGCACCAGGCCCATGGTCGGCTCGGGGCCGTCGGTGATCTGGTAGGTCAGGTCGTACGAGCCCTCGGAGTCGCTCACGACGCGGAAGGTGCCCGCACCGTAGTTCGGCGTGATCTCCAGGCCCGCCTTCTCGCCGACCGCCGTCAGGCGCAGCTTGTCGCCGTTGGGGTCGAAGTCGTTCTGCATCGGCCGCACCGTCGCGGGCTCGCCCGCCAGCACGGTCACGTGGTCCTGCACGGCGACGGGCGGCACGTTGGTCGCGATGACGTCGACGAGGAGCCGGCCCTGGAACGGCAGCCCCAGCGCGTCGGAGACCGTGATGTCGACGATCTTGCGGCCGGTGGTGGTGCCGCCGTCGCGGAACTCGATGGTGCCGTCCGGCCGGAACCGCACCTCGTCCAGCGGGTCGGCCGTGCTCGCGTTCGACAGGAACATGTCGTCGCCGTCGGGGTCCCTGAAGTACGGCAGCACCTTGATCGTGCCCATGCTGTCCTGGCCCACCCGCAGCACGGGCTCACCCGACTGGACGGGCGGGTTGTTCTCCTCCAGGGGCACCACCCGGACGTCCACGGACGCCTGGTCCGTGCCGCCGCGGCCGTCGTCGACCTCGTACGTGAACGTGGTGGTGCCGGTCGCGTCGGCCGGGACGTCGGCCTGCAGGGCCGCGCCGTCGAGCACACGGTTGACCTTGATGTCGCCGTCGGGCTCGCCCTTGAGCGCGGCGACCATCACGTCGCCGTCCTTGTCCACGTCGTTGCCGAGCACGTTCAGCACGGTGGTGCGGCCCGGCCGCACGCCGAAGTTGTCGTCCTTGGCGACGGGCGGCCGGTTGGCCTTGTCCCGCTGGGCCACGAACTGGTCGACCTGCTCGGGCGTGGTCTGCTCCGACTCGGTCTTCTCGCCCTCGGCGTCCTCGGGCATCTTGAGGTCCCAGTCGTCGACCTTCTCGAACTTGTCGGCGGCCATCCACAGGGCGCCGTTCGCGACGTCGTTCAGGACGATGATGTTGCGGTTCACGCGGTAGGCGAGCCTCGTGCTGGCGTCGATGCCCTCGAGCCGCTCGTCCACGTCGTTGTCGGAGCCCTCGCAGTCGCGGATGACCTGGCCCGAGTTCCAGGCGCCGTACACGCAGCCGCTGAGCTGGACCGGGGCGGACGGTGTGCCCTCCGCCGAGCGGGTGGTCGCGTCGCCACCGCCCAGCGGCTGGGAGACCAGACCGCTGGGGGTGGCCAGCACCACGTTGTCGGCCTTGTCGGACGGCTGCTGGAGCATGCCCTGCGACGCGTCCTTGATCTCGACCGCGTCGCCGCCCGGGAGCACCACGTTGCCGGTCGACTCGTTCAGCACCACCGGCTTGTCGCCCACGGCCGTGACCTGGATCTTGGCGTCGGCGCTCATGGGCAGCGAGGACTCGTCGGCGTCCCTGGCGGTGCCCTGCGTGCTGGTCGGGACCGTGTACAGCTTGCCGTCGGCCGGGACCGCGAGGAACACGGTGCCGTCCTTGCCGACCGCGAGCGTCCCGCCCTTGCCCACCTTGAGCGTCGGCTTGAGCTTCTTCTCGTCGAACGCGACCGCGCCGTCGAACGGGAGCACCCAGGCCTTGCCGGACTCCTCGTCGTACACGGCGGTGGTGGCGCCGCCGGCGCCGACCTGCGCGCCCGCAGGGAACTTCATGGTGCCGCGCAGCGTGAGCTGCGCGGGCTCGATGGGGCTCGCGGACGAGTCGCCCACGCTGTCCAGGAGCACGCGCTGCGCGTCCTGCTCCACGTCGAAGTTCGCCGAGTTGGCGAGCAGGGTGCCGTCGAGGGCCTTGGCCTCGTAGTTGAACCGGCCGACCTTGCCGGACGCCGTCTGGGTCACCCAGACGCCGGAGTCGTTCAGCTGGACGTCGGCCGTGGCCTCGCCGTCGTAGAGGAGCGCGAAGCCCAGGAGGCCCGCGCCGAAGAGGGACACCACGCCGACCGATGCTGCCGATCTGCGGTTCTCGTACACGCGCGAGACAAAGCTCATGCGTCCTCCTCTTCAACAGTCACGCCACCGAAAATTTGCCCGCCCGGACGGCACACACAGGCGCAACGGGAGCACACTACCGGGGGCAAGGGTGAATCGTCGTGGAATTTCAGTGGGCAGGACTACCCATGCCGCCCGTCCAGATTGTAGGAGTCTGTCTGGTAAGCGGCCGGTGTGTCGCAACCGTGTCGGGGCAAATTTCCGGTGGTTACCAGGTCAGTCGGTTCGACGACCCCAGCTCCTGTGTCTCGACCCAGGTCTGGGCACCCGTGTAACCGTGCATGCAGTCCGACTGCCCGGACCAGTTGCCGTTGCCGTCGGTCCGAAGCGGCACGCCCCAGGCCTGACCCCACCAGTTGCCCTGCTCGTAGCGAGGGAAGTACACCTGGCCCGCCGGCTGACGCACGGTGGTGAGGCACCGCATGGTGAACGCCGTGTTGGGCTCCCACCCGGTGATGCTCATGTTGATCCACCGGCACGCCGCACCCTGCTGGCAGCCCGACGACGTCGAGCCGTCGGCGCCCTTGGAGATGGTGAACGAGCGGTTGGCCGGGTTGGAGTTGGTCCGCCCGCTGCCCGAAGCCGTCGTGCCGCACCCGGCCGCGTTGCAGGCCTGCGCCTCGAGGCTGTAGCCCGTGCTGTACGCCGGCCCGACGTCGACGTTGCCGCCGGACGCGGACATGCTCTGCCAGCCGCCGCCGTTGACGCGGTACCGGATCGACTCCACGGCCCGGCCGCCGTTGCTGCCCGGGGGCGACACGGTGAACCGGCCCTCCGAGGACGAGCGCAGCGTCCAGCTCACGCCCGGGGCGCCCGGCGTCGTGTACGGGGTCACGGGGTTGGAGCTCGCCGTCCAGGCCGAGCACGTGTACTGGTTGCAGGCGCGCACCTGGAACCGGTAGGCGGTGCCGTTGGCCAGGTTCTTGAAGGTGTACGACGTCGCGGTCCCGGCGTTCCCCGGCGTGCCCCCGCCGTTCGCCAGCACCTCGTACCGGTGCGCAGGCCCGCGGAAGTCGTCCGCCGCGATGCCGCTCCAGCGCACGTCGGCCTGGCCGCTCGTGGTGGAGCCGAGCGCCGCCGTCGGCGTGCCCGGGACCTGGGGCTTCCCGTACGGCACCTGCGCCGCCGACTGGTCGCTGGCCGGCGAGTTGCCGGCCTTGTTCTCGGCCGTGACAGCGAACGTGTAGGACGCCTCGGCCGACAGGCCCGAGACCACGCGGGACGTGCCCGTCACCGTCTGCGTCTCGACCTTGGACCCGTTGCGGTACACGTCCAGGTGGTACTGCTCGACCGGGGCGCCGTTGTTGGCGGGCTCGGTCCAGGACACCGTGATCTGCCCGCCGAGCGCGTTGTCCACGCGCTGGGCGGACGGCGCCGCGGGCTTGGCCGGCGGCGCGGCCGGGGTCTCGGGGGCGGAGGCGTCGCTCCAGTCCGAGGGGTCCGGCGCGGCGTTCACGGCCTGCACCGTCACCGTGTAGGCGGTGCCGTTGGCCAGCCCGTCCCAGACGATCGAGCTGCCGGTGACGCAGGACTTCTGGATCACGCCGTCGGCCGGGGCCGGGCTGATCTCCAGGTTCACGCACTCGATCGGCGAGCGGTCGGTGTAGGTCCGGTTCTTCCAGGAGACCGTCAGTGACGAGTCGCCGAACTTCAGCGACGGCGGCTCCGGCTTGTCGGGCTTCTCGTCCGGCCGGGCGTCCTCGGACGGCCCGGACGGCTCCGACTCACCCACCTCGTTGGTGGCCGTGACGGTGAAGTTGTAGACGACGTCGTTCTTGAGGCCGGTGACCGTGCAGGTCGTGGACTTGCACTCGGTGACGTCGCCCTTGCCCGACCGGGCGGTGTACCCGGTGATCTCGGCCCCGTTGTCCGACGGCGGGTCCCACGTCAGCACCACCGTCTCGGACCGCACCTCCTCGACCTGCGGGGCGCGCGGCGCCTCGGGCCGGCCCAGCACCGTGAGGCGCACCGTGCCCTCCACCTCGCGGCTGACGTCGGCCGTCGCGTCGGCCACGCGGTACCGCACCACCATGGCGCCCACGAAGTCGTCCGACGGCGTCACGACCACCGTGGAGTCCGTCGTCTCCACGAAGCCCTGGCCCGTCTCGACCACGGCGCCGACCACCTTCAGCGGCTCCTCGGGGAACGGGTTGGCGTCGTTGGCCAGCACGTCCACCGTGGCGGCCGCGCCCTGGTGCGCGTCGCGCACCTCGTCCGGGTTGGCCCGCGCGAGCGGGCGCGTCGACGCCACGACCGTGACGGCGAGCTCGCCGGCGACGGGCGGGTGGCCGCCGTCGGACACGGTGAACGGGACGGTGAACCGCGTGCCCTTCGGGACGGAGGGCTGCGCCTGCGCGGTGACCGTCGCGCCCTGGGTGCCGAAGGTGATGCCCTCGGCCGCGCCGGTGACCTCGACGGTCAGCGGGTCGCCCTCGGGGTCGACGGCGACGCGCGACAGGTCGAGCGCCGACTCCTCGCCGGCGGCTACCTCCAGCAGCGGCGTGCCCTTGATCTCCGGCGGCTGGTTGCGGCTGGCCCGCACGTCGATCGGCAGGGTCAGCACCGCGGTGCGGCCCTCGGGGTCGTCGGGGCCGTCGCCGTCGGTCACCTCGAAGGTGACCGAGGCGCGTCCCACGTAGTCCTCGTCGGAGGTGTACGTCAGCGTGGTCGGGCCGGTGACATCGCGCGTGCCCTCGACGGCGGTCACCTTCTCCTCGACGGTGAACCGGGGCTCGTGGCCGTCGGCCACCACGACGTGGTCGGCGATGTCGATCTCGAGCGTCTCGCCCGCGAAGGTGCGCAGCGCCTCGACCGGCTGCTTCAGGTGCGGCAGCGAGCCGTCGCGCGGCACCCGCAGGAACGCCTTGGCCGTCAGGTCGTCCATGTCGGTCACGGTGTAGGTGAGCACCTGCGGGTCCTCGGTGAGCGCCACGGTGACCTCGCCGCCCTCGCCGAGGGTGACGCCGGCGGGCTGCTCGCCGTCCTCGCCGAGCACGGCGACCGTCAGGTCGGTCGCGACGCCGTCGGGGTCGGAGTCGTTCCGCAGCACGTCCACGGTCACGGTGTCGGACGTGACGTCCGCGGGCGGCACCACGTCGTCACGCGCGACCGGGCGCAGCAGGGGTGCGTCCTTGGCGGTCTGCACGGTGATCGCGCCGGTGGCGCGGGCCGCGAAGGTGTCCTCGATGCCGTAGTAGAAGGTCTGCGTGCCCTCGTCGCGCGGTGTGGTGACCACCACCAGGTCCTCGACGACGCGGGGGTCCAGGCCCTCGGCGCCCTCGAACGACTTGGGCACCAGGCCGACCTGGTCGCCGTCCGGGTCGGAGTCGTTGGCCAGGGCGTCCACCGCGACGTCGCGGCCGGGGCGCACGAGCGTCTCGTCGTCGCCCGCGGTGGGCGGCTGGTTGACCCCCGGCGGCTGGGCGACACCGACGGCGACCGTGCCCTCGGCCGTCGCGCCGCGGGTGTCGGTCACGGAGTAGCGGAACTCGTCGGCCCCGGCGGCGCCCTCGGACGCCTCGTACTCGAGGAACCCGTCGACCACGCGGGCCGTGCCCTGCGCGGGCGGCGCGGAGAGGCCGTCGAGCGTGACGTAGTCGCCGTCCGGGTCACTGCCGTCCAGCGGCAGCGGGATCCGGGTGACCGAGCCCGCCAGCACGCGGGCCGTGGTGTCCGGCGGCTGCGGCGCCGCGTTCTCCAGGGTGTCCGTGATGTTGATCGTGACCTGCGCGGAGTCCTTCTGGCCGTTGCTGTCCCGCACCTCGTAGACCAGGTGCGCCGTGCCGGCCTCGGACCCGGCCCGGAAGCGCACGGTGTCCTCGGAGACGAACGCCTCGCCGGTGTCCGGCTCCTCGACGAGCTCCGGCGTGAGCTTCAGCTCCAGCCCGTCGGGGTGGGAGTCGTTCTTCAGCACCGGGACCGTGACGATGTCGCCCGTGTGCACGGTCGTCTCGTCCGGCGTCGCCTCGGGCGGGCGCAGCTTGGTGGGCGCGGCGATGGGCACCACCCGCACCTGCCCGACGGCGGTCTCCGTGCCGTTGGAGGCCGTGTACCGCAGGGTCACGGGCCGGTCCAGGCGCTCGGTCTCCGCGACCCGCAGCACGTGGTGGTCCAGCACGACGGCGGTGACCTCCGGCGGCGCCTCGACCGACGAGGCGACCAGCACGCCGCCGCCCGGGTCGGTGTCGTTGGCCAGCACGTCCACCAGCGCGGAGCCGCCGGCGGGGAGCAGCACGGTGTCGGCCACGACCACGGGCGGGCCGGCGGCGTCCGGCGGCGGCAGCACGTCGACGCGCACCAGGCCCATGGTCGAGCCGGGGCCGTCGCTGACCTGGTAGGTGATGTCGTAGCTGCCGGGCTCCTGGCTCACGAACCGGAAGGTGCCCGCGGCGTAGTTCTCCGTGATCGTGGCCGGCGCCTGCTCCGAGACGCTGACCAGGCGCAGCCGGTCGCCGTTGGGGTCGGAGTCGTTGCGCAGCGGCCGGACCGTGACGGGGTCGCCCGCCAGCACGGTGACGTGGTCGGCCACCGCGACGGGCGGCTCCTGGGTGGCGATCACGTCGACGAGCAGCCGGCCCTCGCCCACCTGGTCCAGGCCGTCCGTGACCGTGAGCTCGACGATCTTGCGGCCGGTCGCGGTGCCGCCGTCGCGGAACTCGACCGTGCCGTCCGGCCGGAACCGCACCTCGTCCATGGGGTCCGCGGTGGCCGCGCTGGAGAGGACCAGGTCGTCGCCGTCGGGGTCGCGCCAGAACGGCAGCACCTTGATGGACGCGTCGCCGCCCTGCGCCACGCGCAGCACGGGCTCGCCGGTCGAGACCGGCGCCTCGTTCTCGCTCAGGGGCACCACGCGCACCTTCACGTCGGCGTCGGCGGTGCCGCCGCGCCCGTCGTCCACCGTGTAGGTGAAGGTCGTGGTGCCGGTCGCGGTCTCGGGCACGTTCGCCTGCAGCGCCGCGCCGTCGAGCACGCGGTCCACCGAGACGTCGGAGGCGCCCTCGCCGGCCACCCGGCCCTCGGGGTCGGCGATGGACGCGGTCATCACGTCGCCGTCGGGGTCGAGGTCGTTGCCCAGCACGTTCAGCACGGTGGTGCGGCCCGGCCGGACGCCGATGGAGTCGTCCTCGGGCTCCGGCGGGCGGTTCGGCTTGTCCCGCTGGGCCACGAACTGGTCGACCATCTCGGGCGTGGTGGTCTCGGACTCCGTCTTCTCGCCCTCGGCGTCCTCGGGCATCTTCAGGTCCCAGTCGTCGACCTTCTCGAAGTCCTCCGCGGCCATCCACAGCGTGCCCGCCGAGACGTCGTTCAGCACGATCACCTGGCGGTTGACCCGGTAGGCGAGCTCGCCGTCGGCGCCCTCCAGGGTCTCGTCCACGTCGCGGTCGGTGCCGGGGCAGTCCCGGACCACCCGGCCGGTGCCCGACCAGGCGCCGAAGGTGCAGCCGCCGAGCTGCACGGGCGCCGCGGGGGTGCCCTGGCCCACGCGCGTGGTGGAGCTCCCGCCCCGCAGCGGCTGGGTGACCAGGCCCTTCGGCGTGGCCACGACCACGGCGTCCGCCTCACCCGAGGGCTGCTGCAGCCGTGCCTCGGCGCCGCCCGCCAGGTCGACGACGTCGCCGCCGGGCAGCACGAGCGTCGACGCGGTGCGGTCCAGGACCACCGGCCGGTCGCCGACGGCGGTCACCTCGAGCTCGGCGCCCTTGCCGACCGGGAGCTCCGAGTCGGTCACCTCGTCGACGGTGCCCGAGCCGTTGGTCGTGACGGTCGCGAGGCGGCCCTTGGCGGGCGCGGCGCCGAAGACCGTGCCGTCGGTCGCGACGGCGACCCGGGCGCCCGGCCCGAGCTCCGCCGTCGGGTCCAGGTCGTCGGCGCTGAACTGGACCGCGGCCTCGAACGGGAGCACCCACAGGCGGCCGTCGTCCGGGTCAAGCACCGCGGCGGTGTGCCCGCCGGAGGTGATGACGGCGCCCGCGGGCGCGCTCATGGTGCCGCCGAGGGTGAGCTGCGCCGGGTCGACCGGGCTCGCGGTCGCCGTTCCCGGGTCCGTCATCAGCACCCGGTACTCGGCCTGCTGCACGTCGAACGTCGACGAGCCGGACAGCAGCGTGCCGTCCAGCGCCTGCGCCTCGTTGTTGAACCGGCCGAGGAGCCCCGCCGAGGTCTTCGTGACCCACACACCGGAGTCGTCCAGGTCGACCCTGGCCGTGGACTCGCCCTGCTGCAGCAGCATGAGCAGCACCAGCGCCCCGCCGAAGACGGCGACGACGCCTCCGGAGACCGCCGAGCGCGTCGACACCTTCAATACGGGCACAGGTTTTCCTCAAGGCTCGATCAGCGGCGGTGGCGGCAGCCTAGCCGTTGCCTCCGACAACCGGAACGTTAGAGGGTCTTCCTGGACGGGTGAAATCGTTAGTCTGGAGCGAAGTACCAGGTCAGACGCATGATCACAACTTCGTCACTGTCGTCGAGGACCGCCCGCGCGTCAGACCGCGCGGTCCGCCAGGGCCTGCGCGAACTGCTCCAGGGACTCCTTGACCGGCCCGTCCGGCAGCGGCGCGAGCTCCGCGGCCGCCTCGCGCGCCCAGCGCACCGCCAGCTCCCGGGTGTCGGCAAGGACGGAGTGCGCCCGCAGGCGCTGCAGGGCGGCCGTCAGCACCTCGTCGGACGACAGGTCGCCGTCGAGCGTCGCGAGCAGGTCCTTGTCGTCGTCGGTGGCGGAGCCCGACGCGACGTGCTGGCGCAGCAGCAGCACCGGCATGGTCGGCACGTGCTCGCGCAGGTCGGTGCCCGGCGTCTTGCCCGAGGTCTCGCCCTCGGAGGCGACGTCGAGGACGTCGTCGGCGAGCTGGAAGGCGACGCCGACCTTCTCGCCGAACGCGCCCACGGCCTCGATCTGCCCCTTCGGCGCACCGGCGAGCATGGCGCCCAGCCGGGCCGACGCCGACAGCAGCGACGCCGTCTTGTCGCTCAGCACCTGCAGGTAGTGGGCCACGGCGTCCTCGCCGTCGTCCGGGCCCATGGTCTCGTGCAGCTGCCCCATGCACATGCGCTCGAACGTCCGGGACTGCAGGATCACCGCCTCGGGACCGAGCTCGGCCACCCGGGCCGAGGCCCGGGCGAACAGCATGTCGCCCACCAGGATCGCCACCGAGTTGCCCCACACCATGTGGGCCGCCGGGGCGCCCCGGCGCATCGGCGCCGAGTCCATGACGTCGTCGTGGTACAGCGAGGCGACCTGCGTCAGCTCGACCACCACGGCGGCGTCGACGACACCGGGCGCAGCGCCGTCGCCCAGCTCACCCGTGAGCAGGGTGAGCAGCGGCCGGAACCGCTTGCCGCCCGCGTCGACGAGGTGCCGCGAGGCGCCGTCGGCCAGCTTGTCCGCGCTGGAGACGGCGTCCGACAGCGCCTCGTCGACCACCGTCAGCCGGTCCGCGAGACGGGACGCCAGCTCCGGGTCCGTGATCGGCAGGCCGAGCGCGGTCGGGTCGGGCAGGTCAGTCGGAGCGGCCGGGGGTGCGGACGCCGACGTACCCGTCGTCGTCTGGGGCGGCAGCGGTACGGAGGTCACGGCACGAACTTACTTGCCTCTGCCACCAGATTAAGAACCAGAGACGGGAAAACTCCGAGAATCACCGTCGCGATCGCGCAGACGGCGATCGCCACGGCCGCCGGACCACGCGACCGCACCACCGTGACGACGACGCGCTGCGCGGCCGTGACCTGCACCTTGGTCGCGGTGGCGACGCTGCCCTCGCTGGTCGAGCCTTCGGCGCCCTCGCCGGTCGCGCCCTCGCTGGTCGAGCTTGTCGAGACCCCGGTTTCGACAGGCTCCACCCGCGAGGCAGGCTCGACCTGCGAGGCCGGCTCGACCGTCCCCGGCTGGAACACCATGACGACCAGCAGCCGCAGGTAGAACGCCACGGCGACCACCGACGCGAGCACGCCGAGCACCGCGAGCCACCACAGGCCGCCCGACGTCGCCCCGGCGAACGCGCCGAACTTGGCGATGAACCCGGCCGTGAGCGGGATGCCCGCCATGGACAGCAGGAACAGGGCGAACGCAGCGGTGAGCCACGGGGCCTTGCGCCCCAGGCCGGCCCACTGGGCGATCTCGGTCGCCTCGCCGAGCACCACGCCGTCGTCGGCCACGGGGCCGTTGTCCTCCGGCGCCCCGGGCGTGACCCGGCGCTCCCGGACCAGCGTGACCACGGCGAACGCGCCGATCGTCGCGATGCCGTAGGCGAGCAGGTAGAAGAGCGTGGACGACTGGACCTGCGGGCCGAAGCCGGCGATGCCCACCAGCAGGAACCCGGCGTGCGCGATCGACGAGTAGGCCAGCAGGCGCTTCACGTCGGTCTGCACGGACCCGATCACGGTGCCGACGGCCATGGTCAGGACGGCCACCACGACGATGACCACCTGGAGCTGCCGCATGATCTCCGGGTCGACCGCCTGGACGCCGATCGAGATGCGGTACAGCACCTCGACCAGTGCCGCGACGGCCGCCGCCTTGGTGCACGCGGCCATGAAACCGGTGATGGGCGTGGGCGCGCCGGTGTAGACGTCGGGGGTCCAGGCGTGGAACGGCACCGCGCCGATCTTGAACAGCAGGCCGACCGTCACCAGCAGCACACCGGCCACGAGCAGCGCGCTCATGCCCTCCAGGGGCAGTGCGCCCTGCTGCACCCGCTGCGCGATCTCCAGGAGCCGCACCGTGCCGGCGAACCCGTAGATCAGCGCGACGCCGAAGATGAACAGCGCCGACGCGAAGGCGCCCAGCAGGAAGTACTTGGCCGCCGCCTCCTGCGAGAGCAGCCGGCGCCGGCGCGCCGTGGCGCACAGCACGTACAGCGGGAGCGACAGCACCTCCAGCGCGATGAACATGACGATCAGGTCGTCGGTGGAGGCGAAGAGCATCATGCCGCCCGCCGCGAACAGCAGCAGCGGGTAGATCTCGGTCTGCTCCAGGCCCGACTTCCGGGCGAGGTCCTCGTACGAGGTGCCGGGCACCGCCGAGGCCGTGGGCGCGAACGCGTCCTGGCCGGTGGCGGTGCGGTCGGCCACGACGAGCACACCCAGGAACGCGAGCAGCGCGATGATGCCCTGCGCTCCGAGCGCGAACGGCGTCAGCGTCACGCTGCCGCCGACCACCTGGACGGGCTGCGCCACGATCTGGGGCCAGAGGTACACCACGAACGCGAGGCCACCGGCCAGCGCGGCCAGGGTGAGCACGATCTGGGTCACGCGGCGGGCCCTGGCCGGGACGAACGCCTCGAGGAGCACGCCGACCACACCCGCGCCCAGCACCACGATCAGCGGCGCGAGGGCGAGCCAGTCGATCTCGGGTGCCACGAACTCGTTGCCGTTCACTTGTCGCTCCCCATCTGCGCGGCGGCGTCCGCCGGGTCGTCGACCGCGATGGTCGTCGCCGACTGCTGCGCCGGCGCGTCCACGTAGGTCAGGGCGAGGCCCGGCACCAGGCCGAGCACCAGGAGTCCGACCACCAGCGGGGCCGCGACGATACGCTCACGCGCCCTGAGGTCGGGCAGCGCCTCCAGCCCCTCGGCCGGCGCCCCGGTGAAGATCTTCTGGTAGGTCAGCAGCACGTAGATCGCGGCGAGCACCACACCCGGGATCGCCGCCACGGTCCAGGCGGCCGAGCCGGCGGGAGCCCCGGAGAAGGCCCCGATCAGCACCATGATCTCGCTGACGAACGTGGCCAGGCCGGGCAGCGACAGCGTCGCCAGGCCCGCCACGAGGAACGTGCCGGCGAGCACCGGCGTGACCGACCGCAGGCCGCGGTAGTCCGTGATCCGCTGCGACCGCTCCGGGTGCCGGGCCACGAGGAACCCGGCCACCAGGAACAGTGCGCCCGTGGCCAGCCCGTGGTTGAGCATCATGAAGCTCGACCCGGCGGTGCCCAGCGGCGTGAAGGTGAAGATGCCCAGGATGATGAAGCCGAAGTGGCTCACCGACGTCCAGCCGACCAGGCGCAGCAGGTCGGTCTGCATGATGGCCATGATCGCGCCGTACAGCACCGAGATGACGGCGAGCGCGATCACGAACGGCGCGGCCCAGCGGGACGCCTCCGGGAACAGCGGCAGGCACAGGGTCAGCATCCCGAAGGTGCCCACCTTGTCCAGCACGCAGATCAGCAGCGTGGACGTGCCGGGGGTGGCGTTGCCCGCGACGTCGGGCAGCCAGCTGTGCACCGGGACCATCGGGGCCTTGATCGCGAAGGCGATGAAGAACCCGACGAACATGAGGCGCTCGGCGATGGTGCCGAGGTTCACGCCCACCAGCTCGTCCACGAGGAAGGCCTTGCTCGGGTCCACGCCCGCGCCGACCGCGAGGAAGTACAGCGCGATCACCGCGGCGAGCATGATGAGCCCGCCGCCCAGGCTGAACATCAGGAACTTCACGGCCGCCTGGCGCCGGCCCGCACCCTGCCCGAACCCGCCGATGAGGAAGTAGGCGGGGATCAGCATGGCCTCGAACAGCACGTAGAACAGGAAGACGTCGCGGGCGGCGAACACGGCCACCATGAACGCCTGGAGCAGCAGCACGAGACCCACGAACCGGCGCAGGCGCACCTCGTCGCGCCCCTGCTCGTTCCAGGCGGCCAGCAGCACCAGCGGCACCAGCACCACGGCCAGCGCCACGAGCAGGAGGCCGACGCCGTCGACGGCCACCGCGTAGGACGTGCCGATCTGCGGGATCCAGGCATGGGTCTCGGCGAGCTGGTGCTCGGCGGCGGCGCTGGTGTCGAAGGCGAGGAACGCCCCGACCAGCAGGGCCACCTCGACCAGCGAGAACACCAGGGCGACGGGGCGGGCCAGGCCGGTCCCCGCGTTCGCGGAGCCGGTCCGGGAGCGACCGAGCGCGCCCAGCGCCACCACCGCCGCGCCGACCAGCGGCCACGCGATGAGGGCGGTCAGCCAGGGAAACATCTCTCCTCCGATCACTGGGCACCACCGAGACCCACCACGAGCCACACGACCACGGCGATGACGAGCACGCCGCCCGCCATGCCCGCCGCGTACGAGCGGACGTACCCGGTCTGCGCCTTGCGGAACACCCCGCCGAACCACGAGACCGCCTGCGGCAGCACGCTCCAGCCGCGGTCGACGACGTCCCGGTCGCCGACCTGCACCACGCGGGCCAGCCCGTAGCCGGGCTTCATCACGAGGGTCTCGTTGGCGGCGTCCTGGTAGAGGTCCTTGCGGGCGGCCCGCGTGAGGACGGAGCCGCGCGGCGCCTCCTCGGGGACCAGGTTGACGGCGTACATCCGGAACGCGAGCAGCGCCCCGAGCACGACGACGACGAGCGTGGCGGTGATGATCACCGGGACCGGCAGCACGGGCTCGTGGTGCTCGGCATGGCCGGTCACCGGCTCCAGCCATGTGGTGAACGTGCCGCCGATGCCGAGCACGAGACCCAGCGCGGCGGAGCCGACGCCGAGGAAGACCAGCGGCCACCACATCAGCGGCGAGCCCTCGTGCGGGTGCTGGTTCTCGGTCCAGCGCGGACGGCGTCCGCCGAACGTCATGAAGAACAGGCGCGTCATGTAGAACGCGGTGATCGCGGCGCCGAGCACGGCGACCGTGCCGAACACCCAGGCCCGCCACGGCTGGCCCTCGACCGGGATGAACGCGGCCTCGATGATGCCGTCCTTGCTCCAGAAGCCGGAGAAGGGCGGGATCCCGAGGATCGCGAGCCAGCCCAGGCCCATCGTGATCCAGGTGATGGGCAGGAACCGCGACAGCCCGCCGAAGCGCCGCATGTCGGTCTGGTCACCCATCGCGTGCATCACCGAGCCGGCGCCGAGGAACAGGCCCGCCTTGAAGAAGCCGTGGGTGAGCAGGTGGAAGATCGCGAACGCGTACCCGGCCGGGCCGAGGCCCGCGGCGAGCATCATGTAGCCGATCTGGGACATCGTGGAGGCGGCCAGCGCCTTCTTGATGTCGTCCTTGGCGCAGCCGACGATCGCCCCGAACAGCAGGGTCACCGCGCCGACCAGCACGACGACGAGCTGCGCCGTGGGCGCGGCCTCGAGGATGGCCCCGGAACGCACCATGAGGTAGACGCCGGCGGTGACCATGGTGGCCGCGTGGATGAGCGCGGAGACCGGCGTCGGGCCGGCCATCGCGTCGCCGAGCCAGGCCTGGAGCGGGAACTGCGCCGACTTGCCGCAGGCGGCGAGCAGCAGGCAGAGGCCGATCGCGGTGGCGGTGGCCTGCGACATGGTGCCGACGGAGTCCTCGGACAGGGCGGTGCCGAAGTCGAGGGCGCCCGCGTGGGCGAACAGCAGCGCCATGGCGGCGATGAGCCCCATGTCACCGATGCGGTTCATGACGAACGCCTTCTTGGCCGCTACGGCGTTCTCCCGCGCGGAGGGCCGTCCCGTGTCCCAGAACCCGATGAGCAGGTAGGACGCGAGGCCCACGCCCTCCCAGCCCACGAAGAGCAGGAGGTAGGAGTTGGCCAGGACCAGCGTCAGCATCGCCGCGACGAACAGGTTCAGGTACGCGAAGAAGCGGCGCCGGTCGGGGTCGTGGTCCATGTAGGCCACGGAGTAGATGTGGATGAGCGTGCCCACGAAGGTCACGAGCATCACGAAGGTCATGGACAGGGGGTCCAGCCGGATGCCGAGGTCCACGTCCAGGTTCCCGGCGGACAGCC
Organism: Promicromonospora sukumoe 327MFSha3.1; assembly: GCF_000385135.1. Classification (GTDB taxonomy): domain Bacteria; phylum Actinomycetota; class Actinomycetes; order Actinomycetales; family Cellulomonadaceae; genus Promicromonospora; species Promicromonospora sukumoe_B. Next base: position 542,565 of record NZ_ARQM01000011.1, on the reverse strand, counting down.
ATGTCCACAGGTGGTGGTCGACGGAGCGGTCCTCGGCGGGCGTGCCGATCATGCGGAACATCAGGATGAAGGCGACGGCCCCGGAGGCGGCCGAGGCCGCCACCCCGAGCCAGTGGCCCCAGCGGTCGGTGGCCCTGCCACCCAGCAGCAGGATCGCTGCGCCGATCAGCGGGAAGCCGACCAGCCAGGGGGCGAGCCCGATCACTTCGTTCACTGTCTCCCCCTCAGCCCTTGAGCAGGTTGACGTCGTCGACCGAGGCCGAGCGGCGGGTACGGAAGATCGTCACGATGATGGCGAGGCCGACGACGACCTCGGCGGCGGCGACGACCATGACGAAGAAGGCGAGCACCTGGCCCGTCAGGTCGCCGTGCATCCTGGCGAAGGTGACGAAGGCGAGGTTCGTGGCGTTGAGCATGAGCTCCACGCCCATGAAGACGACGATCGCGTTGCGGCGCAGCAGCACGGTCGTGGCCCCGATGGCGAAGAGCACGGCGGCCAGGACCACGTAGTTGGTGATGTCCATCAGGCCTCTCCCTCACGCGTTCCGGTCGAGCGGGACCCACCGACCTGGGCCTGGGTCTCGACGAGCTCGGTACCCGGCGCGTGCGGGGCCGCCTTCTCCTGGCCGCGGATGCGCAGCACCCGCGACACCGACTGCGGCACCTGCTCGCCGTCCGGCCCGAGCGCGGGCGTGTCCATCGCGTTGGACGTGGCGTAGACGCCCGGCGACGGCAGCGGGGTGAGCACCACGCCGTCGGGCAGGGCGCGGACCCGCGCGTCGGCGACGGCGCGCTGGTCCTGCTTGGGCGTGAGCCGGCGCCGGTGGGTGAGCACGAGCGCGCCCACGGCCGCGGTCACGAGCAGCACGCCCACGGCCTCCATGGCCACCACGTACTGGGAGAAGAGCACGCGGGCCAGGCCCTGCGGGTTCGCGACGCCGCCCGGGTCTCCCCCGTTCAGCCCGGCCGCCGGCGGGAACGCCGCGCGCCCCACCACGGCGCCCAGCAGCACGGCGAGGCCGATGCCGATGAGCAGGCCGATCCAGCGCTGCCCGCGGATGGTCTCGGTGAGCGAGTCCGACGCGTCGACGCCGACGAGCATCAGGACGAACAGGAACAGCATCATCACCGCGCCCGTGTACACGACCACCTGCACGACGCCGAGGAACGGTGCCTCCTGCGCGATGTACAGGATGGCCATGCTGACCATGACGAACACGAGGCACATCGCCGCGTGCACGGCCCGCTTGACGAACAGCAGGCCGAGCGCGGCGAGCACCATGAGCGGCGCGATCACCCAGAACAGGACGGTCTCGCCGCCGGAGATCTCCAGCCCGGCGGGGGTCATGCCGTCACCCCCGGGCGGCCGGAGCCGGCCGCGTCGCTCGCCAGCACGCGCACGGAGCCCACGGCGGCGGCGCCCGCGGACCGCTCGGCGGCCCCCGGACCCTCGTCGGGGCGCAGCTCGTGCTGCCGCGGCGTCGGCGCGGGCGCGCGGCCCGAGGCGACGGCGTCGGCGGCGTCGAGCGTCTCGTCGTCGGGCCGGTGCTCCCGGACCCAGTCGACCTGGGCCGCCGTCGGGCCCAGCACGTCGCCGCTGTAGTAGTTGGTGTCCGTGGTGCCCTCGACCATGGGGTGGGGCGCCGCGAGCATGCCCTCCGAGAGCGGGGCCAGCAGGTCCTGCTTCTCGTAGATCATGCCGGCGCGCGTCTTGCCGGCCAGCTCGAAGTCGTTGGTCATGGTCAGCGCCCGCGTGGGGCAGGCCTCGATGCACAGCCCGCAGAAGATGCAGCGCAGGTAGTTGATCTGGTAGACGCCGCCGTACCGCTCGCCGGGGCTCATGTGCGCGCCGGCCGAGTCGTCCGCGTTGACCTGGAGGCCCGCGTTCTCGGGCAGGTCCGCGTTGGACGCGCCCTCCACGTAGATCGCGTCCGCCGGGCACGCCCAGGCGCACAGCTCGCAGCCGATGCACTTCTCCAGCCCGTCGGCGTACCGGTTGAGCTGGTGGCGGCCGTGGAACCGGCGCTGGGTGGGCACCTTCTCGCGGGGGTACTGCTCCGTGACCGTGGGCCTGAACATCGACGACAGCGTCACGCCGAATCCCGCGACGGGAGCGAACAGCTCCGCGATGGGTCCCGGCTGGGGCCGCAGGGGCTGGTACTCGCCCGACTTTCGCTCACTCACCGTGGACCTCCTTTCCGAACCGCTTGGACGGGGGCAGCTTCTCGCCGGGCAGCGGCGGCACCGGGAACCCGCCGGCGAACGCGTCGACGGGCTCCTTGTCCGCGCCGTCGCCCGGTGGCGCGGCCTTCTTGTCGGGCCAGAACCACATGACCGCGATGAAGACGACGGCGACCCCGATGATCACCGGGACGAACTGCTGGAAGGACATGCCCTGCACGCGCTGCAGCCACTGCACGACGGCGAGCACGACGACCCAGGCCAGCGCGACCGGGATGAGCACCTTCCAGCCGAAGACCATGAACTGGTCGTAGCGCAGGCGCAGCAGCGTGCCGCGCACCCACACGAAGAAGAACATGACGGCCCAGAGCTTCACGAGGAACCAGATGATGGGCAGCCAGCCCTCGTTGAGCGCGCCGCCCAGGAACCCGTCGGGCACCGGTGCCCGCCAGCCGCCCAGGAAGAGGGTCACGCAGACGGCCGAGACGTTGAGCATGTTGATGTACTCCGCCAGGAAGAACCAGGCGAACTTCATCGACGAGTACTCGGTCATGTAGCCGGAGACCAGCTCGCCCTCGGCCTCGGGGAGGTCGAACGGCAGGCGGTTGGTCTCGCCGACCATCGAGATCACGTAGATCACGAAGGCCGGCGCGAGCGGGATGAACCACCAGATCTGCGTCTGGCTGGACACGATCTGGGAGGTCGACATCGACCCCGCCATGATGAAGACGCTCACCAGGGACAGGCCCATCGCGAGCTCGTAGCTGATCACCTGCGCCGTGGACCGGACCGAGCCGAGCAGCGGGTACGTGGAGCCCGACGCCCAACCGCCCAGCACGATGCCGTAGACGCCGAGCGACGCGGCGGCCAGCACGTAGAGCACCGCCACCGGGAAGTCGGTGAGCTGCGCCGGTGTGGTCCAGTCGGTCCACGGGAAGGGCAGGCTCGGCCCGAACGGGATCACGGCGAACACGAGCAGCGAGCAGAACACCGAGATCATCGGTGCCAGCAGGTACACGAACCGGTCGGCTCGTGTGACCGTCATGTCCTCCTTGAGCAGGAGCTTCATGGCGTCCGCGAGCGACTGGAGCAGGCCGGCCGGCCCGTGCCAGTTGGGGCCGGGGCGCACCTGCATGCGCGCCACGACCTTGCGCTCGAACCAGATCGCGAACAGCACGCTGGTCAGCAGGAAGACCACGATCAGCACGGCCTTCACGATCGAGGCCCAGATGGTCTCCTGCGAGAAGTCCGCGGCCACGCCGGGCGCGGCCTCGGCCAGCAGCACCGGGTTCATCGGGCGTCTCCTTCCGGCGTGACGGTGACGAGGTCGCCCGCGGTCGCGCCGAGCGTGTCGTGCACGCGGGAGCCGGCGGACGCGAGCGGCAGCCAGACCACGCCGTCGACCATCCCGTCGGTGACCGCGGCGGGCACCCGGACCGAGCCGCGCGCCGTGCTGACGGTGACCACGCCGCCGTCGGCGACCCCGAAACCGGCCGCGGTCGCGGCCGACATCCGGGCGACGGCCTGCTTGGCCGTGCCGGCGAGGAACTGCTCGCCCTCCTGGCCGGAGGCCGCGTCGAGCAGGAGCCGCCAGGTGGCGAGCACCGCCTGCCCCGGGCCCACGGCGGGCGGTGCGGCGAGCACGTCGCTCTCGATGGTCACCGCGTCGCCCTCCCACGCGCCCTGGGTCAGGGCGATCGCGAGGTGCGCCTCGGCGGGCGACGCCGCCTGCAGGTCCACCCCGAGCTGCTGCGCCAGGACGTGCAGCACGCGGTGGTCGGGCAGCGCGCTCGACTCGAGCGCGGCGGCGAAGGACCGCACGCGGCCCTCCCAGTTCCAGTACGAGCCGGCACGCTCCACGGGCGGGGCGACCGGGAGCACGACGTCGGCCCGCTCGGTCACCTCCGAGGCGCGCACCTCGACGCTCACGACGAACCCGCCCCGGGCCCGCACCGCGTCCAGCGCCGCGCGCGCGGCCGCCGGGTCGGGCAGGTCCGCGAGCTCGACGCCGCCCACGATCGCTCCGCCCAGGGCGCCCGAGGCGAGCGCCCCGAGGATGCCCGCGGTGTCGCGGCCGGGCGTGGCCGGCAGCTCGGCGCCCCAGGCCTGGGCCACCTCGGCCCGCGCCGTGGCGTCGGCGACCGGGCGGCCGCCGGGCAGCAGGCCCGGCAGCAGGCCGGCCTCGACGCCGCCGCGCTCGCCCGCGCGCCGCGGGACCCACGCGAGCCGCGCGCCCGTGGCCTCGGCGAGGCCGAGGGCCGCCGTGTACGCGCCGGGCGAGCCCGCGAGGCGCTCGCCCACCAGGATGACGGCGCCCGGCTGGGCCAGGGCGCTCGTGTCGATGTCCGACGTCGGGGCGTCCGCGGGGAGCAGGCCGCCACCGAGGCTGGTGGTCAGGCTGGTCAGCCACTCGGCCTCGGTGCCGGGGGCCGCCGGGAGCAGCGTGCCGTCCAGGCGGGCCAGGCCGCGGGTGGCGTAGGGGGCGATCGAGAAGACCTTGGTGCCGGCCTTGCCGCGTGCGCCCTTGCGCAGCCGCAGGAAGGTGACGCCGGCCTCCTCCTCGGCCTCCAGGCCGACGAGCAGCACCGCGGGGGCGTGCTCCAGGTCGCCGAACGTGACGCCCACGCCGGAGCCGGCCACGACGCGGCCCAGGAACGCGGCCTCCTCGGCGGAGTGCACGCGCACCCGCTGGTCCACGTCGTTGGTGCCGAGCGCCGTGCGGGCGAACCGCGACCAGGCGAACGCGTCCTCGACCGTCAGGCGGCCGCCGGGCAGCACGCCCACGCCGCCGTTGTCGCGGGCTGCGGCCAGGCCGGCCGCCGCGATCTCCAGGGCCTCGACCCAGGACGCGGGGCGCAGCTCGCCGTCCTCGCGCACCAGCGGCGTGGTGATGCGGTCCGGCGCCGTCTGCCACGTGAAGGCGAAGCGGTCCTTGTCGGTGATCCACTCCTCGTTGACCACCGGGTCCTCGCCGGAGAGCCGGCGCAGCACCTGGCCGCGGCGGTGGTCGATGCGGATCGCCGAGCCGCACGAGTCGTGCTCGGCGATGCTCTCGCTGCTGACCAGGTCGAACGGGCGCGACCGGAACCGGTAGCCCGCGCCCGTCAGGGCGCCCACCGGGCAGATCTGCACGGTGTTGCCCGAGTAGTAGGACGAGAACGGCCGCCCGGACGTGTCCGTCGTGGCCTCCCCGACCGGACGGTCCACGGGGCCGGTGGACGACTCCGCGCCGGCGAACCCGAGCACGTCCTCGTCGAACCGGCCGATCTGCTGGTGCGCGCCGCGGTCCTGGAGGGCGATGAACGCGTCGCCCGCGATCTCCTCGCTGAACCGGGTGCAGCGCTGGCACAGCACGCAGCGCTCGCGGTCCAGCAGGATCTGCGTGGACAGGGCGATCGGCTTGGGGAAGGTGCGCTTGACGTCGACGAACCGCGTCTCGGGCCGCCCGTTGCTCATCGCCTGGTTCTGCAGGGGGCACTCGCCGCCCTTGTCGCAGACCGGGCAGTCCAGCGGGTGGTTCATGAGCAGCAGCTCCATGACCCCCTGCTGCGCCTTGTCGGCGACGGCGGAGGTGTGCTGCGTCTTGACCACCATGCCGGGCGCGACCGTCATGGTGCACGACGCCTGCGGCTTCGGCATGGGCCGCACGTTGCCCTCGCGGTCCGGCATGGCGACCTCGACGAGGCACTGCCGGCACGCGCCGGCGGGCGCCAGGAGCGGGTGGTCGCAGAACCGCGGGATCTGGATGCCGGCCTGCTCGGCGGCGCGGATGATCAGCGTGCCCTTGGGCACGCTCACCTCCGTGCCGTCGATCGTGAAGGTGACCAGCTCGACCGGGGCGGCCTCGGCCGTGGGGTTGTTCGTGGTGACGGTCATCAGTGACCTCCCGCGCCGGCGCCCGTGAGGGCACCCGGTGTCCGTGTCTTGGGGGTGTACGGGAACAGCGCCGACGCGCTCGGGTCGAACGGGCAGCCGTGCCCGTCGATGTGCGCCTGGTACTCGTCCCGGAAGTGCTCGATGCTGGAGGTGATCGGTGAGACGGCGCCGTCGCCCAGGGCGCAGAACGCCTTGCCCAGGATGTTGTCGCACAGGTCGACCAGCAGCTCGAGGTCGCCGTCCTGGCCCTCGCCGGCCTCGATGCGGTGCAGCACCTGCTTGAGCCAGTAGGTGCCCTCGCGGCACGGCGTGCACTTGCCGCAGGACTCGTGCGCGTAGAAGTCGGTCCACCGGGACACGGCCCGCACCACGCAGACCGTCTCGTCGAAGATCTGCAGCGCGCGCGTGCCGAGCATCGAGCCCGCCGCGCCCACCGACTCGTAGTCGAGCGGGGTGTCGAGGTGGTCCTGCGTGAAGATCGGCGTCGACGACCCGCCCGGGGTCCAGAACTTCAGCTCGTGGCCCGCGCGGATGCCGCCCGAGAGCTCGAGCAGCTCGCGCAGCGTGATGCCGAGCGGCGCCTCGAACTGGCCGGGCCGGGTCACGTGCCCGGACAGCGAGAACAGGCCGTGGCCCTGCGACTTCTCGGTGCCCATGGAGGCGAACCAGTCCGCGCCCCGGGCCACGATGGCCGGGACGGACGCGATGGACTCCACGTTGTTGACCACCGTGGGCCGCGCGTACAGGCCGGCCACGGCGGGGAACGGCGGCTTGAGCCGCGGCTGGCCGCGCAGGCCCTCCAGCGAGTCGAGCAGCGCCGTCTCCTCGCCGCAGATGTAGGCGCCCGCGCCCGCGTGCACCGTGACGTCCAGGTCGAAGCCCGAGCCCTGGATGTTCTTGCCCAGGTAGCCCGCCTTGTACGCCTCCTCGACGGCGTTCAGCAGCCGCCGGTAGACGTGCAGCACCTCGCCGCGCACGTAGATGAACGCGTGGTCGCAGCCGATCGCGAAGCTCGTGATCGCCACACCCTCGATCAGGTGCTGCGGGCTGGCGAGCATGAGCGGGATGTCCTTGCAGGTGCCCGGCTCGGACTCGTCGGCGTTGACGACCAGGTACCGCGGGCCACCGTCGGGCGGGGGCAGGAAGCCCCACTTCATGCCGGTGGGGAAGCCCGCGCCGCCGCGGCCGCGCAGCCCGGAGTCCTTGACGGCCTGGACCAGCGCGGCCGGCTCCATCGTCAGGGCCTTCTTCAGGCCGGCGTAGCCGCCGTTGCGCTCGTACGTGGCCAGCCGCCAGGAGCGGTCCTTGTCCCACGTGTCGGTGAGTACCGGTGTGAGGTTCACTTCGCGTCCTCCCCGGGCTTCTTGTCCTTGCCGGTCTCGGTGTCGGACGACGTCGCCGGCTTGCGCTCGGCGCTCGACCCGGGCGTGCCGACGGGCGGGCTGGTCTGGCCCGCGGCCGCGCCCTCCGCCGCGCCGCCGGCCGCCGGGGCCTCCGGAGCCGTCCAGCCGCGCTCGCGGGCGACCTTCAGCCCCACCAGCGTCGGCTCGCCCGCGCCCGTGCCCTCGTCGGCGCGGCCGTCGGGGAACCCGGCCAGGACCCGGCTCATCTGCTTGAACGAGCAGACGGACGCGGCGCCGCGGGTCGGCACGACGTCGTCCCCGAGCCGCAGCTTGTCCGCGAGCGCCGTGGCCGTCTCGGGCGTCTGGTTGTCGAAGAACTCCCAGTTGACCATCACGACGGGCGCGTAGTCGCAGGCGGCGTTGCACTCGATGCGCTCGAGGGTGATGGCGCCGTCGTCGGTGGTCTCGTCGTGGCCCACGCCGAGGTGGTCGCTGAGCTCGTCGAAGATCGCGTCGCCGCCCATGACGGCGCACAGGGTGTTGGTGCACACGCCCACGGTGTAGGTGCCGTTGGGGTGGCGCTTGTACTGGGTGTAGAAGGTGGCGACGGCGGAGACCTCGGCGGCCGTGATGCCGAGCATCTCGGCGCAGAACAGGATGCCGTCGCGGCTGACGTACCCGTCGACCGACTGCACGAGGTGCAGCATGGGCAGCAGCCCGGACCGGGGGTCCGGGTAGCGGGCCATGATCGCCGTGGCGTCGGCGGTCAGGGACGCCACGGTCTCGGCGTCGTAGCCGGTCTTCGTGGCCGCCTGCGGATCTGCGGTCATCGGTCCACACCTCCCAGCACGGGGTCCAGGGACGCGACGGCGACGACGACGTCGGCCACCTGGCCGCCCTCGCACATCACCGACGTGGCCTGGAGGTTGTTGAACGAGGGGTCGCGGAAGTGCGCGCGGTAGGGGCGGGTGCCGCCGTCGGAGACGACGTGCACGCCGAGCTCGCCGCGTGGGTGCTCCACGGTCTGCCAGGCCTGGCCCACGGGGACGCGGAAGCCCTCGGTGACCAGCTTGAAGTGGTGGATCAGGGCCTCCATGGAGGTGCCCATGATCTTCTTGATGTGCTCCAGCGAGTTGCCCTGCCCGTCGCCGCCGACGGCGAGCTGGGCGGGCCAGGCGATCTTCTTGTCGGCGACCATGACCGGCTCGCCCTCGGTGCGGTCGAGCCGCTCCAGGGCCTGCTCGACGATCTTGAGGGACTGGTAGCACTCCTCGATGCGGAGCACCACGCGGTCGTAGCAGTCGGCGCCCTTGGCGGTGGGGACGTCGAAGTCGTAGGTCTCGTAGCCGCAGTACGGGTTGTCCTTGCGGACGTCGTACGGCAGGCCGGTGGAGCGCAGCACGGGCCCGGTGATGGCGAGCGCCATGCAGCCGGAGAGGTTCAGGACGCCGACGTTGGTCAGGCGGGCCTTGAAGATGGGGTTGGCGAGCATGAGGTCGCCGAGCTGCTTGAGGTAGTGCCGCACCTTCTTCAGGGCCTCGCGGGCCTGGGTGGTGAAGCCCTCCGGCGTGTCCACGGCCACGCCGCCGGGGCGGATGTAGGCGTGGTTCATGCGCAGGCCGGTGACGGCCTCGAAGAGCCGCAGGATCTCCTCGCGGGCGGTGAACCCGATGGTCATGACGGTGGTGGCGCCCATCTCGTTGCCGCCGGTGCCGACGCAGACCAGGTGGGAGGCGATGCGGTTGAGCTCCATCATCAGGACGCGGATCACGCTGGCGCGCTCGGGCACGTCGTCGGTGATGCCGAGCAGCTTCTCGACGGCGAGGCAGTAGGCGGCCTCCTGGAACAGGGGCGCCACGTAGTCCATGCGGGTGCAGAACGTGGTGCCCTGCGTCCAGGTGCGGAACTCCATGTTCTTCTCGATGCCCGTGTGCAGGTAGCCGATGCCGGCGCGGGCCTCGGTGACGGTCTCGCCGTCGATCTCCAGCATCAGGCGCAGCACGCCGTGCGTGGACGGGTGCTGGGGACCCATGTTGACGACGATCCGCTCCTCGCCGATCGCCTCGCGCGCGATGTCGTCCCAGTCGCCGTCGCCGTAGGCCTCGAAGGCCCGCACGGTGGACGACATGTCCTCGTTCCCGGCGGCCCGGGTGGCGTGGGGTGCAGTGGTGGGAGCGCTCATCAGTAGCTCCTCCTCGTGTCCGGCGGGGGCACCGTGGCGCCCTTGTACTCGACGGGGATGCCGCCGAGCGGGTAGTCCTTGCGCTGCGGGTGGCCCACCCAGTCGTCCGGCATCTCGATGCGCGTCAGGGCGGGGTGGCCGTCGAAGACGATCCCGAAGAAGTCGAAGGTCTCGCGCTCGTGCCAGTCGTTGGCCGGGTACACGGACGTGGTGGACGGGATGTGCGGGTCGGCATCGGGCGCCGCGACCTCGAGCCGCAGGCGGCGCGAGTGCGTGACCGACGTCAGGTGGTAGACGGCGTGCAGCTCCCTGTCCGCGTCGTGCGGGTAGTGCACGCCGCTGACGCCGAGGGACAGCTCGAACCGCAGGTCCTGGTCGTCGCGCAGGGCCTGGCAGACGGCCACGAGGTGCTCGCGGGCGACGTGCAGGGTGAGCTCCACCTGGCGCGCGTCGGGGCTCTCGGCGCCGTGCAGGTCCACGACCACCTTCTCGACCGCCTGGTCGTAGGTGGGCCCGCCGACGCGGGCGCCGTCGGCCAGCACCTCGGCCAGGACGTCGACCACCTGGTCGAACCAGCTCCCGTACGGGCGGGGCGACGCGGCGGGCATCGCGACGGGCGTGACCAGGCCGCCGTAGCCGGACGTGTCGCCCGAGCCCTGGACGCCGAACATGCCCTTCCTGACCTCGACCACCTCGAAGGTGGCCGCGCCCTCCGGGGGTGTCAGGGCCGAGCCCTGGTCGCCGCCCGGCGTGACGTCGCTCATCGCAGCAGGCCCTTCATCTCGAAGGTGGGGGTGGCCTCCATCGCGGCCGCCTCGGCGGCGCGCGCCGCCTCGACCCGGTTCACGCCCAGCGGCGCGTTCTGGATGTGGTCGTGCAGCCCGAGGATCGCGTTGATCAGCATCTCCGGGCGCGGCGGGCAGCCGGGCAGGTAGATGTCGACCGGGACCACGTGGTCCACGCCCTGCACGATCGCGTAGTTGTTGAACATCCCGCCCGACGACGCGCACACGCCCATGGAGAGCACCCACTTGGGCTCGCTCATCTGGTCGTACACCTGACGCACCACCGGGGCCATCTTCTGGCTCACCCGGCCCGCGACGATCATCAGGTCCGCCTGGCGCGGCGAGGCGCGGAACACCTCCATGCCGAACCGCGACAGGTCGAACCGCGACGCGCCCGCCGCCATCATCTCGATGGCGCAGCAGGCCAGGCCGAACGTCACCGGCCACACCGAGGCCTTGCGCAGGTACCCCGCGAGGTCCTCGATCGTCGTCAGCAGGAAACCTGACGGCGCTTCCTCGACACCCATGTCCCCTCCTTGCTGCCGGGCCCCGCCCGGCGTCGCTGCCCGGCGCCGGGAGGCGCCGCGCGTGAAGTCGCTGTCAGACCCAGTCGAAGCCGCCGCGGCGCCACTCGTAGACGAACGGGACGGTGATCAGCGCCAGGAACGCCAGCATCGCCACCAGCCCGAACGTCGCGAGCGTCGTGAAGTCCACGGCCCACGGGTAGAGAAAGACGACCTCGATGTCGAAGACGATGAATGTCATCGCCACCAGGTAGTACTTGATCGGCAGGCGCCCGCCGCCCACCGCGTGCGGCGTCGGCTCGATGCCGCACTCGTACGAGTCGAGCTTGGCGCGGTTGTACCGCTTGGGGCCGATGATCGCGCTCGCGGCGACCCCGCCGAGCGCCAGGACCGCCCCGATCGCCATGAGGATCAGGATGGGTACGTAGGGATTCATGCTGTGCCCTTCGTGGACGACGTGCCCTTCATGGACGTGATGCTCATGCGCTCGGGACCACCCTGGTCAGGCCCGCGATGACACGGTCGACCCAGTCGCCGCCGTGCGGCTCGTAGCAGTCGGACAGGAGCTTGAGCGTGAACTGCATGACGACCTTGCGCGGCAGCCCGTACCGGACGCAGACGCGCATGATCTCCGGGTGCTCGATGAGCCGCACGAACCAGCGGCCCAGGGTGTAGTAGCCGCCCAGGTCGGCCCGCATGCGGTCCGCGTAGGTGGCGAGCGTGGCCTCGCGCGCCGCGTCGCTGGTGCGGTGCCGGGCCTGGCTGATCGCCTCGGCGGCGACCCGGCCCGCCTGCAGGCCGTACGCGATGCCCTCGCCGTTGAACGGGCTCACCATGCCCGCGGAGTCGCCGGCCAGCAGCACGCCGTCCGCGTACAGCGGGCCGCGGTTGTAGCCCATGGGCAGGGCCGCGCCGCGGATCGGGCCGCGCTCGGGCTCGTGGACCAGGTCCCAGCCCTCCGGCGCGCTCTTCTCCAGCCACGTCTCCATCAGCCGCCGGTAGTCGATGCCGGCCGCCGACTGCCGCGCCGGGGTCGAGGACACGCTGCCGAGGCCCACGTTCACGGTGCCGTCACCGAGCGGGAAGATCCAGCCGTAGCCCGGCAGCAGGTTGCTCCTGCCCGGCTCGCCGTCCCACAGCTCCAGGTGCGACTCCATGAACGGGTCGTCGTGGCGCGGGGTGCGGTAGTAGGCACGCACCGCGGTGCCCATGGGGCGGTCGTCGCGGCGCTCGCGGCCCACGGCCAGCGCGAACCGCGAGCTGACGCCGTCGGCGGCCACCACGACGGGCGCGCGCAGCTCCTTGACCGGGCCCTCGGCGCGGCCGCGGGCGTCCAGCGGCTGGGCGGTGACGCCGACCACGCGGCCGTCGTCGTCGCGCAGCGGGCCCGTGACCTTGGTGCGCTGCAGGAGCTTGGCGCCGCTCGCCTGGGCGTGCTGCGCCAGGGTGTGGTCCAGGCCCATCCGGGTCCGGGCCATGCCGTAGCCCGGGTAGGTGGTCAGGGCTGGCCAGTCCAGCTCGTAGGAGCGGCCGCCGCCGTGGACGCGCAGGCCGCGGTTGCGGATCCAGCCGTCCTCCTGGCGGGTCGGCACGCCCATGCGGACCAGCTCCGCCACGGCACGCGGCGTGAGGCCGTCGCCGCAGATCTTGTCGCGGGGGAACTCGCCCTTCTCCAGCAGCAGCACGTCGAGCCCCGCGGCCGCGCACCAGTGCGCGGTGGACGAGCCGGCCGGACCGGCGCCCACCACGATGACATCCGCGTCGTCGCGTATCACTCTTCGCACGTTCACCCCCGTTGGGAACCCGCTGCCTGGTCGTTGCTGACCTGCTGTGCGGGGTTCGGCAAGGGCTTCATGACAAGCCCTTGTGAACCCTGTCACAACACCGACACCCTAGCCACACTTAGGGGGGATTGTGTAGGAAGGTTCCCCTTACTTGGGGAGGTCACAGCAGCCCTGCGCGGGGTGCCCCCTTGGCGCGCAAAGGGGCGAGGTCGTGACTTTGCATCGAGATCGGTCCGGCGTTGGACCGATCTCGATGCAAAGTCACGACCTCGCGAAGACGCTGCGGACTAGCTCAGGCCCCGCGGACCGCCCGGTGCAGGGCCACGATGCCGCCCGTGACGTTGCGGTAGGCGGCGTGCTCCCAGCCGGCCTCGAGCATGAGCTTGGCCAGGTCGACCTGCGTGTGCCAGCCCCGGATGGACTCGGCGAGGTAGTCGTAGGAGCCCTTGTCCCGCGTCACGGCGCCGGCCACCACGGGGAGCGCGCGCATCAGGTACTCCTGGTAGACAGTGCGGAACGGGCCCCACGTCGGGGTGGAGAACTCGCAGATCACGATGCGCCCGCCGGGCCGCACCACGCGCCGCATCTCGCGCAGCGCCGAGAGCGTGTCCACCACGTTGCGCAGGCCGAAGCTGATCGTCACGGCGTCGAACGACTCGTCCGCGAACGGCAGCCTGGTGGCGTCGCCCGCGACGAACGGCAGGTCCGGGCGGCGCTGCTTGCCCACCTGCAGCATGCCGATCGAGAAGTCGGACGGGACCACGAAGGCGCCGTCGGCCGCGAAGGGCTCGCTGCTGGTCCCGGTGCCCGCGGCGAGGTCGAGCACGCGCTCGCCCGGCATCGCGGCGACCGCCTCGACCGTGAGGCGGCGCCAGCGCCGGTCCTGCCCCATCGAGATGAGGTCGTTGGTCAGGTCGTAGCGGGCGGCGATCCCGTCGAACATCGACGCGACCTCGGCCGGCTTCTTCTCCAGGCTTGCACGGGACATGCGGCCATCGTTTCACGCCGTGGGAGCGTGCTGGGGGCCGCAGGCGATCCGGGTGGTCGGCAATTCGTCAGGTGATCGGCATTCCGGGGTGCCGACCATCTGACGAACTACCGACCACCTGTGACCTCCCTTACCAGCGGCAAGCACTCGGGGCCCGCGCGCTTATCCTGAAAGCGATGATCGCTTCACCTTCCGGCGGCACTCCCGGCACACCCACCGGCTCCCCCTCCGGCATCAGCGTGTACGACTCCTGGCCGGCCGAGGCGCCGACCACGTCCGACGAGGCGCCGCCCGGCGCTCCGCACGGCCCGCAGCTCGTGGTGCGGACCGTGGCGACGCACGACCTGCCCGGCACGCCGACGGCGCTCGTCGACCGGCTCCCCGACACCAACGCGCTGGCCTGGGTACGGCACGGCGACGGGCTCGTGGGCTGGGGCGAGGCGCTGCGGTTCGAGACCTTCGGCCCCGGCCGGTTCGCCGACGCCGACGAGGCGTGGCGCCAGGTGCTCGACAACGCCGTGGTGCACGACGACGTGAACCTGCCCGGCAGCGGGCTGGTCGCGTTCGGCAGCTTCGCGTTCGACGACGTCTCCCCCGGGGACGAGGCCGAGGACCCCGCGCGGGCGAGCGGCGTGTTGATCGTGCCGCGCGTCGTCGTCGGACGGCGGGGCGAACGCACCTGGATGACCACGATCTCCCTGGTGGGCGACCGGTCCGCGCCCGTCGGCGAGGACCTGCTGTCCGCCTACCCGCAGCAGCCGGTCACCGAGCCCGGCCGCGTGACGCTGGCCGACGGCGCCGTCGCCGCGGCGGACTGGCCCGCCGTGGTGGCCGAGGGCATCGCCCGGATCCAGACCGGCGAGCTGGAGAAGGTGGTGCTCGCCCGCGACGTCGTGGCGACCGCCGAGCACCCGCTGGACACCCGGCACCTGCTGGGCCGCCTGGCGTCCGCGTACGACGCCTGCTGGGCCTTCAGCGTGGACGGCATGGTGGGCGCCACCCCGGAGCTGCTGGTGCGCAGCGAGAAGGGCCTCGTGGCCTCCCGCGTGCTGGCCGGCACGATCCGCCGCGAGCACGGCGTGGCGGACGCCGACGACGCCGACCTGCTGCGCGCGGCCCAGCTCGCCCGGTCCTCCAAGGACCTCGAGGAGCACGAGTTCGCGGTGCGCTCCGTGGCCGCCGCCCTGGAGCCCTACTGCTCGTCGATGAACGTGCCCGAGGCGCCGTTCGTGCTGCACCTGCCGAACGTCATGCACCTCGCCACCGACGTGACCGGCGTGCTGACCGACCAGCGGGGCGGGCGGGCTCCGTCGTCCCTGTCGCTGGCCGCGGCGCTGCACCCGAGCGCCGCCGTGTGCGGCACGCCGACGACCGCCGCACGCAGCCTGATCCGCGAGATCGAGGGGCTGGACCGCGCCCGGTACGCGGGCCCGGTGGGCTGGGTCGGGGCGGACGGCGACGGCGAGTGGGGCATCGCCCTGCGGTCGGCGGAGATCTCCGCGACCGACCCGCGGCACATCCGGCTGTTCGCGGGCTGCGGCATCGTCGCGGCGTCGGACCCGCAGGCCGAGCTGGCCGAGTCCGAGGCCAAGCTGGAGCCGATGCGCTACGCCCTGGGCGCGGTGTCCTGACCAACCGCTGGTCGAGCTTGTCGAGACCTGGGTCTCGACAAGCTCGACCAGCGAGAACGCTCGACCAGCGAACGGTCAGGGGGTGCCCGCCGTGGGGCCCTTGCCGATCGGGCGGGCCGGGTCGCCCCAGACCTGCTCGCGGAAGTGGTCCCACACCTGCCGGTCGGACGTCGCGCCGATGAAGCCCATCCGCGCGTCCGTGGCCGTCAGCAGGATCTCGATGAGCGAGGCGCCCTCGAGCACCTTGGTCGCGACCTCCAGGAGGTCCTGGCCGTCGGGCAGGTTGGCGTGGATCGACGACACGTACATGTGCGCGTCGCCCTCGAGCGACACGAAGTTCGCCCGGGTGTCCGTACCGGCGACCGTGCCCTTGTCGTAGGCGTACGACTTCAGCCAGAAGCCGTCGACGACCACCTTGTCGGCCGAGATCTTGATGGCGTCGCGCCGCGTTCCGTCGTTCTTGACCGGCACGTTCGCCAGGCCGATCCCGTTGATGCCGGTGAGCGGGATGGTCAGGTCGCGGCTCTCCAGGTCGGCGGGGAGCGAGAAGACGGAGCCGTCCTCCTTGGCGCCGCACTGGCCCGGCAGGTCGACGTTGAGGTCGTACTTGCCGCCGAAGGTCACCTTCACGCAGGTGCCCAGCTCGGTGTGCAGGGCCTCCTCGATCGTCGCCTGCGGGTCGATCTCGCCGCACGGGTCGCTCGGCGCCTCGTCGGCGGCGTCCGCGGGGACCTCGCCGTCCTGCGTGGGCTCCTGGCACTCGGGCTCGTCGCCCTCGTCCCCCGCGGCCTTGCCGCCGTCGTCGTCCTTGCCGTCCGAGCTCGAGCCCGAGCCGTCGGCCGGGTCGGACCCGCCGCCGGTGACGTCGTCGACCGCGTCCCCGACAGGGTCCTCGTCCTCGCCAGCCGTCTCGGAGGCGCTGGGCGACGGCGTGGGCGAGGCGGACGGCTCGGCGTCCCCCTCGTCGCACGCCCCGAAGACCACGCACCAGAACGAGTCGTCCTGCTTGGCCTCCGCGCCCGACGCCGAGGCCGGCAGGCTCATGCCGCCGACCGCCATCGCGCCCGCCACGACCACGGCCGCGGACTTCTGCGAGAGGGCGCGCAGCGCGCCGCTGAGCGACTCCGCCTTGGGGATCGCCTCGGTGTCGGCCGCGGTCCCGGGGGCGGACGACGGGGCGTCGTCCGGCTCCGGGGTGTCGGCGGCCGGCTCAGGCGTCTCGGCCTTCGCGTCCGGGGCCGCGTCGTCCGCCCGCGCCGCGTCGTCCATCGCCGCAGCCGCGGCCGGCGGGGCCGCGGCCTCGGGGGCCGCAGCGGCGTCGGGCTCCTCCGCCTTGCCGGACTCCTCCGCGGTGCCGGACTCCTCCTCGGGCGCCCAGGACACGACGATGATGCCGCCGACGACGCCGAGCAGGAACCCGACGACCCAGCCGCCGAGGTTCACGCCCGCGATCGAGTAGACGGAGATCGCCAGCGAGATCACGCCGTAGAAGATCCGGTGCACCGGCTGGGCGATCACCAGGATCCCGAGCAGCACGAGCGCGAGCGGCAGGATCGTCGCCTGCGCGCCCTCGACCCCGAACTGCAGCACGATGTTCATGCCGAGCTGGTCCAGCTTGATGGGGCCGGACAGGAGCATCTCCAAGCCCGCGAGAACTACCAGCACACCCCCGACGAACGGCCGCTGCGAGCGCCAGGGACCGAAGTCCTCGCGCCATCGAGCGAACCTCGCGCGAAGTCCGGGGCGGCCGGCGTCCGCCGGGCCGTCACCCGGACTCAGAAGCACTCGGTGCCGTCCGTGATCTTGAGGCTGAGGTCCGTCAGCTGGAAGACGGCGGCCTGCGTGCTCCACGAGACCTGCTGGAGACCGTCGATGTCGATCGAGTCGGAGTCCATGGCGAAGTCGCCGGCGTCGCCCTTCTTGGTCGTGTTGACCGTCGAGGCGTCCACACCGATGCGGATGTTCTTGAAGATCGCGGTACCCGACAGGTCGTTCATGCCGATCTGCAGGTCGGTGGCCTTCGCGGGCTCGTCGCCGGTGCCCGCGGAGATCAGCAGGCCGACCTTGCCGAGCGGCGTGTCCTGCACGACCGACTGGCAGAGGTTGAAGAGCTTCGCGTCCTTGATGTTCGCGATGGCGGCCGGGTGCTGCGTGCCGTCCGAGGCAGTCGCGACGCCGGCGTACTGCGAGAAGCCCACACCCTCGAGCTTGTCGGCGCCGATCTTGAACTGGCTGCCGGAGATGGCGAACGAGACGGGCACGGCGCCCTGCGCGACCCCGCCCAGCAGGATGCTGGCGGCAACGGTGACCGGGATGACGGCGAGAGCCACGCGGCCCTTACGCGTCCCCGTGAGCTTGCTGAGCTTCATTGGTTTTCCCCTTGTGCCAATGTGAGGGCGACGGCATCGTCGTCCCGCCGCGACGGTAGCGCGTCTACTGACTCAGCGTCAATTGACCGGCTGACGGCGGCGCAAAGCATGCCGGATATGCTCGACGCATGGCAACAGCCCGACGCACGCGACTCCGTCCGGAGGAACGCCGCAACCAGCTCGTCGCACTGGGTGTCGCGACTCTTGCGGACCGCCCGTTGGCCGAGGTGACCGTCGAGGAGATCGCCGCCGAGGCCGGTGTCTCGACGGGGCTCGTGTACTACTACTTCGGCTCCAAGAACGGCCTGCACCACGAGATCGTGCGCCGCGCGCGCGACTCGATGCTCCACGCCTCGGAACCCCAGCCCGAGCTCCCGCCCGCCGAGCGCCTGGCCAACACGCTGAGCCAGCTCGTCGCGTACGTCCGGGAGCACGGGCCCACCTTCTACTCGCTCGTGCGCGGCGCGGCCAGCGGCGACGAGGAGGTGCGGGCCGTGATCGAGGACGCGCGGCGCCAGCAGACCGAGCGCGCGATGGCCGTGCTCCTGGAGCTGGGCGTGGAGGAGACCGAGCTCCTGCGCATCGCGGTCCGCTCCTGGGTGGCCCTCGCGGAGCAGGCCCTGGTCGACGGCGGCATCAACTCCGACCTGGCCGACGACGAGCTGGTCGGCTACCTCGAGCGCAGCCTGGGCGGCGTCGTCGCCGCCGTGGTGCCGGGCGCCGCGGAGGCCCTGTTCGGGGCACCCGCCAAGGCCTGAGCCTCGCCGGCCCTCTGAGCCCGGCCGGGGCTCAGAGGGCCTTGACCATCAGCAGGCAGGGTTCGTCGGCCCACAGGTCGGGGAACT
This sequence comes from Promicromonospora sukumoe 327MFSha3.1, assembly GCF_000385135.1. Lineage (GTDB taxonomy): Bacteria > Actinomycetota > Actinomycetes > Actinomycetales > Cellulomonadaceae > Promicromonospora > Promicromonospora sukumoe_B. The sequence continues at coordinate 524,057 of NZ_ARQM01000011.1, read as the reverse complement.
CCTCGACCGGGTGGAAGCCGCAGGCGCTGTAGAAGGCCCGGGTCTGGTCGAACCCCGGGTCGTACGCCGACGGCCCCAGCGTCTTCACGCTCAGCAGCCGCACGCCCTGGGCGCGGAGGTCGTCCTCGACCCGCGCCATGAGGGTGCGCCCGATGCCGGCCCGGTGGTGCTTGCGGCGCACCGCGAGCAGGTGCACCTCGGCCGACGTCGGGTAGCGCTGGTCCAGGAGCAGCACGCCCAGCACGTCGTCGGCCGGGATGGCTCCGCCGTCGGCCCGGGACGACGGCGGTGTGGCGGCGTCCGCGGGGGACGTCCCGGGCTCACGGGACTCGGGTTCCGCGACCGCCACGTAGTTGGGGAACCTCGCCGCGGCGTCGACGTACTCGTGCGTGAACCTGTCGATGCCGAACCATTCCGGCAGCTCCTCGAGGATCTCGTGCGCGGCATCCGACCGGCCGAGCGTCCTGACCACGGTGTACGTCCCAGACACGCGGACCAAAGTAGTCCGGCCGGGCCAAGTTCACCCGCCGAACGCGAATACGACGTCGGCCGCGATCCGTGGCATGGAAACGGGGCGGGGCAGGACGCCGTTCCGCGTCCTGCCCCGCCCCGCTGCTCTCCGGCCAGGGTGCTCCCCGAGGGGATGGCGAGGGTCAGCCCTGGTTGTCGAAGAACTGCTGCAGCCAGTCCGGGATGTTGTTCGGGTTGGTCTGGTCCGAACCCGAGCCCGAGCCGTCCTGCTGGCCCTGGCCGGGCAGCTGGCCCTGCTGGCCCTGCTGCTGGTCCTGCGAGGAGCTGGCCGCCTCGTCCTTGACCGCGAGCGTGACGGTGATCTCCTGCGTCTTGCCGTCGCGGACCACGGTCAGCACCGACTTGGCACCAGCCTCCTTCTCGCGGACGAACGCCGTGAGCGACTCCGGGCTGTTGACCGCCGACCCATCGATCGCGACGATCACGTCGCCCTGCTTGATACCGGCCTTGCCGGCCGGCGAGTCGGCGACGACGTCCTCGACGCCCGCGCCGCGCCGGGTGACCCCGTCCGCCGTCGCGGTCGCGTCGGACATCGAGACACCGAGGAAGGCATGCTGGGCGGTGCCGTTCTCCTTGAGCTGGTCACCGATCTGCGACGCCAGGTTGCCCGGGATCGCGAAGCCCAGGCCGATCGAGCCGGAGCTGCTGGACGTCCCGCCGCCACCGCTCGACAGCGTGGCGATCGAGGACGTGATGCCGATGACCTCGCCCGACGCGTTGAACAGCGGACCACCCGAGTTGCCCGGGTTGACCGCGGCGTCGATCTGGATCGCGTTGGTGACCACCTGGTCGGACCCGTCCTCGGCGCTGGCCGTGACCGGGCGGTCCAGGGCGGACACGATGCCGGTCGTGGCGGTGTTCGCCAGGCCCAGCGGGTTGCCGAGCGCCATCACGGGCTCGCCCACCACGACGTTGTCCGAGTCGGCGAACTTGGCCGGCTTGAGGTCCGACGGCGGGTCGGTGAGCTGGACGACGGCGAGGTCGGTGGTCGGGTCGGTGCCGACGATCTTGGCCTCGTACACGCTGCCGTCGCTGAGCGTGACCTGCACGGTCTGTGCCCCGGAGACCACGTGGTTGTTGGTCAGGATGCGGCCCTGGGTGTCCAGCACGACGCCGGAACCCTCCGCGCCGCCCGCCTGAGTCTGCACCTGGATGGACACCACGGACTGCTCGACGGCAGAGGTGACCGCCGTCCAGTCCGGGTTCTCCACCGTGGAGCTCTTCACGGGGACGGTCTGGCTGTTCGACTGGCCGACGTCCGCGAGGGAGGCGCCGTTGTCCGCACCGCCGGTGAGCGTGATCAGGCCCGCCGTGCCCGCGCTGGCCAGCACCGCGGCGGCCGCGGCGGCGGCGACCACGGGGACCCAGGTGCGGTTCCGGGGCTTGGGCTCGGCCGCGACCGTCGCGGGGGCCGAGTACGGGTTGACGTAGGCCGGGGACGGGCCCGGGCCCGCGCCAGGGGTCACGGTCTGCAGCGGGGTGGTGTGGTGCTGCTGGGCGTGGGGCTGGGGCTGGGCCGGGTGCTGGGGCTGCGCCGGGTGCTGGGGCTGCGCCTGGTGCTGCGCGGCCGGGAGCTGCACCGTCTGGTGCTGGGCGGCCTCGTGCTGCGGCGCGTGGTGCTGCGGGGCCTGGGGCTGCGCGGGCTGGTGCTGCGCGGCGGGGTCCTGCGGGGTGTGCTGGGCGCGGGCGGCCTGGGCGGGCGTGACGCCCGGCGCGGGGGCCGGGGCCGGGCTCGGTACGGGAGCCGGGGCCGGGGTGGGCTGCGCGCCCTGCGGCTGCGCGGCGTCGGGCTGCGCGTCCTGCGGCGTCGCGCCGTGGGGCGGCGTCGGTACGGGAGCAGTCGACTGCGCGAGGGTCGCGGACTGCTCGGCGCCCGCGTTCGGGACGGGAGCCGAACCGGCGACCGGCAGCTGCTCGGTGGGCTGCGTACCGGACGGCTGCTGCTCCGGCTGCGGCGTGGTGCTGTTCTGGTCGGTCATCGTGACCCTCCTTGAAGTCAGAACTAGTTGACACCCCGTTCCTTGTCCCACGCTTAAACGAATCTGTGAGTTCCCTGCACATCCCGAGACCGCGCTGAGTGCAGGTCATCCGACTTCGGTCGGTTGCACTGAGACCGGTCCAACGTGCGACCGGTCTCAGTGCAACCGACCGAAGTCACGCACTCAGCCGAGGCCGGCGCGGACCCGCTCGGCCAGGGCGCGGGTCTCCGCGAGTCGGTCGGCGCGCGGGACGCGCACCTCGATCACCTGGACGCCGTGGCTGGGTGCCTGCAGCGCGTGCCGCAGCGTCGGCACGTCCTTGACGAGCTGGTGGTCCACCCCGTACCCCGCGCACAGCTGCGCGAGGTTCGCGCCGTGCGGCGTGCCGAACACCCGCTCGAAGGTGGCGCTCGCGGCGTCGCCCGTCGACGCCAGCGCGCCGTGCTCCAGGGTCGCGAAGATCGACCCGCCGTCGTCGTTCACCACGACGATCTCCAGGTCGACCGGGGGTTCGTCGGGTCCGCGGAGCAGGCCGCCGACGTCGTGCAGGAACGTGAGGTCGCCCAGCAGGGCGCGCGTGCGCAGGCCGCGCCGCGCGGCGGCCAGGGCCACCCCCACCGCGGTCGAGACGGTGCCGTCGATGCCGGCCAGGCCGCGGTTGGCGAGGACGGCGGGGCCGGGGCCGTCGAGGCCGAGCACGAGCTCGAGGTCGCGCACGGGGTTGGACGAGCCGACGACGAGCAGGTCGGCGGGGCCGAGCACGCGGGCCACGGCGCGCGCCACCGACAGCGCCGTCGGGCCGCCGAGCACGGCGTCGTCGCAGGTCACCTCGTCGAGCACGAGGGCGGCCGAGGCCCCGGCGGCCTGCCAGCGCTCCAGGAACGGCGTGGTCCGCCGCTCGGCCGGCTCGAACCAGACGGGCGCGAGGCCCGGGAGCACGACGGCGGCGTTGCGGGCGGCGTCGGGCCACGGGCCGGCGCCCGGCGCGACCACGGTGACCGCGACCGACGGGCGGCCCAGCAGCCGCTGCACCGGGCGCGAGAGCGTGGGCCGGCCGAGCACCACCACGTGCTCGACACCGTCGGCGAGCTCGTCGGCGCCGAGCAGCATCCGGTAGCCGGCGATCGCGTTGGGCCCGCCCGTCGCGCCCGAGGACGGCTCGGCGAACAGCGGCCAGCCCTGCGCCTCGGCGAGCTGCCGGGCCTCGGGTCCGGCGTCGTCGCCCGCGACCACGACCGTGCGCTCCGGGTCGCCGGGCAGCGCGGGCGAGCCGAGGTGCTGGTGCACGGCGGGCACGACCAGCGGCGGGTCCGGCTTCGGGTGCCCCTCCTCGGCGCCCCCCGCGGGCAGGCCGGGCAGCGGGGCCGACGGCGCCAGCGGGTCCCGGAACGCGAGGTTGAGGTGCACCGGGCCGGGGTGCCCGGACCGGAACCCGAGGGCGGCGGCGACCGCGCGGCCGGCGAAGCTCCGCAGGTCACGCAGCGCCGTCGCGGCGTCGTCCTCGCCGGCCGGGGCGACGGGCGCGGGGACGTCCACGGCGTACCGCACCGCGGAGCCGAAGATGCCGACCTGGTCGGTGGTCTGCGACGCGCCGGTGCCGCGCAGCTCGTGCGGTCGGTCGGCGGTGAGCAGGATCAGCGGCAGGCCCGCGTGGTTGGCCTCCAGCACCGCGGGGTGCAGGTTCGCGACGGCCGTCCCCGAGGTGGTGACGACGGCGACCGGCGCACCCTCCGCGCCCTTGGACAGGCCGAGCGCGAGGAACCCCGCGTCCCGCTCGTCGATCCGGACGTGCAGGGTGAGGTGCCCGGCGTCGGCGGCCTCGGCGAGCGCGTACGCGAGCGGGGCGCTGCGCGAGCCGGGCGCGAGCACGGCGTCGCGCACACCCCGGCTGACCAGGTCGGCGATCAGGGCGCGGGCGGTGGCCACGGCGGGCGGGATGGTCATGCGTCCTCCAGGATCCGGGTCAGGCGGTGGTACCGGTCGAGCCAGCGCCGCGTGGTCGCCTCGTCGGCGGCCGCGGCCGCGAGCGCCTCGGGCGACGGGTCGGGGCGGCGCACGGGGAGCGCGCCGTCGACCGGCAGCAGCGGCTGGGCGACGACGTCGTGGGTCAGGAGCTGCGACGTCGCGAGGCCGCACGCGTACGGGAGCTCGGGCAGCGCGGCGGCCAGCGCCACGCCGGCGGCCAACCCCACGGAGCTCTCCAGCGCGGAGGAGACGACGACGGGCAGGCCGACCTGCTCGGCGAGGTCGAGGCAGGCGCGCACGCCGCCGAGCGGCTGGACCTTGAGGACCACGATGTCGGCGGCCTCCTGGCGCACCACCCGCATCGGATCGGAGGCACGGCGGATGGACTCGTCGGCGGCGACGGGCACGTCCTGCTTGCGACGCACCAGGGCCAGCTCGTCGACGCCGGCGCAGGGCTGCTCGACGTACTCCAGCCCGCCGGCGGCGCGGTCGATCTCGGCGAGGTGGGCCAGGGCCTCGTCGGGGGTCCAGGCGGCGTTGGCGTCGACGCGGATGGCACCGTCGGGCCCGAGGGCGTCGCGGACGGCGGCGACGCGCTCCGCCTCGGCGGCCACGGGTTCGAGGGTGCCGTCGGGGCCGCGCTGGGCGACCTTGACCTTGGCGGTGCGGCAGCCGCCGGACGCCAGGACGATCTCGCGCGCCCGCTCCGGCCCGACGGCGGGGACGGTCACGTTCACGGGGACGCTGTCGCGGACGGCGTCCGGCCAGCCGGTGAAGGCGGCCTCGTGCGCGGCGCGCAGCCAGGTGGCCGACTCCTCGTCGTCGTAGTCCCAGAACGGGGACAGCTCACCCCAGCCGGCGGGGCCGCGGAGCAGGACGCCGTCGCGCACGTCGATCCCGCGAAAGCGGGTCCGCAGGGGCGTGGACCAGACAAGAGGTTCACCGATCAGCAGCACGGGTCCAGGCTATCGACCCGGCCGCCCCCACGGGTCGGGGGTGCGGGGCTTCACCGTTCGCTCCTGAGGTTCTGTTCAGACCACGAGCTCCTGCCCGCGGGAGTGCGGTTGAAACGTCGCAACATCGTGGCTTGCACAGAACCTCAGGAGCGCCCGGCGTCGTTCCGCCGAACTAGGCTGGACCGCGTGAGCACGAGCACCGAACTCCCCCGTCAGGTCTCCGAGACGTTCGACCCGCAGCGCTGGCGCACGGTCGCCGGGTTCGAGGACCTGACCGACCTCACCTACCACCGCGGCGTCGACCGCAGCGGCCCCGAGCCGCGCGACCTGCCCGTGGTGCGCGTCGCGTTCGACCGCCCGGAGGTGCGCAACGCGTTCCGCCCGCACACGGTGGACGAGCTGTACCGGGTCATGGACCACGCCCGCATGACGTCCGACGTCGGCACGGTGCTGCTGACCGGCAACGGCCCCTCCCCCAAGGATGGCGGCTGGGCGTTCTGCAGCGGCGGCGACCAGCGCATCCGCGGGCGCGACGGCTACCGCTACACGACGGACACAGCGGGCGAGACCTCGGATCACATCGACCCCGCCAAGGCCGGGCGCCTGCACATCCTGGAGGTGCAGCGCCTCATGCGGACCATGCCCAAGGTCGTGGTCGCGGTCGTGGACGGCTGGGCCGCGGGCGGCGGGCACTCCCTGCACGTGGTCGCCGACCTCACGGTCGCCTGCCGCGAGCACGGCAAGTTCAAGCAGACCGACGCCGACGTCGGCTCGTTCGACGCCGGGTACGGCTCCGCGTACTTCGCCCGCCAGCTCGGGCAGAAGCGGGCGCGGGAGGTCTTCTTCCTCGCCCGCGAGTACTCCGCCGACGACGCCGAGCGCTGGGGCTCCGTCAACGAGGTCGCCGAGCACGAGGACCTGGAGGGTCTGGCGCTGGAGTACGCCCGGATCATCGCGGGCAAGTCACCGCAGGCCATCCGGATGCTCAAGTTCGCGTTCAACGCCGCCGACGACGGGATCGCGGGCCAGCAGGTGTTCGCCGGCGAGGCGACGCGGCTGGCGTACATGACGGACGAGGCGGTCGAGGGCAAGGAGGCGTTCCTGGAGCGCCGCGACCCGGACTGGTCGGCGTTCCCCTACTACTACTGACGCGGCACGCCCCGTTGGTCGGGGCCCGGTCGGTCGAGCCCCCGTCGGTCGAGCCCCCGTCGGTCGAGCCCCCGTCGGTCGAGCTTGTCGAGACCTGGTGAGGGGTCTCGACAAGCTCGACCAGCGGGTGGGGCGACCGGCAGCCCGGTCGGCTACTCGTCGTCGTCCGCCACCCGGCCGTCCGGCGTGACCGGCACCGGCTCCGCCGCCAGCCGGACCTCCCGCGCGCCCAGCGCCTCGGCCAGCTCGTCGGGCCCGGCGAACAGCACCACCCCCGGGTACGCCGCGAGGATGCCGGCGAGCCGGTCGCGGCCCTCCTCGTCCAGGTCGCGGTCGAGGTCGGCGACCAGGAGCAGGGGCGGCTCGCCGTAGATCGCGCGGGCCAGCGCGAGCCGCGCGCGCTCGTCGACGGTCAGCGGGTCCCCGCCCGCGCGCAGCACGGTGCGGGGCCCGTCCGCGAACCGGTCGACGTCGAGGCCCACCGCGGCGAACACCTCGTCGGCCGTCGCGTCGTCCAGGTCGGGACGGCGGTAGCGCAGCGCGCGCCGCAGCGTTCCACGTTCGAACACGGTGCCGCGGGTCGCCAGGCCCACGAGCTCGCGCCCGTCCGCGGGCGCGACCGCTCCCAGGTTCTGCCCGGCCACCCACACCTCGTCGGTCGTGCCGGACGGCGCCAGGTCGAGGCCCACGACCCGCCGCATCAGGCGCAGCGGGGTGTCCGGGTCGTCGCCGGTCAGGCGGATCCTGTCACCCGCGGCGGCGCTCAGCGGCGCGTCGCCGGGAACCAGCCCGGGCACCACCACGTGCACCCGGCCGGGCTCGTCCGCGCCGTCGGGCAGGTCGGCCGACGCCGCCGCGCTGCTCGCGCGCTCGTGCTCGGCCCGCCGGCGGGCGGCGTCGGCCAGCGCAGGCACGAGCACCGCGCGAGCCGCCAGGAAGGTCTGCCGGTACTCCACGATGCGCCCGAGGTCGACGATCGGCGTCGAGGCGAGGCCCGCCATGGCCATCGCCGCGACCGTGACCGCGGGGTCGAGCCCGCGCACCACGCCGACGGCGGCCACGGCGAGCGTCGCCAGCAGCGCGGCGACGGTGCCCCCGGCCCGGAGCGCCCCGACGGTCACCGACCGGTCGACGGCGCGGTCCACGACGTCGGCGGACGCGGAGTCGATGTGGTCGAGCTCCCGGCCGGCACCGCGCGCCGCGATGATGCCCTCCGACGCCCCGACCGTGTCGGCGATCCGCGTGGCCATGCGCCCGCGGGCACGCCGCAGCCGCCGCGACTTGAGGTACGCGGTGCGCGCCCACGGCACCATGACGGCGGCGAGCAGGCCGAGCGGGAGCAGGAACCCGATCCCGAGGTACGGGTCGAGCACCGTGAGCCCGATCGCGGACCCGGCGATCAGCGGGATCCCGGCCGCCAGCGGGCCCACGCCCTGCGACACCCAGTTGCGCACGCTCGCGAGGTCGTTCGTGGTCCGAGCCACGGTGATGCCCAGGTGGGTGCTGCTGCCCGGCGTGAGCTCGGACTCCACCAGCTCGCGCCGCAGCTCGCGCACGTAGTCCTGGCCGAGCCGCTCCGCGACGATCCGCTCCTCGATGCGCAGCCCGCCGATCGCCACCGCGGTCGCCACGATGCTCAGGATCGCGACGACGATCGGCCAGGTGCTGCCCGGGCGCAGCTGGGTCAGCGCCCAGGCGCCCACGGCCCCGAGCGCGCCCTGGCCGACGCCGAGCGCGGCGAGGCCGACCACCCAGCGCCGCCGGGCGCCGACGTAGATCCGCGGCAGGACGCCGGGCTCGGCCGATCGTCCCTCGGCCGGCCGCCCAGCCCCGGCCGACCGCCCAGCCCCGGCCGACCGACCCGGCTCAGGCGACCGCATGGCCCTCGCCGACCTGGGCGTCCCCGACCGCCCCGAGCGACACCTCGCCGAGGGAGCCGAGCTGCGGGTCGACCGGCAGGATCGACCCGACGGGCGCCGCGCCGGTGAGCCCCGCGGCGGCCCACGCGACGGCGGGCAGGCACAGGTCGTACGTCGGCACGACGCTCACGTCGAGGGCCCGGCGGGCCTCCGCGGTGGCGATCGGCGAGGCCGTGAGCACGCCCGAGACGACCGACGGCTCGCAGCCCAGGGCCCGCAGCGCCGCGACGCCGCCGCTCGCGCCGAGCGCGTCCCCGGCGGCGAACACGACGCGGTCCACCACGGACCGGAAGGCGTCGTCGACCAGCAGGCGGCCGGTCTCGCCCTGGTAGACGCCGTCGGCGATCTCGATCAGCACCACGTCGGGCGCGGGCGCCCCCGGCCGGGCCGGGGCGGCGAGCACGTCGGCCATCGTCGCGAAGACGTCGCGGACGTCCTCGAAGGGGAGCCCGAACGTGCTCGGGAAACCGAAGTCGGTGAAGTCGACCACGTGGTCCGCGCCGGCGTCGACGAAGTGGTGGGCGTCGTTGCCCGCGCCCGTGCCCGTCGCCTTGCCCGCGTGCACCGTCAGACCGGCGGCGGCCAGGCCGTGGGCCAGGCAGGCCAGCGTGGTGGACTTGCCGGAGTTCATCGAGGTGCCGATGACGGCGATCACCGGCACGCGCGTGGCGTTCCCGGCCGTGCTGCCCGCCGCGCGGACCCGGTGCGGCGCGTAGGTCGCGAGGTTCACCACCGCGCCCCCGGCCGTCAGCAGGCCGACGGGCTCGATCACCGTGGCGTCCTTGATCGCGGCGTGCCGGTCCACGACCCGCGAGGCGAGCCCACCCGCGGCGGCGAGGTGGCACGGCCCGAGGTCCTCCGGGAGCACCGCGAGGAACTGGTCGGCGGCGTACCGTGACCCGTACGCCACGACGATCTCGTCGCCCTCGAACAGGATCTGCCGGCGGGAGTCGGGCGACTCCAGCCGCTTGTGCTGGCCGATCGCCACGACCCGCGCCAGCACCACGTCACCGGGGCGCGGCGCGCCGGACAGGTCCGTGACCAGTCCGAACGCGGCGGGGTCCCGCTCGATCGCCGCGGCGACGAACCGGGTGGAGTAGGCCTTCTTGGCCCGCAGCAGCCGGCGCGTGGCCGGGTCCGGCGTCAGCGCGGGTACGGCACCGCCGACCCGCAGCGGGGTGGCGACGGGATGCGGGTCGAGCCCGCGCAGCTCCGATGACGTGTCGAGGATGCTCATGACGGCCACGCTTTCTTGTCGAGGGACGCGAGGGTGCGACGTCGCTATTCGACAAGCTCGCCATGAACTCGTGATGAGACCCGGATGAAAGCTCTCTCATCAGCCACGACGGCCGTACGCCGTCGCCGTGCGGGAAGAATACCCGCGCCGGCGACGTCGGCCGGTCAGCTCAGCTCCCAGCTCCCCTTGCCCCGCGGCACGAGCTCGACCCAGGTGTTGCCGGGGTCGAGCTCGGCGGTCTTGCCACCGGGCACCTTCAGCACGATCGGGGCGTTCAGGCTCTTCTTGGACCAGCGCACCGCGATGGCGTGCCCCATGGAGAGCAGCACGCCCTTCCCGTCCCTCTTGGCGAGCTTGGTCTCGGGCACCGGCGCCCCGGCCGGGTCCACGAACTTGGTGTTGACCACCTCGGTGGACAGCACCAGCACGTTGCGCGCGCCGTGCCGGCGGCCGTCGGCGGAGACCGACTTGGTGGTGCCCTCGCTGCGCAGGTAGCGCTTGCTCTCCCGGTCCCAGATCCAGACGGTGCGCTGGAGCGACGACAGCCGCACGTCGACCGACCGCACGTACCGGCCGGCCTGCGGCGCCGAGCCCCGGCCGGGCTTGACCGCGTACTCGAACTGGGCCGGCGGCGGGGTGGTCCGCTCGTCGTCGGCCTGCTCCAGGAACGTGGACATGGTGCCGATCACGTTGTGCGGCGCCTCGCGGGCGGGGTCACGCCGGAACCCGGGGTCGCCGTCGTCCATGATGATCGTCTGGGTGCCCACCCGCTGGGTGGCCTTGATGAACGGGCCCTGCCCGCCGGAGAACACCAGGATGCCGTCGAGCGGCGCGACGATCGCGGGGTCCATCGGCCGCACGGAGCGCACCGGCTCCACGGCCTCCGGGAGCTTCGAGTGGTAGGTCGCGACGAACCGGGTGATCCCGCCCTCGACGACCTCCTCCCACACGATGTCGGCCTCGTTCAGCCCGCGCTGCGGCCGGGCTGCAGTCGCGTTCTCGATCTTGACCGACACCGCCGGACGCTTCCCGATCTTCTCGGTGCGCACTCCCGTCAGCGGCCACACCAGCGGCACGTCGGGGTCGGGCGGGGCGCTCCGCGTCGCCTGGACCTCGGCCGCGACCGTCGTGGTGGGAGCGGGGGCGGGCAGGGCCTCCGCCCGGGTGCCGGCGCTGCAGCCGGTCAGCACGAGTGCCGTCGCCATGGCCGCACCTGTGGCACGAACCGCCGTCGTCCAACGCGTCATCGGTTCTCCTCCGCGAGCGATCGATGCCGAGCCCCGAGGGGTCCGTGTGGCGCTCACGTTACAGATCCGCCCGACGCCCGGCCCGTCGGACGCGCTTACGCTCAGGAGGTGACCCCGACCGACCCGACGAGCGCCGTGGTGCGCGCCGTCCGGGACGCCCTCGACGGCGGCCCTGCCTACGCCCCGCAGCCCCGCCTGTCCGACGCCGCCGCCCCGCCCGGGACCGCGCTCGTGCTCCGGACCTCCGGTTCCACGGGAAACCCCCGCGAGGTCGCGCTGAGCGCCGCCGCCCTCCGGGCCTCGGCCGAGGCCACCCACGAGCGGCTCGGCGGGCCCGGCCGTTGGCTGCTGGTGCTGCCGCCCACGCACGTGGCCGGCGTCCAGGTGGTCAACCGCACGGTCGTGGCGGGCACGGAGGTGCGCGTCGGCGACCTGACCCCGTTCACCCCGGCGGCGTTCGCGGCCCTGGCCCGCGGCTTCCTCAACGGCCACGAGGGCGAGCGCGCCTACGTCTCGATCGTGCCCACCCAGCTGCACCGGCTCGTCGCGGCGGCGGGCGGGGACGGCACGGCCGGCGGGGACGACGACGGTACGGACGACGGCGCCGGCCTGGCCGAGCTCGCGCGGTTCGACGCCGTGCTGGTCGGCGGCGCGGCGACGCCCGCCGCGCTCCTGGCCCGCGCGCGGGCCGCGGGCGTGCGCGCCGTGACCACCTACGGCATGTCCGAGACGAGCGGCGGCTGCGTGTACGACGGCGTCCCGCTGGCCGGGGTGCGGGTCCGCCTGGCGGCCCCCGGCACGAGCGCGGACGCCTCCCCCGGGCCCGACCCTGACTCCGAGTCCGACTCCGACTCCGACTCCGACGATGGCGCCCCACGCACCGGCGTCGTCGAGCTGTCCGGCCCCGTGCTCGCGGAGGGCTACGTGGGCGACGCCGCCGCGACTGCCGCCGCGTTCCGCACCGACCCCGACGGCACCCGCTGGTTCCGCACCTCCGACCTGGGCCGCCTCGACGGGGGTCGCCTCACGATCCTCGGCCGGGCGGACGACGTGATCCTCACCGGCGGCGTCAACGTCGCCCCGGCCGCCGTCGAGGCCGCGATCGCCGAGCACCTCGCCGGGCTGGGCACGCCGGGTGAGGCGTGCGTCGTCGGCGTGCCCGACGAGGAGTGGGGCCAGGCCGTGGTCGCCGTCCTCGCCCTGCCGGGCACCCCGGACGCCGGCCCGGCGCCCACCGCCGCCGGCCCCGCACCCACCGCCCCAGGCCCGCCCCTCACCGCCGGGGGCGCCGAGCTCCTCGCCGGGCTGCGCTCCGCCGTCGGACAGACGCTCGGGGCGCCCGCCGCGCCCCGGCGGGTCTACCTCGCCGCGGCCCTGCCGACCCGGGGTCCGGGCAAGGTGGACCGCCGGGCGGTGCGCGACGCCGTCGTGCGGGCGGGGCGGGAACCCGTGCGACCATGACTTCGTTCCTCCGCCAGGACCGTGCGCAGGCCCGGTCCTGGTGTCTCGAGAACCCAGGCACACCCCACGAACGAAGGACGCACTGATGGCCACTGCCGCCGAGTGGATCTCCGGGGCCCGGCCCCGCACGCTGCCGGCGGCGGCGGCACCGGTCATGGTCGGCACGGGCGCGGCCGCGCAGGTCGACTCCTCGGCGGCGCTGCCCGCGCTGCTGGCGCTCGGCGTCGCCCTCGCGCTGCAGGTGGGCGTCAACTTCGCCAACGACTACTCGGACGGCGTGCGCGGCACCGACCTCGACCGCGTGGGCCCCATGCGGCTGACCGCGTCGGGGGCCGCGGCGCCCCGCGCGGTCAAGACCGCGGCCTTCGTCGCGTTCGGCGTCGCCGCGGTCCTGGGCCTGGTGCTGTGCGCGGTCTCCGGGCACTGGTGGCTGATCGCCGTCGGCGCGGTGAGCGTCGTCGCCGCCTGGTACTACACGGGCGGCAGGACGCCGTACGGGTACCGGGGCCTGGGCGAGATCGCGGTGTTCGTGTTCTTCGGCCTCGTCGCGGTGCTCGGCACCACCTACACCCAGGCCGACCGCATCACCTGGCCCGCGGTGCTCGGCGCCGTGGGCGTGGGCCTCATCGCCTGCGCGCTGCTCATGGTGAACAACCTGCGCGACATCCCCACCGACGTGCTCGCCGGCAAGCGCACGCTCGCCGTGCGGCTGGGCGACTACCGCGCGCGCCGCGTGTACATCGCGATGATCTGGCTGCCGGTGCTGCTCGGCGCGGTGTGCGCGTTCTGGGCGCCGTGGTCCCTGGTGGTCCTGCTGCTGCTCGGCCCGGCGGCGCTGCTGTCGATCCCGATCCTCGCCGGGGCGCGCGGCAAGCTGCTCATCCCGGTGCTGGCCGGCACGGGCCTGTACGAGCTGGGCTACGGCCTGCTGCTCTGGTTCGGCCTGTCCCTCTGAGCCCCCTGAGCGTCTGACACGTGGGGAAAGGTCAGTCGGCGCGGAGCTTCTCGTCGACCTCTGCGTCCTCGTGGGCGGCGTCGGCGTCGACCTTCGGCGTGGCGGCGCGCTGCGCGGCGCGGCGCTCGGCCCGGTCGGCCATCCACCGCGTGGCGGCGTCCCGCGGCTTGCCCAGGGTCAGGTACGACACGGCCAGGGCGACCACGACGGCGACCACAGGGAGCAGCCAGCCTCGCAGGCCGACCAGGTACAGCACGCCGAGTGCCGCGGCTACGAGCGCGACGCGGAGCAGGGAGTAGATCACGAGGGGCACCCACCCATGGTAGGCCGGGCGGGGGTCACGACGGCACGACGGCGGCCCCGCGGGCGACAACGGGGCGAACGTCACGTCCGGGGCTGCCCTGCCCGCGCCAACCCACCGTAGGCTGGGGGTATGCCTCGCGTACTCCTGATCTTGGTGATCGTCGGACTCATGGCCTACGCCCTGACCGATGTCTGGGGCGCGGACGAGGACGAACGTGCGGGTCTGCCCCGTTGGCTCTGGGTGCTCCTCATCGTCCTCCTGCCGCTGCTCGGCGCGATCTCGTGGATCGTGGTCCGGGTCAGCCGGCGGTCCGGCGCCGGCCCCGCCACGGGCCCGGGTTCGGGCGGCAGCCGCCCGACGCCGCCCCCGCGTCCCGGCCCGCGCCGCCCCTCCGGCCCCGTGGCCCCGGACGACGACCCGGAGTTCCTGTGGCTGCTGGAGCAGGAGAAGCGCAAGCGTGAGCGCGAGGCCCGCGGCCGCCAGGAGGCCAAGGACGACGACAGCGAGTCCAGCTGACGGCCTCAGGCCGAAGACGGAAAAAGGTCCGCCCCCCGAGAATCTCTTCTCGGGGGCGGACCTTCTTGCGTCAGCGCGTCCGGCTCGACGGCTCCGCGTCAGCGGACCGTCACAGACCCGAGTACGAGTGCTTCCCGTTGAAGATCAGGTTCACGCCGGTGAAGTTGAACAGCACGCACGCGTAGCCCGCCACGACGAACCAGGCGGCCCGGCTCCCGGACCAGCCGCGCGTGGTGCGCGCGTGCAGGTAGGCCGCGTAGACCACCCACACGATGAAGCTCCAGACCTCCTTGGGGTCCCAGCCCCAGTAGCGGCCCCAGGCGTCCTCGGCCCAGATGGCGCCGCCGATGAGCGTGAAGGTCCACAGCACGAACGCGACCGAGTTCAGGCGGAACGAGAGCGACTCGAGCGCCCCCGGCGTCGCGGTGTGGTCCAGCCAGCCCCAGTGCCGGCTGCCGAGCATCGCCGAGCCGTTGTCGCGGGCGTCGCGCAGGAGCTGCAGCACCGACGTCACGAACGCGACGGTGAAGATGCCGGTCGCGACGATGGCTACGCCCACGTGGAGCACGAGCCAGTACTTCTGCAGCGCGGGCTGCACGCCCATCGCCGCGACGAAGAACTTCTCCTGGGCCAGCACCAGGAACAGCACGCCCAGCCCGGCCACGAACGCGCCGAGGAACCGCACGTCGCGCCGGGTGTTCACCCCGACGAACACGGCGACGGCCACGAAGGTGCCGACCAGCGCGAACTCGTACATGTTGGCCCACGGCGTGCGCCCGGCCGCGATACCGCGCAGCACGATCGCGATCAGCAGCAGTGCCGCCGCCAGCCAGGTCACGGACATCCCGATCCCGGCGAGCTTGCGGCTCACCGGCGCGGCCGGTCCGGCGTCGTCCACCGGGGCGTCGACGGGCGCGTCCTCCACGCCCGCGCCGACGGCTACCTTCTGCCGGCTGCGGGCCGCGTCCCGCGCGTCGACCTTGGCGCCGGAGAGGCGCGACAGGTCCACCGCGAACGCGATGAATCCGATGGCGAGCGCGGTCGCCGCCCCCCAGACCAGCAGCACGCTGAGGTTTGCCAGCTCCATGTTCAGTCCTTTTCCGATCCGGTCGCGATGCGCGGTTGCTGAGGTTCTCGACGGGCGGCCCCGGGTTCGGGCTCGGTCCCGGTGACGGCCGCCAGTGCCCGGTCGACCTCGGCCTGGAGGCCGGCGTCGTCGCCCCGGGCGAGTCCCGCGACCTCGACCACCGTAGCGCCGTCCGGCCCGGTGTACGCCCGGGCCCAGACGCGGCGGCGCGGTGTGAAGAGCGAGACGGTGAGCCCCGCGAGCGCGAGCAGCGCGAAGACCAGGACGAACGCGAGCGAGGGGTCGTGCCGCAGGTCGAGCGCGACGTAGCGCGGCAGCTCCTCGCCCAGGGTCAGGGTGCCGAGCCCGTCCGGGAGCTCGACGGTCTCACCGGGGCGGGCGAGCACCTTGATGCGCTGCCCCTGGTCGTCGACGGCGGCCGTGAGGTTCGCCGTGTCCAGCTCGTACACGTTCTGGGGCGAGCCGTCGTCGAGGCCGAGGTCGCCCGTGTACACCTCGAGCACGAGCAGCGGGTCCACGGGCTGCGGGAACGCCGAGCGGGCGGACCCGTCCTCGTTCACCTCCGCCGTGGGCAGGAAGTAGCCCACGAGCCCGATCTGATCGAGCCCGGATGACACGTCCGGCACCTTCACGACGCCGCGGGACGTGTACATCGTGTCCTCGGGGATGAAGGTGACGCGCCCGGAGAAGGCGACCGCGCCGTCGGCGTCGTGCACGGTGATCTCGGGCGCGAAGCCGTTGCCCTGGAGGTAGATCTTGGCGCCGTCGACGACGATCGGGTGGTTCACCTTGATCTGCTCGCTCCGCTCCGCGCCCGACGGCTCGGCGACGGTCACGTGCGCCGTGAAGTCGCGGGCCTGGGCGAAGGCGACGGTGTCGCTCGCGAACTCGGACTCGAACTCGTCGAGCGTCATGGAGAACGGCACCAGCGACTCGGGGCGGAACCACGAGCCCTTCTCGAAGGTGTCGTAGTCCACCACCGCGTTGGCGAAGCCGCGGCCCTCGGTGACGATGGCCTGGCCGCGGTAGTGCAGCATCTGGCCGGTCGCGACCGACACGAGCAGGCCCACCAGGGCCAGGTGGAAGACGAGGTTGCCGGTCTCGCGCAGGTAGCCGCGCTCGGCGCTCACGGTCGCAGCGGCGGGGCGGACGCCGCGGGCGGCCTCCTCACCCCGGTCCACGCGGAACAGGGGCAGCCAGGAGAGCTTGCCGCGCAGGCGGGCGGCGACGGCGTCCGCCGCCTCCTCGGGCGTGGCGTCGGTGGTCGCGGTGGCCTTGGCCGGGAACCGGTTGAACCGGGACGGGACGCGCGGCGGGCGGCCGCGCAGGGCGCGGTAGTGCGCCGCCGAGCGCGGCAGGATGCAGCCCACGAGCGAGACGAACAGCAGGATGTAGATCGCGGAGAACCAGACCGACGAGTAGACGTCGAAGAAGCCGGCCTTGTCGAGCCACTCCCCCGCGGTCGGGTGGTCGGCGAGGTACTCGATGACGCCGGCGGCGTCCTGGTTGCGCTGCGGCAGCACCGACCCGGGAACGGCCGCCACGGCGAGCAGCATGAGCAGCATGAGCGCCACGCGCATGGAGGTGAGCTGGCGCCACATCCAGCGCAGCGTGCCGACCAGGCCCAGCGCGGGCGCGTTGGGCCGCTGCGGCTTCTCGTCCGACGACGGCGCCTCCGCGGGCTCGCCCTGCGTGAACTCGTCCGCGATGCCCTCGGGGACGTACGTCCCTTCCCTGCTGTCGCTGCTGCGGGTACGGCCGGCCATCAGATCACCGTCTCGAATCCACCGATCCAGAGCTGCATGGCCCCGGTGAGCTGCGTCCACAGTCCGGTGACCAGCAGCAGCCCGACCAGGACCAGCATCCCGCCGCCGATGCGCAGCGCCGCCAGGCGGTGCTTGCGCAGGAAGTCCAGCATGCGCTCCGAGCTCTGCAGCCCGAGGGCCACGAGCAGGAACGGCACGCCCAGGCCGATGCAGTAGGCGACGCCGAGCAGCGCGCCGCGGCCCGCGGACGCCTCGTCGATCGCGAGTGCCTGCACGGCGCCGAGGGTCGGGCCGATGCAGGGCGTCCAGCCCAGCCCGAAGACGACGCCGAGCAACGGCGCGCCCCACAGGCCGGCGCGCGGCGTCAGGTGGAACCGGGCCTCGCGCTGCAGGAACGGGACGGCCCCGAGGAACCCGAGGCCGAGCAGGATCACCACGGCGCCGAGCACGCGGATGATCACGTCCTCCCAGCGCACGAGGTAGGCGCCCAGCCCGCCGAACGCGGCGCCGAACGACACGAACACGACGGTGAAGCCGAGCACGAACAGCGCGACGCCGCCGACCACGCGGCCGCGGGCGGGCTTGGTGCGGGTGCTCACGATCCCGGGGGTGGTCCCGGCCGACGCGGCGGCCATGCTGCTCACGTACCCGACGTACCCGGGCACGAGCGGCAGCACGCACGGCGAGGCGAACGAGACGAGGCCCGCGAGCAGCGCCACGGGCACCGCCAGCAGCAGCGACCCGCTGAACGCGGTGCTCGCGAAGCCGCCGCCGACGGCGGTCGCGATCGAGCCGGCGAGCATCAGGCGGCCTCCGCCAGTACCTCGTCGATCAGGGACTCGAGCGTGGAGTGCTCGGCCTGGCCGATGACGCGCGCGGCCACGTTGCCCTCCTGGTCCAGCAGCACGGTGGTGGGCACGGCCTGCAACGGCACGACGCCTTGCAGGTTCGCGATAACCTTGCCGGTCCGGTCCTCGATGCTGGGGTACGGCACCTCGAAGGTGCGCTCGAACGCCTGGGCGGCGCCGGCGTCGTCCTCGGTGTTGATGCCGAGGAACCGCACGCCGTCCTTGGACTCCGCGAGGCTCACGAGGTCGGGGGCCTCCGCGCGGCACGGCGCGCACGAGGCGTACCAGGTGTTCACGACCACCACGTCGCCCGCCCAGTCCGTGCTGTCGACGTCGTTGCCCTCGAAGTCGGTGCCCGTGATGGCGACGGGACCCTTGCGCTCGCCGAGGTCGTACGTCTGGACTGAGCCGTCACCGGAGACGTACCCCTGCCCGACGACGTCGCCGGCGCCCGAGTCCTCGGGGCTGCACGCGGCGAGCGAGACGACCAGGCCGAGCACGATGCCGACGACCACTACCCATTGGACCGCCTTGACGGTCTTGCCCCGCATCACGCGCCGGCGACCTTGCTCGCGCCGTCGTACAGGTCGGCCGCGGGCTCGGAGTAGTGCAGGCCCACGAACCGGTCGTCCTCGAACCGCAGGGACGTCAGAGACGCGAGGTTGCACTGCCGGTTGCGCGGGTCGTGCCAGAGCGTGCCGCCCTCCAGGGCCCGGCGGGTGAGCCAGATCGGGAGCTGGTGGCTGACCAGCACGATCTCGTGGCCCTCCGCGGCGCGGCGCGCGTCCTGCACGGCGAGGCGCATGCGCTCGACCTGCTCCGTGTAGGGCTCGCCCCACGACGGGCGGAACGGGTTCCACATGTGCGGCCAGTTGCGCGGGTTCTTCAGCGCACCGCCGCCGGGCCCGGACACGGCCAGGCCCTCGAACCGGTTGTCGGC
Organism: Promicromonospora sukumoe 327MFSha3.1; assembly: GCF_000385135.1. Lineage (GTDB taxonomy): Bacteria > Actinomycetota > Actinomycetes > Actinomycetales > Cellulomonadaceae > Promicromonospora > Promicromonospora sukumoe_B. The sequence goes on along the minus strand of NZ_ARQM01000011.1, from coordinate 505,197 downwards.
CTCGATGATGCGGTCGTCGGTCGCGAGCTCCAGGCCGAAGCCCTGCGCGACGGGGGCGGCAGTCTCCTGCGCCCGCTGCAGCGGGGACGCCACCACGTGGGTCACGTCCCGGCCGGTGCTGGTCAGGTGGTCGGCGACGATCTTGGCCATCGCCTGGCCACGGTCGGACAGCCGGTATCCGGGCAGGCGCCCGTACAGCAGGCCGTCGGGGTTGTACACCTCGCCGTGACGCAGCAGGTGAACCGTCGTGGAAACCATGACCCACAGTCTCCCATCCGACCCTGGGTGCCCGTGACCTCCGGCGAGTGTGCATTACGTCATCTCGCGCCGATCCGGTTTCGCGGACCTACATTCGGCGGAAAGGTTTCGCCATGAAACCGTCGGATGCAAGCAAGGGGGCTCCACATGAGTGAGACAGCATCGCCTGCCATGTATGCGCGCCTGGGTGCCGAGGCGCTCGGCACCTTCGTGCTGGTGCTGGGTGGCTGCGGCACCGCGGTGTTCGCCGCCAACTTCCCCGACGCCGAGACCAACACCGTGGGTGTGGGCTTCCTCGGCGTCGCCCTGGCCTTCGGCCTCACCGTGGTGGTCGGCGCGTTCGCGCTCGGCCCCATCTCCGGCGGGCACTTCAACCCGGCCGTGACGCTGGGCCTGGCGGCGTCCGGCCGGTTCTCGTGGAGCGACGTGGGCGGCTACGTCGTGGCCCAGGTCATCGGCGGTGTGCTCGGGTCCAGCGTGCTCGCGCTGATCGCGCTGGGCGGGCCCGACGGCTACTTCGACGCCGCGCGCGAGTCGGGCTTCGCGGCCAACGGGTTCGGCGAGCACTCACCGGACGGGTTCGGGCTCGGCTCCGCGATCCTCACCGAGACCGTCCTGACCGCCGTCTTCCTCTTCGTCATCCTCGGCGCGACGGCGCGGATCGCCTCCCCGGGCTTCGCGCCGCTGGCGATCGGCCTGTCGCTCACCCTGATCCACCTGGTGTCGATCCCGATCACGAACACCTCGGTGAACCCCGCCCGGTCCCTCGCGACCGCGATCTACGCGGGTGGCTGGGCATGGGGCCAGCTCTGGGTCTTCATCGTGTTCCCGATCCTGGGCGGCCTGCTCGCCGGGTTCGCGTACCGGCCGATGTTCAGCCGAGTCCTGACGGAGTAGGGCCACCCCATCCCCACCACCCACGTGTCAGACGCACAGATCCCTCGGGTGACCTGTGCGTCTGACACGCGCCGCGGGGCGCGGTCAGTCGCACAGGGCCGTGAGGCCCTCCTCCGTGCCGCCCGACACCTTGGACGACGCCGCGACCTTGGCCATGATCCGGCCGAGCGCCGCGAACTCCTCGGGGTCCAGGGCGTCCACCAGGATCCGGCGCACCGCGGCGACGTGCCCCGGCGCCGAGGCCTCGAGCGCCGTGAAACCGGCGTCGGTCATGGTGCAGTTGACCCCGCGCCGGTCGCCCTCGGCCGCCTGCCGCGCCACCAGCCCGCGTGCCTCCATGCGGGCGACCGTGTGCGTGAGCCGGCTGCGCGACAGCACCAGGCCGTCCGCGAGCGTCGACATCCGCATGGTGCGCTCCGGTGCCTCCGAGAGCTGCACCAGCAGGCTGTACTCACCGAGAGAGAGGTCGAGGGACCGGTCGTGCACCGCGCCGAGCGCTTCCACGAACCGGGCGGTGCCCTCGAGATAGTGCCGCCACGAGCCCTGCTGGTCCTCCGTCAGCCAGACGTCGGACTCCTCGATCGTCTCCGCTGCCACTTCGCCCACCGCCTTCGTGCTCGCCGAGCTGCCAGGAGGGTGACCCGGCGCCCCGGTGCCGTCGTCGTCCCACGGCCCCGATGTGATCTGCGACGCTCCGAGCGCCCTCTAGGAATACGTTACGGGACCCGTTATGTTGGAACGCATCAGATCTAGTTGATCCCTCAACTATCTACCTCAACCGCCGCACCCACAAGGAGTCCCCCTGATGGCCACCCCGCTCCCCGCTGGTCTCACCGCCGGCACGTACGACATCGACCCCTCCCACACCGCTGCCTCCTTCTCCGTCCGCCACGCCGGCATCGCGAAGGTGCGCGGCAGCATCGCGGTCACCTCGGGCACCATCACGGTGGGCGAGGACCTGGAGTCGTCGAGCGTCACCGCCGAGCTGGACGCGGCCTCCGTGAGCACCGGCGACGCCGGTCGTGACGGCCACCTGAAGAGCGCCGACTTCTGGCACGCCGACGAGAAGCCGACCTGGACCTTCTCCTCGACCAGCATCAAGGCCGACGGCGACGACTACATCATCCTGGGCGACCTGACCATCAACGGGATCACCAAGGGCGTCGAGCTCGAGACCGAGTTCACCGGCACCGCCAAGGACCCGTTCGGCAACGACCGCGCCGGGTTCGAGGCCAACCTCGAGGTCAACCGCAAGGACTTCGGCCTCACGTGGAACGCCACGCTGGAGACCGGCGGCTTCCTGGTGGGCGACAAGGTCAAGATCACGCTGGACGTCAGCGCGATCGCCAAGGCCTGAGCCACTCCCCCTGCCGCCGGGTGGGCGGCGCTCCTGATCCTGGTTCAGCAGGCTCCGGGCGACCATCATCCTTCGGGATGTGGTCGCCCAGGGCCTGCTGAGCCGGGATCAGTCGTTTCTGCCGGGAAGGATCAGACCGCGGCGGCGCGGGTGGCCGCGTGGAACGCCAGGATCTGCAGCTCGCCGCCGACGTCGACGGAGCGCACCACCACGTCGTCCGGCACCTGGAGCGCGACCGGCGCGAAGTTCAGGATCTCCCGGACGCCGGAGCCCACCACGGCGTCGGCCACGTCCTGGGCCCCGTGGCCCGGCAGGGCCAGCACGACCATCGAGACCCGCTCGCGCTCGATGACGTCGGCCACCTCGCGCACGTGCTCCACGGTCACGCCGGCCACGTCCGTGCCCACGACGTCGGGCGAGGCGTCGAGCAGCGCCACGACCTGGAAGCCGCGGGTCGCGTACCCGGAGTAGTTCGCCAGGGCGTGGCCGAGGTTGCCGATGCCGACGATCGCCAGCCGGTGCTCCGTCTCGAGCCCGAGGGCGACGGTGATGTACGAGGCGAGCGACTCGACGTCGTACCCGACGCCGCGCGTGCCGAACGAACCCAGGTACGAGAGGTCCTTGCGCAGCTGCGCCGAGCTCACGCCCGACCGCTCGGCGAGCTCCGTCGAGGACGTGAGGTCCACCCCCTCCGCCGCGAGGTCCCGGAGGGCACGCAGGTAGTAGGGCAGCCTCCCCACGGTTGCCGCGGGGACTGTCCCGTCACTGAGCTCGACCACGTGCTGCTCCCCTCCCCGCGACCACTGTGTCGCGGGCGTACGCACACACTGCCTGGACGATCATGCCAGGAGGCGGGCAAGGCGCGCACCGTCCACGCGCCAGAAACCTTGCTGTATCCCGTCCACCTCGAGCACGGGCACGTACTCCCCGTACTTGTCCCGGAGCTCGGGCGTGCTGTCGATGTCGACCTCGCGCCACCGGGCCCCCGAACTCTCGCACACCTGCACGACGACGGCACGTGCGTCCTCGCACAGGTGGCACGCCTCGCGTGTGTACAGGACGACCCGGGTGTCGGCAGCGGTGGTCACGCCCCCGAGGTTACGTCACGCGCGGGGCGCCGAACGGTCGGTGTCCGGCAGCCGCCCGTCCGCCCAGCGCACGCCCCAGGCCAGGACGAGGAACACGACGGCGACGATCGCCGAGTTGGTCACCGCTCCGGCGTACCCGAGCTCGGTCACGTCGAGGAACGGGTACGGGTACCAGCCCGTGACCGCCCCGCGGACGAACGTGTAGACCAGCCACGCGACCGGGTAGACGACGGACCACCACACCGTCCGCGCGCTCACGCGCGGGCGCGGCCCCACCAGCAGCCAGGCGACGACGGCGAACACCGGCGCCAGCACGTGCAGCATCACGTTCGACACCATGCCGGCGCCCGTGAGCTCCACGAGCCCCCGCAGCACCGTGTTGTAGACGATCCCGGTGACCGTGATGCACAGCAGGGCGTCGAGGCGCAGCACGCGGAACAGCGGCCCGTCCCGGCGCGGGTCCAGGGCGAGCGCGAGCGACACCCCGCCGATCAGCAGGTTCGACTGGATCGTGAAGTAGCTGAACAGCCGGACGATCCGCTCGGCGTGCGTGGGGGCCAGGCCGGCGCCCCCGGAGAGGGCCACGACGAGCTCGATGCCGAAGCCGCCGAGCGCGAGGACGGCGACCAGCAGGTGGAGGAACCGCGCGAGCCCGGCTCCCTCGGGAGCCCCGATGTTCTGCGTCACTCCCCGGTTCTACCAGCGCTTCTGCCGGGGTGCCCGGCGAGGACTTGCGTCCTGTGACACGCCGATAGAGTGACCCCCATGCCGTCGACGCACCCCTCGTCCGCCACCGCGGCGTTCTTCGACGTCGACAACACGATCATCCGCGGTGCGAGCGCCTTTCACCTGGCCAAGTCGGCGTACCAGCGCAAGTTCTTCGGTACGCGGGACCTGCTCAGGTTCGGTCTGATCCAGGCCCGCTACCTGCTGTTCGGCGAGAACAAGGACGAGATCGACGTGGTCCGCGACCGCGCGCTCTCCCTCATCGCGGGCCGCAGCCTCGCGGAGGTCGCCACCCTCGGGGAAGAGGTGTGGGACGCCGTCCTCTCGCTGCGGATCTACCCCGGCACCCGCAGGCTCCTCGACGAGCACATCGCGGCCGGCCACCAGGTGTGGCTCATCACCGCCACGCCGGTGGAGATCGCCCGGCTCATCGCGCGCCGGCTGGGCGCGACGGGGGCGCTCGGCACCGTCGCCGAGCACAAGGACGGCTTCTACACCGGCCGGCTCGTGGGCGACCTCATGCACGGCCAGGCCAAGGCCGACGCCATCGTCGAGCTCTCCGAGACCGAGAAGATCGACCTCGACGAGAGCTACGCCTACGGCGACTCGCTCAACGACCTGCCGATGATGCGGTCCGTGGGGCACCCGTGCCCCATCAACCCCGACCTGCGGCTGCGCCGGCACGCCCAGGAGGTCGGCTGGCCCATCCGCGAGTTCCGCGGGCGGTCGCAGCGCGCGGCCGGGCGCGGGGTCCGGACGGCGTCGTGGGCCGGCGCGGCGTGGGTGCTCGGTCTGGTGCTGCGGGCCGCCCGACGCCGGCTGCGGGGGCACTAGGCGGGGCGGTCCGCCACGGCGTCGGCGGCATCGGCGGCGACCGCCGTGAAGGCGCGGATCAGCGGGTTCTGGTCCGCCGTGCGCCACACGAAGGCCCACTGGCAGCGCGGCGCGTCGCGGACCGGCACCCAGACCAGGCCGGGCCGGGAGTAGAACTCGGCCGCCTCGGCGGCGGCGGCGATGACGGCGTGCCCGTCGGTGACCGCCTTGAGCTCGTCGTCCCACGTGGCCACCAGGGGCCCGCGGGGGACCAGCCGCCCCGACGGCGTGCGGAACGGCTGGAACGTCTCCTCCATGGACGCCGGGATGGGCGACTCGTGCGCCACGAAGGTCAGGTCGCCGAAGTCCTCCAGGCCGATCGACTCCCGCGCCGCGTAGGGATGGTCCGCGGCCATGGCGACGATGATCGGCGAGGTATGGGTGATCCGGCCGACGGTGATGTCCGGCTCACGCACCGGCAACCACACGTGGGCCACGTCGACCTCGCCCGCACGCAGCGGGGTGAGCGGGTCGACGGTGTTCAGGTCGCGGTGACTCAGGTCGACGGCCGGGCAGCGGGTCCGGAACTCGTTGATGACGTGGTCGACCATCCAGCCCTGGATGCCGATCGTGCCGAGCGTGAGCGTGCCCGAGACGTCGCGCACCGCGGCCGATGCCTCCTCGATCGCGTCCGTCATCTGCTGGTACGCGGGGCGGAGGCTCAGGTAGAGCCGTTCGCCGGCCGGCGTGAGCCGGACCGTCCGCGACGTGCGCTCGAACAGCGCGGTGCCGATTTGCCGCTCCTGCTTCTTGATCACGTGGCTGACCCGCGACGGGGTGACGTGCAGCCGCTGGGCGGTCCGCCCGAAGTGGAGCTCCTCCGCCAGGGTCAGGAAGATCTCGATGTCCCGCAGCTCCATCGCCGTCCCGTCGCCGTCGTGAACCAGGCGCTCACCGGCGCGTCGTCGCGGCGCGCATCAATGACCCGGCGGGCAACGCTACCTTGCCGGACTCGCCGTTGATCCCGTGGGACGCCGGGAGCAGGCTGCTCGGTGCCGCACCGCCGGCAGCCGCCGAACAGCACCGTTTCGCGGCAGGCCCCCAGAAAGAGGAAGTCATGACCATCGAGCACCCCACCTGGTCCGGCCTGGTGCCGATCGACGACACGGCCCTGGCCGTGACCGACACCGGTGGCACCGGCACCCCGATCGTCTACCTCAACGGCCAGTTCGCGACCCAGGGCTACTGGCGCCGGACCATCACCGAGCTGGGCGACGGGTGGCGGCACATCACCTACGACGAGCGCGCCCGCGGCCGGAAGTCCCGCACGTCGGCCGACTACTCCTTCGAGACCGCCGTGCGCGACGTCGACGCCGTCCTCGCCGCCCGCGGCGTCGAGCGGGCGCTGGTGGTGGGCTGGTCCTACGGGGCGTTCATCGCCGCGCACTGGGCCAGCCGCAACCCGCAGCGCGCGATCGGCGCCGTCCTGGTCGAGGGCGCGGAGCCCAACGACTGGCTCGACGACGCCCTCGAGGTGCGGATCCGCAAGCTGTTCCGGCTGCTGACCCCGGTCACCTGGCTGCTGCGCCCGACGGGCCTGACCCCGCGGCTGAGCGCCGCGCAGCAGGCCGAGAGCAACATCGAGCTCGGCAGGATCGCGCGGGAGAGCGCCCTGGGCCCGGTGCTCGACGCCATCGCCGTGCCGACGCGCTACGTGCTGGCCTCGGGCGCGTCCCTGGGCAGCAAGGGCGACGAGCAGGAGAAGATCCGCGCCAGCCTCGACCCGGCCCTGGAGCGCAACCCGAACCTCGGGATCAGCGCGAAGGTCGCCAGCAACCACGACTGGATCCTGCGCAAGGACTTCCGCGCCGTCGCGGACGCCGTCCGCGAGGTCGCGGCCCTCGCCGCCGAGACGTCGCCCGAGGCCCGGTAGCCCGGCCGCCCGCGGCGGCCGGCCGCCCCGGGAACGAAGAAGGCCCGGCCCCCGAGGGGCCGGGCCTGCTCGTCACGCGCCCGACGGCGCGCGCGTCACTTCTTGTTGCGGCGCTGGTGGCGCGTCTTGCGAAGCAGCTTGCGGTGCTTCTTCTTGGCCATGCGCTTGCGGCGCTTCTTGATGACGGAGCCCATAGGTCCTCGCAATGTTCGGTCGGTCGGTCGGCGGCGGCCCGACGACGGGCCGCGCGGCGAAATGGTCCACGGTTGGTCCGGGACAGTGACGCCATAGTGACGATGGCCGACCAACACGAAAAGGAGTCCGCTACCTAGGCTACCTGCTCTGCCGCGCGCCCCGTAATCGACAGCGGTGTGAGGTGCGCCGGAGCCGCTGCTCGGCCGGCCCGGCGCACCGGGTCACGGCCTGGCCGCGAACCGCTCCAGCAGGTCGGCGTGGCCCGAGCAGACGAGCAGGTCGTTGGCGGAGACGCGGGTCTCGGGCGTCGCGTAGACGAAGTCCACGCCGGGCGACTTCACGCCGATCACGGTGATGCCGTACCGCTTGCGGATGTTCGACTGCGCGAGCGTGAAGCCCTGCGCCTCCCGCGGCGGGCGCATCTTGACGATGGTGAAGCCGTCCTCGACCTCGATGTAGTCGAGCAGCTTGCCGCTGACCAGGTGGGCGACGCGCGAACCAGCGTCGGCCTCCGGGAAGACGACGTGGTGCGCGCCGATCCGGGTCAGGATGCGGCCGTGCTCGGCGGAGATGGCCTTGGCCCAGATCTGCGGCGTCCCGAGGTCCACCAGGTTGCCCGTGATCAGCACCGACGCCTCCAGCGACGAGCCGACGCCCACCACCGCGACGCCGAAGTCCTTGGCGCCGAGCTGCTCCAGCGCGTCCGGGTTGGACGCGTCGGCCTCGACCAGCGGCAGCCGTCCCGACCACTGGGCCACCAGGGTGGGGTCCTGCTCGACCGCCAGCACGTCCTGGCCCAGCCGGTCCAGGGTGGCACCGATCGCCGACCCGAACCGGCCCAGGCCGATCACCAGCACACCCGCGTCCCGCTCGGGCTTCTTCTCCGGCACGGTAGTCCTCTCTTCCACGTGTCAGACGCACAGATCACCATAGTGACCTGTGCGTCTGACACATCGGGCTGTCAGCCGATGTTGTCTGTCGGGTGAGGCCTGCGTTCCGTTCCGGCCTCACCCGATGATGGGGCGTTCCTCCGGGAAGCGTACGATGCGCCGCCGGTCGCGCAGCGCCAGCACCGCCACGACGGTCACGGCACCGGTGCGCCCCACGAACATGAGGGCGGCCAGCACGTACTTCCCGGCGTCGGGCAGGTCGGCGGTGATGCCGGTGCTCAGGCCCACGGTCGCGAACGCCGACAGCACCTCGAACAGCACCTTGGACAGGGGGAGGTCGGTGAGCTGCAGCAGCGCGACGCAGGAGACCAGCACGATGCTCGCGCCCGTGAACACGACCGCGATCGAGAGTCGCAGCACGTCGCGCGGGATCCGGCGGCCGAACGCCTCGATGTCCCGGTCGCCCCGCGCCTCGGCGATGATCGCCAGCAGCATGACGGCGAGGGTCGTCACCTTGATGCCGCCGGCCGTCGACGCCGAGCCGCCGCCCACGAACATCAGCGCGTCCTGGATGAGCCAGCTCGACTCGTGCATGGCGCCGATGTCCACCGTGCTGAACCCGCCCGAGCGCGGCATGATCCCGGCGAACAGGGCGGCGAGCAGCTTGTCCCCCACGCTGAGCGGGCCGAACGTCCGCGGGTTGGTCCACTCCAGCACCAGGAGCAGCAGCGCGCCCGCCACCAGCAGCACGAAGCTGGTCACGAGCGTCAGCTTGCTGTGCAGGGAGAGCCGCTTGGTCCAGCCGTGCCAGCGGTGGCCCGGCCGGGGCAGCGAGCGCTGCAGGTTGAGGATCACGGGGAAGCCGAGCGCCCCGATGAAGACGCCGAGCGCGATCGGCAGCAGGAGCGTCCAGTCCCCCACGTGCGGCATGAGGCCGTCCGGGGTCGGCACGAACCCCGCGTTGTTGAACGCGGAGATCCCGTAGAACAGGGAGTGCCAGGCCGCGGTGCCCACGTTGTCCTCGATCACGAAGAACCGTGGGAAGAGGAGCAGCGCGATCGACAGCTCCAGCGTCGTCGCGGTGATGATGATGACCCGGATCAGCGAGCCGACGTCGCCCAGCCGGCTCGTCTTGGTCTCCGACGCCGTGAGCAGCTTCTGCGTCAGCCCGATCTTGCGCGACACCATCATGCCGAGCAGCGAGGCGACGGTCATGATGCCGAATCCGCCCACCTTGATGCCCGCGAGGATGACGACCTGCCCGTAGAACGACCAGTAGGTCGCCGTGTCCTGGACCACCAGGCCCGTGACGCAGACGGCGGACACCGCGGTGAACAGCGCGTCGACGAAGCTCGCGCCCTCGCCGTCGGCGGTCGCGAACGGGACGAGCAGCAGGATCGCGAACAGCCCGATCACGCCCGCGAAGACGGTGACGGCGAGGCGGGCCGGCGCCCGGAAGGCCAGCTCGTCCACCAGCTCCCGGATGCCGAACAGCCTGTGCCGGAAGATCGGCATCAGCCGTGCTCCCTCCTCGTGCCGGTGTCCCTACGATCGGGGGCCAACTCTGCCACGCCGGAGGGCCGCTGCCGGGCAGAAGTCCCGCGCGGGACCCGTCTTCGCCCCGAACGCGCGAAAGCCGGGATCCCGTCGTCCGGCGGGAGTTCCCGGCTTCACTACCGTTTCCCCCGCAGGGGACGGCACCTCAGAGGGTACGCCGCGCGCCCTCTCCGGGCTACGCCAGCTGCTGATCGTGAACCACGGCGCCCCTCCCCGGCGTGGTCCGTTACCGTGGGCGGGTGCACCTCGCCCGGCTGGTCTGGAGTCCGCGACTCCTCGAGTACGACTTCGGACCCGGGCACCCCATGGCGCCCGCCCGCCTCGACCTGACGATGCGGCTCATCGAGGCGCTCGGCCTGCTCGACCGGCCCACGCTGGAGGTGGTCGACGCCGAGCCCGCCACCGACGCCGTCATCGAGACGGTGCACGACGCCGACTACGTGGCCGCCGTCCGGCACGCCGGGACCACGCTGGAGCCCGACCTGATGCGCGGCCTGGGCACCGACGACGACCCGCTGTTCATCGGCATGCACGAGGCCGCCGCGCGGCAGCTCGGCGGGTCCGTCGCTCTCGCCGACGCCCTGTGGCACGGCGAGATCACGCACGGCGTCAACGTCGCGGGCGGCATGCACCACGCGATGCCGGGCGCGGCGTCCGGCTTCTGCGTCTACAACGACGCCGCCGCGGCGATCCAGCGCCTGCTGGACCTCGGCGCGGAGCGCGTCGCCTACCTGGACTTCGACGCGCACCACGGCGACGGCGTCGAGGCCATCTTCTGGGACGACCCGCGCGTACTGACCGTCTCGATCCACGAGGACGGCCGCACCCTGTTCCCCGGCACGGGCGCCTCGTCCGACGTCGGCATGCCGGGCCCCGCCGAGGGCACCGCCGTCAACATCCCCGTCCCGGCGCGCACGTCGGGTGCGGCGTGGCTGCGGGCCATCGACGCCGTCGTCCCCGCGCTGGTGCGGGAGCACCGCCCGCAGGCGATCGTCTCCCAGCACGGCTGCGACGCCCACGGGCGCGACCCGCTGTCGAACCTGAACGTCTCCGTGGACGCGCAGACCACCGCGCAGCAGTGGGCGCACGCCCTGGCGCACGAGCACGCCGACGGCCGCTGGCTCGCGCTGGGCGGCGGCGGCTACGCCGTGTCCGACGTCGTCCCGCTCGCGTGGGCGGCGCTCGTCGCCGAGGCCGCGCACGAACCCCTGGAGCGCGGGGCCGCGCTGCCCTCCGCGTGGTACGAGGCGGTGGAGGCCCTGGACCTGGAGGCCGCGCACACGCTCGGCACGGCGGAGGTGCCGTTCCGGAGCTGGCGCGACGGCTACGACCCCGCCGACGCCGTCGACCGGTCGGTCCAGGCCACCCGCCGCGCCGTCTTCCCGCTGTGGGGCCTGGACCCACTGCTGGACTGATCACCCGCCGTACCACCGATCACAAGACGCCGGACACGCCCCGTTCACCCCCGGACGGGAACGTTTCCGCATGCGACGTCGCCTCGCCGGACTGCCGGCCACCCTGCTGCTCCTGGCCCTGCTCGCGCCGGTCGCGGCGCCCGCGTCAGCCGTGGCGGACGGCGCCACCGACGCCACCCGCAAGCACCGGACCGCCACCGTCACCACCTCGGTGGAGACTCCGCCGCTGTACGACGACGAGGCCGGCGGCAACGCGTCGGGCGACGACCCCGCGATCTGGGTGCACCCGGACGACTCGGACCGTTCGCTCGTGCTCGCGACGGCCAAGGAGGGCGGCCTCCGGGTCTACGGCGTGGCCGCGACCGAGCTGCAGTCGGTCGCGGCCACGCCGGCCCCGCGCGCGGACGGCGTGCCCGGCAGGTTCAACAACGTGGACATCGCCTACGGCCTGCGCGTCGACGGCCGGGCGACGGACGTGGCCGTCGTCTCGGACCGGTACAACGACCAGATCCGCTTCTTCGCGATCGATCCCGCGGGGGCGGACGCCGCGGTGCCGCTCACCGAGGTCACCGCCCCCGAGCTGGAGTTCCTGTTCAGCCCGGACCGGGAGACCGTCGCCGAGGACCACACGGCGTACGGCCTGGCCGTCTACCAGCCGCGGCGCGGCGCGGCGTACGCCGTGGTGACCCAGGAGGGCAGCACCACCATCGCCACGGCCCGCCTCACGACCGGGCCGGACGGCGTCGGCTACACCGACGTCGAGCACCTGGCGATGCCCGGCGAGTTCCGCCTGCCCGACGGCACCACCTGGGTGCCGTGCGAGGAGCCGGGCGTCGGACCGCAGCTCGAGGGCCTGGCCGTCGACCGGCGTACCGGCACGCTGTACGCGGCGCAGGAGGACGTCGGCCTGTGGCGGGTGCCGCTGCCGCTGGGGTCCGGCGCGCCGCGCCTGGTCGACAAGGTCAAGGACTTCGGCGTGCACGACGCCTACGACCCCGAGTCCGAGGAGTGCGCCCCGGTGGACCCGGTCGCGCCGTCGTACGGCGGGAAGAACCTCACGGCGGACGCCGAGGGTGTCGACATCTGGTACGGCCCCGGCCGCACCGGCTACGTGATCGTCTCCAGCCAGGGTGACGACACCTACGGCGTCTACGACCTGACCGGACACAACCGGTCGCTGGGCACGTTCCGGGTGGCGGGCGACGGCGTGGACGACGTCAACGGCTCGGACGGTCTCGCGGTCTCCAACGCGCCCGTGGGCGAGTACGAGACGGGCCTGCTGGTCACGCACGACGAGCCGGAGACCGGCCCCGACGTCGACCCGGACCGGGATGCCACGGGCTTCTCGTACGTCCACTGGGGCGACGTGGCGGAGGCCCTGCACCTGAGGTGAGCCACGTGTCAGACGTACAGATCACTCCGGTGACCTGTACGTCTGACAGGTGCTGGGTCAGGCCGTGCGGCGGCGGAGCGTGAGGATGCCGAGCACTACCGCGCCCACGATGAACAGGACGATCACCCCGACGGCGCCGCGGACGTCGGACCAGTCGTCCCCGGCGGCGAGCGACGTCATCGCCTCGATCGCGTAGGTGAGCGGGAAGACCCGGGACAGCCACTCCAGGACCTCGGGCATCTGGTCCCGCGGCATGAGCAGCCCGCACGTGATGAGCTGCGGGAACAGGATCGCCGGCATCATCTGGACCGCCTGGAACTCGCTCCGGGCCAGCGCCGAGGCGGCCAGGCCCAGGGTGCAGCCGAGGATCGCGTCGAGCAGCGCGACCACCACGACGAGCCAGAGCGGGCCGGCCACGTCCATGCCCACGAGCACGGCGAACCCGACCACGACGAGCGCCTGCACGAGCGCGAGCGTCGCGAACGCCAGGCCGTAGCCCGCGACGAAGTCGCCCTTGCGGATCGGCGTCGTCATGAGCCGCTCCAGCGTGCCGGACTGCCGCTCGCGCAGCGTCGCCACGCTCGTGACCAGGAACATCACGATGAGCGGGAACAGGCCCACCAGCATCGGGCCGAACTGGTCGACCACCTGGGGCTGGTCGTGGAACATCCAGGCGATCAGGCCGATCAGCAGGCACGGCAGCAGCATGATGAGGGCCACCGTGCGGTGGTCGCCGCGCAGCTGGGACAGCACGCGGCCGGAGGTGGCGAGGGTCAGGGTCATCGTGCGGTCTCCTCGTTCGTCTCGGCCGGCAGCGTCTCGGCCGGTGCGGTCTCGACGGCGTTCGCCGCGTCGATCAGGGCGAGGAACGCGCGCTCGGCGTCCGGGGCCCCGGTGCTGGTCAGCAGGTCGTCGGGCGTGGTGTCCGCGACCAGGCCGCCCGCGCGCATCAGGAGCAGCCGGTCGCACTGCGTGGCCTCGTCCATGACGTGGCTGGAGACCAGGAGCGTGCGCCCCTCGGCCGACAGCCGCCGGAACACGGTCCACAGGTCGCGCCGCAGCACCGGGTCGAGGCCCACGGTCGGCTCGTCCAGGACGAGCAGCTCGGGGTCGCCCACCAGGGCGGCGGCCAGCGACACGCGGGACCGCTCGCCGCCGGACAGGGTGCCCACGCGCTGCTTCTCGTGCCCGCCGAGGTCGACGACGGCGACGGCGTCCGCCACGGCCTTCCCCGGGGACGGGACGCCGGCCAGCGCGGCGAAGTACCTCAGGTTCTGCACCACGGTGAGGTCGGCGTAGACGCTGGCGTCCTGGGTCATGTAGCCCACGCGGCGGCGCAGGGCGGGGCTGCCCGCGGCGTCGCCGAGCACCTCCACGGTGCCCGTGACCTTGTCCTGGACGCCCACGACGGCGCGCATGAGCGTGGTCTTGCCCGAGCCGGACGGCCCCAGCAGGCCGACGACGGACCCCGCGGGCACGTCCAGCCGGAGCCCGTCGATGACCGTCCTGTCGCCGCGGACGACCCGCAGGTCCCGGATGACGACCGCGTTTTTCCTCATGTGAGGAATTGTGCTCCCGGTGCGGGCTACGGCGCAAGACCTCCGGCGTCCGGAAGCGGCCCGGTGAGGTAGCGCTGCAGGGTGGGGCCCACGAGCCGGGCGACGTCGGCCGGGGCGAGCGAGGCCAGCGGCTCCACGGGGATCAGGTACCGGGTGAGCAGCAGGCCGGACATCTGCGACGCGACGAGCCCGGCGCGCAGCGCGGCGTCGGGCACGTCGAGGGCGCGCATCACGGGCGCCAGGATGGCCGCGCCGATGAACTGCGGCAGCAGGCCGCGCAGCTCGGCGTCGGACATGACGGCCGGGATGACCACGCGGACGGTGTCGCCGCCGTCGAAGTCCCAGATGCCGATCACGGCCGCGGCGAGCCGCTCCCCCAGCGACTCGACGGGGCCGGCGGCGACCTGCTCCACGACCTTGTCGGGCTCGATCCCCGCGACCCCGAGCGTCGCCGTCAGCAGGCGCGCCTTGTCGGGGAACCAGTGCCGCACGGTGCCGGGGTCCACGCCCGCACGGCGCGCGACGGACCGCAGCGACGACGCCTCGTACCCGCGCTCGACGAACTCGTCCCGGGCGGCGGCGAGGATCTCGGCACGGGCGTCCTGCCCGGCGGGACGGCGGCCGCGCCGCGGCGCGGCATCAGGTTGGGCCATCCGGCCATTCTCGCCCACCTCGAACGTCGCCGAGGTAGAACCGTGGCGAAGTAGAACCGTAGCGAGACAGAACTCTGGCGAGACAGAACGGCAGGCGCGCTGCGGTTCCATCTCGCCAGAGTTCTGTCTCGCCAGGGTTCTACCTCGGCGGGAGGGTCAGCGGGCGGCCGACGCCCGCTTCTTGTTCCAGACGTCGAACGCGACGGCCAGCAGCAGCACGATGCCCTTGACGATCTGCTGCGTCGACTGGTCGACACCCATGAGCGACATGCCGTTCGAGATGACCGCCATGATCAGACCACCGACCATCGCGCCGGTCACGGTGCCGATGCCGCCGGTCACGGCGGCGCCACCGATGAAGCACGCCGCGATGGCGTCGAGCTCGAACATGTTGCCCGCGGCCGGCTGGGCGGCGCTCGACCGGGCCGAGAACACGATGCCCGCGATCGAGGCCAGGAAGCCCATGTTCACGAACATCCAGAAGTTCACACGCTTGACCCGGACACCCGAGAGCTGCGCCGCGGCGAGGTTGCCGCCGATGGCGTAGACGTGGCGGCCGAACACGCTGTGCTTGGTGATCAGCGTGTACGCGATGACCAGCACGGCCAGGATGATCAGCACGGCGGGCAGGCCGCGGTAGGTGGCGAGGTTCCACGCGAACCACATCACGACGGCGGCGACCACCACGATCTTCAGCACGAACAGGACCGGCGCCTCGACGGTCTGGTTGTAGGCGATCCGGGCCCGGCGGTTGCGCCAGGAGTTGTACGCGAAGCCCAGCACGCCGACCGCGAAGATGACGAGCGTGAAGGTGTCGTAGCCGTAGCCGCCGAGCAGGCCGTTGAGGAAGCCCGAGGCGATGGAGGTGTACTCCGACGGGAACGGCGAGAGCGAGACGTTGTTCAGCACCTCGAGCGTGAGGCCGCGGAACAGGAGCATGCCGGCCAGCGTCACGATGAACGCTGGGATGCCTACGTACGCGACCCAGAATCCTTGCCAGGCACCTACCAGCAACCCGGTGCCGAGGGCGGCGAGCACGCCGACCCACCAGGGCATCCCGTTGCGGATCACCAGCACGGCGGCGACGGCGCCGGTGAGCGCGACCACCGACCCGACCGACAGGTCGATGTGCCCGCCGATGATGATGATGACCATGCCGATGGCGAGGATCAGGATGTACGAGAACTGCAGCACGAGGCTCGTCAGGTTGCGCGAGCTGAGCAGCAGTCCGTCGGTGAGCACGGAGAACAGCACGACGATCGCCACGAACGCGATGTAGATGCCGCTGGTACGGATATTCCGGGTGAACAGTTCCCGGATGTTGGCGATGCCGGTCATGCCTTCGTCTCCTGCGTCTCGCGCGTGGTCTCCTGCGTCATGAGGGCCATGAGTCCTTCCTGGGTGGCGGAGGGCACGTCGACCTCGCCGGTGATTCGCCC
Source organism: Promicromonospora sukumoe 327MFSha3.1 (assembly GCF_000385135.1). Lineage (GTDB taxonomy): Bacteria > Actinomycetota > Actinomycetes > Actinomycetales > Cellulomonadaceae > Promicromonospora > Promicromonospora sukumoe_B. Next base: position 489,024 of record NZ_ARQM01000011.1, on the reverse strand, counting down.
GAAGGCCAGGGTGTAGATGCGGTCGCAGATCCCGAGGAGCTCGGGGAGCTCCGACGAGATGACCAGCACGGCCTTCCCTGCCGCGACCAGCTCGTTGATGATGGTGTAGATCTCGTACTTCGCGCCGACGTCGATGCCGCGCGTGGGCTCGTCGAGGATCAGCACCTCAGGGGCGGTGTACAGCCACTTGGACAGCACCACCTTCTGCTGGTTGCCGCCCGAGAGCTTGCCGACCTCCACCAGCACGTTGGGGGTGCGGATGTTCATGGACGCGCGGTACTCCTCCGCGACCTTGAGCTCCTCGTTCTCGTCCACGAAGCCGTTCTTCGACAGCTTGCCGAGGCCCGCCGCGGAGATGTTGCGCCGGATGTCCTCGATGAGGTTGAGCCCGTACTGCTTGCGGTCCTCGGACACGTAGGCGATGCCCGCCCGGATCGCGTCGGGCACGTTGTGCACGTCGACCGGCTCGCCGTGGATGTAGGCCTGGCCGGTGATGTCCCGGCCGTAGGAGCGGCCGAACAGCGACATCGCGAGCTCGGTGCGCCCGGCGCCCATGAGGCCGGCGATGCCGACCACCTCGCCGGCACGCACGTTCAGGTGCGCCTTGTCGACGACGACGCGCCCGGTCTGGGTCGGGTGGTACACCGTCCAGTCCTCGATGCGCAGCACCTCCTCGCCCGGGTGCGACACGCGGTCGGGGTACCGGTTGTCGAGGTCACGGCCCACCATGCCGCGGATGATGCGGTCCTGGATCGCGTCGGACGAGGCGCCCGCCGTGGCCATGTCGAACGTCTCGATCGACCGGCCGTCCCGGATGATCGTGGTGCGGTCGGCGATCTCGGCGATCTCGGCCAGCTTGTGGGAGATCATGATCGACGTGATGCCCTGCTCCTTGAACTGCCGGAGCAGGCCGAGCAGGTGCTCGGAGTCGTTGTCGTTCAGCGCCGCCGTCGGCTCGTCGAGGATGAGCAGGCGCACGTCCTTCGAGATCGCCTTGGCGATCTCGACGAGCTGCTGCTTGCCCACGCCGAGCGCGGAGATGGGCGTCGTCGGCGACTCGCTCAGGCCCACCCGCGCGAGCAGGTCGGCGGCCTCGGCGTTGGTCCGGTTCCAGTCGATGGCGCCGCCGGCCCGGGTGCGCTCGTTCCCGAGGAAGATGTTCTCGGCGATCGACAGGTACGGGACGAGGGCGAGCTCCTGGTGGATGATCACCACGCCCCGCGCCTCGGAGTCGTTGATCGTGCCGAACTCGGCGGTCTCGCCGTCGAGCACGATGTCCCCCTCGTAGGTGCCGTGCGGGTACACGCCCGACAGCACCTTCATGAGGGTGGACTTGCCCGCCCCGTTCTCGCCGCAGATCGCGTGGATCTCGCCCCGGCGGACGGTGAGGTTGACGTCCTGGAGCGCCTTGACCCCAGGGAATGTCTTGGTGATGCCGCGCATCTCGAGGATGTCGGTCGGCGCCGAATCGGCCATGCCAGTCCTTGTCGCGTGCTTGTCGCCAGTGATGAGTTGCTGTGTGCGACGCCCGCCCGTCGGCCCCGGGCCGGCCGGTCAGGACACCTTCGTGTCCTGACCGGCCGACCCAGGGGCCGTGGCGGTGTCGCGCCGGTCTCGCGAGGAGGTCAGACCTACTCGTCGACCTGACCGGAGGCGACCTCGTCCTCGGTGAGGTAGCCGGAGTCGACCAGCTCGGCCTGCAGGTTGTCCTTGGTGACGATCACCGTCGGGAGCAGGTACGACGGCACGACCTTCACGCCGTTGTCGTAGGTCTCGGTGTCGTTCGCCTCGGGCTCGTTGCCCTCGAGGAAGGACGTGGCGGCGGTGACGGCCTGCTCGGCCAGCAGACGCGTGTCCTTGAAGATCGTCGAGTACTGGTCGCCGTCGACGATCAGCTTGGCGGACGACGCCTCGGCGTCCTGGCCGGTGACGATCGGCATCGCGAGGTCGTCCTCGCCGTAGCCGGAGTTGCCGAGGGCCGTGATGATGCCGCGCGAGATGACGTCGGCCGGGGCCAGCACGCCGTCGACGGTCACGTCACCCTTGGTGTACGTGGCGGTCAGCAGGTCCTCCATGCGCTTCTGCGCACGCTCCTGCTCCCAGCGCTGGATGGCGACGGTGTCGAAGTCGACCTGCTTCGAGGGCACGACGAGCGTCTTGTCGTCGAGGTACGGCTGGAGCACCGACATCGCGCCGTCGAAGAAGAACCCGGCGTTGTTGTCGTCGGGCGAGCCGGCGAACAGCTCCACGTTGAACGGGCCCTCGGGCGCGTCCGCGGCCTCCTCGCCGTTCTCGTCGAGGATGCCCAGGCCGGTCAGCAGCGAGGTGCCCTGCTGCACGCCGACCTCGTAGTTGTCGAACGTGACGTAGAAGTCGACGTTCTCCGAGTCGCGGATGAGGCGGTCGTAGGAGATGACCGGGATGTCCGCGGCAGCGGCGGCCTCGAGCTGGCTGCCCAGCGCGGTGCCGTCGATCGAGGCGATGATGAGCGCCTCGGCGCCCTTGTTGATCATCGCGTCGATCTGCTGCTGCTGGGTCGGGATGTCGTCGCCCGCGAACTGCAGGTCGACGTCGTAGCCGGCCTCCTCGAGGCCCGTCTTCACGGCGTCGCCGTCGGCGATCCAGCGCTCGTACGTCTGGGTCGGCATCGCCACGCCCACGAGGCCGCCGGCCTCGCCGTCGCCCGCACCGTCGCCACCGGCGCCGCTACCACCGGCGCCGCTGCCGCCGCACGCGGCGAGAGAGACGGCCATCGCGCCCGTTGCCAGCGCGGCCAGACCGCGCGTTGCCCACAGCTTCCTTGCCATGACTTCTCCTCTTCGAGTGTTGCCCGGGCAACGTCTCTGCAACCCGGCCGACTTCACTTTGTGAACGCAACAGATTGTGAACGCTCACAAGCCCATTGGTCAAAACCGTGTCGGCTGAGAACCGCCACGATCGTTCGGTGACGGGGATCACCGTAGCCGGGGTCGCGGGTAAGTAAGGAGAACTTCTTGGATGGTTACGGCATCGATACAGTCAACTCTTGAATCCGGCGCGCCCGGTCCGGGCGCGCCGGACCTCACCGGACGCTGCCGAGCGACAGGCCGCCCTGCCAGTACTTCTGCAACGAGAGAAACGCTGCGACCAGCGGGACCACCGACAGGAACGAGCCCGTGACGATCAGGTTCCAGACCTGTTCGCCGCCCGCGCCGGCGTTCGAGAGGGCCTGCCAGTTGTAGATCCCGACCGTCACGGGGAGCAGGTTCGGGTCGCGGAGCACGGCCAGCGGCAGGAAGAAGTTGTTCCACGTGGCGACGGTGGTGAGGAGCAGCACGGTCACGATGGCCGGGCGCAGCAGCGGCAGGACCACCTGGAAGAAGAGACGAAGTTCACCCGCTCCGTCGACCCGGCCGGCATCGAGCACCTCCTCCGGGACGGCGTCCTGGGCGTAGACCCGCACCAGGTAGACGCCGACCGGGCTCAGCAGCGACGGCAGGATGACGGCCCACATCGTGTTCAGCAGGCCCATGCCGCTGAGCAGCACGAAGGTGGGGATGACCAGCGCCGTCATCGGCACCATGACCGAGCCCAGGAGCAGCGCGAAGAACACGGAGCGCCCGCGGAACCGGTACTTGGCCAGGCCGTATCCGGCGAGCACCGAGAGCACCGTGGCGCCCACGCCACCCGCGACCGCGTACACGAACGAGTTGCGGAACCACGTCCAGTAGATGCCGCCCTGGTGGGTGAACAGCCCCGTGACATTGTCCCAGAGGGCGAAGTCGGAGCCGAACCAGAGCGCGTCCCCGGCGAACAGGCCCGAGTTGGTCTTGGTGGACGCCACCGCGAGCCACCACAGCGGCACCACGAAGTAGACCGCCAGGATGACGAGCACCACGTGCGAGCCGATGCGGCGGCCCTGGCCCACGGGGCCGGACGTGTCCCGCGCCGTGCGGTCGGTGGTGGCCTTGGAGGCAAGGGTCGAGGTCGCCATCACTTGAGCCCGCTCTGCTTGCGCGTCAGGAACAGGAACACGTACGAGCCCACGAACACCAGGAACCCGAGGGCGAACGCCAGCGTCGAGGCGTAGTTGAACTGGCTGTAGTTGAACGCCGTCGCGAACGCGTACATGTTCGGGGTGTAGTCGGACGGGATGGCGCCCTGCGCGGACGACCGCAGGACCTGTGGCTCCGTGAAGAACTGCAGGGTGCCGATGAGCGCGAAGACCACGATCATCACCATCGACGACGAGATCATCGGCACCTTGATGCGCAGCGCGATCTGTCGCCCGTCCGCGCCGTCGAGCACCGCCGCCTCGTAGACCGAGGGGTCGATCGACCGCAGGGCGGCGTAGATGATGATCATGTAGTAGCCCACCCACTGCCAGGTCACGATGTTGACCAGCGACCCGAAGATGTTGGCGGAGCTGAGGAAGTTCGGCGCCGTCAGGCCCAGCAGGCCGAAGACGTCCTGCGCCGGACCGAACCGGGGGCTGTACAGGAAGCCCCACATGAGCGCCCCGATCACCGCCGGGATCGCGTACGGCACGAAGATCAGCAGGCGCGTGGCCCGGCTGAGCCGCGTGGCGAGCGTGTCGAGCAGGAGCGCCGCCACGAGGGCGACCACGATCTGCACCGGCACCATGACCAGCACGAACCGCAGCACCCGCCACAGGCCCTCCAGGAACACCGGGTCCGTGAACGCCTTGACGTAGTTGTCGGCGCCCACGAACACGCTGCGCCCGGCCGTGGCGATGCCCTTGTTGTGCAGGCTCATCCAGAGCGCGTAGCCCAGGGGCAGCACCAGGAACACGGTGAACACGGCGGCGAACGGCGCCACGTAGACGTATCCCCAGCGCTGCCGCCGGCTGGCGATCTTGCTGGTGGGGCGGGCCGCGGCGGGCGCGGCGGCGCTCTTGCTCAGGCTCATTCGGAGACCGTGAAGCCCTGCTCGGTGGCGTACTGCACCAGACCGTCCTGGACGGTGCCGAGCGCCGTGGCGGCGTCGGTGCCGTTCTGGACCATGTCGTACAGGGCCTGCGTCTGCTGGTCGTAGGCGTAGACCTGGAACGGGCTGAACGAGAAGCCCTGGTACCCGTTGGCCGCGTCGAGGAACACCTCCTCGTTGATCTTCTGGCCGCCGAAGAACGGTGCCTCGAGACCCGTGAACCAGTCCGACTCGAGCATCGGCTTCCACTGCGGCCACAGGGCCGCCTCCTCGACGCCGAGCTTCCACGCCTCGTCGGTGTCGAACAGCTCCTTGGCCACGGTCGCCGCGGCCTCCGGCTGCTCGGACTGCGTGGTGACGGCGAAGGTGGAGCCGCCCCAGTTCACCTGCACGGGGTTCTCGGGGTCCCACTGCGGCAGCGGAGCCGCGCGCCACTCGGCGTCGGCGTCGGCCTCCGAGAGTCCCTGGAGGTAGCCCGGACCCCAGGCGGCCGCGAGATAGACGGCGTAGGTGCCGTCCACGAGCGCCGCGTTGTAGTCGGTCGTGAACGCGTCCTCGGTGGCCACCAGGTCCTCGTCGATCAGGCCCTTCCAGTAGCTCAGGACCTCCTCGGCCTCCGGGCTGTCGACGGTGATGCCCACCTCGGTCGGCTTCGCGGCGTCGTACTGGAACGGCTCCCAGCCGTTCTGGGCGAACAGCGCGTAGTTGAGCGCGTTGCCGTTGGTCGGGAAGTCGGTGATGTGCCCCTCGAAGCCCGCGTCGCGCAGGTCCTGGGCCGCGGTCGCGAACTCGTCCCAGGTGGTCGGCACCTCGACGCCGTACTCCTCGAAGATGTCGGCGCGGTAGAGCATGCCCATGGGGCCGCCGTCCACGGGGATCGCGTAGACCGCGTCGCCGTTGGAGACGTCCGACCAGGAGCCGGGCGTGTAGTCACCCTCCAGCTCTGCGGCGCCGTACTCGGAGAGGTCCACGAGCGACTCGAGGATCGTGAAGGTGGGCAGCACCTCGGCCTCGAGCATGATCACGTCGGGCGCTCCGGTGCCGGCCTCGATCGCGGTCTGGAACTTGTTGTACTCGTCCGCGCCCTGGCCCGCGTTGGTCCAGCAGACCTGCAGGTCGGTGTGGGTCTCGTTGAAGTTGTCCACCACGGACTCGAACGACGGGTACCACGCCCAGACCGTCACCTGGGCGGCGTCCGGCTGCTTGATCTCGTTGGTGCAGGTCGCCTCCGCGGCGCTCCCGCCTCCGCCGGAGCAGGCCGTGAGGCCGACGGCGGAGACGGCCACGGCGGCTGCGGCAGCCACGCCTCGGCGTCGGGCTGAAGTACGCATCCGAGTCCTCCTTGATTCGGTGCTCCGCGGTCGGGGACCACGGCGCTCCCGGCGTCGTCGCCGGGTCACTTTTCAACGTTGTAGGAACGCCGGGCACCGTTCTACCGGCAACCATGCCGCCGTGGCAAGAGGTTCGATACGCCGATCCCTGGTTCGTCAGGCCCAGGTCATGTCGACGGCGACCTGCTCGGTGCCGCCCGGCTGGACGCCGACCACGTCGCCCGGCTCGCCCGTGGACTCGCGGCCAACGATGCGCGAGTCCGGCACCACCCTGCGGAACGGCGCGGGGTCGCCGGACGCGGCGATGCGCTCCAGCAGCAGCTCCACCGCGGTGTGCGCGATCTGGTCGCGCCCGGGGTCCACGGACGAGAGCGCGGGGACCGAGTACCGCGCGTCGTCGACGTCGTCGAAGCCGATGAGCGCCACCTGGCCCGGCACGTCGATGCGGTGGGCGTGCAGGGCGTGCAGCGCGCCGAGGGCCAGCGCGTCGTTGAGCGCGAAGACGGCGTCGAGCTCGACGCCGTCGTCGAGCATGCGGCTCATCGTCTCGGCGCCCGTCGAGCGGTGCCACAGGCCGGCCTCGCCGACCAGCTCCGGGTCGAACGGCAGCCCGGCCTCGGCGAGCCCCTCCCGGTAGCCCTCGGTGCGCAGGGCGGCCGAGCCGACCTGCTCGCCCGCGTGCGCGCCGATCACGGCGATCCGGCGGCGGCCGAGCGACGCCAGGTGCAGGGTGGCCGCCTTGGCCGCGGCCACGTTGTTCATGGTCACGTGGTCGGCGGGCGCGCCGAACACGCGCTCGCCGAGGATGACCAGCGGGAAGTCCACGGAGAACAGGCCGATGTCGTCGGGGCCGAGCGCCAGCGGCGAGAAGATCAGCCCGTCCGTGAGGTGGCGGCGCCGTCCCGAGAGCACCTCGGTCTCCCGCTCGCGGCTCGCGCTGGTCTGCTCGATGAGCACCGTCCAGCCGGCGGCGTCGGCGGCGGAGATGACGGCGTCCGCGAGCTCCGCGAAGTACGGGAGCGACAGCTCCGGGACGGCGAGCGTGATCAGGCCCGTGCGGCGGGTGCGGAGATTCCGGGCCGACATGTTGACGCGGTAGCCGAGCTCGTCGATCGCCGCCTCGACGCGCTCCTTCGTGGCGGCGCGGATGTACGGGTAGCCGTTCACCACGTTCGACACGGTCTTGATCGAGACGCCGGCGCGTTGCGCCACGTCGTGCATCGTCACGGCCACGCTGCCAGCCTCCGGTCGGCGAGTTTTTCCACAGGGTAGAGGACGGGCATCGCTACCGCGTCGTCCATCCGCTAGTGTGCAACGTTGTAGAACCACCGACCGACCAGCGAGGAACAATGACGACCTCCCGCACCCGCGTCCTGCTGCACCCCGACTTCACCGTAGGCACCGTCGACCGCCGCCTGTTCGGCTCGTTCGTGGAGCACCTGGGCCGCGCGGTCTACACGGGCATCCACGAGCCCGGCCATCCGACGTCGGACGAGCACGGGTTCCGCCGTGACGTCGCCGACCTGACCCGCGAGCTGGGCGTCACGACCGTCCGGTACCCCGGCGGCAACTTCGTCTCCAACTACCGCTGGGAGGACGCCGTCGGGCCGGTGGAGCAGCGCAAGCCGTTCCTCGACCTGGCCTGGCGCACCGTCGAGCCCAACCTGGTGGGCACCGACGAGTTCCTGCAGTGGGCCGAGCGCGAGGGCATCCAGCCGATGATGGCGGTCAACCTCGGCACGCGCGGCGTGGAGGAGGCCGTGGCCCTCCTGGAGTACTGCAACGGCGAGGCCGGCACCCGCTGGGCCGACCTGCGCATCGCCAACGGGCGCGAGAAGCCCTACGGGGTCAAGCTCTGGTGCCTGGGCAACGAGATGGACGGCCCGTGGCAGATCGGCCACAAGGACGCGCACGAGTACGGCAGGCTCGCCCGGAACGCGGGCGCCGCGATGAAGCTCGTGGACCCGTCGATCGAGCTGGTGGCGTGCGGCTCCTCGTCCATGCAGATGGAGACGTTCGGCGAGTGGGAGCGCACGGTCCTGGAGTACACCTACGACCTGGTGGACCACATCTCGATGCACGCCTACTACGAGGAGATCGACGGCGACCGCGCGTCGTTCCTCGGCTCGGGCACCGCGATGGACCGGTTCATCGAGCGGGTCGTGGCCTCGGCCGACGCCGTGGGCGCGCAGCGCCGCTCGGACAAGAAGATCACCGTGAGCTTCGACGAGTGGAACGTCTGGTACCTGACCACCCGGTTCCCCGGCGAGGAGAACCTGCCGATCCAGCGGGACGCGCCGCGCATCATCGAGGACGTCTACTCTGGGCTCGACGCCGTGGTGGTGGGCGACCTGCTGGTCACGCTGCTGAACCACGCCGACCGCGTGCCGGTCGCGTGCCTCGCGCAGCTCGTCAACGTGATCGCGCCGATCATGACCGAGCCCGGCGGCGAGGCCTGGCGGCAGCCCACGTTCCACCCGTTCGCGACGACGGCGCGGCTCGCCCAGGGCGACGCGCTCGACCTGCGCGTGACGACGCCGGGCATCACCACCAAGGCGCACGGCGAGGTGCCGTCGGTGACGGCGGCGGCCACGCTGTCCGACGGCGCCGTGGCCCTGTTCCTGACCAACCGCTCCCCCGAGCCGGTCGAGGTCGAGCTGGCGCACCCGGGTGCGGCGCTGGACGTCACCGAGGGCTGGTCGATGACCGCCGACCACGAGGCCGCCGTCGCCGGTCCCGCGCACGCAGAGAAGGTGGCCCAGGCCCACTGGGGCACGTTCGACGTCGCCGGCCGGGTCACGGCGGGCGACGGGACGACCACCACGGTGACGCTGCCGCCGGAGTCGTGGACAGCGCTGTCGGGGGCGCTGGCGACCCGCTAGCCCAACCGCTGGTCGAGCTTGTCGAGACCCGGGAAGGTCTCGACAAGCTCGACCAACGGGGCGACCAACCGGTCTCGACAAGCTCGACCAGCGGGGCTCAGGTCTCGCTGTCGAAGCCGAAGCCGCCGTCGGCCTCCGCCGCGCGCCAGAAGTCGCGCAGCATCTCCTCCGGGGTGTGCAGGTTGTGCCGGCTCGCGACCGGCTCCTCGTCGCCCGAGATCGCCTTGACCTCGTCGTGGATGCGTTCCATCGAGGTGTCGAGCGACCACGCGACGTCGGCGGCGAGCTTGAGCGAGTCGGTGAGGTGCCGGGGCACGTCGCCGTCGTACTTGTAGTAGATCTTGTGCTCGAGGCTCGCCCAGAAGTCCATGGCGATGGTCCGCAGCTGGATCTCGACGATGACCTTCTCCACCCGGTCGGACAGGTAGACCGGGATCTGCACGATGAGGTGCAGCGACTTGTACCCGGTCGCCTTCGGGTGCTTGATGTAGTCCCGCTCCTCCAGCAGCGTCAGGTCCGACTGCGCCAGGAGCATGTCGCGCACCAGGTAGATGTCGTTGACGAAGCTGCAGGTGATCCGCACCCCGGCGATGTCGAACATCTGGTCCCGCACGCCGTCCGGCGTCAGCGGGATGCCCTTGCGCCGGCACTTGGCGACGATCGACTCGAAGGACTTGAGCCGCGACCCCACGTGCTCCACGGGGTTGTAGTTCTGCATGTGCCGGAACTCGTCCCGCAGGATCGAGATCTTGGTCATGACCTCGTCGATCCCGAACTTGTAGGTCAGGACCAGGCGGCGCAGGTCGGCGACCAGCTGGCGCAGCTCTGAAGGGTCAGGCATGGGGCGTTCCCGGACGTCCTCGGGCAGCTTGCTCACGGGACCACCGTACGGGCTGACGGTGGTCCCGTGGGCGTGAAAACTGCTAGCGCTCGTGAAGCCTCAGGAAAGTGATCGAGTGGGCCGGGAAGTCGTACGTGAACGCCGAGCCGCCGCCCGAGCGGGACACGTCGAGCCGCGTGCGGCTCTCGACGGGCACCACCCGTTCGGGCTGGGTCTTGGTGTTCCGGGCCGACGGCGCCCCGGTCATCTCCGTGACGGACGCCCGGGGGTCCACCTTCGCCCCGGCGAGCGACACCGCGGTGCGCGCGACCGACTCGTAGGGGTTGACCACCTTGAGCACCAGGTCACCGGTCCGCTCGTCGCGCGTGACCACCTGGTACAGCGACTCCGTGGTCGGCTCGGTGTAGGTCATCTGCAGCTCGCCGTCGAGGTAGAGCTTGATGGTGCGCCCGGAGACCACGACCTTGACGTGGTAGTCCCGGCCCGTCTCCATCGAGTGCCCCTCCACGGCCGCGACCTCGTTCGCCGAGCTGTTGTCGGCCCGCTGCAGCGCCTGCCGGGTGTTGTTCCACCCGCCGAGGTTCCACCAGTAGAAGTCGTCCCGGCCGCCGGCCGCGAAGCCGATCAGGAACGCCTCGCTGCCGCCCAGCTTCCGGGCGTCCAGCTCCAGGGTGTAGTTGTCCCAGTCCTTGGCGTAGGCGTCGGTGATGATCGAGCGCGCGTCGGTGACGTTCCCGGCCGACTGGACGTACTCGCCGTCCGCCACGGCCCACGTGCCGGACTGGGGGTCCCAGCCGGACGCGTCGTCGAACGAGTCCGAGAACAGCACGTCGCCGGACGCGTTGTCGGTGACCACGACGTCGTCGTACGCGGCCCGGGTGTTCCACGTGGACAGGAAGACGCCGCCCGAGATGTCGGCGGGGGTCTCCTCCGGGCCGTCGTGCACCGACGGGACCACCCGGTCACCGGTGTTCGTCATGAACATCTTCTGCGTCCAGTACGACGTCGAGCCCCAGGACTCGTCGTTGTCGAACCACATCATGTCCGGGGACCACTGGACGTAGTCCTCGTTGGCGAACATCGGCGCGTACGAGGCGAGCTCGACCAGGTCGGCGTTGCGCTCGATCCCGGTCATGTACGCGGCCTCGGACAGCGCGTTGGACCACGCGTTGCCCCGCGAGGCGTACTCGCCGAGGAACACGTGCGGACCCTCGCGGTCGTAGGAGTCGTACCGCTCCGTGTTCGACAGGAACCACGACGGGTCGTTGTAGTAGTGCTCGTCGACCATCGCGACGCCCTGCTCGCGGTTGAACTCCCACAGCTCGTCGAACCGGGCGCCGGCGTCGTCCGGGCCGGAGTTCGAGATCACGGTGACCTCCGGGTGCGCCGCCTCGACGGCGTCCCGGAACCGCGGGAAGTTGGCCTGGAAGGTGTCCGTGTTCTCCTCGTTGCCCAGCCCGATGTACCTCACGCCGAACGGCTTGGGGTGGCCCAGCGCGGCGCGCACCTTGCCCCACTTGGTGCGCACGGAGCCGTTGGCGAACTCGATGAGGTCCACCGTGTCCTGCACCCAGCGGTCGATGCGGACGTCGTCGGTCATCTCGGGGATGTTGCTGCCGCAGCCGTTGGCGCCCACCGAGAGCACCGGCAGCGGCGTGGCGCCCAGGTCCTCCGCGAACTCGAAGTACTCCAGGTAGCCCAGGCCGTAGGTCTGGTTGTAGCCCCAGAAGTTCCAGTTCGTGGGCCGCGCCTCGACCGGCCCGATGGTCTCCTTCCACTGGTAGGTCCGACGGCGGTCGGCGCCGTCGGACTCCAGGTACGTGTCGAAGGTGCCGACGTTGGTGACGCAGCCGCCGGGGAACCGCAGGAACGACGGCTCCAGCTCTGCGACCTTCTGGGCGAGGTCCGCGCGCAGCGGCGAACGCCCGTTGACCGGGCCCACCCAGGTGTCGCGCGGGAACAGCGAGACCATGTCGAGGCGCAGCGTGCCGCGAGCGCCGCCGGTGACCACGAGCCGGGCGTCGTTCACGGTGCGGTTCGCGGTGAGGGTGGCCGTGTGCTTCTTCCAGCGGTCAGAGCCGTTGACCGTCACGGTCGTCGAGGCGTAGGTGGTCCCGCCGTCGGGCGACTCCAGGCTGACGGTGAGGCGCTGGCCGCGCTCGGCGCGGGCGAACACCGAGAAGTCGTACTTCTTGCGCCTCTCGATCGCGAAGCCCTCGTTGTAGCTCGCGTTCCGCACGCCGACGCCGGGCCCGTCGGCCTCGACGGTCAGGTAGGCGCGGTTGCTGTCGTTGAGCCACTCGCCGCGCTCGGACTCCACGACGGCCGTGCCCGCGGACCCGCGCTGCACCACGTCCCAGCCGGTCATGCCCGTGAAGCTCGCGTTGTCGGTCGCGGCGAACTCGAAGGACCGGTTGCGGACCAGCTCGGCGTAGAGGCCGCCGTCGGCCGCGTAGTTGATGTCCTCGTAGAAGACGCCGTACAGGTCGTCGCTCATCTCGGTGCCGGCCGCCGCGGCGTCGACGTCGAGCGTGTGCTCCTGGACCGGGGTCGCGGCGGGCGGGTACGCGGCCAGCAGGCGGTCGCGCTCCTCGGCGGTGATCGGCAGCACGGTGCCGTGCCGGGGGCTGGCGGGCAGGATCGCGTCGAGGTTCGCCGTCCACTCGCCGCTGCTCAGGTCGTCGGTCTCGAAGAGCATGTAGCCCTGGCCGTCGTGGTAGCTCGGCTGGTCCTGGAGCAGGAACCAGCGGTCGTCGGTGAGCGACGGGAACAGCGTGGGCCCCTCGCCCCCGGTGAACGTGCCGCCCCACGGGTTGGGCTGCCCGAACCCGACGCGCTCCTTGATCAGGTCCCAGCCGTCGCCGTCGGACACGCCCTGGGTGCGGCGCAGGTCGGTGGACGACTCCTGCCGCATGCCCATGTACGACTCGTCCTTGGTGAGGCGGTAGTAGACGCCGTCCTCCTGCTGGACCGTGGAGTCGATCATGCCGAGGCCGTCGCCCTGCGGCTCGTCGATCCACGGCTGCGGCTCCGAGAAGGTCTCGAAGTCGGTGGTGGTCGCGTAGAGCATGCGCTGGTAGGAGTCGCGGATGTCGCGCTCGGCGGGCGGGACGTCGTCGGGGTAGAGCGCCGAGGCCCAGTAGACGACGAACTCGCCCGCCGCCTCGTCCCAGTACGCCTCGGGCGCCCACAGGTTGCCGGCGTTCTCGGGGGCGAGCTCGATCTCGCGCTGCTCGCCCCAGTTCACGAGGTCGGTGGACTCCCAGACCATGATGGAGCGGCTGCCGGTCTCCTGGGCGTCGCCGAAGTTGCCGCCGCCGTAGATCTGCAGGTCGGTGGCGAGCAGGTAGTACGTGCCGTCCCCGCCGCGGATCAGGAACGGGTCGCGCAGCCCCTTGGTCCCGAGGTCGGAGGAGAGCACCGGCTCGCCGCCGTTCAGCGTGGTCCACTCCAGCGGGTCGGGACCGTCGGAGACGGCGAACGAGATGGTCTCGCCGTCGGCCGTCGACTCGCCGGTGAAGTAGGGGAAGAAGTAGGCGGCATGGTCGCCGCGCTGCCCTGAGCCTGTCGACGGGTCGGCGGTCTGGGCGGCCGGTCCCGCCGGGACGACGGCGGGCGTCGTGGCCGCCGCCACGGCGGGGGCGGCCAGCCCGAGGCTCAGGGCGGCCGCCACCAGGGCGGTCCTGCGTCTCGTCGTTCTCTTCATCGTTGTAATTCCTCTCGTCACGTCGTTGTGGCTTTCGGATGGTCGGACCCCCGCCCCTGGCTCGGCGCAGCGGGTGCGCCGAGCCGGGGGCGGGGTACCTCGTCAGGTGCGGCGGAGGCTCAGCACCCGCTGGAGGGCCACGAAGATCAGCAGCAGCACGCCGATGACGATCTTGGTCCACCAGGAGCTGAGGGTGCCCTCGAACGTGATGATGGTCTGGATCAGGCCCAGCACCAGCACGCCCAGCACGGAGCCGAGCACGAACCCCGTACCGCCCGTGAGCAGCGTGCCGCCGATGACGACGGCCGCGATGGCGTCGAGCTCCATCGCCACACCGGTCAGCGAGTAGCCGGACCGGGAGAACATGGCGAACAGCAGGCCGCCGAGCCCGGCGCAGGTGCCGCTGACGACGTACGCGAGCACCTTGGTGCGGGCCACGGGCAGGCCCATGAGCAGCGCGGACTGCTCGCCGCCGCCGATCGCGTAGACGGTGCGGCCGAACCGCGTGAAGTGCAGCACCAGGAAGCCGAGGCCCACCACGATCAGCGCGATGAGCACGCTGGAGGTCATGCGCCACTCGCCGAAGATCTGCACCCAGCTCGCGAGCGCCACGAACGACGGGTCGTCGATCGCGATGGACTCGGGCGCGATGAGGAAGCACAGCCCGCGCGCGAAGAACATGCCCGCGAGCGTGGCGACGAACGGCTGCACCTGGAAGTAGTGGATCATCACGCCGTGCGCCAGGCCGATCACCGTCCCGGCGCCCACGGCGAGCGGCAGCACCACGGCTACCGGCAGGCCGGCCTGGAGCAGGGCCGCGGTGATCACCGTGGACAGCGCCAGCACCGACCCGACCGACAGGTCGATGCCGCCGGTGAGGATCACGAACGTCATCCCCACCGCGAGCACGATGAGGTGCGCGTTGTTGATGAACAGGTTGGAGATCACGGCGGGCGTCAGGAAGTTGTCGTACCTGGTGCCGCCCACGATCAGCATGAGGGCGAGCACCACGAACGTGCCCAGCACCGGCAGGTATCGCCGGTCCAGCCGGACGGGGAGCTTCCGGGCGCGGGCCTTGGGGGCCACGGGTTCCGTGGGGGCCGCGCCGGGCGCGGGGGCCGACGTCGCCATCAGGCCTTCACCTCCGTCGAGTCGGGGGTCGAGTCGGGGCGTGCGGTGGACGGCGGCTCGGCCGGCGCCATGACCTGGCGTCGTCTGGCCGCCGTGAGCCGCTCCCGCATCCGGGGCGACTGGAGCAGGGTCACCGCGATGACGACCAGGGCCATGAACAGGGGCGTGACCAGCGGCGAGATGCCGAGCACGGTGACGGTCCGCTCCAGGGTTGCGATCACCAGCGCGCCGACCAGGGTGCCCGACAGGTTGAACTTGCCGCCCGAGAGCGCCGTCCCGCCGATGACCACCGCGAGGATCGCGTCGAGCTCGATGAACAGGCCGGCGTTGTTGGCGTCGGCCGCCATCGTGTCGGCGCTGATCAGCAGGCCGGCCAGGCCGGCGAACAGGCCCGACGCCGCGTACACCGTCCAGGTCAGGGTGCGGGAGCGCACACCGGACAGCCGGCTCGCGGCCGGGTTGATGCCCGTGGCCTCCAGCAGCATGCCGAGCGCGGTGCGCCGCACCACGAACGCGACCACGGCGAACACGCCGAACGCGAGGACCGCGGCGGTGGGCAGGCCGAGCCAGAACCCGGAGCCCAGCACCTTGAACGGCGCGCTGTTGACGGTGGTGATCATGCCGCCGGTGATGAGCATGGCGACGCCGCGGCCCGCCGTCATCAGGATGAGCGTGGCGATGATCGGCTGGATGCCGAGCACCGAGACCAGGAACCCGTTCCACACGCCCAGCAGCAGGCACAGCACCAGGGCCAGGGCGATGGCGGTGAGCACGGTGACCGGCGAGTCCGGGTTCGGCGACGACGCGATGTGCGACAGCGCGACCGCCCCCGAGACCGCGACCACGGCGCCGACCGAGAGGTCGATGCCGCGCGTCGCGATGACCAGGGTCATGCCCAGGGCGACGAGCAGCAGGGGCGCCGTCGTGCGCAGGATGTCGATCGGGGCGCCGAACAGGTGCCCGTCCCGGACGGTGACCGCCAGGAAGCTCGGCCGGGCCACCGTGTTGGCGACCAGCAGCGCGACCAGCGCGGCCACGGGCCAGAACAGATGGTGCCGCAGTACGTCCCTCACGCTGCCCCACCTCCCGCGATGAGCTCGACCACCTGGTCCATCGACGCGCGGTTGCCGTCGATCTCCGCCACCTTGCGGCGGTCCCTCAGCACCGCGATGCGGTGCGAGATGCGCAGCACCTCCTCCAGCTCGGCGGAGAT
This sequence comes from Promicromonospora sukumoe 327MFSha3.1, assembly GCF_000385135.1. Lineage (GTDB taxonomy): Bacteria > Actinomycetota > Actinomycetes > Actinomycetales > Cellulomonadaceae > Promicromonospora > Promicromonospora sukumoe_B. The sequence goes on along the minus strand of NZ_ARQM01000011.1, from coordinate 472,994 downwards.
GAAGACGACGGACATGCCGTCGGCGGCCAGCTCGGCCACCAGCTTCTGGATCTCCGCCTTGGCGCCGACGTCGATGCCGCGCGTCGGCTCGTCGAGCACGAGCAGCTTCGGGGCCGTGGCGAGCCACCGCGCGAGCAGCACCTTCTGCTGGTTGCCGCCGGACAGGTTGCGCAGCAGCGCCTCCGGGTCGGCGGGCCGGATGCCGAGCTGCTGGATGTACTTCGCGACCAGCTCGTCCACCTGCTTGCGGGGCAGCGGCCGCATCCAGCCGCGCTCGGCCTGGAGGGCGAGCACGATGTTCTCCCGCACGGTCAGGCCGTCGACGACGCCCTCGCCCTTGCGGTCCTCGGACGTGTACGCGATCCGGTGGCGCATGGCCGCGCGCGGGTTGCGCAGGCGCGTCGGCTTGCCGGACACGCGGGCCTGCCCGGCGTCGGCCCGGTCGGCGCCCGTGAGCAGGCGCGCCAGCTCCGTGCGGCCCGAGCCGAGCAGCCCGGCCAGGCCGACCACCTCGCCCTCGTAGAGGTCGAGGTCGAACGGCTGCACCGAGCCCTTGCGGCCCAGGCCCACCACCTGCAGCAGCGGGGTCGCGTCGGCCGGCCGCTCGGCCTGCTCCAGCACCTCCTCGGCGGCCTCCAGCACGTCCATGGACCGGCCGATCATGTGCTGCACCAGCTCGGACGCCGGCAGCTCAGCGGTCACGAACTCCCCCACGAGGGTGCCGTTGCGCAGCACCGTCATGCGGTCGGAGACCTCGTAGACCTGGTCCAGGAAGTGGCTCACGAACAGGATCGCCACGCCGTCGTCGCGCAGGGCGCGCATGACGGTGAAGAGATGGGCCACCTCGTCGGTGTCCAGGCTGGAGGTGGGCTCGTCGAGGATCAGCACCTTGCAGTCCCCCACCGTGGCCCGGCAGATCGCGACGAGCTGCTGCACCGCCAGCGAGTGCGACCCCAGCGAGGAGCCCGGGTCGATGTCCAGGCCCATTCGTTCCAGGTGCGTGGCCGCCTGCCGACCGATCGCCCGCCAGTTCAGGCCACCGAGCACGCGCGGCTCGGCGCCGAGCATGATGTTCTCCGCGACCGTGAGGTTCTCGCAGAGGTTGACCTCCTGGTACACGGTGCTCACGCCGTGGGCCCGGGCGTCGGCGGGGCCGGAGAACCGGCGCTCGACGCCGTCCACGCGGATGGTCCCCGCCGTCGGCGAGTGGATGCCCGTGAGGGCCTTGATCAGGGTGGACTTGCCCGCGCCGTTCTCGCCCATGAGGGCGTGGATCTCGCCGGGGCGGAGACTGAAGTCGACGCCGTCGAGGGCCTTGACCGGCGGGAACTCGACGCTGATGCCGGTCATCTCGACGACGGGTGGTGTGGTCTGCTGGGTCATCCTCGACCTTCTTACGTGCGTGGCCCCGGGCGGCGAGCCCGTGCGCCGGGCGAGGCCCGCTGGTCGAGCTTGTCGAGACCCTGGGTCTCGACAAGCTCGACCAGCGGGGGGCTCGCCCGGCGCACCGGGCTCACGACCACGAGCGGCCGGCGGCGGGGGTCAGTACTCGCGGGTGGGCAGCGCTTCCTTGGCCGCCGCCTGGTCGAACGCCTCGTCCTTGACGACGATGCGCTTCTCGACCTCCTCGCCGGCGAGGACCTTCTTGGCGATGTCCGCCAGGTCCGGGCCGAGCAGCGGGTTGCACTCGACGATGTAATTGATCTTGCCGTCGGCGAGCGCCTGCATGCCGTCCTTGACGGCGTCGATCGTGACGATCTTGATGTCCTCGCCCGGCGTGAGGCCGGCCGCCTCGATGGCCTCGATGGCGCCGAGCCCCATGTCGTCGTTGTGCGCGAACACGAGGTCGATGTCGTCGTGGGCGTTGAGGAAGCCCTCCATGACCGTCTTGCCCTCGGCGCGCGTGAAGTTGCCGGTCTGGCTGTCGATGAGCTCGATGTCGGTGCCCTCGATGGCCGACGCGAAGCCCTCCTTGCGGTCGATCGCCGGGGCGGCACCGGTGGTGCCCTGCAGCTCGACGGCCTTGTAGCCCTCGCCGTCGTACTGCTCGGCGACCCACTCGCCGGCCATCTCGCCCTCGAGCACGAAGTCCGAGCCGATGAACGACTCGTACAGGGTCTCGTCGCTGGAGTCGACGGCGCGGTCCGTGAGGATCACGGGGATGCCCGCGGCCTTGGCCTCCTGGAGGACGGCGTCCCAGCCGGTCTCGACCACCGGGGAGAACGCGATGACGTCCACGCCCTGCGTGATGTACGAGCGGATGGCCTGGATCTGGTTCTCCTGCTTCTGCTGCGCGTCGGAGAACTTGAGGTCGAAGCCGTTCTCCGCGGTGAGCGTGTCCTGGATCGACTTCGTGTTGGCGGCGCGCCAGCCGGACTCCGCGCCCACCTGGGAGAAACCGAGCGTGATGACGCCGTCGTCAGCGGCAACCGTGTCGCCACCACCCGCGGGCTCGTTGCCGGCGTCCGAGCTGCACGCACCGAGGGCGAACAGCGAGGCTGCCGACACTGCGGCCAGAACGGTACGGGTCAGGGTCGTGCGTGCCATGTCTCCTCCTTGAGATCTCGCACGGCATCGTGCGAGTGCTAGCGGCTTTGTGCCCGGTTGGAATGTTAGCGCTCACAAATACCAGACAGACAGGTGGACACGTCACATTCCGGTAACGAGTCTGCCGCTTTCGCCCGGTTAGGGGAACGAAACTCCCAAGTCCGGCCAATCCTGAACCGCGGGGTCGCGCGGCCCGGCGGCAGGCTTCTCCGCCCGGCGGTGGGCCGCCGTCATCCCCGCGGCGGATCACGCGGCCGGACCTGCCGTGGTCTGCTGGTCCCGAGGGCCCAGCCCGCCCACGACAGCGACGACCGGGAGACCACCATGGAACTCAGCCTCGCCGAGGAGTACCTGCTCCTCGCGCTCGACGACGCCTCCGGACGCCCCCTGCTCAGCGGGCAGCACCTGCAGTTCGCGCTCGCCGGTGCCGCCGTCGCCGGGCTCATGCTGCGGGGCGCGCTCGGCGTGTCCGACGGCGTCGACGGCGGCCAGAAGGGCCGGTTCCGCGCGACGGGACGGGCGACGCCGTCCGACCCGCTGGAGCGCGAGATCCTGGACCTGCTGGAGGGCCGGAGGCCCAAGGACGCGATCCGGAAGATCGGTCAGGGCAGCTTCGCCCGCACGCTGCGCGACGCGCTGCAGCAGGGGCTGGCGGCCCGGGGCGTGCTCCGCGAGGAGCAGGTCAAGGTGCTCGGGCTGTTCCCGAGCACCACCTGGCCGGCGCACGACCCGGCGCCGGAGGCCGCGGTCCGGGAGCGGGTGCTCGGGGCGCTGACCGGGGCCGCGGACCTGGACGAGCCGACGGCGGCCCTGGTCTCGCTGCTGCACGCGACCGACCTGACCCGCAAGGTCTTCCCCGACCAGGACCGGCGGACGCTCAAGCGGCGAGCCAAGGAGATCTCGGAGTCGCAGTGGGCCGGTGACGCGGTGAAGCGGGCGATCGACGAGGTCAACGCGGTGATGGTCGCGACCATGGTGGCGACGACGGGCGCGGCGACGGCAGGCAACACCTGACCCCTACCGCAGGTCGAGCTTGTCGAGGCCCCTTAACGCCGGTCGAGCTCGTCGAGACCCCCTACCGCAGGTCGAGCTTGTCGAGACCCGGGTCTCGACAAGCTCGACCAGCAATGGAGCCAGGGTCAGAGGCCCTGGGCCAGGCGGTAGTACGCCTGGTTGTGGCGCACCTGGTCGGCGAAGCCGCGGCGCGTCGTGTCCTCGTCGATGACCAGCAGCTCGGTACGCGCGATGTCCGCGAACACCTCGAACGCCTCGATGCCCGCGGCGGTCGACATGACGGTGTGGTGCGCCCCGCCCGCCGTCAGCCACGACTCGGCCGAGATCTCGAACGACGGCCGCGGGGCCCACATGGCGCGGGCCACGGGCAGGTTCGGCAGGTCGCGCGGCGGCGTGACGACGTCGACCACGTTCGCCGTCAGGCGGAACCGGTCGCGCATGTCGGCGAGCGAGACCACCACGGCGCCCTCGACGGCGTCCGCCGAGAACACCATGCGGACCGGGTCCTCCTTGCCGCCGATGCCGAGCGGGTGGATCTCGATGCGCGGCTTCGAGGTGGTCAGCGACGGGCAGACCTCCAGCATGTGCGCGCCGAGGATCAGCTCGGAACCCGGGGTGAGGTCGTAGGTGTAGTCCTCCATCAGGGAGGCCCCGCCCGGGAGACCCTCGCCCATGACCTTGGCCGCGCGCACGAGCACCGCCGTCTTCCAGTCGCCCTCGGCGCCGAAGCCGTAGCCCTGCTCCATGAGGCGCTGGACGGCCAGGCCGGGGAGCTGGCGCAGCGCGCCGAGGTCCTCGAAGTTGGTGGTGAACGCCTTGGCGCCGGCCGCCTCGAGGAACCCGAGCAGGGCGAGCTCCTGGCGCGCCGCGTAGCGCAGCGAGTCGTGCCGCTCGGCGCCGGCCCGCAGCTCCGGGGCGACGTCGTACTTCTCCTCGTACTCCGCGACCAGGGTGTCGATCGCGGCGTCCTCGACGGCGTCCACGGCCGCGACCAGCTCGTTGACTCCCCAGGTGTTCACCGAGACGCCGAACCGCAGCTCGGCCTCGGTCTTGTCGCCCTCGGTGACCGCGACGTTGCGCATGTTGTCGCCGAACCGGACCAGCTTGAGCTCGTGCGTCGCGGCCCAGCCGGCCGCGCCGCGCACCCAGGTGCCCACCCGGCGGGTGACGGCCGGGTTGGAGACGTGCCCCACCACCGTGGTCCGCGCGACGCCGAGCCGCGTGGCGATGTACGCGTACTCGCGGTCACCGTGCGCGGCCTGGTTGAGGTTCATGAAGTCCATGTCGATGTCGTCCCAGGGGAGCTCGACATTGGCCTGCGTGTGCAGGTGCAGCAGCGGCTTGCGCAGCGCGTCCAGGCCCGCGATCCACATCTTGGCGGGGCTGAAGGTGTGCATCCAGGTCACGACGCCCAGCACCGCGTCGTCGCCGTTGGCGTCGAGCATGGCGCGGCGGATGGCGGCCGAGTCCTTCAGGACGGGCTTCCACACGACCTTGACCGGCACGTCGGACGACGCGTCCAGCGCGCGGGCGACCTCCTGGGACTGCTCCGCGACCTGGGCCAGGGTCTCCTCGCCGTAGAGGTCCTGGCTCCCGGTGAGGAACCAAACCTCACGGTCCGCGTAGGGCTTGGTGCTCATGCCTGTCCTTCCGTGCTCGTGGCGGCCTGCTGGCCGTAGACGTTCTGGTAGCGGTCGTAGAGGGCGTCGATGTGCTGCTGCTCGATCGGCAGGGGGTCGCCGAGCTGCCGGGCGACGTGCACCGTGCGGGCCACCTCCTCGACCATGACGGCGGCCTTGACGGCGGCCCGCGCGTCCTTGCCGATGGTGAACGGGCCGTGGTTCTGCATCAGCACGGCGGGGCTGCGGTGGCCGCTGAGCGTCTCGACGATGCCGCGGCCGATCGAGTCGTCGCCGATGATCGCGAACGGTCCGACCGGCACCGGCCCGCCGAACTCGTCGGCCATCATCGTCAGCACGCACGGCACCTCCTCGCCGCGCGCGGCCCAGGCCGTCGCGTACGTCGAGTGGGTGTGGACGACGCCGCCCACCTCGCGCATGTGCGTGTACACGTAGGCGTGCGCCGCGGTGTCGGACGACGGCGCCCGCGTGCCGTCCACGAGGTTGCCATCGAGGTCGCAGACCACCATGTCGGCCGGCGTCAGGTCGTCGTACGAGACCCCGGACGGCTTGATGACGAACAGGTCGGCGCTGCCGTCCGGCACGTCCGCGTTCGGCACACGCTGCGAAACGTTGCCCGCCGTCCAGACCACCAGGTCCCAGCGTGGCAGCTCGGCGTGCAGGTCGGAGACGACGGCGCGGACGCGCGCCACCTCGTCCTGGACCGCCTGCGAGTAGTCGGTCAGTGTCTTGCTCATCGGTCGCTCTCCTGCGTCGTGTCTCGGGTGCGGAGCTCGGCGACGGCGGCACGCTCGATCGCCAGGCCCGCGCTGTAGCGCTCCAGGAAGGCGGTGAAGCCCGCCACGTCGTCGGCGTCCGGCTCGACGACGTCGAGCGCGGCGTCCGCGAAGATCTCGGTGCCCAGCCAGGTGCCCAGGTCCTGCGCCGGGGCGGCGGCGCCGTCCGCGGACGCCCGGTAGGCGGCCAGCACGGCGATGCCCCAGGCGCCGCCCTCGCCCGCCGTGGTGCCCACGGCGACCGGGGCGCCGAGCGCGGCGGCCAGCAGCCGCTGCGCCACGCCCGCGGTCTTGAACATGCCGCCGTGCGCGAACATCGCGTCCAGGCCGACCTGCTCCTGCGCGAGCACGCGCATGCCGAGGGCGAGGGTGCCGAACGCGCTGTAGACCTGCGTCCGGGCGAAGTTGGCCAGCGTGAGCCGGCTGTCCGGGGTGCGGGTGAACAGCGGGCGCCCGGCCTCCAGGCCGGTGATCGGCTCGCCGGACAGGTAGTTGTAGGCGAGCAGGCCGCCGCCGTCGGCGTCACCGTCCAGGGCGGACCGCAGGAACGCCTCGAAGACGGCGCCCGGCTCGGCGGGCTGCCCCAGGGCAAACGCGAACTGGCCGAACATCTCGGCCCAGGCGCCCAGCTCGCTGGCGCCGTTGTTGCAGTGCACCATCGCGACGAGGTCGCCGGACGGCGTGGTCACCAGGTCCAGCTCGTGGTGCACGCGCTCCAGCGGCCGCTCCAGCACGACCATCGCGAAGATGCTGGTGCCGGCGCTGACGTTGCCGGTGCGGGGCGCCACCGAGTTGGTAGCGACCATGCCCGTGCCGGCGTCGCCCTCGGGCGGGCACAGCGGGATGCCGGCCTTGAGGGTGCCGGTCGGGTCGAGCAGGGTGGCGCCCTCCGCCGTGAGCGCGCCGGCGTCGGCGCCCGCGGGCAGCACGCCCGGCAGCAGGTCGGCGAGACCCCGACCGAACCCGTGACCGGAGGCCACCTCGTCGAACTGCGCCAGCATCCGCTGGTCGTAGCCGCCGGTGGCCACGTCGACCGGGAACATGCCGGAGGCGTCGCCCACGCCGAGCACCTGCTGCCCGGTGAGCCGCCAGTGCACGTACCCGGCCAGGGTGGTGACGTGCCGCACCGCCGGCACGTGCGCCTCCTCGTCGAGGATCGCCTGGTACAGGTGCGCCACCGACCAGCGCAGCGGGATGTTGTGCCCGAACAGGGGGCTCAGCTCGGCGGAGGCTCGCTCGGTGGTGGTGTTGCGCCAGGTCCGGAAGGGCACCAGCAGCTCGTCGGCGTCGTCGAAGGCGAGGTAGCCGTGCATCATCGCGGACACACCGATCGCGCCGATCGTGGCGGGGCGGGCGCCGTACTGCCGCTCGACGTCGGCGAGCAGCTCGGCGACGGCGTCGCGCAGGCCCGCCCAGACGGCTTCCAGCGAGTAGGTCCAGATGCCGTCGACGAGCTGGTTCTCCCAGTCGTGGCTGCCGCTGGCGAGCGGTTCCCCGCCCGGGCCGACGAGGCACGCCTTGATCCGGGTGGAGCCGAGCTCGATGCCGAGGGCGGTCCGACCCTGGTCGATCGCCTCCCGGTGCCCGGCGAGCCGCTCCGCCCCTTCGTCCTGCCGCTCCACCATCGTGGACCGCTCCGTCCTGCCCGCACCGTCGCGAGGCGTAGCTCGTTCATCCGTGGTTCGGCCGTGGTGGTGAGCAGCCTGCTCGCCGCCACGGCGATGTTAGCGCTCACACGATACCGGTCTACAACGCTGTACCCAAGCCGGCCCCCGGCGCCCGCCCTCGGCATGCGGCAGAACGTGTCAGACCCCCAGGTCACCGGGGTGACCTGGGGGTCTGACACGTTCTCTCGGGTGCGGCGGATCAGCCGCCGTTGACCGTGAAGCCCTGGTCCGTGCCGTACGACACGTTCTCCTCCTGCCAGGCGGCGAGGCCGTCCATCAGCGACGTCTTGTCGAGGTAGGACTGGCCCACGGTGTCGGCGAAGATGCTGTTCGCGTACGACTGCCAGGGCAGGTACTGCCAGCCCTCGTTGACGTCGGACGCGCCCGCGGCGAGCACCTCGTTGATCTTCTGCCCGCCGAAGTACTCGGACTCGTAGCCCAGGAACTCAGGCGACTCCAGCTGCTTGACCGTGGCGGGGAAGCCGCCCGTGTCCATGAACGCCTTGATCGACTCGTCGCTCGAGTTGAGCCACTTCAGGAACCCGGCCGCGAGCAGCTTGTTCTCCGCCGCACCCGGGATGGACTCCGCGCTGCCGCCGTTCTCGGCGTTGGTCGGGGTGCCGTCGTAGGTGGGCATCGGGGCCACGCGCCACTTGCCCTTGCCGTCCGGCACGCCGTCCTCGAGGATGCCGGGCATCCACGCGCCCAGCGCCACCGAGCCGATGGTGCCGTCGTTCAGGGCCTGGTACCACTCGTCGCTCCAGCCCGGGAGCTGGCAGAGCAGCTCGTCGTCGATGAGCGGCTGGTACATCTCGGCCCACTTGGTGGTGCCCTCGTCGGCCAGGTCGATGGTGACCTCGCCGTTCTCGGTGTGGAACGGCTTGCCGCCGGCCTGCCAGATCATGCTGGTGGTGAAACCGGCGTCGCCGGTGTCGTTGCCGATGCAGGTCTCCGGGTCGTGCTGCTTGATCTTGGCCGCGGCGTCCTTGTACTCGTCCCAGGTGGTCGGCGCCTCGACGCCCGCGGCGTCGAACACGTCCTTGTTGTAGAAGAACGCCATGGGGCCGGAGTCCTGGGGCAGGCCCCAGATGCCCTGCTGCGAGATCGCACCCCACGTGGACGGCGTGTACAGGTCCTCCAGGTCGGCGAACCCGAACGCGGTGAGGTCCACGAGCTGGCCCGGGAGCTGGAACTGCGGGATGGACTGGTACTCGATCTGCACCACGTCGGGCACGCCGGTCCCGGCGGCGATCGCGTTCTGCAGCTTGGTGTTGGCGTCGCCGGCGCCGACGGTGTCCACGAGGGTGACGTCGACGTTCGGGTACGCCTTCTCGAACGCCGCGACCTGCGTCTCGGCCTGCGGGGTCCAGGTCCAGTACGTCATGCTGCCGCCCTCCTGGAGCGCGGCCTCGATCTCGTCGGCGCTGGCACCCTCCGAGGCGCCGCCACCGCCGCCGTCGTCCCCGCCGCCCGAGCAGGCGGTGAGCGAGGCTGCCATCAGTGCGGCCAGGGCGCCGAGCGCGACCCGGCGGTTACGGGTGATGGTCATGGTCTTCCTTCTTCCACATCGTTGTAGTTCAGGTCTCTCGACGTCGGCGGGGCCGACCTCACCTAAGCCTTGACGCTGCCCGCGCTGAGGCCGGACTGCCAGTACCGCTGGAGCACCAGGAACACCACCACGATCGGCACGATCGTCAGGAACGACCCGGTGATCACGAGGTTGAACACCGGCTGGGCGCCGATTCCCGAGGCATCCGCCAGCCACTGGTACAGACCCAGCACCAGCGGGTACAGGTCCGGGTCGTTGAGCATGATCAGCGGCAGGAAGTAGTTGTTCCACGTGGCGACGATCGCGAACAGCGCCACCGTCACGATGCCCGGCGCCAGCAGGCGCAGCGAGATCGTGAAGAAGGTGCGCCACTCGCCCGAGCCGTCGACCCGGGCTGCCTCCAGGATCTCGGTGGGCACGGCCTCCGCCGAGAACACCCACATGAGGTAGAGCCCGAAGGGCGAGACGAGCGACGGCAGGATGACCGCCCACATCGTGTTGGTCAGGCCCCACTGGCTGAACAGCAGGAACGTCGGCACCGCGAGGGCCGTACCGGGCACGGCGATGGCCCCGAGGATGACGGCGAACACCGCGTTCCGGCCGCGGAACCGGTACTTGGCCAGCCCGTACCCGGCGGCGGTCGCGAGGACCGTGGCACCGCCGGCGCCCACGACCACGTAGACCAGCGTGTTGGCGAACCACTTGAGGAAGACGCCGTCGTCGTGCGTCAGCACGTCCCGCACGTTGTCGAAGAACGCGAAGTCGCCCGAGAACCACAGCCCGAACGAGCTGAGCAGCTCGGGCTGGGTCTTGGTGACGCTGAACAGCATCCAGGTCAGCGGCAGGACCGAGTAGATCAGCAGCGCGCCCAGCAGGACGGTCAGGGTGATCGACTTGCGCGGACGGTGGTACGAGTAGCCGGCCATCAGATCTCCCTCCGGGTCCCGCGGAGCTGCACCACGTACGCGACGATCGCGGTGATCACGCCCATCACGATCGCGACGGTGGCGGCATAGCTCACCTGGTTGCCCACGAAGCTCAGGTTGTAGGCGTAGATGTTCGGTGTGTAGTAGGTCGAGATCAGCGCCGGTTCGATCTGTTTCAGGATCGTCGGCTCGTTGAACAGCTGGAAGCTGCCGATGATCGAGAAGATCGTCGCGATCACCAGGGCGCCGCGGACGGCGGGGATCTTGATGGACCGCACGATCCGGAACTGGTTGGCGCCGTCGATGGCCGCCGCCTCGTAGATCTCGAGCGGCACCGTCCTGAGGGCCGCGTACAGGATCAGCATGTTGTAGCCCACGAACTCCCAGGTCACGATGTTGCCGATCGCCGTGAGGATCCACTGCTTGGTGTACGGGTCGATGAGGGGGAAGCCCACCAGGTCGTTGACGCTGCCCGTGAGACCGAGCCGGTCGTCGTACATGAAGCCCCACATCAGCACCGCCACGACGCCGGGCACGGCGTACGGCAGGAACAGCGCCACGCGGAAGAAGCTCTTGCCGTGCAGTCGGCCGCTGTCGATCGCGAGTGCCGCGATCAGGGCGATCCCCAGCATGATCGGCACCTGCACCACCAGGAACAGGCCCACGCGGCCCATGCCGTCCCAGAGCTTGGGGTCGGTGAAGGCGGTCACGTAGTTGGCGAACCCCGCGAAGGTGGTGCCGCCCATGAGCTGGTTGCGGAACAGGCTCAGGTACATCGAGTAGACCAGCGGGGTCACGATGAACAGCGCGAACACCACCAGGAAGGGCGTCACGAAACTCCAGCCGGCCGCGGAGACGCGGCGGCTCGGTGGGCGGCGACCGGCCACGGCCACACCCCTTTCCCCGGACGACGTCGTCCGGACTCTCCTGGACGGCAATGTCCTCGGATCACGCCGGACGACACTGCCCGGCGCCAAGAATGTGAACGTAAACATCCTTGTGCGCGGTGACTCTGCCACTGCCTCGCGGACGTGTCAACGCCCCCTCCGGCAACGTTCTCATAAAGGTATGCGGGGCCCCCGGGAGGGGTCAGGCGCGCCGCGCGACGGCGGTCAGACGCGCGGGGCGAGCGCGGTCAGGCGCGCAGGACGAGCGCCGTCAGACGCGCGGGGCCGCGGCGCTCCGGCGCACCACCAGCTCGGGCGCGATCAGCTCGGCGGCCGGCTTGCCGCCGTCGACCGCCGCGAGCAGCAGCGCCACGCTGCGCCGGCCCAAGTCCACGAACGGCTGGCGCACGGTCGTGAGCGGCGGGATGAAGTGCCCCGAGCCGTCGACGTCGTCGAACCCGACCACCGAGACGTCGTCGGGCACGGAGACGCCGCACTCCCAGAACGCCCGAAGCAGGCCGAGCGCGAGCTGGTCGTTGGCGGCGAAGACGGCCGTGGGCCCGTCGCCGGACCTGACCCGCTGGGCCAGGTCGAGGCCCACCATGTAGCCGCGGTCCGCGGTCCAGCCGGCGATGACGGGCTCGGGCACGGGGATGCGGTTCTCGGTGAGCACCGCGCGCCAGGTCTCCTCGCGCTGGACGGCGTCCAGCCAGTCCTGCGGTCCGGCGACGTGCAGGATGCGCCGGTGCCCCAGCTCGATCAGGTGCTCGACGGCGAGCCGCGCACCCGCCCGCTGGTCGACGGAGAGCGGGATGGTGGGCACGTCCGGCTGGAGCTCGCGGGCCGCGATGAGGACCACGGGCACGGGGGCCTGGAAGGACTCCACGGCGTCGGCCACGTCGCTGTGCGGCGCGATCACCACGATGCCCTCGACCGCCTGGTCCATGAAGTGCTCGAGGGCGTTGTGCATGGTGGCGGTGTCGTACTGCCGCAGCGTCGCGACGCTGACGTACCAGCCCTGCTCCCGCGCGGCCTCCTCGACGGCGATCAGCGTGCTCGACGGGCCGAACAGCGGCGATCCCGTGGTCACCACGCCGACCGTGGCCGAGCGGGCCGTGACCAGGGCGCGCGCCGCGCTGTTGCGGCGGTAGCCGAGCTCCGCGATGGCCTCCAGCACCCGCTCCCGGGTGGCCGGGCGCACGCTGCGGTGGCCGTTCAGCACGCGCGAGACGGTCTGGTGGGACACGCCGGCGAGCGCGGCGACGTCGGCCATGGCCGGCGGCCGCGTCGTCGCGGGTCGAGAGATGGTCACGGGAGGATCATCCACCCAGCTGTTGCGCGCGGTCACGCGCGGCGGCAGCGGCGCTCAGGAACGAGGCGCGCACGCCGCCCTCGTCCAGGGCGCGCAGGGCGGCGGCCGTGGTGCCGCCGGGTGAGGTGACCTTCTCGCGCAGCACGACAGGGTGCTCCCCCGACTCGTCCATGAGGCGGGAGGCGCCGAGCAGGGTCTGGGTCGCGAGGCTCCGCGCGACGTCGCGCGTCAGGCCGAGCAGGACCCCGGCCTCGGCGAGCGCGTCGGCCACGTAGAAGACGTAGGCGGGGCCGGAGCCGGAGATCGCCGAGACGGCGTCCAGGTCCTTCTCCGCGGCGCGGACCACCGCGCCGGTGCCGGCGAACAGGTGCTCCACCGCCGCCAGGTGGGCCTCCGTGGCGGCCGCGCCCGGCGCGATCGCCGTGATGCCCGCGCCGATGGCGGCGGGCGTGTTGGGCACGGTGCGCACCACGGCGACGCCGGCGGGCAGCCGCCGCTCGTAGAAGGCGGTCGGGTGGCCCGCCGCGACGGTGACGACCACGGCGTCCGGGTCGATCGCGGGCGCGATCTCGTCGAGCAGCGCGCCCACGTCCTTGGGCTTCACGCCCACGAGCACGATGCCGGCGCCGCGGACGGCCGCCACGTTGTCGCTGGTCGTGGCCACCTGGTAGGTCTCGCGCAGGCGCTGGGCCTTGGCCTCGGTACGCACGGTCGCCACCACGTCGGACGCGGCCCAGCCCGCCGAGAGCGCACCCGCGAGCACCGCCTCGCCCATGTTCCCGGCCCCGAGCACTGCAAGTCGCTGGTTCACCACACCATTGTCCCCCGGCGCGCGCGAACCCTCGCCGTCACAGGGGGAACGCCGTGTAGAAGTCCTCCATGCGGTCGGTCGGACCGGTCGCCTGCAGCACGACCGTCCCGTTCTGCCACACGACGACGGTCCTGCCGCCCTTCACCGGGACGAACGCGTACTGCCCGACCACCTTCTTGCCGACCTTCACGTCGCCGGTCCGCTCCGCCTCGCCGGCGGACGAGGTCCAGGCCGTGGCGGCGGTGGCCGCCTCGTCGTCCGAGGACCACTGCCCGGCGACGACCGCGACCTCGACCGCGTCGCCGTCGGAGTACTCGGCGTTCCAGGCCTCCAGGGCGCCCTCGCCCTTGGGCTCCTTGGCCTCGTCGAGCGAGCCGAGCGCGAGCTGCAGCACCGCCGACGGGAGGGCCTTCTGGAAGGCGGTCTCCTCGCCGCTGCGCTCCATCGCCTTGACGGTCGGGGTGGGTACCGGCGCCGTGACGGTCACGGTCGGCACGGGCTCCGGCGTCGCCTCGGCGCGCCAGAACCCGGGCCACGCGAAGCCCATCAGCAGCACCAGCGCGAGCACCACGACGAGCACGCCCACGAACGCGACGAACCGACGACGCCGGTACACGGCGGGCGATGTCTTCTTCGCGGTCACCGATGCTGTCGCGCCGGTGCGCGGCGAGTTCACGCGCTGGTCGGTCATGTCTGGCTCCCCCGTGCTCGGTCCACCGGATACGTCACGATGGCTCAGCTGAGACCTTATGTCGCGCCACTGACATCGGCAGGGAGGCACGCCCGGCGGACCGGGTGAGGGGCCGGCTAGCGGGGGCGCGCCGCCGCCTGGCTCAGCGGGAGCAGCACGGCGAAGGCCGCCGTAGCGACCGCGACCGCTGCCAGGAGACCGCCCGCGTAGGCCGTCAGCCCGGCGTCCCAGGGCAGCACGGCCCACAGGTGCCCCTCGGTCGCCGCGGCGGCCAGGGCCGACAGGCCGGCCGCCGGGACCGCCACCACGCCGAGCGCGACGGTGACCAGCCGCGTCGGCACGTCGGCACGGGCGAGCGGGTCGTCCTGCGGCCGGTCCGCCCACCCGGCCGGGGCGACGGCGCTCGCCAGCCCCACCCAGAGCACCACCACGAGCACGGCCGCGACGACGTCGGACGGGCGGTGCCAGCGGTCCGCGATCGTCGCGAGGCCCATCGCGCAGGTCGCGGCGCAGCCTGCGAGCGCCGTCACCGGCCGCAGGCTGCGAGGCACGACGAGCAGGAGCGCCGCCCAGGCGGCCGCGACCACGGTGACGTGGCCGCTGGGCAGGGTGTTGACGTCGCGGTTCCACTCCCCGACGAGGCCGGTGCGGTAGAGCACACCGTCCTTGACCACCTGGGTGGTCAGGTTCGAGCCGACGACGACGGTGGCGGCCAGGGCCGTGGCACCCCAGCGCCGGCGCGCCAGCCCGACGCCGCACACCGCGAGGAAGCCGGTCACGAGCCACGGCGGCGAGCCGAGCAGCAGAACCGGCTCCACGGGCCGGTTGACGACGTCCTGGAAGAGGTCGGCGGTGACGAACACGAGCTCCTCGACGCGCTGCCCGGGCCAGGTGGTGACCATCGCCCACCAGACCAGCCAGGTGCCCAGCGCCGCGGCGAGGGCGACGGCGGCGCCGGCGAGGCGGGCCCGCGCGCGGCCGGCGGGACGGATGGGCGCAGGGCGTGCCGGCATGGTCGCAAACTACCTGCCGGGGGCGGCCCGCGAGGGCCGGTCAGGGGGCTCGCGGGGGTGATCTTCGGGCCCGTGTCAGTGGTGCCACGTACGGTTCCCCTCGTGACCTCATCGACCTCCAAGAAGGCCCGGCCCGCGTACCGGTGCTCCGAGTGCGGCTGGACCACCGTCAAGTGGGTCGGCCGCTGCGGGGAGTGCCAGGAGTGGGGCACGGTGGTCGAGGACGGCCCGGCCGCGACCGGCCCCCGCACGGCCGCCGTGTCCCCGGCGCGGGCGCCGGCGCGCCCCATCGCCGAGATCGACGTGGAGTCCGCGCGCGCCAACCCGACGGGCGTGGGCGAGTTCGACCGTGTGCTCGGCGGCGGCCTGGTGCCGGGCGCGGTGATCCTGCTCGCGGGCGAGCCGGGCGTGGGCAAGTCGACCCTGCTGCTCTCGGTCGCGAGCAACGTGGCCGACGGCGCGCTGGGCCCCGACGGGTTCGAGTCGCCCCGCACCGTGCTGTACGTGACGGGCGAGGAGTCGGCCGGCCAGGTGCGGCTGCGGGCGGAGCGGATCGGGGCGCTCTCGCCCACGCTCCTGCTCGCGTCCGAGACCGACCTGGGTACGGTGCTCGGCCACCTGGAGGCGAACCAGCCGGACATGCTCATCGTCGACTCGGTGCAGACCATCGCGTCCGCGCAGGTGGACGGGGCCCCGGGCGGCGTCTCGCAGGTCCGGGAGGTCGCGGCCGCGCTGATCGCCGTGGCCAAGGAGCGGCAGATCCCCACGATCCTCGTGGGGCACGTGACCAAGGACGGCTCCGTGGCCGGCCCGCGCACGCTCGAGCACCTGGTGGACGTGGTCTGCCAGTTCGAGGGCGACCGGCACTCCCGCCTGCGCATGATCCGCGCGGTGAAGAACCGGTACGGCCCCACGGACGAGGTGGGCTGCTTCGACCTGTCGGAGGACGGGATCGTCGGGCTGCCCGACCCGTCCGGGCTGTTCCTGTCCCACGCGGGCTCGGGGGTCGCCGGCTCGTGCATCACGGTGACGCTGGAGGGGCGGCGCCCGCTCGCCGTCGAGGTGCAGGGCCTGGTGGCGCCGAGCCCCCTGAACAACCCGCGCCGCGCCACCAGCGGCGTGGACTCCAGCCGGCTGGCGATGATCCTCGCCGTGCTCCAGCGGCACGGGGGCCTGCGGCTCGCCGACCAGGACGTCTACGCCTCGACGGTCGGTGGCGTCCGGATCACCGAGCCGGCGTCGGACCTCGCGGCCGCGCTGGCGCTGGTGTCCGCACGGACGGGCAAGCCGCTGCCGGGGGCCACCGTCGCCCTCGGCGAGGTGGGCCTGGCCGGCGACCTGCGCCCGGTCGCCGGGCTGGACCGGCGTCTGGGCGAGGCGGCCCGCCTGGGCTTCGCGAACGCCGTCGTACCGCACGGGACCGGGGTCAAGGCGCCCGAGGGTCTCCAGCTCGTCGAGGCGGTGCACATCCGCGACGCGGTCGAGTGGGCACAGGCCATAGGCCGCGCGGGCGACGGCGAGGCGTCCGGGAGATGACCGCTTCATGAAACGAACTACTTGTGACCCGGGGCACAGCGTAGGATTTCTTCGTGGCCACGACCTCCTCGCACACTGACGAGCTGCTCCGTGAGACCCTGGCCGCCGTCGCGCCCGGGACCGAACTCCGCGACGGACTCGAACGCATCCTGCGCGGCCGTACCGGCGCGCTCATCGTGCTCGGCCTCGACCCGGTGGTCGAGCAGATCTGCTCCGGCGGTTTCTCGCTCGACGTCGACTTCTCGGCCACCCGCCTGCGCGAGCTGTCCAAGATGGACGGCGCCGTGGTGCTCGACCGGCATGCCACCCGCATCCGCAAGGCCGCCGTGCAGCTGCTGCCCGACCCGACGATAGAGACCACCGAGTCCGGCACGCGCCACCGCACGGCCGAGCGCGTCGCCAAGCAGACCGGCTTCCCCGTCATCTCGGTGAGCCAGTCCATGCGCATCGTCGCCCTCTACGTGGGCGGCCAGCGCCACGTGCTGGAGGACTCGGACACGATCCTCGGCCGCGCCAACCAGGCGCTCGCCACGCTCGAGCGGTACCGCGCCCGGCTCGACGAGGTGTCCGGCACCCTGTCGGCGCTGGAGATCGAGGACCTGGTCACGGTGCGCGACGTCTGCTCCGTGGTGCAGCGCCTGGAGATGGTGGGGCGCATCTCGGACGAGATCGCGGGCTACGTGATCGAGCTCGGCGTGGACGGCCGGCTGCTGGCGCTGCAGCTCGACGAGCTGATCGGCGACGTCGGCTCGGACCGCGAGTTCGTGATCCGCGACTACGTGCTGAGCCGCAAGGACCGCGCGCTGACCGACGTGCAGGCCGAGCTGTCCGCGCTCACCTCCCAGGAGCTGCTCGACATGAGCCAGATCGGCCGGATCCTGGACCTGCCGGGCGGCGGGGACGCGCTCGACGCCGCCGTCGCGCCGCACGGCTACCGGCTCCTGTCCAAGGTGCCGCGCCTGCCGAACGCGACCATCGAGCAGCTCGTGGGGCACTTCAGCAGCCTGCAGAAGCTCCTCGCCGCGAGCGTGGACGACCTCATGTCGGTCGACGGCGTGGGCGAGCAGCGCGCCCGGACCATCCGCGAGGGCCTGTCGCGGCTCGCCGAGTCCAGCATTCTCGAGCGGTACGTCTGACCCGAGGGGTCCGTCCGCGAGGAGCGGTGCGCCTGGAAGTCCGGTACGCCTGAGAAGAGGCGCGCCGCGGGCTACGCCTCAGGACTCCTTGCCCGAGCCGTCCCCGGCGTCCTGACCGCCCTTCGCGTCGGCGTCGCCCTTCGCATCCCCGTCGGACTCCTCGCCGGCACCCGACTTCTCCCCGGCCTCGCCCGACTCCCCCGACCCGCTCGGGTCCGCCTCCGGCTCGTCCGACGCCTTCCCCGAGGGGTCGCCCGACGGTTCCCCCGACGGTTCCCCCGACGGTTCCCCGGACGACTCACCCGAGGACGACGGCGACGGCTGCGGCACCGTGTACGTCAGCCGCACCACGTCGCTGCTCGCGCCCTCGACGTCGGCGAGCGTGACCTGGGCCGTGTACTGGCCGGCCGTCAGCTTGGGCTGGCCGCCCGGGCAGTCGGGCGCCGAGCGGGAGTCGGACCAGCGCACACTGGTGGTGTCGACGTCGCCAGGGCCGAGGAGCAGCAGCCGCTCCTCGTCCTGGTCGGCGCAGTCCGCGGACGACCAGGCCCGCTCCGCCGTCGGCTCGCCCACCTCGCCCTCGTAGACCGTGACGGCGAGGCTGCGCCGCGGCGCGTCGACCAGGCACTGCACCTGGCCGGTGTTGCGCACCGACACGGTGAACCGGACCGGCACGCCGGGCGTGACCGCCGTGCGGTCGGCCGCAAGGCTGACGTCGAGGTCCTCGGGCGCACAGGGCGCGGCCGCCGCGTTCGGGTCCACGGGCTCGGGGGGCTGCACCTTCGCGGCGGCGATCGGCGGGTCCGTCCTGGGCCACGTCGCGGCGACCCCGATACCGCCCAGCGCCAGCACCACGAGGACCGCGATCAGGCGCCCCCGCCGGCGCGGCCGGGGACCGGTCGCGCTCCGCTCCGCCGCGACCCGACCTGCGGACCGACCGGTCCGCTCCGGCGCACTGACCACCTGCTCGACCCCCTGAAAGCTGCTGGATGCCACGGCCTGACGTGCGATGACGGCCGTGCGGCACCAAAGTACGACGCCGCGCCCGGGCCGGGCCGCAGCCGCGCCGTCGAGTCGGTCACATGTCCTACTCCGCTCCCGCGTCGCGTCCCGCTCGGCACCCGCTCAGCGTCCGAGCGCGGCGTCCGGCACCCGGGGTGTGGTCGGCCCGGGCACCCGCGGTGCGGCAGGATGAGTCCCCGTGACAACACTGGAGGCGACGCGACGTACCGAGGTGCGCTCCGGCGTCGTGCAGTGGTTCGACGGCGCCGCGCGCGACCTGCCCTGGCGCGCCCCGGACCGCACCGCGTGGGGCGTGCTGGTCAGCGAGGTCATGCTCCAGCAGACTCCCGTGGTCCGGGTGGAGCCGGCCTGGCACGCCTGGCTGGAGCAGTGGCCCACGCCCGCCGACCTCGCCGAGGCCCCGACGGCCGACGTGCTGCGCGCCTGGGGCCGGCTCGGCTATCCGCGCCGCGCGCTTCGGCTGCAGGAGTGCGCCCGCACGATCGTCGAGCGGCACGACGGCGCGGTGCCACGCACGGAGGCCGAGCTGCTCGCGCTGCCCGGCATCGGCGAGTACACGGCGGCCGCGGTGCTGGCGTTCGCGTACGGGAAGCGGTCCGTCGTGGTCGACACGAACGTGCGGCGGGTGCTGGCCCGCGCCGTCGGCGGGTCGGCGCTGCCCGCGCCGTCGTACACGGCCGCGGAGCGCGCCCTGGCGACCGCGCTGGCCCCGGAGGCCGACGCCGACGCCGCGCGCTGGGCCGCCGCCTCGATGGAGCTCGGCGCGCTGGTCTGCACGGCCAAGGCGCCGAAGTGCGGCGTCTGCCCGGTCGCCGGGCTGTGCGCGTGGCGCCGGGCCGGGTCGCCCCCGGACGCCCACGCCGACAAGCGCCGCACCCAGGCCTGGGCGGGCACCGACCGGCAGGCGCGCGGCCGCGTGATGGCCGAGCTCCGGCAGGCGGACGAGCCCGTGGACCGGGCCCTGCTCACGAGCCTCTGGCACGACCCGGCCCAGCTCGACCGCGCGATCGCCGGCCTGGTCGAGGACGGCCTGGCGGAGCAGGACGACGCGGGCCGCCTCCACCTGCCGAGGTAGGGCCGGCCGGCCCTACGCGGGCCGGATCAGAGCTCCAGCAGCATCCGCGAGTTGCCCAGCGTGTTGGGCTTCACGCGCGCCAGGTCCAGGAACTCGGCCACGCCCTCGTCGTAGGAGCGCAGCAGCTCGGTGTACACCTCGGGCGTCACGGGCGTGCCGTCGATCTCCCGGAACCCGTGTGCGGCGAAGAAGTCCACCTCGAACGTCAGGCAGAACACCCGCCGCAGGCCCAGGGCGCGCGCCCGCTCGACCAGCGCCTCGAGCAGCGCGTGCCCCACGCGGCGACCGCGCCAGTCGCGGTGCACGGCCAGGGTGCGCACCTCTGCCAGGTCGTCCCACATCACGTGCAGCGCCCCGCAGCCGACGGCGTCGCCCCGCTCCGCGGCGGGGTCGGTCGCCACGAGGAACTCCTGGACCGCCTCGAAGTACCCGACCATCTCGTACGGGCGCAGGATGCGCTCCTGGCTGAGCGGCTCGACGAGGTCGCGGATGGCGCGCACGTCGGCGGGAAGGGCGGGGCGGATCACGGGCGCGGCCGGCGCCCCGGGTGTCGTCACGGCGACACACTACGGCGGGCCCCCGATGCGGCGCCCGCCGCGTACGACAGGCGGTCGCCACCAACAATCACCCGCGGGCGTACACCGGCCTTCACCAGGGGAAATGAATGGCAAATCGGAAAGTGAGCGAGAGAACATCCCAACACACCCGCGCGGCGAGGGCAAAGGTCTTGCCAAGTCACGGAATGCGTGGTGAGTTTGGCGCATGGCATCAACTCGCCTGACCGCAGAAGCAAGGACCCAGGCTCTGGCTGCGCTCGAGGCCAGTGTCAGCCCCTCGGCCGAGCTCGATGTGCTGGTGATCGGCGGCGGGGTCACCGGTGCCGGCATCGCCCTCGACGCGGTCACCCGTGGCCTGTCGACCGCCGTCGTCGAGGCACAGGACTGGGCGCAGGGCACCTCCAGCCGCAGCAGCAAGCTCGTCCACGGCGGCTTGCGCTATCTGCAGATGCTCGACTTCGAGCTGGTACACGAGGCGCTCACCGAGCGCGACCTCCTGCTCCGGGACCTCGCACCGCACCTGGTGCGACCGGTCCCGTTCCTGTATCCGCTGGAGCACCGCGTGTGGGAGCGCGCCTATGTGGGCGCCGGCATCGCGATGTACGACGTCCTCGCGACCCTCACCCCGGGCCGGCGGCCCATGCCGTTCCACCGGCACCTGAGCCGCAACCAGATGGAGGCCAAGTTCCCGGACCTGGCGCACGACGCCGCCGTCGGCGCCGTCCAGTACTGGGACGCCTCCGTCGACGACGCCCGCCTCGTGGCCACCCTGATCCGGACCGCCACGAGCTACGGCGCGCACGCCGCGAGCCGCACCCAGGTGGTCAGCCTGACCCAGGGCGCGACCGGCGCGGTGAACGGCGCCGTGGTCGTGGACCTGGAGACGGGCAAGGAGATCACCGTCAGGGCGCGCGCGGTCATCAACGCGACCGGCGTCTGGACGGAGGACACCGAGGCCCTGGCCGGCTCCGAGGGCGGGCTGCGCGTGCTCGCCAGCAAGGGCGTGCACCTGATCGTGCCGCGGGAGCGCATCCGCGGGCACGCCGGGCTGATCCTGCAGACGGAGAAGTCCGTGCTGTTCGTCATCCCGTGGAGCCGGTACTGGATCATCGGCACGACGGACACGCACTGGAGCCTCGACCCCACGCACCCCGTGGCCACGAGCACCGACATCGACTACGTGCTCGACCATGCCAACGCGGTACTCGCGCATCCGCTGACCAGGGAAGACGTCATCGGCACGTACGCGGGCCTGCGTCCGCTGCTGCAGCCGGGCACCAAGGCCGGCACCAGCAGCGCGAAGGTCAGCCGCGAGCACACGGTCGCCTCGCCGACGCCGGGCCTGACCGTCGTCGCCGGCGGCAAGCTGACGACGTACCGGATCATGGCCAAGGACGCCGTCGACTTCGCGATCGGGCAGCGCGCCGCCGCGCTCCCCTCGATCACGCACCAGATCCCGCTCACGGGCGCCGTCGGGCTGCGTGCCGTGCAGCGCCAGGCGCGCACGTGGGGCAAGCGGTTCGGCTGGTCGCCCCCGATGCTGGACCACCTGCTGCACCGCTACGGCGCCAACCTCGCCGAGATCGTCGAGCTGTGCGACGCCGACCCGTCGCTCGCCAAGCCTCTCGAGCACGCCCCGGCGTACCTGCGCGCCGAGGTGCACTACGCGGTGAGCCACGAGGGCGCCCTCCACCTGGAGGACGTGCTCGGGCACCGGACGCGGCTGGTCTACGAGGTGCCGGACAGCGGCACCGCGGCCGCCGAGGAGATCGCCGCCGTCGTCGGCCCGCTGCTCGGCTGGGACGCGGCGGACGCCGAGCGCGAGATCCACGCCTGGCAGGCGCGGATCGACGCGGAACGTCAGGCCGCGCAGGAGCCTGACGACGAGGGCGCCGAGCGTGCGCGCCTGACCACCCCCGACGTAGCGGCCATGCAGCCGCTCCGAAGCTAAGGAAAGCGAAGGGCCACACCTACCCACAAGCCGACGGGTCGCCGCGAGGGACCGCCGGGATTACCTCCGTACGCCGACAGAGCGGTCGGCAGAAAGCGAGTCAGCGATGAACGCATTCACGGACATCATGGTGCCGGAGTTCCTCGGCACGATGATCCTGCTCCTCGGCGGTGCCGGCGTGGTGGCGAACGCCATCCTCCCGAAGAACAAGGGCTTCAACGGCGGCTGGCTGATGATCAACTTCGGGTGGGGCCTGGCGGTGTTCGCCGGTGTGTTCGTGGCGCTGAAGTCGGGCGCGCACATCAACCCGGCCGTGACGCTCGGCATCCTCACCAGCGGCGCCGAGGAGTTCGCTCCCGGTGTCGCGGCGAACTTCTCCAACATGCTCATCTACTGGGTCGCGCAGCTCTGCGGCGCCTTCGTCGGCGCCATCCTCGCGTACCTGGCCTACAAGCAGCACTTCGACCAGGACGCCGACCCGGCCGTGAAGCTCGGCGTCTTCTCCACGGGCCCGGCGATCCGCTCGTACGCGTGGAACTTCGTCACGGAGGTCATCGGCACGTTCATGCTGGTCTTCGTCATCCTGTCGTTCGCGAACTGGCCCGGCGACATGGGGCCGCTGGCCGCCGCCCTGCTGGTGACGGGCATCGGCGCCAGCCTCGGTGGTCCGACGGGGTATGCGATCAACCCGGCCCGTGACTTCGGCCCGCGCATCGCCCACTTCGTGCTGCCCATCCCCGGCAAGGGATCGAGCGACTGGGCCTACTCGTGGGTGCCGGTGCTCGGCCCGCTGGCCGGCGGCGCCCTGGGCGGCCTCCTCGCCGCGGCCCTCTGAACGCACCTACGACACGGACTTCGACACAGACAAGGGAGTCAATTCCGATGGCTGACTACGTACTCGCGATCGACCAGGGCACCACGAGCACCCGGGCGATCGTGTTCAACCACGGCGGGACCATCGTGTCCACCGGCCAGATCGAGCACGACCAGATCTTCCCGAAGGCCGGGTGGGTGGAGCACAAGCCCGAGCAGATCTGGGACAACACCCGCCAGGTGGTGGGCCTGGCGCTCACCAAGGCGAACATCAACCACACCGACCTCGCCGCGGTGGGCATCACCAACCAGCGCGAGACGACGGTGGTGTGGGACAAGACGACCGGCAAGCCGGTCTACAACGCGATCGTCTGGCAGGACACGCGCACGCAGGCGATCGTCGACGAGCTGGGCGGGTCGGAGGGCGCGGAGAAGTACAAGGCGATCGTCGGCCTGCCGCTCGCCACCTACTTCTCCGGCCCCAAGGTGAAGTGGATCCTCGACAACGTCGAGGGGGCACGGGAGGCCGCGGACCGCGGCGACCTGCTGTTCGGCAACACGGACGCCTGGGTGCTGTGGAACATGACCGGCGGGGTCGACGGCGGCGTGCACGTCACCGACGTCACCAACGCGTCCCGCACCATGCTCATGGACCTCGACACCCTGTCCTGGCGCGAGGACATCGCCGCGGACATGGGCATCCCGCTGTCGATGCTCCCCGAGATCCGCTCCTCCTCGGAGGTGTACGGCACGGGGCGGCCCCGCGGCATGGTGCCCGGCGTGCCCATCGCGGGCATCCTGGGCGACCAGCAGGCGGCCACGTTCGGCCAGGCCTGCTTCGACGTCGGTACCGCGAAGAACACCTACGGCACCGGCAACTTCATGCTGCTCAACACGGGCACGGAGAAGGTGCCCTCCGAGAACGGCCTGCTCACCACGGTCTGCTACAAGATCGGCGACGCCGCCGCCGTGTACGCGCTGGAGGGCTCGATCGCCGTCACGGGGTCGCTGGTCCAGTGGCTCCGCGACAACCTGGGCCTGTTCACCGACGCGCAGGACGTCGAGTGGTTCGCCCGCAAGGTCGACGACAACGGCGGCGCGTACTTCGTGCCGGCGTTCTCCGGCCTGTTCGCGCCGTACTGGCGGCCCGACGCGCGCGGTGCGCTCGTGGGCCTGACCCGGTACGTCAACCGCAACCACATCGCGCGGGCCGCGCTGGAGGCCACGGCGTACCAGACCCGCGAGGTCATGGACGCCATGAAGGCGGACTCCGGCGTGGACCTCACCGAGCTCAAGGTCGACGGCGGCATGGTCGCCAACGAGCTGCTCATGCAGTTCCAGGCCGACCAGCTCGGCGTCGACGTGGTCCGGCCGGTCGTAGCGGAGACCACCGCGCTCGGCGCGGCCTACGCGGCGGGGATCGCCGTCGGGTTCTGGAAGGGCGAGTCCGACGTCACCGCCAACTGGGCCGAGGACCGGCGCTGGTCGCCCGACATGGACGAGAAGGAGCGGGACCGCCTGTACCGGAGCTGGAAGAAGGCGGTGACCAAGACCTTCGACTGGGTCGACGCCGACGTCGGCTGACCCCACCACCACGTGTCAGACGCTCAGGTCACCCGGGTGACCTGAGCGTCTGACACTTCGTCAGGGCGCCAGGAACCGGCGCGCCGTCTCCACGAGCGTCTCCGTCTCGCCCTCCACCGTGAACTCCTCGTCGACCGCCACGCGCCCCAGGAAGCCGTCGGTCAGGAGGTACAGCCACGAGGTGATACGGCCGGGCGTCAGGTCGGTCCGGATCTCGCCGGCCCGCTGGGCCCGCTCGACCCAGGGCCGGATCAGGTCCTGCTGGACGATCGCGTCCTCGTCGAGCTTGGCCGCGACCTCCGGCAGGTGCATGACGCCGCCCACCGCGCGCACGAACCCGGGCATCCGGGGGTCCGCCGCGTCGTCGGCGCCCTGCCGCACGATGTCGAGGACGACGCCGAGGGCGTCCGTCCGGCCCGCGTACCGCGCCCCGGCCTCGGCGGTCTCCTGCGTGCCGAGCGTCAGGATGGCGAGCAGCACGTCCAGCTTGGTCGGGAAGTAGTGGAAGAACGTGCCCGACCCGATGCGCGCCTGCTTGCAGATCGCCGCGGTGGTGGTTCCGTCGTAGCCGCGCTCCGCGAGGACCGTGAGCGCGGCGTCGATGATCACCAGCCTGCGTGCCTCGTGCCGTTCGGGGTCAACGGTCCGTGCCACGCGCGCCCTCGGTCGTCGCGGTGCGGCGCACCTGGATCCGGTCGTCCCGGACCCGGGCCATCAGGCCGAGCGCGGCCAGGTCCTCGTCCGCCTGGCGGCGGGCGTCGGTGTCCTTGCGCTTCTCCAGCCGACGGCGGAGCGCCTCGTGCTCGGCGGCCGTGAACCCCGGGCGGCCGTCCACCCAGCGCTCGTAGCCCTGCTCGTGCGGGTCGGCGTCGTGCCAGGGCCAGCCGTGCCCGGTCAGGGCGTCGCGTACCCGCGCCGCCGACAGGGTGTCGGTGTCGAGGCGGGCGCGCAGGGCGCCGTCGGGCCGCAGGAGCACCAGGTTCGTCCGGTCGGGGAACGCGGCGCCGACGTCGGACCGCTCGATCCAGACCTCGCGCTCCTCCTGCCGGTGCTCGAGGTGGTCGTCGGCGACCGTGAGCACCGGCGCCTCCCCCACCGTCACGAAGGCGATGAAGCCGCCGCCCAGCAGGCCGAGCCCGCCCAGGATGCCGAGCGTCCAGGGCAGGGTCAGCGACTCGATCAGGGTGACCAGCCGCGGCACGGGCAGCGGTGTGGCGTCGATCAGGCCGGCCAGCCCGCCGGCCAGCGGCGCGGCGAACCAGCCGAGCACGAGGCCGAGAGCGAGCACGCCCAGGCCGAGCACGACGGGGAGTGCGGGCGGCTGGCGTACCTCGGTGGTCGTCATGGCTCAATTATTAGAGCAGCCACTCCATTAATGCAATCAATATCGCGAACGCGGCGCTGCGGCGGCCCGGCGTACGGCCGTAGGCTCGGCGCGTGCCCATCAGCTACACGCTTCCCGGTGTCCATGTCACCGACCACTCCGTCGACGTCCCGCTCGACTGGTCCCAGCCCGACGGGTCCCCCACGATCTCGGTGTTCGCACGCGAGCTCGTGGACCCGACCCGCCGCACCGAGGACCTGCCGCTCCTCGTGTTCCTCCAGGGCGGCCCCGGCGGCAAGGGCCCCCGCCCCACCGGCCCGGACGGCTGGGTCGGCGCGGCCCTGAAGCGGTTCCGCGTGGTGCTGCTGGACCAGCGCGGGACCGGGCGGTCCACCGCCGTCCGCGCGGCGGCCCTGACCGCGATCGGCACGCCCGAGGAGCAGGCGGAGTACCTCGCGCACTTCCGCGCCGACAACATCGTGCGCGACGCCGAGCACGTCCGGAAGACGCTGTTCGACGGTCGGCGCTGGACGTCGCTGGGCCAGTCGTACGGCGGCTTCATCACGATGACGTACCTGTCGCTCGCCCCCGAGGGCCTGAACGCGAGCCTCGTGACCGGCGGCCTGCCGGGGCTGACGGCGTCGGCCCGGGAGGTCTACGAGCGCACCCAGCCGCGCGTGGTGGCCAAGAACGAGCGGTTCCGTGCGCGCTACCCGCACGTCACCCAGGCCCTGGGCAGCATCGCCGACCGGCTCTCGACCGGCGAGGTGACGGAGCCCGGCGGCGACGTCCTGACCACGCGGCGCTTCCAGACGCTCGGCATGGACTTCGGCATGCAGCCCGGGTTCGAGCGCGTGCACTGGATCGTCGACGAGGCGTTCGACTCCCTGCACGGCGGCCCGCTCAGCGACACGTTCCGCGCGACGGTCGCGGCCGAGACGTCGTTCGCGACCAACCCGCTGTACGCGCTGCTGCACGAGTCGATCTACGCCCAGTCCCACACGGGCCCCACGGCGTGGGCGGCCCAGTCCGTGCGCGACGCCGACCCGGCGTTCGGCGAGGACGCCCGGCCGCTGCTGCTGACCGGCGAGATGATCTACCCCTGGATGTTCTCCGAGATCAGCGCCCTGCGGCCGTTCGCGGCCGCCGCGGATGCCCTGGCGCAGCGACAGGACTGGGGCGACCTGTACGACCTGCACCGGCTCGCGGACAACGAGATCCCGGTCGAGGCCGCCGTGTACTTCGACGACATGTTCGTCGACGCGTCGCTCTCGCTGGAGACGGCGGCGCACGTGGGCAACGTCGAGCCGTGGGTCACCAACGAGTTCGAGCACGACGGGTTGCGGCTCGGCGACGTCCTGCCGAAGCTGCTGGACCGCCTGGACGCCCGGGGCGGCCCGCTGCCGTCGTCGAAGTAGGCCGCGGGCCGGTTCCGGGGCGACGCCTCCGGGGCAGCGACGTTCCCCTCTGCCGGCGCCCTCCCCTTTGAGGCCTAAGTTGCTTCGCTTTGCGGCGCCGCAAAGCGAAGAAACTTAGGCCTCGAAGGGGACGAGCCCGCGGCCGCCGGCTTCGAAGAGGACGGGCAGACCGAGAAGTACGTCAGCGCAGCGAAGGCAGCGACGCCACCACGTACCCGTCCACCTCGACGACGTCGCCGGGGTTCAGCTCCGGCTGCCCGGTCGGGAGACAGAGGGTCACCTGGAAGCCGTCCGTCTGCACGCGGGCGGCGGTGAACCCCTGGCCGGTCCGGGAGACGGACCGCTCCTCGATCGCCAGGACGACGCCGGTCAGGTGCGCGACGGCGTCGGTCGAGGCCGCGTACGCGCCGGTGGGCTCGAAGACCAGGCCGGACACGGCGGCGTCGGCCTGGCCGATGACCTGCACGGAGTTGCCGAGCACGACGATCGAGGCGGGGCCGGTGATCGGGGTCTCCGCGTTGCCGAGCAGGGCGAGCTCCTCGAGCTGGCAGGCGATCTCGGTGATGACCTCGTCGTGCTGGTTCACGAGCTCGGCGAGCACGAGGCCGCCGTCGACCGCCTGCGGCTCGGAGATGATGGCGCCCGGCGCGGCGTAGAAGGTGGGCGTGACCACGCGCACCAGGTCGCCCTCGGTGGTGATGATCAGGCGGGCACCGGACACGTCGGTCCAGATGTGCACCCCGACCTCACCGTCCTTGGCGATCGTCTCGGCCTCCGCGCGTGCCGAGGCCACCAGGTCGCGAAATTCGCTACGTCGCCAGACGTCCAGTCCGATGCAAGCCAGGTTCGATGCCACGGTCGCCTACGCTAACCCGGCTGCGCGGGGAACGACGCGACGGAAAGTCATACGAGTGCGCCCCTCTCCGGACGTGTCAGACATACAGGTCACCCGAGGGAACTGTGTGTCTGACACGACGGGCCGGTCAGTCCGGGGCGTGCTTGTCCAGGAACGCGTACACCTCGGCGTCGTCCACGCCCGGGAACGCGCCGCGCGGCAGGGCCGCGAGGATCTGCTGGTGCATGCGCCCGGACGGCCAGGCCTCGCCCGACCAGCGGTCGGTGAGCTCCGCCGACGGCCGCTGGCAGCAGGCCGGGTCGGGGCAGGTCGAGACGCGCCGCACCTGCGTGTCCCGGCCCCGGAACCACTTGGCGTGCGCGTACGGCACCCCGACCGTGATCGAGAACGCGCCCGAGCCGCCGTCGGGCCCACCGGTGGGCGAGGTGGAACCTGTCTGCGTGGAGCACCAGAAGGTGCCGGCCGGGGTGTCGGTGTACTGGTAGAACTCGGTGGCGCGGTCGCGGCGCTCGAACGCCTCGCGCGCCGCCCAGCGTCGGCAGATGAGCTGCCCCTCGATGGCGCCCGTGACGTCCTGCGGGAACGGCAGGCCGTCGTTCGCGTAGCCGCGGAACAGCGCGCCGTCGGCCCCCACGCGCAGGAAGTGCAGCGGGATGCCGAGGTGGTGCGTGGCGAGGTTGGTCAGCCGCATGGCCGCCGCCTCGTGCGTGATGCCGAAGGCGTCGCGGAAGTCCTCGACGGCGAGGTCGCGCTCCCGCTTGCGCGCCTCCAGGAACGGCACCGCCACGAACTGCGGCACCAGGCACGCGGCGGCGAAGTACGTGATCTCGACGCGCTGCCGCAGGAACTCGCCGTACGAGCGCGGCCGGTCGTGCTCCAGCACGCGGTGCGCCAGCGCCTGCAGCGCGAGCGACCGCAGGCCGTGCCCGCCCGGGGTCGACGCCGGGGGCAGGTAGATGCGCCCGTTGCGCAGGTCGGTCACCGTACGGGCGGACCGCGGCAGGTCGCCCACGTGCAGCAGGGTGAAGCCCATCTGCTCGGCCATCCGCGCCACGGTGCGGTGGGTCAGGGCGCCGCCCGTGTAGCCGGCGGCCTTGACCATCTGCTCCGCGACGGCCTCGAACTGCGGGTAGTGGTTGTCGCGGGCCTCGCGCTCCAGGCGCAGGTCGGTGTTGGCCCGCCGCGCCTCCTCGGGCGTGGCGATCGCCATCTGCTCGCGCCGCGCCAGCTCGTCGTGCAGGCCCACGAGCTGCTCGAGCACCGGCATCGGCAGCTTCTGGCTGGGCTTGACCGCCGGCACTCCGAGGGTCGTGAACAGCGGGGCGCGCTGCGCCCGGTCCAGCGCGATCTCCAGGGCCGCCCGGCGCGACGGCGGCTCGGCGCTCAGCAGCTCGCTCATCGGCACGCCGAGCGCCTCCGCGAGCGACCGGAGCAGCCCGAGCCGCGGTTCGCGGCGGCCGTTCTCCACGAGGGAGAGCAGGCTCGGCGCCGAGCCGACCTTCTCGCCGAGCGCGTCCAGCGTGAGCCCCTGCGCGGTGCGCAGGTGCCGGATCCGGCGCCCCAAGGTGATCAGGTCCGTCTCGCCGCCCGACGACGTCGGCTCGCCTCCGGCAGGCATGTCGCCCTCCGCTCGTGGTCGCGTCCACCCGTGCGCTGCCCGGGACGGGCCAGCAAGAACCCGCTCCTTCACACTACGTGAAGATCGGCGATTCTTGACAGGCCGAGGACTGGAATTCGGGCCGATCCGCACACGAGAGTGGAAACAAGCCCGCCACCGTGGCTCGCCGTATGACGATCGGAGCTCACATGTCCGTCCTCGCGAACCCCCGCCGAACCCGGCTCGTCGCCGAGCTCGTCGCCGACGTGACCATCGGCCAGGACTCCACCACGGCAGACACCTCGGCGTCCTCCGCCACGAACGGTGTGCCCGCCGCCGGCGACCTGGACGTGCGCGCCTGGGTCGCGAGCGTCGCCGAGCTCACCCAGCCCGACGAGATCGTCTGGTGCGACGGCTCCGCGCAGGAGAAGCAGGGCCTGATCGACCAGATGCTCGACGCCGGCACCCTCGTCGCGCTGAACCAGGAGAAGCGGCCGGGCTCGTACCTGGCGCGCTCCAACCCGGCTGACGTCGCCCGCGTCGAGTCGCGCACCTTCATCTGCTCGCAGGACGAGGAGGACGCCGGCCCCACGAACAACTGGGTGGCCCCGGCGGACATGCGCACCGAGCTGAAGGGCGTCTTCGCCGGCTCCATGAAGGGCCGCACCATGTACGTGGTGCCGTTCTCGATGGGCCCGGTGGGCGGCCCCATCTCGCAGGTGGGCATCGAGATCACCGACTCGCCGTACGTCGTCGTCTCCATGCACGTCATGACCCGGGTCTCGGACGAGATCCTGCGGCTCATCGACGCCGGCCAGCAGTGGGTCCCCGCCGTGCACTCGGTGGGCGCGCCCCTGGCCGAGGGCGAGGCGGACGTCGCCTGGCCGTGCAACGAGACCAAGTACATCGTGCACTTCCCGGAGTCCCGCGAGATCTGGTCGTACGGCTCGGGCT
This sequence comes from Promicromonospora sukumoe 327MFSha3.1, assembly GCF_000385135.1. Lineage (GTDB taxonomy): Bacteria > Actinomycetota > Actinomycetes > Actinomycetales > Cellulomonadaceae > Promicromonospora > Promicromonospora sukumoe_B. The sequence goes on along the minus strand of NZ_ARQM01000011.1, from coordinate 442,337 downwards.
ACGGCGGCAACGCCCTGCTCGGCAAGAAGTGCTTCGCGCTGCGCATCGCCTCGGCGATGGCGCGCGACGAGGGCTGGCTCGCCGAGCACATGCTGCTGATCCGCATCACCTCGCCCGAGCAGCGCCAGTACCACCTGGCCGCCGCCTTCCCGAGCGCGTGCGGCAAGACGAACCTCGCGATGCTGCAGCCCACGATCCCGGGCTGGAAGGTCGAGACCCTCGGCGACGACATCGTCTGGATGCGCCCCGGCCCCGACGGCACGCTGCGCGCCATCAACCCCGAGGCGGGCTTCTTCGGCGTCGCGCCGGGCACCGGCGTCGACACCAACCCGACCGCCGTGGCCACGTTCGACCGCGACACCATCTTCACCAACGTGGCCCTGACCGACGACGGCGACGTCTGGTGGGAGGGCCTGACGGCCGAGCCCCCGGCGCACCTGACCGACTGGCAGGGCAACGACTGGACGCCCGACTCCGAGACCCCGGCGGCGCACCCGAACTCCCGGTTCACCGTGTCCGCCGCCCAGTGCCCCACCATCGCGGACACCTGGGAGGACCCGGCCGGTGTGCCGGTCGACGCGATCGTGTTCGGCGGCCGCCGCGCCAGCAACGTGCCGCTCGTGGCCGAGTCGTTCGGCTGGGAGCACGGCGTGTTCATGGGCGCCACCATCTCGTCGGAGCGCACCGCCGCCGCCGAGGGCGCGCTCGGCGAGCTGCGCCGCGACCCGTTCGCGATGCTCCCGTTCTGCGGCTACAACATGGCCGACCACTGGGCGCACTGGCTGGAGGTCGGCTCGGGCATCGAGGAGTCGAAGCGCCCGCGGATCTTCCAGGTCAACTGGTTCCGCCGCGGCGAGGACGGCCGCTTCCTGTGGCCCGGGTTCGGCGAGAACTCGCGCGTGGTCGAGTGGATCGTGGGCCAGGTCGAGGCCGGCCGCGGCCTGCGCGAGGACACCTCGGTGGCCACGCCGGTGGGCAGCATCCCCGCGCCCGGCACGCTGAACCTGGACGGCATCGACGTGCCCGACGCCGACATGGCGGCGCTCTTCGACGTGCCGACCGGGCCGTGGCAGGCCGAGGCCGAGCTGACCGAGGAGTTCTTCGACCGGTTCGGCGACCACACGCCCGCCGCCCTGCGCACCCAGCTCGACGCCCTGCGGGAGCGTCTGGCCCGATGATCTCGGACGGCTGACGGCGCGACATCCACGGGTGGCTACCCGTCGCGCCGTCAGCCGTCCGGACAGGTCTCCCCGGCCGGGTTATTGAGGCATCCCGGCCGGGGATCTCTTCTTGTCCACAGGGTTGTGGACTCCAGCGCTCAGTAGCGCATCCCCATCAGCCCGCGGACGTCGTCCAGGGTGCGGTCAGCGATCTCGTTCGCCCGTGCGTTGCCCCGGGCGAGCACCTCGTCGAGGTACCGCGGGCCGGCGGAGGCGAGCTCCCGCCGTCGGGCACGGAGGGGGCGCAGGCCCTCCACGACCGCCTCCGTGACCAGGGCCTTGAGCCGCCCCGCGCCCGCCGCGCCGACCTCCTCGGCGAGGCTCTCCGGGGTGCTCCCGGTGAAGTACGCGCCGATCTGGAGCAGGTTGGCGATCTCGGGCCGTCGCTCGGGCTCGTAGGTGATGGTGCGCTCGGCGTCGGTCTTCGCGCGCTTCATGAAGGCGACCGTCTCGTCCTCCGTGGCCCGCAGCTCCAGCGCGTTGCCCCGCGACTTGGACATGCGGCGGCCGTCGCTGCCGAGCACGGTGGTCGACGGCGCGATCAGCGCGTCCGGCTCGGGAAAGTACGGCCGCGCCGCCGCGTACCGCTGGTTGAACCGACGCGCCACGGTGCGGGTGATCTCCAGGTGCGGCAGCTGGTCCACGCCCACCGGCACGAGGTTGCCGTGGCAGAACAGGATGTCGGCGGCCTGGTGCACGGGGTAGGTGAGCAGCAGGCCGGAGATACCGCGCCGCTGCCGCAGCACGGCCGCCTCCGCCTCGGCCTTCACCGTGGGGTTGCGCTCCAGCTCGGCCACCGTGACCAGCGAGAGGAACGGCAGCAGGAGCTGGTTCAGCGCGGGCACCGCCGAGTGCGTGAAGACGGTGCTGCGCGCGGGATCCAGACCCGCCGCCAGGTAGTCGAGCAGCACCTCGCGGACGGTCGCGGGCAGGTCGCCGGCGTCGTCCCGGTCGGTGATGACCTGGTAGTCGGCGACGATGAGGAACACCTCGACGCCCAGGTCCTGCAGGCGCACGCGGTTGGCGACCGTGCCCAGCAGGTGCCCCAGGTGCAGGGCCCCGGTGGGGCGGTCGCCGGTGAGCACGCGGTACTCGCCCGGGTTGCGGGCGATCAGGTCCTCCAGGACGGCGGTGCGCTCGCGCGCCGCGGCAGCGGAGCGGGTGGTGCTGCGCTTCTCGCGGGCAGCTTCGAGGTCGAGCAGGGTGCCGGGGGCGGACGACGTCGGGGTCGCCTCGGGCGGCAGGGTGACGGACATGGTGGGTCTCCTTGGTCAGGGAGCTGCCCACGCACGGCGTCGGGCACAGAAAAAGTCCCGGGCTGCGACAGGCAGCTCGGGACTTCTGTGCGGGTGGGCGCGTCAGGTCACGGCTGCGGGTGCAGCCGCCACCAGTTGAGCCCGTGCGTCATGGGCCCAGGTTATGCGGGCGCGCCCGACGGCGGCAAGGACGACGCCGCGCCGTCGGGCAGCGAGAATGGACCCCGTGCCGCAGCAGCCTGACGCCCCCATGCCCGAGAACCCCCTCGCCCACATCGTGTACTTCGAGCCGCGCATCCCCGGGAACACCGGGTCCGCGATCCGGCTCGCCGCCGTGACGGGGGCGCGGCTGCACCTGGTGGAACCGCTGGGTTTCGACCTGTCGGAGGCCAAGCTGAAGCGCGCGGGTCTTGACTACCACGACCTCGCCGTCATGGACGTGCACCAGTCGCTCGACGCGGCCCTCGATGCGCTGCCCAAGGCCCGCGTGTTCGCGTTCACGACCCGCGCGACCACGCGGTTCACCGACATCGAGTACCGGCAGGGCGACGTGCTGCTGTTCGGCCCCGAACCCACGGGGCTGCCGCCGGAGGCGCTCAAGCACCCCCGCATCACCGACGAGCTGCGCATCCCGATGCTGCCCGGGCGCCGGTCGCTCAACCTGACCAACGCGGCGTCGATCGCGATCTACGAGGTGTGGCGCCAGGCGGGGTTCACCGAGGGGGCGTGAAGCTCGGACTGCGCGGCGAAGCTCCTCAGGGAGGGCACGCCCGCCTCACGCTCCATTGCTTCCCGACAGCGGAACAACGTATCCTGTGGTCAACACGGCCAGCCTTCCGTCCCGCCTCGCGCGGGAGGGGAGGCTGGTTTTCTATATGTGTGTGACCAACGATCTCTACCAGAAGCCTTACCTCACCGTTGATCAGCAACTCGACCTGCTCGAGTCCCGCGGTCTTGACCTGGGCAACCGAGCCGCAGCGGCCGAATGGCTGCGGCGAGTCGGCTACTACCGGCTGAGCGGCTACTGGTACCCCTTCCGGGAGAGCCGGTCCCAGCAGAACGGGCCCCGCCTGGTCCTCGACCAGTTCGTAGCGGGGACGACGCTCGCGCAAGTCGCCGACGTCTACGAGTTCGACCGCAAGCTACGCCTCCTGGTCATGGACGGGATCGAGCGCGTCGAGGTCTCGGTCCGCTTCCACGTTGGTCATGTCCTCGGCCGACGCGGGGCGTTCGCGCACGCAGATCCCGAAGCTCTCGACGACGACTTCGCAGGCAGCGACATCGCCTCGCCTCCCGCGCTGAACACGTGGATGCAAACCAGCCACTCACAGTGGCTACGGCGACGGCAGGACGAGGAACGTCGCTCAAAGGCAGACTTCGTCAAGCATTTCCGCGCAAAGTACGGTCCACCGCTGCCGGTCTGGGTCGTCACCGAGATTCTTGATTTCGGTGGGCTGTCATATCTTTACGACGGCATGATCCAGCGGGACAGGGACGAGGTAGCGTCCGCACTCGGCCTGTTCGACGCATCAGGCGCAGGCAACAGCGGTGTGCTGAAGAGTTGGCTCAAGAACCTCAACTACATCCGGAACATCTGCGCGCGCCACGCCAGATTGTGGAATGTCAACGTCGTCGAGCAGATCAGCCCTCGGACTGTCCGTCCGATCCCGGAGCTCACCCACATTGCCGACACCGGCGGGAACATCACGTTTCGCGTGTACGCGACGCTGGCACTCCTCGCCCTGCTCACGACCCGCATTCATCCGGGCGACGACTGGACCAGCCGGATGAGGTCGCTCATCACCACCCTGCCCGCGAACCGCTCGGAGCAGGAGATGGGGTTTCCCACGGGCTGGCACGAGCTACCACTCTGGAGCTCTCAGCCCTGATCTGGCCGCCGACGCCTACGGCCGCACCACCAGCACACGCCCCGGGGCCAGCTCGTACCGGCCGGGCACGACGCCGGGGCTCGCCGGTCCCGCCTGCGCGACCACCGTCACGGGCGGTTCGCCTACCACGCGGTCCGACGTCGGGAACCAGGTGCGGCCCCCGCTGACCAGGATCAGCATGCCGTCGATGTGCCCGGCCGGGCTGAACGTCGCCGAGCCGTCCGGGTAGCGGCCGACGCCGGCGTGGGCGAGCCGGTCGGCGGTGTCCACGACGTCGGGCACGGCGATGCCCACCTCGCTCACGGACAGCAGGTCGCCCGGCCCGAACGGTTCCGACGGACTGGGCTGGGTGCCGGACGCGGGCGGGCTCGAGGCCTTCGCCCCCGCGCCGCGTCCGGCACCCAGGTCTCGGGGAAGATCACGGCGCGCGATGACCTCCAGGACGGAGCGGTCCGGTCCCGGGAAGTACAGGGATCGCGCGTTCCAGGCGTCCTGCGCCTCGAACTCCGTGCGGTCGCCGTCGCTCAGCAGACCGGGTCCCGCCGTCAGGAACGCGCGGGCGGCGTCGAACCGCGCGTCGTCGATCAGGAAGGCGTAGTGCTGGTCGCCCGCGGCGTCGGCGTCCTCGTGGAAGCGCAGGACCGTGCGGCCGACGGTGACCTCGACCGCGCCGATCTCCTTGCTGACCGGCAGGCCGAGGACCGTCTCGTAGTACGCGGCGGTCTCCGCGGTCGAGCGGGTCACCGTGTCGACGCTGATGATCTCCATGCGCCCCAGCCAACAACCTCAACAACGGTTGAGGTCAAGGGGGGCGTCATCCTACGACAGCAGCCAGGCCGCCGACCGGCGCAGCAGCTCCCGGTGCCCCTCCGAGGCGAAGGAGCGGACGTCGTGCCCGAGCGCCGAGTAGACCGTGCGGCCGCCGTGCGTCTCGTTGACCCACAGGACCGGGTGCGGGGTGCCGTCGTCGTCCAGGGTGGTGCCGAGCACGCGCGTCTCCGGCGCGACGCTCAGGTGGCAGTACCGCTCGTCGAAGGCCTCGACCACGCGCAGGTCGTCGGTGACCGGGTGGCCCTGGACCAGCTCGAACCGGGCGTCGCCGATCGGCGGGTGCATCGACTCGCCGGGGATCCAGCGGCCGCCGAGCACGGCCGCCCAGTCGGGCGCGTCGTAGAAGGTGTTCGCGGCCTGGTGCAGGCCGAGCACCGCGCCGCCGGCTCGCGCCCAGGCGGCCAGCCGGTCGTGCACGGCGAGCCAGTCGTCGTCGGACCCGTCGAAACCGGCGTCCCGGCGTCCCGAGCCGCCGTTGACCACGAGCAGGTCCACCGAATCGAGGTCGTCGAGCGCGTCGCGGAACAGCCCGCGCACCTCGACGTCGCCCTGGTCGCCGAGGATGCCGGCGACCACGTGCGACGTCGCCGCGTGGTCGTGCCAGGGGTCCTCGTAGCGCCCGCGGCCGGAAAGGACAAGGATGCGGCGTTGCGTCATACGCCGCATCCTCCCACCCGAGCCGCGGACGCCGAGCGTAGGGTTCAGCGCCCCAACGGTGGCTCTTGGAGCGATCAAGCCTACGTTCGACGCCCTACGGCGTGATCAGGAGCTTGCCTCGGGCGGAGCCCGTGGCAAGGCGTTCGAACGCCACCTGGGTCGCGTCCAGGCCGTACCGGCGGTCGACGACGGGGCGGACGGCGCCCGAGGCCAGGAGGGCGGCGAGCTCGTCCAGGTCGGTGCGCTGGTTCGGGCGCCAGGCGAAGGTGCCCATGCGGGTCCCGGTCAGCGCGCCGACCACCGGGCCGAGCAGCGCCTTCTCCGCGAGCGAGCCGATCCGCCGCGCGATCAGCAGGTACCGGCCGCCCGGAGCCAGGCACCGCTGGAACGCCAGGACGGACCGGGTGTCGGCGATGTCCAGTACGACGTCGAACCGCCGCCCGGTGCGCGTGACGTCCTGCCGCGTGTGGTCGAGCACCTCGTCGGCGCCCAGCTCCCGGAGCAGGTCCGCCTTGCCACCGTGGTCGACGGCGGTGACGACGGCGCCGCGCGCCTTGGCGATCTGCACCGCGAACGGCCCCACGCAGCCTCCGGCCCCGTTGACCAGCACGCGCTCGCCCGCGCGGAGCGGCCCGGCGGCGCGCAGCCCCAGCATTGCGAGCGAGCCGGAGTGCGGCGCGGTGGCTGCGACGTCGAACGGGACGTCGTCCCGCAGCGGCGACAGGGCCGACGCCGGCACGCACACCCGCTCGGCCAGCGCGCCGTGGCCGCTGTCGAAGAGGTCGGCCCAGACGCGGTCGCCGGGGCGCAGACCGGTGACGTCCGGCCCGACTTCCTCGACCGTCCCGGCCACGTCGAGCCCGACCCGGTGGTTCGCCGGCCGCACCAGCCCCGTGGCGAGCCGCGCGAGCCACGGACGGCCGAGCAGGTGGTCGACGTCGGCCATGTTCAGCGAGGCGGCGGCGACCCGGACCACGGCCTCGCCGGGGCCCGGGTCGGGCTGCTCGACGTCGGCGACCCGCAGGACGTCGACCGGCCCGTACCGGTCTCGGACGACCGCTCTCACGGCGTGCCGCCCGCGCCGTCGTCCGCGACCGGGCCGGCGGCCGCCGGGGCGCCCGCGCCGTCCGACCCCACCGCTACCCGCCGCAGCGCAAGGAAGTCGGTGACCCTGAAGAGCCGCGCGACCCGCCGGTCCGCCGCGGACAGGTAGGGCAGCGCCGCGGCCGGCTCGACGATCTCCGGGGTCACCACGTATGTCTGCCCGTCGACCCGCAGCTCCGCGGAGCCGGCGGCCCGGACGTTCCGCAGCCAGTCCACGCCGGAGCCGTACGGCAGGTACACGAGGAAGTCGTCGCCCATCGGGTACACGCCGATCGGCGTCGCGTACCGCATCCCGGACCTGCGCCCGACATGGCGGATCAGGTCGTTGGACGAACCGGCCTCCCCCGCGTGCCGCAGCGTGCGGCGGTTGGTGAACCGCCGGTTGAACCGGCGGACGACCGCGAGCCCTCGCGGGTTCTTGGTGCGCATGACCAGCACCAGCGCGGTGAAGCAGGCCAGCCCCAGCACCAGGAGGACCACCACTGCCCAGAGGATCCAGCTCCACATGACGCACCGCCTTCCGGAGGAGACTTACGGCGTAAGCCTTACGTCGTAAGGTAGGACCGTCCCCAGGCTCCGTCAAGGGTTCGCGGACGTAGGATCGCGAGACCATGACTTCCCCGCAGACGGCTTCTCCGCAGACGGCAGGCGCAGCGCCCCGGACCACCCTGACCCGCGCCCGGGTGCTGGAGTCCGCGGTCGCCCTGGCGGACCGGGACGGCCTCGGGGCGCTCACCATGCGGAGCCTGGCCAAGGAGCTCGGCATCGAGGCCATGTCGCTCTACCACCACGTCGCCAACAAGGAGGACCTGCTCGACGGCGTGGTCGACCTCGTCGCCGCGGAGATCCAGGACGCCGTCGCCGCCCTGGAGCCCCTGCCGGCCGACGCGCCGCCGTCCGCCTGGAAGCCCGCGATGCGGCGGCAGATCCTCACGGCGCGATCGGTGCTGCTGCGCCACCCGTGGGCGCCGACGGTGCTGGAGACCCGCAAGTCGTTCAGCCTGCACGTGGTGCGCTACTTCGACTCGCTGCTCGCCCTGATGCGCCGCGGCGGCTTCTCGTACGACCTGGTCCACCACGCCATGCACGCCCTGGGCAGCCGCGCGCTCGGGTTCTCGCAGGAGCTCTTCGAGCCCGACGGCGCCGCGGCGGGTTCCGCGGCCGGCGGCCTCCCCGAGGCGGGCGCCGAGGACGAGACGGTCGCCATGCTGGAACAGATGGCCGAGCAGGTGCCCCACCTCGTGGAGATGCTGGCCGAGGTGGCCCACGAGCAGCCGGGGTCCACCCTGGGCTGGTGCGACGACCAGACCGAGTTCGAGTTCGGCCTCGACCTCCTGCTCGACGGGCTCGACCGCCTGGCCGCGGACGGGAGGCGCTGAGCGCCCGACGGCGGCGGACGGCGCCGCGGCTGGCGGCGCAGCGGCCGGCGCCGTCAGCGCAGCGGGTCGAAGGCCCGGATCTCCTCCGGGGTCTCCCCCGTCATGATCTGGGTCGCCAGCGCGCGGCCCGTGGCCGGGCCCAGCACCATGCCCCACATGCCGTGGCCGCCGGCCACGAAGACGCCGGGCGCCGCCGTCCTGCCCACGAGCGGCAGCCCGTCCGGCGTCACCGGCCGGGAGCCCACCCACTCGTCCGTGCGCGAGTCCAGGTCTACGCCGTCGAACAGCCCCCGGACCGAATTCACGATGGCCCGGACGCGGCGCGGCTGGAAGGGCTCGTCGGGCCCGCGGAACTCCATGGTCCCGGCGATCCGCAGCCGCCCCTGGTAGGGGGTGCAGGCCACGCGGCGGGCCGGGAAGTAGACCGGGTGGTCGATCGGCGGGCCGGTGACGGGCACGCTGAACGAGTACCCGCGGCCGGCCTGCACCCGCGTGCGGACGCCGAGCTGCCGCGTCAGGTCCGGGAGCCACGCGCCCGTGGCGACCACGACGGCGTCCGCCCGCAGCGGGTCGTGGCCCGCGACGTGCACCTCGGAACCGCCGTCGGGCAGCGGCCGGACCTCCGTGACCCGCGCGTCCGTGAGCACCTTCGCGCCCCGCGCGCTGACCGACGTCGCCAGCGCCTGCACGTACGGGCCGGGCTCGATGTACCGCTGCCCGTCCAGGGTCCAGATCTCCTTGACCGCCCGGGAGAGGTGGGGCACGCGCACGCCGTCGGGCAGCCGGGACAGCCGGACCTCCTGGCCGGCCCGGGCCACGCCCCGCAGCTCGTGCACGAACGGGCGCGACTGGTGCTCCCGCTCGAACCCCACCACCCAGGGGCTCGGGTACGACGTCGCGTGCACGCCGCCGGACTCGAGCTCGTCGTACGCGTCGAGCGCCACGCGGTCGATCGGCGTGAGGGCCGCCATCGCACGCTGCCACGCGGACGGCGTCGCGTGCGTCATGAACCGCGTGAGGAAGCCCCAGAGCGCCCGGTCGAACCGGAACGGCACACTGAGGGCGGCGTCGGGGTCGAGCATCGCCTTGGGGCCGTACGCCCAGAGCGACGGGTCGGCGAGCGGCATGGCCATGCCGGGCGTGAGCCAGCCGGCGTTGCCCCAGGAGGAGCCGGCGGCGACGCCGTGCCGGTCGAGGACCGTCACCTCCACGCCGCGTTCCTGCAGGTGCCAGGCTGTCGCCAGGCCGACCATGCCGGCCCCGACGACGATCACGGACTTCGTTTCGGACACGCTGGTGCTCCTTCTCGCGAGTGCAGTACCTCCCAGTACCCCTCCCCGTCGAGCGGCGACCCCCTCATGGTCCGCCGGACGGGTCGATTCGGCGCGACGGCCTCGTGAAGTGCGGTGGAACTCGGGGTGTGGGGACGCTGACGAGGGGGGCGAGCCCCGCAGCCCGGCAGTCGTGCCGGGCCGCGGGGCTCACGGCCCGGAGGCCCTGGCCGCTCAGCCCAGCGGACGGGCCAGGGGCTCGATCGCCGCGATCTCGTCGGCGGACAGGGGGCCCGCCGCGAGCGCCGCGACGTTGTCCTCGAGCTGCGCCACCGACGAGGCGCCGATGAGGGCCGAGGTCACGCGCTCGTCCCGCAGGACCCAGGCGAGCGCGAGCTGCGCGAGCGTCTGGCCGCGGTCGGCGGCGATGTCGTTGAGCGCCTTGGCGCGGCCGAGGTAGTCTTCGGTGAGCGCCCGGTCGGAGAGGAACGGCGAGTCGGAGCGCGCGGCCCGCGACCCGGCCGGGGCGGCACCCGCGAGGTACTTGCTGGTCAGCAGGCCCTGCTGCAGCGGGGAGAACACGATGGTCCCGACGCCCAGGTCGCCGACGACGTCGAGGAGCGACTCGCTCTGCACGCCGTCGTACCCGTCCTCGTGCGCGGGGTTCTCGATGTGCCGGTTGAACATCGAGTAGGACGGCTGGTGGATGAGCAGCGGCACGCCGAGCTCGCCGAGGATGCGCGCGGCGTCACGCGTGCGCGCCGGCGAGTAGTTGGAGACGCCGACGTACAGCGCCTTGCCCTGCTGGACCGCCGAGGCCAGCGCGCCCATGGTCTCCTCGAGGGGCGTCGAGGGGTCGGGCCGGTGGTGGTAGAAGACGTCGACGTAGTCGACGCCCATGCGGGTCAGCGACTGGTCGAGGCTGGCCAGCAGGTACTTGCGGGAGCCGTGGTCGCCGTAGGGGCCGGGCCACATGTCGTAGCCGGCCTTGGTGGAGAGGACGAGCTCGTCGCGGTACGGCTTGAGGTCGGCGGCGAGGTGCCGGCCGAAGTTCGCCTCGGCCGCGCCGTAGGACGGGCCGTAGTTGTTCGCCAGGTCGAAGTGCGTGACGCCCAGGTCGAGCGCGCGGCGCAGGATGGCGCGCTGCGTGTCGAACGGGCTGGTGTCGCCGAAGTTGTGCCAGAGCCCCAGGGACAGCGCGGGCAGGTCGAGGCCCGAGCGGCCGGTGCGGCGGTACTGCATGGTGTCGTAACGGTCCTCTGCTGCGAGGTACCGGGATGCGAGAGGCATACGGCCATCGTGGCACGGGAAACCTGTCCCTCCGGACCACGGTTCCGTGCCACGATGCGCGTCATGTCTCAGGAGATCTTCGATCTGGTCGTCCGCCGGACGTGGCGCGTCCCCCGCACCGAGGGCTCGGCCGGCGACGCCGCCTCGGTCGCCCGGCGGTTCGACGGCGTGCTCCTCACCTCGGGTTTCAAGGCGTCCGGTCGCCTGCTGCGCTACCTGGGCGGGCTGGCGCCGCAGGACGCGCGGCTGGTGGCGGTGCGGACGCTCGCCGTCGTGCGCGAGTCGCTCGGCGACCACGTGCGGCACAACGCGTACTTCAAGGACTTCCCCGCGAACGTGCCGGACACCGACGACTTCTGGGTCGCTGCGCTGGAGGACGCGCTGCGCGGCACGCCGCAAGAGGGGCAGGCGGCGGAGCTCCTGACGCGCGGCCCGGTCGACCTGCTCGGCCTGCCGACCTACGGCCGCTACCAGCACACCTACGACGAGATGGTCGCCGCGCACGACGCGTTCCTGCCCGCGCTCGGCGACCGGCGCACGGTGCTCGACGCCGGCGGCACGCTCGACGAGGAGGCCCACCGGCTCTACCTGCACCTCGCGGGGAGCACGACACCGCTGTCCGACGCCGACCTGGCCGACCTCGGGCTGCTGGCCGGGCACTGCGGTGGGATGGAGCAGCCCGATTCTGTTCCCCTGCGATCGGCCCGCGCGATCGTCAACACCACGCACGTCCTGTACGGCCGGGAGCCCGACGTCGACACCGTCACCGACGTGCTCCGGCTGGCCTGCGCGCTGTCCGGCGGGGACGTGACCCTGGAGACGGCCACGCGGTTGCGCTCGCTGCCGCGGCCGGTCCGGCGCGTGCTGCTCGGCGCGCTGGACGCCGTCGTGGAGGCGTCGCCCGCGAAGCTCGGCGACGTCGCGGCGCACCGGGAGGCGTGGAAGCGGCTCGGGGAGCGGCTGCACCCGCACGAGCACCGGGCCTTGCCGGCGGCCGCCCGGGTGTTCGCCGTCGCGCGCGGGGACGAGGACGCGCCGTCGCTCGCCGCCCGGGTCGAGCGGTCGCTCGCGACGGGCGCGCGGGCCGACGCCCTGCGCCTGCTCGCGGCGTCCCCGGGCACGCTGGTCCGGCGTGCGGACCACCTGCTGCGGTCGGCGTCCGACGACGCCGAGGCGGCCGCCGTCGTCGACTCGCTGAAGCGGGCGCTGCCGTCCGTTTCGGGCCGGGTGGTGCTCGGGCTGAGGGAGCACCTGGAGAACCGGCGCCGGGCGGACGGCGACCGGCGCGTCTTCGTCAACCGGCAGGGTGGGGCGTGGGCCGTGCCCGACGAGCGCGCGCCGGTCCCGGCCGCCGCGCTGACCGCCCTCGCCGAGGCGTGCGACGCCGAGGTGCTCCGCCGGGTGCCTCGGCCCGACGGCCTCGTGGTCGACCCGGCGTTCCTCGACGTGGCGCTCCCGCTGTCGGCGCGGGCCCGGCCCGGCGGGACGGGGATCCTGCCGCGCGGGTCGCGCACACGGGTGACCGGCGAGCTGCTGCGGTTCTTCGTGCACTGGCGGCAGACGAGCGCGGACACGGACCTCGACCTCTCGTGCCTGCTGCTGGACCGCGACTTCGCCGACGCCGAGCACGTCTCCTGGACGCGGCTGCGTGGCGGGGGCTTCGTGCACTCCGGCGACCTCACCGAGGCCCCGGAGGGCGCCACCGAGTTCGTGGACGTCAGGCTGTCCGGGATCCGGCGGGACGTCGTCGTGCCCGAGGTGCACGTCTACTCCGGCGAGGGGTTCGACCAGGTCGCCGAGGGCTTCTTCGGCTTCATGACGCGCGACGTCGCGCAGGCCGGGCTGCCGTTCGAGCCGGCGACGGTGCGCATGCGGTCCGACCTGGCCGGTTCCGGCCGGGTCACCGTCCCGCTGGCCTTCCTGCGGGCCGACGACGGCTGGGAGGCGCTCTGGCTGCACCTGAACCTGCGCGGCAGGTCGAGCTTCAACACCGTCGAGGGGCACCGCGTGACCACGACGACCCTGGTCCGCGACATCGCGGCGCGGCGCTACCTCACGGTGCGCTACCTCGTGGACCTGCTGCAGGCCGACGGCGTGAAGGTGCACCACTCGGTTCCGCAGGGTGCGGGGTCGGTGACGTACCTCGGGTTCGGCGCCCCGGAGGACCTGCCGGCGGGGTCCCGCGTCGTCACGCCGCAGAACCTGCTCGACCTGGTGCCCGCCTGACGTCTAGGGTGTCGCCCGGGCGAGGCCATGCGGCGGCTTCCTTCTCACTCTTGGATGAACCTAGTCGCCGCGCTCTCCTCGCCCGCTCTCTTCGTTGACCACAGCGGTTGCTGCCAGTCGAGCCGTGCTCCTGGCAGCAACTGCTGTGGTCAACGCCCGGGCCGGAGGGCCGGGGCCGGCGTCAGCAGTAGAGGTTGCCGCCCGGGTCGACGCCCAGGGCGCTCGTGAAGCGCAGGTACGTGTCCACGCGGCTCTGCACCTGGGCGGGGTTGCCGCCGTTGCACTCGATCGAGCCGTTGATGCTGCGGATCGTCTCGCCGAACCCGGCGCCGTTGACGATCGCGTTGTGCGGCGTCATGGTGCCCGGACCGTTCTGGGTGTTCCAGTACCAGAGGCCGGTCTTCCAGGCGATCGCCGAGTTGGTCGAGACCAGGTTCGGGTTGTTCAGCAGGTCGATGCCGAGCGCGTCGCCCGCGGCCTTGTAGTTGAAGTTCCAGCTGAGCTGGACGGGTCCGCGGCCGTAGTACTGGGCGTTGCCCGCGGGGCAGCCGTACGGCTGCGTCGTGTCGCAGTAGTGCGGGTAGTTGGCCGTGTTCTGCTCGACGATGTGGACCAGCCCGCCGGTCTCGTGCGAGACGTTGGCCAGGAACGCCGCCGCCTCCCGCTTCTGCACGGTCTCGCTGCCGCTGTTCGCGAACCCGGGGTACGCGCTGAGCGCGTCGACGAGCCCGGCGTACGTGTAGAACGAGTTCCGGTTCGGGAAGAACGAGTTGAACTGGGCCTGGCTGACCGGGAAGTCCTCGGTGCCCGGCGGGTCGACCGGCGGCTCGCCGCCGTCACAGGTACCGGTGCGCTCCCAGACGCCCCACTCGCCGGTGGTGCCGGGCGTCTCGCCCTGCGTCCACCACTTGGCACGCCACGACGCGCCGGCGTGGGTCACCAGGCTGCCGCCCACGTAGACGGCGCTGCTGCTCCAGGCGGCGGCGCTGCAGCTGGCGACCGCGGCGGGCGCGGCCGTGTCGGCGGCGGGGGCAGCCGAGCCGGGGACTGCGACGACGCCCGTCGTCAGGAGTGCGGCGACAAGGGTTGCGACAAAGAGCGGTACGCGACGAGCTCTCACGGGGAACCACCTCGCTTCGGGTCCTGGGCCGGCGTCGATACGTCGGCCGATTTGTTCAGGAACCTAGCAAGATGCTCCCAGCCTGGTCGTGAGGGATTCCCACACGGGTACCCGTACGTGCGGGCCTTACATGGGGAGCGCGAGCCGAGTGGGGAGCGCAGGCCCGTTGCCACTTCGGTCGCCTGCCTTGAGACCGGTCCGACGATCGACCGGTCTCAAGGCAACCGACCGAAGTCAGCACCCCAGCCAGACAGAGGCCCACAGGCAGCAGGCCACCTCACGCCGAGTCGCGGACCACCAGGACCGGCTCGAAGATCGCCGAGCGCACCGCCGGCTCGTCGGCGTCGATCTGCTCCAGCAGCATCCGCGCCATCTCCTCCGCCATCTTCTCCACGGGCTGGCGCACCGTCGTCAGCCGGGGTCGCGCCTGCACCGCCACCGGGCTGTCGTCGAACCCGACGATCGCGACATCCTCTGGCACGCGCCGCCCCTGGGACTGGAGCACGTGGATCGCGCCCTGGGCCATGAGGTCGTTGGACACGAAGACGCCGTCCAGGTCCGGCGCGGCGGCGAGCAGCTCCGCCATCGCGGACTCCCCGCTCTCGAACGTGAACGATCCCGCGACGCTCGGGACGAACGCGTGCCCGCGCCGCGCCGCGGCGTCGCGGAAGCCGTCGAGCCGGTCCCGCGCGGACGGGACGTCGAGCGGCCCCGAGATGACGCCAAGGGTGCGGCAGCCGCGGTCGAGCAGGTGGTTGGCGGCCATCCGGGCGCCGTCGGCGTTGGCCAGGTCGACGTAGCTGGCCGGGATCGCGTGCCCCGGCCGGGCGAACAGCACGATGGGGCGGCCGGTGCCGATGAGCTCCTCGGGGAGCGGGTCGTCGGCGTACGTGGAGACCAGCAGGGCGCCGTCCGCGTTGCCGAACCGCAGGTAGGAGGTGACCTGGCCCCGGGTCTGCGCGTCATCGGCGAACATGAGGACCGGGTGCACGTCGTGGGGGCGCAGCGTCCGCACCAGGGAGCCGACCACCCGGCCGAAGAACGGGTCGGAGAAGACGCCGGACAGGTCGAGCTCGCCCTCGGGGTCGGCGTCCGCGCCCGAGATGACGACGGCGACCGTGCCCGTGCGGCGCGTGACCAGGGACCGTGCGGCCCGGTTCGGCACGTAGCCGGTCTCGGCGACGGCTTCCAGCACCACTTCCTGGACCGCGGGCGCCACCTTGCGCTTGCCGTTGATGACCCGGGACACGGTCGCGCGCGAGACGCCGGCGACCTTCGCCACGTCCTCCAGGGTCGGCGCCGCGCGCCGCAGATCCTTGCTCACAGGCCGACGGTAACAGAGTAAGAGCGCTCTCCCACGGAGCCCGTGCGGATGAGATGCAGCGAGTTCGGCGCAAACCGCTCGCACCACCAAGCCAGACTCAGAGCGTCGAAATGAGGCAAAAGACCCTCACAGACCAGGTGAAGTCCGCCCGGACAGCTCTTGACGCTCCACCAAGAGCGGGTCAAAGATGAACCCGGTAAGAGCGCTCTCCCAACTCGCGGCGCACCGGAGCGACGCGAGCGCAGGCTCAACGACGAACCGCGCCCCGGCCCCCGCACCTGGCCGACGAGCGGACGGAGAGGAACATCCATGACCACCACCGGATCACCCGGCGCCCGGACGCGACGGCTCAGGCGCGGGGCACGCGCCGGGGCCGCCACCCTGGCGACCGGCCTGCTGGCCGCGGCGGCGCTCGTAGCGCCCGCCGCCTCGGCACCTGCGGCCCCGGCGGCCGCGGCACCGGCGCCCGCAGCCCCGGCACCCACTGCCGCGCAGGTCGACCCGGTCCTGCTGTCGCAGGGCCGCCCCGCCACCGCCTCCTCCGTGGAGAACCCCGACTACACGCCCGCGAGCGCCGCCGTCGACGGCGACCTGACCACGCGCTGGGCCAGCGAGTTCAGCGACCCGCAGTGGATCCGGGTCGACCTGGGCAAGGCTTCGGCCCTCGATCACGTGGAGCTGGTCTGGGAGTCCGCGTACTCCACGAAGTACCAGTTCCAGGTCTCGGCCGACGGCTCGACGTGGGCGACGGCGTACTCGACCACCTCGGGCGACGGCGGCACCGACACCTTCGACGTCGACGGGACGGCGCGGTACGTGCGGCTGCTGTCGACCGCGCGCTCGGGCGGGTACGGCAACTCGCTGTGGGAGCTGCGCGTCTTCGGCGCGGCGGGCGGCAGCACCGATCCGGGCGACCCCGGGGACCCGGACTACGTGAACCCCGGCCACCCGAACGTCCCGGTGCGGGACTCGGGCGCCAGCACCGTCGAGGTGGTGGGCGGCAACGGGGACTGGGACCTGGAGGTGGACGGGCAGCCGTACACGGTCCGCGGATTCACGTGGGGCCCGGCGTTCAGCACGGCCGACCACTACATGCCCACCCTCACCGCGATGGGCGCCAACACGATCCGCACCTGGGGCACCGGAGCGGACACCCGCCAGCTCCTCGACTCGGCGGCGGCGCACGACGTCCGCGTGGTGATGGGCTTCTGGCTCCTGCCGGGCGGCGGCCCCGGATCCGGCGGCTGCATCGACTACCGCACCGACGCGACCTACAGGGCGAACACCAAGGCCGACATCCTCGCCCAGGTCGCGGCGTACAAGGACCACCCGGGCGTGCTCATGTGGAACATCGGCAACGAGTCGCTCCTGGGCCTGCAGAATTGCTACTCGGGCACGGAGCTGGAGGAGATCCGCAACGCGTACGCGGCCTTCGTCAACGAGGTCAGCGTCGCGGTGCACCAGGCCGACGCGAAGCACCCGACCACCAGCACCGACGCCTGGGTGGGGGCCTGGCCGTACCTCGAGCGCAACGCGCCGGACCTGGACCTGCTCTCCGTGAACGCGTACGGCGACCTGTGCAACGTGCCCGCGGCCTGGGAGGCCGGCGGCTACGACCGGCCGTACATCATCACGGAGGGCGGCGCGGCCGGCGAGTGGGAGGTGCCGGACGACGCGAACGGCGTGCCCGACGAGCCCACCGACCTGGAGAAGGAGCAGGCGTACGTGGACTCGTGGCGCTGCCTGCGGGAGCACGACGGCGTCGCGCTGGGCGCCACGTTCTTCCACTACGGCATCGAGGGCGACTTCGGCGGCGTCTGGTTCAACGTGCTCCCGGGCGACAACAAGCGCCTCGGCTACTACTCGATCGCGCGGGCCTGGGGCGTCGACACCTCCGGCATGAACACCCCGCCGCGCATCACCGCGATGAACGTCCAGGGCGCGACGGCGGTGTCCGCCGGCGAGGAGTTCACGGTCAGCGTGGACGTCACCGACCCCGACGGCGACCCGATCGACGCCAACGTGATGCTGAACAGCAAGTACGTCAACAACGCGGGCGGCATCGCGCAGGCCGACTTCGACCAGACGGCCCCGGGCACGTTCCGGGTCACGGCGCCCGAGATGCTGGGCGTCTGGAAGGTCTACGTGTTCGCCGAGGACGGCCACGGGAACGTGGGCGTGGAGACGAGGTCGTTCCGCGTCGTCGCGCCGCCGGTCGACGGGACCAACATCGCACGGGGCAAGACAGCGACGGCCTCCAGCTTCGACCCGTGGAACGGCGACTGGACGCCGGGCCGCGCCGTCGACGGCGACGCGACCACGCGCTGGGCCAGCGAGTGGGGCCCGTCCGCCTGGTACCAGGTGGACCTGGGCTCGGTGCAGTCGTTCGACCACGTGCAGCTCGTCTGGGAGACCGCGTACGGCAAGTCGTACCAGGTGCAGACGTCGAACGACGGGAACGCCTGGTCCACGGTCCGCACCGTGACGGGCGGCAACGGCGGCGTCGACAGCCTCGACGTCTCGGGCACCGGCCGCTACGTGCGGCTGAACCTCACCGAGCGCGGCACGGAGTGGGGCTACTCGCTGTACGAGGTCGGCGTCTACCAGCAGTGATCAGGCAGTGAGCCAGCAACGCACACCACCGAAGAAGGAGGAACCATGCGCACTGCACCCAGCACTCCTCGCGGCAACAGATCCCGGACGTTGGCGGGCGCGCTCGCCACGGCCCTGCTCGCCTCGACCCTGAGCGCGGCCGGCACCATCGGCGCCACCACCGCCGTCGCCGACCCGAACACCCTGCTCTCGCAGGGTGCGCTCACGGCGGCGTCCAGCTCGGAGTCCGGCGGCCTCGGGCCGCGCTTCGCGGTCGACGGCGACCGCACCACCCGCTGGGCCAGCGCCCCCACGGACGACGAGTGGATCCGCATCGACCTGGGGCGTTCCTACGCCCTGGACCACGTAGCCCTGGAGTGGGAGGCCGCGTACGGCGCGGCGTTCACGCTCCAGGTCTCGTCCGACGCGCAGTCCTGGACCACCGTGGTCACCGAGGGCGCCGGGACCGGCGGCACCGAGGTCTACGACATCACCGCGACCGGCCGGTACGTGCAGCTCGTCGGCACCGCCCGCGGCACGGGGTACGGCTACTCGCTCCTGGAGTTCCAGGTGTTCGGCGACGGCGAGGCGGGCGGGCCGGAGGACCCGCCGCCGTTCCCCGGCGACGAGGTGACGCACCACGAGTTCCAGGCGAACTGCGAGTTCTCGCACTTCCTGCCGGACGACTCGATCGTGTACCCCAACCAGCCGGGCCGGTCGCACCTGCACACGTTCATCGGCAACCGCTCGACGGACGCGTTCACCACGCCGACGAGCCTGAACGCCATGCCGGAGAGCACCTGCACCGTGCCGCAGGACCACTCGGCCTACTGGTTCCCCGCCATCACCAAGGGCGGCGTGCCGGTCGAGCCGAACATCCCGATGACCGTCTACTACAAGTCGGGCATCGACGACTACGAGGACGTGGTGCCGTTCCCGGAGGGGCTCCAGTTCGTCACGGGCGACATGATGGCCACGGTCGAGGAGTTCCGCACCGCACCGGGCGCCGTCGAGGGCTGGGAGTGCGGCGACATCTCCAAGAGCTGGGAGATCCCGGCCCACTGCCCCGAGGGCACGCAGCTCAACATCCGCTACCAGGCGCCGAGCTGCTGGGACGGGCAGCACCTGACGCCCGAGGAGTCCGCGCACATGGGCCACGGCTCGCACATGGCGTACCCGGTCGCGGGCCAGTGCCCCATGAGCCACCCGGTCGCGGTGCCGATGCTGGAGTTCAAGATCGCGTGGCCGGTCAGCGGTGACATGTCCGACGTCGCGCTGGTGAGCGGGTCCGACCAGTCGTGGCACTACGACTTCGTCAACGCCTGGGACCCCGAGGTGCTGCGCCGGCTCGTGGAGCACTGCATCAACGGCGGCCTGCAGTGCAACCCGCGCGGCTACGACCTGTACAAGCCGCACCGGGGCACGGTGCTCGACGAGAACTACGAGCTCGTGCCCGAGACCACGGCCGCGCGCGAGGCCGCGGCACGCGAGGAGGTGGTCTCGTGAGGACGGCGCGGGTCTGGCTCGCGGCCGCGGCGGTCGCGGCCTGCGTCGCGGCGCCGCTGACGGCGGCGGCCGCGCCGGCGGCGGGCGGCGCACCAGCGGGCGGCGCTCCGGCGTCGGCCCCGGCCACCGGGCCGGACCGCGCGGCCGAGGCCGCCTGCGGCACCGCGAACGCGGCGCTCGGGCGGCCGGCCACGGCGTCGTCCACGGAGGGTCCGTTCGGCGCGGCCTCCGCCGTCGACGGCGACCCCGGTACGCGCTGGGCGAGCGAGTTCAGCGACCCGCAGTGGATCCGGGTCGACCTCGGGTCGGTGCAGGACCTGTGCCGCGTCGAGCTGTCGTGGGAGGCCGCGTACGGCAAGGGGTTCCGGATCGAGGCGTCCGACGACGGCGCCACGTGGCGCACGTTGAAGACGGTCACGAACGGGACCGGCGGCAACCAGTCGCTCGACGTCGCCGGGTCGGGCCGGTACGTGCGGCTCACCGGCACGGAGCGCGGCACCGGGTACGGCTACTCGCTCTGGGAGCTCAAGGTGTTCACGGGCGACGGCGGCACCACCCCCGGCGACCCGATCCCGGGCGGCGGCGACCTGGGGCCGAACGTGCACGTGTTCGGCCCGGACACGCCGACGGCCCAGGTCCAGGCGGCGGTCGACGCCGTCTACGACCAGCAGGAGGCGGACCAGTTCGGCGACGGGCGGCACCAGTTCCTGTTCGAGCCCGGTACCTACCCGGTGCACGTCAACGCCGGTTTCCACACCTCGATCTCCGGTCTGGGGACGAGGCCCGACGACGTGAACATCACCGGCGGCGTCTGGGCCGACGCCGAGTGGTTCGAGGGCAACGCCACGCAGAACTTCTGGCGCTCGGTCGAGAACCTGGCCGTGACGCCGTCGGGCGGGGACATGCGGTGGGCGGTCTCGCAGGCCGCGCCGATGCGCCGCGTGCACGTCAAGGGCAACCTCATGCTGCACTCGTCGCGGTACGGCTGGGCGTCGGGCGGGTACATCGCCGACTCCGTGGTCGACGGCGAGGTCCGCGCCTGGACGCAGCAGCAGTGGTACACCCGCGACTCGACGCTCACGGGCGGCTGGGCCGGGACGCTGTGGAACATGGTGTTCTCCGGCGTCAAGAACGCCCCGCCGACGTCGTTCCCGGAACCCGCGGTGACCACGCTGGACACCACGGGCACCATCCGCGAGAAGCCGTACCTCTACCTGGACGGCGACGACTACGCGGTGTTCGTGCCGTCGGCCCGGTCGGGCACGCGGGGCGCGACCTGGGACGGCGGGACGACGTCGGGCACGTCGATCCCGCTGGACCAGTTCTACGTGGCCCGCCCCGGCGACTCCGCCGCCCGGATCAACCAGGCGCTGGACCAGGGCCTGCACCTGCTGCTCACGCCCGGCATCTACGAGACGACGGGGACGATCGAGGTGGACCGCGCCGACACCGTCGTGCTCGGGCTCGGCTACGCCACGATCGTGCCGACGGCGGGGCAGACGGCGATGCGCGTGGGCGACGTGGACGGCGTCCGCGTGGCGGGCGTGCTGTTCGACGCCGGCGCCGCCGAGTCGCCGTCCATGCTCACGGTGGGCACGGAGGGGTCGACGACGGACCACGCGGACGACCCGATCTCGCTGCACGACGTGTTCGTCCGCGTGGGTGGCGCGCACGCCGGCCGGGTGGACCAGGCGATCGTGGTCAACGCCGACGACACGATCGTGGACCACATCTGGTCGTGGCGCGGCGACCACGGCGACGGCATCGGCTGGGACGTGAACACCGCGCGCAACGGGCTGGTGGTCAACGGGGACGACGTGGACGGCTACGGGCTCTTCGTGGAGCACTACCAGGAGTACAACACCCTGTGGAACGGGGAGCGCGGCCGCACGATCTTCTACCAGAACGAGCTGCCGTACGACCCGCCGAACCAGGCGGCGTGGAACCACGACGGCGTCCGCGGCTGGGCCGCGTACAAGGTCGCGGACGGCGTGACGCAGCACGAGGCGTGGGGGCTGGGGTCGTACTGCGTGTTCACCTCGGACGCGTCGATCACCTCGGACAACGGGTTCGAGGTGCCGGTCACGCCGGGGGTGCGGATGCACTCGCTGCTCACCGTGTCGCTCGGCGGGGTGGGCACGTACGAGCACGTGATCAACGGCGTCGGGCCGCGCGCGTCGGGCACGGAGACAATCCCGGCGAAGGTGGTGAGCTACCCGTAGGTCATCGCCACTCGCTGGTCGAGACCTCACACCACCGCTGGTCGAGCTTGTCGAGACCTCACCTGGGTCTCGACAAGCTCGACCAGCGAGAGCCGGGCTCGGTCAGGTGACCGCGCCGATGTGCCAGGGGATGAACTCCTCGGCGCCGATCTCCAGCTCCTCGCTGACCGTCTGCTCCCCCGACGCGACGGCGAGGATCCGGTCGAAGATCTGCCGCCCCACCTCGGCCACGGTCGCGGTGCCGTCCACGACCACGCCCGCGTTGACGTCCATGTCCTCGGACATCACCGCGTACATCGGGGTGTTGGTGGCCACCTTGATCGACGGCGTCGGGCGGCACCCGAACACCGAGCCACGCCCCGTGGTGAAGACGACGACGTTGGCGCCGCCCGCCACCAGGCCCGTGACCGACACCGGGTCGTAGCCCGGGGTGTCCATGAAGCCGAACCCCCGCTCCGTGATCGGCTCGGCGTACTCGTAGACGGCACCCAGGTCGGCCTGGCCGCCCTTGGCTACGGCCCCGAGCGACTTCTCCAGGATCGTGGTCAGCCCGCCGGCCTTGTTGCCCGGCGACGGGTTGTTGTCCAGCGTGCCACCGCCCGCGGCCATGTAGTCGCGCCACCAGTCGATGCGGTCCAGCAGCTTCTTGGCCACGGCCGGCTCCGCGGCCCGGGCGGTGAGCAGGTGCTCCGCGCCGTAGACCTCGGGCGTCTCGGCCAGCACCGACGTGGCGCCGTAGGCGACCAGGCGGTCCGACGCCCAGCCGAGGGCCGGGTTGGCGGTGATCCCCGAGTAGCCGTCCGAACCGCCGCAGTTCAGCGCGAGGACCAGCTCGGACACGTCGCACTCGACGCGCTCGCGCTGGTTGACCAGCGGCAGCATCTCGCGGATCGCGGCGACGCCGGCCCGCACCGAGGCCCGCACGCCGCCGGCCTCCTGGATGGTCAGCGAGCGCACCACGGTGTCGTCCGAGATGGCGGCCAGCAGGCCGGACCGGGTCTCGTCGGGGGCGCCGATCCCGGGCATCCCCAGGTCGGCGACCTGGCCCGAGCGGGCCGACAGCGCGGCGCCCGGCACCATCTCGCAGCCCAGCCCGAGCACCAGCAGGCCCGCGACGTTCGGGTGCGCGGCGTAGCCCCGCAGGGTGCGGAGCAGGATCTGCCCGCCCTCGGAGTCCGGCACCAGGCCGCAGCCGCTCGTGTGGGTGAGCGCGATGACGCCGTCGACGTTCTCGAACTCGTCCAGCGCCGCGCCGCGGAACTGGTCGGCGATCATCTTGGCCGTCGAGGCCGAGCAGTTCACGCTGGTCAGGATCGCGACGAAGTTGCGGGTGCCCACGCGCCCGTCGGCCCGGCGGTAACCGCGGAAGGTGGGCCGGGCGCCGTCGGGCACGGGGAGCTCGGTGTGGGTGCCGCCCAGGGGCGTCTCCCGCTCGCCCTCCTCGAACCCGAGGTTGTGGGAGTGCACGTGGTCGCCGGGGGCGATGTCCGTGGTGGCGACCCCGATGACCTGCCCGTACTTGCGTACGTGGCCGCCCGTGGGCACGGCCCGCAGGGCGATCTTGTGCCCGCGCGGCACCGGCTGCCGGACGTCGACCGGGCCGGTTCCGGAGGCCTCGGGCGCGTCGCCCGGGCTCAGGTCCCGCGTGGCGACGGCGACGTCGTCGCCCTCCCGCAGTACGAGCAGA
This sequence comes from Promicromonospora sukumoe 327MFSha3.1, assembly GCF_000385135.1. Lineage (GTDB taxonomy): Bacteria > Actinomycetota > Actinomycetes > Actinomycetales > Cellulomonadaceae > Promicromonospora > Promicromonospora sukumoe_B. The sequence goes on along the minus strand of NZ_ARQM01000011.1, from coordinate 418,763 downwards.
TCTTGTGACACCTGTGGCACCTCTCCTCTGGACCGAGTCATGCTAACCAGCCGTGACACCGCCGGGTGCGGGGCATTCGCTGGGTGGACCGCCCAGCGAACACCCCGCACCCGGCGGGTGGGTCAGCCGGCGATCGCGGCGTTGACCTCGTCGATGAACTGCGTGGCGGCCTCGTCCGGCGTGATGCGTTCGAAGAGGACCTCCGTGTTGATGCGCTCCATGATGTCGGCGAGCTCGGCGGAGCCGTGCGGCGGGACCGACGGGTTGTCGACGATCTCGTCCTCGATGTCCGCCATGAAGTCGGCGACCTTCTGGTCCGTGGGCGACAGGTCGTCCAGGATCGCCTCGCGGACGTCGGTGTTCGCCGGCAGGCCGCGGTCGGTCAGCATGATCTTGGCGGCCTCCTCGGAGTTGAGCAGGAAGTCCACGAACTTCGCGGACGACTCCGGGTACTGCGTGTCCGCGGAGACCGAGTAGAACATCGCGGGCTTGTAGTACATGCCGGTGCGCTCGCCCTCGGACTCGCCCGGGAGGCGCAGCAGCTCCAGCTCGTGGCCCGACGAGTCGGACAGCGCGCCGAGCTGGTTGGTCCACCAGACGCCCATGGCGCCCTTGTTGGTGCCGAGCAGGCCGCCCTCGGGGCCGGCCGCCTGGTACTCGACCGTGCGCGCGGCGTCGGGCTGGCCGCCGCCCTCGACCAGGTCGAGGGAGACCTGGAAGAAGTCGGCCACGGTCTGCTCGGAGACGCCGAGCTCGCCCTCGGGCGTGAACAGGGTCTCGCCGCGCTGGCGCGCCATCACGTTCAGGCCGGCCTCGTTGAAGCCGTAGTCCTGCGTGCCCCAGACCTTGTCGCCGGAGCCGTCCGCGACCGCGTTCGCGGTGGTCACGTAGTCCTCCCACGTCCAGGTCGTGTCGTCCGGCACGTCGACGCCGGCGTCGGCGAACAGCTCCGGGTCGGCGACGAGCGCGTAGGCGTTGATGCCGGTCGGGATGCCGTACTGGGTGCCCTCGATCTGGCCGCCGGCCAGCACGCCGTCGTCCACCTTCGAGGTGTCGATGTCGAGCGTGCCCAGGTCGGCGAGCACGTTCTTGGTCGAGTAGTCGGAGATGTAGCGCTCCTCCTGGGTGATGACGTCCGGGGTGTCGCCCGCGGCCACCGAGGTGGCGAGCTTGTCCCAGTAGCCGTCCCAGTCGGTGAAGTCGGGGACCACCGTGATGTCGGGGTTCTCGGCCTCGAACGCGTCGATGATCTGCTGCGTCGCCTCGTGGCGGCTGTCCGAGCCCCACCACGCGAAGCGGATCTCGCAGGGGCACTCCTCCGCGGCGGCGGGAGCGTCGTCGCCGCCCCCGCCGATGCCGGAGTCGCCGCCGCCGCAGGCGGCGAGGGTCAGGGCGACGGCCGCGATACCCGCGGCCGAGCCGGCGAGGCGCTTGCCGCGCCTCGAGGTCGGTCGGTTGCCGGTGGTGCTCATGTGGTTCTCCTTCGGTGACGTTGACGTCGTTGTCGCATCGCGGGCGGAGCTACTTGATTCCGGTGGTCGCAATGCCCTTGACCAGGTACTTCTGTCCGAACAGGAAGGCGATGAAGACGGGGATCAGGGACACGATCGACATCGCGAACAGCGAGCCCCACGAGCTCTCGCCCGTGGAGTCGACAAAGGTGCGCAGCGCGATCGGCACGGTGTACATCTCCGGCCGCGTGAGGAAGATCAGCTGGCTGAAGAAGTCGTTCCAGGTCCAGATGAACGTGAAGATCGCCGTGGTGGCGAGGGCCGGCATGGAGAGCGGCAGCATGATCTGCAGGTAGATCCGCAGGTGGTTGCAGCCGTCGAGGGTCGCGGCCTCGTCCAGCTCGCGCGGGATGCCGCGGAAGAACTGAACCATCAGGAAGATGAAGAACGCGTCCGTGGCCAGCAGCTTGGGCACGATCAGCGGCAGGAACGTGTTGATCCACTCGAGTTGGGAGAACAGCACGTACTGCGGCACGATCACCACGTGGATCGGCAGCATGATCGACATCAGCATGATCGCGAACCACAGCCGCTTGCCCTTGAACTCCAGCCGCGCGAACGCGTAGGCCGCCAGGGAGCAGGACAGCAGGTTGCCGAGCAGCGACCCGAGCACCACCAGCGCCGAGTTGATCAGGTAGTGGCTGAACGGGTGCAGCAGCGCGTTCCACCCGTCCGTGTAGTTGGACAGGTCGATGTCGGTGGGGATCAGGCCCGGCTCGCGGAAGATCAGCGCGTTCGGCTTGAACGAGCTGGCCAGCATCCACAGCAGCGGGTAGAGCATCACGAACCCGAAGGCGATCAGCCCCGCGTGCTTGAGCAGGCTGATCACGCGGGCCTGGGCGCGCCGGCCGCGCGGGCGGACGGCGACCGGGCGGGCGGTGCGCCCTCCGGTCCCCCGGGAACCGGAGGCGGTACCGGTGTCCGACGGCGGCCGCACCGCCGTCGTCGTGGTCTGTGCGGTCTGTGTGGGCGTCGAGGCGTCAGTCATCGTAGAAGACCCAGTACTTGGAGGCGAGGAAGTTGACGACCGTCATGCCGCCGATGATCAGCAGCAGGAACCAGGCCATGGCCGAGGCGTAACCCATGTCCAGCGAGCCGAACCCCTTGAGGTAGAGGTAGAGCGTGTACAGCAGCGTCGAGTCGGACGGGCCGCCGTTGCCGCCGCTGACGACGAACGCTCGCGTGAAGGACTGGAACGCCTCGATGAGCTGGAGCACGAGGTTGAAGAAGATGATCGGCGTCAGCAGCGGCACCGTGATGCTGCGGAACTGCCGCCACCGCGAGGCGCCGTCGATCGCGGCCGCCTCGTAGTACATCTGCGGGATCTGCCGCAGGCCGGCCAGGAAGATCACCATGGGCGCGCCGAACGTCCAGACGTTGAGCGCCATGAGGGTGCCGAGCGCGTAGTCCGGGTGCGAGACCCAGCCCTGCCCCTCCACCCCGAAGATCGCCAGGACCTGGTTGACCAGGCCGTCCGCGCCGAAGATCTGGCGCCACAGGATCGCGATGGCCACCGAGCCGCCCAGCAGGGACGGCAGGTAGTACACCGAGCGGTACAGCGCGAGGCCGCGCAGGCCCTTGTCGAGCAGCAGCGCCAGCCCGAGGGCCGCGGCGAGCTGCAGCGGCACGGAGACGAACACGTAGGTGAACGTGACGCCGAGCGACTTCAGGAACCGCGGGTCGTCGAACATCCGCGTGTAGTTCTCGAGCCCCACCCACTGCGGGGCCGAGAGCAGGTCGTAGTCCGTGAAGGACAGCCAGAGCGACGCCCCCATGGGCCCGGCCGTGATGAGCGCGAGCCCCACGAACCACGGCGCGAGGAAGAGCAGCGCCCAGCGGCCGTCTCCCTTGCGGCGCGCGCTGACGCCCTGCTTGCCGCGCGAGAGCTCCTGGATCACTGACATGGGTTCACCCCCGCGCGGACGGGGCCCGTCGGGGCGGGCGGGGGCTCGGACCGCCAGGGTCCGGGCTCGCGGGTCGGGTGGCGCATCGCGTTGTCCTCCGGATCGTCGTCGATCCCCGGCATCATCGGTGAGAAACCGGTCTCTGGTGGAGGAACGTACCACATGAGGAACCGGTTTCCCATGGTGTACGGTCACATCGGGAAACCGGTAACGCGGGCCACGCCGACGAAGGCGCGGAACCACGCGGGATCCGGTCGGACGAAGGTCACGGACGGAGAGCACATGGGCAGCGGCAGCGTTCGAGGGGCAGGTCAGCGCCGCGTTACGGCCACGATCGGGGACGTCGCGACGGCGGCGGGGGTCTCGCGCGCCACCGTGTCGCGCGTGATGAACGGGCGCAGCACGGTCGACGCCGCGATCGCCGAGCGCGTGCGGAGCGCCGCCGCCGAGCTCAGCTACCGGCCGAGCAACGCGGCCCGCAGCCTCGCGCTCGGCCGCACGCAGACGGTCGCGCTGGTGGTGCCGGACCTCGGCAACCCCGTGTTCCAGCAGATCCTGCGCGGCGTGATGGACGGCGCCGCCGAGGACGGCTACCGCGTGCTCGTCGCGGACACGGTCGAGGACGACCAGCAGGAGGGCGCGATCGCGCTCGAGGCCCGCATGCGGTGCGACGCGCTGGTGCTCGTCTCCCCGCGCGTCGGCGACGCCGAGCTCAGCGCGCTCATCGCCGACGTCGAGCCCGTGGTGCTGGTCAACCGGGAGACCAACGGGGCAGCGCCCAGCCTGGTCGTGGACTACGAGGACGCCGCCGTCCAGGTGGTGGAGCACCTCGTGGCCCTCGGCCACCGCCGCATGGTCTACCTGGGCGGGCCGGTGCGCAGCGCTTCCGACGAGATGCGGCGCGCAGGCCTGGACCGCGCCCGGGCGCGGCACACCGACCTCGAGATCCTCGACCTGCCCGCCGGGCCAGACATCCAGGCCGGTCACGCCGCCGCGCCCGCCGTCCTCGCCACCCGCGCCACCGCCGCGGTGGCCTTCAACGACCTCGTCGCGTTCGGCCTGCTCGCCGGGCTGAACGAGGCCGGGGTGGCCGTGCCCGCCGACATCTCGGTGGCCGGCTTCGACGACATCGAACTGTCCCGCTACGCCACACCCGCGCTGACGACGGTCGCGGTGCCGCAGGCCGAGCTCGGCCGACACGCCTGGAGGGAGCTGCACGCCGTGATCGACGACGACGCCCACCCCGCAAGCTCTGCACGATTCACGCCCAGCCTGGAGGTGCGGGGCAGTACCGGACCCGTGCCCCAGGGCCCCGAGCGGGTGCACATCACGGACGACGACCTCGTCGCCAGGCAGCCGGAGGAGGTGCCGACGGTGCCGCCCACCGCCGCGCCGGTCTGGTCCGTGCCCGCCGACCCGGCCGCCGACGCCGTGGTCCTGACCTGCGGCGACGGCCTGGAGCTGGTGCGCCGCGACGGCGGCGACCGGATGCCCAAGGTGCATGCCCGGCGGCCCTACCTGCACCCCGTGCACACGCTGGCCGGCGTGCCGCTGACCGACGTGAGCCCGGTGGACCACCGGCACCACTACGGCGTCGGCATCGCGGTGCCGGACGTGAACGGCACCAGCCACTGGGGCGGCCGCACGTTCATCGAGGACGTGGGCCCGACCCTCCTGAAGAACCACGGCCGGCAGACGTCGGCAGGGATCCGCGTGGAGCCGGGCGTCCCCGGTGCCGCGGGTACCGCGGGCGAGACCCTGGTCGAGGACGTGGTCTGGTCCGACGAGCACGGCGAGCCGCAGCTCCGCGAGGAGCGCCGCATCTCGGCGCGCCTGCTCCCCGTCGCGCCCGGTTCCGGCGCCGCCCCCGGGTGGGTGCTCGACTGGCGCTCCACCCTGCACGCGGACCACGGCCCGCTGGAGATCCGTTCGCCCGCCACCAACGGCCGGCCGGGCGCCGGGTACGGCGGCCTGTTCTGGCGCCTGCCGATCGCCGAGAGCACCACGGTCCTGTCGGCCGCGGGCACCGGCGAGAACCGGGCGCACGGCGGCACGTCGCCCTGGGTCGCGTTCGTGCAGCAGCAGGGCGGGCGCTCCACCACGCTGCTGCTGGTGCAGCCGGGCCAGGTGCGGCCGTGGTTCCTGCGGTCCGCCGAGTACCCCGGCGCCTGCCCCGCGCTCGCCTGGGACGCGCCCCTGGTCGTGCCCGACGGCGGGTCCGTGCGGCTCGACCTCGTCGCCGTGCTGCTGGACACGGAGCTCACGGCGGAGGCCGCGGCGGGCCTGGCCTCGGGCCTCACCGACGGCGGCCGGCGGTGAGCCTGCCGGGGACGGGCGTGCCGGCAGCAGGCGGGCCGGCGGCGGGCGTGCCCAAGGTGGCCGTGGTCGGCATCCACGGCCACGGCGGCTCGCACCTGCGCGCCGTCGCGGACCTGGCGGAGCGCGGGCTGGCGCGGCTGAGCGCCGTCGTCGACCCGCGGGAGCCGCAGGACGCCCCTGCGCCCTGGTTCGCGAGCCTGGGCGACCTCCTGTCCGCCGACGCCGGGACGCTGCCCGACGTCGTCGTGCTCGCCACGCCCATCCACACCCACCTGCCGCTGGCGCGCGCCGCGCTGGAGGCGGGGATCGACGTGCTGCTGGAGAAGCCGACCACCGCGTCGCTCGCGGAGCACGCCGAGCTCGTCGCCGTCGCCGAGCGGACCGGGCGGCTGTGCCAGGTCGGGTTCCAGACCTTCGGGTCGCACGCGCTGCCCGCCGTGGCCGACATGATCGCGCGCGGCGAGGTGGGGCAGGTGACCGGGATCGGCGCCATCGGCACCTGGGTGCGGACCGCGGCCTACTGGACGCGCTCGCCGTGGGCGGGGCGGCGGCGGATGGGCGACCGCGCCGTGGTCGACGGCGTGGTGACCAACCCGCTGGCGCACGCCGTGGCGACCGCGCTGTGGGTCGGCGGCGCACGCACCGCCGCCGACCTCGAGTACGTGAACACCGACCTGTGGCGTGCCAACCCGATCGAGGCGGACGACACCTCGTCGCTCCGGGCCGTCGGCACCGACGGGACGCGGTACGGGTTCGGGCTCACGCTGTGCGCTGCCGTGCGCACGCCCGCGCGGGTGATCGTGCAGGGCACGGCGGGCGAGATCGAGCTGGAGTACGAGCACGACCTGGTGCGGCTGCGCGCCGGGAAGGTCGTGGCCGAGAAGCGGTACGAGCGCACCGGCCTGCTGGAGAACCTGCTGCGTGCCCGGGCCGTCGAGGAGCGGCTGCTGTGCGACGTGCGGGACACCGGCGCGTTCATGCGGGTGCTGGAGGCGGTGCGCACCGCGGCAGACCCGGCGCCGATCGGTAGCGCCTTCGTGGACTGGGAGGACGGCGTGGCGTCGGTCGCGGACGGGCCGGGCGGCGCGGGCCGCGCGGGCGGCTCAGGTGGCTCAGGTGGGCCGGGCCGCGCGGGCGGCGTCGGGCAGGGGAATCCCGAGGGCGACGCGCGGCACCCGGTGGTGCACGACGTCGCCGCGTGGTGCGAGCGCGCCGCGCGCGAGCAGCGTACGTTCACGGAGCTGGGCGCCCCGTGGACACTCGCGAGGTAGATCCGGGGAGCGTGACATGGTGCTCGGGTGCTGCCCGTCCTGACTGCCATCGGTTCCATGGCCTGCGTGGTCGCGCTCGGCTGGGTGATCCAGCGGACCGGCCTGCTGGCCGGCCGCGGCCTCCCCCGCGGGATCGCGCGCGACGGCGCGGGTGACGGCGGGGCGGGCGCCCGGCAGACCCTCGCGACGCTGTCGTTCACGATCTGCGCGCCGGCACTGATGTTCAGCACGCTCGCCTCGACCGACCTCGCGCACGTGCTCTCGCGCGGCGCCGCCGTCACGTGGATCACGACGGCAGTGCTCGGCCTGGCGACGGCCGCGGCGGCGCGCTGGCTCCTGCGCCTGCCCGCCGGTCCGGCCGCCGTCACCACGCTGGCCGCCGTCTACGTGAACGGCGGCAACATCGGGCTGCCGCTGGCGGTCTACCTGTTCGACGACGCCCTCGCCGTGGTGCCGACGCTGCTGTTCCAGCTCCTGGTGCTCGCGCCGCTGACCCTCTCCGCGCTCGACCGCGCGACGGCGTCCGCCGACGGGCCCGCCACCCGGTCGGGCTGGCGGTCCATGGGGCAGGTGTTCCTCGCGGCGTTCCGGAACCCGATCACGCTCGGGACGGTCGCGGGCCTGCTCGTCGCCGTGGTGAGCGAGCTGACCGGCGCGCGGCTGCCCGAGGTCGTGCTGCTGCCGTTCGACCTGATCGGCGCCGCGGCGCCGCCGCTGGGCCTGCTCACGTTCGGCATGACGCTCGCCGTACCGATGCCGGCCGCGGACGCCGACCTCGGCGTGGCTGCCGGGCGAGGCCGCCGGCTGGTGGGCTGGGTCATCGCGATCGCCGTGCTGGTACGCAACCTGCTGCACCCGCTCGCGGCCTGGGCCCTGGGCTCGGCCGTGGGGCTGGACGCGCCCGCTCTCGCGCTGGTGGTGACGATGGCCGCGCTGCCGACGGCGGTCAACGTGACGACGTACGCGACGCGGTACGGGGTGTTCGACGGCGTCGCGGCCCGCGCGACCGTCTGGACGACGGCCCTGTGCGTCCCGGTGCTGGTGGTCATCGGCGCGCTGCTGGTGTGACCGCGGTCGGCGGGTCCCGACGGGCGCGGTCGGGTCTCGACAGGCTCGACCACCGGCAGTCGGGGCCACCGGCGGTCGGGCCTGTCGAGATCCGTCGGGGCGATCCCCTTTTGAGGCCTAAGTTTCTTCGCTTTGAGACGGCTCAAAGCGAAGAAACTTAGGCCTCAAAAGGGAAGGGCCACCCAAGAAGGGGCTGCCCCGGGAAACTGGCCGGGGAGGGGCAACTCCGGACCCGGACCCGGACCCGGAGGACCGTCAGATGCCCAGGTCCAGGTCCTCGATGCGGACCGGGTCGCCCGTCTCCAGCGAGCGGTTGCCCGCGTAGCCCACCGACGACGCGCGGACGCCGTCGACGTAGCCGGCCGCGCGGGCCAGCGGGTCGGCCTCGTCGGACGGCTTGAACACGTCGGCCAGCAGCAGCGCGTCGCCGCCGCCGTGCCCACCGCCGCCGCGCACGATCGGCCGCTCCTCGGCGCGCTCCCAGTGCCGCTGCACCACGAGCCGCTCGCCGATGGGCCGCACCACGTCCTCCTCGAACACCTCGGTGGCGCTCGGGTCGAGGATCGCGGCCCGGCCGTCGCCGAACTCCACGGAACCGCGCTCGACGACCTCCAGCTCCGCCCGGCCGCGCGCGCCGTTGACCACCACGCGGTAGCCCTCCCACGGCGAGTGGGCGGTGAGCGAGTAGGTCATCAGCGCGCCGCCCTCGTACTCGACGACGAGCCCGAGCGTGTCCTCGGTGGTGATGCCCGCGTCGAAGACCGACCGGTTGCGCACGTAGCCGTCCACCGCCTGGGCCTCCGGCCCGTACAGGGTGGACAGCCACTCGTTGTTCTCGACGTCGAGCTGCCAGGGATCGATGCCGAGGTCGTTCAGGGCGCGCTCGCCGGCCGTGGGCTCGTAGTCCGTCTCGTGGGCGCCGTCGTCGCCGTAGAAGCGCCGGCCGCCGGAGGCGAAGACGCGTCGCGGCACGCCGTCGATCCACCAGTTGACCAGGTCGAAGTGGTGGCTCGACTTGTGCACCAGCAGGCCGCCGTTGTTCACCTTCTCGCGGTGCCAGCGGCGGAAGTAGTCGGCGCCGTGCACGGTGTCGAGGGCCCAGTCGAAGTGGACCGACAGCACCTTCCCGATCTCGCCGCTCGCGATCACCTCGCGCAGCGCGCTGTTGCGGGGCGAGTAGCGGTAGTTGAACGTCGTGACCAGGTCGCGGCCGGTCTCGGCCACGGCGTCCACGATCTGCCGGGCCTGGTCGGGGTGCGCCGCGATGGGCTTCTCCACGACGACGTCGGCGCCGGCCCGCAGGGCGCGGGTGACCAGGTCGGCGTGCGTGCGGTCGACCGAGGTGACGATCACGCGGTCCACGGAGTGCTCCGCGATCGCCTTCTCCAGGTCGTCTGGCTGGTACACGGGGCGGATGCCGCCGAGCGCGGCCGCGACCCGCGCCTCGTAGGCCGCGGCGCGCACGGGATTGGGCTCGACCCAGGCGACGATCTCGCCGTCCGGGGCGTGCGTGCCGATCAGGGCGTCGACGTACATCGACGCGCGGTGCCCCGTGCCGACCACCGCGTAGCGGCGGCGACCCTCGGGCAGCGGCCCCGACGGCGGAACGGGCTCATGGGTCGGACCGGTGATCGGCTCGGTGGTCGGCTCAGGCATCGGTGGAGAGCTCCTTCGGTCGTCGTCGACGTCGGGTGGATGGGATTGAAACGATACGGCGCCGGGAAAGCGCTGTCCATGCCCTCCGACCACTCACCGCTCCGGCGTGATCACCACCTGGCCGGCCCACGCGAACCCGCCGCCGAACCCGAACAGCAGCGCGGGCACGCCCGCCGGGATCTTGCCCGCGTGCCACCACTTGGACAGCCCGAGCGGGATCGACGCCGCGGACGTGTTGCCCGACTCCGTGATGTCCGTGACGACGACCTTGCTCTCCATGCCGAGCGCCTTGGCGAGCGGCTCGATGATCCGCAGGTTGGCCTGGTGCGCCACGAGCACCTCGATGTCGTCGAGGCTCAGCCCGGACGCCGCCACGACGTCCCGCGCCCGATCGGCGGCCCGCGTGATGGCCCACTTGAACACCGAGCGGCCGTCCTGCTGGAACTTGACCTCGGGCGCCTCGATCCGCACCGCGGGCGTGAGCTCCGGCTCGGTGCCCCACACCACGGGCCCGACGGCGGGCGCGTCCGCCGCCTGCAGCACGGCCGCACCCGCGCCGTCGGCCGTGAGGATGCACGTCGAGCGGTCGGTCCAGTCGGTGTACGCCGTGAGCTTCTCGGCGCCGATGACCAGCGCGGTGCGCGCGGAGCCGGTGCGGATGGCCTGGTCGGCCACCCCGATGCCGTGCGCGAACCCGGAGCACGCCACGTTGAGGTCGAGCGCCGCCGGGCCCACGACGTTGCGCAGGTCCGGCGCCTCCTCACCCTCGGGCGTGGACGCACCCGGCTGGACGCCGGTGTGCAGTGCGTAGGCGACCCGGCCGGCCGTGTTCGGCGAGCGGTCGTCGTTCGTGGCGGTCGCGACGATCACCAGGTCGACGGCGTCGGCGGTCAGGCCGGCGTCCGCCAGCGCGTGCTCGGCGGCCGCCGTCGCCATGTCGGCGACGGTGACGTCGTCCGCGGCGACGTGCCGCGTGACGATGCCGGTCCGCGACCGGATCCACTCGTCGTTGGTCTCGACCCGCTGCGCGATGTCGTCGTTCGTGAGCGTCTGCGGTGGCTGGTGGTGCCCCAGACCGACGATGCGGGAGCCGGCTGCGCCGGACGGGAGCGTGAGAGCGGAAGCCATGGGGTCAACGTAGCGCGCCGAGGTCGAACGGCTCCATGACGGTGCCGGACGCCCGCTCCCGCGCGACCCGCGCCACCCGCTCCTCGGCGCCCGGCCCGGTGGCCGGCGCCTCGCCCACCTCGCGGAACGCCCCGCGCAGCTGGCTGTCGTACCGCTCCCCCATCGCCGCGTTGCGCCCCTTGTAGGTCCAGGCGATGAGGTTGGCCAGGGCGAACCGGGGCCCGCACGAGCGGCAGGACATGATGCCGGACGGCCGCCGGAACCGGGTGGCCCGGTGGCCGGACGGGCACGTGCCGACCCACGGCCCGTCGATCGACGGCGCCGACGGGTCCACGCAGCGCCGCCCCGAGCACCCGATGCGCACCGCCACCTCGCGCCAGGCCGGCCCGTGCTTGGCCTTGGGGCCCGCGAGCGCGTGCGCCACCTCGTGCAGGATCGTGTCCCGCACCTCCCGCTCGTCGTGGATGCGGGTGAGCGGCGCCGACAGGCTGATGCGCTGTTTTCCGTAGCTGCACATCCCGGCGCGCCGCACGGCGTCGTCGAACTCGAACGTCCAGGCCTTCAGCCCGTGCTGGTCCATCAGTTCGCGCGCAAGGCGCGAGGCGGCGACAAGGTTCATGGGTACCCCTGCGGTGGTCGTTCAACGGTCAGATCGCGTCCGGGTGAACCGGACGCGATCGAACCTACGGGTTCTCACCCACACGCGGGTGAAGTTATCCACAACCATGCGTGACAAGGTGGACGAGTCAGGCGTCGCTCCCCGCGGAGGCCTCCGCCGGGTCGGCCGGCGGGATCGGGAAGTTCGTCCGGAACACGTTCGACGGATCGTAGACCGCCTTCACCTGCCGCAGGCGCGTGAGGGTCGGCTCCGGGAACGCCTCCAGCAGCCGCTCGGGCCGGCTGTCGGTGTCGAAGGACAGGTACGAGCCGTCCATCACGGGCCCGATCTCGCCGTCCCACGCCTGGTTGAGCCGGTCCTGGTCGCTCGCCAGCGCCGAGAGCGCGAAGTTCTGGTGCCGGTGCGCGTACGCCGTGGCGTCCGGGGCGACGTCGTGCGCCGCGCCGCCGGTCGCCCGGATCGACGTGAAGTACGACTCGCCCGACGCGAGCAGGCGCTCGATCGCGCGGCTCGTGCCCTGGTCCAGGTGGGTCAGCAGGCCGGACCGCGCCGACGGGTCGCCGCCGCCGGAGTGGTGCGTGCCCTCCTTGCGCACCACGCCCGAGTACGGCAGGAGCTGGGCCTGGTGCCCCAGCAGCGGGCCGGCGTCGGCCAGCAGCTCGAGCTGGGCGATCGCCTCGTCCGGGTCGGCGTCGGCGCCCTCCGCCGCGAACACGGTCAGGAGCTGCGCCATCGGCGGCTGACCGCGCCGCCCCGAGCCCAGGATCATGAACGACGTGAGCCCGCGCGGTGCCGCCTCGACGGTGGCGCCCCAGCGCTCGAGGAGGCCCGCGGTGTCGGTGGCGTCGAGCGTCATCTGCGAGAAGACGACGTCCCCGACGGCGCCGGCCTCGATCTCGATCCACGTGACGACGCCCATGTTGCCGCCGGCGCCGCGGAGCGCCCAGTACAGGTCGGGGTGCTCGTCGCGGGAGGCGTGCAGCACCCGGCCGTCCGCCGTGACCACCTCGGCGGCCACGACGTGGTCGATCGTCAGGCCCTGCAGCCGACCCAGGAACCCGATGCCCCCGGTGGTGGCGAGCCCGCCCACGCCGACGCCGCCGTAGTCGCCCGACGTGATGGCCCACCCGCGCGGCGCGAGCACCTCGGCCACCTCGCCCCAGGTGGCCCCTGCGCCGATCCGCACCCGGCGCGTGGCCTCGTCGACCACCTCGACCGAGCGCATGCGGCTGAGGCTGAGCACCACGCCGCCGTCGTTCGTGGACCGGCCGGAGATGCCGTGCCCGGCCGAGCGGACGGCGAACTCGACGTCCTGCTTCTGCACCCAGGCGAGGCCGGAGGCGACCTCGTCGACGCCCCGCGGCCGCAGCACCAGGCCCGGCGCGCCGGAGCGCAGGTAGTTGTGCCGCACCGCGCCGTACTCGCGGTCGCCCGGCTCCACGGCGTGCGCCGCGAGCTCCGGCGGGAGCGAGTCGTAGTCGATCCGGTCGCGGCGCGCGGCCAGGGCCGCGGTCCCCCGGCGGGCGGCAGCCGGCGTCGTGCCGCTGGACCTGCGCTCGGCCGCCACCGCCTCGCGGACGGCGGGCGCGACCTCCTGCGCGAAGGCGCGGATCTGGTCGGGGTCGTCGCCCATGGCGATGAACCCGCTGACGCCGTCCTCCAGCGCCATCAGGGTGAGCTCCTCGACCCACTGGTCGGCCGGGCCCTGCAGCGGACCGGTGGAGCGGTCGGTGATGGTGCCGCCCAGGTTCAGCAGCCGGCGGATCTCGCTCGGCGAGCGCCCGGCTTCCTCGGCCGCCTCGTCGATCGTCGCGTTGCCCCGCGCCAGGTCGCCGTCCTTGAAGTAGGGCAGCGAGGGCAGCCAGCCGTCGGCCTTGGCCCCGGTGAGCCGGAGCATGCGCTTCTTGTACGCCCCGAGCCAGATCGGGATGTCGTGCGCGGGGGCCGGGCCGCGCTTGGCGCCGTCGACATGGTGGAACTTCCCCGGCACGCGCAGCGGCGTGCGGTTCTCGGCGTCCCAGATGCCGCGCATGATCTCGATGCCCTCCTCGAGGGCGGTGACGCCCTCGCCGGGCGTCCGGCGCGTGGCGCCCATCGCGACCATCGCGTCCCAGAAGCCGCCCGTGCCCACGCCCATCTCGAACCGGCCGCCGCTGAGCAGGTCGAGGCTCGCGGCGGCGCGCGCCAGGTGGGCCGGCGGGCGCATGCCCAGGTTGAGGACGTTGCCGGAGAGGTGGATGCGCTCGGTCTGCGCGGCCACCCAGGACATGAGCGTCCAGGTGTCGAGGAACGACGGCTGGTACGGGTGGTCCTGGAACGTGACCAGGTCGAGGCCGAGCTGCTCGGAGAGCTGGGCCAGCCCGACGGGAACCTGCGGGTTCGCGTTGGTGGGCGTGATGAACGTGCCGAAGAGCAGGTCGTGCCCGTAGTCGGTCATGCGTGCGGTGTCCCTCGTCGTCGCTCTGCGCCTGCCGCGCGTCGCGGCAGATCGTCTGTCTAGCAGACGATATTACTCACAACTCTTCTTGATCGCCGCACATTCCCGTAGGATGTGGGCATGAGCACCGTCCCCACCGAGACCCGCACGGGCCAGCACTCCCTGTTCGGCTGGTCCCTCGCCGCGCTCCTGCGCGAGTGGAGCGCACGGGTCGACGCCGCCGCGGACGACCTGCCGCAGGGCACGCGCGGCTACCAGCTGCTCACCGCCGTGGTGCACGGCCACCTGCCGAGCCAGGCCGCGCTCGCCGCCTCGCTCGGCATCGACCGCACGGTGATGACCTACCTGCTGGACGCCTTCGAGGGCTGCGGGCTCGTGGAGCGGCAGCAGGACCCGGCCGACCGGCGGGCGCGCCGCGTCGTCGCGACGGACCGCGGCCTGGAGGTGCTCGCCGCGATGGACGCGCGCGTCGCCGCCGCGGAGGAGGAGCTGCTCGCCGGGCTCGAGCCGGCGCAGCGCGCGGTGCTCCGCGAGCTGCTGGAGCGAGCGGCGTCGGGCACCGGCCCGGACTCCGACCCGTGCCGCACGGTGGTCCAGGCGACCCGGCCGGCGGAGGCACCGGGCACCCCGTGACGTGTCAGGCCTGAGCCAGGCCCGCCTCGCGGTAGAAGCCCTCGATGTGCGCGCGCGTGAGGCGCTCCGCCTCGGCGGCGTCGTGCCGCGCGACGGCGTCGACGATCCCCTCGTGCTCCGCGCACAGCCGCGCCGCCGTGCGCGGCCAGCTCTCGACGGCCCGCGCGCCCGTCGTCACGTAGGAGGCGACGGCGGCGCGCATGCCGCTCAGGATCGCCTCGACGAGCTGGTTGCCCCCCAGTCGCGCGAGCCCGAGGTGCAGGTCCTGGTCGTGCGCCAGGAACTCGTCGATGCCGAAGCCCGGCTCGGCCATCGCCTTCAGCAGCTCGCGGAGGGGGTCCAGCGCGGCGTCGTCGAACGAGCGCTCGGCGGCGTCCCGCACGGCGTTCGCCTCGAGCAGCACGCGCGTGCGGACGACGTCGGACACCGGCAGCGTGCCGGAGGCGACGTGCAGCCGCACCGCCGCGCCCAGGCCGGCGGCGGGCCGGTCGATCACCGTGGCGCCCGCGCCGGGACCCGAGCCGACGGCGGTGCGCACGATGCCCATCGCCTCCAGGATCCGGATGGCCTCGCGCACCGACGGGCGGGACACGCCCAGCTCCTCCGCGAGCGCCCGCTCGGCCGGGAGCCGCTCGCCGGGAGACCAGGTGCCCGCGGCGAGGCCCTCCTCGATCCGGGCCAGGACACGCTCGTGGGTTCTCACCGGTGCATGGTACGTGGTGTGGTCTGTCCACAGTGGGCTATGGTGTGGTCAGACCTCGAAGGAGAGTGCCCATGCGCATCGCCCTGGCCGCCACCTGCATCGCCGACGCGATGTTCCCGCAGGCCCCGAAGGCCGTCGTCACGCTCCTGGAGCGGCTGGGTCACGAGGTCGTGTTCCCCGCCGCGCAGGCCTGCTGCGGCCAGATGCACGTGAACACCGGCTACCTCGCCGACGCCGTGCCCGTGGTGCGGAACCACGTGCGGACGTTCGCCCCCGTGGCGGACGGCGAGTGGGACGCCGTCGTGGTGCCGTCCGGCTCGTGCACGGGCTCGATCCGGCACCAGCAGAAGATGGTCCTGGAGCGCGCGGGGCTGGGCGCCGAGGCGCGGACGGCGACGGCCGTCTCGGAGCGCACCTACGAGCTCTCGGAGCTGCTGGTCGACGTGCTCGGCGTGACCGACGTCGGCGCCTGGTTCCCGCACCGCGTGACCTACCACCCCACCTGCCACTCGCTGCGGATGCTCGGCGTGGGTGACAAGCCCGAGCGGCTGCTGCGCGCCGTCGAGGGGCTGGAGCTCGTGCCCCTGGAGCAGGCGGAGGGCTGCTGCGGGTTCGGCGGCACCTTCTCACTGAAGAACGCCGACACGTCGGCGGCGATGCTCGACGACAAGGTGGCGAACGTGGTCGGTACGGGCGCCGAGGTGCTCACCGCAGGCGACTGGTCGTGCCTGATGCACATCGGCGGCGGCCTCTCCCGCGGGGGCACGGGCGTGCGGCCCATGCACCTGGCGGAGATCCTGGTCTCGACGCGCGAGGCGCCCGTGGTGCCCGCCGACCGGCAGGAGGTGGCCCGATGAGCACGTTCCTCGGTATGCCGGCCACGCGCACCGGACGTGGCCCGAGCCCGGACGCCGCGCCCGGCACCCTGGGCGGCGTCGGCCGCCCGGAGGACCCGCTGCACTGGGGCGCGTCCTTTCCCGACGCCGCGAAGGCGGCGCTGGAGAACGACCAGCTGCGCCGCAACCTGGGCAACGCGACCGCCACCATCCGGTCCAAGCGGGCCCGCGTGGTGGGCGAGGTGCCGGACTGGGAGGCCCTGCGTGACGCCGGGTCCGCCATCAAGGGGGACGTGCTGGCGCGCCTTCCCGAGCTCCTGGAGGAGCTCGAGCGCAACGTGACCGCGCGGGGCGGCGTCGTGCACTGGGCGCGGGACGCCGCCGAGGCCAACCGGATCGTCGCCGACCTGGTGCGCGCCAAGGAGACCGACGAGGTCGTCAAGGTCAAGTCCATGGCGACGCAGGAGATCGGGCTGAACGAGGCGCTGGCCGAGGAGGGCATCGCCGCGGTCGAGACCGACCTCGCGGAGCTGATCGTGCAGCTCGCCGACGACATGCCGTCGCACATCCTGGTGCCCGCGATCCACCGCAACCGCACGGAGATCCGCGACATCTTCCTGGAGCGGATGGGCGACGCCCCGCCCGACCTGACGGACGTACCCCGCGAGCTCGCGATGGCGGCCCGCGCCCACCTGCGGCGCAAGTTCCTCTCGGCGAAGGTCGCGATCAGCGGCGCCAACTTCGCGGTCGCGGACACCGGGACGCTCGCCGTCGTGGAGTCCGAGGGCAACGGCCGCATGTGCCTCACGCTGCCCGAGACCCTCATCACGGTGATGGGCATCGAGAAGCTGGTGCCGACCTATCGCGACCTGGAGGTGTTCCTCCAGCTCCTGCCGCGGTCGTCGACGGGCGAGCGGATGAACCCGTACACCTCCATGTGGACGGGCGTGACGCCGGGCGACGGGCCGCAGGAGTTCCACCTGGTGCTGCTCGACAACGGCCGCACCAAGGTGCTGGCCGACGAGGCCGGACGCTCGGCCCTGCACTGCATCCGCTGTTCCGCCTGCCTCAACGTCTGCCCCGTGTACGAGCGGGTGGGCGGGCACGCCTACGGGTCGGTCTACCCCGGCCCGATCGGCGCGATCCTGACGCCGCAGCTCACCGGCGAGAAGTCGGACCTGCCCTACGCCTCCACGCTGTGCGGCGCGTGCTACGAGGTCTGCCCGGTCAAGATCGACATCCCGTCGATCCTGGTCGAGCTGCGGGCGCGCGAGGTCGAGCTCGGCGGCGCCTCGCCCGACGCCGCGGACCGGGTGTGGAAGGCGGCCATGAAGGCCGCGTCCTTCGCGATGGCCGACGGCGCCCGGTTCCGCCGGGCCGCGCGCGTCCCGCGGGCGCTTCGGGCGATCTCGCGGCACGGCGTGATCAAGCGGCTGCCGTTCCCCGGGTCGCTGTGGACGCGGTCCAGGGACCTGCCGGAACCACCGAAGCAGACCTTCCACGACTGGTGGGCCGAGCGGGAGGACGAGCGATGAGCGACGCCAGGACCGAGATGCTGTCGCGGATCCGGACGGCGCTGGGCACCTCCACGCCGGAGGCTACGTCGGTGCCCCGGGAGTACCGGGCGGCCGGTGAGCATGCCGCCGGGTCGGCGGAGGTGCTGGAGGTGCTGGTCGACCGGCTCGTGGACTACAAGGCGCACGTGCACCAGGTCGCCGCGGCCGACCTGCCGGGGCTGCTGGCGGAGCTGCTGGGGCCGGGGAGCGTCGTCGTGCCGCCCGGGATCGACGCCGCGTGGCTCGCCGGGCTGGCGGAGGTCGAGGTGCGGACGGACTCGCGCGAGGCGCCGCTCTCCGCGGTGGAGCTCGACGGGATCGACGCCGTGGTCACGGCCGCGCGGGTCGCGGTGGCCGAGACCGGCACGATCGTGCTCGACGGCGAGCCCGACCAGGGCCGGCGCGCGATCTCCCTGGTCCCCGACGTGCACGTGTGCGTGGTGCGGACCGACCAGGTGGTGCAGACCGTGCCGGAGGCCGTGCGGCTGCTCGACGCCGATCCCGGCCGGCCGCTGACCTGGATCAGTGGTCCGAGCGCCACGAGCGACATCGAGCTCGACCGCGTGGAAGGCGTGCACGGCCCCCGGACGCTGCACGTGGCGCTCGTGTCCTGAGGTCTCGACAGGCTCGACCAGCGGGACCGGAGGGACCAGCGGGGTCAGGGGTGCAGCCGCGCGCCCTTGACCACCTTGTCGACGACGCGCCGCTCGCCCGCCACCGCGAGACCGACCAGGTCGAGCTTCTCGGTGGCGACGCCGGCGACGGCGGCCCGGTTGTCGACGTCGTTCCCCGTGGCGAACAGGTCGGCCGTGTAGACGCCGATGCGCAGCCCGCGGGTGGCGGCGCGCTCGCGGAACGTGGCGAGCCCGCCGCCGTCGGACACCATGACCATGACCGGGGTGCCGAGCATCGCGAGGTACTCCCGGCCGTCGGCGTCGCGGTAGGTCTCGCCGACCAGCTCGGGGTAGGCGGCGGTCACGGCGCTGGAAAGGAAGGCGGTGACGTTGTTCTCCTGCCAGGCGAGCAGGTCGTCGCGGAGCACGATCACGATCTTGGGCTGTTCGAAGGTCATGTCGCCCAGCGTGCGGGCGGGCGGCGCCGCGGATCTTGTACGTTCTTGATGTGCCCCCGCTCGATCACCCCGCCGGCCCGGTCCTTGCCGGCCCGGCCCCGGACGTGGTGCGCGCCTGGCGGCCCGGCATCCCGGGCGTGGCCGAGGTGCTGCACGCCGCGTGGCACGAGCACGCCTACCCGGCCCACACGCACGACACCTGGACCGTGCTGATCGTGGACCGCGGCCTGATCGGCTACGGCCTGGACGGCCAGGAGCACGCCGCACGGCGCACCGGGGTGACCGTGCTGCCGCCGGGCGTCGTGCACGACGGCCGGTCGGTGACCGCGACCGGATTCCGCAAGCGTGTGGTCTACCTGGAGCCCACCGTGCTCGACGACGGACTCGTCGGGCGGGCCGTCGACGCGCCGCTGGTCCCGGACGACACGCTCCGCGCGCGGTTCGCGGGCCTCGACCGGGCGCTGACCGTGCGCGAGGACGTCGCGGCCGAGAGCCTGCTCGCCCTGGTCACCGAGGGTCTGGCCTGGCACCTGACCGGACGCCCGACGCCGCCGCGCGAGCCGCCGTCGGCCACCACGGCACGGCGGGCCCGCGACCTGCTCGACGCCGACCCGGCGCGGCCGGTGCGGCTCGCGGAGATCGCCGCCGAGCTGGACGTCTCCGTGCCGCACCTGGTGCGCTCGTTCACCCGGGAGCTCGGCCTGCCGCCGCACCGGTACCTGGTCGGACGCCGCCTGGACCTGGCCCGACGTCGGCTGCTGGCCGGCGAGCCCGCGGCCGACGTCGCCGCGGCCACGGGGTTCCACGACCAGGCGCACCTGACGCGGCACTTCCGCCGTCTGCTGCGGACGACGCCGGGGCGCTACCAGCGGGGCTGACGACCGGGCCGCCCCCCCTCTCCCCTTCGAGGCCTAAGTTTCTTCGCTTTCGGCCGCCGCAAAGAGGAGAAACTTAGGCCTCGAAGGCGAGAAGCGTCACGCCCCACACACCCCCGCACCGCAGCGACCGGCCGTCCGGTGCGGGAGAATGAGATCTCGTGACCGACCCCGTGACCGAGCCCGCCCTCTTCGACCTGCCCGCGGGTGCGCGCCGCCCCCGCGCGCGCGTGGTGCTGCTGACCGGACCGTCGGGTTCGGGCAAGACGTCGCTGACGCGGCGGCTCGGCCTGCCGGTGGTCCAGCTCGACGACTTCTACCTCGACATCGACCACCCCGGGCTGCCGCAGCGCTACGGCAGCGTGGACTGGGACAGCCCGGCGACCTGGGACGGCAAGGGCGCGCTGGCCGCGCTGCAGGAGCTGGCCACGGAGGGCCGCGCCGAGGTGCCGGTCTACGACATCCCGACGTCGCGCCGCACGGGCGTGCGCCGGCTCGACATCGGGGACTCGCCGCTGATGATCGCGGAGGGGATCTTCGCGGCGCAGCTCGTCGAGGAGTGTCGCGCCGAGGGGCTGCTCGCCGACGCGATCTGCCTGTCGCGGCCGCGGTTGGTCACCTTCTGGTTCCGGTTCCTGCGCGACGTCGCCGAGGCGCGCAAGCCGATCGTGACGCTGCTGCGCCGGGGGACCTCGCTGCTGCGGTCCGAGCCGGCGATGATCGAGCGGTGGGTCGCGCTGGGCTGCCGCGAAACCTCACCCGCTCAGGCGGAGAAAGACATCCGGAACCTCCTTGTGCAGAAGTCCTCGGATACGTAATCCTCGTGTAACCGAATTGCCATGTAACGCACATCCGCAGGGCTCACCCTGGGCACAGGAGGTGGTGTCTGTGATCCAGCGCAACGGTTTGCGTGTGCTCTCGCTCTACGAGGGCTTCTTCAGCGGCGGGGCTCGTGTCCTGCACTCGACAGTGGTTGCCGGTCTGCATCAGGGCGGTCGTCAGCAGCATTCCGTGCTGAGCCTGCACCACGAGGTCCGGCGCGAGGCCACCCTCCAGCGCATGGAGGACGACCCCCGCTACCGCGCCCTGCGCGCCGCGGGCGTCCGGATCGGCTCCCTGGGCCGGAGCACCGACGCGAATCACGACCCGCGGGTGTTCACCGAGGCCGAGCTGCGGGCCGCGGCCCACCAGGCAGCCGGCTCCCACGTCATCCTGTCCCTCAAGGAACAGCCGCTACGGCTCGTGAACCAGGACGCGTTCCCGCAGCGTCCGGTCATCGCGTGCCTCCACCGGTCCGACCCGGAGCACCAGGGCGACGCCCTCGGCGACCTGCTGACCGCGGCGGAGCGGGGCCGCCTGGCCGCCGTCGTCTGCTGCGCGGAGTCCACGCGCGACGCGTACCGGGAGGCGGGCGTGCCCGCCGACCTGCTGCGCGTGGTGCCGAACGGCATCAACCTGGCCCGGTTCCGGCCGGTCCAGGGCGCGCGCCGGCTCGCCCTGCGGGGCGCGGCGGGGATCCCGGCCGACGCGACGGTCGTGGTCTACGCCGCGCGGTACGACGAGATGAAGAATCCCGAGCTGTTCCTCCGGTCGGCCCGGACGTTCCTCGAGCTCGACCCCACCGGCCACGTGCAGATGTGCGGGGCAGGCATGAGCTCGGCCAACCCCGCGCTGCAGGACGACCTCGCCCGCATCTTCGGCGACCGCCCGGGCCTGCTGGAGCGCCTGGAGCTGCTGGGCGTGCGCCACGACATGGAGCTGGTCTACGCGACGGCCGACGTCGTCGCGCTCACCTCGGCGTTCGGCGAGGCCGCGCCGCTGTGCCTCATCGAGGGCTCGATGTGCGGGGCCGTGCCCGTCACGACCCCGGTGGGTGACGCGCCCTCCATCGTCGAGCGGATCGGCTTCGTGACGTCGTTCGAGCCCGACGAGATCGCCGCGACCTGGATCGAGGCCGCGGCCCGGCGCGAGGAGCTGGAGTCGGCACGCACCGCCGTCCGGCCGAAGTTCAGCCACGTCCGGATGATCGCCGGGTACTCGAGCATCATCGAGCGCACGCACCGCGACGCGGGTTTACGGATGGCACGGGTCTGAGGGATCGGGCGCGCGGGGTTGATCCCGGCCGCGCCGGATGATCGGTAGAACGTCAGGTGGTCGGCACCCCGGGGTGCCGACCACCTGACGTTCTACCGATCACCGGACCCCCGAAGGGTCATTTAGCGACCACGAGCGCGCCGGACACGGCAGGATGACCTCATGTCCGACGCCCCCGTCACCCTGAGCCAGGTCGCCCGCGAGGCCGGCGTCTCGCTCGCCACGGCGTCCCGCGCGATCAACGGGAGCGCCACCCGCAGCGTCCGCGAGGACCTGCGCGAGCGCGTCCTCGAGGCCGCGCGCCGCCTCGCCTACTCGCCCGACCCCAGCGCGCAGGCCATGGCCCGCGGCCGCACCACCGCGCTCGGGCTCGTGGTGCACGACATCGCCGACCCGTACTTCTCCACGATCGCCGCCGGCGTGGCGCGCGCGGCGGAGCGGGCCGGCCTCATCGTCACGCTCGCGTCGACCGAGCACAGCTCGGCGCGGGAGCTCGCGTTCGTCGAGCTGGCACGGCGGCAGCGGTCGCGCGCGATCATCCTCGCGGGCGGGCGGCTGGAGCCGGAGGGCGCCGGCGGGGCGGGGGGCGACGGCGGGGCGGATGCGGCAGGTGGGGCCGGTGCGGGAGAGGCTGGTACGGGTGGGGCTGGTGCGGATGCGCCGGAGGCCGACAGCGCGGCGGAGGCCGCAGGCGTGCCGGAGGCCGTTGCCTCTGCCGCGGACGACGGCGGCCCGGCGTCGGAGCCCGGCGCGCTCGAGGCCGCGCTGAACGCGTTCCAGGCGGCGGGCGGCGGCGTCGCGCTGGTCGGGCAGCCGATCGGCGGCCTGCCGGTGGTGGAGATCGCGAACGCCGACGGCGCCGCCGACCTCGCGAGGGCGCTCCACGAGCACGGCTACCGCCGGTTCGCCGTGCTGGCCGGCCCCGCGGGCCACCGGACGGCGGCGGACCGAACCAGCGGTTTCACGGGAGCGCTCGCCGAGCTGGGCAGCCCCGTGGCGCCCCAAGACGTCCTGACCTGTCCGTTCACCCGCGACGGTGGGTACACCGCAATGCGCGACCTGATCGCTCGGGCCGATGCGGGGGCAGTTGGCGCGGCGGCTGGGGCGGCGGACGGCGGGGCGGCGGCTGACGATGCGGCTCGCGGGGCGGCGGCCGGCAGCGCGGGCCGACTGCCCGAGCTCGTCTTCGCCGTCAACGACGTCATGGCGGTGGGCGCGATGGCCGCCGTCCGCGATGCCGGGCTGAGCGTGCCCGACGACGTCGCCGTCGCCGGGTTCGACGACATCCACACCCTGCGCGACGTCTCCCCCGGGCTGACGACCGTGCGAATCCCCCTCGCGGAGGTCGGCGAGCTGGCGACCGACCTGGCGCTCGGCAAGGCAGGCGACGCGAGCACCCCGGTGCGCGGCGAGGTCGTGCTCCGGGAGTCGACGCCGGCTCTGGCCGCGAGGAACCGACGCCCCTGAGCCCCGCCGCCGGACCCTGCCACCGGAGGCAGCGAGGCGACTACGCCGTCAGCTGTCTGGCGACCACCAGCCAGCAGCCAGCAGCCAGCAGCCAGCAGCCAGCGACGATCGGCAGTTGGCATCGAGATCGGCTCAGGCCTGAGCCGATCTCGATGCCAACTGCCGAGTCTGCCGGGCAAACTGCCGCGTCCCGCAGCAGACTGCCGAGTCTGCGGGGCAAACTGCCGAGCCGGAGCCGCGTCACGCCGGTGCCCGCGTCCCCAGGGCCATGGCCCGCGCACCGCCGACACCGCCGCCCGCGCCCACGCTGCCCTGTTGCACCGCACCCCGCAGCACCACTGCCGCCCCACCTCACCCCGGCCCCCATGTACTCACCCGGAAACGTGCGCTACGCTCCCCTGGAAAGCGCATTCCAAGACGGCGCTCACCACCACCGACGATGGAGTCCCGCCCGTGACCACACTTCGCATCGCCATGAACGGCGTCACCGGCCGCATGGGTTACCGCCAGCACCTCGTGCGCTCGATCCTGCCGATCCGCGACCAGGGCGGCGTCACGCTCGCCGACGGTTCGCGCGTCCAGGTCGAGCCCGTGCTCGTGGGCCGCAACGCGGACAAGCTCAAGGAGCTCGCGGCCAAGCACGACGTCGAGCACTGGACCACCGACGTCGACGCGGCCATCAAGGACGCCGACATCGTGTTCGACGCCGCGATGACCAACCTGCGCGCCGCGACCCTGTCCAAGGCGATGCGCGAGGGCAAGCACGTCTTCACCGAGAAGCCGACGGCTGAGACCCTCGCCGAGGCCATCGACCTGGCCCGGCTGCAGGCCGAGACCGGCGTGACCGTCGGCGTCGTGCACGACAAGCTGTACCTGCCGGGCCTGGTGAAGCTGCGCCGCCTGGTGGACGAGGGCTTCTTCGGCCGCATCCTGTCGCTGCGCGGCGAGTTCGGCTACTGGGTGTTCGAGGGCGACTCGCAGCCCGCCCAGCGCCCCTCGTGGAACTACCGCGCCGAGGACGGCGGCGGCATCACCACCGACATGTTCTGCCACTGGAACTACGTGCTCGAGGGCATCCTCGGCCAGGTCAAGACCGTGACCGCGCGCACCGCCACGCACATCCCGACCCGCTGGGACGAGCAGGGCAACGAGTACAAGGCGACCGCCGACGACGCCGCGTACGGCATCTTCGACATCACCACCCCGGGCGGGGACGACGTCGTGGCGCAGATCAACTCCTCGTGGGCCGTGCGCGTGTTCCGCGACGAGCTGGTCGAGTTCCAGGTGGACGGCACGCACGGCTCCGCCGTCGCCGGCCTGCGCGAGTGCCGCGCCCAGCACCGCGCGCACACGCCCAAGCCCGTGTGGAACCCGGACCTGCCGGTCACGGAGCCGTTCCGCGACCAGTGGCTCGACGTCCCCGCGAACGCCGACCTCGACAACGGCTTCAAGCTGCAGTGGGAGGAGTTCCTGCGCGACGTCGTGGCCGGGCGCCCGCACCGCTACGACCTGCTGTCGGCCGCGCGCGGCGTGCAGCTCGCGGAGCTGGGCCTGCAGTCGTCGGCGGAGGGCCGCCGCATCGACATCCCGGAGATCACCCTGTGAGCGGCGTCGCCGTCGTCCTCCCCCTGTTCGACGCCGAGGGCCGGGTCACCGGCTCCGAGGCCGTCGAGCTGAACGCCCCCGGCCCGTGGACGACGCCGTCCGGCCCGATCACCTCGCGCATCGCGTTCGCGGCCGCCCACGTGGTGCCGCAGGTCGGCGCGGAGAACGTGCCGGGCGCGCCCGCCGTCGTCGACTGGGACGCGACACTCGCCTACCGGCACCGCATCTGGGAGCACGGGCTCGGCGTGGCCGACGCGATGGACACCGCCCAGCGCGGCATGGGCCTCGACTGGGCGGCGACCCAGGAGCTCATCCGGCGCTCGGCGGCCGAGGCGTCCTCCGTGGGCGCCCGCGTCGCGTGCGGCGCGGGCACGGACCAGCTCGACCCGGCGGTCGTCGCGGCGCTCGAACCGGGCGACGCCGGCCTGGCCGTCGTCACCGAGGCCTACCGCGAGCAGGTGCACGTGGTCCAGGACGCCGGGGCGCAGGTCATCGTCATGGCCTCCCGCGCGCTGGCGCGCGTGGCCCGCGGCCCCGAGGACTACGCCCGCGTGTACGACGCCGTGCTGGCCGAGGCCGAGCAGCCCGTCGTCCTGCACTGGCTGGGCACCATGTTCGACCCGGCGCTGGCGGGCTACTGGGGCTCGGACTCCGTGGACGACGCCACCGCGACGTTCCTCGACCTGATCCGCGCGCACCAGCCGCGGATCGACGGCGTCAAGGTCTCGCTGCTCGACGCCGCCCACGAAGTGGGCCTGCGCCGGGCGCTGGCGGCGCTGCCGGCGTCGGACGACGGCGTGCGGCCGCGGCTGTACACCGGCGACGACTTCAACTACCCGGAGCTCATCGCGGGCGACGAGCAGGGCCACTCGGACGCACTGCTCGGCATCTTTGCCGCGATCTACCCGGCGGCGTCCACGGCCCTGCAGGCGTTCGACGCCGGGGACGCCGAGGGCGGCCACAAGATCCTGGCGTCGACCGAGGCACTGGGGCGGCACATCTTCGCCGCGCCCACGTACTACTACAAGACCGGGATCGCGTTCCTGTCCTGGCTGAACGGCTTCCAGGCCGGGTTCTCGCTGGTGGGCGGCCTGCACTCCGGCCGGTCGCTGCGGCACCTGGTCGAGCTGGCCCGCCTGGCCGACGGCTGCGGCATGCTGCTCGACCCGCCCCTGGCCGCCGCGCGGCTGCGGGCGTTCCTGACGACGAACGGGGCGGCCGCATGAGCCGGGCATCGCTGAACACCGCGACCGTCAAGCACGCGACCCTGGCCGAGGCGTGCGAGGCGGCGGCCACGGCGGGCTTCGGCGCCGTCGGGCCGTGGCGCGACGTGGTGCAGGCCGTCGGCGCGCCGCAGGCGGCGCGCATCATCGCGGACGCCGGGCTGCGCGCGTCGTCCCTGTGCCGCGGCGGGTTCCTCACCGCGGCCGACGACGCCGGGATCCGCGCCGCGCTCGACGACAACAAGCTGGCGATCGAGGAGGCCGCGACGATCGGCACCTCGGAGCTGGTCTTCGTGGTCGGCGGGCTGGTGGGCTCGACGCCGGGTGGCGCCCCGACGTCGGGCGTGGACCGCGACCTGGTGGCGACGCGCGGCCGGGTGGCCGACCGCATCGCCGACCTGGTGCCGTTCGCCGCCGAGCACGGGGTGCGGATCGTGCTTGAGCCGCTGCACCCGATCTTCGCCGCGGACCGGGCCGTGATCTCCACGCTGGCGCAGGCGCTGGACCTGGCGGCGCCGTTCGCGGCGTCGGAGGTGGGCGTGGTGGTCGACACGTACCACGTGTGGTGGGACCCCTCGCTGCAGCGGTCGATCGCGCGGGCCGGGCGGGAGGACCGCATCGCGTCGTACCAGGTGTGCGACTGGGCGCTGCCGCTGGCGGCCGAGCCGCTGAACTCGCGCGGGCACGTGGGCGACGGGTACGTCGACTTCGCGACGATCACCGGCTGGGTGCGCGACGCCGGGTACGTGGGCGACGTCGAGACCGAGATCTTCAACGAGGAGATCTGGTCCCGCCCGACGGCAGAGACGGCCGCGACGGTGCTGGACCGCTACGACAAGCACGTGGCGCCGCACCTGTAGGGAGCCGATCCACTTCGAGGCCCGGGTTTCTCCGCTTTGAGCCCTGCTCAAAGCGGAGAAACCCGGGCCTCGAAGGTGAGTGGTGAGACCGGCCCGGCTCAGGGTCCTGGCATCACGATGTCTGGCCCACCTCGTCCACGACGGTCCAGCCGGTGACCGCGTACCCGTCCGCCATGCCGTCGGGGTAGACGCTGGCCCCACCGAGCAGATCCCGCGTCTCCGGGTCGAAGATCAGGTCCTGCCGGTACCCGTCGATCTCGGCGCCGACGGCGATGCCTGGGCGGCCCGCCGCGTCGACGACCCCGGGTGTCACCGTCAGCCCGTCGACCCGGCTGAGCGCCCCGAAGACCGCAGCCCGGGCCTCCGGCGTCAGGGTCAGCAACAGGTCGTTCGCCCTGATGAACATCAGCCGCGCCGAGCCGTCGCCGCCATCCCGCAGGTAGTCGTACATCCCGTCGACGTCGGTGGGCGCGTCAAGGTCGATCCCGGGCTCCGAGCTGCAGTCGGTGCCCGCCGCACGGGCCCGCTCGATCCCGCCGTCGGCACAGGTGAACAGCCGCTCGTCGAGCGGGTCCCCCGTGGCGTTCGTCGCCGTGGCCCGGCCGTCCCGGGTCCCGTCGACCGAGAACCAGCCGCGGTACTCCGCAGGCTCCTCGGTGGTGCTCCCACCGATCACCTCGTACCTGCTGCTGCCCGTGCTGCTGTAATACACGAACTGGTCGCCCCGGACCTGGTCCCAGGACCCGTCGGCGCCGGTGACGACACGGGCCGCTGCGGACCGCAGCACCTCCGCCGCCGACGCCGAGCCCGGCGGCGCCACGGCGGCGTCGTCGTCCCACGGCAGCGTCAGCGTCGCGGTGGGCGCGAAGAACGCCCCGCCCACCACGGACGCCGCGACGCCCAGCCCGACCGCCACCCGCAGACCCGGCCGACGGCCGCGCCGCCCGCGCACGGCCCGCGGGCGGGCCGGCGGCCACGTGCCGTCCGGCTGATCGGCCGACGGCGACGGCCGCTCCTCCGCGGCGGCGTGCTGCAGCTCCTCGGCCCACCGCACCCGGCCCGCGGCGAACGCGGCCTCTGCCTCCGCCGCCGACGGGTCCAGCAGGGCACCCGTCGCGCGCAGCGCATCCAGCTCGACCCCGGCGGGCTCCTGGCCCGTCCACTCGGTGCTCGTCCTCATCGCCCGTCCTCCACTACGTCCCGGAGCCCGCCCGGCAGCGCCGCGCGGATCAGCTTGCGCGCCCGGTGCAGGCGAGACCGCACCGTGCCCTTCTTGATGTCGAGGGTGGTCGCGATCTCCTCGTAGGTGAGCTCGCCCCACGCCCAGAGCAGCAGCACGTCCCGGTCGTCGGGCCGGAGACCACCGAGCGCCTCGCCGAGCGCACGCCCGGCGGAGCGCGCGGCGACGTCCGACGTCGCGCGGTCGGCCGGATCGTCCTCAGGACGGACGGGCGCGACGCGTGCCATCGCGCGGTACCGCGTCGCCTCGGCCCGGCGGAACCGGGCGATCTCGTTCGTCGCGATGCCGAGCAGCCAGGGCCGGGCGTCGGGCCTGGCCAGGTCGTAGGACGCTCGGCGGCGGAACGCCACCACGAACGTCTCGGCCACCACGTCCTCGGCGTGCTCGGGTCCGACCCGGCGGTACGCATACCGGTGGACGGACCTCGCGTGCCGGCCGTAGACGGCCGCGAAGTCCTCCGGCTGGTGCAACGACGACGCGATGACCTGCGCGTCGGAGCGGCTCGCCCGGCCCGCGGCGTCGGGCACCTCCAGCTCGGCGGGCGCCGTCATGGCGCCGCGCCGTCCCACGAGTCGTTCGTTCGCATCATGCCTCCCAGACCGTCGGAACCACTGTCACCCCTGTATCCGCACGAAGCACGGATCGGGTTCACGACGACGGGGCCTTCTGCTCGTTGACCACAGCATTTTCTGCCAGCCGGGGCTCCCGGCTGGCAGAAAGTGCTGTGGTCAACGCCGTCAGGTGGGAGGCGTGGCGGCCGGGCGGAGGATGTAGCGGGCCACGCCCCAGGTCGCGAAGAGGAGCGGGGCCGCCGCGAAGCCCAGGCCTACCGCCGGACGGGTCGCCACGAGGCTCACCAGCAGGCCGAGCACGACCAGCGCGCCGGCCGAGAGGTACCAGCGCCGCACGCCGAGCACCAGGGCGGCGAGCAGGACGTCGCGCAGGCGGGCGTCCGGCATCTCGGGCACCGCCGC
This sequence comes from Promicromonospora sukumoe 327MFSha3.1, assembly GCF_000385135.1. Lineage (GTDB taxonomy): Bacteria > Actinomycetota > Actinomycetes > Actinomycetales > Cellulomonadaceae > Promicromonospora > Promicromonospora sukumoe_B. Next base: position 389,712 of record NZ_ARQM01000011.1, on the reverse strand, counting down.
GAGGGCGAGGAGGCCGGTGAGCACCGCCACGACGGCGAGCGTCACCAGCACGGGGATCGCGACGGCCCCCGCCGTCCGGCCCCAGAAGAAGGCCACGTCCACGACCGCCACGACGACGGCGCCCGCCGCGAGCGCACCCAGCGCCAGCCCGCGCCGCAGGTGCCGGCGCCAGGCGCCGGCGAAGGTGCGGACCACCGTCGTCGACCCGTCCGCGCTGAAGGCGGCGAACACCGAGAACGACGCGATCAGGGCCGGGCCGAGCAGCGGCGCCGTCAGGGCCGCGAGCGGCCAGGTCGACGCGAGGTCGGTCGCGACGAGCAGCACCACCAGCGGCAGGCACGCGACCGCGAGCAGCAGGTTGGTCATCAGACCCGTGTAGACCGTGCCGAACACCAGCTCGTAGGTCTCGGGGCCGATCAGCAACCGGCGGCGCCGGGGGCCGGCGGCGGCCGCGGGAGCCGCGGCCGCCGTCGGGCCCACGCCGGCCGCCAGGTTCGTGCCCACGGCACTCACCCCTTCACGCCCGTCGTCGCGACGCCCTCGACGAAGTACCGCTGGCCGAGCAGGAAGATCAGCGCGATCGGCAGGACCGACAGCACGGAGCCCGTCATGATCAGCGCGTGCTCGGCGTTGTACTCGCCGATGAACGACTGCAGGCCGATCTGGATGGTCCACAGCTCGCGGTCACGCAGGTAGATCAGGGGCCCGAGGTAGTCGTTCCAGGTCGAGACGAACGTGATGATCGTCAGCGACGCCAGGGCCGGCACCGACAGCGGCATGATGATGCGCCACCAGATCCCGTACTCGGACAGCCCGTCCAGGCGCGCGGCCTCCGACAGGGAGTCGGGGATGGACTCGTAGTACTGCTTCATGAGGAACACGCCGAAGGCGCCGAACGCCTGGAGCAGCATGATCGCCCACAGGGTGTTGTTCAGGCCCCAGCTCGAGAGCATCTGGAACTGCGGGATCATGTACGACTGCCAGGGCACCGCGATGGTGCCGATGTACAGCAGGAACAGCGGCTCGCGGCCCGGGAAGCGCATCTTGGCGAACCCGTAGGCGGCGAAGCTGCCGGTCAGGACCTGCAGCACCGTCACCGCGACGGACAGGACGAGGGTGTTGCGCACCCACGTGACCATGTCGGCCTTGACCCAGATGTCGAGGTAGTTGCGCCACTGGACGGGGTCCGGGATCCACTGCACCGGCGCCGTGAACACCTGGTTGTTCATCTTCAGCGACGAGATCACCATCCAGGCGAACGGGAGCATGATGCCCGCCGCGGCGAGGATCATCACCACGTAGAGCAGCACCCGGCCGGACCTCCGGAGGGCGGACGGACGGGCGGCCATCACGCTTCCTTCCGCTTGTTGTACAGGAACTGCACCACGGTCACGGTGATGCAGATGAAGAACAGGACGACGGCGACGGCCGAGGCGTAGCCGAACTCGAACTGCTCGAAGCCCTTCTGGTAGATGTACTGGCTGAGCACGAGGGTCGCCTGGCCCGGGCCGCCGTCGGTCATGACGAGGATCAGGTCGAAGACCTTGAAGCTCTGGATCGTGACCATGACCGTCACGAAGAACATCGTGGGCCGCAGGCACGGCAGCGTGACGTTCCAGAACCGCTGCCAGGCACCGGCGCCGTCGATCCGGGCGGCCTCGTGCAGCTCACCGGGCACGGTCTGCAGGCCGGCGAGGAACAGGAGCATGTAGTAGCCCATGTCCTTCCACGTGCCGACGATGATCACGGCGGGCATCGCCCAGTCCTTGGAGACCGTCCAGCCGGGCATCTCGCCGCCGATGAACAGGCTCAGGAACTGGTTGATCGGGCCGTACTCGGGGCTGAACAGCATGTTCCACACGACGGCGACCGCGACGATCGACGTGATGTACGGGAAGAACGCGACCGTGCGGAAGAACGCCGCGCCGCGCAGCTTCTGGTTCAGCAGCAGCGCGAGGCCCAGGGACGCCACGATGGTGATCGGGATGTGCAGCGCGGCGTAGTAGAAGGTGTTGCCGAGCGCGGTGTGGAAGCTCTTGTCCCCCACCAGGCGCGTGAAGTTGTCGAGGCCCACCCACTGGGCGGCGCCGAAGATGTTCCAGCTGGTCAGGGAGATGTAGAACAGCGTGAGCACCGGCGCGAGGGTGAGCACCGCGAAGCCGAGGAAGTTCGGCAGGATGAACGTCCAGCCGACCAGCGCGTTACGGACCTTGAGCGAGGTGCGCGGGGTCCGGAGCGGTGGCCGGGTGTCGGGCTGCGCGAACCCGAGGGTGCGCTCTTCGCCGACGACCGGTGTCGTCATGGGGTTCGTCTCCTTGGGAAGCGTGGTGGTCCGGGGGCGCGCCCGGGCTCGGCGCGAGGTGCGGCCGAGCCCGGGCGCGCGAGTCGGTCGAGGTCAGCCGACCTCGTTGGCGACGCGCTCCTCGGCCTCGGTGATCGCCTCGTCCACCGGGGTGGACTCGGACATGATCGCCGAGTGGGTCTCGCCCAGGATCGTCTGGATGGCGGCCGTCTTCTGGCCCACCGGGTTCTCGGGGAGGGTGTCGTGCGTGGTGTAGGCGAACCGCGACAGCTCGTCCTGCGGCACGCCCTCGAGCCCGAAGATCGCGTCGGCCACGGCGTCGTCGATCAGGGCCGGCGTGATGCCGATCTCGGCGAGCGCGGCGGCACCCTCGGGGCCGGCGGCGAACCGCAGGAAGTCCTTGGCGGTCTCGATCTTGGACTCGTCGATGTTCGAGCTGATGCCCATCGTGGTCGGGTCACCGAACGTCAGCGGGGTGTTCTCGGTGCCGGTCGTGGACTCGTCGAGCTGCGGGATCGGCGCGATGCCCCACTCGAAGGTGTCCGCGGCGCCCGACTCCTGCTCCGCCACCAGCGTGCCGATGTACCAGGAGCCCATCGGGAGCATCGCTGCCTTCTGGGTGCCGAACTGCGACTGGTAGGCCAGCTCGTTCGTGGTCACGGTCGCGAACGACGGCTGCGCGCCGGCGTCCTGCAGCGCGAGCTCGCGCTCGTAGTACGGGGCCAGGAACGAGAAGTCGCCGCCGTCGAGCGACGCGCCCGGCGTCTGCGAGAGGGCGAAGCCCTGCACGGTGGACTGCCAGCTGTGCAGGTAGGTGCCCGTGACCTCCTTCTCGCCGATGCCCTCGGTGAGCTGCTCGGCGGCGTCGGCGTAGTCGTCCCAGGTCCAGGAGCCGTCGGGCAGGTCGACGCCGGCCTTCTCGAAGAGCGCCTTGTTGTAGTAGAGCAGCCACGAGTCCTGGCGGTAGGGCACCGCGAAGGTCTTGCCGTCGACCGCCATCGGCTCCAGGCCACCCGTCGCCGGGTCGAGCTCGCCCGCCACGTCCGAGATGTCGAGCAGCGTGCCGCCCTCCTGGAACGTGATGTAGTTCTTCAGGTTCTTCACGATGAAGACGTCCGGCGCGGCACCCGCGGCCAGGTCGGCCGTCAGCGCCGTGTCGTAGTCGTCGCCCGCGGGGTACTCCTTGAGCTCCACGGTGACGTCGGGGTTGGCCTCGTGATAGGCGTCCGCGAGCGTCTGGAACTCCGGCGTGGACGCGAAGTCCCAGCCGGCCAGGCTGATGGTGACCGGGCCGTCGGCGTCCGCGGGCTCGTCCTGTCCGCCGCACCCCGTCAGGGCCAGCGACGCGGCGGCGGCGATGCCGAGCGCGCTCATGATCTTGCGGTTCATTCCAACTCTCCTTCGAGTGAATTCGGTCCTGCGGCGCCCCGGTGAGAACCATCGGTGCGCATGGGTGATCAGGGCAGAGTTGCCGTGGTCCGTTCGCCGTCGGGCCAGGTCACGAGGGCCTGGTCGCCGGTGAGTTCGAGGTGCGGCGCCGCGGGCGGCGCCGGGTCCTGCGGGTCGCCGGCGGCGCGCCCGAGGTGGACGCCGACGGCGGTCCAGCCCTCCGGCACCGGGGCGTACCGCAGCCAGGGGGTGGTGCTCGGTCCCGCGAGAGGCGTGGCGTCGTCGTCGACGGTCGATCCGCTGAGCGGGGCGATGTCGCCGAGCAGCGGCACCAGGGTCGAGCCGAGGCCCGGGCCGGCGGCCCAGCCGCCGATCCGGAGCGCCGTCGCCCGGGCGTCGAGCCCGTCCGCGACCCGCACCAGCCGGACCTCCCAGGCGCCGCGGACGATCGACACGGTGGTGACCCGCCCGGCCGTCGTCGCCGTACCCGGCCGCCCGGACCCGTGGTCGGGCGCGGAGCGGTCCTCCTCCAGCCAGTGCGCGTCGGCGACCGAGGCGAGGACGGCGGCGGGGGTCTCGACGGGCTCGGGCAGCGGGAGCCGCTCGAAGCCCGCGCGGTGGGTGGCGCGGTCGGCGACGTCGAGCAGCACCACCGACTGGTCCACCGGCGAGAGCCACGCGTCGCGGTCCAGGAGCGGGGACGCCGCCGTCGAGTAGCCGAGGCGTGCGTACAGCGGCGAGTCGCCGCCGCCGGACCCGGGCAGCGCGTGGTCCGTGCCGTGGTTGATCACGCGCACGATGCCGTCGTCGCGCGTGGCGCTGATCGCCCAGCCGGGTGCGGCCGCGACGGTGAGCACGTCGCCGACGTCGACCGGGAGCGGCTCCGGCGCCGCCGTCCACACCTCGTGCGAGGCGGGCAGGGCCAGGCCGAGCAGCCCCTTGCTGGCCCAGTACGGCGAGCCGGTGCCGCTGTACCGCTGCGCGAGTGGACGCCACGGCTGGTGCCAGCCGAGGGTCAGGAGGCCGTCGTCGCCCGGCACGTCGTGGTCGGCGAAGTGCCGCACGATGCGGGTCGCCGCCTCCCGGAGCTGGCCCGGCCGGCCCACGCCCGACACGGCGCCGGCCCAGAACGGGGCGGCGGCCGCGAAGCGGTAGGTGAGGCTGCGGCCCTGCAGCAGCGGGGAGCCGTCGGCGCCGACCAGCGCCAGCGCGTCGTCCAGGTACCGCGCGAGGTGCTCGCGGTCCGACGCCGAGCGGGTGGCCAGGTCGTCGCCCGCGGCCTGCGCGACCTCGGCCGCGCCGGTCATCCGCGCCCACATGGCCGAGTAGAGGTGCAGCGCCCAGCCCGTGTAGTGGTCGAAGCTGCGCTCGGGGCCGTCGGCGAACCAGCCGCCGGGCCGGACGAACCGGTCGTGCGCCGCGAGGTCGCGCGCGACGTCGTCGGCGGAGAACGGGCCGCCGACCGAACGCAGGAAGGTCTCCACGACGATGCGGAACCAGACCCAGTTGTTGTCCGGGTAGCCCTCGTCGCCCACGACCGAGGCGAGGTAGTCGACCAGGTGCTCCTGGGCCGACGGCGCCAGGCGGTCCCAGATCCAGGGGCGCGTCAGGTCGAGGATCAGGGCCAGCGAGGCCGCCTCGACCTTGGCCTGGCTGTGCTCGTCCGGCCGGACCCACCGCTCGGGGTGCGCGGGGTCGGCGCCCGCGGTCAGCCCTGCCGCGTACCGCTCGGCGAGGCCGGTCGGGTCCGCGCCGTCCTCGCCCGCGAGCCGGAAGCCGGCCAGCAGGAACGTGCGCGCGAAGCCCTCGAGCCCGTCGACGGCGGTGCCGTAGCCGCCGGGCGTGCCCGGCAGCGTGATGAGCGAGCCGGTCGACGACGCGTAGGGCTCGACGGCGGCGAGCAGCCGGTCGGCGTAGCCGGTCAGCCAGGCCCGGGCCTCGGGGCCGGACGCCCCTGCGCCGGACGGACGGAAGGAAGCTGTGTGGTCGGTCATGCGACGAACTCCATGTCCTCGCGGGTCACGGCGCTGCGGGACGACTCGCCCCGGGCGTAGCGCTCCAGCTCGTCGAGCGCGGCCGCCGTCATGCGGCGCGCCTCCGTGCCGAGCGACCCGGCGATGTGCGGTGTGATCATGACGTTGGGCAGGTCGTACAGCACGGACGACGCCGGCAGCGGCTCCGGCTCGGTGACGTCGAGCATCGCGTAGATGCGGCCCGTGGAGCACTCGCGCTCCAGCGCCGCGGTGTCGACCACGGTGCCGCGCGCGGTGTTGATCAGCGTGGCGCCGTCGGACAGCAGGGCAAGCTCGCGAGCACCGATCAGGTTGCGCGTCGAGGGCAGTTCCGGGGCGTGCAGGGAGACGATGTCGGACGCCGCCAGCAGCTCGTCGAGCGGCACCAGCCGCGCGCCGGCGTCGGCCACGGCGGCCGCGTCCGCGAACGGGTCCGCCACGAGGATCTCGCGTGTCTCGGGACCGGAGCCCGGCACGGTCAGGCGCGCCACGACCTGGCGGCCGGTCCGGGAGAAGCCGACGATGCCGACCACGCGGTCCCGGTTGGACAGGTCGCCGTGCTCGTCCAGGTAGGACCAGTCGTCGCGGCGCTTGCGGGCGATGTTCGCGAGGAACGGCGCCTTCTTGCCCGCCATCAGGATCGCGGCCACCGTGAACTCCGCGACCGGCAGCGCGTTCTCGGCCACGGCGTTGGTCACCAGCAGCCCCCGGTCCCAGACCGCGTCGGACACGAGCGACCGGACCGAGCCCGCGCAGTGCACGACCGCGCGCAGGTTGGGCGCGAGCTCGAGGACCTCGGAGGTGAGCCGGGGCGCGCCCCACGAGGTGACGAGCACCTCGACGTCGGCCAGCCGGGCCTTGGCCTCGGGCGTGTCGTAGGAGGTCACCCGAGCGGTCTCACCGAGACTCGCGATCGCACGCAGCCGGGAGTCCTCGTCCGGGCCGAACTGCATTCGCAGTGCCCGATCGTCCATGACGAGCAGGGCTTCAGGTCGCCGCACCACCGCGCTCCTCTCCATCGAGTCCGCGTCCACCTGACCGTTCAGGCGAACAATTCCGATCACCTACGATCGGACGATGGCCCATTGAAGCCCACCAGACCGGCCGTTGGCAAGCCCTGGCGCTCGGCGAAGAGTTCCTATACGATCATTTTCGATCATTGGAGATACGAACATGACAGCAGCGTCGCTGCCCGCGCCCGACGTGTCGGCCCGGGACCACTGGGCCGCCGGGCACGTGGTGAGCGCCCTCGCACCCACGCTCGCCAGGGCGGATGCCGAGCGCGGCACCCCGTGGCCGCAGCCGCTCGCCTCGCACTACGCCCGGTTCTTCCGCGACGGCGACCGCACGGTCTACGAGGCGCAGGTCGCCGCCCGGCAGGCACGGCTGACCCGAGCCACGCTCGCGGCGCTCGTCGACCCGCGTCACGGCCTGGTCGACGAGGTGGTCGACGGCGTGCTGCTGCTCTGCGAGCAGTCGAGCTGGTGCTGGGCCTCGCACGACGACACGTTCGAGCGGTTCGGCCGCGTCACGCCCACCGTGACCGAGCCCCACCTCGACCTCGGCGCGGGGGAGGTCGCGGCGCAGCTCGCGTGGATCGACCACCTGCTCGGCCCGGCCCTCGACGAGCGCGCGCCCGGCGTGCGCTGGCGCGTCCGGCACGAGACGCAGGCCCGGGTGCTGCGCCCGTTCACCGACCGGCGGGACTGGTGGTGGCTCGGCGTCGACCACCCGATCATGAACTGGAGCCCCTGGATCCAGGGCAACGTGCTCGCCGCCAACCTCGCACTGGAGGACGACCCCGACCGCCGCGCGGCCACCACCGCGCTCGTGGCGGAGGGCATCGCCGCGTACTGGGCCTCCCTGCCCGCCGACGGCGGGGTGGACGAGGGCTACCACTACTGGTGGCACGGCGCGGCCCGCGCGCTGGAGGCGCAGGACCTGCTGACGTTCGCGGGCACCGACCCCGCGCCCGAGGCGCTGGACCGCATCCGCGCGACCCTGGCCTTCCCGCACGCCATGCACCTGGGCGGCAGCTGGTACGTCAACGTGGCCGACGGCGCCGCGCGGCCGCTCGCGACCTGGCCCTGGAACGTCGTGCACACGTGGGCGCAGCGGGTGGGCGACGCGGCGGCGGCGCAGCACGCGGCGTCGTACCGCGGGCAGCCCGGCGGGCTGTTCGACGAGCGCGCCTCCCTGCCCCGCGCGGTCGGCCTGCTGTCCGGGTCCTGGGTGGACGCCCCGGCCACCGCGCCGCCGCTGGTGGGCCGGGCCACGTTCCCGGCGACCGGGATCGCCGTCGCGCGCACCGCACCGGGCTCGACACGCGGGCTCGCCGTGTCGGTCAAGGGCGGGCACAACGACGAGAACCACAACCACGTGGACGTCGGCTCGGTGATCGTGGCCCTCGACGGCGTGCCCGTCGTGGTCGACGCCGGCAAGCCCACCTACCGCGCCGGCACCTTCGGCCCCGACCGGTACGACCTGTGGGTGGTGCGCGGCGACTGGCACAACGTCCCGCGGGTGCGCGGCGTGGAGCAGGCCCCGGGCCCGGAGTTCGCCGCGAGCGCCTTCGAGGTGTCGGACGGCGTAGCCGTGGCTGGCGTCGGTGCCGGCACCGACACCGAGCCGCCCGCGGGCTGGCGGGCGCGGGTCGAGCTGGCCGGCGCGTATCCCGTCGCCGGGCTGGAGCAGTGGTGGCGCGAGGTGACGCTGGACCCGGCCGTCGAGGCCGTGACGGTCGAGGACTCCTGGCGGTTCACGGACGCGGCCCCGGACGCGGTCCCGGCCAGGTCCGTCGAACCCGTCGCGCCGACGGCGTGGCACTGGATGCTCGCGGGCGACGTCGAGCTCACGCCTGGCCGCGCGGTCGTCAGGTTCGCCCCGGACGACGCCCCGGCTCGCCGCGCACTCGCGATCACGTGGGATCCTCAGGCCGTCGACGCCGCGGTCGACGTGCGTGCGCTGGACGACCCGGAGCTGACCGCCGTATGGGGTGAACACCTGAACCGGTTGCGGCTCACGGCGCGCGCAGAGGCGCCGTCGGGCCAGTTCCGGGTAACCATGAGACCCACCGGGTCGGGATCGCAGGAGGTCGCATGACGCAGGAAGCGCCGCTCCCGAGCGAGCGTCGGGCACGCCTGATCGCACGGGTGCGGGAGACGGGCTCGGCGCGGGTGAGCGACCTGTCGCGCGTGCTCGGTGTGACCCCCGTGACCGTGCGGCGCGACCTCGCGCTGCTCGTGGCCGAGGGCACGCTGGAGAAGGTGCACGGGGGCGCCCGCATCCCGGCGCGCGGCACCGGCACCAACGGCGGCTCCGGGAGCGGCGGCGGCCTGGGCGCCCGCACCGGGGCGAGCACCGGCGTCCCCCTGCCGGAGGGCATGTTCGCGGGCGACGACGAGCGGCCGACCATCGGCATGGTCGTGCCCTCGCTGGACTACTACTGGCCCGAGGTGATCCGCGGCGCGCGGGCCGCCGCGCACGACACGGCGCGGCTGATCCTGCGGGGCGGGTCGTACGACGCGGACCAGATCCGGCACCAGCTCGCGGCGCTCGTCAGCGACGACGGCGGCCCCGGGGTCGACGGCCTGCTGGTGGCCCCGCCCGTCGACGGCCCGGACGCCACAGACCTGGCCGACTGGCTCGCGGGCCTGGACCTGCCGGTGGTGCTGATGGAGCGGCGCCTGGTGGGCGGGCCCTACCGCGAGCCGCTGGAGTCCGTGGCGACCGACCACGCGCTCGGCTCGGGCACGGCCGCCCGGCACATCGCGGAGCGGGGACACAAGCGCGTGGGCCTGGTGACGTCGCGGACCAGCCCGCACTCGGCGGCCGTCCGCCGCGGCTTCCTCGCGGCGGCGGCGGACCTGGAGTTCGACGTGGTGCTCGACCTGGAGACCGATCCGCTGGCCGGCGCGGCGTGGGCCACCGACGCCGCGGCCGTGCTGGACGAGTGCACGGAGACGGGCGTGACGGCGGTCCTGGTGCACTCCGACCGGGAGGCGATCTCGCTGGTGGAGCTCGCGCGGGAACGCGGCATGCGGGTGCCCGCGGACCTGGCGGTGGTCGCCTACGACGACGAGGTGGCCGCCCTGGCCGACCCGCCGCTCACCGCGGTGAGCCCGCCCAAGGCCGCGATCGGCGCGGCCGCGGTGGAGCTGCTGACGCGTCGGCTCGCGGACGCCGACCGCCCGGTGCACCGGATCGAGCTGAGCTCCCGGCTGATCGTGCGCGCGTCGAGCGGCGACTGACCCCGACCACGCCCCGGCAAGATCGCGGGCCTCGGGCCTCGGGGAGAACCTCACTCCGCGGGGTGGGTAACGGAGACGTAGCACTGCTCCGTCTCCGTTACCTCCTCGGACGCACAGGTGTTTCCCCGGACCGGCCTCGGCCCGCGCGCTCGGTCAGTGGCCGGTGACCGACGCCGGGTCGTACCGACGCAGCGTGACGCTCGCGCGCACGACGTCGCGCAGCGCCGTCAGGTCGCCCGACAGCACGCCCACCGCACGGGCCTGCACCAGCACGTTGCCGAGCGCCGTCGCCTCGACGGGCCCGGCGATCACGGGCAGCCCGGCTGCCTCGGCCGTGAGCCGGCACAGCAGCTCGTTCCGCGAGCCGCCGCCCACCACGTGCACGGCGTCCACGGCCACACCGGCCAGGGACGACGCGTCCGCGATCGCCCGCGCCGAGGAGGCCGCGAGGCTGTCGAGGACAACCCTGACCAGGGCGGGCCGCGCGGCGGGTCCGTCCACCGGCAGGTCGACCCCGAGGCGCGCGGCGGCGTCGGACACCCGGCGCGGCATGTCGCCCGGCGCGAGGAACTCGCCGCCGTCCACGTCGACCAGGCAGCGGCCGCCGGGCTCGGCCGAGGCCGCCGCCAGCAGGGCGGACAGGTCGACGGGCGCGCCGTCGTCGTGCGCCCAGGACCGGACGCACTCGTCCAGCACCCAGAGGCCCATGACGTTGTGCAGGTAGCGCACGGTCCCGTCCAGGCCGAGCTCGTTCGTGAAGTTCGCGGCTCGGCTCGACTCGGTGAGCACGGGCTCGGGCAGCTCCAGCCCGACCAGCGACCACGTGCCCGACGAGATGTACGCCGCGGACTCCCCCAGCGGCGCCGCTGCCACGGCGGACGCCGTGTCGTGCGATGCGACGGCGAGCACCGGCACCTCGCCGAGCCCGGTCGCCTCCCGCACCTCGGGCACCAGGTGCCCGACGACGGTGCCCGGCTCCACGAGCTCCGGCAGCTTGTCGCGGAGCCCGGCGAGCGGGGGGTACTCGGCCGCCAGCCGGTCCAGGAGCTCGGCCGACCAGGTGCGCGAGGTCGCGTCGAGCAGGCCCGTCGTGGACGCGTTGGTCACCTCCGCGACACGGCGGCCCGTGAGCCAGAAGGTGATCAGGTCGGGCACCAGCAGCAGGTCCCGTGCGCGTCCCCACTCCCCGCCCGAGCCCACCCCGTCGCGGGTCGAGCCTGTCGAGACCCCCGCCACCAGCTGGAACTCGGTGGTGAACTGCAGGTGCTGCAGCCCGTTGACCGCGTAGTGGTCGGCAAACGGGATACGCCGGTACACCTCGTCGGCGACCGCATCGGTGCGGGGGTCGCGGTAGCAGAACGGGTCCGCCACCAGGTCCCCGGAGTCGTCGAGGAACGCGTGGTCCACGGCCCACGCGTCCACGCCGATCCCTCGGACCGCGACGCCGCGCTCCCGCGCGACGTCGCCGGCGGACCGGAGCCCGTCGAGGATGCCGCGCCACAGCGCGCGCACGTCCCAGCGGAGCGCGCCGTGCTCGTCGGGCACGGGCCCGTTCGCGAACCGCCCGCACTCCACGAGCTCGACCCGTGGAGCGCCGTCGACGCCCCCCGCCGGCCGAGCCGCCCCCTCCGCCGGTCGAGCCTGTCGAGACCCGTCCCGCACGATCCCCAGCATCACCCGGCCGCTCGTCGCGCCCAGGTCGACCGCGACGAACCCGGTCTCGACAAGCTCGACCCGCGAGGACTCGCTCACCGCAGGAACGCCGCTGCCACGCCCGCGTCCACCGGGACGTGCAGGCCCGTCGTGTGCGAGAAGTCGGAGGTGCAGAGCGCGAACACGGCGTTCGCCACGTTCTCGGGCAGCACCTCGCGCTTGAGCAGGGTGCGCTGCGCGTAGAACTCGCCGAGCTTCTCCTCGGGCACGCCGTACACGGCCGCCCGGTTGGCGCCCCACCCTGAGGCGAAGATGCCCGAACCGCGCACCACGCCGTCGGGGTTCACTCCGTTCACGCGGATGCCGTACTGCCCCAGCTCTGCGGCGAGCAGCCGTACCTGGTGCGCCTGGTCGGCCTTGGTCGCGGAGTAGGCGATGTTGTTGGGCCCCGCGAACACCGAGTTCTTGGACGAGATGTAGACGATGTCGCCGCCCATGCCCTGGTCCACGAGCACCCGCGCCGCTTCACGTGAAACCAGGAACGAGCCCTTGGCCATCACGTTGTGCTGCAGGTCCCAGTCGGCCTCGGTGGTCTCGAAGAGCGATCGCGACAGCGACAGCCCCGCGTTGTTCACCACGAGGTCCACGCCGCCGAACGCCAGCACGGCCTCCTGGATCCCGGCCCGCACGGCTGCCTCCGAGGACACGTCCACGGCCACGCCGATCGCGACGTCCGCCGACCCGAGCTCGGCCGCAGCGGCCGCCGCCTTCGAGGCGTCGAGGTCGGCCACCACCACGCACGCGCCCTCTGCCGCCAGCCGGGCGGCGATCGCCTTGCCGATGCCCGACGCCGCCCCGGTCACCAGCGCGACCCGGGTCGCCAGGGGCTTCGGCGCGGACATGCGCCGCAGCTTGGCCTCCTCCAGCGCCCAGTACTCGATGCGGAACTTCTCGGCCTCCGCGATGGGCGCGTACGTCGAGATGGTCTCCGCGCCGCGCATCACGTTGATCGCGTTCACGTAGAACTCGCCGGCCACGCGCGCCGTCTGCTTGTTGCGCCCGAACGAGAACATGCCGACGCCCGGGACCAGCACGATCGCCGGGTCGGCGCCGCGCATGGCGGGCGGCTCCTCACCGCGCGCCCGGGCCACGGCGGCGCCGCGCTCGTAGTAGGCGGCGTAGTCGGCGCGGTAGGCCTCGTGCGCGGCCCGCAGCGCGGTCACGGTCTCCTCCACCGTGGCCGACGTCGGGACGTCCACGACCAGCGGCTTCACCTTGGTGCGCAGGAAGTGGTCGGGGCAGCTCGTGCCGAGCTCGGCGAGCGGGAGCAGCCGCTCGCGCGCGACGAAGTCCAGCACGGGCTCCGAGTCGGTGAAGTGGCCCACCTGCGGTGCGTCGACGCTGGCCAGGCCGCGGATCACGGGGGCGAGCGCGGCCGCCCGGGCGCGCCGCTCGGCGTCGGGCAGCGGCTCGTAGCCCGGCCGGACCGCCCCGAAGGCGTGGGTGTCGCGGGCCTCGGCCCGGGCCGCGATGAACTCCTCGGCCCGCCGGATGATCGAGAGGGACCGCTCCTCGGCCTCGGCCGAGGTGTCGCCCCACGCCGTGATGCCGTGACCGCCGAGGACGCAGCCGACGGCCTGCGGGTTCGCCGCCTTGATGGCCGCGATGTCGAGGCCGAGCTGGAAGCCCGGACGGCGCCAGGGCACCCACACGACCTCGTCGCCGAAGATCTCACCGGTGAGCTTCTCGCCGTCGGCGGCCGCGGCGATCGCGATGCCGGCGTCGGGGTGCAGGTGGTCCACGTGCGGCGCGTCGACCAGGCCGTGCATCGCTGTGTCGATCGACGGCGCCGCGCCGCCCTTGCCGTGCAGGCAGTAGTCGAACGCGGCGACCATCTCGTCCTCGCGCTCCTCGCCCGGGTACACGTCCACGAGGGCGCGCATCCGGTCGAGCCGCAGCACGGCCAGGCCCTGCTCGGTGAGCGTGCCGAGGTCGCCGCCGGAGCCCTTGACCCACAGCAGCTCCACGGGCTCGCCCGTCACCGGGTCGGTGGCAGTGCCCTTCGCGGAGGTGTTGCCGCCCGCGTAGTTGGTCACCCGCGGGTCGGAGCCCAGGCGGTTCGACCGGCCCACCAGGTCCTGGACCACGCTGCCCTCGACCACACCGGATCCGCTGACGTCGTTCATGCTCCCCATCCCGCCTGCGCGCCACCGACGCGCTCCTGTGCGATCTTCTCGGCATAGCCCGACGCCGCGAAGGCCGCGGTCGGGTTCGGGTCCAGCCCCATCTCCTCGCGCACCTGCGCGACAAGCGGCCGGACGTCGGTGTCGTACGCGTCCATGAGCACGCCGTGCGCGCCGAGCACGTCGCCGGCGAGCTGCGCGGCCTCCAGCGCCTCGACGTCGACGAGCAGCGCCTTGGCCGTCGCCTCCTGGACGTTCATGACCGACCTGATCTGCGCGGGGATCTTGGGCTCGATGTTGTGGCACTGGTCGAGCATGAAGTTGACCCCGCTGTCCGGGGCGTGCGCGCCCGCGGACACGATCTCGTGCATGATCCGGAACAGCTGGAACGGGTCCGCGGCGCCGACCATGAGGTCGTCGTCGGCGTAGAACCGGCTGTTGAAGTCGAAGGCGCCGAGCCGGCCCTGGCGCAGGAGCTGCGCCACGATGAACTCGATGTTGGTGCCGGGCGCGTGGTGGCCCGTGTCGAGCACGACCTTGGCCCGGTCGCCGAGCGCCATGACGTGCAGCAGGGAGGTGCCCCAGTCCGGCACGTCGGTCACGTAGAAGGCCGGCTCGAAGAACTTGTACTCGAGCACCATGTGCTGGTCGTCGTCGAGGGCGGCGTAGATCTCGGCGAGCGACTCGGCGATCCGGTCCTGACGGGCGCGGATCGAGTCCTGGCCGGGGTAGTTGAGGCCGTCCGACAGCCAGACCTTGAGGTCCTTGGACCCCGTGGCGCGCATGACGTCGATGCACTGCTTGTGGTGGTCCACGGCCTTGGCGCGCACCCGCGGGTCCGGGTGGGCCAGGGAGCCCAGCATGAAGTCCTCGTCCTGGAAGACGTTCGAGTTGATCATGCCGATCGTGACGCCCAGGTCTTCGGCGTGCCGGGCGAGCGCGCCGAAGTCGTCCACCAGGTCCCACGGGATGTGGAGGCTGACGCGCGGCGCCACCCCGGTGTACTGGTGCACCTGTGCGGCGTCGGACAGCTTCTCGAACGGGTCACGCGGCACGCCGGGCTGGCTGAAGACCTTGAACCTCGTGCCCGAGTTGCCGAACGCCCAGGACGGCAGCTCGATCGTCTGCTGCCGGAGCGCCGACCTGGCCGCCTCGACACGTGTGGATGCCGCCATGGCGTCCTCCCTCTCCGCGCACGCCCTCGTGCGCACCTTGAAACGATTCATTCAGACCCTAGTCCGCGACCGGCGAGGTGGTCAAGAGATCCCGGAGGCGAACCGATGCGATCGGCAGAACGTCAGGTGGTCGGCAGGACATCAGATGGTCGGTAGAACGTCAGGTGGTCGGCAGCCCGAGCTGCCGACCACCTGACGTTCTACCGACCACGCGGATCCGGGCGCGCGCCGCACCGCGCGCCGCACCGCGCGCCGCACCGCGCCTCAGTACCGGGCGTCCGCCCGCGTCAGGTACGACTGGGAGCTGATCAGCGACCGGCGCAGGTCGGCCTCCGAGTACTTGCCAACGATGCGGTCCGTCCACAGGGTCAGCTGGGCCGACGTCGGCTGGACGCCCAGGTAGTGCTGGTACGTGGCCTTGACGCGCACCCCCACCGCCGCCCGGCTCTCCCACAGCGCCTCGACGACGCCCTGCCGGCCCAGCGACCCGACCTTCGCCGCCCAGACCTTGCGCTCGTGGGCCGTCGGGCTGCGCTTCAGGATGTGCTGGTACAGCGCCGTCACGTAGGTGCCGTTGGTGCCGCCCTTCTTCTTGTAGTAGAGCGGGTTCATCAGCAGGTAGGGCTCCACCTCGTCGACCGTCCGCACGCCCTTCTTGATCCCTGCGACGTGGCCGGACAGCTGGGTGGACGTCGGCGCGTAGCCCAGCGTGCCCCGGAACGCCGCGATGATCCGCGCCTTGCGGTACGAGTCGGACTTCTCCATGGCCTCGGCGAGCACGCCCCCGCCGCTGACCGAGACCTTGTACTCCCAGGACGCGATCTGCGCGGCGGTCGCCTCGCTGCCGACGCTGTCCTTGTACACGGCCTGGACCAGGTTCGTGTACTCCTCCGCGACGGGGTCCTGCGGGGCGTACTGCTTCGCGTACACGGCCGCCTGGTCCTGGATCCCCGCGAGCAGCGGGTAGGCGAGCGCGCCCGGGCACTCGGTCTGGTGGGTGTCGCGGTGGCCGAAGACCCGCTGCAGCGTCACCTTGTCGCCCGCGTCGTACCGCCCGCCGTCGGTGTGGCCGGCGGCGGTGAGGACCGTCTTCTCGTCCGGGTTCACGCCGTACTTCGCGAGCCGGCTCCCGATGATCCTGGCCACGCCGTCCTGCTGGGCGGCCGAGGGCTTCACGCCCTCCGCGCTCGTGTAGGTGCCCACCATCGCGACGCCGACCGTGCCGGTGTTGAAGCCGCCGGTGTGGGCGCCGATGATCGGCTCCTCGATGCTGCCGTCGGCGCCCTCGTAGATGTTGCCCCACTTGTCGACCAGGAAGTTGTAGCCGATGTCGCACCAGCCGTGCGTCTGCTGGTGGTACGCCTGGTCGTTGCGGATGGCCTGCATGGCCTCGGCCACGGTCGTGTAGTCGTTGGGGTTCACCGTGTGGTGCACGGCGGCGGCCTTGAGGCCGCCCCCCGCGGGGAACCAGGTGGGTCCGGTGCCCGGCTCCAGGCAGCGTGGCGCGGCGCCCCACTCCTCGCGCGTGATGATCGTGGGCCCGTTCGTCGCGGCCGACGGCGCCACCGCGCCGGACGTCGTCGCCGCGGCCGTGGTGACCTGGGCCGACGAGACCAGGCTGAGCTCCACGCCGGCCGGGAACTCGGCGGCCTCGTCCACCGTGGCGAGCTGGACCGCGTCCGCCTCGCCCACGTACACCGGCGCGGAGGTCACGACCGCGGAGCCGCCGTCGGCGTCGTCCGTGGACTTCTCCAGGTGGCTCCACCCGCTCCAGGTCCCGTCGGCGGCGCGGGTGCGCACCTGCATCTCGGGCACGGCCTGGTCGATCTCGGCCGGCCACGACAGCCCGACCGTCTGGAACCCCTCCGGCACCTCGATGGCGCCGGCGATCCGGCCGTCGGCGTCGGCGGTGTCGAGCACGACGGCGCCGTCGGCGGCCGTGGCGGTCTCTGTCGCCTGCTCCGGGTCCGTGCCGGTGACGTCGTCGACCACGGCAGCCTGCTCGACCGGGGCCGCGGACACCTCGACGGTCTCGACCTGCGCCTCCGTCGTGCCGACGTCGGGCAGGGCGGAGTCGGCGGACGCCGCGATGCCCTCGGGCTCCAGGGACGGCTGCGTCGTCAGCGCCGTCGCCGCCGGGGCGAGCGCGCCGCCGAGCACCATCGCCGGCGCCACGCCCAGGATGATCGTGCGCCCCACGACGGTGCTCGCGAGCGTCGGCCTGCCCGCACCGTCCCGGGAGTCCTGCTTCGACCGCGATGCGGGTGCCGCCACGTGCCGAGCCACTGATGTCCTCCTCGCGTCAGAACGCGTCGGCCGCAAGGGGGCCGACGCGAAGAACAGGCTGACGCTAGTGGTGAACGACCCGGTTGCCGCGGCCTTTCACCCGGGAGGAGCGGGTGATCTTCCGATACGAACCATGGGTCGCGACCTGGGTTCCGGCGGTCGAGCTTGTCGAGACCTCACCAGGTCTCGACAAGCTCGACCGCCGGGAGCTCAGGACTCGACCGCCGGAGCTCAGGACTCAGAAGTCGAAGTCGTCGATGTTGCTCTTGTCGAACACGAACGGCTCGCCGAGCACGACCACGCCGTCGGCACCCACGGTGTACTCACCGAGCCGGCCGGCCTCGAAGGTGTCGCCCTCCGCCCCCGTGATGTCGCCCGCCACCAGGGCCGCGGCGGCCTCGGTCGCCAGGTAGCCCAGGTCGTTCGGGTTCCACAGCGCGAACGCCTCGACCGTGCCGTCCTCGACGTACTCGCGCATCTGGTTGGGCGTGCCGAGGCCGGTGATCGCGACCTTGCCCTTGTACTCGGACGTCGAGACGTACCGCGCGGCCGCCGCGATGCCGACGGTCGTGGGCGACACGATCCCCTTCAGGTCCGGGTGCGACTGCAGCAGCGCGGCGGTCTTGTCGAACGAGGTCTGGTCGTCGTCGTCACCGTAGGCGGTCTCCACGAGCTCGATGTCCGGGTAGTCGGACGCCAGCTTCTCCTCCATCAGCTTGATCCACGCGTTCTGGTTGGTCGCGTTGGCCGACGCCGACAGGATGGCGATCTCACCCTCGCCGCCGATCTGGTCGGAGATGAGCTCGAGCTGCTTGTCCGCGATGCCCTCGGCCGAGGCCTGGTTCACGAACAGGTCGCGGAACTGGGGCTCGGTGTCGGAGTCGAAGGTGACCACCTTGGTGCCCGCCGACTTCGCCTCGTCGAGCGCGTCACCGATCGCCGTCGGGTCGTTGGCCGAGACGATCAGCGCGCTCACGCCCTGCTGGGCGGCGGTGTTGATGAACGGGACCTGCGAGTCGGGGGACGCCGTGTCCGGCCCCACCTCCTCGACGGTGGCGCCGAGCTCGCCGGCCGCCTCCTGGGCCCCGGCGGTCGACGCCTCGAAGTACGGGTTGCCGAGGTTCTTGGGCAGCATGGTCATGGTGACGTCGCCGGACGCGCCGCTCGCGCCGCCGTCACCACCGTCCCCGCCGTCGCCCCCGGAACCGCAGGCGGCCAGCCCGACCGCCAGCACAGCGGCCGTGCCGGCCGCGAGCACAGATGTGAGCTTCATCGTTCGTCTCCCTAGCTTCCGTGCCCGGCGGACGAGCGCCGTCGGACCCTGAGGCCCCCCGCGATGCGCGGGGCGACCACCGACACGACGAGCGCCGTGCCGATCACGATGTTGATGACGTTGACGGTGACGCCCTCCAGCCGCAGGGCGCTGCCGAGCACGCCGATCAGCAGCACGCCCGCGACCACCCCGTGGATGGCGCCGCGGCCGCCGAAGATCGACACCCCGCCCAGCAGCACCGCCGCCACGACCTGCAGCTCCAGGCCGGTCGCGTTGTCGCCGCGGGCGCTGCCGTAGCGGAGCGTGTAGTAGACGCCCGCGAGCGCCGAGACCGCCCCGGACAGCACGAACAGGATGAGCAGGGTGCGCTTGACGTCGACGCCGGAGAACCGGGCGGCCTCGCTGCTGCGGCCGATGTCGAGCACGTTCCGACCGAACGGGGTGGCGTGCAGCAGCACGGCGAAGACGGCGATCAGCAGGACCAGCCCGAGGGTGATCGCCGGCCAGGGCGACTCCCCCAGCTTCTCGGTGGCGCCGTCGGTCCAGGACTCGGGGAAGTCGGTCACTGCGGTGGTGCCCAGCAGTCCGACGGCGAGGCCGCGGTAGAGGGCGAGGGAGCCGATGGTGACCGCGAGCGACGGGAGGCCGCCGTAGGCGACGAGCGCCCCGTTGAGCGCGCCGCACACCGCGCCGAGCAGCACGGACGCGGGCAGCGCGAGCCACAGGTCGGCGCCGGCCTGGTGCAGCAGGCCGAAGGTGACGCTGGACAGTCCCACGACGGACGCGACCGACAGGTCGATCTCGCCGGTGGCGATGATCAGCGTCATGGGCAGCGCGATGAGCAGCACGGGGGCGACGTCGAGCACCAGGTAGGTGATGGTGAGCGGGCCGTCGAAGCCCTGCACGGTCGCGGAGGCGATGATCCAGGCCGCGACCAGGATCAGCACGGTCAGCATCTCGCGGGTGAGCAGCGCGCGCTGCCACCAGGGGCGGGCGTGGGTCCTCATCGGTTCGCCTCCTCGCGGTCGGCCGGTCCGTCTTCGCCGGGTTGGTCGGTGTCGCGTTCGGCCGCGAGGCGGTGGGAGCGCCGTCGGGCGAGCACGCGGTCCAGCGCGATGGCGCCGATGATGAGCGCGCCGACCACGGCGCGCTGCCAGAAGTCGGGGATGCCCACCACGGGCAGTGCGCGGTTGATGGTGAGCAGCAGCATCGCGCCGAGCGCGGCGCCCGCGACGGTGCCGCTGCCGCCGAAGATCGCGACACCGCCCACCACGACGGCGCCCACGACCTGGAGCTCGATGCCGAGCCCGGCGCCGGACGACACGGTGCCGTACCGGGCGGCGAACATGACGCCGGCCAGCCCGGCGAGCGCGCCGCCCAGGGCGAACGCCCCGAGCAGCCGGCGGCGCACGGGCAGGCCCTGCAGCTCGGCGGCGTCGGGGTCGGACCCGATCGCGTAGAGCTGCCGGCCGCCGCGCGCGGTGTACATGTAGTAGGCGACGACGGCCAGCACGACGGCGGCGACGATCGTCAGCACGGGGATGCCCAGCACCTGCTCGGTGCCCAGCGCGAGGAACGACCGGGGCATGTCACCGGCGTCGATCCGGTCGCTGCCGGCCCAGGTCAGCGCGATGCCGCGGTAGACGTACAGCGTGCCCAGCGTGATGACGAGCGCCGGCACGCGGGCGAACGCCACGATCGACCCGTTGACCAGCCCGAGCACGGCCCCGGCCGCGACGGCGACGAGCGCCACCACGACGATCGGCAGGTCGGGCGCCTCGATGAACAGGCGGCCGGTGAGGTACGCGGTCAGGCCCAGCACGGAGCCCACGGAGAGGTCGACGTTGCGGGTGATGACCACGACCGCCTGCCCCACGGCGAGCACCACGAGGATCGCGGGCGTGAGCAGCAGGTCGCGGAACCCGCCGGAGCTGAGCAGGAAGCCGGGCTGGATCGCGGTGGTCACGCCGATCACGACCAGGAGGGCGAGGGCGATTCCGGCCTCGCGGCGGCGCAGCAGGACGCTCATGCCGCGCCCTCCTGCCCGGCCGCGCCCGGCGTCGCGGCGCGCATCACGACCTCGGGGGTGGCCTCCGCCCGGCTCAGCTCGGCGGCGATCCGCCCCTCGCGGACCACGAGCACGCGGTCGGCCATGCCCAGCACCTCCGGCAGCTCGGACGAGATCATGAGCACGGCCAGCCCCTCGGCGGCCAGCGTGGACAGCAGCCGGTGCACCTCGGCCTTGGTGCCGACGTCGATGCCGCGCGTGGGCTCGTCGACGATCAGCACCTTGGGGCCCGTGGCCAGCCACTTGGCGAGGACGACCTTCTGCTGGTTGCCGCCGCTCATGGTCGTGGCCACCGCGTCGAGCGCCCCCGCCTTCACCGCGAGCCGGCCGGACCAGTCGCGTGCGAGGCGCGCCTCGGCGTCGGGCAGCAGGATGCCGAGGCGCGCCAGGCGCCGTCGGGAGACGGCCGAGACGTTGCGGGCCACCGACGACTCGGTGACCAGGCCCTCCAGCCGCCGGTCCTCGGGGACCAGGGCGAGGCCCGCGGCGATGGCCGCGGTCGGGTCGCCCGGGCGCAGGGTCCGCCCGCCGACGACGACGCGGCCGGCGTCGTACCGGTCGACGCCGAACACCGCGCGGGCGATCTCGCTGCGCCCCGCCCCGACGAGGCCCGCCAGGCCGACGATCTCGCCCGCGCGCACGTCGAAGGACACGTCGTGGAAGGTGCCCGTGGACTCCAGGCCCTCGACCCGGAGGACCACCTCGCCGGGCGTGCTCGGCACCTTGGGGTAGAGGTCGGCGACGGCGCGGCCGACCATGCGCCGCACCAGGTCGCCCGCCGTCACGTCGGCGACCGCGTCGGTGGACACGTGCTCGCCGTCGCGCATCACGGTGACGGTGTCGCAGAGGTCGGCGACCTCGTCGAGCCGGTGCGAGATGAAGACGACGGCGTGGCCGGCGTCGCGCAGGCCGCGGGCGACCGCGAAGAGCCGGCGCACCTCGACGGCGCTGAGCGCCGCCGTCGGCTCGTCCATGACGAGCAGCCGGGCGTCCAGGGAGATCGCCTTGGCGATCTCGACGATCTGCTGGTCCGCGATGGACAGCCCCTCGGCCGGACGGTCAGGGTCGAGGTCGACGCCGAGGTCGCGGAAGAGCTGCCGGGTCCCGGCCCGCATGACGCGGCGGTCGATCCGGCGGAACCGGCCGAGCGGCTCCCGGCCCAGGTAGATGTTCTCGGCGACCGTCAGGTCGGGAAAGCTCGCGGGCTCCTGGTGGATGACGGCGACCCCGGCCGCCTTGGCCTCGGCCGGGCCGCTGAAGTCGACGGGCTCGCCGTCGAGCTCGACCACGCCGGCGTCACGGCGGTGCACGCCGCCCACGATCTTGACCAGCGTGGACTTGCCCGCGCCGTTCTCGCCCACGAGCGCGTGGATGGTGCCGGGCTGGACGACCAGGGTGCCGGAGCGGAGCGCGGCCACGGGTCCGAAGGACTTGGCGACACCTTCCAGGCGCAGCGTCGGTGCGGCGTTCTGCATGTCTCTCCGTCGAGCTCTGCGGGCGGTCGGCATTGACCTGAATCACCCGTTTGAATCGTTCAAACAGATACTTCGGAAGATAGACCTGCCAGGTCAGAGCGTCAAGAACTTCCGGCGCGTCCGTTGCCGAGATGTGTCCTTTACGGAACTCTTTACCGATCAGGGGTGAACCTGCCCGCAGCGCACGGAGGTGGCCCGAGGACGTGTCGCCTCAGATCGGAGGCCAGGAATGAGCCAGCCAACGGCCGAGGAGCACGCAGCCCTCGGTGAGGAACCCACCGAGCTCAAGCGGGTCATGGGACCCAAGCTCCTCCTGCTCTTCATCGTCGGCGACATCCTTGGCACCGGCATCTACGCGCTGACCGGCAAGGTCGCCGCGCAGGTCGGCGGTGCGGCCTGGGCGCCGTTCATCGTCGCGTTCGCCATCGCGCTGATCACCGCCTTCTCGTACCTGGAGCTGGTGACCAAGTACCCCCGCGCCGCGGGCGCCGCGCTCTACACGCACAAGGCGTTCGGCGTGCACCTGCTGACGTTCATGGTCTGCTACACCGTCATGTGCTCCGGCATCACGTCGGCGTCGACCGCCTCCCGGGCGTTCGCCTCGAACCTCGCGGTGGGTTTCGGGCTCGACGAGTCGAACGCGACCCTGGTGATCACCATCGCCCTGGTCTTCATGGGCGTGGTCGCCGCGGTGAACCTGCGGGGCGTCGGCGAGAGCGTCAAGGCGAACATCTTCCTGACGCTCGTCGAGCTGTCCGGCCTGCTGCTCGTGATCCTGATCGGCTTCTACGCCGCGTTCGCCGGCCAGGTCGACTTCTCCCGGACCATCGTGTTCGAGGATCCCAACGACAAGGGCGCCTTCTTCGCCGTCACGGCGGCGACCGCCCTGGCCTTCTTCGCGATGGTCGGGTTCGAGGACTCGGTGAACATGGCCGAGGAGACGCACGACCCCGTCCGGAACTTCCCCAAGATGATGATCGCCGGCATCGGCATCACCGGGATCATCTACGTGCTCGTCTCGCTGTTCGCCGTGGCTATCGTGCCGGTCGGCGTGCTGGCGGAGAGCGACACCCCGCTCGTCACCGTGGTCGAGACCGCGGCACCCGGCATCCCGGCGGGCGACATCCTGCCCTTCATCTCGATGTTCGCGGTGGCCAACTCGGCGCTGATCAACATGCTGATGGCCAGCCGGCTGCTGTACGGCATGGCCAAGCAGAACGTGCTGCCCGGCGTGCTGGGGCGGGTCGGCGCCCGGCGTCAGACGCCGTGGGTCTCCATCCTGGTGACCACGGTCATCTCGTTCGGCCTGATCTACTTCGTCAGCCGGGACCCGGACAACGACGTCGTCGCCGCGCTCGGTGACACGACGGCGCTGCTGCTCCTGGGCGTGTTCGCCATCGTCAACGTCTGCGTGCTGGTGCTGCGCCGGGACCCGATCGACCGCCGGCACTTCGTGGCGCCGACGGTGCTGCCGATCATCGGCGCGCTCGCCTGCGCGTTCTTCGTGGGCCCGTGGACGGGGCGCGACCCGCTCACCTACACGATCGCCGGGTGGCTGCTCGGGATCGGCCTCGTGCTGTGGCTGCTGACGTGGATCACCAACCGGATCGTCGGCCAGCGCGGCGGGATCTCGGACATCGACGCCCTGAGCGAGCGCGAGGGTGGCGTGAACTAGCGCCGTCGTCCGACATCCCTTTTTCGAGGCCTAAGTTTCTTGTCTTTGGATGGCTCAAAAGGCAAGAAACTTAGGCCTCAAAGGGGAGGACGACGACGGGGCCGGCCGGTCAGCGGTCCTCGGACGGGGCCTGCCCCGGCAGGGCCGCGAGCTGGGACTCCAGGTGGAACACCTCGTCCAGCAGCACGAACCCGTCGTCCGGGTTGCCCTCGTCGACGAAGAAGCCCGACATCGCGGCCTGCCAGCGGGCGTTGACCTCGGTCGCGGCCATCCCGCGCTGCGCGGCGGCGTAGTCGTCGGTCTCGAGGAACCCGACCAGCAGCCCGTCGTCGCGCAGGAACAGGTGGTAGTCGCGCCAGCCGGTGTCGCGCAGGGCCTCCAGCATCTCGGGCCAGACGGCGGCGTGCGCCGCCCGGTACTCGTCCAGCCGGTCCGCCCGCACGCGGGACGTGAAGCAGACGCGTGCACCAGCGGTGTTGCTCGACATGTCCGGTCCTCCGGTTCGTTCCCCGTGGAGGGCGACCTCCGCCCTGAAACGGTTCATAATGTAGCCCGAAGCAAGGAGGCGCTCCATGACCCAGCCGGCCGCTCACCGCCGAGCATCCATCGCCGACGTCGCCCGCGCCGCCGGCGTCTCCGTCGGCACGGTGTCCAACGTGCTCAACCGTCCCGAGCGCGTGCTGCCCGGGACCCGCGAGCGGGTCGAGGCCGCGATCGACGAGCTGAGCTTCGTGCGCAACGGCTCGGCCCGCCAGCTCCGCGCGGGGACCATCACCACGGTCGGCGCGATCGTGCTGGACATCGCCAACCCGTTCTTCACCGACCTGGCGCGCGGCATCGAGGAACGCCTGGACCGCGACGACTTCACGCTGATGGTCGCCTCGTCCGACGACGACCCCGACCGCGAGCAGCGCTACCTGCGCCTGTTCGAGGAGCACGGGGTGCAGGGCGTGATGGTCGTGCCGGCCACCGACGACATCGAGCACCTCCTCGCCGTCCGCCGGCGGGGCACCGGCGTGGTGCTGCTGGACCGGCCGTCGTCGGACCCGAGCATCTCGTCCGTGGCCGTCGACGACGTGCGCGGCGGCGAGCTCGCCGCCCGGCACCTGCTCGACGAGGGGCACACGCGCATCGCGTTCCTGAACGGCCCGCACACGATCCGGCAGTGCGCCGACCGGTACGAGGGCGTCGTCAAGGAGCTGGTCACGGCCGGGCTGGACCCGGCGACCGCGCTCGTCGAGGTCACGGTGCCCAGCCTCAACGCCGACGGCGGGGAGGCCGCGATCCGCGGGCTGCTGGAGCGGGGCGACCGGCCCACCGCCGTGTTCTGCGTCAACGACCTGGTGGCGCTGGGCGTGCTGCGCACGCTGCGTACCGAGGACATCGCGGTCCCGGCCGAGGTGGCGGTCGTCGGGTACGACGACGTGACGTTCGCCGCCGAGCTGTCCACGCCCCTGACGTCCGTGCGGCAGCCGACGCACGAGCTCGGCGCCCGCGCGGCCGACCTGCTGCTGAACGGGCCGGACGCGACCGCCGAGCACGTGATGTTCCAGCCGACGCTGGTGGTACGGGCGTCCAGCACCCCCACCCCGCCGAAGTAGAACCGCAGCGAGGTAGAACCCCGGCACGTGCTGGGGTTCTACCTCGCTGCGGTTCTACTTCGCCCTGGTTCTACTTCGGCAGGGCGTGGCTCAGCAGGTCGCCTCGAGCATCGGGACCAGCATGTCGTTGAAGTCGTACAGCGCGTCCTGGTCCAGCGTGACGTTGCGCCCGGTCACGCCCAGCGCGATCTGCCGCTCGCCGTCGAGCGAGGTGAAGTTGACGCTCAGGGTGCCGAAGCTCGCGCCGTCGTGCCCGTAGAGGTACTCGCCCGGCACGCACGGGTCGGGCAGGCGGTAGGTGCCCAGGCCGTACTCGGCCGTCTCGGCGCTGCGCGGCGTGAGCATGTCGGTCACGGTCTCCGGGCTGACCAGCTCGCCGGTGACCAGGGCCTCGTTGAAGGCCGCGAGGTCCTTGGTCGTGCTGGTCACGGCGCCCGCCGCGCGGAACAGCGTCGGGTCGAAGTGCTTGATCGTGTACCAGCCCGCACCGTCGGCGCCCGTGTAGGCGGCGTCGTGCAGGAACGGCCCGCGCTTCTGAGGGCTGTCCGGGTAGTCGCTGGACCGCATCCCGGCCGGCTCGAACACGCGCTCCTCGAGCAGGTCGTCCAGATCGGTCCTGTTCACCTTCTCCAGCATCATGCCGAGCGTCACGAACCCGGCGTTGGAGTAGGAGAAGCCCGTGCCCGGCTCCAGCACCCAGGGCGCGGTGTGCGCGGCGCGCACGTGGTCGCCGTCGGAGTAGTGCTCGCCGAGCACCTCGAAGTACTCGTCGACGTCGGCCGGGTCCTGCATCTTGTCGAGGATCAGGTAGTCCGACGCCGTCGGGGCGCCCGAGGTGTGGCTCAGCAGCTGCTCGATCGTCACGTCGCGCGGCAGGGCGCCGGGCAGCACGTCCTCGACGCTCGTGTCCAGCGTCCAGGTGCCCTTCTCGATCTCCTGCATCACGAGGGTGGCGATCATCGGCTTGGTGTTGCTCGCGACCCGGAACGGGTCGCTCGTGCGGGCACGGGCGTGCCCGTCCAGCTCGCGGACGCCGCCGGCGCCCGCCCAGGTGAGGTCCGGCGTCTCGACGCGCGCGGTGACGGCGACGGCGCCGTCGTCCACCAGGCCGGCGACGGCCTTGTCCAGCTCGCGGCGGACGTCGGTGCCGGGCGCCGTCCGGGCGCCGGCCGAGGGGGCGGCGGCCTGCTCGGCCGCCTCCAGCACCGTCTGCGACAGCGCCATCGGGTCGTCGACCGCCGCCACGGGCGACGGCGCGGTGCTCACCGGGGTGTCCGACGGCGCGGCCTGCGCGATCGCCCCCGCTCCCGTGATCGGCAGCACGCCGGCCACCATCACGCCCAGGGTTGCTCTGACTCGGCGGTGTGCATTCATGGGGATGCTCCTTCGTCTCGGCACCCCGCCAGTTTGCTGGGACCCGCACCGGGGGCGGATCCCCCACAAGAAGGACATCCTGACCAGCCACTCCGCCCAGGGGCTGAGCCCATTGGTAGGAGCCCTACCAGCAACGAGATCGGTCGGTTGCCTTGAGACCGGTCAGTTGACTGACCAGTCTCAAGACAACCGACCGAACTCAAATTGCCAGGCGCCAGAGGTCAGCGCCGGCCCGGGACCGGCACCTTCGACCAGTCCGTGTCCGAGGCCAGGTAGAAGCTCGGGTACGACGGCTGGTTGTAGGTGGTCTGCTGGCGCGCCACCTCGACGCGGTACTGCGGGTCCTGCATGAGCGTGTACAGCGCGATGTCGCTCGGCTCGGTCGTGGTGAACACCCGCAGCGCGGTCGAGTCCGTGGTGCGCACCAGCACCTCCTCGCGCCAGTCGCCGAGCACGTCGGCCACCAGCGACGGGTTGCCCTTGGTGCCGTTGTTGGTCAGCGTCCCGTCCAGGGTCGCGACCACGCCGCGCGACCAGTCCTTGATCGTCGGTGTCGCCGGGTCCGCGCCGTCCACGATCTGCGTGGTGCCGTCGCCGGCCCACCGCACGGACTGGTTGGTGCCCATGGTCGACGTCGACACCTGCTCACCCGTGGCGCTCAGCGTGCCCGACCCGAGCGTGCCGTCCGGCATGGACGCCCACACCTCGATGCCCGGCACGTCGGGCAGCACGTCGCCGATCATCGATCGGCCGGTGTCGCGGCCCGAGTACTCGCCGAACAGCACCTCCCCGTCCTCTGCAGAACGCATCGCGGAGCCGTACGGCGCCCACGTGCCACCCTCGTGCGCGGTCCAGATCTCCAGCCCCGGACGGGCCGGGTCGATGTCGGTCACGTGCATGGCGTCGCCGTGCCCCAGTCCCGCGTTCGCCCCGGGGTTCGCGGAGCCCTCGGGCAGCGTGTCGAACGACGAGTAGAGCAGCGAACCGTCGTCGTCGAGCGTCGCGGAGCCGTAGACGATCTCCTGCCTGCCGTCGCCGTCGACGTCGGCCGCCGACAGCGAGTGGAAGCCCTGCGTGGTGATGCTCCCCCACTCGGGCGAGGTGCCCGGCACGCCGTGCGGGCTGTCGTTGAACGGGTTGGACATGGGCGTCCAGCCCGAGTCGGCGAGCCAGCGCCGGGTCAGCTTCTTGCCGTTCCAGTCGTACGCGGCGACGGTCGAGCGCGTGTAGTAGCCGCGCGCGAAGATCGCGCTGGGCCGGCCCTCCGACAGATAGGCGACCCCGGACAGGAACCGGTCCACCCGGTTGCCCGGCTCGATGCGCGCCATGGCGTAGTCGCCCCAGCGCAGGCCGTCGTCGGTGCGCCCGGGCTCGTAGTCGACGGTCTGCAGCGGCCGGCCGCTGACCCCGTCGAAGACGGTGAGGTACTCCGGGCCGCTGATCACGAAGCCCTCGAACAGGCGGAGCTGGTTTCGCGTGGAACGGGACGGCGCGTACACGTCGATGAAGTGGTCGACGGCGGCTCGCGCGTCGGCGTCGGACAGCGGGTAGGTCCACCGGGACTCGATGCCCCACGCCTCCTCGAGCGTGGCGGGCCACTGCCCGCTGGTCACCTCGGGGCGCTCCGACCAGCCGCGGAACGTCTCCACGAGGTGCTCGTAGTAGTCCCCGGCCGACATCCGGTAGTCGTCCGTGTCCCGCACGCCGGCCGCGCGGTCGTCCCTGGCGATCGGCACGTAGCGCTGCCCGGCGGGCCGCCCGTTGCGGTACGTCGTCACCTGGGTGCCGGGGGCGGTCTTGACCATGAGCTCGGCGCGGCCGTCGCCGTCGTAGTCGTAGACGGGGAACTGCGTGTAGTGCGCGCCCGCGCGGATGTTGACGCCCATGTCGATGCGCCAGAGCTGCGTGCCGTCGAGCTCGTAGGCGTCCAGGTAGACGTTGCCCGTGTAGCCGACCTGGGACACGTCCTTGGAGTTTGACGGGTCCCACTTCACGACGACCTCGTAGTCGCCGTCGCCGTCGAGGTCCGCCACGGAGGCGTCGTTGGCGCGGTAGGTGTAGGCCTCGCCGGCGGGCGTGACGCCGTCGGCCGGCTTGTTCAGGGGGATGTCCAGGTGGCCGTCGCCCCACACGTCGGCCGACGCCGACCGGCCCTTGTTCGGCCCGCTCAGCGGCACCACGCGGTACCGGGCGTCGGCCGTGCCCGCGGCGTCGAGGTAGTTGGTCGCGCCCGTGACCGTGGCGATCCGGCGCCCGTCGCGGTACAGCGCGAAGCCCGGGCCCTTGAGCCCGGCGTCGGTGTGCCCGGTGACCTCTTGCGCGAGCAGCCGCCAGCTCAGGAACACGCCCTCGCTGGTCGCGGCCGCGACCAGCCCGCGACCCAGCTTCTCGGTGACCTTCGGGCCCGACGTCGGACGGCCGCCTCGGGCGGTCTCGTCACCCTCGGTGGTGGGCTGGCCGGCGGCGATGCTGGCCTGGGTCGTGGCGCCGGCCTGGGTGGTGGCGCCGGCCTGGGCTGCGGCGCCCTGGGCAGCCGGCGCCGTCGTGGCCGGGGTGGTGGTCGGGACAGTCGCGGCGAACGCCGCGGCGCCCACCCCGCTCAGCCCCAGGCTCAGGGCCGTGGCCAGCACGGCGCCGGTCCGGATGGTTCTCGGGATCATGGATGGAATTCCTCTCTGAACTCTCAGATCACACGAAGACGTGCGCTTCTACCCAGCGATTGGGCCCGGAACTCGCGTGATTCCGGGCCCAATCGCTGGGTAGAGGCGCACTTTCAGTCGACCGGGCGCCGCACGCGCCGGGTCTCGACGGCGACCGCCGCCAGGCCGAGCAGGCCACCCGTCACCACGACGAGCGGCGTCAACATCCAGACGAGCACCACGCACATCACCAGGGCAGCCAGCAGCAGCGCGGATCCGGTGAGTTCGTCGCGGGCGCGGGCTGCCCCGCGGGCCAGCAGCTGCCACACGGTCCCACCGCCGACGGCGTCGCTGTCCGGCCCGGCCCCGGCTCCCGACGCGTCGTCCGGCCCGAGCTCGACTCGGGCACCGAGCGCGCCGTCGGCCGCTGGGCCCGACCCCGCACCCAGCGCGACGTCGGTCCCGGAACCCGGCCGGGCGTCGCCGTCCGACCACGCCGTCGTCGTCCGCACGAGCACCACCGCGGCGCAGGCCGCGGCCGCCCACGTGACCCACCGGACGGCCGAGGAGCCGGGCAGCGCGCCCGACGCCGTCAGCCCGGTGTTGACCGTCACGGTCACCGCGGCGACCAGGGCGAGGACGCCCAGCAGCCAGAGCCGGCGCGCGGCCGCCGCCCAGTCCCGCCAGAACAAGCGGACCGAGGTGTCGTACCCGCCGAGGTGCCGGCGCAGGTGCGCGGCCCCGGCGGCGAGCGCCGCCGGAGCGGTCACGACGGGCAGGCTGCCGGCGAGCACGAGCAGCCCGGTCAGCAGGGTCTCCCCCAGCAGGGGGAACCAGCCCTCCCCGGCCGTGCGCCGTCCGCGGCCCGACGGCGCCGTCGTCTCCTCGTTCTGCTCCTGGGCGTCCACGGTGATCAGCCCTTCAGGCCCTGCGTGGCGACGCCGTCCACCAGGTAGCGCTGGAACACCACGAAGAACAGCAGCACCGGCACCAGGGCGAGCACGGCCATGGCCATCTGCGCGCCGTAGTCGGACACCGACGTCTGGTCCACGTAGAGCCGCAGCGCGATGGGCAGCGGGTACGTGTCGGGCCTCTTGAGGTAGAGCAGCGGGCCGAGGAAGTCGTTCCACGACCAGATGAACGCGAAGATCGAGCTGGTGATCACCGCGGGCCGCATCAGCGGCAGCAGCACGAGGCGGAAGATGCCCCAGTGCCCGCAGCCGTCGATCCGCGCGGCCTCGTCGAGCTCACGCGGCAGCCCGCGGAGGAACTGCACCATGAGGAAGACGAAGAACGCCTCGGTGGCCAGGAACTTGGGCGCCAGCAGCGGCAGGAACGTGTTCACCAGGCCCATGGAGTTGAACAGGATGTACTGCGGGATGATCACCACGTGGAACGGCAGCAGCATCGTGCCGATCATCACCGCGAAGTACACGCCCCGGCCGGGGAAGTTGATCCGCGCGAACGCGTAGGCCGAGACGGTGGCCGACAGGACGATGCCCACCACCGAGCCGACCGCGAGGATCAGCGAGTTGAGCACGAACGTCCAGAACGAGACGCCGCCGATGCCCGCGAACGCGGACGCGTAGTTGTCGAGCGTCCAGGTCTCGGGCCACAGGTTCACGTTGCCGACGATGTCGCCGCTCGGCTTGAACGAGCTCATCACCATCCACACGCCGGGATACAGGATCACGACGGCGACGGCGATCACGAGGACGTGGAAGACGACGGACCGCAGGCGCTTGCGCCGGGTCGCCGTCGCGCTCGTCGTGGTGCTCACGGTGGTGCGCGGGGCGGTTGTGGTCGCTGTCGTCATCGCACGTCTCCCGTGTAGTGGACCCAGGCACGCGAGGTGCGGAACAGGACGGCCGTGATGATGCCGACCACGAGCACGAGCACCCACGCCATGGCGGAGGCGTACCCCATGCGGAACTCCGTGAAGCCCTTGAGGTAGAGGTAGAACGTGTAGAAGAGCGTCGAGTCGGCGGGGCCACCCGTACCGCCCGAGATGATGAACGCCGAGCTGAAGACCTGGAACGCGCCGATCGTCTCGAGCAGCAGGTTGAAGAACAGCACGGGCGAGAGCATCGGCAGCGTCACGGAGACGAACCGGCGGATCGGCCCGGCGCCGTCGACGGCGGCGGCCTCGTGGAGCTCGGCCGGGATCTGCTTCAGGCCGGCCAGGAAGATCACCATGGGGGCGCCGAACTGCCAGACGGCGAGCAGGATCATCATCGGCATGGTCATGCTCGGGTCGCCCACCCAGCCGCCGGCCGGGAGGCCGAAGAACTGCTGGACCTGGTCGGCGATGCCGTCGTCGATGAACATGGCGCGCCACACGATCGCCACGGAGACGCTGGCCCCGATGAGCGACGGCGCGTAGAACATCGAGCGGTACGCGCCCTGTCCCCGGTGCTTGGCGTTCAGCAGCAGCGCCACCGCGAGGGCGGCGGCGAGCTTGACCGGCACGCCGACCAGCACGTAGACCGCCGTCACCTGGGCGGACTTGAGGAACCGCGGGTCGGCGAACAGGGCCGTGAAGTTGTCGATGCCGACGAACGTCGGGGCCCGGAACAGGTTGTAGTCGGTGAACGCGAGGTACAGCGACATCAGCATGGGGCCGGCCGTCAGCAGCACGAACCCCAGGAGCCACGGGGAGAGGAACGCGTACCCGGCCTTGACGTCGGCGCGGTTGCGCTGCGGCTTGCCGCCGCCCCGCGCGGGGGACGACGTCGCCGCCGTCCCCCGCACGCCGCCGCGCCCGGCCGCCCTGCCGCGCTCGGTAGTGGTCGCGGACATGGTCACGCCCCGCCGAGGTTCGATTCGGCGCTCTGGAACCACTGGTCGGCGAACTCCTCCGGCGTGATGTTGCCGTAGGACAGCTCCTCGCCCAGGCGCTTGAACTCGGCCTCGACCACGCCGTAACCCTCGACGGGCAGCGGGGTGTCCTCCGTGACGAGGTCGGCGACGTGCTCCTCGTAGCCGACGATCTTGTCGTCGATCGAGCCCTCGTCGACCTCCATCGCGTCCCGCTGGGCCGCGACCGCCGGGACACCCTTCGAGGTGCCGAAGATCTTGCCGACCTCGGGGTCGTTCACGAGGAAGTCGATGAGCGCGGCAGCCGCGTCGGGCTCCTGCGTCGTGGCCGACGACGAGAGCAGCATCGACGGCTTCCAGAACTGCGCGGAGCCGTCGGGGCCCGTGGGCACCGGCAGCAGGTCGAGGTTCTCGGAACCCGCACCGGCCGAGTAGCCGGCCATCATGTTGTCCCAGGTCATCTCGGTCGCGGCCTGGCCCACCTGCATGCCGGTCAGCGGCTCGACCTGCTTGGCGCGCTCGACGGGGAAGAACACGCCGTCGTCGCGCAGCGGCTGGGTGCGCTCGGCCCAGGCGACCAGGTCGGCCTTCTCGAAGGCCGGCGAGCCGTCGTCCGCGAACGCCGTCTTGCCCTGCTGCACCAGCCACTGGATGAACAGCCACAGCGTCCCGGTGTAGTCGGTGCCGCCGTAGATCTGCGGGTCGTGGTCGGCACCGGCGGCGCTGACCTCGCGCAGCCAGGCGTCGTACTCGTCCCAGGTCAGACCCTCCTGCGGCGGCTCCATGCCGAGCTCGTCCAGCAGGTCGTCGTGATGCATCATGCCGAGGGTGTTCGTGCTGGTCGGGATGCCGTACTGGCCGTCGTTGACCGAGCCGGAGGCGAGCACCGTCTGGTCGAAGTCGTCGGTGTTCAGGTTCACGCCGAGCTGGTTCGACAGGTCGAAGAGCTGGTTGTTCGACGCGTACTGGTGGATGTAGGCGAGGTCCATCTGGAACACGTCCGGCAGGGTCTGGCCCGCGGCCTCGGTGCTGCGCGCCGTCCAGTAGTCGTCCCACGCCTGGAACTGGGTCTGGACGTCGATGTTCGGGTGCTTCTCCTCGAAGAGCGCGACCGCCTCCTCGTACCTGGCCGCGCGGTCGTCGTCCCCCCACCAGACCAGGGACAGCTCGATGTCCCGGTCGGTGGCGACGGGAGCGGCGTCGGCCGAGGCGGTCTGGCCGCCCCCGCACGCCGAGAGGGCGAGGGCCGAAGCCGCCGCGAGGGCCGTGACCTGGACGACGGCCGTCCGTGTGGTGGTGCTTCTGCGGACCACGTGAGCCTCCTTGCTCAATCTGCTTCTGGTGGCCGGCTGCATCCTCGACGGCCGACTGAATCGATACAATACCGCTACGGGAAGCGTTGTCCAGAGCCTGGGGTCAGGAATTCGTAACGAACCCCCCCTCGGCTCGCGCCGGCTCCGGGCAGACGAACGTAGGCCTGGTCGGCTCATGAGGCGCCATGAGCCGACCAGGCCTACGTTCGACGGGACTGGCTACCGAGCTCTGCCTCCGGCGGCGGGCGGCTCGGGCCGGTGCCACACGACGTGGCGGCGCGATCGACGACGACGCCGGGCGAGCGATGCGGGGCGGCGCAGGGCACCCCGGGCGGTCGAACGTAGGGGCCGTCGGCGCATGAGCGCTCATGCAGCGAGCATGCCTACGTTCGACGCCGGAGCCGCGCGGCGGTCGGGCGGCCGGCAGCCGCGGGCGGCGGGCAGCGGGCGGCGGGCGCCGGGGGCCGGGCGCGGCGCGGCGAACGTAGGGGCCGTCGGCGCATGAGCGCTCATGCAGCGAGCATGCCTCCGTTCGACGCCGCCCGCGCCGACCACGCCAACCAGCACCGAGCCCCCAGGCCGCCAGCGTGCCGCGACCCGAGGCCGCGCCCGGCCGGCGCCTACGTCGACAGTCGCCCGGCCGCCGTCAGGCCGGGGTGGCCTTCAGCGGGGGCCAGCTCGGGCCCGTGCCGCGCATGGACTCGTGGAACGGGTCGCCCGGAGCGATCTCGCCGGCGCGGACCACGGCGCCCGTGAACGACGAGCGGTAGATCGCCGCGACCAGCTCCAGCGTGCCACGCGTGTCCGCCACGGTGACCGGCGGCGCCTCGCCCGCGGCGAACGCCCGGTACGTCGGCACGAACTGCGCCAGGTGCCCCGACGGCAGCGCCTCGGGGTCCGCCTGCCACAGCTGCCCGACGTCGTCCCGGCCCGCCGCGGGCGTGAACGTCCAGTCGGCATCGGTGTAGCCGTACAGGTGCGACAGCTCGATCGTCGCCGCCTCGGTGTCGAACCGCAGGTCGGAGGTCTCGCGCGGCGACAGCAGCGAGTTCGCGATCGTCGCCATCGCACCGTTGGCGAACCGCACGATCGCCATCGAGACGTCCTCGGTGTCCACGTGCCGCGACAGCCGCCCGGCCATCGCCGTCACCTCGGACCACGGCCCGAGCGTGGCGAGCAGCAGGTCGAACTGGTGGATGCCGTGGCCCATCGTCGGCCCGCCACCCTCGGTGTCCCAGCGGCCGCGCCACGGCACCTCGAAGTACGCCGGCCCGCGGAACCACATCGTGTCGCAGGTCGCGACGAGGGGGCGACCCAGCGCGCCGTCGTCGAGCAGGCGGCGCAGCTGCCGCGCGCCGTGCCCGAACCGGTGCTGCACCACCTGCGTGAACGACGCCATCGAGGCGACCTCGGCCTCCGCGATCCGGTCGAGCTCCGCGAGCGACAGCGTGGCCGGCTTCTCGACCACCACGTGCACACCCGCCTGCAGCGCGGCGACGGCGACGTCGGCGTGCACGCCCGGCGGCGTGCAGACGTGCAGCACGTCCGTGTCGCCGAGCACGTCGTCCAGCGAGGTGCCGTGCCCGGGCACGCCGTGCTCGGTCGCGAAGGCCTCGGCCCGCGCCGCGTCGATGTCGACGGCGTGCACCAGGGTCGCGTCCACACCGTGCGCCGGCAGGTCCGCGATCGCTCGTGCGTGGGCTCCGGCGATGGCACCTGTGCCCAGGATCGTGACTCTCATCTTGCTCCGTCCTCGTCGACGCGTGTGATCGATCACCCGACCGTACAGGCACGATCTCGTCGCACCCGTCGGCAGGCACCCTACCCGCGCCCCGCACCGTTGGAAAGGGCTTTCCCGCACCGACCGGCCCACCCGGGCGGCGTCGGCGGGCTCGCCCCGATCCCCTTTGAGGCCTAAGTTTCTTCGCTTTGAACTGCGTCAAAGCGAAGAAACTTAGGCCTCAAAGGGGGATGAGCCCAGCGGGGGACGACCAGCCCGGTCATCCGGACCGATCAGCAGACCAGAACCAGCCCAGCCGGGTCAGGTCAGCGCTCCACCGCGCCGATCTCCGCCGCCACCGCGTCGACGAAGCTGTCCGGCGTGTTCTCGGGCAGCAGGCCCGGGAGCGCGAGCAGGGCCCGGAGGTCCTCCTCGGTTCCGGCGAGCCCGGCGACGTCGCCCAGCCCGTCCATACCGCCGGGCATCTCGGCGGCGTCGACCAGGGCCTCGAGCTCCGCGGCGCGCGGGTCGTCGACGCCCTCGCCGGAGTGCGTCCGGCGTCGGACGAACTCGGCCCACGCGGCCAGGCCGAACGCCACGCCGTGCGGCTCGCGCCCGGCGGCGAGCGAGTCCGCGAGCACGCCGCCCCAGCGGAACGGGATCTTCTGGGTGCCGTCCATCGCCACCTGCGCCGTGGTGTGGCCCGTGTGCGGGTTGGCGAACCGGGCCAGGATCTGCTCGCCGTACTGCTGCAGGTCCAGGCCGTCGGGCGGGGTGAGCGTCGGCAGCGCGTCCTCGAAGAGGTACTGCCGCGCGCGCTGCGCGATCACCGGGTCCGTCACGCCGCCCGCGATCGTCGAGTGCCCGGCGAGCCAGCCCGAGTACGCGACCAGCGAGTGCGTGCCGTTGAGCAGCCGCAGCTTGGCCTGCTCGAACGGCGCGACGTCCTTGGTGAGCGTGGCGCCGGCGGCCTCCCACGCGGGGCGCGGCCCGGCGAACCGGTCCTCGATCACCCACTGCGCGAACGGCTCGCCCACCACGAGACCCTCGTCCCGCACGCCGAGCGCCTGCTCCACCTGATCGCGCTGCTCCGGCGTGGTGGCCGGCACGATCCGGTCGACCATGGAGCACGGGAACGTGACGTTCGCGTCGAGGAACGCACGCAGCGCGTCGCCCTCGATCCCGGGCAGGGCCGCGTCCACGGCCTCCCGCACCAGGCGCTCGAGCACCCGGCCGTTGTCGACCATGTTGTCGCAGGTCAGCACGGTGATGGGCGCACCGGAGGCGGCGCGCTGGGCCAGCCCGCGCACCAGCAGCCCGATGGCGGACGCCGCCGGGCGGACGGCGGCCGCGCCGGCCTCCGTCACCGCGGCCAGCGCCGCGAGGTCGGCGGCCACCGCCTCGGTGTCCAGCGAACCGTCGGGCCGCCGCGCGTAGCCCTTCTCGGTGATCGTCAGCGTGACCACGTGGGTCGACGGCGCCGCGATCGTGGCGAGCACGCGCTCGGTCTCCTCGGCGGGGTACGCGACGTCGACCACGGAGCCGATCAGCTCGACCGACGACTCCTGCTCGCCCGCGGTGAGCACGGCGTACACCCCGCCCTGCGGCCGGAGCTGGTCGCGCACCGTCGCGGACCGCTGGGTGACGCCGAGGATGCCCCAGCTGGTGTCGCCCGTCGCGATCGCGGCGCGCTCCGTGTACACGGCCTGGTGCGCGCGGTGGAACGCCCCGATGCCGAGGTGGACTATCCCCACCGCCGTCGGCATCACGGGGGCGTCGATGCCCACCGGGATACGGTCCCGGTGCAGGCGGTCCTCAGTCATCACGTGTCTCCTTGACTTGTGCTACGAGCTGCGTCGGGTTCACGAACCGCAGCGCCACCACGAGCATGGCGAGCATCGTCGCGGTGTAGATCACCGACATGGCCGAGATGAGCTGCCTCGCCTCGCCACCGCCGGCGGCCGTCATGCCACGGTAGATGGCTACGACGAGTGTGTCCGAACCTGGGCCCGAGACGAGGAACGTCAGCTCGAAGAGCCCGACGGTCCGCACGAGTACCAGGATGGCCGCCGCGAGGATACCCGGCACCAGCAGCGGGGCCAGGATCCGGGTGAACACCTGCCGGGTCCTGGCGCCGCACATCCGGGCGGCCGACTCGATGGCGGGGTTGATCTGCTCGATGAACGGCGTCATCGTCAGGATCACGAACGGGACGGACGGCACGAGGTTGACCAGCACGACGGCGGTCAGCGTGCGGCCCAGCCCGAACGAGTACATGACGGTGGCGAGCGGGATGCCGTAGGTGATGGGCGGCATGAGCACCGGCAGCAGGAACAGCAGCATGACGGCGCGCTTGCCCGGGAAGTCCCGGCGGGCCAGCACGTACGCGGCGGGCACGCCCACCAGCACCGAGATCACGACGACGAGCACGGCGACGCCGACGGTGACGCCGACCACCTCGCCGAGGTCGAACCGGTCCCAGGCCTCGACGTAGCGCTCGGTGGTCAGCCCGTCGGGCAGCCAGGTGTCGAACCACTGCCGGCCGAACGAGTCGACGACCACCGCGACGAGGATCCCGAGCAGGAACACCCCGAACGCGGCCATGCCCGCCCACACGAACCAGGTGGACGGCCGCGCGGCGAGCGGCCGTTCCAGCGTTGACGTGGCCATCAGCCCTTCCCTCCCGTGGTCCCGCGGTACAGCAGCGAGCGCAGGCCCAGCACCGCGACGACGACGACCAGCTCGACGGCGCCCATCATCAGCGCGATGGTGGACGCCATGGCGTAGTCGTTCTGCTCGCCGAACGCCCGGAACGCCATGAGCGACATGACCCGGGTCTCGCCCATGGCGTCACCGACCAGCCGTGCCGACGGGAACACCGAGAACGCGAGCACGAACGTCAGCACGAACGTGGTGGCCAGCCCGGGGGCGAGCAGCGGCAGCACGATCCGCCGGAACCGCTGCCACCAGCCCGCGCCCAGGGTCTTGGCGGCCTGCTCCAGCGACGGGTCGATGCCCGACAGGTAGGACGAGATGAGCAGGAACGCGAACGGGAAGCCGGTGATGATCAGCGAGAGCATCACGCCCAGGTAGTTGTTCACCAGCTTGAGCGGCTCGTCGATCATGCCGAGCTCGAGCAGCACCCGGTTGATCCAGCCCTGCCGCCCGGCGAAGATCAGCAGGCCCTGCGCGGTGAGCACGGTGCCCAGCGTGATGGGCAGCACCAGCAGCGACGTCAGCAGGCGCTTGCCGCGGAACCGGTGCCGCAGCACCATCGCCACCGGCACCGACGCCAGCACGTTGAACAGGGCGGCCGGCAGCGCGAGGCGCATCGTGAGCCACACGGAGTCGAACACGAACGGGTCGCGGAAGAACGCCACGTAGTTCGCGAGGGCGCCGCCGCCCCACTGCTCCCGCATGGCTGCCGTGGGCTGGATCGTGAGCCCGATCCCGTACGAGAACGGGTACACGAACAGCGCGACGGCGACCACGAGCCCGGGCACGAGCAGGAACAGGGTCGAGTCGATGCCGCGCTCGGCCAGGCGGTGCCGCAGGCTCGCGGTGGCGCGTCCGGCGCTACTCATGGCGCACCTCCCCGCGGGCGGACGGGCGCCTCACGCCGCCACCTCCTGCGCCTGCGGCACGACGGCGTCCAGCGACTCGGGGAACACGAGCACCCGGTCGACCGGCGCGGTCAGGGTGACGGCGCCGCCGACGTCGGGCGCCGTCGCCGCGCGGGCGTGCAGCATGGTGTCGCCGGCCTGCACCCCGACAGCGAACTCGCGCCCGTGGTACTCGACGACGGACACGGTGCCGGGAATCACGCCGGCCCCGCCGCTGGTCGAGCCCCCACCGCCGGTCGAGCCCACGTGCAGGTCCTCCGGCCGCACCGCGACCCGCACCCGGTCCCCCGCGCTCAGCGCGCCGACGGCCCGCCCGGTGAGCCGGACGCCGCCGTCCGCCGCGCCCGCGAGCTCGACCACGGCCTCGCCCCCGGACGCCGCGACGACGGTCGCGGGCAGGATGTTCCGGTACCCCATGAAGTCGGCGACGTACCAGCTCGCCGGGCTCTCGTAGAGCTCGTCGGGCGTGCCGACCTGCTGCACGCGACCCTCGCGCATCACCACCAGGCGGTCGGCCAGCGACAGCGCCTCCTCCTGGTCGTGCGTCACGTAGATCGTGGTGAGCCCGAGCGACTGGTGCAGCCGCCGGATCTCGGTGCGCATGTCGAGGCGCAGCTTGGCGTCGAGATTCGACAGCGGCTCGTCCATGAGCACGAGCGACGGCTCGAGCACCACCGCGCGGGCGATGGCCACACGCTGCTGCTGGCCGCCCGAGAGCTGGCCGGGCAGCTTCTTCGCGTGCTCGCCGAGCTTGACCAGGTCGATCGCCGCACGTACCCGCGAGCCGATCTCGGCCCGCGGCACACCCTGCATCTGGAGCCCGAACGCGACGTTCTTCTCGACGCTGAGGTGCGGAAACAGGGCGTAGGACTGGAACACCATGCCGAACCCGCGCCGCTCCGGCGGCAGCGTGTCGATCCGCCGCCCGTCCAGCCGGATCTCGCCGTGCGTCAGCGGCAGCAGGCCGGCCAGGCAGTTGAGCGCCGTCGACTTGCCGCAGCCGGACGGCCCCAGCAGCGCGACGAACTCCCCCGCCCGGATCGTCAGGTCCAGGCCGGCCAGCGCGTCCACCCCGCCGAAGCGGCGGCCGACGCCCCGCAGCTCCAGGGACTCGAAGTCGCTCATTCGGCCTCTTCCTCCACCTTGCCGCCGCCGACCTCGCGGTCCCAGATGTCGAACGCGGTCACCATCGAGTCCGCGTCGAGCGGCACGACGGCGTCCTGCGACTCGATGAGCTCGTCGAACAGCGGGCGGCCGAAGTCCTCGATGACGTCCTGCGACTCCTGCGGCGCGAGGTCGAGCGTCGCGCCCTCGACCGCCGGGCCCGGGTAGAAGTAGCCGGCGTCGTACGCCTTGGCGTTCTGCTCGGGGGTGAGCATGTCCTGCAGCAGGAGCAGGATCGCGCTGATCTTGTCGGCGCTCTGCCCCTTCGGGATCGCGGCGTAGTGCGCGTCGGTCACCCACGTGAAGTCGTCGAACGCGGCGGCCTCCAGGGTGTCCGGGAGCTGGCCCTCGGCCCGCGGGGCGATGTCCCAGCCGGTGGTGGTCGGGATCATCGACCAGGTGCCGTCGGCCATGTTGGTCACGACCTGGCCCGTGCCCGTCGGATAGGTGTCGACGTACTGACCGAGCTCCTTGAGGTACGCCCAGGTCTTGTCCCAGCCGTTCTCGGGGTCGGTCGGGTCCTCGTCGCCCAAGATGTAGGGCAGGCCCATGAGGAACGTGCGGCCGGGGCCGGAGTTCGCGGGGCGCGCGTACCCGAACTTGCCCGGGTTGGCCTTCGCCCACTCCAGCAGCTCCTCGGGTGTGGCCGGCGGCGTGCCGACCACCTCGGGGTCGTACTGCAGCAGCGGACCGGACGGGTAGTAGGTCGTCACCACGCCGTAGCCCTCGGCGAGCTCCTGCATGTTCGCGGCGGGCTCCAGGTAGTTCTCCTGGTTGGTCAGCCGGTCGCCGTAGTCGTCCACGAGCGGGATCCACAGGTCCTGGCCGATTCCGGCCGCGAGCCCGTCGTTGCCGGTGAACACCACGTCGATGGACAGGTTGCCGCTGTCCACCTGCGGTTTGACGATGCCCGTGACGTCGGGCGCGCCGCCCGTCTCCCAGGTCACCGACTCGATGACGTCCGGGTTGTTCTCGACGAACTCGTCGACCATGCCCTCGGTGAGCCGCTGGTTGCCCGCGACGTCGAGGATGTTCAGGGTGACCGGCTCCGACGGCGTGTCGGGGACCTCCGACGCGTCGGTCACGGCGCCGCCGCTCTCCCCGCCGGGCGGCGCGGGCGGGGCGCACGCGGTGAGCAGGGCCAGCGCGGCGACGCCCGCGAGCGCCACCGCCTTCTTCGAGGTACGCATGGTGCCTTCCTCTCTCGGGCTCCGTCGCCCGGGTTGGTGGCCAGGAGGGACCTCAGTCGGTCCCGGCCGGTGCGGGTCCTGAGGACCCGCGGATCGTGAGCTCCACGGGGAGCTGGACGCTCGCCGGCGTGCCGCCGCGCAGGCGCGCGAGCAGCAGGTCGACGGCGCGCCGGCCCAGGCGGGCCAGCGGGGCGTGCACGGTGGTCAGCGCGGGCGAGACCAGGGTGGCGAGCTGCACGTCGTCGAATCCGACCACCGACATGCGGCCCGGTACGTCGATCCCGCGCTGGCGCAGGCGGTCCAGGATGCCGAGGGCCATGAGGTCGTTGAACGCGACGACGGCGGTGACGCCGCTCGCCACGGCGTGGTCGGCGGCCTGGGTGCCGCCCGCGAAGTACGGCTGGAAGGTGCCGAGCCGCACCAGCTCGAGGTCCCAGCGCGCGGCGGCGGTGACGAGCCCCGCGACGCGGCGCCGTCCGGACCAGGACGACGGCGGGCCGGCCGCGACCCCGACCCTGCGGTGCCCCAGGGCGTGCAGGTGCCCGAGGATCTGCGCGACGCCGTCGGCGTCGTCCACGGCGACGAACGGGACGGCGTCGGGGGCGGCGGAGTCGGCGTCGGTCCCGTCGCCGGTGCCGGGCGCGGCCGCCGGCAGCTCGCGGCTCGCGAGCACCGCCGTCAGCCCGTCGAGCGCGGTCCGCAGCTCGGCCTCGCCCGAGCGGGG
This sequence comes from Promicromonospora sukumoe 327MFSha3.1, assembly GCF_000385135.1. Lineage (GTDB taxonomy): Bacteria > Actinomycetota > Actinomycetes > Actinomycetales > Cellulomonadaceae > Promicromonospora > Promicromonospora sukumoe_B. Next base: position 347,806 of record NZ_ARQM01000011.1, on the reverse strand, counting down.
CGAGGCCAGCAGCAGGCCGTCGGTCCGGGCGGCGAGCGCGCCGATCAGCTCGGGCTCGACGTCGGCGTCCTCGTCGGTGTCGGCGACGAAGACCTCGTAGCCCTCGGCGCGGGCCCGCGCCTGGACGCTCTTCGTCACGGACGCGAAGTACGGGTTCTCCAGGTCGGGGACCAGTAGCCCGACGGCATGCGTGCGGCCCATCCGCAGGCCGCTGGCCGCGAGGTTGGGTCGGTAGCCGAGCTCGGCGGCGACCCTGGTCACGCGGTCGCGGGTGGCGGCCGCCACCCGCTCGGGGGCGGTCAGCGCGCGCGAGACGGTGGAGATCGAGACCCCGGCGGCGCGCGCGACGTCGTGCACCGTGACCATGCCACCTCCTGGCGATTCGCGACACTGCGAACGTTTGCACACTATCGTAGGGTTTGGCTGCAAACGTTCGCAATGCTCTGCTTCTCACGTTCGTATCGAGGCTTGGCAATGCCTACGATGTGGAAGCGCTTACCCGAACCGGCAACGACGCCCGCAGGAGGACTCTGTGACCGACACCTGGACGCTGCACCCCGACCGCGCCCTGCCCGCCGACCCCGTGACCCGGCCGATCGCGCGCGAGATCTACGCGGCGGTCCAGGACCTCCCGATCGTCTCGATGCACGGCCACGTGGACGTCACCGCCTTCGCGGACGACGAGCCCTTCCCCGACCCCGCCCAGCTCCTCGTGGTCCCCGACCACTACCTGACGCGGATGCTCGTGTCGCAGGGCGCCAAGCTCCCCGAGCTGGGCGTCGGCCCCGCCGTCGCGCCCGGGTTCGAGTCCGACCCGCGCGAGATCTTCCGCCGGTTCTGCGCGGGCTGGAAGCACTTCCGCGGCACGCCCACGCGGTACTGGATGGAGCACGAGCTGGTCGAGATCTTCGGCGTGACGGTGCGGCCGTCCGCGGAGACCGCCGACCAGGTCTACGACCAGATCGCCGAGCGGCTCGCCGACCCGGACTTCCGGCCGCGCGCCCTCCTGGACCGGTTCGGCATCGAGGTCATCGCCACGACCGACCCCGCCTGGAGCACGCTCGACGAGCACACCCGGCTCGCCGCCGAGCTGCCCGGCCGGGTGCTGCCGACCTTCCGCCCCGACCCGCTGCTGCACCCCGCGCGCCCCACCTGGCGGGACGACCTGGAGAAGCTGGCCAAGGCGTCGGGCATCGCCACCGACTCGTACGCGGGCTACCTGGCGGCGCTCCGCGAGCGCCGCGCCGCGTTCGTCGCCGCGGGCGGCCTGGCCACCGACCACGGGCACTTCAGCGCCGACACCACCCCGCTGCCCGACGAGGTGGCGCGCGCCCTGTTCGAGAAGGCCCTCGCGGCCGGTCCGGCCGGGGACGGCGCGAACCTCTCCGCGGCCGAGGAGGCGGCGTTCTCCGCGCACATGCTGTTCCAGATGGCGGGGATGGCCACCGAGGACGGCCTGGTCATGCAGTTCCACCCCGGCGTGCTGCGCGACCACGACCCCGCCGTCGCGGCGGCGTTCGGCCCCGACAAGGGGTACGACATCCCCGTGACCGCCGAGTTCACGCAGGGCCTGCGGCCGGTGCTGGAGGCGTTCGGCAACTCGGAGACCTTCCGGATGATCGCGTTCACCATCGACGAGGACGTGTACTCGCGCGAGCTCGCCCCGCTGGCCGGCGTCTACCCGGCCCTGCGCCTGGGCGCGCCCTGGTGGTTCCTGGACGCGCCCGACGCGATGCGCCGGTTCCGCGAGGCCGCCACGGAGACCGCCGGGTTCTCGAACATGTCGGGCTTCGTGGACGACACCCGCGCGTTCTGCTCGATCCCCGCCCGGCACGACCTGGCGCGCCGCGTCGACGCCGGCTACCTGGCCCGGCTCGTGGCCGAGCACCGGCTCGACCTGGACGAGGCCGTCGAGACAGCGGCCGACCTGGCCTACCACCTGCCCAAGGCGGCGTACGCGGCGCGCTGACCCGGGCGCACCGCAGGACTCTCCTTCGAGGCCTGGGTTTCTCCGTTTTGAGGCGGCTCAAAGCGGAGAAACCTAGGCTTCGAAGGTGAGAACCGGTCGCGACTTTTTCGCGGGCCGGACAGACCGGGCCCCCTGGGTGGACCCGGGAGCCGTCGCTGAGGCACAGTGCCTACACCCCTATATCCGCATATCAACCGCAAGACGGATGGGACGTTCCATGACTGGCGATTCTTCGCGCCCCTCCTCCGCCCACGTTCCCCATCCGGCCTGGCTGCCCGACGACGCGTTCGCCGCGATCGGCAGCCGCCGCGTGGTGGTGGCGGGCGACGGCGCCCTGGCCGGCACCGTGGCCGAGGAGGTCGCCGCGGCGACCGCCCGGTTCGGCGGCTCCTTCTCCCGCCTCGAGGTGGGCGACGGCGTCTCGGACGCCGACCTGGTGCTGACCCTGTCGCAGCCGGGCTCGACCGGGGAGGGGTCCGACGAGAGCTTCCGGATCATGCGCGAGGCGGGCGCCGTCGTGGTCCAGGCGGCGTGCGACGCCGGGCTGCTGCACGGCTTCTTCCACGTGGTGCGCCTCGGCGAGGCCGCGTTCGACGGGCCCGACGCCGACGAGACCCACGCCCCCGCGACCGACCTGCGGATGCTCGACCACTGGGACAACGTGGACGTGCACCCCACGATGGGCCAGGTCGAGCGCGGCTACTCCGGCGGTTCGATCTTCTACGACGACGGCGTCGTGCACGCCGACCTGTCCCGCGTCGAGCGGTACGCGCGCCTGCTGGCCGCCGTCGGGATCAACCGGGTGGCCATCAACAACGTCAACGTGCACGCGCGCGAGGCGCGCCTGCTGACCGACGACCTGGGCGACGTCGTCCGGGTGGCTGCCGTGTTCCGGCGCTGGGGCATCCGCGTGCACCTGTCGGTGTCGTTCGCCTCGCCGATGACGCTGGGCGGCCTGGACACGTCCGACCCGCTCGACCAGGGCGTCGCGCACTGGTGGGTGCGGGCCGCGGCGCGCGTCTGGGACGCGATCCCGGACTTCGGCGGCTTCGTGGTCAAGGCGGACTCCGAGGGCCAGCCCGGGCCGTTCGCCTACGGGCGCACCCACGCCGACGGCGCGAACATGCTGGCCGCGGCCGTCGAGCCGTACGACGGGCTGATCCACTGGCGCGCCTTCGTCTACGACCACAAGCAGGACTGGCGCGACCGGTCGACCGACCGCGCCCGCGCCGCCTACGACCACTTCCGCCCGCTGGACGGCACGTTCTCGGACAACGTGGTGCTGCAGGTCAAGTACGGGCCCATGGACTTCCAGGTGCGCGAGCCGCTGAGCCCGGTGCTGGCCGCGATGCCGCACACGCGCGTCGCCCTGGAGCTGCAGGTCACCCAGGAGTACACCGGCCAGCAGCGGCACGCCGTCTACCTCGGGCCGCAGTGGAGCCAGATCCTCGGCTTCCGGTTCTGGGACTCGGCCGGACGCGCGGACGGCTCGCCCAGCGTGGCCGACCTCGCCACGGGCCGCGGCAAGGCCGTCGAGGACCCGGGCACCGGCACCTGGCGCAAGCCCGCCGGCGGGTTCGCCGCCGTCTCGAACGTGGGCGACGACGAGTTCTGGACCGGCCACCCATTCGCCCAGGCCAACCTCTACGCCTACGGGCGGCTGTGCTGGGACCCGGCGCTGGACCCGGGCGCCGTGCTCGACGAGTGGGTGGACCTCACGTTCCCGGGTGCCCCGGACGCCGTCGGGCAGGCCCTGCACGCCGTGCTGGACCGGTCGTGGGAGACGTACGAGCAGTACACCTCGCCGCTCGGGGTGGGCTTCATGGTGCGCCCCGGCCACCACTACGGGCCCGACGTCGACGGCTACGAGTACACGCCGTGGGGCACCTACCACTTCGCGGACCGCGACGGCATCGGCGTCGACCGCACGGTCGGCACCGGCACCGGCTACGCGGGCCAGTACCCGGCGCCGTGGTCGGCGACGTACGAGTCGCCGTCGTCGTGCCCCGACGAGCTGCTGCTCTTCTTCCACCACGTGCCGTACACGCACGTGCTGCACAGCGGCAAGACCGTGGTGCAGCACATCTACGACACCCACTTCGACGGCGTGGACCGCGTGGAGCAGATGATCGGCGCGTGGTCCGAGGTCTCCACGCTCGTGGACCAGCAGGTCGCGGAGCGGGTCGCCGAGCGGCTGGCCGAGCAGCTCCGCAGCGCCACCGAGTGGCGCGACCAGGTCAACACCTACTTCCTGCGGAAGTCCGGGATCGCGGACGAGCGGGGGCGCACGATCTACTGAGGCACGTACGAGGTCTGGCTGTAGGTGCCCTTGCCGAAGGCCAGCACCTTGGCCGGCTGGACCGCGAACACGAGCGCCGTCCCGCCGACGTCGTTGGTGAAGGCCCCGTCGCCGACCTCGTACTGCCACTGCCCGGTCCACTTCTCCCGCCACGCGGCGGCGAGCAGCTCCAGGGTCCGCTGGTCGGTGACGCGCCGGGCCGGGCCCTCGACCATGACGTCCAGGCCCTTGTCCCAGGTGCTGTCGCCCGTGGTCAGCACGACGTTCGGGTTGCCCTCGAGGTTGACGGCCTTCTGCTCCTCGGGGCCCGTGGTGAAGTGCAGCGCCCCCTCGTGCCAGACGGCGACGAGCGGCGTGACGTGCGGGCGGCCGTCGGCGCGCACGGTGGTCAGCCAGGTGAGCTGCGCGTTCTCGAGCACCTCCCGCGTCTCGTCCCACGCGGTCGGCTGCACGTTGGGGTCGCTGAACCGGGCGTCGAGCTTGGTCACCGGGTTGTCCATGAGTCTTCTCCTTCTGACGACGTCGGAAAGTGCTCTGTGAAGTGCTCTGCGACGAGCCGGTCGATCTCGCCGGCGGTGCTCCAGCCCGGGCCGAACCGGTTGCGCATCACGGCGACCGCGACGCCGGTGTCGATGTCGGCCCAGACCCCGGATCCGTTCGCGCCGAACATACCGAAGGCCGACCCGGGCCGGGAAGGCACGGGGCCGGGACGCGACGGCGCGAACCCGAACGCCCACGTCGTCGGCACGTCCATCACGACGTCCCGGCCCTCGAACGCGGGGCGCGCCATGCTCGTCAGCCTGGCCGGTGACACCAGGGCGGCGCCGCCGTACCCGAGCAGGCCCGCGAAGACGCGCGCGGCGCCGTGGGCCGACATGGTGCCCCCGGACGGGATGTCGCTGGTCAGCACGTCACGCCGGTTGGCGAACGCGGCGTCCGGGCGTATCGCTGGTGGGACCGCCCGGTCGGCCGGCGAGCCGGGTTCCGGGGCGGACGGCGGCCCGAGGTCCGGCTCCTGCCGCGCCACCCGGCCCAGCAGCGCGGGCGGCACGCCGAAGTGCACGTCCTCCTCGACCCCGAGGGGGCCGGTGACGGCCTCGTGGAGCCACCAGGTCAGGGTCTGCCCGGTGGCCCGGCGCACCGTCTCGCCGAGCAGGAAGCCGAAGGTCTGCGCGTGGTAGCCGAACCCGGTGCCGGGCTCCCACCACGGCTCCGCGTCCGCGAGCGCCCGGCACATGCCGTCCCAGTCGCACAGGTCCCGGGCGGTCGTGTCGTAGGGCGGGGCGGGCACGCCGACCGAGTGCATCAGCACGTGGCGCAGGGTCGCGCCGCCCTTGCCGTGCGCGGCGAACTCCGGCCAGACGTCGGCGATCCGCAGGTCGTGGTCCAGCTCCCCGCGCTCGACCAGCACGTGCGCGACGGCGGACGCCACGCCCTTGGCCGTCGACGCCGCGAAGAACAGGGTGTCCGGGGTGACGGCCGCTCCTTGGCCTGCGTCGGCGAGGCCGCCCACGACGTCCACGACGAGCTCGCCCCGGTGGACGACAGCCACCTGGAGGCCGACCTCCCCGCCGTCGGCCACCAGGCGGTCTACCGTCTCCTGGACGCGACCCTGCAGGTCGCGTACGGTGCCGTCACCCATGCCAGGTCCGACCGGCCGGCCCGGGAAAAGTCATCGGCGCCGGGCGCCCTGGCGTGCGATGGTCAGGCCGCAGGAACCTCTCACCAGGAAGGCCGCCATGACGAACCCGACGCCCCGCCCCCAGAACCAGCCGACCGAGGACGCCGCCGGCTCGCAGGACCGGCCCACCGAGGAGAACTGGCTGGCCGCCGCCGAGCACATCGGCGCCCGTGACCGGGAGCTCCTGAACCGGCTCGGCCAGTGACGTATCTCGTCCCGGCGCACGTCGCCCTGCGGATGTTCGACGTCGCCGAGCGGATCAAGCCGGTCGTCCGCGATCACGGGCTGCTGGAGCCGGCCCTGAGCCGGGCGAGCATGAGCTCGTACGGCCAGGAGCTCTACCCGGGCATCCACCTCAAGATGGCGGCCACGCTCGACTCGGTGAACCGCAACCACCCGCTCGTCGACGGCAACAAGCGGCTCGCCTGGATCGTCGTCGCGGCGACCTACCGGGTCAACGGCCACCCGGACCTGGCCCGCACGGTCGACGACCACGAGGCCCTCGTGATGAGGGTTGCCTCCGGCCACCCGGACCTGGACCTGGTCGCGGGCGAGCTGGCGTCGATGTTCGGCGCCCGCGGTTAGCATGCGCTGCTGACGAACACCGACGAAGGAACGTGACTGTGCTGACGATTCGGCCCGCTCGGCCCGACGAGCTTCCCGCCCTGACCACGTACGCGGACGACGACGCGCGCAACGGCGCGACCTCGGCCTACCTCGCGGGCCTGCTCGACAACGGCTGCACCCGCGCGGACTGGTGCCTGGTGGCCGAGCGGGACGGCGAGCTCGTGGGGAACGTCGTGCTCTGGACCGTCCCGGGCCGCTCGGTGCCGATGGACATCGTGCTCCTCGAGCCGGGCGACGACGAGAGCGCGGCCGCGCTGCTGACGCACGCCGCCGAGCTGGCCCGCTCGCTCGGCGCGGAGACGCAGGGGCACGTCCTGGACGCGCCGAGCCAGGCCCCGCAGTTCCAGCACGACCCGGAGCGGCGGGTGCGGCTGCTCACCGCCCAGGGCTTCTCCCTCGCCCGCGACGGGCACCGGTTCATCCGGTCGGACCGCGACCCGCTGCCCGCCCAGGACGACCGGCTGCGCTGGCGGTCGCTCGCGGAGCTCGGCGAGGAGCCGTTCGTCGACCTGCTCGCCGACACCTTCACCGACACGAAGGACTCGATCTTCCTCGCGGAGGTCGCTCAGCACGGCCTGCGGGGCGCCGCCGAGCGCAACCTCGCCGAGATGCGCGAGCTGGACCACGAGCCGGCCTGGTTCGAGATCGGCTACGACCGGCAGGACCGGCCGGTGGCGCTCAGCCTGCCCGCCCGGACTGCGAGCTCCGCCGTGATCGGCCTGATCGCCGTCGCACCGGCCGGACGTGGTCACGGCTACGCCACCGCCGCCGTCGCACGCGGGACGCATGTCCTGGTGGCGGCGGGCGCGACGGAGATCCGCGGCGACTGCGACGCCGGCAACGTCGCCATGTCCAAGGCGTTCCAGCGCGCCGGCTACCGCACCTTCGCCAACCGCAGGATGTTCAGCCGCCCGCTGTAGCGCCGCGGCCGGACGCCTAGCCCGCGTCCGGCCGGGGTGCGTACATGATCACCGCGACCCCCACCAGGCAGATCAGCGCGCCGGTCACGTCCCAGCGGTCGGGGCGGAAGCCGTCCACGGCCATGCCCCAGACCAGGGAGCCGGCCACGAAGATGCCCCCGTAGGCGGCCAGGATGCGACCGAAGTTCGCGTCCGGCTGGAGGGTCGCGAAGAAGCCGTACAGGCCCAGGGCGATCACGCCGGCGCCGATCCAGAGCCAGCCCTTGTGCTCGCGGATGCCCTGCCACACGAGCCAGGCGCCGCCGATCTCGAAGAGGGCGGCGGCCACGAACAGGACGATCGATCGGGTCACGTTCATCGGGCGGCACTCCCCGGGTTCGGCGGCAGGTCCGTGCGATCCCGTCGGGGCCGCGCGTCGGGGAAGACGTTACGTCTCCGGGGTGTCACCCGGGACCTTGCTGGTCTCCACGAGGGCGCGCGCCGGCAGGCCGACGTCCCAGAACTGGATGGTCTGCAGCACCCAGAACAGGGCGAAGACCAGCATCAGCACGGCCTCGACCACGAACAGCGTCTGCGGGAACAGGTCCGGCAGGTACCGGTCGAGCACCACCATGGTGGCCAGGCCCGCCACGAGCACCACGGCCATGACCACTGCGATCCCGCGGTACCAGACCCGGTAGGCCCGCGCCGACATGCCCCGCAGCCGTTCGAGCACCTGGGCCCTGACGGCGACGTCCGACCCGTTGATCCACGCGACGGCGACCAGGCAGCAGAAGAGGAGCACGGCCGCGGCGTAGTGCGCCGCCGCGAGGAAGCCGTCGGGCCAGGCCAGCAGCCAGACGCCGGTCCCGGCCCACGTCAGCCACGTGAGCCACAGGTCCCAGCCCTCCCGGCTGCCCAGGTCACGACGCCGCGGCCAGGTCGCCAGCGCCAGCACCACGCCGCCCACCAGCAGGAGCGTGCCGATGTTGTTGCCCACCCGCTCGGGCACGTCCAGGCAGTAGGGCTCGGCGGTGCACATGTCGGCGTCGAGCGGCGTGGGGACCAGGGCCACGACGACCGCGAACATGCCCGCGAAGTTGAGCAGCACCTCCTCGGCGCCGTGCCGGCCCTTGATCGCGATGAGGCACGTACCGATGCCGACCAGCGCGCCCACGAAGACGCTCTGCACCGGCGAGTAGAAGTAGGCGCTGATCGAGGCGTGCCACCACTCCTCGCCGGAGTGGAGCCGCCCGTGGTCGGCGACGATCTGCATGGTCAGCGACACGAACAGCACCAGCACGACGGCCACTATCGCCACGCGTAGATAGCGATAGGTCAGCCGTCCCGGGTCCCCCTGCTTGATAGCCATGCGCACACTGTGTCGCAAGAGCCATAGAACGGACAATTTAGCCCCGAGATATCACCAGGCAGGGGTCAAGCAGTGGCCGTGAACCGCCGTTCGACGTCGGTCACGAGGGCACCCGCGTTCCGCAGCACCAGGGCGAGCCAGACCACCGCGAGCAGGGCGAACACGGCCTCGGTGGTCAGCACCACGATGCCGCCGGCCAGCACCAGCAGCGAGAGCGTGCCCAGGGTGACCAGCGGCCGCGCGCCCAGGTAGTGCGCTGCCAGCCGCACCGAGTCGCGCGTGCGGAACCCGAAGAACGACACGATCACCAGCGCGTTCGTCGTCCACAGGGCCAGCCCCGCGCCCACCACGACGAGCACGCCCGCGTACCAGCCGGGCACGCCGCCGGCGCCGACGTTCGCCAGCCCCAGCACCACGACGACGCCGCCGGCGAGCGCGGGCACCCAGACCCGCAGGGCGTCGGCCCAGTTCAGCCGGTACCCGCGCCAGAACGACGACGCCGGGGTGAGCCCCTCGGCCCGGGTGCGGTCGCGCAGCGCGAACAGCCCGGCCGACACCGCCGGCCCCACCGGCACGAGGCACAGTGCGAAGAGCACGGCGTTGCCCGGCGTCCGCTCCAGCAGGAGCGAGCCGAGCACGCCGGGCAGGACGGCGACGACGAGCAGCAGCTCGACGATCAGGTGCCAGTACACGAGCGCGGTCGCGCGGCCGAGCACCCCCTCGCCGAACTCGCGCCGCTCGCCGTCGCCCGTACGCCCGGAACCCCGCCCGCCGAAACTCACGCCTCGCCTCCCGTGCCGTCCTCGCGCAGCAGGACCACGTCCGTGGGCGCCAGCCGCAGCGTCTCGCCCGCCCGCACGGCCCGGCCGGTCAGCAGGTCGACGCCGGACGCGTGCGCGGCGACCTCGACGGGCTCCGTCGCGTGGGACAGCAGGAAGGCGAACCGGACGCCGTCCTTGGCGCGCACGGCGAGCTCGACGTCGGGCACGTCGGCGTACGGGCCCACGAGCCCGTGCCGGTCGAGCAGGCGGCGCACCACCCACGCGGCCCCGGCGTCGTCCAGTCCGGTCGCGACGTACCAGGCCTCACCGCCCTCGGGCCCAGCGGGGCGGTACCGCGTCACGGCGGGCGTGCCCGCGTAGAACTCGGCGCCGTAGGTGCCGACCACGTCGGCGCCCTCGGGCACGAGCACCTCGAAGACGAGCTGCGCGGCCGAGACCACCTCGCCGGACCCGTCGGTCAGCGTCACCGGGTTGGTCACGCCCGGCTCGGCCGAGTCGGTCTCCTCGACCCGGACGCCGAACAGCGGGGCCAGCGGCCCGGGCGCGTCCATGAGGTGCGCGTTGGCGTTCTCGTCCGCGCGGCCCGACCAGTACGAGGCGAGCACCGAGCCCCCGCGCTCGGTCACGGCGGCCAGCCGCTCCGCGACGTCGCCCTTGAGCACGTGCAGCATCGGGGCGAGCACCACGTCGTACCGCGTCAGGTCAGCCGTCGTGGGCACCACGTCCACCTGGGCGCCCGCCTGCCAGAGCGCGCGGTAGTACGACAGCACGGTGTCGACGTACCTGGCATGGCGGTTGAAGCCGTCCGTCATCTCGGCGGCCCACCAGGAGTCCCAGTCGAACAGCAGCGCGACGCGGGCCGGCGTCCGGGCCGCCACGACGGCGTCGCCCAGCCCGGACAGCTCCGACCCCAGCGCGGCGACCTCCCGGAACGCGCGCGTGTCGGTGCGCCCCGCGTGGTCCAGGACCGCGCCGTGGTACCGCTCGCAGGCCCCGCGGGACTGCCGCATCTGGAAGTAGAGGACGGCGTCCGCGCCGTGCGCCACCGCCTGCCACGACCAGAGCCGCAGCACGCCCGGCCGCTTGACCGGGTTCACGTCGCGGGACGCCGTGATGGTCGGCGTCTGCTCCATGACCCAGAACGGGTCGCCGTCCTTGAGGCCGCGCATGACGTCGTGCGCCAGCGCCATCCGCACGTGCTCACGCTGCCCGGGCGGGTAGTTGTCCCAGGAGGCGAAGTCGAGGTCGGCGGCCCAGCGGTGGTAGTCGATCGGCCGGAACATGCCCATGAAGTTGGTCGTCACCGGCGTGGTCGCGTCGTGCTCGCGGATGCGGGCCTTCTCGTCGCGGAAGTTGGCCAGCATCGCGTCCGACATGAACCGCCGGTAGTCGAGCGTGATGCCCTGGAAGGCCGTGTGGTCGGGCCCGCGCCAGTGCTCGCTGAGCATGTTCGGCGGCACGATCTGCGCCCAGTCGCTGAACGTGTGCGACCAGAACGTCGCGTTCCACGCCTCGTTCAGCCGCTCCAGCGTGCCGTACCGCGCGCGCAGCCAGTCGCGGAACCCTTCGGCGCACAGGTCGCACCAGCAGCCGCCGTCGAACCCGCCGTACTCGTTGCCGACGTGCCACGCGACCAGGCCGGGCGTGCCGGCGTACCGCTCGGCGATACGGCCGGCGAGCTCCGCCGACAGGCGCCGGTAGACCGGCGAGCTCGGGCACGCGTTGTGCCGCTGGCCGTAGACGTGGCGCCGGCCCTGGAAGTCGGTGCGCTCCACCTCGGGGTGGCGGTGCGCCAGCCACGGCGGCAGCGCCCCGGTCGAGGTGGCCAGGACGACGCCGCGGCCGCCCTCGACGGCGCGAGCCACGATCGCGTCGAGCTGCGCGAAGTCGTAGGTGTCCTCGTCCGGCTGCAGCGTGGCCCAGGAGAAGACGTTGAGCGTGAGCGTGTCGATCGACGCCTTGTCGAACGCCGCGTAGTCCTCCTCCCAGACGGGCCGGGGCCACTGCTCCGGGTTGTAGTCGCCGCCGTACAGGATCTTCGAGTCGGTCACGCGTCGTCCTTGTCGTTCGAGGTCCGGCTGTCGTTCGAGGTCCGGCTGTCGTTCGTGGTTCGGCTCCGGCCCAGGATGCGCGAGTCGTCCACCCAGGGCGGGGTCTCGTCGCGCACGGGATCGAGGGTCACCAGGGTCACGCCGTGGCGGCCGAGGGTCAGGTCGAGGTCGACCCGTCCGCCGTCCGCCGTCGGGAGCACGGGCAGGGAGAAGGCGCGGCGGGCGGGTTCGCTCGCCTCGTGCAGGGCGTCGAGCTGCCGGGCCGACGGCGACGCGGGGCGCCCCATCTCGCGCCAGGCGGCCCAGGCGTTGCCGGCGGTCTCGTCGACGTCGTACCGCATCCCGAACACCCGGCCGCCACCGCCGGCCGAACCACCGCCGGTCGAGCTTGTCGAGACCCGGTGACCGGTCTCGACGAGCTCGACCAACGGGGTGACCAGCGGGCTGATCGAGACCGGCACGCTCAGCCGGATCTCGTGGCGCTCCGGCTCGGCCGCGTCGTCCGTGCCGCCCACGGGCTGCCAGGCGAGCACCGTCACCTGGCCCGTCGCGGCATGCCGCGTGACCAGGTGGTCGACGCCGCGCGCGAGCACCTCCTGCCCCATCCGCGCCATGAACGCGTACAGGTGGAAGGTCGGCTTGCGCACCTGGCGGTGCCCGAGCATGCCGAACCCGCCGTGGAAGAACGACGCCGGCACCCCCTCCTCCTCGAAGACGTCGCTGAACGTCCAGTAGGCGAAGGAGTCGGCGTGCTCACCGCCGTTCGCGAGCACGGGGGCGAGGTAGGCCGCGTTGTACGCCGTGTCGTGCACGGGGTTGTCGGGCCGGTAGCTGGTGTTGAACTCGGTGACGTGCAGCGGGCGGCCCGCGAGCGCCGTCCCCGCCAGGAGTTTGGCGGGCCGGGCGAACTGGTCGAGCAGGTCCTCGGGCCGGCGGAGCGCCTGGTAGACGCCGAAGGGCACGTGCTGGGCAGGGCCGGAGGTGTAGGCGTGCACCGACAGGAAGTCGGCGGGCAGGTCGCGCCGGGTGACGAAGTCCGCGAAGGGTTCCCACCAGTCGTCGGCCCCGGGGGAGATGGCGGGGCCGCCCACCTGGAGCTCGGCGTCGACGTCCTTCACCGCGAGCACGGAGGTCTCGTAGAGGCGGAAGTAGGCCTCCTGGTCGGCGCCGGCCCAGAAGTGCGTGAGGTTGGGCTCGTTCCACACCTCGACGGGCCAGGTCCGCACCTCGTCGATGCCGTACCGGTCGATCAGGTGCCGCAGCAGGGCCTGCACCAGGCGGGCCCACTCGGCGTGGTCGCGCGGCGGCGTGACGTTGCCCTGCCACCAGAACACCGTCTGGTCTCCCGAGGCGAGCCCGCGGGGCATGAACCCGAGCTCGAGGAACGGCTTGATCCCGAGCCGCAGGTAGGCGTCGACCACCTGGTCCACGTAGGTGAACACGTAGGCGGTACCGCGGTGACCTGCGACGTCGTACGGGCGGTGCACCGCGACGTCGTCGTGCAGGATGCCGTGGCCCCGGATGTGCCGGAAGCCGATCTCGCGCTGCACGAGGGCCAGCGACTCCTGGTAGTCCTGCCGCAGGGCGAGGTTGAACCGCCCCGTGCCCACGCAGGTACGCCAGGCGTCCCCGAGCACCCCGCTCGCCGAACCGGAAACATGAACCCGCTCCACAGCACTCCTCTGTTCTGTCGAGTGCGGGACCGGGTCTCGACAGGCCCGACCAGCGGCACGCACCGCTGGTCGAGCCTGTCGAGACCCGGGTCCCCGCACCCGACGGATGGTTACTCGGTGACGCCCGCCGCCTGGTTCACGGTGTCGACGTACGTCTGCGAGCCGGCGCTCTCCACCTCCGCCACGTACGCGTCCCACTCGTCGAGCGAGCGGTCGCCCAGGATGAACTGCGACGTCGCCGTCATGACCAGGTCCTGCAGGTTGGTCTGCAGCAGCGAGGACTCCTCGCGCTGCATCTCGTCCATCGCGATGCCGGGGCCCCGCTCCGCGACGTCCTTCTTGTTCATCTCGTCGAGGAAGCCCTGCACCTCGGGCGTGAGCGTGGAGCGGACCAGGTCCGAGGTGGAGCCGTGGGCCAGCGACCAGACGCCGTTGTAGTAGCCGAAGTCGGTGTTCAGCAGCTTCGGGGCGCCCGGGTTGAGGCCGCTCCAGTCGACGTCGTCGGCCAGGGTGCGGGTGCCGTCGGCGTCCTTGGTGTAGGTCTCGCCCTCGATGCCCCACTTGGCGAACTCGAGGCCCTCGTCGGAATAGTAGAGCCAGTCGACGAACTGCAGCATCGCCACGAAGTCCTCGCGCTCGGCGGCCTTGGAGGACAGCGCGATGCCGGACTCGAACTGGCCGCCGGTGGTGGCGTCCATGATGTTGCCGGCGGGGCCGGCCGGGACCACGATCTCCTTGAGCTTCGCGTCCTTGTCGCCGGCCTCCTCGAAGCCGGTGCGGTACCGCGTCATCTCCTGGTCGTTGACGCCGAGGGCGGCGACCTTGCCGGTGGTCAGCTTGGCGATCGCCGGGTCGTCCTCCTGGGTGAGGCCCTCGGGGTCGAGCAGCCCGCGGTCCACCAGGTCGGCGAAGTAGGAGACCAGCTCCTTGTAGCCCTCGGACGTGCCCGTGTACTCGTACTCGGAGCCGTTCCAGGTCACGCCGTCGCCGTAGCCCCAGCCCGCCTCGGTGCCGAAGTTGCCGGCCGCGGCCTGGAGGGTGGCCTCCATGGGCCCGTTGATGGACCAGCGCTCGGTGTACGGGTAGTCGAGCTCCGGGTGCTCCTCCTTGATGACCTCGAGCTGGTCGGCGAACTCGTCCCAGGTCTTCGGGTCCTCCAGGCCGGCGTCCTCCCACCAGTCCTCGCGGATCGCGATCGAGTAGGACGGCTTGGGGCTCTCGTGCAGGCCGGGCAGCACGTAGAACTTGCCGTCGGCCTGGCGCAGGCGGTCCAGGTCCTCCTGGAGGCCCCACTTCTCGACCTTGTCCTGGAAGTTGGGCAGGTAGTCGAGGTAGTCCGAGATCGGCAGGACGGCGCCGCCCGAGGTGAGCGTCTCGACGTCGGCCGCGTAGGTGGACGGGATCAGGTCGGCGGCGTCGCCGGAGCTGATCAGGAGCGCCCGCTTCTGCTGCCAGTCGGCCAGCGGCACCGACTGGATGTCGAAAGTGACGTTGTGCTCCTCCTCGAACGCCTTGAGGATCGACCAGTCCTTCTGGAGCGGGTAGTTCGGGTGGTCGCGGTACATGAGACCGAACGTGAGCGGCTCGGTCGCCTTGAAGGTGGTGCCGACGCCGTAGTCCTCCATGGCGCCGACCATCTTGTCGGCCGTGTCGACGGCGGCGCCGTCGTCCTCGCCACCGGACGAGCACGCGGTGAGCGAGAGTCCGAGCGCGGCCACGGCGGTGGCCGCGGCGATCTTTCTTGGGGTGATCCTCATTGATTTCCTCCGGGGTATGAACGTCGTCGTTCGACGGCGGATCGGACGGTGGTGCGGCGCGCTCAGCCCTTGACGGAGCCGAGCATCACGCCGGACACGAAGTACTTCTGGACGAAGGGGTAGAGGCACACGATGGGCAGCGCCGTGAGCAGCATCGTCACCGCCTTGACGTTGGCCCCGATCTGGACGGCGACGTCGCTCAGTCCCTCGCCGGTGCCGGTGGCGCCGGCGATGATGTTCCGCAGGAACACCGTGACCGGGTACATCTGCGGGTCGTCCATGTACAGGAACGCGGGGAACCAGGAGTTCCAGAACCACACCGCGTAGAACAGGACCATGGTGGCGAGCACCGCCTTGCTGAGCGGCAGCACCACCCGGAAGAAGATGCCGTAGGTGGTCAGTCCGTCGATCGCCGCGGCCTCCTCCAGCTCCTCGGGGAAGTTCTCGAAGAACGACTTCATGACCAGCAGGTTGAAGACGTTGATCGCCTGGGGCACGACGACGGCCCAGATGGTGTTCTTGAACCCGAGCTGGCTGACCAGGATGTAGTTCGGGATGAGGCCGCCGGTGAAGAACATCGTGAAGACCGCGAAGCCGATCAGGATCATGCGGCCCTTGAGGTACTTCTTCGACAGCACGTACGCGAACGTCGTGGTCAGCGCCATGGCGATCGCGGTGCCCACCACCGTGTAGACCACGGTGTTGAGGTAGTTGCGCCAGAACAGGTCCTGCTCCAGCACCGACATGAGGGTGGTGGTGTTGAACCCGATGGGCCACACCGTGACGTCGCCGCTGCGGATCGCGGCCTCGGAGCTGAACGCCCGCGCGGCCAGGTTGAGGAACGGGTACAGCGTGACCGCGGCGACCAGCACCAGGATCGTCGTGTTGACCCAGCGGAACACCGTGTAGCCGGGGGTGTCCTTGACCGTGGTGGTCTCGGGGCGGGGCCGCGACAGGTCGGGGGTCTCGGCGCCCACGGCGTCGGTGGTCGGGGCGGGGGCGGTGTTCACCACAGGGAGCTCCCGGTGACTCGGCGCGAGATGGCGTTGGCGGAGAAGACGAGGACCAGACCGATCACGGCCTCGAACAGGCCGATCGCCGTGGCGTAGCTCAGCTGCCCGGAGGTCAGGCCGACGCGGTAGATGTACGTGGAGATCACGTCCGCCGTCGGCTGGGTCAGCGTGTTGTAGAGCAGGAAGATCTTCTCGAAGCCCACCTGCATGAACTGGCCGATGTTCAGGATGAGCAGCACCATCATCGTGGGCCGGATGCCGGGCAGCGTGACGTGCCACGTCTGCTGCCAGCGGTTGGCGCCGTCGATCCGCGCGGCCTCGTAGAGCTGCGAGTCGATGGTGGTCAGGGTGGCCAGGTAGAGGATGGTGCCCCAGCCGACGGTCTGCCAGACCTCGGAGGACACGTAGATCGTGCGGAACCAGTCGGCCTGCTGCATGAACGAGATCGGATCGCCGCCGAACAGCTTGACCAGCCGGTTCACCGTGCCGTCCAGCGACGTCAGCTCGAACACGAAGCCCGCCACGATCACGACCGACATGAAGTGCGGCAGGTAGCTGACGGTCTGCACGAACCGCTTGAACACCCGCGACCGGAGCTCGTTGAGCAGCAGCGCCAGGATGATCGGCAGCGGGAACACGATCACGAGGGTCAGCGCACCGATGATCACGGTGTTCTGGAACGCCTGCCAGAACGCCTGGTCCTGGATGAACCGCTCGATGTAGTAGAAGCCGACCCATTCCTCGCCGAAGATCGACCCGCCCGGCCGGAACCGGCGGAACGCGATCACGTTGCCGGCCATGGGCAGGTACCGGAAGACCAGGAACCAGATGATCGGCAGGAGCGCGAGGCTGTAGAGGCGCCAGTGCTTGCGCAGTGCCAGGCCCCACGTCTCCTTGCCGCGTAGCTCTGTTGCGCCGCGTAGCTCGGTAGCCATCCCCACCTCTTTGTGGAACGTTTTCGAAACTATCGACGTCGATGCCGATAGTGCTTGTCGTGAGGGACAGTAGGGTGAGATCCGGCGACACGTCAAGACATGCCCAGAACGTGGTGATTACGATCCAGACACGGCAATCCATGGCGGGTACGAGACCCGATACTGACGCGAAACGGTGTACCTTCGGGTCGAAAGTTCCGCAGACATGACCGAAAGGCGGGTGCGATGACCGGCGTGAGCCCCGGACCGACCATCGCGTCGATCGCGCGCGAGCTCGGCCTCTCGGTGCCCACCGTGTCCAAGGTGCTCAACGGCCGGGCCGACGTCGCCCCCTCGACCCGCGACCGCGTCGAGGCCGCGCTCGAGAAGCACCAGTACCGCCGGCGCCGGCCCGCCGCCGCGCCGCCCGGGTCCGGTCTGATCGACCTGGTCTTCCACCGCCTGGGTTCGGCCTGGTCGATGGAGATCATCCGGGGCGTCGAGGACGCCGCCGCCGAGCTGCGCACCAGCGTCATCCTGTCCGAGCTGGGCGGCGAGCACCGCCCGCCGGCCCGCTGGCTGGACACCACGATCTCGCGGCCGCCGCTGGGCGTGCTGCTCGTCGCCGCGAACCTGTCCGAAGCGCAGCACCAGCAGCTCGACCGGCGCGGCATCCCGTACGTGGTGATCGACACCGACGGCGAGCCGCCGGCCGACGTCGCCTCCGTGGGCTCCGACAACTGGAACGGCGGGCTGCAGGCCACGCGGCACCTGCTCGCGCTGGGCCACCGCCGGATCGGCATGATCACCGGGCCGTGGAACATGCTGTGCAGCCGCGCCCGCGTGGACGGGTTCCGGTCGGCGCACGAGGAGGCGGGCGCGGTCGTCGACCCCGCGCTCGTGCGCGAGGGGAACTTCTACGTCGAGGCAGGCTTCGAGCAGGGCCTGGAGCTCCTGTCCCTGCCGGACCGCCCGACGGCGGTGTTCGCGGGCTCCGACATGCAGGCCCTCGGCGTGCTCCGGGCCGCGCACCAGCTCGGCCTGCGCGTCCCGGAGGACCTTTCGGTGGTGGGCTACGACGACCTGCCGCTGGCGTCCTGGGTGGGCCCGCCGCTGACGACCGTGCGGCAGCCGCTCCGCGAGATGGGAGCGGCCGCCACCCAGATCCTGCTCGACATCGCCCGCGGCCGGTCGCCGAAGGTCCGCCGCCTCAACCTCTCGACCGAGCTGGTGGTGCGGGAGTCGACGGCGCCGTCGGCCTGAATCGCGGTGGTCGAGACCTGGTGAGGTCTCGACAAGCTCGACCGACGGGAGCGGCGTCAGATCGAGCGGGCGTGCGCCGCCAGGCGGTCGAAGGCCGCGTCCAGCTCGGCGTCGACGACCTGGGCCTCGGGGTGCGCCTCGAACCAGGCCACCTGCTCGGCGGCGCCGATGTCATAGGTGATCGTGGTGCCGAACTCGGGCACGAGCGAGCGCACCTTCGAGTTGTCGAACACCATCGAGTGCGCCTTGTCGCCCACCAGGCCGGGGCCCATGTCGGGCAGCACGCGGGCGATGGTCTCGGACGCGACGTGCACCAGGTCGGGGCTCCGCACCCCCGCGGCGTCGGCCAGCCAGGTGTAGATCTGGTCCCAGGTGGGCGCGTGGGTGCCGGTGATGTGGAACGTGTCGCCCACGGCCAGCGGGTTGCCGAGCAGCCCCACGAACCCGACCGCGAAGTCCTCGGTGTGCGTGATCGTCCACAGGGACGTGCCGTCGCCGTGGACGACGACCGGCTTGCCCGCGCGCATGCGGGCGACGTCGGTCCAGCCGCCCGACGTCGGCAGCAGGGTGCGGTCGTAGGTGTGCGACGGGCGCACGATCGTGGCGGGGAACCCGTTGTCCCGGTACTCGCGCACCAGCAGGTCCTCGCAGGCGATCTTGTCGCGGGAGTACTGCCAGAACGGGTTGCGCAGCGGCGTCGACTCCTTGACCGGCAGGCGCGACGGCGGCGTCTGGTAGGCCGACGCCGACGAGATGAACACGTACTGCCCGGTCCGGCCCGCGAACTGCGCGACGTCGCGCGCCACGTGCTCCGGCCCGAACGCCCGGAACTGGGCGACGACGTCGAACTCCCGGCTGCCGACGGCGGCGGCGACGGCCTCGGGGTCGTTCGCGTCAGCGACGAGCGTCTCCACCCCGGCGGGCACGGGACGGGTCGTGGATCTGCCCCGGTTGAGCACTGTCACCCGGTGTCCGAGCCGCGCGGCCCGGGCCACCGAGGCATGACTGATGATTCCGCTTCCACCGATGAACAGGATGCTCTGGGACATGCTCCAATCCTTGCACCGAGCACCCTGTCTGCGCTGGTCGGGGGCAAGATCGGTCCGAGGTGCGGACACCGGCCGACCCTGCCCCCGTGGCGCGTCGCGCAGCAGGTCAGCGCTGCACGCGCGCGCTGCCTCCGCCGGCCAGCTTGGCCACCTCGGCGAGCGTCGCCATGGTGGTGTCGCCCGGCGTGGTCATGGCCAGCGCACCGTGCGCCGCGCCGTACTCGACGGCCTCCTGGAGCGAGCCGAGCTCCATGAGCCCGTAGGCCAGGCCCGACGCGAACGAGTCGCCGCCGCCCACGCGGTCGAAGATCTCCAGGTCCGCCCGGTGCGTCGCCTCGGCGAAGCCCTCGGCACGCGACCAGGCGATGGCGCCCCAGTCGTTGCGCGACGCCGAGCGCACCCCGCGCAGCGTCGTCGCGATCACCTGGAAGTTCGGGTACGCCTCCGACGCGGTCTTGATCATCGCGCGGAACGCGCCGGTGTCCAGGTCGGTCAGGTTCTCGTCGACACCCTCGACCTCGAAGCCGAGCGAGGCCGTGAAGTCCTCCTCGTTGCCGATCATCACGTCGACGTGGCTGGCCAGGCGCCGGTTGACCTCGCGCGCCCGCTCCTCGCCGCCGATGCCCTTCCACAGCGAGGGCCGGTAGTTCAGGTCGTAGGACACGATGGTGCCGTGCCGGCGGGCCGCGGACATGGCAGCCTCGGCGACGTCGGCCGACGACTCCGAGAGGGCCGCGAAGATGCCGCCCGTGTGCAGCCAGCGCACGCCGCGGGAGAACAGCGCGTCCCAGTCCACGTCCTCGGGCTTCATCTGCGAGATGGCGGTGTTGCCGCGGTCGCTCACGCCCACCGCGCCGCGCGCGCCGAAGCCGCGCTCGGTGAAGTTGAGGCCGTTGCGCACCGTGCGGCCGATGCCGTCGTAGGGCACCCACTGCACGTACTGCGTGTCGAGGCCGCCGGTGAGCATGAAGTCCTCGACCAGGCGGCCGATCTCGTTGTCGGCGAGCGCGGTGACGATCGCGCCGCGCAGGCCGAAGCAGCGGCGCAGGCCACGCGCCACGTTGTACTCGCCGCCGCCCTCCCACACGTCGAAGCTGCGGGCGGTGCGCACCCGGCGGTCGCCCGGGTCGAGGCGGAGCATGACCTCGCCGAGCGCGACGACGTCGTAGGCGCTCTCGGCGGCGGGACGGACGTTCAGCGAGCTCATCGGTTCTTCTCCTCGGTGGTCGAGCCGTTGCTGGTCGAGCCTGTCGAGACCTCGGCGGCGAGGGCCACGGCGTCGCGGGTGCGGCTGGTGATCCCGTCCCAGTCCCCCGCGGTCACCAGCTTGCGGTCCACCATCCAGGACCCGCCGACGGCCAGGACCGGGTCCAGGCCGAGGTAGTCGCCGAGGTTGGCGGCGCTGACGCCACCCGTCGGCACGAACCGCAGGCCGGGAAACGGCGCGGAGAACGCCTTGATCGCGGCGGGCCCGCCGACGACGGACGCGGGGAACAGCTTGACGACGTCGACCCCCAGGTCGAGCGCGGCCATGATCTCCGACGGCGTGGCGACGCCGGGCAGCACGGGCACGCCGTGCTCCTGCGCGCGGCGCACGACGGCGGCCGACAGCCCCGGGGACACGATGTAGCGCGCACCGGCCTCGACGACGTCGTCCACCTGCGCGACGGTGGTGACGGTGCCGGCACCGATCACGACGTCGGGCTGGTTCTTCGCGACCGCGCGGATGGCGTCGAGACCACCCGCGAGCCGCAGCGTGATCTCGGCGACGGGCAGGCCGCCGGCGACGAGCGCGTCGGCGAGGCGGGCGCCCTCGTCGGCGCCGTCGACCACGACGACCGGCACGAGCCGGTGCGCGGCCAGCGCGTCGAGGACCGGGTTGTCGGGGGATGACATGCGTGCTCCGTTTCGCTATGGTGAACGCCTGTTGTTCACTGCGAAACGCATGCTACGTGAGGGAGTCCCGTGGAAGCCAGTCCGCTCGGCAGCGTCGACAAGGCACTGCTGGCCCTCGACACCCTCGCGGGCTTCGGCGCCGCGGGCGCGCCGCTGGCCACGCTGGCCCAGGCCGTGGGCGTCAGCAAGCCGACGCTGCACCGCACGCTCGCCGCGCTTCGCCACCGCGGCTACGCCGAGCAGACGTCGGACGGCGCCTACCGGCTCGGCCCCTCCGCCCTGGCGCTGGGCAGCGCCTACCTGGCCG
The DNA here is from genome assembly GCF_000385135.1 of Promicromonospora sukumoe 327MFSha3.1. Lineage (GTDB taxonomy): Bacteria > Actinomycetota > Actinomycetes > Actinomycetales > Cellulomonadaceae > Promicromonospora > Promicromonospora sukumoe_B. The sequence goes on along the minus strand of NZ_ARQM01000011.1, from coordinate 326,254 downwards.
AGGAGAACCTCCCCGCCCTGCTGCACCCGGCGCTGACGGCGCTCAGCGAGGCGGTCGACGAGCTGGTGCACCTCGGGGTGCTGGCGGGGCGCGAGGTGGTCTACCTCGACAAGGTGGAGCCGCAGCGCGCGGTCCGGGTGTGGTCCGCCGTCGGACGCCGGCGCGCCGCCGCGACCACGGCGCTCGGGCGGGCGCTGCTGTCGGTCCAGGACCTCGACGACGGCGTCCTGGAGCGGTTCGCCGGCGGGAACACCCCCGCGGAGCACCTGCGTGACGTGCTGGCCGACGCCCGGCGGACCGGCGTCGCCGGGGAGACCGAGGAGAACGAGCGCGGCATCGCCTGCATCGCGGTGCCGCTGCTCCGCGCGGGCCGGGGCGTCGCGGCGGTGAGCATCACGGCCCCCGTGGAGCGGCTGCGCGGCGCGGCACGTGCGGAGCGCGTGGACGCGCTGCGCGAGCTGCTCCCGCCCCTCCTCCCGGCGGGCCTGGCGCTTCCGCCGGTGGCCTGACGGCCACCCGGCGCCGCCCCGATACCCGAGGTGCGCTTCTACCCAGCCATTGGGCCCGGAACTCACTCGGTTTCGGGCCCAATCGCTGGGTAGAAGCGCACCTCCGTCCGCGGCCCCGGGACAACGACGAGGCCCGGCCACCCCCGAAGGGGTGGCCGGGCCTCGTGTCAGGACCGCGTCCTACCGGGCGATCACGCCCCGCCGGCCGCCATCTGGCCCGACGGCGGCAGGTCGCGCGGCACCAGTCCGGCGCCCGCGGGCACCGACTGGGGCTCGGCCTGGGTCGGCCGACGACGCTCGTCCCGCTCCACACCACGGAAGCTGAACTCGCCGAGGATGCCCTCGCCCTCGCCGTCGACGATCACCAGCTGACCCGCCGTGAGCTCGCCGAACAGGATCTTCTCGGACAGCGTGTCCTCGATCTCCCGCTGGATGGCTCGCTTCAGCGGACGGGCGCCGAGCACCGGGTCGTAGCCCTTCTCCGCCAGCAGGTGCTTCGCGGCGGGGGTGAGCTCGATGCCCATGTCCCGGTCGCGCAGGCGACGGTCGAGCTTCGCGATCTCCAGGTCGACGATCTCGATGATCTCGTCCTGCGAGAGCTGCGGGAACACGACCACGTCGTCGACGCGGTTGAGGAACTCCGGCCGGAAGTGCTGCTTGAGCTCCTCGTTGACCTTGGCCTTCATGCGCTCGTAGGAGGTCACCAGGTCGCCGCCGGCGTTGAAGCCGGTCTGGACGCCCTTGGCGATGTCCCGCGTGCCCAGGTTGGTGGTCATGATGATCACGGTGTTCTTGAAGTCGACCACGCGACCCTGCGAGTCCGTGAGGCGACCGTCCTCGAGCACCTGCAGCAGCGAGTTGAAGATGTCGGCGTGCGCCTTCTCCACCTCGTCGAACAGGACCACGGAGAACGGCTTGCGCCGCACCTTCTCGGTCAGCTGGCCACCCTCGTCGTAGCCGACGTATCCGGGCGGGGAGCCGAACAGGCGCGAGACCGTGTGCTTCTCCGAGAACTCGGACATGTCGAGCTGGATGAGCGCGTCCTCGTCACCGAACAGGAACTCGGCGAGCGCCTTGGCGAGCTCGGTCTTACCGACACCCGTGGGGCCGGCGAAGATGAACGAGCCACCGGGACGCTTCGGGTCCTTGAGGCCGGCCCGCGTACGGCGGATCGCCTGCGACAGGGCCTTGATCGCGGCCTCCTGGCCGACGACCCGCTTGTGCAGCTCGTCCTCCATGTGGAGCAGCCGGCTGGACTCCTCCTCGGTGAGCTTGACGACCGGGATGCCCGTGGACATCGCCAGCACCTCGGCGATCAGCTCGTCGTCGACCTCTGCGACCGTGTCGAGGTCGCCCGACTTCCAGGCCTTCTCCTTGTCCGCGCGAACCTGCGTGAGCTGCTTCTCCTTGTCACGCAGCCCGGCGGCCTTCTCGAAGTCCTGCTCGTCGATCGCCGACTCCTTCTCGCGGCGCGCCTCGGCGATGGACTCGTCGAGCTCCTTGAGCTCCGGCGGCGCCGTCATGCGACGGATGCGCAGCCGCGCCCCGGCCTCGTCGATCAGGTCGATCGCCTTGTCCGGGAGGAACCGGTCGTTGATGTACCGGTCCGCCAGCGTGGCCGCGGAGACCAGCGCGGAGTCCGTGATGGACACGCGGTGGTGGGCCTCGTAGCGGTCGCGCAGACCCTTGAGGATCTCGATGGCGTGCTCGAGCGACGGCTCCGACACCTGGATCGGCTGGAAGCGGCGCTCCAGGGCCGGGTCCTTCTCGACGTACTTGCGGTACTCGTCGAGGGTGGTGGCACCGATGGTCTGCAGCTCACCGCGAGCCAGCATGGGCTTCAGGATGGAGGCGGCGTCGATCGCGCCCTCGGCGGCACCCGCACCCACCAGGGTGTGGATCTCGTCGATGAACAGGATGATGTCGCCGCGCGTGCGGATCTCCTTCAGCACCTTCTTGAGGCGCTCCTCGAAGTCACCGCGGTAGCGCGAGCCGGCCACCAGGGCGCCCAGGTCAAGCGTGTAGAGCTGCTTGTCCTTGAGCGTCTCGGGGACGTCGCCCTTGACGATGTCCTGTGCGAGGCCCTCGACGACGGCCGTCTTGCCGACGCCGGGCTCGCCGATCAGCACCGGGTTGTTCTTGGTGCGGCGGGACAGCACCTGCATGACCCGCTCGATCTCCTGCGTGCGCCCGATGACCGGGTCGAGCTTGCCCTCGCGCGCGGCCTGGGTGAGGTTGCGGCCGAACTGGTCGAGCACGGCCGAGCCCGCGGGCTGACCTTCCTGAGGGCCACCGGCGGAGACAGGCTCCTTGCCCTGGTAGCCGCTCAGCAGCTGGATGACCTGCTGGCGAACCTTGTTCAGGTCGGCACCCATCTTGGTGAGCACCTGTGCGGCAACGCCCTCACCCTCGCGGATGAGGCCGAGCAGGATGTGCTCGGTGCCGATGTAGTTGTGACCGAGCTGCAGCGCCTCGCGGAGCGACAGCTCAAGAACCTTCTTGGCGCGCGGCGTGAACGGGATGTGCCCGCTCGGCGCCTGCTGCCCCTCACCGATGATCTCGGTGACCTGGGTACGGACGCCGTCGAGCGAGATCCCGAGCGACTCCAGCGCCTTGGCGGCAACGCCCTCACCCTCGTGGATGAGGCCGAGCAGGATGTGCTCCGTGCCGATGTAGTTGTGGTTCAGCATCCGCGCCTCTTCCTGGGCGAGGACGACGACCCGACGGGCGCGATCCGTAAATCTCTCGAACATGTGCTGCTCCCTCACGAGCGGCGTACACCTGCACCGGCGGTACCAGGCCTGACCGCAACGACTCTATGCGCTCCCAACGCGGCGACCTACCGGTTGATGCCCATGTTCGCCAGGGGCGTGACGATGGACGGTCCGCGGACGGCAAAGCGCGCCCGGAGCGCGGCGACACGCCCGGGCGGCCCCGTGCGGCGGCGAGTCCCGGCTGATTCCCGGCTGATTCCGGCGAAGGTCGTTGACGCCTCCCCGTGCACCCGGCAGTCTCGTTCCCAGACCCGCACCCGCTCCGGGAGGCCCCATGGCGGACGAACCGAGCCCGACCCCCGAGTCCTGGGAACAGATCGTCGCGCGCTTCGCGCGCTTCTCCGGTGTCGTCGGCGAGGTGGACGACCCCCTGACGTGGGGTCTGGACCTCGTCGAGGAGGAGGTCACCGGCGTCTCCGACAGCACGGACCCGACGGAGGAGCGCTTCCTGCGCTCCTACCGCACGTTCGCCGGCGAGACCGTGGAGGTCGAGACCCTGCGCGTGCCCGCGACGCCGGCGCAGGTCGAGGACATCGTGCGCGCCGCCTGCAGCGGCGCGCTCGTGGCCCCGCTCCACGCCGACGTCGACCCGGCCGCCTCGCCCGAGGCGGCCGACGTGACCGACCTCGCCGAGTCGTACCAGGACTACCGCAGCGCGATGCGCGCGATCGTCGCCGAGGTGGACGACGTGCCCGTCGAGACGAAGCAGTTCCACGTGGACGGCGCCGCCAGGCGCTGCATGCGGGTGACCGTGCGCAACGTGACCGCCGTCTACTCCCCCGCGGCCGACCGGGCCCTGGTCGTGACCGGGCCCACCGACCTGGTGGACCGGGTCGACGTCGTCACGCGGCCCATCCGCAACCTCCTGCACGGCGAGGAGGGGCCGAGATTCTGAGCCCCGCGGCGGGCACGGCGGTAGGATCGCCGCCGTGATCCGCACCATCGCCTCCGCCGCACCGACGCGGCCCATGGCACGTCACGCCACCGCACCACGTCGGCTCCTGCTCACGCTGCTCCTGCTGACCGTGCTCGCCCTGGCCGGCACTGCCACCGTCGCACAGCGTGCCGCGGCCGCCGAGCGCTACGGGGACGACATCCGGGTGAGCTCGGACGGCGTCTCCTTCGAACCCGGCCGCGAGAGCGACGAGGTCGCCTACGTGGTCCGCTCGCTGAACGGCAAGAGCGCGCGCTCGTACGGGCGCGACCTCACCCGTGGCGAGCAGAACCAGGGCTGGACCTCGTTCCGCGAGGCCGTGCAGGCCTACCCCGACGGCTACTGCGTGGTGTGGGTCGAGGTCGAGGACGCGAGCAGCTGGCACGAGACGAGCGGCAACAGCGTGTGCACCGCCACCGTGCAGCCCGCGGAGCCGACGTCGACCCCCACGCCGACCTCGACGCCCCGGCCCGGTGGCGGGGCGTCGCCGGAGGCCACGCCGACGCCTGCCGACACGGAGTCCCCGGCCGCGGAGCAGTCGGGGCAACAGGCGGCCGCAGCGGCGACGGAGCCGACCCCGACGCCCACGCCGACCCCCACTCCGACGCCGTCGGCCAGCCCGAGCCCGACGCCGACCCCGTCGGTCACCGCCACGCCGAGCCCCTCGCCGTCGACCACCTCCCCCGGAGCCGGGCTGCTGCAGAACATCCAGCAGGCCCCGACGCAGGCGCAGGCGCACGTGGCGCAGGAGGAGGACCTGCTCTCGCCGCTGGGCTGGGTCGCGGTGCTCGGCGGCGGCGCGCTGCTGACCGTGGGCGGCGCGCTGCTGCTCCTGCGCCGCCTCACCTGAGGCCGCACCTCACCTCACCCGCTCCGGCCCGGCCCGGCCGGACGACGCCGCCCGGGGCAGACTGGTCCGGTGACCACTCCCGCAGGACTCCTGCTGACCCCCGGCGCGGGCGCGAGCCGCGACAACCAGGCGCTCGTCACGGTCGAGCAGACCCTGGCCGACGCCGCGACGCCGCTGCCCGTGCGCCGTATCGACTTCCCGTACCGCCTCGAGGGGCGGCGGATGCCGGACCGGGCCCCGGTCGCCGTCGGGCACCTGCGGAAGGAGGCGGCCGCCTGGGCGGACGAGCTGGGCGTGGGGACCGACCGGCTGCTGCTGGGCGGGCGGTCCTACGGCGGGCGGATGTGCTCCATGGCGGTCGCCGAGGGCCTGCCCGCCGCCGGGCTGGTGCTGCTCAGCTACCCGCTGCACCCGCCGGGCAAGCCGGAGAAGCTCCGCGTGGAGCACTTCGGGCAGATCGAGGTGCCCACGCTGTTCGTCTCCGGCGACAAGGACCCGTTCGGCACGCCCGACGAGCTCGCGGCCCACGTCGCGGCGATCCCCGGGACCGTCACCAGCGTGACGCTGTCCGGCGCGCACGACATGCGCGGCGTCGCGCGGGAGAAGGCGGTGGCCGAGACCGTGGCGAACTGGGTCGCAACCCTCCGCTGATCGTGTCAGACCCTCAGGTCACCATGGTGACCTGAGGGTCTGACACGTGCGGGAAGGTGCGGGGTCAGCGACCGCCGGCCGGCTTCTCCGGGTACTCCGGCGGGGTCTTGTCGAGCTCGATCGCGATCTCGCGCCGCTCCGCGACGATGTGCGGCCGCTCCTCGTCGCGCTGCTCCAGCGCGTCCGCCTGCAGCTCGGCGTCGAGGTGGTCCCAGTAGAGGGTGCCGTCGAGGTGCTGCGACTCGTGGATGAAGCAGCGCGCCAGGTACCCGGTGCCCGACAGCTGCACCGGTGCCCCGTGCTGGTCCACGCCGCGCACCGTGGCGGCGCCGGGCCGCTCCAGGGGCTCGTACGCCCCGGGCACGGAGAGGCAGCCCTCCTCCTCGGTCTCGGGCTCGGCCTCGAGGTCCATCTCCAGGACCGGGTTGACCACGTGGCCCACGTGCCGGTCCCCGGACGCGTCCGTGAGGTCGTACACGAACACCCGCAGGTCCACGCCCACCTGGGGGGCCGCGAGGCCCACGCCCTGCGCCGACTCCATGGTGGCGAACAGGTCGTCGATCAGCCGCGCGAGCTCCGGCGTCGAGAACTCCTCGACGGTCCGGGACGGCGTGTGCAGCACCGGCTCGCCGATCTCGGTGATGCGCAGCACCCGGCCCCGCTCCACCTCCGGGGCGGTCGCGGGGTACTCCTCGACCGGCTCACCGAGCAGGTACGTGACGGGCTTACGTCGTCGGGGGCGGGTCCATGCCATGGCAGAGAGGGTACCTTCGACGCATGCAGTCCACGCCGATCCGCGACGCCGCCGGCGCCGCGGGGTACGCGCTCGACCCGGCCCAGCTGGCCGCCGCGGAGCACCTCGAGGACCTGCTGCACACCCTGGGCGCACGGCCCGGGCGCCCGCGTCACGACGGCCCGCGCGGGGTGTACCTCTGGGGTCCGGTGGGCCGCGGCAAGACCTGGCTCCTGGACCGCTTCCACGTCCGCTCGGGCGGCCCCCGGTTCCACTTCCACGAGTTCTACCGCGCGCTGCACGCCGAGGTGTGGGCCCGCACGGGCACGCCCGACGCGATGGAGCGCGCCCTGGACGCCCTGCTCGGTGACGCCGCCGTGCTCTGCTTCGACGAGCTGCACCTGCACGACGCCGGGGACACCATGCTGCTCTCCCGGGCCCTGCGCGCGCTGGTGGGCCGCGGGGTGACGCTCGTCGCGACGTCGAACTACCCGCCGCAGGGGCTGCTGCCCGACCCGCTGTTCCACGAGCTCGCCGAACCCCTCATCGCCCTGCTGGAGTCGTCGCTCGACGTGCTGCGGGTGGACGGCCCGCTGGACTACCGCGAGCTGCACGCCCCGGCCGCGACGGGGTGGCGGGCGGGGCTCGTGGTGACACCGCGGCCGGCGGATGGATCCGCGGACGACGGGCTCGCCCGTCCGACGCCGGACGAGGCCGTCGACGTGCCCCTGGCCGGCGGCCGCAGTGTCCGCGCCCTCCGCGCGGCGGACGGCGCCGTGTGGTTCGACTTCGCCGGGCTCTGCACGGCGCCCGTGTCCGCGCTGGACCTGCTGTCGCTGGCGGAGCGGTTCGACCGCTGGGTGGTGTCCGACGTCGTGCCGTTCGCCGACTCCCACGTCAGCACGCAGGCCAGGTTCGTGAGCCTGGTCGACGTGCTCTACGACCGGGACCTGCCGCTCGTAGTGACCGCCCCGGGCCCGCTGGACGAGCTGCTGGTGGTGCCCGACGGGCGTCCCGCCCCGCCCGACCTGGCCCGCGCGACGAGCCGGCTGCGGCAGCTGGGCCGGGCCGGCCGCCTCGTACCGGAGGGGCAACCATGAGCGGCGCACCCGGGACGACGGCGCGTCCACGGGACGACGGCGTCGCGGCCGCGCTCCGCCGTCGGGCCGTGCCCGCCGTCGCGGCCGTGCTGACCGTGGTCGCGGGACTGTCCGTGCGGTCCGTGCTCACGGGCGACGTGGCGAAGTACGCGGGCGACGCGCTCTACGCCCTGCTGATCTTCTGGCTCGTGCTGGTCGTGGCGCCGCGCACGCGCGGTTGGGTGGCCGCCGTGGTGGCGTGCGGGTTCAGCGTGGCGGTCGAGCTCTTCCAGCTCACGGGCGTGCCCGCGACGCTCGGCGCGCACAGCACGCTCGCCCGGCTGGTGCTCGGCACCACGTTCAACGCCCCGGACCTGCCCTGGTACGCCGTGGGCGCGGCCGCGGGCTGGGCGCTGCACCGGCTCATCGTGCCGCGAGCCCCCGGAGCGCGTGCCGCACGACCGCCCGCGCACCGTCGGGCGTGAGGTCGCCCGACCGCTCCGTCCAGCGCTGGGCGACCGGCGCGAACACCAGGTCCACGGCCAGGTCGAGGTCCACGTCCGGGTCGAGCTGCCCGACCTCCTGCGCCCGGCGCAGCCGGCGCTTCTTGAGCTCGCGCATCGGGCCGTCCAGCCGCTCGCGATAGGCCCCGGCGAGCTCGGCGTCCTCGATGATCGCCGCGGTGAGGCCGCGGAGCGCCCGGTCGAAGTCGGGGTCGGCGAACTCCGCGACCGTGGCCACCAGGACGGCGATCAGGTCGGCCTCGAGGTCACCCGTGTCGGGAAGCTCGGCCGGCGCGCCGTCCGCGCCCTCCGGACCGGAGCCCGCCGTGCGCTCCAGCACGGCGTCGAGCACCAGGGCGCCCTTGTTCGGCCACCACCGGTAGATCGTCTGCTTGCCGACGCCGGCCCGGGCCGCCACCTTCTCGATCGTCAGCCCGGCGTAGCCGAGCTCCGCGACGACGTCGAAGGCCGTGGCCAGGATCGTCGCGCGCGTCGCGGGGTTACGCCGTCGTCCCGTGGAGCGCTGCGTCTCGGTCGCCATGGCACCACCCTACCTTTGAAGAGACGAGACGTTTCGTCTTGACAAGTCCTCGACGCATCCGGCAGCATCTTTGTCGAGACGCTTCGTCTCGACAAAACATCGAAGGGGTTCATGATGACGACCGAAGACATCAGCACCACCGGCCGCACCTGGCTCGTCACGGGAGCCAGCCGCGGTCTGGGCCGCGCCTTCACCGAGGCCGCCCTCGCGGCCGGCGACCGGGTCGCCGCCCTCTCCCGCACGCTGCGCGACGACGACGCCCGCCCCGGGCTGCTCCAGCTCGCCGCCGACGTCCGCGACCCGGGGTCGGTCCGCGCCGCCGTCGACCGGGCGGTCGAGGCGTTCGGGCGGCTCGACGTGGTGGTCAACAACGCCGGGATCATGTCGTACGGGTTCGTCGAGGAGTTCACCGAGACACAGGTGCGCGCGCAGCTGGAGACCAACTTCTTCGGCGCCGTCTGGGTCACCCAGGCGGTGGCGCCGGTGCTGCGCCGACAGGGGTCGGGCCACCTGGTCCAGGTCTCGAGCATCGGGGGCCTGGCCGGCTTCGCGGGCACCGGCCTCTACAGCGCCAGCAAGTTCGCCCTGGAGGGCCTCAGCGAGGCGGTGGCGCACGAGCTAGCGGAGTTCGGCGTACACGTGACCGTCGTCGAGCCGGGCGGCTACTGGACCGACCTCTACTCCGCGATGGACACCGCCGCACCGCTGCCCGCGTACGACACCCTGCGTGAACGGCTCGCCGCGCAGTTCGCGGAGAACAGCGTCGACAGCGATCCGCGGCTCGCGGCCGAGGCGATCATGACGCTGGTCAACAGCCCCCGGCCGCCGCGACGGCTCCTGCTCGGCGGCACGGCGTACGACGTCGCGTTCGCCGTCACCGACGAGCGGCGTCGCACCTGGAAGGAGTGGGAGGCCGTGAGCCGGGCGGCCGAGGAGGCCGTCCCCGAACCCGCACCGTAGGTGCCGGGCGCTCGTCACGGCACGGGCGCCCGTCTCGTCGGTGGGGCGACAGCGACCTGCGGCACCGGAAGGACTCCCCGATGAACATCGCCCTGTGGACAGTGGCCGGACTGCTCGCGCTCGCCTACGTGGCGGGCGGTCTGCTCAAGGTGGTCCTGAGCAAGCAGCGGATCCGCGCGACGGGCGGCGCCTCGGCAGCGTGGACCGACGACGTCAGCCAGGCCCGGATCAAGACGATCGGCGTGCTGGAGATCCTGGGCGGGCTCGGCCTCGTGCTGCCGGGCCTGACGGGCGTCGCGCCGGAGCTGGTGCCGCTCGCGGCGCTGGGCCTGGCGATGATCATGGTGGGCGCGGCGGTCACGCGGATCTCGCGCCGGGAGTACCGGCTCCTGGTGCCGGACCTGGCCTACCTGGTGCTGATCGCTTTCGTGCTGTGGGGCCGGCTCGGGCCCGTCCCGCTGGCCGCCTGAGGGGCCGCCGTCGGGCCGGAGCCAGGCGCCGTCGGGTCGGCGCCAGGCCAACCGGTCACCCGACGACGCGCAGCGAGCGGTCGCTCGTGTTCAGGCGGCGGCCGCCGTCCGCGGTGACGGTGACGATGTCCTCGATGCGCACGCCGAACCGGCCGGGCAGGTAGATGCCGGGCTCGACCGAGAAGCACATGCCGGGGACCATGGGCAGCTCCTCGCCCTCGATCATGTACGGCGGCTCGTGCGTGGTGACGCCGATGCCGTGGCCGGTGCGGTGGATGAACTGCTCGCCGTACCCGGCCTCGGTGATCAGGCGCCGGGCGGCGCGGTCCACCTCCTGGCACGCCGCCCCGGGGCGCACGGCGTCGACGCCGGCCTGCTGGGCGCGGCGGACGATCTCGTGCACCTCGCGGATCTGCTCGGTGGGCTCGCCCACGCAGACCGTGCGGCTGGTGTCGGAGCCGTAGCCGAACATCAGGCCGCCGAAGTCCAGCACGATGCAGTCGCCGTCCTGGATCACCCGCACCCCCGCCTCGTGGTGCGGGTTGGCGCCGTTGGGCCCGGATCCCACGACGGTGAAGTCGACCTGCTCGTGGCCGTGGGCGCGCAGCAGGTCGGCGAGGTCGGCGGCGACGTCGGTCTCCCGGCGCCCGGCGAAGCGGACCTGCAGGATCTCCTCGTAGGTCGCGTCGGCCGCGGCGCCCGCGGCCGCCAGGCGCGCCAGCTCGTTGTCGTCCTTGACGGCCCGCAGCATCGGGAGCCGCCGGGTCAGGGACTCGTACCGCGACCCGGGGAGCGCGGACTGCAGGCCGAGCAGGTGCATGGCCCACGTGTTGTCGGAGACGCCGTACGCGCCGTCCGGCCGCAGCAGCCCGCGCACGACGTCGTACGGGTCGGCGCCGTCGGTCCAGCCCACGAGCGAGACGGCGGGCGCGCCCTCGGCCCGCTCGGCGTCCGGCCGCTCCAGGGTCGGGACCAGCAGCGTGGGCTCCCGGTCCGCGGTGAGCAGCAGCACGGTCAGCCGCTCGGTGATCGCCGTCGGCTGGTAGCCGGTGAGCCAGACCAGGTCGGGCCCGGGGGCCACCAGGACGCCGTCGAGGCCGGCCGCGCGCCCGTCGTCGACCACGCGCGCCATGCGGGCGGCGTAGTCCCGGGTGGTGAACGGGACGGCGGTGAGGGGTTCGGTGCTCATGACGGCTCTCCCGAGGGCTGGTCGACGGACGGCGCGTTCGCGCCCCTGCCCGTGGCGGCGGCGGTCGTGGGCAGCGTGTGCAGGTGCGCGGCGGCCGCGGCCGCCGAGTCGGACAGGCTGGCCCGGCCGGCCGGGTGCCGCACGATGACGACGATAGCGAGCAGCAGCCCGAGCGCGCTGAACACCGCCATGACCCACGACGCCGCGGCCAGCCCGGCCGAGAGGGCGTCGGCGTCCGCGGCGCCGTCCGCCACGTGGTTGGCGGTCACGCCGGCGTAGATCGTCGCCGCCAGCGCCGTCGCCACCGCCGCCCCGACGTACCGGGCCATGTTGGAGACGCCGGAGGCCTCGCCGACCTGGTCCGCCGCCACCGATGCCGTGGCCGCCGACGACGACGGCCCGTTCGACAGCCCCATGCCGACGGCGATGGCCACGAGGGGCAGCAGGAACACCAGGTACTGCCACGACGCGTTCGCGAAGCCGATCGCGACGAAGCCGGCGGCCGTGATCGCGAAGCCGGCGCCGATGATCTGCCGGGGACCGAACCGCCCGGCCAGCCGGGGCACGAGCGGGGCGACGACGACGAGGCCCACCGTGGCGGGCAGCGTCGCCAGCCCGGCCTGCAGGGGTGAGAGGCCGAGCGTCGACGGGTCCTGGAAGTAGAGGCTGAGCAGGTACATGAGCGCGTTGATGGTGCCCGCGCCGATCAGGATGGCGATGGTCGCGCCGACGAGGACCCGGTTGCGCAGCAGCCGCAGGTCCAGGAGCGGGGCGGCGACCCGGCGCTCGGTCCGCACGAAGCCCCAGCCCGCGACCAGCGTGATCGCAAAGCAGGTGAGCGTGGGCACCGAGATCCACCCCCAGTCGCCGCTCTTGCTCACCCCGAGGATCAAGGGCATCAGGGTCAGGGCGATCAGGAAGGTGCCGAGGTAGTCGATGGACCGTGGCGCGTCCGGGTCCCGGGACTCCGCGACGGCGAAGTAGGTGAGCACCATGCACAGCACCGCCACGCCGGCGTCGATCCAGAACAGCCCCTGCCACCCCGTGACGTCAACCAGGACACCGCCGACCAGCGGCCCGGCGGCGGCCCCCACCGCCGCCGCGGCGCCCCACAGCGAGACGGCGCGCAGGTTCTCGTCGCCCTTCGTGGCCACCGACAGCAGGCTCAGCCCGCACGCCAGGATGGTGGCGCCGGCGGCGCCCTGGATGACCCGGCCCGCGATCACCATGCCGCCCGACTGCGCCAGCGCGATCAGCACGCAGGAGACGACGAACAGCGCCAGGCCGAGCTGGAAGACCCGCTTGCGCCCGAAGACGTCGCCGAGCGAGCCGGAGGTGATGATCACTGCCGCGCCGACCAGCGAGTAACCGGTGACGGCCCACTGCAAGGTGTCGACCGACATCCCGGTGTCCTCGCTGATCGCCGGCAGGAGGATGCTGACCGCCGAGGTGTTCGCGTTGACGACCAGCGTCGAGATGCAGGTCGCCGCCAGCACTCCTCCGGCGCCGACCGGGGTGCTCGTCGCGTTCATCCGGGGTCCCTCCCGAGCGAGACCCTAGGAGCCGCTCGGGTGCGGCTCGTCACCCGAATTGGGTGAGGGGCGAGGGGGCCGGGCCAAAGTGTTCGGGAAATTGCCGTTCTCCGCCGTCGACGGAGAGTCGGCAATAGCTGAACATGCTGGGCTTGGGCTGCCTAAACGCGAAAGGCCCGGAACGGTCGAGGTCCCTGGCCTTCCTTCAGACCGAGCCACGGTGGGATGGAACCGACGACCTTCTCATTACGAGTGAGGAAGCGTCCGCCAGACCACCATCGGTCAAAGAGCCGCGAGAAGTTCCCTGACAAGCGCCGCGAAAGCCGGCGCGACCGCAGGATCTCCTTGTGCCGCGCCAGCAGCGAGAAGTGGGACGCGGTCCTGCGCCTCGCTCCCGTGAATCCTCAGTACCTCGAGAGCATCCTCAGTCGCAGCAGAGGCGTGCACGTCATCACGGTGCTTCTTGAGGCCACGCACGAGATCTGCGGTATCGATCGCCTGAAGCAGCCGGAATGCATCAAGCGCGTCCTTCTCCTTCAACCGGTCCGGCTGCGCATCTGCTTGGACAAGACGTTCACTGATCTTTATCACCTTGGCGGTCAGCAACGCGGCCGGCCCTGCCACACGAAGTTCGAAGCATCTGCCGTCGGCCTGTTCGAGGGCCGAGATCCTCACGTACTCGTTGTCGACAAGAGCTGGTTCCAGTCCGCGGGCGATCCTGGCGGTGTGCTTCTCGTGCGGTAACAACCGAGCCCCACGTGCGCTCGCACTGGTCCCCGACTGGTGCGGTACCACCATGAGGTCCACCGCAATGTCATTCAGCGCGACCCAGTGTCCGGGGTTCCGCCCGGGAGTGAACCCCGCAGAACGGAGCACATCGCCGATCTCGGGTACGTCTGCCAGCCCGTCCGCGTTGATCGCAAGATCAGCATCGGTCGTCATCAACGGGACGTTCAGATCTGCCGCCCCGGTGTGGTGGTACACGGCTTGTGCACCGACCAGGACCAGATTGTCTCGATGCTCGTTCAGCGCGTCGAGCGCATCGAGGAGGACGCGGCGCGCGGCGACATATTCCGGTGCGAGATCGTTCAAGTCATTCCTCCCAGGAGGGATCGGTGGCCGCCAGTGCGTCCATGAGCTGCGTGGCCTCGGCGTCCGAGCGGCCCGGAAGCGTCAGCAGGTCGGCGAGGACGAGTGCCAGCGGCGCGATCGCAGGACGCTGATCATCCGCATCAGGCAGGACGGCGGCGTCCTGGGGCCCGGCGATCACTACGTTGGCTGTGGCTCGATCGGCCACGATGAGCCCGAGGTCGCGCGCCGTGCCCGGGGGGTCGGCCGCGTAGAGCGCCAGTAGGCGCATCGGCACGACCGGGACCGAGGTAGGCGGCAAACTGCGCCGAGCGGCGGCGGAACCGGTCAGCGTGACACCGCTCTGCTGGTCAAGCCGGGTCAGGGCTCGTTCGATCCCCCGGGGCGCGATGTAGTAGCCGACCGAGGTGTTGGACTTGGCATAGTCGTAGTCACGAGCCCATCGCCCGATGAGTGATCGCCGCCTGACGGCGAGCACACTCCCGTCGGAGTCACGATCGACGATGCCCTCCGAGGCAAGGGTGACGAGCAGCTTGGAGACGGAGCTGGGGGCCACGTCTGCGATGGCCGCGAGATCTCTGACCCCGACGGGCAGCTGAGCGGCGGCGAGTGCTCGCACCGTGCGACCTGCAGCACGTCCATTCAGCCGAGTCACAGCGCTGCTGGACCGCGTGCGGGGAGACCGATCGGCGCCCTGCCCGGTCAGGAGGATCAAGGGGTTGTCGTTGACGATGCGGACCCAGCCTGTGGTGTCGGCGAAGTTGATGCCCTTCTCGGCAGCAGCGCGACGGACCGTTGGCCCGATGTAGTCCGAGACGAACAAGAGCGGCACGCCTGCCGGCCGTTCCAGTGCCAGGAGGAGGTCGATCAGGGTGTTCGTCGGCAGGGTGCCCGACCGCAGCGCCTCGATGACGAAAGAGACTCGCTCACGGGTTGGTGCGACCAGTTCGACAACGGCGTCGAAAGGCAGCGAGCCGTTCCGAACCTGACGACGCACCAGGAGTTCCCACGAACCAGGCAACAGGTCGGTGACGCGACGAAGCGCGCCCTCCACGATCTCTGTTTCCCGAAAACCGCTGTTTCTCATCGTGAGAAACAGCCTAGAGCGAGAAACACAGCCATGCCAACCGCTGACCGAGACGGGCGCGTCCGGGGCATCTCACCGGACGCGGTACAGCCGATCGGCAAGCAGCAACGCGAAAGGCCCGGAACCGTCGAGGTTCCGGGCCTTCCTTCACACTGAGCCGCCTGTGGGAATCGAACCCACGACCTTCTCATTACGAGTGAGACGCTCTGCCGACTGAGCTAAGGCGGCGCACGCACCGCACACCGGTCAGGACCGGATGGGTGAGCGGGCCCAACTGTACCCAATGCATGACCCAGGTTCCAAAGCGAAACCGTGTGACTTCCCTGACCGGCGGAACGGCGCCCCGCAGGAGGTCAGCAGGTGAGCCCGTCCTTCGGCGCCTTGCCCTCCAGCAGGTAGGTCTCCACGGCGTTGCTGACGCAGGTGTTGGAGCGGCCGTAGGCCGTGTGCCCCTCGCCCTCGTAGGTCACCAGAACACCCGTCGACAGCGTGTCCGCGAGGGCCTCGGCCCAGCGGTACGGGGTGGCCGGGTCGTTCGTGGTGCCGATGACGACGATCGGCGGCGCACCCTTGGCGGCGGGGTCGAACTCCTGCTCGGCCGGCGGGTACGGCCAGTCGGTGCACTCGATGCCGGAGTAGCCGAACGACTCGCCGAGGGTGGGGGCGGCGGCCTCGATCTCGGCGGCGATGTCGCGCATCTTCGTCATGTCCTCCTCGGCGCGGGAGTCGGCGCAGTTGATCGCGCGGAACGCCTCCTCGCTGTTGGACTTGAAGGTGCCGTCGTCGTTGCGGTCGTTGTAGACGTCCGCCAGGTAGAGCAGGTCGTCGCCGGTGCCCTCCCAGAAGACCTCCCGCAGCGCCTGGGTGAGGAACGACCAGGAGGCCTCGTCGTACATCGTCACGGCCACGCCGTAGAACGCGAGCTTCTTGGTCACGTCCCGCCCCGACGACGTCGGGATCGGGTTGGGCTCGGCGTCCTCGACCATGTCCTGGATCCGCTTCAGGCCGGCGTCCACGTCGTCACCGAGCGGGCAGTCGCTGCCCGCCTGGCAGTCGGTCACGTAGGCGCGCAGCGCGCTCTCGAAGCCCTCGGCCTGCTGCAGCGCCACCTCGTCGGAGCTGAGCGTGGTGTCCAGCGCGCCGTCGAGCACGAGGCGGCCGGCCCGGTCCGGGAAGAGGCCGGCGTAGGTCGCCCCGAGCTGGGTGCCGTACGAGTAGCCGAGGTAGTTCAGCTCGTCGTCGCCGAGCGCGCCCCGGAGCATGTCCATGTCGCGCGCCGCGGACTGGGTGTCCACGTTGCCCAGCAGCGGGCCGGTGTTCTCGTCGCACGCCTTGCCCCAGGCGCGGACGGCGTCCTGCCGCTCCGCCAGGCCCTCCGGCGTGTACGGGTAGTCCGTGCTGAGGAACTCGTCCTTGCCGGCGTCGTCGTAGCACTTGACCGGCGTCGACCGCCCCACCCCGCGCGGGTCGAAGCCGACGATGTCGAACGACGAGCGCAGCGCCTGCCCGAAGCGCGACGGGTCGGCCACGAAGTCGACCCCGGAGCCGCCCGGCCCGCCCGGGTTGACCAGCAGAGACCCGGTCTTCTGCCCGGTGGCGGGGATGCGCTTGAGCGCGATCTCGATGCTCCCCGCCCCCGGGTCGTGCCACGACAGCGGCGCCGCCGCCGTCGCGCACTGGAAGTCCTCGCCGCACTCGGTCCACTCCAGCGACTGGCCGTAGTAGTCCTCGTAGCCCTTGGGCGCGCCCTCCGTCGCCGAGCCGTCCGACTTGCCCACGTCCTCCAGCGCCGTCTGCACCTTGGGAGGTGCTCCGCAGGCGGCGAGGAGCAGGGCAGAAGCGAGCAGCGTGGCGACGACGGCCGCAGGCTGACGACGGCGGGCGGGGCGAATCACCCGGCCAACCTACCGGTTGTGCTCGGTGGATTTCTTACCCGTTGGCGAACCGACACGCGACCCTCACGAGTCGAGCCAGGCGACCGGGCCGGGCTCGCCGTCGGCGCTGCGCGGCTGGAGCTCGACCTTGCCCTTGTCGTCGAGCTGGACAGGCACCGGCTGCCCGGTGTCGGACTCGGCCGGGACCTCGACCACCGTGGTCGTGGGCACGAAGTCCATGGTGCAGATGCCGTCCTCGGCGGGCACGAAGGTCACCGTGAGCACACCGTCCGCTGCGGCCACGCCGTCGGACTTGCCGCTGGACTCGCCGCCCGAGCCGATGGTCGCCTGCGGCTCCGCGAACGTGGGGCACGAGCTGGAACCGTTGGTCACGACGTACAGCAGACCGGGCTCCGGCGACCACGCGACGCCCACGGTCGAGTCGGTGCTGCCCTCGAGCCCCGGCGGCAGGCCGCGGCCCGAGTTCCCGGCGGCGAGCTCCATGTCGGCGGCCTCCGGCAGCTTGCCGTCCTCGGACCCGCCGTCGGACGCGCTGGGGCTGGGGCTGGTCATGTCGCTCTCCTCCGGGGACGACGTCGACACCGACCCGCCCGTCTGGGATCCCGAGGTGTCGGCCTGCGCGCACCCCGCCAGCGCGAGGACCGCGATCACCCCGATGCCCAGCGCCGACGCGCCCGCGCGCGTGAGAGTCCGTGCCGCAGCACCCGACCGGTTCGTCCGCTCGATCCTCATGCCCAGTTCCTTCCGCTCGCCTCTGACACCACCAGGTGTGTGTCGCAGGAATGCGACGCCTCCACCCCTGTCATGTGGCGAGCGGCGTGGTTCTTGCACGACACCGCGACCAACATTGGCAAACGGTCAGGTGATCGGCACCTCGAGCGGGTGAGAAGTCAGACGCGAGAGGTCGCGAACCGGAGCTTCTCGGGCGTGGCGTCCGCGGCCGTCTTGCGCAGGAAGGCCCGGCGGTGCACCGAGAAGGCGTTGCGGTCGTCGAAGAAGTCGCGCGCCATCTCGGCCAGCTCGATGGTCTGGTAGTACGACAGCGGCCGGTCGGTCGCCCGGCGCTCCGCACGCGCGGCGAGCATCCAGCCGAGCGTCGCGGGCTCCTCATACCCCTGCGCCGCCGACTGCAGCCAGGTGGTGAACTCGCCCCACTCGCGTGGCCCGACGGCGCTGATCAGCCCGATCCGCGCCGCCTCGGCGACCGAGATCGGCAGCTTGCGCGACAGCAGCAGCGACGCCCGGTGGTCGCCCACCCGCGCCGGCATGCTCCACGAGTGCAGCTCGGAGCCGAAGATGCCCATGTCGTAGTACGGGTTCAGGACGACGCCCTCGCGGGCCAGCGTCACGTCCGCGCACAGCCCGGCCATGACGCCGCCGGCGCCGGCGTTCGCGGTGAACGCGGCGACCGTGAGCTGCTCGGCGGTCGCGATGGCGAGGCAGAGCTCGTCGATGGCGCAGATGTTGTCCCAGGCCTCGGCGGCCGGGTCGGGCGACGCGTCGACGGTGCCCAGGTGGATCCCGTTGGAGAACGCGTGCTCCGTGCCCTTGATGACCAGCACCCGGGTGTCCTCGGTGAGGGCCTTCTCCACGGCGCTCGTCATGCGGCGGCACTGCTCGGTGTACATCGCGCCGCTGTAGGAGCGGAACGTCAGGTAGCCGACGGCGCCGTCGCGCACGTAGGTGGTCTCCGCCATGGAGTCCGGCACGCGGCGGAACGGGGCGTTGCCCGCGTCGATGACCTGTGCGGCCGGGAGCTTGGTGCCGCGCCGCCCGCTCAGCTCGGCGGCGTAGCCCACCCAGAGCGTGCCGACGCCGCAGGCGATCGCCACGGCGTCGAGGTTGCGGCCCACCACGGTGCCGGGCAGGGCGCCGGTGTGCTCCGGCGACGCGACGGCGTCGAACACGCAGACCGAGCGGCCGTTCACGCCGGCGGGGGCACCGGGGGCGCCGTCGGCCGCGGCGACGAGCCGCTCCAGCTCGGTGGCGGGGCGGCTCCAGTCGATCCGGAAGTCCTCGCGGCGCAGCAGCGGCAGCTCGCCGCTGACCGGCACGATCCGCAGGCAGGCCTCCGAGGGGATGGGCCGCTCGCCGTCGGCGACCTTGCGGACCACCTCGCCGATGCAGGCCATGGCGGCGTCCGCGACGCGGCTGTTGTACAGCGCGCTCTTGGAGATGGGCTGGTCCGGCATGTCGAAGACGGCGGTGGCCCACACCGGCCCGGCGTCCAGCTCCTCGACGGCGGACAGGGCCGTGACGCCCCAGCGGTCCCGGCCGTCGCGGATCGCGTGGTCCAGCGACGAGGGCCCGCGGTCACCCACCGGGCCCGGGTGCACGATGACGGTCGGCCAGCGGTCGTAGATCGTGTCCGGCACGCGGTGCTTGAGGAAGGGGCAGAGGATCAGGTCCGGGTCCACCCGCTCGACGGCGCGGGTCATGGCGGCACCCGACTCGAAGGTCGGGGCGAGCTCGACGCCGACGTCGTGCCCCTGCTCCCTGAGGGAGCACCAGACCCGCTGGGTAAGACCGTTGAAGGCAGAAACCAGCAGGAGGATCCTCATCGGACGGTGGACTCCTAATCGCACGGAAGAGCTCTGGGGGCGTGCCGCAGCCTAACCAGGGACGGCATTCGGGACAATGTGCCACGGTGGTTCAGATTCACCCGTGCCAAATCTTCACACGTGGCGGACAGTGCTGAGGTACTTCAGCCCTGCGGACGCAGCGCGATCGCCATCGCCTCCAGGGCCAGGAGCGGCGCCACGTTGCCGTCCAGGCGGGTGCGGGCCACCCCGATCGAGTCCATGCGCCGCACCGTCTGCTCGGGGGTCGAGTCGGCCGCCAGGGCCCGCACCGTCTCGGCGAGCTCGGCGTTGACCAGGTCGACCTCTGCCCCGAGCTGCACCACGAGCACGTCCCGGTAGAGGGAGAGCAGGTCAACCATCGCACGGTCGAGCACATCGCGCTGGTGCCGCGTGGCGCGCCGCTTCTGGTCGTCCTCCAGCTGCTTGAGCTGGGAGCGCAGGCGCGGGGGCAGCGTCTCGCCGTCGGCCACGCCCAGGGCGCGCAGCAGCTCGGCCTTCTCGGCCGCGTCGCGCTCCTGCGTGGCCGAGACCGCCTCCGCCTTGGCCACGTCCACCAGCTCGCCCGCGGCGAGCACGGCGTCGCCGACGCCGCGGATGCGCCGCGCGATGCTCAGCACGGCCGTGCGCCGCTCGCGCGCCCCGGCGTCCCGGGCCAGGCGCTTGGCCAGGCCGACGTGGCTCTGCGCCGCGCGGGCCGCGCTGAGCGCGACCGCCGGGTCGGCGCCGTCGCGCCGCACCAGCAGGTCGGCGACCGCCTGCGGGGGCGGCACGCGCAGCACCACGCCGCGGCAGCGGGAGCGGATCGTGGGCAGCACGTCCTGGACCGACGGCGCGCACAGCACCCAGACGGTGTGCGGCGGCGGCTCCTCGATGGCCTTGAGCAGCACGTTCGTGGTGCGCTCGGCCATGCGGTCGGCGTCCTCGATGACGATCACGCGCCACCGGCCGCCCGAGGGCGACCGGGACGCCGTCATGATCAGGTCGCGCACCTCGTCGATGGTGATGACCACCTTCTCCGTGGCCAGCAGCGTCACGTCGGGGTGCGTGCCCGCCATGGTGGTGGTGCACGACCGGCACACGCCGCACCCGCCCTGCGGGCACTGGAGCGCGGCCGCGAAGGCGCGCGCGGCGACCGACCGGCCCGAGCCCGGCGGCCCGGTGACCAGCCAGGCGTGCGTCATCGCGGCCGGGCTGGCCACGGCGGCCTGCAGCGCGGCGACGGCGGACTCCTGCCCGACGACGTCGTCCCACACCGTCACGAGCGGTCCTCGGAATCGGGGACCGTGACGGCGGCCGCCTCGGTGACCACGGGCGTCAGGCCCAGCCGCGCGACCACGTCGACGCGGATCTGCGCCTGGATGTCGTCGACCGGGGCCGCGGCGTCGATGACCACGTAGCGCTCCGGGTCGGCCGCCGCGCGCTGGAGGAACGTGTCGCGCACCCGCGTGTGGAACTCGAGGCCGGCCCGCTCCAGCCGGTCCAGCGCGCCCTTGCCCTCGGCCGCGGCGCGGCGGGCGGCGGCCGCCTCGGGGTCGAGGTCGAGCAGGATCGTGATGTCCGTGCGCAGGCCCTTGGTGGCCCACAGCGAGAGGTGCTCCACCTCGCCGGGCGGCAGGTCGCGGCCGCCGGACTGGTAGGCGATCGAGGAGTCGACGTAGCGGTCGGTGATCACCACGGCGCCGCGGTCCAGCGCGGGCCGGACCACGGTCTCGACATGGTGCGCGCGGTCGGCGGCGTAGATGAGCGCCTCGGCGCGCGGCCCCATGTCCTGGCCGTGCATGACGGCGGACCGCAGCTCCTGCCCGAGCGTGGTGGCGCCCGGCTCGAACGTGAGCAGGACCTCGCGGCCCGTCAGGTCCGCCAGCCAGTCGCCGAGGAGGCGGGACTGAGTCGACTTGCCCACGCCCTCGCCGCCCTCGAAGGAGATGAAGTAGCCCGGTGCGTTCACGCCGCCACCCTAACCGGGCCCGCTGACATCGACCCGGGCGGCTCCCGCTGGGCGGCGTCCGCGCACCCGGCGCACGATGGGGAGATGGACGACAACGAGCAGAGCATCACGTCGATCACCGAGGACGAGTGCTGGGAGTTCCTCTCCATGCAGCCCATCGGGCGCCTCGGCACCGCCGTCGGCGGCGAGCCCGAGATCTTCCCGCTGAACTTCGCGGTCGCGGACCGGACCATCTACTTCCACACCATCCCGGGCACGAAGGTCGCGGAGGTGGCGATCAACGAGAAGGTCGCGTTCGAGGTCGACCAGTGGGGCCCGGAGATCGCCTACAGCGTCGTCGTGAAGGGCACCGCCGAGATCCTGGAGACCGACGCCGACATCGCGGCGGCCGAGTCGACCAACCTGATCAGCTACCTGGAGGAGACCCGGGACACGTGGGTGCGCATCACGCCCACCCACGTGACGGGCCGCCGCCTGCGGCGCTGACCCGCGGGGCTACTTCTTGGCCGCGGGCTTCTTGGCCGGGGCCTTCTTCGCGGGCGCCTTCTTGGCCGGCGCCTTCTTCGCGGGAGTGCGCTTCTTGGCCGGGCCCTGGGCACGCTTCTCGGCGAGCAGCTCGATGGCCCGCTCGGCCGTCACCGACTCCGGGGTGAGATCACGCGGCAGGGTGCGGTTGGTCTCGCCGTCGGTCACGTACGGGCCGAACCGCCCGTCCTTGACCGTGATCGGCTTGCCGCTGTTCGGGTCGTCGCCGAGCTCGCGCAGCGGCGGCGTCGCGGTGCGCCCGCGGCCCCGCTTGGGCTGCTTGTAGATCTCCAGCGCCTCCTCGAGGGTGACCGTGAACATGGCCTCCTCGCTCGGCAGGGTCCGCGAGTCCGTGCCCTTCTTGAGGTACGGGCCGTAGCGGCCGTTCTGCGCCGTGATCTCGTCGCCCGACTCCGGGTCGGTGCCGACGACGCGCGGCAGCGACATGAGCTTCAGGGCGTCCTCCAGGGTCACCGAGTCCAGGGACTGCGTCTTGAGCAGCGACGCCGTCTTCGGCTTGGGCAGCGCGGACAGCGCCCGCTTCTTCGCCGCGGCCGACAGGTCCGGGTCGAGGTCGGGCTCAGGCAGCTGCTCGGTGACGTACGGGCCGTAGCGGCCGTTCTTGGCCACGATCGGGTTGTGCGTCTCGGGGTGCTCGCCCAGCACACGGCCGTCGTCGGCACCCGCCGCGAGCAGCTCGCGCGCCTTGGCGACGGTCAGCTCGTCGGGCGCGACGTCGTCCGGCACCGAGGCACGGGGCGGGTTCTTGCCCTCCTCGACCTCGGCCGCGAGGTCCTCCAGGTAGGGGCCGTACCGGCCCACGCGCACCCGGATGCCCTCGCCGATGTCCACGGAGTTGATCGCCGCGGCGTCGATCTCGCCGAGGTTCTCGACCAGGGCGCGCAGCCCGCCGCCCTCGCTGTCCACGCCGAGCTCGTCGGACGTGCCGATGTTGCCCGGCACCTCGCCGAAGTAGAACTCGCGCAGCCACGCCACCCGCTCGCGGGAGCCGGCCGCGATCTGGTCGAGGTCCTCCTCCATCGTGGCGGTGAAGTCGTAGTCGACGAGCCGGTCGAAGTGCTCCTCCAGCAGGCGGATCACCGCGAACGCGAGCCACGTCGGCACCAGGGCCTGGCCGCGCGTGATCACGTAGCCGCGGTCCTGGATGGTCGAGATGGTCGCCGCGTAGGTGGACGGGCGGCCGATGCCGCGCTCCTCCAGCGCCTTGACCAGCGAGGCCTCCGTGTACCGGGCGGGCGGGGTGGTCGAGTGGCCGTCCGCGGCGAGGTCGGTGCCGGTCAGCGCGTCGCCCTCGGCCATCGTCGGCAAGCGCGTCTCCTTGGCCGCCGCCGCGGTGTCGGGCGCGTCGGTCTCGGCGTCCGCGCCCTCCTCGTACGCCGCGAGGAAGCCGCGGAACGAGATCACCGTGCCGGACGCCGAGAACACCGCCTCGTTGCCGTCCTGCGCGCCGCCGCTGATGGTCGCGCCGAGCCGCACGGACGCCGTCGAACCCTTGGCGTCGGCCATCTGCGAGGCCACCGTGCGCTTCCAGATCAGCTCGTACAGCCGGAACTGGTCGCCGCTCAGCTCGCCGGCGACCTGCGCCGGGGTGCGGAACGAGTCGCCCGCGGGGCGGATCGCCTCGTGCGCCTCCTGGGCGCCCTTGGCCTTGCTGGCGTAGAGCCGCGGCGCGCCCGGCACGTACTCCGCGCCGTACAGCTCGGCGGCCTGCCGCCGCGCCGCGTCCGTCGCCTCCTTGGAGAGCGACGGGCTGTCGGTACGCATGTAGGTGATGTAGCCGTTCTCGTACAGGCCCTGCGCGGTGCGCATCGCCTGCCGCGACGACATCCGCAGCTTGCGGCCCGCCTCCTGCTGCATCGTCGAGGTGGTGAACGGCGCGGCCGGACGGCGCGTGTACGGCTTGGTCTCCAGGCTCTTGACCGCGAAGTCGGCGGCCTCCAGCCCGGCGACGACGGCGCGGGCCGACGCCTCGTCGAGCTGCACGACGCCCGTGCGGACCTTGAGCCGGCCCCGGTCGTCGAAGTCCCGGCCGGACGCGACCTTCTGGCCCGCGAGCTGGGTGAGCCGCGCGCGGAAGGAGGGCTGGCCGGAGCCGGCGCCGTCGTCCGCGACCGCGAAGGTGCCCGCGACGTCCCAGTAGTCGGCCGAGACGAACGCCATGCGCTCGCGCTCCCGCTCGACCACCAGGCGCGTGGCCACCGACTGCACGCGGCCGGCCGACAGGCCCTGCCGCACCTTGCGCCACAGGACCGGCGAGACCTCGTAGCCGTACAGGCGGTCGAGGATGCGGCGGGTCTCCTGGGCGTCGACCAGGTCCTGGTCCAGCTCGCGCGTGTTCTCCAGCGCGCGGAGGATCGCGTCGCGGGTGATCTCGTGGAACACCATGCGCTTGACGGGGACCTTGGGCTTGAGCTCCTGGATCAGGTGCCAGGCGATGGCCTCGCCCTCGCGGTCCTCATCGGTCGCGAGGAAGAGCTCGTCGGCGTCCTTGAGGGCCTTCTTGAGCTCGGAGACCTTCTTCTTCTTGTCCGCGTGGACCACGTAGTAGGGGTCGAACCCGTTGTCGACGTCGACGGAGAACTTGCCGTACGGGCCCTTCTTCATCTCCGCGGGCAGGTCCTTGGGCTGCGGAAGGTCGCGAATGTGCCCCACGCTGGCTTCGACCTCGTAGCCGTCACCGAGATAGCTCTGGATCTTGCGAGCCTTCGTGGGCGACTCGACGATCACGAGCTTGCGTGCCTGGGACATCCGGTCCTGCCTGCTTCCTGCTGGGTCTGGGGGACGTGCGCCGGGTGGCGTTGGAGAGTTCACGGTACGCCAGGCGCGACGGATCGCACCCTATCCGGGCTCACAAGGCGCCGCCCGGCAGTTTCACATGACCGTGGTGATTTTCACTCGTGGCGTCAAGGACAAGGCGGCGATGCCACAGGGAGCCACACATCAGCGCCACGGTCTCTCCAACCGACTCCTCTACGGTGGGGCAATGACCGACCGCACCCTCCCGCCACCCGAGCTGTCGCAGCCCGCCGAGGGCCGTGCCATCGGCAGCGTCAGCAGCCCGATGCCAGGTCGGACGCCTGGTCAACGGCCCCGCCTGGGGCCGCGCGTGGCGGCCGCCGTCGTCGCCGTCCTGGGCATGTGGGGCATGTGGGCCACCTGGGACACCTTCGTCGCCTCCGGGCGCGGCCAGCACGCCGACCAGCTCGCGCTCGAGGGCGCTGCCACGGGGCAGGGCGTGCTGTGGGAGCTGGCCGAGCCGGTGCTCGGTGTGGTGTCCAACTCGTTCATCGGCCTGGGCCTCGCGGTCGCCGTCGTGCTCGCGCTGGCCCGCGGGCGCTGGTGGCTGGCGGCGCAGGTCGTGATCCTGGTGGCCGGCGCGAACCTCACCACGCAGGTGCTCAAGCACGTGGTGCTCGACCGGCCCGCGCTGCTCGACACCGCGCGCGCCGACATCAACACGCTGCCCAGCGGGCACACGACCGTCGCCGCCTCGATCGCCGCCGGGCTGCTCATCGCGGTGCCGCGGCGCTGGCGCCCGCTCGTCGCGCTGGCGGGTGCGGCCTACACGGCGGCGACCGGCGTCTCCACGCTGATCGGGCAGTGGCACCGGCCGTCCGACGTCGTCGCCGCGATCCTCGTGGTGCTCGCCTGGGGCGCCGGCGTCTGCGCGCTGAGCTCGCGGTCGTCCCTGGACGAGCCGCGCTTCGGCGCGGAGCCCGGGTCGTCGGGCGCGGCGGGCCTGCTGCTGCTCGGCGCCCTGGTCAGCGGCGCGCTCGGCGTCGGCGCGCTGGGCAGCGTGCGCGGCTACGGCTGGGCCCTGCCGATCGGCGGCGACCTCACCGCGTACATGGGCGGGGCGCTCGGCGTGGTGGCCGTGACCCTGGGCTCGTTCGCCCTGCTCCTCCTGGTCCGCCAGTCCACGGCCCGCCCCTGATCTCGGCCCGGCCCTGATCTTGGCCCGGCCCCGGCCCCGGTCCCAGCCCCGGCGAACGTGTCAGACGCTCAGGTCACCGGAGTGGTCTGAGCGTCTGACACGTCATGGGACGGGGGTCACGGGGTGGAGTAGCCGCCCGTGTACGAGCCCGAGCCCGAGTAGGACTCCACGACCCAGCGGTACGTGCCCGCCGTGCCGTTGTAGCTCACGCTCTCGTCGGGCGAGGACGTGATGCCCTGGGCCACGGTGACCCAGCTGCTGCCGCTCACCTTCTGCAGGAACAGGTCGAAGTCCGCGCCGGTCGGGCCGTCGAGGCAGCCCGTGATGGTGCCGGACGACGCCGAGAAGCCGCTGCTGCTCGGCTTGTACGTGTAGGCGCCGCTGCTCAGCGAACCGCTGAACGCCGTCTCCTGGCTCGCGCAGCCGGTCGGGGGCGTGGTGCCGCCGCCACCGGTGATCAGGGTGACGCCCGCGGCGCTGAGCGCCTCGTTCACCGGCTGGAAGTAGGTGGTACCACCCGAGGAGCAGTTGCCGTTACCGCCCGAGGTCATGCCCTGGGCCTGGGTGCCGGCCAGCAGCGAGCCGCCGGAGTCGCCCGGCTCGGCGCAGACGTTGGTGCGGATCAGGCCCGAGACGGTGCCCTCGGCGTAGGTGACCGAGGCGTTCAGCGCCTGGATGGTGCCGCAGTGCCAGCCGGTCGTGGAACCCGAGCGGCAGACGGTGGCGCCCACGGCGGCCGCCGTCGAGCCCGCGACGTTCACGGTGCCGCCGCTGTAGTTGTTGACGGCGCCCACGGGGGTGTCGTCCGTGCCGACGTTCACGTAGGCGTAGTCGTTGCCCGGGAACGAGGAGGTGCGGAAGGTGCCGCTGGGGCTGGTGGTCGCGTTGCCGACGTTGCCGCAGTGGCCCGCGGTGACGAACCCGCCGGTGGCCGAGAAGCCGACCGAGCAGCGCGAGCCGCCGATGTAGTAGGCGTTGCCGCCGATGACGTTGATGAACGTGCGGGGCATCTCCTTCACCTCGACGAGGGAGACCGTGCCGGCGGCGATACCGGCCCGCTCGACGGCGGCGGCGACGGCGGCCTTGGCCCCCTTGGCAACCTCCAGCACCACCGCGTTGGACTCGACGTCCACGTACGCACCGGCCACCTTGGCCTCGGGAGCCGCCTGGTACGCCTTCGTGGCCAGGCGGTCGAGCTGAGCCAGGGACCTGTCGACGGTGACGGCCGTGGCGCCGGCGGCCCGGACCTCGGCAGCCCCGGCCTTGTCGGTGACCGCGACGTACAGCTCGGTGCCGCTCACCCAGGCGCCCGCGTAGCCCTTGTCGAGGGACTTCGCGATGGCGTGCTGCTTGTCGGACAGGGCCTCGTCGGTCTTGAGACGGGCCACGGCCTGGGAGGTGGTCAGGCCGAGGTCGCGCTCCATGGCGTCGACCATGCCCGGGGCGTAGCTGGACACCTCGGGCTTGTCGGCTCCGGCAGCAGCGGTTGCGGTCGCAGCGGTGATGCTGCCGGCGAGAAGCGTCGCCGCGGCTGTGGCCACGGTGATCGCCTTGAAGGATGTGCGTCTCATGTCCAGCGACTCCTTGTCGTCGGGGCAATGAATTCACCCAGTGCGACAGAGCGTAAGGTCGCGTTCAGGTAACTCCCAGATACCGTTTTGGACATATCGACGCAATATGCGGACATGCCGCAGAGCGGGTAGGGACTTCCCCTACCCGCCCCGCGGCCCGACGGCGGTGGCGCTCAGCACCCTCGCGTCAGCGCCTCGGCTGGTTCAGCTCATGCTGCTTCAGTTCGTCAGGAGCGACACACCGGCCGCGCTCAGCGCCTCGCCCACCGGCTGGAAGAAGGTCTGGCCGCCGGAGGAGCAGTTGCCGCTGCCGCCGGAGGTCATGCCCTGGGCCTGCGAGCCGGCGAGCAGCGAGCCGCCCGAGTCGCCCGGCTCGGCGCAGACGTCGGTCTGGATGAGGCCGGAGACGCTGCCCTCGGCGTAGTTCACCGTGGCGTTGAGCGCCTCGATGGTGCCGCAGTGCCAGCCGGTCGTGGAGCCCGAGCGGCAGACGCTGGCGCCGACGGCGGCCGGCGTCGAACCCTCGACGGCCACGGTGCCGCCGTTCCAGTCGTCGACGACGCCCACCGGGGTGTCGGAGTCGACCGAGACGTAGCTGTAGTCGCTGCCCGGGAACTCCGAGACCTCGAAGGTGCCGTTCGGCTCGCTCGCCGAGGAGCCGACCGAGCCGCAGTGGCCGGCCGAGACGAAGCCGCCGGTGACGGCGAACCCGACGGAGCAGCGCGCGCTGCCGTCGATGAAGTACGCCTCGCCGCCGATCACGTCGGCGAAGGTACGGGGCCGCTCGGTGGCCTGCGTCAGCGAGACGACGCCGGCCGGCACACCGGCCTCGGCGACGTCGGCCCGGACGTCGGCCGCGGCGCCCTTGACCACGTCGATGACGATCTCGTTGGTCTCCACGTCCACGTGGTACGAGGTCACGTCGGACGAGGACAGCGCGCCGTCCAGGTCCGCCGTCCAGGCGTCGAGCGCCTTGAGCGAGTTGTCCACGGTCACGGGAGTGGCCCCGGCCGCGCGGACGTCGGCGGCCTGCGCGGCGTCGGTGACGGCGACGTGCAGCGCGTCCGACCCCTCGACCCAGGCTCCGGCGTAGGAGGCGCCGAGCGACTTCTCCAGGCTCTGCTGCGTGTCGGCCAGGAGCTCCTGCGCCTCGATCTGGGCCACGGCGTCCGCCGTGCTCAGGCCGAGGTCGCGCTCCATGGCGGCGACGAGGCCCGGCGTGTAGCCGGAGGTCGCGGCCTCGACGTCGGACGGTGCGGCGGCGACGGCGCTGATGGTGCCGGCAAAGAGGCCCACGGTGGCTGTTGCCACGGCGACGCCCCGGAGGGAAGTACGTCTCATCTCCAGCGACTCCTTGGGTCGATGAGGGTGAAGTTCCACCCCCGGGTGATTTTTCACCCGCACCGCCACAGTAGGAGGAGCTGGACTTCACGCCCAGATCACACTCAGGTCATACATATTTCCTATGGAGGGCAAACCACGTAAGTGCCCACCCACTCCCCCAGGCACGACGTGTCAGACGTACAGGTCACAGGAGTGACCGGTACGTCTGACACGAAGGGTGGGTCAGCCGAGCATCCCGTACATCGCCAGCCACTGCTCGTACTGCGGGCTGCGGCGCACCGCGTCGCGGTGCGCGCGGTGGGCCGCGCCCTCGACGGCCTCCAGGTCCACGCGCAGGTCGGCGTCATGCCGCCAGCCCAGGTAGTGGGTACGGCGCAAGGGCGCCCCGGCCAGGGGGACGGCGGCCACGCCCGGCGGGTCCGGCTGGCCGGGCTCCACGAGCGCGACGGCGCGCCCCGCGCGCACCTGGTCGACGGCGGTGGTCCACTCGGCCTCGCCCATGCCACGGGGCGTGAACCCCGCGCGCACGCACGCCGAGACGAAGCACTCCTCGAGGCAGCCGTGCGAGGGCACGCGGAGCCACTGCTCCTCGGCCAGCTCCGCCAGCGACACCTCGGGCTTGCCCGCATACGGGTGGTGCTCGTCGATGAGCACGAACATCGGGTCGGTGCAGACCCGGGTCCACGAGACCTCGACGGCCGCCGGGGGCGAGACGTCGGAGCACATGCCGACCAGCCCGACGTCGATGGTGCCGCGGGCGAGGCGCGCCGCGACGTCGTCGGGCAGGTGGGGCATGGCCGTGGTGACCTGCGCACCGGGCATGCCGATGTGCAGCTGGTTGACGAACAGCCCGCCCAGTCCGGTGCCGGTGATGCCGACCCGGACGGTCTCGCCGTGGGCGACGTCGCCGTTGACGAGGCGCTCGGCGTCGTCGGCCAGGGCGGCCATGGCGGGGAGAAGCACGCGAGCGTGCCTGAGTACCAGCTCGCCGAGCTCGGTCGGTCGCGCACCGAACCGGTCGCGGACGAAGACGTTCCCGCCCAGGGACCGGTCGATGCGGTTGAGCTGCGCGGTCAACGCCGGCTGCGCGATGCCGAGGGCAGCGGCCGCCTTCGTGACGCTGCCCGACTCGGCAACCGCGACGACCATCCTCAAGTGCCGCATGTCGAGTTCCACAGGGTGGAAAATATCTGTCATAGCCCCATATGTCTCGGGCATCGACAAAATTTATCGGTCTGCGCGAAAGACCGTTACGTCCCGGTAACGGCCTCCGCGGGCCCGCGAGGCCGCCGGAGCGGCCCTGCCGGGTCTCGCGGGACGCCTCACCACGGACGCCGGTCAGCCCTCCAGGAAACCGTCCCGGACCAGGCCGCGGACGGCGGGGAGCAGCTCCGCCGCCAGCGCGTCCGCGGGCACCTCGAACAGCGAGGCGATGGCGCCCACGATCTGCCCGACGGTCAGGTCGCCGTCGCACGCGCCGACGAGCGCCGCGAGCGGCGTCGACGCGTGCACGCCCCTGCCCAGCCCGTCCCCCTGCCGCAGCACGACGACGTTCGGGTCCGCCGCGCCGGGCGTCAGGTAGCGCTCCTCGGTGACGTCGGCGGCGGTCACCAGGTGCGCCGCGGCGAGAGCGTCGTCGTCCCGGGTGGCGAGCCAGTCGTGCCCGGCGAGGCTGCGGGCGATGTGCGCGCCGAGCGGCTGCCGCACCGACCCGGTGTGCTCCTCGAGGCGGCGCAGCGTCGGGGCACCCGACGCGGGGCGGCGCAGGGTGACGATCCCGAAGCCGACCGCCTCGACGTCCCGGGACGCGAAGTCGTCCAGCCAGGCGCCGTACGCCGCGGCCCACGCGTCCGGCTCGCGGTCGGGCGTGGTGCCGCCGTCGCGGATCCAGGTCTCGGCGTACTCGGCGGGGTCGAGCACCTCGCGCTGGATGATCCAGCCGTCCAGGCCCGCCTCGTCGAGCCAGCGGCCCACGCGCTCGGTCCACGGCTCACCACGCCGGTGCTCCCAGTTCGCCAGGAGCTGGGCCGTGCCGCCCGGCGCGAGCACGCCGCCGACGCCAAGGACCAGGTCCCGCACCAGGTCGTCGCCCGCCCGGCCGCCGTCGCGGTACTCGTAGTCGCCGAGCGCGTCGGCGACGGCGCGGCCCGCCGCGCCGGCGTGCGGCGTGATGACGAACGGCGGGTTGGAGACCACGAGGTCGAACCGCTCCCCCGCGACCGGCTCCAGCATGGACCCGTGCCGCAGGTCCAGCTCCGCGCCGTCGGGCAGGTTCAGCGCCGCGTTGAACCCCGCGAACGACAGCGCGCGGTGCGAGATGTCGGTGCCCACCACGTGCTGGGCGTGCCGGGCCGCGTGGAGGGCCTGGATGCCGCAGCCGGTGCCGAGGTCGAGCACCCGGCCGACCCGGTTGCGCACCGTGACCTGGGCGAGCGTCAGCGACGCGCCGCCGGCCCCGAGCACGTGGTCGGTCGCCAGGCGTCCGCCCGTCGCCAGCTCGCCCAGGTCGCTGGCGAGCCACCAGCGGGCGTCGCCGACGGCGTCGACCGACGAGTAGGGCCGCAGGTCGACGACGGCGCGCACGGCGTCGTCGTCCTCCGTGCCCTGGGCGGCGACGAGGCCGAGGCGCTCCGCGCCCGCGGTCCCGGTGCCGGGCAGCGCGCGGTCCAGCGCCCCGCGCGGCACGGGCTCGCCCAGCAGGAACAGGGTGGCGAGCGTGGCGCGCGGGTCACGGTCCGCGGCCGGCTTGCCCGCCACCGCCGCGGCAAGGGCCCGGCGCGCCGGCAGGGCCTGCTCCCGGTGCAGCGCGGCCGCGGCCAGCGGGCCGAGCACGTCCTCGACGCCGTCGACGTCGTAGGCGGAAGAGACCAGGTCGTCCCGGAGGGACGCGACGAGGGCGGGATCGGTCACAGGAGGGTGCACGGGCACCATCCTGACCTGACTACCGGGTGCAGTTCGAGTTGACGTAGAGGCCGATGGTCTTGGTCGCCTCGAGCATCGCGTTGGTGTCGAGCTCCTTCTGCGCGCCGCCGACCGCCGAGGAGATCGCGGGGCCGTCGTTGGCCTTCACCTTCTCGATGTTGTTGGCCACCGTGGAGTAGTAGGTGAAGGCGACCGCCCACTCCTGCGAGATCTCCTCGGGCGGCGTGACGCCGTCCAGCGCGTTGCGCGCGTTGATGAAGCCCTTGCGCAGGGTGTCGGGCTGGTCCTCGACCATCGCCGACTGGGCGTTGGCGGCCTGCGTCCAGGCCATCTGCGTCTGCGCGCACGACGCGGCGTCCGCCGTCGAGCCCGAGCCACCGGCGCCGCCGGAGAAGGTGTCCATGCCCCAGCCCGCGCCCAGGCCCAGGCCCGCGGAGACGACGCCGGCCAGGACGAGCACGAGCGGGCGGTCCAGGAACTTGGGCAGGCCGCGGCGCAGGGTCTTCCTGATCTTGCGCTGCTGCGCCGTGCTGGGCGTGGGGATGCGGCTCCGGGGGCCCTTGCCGGCCTTCGACGAGCCGGCCTTCGACGAGCCGGACCGGCCCGGGCCGGAGGGTTCGCCGGCCCCCGCCGGGACGGCGGCGTCGGCGCCGGAGATGCTCGGCAGACCGGGCAGCGCACCGTCGTCGGGCAGCGGCTCCTGCGGGGCCTCGTCGGCCGCCTGGCCCGCGATCAGCGGGAAGCCGCCCGCGGGGGTCGGCGCGAGGTCTTCCTTGGGCGCGCCCTTGGCGCCGGACCGCGCGCCCTTGCCCTTGCCGCGCGACTTGCCGGCCTTGCCGCTCTTGCCGCCGGCGTTCTTGCCCCGGCCCCGGGTCGTCGCGGGCTCGGCCGCGGCCACGGAGCCCCACGGGTTGGCGTCGGCCTCGGGCTCGGCGTCGCCCTCGTCGTCGGCGACGGCGGGCGCCGGGACGGGTCCCCAGGGGGATCCGGCGGCGTCCTCGGCCGGGGCCGGCTCAGCCGGCGCCGCAGCGCCTGCCGCGGCGCCCCACGGGCTGGGCGCGGCGTTGTCCTTGGCGTCCTGGGCGAGCCCCTCGGCCCACTCGAGCGCGCTCGCGCCCGGTGCGGCCTCGCCCGACGCGAGGCTCTCCGCCCAGGTGAGCGCATTGCTCGCGGGGGGACCACCAGCGCGGGCAGCAGCACGCCCACCTCGCGAGCCCTTGCGCCGTGTCGCACTCATAGCCGCGCACTTTACCCGCAGAACCGGGGAAGACAGGAGGGGCAATCGTGTGATAGCTGACGAACTGTGGGTGAAGTGCTACCCGTTCAGGTAGGCGATGCTCGCCCAGAACACCACGACGACGACGGCCACGACCCAGACGGCGAGCGTGAGCAGTCCCCAGTTGCGCGCGCGGCGGGACGCCTTGCGTGCCTTGGCGTGCTGTCCGGTCTTCCACAGGGTGTTGACGCGCATGGAGTTCACCAGCGCGATGATTCCCGTCGGCGGGAATCCGAACAGGGTGACCAGAACGGTGAACACGAGATACGTCGGCGGCGGGTACTGCAGCTGCGCGGGGTAGGTGTGGACGTTGACGTTCACGGGCGCACGGGAGCGGCCCGAGCTCCCGGGCTGCGCTGCCGAGTTACTCATGAAATGTCCCCCCTCACCGATATAGAGGGAGAACTTAGTGCAATTTCGGCGATTTGTTGAATGCCCAGGTCAGCCCGGGATCTTGCGCAGCACCTCGCGATAGAAATGCACTCCCCGGCTCAGGGAATCGACGCTCAGCCGCTCTCCGGCGCCGTGCGACGACTGTCGCTGCTCGCGGCTCATGACGAACGGCCGGAACCGGTAGACGTGGTCGCTGATGGGGGTGAACCGGCGCGCGTCGGACGCTGCCGGCGCCACGTGCGGCACCACCAGGGCGTCCGGGTACGCGGCCCCGATCGACTCGCTCAGGAGCGCGAACTGCTGGCTGTCGGTGGGCGAGACCTCGCTGGGCTCGTCGCTCTCCACGACCTCGATCTCGACCCGCTTGTCCGCGATGACGCGGCGCAGCCGCGCGACGGTCCGCTCCACGGTGTCGCCGGGGGCCACGCGGACGTCGAGGCGGGCCCGGGCCGTCGCGGCCGCGACGTTCGCGCCGGGGCTGCCCTCCAGCTCGGTGACCGCCACGGTGGTACGGACGATCGCGGTCGCCTCCGGGCCGGCGCCCGCCAGCATCCAGGCCGCGAGCTTGCGGAACGGCCCGGCGGCCACCTTGGCGACCAGCCGGAGCATCGTGCCCCGGAAGCCGGTCCCGCGCGGGGCCACGGCGGCGAGCATCTCGACGGTCGGCGGGCTGACGCGGGCCGCGAACCGGTGCCGGCCCGCACGCGTCACGGCGCGGGCCAGACGCGTGGTCGCGGTCCAGCGGCCGGGGGTCGCGGCGTGACCGCCGACGTCGGTGGTGTAGAGGTTGATCCCGATCAGGCCGCGCTCCGCGACGCCCACCAGGGCGGTCTGCCGGTCGACGCCGGGAAAGACGTCGGTCCCGACGAACCCGCCCTCGTCGACCACGAGCCACGGGCGCACCCCGAGCTCGTACAGCCGGCGGACGGCGATCTGGGCGGACTCCCCCACCGTCTCCTCGTCCGCGCCGAAGAAGAGCCAGATGTCGCGCTCGGGCACGAAGCCCTCGCCGAGCAGCGTCTCCACGGCGTCGAGCACCGCGACGAGCGCGCCCTTGTCGTCGAGCGTGCCGCGGCCGTGCACCACGCCCTCGCGGATCTCGCCCGAGAACGGGTTGCCGCCGGGCCAGTCCATGACCCGGACCGGCGCCACGTCCTGGTGCGCCACGAGCACCACGGGGTAGGGGTGCAGCACGTCCTGGCGACCCCGGCCGGGCCAGCGGTAGAGCAGGCCGTGCTCGCCCGCCGGCTCGCTCTGCAGGGCGTGCACGCGCGGGTAGAAGGTCGCCAGCGCGGCGCGGTGCCGGGCGAACGACTCGTGGTCGAGGAGCTGCGGGTCCCACGCGGACACCGTCGGGATCTGCACGAGCGAGGAGAGGTGCCCGGCGGCGATGTGCCCGGCCGACGTGTGCCGGTCGGCGTACGGCTCCGACGCGGTGAACGGCGACGAGCCCGGCCGCGTGGAGAGCACGGCGTCCGGCGCGGCGGGCTGCTCGGCGACGGGCTCCGGCTTCGGCCGGGACTCCGGCTTGGGCTGCGGCTGCGGCTGCGCCTGGGGCTTCCCGGCCGGCTTGCGCTCGGGTGCGGCGGCGGTCTCACGCTCGGCCGGGGCCTGCTGGGCCGCCGCCCTCGCGATCATTTCGGCCGTGACCTGAGGAATGGCCTCGGTCGGGTCGATGTCGGCACTCACGGGACCTTCTCCTGCTCCGGGCCTCCCACGACGGGACCCCTGCGTCGGGGCTCCCGACCACGCCCGCGGACCACGGGGCGTTCGGGAGCACAACACGGCAGACGATAGCGGTAGCACCCGGTTTTCCACATACCCCTGGTGATCGCCGTCGCCCCGGTCACGGTGTGACCAGCACGTCCGCGGAAATCAGCCCGCGGCCCAGTGGATCGCCGTCCCCGCCTGGCTCAGGCCACCCCGGGGATGGGTACGGAAGAACACCGACGTGCCGAACACGAACGCCCGCGCGTGTCCTATTTTGCCGGATACAGCAGCAATTCGCCCACTGGCGGCGTCGGGCCCGGAGCCGTCCCCCGACGACGACCAGTGGCCGGCCAGGAAGCTGCCGTACGTCAGCTCCGCCGTCGTGCCCGGGCCCACGTCCGTGAACCACACCGCGGGGTAGACGAACCCGCGGTCCTGCGGGTGGTCGCCCAGGACGTCGCCCGGGGTGTCGGTCTCGATGATGCCGTTGCCCGCCTCGTCCCCGGTGACCGCGGTACCGCTGACCAGCCCGAAGGACTTGGCCGCCGCGAAGGCGCCGGCGCCGCGCCCGACGATCGCGCCGCCGTCGCGCAACCAGGACCGGACGTAGTCGTGACCCGCAGTCCCCGGCGGGAGGTCCAGGGTCGTGCCCACCCACAGCACGTCGGCGCCGTCGAGGCCCGTCGGCCGGCCGACGGCGGCGCTCGTCCGGATACCGCCCGCCGAGACCGCCACCAGGTCGTCGAAGCCGAGCGCCGTGAGCGCCAGCCGGTCGTCCTGGTCGCCCACGTACGCGATGGTCAGGTCCTCGGCCGGATCCGCCGCCCGGTACGCGACGGGCGTCGACGCCTCGAGGTCGACGCCGTACCGGCTGGCTGCGACCCGGGCCGCACCCCGCCCGTCCGGCCCGACGACGACGCCGCCGTCCGCCGTCAGCCGCGCGGCCACGTCCTGGCCCAGCAGGTCGTTCAGGGCGCGGTGGTCCGCGACGCCGGCCAGGTCGAACCGCAGGTAGCGCTCGTCGGGCAGGGCGGCGCCGTGCTCGACGGGGCCGCGCAGACGCGTGGTGCGCCCCACCGGGCCGTCGGTCGTGGCGCCCACCGGGTCCACCGTCGCGCCCCAGAGCTCGGCCAGCGACCACGCCGAGATGTCATACATGCCGGGGACCTTGCCGGAGATGTCGGAGCCGAGGCCGAGCAGGGCGTTCGCCAGGCCCCGCAGCGGCTGGTGCAGGTCCACCACGTACGAGCCCGCGGGATAGGTGGTGCCCGTGCCCGGCACGCGCGCCGGGGCGTCCAGCCGGCCCACCTCGATGCCGTGGAACCGGAGCGTGTCGACCAGGTCCTCGGCGTCGCTCGCCGACCGCTGACGTTCGCCCACGGGGATCACGTAGGCGCGCGGGAGCCGCACGGGCTCCTGGTCGTCGGTGGCGCCCCAGTGCCGCTTCCACTCGTCCGGGCCGGCGACGTCGGCGACGTTCTCGGTGGTGAGCGCGACCTTGGGCGCGCCGGACACGCCGCGACGGAACGTCTCGACCTGGCCCGCGAGCATGGCGTCCGAGCTGCGGCGGACGTAGTCGATCATCGACGTCATCGCCGTGACGGCCACCTCGGTGTCCACCGCGGAGTCGGCCGGCGTGGTGGTGGCACCCGTGCGGCCCAGCGGCAGCTCGACCGTGGTGGTCACCGCGCCGTGCAGGGCCGCGTACTGCGCCGTGAAGACCGGTGGGTAGTCGTCCCAGCCGGACGGGGTGTCCCGGTACGGGATCTTGACGAACCCCGTGTCCCGCTCGACCGCCCGGCCCGTGTCCGGGTCGTAGTACGTGTTCCCGGCGATGTCGGCGGCGACCACGTCGTCCTCCACCTGGCGCGCGATGGCGTAGCCGTGCGGCAGGAGCAGGTCGTACTCGTAGTTCTCGCCGTGCGGCGGGCCGGCCGGCTCGAGCTGGAGCACGTCCGTGTAGCCGTGGAAGTCCGCCGCGAGCAGCGGCTGCACCGCCTGGAGGGTGCGCACGTACGAGCGCGCCTCGGGCGTGGCGAGCGTGATCATGTCGCGGTTGGCGTCCAGGCCGAGCGACGTCGAGCGGGTCGCGTGGGTGCGCCCGTCGGGGTTGAGCGTCAGGCTGAACACGATCCGGTGGTGGGCCAGGGTCTCGCGCGTGGCCCGGTCGTCGGCCGTGGCGAGGCGGTCGATGACCCGCAGCGCGGCGTCCGTGCCCTCCCACTCGTCGCCGTGGATGTTCGCGGTCATCCAGACGGGGGTCTTGTAGCCCGACCGCAGGGCCGCATCGTGCGCGGCCAGGTTGGGCCGGTCGCGGATCTCCGTGCGCCACCCCGTCTGCCGCGCGGTCTCCGCCGCGCTCTCCGGCGCCGTCACCGTGACCAGGTAGAGGTCGCGCCCTTCGGTGGACTGCCCCACCACCTGCGTCGAGACCCGGTCGCTGCGCTCCATCAGCCGCTGCAGGCGGGGCGCCAGGTCGGCGTGGCTCGCCGTCCGGTTGCGGTCCGTGGCGTCGCGCTCGGCCGGTGGGAAGACCCGCAGCCGGGGCTGGTACGGGTACGACGCCGGCATGCGCACCTCGGCCGGGCCGCGCGGCACCGGGTCGGGCGGCACGTACGACGCGATGAACGCGCCCGGGTCGGTCGGGCCGTCGGCGGGTCCCGTCCGGACGTCCGCCACGGCAGGTCCGGAGCCGCCCGACGTCGCCGTCGCGGGCACGGCGCCGCCGACGGCCAGCGTCACGCCGGTCACCGCGCCGGTCAGCGCGGCGAGCAAGCGGGTACGAGCGAGCAACGGAGCCTCCCCAGCGACAATCCGGCCAAGTCTGGACCATCCGGAGGCCGGACCGGGAATCAATCGCGGCGACCGCATGGCCCGGCGCCCCGGGTTCGCGGCCGATCGGCGGGCCCGCGCCGCGGAACAATGCCGTTGACCGGGGCCGGAGGCGGCGGTGCACTGGGTTCATGACCACCACGGAGCGATGGACCTCAGCCACCGTCTACCCCGACATGTGGGTGGACCCCGACAGCGACCCGAGGGAGGCGCTGGCCAGCCCGGTCGGCGAGAAGGAGACCCTCTGGAACTACCTGCGGCACTACCGGCTCACGCTGGAGATGAAGTGCGACGGGCTCGACGCCGAGCAGCTCGCCCGCCGGTCGGTGCCGCCGTCGACCATGTCGCTGCTCGGGCTGGTGCGGCACCTGGCCGACGTCGAGCAGAGCTGGTTCCAGCGGGCGCTGCAGGGTCGCGCGGACCTGCCCAAGATGTTCGGCAAGGGGCCGGAGAACCCCGACGCGGACTTCGACGGCGCCGTGGCCGACCCCGCCGTCGTCGAGGACGCGTGGGAGAACTGGCGGCGCGAGGTCCGGGACGCCGACGCCTGGATGGAGACCCTGCCCGAGGACGGGCTGGGCGAGACCGTCGCGCACAACGGGGACCAGGTGCCCGTCCGGGACATCCTGGTGCACATGATCGAGGAGTACTCCCGGCACGTGGGCCACGCCGACCTGCTCCGCGAGTGCGTCGACGGCCGGGTGGGCCAGTAGCCCACCCTGCCGAGACAGAACTGCAGCGAGGTAGAACCCTGGCCGGATCGCCAGGGTTCTACCTCGCTGCAGTTCTACTTCGCCGCAGTTCTATCTCGCTGCGGTTCTACCTCGGCGTCAGACGGTGGCCGCCGTGCGGTCCTGCTCCTCCTGCTGCGCCGCGTCGACGCGGGAGGCCCGCACGCGCGACCAGATCACGGCACCGAAGGCCACGGCCGCCGCCACCAGCGCGATGCCGATGCGCAGCGCGTGGTTGGCATCAGCCGGGACGCTGAGCGCCACCACCGCCGGGGCGATGAGCAGCGCGACCAGGTTCATCACCTTGATCAGCGGGTTGATCGCGGGGCCGGCGGTGTCCTTGAACGGGTCGCCCACGGTGTCGCCGATGACGGTCGCCGCGTGCGCCTCCGAGCCCTTGCCGCCGTACTTGCCGTCCTCGACGATCTTCTTGGCGTTGTCCCAGGCGCCGCCCGAGTTGGCCAGGAAGATCGCCATGAGCACACCGGAGCCGATCGCACCGGCCAGGAACCCGGCGAGCGGCCCGACGCCGAGGCCGAAGCCCACCGCGATGGGCGCGAACGCGGCCAGCAGACCCGGGGTGACGAGCTCGCGCAGCGAGTCCCGGGTGCAGATGTCCACGACCTTGCCGTACTCCGGGCGCTCGTCGAAGGTCATGATGCCCGGGTGCTCGCGGAACTGGCGGCGCACCTCGAACACGATGGCGCCCGCGGCGCGGGTCACGGCGTCGATCGCGAGCCCGGAGAACAGGAACACGGTGGCGCCGCCCAGGATCACGCCCACGAGGGTGACCGGCGAGATGATCTCGTAGCTGAGCATCGAGGTCACGAGGCCGGAGCCGACGTCGCCCACCTGCGCGAGCGCGTGCGACACGGCGTCGGCGTAGGAGCCGAACAGCGCGGTCGCGGCCAGCACGGCCGTGGCGATCGCGATGCCCTTGGTGATGGCCTTGGTGGTGTTGCCGACGGCGTCCAGGTCGGTGAGGATCTGCGCGCCCTCCTCGTCGACGTCGCCCGACATCTCGGCGATGCCCTGCGCGTTGTCGCTGACCGGGCCGAACGTGTCCATGGCGACGATGACGCCGACCGTGGTGAGCAGGCCGCAGCCGGCGAGGGCCACGAGGAACAGCGCGAGCGGCACCGAGCCGCCGGCCAGCAGGAACACGCCGCAGATCGCGGCGGCGATGATGCCGGCCGTGTACACGGCCGACTCGAAGCCCACGCCGATGCCGGACAGGACGACGGTCGCGGCGCCCGTGCGGGACGTCTCGGCCACGTGCAGGGTCGGCTTCTTGTCGGTGCCGGTGAAGTAGCCCGTGACCCAGAGGATGACGCCCGCGAGCACCACGCCGATGAGCACGGCGAGGGCGGAGACGATCCGCGGGTCGGCGGTCACGTCGGTGAGGTCGGCGGTGCCGGTCATCTGGCCGAACGAGGACGGCAGGTAGACGAAGGCCGCGATGCCGGCCAGCACGGCGCCGACGACGGCGGAGATGTAGAAGCCGCGGTTGATCGCGGCGAGCCCGCTCTCGGACCCGCGCACCCGGGTGATGAAGACGCCCAGCAGCGCGACGAACGCGCCGATCGCCGTGACGATCAGCGGGAACACGAGACCCTGCTCGCCCATGGCGGCCTTGCCCAGGATGAGGGCGGCCACGAGCGTCACGGCGTAGGACTCGAAGAGGTCGGCCGCCATGCCGGCGCAGTCGCCGACGTTGTCGCCCACGTTGTCCGCGATGGTGGCCGCGTTGCGGGGGTCGTCCTCCGGGATGCCCTGCTCGACCTTGCCGACCAGGTCGGCGCCGACGTCGGCCGCCTTGGTGAAGATGCCGCCGCCCACGCGCATGAACATGGCGAGCAGCGCGGCGCCGAAGCCGAAGCCCTCCAGCACGGCGGGCGCGTCGACGTCGTACACGAGCACGACGAGCGCGGCACCGAGCAGGCCCAGGCCCACCACGGACATGCCGACGACGCCGCCGGTGCGGAACGCGATGCGGGCGCCCTCGGCCCGGCCGCCGGGCCGGGTCGCGGCCGAGGCCACACGGACGTTGGCGCGCACCGCGAGCCACATGCCGAGGTAGCCGATGGCCGCGGAGAACCCGGCGCCGAACAGGAACGCGATGGAGCGCCCGACACGCACCCCGCCGTCGCCCGGCAGCAGGAAGAGCAGCGCGAACACCACCGCGGCGAACAGCACGAGGGTGCGGAACTGCCGCTTCAGATAAGCGGAGGCGCCCTCTTGCACGGCCTGGCCGATGTCCTGCATCTTCGCGGTTCCATCAGGCGCGGCGAGCACCTGGCGGCGCAGCACGAAAGCGCACCCGAGGGCAGCGGCCGCGATGACGGCGATCACCGCCACCGTGGTGTAGCTCCCTGCGCCGAAAACAATGTCGTCTTCGAGCATCCGTCCTCCTCGACGAGCTCCGGGGCGGTTCCCCCAGATATGTAATGCCCTGCACAGGCTTGACCCGTGCAAGGCCGATGCATCCCGCCAGCACCGTCGATGGCGGGAAGAGACCAGAGTCTACTCACATGTGACGCCAGTCACTATGTCGAAGCATGGAGTCTTCCGCACCCCGGCGCGACCTCGCCGAGGAGGTCAGGCGGTGTCGGTGAGGACCCGGATCTCCTGGATCAGCCGGCCCGAGTCGGTGAGGTCCGGGAGCACCACGTCGGCCCCCGCCTCGGCCAGCCGGTTCGCCGGCGTGGTCCCCGAGGCGACCGCCACCACGTGCGCCCCGCCCTCCAGGCCGGTGCGCACGTCCTCCAGCGAGTCGCCGACGATCACGGTGTTGCCCTTGTGGAACGCGCTCTCGTACCGCTCGCTCGCGCGCCGCTGGGCCACCGCCACGAGGGCGGGCCGGTGGGCGTCGTCGGAGGAGTAGCCGCCCACGGCGGCGTCGACGTACCGGTCCATGCCGAACACGCCGAGCTTGATGCGGGCGTTCGGCTCGAGGTTGCCCGTCAGCACCGTGGCCACCAGGTCGGGCTCGGCGGCCACGGCCTTCAGGGCGCCCATCGCCCCGGGGAGCACGGTCCCCAGGCGCCGCACCTCGTCGGTGCGGGCCGCGAAGTGCAGGGGCACCGCCGCGAGCATCCGCGGCAGCAGGTCCTCCGCCTCGTGCTCGGGGACGCCGTTGTCGGCCAGCAGCCCGCGGATCGCGAGCGGCATGGTCACCCCGGTGCCCTTGGCCGGGAGGCGTTCGGCGGGCCGTCCCACGACCTCGGCGAACGCCTCCCGGTATGCCGTCCGGTCCACCTCTCCGACGTAGACGAGCGTCCGGTCGATGTCCCAGAGCACGAGGGCCCGGGCATCGCCGCCGGAGGTGGCCGGCGCGGTCACGACGCCAGTGCCGCGATCCGCTCGGTCAGCACCCGCGCCCCTACTCCGGAGCGCCGCGTCGAGCCACCTCGGCGCAGGTCGGCCGACAGGTCCCGCAGGTGCTCCCGCAGGCGCGCCGACTGCACGGTCTCGGCGATGGCCACGGCCTCCTCGCCGGTGGCGCAGGCCGCGTCGAGGTCGCCCGCCCGGGCGTGCGCCTGGGCCGCGCGGCTGAGGAACAGCCCGTGCGTGCGCCGCTCGCCCGCCCGCTCGGCGCGGATCGCGTGGCCGAAGCTCTCGACGGCGCGGGCCGTGTTGCCGAGCGCCAGGTGCGCCGAGCCGGACTGGCCGTGGATCTCGCCCTCGTTCATCCAGTACAGCCAGTGCGGGTCGTCCTCGCCGCGGCCGCGGGCACACAGCTCCGACGCCTCGCCGAGGGCCCGGCGCGCGGCCTCGCCCTCGCCGGCGGCGGCGTGGCCGCGCGCCTGGCGGGTCAGCAGCGTCGCCGACAGGTGCGGCGCGTCGAGCCGGGCGATCCGGCGTCGGCCCGCCTCCGCGGCCCGGACGGCGTCGCGCGGGTCGCCGCTCGAGTAGCCGTGGATCGCGAGGTAGGACAGCGCGCCGGCGCCGAGCCGGTCGTCCGCCGCCGCGTGCGCGGCACGGAGCCCGGCGAGCATGTAGGCGCGCGCCGCGTCGGTGCGCCCGGCGTCGAACGCGAACCAGCCGGCCTGCGTGGCGGTGTCCGCGGCGACGGCGGCGAGCAGCCGGCCCGTGACCTCGTCGTACGTGCTGCGCTCCAGGATCCGGACCACCAGGGCGAGGTGGGCACGGGCCAGGTCGGCCACCGACCCGCTGCCCGAGCCCTTGTCCATGACGCGGAGCTCGTCGAGCGTGCCCTGCAGGTGCCCGCAGAGCTCCAGCGACACCCGGGTGCCGACGGTGGCGCGGCGCAGCGGCTCCGCCTGCTCCGCGTCCCAGCGCTGGATCATCGAGTTGAGCGCGATGCCCGACGCCGGCCGCGGCGTGTCCGTCCCGGCCGCGTCGGCCATCGCGGTGGCCGACACGGGGCCGTTCGAGTCCGCGGGCAGCCAGTCCGCCGTGTTGTCGGCGACGTGCGCCAGGCGGAGCGCGGTGAGCATGCGGTCCGCCGTCCACGGCAGCGTGGGGTCGGGCGCGGTGGGCGTCACGGTCACGGGTGCGCTCGCGGCCTGTCCGGACGACGCGGTCCGAGCGGGCGCGGCGGCGTCGGGCAGCGGGCTGATCCCGGGGAGCGGGAGGCGCACCAGGTCCGGCGGCGTGCCCAGTCCCGTGAGGAACTGGACGACGCGGGAGACGTCGGTCAGTCGGCGGTCTCCGCACTCCAGCATCGACAGGTAGGACTGGCTCAGCCCGGTCAGGGCTGCCACGTCCTCCTGCCGCAGCGGGACGAGCTGCCGCACCATGCGGCTGACCTGACCGAAGTCCCAGTCGGCCAGCGCCGAGCGGACGGCTTCGTCCTGCCAGACCCGTGACGGGACGCTGGGCAGCGACACCACGGGGACTGACTCGGTGCGCCGGCATGCGGCACAGCGCGCTTCGGAGTTGTAGCGGCTGAGGACACAGCCACATCGAGCGCAGGTGCGTACGGTTGCACGAGGCACAGGGGGCTCCTGAGGGTCCGGCATTTCTCTTTTGCCGAGTTCACGGCTCTGGATGACCACAGTGGTATCACCCCCACGAGGTCCATGCATCTGGACGGTACTAGGTATTTTTCTCCAGACCAGCGGACAAGCAGGATCGGACGTTTTCGCAGGTCAGGCTGATTCTTTCTTGGACAAACGTCCAACTCATGTCCGCATTGTGTCAAATGTATACCCGGACAGAACCAACGGAAACATGCAAAAGCGCAGGTCGCCCCGATCAACCGTCCTTAGCGCCTCGTTCCGGGACGATTCGGCTTTTCACCCGCCGAGGACGGCGCTCATGGCACGTGAGAGGTACCAGGGATCGACCACGGCGGTCAGCTCACGGGCCGAGTGCATCGACAAAATTGGCACTCCGACATCGACAGTGCGAATGCCCAGACGCGTCGCCGAGATGGGTCCGATCGTCGAACCGCACGGCACGACGTTGCTCGAGACGAACTCCTGGGTGGGCACCCCTGCG
The DNA here is from genome assembly GCF_000385135.1 of Promicromonospora sukumoe 327MFSha3.1. Classification (GTDB taxonomy): domain Bacteria; phylum Actinomycetota; class Actinomycetes; order Actinomycetales; family Cellulomonadaceae; genus Promicromonospora; species Promicromonospora sukumoe_B. Next base: position 282,203 of record NZ_ARQM01000011.1, on the reverse strand, counting down.
TCCCGGCACGCCGCGTTCCACGCGGCCGCTCCGTGCGCGTCCGTGGCGTAGCGCTGGTTGGCGTTGATCTTGAGGATCGGGCCGCCGCCGGCGACGGGGTGGTTGGCCGGGTCGTGCCGCTCGGGGTAGTTCGGGTGCACCGCGTGCCCGACGTCGGACGACACGTGCAGGGACGCCGCGAACGCGCGCGAGCGCTCCTCCGCCGTGGCGCCGAGCGCGGTCGAGATCCGGACCAGGACCTCCTCCAGGAACGGGCCGGCGGCGCCGGAGCGCGAGGCGCTGCCGATCTCCTCGTGGTCGAACGCGGCGAACATCTCGACGCTGGTCGAGCCCTCGCTGGTCGAGCCGGCGCTGGCCGAGCTCGTCGAGACCCGCCCGAGCAGCGCCGTCAGCCCGGCGTGCGTCGAGAGCAGGTTGTCGAGCCGCGCGGAGGCGAACAGCGCCTGGCCGGCGCCGAACGCGCGGGCGGGCTGCGTCTCGGCCAGCACCACGTCGTAGCCGCCGATGTCCGCGGGGTCGACGCCGGCGTCGGCCGCGAGCGCCGCCAGGACGTCCGCGCTCTGCGCGTCGCCGAGGCCCCAGACGGGCTGGGTGTGGCGCTGCTTGTCCAGGGCGAGGCCGTTGTCGTTGACGCCACGGTCCAGGTGGATGGCGAGCTGCGGGATGCGCAGCATGGGGCCGGTGCGCACCAGGTGCTCGGTGCCGTCGTGCGTGACGATCCGCCCGGCCAGCTCCAGCTCGCGGTCGAGCCAGGAGTTGAGCAGCGGCCCGCCGTAGACCTCGACGCCGACCTGCCACCAGCCGCCGGCGCCGTGCGTGGTCGGCTTGGGCTTCAGCTTGAAGCCGGTGGAGTCGGTGTGGGCGCCCACGATGGTGAACGGCGTCGTGGGGCCGGCGGTGGCGGGCACGGTGAAGGCGATGACCGAGCCGTCGCGGACCACGACGTAGCGCCCGCCCGGGGTGACGGGCCAGGCGGCGTCCTCGGTGAGGAGCGTGAAGCCCGCCGCCTGCGCGCGCCGCGCCACCTCGGCCGCCGCGTGGTACGACGACGGCGACGCCGCGATGAACTCACCGAGGTCCGCGGCGTGGGCGCGGGCCTCCTGCGGGACGACGGCGGGCTGGACGGGTGCGATCTCGACTGGTCCGGACTGGGCGGTGGTGAGGTTCTGGTCCGTCATCCGGCCATTATCTCCGCCGACGCCGGTCCCCCGGACGCATCCGGTGGTCGAGCTTGTCGAGACCTGGGTCTCGACAAGCTCGACCACCGGATGCACTTCTCACACACCGGAGTGGCTACTCGCCCGCGGTGTCTCCGCCCTGGGGCGTGGCCGGTTCGAGAGAGACCCAGGCCCGCCCGACCCCGTCCGGGATGCTCGGCAGCCGGATGTCGATGATCGCCCCTTCGCCTGTCTGGAGGTCGACCTCGCTCCCCGCCTCGGCCCCGTCGCAGCTGATCTGGGTGGACGCGAGCACCTCACCCATGGGCCACAGAACAACCTCGATCGGCAGCGTGGCCTCCGGGTCCGGTCCTTCGCACTGGCCCATGACCCGCATCGGCGTGTCGGACGAGTAGCCGGGCTGGGTCAGCTCCGCGGTGACCCAGTCGGTGGTGCGATCCAGCTCGAACCGCGCGACCTGACCGCCGACCGGCTCCGGGAACTCGATCGCCGACTCGCCACCACGCGCCCTGGTCGGGCTGTGTGCACCGTCGGAGTCGATCCGGACCGGCACCGGCTCGCTCACCGCCGTCGTCCACCCGCCGGACGCAGCCTGTGGGAAGGCGACCACCCGTACCTCGTAGTCGCCCTCGGGCAGCGGTGTCTTGAAGCTGGTGCTCTCACCGGTCCCGCTGGGCGCGCACGTCGTGGACGCACCCCCCTTGGCCTCGATCACGTCCGCACCGGAACCGACCAGCGGAGCCCGCAGGTCCGACCCCTCGAAGGCGTCGTCGCCCAGGTCGACCACCACGCCGCCCTGGCTCCACACCAGCACGGGGGCCCCCTGGAGCACCCCGTCCCCCTGCTGGACCGTCGCCGCCAAACCCCGCACCGTCACGGATTCGCCGCCGCCGAGATCGGCTGGCCGGTCATAGATGTCGCCGGCCACCTCGACCGACCAGCCCGGCGCCGTGGACTCCAGGTCGGCGACCTGCATACCGCACGTCAGATCGCTCCATTCGAGCCAGGAGGGCTGGTAGCCGTCCTGGATCTGGAGGTCCGGCCCGGACGACGACGGGGAGGGCTCCACGGGCGAGGGCGCCGTCGCCCCCGGCAACAGCGTCTCAGGCTGGTCCAAGGGCACCAGTTGTGCGGCCCCGAGCACCAAGGCACCCGCCACCGCAAGCGCTCCCCCGCCGAGCCCGCCGAGCTTGGCGCCCCGGCGCAGCCGCACCCGCCGGCTCATAGTCGTCAGCGCCGCCGCAGGCCCTGTCGGGGACGCCGGGTCGACGCCGCCCGCCATCGCGCCGAGGGTCTGGGCCAGGAGGTCCGTCCCTCCGGGATCGGCCCAGCCGTGGTCGTGGTCCCTGGATTCGTCGTGCCGGTTCATCGCCGCTTCCCTTCCGTCGTCGCTTCCACCGGTTCGAGCACGTCGCGCAGCGTGCGCATGGCGTCGTGCAGATAGCGCTTGACCGTGCCGGGCGCGGTGCCCATCGCGTCCGCGACCTGCGCGATCGTCATGTCCTCGAAGTAGCGCAGCACCACGCTCGCGCGCTGCCGCGGCGTGAGCCGGGTCAGCGCGTGCACGACGTCCGCCCGGGCCGTGACGCCCGAGTCGGGGAACCGCACGTCCTCCACGGCCACGCGTGGTGCGATGTCCGCCCACTTCCGGCTGCGGCGCCAGCCGTCCAGGTACAGGTTCAGCACCATGCGGCGCACGTACGCCTCGGGGTGCTGCGGCGCCCGCGCGCCGTCGCCGCCGTCTGCGCCGTCCGCCCCGTCCAGGGGTACCGCCCACACGCCCGACGCCGCCCGGCGTCGTCGTCCGCCCCGCCCGACCAGCCGCGAGCAGTACTTGACCAGTGCCTCCTGCACCAGGTCCTCCGCCTGCCGCACGTCGCCGCACAGCGTGTAGGCGTACCCGACGAGCGCGCCACCCCGCTGGGTGGCGAGCAGCTCCAGGTCTTCGTGCCAGCCCATTCCGGCTCCTTCCTGCCGTCCTGACCGTGTCGACGAACCAGGGCGCCAGGAGGTTGTGGACCGATTCTGCGGGACTGCGGGCCGGGACTGCCCGGACACGGGTCGAGCCTGCCGGGACCCGGGGGTCTCGACAGGCTCGACCGGCGTGGTTCGACCTGCGTGGTCAGGCTCGACCGGTGTGGTTCGGCCGGGTCAGCCCGCCACGGAGGCCGGGACCAGGCGCGCGTACGCGAGCGCGACGCCGTCCGGCACGTCGGTCAGCTCGATGCCGACCGGCTCGCCCGGGACGTCGGGGGCCTGGTAGCCCCAGGTGCCGTCCGTGCGGTCGTGGCCGTCGCACCGGATCTCGCCGGCGACGTCGCCCCACGTGCCGGACAGCGCGTAGGTGATGCTGTCCCCCGGGTCGGACGACGTGCACCGCGCCTGGACCACGTACCCCTCGCCCTCGGTGATCTCGCCATCCGGCCAGACGGCGCGGTAGGTGTCGCGACGCTCCCACGTGCCGGTGCGGTCCACGACCACGCTGCCGAACCCGCGGTCCGGGAGCAGGGTCTGGTCCGGGTCGCCCGGCAGCTCGAACGGCACCGGCGCCTCCTGGCCGCCGGCCGCCCACCGCGGCTCCCCGTCCTCGACGGTCACCGGCAGCGGGGCGCCCGCCACCAGGGTGTCGCTCGAGTACTCGATGGTCATCGGGTAGGCCGTGTACTCGCCGTCGGGCAGCCACTGCTCGGCGTCGTCCGGGGCGCACGACGAGGTGCGGTCCTCCTGCGCCGTCGGGCCGCTGTCCTCGCGGGTGAGGTACATCGGGTACTTCTCCCAGCCGCCCAGGTCCACGACCGTGCCGTCCTCGTCCACCCAGACCAGGGTCGGCGAGTTCAGGTCGTTCTCCGAGGCGTCCGCGCCGTCGGCGTCGGCCGCCCGCAGCGGCAGCGAGTCATGGGTGGACCACTCGCTCTCGTAGTACACCGACTCCGTGGTCAGGTCGCCGGTGGCGGCGAGCGTCACGTCCTTGCCGAAGCTCAGGTCGGCCAGGTTCGCGCCGCACCGCAGCGGCGTCCCGGTCAGCAGGTCCGGCTGCGGGACGTCGCGCTGCGCGACGTCCGACGCCGCCTGCGGGTCATAGGTGGCAAGCGGCGCCGCCAGGCCCGGCGTCGCGAGCTGCGTGGCGCCCAGCACCAGCGCGCCCGCCGCGACCAGCGCCCCGCCGCCTACGCCGACCAGCCGCGCCGTCCGCCCGCGAGGTGCGCGCGTGCCGTGGTCCGTGCGGTTGTCTCCGTGGCTCATCTCTGTTCCCCCGGTAGTTGGCGTACTTGCTTTTCACCCCCTATGACGCCCCGGTCCGGCGAACAGTTGGGGTCGGATCCCTTTTCGCGCCGAACCCGTCCGGGTCAGGATGAGGACATGGCCGAGACGGTGGACAACCCTGTGGACGACGCCGGGCGCGCCCCCGCGTACCCGCTCCGGTTCCGCTCCGCCGAGGCCCGCGGGGTGCGGATCGGCCGCCCGCTGCGCGTGCTCGGCCGGGTCCGCGGCGTCGATGAGGCCCTCCTCGACCGGATCGGCCGCGCCTTCTTCGAGCAGGACGACGCCGGGGCGGCCCTCGCCGCCGCCATGCGCCTGCCCGCGGGCGCCCAGGGCCGGGTCACGCACGCGATGCTGCGGGCGGCGCTCGCTGCCCCTGCCCCTGGCGCTGGCGCTGGCGCTGGCGCTGGCGGCGCAGATGAGATCGGTTGGTTGCATCGAGACCGGTCGGTTGACGGACCGGTCTCGATGCAACCGAGCGATCTCAATTCCCGACGGCGGGAAGGGGCCAGCCAGCAAGGGCAACCCCAGGTGTTGCAGGAGTTCCTTGGGGAGGTCACCGCCGTGCCCTCCTGGGTGGACTGGGACCTCGTCGAGCAGGGGGCGGCGGTGCAGCGGCGGCTGGGGCAGAACGCCGCCGACGTGCTGCTCCAGCTCTCGCTCGTGGGCGGGTACCGGTTCGGCGGGCCCACGGATCTGCTCGCGGCGACCGGCGCCCTGACCGGCGGCACGCTGCGCCGGCTCTCCGAGACCCAGGAGTGGACCGTGGGGCTGACGGAGCCCGGGGCGCTGCGGCCGTTCGGCCCGGCCTGGCGCGCCACCGTGCACGTCCGGGTGATGCACGCGCTGGTCGCGGCGTCGTTCACCGAACCGCCGGACGATCCGGGCGGCGGGAGCCTCGGCAGCACGGGCGCCTCGGGCCCGGCTGCCGCCCGGCGAGGCACCGACACGGCCCGCTGGGACACCGCCCGCTGGGGCCTGCCGATCAACCAGGCGGACCAGGCGGCGACGCTCGGCCTGTTCGACGGCACGCTGATCCTGGGGTGCCGCGCGCTCGGGGTGCCCGTCCCGCCGTCGGACAGCCGGGCGCTGATGCACCTGTGGAAGTGGGTGGGGCGCCTGCTGGGCGTGCACCCCGACTTCCTGGTCGACGACGAGTGGGCGCGCCACCGCCTCAACCAGCACGTGCTGCTCGCGCAGGCCGGGATCTCGGACGCCGGGCCGCGGCTGGCGCGGGCCGTGGTCGCCGCCCAGGCCGAGCGGTCCTACCGCGGGCCGGCATGGTGGCAGCCGGCGCGGGCACGGTTCGAGCGGGAGCGGCTGCTGTCGATGCTGACGGCGTTCCTCGGGGTGCGCAGCATGCGCGAGCTCGGCCTGCCGGTGCGCCCGCCATGGGCGCACGCGTACCTGCTGCCGCTCAACACGTGGCGGTACCGCGTGGTCGGCCGGCTCCCCGGGGGCCGCGAGCGCCTCGACCGCCGGGGCCGACGCCGGAGCCGGGCGATCCTGGCGACCTACCGACCGGAACGCTCCTGACGTGTCAGATGCTCAGGTCCCTGGAGTGACCTGAGCATCTGACACGTTCGGAGTCAGGGGATCGTCACCGTCACGGGTTCGCTCAGAACCAGGTACTGAAGCGCGTCGTCGTGTCCAATGCGGCCGATGCTGTGCATCTGCGCTGCCCGCACCTGGTACGTGCCGGCCGCCCGTTCGTTGTCGTAACCGGACAGACCTTCGATCAGGTCGGCCTCGATACAGCTGGTGTAATGCTGCGCGTACGCCAGGCCGGTCCACTCTCCCGTGTCGTTGAGCGCCGGCGGGATCTCGTCGTTGCCCTCGTGCCAGTAAGTACCCAGGTCGACCACGCGCCCGCCCTGTGACCAGATCAGGAGCGCGTCGTCCGCGATGACCTCGTCGAACTCCGAGTCGTCGGACGGGTCGACATAGCCCGGCATCTCCCCCGAGAGTCTGACCGGGATGGTCCCACCCCGGCCGCGCTCGTATGTCAGTTCGCCGACGATCTCGATCGAGACTGTCGGACTCACCGACACGAGGTCGTCCTCGGACATGCCGCACCACACGGGATACGCGTCGAACCACGGCCGATACCCGTCGTCGAACGGCGCGGTGATCAGGTCGGCAGGGTCGACAGAGGCCGACGACGCGCTCGCGTCCGGCGTCGGCTCCCCGACGGGTACGTCCGAAGGCGAAGGCGACGGGGACGGCGACGGCGAGGCAGACGGCGACGGGCTCGCCGTCGGTCCCGGCGACAGGAGGGTCGTCGGGACCTGCGAGGGCACCGGACCGGAGTCGGTGCTCTGGATGGTGGGCCGTCCGGGCAGCGGCTCCGTCCGCGTCCAGGTCGAGGCCTCCGCGGCGCTGAAGGCGAGCGCGCTGATCACGACCGCCGTACCCACCCCGACCGCCCCGGCCTTGGCGATGCGCCAGGTGCGCACCCTGCGCCGCAGGCGGCCGAGGTTCTCCTCCGGCACGCTGGGCAGGCCCCGGGGGGTGGCGCCGTCGACCAGCGCGTCGATGGTCTGCCTCAGGACGTCGCGGCCGGGGCCGAGGTCGTCGAACCCGGGGTCGTCGTGCCTGCTCACAGGAGGTTTCCTTCCGTCGCCAGCACCCCACGCAGCGCGTTGATGCCGTCGGCCAGGTGTCGCTTGACGGTGCCCTGTGCGACCCCGAGCGTGGTCGCGATCTGGGGCACCGTCATGTCGTCGTAGTAGCGGAGCACCACGCAGGCGCGCTGCCGCGGGGACAGGCCGCGCAGCGCGGCCGTCACGTCGGCGCGGGCCGTGATGTCCGACGCCGGCGCCTTCACCTCGCCCGCCGTCGCGACCTTGGGCTGCGCCTTGCGCCACAGCGCGAAGCGCCGCGTCTCGTCGAAGTAGATGTTGAGCATCGTGCGGCGCACGTACGCCTCGATACCGGCCCGGCTGCCCTCGTCGGTCAGGGGGAACTCGGTGCGCCCCTCGACGCCCGCCGCCTCGGGGCGGCGGAACCGGCGGAAGACACGCACGAGAGCGTCCTGCACCAGGTCCTCCGCCCGGCGCACGTCACCGGTCAGCGCGTACCCGTACCCCACGAGGGCGCGCCCCCTGCTCGTGACGAGCTCGGTGAGTTCCTCGTCCCACCGCGCGCTCATCCCGCGCCCCGGCCCTGCCGTCGTCGGATCCGCTGCCCGCTCATGTCCTGCTCCCCTCGCCCGGCGCGGCTGTGCCCCGCTCGCACACAGATACGAGCGGGGCACAGGAACCGTTGGGACACGAGCCGAACTTTTTCACGACACCGCCGGGCAGCCGACGGCGGTCACGAGGCGGGGGTCAGGGGGTGGCCGAGTAGTACCGCCAGTTGCCGGCGTCGTCGATCGCGATCCGAAGCCCCGTGTAGCCGAGCCCCTCGGCGCGCTGCGCGTCGGCGTCCCCCGGCGAGAGCACACCCGCGTCCACCACCTCCTGCCAGGCCTCGTCCGACTCGCGGAACTCCTCGGTCGCGACCCGGGGCCAGACGAATGTCCCCTCCCCCTGGTCGGCCCCCTGCGTGCCCGCCAGGAGCCCGACCAGCGTCAGGTAGTGCAGCGAGTCGTCCTCGGGCAGGGCGAACACCTGCTCTGCGGGCTGGGCGGGGATCATCAGCTCCGTGGGGTACTCGGTCGCCAGCTCGACGAGCCGGTCCTGGTCGCAGGCCAGCGCTGCCTCCACGATGGCTCCCGCGGTCGCCCCGGCAGCCTCGCTGGGCGCGTTCGCCGGGTCGAAGGAAGAGTCGAGGCCGTCCGCGGAGCAGGCCCCGGCGGCGTCGCCGCTCCCGCCGTCGCCCGTGCCCGGGGCGAGGGTCGCCCAGAACCGCGCGACGCCGTCGGGCACGTTCGCCAGCCGGATGTCGATGACCTCCTCCTCGCCACCGCCCACCACGGGGTCCGACACGAACGGCTCACCATCACAGGGGACGTCGAACGTCGCGAACGACTCGTCGGTGGACGGGCGCACCGCCTCGATCGACACCTCGTCCTCGGGGTTGGTGCTCTCGCACTCGGCGGTGATCACCGGGGTGCCGGTCGTGATGTACCCGAAATGCGTCTCCTGCGCCGAGACCCAGCGGGTGCTGCGGTCCAGGACCATGCGGGTGAGCTCGCCCTCGACGCGCTCCGGCGGCTCGGCGGTCGCGTCGCCGCCGCGCGTTCCGGTGGGGCTGTGCGCGCCGTCGGCGTCGATGTGGACGGTGACGGGCTCGCTCACCGCCGTCTCCCACTGGCCCGCGGGAGACTGCGGGAAGCCGACCACCCGGACCTCGTAGTCGCCCTCGGGCAGGCGCGTCCCGAAGCCGTCCTGCGTCTCGGACTCGCGGGGCGCGCAGGTGGTGAACTCCATGCCCTGCGCCTCGGTCGCGTTGCCGACGGAACCCACCAGCGGCTCGCGCAGAACCGGCCCCTCGAAGACGTTCATCCCCAGGTCCACCACCACGCCGCCCTGGCTCCAGACCAGGACCGGCGGGGCGGGCAGCGACCAGTCCGCCGGCCCCTCGACGGTCGCGGCCATGCCCAGACTCGTCGAGGGCTCGCCGTCCAGCTCCGAGGTCACGGAGTAGATGTCGCCGATCGACGTCGACGACCAGCCGGCCGCCGTCGTCTCCAGGTCTTCCGCCGGCATGCCGCACGACAGACCGACGTCGAGGTCGTTGATCCACGAGGGCACGTACCCGTCCTGGATCACGCTCGTCGCGGGCGGCCCCGAAGGCTCGCTGGTCGGTTCCGCCGACCGGTTCGGGGCCACGTTCTCGCTGGGCGTCCCGGGCAGCACCGGCTCGCTGTCCCACACCGGCGACTGCGTGAGGCCGAAGGCCAGCACGCCCGCCACCGCCAGGCTGGCGCCGGCGAGGCCGCCGACCTTGACTGCACGACGGCGCCGCACACGGTCGCGCACCACTCCGAACGAGACGTGCAAGTCGTTCGCCTCCCCACCGGGCATGGCGTCGGCTGCGCCATGGAGCGCACCGCTCAGGAAGTCGTTCTGGCCGGTTCGGTCGTTCAGGTCGTCGTGACTCATCGGGCGGCCCTCCCTTCGGCAGGTCGGAAGTCGTCGGGGCGCAGGATCTCCTGCAGGTTCTTGGTCGCGTCGGACAGGTACCGCTTGACCGTGCCCTGGGCGGTGCCCAGGGCGTCGGCGATCTGCGGCACCGTCATGTCCTCGAAGTAGCGCAGCACCACGCAGGCGCGTTCCCGGGCGCCGAGCTTCGCGAGCGCCGTCATCACGTCGACACGGGCCGACGCCGCCTGGTCGGCGCCGCGGGTGCTGGGGTCGTCGGCCAGCAGGTGCTTGATGCCGGACCAGCGCTGCCGCTTGCGGTAGCCGTCCAGGTAGATGGTCAGGACCGCGCGCCGCACGTAGCCCTCCACGTTGGTGAACGGGGAGTCGAGATCGTGCGCCCTGCTCCCCGCGGCCACGCCCACCCCGCCGCGACCGGGCCGGCGCAGCCGCGAGTAGACCTTCACCAGGGCGTCCTGGACCAGGTCCTCGGCGAGGGCGCGGTCGCCGGAGAGCATGTAGGCGTAGCGGACCAGCGCGCTCCCGCGCGTCCTCATGAGCTCATCGAGCTCGGTCTCCCACCCCGCCATGGCCACCTCCCCGGTGCGTGTGTGCTGTCATCGTCTCCACACACCCCATGACGCGCACCGGGGAGGAATCGTTGGTCGGCCCGCCTCGACCGGGCAGCTCACTCACCGATCATGTGGACGGACGCCTCCGCGGCCACGTACTGCGGCTCCCCGTCAGCGCCGGGGTCGAGCTGCGTGAGGGCGTACAGCACGTAGGTGCCGTCGGGCATGCCCTCCTCCGGGTGCGTCAGGCAGGTCGTGTCGGGTTCGAGCGGCACGTCGAGGATCTGCGTGCCCTTCGGCTGGAGCCGCAGCGGCTCCGCCGGCTCGGACCAGACGTCGCGGCCCACCCCGACGACCTGCCCGCCGGCGCTGATCCAGACCAGCGTGACCGGGGTGCGCGTCGTGTCGACGACCTTGCCCCGGAGCTCGGTGAACACGACGCGGACCTTGCCGTTAGGCGTGAAGGCGTCGTCGCCGTCGGAGGCGTCGCCGAGCGACAGGCCCGACCGCTCCCACGGCAGGTGCGGGCCGGCCGGGATGTCCGAGGCGTGGGCGCCGCAGGTCAGGTCCGTGCCCGCCAGCCACTCGGGCTGGTAGCCGTCGCGGATGTCGACGGTCAGCGCATCCTCGGCCTCGACATCGACCTCCGGGACCTCCATGGTGACCGGCTCGCTGACGGCCATCCCGCTCTGGTCCTCGAAGTCGGTCCACGGCATGACCGCGTAGACGTCGTAGGTGCCGGCCGGCCGCGGCTCCAGGTAGGTCTCGGCGACCATGCCGATGGTCCAGTCGCCGCAGGCCGTGGCCGCGCTGGCCCCGGCGACGTCATCCTGGGACCTCCCGGCGTCGGGCAGCACGTAGCCGCCCTCGTGCCAGCCCGCCCCGAGGTCGACGACCTGGCCGTTCTGGGCGAAGACCAGCATGGGCTCGCCGCCGTCCAGCGCCGGGCCCTCGGTGTCCGTCCGGGTGATCCGGACGGGCGCGGTGAGGCCGTACTCGCCGACCTCCAGGTCGCCGGTCAGCTCCAGCTCCACCGTGTCCGACGTCGACGTCAGCTCCGTGACCTCCATGCCGCACTGGTACTTCGGGCCGTGCTCGCTCCACTGGCTGGGCACCTGCCCGCCCGCCTGGGCGCTGGACAGCTCGGGGCTCTGCGTGGCCGGGACCACCGGCTCGGACAGGAGCCGCGACGGCCCCCACAGCGCAGCGACGGCGAGCATGCCCGCGACCACCAGCGAGGCGCCGCCGATGGCCGCCACCTTGACCCCGCGGCGACGGCGCACCAGGCCAGAGACCGCGTCGAGCCGCTCGTCCAGCGTCGTGTCCATCTCCGGGACCGTGATCTCCGCGAGCGAGTCGCGCAGCAGGTCCATCGCGTTGGACAGGTGCCGCTTGATGGTGCCCGGGCTCGTACCCAGGGTCTGCGCGATCTGCGGCACCGTCATGTCCTCGAAGAACCGCAGCACCACCGACTCGCGCTGCCGCGGGGAGAGCCTGGCGAGCGCCACGCCGACGTCGACCCGGGCCGTCGCGACGCGCTCCGCGGCGGGCGCCCGGTCGTCGTCCGCCAGCAGGTGCTTGATGCCGGTCCAGCTCGTCTGCCGGCGGTAGCCGTCCAGGTAGATGGTCAGCATGGCCCGGCGCACGTAGGCCTCCGCGTTGGTCAGTCGCGGCTGGTCCAGGTCCGTGACCTGGGCGGTGCCGGACATGTCCCGGGGACGCCGCAGCCGCGAGAACACCTTGACCAGCGCGTCCTGCACCAGGTCCTCGGCCTGCCCCCGGTCCCGGCACAGCGTGTACCCGTACCCCACCAGTGCGCGGCCCCGCCGCGCCATGAGCTCCTCGAGCTCGCTCTCCCACTGCGCCATCGGTGACGCCCCCTTTCCCTCTCACCCTCTCCGACGGGCGGTGGGGGCAAAACGATGATGCCTGAGACCGGGTCTGCTGGGGCGATCCCCTTTGAGGCCTAAGTTTCTTCGCTTTGCGGCGGCGCAAAGCGAAGAAACTTGGGCCTCAAAGGAGATTGGTCGAGACGGGATCGGTCGAGACGGGATCGGGCGGGGCGGGATCGGCCGGGACGGGATCGGCCGGGACGGGATCGGGCGGGACGGGATCGGCTGGGCGGGGTCTGCTGGGACGGGCGGGGCGGGTCCGGGCCAGCCGGGTCGTGGTGGTCAGGCCGTGCGGCGGGCCGCCAGCAGGACGGTGGTGTGGCGCACGGTGAACGCGCCGTCGGTCACGGCCTCGTTCTCCTCCAGGGCGCCCCGGACTCCGGCCAGGACCGCGCGCTGCACCGGCTCGGGCAGCCGGCCGAACCCGCCCGACGTCGGCACCTGGTCCAGCCACTCGTCGGCCGTGTACCGGCGCTCCGAGGCGTGCCGCCAGCGCTGCGGAGTGCCGAACCCGCCAACCTCCGCCAGGCCTGCTTCGGCGCGGTCGAGCATCGCCTCGTAGCCGTCGGCGGCCGAGCGGCCGGGCGCGTACATGCCCGCTCCCGGGGTGCCGGCCAGCTCGCGGGAGTAGAGGCCGTGCAGCGCCGCCCGGAGCGTGGGCGGCAGGTCGGCCGCGTGCCAGAACACCGCCAGCACGCCCCGGTCGCGCAGTGTCCGGGCGGCCTGCGCGGCACCCGCGACCGGGTCCACCCAGTGCCACGTCATGCCGGAGACGACGGCGTCGAACCGCCGGCCCGCCGGGTCCCAGTCCTCGAACCGCGCCACCTCGACGTCGAGGCCGCGCGCCCGGGCCACGGCCGCCATGCGGGCGTCGACCTCGACGCCCAGTACCTCGGCGCCCGCGGCGCGGAACGGCAGGGCGGAGAGGCCGGTGCCGATGCCGACGTCGAGCAGGCGGGGCGGCACGGGTTCGACGGCTGCGCCCGGCGTGCCGTCGGCCTCGGTTGCCCGGCCGTCGCCCAGCCTGCCGCCGGCGCCCAGCCGGCCGCCGTCGGACAGAAAGGTGAGGACGGCGTCCGCGACCGCACGTGGCGTGACGGGCCGCGAGCGGTCGTACCGCTCGGCGTCCGCGCCGAACCCTTCGGCGGCGCCGCGATGCAGGTGAGAGCTGGTGAGGTCGCCGGACGAGCTCGAAGTGGGCATGCGCCCACGCTAGTGGGCAGTCGCCCACTCGTGCAACATTGCTTCAGCCGCACCCCCGCGGCCCGGCGACAGGAGAGGGGCCGTCCATGCCCACCGGAGTGGCGCTCCAGGACCCGCGCGCCCAGCTCGTGGCCGCCGCGGAACGGCTGCTCGCGACGGGCGGCGCCGCGGCGCTGACCAGCCGCGCCGTGACCGACGAGGCCGGTGTCGCCAAAGGTGTGCTGCACCGCCACTTCGCGGACTTCGACGACTTCCTCGCCGCGCTGGTCCGCTCCCGCATCCAGCAGGCCGACGACGCCGGCGAACGCCTGATCGCCGCCGCGGGCACCGGCACGGTGGTCGGCAACGTGTCCGGGTTCCTGGCCACGACGCTCGACGACGTCGCGCTCGCCGTCGTCGCGCTCATCACGGCGCGCGACGAGCTGCGCCGCCGGCTGCGCGAGACCTCGCCCGCGGGTGTGCCGCTGCTCGCCGAGATCACCGGGGCGCTGGCGACCTACCTGACCGCCGAGCAGTCGTACGGGCGCGTAACGCCCGGCGCCGAGCCCCGCTACCTCGCGATGACGGTCGTGGGCACGGGGCACCTGATGTTCGCGGGCGAGCTCGGCGCACGGCCGGACGACACCGCCGTCCGCGAGCTGGTCGAGTCCGTCCTGGTCGGCGCGCTCCGCTAGACCGATGAGTCCGCGGCGTCCGGACGGTCCGACCCGCATGAGCACCTACCGCGTCGAGACGCGCCCCGAGACCGCCACCGCCGGCATCACCGACACGGTCACCATGTCCGAGATCGCGAGGATCGCCGACCGCATCCCCGAGGTCGCCGGCTGGATCGTCGAGCACGGCTCGCACCCCGCCGGCGCCCCGTACTTCCGGTACCAAGTGATCGACATGGACGCCGAGCTCGTCGTCGAGGTCGGCTTCCCCGTGCCCGACGACGCCGCACTCACCTCGTCCGGCGACGTCACGGTGGGCGCGATCCCGGCCGGGCGGTACGTGACGACCGTCCACCACGGGCACCCCGACAGCCTGGTCGACGCCACCGGTGCGCTGCTGCGGTGGGCCGAGGAGGAGGGACTCACCTTCGACCGGCACGACACCGACGCCGGCGACGCCTGGGCGGGCCGGCTCGAGCTCTACCTGACCGACCCCGCGGAGCAGCCTGACATGGCGCAGTGGGACACGGAGCTCGCGTTCAAGCTGGCGGACTGATCCCTGGACGCGGATGACCGATCCCCTTTGAGGCCTAAGTTTCTTCGCTTTGGACAGCCGCAGAGCGAAGAAACTTAGACCTCAAAGGGGAACCAGCCCCGTCGAAAACGAGCCCGCCGAAAGAGGGAGCCAGAGCCTCAGGCCAGCTCTATGCGGTAGCCCCGCTTGACCACGGTGCGGATCAGGTCGCGCCGGCCCGCCGCCTCGCGCAGGCGCGCGATAGCCACCTCCGCGGCGTGTGTGTCCTGCGAGTCGCCGGGCAGCGCGGCGAGCACCTGGTCGCGGGGCACGACGTCGCCCTCCGCCGCGGCGAGCAGCCGCAGCACCGCGACACCCGTCGGGGACAGGGGCAGCACCTGCCCGTCGAGCACGGCCACGCGTGCGCGGATCACCAGCGACCCGGCCACGGTGCTCAGCGCCACGGACTCGATGCGCTCGTAGTGCCCCACCAGCGCGCGCACGAGCGCGCCGAGCCGGCCGCGCTCGGGCTGCAGGGGCACGATCCCGCGGTGCTCCAGCGGCTTGGCCGTCACGGGCCCGACGGCGGCGGCGACGGTCCCGCCGTCGGCGAACCGGGCGCGGACACGCTCGACCAGCCCCTCCGCCTCGACGGCCTGCAGCCAGGCCTCGGCGCCCGGGGCGGACGTGAACACGACCGCGTCGATGTCGCCGTCGGCCACCGCGTGCGCGGAGTCGCGGACGGCGGCGGGGTCGGGTGCGGGGCCCCACCGGTAGACGACGAGGCTGGCGACCTGCGCGCCGGCCTTCTCGAACACCTCGTCCAGGCCGTCGGCGCCCGCGCCGTGGTGCTGGATCGCGATGCGCAGGCCGTCCACGCCCTCGCTGAGCAGCACCTCCGCCACCTCGGCGGACGTCTCGGACTCGGCCACCCAGTCGGCCTGCAGCCCGGCGGCCTGGATCGCGCCGCGGGCCTTGGGCCCGCGCGCGACGAGCCGGATCCCGGCGAGCATGCCGAGGAGCGGCTCCGCGAGCCCGTGCGCGTCGGCGGCCTCGATCCAGGCGCGGAAGCCGATGCCCGTCGTGACCACCAGGACGTCCGGCGGCGCGGCGACGATGGCCCGGGTCGCGGCGATCAGTGTCTCGTCGTCGACGTGCGGGATCATGCTGAGCGCGGGCGCGTGCCGGATCGTCGCGCCGCGCCGCTCGAGGGCGGCGGCGAGCTCGGAGGCCCGGCGCTCGGCGGTGACGAGCACGGTCGCACCGGCCATGACCTGGCCCAGCGTCGGGTGGGCGGCCTGCGCGCGGGCGGGCGCTGCGGCGTCAGACACCGGCACCTGCCAGACGTCGCTCATTCGCACCCTCCAGAAGCCCTGCCGCGGCCACGCGGCCGATGACGACGACCGCGGGCGACCGCACACCACGGGCCGCCGCCACGGCGGCCGCCTCGTCGAGGCGGGCCCGCGTGACGCGCTGCTCCGGCGTGGAACCGTTCTCCACCATCGCCACGGGAGTTCCGGGATCGGCGCCTGCGGCCAGGGACTGCGCCACGATCGCGCCGAGGGACCGCACCCCCATCAGTACGACAAGCGTAGCCGTGCCGTCGCGCACGCAGGAGAGCGCGGCGGCGTCGAGCGGCCCGGACGTGTCAGCCGCACGGATCCGTCCGGGGATCTGTGCGTCTGACACGTCAGAGGTGGCGCAGTGGCCCGAGACCACGTGGAAGCCCGTGGTGACGCCGCGGTGGGTGAGCGGGATGCCGGCCAGCCCCGGCACGGCGACGGCGGACGTGATGCCCGGGACCACCTCGACCGGCACGCCGGCCGCCACGCACGCGAGCACCTCCTCGCCGCCGCGGCCGAGCACGAACGGGTCGCCGCCCTTGAGCCGCACCACGTGGGCGCCCGCCAGCGCGTGCTCCACGAGCAGCTCGTTGATGCGCTCCTGCGGCACGGGGTGCCGGCCGGGCTCCTTGCCGACGTCGACCACCCGGACGTGCGGCGGGAGCTCGGCGAGGATCTCGACGGGCCCCAGCCGGTCGGCGACGACGACGTCGGCCGCCTGCAGCGCCCGCCAGGCGCGCACGGTCAGCAGGTCGACGGCGCCCGGGCCGCCCCCGACCAGCGTCACCCGCCCGGACGTCACGGGAGACCCACGTAGATCACGTCCTCGCGGACCTCGACCGGGTAGGTCACCAGGTCGGCGGGCAGATCGTCCTTCGGGGTCTTGTCCGCCAGCACCAGGCACGTGCCCGTGACCAGGGAGAACACCTGCTTGTACACCGGCGCGGCCACCGTGGGCTCCCCGGCACGGGTGCCGACGATCCCGCGCGAGATCACGTTCGCCGCCGAGAACGGGTCCAGGTTCTGCACCGCGTAGACCTGGCCGGCGTGGACGCCGTAGGCGGCGTCGTCGGGCAGGCGGAAGAGGGCCACCTGGACGTCCCCGAAGAGCGCGGCCGCGCCGCGCTCGGGGAACAGGTCGGTGAGCAGGCAGGCCCGCTCCCAGCGGACCTCGCTCGGGTTGTCAGACCCCCAGTTCCCTCGGGTGACCTGTACGTCTGACACGTGGTGGACGGTCATGCTCGTACCTCCAGCTTGGGACCTGCGATGACGACGCCGGACGCTCGCTCGGCCGACGTCGCCGGACGGCGCTGGCCACGCTCGGTCACGTAGGCCAGCGACGGATCGGCGTCCTTGGGGGCGTTGACGAAGGAGGAGAACCGGCGCAGCTTCTCCGGGTCCTCCAGCACGGCCTTCCACTCGTCCTCGTAGTTCTCGACGTGGCGGGCCATGGCGGCGTCCAGGTCGGCGCAGATGCCGAGGGAGTCCTCCATGATCACCTCGCGCACGCCCTCCAGGCCGCCGTCGACCTCCTCGATCCACGGCGCGGTGCGCTGCAGGCGGTCGGCCGTGCGCACGTAGTACATGAGGAACCGGTCGATGGTGCGCAACAGCTCCTCGGACGTCAGGTCCTCGGCGAGCAGCTTCGCGTGCCGCGGCGTCTGGCCGCCGTTGCCGCCCACGTACACGTTCCAGCCCTTGTCCGTGGCGATGACGCCCACGTCCTTGCCGCGCGCCTCCGCGCACTCGCGGGCGCAGCCCGAGACGCCCATCTTGAGCTTGTGCGGCGAGCGCAGGCCGCGGTAGCGCAGCTCCAGCTCGACGGCCATGCCCACCGAGTCCTGCACGCCGTACCGGCACCAGGTGGACCCGACGCACGACTTCACCGTGCGCAGCGACTTGCCGTACGCGTGCCCGGACTCGAACCCGGCGTCGACCAGGCGGCGCCAGATGTCCGGGAGCTGGTCCACCCGGGCGCCGAACATGTCGATGCGCTGGCCGCCCGTGATCTTCGTGTACAGCCCGAAGTCCTTGGCCACCTGGCCGACGACGATCAGCCCCTCCGGCGTGACCTCGCCGCCCGGCATCCGGGGCACCACCGAGTAGGTGCCGTCCTTCTGCAGGTTGGCGAGCATGTGGTCGTTGGTGTCCTGCAGCGTGGACTGCTCGCCCGCCAGGATGTGCCCGTTGCCCAGGCTCGCCAGGATCGACGCGACGACGGGCTTGCAGATGTCGCAGCCTCGGTTGCCGACGGGGGTCTCGACAGGCTCGACCAGCGAGGCGTCCCCGGTGGTCGAGCCGGTCGGGACCTCGGTCGAGACCCCGAACCGGGCCACGATGTCGCTGAACGAGTGCAGGTCGGCGACCCGGACGGCGTCGAACAGCTGGGCGCGGGACATCTCGAAGTGCTCGCACAGGGCCGTGCTGACCTCGATGCCCGCGCGCTCCAGCTCGGTGTCGACGAGCTTCTTGACCAGCGGCAGGCAGGCGCCGCAGGTGGTGCCGGCGCGCGTGCAGGCCTTCACGCCCGGGACGTCGGTGCACCGGTGCTCGGTGACGGCGCCGCGGATCGTGCCCGCGGAGACGTTGTTGCAGGAGCAGACGTTGGCGTCGTCGGGCAGCTCGAGGCCCGGGGCACCGCCGCCGCCCTCCGGCAGCAGGAACGCGCTCGGGTCGTCGCCGGGCAGCTCCGCGCCGAGCATGGGGCGCAGGCTGGCGTACGGCGCGGCGTCGCCCACGAAGACGCCGCCCAGCAGGGTGCGCGCGTCGTCGGACAGGACGAGCTTCTTGTAGACGCCGGCCACCGGGTCGGCCCAGACCACCTCGACGGCGTCCTCGGTGCGGGCGTGCGCGTCGCCGAACGACGCGACGTCGACGCCCGAGAGCTTGAGCTTGGTCGCCGTGTCCGCGCCGGGGAACTCGGCGAGGCCGCCGAGCAGGCGGTCCACGACCACCTCGGCCATGGTGTTGCCGGGCGCCACCAGGCCGAGGCAGCGGCCCTCGATGCAGGCCACCTCGCCCACGGCCCAGACGTGCGGGTCCTCGGTGCGGCAGGTCAGGTCGACGACGACGCCGCCGCGCTCGCCCACCGGCAGCCCGGCCGCCCGGCCGAGCTCGTCGCGGGGGCGCACGCCGGTGGCGACCACGACGACGTCGACGTCGAGCCGGCCGCCGTCCGCGAAGTCGAGCCGGCCCACGTGACCGGTGCGGCGGTGCGGCTTCATCTGGCTCGTCGCGGTCTCGGCGCGGACGCCGATGCCCTTGCCGTTGATCAGGCGCTTCAGCGCGTGGCCCCCGCCGAGGTCGACCTGCACGCCCATCAGGTGGGTGCCGAACTCGATCACGGTGGCCTGCGCGTCGAGCGCGGTCAGCGCGCCGGCGGCCTCCAGGCCGAGCAGGCCGCCGCCGATCACGGCGCCGCGCACCGGCTTGCCCTCGGGGTAGCTCCGGCGCTTCTCCTCGACCCAGCCGCGCAGGGCCGCGACGTCGTCGATGGTGCGGTAGACGAAGACGCCCGGGAGGTCGTTCCCGGGGATGGGCGGCATCGCGGCGCTGGAGCCGGTGGCGAGCACGAGCTCGTCGTACGCGTGGACCTTGCCGAGGCGGTCCGTGACGGTCTTCGCCGCGCGGTCGATCGACTCGATCTTGCGGTCGGTGTGCAGGGTGACGAGCGGGTCGGCCCAGAGGGACGGGTCGCCCAGGGCGATGCCCTCGGGCCCCTCCTCGAACCAGCGGGTCAGGCCCACGCGGTCGTAGGGGGCGCGGGGCTCTTCCGCGAACACGGTCACGCGGTAGCGGCCGGCGTCGTCCCGGGCGCGCAGCGCCTCGACGAGCCGCTGCGCGACCATGCCACCGCCGATCACCACAAGGTGCTGAGGATTGCCGGAATTGACCATGTCTTGACCGTAGGTCGCGGGTTTTTCGCGCCGGTGCGTCCGTGGTTACCCGGGCCGAACATCTTCCTCACAGGGGCGGGGGTGGCGCGGTGAGCGCGGGTGCTACGTGCGGATCAGGCTCTGCGCGAAGTGGTCCAGCACGGCGAGTATCCCCGGATGCTGCCAGACACGGTTGCGACGGAGCCCCGTTCGTTCTTCCAGGACACCGCTGTCCACCAGCTGGCCGAGCGCGTTCTGCGCACTCTGCGCGCCCATGCCGAGCCGAGCGGAAAGGTAGTTGGCGTTGAGCACTGGATGGGAGAGCAGATGCGGAAGCACCTTCCACGCCGATGCCTGCGGGCGAAGCCCCGACAT
This sequence comes from Promicromonospora sukumoe 327MFSha3.1, assembly GCF_000385135.1. Classification (GTDB taxonomy): domain Bacteria; phylum Actinomycetota; class Actinomycetes; order Actinomycetales; family Cellulomonadaceae; genus Promicromonospora; species Promicromonospora sukumoe_B. Next base: position 262,310 of record NZ_ARQM01000011.1, on the reverse strand, counting down.
CTTGTCCCGGGACAACTCGATCTGTGCGGCGAGGTCATCGATCAGACGAGCGCCCGCAGCCGCCGCGAACCGAGCAGCACCGGCAAACTGCTCGACGATCGGCCGGGCGTCTCCGTCACGGTAGGCGGACAGGGTCGCGAAGTAGCTGTCGGTGTCCTTCAGCAATCCCGCCGAGACAGGAGCCGTCGTGCTCGTGACGAGTCGCTTGGCACGGAACATCGCGTGCACGAGCGCACGGCCTGTCCTGCCGTTCCCGTCGGAGAACGGGTGGATGTTCTCGAAGTGGGCGTGCGCCACCGCAGCCTGCACCACGACGGGAAGGTCGTCTCGGCGCACGAATCTCATCAGGTCGTCCATGGCACCAGGCACGAGGGCTGCCTGCGGCGCGACATGGGACGCACCGCGCGGGCTCACGGAGCTCGTCCCGATCCACACCAGCTGATCGCGCCACTGACCGGCATGCTCCTCCCAACCTCGCTGGCCCGACAACAGTGCCCGGTGCATCTCCAGGACCGCGGCCGTGTCGAGGCGGTCGGCAAGGTCGAGCGCCGCTTCCATCGCGTGGACGTTCGCGACAACGGTCCGCGCGTTGTCCGACGTCGACTGATCGAGCTCGGCCAGAGCGAGCTGTCGCGCCCCCACGGTCAGGTTCTCGATCTGTGACGACGACGTGGACTCCGTCCGGAGCAGGATGGAACTCATCGGCCCGAGCGACGGGCTCGTCTCCCCGAGCACCGCGCGGGCGTATGCGTCGAACCTGCTCAGGGCGGCAGCCGCTTCTTCCGTGTCAGCCGCGATGTCTGCGGCGATCACTGGCGTCCAGCCTTCGATGAGGGGCGGGACTGCCGACCGGTACGACCCGGAGGCCTCGGCCATCCGCGCACGACTGGTCAGGCCGTCAGGCTCGGCGACCCAGTACTCGTCCTCGTGCCGGAATGCAGGAACTTGGAGCATGCCCCAACGCTAATCCAGGTTTCGGCGAAACTTGGATTAACGGCCCGGCTTGCTCCAGGTTTCGCACCGTTGCCGTGGGGTCGCACGGACATCCGGACCGTGCCCAACCGCTGGTTCGGGGGTGTGAAGGTGCGCTTCTACCCAGCCATTAGGCCCGGAACTGGCCTGTTTTCGGGCCTAATGGCTGGGTAGAAGCGCACTTCTGCCGGACTGCCGACTACGCCGGCTCCGGGACCGACTCCGTGCGGAGCCAGTCCACCAGGCCGCACACCGCGTCCTTGCACGAGCCGCAGCCCGTCGTGGCGCGGGTCTCGCGCACGACGTCCTCGACCGAGTGCGCGCCCGGCGGGCACGCGCCCGCGATGTCGCCCTTGGTCACGCCGTTGCAGCGGCAGACCACGGCGTCCTCGGGCATGTGCTCCGGGGACGACGCCGGCGACGCCGCGGCCATGACCGGCGTGAGCAGCAGGAACGCGGGGTCCAGCGGCGCGGGCGTGCGGCGGGTGTAGGCGGCGGTGAGGTCGGCGGCCACGCGCGGGTCGCCCACGCAGGTGGCGCCCACGAGGATGCCGTCGGACACCACTACCTCGATGTACCGGCCCGCCCTCGGGTCAGCCAGGCGGACCGCCCGCTGCGTCGGCTCGTCCGGGCGCGCCGGGCCGCAGACCCCCATCGTGGTGATGCTGAGCGTGCCCGCCTTGACCTTGACGACGTCGGTCCCGCGGGTGTCGATCCCGCGGTCGGTCTGCGCGCGGCTCGTCGTCGCCCCGCTGGTCAGCAGCGCGCCGAGGCGCACGGCCATGCTGGGCCCGGCCTCCCCGCCCGGCAGGCGCAGGTGGGCCGTCGGGCGGGTCTCGACAGGCTCGACCAGCGAGCGGGCCGGCTCCACCAGCGAGCGGACAGGCGCCACCAGCGGGACAACCGGCTCGACCAGCGACACCAGGTGCTCCGCCAGCCGCCGCGCCTGGTCCCAGCCCTCGGCGACGAGCCCCCGGGACCCGCCCGGCGGCTGCGCGCAGTCGCCGACCGCGTACACCCGCGGGTCGTCGGGGCTGGCCAGGTCGTGCCCGACGACGACGCCGCGGTCCGTCGTCAGCCCGGCCGCCGCGGCGAGCCCGGTCTCCGGGATGGTGCCGACGGAGAACACGACCAGACGGGCGGCGACCACCTCGTCGCGCGGGGCCGCACCAGCCGAGCCCGGCCCGCCCGCCGGGCCGCCGCCCGCCGGCACCGCGGAGACGACCTGCGCGTTCTCCCGGACGCGGATGCCCACGGCGTGACCGCCCGCCACGAGCACCTCGCTGGAGAGGCTGTTCTGCCGGACGGTCACGCCCAGCCCCTCCAGCCCGGCCCGCACGACGTCGGCGGCCTCCCCGTCGAGCTGGCGCTCCATGAGGCCCTGGCCGTGGTGCACGAGCGTGACGTTCAGCCCGCGGCCCGCGAGCCCGACGGCGGCCTCCAGGCCCAGCACCCCGCCGCCCACCACCACGGCGCGCGGGGAGTTGACGGTGGCGGCCACGATCTCGCGGGCGTCGTCGAGCGTGCGCAGCGCGTGCACGCCGGCGGGCAGGCCACCGTCGGGCGTGCGCAGGCCGGGGATCGGCGGGATGCGGGCGGCCGCGCCGGTCGCCAGCACCACGTGGTCGTACGGGTGCAGGGTGCCGTCGTCGGCGTGCACCACCCGCGACGCCCGGTCGATCGACGCCGCGGTGACGCCCCGGCGAACGGTGACCCGGGCGCCGTCGGGCAGGGGCATCGTGATGGCCGCGACGTCGGTGCGGCCCGCCACGACGTCGCTCAGCAGCACCCGGTTGTACGGCTCGTAGGGCTCGCTGCCGAGCACCGTGATGTCGAAGGCCTCGGGCTCCCGGCGCAGCAGCTCGTCGACGAGCCGCGAGCCGACCATCCCGAACCCCACCACGACCACCTTCACAGGGACACGCAGGTTCATGTCGAGAGCTCCTTCTGTACGGGACCCCGCTGGTCGAGCCCGTCGAGACCCGGTGCGGCAGACGTCGCCGGGGTCTCGACGGGCTCGACCTCCGCGGGGGCGATCGAGACGTCCACCGCGCAGACCTTGAACTCCGGCATCCCGGAGATCGGGTCGGTGGCGTCCGTCGTCACCTGGTTGACCGACCCGACGCCGCTCCAGTGGAACGGCATGAAGACCGTGTCGGGGCGCACGGCGTCGGTCCAGCGCGCCGTCGCCTCGACGCGGCCGCGGGCGCTGGTGAGGCGCACGCGGGCGCCGTCGGGCACGCCGATCCGGAAGCCGAGCACCGGGTGCAGCTCCACGTACGGCTCGGCCACCAGCTTCTCCAGCTCGGCCACGCGGTGCGTCTGCGCGCCCGACTGGTAGTGCTGCAGCACCCGGCCGGTGACCAGGTAGAACGGCGCGTCAGGCCGCACGTCGTCGCTCGGGCCCACGTGGTCGACGGGCACCATCCGTGCCCGCCCGTCGGGGGTGGCGAACCGCTCGAGGAAGAGCCGGGGCGTCCCGGGATGCGGCGCCGTGTCAGACCCACAGGTCCCTCCAGGGAGCTGTGGGTCTGACATGTCCGCGGCACCAGCGGGGACAGGCCAGAACAGGCCCGGGCCGCCGGCCGCCTCGTCGGCGTCGAGCCGCGCGTGCGACAGCCCGGAGTAGTCGGCGGGGCCGCCCGCCGAGGCCCGGGCGAGCTCGTCGAACACGACGGCGGGGTCGGTCGGGAAGGCCAGCGTCTCGGGCGCGCCGAGCCGGCGCGCGAGCTCCGCGAGGATCCACAGCTCGGAGCGTGCCTCGCCCGGCGCCCGCACCGCGGCCCGACGGCGGATCACGCGCCCCTCGAGCGACGTCATCGTGCCCTCCTCCTCGGCCCACTGGGTCACCGGGAGCACGACGTCGGCCAGCAGCGCCGTCTCGCTCGGCACGAAGTCGCAGACCACCAGGAGGTCGAGGCTGCGCAGCCGGTCGATCACGCCGCCCGCGTTCGGGGCGCTGACCACGAGGTTCGAGCCGTGCACCAGGAGTGCGCGCGGCCGGCCGGGCACCCGGGCGCCGTCGGGGCCCATCGCGCCCAGCGACTTGAGGAGTCGCACCGCGGGCACGCCGGGGCCGGGCAGGGTCTCGGGGTCCACGCCCCAGACGGCGGCCACGTGCTCGCGCGCGGCCGGGTCGTCGATCTTGCGGTAGCCCGGTAGCTGGTCGGCCTTCTGCCCGTGCTCGCGCCCGCCCTGCCCGTTGCCCTGGCCGGTGATCGCGCCGTATCCCGACCCGACCCGGCCGGGCAGCCCGAGCGCCAGCGCCAGGTTGATCGCCGCCGTGACGGTGGCCGTCCCCTGCGTGGACTGCTCGACGCCGCGCCCGGTCAGCACGTACGCGCCGGTGCCGCCGTGCACCGGCGCGGCGGCCGCGAGCAGCCGGGCCACGCGACGCAGGTCGGCGGCGGGCACGCCCGAGACCGACTCGACCCGCTCGGGCCACCAGCCGGCGACCGAGCGCGCGACGTCGTCGAACCCGGTGGTGCGCGCCTCCAGGTACTCCCGGTCGGCGAGGCCCTCGGCGAGCACCACGTGCAGCAGGCCGAGCAGCACCGCGAGGTCCGTGCCCGGCACGGGGGCGAGGTGCACGCCCTCGGCGGCGCCCGGCCCGCCCGCGGCCGCCGGGTCCTCCGCGAGCCGAGCCGTCGCGGACCGCCGCGGGTCGACGACGACGAGGCCACCTGCCGCCCGCGCCCCGGCGAGGTGCTGGACGGCGGGCGGCATGGTCTCGGCCACGTTCGAGCCCAGGAGCAGCACGGCCTGGGCGCCGCCCAGGTCGGCCAGCGGGAACGGCAGGCCGCGGTCGACGCCGAAGGACCGGTTCATCCCGGCGGCCGCCGATGCCATGCAGAACCGGCCGTTGTAGTCGATGTTGGGCGTGCGCAGCACGGTCCGCGCGAACTTGCCGAGCGCGTAGGCCTTCTCGTTGGTCAGGCCGCCGCCGCCGAAGACGGCCACCGTCTCCGGCCCGGACTCGGCGGCCAGCGTGGCGAGCCGGGACGCCACGAGGTCGAGCGCAGTCTCCCAGGCGACGGGGACCAGGGGGTCGACCCGCCGGCCGCGAGCGATCGGGTCGGCCGGGTCTGTCGGCTGGTCCGCGCCCGTCAGCACGGACCGGCGGACCAGCGGCGTGGTGATCCGGTCGGCCGCCCCGAGCACCGCCGCCGACGTCCACCCCTTCTGGCACAGCCCGCCCCGGTTGGTCGGGAAGTCGCGCGGCTGCACCTCGGGGGCGCCGGACGCCGCCGGCACCCCGGTCCCGGGCACCCCCGGGCCCGACGCCGCGCGGGGTGTCAGCGACATCCCGCACTGCAGCGCACAGTAGGGGCAGTGCGAGTCGACGGGGGTCCCGGGGGTGGCGAGCATGGTCAGACCCGCGCCTCGGCCATGGCGCCGCGGCCGTAGACCAGCCAGCAGACCAGCGCCATCACCGCGTAGACGCCGATGAACAGCCACAGCGCGGGCACGATCGACCCTGCCACCGTGGTGGACAGGGCGAACCCGCGCGGGATGAGGAACCCGCCGAACGCCCCGATGGCGCCGGCGATGCCGATGCAGCCGGCCGCGGCCTTCGCCGTCCCGCCGCTCGCCCGGAAGACCGCGGGGATCATCCGGTAGACGGAGCCGTTGCCCACGCCCGTGGCGACGAACAGGCCGAGGAACGAGCCGAAGAACAGCGCGAAGCTCCCGGAGCCGAGGGCGGTGATCGCGCCCACGGCGCCGAGCGCCATCACGGCGAACGCACCGATGGTCACGCGGGCGCCGCCCACGCGGTCGGCCAGGATGCCGCCGAGCGGGCGGGCGATGGACCCCACGAGCGCGCCGACGAAGGCGAGCGGGATCGCGACCTGGGGGAACTGCGCCGCCAGGAGCGTCGGAAAGGCGCCCGCGTAGCCGATGAACGACCCGAACGTGCCGATGTAGATGAAGCTGATGACCCACGTGTGCTTGTGGTGCACCGCCACGCCGAACGAGCGCGGGTCGGCCTTGGCCGTGGACAGGTTGTCCATGTAGCGCCAGGCGAGGAACGCGGCCAGCAGGATGAACGGGACGAAGATCAGGCCGGCCCGGTCGAGCGCGACGCCCGCCCCGGTGACGATGACGAGCGGCACCGCGAGCTGCACGGCCGCCGTGCCGATGTTGCCGCCGGCGGCGTTCCAGCCCAGGGCCGCGCCCTTCTCCTTCTCGGGGAAGAAGAAGGAGATGTTCGCCATCGACGACGCGAAGTTGCCGCCGCCCAGGCCCGCGAGCGCCGCGGCGGCGAGCAGCACGGGGAACGGCGTGGTGGGGTCGCCGACGGTGAGGATGAGCGCGCCGGTCGGCAGCAGCAGGAGCAGCGCGGAGACGATGGTCCAGTTGCGGCCGCCGAACACCGGCACGGCGAACGTGTAGGGGATGCGCAGAGTGGCGCCGACGAGGCTCGGCACGGAGATGAGCCAGAACATCTGGTCGACGCTGAGGTCGAAGCCCGCGGCGGGGAGCTGCGGCACGACGATCGACCAGATGGCCCAGACCCCGAAGCCGAGGAACTCCGCGAAGATCGAGAGCACGAGGTTGCGCCGGGCGGTCCGGCGGCCGCCGTCCTCCCAGAGGGTCTTGTCCTCGGGGTCCCAGTGCTCGATCCAGCGGCCGGTGCGCCGCCGGACGGCGGGCTCGCTGGGTGTGGGTGCCTGGTCACGTGTGGTCGGAGTGGACACGTCGTCCTCCCTGCATGGGCGTATGCCCGACGACGCCGGGCGCGCCCGGACCGACAGGTGCCCGTCCGGGGCCGGCCCGACGTCGGACCGACAGCCAGGAACCTAAGGAGGCGGTGTTTCATCGCCCGACAAAGAGCAGTTAATCGACCGTAAGGAAGAACGCACAGGGGGCCGGCCCGCGGTGTGAGGGGTTGCCCGCGGCATCTGCGCCGCAGGCCAGGTCGCGCATTCCCAGACCCCAGGTGAAACTGAAAAAGATGGCCACCGAGGACGCACTCGTCAGGCTGGGACGGCACCTCCGCCGAGGGGAGGTGTCCGAGGACCTGCGCCGGCTGTACCTGGAGGGTGGCAGGGGCGGCGACTCGTTCTACCGGGACCGGTGGTCGCACGACAAGGTGGTCCGCTCCACGCACGGTGTGAACTGCACGGGGTCCTGCTCGTGGAAGGTGTACGTCAAGGACGGCATCATCACGTGGGAGACCCAGCAGACGGACTACCCGTCGGTGGGCCCGGACTCCCCGAGTACGAGCCGCGCGGCTGCCCGCGCGGGGCCGCGTTCAGCTGGTACACGTACTCGCCCACGCGGGTGCGCTACCCGTACGTGCGCGGCGTGCTGCTGGAGGCCTACCGGGCGGCGCGGGCCCGGACCGAGGACCCGGTCCGCGCGTGGGCCGAGGTCACCGGCGACCCCGCCGTCGCGAGCGCCTACAAGCGGGCGCGTGGCAAGGGCGGCCTGGTCCGGGCCACGTGGGAGGAGGCGGCGGAGATCGTCGCGGCGGCCCACGTGCACACGATCAAGGAGCACGGGCCGGACCGGATCGCCGGGTTCTCGCCGATCCCCGCGATGTCGATGGTCTCGCACGGGGTGGGCGCGCGGTTCGTGCAGATGCTCGGCGGCACCATGCTCAGCTTCTACGACTGGTACGCCGACCTCCCGGTGGCCTCCCCGCAGGTGTTCGGCGACCAGACGGACGTGCCGGAGTCGGCGGACTGGTGGAACGCCGCCTACCTGATCATGTGGGGCTCGAACATCCCGGTGACGCGCACGCCGGACGCGCACTTCATGACGGAGGCCCGGTACCGCGGCCAGAAGGTGGTGGCGGTCTCGCCCGACTACGCGGACAACACCAAGTTCGCCGACGCGTGGCTCGCACCGCACCCCGGCACGGACGGCGCGCTCGCCCTGGCCATGGGGCACGTGATCCTGCGCGAGTACCTCGTGGACCGGCGCACGGAGCGCTTCGCGGCCTACCTCAAGCAGTACAGCGACTCGCCGTTCCTCGTGCGGCTGGACCCCGTGCCCTCGTCCGGCGCGGGGCAGCACGCGGCGGGCGACGCCGAGGAGGCGTACGTCCCGGGCAAGTTCCTGACGGCGGCCGACCTGTCCGACGACGTCCTGCCCGGCGTCACCGCCGAGGCCAACCCGCACTTCAAGCCCGTGCTGCTCGACGCCGACGGTTCGCCCGTGGTGCCGAACGGCACGCTGGGCCACCGGTACGGCGAGGCAGACGAGGGGCGTTGGAACCTGGACCTCGGTGACGTGGACCCGGCGCTGAGCATCGCGGACCTCCCGGGGGTCTCGACAGGCTCGACCAGCGGGGCCGACCTTCCGGGGGTCTCGACAGGCTCGACCAGCGGGGGGCCGACACCGCTGATCGAGCCTGTCGAGACCGCAGCCGTCGCCCTCCCCCGCTTCGACGTGGTCCCCGGACCCGACGACGACGCCCACACCGGTGGCAAGGGCGTCGTCGTGCGCGGCGTGCCGGTGCGGCGCGTCGGCGGGCACCTGGTGACCACGGTGTTCGACCTGATGCTCGCCCAGTACGGCGTGGGCCGCCCCGGCCTGCCGGGCGACTGGCCCACGGGCTACGACGACCCCGCGCCCGGCACCCCGGCGTGGCAGGAGGAGATCACGGGCGTTCCCGCGGCCGCCGCGACCCGGATCGGGCGGGAGTTCGCGCAGAACGCCGTCGACTCCGACGGCCGGTCGATGATCATCATGGGCGCCGGTACGAACCACTGGTTCCACTCGGACACCATCTACCGCGCGTTCCTGGCGCTGACCACGATGACCGGCTGCCAGGGCGTGAACGGCGGCGGCTGGGCGCACTACGTGGGGCAGGAGAAGTGCCGCCCCGTGACGGGCTGGGCGCAGTACGCGGGCGGGCTGGACTGGGTGCGGCCGCCGCGGCAGATGATCGGCACGGCGTTCTGGTACCTCGCGACCGACCAGTGGCGGTACGACGGCCTGCCCGCCGACACGCTGGCCTCGCCGCTGGCCCCGGGCACCTTCGCGGGGCGGACGACGGCGGACACGCTCGTGGACTCCGCGCAGCGCGGCTGGATGCCGAGCTACCCGACGTTCGACCGCAACCCGCTGGACCTCGCCGACGAGGCCCGGGCGGCGGGCAAGCCGCCGGCCGAGCACGTGGTGGACGAGCTGAAGGCGGGCCGGCTGCGGTTCGCCGTCGAGGACCCGGACGACCCGGCCAACTTCCCGCGCGTGCTGACCGTGTGGCGGGCCAACATCCTCGGGTCGAGCGGCAAGGGCAACGAGTACTTCCTGAAGCACCTGCTGGGCACCGACTCCGCGGTGTTCGCCGAGGAGTCCGCACCGGAGCGTCGTCCGAGCACCATGACCTGGCGCGACGAGGCCCCGCGCGGCAAGCTCGACCTGCTGGTCACGATGGACTTCCGGATGACGAGCACCACGCTGTTCTCCGACGTCGTGCTGCCCGCCGCGACCTGGTACGAGAAGCACGACCTGTCCTCGACGGACATGCACCCGTTCGTGCACGCGTTCAGCCCGGCCATCGACCCGCCGTGGCAGACCAAGACCGACTTCGCCGCGTTCCACGCCATCGCGCGGAAGATCTCCGCGATGGCGATCGACCACCTGGGCGTGCGGCAGGACGTCGTCGCCTCGCCGCTGGCGCACGACACCCCCGACGAGATGGCCGTGCCCCACGGCACGCTGACCGACGGCAACGTGCCGTTCCGCGGGCGGCACCTGGTGCCGGGCGTGAACATGCCCAAGATCGTGGAGGTCGAGCGGGACTACCCGGCGTTCGCGGCCCGGATGGCCGCGCTCGGCCCGCTGACCGACGGCGTCGGCATGGTCACCAAGGGCGTGCCTTTCTCGCCCGACGCCGAGGTGCGGCGCCTCGGCGAGATCAACGGGCTCGTGCCGGACGGTCCGGTGGCCGGACGTCCGCGGCTGGACCGCGACACGCACGCGTGCGAGGCGATCCTGGCGCTCAGCGGAACCACCAACGGCCGCCTCGCGGTCCAGGGGTTCGAGCGCGTCGAGCGCCGCACCGGGCGACCGCTGGCCGACCTGGCGCGCGAGGACGAGGGCCGGCGCATCACGTTCGCCGACGTCCAGGCCCGGCCCACCCCCGTGATCACGTCGCCCGAGTGGTCGGGCAGCGAGCACGGCGGACGCCGGTACAGCGCGTTCGTGGTGAACGTCGAGCGGCTCAAGCCATGGCACACCCTGACCGGGCGGCAGCACTTCTACCTGGACCACGACTGGCTCGTGGAGCTCGGCGAGCAGCTCCCGGTGTTCCGGCCGCCGCTGGACATGCACCGGCTGTTCCCGGACTCCCCCTCGCTGGCCGAGTCCGGACGCCCGGTGGTCGATCGGCCCGCGGAGGGTGCCGAGGTCGTCGTCCGCTACCTCACCCCGCACTCGAAGTGGTCCATCCACTCCGAGTACCAGGACAACCTGTTCATGCTCTCGCTCTCGCGCGGCGGGCCGAACATCTGGATGTCCCCGGGCGACGCCGCCCGCATCGGCGTCGCGGACAACGAGTGGGTCGAGGCCGTGAACCGCAACGGCGTCGTCGTGGCGCGGGCCGTGGTGAGCCACCGCATGCCGGAAGGCACCGTCTACATGCACCACGCCACCGACCGCACGGTGGACGTGCCGATCGCGGAGGCGTCGGGGCTGCGCGGCGGCATCCACAACTCGCTGACGCGGATCCTGCTCAAGCCGTCGCACCTGGCCGGCGGGTACGCCCAGCTCTCCTACGCCTTCAACTACCTGGGGCCCACCGGCAACCAGCGCGACGAGGTGACCGTGGTCCGGCGTCGTTCGCAGGAGGTGCGTTACGAATGACCGAGCGGCGACACGCAGGACGAGGAACGAGTCCGGAGCGGAGCGCGACCACATGAAGGTCATGGCCCAGATGTCGATGGTGATGAACCTCGACAAGTGCATCGGGTGCCACACGTGCTCGGTGACCTGCAAGCAGGCGTGGACCAACCGGTCCGGCACGGAGTACGTCTGGTTCAACAACGTGGAGACCCGCCCCGGGTTGGGCTACCCGCGCACGTACCAGGACCAGGACGAGTGGCACGGCGGCTGGGTCCGGACCAAGCGGGGTCGGCTGAAGCTCCGCGCGGGCGGCCGGCTGAAGAAGCTCGCGACCATCTTCGCCAGCCCCAAGATGCCGTCCATCCAGGACTACTACGAGCCCTGGACCTACGAGTACGACATGCTGCTGTCCGCCCCGCAGGGCGCGCACACCCCGGTGGCGCGGCCCAGGTCCCTGCTCACGGGCAAGGACATGAAGATCGAGTGGTCGGCCAACTGGGACGACGACCTCGCCGGGTCCACCGCGACGATGCAGGACGACCCCGTGCTGAAGCACATGAGCGAGCACGTCGCCGAGGAGCTCGAGCAGACGTTCATGTTCTACCTGCCGCGCATCTGCGAGCACTGCCTCAACCCGGCGTGCGTGGCGTCCTGCCCGTCGGGCGCGATGTACAAGCGGGCCGAGGACGGCATCGTGCTCGTGGACCAGGAGGCCTGCCGCGGCTGGCGGCAGTGCGTCACCGGCTGCCCGTACAAGAAGGTCTACTTCAACCACAAGACGGGCAAGGCCGAGAAGTGCACGCTCTGCTACCCGCGCATCGAGGTGGGCCTGCCCACCGTCTGCTCGGAGACGTGCGTGGGCCGCCTGCGCTACCTCGGCCTCGTGCTGTACGACGCCGACCGGGTCACCGAGGCGGCGTCGGTCGAGGACGAGCACGAGCTCCTGGCCGCCCAGCGGTCCCTGTTCCTGGACCCGCACGACCCCGAGGTGGTCGCCGCCGCCCGCCGCGAGGGCATCCCCGAGGACTGGATCGACGCCGCGCAGGCGTCCCCGATCTGGAAGCTGATCAGCGACTACGAGGTGGCGCTGCCGCTGCACCCCGAGTACCGCACGCTGCCCATGGTCTGGTACATCCCGCCGCTGTCCCCCGTCGTCGACGTCGTCGCGAGCTCCGGGAACGACGGCGAGGACCCGCGCACGCTCTTCGCGGCGATCTCGAGGCTGCGCATCCCGCTGGAGTACCTCGCGGGGCTGTTCACCGCCGGGGACACGCGGCCCGTCGAACGCGTGCTGCGCCGGCTGGCCGCCATGCGCTCCTACATGCGCGACGTGAACCTGGGCAACACCCCGGACGAGGCGACCGCGAGCGCCGTCGGCATGACCGGCCCGCAGGTCGAGGAGATGTACCGGCTGCTGGCGATCGCCAAGTACGACGACCGGTACGTGATCCCGACGGCGCACGCCGAGCAGGCCCGCGACCTCGAGGAGATCGCGTGCTCCCTGGACTACGAGGGCGGTCCGGGCATGGGCGGCGCCGGGCCCCTGGGGGAGTCGTCGGGCCCGCCGGTCCCGGTCGCCGTGGAGAACTTCCACGCGCTGTCGTCCCGGCAGACCGCCGACTCGCCGAACGGGCCGTCCACCCCTGGCCGGGTCAACCTCCTGAACTGGGACGGCAACGGCCGGCCGGACGGCCTCTTCCCGCCGGACGACGAGGGGAAGACGTCGTGAGCCTCTCGTTCCTGCCCCGCCCGATGCTCCGCCGCGGCGCCCGCCCGGTCGCCGCGGGCGAGCCGCTCGCCCCGGTCTCCCTGTCCGACGGCGACCGGCGGCTGGCCCACATGGCCGCGTCCCTCCTGCTGGCGTACCCCGACGAGCACGCGGTGCGGGCCACACACGAGGTGCGCGCCGCCGTCGGGCACCTGCCGCCGCCCGTGGCGGAACGCCTGACCGGCCTGGCCACGGCCCTGACCGACGGCGACATCGCGGCGCTCCAGGCCGCCTACGTCGCGACGTTCGACCTCAAGCTCCGCTGCACGCTCTACCTGTCGTACTACGCGGCCGGCGACACGCGCCGCCGCGGCGCCGCGCTGCTCCGGTTCGCCGAGGCCTACCGCGCCGTCGGCTGGGAGGTCACCCGCGGCGAGCTGCCCGACCATCTCGGCAGCGTGCTGGAGCTCTCCGCCCGGGCCGACGGCGACGGCGCCCGCATCGTCGGCGCGCTGCTCGCCGCCCACCGCGACGGCATCGAGGTGCTCCGGCAGGCGCTCGCCGCCGAGGGCTCGCCGTGGGTCGCGGCGGTGGAGGCGGTCTGCCTCACGCTGCCGCCCGTCGACACGCGGACGCTGGAGCGCGTGGCGGCGCTCGTCGCGGAGGGTCCGCCCGCGGAGCTGGTCGGGCTGACCGGGCTGCCGGGCTTCGGGGCGGACGGGGCCGACGCCGCAGGGGGTGGACCGCCGTGGACGTGATGCTCTGGGTGGTGCTGCCGTACGTGACCTTCGCCGTGCTGGTCGTCGGGTCGGTGTGGCGGTACCGCTACGACCGGTTCGGCTGGACCACGCGCTCGTCAGAGCTGTACGAGAAGCGGCTGCTGCGCATCGGTTCCCCGCTGTTCCACATCGGGCTGCTCGTGGTGATCCTGGGGCACCTCGCGGGCCTGGTGATCCCGGCGTCGTGGACGGCGGCGGTCGGCATCCCGGAGGACGTCTACCACCTGGTCGCGGCGCTGGCGGGGTCGGCGGCGTCCGCCGTGCTGGTGCTCGGGCTGCTCATCCTGATCTACCGCCGGCGGGCCACGAGCGCCGTGTTCCTCGCGACGACCGTGATGGACAAGGTCATGTACGCGATGCTCGCGCTGTCGGTGCTGTCCGGGGCGTGGGCTACCGCCACCACGCAGCTCGTGACCGAGCACGGGTACGACTACCGGGAGACCATCTCGCCCTGGTTCCGCTCGCTCTGGTACCTCCAGCCGCAGCCCGAGCTGATGGCGGGGGTGCCCGTCGCCTTCCAGGTGCACATCGTGGCCGCGTTCCTGCTGTTCGCGCTGTGGCCGTTCACGCGGCTCGTGCACGCGTTCTCCGCCCCGGTGCCGTACCTGTTCCGGCCGTACGTCGTGTACCGGTCGCGCGACGAGGGGCGCACGACCGCGGCGCCCGGCGGGTCCGGTGCGCACCGCCCCCGTCCCGGGTGGGAGCCGCCCACCGGACCTGCCAGGAGGAGCTGACATGGCGCAGGCACCACCCAGCCGGGCGAGCCGGCGGACCGAGGCGAGCGGGACGTCGTCGGCGGGCGTGCAGCTCGCGCTGGCCACCGTGGGCTTCGCGGTGAACTTCTGGGCGTGGGCGCTGATCAGCCCGCTCGGCAAGGCGTACGGGGTCGAGTACGCGCTGTCGGACCTGCAGCAGTCGGTGCTCGTCGCCGTGCCCGTCCTGGTCGGGTCCGTGGGGCGCATCCCCGTGGGGGCGCTGACCGACCGGTTCGGCGCGAGGACGATGTTCCCGCTGGTCAGCGCGCTGACCATCATCCCGGTGCTGTTCGTGGGGCTGGTCGCCGACTCGTACGCGGCGCTGCTCGTGGGCGGGTTCCTGCTCGGGCTGGGCGGCACGACCTTCGCGATCGGCGTGCCGTTCGTCAACGCGTGGTTCGCGCCCGAGCGGCGGGGTACCGCGCTGGGTATCTTCGGCGTCGGTATGGGCGGCACGGCGATCTCGTCGTTCACGACCGTGCCGCTGGCCGACGCGATCGGGCGCTGGGCGCCGTTCGTGCTGGTCGCGGCGATCCTGGCGGTCTTCGCGGTGGCCTCGTGGTTCCTGCTGCACGACGCGCCGGGCCGGACCCCGGGCGCCGCCGGCGGCATGCTGGCGCGCACCTGGTCCATCCTCAGGATTCCCGCGACCCTGCAGCTGTCCTGGCTGTACGCCGTCGGGTTCGGCGGGTTCGTGGCGTTCAGCGTCTACCTGCCGACGTTCCTCGCCAACGCCTACGACCTCGAGGCAGCCGATGCCGCGACCCGCACCGCCGGGTTCGTGGTGCTCGCCGTGGTGATGCGCCCGGTGGGCGGGATGCTGTCCGACCGGCTCGGGCCGGTGAACGTGTCGGTCTGGTGCTTCGCCGCCGTGACGCTGCTGGCGGCCGTCGTGGCGTTCAAGCCGGGGCTCGTCCCGGTGGGCACCATCGCGTTCCTGGGGCTGGCCGCGGCGCTCGGGGCGTCCTCGGGGGCGACGTTCGCGCTGGTGGCGAAGGTCGCGCCCGCCGACAAGGTCGGTGGGGTGACCGGCGTCGTCGGCGCCGCGGGCGGGCTCGGCGGGTTCGTACCGCCGCTGATCATGGGAGCGGTCTACCAGCTCAACGGGGACTACGGCGTGGGGTTCGCGCTGCTTGCGGCGACGGGGTTGGCGACCCTCCTGTTCACACTGGGACCGGTACGGCGGGGGGCGCGGGGTTGAGCACCTGGGCGGCTTTCGACTTTTTCGACTAGCGTGGTGCCATGTCGACGATCGACGAGCACACGATCCTGCCAACCCTGGAGAGCCTGGACGTCCTGGACGAGATCGGCGAGCTCCTCGCCGGATCCGGCCACGTCTCGCTCCATGCGGACAACGGCCTCGTCGTGGACCTGCCCGACCAGCTCCGGCGCCTGCTCGACACTGCGGCCAGGTCCTTACGGACGGGCAGCTCCGTGACGATCGTGGACCGCGCACGGATGCTCAGCACCCAGGAGGCCGCCGACATCCTCGGCGTCTCCCGACCGACGCTGGTCAAGCTCCTGGAGTCCGGGCAGATCCCGTTCACCAAGGTCAACAGCTACCGCAAGGTCGCGATGCTGGATGTGATCGCCTATCGGACTCTGCGCCGCGCCGAGCGGCAGCGCATCGTGGAGGAGGCCATGCACAGCAACGAGATGGAAGGCCTTCAGGTCACGGACGCGGCGCGTGCCGACGCCGTCGCTTTCGTGAGCGGCAAGATCGACGAGGACGAGCTCGTGAGGCTCACGCGGGCGCGGTACGGCCTTGGGTGACTTCCACGACCCGTACACCGACCCGAGCACCGGAGTCCTGCGCAACCATCTCGGCCTGACCTCCCAGACCGCGCTGAACGCCGCCGAGGCCGACCTCACGTGGGCCCGGGCGACGCAGCTGTCGACCCGCCGGATCCGAGCCACCAACGATCTCGCGGAGTTCTGCGCCATCCATCGCCACCTGTTCCAGGACGTCTACGACTGGGCGGGAAAGATCCGCACGGTCGACATCCGCAAGAACGTGCCGGGCGCGGAATACTTCGTGCCCGTCGCGATGATCGAGCGATCGGCTGGTTTTGCCGCGGAGGCACTTCAAGAGGACGGTCTTCTCCGAGGGATGCCGCGCGAACGCCTCGTCCAGCGCCTCGCCTTTCACTACGACCAGTTCAACTATCTGCACCCGTTCCGCGAGGGAAACGGGCGGACCCAGCGCCTCTTCTGGAGCCGGGTCGTACGTGCCGCGGGGTACGACCTCGATTGGCGTGGTGTCGAGGGAAAGACAAACGACGCCGCGTGCCAGGCGGCCGGGGAGAGCCGGGACCTCGATCCTCTGATCGAGCTCTTCGACCGGATCACCACCCACGAGTCGTAGGCCCGTCCCGTACGCTCACAGGGAAGGGTGCCGGGTTGTGAGGCACGGGTAACCCCGACAGAACCC
Organism: Promicromonospora sukumoe 327MFSha3.1; assembly: GCF_000385135.1. Classification (GTDB taxonomy): domain Bacteria; phylum Actinomycetota; class Actinomycetes; order Actinomycetales; family Cellulomonadaceae; genus Promicromonospora; species Promicromonospora sukumoe_B. Next base: position 245,867 of record NZ_ARQM01000011.1, on the reverse strand, counting down.
TGTTCGCATAGCGTCGTCCCATGGAGTCCGGGGTGCGGAGCGTCACGGAGCACGTCGAGCGCGTCGTCGCGCTGGTCGCGCCGCTGCCCGTGGTCCGACTGGACCTGGTGGACGCCGACGGCGCGACCCTCGCCGAGGACCAGCACGCCCAGGTCTCCCTACCGCCGTTCGTGAGCGCCGCGATGGACGGTTACGCCGTCCGGCTCGCCGATCTCCCGCCCGATGGCGCGCCGGTGACGTTGCGGGTGACGGGCGACGTCGCGGCCGGCGCCGCCGACGGGACCGAGATCGGGCCGGGACAGGCCGTGCGGATCATGACCGGCGCCCCGCTCCCGCCCGGCGCCGACGCCGTGGTCCCGGTGGAGCACACCTCGACCGGCCGCTTCGTCGCGGGTACGCCGCGGGCCGAGTCGACGGTGACGCTGGCCAGACGGCCGCGGGCGCACGTCCGGGCGGCGGGCGAGGACGTGACGCGGGGCGAGCTGCTCGCGCGCGCCGGGACCACCGTGACGGCGGCGACGGTGGGCGCCCTGGCGGCGTCCGGCACAGTGGTTGTTCCGGTCCGACGGCGGCCGCTGGTCGCCGTGATCTCGACGGGCGCGGAGCTGGTACCGGTCGGCGGGGCGCTCGGGCCGGGTCAGATCACGGACTCCAACGGCCCGATGCTCGCGGCAGCGGTCCGGGCGGCGGGGGCCGACGTCGTCCGCCTGGGGCCCGTGCCCGACGACCCTGAGGAGCTGCGCGCGGCCCTCGACGCGGCGGTGCGACCGGTCGATGGCTCTGCGGCTCGGCCCGGCGCGGATCTGATCGTGACCGCGGGCGGCGTCTCGGCAGGTGCGGCGGATGTGGTGCGGGAGGTGCTCGCGGCGGCTGGTTCGGCGGCGGGCGGCGTGACCGACGCCGACGCCGCCACGGTCGCGATGTCTCCCGGCAAGCCGCAGGCGCTGGCTCGCTGGCGCGGCATCCCCTGGCTGGGGCTGCCCGGTAACCCGGTGGGTGCCTACGCGTCGTTCGAGCTGTTCGCACGGCCGGCGATCGACCACCTGCGTGGCCTCCGAGGCGCGGGGGAAGGCCTGCTCAGCCAACGAGGTAACGCTGAGCGAACACTGCTACCTCAGCGTTACCTCCTCGGCCGCGTATACCTTTCCCTCCACGCGGCCACGGCGTGGTCCAGCCCGGCGGGCCGCCTCCAGGCCCTGCCCGTCCGGTTGGTCGACGGCGTGGTCGAGCCCGCCGGATCGCACCATTCGCTGTCCGCGCTCGCCGCGGCGGACGGCCTCGCCCTGGTGCCGCCCGACGTCGAGAAGGTGCGCGCCGGCGACGTCGTGCAGGTCCTGATGCTGCGATGACCAGGCCCGTTCCCCGGATCAGGTACGACGCGGTCGTGCTCGCGGGCGGCCGGGCGGCCCGGCTGGACGGGACGTCCAAGGCGGGCCTCGTCGTGGGCGGCAGACGCCTGCTCGATCGCGCACTGGCGGCGAGCGCACGGGCGCGCCGCGTCGCCGTGGTGGGTCCGCCGGAGCTCGCGGACGCGCTCCCGGTGCGCGATCCGGCGTCGGGCTACACGGGGCCCGCACCCATCCTGACCAGGGAGGACCCGCCGTTCGGCGGACCGGTGGCGGGGCTCGCGGCCGGGCTGCGGGCGCTGCCGGAGCCGGGCGCGCCGTGGGTGCTGCTCCTCGCCGTCGACGTGCCGGGGGCCGCCCGGGCGATCGTGCACCTGGAGGAGGCCGTTTCACGTGAACCCGTGGACGGGGCGTACCTGGTGCACGAGGGCCGGGCCCAGTGGCTGGTCGGGCTGTACCGGCGCGCGGCCCTGGACGGCGGGCTGGACGGGGTCGAGACGGACGGGGCGCCGATGAAGCGCCTGGTCGGCGCGCTCCGGTGCGCCGAGGTCCCGGACCCGGCAGGCTGGAGCGACGACATCGACACCCCCGCCGACGTGGCCCGATACCGGAAAGACGAGAGATGACAGACCTCAAGCAGTGGATCTCCGACCTGGAGTCGGAGCTCGGCCTCCCGACCGGCACCATCGACATGAAGAAGGTCCTGGACCTCGCCCGGGACGCCGCCCACGCCGTCGAACGCCCGGCGGCCCCGCTGACCACGTACGCCGTCGGCTATGCCGACGGGCTGGCGGCGGCCGGCGCGCTCGTGGCCGAGCCGGACCCCACGCAGAAGGCGACCGAGCTGGCTGCCCGGTGGGTCACCGACTGACCTCCGCGCCCGGCTTGGGGCGGTGTCAGTGGTGCCGCCTATCGTTGGTGGCATGGACCGGAACAGGCTCGAGTTCGCGGTGGTCACCACCGCGATCGGCGAGTGCGCGCTCGTCTGGAACGAGGACGCGGAGATCGTCGGCTCGACGCTGCCGCACGGCAGTTCCGACCAGCTCCGCGCCGCCGTACGGGGCTGGTACCCGGGTGCCGTCGAGGCCCCGGCTGACCGCGTCGAGGGCGCGGTCTCGGGGCTGAAACACCTGCTGGAGGACGGCGAGGGAGACCTCGCGGAGATCCACCTGAACATGAGTGCCGTACCCGACTTCGACCGCCGCGTGTACGAGATCGTGCGCGCCATCCCTCCGGGTGAGACCCGCACGTACGGCGAGGTAGCGACCGAGCTGGGCTCGCCCGGGGCGGCGCAGGCAGTGGGCCAGGCGATGGGCCGCAACCCGTTCCCGCCGATCGTGCCGTGTCACCGGGTGCTGGCCGCGGGCCGCCGCGTCGGCGGTTTCTCGGCCCGCGGCGGCCCGCGGACCAAGATCCGCATGCTGGAGACGGAGGGCGTCTACCTGGAGCAGCCCACGCTCTTCGACCTGTGAGCGTGGACCGCGCCGGGCGTGGTCACTTCATCGTGTTGGTCGTCGTCCTGGACACGACCTTGGTCGTGTAACCGGACGCCGAACCCGTCACGACCACGGTGACCCGCTTGCCCCTGGCCGAGCTAGGCACCTTGAAGAAGGAGCGCGTCGCGCCCTTGATCGACGTGCTGCCGACCTTCCACTGGTACGTCGCCGTGGTCGGCTGGGGCGTCCAGGTTCCGCGCACCACCCGGAGGGTGGCGCCGACCTTGGGGGTGCCGGTGATGCTGGGCGCGGGCGCCGAGAAGACGCCGGTGCCGACCGTCGCCGAAGCAGTACTGTTCACGGTCTTCGCGAGGTACCGGGTCTTCACCGCGGTCACCGCGACCGTGACCTTCTTGCCCCGTGCGGAGGGCGGTAGCTTCCACGTGCGCGATGTCGCACCCAAGTAGGCCCTGCCGTCCAACCGCCACTGGTACCTCAAGGCTTCCGGCACAGGGGTCCAGGTACCGCGCACAGCTGTCAAGGTGCTACCCACCCGCGCGGTGCCCGAGACCGAGGGCGACTTCGACACCACGAAGATCCCACTGACCTTCGATGTCCAGTTGCTGCCGCGCGACGTGGTCACATAATTCGGCCGCGCACCGGTCACGACGACGGAGATCTTCTTGCCGAAGGCAGACGGGGGAATGACAAAGCTCGATCCTGTCTCCCCCGGGAGCACTTCGCCGTCGACCCTCCACGCATACGTCGTCAACGACGGTCGCGGTGTCCAGGTACGCGGGTCGGCCACGAGCTTCTCACCCACGCGTGCCGTGCCCGTGATGACGGGCATGTACGCCTCGAACTGGCCTGGGATGACCGAGATCGACTCAATGGCCGAGGAGGGTTCCAACCAGTCCGAGCCCGTGTAGGAGAGATCCAACTCGTGCCTTCCCGGCACGATGCTGCTCAGGTCGACCGGGATTGGATCGCGCGTAAAAGAGGCTGTACGACGGCCCACCTCGACACCATCGATCCACGCCACGATCTCGCCGCCGGGGTCGTCGACCTGGGCATAGCTGACGACCCGGACCTGAACAGACCCCGTCTGACCGTGCACCAGACCGCTGGAACTACCGACGTCGAGCCACGAGGCGCTCGGGATGTCGCCGCTCAAGTCAGAGGACGCCCGGATCTTGGCGGCTCCCGGCTCGGCAACCGCGGGGGTCGCAGCAGCCACCGGGAGAAGCCCCAGAGCAGCAATGACGGCGCCTGAGACGATCACAGAGCCCACTCGTGACAACGAGCGGACGTCGAGGAAGCGTGGCATAGGTCCATTCCAGTACGAGATTGCGGAGCGCTTGGAACCTACCGGTGGCCGAAGAACAAGACACGAGGCCAGCGGATGAAAGAGGGGGTGAACTCCCGTGGCTGCCAAGGCCGCACGACCTCCACCCGGCACCGGATGTTCGCGACCGTTCACGCACCGCCCCACCACCCGGTGCGACACTGTCCTGCGTGTCAGATGCCCCCGCCCACCCCCTCCTCGACGTGCTCCTCGCCGGTGGCGCGCGCGCGGAACGGCTGACGGCGTCGCGCACCTTCCCGGAGCGCACAGCGCAGCACGCTGACTGGCCGGGTTGGGCCGACGCGACCGTCGTGCAGGGGTACCGGAAGCTCGGCGTCGACCGGCCGTGGACGCACCAGGCCGAGGCCGCCGACCTCGTCCACCGCGGTCGGCACACCGCCCTGGCCACGTCTACGGGTTCGGGCAAGTCGCTCGCGTTCTGGCTGCCCGCGCTCTCGGCGGTCCGGACGGCGGCGGCCGCCGCCACGCTCGACCCGGGCAACATCGCGTCGGCGCACGTGCGCCCCACGACCATCTACCTCAGCCCGACGAAGGCGCTGGCCGCCGACCAGCTCAGCGCGCTCGAACGCGTGCTCGACGCGGCCGGAACCCGCGACGTGCGCGTCGCCACGTGCGACGGCGACACGTCCCGCGAGGAACGCTCCTGGGTGCAGGACCACGCCGACGTCGTCCTCACCAACCCCGACTTCCTCCACTACGCCCTGCTGCCGAACCATCGTCGCTGGTCACGGCTGCTGAAGGGGCTGCGCTACGTCGTCGTCGACGAGGGGCACGCCTACCGCGGCGTCTTCGGCGCGCACGTCTCGCTCGTGCTCCGGCGGCTCGCGCGCCTCGCGGCGCGGTACGGCGAGGGCTCGCCCACGTTCGTCGTCGCCTCGGCGACGACGGCGGAGCCTGCCGCCAGCGCGGCCCGCCTCATCGGCGTGCGACCCGACGACGTCGCCGCCGTCACCGAGGACGGCTCCCCCTCCGGACGCCGCACGGTGCTGCTGTGGCAGCCGCCGGAGATCGCCTCCTGGCGGGCGCCGGTCGACGGTGGCGAGGACGGCGCCGAGATCGGCAGCCCGCACCGAGATCGGTCCGGCGACGAGCCGAGCTCGATGCGACGTGCCGATCCCGCAGAACCAGATCCCTGGGCCCTGCCCGGCGCGGACGGGGAGGCCGAGCCCGTCGCGACGACGGCTCCGCCGGAGCATCCCCGCCGGTCAGCGACGGCCGAGGTCGCCGACCTCCTGGCCGACCTCGCCGAAGCCGGCGCCCGCACCCTCGCGTTCACCAGGTCGCGGCGCGGCGCGGAGTCGGTGGCGCAGCAGGCCCGCGACCACCTGCGCCACTCCACGCCCGAGGCCGGCCGCCGGATCGCGGCGTACCGCGGCGGGTACCTCCCGGAGGAACGCCGCGAGCTGGAGCAGGCGCTGCGCACGGGCGACCTGCTCGGCCTGGCGACGACCAACGCGCTGGAGCTCGGCGTCGACATCTCCGGCCTCGACGCGGTGCTCATCGCCGGCTGGCCCGGCACCCGGATGTCGCTCTGGCAGCAGGCGGGACGCGCCGGCCGGGCCGGCTCGGACGGCCTGGTCGCGTTCGTCGCGCGCGAGGACCCGCTCGACACCTACCTCGTGACCCACCCCGAAGCGGTGTTCGACGCCCCGCTGGAGGCCACGGTGTTCGACCCGTCGAACCCGCACGTCCTGGCGCCGCACCTGTGCGCGGCGGCCCAGGAGGCGCCGCTGCGGTCCGAGGACCTCGCCGACTTCGGCGACCCCGCCCACGTGCGCGGCATCCTGGACGTGCTCGTCGCCCGGGGCGCGCTCCGGCGTCGGACCTCCGGGTGGTACTGGACCCACCACCAGCCCGCCGCAGGTCTGACCGACCTGCGCGGCGCGGGCGGCACGCCCGTGCGCGTGGTGGAACAGGGCACGGGGCGGATGCTCGGCACGGTCGACGCCGCCTCGGCCGACGGCCAGGTGCACGACGGCGCCGTCTACACCCACCAGGGCACCACCTACGTGGTGGCGCACTTCGACCTGGCCGACCACACCGCCGTCGTGCAGCGTCGGCGGCTCGACTACGGGACGTGGTCGCGCTCGGTGATGTCGGTGGCGATCGAGGGCTGGGACGACGCCGAAGCCGACGGAGCGCAGGAGGGCGACGGCGTCCCGGACGACGGCCCCGGCCGCGATCTCGTCACCCGGGAGTGGGGGCCGATCACGTGGGGCCTCGGCCCGGTGGAGGTGACGTCGCAGGTGGTGAGCTTCCAGCGGCGCCGCGTCCCGGACATGCAGGTTCTGGGGACGGAACAGCTCGAGCTGCCCGAGCACACGCTCGGGACGGTCGCGGTCTGGTGGTCGGTCCCGGAGTTCGTGCTACGCGCTGCGGACATCTCCCCCGAGCAGACGCCGGGCGCGCTGCACGCCGCGGAGCACGCGTCGATCGGGCTGCTTCCGCTGCTGGCGACGTGCGACCGCTGGGACCTCGGCGGGGTGTCGACAGAGCTGCACCCTGACACCGGCGAAGCCACGGTGTTCGTCTACGACGCCTATCCGGGCGGCGCGGGCTTCGCGGAACGGGCCTACGACCTGGGCGCCGCCTGGCTGCGGGCGACGCGGGACGCCATCGCCGCCTGCCCCTGCGCCGACGGCTGCCCGGCGTGCGTGCAGTCGCCGAAGTGCGGCAACTACAACGCACCGCTCGACAAGGACGCCGCAGTGCGGCTGCTGGACGCGGTACTGTCCCACGACCCGCGGGGGTGAGGGCTACTCGCCCAGCCGCTTGAACGGGGTGGTGGAGAAGACGACCTCGACCGCCACGCCGAAGTACTCCGCGATACGCAGCGCCAGGTACAGCGACGGGCTGTACTCGCCACGTTCGAGGTAGCCCACGGTCTGGTAGTGCACTCCGAGCGCGTCGGAGAGCTCCCGCCGCGAGATGCCGCGTTCGGCACGCAGCATCGCTATGCGGTTGTGGACGACGTCGGACTGCTCCCCCACCAGCTCAGTACCCCTTGGCCATGTAGCGCTCCCGCGCCGCCGCCACTGTGGAACCCGACTCCCTGCGGGCCATCCTGCGAAGCACGATCGGCGCGAGCACCATACCCACAACCGCCCAGAGACCGAGCACCGCGAACATCTCGAACGTGCGCCACGACTCGCCGATCTCGGCGGTGACCATGCTCTCCGGGAGCATCGCCGACCGGGCACCCAGCCCCAGCCAGTAGTAGGGGAACGCCTGGCCCACCCACTGCAGCCACTCCGGCAGGGCGGTGATCGGGTAGAAGATCCCGGACGGCACGATCAGGAGCATCGAGCCCAGGAACAGCAACCCGGTCTGCGAGGCGCTCTTGAGCAGCGACCCGAGCGCGACGCTGATCGGCACGGTGGCGATCATCCCGACCAGGAACACCAGCGCCAGCAGCACGACGGTGCGGCCGTCCAGCCGTAGCTCGCTCGCGACCGTGACGGCGGGGATGACCAGGACGATCAGGCCCACGAGGGTGGTCAGCGCGAACATGAGGATCTTGCCGACCAGGTAGCCCACCATGCCGTTGGGCGTCGCCTTGGCCCGGAGCAGCGTCCCGTCCTCGCGGTCCACGGCGATCGTGCTGGCGGGCCCGGTGAGCCCGCCGAACGCGATGCTCATGCCGACGAGGCTCGGCAGCACCATGGCACCCAGCGCGAAGTCGGTGCCGGGGACGGTGCTGCCCCGCATGAACAGCAGGACCACGGCGTAGATGACGGGGAACGCCAGGATCCAGACGAGATCGCTCGCGCTCGTGATCGAGTACTTGGTCTCGAGCCAGCCCCGGGTCAGCCCGGCGCGGACGGCGGCCCGGCGGGCGTCGTTCCGCATGCTCCTGGACGTGGTCGCGGTCGCGCTCATGACTGCACTCCTTCGCTCTGCTCGGCGCGGTTCGGGTCGGCCTGCTGGTCCTGGACCTGCTCGCCCTGGGTCTGGTCCTGCTCGGCGGGGTCCGGCCCGACGCCGTCCGACTCGGGCCGGTAGGCCTCTGCGCGGTGCACGAGCGCCATGTAGGTGTCCTCGAGGCTGGCCCGCTTGACCTCGAGGTCGGTGACCTCGGGATCGCCGGCCAGCAGCTGGCGGACGAACCCGGTGGGGTCGCCCTCGGCCACGGCGTGGATGTTCCGGTGCCCGCCCGAGGTCCAGCGCACCTCGGCCTGCGTGGTCAGCTCGCGTGCCAGCTGTTCCGCCGACCCGTTGGCGACGACCGTGCCCCCGTCGAGCACGAGGATCCGGTCCGCGAGCTTCTCGGCCTCGTCGAGGTCGTGCGTGGTGAGCAGGACCGTCGTGTTCTCGAAGTCGGCCAGGCGGTGCACCAGGTCGTGAAACTCGCGACGGGCGTGCGGGTCGAAGCCCGCCGTCGGCTCGTCGAGGAAGACCAGCTCCGGACGGCCGACGATGCCGATCGCCACGTCCAGCCGGCGCCGCTGCCCTCCCGAGAGCGTCTGGACCTTGGCGTTGGCCTGTTCCGCGAGACCGACCACCCTGATCAGTTCCTCCACGTCCCAGGGCCGCGACACCTCGGGGGTCGAGTACGGGACGTAGAACCGGGCGAGGTACCCGAGCAGGTCCCGCACCCGCCACCGGCCGTGGTCGCGCCACGACTGGAGCACGACGCCCAGCCGCGCGCGCCAGGTCTCGTCCCCGTGCGCCGGGTCCTGCCCGAGCACCAGGACGTCGCCGGCCGACCGCATGCGGAAGCCCTCGAGGATCTCGATCGTGGTGGTCTTGCCAGCGCCGTTGGGGCCGAGCAGGGCGACGACCTCGCCGCGCTGCGCCGCGAAGGACACGCCCTTGAGCACGTCCTTCGTGCCGTATCTCATCCGTAGGTCGCGCACGTCGAGCGCCACGTCGCTCGACGGCCGAGGTCCGTTCCGTGCACTCATCACACTCTCCGTACCAGCCATAGCAGTGATGCTACATTCCGTATCTGGTCCACGTCATCCCATTTGACGCGTGCTGTTCTACGGCGCGGCCCCTCCCCCGCCGGCGCTCTGCGGTCCGGACCCCCTCGGTCCGGACTCCCGCGGACCAGCCCGCGCGGTGGCACGCGCGCTCCCCAACGACCCCGCCGGGCCGACCGCCGCACGCGTCGTGACGACCCGCACGACGCCGCCGCCGCGCACCTCGCACGACGCGAGCTCGGCACCGTTGCGGGCCACGGCGGCGCCCGCCGTACCGCAGGGGTCGAACCCGTCGCGCAGCGCGGTCGCGCCTGCGAGCGCCCCGAGGTCCGCCGCCGCCTGCGCGGCACCGCGGGCGTTCTGGGCCGCTCCGAGCGCCGCGATCCCGACCGCGAGCAGCAGGACCGCAGCGACGATCCCCAGCACCAGGACGGTGCCGGCGCCGCTCTCGGAGTCGGCACCTCTCCCTGACCCGGGCGGCACGTCCGTCGGCCGCCCGAGACCACGCTCCCGCCACCTCACGGCTCGACCCATGCCGCCGCCGTCCCCGTGGCCCGCAGCGGCCCAGACACCCAACCACCCGAGACCGGTCGCGTGACGGTCACCCGCACCCACTCGCCCTCGCGGGCGAGCGACATCCGTGCCTCGGACCCGCCCACCCGGGCGACGGTCGCCGCCACCGCGGACTCCTGCTCACCGATCGCCACCGCCCGCGCCCCCGCGCGGGCCGCGTCCATGGCGCGCATCTGCGCCGTGGACGCGGCCGCGAGGGTGAGCACGGCGACAAGAACGAGGACGACGACCGGCAGACCAATGGCCAGCTCGGCCGTGACGGTGCCACGTTCCGGCTCACGCTCCGTCATGGTCAGCCGGCCGTCAGCGCCGACTGGATGAGCGACGTGAGCATCCCCTTCACGTCACCGCCCTTGAGGACGGCCATCAGCGCGCCCGCGAACGCCGCCGCGGCGAGTGTCGCGATCGCGTACTCGGCCGTGGCCAGTCCGCTCTCCGACTCGTGCTCGCCGACCTCCGTCCGCGGCCGGTCCTCCGGCTCGGGACAGGCCACCGCTGTCGTGATCGTCATGTCTTCCCCTCCTGCTCAGCCCTCGTCCGGTCCTCTCGGCCCGGACGTGGGCACCCTGTACGGCCCGCGGATGCGGGCCCCGTCCACCGCGTGGCGGACGGCGACGGCACGCTCGCGCGCACCGAAGTTCTCGTTCCCGGCCCGCTCACCCCCTGAGCAGGTCGATGCCCAGCGCCAGCAGCACCGGGACCAGTCCCACCAGCACGAAGGCCGGCAGGTAGCAGACGCCGAGGGGCAGCACGAGCCGCACCCCGAGCCGGGCCGCCGCCGTGCGGGTGGCCGCGCTCCGCTCGTGCCGCACCTCCGCCCCGGCGGCACGCAGCGCCTCGCCCGGGGCCGCGCCGTCCATCCAGGCGCCGCGCAGCGCACGGACCATCGGCCCCAGCGCGACCGGCGCCTGAGCCCAGGCCCGCTCCCAGGCGGAGCCGAGCACGAGCGCGTGGGCCGCCCGGTCGAGCACCGGACCGTCCACGCCGCGAACGGCGGCCCCGACCGCCTGGAGCGCACGCGGCACCCCTGCCCCGGATCTCAGGGCTGCTGCCACGAGCTCCAGCACCACCTGGACGTCGACGCCGGACCGTTCGGCGCCGCGGGCCGCGGCTACCAGCCGGTCCGACCAGAGGCGGCCGACCACCAGCAGCACCAGGCCCGCGCCGACCGCGACCGTGCCGATGCCTCCGTCCGTCGCCGTACCGACCGGATCGGCGCCGAGGACCCAGCCCAGGAAACCGCCGGCAACCGGCAACCACATGAGCAGCCGGCCCGTCGTGCGCGGTCCCGCGAGCGCCGTGTCCCGCTCGGCCTGCGCCTCGGCCTCCGCGACGAGGGTCCCGGCGACCTGCTCGAGCACCCGCCCGAGCGGGGCTCCGACGTCGAGCGCGAGCCGGGTGGCCGCGACCACCGCCTCCGCGTGCCGGGCTCCGAGCACCCGGGCGAGCGTCTCGGCGTCGGGCACGCCCGACAGGTCCGCACCCACACCGGCAGCCCGCGACCAGGCCGCGCCAGGCGGCGATCCCGCCTTGAGCAGCGCGACCACCTGCAGCACGACCACCCGGACGTCCCCGCCTGCCGGCCGCCCGGCTGCTCCTCCGCGGCTCCGCCGGAGGCCCGCCCCGGGATCAACCCGAGCCGCTCGGACCGCGGCGCCGGCACCAGGGGCCAGGCTGGCAGCACGAGCGCCCGGGCCCGGACGGCCCAGCACCTCGACCACCCGACGGCCGCCGCGCGCCAGCACCAGCCAGAGGCCGACCGCGACGAGCAGCCCCACGCTCAGCGACTCCACGACTCTCACCACGGCCCGTACCTCCCCACGAGCTCGCTCCACGCGGCAGGGTCGGCGGCGCAGCGCTCGCCGCCGTCCCACCACGCGGCGGGGCGCACCTCCAGCTCCCCGCCCGGGCCGCGCCCCACCAGCCCGACCTCCGCCAGGTATCGCGTCCCCTGCCTGCGCCTCAGGTGCAGCACCACGTCCAGGGCGCCCGCGGCCTGCGCCGCGACCGCCTCCCGGGTCATCCCGGCCAGGCCCGCGAGCGCCTCCAGCCGCGCGGGGACCACGGCGACGGCGTTGGCGTGCAGGGTCGCGAAGCCGCCGTCGTGCCCGGTGTTCATCGCCATCAGGACCTCGCGGACCTCGGCGCCGCGGCACTCGCCGAGCACGATCCGGTCGGGTCGCATGCGCAGGGCGTTCCGCACCAGGTCGGCGAGGTCGACCGCACCCGCGCCCTCGACGTTGGCGCGCCGGGCGGCCAGGTGCACCACGTGCGGGTGCGCGGGGCGCAGCTCGCGTGCCTCCTCGACGGTCACCACACGTTCGTCGTCGGGCACCAGGGAGAGGAGGGCGGCGAGGAGCGTCGTCTTGCCGCTGCCCGTGCCGCCACTGATCAGCACGTTCGCCCGCCGCCGCACGAGCGCCCGCAGCAGTCCTGCCCACTGCCGGGGCAGGGCGCGGCCGACCACGAGCTCGTCGATCGTGAACGCGCGGGTGCGCAGCACGCGGAGCGAGATCAGCGCGCCGGACTCCGCGAGGGGCTCGAGCACGGCGTGCAGCCGGGTGCCGTCGGGCAGCCGCGCGTCCACGGTCGGGCAGGCGTCGTCGAGGCGCTGCCCACCCAGCGCGGCCAGACGGACGGCGAGCGCCCGCACGTCGGCGGTCGAGCCCAGACCGACCGGGACCCGCTCCAGCCCTGCGCCCCGCTCGACCCACACGTCGTGCGGACCGTTGACGAGCACGTCGGTCACGTCGGCAGCGTCGAGCAAGGGTTGCAGCGGGCCGGCACCGGTGAGCTCGGCCCGCGCCGACCGCTCCAGGTCGCGCAGCGCGTCGGACCCGAGCACCCGCCCGGAGTCCCGGACCGCGTCGCGCACCGCGGCGCCTGCGCCGGTGCGACCGGTCGCCAGCCGCGCACGGACGTCGTCCAGCAGGGCCGTCTCCAACGCGCGGCCGTTCACAACACCGCCGCTCACAGCGCGGCCGCCAGGTCCTGCGCGAAGCGGCCGAGCACGGAACGCCCCGACAGCGCGGGACCCTCGCCCCGGTCGATCGCGCGGGCCAGCCCCGCGTCGCGGCCCACCGTCCCGGCGACCGGCAGCCCGAGCGCGGCGCCGACGTCGTCATGGTGGACCGATCCGGGCGCGGGGCCGCGAGCGACCACCCGCACGTCGGTCACACCGGCCCCGCGCAGCGCGTCCCGAGCCCGCTGCGCACCGACGGTCGCGAGCAGGGTGAGCGGTACGACGAGCAGCGCCGTCTCGCACGCCGCGAGCAGGGCACGCACCGCCAGCCCGCCACCGGGCTCGGGACCGCCGTCCGGCACGGACACGCCGTCCCGCCGGGTCGCGGTCCCCCAGGCACCGGGCCGCGGCAGATCGAGCACGAGCGTCTCGCCCGCCCGCACCAGCCCGCGACAGACGCCCAGCACGACGTCGTCGTCGGGCGGCGCGCCGGACGTCGTCCCGCTCAGCACGGGCACCGCACCCCAGCGGGGCAGCGCCGCGACCACCCCGATCCCGTCGACCTCGCCGCGCGCCTCGACGAGGTCCGGCCAGCGCGCGCCGCGGGCGCCGTCGGACCCGAGGAGCAGGTCCGTCCCCGGACCGTGCGTGTCGAGGTCCACCAGCGTGGCCCGCTCCCCGCCGCGGCGCAGACCATGCGCCACGCAGGCGGCGACCACCGACGCGCCCGCGCCGCCGCACGCCCCGACCACACCGATCACTCGACCCGGTTCCGGCCGGACGCCACCCACCGTGCTGACCATCGCGCCTCCTCCGCCCGACCCAGGCCCGGGCGCTCACCCGGGTTCCGGAATCAGGTTGGCCCGTCGGGCCCGGACCTCGCCGACCACTTCGAGGCGGCTGTGCACGAACGACGAGAAGTGGTGCCTGTGGTCGGGCTCGTCGGCCGGTCCCGCCGTGCGGAGGGTCTGTCGTCCGGCCGGACGAGTTCCAACCAGTTGGGAGAACACACGATCAGGAGGCCGCTCCGACGGACTGCCCCCGCTAGGCTCGTCGCGTGACCGAGCAGGTGCCCCAGACCGCTTCTCGACCGCTGTCGCGCGCTCCGCGTACCGCCGCGTTCTTCGACCTCGACAAGACGATCATCGCCACGAGCTCGTCGGCGGCGTTCTCGAGGCCGTTCCTGGCGGGCGGGCTGCTCTCGCACGCCGACGTACTGCGCAGCGCCTACGCCCACTTCGTCTTCATGATCGGCAACGCCGACGCGGACCAGACCGAGCGGATGCGCGCACACCTGTCGTCGCTCGTGACCGGCTGGGACGTGGAGAAGGTCCGGCAGATCGTCACCCAGACCGTGCACGAGCTCATCGACCCCTACGTCTACGCGGAGGCCGTCGAGCTCATCGAGGAGCACCACGCGGCCGGCCGGGACGTGGTGGTCGTGTCGGCGTCCGCCGCGGTGCTGGTGGAGCCCATCGCGGCCGTGCTCGGCGCGGACCACGTGCTGTCCACGCAGATGACGGTCGAGGACGGCCGGTTCACCGGCGAGATCGACTTCTACAACTACGGCGACAACAAGGCGGTGGGCGTCCGGCGGCTCGCCGTGAGCGAGGGCTACGACCTGGCGCAGAGCTTCGCCTACTCCGACTCCATCACGGACGCCCCGATGCTGGCCGCGGTCGGCCACGCCTTCGTGGTCAACCCGGACCGGGTCCTGAAGCGCCGGGCCGTGCAGTCCGGCTGGGGTGTGCTCGCGTTCACCCGCCCGATCGCGCTGCGCCCCCGCATCGAGCCGCTCCCGCTCCTCGCGGTCGTGGGCACCGTGGCGGTGGGCGTCACGGTGTGGCTGGTCTGGCGGGCGGCCCGACGCCGCTCGCGCCGCCGCTCGGCCTGACGCCACAAGAAATCCGTCGACCGGCATCGGCGCCGTCGGGCATCCTCTGTCCCATGTCGTCGAACTGAGCGCGAGACCCGCTGTGCGCCGTCGAGCGCACCGCTCCGCCCTGCCCTTCGACGATCGGTGAACCATGGCCTTCTCAGTGCGCCCCTACCTGCCCGCGGACGAGCCGGGCTGGCTCCGCTGCCGCACCCTGTCCTTCCTCGGCACGCAGTACTACGACGACGTGAAGCCGCACCGCACCGCCTTCGACCTTCCCGCCGTCAGCATGGTGGCGGTAGCCGACGACGGGACGATCGCCGGCCTGATCGACGTCGAGATCGACGGTGGTGCCGCGACGATCGACACCGTCGCCGTCCACCCCGACCACTCCCGCCAGGGAATCGCGACGGCGCTCCTCGACGCCGCCCTCCCACAGGCACGAAAGGCGGGGGCGACCACCCTCGACGCCTGGACCCGCGAGGACGAGGCAGCGAACGCCTGGTACCTGGGATCGGGCTTCGTCGAGAACTTCCGCTACCTGCACGTGTACAAGAACGGCGACGAGCCGGTGGAAGGCTTCACGACGCCGGACGGGCTCTCGGGGCCGGTGATCGCGTTCCTGCACGCGGACATCGCACGCGAGGCGGAGATGCGCGCACGGTTCGCTCGCGTGCACGTCTGCCGCCAGTACCTGCGCCGCCTCTGAGCCCAGAGTGCGGCAGTCCGCCCGGTGGACGCCGCCCGCGCACGGCAGTCCGCTGGCGACGTCGGCAGTTGGCATCGAGATCGGCTCAGGCCTGAGCCGATCTCGATGCCAACTGCCGAACCAACGGGCCAACTGCCGAACGGGCCGGCGCCATCTGCCGAACCGACGGGGCCAACCCGTCCCGCACATCCGCACCATCAAGCCAACAAACCGCACCCCACCACCCCACCCGGACCGCTCCAGGTCAAGGATCGGTAAGGCCGAAGATTTTCCCCGGGAATTGCGCGCATGACAGGAATTGGCAATTGTGAAGATCAGCGCGCTCAGGTTGCTTTTGTGACGAGTAGGCAGTGTGATTGTGTTCACAGCAAGTATTCAGGGCGGCAGGGACCGTGCCCTGGGTCGAGAAGGCGTCAGCCCGACCGACAGCGAGCGATGTGCACGGTCAACCCCGTCCAGCTGGTGAGAGCGGAACCCGGCTTGAGGATGCTCCCGGATTCCGTGCTCGTAGGCCGAGATCTCGCCACCGCAGTGGCCGGGCCCTCGCACTTCCGGATCGCGAACGGAAAATGCGAGGAGCCCGGCCGCACGGCGAATCGTTTCGCGGAATGCACGCCGGCCGGAAAAGAATCACCACACCCAGCATTCTCCAGGCGTCGAAACGCCGTCAGCCGTGATTCCCGCTCACCGCAGAGCCGAGCGCACCGCACTCGCGGCCCACAAATCCGGTGCCGCAAAATCAACGCAAAACTCGGCATCACCGCCACCGTGCCCGCGAATACTGCGGCTGCACCCCCACGCCGGCGTCCACGGGAACCGTCCCGATCTCCCCGCGCAGCGTGTGCGCCGCCCGCAGTGGCCAGTGCGGGTCGCGCAGCGCCTCCCGGCCGATCATGACGGCGTCCGCCGAGCCCTCGACGAGGATCTGCTCGGCCTGGACGGCGTCGGTGATGATGCCCACCGCGCTGACCGGCAGCCCGGACACCTCGCGCACCCGGCGCGCGTACGGCACCTGGTAACCCGGCCCGACGGCGATCGACGCGGGCGCCACGCCGCCGGTCGACACGTCGATCAGGTCGGCGCCGAGCGGGCCGAGCCGCTTGGCGACGGCGGCGACGTCGTCGACCCCGAGGCCCTCGTCGAGCCAGTCGGTCGCGGACAGCCGCACCAGCACGGGCAGGTCCTCCGGCCATGCCTCGCGCACGGCGCCCACCGTCTCCTCGACGAGCCGCGAGCGCGCCTCGGCCGACCCGCCGTACTCGTCGGTCCGCGAGTTGGCGACCGGCGACAGGAACTGGTGCAGCAGGTAGCCGTGGGCCGCGTGCACCTCGACCGTGTCGAACCCGGCCTCGCGTGCCCGGCGCGCGGCCGCGGCGAACTGCTCGGGCACGTCCGCCACCTGTGCGGCGGTCATCTCGGACGGCGTCGCGAAGCCCGGGTAGGGCACCGCGGACGGCCCGACGGTCGGCCAGCCGCCGTCAGCGACGGGGACGGTGCCCTGCTCCGCGGCCCATGGCCGGAAGGTCGACGCCTTGCGCCCCGCGTGCGCGAGCTGGATGCCGATCTTCGCCCCGCGCTCGTGCACGAAGTCGACGATCCGCTTCCAGGCGGCCGTCTGCTCGTCGTTCCAGATGCCCGTGTCCTGCGGCGAGATGCGCCCCTCGGGCACGACGGCGGTCGCCTCGGTCAGCACCAGGCCGAACCCGCCGACGGCACGCGCGCCGAGATGCACGAGGTGCCAGTCGTTCGGCAGGCCGTCGTCCGCCGAGTACTCGCACATCGGCGCCAGCCAGGCACGGTTGGGCAGGGAGAGGCCGCGGAGCGCGACGGGTTCGAGGAGGAGGCTCACGCCAGCCCCCAACGTGGCCGGTAGCCGCCCCATTCCGGGGCCGTCGCCCGACGTCTCAGGAAGTGACACCCATTTGTGAGGGGTGTCACCGTCCGGGACTACACTCACCGACCAGAGAGAACGTCAAGGCAGCCCCAAGCACCTGCCCGAACGAACGCGAAGACGCGCACCGGAGGTCACCGTGACAGACACCAACCCGACGACGGGCTCGGCAGCCAGCCCCAGCCTCGAGAACCTTCTGCACGAGACCCGGAGCTTCCCGCCCAGCGAGGAGTTCGCGGCTCAGGCGAACGCACAGGCCGACCTGTACGAGAAGGCGTCGGCCGACCGCCTGGAGTTCTGGGCCGCCCAGGCCCGGGAGCTCGTGACATGGAAGACCCCGTTCACCGAGACCCTGGACTGGAGCGGTGCCCCCGTCGCGCGCTGGTTCGCCGACGGCACGCTCAACGCCGCGTACAACGCGGTGGACCGGCACGTCGAGGCCGGAAACGGCGACCGGGTCGCCATCCACTTCGAGGGCGAGCCGGGCGACACCCGCACCGTCACTTACGCCGACCTGCAGCAGGAGGTCTCCCGCGCGGCCAACGCGCTGACGGCGCTGGGTGTGCAGACCGGCGACCGCGTGGTCATCTACTTGCCGATGCTCGTCGAGTCGGTCGTCGCCATGCTGGCCTGCGCGCGCATCGGCGCCGCCCACTCCGTCGTCTTCGGCGGCTTCTCCGCCGACGCCCTGCGCAGCCGGATCGCCGACGCCGAGGCCACCCTGGTCATCACGGCCGACGGCGGCTACCGCCGCGGCGCGCCGTCCGCCCTCAAGCCGGCCGTCGACGAGGCGCTGGCCCCGAAGGAGGGCGCCGAGCCCACGACGGTCCGCAAGGTGCTCGTCGTGCGGCGCACCGAGCAGGACGTCGACTGGGTCGAGGGCCGGGACGTCTGGTGGCACGAGGCGCTGGCCGAGGCCTCCGACCAGCACGAGCCGGTCGCCGTCGAGGCGGAGCACCCGCTGTTCATCCTGTACACGAGCGGCACCACCGGGAAGCCGAAGGGCATCCTGCACACCACCGGCGGCTACCTCACGCAGGCCGCGTACACGCACAAGAACGTGTTCGACCTCAAGCCCGAGACCGACGTCTACTGGTGCACCGCCGACGTCGGCTGGGTCACCGGCCACTCCTACGTGGTCTACGGGCCGCTCGTGAACGGCGCCACGCAGGTGCTGTACGAGGGCACGCCCGACACCCCGCACCGCGGCCGCTGGTGGGAGCTCATCGAGAAGTACAAGGTCTCGATCCTGTACACGGCCCCGACCGCGATCCGCACCTGCATGAAGTGGGGCGACGACATCCCGGGCGGGTTCGACCTGTCCTCCCTGCGCGTCCTCGGCTCGGTGGGCGAGCCCATCAACCCCGAGGCGTGGATGTGGTACCGCCGCGTGATCGGCGGCGACAAGGCCCCGATCGTCGACACCTGGTGGCAGACCGAGACCGGCGCCATCATGATCAGCCCCCTCCCGGGCGTCACGGCGACCAAGCCCGGCTCGGCGCAGGTCGCGCTGCCCGGCATCGCGGCGACCGTGGTCGACGACGAGGCCCAGCCCGTGCCCGACGGCGGTGGCGGCTACCTCGTGCTCTCCGAGCCGTGGCCGTCCATGCTCCGCGGCATCTGGGGCGACCTGGAGCGCTACAAGGACACGTACTGGTCGCGCTTCGACGGCCTCTACTTCGCCGGTGACGGCGCCAAGAAGGACGAGGACGGCGACATCTGGCTGCTCGGCCGCGTGGACGACGTGATGAACGTGTCCGGGCACCGGCTGTCCACCACCGAGATCGAGTCGGCGCTCGTGTCGCACGAGATCGTGGCGGAGGCCGCCGTCGTCGGCGCCGCCGACGACACGACCGGCCAGGCCGTGGTCGCGTTCGTGATCCTGCGCGGCAGCCACGCCGGCCGGGCCTCCACGCCGGAGGGCGCCGCCGAGGTGCAGAAGGAGCTGCGCGACCACGTCGGCAAGGAGATCGGCCCGATCGCCAAGCCGAAGAAGATCCTCGTGGTGCCGGAGCTGCCCAAGACCCGGTCCGGCAAGATCATGCGCCGCCTGCTGCGCGACGTCGCCGAGGACCGCGCCGTCGGCGACGCGACGACGCTGGCCGACTCCTCCGTGATGGACCTGATCACGGCGGGCCTGGCGGCGCCGTCGGCCTCCTCGGAGGACTGACCGCTTCGGCCGGGCATCCTGCCCGGCCGCCGGTCGAGCTTGTCGAGACCCTGGTCTCGACAAGCTCGACCACCGCGAGAAGATGAGGTCATGCGAATCGCCGCCCCCATCGAGATCGGCCCGCTCGACGCCGACGCCCAGCAGGCCGTCCGGGACCTGGCCAAGGCCGCGGAGGCGCACGACGGCGTCGCACCGCTGTCCGAGCAGCCCCTGCTCAACCTCGGCACCGACGCGGAGTGGATCACGCACGTCGTCGCGCACGACACCGCGGGCAGCACCGTCGGCTACGTGCAGATCGACCGCTCCGGCGAGACCGCGAGCGCCGAGCTGGTGGTGCACCCCGACCACCGCCGGAACGGTCGCGGCCGGGTGCTGCTGCGCACCGCGGAGCGCGACGCCACGCTGCCGTCCCGGTCCGGCGAGCCGGGCCAGCAGGGCAAGGAGCTACGGGTCTGGGCGCACGGCGACCTGGAGTCGGCCCGCGCCTTCGCGACCGCATCGGGGCTGCGGCCCGTGCGCGAGCTCCTCTTCCTGGCCCGCCCGCTCCCGTCGGTGGACGAGACTCCCGAGCCACCCGCCGGGTACCACGTGCGCACCTTCCGCCCCGGGGCCGACGACGACGCCTGGCTCCGGGTCAACGCACGCGCCTTCGCCACGCACCCGGAGCAGGGCCGCATGTCGCTCGACGACCTGCGCGCCCGCCAGGCCGAGCCGTGGTTCGACCCGGAGGGCTTCTTCCTCCTGGTCCCGGACGCGTCCGAGGGGGCAGGGACCGAGCCCGACCCGGTCGCGTTCCAGTGGACCAAGACGGAGCCGGGCCAGCCGGACGACGCCCGCGACGGCGAGATCTACGCGCTGGGTGTCGACCCGGACCACCAGGGCGAGGGGTTCGGCCGGCTGCTGACCGACGTCGGGCTGGACCATCTCGTGCGGGCCGGCGCCACGCGGGCCGTGCTCTACGTGGAGGGCGACAACACGCCCGCGCTGGCCACCTACGAGCGGGCGGGCTTCACGCGGGCAGCTGTACACGTGCAGTATGCCCGCCCGTGACGGACGCTCTCCGGGAGCGTCACCCACTGTGTACCGAACGGTGACACCATGAACCACATGAAGGACAGCGCTGGGAACGCCCCCGCCAGGACCCGGGACAAGAATGGGCGATTCATGAAGCAGACTCCCCGTCCGGCGAGCCCTGAGTCCACGAACGGTTCGGCCGGCGACGGCCCAGGGCAGGTCGACGCACCGACCGACGGCGTCGCCGCCGCAGGGTCCGTGAAGACCGCCCCGGCCAAGGAAGCACCGGCGAAGGAAGCACCGGCCAAGCAGGCCCCGGCCAAGACGGCCGCGGCCAAGGAGGCGCAGCCCAGGACGGCGCAGTCGCAGTCGAAGGCGTCCACGCCCCGGCAGGCCCTGCCCAAGCCGGCGGCCCCGGCGGGCGAGGCCCCGGCGGAGGACATCCTGGCGCCGCACCCTCTGGACCCGAGCCTGGCCGCGCACATCGCGGAGCACATCGCGGAGAGTCCGGGTGGCACCAGCGTGCTGGACCCGCTGCTCGGCGAGCCGCTGCCGGTGGACCGGTTCGCCGACCGCGAGCTGAGCTGGCTCGCGTTCAACCAGCGGGTGCTGGAGCTCGCGGAGGACCCGCGCATCCCGCTGCTGGAGCGCGTGCGCTTCCTCGCGATCTTCGCGTCCAACCTGGACGAGTTCTTCATGGTGCGGGTCGCCGGCCTGCAGCGCCGCATCGCGACGGGCATCGCTGTCACCAGCGCCTCGGGCCTCAGCCCGCGGCAGGCGCTGTCGGCGATCTCGGAGGGCGCGCACACGCTGATGACCCGGCACGCGCGCGTGTTCGAGGACGAGGTGCAGCCTGCGCTGGCCGCCGAGGGCATCACGCTGGTGCACTGGGAGGAGCTGGACACCAAGGAGCAGGAACGGCTGCACAAGTTCTTCCGCAAGCAGATCTTCCCGGTGCTCACGCCGCTGGCGGTGGACCCGGCGCACCCGTTCCCCTACATCTCGGGCCTCTCGCTCAACCTCGCCGTCGTGGTCGCGAACCCGGCCACGGGCAAGGAGCACTTCGCGCGCGTCAAGGTGCCGCCGCTGCTGCCGCGCTTCATCGCGGTCGACGCGTCGGGCAAGCCGCGCCGCCCCGGCACCAAGAAGGCCGACCCGCAGCGCGGGCCGCTCTCGTTCGTGCCGCTGGAGGAGGTCATCGCCCAGCACCTCGACTACCTGTTCCCCGGGATGGAGGTGCGGGACAGCCACACGTTCCGCGTGACCCGTAACGAGGACGTGGACGTCGAGGAGGACGACGCCGAGAACCTGCTCCAGGCGATGGAGAAGGAGCTGCTGCGCCGCCGCTTCGGCCCGCCGGTGCGGCTGGAGATCCAGAAGGACATCAGCCCCCGCATCCGGGACCTGATCGTGCGCGAGCTGGGCGTCAAGGAGGAGGAGGTCTACGAGCTGCCCGCGCTGCTGGACCTCACGGGGCTCAACCTCATCGCGGACCTCGACCTGACCTCGCTGCACTACCCGCCGTTCGTGCCGTCGACGCACCGGCACCTCGCGGAGGTGGAGAGCTCCAAGCCGACGGACGTGTTCGCCGCGATCCGCCGCCGCGACATCCTGCTGCACCACCCGTACGACAGCTTCTCCACGAGCGTGCAGACGTTCCTGGAGCAGGCAGCGGCCGACCCGAACGTGCTGGCGATCAAGCAGACGCTGTACCGGACCTCCGGCGACTCGCCCATCGTGGACGCGCTGATCGACGCCGCCGAGGCCGGCAAGCAGGTCCTCGCCCTGGTCGAGATCAAGGCGCGGTTCGACGAGGAGGCCAACATCTCCTGGGCGCGCAAGCTTGAGGAGGCGGGCGTGCACGTCGTGTACGGGATCGTGGGCCTCAAGACGCACTGCAAGCTCTCCCTGGTGGTGCGCCAGGAGCCGGACGGCTCCCTGCTGCGCTACTGCCACGTCGGCACGGGCAACTACCACCCCAAGACGGCGCGCCTGTACACGGACCACGGCCTCCTGACCTGCGACCCGGACGTGGGCCAGGACCTGACCCGCCTGTTCAACCAGCTCTCCGGGTACGCGCCGAAGTCGACGTTCCACCGCCTGCTCGTGGCACCCCGCGCCGTGCGGTCGGGCCTGGTCGAGCGCATCGAGCGCGAGGCGGCCGCCGCCCGCGCGGGCCACGAGGCGTGGGTCAAGATGAAGATCAACTCGGTCGTCGACGAGACGGTGATCGACGCCCTGTACCGCGCCTCCCAGGCCGGCGTGAAGATCGACCTGGTGGTGCGCGGCATCTGCGCCGTCCGCGTGGGCGTGCCGGGGCTGAGCGAGAACATCCGGGTGCGGTCCATCCTGGGCCGGTTCCTGGAGCACTCGCGCATCTTCGCGTTCGCCAACTCGGTGGGCCCCGCCATCGCCGAGGGGCCCGAGTCCGGCCCCGAGGTGTTCATCGGCTCGGCCGACCTCATGCACCGCAACCTCGACCGCCGCGTCGAGACGCTCATCCGGATCTCCGACCCGACCCACGTCGGCGAGCTCCTGGGGCTGCTCGACGAGTCCATGGCGGACACGACGGCGTCCTGGCACCTGCTGCCGGACGGCACCTGGGAACGACCCTCCTCGGGCTCGGAGGGCAACGGCCTCCGCGACCTGCAGGCGGTCCTGATCCAGCGGCAGCGGCGCCGGCTCGAGCCCGTCCGGTGACGGGGCGGAGGTCGGTGGTGGGCACCGAGCCGACGACGGCGACCTCGCCCCCGGCGGGGACGCACACCCCTGTCGTGATGACCGCCGGCGGGATCGTCTGGCGCCGCCGGGCCGGCAAGGTGCAGGTGCAGGTGGTGCACCGGCCCCGGTACGACGACTGGTCGTGGCCCAAGGGCAAGCTGGAGAACGGCGAGACGTTCCAGAACGCCGCGATCCGCGAGGTCGGTGAGGAGACGGGCCGGCAGATCGTGCTCGGCCGCCCCCTGCCCGGCCTGCAGTACCTCACGCCCGAGGGCCGCGTGAAGCGCGTGCACTACTGGGCGTCGCGCCGGGCGCGCCGGGGCCGGGACAGCGCCGGGCTCGCGGCGCGCGCGCCGGTTGCCCCGGTGGACCGCGAGGAGGTCGACACGACGGAGTGGCTGGACGCCGACGACGCCGCCGTCCGCCTCACGCGCGTCTCGGACCGCAGGCCGCTGGACGCCCTGCTGGCGGCCGAGGCCGAGGGCGTGCTGGACACCCGCGCGCTCGTCATCGCGCGGCACGGGCGCGCGGTGTCCCGCACGTCCTGGCACGGCGGGGAGCGCGACCGCCCGCTCACACCGTTCGGGCACGGGCAGGCCGCCGCGCTCGTGCCGGTGCTGGCCGCGTACGGCGTCGAGCACGTGATCAGCTCCCGCTGGGAGCGCTGCGCCACCACGATCGACCCGTACGTGCGCGCGTCCGGCGTGCGGCCGAGCTACAGCGAGTACCTCACCGAGGCGCAGCACGAGCGCTCGCCGTCGCGCGTGGCCGCGACCGTCGGCGAGCTGCTCGAGGAGACCACGGAGTCGTCCGTGATCTGCACCCACCGCCCCGTGCTGCCCACGGTGCTGGACGTGCTGGCCCAGCACGCGACGGGCACGGTGGCGGCCGGCCTGCCCACGGTGGACCCGTTCCTCGAGCCCGGCGAAGCACTCGTGGCGCACATCGCCGAGACGCCCGCCGGGCCGCGCGTCGTGGCCACCGAGAAGATAAGTCCGCAGGTCTGGTGACCCGCTCGGCCACCATCGTGGTGGACACACGTTCCATTTCGGCGCACTATCGGTCACCATGAGCAGCGACCAACGACCGCCGAGACGGCCGGCCATGCTGGACCCCCGGGACGCCGACGCGCTTCCCGGCGAGGTGGACCCTGCCCTGCGCGACGAGATCGCGCACGCGACCGCCCGGGCCCTCGTGGACCGCGCCCGCACCACCGAGGACCCGAAGGTGGTGGAGCGGCTCATCCACCTCGTCGAGAACGAGGGCCTGGACACCGTCGCGGGCCTGTGGGCCGACGCCTCCGCCGTCTCCCTGCCCGGCGCCCTGTGGCGCCTCTACGTGCTCCGTGAGTGGGTCCGCCGGGACATGCCCACCGTCATGCTCAGGTATCGACTCGGTGTGGAAGCCGCCCCGGTCCAGGAGGCCGTCGCGGGCGTGCCGAGCCCGCCGGAACCCGGTGACCTGCAGGTACTGGCCGACGCCGTGCTCTCCGGCGTGTTCACCGGAGACCTCGCCGTCGCGCTCGAACGGGCCGGCGCCTTCTGCCGGATCCTGTCGACCGGGGCGGCCTTCGACGCGGACTCCCGGGAGATCGCCGACCCCACCGGCGCCACCCGCATGACCCGGGGCGCGAGCTCCCTCCTGCGCACCGCGGAGGAGCTGGAACGCGCCGCTGACCTGTGGCGTGCCGGGTCCCTGGAGTAGCCCGGAACGCTGTCAAGCCCTCCGCACGGGCGTGCCCTGTGACGTCCGACCCCCTTGGCAGATCCGCACGCGCGACTAGTATGGTTCACGCGACGCCGGGCTGCGGTAGCCCCGGGCTCCACCTCAAGCCGCTACGAGCGGCCCCGCGCCGAGAGGCGCTCCCGGTTCGGCGTCGCTCTACTTCCCCTCCTGCCGGCCCTCGGGGCCGCCCGGATCGTGCTGCTCCCCGGCCTGTGCCGTGTGTCACGAGTTGCCAAAGCACGACCTTGCAAATTGGCGATAGTCGGCAACAGCCCTACGCTGATCTCTGTTCCAGAGCCCTCAGAACGGGAGCCCTCGTGCGCCTTACTCCGCGCGACACCACGTACTTCGACCTTCTCGCCGCCTTGGCCCAGCATCTCGTGAGGGGTTCGTCCCTCTTGGCAGAGCTCCTCGGTGCCGACAAGGCCGGCCGCGAGAAGCTGGCCGAGGAGATGCACGACGTCGAGCACCTCGCCGACGACGCCACGCACTCGATCATGCGGCGCCTCAACCAGACCTTCGTGACGCCGTTCGACCGCGAGGACATCTCGAGTCTGGCCTCGGCGCTGGACGACTGCATGGACGAGATGGACGAGGCCGCCGACCTGATCGTCCTGTACAAGGTCGAGGGCCTGCCGGACCGCGTCTCGGACCAGGTCCAGGTGCTGCAGCGGTGCGCCGAGCTGACAGCCGAGGCCATGCCGCGGCTGCGCTCGATGGACAAGCTCGCCGACTACTGGGTCGAGGTGAACCGCCTGGAGAACCAGGCGGACAAGCTGCACCGCAAGCTCATCGCGCAGCTCTTCGACGACCTCGCCGGCGACCCGGTCCAGCTCATGAAGCTGAAGGAGATCGTCGAGGTCCTCGAGAACGCCGCGGACAGCTTCGAGAAGGTGGCGAACATGGTCGAGACCATCGCCCTCAAGGAGTCCTGAGTTGGAGGTCGCCCTCGTCGTCCTCGTGGTGGCGCTCGCCCTGAGCTTCGACTACACGAACGGCTTCCACGACGCCGCCAACGCGATCGCGACGTCGGTGTCGACCCGGGCGCTGACGCCCCGCGTCGCCCTCCTCATGGCGGCGACCATGAACTTCGCGGGCGCCCTGCTGGGCACCGAGGTCGCGGAGACCATCGCCACCTCGATCGTGGACCTCACGGGCGCCAGCACCCACTCCGAGCTCGCCGTGGTGCTGTGCGCGCTGCTCGGCGCCATCACGTGGAACCTGATCACCTGGTGGTTCGGGCTGCCGTCGTCGTCCACGCACGCCCTCATCGGCGGGCTCGTCGGGGCCGGGCTGGCGGGCGGCATGGCCGTCTACTGGTCCGCGATCGTCGACAAGGTCGTGCTGCCCATGGTCATCTCGCCGCTGGTGGGCTTCGGCCTGGCCTTCGCCGGGATGATCGCGGTGCTGTGGATCTTCAAGAGCGCGGCACCGGCCAAGACCCACCGGCGCTTCCGGATCGCGCAGACCGCCTCGGCGGCCGCGATGGCGCTGGGCCACGGCCTGCAGGACGCGCAGAAGACCATGGGCGTCATCTACCTGGCCCTGCTGACCGTGGGCTGGGCCAACCCGGACGCGGGCATCCCGCTCTGGGTCAAGCTCTCCGCGGCGGCCGCCATCTCGGCGGGCACCTACTCGGGCGGCTGGCGCATCATGCGCACGCTGGGCCGCAAGATCATCGAGCTGGACCCGGCCCGCGGCTTCGTGGCCGAGTCGGTCTCGGCGCTCGTGCTGTACGTCAACGCGTTCGTGCTGCACGCCCCGGTCTCCACCACGCACACGATCACCTCGGCGATCATGGGCGTGGGCGCCACGCGCCGGCTCTCCGCCGTCCGCTGGGGCGTGGCCAAGAACATCGCGATCGCGTGGGTGCTGACCATCCCCGCGGCAGCCCTCGTGGCCGCGCTGGCGACCTGGGCGCTCTGGCCCTTCCTCACCTGAGGCCCACCTGATGCCGGCGCCCTCCGGGGCGGTCCGCGGACGGCGCCCGGGACATCGGGCGGACTGCTCGCCGCGCGACTGCCCCGGGGGGCGACTTAGCATCGCAGCATGAGCACTGGTCACACGGTCCCGAACGCCTCCGCGCAATCGGCCCACCGCAAGGCGACGGCGCTTGCCTTCGCCGCGGCGGTGGGCGGCTTCCTGTTCGGCTTCGACAGCTCCGTGATCAACGGGGCCGTCGACGCCATCCAGGGTCAGTTCTCGCTCAACCCGACGATCACCGGGCTCGTGGTCGCCGTCGCGCTGCTCGGCTGCGCGCTCGGCGCCTGGGCCGGCGGCCGCCTGGCCGACCGCTGGGGCCGCACCAACGTCATGGTGCTCGGCGCCGTGCTGTTCTTCGTGTCCTCGATCCTGTCGGCCATCGCGTTCTCGGCGTGGGACCTCGCCGTCTGGCGGTTCATGGCCGGCGTCGGCATCGGCATCGCCTCCGTGATCGCGCCGGCGTACATCGCGGAGATCGCGCCCGCCGCGATGCGCGGCCGCCTCGGCTCGCTGCAGCAGCTCGCGATCACCGTCGGTATCTTCGCCGCCCTGCTCTCCGACCAGATCCTCGCCGAGTCCGCCGGCGGCGCCGCCAACGTCCTCTGGTTCGGCTGGGAGGCCTGGCGCTGGATGTTCCTCGTGGCCGTCGTCCCGGCCGCGGTCTACGGCATCCTGGCCCTGCGCATCCCCGAGTCGCCCCGCTACCTCGCGGCCAAGGGGCGCGACGCCGAGGCCCGCGCCGTCCTGGCGAGCGTGCTGGGCCCGGACGAGGACGTCGACGACCGCCTCTCCCAGATCCACCGCAGCATCGTGATCGACGAGGCCAACGCGTCCGAGGGCTCCCTGCGGGGCAGCGCGCTGGGCCTCAAGCCGATCGTCTGGGTGGGCATCCTGCTGTCGGTGTTCCAGCAGTTCGTCGGCATCAACGTGATCTTCTACTACTCGAGCACGCTGTGGCAGGCGGTCGGGTTCGACGAGAGCCAGGCGTTCCTGGTCTCCACGATCACCTCGGTCACCAACGTCGCGGTCACGTTCATCGCCATCGCGCTGATCGACAAGGTGGGCCGCCGTCCGCTGCTGCTCATCGGCTCGGCCGGCATGACGGTGTCCCTGGGCCTCATGGCCCTCGCGTTCACCCAGGCGACCGGCACGGGAGAGGACATCTCGCTCAGCGGCCCCTGGGGCGTCATCGCCCTGGTCTGCGCCAACGCCTTCGTCGTCTTCTTCGGCGCCTCGTGGGGCCCGCTCGTATGGGTGCTGCTCGGCGAGATGTTCCCCAACCGCATCCGCGCCGCCGCCCTCGGCGTCGCGGCGGCCATGCAGTGGATCGCCAACTTCGCGATCACCCTGACGTTCCCGCCGCTGCTGTCCGCCTTCGGCGCCAGCGTGCCGTACCTGATGTACGCGGCCTTCGCGGCGCTGAGCTTCTTCTTCGTGTTCACCAAGGTGCCCGAGACCAAGGGCGTCGAGCTCGAGGACATGGGCGACGAGTCCCGCGCCGGCGCCTGACGCCGTCGCCGAATCCTGACCGGACGGCGCCGCTCCCCACCGGGGAGCGGCGCCGTCCGCTTTGTCGCGCAGGTCACACCCCGTCACCCGTACCGACGTCGGCAAGACCCTTGCATTCGGCAACCATCGAGATATAGTTGCTCTAAGCAATCAAACGCGAGGCACCATGACTTCCCACAGCAGCCGGACGCCGTCCGGCACCGAAGCTCCGGCCGTCGCCCTGATCACCGCGCTCCAGAGTCTTTCCCGCGCCCAGCGGGAGGCGGCGGCACGTATCGCCCACGAGCTCGACTGGCCCAGGGCCGGCGTCGCCGTGCTGCACCTGCTCGACAGGTGCGGCCCGGCCTCCCTGTCCGACATCGCGGCGCGCCAGCGCGTCGACCTCTCCGTGGCGAGCCGTCAGGTGAGCACGCTGGCCGACGCCGGGTACGTCGTGCGCACCGTCGACGAGGAGGACCGCCGGGTGCGCACCGTCGAGCTGACGGACTCGGGCCGTGCCCTCGCGGCCGAGGCCACCGAGCAGTACTCGATCCTCATCGACCAGGCGTTCGCCGCCTGGTCGCCCGAAGACCTCGCCGAGGCGACCCGCACGCTGGACCGCCTCGTCGACACCATCAGTGCGAACACCACGCACCGGAGAACTACCCAGAACCAGCAGGAGTGTGCATGACCAGCCCCAACACCACGTCCACGGTGGTCGAACCCGACCACCTGCAGGGCGAACCACCCGCCATGACCCACACGGAGGTTCTCCGGGCACTGTCCGGGATCCTCCTCGGCATGTTCGTCTCCGTCCTGGCGATGTCCGTGGTCTCGTCGTCCCTGCCGAAGATCATCACCGACCTGGAGGGCGGCCAGTCGGCCTTCACCTGGGTCGTCACGGCGACCCTGCTGACCTCGACGATCTCGACGCCCATCTGGGGCAAGCTCGCCGACCTCACCAACCGCAAGACCCTGATCCAGATCGCGCTGGTCATCTCGGTGCTGTCTGCCGCGGCCGCGGGCTTCTCGCAGGACGTCGGCCAGCTCATCACGTTCCGCGCCTTCCAGGGCATCGGCGCGGGCGGCCTGCAGTCCCTCGCCGCCGTGCTCATCGCCGACATCATCAGCCCGCGCCAGCGCGGCCGGTACATGGGCCTCATGGGCTCGATCATGGGTATCGGCATGGTCGGCGGCCCGATCCTCGGCGGCTTCCTCACGGACGCCATCAGCTGGCGCTGGAACTTCTTCGTGGGCCTGCCGTTCGCGATCGCCTCGATCATCGTGCTGCAGATGACCCTGAAGCTGCCCAAGCGGCCGAAGGGCTCGGCCCGGATCGACGTCATCGGCGCCACGCTGATCTCGGTCGGCATCGCCACCCTGCTGCTGTGGATCACCTTCGCGGGCAGCGAGTTCGACTGGGTCTCGTGGCAGACGTTCGCGATGGTCGGCGGATCCCTGGTGATCCTGGCGATCGCGGTGCTCGTCGAGCTGCGGGTCAAGAACCCGCTCATCCCCATGTACCTGTTCAAGAACCGCACGCTCGTGCTGGCCGTCATCGGCTCGGTCGCCGTCGGCGTCGCGATGTTCGGCTCCTCGGTGTTCCTGAGCCAGTACATGCAGCTCTCCCGCGGCAAGACGCCCACGGAGTCCGGCCTCTACACCATCCCGATGGTCGTCGGGCTGTTCCTGTCCTCCACGATCAGCGGCCAGCTGATCTCGAAGACCGGCCGGTACAAGCCGTACATGGTCACTGGCGGCGTGCTCCTGACGGGCGGCCTCCTGCTCCTGTCGACGCTCGACTACCACACGTCCTTCGTGCTGGTGTCGATCTACCTGTTCGTGCTCGGCGCGGGCGTGGGCATGCTCATGCAGAACATGGTGCTGGCCACGCAGAACACCCTGCACATCAAGGACTCGGGATCGGGTACGTCCACCGTGACGTTCTTCCGCTCGCTCGGTGGCGCCATCGGCGTCTCCGCGCTCGGCGCGATCCTGGGGCACAGCGTCAAGGAGAACCTGAGGTCCGGCGTCACGGAGATCGCCCCGGAGCTCGCCAAGCAGGGGATCGACCCGACGGCCCTGTCCTCCGGCGGCGGCACGCTGCCCGACCTCTCGACGCTCCCGGCCCTGCTGGTCGAGGTCGTCGAGAAGGCCTACGCGAACGGCATCGCGGACATCTTCCTCGCCGCCGTACCGCTCGCGCTGGTCGCCCTGGTCTGCGTCTCCCTCATCAAGGAGGTGCCGCTGGGTCACCGGTCGGGCATCGACCAGCTCCAAGACCTCGAAGCCTCCGAGGTCTAAGGCTGGCAAGCGGGGGATTTCGTGCCCGCGGGCTGTGATCCAGGCGCTTGACGCGTCATCATGGGCGCATGCTCTCGAGTACAGGCAGGTCCAGCAAGGACGCGGCGCAGGGTGTCGCCGCCGGCAAGGGCGCCGGCGGCGACACCGCAGACGAGCGCGCGACCGCTCCGGGGCCGTTCGAGGGCCTGGAGCGCGAGGTGCGCCTGGTGATCCGCCGCGCACAGTCCAACGGCGCGTCGATCGCCGCCCGCGTCCATCCCGAGCTCGACGCGAGCGCCTACCCCCTGCTGGCGCACATCGCCGAGCGGCCCGGGGCCCGGGGTTCGGACCTCGCCACCTTCTTCGGCGTCGGACGCGCCACCGTGTCGCGGCAGCTCAGCCGCCTCGTCGAGCTCGGCCTGGTGGAGCGCACCGTCGACCCCGACGACAGCCGGGGCCAGCGCATCACCCTGACGCCCGACGGCGTCGACCGCTTCGAGCGGGCGCGGACCAGCCGGGTCGCCATGCTGGAGGGCGCCCTGGCGACCTGGGAGACGGAGGACGTCGCCCAGCTCGCCAGGCTGCTCAACCGCTACTCGGCGGACATCGTGGCGTGGAAGCAGAGCGTGCGCTGACGCGGCACGCCCGCCGTCAGGCCTCCTCGAACGTGAGGCTGACCGAGTTCATGCAGAACCGGTCGCCCGTCGGGGTCTGGGGCGCGTCGTCGAACACGTGCCCCAGGTGGGAGCCGCAGTTCGCGCAGCGCACCTCGGTGCGCACCATGCCCAGCGAACGGTCCTCGATCAGCTCGACGGAGTCGCCGGCGAGCGGGCTGTAGAACGACGGCCACCCGCAGTGGGAGTCGAACTTGGTCTCCGACCGGAACAGCTCGGCGTCGCACGCGCGACACCGGTAGACACCGGTGCGCTTCTCGTCGAGCAGCTCGCCCGTCCACGCACGCTCCGTGCCCGCCTGGCGCAGCACCGCGTACTCCTGCGACGACAGCTGCTCGCGCCACTCCTGGTCGGACTTGGACACCTTGTAGGTCATCTCGACACCTCCAGCCATGTCAACCTCGCGCCCTTCGCGAGTGTTCCCTCCGGACTCCCCGGAGACGGGTCAGACCCACAGATCACTCGCGTGACCTGTGGGTCTGACTCGTTCGGGCGTCAGTTCGCGGCGGGTGCGTTCGGGTTGCCCGCGCCGCGGCCGCGGCCGCCCCGCCGACGACGACGCGGGGCGCCGTCCGGCCGGGGGAAGTGGTCCGCGGCGGTACGGCCGCCGCCCGACGCCGGACGCCCGCCGCCGCGCTGGCCCGCCGCCTGGCCGGAGCCGGTGCCGCCGGTGCCCTGACCGCGGGACTGACCCTGCCGGCCGCCCTGCACGCCGCCCTGGCCGGAGCCCTGGCGTCCGCCCTGGGCCGCGCCCTGGCCGGACCGGCCGCGGCCGCCCTGGCGCTTGGGCTGACCCTGGCGGGCCGGCTGCTGCGGGGCCGGCGGCACGTACTCCACGTAGGGGGCGACCTCACCGACCAGGCTGGTCACCGTGGCGTCGCCGGGGGCGACGTCCTGCGGGCGGGCCGTGATCTTCGCCTTGCGGGTCAGGTCACGCACGTCGCCGCGCTCCTCGGGGAGCATGAGGGTCACGACGTCGCCGCCGGAGCCCGCACGCGCCGTCCGGCCGGAGCGGTGCAGGTACGCCTTGTGCTCGGCGGGCGGGTCCACGTGCACCACGAGCTCGACGTCGTCGACGTGGATGCCGCGGGCCGCGATGTCGGTCGCCACGAGCACCTTCACCTCGCCGGACGAGAACGCGGCGAGGTTGCGCTCGCGCGCGCCCTGGCCGAGGTTGCCGTGCAGGTCGACGGCGGGCACGCCCGCGGCGGTGAGCTGCTTGGCGAGCTTCTTGGCCTGGTGCTTGGTGCGCGTGAACAGCACACGGCGGCCGGTGCCCTGCGCGAGCTGCTGCACCACGTTCTTCTTCGCGTCCTTGTCGGCCACGGCGAGGATGTGGTGCGTCATCTGCGGCGGCGGCGCGGCGGCGTCGTCCACGGAGTGCGTGACGGGCTGGTGCAGGTAGCGCTTGACCAGCACGTCCACGCCGTTGTCGAGCGTGGCCGAGAACAGCAGGCGCTGCGTGCGCGCGCCGGTCTTGTCGAGGATGCGCTTCACGCCGGGCAGGAAGCCGAGGTCGGCCATGTGGTCGGCCTCGTCGAGCACGGTGATCTCGACGTCGTCGAGCGTGAGGTGCCGCTGGCCCAGCAGGTCCTCGAGCCGGCCGGGGCAGGCGATGACGATGTCGACGCCTGCGTTCAGCGCGGTGACCTGGCGCGACTGCGCCACGCCGCCGAAGATCGTGGTGGTCTTCAGGCCGAGGGCCTGCGCGAGCGGCGCGACCGACTCGTCGATCTGGTTGGCCAGCTCACGGGTCGGGGCCAGGACGAGGGCGCGGGGCCGGCCCGCGGCGCGGCGGGGCTGGCCCGAGGCGGCGGAACGGGCGCCGGACATCGCGAGGCGCGTCACGACGGGCAGGGCGAAGGCGAGGGTCTTGCCGGAGCCGGTGCGGCCGCGGCCGAGCACGTCGCGCCCGGCGAGGGAGTCCGGCAGGGAAGCCGTCTGGATGGGGAACGGCGAGGTGATGCCGCGGTCCGCAAGGACGCGCACGACGGGCGCGGGCAGACCGAGGTCGGCAAACGTAGTCAAGGGTTGGGCCTCTCGGGCTCGGTGGCGGCGCGGTTCGCGCCGGTGGTCCGCCGTGCTCACACCGGCGGGCGGGTTGCACACCCGGGCCGGGGCCACGACGTCGGGCAGCCTGTGCCGCCCACGACCGGACATTCTCGCACGTTCGGGAGCCGGTGGCTGCGGCGCACGTCACGTCCGGTGTGGTTCTATGTGGCGCATGAATTCCGCAGCGACCAGCTCCGCCGGACCGTTCGCCGCCATCGGCGACGTGATCGGCACAATCTGGACCAACGCGGTCACCCCGGTCGACCCGCCGTCGAACGTCATGGTGCTGGCCATGGCGGCGGTCGCCCTGGTCGTCGTGCTCTTCCGGCCCCTGTGGCACCTGGCGCGGCACATGATCACCATCGCGCACGAGGCGTCGCACGGCCTGGGCGCCCTGCTGACGGGCCGCAAGCTCGAGGGCATCCGGCTGCACTCCGACACCTCGGGCCTGACCGTGTCGCGCGGCAAGCCGCGGGGCCCGGGCATGGTCATCACGGCGTTCGCGGGCTACGTGGGCCCGGGTCTCATCGGCCTCGGTGCCGCGTGGCTGCTCAAGCTCGGCTACGCCGTGGGCCTGCTGTGGCTGCTCGTGGCCCTGCTCGCGCTGCTGCTCCTGCAGATCCGCAACTGGTTCGGCCTCTGGTCGATCCTCGTGAGCGGTGCGGCCCTCGTGTTCGTCACGTGGTTCCTGGCGCCCGAGGTGCAGAGCGCCGTGGCCTACGCCGTCACCTGGTTCCTGCTGCTCGGGGCGGTGCGGCCGGTATTCGAGCTGCAGGTCCAGCGCTCACGCGGCCAGGCCAGGACCTCCGACGCCGACATGCTCGCCCGGCTGACCGGCGTGGGTGGCCTGCTCTGGGTGTTCCTCTTCCTGCTCGTGACCCTCGGCGCCCTGGTGCTGGGCGGCTCGTGGATCCTCGGGGTGGCGCTCTGAGGGGAGCGCCGCCTGAAGGCCCCCTCGCGCACGACGAAGGCCCCCGGAGAGCCACCTGAGAGGTGGCCCCGGGGGCCTTCGCGGTTCGACGCCCGACGGACGGGCGCCGGAAGGTCACGCCGTGGGCGTGAGCACGAATCCCGGACCCTCGGCACGCGGGTCCGCGTCCAGGGTCAGCGTCTCCAGAGCAGGGGCTGCCTGCGCCTCGACGAACACGTTGGTGGAACCCGAGGCGTCGACGACCTGGTCGTCGGGCTGCGGGGCCGGAACCAGCGCGAGCTCGAAGTTCCCCGGCTGGTCGGCTGCCTGCGCGATACGCAGACCACCCTCGACCGGCACTCCGGCCTGCTGAGCGAGGTCCTGGACGGCGGTACGAGCGTTGTCAGTCACGGTGAGCACGATGAGCTCCTCACATTGGTTCTCGTGGTCCTGTCCACCGAACCAAGCCCTCCCACTCACCGCAAGCGTGAGACGCATTTAACCCGATATCTCCCACTGGCTGGGACAGCGGATGACAGGCGTCGCCACAGGCTCTATGGTGCCCCGCTCGGAGGGCCGCACCAGCATCCGGGAGCTGACCGGTAGGCTTTCGTCTCGCGCCGCCCGGACGCCGGGCACGCGGGCCTCTAGCTCAACTGGCAGAGCAGCGGACTTTTAATCCGCGGGTTCCGGGTTCGATCCCCGGGGGGCCCACCCTCTCCTCACGACACCTCACGCCTCCCATTTGTCCTGGCAGGACACCCCGGCCCACCCCTACGTTGGGTCTCGATGAACCTCGGACGCGCCCACCTGATCGATCCCCGGCTCCTGCCCCTCGTCGAGCCGACCAGCGAGTTCTACGCGAACCGCCCGGCCGGACAGGGCCCGGCGAACCTGGAAGAGCTCCTCGCCGTCCGCGAGCGGCTCGCCAACCCCGCCCCCGCGGACCCGCCGGCGGTCGAGGAGGTCGCGAGCGCCGACGGCCGCAGCGTTCCCGTGCGGATCCACGAACCGGTCGGCAGGCCGAGCTCCGGCGTCGTCCTCCAGCTCCACGGTGGCGGGTTCTACATGGGCACGGCGGCCGGCGGCGACGTCCGGAACCGCAGGCTCGCCGACGCGCTCGGCGTCACCGTGGTCGGCGTCGACTACCGCCTGGCCCCGGAGCACCCGTGGCCCGCGGCGCCGGACGACTGCGAGACCGCCGCGCTCTGGATCGCCGAGCACCTGGCGGAGCGCTTCGGGACCAGCAGGTTCGCGATCGGCGGCTTCTCCGCCGGCTCCACGCTCGCGGTGACCACGCTCCTGCGCCTGCGCGACCGGGGAGTGGGCGTCGTCGACGCGGCCGTGCTCCAGTTCGGGACCTACGACCTCAGCGCGCGGACGCCAGCCGGGCGCCTGATCGCCGACGAGTACTTCATCGCGGCGTACGCGGGCAAAGCCCCGGACCGCACCGTCCCGGACCTCTCGCCGGTCTACGCCGACCTGGCCGGTCTGCCGCCGGTCCTCGTGGTCGTCGGCGAGGCGGACATCCTGCTGGCGGACAACCTCGCCATGGCCGCGCGCCTCTCGGCGGCGGGCGTCGACGTCGACCTGCGCCTCTACCCGGACGCCCCGCACGCGTTCACGGGGCACCCGACGCCCATGGCGCAGGCCGCTCTGGACGACATCGACTCCTGGCTCGCTGGGTACCTCGGCGCGCGCTAGGCGGCTGGACCGGTCGCCCCGGGCGACATCGCGCGGCAGTTATTTCCCGCGACCTGCCTCCGCCACGCGAAAAAGGTCGCCCGCGCACCTCCACAGAAGACTCTTACGCCGCGCATACCCTGGCCTGTACCGTAGTCGCCCACCCGAACGCCGAGGGGCCCACATGGCACAGCTAGACCGTCGCACATTTCTGGCAGGCGCCGCCGTGGTCGCATTCGACCCGGCCGACTCCCGGTGGCTGAGCAGCCTCCCGGAGAACTCCACCGCGATTCAGCTCCCCCACCTCGACGGCGAGCTCGTCACCGACGAGGACGCCCTCACCGAGGCCGCCACCGACTACGGACACCTGGTGCACGACCGGCCCCGCGCGGTGCTGCGCCCCGGCTCGGTCGCCGACGTCGTGACCCTCGTGCGGTTCGCCAACGAGTACGGGATCGTCGTCGCCGTGCGCGGTCAGGGCCACTCGACGTTCGGCCAGGCGCAGGCCGCGTCCGGCGTCGTGATCGACTCCCGCACCCTCGCCACCGTCCACGAGATCACGCCCGGTCACGCCGTGGTGGACGCGGGCGTCCAATGGCTTGACCTGGTACGTATAACGCTCAAGGACGGCGTCGCACCCCCGGTGAGCACGGACTACCTGGGCCTCTCCGTGGGCGGGACGCTCTGCGTCGGCGGCATCGGCGGCGCCTCCCAGCACCACGGCATGCTCGTCGACAACACGCTCGAGCTCCAGGTCGTCACGGGCGACGGCCGGCTGGTCACCTGCTCCGCCGACCACGAGCCCGAGCTGTTCGAGGCGGTACTCGGCGGCCTGGGCCAGTTCGCGATCATCGTGCGCGCGACGGTGCGCCTGGTCCCCGCGCCCACCATGGCGCGCGTCTACACGCTGACCTACCCCGGCATCACCGACCTGACCGCGGCCCAGCGGACGGCGCTGGCCGACGGCCGCTTCGACTACCTCGAGGGCCAGCTCGTCCCCACGGACGACGACGACTTCGCCTTCGTCCTGGAGGGCGGCTCCTGGTACACCGCCCAGCCGCCCGACGACGAGGCGGTGCTGGCCGGCATCGAGCCCACCGGCGTCGACGTCGTGGACGTGCCGTACTTCGAGTGGCTGAACCGGATCTACGAGACCGTGGAGCAGATCGAGGCGCTCCGGCTGCCCGGGCCCTGGCTCAACGCGTTCCTCCCGGACGCCGCCACCGACGCGATCGTCACGGAGCTCCTCACCACGCTCACCCCGGCCGACGCCGGCGGCGTCGCCCTGCTCTACCCGGCCCGGAGCTCGCTCATCACGCGCCCCCAGGTACGGGTGCCGGACGGCGAGGTCTTCTTCCTGCTCGCGCTCCTGCGCGCGGTGAGCCCGCCCGACGACGCCGAGGCCGAGCGCCTGATCGCCGACAACGACGCGCTCTACGCCCGGGTGCTCGCAGCCGGTGGCACGCAGTACCCCGTCAACGCCCTGCGCCTGACGCCCGCCGGCTGGCGCACGCACTACGGGGACCGCTGGCCGGCGGTGCTGCGCGCCAAGGACCGCTTCGACCCGCGCGGCGTCCTGACCCCGGGACAGGGCATCTTCGAGCCGCTCAGCAGAGCGCCTGGTACTCCTTGAGCCCCTCGACGGTCGAGGCGACGTCGAGCTCGATCTGCTCCTGCGTGCCGTCGTCGAGGGACTTCTGCAGCTGCAGGAACGGGACCCGCACCTTCTGCACCGGGCCCTGGAACTCCTCGGGCACGCGGGACTCCAGGCGACCGAGCTCCACCGCGATCGCGTGCATCTGATCGGCCGCGGTGGCGTCGAGCCCGTCGCTCGCGCCGACGAGCGCGGTGCCGATGCGCTCCTCGAGCGTCTTGTCGCCCTTGACGTACATGGCGGCGCACGCCTCGTTCGCGTCGAGGGGCGCGTCCCGGTCGTCGGCGGTGGCGGTCGCGGCGGCCGACGGCGTCGCGCTCGCCCCGCCGTCGGCCGCCGGGTCCTCGCCGCCGGCGGAGCAGCCGGCGAGGACTGCGAGGAGGAGCGTCGCGGCAGCGAGCGCCCCGCGGGCGCGGGTCGCGCGCGGTGCAGGTCGAACCATGGCGCACATGTAACCACCTGGCGCTGAGAATCTGCATCCGGCGGGTTTCGCCCGGGTGGCCGACGCGGCGCCCTCGGGGCCGGGTGGTGAACGGTCCTGGAACTCTCCTCGAATTCGCACCGGGGCGCCGGGAAGGCCCCCGTGAGCGGCTAACGTGGCGAGCAGAGCCGCAGATCCGGAGGTCAGCATGGCCGCTCGTCCCGCAGTCGTCGCCCACCGTGGGTACTCCGCGGTGGCACCGCAGAACACCCTCGCCGCCATCGAGGCCGCCTGCCACGCGGGCGTGGACTACGTCGAGATCGATCTTCAGCCCACCGCCGACGGCGTGGGCGCGGTGATCCACGACGAGACCGTCGACGCCACCACGGACGGGACCGGCAAGGTCTCCGCCCTCACCGCGCAGGAGGTGCTCGGGCTCGACGCCGGAGCGCACTTCTCGCCGGCCTTCTCGGGGCAGCGCGTCCCCACGCTCGACGAGGTGCTCACCGTGCTGGCCCGGCACCCCGGCACGGACCTGCTGCTGGAGCTGAAGGGCGCATGGGACGCCGAGCAGGTCGAGCGGGTGGTGGCGACCATCGACACCGCCGGCTTCGACGGCCGGGTCCTGGTGCAGAGCTTCTGGCCGGGCACGGTGGCCACGGTGCGCGACGTCGCACCCCACCTGCCGGGCGGCCTGCTCGTGTCGTTCGACCCGCCCGGGCTGCTGCGCCTGTGCGAACGTCTCGGCGTGGTCGCCTGCAACCCGTCGGTGGCCACGATCGCGGGCAGCCCGCGCCTGGTGTCCCGCCTGCACGCCGCGGGCCTGCGCGTCATGTCGTGGACGGCGAACGACCCGGAGGCGTGGACCACGCTCGTGACCGCGGACTCCGGCGTCGGCGTGGACGGCATCATCACCGACCGGCCCGAGCGGCTGACGGGGTGGCTCGCGGGCCGCACCGGCCAGGCCGCTGCCCTGCCCGTGCCGGGCCGGGGCGGCATCCGCCTGCGCGGACGGCGACCCGCCCCGGCACGACGACTGGCCGTCGGCCGGGCGTAGCCGTCAGGCGCGGTGCAACCAGCCGTGCAGGCGGCGGGTCACCCAGGGCAGCACCCAGTACGCCATGATCGGCGTCAGGATCAGCGTCGAGACCAGCACCTTGAGCACCAGGGGCACGTCGCCCCAGCCGGGCACCAGGTAGGTGAACAGGGCGGTGAACAACAGGTTCACCGGGAAGAACCCGAGCCAGATGCTGGTGGCCTGCTTCCACCGCGGCGGCACGACGACGGCGGCGACGTCGGCCGGCTCGTCCACCCGCGTGGGGTCCTCGAACCAGCCCTCGATGCCCGTGCGCTGCTGGTAGCGCAGCTCCTCGACGAGGCCGGTGCCCTGCGCGAGCCAGTCCCGCCGCTCGGCCGACTGCTCCCAGGCGGCGAGCCGCTCGGCGTCGGCGAACCGGTAGAGCATGTGCCAGTCGCGGGATCCCTCGGCGGCGCGGATCCAGCCCGAGCCGAGGAACCCGTCCCAGCGGTTGGCGAGGTTGACGCCCGACTGCACCCAGCGGGTGACCTCGGGGACGTGCTCGGGGTGGACGATGCGGTGGATGGACACGGTCACGGGTTGTCCGGCAGGGGTGGGCACGGATCCGTTCGCGGCCTGATCGTGATGGGCCATGCCCGAAGTCTCATACATGGCCTCGGACCCATCAATGTGAGCGCACACACCCCAGGTTGTCCCGCCTTCACGGCTCGGCCACCGTCCCTGCGCGGTTTTTGTGAGCCATACCTCCGGTCGGGGGGTTCCGCAACTCGTGGACGGTCGTTCAACATTAAACGTTGCCGCGAAGAACTCACCCCCTGGGCCTTCGAGCCGAGTTCTTCGCGGCAACTGCCATGACCCGTGCCCTGGCGCGCGCCGTGGCCAGACAGCAGCCGGAGCATTCTTCACCGTCCCCCAGAGGGGAACTCCCCTCACGGTGTCGCCCGTGCCCAGCCGCAGAACGGAAGCCCGCGTGCCCCAGACGCCGAACCCCGTCGTGCACACCGCGTGCCTTGCCCCTGTCCCCGAGCCCATGGAGCGCCCTTGAGGCACGGAGACCACGCCCTCGTCCCCCGCCG
This sequence comes from Promicromonospora sukumoe 327MFSha3.1, assembly GCF_000385135.1. Lineage (GTDB taxonomy): Bacteria > Actinomycetota > Actinomycetes > Actinomycetales > Cellulomonadaceae > Promicromonospora > Promicromonospora sukumoe_B. The sequence continues at coordinate 205,893 of NZ_ARQM01000011.1, read as the reverse complement.
CACGCGGCGCCCGGGCGCACAGGGTGCTCACGCTGCCGTCCCGGCCGCGGGGCACACCGCACGATCCAGCCGGATGGTGCGCCGCTCGTCCTTCGCGGTCGCGGCGGCACTCACCACGGTGGCCCTGACCACCACGGCCGCAGTCAGCTTCACCGGTGACAACAGCGACGCCGTGGCGTCGGCCGCCGAGAAGGTCGCCCAGCCGACCACCCAGCCCGTCGCCATCACCAGCGCGGTCGTCACGGACCCCGAGGTGCGGTCCGCCTCCGAGAAGGCGGACGCCGTCCTGACCGACGCCGACTACGTGACCCGCGAGGGCGACCTCAACTCCAAGGAGCGCCGGAAGCTCCGGGCAGCCACCAGAGAGCTCAGGGACATGGTCAGCGTGGCCCGCGACGCCGCCGTCACCGCCACGGGGCTGCGGCAGAACACCGCCGCATCCCGGAGCACGGAGCGCACGTCGCTCGCCGACCGCGCGGCCGACGCCTCGACGTCGGCCGGGAGCGCCACCACCGATGACGCCGCCCGCGACACCGCGGCGGACGCCACCGATCCGACGAACCTGGCCGTCGCGGCCACGAACGTCACCCCGCTCGGCGGGCAGCAGACCGAGAGCCTGCCGATCCTCGCCACCCCGCTCGCCGACTCGGTCGTGAGCACCGCGGCGGCGCAGGAGTCGGAGCAAGCGTCGGAGCAGGCGTGGAAGTCCGCCGACGCCGAGGACACCAAGGCAGCCGCGGAGAGCGCGGCGGCAGCGCCGTCGGCCGACCGGATCGAGAAGGTGACGACGTCGCTCCAGCGGCTCATCACCAAGACCGACGGCGACGCCGTCGTGTCGGTCAAGCCGGGCCCCACGCCCGAGGAGATCGCCGCCGCGAAGAAGGCCGCCGAGGAGCGGCGCGAGGCCCGCGCCGAGCGCCGGGCCGAGCGCAAGGCCGAGGAGGCCCGGGAGAAGGCCGCGGCGCGTGCCAAGCAGATGGCCAAGGCCGCGAAGAACTACGGCAACGGTCAGATCCCGTCGAGCGTGCTCTGCGGACTCAGCTTCGCCAAGGGCGAGCAGCTGCGGTGCGACGCCGCGGTAGCGCTCGAGGACCTCAACCAGGCGTTCCACGGCAAGTTCGGCCGGAACCTGAAGCTGACGGACGGCTACCGCTCCTACGGGGAGCAGGTGGCGGTCGCGGCCTCCCGCGGCGCCCTCGCCGCGGTGCCCGGCACGTCGAACCACGGCCTGGGCCAGGCGGTGGACCTGTCCGGCGGCATCCAGTCGTTCGGCAGCGCCGAGTTCCGCTGGATGCAGGCCAACGCCGGGAAGTTCGGCTGGAAGCACCCGGGCTGGGCACAGGCCGGCGGCAGCAAGCCGGAGGCCTGGCACTGGGAGTACGGCACGAAGTACTGAGCCGCACGCGGCGCCCCGGTCCCGCGCCGGGAAGCCCGACCACGAGCCCCGGGTCACGAAGCCTCGCTTCGTGACCCGGGGCTCGTCGGTTCCGGGACGTTCGGTTCCTGGACGATCAGTCCCAGGACGATCGGTTCCGGGCGCTCAGTCCCAGCCGAGCTCGTGCAGCCGCGCGTCGTCGATCCCGAAGTGGTGGGCGATCTCGTGCACCACGGTGACGGCCACCTCCTCCACGACGTCCTCGCGCGTCTCGCAGATCGCGAGGGTGGGGTTCCGGAAGATCGTGATGCGGTCGGGCAGGGCGCCGGCGGCCCACATGTGGTCACGCTCCGTGAGCGGAACCCCCTCGTAGAGGCCCAGCAGCTCGGGATCGTCCGCGGGCGCGTCGTCCTCGACGAGCACCACCACGTTGTCCATCTGCGCCGCGAGGTCGGGCGGGACGAGGTCCAGCCCCTCGCTGACGGCCGTCTCGAAGTCCTCCCGCGTCATCTCCACCACGCACCCATCATCCCCGACCGGCGACACGTCCAGGACTCGGCCTCGACGTGCGGGAAGGGGGTCGAGCGCCTGTAGACTTGCCCGGTCTTGGCCCCCATCGTCTAGCGGCCTAGGACCCCGCCCTTTCACGGCGGTAGCACGGGTTCGAATCCCGTTGGGGGTACGAAGGGGCTCGCTCGAGCCAGGTTTCGACCGCTGTGAGGCAGGTCATCCCAGCAAGGTCCGGATCTGATTTCAGGTTCTGGCCCAGGGTGGGTTAGGGTACTCACGGTTCGGAACGAGCCCCCCGGTCGCGGGTAGCGACCATGGCCCTGTAGCGCAGTTGGTTAGCGCGCCGCCCTGTCACGGCGGAGGTCGCGGGTTCAAGTCCCGTCAGGGTCGCGCGAGAGGCGCCCGGATTGTCGGTCTCGACTATCCGGGCGTTCGCGCTAGGGCTCTGTAGCTCAGTTGGTAGAGCGTTCGACTGAAAATCGAAAGGTCACCGGATCGACGCCGGTCGGAGCCACAGCGAAAACCCCCGGAACCTCTGAGGTCCCGGGGGTTCTTCTTTGCTCGGATCCTGCGGGTTCCGCTGCACAAGCGCGCGACACCGCGCCCGGTTGGTCGAAACAGTGGAACTGGTAGTTTCCAGGCCATGGCTTCCCACCCCCTCGACATCCCCGGCACGACCGGGCGCGTCGAGCTCGTCCCCGACATGTGGTGGGGGCGCAGCTACCTGACCGTCGACGGCAGCAAGGCGCCGAGCGCCGGCAAGCGGGCCTTCATCCTGGAGGGTGCGGACGGCCTCCCCGTGATTGCGACGCTCGGGCGCACCACCATGTTCGTGTCGGCGCCGCCCGTCGAGGTGAACGGTGAAACGTATGCCGCTGTCGAGCCGCCTCCCGTATTCGTCCGCGTCATCGCCATGCTGCCGATCTTCCTCGGCCCGTTCGGTGGGCTCGTGGGTGCGCTGGTCGCGGTGATCGCGATCATCGCCAACCTCAGGATCGCCGGGAGCAGGCTGTCGACGGGCGCGAAGAGCGGAGTGATGATCGCCGTGTCTACTGCCGCCTACGTGATCTGGTTCGTGAGCGCGAGCGCCATCACGGCGGGCCTCTGACGCCCTGGGCCGATCTCGAGGTTCGGGCGCCCCGCTGGTGCCGTCTCGACGAGCGTCCGGGGGACTTGAACCCCCACGCCCGCAATCGACCTCCAGCCGGACCGCAGGATCCGGCGATCGAGATGGTCCGAACGTCGTCGGTAGTACGACCCGTCGGCATTTCCGGGCCGAGGCCGCGTGCGCGTTTCCAGCCTCAGGCAGATCCGGCCGGAAACCTTCCCTGGCGAGGCAACTTCCGACGCCGCTACCCAGCCGTCGCGAACACCACGCCCAGCCGCCTCCGAGGTAATTCCTTCCACCAATTTTTCATTGCCGCGTGATCCTCTTCATGCCTTTTCCTGGAAGCCACGCCGCGCCAGGAATTGCCCCATGAGCTCTTGGCCTGTTGAGTTGTCTTCAGCGGCGCAGGCCGAAACCGGCGGCACGGGAGGGGCAGATGATCGACGACGTGAAGTTCGACGACCAGACAGGACCGGCAGGAAGCACTCCCGCAGGCGCTCAAGGACCCGACAGGCCGGCCTCGCTGGGCAAGCTGGTCGAGCAGGTCTCCGAGCAGGCCTCCCGGCTCGTCCGCGCCGAGATCGCGCTCGCCAAGGCCGAGCTGGCCGAGAAGGCCAAGAAGTCCGGCATCGGTGTCGGGCTGCTCGTCGTGGCGCTCCTGATCTTCGCCTATGCCGTCGGCGTGCTGCTCCTGGCGGCCGTGTACGGCCTGGGGACGGTCTGGCCCCTCTGGTTGTCGGCACTCGCCATCGGCGGCTTCATGGTGCTCGTGGTGGCCGTCCTGGCGCTCGTCGGCGCCCAGCTCCTGAAGAAGGCCACCACCCCGCCCGAGAGCGTGCAGCGGGTCAAGGACGACATCACGTCGATCAAGGAAGGGATGCAGCGATGAGCACCGAGACACCGCAGCCCAGCAGCAGCGAGCTCGAGGCCGAGGTGCTCCGCACCCGCGCGGACCTCGCCGCCACCATCGACGAGCTCACCACCCGGCTCAGCCCGGGTTACCAGGCCTCACGCATCGCCAAGGAGGCCAAGCAGGCCGCGAGCGACGCCGGGGCGATGGCCACCGGCGCGTTCGGGCACAAGAACGGCCCGGCGCCAGATCCGCGCCGGGCCCGCAACGCCAAGGTTGTGATCGGTGCCGCCATCGGGCTCGTGGCCATCGGCACCGCTGTGGTCGTAACCGCTGTGCTCAGGCGCGCGCGGGGCTGAGCTGGGGGGCAGCACCCGGCGCGCCTTCGTCCTACTTGCCGACCAATCCGTCAACGACGTCCGACTAGTTGTCGGTGTCGCCCGAGCTGTCCGCTGCCGCACCGAGCAGCGCTCGAACCTCGGACTCCTTGTAGCGGCGGTGACCGCCAAGTGTCCGGATCGACGAGAGCTTTCCCGCTTTTGCCCAACGCGTTACTGTCTTGGGGTCAACACGGAACAAGCTCGCTACCTCGGCAGGCGTGAGCAGGACCTCGGATTCTCCGTGGATGGACATCCCCGCACCTCCTCCGGAACGGTGTCGGCCTGGCCGTACCAGGCGGTTGACGACACCCGCTCTTGCACCATTGTTAGCAGCAAACGGGATTTAGGCGACTTGGGGACGGGGTTTATTCCCTCACTTTCTCCGCCACTCGCCACGCGCGCCCGTTTCGGGCGAGTCTCGGACACGTGCGACACACGGACACCACCTTTCGGTCCACACCTCTGCACAGCCTGGTGATCACCGCGAGGCCTTGCCGGAGCAGCGATCACCCGCCCGCCAGGAGTCGGCAAAGCGTGGAATTGGCCGCCGGCAAACTCGGGGCGGCCCGTCCGGGCCAGGGCACCCCGCACGCCGTCCGGCCACCACGCCAGCCTGCTCGACATCAAGGATAAGTCAAGACATGGTCAGACACTCGGCGCAAACGGGTCGCCGCGCCCGGCCGGACGACTGGAATGTCACAGCGGCGGATGGGACGAATCACGTCCACGGACTGGAAGAAACGCTGTACCAGCATGTAACGTTGGAACCTGGACAGACGAAACGCTACGGGGCCGCACGTCCATGCACGGTGCCGCCCCGCTCCTACGTTGAGGGGGGTCGGAGCCATGGGCCGCGGCCGTCAGAAGGCTAAGCAGACCAAGGTTGCTCGCGAGCTGAAGTACTACAGCCCGGACACCAATTATCACGCCCTCGAGCAGGAGCTCAGCGGAGCCTCCCATACAGATGTTGCGACGCAGTCGCGATGGGAATCCTCGGAGGACGAGGAGTACGACAACAGGTACTCCGACTGGGCAGAGCAGGACGACAACAAGCGCTGAGGGTGCCGGCGCCTTCGCGCCGGCCCCGCGTCCGCTCCTCGGTCAGGCCCAGCCACCGCCTCAGGGGCGGTAGTCGTTCACGAGCCTGACCGCGCCGCCGGACACGCCCTTCGTCCCCGCGACCAGGTCTTCCTGTGCCGTCGAGGCGTCCAAGGTCTCCACGCTGCCCAGCGTCCATGCCGGCACGCCGAGTGCGGACAGTCGCGCCAGCGCGGCGTCGGCACCCTCTGCGCCGACCACGGCGACCATGCCGACGCCCAGGTTCAGCGTGTTCTCCAGGTCGCCCCGCGGCACGCCGCCGAGGCTCCGCACCAGCTGGAACACGGCCGGGACGTCCCAGGACGCACGGTCGACCGTGGCCACGAGACCCGTGGGGAGCACGCGCGCCAGGTTGGCCGCGAGCCCGCCACCCGTGACATGGGTGAAGGCGTGGACCTGCGCCGCCTCGTCCGCGGCCAGCGCCAGGCAGTCCGAGGCGTAGACGCGCGTGGGCTCCAGCAGCTCCTCGCCGAGGGTCCGCCCGAGCTCGTCCACGTGCCGGTCCAGCGCCCAGCCGGCCTGCTTGATCACGGCGCGCACCAGGGAGTACCCGTTGGAGTGCAGGCCGCTGGACGCCATGGCGATGAGGACGTCGCCGGGCTGGACCCGGTCCGGGCCCAGCACCTTGTCGGCCTCCACGATGCCCGTCGCGGCGCCGGCGACGTCGTACTCGTCGGGGTCCAGGAGGCCCGGGTGCTCCGCCGTCTCGCCGCCCACCAGGGCGGTGTCCGCCACCTCGCAGGCCTGCGCGATGCCGCGCACGATGTCCGCGATGCGCTCCGGGACCACCTTGCCGGTGGCGATGTAGTCGGTCATGAAGAGCGGCTTGGCGCCCATCACCACGATGTCGTCCACGACCATGCCCACCAGGTCGAACCCGATGGTGTCGTGCTTGTCCATGGCCTGCGCGATCGCGACCTTGGTGCCGACGCCGTCCGTCGACGTGGCGAGCAGCGGCGCGCGGTAGCCCTTGAACGCCGACAGGTCGTAGAGGCCGGCGAAGCCGCCCACGCCGCCGAGCACAGCGGGGCCCTGCGTGCGCCGCACGGCGTCCTTCATGAGCTCGACGGCCTTGTCGCCCGCCTCGGTGTCCACGCCTGCGGCGGCGTACGTCAGGCCTTCGGAAGTCACTGGTGCTCCTGCGTCGTTCGGGTGGTGTACGTGGGGATCACGGGTGGTCGAGCGCGGTCGAGCCGCCGGTGCTCACGGTGAGCTTCGTGAGCCCGTCCTCGGGCTGGCCGAGCGGCAGCTCCGCCTGCTCCAGCAGGTGCTTGCCCAGCTGGTCGTCCGGGGGCAGCTCGATCGGGTACTTGCCCGTGAAGCAGGCGGCGCACAGCTGCGAGCTGGGCTGCTCGGTCGCGGCGATCATGCCCTCGGTGCTGATGTAGCCGAGGCTGTCGGCGCCGAGCGACTGGCCGATCTCCTCGACCCCCAGGCCGTTCGCGATGAGCTCGGCCCGCGACGCGAAGTCGATGCCGTAGAAGCAGGGCCACTTGACCGGCGGCGACGAGATGCGCACGTGCACCTCGGCCGCGCCTGCCTCCCGCAGCATCCGGATCAGCGCGCGCTGGGTGTTGCCGCGCACGATCGAGTCGTCCACGACCACCAGGCGCTTGCCCTTGATGACCTCGCGCAGCGGGTTGAGCTTCAGGCGGATGCCGAGCTGCCGCAGCGTGTCGGACGGCTGGATGAACGTGCGGCCCACGTAGGCGTTCTTGGTGAGGCCCTGGCCGAACGGGATGCCCGACTCGGCGGCGTAGCCGACGGCGGCCGGGGTGCCGGACTCCGGCGTCGGGATCACGAGGTCGGCGTCGACGGGGTGCTCGCGCGCCAGGGTGCGGCCCATCTCGACGCGCGCGGCGTGCACGGAGCGCCCGTTGATCGTGTTGTCGGGCCGGGCCAGGTACACGTACTCGAAGACGCAGCCGGCCCGCTCGGGCTCGGCGAACCGCACCGAGCGCATGCCGTCGGCGTCGATGCAGATGAGCTCGCCGGGCTCGACGTCGCGCACGTAGGAGGCGCCGACGATGTCGAGGGCCGGGGTCTCGCTGGCGACCACCCAGCCGCGGTCGAGGCGGCCGAGCACGAGCGGGCGCACGCCCTGCGGGTCGCGCGCCGCGTACAGCGTGCTCTCGTCCATGAACACCAGGGAGAACGCGCCACGGAGGCGCGGCAGCACCTCGAGGGCCGTGGCCTCCAGCGTGTGGTCGGCGTCGCCCGCGAAGAGCGCGGTGATCAGGGCCGTGTCGGTGGTGTTGCCGCGGGCGAGCTCGCCCCTGCGCTGCGCGCCGTAGCGCTCCGCGACGAGGTTGACGAGCTCGGCCGAGTTGGTCAGGTTGCCGTTGTGGCCCAGGGCCACCGTGCCGGACGCCGTGGCGCCGAGCGTCGGCTGGGCGTTCTCCCAGGTGACCCCGCCGGTGGTGGAGTACCGGCAGTGCCCGACGGCGATGTGTCCGGTCAGGGCGTTGAGGGCGGTCTCGTCGAAGACCTGGGAGACGAGTCCCATGTCCTTGTAGACGAGGATCTGCTCACCGTTGCTGGTGGCGATGCCCGCGGACTCCTGTCCGCGGTGCTGCAGGGCGTACAGACCGAAGTACGCGAGCTTGGCGACCTCCTCGCCGGGTGCCCAGACCCCGAAGACGCCACATGCGTCCTGGGGGCCCTTCTCGCCGGGCATGAGGTCGTGGTTGAGTCGGCCATCTCCGCGCAGAGGCATGATCCGAGTATCCCACGCGGCCGGAACGAAGTTGCCAGCCGGCTCTGTGACCTCTGTGTCAGCGCCCGCGCAGGCTCCGGCGGTCCGCGATCACCGCGAACAGGCCGGCCAGCAGCGTGGTCACGGTCGTGACGAAGGCGGTCAGCACCGTGACGTACACGCCGGGCTTCATCAGCGCCGTGCCCGAGGGCGTGCTGACCAGGTAGAACGACAGCGCGAGGCCGAGGACGACCCCGACCAGCGCACCGGTCAGGAAGAACGCCTTGTACCGCGGGGCACGGCGCACGGTCGCCGGGTCGACGACGTCACGCACCTCCACGTCGTCGGAGGACTCGCGCGGTGCCTGGGTTTCACTCACCCGACCAGGGTACGCGCCGCCCGGCACCGGGACGGAACCCGGCGCGGCAGGAGCCCGGCGAAGCAGAACCGCAGCGCACCCGCGGGAGATGCGCTGCGGTTCTACCTCGCTGCGGTTCTACCTCGGCGAGGAGGTCAGCCGATCAGCTTCCAGGGGCCGTGCTTCTTGAAGCCCGGGATCTGGAGGATCGTCGGCCGGGTCGCCTCGTAGACCTTGCCCTTGTAGGACACCTGGTCGCCCCACCAGTAGAGCTTCCACGGCACCCACGCCGGAGCCTGCGGCTCCTCGGGGGTCGTGGCCTCGACGGTGATCGGCAGCCGGGCGGTGGTGCCCGACGGCGTCGCCGTCACCACGAGCTGGTACGCGCCGGCCGCGGTACCGGCCGGGACCGTGACGGTGGCCGACGTCGCGCCGTTCGTCACCGGGCTGGTGCCGAGCGAGACGCCGTCCGCGGGCTCGCCGCCGGTCGGGACCAGGAAGGTCTCGACCGAGGCGTTCTGCGGGGCGCCCAGCGAGGTCAGGTCGAGACCCGACAGGCTGACGTCCGTCGAGGCGCCCGCCTCGACCGTGCCCGGCAGGGCCCCGGCGACCGTGCGGGTGCGGGCGAAGCTCGGCGTGACCGGGGACGAGTCCTTCAGGTAGGTGATCCAGGCGTCGCGGTCCACCAGGCCCGAGTCGCGGCCGTCCGTGCCCTCGGTGAAGGCCCGGAAGTTGTCCCCGCCCGAGATCAGGAACGAGAACGTCGCGATGCGGTACTCCGCGGCGGGGTCGACAGGCTGGCCGTCGATCGTGATCGAGGAGACGTTGTCGCCCGGCGTCGCGTTCGGGTCGGCCGTGGTCACCGTGTACGACACGTTGTCCGACAGGCCCAGCGCCAGGTACGGGCGCGAGGGGCGGTTGCCGTTGGCGTCGGTCTGCCACTGCTCCTCGAGCAGCGTGTCGAGCTGTGCGCCGGTGAGCGTGATCGTCCACAGGTTGTTGACGAACGGAAGCACCGCGTTGGCCTCGGCGTAGGTGATGATCCCGTCCTCGCCGAAGTACAGCTCGTTGCGCAGGCCGCCCGGGTTGACGATGCCGATGTCGGCGCCGCCCCGCTCGTCCGCGGCGAGCGAGTCGCGCAGCGAGTTGGCCACGAGGTTGCCGAGCGCCGACTCCGACGCGCGGTCGTCCCGGTTGCCGCCGGCGTAGCCGCCGTCGGTGTAGGAGCCGCCCGAGAACGCTGTGGTGACGTCGGCCGTGACCTCGCCGATCGGCTGGGCGCCGATCTCCTCGGCCTTGGCCAGCGCGGCGTCCACGATCGAGTCGACCTCGGCGACCGCCGGGTAGGTCTCGATGAGCTCGGCCGCGGGAGTCGTGGTCCGCGCGACGTTCTCGACCTTGTAGCTCGTCACGTCGAACGACTCGGTGTCGACGGTGAGCGAGACGTGGCCCAGGAACTCGCCGTAGTTGCCGGTCTGGATGATCGGGCGGGTCTCGCCCTCCGCACCCGGCACCGGGGCGTCCCACGCGTACTGCTTGTGCGTGTGGCCCGTGAAGATGGCCGCGACGCGCGGGTCGGTCTGCTGCACCAGGTCGGCGAACGGACCGCCGGCGGCGATCTCCTCCTCCAGCGTGGCGCCGTCGGGCGTGCCCGCGCTCGCGCCGTCGTGCGCGAGGGCGACCACCACGTCCGCCTCGCCGTTGGCGGCGTCGCCGTCCAGCAGCTCGTCGGTGACGCGGTTGAGCGCCTCGACCGGGTCGCCGAACTCGAGACCCTCGATGCCCGAGGGCGTGACCAGCGTGGGGGTCTCCTCGGTGACCACGCCGACGAAGCCGACGTCGACGCCGTTCACCGGGACCACCTGGTACTCCGGCAGGGCCGGCTCGCCCGTGGCCTCGTCGTAGACGTTCGCCCCGAGGTAGTCCCAGTCGGCGGCGTCGGCGACGCGGCCGGTGAGGTCGGACATGCCCTGGTCGAACTCGTGGTTGCCCACGGCCGAGGTCTTCAGGCCGAGCGCGTTCAGCACGTCGATCGTGGGCTGGTCCTGCTGCAGCGCGGACGCGAACAGCGAGGCGCCGATGTTGTCGCCCGCCGAGACGAACGCCGTGCCCTCGGGGTTCTGCGCCCGCAGCTCCTCCACGGTGCCCGCGAAGTTCACCGTGTTGTTGTCGATGCGGCCGTGGAAGTCGTTGATGGCCACGAGGTCCAGGTCCACCGAGCCGGGCTCGGTGGTGGTGTCGCCCAGGTCCAGGCCGACCAGGACGGGGTCGTGGTCGGACGACCGGAACGGCGTCTCGTCGTACAGGATCGTCGCGTTGTAGTTGTAGCGGCTGTACTCGTTCGCCACCGGCTCGTACGCGTTGATGTTCCAGATGTCCGCACCGGACACGGCCTCGGCGGCCGCCGGGGAGGCGAGCACGTGGTCGAGCGAGCCGACCATGCCGTCGAAGTTGTAGGTGTACTCGCCGGTGGTGGGACCGAGGTCCGTGTAGCCGGCGTCGGTGAGGACCTGGATCGGGTCCTCCTGCTCGTAGGCGTTGAAGTCGCCGACCAGCAGCACCTTGTCGGTGCCGGCCGCGGTGGCCTGCTCCTCGGCGAAGGCCGCGAGCGAGGTCGCCTGGCGCGTGCGGGACTCGTTCGAGGCGCCCTGGCCGTCGCCCTGGTCCGCGTCGCCCGGCCACGGGCCGGCCGAACCCTTCGACTTGAAGTGGTTGGCGATCACGACGACGTCGTCACCGGCGTCGGCGACGCCGCCCGCGGGCTGGAACGTCTGGGCCAGCGGCTGGCGCGCGTTGCCGAACGCCTCGTCGCCCACCAGGATCGTCGAGTCGCCGACCGGCTCCGCCGTGGCGGTCCGGTAGATGAAGGCGTTGCGGATGACGTCCTCGGCGTCGGGCACCTCGGCCGGGGAGGCCGCGTAGGCCCACGTGCCGGCACCCTCGGCCGCGTTCAGGGCGTCGACCAGGTCGGACAGCGCCTGGTCGCGCTCGCCACCGAGCGAGGCCGTGTTCTCGATCTCCAGCAGGGCGACCACGTCGGCGTCCAGCGCCGAGATCGCCGCGACGATCTTGGTCTGCTGGCGCTGCAGGTCCTCCTCCTCGGCGGCGCCGCGGGCGTCGCAGCCGCCCGAGACGGTGACGGGGTCACCGGCGCGGTCGGTGTAGTAGGTGCAGCCCGTGAGCTCGTCGCCCGTGGTGGTGAAGTAGTTCAGCACGTTGAACGTGGCGACCTTCAGGTCGCCGCCCACCTCGGCGGGCGCGTCCTCGCGCGTGTTCTCGAACGTGGCCGGCTGCACGGCGTCGGCGACGTCCGGCGTCAGGTGCGACGTCGGCTGGAAGCCCCACGCGTCGAACCGGTAGTCCAGGACGACGGGACGCGTGAACGTGACGGCCGCGCCCACCCGCAGCGGCGCGCCGCCGGTCAGCCAGGGCAGCGGCTTCGACTTGTTGGCGGTCGAGTTGTAGTTCGTGGACGAGCCGTCGTCGAGCAGCACGGCGCGCGCCGCGTTGTCCGCGACCTGCGCGTCGTACTCCGCCGATCCGGGCCGCCCGGCCGTGGTGGGCTGCACCAGCGGGCTGTCGCCCGCCGCCAGCCCGACCGTGCCGTAGTAGTTGGTGTCGTAGTTGTCCGTCACCGTGAAGTCGCCCTCGGGCGCGAGCAGCATGCCCTCGAGCGCCTCGCGGCCGGCCTCGTCGGCGGGCCAGGCGGTGACGGTCGGCTCGACGGTCGCGGGCTCGTCCAGGACGGTCCAGCCGCCCGCCGACGGCGTGAGCTCCGTCAGGCCGTTGAACTCCGAGACCGTGCCGGTGACCTCCACGTGGTCACCCGCCGAGAGGTCGGCGGCGGCCGCCGCGGAGAACACGAAGACGGCGTCCGACGCGCCCGGCGTCGGGTCCTCGCCGCCGCCCGTGCCGGCGGTCTGCAGGTAGAGGCCGTTGAAGCCACCCGTCGGGTAGACGGCGGTGACGACGCCCTGCGTCGTGACCGTGTCGCCGACGAGCGGGCTGGTGTCGCCGGTGCCCTGGATCTCGGCGATCGGGATGACGTCGCCCGGCTCGGTCGGCTCCGACGGCTCCGGCTCGGGCTCCCCGCCCTCGCTGTTGGTCGGGGTCACCTCGTCGCTGAACACGAAGTCCGCGGAGTTGTCGCCCGCGTCGCCCGTGCGCTCCAGCGAGCCGACGACGCCGGTGCCCTTGCCTGCCGGGCCCTGGGCGGTCTCGAAGGTGTCGGCGGTGCCGTAGCCGAGCAGGTCGACGACGCCTGCGGCGCCCTCGGCCGGCACGGCGCCCTTGGCGGGCGTGACAGCGGTGGCCTGCGACGCGAGCGCGATCACGCCGGCCGTGCCGCTCGGGTTGAGGCTGCCGACGGCGTCGGGCGTGGGGAGCGCCTCGCCGTTGGCCGCGTTCGACCCGCCCTGGACCAGGTAGTGGCCGCCGGCGGCGATGGTGCCGCTCAGGGCGGTGAGCCCGGAGAACGACGCACCCGTCGCGGACTTGTACTGGACCGACCAGCCGTCGACACTGACGGGCTCGTCCGTCGGGTTGTAGAGCTCCACGAACTTGTTGCGGTACGGCTGGCCGGAGCTGCCGCCGACGAGGTACGCCTCGCTGATGACGACGTGCCCGGAGTCCGGGCCGTCCGCGGCGACCGCGGGAGCGGCGACGGCCGCCGTCGCGGGCACGGTGAGCGCCGCGGACAGGGCCACCGCGACCGCGGTCGTTCCACGGGGTCGGGGGTGCTGACTCGGGGACCGGAGCGTGCTGGGTCTCACGCTGACTCCTTCTGCAATAGCCGACCGAGGCCGGGGTGGAGTGCACTGCTGGTGGACGTCTTGCTCGGCGGCATCGCCGCGGCCGGGCGCGCGTCAGTTGCGCAGGCGGTCCGGCACGAGCGGCACCAACCAATCACTGCATCGTGAACCGGCGGTTACGGACGGACACCCGCCGGGAAAACTGCGGTCCCGGCGCCGGGTGAACCCGCCCGCGGCCGAGCCACGAGATCGACGCCGAGGCTAGCGGGTGCCACCGACATCCACGGTGCGGTACACGCCGACGGCGGCGGGTTCACCCGCCGGCGGCCGGGGGCTCCGGCTCGGCACCCGCCGCGGACGCCGCCCGGCGTCCGGCGGTCAGCGGCAGCAGGTGCGAGATGTCGGAGCGGTCGCCCGAGGCGCGCACCCGCCCGTCCGCGACGACGTCCGCCCAGGTCAGGGTGCCCGTGGCCAGGCCGAGCCAGGTCTCCGGGTCGGTCTCGACGACGTTCGGCGGGGTGCCGCGCGTGTGCCGCGGCCCGGCCACGGCCTGCACCGCGCCCGCGGGCGGCACGCGCACCTCCACGGAGTTCCCGGGCGCGACCTCGGCCAGCTCCTCCAGCGTGAACCGCACGGCCGTCGTCACGTCCTTGCGCTCCGCCTCGCCCCGGGCCCAGACGCCGACGGCGGCGCGCCCGGAGACCGGGTCGGTCCGGCGCCGCGGGGGCACTACCGCACCGCCAGGAAGTCGCCGAGCCGCGTCCAGCCGGACTGCTCGAGGCTCGTGAAGTCGGTGCCGGGCACCACGAACATGGCCTTGCTGGTGCCGTTCGACACCTCGGTCCCCGTCGGGTTCGGCGTCATGGTGCAGCTCGACACGCCCTCCCCAGCGGCGTCGTCGACCAGCACCAGGCAGGTGGAGGCACCCTCGTTCGCCCGTGCCGCGTAGAACGTGGCGCCGTCGTCCGCGCCGAGCCGGCGCGTGGTGTCACCGTCCACGACGACCTCGTCGAGCACCGCGTCGGGAAGCACGTCCTCGGCCTGCTGCTCCTCGTCGAACAGCGACTCCAGCTCCTGTGTCCCGTCGGACGGCGTACAGGCGGTCAGGAGGGCGGCACCGAGCACGACGGCGACCCCCGCGCGCAGCGTGGTACCTGGAACAGCACTGGTCATGGAGCCAGTATCGCGGACCGGGGCCTCAGTACCGGTAACCGTCGGGTGCCCGGCCCTCGACCGCGAGGAGGTCCGCGGCCACGACCATCGGCAGCTCCTGCGAGGACACCGACGGGTACCGGGCGACCTGCACGACGTGCGGCTGCGCACCCGTCCGCACCGTGGGCACCGGCTGCGACAGAGGCCGGCCGGCGGGGGCGTGGCGCGGCCAGGGCTCCGAGAGCGGCATCTCGTCCCGGACCTGGGGACGCACCGGGCGGCTCATCGGCGGGTACTCCGCGCGGCGTGCGCGGCGGGGGACGTCGGCGGACGCGCGCCGTGGGACGTCGGGCTGCGCGCCGTGCGGGGCGTCCGACGTCAGCGGCCGGGCCGCGGGCGGCTGCGGCTGCTGGGGCGCGGGCTGCGGGCGCGGCCGTGGGATGGGCCGGGGAACCGGGCTGGGCTGCGGGCTCGGGCTGGGTTCCGGGCTCGGGCCGGGCCGTGGGTCCGGGCTGAACCCCGGGACCGGCTCCGGGCCGAGCCGCCAGGCATCGGCATCCGGTCCGGGCGCCTGCTGCCACGTGTCCGGGCCCGCTTCCGCGGCCTGCCACGGCTCGTGGCTCGCCACCGGTTCGGGCCAGCGTTGCTGCTGCTCGCGGGGCCGGAGCTGGGCGGACGGCAGGAACTGCGGCTCGTAGCTGCGCTCGGCCTCCGACTCGAGGAGGACCTCCGACCGGAAGCGCGCCTCGGACCGCAGGAGCGCGTCGTGGTCGAGGTCCGCGCGCGGGCCGGGCTCGCCCTCGCGCCAGGCCACCTGTGCCGCGCGGCGCGTGGGCAGGGGCGCGGACCCGCTCGGTGGGAACATCGGGGCGGGGGTCTCCGGCGCCGGCGCCGGCTCGGCGTACGACTGGGCCGGCCCGGAGTAGGACGCTGCCGGTTCGGCGTACGACGGGGCAGGCGCGCCGTACGACGGCGCCGGGCCGTCCGGGATCATGCTGCCGGCAGCTCCGTCCACAGCTCTGTCCACAGGCCTGTCCACAGGCTGCGCGGTCAGCTCGTCCGCCGCCGCGGCGGCTCGGCGTGCTGCCCGCCGGCCGGACCGGCTGGGTGCGTCGACCACCCCGGCCGCGCGGCGGCCGCGGGCGGGTTCACCGGCCGCACCGGTCCCGCCGGTCGCGCCGAAGGCGCCGGCCGAGGCCGCGGCGCCCGAGCCCGAGCCCGAGCCACGCGTTCCCGTGCCACCTGTTCCCGCCGCCCCGCTCGTACCAGCGGCCCGGTTCGCACCCGCGCCGCCGGCCGTGCCGGCACCCGTGGCACCCGCGCCACCACCCGACCGGCTCCCCGCATCCCGCGACCGGCTCGCCGCGGGACCCGGGAGGCCTGCGAACGGACCGCCGAGCGTGAACGTGACCCGCCGCGCGGCGACGTCGGCCTCGGCGAGCTGGACCCGCACCTCGTCGCCGAGCGGGAGCGCCTTGCCGACCACGCGCGCCCGGACGGCCGGGTCGCGCAGCACCACCTCGCCGCGCTGCAGTTCCTTGTCCGGCTGGTCGACGTCGACCACCACGGCGTCGAACTCCTCGCCCAGGCGGTCGGCGAGGAGCGAGGCCTCGACGATGTTCACGCACTCGCGCTCGAACGAGGAGGACCGGCGGCCGGTCTCGGCCATCACGGCGGGGAGCCCGGGGAGCGCCGCCAGCACCCACTCGGGCACGGGCCGGCCCGCGGAGACCGCGAGGCAGACCTCTGTCGCGTACCGGTCCACCAGGCGGCGCAGCGGTGCGGTGACGTGCGCGTAGTCGGCGGCGATCGCGGCGTGCCGGGTGTTCTCGGGCGGCGGCACCGCGGCGCCGTCGGGCCCTCGCATGCCGAACGCGACGTACCCGGCGCCGCGGAACAGCGTGGTCGCCTCGTTGAGGAAGGCGGCGTGCTCGGGGATGCGCGAGACGAGCGTCGGGACGAGCTTGGCGTAGGGCATGCTGTCCGGCCAGTCGATGCCGAGCGCGCGGGCCGTGCGGTGCAGCCGGGCCAGGTCGCGCGGGTCGGCCTCTGGCAGGGTGCGCAGGATGCCCACGCCCGCGTCGCGCATGAGGTGGGCGGCCGCGATGCCGGTGAGCAGCGAGATCTGGGCGTTCCAGTCCTCGACCGGCAGGTTGCGCCGGAACGACAGCGTGTACGTGCCGTCCTCGCGCCGCTCCACCTCTTGCTCCGGCACGGAGAGCGAGACCCCGCCACGCGCCAGCTCCAGCGACTGCCGCAGCCGGCCGACGTCGGCCAGGAGCTGCAGCGACTCGCTCGCCGTGCCCGCGTCCAGCGTCGACTGCACCTCGGCGTACGTGAGCCGTTCGCGGCTGCGCACGAAGGCGCGCTCCAGCGCGGCGCCCTTGATGATGCCGCGCGCGTCGAGGGTGACCGTCCACAGCACGGCCGGGCGGTCCTCCTCGGGCAGCAGGCTGGCCGCGCCCTCGGACAGCACCTTCGGGTGCAGCGGGGTGCGGGCGTCGGGACCGTAGACGGTCATGCCGCGCCGGTGCGCCTCCGCGTCCAGGGCGCCGCCCGGCGTCACGAACGCGCCGACGTCCGCGATGGCGTAGTGCACCACGTAGCCCTCGCCGGACTGCTCCACGTGCACCGCCTGGTCCAGGTCCTTGGAACCGGGCGGGTCGATGGTGACGAACTCGATGTCGCGGCGGTCGGCGCGGCCCGTCGAGAAGCCGTTCTCGACCGCCGCGCGCGCCTCCTCGAGCACGTCCTGCGGGAACATCGCGGGCAGGCCGACCTCCGCGCGAAGAGCCGCGAGGGCACCACTCACGTCGTCGGTGGCGGCGGGCGCGAGGCGCATCTGACGGATCGGCACAACTGCGAACATAAGCCGGTTCCGCGATCACCGCGCGGTGTCGCTGTGCTATTCGACGACGACGGTCGCCACCAGCGCCCGGTGGTCGCTGCCGGGGACCTGCATCGCGACCACGTCGGAGACCGGCATGTCTCGCTCCACCACCACGTGGTCCAGCGCGAAGAGCGGCGGGACCCGGTTGCCCTCGGGCCACGTGACGGCGGGGCCGGCGCCCCACTCGCGGCTCGCGTCCACGAAGCGCGAGCCGAGCAGGTCCCGGAAGGTCGCGTGGTCGTAGGTGGCGTTGAAGTCGCCGGCCAGGATCTGCGGTGCGTCGTCCTCGTGGACGCGCTCCGTGAGCTCGACCAGCTCGGTGCGCCACGTGGTGATCTCGTCCGGCATCGGCGGGTACGGGTGCACCACGGTGACGCGGACGTCGGTGCCGCCCACGTCGACCAGGGCCGACGGCATCGCGAAGCTCGACCCGCGCTGCTGCTGCACGTCCGTCAGCTCGGTCGTGGCCCAGAGCCCGCTGCCCCCGGGGCTGTCCTCGGCGGGGACCGTGAAGCTGTGCGCCAGGAGCTCGTCCAGGCCCGCGTCGGTCAGCGCCTGCTCGAAGTCGGGGGTCAGCTCCTGGACCGACAGCACCTCGACGTTCTGGGACCGCACCAGGCCGACGACGCTCTCGGCGTCGGCCTGCCCGTAGAGGGCGTTCACGGTCATGACCCGCACGGTGCCGGCGTCGGCAGGGTTCGCGACCGCCGACGTCTCCGGGGGCATGTAGAAGGGCGCCGTCCAGTACAGGAAGCCCGCGAAGGAGACCCCGAGCAGCACCGTCAGCACCCAGCGGCGCGAGAACAGGGCCACGATCAGCAGCGGCAGCACCACGATCGGCGCCCACGGCGTGAACGCGACGAGCTGCGGCAGCGGCGCCACGTTGTCGAACGGGAGCGCCCTGGCCACCGCCACGAGGAGCAGGGGGATCGCGACGACCCAGAGCACGAGGGAGATGAGGCCACGGACAAATCGCACAGGCCGGACCCTATCGCTCCCCCGCCGGGCCCCGGATCAGCGTGCCGATCCGGGGCCGGGCGGCTCAGCCGAAGATGGCCGGGAGGGTCGCCTCGTAGGGCTCGCGGGCCTCGTCCAGCGGGATCTCGAACTGACCCTCGACCACCACGGCGTCGCCGCCGGTGCTGCCGAGGCGGAGCACCGGCACGCCGGCGTCCTCGGCGAGGTGGGTCAGCTCGCCCTCGTGCTCCGGGTCGACGGCGACGACCACGCGGCCGGTCGACTCCGAGAACAGGGCCACGAACGGGTCGACCTTGTCGCGGCCCGTGACACCCTCGAGCGCCACGGACGCGCCGACGCCGAACCGCAGCGAGGACTCGATCAGCGCCTGCACGAGGCCGCCCTCGGACAGGTCGTGCGCGGCGGCCGCGAGGCCCGACCGGCGGGCCTCCACGAGCACCGAGGCCAGCGCCTTCTCCGCGGCCAGGTCCACCTGCGGAGGCACGCCGCCGAGGTGCGAGTGCACGACGTCGGCCCAGGCCGAGCCGTCGAGCTCGTCCCGCGTCGTGCCGAGCAGCAGCAGGGAGAGGCCCTCGGTCTGCCAGCCGGACGAGAGCGCGGTGCTCACGTCGTCGAGCACGCCGAGCACGCCCACCACGGGGGTGGGGTGGATCGACGAGTCGATCTGGCCCGGCTCGCCCGTGCCGTTGTAGAGCGAGACGTTGCCGCCGGTGACGGGGACGCCGAGCTCCTGGCAGGCGTCCGCGAGGCCCTCGATCGCCTCGACGAGCTGCCACATCGAGTCCGGGTGCTCCGGCGAGCCGAAGTTCAGGCAGTCCGTGACGGCGAGCGGCTCGGCGCCGGTCGTGGCCACGTTGCGGTAGGCCTCCGCGAGCGCCAGCGCGGCGCCCGAGCGCGGGTCGAGCTTGCCGTAGCGGCCGTTGGCGTCGGTCGCCAGCGCCACGCCGAGCCCGGTGGACTCGTCGACGCGGACCACGCCGCCGTCGTCGGGCTGCGCGAGCGCGGTGTTGCCCTGGACGAACCGGTCGTACTGGTTGGTGACCCACGCCTTGGAGGCGAGGTTGGGCGAGGCCAGGAGCGTCAGCGCGGTCTCGCGCAGCTCCTCGCCCGACGCCGGGCGGGCCAGGCCCGCGGCCGTCGTCGAGTCGGCCTGCAGGCCGTCCTGCCACTCGGGACGCGCGTAGGGCCGCTCGTAGACGGGGCCCTCGTGCGCGACGGTCTTGGGGTCGACGTCCACGATCCGCTGGCCGTGGTGGTCGATGGTGAGGCGGCCGGAGTCGTTGACCTCGCCGATGACGGCGGTCTCGACCTCCCACTTGCCCGTGATGGCGAGGAACGCGTCGAGCTGGTCGGGCCGGACGACGGCCATCATGCGCTCCTGCGACTCCGACATGAGGATCTCGCCGGCGTTCAGCGTGGGGTCGCGCAGCAGCACGTCGTCGAGGTCGACGTGCATGCCGCCGTCGCCGTTGGAGGCCAGCTCGGAGGTGGCGCAGGAGATGCCCGCGGCGCCGAGGTCCTGGATGCCCTCCACGACCTTGGCCGAGAACAGCTCGAGGCAGCACTCGATGAGCACCTTCTCCATGAAGGGGTCGCCCACCTGCACCGACGGGCGCTTGGCGGGGACGCCGTCCTCGAAGGTCTCCGAGGCCAGGATGGAGGCGCCGCCGATGCCGTCGCCGCCCGTGCGGGCGCCGAACAGCACGACCTTGTTGCCGAGGCCGGTGGCGTTGGCGAGGTGGATGTCCTCGTGGCGCAGCACGCCGAGGCACAGCGCGTTCACCAGCGGGTTGCCCTGGTAGGAGCCGTCGAAGACGAGCTCGCCGCCGATGTTGGGCAGGCCGAGGGAGTTGCCGTAGCCGCCCACGCCCGAGACGACGCCGTGCACGACGCGCGCGGTGTCGGGGTGGTCGACGGCGCCGAAGCGCAGCTGGTCCATGACCGCCACGGGGCGGGCGCCCATCGAGATGATGTCGCGGACGATGCCGCCGACGCCGGTCGCGGCGCCCTGGTAGGGCTCGACGAACGACGGGTGGTTGTGCGACTCGACCTTGAAGGTGACGGCCCAGCCGTCGCCGATGTCGACGACGCCGGCGTTCTCACCGATGCCGACGAGGAGGTGCTCCTTCATCTCGTCGGTCACCTTCTCGCCGAACTTGCTCAGGTGCACCTTCGACGACTTGTACGAGCAGTGCTCGCTCCACATCACGGAGTACATCGCGAGCTCGGCCGCGGTGGGGCGGCGGCCCAGGATGTCCTTGATGCGCTGGTACTCGTCCTCCTTGAGTCCGAGCTCGCCGTACGGCTGCACCTCGTCAGGGGTGGCGGCGGCGGCCTCGACCGTGTCCAGTGACGGAACGGCGGGAGTCGGGCGGGAGGGTGCCTGGGACGCGGGCGCGGTCATGTAGTTCCTCGCGTGCGGGGTAGGTTTCTGGGCGCCGGAGCGCCCCGCCAGTCTACGACGTGGGCCCGCCACCACGTGTCAGACGTACAGGTCCCTCCTGTGACCTGTACGTCTGACACGTGTCGGGGTGGTCAGCCCTGGTCGTAGACCCGGACGTAGTCGACGACCATCTGCTGCGGGAACTGGGTGGTGCCGTCGGGGTAGCCGGGCCAGTTGCCGCCCACCGCGACGTTCAGCAGCATGAAGAACGGCTGGTCGAAGACCCACTGGTTGCCGCCGACGTCGGCGGTGGAGCGGGTCTGGTAGACGTTCCCGTCGACCGACCAGGTGATGCGGCCGGGCTCGCGGTCCACCGCGAACGTGTGGAAGTCGTCGGCGAAGGACCAGCCCTGCGGGTGCGTGTACGCCGCGCCGATCCCGCTGCCGCCGGAGTAGCCGGGGCCGTGGATGGTGCCGTGCACCATGTGCGGCTCGAAGCCGACGTTCTCCATGATGTCGATCTCGCCGGAGTTGGGCCACGGCACGCCGGAGTCGATCTGGCCGCCGAGCATCCAGAAGGCGGGCCAGATGCCCTGCCCGCGCGGGATCTTGATGCGGGCCTCGACGCGGCCGTAGGTGGGCTCCACCTTGCCCGCGGTGGTCAGGCGCGCCGACGTGTAGCCGCCGTTCCCGTCCTGGCGGGCCGTGATGACGAGGTTGCCGTTCCCGTCCAGGGCCGAGTTGTCCCGCGAGCTCGTGTAGTTCTGGAGCTCGTTGTTGCCCCAGCCGCCGGCGCCGGTCTCCTGGTTCCAGTTGGCCGGGTTCGGCGCGCTGCCCGCGGCGCCGTCGAACTCGTCCGACCAGGTCAGGGCGCCCACCGCGGCGGATGCCTCCGACGCGGACGGGGCCGAGCCGCCGTCGGGCGCGTGCTGGGTGGCCGCGGACGCGACGAGCGAGGCGGACAGGACGAGGGCCGCGGCGGCCGCCGCCGTGACCGTGGTGCGGGTCGTGCGGAATCTGGTGCTACGCATCGGACGCTCCTTCGCGAACGTGTGTCTCCCGTTGCCCGCGACGCTAATTTCACCCGCTCGGTGGAACAAGATCGGGAAAGTACGTAGTCACACCGTCGTCACCGTTCAGCGGCGCTGAACAATCGGCCAGTGATACGCGATGGACGTACCGCGTCGGAGCGCCCGACGATGACGCCATGCCCCTGCGCCACTCGCTCCTCGCCGTGCTCGTCATGGTCATCTGGGGCACCAACTTCCTCGCGATCGACATCGGCGTGGACGACGTGCCGCCGGTGCTCTTCCTCGCGATCCGGTTCGTGGTGGTGCTCGTCCCGGCGATCTTCCTGGTCCCCCGGCCCGCCGTGCCGATGAAGGACGTGCTCGTGGTGGGGCTGTTCCTCAGCCTCGGCCAGTTCGCGCTGATGTACACCGCGATCTGGCTGGACATGCCGCCGGGCCTCGCCTCGCTCGTGCTCCAGGCGCAGGTGGTGCTCACCGTCCTGTTCGCGAGCGTCGCCCTGCGCGAGCGCCCGACGACGCCGCAGCTCGTCGGCGTGCTGCTCGGCGCCGTCGGCCTGGTGATCGTGGGCCTCGGCCGGTCCGCCGCGACGCCGGGGCTCGCGTTCCTGCTCACGCTCGGCGCCGCGGCGTCCTGGGCGACGGGCAACGTGATCGTGCGGCGGCTGGGGACCGTGACGCAGGCGAGCGGGACCCTGCCGACGCCGCTGGCCGGCCTGTCCATGACCGTGTGGTCGGCGCTGGTCGTGCCGGTGCCGATGTTCGCGCTGGCGCTCGTGCTGGACGGGCCGGCCGCCGTCGGCCACTCGCTGACGCACCCGACCTGGGCCGCCGTGCTGTCCACCCTGTACACCGCGTGGCTCGCGAGCCTGGTGGGCTACGGCATCTGGAACACGCTGCTGGCGCGCCACCGGGCGAGCGCGGTGGTGCCCTTCACCATGCTCGTGCCCGTGTTCGGCATGACGGCGGCCTGGCTCGCGCAGGGCGAGGTGCCGAACGCGGCAGAGGTGGGCGGCGGGCTGCTGCTCCTGCTCGGCGTGGCGATCACGTCGGGGCTGCTGCGCCCGCCGCGCCGCTACAGCTCCAGCTCCAGCTCCAGCTCCAGCTCCAGCACGTAGCAGAGCAGGTCGACACCGGGCACCGGCGTCCAGTCGCGGGCGGGGTCGCGCACGAAGCCGAGCCGCTCGTAGAGCCGGTGCGAGCCGTGCGCGATCGTGTTGGTCGAGAGCACGACCCGCCGCGTCCCCGGGGCGCCGTCGCGGGCGGCCCGCGCCAGGCACTCCCGCATCAGCGCGGACCCCGCGCCCCGGCCCTGCGCGTCCGGCGCGACGCCGAGCATGCGGATCTCGGCCTCGCCGTCCCCGGCGATGTCGGCCATGGGCCCGCCGCGCGGCACGAAGGTCACCCCGCCCACCACCACGCCGTCGTCCAGCGCCGCGATGATCTCGGCCGTGCCCGCCCGGCCGGCGACGTCGCGCAGGACGCCCGCGTAGAAGGCGGAGTCGGGCGCGGCGAGCTGCCCGTCGGCGGCGAAGGCCGCCTCGACGATCTTGCCGATCGCGTCGTACTCGGTGGGGTCCGCGTCGCGTACCCGGAGGCCGCTCCCTGCGGCGGCCGCTCCCTCGGTGCTCATGCGGAAACGGTAGGCCGAGCCTCTGACACCCCGGGACGCGCCGCCCCGCGAGGAGCGCGCCCGGCAGCCCGCCGCACCCGCCCCCACGGCTTGTAGACCGACAGCACGGTGGCCACCGCGAGCGCCGTGAGCGACACCGTCGGCGGGTACACCAGGAACGAGATGTCGGTGGCCGGCACCTGGCCGGCCTCGATCGCGCCGCCGGCCGCGCCGACGTCGGCCATGCCGGGCCGGAGCGCCACCAGGATGAGCGTGCACAGCACGAGGTTCATGACGAGCTTGACCGCCACCCACCAGTACCGCAGGAGGCCCCACTTCGTCGCGAGGCCGAGCAGCAGGCCGGTGGCGAGGCAGACCAGGGCCGCGACGAGCATGGGAGTCACCACGAACTGCGCGAGGGCGCGCAGGGCGAGCCCGCGCACCGCGTCGGAGCCGCCGCCCAGCCCGATCCCGGCGAGCACGGCGACGAGCACGTCGATGCCGATCCACGCGCCGCCGGACACGATGTGCAGGGTCAGCACGGCCTTGCGGGCGCGCGGCGGCAGGTTCACGGCGGTCTTCGTCCGGTCTCGTCCCACGGTTCCCGTCCTTCCCGGGGCGCCCGGCCGGCGCCCTCGTTCCCAGCGTCCCGGGCCGGGCCTGGGCGGGGATCGGCCGCGGGGCGACACCCGTCCTGCGCCGCCGGGCGGCGCCTCGCGGGGCCGGCTACGTCCCCGGACGTAGTCCGGGCTACGCCGCGCAGGGGGTGACGGGGCGGACGCCGTCGGACACAGTGGGTTCGTCGGACCGACGGAGCGGAGGTGAGCGGATGGGCAGGCTGCGCCCGGAGGACGTGGGCGTCAGCGCCGTGCTGGTGGCGCTCGTGCTCGTGAGCATGCCGTTCCTGGACGGCTCGTCCCCGCTGGACCGGCCGGTCGACGCGCTCGGGTACGCGCTGGCGCTCGTCGCCGCGGCCGGCACGCTGTTCCGCACCCGCTGGCCGGTGCCCGTGCTGGGCGTGGTCACGGTCGCGACCGTCGGCTACCTGCTGCTCGCCTACCCGTACGGGCCGGTGATGCTGTGCCTCGCGGTGGCGGTCTACTCCCTGGCCCGACGGCGCCCGCTCCGGCCCGCCCTGGTCTACGCGGCGGGCACGCTCGTGCTCCTGGTGCTGCCCGTGTTCACGCACCCGGCCGGGCTCGGCGTGCCGGCCGGGCTGGTGCCCACGAGCGCCTTCGTGGCGGTGCCGTTCAGCATCGGCGTGGCCCGGCGCACGTGGGACGAGGCGCGGTCGGCGAGCCGCGCCGCCGCCGAGCAGCAGGCCCGCGACGACGAGCGGCTACGGCTCGCGCACGAGGTGCACGACGTGGTGGGGCACGGCCTGGCGGCGATCCAGATGCAGGCCGACATCGCGCTCCACCTGGGCCGGCCGGACGACGCCCAGGCCGCCCTGGAGGCGATCTCGAGAGCCGCGAACGAGGCCCTGACCGAGCTGCGCACCACGCTCGCGGACATCCGCCCCGGCGGCGGCCCCGGCGGGAACTCCGGCGGTGGGCCCGACCGCGCGCCGACGGCGGGACTCGCGAACCTGGAGGTGCTCGCCGAGCGGGTCCGGTCCGCCGGGGTCGCGGTGGACCTCCGGGTCACGGGCACGCCGCGGCCCCTGCCCGACGCCGTCGACCTGGCCGCGTACCGGGTGCTCCAGGAGTCGCTGACCAACGTGGTCAAGCACGGGGCGGGCGCCGCGGCGCGCGTCGAGGTGGCGTACGAGCCGGACGCCGTACGGCTTGCGGTGCGCAACCCGCGCTCGCCCGACGGCGGGTTCGTGGCCGGGTTCGGCATCACCGGGATGCGGCACCGGGTCGAGTCCCTGGGCGGGCGGCTGGACGCCGGGCCCGTCGACGAGTCGTTCGAGGTGCGGGCGGCGCTGCCCGCAGGAGGTGTCGCATGATCTCGGTGCTGCTGGTGGACGACCAGGACCTGGTCCGGATGGGGCTGCGGGCCCTGATCTCGGGCGAGGCGGACACGACGGTAGCGGGCGAGGCGGCCGACGGGATCGCGGCCGTGGCCGAGGCCCGGCGCGTACGGCCCGACGTGGTGCTCATGGACATCCGGATGCCGGGCATCGACGGCATCGAGGCCACGCGGCGCATCGCCGAGGACCCGGACCTCACCGCGACCCGGGTGATCGTGCTGACGACGTTCGAGCACGACCAGTACGTGGTGGACGGCCTGCGGGCCGGGGCCAGCGGGTTCCTGCTCAAGAACACGCCGCCCGCGGACCTCGTGGCGGCGATCCGCACGGTGCACGACGGCGGTGCGCTGCTCGCGCCGTCGGCCACCCGGACCCTGATCCGGGAGTTCACGGCGGCGTCCCCGCGCGCGCTGGAGCCGCACCCGCGCATCGGTGACCTGACGGACCGCGAGCGCGAGGTGGTCGGCCTCGTGGCGCAGGGCATGAGCAACCAGGAGATCGCCGAGGAGCTGGTGCTCAGCCCGGCCACGGCCCGGACGCACGTGTCGCGCGCGATGATCAAGCTGTCGGCCCGCGACCGGGCCCAGCTGGTGGTGTTCGCCTACCAGTCCGGGCTCGCCTGAGCCGTCCGGCAGGGGTGGCCGGCGCGGGTGAAACCAACCCGGCCGTCAAGGGTGAAACAAAGATGTCACGTAGGGGTTCCCGACGTTTACCCGAAAGTGGTTTCATTCGGACATGAAGCTGCTCCGGACTTTCCCGAAGGTTGCCTTCGAGTTCGGGCTGGCCTCGTGGCGCTGGATGGGGCTCCGTGAGCAGACCCCGCGGTTCGCCACCTGTTTCGGCGACATCTTCCTGGAGTCGCTGGACGGCTGGTGGTTCCTGGACACGGTCGAGGGCACGCTGGAGCTCCGCTGGAACTCGGCGGTGACCATGTACGCGGAGCTGGAGTCGCCCGAGGGACGTGCCACGTACCTCATGGACGACCTGGTCCGCGAGGCCCGCGGCCGCGGCATGGTGCTGGGCGAGGAGGACGTCTACACGTTCAACCCGCACCCCGCGGTGGGCGGCGAGCTGGGCGTGGACGGCCTGAGCACCATGCGCTTCGAGCTCGCCCTGAACTGGGTGGGCCAGATGCACGACAGCGTGCTGCACGGCTCCGGCGAGATCCGGCTGCCCCCGCTGCCCGACGGCGGCCGCCGCGCCGCGGCCGCTCCCGTCAACGAACCCCTGGACTCGGCCTGGGCGCACGACGAGACCTTCGACGTCCCGTTCGAGCAGTACCTGGCCACGACGACCTTCGCGGCGGTCTCGGCGCCGCGCCGGACCGACGACCGCTACCCGTCGCTGCCGCCGTCGCCCCGCAGGGAGGACCCGCTCGGGCAGCCGCTGTACGGCGCACAGGACTACGGGACGTCGTCGTTCGGCAGCGGATCCCTGGACACCCCCGGCTACGTCAGCCCGGGTTACGGCGGCGGCGCGCTGGAACCCGGAGGCGCGCCGGGAGGCGGCGGCCGGCCGGGCGCCGGCAGCAGGCCGCGCGCCGGCGGCCGGCACGGCGGCGCGCCGGCCGAGGACACCCCGGCCGGTGGCGACCAGCTCGGCAGCGACCAGCTCGGCAGCAGCCAGCTCGGGGGCAGCCGGTATGGCGGGAGCGGTCCGGCAGGCCCTGCCCCCGCCTACGAGACGCCTGGCGCGCCGGAGCTGCCCTGGTCGCAGGAGACCGTCCCCGCGCAGTCCCCCTGGTCAGGACAGACCGAGGCCGCGCAGCCCTGGCTCGAGCCGCACCAGGCAGCGCAGCCGGCCACCCCGCCCGGGGGCTACGACGCCGCCCCGTACGACCAGGCCTACCCGGCCGCTCCCGAGCCGTACGGCGCGACAACCCAGGCCCCCGAGCAGCCCGCGCAGTACGACCAGCAGCCCTGGGCCCAGCACGGAGCCGCTCAGGACCCCGCGCCCGACCCGTTCGGCCAGCCTGCTCCCGTGTGGGACGCGCCGGCCTGGGGCGGCCAGCCCCAGGCCCCCGCCGGCGGCGGAGGCCACCAGCAGGCCCCGCACACAGAGGAAGCCTTCACGGCATGGGACGACCTGTGGGGTAGGCGCTGACCCGCTGACGCCGGGACCGGTCCGCGACCTGCGGCTCCGGCCTGCGCGCCGGTGGTTCCGCCCGGTGCACCGGTGGGTCGGCCCGCCGGCCCGGACGCAGCCGCCGCTCACGCTCGGCCCGCGCGACGAGGCTCAGCTCGCCGGGGGTCGTGGTGCGCGCGTGCTTGAGCAGGCGGGTCTCCAGCGCCACCCGGCTGCCCCGCCGCAGGCCGTCGGTGTACCCGAGGATGGTCTGCGCGTGGGCGTGCGTGATGTGCCCGCCGCGCAGCGCCGCGAGCGTGCGCGGGTGCTCGTGCACCAGCGCCCGCGACTCCTCGATGAGCGCGACCGCCGAGCCCTCGGGCACCCGCAGCGCCTTGGCGAGCCGCTCGACGAGCTCGGGCGCCAGGCCGGCGAGATCGTCCGCCTCGACCTCGGGGGCGTCGAACAGTTCGGGCTGGTCGGCCACCCACTCCCGGACGGATTCCATCAGCACGGCGCGGGACGCCGCGAGCGAGGAGAGCAGGGAGTCGATCGCCGCGACGGCGTCGACCGCCTCCGAAAGGTCCGCGAAACCGCTCGCGAACCCCGACTCGCGCGGCACGGCTGCACCACGCGGAGACTGGCCCGGTACGTCGACCGGACCGCGAGCCACCAGCACCTTGTTCGAACGCATGTTCTAACTGTAGGGGGTGAGGTCGGCGCGCGCCACCCGGCACGCCGATCCCTGACCGCCCGCCCGGCACCCGGCGGCCCGCACAATGGGCACGTGCTGATCCGACGAGCCGTCACGCCGCCCCTGGCCGCGTGCGCCGCCCTTGCCACCCTCCTCGCGCTGGGTGGCTGCAGCCTGGTCGAGCGCGCGCAGGGCTCGGACGGGACCGCCGACCCGGCGCCCACAGCATCGCAGGAGACACCGACACCCGAGCAGAGCACCGCGAAGCCCAGGGCGCGGACCAGCACCGTCACCGTCACCGCCGGCGACGTCGTGCTGGAGGTCAGCTCGCGGAAGGCCGCAGAGGTGCGGGAGGACGAGCTCGGACCGGGCACGCGCACGGTCACGCTCGACCTCACCCCCGGGCGCACCGCTCGCCTCGCCCTCACCTCGCCCGGGGCGCTCGACGTCGACTCCGACGGCAGCGTCACGGTGCTCGACGGCAACGGCACCCCGGTCGCGGCGCTGAGCCCGCCCGAGCCCGTGGCGGACGCAGCGGCGGACGCGCCCCGCATCGACGTCACCGAGATCGACGCGACGAAGGCCCAGGTGGAGCTCGACGACCGGTCGGCCGGCGCGGGCACGGACGCACCGGAGCGCACCACGCCGCTCACCCTCACGTTCGTGGTGGGCACGCAGGCGATCGAGGGCATGAGCTGGGGCGAGAACGAGGGCGGCCGGTCCCTCGCCCTCGACCCGGCGGACTGGGCCCGGCACGCCGGGGAGGCGGGCCTCGACCTGATCCGCACGCAGCTCGTGGCCGCCGAGCCGGAGGCCGACAGCGACACCATGGAGCACCAGCTCGTGTGCCACGCCCTGGGCGCGGCGGACAAGGAGACGTGGAACCTGGAGCCGTGGCGGCCCGACGTCGGGCTGATCCTCACGGCCACCGCGCACTGCAACCCGGTCTGAGCTGCGGCCAACGCGGCCGTGACCCAGTCGTGACCAGTACCGGAGCCATTCGAGGTGCGGGGAAGGTCGGGGTGGGGTTTCCTGGAAAGACGGCGAGGCAGGCTCGCCAAACAATCTATGAGCCCCAGCTCAGCCGGGCTCCGGCACCTGTTCCTCGCGCGCCCTCAGCTGCACGACGAACATCTTCCGGTGGTGCGGCGCCACAGAGTTCCCCCCTGGGGCAGGGCAACTTCTCCTCGGAGACACCTTGGCAGGGAGGCTCCAGATGACCCGCGTCATCATCCTGGGATCATCCGTCGCGGTCGGCGGCGGTGCGCTCCTCGGAATCACACTCGCATATCAGCTCGTACCGCTCGCCGTGCTCGCCGCCCTCCTCGGGTTGGCGGGCATTTTCGTCGTGGTCCGGGCCATCCCCGAACCGGCGCCCGCCATGGGTGCCCCGATCATCCTCAGCGGGCCGCTCGCGCGCCCCGCCGACAACGAGGAGCCCGACACCGAGTCCGAGCCGGTCCCGGTGCAGCAGCTCCCGGTACCCGTCGTGGCCGCGGTCCCGGACGCCGCCTGACCAGGTCGCCGTCGCCCACCGCGGCGGCGCCGTGACAAAGGAGAACCGCAGCCGCGGCGCGCACCCTCCGAGGGTGTGCGCCGCGCCTGCGGTTGCTCGTCGCTCCGCCTACCGGGCCTGCGCGGCCGCCTTGGCCTTCTTGGCCTCCTGCTTGCGCAGCTCCTTCTCGCTGACCGGCGCCGTGCCGCTCGCCCGCAGCTCGCGGTAGTACGCGCGGGCCTCGTCCTGCCGCTCCTTCTCGGAGCCGTCGGCGATCGGGGCGCGCAGGTGCTCCTGCGAGAAGCCCCAGGCGTCGATGACGTCGAGCACGTGCGGGCGCAGGGCCTTCAGCATGCGGTCGATCGTCGCCGTGACGGCCTTGGCCCGGCCCGTCGAGATGCGGCCGTTGGTCAGGTGCCAGTCGAGGTGGCGCTCGATGGTCGTGAGGCCGTAGATGTCGCGCAGCAGCGTCAGCACCGTACGGGTACCCGGGTCGGTCACCTTGCCGATGGCCTTGGTGAACGCGTCCCAGCGGACCAGCTCGGCCCACGCGGCCGCGGACCCGATGAGGTTGACCTGGTTGTCGTCGAAGATCTCCTGCGCCTTGATCGAGTCGGCCTTGAGCGCGGGGCGCATGCCCATCGCGGTGGCCGCGACCATGCCCTCGTAGCGGCCGGCGATCAGCCCGCGCTGCACGTCCGCGTCGAGCAGGCGACCCGCGGACCGGGCGGCGCCGCCGTCGGCCACCGACTGGCCGAACCGGCGCAGCGGGGTCTTGTGCAGGACGGCGTCCTTGGCCTGCCCGGCCACGATGCCCGCCATGCCCGCCGGGGACTTCGCGGCCCGCGCCATCTTCTTGCCGTAGTCGCCCACGAGGCGCTTCGCCGCGAGCTGCAGCAGCACGTGGTTGTCGCCCTCGAAGGTGGCGTAGATGTCGAGGTCCGCGCGCAGCCCGGTGAACCGGTTCTCGGAGAGGAACCCGGCGCCGCCGCAGGCCTCGCGGCACTCCTGCAGCGTGTCGAGGGAGTACCAGGTGGAGGTCGCCTTGAGCGCCGCCGCCGTCGTCTCCAGGTCCTCGCGCTTGGCGGGGGTGTCCTCACGGCCCGAGAAGACGTCGTCGAACAGGTCCAGCAGCTCGTCGTGGGCGAAGTGCATCGCGTACGCCTCGGCGATCCGGGGGAAGAGCCGGCGGCGGTGCGTCGCGTAGTCGAGGAGCGTCAGCTCGTCGGCGCCGGTCGCGGGCGAGAACTGGCGGCGCTGCTCGGCGTACTTCGTGGCGATCGCGAGGCCGATCTTCGCCGCGGTGATCGCCGCGCCGTCGAGCGAGACCCGGCCCTGCACGAGGGCGCCGAGCATGGTGAAGAAGCGGCGTCCGGGGCTGTCGATCGACGAGGTATAGGTACCGTCCGCCGCCACCTGGCCGTACCGGGCCAGCAGGTCCTGGCGGGGCACCCGCACGTCCGTGAAGTGCAGCTTGCCGTTGTCGATGCCGTTCAGGCCACCCTTCTGGCCGTCGTCCTCGCCGCCGACGCCGGGCAGGAACTCCATGGTCTGCGGGTCCCGGATCGGCACGTAGAAGCAGTGCACGCCGTGGTCCACGCCGTTGGTGATCAGCTGCGCGAACACCGTCGCCGCCACACCGTGCTTCGCCGCGTTGCCGAGGTACTGCTTCCACGCCCCGCGGAACGGGGTGTTGATGACGAACTCCTCGGTCTCCGGGTCGTACGTCGCCGTCGTGCCGATCGCGGCGACGTCGGACCCGTGGCCCGTCTCGGTCATCGCGAACGCACCCGGGACGCTCAGGTCCATGGCGCCCGGCAGCAGGCGGTCCTTCTGCTCCTCCGTGCCGAGGTGGTTGATCGCGGACGCGAACAGCCCCCACTGCACACCCGACTTGATCTGCAGCGACGGGTCGGCGGCGACGAGCTCCTCGAAGCCCACCAGGTTGGCGCCGGCCTGGTCGCGACCGCCGAGCCGCTCCGGGAAGGCCCGCAGCACCTGGCCGTATGGCACCATCTGCTTCATCTGCGCGAGGGTGATCTCCCGGTGCTCCTCCTTGGTGATCCCCTCCTGCTTCCACAGCTCGGGGTGCTCGGCCACCATCCGGCGGGCCTCGGACCGCTCCTCGGGCCAGCGCCCGAGCAGCATCTGCTGCAGGGCCGGCACGTCCACTCGGGTGCCCGACGCCGGACGGGTCGCCTCGGGCTGGGGCGCCACGGCCTGCGGGGCCGTCGCCGTGGTGGTCACGGGCTCGGAGGTGGTCGTCATCGGTTCTCCTCGGTGTTCGGCCGGAGGGCCAGGTCTGGTGTCGGGAGGGTGGGTCGGGATCAGGCGGTCGCGGGCGCCGCGCCGGGCCGGGCCTGGTGGAGCACGCCCACCGGACCGGTCCAGAGCCAGAGCGTCACGCGTTCGGTGAGCTGTTCACGGGTCAGCGGCGTCGACTCGACGGTGCGGTGGCCGAGCCACCACTCGCCGGAGCCGCGCACGAAGCCGACGGCGCCGGCGGCCCACGCCGCGGCGTCGGCGGGAGGGACGTCGGTGGCACGCGCGAACGGCTCGGCGACGAGCTCGATCACGGAGTCGAGGTAGGCGCCCAGGGGATGCAGGTCGGCCGGCGAGGTCGGCGCGGCGTCGTCGGCGGCGGGGGCCGGCGCACGACGGCCGCGACGGCCGCTCTCGACCGGAGCGGGCTCGTTGCCACCGATCGCGGTCCGGGTCACGAACCAGTAGACGTTGGGTGAGCTCTCGATCATCTCGAGGTAGACGCGCACCATCTCGCGCAGCGCCATCTCGGGGTTGTCCGCTTGCTGCGCGGCGGCGCGCAGCGCGTCGTGCATCTGCATGACCACGGTCTCGGCGACGGCGAGCCGCAGGCCGGCCTTGTCGTCGAAGTACCGGTAGACGATCGACTTGGACGTACCCGCTGCGGCGGCGATCTCGTCCATCGAGACCGCAGGCCCCAGGCGGTGCACGGCCTTGCGCGCGGCACGGACGAGCTCTGCCCGACGCGCCGTGCGGTGGTCGTCCCAGCGGGTCGAACGACCGTCGACTCCGATACTCATCGCTCCGCCTCCCCACCTTGACTCGCTAGAGGTCTTGTGATTCGTCTCACGAGACTGAGAGTATCAGGTACTGTGAGTCCTGGGCACCACCCGGGTCGAAACCCGGGTCGCGTCCTGCCAAGGTCTCGACAAGGCTCGACCCGACGAAGCCCCCGACGACGAACCGAGAAGGAACAGCGACGTGTCCACTACCCCCTCCCCCGTCCCGTCCACGCGCGAGGCCGTGATCATCGGCGGCAACCGCATCCCGTTCTCCCGCGCCGGCAAGAAGTACGTCCGGACCAGCAACCAGGACATGTTCACCGCGGCTCTGGAGGGCCTCGTCGCCCGCTTCGGCCTGCAGGGCGAGCGCCTGGGTGAGGTGGTGGGCGGCGCGGTGCTCAAGCACAGCAAGAACTTCAACCTGATCCGCGAGAGCGTCCTGGGCTCCTCCCTGGCGCCCACCACGCCCGCGTACGACGTGCAGCAGGCGTGCGCCACGGGCCTCGAGGCCGCCATCGCGGTGACGAACAAGATCAAGCTCGGCCAGATCGAGTCCGCGATCGCCGGTGGCACCGACACCGTGTCGGACGCGCCGATCGTCGTCAGCGACCGGCTGCGCGCCGCGCTCCTGGACGCCAACCACGCCAAGACCACCGGCGCCAAGGTCAAGGCGCTGCTACAGATCCGTCCGAAGGACCTGGCCCCGGCCACCCCGAGCACGGGCGAGCCGCGCACCCACCTCTCCATGGGCGAGCACCAGGCCATCACCACGGCCAAGTGGGGCATCACCCGCGAGGCGCAGGACGAGATCGCGTACAACTCGCACCAGAACCTCGCCCGCGCGTGGGAGGCCGGCTTCTTCGACGACCTGGTCACCCCGTTCAAGGGCCTGACCCGCGACGACAACCTGCGCCCCGACACCTCGCTCGAGAAGCTCGCCAAGCTCAAGCCCGTGTTCGGCGCCAAGCTGGCGGACCCCGCCACCATGACCGCGGGCAACTCCACGCCGCTGACCGACGGCGCGTCCGCCGTCCTGTTCGCCTCGCGGGCGTGGGCGGAGGAGCGCGAGCTGCCGATCCTCGCGAAGTTCGTGGACGCCGAGACGGCGGCGGTCGACTTCGTGCACGGCCACGAGGGCCTGCTCATGGCCCCGGTCGCGGCGGTCCCGCGCCTGCTGGCCCGCAACGGGCTCACACTGGACGACCTCGACTTCCTCGAGATCCACGAGGCGTTCGCCTCCACCGTCCTGACCACGCTCGCCGCGTGGGAGGACGAGGAGTACTGCCGCACGGAGTTCGGGCTGGACGGCGCGTTCGGCAAGGTGGACCGCAGCAAGCTGAACGTGAACGGCTCCTCGCTCGCCGCGGGCCACCCGTTCGCCGCGACCGGCGGCCGCATCATCGCGACGGCGGCCAAGCTGGTCGCCGCGAAGGCCAAGGAGACCGGCCGGCCGGCGCGTGCGCTGATCTCGGTCTGCGCGGCCGGCGGCCTGGGCGCGGTGGCCCTCGTCGAGTCCGTGTAAGTCTGGCCGAGCCCGCCCGTACGCCACGCAATCGAAGAGGACATCGTGACCGACAGCTATCTCAACCTGGCCAACGGGACGCTCAAGCCCGTCTTCAAGAAGCTGGGCCTGCCCCAGCCCGCCATCCTCCGGCGCTACCGCCCCGGCAGCCCGCTCACCGTGGGCCCGGTCCTGGTGGTGTCCGACGACGCCTCGGCCGGTGACGCGGACGCCGTCGCCAAGGTCCTGTCCGGCTGGGACGTCGACGTGCGCCGCAGCCCGGAGACCGCCGAGGGCGAGCGGTTCGGCGCCGTCGTGCTGGTACTGACCGGTGCCGAGACGCCCGCGGCGGTCTCGGCGCCCGTGCTCACCGTGGCCGGCACGCTGCGGCGGCTGGCGGGCAACGGCCGGGTCGTGAGCATCTCCCGCGCCGTGGCCGACGGCGACGCCCCGGTGCTGGCCGCGACCCGCGGCGGCGTCGAGGGCCTGGTGCGCTCGCTCGGCAAGGAGCTGCGCGGCGGGTCCACGGCCAACGGCATCCAGCTCACGGGCGACGCGGCCGTCGACTCCGCCTCGGCCGTGGCGACACTGCGCTTCTTCCTCTCGGCCAAGTCGGCGTACGTGGACGGCCAGCTCCTGCCCGTCGGCCCGTCCGACGCCGCGGGGCCGGTCGACTGGGAGGCCCCGCTGGCCGGCCAGGTGGCCGTCGTCACCGGCGCCGCGCGCGGCATCGGCGCGGCGATCGCCCGCACGATGGCCCGGGACGGCGCCAAGGTGGTCGTGATCGACGTGCCGCCCGCCGGCGAGTCGCTCGCGACCGTCGCGAACGAGATCGGGGG
This sequence comes from Promicromonospora sukumoe 327MFSha3.1, assembly GCF_000385135.1. Lineage (GTDB taxonomy): Bacteria > Actinomycetota > Actinomycetes > Actinomycetales > Cellulomonadaceae > Promicromonospora > Promicromonospora sukumoe_B. The sequence continues at coordinate 171,113 of NZ_ARQM01000011.1, read as the reverse complement.
CGTCGCGCTGCAGCTCGACATCACCGCCGACGACGCCGCCGACAAGATCCTGGCCGCGACCAAGCCGCTCGGTGGCCTGGACATCCTGGTGCACAACGCCGGCATCACGCGCGACAAGCTGCTCGCCAACATGACGGCGGACAAGTGGGACCCGGTGATCGCCGTGAACCTCACGGCGCAGCTCCAGATCAACGAGCGCCTGCTCGCGGCCGGTGTCGAAGGGCTCCGGATCGTCTCCCTGGCCTCGACCACCGGCCTGGCCGGCAACCGCGGGCAGACCAACTACGGCTACACGAAGGCCGGGGTCATCGCGAACGCTGCGGCGGGCGCCCCCGTGCTCGCGGCCACCGGCGGCACGACGAACGCCGTCGCGCCCGGCTGGATCGAGACCGAGATGACCGCGAAGGTTCCGGCGCTCACCCGCACCGTGGCACGCCGGATGCCGTCGCTGGGCCAGGGCGGCCTGCCGGTCGACATCGCCGAGGCGATCTCCTTCCTCGCGTCCGGCCCGGCCGCCGGGATCAACGGGCAGACGCTGCGGGTGTGCGGTCAGCACATGGTGGGCAAGTGACGGTGCGAGGAACGCAGAGCGCAGTGACGACCCCGGCGTCGTACCGCGTGACCGACCTGCCCGAGGTGCCGAAGCTGGGCGGCCTGTTCGCGAAGGGCGTCGCCGGGTCCGCCGGCAAGCGTCCGAAGGGCGAGGTCCGGCTGCCCGAGGTGACGTACCGCGTCGCGCGCGTGGACACCGCGGGCGAGGCGGCGCACCTGGCGGCGTACCAGGACCTGCTGGGCGAGCCGTCGTCCGACGTGCTGCCCGCCGGGTTCCTGCACGTGCTCGCGTTCCCGGTGGCCACGGCCGTGATGGTGCGCGGCGACTTCCCGCTGCCGCTGCTCGGCATGGTGCACCTGCGGAACGTCGTGCGGGTGCTGCGCCCGGTACGGCTCGGCGAGACCGTCGAGGTCCGGGCGTGGGCGCAGGACGCCCGTGCCCACCGGCGCGGCGTCCAGGTCGACCTGGTCGCGGAGGTGCTGGTGGACGGCGACCCGGCCTACCAGGGCGTCTCGACCTACCTCGCCAAGGGCTTCACGGCGCCCGACGGCGCGGCCCCGGCCGACGAGTCCCCGCGCGAGGCGTGGACGGCGCCCCTGCCGACCGCGCGCTGGAAGCTCGGCGCCGGGACCGGCCGGGCCTACGGGGCCGTGTCGGGCGACCAGAACCCGATCCACACGTCGAACCTGGGCGCCAAGGCGTTCGGGTTCCCGCGGACGATCGCGCACGGGATGTACTCCGCGGCGCGGGCGCTGGCCGAGGTCGGGCCCGCGCGGCGCGGCGAGGCGTACGAGTGGACCGTCGAGTTCTTCCGCCCGGTGCTGCTGCCCGGGACGGTCGACGTGGCGATCCGGTACGCGACGGACGTCGCCGAGGGTGGCGCGGACGTGGCCTCCGGGTTCGTGTACGACGGCTGGCGGTCCGGCAAGGACACCCGCCACTTCCGGGGCACGGTCCGCCCGCTCTGACGGGCGGCCTGTCCGCGGGCCCACAAGGCGCCCCCAAGACGAACGTAGGGTTGGTCGGCTCTGGACGGCTCTTGGAGCGAGCGACCCTACGTTCGGCTGCGGGCGAGCGGGGACCTCACGCCGGCGTGCGGAGGGCCACGCGCGGGAGGAGCACCTTTTCCCACAGGACGGCGCGCTTGGGGCGGAAGAAGCCCGAGTGCCCGATGCGGGTCAGGCCGTGGTCGGCCGCCCGCATCTCGACGAGCTCCATCTCGGTGCCGGGGAACTCGCGGCTCCAGTACCGGATCGACTCCGGGGAGATCAGCTCGTCGTCCGCGGTCCACAGCGCGGTGACCGGCGTCTCGACCTTCGCGAACCGGTCGCGCAGCTCGGGGTGCTCGCTGAACAGGTAGTCGGGGTGCAGGCACCAGCGGCCCCACTGGCGCATGACGCCCGCGGGCAGGTCGTCCAGGATCCGGAGCCGGCGGCCCGGGTAGTAGCCCGCCACCGCGGTCGCGGCCGGCGCGATGACGCGCCAGAGCAGCGGCGACCAGGTCCGGATGGCGGGCGCCGCCTTGCCCCGCCAGCCCGTGCCGGAGGCCACCATGACACAGCGGTCCACGCCGACGTCGGCCAGGAAGCCCAGGCTCTGGCCGCCGAACGAGTGGCCGACCCACGTGAGCGGCACGCCGGCGGCGTCGGCCCGGGTGCGGGCGTGCGCGGCGGCGGCCTCGGCGTCGTGGTACCAGTCGAGGGCCGTTGCCGCGGAGTCCCGCAGGGGGCCGTAGAGGTCCGGCTCCGAACCGCGGTAGGAGAAGGTGAGCACCGCGAGCCCGCGCTCGGCGAGCCAGGCGGCGGTGTGCCGGTAGAACCGCATCGGCATGGCCATGGCGGGGGCGATCGCCACGACACCGGCCACATCGCCGTCGGGCAGGAACCAGCGGCCCGCGACCCGCGCGCCGCCCTGCGCGAGGAAGCTCACGTCTTCGGTGCTCACGCTCGGGAGGCTACCAATCGGCCCGGCGCTGCCGGTACGTGCCAGGACCGGACAAACCAGGACGTCTCAGAGGGCCTCCCTGGCGTATCCTCGCCACGGCGCTGTGAAATTCATCCGGCGGGAGGATGCCATGCTCAGTGACGTGCTCGGCCTGACCAAGTCGCAGTCGCTCGCGTATCGCGAGCTCGTGGCCTCACCCTCGCTCGACGCCGCGGAGCTGGCCCAGCGGCTCGGCTGCGACCCGGGGGACGCGCTCGACGTGCTGCGCACCCTGGAGAACCACGGGCTGGCGGCTCGGCAGAGCGCGGACGACTCCCGCTTCCAGGCCGCCCCGCCCGAGATCGCGCTGGGCGCGCTGCTGGCCCGGCGCAAGGACGAGATCCGCGCGGCGCAGGTCGAGCTGATCGAGCTGGAGGAGGACTTCCGGCGCTCGTCGGCGCTGCGTCCGGCCACCGACGTGGTGGACGTGGTGCGCGGGGCCGACGCCGTGAAGCACCGCATCATGCAGCTCCAGCTCGGCGCGCGCGAGACCGTCGAGTCGTTCACCAAGCCGCCGGTCTTCGTGATGTCCGCCGAGGACAACACCGCGGAGGACCAGGCCGTGGCCCGCGGCGTCCGGTACCGGGTGGTGGTGGACCGCGTGTTCCTCGACACGGGCATGATGCGCGTCGACGACGTCGCCGAGGCCATCGAGAACGGCGAGGAGGTCCGGTTCTCGGAGCGGGTGCCGATCAAGCTGTTCATCATCGACCGCCGGCTCGCGTTCGTGCCGATCCAGACCGTGGTCGACGCCGAGGACTCGGGCCTCACGCCGGACCTGGTGGGTGCGCTGATCATCCACCCCTCGGGCCTGCTCGACGCCCTGATCGCCCTGTTCGACGCCGTGTGGCGGGACGCGACACCGTTCGCGCGGCCGGGCGAGCAGGCGGGCGCCGCCGAGCTCGAGTACCAGGACGCCCGCATCCTCGGGCTGATGCTGGTGGGCCTGACGGACCAGTCGGTGGCCAACCAGCTCGGGCTCTCGCTGCGGACAGTGCAGCGCCGGGTCAAGGTGCTGATGGACATCGCCGGGGTCTCGACCCGGATCCAGCTGGGCTGGCACGCCGCGCGCAAGGGCTGGATCTGACCGCTCGACCCGTGACAGCGTGTGCCCATGACCACACTGGCGTGCATCATCCGCCCCTCGACCCCGCCGTCCCGCGTCATCCCGCTCGCCCGCGCGATCGAGGCCGCGGGGATCGAGGAGATCTGGCTCTGGGAGGACTGCTTCCAGACCGGCGGCATCTCCGCGGCGAGCGCGATCCTGGCCGCCACCGAGCGGGTCCGCGTGGGGATCGGCGTGATGCCGACGCCGCTGCGGAACGTCGCGCTCACCGCGATGGAGGTCGCGACGGTGGACGGCATGTTCCCGGGCCGGCTGATCCCGGGGATCGGGCACGGCGTGCAGTCCTGGATGGGGCAGGTGGGCGCCCGCGCGGCGTCGCCCCTGACGCTCATGCGGGAGTACGCGACGACGCTGCGCACGCTGCTGGCCGGGGAGCGCGTGACGACGTCGGGCCGGTACGTGAACCTCGACGACGTGAAGCTGGACTGGCCGCCCGCTGTGCCCGTGGAGGTGCCGGTCGCCGCGACCGGGCCCAAGTCCCTGCGGCTCGCGGGCGAGGTGGGCGACGGCGTGGTGCTGGAGGGCTCGGTGGGCCTTGTCGGTCTGCCCGCCGCGCTGGAGCGGGTCGCCGAGGGGCGGGCCGCTGCCGGCCGGAACGGCGAGGCGTTCCGGGTGATCCAGTTCGTGTGCGGCGGCACAGGGCCGGACGCCGCCGCCCGGCTGCGCGCCGAGCTCACCTCCTGGGGCCAAGACGTGGCCGACGACGAGCGGCTGGCGGGCCACGCGCTCTGGGGCGACGCCCTGGCGCTGGCCGAGGGCGTGCGCCGGTTCGCCGCGGCCGGCGCGGACACCGTGGCGATCCAGCCGACCGAGGACGACCCGGACCTGGTGCGGCTCGCCGAGGTGCTGGGCGAGGCGCGGGACCTGCTGAGCCGGGACTGACGGTCGCGGGGCAGGGCCGACCGCCCGGCCCTGCGACCGCCCGGGCCCGCGACCGCCCGGTCGGGCCTGGCGGACGGGCTCTCCTTTGAGGCCTAGGTTTCTTCGCTTTCCAGTGCTGGAAAGCGAAGAAACCTAGGCCTCGAAGGGGAGTCGCGTCTGGCGGGACATTCGGCCTCACCCAAAGTTCGTTGAGCCCCGTCCGCGGGTGACGCAGCGTGGACCGGGCCGGAGGGACGAGCCCTCCGGCCACGAAGGAGGTTCACCATGACGAAGTTCGTACGGGTCGCCGCCGCTGGTGCCGCGGCCCTGCTCACGACTGCCGCCGGCGTGCTCGGCGCGACCACCGCCTCGGCCGCCGACCGGGACTTCGGCACGGACGGGACCCGCGTCACGTCGGTCCCGGCGGGCCACCCCTGGGACAACGACACGGACGGGACGCGCGTGACATCGGTCCCGGCCGACCGGGAGTACGGCACGGACGGGACCCGCGTGACGTCCGACAACAAGGACTGGCCGGCCGGCACCGACGGGACCCGGGTGACCTCGGTCCAGGACGACCGCGAGTACTGAGCCCGGACAGCACGACGCCGGGGCCGCACCGTCTGCGTGACGGTGCGGCCCCGGCGTCGTCGTGCTGACCGCCGGTGCGGCGGTCAGGTGGTCACAGGTCGCGCGACGGCGGGGCGAACGTGCCCGAGGCCGGAGGGGCGGCGGGCGTGTTGTTCGGGTCCGCGGCGGGCGCGGCGGCGGGGGCCGCGCCCTCCGAAAGGTTGCCCAGGAAACCCTCGACCCGCGAACGCATGGGGCCGATCAGCGCACCGCCGACACCGACGATCAGAATGCCGGCCACGGTGGCCAGGAATGCGACGAGGACGGGCATTGTCACCGTGGTGCCGATGCCGATCTGGTTGACGGCGGCGATAACACCGAGGGCGATGATGAGGAACGAGACCGTCTTCGCCACCAGCGAGCCGTAGGAAACGCCGCTCATGGTGTTCAGGAGAAGGTCCTTCACGGCATTCGCGATGGCGCCGGCGATCACGACGATGACGATCGCGACGACCAGGCTCGGGAGCCACGCCACGATCTGGTTGACGATCGCGCTCACCGGGTTGGTGGGCCCGAAGGCGCTCAGCGCGAGCTGCAGCGTGATCAGCAGGATGAAGTAGTAGATGATCTTCGTGAGCAGCGCGATCGGCTCGATGCCGGATCCGGCGAGCAGCCGGTTGGCCCCCGCCCGCTCGAGCACCTTGTTGAAGCCGATGCGCGTCAGGATCATCCCCACGAACCGGGCGATCGCCTTGGCGATGAAGTACCCGATGAGGAATACGACAAGGAACACGAGGAGCTTCGGGATGAAGCTCGCGATCGAGCTGAGCGCGTTGGTGAGCGGCGCCAGCCAGTCGACCTGGTTCGGCACGACGAGTGCCGTATTGAAGAATGTCATTGCTCTCCCCCTTCGAGATCTTTTCGGCACCCCGGGCGCACATCCTCGGCGCGGCGCAAAGGTGCCAGCACTCCAAGAACCTATGCCGGAGAAGCGCATTCTGCGCGGCGGGATTTAGTGCAACCGAACGCAATTCGAACGCAACTTTGAACATACCCGCAGGTCAGATCGCCGGGCGCCGACCGGCACGTTCATGAATTTGCCTGATTCCCCTGTAGAGCGGGTGAGACATAAGCGACATTCCATCGAGGCTGGAGTGGCGAGCGCCTAGCCTGGCGACATGGATGCCCTGCACGAGCGGACCGCCGTCGAGCTCCGCGACCTCCTCGCCGCCGGAGAGCTCACCCCTACCGAGGTGACCGAGCACTTCCTGGACCGGGTCGACCGGCTGAACCCCCAGGTCGGCGCCTTCGCCACCGTCACCCCCGAACGGGCACGGAAACGCGCGGCGGAGCTGGAGGAGGCCCGGGCGGCCGGACCCGACGAGAGCTCCACGCCGGGCAGCCTGTGGGGCCTGCCCACCGGGGACAAGGACCTCTGGAACCGGGCGGGCGTGCCCACGGGCTACGGCTCGCGCGCCTTCGCGGGGCTGCCGCCGGCCGAGGAGAGCGACGAGATCGTCCAGGTGCTCGACGACGCGGGCATCGTCAGCCTGGGCAAGACCGCCGCGCCCGAGCTGGGCTTCCCCGCCTACACCGAGCCGGTCGGCGCCCCGCCCGCGCGCACCCCGTGGGACCTGACCCGCGGCGCAGGCGGCTCCAGCGGCGGTGCGGCCGCGGCGGTGGCGGCGGGCCTGCTGCCGTTCGCCCCCGGGTCCGACGGCGGCGGATCGATCCGCATCCCGGCGGCGGCCTGCGGCGTCGTGGGGCTCAAGCCCACGCGCGGGCTGCTGCCGGCGGGCAGCGGCGTCGACTCGCTGGGCGGGCTCGTGGTGAACGGTCCGATCGCCCGCACCGTGGCGGACACCGCCCTGCTGCTGGAGGCGATGCTCCCCAGGCGCGCCGGGGGCGACGTCGCGCACCCGTACACGCTGCGGGCGCCGTCGTACGCCGCGGGGGCGTACCTCGCGGCCGCGCAGCGGGCCGGGCTGCCGGAGGGCACCGGCCTGGCCGGTCCGGGTGTCGCGCGCATCGGCGTGACCACGTCGTCGGCCTGGGACGGGTTCTACGACATCACCGTGTCGCCCGAGGCGCGTGCCGCGCTGGATGCCGGGGTGCGTGCCCTGGCCGGGGCCGGGCACGAGATCGACGAGACCGCGCTGGCCGAGGCGCCCGAGTACGCGCCGGCGTTCCGGACCCTGTGGATGGGCGGCGCGTCGGCGGTGCCGATCGACGACCCGGCGGCCCTGGACAAGCTGGAGCCGCTGACGCAGTGGCTCATCCGCATCGGCCGCACGGTCCCCGCGCGGCAGCTCGCCGAGGCGGTGCGCACGCTCACCGGGTTCGAGCGCTCGCTCGTGGCGCAGGTCGGTGCGTACGACGTCGTGGTGACCCCGGCCCTCGCGCTCACACCGCGGCCGATCGGCTGGTACGACGCCGAGGACCCCGAGCGGAACTTCGAGCAGCAGTGCCAGTACACCCCGTGGACGTCGATGCTGAACGTGGCCGGGCTGCCCGCGATCACCGTGCCGACACACTGGACCGAGCCCACGGCCGACGCACCCGCGGGGCTGCCGATGGGGGTGCAGCTCATCGGCCGGCCGGGCGGTGAGCTCACGCTGCTGGCGCTGGCGGCCCAGCTGGAGTCGGCCCTCCCGGGCCCGCGCGCCTTCCCCCTCTGACACCGGGTTCGGGCGTGGCCGAATGAGGTTCCGCGTCGCCGAGGCCCGTGGTTGGGTACCCCTAGAGGGTATCTATTTCCGGGGTACCCGAGCACGAGGACACGAGGAGACCGGGACCATGACCGAGACCTTCGAGACGGCCGTCCCGGCGCGGCGCAGCCGCTGGACCGGGACCTGGCCCACCAACACCGGCTGGATCGCGCTCGGCGCGCTGACCGGCTTCAGCCTGCTGGTGGGCGGGACGGCGATCGCCGGCGGCACGTGGCAGGACGCCGTCGCCGAGGACCCGACCACCGCCGTCGGCGTCGCGGCGCTCTGCTACCTGGCCGCCGCCGTGACCGGCGTCCGCTGGACGGCGTGGCTGGTCGCGCTGCTGGCGTCCGCGATCCCCGTCACGTCGGAGCTGCTGGACACGCCGCGCTGGATCGCGTTCGTGCTGGTGGGCCTCGTGCTCACCGGCATCGGGCTGGCCCGCGGCCGCAGTGCGACCTGGCCGCAGGCCGCCGCGATGGCCGGCTTCTTCGGCGTCGCCGCCGTCGCCCTGTTCCTGGAGCCGCGCGTCGGGCTGGCCCTCGCGGGCCTCGCCCTCGCCGCCCACGCCGCGTGGGACGTGGTGCACTACCGCCGCGACGTGGTGGTCAACCGCTCGCTGGCGCTGTGGTGCATCGGCCTGGACCTGACGATGGGCGGCATCTGCGTGGCGCTGGCGCTCTGAATCGCTGGTCGAGCTTGTCGAGACCGGTCTCGACAAGCTCGACCAGCGGAGTGGGACTAGTCCTCGTCCGGGAGGCAGCCGAAGGCCTCGTCGAAGCCGAGCGCGGCCGTCGCGAGCAGGCCCGCCAGGCCCGAGCCCTCGGGCACGGGACGCGGGTCGTCGGTCACGACCCAGAGCCCGTCGACGACGTCGTAGCCCGCCTGCGGACCGTCGGCCACCAGGCTGCCGACGGCGGCGATGAGGCGCTCGATCTCCTCGCCGGCGGTGCCGACGCCGACCGAGGCGCGCACCGCGCCGGCGTCGAACCCGAGGCGGCCGAGCAGCGGGTGCGCGCAGAAGCGGCCGTCCCGCACGCCGATTCCGTGCTCAGCGGACAGGTAGGCGGCGACGAGGCCTGGGTCGTAGCCGGTCACGGTGAAGGTCACGACGCCCACGGGGTCGACGGCGTCGGCCCAGACCCGCACGACCTCGACGCGGTCGATGGCCTCCAGGCCCGACACGAGCCGCTGCCGGAGGGCGTTCTCGTGCGCGACGACCTCGGCCGGGTCCAGCGCGGCGAGCTCCTCGCAGGCCGCCGCGAGGGCGACCGCGCCGATCACGTTGGGCGAGCCGGCCTCATGGCGGGCGGGGCCCTCGTGCCAGTCGGTGCCGCCCACCCGCACCCGGCGGACGGCGCCGCCACCCGCGAGGTAGGGCGTGCCCTGGTCGAGCCAGTCGCGACGGCCCACCAGGACGCCGGCGCCGAACGGGGCGTAGGTCTTGTGCCCGGAGAAGGCGAGGTAGTCGACGCCCGTCGACTCCAGCGAGATGCGGCGGTGCGGCACGAGCTGGGCGCCGTCGAGCACCACCCGCGTGCCGAACTCGTGGGCGACGGCGACGATCTCGGCGATCGGGAGGGACTCCCCCGTCACGTTCGACGCGCCGGTCAGGGCCAGGAGGGCGTACGGCCGGTCCTCGGCGGCATCGGCCAGCTCCTCCCGGATCTGGGCGACGGTCTCGGCCACGGTGGCGCCGCCGGTCAGCACGGTCGCGCCGGTGGTGCGCTGCCAGGGCAGCAGGTTGGCGTGGTGCTCGACGTCGAGCACCAGCACGCGGCCGGGCTCGCCGTCGGCCTGCGCGGGGACGCAGCCGGCCAGGAGGTTGAGGGAGTCGGTGGTGTTCCGGGTGATGATCGTCAGGTCGTCCTCGCGGGCGCCGACGAACGCGCCGATGGTGCGGCGGGCGGTCTCGTAGAGCGCCGTGCTCACCTGCGAGAGGTAGCCGGCGCCGCGGTGCACGCTGGCGTACAGGGGCAGCACCTGGGTGACGCGGTCGGCGACGGCCTGCAGAGCCGGGGCCGACGCGGCGACGTCGAGGTTCGCGTACGAGACCTGGGTCCCGTCCACGAGCGGGACGAGCGTGCCACCGCCGACCACGGGCCGCAGCGGGGCGAGGCCGGCCACCGCGGTGGCACGGCTGATGGTGGGAGCAGACATGGCGTCCTCCAGCACAGTCCTGGGGGAGGTCCCCCGCGCTTGCCGCGCGCGGGTGCGCACGGCCTGGTCGTCACCCGGGGCACCCCACCGCGGAGGGAGGGTTGCCGGCCAGCGAGCCGGGGCTTGACGCTGGCGCTCATGACCTGCGGCCATCCTGTGCTGCGGGCAAAAGCCCTGTCAACGCATGTCTCAGATGCTGGTCCCACCTGCTGGTCGAGCCGCGCGGGCCGCGAGGTGGGCGACGCGGGCCGCGTCCGAGCGGTACATCGCGGCGTGCTCGCGCAGCTCGGCAGTCCGCCCGGCTGGTGCGCTTCTACCCAGTCATTGGGCCCGAAATCAGGGTGATTTCGGGCCCAATGACTGGGTAGATCGACACCTCCGAAGCTGACGACAGATCGCCCCCAAGCCCTATCAGATTGGTCGGGTTGCCTGTCGAGACACTGTTCCACCCACCGGACACATGTCGTAGGGTTGGCGGCGACCATCCCGAGCGGCCGAGTGACGTGGCACGACGACGCCGCAGCAACCCAGCGTTCCCCGCAGCAGCGGAGGGCGGCCGAGGGTGCTACCGCCACGACCGATGGAGGAGCATCATGAGCGACCCCGCGCGCATCGACGTCCGGCCTGCCGAGGGCTACGCCGGCGACATCACGCCCGAGCAGGCCTGGGAGCTGCTGGCCGGCGACCCGTCCGCCGTCCTCGTGGACGTCCGCACCCAGGGCGAGTGGCGCACGATCGGCGTCCCCGACACGGCGAGGCTCGAGAAGCAGCCCGTGTTCAGCGAGTGGGTGCAGGCGGGCGGCGTGCCGAACCCGCGGTTCCTGGAGGAGCTCCGGGCGGCCGGCGTGACCGACGGGCCCATCGTCTTCCTGTGCCGCTCCGGCCAGCGCTCGATCGCGGCGGCGCGGCTCGCCACGGCGTCGGGCATCGCGCCGTCGTACAACGTGCTGGACGGCTTCGAGGGTGCGCCCGGGGCCGACGGCGTCCGCGACCAGCGGGGCTGGAAGGTCGTCGGGCTGCCCTGGACGGCGGGTCCCGCGTGACCGTCACCGGTGCGTTCCCGGCGGACGCGAACCCCGGCGGCTCCGGCCGCAAGCCGCTGCCGGCCGGGGTGCGCCCCGCGACGCTCGCCGTGCGCGGCGGGCACCAGCGCAGCGAGTTCCAGGAGACCAGCGAGGCGCTGTTCCTCACGCAGGGCTACGTCTACGACAACGCGGCCGAGGCCGAGGCCGCCTTCAAGGGCGACGTCGACCGGTTCGTCTACTCGCGCTACGGCAACCCGACGGTGCACACCTTCGAGGAGCGGCTGCGCCAGCTCGAGGGCGCCGAGGCCTGCTACGCGACCGCGACCGGCATGTCCGCCGTGTTCACGGCGCTGGCCGCGCTCGTGGAGTCGGGCTCGCGGATCGTGGCCGCCCGGGCGCTCTTCGGGTCCAGCGTCGTGATCTTCGAGGAGATCTTCAAGAAGTGGGGCGTGCGCACCGACTACGTCGACGGGCACGAGCTGTCGCAGTGGCAGGAGGCGCTGTCCACGCCCGCGGACGTCGTGTTCTTCGAGACGCCCTCGAACCCGATGCAGGACATCGTGGACGTGCGCGCCGTCGTGGACCTGGCGCACGCCGCCGGGGCCGTCGTGGTGCTCGACAACGTGTTCGCCACCCCGCTGCTGCAGCAGCCGCTGGAGCTGGGCGCCGACGTGGTCGTGTACTCCGCGACCAAGCACATCGACGGGCAGGGGCGCGTGCTGGGCGGCGCGATCCTCGGCTCGACCGACTACATCACCGGTCCCGTGCAGACGTTCATCCGCAACACCGGGCCGTCGCTGGCGCCGTTCAACGCCTGGACCCTGCTCAAGGGCCTGGAGACCCTGCCGGTGCGGGTCGCGGCACAGGGGGCGAGTGCCCTCGCCGTCGCGCACGCGCTGGAGGAGCTGCCCGCGGTGGGCACGGTGCGGTACCCGTTCCTGGACTCCCACCCGCAGGCCGAGCTGGCGCGCTCCCAGATGAGCGGCGGCGGCACCGTGGTGACGTTCGACCTGGCGGTCCCCGAGGGGTCCGACGCCGAGGCCGCGAAGCAGCGCACGTTCCAGTTCCTCGACGCGCTGCGGCTGGTCGACATCTCGAACAACCTGGGCGACGCGAAGTCCCTGATCACCCACCCCGCCACGACCACGCACCGCAAGCTCGGCGCGGCCGGCCGGGCCGCCGTCGGCATCGCGGAGACCACGGTGCGGCTCTCGGTCGGCCTGGAAGACGCGCGGGACATCATCGAGGACGTCGAACAGGCCCTCGCCGCGCCGAGATAGGACCAGGGCGAGGTAGAACTGCAGCGAGGTAGAACCCCAGCGCTGGGGTTCTACCTCGCTGCAGTTCTACCTCGCTGCGGTGCTACTTCGGCTGGGCCGCCGCGAGGATCGCCCGGGCATGGCTCGTGCGGCCCTCCAGCACGGCCACGTCCGACGTCGCGATCGCGCGCGACGCCGCCGGTGACACGCCGTCCGCCGGGTCGAGCGCGACGTCCTGCAGCGTGGCCCGCTGGTCGCCGTGGTGCCCCTTGCCGCCGGTCGTCAGGCCCCAGCCGAACGGGAAGAGCGGGTCGTAGTCCCGGTCGCCCACGTTCACCACGGGATCGTCCGCGGACCGCGGCCACGAGACCGGCAGCCTGCCCGTGAACTTCCGGTCGCCGAACAGCACGTCGGCGACGCCGGCGCCCTCCGTGCCCGGCAGCCACGACGCGACCAGCGCGTCGATCGAGCCGAGCTGGTCGGTGAGCACCTGCGGCCGCCCCGACACCACGAGGACCACGCAGGTCCGGATCTCGGCGCAGACCTTGTCCACGACGGCCGCGTCGCCGGCCTGCAACGACATCGACTTCTCCTCGCGCGGCACCCCGCCGTCGGCCGGGTCCCACGCCCACTCGGGCCCGCCCACGTCGCCGAACCCCTCGGCGTACGGGGTCTCGCCCACGACGACGACGCCGACGTCGGCCCCGTCGGTCGGCGCGGACGCGTCCTCGCTGAACGTGACGTCGTCGGCCGCCGCCCGGATGCCCTCCAGGATCGTGGTGCCCTCGGTGACGTCGCCCGAGAAGCCCTGCCAGGTGCCGGTCCAGCCGCCGGCCTGGTTGCCCAGGTCGTCGGCGTTGCGGCCCGCGACGTAGATGCTGTCCCGATCGTCCAGGGGCAGCGCGCGGCGGTTGTTCTTGAGCAGCACCTGCGACTTCGCGACCGCCTCGCGCGCGATCGCCCGGTGCTCGGCGGACCCGATCTCGTCGGCGTGCGAGCGGTCGGCGAACGGCTCCTCGAACAGCCCGAGCTCGAACTTGGCGGCCAGGATCCGGGACACGGCGTCGTCGATCCGCGCCTCCTTGACCTGGCCGTCACGCACCGCCGCGACCAGCCGCGTGTGGAACCGCTCGAACTGCGACGGCTCCATGAACATGTCGACGCCCGCGTTCACGCTGGTGACGATCTGCCCCGTGGTGGGCGAGTCGTCGGCGAGCGGCGGGATCTGGTGGATGCCCTGCCAGTCGCTGATCACGAAGCCGTCGAAGCCCTGCTTCTGCTTGAGCCACCCGGTGATCAGCTCGCGGTTGGCGTGCATCTTCAGCGGGTTGCCGAGGCCGTCGTCGGTCCAGTCGATGCTGGAGAAGCTCGGCATGACCGAGCCGACGCCGGCCCTGAGCGCCGCGGCGTAGGGCGGGAGGTCGACCTGCTCGACGTGGCGCCGGCTCTGCTCCGTGATGCCCTGGTCGATCGTGTAGTCGCCCTCGCCGGTGCCGAAGGTCGTGTCGCCGTCGCCCACGAAGTGCTTCGCGGTCGCGAGCACCGACCGGTTGCTCTCCAGGTCCTTGCCCTGGAACCCGGCCACGGCCGCCGCGCCGAGCACGCTCGCGAGCGCGGGGTGCTCGCCGAACGACTCGTAGGTGCGGCCCCAGCGGTCGTCGCGCACCACGCACACGCACGGCGCGAACGTCCACGGGATGCCGGTCGCCCGCGTCTCCGTGGCGACCATGCGCTCCGCGCGTGCGACGAGCAGCGGGTCGCGCGTGGCGCCGAGCCCGATGTTGTGCGGCAGGATCGTGGCGCCGTTCAGGTTGCCGTGCCCGTGCACCGAGTCGACGCCGTAGATCAGCGGGATCTGCAGCCGCGTCGAGAGGGCCTGCGTCTGGAAGCCGTCGATCGCGTCGGCCCACCCCTCCGGTGTGTTCTCGGCAGGCGTCGAACCGCCGCCGCTGAGCACCGAACCGAGGCCGAGCTCGGCGATGACCGCCGGGTCGCCCGTCACGTTCCCGCGCTCGGCCTGCGTCATCTGCCCGACCTTCTCGGCGAGCGTCATGCGCTTCAGCAGGTCGGCGACGCGCTTCTTGGTGGACAGGCGCGGGTCGAGGTAGGGCAGGCCGTGCCCTCGCACGACGACGGTGGGCTGGCCGGAGACCTCGGCGTCCGGCGACCGCAGGGTCACGGGAACCGTCTCGGCCGTCTCACCGACGTCCGACGCGCGGGTGGTGACGTGCAGGGTGCGCTCGGTGCCGGACGGCGTCCCGGCGGGGAACTCGAGGGTGCCGGAGCCGGCCACGTAGTCGGCGTCGGCGGTGGCCGTGCCGGAGCCGGTGCTCCAGTCGACGCGGACCGGGGAGGCGAGCGCGGCGTCGTCGGCCGACTCGACGGTGACGGTGACGGTCGCGGTGTCGCCGTCGTCCACGAAGGTGACGGGGCCCGCGCTGACGACGGCGTCGGCGGGCGTGGTGGCCCGGGTGGTCTGGGGAAGAGCGAACAGTGTCGTGGCGGCGAGAGCCGTCACGGCGATGAGTGCCGGTGTTCTGCGGACGCGGTAGTCCTGCGCCGCGCCTGAGATGGCGGACATCTGAGGTATTCCTCTCTTCTTTGGGAGGTGATTTACCGATCACACACCGCGTTCCCGCAGCACACAAGCCAGGTTGACCCCTGGATAGGGTGATTCGGTGGACATCATTGCCTCCTTCGCGAGGGTGCTGCGCGCCGACAATCCCGGCCCGATGACGCTCGACGGAACCCGGTCGTACGTGCTGCGCGCGCCCGGGTCGCCGGGCTGCGTGGTCGTGGACCCCGGCCCGGACCTGGCGCCGCACCTCGCCGCGGTGGCCGACGCCGGACCCGTCGACCTGGTGCTGGTGACCCACCGGCACGCCGACCACACCGGCGGGCTGGCGCGGTTCCGGGAGCTCACGGGCGCGCCGTCACGGGGCGTGCTGCCGGAGTTCTGCGCGGGCGCCGGGCCGCTCGCCCACGGCGAGGTCCTGGAGGTGGCCGGCCTGCGCGTCGAGGTGCTGGCCACCCCGGGGCACACGGCGGACTCGGTGTGCCTCGTAGTGTCGGACGGCACGACCTCCGTGGTGCTCACGGGCGACACTGTGCTGGGCCGCGGGACCACCGTGCTCGCCGAGCCGGACGGATCGCTGCGCGACTACCTGGCCTCGCTGGACCGGCTGGGCGCGCTCGACCTGCCCGACCCCGTGCCGGGCCTGCCCGGGCACGGGCCGGTGCTCCCGGACCTGCGTGCCGCGGTGGGCGCGTACCGCGCGCACCGGACGGAGCGGCTGGACCAGGTGCGCGCGGCGCTCACCGCGCTCGGCGTGTCGCTGCCCGATGCGGGCGGCCCGCTCCCGGACCCGCTCCTCGACGCCGTGACCGGCGCGGTGTACGCGGACGTCGACCCGTCGGTGCTGCCTGCGGCCCGCTCGTCGGTCCGCGCGCAGCTGGACTACCTGCGCGGGCGGTCGTAGCGGCTGGCGCAGGGCTCGGGGGAAGAGTTACGCAGCCGGAGGGGTAACGCTGAGCTAGCAGTGCTACGTCTGCGTTACCCCTCCGGCTGCGTACCGTCTTCCCCGGCGCCGACCCGGACGTACGGTCAGAGCGCCTTGCCGAGGAACAGGAGCTGGGCGTCGTCCGAGTCGTAGGGCGGGTACGGCAGCACCGGCCGGTAGCCGAGCTTCCCGTACAGGCGCAGCGCCGTGGGCTGCCGGATGCCGGTGTTGAGGTAGGCCGCCAGGCCGCCGCGCCGCCGGGCCTCCTCCTCGAGGTGCCCGACCAGCGCCGAGGCGACGCCCGCGCGGCGCACCGACGGGTCGACGAACACGCTCTGCAGCTCGAACCCGCGGGACTCGCCCGCCGCAGCGGCGGCCGCGATGCCGCCGACGCCGCGCAGCGGGTCGGCGGTGAGGTGCTCGGGGCCCACCGGCGACGTCGCGAGGGTGGCACAGCCGACAGGCCGGCCGTCCAGCGTGGCCAGGACCGTCACCAGCGCGGTGTGCCCCCGGTCGACGTCGACGACGTCGTGGCCGCCGCGCGCCTCGACGACCCGCGCCAGCTGCGGGTAGAGCGGCTCGAGGTAGGCCCACATGGCGCGCCGCAGGGCGGCGGCGTCGGGGTCGTCCCAAGGGACCTCGCGGATCAACGGGGCGGACGTGGGGGTCTCGACAGGCTCGACCACCGGGGCCGCGTCGGGCACCAGCCACTTGCCGAAGCAGCGCGAGCCCGGCTCGTCCGAGAACACGCCGAACGACTCGACCGGGTCGTAACCCAGACGGAGGTACAGCCCCAGGGACTCGGGCTGCATGAGCCCGCTCTCCAGGATGAGGTGTCGTACGCCGGCGGCACGGGCGGCGTCCTCGGCGACGGTCATCAGGGTGCGGGACAGCCCGCGGCCGCGGAAGCCGGGCGCCACGTACACGCGCTTGACCTCGGCGGTCCCGTCGGGGTGCAGGCCGCCCTGGTAGTCGTCCCGGCCGGACAGGTCGCGCAGCGCGGCGTGCCCGGCCGGCTCGCCGTCGACCCGCAGCAGCAGGGTCGCGAACACGTTCGACGGGTCCACCTGGTCGCGCGCGTCGGGCACCGGGGCGCCGTCGGCGTCCGTCGTCGACGGCCGCCCGGGCTGCGCGTACCGCAGGTCGATCTCCTGCTGCTGGTCCGCGCGCAGGCGGACGGCGTCGACGTGGTCCCAGCCGACCGTCTCGACGGTCAGGCCAGCGAGAACCTCAGCGACCATGACCGCCCGCCCGGACCTGACCGGTGGTCACGCGTGGACCAGCGACGACAGCACCGACGTGAAGAACGTCAGGCCGTCGACACCGGCGCGCGGGCCCTCGGCGGACGCCGGGCCGAAACCGGGCTCCACCGCGTGCTCCGGGTGGGGCATGAGGCCCACCACGTTGCCGCGCTCGTTCGTGATGCCCGCGATGTCGCGGCGCGAACCGTTCGGGTTCCAGCCGTCGTAGCGGAAGACCACGCGGCCCTCGCCCTCGAGCTCGTCGAGCGTGCGCTCGTCGGCCACGAACTGGCCGTCCTGGTTCTTCAGCGGGATGGTGATCTGCTGCCCGCGGCGGAACTCGTTGGTCCAGGCGGTGTGCGCGTTCTCGACGATCAGCGACTGCTCCCGGCACACGAAGTGCAGGTGGTCGTTCTTGACCATCGAGCCCGGCAGCAGGTGCGCCTCGGTCAGGACCTGGAAGCCGTTGCAGATGCCGAGCACCGGCATGCCGCCCTTGGCGGCGTCGACCACGGCCGCCATGGCGGGCGCGAACCGGCTGATCGCGCCGGCGCGCAGGTAGTCGCCGTACGAGAACCCGCCGGGCAGCACCACGGCGTCGACGTCCTGCAGCGACTCGTCGGCGTGCCAGATCGAGACCGCCTCGGCGCCGGCCAGGCGCACGGCGCGCGCCGCGTCCCGGTCGTCGAGCGTGCCGGGGAACGTGATGACGCCGATGCGGGCCTCGGCGATGCCGGCCGCGGCGGCGACGGGCGCCGGCTCGGTCGCGGACATCAGGCGCTCACCGGGGTGCCGCTCGCCTCACCCGGGACGGCGGCGGCGTCGGAGACCGAGACCACGTCCTCGATGACCGGGTTGGACAGCAGGGTGGCCGCGGCCTCCCGGGCGGCGGCGAGGATCTCAGGCGTGACCTCACCGTCCACCTCGAGCTCGAACCGCTTGCCCTGACGCACACCGGAGAACTGGGTGAAGCCGAGGCGCGGCAGCGCTCCGACGACAGCCTTGCCCTGGGGGTCCAGGATCTCGGGCTTGGGCATGACCTCGACGACGACGCGTCCCACGAAGGCTCCTTGAAGGTGAGGGAATTCCGGGAAGAGTCTACTTGCGCGGCGGGGTGCCTCGCCGTCCGTGGACAGTGACCTGCGCCCGGGTCCGCCGCCGCACGCGATGAGAGCACTCTCATCGCGCTCTCCTCACCGCCTCATCGACCCGCGGGAACGTAAGCCCCGTCCCCGTTGTCGCAGGTCAGAGGAGTACAGCTGTGCGCACGCGAGTCGTCGAAGCCCTCGGGCTGCACCACCGTCCGGTCGCCGGCCTCTTCGGGATGCTGCTCACGGTGGCGCTCGGCCTGAACCTGCTCTTCCTCACGCACAAGTTCCTCGGCGTCCCCGACCACGACGGGTTCGGGCTCGAGCAGGAGCGCGGCATCCCCGCGGTGGTGGGTTTCGTGTTCACGGCGTGGGCGGCCGGGCTCGCCGCCTACCTCGCCGTGGTGCACCGTCAGGCGCTCCTGGCGGGGTGGTCCGCCCTGTTCGCGGTCCTGCTGGCCGACGACTTCTTCATGCTGCACGAGCGCATGGCCAAGGTGATCGCGGCCGAGCTCGGCATCGCCCAGCCCTACGGCCCGCCGATCGGCGAGATCGTCTGGCTCGGGTCCGTCGGCGCCACGCTGCTGGTGGCCATCGCGGTCGGGTACCGGTTCGCGGCGCCGGAGTGGCGGACGGCGTCCCGCGTGCTGCTCGCGCTGCTCGGCCTGCTGGTGCTGTGCGGCGTGGGGGTCGACGTCGTGCACGGGTTCACGCGGGCGTTCACGGGGACCCGGGGCACGTGGCACGTGCTCCTGGGCTCGCTGGAGGACGGCGGCGAGCTGCTGATGCTCGGCGTCGTCGTCACGTTCCTCTACGCGCAAGCGTTCTGCGGGCACCGGCCGCAGCTGGAGACGCTGGGCGCTCGGGGCCGCCCGACGCGGCACGCACCCGGACCGCGCCGGCTCAGGCGGTGAGGTACTGGTCCGCCCAGGCGCTGATGATGCGGGCCGCACGCTTCGCCTGCCCGGGCGCGGTGAGCAGGTGGTCAGCGCCCTCCAGGGACACGAACGAGCGCGGGTGCCGGGCCTCGCGGAAGATCTCCCCCGCGTTCGAGATGTCCACCGTGGAGTCCGTCGGTGAGTGCATCACCAGCAGCGGGGAGCCGAGCTCCCGGATCTTGGAGCGCAGCTCCGCCCGGCGGACGTCCTCGACGAAGTGCCGCTTGAGCGTGAGCGCGCGTCCGCCCACCATCCACTGGGCGTGCCCGTCGTCGAACACCCGGCCCAGGACGGCGTCGTAGTTGTGCTCGGCGTGCCGGGGCTGCACCGGGGCGCCGATGGTGGCGACCGCCTGCACGCCCGGGACGTCCGCGCCGGCGGCGATCACGGCGGCGCCGCCGAACGAGTGCCCCACCAGCAGGTGCACCGGCATGTCGTGGTCGGCCATGAACTGGGCGGCCTGCACCGTGTCGGCGACCTTGTGCGTGAACGAGCCGTCGCCCCAGTCACCCTCGGAGTCGCCCAGGCCCAGGTTGTCGAAGCGGAGCATGCCGATGCCCTCGGCCGCGAGCTGCTTGCAGATCCGCGCCGCGGCCGGCGAGTCCTTGCCCAGCGTGAACCCGTGGGAGAACACGCCCCAGCCGCGCACCTCGCCGGCGGGCCGGTCGATGATGCCCGCGAGGCGCGGTCCCGTAGTGCTCTCGAACGTGACGCGCTCAGCCACGACCACTCCCCTCTCGACGAAGCCGCGATGTTAACGCCCGCCGGGTTTCGTGGGGATGACGCCGACGCACGGCGAGACGGCGCCCGTCGGCGCCGGGGGCACCTACGGGACGGTGACCTCGCCGCGCTCCGCCTTCAGGGCGATGTCCGTGCGGTGGTGCGAGCCCTTGAGCTCGATCCGCGCCACGCCCTCGTAGGCCCGACGACGGGCGTCCGCCAGGTCGCTGCCCAGCGCCACCACGGACAGCACCCGGCCGCCCGCGCTGACCAGGTCGCCGGTCTCGGAGCGCCCGGTGCCCGCGTGCAGCACGTGCACGCCGGCGAGCAGCTGGGCCTCCTCGATGCCCGTGATCGGGTCACCCGAACGGGCCGACGCCGGGTAGCCCTCCGACGCGACGACCACCGTGACCGAGGCCTCGGGGCGCCAGCGCAGGGGCTCCAGGCCGGCGAGCCGGCCGCGCGCGGACGCGAGCATGATGTCGGACAGCGGCGTCGCGAGGCGGGCCAGCACCGACTGCGTCTCCGGGTCGCCGAACCGGGCGTTGAACTCCACCACGCGGGTGCCGCGGCTGGTCAGCGCGAGCCCCACGTAGAGCACGCCGGAGAACGGCGTGCCGCGGCGGGCCATCTCGTCGATCGTGGGCTGGGCCACGCGCGCGACCACCTCGTCCACGAGGTCGGCCGGCGCCCAGTCCAGCGGGGTGTAGGCGCCCATGCCGCCGGTGTTGGGGCCCTCGTCGTCGTTCCCGACGCGCTTGAAGTCCTGCGCGGGGACCAGGGGCACCACCGTGGTGCCGTCGCACACGCAGAACAGGGAGACCTCGGGGCCGTCGAGGTACTCCTCGACCACCACGCGGCCGTTCTCGCCCGCCAGGCACGCCGTGCCGTGGGCCAGCGCCGCCGCGCGGTCGTCGGTGACGACCACGCCCTTGCCGGCCGCGAGGCCGTCGTCCTTCACCACGTACGGGGCGCCGAAGGCGTCCAGCGCCGCCTCGAGCTCGGGGACGTCGGTGCACACGTGCGCCATGGCGGTCGGCACGCCCGCGGCGGCCATGACCTCCTTGGCGAACGACTTGGAGCCCTCCAGCCGGGCCGCCTCGCCGGACGGGCCGAACACCGCGATGCCCGCGGCCCGCACGGCGTCCGCGACGCCCGCGACGAGCGGCGCCTCCGGCCCCACGACGACCAGCTCCGCCCCGATCCGCTGGGCCAGCGCCGTCACGGCGGCCCCGTCCAGCGGGTCGACCGGGTGCAGCGTGGCCGCCCCCGCGATGCCCGGGTTGCCGGGCGCGGCGTGCAGCTCGTGGGAGGCGACGCCGGAGACGTTCTCCCGGTCGAGCGAGTGGACGATGGCGTGCTCGCGGGCACCGGTGCCGATGACGAGGATCTTCACAGTGACGGAGGGCTCTCTCGGTGGTTACGGACTCAGCGGGTGTGGACTCAGCGGGTGTGGATGAGGTCGTGCACGGGGATGATCTCGTCGCGCTTGGGGCCGACGCCGATCGCGGAGATCCGGGTGCCCGACATCCCCTCGAGCGCGTGCACGTAGGCCTGCGCGTTCTTGGGCAGGTCCTCGAAGGAGCGGGCCTGGGAGATGTCCTCCCACCAGCCGTCGAGCTCCTCGTAGATCGGCTTCGCGTGGTGGAAGGCCGTCTGGTCCGTCGGCATCTCGTCGTAGCGGACGCCGTCGACGTCGTAGGCCACGCAGACCGGGACCTTCTCCATGCCGGTGAGCACGTCGAGCTTGGTGAGCACGATGTCGGTGAGGCCGTTGATACGCGTCGCGTAGCGGGCGATCACGGCGTCGTACCAGCCGGTGCGCCGCGCGCGGCCGGTGGTGACGCCGTACTCGCCGCCGGTCTTGCGCAGGAACTCGCCCTTGTCGTCGAACAGCTCCGTGGGGAACGGCCCCTCGCCCACGCGGGTCGTATAGGCCTTGATCACGCCGATCACGGAGTCGATCCGGGTGGGCCCGACGCCGGACCCGGTCACCGCGCCGCCCGCCGTCGCGCTCGACGACGTGACGAACGGGTAGGTGCCGTGGTCGATGTCGAGCATCGTGGCCTGGCCGGCCTCGAACAGCACGTTCTTGCCCGCGTCCAGGGCCTTGTTCAGCTCGACGGCGGTGTCCGTGACCATGGGCCGCAGGCGGTCGGCGTACTGGAGCAGCTCGTCGAGCGTCTCGTCGACCGTGATCGCGCGCCGGTTGTAGACCTTCACCAGCAGGTGGTTCTTCTGGTCCAGCGAGCCCTCGATCTTGGCGCGCAGGATCTTCTCGTCGAACAGGTCCCACATGCGGATGCCGACGCGGTTGGTCTTGTCGGCGTACGCCGGGCCGATCCCCCGGCCCGTGGTGCCGATGCGGCGCTTGCCGAGGAACCGCTCCGTCACCTTGTCGATGGTGCGGTGGTACGGCGCGATGATGTGCGCGCTGCCCGAGACGAGCAGGCGGGACACGTCCACGCCGCGCGCGATCAGCGCGTCCAGCTCCTCGAACAGGACCTCGATGTCGACCACCACGCCGTTGGCGATGACCGGCACCACGCCGGGCGACAGGATGCCCGACGGCAGCAGGTGCAGGGCGTACTTCTCGTCGTCGATGACGACCGTGTGCCCCGCGTTGTTACCACCGTTGAACTTGACCACGTAGTCGACGCGGGAGCCCAGGAGGTCCGTCGCCTTTCCCTTGCCCTCATCGCCCCACTGGGCCCCGACGAGCACGACGCCTGGCATGGATCTCCACCTTCTCAAATTCCTAGGGTTGCTCCGCCGGGTGCGCATCGAGGGCGCCGGCGGGCCGCGCCCGAGTCTACTTCGTGGTGGGCACCAGGGCGCGAACCTCGTCCACCGACGTGCCGGAGTCACCCAGGAACTGGGCGCAGCGCTCGGCCTCGTCCTGCTCGCCGATGCGGCCCGCCGCCTCCGAAAGGGCCAGTAGGGCGCGCAGGAAGCCCTGGTTCGGCACGTGGGCGGCCGGGATCGGGCCCTGCCCGCGCCAGCCCGACCGGCGCAGCGCGTCGAGCCCGCGGTGGTAGCCCGTGCGGGCGTACGCGTAGGCCTCCACGTCCGCCGCGGCGGTGCCGGATGCGAGCGCGCCCTCGGCCAGGACCGCCCACACCAGGGACGACGCCGGGGCGTCCGCCACGACCGAGACCGGGTCGGCGCCACTCGTCAGACGCTCGCGGGCGGCGGGGAAGTCGTCGGACAGCAGCGTGGGGGCCGGACCCTGCAGCAGGTTCTCGTGGGAGCTCATGGTCGAATTCTCACACCTCGGGGTCGCGGGCGGGCACCCGGCCCTCGCAGGGGACAACTGCGGACAAAGAGGTCGCACAGGATTGCCCGTCGCGCCAGCGCAGACGGTGAATTTTGCCTTTCATCCGGTGCGATCGAGCAACAGTCGTTACGCTCGACACATGATCGAGATCGCGACGTCTCCCACGACGACGACGCTCGTGATCGCCGGCGACCTTGACCTCGCCGAACGAGACCAGTTCCCGGAGATCGCGGCGCGCGTGGTCGGCCTGCGCCGACAGCTGCTGGTCATCGACATGTGCCGGGTGACGTTCATGGACTCGACCGGGGCCGCGTTCCTCATCTCGCTGGCCGACGCCGGCCGCAAGCGCGGCGGTGCGACCGTCATCCGCGGGGCCGACGAGCGCGACCTGTTCGTGCTCGAGGTGTGCGGCGCCATGGAGCTCTTCCGGGTGGACGACGAGCACTCGTGCGAGCCGTCCGCCCCCGACTCGGGGTTCGCGGTGATGACCTCGCGGGACGACGACACCTCGCCGTTATCCCACCGCGACGTGTCCACGGCGTAAAACGTTATCCAAAATCGGGCATGTCAGACGGTGCCCCACATGTCAGACGCTCAGGTCACTCTGGTGACCTGAGCGTCTGACATGTGGGGCTACTTCGGCGGGGTGGGCTGGCGGCGGAGCTTGGCCCACACCAGCTTGCCGCTGCCCGACGGGCGCCAGCCCCACTCGGCCAGGCGGTCCACGATCTGCATGCCGAACCCGCCCAGGCGGTTGGGGTGCCCGTCCGTCGCGACCGGCGGAGCCGGGTTGTTGTCCTCGACCTCGATGCGCAGGCCGTCGCCCGTGTCGTAGAGGCGCAGCGCGATGTGCCCCCAGCCGTGCAGCACGCCGTTGGCCACCAGCTCCGAGACCACCAGCTCGGCCTGCGCCGACTCCTCGATCCCCCAGGCCTGGCAGGTGCGCAGGACGGCGTGCCGCGCGCGGCCGATCGACGACGGCTCGCTCGGCAGCATCCAGCGCCGCCAGCGCGGCGAGAGGGCCGTCTCCGTGGCATCGCCCGCCGGGTCCGGGATCCGGACCACCACGATCGCCACGTCGTCCTCCGGCGCGTCGGCCAGGCGGGACAGCAGCTCCTCGCCCACGCCCGCGGCGTCGCGGGCGGTGATGGCCGACGCGGTCTCCAGCAGGGCCTCCAGGCCCAGCCGCAGGGACCGGTCGCGCCGCTCGATGAGGCCGTCGGTGTAGAACAGCAGTGTGTCGCCGGGCTGGAGCCGGGCCTCGCCCGTGGTCCGTTCGCGGGAGCCGAAGCCAACGAGCGCACCGCCGCCGTCGTCGAGCTTGATCACCTCGCCGCCGCGCAGCAGGAGCGGCGGCAGGTGGCCGGCGCGCGAGTAGCCGACCGTCCAGACGTCCGGCTCCTCCTCGCGCTTCAGGGAGGCGTACACCATGCTCGCCGAGCGCGGGATGCCCATGCCCGCCACGAGCTGGTCCACGCGCTCGAGCACGCGGCTCGGGGTGGACAGCTCGAACGCGTAGGAGCGCACCACCGAACGGAGCTGGCCCATCGTGGCGGCCGCCTCGACGTCGTGCCCGACGACGTCGCCGATCACGAGCCCGACCAGGTCCGGCGAGATCTGCAGCACGTCGTACCAGTCGCCGCCCACCTGCGCGTGCTCGGCGTTCGGCGCGTAGTAGGTCCACACGTCGAGGCCGGCGACGTCGGCCTGCTCGGGGAGCATGGCGCGCTGCAGGGTCTCGGCGAGGCGGTGCTCGCGGGCGTACATCCGCGCGTTGTCGATGGCGCTGCCCGCACGGCGGGCCACCACCTCGATCACGGTGCGCAGCGTGTCGGGCTCGTCGGCCTCGACGTAGTCGCCCGGATCCTCCCCGTCGGGGACGATCACGACCAGGCCGAGCACGTCGCGGCGCCCGGCGACCGGGTGCACCACCACGGAGTCCGGTGCCTTGCCCAGCTCGTCCGCGAGGCGCAGCGTGAGGTCGCGCTGCAGCCAGCCCGACGCGGAGTGCGGCGCGTGCGGGATGTCGAGGTGCAGCGTGACGGGACCGTCGAGCACGCCGTCGAGCACGTCCTGGACCGAGTCCACGACCTCGAGGATCGGCATGGGGCCCGTCGTCACGGAGTCGCCGAGCGCGTCCGTCTGCGGACGGCGGCGCTGGGTCTTGTCGGCGATGTTGTCGCCCTCGATGTACCGGGCGTGCCGGCGGCCGCGGCCGCTCGGCGGGTTGGCGACGTCGACGCCGGCCGCGTGCTTGAGGCCGTCGTCGTTCACGTAGAACCCGGCCCAGCGCACCATGGTCTGGAGCAGCTCGGCGATGTCGCGCAGGGCGTACGGGTACTCGAGGTCGGTCAGGATCTCGGTGGTCTGCGCGATGAGGTCGAGGTCCTCGCGCTGCTGGCGCTCGATCTCCAGGCTGGCGAGCTGGGCCGCGTGCCGCTCCATGTGGTCGGAGACGTCGACGCTGAAGCCGACCCAGTGGGTGATGCGGTCGTCGTGGCCGGCGCGGGCCGGGGTGAGCGTGAGCTGGGCCCAGCCGTGGGTGCCGCCGCGCAGGTGGGACCGCACCGTCGCGTGCACCTCCTGGCCCGCGTTGACCAGCTCGGTCATCCGCTCCAGGTCCTGCGGCTCGACGAGCATCTCGCCGAGGCGGCGCACGGTGTACCCGGCGAAGTCGCTGAACCGCACGCCCGCGTACCGCTCGAACGCCTGGTTGGCCCACAGCATGGGCATGCCGTCCTCGGTGGGACCGGTCAGGAAGACCGGGATGCCCACGGTCACGGCGGCGCGCAGCACGACGTCGCCGACCGACGGCGGCAGGGTGCGCGGGATGCCGGTGTACGAGCGGGGCTCGCGGGCAGGACCGCCGTACCCCCCGCCGGAGGACGTGGCGGACGGGATGCTCGGCGGCACGCTCGCGGCCGGCGGGGGCACCGGGCGATTGGTGCCGTGGCCGCCGTTCGCCGACCCGTTCGGCGTGTCGCTCGACGAGGCGTTCACCGGCACGTCGGGAGATGCGCCGGAAGGTGCGCTGGATGCTGCGTTCGGTGATGCGTTCGGCGCGCCGCTGGACGTTTCGTCCCTGGTGCCGTTCGATATTCCGTCCTGCGTCGGGCTGAGGCCGAAAACGGAAAGACCGGGATGGCGCGGCGGCGGAGAGGACGGTGTCAGACCGGATGAATCGGTCAAAATGCCCTCCCTACGGTATCTATTGCTCGAGGTGCTGTTCCAGCAGGACATTCAACCGTAGATTGGGACAGTCCGAGATCTGAATCTCAACCTCTATCATCGGACCGATACAGCGTCACGACCACTGCTCCCGGAAGGAGAACCGTGCAGGACGGAACCTACGACCCGCCGCGCGGTCCGCAGGGCGGGAGCCCCCAGGACCCCGGCCACCAGACCCCCGAGATCGGCGACCCGGCGAGCATCCACGTCATCGTGGGCCGCTCGCGCGCACGGATCGTGCTCTCCGGGGAGATCGACGCCGACATCGGCGGCGACCTGCACGAGGCGACGGCCGCGGCCGAGGAGTCTCGTCTTCCCGTCGAGATCGACGCGCACCACGTGACCTTCATGGACTCGTCCGGCGTCGCGTTCCTGGCGCGCCTCGCGAGCCGCAGCCCGCACCGCGTGCGCGTGTTGCGCGCTCCCCCGACGGTGCGCTTCCTCCTGGAGGTCACCCGGATCGGCGACCTCCTCGACATCGTGGACGAGGACCCGGGCTTCGAGCTGGACGACGACGGCCCGTCGGGCCCGCCGTCGGGCACCACCCCGGCCCCGGCCGGCGTAGGCGGCCCGCCGGCGTCCTGAGCCGGCCCATAACTGGATGATCGGTAAAAGGTCAGGTGGTCGGCAGCTCGAGCTGCCGACCACCTGACCTTTTGCCGATCAAGCGAGCGCGATGCTCACATCTTGTGGCCGGCCGAGCGGAGCTGCTGGCAGGCCTCGACGATGCGGGCGGCCATGCCGGCCTCCGCCGTCTTGCCCCAGGCGCGCGGGTCGTAGGCCTTCTTGTTGCCCACCTCGCCGTCCACCTTGAGCACGCCGTCGTAGTTCTTGAAGAAGTGGTCGGCCACCGGACGCGAGAACGCGTACTGGGTGTCGGTGTCGATGTTCATCTTGATGACGCCGTTGTCGACGGCCGCGGAGATCTCCTCCGCCGTCGAGCCCGAACCACCGTGGAAGACGAGGTCGAACGGCATCTCCTTGCCGATCTCGGCGCCCACGGCCTTCTGGATGTCGAGCAGGATCTCCGGGCGCAGCTTGACGGCACCCGGCTTGTACACGCCGTGCACGTTGCCGAAGGTCAGGGCCGTCAGGTAGCGGCCGCGCTCGCCGGCGCCGAGAGCCTTGATCGTGGCCAGGCCGTCCTCGGGCGTCGTGTACAGCTTGTCGTTGATCTCGGCGGTGTGGCCGTCCTCCTCGCCACCGACCACGCCGATCTCGATCTCGAGGATCGTGCGCGCGGCCTGCGACAGCTCGAGCAGCTCGGCGGCGATCACGAGGTTCTCCTCGATCGGCACGGTGGAGCCGTCGAACATGTGCGACTGGAACGTCGGCAGGCCGCCGTTCTTGACCTGCTCCGCCTCGATGGCGAGCAGCGGCTTGACCCAGGAGTCGAGCTTGTCGGCCGTGCAGTGGTCCGTGTGGATGGCGATGTTGACGCCGTAGCCCTTGGCGACCTCGGTGGCGTAGGCCGCCAGCGCGAGAGAGCCCGAGACGCGGTCCTTCACCGTCGAGCCCGAGGCGTACTCGGCGCCGCCCACGGAGACCTGGATGATGCCGTCCGACTCCGCCTCGGCAAAGCCCTGAAGTGCGGCAGTAACGGTCTGCGACGAGGTGATGTTGACCGCGGGGTAGGCGAACTTGCCGGCCTTCGCCCGGTCGATCATCTCGGCGTAGACCTCAGGGGTTGCGATGGGCATCTGCGAAACTCCAAACGAATGGTGAGGTGGGCGGTCGCAAGTGTGTCCAAGGCCGCCCGGGGATGCACCATCGATCTTGCCACGATCCACCAGTGGTCGTGTGCGGTCGTTCGACAGTCGAACGGCCGAAACACTGTGGT
Source organism: Promicromonospora sukumoe 327MFSha3.1 (assembly GCF_000385135.1). GTDB lineage: Bacteria > Actinomycetota > Actinomycetes > Actinomycetales > Cellulomonadaceae > Promicromonospora > Promicromonospora sukumoe_B. The sequence continues at coordinate 143,036 of NZ_ARQM01000011.1, read as the reverse complement.
TTTCATGTTTCCGGCGCCATCGGGCGGGCTCACGGACGACGTCGGGCACCGCTCGTCACCCGGTGGTGGGCACCGGTACGTCCTCGGGGTTGCGTCCGCGGATCGGGGTGAAGAAGGCGACGGCGACCACGCCGAGGTAGATCACCGCGACGGCGAGCAGCGGCCGCGAGGCCCCGAACCGGTCCGCCGACGCCGTGAGCGCGGCGGCGCCGAGGGGCGCGAGGCTGTGGTGGATGGTCCAGAACGCGGCGGTCACGCGCCCGAGCAGCGCGTCGGGCGTGACCATCTGGCGCAGCGACATCGACGAGACCGCCGCGAGCATCAGCCCGAACCAGAACGCGATCCTGCCGGAGCCGCTTGCGGCGGGCAACGGTTTTGGGCGGGGGGTCGCTGGTGTTGCGGGGCGCGGCAGTTTGCCCCGCAGACTCGGCACCCTGCTGTGGGACGCGGCAGTTTGCCCCGCAGACTCGGCAGTTGGCATCGAGATCGGCTCAGGCCTGAGCCGATCTCGATGCCAACTGCCGACCGTGCCGGGCCGACCCTGCCGAGCGCGGCGAGTTACGCGTGCTGTTCCATCCAGGTGTGCATGGCGATCGCCGCCGCGGCGCCCGCGTTGATCGAGCGGGTCGACCCGTACTGGGTGATGTGCAGGACGACGTCGCACGCTGCCTGCGCCTCCGCCGTCAGGCCCGTCGACTCCTGGCCGAACAGCAGCACGCACTCACGGGGCAGCGCGTGGCCCTCGATCGGCACCGACCCGGGCACGTTGTCGATGCCGACGATCGGGAGGTCGCCGGCCCACTCGGCCAGCGCGGCGGCGTCCTCGTGGTGGGTCACGTGCAGGTAGCGGTCGGTGACCATCGCGCCGCGGCGGTTCCAGCGGCGTCGGCCCACGATGTGCACGCCCGCCGCGTTGAACGCGTTGGCGGTGCGGACCACGGAGCCGATGTTCAGGTCGTGCGCCCAGTTCTCGATCGCCACGTGGAACGGGTGCCGGCGCGTGTCCAGGTCCGCGACGATCGCCTCCACGGTCCAGTAGCGGTACTGGTCGGCCACGTTCCGGCGGTCGCCCTCGGCGAGGAGCTCGGGGTCGTAGCGGGCGTCGTCGGGCCGGATGCCCGGCCAGGGCCCGACGCCGATCTCGGGCTCAGGACCCTCTGCGGGGGCGGGCAGCGGGCGCTCAGACAAGGTCGACCCTGCCGGGGCCGTGTGCGAGTGCTGTGACGGTTCCCGGACCGGAGGACGTGCTGGTCATGCCCGTCATTGTGCCCCGCTAGTCTCGATCCATGCTGACGACCGTACTCCCGGAGGTCGTGTCCGGGCTGGCCGCCGCCCCCGTCGACGCGGTGGCCGTGCCGCAGCTCCTGGGCATCGACTGGATGGACCCGAACTACCTCATCGAGCGGTTCGGGGACGCCGCGCTGGTCGGCATCGCGCTCGTCATCTTCATCGAGACCGGGCTGCTGTTCCCGATCCTGCCCGGCGACTCGCTCCTGTTCACCGCGGGCGCGCTCGTGGCGCAGGGCACGCTGCAGATCAACATCGTGGTGCTGTGCCTCATGCTGTTCGCCGCCGCGTTCCTCGGCGACCAGACCGGATATCTGATCGGCCGCAAGGCCGGCCCCAAGATCTTCGACAAGCCGGACTCGAAGCTCTTCAAGCGGTCCTACATCGACCAGACCAACGCGTACTTCGACAAGTACGGCGGCCGCACCATCATCGTGGCCCGCTTCGTGCCGATCGTGCGCACGTACGCCCCGGTCGCGGCCGGCGTCGGCAAGATGTCCTACCGGCACTTCGTCACGTACAACGCGATCGGTGCGCTCCTGTGGGCGGTCGGCGTGACCCTGCTGGGCTACGTGCTCGGCAACTTCACGTTCGTCAAGGAGAACATCGAGGCGCTGCTCGTCCTCATCGTGCTCGTCTCGGTGATCCCGATGGTGATCGAGATCTGGCGGGCCCGGCGCACGGAGAAGGCGGCGCAGGTCCTGGTCGAGCAGGTCCCGGCCGCGTCGTCCGACGACGCCCTGGCGGGCACCGGGCGCGAACCGCAGGAGTAGGCGCGGACCGGTCCTCGATCGGAACGTCGGACAGTTCACGCGCTGAACGACACACATGTGCGACAGGCGCCCCCGAGGTACCTTCGATGGCATGACCGACGAACTGGCGAAACAAATCTCCACGGACCTGTACGTGCCAGAACTGGTGGACGTGCGAGACCTCGGGGAGGCCACGGCTGCCCTTGTTGACCGGGTCGCCTCCGACGCCCGACGCATCGGGATCGTGCGCGACGGCAAGGTCGTCGCCGTCCTGATCGACCACGACGACGCGAAGATCTTCGAGACGCTCGAGCTCCGCGCGGAAGAGGGCTGGCTCACCCGCGTCAAGGAGCAGGAGCCCGACGACGGCAGGCGATACACCGCGGAAGGCGACCCTCTCCCCGGGGACTCTCCGGACACGCCGAATACCGGATCGCGGTCAACGACCACCGGGTGATCTACGAGATCAGTGACGCCCAGGTGACCGTCACAGTCGTCAAGATCGGCAACCGCAGGGATGTCTACCGGGGCTGGTAACCCATGCGTCGCAGGGTAGAGACCCGCCGCGACGGGCTTTGGCGCGCGAGACATTAGGCTGGCGCCCATGATCGAGCGGACCACCGAAGCCTGGCTCACGGACATGGACGGCGTGCTGGTGCACGAGGGCACGGCCCTCCCCGGCGGCCCCGAGTTCATCAAGGCGCTGCGCGACAAGGACCTGCCGTTCCTCGTGCTGACCAACAACTCGATCTTCACGCCGCGCGACCTGCGCGCCCGGCTCGCGTACAGCGGGATCGACGTGCCGGAGCAGAACATCTGGACGTCGGCCCTGGCCACGGCGCAGTTCGTCGCCGACCAGATCCCGAACGGCAGCGCGTACGCCATCGGCGAGGCAGGCCTGACGACGGCGCTGCACCAGGCCGGCTACACGCTCACCGACGCGGACCCCGACTACGTGGTGCTCGGCGAGACCCGCACCTACTCGTTCGAGGCGATCACCAAGGCCATCCGGCTGATCACCGACGGCGCCCGGTTCATCTGCACCAACCCGGACGTCACCGGCCCCTCGCAGGAGGGCCTGCTGCCCGCCGCGGGCTCCGTGGCGGCCATGATCACGGCGGCGACCGGCCGCCAGCCCTACTACGTGGGCAAGCCCAACCCGGTGCTGTTCCGGTCGGCGCTGAACCTGATCGGGGCGCACTCGGAGTCGACCGCCATGGTGGGCGACCGCATGGACACCGACATCCTGGGCGGCATGGAGGCCGGCCTGGAGACGTTCCTGGTGCTCACCGGGTCGACGTCGGCCGGCGAGGTCGAGAAGTACCCGTTCCGGCCGAGCCACGTGATGAAGTCGATCGCGGACATCGTCGAGCTCGTCTGACCGCCCCGGGCCGGCCCGCCGGCCCGGAACGGGAGAGCGTCAGGTCAGGCCCGGGATCCCGAAGCCGTCGATCGTGCCGCCCGACTCGAAGCGCGGGCCGCCCTTCTCCATGGGCAGCACGATGCGCGCGACGTCGGCGACCCGCTTGGCCCGGTCCGTCAGGGTGGTGACGTCGGTGCGGCCCGGGCGCCACAGCAGCACCGAGGGTCCCTCGATGCGCAGCCGGGAGCCGTGGAAGTCGGGCAGCATCACGATGTTGGCGAGGCGCGCGTCGAGGGCCCGCCGCGCGAAGAACTCGTCGGACGTGCGCACCAGCCACTGGCCGTCGAACGCCGGGTTGTCGATCTGCACGTCCTGGGCGCCGAACAGCTTCTGCCACTTCTCGCGGAGCCCCTCCGGCGAGAGGTCGATCACCGGATCGCCGGGCAGCGCGTCGAGCGCCACCACGTGCGCCGTGCGGCGCAGGCCGATCCGGCGCGAGTCGCCCTCGGGCGCGCCGGACCGCCACGTGTAGGTGAACGAGACCATGTCGAACCCGTCGACGTTGCCGCGGACGACGTCGCGGGCCACCCGGTCCACGCCGATGCCGAACGGCCGGCCGGTCCAGCGCTGGGCGAGGACCGGGTCCTTGCCGACGTACTCCCAGCCGTTCGCCTCGGCCCACTGCGCGACGTCCTGCGAGCGCCCGCGCTTCATGATCCGCGCTGCCGCGACCGTGAAGGCCACCACGCCGATGACGAGCAGGACTAATGCGACAAATGGCCCCATGAACTTAAAGATACAGTAGGGCTAGGCAAAAGTCTCCACGGGGGAGTGATATGGAGACGGCCAGTTTTGCGGTAACGATCCCTAGGCGAGGCCGAGGTCCCCGAGGCCGTAGAGGTAGTGGTACGGCACCCCGAGCGCCTCGATCTTCTCGCCCGCGCCGGTGGCCCGGTCCACGATCGTGGCGACGCCGAGCACCTCGGCGCCGGCGGCCCGCGCGGCCTCGATCGCCGCGATCGGCGACCCGCCCGTCGTCGTCGTGTCCTCCACGACGACCACCTTGCGGCCGGCGATGTCCGGGCCCTCGATCTGGCGCTGCATGCCGTGCGCCTTGGCCGCCTTGCGCACCACGAACGCGTCCAGGTCCTGCCCGCGCGAGGCCGCGGCGTGCAGCAGCGCGTCCGCGATCGGGTCCGCGCCCAGGGTGAGGCCGCCGACGGCGTCGATCTCCGCCGTACCCAGCCCGACCTCCTCCAGGTGGTCCAGGAGCACGTGCCCGACGAGCGGGGCGGCCCGGTGGTGCAGCGTGATGCGGCGCAGGTCGACGTAGTAGTCGGCCTCCTTGCCGGAGGACAGGGTCACCTTGCCGTGCACCACGGCGAGCTCCTTGATGAGCTCGGCGAGCTGCTCGCGCGGGGTCGGGGAGAAGTCAGCGTTCACGGTGCAAGGGTACGTCGCGCGTGCCGCCGGACCGTGGCCCGGGTTGCCGTCCACCTCTGGGAAGGTTCTGCTGTGAGCATCATGGACAACGCGGTGTACGTGGACGGCAGGCGCACGGCCAACCCGGCGAGCATCGAGGAGACCTGCGAGACGACCCGCGAGCGTGGCGGCATCGCCTGGGTCGACCTGTCGTGGCCGGCGCAGGCCGAGATCGAGGCCGTCGCCGCGGAGTTCTCCCTGCACCCGCTGGCGGTCGAGGACGCCATCAACGCGCACCAGCGCCCCAAGGTCGAGCACTACGACGACGTGCTGTTCGTGGTGCTGCACCCCGCGCGCAACGTCGACGACGACGGCGACGGGCACGTCGACCGCGTGGAGTTCGGCGAGGTGCACGCGTGGGTGGGCCCGGACTTCGTCGTCACGATCCGGCGGTCCGTGACGCCCGACCTCGACGCGCTGCGCAGCCGCCTGGAGGAGGACCCGGACCTGCTGCGTCTCGGGCCGGTCGCGATCCTGGCCGCGCTGCTGGACGAGGTCGTGGACACCTACCGGCCCGTGGTCACGCGGCTGCGCGGCGCCATCGACCAGATCGAGGACCAGCTCTTCTCCCGCGACCCCGAGGTGTCGTTCCGCATCTACGAGGCGACCCGCGAGGTGATCGGGCTCCAGCGCGCCACCGGCCCGCTCGTCGAGATGCTCCAGGACCTGTACGACGCCAAGCGGGCGTACGCCGACGAGCAGTCCGCAGCCGCGCACCCGGACGACGTCCCACGCCCGGACGGCGACGCGCAGGACCACCGCTGGGTCGAGCTGCTGCGCAGCCTGCGCAACGTGCTGGACCACGCGATCAAGCACGCGGAGACCTCGGAGACGTTCCGGTCGCTCCTGACCAACGCCCTCAACGTGCACTCCACGCTGGTGACGCAGGAGCAGAACGAGGAGTCGCGCCGCATGACGGAGATCAGCCTCAAGCAGGACGAGCAGATGAAGAAGATCTCCGCGTGGGCGGCCATCCTCTTCGCGCCCACGCTGATCGGCATGAACTTCACGCACATGCCCGAGCTGCACTGGACCTTCGGGTACCCGATCGCGATCCTCGGGATGATCGGCCTGGGCGGCATCTTCTACTGGATCTTCAAGCGGGTCGGCTGGCTCTGACGCCGGCTCGTCGGACGCCGCCCAGGCGCCGACCCGGGCTCCGGCTCAGCGGTAGCTGCCGACCGCCCGCACGGCCCAGCGGGGCATGACCCGCAGCGCGGCCGAGGCCACCTTGTAGCGCACCGAGGGCGTGGACAGGACGACGCCGCGGCGTGCGTCCGCGAGCGCCGTCCGCACCACGTCCTCGGCCTGGAGCCAGCCCCACTCGGGGACGATCGAGGACTCGGCGATGCCGGCGCGCGCGTGGAACTCGGTGTGCGTGAACCCGGGGGACAGCAGCGTGGCGGTGACGCCGGTGCCCTTGAGCTCGGCGGCCAGGGACTCGGTGAAGGTGCGCACGTACGCCTTGGCGGCGGCGTAGGTGCCGCCCGCGGTGAGGGCGGCGACCGAGCCGACGTTGAGGATCGCGCCGCGGTCCCGTTCGAGCATCTGCCCGACGGCGGCGTGCGTGAGCTCGACGACGGCCTTGACCATGACGTCGATCCCCCGGCGCTCGGTGGTGACGCGGCCGCTCGCGAACGGCGAGCTCGTGGCGAACCCGGCGTTGTTGACGAGCAGCCCGACGGGCCGCAGGTCGCCGTCGTCGGGCCGGCCGCCGACGACGGCGAGGCGCGCCGCGACCCGCGCGACGTCGTCGGGCACCGAGAGGTCCGCCGGCAGCACCTCGACCGCCACCCCCGTGGCGGCGCGGAGCTGCGCGGCGACCTCCTCGAGCCGTGCGGCGTCCCTGGCGACCAGCACCAGGTCGTGCCGGTCGGCGGCGAGCTGCCGCGCGAACTCCAGGCCGAGGCCGGCGGTCCCGCCGGTGATCAGTGCTGTGCTCATGCGGGTGAGCCTAGCCAGTGCGTCTAGGCCTCCTCCGCCCGCTCGCGGCGCTTGAGCCAGATGCCCACGGCGAGGAGCACCACGATCGCGGCGTACGCGGTCGCGGCGAACGGGCTGGTCACGAGGTAGGACAGGTCGCCCTGGCTGATCGCGAGGGAGCGGCGCAGGCGGTCCTCCGCCATCGGGCCGAGGATCATGCCGACCACGAGCGGTGCCACGGGGTACCCGTAGCGGCGCATGAAGAACCCGATCAGGCCGATGAGCACCAGGAGCAGCACGTCGACGGGCGCGAAGTTCAGCGCGTACGAGCCCAGCGCGCCGAACAGGAGGATGCCCGCGTACAGGTAGTGCCGCGGGATGCGCAGCACCTTGACCCACATGCCGACCAGCGGCAGGTTCAGCACGACGAGCATGAGGTTGCCGACGTACAGGCTGGCGATGAGGGCCCACACCAGCGAGGACTCGTTCTGCAGCAGCATCGGGCCGGGCTGGATGCCGTAGGACTGGAACGCGACGATGATGATCGCCGCCGTCGCCGTCGTGGGCAGGCCGAGGGTGAGCAGCGGGACGAGCACGCCCGACGCCGCCGCGTTGTTCGCGGCCTCCGGGCCGGCCACGCCCTCGATCGCGCCCTTGCCGAACTGCTTGCGCCGGGATCCGGCGAGCCGCCGCTCGGTGGCGTAGGACAGGAAGGTCGCGACGTCGGCGCCGCCCGCCGGGATGGTGCCGACGGGGAACCCGATCGCGGCGCCGCGTAGCCACGGCTTCCAGGACCGGCGCCAGTCGTCGCACTTCATCCAGGTGCGCCAGCCCTTCTCGACCGGGATGATCCGGATCGGTCCGTGGCGCATGCGGGAGCCCACGTAAACGGCCTCACCGACGGCGAACAGGCCGACGGCGACCACGACGACGTCGATCCCGTCGGCCAGGTTGGGCACGCCGAACGTGAAGCGCTGCTGGCCGGTCAGGGTGTCGGTGCCGATCAGGCCGAGGAACAGGCCGAGCGAGAGCGAGGCGAGGCCACGCGGCACGGAGCTCCCGAGCAGCGCGCCCACGGTGACGAAGGCGACCACCATGAGGGCGAAGTAGTCGGGCTCGCCGAGTTGCACCGCCCAGCGGGCCACCACGGGCGCCAGGAACGTCAGCGCCACGGTGGCGATCGAGCCCGCCACGAACGAGCCGATGGCGGCGGTGGCGAGCGCGGCGGCCCCGCGCCCGGCACGCGCCATCTTGTTGCCCTCGATCGCGGTCACGATCGACGCGGACTCGCCGGGCGTGTTGAGCAGGATCGACGTCGTCGACCCGCCGTACATGCCGCCGTAGTAGATGCCGGCGAAGACGATGATCGCCGCCGTCGGGTCCAGCGAGTAGGTGAGCGGCAGGAGCAGGGCGATGGTCATGGCCGGGCCGATGCCCGGCAGCACGCCGACCGCGGTACCGACGAACACGCCGAACAGCGCGTACAGCAGGTACATCGGGTGCAGCACGGTGGCGAAGCCCTCGATCAGGGCGGAGAAGTTATCCACGGAGGAACGGCACCCCTTCCAGCAGCGGTCCGGCCGGGAGCGAGAGCCCCAGCAGGCCGCCGAACACGACCTGGATCACCAGGCCCAGCACGAGCCCGGCCAGGGCGGCACGCCACCAGGGCCGGGCGCCCAGCACGACGGCGGCGCCGCCGAACAGCAGGGCGGCGGCGAACGGCCAGCCCACGGTGTTGATGGCGAACACGTGCACCACCAGGATCACGACGAGCAGCACCACGGTGAGCCAGTCGGTGCGGACCGTGGGGTCGACGTCCTCGCCGCCCTCCTCCTGCCCGGCCCGGCCGCTCAGGATCAGGACGACGAGCACGACCCCGGCGGCGACGAGCATGCCGCCCACGAGGTAGGGGAAGGCCCGCGGGCCGAGCGTGTTGCTCGAGCCCGGGACCGTGATGCTCCCGGCGGCCACCAGGACGTACACGCCGAGCGCGGTGGTGGCCAGGGCGAGCACGAGCTCGCCCCACCGGCGCGGCGGCGGTTCGACGGCGTCCGACGGCAGAGGTGCGTCCTCCGCCGTCGGGCCACCGGGCAGAACGGGCGCGTCGTGCGCCGTGTTGTCGCTGGTCACCTGACGAGCCCGATGTCCTTGAGCACCGTCTTGATCTCAGCGATGTTGCCGTCGAGGTAGGTGTCGAACTCGTCCCCGGCGAGGAAGGCGTCGTCCCAGGCCTTCTCCTCGAGCGTGGCCTGCCAGGCGTCGGACTCGGCGAGCTCGGTGACGGCCGTGGTCAGCGCCTCCTTCTCGGCGTCGTCGATCGAGCCCGGGGCGACCACGCCGCGCCAGTTGGTCAGGACGACGTCGTAGCCCGCCTCGGTGAGGGTCGGGGTGTCCGGGAGGGCGTCCACGCGCTCGGAGCCGGAGACCGCGAGCGCCCGCAGCTCGCCCGCCTGGACCTGCTCGGCGTACTCGCTGACGCCGGAGATGCCGGCGCTGACGTTGTTGCCGAGCAGCGCCGCGAGGGACTCGCCGCCGCCGGAGTAGGCGATGTAGTTGAGGCTGTTCGCGATGTTGCCCGACGGCATGCCCGAGGCCTGGAGCAGCATGCCGGCGAGGATGTGGTCGGTACCGCCCGCCGAGCCGCCGGTGATGGAGACCTTCTTGCCGTTCTCCGTGATGTCGTCGACGAGGTCGTCGATGGTCTCGTACGGCGACTCCTTGGGCACCACGATGACCTCCTGCTCCTCGGTGAGGCGCGCGATCGGGGTGGTCTGCTCGATGCGGGCCTGGGCCTCGTTGGTCTCGACGGCGCCCACCATGACCAGGCCCATCACCAGCAGGGTGTTCGGGTCGGTCTCGGTCGCGATGTTCGCCAGGCCCACGGTGCCGCCCGCACCGTCGACGTTGGTGACGGTGGCGGAGCCGACCAGCCCCTCCTCCTGCATGTCTGCCTGCATGGCGCGGCCGGTCTGGTCCCAGCCGCCGCCGGGGCCGGCGGGGACCACGATGCTGAGCTCGTCGATGGCGGCGTCGCCGCCACCACCGCTCGACTCCAGCATCGAACAGCCCGTGAGGGCCAGGGCCAGGACGATTCCGACGGGGGCAGCCCCGGACCGGATGATGCGCATGTCTCCTCCTTGAGCGGATGCGGGTGCCGGAGCCGGCCGATTCGGCGGCTCTCGGACCACTTCGGCGAGAGCGTAGGGACGGCGGGTCGCGGGGCCCCGGTTCTGGTCGCAAGAAAGGTTGTGGTCGTTTCGGTCACGCCGGGCGGCTACCGCGCGGGCTGTGACCCGGTGCACACTTGCGTCCGTGAAGAGAGCGATGACGCTCCGGGCGCAGCTGCTGGTGCTGCAGGTCGTCATCGTGCTCGTGCTCGTGTGCACGACCGGTCTGGTGGCCTCCGCCCTGCAGGAACGACAGCTTCGTGAGGCGTACGTGGACCGGATGGCCGGGGTCGCGCAGTCCGTCGCGCGCCTGCCCGCCATCCACGACGCGTTCGACGACAAGGACCCCTCCGCGACGATCCAGCCGATCGCCGAGGTGATCCGCGAGGCGTCGCAGGTCACCTACGTGGTGGTCACCGACGAGAACGGGGTGCGCTACTCCCACCCCGACCCCGACCAGATCGGGCGGCGGGTGTCGACCGACCCGTCCGTGCCACTGTCCGGCCGGGTGTGGACGGGCACGCAGACCGGCACGCTCGGCACGTCGTGGCGGGTCAAGGTGCCCGTTTTCGGCGACGCCGCCGACGACTCCTCCCCCGCCCCCGTGATCGGCACCGCGAGCGTGGGGATCCTGGAGTCCGAGCTGCGGGCCGACCTGAACGACGACCGGGGCTGGCTGCTCGGCACGCTGGGCGCCGCCGCCGTGGTGGGGGCGCTCTGCGCGGCCGGGGTGACGCGGCTGGTGCGCCGCCGGATCTACCTGCTGGAGCCCGACGACATCGCGACGCTGCTGGAGACCAGGGGCCTCGCGGACGCGCTGCGCTCCCAGTCGCACGAGTTCGCCAACACGGTGCACGTCATCTCGGGGCTGCTGGAGCTGGGCCGCACGGAGGAGGCGGTCGCCTTCATCGAGCGGTCGGGCTACGGCGGGCTGCTCACGGCGTCCGCCGTCGCGCCGGGCGTGCGGTCCCCCGAGGTCGCGGCGCTGCTCCTGGTCAAGGCCATCACGGCGCGGGAGCGGGGAGCGACCCTCGACGTCTCCGAGGACTCCGCGCTGGACGCGCCGGCCGGACCCGACGACTCGTCGCTGCACACGGACGCCCTGGTGGTGCTCGGCAACCTGATCGACAACGCGGTGGACGCCGCGCGGCCCGAGGGCCGCGTCCGGGTGACGCTCCGCGTCGAGGGCCCGCACCTGGTGCTCCAGGTGGACGACGACGGCCCGGGCATCCCGGCGCAGCTGCACGGCCAGGTGTTCAAGGCCGGGTTCTCCACCAAGGTGGCCGGTGACCGGGAGCACAGCCGCGGCATCGGCCTGGCCCTGGTCCGGCGGGTCGTGGACCGGTGGGACGGCGAGGTCGTGATCGGCACCGGCGACCTCGGCGGAGCGTGCGTGCGGGTCGAGCTGTCGGTGCCGGCCGCGGTTCCCGTGGGAGCGGGTGTCGGTGGCGGCGTCGGTGCGGGCGCGGTTGCGGGCCCTGTTGCGGGCGCCGCGGGGAGGAAGTCGTGACCGGGCAGGCGCGGACGCTGGTGGTCGAGGACGACCCGGTCGTCGCGACGGTGCACCGTGGCTTCGTGGAGAGCCACCCCCGGTTCGTCGTCGTGGGCGAGGCGCGGACCGGCGCGGACGCGCTGCGCCTCGCGTCCGCGCTGCGTCCCGACCTCGTGCTGCTCGACCTGCACCTGCCCGACTTCGGCGGGCTCGACGTGCTGCGGCAGCTGCGGCACCTGCCCGGTCCGCCGGTCGACGTCGTCGCCACCACCGCCGCCCGCGAGCTCGACACCGTGCGGCAGGCCATGGCCGGCGGCGTGGTGGCCTACCTGGTCAAGCCGTTCACGTCGGCGGCGCTGCGGGAGCGGCTCGACGAGGTGTGGCAGCGCCGCGAGGACGTGCGCCGGGCACAGGACACGCTCGACCAGGACGAGGTGGACCAGCTCCTGGCGGGGCCGCGCTCCGCCGTCGACCGGCTGCCCAAGGGGCTGTCGGGCCGGAGCCGGGACCTGGTGCGGGAGGCGCTGGCGGGGTTGTGCGGGGTGAGCGGTGCGGCGGCAAGCGCGGCTGCGCGGGACGCGTCGGCGGCCGAGGTCGCGGAGGCGGTCGGGATGTCGCGGGTCAGCGCCCGCCGCTACCTGGAGCACCTGGTCACGGAGGGATACGCGCAGGTGACGCCGCGGTACGGCACGACGGGCCGCCCGGAGAACCGCTACCGCCCGGCCTGACGCGCCGCGCGGCGTCGGCGCCGTCCGCCGCGAGCGCCGTCGGAAGTGCGCTTCTACCCAGTCATTAGGCCCGGAATCAGGGGGAATACGGGCCTAATGACTGGGTAGAAGCGCACTTCGGTGACACCCGCACCCCGGCATCAGATCGGGGACGTCAGCGGGTCCACCTCCGGCTGGACCGGGCCGGTCGCCGTCTCGTAGGCGAAGCCCTCCCGGACCCAGTACTCGAAGCCGCCGATCATCTCCTTGACCTGGTAGCCCAGCTTCGCGAACTCCAGGGCCGCCTTCGTGGCGCCGTTGCACGCCGGACCCCAGCAGTAGACGACGACGGGCTTCTCCCGGTCGACTGTCTGTTCCGCCCGCAGGCGCACCTTGCCGCCGGGCAGGTGTACCGCGCCCGGGACGTGCCCCTGGTCCCAGCAGGCCGGGGAGCGCACGTCGACCAGCGTGAACGGGCTGCCCGCGGCGAGCGCGGCGTGGACGTCGCTGACGTCGGTCTCGAACGCGAGGCGGCCGGCGAAGTGGGCGACGGCGGCGGAGGTGTCCTGGGTGGTCGTCATGGCCAGATTCTGCGGATGCCGGGGCGCCACGGACAAGAGCCCGGACACGCACTGTTCCTGAAGCATCCGTAAGGCGCGCTACCCCGTGCCGCGTGTCAGACCCACAGGTCACCCGGGGGATCTGCGGGTCTGACACGTGCGGAGCGGGGCCGGTCACGCCTGCTGGAGCAGGCCCGGGTGCTGCGCCTGGACCACGTTCGGGTGCGCGCGGACCCGGCTCTTGAGCCAGTTGTCGCCGAACACGGCGTGCAGCGGGTTGGCCGGGTCCGCCGTCACGCCGGGGGCCTCGGCACGAAGGTCCGGCGGCAGCTCGACGTCCGGGATCGTCGCGTCCAGCGCGGGCCCGTGGAAGTACGGGATCGAGATGCGCTCGGTCCCGGCCGCCGGGGACACCACGCGGTGCAGCGTCGCCTTGAGGTAGCCGTCCGTGGCGATCTCGAGCAGCTCGCCGATGTTCACCACGAACGCGCCGTCGGGCGGGGTGACGTCGAGCCACTCGCCGTCCTTCTCGACCTGCAGGCCGGCCTTGCCGTCCCCGACCGAGAGGAGCGTGAGGACGCCGAGGTCCTTGTGCGCGCCGACGCCCTGCGCGGGCGCCGCGGCCTCGACGCCCGGGTAGCGGGCGATCTTCAGGTGCGGCGAGGGCCGCTCGAACACGGCGTCGAACGTGTCGGACGGCGCGCCGAGCGACTCCGCCCAGGCACGCAGCAGCCGCGTGGCGACGCCGTCGAGCCGCGTCAGCCACTCCTCGGCGACGTCGCGGAGGGCGGGCAGCGCCTCGGGCCACAGGTTGGGGCCCTCCAGGACCCAGTAGTCGGGGACGCCGGGTCCGGACGGGACGGCCGGCCGTTCGGCGCCGATGTCGATCTGCTCGCGCTGGTCCACGCGGCCGAGCGTGCGTTCGCCGCCCATCCGCGTCCAGCCGCGGAAGTGGGGGCTGTGCACGTTCTCGATCGCGCGCTTCTGCTCCTCGGGGAGCGCGAAGAACTCGCGGGCGGTCGCGTACGCGCGGTCGATCAGCTCACGCGGGACGCCGTGGCCGACCAGCGAGAAGAAGCCGACCTCGTGGGTCGCACGACGCAGCTCGTCGCGGAAGCGGGCCTGGTCGTCGGGGCCGCCGTCGAGCAGCGAGAGGTCGAGCACGGGGATGCCGGGCATGGGAAGGTCCTTTCGAGGGTGCCGGGTGGGGGGTGCGCCGACGGCGACCGCCCCGGCATCGACGAGACCTCGCCCAGGGTGCTCCGAGACCTCCGGACGGAGGAGTGCGGGAGCCCGGTGCGCGGGCACGGGGATGCGTGGTGAGCAGGAGCTGCTGTCGGCGGCGCGAGGAGACGCGCCAGGGGGTCGCCCGGTGGGCGACCGCTCAGCGGCGACAGCAGGAACAGCGGAAAGTGCTCACGATGCGAGAAACGGTAGCACCACGAGGCCCGGAACGGCGCGGTTCCGGGTCAGTCGGTCGCGACGCGGCACGCATGACCGTGGCACGGCAGGGTCAGGCGCTGAGGCGCCCCTTCGCACCACGGGCACTCCGGCCGTTCTTGGCACGGGTGACGGCGGAGCCGCTGGTGTGCTTGGTGTAGCGCTGTCGTGCCGCCTCACCGGTGGTTCCCAGGACGATGCCGATCTTGTGCCACGAGAGGTTCGCCGCCCGGGCGGTGCCGATGGCGTCGTGCATCACCTCATCTGCCTGCCGCAGCAGCAGCTCTCGCTCGGCCATTGCACGGGTGAGCACCACCTGCGGCGGCAGCTCGTCAACATCGACGTCGTAGACCTCAGCGGTGTCTATGTCGAAGTTCTCGAAGCGGCGCTCGATCTCGGCGAGCTCCTCGTGGGTCAGTTCAGTCATGGTTCACCGCCTACGTCGTCGTGGTGTCTCCGGGAGGTACTTGCCTCGCGCCGGGCGCATCGTGGCGCGCCTATAAAAGAAACGGACCGTCAGTCCGTCGCGACCTCGCGCAGGAAGCGCACGACCCGCCGCGCCCGGAACATCAGCGCGTACCCGATGGCGATCACGTGACCCACCACGCGCATCGTCTCGTTGACGGCGCCCTCCAGGAGCGTGTCCTCGTCGTCGACCACGCCGTCGCGGGCGGAGCGCAGGCTGAGGATCCGGGCCCGGTCGTCGGGGCCCAGCTCCTCCAGGAGCTTCGGCACGGTGGACAGCGACTGCGCGAAGGGAGCGTTGCGCTCCAGGACGGGCTTGATGATGTCGTCGGGTTCGAGGAACTTCCCGGCGATGATGATGACGGCGACGATCGAACGGCGTCGGGCGTACTCCGCGAGGACGGCGCCCGCGCCGGCGGACGCGCCCATGAGCGCCACCCGCTCGCCCCGCTCCTCGAACTGCTCGACCAGGGCGTCGAGGCGGTCCAGCCGCTCCTGGAACGACGCGTCCGACGACCAGCGGACCCGGAACATCGTGGTGCGCACGCCCAGGGGGCGCCAGGCCCGCAGCGCCTCGCGCTGGAGGTGCACCAGCGGCGGCATCCGGTCGCCCAGCCCGGGCACGTAGATCAGCCGGATCGGCGGCTTCCGGATGCGCGCGACCCGGGCTCCCGGGAGGCCCTCGGCGGGCGCGGGGAGGTCGCTGTCGTCGCTGGTCACGTGCTCGCTCATCTCGCGCAGGAGATTACACGGCGCGCACGTGTCAGACGCCCGCACACGTGTCAGACGTACAGGTCACCCCAGGGATCTGTACGTCTGACACGTGCGGGGGCGCGGGAGTCAGCGGACGGCGTAGGCGCGGATCACCGTCTGCTTGATCGAGCCGCCCGACGCGTCGCGCGCCTCGACCCGGAGCGAGACGTGCTCGGTGCCGCGCGGCACGCGTACCGGCCCGGTGAACGTCCCCGCCCGCTTGTCGGTCAGGGGCACGGCGTGCCAGGTGGCGCCGTCGTCCGCGGACCACCACAGGTGGGCGGTCGTGACCCGGTTCCTCGCGGACCGGTCCTCCGGGCCACCCGCCACAGACCCGACCGTGAGCGTGACCCGTGAGCCGCGGGGTGCCACGTTGCGCGCGTCGAGGCCCCCGACCGCGTAGCCGACGTCGAGCACGGCCGGGCCGCCGGCGGCGTCCGGCGCCGCGCGGAACCGCCACTCGGTGCGCGTCCGCGTGGACCGCTCCCACCAGGACGTCTCGTTGCGGGCGTCGAGGATCACGCGGTGGGCGGCCCCGCCCACAGGCAGCGCCACCTCGGCCGAGGGCCGCGTCTGGTCGAGCACGGCCTCGCCGTCCTGCCAGACCCGCAGGCGCGTGCCCTGCCCGTTGAAGCCGGCGAACGGGTGCCCCTCGGCGTCGCTCCACGGCACGAGGCGGACGCCGAGCGTGTCGTCCGCGACCGTGAACGCGCCGGTTCCCGTCCGCGCGCTCAGGACGGCGCCGCCCACCGTGGTCCGGGCCTTCTCCCGGGGCGCGTAGGTGCGCGCCTCGGCGTCGAACCAGCCCTGCTGCGGGTCGTCCGCCGAGCCCGTGTACACCTGGTGGCCCCAGGCGACGCCGTTCGCGCTCAGGTACTCGGTGCGCCTGCCCGGCACCGCGACCGGGCTCCCCACGGCCGAGCCCCACAGGTGGCCCGGCGCGGTGCCGACCCGGGCGCTCTCGGCGGCGTGGTCGGCGCCGAGGGACGCGTACGTGGTCGTGACCGCGGCCGTGTTCCGGGCCGTCGCCCGGAAGCGGAACGTGTCCACCACGTCCTGCGCGTACAGCAGGTCGTAGGTGTACGACGGCGCCCGGCCCGCCGCCACCGGCTGCTCCAGGACGAAGTGGGTCTGCAGGTCGTACGTGCCGACCGTGACGGGCGCGTCCGTCGGCGTCGCGTACGCCTTCGCGCCGGCCCCGACCACGGTGCCGAACCCGTACGGGTCGTCGCCCGCCGCCGTCGTCCGGGTGTCGTCCAGCGCGATCCACCGGACGGCGGACGGCCGGTGGGTGGACACGCTCAGTTCCCGCGCCTCACGGGCGTCGAGCACGACCGTGGTGTCGTCGGCGACGGTCACCTCGGGCCGGAGCACCGCGGACACCTCGGAGACGACGTACTCCTCGTCGGTGGTCCACAGGAAGCCCGTGATCGAGTACCGGCCCGGCGGGACCCGCAGGTCCAGGCCCTCGGGGCCGATCTCCCCGTGCTGGTCGAACAGCGTCGGGTCGTCCACGTTCACGATGCGCACGCTGGAGGACCCGGTGTGCGGCTCGCCGTCGCGGCCGAGGGTGCGCACGTCCAGGTCCGCGAGGTCGGGCTCCTTGTAGTAGCCGAGCGGCGTGCGGACCTCGCGGCCCTCGGCGTCCGTGGCGGTGACGGCGCCCGAGTAGCGGCGCTCGACGGCGCCGACCGTGCGGTCGACGCCGACCTCGACGGCCGCCGTTCCCCCGGCCGGCACCGTCAGGGACGTGGCGTCGAGCGTGACGGCGTCGGTGGGCAGCGGCTCGCCGTCCTGGTCCGACGCCTCGACCGCGAGGTCCAGGGTGACCGCGGCGTCGCCGGGGTTCTCGTAGGTGAGGGTATGCGTCGAGGTGCCCTCCTGCGGGTACTCGAAGGCGCCGAACGACAGCGAGGCGGGCGACGACGTGACGGACAGGTCGAGCGCGGCGGGGACGAAGACGCGTCCGGCGCCCTCCTCGAAGGCACCGCCGCTGGTGTGCCGGGCCGAGCCCATGAGGACGGCCTTGAGCTGCGGCCCGGTCAGCTCGGGGCGCGCCTGCTTGAGCACGGCGGCCGCGCCGGCCACGTGCGGCGCGGCCATGGAGGTGCCGCTCCAGGCCGTGTACGGGCCGTCGCTCTCCCACTCGTTCGTGCCGGCGGCGCGGGCCGCGACGATCTCGACGCCCGGCGCCGTGATGTCCGGCTTGATGGCGTAGTCCCGCACCCGCGGCCCGCGGCTGGAGAAGTACGCGACCTGGTCGTCGTCGTCGACGGCGCCCACCGTGAGGGCCGAGTTCGCGGCTCCGGGCGGCACCACCGCGCCGTACAGGCCCTCGTTGCCGACCGCCACGACGAAGAGCGTCCCGTACTCGGCGCTCAGCGTGTCGACGGCCATCGAGAACGGGTCCGTGCCGTCGGTGTAGCGCTCGGACTCGCCGAGGCTCATGTTCACCACGTCGGCCCCCGCCTCCGCGATCCACTCCATGCCGTCGATGATCGACGACGACTCACCGCCGCCGAAGTCGTCGAGCACCTTGCCGACCAGGAGGTCGGCGCCGTGGGCCACGCCGCGGTTCTCGCCGTCCGACGCCTCGCCCGAGCCCAGCGCGATCGAGGCGACGTGCGTGCCGTGCCCGTACCGGTCCGCGGTGTCGCCGGAACCGGTGAAGTCGCGCGCCCCGACCAGGACGTCGTCGAGGTCGGGGTGGGTGGTGTCGATGCCGGAGTCGAGCACCCCGACGGTCACCCCGTCGCCGGTGAACCCGGCGTCCCAGGCGGCCGGCGCGCCGATCTGCGGCATCGAGCCCACGTCGAGCGCCTCGACGCGTCCGTCCAGCCAGACCTTCACCTCTGGTACAGCCGGCCCGGCCGAGCGGGCCGCCGGGGCTTGATCCAGCGTCGCGAGCAGGTCCGCGGCCGCGGCCCGGTCCAGGTCGGCCGAGACCGCGCCGACCGACGGCAGGCTCCGCTCGGGTTCGACGCCGAGGGCCGCCCAGTCGACCTCGTCGTGCCGCGCCCGGGCGGCCGCGTCCGGCCCGGCGGCCGCACCGAGCTCGCCCGCGGTCGCGGCGGCGTCCGCCACCACCGCGTCCTGCACGATGACGGGGACCGTGTCCCGGTGCGCGTCGTCGTACCCGGCAGCGACCAGCCCCGTGACGTCGAAGAGCGCCGGGTCCAGCCGGTCTGGCACGAGGCGCGCGACGTCGCCGGGGATCACCCGCACGCTGTCGCCCTCGACGAGCTTCTGGAAGGCGATCCCCTCGCGGCCCGCCGCGGGCCGCACCGTGACGGACCTGCGGCCGTCGGGGTACCGCCCGACGTCGACCTGGTCGCCCGTGATCAGCGTGACCGTCGCGGACGACGCACCCGCGGCGGCCGTCCTGTCCGTGGCTCCGGCCTCCGCGCCGGCTTGCCCGCCGCCGGCCCCGGCCGCCCCGGACGACCACGCCGGTACCCCGCCACCCAGCGCGACCGCCACCGCGATCACCGCTGCCGCTGCACCCGTTCTGGCGCGCATCTACCTGTCTCCTTCGTGAGGATGCGGGCGGTCGAACACCGCCTTCACCAGGGCAGACGCCGGATACGTCCGGATCGTTGGGTAGGCGCGCAGGCCACGCACGCGGTGGGTCAGCGCGCGAGCTGCGGGGTCGCCGCGCGCAGGCGGCGCGTGTACTCGTCCTGCGGGTCGTCGTAGACCTGGCCGGTGGGGCCCTGCTCCACGATCAGGCCGTCGTGCATCACCGCGACGTGGTCGCAGACGTGCCGCACGACGCCCAGGTCGTGCGATACCAGCAGGAGGGTCAGCGCGCGCTCGTCCGCGAGGCGCGCGAGCAGGTCCAGCACCTGCCGCCGGACGGACACGTCGAGCGCGCTGACCGGCTCGTCCGCCACGAGGATGCGCGGGCGGCACACCAGCGCCCGCGCGATCGCGATGCGCTGCCGCTGGCCGCCGGAGAACTGGTGCGGGTACCGCCCGGCCGCGTCGAGCGGCAGGCCGACGGCGTCCAGCATCTCGCGCACCGCGTCGCGCCGTCCGGCCGCCGAGCGCGGGCCGCCATCCCGGACGTTCCTCGCGTTCAGCAGCGGCTCCGCCACGATGTCGCCGACGGTCATGCGGGGGTCGAGCGAGCCGTACGGGTCCTGGAACACGAGCTGCAGCGCGGAGCGCAGGCCACCCAGGTCGCGCGGTTCGGCCGGGCTCAGCTCGACGCCCGCGGTCACGACCCGGCCCGACGTCGCCCGGTCGAGCCCTGCGACGATCCGCAGCAGCGTGGACTTGCCCGACCCGGACTCCCCCACGATCCCGAACCGCTGCCCCTCCTGGACCGCGAGGGAGACGCCCCGCAGCGCCTGGACCGGCTGGCCCCGGTGCGCGTAGGTGCGGGTGACGTCCTGGACACGGACCAGGGGGGCGGGGGTCTCGACGGGCTCGACCAGCGAAGGGCGGGTCTCGACAGGCTCGACCAGCGATGGCGACGGGCGGGGTTCCAGGGTCGACGCCGCCAGCAGCCGCCGCGTGTACTCGTGCCGGGGGTGCGCGAACACCTCCTCGACCGGGCCCTCCTCGACCACGACGCCGTCGAGCAGCACCACCACGCGCTCGCAGACCTGGGACACCACGGCCAGGTCGTGCGTGATGAACAGCAGCCCGGCGCCCCGGTCGCTGACCAGCCGCGTCATGAGGTCGAGCACCTGGCGCTGGACGGTGACGTCGAGGGCCGTCGTCGGCTCGTCCGCCACGAGCACGGCCGGGTCGTCGGCCAGCGCCATGGCCAGCACCACGCGCTGCCGCTGCCCGCCGGACAGCTCGTGCGGGTACCGCCGGGCGGCGCCGTCGGGCAGGCCGACCTCGGCGAGGAGCTCCGCCGCGCGCAGCGTCGCCGTCCGGCCGTCCGTGCCGTGCAGGGTCATCGCCTCGGCGACCTGGTGACCCACACGCACGAGCGGGTTGAGCGCCGTCATCGGCTCCTGGAAGACCATCGAGATCTCCTGCCCACGCAGGCGGGCCAGGGCCCGCTCGCCGCGGTCCAGGAGGTTCCCGTCCACCCCGGCGAGGCCGACGTGCCCGGTCGCCGCGACGCCGTCGGGCAGCAGACCGAGCGCCGCGAGCGCCGTCATGGTCTTTCCGGAGCCGGACTCGCCGATCAGCCCGACGCGCTCCCCCGCGGCGACCCGCAGCGAGAGGTCGTCCAGGAGGGTGCGGCCGCTCGTCGTGCGGACGGTGAGGTGGCGGAGGTCGAGGGCGGGGGTCTCGACAGGCTCGACCTGCGAGGGGTCGGGGGTCTCGACAGGCTCGACCAGCGGGGGCTCGACCTGCGAGGCGTCGACCCGCGAGGGCGCAGCGGGCTCGGTCTTGAGGCGCGGGTCCAGCACGTCGCGGAGCCCGTCGCCCAACAGGTTGAAGCCGAGCACGGCGACGGCGATCGCAACCCCGGGCACGATCGCGAGGTGGTCGGCCAGGCCGAGGAACTGCTGGGACTCCTGCAGCATGCGGCCCCACGACGGCGTGGGCGGCGGAGTGCCGAGGCCGAGGAACGACAGCCCGGCCTCGGCGAGCACGGCGATCGCGAAGTTGACGGAGCACTGCACCAGCACCGTGCCGGCGATGTTGGGCAGCACGTGCCGCGCCGCGATCGCGACCTCGCCGCGGTTGGCCGCCCGGGCGGCGAGCACGTAGTCGGAGCGCATCACCTGGAGGGTGCCGCCGCGGGCCACGCGTGCGAAGGCAGGGATCGAGCCGATGCCGAGCGCGACCATCGCGGTGACCGTGCCCGCGCCGTAGACGGCGCCCAGCACGATCGCGAGCAGCAGTCCGGGGAACGCGAGCAGGATGTCCGTGCCGCGCATGAGCACCGCGGCCGGCCGACCGCGGCCCGAACCCTGGAGCATGCCGGCCAGCACGCCGAGCGGCACGCCCACCAGCGCGGCGATCCCGACCGCGACCAGCCCCACCAGGAGCGTGATCTGCGCACCGGCCATGACCTGCGAGAACACGTCGCGACCGAACCGGTCGGTGCCGAACCAGTGCTCGGCTCCCGGCGGCAGCAGCCGCTCGGCGCCCGCGTGCACCGGGTCGTACGGGGTCCAGACGAGCGAGACGAGGGCCGTGACCAGCACCAGCCCCACCAGCACGGCGCCGATGACGAGCTGCGGGTGCGCGCCGGGCCGACGGCGCCCCGCGGCGCTCATGCCGCCCTCCGCAGACGCGGGTCGAGCAGCGTGTAGACCAGGTCTACCAGGAAGTTCAGGAGCACCACCAGCACCACGAGCACCGCCACGATCGACTGCACGGCCAGCAGGTCGCGGTTGCCCACCGAGTCCAGCAGCAGGCTGCCGAGCCCCGGCACCGCGAACACCCGCTCGATCACCACGGCGCCGATCAGCATGGACGCGATCTGCACGCCGACCACCGTCACGATGGGCACGCCGGCGTTCCGCAGCCCGTGCCGCACCAGGGCGCCGGTGAAGGTGAGCCCCTTGGCGCGGGCCGTGCGCAGGAAGTCCTCGCGCATGATCTCCAGCACGGCGCTGCGCACGTACCGCGTGATGATCGCGGCCTGCACCGAGCCCAGCGCGACGGCGGGGAGCAGCACGTGCCGCCAGAACTCGCCGAGCCCGTCGGCCGGCGCCGTCCACCCGCCCGACGGGAGCCAGCCCAGCCGCACCGCGAAGAGCGCGACGAGGAGCACGCCCACCAGGAAGTTCGGCACGGCCACGCCCACCTGGCTCACCGCCGAGAGGGTCACGCCACCCGCGTTCCGGTGCCAGACGGCGGCCAGCGTGCCCACCGGCACCGCCACCACCAGCGCGATCAGCATGCCGAGCAGCACGAGGATGCCCGTGACCTGCACCCGGTCCGCGACCAGCGGCGTCAGCTCCTGCGACGTCACGTAGCTGGTGCCGAGGTCCCCGGTGAGCAGCCCGCCCACCCACTGCAGGTACTGGACCACCAGCGACCCGTCCGTGCCGTGCTCGGCCCGCCAGGCCGCGAGCGCCTCCGGCGACGCCTCGATCCCGAGCGCGACGGCGGCGGGGTCGCCCGGCAGCACGCGCAGCAGCACGAAGATCGCCACCGTCGCCACGAGCAGCGTGACGACGAGCTGGGCGGCGTGCGAGGCGAGGTGTCTGACCACGGGGCGGCGTCCGGCGTCGGCCGGATCAGCTGTCCGACCAGCGCAGGCCGGTCAGGTCCATGGACTCCGTGGTGGCGTTCGCGGCGATGCCCGACAGGGCGGCGTCGGCCACCACGGTGTTGGGGAAGAGGAACAGGGGGTCGCTCGCGGCGTCGTCGACGATCATCCGGGAGACCTCCTGCATGCCGGCGACGTACTGGTCGGGGCTGCCCTCGTCGGCCTTCTCGGCGACCTCGCCCAGCTCCGGGTTGTCGTAGCCGACGTAGTAGTCGGGGTCGCCGAAGACGGTGAGCATGTCCCGGGCCTCGGTGTGCAGGATCACGGACATCTCGTAGTCGTGCTCGGTGAACACCTTGTCGAGCCAGACGGCGGGGAACTCCGCGGGGACGATCTTCGCGTCGATGCCGACCTCCGCGAGCTGCGAGACCACCACCTGGGCGACGGCCTCGGCGTACGGGCGGGTCGGCACGTCGAAGGTGATGCTCAGGTCCTCGGCGCCGGCCTCGGCCAGCAGCTCGCGCGCGCGGTCGGGGTCGTACGGGTAGGCGCCCGTCAGGTCCTGGTAGTAGGGGTCGGTGGGCGGCACCATCGAGCCGATGAGTTCCCCGTGCCCGGCCCAGGCCGTGTCCAGCACGGCCTTGCGGTCGATCGCGTACATGATCGCGCGGCGCACGTTCAGGTCGTCGAACGGCGGCCGGGCGTTGTTCAGCGCGAGCAGCACCTCGCCCGTCGAGGTGCCGTCGATCACCTGGAGGTCCTGGTCCTGCTCCAGCCCGGCCAGCAGGTCGGGGGCCTGCATGTTGTAAGCCATGTCGATGTCGCCGGCGCGGACGGCGTTGGCCTGGGCATTGGCGTCGGCGAAGTACCGGACGGTGACGTCGGTGATCGCTGGGGCCTCGCCCCAGTAGTCGTCGCGGGCGGCGAGAGTGACGTGCTCGCCGGTGGCGACCTCCTCGACCGTGTACGGGCCGGTGCCGACGGCCTCGGTGGCCAGGTCGACGGACAGGTCGTCGGGGAACATGGCGCCCACGGACGTGCCCATGTCGAACAGCCAGGCGTTGCTGGGGTGCGTCAGGGTCACGGCGACCTCGGTGTCGCTGACGGCCTCGACGCTCTTCACGACGTCCATCTTCGACTTCAGGCTCAGCGTCCAGTCGTCCTGGACCCGGCCGATCGACGCGACGACGTCGTCCGCGGTGAACGGCGAGCCGTCGGAGAAGGTCACGCCGTCGTGCAGGGTGAAGGTGTAGACCGTGCGGTCGCCGTTGATGCTCCACTTCTCGGCGAGCTGCGGCTGCACCTCGCCCTCCTGGTCGATCGTCACCAGGCCCTCGTAGACGTTGTTCATCAGCAGCTGCGGGATCGCCGAGCCGGAGGTGGTGGTGAAGTCGAGGTTGGTCGGCTCCCCGGTCAGCCCGACGACGACGTCGGTCCGCCCGGCCGAGGCCCCGCCGGACGAGCTGCCCGCGGAGCACGCCGTGAGCAGGGCCGCTGACGTGAGGACGACGACGGCACCGACAAGACGCCTGCTGAGGTTCTGCACGGTGCCAGGGTAGTCGGGGTGAACATAGGGTGAGCCTGTGCGCCTCGTCACCTGGAACGTCAACTCGATCCGCACGCGGGTGGACCGCGTGCTCGCCTTCCTCGACCGGTCGGGGACCGACGTCCTGGCGATCCAGGAGACCAAGTGCCGGGACGACCAGTTCCCCACCGCGGCCTTCGAGGCAGCCGGGTACGAGGTCGCGCACTTCGGGCTCTCCCAGTGGAACGGCGTGGCCATCGCGTCACGCGTCGGCCTGGCCGACGTCGCGACGCACTTCCCGGAGCAGCCCGGGTTCGCCAAGGCCGCGGCCGACGCCGACCCGGACGCCCTGCTCGACGTGGCCCCGCCGCTGGAGGCCCGCGCGATCGGCGCGACCTGCGGCGGCGTCCGCGTGTGGAGCCTGTACGTGCCGCACGGCCGCGCGCTCGACGACCCGCACTACGCCTACAAGCTCGCCTGGCTGGAGTCCCTGCGGACGGCGGCGAAGACCTGGGCCGACGCCGGCGACGCCGTCGCGCTCACCGGGGACTGGAACGTCATCCCGCTGGACACCGACGTCTACGACGTCGCGGACTTCGCCGGCAAGACGCACGTGTCCCCGCCGGAGCGCGCGGCGTTCGAGGCCTTCGGCGAGGCCGGGTACACGGAGCTGACCCGCAAGTTCCTGCCCGAGGAGCACACCTACACGTACTGGGACTACCAGCAGCTCGCGTTCCCCCGGAACAAGGGCCTGCGGATCGACTTCTGCTGGGCCTCGCCGACGCTCGCCGGACGTGCCACGGGGGCCGCGATCGACCGCGACGAGCGCAAGGGGAAGGGCGCCTCCGACCACGTGCCGGTGATTGTCGACCTCGCCGACTGATCCGTCGCGCGCCCGCTGCGATGTGCTGAGGTTCCACTCCCGATGGGGAAATCATCGGGTGAAATTGTCCATAAATCGAGTGCTCTCGAAACGGGTGCCGTTCCGGTGGCAGGGTCGTTACAGAATGTCGGTAAGTTAACTGCATGACGTCGACGCCCGACCAGACACCGGCCGCCACTGAAGTCGCCGAGATCCCCGTTTCGGATCCTGTCGCGAAGGCGTCCGAGGTCGATTCGGAGCCGGGCCCGGCTCCCCAGGGCCCCGCCGGCAAGGGCGACGGCGACGACGACGCGGACGCCTCCGAACCGGTGGGCGAGGCCCCTGAGGGCGCCGAGGCGGACGACGCCGCCGCTGAGCACGAGGCTGTGGACAACGCTGTGGACAGCGCCGCGGGCGGTGCCGCCGACGACGCCGCGGACGGGCCTGTGGACAACGCTGTGGACGAGTCCGAGGACAGCCCCGCCGGGGACTCCGCGGACGAGGCGGACGCGGAGCCCGCGCCCGTCCCTGCGACCGCGGCGCCGAAGCCCGCGCCCAAGCCGGTCCCCGAGCCCGAGGACGTCGGGCCCGCCGAGCCGCCCGCACCGTCGAACCGCCCGAAGCGCTACGAGGCGCCCACCGAGGAGATCGCGATCGTCCCGCCCACGCGCGCCGCCGCGCCGACCGCGCCCGAGGCGCAGGAGACCGAAGCGCCGGAGTCCCGGACCCCCGAGCCTCCGGCGGACGACGCCGGCTCGCCCACCGAGTCCGCCGAGTCCACCGAGACCGCTGGGCCCGACGTCGCCACCGACGTCGAGCAGGCGGACGAGAAGACCGCCGAGAAGGCCGAGCAGCCTGCCGACGCCCCGGAGGACGACAAGAAGCCGGCCGACAACGTCCCGGTGATCGACGAGAACTTCGACTTCAAGGCGCTCTCGTTCGCTGCCATCTCGGCGGCGCACAAGAAGGCGCTGGGCCCCCGCACGGTCGCGGCCGAGGACGAGACGGCCGAGGACGGTGCCGACGCGACGACGTCGGCGGCCTCCCCGGCCGAGGCGTCCGCCGGCTCCCCCGCCGACGCACCGGCCGCCGACGCACGGGCCGCAGAGGCATCCGCGGGGAACGCAGCCGGGCGGGCGACCACGGACGACGCCGCGACGGACGAGACGGCAGGCGCCGACGACACCACCGCGGAGTCGGAGCTCTTCGCCTCCCCGGCGACCCGCACCCCGCCGGCCCCCACGCCGGCGAGCCCGTTCCCGACGCCCGCCGCGCCGGCGCAGCACCAGCCGGCAGCGCAGGCCCCCGCCCGGCCGGCCACGCAGCAGCCCGCCCCGCACCAGCCGCCGTCGCCGTTCCCCGGTGGCCCCGGCGACCCGGCGCACTCGTTCCCGGCGGTCCACGACTACGCGCCCGAGGCGTCGTACGCGGGCTGGCGCCCGCCCACGGCGGAGGACGAGTCCGCGAAGCGGCGGCGCTACGCCCTGATCGGCGGCGCGACGCTGGCCGTGGTGGCCGTCGTCGCGGTGATCGCCCTGATCGTGAATATGGTGGGCCGCCAGCAGTGGGAGCCCATCGAGGCGATGATCGCGGAGCCGCAGGAGGTGCACCCACTGCAGCTCGTGCTCGGCTCGTGCGTGGAGAGCGTCCCGGCGGACGGCGAGGTCTCCGAGGTGCTCGCGGTCCCCTGCGACGCCTCGCACACCGCCCAGGTGGTGGGCCGAACGGACTTCGCCGACGCCGCCGTCTGGCCCGGCCGCGACGCCGTCGACAAGCGGATCGCGCAGGTGTGCGGCACCAAGCAGCTCGGCCCGGTCGCGCGCACCAGCCCGGTGGCCGGCTCGGTGAGCTACGTGGTCTGGGGCCCCAGCGAGGAGTCGTGGGCCGACGGCGACCGTGTGGGCCTGTGCCTGGCGACGACCTCGGAGCCGATCACGCAGGATCTGCTGCAGTAGCAGAGACCGTCGGGACCCGGCACTCGTTGCCGTCCAGCAGGGTCCGGCCCAGCGGGGTCAGCGCGTGCAGCACCGTGTTGCGCTCGCGCCCGCTGGCGACGAGGCCGGCGTTGCGCAGCACGGTCGCGTGCTCCGAGGCCGACGCCGGGGAGATCGCCAGCCGCTGCGCGAGCTCGCTGGTGGTCGCCTCGGTGCCGAGCTCCCGCAGCACCGCGGCCCGGGTGCGGCCGAGCAGCGCGGTGAGCCGGCGGCCGCCGTCCTCGTCGGCGCGGTCCTCCGGGCGCTGGCCCGTCCAGACCTGCTCGTGGGTGATCGGGTAGAGCAGCAGCGGCGGCAGCTCCGGGTCGGCCAGCGAGATCGGGGCGCGGTGACAGAAGTAGGACGGGACGATGAGCAGGCCGCGGCCCGCCAGGTGCACGTCCCGCTCCGCGGCGGTCGCGACCGACAGCACGGGGTGCTGCCAGCGGATCGCGGGGTGCAGGCTCCGCAGCGCGTGCTCCGTGCCGCCCTCGACCCAGGCGCGGGTGCGCGCCGCCCGGTCGACGTCGACGGCGGCGAGGATGCCGCTCCAGTACGGCCCGATCGCCTGCTGGTGGTACGCGCGCATCGCGACGCCGAGCCCCCGCACGGCCGACGCCGACCCGTCGGCGAGGTCCCGCATCCACAGGTGCGGCGTGCGGCCGTGGGCCAGCCGCGAGATGTCGTGCCGGAGCCGGGCCTTCGAGGTGGACAGGACGGAGTCGAGGCCCACCTCGAACGTGTCAGGGCCGGTCAGGGGCGTGCCGGTGCCCGTTCCGGGGGTGAGGAAGTCCGGCGAGTAACCGCGCGGCGGCGCCAGGCGCAGCAGCATGCGCGCAGCGGGCGGCAGGCCGGTCAGCACCCGCGCCCGCCAGGGATCGAAGATCATGGAGCCCGACCGCTGGTTCACCAGGTGGGCGCTGAGCAGCGTCTCCCACATGGGGTCCGGGCCCGGCGCGATCCGGACCCGCGCCAGATCGTCCGCGGTGAAGTGGAAACGCAGCATCGGGCCTCCCTGACCGTGCCGGGCGCTGCGCGGCCGGCCGCGCACGATTCACCCCGCACATACAGAGGGACGAGTCGCAATTCGGGTTCTGGGCGTTCGGGCGGCCACTTTCACAACACCGTCACATCTCGGCGTCCGCTCGCCCGGGCTTCCCGCCCGGGCGAGCGCGCCTCGCCTAGGCGGTGAGCACCCGCCGCTCCAGTGCGAGCCCCTCGCCGTCGGCTCGGTCCACGACCACCGTGTCGCCGTCGGTCACCTCGCCCGCGAGCAGCAGCCGCGCCAGGCGGTCGCCGATCTCGCGCTGCACGAGGCGGCGCAGCGGCCGGGCGCCGTAGGCCGGGTCGAAGCCCTCCAGGGCGAGCCACTCGCGGGCCGCCGCGGTCACCTCCAGCGTGATGCGCCGGTCGCCGAGGCGCTTGGCGAACGCGCCGACCTGCAGGTCGACGATGCGGCCGAGCTCGTCCAGCGTGAGCGCGTCGAAGATGACCACGTCGTCGAGCCGGTTGAGGAACTCCGGCTTGAACGCCGCCCGCACGGCCGTCATCACGGAGTCGCGGCGCTCCTCGTCCGACAGCATCGGTTCCACGAGGAACTGCGAGCCGAGGTTCGAGGTGAGCACCAGGATCGTGTTGCGGAAGTCCACGGTGCGACCCTGGCCGTCGGTGAGGCGGCCGTCGTCGAGCACCTGGAGCAGGATGTCGAACACCTCGGGGTGGGCCTTCTCCACCTCGTCCAGCAGCACCACCGAGTAGGGCCGACGCCGGACGGCCTCGGTGAGCTGACCGCCCTCCTCGTACCCGACGTAGCCCGGAGGCGCGCCGACGAGCCGCGCCACGGAGTGCTTCTCCGCGTACTCGGACATGTCGATGCGCACCATGGCGCGCTCGTCGTCGAACAGGAAGTCCGCGAGCGCCTTGGCGAGCTCGGTCTTGCCCACGCCCGTGGGGCCGAGGAACAGGAACGAGCCGGTGGGCCGGTCGGGGTCGGAGACGCCCGCGCGGGTGCGCCGCACGGCGTCGGACACCGCGGCGACCGCGGCCCGCTGGCCGATGAGGCGCTCCCCGAGGACGTCCTCCATGTGCAGGAGCTTCTCGGACTCGCCCTGCAGCAGGCGCCCGGCGGGGATGCCGGTCCAGGCGGCGACCACCTCGGCGATCTCGTCGGCGCCGACCTTGTCGGCGATCATCGGGGGCTCGGCGGTCTCCGGGCCGAGGCCCTCGGGCTCGTCCTCCGCACCGGCCTCGGCCTCCTCGGCGGCCGCGAGCTCCTTCTCGACCACGGGGATCTCGCCGTACTGGATGCGCGCCGCGCCCTCGAGGTCGCCCTCGCGGAGCTTGCGCTCCGCGTCGGTGCGCAGTTCGTCGAGGCGCGCGCGCAGGTCGCCGACGCGGTTGTGCCCGGCCTTCTCCGACTCCCAGCGCGCGGTGAGCGCCGCGAGGGCCTCGCGGCGGTCGGCGAGGTCGGCGCGGAGCCGTTCGAGGCGGTCCTTGGAGGCGGCGTCGGCGGACTCGGAGAGCACGACCTCCTCCATCTCCAGGCGGGTCACGGCGCGCTGCAGCTCGTCGATCTCGATCGGGGACGAGTCGAGCTCCATGCGCAGGCGGGACGCGGCCTCGTCGACCAGGTCGATCGCCTTGTCGGGGAGCTGACGGCCGGAGATGTACCGGTCGGAGAGGGAGGCCGCGGCCACGAGCGCTGAGTCGGCGATGGTCACCTTGTGGTGCGCCTCGTAGCGCTCCTTGAGGCCGCGCAGGATCGCCACGGTGTCCTCCACCGAGGGCTCGCCCACGAACACCTGCTGGAACCGGCGCTCCAGCGCGGGGTCCTTCTCGATGTGCTCGCGGTACTCGTCGAGGGTGGTGGCGCCGACCATGCGCAGCTCGCCGCGGGCGAGCATCGGCTTGAGCATGTTGCCTGCGTCCATGGCGCCCTCGCCGCCGGCACCCGCGCCGACCACGGTGTGCAGCTCGTCGATGAAGGTGACCACCTCGCCGTCGGACGCCGTGATCTCCTCCAGGACCGCCTTCAGGCGCTCCTCGAACTCGCCGCGGTACTTGGCGCCGGCCACCATCGAGGCCAGGTCGAGCGCGATCAGGCGCTTGCCCTTGAGGGACTCGGGGACGTCGCCCGCCACCACGCGCTGGGCGAGCCCCTCGACGACGGCGGTCTTGCCGACGCCGGGCTCGCCGATGAGCACCGGGTTGTTCTTGGTGCGGCGGCTCAGCACCTGGATCACGCGACGGATCTCCGAGTCGCGGCCGATCACCGGGTCCAGCTTGCCGTCGCGGGCCTGCTGGGTCAGGTCGGTGCCGTACTGCTCCAGAGCCTTGTAGGTGCCCTCCGGGTTGGGGCTCGTGACGCGGCCCGAGCCGCGGACGGCGGGCAGTGCGGCGCGCAGGGCATCGGCGGTGGCCCCGGCGTCGGACAGGATCTGCGCCGCGGACGACTGGCCGGCGGCCAGCGCGATCAGCAGGTGCTCGGTGGAGACGTACTCGTCGCCCAGGCCCTGGGCCTCCTTGCCCGCCAGGTCGAGGACCGTCGCCAGGGCGCGGCTCGCGCTCGGCTGGGCGGTGCTGCTGCCGCTGGCCTGGGGCAGCGCGACGAGGGCCGCGCGCACCTGCTGGCCGATGGCCTGCGCGTTCGCCCCGACCGCGTCGAGCAGGCCGACGGCCACGCCGCGCTCCTGCGTGAGCAGCGAGGCGAGCAGGTGGACCGGCTCGAGCTGCGGGTTGCCGGCGGCCGACGCCGACTGGATGGCGTCGCCGATCGCCTGCTGCGACATGGTCGTGAACTTGGTGTCCATGAAGCCTCCCGGGGCTGGTTCAGGTGGGACAGAGGTCTACTGGTTGAAACCTGCGCAAAGTTGAGTCTATTCCGCTCAACTTGGTATTCACTGTAGCGCGCGTCACCGACACTCGTACGGTGGCGGGATGAACACCGAGGTCATCGTCCTCAACGGCGGATCGAGCTCCGGCAAATCGGCCATCGCCCGCGACCTGCAGTCCGTGCTCCCCGGGTCCTGGCTCTCGCTCAGCATCGACACCCTCGTCGACGCGATGCCCGCCCGGCTGACCTCCGGCGGCGACGGCATCGGCTTCGCGGACGACGGCGGCGTCGCCGTCGGCGGGGACTTCATGGCGCTGCAGGACGCCTGGATCACCGGGCTGGTCGCCATGGCGCGCGCGGGCGCGCACCTCGTGGTCGACGACGTCTTCCTGGGCGGCGGCGCGTCGCAGCGCCGCTGGCTCGACGCGCTGGGCGACGTGCCGACGCTCTGGGTCGGCGTGCGGTGCGACCCGGCCGTGGCCGGGCGGCGCGAGGCGGCCCGCGGCGACCGGGTGGCGGGCATGGCTGCGAAGCAGGCCGACGTCGTCCACCGGGGAGTCCGGTACGACCTGGAGGTGGACACCACGCGCACCGCCTCGCTGGACTGCGCGCGGACCATCGCCGCACACCTGAGATCATCACGGGGTGACCGAGCAGACTGACGACTCCCTGACCCCACCCCGCGCCGTCCTCGTCGGGATCGTCGGCGGAGCGTTCTCCGGTCTGTTCGGCCTCGGCGGCGGCATCGTGATGGTGCCGCTCCTGACCTCGCTCGGCGGGCTGACGCAGCGCCGCGCGAGCGCCTACTCGCTCGCCGCGATCCTCCCGGCCGCGATCGTCGGGTCCATCCCGTACCTCACGCACCAGGCGGTCGACCTGATCTCCGCCGGGCTGCTCGTGGTCGGCTCCGTGGTCGGCGCGGCCTACGGCGCGCGGCTGCTCGCGCGCGTGCCCGAGACCCTGCTGCGCTGGCTGTTCGTCGGCGTGCTCGTGGCGGGCATCGTGCGGTCCCTGCTCGACGCGTTCGCCGACCCGCCGTCGGTCAGCACGGCGCAGGGCATCCCGAGCCTGCTCGACGGCGCGGGGATGGTGGGCCTCGGCCTGGTCATGGGCATCGCGTCGGGTCTGCTCGGCATCGGCGGCGGCCAGATCGCCGTCCCCGGCCTGTCCGCGCTGTTCGACTTCGCCCCCGCGCTCGCCAAGGGCACCTCGCTGGTCGCGATGATCCCGACCGCCGTCTCGGGCACCTGGGTCAACGCCCGCAACGGCCTGGTCCACCTCAAGACGGCGGCGATCATCGGCCTGGTCGCGTCGGTGTTCTCGTTCGGCGGCGCGAGCCTGTCGGTGGTGCTGCCCGACAACGTGGCCTCGATCGCCTTCGCCGCGCTGCTCGTGTTCGCGCTGGTCCAGCAGGTCCGCAAGGCCCTGGAGAAGCGCTAGCTGTGGGTTCGGCAATTTGGGTGGTCGGTAGAACGTCAGGTGGTCGGAAGCTCGGAATACCGACTACCTGACATTCTGCCGACCACCCGAAACTACCGACCAGCCAGCACCGCCGCGCATTCCGCCGCGACCGCCACCGCGACGTCGCGCGCCGTGTCGTCGTCGTGCTCCGGGACCACGCGCTGCACCGCTCCCTCCGCGAGCAGGTCGACGGCGCGCACGTGCTGGGCCTCCGCCAGCTCGGCGGCGTGCGCCGTGTCCCCGTGCACGATGACGCTCGCGCCCTCGGGCGGCAGCGGCGAGAGCCACGCGTGCTCGGCCGCGATCACGGCCTGCGCGGGCAGCAGCGCGAGGGCCCCGCCGCCGCAGCCCTGGCCCAGGATCACCGACAGCGTCGGTACGGTCATGCGGGTCAGCGCCGCCATGCAGCGCGCGATCTCGCCGGCGAGCGCGCCCTCCTCGGCGGCCTGCGACAGCTCGGCCCCGGGGGTGTCGATCACCGCGACGAGCGGCAGCCGCAGCTCCTCGGCCAGCCCCATCGCGCGCCGGGCCACGCGCAGCGCGGCGGGTCCCATCGGGGTGCTCGCGGACTGCCGGGTCCGGTCCTGGCCGACCACGAGGCACGGCCGGCCGTCCAGCCGCGTGAGCGCGACCAGCATCGACTCGTCCCGCTCGCCCTCGTCCGTGCCGGACAGCCGCACCGTCCCCGACGCGCCGTAGCGCAGCAGGTCCCGTACGCCCACGCGGCCCTCGGCCCGGGTCTGCAGCACGGAGTCCCAGGCCGACGTCGTCCCGGAGGGCTCGCCGGTACGCCGCGGCAACGCCGGTTCCGACGGCGGGTCGACCAGCACCGCGAGCGCCCGCTCGACCAGCGCGGGCAGGCTCTCGGGCGTGACGACGCCGTCGAGCACGCCCTTGGCGGCGAGGTTCTCGGCGGACTGCACGCCGTCGGGCAGGGCCTTGCCGGTCAGCGCCTCGACCACGCGCGGGCCGAGGAAGCCGATGAGCGCGCCCGGCTCGGCGACGGTGAGGTGCGCGAGCGAGCCCCAGGACGCGTAGACGCCGCCCGTGGTGGGGTGCCGCAGGTAGACGAGGTACGGCAGGCCGGCGTCGCGGTGGTCCATGACGGCCCGCGAGATCTCGACCATCCGCAGGAACGCGGGCGTGCCCTCCTGCATCCGGGTGCCGCCGGACGCCGTCGTCGCCAGCACGGGCAGCCCCTCGGCCGTCGCCCGCCGGATCGCGGCGGTGATCCGCCGCGCGGCGGCCCGGCCGATGGACCCGCCGAGGAACCGGAACTCGTTGACGACCACCACCACGGGCCGGCCGCGCACTCGGCCGCGCCCCGTGAGCACTGACTCGTCGGTGCCGGCCTTCTCGGCCGCGGCGGCCAGCACCGCGCGGTACTCCGCCGGGTGCCCGGAGGTGTCGACCGGCTCGTCCCAGGACTCGAAGCTGCCGCCGTCGAGCACGAGGTCGAGCAGCTCGCGCGCGGTCCAGCGCCGGGTCACGGCCCGGCCTCCGGCCCGGGTGCGCCCGGCCTGCCGTCAGACGCAGACCCCGCCGCGTCGAGCCACGCCCGGATCCGGGCCGCGTGCTCGTCCAGGACCGGCGGTGCCCGGTGCTCGCGGCGCGTCACCTCGGCGCCCTCGGCGTCGAAGAACCGCAGCGGTGGGCCGGGCAGCGTCAGCCGGCCCAGGCTCGCGTGCTCGACGTCCACGAGCAGGCCCTGGCTCGCCGTCTGCTCCCATGCGTACACCTCGTCGAGCGTACGCACCCGGCCCGCCGGGATGCCGGCGTCGGCGAGCCGGGTGAGCAGGTCGTCGGCGTCGTAGGCGTCGAAGACGTCCTCGACCACCTTGATCACCTGGTCGCGGCGGGCCACCCGCTCGGGGTTGTTCCGCAGGCCCTCCGCGTCGGGGTCGAGGCCGAACGCGAGGCAGAACCTCTGCCACAGCGCCTCGGACCCCACGGCTATCTGGACGGCGCCGTCACGGCAGCGGAACAGGCCGTACGGCGCGATCGAAGGGTGGTGGTTGCCCTGCGCGCGCCCCACCTCCCCGGCGACCGTCCACCGCGTGCCCTGGAAGGCGTGCACGCCGGTGACGGCCGCCAGCAGCGAGGTGCGGACCACCTGGCCGACGCCGGTGCGGTGCCGCTCGTGCAGCGCCGCCAGCACGCCGTACGCGCCGTAGATGCCGGCGAGCAGGTCGCCGATCGGCACGCCCACCCGCTGCGGGTCGTCCGGGCCGGAGCCGGTCAGGGACATGAGGCCCGCCTCGCCCTGGGCGATCTGGTCGTACCCGGCGCGGCCGCCCTCCGGCCCGTCGTGCCCGAACCCGGTGATGGAAAGCACCACGAGGCGCGGGTTGCGCTCCAGCAGGGAGTCGACGCCCAGACCGAGGCGGTCCAGCACCCCGGGGCGGAAGTTCTCCACGAGCACGTCGGCCCGGTCGACGAGCTCGAGGAGCGTCGCCCGGTCGGCGTCCGCCTTGAGGTCGAGCGCGATCGACTCCTTGTTGCGGTTCGCGGACAGGAAGTACGTGGACTCGCGCGCCCCCTCCGGCCCGACGAACGGCGGGCCCCAGCCGCGCGTGTCGTCGCCCCGCTCGGGCACCTCCACCTTGACGACGCGCGCACCCAGGTCGCCCAGCATCATGGTGGCGTGCGGCCCGGCCAGGGCCCGGGAGAGGTCGACGACGACGACGTCGGATAGGGGTCCGGTCATGGTGCTCACCAGCCCGGCAGGACGAGGATGCCCCACACCAGCAGCGGCCCCGCGAGGGTGACGATGATGGCGTAGTTGAGGATCTGCTTGTAGTAGGCCTGCTCGGAGATCGTGTCCGGGCGGTTGGCGAGCATCAGGGCTCCGTTCGTGGAGAAGGGGCTGACGTCGACGATGGTCGACGAGACCGCCAGGGCGGCGGCCATGGCCCAGGGGCTCACGCCGCCTCCGCCGATGAGCGGGACGGCGATCGGGATGATGACCGGCAGGAGCGCCGTCGACGACGCGAAGGCCGAGGCGATGCCGCCCACGTAGCACAGGACGAGCGCGCCGATCGCGGCGACGCCCAGGCCCGCGGCCCAGGTGCCGATGTACTCGGGCGCGCCCGCCTCGGTGAGGATCGCGGCGTAGGTGCTGACGCCCGCCACCAGCAGCACGGTGGGCCAGGCGATCTGCTTGACGGCGTCCTTGTGCTGGTGCGGGGAGAGCATGGCCAGCGCGACGGCGGCGGTGATCGAGACGAAGCCGATGTTCTGGTCGAACGCGAGCGCCGTGGTCGCGACGGCGGCGAAGGCGACGAGGGTGAGCACGTGGTCGCGGCGCACGCCGAGGCCGCGCGTGACGGTGGAGATCCCGGCGCCCTGGCCGCTGACGGTCACCGAGGTGCCGCCCGCGTGCAGGTCGTCGACGAGGTGGCCGGACGCGTCGGCGGGGTCGACCCGCTCGTGCATGAGCTGGCGGCCGCCGAGGACGAGGAAGAGGACCACGGCCATCGCGGTGTTGATCGCGAGCGACGCGATGAAGACGCCCATCTCGGTGCCCTCGTAGCCCACGCCGGCCATGACGGAGTTGGTGATGGTGCCGTAGATGCTGATCGGGGAGAACCCGCCGCCCTGGGCGCCGTGCACCACGAACATGCCCATCATGAGCGGGTTGATCTTGTAGCGGCGGGCGAAGCCGAGGGCGACCGGGCCGATGATGGCGCACGCGGCGGGGCTGGCGGCGCCGATGGCGGTGAGCAGCGCGGTGACGGCGAACATGACCCAGGGGATGAGGGCCACCCGGCCCCCGACCGCCTGGACCGCCTTGGAGACGATGAGGTCGACGGTGCCGTTGTTCTTGGCGATGGAGAACAGGTAGGTGACGCCGATGAGCGTCAGGACGAGATCGGCGCTGATCCCGCCCAGCACCTCCTTGTCGTCCATGTTCAGGGCGAAGACGCCGACGAACCACGCCGCGACGTAGGCGAGTGCGCCCATGTTGATCGGCAGGACTGTCCCGGCCACGAACAACGCGACGAGCGCGATGATCGCGATCCACTCAGGACCCATGAGAACTCCTCTTTCCATCGCGGCGGTCACCGTTGACCGACGAGGCACGATGGATCAGTGGCCTAGCCAATAGTCCAGTCCGGTTTCTGTCAAGTACTCTCGGGTGGTGACCCCGAAGGCTCCCGCCGAACTGCCGACGCCACTGGCCCGCACCCGCCTCTACGAGCAGGTGGCGGAACAGATCACCACGTGGATCAGGCAGAACGGCCTGAAAGCCGGCGACCGGCTGCCCCCGGAGCGCGAGCTCGCCGCCCGGCTCGGCGTCAGCCGCGCGACCCTCAGCCAGGCCCTCGTGGCGCTCGAGGTGGTGGGCGTCGTGGTGGTGCGGCACGGCGACGGCACCGTGCTGACCGGCAAGCACAGCGAGAGCCGCATCGTCGAGGCGATCCGCGCGCACGCCGACCGGATGCCCGAGATCATCGATATCCGCGACGCGCTCGAGACCAAGATCGCGTCGCTGGCCGCGCAGCGCCGTACCGACGACGACCTCGCCGCGATCGACGCCTCCCTGGACGCCATGGCGGCGTCGATCGAGCACGGCGACCGCGGCGTGGACGCCGACGAGCAGTTCCACGCGGCCGTGACCGCGGCGGCGCACTCCGACCTGCTGGCCCAGACGATGCGCGAGATCGCCAGCCTGATCCGCGAGAGCCGCATCGAGTCGCTCTCGCAGCCGGGCCGGCCGCGCAACTCCCTGACCGGGCACCGCGCCATCGCGGACGCCATCCGCGCCCGGGACCCGGAGGCCGCCGCCGCGGCCATGCACGCGCACGTCGAGATGGTCAGCGACGTGGCCCTGCTGCGGGAGGAGGAGCGATGACCGGCTGGGAGCACCTCGCCGTCCTCGGCGCCGGCCTCGGCGCGGGCGTGCTGTCGACGACGGTCGGCGTCGCCTCGCTGCTGAGCTTCCCGGTGCTGCTCGCCGTCGGGCTGCCGCCCGTGGTCGCGAACGCCTCGAACACGGTGGGCCTCGTGCCCGCCGGGCTGAGCGGGTCGTTCGGCTACCGGCAGGAGCTGCGCGAGCACCCGCGGGTAGCGGTCATCGTGCTCGTGACCTGCGCCGTCGGGTCCATCGGCGGAGCGGCGCTGCTGCTCGCCCTGCCGCCGGGGGTGTTCGAGGCGATCGTGCCCTGGCTGATCCTGACCTCCTGCCTGCTGGTGGGCGTGCAGCCCTGGATCAGCCGGTGGCTGCGGCGCACCCGCGACGAGCCGACCCGGCTGCGGCACGGGATGTCGCCGGCGACCGTCGTTTTCTCGGTGCTCACCGGCGTGTACGGCGGCTACTTCGGCGCCGGGGCCGGCGTCATGATGGCGGCGGTGCTGGGGCTCGGGACCGACCTCGCGGTGCGGAACATCAACGCCCTGCGGACGGTGGCGCTGCTCGCGGCGAACCTGATCGCGACCGTCATCTTCGTGGTCGTCGCCGACCTGGACTGGCTGGCGATCGGGCTGCTGGCCGCGGGGTCGGTGGTGGGCGGGTACGTGGGCGCGCGCATCGGACGCAAGATGCCGCCGAGCGTGTTCCGCGTGCTCGTGGTGGTCGCCGGCGTGGTGACCGCCGTCGTCATGCTGACCTGACGCACCGCGAACCGGCTGCGAGGGCCCGGCCCGGCTCCGGCCGAGCCGGGCCTTCGCACGTCTGGCGTGCACAATTTTTGTGCATGACTCTTGTGCACCGAGATTGTGCATGGTTATCGTGCACGCATGACCGCTCCCCAGGACGACTTCAGCCTCACCCCCGAGGCCGTGAAGGTGCTCGCCCACCCGCTGCGCTCGCGCCTGCTCGGCGCCCTGCGGATCGGCGGCCCCGCGACGGCCACGACGCTCGCCGACGCGCTGAGCACCAACACCGGCGCGACCAGCTACCACCTGCGCAAGCTGGAGTCCGTCGGCCTGGTCGCGGACACCGGCGACGGCGCCGGCAAGCAGCGCCTCTGGCGCGCCGCCACGAGCTCCCACAGCTGGGAGCGCTCGGAGCTGGCCCACGACGAGGACGCCGCCACCGCGCTCGGCTGGCTGGAACGCGACTACCTGCGCCTGTTCACCACCGACTTCGGGCACTGGCTCGACGTCGCGGAGGCCTGGCCCACCGACTGGCAGGACGCCACGGGCCAGGGCGACGCCTGGGTGACCGTGAACCCCGAACAGCTCAAGGCGCTCCGCCAGGAGCTCGACGCGGTCCTGGAGCGCTACCACGACGCCGAGCCCGCTCCCGGGGCGCGCCGCGTGCACTTCTGGCAGGCGGCGTTCCCGCTGGAGCCGGACGACGTTCCCGGCGCCGGGGGCGAGCCCGACGCCGCGCCCGGCGAGACGGACCGGCCATGAC
The DNA here is from genome assembly GCF_000385135.1 of Promicromonospora sukumoe 327MFSha3.1. Classification (GTDB taxonomy): domain Bacteria; phylum Actinomycetota; class Actinomycetes; order Actinomycetales; family Cellulomonadaceae; genus Promicromonospora; species Promicromonospora sukumoe_B. Next base: position 104,499 of record NZ_ARQM01000011.1, on the reverse strand, counting down.
CCCCCTGACCCCGCGCCGCGCCCGGCAGGTCTTCCTGCTGCTCACCCTGACCCGGTGGTTCCCCGTCGGGCTGGTCGTCACCGTCACCACGCTGCTGCCCATCGAGCGCGGGCTCTCGGTGCCGCAGGCACTCACCGCGCTGTCGCTGGGCGGGTTCGTCGTGTTCGCGCTGGAGCTGCCCACCGCCGGCCTCGCCGACTCCCTCGGGCGCCGCCCGATGCTGATCGCCGCCGCCGTGCTGCAGGTGGCGGCGGCCGCCCTGTTCCTGGCCGCGCAGACGTTCTGGGCCTTCGCCCTGGCCTCGGCGGTCACGGGCATCTTCCGGGCGCTGGACTCCGGGCCCCTGGAGTCCTGGTTCGTCGACACGGTGCACGCCACCGAACCGGGGGCCGACGTCGACCGCCCGCTGGCCGCGCAGGGCACCGTGATGGGAGTGGCCATCGCCGTCGGCGCCCTGGTCTCCGGCGGCCTCGTCTGGTGGCACCCGCTGGACGCCTGGTCCTCGCTCGTGCTGCCCTACGCGGTCTACGTCGTGCTCTCGGTCGTGCACCTGGTCACCGTGGTCGCCCTGGTCCGGGAGACGCCGCGCGACGCGACGCACCCGGCCGGGGCCGACGCCGCTGCCCACGTCGCCGACGCCGCGGCCGACGCCGGGGCGGCCGGGCCCGGGGCGACACCGGCCCTGCCGCCGGCGCCGTCGTCGGGCACCCGGGGCAAGCAGGGCGTGGCCGCACGCGTGCTCGACTCCGCGCGCCAGGCGCCCGGGGTGATCCGCGACGGCCTGCGCCTGGCGCGGGACAACCGGGTGCTGCGCTGGCTGCTCCTGGTCGAGGTGTTCTGGAGCGTGGGGATGGTGATCTTCGAGACGTTCCAGCCGATCCGGCTGGCCGAGCTCCTGGGCGGGACCGAGGCCGCGGCCGCGGTCTCCGGGCCGGTCGCGGCCGCCGGGTGGGCCGTGTTCGCGGGCGGGGCAGCCCTGACGGGTCTCCTCACGCCGCGCCTGGGCGTGGCCCGGACGGCGATCCTGGCGCGCGTGCTCAACGGGCTCGGGGCCGTGTGGATGGGGCTCGCGCTCGGACCGGTCGGCCTGATCGCCGCATACCTGGTCACCTACGGGCTGCACGGTGCGTGCGGTCCGGCCTACCAGGCGCTGCTCCACCGGGAGGCCGAGGCCCGGAACCGCACCACGGTGCTGTCGATGGCGTCCATGGTCGGGTTCGCGGCCTACTCGCTGGGCGCGCCCGCGCTCGGCTGGGCGGCGGGGCTGCTCTCGGTCCCCGCCGCCATGGTCATCGGCGGGGTGTTCAGCACCGTGGGCGCGCTGTGCTTCCTGCCCGCGCTGCGCCGCGAGCGCCAGTTGCCTGGCCGCACGCCGCGCCTGTCGGGCACACTGGCCGGGTGAACGACTGGACCGAGGACGTGCTGGGTGCGGGCTTCGCGGCCCGCACGCTCCAGCTCCCGGGCGGCGCCGAGGCCACCCTGATCCGCTACACGCCCGAGGACGGGCCGGTGACCGGGCGCACTCCGGTGCTGTACGTCCACGGGTTCACCGACTACTTCTTCCAGCGGCACCTCGCCGAGGCGGTCGCGGGGCGGGGCTACCCGTTCTACGCCGTCGACCTGCGCGGGCACGGACGGTCCATGGACGCGTGGACGGCGGCGGGCCGGGACGCCAACATGATCAACCGTCTGGAGCTCTACGCGCAGGACCTCGACGCGGCCGCCGACGTGATCGCCGCGGACGGTCACTCCGGGCTGGTGCTCCTGGGCCACTCGACGGGCGGGCTCATCACCTCGCTGTACGCGAACGCGCGCCCCGACCGGGTGACGGCGCTCGTGCTGAACAGCCCCTGGTTCGACCTGCAGGGCAGCTGGTCCGACCGGACCCTGGTCACCCAGGCCGTCTACGTGCTCGGGCGGGTCTCGCCCCGGCTGATCGTGTCCCGGCTCGGCGAGGGCTACGGCCGGGCCCTGCACACCAGCTCGGGCGGCGAGTGGGACTACGACCTGCGGTGGAAGCCGTACGCGGGGTTCCCGGTCCGCGCCGGCTGGCTGGCGGCGATCCGGCGCGGGCACCGCACCGTCGGACGCGGGCTGGACGTGCGGTGCCCGGTGCTCGTGTGCACCAGCGGCCGCACGGGGTCCGACGCCGGGGAGATCGCGGAGCAGCTCGGCACCGACGTCGTGCTCGACGTCGCGCACATGCACGCCCGCGCGCCAGGCCTCGGGCGGACCGTGGAGATCGCCGTCATCGAGGGCGGAGCCCACGACCTGGCGCTGTCCCCGAAGCCGGCCCGCGAGAAGTACCTGAGCACGGTGCTGGACTGGCTGGACGCGCACGTCTGACGACGCCGGCAGGACGGCGGTCGGTGCCGGCCGAGCCGGGCCGAGTTGACGGGCGAAGCACACATTCGGCATGAAACTGTGACCGATTCCTTGCGTGCCGGGCTACCCCGGTGACGTCCGGCTCCGCCAGGCTTCCGCCCATGGAAGAGACGTGGGTGAGTCATGCGCTGCGGCGCCTGCCCGATACCGTGTCCTGCCCCGCGTGCGGAGCGCCCCTCCGCGGCGCCGTCTGCGGCACGTGCGCGCTCGACCTCGGCGGGCGGCGCGGGATCGACGTCCACGAGGCCTCGCTCGCCGTCGAGCGGGCCATCCGGGAGCGCCAGCGGATCCTCGACGAGATGCGCGCCGAGCAGCCCGCGGCGGCCGCGTACGCCCGGAAGGCCGGGGCCGCGGGCCGAGCGGTCGGAACCACCGGCGCGAAGGCGGGGCAGCAGCGGGCGGGCGGGCGCAGTGCGGCGCCGGAGCGCGTGGTCGCGTGGAGCGGCGATGCTCCCCCGGTGCGGCGCACACCTCGTGGGACGACGAAGGCGCCCGTGCCCGGCCTGGAGCCGGGTGGCGCGGTGCCGGGCGGCGCGTGGGGCGGCACGGTGGTGGGCGGGGCGGACGGGAGTGGCTCCGCCGCCCCGGTCGCCCCCGCGGGACCGGCGACCCCGCCCCGCACCGTGGCCCTCCAGCCGATCCTCGCCGGGGTGGGCGCCGCGCTGCTCGCGGTGTCCGCCGTGGTCTTCGTGTTCTTCACGCTCGCCGACCAGCTCGTGCTCCGCACCGTCGCGACGCTGCTGGTCACGGTCGCCTCCGTGGTCGCGGCGGCGCTGATGCGCCGGGCCGGCCTGCGGTCGTCCGCCGAGGCCGTGGGCACCCTGGCCGTCGCGCTGGGCTGGGTCTGCGCGGAGCTCGGCCTGGAGGCCGGGCTGCTCGGCGACGTCGAGCCGTTCCTCGCGCGGGCCGCCCTGCTCGCGCTGCTCGCGCCCGCGCTCGTCGCGCTCGGCGCCCGCCTGCGGGTGCGCTCGTGGGCCGCCGCCGGAGCCCTCTCCGCGCCGCTGGTCCCGGTGCTGCTCGCCGCGGGCCTGTCCGACGTCGGCCTGCTCGCCTGGGTCTGGATCCTCGCCCTGGTCGCGGCGGCGCTCGTGGCGCACGGCGCGACCGCTGCGCTGCGCCGGGTCGGCGAGCGCCTCGGCGTGGTGCCGCGGTGGGAGTCACGCGTGCTCGGCCTGGTCCGCACGGTGGCCGTGCCCGGCGCGCTGGCCGCCACGTTCGCCCTGCCGAACCTCACCCCGCTGACGTTCGACCTCTGGTGGGCGGGCGTCGCGGTCGGCGCGGTCGCCGCCGGGCACGTGCTGCGGGTAAGGCCCTGGGTCACGACGGGCCTGCTCGCGGCGCCGTTCGCGGCGTTCCCCGCGGCGCTCGCCCTGCCCGACGGCATCGAGCGGCCGTGGGCCGTCGCCGCGGGCGCCCTGCTCGTCGCCCTGGCCACGCTGGCCGGCCCGGTGGTCGCGCGGATCACGGGCCCGCGCGTCGGCTCCACGCTGCGGAACGAGCTCGGGCTGCTCGAGGCGGTCCAGGTGCTCGGGGTGGTGCTGGCGGTCGGCACGGCGTTCGTGGTGCCGCCGGCAGCGTTCCTCGCCGGCGTGCCGGGCGACGCCGAGACGGCCGCCGTGCTCGCCGTCACGGCCGTGGTCGCCGCCGTGCTGCGGCGCGGCACGCACCGCCGCTGGTGGACTTTCGTCGCCGGGGGCCTCGGCGCGGCCGCGGCCATGTGCCTCGCGGCGTGGGAAGGCGCCGAGCTGATCTGGGTGCTGCCCGCCGCGGCGGGCGTGGCCTGGGCCGTGCTCGCCGCGGTGCTGACCGTCCTGGTCGCGTTGCGGGTGCGCCCACTCGTGCCCGCCGCCCGCACGCGCGCCGACCTGCTGCTCGCCGCCTGGCTGGTCGCCGTGGTCGCGACCGTCCCGGCGGTGGGGTCCGCCGGGCAGCGCGTGCCGGAGGTGCTGGTCGGTCCGCTCGGGGTGGCCCCCGCGCTGACCCTGGGCGACGGGCCGCTGGGTGGCCCGTACCTGTCGCTGGAGGCCCGGGCCTCCGCCACGCTCGGCGTGGTGGTCCTGGCGCTGCTGGTGCTGGCGGCCTCCCGGCTGGGGATCGCGGCGGGGCCGGCGTCGGGCGCTCCGGCGCCGCTGGTCCGGACCGCCCGGGCGCTCGCCCCCTGGGTGACCGTCGGCCTGGCCGTCGTCGCCGTGCTGCACACCCGGCTGACCGCCGCTGCGGCGCTCGTGCTGCTGGCCGTGCTCACCGTGGTGCTGCTGGCGGCGACCACGGACCCGGGCCGGTCCTGGCGCCCGCTGCGCGCCGTCGTCACCGGGGCGCGGGGCGCGCTGGACGGCGTGCGCCGGGCCGCGGGGCTCACCGTCCGGTTCGGCGGGTCCGCGATGAGCCCGGCGGAGGGCGCGTCCTGGCGCCCCGCCGCGCTGACCGGGGCCTGCGTGGCCCTCGGCCTGCTGGCGGTCGGCTCCTGGCAGAGCCGGCCCTCGGTGCTGGCGGCGACAGTCGTCGCCGTGCCGCTGGCGCTGGCCGCGCGCGCCGCGCTGCCGCGCGCCGTGCACCCCGCGCTCGTCGGCGGCGCCTACGCGTACGCGCTGGTCGTGGGCGGGGTCTGGCTGGGCTGGCTCGGGTTCGGCTGGGTGGCCGCGGTGTGCACGGTGTCGGCCGCGGCGTCGATGACGGCGGTGGCCGTGACCGTCGGCACGCGCGTCACCCGGGGCGAGTGGTTCGCCGTGCTCGGCGTGACGGCCGTGCCGTTCGCGCTCGGGGTGTACACCGTGGTGCTCGACCGCACCTGGTGGTCCGCGGGGGCGGCCACGGCGATGCTCGTCCTGGAGCTGGTGCTGCTCCTCACCCGGCGGGCGGGCCTCGCGCCGGCCGTGCGGGTGATCGCGGCGGGCCTGGTGCTGCCGACCGTCTCGGTGGCGGTCGTGAGCGCGGGCGCCGTGCTGATCCCCGGCAGCGGTTCACCCGTGCTCCTGCCGGTGGTCGCGGCGGCGGTCGCCGTCGTCGCGGGCGGGGCGCCGCGGGTCGCGGCCTTCCTCGCCGCACGGGTGACCGACGGCAGCGTGGTGGGCGCGCTGGTGCGCACCACGCTGGAGGCGAGCGTGCTGGTGACCGGCGCGATCACCGTCGGCCTGGCGTACGGCCGCCCGTCGGCCGGACCGGACATCGCCGTGGCCGTGCTGCTGCTCCTCGCCGTCGGCGCCGGGGTGGTGGCGCGCGAGCCCGACCGCACCCGCGTGTGGTGGCTCGCCGGAGCGCTCGCCACCACGGCGGTCTGGACCGCGCTGGCCGACGGCGGCGTCCGGCTCGTCGAGGCCTACACGCTGCCGCCGGCGGTGGCCGCGGTGCTCGTGGGCGCCCTGCTGGCCCGGCGCGGCGGGAGCCACGGCTGGCGGCTGGCGGCGGCGGGCCTGGTGCTGGCACTGGTGCCGAGCGACCTGACGCTGGCCCTCGGCACACACCCGGGCGACCCACGCGCCTGGATCCTGCTCGCGGCCGGGGCCGTGCTGACGCTCGCGATCGTCGTGCTGCGGAGGTGGCCGCTCGTGTCCGTCGCGTGGTCCGCCCGGGCGCGCGCCCTGCTGGCCGGGGCCGTGCTGCTGGCGGGCGTGGGCCTGACCGTCGAGTCGCTGCAGGTGGCGGCGTCGCCGGACGGCGAGCCGGGGACCCGGTTCGCGGTCGGCCTGGGCTGGGCCGTCGTCGCGGGCGCGCTCGCGCTCGTGGCGGTCAACGGCGCCCGGCAGGGCGCGTCGTCGGCTCGGCTGCTGCGGGTGCTCGACGCCGCGGGCCGCGTCCCGGCGCTGGTGTTCCTGACCGTGGGCGCCGTGGCGAACACGGAACCGCACTGGGGCGCCATCGTGGCGCTGTGGGTGGTGGAGGTCGCGCTGCTCGTGCTCCTGGTGGTGGTCGCGCGGCGGCTGCTGCGCGGGCACACGACGGGCGTGCCGTCCTGGGCCGTGTGGATGGCCGCCCTGGCGGCGGGCATCGCGGCCTGGGTCCCGCGCGAGCTGCGGGTCGAGGTGTTCTCCGTGCCGCTGGGGGTGGGGCTCGTCGTGGCCGGCTGCTTCGCGCTCGGCGAGTGGGAGGCCCGGACCAGGGTGGCCGGACCCGACTCCGCCCGGGTCCCGCAGCGCACCCTGGTGGGCTGGCCGGTGGGCTGGACCGGCTCGTGGGCCCTGCTGGGACCCGGGATCCTGGCGCTGCTCGGGCCCTCGGTGCTCGCGACGTTCACCGACCCGCAGACCTGGCGGGCCGTGCTGGTGGTCGCGGTGGCACTGACCGGGGTGCTGGTGGGGTCCCGGCGCGGGCTCGCGGCGCCGTTCCTGCTCGGGGTCTGGGTGCTGCCGATCGAGGTGCTGATCGTGTTCGTCAGCCAGCTCGGCACGGAGATCTCCGCGGTGCCGTGGATGCTCACGCTCGCGGCGGCGGGCGGGGTGCTGCTCATCATCGCCACGCTCGACGAGCGCCGGACGGCGGGCTACGGGGGCGCGGCGGCGTACCTGCGCGACCTGCGCTGACCGGTTCGTGCCCGCGACGTCGCGGGCGCCGGACGCGGGTCCCGGGCGCCGGACAAGGCGGCCCGGGACGCCGCGGGCGTGGTGGGATGGCGCCATGCAGCACGATCTCCGTCTCGCCGCCCACGGCGTCCGCCTCGAACCGCTGGCCCACGAGCACGCACCGGCCCTGGCCGGACTCGTCGACGCCCAGCTCTGGGCGGGCATGACCAGCGCGCTCCCCGACACCGTCCCCGCCATGGAGGCGTACGTGGACGCCGCCCTCGCGGCCCCGGACCACCTGGCGTTCGCGGTGCTCGGGCCCGACGGCGAGGTGCGCGGCTCGACCCGGTTCTACGAGCTCAGCGCCCGGCAGCGCCGCGTCGAGATCGGGTCCACGTTCTACGGCCGCGACTGGTGGGCCGGCGCGACCAACCCGGCGTGCAAGCTGATGCTGCTGCGGCACGCTTTCGAGGTGCTGGAGCTGCGCCGGGTCGCGCTGCGCTGCGACGCGCGGAACACGCGGTCCCGTGCCGCGATCCTGAAGCTCGGCGCGCAGGAGGAGGGGCGGCTGCGGGCGCACCGCATCGCCCCGGACGGTTCCGAGGGCGACACCCTGTACTTCTCGATCCTGTCCGACGAGTGGCCCGGCGTCCGGGAGGGCCTCGAGACCCGCCTCACGGCCCTCACTGCCGTGTCCGAATCCCGCTAGCCGCTACGCCCGGACGGGGCGCAGGATGGTGGGCATGACCGACGTCGAGCTCCGCGATCCCGCGTTCACCGAGCGTTACCGCGCCATCGCCGCGCGCGACTCCCGCTTCGACGGGCAGTTCTACACCGCGGTGCGCACCACCGGAATCTACTGCCGGCCGTCGTGCCCGGCGCGCACGCCGAAGGCCGAGAACGTCAGGTTCTACCTGACCTCCGCCGCCGCGCACGAGGCCGGGTTCCGGGCGTGCAAGCGGTGCCTGCCCGAGGCCGCTCCGGGGACGCCGGCCTGGGACCTGCGCCGCGACCTCACGGGTCGCGCGATGCGCCTGGTGGCCGACGGCGTGGTGGACCGCGAGGGCGTCTCCGGCCTCGCGCAGCGCCTGGGGTATTCCGAGCGGCAGCTGCACCGGCTGCTCGTCGGCGAGCTCGGCGCGGGGCCGCTGGCCCTCGCCCGGGCCCAGCGCGCGCAGACCGCGCGCACCCTCCTCGTCGGTACCTCGCTCCGCCTGGCCGACGTCGCCTTCGCGGCCGGGTTCGGCTCGATCCGCCAGTTCAATGACACCGTGGCCGAGGTGTTCGGCGCGACGCCGTCCGAGCTCCGTGCGCGGGCCCGGCGCCCTGGTCAACGTGAGCTCGGTCCGACGTCGCGAGCCCGGTCGGTTGACGGACCGAGCTCAATGCATCCGACCGAAGTCGCGACGACGGCGGGCGAGCCCGTGCGCATCTCGCTCACGCTGCCCGTGCGCGAGCCGTTCGACGCGCAGGGCGTGCTGGAGTTCCTCGCCGTGCGCGCGATCGAGGGCGTGGAGTCAGCGGACCTGGGCGTCATCGGCACCCCCGGCTCGGACAGGATGAACGGCACCCCCGGCTCGTCCACCCCCTCGAGCCCGGCACCAACCGCCGCCCCCGTGCTCCGGTACGCCCGGACCGTCCTCCTGCCGCACGGACCCGGCGCGTTCGAGGTGCGCGTGCCCCGGCCCGGCAGCGGGCGTGTCGACCTGGACCTGGAGCTCGCCGACCTCGCGGACGCGCCCGTCGCCGTCGCGCGCGTGCGGCGGCTGCTGGACCTCGACGCCGACCCGGTCGCCGTCGACTCATCGCTCGCGGCCGAGCCGGTGCTCGCGCCGTCCGTCGCGGCGGTCCCCGGAATCCGGGTGCCCGGCACGCTGGACCCGGCCGAGCTGCTGGTCCGCGCGATCGTGGGGCAGCAGATCAGTGTCGCCGCCGCGCGGACGCACCTGACGCGGCTCGCGCACGGCGTGGGCACCCCGTACGTCTCGGCGTTCGAGGGCCTGACCAGGCTGTTCCCGACCTCGCGCCAGATCGCCGGTCCGTCTGAGCCGGGCTCCGGCGGCGGGCCCGGTACCGAGGGCGGCTCGGCCTACCTCCGCCTGCCCGCCCGGACCCTGGCGACCGTGCTCGGTGCGGCCCGGGACCTCGCGGACGGCACCCTCACGCTGAGCGTCGGCGACGACCCCGACGACCTGCGGCGTCGTCTCGTCGCGCGGCCCGGGATCGGGCCGTGGACGGCCGGGTACGTGGCGCTGCGGGTGCTCGGCGACCCCGACGTCCTGATGGACGGCGACGTCGCCCTGCTGTCCGGCGCCCGCAACCTCGGGCTGGTCTCCGCGGAGGCCTCCCGCCCGCACCAGTTCAAGGAGCTCGCCCTGCGCGGCGCGGTCTGGGCGCCCTGGCGCTCCTACGCCGCGATGCACCTGTGGCGCTCCGCCTGACGTGTCAGACCTACAGGTCACCCGGGTGACCTGTGCGTCTGACACCTCGATCTCCTGGAAGGAAGAACATGCAGACCACGACCCTCACCACCCCCGACGGCCCGTTCAGCGTCGTCGTCGCGGCGGTTCCCGCCGTCGACCGCGCCCCGGCGGGCCAGGCCACGGAGCAGGTGCTCGCCGCCGGCTGGACCGACGACGTCGGCTCGCTCCTCGCGCTCGTCCACCCGAGCCTGCGCCCGTCCGCCGCGGACCGCGCCGACGGCGAGGCCGCGACGGGCCTGCTCGCCGAGGCCGCGGACGCTGTCCGCGCCTACTACGACGGCGACCACGGGGCGCCCGGCCACATCCCCGTGCTGCAGGCGAGCGGCCCGTACCGGACGCACGCCTGGGACGTGCTGCGGGAGGTCGAGCCCGGCGAGCGCCTGACGTACAGCGAGTACGCGGTGCGGACCGGGCGGCCGGCGGCGGTGCGCGCCGCGGCCGGCGCGTGCGCCATGAACGCGGCGGCGCTGTTCGTGCCGTGCCACCGCATCCTGCGCACGGACGGCACGCTGGGCGGCTTCCGCTACGGCCTGCCGATCAAGGAGAGCCTCCTGGCTCGCGAGGCACCCTCGGCGTGAGAAAGAACGGTGGTCGAGCTTGTCGAGACCTGGGTCTCGACAAGCTCGACCACCGAGCAGCCGGTCCGCGGGACGACGCGGTCAGCCCTTGACGGAACCCGCCAGCAGGCCGCGCACGAAGTAGCGCTGCAGCGACAGGAACACGATCAGCGGCACGATCATCGAGATGAACGCACCGGCCGACAGCAGGTGCCAGTCACCACCGCGCGAACCCGCGAGCTCGGCCACCCGGACCGTGAGCGGGAACGTCTTCAGGTCACCCATGACCAGGGCGACCAGCAGGTCGTTCCACACCCACAGGAACTGGAAGATGGCGAACGCCGCGAGCGCCGGCGTGAGCAGCGGCAGCACGACCCGGAAGAAGACCTGCACGTGGCCGGCGCCGTCCATCCGCGCCGCCTCGACCAGGGACCTCGGGATCTCCTTCATGAAGTTGTGCAGCAGGAAGATCGCCAGCGGCAGCGCGAAGATCGAGTGCGACAACCAGATGGTCCAGAACGTGCCGTTGATGCCCAGGTCCACGTAGGCCGACAGCAGCGGCACGAGGGTGATCTGGATCGGCACGATCTGCAGGGCGAACACCGCGATGAACAGGAAGTCGGCGCCCTTGAAGTCGACCCAGGCGAACCCGTAGGCGGCCAGCAGGGCGAGGGTGATCGGGATGAACACCGCGGGCAGCGTGACCACGAACGAGTTCACGAAGAACACGGCGAGGTTCGTGGACCCGTCGAACAGCGCGGCCTCGTAGTTCCGCAGCGAGAACACGCCCTCGCCGGCGAACGCGGAGCCGAACACGGTCCACCAGCCGCTCTGCCGGATGTCCAGCTCCGGGCGGAACGACGTGATGAGCAGGCCGAGCGTCGGGATGGTCCACAGGATGGCGATGACGACGGCGAGGGTGCTCGCCCACGGGTTGGAGAGCGCCTTGCGCGCCTTGCGGGCGCGTCCGCCGAGGTCGGACTTCGCCCGGGGTGCCTCGGGTACGGCGTCGGCTGTCTTCACGGTGCTCATCGGACGTCCTCCGAGAGGCGCTGCTGGCGCACGTTGTAGATGATCACCGGGATCACGATGACGAACAGCAGCACGGCCAGCGCCGCGCTCAGGCCCGCCTCGTTCTGCCGGAACCGCTGGTCGTAGAACTCCAGCGCGACGATCGAGGTGTTGAACTGGCCCGCGGTCATCGTTCTGACGATGTCGAAGGTTTTCAGCGTGGTCATCGCGATCGTGGTGAGCACGACGACCAGGGCGGGCCGGATGCTCGGGATGGTGATGCGCCAGAACATGCCGAACCCGGAGACGCCGTCGAGCCGGGCCGCCTCGACGATGTCGTCGGGGATCGCCTTGATCGACGCCGAGAGCAGCGTCATCGCGAAGCCCGCCTGGATCCAGATGAAGACCACCATGATCAGGAACGTGTTGAGCGGCCGGCTGATCAGGAACTGCTGCGGTTCGCCGCCGAGCCAGACGATGAACTGGTTGAGCAGGCCGGTCTGGTTCACGCCGGCCGGCTTGAACTCGTAGACGAACTTCCAGATGATCGACGCGCCCACCATCGAGATGGCCATCGGCAGGAACACGAGCCCCTTGGCCACGGCCTCGAAGCGGCTCTTGTCGACCAGGTAGGCGTACAGCAGACCGAGGAACGTGGCCACGAGCGGGGCGACCAGCACCCAGAGCGCCGTGTTGCCGAGCACGACGAGGAACCTGGGCTCGGTGAAGGCCACCACGTAGTTGTCCACGCCCACGAACTCGGTGCTGTTGCGGTTCATGAACGAGTTGATGATGGTGCGGATCGCCGGGTACACGAGGCCGAGCAGGAGCAGCAGCAGCGCCGCGCCCGTGAACCCGAAGCCGACGAACCAGCGGGTGGGGTTCCGTGGCCGGTCGACCACGAAGAGGATGATGCCCATCAGCACGACGAACAGCACGATCGCGATGAGCATCAGCAATAACTTGTGCCCGGGGTCGTCCCCGGCATACAGCAGCCAGTCCATGGCTATCTCCTGTCGCTGTCCTGGTCCGGTCGTCCTTGACTGGTCCCGGCCCTCAGCCTAGGACGGCGGAGGCGTGGGACTCGAAGTCCCACGCCTCCGCGCGTCATGACCGAGGGCCGGGCGTCAGTTCTTCGGCCAGGATGCCTCGATCGTGTCGGTCACCTGCTGGCTGCTCTGGTCGCTGGCGAACCACTCGACCATGCCGTTCCAGAAGGAGTCCGTGCCGACGGCGGCCGGCATGAGGTCGGACGCGTCGAACCGCGCGACCGTGGCCGGGTCGGCCAGGATCTCGGCGGAGAGGCGGTCGAAGTCCGTCGCGAGCAGCTCGGGGTCGAGGCCCTTGTTGGCGCTCACCCAGCCGCCGGCGGGGGTGGACTCAGCCTTGGCGTTGGCCCACTCCGCGCTGGAGAGGTAGGTCTGGAACGCCTTCACCTCGGGACGGTCGGTGAACGCGCCGATGAACTCGCCGGCGACCAGCGTCGGCTTCTCGTCGGCGGTCATGGCCGGCAGGTAGAACGCGTAGACGTCGCCGTCCGGGCCCACCTCGGTGCCCTCGGGCCACTGCGTCTGGTAGAAGTTCGCGGCGCGGTGCATCCAGCAGTTGCCGTCGAGGATCGGGTAGCCGGCGTCGGTCCAGGTCGCCGTGGCGATCGAGTCGACGCCGCCCAGGCCGCCGTTCACGTAGTCCGGGTTCTTGAGGATGTCGCCCGCGGTGTCGAACGCGTCGACGATCTGCGGGTCGTTGAACGGGATCTCGTGGCTGTACCACTGGTCGTAGACGTCCGGGCCCGCGGTGCGGAGCACGACGTCCTCGATCCAGTCGGTGCCCGGCCAGCCGGTGGCGTCACCGGACTCGATGCCCGCGCACCAGGGGCGGGTGGCGCCCTCGTTGCCCTCGGCGATGGTGGCCGTGAGCTCCGTCAGCTCGTCCCAGGTGGTCGGGACCTCGTAGCCGGCGTCGGCGAACATCTTCGGCGAGTACCAGACGTACGACTTCACGTTGGAGCCCAGCGGCGCGGCGTAGAACGTGCCGTCGACCGTGCCGTACTCCTTCCACTCCGGCGCCCAGCCCTCGTCGACGTTGGCCTCGACCTGCTCCGGTGCGGGGAGGACGGCGTCGTAGTCGTTGACGAGCGTCTTGAGCAGACCGGGCTGCGGCAGGATCGCGATGTCCGGCGGGTTGCCAGCCTGGACGCGCACGGGCAGCTGCGCCTCCATCTCGCGCGAGCCCTCGTAGTTGATCGTCACGCCGGTGCAGTCCTCGAAGGGCTCGTAGGACAGCGTCTGGGTCTCGGCCTCGGGCTCCACGATGGTGGTGTAGACGCTGACCTCGGTGCCGTCGAGGTCACCGAACTCCTCGTAGGCGGCGCAGTCGATCGCGGACGGGCCGGTCGCCTCGCCGCCGCCGTCCTCGCCACCGCCGTCATTGGTGTCGGCACAGGCCGCTAGGACCAGGGCCAGGCTCGCGCCGGTCGCCGCCAGGGCGACGGCTCGGCGCTTGGAAGCCATCCGGATAGTCATCTCGTGCTCCTCCACTGCTTCGTGGGCTCAGAACCCTCTGACTTGCGGGTACGGACCGGCAAGACTGCCGGGCTGCCCGACGTCAACGCAACCGTGGTTCTCGATCCGATGCAAGCCCATACAGCATCACCTTGCATTACGAAATCGTTGCAATCCCACCTGTCACCCAAGCCGGGTGAAACACCGGGTAGACCGCGAGCAACGCGCCCGCCCGTGGCGGCCGGCGTGTCGGCGGCGGGACGTAGGCTTGTGCAGCCAGATCACTGGTGCCCCTACGGAAGGACGGACATGATCGAGCTGAGGACGCCGCGCGAGATCGAGGAGATGCGCCCGGCGGGACGCTTCGTCGCCGACGTGCTGCTCGCCGTCCGCGAAGCAGCGGGCGTGGGGGTCAACCTCCTCGAGCTCGACGAGGTCGCGCACAAGATGATCCGCGACCAGGGCGCCGAGTCGTGCTACATCGACTACCACCCGTCGTTCGGGGCCATGCCGTTCGGCAAGGTCATCTGCACGTCGGTGAACGACGCCGTGCTGCACGGCCTGCCGTTCGACTACGCGCTGCAGGACGGCGACCTGCTGTCGATCGACTTCGCGGCCTCCGTGAACGGCTGGGTCTCGGACTCCGCCCTGTCGATCGTGGTCGGCGAGCCGGACCCGGCCCGCGCCGAGCGCGACGCCAAGCTGATCCGCACCACCGAGGTGGCGCTGGAGGCCGGCATCGCCGCCGCGCAGCCCGGCAACAAGATCGGCGACATCTCCGCGGCGATCGCGGAGGTCGCGCACGCGGCCGGCTACTCGGTCAACACCGACTTCGGCGGGCACGGCGTGGGCCGCACCATGCACGGCGACCCGCACGTGCCGAACAACGGCCGCGCGGGCCGCGGGTTCCCCCTCAAGCCGGGCCTCGTCATCGCGGTCGAGCCGTGGTTCCTGGAGACCACGGACAAGATCTTCACCGACCCGGACGGCTGGACGCTCCGCTCGGAGGACGGTTCGCGGGGTGCCCACTCGGAGCACACGATCGCGATCACGGAGGACGGCCCGCTGATCCTCACGGCGCGCTGACGCCGCACCGACGCCAGTAGTGCTCTTTCGCTGGTCGAGCTTGTCGAGACCCGGGTCTCGACAAGCTCGACCAGCGAAGGAGGCTCGACCAGCGAAGAGGGCTCGACCAGCGAAAGACCCGAGCCGGCGGAAGGTCAGATCAGGGTCTTGAGCGCCTGGATCACGCCGTGCTGCGTGATGTCGCCGACGGTCTCGTTGGCGATCGCCTTCACCGCCGCCGGGGCGTGGCCCATCGCGACGGCCCGTGCGGCCCAGCTCAGCATCTCGATGTCGTTGAGGCCGTCGCCGACGGCCAGCGTGTTGTGCCGCGGGACGTCGAGCAGGGAGCGGATGTTCTCCAGCGACGTCGCCTTGCTGAGGTGCCGGGGGGTCACGTCGATCCAGTCCGGACCGGCCTCGGTGGCGGTGACGCCGTGCCGGCGCAGCGGTTCGAGCAGGTCGAGCACGTTCGGCCCGCGCAGGATCGCGCGCGACGCCGGCATGACGCCCAGCTCGTCGACGCCGACCACCCGCTGGGCGCCGTTGACCTCGTGGGGCTCGAACAGCCGGTTCACGCGGTAGCCCACGCCGATCTCCTCGACGCCGATCTGCACGTCGGGGAAGCGGCTGAGCGCCATCCGGGCCACGGGGCCGACGTCGAACGTCAGCACGTCCTCGAGCTGGTAGCCGTTGGTGCAGTCGGCGCAGAGCCGCGCCGTCACCGCGCCGTTGGAGGCGACCACCCAGCCGTCGGTGATCCCGAGCTCCTTGGCCACGGGCAGGATCCCCGTCAACGACCGTCCCGACGCGAGGACCACGTGATGCTTCCGGCCGCGCACGAGGCGAACGGCCAGAACCGTCGGCCCGGGCACCGGCTGCCCGGTGACCAACAGGGTCCCGTCGATGTCGAGGGCGACCAGGTGGGGCGCATCGTTGCGCACCCGCATGGACACCGATTGGTCGTCCAGGATCATCACGTACCCCCATGGCACCGTGAGCGCCGTCACCCTTCGACGGATCGCGCCCAAATGTACAGGCTTTCGGCTGGTGATCCATACCTTTGCACGGATAGCTCTTTCACCCGCACAGTTCACCCCCGTGTTGCGCGACTCAGAGCAGCGAGCGGAGCACGTCCACCACGCCGTCGTCGTCGATCGAGCCGGTCACGGCGTCGGCCGCCGCCCGCACCGGTTCGGTCGCGTGCCCCATGGCCACGCCCAGTCCTGCCCACCGCAGCATGTCGATGTCGTTGCTGCCGTCACCCACCGCGACGGTGTTCTCGGGCGCCACGCCGAGCTCCTTGCGCACCGCCTCGAGCGCCGACGCCTTCGTCACGCCCTGCGGTGCGATGTCCATCCAGGCGGACCAGCCGACGGCGTACGTCACGTCGTCGAACCCGAGCCGCGCCGCGATCTCGTGGAACTCCGCGCTCGTCTCCCCGGGGCTGCGGACCACGACACGCGTGACGTCGCCGGACCAGAGCTCCTCGAAGTCCACCACCCGGTGCTCCCCGTTGAGCTCGCCCTCCGGGAAGAGCTCGTTCATCCGGAAGCCCACGCCGACGTCCTCCACCGCGTAGCGCGCGTGCGGCAGCTCCACCTGGAGCATGCGCAGCACGGGCTCCGGGTCGAAGGTCTCGACCTTCTCGAGGACGTAGCCCATGGGGGCGGACGCGTCGAGACGGGCCGTGACGGCGCCGTTCGACGCGACGATCCAGGAGTCCTCGATCTTGAGCTCGGCCGCGATCGGCGTCATCGCGATGAGCGACCGCCCGGACGCGAGCACCACGTGGTGCCCGGCGGCCCGGACGGCCGCCACCGCCTCGCGTGCGGCGTCGGACAGCACCTCGTCGTACGTGACGAGCGTGCCGTCGATGTCGAGGGCGACGAGCTTGCGTTCGGTGGCAGGAGGCACGCTGGCAGCCTACCCACCGGCCGGTGAACAGCGGCGGACCGCCGGGTTACTTCACCGGCTCCAGGACCTCCAGGCCGCCCAGGTACGGGCGCAGGCCCTCCGGGACGTGCACCGAGCCGTCGGCCTGCTGGTGGTTCTCCAGGATCGCGACGATCCAGCGGGTGGTGCCGAGCGTGCCGTTCAGGGTGGCGACGTTGCGGGTCGAGCCGTCCTCGGTCCGCTCGCGGACGCCCAGGCGGCGGGCCTGGAACGTGGTGCAGTTCGACGTCGAGGTGAGCTCCAGCCAGCGGTCCTGGGTGGGCAGCCACGCCTCGCAGTCGAACTTCCGGGCCGCCGACGAGCCGAGGTCGCCCGCCGCCGTGTCGATCACGCGGTAGGGCAGCTCGACCTTGGCCATCATGGCCTCCTCCCAGCCCAGCAGGCGCTGGTGCTCGGCCGCCGCGTCCTCGGGGGCGCAGTAGCTGAACATCTCCACCTTGTGGAACTGGTGCACGCGGATGATCCCGCGGGTGTCCCGGCCCGCCGAGCCGGCCTCGCGGCGGTAGCAGGCGCTCCAGCCCGCGTACCGCAGCGGCCCGTCGGACAGGTCCACGATCTCGTCGCTGTGGTAGCCGGCTAGCGCCACCTCGGAGGTGCCGACCAGGTAGAGGTCGTCCTTCTCCAGCCGGTAGACCTCGTCGGCGTGGGCGCCCAGGAAGCCGGTGCCCTGCATGGTCTCGGGCTTGACGAGGGTGGGCGTGATCATGGGCGTGAAGCCCTGCTCCACGGCCTGGTCCATCGCCATGTTGAGCAGCGCCAGCTCCAGGCGGGCGCCGATGCCGGTGAGGAAGTAGAACCGCGCGCCCGACACCTTGGCGCCGCGCTTGGTGTCGATGGCGCGCAGGCCCTCGCCGAGCTCCAGGTGGTCCTTGGGCTCGAAGCCCTCGGCCGCGAAGTCGCGCCGCGTGCCCACCTGCTTGAGCTCGACGTAGTCCTCCTCGCCGCCGGCGGGCGCGCCCTCGATCACGTTGGCGATCGAGTAGAGCACGCGGTCGAGCTCCTGCTCGGCCTCGCCGGCCGTGGCCTGGTGCCGCTTGACGTCCTGCGCGAGCTGCTTGGTGCGGGCCAGCAGCGCCTGCTTCTCGTCGCCCTGGGCCTGGGCCACCTGCTTGCCCAGAGACTTCTGCTCCGCGCGCAGGCTCTCGAACTCCGCCAGGGAGGAGCGGCGGAGCGCGTCGGCGTCGAGCGCCACGTCGACGAGGTCGGGGTCGTCGCCGCGGGCCACCTGGCTCGCGCGGACGACGTCGGGATTGTCGCGCAGAAGTCGGAGATCGATCACGGACAGAGCCTATCGGCGCTGCCCTGCCGGTGTGGTCCGCAGCGCGACCATCGTGAGCAGCGGCACGGCGGGGATGAGCGCGATCATGGCGATCCGCAGGCCGAAGTCGTTGACCAGCGAGCCCAGCACCGCCATGACCCACATCGCCACGAGGGCGGGCCGCAGGAACTCCCAGCTGCGCTCCGCCCACGTGAACCACGCCGGCGTCAGGCGCGCACGCCACGCCGGGGGCCCGAACAGCGCCAGCCCGGTGAGCACGAGCAGCACCACCGTGGCCCAGACCGCCGGACCGCCCGTGATCGAGTTCAGCGCGTACAGCGCCTTGCGCAGCAGGGTGGAGAACGCCTCGCCGTCGACCACCTGGGCCACGAACCGCCCCAGGTGCGAGCGCGACTCGGGCGGGCGCAGCCAGTCCAGCACGCCCACGAGCGCGACCACGCCGACGCCGGCCGCCGCGACCCAGGTGAACCGCCAGAGCGTCAGCCGCAGCCCGGACGCGGCGGTCGCCACCACCACGAACGCCGGGACGAGCACCAGCCCGCCGCCCAGGTCGGCACCGAGCGTGGGCCAGACGTCGATCACCATCGCGATCACGCCCACGACGGAGACAGCCACCGTGGCCAGCACCCGTCTCCCACGGGAGACCAGGAGCTGCGCCAGGGCCGCCGCGAGCACGATCGCCGCGACCGCGTACACCGAGAACGTCGGGTTGCCGAAGCCGTAGAACCGCGCGCCGAACGTCGGGGCCGACCCCAGCGGCGCGGCCCGGTTCAAGGGCGTGCCGACCAGGGCGTCCACCGTGAGCGCGACGAACGTGATGCCCGCGACGACCGCCGGGGCAGCCCACAGCGGCCGTCTGGGGGCGAGCAGGCTCAGGCCGGTCACCGCCGCCGTCACGAGCAGGGTGGCCCCCAGGATCGCGAGCACGGGCAGGTCGAACCGCCACCAGCCGGTGAGCGAGACCAGGAACCCGCCCGCGGGCAGCGCGGTGAGCGCCGTGGCGGCGACCACGGTCGCCCGGCGCAGGCCGCCCGGCACGACCGCGACCCGGCGCGGCACCAGCCAGCACGCCGCCGCCAGCGCGAGGCCCAGCCAGAACGGCACGTCGACGAGCCAGATGTACGCGTCGCGGCGCACGTGGTCACGCGCCGTCATGTCGGCCAGCTCGTCGGCGGTGAGCCACGCCGAGGCGGGGCGTTCGCCGGCGCGCAGCAGCGGCGTCGGGTCGATGTCGGCGGGCAGGTCCACGCCGACGGCGTCGAGCACCACGGCCGGGACGTCCATGAGTCGTCCCACGCCCTCCGTCCGGGTCGCGGTGCTGGCCAGGTAGCGCGGCAGCCCGTCGTAGTCCGTGGAGGGGCGCACGAGCGCCGGGCCGAGCTCGAGCGCGTGCTCCGGCGTCGTGGCGACGTCGACCACGAGCACCGTCGCGTCGGCGGGGGCGGCGTCCAGCACTCGCCAGACCGCGAGGTCCACGGCGGCGACCAGGTCGGCGCGGAGCTCGGCGACCTGCTCGGCGCCGTCGGGCTGCTTCTCCAGCTCCGCGCGGTCGGAGACGTCCAGCAGGGCGGAGCCCGCGTCCACGAACGTGACGGGGCAGTCCCAGGCTCCCGAGCCGGCGGCCAGCGCCGAGTCGAGGTCGTAGTACCGGCCCACGCCGCCGTCGCCGTCGGCGAGCGCGACCGCGGCGCCGGGCCCCACCGCCGTCGTGCACCGGCCGGCGAGCGCGTCGCCGAACGTGCCGGGGTGGGCGGCGTAACCGGAGCCGCGCTGCAGGGCGGTCAGGCGCTCCCACTGGTCGACGACGGCGGGCCGGTCGCCGCCCGCGATCACGGCGCTCCCCGCCGCGTCCTCGGTGCCGCCCTCGGCGGCGGCGTCCTTGCCGTCCGCCGCCTCGTCCACCGGGGTCACGGTGATCTCGTCGCAGACCCAGTGGTTGTCCTCGTCGCGCTGGTCGGCGACCTCGGCGAGGCGGCCCGCGGACAGGCTCAGCCACCCGCTGTCGGGGCAGCGGGCCGCGCGCCCGTTGGGCAGGGTCAGGCCGGCGGCGTCCGCGCCGTCGGTGAGCAGGCCGTACAGGGTGGGCGCGGGCGCGCTGCCCGTGTCGAGGGACGGCTTGACGTCGGTCCAGCGCAGGCCCTGCGTGCCGATCACCACGACATCACCGCCCGGCGGCACCACCGGTTCGCCGCTGCTGAGGGAGCCGGACTCCTCGCCCGCGGCCTCGGCCCCGGGCACGGGGAGCGCGGCCGCCGCGAACAGCAGGCTGAGCAGCAGCGCGCCGGACAGGCCCAGCACGGCCGACGGCACGCGGCGCACCGGCTCGGTCTCCCGGCCGGACGGGAGCCAGCCGCGGGCGCCGAGGAACCGGGTCACCAGGTCCGGGCGCGCCGCGAGCAGCCCGACCAGGGCGAACGGCACGAACAGCGTCAGCCCGCGCAGCCGGTCGCCGAAGAACGGCGCGGCGTCCACGCCCACCGTCACGAGCGCGACGACGGTCACGACCGCCACGGCCAGCCATGCCGGCCGGGTGGGTCGCGGCGTGTCACGGCCGTGGACGCCGTCGCCCAGCAGGGAGCCGGCGGTGGCCGCGGTGCGGCGGCGCGCCGCGTAGGCCGCGAGGCCGCCCGCGAGCACCAGGCCGGCCACGGCGTAGATCAGGAAGGCGACGTCCGAGAACCCGTAGAACCGGTCCGCGGTGGCGAGCGGCGGGCCCAGCAGGGAGCCCTGCAGCAGCGTGAAGCCGGTGACCCCGTCGATCGTGAAGACCAGCCAGGTGACCCCGGCGGCCGCGACGGCGTTGCGCCACGGAGCGGCGGGCAGCAGCCGAGAGACGCCGCGCACGGTCAGCGCGACGGCGACCGCGGCGACCGTGAGCGACAGTGCCAGGCCGAACTCGGGAGCGGGCCAGACCCACCAGCGCGAGAGGGTCGCGAGGCTCGCCGCGGCGGGCGCCGACACGGCGAGCAGCACGGCGCTCAGGGCCAGCCGCTGCCGGTAGGGCCCCGGCTCCCGGCGCGGGCGGGCCGCCCGCCGGGGCAGCACCAGCACGAGCACGGCGCTCAGCAGGAAGAGGACGATGACGCCCGCGAACGCGGGGACCTGGGCAGGGATCGTGTCGGCCAGGACGTTGACGTACTGCCGGTTCTCGACGGTCCGGGCAACCGTGGTCCGGCGCGGCTCGCCCACCTCGATCGGCATGCCGTCGATCGTGGGCTCCTCCAGCTCCGGGTCCGGGAGGGGCTTCTCTGCCTCCGGGTCCGGCAGCGCGCCGCCGGCCTCGGCCGCGGTGGCCGTGAGGTCCGTGAGCTGCACGAACCCGGTGCTCCGCGACGCGTCCGACGTCAGCCAGCGCACGCGCGGCACGTCGACCACCCAGTCCACGACGACCTGGAGGCCCTGCTGGGTCAGCGGCGTGTCGGCCACGCCCGCCACGAGCACGCGGGTGCCCGACGGCAGGCTGCGCGTGAGGCTGCTGAGCGTGCCGTCCAGCTCCTCCAGCGCAGCGGCACGCTCGGGCCCCTCGGGCAGGCTCCCGGCGTCGATCACGGTCACGGGGCACTCGGTGAGGGCCCGGTCCCAGGCCGGGCCGCGCGTGCCTGACGTCCCGGCCGAGCCGGCGACGTCGGTGGTCGTCAGGGCGTCCAGCGACGGGACGTACCGGCCCACCGTGCCGTCCTCGCGGGCGAGCATCACGGCCGCGCCCGGACCGACCGCCGTCGAGCAGGTTCCGGCCTCGTCCAGCAGCTCGCCCAGGAGGCCGGGGGCCGGGGCCTTCGTGCGGTCGGCGGCCTCGGCGGCCGCCTTGTCCTCGTCCTCGTCCTCGTCGGACTCGGGGAGCTGGGCCCAGCCGTCGACCGTCGCACCGGCCGGCTCCGCGTCTCCACCGCCCCGAGCGGCGTTCGTGGTGGGCACCGGCACCGGGGTGCACGACGTCGCCCCGCGCGCCTCGCCCTGCTCGTCGTCCTGGACCCGCGGCTCGGGCCGGGCGGCGCGCTCGGCGCTGCCCGCCGAGACCGTGCGGCTGCCGGCCGACAGCGTGAGCCACGCGTCCAGCGGGCACGTCGCGGGCGCCGCCGTCCGCACGTTGATCGAGGCGACCGAGCCGCCGCCGATCATGTGCCACAGGTTCGGGGTGGTGCTCCGGGACACGTCCGTCCACCGCAGGCCCGCGACCCCCACCACCACGAGGGGGGCGGGCTCGGGGTCGGCGGACCCCTGCGACTCCTCGCCGGCTGCCGTCCAGGGGGCCCCGGCGACCGGCGCCGAGGCGGCGGCCAGGCCCGGCCGGGGAGCGGCCGAGGCGCTCGTGGGGCCGATCAGGCCCAGGAGGGCAGCGAAGAGCACGACCAGGACCGCGGGCACGGTCAGGGCACGGTTGGAGCGGGGATTCACCCGCCCAGGGTAGTTGGCCGCGGGAGTCACGGGGCCCGGACCAGCAGCGCGCCTGCCTCCACGCGCACGTCGACCTCGACGGCCCGGCCGAGGGGATCCCCGTCGACCTGGGCCTCCTCGCCGGCCGGCACGCGGATGCGCGCCCGCCGGGCCTTGGTGTGGTCGATGCGGCCGAGCTTCTCGGGCAGCTCGTTCCGGACCCCCACCCCCTGCATGGCGATCTCCAGCGTCAGCTGGGCCCAGCCGAACACCCCGCCCCGCACGTCGACGGCCGCGACGTCCAGCACGCCGTCGTCGAGCACGGCGTCGGGCAGCAGGGTGACGCCGCCGGGAAGCATGCCGCAGTTGCCCACCATGATCGAGCGGGCGCGGGCGTCCACGGGCGGGTGGTCGTCGAGCTGCAGGGTGGCGCGCATGCGCCGCGCCTGCATGTGGGACAGCCCCGCGACGAAGTAGGCGACCCAGCCCACCTTCTTCTTCAGGTCGGAGTCGGCGGTCGCGACCATCGCGGCGTCGAACCCCAGGCCCGCGATGACCAGGAAGATGTGCTCGCGCTCCGTGTCGGGCTCGTGGTCGGGCTGGTTGGGGTGCTCGTCGTTGCGCGGGGTGTCCGCGAACTGCACCACCCGCAGCCAGCCGACGTCGATGGCCCGGGTGCGGCCGGTCAGGATCACGTCGAGGGCCTCGCCCACGCTGGTCAGCGGCAGCTCGAGGTTACGCGCCAGCAGGTTGCCCGTGCCGACCGGCAGCACGCCCATCGGCTTGCCCGTGCCCACCATGGACTCGGCGACGGCGCGCACGGTCCCGTCGCCGCCCGCCGCGATCACGATGTCCGCGCCGTCGGCCAGCGCCTGGAGCGCCTGGCCCTTGCCCGGGTCCTCGATCGTGGTCTCGTACCAGAGGGGCTCCGGCAGGCCGTGCGCCTCGCAGTGCGCGCGCACCAGCCCGGGCAGCGCGCCCGCGTGCAGCTTGGAGGGGTTCACCACGACGGCGACCCGGGGAGCCGCCTGCACGCTCTGCGGTACCGCCCGCTGTCCGTCCTGGCGCCGCATCCAGGCCTGCTGCGACCAGGCGCCGACGGCTACCGCAAGGACCAGTACGCCGATGCCGATCGCGACGATCCCGAGCCAGGCCTGCCACTCCATGGGGTCAGAGTACGGGGCCTGCCTGGGGGCCGATCAGCTGCGGACGTTCGAGCCCGCGTGCCGCACGGCGTCGACCGCGCCGCGCATCTTGCGGGCGTTCACGGCCAGCAGGACGTCGCGGTACTGGGCCGCCCGGTGGATCTGGCCCTTGAGGTCGTTGGCGGACGCCCGGTGCTTGAGGTCGCACGGCACCTCGACGGCGACGTACCCCTTGCGCAGCAGGTCGATCGTCATGCCCGTCTCGACACCCCAGCCGCGCGCGAGCGGCGTGGCGGCCTCGAAGGCCTCGCGGGTGAGGCAGCGCATGCCGGACAGCGGCTGCGACGGGCTCCAGCCCGTCATGGCCTCGATCGCCCGGCGGGACGCGCCGACGACGACGCCGCGGCCGCCCGCACCCGCCTGCTTGGGCAGCAGGGCGATCGCGAGGTCGGCCACGCCCTCGCGGACGGGGCGCACCAGCGGCGCGGTGTTCACCGCGGTGTCGCCGAGGTCGCCGTCGATGAACATGAGCAGGCGCGGGGGGCGCCCGTCGGCGTCACGCATGGCCACCACCGCGGCGCCGGTCTCCATCGCGGCGGCCTTGCCACGGTTGTGGGAGTGGCGCACGACGACGGCGCCGGCGGCACGCGCGACGTGCTGCGTGTCGTCCTCGGAGCCGTCGTCGACCACAAGCACGAGGTCGACGTGTGGGATCGCACGCGCAGAGCGCACGGTAGCGGCAATGCGCTCGGCCTCGTCCTTGGCGGGGATGATCGCCGCCACCCGCTGGACGTTCTTGCCTGCCTGTGCATTGCCGGGACGCGTGGTCTTCGCGACCGGGAGAGCGTTCACACCTGTCCTGCCTGAAGCGTCGATTTGCCTTGGTGGGTGTTCGGATAGCCCTTTGCTTGGTGAGTGCAAAGGTTTACCCCTGGAATCCTACTCCCTTGGTCCGCTAGTTGCCGAAACCAGGGTCGCTCGTGGCGATCCGCGGTGACAGCCCTAGCGTTCAGGGTCGCTCGCGCACGACCGGCCGGGGCGTCCGGTCTAGCGCAGGGTGACCTGCCGAGAGACGATACCTGCTCTTGCGCGTCGCTCGTTCGCATCAAGCGGCTCCTTGATGGAAAGTGCTTTCGCGAGCTTCTCGCCCAGCTCCTCGACCGGGCCCTCCAGGTCCTCGGCCTGCGTCCCCTTCGGCAGCTCCCAGACCGGGACCACCAGGCCGGACGCGCGAAACGCTCCCACGAACCTTCCACCCGCGAGCCCTGACTCCCGCTTTGCGTGCAGCCGGGAGATCGCGTCGATCACGTCGTCCTCGGGCTCCGGACGTGCCCAGCGGAGGAACTCGCGCGACATGCTGCACCAGTAGGCCGACTCGACCGACGGCACCTTGACGGTGGGGATCGCGCCGTCGGCGGCGTCCTCCAGGCTCTGCTTGAGGTCCGGCGTGACGTCGGCGCTCGGGTCCAGCCAGTAGTCGAACGTGTCGTGCACGGTGACCTCGAACGGGACGCTCAGGTCGAGCACGTCCTGCAGGCGCGGGCCCTCGCCCGGCAGCTCGACCGACTCGACGGCCGTGCCCGGCTCCAGCTCCATCGCGTCCAGCAGGGCGGCCGCGAGGTCGCGGCTCACGTCGCCCGAGCCGACGATGCCCTGCACCGCGAGCAGCAGCGTGCCGTCGGCCCGGTGCAGCGCCGTCCAGGCACCCGGCAGGAGCGTCACGACCGTGACGTCGCGGGAGCCGTACTCGGCGGTGGTGCGAGCGGTAGCGGTCGCCGACGGGACGATCTCGCGCATCGACACCCAGTCGGTCTCCCCGGGGAGACCTTCGAAGGGCCGGAGCACGAAGTCGGAGGAGGGGTTCTTGGCCATGCGGCGAGTGTATCCGCGCGGATGGAGGCAGATCTGTCGGGCCGGTGATGTTTTCGCAGCAGTGCGGGCGGGACATGATGGATGCGTGGAACCCTGGCTCGCCGCCCACCTGCCCGTGCCGGATCTCGCGCTCGACGCCGTCCGGTCCGTGCAGCGGGCGGCCGCGCGGGCCGGACGGCGGCCCGACGGCGCCGCCGGGCCGGCGGACCTGGCCCCGCTCGACCCCGCGCGGGTCGCGGCGGGCTTCGCGTCCGACCGGGTCCTCAGGCTCGACGGGGAGCCCGTGCCCGGGTTCGCCCCGCTCTCCGGGTTCTTCCGCACGGCCGACGGCTGGGTCCGCACGCACGCGAACTACCCGCACCACCGCGCCCGCCTCACGGACCTCGTCGCCCTGCCCGACGACGTCGGACGGGACGCCTTCGCCGAGCGCCTCGCCGGCCTCGCGGCGCACGACCTGGAGGGCCAGGCCGCCCGCGTCGGCGCGATCGTGGCGCGCGTGCGGACCGAGCAGGAGTGGCGGGAGTCGGCGCCCGGCCTCGCCGCCGCGTCGGGGCCGCTGGTGCGCGTACGGGTGCGGGACGGCGGGGAGCCGGGCGCCGGCGCCGAGCCGGGCGCGGGTCCGCGCCCGGGAGCGGGTCCGCGCCCGGGAGCGACCGGACGGCACCTCGCCCCCGGCCCGGCACCGCACGCGGTGGCGGACGGCGCCGCGCCGCTGGCGGGCGTCCGCGTGCTCGACCTGACGCGGGTGATCGCCGGGCCGGTGGCCACGCGGACGCTGGCGCTGCTGGGCGCGGACGTGCTGCGCGTGGACCCGCCGGACCCCGCGGAGATCGGCTGGCAGCACCTCGACTCGGGGCAGGGCAAGCGCAGCACCGTGCTGGACCTGCGGGACGACCGCGACCACCGCACGGCCCAGGACCTGCTCGACTCGGCGGACGTGCTCGTGACCGGCTACCGGCCGGGCGCGATCGAAGGACTTGGCCTGCGGGTGCCGCCCGGCGTGGTGACCGGCCGGGTCTCCGCCTGGGGCGACGAGGGCCCCTGGGCGGGCCGGCGCGGGTTCGACTCGATAGTGCAGGCGGCCAGCGGCATCGCGCTGCTGGAGGGCCGCGACGGGGTCCCTGGCGCGCTGCCTGCCCAGGCGCTCGACCACGCCTCGGGGTACCTGCTCGCGGCGGGCATCGTGGACGCGCTCGTCCAGCGGGACCACGACGGGCTCGGCCGCGACGTCTCGGTCTCGCTCGCCCGCACCGCGGCCTGGCTGCTGGACCTGCCGGGACGGGACCCGCTGCACCCGGCCGCCGCGGCGCCGTCGGGCAGCGGGCCGGACGACGGCCCCGGGGTGACCGTGACGCACGCGGGCGTGACCACGGCGCGGCCGGTGCTGCCGGGGTACGACGACTACCCGCACCCCGCGCACGCGTGGGGCACGGACGCTCCGGGCTGGCGCAGCCGCGGGGGCCAGCGGACCTGACCGGGCCGACGACGACGCCCGGGCCGTCCGGCCCGGGGCCCCGTCAGGTCAGGCCCGGCTCGGGAAGAACGTCAGGCGCGGACGCGGCTGCGGCGGGCGACCAGGAGCGAGCCCGCGCCGCCGAGGACCAGGGCACCGGCCGCCACCGTCAGGGCGGTGGCCTCGGCACCGGTCGTGGCGAGCCGGACGGGCGCGTCCAGCGTGGCCTCGGTGAGCGTGGAGGCGTCCTGCTCGATGCTCTCGGCCGCGGCGCCTTCGCCGGGGACGTACGCGGTGAGCTCGGCGCCAGAGGTGTCGACCTTCTCCGGCGTGCCCTCCCACTGCTGACCCGGCGCCTGCACGGCGCTCAGCGGCTCGGAGGCGGTGGCCACCGTCGTCGTGGTCGCGGTCTCGGCGGGCTTCTCCGCCTCGACAGGCTTCGGCTTCTCGGCGGGGGCGGCGGGCTTCTCGACCTCGGCCTCGACCTGCGGCTGGGCCTCGGCGGCCGAGTCGTTGGCCTCCTTGACGTACTCGCGGACGGCGTCGCGCACCTTCTCGCGGTCCTCGTGGCTCCAGCCGGCCTCGTGACCCTGCGCCTGGTTGCCGTGCGCCTGGTTGCGGCCGCCCTGCTGGGACTCGCCACGACCGCAGTTGCCACCGGAGCGGCCCTCGTCGGACCTGTCCTGGGACCCGTTGTACTGCGGCACGTCGTAGTTGGGCTGCGTGTAGGCGGACGGCTGGTACGAGCGCGGCGCCTGGTCGGAGTGGCGGCCGCCCTGGTGGCCGTCGCGACCCCGGTCGTGGCCGCGGTCGTAGTCCGCGGAGCGCCCGTCGTTCCCGCCGTGCCCGCGACCGTCGTGGGCCATCGCCGGGCTGGCGATGGCGGTCGCCGCGGTGGCGAGCGCGAGCGTCGCCACGACACGGGTGGCCGTGGACCGGGCGACGGACGAGGTCTTGACTGCGGCGTGCTTCATGAGAGCTGCTCCAGCTGATCGGCTACGACGGCCCGGAACCCGGGCTGGCTCGCACGTTACCTGATCGGTAATAGCAGGAAAAAGGGGTACACCGGAAAAACCTCATGCGATGGTAACGATCCGATAACAACGAACGAAAGAATGGAACCTTCTCAAAGCGCCGAAGAACGCAAACGGGGTGGAGCGCCAAAGGCGCTCCACCCCGCATACGTCAAGGTCAAGACCGAAGAGGCTGGGGTCCTCTCGGGGGAATCAGCTCAGGAGAGACCCCCCAGCAGGCCGCCGGTGAGGCCGCTCACGGCACCCCCGGTGAGTCCGTCCACGGTGCCGGTCACGCCACCCACGGTGTCCTTCACGGCGCCGCCGGTGACACCCTCGACGGTGTCGGTCACGGTCTTCACGGCGGGCTTGGCCACGCCGTCCACCACCACGTCCTTCACGACGGGCTTGGCGACGCCGTCCACGACGACGTCCTTCACGATCGGCTTGGCCACGCCGTCCACGACGGTGTCCTTGACGACCGGCGTCACGACGTCCTCGACGACGTTGCCCTTGACGACGTCCCCGACGACCCCGCCGAGCACGACGTCCCCGACGACCGGCTTGGCGACGCCGTCGACGACACCCGGCACCACGTCACGGGTCACGGTGCCCACGGCACCCGGGACCACGGAGCCCGTCACGTTGCCGACGGTCGAGGTGACGCCCGGCACGACGCTGCCCTGGACGGTGCCCACGGCACCCGGCACGACCTCGGTCACGGCGGGCTTGACGACGCCGTCCACGGCGACGTCGCCCACGACCGTCTCGACCGCACCGGCGGCCGGGGTGGTGACCTTGGCGACGATGCCCGGGACGCTCGCGACGACGCCGGGGACGTTCGAGACGACGCTGTTCACGACGCCACCCACGCCACCGAGCACGCCCGGCAGGTTCGCGGTGAGGCCGGCGACCGGAGCGGTCACGCCGCCCAACACGTTCGGCACGTTGCGGATCACGTCGGCCACGGTGGCCGGCACGCCGTCCACGGCGCCGCCCGCGACGCCCGCCACGGTGCCCGTGGCACCGGAGACGACATCACCCGCGGCCACGCCGCCCACGACGCCGTTCACGACGTCGCCCTGCAGCGCGCCGCCGGCGACGCCGTGCACGACGCCGGTCGCGTTGCCGACCACGCCCGTCGCGGTGCCGACGACACCGGTCGCGGTGCCGACCACGCCGCCGCCGAGCACGTTGGCCAGCGCCGCCTTGGCGGTGCCGGTCACACCGGAGACGGCCGAGCCGCCGGTCACGCCGGAGACGACACCGGAGACGACCTGGGGTGCCGCGCCCTGGAGGGCGCCGGACACGTACTGGGCCGGCTCGTAGTTGGGCGCGAGGGCCGTGGTGGGGGCGATCGAGGCGGGCAGCTCTGCCTTCTTCGCCACGTCCGTGACCACGTCGGTCGCGGGCAGCGACCCGGTCAGCTCGCTGAGGTCGATCGAGGTCGACGACAGGGCCGGGACGGTCGACTTCAGGCCCTCGGCGGTGGTGCCGAGGCCCCCGAGGGAGTCCAGCGGCGAGGTCTCGGCGGCCATGGCCGGCGCGGCCATGCTCGTGGCCGCGGTTGCGATGGCGACGGTCGCGATGGTCCGCGCGCCCGCCGATGCGGTCTTCTTCTTGTGTGCTGCGTGCTTCAAAAGTTGCTCCAGCATCTCGATGCGCAAATGCGCGTTCGGTCCTTGAGCCCCCGAACCTAGTGCGGACCACCGGGTGAATAAAATCACCCAGATCACGATTCGGTAACGAAGACAGCTTTGGACCCGAGATACCAGTCCGCCCGGCTTATCCGGACAATTATCACCGGTTGATTATCGGCGTGTGGGGTGGTCGGCGTCTCGCTGGGCGGACGCCTCCAGGGTCAGGGCCTCGGCGCCCTGCACCAGCGCGGCCTCCGCGGCACGCGCCTCGGCGGTGGCCCGCGCGCGGACGGCGACGATCTGGTCGTGCAGCTCGGCGTGCGCCCGCTTGCGCACGTCCCGGGCGATCACGTCGACGTCGGACTCCTCGGGGGCGGGCTCGCCGCGCAGCGCGAGCTCGTCGGTCAGCCGGGCGACGGCGGCGTCGATCTCGGCCACCACCCGCACCTCCGCCTCGTCCAGCAGGGCGACGACGGCGGCGTCGGCCTCGCGGCCCAGGCGCGTCTCCTCGAAGCGCCGGGCGGCGGTGTCCACGATTCCCTGCGCGTGCGCGACGACGTCCCGCGCGACCGCCGGCGCGTGCGCCTTCAGGGTGGCGAGGTCGTAGAGCAGCACGCCCTCGACGTCGGCCACGCGCGGGTCGACGTCACGGTGCAGGGCGAGGTCCAGGATCACGAGCGGGCGGGGCTCCGGCTCGTCGCCGGCGCGTTCCGCGGCCCGCTCCCGGGCACGCACCACCGCTGCGGCGTCGAGCACGTGGCCCAGGCTCGCCTCGGGGCCGCCGTCGCCCGACAGCCCCTGCGGCAGCACCGTCTCGCCGCCGAAGTTCCCGGCCACCATGGCGCCGAGCTGCTCGTCGTCGGACTCCGCACGCGCCGCGAGCGCCCGCCCGCGGGCGCCGCTGCAGCTCACCACGATGTCGGCGTCGGCGAGCGCCTCGACGAGCGAGTCGACCGACCGTACGCCGTGCGACTCCGCGAAGGTCGCGGCCCGGCCGGACTGGGAGAAGACGCCGATGTCCTCGCAGCCGCGGGCCCGCAGGGCCGCGACCGAGGCGCCCGCGTACGAGCCGGTGCCGATCAGCACGGCGCGCGCGCCGTCCCAGGGCGGCAGCTCGGTCTCGGCGAGGTCCAGCGCGAGGGCGACGACGGAGCGGCCCGCCGCACCGAGCTCCGTCTCCGTTCCGACGCGCTTGGAGGTGCGCGACGCCGTCTGGAACAGGAGCTCGAGGGTCTTGGAGGTGGTCTCCTGCTCGCGGGCGATGGCCAGCGAGCGCTTCACCTGGCCGGCGATCTCGCGCTCGCCCACGACCATCGCGTCCAGGCCCGACGCCACGGCGAACAGGTGCTCGGTGACCTCCGGGCCGGTGCGGACGGTGAAGCTGCGCGCGGCGACGTCGCCGGTCACGCCCGACGCGTGGGCCACGAGCTGCGCCACGTGGCGCGTCGCGTGCTTCACGCTGTCGCCGCTGAGCGGCGCGTCGACGTCGAGGTAGAGCTCGAATCGGTTGCACGTGGAGATGACCACGGCGCCGGCGACGGGGCCGCAGGTACCCACGACGACACGGCCCACTGACGACGAACCCGTGGACAGGCGCTCCAGCGCGTCGAGGTCGAGCTCGCGGTGGCTGGCGGTGAGGGAGAGGAGAACCACAGTGCTCCAACTTTATGCACCACGGCCGGGCAGGGCAGAATCGTGAAGCGTGAAGTCCACCACGATCACCCCTGCTCACCCGCTCGTCGACGGGCGGACCACCGCCGCACCCCTCGTGCAGGCGCTCCGGGGTGAACGTCCTGGTCGCACGCCTGTCTGGTTCATGCGACAGGCCGGCCGCTCCCTGCCCGAGTACCGCGAGGTGCGGCGGGGCACCGGGATGCTGGAGGCCTGCCTGCGGCCCGAGCTCGCGGCCGAGATCACACTCCAGCCCGTCCGCCGGCACGGCGTCGACGCCGCGGTCTTCTTCTCGGACATCGTGGTGCCGCTCAAGCTGGCCGGGGTGGGCGTGGACATCACGGCGGGCGTCGGTCCCGTGATGGACCAGCCGTACCGCACGGCCGAGGACGTCGCCCGGCTCACCTCCCGCACGCTGGACGACGAGGCCCTCGAACCCATCCGGGCGGCCGTCGCACTGACGGTCGCGGAGCTCGGGTCGACGCCGCTCCTCGGGTTCGGCGGCGCGCCGTTCACGCTGGCGGCCTACCTCGTGGAGGGCCGCCCGTCGCGCGACCACCTCGCCGCGCGCACCCTGATGCACGCCGACCCCGAGACGTGGGACGCGCTCGTGACGTGGACCGCCGACCTCACCGGGTCGTTCCTCCGGGCGCAGGTCGAGGCGGGCGCCAGCGCCGTGCAGCTGTTCGACTCCTGGGCCGGCTCGCTGTCCCTGACGGACTACACGTCGCGGGTCGCCGCGTCGTCCACGCGGGCGCTGTCGTACGTCGCGGACGCCGGTGTGCCCGCCATCCACTTCGGCACCGGCACCGGGCACCTGCTGCCCGCGATGCGCCAGGTCCTGGCCGACGCCGGCATCTCCGACCATGCCGTGGGCATCGACTACCGGACCCCGCTCGACGAGGCCGCGGCGCTGCTGCCGGGCGTGCCGCTGCAGGGGAACATCGACCCCGCGCTGCTGGCCGCCCCGTGGGACGTGCTGGAGGCGCACGTGCGCGACGTCGTCTCGCGCGGGCTCAAGGCGCCCGGGCACGTGGTGAACCTGGGCCACGGCGTACCGCCGGACACGGACCCGACGGTGCTGACCCGCGTGGTCGAGCTGGTCCACTCGTTGTGACCTCGTCGGGCGCGGCTGCGGGCGGCGGTGCCGGGGCGGGGCGTGCTGCTGAGGCGGGCCGTGCTGAGGCGGGCCGTGCTGCCGAGGTGGCCGACGCCGTCGTCGTCGGGGCCGGGATCGGCGGGCTGGTCGCCGCGCACACGCTCGCGGAGCGCGGGCTGCGCGTCGTCGTGCTGGAGGCCGCCGACCGGGCGGGCGGACCGATCCGGGGCGGGTCGTTCGGCTCGCTGCCCGACGTGCCCCTGGACCTCGGGGCCGAGTCGTTCGCGGTGCGGGGCGGGGCCGTGGAGCGGCTCGTCGCCGGACTCGGGCTGACCGTCGAGGCGCCCGCGGGCCTCTCCGCCTGGGGTTACGCCGCCGGGCGCGCCTTCCCGCTGCCGGCCGCCGGCGTCCTGGGCATACCCTCGCGGCCCTGGGCCGCCGACGTGCGCCGCGCGATCGGCTGGCCGGGCGTGCTTCGCGGCTCGCTCGACCGGGTGCTGCCGGCGCGGCTCGTGGACCCGACCGACCTCGGGGCCCTCACGCGGTCGCGGCTCGGCTCGCGGGTCGCGGACCGGCTGGTCACGCCGGTCGCGGCCGGCGTGCACTCGGCGCCGCTCGACCGGCTCGACGTCGCCGCCGTCGCCCCCGGGCTGCTGGACGCGTACGAGCGGACCGGGTCCCTGTCGCGCGCCGTGGCGTCCTTGCGGGCCGCGGCGCCGCCCGGGTCGGCGGTGCGCGGGATCGACGGCGGGGTCCACGCGCTGGTCGACGCTCTGGTGAGCCGGCTGGACGTGCGGTTCGGCAGTTCGGTCACGGGCCTGGAGCGCGTGGGCGACCGGGCCGGTGCGGGTGCAGGTGCTGCGGACGCCGTCGGCTCGGATGCCGCGGGCGGAGAGACTGCCGCGGGCACGGCCGGCGGGAACGCTGCCGCTGCGGTCGGCGGGAACGCTGCGACCGGGCCGGACTGGCTGGTGCACCTGGCCGACGGCCGGGCGCTGCGCACGCCCCGCGTGGTCCTGGCGACCCGCCCGGACTTTGCCCCAGACCTGGGACCTGACTCCGAGATCGGTCGGTCGCATCGAGACCGGTCGGTTGACGGACCGGCCTCGGTGCAACCGACCGAAGTCGAAGCCGCCGCCGATGCGGCCGCCACCCAGCGGACCACGCTGGAGCCGCCCGCGCGGCCAGAGCACGGGGCCGACATCTGGCTCGTCACGCTGCTGCTGGACGCGCCCGCGCTCGACGCCGCGCCGCGCGGTTCGGGGATGCTCGTCGCCCCGGGCACCGCGCCGGGTGCCGTCCGGGCGAAGGCGCTGACGCACGCGACCGCGAAGTGGCCGTGGCTCGCCCGCCGGGTGCGCGACGCCGTCGGGCCGGGGGTGCACGTGGTGCGCCTCAGCTACGGGCGCCTGGGCGAGCCGACGCCGGAGCCCACCACGCAGGAGGCCGTACGCGACGCGTCCGCGCTGCTCGGCGTCGACCTGACCGGACGCGTGCGGGACAGCCTGCACCAGCGCTGGGACGGGGCTCTGCCCCCGCCGACGCCCGCCTACCGGGCCGCCGTCCGGCAGTTCGAGGACGTCGTCCTGGCCGAGCCCGGCCTCGACGTCACGGGCGGCTGGATCGCCGGTACGGGGCTGGCGGCGATCGTCGCGCACGCGGGTCGCACTGCCGAACGGCTGAGCGAAGGGGCCTGAGGGAGGGTCCGGAGGGCGCGTTTCGGCGCGACGTTCTGACAACCCGTTACCAACCCTGTGAAATCCGTCCATCGGGCACCTTCCGGTTTCCTCCCGGCGGGGGTTCGGGTGGAGACTGGGTTGGTGACCCCGACCCCCCTGTCCGTCAGCACATCCGGAAGCACCCCGGCCGACGCCACGCCGATCCGCCTGGGTACCCGCGCGAGCGCCCTCGCCACGACCCAGAGCGGTCTGGTGGCCAGGCGCCTCGAGGAGCTGACCGGACGGCCGGTCGAGCTGGTGCACATTCGGACCGAGGGCGACGTGAAGACCGGGAGCCTCGCGAGCCTGGGCGGCACCGGCGTCTTCGTGACCGCGCTGCGCGAGGCGCTGCTCGACGGGCGCTGCGACGTCGCCGTCCACTCGCTCAAGGACCTGCCGACCACGCCCGCGGACGGCCTCACCTTCGTGACGCCCGAGCGCGAGGACCCGCGCGACGCCCTGTGCGCACGCGACGGCCTGACCCTCGCCACCCTGCCGCACGGCGGGCGCGTTGGCACCGGCTCGCCGCGGCGGGCCGCGCAGATCCGCGCCGCCCGGCCGGACCTCGACGTCGTGGACATCCGCGGCAACGTGGGCACGCGGCTCAACCGCGCGCTCGGCCCCGAGGCCGACCTCGACGCCGTGGTCCTCGCATACGCGGGGCTCGCACGCCTGGGCCGCACCGAGGTGATCAGCGAGGTGCTCGACGTCGACGTCGTCTCCCCCGCCCCCGGCCAGGGCGCGCTCGCCGTGGAGGTGCGCACCGCGGACATCGTGTCCGAGGCCGGTGCGCCGCCTGTCGCACCCGACCCTTCGGCGGGCTCAGGACACAGCCTCGCCGAGGCGATCCATCTGCTGGACCACCGGCCGACCCGCCTCGCGGTGCTCGCCGAGCGGTCCGTGCTGGCGCGGCTGGAGGCCGGCTGCGCCGCCCCGGTCGGCGCGCACGCGACGGTGTCGGGATCGGTGCTGCGCCTGCGGTCCGTCGTCGCCGCCGTGGACGGCTCGGAGCAGATGTCGCGCACCGGTGAGACGCCGCTGTCCCAGGACGTCGCGCCCGAGGCCCTCGACGCCGCCGCCCGCACGCTGGGTGTGGCCGTCGCCGAGAACCTGCTGGCCGACGGCGCCGAGCGGCTCGCACCGCTGAGCGCGACCGTCCCGGAGAAGGCGTGACCGAGCCGGTCCCCCCGGTGGTCGCGTCCAAGGGTGCGCCCACCGTCCTGGTCGCACGTTCCCCGGAGCGCGCCGCCGGGCTGCTGGCACTGCTGCGCGAGCGCGGGCTCGACCCGGTAGCGGCGCCCGTGATCGAGCGCGCTCCCGTCGAGGACCCGGAAGCGCTCGACGCCGCCCGCGAGCGCCTCGCCGCCGGCGCGTACGACTGGGTGGCGATCACCAGCGTGAACGCCGTGGACGCGCTGCTCGGCACGACCCCGGACGCCGTCCCGCACGCGGTCGGGCAGGGCGCCGCACCCGAGCCGGCGGGGGTCCGCTGGGCCGCCGTCGGGCCGGCGACGCAGCAGGCCCTGGCCGCGCACCGGGTCGCCGTCGACCTCGTGCCGGGGACCGCGACCGGAGCAGGCCTCGCCGACGCGTTCCCCACGGCGCCCGCCGACGCCGCGTCCCCTGCGGCGCCGGGCACCGCGCCGCGCGTGCTGCTCCCGCTCGGCGACCTCGCGGCCGATACCGTCCGCGCGGGCCTGGTGGCCAAGGGCTGGGTCGTCGACGTCGTGACGGCCTACCGCACCGTCTCGCACGAGATTCCGCCGGAGCTGCGGCGGGACTACGACGTCGTCGTGGTCGCCTCCGGGTCGGCCGCCCGCCAGGTCGCCGCCCAGCTGGGACCGCAGCGCGTGGTGGCGATCGGGGAGCCGTCGGCTCGCGTGGCGGGCGACGTCGGGCACACGGTGCTCGGCGTGGCCGAAGCACCCACCGACGCGGCCCTGGCCGCGGCCGTGACCGAAGCACTTGTCAGAACCTGATGCACCTGTCAGACCTACAGGTCACTCTGGTGACCTGTAGGTCTGACACGACAACGAGAGAGAAGGACATCGTGAGCTCCTCCGGGATCGTGTACCGGCCCCGTCGTCTGCGCGCCACACCGGGCATGCGCCGCCTGGTCGCCGAGACCCGCCTGCACCCTGCCGACCTGGTGCTGCCGCTCTTCGTCAAGGAGGGGCTCACCGAGCCCGCGCCGCTGACGAGCATGCCCGGGCAGGTGCAGCACACCGAGGAGTCGCTGGTCGAGGCCGTGCGGGCCGCGCGCGACGCGGGGCTGGGCGGCGTCATGCTGTTCGGCATCCCCTCGGTCAAGGACGCGAGCGGCTCGCAGGCCGACGCCGCGGACGGCATCCTGCAGCGGGCGCTGCGTGCCTCCCGCGCGGCGCTGGACGAAGGCCTCGCCCCCGGTGCCGCCACCCCGGTGCTGATGGCAGACACCTGCCTGGACGAGTTCACCGACCACGGCCACTGCGGCGTCCTGACGTCCACAGGGGCTGTGGACAACGACGCGACGCTGCTGCGCTACGCCTCCATGGCCGTGGCGCAGGCGAAGGCGGGCGCCGACGTGATCTCGCCGTCGGGCATGATGGACGGCCAGGTCGCGACGATCCGGGACGCGCTGGACGACGCGGGCTTCGCCGACACGAGCATCCTGGCGTACAGCGCCAAGTACGCGAGCGCGTACTACGGCCCGTTCCGCGAGGCCGTGGACTCGGAGCTGCAGGGCGACCGCAAGACCTACCAGATGGACCCCGCGAACGGCCGCGAGGGCCTGCGCGAGGCCGACCTGGACCTCGCCGAGGGCGCCGACCTGGTGATGGTGAAGCCGGCCGGGTCGTACCTGGACGTGCTGCGCGCCGTCGCCGACCGGAGCGACGTGCCCGTGGCCGCGTACCAGGTCTCGGGCGAGTACGCGATGATCGAGGCGGCCGGCGCGAACGGCTGGATCGACCGCGACCGCGCCGTCCTGGAGTCGGTCACGAGCATCAAGCGGGCGGGCGCCGACGTCATCCTCACCTACTGGGCCCTCGAGATCGCGGAGTGGATCAAGTGACCGAACCGAACGGAGACACCGTCGAGGCGCAGGGGCTGCGCCGGGCGCCCGAGGCGAACCACGCGGCGTTCCTGCGCGCGCAGGGCGCGATCCCGGGCGGCGTGAACTCGCCGGTCCGCGCCTACCGCAGCGTGGGCGGCGACCCGCGGTTCCTGGCCTCGGCCAGCGGCCCGTACGTCACCGACGTCGCGGGGCGCGAGTACGTGGACCTGGTCTGCTCGTGGGGCCCCGCGCTCCTGGGGCACGCGCACCCCGACGTCGTCGCCGCCGTGCAGGACGCCGCCGCGCGCGGCCTGTCGTTCGGCGCCCCGACCGTGGCCGAGGTCGACCTCGCGGAGGAGGTGCGCCGCCGGGTCCCCGCGGCCGAGCGCGTGCGCCTGGTCTCCACGGGCACCGAGGCGACGATGACGGCGATCCGCCTGGCCCGCGGCGTCACCGGACGGCCGCTCGTCATCAAGTTCGCCGGCTGCTACCACGGGCACATGGACGCGCTGCTGGCCGAGGCCGGCTCCGGCGTCGCGACGCTCGCCCTGCCGGGCTCGGCGGGCGTGACCGATGCGACCGCCGCCGAGACGCTGGTGCTCCCCTACAACGACCTCGCGGCCGTCGAGGCGGCGTTCGCGCAGCGCGGCTCCGAGATCGCCGCCGTCATCACCGAGGCGTCGCCGGCGAACATGGGCGTGGTGCCGCCGGTCGAGGGCTTCAACGAGGGCCTGCGCCGCATCACGTCGGCGCACGGCGCGCTGTTCATCATGGACGAGGTGCTCACCGGGTTCCGCGTGGGTCCGGCCGGCTGGTGGGGCGTCGAGAACGACGCGATCCGCGCCGCCGGGGGCGCGGGCTACACGCCCGACCTGTTCACGTTCGGCAAGGTCATCGGCGGCGGGATGCCCGTCGCCGCGCTGGGCGGGCCCGCGTCGGTCATGGACCACCTGGCGCCGCTGGGGCCCGTGTACCAGGCGGGCACGCTGTCCGGTAACCCCGTGGCGGTAGCGTCGGGCCTGACGACCCTGCGGCTGGCCGACGACGCGGTGTACGCCCACGTCGACGAGGTCTCGCGCGTGCTGTCGGACGCCGTGGGCGCGGCGCTGGCCGCCGAGGGCGTGGAGCACCGCGTGCAGCGCGCGGGCTCCCTGTTCTCGGTGTTCTTCGGGCCGCTGGCCGCGGCGTCGGGCGTGCGCGACTACGCGCAGGCCCAGGCGCAGGAGACGTTCCGGTACACGGCCCTGTTCCACGCGATGCTGGAGGCCGGGGTCAACCTGCCGCCGTCGGTGTTCGAGGCCTGGTTCGTCTCCGCGGCGCACGACGACGACGCCGTGAACCGGATCCTGGACGCGCTCCCGGCCGCGGCACGGGCGGCGGCCGCTGCGGCTCCGCGCTAGCCCGCCCGCGGGTCGAGCCTGTCGAGACCCCTCCGCTGGTCGAGCTTGTCGAGACCCGGGTCTCGACAAGCTCGACCAGCGGTGGCCGGCTCGACCAGCGGTGCCGCCGTCAGGCCGCCTTGATGTAGTCGTTCGGGTTCAGCACGAACTTCGTCGCCGCACCCTCGTCGAACTCGTGGTAGCCCGTCGGCGCGTCCGTCAGGGAGATCGCCTGGGCGTTGACGGCCTTGGCGATCTGCACCTTGTCGTGCAGGATCGCCTGCATCAGCCCCCGGTTGTACTTCATCACCGGGCACTGACCGGTCGTGAACGCGTGGGACTTGGCCCAGCCGAGCCCCAGCCGCAGCGACAGCGACCCGACCTTCGCGGCCTCGGTCGACGCCCCCGGGTCACCCGTCACGTACAGGCCGGGGATGCCCAGCGCACCGCCCGCACGCGTGACCTCCATCAGGCCGTTCAGCACGGCTGCCGGGTGCTCCGTCGCCGAGTCGGACCCGTGCCCGCGCGCCTCGAACCCGACGGCGTCCACACCGCAGTCCACCTCCGGCTCGCCCAGGAGCTGATCGATCTGGTCGCCGATCGGCCCGGCGGCGACGTCCACCGTCTCGCAGCCGAACGAACGCGCCTGCTCCAGCCGCTCCTTGTTGAGGTCGCCCACGATCACCACGGCGGCCCCGAGCAGGTGGGCCGACGCCGCGGCTGCCAGGCCGACCGGTCCGGCACCCGCGATGTACACGGTGGAGCCCACGCCCACACCCGCGCTCACGCACCCGTGGAAGCCCGTCGGGAAGATGTCGCTCAGCATCGTCAGGTCGAGGATCTTCTCCAGCGCCTGGTCCTTGTCGGGGAACTTGAGCGCGTTGAAGTCCGCGTACGGCACCAGCACGTACTCGGACTGGCCGCCCACCCAGCCGCCCATGTCGACGTACCCGTACGCCGACCCCGGCCGGTCCGGGTTCACGTTCAGGCAGATACCGGTCTTGCGCTCCTTGCAGTTGCGACAGCGCCCGCAGGCGATGTTGAACGGGACCGAGACGATGTCCCCCACGTCGAGGAACTCGACGTCCGGACCCTTCTCGACGATCTCGCCGGTGATCTCGTGCCCCAGGATGAGTCCGGGAGGCGCGGTAGTGCGGCCGCGGACCATGTGCTGGTCCGAGCCGCAGATGTTGGTGGACACGGTCCGCAGGATCACGCCGTGCGGCACCTTGCGGCCCACGTTGGCCGGGTTGACCCCGGGTCCGTCCCGGAGCTCGAACGTCGGGTAGTCGATGTCGACCACCTCAACCACGCCGGGTTCGCGGTAAGCGACCGCCTTGTTTCCAGGCATGTTGGGTTACCCCTTCCAGGTCATCCTTGAACTGGCTTCGGTCCCTTTTCACGCTACGCCGGGCCCCTGGGACTCTCATCCGCGACGGCGAACCTCATCCCCTCTGCCCGACGGCGTCCGCCGGTCCCGGGTGGGGAGTTCTCCCCACTGACCTGGGGGCGCGGTTCTGCCACGCTCTGCTCGCCGCGCGCAGGGCGTGCGCGGTCAGAGACAAGGGATCGAACATGGTTTTCTTCGGCTGGGGCAGCAAGAGCAAGACGGCGCCGCTGGACGCGGGGCGTGCCCTGGTGCTGCGCTACTCGTACTTCCACCTGTTCTGGATCCTGCGCGTGTCGTGGGGCCTGCGGTACAGCCTCGCGACCGCCACGGAGGCCGGGTGGGCCACGCGACCCCTCTCGGACGAGGAGGCCATGCAGCTCGATGCCCCGAACCGGCTCACGCTGAACTTCTGGTGGCGGTTCGGGCTGCTGCTGTGGGCGGCGGTGGCCGTGGTCGCGATCGTGATCGGGAACCTGACGCGCTGAGCAGCGCAAGCACGCCGGAGCGCGCCGAGCCCGGAGAACCTCAAGAAACCTCAAGTACCTCAAGACCGATCCTGAGCAGTCCTTGAGGTTCTTCGGCCGGGCGTTGAGTTCCGGCCCGCACCCTGGGAGTAGCCGCACAGGCACTCACGGGGAGGCGGGCCATGACCGAGATTCGACGACACACCGGGACCGGCGGGGCCGGGCGGTCCGCCCGCACCGGCTGCCCGGACGGCGGCGCGCCCGTACCCGAGCGGCCGGAACACTCTCTCGCCTCGGGCATCCTCGACGAGACCGTGCTCCGTGACCTCGACCAGGATCTCGGCGCGGAGACCGCCCGCCGGCTCGCCGACCAGTTCGCGGCCGGTCTCAGACGCCGCCTCGAGCTGCTCACCGTCGCCGCCCTGGACGGCAGCGTGTACGCCGTCTACGACACGGCGGCCGACCTGGCCGTGACCGGCGCCATGGTGGGGGCGGTCCCGCTGGCCCAGGCGTCCTGGGCGGCGGCGCAGGACGTGGCGCGCACGCGCACTGTCCCCGAGATCGACACGCTGATCCACCTCATGCGCCTGGCCCACCACACCGAGGCGGCACTGGTCAGGCGTTCTCGAACCGGTACCCCAGCCCCCTGACCGTGTGGATGAAGCGCGGGCTCGTCGGGCTGTCGCCGAGCTTGCGGCGGACGTTGGCCACGTGGACCTCGACCGTGCGCCGGTCCGCCTCGGTGACGGTGCCCCCGTAGCCGTGGTCGTCGGGCCAGAGCAGGCTGGCCAGGTCGCCCTTCGGCACCGGCCGGCCGCGCGCGTCGTGCAGGGCCGCGAGCAGCACGAACTCGGTGCGGGTCAGGTGCACGAGCTCGCCGCCCAGGCGGACCGTGCGGCGCGCGGTGTCGACCTCGAGCCGGCCGCTGTCGTCCGGAGCGGGGTCTGGTTCCCCCACGGGCCCGGCCGCCGGCGTCAGGTGTCCGGACCGGCGCAGGAGCGCGTCGATCCGCGCCCGGAGCTCGCGCGGCCGGAACGGCTTGGTGACGTACTCGTCGGCGCCGGACTCGAGACCCATGAGCGTGTCGACCTCGTCGACGCGGGCCGTGAGCATGACGATCACCGTGTCGGAGAAGGTCCGGACCCGCCGGACGACCTCGAACCCGTCGATGTCGGGCAGGGAGATGTCGACGGTGGTCACGATGGGCCGGTGCGCCTTCACCAGCGCCACGCCCTGGGCGCCGGTGGCGGCGGGGTGCACGGTGAAGCCGGCCTGCTGCAGGATGACCTCGATGACCTCACGTATGAGGTCGTCGTCCTCGACCACGACCGCTACGCCCCGTCCCCCTGACTGGTCCATCCGTCGAACGTAGCAACGACGACGCCGCTCCGCTGGTCACCGCACCGGATCAGGTCGCAGCAGGCGGTTCCTCCGGCCATGTGAACCACTCGACCGGGATGCTCTCGTCGAGGCGGCGCACCTGGTCCTCCGCGAGGACGCCCGCGGCGAGCAGGCCGCGCGCCACCATCCGGGCGACCAGGCGGGCGCCCGGGGTGTTGAAGTGGGTGTTGTCCTGCCGCCCCTCGTAGGTGTTCAGGAAGTACACCTGGGTGCCGTCGGGCCCGAGCTCCTGCCAGAGCGCCATGGTCTGCGCGGTGACGTCGACCAGGGGCACGCCCTCCGCGACGGCCAGCGCTCGCATCGCGTCCGGGTAGAACCCGTGCGTCGCGACGACGTTCCCGGCCGAGTCGAACCGGCGGCGCTCCGCCGGGGTCAGCAGCACCGGCCGCGCGCCCCGCTCCCGGGCGCCGTCGAGATAGCGGCGCAGGTGGGACGGGTAGGTGGTCCACGGGTCGCTGTGGACGTACGGGTGGGCCTTCTCGTCGTTGTGGCCGAACTGCACCAGCAGCACGTCGCCGGGGCGGAGGACGTCCAGGATCGCGTCGAGGCGCCCCTCGGTGATGAAGCTCTTGGAGCTGCGCCCGTTCATCGCGT
Source organism: Promicromonospora sukumoe 327MFSha3.1 (assembly GCF_000385135.1). GTDB lineage: Bacteria > Actinomycetota > Actinomycetes > Actinomycetales > Cellulomonadaceae > Promicromonospora > Promicromonospora sukumoe_B. The sequence goes on along the minus strand of NZ_ARQM01000011.1, from coordinate 62,519 downwards.
GGTTGAGCACCTCGATCCGCGGTGCCACGTACCAGGACAGTCCCATGCCCCAGCCGGTCTCGGGGAAGACCCCGGCGTACTTCTGGGCCGCCGTCGAGTCGCCGGCGATGTAGATCCGGGGCGCCTCCTGGGCCTGGGCCTTCCGCGTCGCCGCGGGAACCACGGCGGGCGGCGCTACGGGGGAGTCGGTGGGTGCCGCGCTCGCCGTGAGGGCGAGCGGTCCGGCCGCGGCGAGCGCGGCGAGCAGGAGGCGGCGAGTCATCGAGGCGGGCATGCCGGCGGGAGGACCTCTCATGCAGAATCTGGGGTATTAAGGACGAAAGGTATCCGATCCTGGGAGGTGGTGAACGCCGCCCCCGGGCTGTGGCCCGGGCACTTGACTCACTACCCCATAGGGGTATCTCATGGTTGCATGACCGAGGCGACGGAGATCACCGAGGCGACCGAGGCCGCCACCCCGAACGAGCACGCGGCCGGTGCGCACGACGGGCCGCACGGTTACGCGTCCGACAAGACCGGCTACCTCAAGCGGATGCGCCGCATCGAGGGGCAGGTTCGCGGAATTGCCCGGATGATCGACGAGGACGAGTACTGCATCGACGTGCTCACCCAGGTCAGCGCCGTGACGAAGGCGCTGCAAGCGGTGAGCCTAGCGCTCGTCGAGGACCACCTGGGACATTGCGTGGTGGACGCGGCCAAGGCCTCCGACGCCGAGGGCGCCGCCAAGGTCCGGGAGGCCTCGGAGGCGATCGCACGCCTCGTCCGCATGTGACGGTCCAGGGACCCGAGCATGGCCGGCAGCATCCGCACGCCCAGCAGCCCACGAACCGAGGAGAACGCATGACCACCGTGACCAAGCTCGCCGTGACCGGGATGACCTGCGGGCACTGCGTGTCCGCCGTGACCAACGAGCTGCGCGGCGTGCCCGACGTCCAGGACGTCAGCATCGAGCTGCACGCCGGGGAGACCTCGCAGGTCCACGTGATCTCCAAGCTGCCGCTCGCCGAGGCCGCGCTGCGCGACGCCGTGGACGAGGCCGGCTACGAGGTGGCCGACGTCGAGGTGCTCGAGAACGCCGTGGCGGCCGAGTCCGCCGCCCAGGCCCCGGGCCGCCAGGCGACCCGCATGCTGCCGATCGTCCAGTCCTGATCGGACGCCCCACCCCCAGTAAGGAGCACCGTGCCTGCCGCTGAGGCCCTGCACCCCCTCGGCGAGGTCGAGCTCGCTGTGTCCGGCATGACGTGCGCCTCGTGCGTCGCCCGGGTCGAGCGCAAGCTCAACCGGCTCGACGGCGTCGCCGCGACCGTGAACCTGCCCCTGGAGTCGGCCCACGTCGTGCTCTCGGCCGACGTCACCGACCAGGACCTGGTCGACGCCGTCGAGTCCGCCGGGTACGAGGCGCGCGTCACGCGCCGCCGCACCGCGGACGGGGCGGCCGCGGACGACGCCGGTCCCGGCGCGGAGGACGCCGCCGGTCCCGGCGCGGCCCCCGGCGACGGGTACCGCGGCGACGACCTGCTCCGCCGCCTGCGTGTCTCGGCCGTGCTCACCGTCCCGGTGCTGCTGCTGTCGATGGTGCCCGGGCTGTCCTTCCCGGGCAGCGAGTGGCTGGTCGCCGCGCTGGCGCTGCCCGTCGTGGTGTGGGGCGCCTGGCCGTTCCACGCCGCGGCGTTCCGGGCCGCCCGGCACGCGAGCTCCACCATGGACACCCTCGTCTCGATCGGCGTGGTCGCGGCGACCCTGTGGTCTCTCTGGGTCCTGGTCGCCGGCGTCGTCCGGCCCGCGGAGCACGGCATGGGCCCGGCCGTGTACTTCGAGGTCGGCGCCGTGGTCACCACGTTCCTGCTGGCCGGGCGGTACGCCGAGCACCGGTCGCGGCGCCGCGCGGGCGACGCCCTGCGCGCCCTGCTCAGCCTGGGCGCCAAGGACGCCGAGCGCATCGCGCTCGGCCCGGACGGCACGCCCCTGCGCGTGCCCGACGGCGGCTGGCGCACCACCGCGGTGCCGGTGGCCGCGCTGCAGGTGGGGGACGTGTTCGCGGTACGCCCGGGCGGCACGGTCGCCACGGACGGCACGGTGGTGGAGGGCGTCTCGGCGCTCGACACGTCCCTGGTCACCGGCGAGCCCGTCCCCGTGGACGTGTCCGCCGGCGACGACGTCGTGGGCGGCACGGTGAGCATGTCGGGGCACCTGCTGGTGCGCGCGACCCGCGTGGGCGAGGACACGATGCTCGCCCGCATCGGGCGGCTCGTGGCCCAGGCCCAGACGGGCAAGGCCCCCGTGGCGCGGCTCGCCGACCGCATCTCGGCGGTGTTCGTGCCGGTCGTGCTGGTGCTGGCCGTGCTGACCCTGGCGGGCTGGCTCGCCGTGACCGGCGACGTCGAGGCCGCCTTCACCGCCGCCGTCGCGGTGCTGATCATCGCCTGCCCGTGCGCGCTGGGGCTGGCCACGCCCACGGCGATCCTGGTCGGCACGGGCCGCGGCGCCCAGCTCGGCGTGCTGATCCGCGGGCCGGAGATCCTGGAGAGCACGCGCCGCGTGGACACGGTGGTGCTCGACAAGACGGGCACGGTCACCGAGGGCCGCATGCGCGTGGTGGACGTGTGGAGCCCCGACCGGAGCCCCGCGATGGCCGGCGTCGGCCACTCGGCCGCCGACGACGCGAACCACCTCACCAACGCCCCGGAGGTGCTGCGGTACGCGGCCGCCGTCGAGGCGCTCAGCGAGCACCCGATCGCGCGGGCCGTCGCGGCCGCGGGCCGCGCCGCCGCCGACCCGGACCCCGAGACGCCCCTGGAGGTCACGGGCTTCGTGGCGCACCCGGGCGGCGGTGTCGAGGGCCTGGTCCGGCGGGCGCACGCCGGGCTGACGCCGGACGGCGCGCTGAACACCCGGCGCGTCCTGGTGGGCCGCCCGGACTGGCTCGCCGAGCAGGGGGTGACGGTCTCCGCGGAGGTGCGCTCCGCCGTCGGGCAGCAGGAGAAGGCCGGGGCGACGGCCGTGGCCGTCGCCTGGAACGGGGCCGCGGGCGGTGTGATCGCGCTGCGCGACCCGGCCAAGGCGACGTCGGCCGAGGCCGTCGCCGAGCTGACCGGGCTGGGCCTGCGTCCCTACCTGCTGACCGGCGACTCGGCGGGCGCGGCCCGCGTCGCGGCCGAGGCCGTGGGCATCCCGCAGGAGGACGTCATCTCGCGGGTGCTGCCCGCCGACAAGGCCGCGGTGGTGGCCCGGCTGCAGGCCGAGGGCCGCACCGTGGCGATGGTGGGCGACGGCGTGAACGACGCCGCCGCCCTGGCCACCGCCGACCTGGGCCTCGCGATGGGTACCGGCACCGACGTGGCGATCGAGGCCGGCGACATCACGCTGGTCCGCGGCGACCTGCGGGCCGCCGCGAGCGCCGTCCGCCTGTCCCGGAAGACCCTGCGGGTGATCAAGCAGAACCTGTTCTGGGCGTTCGCGTACAACGTCGCGGCGCTCCCGCTGGCGGCGGCCGGGCTGCTCAGCCCGATGATCGCGGGCGGGACGATGGCGGCGAGCTCGGTCCTGGTGGTGGCGAACTCGCTGCGCCTGCGCCGCGCCGGCTGACGTCAGCGGAAGCGGCGCCCCTCGTCGCTGCGGTAGGCGAGGATCGCCAGCACCGCGAACAGCACGGTCCACCCGGCCAGCACCGGGAGCGCGAGCGCGTACGCGTCCAGGCCCGTGGTCGCCTGGACCAGCAGGTCGCGGCCGGCACGGGTGGGCGTGGCCTTCGAGATGGCGTCCAGCCAGGCGGGGAACATCTGGGGCGGCAGGAACAGGCCGCCCGCGAAGGCCAGCGGGAACAGGATGACCTGCACCACGGGCAGCGCCGCCTTGGCGGACAGCTTGTAGCCGATGGCCATGCCCAGCAGCACGAACGGCACGGACACGGCGAGGATGGTCCCGATGCCGGCGAGGAGCTGCCCGAACGTCAGGGTGGCCGCCGTGAACAGCCAGCCGATGAGGATCAGCGGCAGCAGACCGAACAGCGAGAAGACGCCGCCGTTGAGCACGCGGGCGACCATCTGGGGCCCGGGGCCGGCGGGCAGCGACCGCAGGAACGGGTAGAACGGCAGCTGCCGGTCCTCCGCGACGCCCAGGCCGTAGGTGAAGAGGCTGGCGGAGCAGACGGCGAACAGGCCGAGGCCCGCGACCGCGACGGTGGCATAGAGGGGGTTGCCCGCCACGGACTCCTGCGGGACCACGAAGAAGAACATCGACAGCGACGGGAACAGCACGTTGCCGAGCACCGCGATCGGGATCCGGACGGTCTCCAGGAACTGGTATTTGAGGTGGAGCCAGGACAGCACCCAGAACGACTGGGTCTGCCCGGCGGGGGCGTCGAGGCCCGGGGCCCCGGTCGTGCTCGTGGTCGCGCTCATCGCACTGCCCCTTCGTTCGTCGCGTCGACAAGCTGGCCGAACGCCTCCTCGAGGGAGGCGCCGCGGATCTCCAGGTCCTTGAACTCGGTGCCGGAGCGGACCAGGTCGCGCACGAACGCGTCGGAGTCCGCGACGAGGTGCTCCTGGCGCACCCCGGCGGCGTCGGTCAGCTGCACGCGGCGGGCACCGACCTTGCTGAGGATGTTCTCCAGGGAGTCGTCGGCGAGCACGGTCCCGTGGTCGATGACGACGACCCGCTCGGCGAGCGCCTGCACCTCCTCCAGGTAGTGCGAGGTGAGCAGCACGGTGCCGCCGCTCGCGTGGTACTCGCGGATGGCGTCCCACAGCGCGGCGCGGCCGGACACGTCGAGGCCGGTGGTGGGCTCGTCGAGCAGGACGACGCGGGGCCGGCCGACCAGCGACAGCGCCACGGCCAGCCGCCGCTTCTGCCCGCCGGACAGCGAGCCGGTCTGCCGCTTGGCCAGGTCGGCGAGGCCGAACTGGTCCAGCAGCTCGGCCGTCGGCACCGGGTCGGGGTAGTGCCCGCCCACGAAGTCGACCACCTCGCGCACGCGCAGCGTGGCGGGCAGGCCGGTCTCCTGCGGGGTCAGGCCGAGCACGGTGCGCGACCGCGCGTCGCGGGGGTCGTGGCCGTTCAGGCGCACCACCCCGGCGTCGGGCCGGCGCTGGCCGCTGACCAGCGACAGCAGCGTGGACTTGCCGGCCCCGTTGGGGCCGAGCAGACCGACCAGCTCGCCGTGCCCCACCTCCAGCGAGACGTCGTCGAGGGCCACCACGGCGCCGAAGCGCCTGGTCACCCCGCTGACCTCAACCGCACTCATGACTGTGCTCCGTTCAGAAGTTCCATCAGTGCCGCCTGGTAGTCCGCGAACGCGGTGCGGCCGGTCTCGGTGAGGGCGAGGTACGTCGCAGGAGTCCTGCCCTCATGGGTCTTGGTGACGCGCACGTACCCGGCGTCCTCCAGCTTGCGCAGGTGGGTCGACAGGTTGCCGGCGGTCATGTCGAGCAGCTTGCGCAGCTTGGGGAAGGCGACCTCGTCGCCGCGGCCCAGGGCCGCGAGGGAGGCCACGACGCGCAGCCGGGCGGGGGCGTGGATGACCGGGTCGAGGTCCTCAGGCACGCCGCACACCGCCCTCCGATCGGCGCCGCGCCCGGAGCACCTGCTCCACCGCCACCATGACCAGGAACCCGCCGCCACCCGCGACGGCCATCACCAGGTACGTGGTGGGCATCCCCGCGAAGGCCGCGAGCACCGCGGCGACGAGCATCCAGCCGCCGACGAGGGCCATGCGGTTCTCCTCGAAGAGCAGCCCGCCGGCGATGTACATCAGGCCCACGATCACGCAGGCGAAGCCGTTCGCGGCGATGGCCATGACCTCGGGCGACGCCCCGGCGTTGCCCATGGCGCCCAGCACGACGCCGAGCGCGGTGAACGCGAGGAACCAGGTCCAGCCGTACAGCGCCCCGACCCGGGCGCTCGTGCCCCGGGTGCCCGCGGTGCGGGTGATGCTGTGCACGATCGTGAACGTGGTCGCGCCCGCGATGCAGCAGGCGAACACCCACCCGGCCCACGGAGCGGGCGAACCCGTCTCGCGGGCCGTCGTCCACATGGCCAGGTACCCAATCACCCAGGCCAGGCCCCACGCGCCGAACAGCAGGCGCCCGTCGGGCTCCGTGGCGTCGCGGGCCGCCTCCTGCTGCTGCCGGATCAGCCGCAACGTCTCGGCGGGGTCGAGGCCCGCGCCGTCGGCCGGGTGTCCCGGTTCCGCGAAGGTGCCCGGCCCTTCGGCAGGCTCAGGACGGCGCGTCGGGTCGGTAGCCATGGTCATCGCCTCGCCTCTCAAACTGGTTTGTACTGCAAACCAGTTTGCCGGATCACCAGGACGAGACGCAAGGAGTTAATCGGACGAGGTCGGGTGATCAGGCCGAGGCGAGCAGCGCGACCGCCTCGGTCGGCACGAGTGCCCGTGCACGCAGGATGTGCGACGCGGCGGCCAGCAGGCGGGCATCCGCATCGTGCGGCTGGACCACCACCCCGAGACTCTCGGCGAACCAGTCCGACACCTCGACCCACGAGTAGAGAGACGTCTTGGCCGAGCCGACGGCCGCAGGGAAGCCCCCCGGCCCACGACGGCCGGCAGCGAGGAGCCGGACGGACTCGTGAGTCCGCCCGCAGCGCTCGGCGATCTGGCCGAGCGTGACCAGGTCCTCGTCCCCGATCGCCACGGGACGCAGGCCTGCCTCGACAGCGTCACGTACGGCGGACACGATCGCGTCCAGGAGACGCGGTGCCTCCCGCGTCACGGCGACATACCCACGGCCACCCTCGGAACCCGGGGAGCTGTCGTCGAGTCCCGCCTCGAAGAGACGGTCGTAGTCGGCGTCCGACAGATCTCGGTCGAGGAACATCGTGAACTCGTAAACCGGCATCTCAGCCCTCCTCGTCGTGCACGTGCCGCGTCACGAACCTGAGCAGCCGGCGTGCGTGGTTGTCGGCGTCCCGCGGCGTGGACCAGATCGCCTCCGTTGCGTCACACATCCCGCACCTCAGCATTCCCCAGCGATGCCCGTTGTGGATCGGCACGACGTCGATGCCCTGCGGCAGATCGCAGATCACCGCGTTGATCGCGTTCTTCGGGTGACGCCCGGCGCTGACCATGCAGTCGCAGCCTATCTCTCGTGTTGGATTTCGCCAACGAACGAGGGCCCTGAGGCTCTCGGCAGCGGCGTACGACTCACCGCATGTTGCCCGGGTTATCGCTTGATCGCATCTGTAGTAGATCTTTGTTGCGTATACGCAACGGCGGAACACGCCGACACCCCGCCGATACGGTCCCGCAGGGCCCCGCGATAGGTTCCCCGGGTGACCGACGAGAAGCGCACCAGCACCGAACAGCCCGAGGCGACCACGGCGTCGTCGGACGGGGCACCGCCGAAGAAGCCGGAGCCCGCCGACGACCTGGTCACCACGCGGCACACCCTCCACACCCCGGACGGCGACCTCGCCTACTCCGCGACGACCGGCCGGGTCGTGCTGCGCCAGGAGTCCGTCAAGGACGAGAAGTACGACGGCCGCAAGCCCAAGGCCGAGGTCTCGATCACCTACTACACGCTGGACGACGCGGACGTGACGCAGCGTCCGGTGACGTTCGCGTTCAACGGCGGCCCGGGCTCGTCGTCGGTGTGGCTGCACCTCGGCGTGCTGGGCCCGCGGCGGGTCGACTCGGGCGACGTCGGCGACCTGACCGCGCCGCCGTACGGGCTGATCGACAACCCGGAGACGCTGCTGCGCGTGTCCGACCTGGTGTTCATCGACCCGGTCTCCACGGGGTTCTCGCGCGCCACCGAGGGCGAGCAGGCCAAGCCGTTCCACGGGTTCACGGGCGACATCGAGTCCGTCGGCGAGATCATCCGCCTGTGGACGAGCCGGAACGACCGGTGGATGAGCCCCAAGTTCCTGATCGGCGAGTCCTACGGCGGCACCCGCGGCGCCGCGCTGGCCGAGTACCTGCAGCAGCGGTTCGGCATGTTCCTCAACGGCGTCATGCTGGTGGCCCCGGCGCTCAACATGGAGGCGCTGTTCGACGGCGAGCACTCCAACCTGCCGCACCCGCTGTTCCTGCCGGTCTACGCGGCGACGGCGCACTACCACGGCCTGCTCGGCGACCGATCGCTCGACGACGTCGTGGCCGAGGCCCGGGACTGGGCCGAGACCTACGCCTCCGTGCTGGCCCGCGGGGCACGCGTGCCCGACGACGAGCGCGCGGCCGCCGTCGCGAAGATCGCCTCCCTGACCGGGCTGAGCGAGGACTACGTGGACCGCGCCAACCTGCGCCTGGAGCACACCCGGGTCTACGCGGAGCTGCTGCGCGCGCGCCGCCTGGTCACGGGCCGCCTCGACACCCGGTTCACCGGCCCGGCGGACCACTACATCCACGAGCAGATGCCGTACGACCCGTTCCTGACCGCGACGTCGGGCCCGTACACGGCGGCGCTGCACCACTACCTGCGCGGCGAGCTCGGGTACGAGCACGACGCGATCTACGAGGTGCTCTCGCGGCACGTGCACCCGTGGTCGTACAAGGAGTTCGAGGGCAAGGCCGTCGACGTCGCCGACAAGCTGGCCACGGCGATGATCCTGAACCCGCACCTCCAGGTGCACATCGCCATGGGCCGGTACGACGGCGGCGTGCCGGTCGAGGCCATCGAGTACAGCCTCGACCAGATGGCGATCCCGGCGTCCTACCGCGAGCGCATCGAGACCCGCGTCTACCCGGCGGGCCACATGATGTACATCCACCCGGAGTCGCGGGTCGCCCAGTCGGCGGACCTCGCGGACTTCGTACGGCGGGCCTCGAACCGCTGACCTCTCGCGTGGCCGGCTGCCGGACTGCCGGCCACGCGGGGTAGGTTCCGGAGCGTGACCGTGACCGAGCCGCCCCTCTCCCGTCGCCGCACCATCGCCGAGGTGTGGATAGTGCTCGGGCTGAGCCTGGGCCAGTCCGGCGTGTACGCGCTGGTCAACATCGTGGCCCGGCTGACGGCGGGGACGCCGCTGGCCGAGCAGACCGCCACGCTCAACGCGAGCCAGTCCGAGCGCCCGTACCTCGACCTCGTCTACCAGGTGCTGAGCATCGGGTTCGCGCTGGTCCCGGTGGCCCTGGTCCTGTACCTGCTCAGCGCGAACGGGCGCAGCGTGACGCGCAGCCTCGGCCTGGACGGGTCGCGCCCGTGGCGCGACGTCGGGTGGGGCTTCGCTCTGGCGGCCACGATCGGCATCCCCGGCCTCGCCTTCTACGCGCTGGGCCGCGCGGTCGGCATCACCGTGGAGGTGCAGGCCAGCGCCCTGGACACGTACTGGTGGACCGTGCCGGTGCTGCTGCTCAGCGCGTTCCAGAACGGCCTCCTGGAGGAGGTCATCGCCGTGGGCTACCTGTACGAGCGCACGCGCGACCTGGGCTGGAACCGCGTGAAGTTCATCGTCGCCAGCTCGCTCCTGCGCGGCTCGTACCACCTCTACCAGGGCATCGGGCCGTTCATCGGCAACGTCGTGATGGGCGTCGTGTTCTCGTGGTTCTACACCTCGCCGCGGTTCCAGCCCGAGGGTCGCCGCCGGATCATCCCGCTCGTGGTGGCCCACACGCTGCTCGACGTCGTCGCGTTCGTGGGCTACGCGCTCGTGCCCGCCGAGTGGCGCGAGGCCCTCGGGATCCGGTGAGCATGACCGGACGGATGCTGGGTACGCCGTCGACCTGAGCCGGATATTCCGGGCGCGGTAGCGGCTCTCCGGTCAAGCGAGCCTCAACGGCTCTAGAATCGCGAGCATGTCCAACTCGCGCACCGGCCGGGCTGACCCCGGTGCCGAAGTGTCCGGCGGACCGGAGGCAGTGCCCTTCGAGAGCGGCCTGGTCCGGGTCGTCGACACCCCAGAGGACCGCGTCCGCCACCCCCGCGCGCTGGTCTGGATGATCGCGTGCGCGCTGGGCACCGCGGGCGTCATGTTCCTGTCGGTCGTCGCGCACGGCACCACGGCGGGCGTCACCGAGGACGTCCGGAGCTTCAACGACCTGCTCGCCGCGATCCTGTTCGTGCCGGTCGCGGTGCTGCAGGGCCTGGTCATCCTGTTCGCCCCGGTGGCCGTGATGATCGAGCTCGGGGTGCGGCGGCTGGGCCGGCAGATCGTCGAGTCGATCGCCGCCGGGGTCCTGGGGCTGCTGATCGGCGTGCTCACCACGTTCCTGGTGCGCCACCTGGGCTCGGACGAGCTGGTGCGCGGCATGTCCGTGTGGGAGCGCGGCACCGGCTACGTGCTGACCATCCCGGAGTTCGCCGTGGCCCTCACGGCGATGCTCACGGTCGCCGGGCCGGCCACGCGGCGTCGGACCGTCCGCATCTCGTGGAACCTGATGTTCCTGGCCCTGCTGATCGTGCTGATCACGGGGCAGGTATCGCTGCCGGGCACCCTCGTCGCGCTGCTGCTGGGCCGCCTCGCGGGCTCGACCGTGCAGTACGTGTCCGGCATCCGCAGCGAGCGCGCCTACGGGGCCGACCTGGTCACGGCCGTGCGGCGCGCCGGGTTCGCGCCGATCTCGCTGGCGCGCGTCCGCGCCCTGTCCGACGGCGGCCAGGGCGTCGACCAGGACGGCGCCACCGCCCCCGTGCTCGCCTCCGCGCTCGCCGTCGAGCACGGCGTGCCGGACGACGCCGCCGCGCTCGCCCTGGGCCGGGCCGGCGACAACCGCGTGTACGCCCTGTACAGCGACGACGGCGTGCGCCGCGACGTCCTGGTGCTGGACGGCGACCGCCAGGTGGTCGGCCTCATCACGCGGCTGTGGCGGGCCCTGCGGCTGCGCGGCATCGAGGGCCGGGCCGCGATCTCGCTCAAGGCCGTGGCCGAGCGCACCGCGCTGCTGTCGTACGCCGCGACCGCCGCCGGCGTCCGCACGCCGCGGCTGCTGGGCATCGGTGAGTTCGGCGACTCGATCGCGCTCGTCCTGGAGCACGCCACGCAGTCGGTCTCGCTGCGCGACGTGCCCGACGAGGACGTGCACGACGACGTGCTCGCCGAGGCGTGGGACCAGCTCGGCCGCGCGCACGCCGTGGGCCTGACGCACCGCGCCCTGACGCAGGACGTCCTGCTGACGCAGCGGGACCACGACGGCCGCGCGCACGTGTGGATCACCGGCTGGGAGCAGGGCGACATCGCGTCGTCGCCGCTGTCGCGCCGCCTGGACCTGGTGCAGATGCTCGCGCTGACCGGGCTGCGGGTGGGCCCGCGCCGCGCCGTCGCCGCCGCGGTGCGCGCCCTGCCCGACGCCGACATCGCCGCCATCGGGCCGCTGATCCAGACCATCGCGCTGCCGCGGACCACCCGCGAGGAGGTGCGCCGGGCGAAGGGCCTCATGGGCGAGCTGCGCAACGCCCTGGTGGAGCGGCTGCCCGAGGCCAGCGTGCAGCCGCAGCGCATCTCGCGGTTCAGCGCGCGCACGGTCCTGACCACGACGGTCGCGATCGTCGCCGTGGCCGTGATCGTCACGACCATCAACTTCGACGAGATCGCCGAGGCCGTCCGCTCGGCGAACCCGTGGTGGGTGGCGGTGGCGTTCGCGCTGGCCCTCATCACGTGGTTCGGCGCGGGCCTGACGCTCGTGGCGTTCTCCCCGGCGCGCGTGCCCATCGGGCGGGCCACGCTGACGGCCGCCGCCGGGTCGTTCGTGGCGCTGGCGGCGCCCGCGGGCATCGGTCCGGCCGCGCTGAACCTGCGGCTCCTGACCCAGCGCGGCGTATCCATGTCGATGGCGGTGGCCACCGTCGCGCTCGTGCAGGTCTCGCAGTTCGTGGTCACGGTGCTGCTGCTGGTGGCGCTGTCGGTCTTCACGGGCTCGGGCGCGCTCGTGGAGCTGCCGTCGCCCGCGGTGCTGATCACGCTGGCGGGCATCGCGACCGCCGTCGTCGCAACGCTCCTGGTGCCGCCGGTGCGGCGCTGGGGCATGGGCTTCATCGGGCCGCGGCTGCGCCAGGTGTGGCCGCGCCTGGCGCAGATGCTGAGCCACCCGGGCCGCCTGGCGCTGGGCGTGGGCGGCAACCTGATCATGACGCTCGGCTACATCGTGGGCCTGTGGTGCTGCCTCGCCGCGTTCGGGGAGACGCTCTCGCTCGTCGACATCGCGCTGGTCAACCTGGTCGGCAACGCCCTGGGCGCGCTCATCCCGACGCCGGGCGGCCTGGGCGGCGTCGAGGGCGCCCTGACGGCCGGCCTGACCGCGGCGGGGGTGCCGGCCACCATCGCGTTCTCCGCGACGATCCTGTACCGCCTGTGCACCTACTGGGGCCGGGTGCCGCTGGGCTGGGTCGCGATGCGGTACCTGGAGCGCAAGGGCGACCTCTGAGCCCGGACATGCGAAGGCCCGGCCCCTCGAGAGGGACCGGGCCTTCGCGTCGCTGAGGAGCTCAGCGGCGAAGCGTCACTTGGCGACGGCCTTCTTCAGCAGCGAGCCGGCGCTGATCTTGACACCGAAGTTCGCCGGGATCGAGATCTCCTCGCCGGTGCGCGGGTTGCGGCCCGTGCGGGCGGCGCGCTCGACGCGCTCGGCCGACAGGAAGCCGGTCACCTTGACGGCCTCGCCCTTGGCGAGCGACTCGATCAGCACCTCCTGGAAGGCGTTGAGCGCGGCCTCGGCCTCGGTCTTGTTGATCTCGGCCTTGCTGGCGATGGCCGAGACGAGCTCGGACTTGTTGAGCGACATGCGTTTCCCTTCTTCGGTCACGTCGTGCGGCGGTACCCGCCCGACGACGAGGCCCCATACTGCCAGCAGATCGGCAGGAATTCGCGGAGAACAGGCACTTCTGCGGCGAGTCGTGGGTAACTTTCTGCTCACAGAGGACGCGAACCTGTGTACGAACCTGTGGACGACGAGGGCATGAGGCCCCCTGAGACAGTGTCACCCCGCACTATCCGATGACTTCCGCAACCCAGAGCGGTCTACCGTTCGGTACGGATCGGCCGATGAGAGGAAATCGTGGAGAATCCGCCGCACGCCCGCCGAAACCTCGTCGTCCTGGTGTTCAGCAACCTCCTGGCCGGGGTCGGGGTGGCCTCCGGGGCCGCCGTCGGCGCCCTGCTCGCCGAGAGTCTGGGCGGTACCTCGATGGCCGGGCTCGCCCAGGCGGTCGGGGTGCTCGCCGCGGCGGTGGCCTCGATCCCGCTGGCGACGCTCGCCCAGCTCCGCGGACGCCGGTGGGCCCTGTCGCTCGGCTACGCCCTGTCCACGGTGGGCGCGCTGCTCATCGTGACGGCGGCGGTGCTGGGGCAGCTCGTCGTGCTGCTCGTGGGCCTCATGCTCTACGGCGTCGCGAACGCGACCAACCTGCAGTCCCGCTACGCCGCGGCGGACAACGTGGGCTCCGGCACGCGCGCCCGCACCATGTCGGTGGTCCTGTGGTCCACGACGGTGGGCTCCGTGGTGGGGCCCAACCTCGCGGCGCCCGGCGCGGTGGTCGGCTCCGGGTTCGGCGTGCCCGACCTCGGCGGCCCCTACCTGTTCTCGATCGTCGCCTACCTGCTGGCCGGACTGCTGCTCGTGAGCCTCTACCGGGACCCCGCGGGGAGCGTGGCGGGGCGGGTGGTGCCCGCGGGCGCCGTCGGGCAGGGGCACGGCGACAAGCGCACCGAACCGCGGCGCACCGGCGCGCTCGCCGCGCTGCGGTGGGCCTGGGCGCACCCGCGGGCGCGGTTCGCCGTGGTCACCACGGCCGTGGCGCACAGCGTGATGATCATGGTGATGGTGATGACGCCGGTGCACATGCAGCACGGCGGGATGTCGCTGCAGCTCGTGGGCATCGTGATCAGCCTGCACGTGCTGGGGATGTTCGCGTTCAGCCCGGTGTTCGGGTGGCTGGCCGACCGGTTCGGCCCGCTGCGCGTCGCCGTCGGCGGCATGGTGCTGCAGGCGGCGGCCGTGGCGCTCGGGTTCACGGCGGCGGCGCTGGCTGCGGCGCCGCCGGCGGGCATGCCGGCCGGCGGGGAGCACGCCGGGCACGGCGGTGCCGCCCCGGCCCTCGACGCGGAGGTGCTCACGGCCGTCGCGCTCGTGCTGCTCGGCCTCGGCTGGTCGGCGTGCGTGATCGCGTCGTCGGCGGTGCTGGCGTCCGTCGCGGAGCCGCAGGTGAAGCTGCCGCTGCAGGGCGCCACGGACGCGCTTATGAACTACTTCGGCGCGGCGTCCGCGGCGCTGGCCGGCCCGCTGCTGGCCTGGGGCGGGTTCGAGGCGGTGAACACGGCGGGCGCCGTCCTGCTGGCGCCCGCCGTGGTCACGGTGATCCTCGCGGTGCGGGCGTCCCGCCCCGGCCCCGTGTCAGACGCACAGATCACCCAGGTGACCTGAGCGTCTGACACGGGCGCTCAGCCCTTGGTGTCGGGGTTCTCGTTGGGCCGCTCGCCGGCGTCCGGGCCGGGCTCGTTCGCCTGGCGCAGCCGGTCGTTCTCGAGGATCTTGCGGCGCATCATCACCACGACACCCAGGACGACCAGCACGGCCGCCAGGATCCCGCCGGCCACGGCGAGCCCGCTCGGGCTGGAGCCGTCCCCGGCGCCCGCGAGCTCCGCGGGCGTGCTCGCCTCGTCCGCCGGCTCCTGGACGGGCGCCGCCTCCTGCGTGGACATCTCCGGCTCGTCGCTCGGCTCCGCGGTGGGTTCCTCGGTCGGCTCCGGCTCGCCCTCGACCACGTAGGTGAACTCGCCGTCGATCGGGTGGCCGTCGGACGAGACCACGTGCCAGGCGACGTCGTACTCGCCGGCGGGCAGGTCCTCGGGGAGCTGGGCGGTCACGACCTTGTCGTCGACCTGGATGTCTTCACCCTTGGTGGTGGTGCCGTCGGGGCCGACGAGCACCACCTCGATGCCGGTGTCGAGCGGTGCGGAGCTGAACGTGAGCCCGATGCTGGTGGGCTGCTCGTCGAGCTTCGCGCCGTCCTTCGGGTCGGACGACAGGAGCTGGTCGTGGGCGCTCGCCGGGCCGGCCACCAGCAGCAGCGCGGCAAAGGTCAGGACCGCGGCGAACACGGTGATCAGGCGGACGAGGCGACGGCTACCGGGCCGGGCCAGGGCAACGGAGACAGCAGGCATGTCGGAACCCTACTCCTCGTAGAACTCGCGGAACGGGGCTCGTGACCGGCCTCACCAGGGGCGTCGGTCACGCCTCCGGGACGTTCTTCCCCAGCTCCGCGAGCCACGCCGCCGACGACGCGTCCGAGGGCATGCGCCAGTCGCCGCGCGGCGACATCGTGCCGCCCGGCGAGACCTTCGGGCCGTTGGGCAGCGCGGACCGCTTGAACTGCGAGGCGAAGAACCGGCGCACGAACACCTCGAGCCAGCGCCGCACGGTCGCCAGGTCGTACGCGGTGCGCCGCTGGTCGGGGAACCCGGGCGGCCAGTCGCCGGCCTCCGCCTCGTGCCACGCGTGCCAGGCCAGGAACGCGATCTTGGACGGCCGGTAGCCGCGCCGCAGCACGTGGAACAGCGTGAAGTCCTGGAGGGCGTACGGGCCCACCGTCGCCTCGGTGGACTGCGGGGTCTCGCCCTCCTCGGTGGGGATCAGCTCGGGCGTGATCTCCTGGTCGAGGATCTCGGAGAGGACCGTGTTGACGGGGCTGTCGGCGTCCGCCGAGAACTGCCCGCTGTCGATGGTCCAGCGG
This sequence comes from Promicromonospora sukumoe 327MFSha3.1, assembly GCF_000385135.1. Taxonomy (GTDB): domain Bacteria; phylum Actinomycetota; class Actinomycetes; order Actinomycetales; family Cellulomonadaceae; genus Promicromonospora; species Promicromonospora sukumoe_B. The sequence continues at coordinate 46,905 of NZ_ARQM01000011.1, read as the reverse complement.
ATCAGGTGCTGGATGAGCGTCTTGGGCACGCCCGCGTTCACCCCGTAGTGCGACATCTGGTCGCCGACGCCGTAGGTGCACCAGCCGAGCGCCAGCTCGGAGAGGTCGCCCGTGCCGAGCACGATGCCGCCGCGGTGGTTCGCGAGCCGGAACAGGTAGTCGTAGCGCAGCCCGGCCTGGACGTTCTCGAAGGTGACGTCGTACTGCTTGGCGCCCTCGGCGTACGGGTGGTCCAGGTCGCGCAGCATCTGCTCCGCGGCGGGCCGGATGTCGATCTCCTGGAACGTCACGCCCAGGGCCTCGGAGAGCCGGATCGCGCGGTCCTTGGTCTCCGACGTCGTCGCGAAGCCCGGCATGGTGAACGCGTGGACGTCGGTGCGTGGCCGGCCCAGCCGGTCCATCGCCTTGGCCGCGACGATCAGCGCGTGCGTCGAGTCCAGGCCGCCGCTGACGCCGATCACGACCTTGGGCTGCCCGATCGCGCGCAGGCGCTGCTCCAGGCCGGTGACCTGGATGTTGTAGGCCTCGTAGCAGTCCAGCGCGAGCCGCTCGGCGTCGTCGGGCACGAAGGGGAAGCGGTCCACCTTGCGGCGCAGGCCGATGTCGCCCTGCGGCGGGTGCACGCTGAACGTGACCTCGCGGAACTCGTCGCGCGGCTCCAGCCCCAGCCCGCGCCGGTTGTCGTCGAAGGTGCCCTGGCGCAGCCGCTCCTGCCGCAGGCGGTCCAGGTCGACGTCGACCACGGTGGCGCGGGGGCCGTCCGGGAACCGCTCGGTCTCGCCGAGCAGGTCGCCGGCCTCGTAGACCATGGTCTGGCCGTCCCAGGACAGGTCGGTGCTGGACTCGCCCTGCCCCGCCGCCGTGTAGACGTAGGCGGCGTTGCAGCGGTAGCTCGCGCTGCGCACGATGAGCCGGCGGTCCTCGGCGCGGGCCACGGTGATCGGGCTCGCGGACAGGTTGAGCAGCACGTTCGCGCCCGCGAGCGCCGCCAGCGCGCTCGGCGGCACCGGCACCCACATGTCCTCGCAGACCTCGACGTGGACGGCGAGCCCGGGCACGTCGTCGGCCCGGAAGATGAGGTCGGGGCCGAGCGGGACCTCCTCGCCGAGCAGGGTCACGTGACCGCGCTGCTCGTCGCCGGGGGCGAACTGCCGCTTCTCGTAGAACTCGCGGTAGTTCGGCAGGTAGGACTTGGGCGCGACGCCGAGGATCCGCCCGCGGTGCACGACGACGGCGGTGTTCAGCAGGCGGCTGCCGACCAGCAGCGGCGCCCCGACGACGAGCACCGTCATGAGCTCGACGCTGGCCTCCTTGATGGCGGCGAGCCCGTCGAGGACGCCTTCGAGGAGGGTGTCCTGCATGAGCAGGTCGTCGATCGCGTAGCCGCTCAGGCACAGCTCGGGGAACACGGCGACGGCCACGCCGTCGTCGTGGAGCTGCCGCGCCTGGTCCAGCACGACGGCGGCGTTGGCCGCGGGGTCGGCGACGGCGACGGGGATGGTGCAGGCGGCGACCCGGGCGAACCCGTGGGCGTACGCGTTGTAGAAGTCCACGACGTCGAGTCTATGGATGCGTGCGCGGGGGTTGCCCGGCGGCGTCCCGCCGTGGCTCGCTAGAGTCCGACCGTGACCCGCGAACCCGACTGTCTCTTCTGCCGCATCGTGGCCGGCGAGCTCCCGTCCACCCAGGTCGACGAGGACGAGCGCACGCTCACGTTCATGGACATCAACCCGGCCGCCGACGGGCACGCGCTCGTGATCCCCAAGTCGCACGCCGTCGACCTGCACGACATCACGCCCGAGGACCTGGCCGCGTGCACGATGACCGCGCAGCGGGTCGCGGGGCGAGCCGTGAAGCGGCTCGGGGCGGACGGCGTGAACCTGCTGAACTGCGCCGGCCAGGCCGCCTGGCAGACCGTGTTCCACTTCCACATCCACGTGGTGCCCCGGTTCCGCGACGACCAGGTGCGTGACTCGCTGCGTCTGCCGTGGACGCCGACACCGGGCGACCCGGCGCGGATCGCCGCGGCGGCGGAGCTCCTGCGGACGGGTTCCTGAGCCGGGCTCGTTCCGCGGGCTCGGCGCCGATGAGTTCCGTCGGCTGGCTGCGTCTGTACCGGTAGAACGCCGTGCCGCACGGCACGGCGCCCCGACACGATGGGACCAGCGATGTCATTTCAGGCCTACCTCGACGCCGTCGAGGACAAGACCGGGCACACCCCGCGCGAGCTGGTCGCGCTGGCACAGGAGCACGGGTTCGACGCGTCGACCAAGGCGGGCCCGATCCTGGAGTGGCTCAAGGAGGACTTCGGCCTGGGCCGGGGCCACGGCATGGCCATGGTGCATGTGATCACCAAGGGCCCGCAGATCAGCGCGAAGCACGTGGGCACCGCGGGCACGCACAGCGACGCGTCGGACACGCTGTGGCTCGACGGGAAGGCGACCAACCCGGCGACGTCGGGCTGACGACGTGAGCGCGGCCGGTCCACGGACCGACCGCGCTCAGATGCCAGCACTCACGCGATGCCGGCGATCTCGCCGTCGTCGAAGAGGATCGCCTGCTGGAGCTGGCCGCCCAGGGCGTGCGCGTACCGTGCGAGCACCTCCTGGCCGGAGATGTTGCCCTTCTCTATCTGGGAGACCCGTCCCTTGGTGACGCCCATCCGGTCGGCTACCTGCTGCTGGGTCAGCCGCCGCTTCTTACGGAGCTCGGCAAGCCGGTAGCCCGTGACCTCGGCCAGAAGCTCCTGCTTGCCCTGCTCGACGGCTTCCTCGCCCCCGGCCCGCGCAACGTGCTCAGCGCGAATGTCCTGCCACTTCACATAGCCCGTCATGACACGTCCTCCTCGTCCGAACGCTTGGCCACATACTTCTGGTAGCGCTCCTCGGCCAGCGGGATCGCCTCGACGTACCACTCCTGCCAGCGGTTCCTCTTGTCGCCGGCAACCAGCAGGATCGCGGAAGCACGCAGCCGAGGAGCCAAGCGCCTCGTTACCTTGGGTAATGATGTACCCATGACAACCCGCTCCAGCATCGCCATCACCAACGCCTACGTGGTCCCCATCGCCGCCGAGCCCGTCGAGAACGGCACGGTCCTGATCGAGGACGGCGTCATCACCGCCGTCGGCCAGGACGTCGTCGTGCCCGATGGCACCCCGACGATCGACGCGCAGGGCAAGTGGCTCCTGCCCGGCTTCGTCGAGGCGCACGGTCACATCGGCATCCACGAGGAGGGCGAGGGCTGGGCCGGGAACGACACCAACGAGATGACGGACCCGAACGGATCCGCGCTGCGCGCGATCGACGCCGTGCAGATCGACGAGGAGGGCTTCCGCGACGCCCTCGCGGGCGGCGTGACGACGGCGGTCATCAAGCCGGGCTCGGGCAACCCGATCGGTGGTCAGACCGTCGCGATGAAGACCTGGGGCGGCCGCACGATCGACGAGCAGGTCATCAGCGACTCGGTGTCGGTCAAGAGCGCCCTCGGCGAGAACCCGAAGCGCGTGTACGGGGACAAGAAGCAGCTCCCCTCGACCCGCCTGGGTGTCGCGAACGTGATCCGCAAGGCCTTCGTCGACGCCCAGAACTACGCCGCGAAGCGCGACGCCGCCGCCGAGGAGGGCAAGCCTTTCGAGCGCGACCTGGGCAAGGAGACCCTGGCCCGCGTCCTGGCCGGCGAGCTCGCCTGGGACCAGCACACGCACCGCGCGGACGACATCGCCACGGCGATCCGCCTGTCGGAGGAGTTCGGCTACCGGCTCGTCATCAACCACGGCACCGAGGGCCACCTGATCGCCGACGTCCTCGCCGAGAAGGACATCCCGGTCATCTACGGCCCGATGTTCGTCTCGCGGTCCAAGGTCGAGGTGCGGCAGCGCGCGAACCGCAACATCGCCGCGATGGCGGCGGCGGGCGTGCGGGTCGCGATCACGACCGACCACCCCGTCATCCCGATCAACTTCCTCGTGCACCAGGCGTCGTTCGCGGCGCGCGACGGGCTGCCCCGCGAGACGGCGCTGGCCGCCATCACCGCCAACCCGGCGTCGTTCCTCGGGCTGGGCGAGCGCGTGGGCGCCATCGCCGAGGGGCTCGACGGAGACGTCGTGCTCTGGTCGGGCGACCCGTTCGACACCGACCAGCGCGCCGAGCGCGTCTTCATCACGGGCACCGAGGTCTACGCCTGGGACCCGGAGGCCGACGCCGGCCGCGGCGCCGGCCGGGTGACGGAGCGCACCGCCCGCTTCGCCTGACGGCCTGGGGCTGGGGCTGGGGCTGGTCCTGAGGCCGATCAGGATGGTCGGCAGAATGTCAGGTGGTCGGCAGCTCGGAATGCCGACCACCTGACATTCTGCCGACCGCCCGCCCGCGACCAGCAAAGCCCCGGTACCGCAGGACGACACGCACCGGCACCAGGGTGCGACGCGACCGGCCCGCTCCCGGCGTAGCGTGCGAGCATGCTGGGCACCACCCGTCCGAACAGCGCCGCCCTGGCGGACCCGCCCGTGACCGGGCCGTTCGACCGCCCGCGGCCGCGGGTCTTCGTCGCCGTGGCCGTCGCGGTGGCCTCCGTCGTGGGCTCGCTCGGCGCCTCCCGCGGCCAGGGCTGGGCCACCGACCTCGACCTCGGCGGGCTGCTCCTGCTGCTGGTGTCGCCCGCGGCGCTGCTGCTCCTGCTGCCGCGTCGGCCCGCCCTCGCCGCGGTGCTGTCCGTGGCCGCCACACTCACCTTTCTCCTGGCCGGGTACCCGTGGGGCCCGGCGTTCCTGGGGCCCGTCGCCATGCTGGCGGGGGTGATGCTCAGCGGCGAGGCGCGCCGGGCCCGGGTGATCGCCTGGTCCGGGGCCGCGCTGCTCGCGGGCGGCGTGGGTGTCGCGGCGACGCTGCTCGTCCCCCGCCTCCAGCGCTTCCTGGCCGAGAACCCCATCGAGCCGGACCGGTCCTGGGGTCCCCCGGGGTACCACGGCCCCGGCTGGGCCGACGCCGACGGCTCGTGGTTCCTCACCACCGGCGCGCTCGTCGCGGGGGCCGCCTGGCTCGCCGTCGTCCTGCTGGTGGCGAGCGGGGCGCGTGACCGGATCGCGCGCCGGGCGGCCGCGCGTGCCGCCGCCCTCGAGACTGCCGCCGAGCGGGAGCGCACCGCCGTCGCCTCGGAGCGGCTGCGGATCGCCCGCGAGCTGCACGACGTGCTGGCCCACTCGCTGTCCGCGATCAACGTCCAGGCGGGCGTGGGCCTGCACCTGATCGACCGGAACCCCGGCCAGGCGCGCGAGGCGCTCACCAACATCCGCGACACCAGCAAGGACGCGCTCGCCGAGGTCCGCACGGTGCTGGGCATCGTCCGCGAAGGGACGGCCCCGTCCACTTCGGGAGCGCAGCCCCTCGACCCCGCCGGCCCGCATCCCACCGGCCCGCCCGCCGCCGGCCCGCCCACCACCGCGGACCCGCAGTGGGACGACGCCGCCCCGCTCACCCCCACCTGGGACCTCACCGGCCTGCGCCGGCTCGCCGATCAGGCGCGCGCCGACGGCCTCGACGTCACCGTCGAGCTCACGGACGTGGACGACCTGCCCGACCACGTCGCCGGCGTCGTGCACCGCGTGGTCCAGGAGTCGCTGACGAACGTGCGCCGGCACGCGCCGTCGGCCCACGCGGTCACGCTGCGCGTGACCAGGGACGACGCCGTCGAGGTCGTGGTGGCCGACGACGGCGCCCCCGCGGGCGCGGGACCTGTCGAGGCCGGGTACGGGCTGCTCGGGATGCGCGAGCGCGTCGAGGGCGCGGGCGGCACGCTGACCGCGGGCCCGCGCGCGACCGGTCCCGGGTGGGAGGTCCGGGCGCGGCTCCCGGTCGCGCCGCGGCCCCGGACGCCGTCCGCGGTGGACCGGGGCGCAGGCGGGTCGACGTCCGCCGAGGAACCGCCCACGGCCGAGAACCCACCGCCGATCCAGGCCGATCGGTCCGACGCACCGGAGACCGGAGAAACCGCATGATCGACGTCCTGCTCGCCGACGACCAGGCCCTGGTGCGCGGCGGGTTCCGCGCCCTGATCGACTCCGAGGACGACATGCGCGTCGTGGCGCAGGCCGCGACCGGCGACGACGCGGTGGCGCTCACCCTGGAGCACCTGCCCCAGGTGGTGCTGATGGACATCCGCATGCCCGGCCTGGACGGGCTGGAGGCGACGCGGCGGATCATCGCGGAGCCTCGCGCGGCGGGCGTGCACGTGGTGGTGGTGACGACGTTCGAGCTCGACGAGTACGTCACCGAGGCGATCCGCGCAGGGGCGTCCGGGTTCCTGGTCAAGGACACCGAGCCGGCGGAGCTGGTGCGCGCGGTGCGGGTGGCGGCGTCGGGCAACGCGCTGCTGTCGCCCACGGTGACACGGCGGCTGCTCGCCAAGGTCGCGGACGCGACCCGGACCGTGCGACCGGTGCCCGCGCTCGCCGAACTCACCCCGCGCGAGCGGGAGGTGCTGGTCGAGGTCGCGGGCGGGCTCGCCAACGACGAGATCGCCGGCCGGCTGTACCTGTCGGAGTCGACCGTGAAGACGCACGTCTCGCGGGTGCTCATGAAGACCGGCTCGCGCGACCGCGCCCAGCTCGTCGTGCTGGCGTACGAGGCAGGCCTCGTGCGGCCCGGGTGGGCCGGAGGCGCAGCGCAGGGTGGGGGCTGAGGAACGAAGCACCCGCCCGGAGCGAAGCCGCAGGCCCACCCGGCAACCAGCGGAGCGTGGGCCGGAGGCGCAGCGCAGGGTGGGGGCTGAGGAACGAAGCACCCGCCCGGAGCGAAGCCGCAGGCCCACCCGGCAACCAGCGGAGCGTGGGCCGGAGGCTGAGGCGGCACCAGCGGGGTAGCGCGGCAGGTACGCCGGGCTGACGCCCTTCGGGGCGGACGGCGGCAGCCTGGTGGTGTGGCCGGAACGACCGGCCGAACCGACTGCTGGAGGTCGACATGCTCACCGCGACGACGGAGGTCCTCGCCAACGGGCCGCACTACGGCTGGGGCGGACCCGGCCCGTTCTTCTTCATCTTCCCGCTGCTGTGGTTCCTGCTGTTCGCGACGGTGGTCTTCCTGATCGCGCGGCGCGCCCGGCGGGGCGCACGCGGCGGCTGGGGCGGACCGTGGGCCGCGCACGCGGCCTCGGGCACCGACCCCGTGACGCTGCTCGGCACCCGGTTCGCGCGCGGCGAGATCGACGAGGCCGAGTACCGGTCCCGGCTCGCCGTGCTCCGGTCCGTCGGTCCGACGCCGCCCGCGGCGTCCGCGCCGCCGGCCGCCCCTGGCGGCGCCGCGCCGCAGGACCAGCCGCCGGCCGACCAGCCGCCGGCGGACGGCCCGCGCTGACCGCTGACCCACGATGCCGGGCGTCCGGACCACTGCGGTGGCCCGGGCGCCCGGCTCGTGCGGCGGGCGCGGCCCGAACCGGACGGGAGCGTCCGGGTGAGAGAGCCGACGATTGGCCCTCGGTCGCGGGCGTGCCGCTAGACTCGCGGGCGAGTGCGGCCGAACCGCACTTTCTGACCCGATGACGTGAGGGAAGTAGATCGTGAGCACCAGTAAGAACTGGGCGGCCGTGGCCGTGGTCGCCAGCGCGCTCCTGCTGTCCGGATGCGGGGCCCTCGAGGACATGGCCAATGACTTCACGCCCTCCAGCGGAGAGGTGGAGCAGGTCGCGCCGTCCCCCGTGGCAGAGGCCCCGATCAGCACCGGCGAGCTCAACCTCGTCGAGACGTGCAACCAGTTCTTCGCCGGTCCGCTCGTGTCGAACGTCCAGAATTCGGCCAAGTTCGTCGCAGCGCCGCTGGACGAGGCGAAGACCGGCAGGGTCACCGAGATCAGCAGCAGCATCGGCCAGATCATCGGCCAGGCGGACGAGGTCAGCATCGCCCACCTCGAGGCCGTGCGCGCGCCCTTCGACCAGGCGCTGGACGGCTCCATAGCCCGGCCCAAGGCGATCGCCGGCGCGCTCGAGGCGTACAAGACCACGTGCCAGGACGGCGGCTTCAAGGGCTGACCGCCCGCCGAGCCCGCTTCCGCGGCAGCCCCGGGGCTATCCCCTCGGCGCAGCAGAAGAGCGCCTGCCCGCCACCCCGGCCGTCACCGGGGCGCCGGGCAGGCGCTCTTCTGCTGCGCTCCGGGCTCAGTTCCCCTTGAGGAACTCGTGCATCACCGGGCCCGCCGTCGTCGAACCGAGCTCGCCCTCCTCGATGAACACGACCGCCGCGAGGTCGTCGGCGACCGCGAGCATCCAGACGTGGGCCTTGGAGCCGTCGCCGAACTGGGCGGTACCCGTCTTGGCACCGATGATCCCGGGGATGTCCTGCAGCACCGTGGCCGAACCCTCCTCGACCACGCCGCCCATGAGGTCGCGCAGCGTGGCCGCCTCGTCCTCGGTCAGGTCGCCCGCCGGCTTCGCCTCGGCATCCTTGCCCGTCGGCTCGACGAGCCACGGCGAGACCGTGTGGCCCGCGGAGACGCTTGCCGCGACGGTCGCCATCGCGAGCGGGGTGGCCAGCACCTGGCCCTGCCCGATCATCGACGCTGCGTGCTCCGTGCCGGACGCCTCGGTCGGCACGTCGCCGAACCCGGCGGACCCGCCGAACGGCACCGTGTGGTCGGCACCGAGGCCGAGCGCCGCGGCGGCGTCGTGCAGCTGCTGCTGCGAGATCGCGTCGTGCTGCGAGATGAAGGCCGTGTTGCAGGAGTTCGCGAACACGGTGCGGAACGGCACGGCGTCGCCCATCGCGGACTGCGGGTAGCCGGGCACGTTCTTGAACTCGCGGCCCTCGACGTTGATCGTGGCGGTACACGGCAGCGTCGAGTCCGGCGTCGTCCCGGCGCGGAGCATCGCGAGCGACGTCGCGATCTTGAACGTGGAGCCCGGCGGGTACTGCCCCAGCGTCGCCGTGTTGAACCCCTCGGAACCAGGGCCCGACGCCGCCGCGAGCACCGCGCCGGTCGAGGGCTTGATCGCGACGATCGCGGTCGCCAGGTCGCCGAAGTCCTCCAGCACCGACTGGGCGCGCAGCTGCGTCGCCGGGTCGAGCGAGATGGCCACCGGCTCGCCGTCCTGCTTCTCGATCGTGAAGGCCTCACGACTCTCGCCGCCCTCACCGCCCTCGGCCGGCTCGATGGTCACGGCCAGGCCGGGCACCCCGCGCAGCTGCTCGTCGTACGCGGCCTGCACGCCGGAGAGGCCCACCATGTCGCCGGCCTTGATCGTGCCCTTCGACTCCTTGACGATCTCCTCGGTCGCCTCGCCGACCGTGCCGAGCACGGCCCGGGCGAAGTCGCGGTCGCGGGCGAGGGGGATCTCGTCCGGGATGCCGACCACGCCGTTGATCGCCATGGCGGCCTCGAAGTCGTACTCCGGGTCGTTGTCGCGGATCGTGATGACGTCGATGAACGCCTTCGCGCCCGCGGACTGCACCTGCGCGGCGATGTCGTCGGTGGTCGACTGGTCGAAGTCGAGCACCTCGCCGAGCTGCGCGGCGGCCGTCTCCCAGCCCGGGCGGGTCTTGTCGATGCCCACGCGGTGCACGGGGGTGAGCCCCACGATGGTCTCGCCGCTCGTCGTCACGATGTCGCCGCGCACGGGCTCGGTGCGCTCGACGGCGAGCCGCTCGCCCGCCTCCAGGCCCGGCGCCAGCACGCCGAGGTCCCAGGCGGCCTCCCACTCCCCGGCCTCGCCGTCGGCCGGACCGGGGTAGGTGAGCTGCGCGACCGTCTCGTACTCCCAGGCCTCCTCGCTGGCCACGGGCCAGGTCCACGTGAAGGTCGCGGTGGCCGTCGCGGTCCCGCCGTCGCCCTCCTCCAGCGGGGTGACGCTCTTGAGCGCCACGGTCCCGGCGTCCTCGCCGACGGCAGCCACGAGCTGCTCGAACACGGCTGCGTACTGCTCGTCGGGAGACGCGGAGGTGTCCATCGTCAGGGGGAAGTCCGCGGGCGTACCGGCCTGGAGCGCGGCCGCGAGCTCCTCGGCGGCGGGCTCCGGGTCGGGGATCGGCGGCGGGCGCAGCAGGAACCAGGCGCCGACGCCGGCGCCGAGCAGGACGAGCACCACGGCGACGATGATCAGCGCGCGGCGTCCGTTGCGCCGGGGCGGGTCGCCGGCCGGCTGACCGCCGGCCCCGGGGACCACGGGCGGCGGCGGGCCGGGCACGTTCTGCACGGGTACGTATCGGCCCGGCATCGTGTCGCCGGACGGCGGACCGGGCGGGGGCGGCGGCGGACCGCCGGCCGGCGGCACCGTGTCGTACCCACCTGGCGGGGGCGGAACTGGCGCATGACCGTCCGCGGGCAGATGGGGTGACTGGTGTCCGCTCATGCCAAGGAGCCTAAGGGCCTGGTCATGATCGCTCAGTGTAAATTCCAGGGTGAAATGAGGCAGGGCCGCCGAACCCCCTGGATCTGCGGCCCCGCCGTCCTGCGTCACGCGTCCTGGTACCGCCAGCGGTCGCGGGGGCGCGTGGCGAGCTTGAGGTAGGAGATCGTCGGTGCGGGCCGTCCGCCCGCGCGGATCCTGTGCTCGCGCCGGTTCAGGAGCTCCATGCGTCGCAGGTCACGCTCGATCGCGGCAACGTCCTTGCCGGTGATCATCGCTGTGCTGGTCGTCATGGTCTGTCCCCGTTCTCCGGCCCCCTCGTCCGGGCGCCCTCGTGGAACAAGGACGGACCGGGAGCCCGTTTCGTTGGTAGGGAGGGGCGGACCCGGTTTTCGGGACCACCATCGCCCACCTCACCCGGTCGCGACGCTCCGGTCGGCCAGGAAGGCCCGCACGGCCGGGTCCGTCGTGAGCGACCGGGACTTGTCGTAGGCGGCCCGGGCTTCGTCGCCCGCGCCCAGCGCGGCGAGGAGGTGCGCGCGGGTCGCCCACAGCGGCTGGAACCGGCCCGACGCCGGGTCCGCCGCAGCGATCTCGTCCAGCGCGGCCAGTCCGGCCCGGGCGCCGTCGACCCGTGCGACCACGGCGGCGAGAGCCACCCGGCCGCCGAGCGTCGGAGCCACCCGGAGCAGCGCGCGGTGCAGGGTGACGAGCGCGGGCCAGTCGGTGCGGCCGGTGCGTGCCCGGGCGCAGTGCACGGACTGGATGGCGGCCTCGAGACGGAACCGTCCGGGCGGGTCGGAAGGGTCGGGCGGCCCGGCGCCCGGGTCGGCGTGCGCGTCGCGGAGGCCGGCCGGCCCGGCCAGCGCGCGGCGCAGCAGCGCCTCGCCGCGCTCGATCAGGGCGGTGTCCCAGCGGCCGACGTCCTGCTCGTCGAGCGGCACGAGCACGCCGTCGGTTTCGCGGGCGTCCGCGCGGGCCAGGGAGAAGCAGAGCAGTGCGGCCAGGCCGAGCACCTCGGGCTCGGGCAGCAGGTCGGCCAGCAGCAGCGCCAGGGTGAGTGCGTCGCCGGTGAGCGATCCGCGCACCTCCGGCGCGGCGCCGCGCCAGTCGATGGCGTACGCGCCGTACACCGCCTCCAGCACGGGCGGCAGCCGCGCGGGCACCTCCGGGCGGGCGGGAATCCGGAACGGGATACGCGCGTCCCGGATGCGGCGCTTGGCGCGGACCAGGCGCTGAGCCATGGTCGGCGCGGGGACGGCGAACGCCGCCGCGATGTCGGCGGCCTCGACGCCGAGCACGGTCTGCAGCATGAGCGGGGTGCGGATACCAGCCTCGATCGCGGGGTGCGCGCAGACGAACATGAGCTCCAGGCGGCGGTCCCCGATCCGGTCGGGGTCGGCCTCCTCGGGCGGGACCGCGGGCTCGGGCCCCGTGCCGGGCGGCACGCTGGTGCGGTAGGCGGCGGAGCGGTAGACGTCGCGCAGCCGGTTGCGGGCCACGGTGAGCAGCCAGCCGTCCGGGTTGTCCGGCACGCCGTCTGCGGGCCAGTGCGTGAGGGCGCGCTCGAAGGCCTCGGCGAGGGCGTCCTCCGCGCGCTGGATGTCGCCGTCGCGGGCCGCGAGCAGGGCCAGCAGGCGGCCGTACGAGGCGCGGGCCGCCGCGTCTGCGGCGGCCCGCGCCCGCGTCCGGTCGGTCAGCGGGTCCACGCGCCGTTCTCGAAGTGGGTGGCGCTCGGCCGCACCTCGACGGTGCCCCACTGGACCGACGGCGCCTTCTGCGCCCAGACGAGCGCGGCGTCGAGGTCGGGCACGTCGACGACGAACGTGCCGCCGAGCTGCTCCTTCGTGTCGGCGAACGGTCCGTCCTGGACGCGCAGCTCGCCGTCGCGCACGGCCACCGTGGTGGTGGACGACGACGGCTGCAGCACCTCCGCCGAGAGCAGCACACCCGCCTGGTCGAGCGCCGTGGCGTAGGCCTGGAACTCACGCTCGCCCTCTTCCCAGCCCCCGGGCCCGAGCTCCTCCGGCGTCATCTCCGGGTAGTGCAGCAGGATCGTGTATCGCATGGTTCTGTCCTCCGGTCGGAACTGTCTGACACGGTGGTGACGATCCGGCGACGGTCCGATCGACAGGTCCCGTCAACAGGTTCCGCGGGACCCTCCGGACACGACTCGGGTCGGGGCGCCCCCTGGTGCGCCCCGACCCGGTTCCCCCTGTCCGGCCAGGTGTCAGGCGGTTGTCGGAGCCGCCTTGACCACCGGGCCCCACGCCAGCGGGTCGAGCGTGCGGGCATCGTCGTCCGCGTTCCCGGCCCAGCGGCGCGCATCGGCGACAGTTGCCGCGAGCAGGTCGCGGAGCCGCGCGTCGACGTCGGGCACGAAGGCCTCCGAGATGCCCTGCACCGCCGTGGAGACCACGCTGGGTGCGGCGTCGCGCACGAACCGCTTGGGCCGCACGCTGGTTCCGGCGCAGAACCGCTCGGCCCAGGCCGCCGTCTTCGGCACGGCCGCGAGCGCGTCCTTGCTCTCCGGTGCGAGGGTCCCGGCCGGCCGGTCCTCCAGGACGTCGAGCATGCGCTCGGACCCGAGGACGGCGACGGCGAGCGTCTGCTGCCGGTCCGCGGGCGAGACCGGGAGCGCCGTCTGCGCGGCGCGCAGCGCGATGCGCACGTCCCAGCGCGGGTCGGTGCTGGTCAGGCCGATCACCGACGGGATGAGCGGCGCGAGCTGGGGCCGCGCGTGGTCCGCCGTGAGGTCGTTCACCGCGCGCGCCAGCATGGCGATGAGCGGGTGCGTGCAGGCTGGATGGTCGCTCCACTTCTCGCCTGCGAGGAAGGAGGCGAGCTCCATGAAGCACGCGCCCTTCTTGGGGTTGCGGTGCTTCCCACGACCCAGCATTGGCAAGATGTCGTACGTTCCAGCTTCGGTTCCGGTCACGATCCACCCCCGAATTGGGTCCGCTGCTACTTCCAGTGTGCGTCTGCTGTGACGTAGATCGCAATAGTGGGGCTGTGAACACCCTGAATCTCGCCCGCCAAGTGTCCCGCCGGGCGGCCCGGGCGGCATCTCGGGCGCGAAACAGTGCCCCTGACCTGGGCTCTGAGGTACCTAAGGCACCTCAGACCGGTGGCGGGGTACCTCAGACCCGGGTCTGAGGTACCCCGCCACCCAGGACTGCCCGACCTCCCGATCCGGGCCCCCGGACCTCAGGACGAGTGTCTTCCTCATCAGCCGGACGGGCACACGGCCCGCCGGGGACGCAGGAGGAATCATGTCGCTGTGGGGACCCGCGATCGACGCGGAGATCGAGTACCGCCAGGAGCGGGCCAGGAGCGCCTGGCACGCGAAGCGGCCGAGCGCGGCGGACCGCGCCGCCCGGCAGGAGAAGCGCGCCGCCCGCGCCAACCGCACGGAGCAGATCAGGGCGGGCATCGCGGGCATGCGCCCAGCGCCCGCCGCACGGCGCGGCCTGTTCGCGTGACCGCGATGGAGGCCGGAAAAGGGGAGGTCAGGGGGATTGTCAGTGACCGGTGGCACGATGTGCAGGTGCGAAGGTCCACGGCAATCCCCCTGGTCTCCCGGCAGGAGCAGGTCGCCTCTCTCCTGCTGGCGGTAGGGCGTGCCTCGGCCGGCCGGCCGGGCCTCGTGCTCGTCGCCGGCGACGCCGGCGTCGGCAAGACACGGCTGATCGGTCACGTCGCCCAGGCGGCGGAGCAGGCGGGGGCCAGCGCCGTCGTCGTGCACTGCGTGGACCTGGGCCAGGTGGGCATCCCCTACCTCCCGTTCACCGACGCCCTGACCCAGCTGCAGGCGGGGGCCGCGGGGCCCGACGCCGCCGCGCGGGTCACCGAGCTGGTCGCGGAGCGCCCCGCGCTGTGGCGGCTCCTGGAGCCCGGCGGGGGCGGCGACGCCGACCACGACGAGCGGCTCCAGCTCTTCGAGGGGATCGCCCGCAGCCTCGCGGTCGCCGGCGCGCCCGAGCGCCCGCTCGTGCTCGTCGTCGAGGACGCGCACTGGGCCGACGCGTCGACGCGCGACGTGCTGCGGTTCCTCGCGGCCCGCGCCCGGTCCGAGAACGTCCTGCTCGTGGTGACCTACCGGGCGGACGACGTCGACCGCCGCCACCCCCTGCGCCCGTTGCTCGCCGAGCTGTCCCGGCTGGAGCACGTGGAGCGCATCGACCTGGAGCCCTTCACCGAGGACGAGCTGCGCGAGTTCACGACCGCCCTGGCGGGGACGCCCCTGCCGGCCGCCGGGTTCGCCGACGTGCTGGACCGGTCCGAGGGCAACGCCTTCTTCGCGGAAGAGCTCCTGGACGCCGGCCCGGACTCGGCCAGCCTGCCCTGGACGCTCACCGAGGTGCTCCGCACCCGGCTCGAACGGCTGGACCCCGAGGTGCAGCAGGTGCTGCGCATCGCGTCGGTCGCCGGACGCCGGGTGAGCGAGGAGCTGCTGCGCGCCGCGGCCGCCCGCTGGGGCGCGCACGACGTCGACGCCGCACTGCGCGAGGCCGTGACCCAGCAGGTCCTCGTCGTGTCCGGCGTCCACCTGGAGTTCCGCCACGCCCTGCTGGCCGAGGCCCTGTACGCCGACCTGCTGCCGGGCGAGCGCTCGTCGGTGCACCGCGCCTACCTCGCGGTGATCGAGCAGGACGGACCCGACGGCATGCCGATCGGCAGCGCCGCCGAGCGCGCCCACCACGCCTACGAGGGCCACGACCTGCCCGCGGCGCTGTCCGCATCGCGTGACGCCGCGCTGCGGGCCCGCCGGCTGCTCGCCCCCGAGGAGGAGCTGCGGCACTGGGAGCAGGTGCTGGCCCTCTGGGAGTCCGTGCCCGACGCCGAGGAGCGGCTCGGCCGCGACCGCGTCGACGTCGCGCTCTCGGCGGGCGAGGCCGCGGCGCGCGCCGGCGACCCGATGCGGGCCGTGAAGCTCACCGAGCGCGCCGTCGAGGGCGTCACCGACCCGCTGCGCCGGGCCGGTCTGCGGCACGTACTCGTGCACCGGTACCTCGACCTGCCCACGTGGGACGAGGTGCCGGGCCAGGTCGAGGCCGCGATCGAGGACCTCCGCGCGGCGCTGGAGATGCTCCCCGAGCGCAGCCCGGACCGGATCTGGACCAACGCGCTGCTCGCCCGGGTCACGATGATCATCGACCTGGACGACGACGCCCGCGGCCACGCCCAGTGCGCGATCGAGGAGGCGCGGGCCGTCGGCCAGCCCGGCGCACTCGCCGCCGCCCTGTCGACACTCGCCGTGCTCGACGTGGCCGACCCCGACCGGGCGGCGACCCTCCTCGACGAGGCCCGGACGGCGGCCACTGAGGCCGGCGACGTGCTCACGGAGATGCGCACGCTCTACAACGCCACGGCCAACCGCTTCTACGCGGGCGAGCTGGAGGCCGCCGAGCAGCGGGTGCAGCACGCGCTCGCGCGCGCCGAGGAGCTCGGCCTGGCCTGGAGCACACCCACCGTCTACCTGCGCATCCTGCAGGAGGTCATGCTCTACTTCCGCGGCGACCTGACGCCCCGGACCTCCGGCGGTGTGCCCGCCACGCACCGGCACGTGCTGGAGGCCACCCGCATGTACGCGGCCGTGGCCCGCGGCGACTCCGACGCCATCGCGCGCGGCGAGGCCCTCTTCGACCACTGGCAGAGCGACGGCCAGATCGCCTTGATCGGCGGCGGGAGCCTGGTCGACGCCCTGACCTGGGCCGGCCGGTACGACGACGCCGCGGCCCTGGCCGTGCGCATCACCGACCACCTCGGCGAGGTGTGGACCGAGGTGTTCCTCGGCCGCATCTGGCTGTCCGCCCTCGCGATCGCGGCCCTGGCCGACGCCGCGGAGGCCGACCGGTCCGCGGGCCGGGCGGGCGCCCCGGGCTCGGCGGCCGCCACGGCGGTCGAGGAGCGGGCCGCGACCCGGCTGGACAGCGGCGACTCCCTCCTCGCCGTCGCCCGGCAGACGGCGCAGCGCGGCCGCCCGCGCGGCGGCGTGCTCGGGCCGGAGGGGCGGGCCTGGCTGCAGCGCGCGGCCGCCGAGAACGCCCGGCTGCACGCCGTGGTGGGCAGCACCGCCGGCGCCGGGAGCGGCGAGCGGCCGTCCGGTGACCTGTGGCGGGAGGCCGCCGAGAGCTGGCAGGAGACGGTCAACGCGTTCGGCTTCGGGTACCGCTACGAGGTCGCCCGCTCGCGCTACCGCTGGGCCGAGGCCCTGCTCGGCGCCGGCGAGCGGCAGGCCGCCGAGGTCGAGGCGGCCGAGGCCCTCTCCGAGGCAGAGGACATGGGCGCCAGGCCCCTGGCCGACGCCGTCCGCGCGCTCGCCCGGCGCGCGCGGCTCGACCTGCCGGGGGTGCGCCGCGCGACGGCGTCGACCCTCACCGAACGGGAGGAGGAGGTGCTCGGGCTGGTGGCGCAAGGGCTGTCCAACCGGCAGATCGGCGAGCGCCTGTTCATCTCGACCAAGACGGTGAGCGTGCACGTCTCCAACCTGCTGGCCAAGCTCGGCGCCTCGGGTCGCGCGGAGGCGGTGAGCCTCGCTCACCAGCGCGGTCTGCTCGAGGTATGACCGTGGCGCGGCAGGCTACCCGCCTGACGCAAAAGGGACACATCCGGTACATCTGTCGCGCACGCGTCCTTCTCTCGCAATACTGATGAGATGCCGACGGACCTCCAGGCGCTGCGAGACCTAGAGCACGTCGGTCTCGGTGCACCCACTGCGGATGAGGCCTTTGACCGGTTTGCCCGCCTGGTTCGGCGGCATCTTCGGGTCCCCGCCTCCGTCGTCTACTTCGTGGTTCCCGACGGCCAGGTCCTCGCGGGAGCGTCCGGGGTCCCGGAGCCGATGCAGTCCGACCGGCTGCTGCAGCACCCGGGCACGCTCACCAACGTCATCACGGCGCGCGGCGAGCCGGTCGTGACGTCGGACGCCCGGCACGATCCGACACTCCGCGACAACTACCTGGTGCGCGAGATGGGCCTGGTCGCCCTCGCCGGCTACCCGGTGTTCGACCTGCGTGGGCGCGCGGTCGGGGCGCTGTGCGCCGTCGTCGACGAGCCGCGCGAGTGGTCGCAGGACGACCTGGACTCCCTCGCGGACCTCGCGGCGTCCTGCACCGCCGAGCTGCGCCTGCGCGCCGAGCGGGAGCGGGCGCGCCGCATCCAGGAGACCGCCGTCCGGGCGAACCGCCGCAGCCGGTTCCTGCTCTCGCTGAGCGAGGCCTTCGCCAACGCGAACACGATGGACCAGGTCGAAGAGGTCATCGTGGAGGTTGGTACGGCCGGCATCGGCGCGCGGTACTGCGCGTTCGCGCTGGCCGACGCCGACGGGCGCGGCATCACCTACCGGTCGCTCGTGCACGCCGAGCCGCAGTTCCCGCAGCGGCTCCGCCAGACCAAGCTCGACGAGCAGCGGCCCCTGGCCGAAGCGGCGCGAACCGGCAGGCCCCTGTTCTTCCGGACCGGCGAGGAGATGTTCTCGGCGTTCCCGGGGAAGGAGGAGCTCTGCGACCCGGACGTCGGCGCCCGCGCGTACCTGCCGGTGGTGACCGCGGGCGAAGTCGTCGCCGTCATCATGCTGGCCTGGGAGCGCGACCGCGGGCCCGACCAGGACTCCTACGCGCTCCAGACGGGGCTGGCCCACTACACCGGCCACGCCCTGGAGCGCGCACGGCTCCTGGAGGAGCGGCGCGAGTCGGCCAAGACCCTGCAGCGGGCGATGCTCAGCCGCCTGCCCGAGGTGCCGCACCTCGACATGGCGGCCACCTACTCCCCGGCCACGCGCTCCGACCAGATCGGCGGCGACTGGTACGACGCCGTGGCCGTGGACGACGACGCGACCATGTTCATGATCGGCGACGTGACCGGGCACGACATGCGGGCCGCGGCCAAGATGGGCCAGCTGCGTTCGCTGCTGCGCGCGTTCGCGTGGAGCCACGACGAGTCGCCGTCGGCCCTGCTGTCGCTGCTCGACAAGGCCAACTCCGGGCTGGGGCTGCTCGCCAGCGGGACCGCCGTGGTGGCTCGCCTGGAGCGGGTCGCCGGTGCGTACCAGCTCACGTGGTCCACCGCCGGGCACCCCCCGCCGCTCGTGCTCCGCGAGGACGGCACGGTCGAGCGCCTCTCGGTGCTGCCCGACATGATGCTCGGCGTGCGGCCCACCTCGAAGCGCACCGACCACGTCACCACGCTGCGCCCCGGCGACACCCTCCTGCTCTACACGGACGGGCTCGCCGAGCAGCGCGGCACCACGCCCGACCAGTGGCTCAACCGCCTGCAGAAGACGCTCGGCGCGCTCGGCGACACGGCCACGGCCGCGCTGCCGGTGACCCTCGTGCGCCGCCTCGCGTCGGACGACCAGCGGGACGACGTCGCCGTGCTCGCCGTCCGCGTCCGGGCGGCGGCGCCGTCGGGCCCGCCGTCCCCCGGGCGCCCCGCCACGGCGGAGCGCAAGCTCGCCCCGTCGTTGCTCGACGTCGGTCCGGCGCGCATCTGGGTGGACGACGTGCTGGAGAGCTGCGGCGTGCCGATGCCGCTGCGGCGCACGGTCATGCTGTTGACGTCGGAGGTGCTGACCAACGCCGTCGACCACGGGCAGGCGCCGTTCACGGCCACCGTCGAGGTGGACCTGGACCGGCTGCGGGTGGGCGTGCGCGACTCCTCGACCGTGCAGCCCGAGCTGCGCGATCCGACCGTCACCGAGTTCGGCGGGCGCGGCGTGCAGTTCCTCGAACGTCTCGCGTCCCGCTGGGGCGTGGACCGGCACGGCGGGCCGGCGCGGCCCACCCATCGGAACGGACCCGCGCGCGAGGGCCGCCGGACGGGCAAGACGGTGTGGTTCGAGCTCGACCTGGGGTGAACTTCGGGTGAGGCCTTCGGCCAGGGTCGAATCCAGCGGAGCGTGTCAGTGGCTCCGCGTACGGTGTGATCTATGGCACAGACAGCGTCACATCCCAAGCAGAGCACCGGTGAGGACCTGGCCGGGGCCGAGCTCTCGGCACAGCTCGAGGTGTACCGCCGCGAGCTGACCGGATACTGCTACCGCCTGCTGGGCGGCACCTTCGACGCCGACGACGCGGTGCAGGAGACCCTCCTGCGCGCGTGGCGCTCGTACGACCGGTTCGAGGGTCGCTCCTCGCTCCGCACCTGGCTGTACCGCATCGCCACCAACGTGTGCTTCGACCAGCTCGGTTCGAGCCGCGCCAAGCGGGAGCGCCCCATGGGGCTCGGCGCCGCCGCCGACCCCGTCGAGGAGAGCCTCACGATGGTGCTCCCCGAGTACGCGTGGGTCGAGCCGGTGCCCACCGAGCACGTGCTCCCCGGTGCGAGCGACCCGGCGGACACCGCCGTCGCGCGGGAGTCCGTGCGGCTCGCGTTCGTCGCGGCGCTCCAGCACCTGCCGGCCAAGCAGCGCGCCGTCCTGATCCTGCGCGAGGTGCTGCGCTGGCCGGCCGCCGAGGTCGCCACGCTGCTCGACACCTCGGTGGCGTCGGTGAACAGCGCGCTCCAGCGGGCCCGGGCCACGCTGGCGGAGAAGTCGCCGGACCGGTCCGGCACCTCGGAGCTGCCGGAGCACGCCGCCTCCGCCGACGAGTCGGAGCTGCTGGAGCGGTACGTCGCGGCGTTCGAGCGCTACGACATGACCGCGCTGGCCAACCTGCTCCGCGAGGACGCGGTGATGAACATGCCGCCGTACGCGATGTGGCTGGAGGGCATCGAGAACATCCAGGCGTGGATGACCGGGCCCGGCCACGGGTGCGAGGGTTCGCGCTGCGTGCCCATCCACGTCAACGGGACACCGGGGTTCGCGCAGTACCGCCAGGACCCCAAGGGCGGCCACTTCCCGTGGGGCATCGTGGTGCTGGAGAACGACGGCGCGCACATCACCGGCATCACCACCTTCATCGACACGGAGAAGTGGTTTCCCCGTTTCGGCCTGCCGGACCACCTCGACTGAGCAATTGGCAATACCCTCATCAGGGTGACTGTGCGATCCGTGGTGGTCGGCGTGGACCACAAGCACCCGGAGCTGGCTCGGCGGGCAGCGTCGCTCGTCCAGTCTCTGGGTGGAAGCCTGATCGAGCTCGTGTGCGTGTGGGTCGACGAGACAGCGGTCTCTGACTCACGGGGATTCACCGTGTCGGTGGACCCCGACATCGCCGTGTCCTCGGACGCCTACGGGGCCGACGTCCTGGCGGGGCTGAACCGGGCGATGGCCGACGTCGGCCTGCCGTGGTCGGCCCTGCGCGGGGCCGGTGACCCGGCGGTCGAGCTGGGCCGGGTGGCCGACGAGGTGGAGGCGGCGATGATCGTCGTCGGCGCCCACCGCCCGGGCCTGCGCGGCTGGACGACGAACCTGGTGGGCGGGACCGTCGCCGGGCGGCTCATCCACAACCAGTCCCGCCCCGTCGTGGTGCTCCCAGAGACGATGTCGGCCCCGTGAGCGATAGGTTCTTCACACACCTGTCGAGCAACGACGAGGGGAACCGCCGCGTGAAGAGTGCGCCGCACCGCGACTGGCGGTACGTGGGCCTCGTCGCGCTGGGCGGTGCGGGCGGATCGGTCGCCCGGTACCTGGTGAGCATGTGGGCCGGGATCCTGCTGACGCCCCTGACGATGGCGTTCCCGGGCGCGAGCGAGACGATCCTCTGGTTCCCGGTCGGGACGCTCGTCGTGAACCTCGTCGGCGCGTTCGCCCTGGGCTACCTCCTGGAGGCCCTCGCCCGGCGCGGCCGCGAGACGGTCCGGCGCCGCAAGATCCGCCTCGGGATCGGCACGGGCGTGCTCGGCGGGTTCACCACCTACTCCGCGCTCGCCCTCGAGGTCCAGCAGCTGCTCGGCCAGGGGATGCCGTGGCTCGCGCTGCTGTACGTGACGCTGACCCTCGCGGGCGGCACGGCGACATGCCTCAGCGGGATCGCGCTGGCGGCCCGCGCGGACCGACGCCGAAAGGGCAGGTGACACCCGTGCTCGCACTCCTCCTCGTCGCGGTCGGCGGTGGCCTGGGCGCGGCCGCCCGGTTCGTGGTCGACGGCGAGATCCGCGCCCGACACGGCGGCGGGTTCCCGTGGGGCACGTTCGTCGTGAACGTCAGCGGCTCGTTCCTCATCGGCGTCTTCTCGACCCTGTTCCACACGCTCACCTGGTACGGGGTGTCCCCCGACGTCGCCTACCTGGTGCAGTTCGCCCTGACCACCGGCCTGTGCGGCGGGTACACCACGTTTTCCACAGCCACTGTGGAATCCGTGCGCCTGGCCCGCTCCGGCCGGCTGCGGCTCGCGCTGGCGAACACGCTGGGCACGCTGCTGGTGACGGTGCTCGCGGCAGCCGTAGGCGTGGCGGCGGGCGGGCTGTTCGTCTGACCGGATGGTGAGCCGCGGCCGTCGTCGGGCGGGGTGTCAGTGGGGCGTGGCAGGCTTCGCTGCATGAGCCTCATGCTCCTCGACTCCGCCTCGCTCTACTTCCGCGCGTTCTTCGGCGTGCCCGACTCCCTGCGGGCACCCAGCGGCACGCCGGTGAACGCCGTCCGCGGGCTGCTGGACACGATCGCCTGGCTCACCACGACCCACGGTCCCGACCGTATTGTCGCGTGCTGGGACGACGACTGGCGGCCGGCCTTCCGCGTCGAGGCGATCCCCAGCTACAAGGCGCACCGCGTGGCGCAGGAGGTGCCCGGCACCACCGGCATCGAGGAGGTGCCCGAGACGCTGCTCGCCCAGGTGCCGGTCATCGTGGAGGTGCTCGCCGCGCTCGGCATCGCGCGGGTGGGCGTGCCCGGGTACGAGGCCGACGACGTGATCGGCACCCTGACTTCGCGCGCCGTCGCGGAGGGCGACGGGCCGGTGGACATCGTCACGGGGGACCGTGACCTGTTCCAGCTCGTCGACGACGCCGCCGGCGTCCGCGTGCTGTACCCCGCGCGCGGCATCCGGGACCCCGACGTGGTGGACGAGGCGCGGCTCGCCGAGAAGTACGGCGTCACCTCCGGGCAGGCCTACGCCGACATGGCGACCCTGCGGGGTGACCCGAGCGACGGTCTGCCGGGCGTGCCCGGCGTGGGCGAGAAGACCGCCGCGAAGCTGCTGGCCCAGTACGGCACGCTCGCCGGGATCCTCACGGCCCGCGACTCCGGCGACAAGGGACTGACCACCACGCAGCGCCGCCGCCTGCTGGAGGCCGACGACTACCTGAAGGTCGCTCCCGTCGTGGTGCAGGTGGCGCGCGACGCGCCCCTGCCCGCGTTCGACCCCACGGTGCCGAAGGCGCCCGCGGACCCCGACGCGCTGGAGGCGCTCACCGCCCAGTGGGGCCTGCGGTCGAGCGTGGACCGGGTCCGGACGGCGTTCGGCTGGGCCTGAGCGTCAGAAGCTCCGGCACGTGTCAGACCTGTGGGCCACTCCGGTGACCTGTAGGTCTGACACGGTCAGGCGCCGGCGGCCGCGTCGTAGCGGTCCAGGACTACCTGGACCAGCCGCGGGTCCGGCTTGTCGGCCCCGGCCGGGCCGGCGACCGGGTCGGTCACGACGTCGGCGCCCGCCTCCAGCACCCGGTCCAGGAAGTAGCCGGGGGCGAGCAGGTAGGACACGACGATGACGCGGCCGGTATTTGCCGCGCGGGCGGCGGCCACCGCGTCCGGGACGCGCGGCTCCGCGCCCGCGCCGTACGACGGCGTGACGGGGCGGCCCAGGCGCTGGGCCAGCGCGCTGGTGACCTCCTCGACGGCGGTCGCGGCGGCGGCCACCGACGAGCCGGCAGCGGCGAGCACCACGGCGTCGTCCGGCCGGAACGGGCCGTGCGCCGCCTCGGCGGCGGCGTAGCGGTCGGCCAGGATGTCGACGAGCAGCGGGTGCGGGCCGAGCGGGTCGGCGGCGACCGCGCTGCCCTCGGTGGTCGCGTTGACGGCGGCGACGGCCTGCGCGATGTCGTGCCGCACGTGATACCCGGTCGACAGCAGCACCGGCACGACGACGGCGGCCGGCCCGGCCGCTGAGGTTGCAGCACTGGCCGCGTCCCGCACCGCCTCGGCCAGAACGTCCCCGACCTCCGGCTGCTGCACGTCCACGAACGCCTCGCGGACGTCGAGCCCGGGCCGGGCGACGCGCACGCCGTCGAGCAGCGCGCGCACCGCCGCCTGCCCTGCGGGGTCGTCGGTCCCGTGGGACGTGCCGATCAGACTCGCACTCATGCCTCTCCCAATGCTCTTCACACATCACGAGCCCTGCCGACTTCGGTCGGTTGCCCTGAGACCGGTCATTCAACCGACCGATCTCAGGGCAACCGACCGAAGTCAAACTGCCAGCCAGCAAGCCGGTTACCCAGCTCGCCAGCAGGTCACCCGGTGTTCTGCAGGCCCGCCGACACCCCGTTGACCGTCAGCAGCAGCAGGTGCTGCAGCCGGCCCTTGTAGTCGCCGTCGACCGCCGAGCCGCCGTCGGCCCCAGTGCGCAGCCCGCGCAGCGCGCGGACCTGCAGCAGCGACAGGGCGTCCACGTAGGGCGACCGCAGCTGCACGGCGCGGCCGAGCACGCGCTTGGACGCGAGCGGCCACTCGTTGCCGCTGATCTTCAGCACCCACTCCCGGGTGAGCCGCAGCTCGTCGAGCACCATCTGGGCCAGGTCGTCCCGGTCGCCGAGCGCGAGGTACTGCGCGGCGATCCGCTCGTCCGTCTTGGCGAGCGACATCTCGACATTGTCGAGCATCGTGGCGAACAGCGGCCACTCGGCGCGCGCGGCGCGCAGCAGCTCGACGTCGCCGGCCGTGGCCAGCGCCGTGCCCAGGCCGAACCAGCCCGCGAGGTTGATGCGGGCCTGCGACCAGGAGAACACCCAGGGGATGGCGCGCAGGTCGTCGAGCGAGTTGACCGACAGGCCACGCTTGGCGGGCCGCGACCCGATCGGCAGCAGGCCGACCTCCTCCAGCGGCGTGACCTGCGCGAACCACTGCGGAAACCCGTCGGCCTTCACCAGCTCGTGGAACCGGGCGCGGGACGTCGCGTCGAGCTCGCCGGCGAGCGCGGCGAACTTGGCCGTCGCGCTCTCGTTGACTGCCTCGACCGACGGCGCGGACGCCAGCAGCGTGGCCGCGGCGACCTGCTCGATGTGCCGGGACGCGATGACCGGGTCGCCGTAGCGGGCCAGGATGACCTCGCCCTGCTCGGTCAGCTTGAACCGGCCGTCCACCGAGTGCGGCGGCTGGGCCAGCACCGCGCGGTTGGCCGGGCCGCCGCCGCGCCCGAGGGCGCCGCCACGGCCGTGGAACAGCGTGAGCTTGAGGTCGTTGGACCGCGCCCACTCGGCGATGCGCGACTGCGCGTCGTGCAGCGCGAGCGTCGCCGCCACGGGGCCGACGTCCTTGGACGAGTCCGAGTACCCCAGCATCACCTCGACGCGCCGGCCGTTCTCGGCCAGGCGCTTCTGCACCGCGGGCAGCGTGAGCATCGAGTCCAGGATCGGCACGGAGTTCTGCAGGTCCGCGAAGGTCTCGAACAGCGGGATCGCGTCGATCACGGGCGCCCCGTCGGGGTCGTCCGCGAAGGCGTAGGAGGCCAGCTCGTAGACGGCGGCGAGGTGCTCCGGCGCCTGCGTGAACGACACGATGTACCGGCGCGCGGCCCGCTCGCCGAACCGGGCCTGGATCGCGCCGAGGGCGCGGTAGGTGTCCAGCACCTCGCGCGTCTTCTCGCCGAGGGCGCCGTCGAGCCCGAGCTCGCGGATCTCGGCCAGCGCGGCGGCGTGCACCTGCGAGTGCTGCCGCACCTCGAGCTCGGCCAGGTGGAACCCGAAGGTCTGCACCTGCCAGACCAGCCGCTGCAGGTCGCCGTACGCGGCACGCGCCGCGCCGGTCGCGACCAGGGAGTCCTGGACCACGAGCAGGTCGGCCTCGAGCTGCTCGGCGTTCGCGTACGCCAGGTCGGCGTCGCGCGACCGGGTCGCCGCGACCCGCTCCGCGATCGCGAGCATGACCGCGCGGTGCGGCTCGTTCGGCGACGCCTCCTCGGCGCGCCGGGCGACGTCGGCGTCGAGCAGGCGGATGCGCCGCCACAGGGCGTTCAGGTCCGACGACGGCGTGGTGCCCTCGGCGTCGAGCGTGAGCTTGCGCCCCGTCTCGACCGCGAGGCGCTCCAGCGCCGTGAGCGCATGCTCCGCGGCCAGGGTCGCGGCCTGCCGCGTCACCTCGGCGGTGACGTTCGGGTTGCCGTCGCGGTCGCCGCCGATCCAGGTGCCGAGCTTGACGAACGGCTTGGCCACGGGGGCCACGCGGCCGGCGTCCTCGGCGAGCAGCCAGTCGTCGAGCCGCCGGTACACGTCGCCGAAGACGTCCACGAGCACGGCGTCGAACACGCCCATGACCGTCTTGACCTCGTCGATCACGGACGGCTTGCTGGTCCGCACGGGCGCGGTGCGCCACATGGTGTCGATCTCGGCGAGGATCTGCCGCTCGTTCTCGGCGAGGGTGACGCCGCCGAGCCGGCGGGTGTCCCGCTCCGCCAGGTGGTCCGAGATCCGGCGGATGGTCCCGCTGATGGCCCGACGGCGGGCCTCGGTCGGGTGCGCCGTGAGCACGGGCCGGAACTCGAGCTCGTCGAGCCGCCGCAGCGCCTCGTCGCGGCCCACCTCCTCGGTGAGCCGGGCGAACGCCGCGGGGATCGTGTCCTCCAGGACGGCCGGGCCCGTCGTCGTCTCGGCCTCCCGGGCGCGCAGCACGCGCACCCGGTGGTACTCCTCGGCGAGGTTCGCGAGGTGGAAGTAGCAGGTGAACGCGCGGGCGACCTGTTCGGCGCGCTCCACGGAGAAGGACGCGACGACGTCGGCGGCCTCGTCCAGCGCGTGGGGCGACGGGTCGCCGTAGGCGCGGATCGTCAGCTCGCGCAGACGTTCGACGTCGTCCAGCAGGTCCTGGCCTCCGTCCTCGCGCAGGATCCTGCCGAGGAGGCCGCCGAGCAGGCGCACGTCCTCGCGCAGCGGGTCAGGTACCTCGTGCCGGGCATTGCCGCGGACGGTCTGAGTTGATTCACTCACGGGCTAGAGCCTAGGCCGAGATTGCCATCCGACGTCCAACGCGTCCGATTGTTGGTCTGGTCATGACCTGGCCCGCTCTGGTTGGCTGTCTGCCTGTGACCGGTTATGACGCTCAGTTCCTCGGTTTCGGCGTCCCGCTCCCCGTCTCCCCGGTCGAGCTGCGTGTGCTCGACTACACCCACTTCTCCGTGCTGCTGCACCCGGGCCGGCGGCTGGCCGCGGCCACGGCCTGCACCGTCGACGGCGCCACGCTCCAGGCGCTGCGCCGGTCCGGCCGCTGGCGGCTGGACGGCCGCGTCCCGAGCGCCGAGCAGTCGGGCGCCGAGCTGTACGCGGGCAACCCGCTCGACCGCGGGCACCTGGTCCGCCGGCTCGACCCGGTCTGGGGCGACGCCGACACCGCCGCGCGGGCGAACCACGACACGTTCACCTACACGAACGCGGCCCCGCAGGTGAACAGGTTCAACCAGTCCAAGGAGCTCTGGAACGGGCTGGAGGACCACGTGCTGCGGTACGCGGCCGCCCACGACCACCGGCTGGCGGTCCAGACCGGCCCGGTCTTCGCGGCGGACGACCCGCTCTACCGCGGCGTCCGCATCCCCCGCCTGTTCTGGAAGGTCGTCGCGTGGGTGGGCCTGGGCCCGGCGCCCGACGGCGCCGCACCGGGCACTCCGGACGGCGTCCGGCCGCGGGTGCTCCAGGCGACCGGGTTCGTGCTGGACCAGACGCCCCAGCTCGACGACGCCAAGCTCTACGAGATCACCGCGCAGGCCCTGGCCCGGGACGACATCCCGCCGCTCGGCCCGTTCCGCACCTACCAGGTGCCGGTGCGCGACGTCGCCGCCCTGACCCGCCTGGACCTGGGCCCGCTGCCCGGCGCCGACGTGCTCACGGCGCCGCCGCCGGCCCGCCCGGCCGGGCCGGCGGGCACCCGGCCCACGGACATCACGATCCACCGGCTCCCCCGGGCCCGGGCGTGGTCGGAGATCCGCACCCCCGACCAGATCGCCCTGCCCGGCCGCTGAGGAGTCGCCTAGGCCGTCCGGCCGTAGGTCTCGAGGAGGCGGAGCCAGACCTCGCTGACGGTGGGGTAGGCGGGGACGGCGTGCCACAGGCGGTCGACCGGCACCTCGCCTGCGATCGCGATGGTCGCGGCGTGGAGCAGCTCGGCGACGTCGGGGCCCACCGCGGTGAACCCGACGACCACGCGCCGGTCCTCGTCGACCACCATGGCGGCCCGGCCCGTGTACCCGTCGGCGTGCAGGGACGCGCCGGCCACGGCACCCAGGTCGTACTCGACCGAGCGGATGCGCAGCCCGGCCGCCTCGGCGCCGGCCGCGGTGTAGCCCACGCTCGCGATCTCGGGGTCGGTGAAGACCACCTGCGGCACGGCGCGCTCGTCGGCCGTGGCCGCGTGCCGGCCCCAGGGGGCGTCGTCCACCGGGGCCCCGGTCGCGCGCGCCACGATCGTGTCGCCCACGGCGCGGGCCTGGTACTTGCCCTGGTGCGTCAGCAGGACGCGCCGGTTGACGTCGCCCGCGGCGTACAGCCAGCCGTCCCCGACCGGCACGCCGTCGCCGCCGAGCACCCGCAGGGTGCCGTCGACCGTGAGCCAGTCGCCGGGCATGAGCCCCACGGTCTCCAGGCCCAGCTCGTCCGTGTTCGGCTTGCGGCCGGTCGCGACCAGCACCTCGTCGGCGGTGAGGTCGGTGCCGTCCGCGAGCGCGACGTGCACCGTGCCCTCGGCGTCGCGCCGGACCTCGACGGGCTGCGTGTTCAGGTGCAGCACCACGCCCTGCGCCTTGAGCGACTCGGCCACCAGCTCGCTCGCGAACGGCTCCGCGGCCGGCAGCAGGCCGTCGCGGGCGACCATCGTGACCTGGGCACCCAGGGCCGCGTAGGCGGTCGCCATCTCGGCGCCGACCACGCCGCCGCCGATGACGGCGAGCCGCCCCGGCACGGCCTGGGCGGACGCCGCCTCCCGGCTGGTCCACGGGGCGGCGTCGGCCAGCCCGGGGATCTCGGGCAGGCGCGCGCTGCTGCCGGTCGCGACGACCACGGCGTGCCGGGCCGTCAGCACGGTGGTGCCGCCGTCGGCGTCGGTCACCTCGACGGTGCGGGCGGCGCTGAGCCGTCCGGCCCCGCGGAACAGGGCGATCCCGGCACCGTTGAGCCAGTCGACCTGGCCGTCGTCGTGCCAGTGGGACGCGAACTCGTCGCGGCGCGCGAACACGGCCGCGGGGTCGAGCTCACCGGTCACAGCGGCGCCGGCGCCCGGCAGGCTCCGGGCCGCGCGCAGCGCGGCGGCGTCGCGCAGCAGGGCTTTGGTGGGCATGCAGGCCCAGTACGAGCACTCCCCGCCCACGAGCTCGCGCTCCACGATCGCGGCGGTCAGGCCGCCCTGGACCACCCGGTCGGCGACGTTCTCGCCGACGGGTCCTGCACCGATGACGACGACGTCGTAGGTGGTCTCGCTCATGTCAGCTCTCCTTCTTGGCAACGCGGTGCAGGCGGAACGCCGAGACCAGGAAGAAGATTCCGCCGAGCGTGGCGTACCCGGCCAGTGAGGTCAGGGCCGCGTTCGGGCCGCCGGCCATCATGAAGAACCCGGTGCCCGCGAACACCGAGATGCCGCCGCTGAGGATCATGGGCCACTGGCCGCCGAGCCGGTAGCGGCTCACCGCGACGATCAGCTGCACGATGCCGGCGGTGATCGCCCAGACGCCCCAGACCCGCAGGACGGCGGGGATGCCCGAGGTGACGGCCACGCCCAGGCCGATGGCGGTCGCGAGGCTCAGCGCCATGTTGAAGTACAGGCCCACCGTGGGGCGCGCGGCCTTCGAGGACCGGAAGTCGACCACGGCGGCCGCGACGTCGAACAGCGGGTAGAGCACGAGCAGCCCGATCGCGACCGGGCCGAGGCTCTGCCCGACGACGAACAGCAGCGCGGCCCAGACGACGGCGAAGCCGAACCGGACGAAGTACAGGTTCCGCAGCGCGGTCGCGGTGGACGCTGCGGATGCTTCCACGGTGGTGGACATGGACGTTCCCTTCGGATGGCGGCCGCGGGAATCGATCCGCACGGCCATTTGTCTAGGTAGACTGACTAGTAACTCTACCGATCGAGACAGTACACATCCCGGGCCGTCGGGCGCAAGGGGACGAGAAAAAGGGGACACGTATGATCGCGACCGTGCGCGGATCCATGTCAGACCGCCTGGTCGAGGCGGCGAACGAGCTCTTCTACGCGCACGGCCTGCGCGCCGTGAGCGTGGACAAGGTGATCGAGCGCGCCGGCACCACGAAGGTGACCTTCTACCGGCACTTCCAGAGCAAGGACGACCTCGTGGTCGCCTACCTGGAGCATCGCGCGGCGCAGGAGCGCGACGGGGTCGACGCCGCCATCGCCCACGGCGCCGGCGACGTGGACGCGACGCTGCGCCTGATGGCCGACCACACCGGCGCGATGGCCTGCGCGCCCGACTTCCGCGGGTGCCCGTTCATCAACGCCGCGGCGGAGTACCCCGACCGCGACAGCGCGGTGCGCAAGGTCGTCGACGAGCACCGCGCCTGGTGGGTGAGCGCGTTCGAGCGGCTCGTCGGACCGCTCGGGCTCGCCGAGCCGGGCGCCGTCGCGGAGGACCTCATGCTGCTGCGCGACGGCGTCATGGTCGCCGGCTACCTCGGCGACCCGTCCCGGGTCGGGGCCTCGTTCCTGCGCAGCTGCCGGGCCGTGGTCAGCGGGGCGGCGCGGGCAGCTTAGGCGCGGGCCGCCCGGGCACGTGCCCGGGCGTCAGACCTCGTCCTGCCAGCGGTGCCGCGGCGCGTAGCCGAGCACCCGGCGGGCCTTGTCGATGCTCAGGAGCGTCTCGCGGCCCTGCAGCGGACGGCGCAGCGGCACGTCCGGGAACTGCTCGGCCACCAGGTCCGCCGAGTCGCGCTCCATGACGGTGTCGTCGTTGGCGATGACGAACGCCTCGAACCCCGTGAAGTCCGCCTCCAGGGCGCGGCGCACGGCCTGCGCCCCGTCGCGCCCGTCGATGTAGCCCCAGAGGTTCCAGCGCCGGGCCGCGGCGTCGTCCTGCCAGGACGGGAAGCGCGCGTAGTCCTCCGGGCGCATCACGTTGGAGAACCGCAGCGCCGCCACCTTGAGCTCCGGCTCCCAGCGCGTGAAGTGCCGGGCCATCTCCTCCTCGAGGGACTTGCCGAGCGAGTAGGTGGACTGCGGCAGCACGTCGTACTCCTCGTCCACCGGGATGTACGGCGGCGGCACGTCGAACGGCAGGCCGAGCACGGTCTCGGAGGATGCCGTGACCACGTTCCGCACGCCCACCACCTGGGCGGCCCGCAGCACGTTGTACGTGCTGGGCACGTTGTTGCGGAACGTCGCGGCGTTGGTCGCCAGCCCGGGCGCGGGGATCGCGGACAGGTGCACGACCGCGTCGGCCGGGTGGCCCTCGTCCACACCGGACAGCAGCTCGATCACCTGGCCGAGGTCGGTCAGGTCGGCGACCGTGAACCGGCCCGCGCTGCCCTGCTCGGGCGGCACCCGGTCGGTCGCGACCACGTCGTACCCGGAGTCCGCCAGGTGCTCCACCACGAACCGGCCGAGCTTGCCGCTCGCGCCCGTGACCACTACCCGCTGCGTCGTTGCCATGTGTCTGATCCTGCCAGGTGGTCTCGACAGGCTCGACCAGCCGAGGCGGGGGCGGGGGCTCGGGTCAGCCCAGGTTCTCCCGCAGCCAGGCGATGTCCGGTGCCATGTCGCCCTTGGTCTCGCAGATGACGGGAGCGCCCGCCGCGGCGATCACGCCGAGGAGCAGGTCCTGGGGGATCAGCCCCTGGCCGAAGTTGGTGTGCCGGTCCGCGCCCGACCCCGCCTCGTCGCGCGAGTCGTTGGCGTGCACCAGGTCGATGCGGCCCGTGATCGCGCGGATCTGGTCGGCGGCCGCCGCGAGGTCGATCCCGCCGGCCCAGGCGTGGCAGGTGTCGAGCGTGAAGCCGACGTCGGCCCCGCCGTCCGCCTTGCTCACCGCCGCCCAGAGCTGCTCGATCCGCTCCAGGCGCCGCGCCATCGAGTGGTCACCGCCCGCCGTGTTCTCGATCAGCACCGGGACGTCGGTCTCGAGCGCGTCGATCGCCTTGCGCCAGTTGTCGAAGCCCTTGGCCGGGTCGTCGCTCGCCGTGACGTGCCCGCCGTGCACCACCACGCCCTTGGCGCCGATCGCGCTCGCCCCGTCCATGATCTGCTGCAGCAGCTTGCGGCTCGGGATGCGGATCCGGTTGTTGGTCGAGGCCACGTTGATCACGTACGGCGCGTGCACGTAGAGGTCCAGGTCGGCCGCCTCGGCGTCGGCCCGGAGCGCCTCCGCGCCGCCCTCGTAGGGCAGGTCAGGGACCTTCCAGGCCTGGGGGTCGCTGAGGAACACCTGCACCGCGTCCGCGTCGAGCGTCTTCGCCGCCCCGATCGCGTCGGCCAGGTCCACGTGCGCGCCGATTCTCACCATGGGCCCACCCTAGGACGGCTCACCGACATCCGGCGGTCGCGCGGGTCAGCCCAGCCGGCGGACCCCCATCTGGGAGACCTCCAGCAGGTTCCCGTCGACCGCCAGCAGCATCGTCTCCAGCCGCTCCGTCAGCACCTTCGACGACGTCCCGTCCCAGACCAGCTCGCCGGAGGCGATGTCGAGCGAGACGAGCTCGGTGTCGCCCGACCCGCTCTCCAGGAGCATCAGCAGGGACTGGCCGTCGGTGAAGGCCTGGGACACGTAGCCGCTCTCGTAGGGCCAGTCGTACAGGCCGGACGCGGTGCGCCAGGTCCAGCGCACGGCACCCGTGGCGAGGTCCCTCCCGCGGACGTCGCCGGTCCAGGTCGTGGTCACCACGGTGTCGTCGACCTGCGCGAGGTACTGCGCGGAGCCGTCCCGCACCGCGACGTCCCAGCGCCGCGTGCCGTCCGGGGTGTAGGACCGCAGCCGGCCGCCGGGCGGGTCCGTCGAGAGGAGGGTCGCCGCGCCGGGGGCGTCGGTGGTCCGCGGGCGGCTCAGGCTCCCGTCCACCCGGGCTGCGACGCCGCCGTCCGCGGTGAAGAGCGTGCTGTCCGTCGTGCCGTCCGAGCGCTGGGCGATGGTCTGCGCGACGTACCCGCCCGTGTCCAGGCCGAACACCAGGCCGAACCCGGGCACGCCCGCCATCGGCAGCACCGCGCCCTCCGTGGTGACGCCGGCCCGGAAGCCGCAGCCCCACACCTGCAGGACGGCGGGCTCGATCCGGGCCCCGAACCCCTCGGTATCGAGGCGCTCACCGGTCTTGACGATGTCGTCCGACCGGTCCCAGGGCAGGGCTGGTCCGGCGCGGCAGCCCTCGGCCGCCATCGGGTGGAACGGCACGGTAGTGCGCCAGCGTTCCTCGCCCGTGACCGCGTCCTCGGCGCGGACCAGCAGGTCCCGGCCGGCCGTCACCGTGCCGCTGCACTCCCCCTCGTCCGGGCACTGGGCGCCGTCCCGCGCCGCCGGCTCGGTGCCTACCCGCCGGGCGCGCAGCACGGTCCCGTCCGGGCCGGGCCGGGCGTAGCCGTAGTGCTCCTCGTCCTCCGCGCCGAGCACGCGCGGTTCGGAGGGCACGCCGTCGGGCCCCACCGTGAAGACCTCGCGGTCGGCGCCGGAGCCCTGCAGACAGACCATGGTCTTCGTCTCGACGTCCGACCAGCCGAGGTAGCCGGTGGGCCCGCAGTCGGGGTCCGCGCCCAGGGGCACGGTCCACGCCTCCTCGCCGGAGACCGCGCGCAGGGCGAGCAGGCCGTC
This sequence comes from Promicromonospora sukumoe 327MFSha3.1, assembly GCF_000385135.1. Classification (GTDB taxonomy): domain Bacteria; phylum Actinomycetota; class Actinomycetes; order Actinomycetales; family Cellulomonadaceae; genus Promicromonospora; species Promicromonospora sukumoe_B. The sequence continues at coordinate 13,762 of NZ_ARQM01000011.1, read as the reverse complement.
GGCGGACTCGAACGCCAGCAGGGGGCCGAGGGCCGCGACCTGGTTGCCCTCGCCCTCGGCGAGCGCCCTGCGGGAGCCGACGACGCCGTTCCACTCCCACACCTCGTCGAGCGGTGCCGACACGTCCACCACGCCGCCCCGCACGTCCCTGATCTCCTCGACCCGGGCGGCGTCGTGCATGCCGTCGACGGCGACGCCGGTGCCCAGCACCGTGGCCAGGACCGCGCCGGCCGCGAGCGCCCGCCGCAGGCCCACCGAGGCGCGCACAGCGTCCGCCGTACGGGCCGCGGGAGGGCTCACCGGGTCCGGGGTGGCCCCCGGTCCGGCCTGGTCCTGCTCCTCGGCGAGGGCTGGGGCGGGCGGCTTGTCCCGGTCCCCCTCTTCCTCGACGAGGTCGAAGACGAAAGCATCGTCGTCCTCGTGACGAGCCATACCTCCGAGCGTATGCCGCCGAGGCCCGCGGCTCATCCAGAGCGCCAGGCCTCACCCGGTCTGGTCCCGTCCGGTCAGCCCAGCCCGCGGACGCCGGACGGCGTGACCTCCAGCAGCCGGCCGTCCACGGCCACCAGCGAGGTGTCGAACCCCTGGGCGAGGCCCCCGTCCTGCGTCGCTTCGCCGTGCTGCTCCCAGACGACGTCGCCGGAGGCCGCGTCCAGCGCCACCAGCCCCGTGCCGCCGGAGCCGTTCTCGGTGACCAGCAGCACCGACTCGCCGTCGGTGAACGTCTGCGACACGTAGTGGTCCTCGCTGTAGCCGCCCGTGGCCTCGGTGCCGTCCCAGCGCCAGAGCGTCTCGCCGGTCGCGGCGTCGAGCCCCCGGACGTCACCGACCCCGGTCATCACCAGCATCGTCCCGGCGACCTCGGCGAGGAAGCGCTGGCCGCCGGCCCGGGTGACGGTCCGCCAGCGGAACGTCCCGTCGGCGTCGTAGGCGCGCAGGACGGCATCGGCGGAGCCCATGGCGAGCAGCGTGCCCGAGCCGGAGCCGTCGGAGACGGCCGGCTCCAGCGCGTACCCCGGGACGTCGGCGACGACGCGGCCGTCGGCGGCGTACAGGACGGTCCGCACCTCGTCGTCGAACATGACCTCGGCGAACCCGCCCGTGGACAGGATGTCCACCCCGCCCCTGCCCGGTTGGGCCCCGGTGCCGAGCTGCTCCCCGTCCGGCGTGACGGCCGACTCGATGCCGCAGCCGTACAGCTGCACCAGGTCGGGGTCGACCCGCGCGCCGAACACTCCCGGGTCGATCATCTGGCCGAGGTCGACGGCGTTGGGCGACCCGTCCCAGGACGTGCCGAGCCAGTTGTTGCACTGGTCGGCCCGGGTGGCCCGGAACGGGATCTCGACGCTCCAGCGCTCGGCCCCCGTGACGGCGTCCTCGGCGCGGACGGCGAGGTCCTGGCCCGCCTCCACGGTCCCCTCGCACTCGCCGGTGTCGGTGCAGCGGGCGTCGCCCCGGTCCACGGCCGATTCCGGACCCGTGCGCCGCGCGCGCAGCACCGCCCCGTCCGGTCCGGGCCTGGGCGGCCCGTACCGCTCCGTGTCCTCGGGCGCGAGGTCCCGCGGCGCGGAGACCTGGCCGCCCGGCCCGACCACCACGACGGTACGGTCCTCGCCGGGACCCGCGAGGCAGACCAGGGACGCCGTCGCGATCCGGGACCATCCCGCGGCACCGAGGGGTCCGCAGTCGGGGTCCGCGCCGAGCGGGACGGTCCACGCCTCCTCGCCCGTCTCCGGGCTCAGCCCGACGAGCTCGCGGTCGGACTGGAACACGAGGACGTCGCCGAGCACCGCCACCTCGCTCCCACGCCCCTCGTCCACGGCCTCGCGGGCGCCCACGAGCCCCTCCCACCGCCAGGTCTGGGTCAGCGGCGCGGAGACGTCGGCGACGCCGCCGTGCACGTCACGCATCCGCTCCATCCGGGCTTCGTCCCGCGCGCCCTCGACGGCCAGGCCGGTACCGAGCACCACGGCGAGCACCGCGGCCACCGGCCCGAGGACCCGCAGCCTGCGGTCCGGGCGGCCCGACGGCGACCGGGGCTCGTCCGGTCCGGGACCGTCGCCGTCCGCGTCGGCCGGGTCGGCGGCGCGGGCGCGGACGGACGGCGTCGCCGGGTCCCCCGCGTCGTCGTCGACCAGGTCGAAGACGAGCCGACCGCCATCGCCCGGTTCGCGCACCATGTCGTCGAGGGTATGTCCCCTGGCGCCCGCTCTCATCCGAGACCGCGGACGCCGAGCGACCCGACCTCCAGCAGGTGGCCGTCCACGGCGATCAGGTCGCCGGTCACGCCCTGGCGCACGACGTCGCCGTCGTGCGGGTCGAGCGTGGTGCGGGCCCCGCCGGCCTCCTCCCAGAGGAGCTCGCCCGTGCCCGCGTCGAGGGCCACCATGCCCCGCGCCACGGTGCCGCTGCCCTCGGCGAGCAGCAGCACGACCTCGCCGTCGGTGAACGCCTGGACCACGTAGGCGGTCCCGAAGTAGCCGCCGTCCGCCTCCTCGTCGGGGTCCGAGCCGTCCCAGAGCCACCGCTCCTCGCCCGTGGCCAGGTCCAGCCCGCGGACCGTCCCGGCGCCGCTGGTGATCACGGCCGTCTCGCCCACCTGGGCGAGGAACTCCTGCCCGCCGGACTGGAGCGTGATGTCCCAGCGCGGGGACCCGTCGGCGTCGTGGGCCGCGAGGCGGCGCCGCGGCTCGTCGATCGCCAGCAGGGTGTCGGCGCCGACCTGGTCCGTGGCCTTCGGGGTGATGACGTACCCGGCGACCTCGCCGACCGTCCTGCCGTCGGCGGCGTACATCAGGGTGCGCGCGACGTCGTCCCAGCTCATGCCGAGGTAGCCGCCCGAGTCGAGCCTGGCGACGACGCTGGAGCCCGGTTCGAGCCGGCTGCCCAGCAGCACGCCCGAGGCCGTGACCGCGGCCTGGACGCCGCAGCCCTCCACGTTCACGAGGTCGGCGCGGACCCGGGCCCCGAAGGCATCCGGGGCGAGCTGGCCGATGAGGTGGATGCGGTTGCCCGAGCTGCCCCAGGCCGAGCCGAACGTGCTGGTGCACACCGTGGCCTCGGTGGGGCGGAACGGGATGGTCACCCGCCAGCGCTCCTCGCCGGTGACGGCGTCCTCGGCGCGCAGCGCGAGGTCCCGGCCGTTCGTGATGCTCCCGGAGCACTCACCCGACGTGTCGCACCGGACGTCGCCCGGGACCTGCGTCCGGGGTCCCGTGCGCCGCGCGCGCAGGACCGTGCCGTCCGGCCCGGTGTGGGGCGGCCCGAACTCCCTCGTGTCCGCGGCGTCGAGCAGCCGCGGGCGCGAGGCCTCGCCGTCGGGGCCCACCACGAACACCTCGGTGTCCTGTCCCCGGTCCTGCAGGCAGACCAGGGCAGGGGTCACCGGGTCGTCCCACACCGGTGACACCGTGGGGCCGCACTCCGCGCCCTCGCCGAGCCCGACCGCCCAGGCCTCCTCGCCCGTGGCCGGGTCCAGCGCGACCAGCTCGCCCTCGGACTCGAACACCAGCGCGTCGCCGAGCACGGCGACGTCGGTGGTGCCCTCGCCGACGTCGACCTTCCCGGCCCAGGACCACTCCTCGCCGAGCGGCACGGACAGGTCCGCGACTCCCCCCGGCACCTCGCGCATCCGGTCCATCCGGGCGGCGTCCCGCGCGGCGTCGACCCCCAGGCCGGTGCCCAGGGCCACGGCGACGAGCGCTAGGACCGGCGCGGCCCGGCGCCACGTCAGGACCTGGCCACCCGCCGCCGGCCCACCCGGCGGGAGCCCGTCCGGGCCCTCGCCCGGGCCGGCCGGACCTCCGTTGCCGTCACCGCCTTCGCCGTCGTCCCGGCGGTCCCGGTCGTCGACGCCGATCGTCCGGGTCGCGCCGGGATCGGCCGCGTCGTCGTCGACCAGATCGAAGACGAACGCAGCGCCGTCGTCCGGATCGCGCGCCATGCGGCGAGCGTAACGCCGCGGGATGGCTGGGATCAGCCCCCTGCGGGCCTCAATCCAGGCCGGTCAGGCCGTCCTTGCTGATCTCCACGAGCTCGCCGGCGACGGCGACGGCGGTGCCCGCGACCGGCGCGATCCACCGCTCCTCACCCGTACCCAGGTCGAGCGCCACGAGCATGCCGCCGATCTTGCCGTCCTGGGGCAGGTGCTCCATGGCCACGGTCCGCCCGTCGGTCAGCGTCCGGAAGCGGGCCATCCCGGTCATGTCGCCGCCGTCCCAGGCCCAGACCTGGTCCCCGGTCTCGCGGGCCAGCCCGACCACCCGGCCCCCGCGGTCCGCGACCACGACGTCCCGGCCGACGAGCAGGATGCTCTGGGTCTTCCGGTCCGTCCAGGCCACCGAACCGTCCGCGCGCACCGCGTCGAACCCGTAGCCATTGGTCCTGGTGGCGAACCAGAGGTCGTCGGGGGCGTCGGGCGAGATGGTCCCGGTCCGCACCCAGCCCGACAGGGACCGCAGGACCGTCCCCTCGTCGTCCACGACGAGGGTCTCCATCGCCCCGTGCTCGACGGCGAAGAGGCCCGCACCGATCTCGGTCACCCAGGCCGGCGACGCCGCCGGTACCTCGTCGCCCGCCCCGCCTGTGGCGTCGCCGGACTCGCCGGCGAGGTCGAGCCGGACCCCCTGCGTCGACAGCGTCGCCGCGACACCGCAGCCGTCGACGACCACCGACTCGGCTCCGGTGCGCATGGTGACCCGGTACGTGTCGACGGTCGTGCGCCCGCTGTCGGCGACCTGCTGCTGGCAGTTGACGGTCTCCGTCGGCCGGAACTCGACGGTGGTGGCCCAGCGCTCGGCGCCGGTCGCGGCGTCCTCGGCCACGACGCGCACGTCCCGGCCCTGTTCCAGGACCGACGGTGTGCACGTGCCGAGGTCGTCGCACAGCACCTCCTCGGCCGCAGCGGCGCCGCCCGGACGGGTCGCCCGGACCAGCATGCCGTCGGGGCCGGGGGAGACCTGCTCGCCCTCCGCCAGGTCCGCCGGCCGGGACCGGGTGGTGCCGTCGGGCGCGACGGTCAGCACCTCGCGGGCGTCCTCCGGGCCGTGCACGCACACCAGCGTGTCGACGGACACCGGCGCGTCCTGGGCGGTCGGCCCGCACAAGGGGTCCTCGTCCAGGGGTACCCGCCAGGCGACCTCCCCCGAGCCGGGGTCGACGGCGACGACGTCGTCGAACCCGACCGGGACGGCTTCGGCCGTGCCGGTGAACGGATCCACGGTGTAGCTCTGCGCGGTGCCGGGCGGCAGCACCAGCAGCCCGTCCATGGTCACGAGCGGCTGGTCCACGTACGCCTCGTCGCCCGCCGGAGTGGGGACGTCGAACGGCACGGTCCAGCCGCGCTCGGGCATCTCGGCCAGCGACGCCACCCCGACGGGCGAGGTGCGCATCAGCTCGGCGCGCAGGTGGTCCCGCACCAGGTCGACGGCGGTCAGGCCCGCCACGACGACGGCGGCGACCGCCGCGGTGAGCAGCCAGGTGCGGCGCGACAGCCGGGGCAGCCGGGGCAGGTGCCGCCCGGGGGAGTCCGCCGGAGGCACGCCGACGGCCTGCGCCACACCGTCCGGCCCCTCGCCCTCGACCAGCTCGAAGACGACGGGTTCCTGCTGGTCAGGCCGCGGCATGGCCGGATCCTAGCCGCGTAACCTGCGAGTCACCCCAGTCCCACGACGCCCTGCTGGGTGATCTGCGCGAGATAGCCGTCCACGCTGACCAGCTGCGTGTACGGGGTGTCCTGTTCGATCTCCCAGCGCACCGAGCCGTCGCGCAGGTCGATCGCGACCAGCCGCAGCCCCGACTCGCCCGCGGGGTCGCCGGACACCGGCAGCAGCAGGGTGTCGCCGTCCGTGAAGGCCCCGAAGACCAGCGAGCCCACGTCCCACGTCCCGTCGCCGAGGCCGAGCACGTCGGGGTCGAGCGTCCAGCGCACCGCGCCCGTGCCGAGGTCGATGCCCCGCACCGGCCCGAGCTCGTCCACGACGACGCCGGTGCCGGCGACCCGCGCGAGCAGCTCGGTGGCGCGGAGCACCGGGGCGTTCCAGAGCTGTTCCCCGGCGTCGCGCCCCTCGGTGGACCGCGCCTCGGTGTGCACGCCCACCCGCTCCAGCAGCAGGCCCGGGTCCCGGCCGTCGGTGGCCCACGGCACCAGCACCTGACCGTCGATCTTCAGGGTCTCGCCGTCGGGCAGGTGCACCACCTGGCTGGGCGTCTCGGCGCCGGCCGCCGCCGGGTCGGGCCCGGCCCAGCCGCCGTCGGGCAGCGCCGTGAAGGATCCCGTCACCCCGCCCGCCGGTGCGTCGGTCGTGTCCTTCGGGTCGTCGAGGCGGGTGCCGTCGAGCAGGAAGGCCGCCGAGACCCCACAGCCGTCGACCTCCAGGACCCCGTTGCTCAGGTCGCCGTACACCGAACCGGCAAGGTCCAGCACCGGGGTGGGGGTGTCGGGGTCCTCCGGGCCGGACGTGTAGGTGACGCACAGGTTCGCGTCCGCCGGGCCCGCGGCGACGTCCGCGCTCCAGCGCTCCGCGCCGGTCGCCGCGTCCTCGACCCGGACCGACAGGTCCGGCGCCACGAAGCCCTTGGGCAGGTGGGGCGTACCCACCTTGTCGACCACGACCGGCTCCTGCTCGTGCTCGCCGCCCGCGAGCTCGAGGTGGATGAGGCCGCCGTCGGGCGCGGGCTGCACCGTCGCGCCGGGATCCAGCTCGCGGGTGGTCGCGGCGCCGTCCGGCTCGATCACCGTGACGCCCTGGTCGCCGTCCTCCGACGCCGTGACGCAGACCAGCTTCTCGACGGGGAGCGCCCCCAGCGGGCCGCCGACGCCGAGCGCACCCAGCGGACCGCAGTCCACGGCGTCGGCGACGTCCACGGTCCACCGCACCTCGCCCGTCGCCGGGTCGAGGCCCTGGACCTTGGCGTCGCCCACCACCGCGAGCACGCCCGGCATCCGGACCAGGGTCGCCGAGATCGGGTTCTCCAGGTCGACCGACCACTGCTCGGTGGGCTTCTCCGCCAGGCTGTGGGTGCCGGACGGCGTCGCGAGCAGAGCGCGCTCGCGCAGCGCGCCGTCGACCAGCACCCCGGCCACGACCGCGACCACGACCACCGCGGCGGTCCCGCCCGCCAGCAGGACCCGGCCGCGGCGCGTGGCGGGCACCCGACGGCGCACGGCCGCCCCGCCCCGCCGCACCGTCCGGCCGACGGCGGACCGCGCGCCCGCGAGCGCCACCGCCGCCCGGCCCGGCGCGCGGGGCGCGGGCTCGGCGTCCGGCTCGGCCGCGTCGCCGGGGTCGGTGCCGTCGGTGCCGGCGTCGTCGGGGTCGGTGCCGTCCGGGTCCGCGCCGTCACGGGACGCGCCCGGGACCTCGTCGATCAGGTCGAAGGTGTGCACCTTCTCGGGATCGGAGCTCCCGGGCGCGGCTGAGTCGGGCTGGGTGCGTTCGGTCACGCCCCGAGGGTAGTGCCCTTGTCCGAGGCCAGGGCGGACTTCCACGTGACCCGGCCGCCGGTCTGCATCAGCGCGCCGCGGTACGCGCGCTCGCTGAGCAGCACGGCTCCGAGCGTCGCGACCACCAGCACGAGGAGCGAGACGATCGGCTCCCACCACAGCGCGTCGCCGTTGAGCACCCGCACCGGCATGGACACGATGGACGCCGGCGGCACGTAGGACAGGACCCGTTCGAGCACGCCGTCGGCCGAGAACGTCACGATGTAGACGCCCATGAGCAGCATCATCAGGGGGGTCGTCGTGTACTGGAGGTCCTCGGTGCGGGACGCGAGCGAGCCCGCGACCGCGTACAGGGCCGCGACCGCGACGAACCCGACGGTGAAGAAGACGACGAACCAGATCATCGTGGCCGTCATCGCGGGCAGCACCGCCGACAGGTCGGTGAAGGAGAGCCCGACGAGCCCGATGCCGGCGAGCAGCAGGTTCTGCGCCAGTGCGATCACGGAGCTGCCGATGATCTTGCCCGCCAGGAGCTGCCGCAGCGGCACGGCGGTCGCGATGATCTCGACCAGCCGGGACTGCTTCTCCTCGATCACGCTGCCCGCGATCATCGCGCCCGAGCCGACCGCGCCCGTGAAGAACAGGAACGCGAGCACGAACCCGGCGAAGAACACGACCTGCGGGTCCACCGGGTTGCCGTCGAGGCGCTCGGTCTCGATCTCGCTGCCCGCCGTGAGCGCCTCGATGGTGGTGCCGGCGCCGTCGGCGCGGTCGGCCATGACCTGGTCGCGCACCGTCGTCCCGAGCAGGTCGGCCAGGCCGCCGTCGGGCTCGCGCCAGCCGGACAGGGACCAGCCGGCGTCGTCGGCGGCGCCCGTCGCGCCGGCCGTGCCGGCCGTTCCGGAGCTGAGCCAGGCGTCGGCGGTCTCGTCCTCGAGGGCGGCTTTCGCCGCCGCGGCGTCGTCCACCCGCAGGACGGTGAGCTCGATCCCCTCGTCCGACGTCGCGGCCTCCTCGCGAGCCGACTCGACGGCCGTCAGGGCCGCGTCGTCGCCGGTCACGACGGCGACGTCGAACGAGTCGGTGCGGCTGTCCATGTAGGCGCTGAAGCCGATCAGGCCGCCGATCATCGCCACGGTGACCGCGAGGCCGATCAGGAACCCCTTGTTGAGCGCCCGCACCACGATCTCGCGGGTCGCCACGAGCATCCATGCACTCTTCACGAGGTCACTTCCCTGTAGATCTGGGCCAGCGTCGGCCGCACCGGGGAGAACTCCTGGACGGCGCCCCGCTCCAGGGCGGCAGACAGCAGGCGGGTGGCCGCGTCGTCGTCGTGCACCTCGACCAGGGCGGACGAGCCGTCGACGTCGACGGCGAGCACGCCAGGCACGCCGCGCACGAACCCGGCGTCGCCCGCCAGCACGAGCCGGTGCCGGGTGACCCCCTTGGCGCGCAGGTCGTCGGGGGTGCCGTTCGCGAGGACCCGGCCGCCGCCGAGGATGACGAGCCGCTCGCACAGCCGCTCCACGAGGTCGAGCTGGTGCGAGCTGAACAGCACGGGCACGCCGCGCCGCGTGTGCTCGCGCAGCAGGTCGGCCATCGCGTCGACGGCCGCGGGGTCGAGCCCGCTGAACGGCTCGTCGAGGACGAGCGCCTTGGGCTGTCCCATGACCGCCGCGATGATCTGCACCCGCTGCTGGTTGCCGAGCGACAGCTTCTCCACGTGGTCCTTGGCCCGGCCCGCCAGCCCCAGCCGCTCGAGGTGCTCGAGCACCTCGCGGCGGGCGGCGGGCGCGTCGATGCCGCGCAGGCGGGCCAGGTAGACGAGCTGGTCCAGCACGGGCTGCTTGGGGTAGAGGCCGCGCTCCTCGGGCATGTAGCCGAACTCGCGGCGGTCGTGCCGGGTGACCGGGGCGCCGTCGAACAGCACCTCGCCGCTCGTGATCGCCAGTACGCCCATGATCATCCGCATGGTCGTCGTCTTGCCCGCGCCGTTCCCGCCGACGAACCCCGTGAGCAGGCCTGACGTCGCGGTGAAGCTCACGCCGTCCACCGCCCGCCGGGGTGTGTCGCCCGAGGCGAACACGCGGGTCAGGTCCCGCACCTCCAGATCGCTCATGGCCGTCACGCTAAGGGGCCGACGGCGGCGGCGGGATCCGCCGCAAGGCGGAACCGCGCTCCGCCCCAGGCCGGAACTACGCCGGCGCGAGGGTGTCTTGTCTTCCTGGGCGCCGCCCGAGATTGGGTGATCGGCAGAATGTCACGTGATCGGCATTTCGAGTTGCCGATCACGTGACATTCTGCCGATCATCCTGCGCACCGTGACCACTCCTGCGCGTTTTGACCTGGTATTACACGCCCCGGTTGCCGTTGACGTTCTGCCACGTATTGTCCCGACCGGAACACCGCTCGAACAAGGGCGGCGCTGAACGGTTCGAAAGCCCTCCGCGGCGGAATGTGCGACGCACTCCCGGCGGGAGATCCGCAGCCCGGTCCCCAGGACCGGACGTCGCGATCGAGGGCACCGGGCAACAACTGAAGCTGCAGGGGGAGCAAAGCGTGCGCAAGCGATTGATCGTCACAGGGACGGCCGCGGCCTTGGTGCTGACTGCCGGAATCATGGGTGCCGTCGCGGTGCAGCCGGCGAGCAAGGACCAGGGCCGGCTCACGTCGGCCGGGGCCGCTCTGCCCGACAGCACCCAGGGGCTGCCGCCGATGATGCTGAAGCGCGAGCCGGTGGCGAGCTCCGGCGAGAAGGGGACCGTGGACGTCCACGGCAAGCCCGCGGCGCAGGGGAACCCGTTCACCTACACGCCGCCGCCCGCACCCGAGACCGCGCGCGGACCCGTGCGGGAACAGCCCCGCGAGACCTACCGGCCGCCGTCGTTCACGCCCGGGCAGGGCGGCAGCACCGGCGGCGGGAGCATCCCCGTCCGGCCGGCGAAGCCGACCGTCAAGCCCACGCCCGAGCCGACGGGCCAGCCCACCCAGAAGCCGACGCCCACGCCGAAGCCCACGCCGACGCCGACACCGACCCCCACCCCGACGCCGACCCCGACCCCCACGCCGGAGCCGACGCCCGAGCCGTCGGACCCGCCGTCGGAGGAGCCCACCGACCCGCCGACCGTCGAGCCGACCTCGCGGCCGACCCCGGAGCCGTCGCCCACGCCGGAGCCGTCGACCAGCCCGTCCCCGGAGCCCTCGGCGAGCCCGTCCGCGGAACCGTCGACGAGACCGTCGCCGGAGCCCTCCGCCAGCCCTTCCGCGGAATAGGCTGAATAGTCCCTTTTCCGGGATATCGCCGGAAATATGAAAGCGGGGTCCGGTCACGGATCCCGCTTTCCTGATGGCCTTACCGATCCGGTCGCTCGAATTACGCCTGGCTTGATCACCCGAACCAGAGAGCCAGGTCGATCAGCACGGATGTCACCGATCGTTGACATGCACCCACGATGTCAACGATCGGTGACATCGGCTCAGACCAGGCCCACCCGGTGGGCCAGGACCACCGCCTGGACCCGGTCGCGCAGGTGCAGCTTGGACAGCACGTTCGAGACGTGCGTCTTGACCGTCGCCTCGCCGAGGAACAGGGTCGAGGCGATCTCGGCGTTCGACAGCCCGGTGCCCACGAGCTCCAGCACCTCGCGCTCGCGCGGCGTGAGCTGGGCGAGGCCGGGGGGCGCCTGGTCCGGCGTCGGCCTCGCGGCACCCGCCGCACCCGCGAGACCCGCCCCACCCGCCACGCCCGACGGCGCCCGCTCGCCCGCCACCATCTGCTCGATCACGCGCCGTGTGATCTGCGGGGCGAGCAGCGCGTGCCCCGCGGCCACCGTCCGCACGGCCTCCACGAGGTGCTCCGCGTCGGAGTTCTTCAGCAGGAACCCCGAGGCGCCGGCCGCGAGCCCGTCGAACACGTACTCGTCGTGGTCGAACGTCGTCAGCACCAGCACCTTCGCCAGGTTCTCCGCGACGATGCGGCGCGTGGCCTCGATGCCGTCCATGACGGGCATCTGCACGTCCATCAGCACGATGTCGGGCCGCAGCTCGCGGGTCAGCTCGATGGCCGCCGCGCCGTCGCCCGCCTGGCCGACCACCTCGAAGTCGTCCTCCACCGAGAGGATGAGGGAGAAGCCGGAGCGCACCAGGGCCTGGTCGTCGACCAGCAGCACGCGCGTCATCGGGCCGCCTCCGTCGGGGCCTCGGTCCGGGCATCGGTCCAGGCCTGCGGCCGGGCTTCCGGCCTTGGTTCCGGCCGGGCCGACGGCGCGGCGTCCTCCGGCGCGGGCAGCGGAAGCCGCACGCGCACCCGGTACCCGCCGGTCGCCCGCGGCCCGATCTCGACCACGCCCCGGTGCGTCGAGACGCGCTCCCGGATGCCGAGCTGCCCGAGCCCGGAGCCCGAGGTCCCGTGGCGGGGCCGGCCGTCGTCGAGCACCTCCACCTCCGCGAACCCGTGCGCGAACCGCTCGTCCGCGAGCATCTCCGGGCCGCGCACCACGCGGAGCGTGACCGTCGCGGACCGGGCCGTCGAGTGCTTGCGCACGTTCGCCATCGCCTCCTGGGCGGTGCGGTAGAGGCTGAGCCCCATGGGGTCGGGCACGTCCCGCGCGGCGCCCGGGGGCTCCTCGACCTGGCGGAACGTGGTGTCCAGCCCGTCGTGGTCGGCGGCGGCCAGTGCCGGCAGGTCCGCCAGCCCCGGTTCCGGCGCGCGGGAGGCGGTGTCCGGGCCGGCGGACCCTCCGCCGTCGGGCACCGAGCGCAGGGTGCCGACCAGGTTGCGCATCTGCGTCACGCCCTCGCGCGACTCGCGCTCGATGGTCGCGAGCGCCTCCGCGGCCAGGGCGGGATCCCGGTCCAGCACGCGCCGCGCGGCTGCCGCCTGGATGCCGATGACGGACACGTGGTGCGCGACGACGTCGTGCAGCTCGCGTGCGATCCGGACCCGCTCGGTGACCACGGCCTGGTCGGTGAGCGCGGCTGCCTGCCGCTCGATGGTGACGGTCTGGTCGGCCAGCAGCTCGCGCCGGCGCGCGGCGTTCCACTGCATCTGCCCCGCCAGCACCGCGCCGCCGAAGAACGCGATGTTCATGATGACCTGGTAGATCGCGTTGGCGAGGTACGGATCCACCTGGCCGGGCCAGTCGGCGGGCGTCGGGAACTCGTCCAGGATGGTCTCGATGCCCTGCTGCACCGCGAACATCCAGACGACCCACCCGAGCATCACCATGGTGCACGCGCTGACCACGATGAGCATGGCCCGCCGGTCGCGCGCCCAGGCCACGGCGGTGAACATCGCGACGAAGTACATGATCTGCATCGGCATGAGCATCGTGACCGCCGGGATGGTCAGCCCGAGCGCGAACCACGCCGCGTACACGAGCACGAGCGAGATCAGCGGATAGCGGCGCCGCCACGCGAGCGGGACCGTGCTGGCCACACCGAGCACGAGGACGAGCCACATGGGCACGTCGATGTCCTCGAACATGCCCATGCTGTGGCCGAGCTCGATCGAGAGGGCCGCGAACACCGCGAAGCCGACACCCAGCAACAGGTCGCGGCGGTAGCCGCGCTGCCCTGCGGGCACCCGCTCCCAGTCGGCGTCGACGCCGAACCAGTCGGCCAGCCGGCCGAGGGTGCTTCCGGCGGGCGCGGTGGCGGCGGCCCGCGCGGACGCGGCGTCGGCGGGGCGTCCGGCGTCGGGCTGCCGGGAAGCGGGCGGTGGTGGTGCTGCGGCCATGCCCCCAGGGTAGGAACCTGGGAGCGCGGGCGCTTCCGCCTTGAGGCGGAGTCTTATTGCTGGACACGACCGGCCGCTTGGCGCAGGGTGGCGAGCACCGGCCCGACGAAGGGAAGTCCGACGATGACGTTCTGGATCTGCAGCACCTGCGGCGTGGAGCACGAGTCCCGGCCCGAGGTCTGCGCGGTCTGCGCCGACGAGCGACAGTGGGTGCCCGCCGACGGGCAGCGCTGGACCACGCTCGAAGAGCTCGCGGCCAACGGCGAGAGCATCGCGGTCGAGGAGCTCGAACCCGACCTGTTCGGCCTCAACACGGTGCCCGACGTCGGCATCGGCCCGACCGCGAAGGTCGCCCGGACGGCGGCGGGGAACCTCATGTTCGACGTCCCCGGCTACGTCGACGACGCCGCCGTCGCCGCCGTCCAGGACCTCGGCGGGCTCGCGTACATCGTCGCGAGCCACCCGCACATGTACGGGGTGCAGGTCGAGTGGAGCCGCCGGCTGGGCGGCGTCCCGATCCTGGTCAGCGAGGCCGACGCCGGCTGGCTCGCCCGGACCGACGACGCCGTCGAGCTGTGGAA
>NZ_ARQM01000010.1 GCF_000385135.1 Promicromonospora sukumoe 327MFSha3.1 | reverse complement strand
GGGCAGGGGCGTGCTGCTCAGCGGCGACACGATCTTCGCGAACCCGGACCGGACGTCGGTGTCGTTCATGCGCAGCTACCCGAACCGGATCCCGCTGTCGGGGCCGGTGGTGCAGCGGGTCGCGAACCACGTGGCGCGGTTCGAGTTCGACCGGCTCTACAACAACTTCCGGGGCGTGATCCCGGTGGACGCCCGGGCCATCGTGCTGCGTTCTGCGGACCGGCACGCGGCCTGGACGAGCGGCGCCAACGACCACCTGACGTAGGCGGGGCCGCCCAGCGTCCCGCTGCGAGTGCCGTGGGTGCGGCCTAGCGTCGAGAGGGCCGGCCCGGGCGAACCAGGCCGGCACACGACGACAGGAGCACGAGATGACGGTCTACACGCTGCCCGACCTGCCCTACGACTACTCGGCGCTGGAGCCCCACATCAGCGGCCGGATCATGGAGCTGCACCACGACAAGCACCACGCCACCTACGTGGACGGCGCGAACAAGGCGCTGGAGACGCTGGAGCAGTCCCGCGAGAGCGGGGACCTCGCCGCGGTGAACCTGGCCGAGAAGAACCTCGCCTTCAACCTGGGCGGGCACATCAACCACACCGTGTTCTGGAACAACCTCTCGCCCGACGGCGGCGGTGAGCCGGACGGCGAGCTCGCCGCGGGGATCACCGAGTTCTTCGGTTCGTTCGCGGCGTTCCAGGCCCACTTCACGGCCGTCGCGACGGGAATCCAGGGTTCGGGCTGGGCGGTGCTCGGCTGGGACGCCATCGGGCAGCGGCCGCTGGTCTTCCAGCTCTTCGACCAGCAGGCCAACGTGCCCCTCGGGATCACCCCGCTGCTGATGCTGGACATGTGGGAGCACGCGTTCTACCTGGACTACCTCAACGTCAAGGCCGACTACGTCAAGGCGTTCTGGAACCTGACGAACTGGCCCGACGTCGCCGGCCGGCTCGACCAGGCCCGCGCCGCGACCTCGACCCGCGCCGTCTGAAGGCCGGCGAGCATGAGAGCACTCACGTGGCAGGGTCAGGAGCAGGTCGGCGTCGAGGAGGTACCCGATCCCGCGATCCAGGAGCCGACCGATGCGATCGTCCGCGTCACGTCGACCGCGATCTGCGGGTCCGACCTGCACCTGTACGGCGTGCTCGGCGCGTTCCTCGACAAGGGCGACGTGCTGGGTCACGAGGCGATGGGTGTGGTCGAGGAGGTCGGCCCGGAGGCGGGCGGCCTGAAGCCCGGAGACCGTGTGGTCGTCCCGTTCGGGATCGCCTGCGGCGGGTGCTGGATGTGCGAGCGCGGGCTGCAGTCGCAGTGCGAGACCACCCAGGTCACCGACCAGGGGAGCGGCGCCGCACTGTTCGGGTACACCAAGCTGTACGGGCAGGTCCCCGGCGGGCAGGCGGAGTACCTCCGCGTGCCCCAGGCCCAGTACGGCCCGGTCGTGGTGCCCGACGACGGCGAGCCCGACGAGCGCTACCTTTACCTGTCCGACGTGCTGCCGACCGCGTGGCAGGCGGTCGAGTACGCGCAGGTCCCCGACGGTGGGTCGGTCGTCGTGCTCGGCCTGGGCCCGATCGGCCAGATGGCGGCCCGGATCGCCGCGCACCGGGGCGCCGGGCTCGTCATCGGTGTGGACCTGGTGCCCGAGCGGCTGGCGATGGCGGCACGGCACGGGGCCACGGTGATCGACCAGAACCGGACCGACGTCGTCGGCGCCGTCCGCGACCTGACCGACGGGCGCGGCCCGGACGCGGTGATCGACGCGGTCGGGATGGAGGCGCACGGCTCACCCGTCGCGGAGGCGATGCAGAAGGCGGCCGGCGTGATGCCGGACGTGCTGGCCAAGCCGCTGGTGGAGCACGCGGGGACGGACCGGCTGGCTGCCCTGCTCACCGGCATCGAGCTCGTACGCCGCGGCGGGACGCTGTCCCTGGCGGGCATCTACGGCGGCGCGAAGGACCCGCTGCCGATGCTCACCCTCTTCGACAAGCAGGTGACGATCCGCCAGGGACAGGCCAACGTCCGGCGCTGGACCGACGACCTCCTGCCGTTGGCGAGCGACCCGGCCGACCCCCTGGGGGTGCTGGACCTGCGGACCCACCGCTGGCCGCTCGAACGGGCGCCCGAGGCCTACACGATGTTCCAGGAGAAGGGCGACGGATGCATCAAGGTCGTTCTCGACCCGGCGGCCTGACGGCCGCATGACGTCCACACCCGTCGACCTGAACCCGGCCGAGGCGGCCCGGGTGGTCGCGTCCGTCCTCGCGCCGCTCGTCGCCCAGGGCGCGATCGTCCGCCGTCCGCGCGCCACGGCCTGGGCGGAGCGGCGCCAGACCGACCGTACGGCGCGCGAGGTTCTGACCGACCTGCGCGCGCGGCACGACGGCGCCCCGCTCGCGCTGCGACTCGGGCCCCGCCGCCTGGTGGTGGTCACCGAGCCCAGCGACGTGCAGCGCCTGCTCGAGGGCTCGCCCGAGCCGTTCACCCCCGCGACCAAGGAGAAGGTCGGGGCGCTGAGGCACTTCCAGCCGGACGGCGTCCTGATCTCGACCACCGCCGACCGGCGGTACCGTCGCCCCTTCAACGAGACCGTGCTGCGACCCGAGCTGCCCGTGCACGACGACGGAGCGGCCTTTGTCGAGGCCGTACGGCGCGGTGCGGCGGCCCTGGCCCGGCAGCTGCACGATTCCGGCAGGCTCGACGCCGCGACGTTCACCGACACCTGGTGGGAGATCGTCCTCCAGGTCGTGCTCGGGCCCGCGGCGCGCGCTGACCGCCAGCTCGTGGACGTGCTCGACGCCCTGCGCCGCGACGCCAACTGGTCATGGTTCCACCCGCGCAACGACCGCCTCCGCGCCGAGCTCGCCCGCCGTGTCGAGTCGTACGTCGCCACGCCGGAGCCGGGCACGCTGGCCGCGGCAGCCCACGCCGCAGGGCCCGTCACCGCCCCGGGTCAGGTGCCGCACTGGCTCTTCGCCTTCGATGCGGCCGGGGCCGCGACCCTTCGGGCGCTGGCGGTCATCGCCGCCCGGCCCGAGGTACGCGCGCGGGTCCTCGCCGGGGTGGCACCGGGTGCCGAGCCCGCGCTGCTGCCCTACGCACGCGCGTGCGTGCTGGAGTCGCTGCGCCTGTGGCCGACGACGCTCGTGGTGCTGCGTGACTCGACCGGCCCGACCACCTGGGGCGACCGCACCCTGCCGGGCGGGACCGGGTTCGCGGTCGTGAGCGCGTTCTTCCACCGCGACCCGGACCGGCTCGACCATGCCGACGGCTTCGCCCCCGAGGCATGGCTGGACGGGCGCAACAACGCCGACTGGGGGATGGTGCCGTTCAGCGGCGGCCCGGTCTCGTGCCCCGGCCGGAACGTCGTCCTGCTGGTCACCTCGCACCTGCTCGTGCACCTGGCCGCGCACGACCTGCGGGTCGAGCGGGGGCGTTACCTCACGAGCGACCCGCTTCCGGCCACGATGGACCACTTCGGGCTGCGGTTCGGGCTGCGAGTCGCCGGATCTGCCCTGACGGTGGAATGACCCGACAGAAGGAGCAACCCATGACGAGCATCATGAAGTCCGTCGACGTCGACGTCCCGGTGCGCACGGCGTACAACCAGTGGACGCAGTTCGAGGAGTTCCCTCGGTTCATGGGCGGCGTCGAGGAGATCCGCCAGATCGACCCGACGCTGACCCGTTGGCGGACGAAGGTCGGCGGCGTCGAGCGTCACTTCGACGCGCAGATCACCGAGCAGCGCCCGGACGAGCGCGTGGCGTGGAAGAGCGTGTCGGGACCGGAGCAGGCGGGTGTGGTCACGTTCCACCGGCTGAACGACGAGCAGTCCCGAGTCACGGTGCAGCTCGACTGGACGCCGGACGACGCGGTGGAGAAGATCGGCAGCGCGCTGCACGTGGACGACCGCCAGGTCCAGGGCGATCTCGACCGGTTCAAGGAGTTCATCGAGGGTCGCGGCGCCGAGGACGGAGCCTGGCGCGGCGAGGTGCGCTGACCGGGTTCCCGGAGCGGTTCAGCCGGTCTCGTCCGGCGGAGCCGTCCTGAGGATGTCGGCGAAGGAGTAGGGCGGCCAGGGCCCGAGGTAGCGGATGCGCGCCGCCGGTTCTGCCTCCTGGATCGCCGTCAGCGCGGCCCCGACGTCGTGCACCGCGTCCGCCCGCACGAGCAGCGAGGCGGACAGGACAAGAGCGGTGTCCGGGTCGGGGCGCGCCCGGCGGTTCTCGTCGACCTCGTCGCTGACCCCCTTCAGGACCTGGTGGTAGCTGTCGAACCGCTCACGGGCAACGGCCTCGGTGATGTCGCGCTCCAGGTGGTCCAGCCGTTTGCGGAGCAGGCGCTGGACACCCGGTGGGCGATCCTTCAGCTCGGTCCGCGCCGCGACCACCTCCGGATGCCGCCCGCCCGTCAGATGGTGGTCCAGTCCGATCTCCACGCGCAGCTCGACCCGCCCGGACAGCGCGTCCAGGCGATCGCGCAGGCTGCTGGCGTGCGTGGCGAGCCAGTCCTGCAGCCGGCGACCCGCGGTCATCTCCCTCGTGGGCGCGACGATCACGTTGAAGGTGGCCGGAAGGATCGTCCCGGTGTTCTGCCATATCCGCTCGACCGCGGCGCTGTGCTCGACCACCCACCGCTCGACGTCGGCATCCGCCCCCTGGTACGGCTCGCCCTCGTGGTCGTGCACGAGCGCAGCAATGCCTTCCGGCCCGGGCACCGCGTGCAGCGGCAGCCCGTCGATGCCGGTCCCGAGTTCGGCGGGCGCCGTGGTCACGACACCGTAGAGGTACAGGCGGTCGGCGGTCATCGGTTCTCCCCGCCGGGCTCCCGGACCCACCGCGCCGGGTTGGCGAGGCGGTCGACGAGGTCACCGACGACGTCGTCCAGACCACGCCTGAGGTCCGCGACCGACGCGGTCAGGCCGTGGTCGTCCTTGATCTGCTCGATGGCCTCGTCGAGGTCGAGCAGTGCCTGGCCGAGGCGCTCCTGCTCGTCGTCGGTGAGCCGGCCGCCCTCGATCCGCCGGATCGCCTGGCTCTCCAGGGCTTCCTCGATGACCTCGACGAGAGTGACGACCAGGGTGAGCAACCCGTTCTTGAGGCTCGTCTCATCCACCTGCATCGTCGCCCTCCCCCCGGGGGACAGGGCCGGGCGTCGCGGCTCCGCCGGTGGGCCGGGTGAGCGTGCCCGCGCGGAGCGCGTCGTGGAGCCGCTGGGGTGCCGCCGCGGTCAGCAGCGTGGTGCCCTGAGGGGTGGTCACGCACACCCGCAGCCGGTCCGCTCCGCCCACGCTCACCTCGGGTCGCAGCTCCACCCCGGTCACGTCGCGCAGAGCGCCCTGCCACAGCAGCTCGCGCGGGTCCGGTCGCCAGACCAGCACTCGTCGTGAGGTGACGTAGACGATCCCCGGCCGCCAGGTCCGGTACGGCACCTCCTGCAGGTGTCCGCCGGACATGCGCAGCACGATCTCCTCGCCGTCGAGCAGGGGGACCTCGCGCTCGGCGCCGCTACGGCCCGACCCGCGGATCTGTTCGTCCCAGCCCTGCATGAGGCCGTGCTCGAGCATCGTCTCGACGCCCGCGACGGCAGCCCGGAGGCTGACGCCGATCAGCGGTACGTCGGCGACCGTGATCACGAGGTCGAGGTCGAAGTAGACGCCCTTGTCGAGCACGACGTCAAGGAGGTCCGACAGGCTCGCGCGGAGGTCGTTCGTCGGCTCCATCCGGTTCTCGGGGGCGACGGGTGACCGGAGGTCGGTGCTCATGACGGCTCCTCGTGCTCCGCGATCTCACCGGCACGGCGCTCGGCCAGTGCGCTGCGCCAGCCGCACCAGGGGCAGAGGTCCTCGAGCAGCTGCTTCCTGGGCGAGGCCTTGCCACACCTCGGGCACGTCTCCTTCTGTTCTATGGCGCGCCGCCACGCGATCGACTCGGTGTTGGTGCCGGCGGGGAACTCCAGCCCGTACCGTGCCGCGGTCTCGAAGGAGGCGAGGGCCGCCCGGATCCGGATGCCCAGAAGCTCCACGCCTGCCAGCGACACCATGATGTCCGCGTTGACGACCAGCCCCTTGTCCAGGAGCGTCTCGATCACGTGGTCGAGCGACCCGTTCGCATCGTGCTGCGGAGCCATCACGCGTGACCTTTCGGGCCCCCGCCGTGGCTCCATCGCGCTGCCCCGGTCGCCGAGCGTGCTCATCCGTGACCACCTCCTCCGAGCGGGCGCGCGGTTCGGGAGGTCGCCCGCCGTCGAGCGCCGGTCACCTCTCCTCCGTGCGGCCGCGCACGTAACGCGACCGGCGCCGGTAGCCGGTCAGCTCGCCCTCCGCGTCGAGCTGTACCTCGTACTCGGCCATGACATCGGCACTGCTCGGTACGTGCGCGTCCTCGACCGCCTCGATGACGACGGTGAACGTGCCGTCCTCGGAGCGGATCCCCACGATGCTCTCGAGCTCGCGGGTGATGAGCTGCGAGAGCTGCTCCGCCGCCCTGCGGGCCGCCTGGGTGGCGGTGAGGGGGCGGCCGCGGGTCCGTTCGTCGACCTGCTCGTCGGCGTCACTCATGGCCCTCCCTGCTTCGCCGGTTCGCCTCGACCAGCCGCGCGATCAGGTGCTCCTCCAGGGCATCGGCCTCCTCGTCGTCGAGATCGCCGCTGTCCCGGGCCAGAGCGACCTCTTCGAGCTGGCGTCGCAGCGACGCGGCGTCGTAGTACTGGTGCTCGGCCTCGTGGAGCACCTGCTCGGCGATCCAGACCGTCCCACGGACGGGAGCCAGCGGAAGCGACAGCAGGCCGGAGAGAATGCCCATGACTCACCCCTCGTCCACGAAGTCCACGAAGTCGTAGGGCGCCTGCGGCCCGACCAGGCGAAACGCGACCCGTCCCCAGGCCCGCGCGGCGAGCCTCTCGAGCACGGCCTCGAACAGGGTCAGCTCGGTGCGTCGTACCAGCACCGCCATCTCCAGCACGTCCTCGACGAGATCGGTCTCGTGCTCCTGGAGCTCGACCGCGAACGGAGCGAGCTCCTCGTGCAGAAGAGTCACGTCGTGCTCGCGCTTGCGGGCGAAGCCCTGGACGATCAGCTCGCCGAGCCGGATCCGGGCCTCGTAGGCCGTGTCCGTCGGCAGCACCTGGAGGAAGGCACGCAGCTCGGCGATCTCGGTGTCCTCCGTGATCAGCTCCGCCAGCACCGTGTCGGTGACGTAGCGGACCTGGAGCGTGAACTGGGCGAGTCCGTCCAGCCGGCGCAGCGCCGCGGCGAGCGATGCGCGCTGTTCGGCCGGGAACGCCTCGTCCACCGCGCCCTCGTCGAGGACGGCGGTGCCGAACTTCAACGGGAGGACGGGGTGCTCCGCGGCCACGCCGTCGAGCACCGCGGTGTAGGCGCGTACCTCGGCGGGCATCCCGATGACCTCCGCCTCGGGAATCTCGGAGCTCAGCGCGGCGATCTGTCCCAGCCCGACCAGCCGCACCCCACCCACACCGAGATAGTCGACGTCGTCGGGTACGTCGGCAGTGGGAAGGACCAGACCGTAGAGGTACAGCATGGTTCGCTCGCACCGGTGGACGGGGACTCAGCGGGAACGTTCACCGGACACGCGCCGGCGGGGTCTGCGTTGCTCGCGGCGTCGTGGAGCGGGCTCGGCTTCGTCCTCGTCGGACGGCGAGTCCTGGGACTCGTCCTCGTCCTCGCCGCTGCCGACGAGGGCTTCCTTCGCGCTTGCCAGCACTCCCTTGGTCTTGCCCTTCGCGCCGCTCTGGGAGACGTCCTCCACGAGCTCGGGCAGGTCCCGTCCTCCGGTCTTCGCGAGGTCGAGACGGTTGGTGGCCTCGGCGAACCGCAGGTAGGTGTCGACGCTCGCGATGACGATGCGTGCGTCGATGGTGATCACCTCGATCCCGACGAGCGACACCCGTACGAAGGCGTCGATCACCAGGCCCTTGTCGAGGATGATGTTGATGACGTCCGCCAACGACGAGGACGACGGGCGTTCGAGGTACCCCGAGCTCCGGGGTCGGGTACTCAGTTCGGTCATCGCGCGCCTACCTGTTCTCGGACCCCGTGTCCTCGGTCTCCTCGGTGTCCTCTTCCTCTTCCTCTTCCTCTTCCTCTTCCTCTTCCTCCTCTTCGGTGCCCTCTTCCTCCTCCCGGGCAGCCTGCTCGTCCTCGACGACCTCCTGGTGGCTCCGGATCATCTCCTCGTCGCGGATCTCGGCGCGAAAGCCTTCGTCCTCCTCCGGTCGCAGGACCGACTCGGTCATGACGTGGCGGACGAAGTACTTGAGCTCCAGGCGCACCCGCCTGTTCACCGCCCGCCAGATGTTCCCGGTCTTCTCCATGAAGCCCTGGGGGTAGTAGGACACGACGATGATGAGCCTGGTCAGGTCGTCGGCCAGCTCGTGGAACGTCACGACCCCGCTCAGGTGTCCCTTGGCCCCGCTGGAGCTCCAGGCGATCCGCTGGTCGGGCACCTGATCCGTGATGACGGTGTCCCACTGCCGATGGGACCAGAGCACCTGCCCCTTGAGCTGGACCTCCCCGGACTCCTCGTCGAGCTCGGTGTGCTCCACCTTCTTCATGAACTCGGGCCACTTCTCGTACGACGTCCACGCGTTGAAGACGATCTCGACCGGCGCGCCGACGTCGATGGACTCGACGATGTTGTTGAAGGCGAACTTCTTGCCGCCTCCGCCACCTCCGCCGTTCCCGCCACCGAACGTCTCCTTGACCTTGTCCTTGACGCCCGCCACGGCCGCGGACAGCCCTGCCTTGACGGGTGACGCGCCCTGCGCGAGCTCCTCGGCGCCCTTCGCGGCCGCGGTCGCCTTGGCACCTCCGCCGTCGCCGGACCCGTTCGCGTAGTCGGTGAGCCGGTCGGTGAGCCCGCTCACCCGGTCGGTGAGGCTGTCGACCGCGTTGCTCGCCAGCGCCTTGACATACCCGCCGGCCGACTCCTTGAGGGCAGTGAGCGGCTGCGAAGCTGCCCGGTCCGTCGTTCCGGTGGACTCGTTGCTCATGGAATGCTCCTTCCCGGCGCCGACATGGTCCGTCGGCACCCGTGTCCGGCCCGGTCAGCGGGAGCCGGTCCTCCTTGCGGAGCTTCCGCCCGACGACTTCGTCGTGCTGCCGGACCGGGTTCCCGACGACTTCCTGGCCCGCGTGCCGGAGCTGCTCTGCTTCGAACCACTCTGGGCCGATGAGCGCGAGGAGCGGGATCCGCCGGACGCCGAGCTTTCCCGCTTGCTCCGCTTGGCGGCCGGCTCCTCCTCGTCCTCCTGGGCCGTCTCTTCCTCGCCCGACGGCTCCTCGGTCCCCTCGTCGGCCGGCTCTTCGGTCTCCTCGTCGGGCGATTCCTCGGCCGGTTCGGGCGACTCTTCGGGGGCCTCCGCGGGCTCGTCCTCTTCCGGGCCGTGCTCGGCTCGACGTGAGCCTGCGCGCTTCTCCAGGTTCGAGACGAGGCCGTCGACCCGTTTGGTCGCCACCGCGACAGCGGCGGTCTTCCCGGCTTCGACGAGCCGGCCGGAGAACTCGTCGGTGAGCTTCTTGACCGCGGGGGAGGAAAGGAGGGAACTCCCGGCCTTGAGGAGATCTGGGTTGGATCGCAGCTCCCTGAAGGCGAGTGCGCCGGCGACGGTCAGGGCCAGCTTCATCCTCTTGGTCCGTCCCAAGACGTACCCACCGAGCAGGATCGCTGCGAACTTGAGCTTGTCGTCCATGGTGATTCCCTACGGACCCTGGGGAGCGGACGGCGCACTGTCGCGCCGTGGGGGGTCCGGATTTTCAGGCTAGCACCGGGGATTTTGAGTCGCGTCCCGGAGATCCAGGAGCTCGTCACCAGTGCTCAGGACGCCACCGAAGACCGATACGCGCCAGATCGCGTCGATCGAGCGGATCACGTCTGGCGTTGCGAGTGCCGTAGCGCGAGCACAGGGTGAAGACGCCGGTGGAGCAGCCCGCCGTCGTCCACCACGTGAGGAGCGTGCAATGACCCAGCAGACCGTCGCTGACGTCATGACCCCGTCCCCGACCACCGTCGACATCACCGACACCCTCCGGACCGTCGCACGGACGATGACCGAGCAGGACATCGGTGCACTCGTGGTCCGCGCCGGCACCACCGCCGTGGGTATCGTCACCGACCGCGACCTCGTCGTACGCGGGCTGGCAGCCGGGCTCGCCACCGACACCCCGGTGCAACACCTCGTGACGGAGCAGGTCGTCACGGTCGGACATACCGACCCCATCGAGACCGCGATAGAAGTGATGCGCGACGCAGCGGTCCGACGAGTCCCCGTCCTGGACGGGGACTCCCTCGTCGGGATCGTCTCGATCGGCGACCTCGCTCTCGAGCGCGATCCGATGTCGGCGCTCGCGGACATCTCCCGCTCGGAGCCCAACCGGTGAGCCGAGACCTCCTGATCCCCGACCGTGCAACAGAGGAGCGAGCATGAACGACGACCGTCGTGACCCGACCCCGACCGAGAGCAGTGAGTCCCCGACCGGCGGACATGTGCCGTCCAAGGAAGAGGCCGACCGGCTCAAGCCGCATCCGGACGGGCCCGAGATCCCGGGTGAAGAGCCGGAGGACAACCCGGACGAGGAGGGCGAGGACCGCTTCGACGCGGGATAGCACTCGCGCGAGCCGAGTGCCTCGCCTCACTCGCGGCGTACTCGTTGCGGGTCCTTGTCCTCGCGCCAGCCGCGCCAGCGCGGCTGGCGCAGGCGGCCGTCCCTGGTCCACTCGGCGAACTCGACCTCTCCGACCAGGCGGGGTGTCACCCAGTGGGCATCGCGTGCGTCGGCCCGGGGTATGTCGTGGAACGGTGCGGTCTCGCGCGCGATCCGCCCGAGCCGGCCGTGCAGCTCGTCGAGGTCGCGGTGGGAGAAGCCCGTTCCGACCCTGCCGACGTACTGCAGCCGGCCCTCGGCGTCCCCGACCCCGAGCAGGAGCGAGCCGACTGTCCTTGCACGACGCCCCTGGCCAGGCCGCCAGCCGCCGATCACGACCTCCTGCGTGCGGGCGTGCTTGACCTTGATCCAGTCCCGGGTGCGTCGTCCGACGGCGTAGCGCGAGTCGCGGCG
This sequence comes from Promicromonospora sukumoe 327MFSha3.1, assembly GCF_000385135.1. Classification (GTDB taxonomy): domain Bacteria; phylum Actinomycetota; class Actinomycetes; order Actinomycetales; family Cellulomonadaceae; genus Promicromonospora; species Promicromonospora sukumoe_B. The sequence continues at coordinate 2,197,186 of NZ_ARQM01000010.1, read as the reverse complement.
TTTCGCGATCACGCCTTCGAGGCCGAGCTCGTCGCTCGTCCGCCATGCGTGGTCGAAGTCCTCGTCGACCGCCGGGGGGACCTTGACGGACTCGTTCTCGGTCACCAGGGCAGCGAGTCGTGCGCGCCGCTCCGTGTAGGGCAGGCCGACGAGCGGCTCGTCGTCCTGCTCCAGGAGGTCGAACAGGAAGATCTGCGCGGGCACCTGTTCGGCCGCCCGGCGGATCTCCCGTGGATCGGCGAGGTTGATCCGGTGCTGCAGCCGGGCGAAGCTCGGCCGGCCCTTCGCGTCGAGCGCGACGATCTCGCCGTCCAGCACGGCCTGCCCGCGCACTGCGCGGCTGAGGCCCTCGACGACCTCCGGGTAGCCCGGGCCCTGCGTCTTGTGGTTGCGGCTGGTGAGGCTGACGGTGCTGCGTCCGTCCTGCAGCTCGACCCGCACCAGCGCCCGGACCCCGTCCCACTTCATCTCGAGCGACCAGTCGCCCTGATCGCCGTGGCCGACGACGTCGTCGCGCGTACCGAGGGTGGCGAGCATGGCCTCGTAGCCGGGCTGCGTCATCGCGCCACCTCGACGTCGTCGGCGAGGGGGTCGCCGCGCCGGCGGACACGGGGGAGCACCTCGTCCAGCTCGAGCTGGCGGAGCTGGGGCGAGCCCAGCTCGCGCCAGGTTCTCGGTAGTGCGACCCAGGGCCGGCTCCGGCCACGCAGCGAGTAGGGCGCGACGGTCGTCTTGCTGCCGTTGTTCTGCGACCAGTCGACGAGCACCTTGCCCGCGCGCAGCGACTTCTTCATGTCACTGACCACCAGGTCGCCGTGGTCGGCCTCGAGGGCCCGGGCGAGGTCGTGGGCCACCGCGGTGACCTGCTCCGCGGAGTCGTGTCCCTCCAGCGGCGCGTAGAGGTGCAGCCCCTTGCTCCCGCTCGTCACGGGCACCGGATCCAGCCCCATGTCCTGCAGCATCCGGCGGGCGAGGCGGGCCACCTCCACGCACTGGGCGAGCCCGGCTCCCTCGCCCGGGTCGAGGTCGAGCACGAGACGGTCGGGGGAGCGGGGCGCGCCGTTGCTCGCGGCCGGCCTGCCGAACCGCCACTGCGGCACGTGGATCTCCAGAGCGGCCATCTGCGCGAGCCAGACCAGCGTCGCGGTGTCCTGTACGAGCGGATAGGTTGACGTGCCGGTCTGGTGGCTCAGGTCGCGTCGTGCCACCCACTCCGGCGTGCCTCGACCGAGGTCCTTGTGGAAGAACGGGTCTTGCCCGACTCCGTCCGGCCAGCGCTTGCGGGTGGCCGGACGGTCCCGCACGTGCGGCAGCATCGTTGCGGCCACGGCGGCGTAGTACTCGACGACGTCGCGCTTGGTCGTTCCGGTCTCCGGGTAGAGAACCTTGGACAGGTGCGTCAGGCGCACCTCGCGGTCGTCCAGCGTCACGACCTGGGTGTCCTGGTCAGCGTCCGTGATCATCTCGCCCCCCTCGGACATGCTTGTTCCTCCCCTGCGTCGTCGCCGTACGCTCGATCAGCTCGGTGGGTCGACCGGCTCGGCACCACGTTCGATGCCGACCCCGGTGAACTCGACGTCGACGGGTGAGGCGAACCGTCGTCCGTTGATCTCGTCGTGCCGCATGAAGGACGGTGGGTCGACGTGCACCTTCAGGGTGTAGTCGCCGTCCTCCGGGAGCTCCCAGTTGCGTGCGTAGTGGTAGAGCATCGGATGCCAGACCAGCTCCTGCGGGAACGGCCCGAGCTCCTCCCCGCCAGGCGTCACGAGAGTCGCGCTCACGTTCAGGCCGGGGACGAAGCGACCGTCGGCCGCGTCGCAGACGACTACCTCCACGTGCGAGTTCGCGTCACCGGGGTTGTGCCAGACCAGCTCGCCCTCCTGCAGGTGGTACATGCCCTCGGCGTCCTCGATGGCATAGCCGACCAGGTAGTCGCCGACCTGTTTCGTCCCCGCCGTCTTGGCGACGTCCTGCGCCATGTGGTCGAGAGCCTGCCGGTAGGCCTTGCCCTGGGCGACGGCCAGCCGCAGCTGGTGTTCCGTCGCCTCGGACGAGCCGGGGTCCATGGGCGGGGTGGTGGGGGTCGTCGTCATACGTGCCTCCTCGGGTGGAACGGTGGGCGCGTCTCGATGCTGCATCGCCGGTCTCCCGCTCGCACCCCGGGCCTCAGCGAGCTGTTCCTCGTTCGACCGGGCGCGCGTCCGTGCGACGCCGGTGATCGCCACCCACACGCGGGGGCCCGCTTGCCTTGGAACTTACGGGGTCGGCGATGCACCATTCTGCTGAACTCTGCAGTGAGGACAGCACCTCTGCCCGGCCCTCGCACCACTGACCAGTGGCGTGCCGTCGGCCGGGCACGGTTGCCCGACCGATAGGAACGCCGTGAACGACTCCCAGCCCTCGCCGAACTCTGTCGAAGCTGCCTTGGCGCCCGGTCAGGAAGCTCCCGTCGGCCGTTACCGGCTCGAGCTGAGCACGGGGCGATGGGCGTGGTCCGACGAGGTCTTCCTGATGCACGGGTTCCAGCCTGGTGAGGTCGTGCCGACCACCGAGCTCGTCCTCGCGCACAAGCACCCGGACGACCGCGAGCGTGTGGACCACGTGATGCGCGACGCCACCGCGACGGGCCGTCCGTTCAGCTCCGTGCACCGCATTCGGGACGCCCAGGGCACGATCCGTACCCTCACGGTGACCGGGCAGGCCACGCGTGATCCGCAGTCCGGTGCGGTCACCGAGATACGCGGGTACTTCATCGACGTGACCGCTGCCAACCGTGAGAGTGCCGCGCAGCAGGCCTCCTCCTTCATCCAGGCGTCGTCGGCGAACAGGGCGCCGATCGAGCAGGCCAAGGGCGTCCTCATGGTGGCGTTCGGCATCGACGACCCCACCGCGTTCGACCGTCTGCGTGTGGCGTCCAACCAGCTCAACGTCCCGGTCAGAGATCTCGCCCGCTGGCTGATGAACTGGTTCACCGACGCATCGACCGCCGAGATGCCGACGGCGGACGAGCTGGCCGACTTCCTCATCGCGCCGGTGCCGACCGTGGGTCCTGAACACCAGCCGGCCACGTGAGGGGCGTCGCCGTCCATGGATCCGAGTCGGTGTAGAGGCCGCCCGCCTTCTGTGGGATGGCTCCGACACGGAGGGCCGGTTCCCTTCCGGGAACCGGCCCTCCGTACCAGCCGCTGGTGCCGGCGACTGGCGGCGGGGTCGCACGGAGCCGTCGAGATCAGGACTCGATGGACTGACGTCCCTCGGATCCTTGGCCGATCGGTGTCGTACCGGACGTGTGGGTGACGTCGATCCTCCGCGGCTTGGCCTCCTCGCTGACGGGGATCGTCAGGGACAGGACACCGTCGGTGTACGAAGCGGAGATCCGGTCGAGCGCGAGTCCGCGCCCCACGGTGAGCTGCCGGGCGAAGGTGCCCGTGGGACGCTCTCGGACCAGCCACTGTGCGTCGTCACCGGAGCGCTGCGTGCGCTCGGCGCGGACGGTCAGCGTGCGGTCCTCGACCGAGACGTCGATGGTCCCCGGGTCGACGCCGGGCAGGTCCATGGACAGCACGTAGTGGTCGCCGGTGCGGAACAGGTCCATCGGCAGGGTGCCCGACTGTCGTGCGTTGCTCGCGAACGAGCCGAACAGCCGGTCCATCTCCTGGAACGGGTCCCAATAGGTAGCCATTGCGCATCACCTCCCATGCTGATGCGGTCCTGGCCCCTCCAGGACCGCGGCGCTCGACGGCGGTGGGGCCGCCGTCCGGCTACGTCTCCATTTTTAGCACTCTCGACGCGAGAGTGCCAAGAGGCTGGAGTTGACGTTCTACGTGTTGCGTCGGTCGCGCGCGAGGCGTTCACGACGTTCCTCCTCGCGCTTGGAGTAGGCGGCGGCGCGGATCGCCTCGTCCGACTCCAGACCGGACCCGAGGCCACCGCCGACCGTTGCTGCTGACGCGACGAACCACGCCAGGACAAGGAGGTCGCCGTAGCCGAGCGTGGAGCCCACGTAGCCACCCATCACCTCGGGGTCGAGGACGAAGAGTGCCCACGCCAGGTTCACGACGTAGAGAGCGACGTAGCAGATGGCCACACCGGCCAGCAGAGTCAGTACGGTCGAGGCGTTGTAGAGGCGGGATCTCTCCCTTGCCTGCGGCGAGTCGTCCTCGGGGCGGTCCCACAGTCCGCCGTCGATCACGAGCCAGGCCGCGACGAGGGTGACCGAGGCGATGGAGGCGACCACCAGGCGCCACCAGGACAGCGAGTCCGCCAGGACCCACACCGTCGAGTTGATCGTGGCCACCGCGCCGGTCGCCAGTGCCGCCACGAGCGCCGACTTCAGCCCGGGTACCAGCCGCCAGGGACGGTTCGCGAGCACCATGCCCAGCAGCAGCCGCCACCGGCCGCGCAGGCGGGGCAGGACGACCCGGTGCTCGTCGTCCTCACCCGGCTGAGCCATCGTGGCGACCAGCGAACGCACTGCCCGCCGGGCGTGAGCGTGGACCCGGAGCCCGCCGAGCGCGGGCAGGGACAGCACCGCGGTCCGTCGATCGGGATCGGTGTCGGCCAGCACGTGGCGGCCGTCGCCGTCGTGTAGCGGGAGCTCGGTCAGGCCGACGACGAGGTCCCAGTCCCGGTCGCGGGCCTGGTCCCGCAACCGGTCCATCGCGGTGCGGAGGTTCTCGGACCCGGTCGTGAACGGCTCGCTGACCACGGTGATGTCCCACGCGACGCCACCGTCGGGTGGGCTCAGGTCGGCCATTCCTTGCGCGATGTCGGTGGGTGCGGCTGGGTCGGCCACGAGTCCGACGCGGACGGACACCATGTCGGCAGACTCCCGTCTCATCGGGGATGCGTGCAGCGGCAGCGAACATTCGCGGGTTGGCTCAGGCGCGTCGGCGTGCGATCGCTCCCCAGATGGCGAGGACGAGGAGCGAGCCGATGAGGGCCCAGAACCACGTGGTCAGTGAGAAGAAGGACTCGTTGACCCGGACGTCGAAGAGCGCTCCGCCGATCCAGCCGCCCAGGAGTGCGCCGAGAACGCCGACGACGAGGGTGATGAACCACCCTCCGGCGGCTCTGCCGGGAAGGATGGCTCGGGCGATGGCGCCCATGATGAGTCCGATCAGGATCCAGCCGATGATTCCCATGGAAGCTCCTTCGAGAATGCGTCCCCTGACTCGCGCAGACGCTCTGGCTCAGGCCCGGAAGACGATCTGTTGCACGTCCACTTTCACCCCGCTGGCCAATGTTCGCCAGGGGAGAGCGGGGCTTTCTGAGGCACATTCCCATCAGCGAAAGGCAGCGAAGTACCAGGGGAGTCGGCCGGGCCATGATGTGCTCCGAGTTGTTGCCCCAGCCGGAGAAGGCGACAGGCCGGCTGAGGAAGTTGCCCAGCCGCCAGTGAGAGCAGGGCGCCTGCGGCGCCTTGCTCGTCGACACTGCCCGTGACAGAGGCGGCGACGGCTTTCACCCGCGCGTCGGCCTGGCCCATGGCCACGCCGTGAGCGGCCCAGGCAAGCATCTCCGTGTCGTTGACGCCGTCACCGATCGCGAACGTGTCGTCCGGCGGCACGCTGAGGTGAGCCCGGACGAGTTCCAGTGCCGACGCCTTGGAGAGCTGGTCGGCAGTCACGTTGACCCGGTCGACTCCCTCCGGGGTCGCCCGGACGCCGAGGCGGTGCAGCGAGCTGACCAAGGACGTCACTGATGGGCCGGCGAGCACGACGCGGGTGGTTGGCATCGCCCAGAGCTCGTCGTGCCGGTCGATGACCCGCTGACGGCCGTTCAGGAGTCCTGCCCTGAACGGCTCGGTGACGAGCCAGCCCCGACCGAAGTCCTCAGTTGCGATCGATACCTCGCCGAGGCGCAGGCGAGCCAGCCGAACTACGGGCCGGGCATCGAAGGTGTGACGGGCGTGCAGTCTGTACCCACCGAGCGCCGTGTTCTCGAGGCGCGCGGTCACTGCCCCGTTCGAGGCGACGATCCACTCGTTCGTCAGTCCCAGGTCCTTCGCGACTGCCAAGGTGCTGGCCAGCGTCCTGCCGGTGGCCAGCACCACGTGATGCCCGGCGGTCCGGACCAGCCCGACAGCGTCGATGGTGGCCTGCGGGACGCGAGTGCCGCTGGGGAGCAGGGTGCCGTCGATATCCAGTGCGACCAGATACCGCCGTGCCGCGCCCCGGCGGCACAGGTACTTCGCTTCACATCCACGCGCGGCCTGTAGGTCAGGCACGGGCCGGGACCGAGACACTCCGACGGCGGTGCCGGCTGTCGGCGTAGAGGCGATGCGTCTGCTTCACGTGTCCCAGAGAGCCAAGCGGGGAGTCCATGGCGGTACCGCGGCTGGGTGGTCCCGGGCGGGAGCGCGCGCTCGATCGCCATCGGTTCAGTCATCCCTGCAGCCCTTCGCGCATTCCCCGCGCCGGTGAGCCGCGTCTTGACTCCGTCCGACCGTATCGCGCTTCGGGACGCAGGGGCCGCAGATCGTGGCGGGCGCCGCGACCACCGACAGTGCGGACGAGCCTGTCTCGCTCCCGGGCGGCCGGCTGCACCTGGGGTCAGAGTGCTCGTGGGCCGAGGTCGGTCAGCACGGCGGTGAGGTGACGGATGCCCGGGCTGTCGTTCTCGGACTGCCAGATGGGGCCCCAGCTGATCGTCCAGTCCTGGCGGAACTGCCGGTAGGTGAGGTCGGGACGCCGGTAGTAGCGGGCCGCGTGCCCGCCGAGCGGCTGCGCGACCTCGCCGTTCGCGGTGGCGCTGAACGCCTGTTCCAGGTCCGCGACCAGGGGGCCGCGGGTGATGGTGCGTCCTCGGGGTGTGTGGAACGGGTTGAACACGTCCAGGTACTCGAGCGGGAAGGCGCTGGCGGTGTCGATCACCTCGAAGGCGGCAAGGTCCTCGAGATCGACCGCGTCGCGTCGTGCCAGCTGGTGGTCGAGGGACAGGGCCACGACCATCGGCTCCGTGAACATGACCGGTCCGCTGGTGAGGTCGGGTTCCGTCATGGGGAGCCATCCGATGTAGACGTCGATGTCACCCTGGCGGATCGCCGTCATGGCGCTGCTGAAGGGCTGGTAGCGCACCCGGAGGTCCCAGGCGGGGTGCGCGGCGCGGAAGGCGTCCCAGAACGGCCGCAGCTCCAGGGTGTTGCTCGCGGCGGTCCCGACGCGCAGCACGCCGGTTCGTCCGCCGGCGGCCGCGCGCGCTCGGTCGGTGCTGTCGGTGATGGCCCGCAGCAGGGGCCGCAGCTCGTCCCGAAGCTGTTCACCGATCGGCGTGAGGCGCACGACCCGGCTCGTGCGTTGGAACAGCGGGGCACCGATGCTCCGCTCGTGCTTCTGGATCACCTGGCTGACCCGCGACTGCGAAAGGTGCAGGCGCTGCGCGGTCCGGCCGAAGTGCAGTTCTTCGGAGAGGGTCAGAAAGATCTCGATCTCCCGGAGCTCCATGACTCTCCTGTCGATGAGCGGTGCTGATCGCTGCGATGCGATTTTCGCCGTTGTTGTGCGGTTTGGCCGGAATCGATGATAGGCGAGGCGGCCGGGACGACGTCCTGCCGGTGCCGCCACCTTCCCCAGATAGAACGGAGCCACGCATGACCGCGCCATCCCTCCCCGCCTCGCAGGCGGTCGACCGCGAGCAGCTGCAGCGGGACATCGAGAAGATCGTCGGATCCGGGTTCACCGGTATGCAGGTGCGCGTGCACGATGAGCGGGGTGACTGGACCGGCGTAGCCGGCCGGCAGGCATTGGGCGACGACACCCTGCCGCCGGTCGACGGGCACGTCCGGATCGGCAGCAACACCAAGACCTTCGCCGCGACCGTGGCGCTGGCGCTGGTGGGCGAGAACGTGCTCGGCCTCGACAGGCCGGTGCACGACGAGCTGCCCGAGCTCGGGCTGGACCCGCGCATCACGTTGCGGATGCTCCTCCAGCACACGAGCGGCGTCTTCAACTTCACCGGTGAGTACTACGACGACGGCACGTTCGTGCCAGGTATCCCCGCGACGCAGTCGGGCAAGGAGTGGGTGGACAACCGGTTCCGGACGTACGCGCCGGAGGAGCTCGTCGGGATCGCACTGTCCAACCCGGCGCGGTTCGAGCCGGGCACGGACTGGAGCTACTCCAACACCAACTACGTGCTGGTGCGGTTGCTGATCGAGCGGGTTACCGGGCGCTCGCTCGCCGAGGAGACGCAGCGGCTCGTCCTGGGGCCACTCGCCCTGACCGGCACGGTGCTGCCGGGCACCTCGCAGGAGATCCCCGCCCCGTACGCCCACGCCTACTACCGGTACGACGACGGCGGCGCGGAGAAGACCGTCGACGTCAGCCAGCACAACCCGTCCTGGATCGCCACCGGCGGCGACATGATCTCGACCACCCAGGACCTGCAGACGTTCATCATCGCGCTGGTCACCGGCAAGCTGCTGCCCGCGGAGCTGCTGACCGAGATGCTGACGCCGCACCCCAAGGCGGGCTACGGCCTGGGCGTGTTCGTGCAGCCCACCGAGGCCGGCGGCACCGTCATCACCCACAACGGCGGTATCGCAGGCCACGCCGCGCTCATGTACAGCGCCCCGGATGGCAGTCGAACCCTGACCGGGGCGCTGTACTACGTGGACGACGCCACGATGTCGATGGGCGCAGCCTTCCAGCAGGCCACCCAGCTGCTTGTCCGGGCAGTCTTCGGGGGCGACGACGTGGTCGGCGAGGCCAAGGCCTGAGCACCGGCCCCGCACCCGCTCCGGGTGCGGGGCCACCTCGCCGTGCCTGGCGGAGCCGGATGCTCGAGGCGATGTCTCGCCACGCGACGGCGTGGGCGGGGGAGCCGGCCGTACCCACCCGGAGAGGTAGAGCTCAATCAGGTGTCTGCGGCCGGCACGGCACACCGGGGTGCTCTCAATCGTGGAACTCGCTCGCGCCCCCGTGCGCCAGACCAGCGCCGAGCCGATCGATGACCTCGTCCAGGTACTGCGTCGCGAGCCTCGCCGCGGCCTCATTTCGATGGAAGGCGATGTCGATCCCGTCGGTCCACCGGCGGTAGAGGTCGACGCAAGCAAGAAGCGCTTCTCCGATCTCGTCGCCGTCGTGTCCGCATAAAGTAGCTGTGAGCTGGTTTGCGGCGTCAGGGTCTATCGTCTCGAGCCGTCGTTCGACCCGGGACTTGGGGGCGATCCCCGCGGGGTGGTCTGGTCAGCAAGGTCGCCTACCGGAAGGCGCCCGGCCGATCGTCGGGTGCGACGACCGTCCATGGCACCGAGGGTGCATCGAGCGTGCCCGACAGGGCCGCCTGCGCGCACGCGCGGCCCTGCTCGCGCAGTGAGGCCGCCACGGACCAGACCCCCGCGGCGGCAGCTTCCCGCGAACCATCCCAACCGGTGATTGTCACCGCACGCTCTGTGCGGCTCAGCGCTGAACGGGCGCCGAGCGCCAGCTCGTCGCTCATCGCCAGGACGACCACCGGGCCAGAGTCCTCCAGCGCGTCGAGCAGCGCTGCGGCGGCGCCCGCACCCAGGTCGCGCTGGTTGCGCTCGACGACGGCGACCCGCACGTCGCCCCAGTCCTGTCCGGCCTCGGCAAGCGCGTCGCGGTAGCCGGCCAGTCGGGCCCCGGTGACGGGGAAGGGGACCGCTTCCAGGTCTGTCAGGTCAGGGGGCAGGCCGCCGCCGCGGAGTACGCCGCCGGTGCGGCGTCGGTCCAGGGGGAAGCTGATGATGACGGGGGTCGCGTCGGCCAGCGGCGTGGCGGCCGCGACCGCCGCGGCGGCCGCCCGGTCGTCGGGCCCGACGCGCACCAGCCCCGGGTGGGCGGGGCCGCCCTGGATGGCGGCGGGTCGCCCGCCGGCCGCGACGGCGGCGAGGACCGGGTCGTCGGCCACGGTGGTCCACAGCACGTAGCAGTCCACTGCCGCCGACAGCACCCGGTCGACGTCGGAGGCGTCCCCGCGGGTGGGGATGAGCACCATGCCCAGGTCCTCGCTGACGCAGACCTCGGCGATCCCGGCCAGGAACTGCGTCGCCTGCGGATCGTCGAAGAGGTAGGACAGGTGCTCGCCGACCACGACCCCGAGCTGCTGGGCGCGCCCGGAGCGCAGGGCGCGGGCGGTGCTGTCCGGGCGATAGCCCAGGTCGGCTGCGGCCGCCAGCACCTTGGCCCGGGTGGCCTCGGCGACCCGGGCGGGGTGGTTGAACGTGTAGGAGACCGTCATCGGCGCGACCCCCGCCTGCTCGGCCACGTCCTTGACGGTGGGCCGTCGTCGTCCAGGTGTGTTCACAGCGGACAGCCTACTTGTGTAACGTTACGATTCATGAGTCACGACGCGAGTTCCCGCTCCGTGCCCCGTCCGCCCGCCCTCGTCACCGGCGCGGGACGCGGCCTGGGCGCCGCCATCGCGGCGGCGCTGGCTGCCGGCGGGCACGCCGTGGCGGTCAACGACCTCCCGGACAGCCCGGGTGCCGCCAGTGTGGTCGACGCCGTTCGCGCCGCCGGAGGCCGCGCCGTCCTGGCGCCCGGGGACGTCACCACCCCCGAGGGGGTGCGGGCCGTGGTGTCCGCCGCCGAGGACGGGCTCGGGCCGGTCGGGGTGCTGGTTCCGTGCGCGACAGGCCCGCAGCCGGAGGTCCCGGTCGACCGGATGACCTGGGACGACCTGCTGCTGCCCCTGCGGTTCTTCACGCTGAGCCCGTTGCTGCTGGTGCAGGCGGTGCTGCCGGGGATGCGCGCGGCGGGCCGTGGCCGTGTGGTGATGGTCGGGTCGGACCTGGCCCAGCGCACCGACGTCGGGTGGTCCGCCTACTCGGCGGCCAAGGCCGCTCAGCTCGCCCTGGTCCGCACGTGGGCGCGCGAGCTGGCGCCCGACGGTGTCACCGTCAACGCCGTCGCGCCCGGGTGGATCCCCGTCGAGCGCCATGCCGGCACGCCGCCGGAGTTCCTGGAGGCCTACACCGCGAGGGTGCCGCTGGGGCGCATGGGCACTCCCGCGGACGTCGCCGCCGCGGTGGTGTGGCTGGCCTCCGGGGGCGCCTCCTTCATCACCGGCGAGCAGGTCACCGTCAACGGCGGCCACGGGCTCACCTGATCTCATGGCGTCGAACCGGGACAAGGCCTCTTCCGTGGAGCGCTCGCCACGCGTCGGTGGTCGCGCGGCGTACGCGCCCTACGCCGCCTTCGCCGCGTTCGGCATCTTCTGGGGGGCGTGGGGAGCTGCGCTGCCCGCGCTGCGCACCCAGGCGGGGGTCAGCGACGGCGAGCTGGGCACCGCCCTGCTCTTCGTCGGCCTGGGCGCGCTGCCGACGATGGCCCTCACCGGACGCGCGGTCGATCGCTTCGGGCTGCGGGTGGCGGCGTGGCTGCTGACCGCGCTGGTGGGCGCGGGCCTGCTCATCACCGCCGCCGACGGGATGGTGGTGCTGGTGATCGGCATGCTCGTGGTCGGCGCCGCCTCGGGGGCCGCGGACGTGGCGATCAACACCCTGGCCGGGCGCGCGGAGCATGCGACTGCCAAGCCGCTGCTCACGCGGTCCCACGGGCTGTTCTCCGTGGGCGTGGTGATCGCCAGCCTGTCCACGGGGGCGCTGCTGGGTACGGGGTCGTCCCTGCTGCTGGCCTTCGCCGTGGTCGCGGTGGTGGTGTGTGCCTTGGTCGCGGTCGTCTGGCTGGCCAGCGCGTCGCTGGAGGTACCGGCTCACCGGGGCGAGGCCGGCCAGGAGCGTGAGGTACCGGAGGGCCCCGGGGTGGCGGCGCCTCCTGGCTCACGCAGCCTCGCGGGCATGCTTCGCCGGATCGGCCCGACGTCGCCGCTGTTCGTCCTCGGACTGGTCGCCGCCCTGGCCTACGCCGTCGAGAACGCCCACCAGAGCTGGGGAGCGGTGCTGCTCACCGACGTCTTCACCGCCTCGCCCGGGCTCGCGGCCGCGGCCCCGGCGGCCTTCGCTGCCGCCGCGGCGTTGGCACGCCTGAGCCTGGCACCCCTCTCACGCAGCCACCCGGTCGCGATGCTGGTCGGTGGTGGCGTCCTGGCGACGGTGGGCACCGTGGTGCTGGCCGCCGCACCCTGGGTGGCTGTTGCCCTGGTCGGGCTGGTGCTGGCGGCGCTCGGCACCGCGACCTTGTTCCCCACGCTGCTGAGCCGCAGCCTGCGTGGCACGGAGCCGGGTCGGCACGGCCGGGCCACGTCGACGGTCGCCGCCACCGCCTACCTGGGCTTCCTGCTCGGCCCGGCCTACGTGGGCCTGCTCGCCGAACGCAGCGACCTGCGCGGCGCGATGCTCGGCGTGGCCGCGCTGGCACTGGTCTTCACGCTGGCGGCGGCACCGATCAGTGCCTGGGCTGCGCGGAGGAACTGATGCCGTCCGACGGGATCCCGGCTGCTCGCAGGCGTATCCGCGATGGTCGCCCAAGCCGTTCCTATCCCTGCGGCGACGTCGCGGCGCCGAAGGGCTGTGCTAGTCGCCGGGCACCACGTCCGTCGCGGGCACGACAGGGCTCAAGACGGCCAGCACGTCCTGGGGCGTGCCTCGGTTGCCGGCCAGGTCGACGATGCGTTGGGCGACGTCGCGCACTGCGACGTTGGTGTCATTCGATGTGCCACGCATCCGCTCGAACGCATCCTCGGGGTCGATGCCCAGGGTGATAGCGACAATTCCCTTGGCTTGTTCGATGGACGCGCGTGTCACCGCCGACGCCCGGATGGAGGCGTCAGCGGCCTTGTTGGCCTGCGTGGTGATGCCGGCCGTCACGTCGACGAAGTAGCCGACCAGCTCGGTCACCCGGCCCGTGGTGTCACGTCGGCCTCGCCCGATCACGGTGAGCGTCCGTTCCTGGCCCTTGGCGTCCATGATGCGGTGGACGCTGCTGAAGGGTTCACCGGTTACGGCGGCGTGGGCAAGGATGCGCGAGACGCGGAGCCGGTCGTCGGGATGCTTGTGCGCGAGGATGAGGGAGGTGGTGGGCACGATGTCGCCGGGCTCGAAGCCATGGATCCGGAAGACCTCGTCCGACCAGAACCAGATCTGTGTCGTGAGGTCGTACCGGTAGTGTCCGATGGCGTGGTTGGCGCCGAGCGTGAGGGCACGCTCGATCTCCAGGGGTTCTGCGGTCATGTGTGCAGCCGTTTCATGCGCCGTGCGCTGACGAGCCGCGTCCTGACTCACCTCGACCGTAGCGTTAATGACCGGTAACCGACAGGGCTGGGTAAGGGGACCCAAACTCCGGCCGGTTGAGACCAGAGCGACCCGGTTCAGAAGACGGGCTTGCCGCCCGTCACGCCGAGCACCGTCCCGGAGACGTACGACGCGGTGACGGGTGAGGCGAGGTAGACGAACGCGGGTGCCACCTCGGCGGGCTGCCCGGCCCGGCCGAGCGGGGTGTCGGTGCCGAACACGGTGATCTTCTCCTCGGGCTGGGTCGCGGGCTGCAGCGGGGTCCAGATCGGCCCGGGCGCGACGGCGTTCACCCGGATGCCTCGCGGCCCCAGCTCGGCGGCGAGGTTGACGGTGATGTTGTTGATCGCGGCCTTGGTGGCGGCGTAGTCGAGCAGTGACGTGGACGGCTGGTAGGCCTGGATCGAGGAGTTGTTGATGATCGCCGAGCCCTCACCCAGGTGGTCCAGGGCGGCCTGGGTCACCCAGAACAGGGCGTACAGGTTGGTCTTGAGCACGCGGTCCAGGTCGGCGGTGGTCACCTCCGCCACGGACTCGCGGCGTGCCATCTGGTACCCAGCGTTGTTGACCAGCACGTCGAGCCCGCCCAGGTCACCCGCGGCCCGGTGAGCGACCTCGCGCGCCGTGGCCTCGTCGCGCAGGTCCCCGGGGAGCAGCACGCAGCGCCGTCCGGCGGCCTGCACCAGCTCCTGGGTGGCGCGCGCGTCCAGCTCCTCCTCGGGCAGGTACGAGATCGCGACGTCGGCCCCCTCCCGTGCGAACGCGATGGCGACCGCGCGCCCGATGCCGGAATCGCCACCGGTCACCAACGTCTTGTAGCCCACCAGCTTCTCGCTGCCGACGTAGCTGGCCTCACCGTGGTCGGGCTCGGGGTTCATCCGGCCCGTCGTGCCGGGGGGTTCCTGCTGCTGGGCGGGGAAGGCGTTGTCCTGGTTCATCGGGTCCTCTTTCGTCTCTCGTCTTCTCGTTGTTCGATCAGCAGGGCGCGCGCCTGGTCCGGGTCCGGCTCCTGCTCCAGGCCTGCCAGCGTTCGTTCCACGGTGGACCCGGGCCGGTGGGGCGGTAGCAGCGGGACGTCGGGATCCACCACCGCCTCGATCAGGGTCGGCCGGTCGGCGGCCAGCGCCTGCTGCCAGGCCTCGCCGACCTGGCCGGGTTCCTCGACGCGCAGCCCGTGCAGGCCGAGCAGGTCCGCGTAGCCGGCGTAGGGGAAGGGCGGTACCCGCTGGGAGGCCGGGAACCGGGGATCGCCCTCCATCTCGCGCTGCTCCCAGGTGACCTCCGCGAGGTCCCCGTTGTGCAGCACGAGGACCACGAACCGCGGGTCGGCCCAGTCGCGCCAGCGGTCCGCGACCGTGATCAGCTCGGACAGCCCGTTCATCTGCATCGCGCCGTCGCCGGCCAGCGCCACCACGGGGCGGTCCGGGTGCAGCAGCTTGGCCGCGATCCCGTACGGCATCGCGGAGCCCATGGACGCCAGGGTGCTCGACAGGTTGGCGGGCACGCCCGGGGGCAGCCGCAGGAACCTGGCGTACCAGTACGTCACCGAACCCACGTCGACGGCCACCTGCGCGTCGCGGGGCAGGCGCGCCGACAGCTCGCGGACGACGTGCTGCGGGTTGAGCCGCCCGGACCGCTGGGCGGCCCGGCGGTCGGCGACGTCGTGCCAGGCGGACACCGCGCGCTCGACGTCCGCCCGCCAGCCGGGGCGTTCGGGCAGCAGGGGAGCGAGCGCGGTGAGCGTCGCGGCGGCGTCGCCCGCGAGGGCGACCTCGACGGGGTACTTGGTGCCGATGTTGCGGGGCGTGACGTCTATCTGCACGGCGCGGGCCTGCCCGGGCGCGGGGTAGAACTCGGTCCACGGGTCGTTGCTGCCCACCACGAGCAGGGTGTCGCACCCTGCCATGAGCTCGGCGGAGGCGGTCGTGCCCAGGTGACCCATGACCCCGCAGTGGTAGGGCAGCGACTCGTCGAGCAGGGGTTTGCCGAGCAGTGACGTCGTCAGTCCTGCGCCGAGGCGCTCGACGACGTCGCGCACCTCGCGCTCCGCCCCGGCCGCGCCCTGGCCGACCAGGACGGCCACCCGCTCGCCGGACCCGAGCACCTCGGCCGCCGCCCGCAGGCTGTCCTCGTCCGGGAGCAACCGTCCGGCCGAGTAGGCGGTCGACGACCGCACGATCCCGTGCTCCTGCTGGTCGCGTGCCGGGGCATCGGCCTGCTGCACGTCGTGCGGGACGACGACGCAGACCGGGCTGGAGGTGGCCTGCGCCGTGCGGAAGGCGTTGTCGAGCACGTGCGGGAGCTGGTCGGGTGCGGACACCACCTGGAGGTACTGCGCGCAGACATCCTTGAAGAGGGTCTGCAGGTCCACCTCCTGCAGGTAGCCCGACCCCAGCGCGGTGCTCACCACCTGCCCGACGATCGCCACGACCGGCTTGCGGTCCAGCTTCGCGTCGTAGAGGCCTTCGAGCAGGTGGATGGCACCGGGCCCCTGGGTAGCCAGGCAGACGCCGGTACCGCCCCCGTACTTCGCGTGGCCCGTCGCCATGAAGGCGGCCATCTCCTCGTGGCGTGCCGTGACCAGCTCGATGCGGTCCTGCTGCCGGTGCAGGGCGGCCAGCAGCGGGTCGACGCCGTCTCCCGCGTACCCGAACACCCGCTCGACCCCCCAGTCGAGCAGCCGCTCGACGAGGTGGTCGGCCACCGTGGCGGTGCTCATGCGCCCTCCTCGCCCGCGCGGCCGGCGGCCGGGTCGAGCTCCTGGATCGCAGGATCGGGCACGGTCTCCACGCCGACCTGCTTCTGGCCGTGCCAGGTGAGTGCTCGCATGGGGAAGTCCTCCTCGTGGTCGCGCACCGGTCCTCGAACATGCGGGTGGCCGCTCGAGGCGGCTCCTTCTCCACATTCACCCGGTCGAGACCCACCCGCATCCCGGCCGGCGCGCAGGACACCTCCTCGTGCGAGTCGGGCCGCCCGGGGACACGGTGGGGGAGCCGGTGCAGCAGACCGCCGCCGGCTCCCCAGCCAAGGAGACACGCACATGGCCAAGCAGACCGCCGCCGATGTCATGACCCCGGCACCCGCGACCATCGACCAGACCGAGACGCTCGAGGCGGCCGGGCGGCTGATGGCCGAGCACGACGTGGGGGTGCTGGTCGTCCGGGCCGGCCCCACCGCCGTCGGCGTCGTCACCGACCGGGACCTCGTCGTGCGCGGACTCGCCGCCGGCCTGGACGCCGACGCGACCGTGCAGCAGGTCACGACCGACAAGGTGATCACCGTCGGTGTCGGCGACCCCGTGGAGACCGTCGTCGAGGTGATGCGCGCGGGCGCCGTCCGCCGCGCACCCGTTCTGGACGGGAACGTGCTCGCGGGGATCGTCTCGATCGGCGACCTCGCCGTCGAGCGCGACCCGGACTCCGCGCTCGCGGACATCTCCAGGGCGCAGCCCAACCGCTGACCGACCACGCAGCCCGTGGAGCAGCAGGTAAGCAGCAGCGAACGAAGGAGGACGGCATGACCACCCACACCGTCGCCGACTTCATGACCCCTGCCCCGGTCGTCCTGGAGGCGACCGACACCCTCCAGGACGCGGCCCGCGCGCTGGCCGAGCACGACATCGGGGCGGTCCTCGTCCGGGACGGCGAGCGCCTGGCCGGGATCGTCACCGACCGTGACCTCGTCGTCCGCGGCCTGGCCGCCGGGAAGGGGCACGACGCCCCGGTGCTGGAGGTGACCAGCACGTTCGTCGTCGCGGTCGGCCCCGAGGAGTCCGTCGCCACCGCCGTGCAGGTGATGCGCGAGGAGGCCGTCCGCCGCGTACCCGTCGTCCGGGACGGCGACCCCGTCGGCATCCTCTCCATCGGTGACCTCGCCGTGGCCCTGGACCCGGACTCCGGGCTCGCGGACATCTCCGGGGCGGAGCCCAACCGCTGACCGCGCGGGTCCGGCCAGGCGCGGTCATGCGTTCGGGAGAGCTGACGCGCGTGTGGTGCCTGCCGTGCGAGTCGCCGGCGGGCGGCACACAGTGGGCGCATGAGTGAGAAGAAGCCCCACAGGGGCGACGAGGTGACGTGGTCCAGTCACGGGCAGACGGTGCACGGCGAGGTGGTGGAGGAGATCACCGAGGACACCGAGGCGGCCGGCCGGACGGTCCGGGCCTCGAAGGAGCACCCGCAGTACCGCGTGCGCAGCGACAAGACGGGCAAGGACGCGGTGCACAAGCCGTCCGCGCTGGACGACGACTCGTGAGCGACGAGTTCGACGACGTCGTGAACATGACCCCGGCCGAGCTGGAGCGGTGGTTGGACACGGACGAGTCGAGGTCGGTCGGCCAGTCCGATGGTGGTGAGTCGGTCGGGAATAGGCGAGTGCGAGTCCCGGACCGAGCATCAGGTCCGCCCCACGCGCGACCGCATTGAGATCACGGGTGGCCGTCTGTTCTAGCGGGACCGCGGTCGCCCAGCGCATCCACGCCCCGCCTCAGGGCGACGACGAGCGCCCCGGCGACGAACAGGTCGTCTCCCGAGTCCCCGCGGGCGGCGCGCACCGCGTCGGCCAGCCGGGAGACGGCCTCGGCGGCCCCGTCCGCGGAGTCGTCGTCCCGGTCCGACCGCAGCGCGGCAGCGTACGAGCGGAGCGTCGTCGCCAGGACCGGGCGGATCTCCGGGCCGAGAGCCACGTCCGCGCGGTCCGTGTGCTCCCACTCGGCGAGGAGCCGGACCACCTCGTCGAGCACGTCGGCGGCGGTCCACAGCGCCTCCGCGCGCCCCGCCTGCGCACCGGCCCATCCGCTGTAGCGATGCCCACGCAGGTTGACCCGCATCGCCTCGTCGGTCTGTGCCATCGCGCCGTGCGACCGGTCGGTCGTCGGCGCCACGGCTCGTCGTCGTCGCCGCCACTCGTCGGCGACCAGGGGGCCCGACCGTTCGAGGCGGTCGGCCAGCACCTCGGCCTGGTCAACGAGCACCCTGCGCAGCCGGTCCAGAGCATCCTCCGAGGGCGTGAGGGGCAGTGGCGGGAACAGGAGGTTGACGGCGGTGCCGATCACCGCGCCGACGACGATCAGGCCCGAGTAGACGGTGATGAACTCGAGCGGTTCCGACCCGCCCAGGATCAGCACGAACAGCGCCGACGTCGCCACCCAGCGACCCATCTCGCCGAAGAGCCGCCACCCGGAGCACAGCAGGGCCAGCCCCACGGCGAGGGCGACGGACAGGGTGCTGGAGCCGAGAACGAGGTCCACCCCCTGGGCGAGCACCGCACCGAGGAGCACCGCTCCGGTCGCCTGGGCGGACTGCCGGACCGAGCGGACCGCCGTGCTCGACATCGCGATGAGCGCGCCGAGGGGTGCGTAGTACGGGTAGTCGGAGAACGGCGCCGGTGCGAGCACCGCGACGACCCATGCCAGCGACGCCGCGAGCGAACCCTTGATCGCCAGCGCCCAGCGCGGGTGGCGTGACCAGCGGCGGTGCAGGGCGACGAGGAAGCGCGGCGGGGTGGGCATGACCGTCAGGCCCACCCGGCGTCAGTCGGCAGGACGATGCTCCGCGCGCCGGCGGTGACCGCCGCACCGATGCCGTCGCGGACGTCTCCCACCACGGCGCACTCCGCGGGCAGCACCCCCAGCTCGGCCGCCGCCCGGAGTACCAGCCCGGCCTCCGGCTCGCGGCACGTGCAGCCCTCTGTCCGTGCGTGCGTGCAGAGCTGCCAGGTGTCGACCCGGCCCAGCACGCGGCGCATCTCCCGGCCCACGGTGTCCGCCTGCGCGACGGTCAGGTGACCGCACCCGGCGTCGGTCCGATCCCACACCAGGCCGACGAACATCCCGTCCGCCCGGAGTCCTCTCAGGACGCGCCGTGCGCCGGGAAGCGGCTCGACGACGTCCGGGCCCGCGTCGTCGGGCACCACGCGCACCAGGGCGCCCTTGGCGAACAGCACGGCGCGAACCGGCAGGGGCCGCGCGGGAACCGTGCGCCCCAGGCCCTGGCGCCACCGCCACGCCCCGCGGGCTCGGTAGGCGACAGCGGCGAACGGGGCCAGCGCACTCGTCAGGACCGTCCGGCGCGGGGCCCGTTCCCACGCGAGCCCTGCGGTGAGCGCCACCCAGACCAGGCCCGCGAGCGCCGCGACGGCGTGGGCGACGTGCGGTTCGCGTGCATCGAGGACGGCCGCTGCCACTCCTGCGGTGAGGGCGGTCAGGCCGGCCGCCACGGCGGCGACGTGCCAGGGCAGGCGCCCCGGCCCCACCTCGGCACGGGCGCGCCAGGAGCCGCCGTGGCGTGCACGTAGCAGGGCGTCGTCAGCGTTGTGCGTCTCGGTGCGCAAGCCCGCGAGGTCCCTGGCGGGTCGCACCGATCGCTCGACGGACCGGGTGCCCCGGCCGAGCTGCCAGCCCGCCGTGCGCAGCCGCAGGGCGAGGTCGGCGTCCCCGCCGTCCGCCGTCCGGGAGCGTTCGTCGAAGCCGTGCACCCGTTCGAGCGCGGCCCGGCGGAAGACCATGTCCGTGGTGGCCCAGCGGGCGTGCTCCGGCCCGGCCAGCCGTGGGTCGTCAGGGAGCGGTATCCGGAGGTGCCCCTGCAGCGCGGCGACGTCCGGCCCGGCCGCCGTCACGTCCCGCACCAGCGCCGCGGCCCAGAGGGCGGACACCACGACGTCGTCGTCCAGGAAGACCACCCACTCCGTACGGGTCGAACGCCAGCCGACGTTCCGCGCGGCCGCAGGACCTCGTCCTCCGCTGCGCACCACCCGCACACCGGGGACCGGACCGGGGCCCAGGTCCAGCGCCTGGTTCGGCCCGCGCGCCCCGAACGGGCGATCGTCGATCACCAGCACGTCGAGCGGGTCCTGGCCACGCGCGGTCGTCTCACGGACCGAGGCGACCAGGAGGCCGAGCCGGGGATGGCCGAGGGTGGGGACGACCACCGAGTACGACGGTCTCAACCGGTACCCCCTGTCTCCCGGAGTGAACACTTTCGACCAGGCCCGCACGCGTGCTGGGTCGGCTAGGACGGCGCAGGGGTCCCGAGGTCCGGGCGTGCCGGGCTGTCGTCCAGCGGGACCAGTAGCGAGGAGTCGCCCCGCCCCCAGCGGTCGAGCGCGAAGGCGGACACGTCCCCCTCGACGGCCAAGCAGGCCGCGGCACCGAGGAGGATGTCGTCGCGCACGCCCGGCTCCTGTTCGGCGAGGCGGCCGGCCAGGTCGCGGCCGGCGATCTGCTCGTGCACCGCGTCGGCCTCGACGTGCTCGTCGAAGTAGCGAGTGGTGTCCGCGTCGTGGCCGAGGCGGCGGAACCCGTTGCCGTACAGGCGGCTGGGGATCGACGACGTCATCTCGTACGCGGCCAGGTGTCCCACGATCGCGCCCCGGAGCCGTCGGTGCAGACCGAACAGCGACATCGTGTTGAGGGCGACGAGCACCGGCACGGGTACCGCGTCGACGTACCGGCCGTACGCGTCGTCGAGACCGGCACCGCGCATGGCACGGGCGAAGAGCTCCGCGTGCATGTGACCGGCTTGGCCACCGCCGTACTCGTCCGTCTGGATCTCGACGAGCGCGGCCTTGGGCGCGCCGGCCAGGCGGGGGATGGCCCACGTGTGCGGGTCTGCCTCCTTGAGCTGGTACAGCGACTTGAGCACGAGGTACTCGCGTGCCTGCTCGGCGTCGGCGTCTTTGGCGACGTAGCGCGCCAGGCTCGGCGCGTCGTCGGCCGCGACGAGCTGGAACAGGCGACGGGCCACGCCCGCGGCGTCCGTCTCCTCGCAGCTCGGCTGCCCGGCGCGGGACCGCAGCGCAGCCTCGAACGGGCGCTCCAGCGACTGACGGACGGCGAGCAGCCCGGGTTCCCACTCCCACGCGTCGTCGACGCCGTCGACACCGCGGTGGTGCAGCTCGTACAGCACGGTGAGCGCGAGCTGAAGGTCTTCGTCCTGGAGAGCGTCGCGGTCCCGCCGGACGAGGTCGGCAGCTGCTTCCCGCAGCGCTGCGACACGTGCCTGCGAGTCCGCCGAGGGCGGTCCGGCGGTGAGCGTCGCGAGCAGGGCCGCGCTCAGGGCACCGCGGGCTCGTGGAAGCGGCAGCGGCCGGGTCCGGCGTGCCTCCTCCTCCGCCACGCCGTGCGGAGCGGGGACCTTCACCTGCGGGGACGTCCTGGCTGTCACGGAGGTCATGGAAAGCTCCCTGCCTGGTGAGGTGCCCGGAGGCGCGTCGGGGTGGTCGCGTCATGGTGTCCACGGACCTGCCCGCTCGCAAGAGGGACGAGCAGGCTCGTGCCGAGGTTGCGAGTGCCGGCGATCGTCCTAGCTTCTACAGGAAGTCCTGAAAGACGGTCCTTGGAGGCGGCATGGCGGAATCAGCGGACGGCGCGCCCACCGGCGAGGCAACTGTCGTCGCGTGTCCCGACGGTCCGCTGCTGGTGCGCGGCTCCTTCACGATCGTGGACCAGAGCGGTGACCCCGTGCCGCGGCATCGCGCGACCGTCGCCCTGTGCCGCTGCGGCGGCACCGCGATCGCGCCCTGGTGCGACGGGACGCACAAGGTCAACGGGTTCCGGTCGGACGGCTGACCATGGATCATCCGCTCGTAGCAGACTTCATGACCCCCGTACCAGCCACGGTGCAGGTGACCGAGACGCTGCGCCGGGCCGCCCGTGAGATGGTCGAGCACGACGTCGGAGCGCTGGTGGTGCACGCAGGGCGCAGGGCGATCGGGGTCGTCACCGACCGAGACCTGGTGGTGCGAGGCCTCGCTGCCGGGCTCGGGACGGACGCCACCGTGCAGCAGGTCACGAACGGCAAGGTCATCGCCGTGGGCCACACCGACCTGGTCGAGGACGCGTTCGAGGCGATGCACGCCGCCGGAGTCCGGCGTGTCCCCGTCCTGGACGGAGACACGCTCGTCGGGCTTCTCACCTTCGGTGACCTCGGTGTCGAACGCGACCCCTCCTTGACGCTTCGACCCTGGTGAGGCTGCTCCCCGGTCGTCGTAGCCTGCGCCACCACCGGTCCCACGGGGGAGACACCTGCCAGTTGAGGCGCAGGGTGTGCCAGGCGCGTCGGAGGCGCCGACGTCGTTGCCGTCGTCCGCGCAGGCTGCGCGCCGAGACCCCCACCCGCCAGGAGTGGAGCAGCCGGATGCGCCGGGCCGGTCCGCACCGGAACGCGAGGTCGAGGTCGTCGTGCACCTCGGGGTCCTCGCGCACGGCGTCCCGGCGCGCGGCCTGCCACGTGCGAGAGCGCATCGCCATGCACGACCCCCACAGCGCGGTGTGCCCGAGCGCGAGATGGGCGAGCGCGTAGTACGCCCCCAGATATACGAGGCAGGACGCCGTCCGGAGGCCACGCGGCAGGTCGTGGAACTGGCCGGTCCCGGTGATCGCGTCGAGCTCCGGGTCGGCGGCCATCCGCTCGACGATCATGCTCACCCAGTGCGGGCCCGGGCGTGAGTCGGCGTCGAGGCGGGCGATGACGTTACCCTTCGCGGCGTCGTACCCGGCTGCCGCCGCGGCCGGGATGCCGACCCGGGGTTCGCCGACGACCACGGCGCCCCAGCGGTGCGCCACGGCCGCGGAGGCGTCGGACGAGGCGTTGTCGACGACGACGACCTCCAGCGGGGCGACGGTCTGGCGTGCGAGCAGGGACAGGCACACATCCAGTGCCCGCGCGTCGTCGCGCACGGGCACCACCACGGAGACCGTCGGGGTGGGGTCAGCGGGCATCGTCCGACCTCCTGCCGGCCTGTTGGACGGCGAGGACGACGCCGGCGGCCAGCGCGCCGAGCACGCCGAACGAAAGGTCCCCGATCGTGTCCGCGTACCCGACGCGGATCTCTTCGTCGACGTAGGTGTACCCGGCCCACTCACCGAGCTCCCAGAGCACCGCACCCAGTGCGCCCGTCGCCGTGGTCGTCACGACCAGGCCGGCGTGCGCCCAACCGCCGGACACCCGGGACGCCACCACCCGCCAGCGGATCAGGGCGAGGACACCGACGGCGGCGACGAGGCCCGTGCAGACGGCGTGCACCAGGAGGTCGAGCCACGGGACGGCTTCGTACCACCGGAGCAGTGCCGCCCAGGCCGCCAGCAGGAGGCAGCCGCCGAAGCAGACGTCGAGTACCGCAGGCAAACCGAGGAACCGAGGGACGAGTGCCCCGCCGAGCGCGAGGAGGAACAGTGCCACGGCCAGACCGCCGAGGGTCGCCCCACCCACCACGACACTGACCGCCACGGCAGCCCGCACCACGTCGCCCGGAACGAACAGGTGCTCGACGGTCGTGCCGCGCATGGCCCTCCACGAGGTCGGGGACGGTGGCCCCCAGTTTCGCACCGAGCCCGGCCACCCGCACGGAGCGCTGGCCGCAGGCCGGCGCCGCACCGACCTCAGCCCACCCGCTCGCCCTCCAGCGCTCCGCCCGCGGCGCGCCACGCCATCAGGCCGCGTGCGAGGCTCACCGCGTCGAACCCGAGCTCCGTCAGGAGGTTGGCCGCGCCCCGGGACAGCAGGCCGCCGGTGCAGAACGCGATCAGCACGCGGTCCTCGGGCAGCTCCTCGGCGCGGTCGGCCAGCTCGTCCAGCGGCAGGAGGACCGACCCGGGCACGTGATGGTTGCGCCACTCCCGCTCGCGGCGCACATCCACCACCAGTGCGCCGTCATCGATGAGCCGGAGCGCTTCGGCCACACCTACCTCCGGCGGGCGGCGGACGTAGTGACGCAGGCTCACCGGCGTGCCTCCCGTCGCACGTTCACCAGCGTGAGGACGCCGCCGAGCACCGGGACGAGCGCCAGCAGGCGCGTGCGGAGCAGGAGCCCCTGGCCCAGCAGGGCCGTGACCGCCACCGCCAGGTAGAGGGCACCGTGCGCGGGCCCGAGCGCCGACGCGACGCCGTCGACATGGACCGTGGCCAGGTTGACGAGCAGGACGGCAACGCTCACCAGCTCCAGCACCGAGAGCACCTCGAGGGCGCGCAGCAGCGGCCTCATACCGACCCCGGCCGCACGACCATGAGCACCACGACCGCAGCCCACAGCAGGTTGAAGACGCCGGTCAGCATGCTCAGCCCGCGCAGCCGCGCGGCGTCGCCCGGGACCTCCAGCACGGCACGCTGGGCCGGGGCGATGCGCAGCGCGAGCAGCCCGCCCGCTACGGCCGTGAGGACCATCGCCACGATGATCCAGACCTCGCCGAGGCGCCCCTGGACGGCCGCCAGCACGAGACCGAGCACGGGTACCACGAGGGCCAGGACGCCGTAGACCCGCGTGACGCCGTGCAGCATCCGGGCCACCGATGCGCTGCGCTCGTTCCGGACGGCGGTGCCGGGCGAGCCGGGCGCGGCGGAAGCACCGGCCGAAGCGCCGGCCGAGACCGGCGCGAAGCGCGGGAACAGGCTCGTGGTCACCGCCACGGGACCGACGAACAGGATGCCCGCGAGCACGTGCGCGGACAGCAACAGATTCTCCATACCTTCAGCCTAACTGAAGGATGGTTATGCTTCAGACCGCCTGAAGGTTGCGCGCTTCCGGAACCCACCGCCTCGCGTCATCCGTTCCGCGACATGCGCTCCTCGATCTGCCGCCGCAGCCCCTCGGTGAGCACGGGGTACTCCTCGGTGAACCGGGCGTCGAGCGCTGCGACCCGCTCCGCCGCCTGCTCCAGGAGCCGCTCGCCGGCAGCGGTGACCCGCAGCCGCGAGGCCGCGCCGGCGCGAGCCGTCGTGTCCTCGACCAGGCCGTCGGTCGTGAACGCGGCGACGGCGGTGTGGGCGCTCTGCACGGTGATGCGGGAGCGGCGGGCCAGCTCGCTGAAGGAGACGTCCGGCGTCGCACGGATGTGGCCGAGCAGACCGTACTTGCGGGTCGTCAGGCCGAGTGGCTTGAGTGCGTCGGCGAAGGCGACGTCCCACACCCGGCTGACCGTGAGCAGGGCGACGGTCGGGCTGAACGGCGGTTTCTCGGGCATGGCAGCAGGCTAACGGCGACCGGTCCGGGCGGCCCGCGCCACGTGGCGCCCCACTCCTGGTGGGGCTTCGGTGCGCGGACCGTCGGCCTGCCGGCGGGCGTCGGGCGCAGGGTCAGTCCGGTGCGACCGGGTGGTTGCCGCGGATCATGTCGGCAGGGTCGTACCGGGACTTGATCCGGCGCAGCCGGTCGAGCGTGGCCTGCTCCGCGAACGGGGCGTTGCCGGTGCGTTCGGCGAAGTTCAGGTAGGAGACCGGCGCGGCCCAAGGAGCCAGAGAGCGTCGCGCAGCCGGTCCAGGAGGACGTGCGCGGCCTTCACGGTTTCCTCGTCGGGGGTCAGCGCAGCGCTGAAGACCACGTACCGGGCGTCGAAGCCGGTCACGGCTCCACCGCGGGACGGATCGGGGGCGAGGGCCCCGCCCAGGTGGCGGATCTCCGTGGTGAGCAGCGAGACGTCCGCGTCCGGCCCGGTCACCGACAGGAAGGCGTCGAGCGTCTCAGGGGTGAGGTCCGCCAGCAGGAACCCGTCGCCCGTCGCAGGAACTGGACCGGGCGGGTCCATGTGGATCAAGCCGAGGTCGGCGGGCCCGGACGGGCGGACGGTGTCCATCACCGGCCCGAGCTCACGCAGCGGCTCGAGGAGCCGGTCGGTCGCGCTCTGGCCCAGGAGGGAGACCACCTCGACCACGGCGAACGACCCGCCGCGCACGGGCTCTGGGATCTCCGGCATCGGCGGGAACCGGAGCAGCCGACCGAGCGAGGTGATCTCCGGGGGCACGAACGCGGTCCACTCCCGCCAGGTCGTCAGCACCTTTGCGGCGCGCTCGAGCGGGAAGAACAGGGTGCCGCCGTGGAGGTCGGGCACCGGGACGAGGCTGAGCTCCAGCGCCGTCACGACGGCGAAGCTGCCGCCGCCGCCGCGGATCGCCCAGAACAGCTCCGGGTCGCTCGCGGCGTCGATGTGCCGCAGCACGCCGTCGGCCGTCACGACGTCGGCGGAGAGCACGTGGTTGGCGGCCAGCCCGTGAGCTCGCCCGAGCCACGGCAGGCCACCGCCCACGGTGTAGCCCACCACGCCGACGTCGTCGGAGGTGCCCGCCAGGCCGGCCAGCCCGTGCAGGGCGACGGCGGCTGTCACCGCACCCCAATGGGCGCCCGCCCCGACACGCGCGGTGGCTGTTACGGGGTCCACGGAGATGTCCGTCATGCCCGAGGTGCGCAGCAGCACCGTCCCGGCCAGCGGCCCGAGGGGCGCGGCGTTGTGGCCCGTCGACTGCGCGGCGACCCGCAGTCCTGCGGTTCGGGCGGCGTTCACCGTCGCGACCACGTCGGCGGTGGTGGTGGCGAGGACGACGGCGTCCGGGTGCTGGTCGACGGCCAGCTGCCACGCCTGGCGTGCCTCGTCCCAGCCGGGCTCTTCGGGGAGGACGAGTGTGCCGTCGAGCTCCGCCCGCAGCTTCGCGGTGTCGAGGGGTTTCGTGGACATGGGTGCTCCTGTTCGAGTCCTTCGTCGGCTGGGCACGCTCGGCGCTCGACGCTCGGCGCCCGAGCCCGCGACCAGGGGAGTTGTCACGCCCCCGAAAGAGTCTCTGAACTGGGATCTCACCACACATGCCTGCGGGGCGCAGAGGGCACGCGCTCCCACCCCGGGCACATGACGTCGGCCTCGGACGAAATTCCTCGGGTCGCGAAACGGGGCCTCCCGATCTGGCGCTCCGGTGACCGTGATGGCCCGAGATACCCAGGGCCGTCGAGGAGAGATTCCGCCCTGTGCCACAGGCCGGCTGCCCGCCGCCGTCGGGACCGTCATCGTCTCCCTCACCCTGATCCCCGCCATCGCCCTGGCGATGCTCCGGGCGCGCGGCTGACCGGTCCGCACCCGAACTGAGCAGCTCAGGACCGCAAAGGATCGCGGATCGTGATCATGGCGACGGTGGCCGCGGCCGCGCCGAGGAGGGCGTAGCCGTTACCAGGAGACGGGTCGTAGCCGCGGATGCGCGTCAGCGCGGTGCGGCGCCTGCCCGCTCGCGCAGGGCGTCGAGCCGCTGCGCGTCGCGCGTGCCCGGGACGGCCCAGTTCATGACGACGTGCAGGTCGGCGTGCTCGATGGTGAGGATGTCGCAGTCCAGGGTGATCGCGCCGAGCTCCGGATGGACGACCGTCTTGTGCGAGCCCGCCAGGGGCAGCGTCTCGTAGCTGGCCCAGAGCTCGTCGAAGCGTGGCGACGCGCGCAGGGCATCGATCAGCTCCGTGACGGCACGGTCGTCGGGGTACCGGTCGGCGGCACGCCGCAGGTCGGACACCATCATGCGCTCGAACGCGTCGGTGTGTGCGGTGTCCCGCTCCACGCCGGATGCGCCGGCCGGCGGCTCGGCCGCGAAGTGTCCCCGGACCATGTTCGGAGCGTGACCGTCGCTCCCTGCTCCGGAGCCGGGTACCGCGGGGCTGCCGAACAGCTCGCCCCACAGCGGGTTCCACTGCACTGCGTCCCACGACGCGGTGAAGACCGCCACCGGTGTGTCGCTCATCCGGTCGATCATCCGCTGGACACCCGCCGGTATCGCACTCGGGACCAAGCCCGAGGGAGGCGGCACCAACCCGGCGAGACGGTAGAGCACCTCCCGGTCCACGGCGTTCAGCCGCAGTACCTCCGCCAGCGCCCGCAGCACCTGGGGCGAGGGGTTGGCGGCACGGCCCTGCTCCAGCTGGACCAGGTAGTCGAAGGAGATGTCGGCCAGCAGCGCCACCTCCTCGCGCCGTAGGCCGGGCACCCGACGGCGGACACCTGCCGGCAGGCCGACGTCGGCCGGTGCGACGCTCGCCCGCCAGGCGCGCAGTGCGCTGCCTAGCTCGGTCTGGGTGGGCATGTCCTCAGTATGCGCGACCGGCTTCGCAGCTGGGTGGTACTCCCAGTCATAGCGAGAACGACGCCTGGTGCCGCCCCGGGGGCGCGCAGAGGATCGGTCCGTCCCCGCAGCGGTCCAGGCCGCTGCTCTCGCACAGGAAAGATCTCGTGATGACACAGACCATCGGAATCATCGGCTCCGGCCTGGTGGGCGGCGCGCTCGCCCGACTGGCGGTCGACGCCGGCCACAACGTCGTCCTCAGCAACTCCCGCGGTCCGGAGACGATCGCCGGACTGGTCCAGGAGCTCGGGCCCCTCGCACGCGCCGGCACGGTCGACGAGGCGATCGAAGCGGGGGACATCGTCGCGCTCCCGCTCCCGCTCGCCAGCTACGAGGCGTTGCCCGCCGACAAGCTCGCCGGAAAGGTGGTCCTGGACCAGACGAACTACTACCCCGAGTTCTGGCGCGACCCCGAGCTCGACAGCGGCGCGCTCACCTCGAGCGAGCTCGTGCAGCGCCACCTGAAGGACTCGATCGTCGTCAAGGGGCTGCACAACTTCGACTGGAACCACATCTACGCCAACGCCCGCCCGGTGGGTGACCCCGACCGGATGACGATCCCGGTCGCCGGGGACGACGACGCCGCCAAGCGGCTCGTGGCGCGGTTCCTGGAATCGGTCGGCTACGACGTCATCGATGCGGGCTCGCTGGCAGAGAGCTGGCGCATCGAGCCCGAGACGCCGATCTACTTCTGGCCCTACGCGCCCGCGGTGCCGGACGGTCTCACCGAGGACGAGCAGAAGCGCCACTACCTCCAGGCCCCGGTGCCGCCCGTCACGGCCGAGACCGCCCGGAGGATGATCGACAGCGCGGTGCGCCCGTCGCCCGTCGGCGGACAGCTCGCGAAGATGCCTCCGGCACACGTCGCCATCTTCATGGAGCTGGCGAGCGGCAGCACGGTCAAGAAGTAGCGCACCCACTGACCGTGCCCTCCGGGCGGTGCCCGGAGGGCACGGGGCGATCGCTGGGTGGTACCCGGATTCCCAGGGAACACGGGCGCCTGTCACCCGTGCGCCGGCGGTCGGAGGATCGATCTCGGGCGGCCCGGTCCCGGGCACCCAGCTGCTGGCAACACCGATCAAGGGACGTTCCATGTCGCACTCACTCTCCGGGAAGACCGCCCTCGTCACCGGGGGCTCACGGGGTATCGGCCGTTCGATCGCCGAGCGCCTCGCAAGCCAGGGCGCGACGGTCGCGCTCACCTACAACGCGAGCAAGGCCGGCGCCGACGAGGCGGTCGCGGCCATCGAGCAGGCCGGAGGGAGGGCCTTCGCGCTGCACGCCGACCTCGCCGACGCCGCGTCGATCCCCGGCCTGTTCGAACAGCTCGACCGCGAGCTCACGGAACGCACCGGGAGCGCGTCGCTCGACCTGCTGCTCAACAACGCGGGCAACTCCGGCTGGGGTGGTCTCGCCGACGCCACGCCCGAGAGCTGGGACACCCTGTTCGCGGTCCACGTGCGGGCACCGTTCTTCGTGGTGCAGTCGGCGCTGACCCGCCTCACCGACGGCGGGCGCATCGTCAACGTCTCCTCCGCTGCCGGTACCCGGCCCATGCAGTCCGTGCCCGTCTACTCGATGGCCAAGGCGAGCATCAACAACCTGACCCACACGCTCGCGATGGAGCTCGGACCGCGCGGGATCACCGTGAATGCAGTGGCCCCCGGGTGGGTACGCACGGACATGAACACGGCCGTGCGCCTGGACGCCGACCTGGTGACCGCCATCGAGGCCGACACGGCACTGGGCCGCTTCGGCGAGGTCTCCGACATCACGGCGGTGGTCGCTTTTCTGACCTCCGACGAGGGTCGCTGGGTGACCGGTCAGGTCATCGAGGCGAGCGGCGGCTACAAGCTCTGACGCTGCCCGCACGAGAACCCGCCACATGCATAGAGGACAGAGGAGAGACATGCGTATCGGAGTGGTCAACGCAGGAAACATCGGACGGGCACTGGCGCGGGCCTGGCTCGCGGCCGGGCACGAGGTGATGGTTGCCAAGGACGCCGGTCAGGAGAAGCTGGAGACGTTCCTCGAGAAGAACCCGCGAGCCGTGCGCGGCGCACCCGCCGAGGCGGCCGCGTTCGGCGAGGTGGTCCTCTTCTCGGTGTACTGGCCACGGCTGGACGCGGTGCTCGACGCCGTCGGGCCGGTGGATGGCAAGGTCGTCATCGACACCATGAACCCCCTGCGGGTGAGCGGCGATTTCGAGCACTCCTACGACGCCGCATTCATGGAGACCTCGTCCACCAGCGAGGAGCTGCAGCGCCGGCTCCCCGGGGCGCGCGTGGTCAAGGCGTTCAACACCATGCCCTCCACCGTGCTCGACGCGCGGCGGTGGCCCGCGCCGGAGTCGACACCACCGGTGTTCCTCGCCGGCGACGACTCCTTGGCCAAGGCGCAGGTACGCACGCTCGCGCAGGACGCCGGCTTCACCGCGCTGGATGCCGGCCCGCTGACCTCCGCACGCAACATCGAGCAGCTCAACGTCCTGGTGCACCTGCTCGCCGAGCACCAGTTCGACGGCGCGCTCGATCGGATCGCGCCGGCCGTCGCGGTCGCTGCTGGTGCGCCCCACCGCCCGGCGTCCCTATGAGTTTCAGTACCACTCGGTGCCCGAGACCCCGGTCCATACTGGGCGGATGAAGACGCAGACCGAGCTCGGCGCCGCACTCCGGGCGTGGCGGGGCCGCGTTCGCCCCGCCGACATCGGCTTCGCGGCCGGCGGCGACCGCCGGGTGCCGGGCCTGCGACGCGAGGAGCTGGCGTTGACGGTCGGCATCTCGGTCGACTACCTGGTGCAGCTCGAACAGGGTCGCGCCACCACCCCCTCGCCCCAGGTGCTCGGCGCGTTCGCGCAGGTGCTGCGCCTGAACGCGGTCGACCGGGAGCTGCTGTACCGCCTGGCGGGCGCGGTCGCCCCGGCGTCGGGCTCGGTACCGAGCGAGGTGCCCCGCGGCGTGCAGCGGATGATCGACCGGATGAGCGACACACCGGTGGCGGTCTTCACCGCGTCGTGGGACGCAGTGCAGTGGAACCCGCTGTGGGGCGAGCTGTTCGGCAGCCCGACCGAGCACCGTGCCCGCGCGAACAACCTCGCCTGGGGACATTTCGCCGCGGTGAACCCAGGCGGCACCTCGCGGGTCGAGCGTGATGCCGACCAGACGGACGCGTTCGAGCGCAGGATGGTGGCCGACCTGCGTCGGGCTCGCGACCGCTACCCGGACGACCGCGCCGTCGCCGAGCTGGTCAGCGGCCTGCGCGACGCCAACCCGCGCTTCGACGACCTCTGGTCCCGCTACGAGACCGTCCCGGCCGGCCGGTCGCGCAAGACCGTGGTCCACCCCGAGCTCGGCGAGATCACCCTGGACTGCGACATCCTCACGATCGAGTGTGCTGACCTGCACATCGTGCTCAACTGGGCCGAGCCCGGTACCCCT
This sequence comes from Promicromonospora sukumoe 327MFSha3.1, assembly GCF_000385135.1. Taxonomy (GTDB): domain Bacteria; phylum Actinomycetota; class Actinomycetes; order Actinomycetales; family Cellulomonadaceae; genus Promicromonospora; species Promicromonospora sukumoe_B. Next base: position 2,165,735 of record NZ_ARQM01000010.1, on the reverse strand, counting down.
GACGCCGACAAGCTGGACCGGCTGCGCGAACGGATCGCCCCGCTGTCTCGCAGCGGGGCGGGGCAGGACTGACCAGCTGTCGCAAGGGCCAGATCAAGGCCCTTCGTCGACGCCCAGACGCCCAGACGCATCACGCGGCCGGCCCGAGGGCCGACCCCGTGGTGCGTCCGGTGCTGATCAGCCGGCCGACGGCTCGACCGGGTGGTTCCCGCGGACCAGGTCCGTGGGGTCGTAGCGGTGCTTGACCCGCCGCAGGCGCGCGAGCGTGTCGGCGTCGGCGAAGGGAGCCCCGCCGGGGCGCTCGGTGAAGTTCAGGTACGACGTCGGCGCCGCCCAGTCGCCCAGGGCGTCGCGCAGCGCGTCGAGGTGGCCGTGGATCGCCTTGACGGCGGCCTCGTCGGGGGTGAGTGCCGCCGAGAAGATCGCGTACCCCGCGTCGAGGGCGCTCACGGCACCGCCCCGCGTGCCACCGGCGGACGGCGCCGGAGCGAGTGCCCCGCCCAGGTGCCGGATCTCCGTGCCCAGCACAGGGAAGTCCTGGTCCGGTCCGGTGACGGACAGGAAGGCGTCCAGGGCGGCCGCGGGCAGGTCCCTGAGCAGGAAGCCGTCACCGGTGGCGGGCACCGGAGCCGGCGGGTCCATGTGGATGGCGGCCAGCTCCGCAGGACCGCTCGCCCGGACCGTGTCCAGGTCCGGACCGAGCGCGCGGAGCGGTGCGAGCGCGGCATCGGTGGCCTCCTGCCCGAGCAGCGAGACCAGCTCGACGACGGCGAACGACCGGCCGCGCACCGCCTCCGGCAGCTCGGGCAGCGGTGGGAACCGCAGCAGGCGACCGAGCGAGGTGATCTCGTCCGGTGCGGTGCCGGTCCATTCCCGCCAGGCGTGCAGCACCTCCGAGGCACGTTCGAGGGGGAAGAACAGGGTGCCGCCGTGCAGGTCGGACACCCGCACCAGGCTGATCTCCAGTGCCGTCACGACGGCGAAGCTGCCGCCACCGCCACGGATCGCCCAGAACAGCTCCGGGTCGCTCACGGCGTCGACGTGGCGCAGCACGCCGTCGGCGGTCACCACGTCGGCCGAGACGACGTGGTTGGCGGCCAGGCCGTGCGCGCGCCCCAGCCAGGACAGGCCACCACCGAGGGTGTAGCCCACGACGCCGACGTCGGCCGCGGTGCCCGGCAGGCCGGACAGCCCGTGCGGTGCGACGGCGGCGGTCAGGGCGCCCCACGTCACACCTGCCTCCACGCGCACGGTGCCCGCGGCGACGTCGGTGGTGGTGCTGGCGAGGCCCGAGGTGCGCAGCAGCACCGTGCCGGCCAGCGGGCCCAGGGGGCCGGCGTTGTGCCCGGTCGCCTGGGCCGCGACCCGGAGGCCGGCCTCCCGGGCGGCGTTCACGGTGGCGACCACGTCGCTCACGGTGGCGGCGAGGACGACGGCGTCGGGATGCTGGTCTGCCGTCAGCTGCCACGCCCGGCGTGCGTCGTCCCAGTCCGGTTCGCCGGGCAGGACGAGGCGGCCGTCGAGGTCGGCTCGCAGCCGATCGGCGTCCAGGGTCTGCGGGTGCATCGTGCTCCTCGTTCGTTGGGTTGCGGTGCGCCCGACCGTAGGTCCCCGCGATGCCTGCAGGCCGACTTATTACGTTTCCGAAAGGTCCTCCGACCTGTGGTTTCGTGCATCCGCTGCGACAGGGCCCGGTCCCCTCGTCACCGCTCGCAGGAACGGGACGACGTGGCCGAGGACGCCTTCCCGGTCGCTGAGCGTCGTCGCGTGGTCGTGTCCTTCGAGCTCCACGACCCGGGCGTCGCTCATGACCCGTGCCGCCTCGTGCGAGGCGTCCAGGCGTGCCCGGTCCCGGTCGCCCGCCAGCAGCAGGGTCGGTGTGGTGACGTGTGCGAGCCGGGCTGCCGGCACGCCTGGCTCGTGCTCGATCGCGGCGAGGATCGCGCGCATCGCCGCCGGGTCGTTCGCCCGGAACGCGAGTGCGGTCTGGGGGTCCAGCGGCGTCCCGCGATGACGTTCCCAGCCCTCCACGAACCCGGCCATGCCGCCGCGGCGCAGTGCCTCGTCGAAGGCCGGGAAGAACACCTCCGCCGGACCACCGGCCGTGCTGCGATGGGTGCCGCCGAGCGAGACGAACGACGTGATCCGCTCGGGTCGGACGTCCAGGAGCGTGAAGCCGATCCGTGCCCCGAGCGAGTAGCCGAGGTAGTGCGCCCGGGGGACAGCGAGCGCGTCCAGGACGGCTACGACGTCGGCGGCGAACCGCGCCGCGGTGTAGTCCGACGGCGACGACGGGCGGCCGCTGCGTCCGTGTCCGCGAAGGTCCAGCGTGACGACCTGATGACCCGCGAGGGCGTCGACGTACCCGAGGCCTCGCCACACGACCTGGGAGAGGCCGGTGCCGTGCACCAGCACGAGCGGCTCGCCGTCACCGTGGGTCCGGTAGGCGATCTCGGTTCCGTCAGGGGCCCGCACCACACCACGCCGCGTCTTGCTCACCCGCGGAGCGTAGCTCGCCGTATGGGTACGATGAGCGCACGGTTTGATATGTATCGTGCATACCGGTTCACGTGCGCCGATCCCGTGCGTGATGTCCCGTGCACCAGGACGTGAGGGAAGCGATGAGCAGCAGCGCAACGGTTGGCGTCGTCGTCGGTGTGGGCGGGATGGGCGAGATCGTCGCCCGGCGGCTGAGGCACGACCGCCTGGTGCTCGCCGACTTCTCGACAGAGCGGCTGGAGGCCGCGGCTGCCACCGTGTCCGAGGGCGGCCGGGACGTCACCGTGGTGCAGGTCGACGTCTCGGAGCGGGAGTCGATGACCGCGCTGGCGCGACAGGCGGCAGCTCTGGGAGCGGTCACGTCGGTCGTGCACACCGCCGGGGTCTCACCGGTCCAGGCGCCGCTCGCCGCGGTGATCGGGGTCGACCTCGTGGGTGTCGCCCACGGCTTGGACGCGTTCGGCGAGGTGATCGCCGCCGGTGGCGCCGGGGTGGTCATCGCGTCGATGGCCGGGTGGTTCGCCCAGCCGTCGCTGTCCGCCGAGGTGGAGCTCGCGCTGGCGACGACGCCGAGCGACGAGCTCGCGGCGCTGCCGGTGGTGGCGGCGCTGCCGGATGCCGGGGCGGCCTACTCGGTCGCCAAGCGTGCCAACCAGCTGCGGGTGCAGGCCGCGAGCCTGGTCTGGGGTCGCCGCGGCGCCCGCGTGAACTCGGTCAGTCCGGGCGTGATCGCCACGGCCATGGGCGAGGCCGAGCTCGAGGGGGCCTCGGGTGACCAGATACGCGCCCTGGTCGCGGCGTCGGGCACCGGCCGCGTCGGGCGTCCCGAGGAGATCGCGGACGCGGTCGAGTTCCTGCTGAGCCCGGCCGCCGGCTTCGTCACGGGCACGGATCTGCTGGTCGACGGTGGGACCGTCGCGGCGGTACGTCTGGGAGCGGTGGCGCGCGGCTGACCGTCCGGCCTTGCCGGCGCCGGCTACCGGCGCCGCCTGCGGCCGCGTCGTCGGCGACGGCGGCTCTCGTCGGCCGCCTCCGCACGAGCCCTGGCTCGTGCCTCCGCGGCCCGCGCCCTGCGCTCCGCCCAGGCGGCGACCGTCGCCTCGACGTCCCGCGGCATGGTGACCAGGGGCGGTCCGGCGGGCGGCTGGTAGCGCCCACGGAGCACCCGCTTGTTGAACTCCTCGATCTCCTGACGCACCTCCGCCTCGCCCCACATCTCGTCGAGGCGGGCGTCCAGCGCGGCGTCCTCCTTGCGCAGCTGGATCGACGGCGGCAGCAGGACGAGCCGCTCGCGCTTCATGAGGTTCTTGAGCCACCAGTCGGGGTCGTGGCGGTCGGGCAGGTCGAGCGGCTTGCCGCTCCCGGGCAGGTCGTCGAACTCGCCACGTGCGATCGCGTTGCGGACGTGCAGGTCGGCCAGCAGGGCGATCGCCACCTCCTCGTCGATGGCGACGGCGTACGGGTTGAAGAACTCGGGCGGCGGGTGCGGGTCTGACATCGGCGCTCCGTCTCATGGTTTCGCGGTACGCGTGTATTATGTCATGTGTATTGCCAACGGGAAGGGGGCAGGGTGCCGAAGCTGGTGGATCACCAGGAACGACGTGAGGCGATCGCTCGTGCGCTGTGGCGGGTCGTCGACCAGCACGGCTGGACCCGGGCGACCCTGCGTGAGGTCGCCGGCGAGGCAGGCGTCTCGCTGGGACAGCTGCAGCACTACTTCGCGTCCCGCACGGCGATGCTGACCTTCGCGATGGAGTTCGCCGCCGAGCGGACCACCGACCGGGTCGCCCGCGGGCTGGCCGCGCTCGACCAGCCTCCGCACCCCAGGGACGTGCTGCGCCTGGTGCTCACCGAGATGCTGCCCCTGCACGACGACGCCCGCGCGTCGTCCCGGATGAGCGCCGCCTACGTCCTGGAGGCCCTGCACGATCCCGTGCTGCGCAAGCAGGCGACCCTCGGGCTCCGGGACGGTCGCTCCATGGTCGAGGGCCTCGTCCGGCAGGCGATCGGGGAGGGCCAGATCGCTCCGGACCGGGACCCGGACGTCGAGACGAACCTGATCATCGCGCTGACCGGGTTCACCTCGCTGCTCGAGCTCGAGGTGATCGAACCCCGGGCCGCGCTGGCGGCCATCGACCAGCACCTGGACCGCCTCTTCAGCACCCGTACCGGGGCCTGAGGCAGGGGTTGTCCCGCGTGCGGCGGGCCCTTCGGTTCAGGCCGGGTCTTCGGCGGTCTGGTCCCAGGTACGGGGTGTGAGGTCGGGCCGGCGGCTCTCGTAGTCGCTGGACAGGAGCGGCGAGGAGATGATCATGTCCGCGGTGGCCACGTTGCAGGCCATGGGCACGTTCCACACGGCACCGATCCGCAGCAGCGCCTTGACGTCCGGGTCGTGCGGCTGGGCCTCGAGCGGGTCCCAGAAGAAGATCAGCATGTCGAGGCTGCCCTCGGCGATCTTGGCACCGATCTGCTGGTCGCCGCCGACCGGACCGGACAGGAACCGGTGCACAGGGAGGCCGAGCTCGTACTCGAGCATCGTGCCGGTGGTGCCGGTCGCGTAGAGCTGGTGCTCGGCGAGCGTGCCCCGGTTGTACTCGGCCCAGCGCAGGAGCTCGACCTTCATGTTGTCGTGCGCCACCAGGGCGATGTGACGTTGCTTGACGGCCGGGTTCATCGAGACCTCCGATCGGCGGCGGGGCGGGTCGTCGCTCGCCCCGGCGCAGGCGTCGTACTCGAAGTATCTGGCCGCTGCCGGTGGTTGTCGCCCGGGGCGTGCCGCGCCGTCCCGGCTGCCGCAGCCGTCCGACGTGCCCAAGGAGCGGGACCCCCGTCCCCCAGGTCGGGGGTCCCGGCTCCTGCCCGAGTGCGGGCCCAGACCCCGCGCTCGGGTCCCGACCCGGGTCAGCCAGCCCCCGGGCCTCTGCCCTGCCCGGAGCCTACGTGGGTCGTGGGGCCGGGGTTCACTCCGGGACGGGTGAAATAACCGGTTGGCGGATGGTGCTGTCCGAGCCGCCCGGGCTAATGGTTCGCCGTCGCGACGGCGCGGCCACTACGGTCGCTCGGGTGGACGTGGAACTTCGACCGCTGACGCCGCAGGATGCCCCGGAGATGGCCGCGGCATTTCGAGCGCTCGGCTGGCCCGGCAAGGCCGAGGAGGACTACGCCGCGTACTTCGCTCGCCAGCAGTCCGGTGAGCTCGTCGTCCTGGTCGCTTGGTCAGGCGAGCAGTTCGCCGGCTACGGCTGCGTGTCCTGGCGAAGTGAGTACCCGCCGTTCCGGGACGGGTCGATCCCGGAGATCCAGGACCTCAACGTGTTGCCGGACCACCGCCGACAGGGCGTCGGAACGGCGCTGCTCGACGCCCTGGAGGGCCTGATCGCTGACCGGAGCGCCGTGGCCGGGCTGGGTGTCGGCGTCTACGCGGACTACGGCTCCGCGATGCGCCTGTACATCGCGCGTGGCTACCAGTTCGACGGGCGCGGACTGATGTCGGCCGGCCGGCCGGTCGAGCCCGGGAGCACGGTGCGCATCGACGACGACGTCACCCTCATGCTGACCAAGAGTCTCCGGCCCTGACCGGCCGCCTCTAGAACTTTGAAGGAGATCTCCCGGATGAAGTGGCTCGAGTCAACCGGCGGCCCCATGGTCGTGATGCAGGCGGCCTCGGTACCCGAGTGGTCTGGGTATCGAGGTCCCGACTACGACCTCGCCTGCGCCGTCCACGACATAGGCATGGTCGACGTGGTCAGGGCCGGGCGCGCGTTCTCCGCACTTTCTCTTTCGGACGAGCCGATGTCCACGACCTGGTCGGAGGACCTGGGCTGTGTGGTCCAGTGGCGGTGGGCCGAGGACGAGGAGGACCTGTTCCGAACGATCAGGTCGTCCTGGGAAGGTCTCGTGTGGGACGTCGTCGGGCCGGTCGACTGGCAGGGAGCGGTCAGAGTGTTCGATGCCGCGACCCCTGGTGCTGAACTCGTGAGCGACGAGTTCCTCGAATGGCCCGTCAGTGACCGCGGCGCGTCGGTCATGGTGGCGGAGGTCGAAGCCGGCACGGCCGCGTGCCGGTTGATCAAGGTCGTCCCGATAGAGTCCGCGCCGTGAGCAGCGGATGGAGCGACATCATCAGCTCGGCGCAGGAGGGCACGAACGGCCCGTGGTCGTGCCCGGAGTGCGACGAGTTCGCCGTCGAGCTGGGCCAACGATTCGTGCGTCGCGGCGTCGTCGAGTCGACGCTGCTCTGCCTTGCCTGCGAGGCCGGGGCCGACGTACCGGCTCCGTAGTGCGACGACGGGCGTCGTTGACCGGTCAGGTTCTGGCCCCATAGCCTGTCCGCCGGGTGTTCCGGGCGCCAGGGACCGATCGGAGTCGAAGGAGACTTCGCGAAGCCTGGGTCTGGCAGGGGTGACGCAGGGAATCGAGTCGAGGAGGACACCGAGCGCCCGCTCGTCAAGATGACAGCGCTGACATCGCCGCGTCGTCGCCCCGCCGAGTGGCCCCACCGAATGACCGAGCACCACCGAACGAAGGAGCGAACGATGAGGTTCACCAGAGTTGCCGGCACGGTCGTCGCGCTGGCCTGCGCACTGGGGGCGGCGGCCCCCGCCGGTGCGCAGGTCGGGGACGCCTCCGCGGCGTCGCAGCGCACGCAGGTGCAGCGGGCGGTCGCCTCGTACGACGCGATGCAGGAGTACATGGCCGCGGACGACGGCTCCGGCCTCTTCCGCGAGCGGTACCCGAGCGGGGCCGACGACCGCACCTACTCGTTCGAGTGGCCGCACTCGCAGGCGCACGTCGCGACGCTCGACCTCACCGGGCTGCCCGGGGCCGCGGGGCGGTCGTTCCGGGACGACCTCGCCGACGTCGCCCGCGGGCAGGAGCACTTCTGGAATGCCGACGGCGGCACCACCGGGCTTCCCGGCTACGACTCGTACCCGCGCGCCCCGTACGGCGGTGGCGGCGACATGTTCTACGACGACAACGAGTGGGTGGCGCTCGCCAAGGTGCAGCAGTACCTGGCGACCGGCGACGAGGCGGCGCTGAGGCGGGCCGAGGAGATCTTCGAGCTCGTGGTCTCCGGGTGGGACACCGACCCGTCGCACCCGGCCCCAGGCGGCGTGTTCTGGACCCAGGCCACCTGGAGCACCGACCGCAACACCGTCTCCACCATGCCCGGCGCGCAGCTAGCCACGCGCCTGTTCATGATCACGGGGGAGCGCGACTACCTCGACTGGGCGCAGCGGATGGTGGGCTGGACCGACGAGCACCTGCTCGCGCCGAACGGCCTCTACTGGGACAACATCAAGCTCGACGGGTCGATCGACCGCACGCAGTGGTCGTACAACCAGGGCGTGCCGCTGGGCACCTACACCCTGCTGTACGAGGCGACGGGCGACAAGAGGTACCTGGCCAAGGCGAAGGCGATCGCGGCGGCGTCCTACCGCTACTACGTCACCGAGGGGCGGCTGGACGGCCAGCCGATGTTCTTCAACTCGATCTGGTTCAAGAACCTCCTGCTGCTGGAGTCCGTGACCGGCGGCACGAAGTACCGGAACGCCATGGCGGACTACGCCGACCACCAGTGGCGCACCGAGCGGGAACCCGCGACCGGGCTGTTCAACGCCGGTGACGAGCACACCGAGCTGCTGGAGCAGGCCGCGATGGTGCAGATCTACGCCACCCTGGCCTGGCCGCGCGGGCAGGCGTCCATCCTGTACTGAGCCGGCTCCGGGTCGGCCGGCGCCGTCAGCCGACCCGGAGCACGCGGACGCCGCCCGCTGGCACCGTCAGGGTCCCGCTGACTCTCTCGCCGGTGAGCAGCTCGGTCCCGGTCACCGGCGCCGCCTCGGTGCCGACGGTCGCGGACTCCTCGGTGTGGTTGAGCACGAACACCCACGACGTCGGCTCCTGGCCGGCCGGGGGAGCGGCGTCCGACCACCGGCGGACGACCTCCACACCGGCGGGCGCCGAGAACTCCGGGCCCACGCCCGCCTCCGCGACGAGCGTGCCGGCCAGGTCGTCGAGGCCTTCGCGGTCCAGGCGGGTCGCGACGTACCAGGCGTGCCCCTGCCCGACGGCGCGCCGGGTGACCGCGGGGCGGTCGGCGAGCGCGCCGTCCTGGTAGGACGCCATCACCTCGGCGTCGTCGGCGACGTGCGACTTCTCGGTCCAGAGGTCCGCGGTCGCCGCGCCACCGACCGCCTCGCCGACGACGTGCACGGTCTCGCCGTCCTGCAGGGGGTAGAACTCCTCGGTGCGCACGCCCAGGAGGTCGCGGAACGCGCCCGGGTACCCGCCGAGGCGCACGTGGTCGTGCTCGTCGACGATGCCCGAGAAGTAGGTCACGACGACGGTCGCGCCCCGCTGCGCGGCGGCAGCCACGTTCGCGGCGTCGGCATCCGTGACGAGATAGGTGGTGGGCAGCACCACGAGGTCGTAGCCGTCGAGGTCCGCACCCGGTGACACCATGTCCGTGGTGACGCCGCGGCGCCACAGCGCGCCGTACCAGGCCTGCACCTGGTCCATGTACCGCAGCGCCTGCGTGGGGTGGGAGTCGAGCTCGGATCCCCACCACGACGGCCAGTCCACCACGATCGCCGCCCGCGAGCGCACGCGCGAACCGCGCACCTCGCCGAGCGCCTCGAGGGCATCACCGAGGCCGACGACGTCGCGCCACAGGTCCGTGTCCCGGCCGGCGTGGGGGACCATCGCCGAGTGGTACTTCTCGGCCCCGGCCCTGGACTGGCGCCACTGGAAGAACATCACCGAGTCCGCGCCGCGCGCGACGTGCTGCAGCGAGTTGCGCAGGAGCTCTCCGGGCAGCTTGGCGCGGTTGCGCGGCTGCCAGTTGACCGCCGAGGTCGAGTGCTCCATGAGGATCCAGGGGTCTCCGCCGGCGATCCCGCGGGTCAGGTCTGCGGAGAACGCGAGGTCGACGTGCCGCTCCGGGTCAGCCGCGGCCGTGTAGTGGTCGTTCGCCACGACGTCCAGCTCCGGGGCCCAGGAGAAGTAGTCCATGCCCTTGGTGTGGCTGGTCGCCATCAGGTTCGTGGTCACCGGCACGTGCGGCGTGATCTGGCGCAGAGTGTCGCGCAGGTCGCGGTAGTAGTCGAGGAGCGCGTCCGAGGAGAACCGGTCGAAGTCGAGCTGCTGGGTGGGGTTGGCGTACGTGGGCGCCACCAGCGGCGGGAGGACGTCGTCGAACGAGCCGTAGCGCTGCGACCAGAACGCGGTGCCCCAGGCGTCGTTGAGCGCGTCGACCGTGGTGTACCGCTCGCGCAGCCACTGGCGGAAGGCGTCGGCGGCGGCGGCGGAGTAGTCGCGGGGGACGTGGCAGCCGATCTCGTTGTCCACGTGCCACAGCGCCAGCGCCGGGTGGTCGCGGTAGCGCTCGGCCATGCGGGTGGTCATCCGCAGCGCGTACTCGCGGTGGACCGGGTGGGTGACCGCGTACGACTGCCGCCCGCCCTGGTGCAGCACGGTCCCGTCCGCGAGCCGCGGCAGGATCTCGGGGTGCTCGCGCGTCAGCCACGGCGGCGGCGACGCGGTCGCCGTGGCGAGCGCCACCTGGATACCCGCGCCGTGCAGGCGGTCCATCGTGGTGTCCAGCCAGGCCCAGTCCAGCTCGCCCTCGCGCGGTTCGATCGTGGCCCAGGAGAAGATCGCCACGCTCAGCAGGTTGACGCCCGCCTCGCGCATGAGCTCGAGGTCCTCGAGCCGCACGTCGTCGGGCCACTGCTCGGGGTTGTAGTCACCGCCGAAGCCGAGGCCGGCGAGGCCGGCGTTCCACGGGCGGACCTGAGCGGGATCGAAGGACTCCGGTGTCGTGCGTCGTCGCATGGCACCAGTCTGGCATGAATCGATTCATGGCAGTATGTCGCACCACGTGACAGAGCGCGGCACCCGACGCTCTGCCGGACCGCAACGACGCGACGAGAGAGAGCTCCATGGGTACTGATCTGACTGCCGTCATCAATCTCGACCTGCCGGGCGCCACCATCTCCCGGCACATCTACGGCCACTTCGCCGAGCACCTCGGGCGCTGCATCTACGGCGGCTTCTGGGTGGGGGAGGACTCCGACGTGCCGAACGTGGGCGGCATCCGCTCCGACGTCGTGGCGGCACTGCGCGCCATCGACATCCCCAACCTGCGCTGGCCCGGCGGGTGCTTCGCCGACGACTACCACTGGCGCGACGGCGTCGGCCCGCGCGACGAGCGGCCCCGGATGGTCAACTCCCACTGGGGCGACGTCGTGGAGGACAACTCCTTCGGCACGCAGGAGTTCATGGCGCTGTGCGAGCTGCTGGGCGCCGACCCGTACGTGTCCGGGAACGTCGGTTCCGGCTCCGTCCGGGAGATGAGCGAGTGGATCGAGTACCTCACCCGCGGCGACGACTCGCCGATGGCGTCGCTGCGCCGCGAGCACGGGCGGGACGCCCCGTGGCGGGTGCCGTTCTGGGGGATCGGCAACGAGGCCTGGGGCTGCGGCGGAAACCTGCGCGCCGAGCAGTTCGCCTCGCTCGCCCGGCAGTACGCGACCTACGTGCGTGAGCACGCCGGCAACGACGTCTACCGGATCGCCGCCGGTGCGAACGTGGACGACTTCCACTGGACCGAGACCCTGATGCGCTCGTTCGACGCGCTGGAGGACGGCGAGGGGCGTACGGCCCCGTTCCAGGGCATCTCCCTGCACTACTACACGATGACCGGTCCGTGGTCGGACAAGGGTTCGGCCACCGAGTTCGGCACCGACGAGTGGTACCGGGCGCTGGCCCGCGCGGCGCACATGGAGCACCTGCTCGAACGGCACGGCGCGGTGATGGACCGCTACGACCCCAAGAAGCGGGTGGGCCTGGTCGTCGACGAGTGGGGCACGTGGTGGAACGTCGAGCCCGGCACCAACCCGGGGTTCCTGTACCAGCAGAACACCCTGCGCGACGCCGTCGTCGCCAGCCGGCACTTCGACGCCTTCCACCGGCACGCCGGCCGCGTGGTCATGGCCAACATCGCCCAGACGGTCAACGTCCTGCAGTCGATGATCCTGACCGACCCGGAGACCGATGCGCTCGTCCTGACCCCGACCTACCACGTGTTCGCGATGAACACGGGGCACCACGACGCCGCCGCCCTGGACGTGCACTGGCGCGGCGAGGTGCCGACGTCCGCGGTCGACGACGTCGAGCTGCCGACGCTCTCGGCGTCGGCGTCCACCCGTGGTGACACCGCGCTGGTGTCGCTGACGAACCTGGACGTCGAGCAGGACCGGACGGTCGTCCTGGACCTGCGGGGTCGCGACCTGCTGGAGCACTCCGCCCAGGTGCTGACCGGCCCGACGCTGAACGCGCACAACACCGCGGCGCAGCCGGACGCCGTCGCGCCGGCCCGGCACGACGGCGTCCGGCCGCACCCGCGCGGCCTCGAGGTCGACCTGCCCGCGCACTCGTACGTCACGGTCTCGCTGGACCTGGCCTGACGGCTCTCGCTCGACTCGAACCAGTCCTTCTCCGAGCTGCTCGGAGTGCAATGACGCAGAGAGGAATGAGCCATGCGAACGACCAGAACCACCGTAGGGGCCGTGGCCGTGCTGATGGTGGGTGCGCTCGCCGTCGGGGGCGGCCCGGCAGGAGCGCAGCCCGGACCAGGAGGCGGCCCCGGGAGCACCGGGAAGGTACAGCTCGAACACCTCGACCGCGGGCTCGTCGCCGCGAGCACCAGCGAGGGGGTCTTCCTCTCCTGGCGCCTGCTGGGTGACGAGGTCACGGGACACACCGGGACCGGGATGGCCGGCCCGGGCTTCGCCGTCTACCGCGACGGCAGGCGGGTCGCCACGGTCACGGACTCCACGAACTACCTCGACGCCGCCGGCGACGCTGCGTCGAGGTACGCCGTCGCGCCGGTGACGCGGGGCAAGGGCGGAGCCGAGCGGATCGGCAAGCGCAGCGCGCCGGTGACCGCCTGGGCCGACGGCCACCTCGACATCCCGCTGAACAAGCCCGCCGACGGCGTGACGCCCGCGGGGGAGAGCTACACCTACTCGGCCAACGACGCGTCGATGGCCGACCTCGACCGGGACGGCGAGCTGGAGATCGTGCTCAAGTGGGACCCGTCCAACTCGAAGGACGTGTCGCAGAAGGGGTACACGGGCAACGTGTACCTGGACGCCTACGAGCTCGACGGCACCCAGCTGTGGCGCATCGACCTGGGGGTCAACATCCGGGCGGGCGCGCACTACACGCAGTTCCCCGTCTACGACTTCGACGGCGACGGGCAGGCCGAGGTCATGGTGAAGACCGCGCCCGGCACGAAGGTCACGACCTACCGCGACGGCCGGCCCGCGAGCGAGCGCTACGTGCCGATCTCGCGGGAGGACCGCCGGGCGGGCGTCACCGACGGATCCGACTTCCGCTGGAGCGCCGCGGACTACGCCGACCACCTGGTGGAGCTGTTCCAGGGGTGGACCGACGAGCCCGAGGTCCGCAGCGGCCAGTGGCCGGCGACGCTGGAGGAGGCGTTCGGCATCGAGCCGCGGTACACGTACCCGCTCTCGGCCGGCGACGCCCGCGAGCTGGTGGACTACTACATCGACGAGTGGGCGCCGGCCCGGTCCGACCGCAACGACCTGCGCACCTTCGAGGGCTTCGTCCAGAGCGGACCGGAGTACCTCACCGTCTTCGACGGCCGCTCCGGTCGCCCCCTGGAGACGGTCGACCACGAGCCCGGGCGCACTGACGACGGCCTGCGCTGGGGCGACTACGAGTGGACCCGCATCGAGCCCGGCAACCGGGTCGACCGCTTCCTCTCGGGCGTCGCCTACCTCGACGGCGAGCACCCGTCGGCGATCTTCGCCCGCGGGTACTACACGCGGGCCGCGATCGTGGCCTACGACTGGGACGGGCGGGACCTGACCACGCGATGGGTCGCCGACTCCGGGTCCAAACCGATGAACAACCCGTTCCTGGACAGCGCGAACAAGGGCGTCCAGCCCGATCCCGACAACGAGCTCACGCAGCTGTGGGGCCAGGGGTTCCACTCGCTGTCCGCGGCGGACGTCGACGGCGACGGCAGGCACGAGATCGTCTACGGCGCGGCCACGCTCGACGACGACGGCACGCTGCTGTACTCGTCGTCGGACATGCTGCCCGAGGGGTCGGCGGACCCCGGGGTGGTGAAGAGCCTGGGTCACGGCGACGCCATGCACGTGACCGACGTCGACCCGTCGCGCCCGGGCCTGGAGATCTGGACCTGCCACGAGGGCGGTGCGGGCGTGCCCTACGGTTCCGTGCTGCGCGACGCCGCCACCGGGGAGGCGCTGTTCGGCACGTACTCCGGCGTCGACACCGGGCGGGCGCTCCTGGGCGACGTCCGACCGGACGTGCCCGGCCTGGAGGTCTGGCACAGCGCCCGGGCGGGCGACGACCGGCCGGAGGCGGCCGGCCTGCTCAGCGCGACGGGTGAGCTCCTCGACGAGGAGGGCCCGGGCCTCAACCAGAGCATCCGGTGGGCCGGTGACGGCACCACGCAGGTCGTGAGCGGCGACCGCGAGGAGACGCCGACCATCGAGGACTGGTCCAGGGGCACGGTGCTGACCGCGGAGGGCACGCGCACCAACAACTACTGGAAGGGCAACCCGTCGCTCGTCGCCGACGTCCTCGGTGACTGGCGCGAGGAGCTGGTGGTCCCCACCGCGGACTCCTCGGCCCTGCGGATCTACACGTCGACCGAGGTGAGCGGGATCAAGATGTACACGCTGCTGCACGACCCGCAGTACCGGGCCGAGGTGGCGCGGCAGCAGACAACCTACAACCAGCCGTCGCACCCGGGGTTCTACCTCGCGTCCGACACCGACTGGGCGCGGGTGCCCGTTCCGTCCATCAAGTAGACCTGGGACTGCCGCCCGCCCCTGCGGGCGGCAGTCAGGTCTTCGTGAGGACGAAGAACAGGAAGCACAGGAACGTGCCCGACTCCCTCTGCGCGAAGATCTCGGGGAACCGTTCGCGGGCGCCGGGTCCCGGGGGCGGTTCGCTGATGACGTCGATCCGGAAGCCGGCCGCGGTGAACGCGTCGGTGATCGCGTGCAGCGGCCGGTCCCAGAAGGTCATCAGGTGCTTGGTGCCGCCGAGCTCCCACCACTGGGAGGTGGGGCGGGTCGCGAAGTAGTCGGTTCCGGGCGGTGCCGTCAGATGGCTGACGAAGGGGTGGTGGACCGACCCGATGAGGCGGCCGCCGGGCTTCAGCACGCGCCGGAGCTCGGCCAGGGCCGTCGTCCAGTCCTCCAGGTAGTGCAGGACCAGGGAAGCGACGACGTCGTCGAACCCGGCATCGGCGAAGGGCAGCGGGCCGCCCAGCTCGGCGCGTTCCAGCACGACGTCGTCGCCGAGCCGCTGCCGGGCCAGTGCCAGCATCCCGGCGCTGGAGTCGAAGCCGGCGACGACGGCTCCCCGCTCGCGCAGGGCCTCGGCGACGGGGCCGGCGCCGCATCCGGCATCGAGGATCCGGCGGCCCGCTACGTCGCCGGCCAGGTCGACGATCGCGGGATTCGAGTAGTAGGCGTTCAGGAGGCTGGTCTCGTTCTCGGCGGCGTAGGCCTCGGCGAAACTGTCGTAGTCGTTCGCCCGCTCACCGGGCCCCGGGGGAATCTCGACGGGGCTGACCCAGGACACTGCTTGCCGGTTCGGCATGTTCGACCTCGATTGTTCGGGCCCTGATGGGCGTGGTGGTAGATCCGTGGATCCGTGGAAGTCGAAGCGCACGACGACATCCTGGGCAAGTGATTGGGCTTTGTCAATCACTTACGCTCCAGCCCGTCACCGGTCTGCCCGCTCTTCAGTAGGCTGCTGACCATGACCGAACGCCGGCTGGCGACCGACGCGGAGGCGAAGGCGCTCGCCTCCGCCCTCCGCCTGCGCATCCTGCGCATCTGCCTGGAGGAGCCGCACACGAACAAGGAGATCGCGGCGATCCTTGGCCGAGACCCGGCCAGCGTGCTGCACCACACCAGGACGCTGGTCCGCACCGGGTTCCTGGAGGCGCAGGAGGAACGGCGCGGCGCGCGCGGCGCACGAGAGATCCCGTATCTCGCGACGCGCAAGAGCTGGCAGCTCGAATCGCCCGCGCTGGAGAAGTCGATGCTCGACGCGTTCCTGGAGGAGCTCGCCCTCGTCCCCGCGACCGAGGCCGAGGGCACCAGGATGGCGCTGCGCCTGCCACCGCCGCAGATGGAGGAGTTCCGCACCCGGCTCAAGGATCTGCTGGAAGAGTTCGCCGCCCGCCCGGAGGACCCGGCCGCGCCCGCCTGGTCGCTCTTCATGGTGGTGCACCCCGACCCGAACCGACCCTGACCGTACGGATCCATCGAGGATGTCGGCCTGGCTGCCGCCCCGGCCCAGGCTAGTGCCCAAGAGTGAGCCGCTCGACGCGGTCGAACCCGGCCGTCTCCCGGGGGTCGCCGACGTCGCCCTCGGGGGCGGTGTCCAGCGGCACGACCTGCCCGTCGCGCCGCAGACCCCACGCCACCAGGGGAGCGCGGACCTCGGCGTGCTCGTCCTTGTAGACGGCGACCCACCCGTCCGCGGGGATGAGCTGCACGATGCGGGCGTCGTCGGCGTAGATCTCCGTGGTCTCGGTCATGGCCGAGACGCTATGTGCCAGGTCGGAGGGGTGTCTACCCGGAGAACCGGCTCTCGTAGCCGTCGCTCAGCTCCTGCCAGCCGTAGGCCAGTGCGCGCCGGCCGGTCGGGCGCTCCCGGTCCGTACCGTCCTCGGCGGCCAGACGCCCGAAGCACACCTGCCAGCCTGCGGCCAGCATCGCCGCGGCGGCACGCTCGGCGGTGGTCTGGCGCAGCTCCAGGACGGTGCCGTCGCCGTCGGGCGTCAACGTCCAGCTCAGCAGGTCGTCGCCCCAGCGGTGGGTGAGGCGTCGCGGCGCGTCCGCGACGAGGACCTCGGCGTCGGCCGGGTCGTCGCCGGGGTTCTCCCGACTGGTCGCGGGCCCGGGCTCGGCCAGCGGACGGTCGGGCACGATCGGCGACCAGCGCGCCAGCTTCGCGGGATCGGTGAGCATGGCCCACACCTTCTGCCGGCCGTGCGGGAACCGGCGGCGCATGACGATCGTCCACCGGTCCTCCTCCAGCTCCAGCAGCACCTCGATCGGCGCGCGCACCTGCGCGGCGATCTCCTCGTCGCGCGGGGCCTGAACGGAGTCCGTCATCGTCGTTCCTCCTCGTCGTCGAGTGCCTCGGCCAGCCGGTCGAAGCTCGTGCTCCAGCGGTCGACGTAGGGCCTGACCCAGGCGAGCACGTCCGGCAGCGGACGGTCCGTGAGCCGGTAGATCCGGCGCTTGCCCGCGACCTCCGACTCCACCACGCCCGCCTGCCGCAGCACCCGGAGGTGCTTGGACACCAGCGGCTGCGACACCCGCAGCTCCTCGACGAGGGTGCCCACATCGCTCTCGCCGAGCCGGAGGCGGTCCACGATCGCGCGCCGGGTCGGCTCGGCGATCACCGCGAAACCGTCCATGGACCAAACATTACCGACCATTCATATGAACCACAAGACATGTTAGGATCACGGCCATGAGCCCCGTCACCGTCGTCGTCTCGCTCCCGGTTGCCGACCTGGAGCGCACGTTGCGCTTCTACCGTGACGGCCTGGGCCTCGAGACGCCCGGGATCGACGAGGGGATGATCGCGTTCGAGCTGCCGAACCTGTCGCTGTTCCTGATCGAGCAGGGCGAGTACGCGGCCTACGTCGAGCGCGCCGGTCACGCGCGCCCGGTGGTTCCGCACCCGGGCGCCGTGATCCTCTCGTGCGCGATGGGCGGCAAGGTGGAGATCGACGACGTCCTCGCCCGTGCGCCGGAAGCGGGTGGGTCCGCCGAGGCGGCGGCCGAGCGCGACGGGGCGTACACCGGGTATGTCAGCGACCCCGACGGGCACGTCTGGGAGCTGGTGTACAACGACCGGACCGCCGCCGCGGCAGCGGGCTGAACCGGAGGCCCCTACGTCCCATCGGGCTCCAGCAGCCGGCGGATGCGTTCGCGCTCGGCGGCCATCTCCGGTGCGGCGAGGAAGTCGTCGAGATCGGCGGACACCTGGTGGTCGACGTCCTCGATGGAGCGGATGGCGAGCTCGTAGAGCTCGCCGCGCCGGTTCTGCTCCAGGTAGCTGTGCCAGTGCGCCAACGCGCTGACGGCGGTCAGGACCTCGGCATCGAGATCGTCGTCGACCAGGATGCCGTCGTAGATCGTCGCGAGCGCATCGTGCAGTTCGCCTGCGCTGATCGTCAGGACGTTCGCGCAGGCGGTGGCGAGCGCGTCCCGGGCCTCTTGGGTGAGCTCGTCCTCGGCCGCACCGTGCAGCAGCACCGGCTGCACGAGGCGGGTGACTGTCTGCTCGCCGAAGGCGCGGACACTGCTGTCGGTCGCCCCGACGATGAGCCTGAGGACATCTGCCTCAAGTTGGTCGTATCTCACGCCCCGCAGCCTAGGGTCCTCGGGTGCGACGGCGGTCCACGGCACTAGCTCGCCGCGGCGCAGGCGATGCAGGTCCGAGCCGTGGGCCGGGCCAGCAGGCGCTCGCGGGCGATGGCCTGTCCGCAGCGCTCGCAACGGCCGTAGGTGCCCGCGTCGACCCGCTCCAGGGCGGCGTCGACGTCGGACAGGTGCTCCGTGGCCGTGGCGAGCAGGGCGCTCGCCTGCGAGCGCTCGAACGCGATCGTCGACCCCTCCGGGTCGTGCTCGTCGTCGGAGGCGGACAGCTGCGTCGCCTCCACCATCGAGGCGATGCTTCCGGTGAGGGACGAGATCAGCTCGGTCGTGCGCTCGCGGTCGGCGATCAGCAGCTTGCGGACCTCGGTGATCGAGACCATTGGTCCTCCGTCTCCTACTGCTCGGTGTCTCCTACTGCTCTGTGGTGGCCTGGGGGACCGCTGCGCCGTTGATCGCGGCCTCCACTGCGGTGCCGATGCGTTGCAGGGCCTTGAGGTCCCGCGGTTCCAGCGAGTCGATGAGGTACTCGCGGACCGCCGCGACGTGTCCGGGCGCCGCCGCGACGACGACGTCGTGGCCGGCTTCGGTCAGCGTCGTGTTGGTGCGGCGTCCCGCGCCCGGGATCCGCGACCGTGTAAGCAGCCCGCGCGTCTCCAGCCGTCCGACGACGTGGGACAGCCGCGACAGCGAGGCCGACGTCCGGACGGCCAGCGCGCTCATCTGCATGGTCCTGTCCTCCTGCTCGGAGAGCACGGAGAGAACCATGTACTCGAAGAAGGTCAGCTGGGACTCGCGCTGCATCCGGGCGTCGAGGGCCGCGGGCAGGCTGATCATGATCGCCGAGTTGGCCAGCCACGCCGCCAGCTCCTCCTGGTTCAGCCAGCGTGGTTCGGCTCGTCGCTCGTCCGCCGTCGAGGTCATGCGGTGCAGCCTACGGGCGCGTTGTTGACGCATCAAGTTCTGCACGGTAGAAATTGACGCATCAAGTTCATCTTGATGCGTCAAGTTCACTCGGTCGCGTGGGTGCTGCCCGCGGTGACCGATCCGGGAGAGGGCCATCCGTTGCGCACCACATCGCTCGGCGGGCTCGAGGTCTCGCGCCTCGGCCTGGGAGTCATGGGAATGTCCGACTTCTACACCGGGAAGGGAGAGTCCGAGGAGGACTCCGTCCGCACCGTCCGGCACGCCCTCGACCGTGGGGTCACGCACCTGGACACCGCGGAGGTCTACGGGCCATACACCAACGAAGCCCTGCTCGGCAGGGCGATCAAGGGACGCCGCGACGAGGTGGTGGTCGCCACCAAGTTCGGCCTGGTGTCCCACGCGCTCGTGTCCCACACGGGCGGGCCGGGTCCGGACAGCAGCCCCGCGAACATCCGGCTCGCCGTCGAGGGGTCGCTACGGCGCCTCGGCACCGACCGCATCGACCTCTACTACCAGCACCGGGTCGACCCGGGCGTCCCGATCGAGGACGTCGTCGGCGCCCTGGCCGAGCTGGTCGCCCAGGGAAAGGTGCGCCACATCGGCCTGTCGGAGGCCGGTCCCGCCACGATCCGCCGTGCGCACGCGGTCCACCCCCTCGCCGTCGTCCAGAGCGAGTACTCGCTCTGGACGCGGGACCCCGAGGCGGAGGTCCTGCCGGTGCTGCGCGAGCTGGGGATCGGCCTGGTGGCCTACTCCCCGCTGGGGCACGGCTTCCTGACCGGGAGCATCCGCTCACTTGACGGTCTCGACGCGGACGACTGGCGGCGCACCAACCCACGCTTCACCGGCGGCAACCTGGAACGGAACCTGCGCATCGTCGACGAGGTCCGGGCCGTGGCGACGGAGGCCGGAGCCACCCCGGCCCAGGTCGCCCTGGCCTGGCTCCTGGCGCAGGGCGACGACATCAGCCCCATCCCCGGCACCCGGCGCATCGCGCGGCTCGAGGAGAACCTCGGCGCCGACGGGATCCGGCTCACCCCGGAGCAGATCGGCCGGCTGAACGGCCTGGCGCCTGCGTCCGGCGACCGGCACGACCCCGACGGCATGGCCGCCGTCGGCCGGTGAAGCACGACCCCGCAGGGGTCGACACGACATGCCTTGACCACAGCAGACCGAACGGAGCAACACACCATGGCAAGCAACCCGATCCGTGTCGGGATCATCGGCGCGGACGCGAAGGCGAGCTGGGCCGGCGCCTCCCACATCCCCGCGCTGGCCGCCCAGCCGCAGCTCGTGCTCGCGGCGGTGGCCACCCGGCGCGAGGAGAGCGCACGAGAGGCCGCCGAGCTGTTCGGGGCCGAACGCTGGTACGCGGACCCGTACGACCTGATCGGCGACCCGTCGATCGACCTCGTCACCGTCGCCGTGAAGGTCCCGGCGCACCGCGAGCTCGTGCTCGCCGCCCTCGGGGCGGGCAAGGCCGTGTACTCGGAGTCCCCGCTGGGTGCGAGTGTCACGGAGACCGAGGAGATGGCGGCGGCGGCCGGATCGCTGCACACCGCGATCGGGCTGCAGGGCAGCCTCAACCCGTCGGTGCGCCGGGCGGCCGAGATCGTCGCCCAGGGCAGGCTCGGGCGGCTGCTGTCGGCACGTGTCACCGCCACGACCTTCGGGAACGGCCCGGAGTCGGTGAGCGCCTACGAGTACTTCGACAAGGCCGCGGCCGGGGCGGGCTTCCTGACGATCGCCGTCGGCCACGTCCTGGACGTCGTCGAGACCGTCCTCGGGGACATCACCGAGATCGACGCGCGGACGGAGCTCCTCTGGCCGGAGGTGAAGCTCGTCGACACCGGCACCGTCACCACCCGTGAGGTCCCGGACCACCTGGACGCCATCGTGAAGACCGCCTCCGGTGCGCCGGTGAGCGTCCAGGTCCTGGCTGGTGTGCCTGTGGCCGAGGCCGGGTTCAGCCTGGAAGTCCGTGGTGCCGACGGCTGGCTCAGGCTCACGGGCGACCATCCTGCCGGCGTCCAGGTCGGTGACCTCACGCTGACCTCGAGCGTTGGGTTCGAGGTGCCCGACGGTCCGGTGGCCACGGGCACGGGTCCGGCCGCGGCCGAGATCTGGACCGGAGCCTCCGTCAACGTGGGAGAGGTGTACGCGAGCCTCGCGCGGGACATGGCTGACGGCACCCGTCACACGCCGGGATTCGCGCGGGCCGCACACAACAGCCGGCTGGTCGCCCGGGTCGAGCGGGCGGCGCGGACGGGGGTGCGGCAGTAGTCCTGGCTGGGCGGGGTCGACGCGCCTTCGCACGGTATTGCGCCGTGGGTGGTCGCGTCGGCCGACGCCGGACGGCGCCCCTGGTGATGCGCCGTCCTCTTGGCGTCGGTCCTTCTGTCTCGACGTCGTCCTGGCTACCGCTGTGACCGCGCTGGCGCACCCCGACGGGAGCTGGTTACGCGGCGGGCAGAAGAACGAGCGGGTGTCAGTGGGTCCTCGTAGGATCGAACAAAAGTCCGCTGTAATGGTGTGGCTGGAGTGATATTAGGGTCGGGGGAGGTGTTGGCATGGGCAGGCAATGGTCGGACGGCGGTGGAGGCTCGGTATCTGCCGTGCGTGAGGATCCGTTCGTGGACGGCACCATGCCCGATGACGCGTGGCTCGCGGCGTTGTTCGCCGAGTGTGAGGCGTTGTTCGGTGACGATGACGGGCGGCACGGGCTGGACGTGCCGCCGGAGCCGGAATGGTGTGGCGCCGTGTCTGGTGGTCGGCCGGAGTCTGCTGCGGATTTCGGGCCGGTGGAGTTGTGGCCCGTCGAGGTGCTGCGGGAGGCGCTGGCGGAGGCGCCGGGTGCTGAGCTGGCGCGGGTTGTCAGTGAGGTCACGGGGCTGGGTGCCGGATCGCATGGTGGCGCTGGCCACGCGTTCGCCGAGGAACCCGATGTCGAGGGCAGTCCCGGGTCCGGTGCCGTTGCGGTCGTGCCGGCCCCGCTGGCGGCTCTGTCCGACGACATGTTGGGGGACCTCGTGGGCGCGTGTGCGCGGTTGCAGTCGTGGGCGGCCGGAGTGCAGGCGCACGTTGTGGCAGAGCGGGCGGGGCGGGAGTCGAGCCCGCTGGCTCATAACTCGTTGGTCGGGCAGGTCACGGCCGAGCTCGTGGTCACGCAGGCGGAGGGGTCTGAGGTGGTGGTGCGGGCGGAGTCCGGTGCCGAGCATCCCACGGTGATCGAGGCGTTGGTCGCTGGGCGGATCGACGTGAAGAAGGCGCACACCCTCCTCCGTTCGGCTGCTCAGCTGACGGTGGCTGAACGGGCCGAGGCGATTGCCCGGTACCTACCCCAGGCGCCGTATCGGACGTGGCGGTGGTTGCGGAACAAGATGCTGGCGTTCGCGAAGGCCCGCCACGGGGCCGAGGAGACCGCCCGGGCCGCGGCACTGGACCGCAACGTCCAGCTGGACCGTGCGGAGAACGACATGGGTTGGTTGTCGGCATATCTGCCGGCGGTAGATGCTGCGGCGGTGTGGGGCGTCGTGGACGACTTGGCGCACCAGCTGCGGTACATGGCGGGCGAGGAGCGGACCCTGGGTCAGCTCCGTGCTGATTGCCTGACCGGGATCGTGACCGGTCGGCTGGTGCCGGGGGGCCGGTTCGCTCCGAGGGGGCAGGTCGAGGACGCCGCAGGTACTGGTTCGGATACCGGAGATGCCGGTGTCGGTCCCGTCTGCTCGTGCGGCGGCCTGGCGCCCGTCGTTCACGAGACGGTCGTGCGGGTGACGCCGACACGGCCGGTCGTCCGGGTCACGGTCCCGGCGAGCGCGCTCCTGGGTCTGGACGACATGCCTGGTGAACTGGACGGGTTCGGGTCGGTACCCGCTGAGACTGCACGGCTTATCGCTGAGGACGCCACCTGGCAGCGCCTGCTGACCGACCCGGTCACCGGGGTGCTCACCGACTACTCCACTACCACGTACAAGCCGGGACGGGTGCTTCGCTCGGCGGTCGAGGCCAGGGACGGGACCTGCACCTTCATCGGCTGTGACGCGGTGGCGGTGTCGTGCGACCTGGACCATATCGAGCCGTTCGACCACGACCAGGAAGCCAGTCAGCACGCAGCCGGGAAGGCTGCGCGCGGCCAGACCCGTGCCGACAACCTCCACGCGCTCTGCCGCCGCCACCACCTGCTCAAGACGCATGCGGGCTGGGGTGTCGTGCGCGACCCGAGGACGGGAATCACGACCTGGACCACACCCGCAGGTCGGACGCACACCCGGCCGCCGACGGTCCTGGACACCCGAGTGGACCTGAACCAGGTCGACCCGGACACCAGTCAGGACCTGACCCTGCGTGCCCTGACCGGACGCCGGCTGCCTCGTGCTTACGCCACGACCGCACTGGCGACCGCCGACACGTCCGGCAACGCTGCCCCGTCCACACATGGCGAGCCGCCGTTCTGAACCAGGGAACAACCATGTCGACCGTGACCGTGACCGTGACCGTGGACTGGCCTGGGACTGGCCCAGGACTGGCCGTAACCGGCTCGGCACTGCCAGCGACCGGCTCGGCACTGACAGCGACCTGTCGGGAACCGACAGCCACGAGCCGATTTCGCCGACATCGCGCCGTCAACGGCGACCTGGCGGGACCCGGCAGCCGACCAACGCCGTCGGTGCGCCGCAGGACCACCGGCCCATCGCCACGGCGTCCGACAAGACCCACGCCCCGCCACGACCACTCGCCCCATGACCAGTCGCTACCCCCGGGAACAACCCGCCCGCGCCGACAGGTTGAGACGGGTGCGCCTCGAACTCAGGGGTGACCACGCGGCGAGAGGGACGAGCACATGGGCGAGTCGCGGGACGAAGGGCTGGACGCGCTGATCGGGGCGATCCCCGAGGGCTGGTCGCGCGCACGGATAGCTGGACAGACCTGGGGAGTCACCCGCACCACGCGTGCGGGCGGCAAGGTCGTCTCGTTCGAGGCGGAACGACTCGGTGGCGCCGAAGGGCTCGGCGCGAACATCTGGTTCACCACGGACGGCGCCGTGCTCAAGCCGTGCGAGGTCCCCGCCGAGAGCGTGCTGCAGGTCCTGCGCGCCGCGGCGTCATCGCACCGGCCCTGACCTCAGACGTCGACACCCCACCTCAGACGTCGACACCCCACCTCAGACGTCGACACCCCACCTCAGACCTCGACGCCTCCGTCCGAGTCCGACGGCAGCTCCAGCTGGCGCAGCCGCACGTAGGAGCCCGCCATGTGCTCCTCGACGGCCGCCCGGGCCCGGGCGGGATCGCCCTCGCTGAGCACCGTCCGCAGCTCCTGGTGCTCCGCGAACCCGACGGTGGGGAAGTCCGGGAAGTTGGCGTTGCGCGTGTGCAGGAAGAACGCCACCTGGCTGCGCAGCGAGGTCCACACCCGGCGTAGCCGCGCGTGGTCGGCGGCGTCGTAGATGACGTCGTGGAAGGCCAGGTCCAGGCGGACGGCCTCCTGCGGCTGGATGGAGCCGGAGCTCGCCCGCATGGCCTCCAGGATGCGGTCCATCTCGGCGAGGTGGTCGCTCGTCAGCCGAGTCGCCGCCCGCTCCGCGGCCAGGGCCTCGATGGCGGCGCGCAGGCTGTGCACCTCGTCGACGTCCTTCTGGGTCAGGACGCTGACGAACGCGCCGCGGTGCCGGCGGATCTCGACCTGGCCCTCGGCCTCGAGGGTGGCGAGCGCCTCGCGGATCGGTCCGCGGCTCACGTCGAGGGCGGAGGCGAGCTCGGACTCGCGCAGGTGCTCGCCCGGGCGGAGCTTCCCGGTGGCGATCTGTTCTCGGATCACGCCCACCACGTAGTCGGCGAGGGTGGGCCGCGGTGCCGTCCCGAGCGGATTCATCTGGGGCTCTCCTGTCGTCACGTCTCTATCGTTCCATCGCTTGCTCGTCGCGCGATCGGTTAATTGTTAGTTGTTGACAATCTACCGCAGCACGCCCTAGCGTCGGTCACCGGTCGTCGACGAGGACGACGTGGCCCACCGGCCACCGGGAACCTGAGAGGCGTGGGTGAACGTGAGCTCGAGCGTGAACATCAACCCTGGTATCGGCGTCGACGTGGCATTTCCGCGCTCGGCACCCAGCGACCCGAGCGCGCCGCACGTGCGGCAGGCCCGGGTCCGGGTCGACGGCGGGAAGGACCGGGGAGCGCTGGCCCGGATCTGGGAGAGCATCGGCTACGACGAGATCAACTGGACCTATACCCCGACCGGCCGCCGGCTGCTGCAGAGCTTCGGTGAGGTGACGGACCGCGGCTACCACGTGCGCCCGCACTACGTGTTCTGCTCCGGTACCGGCTTCGGCATCCCGCACTGGGGCAACGGGAACGTCTACCACGAGGACGCGGACGGCGTCCCGAGCTACGACTTCACCATCGTCGACCAGGTGTACGACGCCATCGTCGAGGCCGGGCACCACGTGCTGGTCGAGCTGGCGTTCACGCCGCGCGACATGCTGCCCGACGCCGCGGCCGAGCTCGAGGTGGTGCCGAGCCCCACCGTCTACAGCAACTACGAGGCCGGCGCCTGGTCCTACCCGCCCAAGGACTACGGCCGCTGGGGCGAGCTCGTCGCCGCCCACGCGCGGCACTGCCTGGAGCGGTACGGCGAGGATGAGGTGAACACCTGGCTCTGGGAGCTGTGGAACGAGCCCGACATCTTCTACTGGCGCGGCACGCCGCAGGAGTTCTACGAGCTCTACTCGGTCACGGCCCGGGCGGTCCGCAGCGTGCTGCCGGACGCCAAGGTCGGCGGGCCGGCGGTGACGGGCTCCGGCGACGAGTTCCTGCGCGGCTTCCTCCAGCACACGCGCGACCAGCAGGACCCGCTCGACTTCGTGTCGTTCCACACCAAGGGCTCGGCGTTCACGCCGTGGCGCGTCTACGGCCCCACCGGGGGCCCCGCGCCCGAGCAGCAGAACCCCTCGGCGCACAAGATGCTCTTCGAGATCCGCCGGATGCTGCGGGTGATCGCGGAGTTCGAGGAGTACCACGGGCTGCCGGCCATCGTGGACGAGTGCGACGCGGGCGTCCCCGCGCACTACAGCGTCTACGACAACGCCAACTTCCAGTTCCAGAACACCGAGTACTACCCGGTGTTCCAGGTCAAGCTGATGAAGAAGATCCTCGACCTCAACGAGACCGAGGCCGTCCAGGTCGAGCAGGCCACCTCCTGGAGCTTCTACTTCGAGGGGGAGCGGTACTTCGAGGGCACGCGGGCGTTCCTCACGGCGGGCGGCGTCGAGAAGCCGCTCCTGAACGCCTACCGGCTGCTCGGCAGGCTCGGCGAGCGCCGGATCGACGCCGTCTCGGACGCCGCGCACCCCGTCACGCTCCTCGACCAGGCCGAGGGCCGGAGCATGCCGGAGGAGGTCGACGCCCTGGCCTCGCGGTCGGCGTCGGGCACCATCGCGGTGCTCGTGTGGCGGCACACGGACGACCAGTACCAGCGGGACGACGACGAGGCGACCGTCACACTCGACGTGACCGGCCTGGACGCCGGCGCGTACACGCTCAGCCACCACCGGATCGACGTCGACCACAGCAACTCGCACACGGCCTGGGTGGCGCAGGGCTCCCCGCAGGTGCCCACCGACGAGCAGCTCGCGGCGGTCAAGGCCCGGCAGGGCGTCGAGGAGCTGGAGCCCGCGCGGCGCGTGGAGGCGACGTCGTCGGCCCTGGAGCTGACCGTGTGCCTGCCGCTGCCGGCGGTCTCGCTGCTCGTGCTGGAGCCGGTCCGATGAGCGAGTCCTTCGCCCGCACGGTCAGCCTGCGGGACGGCGTCGCCGTCCCGCAGGTGGGCCTCGGCGTCTTCCAGGTGCCGGCCGACGAGGCGCAGGCCGTGGTGGAGCAGGCGCTCGAGGTGGGCTACCGGCACATCGACACGGCGGCGGCCTACGTGAACGAGCGGGGCGTGGGCGCCGCGCTCCGCGCCTCGGGCCTGCCCCGCGAGGAGCTGTTCGTCACCTCCAAGCTCCGCAACGGCGACCAGGGCCTGGAAAGCACGCTGCGCGCGTACGACGACACGTGCGAGCGGCTGGGCCTGGACGCCCTGGACCTCTACCTCATCCACTGGCCCAACCCGTCGGCCGGGCTGTGGCAGGACAGCTGGCGCGCGCTGGAGCGGCTGCGGGCCGAGCGCCGGGTCGCGGCGGTGGGCGTGTCCAACTTTCTCGTGGAGCACCTCGACGAGCTGGCCGGGTTCGCGGACGAGATGCCCGCGATCAACCAGATCGAGCTGCACCCCACGTTCCAGCAGGCCGACGTCGCGGCCGCGTGCCGGGCCCACGGGATCGCCGTCGAGGCGTACTCGCCGCTGGGCCAGGGGGCCGACCTGGGCCACCCGAGCGTCACCGCTATCGCCGACGAGCTCGGCGTGACGCCCGCGCAGGTGATCCTGCGCTGGCACCTCGACAAGGGGCACGTCGTGATCCCGAAGTCGGTGTCGGCGGCCCGCATGCGGACCAACGCGTCGCTCGAGGGTGTCGCCCTCACCGCGGAGCACGTGGCCGCCGTCGACGCGCTGGACACCGGCCAGCGCATCGGCGGGGACCCGCGGACCTTCTCGATCAGCCAGATCCGCTGACCGAACCCGTTCCACCACCCGACACGACCCCGACACGACGGAGTGCTCGATGGCGAGTCAGACGCGGCCACGACGCCGCAACCTCTGGATCTACGCGTTCCTGATGCCGACGTTCGTCCTGTACGGCGTCTACACGATCTACCCGATCGTCGCGAGCTACTGGTACTCGTTCGTCGAGTGGAACGGCTTCAGCGCCGAGCAGCGGTTCGTGGGCGTCAGCAACTACGAGGCGGTGCTGGCCGACCCGCTGTTCTGGTCGTCGGTCCGCATCACCCTGCTGTTCATGCTGGTCGTCGCGCCCCTACGTATCTTCGGGGCCTTCTTCCTGGCGATCCTGCTGAACTCCCCGCGGCTGCCGTTCGCCAGGTTCTTCCGCACCGTCTACTTCCTGCCGGTCGTGACCACGACGGCGATCATCGGCGTCGTCATGCGGTTCATCCTCGACCCGGGCGCGGGACCCGTCGCGGCCGTGGTCGGGCTGTTCGGCCTGCCGCCCGTCGACCTGCTCGGCGATTCCGCCACGGCGCTGGTCACCACCGCGCTGGTGTACGTGTGGAAGTTCTTCGGCATCACGATGATCTACTGGCTGGCCGCGCTCCAGACGATCCCGCAGGACGTCTACGACGCCGCCCGGGTCGACGGCGCCGGCGGCGCGCGGATCTTCCGCCACATCACCCTGCCGATGCTGCTGCCGTTCCTGCTGATCATCACGGTGCTGACCATCGAGGACTGCTTCCACGCCTTCGACCTCATGCAGACGATGACGGCCGGCGGCCCGTTCTACAGCACCGAGATCATCGAGATCTACATCTACCGGTGGGCGTTCGCGGCCTCGATCCCGCAGCTCGGTTTCGCCTCGGCGGCCGCGGTGCTGTTCGGCGTGCTCGTGCTCGTCGTCGTCGCCCTGCAGGCCTGGGCGACGCTCACCTCGCAGCGGCTCCGGTCGCAGGGCACCGAGAAGGGACGAGCATGAGCACCCTCGCCACATCCCACCGTCCGCGCCGCCGCGGCTGGTGGCTCGTCGCCCTCGTGCTGGCCGCGGTCGCGTTCCTCTGGGTCTTCCCGTTCCTCTGGATGGTGTCCGCGTCGCTGAAGAGCTCCGGCGAGATCTTCGCGGGCGGCCTCGGCCTGATCCCCGAGACGTTCGCGTGGGAGAACTACGGCCGGGCGTGGACCGAGGGCGGGTTCGGGCACTACCTGCTCAACACCGTGATCGTCACCGTCGTGACCACGGCGATCGTCATCGTGCGGTGCGCGCTGGCGGGGTACGTCATCGGGCGCTACCGGTTCCCCGGCTCGCGCCTGATCATCGGGATCTTCGTCGCGACCCTGTTCGTGCCCACCGGTTACACGATCATCCCGATCGTCAAGGTGTCCCTCGAGCTCGGGCTGCTCAACTCCCTGGCCGGCATGATCCTCGCCCTCGGCGGGGCGTCCAACGTCGCGGCGATCCTCATCTACGCCGGGTACTTCCGCCGGATGCCCGCCGACCTCGAGGAGGCCGCGATCGTCGACGGCGCGGGGTTCCTCCGGGTGTTCCTGCGGATCATGCTCCCGCTGTCGATGCCCGTCACCGCCACCGTCGGGATCCTGACGTTCCTGGCCACCTGGAACGCCTTCTTCCTGCCCCTGGTCTTCTCGTCCACCAACCCCGACCTGCGCACGGTCAGCGTCGGCATGCAGGCGTTCGTGGGCGAGAACTCGACCGACTGGGCAGCCATGGCCGCCGCCGGCGTGATCTCGATCCTGCCCGTCGTCGTCCTGTTCGTCTTCATGCAGAAGTACTTCGTCGAAGGCATCGCCGGCGCCGTCAAGGCGTAGGCCACCCCACCCGATCGTCGTTCTCAAAGAGGAGACTGGCATGCTCGATCTATCGAGGCTTGAGATATCGCGTCGCACCTTCGTCGGCGGAGTCGGGGTGGGTGCGCTCGCGGGGCTGCTCGCCGCGTGCGGCGGCAGCGGCACCGCCCCCGGGGCGGGTGCGGGCATCCGCTGGTGGGACCACTTCGGCGGCCTGCAGGACCAGCACAAGATCTGGGCGGCCGAGCAGGCCAAGAAGCTCGGCCTGCCCGTCGAGTACACCTACAACGAGCCGGGCCGGGCGGTCGAGGCGCTCCAGCTCGCCAACCAGTCCAAGCAGCTCCCGGACGTCTACTCCAACATCGTCGGCCTGCCGCTGCCCGCCCTGGTCGACTCCGGCTGGGTCAGCCCGATCGAGCTGTCCGACGAGGCGCTGGCGCGCCTGCCCGAGGGCACCCTCGTCGAGGGCATCAGCATGCTCGACGGCGTGGTGTACGGCCTGCCGGTCATGTCCGACCGCCAGTACTGGGCCTGCACCTGGTACAACTCCGAGATCGCCGAGTCCGTCGGCTTCGAGCCGCCGCGCAGCTACGACGAGTTCCGCACGGCCCTGAAGGCCATCGCCGACGACGGCCGCTTCGCGCCCCTGACCCTGGCCCTCGGGGCGAGCGAGCGCATGCGCGACCAGGCCGACGACCTGGCGCAGTCCGGGGGATTCCCCGGCTGGCAGGGGCTGCGGTACGACACCGGCGAGTACGCCTACGAGGACGACGCGTACGTGAACGTCATCGAGCTGCTCAAGGAGATCTCGGACAACGGCTGGCTGCTGCCCGGCACCAACTCCTTCCAGGTGCCCGACGCGCGCGGCCGCTGGGCGGCGGGCAGCGTCGGCTTCGCCGTCGACGGGCCCTGGGCGCCCGGCGGGGTGCGGGCGCTCAACGAGGCGCACCTGCCCAAGATGGCGACGTCGGGCCAGCTCACCCCCGAGGGCGAGGACCTCGTCATCACCCGCGGCGCACCGGCGCCCGTGTGGTTCGTCGCCGGGAACACGAAGCACCCCGACGAGGTGAACCTGCTTCTCGAGTCGTTCACCCAGGACGACTACCAGGCGGTCCTCGCCGAGGCGATGGACCAGCCCCCGCTCAACCTCGACGTCGTGGCCGACGCCGACGTCATCGAGCCGTACGCCTGGCTGGTCGAGGACTACAAGAAGCGGGTCTTCCGCGCCCCGCAGCCCCAGGTGCGCAACCCCGCCGCGAACGAGGCCCTCGCCTTCATGATGCCGGCCGCGCCCCACCTCGGGGACATCATCCAGGGCTACCTGGGCGGCGACGTCACCGACCTGCGGGGCGAGCTCGTCAAGCTCAGCGACACCGCCAACCAGAACCTCGACCAGGCGATCGACAAGGCCGCCGGCGCGGGGGCGAAGGTGTCGCGGGACGACTGGGCGTTCACCGACTGGCAGCGCGGCGTCGACTACGCCTACTGAGCGGCCTGCCGGCACCGCATGCCACCGAGCTACACCGACTGACAGGAGAGCACACGATGCACGCATTTCCCGCCGAGCGAACGGCGATCGTCACGGGCGCGGCCTCCCTGCGGGGCATCGGCCGCGCCGCGGCCCACCGGCTGGCCCGGGACGGCTGGTCCGTCGGGGTGCTCGACATCGACGGCGCGGCGGTCAAGGACCTCGCCGAGGAGCTGACCAGGACCTACGGCGTCCGGGCCGCGGGGGTCGGCGCCGACGTCGGCGACGCCGACGCCGTCCGCGTGGCCATCGCGGAGCTGACTGCCGCGCTGCCGCCGGTCGTCGCGCTCGCGAACGTCGCCGGCGTCAGCTCCCCGACGCCGTACCTCGAGCTCGACGACGCCGAGTGGGAGCGCGTGCTGCGCATCAACCTGCACGGCGTGCACCACGTCACCCAGGCGGTCGTGCCCGCGATGGTCCAGGCCGGCGTAGGGCGCGTCGTGTGCCTGTCGTCCGTGTCGGCCCAGCGCGGCGGCGGGACCTACAGCCGCACGCCGTACTCCGTGGCGAAGGCCGGCGTCATCGGCCTCGCCCGCTCCCTGGCGCGCGAGCTCGGCGAGCACGGGATCACCGCCAACGCGATCGCCCCCGGACCGATCGACACCGACATCATGGGCGGCACCCTCAGCGAGGAACGCAAGGCCGAGCTCGTGACCGACCTCGTCGTGGACCGGGTCGGCACCACGGACGACATCGCCGCGGCCATCAGCTTCCTGGTGGGCCCGGAGTCCGGCTACATCACCGGCCAGACCCTCAACGTCGACGGCGGGCTGCACATGCATTGACCGCGCCCACGGCTGCCCGCACGCCACCTCACGGAAAGGAGAGACGCCATGCCCCCGCCCGGCACCCGCTGGATCGGCACGAGCTGGAAGATGACCAAGTCGCTGGCCGAAGCCCGCCGGTACGCCACGGCGCTCACCGACGCCGCACGCCCCGGGCGGTGGACGGGCCTCCAGCCCTTCCTGATCCCGCCCGCGACGGCGCTCACCACGGTCCGCGACGCCCTGCCGCTGTCGGCCGGGGTGCTGCTCGGCGCGCAGAACGCGCACTGGGCCGACAGTGGGGCCTGGACCGGCGAGGTCTCGGTACCCCAGGTCGCCGACGCCGGCGCGCGCCTCGTCGAGATCGGGCACTCGGAACGGCGCGAGCACTTCGGCGACACCGACGACGTCGTGCACCGCAAGGTCCGGGCCGTGCTGCGGCACGGCCTGGTCCCGCTGCTCTGCGTGGGCGAGCCCGCGTCCGTGCGGGCGGCGGGCGGGTCGGTGGAGCACGTGCTCGGACAGGCTCGCTCGGCGCTCGCGGGTCTCGACGACGCGAGCAGCGTGCTCGTGGCGTACGAACCCGTCTGGGCGATCGGGGAGCACGGCACACCAGCACGGCCCGACGACGTGGCCGGCGTCGTCGCGGCGCTCGCCGCCGAGCTGGGCTCGCGGATCCAGGGAGTCCTGTACGGCGGCTCGGTGGACCGGGCGAACATGCACGAGCTGCTGGCCGTGGACCACGTGAGCGGCCTGTTCGTCGGCCGGGCCGCGTGGGACGTGGACGCGTTCGTCGCGATCCTGGACGGCGCCGCGGAGGCGTGACCGACCACCTGACCACCCCGGTGCCAAAGGGCACCGCAGATCGACGGAGATCACATGCGCACAGCCGACAACTGGCCCGTCGCGGCCAACATGCTGTCCTTCGGGTCGACGACGCCGGACGGCACCCCCAACCTCAAGGCGCCCGCGGAGTCGTGGCGCGGCCAGCTCCAGCAGGTGGCCGACCTGGGGTTCGCGCACGTCGACCCCACCGACGCCTGGCTGTCGATCGGTGAGCTCAGCGACGCCCGGTTCGCGGAGCTGCTCGGCGTACTGGGGGAGACCGGGCTGACGGTCCCGTCCGTGTCGACCACCCGGCGCAGCGTCGTCGACGCCCGGTACGGCGAGGACCACCTGCGCCTCGGCCACGCCATCATCGACCGGGCCCCGGAGCTCGGGGCCGAGGTGGTGAGCTTCGGGTTCATGCAGGCGCTCACGCCCGCGCAGGAGCAGGCCCTGTGGTTCTGGCTGGCCGACGGTCACCACGACGACGTCGACGACCGGGACACGTACGACCTGGCCGTGGCACGTATCCGGGAGCTCGCGGACCATGCGCGCGACGTCGGGGTGCAGGTCAGCCTCGAGATGTACGAGGACACCTACATCGGCACCGCGGACCTCGCGGTGCGGTTCGCGCACGACGTCGACCGCGACAACGTGGGTCTCAACCCGGACCTGGGCAATCTGGTGCGGCTGCACCGGCCGGTCGAGGACATCCCGGCGATGTTCGAGAAGGTCCTGCCGCTGACCAACTTCTGGCACATCAAGAACTACACGCGGGACTTCGACCCGGCGACGGGCGCCTACGCGACGCACCCGACCCCACTTGTCCAGGGTGTCGTGAACTATCGCGCGGTGATCCGGCGGGCCCTGGAGCTGGGGTTCGAGGGGGTGTTCGTGTGCGAGCACTACGGCTCCGACAGCCTGGGCGTCGCCGCCATCAACCGCGAGTACATCCGCGAGGTGCTGCGCGGCGCCGGGCGGACCCACGAGAACAGGGGCACCCGATGACCTACGTGCACAACCGTCCGGAAGACTTCGCGGCCGAGGCGCTGCGTGGTCTGGTCAAGGCCCATCCCGGCCGGCTGCGCGCCGTGCCCGGGGGCATCGCCCGCGTGGAGGGCACCCGCCCGGGCAAGGTGGCGGTCGTCGTCGGCGGTGGTTCGGGGCACTACCCGGCCTTCGCCGGGCTGGTGGGTGCGGGCGTGGCCGACGCCGCCGTGTGCGGCGAGGTGTTCACGTCGCCGTCGACCCGCCAGGTGCTGGACGTGTGCCGCGCCGCGGACGCCGGCGCGGGAGTGTTCGTCACCTTCGGCAACTACGCGGGCGACGTGCTCAACTTCGGCGCCGCGGCCAGCCGCCTGCGGGCCCAGGGCACGGACGTCTCGATCCTCCTGGTGACCGACGACGTCGCGTCCGCCCCGGCCGACCGGGCGGCGGAACGCCGGGGCGTGGCCGGTGACCTGGTCGTGTTCAAGGTGGCCGGTGCCGCGGCGGAGCGGGGTGCCGACCTGGCCGAGGTGAACCGGCTGGCCGGCCGTGCCAACGAGCGCACCCGGTCGTTCGGCGTCGCGTTCGGCGGGTGCACGCTCCCGGGGCAGGACCACCCGCTGTTCAGCCTGGAGGCGGGGCAGGTCGGGTGGGGCCTGGGCATCCACGGCGAGCCGGGCGTGGGCGAGGAGGCGGTGCCGACGGCGGCCGGGCTGGCCGCCGAGCTCGTCGAGCGCGTGCTCGCCGAGCGCCCCGCCGACGCCGATGGGCGCGCCGCCGTGCTGCTCAACGGGCTTGGGAACGTGAAGTACGAGGAGCTGTTCGTGCTCTGGGACCGGGTGCACGACCTGCTCGCGGAGCACGGCGTGCGGCTGGTGGCGCCGCTGGTGGGGGAGTACGTGACGAGCCTCGACATGGCCGGGTGCTCGCTGACGGTGTGCTGGCTGGACGACGAACTGGAACCGCTGTGGCTGGACCCGGCCGACACACCGGCCTTCCAGCACGGGGAATGGCGGGCGGTGCCGGACGTGGTCCCGGAGGAGGTCGCCGCCGGGCGGGACACCGAGCCCGCCACCGCGCTCGTGCCCGCCACCACCGACACCGGGATCGCGGCGGCCCGGTCGGTGGCCCAGATCCTGCACCGGGCCCAGGCCGCGCTGCACGACGCCGAGGAGATGCTCGGCGACCTGGACGCGCGCGCCGGTGACGGCGACCACGGCCGGGGCATGTCGCGCGGGGTCGACGCGGCCGTCGAGGCGGCCGACGCCGCTGTGGCCGCCGGCGGCGACGCCCCGTCGGTGCTGCGCCGCGCGGCCGACGCCTGGGCCGACCGGGCGGGCGGCACGTCGGGCGCGCTGTGGGGCGTGGGGCTGTTCGCACTGGCCGACTCGCTCCCCGCCGACGCAGCGGTCACCTTCGACGACCTGGTCGCCGGGATGAGCGCGGCCCGGGCGCAGATCCGGTCGGTGGGCGGCGCGAGCGTGGGCGACAAGACGCTGGTGGACGCGCTCGACCCGGCGGTCGAGGTGCTGGCGGCGGCCACCGGCGCCGGTACTGGTGCCGGTGCCGCGTGGCCCGCCGCCGTGCGCGC
This sequence comes from Promicromonospora sukumoe 327MFSha3.1, assembly GCF_000385135.1. Lineage (GTDB taxonomy): Bacteria > Actinomycetota > Actinomycetes > Actinomycetales > Cellulomonadaceae > Promicromonospora > Promicromonospora sukumoe_B. Next base: position 2,130,722 of record NZ_ARQM01000010.1, on the reverse strand, counting down.
CGCCCAGCAGGGCGCCGCCGCGACCACGCAGTTCGCGGCCCGGCTCGGCCGCTCGCGCGTGCTGGGGGACAAGAGCCTCGGCGTCGCGGACCCCGGGGCGACGTCGCTCGCCCTGCTGCTGGGCGAGGCGGGTGCCGCCGTCGGCATCGCCGTGCCCGTGAGCTCGACCAAGGAGGCGCGATGACGACCGGACTGCGGCTGGTGATCGGCTCGGACGACGCCGGCTTCGACTACAAGGAGATCCTGAAGCGGGACCTGGAGGCGGACGAGCGCGTCGCCTCGGTGGTCGACGTCGGCGTGGGGGACGACGAGCACACCGCCTACCCCCACATCGGCGCGGTGGCGGGCCGCCTGATCGCGGCGGGGGAGGTCGACCGCGCGCTGCTGGTCTGCGGCACGGGCCTCGGGGTCGCGATCTCCGCGAGCAAGGTGCCGGGCGTCCGGGCGGTGACCGCGCACGACTCGTTCTCGGTCGAGCGCTCCGTGCTGTCCAACGACGCCCAGGTGCTGTGCTTCGGCCAGCGCGTGGTGGGCATCGAGCTGGCCCGCCGCCTGGCGCGGGAGTGGCTCGGGTACACGTTCGACCCGACGTCGGCCTCCGCGCCGAAGGTGGCGGCGATCGGCGAGATCGAGCGGTCGGGCGATCGGGGAGAGCGATCAGGTTGAAAACGTACGCAGATGTACGTTTTGATGGGCGGGCGGCGGGGACGTCCGCCGTCCGCCGACGAGAGGCCTTGCCATGCGCTGTCCGACGAACCCACACGCCGTCCGCGCGGGCGGCGTCGTCCTAGGTCTCTGCGTGCTGGCCACCGTGGCCGGCTGTGCCTCGGGGCCGGCAGCCTCGGGTTCGGCGGCCTCCGTGCCCGACGATCGAGCGGTCACCGCCGAACGCGTGCTCCAGGTGACCTCGGTGCACGAGGCGACCGGGATGACCCTGCTGGAGGGGCCCACGTTCGGCGAGGACGGCCGGCTCTTCCTGGTCGACGTGACGGCCCCGGCCGGTGAGCCCAAGGTCATGTCGGTCGATCTCGACACGCGGGAGGTCGACGAGGTGTTCACCGACGACACCGGTGCCTATACCTCCGCGCAGTTCGGCCCCGTGGACGGGCGGCTCTACCTCACCGACTACGCGGGCGGGCGGGTCGTCAGCATCACGCCCGACGGCGACGACCCGCGGACCGTCGCGGAGGGCCGGGTCAAGGGCCGCGCCATGCACCCCGACGACCTCGCGTTCGACGAGGCGGGGAACATGTTCGTCACCGACTCCGCGTACACGCCCTACCCGAGCGGGGAACCGGCAGGCCGGGTGCTGCGGGTCGACGGCGGCACGGGCCGGGTGACCGTGCTGGCGGACGACCAGCCGAACCCGAACGGGATCTCGTTCGACGTCGGCGGCGACGCGCTCTGGGTCAGCCACCTCGACGCCAACCGCATCGACCGGCTGGTCCTCGACCAGGACCGGAAGGCGGTCGTCTCGGGGCACGCCGCGATCCAGGTCGACGGCGGCGTCGCCCAGACGGACTCGAACGCCGTCGACGCCGCCGGGAACGTCTACCAGGGCATGCACGGCCGCCCGGAGGTCCGGGTGTACGGCCCCGACGGCACGCACCTGACCACCGTCTCGGTCCCCGCGGAGGACGACGGCCTGCAGTCCGCGACAAACATCGCGATCCGGCCGGGGACCACGGACGCCTACGTGACGGTGAGCGGCCCCGCGGGCGGGTTCGTCTACCGGTTCGACGCGCTGGCCGAGGGCACCCGGCAGTCGAACGGCGGCTGACCCCCGGGGAGCGGTGGTGTCCCCGGGGGCTGCGGTCAGATGCTCTCGGCGATGTGCTTGATGGCGGCGAGGCGGCGGTCCCACTCGGTGCCGATCGCGTCGAGGCGGCGGGCCACGGCGCTGAGCTCGGTCCCGATGACGCGGTACCGCACCTCGCGGCCGACCTGCACGGTCTCCACCAGGCCCACCTCCTGGAGCACCGCGAGATGCTTCGCGATGGCCTGCCGGGTGACGGGCAGGCTCCGGGCCAGGGCGGACGCCGAGGCGTCGCCCTGGCCGAGGGCGGTCAGGATGCTCCACCGGGTCTCGTCGGCGAGTGCGCTGCACATGGCGACCACGGTCCCGTCCGGCGATGGTCCGGTGCTCATGCCCGGCCCTCGAGGAGGGCGACGAGCTTGTCGAGCTCCCCGTCCCAGCCGCCGCGGTGGTCGGTCATGAGCCCCGTCGGGTCGCCGGTGTGCTCGAAGCCGGTCTCGACGACGGTGAGCCGGGTGCCGCCGTCGGCCGCCTCGAGGGTGAAGGTGAAGACCGTCGAGCGCTCCTCGTCGACGGTGTCCGGGAGCGGGCCCTCCTCGTTGCACCAGCGGTAGGAGACCTCCCGCGGAGGCTCGAAGGTCTCGACCCGGATCGGTACCCGGCGCTCGCCCGGCCAGCCGATCGTCCCGAGGGCGCCGGCCCCGGAACCGGTGAGCGTCACCTGGCCGAACCACTGCGAGATCAGCTCGGGTTCGGTGACGGTGCGCCAGACCTTCTCCATGGGTGCGCCGATCTGGATCGTGCGTCGCACGGTGAAGGTGTCGGTGTCGATCACTGCCTGGGGGTTCTGCGTGTTCTCCATGAGTGTTCCCGTCTCTCTCTTGTCGGTGGTCGGTGGTGTCGGTGGTCAGGAGGCGGTGGCGGGCTCGGGTTCCCCGGGCGCGGCCGCCCGCGGTGCGAGCGCGGGGCGCAGCGAGCGGGTCACGATCGCGGCGGCGACGGACACCGTGGCGAGGACTGCCGCCACGACGATCGCCGCGGGGACTCCGCCGACGTCGATCGCCCGTCCTCCGGCGAAGGCGCCGATGGCGTCGCCGAGGTTGCCGGCCGATGCGGGCAGGGAGGCCGCGAGGATGGCGCCGGGGCCGGCGAGGTGCTCGACGCGGTGCTGCCAGGGGCTCGTGATGCCCGCACCGCAGATGCCGAGGGCGAGCAGCGCGACCACCGCGACGGCGGGGTTCGCGCCCCAGAGGGCGAGCCCGGCGAGCGAGGCCGCCACGCCGACGGCGCCGAGGATCAGGGCGCGCGCGGCGCCGGCGTCGGCGAACCTGCCGCCCGCGAACGAGCCGACCGTGGCCGCGAGCCCGAAGCCCAGCAGGCACGCCCCGATCCACGGTCCGGAGACCCCGGCGACGTCGCCCAGGAAGGGGACGAGGTAGGTCTGCGCCGCCGAGGAGCCGGCGAACAGCAGGACGCCCACCGCGAGCACCGCCAGCACGCGCGGTGCGAGCGCGAACCGCAGCTGACCCAGCATCCGGACCCCGGGCTCGGCAGGTACGCGGGGCACGACGAGCAGGGCGACCAGGAGGGCGCCTGCGGCTGCCAGGACGACGACGAGGAACGACGCGCGCCACCCCACGGCCTCGCCGAGCAGCCGGCCCAGCGGCATCCCCACCGCGCCGGAGACGGCGAACCCGGAGATCACGACCGCCATCGCCCGGCCGGTGCGGTCCCGGGGCACGATCGAGGTCGCCGTGGTGATCGCGGCGGCGATGAACAGACCCTCCACGGCGCCGATCACGACCCGGGCGGCGACGAAGGCCTCCAGGCCGGCGCCGAGGGCGGGCAGCAGGTTGAGCGCCGTGAACACGGCCAGCGCGGTGAGCAGCACCGGCCGCCGGTCGAGCCGGGCGGTCAGGAACGTCAGCAGCGGTCCGCCGATCGCGATCCCGATCGCGTTCGCGGACACGAGCGCGCCCACCGCGGACAGGGGGACGTCGAGGTCCGCGGCCATCAGATCGAGCATGCCCGCGACGAGCACCTCGGCACACCCCATCACGAACGTCCCGAGGAACAGCACGCTCAGGGCGATCGTCACTCGGGAACGACTTCCTTCGGTACGACTCCGTCGATCAGACATCAGGACCTCCGAGTATATGCAACTCTGTGGTTGCACAAGAGCCTGACACCATTCTCGGAGACATGCAACCCCAGGGTTGCATTTACTCGCCCGGTTCGCTGCGTTTCCGTGGCGCCGCCGCGTGCGCCGTCGATATCCTCCGGTTCGTGGGAGAAGTCGAGACCAGCGACCGCCGCCGTAGTGCCGCCCTCGGTTTCCTGGTGCTCGCCGTCGAGCTGGCTGTCGCGGCGGCGATCGTGGTCTGGGCGCTCCTGGACATCTGGGCGCTCGCCCGCCCGTCCGCCGTCGGCACGGTGTGCCCGCTGATCTATCCGGCACCGCCCGGGTGCGGGCCTGACGCCCGGTTCACACCGGCCTTCGTCTCGGCGGTCGTGCTCTCGGTCGGCTACAGCGCGGTGACGTTCCTCCTGCTGACCGTCGGCCGGCGGTCGGTCGTCGCTGCGGTGTGGGCGCTCTGCGGCCTGGCGATCCTCGGCGTACTGGCCGTCCAGCTCGTCACCTGGGGAGGCGTGCGCGGCTGAGCGGGCCCCGCCCTGCGGGGGCATCTCGCCTCAGGTCGCGAGGCGGGCCGCCGCGGCGCGGTCGTCGGGCAGCCCGACGCGCATCCGCGCCAGGTCCGCGTTGCCGTCGCCGCCGTCCCAGAGGGCGTCGTTGGCGACCAGCTCGCGCAGCACCGCCCGCTGCGACTCGTCCAGGTCCCGCGGCGGGTCCGGGCGGACACCCGGCCGGAACTCCACGCCGGGGAACGCCCGGAGCAGGATCGGGCCCCAGGTCATGTCCGACCACAGCTTGCCCTGGGCGACCCGGATCACGGGCAGGCACGCGGGCAGGATCTCGGCGAGCCCGACGTCCCGCGTCAGCAGGTTCGCCATCAGGTCGAAGTGGACGCGCATGCCGAACCGCGACGGGCGGCGGGTGAACCACTCGTCCGCCGCGAGCGGGTCGTGCAGCGCCTCGACGAGCACGGCGGTCGCCACGGCGGAGCCCGTCAGTGGCAGCGCGGCGCAGGCGCGGATCGCGGGGTCGTCGTCGGACAGCCAGCGGGTGGTGTCCGCGCCGAGGTCGCCCAGGCCCAGGACGAGCACGGCGCGCTCGTCCCGCCCGGAGGCGGCGTCCAGGGCGGCGGCCAGCGGTGCGGCCGACGCCGCCCGGTCCACCGGGTCCGGCTGGACCGCCGCGAGGCGGACGAAGGCGTCGAGGGCCGCGAGCCGCACGGCCCCGTCGTCGTCGGACAGGAGCGGCGAGACCGGGGCCAGCGCGGCGCCGCACGCCGCGGGGAGCCCGGTGATCGACCGGGCCCACAGGTACTCGCTGAGCTCGGACTCCCACACCGACTCGTCGTCCGCCGCCATCGCGCGGTAGAAGGCTTCGATCTCCGCGGCCGTGGGTTCGACGGCGTCCAGCTCGCCGGAGTCCTCGTGCCAGGACGCGCTGTCGCCCACGGCGTCGATCCAGCCCAGCAGCGCGGCCAGCCGCGACCGCCCGTCCCCGTCGCGACGGCGCAGCACGGGGTCACCCAGCAGCCCGGCCACGACCCGCAGCGCGGGCGCCGTCGCGGGATAGACCGTCCCCTGGTGCAGCACGGCGCCGTACAGGTGGTCGAGGCCCGCGCCGAACGCGGCGTCGTCGGCGGAGACGAGGCCGCGCAGGTGCCCCGGCGTGTCGGACGTGACCCCGTAGGCGTGGAACAGCCGTGCCCAGTCCACCTCGTCGACCAGCGGCGTCGTCGTCATGGCCCCGGACCCTACCGCGCCGTGCGCTTCGGTATCGTCCGCATCGAATCAGCGCTGATCTGCCGAAGGGACCTCTCCGCATGACGGTCGAACGACGCCTGCTCCACGACGGCTGGACCGTCGAACCCGGTCACGGACCCGTGCCCGACGCCGTCCGCGCGGCCGGCCCGGTCGCGGCCACCGTGCCCGGCAGCGTGCACACGGACCTGCTGGCCGCCGGGCTGATCCCCGACCCGTACCTCGACGACAACGAGGCGACGCAGAAGTGGATCGGCCTGACCGACTGGACCTACCGCACCACCTTCGAGTGGTCGGCCGGCGGCCACGACCGCCACGAGCTCGTCCTCGAGGGCCTGGACACCGTCGCGGTGGTGCGCCTGAACGGTGTCGAGCTCGGTGCGTTCCGCAACATGCACCGCACGTACCGGCTCGACGCCGCGAGCGCCCTGCGCCCGGGCGGGAACACGCTCGAGGTCGAGTTCTCCTCGCCGGTGCGGTACGCGGACGCCGCGAGCCTGTCCCTCGGCTACCGGCCGCACACCAACCGGCACCCGTACAACGCGATCCGCAAGATGGCGTGCAGCTTCGGCTGGGACTGGGGCATCGAGACCGCCACCTCCGGCATCTGGCGCCCCGTGACGCTGGAGAGCTGGTCCGGCGCGCGCCTCGGCGAGCTCCGGGTCGCCGGTGACGTCGTCGACGGCGTGCCGCGGGCGCGGGTGACGGCGCGCGTCGCCGGGTCCGGGGACGGCGCCCGCGTGCGGGTCCGGGTCGCGGGAGCCGAGGCCACCGCCGTGGTGGCGGACGGCGTGGCCGCGCTCGACCTGGCGGTGCCCGACGCGCGCCTCTGGTGGCCGCGGGGTCACGGCGAGCAGCCGCTCTACGACCTGGTCGTGGAGCTGGTCGACGGCGGCGACGACGCCGACGGCACCGGCGACAGCGGTGTCAGCGACGCGCAGACCCGGCGCGTCGGGTTCCGCTCCGCCGTCGTCCGGCTGGAACCCGACGCGGACGGCACCGGCTTCGCGATCGTCGTCAACGGCGAACCGATCCTGATCCGCGGCGCCAACTGGATCCCCGACGACGCGTTCCCGCACCGCGTGGACCGCGCCCGGTACGCGCGCCGCCTCGCCCAGGCCGAGTTCGCAGGCATCAACCTCGTGCGCGTCTGGGGCGGCGGCATCTACGAGTCCGAGGACTTCTACGCCGAGTGCGACGAGCGCGGCATCCTCACCTGGCAGGACTTCCTTACCGCGTGCGCCGCCTACGCCGAGGACGAGCCGCTCTGGTCCGAGTTCGAGGCCGAGGCGCGCGAGGCGATCGTGCGCCTGGCCGCCCACCCGTCGCTCGTCGTGCTCAACGGCAACAACGAGAACGTCTGGGGCCACCAGGACTGGCACTGGCAGGAGAAGCTGGAGGGCCGCACCTGGGGCGCCGGCTACTACTACGACCTGTTCCCGTCCCTGGTCGCCGAGCTCGCGCCGCACGTGCCCTACACCCCCGGCAGCCCGTTCTCGCCCGACCGGGACGCCTACCAGAACGACCCGGCGCACGGCACCGTCCACGTCTGGGACCTCTGGAACACCCGCGACTGGCCGCACTACCGCGAGTACCGCCCGCGGTTCGTCGCCGAGTTCGGCTGGCAGGGACCGCCCACCTGGTCGACGCTGACGCGCTCGGTCTCCGACGACCCGCTGACCCCCGAGTCGCCGGGGATGATCGTGCACCAGAAGGCCAACGACGGGAACGGCAAGCTCACGCTCGGCCTCACCGCCCACCTGCCGCTGCCGAACGACATGGCCGAGTGGCACTGGGCCATGTCGCTCAACCAGGCCGTGGCCGTCCGCACCGCGATCGAGTGGTGGCGCTCGCTGACGCCGCACAACACCGGCACGATCGTCTGGCAGCTCAACGACTGCTGGCCCGTCACCTCCTGGGCCGCTGTCGACGGCGACGAGCGGCGCAAGCCGCTGCTGCACGCCCTGCGCCACGCCCACGCGGAGCGGCTGCTCACCCTGCAGCCCGACGGCGGCGGCCTGGTGCTGGCCGCCGTCAACGACACCGCCGGCGAGTGGTCCGGCTCGGTCCAGGTGGAGCGCCGGGCGTTCGACGGGACGGTGCTCGCCACCGCGACCGTGGAGCTCGCCGTCGCGCCCCGGTCGGCAGAGCGCGTGGTGCTCGACGCGGCCGTTGCCGTGGCGGGCGACCCCGCGGCGGAGCTCGTCGTGGCGCGCCTCGGCGACGCCGTCAGCCACTGGTTCCCCACCGAGGCGCGCGACTCGAAGCTCGCCCCGGCGGAGGTCGATGTGGACGCGAGCCGGACCGACGACGGCTGGTCCGTGCGGCTCACGGCGCGCACCCTGGTCCGGGACGCCACGCTGCTGGTCGACCGGCTCGCTCCCGACGCCGAGGCCGACGACGCGCTCGTCACCCTGCTCCCCGGCGAGAGCACGCGGATCGTCGTCCGCGGGGCGGCCGACGCCGTGGTGTCCGACTTCGCGGACCGGCTGGTGCTGCGCGCGATGAACGACCTGGTGGCCACCGCCTAGCGCACGTGTCAGACCCACAGATCACTTGGGTGACCTGTGGGTCTGACACGTGAGTACGACGCCGAGGGCGCGGCGCGCGTGGGCGCGTGCTTCCGTGCGGGACGGCGCAGGGGTGAGCCCGAGCAGGCGCTTCCGGTGCGGTTCGCCGAGCAGGAGCGTGTAGAGGGCCTCCGCGGTCGCGCGCGTGGCGTCGCCCTGGGGCGCGAGGCTCGCGGCGAGCACCTCGATCGACCGGGCCGGGCCCCGCTCGTAGAACATGGCCGCGAGCTGCGGGAGCTGGCGCGACTCGGCGATGACCAGCCGGTGCAGCGTCACGGCGTCGTCCCCGTGCAGGATGTGCACCATCCGGGTGGCGAGCTCCTCCAGGTCCGCGCCGTCGTGGACCGCGGGCCGCTCGTGGGCGTGCAGCCGCTCCACCGCGGCGAAGAACAGCCCCGTCTTGTCCGTGAAGTGGCGGTAGACGGTCCGCTTGGTCGCGCCCACGGCGAGCGCCACCGCCTCGATGGTGGTGCCCGCGAACCCGCGCTCCGCGAACAGGCGGACGGCGGCCTCGATGATCTCCGCCCGGCGGGCGTCGACGTCCTCGCGGCGAGGGCGGCCGGGGCCGCGCCGCGGTTCTCCGCCGGCGGTGCGTGCTGCGCCGGGCACTGTGTTGTCGGGCTCTGTGGTGTCGGGCTCTGTGGCGTCGGTCTCGTCGTCGTCGATCCTCACGGCAGTAATGATACGTTGCCGTTTCATTGAAGGCGATCTCATGGATACGGAGGACGGTCGATGGCCGAGGAACGACTGCTGCACGTGGCGTTCAGCGACGACTGGGAGGCGTGCGAGCGGTTCGGGGAGTACGACGTCGCGACCCGCAGCACGCTGTTCGACGACACCGGGTACCTGCACGCCACCACGGCGGAGGCCCTGCCGGCGGTGCTGCGCGACGTCTACGGCGACGCCTCCGAGCCGCTCGTGCTCGCCGTGATCGACGAGGCGGCCCTCGCGGCGCAGGGCATCACGGTGCGCTGGGAGGCCGGCGCCGGTCCGGGTGGCACCGCGGCGCCGCGCATCGAGGGCACGCTGCAGATGGACCGCGTCACCGTTCCCGCGGTGCTGCCCGTGCCACGGGGTGCCGACGGGTGGGTCGCCCCGGACCTCGACGGGTGGAACGTGCGCCGGACGGCGCCGCCCGGCGTGAGGTCCACGGGGTACGTGTCGCCGGCCTGAACGGCCGCCAGGACGGCCTCGGCCCGGGACGAGCCGCGGCTGTGTGGCACGGGTGGCGCTCGCTAACCTACGCCCCATGCGAACGCCCGCGACACCCGCGCGTCAGCTGTTCGGCCGCGAGCCGGAGGCGCGGCGCCTGGCCGAGCTGACCGCCGCAGCACGCGAGGGCCGGGGCGGGGCGCTCGTGCTCCGGGGCGAAGCGGGTATCGGCAAGACCACGCTGCTCGATCACGTCGAAGGCGCGGCCGCCGGACACCGCGTGGTCCGCGTCTCCGGCGCGCAGCTGGAGGCCGACCTCCCGTTCGCGGCCCTGCACCAGCTCTGCCTGCCCCTGCTCGACCATCTCGCCGACCTCCCCGCCCCGCACTGCGAGGCGCTCTCCGGAGCGTTCGGCCTCGCCGACGCGGCGCCGGGCGTCCTCCAGGTCGGACTGGCCGCACTGGGGCTGCTCGCGGCCGCAGCCCGCGAGCGTCCCCTCGTGTGCCTGGTCGACGACGCCCAGTGGCTCGACGCCGACTCCGCCGGCGTGATCGCGTTCCTGGCCCGGCGAGTCTCCGCCGAGCCGGTCGCGATCGTCCTCGGTGTCCGCCTGCCCGACGAGGCGACCGCGCTGGACGGCCTGCCCGACCTCGTCGTCGGCCCGCTCGGTGACCCGGACGCGCGGGCGCTGCTGGCGGCCCAGACGCACGAGGTGCTCGACGAGCAGGTCCGCGACCGGCTCCTGACCGAGGCCCGTGGGAACCCGCTCGCGCTGCTCGCGCTGCCCCGCGCCGGGGGGTTCGCCCAGCCCGACGCCGCCTCGGCCCCGAACCGCGTCGAGCGTGGTTTCGCCGCGGTCCTGGCCCGCCTGCCGGACGACGCCCGCACGCTGCTCACGATCGCCGCCGCCGACCCGACCGGCGACCCCGCGCTGCTGTGGCCCGCCGCCGAGGCGGCCGGCCTCGACCTGGAGGCCACCGGAGCAGCCGCCTCCGCCACCGGCCTGATCGAGTTCGGGACCCGGATCCGCTTCCTCCACCCGCTGGCGAGAGCCGTGGCGTACCAGACCGCGGGTCTGCCCGAGCGGCGTCTCGCACACCGGTTGCTCGCCGACGTCACGGACCCCGTCACCGACCCGGACCGGCACGCATGGCACGGCGCGCAGGCCGCGGCCGTGCCCGACGACGACCTCGCCACCGCCCTGGAGGACTCCGCCTCGCGGGCCCAGGCCCGCGGGGGCGCAGCGGCAGCCGCGGCCTTCCTCGAACGCGCCGCGGAGCTGACGCCGGACCACGGCCGGCGCACCGCACGAACCCTGGCCGCGGTCCGGGCACAGCTCGACGCGGGCGCCGCCGACCGCGCGTCCGGGCTGCTCACGGCCGCCGACGGCACCATCGTCGACGAGCTCGGGCGGGCCGAGGCCGACCTGCTGCGCGGGCGCATCGCGTTCGTCCGCACGGGCGACGGCGACGGCCCGGCCCACATGCTGCGCGCCGCCGCACGCCTCGCCACCATCGACCCCGAACGATCACGCGCGAGCTATCTCGAGGCCCTGGAGATGAGCCTCCTGGTCGGCCGCGCCACCGGAATGATGGACCGCGTCCTGCGCGAGGCGCACGCGTCATCGACGCCCGCCCGCTGACCCGACGTGCTGGACGCCCTGAACGTACTGGCCGCCGAGGGCCACCGCGCCGGCGTACCACTGCTGCGCGAGGCCCTCGACGGCGCGGACGGAGCGATGTGGACCCGGCACCCGGCGCTCGCGGTCGTCCTCGCGTCCGAGCTGTGGGACCCCGACCTGCACGCGACGATCGTCGAGTGGCTGCTCAAGGACGGTCGCGCGTCGGGGTCGCCGCTCGTCCTGCGGCTGGGGCTTGCCCAGGTCACCTCCGCGGCCGCCTTCGCGGGGGACCTGGACCGGGCGACGTCGGCCGCCGCCGAGGAGGAGGCCGTCGCGGACGCGACCGGCGGGCCCCAGATCATCTACCACCGGGTGCAGCTCGCCGCGATGCGCGGCCGGCGTGACGAGGCGGTCGCCCTGTTCGAGGCGGTGACCGCCACGGCGGGCAGCGAGGGCCAGCTCGTCGCCAACGTCCACTGGGCCAGCGCGGTCCTCCACAACGGCCTGGCCGACTACCGCACCGCGCTGGCCGAGGCGCGCCGCGCCGTCGACCTGGACGACCTCTTCATCGCCGGGTTCTCCCTGCCCGAGCTGGTCGAGGCCGCCGTCCGGTGCGGCGAGCACGACGTCGCCGTCGACGCGCTCGAGTCCCTGACCGAGCGGACCGAGGCGAGCGCGACCACCACCGGCCTGGGCATCGCCGCCTACGCCAGGGGACTTGTCACCGGGATCGAGGAGCACTACCGGGAGGCCGTCGACCTCCTCGCCGACAGCCCCCTGCTGCCGTACCGGGGACGGGCCCACCTGCTGTACGGCGAGTGGCTGCGGCGGGAGGGCCGCAGGCGTGACTGCCGGCCGCACCTGCGGACCGCGCACGAGCTGTTCTCGGGGGCGGGCATCGAGGCGTTCGCCCGGCGCACGGCCGACGAGCTGCGCGCCACCGGCGAGACGGCGCGCAGCCGGTCGGGCCACAGCCGGGACGAGCTCACGCCGCAGGAGCTGCACATCGCGCGGCTCGTCGCGACCGGCGCGACGTCGAACGAGGTGGCCGCCCGGCTCTACCTCAGCCCCCGCACCGTCGAGGCGCACCTGCGCAACATCTTCCGCAAGCTCGGGATCAGCTCGCGCAGGCAGCTGCGGGACCGCGCCGACCTGGTCGGCGGCACGACGTCCGACTGAGGCCGACCGGGTACCTACGTAGTTCCTACCGACGCGATGACCTGGGCCGATACGAGAAGTTCCTCCCATGGAACGACGCACCGTCCTCAAGATCCTCGGAGTCGGCCTCGGCGGGGCGCTCGCCCTCGGCGGAGGCGGACTGGGGATCTACTACGCGGCCGCCCGGCGGGACACCGCGGGAAAGATCGACCTCGACACCCCGCTCCTGATCCCGCCTGTTGCCGAGGCCGCGGCCGGAGCCGCGGGGGCGCTGAGCTTCGCGCTCGGCGTCCAGGCCGGTGAGACCCAGTTCAAGGACGGGACGCCCACCCGCACCTGGGGTGTCAACGGCACCTACCTCGCCCCGACGATCCGCGCCCGCCGCGGTGAGAGCGTGGAGCTCGCCGTGCACAACGGCCTGGACCGGGAGACCTCCCTGCACTGGCACGGCATGCACCTGCCCGCGGCCATGGACGGCGGGCCGCACCAGCCCGTGGCAGCCGGGGAGACCTGGACGCCGCGGTGGACCGTCGACCAGCCGGCGGCCACGCTCTGGTACCACCCGCACGTGCACGGTGCGACGGCGGACCACACCTACCGGGGCCTGACCGGCCTGTTCATCGTCGACGACGACGAGGCCGACGCACTGGGCCTGCCCGCCACGTACGGCGTCGACGACGTGCCGATGATCGTCCAGGACCGGGCGTTCGACGGCGACAACCAGTTCACGGAGCGCATCCCGCTGGCGGGCTCGCTCGGCGTGATCGGCGACGAGATCCTCGTCAACGGCACCATCGGACCGTACTTCGACGTCACCACCCGGCTCGTCCGGCTGCGGTTGCTCAACGGCTCCAACGCGCGCCTGTACAACTTCGGCTTCTCCGACGACCGCTCCTTCGCGTTGATCGGCACGGACGGCGGCCTGCTGGCCGCGCCGTGGGAGACGAACCGGCTGTACCTCTCGCCGGGTGAGCGTGCGGAGATCGTCGTGGCGTTCGAGCCCGGCGAGACCGTCGACCTGCGCTCGTACCCGTCGCCGGACTACGGCGGCGCGTCCGGGCGGCTCGACGGCTTCGCCGACCGGCTGGACATCTGCCGGTTCCGCGCCGCCGACACGCTCGCCGACGAGACCACGCTGCCGGCGGCGCTGGGCGCGGCGCCCGACCTGGCCGACGCCGACGTGGCGGCCGAGCGCTCCTTCGTGCTCGCGTCGGACCAGATCAACGGCCGGTCCATGGCGATGGACCGCATCGACTTCGGCGTCCGCGAAGGCACCGTCGAGGTGTGGGAGGTCACCAACGACAACGGGTACATCCACAACTTCCACGTCCACGACGTCCAGTTCCAGGTGCTCACCGTCGACGGCGCCGTACCCCCACCCCACCTGCGCGGCTGGAAGGACACCGTGCTGCTGGCCCAGGGGAGCGGCTACCGGCTGGCGATGCGGTTCAGCGACCACACCGACCCGGACGTGCCCTACATGTACCACTGCCACCTGCTGCAGCACGAGGACGACGGGATGATGGGCCAGTTCGTCGTCCTCGAGGAGGGCCAGGACGTCGGCGTCGTCGCCGCACGGCACGACCACGGCTGACGTACCCGCTGCCCGGATCCGCACCGCTCGAAGCACCACCACCCGAACCGAGGACTGACATGACCGTCTCCAGCACGCCCCGCCACGCATCCCGCACCGTCGCCGCGCTCGCCACCGTGATCGGGACGGCTCTCGTTGCCGCCGGGTGCTCCGGGCCGCAGGACCACGACACCGAACCCGACGCCCCCGCGAGCGCGTCAGCTCCGGCGGCGGACGCCGAGGCGCCGGCCGCCGGCCAGGAGTGTGCCGGGCAGGGCATCGACGACTCGGCCGCCATCACCAGCTCGACCGACATCCTGATCGACGCCCCGCTCGACCACGTCTGGGACGTGCAGACCGACGTCGAGTCCTGGGACGAGTGGCAGGACGCGGTCCTGACCGTCGAGCGCCTCGACGCGGGCGACCTCGCGTCCGACTCGCGGTTCCGCTGGACCACGCCCGTTCCCGAGTCGGACTTCGCCCCTGCGGACACGCTGTCGATCACGTCCGGCGTGCAGGAGCTGGAACCCGGCGTGTGCGTCCTCTGGCAGGGCCCCGCCGTCGGGGAGTCGATCACGATCGACCAGGGCGTCCACCTGTGGACGTTCACCGCGACGGACGAGGGCACGCTCGTGCACACGGAGGAGTCCTGGGACGCCGAGATCCTGGATGCGCTCGAGGGACCGGACCACGAGGCCGTCGCGGGCATGCTCGGGGGCGGTCTGGAGATCTGGCTGCAGGCACTCAAGAGCGAGGCGGAGAAGCAGGCATGAGGGCCCGCGTGCGTCTGGGTGCCCTCACCAGCGCCACGAGCCGCGAGCCGATTCCGCCGGTGGTCAGGCGTCGGCTTCCTTGACGAGCTCGGTGAACCGCCGCAGCAGGTCACGCAGCTCGGTGACCCGCTCCGGGGTGAGCTCGGCGAGGATCGCGTCGTTCGAGCGCAGGGCCGCCTCGTTGATCGTGGCGAGCGTCGACTCCCCGGCGGGTGTCAGCCGCAGCAGTGGTGAGGTCTTGTGATCGGGGTTCGGCCGGGGCTCTATCAGCCCCTCGGTGGTGAGCTCGTTGGTGAGCCTCAGGATGTGCTGGCGGCTGACTCCCAGCCGCCGTGCGACCTGGGGCACCGTGAGCGGAGCCGTGCCAAGGGTCCAGAGCGTCTGCCAGCGCGCCTGGGTCTGCCCCGCGCGGGCGGCGATCGCCTCACCGAGCCGTCGGCCGGCGCCGGCTGCCTCGAACAGCTCGGCGAAGAGATGCTCCATTCCGGTGGCCATGCCATGCAATCTACCAGTTCGACACCTACGCACCAAAAGCGATCGCGAAATCAACCTTGACACCTAGTTGTCATCGGGTGACGCTGGTGCGATCAGGCGGCCTGGGCGATCGGCATCGATCCCACATCACCCCCAACGGAAGGGCAGGCCACGTCATGGCCACTTCACCGACGGGCGCCGCTGCCACGACGCAGCCCCCCAAGACCTCCCGGATCGGCGGGCTGCTGCCGTTCATCGGCCTCATCCTCTTCGTCGTCGCCACCATCGTGCAGTTCGCCGGCGGAGCGGGCGCGGACTGGGGGCCGACCCTCGTCGCGAACGCCGTCACCTACCTGATCGGCTGGGCGGGCGTCGGGGCGGGCATCTCGCACATCTTCTTCGGTCGCAGGATCTCCCGCACGATCGGCTTCCAGCAGAGCCCCTACGAGCTCGAGGTCGGGTTCGCCGACCTCGCGATGGGCATCGTGGCGCTCCTCGCGAGCGGGTACGCCCCGGAGTTCTCCCTCGCGGTGATCCTGATCAGCGCGATCTTCCGGGTCGGCTGCGGCATCGGCCACATCCGGTCGATGGTGCAGGACCGCAACTTCGCCATCAACAACACCGCGATCCTGTTCATCGACTTCGTGGTCCCGGCGTTCCTCGTGACGGCGTACTACCTCTGGGTGTGACCCGGGCCCGGCGTGGTCACCAGCGGACGGGAACCTCCCGCAGGCCGCCGACGACGAGACCCTCGATGCGGGTCAGCTCGCTGGTCGGGACGGCCAGCTCGAGGGTGGGCAGCCTGCGCAGCAGCACCTCGAGGACGACCTGGAGCTCGGTGCGCGCGAGGGCCTGGCCCAGGCAGGAGTGCGGCCCGGCGCCGAAGATGAGGTGCTGGTTGGGGCTGCGGCCCAGGTCCATCTGGTCCGCGTGGTCGAAGACGGTCTCGTCCCGGTTGGCGGCGGTCTGGCTGCACACGACGGTGGTGCCACGCGGCAGGGTCTCGCCGCCGATCTCGACGTCCTCGGTGATGAAACGGCGCAGGCCGAAGCCGAGGTTGGTGTCGAAGCGCAGCGACTCCTCGACGGCGGTCCGGACCAGCGCGGGGTCGGCGACGAGCTGCTCCCAGCGGCTGCGGTCGGCCAGGAGCAGGGCGACCATCTTGCCGATCATGTTGGCGGTGGTCTCGTGCCCGGCCACGAGCAGCCCCATGGCGGTCCCGAGGATCTGCTGGTCGGTCAGCCCCTGACCGTCCTCCGCGGAGTCCTGGATGAGCATGCTGATGATGTCGTCGGCGGGCTGCTCCCGCTTGGCGGCCACGTGCCCGGCCATGTACCGCACGAACTCGGCCTGCGCCCGGTCGGTCTCCTCGCGGGTGAACCGGTTGATGCTGAGCAGAGCGTCGGACCAGTGGGAGAACCGGTCCCGGTCCTCCGGGGGCACGCCGAGCATGTCGCAGATGACGTACACCGGCAGCAGGAACCCGAGGTGGGCCTTGAGGTCCGCGGGCTTGCCGGACGCGATCATCTCGTCGACGAGCCGGTCGGCGATCTCGGTCATCCCGGGGCGCAGGGCGGTCATGCGCTTGGCGGTGAACCACTTGCCCACGAGGCGGCGCCACTGCTGGTGCTCCGTGCCCTTGGCGGGGACGGCGAGCGCGCTCGTCTCGTTCGACGCCACGGCTCCGCCCTCGCCGTCCGGCACGATCCGGGCGGAGTTGTCCTGCGCCGTCGGGCGGACGAAGCGCGCGTCGGTCAGGAGCTGCCGGACGTCGGCGTGCCGGGTGAGCAGGGTCGCGTGGTCGCCGCTCGGCAGCTCGATCCCGGCGACGGGGCACTGCTTGCGCAGCCGCTCCCATTCCTCGGGGGCGTCCAGGGCGCCGTCGTAGGGCAGCGGGTAGCGCAGGGAGGGTGAAACCGTCATGGTGATGCACGCTACACACGCCGTGCATGGTGCACAAGCAGTGCATCATGCAATCGCTGGGCATGGTGCACAACGGCTGCCGTATCCTGGCCGCATGCAGACGCGGGAGCCCAGTTCGCCCGACACGGACGCCCGGCAGACCGGGGAGCGGATCGAGCGGGAGCTGATGATCCTCACCCGGCAGCGGGAGATGACCGTCCCCCACCGCCTGGCGGGCGTCGAGGGGCTGGACCGCAGCGCCTACGTGCTCCTGAGCCGGATCGAGGCGCAGGGCCCCATGTCGGTGACCGACCTCGTCGATGCGTTCGGCCTCGCACCCTCCACGCTCACCCGGCAGACCGCCGCCCTGCTCAAGGACGGGCTCGTGGAGCGCACCCTCGACCCGGACGGCGGCATCGCGCGCAAGTTCCGCATGACGCGCAAGGGGCGCGAGATGCTCCGGGCGAACCGCGAGGTCGTCGTCGACGGGATCGCCCGGGTGGTCGCGGACTGGACCCCCGAGCGGCTCGACGGCTTCATCGCCGACCTGCGCCAGTTCAACCAGGACATCGAGCAGATCACGGGCCGGCCCTGGCCGCGGTAGCCCGGCGCGTCGACGTGGGCGGGAACCTGGCGACCTTCACGAAGATCCTCTTCATGGTTGCGGGGGTGCTTCTGATCTGCGACGCGCTGCTCGTCGCAGCGATGATCAGCGTGAACACCGGTGTCATCGCGGCGTTCGCGATCGGCGTCGGCTACCTGCTCTACGGGCTGTCTCACGAGAAGGTCCGGGCCCGGACCAGCAGCGGACTCCCCAAGGCGCTGCGAATCTCGCTGCTGGTCGCCAACGCGGCGGTCATCCTCGCCATCTCGTCCGTCGCGGCCCTCGGCAGGGTGGACACCGTCTCGTACGACGAGGACGCCGTCGTCGTGCTCGGCACCGCGATCAGGGGTGAGACCGTCACCCCGCCGCTGCGGGAGAGGCTGGAGACGGCGGTCGAGTACCACGCGGCCAACCCGGACGCCCTCGTCGTCGTCTCCGGAGGGCAAGGACCCGGGGAATCCATCACCGAGGCGCTCGCGATGCGGAGATTCCTGGTCTCGGCGGGCATCCCCGAGAGCGCGATCGTTACCGAGGACGAGTCGACGAGCACCCACGAGAACTTCGTCCACACGAAGAGCCTGCTGGACGCCCGGCTGGGGGAGCGGTACAGCACGGTCTTCGTCACGAACGACTACCACGTCTTCCGGGCGAAGGAGCTGTCCCGGATCGCGGGTCTCGACAGCGCCTCGATGCACGCCGCGACACCGTGGTACACCGTCCCGGTCGACTACGTGCGGGAGTCGTTGGCGGTGGTGAAGCTGCTCGTCCTGCGGGAGTGACCCGTGCGTCGTCCGTCGGGCGTCAACCGCCGACGACGGCCAGTGCCAGGGCGGCCAGGGCCACGGTGGGCACGGCCGCGACCAGGCCCCAGGCGGCGAAGCGCCCCCAGGGGACGTCGACGCCGAGCGCGACCACCCGCTGGTGCCACAACAGCGTCGCCAGCGAGGCCCACGGCGTGACCAGCGGGCCCAGGTTCACGCCGATCAGGAGCGCCATCAGCACGACCGGGTCGCCCGCCGCGATCGGCTCCAGCACCAGGTAGGCGGGCAGGTTGTTGATGCCGTTCGCGGCCAGGGCACCGAGCCCCGCGACGCGCAGCAGCTCGCCCGGACCGTGGCCCGCGCCGGTCACCGCCGTCAGCAGGGCCGTGAGGCCGTGGGCGTGCGCCGTCTCGACCAGGACGAACAGCGACCCGGCGATGCCGAGGGCCTGCCACGGGACCAGCGCGGGCCGCAGGGCGCTCCGTCGTCGGACGAGGAACAGGACGGCGAGCGCGACGGCGGCGGCCGTCGCGGGGACCCATACGTGCGGCGTGAACGCGAGCAGCGGCAGCAGCACCAGGAGCACCAGCGCCGCGCCCCAGAACAGCACCGGGTCGGTGGGGACCCGCTGCGGCGGGACCTGGTAGGCCGAGAACAGGACGCCCCGGTACCGCAGGGTCAGGATCGCGACCGGCACCACGACGCCGACGACGGCCGGCGCCCAGCTCAGCGCGAGGAACGCGGAGGGGTGGTCGCCGATCGCCGGCGCGGCGAGCAGGTTGGTCAGGTTGGAGACCGGCAGGAACAGCGACGCCGTGTTCGCCAGCCAGATGGTCGCCAGCGCGAACGGCAGGGGCGAGATCCCGATGCTCTGCGCGAGCAGCACGACGAGCGGCGTCAGGATGACCGCGGTGGTGTCGAGCGAGAGGAACACGGTGCTGACCACGGCCAGCAGCACCACCCACACCCACAGCACGACCATCCGCCGCCGGCCCCAGCGGCCGAGGAGCTGCGCGAGCACCTCGAACACCGAGGCGTCGCGCGCCAGCTCGGCGACGATCGTGATGGCGACGACGAACCCGAGCACCGGGGCGGTGCGCGCGGCGACGGCGCGCGCGTCCTGGGCGGGCAGCAGGCCGGTCAGCACGCAGGCGGCCGCGAGAACGACCATCGCGAGGACGACCCAGGTGCCCGGACGCACTGCGGTGTATCTGGCGTTCACGCGCTGAGCATACGGAGCCGCGCGGGGGTGTCCGGACTACGCGACGGGGGCGGTGCCCTCTGCCTTCGCCTTCTCGTCGCTCACGTACCGCCGGTAGTGCCGCGCCGACTTGGTGCGGGCGCCGCACGTCTCCATCGAGTGCCAGCGCCGGCGGCCGTTGCGCGAGGTGTCGTAGAACCACAGGACGCAGTCCGGGTGGGCGCACTGCCGGATCCGGTCGGGGTGCGCCGCGAGCAGCTCGGTGAACGCCCGCGCCGCCGACCAGGCCGCGCCCCAGCCCAGGTCCGCGGTAGGCGCCGTCTCGGGGCGCCCGTCCGTCACGCGGGTGCTCTCGTACCCGTGGGACAGGACGTCGTTCATGCGGGCGTCCGCCTCGGCGCCGGGGGAGTCCAGGAGCGACCGGATCGCGGTGCGCGAGGCCCGCAGGGCGTCGACGTCCTGCTCCGCGGGGTCGAAACCGTACTCGCGGAACCAGAGCTCGGGCGCGCCGTCGGCGGCGAGGAAGTCGACCATGTCGCCGTGGTCGATCCACTCGGTGTTCACGAGGTCGAGCGACATCGTCTCCCCGACCAGCAGTCGTTCCAGCATCCCGAAATCATACCAGCAAAGTGCGGTTGACAGGTTAGATCGAGCCTGCCTACGGTTCTAACCGTTCATAAACCTGTAGACGGTTACAGGCTGTGGGCGCACCTCCATCCCCTCTCACCAGGAGAACCACCGTGACCACGTCAGCAACGGTTCCCGTCGTCGAGTACAGGTCCGAGACCTTCGACGGCTTCGACGTCTTCTACCGCGAGGCCGGCCCCCAGGACGCGCCCGTGGTGCTGCTCCTGCACGGCTTCCCCACCTCGTCGCACATGTTCCGCGACCTGATCCCGTACCTCGCCGACCGCTTCCGCGTGATCGCCCCCGACCTGCCGGGCTACGGGCAGAGCTCGGCCCCGGACCACACCGAGTTCGCGTACACCTTCGACAACGCGGCCGACCACGTACGCAAGCTCCTGACGCGCCTCGGCATCACCCGCTACGCGGTGAACGTGTTCGACTACGGCGCCCCGACCGCGTGGCGGCTCGCGCTCGCAGACTCGGACGCGATCACCGCGCTGATCGTGCAGAACGGCAACGCCTACGACGAGGGCCTGGACAACGACTTCTGGGTGCCGATCAAGCGCTACTGGGCCGAGCGGACCCCCGAGAACCGCGACGCGCTGCGTCCCCTGCTCACCATCGACACCACCCGGTTCCAGTACACCGACGGCATGGCCCACCTCGCGCGGATCTCGCCGGACAACTGGGTCACCGACCAGGCCCTCATGGACCGGCCGGGCAACGACGAGATCCAGCTCGACTACTTCCTCGACTACGGCACCAACCCCGGCCTGTACCCGGCGGTGCAGGAGTGGCTGCGCGCCAAGCAGCCGCCGACGCTCGTGGTCTGGGGCTCGAACGACGTCATCTTCCCCGAGGCCGGCGCCCACCCCTACAAGCGCGACCTGAAGGACATCGAGTTCCACGTGTTCGACAGCGGGCACTTCCTGCTCGAGGACCGCCCCGACGAGGTCTTCCCGCTCGTCCACGACTTCCTCGCGCGCAAGATCGGCTGAGGCCGGTAGCGTGAGCGCCGCGTCCCGGGGTCGGGTGCCGACCCCGGGACGCGGCGTCTCTGGGTTCCGCCTCAGGCGACGTGTGATCCGGCGACGGCGTCCAGGTAGTCGTCCAGGGCCCGCAGGTTCCGCGACAGCAGGGCGACGCGCTCCTGGAGGCGGTCCCGCTCCGCGGCGATCCGGCGCACGAAGGCCGCGTCGTCGTACCGCGAGCACGCGGCCTCCGCCAGGCACGGCAGTACCTCCCGGATGATCTCGGTCGTCAGTCCGGCTGCCAGCAGGCCGCGGATCTGCTCCACCTGGGCGACCATCGCCTCGTCGTAGTAGCGGTACCCGTTCTCCTCGCGCAGCGGGCACAGCAGCCCCTGCTCCTCGTAGTACCGCAGGAGCCGTGCGGAGACGCCGACGCGGTCGGAGAGCTCCTTGATCCTCATCGGGCCCTCCCGGTCAGTAGTCGAAGTCCACGAGGCTGACCTGCTCGCCGGCCAGCCAGTCCAGCAGGGACCGCCGCAGGCCCGGCCCGGCGCAGACCCGGAACCGCCGGTGTCCCTCGGTCCCGGCGTGCACGACGTCGTCCCTGCTCATCCGCCGGGTGCGGACGTCGACGCCGAGCCGGGCCAGTGCGCGGAGGTCGCCTTGCCCGCTCGCGGCGACCTCGCCGGTGACGAACAGCGTGACCCTGGAGCGGGTCCCGATCTTCTCGGCGACGTCGACGGCGAGCGGCAGGTCGTCGGCGTTCAGGCTCCACAGGAGCGACGAGCGTGGGCCGCCTTGCCCGGCGAGCGTCATGAAGGGCGTGATGCCGACGCCGCCGGCCACCATCACCAGGTCCTCGTCCGGTGCCGGGTGATCCGTTGCGCCGTCGAACCCTGCGCCGTCGAACCCGAGGACGGGAACCGTCAGCGTCGCCCCCGCTGGCCACCCCGCCAGCAGGCGCGTGACCGGGCCGTTCCGGCGGACCGTGACGTCGAGCTCGACGTCGGCCAGGGAAGCGGGCCCTTGCGGGGGTGGGCTCGAGACCGTGAAGGACCGGACGTAGTCGTCGTTGAGCGACGCCGGGTCGTGGTCGCGCATGTGCGACCACCCCTGGTCGAGGTGGCCCGAGAAGTCGAGCGTGACGTGCTGTCCCGGCTGCCACGCGGCGAGGCGCGGGAACTCCTCACGCGCCCGCGGGGACGACGGGTCCGGCGACAGCCGGAAGGTGTGGCGCGTGACCGTCGGGGTGATCCGGGCCGAGCGGACCAGGGTCGCGACCGCGACGGCTCCGGACCGGCCGTCGGGTCGTGCGTCGGCCTCGCCCGTAGCGTCGATCTCGCTCGCCAGCCGGCGCACCGGCGGGTTGTAGGGGGAGGGGTCCAGCAGGCGGCCGCGGAACGGCAGCCCGTCGCTCACGAACCGGGCCGCGTCCACCGTGACCTTGACCGCCATCCGGCTGTGCGGCAGCACCGCGGCGGCGTCGGCGCCGACGAGGATCTCCGCCCGCCCCGTGAGGTAGAGGACGTCTCCGGTCTCGAAGTCGGGGAACGTGATCCCGACGGCCGGGTCGGCCCGCAGGTTTCCCAGCGTCTGGAAGAGCCGGTTCCCCGAGTACTCCGGGTAGACCAGGCTCACCCCGTCGTCGGCGGAGTTGCTGAGGACCCGCACGAAACCCGGCGCGCCGCCGCGGTTGTTCGTGTCCATGCTCTCGGCGCCGTGCCGGCTGGAGAGGAAGAAGATGTCCGACCGGCCGACGAGCCGCACGGCGTCGTCGCTCAGGGGGAGCGAGTCGCTGACCAGGCGGGGTGCCGCCTCGTGGGGCCACACGGCCTTGCGGTTCAGGTACTTCGGGCAGTTGCCGAGGGTCTCGTCGATCGCCAGGGCGAGCTGCAGGTCCACGCGGGACGGATCCGTCGGGCCCGTGGTCGCGGTCGCGTCCTGCTCCAGGACGACGCCCCGCAGCATCCGCCCCGCGAGCTTGACCCGGGTCCGCTGCTCCAGGTCCATCGCGAGGCCGGCGACCAGCTTCCCGTCGGCGTGGTCGACGGCGTTCCCGTCCTGGGGGCCCGGGAACAGGGCCTCCAGGACGGGGTCGAACCCCGTCCGACTCGAACCGTCACCGTCGCCGTCGCCGTCACCGTCGCTGCCGCCGTCGACCGGGGCCCCGAGGTGCGCGGGCGTGGACAGCCCCAGCACGCCGGGGGCGATCGGCCTGACCACCCCGGCCCGTCCGCCGAGCACGGTGGTCCAGATCCGGTCGTCCCGGTCGACTGTCCCCAGTGCCAGGAGCGGGCTCTGCGCCATCCACTGCGCGTACGCGGCGGGCAGGCCGGGGATGGTCGGGTTGTCCTGCGGGGGCACGCCGAGCAGGCGGTGCATCGCCGCCTCCCCGGGGTGCCACTGGGCCGGTGGTCGCGGGTGATGTGTGTGCATGAGCCGTCCCCGGGGGCATCCCCGCTGATCGATGGTGCGCGACAGTGTCTTCTAACCGGCTAGTGTAACAACAGTGGTTATAAATCTGTTTCAGCGCCGCCCGGGGAACGCATGGCCGCGGGCGAGCACCACGACCACAACCGTGACGAGCACGAGCAGAGCGACGGCGATCATGAGCGACCCGGACCCCAGGCCCGCGAGGAGTACCCCGCCGATCAGCCCGCCGAGCCCGATCCCGCCGTTCCACATCGTCACCTGCAGGGGCTGGGCGGCGTCGGCGTGCTCCCGGGAGGCCGCCATGAGCGCCCCCTGGAACAGGGTGGCCGCCCCGCCGAAGGCGAGGCCCCACACGCCGACGGCGACGTAGTCGACGACGGGGTTCGCCGACCAGAGCGTCAGGGTGACGGCGGCCGCCGCGAAGAACGTGGTGCTGAGGATGACGAGCCGGCGGTGGTAGCGGTCGACGAAGACGCCCGTGAGCCAGATGCTCACGATCGACGCGATGCCGAAGTCGAGGAGGATCCACTGGACCTGGTCCTCGAGGCCGACCCCGGCGAGCACCGGGGCGATGTAGGTGTAGAGGATCGTGTGCGCGAGCACGTAGAGGCCCGTCACCAGCAGGGCGACGGGCGTGCCGGCGAAGGCGAACGCCATCGCGCGCCCCTTCAGGGCGTCGGGCGTGATGCGCTGCGCGTAGCCCCCGAGGAGGCTCCAGGTCACGCCGGACGCCGCGCCGGCGATGAAGCGGGCGGCCATCGTGAGGGCGTAGTCGCGCGAGACGGCCGTGACGAGGTTGGCGACGAGGAACCCGGCCAGCGCGAGCACGAGCAGGCGGCGCCGCGGCCAGCCGGTCGTGGCGATCGACACCGGGATCGCCGTGAGCATCGTCGCGACCGCGTAGATGGTGACGGTCTGCCCGGCGACGGGCTGGGACACGCCCAGCGCCTGGCTCATCTGGGGGAGCACGCCGGCGGGGAGCGACGTTCACACCGGTGTGAGGGCAAGCCGGGGCGCCACGTCGCCCCAGCTGCCGCCACTACGGGACGGCGTACTGCCTCAGCGCCAGTCCTCGTCGGCCGACAGCACGGTGGAGATGTCCCACTCGGGTTCGCGCTGGATGGGCGGGGCGTCCGTGAGCCAGCGCTCGACCGCGAGCCGGGCGACAAGCTCGTCCCGGGTGACGCTGGTCTTGCCGAACCTGCCGTCGACCCACGGGGTCCAGGACCACGCGTGTATCTCGTCGTCGCCCAGGTCCTCCATCATGAGGCGGTGGTTGTCGCTGGCCACGAGCATCGCTCCGACCAGACGGTTGTAGTTCTCGACGGTGACGAGGTCCACCAGGCCGAGGTCTATCTGGTCGGCCGCGGTGGAGTGCAGGATTTCCTTCGCGGAAGGCATGGACACTCCTTGGTCTGGTCGGGGATCCCGGGGCGATGACGGTCGGCTCATACGGCGATGCCGCGGGAGACGTAGCCGTCGATGAAGGTGCGTTGCATGGTCAGGAAGAGCACGACGACGGGCAGGGCCATGAGCAGCCCGGCCGCGCTGACCAGGGACCAGTCGGTCGTGAATCCCTGCTGGAACGAGTAGAGCGAGAGCGCGACGGGCTGGAAGTCGCGGTCCTGGATGAACGTGACGGCGAGCATGAACTCGTTGTAGGCCTGCAGCCCGGACACGAGGGCCGCCGTCAGGACCGCGGGCCGGATCATCGGGAGCACGATGCGGGCGAACACGCCGAGCTCGCCGGCGCCGTCCAGCCGGGCGGCCTCCTCGTACTCCTTGGGCATGCCGATCAGGAACGCCCGTACGAGCAGGGTGGCGAACGGGCTGTACACGGCCCAGTAGATGATGATCAGGCCGATGGGCTGGTTGTAGAGCCCCAGCGTCGACCACCAGCTCACCAGCGGGACCAGGAACAGCTGGATCGGCAGCGACGAGGACACCAGCAGCCACAGGATCCACGCGCCGCCGCCGGGCAGGTCCAGGCGGGTCATGGCGTAGGCGGCCATGGTGGCGATCAGTGCGACGCCCGCCGCGGTGGCCACCGCGATGACCAGGCTGTTCAGGAGCGCCCCGCCCATGTGGGCCTGCTCCCAGGCCACGGCGAAGTTGCCCCAGCTCCACGACTGCGGGAGCCCCAGCGGGTTGCTGTCGATCTCGCGGGCGGACTTGAGCGAGTTGAACGCGAACACCAGCAGCGGGCCGAGCGCGTACAGGGCGAGCAGCCCCAGGACGATCCAGCTCACGGGCTGGGCGCGGCGGGCGGTGGTGCCCATCAGATGTCCCATCGCAGTCGTCGGCGCAGCGCGAGGTAGCCGAGCACGGTCGCGGCGCTGATCGCCGAGAGCAGCATGGCGACGGCGGAGGCGTAGCCGTGGCGCTGGTTCTGGAAGGCCTCGCGGTACAGCACCGTGCTGAGCACGTCGGTGGACCCGGCCGGCCCGCCCTGCGTCAGCACGTAGACGTAGTCGAAGACGAGGAACGACCAGATGATCGTCATCAGGCCCAGGAAGACCAGCGTCGGGCGGATCATCGGCAGCGTGATGTGCCAGAACTCGCGCACCGGCCCGGCGCCGTCGAGCCGTACGGCCTCGTACAGGGCGGGGTCCACCGACTGCATCGAGGCCAGGAAGATCACCAGCAGGAAGCCCCACCACTGCCAGGTGTTCACGAAGGCGACCGAGCCCAGGGCGAGCGACGGGTTGCCGAGGAAGTTCACGTCCTCGAGGAACGGGAGGCCCAGGGTCGCCAGGGCGGCGCCGATCCCGCCGTCGGGATCGAGGATCTGCCGCCAGACGGTGGCGGAGACGACCGTCGCCAATACGTATGGGATGAAGTAGAGGACTCGGAAGACCGCCTGGAACCGGCGCAGCCGGGACAACAGGAACGCGCCCACCAGGCCCATCCCCATGGGCACGACGAGGAAGAACAGGGTCCACAGGACGTTGTGCAGCAGCGCGCTGCCGACCGCGCCGGAGCGGAGCATCTCGGCGTAGTTCGCCAGCCCTACGAAGCGGGGCGTGCTCAGCCCGTCCCAGTCGGTGAACGAGTAGAACACCGAGGCCAGGCCGGGCCCGGTGATGACGAGCAGGTTGACCACGAGCAGCGGAGCCACGAACAGCCACGCCAGGAGCCGGCGTTGTCGCCTGGCCCCCAGCGGCCGGCCCCGGAGGGCCGGCCGCGGTTCGCGACGCACCGGGGCCGCCGCCAGCGAGGCCCCGGTGGTCGCTGTCTCTGTGGTCACCGGTCAGCCCTGGCTCTGGGGGGTGAAAGGAGTCAGGGTCGTACCGGCGTCGAACTCCTCGTCGAAGACGTCCTGCATCCCGGCGAGGTACTGCTCCGCGGTGCTGTCGCCGGTCACCACCTTGTCGAACTCGGTGATGAGGTAGGAGTCGGTCTTCGGCGGGAAGAAGGTCCAGGTCGCGTAGCCGACGTTGGTCGACTCGGGGATCTGGCTGTAGAGGTCCACGGTGCGGTCGTCGACCTCGTCGGGGAACTGGTCGGCGCTGACCGCCAGCGGCGGCGGGTTCTCGCCCGTGCGCGCCGTGTACTCCAGCGCCCGGTCGACGTCGCCGGCCACGTAGTCGATGAACCCGGCGGCCGCGTCGGGGTCGGCGGAGTAGGCGCTGACGGACAGCGCGGTGCCGATCGCGAGGGGGAACACGCCCGGCTCGACGGAGTCGCTCAGTGACGGCAGCGGCGCCCAGGCCCACTGCGATGGGTCCTCGAACACCTCCGAGAGGGAGTTGAACGACCACGTGCCGCTGAGGTACATGGCGGTGGTGCCGTTGGCCAGGCCGGTGACGTTCGCGGTGTCGTCCGTGGTGAAGTACGACTCCGCGCCGCCGGCCAGCCAGCCCTTGTCGATCCAGTCCTGGATCAGCTCGATCGCCGAGACGAACTCCGGGTCGGTGAAGGACGCCTCGCCGGTCAGGACGTCGTGGATCTTCTCGGGCCCGACGGCGGCGTTGAAGACCGCCGTGACGAGCCACTCGCTCATGCCCTGGTAGCCGGCGTTCCCGCCGCCGAGCGGCACCATGCCCGCCTCGTCGGCCTCCTTGGCGACCTGCTCGAACTCCGCGAGCGTGGTCGGCGGGGTCCAGCCCTTCTCCTCGAACACCGCCGAGTTGTAGTACAGGACCATCGACCCGTAGCTGGCCGGCACGGAGGAGACCTTGCCGTCGACGGCGCTGAGCTCGTAGGCCCAGGGCAGGAACGTGTCCTGCCAGCCGTACTCCTTCGCGTACTCGTCGAGCGGGATGGTGCGGTCCGCGCGGGCGAAGTCGGAGGCCGACGACGGGCCGTCCGAGTACACGATGTCGGGTGCCTGCCCGGCCGAGACCGCCGTGTCGGTGAGCTGCCCGATCGTGGTCAGCTCCTTGACCTCCATGTCGACCTGCGCGTCGCCGTCGGCGTTGAACCCGTCGACGAAGATCTCCTGGAAGGCCTCCTCGGTGCTCGGCGCGTAGAACGCCCCCCAGTAGGTGACCGCGTCGCCGCCGCTGCCGCCGCCGCTCACGCAGCCGGCCAGGGCGACCGAGACCGCGGCGGCGAAGCCGATCGGAGCCAGTGCGCGCTTGGTGATTCTCAAAGTTTCGTGTCTCTCTCGCGAGGGTGGATGGTGCCAGGCGGATAGAACAGGTGGAACGAGCCGGGGGAGCGGGTCAGGTCGAGTCGCGCACGACCAGCCGGTTGGACAGGGCGACGGCGCGGGTCACCTCGGTGACGTCGCCGTCGAGCCGCTCGAGCAGCAGGCGCGCGCACGCGCGCCCGATCTCGCGGGCCGGGTTCTCGATGGTGGTCAGCGGCGGGCTGACCAGGGACGCCGCGTCGATGTCGTCGTAGCCGGTCAGCGCGACGTCCTCCGGCACGCGCAGGCCGCGGGCCCTGGTCACGTCGAGCACGCCGATGGCGATCAGGTCGTTGGCCGCGACGATCGCGTCGGGCTTCTCGTCGCGGTCCAGCAGCAGCGCGGCGCCGTCTCGGCCGCCCTGCCGCGTGAACTCCGTGCACACCACGTCGTCGTCCCGGAAGGGCAGGCCGGCCGCCTGCAGGGCGGCGCGGTAGCCCGCCAGGCGCTGCTGGGTCGGGATCACCGACTCCTCGCCGCCCAGGAAGGCGATGCGCCGGCGGCCGCGGGCGATCAGGTGCTCGGTGACGTCCCGGGCGCCGCGGACGTCGTCGCTGTGCACGTAGTCGCCGCCGCCCGGCGGCTCCTCGCCGAGGGTGACGAAGGGGATGCCGGCGTCGTGCAGCTCGGCGAGGCCGGCCGCCGGGATGCCGAACGGCGCGGCCACCATCGCGTCGACGCGCCGCGACAGGAGGCGGTGGATGGCGTTGGTCGAGCGGTCCATGCCGCTGGCGTCCGTGACGGTCAGCAGGATGTCGCGGGGCACGAGCACGTCCTGCATGCCGGCGGCGACCAGCGGGTAGAACGGGTTCTCCAGGGTCGGCACGATCAGGGCGATCGTGCCGGTGCGGCCGCCACGGAGCTGGGACGCGCCGGGGTGCGCGCGGTACCCGAGGTGGGTGATCGCGGCCTCCACCCGGGCCCGGGTGGCCGCCGAGACGGGCCGGTTGCCCGAGACGACCTGCGAGACCGTCGACATGCTCACGCCCGCGACCTCGGCCACCTCGCGTATTCCGACCATCACCCGCTCCTCGTCGACCCGTCGTGCGCCTCGGCGTGCGCAAAAGGTTTTGGAGTAGCATCCTGCAAAGTCACCCTGTGATGCAAGACACAAGCGCAAAAAGGTGCGCAAACACCTCGGCGACACGCATGCTCGCCTGGCTGTTGCATGCAAAACGTTACGTTTCGAGGCGACGTTCACGGAAGACGTCGCCGGGCGGACGAGAGGCTGAGGACCGGAGGAGCATGAACAACGACCGTGCGCGCGGAGCGCTGCTCGGCCTGGCGATCGGTGACGCCATGGGCGCCCCGACCGAGGGCATGACCCTTCCCGCGATCCGCGAGAAGTGGGGCCGGGTACGCGGCTTCGTCGACCCCGACGCCGCCGGCACGGACGACACCGAGTACGCCGTCCTGTGCGCCCGCGGCGTGCTGCGGGCGGGCGCGGACCTCACGTCCGCCGTGGTGGCCGACACCTGGCTGGAGGCCCTGCGCGCGCAGCGGACCGGGTTCAACCGGGCCGGCTTCAGCGAGATGATCGCGATCGCCAACCTCCACGCCGGCATGGCGCCGCCCGCCAGCGGGCAGCGCAACGCCGAGACCTGGAGCGACGGCGCCGCCATGCGCGTCGCCCCGATCGGCGTCTACGCCGCCGGGGACCCCGCGCTCGCGATCCGCATGGCCCGGGCCGACGCCGAGGTCAGCCACTCGCGCGACGGCATCTGGTGCGCCCAGGCGATCGCCGCCGGCGTCGCCGTCGCCATGGTCGCGGACGACGTCGACCCCGTGCTGGCCGCCATGCTCGCGGCGATGCCCGAGGACTCGTGGGCGGCCCGCCTGGCCCGCCGCGCGCTCGACGTCGCCGCGCGCGCCGGCTCGCCGGAGCAGGCCGAGGAGGCCCTCTTCGCGACCATCCCGCTGCGGCACTACATGTGGGCCGACGTCGCCCCCGAGGCCGTCGCGCTCACCATCGGCCTGCTGCGGGCCAACGACGGCACGCTCGGCGCCATCGAGTCCGGCGTGAACATCGGCCGGGACTCCGACACCATCGCGGCCATGGCCGGCGCGGTGGCCGGCGCCCTGCACGGCGCGAGCGCGCTCGACCCGGCGCACGTCGCCCAGGTGCGGTCCGTGACCGGCCAGTGCATCGCGGCGACGGCCGGCACCGACCTCGTGGACCTGGCCGACGCCCTGGCCGAGCGGGCGGCTGCCGACCGCGTGACCACCGACCGCGTGACCACCGACGATGTCCGCGGCGACGCGGACCGTGGCAAGGAGACCCGAGCATGACCGACCGTCTCGACCGCGCCCTGGGCGCCGTGCGCGGGCTGGCCCTGGGCGACGCCCTCGGTGCGCCGGCCAGCGAGCACCGGACCGTCCGCGACCCCTGGGTGCGGCAGATGCTCCGCAAGGGTGCGCTGGAGCTCGACGAGTCCCGGGTGCTCCGGCCGGTGGTGCCGTTCGTCCTGACGGCCATCGACGCGCCGGCGCTCGTGGCGACCGACGACGCCGACACCTTCGCCGTCGCCGCCCGCGTGCTGCTGGGGGCCCCGGGCCGCGACCAGGACGCCCTGTTCGACACGTGGCGCGCCCTGCTCGACACCCCCGACACCTGGACCAGCGCCGCGCAGCGGTCCGCGCTGCTCAACGCGGAGGCGGGCCTGCGCCCGCCCCACACCGGCGCCGACAACCCGGCGTTCTACGACGACACGGCGCTGCCCGGCGCCCTGGCCGTGGCGATCGCGACGGCCGACCCGGCCGCAGCGGCCGCGCTCGCGCGCACCTACGCGACCATCACGCACGACGGCATCGGGGTCCACGCGGCCGCGGCGTTCGCGCGCCTGGTGGGCCACCTGCTCCAGGGCGTGCCCGTCCGGGACGCCCTGGCCGCCGCCGACGAGGACCTCGCCGCCGACGACTGGCTCGCCGACGGCGTGCGCGATGCCCTCGCGATCGCCGACGGCGCCCGTACGCCCTTCGGGGCGGTCCCCGCGCTCGTGGCCCGGTTCGCGCCGCGCACCTACAGCCACCCGGGTACGGTCGCCGAGACCCTGCCGCTCGCGGTCGCGCTCCTCGTCCTGACCGACGGCGACCACGCGGCGGCCCTGCCGCTGGCGCTGTCGGTCACCCGGCACCAGGACAGCCTGCCCGCCCTGGTCGGCGCGCTGTGCGGCGCCGCGGGCAGCGCCCCGGAGGCGGCGGACCTGGACGTGCTGCAGGGCGTGACCGTCCCGGCCGTCGCCGGGCGGTCGCTCACCGCCCTGGCGACGGCGCTGGCGGAGCAGGCGCGCTAGCGGCTCAGGCGATGCCGATCGAACCGACCGCGATCCCGACCACGAGCATCACCAGCGCCACCACCACGGCCCGCCACAGCACCTTCTTGTGGTGGTCGCCCAGGTTGACGCCGGCGAGCGAGATGAGCAGCAGGATGGCCGGCACCAGCGGGCTCTGCATGTGCACCACCTGGCCCGTGATCGACGCCCGCGCCATGTCGACCGGGTCGACGCCGAACGCCGCGGCGCTCTCCGCGAGCACCGGGAGGATGCCGAAGTAGAAGGCGTCGTTCGACAGGAAGAACGTCATCGGGATGCTCAGCAGCCCCGTGATCACCGCCGAGAACGCGCCGAGCTGGTCGGGGATGCTGCCCGAGACCCACGCGGCCATGGCGTCGACCATCCCCGTGCCCTCCAGCACCCCGATCAGCACGCCGGCCGCGAGCACCATCGAGACCACGCCGACGATGGACGGGGCGTGGGCCACGATGCGCTGCGCCTGGTCCGAGACCCGGGGGAAGTTCGCGATGACCGCGACGGCGCTGCCGGCCATGAACACGTAGGCCAGCGG
This sequence comes from Promicromonospora sukumoe 327MFSha3.1, assembly GCF_000385135.1. Classification (GTDB taxonomy): domain Bacteria; phylum Actinomycetota; class Actinomycetes; order Actinomycetales; family Cellulomonadaceae; genus Promicromonospora; species Promicromonospora sukumoe_B. Next base: position 2,098,779 of record NZ_ARQM01000010.1, on the reverse strand, counting down.
CAGCACGTCGGCGACGAGCAGCACCATCACGACGGCCGTGAGCGCCAGGTTGAACCAGAACATCTTCGGGCGCAGCGTGGAGCGCTGCGGGTCGAGCATGCTGTCGGCCATCGCGGTGTCGTCCGGCTTCACCAGCGTCTGGACGGCCACGGTCGAGATGCGCTCGACCTGGGTGACGGTCCCGCCGCCGCCGCGCGGGCCCGAGCCGGAGCCCACGCCGCCGCCCGACCCCGAACCCACACCCTCCCCGGGCAGGTCGATCGTGCCGAGCCGGCGCCGCTCCAGCAGGCCGAGGTGCCACGAGAAGACGAAGATCACGGCGAGCCCGGCCAGCAGGGAGGGCACCATCGGCACGAACACGTCGCTCGGCGACAGGTCGAGGGCCGCCGCGGCGCGGGCTGTCGGGCCGCCCCAGGGCAGGATGTTCATGGCGCCGTTCGCGAGGCCCGCGACGCAGGTGAGCACCACCGGGCTCAGGCCGAGCCGCAGGTAGATCGGCAGCATGGCGCTCGTCACGACGATGAAGGTCGTGGAGCCGTCGCCGTCGAGCGAGATCACCGCCGCGAGCAGGGCGGTACCCACGACGACCTTCACCGGGTCGTGGCCCACCACCCGCAGGATGACGCGCACGAGCGGGTCGAACAGCCCGACGTCGATCATCAGGCCGAAGTAGATGATCGCGAACATCAGCAGGGCCGCCGTCGGGGCGAGGCCACCGATGGCGTCCAGCGCCATGTCGCCGATCCCGAGCCCGGCCCCGGCGAACAGCCCGAAGACCGTGGGCACGATGACGAGCGCGAGCACCGGGGTCATGCGCTTGGTCATGATCAGCACCATGAAGGTGGCGACCATTCCGAATCCGAGCAGAACAAGCACGGGAGACTCCTTCGTCTGGCCGGCTGGGGGGACGGCGGGTGCGATGACCCGGTCACCCTAGGAACCGGTCGGCCCCCTGCGCGCGCTACTGCGCGTTCTGGCGGAATACCGCACAGAACTCGTTGTGCGCATTCTGCTCACCGCTCGGGAACCCGCCCCGCGCGTGGTTAGCATGCGAACATGGCGACGCCGCACCCGCTCCAGCAGCCCGCCCGGGCGGCCGCGGACGCGCCCCCGGCCCGGCGCTCGGCCAGGCCCTTCACCTCCCAGGTCAACCGGTCGATCGTGGCCGCGATGATCGTGGTGTCGCTCATCACGCTCGGGCTGTTCGCGGTCACCGGGTTCAACCGGCTCGTGCAGCAGACCCAGGAGTCCGCGCTGCGCATCGCGCAGACCGTGGCGCAGACCCCCGGCGTGCGGGCGGGCGCCGAGGCGGAGTCGGAGCGGCAGCCGCCGTCGACCGACGCCGAGCTCGTCGCCGGCACGCTCGACGACTACGCCCGCGAGGTCGAGGACCGCACCGGCGCCCTGTTCGTGGTGATCACGGACGACACGGGGCGGCGGCTGGCCCACCCCAGCCCCGACGAGATCGGCGACCCGGTCTCCACCAGCCCCGACGCCGCGCTGCGCGGCGAGGAGACGGTGAGCTGGGAGCGCGGCACCCTCGGCGACTCGGCCCGGGCCAAGGTCCCCGTGTACGGGCTCGACCGTCCCGACACCGTGGTGGGGGAGGTGAGCGTCGGGCTGCCGCCCACCGAGGTGTGGTCGACCGTGCTCACCGACGCCGTCCCCGTGGTGCTCTCGACGGCGCTGGCGCTCGCCGTCGGGGGACTGCTCGCCCGGTTCATCACGCGCAGGCTGCGCGAGAAGACGCTCGGCCTCCAGCCCGAGGAGCTGCTCGTGCTGGTCCACGACCAGCAGGCCGTGCTCCAGGGGGTCGACGACGGCGTGGTCGGGCTGTCCGCCGCCGACGTCGTCACGGTGTGCAACGACCGCGCCGCGGCCCTGCTGGGCCTGCACGACGCCGTGGGGCGCCCGGTCGAGGAGGCGGTCGGCCACGCGGGCGTCCTCGCGCGGATCAAGGGCCGACCGATTGAGCCGACTGAGCCGACTGAGTCGGCCGAGCAGCCCGAGCCGCCCGAGCAGCCGCTCCCGCCGCTCGTCGTGGACGGCCGGCTGGTCTACGTGGACGTGCACGAGGTGCGGCGCGAGGGCCGGCTGCTCGGGCGGGTCGTCATCGTGCGCGACGTGACGGCGGTCGAGGACCTGACCCGCCGCCTGACCGCCGTCGGCACCCTGGCCGGGGCCCTGCGGGAACAGCGGCACGAGTTCGCCAACCGCATCCACGTGGTCACGGGGCTGGTGCGGGCCGGGGACACGGCCGAGGCCCTCGACTACCTCGACCGCATCGGCGAGCACGGCCCGGTGCGCTTCCCCGTCGCCAACGCGGGCCTCGTCCGGGAGCCCTACCTGCAGGCGTTCCTGGGAGCCAAGGCGCTGGAGGCCGAACGCCAGGGCGTGACGCTGCGCGTCGGCCCCGACGCCGACGTGGCCGGGTCGCTGCTGCACCCCGAGGACGTCACCACCGTGCTCGGCAACCTCGTGGACAACGGCATCGCGGCGGCGGTGGCCTCGCGGCGCACGCCCCGCTGGGTCGAGGTGGAGGCGCTGCGGCACGGCGACGAGCTCCACCTGTCGGTCATGGACTCCGGCGACGGCGCGGCGGCCGACCCGTTCACCCCCGAGGCGCGACCCGCCGAGCTCGTGGGCGCGGGCGGCACCGCGGGGCCGGGGGAGTCCGGCGCGGCCGGGCCCGCGCACGGTCACGGCATCGGGCTGCGCCTGTCGGCCGAGGTGGCCCGGCGGCATGGCGGCGAGCTGCGGCTCGCGATGGGCCGCACCGAGCGGCACGGCGCGGTCTTCGTGGCGCGCCTGGAGCACCAGTTCGAACAGGAGGACGGCCGATGAGCACGACGAGGGACGCGGGCGCGGGGGTGCGGTTCCGCGTCGTCGTGGTCGACGACGACTTCCACGTGGCCCGGCTGCACACGCGCATCGTGGAGTCGGTCGAGGGTTTCGGCGTGGTCGCGACCGCCGGCACGGCGGCGCAGGCGGCCGCCGTGATCGACGCCGAGCAGCCGGACCTCGTGCTTGCCGACATCTACCTGCCGGACGGCTCCGGGCTCGACCTCATCGCGGGACGGGACGTCGACGCCGTCGTGCTGTCGGCCGCCGTTGCCACCGCGGCCGTGCGCAAGGCGCTCCAGCGCGGGGCGTTCGGCTACCTCATCAAGCCCTTCGCCGACGACGACCTCACCGAGCTGCTCCGCGCCTACGGCCGCTACCGCAACCTGGTCGACTCGCAGGCCGAGCTCGACCAGGAGGCGGTGGACCGCGCCCGCCGGGTCCTGCACGGCGCGGGGAGCCGCGACGGCGCCTCGCGCCGGTCGCCCACCGAGACCGCGGTCCTGGGGGCGCTCGCCGAGGCCGGGGCGGCGCTCTCGGCCCCGATGGTCGCCGACCGGGTCGGGGTGTCCCGGGCGACGGCCCAGCGCTATCTCTCGACGCTCGCCCACCAGGGGCACCTCGTGGTCGAGCTCCGCTACGGCTCCACGGGCCGTCCCGAGCACCGCTACCGGACGGCCGGACGGACCTAGGCCCGAGGGCCGCGCGCACGTCGACGGACGTGGCACGCGGCCCCCGGGCCGGTGGCTCGGTTCAGCGGCTCAGCTCAGTGGGCTCGGTTCAGTGGGCTCAGCCTCGGTGGGACCGGTCCGACGACTGCGTCCGGGCCCACCAGGCGTCGAAGTCGACGTCGCGCTCCTTCGCCAGCTCCTCGAGGCGGGCCTTGGTCGGGGGCTGGAAGAGCTTCGGCTCGATCCTGCGGTCGGCGGCCGCGTACTTCTGCTGGAGCTCGGCCTGCTCCGCCGCGTCGTCTTCCGCCTTCGCCACCACCGTGCTGGTCGCCGCGACGCTCGCGCCGGTCAGCACGCCGCTGACCAGCGGCAGGTAGCCGTTGGCGTGGCCGAGCCGGTTCGGGTGGTAGGACTCCTGGACGGGGTTGGAGAAGCCGTTGATCCACTCCGTCGAGTCGCACACGGCGTGGCCGGTGAACCGGCTGACCGGGTTGACGAAGGTGAACCCCCGGGCGGAGGCGGCCGCCTGGGTGACCGAGTTGATGTGCACGACGGCGTCGTTCAGCGCGGCCTCGTCCTCCGGGCTGAAGAAGGTGGCCACGTTGCAGTCCTCGCCCATGAAGATCTTCGGGTAGCCGACGACGACCACCTTCGCGCCCGGCGCCCTCGTCCGGATGGCGGCGTAGAGCGTGCTGAGCCGGCCCGGGAGCGTGCCGGAGATGAACGAGCGCGCGGCACCGACCGCGCCGGCGCAGTCGCTGGCCCACGCCGGCAGGGCGCACTCGGTCAGCACGTCGGCGAACCCGGCGTCGTTGCCGCCCACCGAGATCGTGACGTACCGCGTGCCCGTGCCCAGCGCGCTGAGCTGGGTGCTCGTCACGTCGGACACGACGGCTCCGGAGCAGGCCCGGAAGTTGAGGCTGTAGCCCTTGGCCGCCGCGGTCAGGCTGGCGTAGGCGTAGGTGGAGCGCAGGCACTCGGTGCCGTCGGCGATGTAGGACCGGGTTCCGGTACCCCAGGAGTAGGAGTCGCCGAGGGCGACGTAGGACTCCCCGGCGGCGTACGACGGTTCGGCCGGCGTCGTCACGAGCCCGACGGTGGCGAGGGTGGTGGCCGCGAAGGTGGCGACGATGCTCAACAGGCGTTGCTTCATGTGGGCAGCTCCCTGAAGGTGGGTCGGGGCACTCCAGTTGTGACCCGATCGCTACCTTTATAGGAGATTTCACCCATGCAGACAATGTCTGGCAAATGAATACTGCAAGATTGCGTCAGGTGTGCGCTGGCCGGCGCGCACGCGGTCGCCCCCTGCCCCAGGACTTTCGTCGTCGCCGCAGGTCAGGTCCCCTATGGTCGGCGCCATGCACGCACGACCCGCAGCACGACCCGCATCGCGACCCGCCCTCAGGTGGGCGCTCGGCGGAGCGGTGGTGATCGTCCTGCTCGCCGTGTCCGCCCTGGGCCTGGACCGGCTGGTCAACGCCAGGGGCTTCCAGCTCTACGGCGGCATCACCCCGCGCGTCGAGACCTCGGCCAAGGTGGTCGCGCTGACGTTCGACGACGGCCCGGATCCCGCGGGGGCGGGGCCGCTGCTCGACACGCTCGCCGAGGCCGGCGTCCCCGCCACCTTCTACCTGACCGGCCGCGAGCTGGCGCAGCACCCGGAGCTCGGGGCGCGGATCGCCGCCGACGGGCACGAGATCGGCAACCACACCTACTCCCACGAGCGGATGGTGCTGGTGTCGCCCGACTTCGTCGCGCGCGAGATCGAGGACACGGACGCGCTGATCCGGGCGACCGGCTACGCGGGCGAGATCACCTTCCGCCCGCCCAACGGGAAGAAGCTGCTGGCCCTGCCCCGGTATCTCGCGGAGCACGAGCGGCGCACGATCACGTGGGACGTCGAGCCCGACTCCTACCCCGACGTCGCGGCCAGCCCGGCGCGGATCGTGGACCACGCCGACGAGCACGTCCGCCCCGGCTCGATCATCCTGCTGCACGCGATGTACCCGAGCCGCGAGCAGAGCCTCCGGGCGGTGGGACCGCTGATCGAACGGCTCCGCGACCGCGGCTACGAGTTCGTCACCGTGTCGGAGCTGCTGGCCCACGAGGGACGGTAGGCCCCGGCCTGCCGCCCACGTGCCGGGCGAGGAAGAGCTCGAGCGTGCGGTACAGCTCGATGTTGCTGTCCGGGTTGATGAACCAGTGGCCCTCGGTCTCGTTGAGCAGGTACTCGACCTCGGCGCCGCGGGCACGTAGCGCCTCGGCCACGCGGTCGGAGTGCCGGCGGGGGACGCGGACGTCGTTGGCGCCGTGGACCAGCAGCACCGGGGCGGTGATGTCGTCGACCCGGCTGATCGGTGACCGGGCGAGCATGTCGGCCCGCTGGTCCGGGTCCTCCGGGTCGCCGATGTACCGCAGGAAGCTGTTCTCGATGCTGCGCCGGGCGAACGGCACCACCGACTCGACGAGGTCGACCAGGTCGGACATGCCGGTGTAGCTGACGGCGGCGGTGAACCGGCCGGGCGTGAAGGCCGCGCCCACCAGCGCCGCGTAGCCGCCGTAGGAGCTGCCGTAGATCGCCACCCGGTCGGGATCGGCCCAGCCCTGCTCGACCGCCTGGTCGAGTGCGTCGATCAGGTCGTCGTGCATGCGGCCCGCGAACTGGCCGATCGCGGCCTGGGTGTGGGCCTTGCCGTAGCCGGTGGAGCCGCGGAAGTTGACCTGCAGCACCGCGTAGCCGCGGTTGGCGAGGAGCTGGACCTCGGGGTCGAAGGTCCAGCTGTCGCGGTACCACGGCCCGCCGTGGACCAGCACCACGGTCGGCAGCCGGTGCGGCTCCACGCCGACCGGCAGCGTGACGTGGCAGGGCAGGTCGAGCCCGTCGCGGGCAGTCATGGTGACGGGCGTGACCGGGGCGAGCGTGGCTGGGTCGAGGTGCGGGAACGGGCGGAACAGCCGGCGCGACTGACCGGTGGCGTGGTCGTAGAACCAGGTGACGCCAGGGTCCCGGTCGTGCGTGAAGTCCACCACCCACCGCTGCGCCGTGGTGTCGCAGGACACGTGGGCCAGGTCGCCGTCGGACAGCTCGGTCAGCCGGGGGAGGACCTCGGCGAAGTGCTCGTCGAGGGCGTGGATCTCCTGCCGCTCCCCGAGGTAGCGGACGCCCAGCAGGTCCCCGGTGCCGGGGTGCAGGATCAGCGAGGACGGGAAGCGCGGGTCGGCCTCCGGGCGGGGCGTGTCCAGGTCGAACGTTGGGTGGCTGTCCACCCCGGCCTGCTCGCCCGTGTCCAGGTCGATCCGGACCAGGCGGGTACGGTCCGACCCGCGCGAGGAGCCGGTCCACAACCCGGCGCCGTCCGGGGTTGGCACGGCGGGCTGGAGCCCGAACGGGTGGTCGGTGCCGGAGAACCGCGCGATCGGCCGCCGCTCGCCCCGGTCCCACCGCGAGAGCACGTGGTCGCCGCCCTCCTCCATGGTGTGGGCCAGCAGCCGGTCGGCCGTGTGCAGCCAGCTCACGACGTCGCCCGGGTTCTCCGCGACGGCGGTCAGCTCGGCGGTCGCGAGGTCGAGCTCGAAGACGTCGGCCAGGTCGGGGCGGCGCAGGTTGAGCTGGACGACGGCGGTGCGCGGCCGCTGCGGCGAGAGGTGCGCCTGGAGCAGGCGCACGCCCGGGAACGGCGTCAGGTCCACGGCGGGCTCGGCGGGACGGGCGGGGTCCGCGCGGTGCAGGTGCCAGTTCTCGTCGCCGTCGGTGTCCTGCAGGAACAGCACGTAGCGCCCGTCGGCGGACCAGAAGAAGCTGTCGATGTTCCGCCGGGGGTCGGCGGTGACCCGGCGGGCGCCGGCCGGGTCGTTCCCGGCCCCGGCCCCGGCCCCGTCTCCGTCCCGGTCCTCGTCGTCGGGTGTCGCCCAGTCGGAGTCCACGCGGCGGACGAAGACGTTGAGCCGGTCGCGCCACGGCGCAAGGTAGGCGACCTGGGTGCCGTCCGGGGACAGCACGGCGCGGCTCCGGGTGGGCGGGCCGAAGAAGTTTTCGACGGCGATGAGGTCCGGCGGGGTGGTCGGCTCCGGCAGGGTGGTCATGGCAGGTCCTCGCTCTCGGTGGGTGGGTCACCCCCGAGTCCAGACCCCGACGCCGCGTCGGACTCAACACGTGGCCGAGTGACCCGGGTCACACCTTGCCGAGCCGTGCCAGCCGCCGCTGGACCCGGCGCAGCACGTCGCGCTGCACAGGGCGGAGCGTGCGCTCGGCCAGCTCGTCCAGCAGGGCCGCGGCCCGCGCGTCCACCGGGGGCAGGCCGGTCAGCCGCGCCAGTGCCGGCCCGAGGTGCGCCACGAGCTCACCGGCGAGCGCCGCGACGTCGTCGTCCGGGGCGTCGTCGGGAAAGGCGTAGAAGCGGGCCGTCAGGGCCGCGGACACGGCCGGCTCCTGGTCCGCGTCGCCGAGCAGTGCGGCCAGCCCCGCGGCGTCGCCCCCGCCGATCAGGTGGCCGGCCAGGACGAGCTGCTCGTGCTCGTAGCGGGCCATGCCCGCCGACAGCCCGGCCGCGGGGGAGCGCAGCGCCGAGAGCTCGGGCGGGAGGTCGGGCGGTGCGCCGCTGCGGCGCAGCGCCGCGATGTCGGCCCGGCGGGCGTTCAGGCGCTCGATGTCGGCGGCGGCCCGGCGGTCCAGCTCGTCGAGCAGCTCGTCGGCCGCCGCCGGGTCGTCCAGCACCTCCGGGAGCGCGGACAGGGGGAGGCCGAGCGCCGTCATCCGGGTGATGCGCAGGAGCCGGACCAGATGGCCGACGTCGTAGTGCCGGTAGCCCCCGGAGGTACGCGGGGGCTCGGGCAGCAGCCCGACCTGGTGGTAGTGGCGCAGCGTCCGGACCGTGACGCCCGCCAGCTCGGCGAGCTCGCTGCTGAGCACGGTCTGCCTCCCCCTGTCCGCGGCCGAGCGGAATACCCGCGGTCGCGCTGTGCTTGTCCGTGGCGACAATCCTCCCAGGTGACGATCCTCCCGGCTGACGATCCTCGCCAGCGACGACGACTGCACGACGAAGGAACACCGCGTGGCGACCACCGAGCAGGCGACACCTCGCACGACCCGATCTGGTGCCTCAGGGCGCTCGGCCTGGTTCTGGGCGCCGTTCGCGCTCCTGGGCGTGGCGGCGCTGGTGCTCGGCTGGCTCAACGGGACCCTGTGGTGGGGCTGGGCCCTGGTTGTGGCGCTCCTGCTGGTCGTGGTGCTGACCGCCCCGTGGTGGCTGCGGCGCGGAGCACTGCTCCGGGCGGGGGCGTGGCTGGTGGCCGCCGCGCTCGTGTGCGGCACGGCCGTGCTCGCCCATCCGGGCCCGCAGGTCCGGGTGGCCGGGGGCGCGGACCGTGCGGCCACGGCGCCGGTCGAGACCAGGGAGGGCCCGGTGACGGGCGTGCGCAACGACGCCGGCACGGTCGAGATCTTCGCCGGCGTGCCGTACGCGCAGCCCCCGGTCGGGGAGCTGCGCTGGCAGGCGCCCCGGCCGCCCGAGCCGCGTTCGGAGGTGCTGGTCGCCGACCGCTTCTCGGCCGTGCCGGTCCAGGGCACCACGACGTTCACCACCCGGGCCCTGACCAAGGTCGTCGACATCCCGCTGGAGGAGACGTTCCTCAACCCCTTCCCGGTCAGCGAGGACAGCCTCTACCTCAACGTCTGGCGTCCCACGGGGGCGTCCGCCGACCTGCCCGTGCTCGTCCACGTGCCCGGCGGCGGCTTCGCCACCGGCTCGGGAGCCCTGCCCCTGTACGACGGCGAGGCGCTCGCCGCGAGCGGCGAGGCGATCGTGGTCACGATCAACTACCGGCTCGGGGTCCTGGGCTTCCTTTCGCACCCGGACCTGGCGGCGGAGTCGGCGTACGGCGCGTCGGGCAACTACGGGATCCTGGACCAGATCGCCGCCCTGGACTGGGTGCGCCAGAACGTCGCCGCGTTCGGCGGTGACCCCGACCGGGTGACCGTCGCGGGCGAGTCCGCGGGCGGCGAGAGCGTCTGCATCCTGGGGGCGACACCCCTGGCCGAGGGCCTCGTCGACGGCATCATCGGCAGCAGCGGGGCCTGCATGGGCACGGAGGGGAACACCGAGGACGGCGACCAGAGCGACTCGCGGGCCGTCGCGGAGGACGCGGGCGCGCGGCTGCTCCGGGAGCTCGGCGTCGACACGGTCGACGAGGTGCGCGACCTGCCCGTCGACCGGATCGTCGAGGCGGCCGCCGCCGTCGGCCCGCACTGGCGGCCGTCCGTCGACGGGCACGTGCTCGACCGCAGCCCCGCGGAGATCTACGCCGCGGGTGACCAGCTCGACGTGCCGACGCTGGTGGGCAGCAACGCGGACGAGGACTCCCTGATCCGGGCGTTCCCGCCGGAACCGATGACCCCCGAGGAGTACCGCGCCACGGCGCGGGAGGACCACGGCGCGGACGCCGAGGAGTTCCTCGACCTGTACCCCGGCGAGACCGAGGACCAGGTGCTCGACTCGCAGCTCCAGGCCCAGACCGACCGGGTCTTCACCCGCGCGATGTACCGGTGGGCGCACCTGCAGACGAGCTCCGGGCAGGCGCCCGCGTACCTGTACTTCTTCACGCACACGCCGCCGGACCCGGGCCTCCGGGAGTTCGGGGCGTACCACGGCGCCGAGGTGATGTACGCCTTTGACAACCTGGGCGCGGACGGCGACGCCGACTACGGCCCGGCCGACCACGTGCTGCGCGACCAGCTCAGCGGGTACTGGCTCAACTTCGTCCGCACCGGGGACCCCAACGGCCCGGGCCTGCCCGGCTGGCCCGCGTTCGACCGGTCGGCGGACCGGGTCATGGAGCTCGGCGTCCCCAGCGGCATGACGGCCCGGCCGCGCCCCGAGGCCGTCGACTACTGGATGGGCTACGCGGGCCCGATCGCCTGAAGGACGGCGCGGGCGGCCCGGGTCCCGCTGGCCATCGCGCCCTGGATCGAGGGCGTGTCGCGGTGGTCGCCCGCGACGAAGAGGCCGTCGCCGAGGTCGTCGGGCCGGCGCAGGTCGCCCAGCGGCGGCTGCGCGGCGGGCAGGGCGTCCGGCACGTGCACCGTGCGCACGTGCGCCCACCGGTCGGTGGGCGTGCCGTACAGGCGGGCGAGGCGCCGGCGCAGGGCGGCCTCGTCGACGTCGGCCGCGGCGGCGCCCACCAGCGACGTCGCGACGAGCGCCCGGCCGTCGCGGCTGTACTCCGGCGCGGCGTCGGTCAGGACCACGGAGTTGGCGACCAGCCGGTCGTCGCCGCCCTCCAGCAGCAGGATCGGTCCCGTGCCCGGCGGCTCCGGCGCGGCGTGGTAGACGGTCGTGAGCGGGCGCATCGGCGGCACGGCCAGCGTGGGCAGGAGCCGGCCCGCCGTCCGCGGGTCGGTCGCGACGACCACCGCGCGGGCCCGCAGGCGCCCGCCGGAGTGTTGCACCTGGGCGCCGTCGGACCCGTTCGTGCCGGCCTTGCTCGCGTCGGCCCCGTCGACCCGGTGCACGTCCACGCCGCACATGAGCACGCCGTCCGGCAGCCGGGCGGCGAGCTGCCGCGGGATCGCGGACATGCCCGCGGCCGGCACGCCCACACGCCCGCGCGCGAAGCTGCGCCAGACCAGGTCCACGTACCGGCTGGAGGTCTCCAGCTCGTCCTCGCCCAGCACGCCCGAGAGGAAGGGCCGCAGGAAGCGCTCGATCCCGGCGTCCCCGATGCCGCGCCGCCGCAGGGCCTGCGCTGCGGTGGTCTCGGGCTCGGCGAGCAGCTCGGCGACGGGCCGGTAGCCCGCCCGCGCCGCGTACCGGGCCAGGGCCAGCTTGTCCCGCCAGGGCAGCAGGCCCGACGCGAGGGTGCTCACCAGGCCGCCCGGGTGCCGGCGCGGGTCGACGAGCCGGTGCAGCCGGCCGTCCCGGCGCACCAGCGCGCCCGAGACGAACTGCCGCAGGTCGAGCGCGGTCAGGTCGAGCCGGCGGCGCACCTGGGGGTAGGAGGTGTTGAGCACCTGGAACCCGCGGTCGACGACGAAGCCGTCGACGATCTCGCCGGCGACCCGCCCGCCGGGCTCCGCGGCCCGCTCCAGGAGCCGCACGTCGAGCCCGGCTCGCGTCAGGTCGAGCGCGGCCACCAGACCGGCCAGCCCCGCGCCGACGATCACCACGTCATGGTCGGTCACGAGCGCCTCCCCGGTAGTCCGGCGCACGTGCGCCACGGAACCTGCCCGGTCACGCGGACGGGCAGCGTCACCCCGGCGCAGCCACGGTAGTCCAGACCCGGGCCCCTCACACGCTCGGTGACAGGTGCACGGGCGCCTCCCGGTTCCCGCGCGGGATGCTCGACGCCGGGAACGACAGCGCGAACGTCGCACCGGACCCGGGCGCGCCGTCGATCGTCAGCTCCCCGCCGTGGGCCGTGACGATCTCGCTGACGAGCGAGAGACCCAGTCCCAGCCGCACGCTGCCCGCCTTGTCGTGCGACCCGCGCCGGAACCGCATGGTCAGCTCGCGTGCCCGGGCGGGGTCGAGGCCCTCGCCGTCGTCGATCACGGCCACGGCGATCCCCGCGCCGCGCGGCCGCAGCGAGATCACGATCCGGCCGCCGTCGTCCACGTGGGCCAGGGCGTTGTCGACGAGCGACGACAGCGCGCGGCGCAGGGCGGTGGTGGTGCCCGTGACCACGTAGTCGGTACCCGGCTGGGCGTCGACGAGCAGGTCGACGCCCGCGAGCTGCGCCCGCGTGGCGAACGAGGCCCGGACCTCGCCGGCCACCGCGCCCAGGTCGACCGGCACCCGGGGGAGCGGCCGGTGCTGGATCTCCGCGGCGAGGAGCAGGTCGTCGACCACCTCCGCGGCGATCTTGGCGTCCTGGGTCAGCTGCTCCAGCTCCAGCCGCTGGGCCTCGTCGTGCGCCGGACCGCGTTGCAGGAGCTGGGCCCGGGTGAGCAGGATCGCCAGCGGCGTCCGCAGCTCGTGGCTGACGTCGGAGACGAACCGCCGCTGGGACGCCAGGGCGTCGCCGAGCGACCGGACGGCCCGGCGGCCGAACGCCCAGCCGAGCACCGCCGAGGCGAGGACGCCGAGGGCGCCGGCCGCCAGCGAGAACCGGGTGAGCCGCTCGGTCTCCTCCTGCTGCTCGACGAAGTTCATGATCGCGGTGACGCGGGTGCCGTCGGGCGACTCGCCGACATAGGCGAGGAACGGGTTGCCGCAGACCTCGACCCGGGACTGGCCGTCGGGCAGCCGAGCCGCGGTCTCCCGCACGTGGCGCTCCGGGCAGTTCGTGGGCATGCCGTCCACGACGACGGTGTCGGTGCCGTCCAGGGTCACGTGGTGGCTCCCGGCCTCGGCGACCTTGGCCTGCAGCTTCACCTCGGACGCGTCCCGCCGGGCCTCGAGCCCCACGACGTACACCAGGGCGATCACCGCGGAGACGACGATCCCGACCGCGGCGCCGGTCTGGAGGGCGACGGCGAGGGACGCCTTGCGCAGCAGCCGGCGGTCGCTGATCGCAGCGCTCACGTGGCGCCGAGCTGGTAGCCGAGGCCGCGCACCGTGCGGATCATGCCGGCGCCGAGCTTGCGCCTCAGGTAGTAGACGTAGGTGTCGACGGCGTTCGGGCTGTCCGCGTTCTGGAAGATGCGCCGGTGCAGCTCCTCGCGGCTGCGCACGCGGCCCGGGTTGGCGGCGATGATCCGCAGCAGCGCGCACTCCTGGGCGGACAGCTCGACGGGATCGGCGTCGGGGGAGAGCACCCGCCGTGACGCGACGTCGAGGCGCCGTCCCCCGAGGTCGATCACGGGGGAGGTGTCGGTGTGCCGGCGCAGGAGCGCCCGCAGGCGCGCCAGCAGCTCGTCGCTGTCGAACGGCTTGACGACGTAGTCCTCCGCGCCGGCGTCGAGGCCCTCCACCCGGTCCTCGGTGGTGCCGCGGGCGGTGAGCAGCATCGTCGGCGTCGTGATGCCCCGCGAGCGCAGCCGGCGGACCAGGTCGACGCCCTCCATGGCGGGCAGCGTGCGGTCGATGACGAGCGCGTCCCACCGGCCCGTCAGCCCGTGGTGCAGCCCGGCCTGGCCGTCGTAGACGGGGACCACGTCGTAGCCCTCCGCGGTGAGCAGTCGGACGAGCAGCTGCGAGAGGCGCCTGTCGTCCTCGACCAGCAGGAGACGGCGGGCGTCGAGGTCCATGCGCCCGATTGTTTCACCCGCCCTCTGAGGTTGCTCTGAGATTCAGTCCCAAGACTTGGTCTCAGCAGGGACACGCCGAATCACGGCCTCGATCCGTACCGGGGCTCGTACCGGGTCACCACATGCACCTCACCTACCCGACGTTCCGCACTTTCGTCGACGACCGATGCGCTCAGGGGGCGCACCAGGGGGTATCTGATGCAGCATCTACTCGTTCATGCCGGTTCCTTCGCTGACCAGGCTCGTTTCTTCCGGGAACGGGCTCTCGGGGCTCGTGCTCGCCGGGCTCGAGCTCTCAAGGCCCGTCCCTCCGCCGGCAAGGGCGCGCCGCTGTGAGCGCGCCCGGGAGTGCGGCGGCCGCCCCGCCGTCGTCGCGCCGCCGGACGTTCCTGGCGGACCTGACCGCCTCGTTCGTCGTCTTCCTCGTCGCCGTCCCGCTGTGCGTGGGGGTGGCCGTCGCCTCCGGCGTCCCGGCGGAGCTGGGCCTGGTCACGGGCATCGTCGGCGGGCTGGTGACCGGGTTCCTCCCGGGGAGCAGCCTGCAGGTCAGCGGTCCGGCCGCCGGCCTGACGGTGCTGGTCTACCAGGCCGTGCAGCAGTTCGGCCTCCCGGTGCTCGGGGTGCTGGTGCTCGCCACCGGGCTGCTCCAGCTGCTGATGGGCGCGCTCCGGGTGGGCCGCTGGTTCCGCGCCATCTCCGTCTCGGTCGTCGAGGGGATGCTCGCCGGCATCGGCCTGGTGCTGATCGCCGGCCAGCTCTACTCGATGGCGGGGCTGGGCGCGCCCGCCACGAGCCTCGCGAAGATCGCCGGCCTGCCCGGCATGCTGGTCGACGTCGTCCGCTCGCCCGCCGCGCTCACGTCCTTCGCGCTCGGGCTGGGCACGATCGCCGTGCTCGTCCTGTGGGCGCGGATGCCACGCCGGCTGCGGGTAGTCCCCGCACCCCTGGTGGCCGTCGGCCTGGCGATCGTGGCGGGCGCGTTCCTCGAGCCGTCGGTGGCGATGGTCGAGGTGCAGGGCCTGCTCGACTCGATCCAGCCGCCCGGGCCCGAGGACTTCCGCCGGCTCGCCGAGCTCGGGGTGCTCGGCACGATCCTCGCCTTCACGCTGATCGCGTCGGCCGAGAGCCTGTTCAGCGCGGCCGCCGTCGACCGGCTGCACGACGGGCCGCGCACCCGCTACAACCAGGAGCTGATGGCGCAGGGCGCGGGCAACGCGGTGTGCGGTGTGCTCGGCGCCCTGCCGCTGACCGCCGTCATCGTCCGCAGCGCGGCCAACGTCCAGGCGGGGGCGCGGACCAAGGCGTCCCGCGTGCTGCACGGGGTGTGGCTGCTGCTCTTCGCGGCCCTGGTGCCGGCGGCACTCGGTCTCATCCCGGTGGCGGCGTTGGCCGGCGTGCTGGTGCACGCGGGCTTCAAGCTCATCCCGCTGGCGGAGATCCGGCGGCTGTGGCGGGAGCACCGGGGCGAGGCCCTCGTCCTGACGGCGACCGCGCTGGCGATCGTCTCGGTGGGCATGTTCGAGGGCGTGCTGGTCGGGCTGGCGCTCTCGGTGGTCAAGACCGCCTGGGACACCTCGCGCGTGCACCTGGACGTGACCGACCCGGGCACCGGCCCGCTCACCGTGCGCCTGAGCGGCAGCGCGACGTTCCTGCGGCTGCCCAAGCTGCTCGACCAGCTGGAGGCGCTCCCGCAGGACCGCCCCGTCGAGGTGGACCTGGCGGACCTGCACCACCTCGACCACGCCTGCCGTGCCTCCCTGGAGAACTGGGCGGCCCGGCACAGCGCGGAGACCGTGGAGCCGGTGCGGTTCGCGCAGCGGCTCTGAGAGGACCTCGGTCGGCGGTATGTGGTCGTCACGCCTCGGCACGCCGCGAGAAGCGGGTGCTCAGCGCCCAGATCACCAGGAGGTAGAAGGCGATGATGATCAGGCTCCAGATCGGGTAGTACGGGATGAACGCGAAGTTCGCCAGGCACGCCAGGCCGGCGAGCACGATCCCGGTGACGAACGCCCAGGTCTGGCGGCCCAGCACCCCGATCCCCGCGATCAGGGCGAGCACACCCAGGGCGATGTGGATCCAGCCCCAGGTCGTCACGTCGAAGGCGTAGACGTAGTCCACGCCCGTCACGTACACCGTGTCCTGGGCCACGGCGGAGATCCCCTGCAGGATCTGGAACAGGGACACCACGATGAGCATGGCGCCCCCGAAGCCCGCGGGGCTGGGGGCGTCAGGTGGAGGGCCGTAGTAGGCGACCGGGGTCATCCCGGGGTAGGGGTCGGGCCCGGAGGATTGTGCGCTGGTCATGTTCGCTCCTTGTCGGGCAGGAACGACGAGGTCAGTCCTCGCCGAAGACCGCGCGGAGCGCGCGGTCTCCCGTTCCCTCCTCACTCCAGTGCGCCGGTGGGCTCGTGCCCTCACCCGTTCCCGGTGAATCGCCCGGCTCGGGTGGCCGCGGCACGAGCACTACCGCCCGACGACGCCCTGCTTCGCCTGCGCGACCGCGAACTCGACCACGACCTCCGGGAATCCGGGCACGAACGCCCCTGGTCCCGCCCCGTCGTCCACCGCGCCCGGTGCCGCCATCCGGTGGTTCCCGCCCGCCAGCACTTCCGTGCTCAGCAGCCCGGCCGCTACCTCGCGCCGCAGCACCTCGACGCTCGCGACCGACGGCGTCACCGGGTCGTCGCCCCCGAACGCGGCCAGCAGCGGCACGGACAGCGAGCGCAGCGCCGGCAGCGGGTCGTAGGCACCGACCAGGACGAGGTGCGTCCATTCCTCCGCGGTGATGCCGGTGCTGATGCCCCAGACCCCGGCCAGTCCCTCGGCCTCGGCGGGGTAGGCCGACAGGAGCTCGGTCAGGTCGGCGTGGGGCGCCCCGTCCCGCATCAGGTCGAGCACCTGGTCGGCGGCCGCCACCGCGCTCGCTCGGTCGGCCTCCGGCAGGGCGCGGACGGCGTTGCGCACTGAGTACCGCTCCTGCTCGATCACGCTGACGGCGGGACCTGAGCTGGTCACCGCGAACCTCGGCCCGGGCAGTGTCGCTGAACCGAGACCCGCGCGGCGGCACGCCTCCAGCACGACCCAGCCGCCCTGGCTGTGCCCGAAGACACCCGCGGGCACCCCGGGCACCCGATCCACGGCGGCCGCCAGCCCGGCCAGCAGGTCGTCGGCCTGGTCCTCGATCCCGGCCGCCAGCCACGAACCGGTCGACCCGCCGACGCCGCGCTTGTCGAACGCCGCGACGGCGACCCCCGCGGCGAGCAGCGCGTTCCGGATCGGCGGGAAGTACACGTCGTTGTGCCGGTCGGACGGCCCGGACCCGGGGTGCATGACCAGCAGGGCGGTGGGGGCGTCGTCGGGCAGCCACAGGGTCCCGGAGAGCGTGACGGAACCCGAGGACGCGACGATCTCCACCATCCCGGCATCCTGACAGGACCGCCGGGCGGGTACAACGAAGACAGGCGGCCTCGCGCTCCGCGCGCTCCCCGTGCCCCGGCCTGCCACAGTGGTGTCACGGGAGGGACGGGCATGCCAGAGCAGGCAGTCGTGGCCCGCGGCATCGAGCGGCACTTCGGTGACAAGCGGGCGGTGGCCGGCGTCGACCTGAGCGTCGAGGCGGGTGAGGTCTACGGGTTCCTGGGGCCCAACGGCGCCGGGAAGTCGACGCTGACCCGGGTGCTCTGCACGCTCCTGGCGCCCACCCGGGGCACGGCCAAGGTCGCGGGGCACGACGTGGTCGACGACGCCACCGCCGTCCGGCTGCGCATCGGGGTGGCGCTGCAGGAGGCGGCGCTCGACGACAAGCAGACCGGCCTGGAGCTGCTGCGCCTGCAGGGCCGGTTCTACGGGCTGACCGCGCGGGAGACGGCGCAGCGGGTCGCGGAGCTGCGCGAGCTCATCGACATCGGCGACGCCCTCGACGACCGCGTGGCGACCTACTCCGGGGGCATGAAGCGCCGCCTCGACGTCGCGCTCGCGCTGGTGCACAACCCGCAGGTCCTCTTCCTCGACGAACCCACCACCGGGCTCGACCCGCTCAGCCGCGCGGCCGTCTGGGCGGAGATCCGGCGGCTCAACCGCGACCTCGGCATGACCGTCTTCCTGACCACCCAGTACCTCGAGGAGGCCGACGCCCTCGCCGGCCGCGTCGGGATCATCAACCACGGCCTGATCGTCGCCGAGGGCACCCCCGAGGATCTCAAGCGCACCATCGGGACCGACGTCGTCGTCGTGGAGGTCGCGGACCGGCCCGACGCGGCGCGCACCGCGCTGGCCGGCCTCGGCGGCATCCGGAGCATCGACGTCGAGGCCCACCGGCTCATGGTCTCCGTCGAGGACGGCGCCCGGGCCATCAGCCCGGTGGCGCTCGCGCTCGACCGCTCGGGCATCGGGGTCCGCGAGCTCGCCCTGCGCCGCCCGACGCTCGACGACGTCTTCTTCCGGGTCACGGGCGAGCGGATCCTGGACGACGAGGAGAAGGGCCGGCCATGACCACGGACCGGAGCACCGGCCGGAGCACGCAGGACGTCCGGCAGCAGACCGTCAAGGGCCGCCCCGCCGGCTTCTGGCACGACCTCGCCTCCGTCGCGATCCGCGCCCTGCGGCAGATCCCCCGGGAGCCGGAGGCGATCATCCCCGCGCTCGTCATCCCGGTCTTCTTCTTCGTCGTCAACGTCGGGGCGCTGTCCGACGTCGCCACGGTGGCCGGGATCGACGACTTCAAGGCGTTCCAGATCCCGGTCGCGATCGTGTTCGCGGTCACCGGCGTCTCGCGGGCCAGCGCGCTGGTCACGGACATCACCGGCGGCTACTTCGACCGGCTCCTGCTCGCGCCGATGCACCGCACCTCGCTGCTGCTGGGGCTGATGGTGGCCGACCTCGTGCTGGTCATCGCCCTGTCGGTGCCCGTGCTGGCGCTCGGCTTCGCCCTCGGGGTGCGGTTCGCCACGGGGGTGGCCGGCGTCGTCGCCTTCCTGCTGCTGGCCGGGTTCTGGGGTCTCGCCTTCACCGGGTTCCCGTACGCCATCGCGCTCCGCACCGGGAATCCTGCCGCCGTCAGCTCCAGCTTCCTGCTGTTCTTCCCGTTCGCGTTCCTGACCACGTCCTTCCTCCCGCTGGACGCCCTGACCGGGTGGCTCGCCACCATCGCGGTCTACAACCCCGTCACCTACCTGCTCGCGGCCCTGCGGTCCCTGATCATGGACGGCTGGGACGGCACCGCCCTCTGGCAGGGCGCCGCCTCGATCGCCGCGGTCGCGCTGGTCAGCTTCACCGTCGCCTTCCGGGCGCTGGCGGGGCGGACGTCGCGCAGCTGAGCGGGGCGGCGTGGTCCCCGGGAGCTCACCCGGGTGATTGCCGCCGCCGGGACGATCAGCACCGTCCGTCGGCCCCTCTCCTCCTGTAGCGGCCGCGTCCGCGGTCGGGAAGAGGGCAGAACCCATGGACAACGACTGCGGCTGCGGCAACGACGCCCGGGCCGCGCACGACTCGCACCACTCGCATCACGCCGGGCACCACAGCGCGCCCCTCGAGTTCGACGCCGGCGGCCAGCTCGTCGTCGGCCCCGTCATCCGGCCGGAGCTGCTCACCCGGCCGTGCCCCATCGGAACCCTGGACGGTTCGTGGCTGCTCGAGCTGGAGCGCCGCACCGTGTTCGGCCCCGAGGTGCGCGGTGCGATGCGCATCGAGGTCGGGACCTCGTCGCTGCGCGTCTCGGGCGACATGTACTCCCGCCGGGTCTTCCCGCCGGTCCTCGAACCGCGCCTGCCGATCCCGAGCCCGTTCCCGGTCCCCGACCCAGGGCCCCTCGCCGGCGGCGTCCCGGGCGGCGTCGCCGGCGGCACGCCGGGCGGTGACACCGGCGACACCGGTGGCGCGGACACCCAGGGGATCGACCCCGGGATCCTGGGCGAGATCCCGTCGCTGAGCTTCCGCTGGTACCCGGCCTTCCCCGCCTCGGAGTACTCCTGGTACTTCCGCTCGAACGGCTCCACCTACTCCGGCGGCACGCTGACCGTGCAGATCGTCCGGCACCTGTGGAACCGCACCACCCAGGAGTTCGTCTCGACCGACACGGGCACGCTCACCCTGAGCTGCCGGCGACCGCTGGTCGTCACGACGGCGTCCCGGTTCCTCGGCCCGTCCGACCGCATGACGGGCACGCTGTCGATCGGCGGCAGCGTCACCGACGTCACCGCGCGCAAGACGTCGCCGATGTACCGCGGCTGCCGCATCGAGGTCGACGCCATGGTCAACCGCGTCTTCCCGGCCTCCGCCACCATCGGCTCCGGCGCGACCGCCACGGTGCGCTCGGTCTACGCGACCGCGGGCTGGGACGTCACGGTCGTGACGGACGAGATCAACGTGCCGAACGACAACGACCTCACCAACGCCGAGCTCGCCACCCTCATGACGGGCCACCGCCAGACCGTCCCCGGCGAGGGCTGGCGGCTGTGGCTGTTCGTCGGCTCCTCGCAGGGCGGCCTGTTCGGGATCATGTTCGACGACGACACCGTGCCGCGCGAGGGCGCCGCCGGGTTCGCCGACGTGCAGCTCGGCAACGACGCCTTCATCGCGGCGTCGGCCCGCGGCCGCCCGCTCGACGAGGTGCCCGCCGCGTTCCTGCGCACGCTCGTGCACGAGGCCGGCCACGCGTTCAACCTGTGGCACCCCAAGCACGACGTCCACAACCCGGGCATCGGCATCGAGATCATGAACCAGACCGGCGACGTCATGGGCTTCGCCACCGCGGCCAACCCCTACCCGAACAACGCCGCGTTCGTGTTCTCGGACCACGACCGCACCTCACTGATCCACTCGCCCGACCCGCAGGTGCGGCCCGGCTGGAAGAACTTCGGCTGGGGACACGGCAACCTGTCGGCCGGGCTGCCCGCACCGGTCGACGTCGCCGGGCTCGGCGGCGACACGGGCGACGACGGGCTCGAGCTCACGGTCACCATGCCCGCGCAGGCGTACGTGGGGGAGTACGTCACCGCCGAGGTCGCCCTGACCAACGTCTCCGACCAGCCGCGCACCGTCACCACGCTGATCAACCTGTCCGAGGGCGACCTCGTGTTCCTCCACACGCCGCCCGACCGCACGGTGCAGCACCTGGTCGACGTCGCCGTCGGCTGCGGCCCGCGCCCCACCGTCGTGCTGCAGCCGGGGGAGTCGGTGCGCAACCATGTCCAGGTGTTCTTCACCAACCAGGGCGTCACGTTCACCGAACCCGGCCGCCACACGGTCGCCGCGCAGCTCGAGGTGGACCCGCTGACCACCGTGCGCTCCGCGTCCGTCACGGTCGACGTCCGCGGCCCGGCCTCCGCCGCCGAGGTCGACATCAGCGCCAAGACACTCACCCCCGGCGTCGGGCGGGCCATGGCCCTGGGCGACTTCGCCACGGACGAATCCGCCCGGGCCGTCCTCACCGAGCTCGCCGAGCAGCACAGCGACACCGACACCGGCGCGGCCGGGGCCCTCGTCCTCGCGAACGCGCTCACCCGCCCGTTCACCGACGTCCGCGCCCAGGACGTCCGGGCCGCGGCCCCCGACGACGCCGCTCGCTTCCTCGACCTGGCCCTCACGGGCCGCTCGGCCGAACGCGCGGCGGCGCTCGCGGTCACCGTGGCGAGCCCGACCGAGCGGAACGCCCCGGTCGTGGCCGACACGATCGCGGCGCTCAAGTCGCGTGCGAAGGGCGGCGCCCGCACGGCCGCGGGGAAGGACTTCGCGGCCGCGCAGCGCGTCGCGGCGGACTTCGTCGAGCCGCAGGCGCGATGAGGGCGCGATGAGCACGCACGAGACAGCGGGCGGGCTGGAGCTGCGGCTCCGGCCCGCCGCTGCCGCCCTGCCGCTCGACCGCATCGCGTTCGCCGACGTCGAGCTGGTCGCCACCGGCAGCCCGGCCACCGTCAGCGCCCGGCTGAACCTCGTCGAGGGCGACCTCGAGATCCTGGTCGCGGCTGCCGGGGGCACGCCCGTGCCCGCGACGTGGCCGTGGCCCGCCGACTCGGCGCCGAGGTCCGTCGACCTGCCCGCGGGCGGGCGCCTGGTCGCCTCGGTGCCGCTGCTGACGTCGGGGAGCGCACCCCTGTTCCCCGCGCCCGGCAGGTACGAGCTGACGGCGCGGTTCGCGGCGCGGCGGGGCGAGACCGTCGAGTCGCCTCCCGTCGCGCTCGTCCGCACGGCGCCCGACGACGCCGTGCTCGCCGGCCTGCTCGGCGACCGTGACGTGCTGCAGTCCGTGCTCGGCGCCGGCGTGCTGGGCGCAGCGGCCCTGTCGCTGGAGCTGCTGGCCGCCTCGCCCGACGCCGGCACGTCCGCCGCGGCGAACCTCGCCCTGGGCCGCACCGGCGCGCTGGCCGACGCCGCGGGCGACCCGGAGGTGGCGCGCGCCGTCGCCGCCCTGCTCCCGCCGGGCGCCACCGGGCAGGATGACCGGCGCGACGCCGTCGTCGCCCAGGCCGCCCCGCGCGACGTCGCGGCGCTGACCGGGCGGCCGCTCCGGGAGTGACTCTCCGGGAGTGACCGCCCGTCGGGCGGGAGTTGTCGGGAGAAGCGGGCCGCCGCTAGGGTCCGCCCTGGACAATTCGCCCATAACAAAATCGGGAGCAAGGCGATGACGGCACAAGCGCCGACGGTAGCGCCGACGACGGCGGCTGAGCCGCCCACCACCCCGCAGGACCCGGCTCCGGAACAGGCCGTACCCCAGAGCCCGCCCACGACCTTCGGCGCCCCGTGGATCCGCTCCGCGGGCGAGGTGGCCTGGAAGCTGGTCGGGATCGTGGCCGCCGTCGCGGTCGTGTTCTACGTGGTGGGCCTGGTCCAGGTGGTGTTCGTCGCCCTGTTCCTGGCCCTGGTGTTCACCACCGTGCTGCTGCCGCTGGGCGACTTCTACGACCGGGTCATGCCGCGCGGCCTGGCCATGGCGGCGTCGCTGCTGACGGCGGTGCTCGCCGTCGGCGCGCTCGTCACCTACGTGGTCTCGTCCGTGGTGAGCAAGTGGGAGGACCTCGCCACCGAGTTCGCCACCGGCCTGACCGACCTCGCCGAGCTGCTCACCGGCATCCCGATGCTGGCCGGCCTCGGCGGTCCGGACAAGTGGCTGGAGGACGGCGGCGCCTGGCTCCAGGCCCACGCCGGCGACTACGCCGGTACCGCCGCCCAGAGCGCCGGGTCGATCGCGGAGGGCGCGACCGCCGTCGTCCTCGCGATCTTCTGCACCGTGTTCTTCCTGACCCAGGGCGGCCGCATGTGGCGCTGGGCGCTGGACTTCGTGCCCGCCGACCGGCACGACCGCTGGGAGGCCGCGGCCGCCGCGGGCTGGAACTCGTTCTCCGGCTTCACCCGGGGCATGTTCTTCGTCGCGCTGTCCGACGGCATCCTGGCCGGGATCTTCCTGTCCGTCGTCGGCGTGCCGCTCGCCCTGCCCCTGTCGGTCGTGGTGTTCCTCGGCGCGTTCATCCCCATGATCGGCCCCGTCGCCGCCATCGTGATCAGCGTGCTCGTCGCGCTGGCCGCGAAGGGCCCCGTGCTGGCGCTGGTCGTGCTCATCGGCATGGTCGTCGTCGCCCAGATCGACGCCAACGTGCTCCAGCCGCTCATCACCGGCAAGCAGGTCTCGCTGCACCCCGTGGTCATGGCGCTCGTGGTGGCCGCCGGCTCCGTGCTCGGCGGCCTGCTGGGCGCCGTCGTGGCCGTCCCGCTCACCGCGGTGGCCTGGGCCGTCTACTGCACGATGCGCCGGACGGCTCCGGCACCCGGCGCGCCGGCCGTCGATGGGGCAGACTGACTCGGTGCCTGACCCCGCACCACGACCAGCCCCACGGCCCGATGTGACGCAGCCCGGTGTTCCCCACCGGGACCCTGTGCAGCGTGCATCCGGGCAGCGCGACTCGGCGCCGCCGCCGTGGCTGCGCACCTCCGCGGGCTGGTCGTGGCGCCTGATCCTCGTCGTCGCCGGCGTCGCGCTGGTCTTCTGGGCCGTCACCCAGGTGCTGATCGTGTTCGTCGCGGTCTTCCTGGCACTGGTCTTCACCGCCGTGCTCAACCCGCTCACCGACCTCTACGACCGGGTGATGCCCCGCGCCCTGGCCACCGCGGCGGCCATCCTGTCCGGCATCCTCGTGGTCGGCGGCCTCGTGACGTACGTCGTCGTCTCGGTCGCCGGCCAGTGGGAGCGGCTCGCGGGGGAGTTCAACACCGGCATCGACCAGATCGTCGGCCTCATCGAGAACAACCGGTTCCCGTTCGACGTCGAGCTCGACCGGCGCGACCAGTGGATCGACGACGCCGCCAACTGGATCCAGGAGAACTCCCAGACCCTCGTGAGCCGCGCCGCCGAGAGCGCCGGCTCGATCGTCGAGGGCATCGCCGTCCTCGCGCTCGCGATCTTCTGCACCGTCTTCTTCCTCGCGTCCGGCGGCGCCATGTGGCGCTGGTTCATGCAGCAGGTCCCCGCCCGCACCCGCGGCCGCTGGAACGACGCCGCGGGCGCCGGCTGGTACACCTTCTCCGGCTACACGCGCGGCACGGTGCTCGTCGCGATCACCAACGGCATCCTCGCCGGGATCTTCCTCTCGATCCTCGGCGTGCCGCTCTCCGCCCCGCTGGCGGTGCTGGTCTTCATCGGCACGTTCATCCCGCTCATCGGCGCGCCCCTGGCCATGATCATCGCCGCCGTCGTGGCGCTGGCGGCCGACGGGCTGCTGACCGCCCTGATCGTCACGCTCGGCATCGCCGGCATCGGCCAGCTCGAGGGGCACGTGCTGCAGCCGCTCATCATGGGCAAGCAGGTCTCGCTGCACCCCGTCGTCGTCGCCCTGGGCGTCACGTGCGGCACCGTGGTCGGCGGCATCCTGGGCGCGATCGTCGCCGTGCCGCTCATCGCCGTGGCCTGGGCGGTCTACAGCACGCTGCGCAAGCCCCCCGAGGAGGCCGTCGCGGCGGCGGGGGACACGCCGGGCGACGCGCCCCACGACGCGGACGACGACGTCGGCGAGGCGTGACCGACGTCACGCGCCCGACCCCCGCGACGTCGGCCACGGATCTGTAAACCTGCAGGTGGGGGCCTATTTCTGTGGGACCATCGAGAGATGGAACCGTTCGTCCTGGCCACGGAGCACGTCCGCCTGTCCGTCCCCACGTACGCGGACGTCGACGCGATCGCGGCGGCCTGCCAGGACCCCGCGGTGGCCGAGTGGACGGTGGTCCCCGTGCCGTACGAGCGGCGGCACGCCGAGAGCTTCGTCGGGTACCACGTGGCCGAGGGTTGGGCCAAGGGCTCCGTCTACACGTGGGCCGTGCGTGCCCCCGGCGACGCCGACGGGCCGCTGATCGGCATGGTCGGCCTCACCAACGAGGGCACCCCGGCCGAGGAGCGCGCGGGGGAGCTCGGCTTCTGGATGACGCCGGACGCGCGCGGCAGGGGGCTGTGCACCGAGGCGTCACGCCTGGTGCTCGACTGGGCGCTGGACCCCGAGGGTCTCGGCCTGTCCGTGGTGAGCTGGGTCGCCTACGTCGGCAACTGGGCCTCCCGCCGCGTCGCGTGGCGCCTCGGGTTCCAGCTCGAGGGCACCCTGCGCCGGCACGGGCTGCAGCGCGGGGTGCGGCGGGACGCCTGGGTCGGCACGCTGCTGCCCGAGGACCCGCGCGAGCCCAACGAGCCGTGGCCCGCGGATGCGCCCGGCCGGCAGGTAGTGCCCGGCAGGTGAGTGCCCGGCACGTGGGTGCCCGGCACGTGGGTGTCAGTGAGCATCCGTAGGCTGGGGCGGTGTTCGACGACCTCTTCAGTACGGTGACGACCGACAGCGCGGGTACCCCGACCGCGCGCGCGTCGTCGCCCCTCGCCGTGCGGATGCGCCCGGCCTCGATCGACGAGATAGCGGGGCAGGGGCACCTGCTGGTGCCCGGCTCGCCGCTGCGCCGGCTCATCGAACCCGGCGGGGGCGGCCGCGCCGCGCCGTCGTCGGTCATCCTCTGGGGCCCGCCCGGCACGGGCAAGACCACGCTCGCCTACCTGGTGGCCACCGTCTCGGGGCGCCGCTTCGTGGAGCTCAGTGCCGTCACCGCCGGTGTGAAGGACGTGCGCCAGGTGGTCGAGGACGCCCGGCGCCGCCTCGCCACGGGCGGCGACGAGACCGTGCTGTTCGTCGACGAGGTGCACCGCTTCTCCAAGTCCCAGCAGGACGCCCTGCTGCCCAGCGTCGAGAACCGGTGGGTCACCCTCGTGGCCGCCACCACCGAGAACCCGAGCTTCTCCGTCAACTCGCCGCTCCTGTCGCGCTCCCTGCTCCTGACCCTCAAACCGCTGGAGACCGAGGACGTGCGCGGGCTCGTGCAGCGGGCCGTCACCGACGAGCGCGGCCTGGACGGTTCGGTCGAGCTCGTCGAGGACGCCACGGAGCACCTGTTGCGGCTCGCCGGCGGCGACGCCCGCAAGGCCCTGACGATCCTCGAGGCCGCCGCGGGCGCGGTGCTGTCCGACGACGACCCGCCCACCGGCGCGGACGGCACCACCCCGCTGATCGGCCTGGCCGACGTCGAGCGCGCCGTCGACGTCGCCGCCGTCCGCTACGACCGCGACGGCGACCAGCACTACGACGTCATCTCGGCGTTCATCAAGTCCATCCGCGGGTCCGACGTCGACGCCGCGCTGCACTACCTGGCCCGCATGGTCGCCGCAGGGGAGGACCCGCGGTTCATCGCCCGGCGCCTGGTCATCTCCGCGGCCGAGGACGTCGGCATGGCCGACCCCTCCGCCCTGCAGACCGCCGTCGCCGCGGCCCAGGCCGTCCAGCTGATCGGCATGCCCGAGGGGCGCATCGTGCTGGCCGAGGCCGTGGTGCACCTGGCCACGGCCCCCAAGTCGAACGCCGCCTACCTCGGCGTGGACGCCGCCCTGGCGGACGTGCGCGCGGGCAAGGTGGGCACGGTTCCGCCGCACCTGCGCGACGCGCACTACTCCGGGGCCAAGCAGATGGGCCACGGCGAGGGGTACCGGTACGCGCACGACTGGCCGCACGGCGTCGCGCCGCAGCAGTACCTGCCCGACGTGCTCGCCGGCTCGCGCTACTACGACCCCAGCGACCGCGGGTACGAGCGGCAGGTGGGGGAGCGCCTGGAGCGCATCCGGGGGATTCTCGGGAGCGACGGCAGCAGCGGAGCCGGCGGGAAGTGAGCAGCCCCACGGCGAGCCGGAACGCCCCCGTGCGGTAAGATCGTCAGGTTGCCCATGGCAACGCCCTGGGACCTCGGCCCCGCGAGCACGGTGCTCACGCACCTCGCTCCATCGGCTGGTCCCGCACCCGGTGTGTTCCCTCCTCGTGGGGGAGCCGTGTCCGGGTGTGACCTTCAATATCTACAGGACAGGACATCACAGTGACTTCTGTGACCCGTGCGCGCCGTCAGGTGCGCCTGAGCCGCAAGCTGGGCCTCGCGCTCACGCCCAAGGCCGTCAAGCACTTCGAGAAGCGTCCGTACCCGCCCGGCGAGCACGGTCGTGCCCGTCGTCGCACCGAGTCGGACTACGCGGTGCGTCTGCGCGAGAAGCAGCGTCTGCGTGCGCAGTACATGCTTCGCGAGAAGCAGCTTCTCAAGGTGTACGAGAACGCCCGCAAGCAGGCCGGCCTGACCGGTGAGGTCATGGTCGAGGACCTGGAGACCCGTCTGGACTCCGTGGTGCTGCGTGCCGGCTTCGGCCGCACCATCCTGCAGGCCCGCCAGCACGTGACCCACCGTCACATCCTGGTGGACGGCAAGATCGTGGACCGCCCGTCGTTCCGCGTGAAGCCGGGGCAGACCATCCAGGTCAAGCCGAAGAGCCAGACCACGGTGCCGTTCCAGGTCGCCGCCGCGGGCGCGCACCGCGACGTGCTGCCGGCCCTCCCGGGCTACCTGGACGTCCAGCTCGAGAAGCTGACCGCCACGCTGACCCGTCAGCCGAAGCGCGCCGAGGTCCCCGTGACCTGCGACGTGCAGATGGTCGTCGAGTTCTACGCTCGCTGATCTCGTTCAGCAGTACCGGACGGCCCCGTCCGCGCCACGGCGCGGCCGGGGCCGTCTGCTTTCCCGGAGGGTGGCACCCCACACCCCCCGGCGGCGGCCTGCTGCCCACGCGCGCCAGCGCCGCGACGCCGCAGGCGCCGTCGAACGTAGGGTTCGTCGCTCCATAGACGCGCGGGAGCCGACGAACTCTACGTTCGACGCCGTACGCGTACTCCGACGCCGTGCCAGTACTACGCCGTGCCAGTGCTCCAGCGGCGGGCGTCCGCGCTAGTTGCGCCTGGCGCCGCTCCGCGCCCCACCAGGCCAGCCCGCCGTCGAACGTTGAGTTGGTCGGCTTCGACGCCGTCGAACGTAGGGTCGTCGCTCCATAGAGGCGCAGGAGCCGACGAACCCTACGTTCGACGCCGGGCCGGTACTCCGACGCCGTGCCAGCACTACGCCGTACCAGTTCCTACGCCGCGCCAGTACTCCAGCAGCGGGCGTCCACGCCAGGTGCACACGACGCCACACCGCGCTGCGCCACGCCAGCCCCCGTCGAACGTAGGCTGCGTCGCCTCAGGCGCCGTCGAACGTAGGGTTCGTCGCTCCATAGAGGCGCAGGAGCCGACGAACCCTACGTTCGACGCCCGGCCGGTCCTCCCGTGCCAGGTTCCCGTGCCGGGGACGGGAACCCGGCGCACCGCGGGGCGACGGGCGAGGGGGGCCGCCAGGGGGATAGGGTGATCGTCGACCCCCGGCAGTCGTCAGTGAGACGTCCGTGCCGGACATCCGCGGACCTTCAGGCAGGAGCTCACGCATGACCCTCGGCGACCTCGGAGACGTGGCGGGACTGATCGCGGCGATCGCGTTCGTGCTCCTCGTGGGCTTTCTCGCCGTCCCGTTGTGGAAGCTGGGCAAGCTCCTGGACGAGGCGCGGCTGAGCGTCAAGGACGTCACCGAGCACTCGGTGCCGATCCTCGACGAGGCCGCGAGCACCGTCGCCTCCGCGAACACGCAGCTCGTCAAGGTCGACACGATCACGACCTCCGCGGCCTCGGTCAGCGAGAACGTGTCCGCGCTGACGGGCCTGTACGCGGCCACGCTGGGCAAGCCGCTCGTCAAGGTCGCGGCGTTCTCGTACGGCGTGCGGCAGGCGTTCGGCCAGGCCAAGGGCCGGTCCGGCCGGCACGCCGACAGTGACGCGGGCACGAACGGGGCCGAGGCGTGATCCGCCGCCTGTTCTGGGTCGGCGTCGGCGTCGCGGTCACCGTGGTCGTGATCCACAAGGGCCGCCAGATCGTCGCCCGGTACACGCCCGAGGCCGTCAGCGAGCGCGCGGCCGCCGCGGTGGACGACGCCGGCGTGCGGCTGAACCGCATGGCGCACACGTTCCGGTCGGACTTCGCGACGGCGCGCGCCGAGCGGGAGGCCCAGCTGATGGCGTCCCTGCGCGGCGAGCTTCCGGGCGACCAGCGGTAACGGGACACCGCCCGATCTTTCAGTTTCCGTCTGCCGCGCTACCAGCGGCAGAATAGGCACGTGCCCGGACCACGGTCCCGCACCAGTATTCGTGCACCCATCATCACGATCCATCAGTACGACCGAGAAGAAGGACCACTGACCTCATGCGCACCGCCGAGATCCGCAAGCGTTGGCTCGACTACTTCGAAGCTCAGGGCCACGCGGTGGTGCCGTCGGCGTCGCTGATCTCCCCGGACCCGTCGACGCTGTTCACCATCGCGGGCATGGTGCCGTTCATCCCGTACATGACGGCCCAGCAGACCCCGCCGTGGACCCGCGCCACCAGCGTGCAGAAGTGCGTGCGCACGCTCGACATCGACGACGTCGGCAAGACGACGCGGCACGGCACGTTCTTCCAGATGAACGGCAACTTCTCGTTCGGCGACTACTTCAAGGCCGACGCCATCCGGTTCGCCTGGGACTTCCTGACGGGCTCCCTGGACGACGGCAAGCTGGGCATCGACCCCGACAAGCTGTGGGTCACCGTCTACTACGAGGACGACGAGGCCCGCCAGCTGTGGAAGGACATCGTCGGCCTGCCCGACGAGCGCATCCAGGGCCTCGGCAAGAAGGACAACTACTGGTCCACCGGCCAGCCCGGCCCGGCCGGCCCGTGCTCGGAGATCTTCTACGACCGCGGCCCCGCCTTCGGGCCTGACGGCGGCCCGCTGATCGACGAGGGCGGCGACCGCTTCGTCGAGATCTGGAACCTGGTCTTCATGCAGTACGCCATCGACGACGTGAAGTCCAAGGAGGACTTCCGGATCGTCGGCGAGCTCGCCAAGAAGAACATCGATACCGGCATGGGCCTCGAGCGTGTTGCCTTCCTGCTCCAGGGCAAGGACAACATGTACGAGATCGACGAGGTCTTCCCCGTCATCGAGGCCGCCGAGCAGCTGTCCGGCAAGAAGTACGGCGAGAACCACGACGACGACGTGCGCATGCGCGTCGTGGCCGACCACGTCCGCTCCGCGCTGATGATCATCGGCGACGGCGTGCGCCCCTCCAACGAGGGCCGCGGCTACGTGCTGCGCCGCCTGCTGCGCCGTTCCGTGCGCGCCATGCGCCTGCTGGGCGTCGACGGCGTCGCCCTGCCGTCGCTGCTGCCGGTCTCCAAGGACGCGATGGCCCCCTCCTACCCGGAGCTGGGCACCAACTTCGAGCAGATCTCGGCCGTCGCCTACGCCGAGGAGGAGGCCTTCCGCCGCACGCTGGCCTCGGGCACCACGATCCTGGACAGCGCCGTGGCCGGCCTGAAGAAGCAGGGCGGCGAGCACCTGGTGCTGCCCGGCGAGGCCGCCTTCCAGCTGCACGACACCTACGGCTTCCCGATCGACCTGACCCTCGAGATGGCCGCCGAGCAGGGCGTCCAGGTGGATGAGAAGGCCTTCCGCTCGCTGATGCAGGAGCAGCGCACGCGCGCCCGCGCCGACGCGCTCGCCAAGCGCACCGGCGGGGCCGACGTCGCCGCCTACGAGGCCCTGGAGAAGGAGCTCACCGCTCCCGTCGAGTTCCTCGGCTACACGCAGACCGACGCCACCGTGCGCGTCGTGGGCCTGCTCAGCGGCGGCGTGCCCGTCCCCGCCGTCACCGCCCCGGCCGAGATCGAGGTGGTCCTGGACCGCACGCCGTTCTACGCCGAGGCCGGTGGCCAGCTCGCCGACCACGGCACGATCGTGCTCGACAGCGGCGCCACCATCGAGGTCGACGACGTCCAGCGCCCGATCAAGGGCCTGAACGTGCACCGCGGCCGCCTGGTCGAGGGCACGGCCGCCCTGGGCGACCCGGGCACCGCGCAGATCGACACGGCCCGTCGCAAGGCCATCAGCCGCGCCCACTCGGCCACGCACATGATCCACAAGGCGCTGCACGAGCTCGTCGGCCCGGACCGCACCCAGGCCGGCTCGGAGAACGCCCCGAGCCGCATCCGGTTCGACTTCCGCTCGCCGTCGGCCGTCTCGGCGTCCGCCCTGACGGAGATCGAGGAGCGCGTCAACGTGCGCCTCGCCGACAACCTCGAGGTCACCGACCAGCTCATGCCGATCGCCCAGGCCCGCGAGGCCGGCGCCATGGCGCTGTTCGGCGAGAAGTACGGCGACGTCGTCCGCGTGGTCTCGATCGGCGGCGACTGGTCGCGCGAGCTGTGCGCCGGCACGCACGTCAAGCAGACCGGCCAGCTCGGCCGGGTCACGCTGCTGGGCGAGTCGTCGATCGGCTCCGGCGTGCGCCGCGTCGACGCCCTGGTGGGCGACGGCGCCTACGGCTTCCAGGCCAAGGAGCACGCCCTGGTGGGCCAGCTCACCGGCCTGCTCAACACGCGCCCCGAGGACCTGCACGAGCGGGTCGGCTCGCTCGTGACGCGCCTGAAGGAGGCCGAGAAGGAGCTCGCCACGCTGCGGCAGGGCCAGCTCCTGGCCGTCGCCGGCAAGCTCGCCGCCGAGGCCCCGCGGGTGGGCGACGTCCGCGTCGTCACGCACGACGCCGGCGAGGCCCAGGCCGACGACCTGCGCGCCCTCGTGCTCGACGTGCGCGGCCGCCTCGGCGAGGCCGAGCCGGTCGTGGCCGCCGCCGGCGGCGTGTCGGGCGGCCGCCCGGTCGTGGTGGTCGTGACCAACGCCGCCGCCCGTGCGGCCGGCTACAAGGCCGGCGACCTGGTGCGCACCGCCGCCCAGACGCTCGGCGGCGGTGGCGGCGGCAAGCCGGACATGGCCCAGGGCGGCGGCACCGACCCCGCCAAGCTCGGCGAGGCCCTCGCGGGCATCGCCGAGGGCGTGCGCCTGGTCGCCGTCGGCGCCTGACGTCATGACGGACACCGGTACCGAGCCGGGCCTCCCACGGGGGGCCCGGCTCGGGGTCGACGTCGGCATGGCCCGGATCGGGCTGGCCGCGAGCGACCCCGACGGCCTGGTCGCCACGCCCGTGGAGACCGTGCCGCGCGTGCTGGCGGGCTCGGGGAAGCAGGGGGCACCGAGCGCGAAGCAGCAGGCGCAGAGCGCGACGGGCACCACTGCCGACGTGCGGCGGATCGTGGACGAGGTGGTCGAGCGGTTCGCCGCCGTCGTCTACGTGGGGCTGCCCCGGCACCTGTCCGGCAAGGAGGGCGCGGCCACCGCCGACGCCCGCCGGTTCGCGGCCCGGCTGACGGTCGCGCTGGCCGCCGCGGGGGAGCACACCGCGGTGCGCCTCGTGGACGAGCGGATGACCACGGTCTCGGCACACCAGGCCCTCCATGCGGCAGGCCGCAAAACCAAGAAGCACAGGTCCGTGATCGATCAGGCAGCAGCCGTTATCATTCTGCAATCTGCACTCGACGCGGAGCGGGCGAAGGGGGAGCGCGCCGGCGAGCTCGTCGTGGTGGAGACCGTGCACGACACGCACGACCGACCGTAGCGCCACCCCCCTACACCCCCCGACGAAGGACAGTGAGTCTCCGGTGACGGACCTCTTCACGGCGCCCCCGCGCCCCCAGGCAGATCCCTCGTTCCCCGGGCCGCGATCGGACCGGCGGGCGCAGCGGCGGCGCCGGCGGAACCGGCGTGGCCGCGCGCTGGTCGTGCTGCTCGTCGCCCTCGTGCTGGTCGGCGGATCCGGTTACGCGATCTGGACCAACCTCGACTCCCTGACCGGCCTGACCAACCCGCTGGAGTCCAAGGACTTCCCGGGACCGGGCGGCGACCAGGTCGACGTCGAGATCCCCGAGGGCGCGACCGGCACGGTCATGGGCCAGCAGCTGTACGAGGCGGGCGTGGTCGCCAGCGTGTCGGCCTTCAAGGCGGCTTTCGAGGCGAACCCGGACTCCGTGTCGATCCGGCCGGGCACCTACAACATGCTCGAGGAGATGCCCGCGAAGGACGCCGTCGCGCTGCTCGTCAAGAGCGAGCGGGTGGACCTCCAGCTCACCATCCCCGAGGGCTACACGGTCAAGCAGATCGTCGAGCGCGCGGTGCAGGTCACGGGCGTGCCCGCCGAGGACTTCGAGGCCGCGCTGGGCAAGCCGTCCGAGTTCGGCCTGCCGAAGCAGGCCGGCGGCAACGCCGAGGGCTGGCTCTCCGCCGGCACGTACGAGCTCAAGCCGGACAAGGACACCGCCGTCGGGCTGCTCACGCAGATGGTCGACCGCACCGAGCAGGCCCTGCGGAAGAAGGACATCCCCACCGGCGGCTGGCAGACCGTGCTGACCAAGGCCTCGCTGGTCGAGCGGGAGGGCCTGCACGCCGAGGACAAGCCGAAGATCGCCCGGGCGATCGAGAACCGGCTCGAGGACGGCATGATCCTGCAGATCGACGCCGCGGTCGCCTACGGGGCCGGCAAGCCCGGTACCGAGCTGACCAAGAAGGACCTCGCCAACGGGAAGAACAAGTACAACACCTACCAGCACACGGGTCTCCCGCCGGGCCCGATCGCGACCCCGGGCGAAACCTCGATCGACGCCGTGCTGAACCCGACCCCGGGCGACTGGAAGTACTGGATCACGGTCAACCTCGACACGGGCGAGACCAAGTTCTCCGAGACCTACGAGCAGC
Organism: Promicromonospora sukumoe 327MFSha3.1; assembly: GCF_000385135.1. Classification (GTDB taxonomy): domain Bacteria; phylum Actinomycetota; class Actinomycetes; order Actinomycetales; family Cellulomonadaceae; genus Promicromonospora; species Promicromonospora sukumoe_B. The sequence continues at coordinate 2,065,057 of NZ_ARQM01000010.1, read as the reverse complement.
ACCTCGCCTACCAGCAGGAGCTCCGCGACTGGCAGGCCGCCAACAGCTGAGGGTGACTAATCCCGGGAGTTGGCCGGGAATGTGCAGATCGGGGTAGCGTTCGCCGCACCCGGGCTGTGATGCGATCGTGACATGTGGCTGAATTCTGGTTGCATAGTCGTGTTCCCGGTAGGTGACCAGTGTGGATCGGCCAGTGATCCGCGCACCGTAGAGGATGGAGCGAGCGTGACCGAGGCCCTTCCCGGAGTGGACTATCAGGGGCCACCGAGGCACGCCAGCGGCCGACGCGGAGGCCGGGGGGACCGCGACGGGCAGCACCGCAGGGGGCGGCGGAGCAGCGGGGGACGGAGCAGCGGGGGACGTGGCGGACGCAGCCGTGGGGGGCGCGGCGGCGGTCAGCGGGGCTCGCTGCGCACGGTGATCATCGCCGTCGTGGCGTTGCTCGTCGTCCTCGGCGCGCTCGGTGCGTGGACGGTGAAGAACGACGGCTACCTGTTCGGCATCAAGACCCCGCTCGCTGCGGCGGACTACGAGGGCACGGGCGGCGAGCCGGTCGACATCGACGTCCCCGAGGCCGCCAACGGGTACACGATCGGCGCGGAGCTGGCGGAGGCCGACGTGGTGGCGAGCGCCGAGGCGTTCGTGCGCGCCTTCAACGCCAACCCGGACGCCGCGGGCATCCAGCCGGGAACGCACACCATGAAGCTGCAGATGAGCGCCGAGTCGGCCGTGGCGCTGCTCGCGGCGAACGAAGTCAAGCGGGGCGGCCTGACCGTCGTCGAGGGCTACACGGTGGCGCAGATCAAGGACACGATGGTCGAGCAGGGCTGGCCCGAGGCCGACGTCGACGCGGCCCTCGCGAACACGAAGGCGCTCGGTCTGCCCGCGGAGGCCAAGGGCGAGCTGGAGGGCTGGCTGGCGGCCAGCACGTACGACGCCAAGCCGGAGTCCACCAGCGCCGCCGACGTCCTCAAGCAGATGGTCGCCCTGACGATCGAGGAGCTCGACGCCCTCGAGGTGCCGACCGAGCAGCGCAACGACCTGATCATCAAGGCGTCGCTGGTCGAGCGCGAGGCGCCGGACAAGTACCGCGGCGAGGTCGCCCGGGTGATCGACAACCGCCTGGCCGCCAACGAGCCGCTCGGCCTGGACGCCATCGACTCCTACGGCCGCAACAAGCCGTCCCACCTCATCACCACCGAGGAGTTCCGGGACAAGTCGTTCCCGTACGCCTCCCGGGTGGTCGCCGGTCTGCCGCCGACCGCGATCGGCGCGCCGAGCAACGCCTCGGTCGAGGCGGTCATGAACCCGCCGGAGGGTCCGTGGATCTGGTACGTCACGGTCAACCTGGAGTCCCAGGAGACCAAGTTCACGGACGACTACGACGAGTTCCTGGCCTTCAAGGACGAGTACCAGGCCTGGGCAGCGGAGAACGGCTACTGAGCATGAGCACCACCCCTAGCACCCTCACCACCCCCGCTCCGCGCAGGGCCGCCGTGCTCGGCCACCCCGTCGCGCACTCCCTGTCCCCGGTGCTGCACGGCGCCGCCTACCGGGCGCTCGGCCTTGAGGGCTGGGACTACGGGGTGCACGACGTCACCGAGGAGACCCTGGCGGGCTTCCTGGGCGGGCTCGGTCGCGAGTGGGCGGGTCTGAGCCTGACCATGCCGCTCAAGCAGGCCGTCTTCCCGCTGCTCGACCATGTGGAGCCCCTCGCCGCGGCGGTCGGGGCCGTGAACACGGTGCTGTTCACGGCGGTCGGCGGCACGGTCACCACCACCGGCACGAACACGGACGTCCACGGCATCGTCGCGGCCCTGCGCGAGGGGCTGGGGACGGGCCCGGGCGGGCGCCCGGTCGCCGACGCCGTGGTGCTCGGCGGGGGAGCGACGGCGGCGTCGGCCCTGGCCGCGCTGGCGGAGCTCGGCTGCGCCTCGGCGCGGGTCTTCGTCCGCTCCCTGGACCGCATCGGCCCGCTGCGCGAGGCCGTCGCCCGGATGGGCGTCAGCCCGTCGTTCGAGGTGTTCGACGACGCGGCGACGACGTCGGCGCTGGTGAGCGCGGACGCCGTCGTCTCCACGACGCCGAAGTACGCCGCCGACGTCTGGGCCAAGCTGCTGACGGACGGCGTGCCGGGGGCTGACGGCGCGGCCGCCGGGGGTATCACGGCCGACGGGTCCGGCGCGCCGCGCGGCGTGCTGCTCGACGTCGTCTACGACCCCCGGCCCACGGCCCTGCAGTCCGCGTGGACGGCGCTCGGGGCGCACGCCGTCGGCGGCGAGCGCATGCTGCTGCACCAGGCCGCCGAGCAGGTGCGCCTCATGACGGGGCAGCCGGCGCCGCTGGCGGCCATGGACCAGGCGCTCCAGGCCGCGCTGGCCGTCCCGGCCGCCTGAGCCGTCCGGCCCGTCGGGGCAAGACCTGTGCTCCCGAGGGGGTAACGGAGAGTGCACATCGTGCACTCTCCGTTACCCCCTCCGGGGCACCATGTTCACCCCGCGCGACACGCCGAAGCCCGAGCGGTGCGACCTTCGGTGTGTCGCCCACCGGACCGGTGCGCCGACCTCGTCACGCGCGTGAAACAATCCGACCATGCTGCGTTGGTTGACATCGGGTGAGTCGCACGGTCCTGCTCTCGTGGGCGTGATGGAGGGTCTGCCCGCCGGGGTGGAGCTGACCACGTCCGACATCCAGGGGGCGCTCGCGCGCCGCCGCCTCGGCTATGGCCGCGGTGCCCGGATGAAGTTCGAGCAGGACCAGGTGCGGGTGCTCGGCGGGCTGCGCCACGGCCTCACGCAGGGCGGTCCGCTCGCGATCGAGATCGCGAACACGGAGTGGCCCAAGTGGACCGACGTCATGTCGGCCGACCCGGTGCCCGCCGACGCGCTCCTGGTCGACGCCGGCACCGGCGACGAGCGCGAGGTGGCCCGCAACCGGCCGCTGACCCGACCGCGTCCCGGCCACGCCGACCTGATCGGCATGCGCAAGTACGGCTTCGAGGACGCGCGGCCCGTGCTGGAGCGTGCCTCCGCGCGCGAGACCGCGGCCCGGGTGGCGCTCGGCGTGGCCGCCGCGAAGTTCCTCGAGCAGGCCCTCGGCATCCGCCTGGTGTCGCACGTCGTCGCGATCGGCGAGGCCGAGGCGCCCGACGACGCCGCGCTGCCCACGCCCGACGACGTCGCCGCGCTCGACGCCGACCCCGTGCGCTGCTTCGACGCGGCGTCGTCCAAGCTGATGGTCGAGGAGATCGACCTGGCCAAGAAGGACGGCGACACCCTCGGCGGCGTGGTCGAGGTGCTGGCCTACGGCGTGCCGTCCGGCCTGGGCACCTACGTGCAGGGCGACCGCCGCCTCGACGCGCGCCTGGCCGCGGCCCTGATGGGCATCCAGGCGATCAAGGGCGTCGAGGTCGGCGACGGCTTCCGCACGGCCCGCCGCCGCGGCAGCGCCGCGCACGACGAGATCGTCCGCGGCACCGCGCCCGACGGGCGCCCCGGCATCGAGCGCACCACCAACCGTGCGGGCGGCATCGAGGGCGGCATGTCGAACGGCGAGATCGTGCGCGTGCGCGCCGCGATGAAGCCCATCTCGACCGTGCCCCGCGCACTGCCGACCGTCGACACCGCCACGGGCGAGCCGGTCACGGCCCACCACCAGCGGTCCGACGTGTGCGCCGTGCCGCCGGCCGCCGTCGTCGCCGAGGCGATGGTCGCGCTCACCCTGGCCGAGGCCGCCGTCGAGAAGTTCGGCGGCGACTCCGTCGCCGAGGTGCGCCGCAACCTGGACTCGTACGTGGCCGCCATCCCGGAGCTGCTGCAGTGACGGGCACGACCGGCTCGATGGGTTCGGCGGGTTCGGCGGGCGCGACCCGTCCGGTCGCCGTCATGATCGGGCCGCCTGGTTCCGGCAAGTCGAAGGTGGGCCGCACGCTGGCCGCCGGGCTCGGCGTCACCATCCGCGACACGGACGCCGACATCGAGGCGCACGCGGGCAAGCCCGTCAGCGAGATCTTCGTGGACGACGGCGAGCCGCACTTCCGCGAGCTGGAGTCGGCGGCGGTGCTCGCCGCGCTGACCGAGCACGACGGCGTCGTGTCGCTCGGCGGCGGCGCCGTCATGAGCCTGACGACCCAGGCGGCCCTCACGCGGTACGCGGCCGCCGGCGGGCACGTCGTCTTCCTCGACGTGCCGCTGGCGATCGCCGCGCAGCGCGTCGGCATGAACCAGGCCCGGCCGCTGCTGCTGGGCAACCCGCGGGCGCAGTGGCAGAAGCTGATGAACGAGCGGCGGCCTACCTACGAGCGGCTCGCGACACTGACGATCGTCTCGAGCGACCGGCCCGGCGAGCAGGTCGCGGCGGAGATCATCGAGGCGCTCGGCCTGGAGCTGCGCGTCCCCGAGCTCGTGGACCCGAAGCGGGCGGAGGAACACAACCCGCCCGAGAACAAGACCGAGGAGAGCATCTCGTGAGCACGGACAGCGCCCCCACCCGGATCACCGTCCGGGGAGAGGCGCCCTACGACGTCGTCATCGGCCGGCACCTGCTGGCCGAGCTGCCGGGCCTGGTGGGCGAGGCCGCCAAGGTCATGGTGATCCACCCGGCCGCGCTGTCGGCGACGGCGGACGCGATCGCCGAGGACCTCAAGGCCTCCGGCTACGAGGCCTACGTCGCGGAGGTGCCGGACGCCGAGTCGGCCAAGACGCCGCAGGTCGCGGCCTTCCTCTGGGGCCTGCTGGGCCAGCTCGACTTCACGCGCTCGGACGCGATCGTCGGCGTCGGCGGGGGAGCGACCACCGACCTCGCCGGGTTCGTGGCGGCGACCTGGCTGCGCGGCATCCGCGTGGTGCACGTGCCGACCACGCTCCTCGCGATGGTCGACGCCGCCGTGGGCGGCAAGACGGGCATCAACACGTCCGAGGGCAAGAACCTCGTGGGCGCGTTCCACCCGCCGGCCGGCGTGCTGTGCGACCTGGCGGCGCTCGGGTCGCTCGACAAGTGGGACCTCGTGGCGGGCCTGGCCGAGGTGGTCAAGACCGGCTTCATCGCCGACCCGGTGATCCTCGACCTGGTCGAGGCGCACGTCGACGAGCTGCGGAACTGGGCCGGCCCGGCCACCACCGACGGGACCTGGGCCGTCGTGGCCGAGCTCGTCGAGCGGTCGGTCCGGGTCAAGGCCGAGGTCGTGGGCGAGGACCTCAAGGAGGCCGGCTTGCGCGAGATCCTCAACTACGGGCACACGCTGGGGCACGCGATCGAGCTCGTCGAGCGCTACCAGTGGCGCCACGGCGCCGCTGTCAGCGTCGGCATGATCTTCGCCGCGGAGCTCGCCCGGATGGCGGGCAAGCTGCCCGACGACGTCGCCGACCGGCACCGGTCGATCCTCGACTCGCTGGGGCTGCCCGTGCACTACCGCGGCGACCGCTGGGACCAGCTCCTGGCCGCGATGCGCCGCGACAAGAAGTCCCGCGGCGACCTGCTGCGGTTCGTGGTGCTCGACGACGTCGCCAAGCCCGTGCGCCTGGAGGGCCCCGACCCGACGCTGCTGGCCGCTGCCTACGCCGAGGTGTCCAAGGAGCCGCCGACCAGGGGCCCGGGCACCCCGGTCACGCTGACCCTGGGCTGAGCCGCGCCCTCGGCTCGAGCCGTCCCCTTTGAGGCCTAAGTTTCTTCGCTTTGACGTAGCCCAAAGCGAAGAAACTTAGGCCTCAAAGGGCAGCGAGAATCGCAGCGCGGGAACGAAGCGGACATTAGCCTCAGCACATGACCTCCGATCCCGGCTTCCGGGCCGCACGCAAGGCCGGTGCGCAGGGCGCGTTCCGGCTGTTCTTCCCGCCGCTGTTCCTCCTCGGCTTCCTGGTCCTCTTCGCGGGCCCGTTCTCGTCCGGCGAGAGGTTCGGCATGTCGACGCCGTTCCTCGTCGTGGCGGTGATCGTCGCCGTGATCGTGCTGTTGATCTTCGCTACGAGGGCTCGCCGCTGGTCCCGCAACCGGAGCGCCTGGTCCCGGGCCGGGCGCGGGGCGGTGTCGCTGACGCTCCGTGGCGAGGCCGTCGCCGTGGAGCGGACGGTCTCGGGCCGGCCCATGCGGACGGTCGTGGTCGAGCACGGCGGCAGCCGGCAGTACCTGCACCTCCTGTTCGCGCCGGGTGCGCCTGCCCAGACCATGGGTCCCGGCTGGGTGACGGTCGAGTTCTTCGCCGGGGACACCGCCGAGGGCCCGGCGCGGCTGCTCCTGGCCGACGGCCGCACGCTGTGGGCGTTCTCCTCCCGGCTCGGGGCAGCTGCTGCCCAGCCCCGGTCCCGTGCGCGACGGTCCTCCGACACGACGGTGGTCGGTACCTCCGATGACAGCGCCGTGGTCCCGGCGGTCGTGGTCCCCGGCCTCCACGGCGAGGACCGCGGGCGAGGCGACGACCGCGGGCGGGGCGACGACCGCGGGCGGGGCGACGACCGGCCCGGCGACCCGGACCCGTCGCCGTCCGCGACGGAGCACGGCGGCTCGTCGGACGCCGGATCCTCGAACCCGGGATCCTCGAACCAGGGATCCTCGAGCGCAGGTTCGTCGGGTGCCGCAGTGTCCGGTGCGGCGGCGTCGAGCGCTGTGTGGGCCGGCGGCGACGGCTGGACCGGCGGCAGGTCCTGGGACGGCGACCCGACCTGGACGGGCTCGGACGGCGGCGGCGGCAGCGGCGGCAGCGGCTCGGACGGTGACTCCGGCGGCGGCGGTGGCTGGTTCGGCGGGGGCGACTCCGGCGGCTGGTCGGGCGGTGACTCCGGCGGCGGTGGCGGCGACTCGGGCGGCGGTGGCGGCGGCGACTAGGACGACGTCCGTCTCGGGAGCAGCGCCGGCGTCGCGGCGGTCGGCGCTGCCCCGCCCGGCGCTGCCCCGCCCGGCCCGCGTCGTCGTCGGCCCGGGTGGGGGATAACTGGGTGATCTTGTCCTATTTTCTATGCAATCCGGGACGTCCGGTGCCTACGGTCGAAGGGCAGGGGCGGACAGCGTGCGCGGTGCGGCCGCGTGCCGACCGGAAGGTGCCCCGTCATGCGCAGGATCTACAACCCCCCGCCCGGCTGGCCGGTCCCGCCCACGGACTGGAACCCGGATCCCGACTGGCAGCCCAACCCTGACTGGTCGGTGCCCGCCGGCTGGCGGCTGTGGGTCGATGTCCCGGACACGGCGCTGATCGGCACGGACGCGGTCGCGGTCGCCGTCCCCGACGAGGAGGCCGCCCCGCCCCGTACCCGTCACCCGTGGCGGGTGGTCGGCTGGCTGGCGACGGCAGTCGTGGCCTTCTTCTTCGGCGTCGGCATCGGCGTCGGCGGGGGCGGCGACAACGGTCAGGGCGGTTCTCCGAACGCCGAGGCCGAGGCGTCAGCGGCGGCGTCGGCTGCGGCGTCCGCCTCCGCGGCGGCCGCGGTCGTCGCGGAGGAGCGTGCGGAGCTGGAGAGCGAGCAGGCCGCCCTCGCCGAGGCCCAGACTGCGCTGAAGGCAGACCAGAAGGAGGTCAGGGCTCGCGCCTCCGCCGTCAAGAAGCAGGAGGACAAGGTCGACTCGCGGGAGTCCGACGTCGCGGACCGTGAGGCGGCCGTCGAGGCCGCGGAGGCGGCGGGCATCGCGGGCGGGGGCGCGGCGGGCGGCGGGTCCGGTGGCTCCGGCGGCTCCGGCGGCTCGGCCGACACCGCCGACGACACCTCGGGCACGACCTACTACGAGAACTGCGACGCGGCCCGGGCCGCGGGCGCCGCGCCCGTGCACCGGGGCGACCCGGGCTACGCCTCGCACCTGGACCGGGACGGCGACGGCGTCGGCTGCGAGTGAGCGCGCCTACCCCCAGAGCCCCCGCTCCAGGAGCACGTCCTTGAGCAGGTCGGCGCGGTCGGTGATCAGGCCGTCCACGCCGTCGTCGATGAGCTGGTTCATCTCGTCCGGCTCGTTGACGGTCCAGACGTGCACCTTCTTGCCGAGCGCGTGCGCCGCCGCGACGGACGCGCGGTCCACGACCGTGACGGAGCCCTCGCGCACCGGGACCTGCAGCGCGTCGGCGTCGCGCAGCGCACGCCGGGACAGGGCCGGCAGGCGCAGGCGCACCCCGGTCAGGAAGCTGGCGATCTCCCGGCGCCCGGCCGACGTCGCCACCGGGTGCGACAGCTTGGTGAGCGTGGCCCGGCGCCGGGCCACCTCGAACGAGGTGACGCAGACCCGGTCCCAGGACGCCGTCCTCTCGATGGCCCGCGCGACCGGGCCGACGCCGGAGCTGTGCTTGACGTCGATGTTGACCCGCAGCTCGGGCCAGCCGGCCAGCAGGTCCTCGAGCAGCGGCACGGGCTCCACGCCGCCGATGCGGGCCTCGCTCACCTCGGACCACGGCAGCTCGGCCACGAGGCCGGTGCCGTCGGTGGTGCGGTCCAGCGACTCGTCGTGCAGCGCGACGGCCACGCCGTCGACCGTCCCGTGCGCGTCCGTCTCCACGTACCTGTAGCCGAGGTCGACGGCGGCGCCGAACGCCGCCAGCGAGTTCTCCAGCCCCTCGGTTCCGGCCGAGGCGTGCGCGAAACCGCGGTGGGCGAGGGCTTGGAACGGCCCCTCGAAATAGGTCACTGGCTCGTCCCTCACGTAGTGGTGCCGATCTCGACGCTGTGTCAGTCGATCGGTTCGTCGATATGTCCGTCGATGCTGCTCTGGGTCCATTTCAACATGCCGTCGAGGTACGCCTCGCGCGGCCCCCGTGCCGACAGCGACAGGTCGTGCACGGCACCTGGCACGACCAGCTCGGTGACGTCCTGGCCGAGGTCCGGGGCGAGCGCCGCCATCTGCTTCACGTCGAGCACGGTGTCCTGCGCGTCGAGCAGCGGGTTGTCGAGCGAGTCAGGACCGGAGGAGTCCGACCGCGCGAGTAGCACGGGGCTCGCGATCTCCAGCCCGGCGGCCACGCGCGCCTGCCCGCGCCGGATCGCGACGAACCAGCCGACACGCCCGGGCACGCCCTCGGGGCGCTTGAGGGTGGTGTCGAACTCCCACCGCCCGCCGTTCGCGGCGAGCAGGTGCTCGGCGTACCGGGAGGGCCCGTCGCTGATGATCGCCGTGGTCGCCAGCCGCCCGACCGTGTCCAGGAACCGCGTCCCGACGGTGCGCTGCCAGTACGGCGCCCGCAGGTCGAGGAACGGCGAGTTCAGCACCAGCGCGTCGGGACCGGCGTCGGCCCCGGCGGCGTTGCGGTGCGCGTGGGCCCACAGGGACGCCGTGAGCCCGCCCGTGGAGTGGGCGTGCACCACGAGCGGCAGCCCGGGCTCCAGCCCGCGCACCGTGCGGGCGGCCGCCGCGATGTCCGTCGCCTGCTCGCGCAGGTCGAGCACGAAGTGCGGGATCTGGTCGGGCTGCAGGGACCGCCCGGCGGCCCGCAGGTCGACGGCGTAGAACGCGTAGCCGGCCGCCGTGAAGGTGCGGGCCAGGTGCTCCTGGAAGAAGTAGTCGTTGTACCCGTGCACGTGGATCACGGCCGCCCGCGGCGGCGGCCGGTCCGTCGGGTGCGGGTAGCGCACCAGGGTGGCGGGCCCGAGCGCCGCCTCCTGGAACGGCTCGCCGAGCAGGTGGTCGGTGCGCCAGTCGAGCGCGTCTTCCGGGGAACCAGGCACCTGCGGATCGTATGCTGCCGGGCGTAGTCGGCGCGTCCGGTCGCAGGTCAGGCGGGCACGATCACACGGGCCGCAGCCCCGCCAGCAGGATCTCCAGGTACGGCTCGCGGTCCGACGACGCGCCCAGCCGTACGGCGTGCTCCATCCCGCACACCAGGTGCTCGACCTGCTCGGTGGACAGGTCCGGCCGGACGACGCCGGCGGCGCGGGCGCGGACCAGGATCTGCTCGAAGCCGCCCAGGATCTCCTGCTTGGCCTCGTGCACCTCGTCGGACTCGTCCTCGGCCGACAGCAGCACCGGCTGCAGCCCGCCCTCCTCGAGCTGCAGGTCGAGCGCGGCGCGCAGCAGGTCCGCGATCGCCGTGCCCGCGTCGGACTCGGCGAGCGCGGCGCGCACCAGCACGCGCAGCCGCTCGAGCGTGTCCAGGGTGAGCGCCTCGACCAGGGCATGGGTGGTGGGGAAGTGGCGGTAGACCGTGCCGACCCCGACCCCGGCCTCCCGGGCCAGGTCGTTGAAGCGCAGGGCACCGGGGTCGTGGCGCCGGGCCACGTCGAGGATGCGCGCGCGGCTGCGGGCGGCGTCGGACCGGAGAACGGGCATGGGGTGAGCCTACCGCAGAAGCGGATGGAGAATCCGTTTCGGGTGCTACGCTCAAATGGATAGTTAATCCGGATGGGCCGCCGAGCCCGCAGAGCAGAGACCGAGGACCCCATGACCACCCCTGTGCCCGCTACTCCTGTGCCCGCCCCTGTGCCCGCCGTCCCCGTGCCCGCCACGGGCTGGGACCCCGCCCGCCTGCCCGACCAGACCGGCCGCACGCACGTCGTGACCGGCGCCACCGCCGGCATCGGCTACTTCGCCGCCGAGCAGCTCGCCGCCGCCGGCGCGCACGTCGTGCTCGCGTCCCGGTCGGCGACCAAGCTCGCGACCGCCGTCGCCGCCATCGAGCGGGAGGTGCCGGGCGCGCGGCTCGACACCGTCGTGATCGACCTTGCCTCCCTCGCCTCCGTGGCGGACGCCGCCGAGCGGATCTCCGCGCTGCCCCGCATCGACGGCCTGCTGCTGAACGGCGGAACCATGGACATGAAGCGCCGCGCGCGCACCGCCGACGGCCTCCCGATGCTGCTCGGCACCCACACCGTCGCGAGCGCGGCGCTCCTGGCCGGCGTCCTCCCGGCCCTCGCGGCCACCGGCGAACGGCTCGGCGTGCCGTCCCGGGTGGTGCACACCTCCACGGGCTTCGTCGCCCAGTTCCCGATGGCCGTCGACGACGTCGCCCGGGTCCCGTTCACAGGCGTGGCCGCCTACACCAAGGCGAAGACGGTGACCGAGGTGCTCGCGTTCGAGCTCGCCCGCCGCCTGGAGGCAGCGGGGACACCGGTCGCCTCGCTCGTCACCCGGCCGGGGGTCGGCGTCGACGCCCGCACGCCGCACCGCGCCGGTATCCGGGACGCGACCACGACCTACCGTCCCAACCCGTACACGCCGTGGGCCCAGGGCAAGGACGGCGCCGCGTGGTCGGCGGTGCGCGCCCTGACCGACCCGGACGCGCGCAACGGCCAGTACTACGCACCTTCCGGATCGCTGCGGGGAGCGCCGGTGCTCGTGGAGCCGACCGCCCGCACCGCGACGCCCGAGGGCGACCTCGCCGCGCGCGTGTGGGCCCAGGTCGAGGACCTCGCGGGCCTGCCCCTGACGGTCCCGGCCCCGGCGGGGGAAGAGGCCGCCCGACGGTAGGCGCTCGGCGGCGGCTGCCGCCAACTGCCGTGCTGTCCACCACATGGCAGGATGTCCGACATGCCTACTAACGGTGGGATCAGTACAGGTCAGAGCGGTACAGGTCAGAGCGGTACAGGTCAGAGCGGTGCGGGACAGGGCGGTGCCGGTCAGGGCGGTGCCGGTGAGAGCGGTGCGGGCCGGATCAATCTCGGCCGGACCGTCCAGTCCGCGATCTACCGCGCCGGCGTCTACGGCCGCCGCCCGGTCGTGCCGACCAGCCCCGACGCGCTCGCCAACACCGCCCGCCGCCGCATGACCCGCACCGGCTGGTCGTACGTGGCCGGCGGCGCCGGCGCGCAGCGCACCGTGGTGGCCAACCGGGAGGCGTTCGGCCGGTACCGCATCGTGCCGCGCCAGCTGGTCGACGTCGGCGAACGGTCGCTGCGCACCACCCTGCTCGGCCGCGAACTGCCCGCCCCCGTGCTGTTCGCCCCGGTCGGCGCGCTGGAGCTCGCCGTGCAGCACCAGCGCGGCGGCCGGGCCGCGGCGCCGGGCAACGCGGAGCCCGCCCTGTCCCGCGCCGCCCGCGACCTCGGCCTGCCCGTCGTCGTCTCGTCCCAGGCCTCCACGCCCATGGAGCAGACCGCCGCCGACCTCGGCGACAGCCCGCGCTGGTTCCAGCTCTACTGGTCGTCCGACGACGCGCTGGTCGAGTCCTTCGTGTCCCGCGCCGAGGCCAGCGGCTGCGAGGCGATCGTCGTCACCGTCGACACCCACGTGCTCGGCTGGCGCACCGCCGACCTCGACCTGGGCTACCTGCCGTTCGCCCGCGCCGAGGGCATCGCCCAGTACCTCAGCGACCCGGTCTTCCGCGGGCTCGTCGAGGCCCGGGTGCAGGCGGGGGCCGCGGCGTCGGCGGAGGAATCCACGGGGGAGCAGGCGACCTCGGAGCGGCCCACGCCCGCCGCCGTCCGCTCCCTGCTGTCCATGGCGCGCCACCACCCCGGCCCCACCCTGCGGAACCTGGCCCAGCCACACGCCCGCGCCGCCGTCGAGACCTTCCTCGACGTCTTCTCCCGCTCCACCCTCACGTGGGCCGACCTCGCCTGGCTGCGCGCACGCACCACCCTGCCCATCCTGGTCAAGGGCATCCAGCACCCCGACGACGCCCGCGCCGCCCTCGACCACGGCGCCGCCGGCATCATCGTGTCCAACCACGGCGGCCGCCAGGTCGACAACGCGATCGCCTCGATCGACGCCCTCGGCCCCGTGGTCGACGCCGTGCGGGAGTGGACGGGGGCGTCCGGTTCGGGGGCGGACGCCGAGGTTCCCGTCCTCTTCGACTCCGGCATCCGCACCGGCGCCGACGTCTTCACCGCCCTCGCCCTCGGCGCCGACGCCGTCCTCCTGGGCCGCCCCTGGGTCTACGGCCTCGCCCTGGCCGGGGCCGACGGCGTCCGCGCCGTCGCCGAGCACGTGCTCGCCGAGCTCGACCTGACCATGGCGCTCGCGGGCGTGTCCGGGGTCGAGCAGATCGGGCGGCACAACCTCGCGCTGTGAGAGCCCGCGCGACCCCCCACCCGCCCGGTGTCAGACGTACAGGTCACCCGGGGGATCTGTACGTCTGACAGGTGGACTCGTGTCTGACCTGCGGGTCGGTATGAGATCGTGACCGCTCCAGCACCCACGGTTCACGCTGCCCGGGCAGACTGCGGCCATGACCGACGCCTTTCCCGGACCCGACTCGCAGGCGCACTCTGCCGGCGAGACCCCGAAGCCCCCGAAGATGGGCCTCGAGCTGCAGGAGGGGGCGCGGATCCCGCGCCGCCAGGTGATCTCCTGGGCGCTGTGGGACTGGGGTACCCAGCCGTTCAACACGGTGATCCTCACGTTCGTCTTCACCGCGCTGTACCTGACCACGGAGTCGTTCCTCGACCCGGCCGTCGTGGCGCTGGGCGAGGACGACCCCGCCTACCAGCACGGCCTCGCCGAGCTGAGCAGCGGGGTGGGCCTGTGGAACACCCTCGCGGGTCTGCTCATCCTCTTCCTTGCGCCCGTGCTCGGGCAGCGCGCCGACGCCACCGGACGGCGCAAGGCGTGGCTCGCCGGCGGGACGGCGGGCATGGTCCTGTGCATGCTCGCGCTGTGGTTCGTCGAGGCCGACCCGGCCTACTTCGTGCTCGGCGCCGCGCTGATCGGCCTGGGCAGCGTGCTCAACGAGATCGCCGGCGTGAACTACAACGCCATGATGGTCTCCGTCGCCACGCCGAAGACCGTCGGCAAGGTGTCCGGGCTCGGCTGGGGGCTCGGCTACGTCGGCGGCATCCTGGCGCTCCTGTTCGTGGTGATCGCCAACGGCGCCGAGTGGTGGGGCATGCCCACCGACAACGGCCTCGCCTTCCGCGTGATCGCCGTGGGCTGCGCGCTCTGGGCGCTGGCGTTCGCCTGGCCGATCCTGGCCTTCGTACCGGAGCTCCCGCCCACCAAGGGCCGCGCCACCGTCGGGTTCTTCGCCAGCTACGGCGTGCTGTACCGCGACATCAAGGCCCTGTGGCACACCTCGCGCCGCACCTTCTGGTTCCTGCTGGCCAGCGCCGTGTACCGCGACGGCCTGAGCGGCGTCTTCGCGTTCGGCGCGATCATCGGCGGCGTCAGCTTCGGGTTCTCCGCCGACCAGGTCATCGTCTTCGGCATCGCCGCCAACCTCGTGGCCGGGGCGAGCACGGTCCTCGTGGGGTTCGCCGACGACCGCTTCGGCCCGCGCTCCGTCATCCTGGGCACGCTCGGCGTCATCGTCGTGGCCGGGCTCGGCGTCGTGTTCCTGCGCGACCTCGGACCCGTCGTCTACTGGGTGGGCGGCCTGATCCTCTCCGCGTGCGTCGGCCCTGCGCAGGCGGCGTCCCGGTCCTACCTCGCCCGCGTGACGCCCGCAGGCAAGGAGTCCGAGATCTTCGGCCTCTACGCCACGACCGGCCGCGCCACGTCCTGGATGTCGAGCGCCCTGTGGACGATCACCATCGCCGTGACGGGCGCGACCATCTGGGGCACCCTCGGCATCGTCGCGGTGGTGCTCATCGGCCTGGTGATGATGTGGTTCGTCCGGGAGGCGCCCCTGGCCGACGCCGGCCGCCCGGCCGGTCCGACGGCGGAACCGACGGGCGACCGGTCCGCGGTCTGACGGTTGGCCTAGACCTCGGGGGTCTTGTTCTCGGGCGCTGTCTTCTCGGGCGCCTCGTTCTCGTGCGCCTCGTTCTCGGCGGTCCGGTGCGCTGCGGCGCGCCGGACCGCCGTCCGCTCCTCCAGCGCGTGCCGGAGCGCGGCCTGGAGCCGGTCGAGGTCCGCGAGCGGCCCCAGGTGCCCGAGCTTGTTCGGGTTGATCACCCCGCGGATCCCCGAGAGCAGCCCGTCCGAGACCTCGAACGACCAGGTGCCGATCAGGCCACCGCCGACGGCGTCGTCGGCCACGATGAGGAGCCCTGGCTCGCCGCCCACGAGCGCCCGCTCGAAGTGGAGCGGCGCGCCCCGGCTGATGAAGGACGCCAGCATGCGGGCGACCGTCGCCCGCCCGGCGACCGGCCGGACGATCGACATGCCCTGCGGCACGTTCCCGCCGCCGTCGCCCGTGAGCACGACGTCCTCGGTCAGGAGCTCGAGGAACGAGTCCACCGCACCCTCCTCGCACGCGGCCAGGAACCGGGACACGAGCTGCTCGGCGCGAGCCCGGTCGGTGGCGGTGCGCGGTGAGGCGGTGGGGGTGTGGGCCTGCGTCTCTGTGCGGGCCTGGGTACGTGTCTGTGTCTCTGTCTGCGCCTGCGCCTGGGGGTGGGGCTCGGTCGGGGCCGTGACCCTGGCCGGGGCGCTCGCCGCGATGCGACGTCGGGCACGTGATGCCAGCTGCCGCGCCGCGACCTCGCTGGTGCCGATCACCCCGGCGGCCTCGCTGTGCGGAAAGCCGAGCACGTCGTGCAGCAGGAACGCCGCCCGCTCGGTGGGGGTGAGGGTCTCGAGCAGCACCAGGAACGCGGTCGAGAGATCGTCGGCGAGCTCGGCATGACGGGCGACGTCGGGCGCGGGCGTGCCCATCGCCACCGGGAGGTACGGCACCGCGCCGACCAACGGCTCGGGCAGCCACTCACCCACGTACGACTCCCGCCGGACCCGCGCCGAGCGCAGCACGTCGATCGCGATCCGCGTGGTGACCGTGGTGACGAACGCGTCCGGGTTACGGACGTCAGGCGCCTGCGCGACGCGCGTCAGCGCCTCCTGCACCACGTCCTCCGCCTCGGCGACACTGCCGAGCATCCGGTACGCCACCGTGAACGACAGCGGACGGAGGCGCTCCAGCGCGGCGTCGTCCAGGAACGACGTACCGGGCCGGTCCGTACCCGTCGAGGGCGTCGAGGGGCCCGCCGGGGCCTCATGATCCGTCATGCGCACATGCTCTCGCGTCATGCCCCCTTGACGGGACAGCGGCGCGAAACGTGACAGCGGGACCGGGACCGGCGTCGTCCGCGGATCCCTTTCGCGCCCGGCGAGCGTACTCGTGTTGCCCGCCCCGCCGCGGTCCGTACTCTTGCGCGCGTGAGAACAACCGCCCTCGTCGTGCGCTTTCTCCTCGAGCTCGCCCTCGCCGCCGCAGCCGGCTACGCCGCCTGGAACCTGGCCGACGGCGGATGGCGCGCCGTCGTCGTCCTGCTCGCCCCGATCAGCGTCATCGCACTCTGGGCGACGTTCCTCTCGCCGAAGGCGCTCGTGGCGATCCCGCCGTGGTCGCAGATCCTCCTGGAAGCGCTCCTCTTCGGCGGCGTCGGATACCTGTGCTGGCTCGCCGGAGCCCAGGTCGCCGGACCGGCGCTCGCGGTGCTGTGGATCGTCGACCGCGTGGCGCTGTGGCTGACGCGCGGCACGCCCAGCGTCCTGGAGCCCGAGGGCGCGGCCCGGGAGCGCTGAGGCCGTGGACGCCGTCAGCGCGACCGCATGGCGTCGAACTCGTCGCGACGGAACAGGACGAGGCGGTCCAGGACGTCGTCGGGCAGCGGGTTGTCCGGTGTGAACCGGACGGTGCCCTTCGACGTCGAGAAGCCCTCCAGGTCGGGTGCGAGCGCGTCGATCGCGGGCGGGCTGAACGGGTAGAGCCCGATGTGCTTCGCGGTGGCGCGCGCCGAGATCAGCGGGCTGCCGCGGTAGCGCAGGGCGGCCATGCCGTAGCTCATGCCCTCGTCGGCGTCGGGCACGAGCTCGAGCGCGCGGGACCGCACGTGCTCGACCGCGTCCTTGGCCGGACCGTCCAGGCCGGCGATGTACTCGGTGAACTCGTCCATGAGCACAGCCTCGCCAGGTCGGACGGGTTCCGCGAGGGCTGACGGCGACCGGGTGTGACGCCGGGTCGGTGGTTCCCGCGGCAGGCAGGTGGAAGGGTTATCCACAGATTTCAAATGTCCCTCGCGGTGCGTATGAATGTTCGAGACAATGGTGTCAGGCGAACGACGAAGGCAGGGGGTGGCATCAGTGGAGTCCACGAACGAGACGGGCTCGGAAGGCATGCCCCCGACTGGTGGAGGGCTGTCGTTAGAGGGTGTGTTGGACCGGATCGAGGCCGCGGTAGGGGAGCTGGCTGATCTGGTCGCCCCGGAGGTCCTGGATGGTTGGGGTGCCCCGTCCATCACCCGGTTGATGCAGGCCCACTCCCGGGTTCGTAAGGTGACCGGTCGGTTGGAGGGTGTGCGTTTCACGGTGCTGCCGCGGATCGAGGACGACGGTTCCTGGCGCACTGGTGGCATGTCCCGCACGTTCACGTCCTGGCTGCGCCTGCGCGAGGGTATCGCCGCGTCCACGGCTCGCAGGGACGTGACCACGGCCCGCCGCCTGGCCCAGGCCCTCCCGGTCACGCGGACCCGTCTTGTCGCGGGCACCCTGGGTGTGGACCACGCCCGCGTGATGAGCGAGGTCGCGCCCACCAGCCCCACCCGTGAGGATGCCCTGGCGTGGTTGGTCGATACCCGCACGGGGGAGACCACCACCCCGGAGGCGTTCGTGCAGACCGTTGCGGTGGATCTGCCCGATCCGTCCGAGGACCCGGACTGCACCCGCACCCGCGACCAGATCACGAAGGTCCTCGAGTCCGCGATCACGGACGGGACCCTGGTCACGGGTGAGGGCCTGGTCCTGCGTGAAGCACCGGTGTTGAACGCGGACCAGTTCCGGGTCGTGGCGCGCCGGTTCGCGACGGTGACCGACCCGGACACGGACGACGTGCAGGACGACAAGGCCGCCCGGGGTGAGTTCCTGGACGTGTCCAAGACGCTGGGTGGTTACCACGTCGCGGGCTTCCTGACGGACGAGCACGGCCTGCTGCTCTCCACCGCGATCACCGCACTGATCGGTGCCCCGGCCGCGGGGGAGGACCGGAGCCCTGGGCAGCGTCGGGCGCAGGGTCTGGCGGACCTGGCGCGTCTGACCCTGGACGCGAACCTGGTCTCCCCGGGTGCGGCGATCCCACCGCATCTGAACGTGACGGTGTCCTGGTCGGAGCTGGTCGCTCAGGTCACGCGGACCCGGGACGGGTCGTGCCTGACCTGCGGGCAGGCGGTCCCGGAGAGGAGAACGCGGTCGGGCCGCCCCGGGAAGGGTGCCCGGGTGGGTGGGCCTGGTGCGTCGGGCGCCGGCAGCTCCAAGCCGGGTTCGGTGACGCCTGCTGGCGCGACAGGGACGGCGCCTTCCACCGGGACCGCGGGTTGGCCGGGTCTGCCCGGTGGGTCGAGCATGCCTGGTGCTGGTGCTGGTGCTGGTGCTGGTGCTGGTGCTGGTGCTGGTGCTGGTGCTGGTTCGGTTTCGGTTGTCGGGTCGGGCTTGCTGGGTTCGGGTGGTGCGGTGTTCACCGAGTCCGGTGGCCGGGTCCCGCGCGGGTTGTTGCGGAGGTTGGCGTGTGACAGTGCGGTGACGCGGGTCGTGTTCGGTCCCGATGGTGCGGTGCTGGATGTGGGGCGGGCGCAGCGGACGGTGTCAGGGCAGATGCGTCAGGCGGTCATCGCCCGTGACGGGCATTGCGTGTTCCCGGGGTGTGATCAGCCGCCGTCGCGGTGCGAGGTGCATCACGCGGTCACGCACTGGGCCGACGGTGGCGACACCTCGGTCTCCAACAGTGCGTTGTTGTGCTGGTTCCATCATCAACTGGTCGATACCCGAGGCATCACGATGCACTGGGCCGGCAAACCCACCACCACCACGACGGTGGGGGTGCTGCTGGAGACGGGATGGGTGTTCACCGACGCCCGCGGCCGCCGGATCGGCCTGCCCGAACCCCTGGAGCCGGCCCCGGGCTACGGCCTGCCCGACGACCCGACCGGCACACCACCGGCCGCAGCCGCATGACCACCACGACCCGACCGCACCACGATCCGACCGACCGGGCCCGACCGGGCCACGACCCGACTGGGGTCGCGGCCCGGTCGACCGGACCGAGGTCCGGTTCTTCCCGGCCTCGGCGCCCGATTCCGACGCGCCGCCGTCGCTGCTGTCACAACGACGGCCGGCGCCGGCCGGATCACAGCCCGACCTACCCAAGTTGGTCTGTCATGACCCGTCCGGTGCCAGCCACGGCCCACACGGTGGCCGTCACCTCGCACGCTCGGGCGCTTCCGGAGACCTTGGTCAGGACGCCACGGGCGCCACCCGGACCTGGGTCCGCCCCGCCAGGGCCAAGGCTGCAGCAGCCAGCAGCCCCGTGAGCCCCAGGACGACCGCGTACGCGGGCAGGCCCGCGACGTCGTACAGGGCCCAGAGCAGCGCGCCCGTCGCGGAGGACGCGATGGCGGCTGCGACGGCGTCGGCCACCTGGAGGGCCGACGAGGCCGACCCGTGCTCGTGCGGTGGTGCCAGCTCGAGCGTGAGGACCGACAGCGTCGGATACACCAGGCCCATACCGCTGCCCGAGAGCACCCAGAACGCCATGCCGACGCCCGCCGGGACGTCCGGCAGCACGAGGAGGGCCGCGCCGACCATGCCGAGGGCGAGCAGTCCGCCGCCCAACCGCACATATCCGGTGTGGCTCAGGTGCAGCAGGTTGCGTCCGCGCACCCATGACGCGCCCGACCAGCCGAGCGCCCCCACGGTGAGGATCAGCCCGGCGCCGCCCGGGCTCAGCTGCCGCTCGTGGACGAGCAGCAGCGGGAGCAGCACCTCGGCGCCCGTGAATGCCGCCGACACCAGCGCTCGCACCGACACGACGGCGGGCAGACCGCGTCCCGCGCGCAGGACGGCCAGGGCCAGGTGCAGCGCGTGCGCCACGGGGCGCTCGGTCTGGTCGATCCCGGGTCCCCGCGTCTCCGCACCAGGAGCAGCACCGCCGGGCTCGCTGGCGACAGCCGCGCCGAGGCCGGGCGTCCCGGGGCTCTCCCCGCCGAGCCCGGAATCGCTGGGGTCGGAAGCGCCGTGCCAGGATGTGCCGCGCCCGGATATGCCACGCCCGGATGCGCCGTCGGTGATCTGTTCCTCGCCGATCGTGGCCCCACCGCGCAAGGCGCCACCGTCGGCCGCGACCGCTTCGCCAGCCGCGACCGCACCGCCAGCCGCAACCGCGCTGCCGGCCGCGACCACCCCCTCTCGAGCGTCCCCGTCACCCATGTCCCTGTCGCCAGCGTCTCCGCCCACACCGTTCCCAGGTGCGCCCTCGGCTGCCGCGCGTCCCTCGCCGTGCGCGGCCGTCAGGCCCGGGCGCATCAGGATCGCCGCCGGGATCGTGAGCGCCGCGGCGCCGAGGAAGACCCAGCGCCAGCCCAGGTGGTCGACGACGAGCCCGGCCAGCCCCGGTCCCACGATCGCGGGGACCACCCACGCGGCGGCGAACGCCGAGAACACCGCGGGGCGGCGTTCGGGGGCGAACACTCGCGCCACCAGCACGTACAGCGCGACGCCGAACAGCCCGCTGCCGACACCCTGCACCGCGCGCCCCGCGATCAGGGCGCCCATCCCGGTCGCGGTCCCGGCCACGACGAGCCCGACGACGAACAGTGCCACGCCGGTCCACATCGCCGGCGTCGGCCCGGTGCGGTCGCACCAGCGTCCCGCGGTGAGCATGCCGACCACGCTGGTGGCGAAGACCACCGCGAAGGCGAACGTGTAGTGCCGCAGCCCGTCCAGGTCGACGGCGATGGTGGGCATCGCCGTCGCCACGGCCAGGGCCTCGAACGCGCCGAGGGAGCAGAGCGCGACCATCCCGATCAGCACGAGGCGCTGTCCGCCGGGACTGAGGGCGCCGGGCTGCGCGTCCGGCTGGGCGCCGGACGGCGTGCCCGCCTCTGCGCCCGGCCGCGGGGCCGACTGTTCTGCTGACACCTCCGCGGTCACACCAGCACCACCTTGCCGGTCGTGCGGCGCTCCTCGAGCTCGCGATGAGCGCGTGCGGCCTCCGCGAACGGCACGCGGTGCGTCGCCACCCGCCAGCGGTCCGACGCCGCCAGCGCCAGTGCGCGTTCCTGGTACGGCCGCTGGTCGCCCATCGGCGGCGCATCCGGCCCGACGGCGTAGCGCACCTCAAGCGGCGACTCGATCCGGTCGTCCTCAGCCCAGGACGTGTACCGGTTGGCCGTGCCGGAGGCCCAGCCGTACGCGACGAGCCGGACCGGGGCCGCGCCCGGCTCCGTGACCGGCTCCGCGCCCGAGCCCGAGCCCGCGCCGTCCACCCCGCGCAGCAGGCTCGTCGCCGCCGTCCCGAGGTCTCCGCCCACGCCGTCGAACACGAGGGTCGCCCCGGCGGCGCCGACCGCCGACCGGGCCTCGTCCAGCCAGCCGGGAGTGGAGTAGTCGACCAGGGCGAGCCCGTCCGTTCCCGGCATCGCCTCATCCTGCAACGCCGCGCCTCGCAGCAGCTCGCCCAGCACCTTCAGCTTCGCGGCCCCGCCGGCGAGCGCGACGACGCGCGCACCCTGGCGCAGTGCCTCCTGCACGAACAGCGTGCCGAGCCCGCCCGCGGCGCCCGTCACGACGACGACGTCGTCCGCCGTCACCGCCGCGATGTCGAGCGTGTAGACGGCCATCCGGCCGGTGCCGATCATCGTGATCGCGTCGGCCGGGTCGAGGGGAGCGCCGTCGGCGCCGTCGGGCAGGGCGTGCAGCTTGCCCGCGCCGACGACGACGCGCCTGGCGTACGCGCCGCCGTCGGGCACCGGGCCGAGGTGCGCCGCCACGGGCCGGCCGACCCACGCGTCGTCGACCCCGGGGCCGACGGCGGAGATGGTGCCCGCGAGCTCGCGGCCGGGGACCGTCGGGAGGCTGGGCAGGGGGAGCGGCGGGCCCGACTCGCCGCGCCGGAGGCTGGTGTCCAGGAGGTGCACCCCGTGCGCGACCGCGTCGACGAGCACCTCGCCGGGGCCGGGGGTGGGGTCCGGGATCTGCTCGAGCTGAAGGACCTCCGGCGGCCCGAAGGTGTGGTGTCTGATCGCGTCCATGCGCTCATCCTTTAACCTGAACCAAAGTTGAGGTCAACACGCCGACGCCGCGTCGGTCGGCGGACCCCAGTACCAAGCCCCTGAGCACCAAGCCCTGAATACCAAG
Source organism: Promicromonospora sukumoe 327MFSha3.1 (assembly GCF_000385135.1). Lineage (GTDB taxonomy): Bacteria > Actinomycetota > Actinomycetes > Actinomycetales > Cellulomonadaceae > Promicromonospora > Promicromonospora sukumoe_B. The sequence goes on along the minus strand of NZ_ARQM01000010.1, from coordinate 2,043,154 downwards.
CCCCTGGGCACCAAGCCCTGAGCACCAAGCCCTGAGCACCAAGCTAATCGTGAGCCGTGGAGGCCAGACATGGAAGCGCCCAACCCTGCCATCCCGTGGGACCGAGACGAGCTGACTGTCGGTGACCTCGCCGCCCGGAGCGGCGTGGCGGTGTCCGCGCTGCACTTCTATGAGCGCAAGGGGCTGATCACGAGCCGGCGCACCTCCGGGAACCAGCGGCGCTACCGGCGCGAGACGCTGCGGCGGGTCGCGTTCATCCGGGTGTCCCAGCGGGTCGGGATCCCGCTCGCCGACATCGGCGCCGCGCTGGCCACCCTGCCCGGCGACCGGACGCCCACCGCCAAGGACTGGCGCCGCATCTCGCAGGCCTGGCACGACGACCTCGACGCTCGCATCGAGCAGCTGTCCCGGCTGCGCGACCACCTCACCGACTGCATCGGCTGCGGCTGCCTCTCGCTGCGCCGGTGCACGCTCACCAACCCGCACGACGAGCTCGCCGAGGCCGGGCCCGGCCCGCGCACGCTGCTGGTCGAGGGACTGGAGTCGGACGGCGCCTGAGGCGCAGTGCGGTCTTTCGAAGCCCGTCTTTCGAAGCCCCGTCTTTCGAAGCCCTGTGTCAGTGGTCCCGGGTAGCGTGCGGCTCGCCGGACGACGACCTGTCCGGCCCCGTGCGCACGAGCTGGTGCGCACGAAACTGGCGCTCAGGAAACTGGCGCTCAGCAGCCGAGGGGGAGACGTGGGTACGTACTTCGAGTGGGTCGCCGACCTGGACGCGACCGAGGCCGAGGCCCCGGAGCTGGGGCGGCGGGTGGTGGACGCGCTCGTCGCGCGCGGGGTGCTGCTGCGGGAGGTCTCCGGGGCGGCTGCGCTCGGCGGCGTCGGCCACCTGCCGGGCGCCGCCTGGGCGGACACCGTGGCCACGTCCGTCTCGGGGGAGCCGCCGTGGGGCATGGAGGTGGGCACGGGCCGCGAGGTGTACGACGGCGGGCGGGGCGGCGTCGACGCCGTCACCTGTCCCAGGTGCGCGGTGCGCCGGTCGTTCTTCGGGCCGCCCGAGGAGTTCGGTCCCACCTGCTCCGACGAGGACGGGCTGAGCTGGTACTTCGACGCGGCGGCCACCTGGCGGGACGGCGGCGCGGCCGACCTGGAGTGCCGCACGTGCGGGGCGGCCTCTCCGGTCACGGAGTGGTCGGCCGACGACGCGGCCCTGGCCTGCCTCGGGTTCACGTTCTGGAGCTGGGACGAGCTGCGGCCCGAGGTCTGCGACTGGATCGCCGAGGCGACGGGCGGGCACCGGATCGTGCACGGCAGCGGCAAGGTGTGAGAGCAAGGTGTGAGCGCAGGGCGTGAGAGCAAGGCGCGAGAGCAGGGCGTGAGGGCAAGCTCTGAGATACGCCCGCACCCCGACCCGCTGACCACTAGGCTCGCGGCCATGGCTTCTGCACTGCCCAGCGTCCTGGTGCTCAACGGTCCCAATCTCGGTCGGCTCGGAGTCCGTGAGCCGGAGATCTACGGGCACGCCTCGATGGCGGACCTGAAGGTCGCGGCCGGGGAGTGGGGCGCGGACCTGGGTCTGGCGGTCGAGGTGCGGCAGACCGACGACGAGTCCGAGATCGTCGGCTGGCTGCACGAGGCGGTCGACGCCGAGGCGCACGTCGTCCTGAACCCCGCCGCGTTCACCCACTACTCGTACGCGCTGCGCGACGCCGCCGCGCAGGTCACCACCGCGGGGCTGCTGCTGGTCGAGGTTCACCTGTCGAACCCGGCGACGCGCGAGTCGTTCCGGCACTACTCGGTGGTGGCCGGGATCGCGACGGGCACGATCGCGGGCTTCGGGTTCGACTCGTACCGGCTGGCGCTGTCGGCGATCGCGGGGAAGCTGGGGAAGTAGGGCTCTGCGTTGATTCGTCGCAGTCAGGGTTGATTCGTCGTAATCAAGCACTCAGGCTTGAGAGGTGTTGATCAAGGCAATAGCCTTGAATCGTTGACCTCAAGTCCTTACGCTTAAGCCATGATCGTGCTGACCATCGACCAGCGGGGCTCGACCTACGCGGACGACCGGGTCCCCGAGGTCCTCGCGGAGCTCGCGGACCTGACGCGCGGCCGCGACGGTGTCGTCGTGCGGTTCGAACGCACGGTCGGCGACGAGGTGCAGGGCATCCTGGCGGCCGGTCGCGCGGGCGCGCAGCTCGCCGTCGACCTCACCCTGCACCTGCTGCGGGACCAGGGCTGGAGCGTCGGCATCGGTGTCGGCCAGGTCGAGGGTCCGCTGCCCGCGGTGTCGCGCGAGGCGCGGGGCTTCGCCTTCTACCGTGCCCGCGACGCCGTCGAACGCGCCAAGACCCGCGGCCGGGGCACCTCGGTCGCGGTGGAGGGTCCGCCGCCCGGGGCGGCGGACCTCGTGACCGCGGACGCCCAGGCGCCGAGATCCGGGACCGCGGAGCCCGGCGCGTCCGCGGAGCCGTCCCGGCCCGACCTGGCCGCCGAGGTCGAGGCCCTGCTCCGCCTTCTCGCGGCGATTCGCGCGCGCCGTACTCCCCAAGGGTGGGAGGTCGCCGATACGCTCGCCTCGCTGGCGGACAAACCGGGACGACAAAGGATCGTCGCCCAGTCCTTGCACGTCAGCGAGCAGGCGGTGAGCCAGCGGGTCCGCGCGGCCCTCTGGCAGGAGGAGGAAGCGGTGCGACCGGTGGTCGTGCGGCTCCTCGCCGAGCTGAGCGGCTCGGTGGGCCCGGAGCCCGCTGGGGTTGCTGAGCCTGCCGAAGCGGCCAAGGCTGCCGGGCCTGCTGTCCGGAGCACCAAGAAGCGCGCCAAGAGTTGACGCGCAGAGCTGAGGGGAACGTCACGCCGTGACCTGGGAGACGCTGGACCACATCGACGGCTGGCAGTGGGTCGCCGCCGTCGCGACCTGGTTGATCACGCTGGCGCTCAGCGTGATCGTGGGCTCCTGGGTGGTGCCCTGGGTGCTGCGCCGCGCCGGCCGGGGCGACCTCCCGTGGGCCCGCTACAAGCCGCCGGTGTACCCGCAGGCCCTGGAGGCCGGGGAGGGCGAGGGCGCCGAGGGCTCTGGTGGCGAAGGTGCTGGGGGAGGAGGCGCCGCGGGCACCGAGGGCGCTGCAGGCCCTGAAGGCGCCGAGGGTGCAGCCGAGAAGAGCTCCGGCTCCGACAGCGGCGCCGCCACGGGCACGTCGGGCGCGATGCTCCCCGGTGCCGGCAAGTCCAGCGCCGGCAAGTCCGGCACGAGCAACCCCGGTCAGGTGCCCGACGGCGAGGAGTCGCCCACCGGCACGATGCACCCGGACGCCGTCGCGATCCTGCGCGGCGGGGCGTGGCTGGGCGTCCTGGAACGCCTCGCGATCACAGGTTCGCTGCTGGCCGGCTACCCGTACGGCATCGCGATCGTCGTCGCGATCAAGGGCCTGGGGCGGTACGCGGAGCTGCGCGACCAGCCCGTCGCGTCGGAGCGGTTCGTGGTGGGTACGCTCGCCTCGCTGATCTGGTCGGTCGCGACCGGGCTGCTCGGGCTCGTCGTCCTCAATGCGCTCGTCCTCTGACCGGTCCGTTAGACTTGACCGCTGCTGCTTGACCCCTTGCACGACCTCTTGCACGACCTCCTGCGCGACCTCTTGCAGGAACAGTGCATGAACACTGCACGATCACCCCAGCCGCCGGCCTAGCGTCGGCGTGCCCGGGGCACACCCTCACCCAACACAGGAAGACGAACGTGGCTACCTCCAACGACATCAAGAACGGCACTGTGCTCCGCATCGACGGCAACCTCTGGTCGGTCATCGAGTTCCAGCATGTCAAGCCGGGCAAGGGTGGAGCGTTCGTCCGCACCAAGATGAAGAACGTGCTGTCCGGCAAGGTCGTCGACAAGACGTTCAACGCGGGCATCAAGGTCGAGACGGCCAACGTGGACCGCCGCGACTTCCAGTACCTGTACATGGACGGCGAGGACTTCGTCTTCATGGACAACGACACGTACGACCAGATCAACGTGTCGGCGGCGACCGTGGGCGACGCCAAGGACTACATGCTCGAGGGCATGAGCGTCATGCTCGCCTCGAACGACGGCACCCCGCTCTACATCGAGCTGCCGGCCTCCGTGGTCCTCGAGATCACCTACACCGAGCCGGGTCTGCAGGGCGACCGCTCCACGGGTGGCACCAAGCCGGCGACCCTCGAGACGGGCGCGGAGATCCAGGTCCCGCTGTTCCTCGAGCAGGGCGTCAAGGTCAAGGTCGACACCCGCACGGGCGACTACCTCGGCCGCGTCTCCGAGTGACCCACCCGCGGCGGGCCCGGAAGGGTCCGCCGCGCCGCAGTTCAGTCGCTGGCAGCTCAGTCGCTGATAGCTCAGTTGCTGGGAGTGGAGCCGCTGAAAGCTGAGCAGCTGACAGATCAGCAGTCGCGTTTCGTAGCAGAGATTTCGTAGCAGAGAGAGACCATGGGCGCACGCACCAAGGCGCGCAAGCGCGCCGCCGACATCCTCTTCGAGGCGGAGCAGCGGGGCATCGACCCGCTGACGCTCCTCGCCGACCGTGTGGCCAAGCCGCACACCGAGGCTGCCGTGCCGCAGTACGCGGTCGACATCGTGGAGGGCGTGGTCGCCCACCGCGACCGCATCGACGAGGTGCTCGAGACGTACTCGCAGGGTTGGACGCTGGACCGCATGCCCGCCGTCGACCGCGCCCTGCTGCGGATCGGCTCCTGGGAGGTCCTCTTCAACGACGACGTGCCCGACGCCGTCGCGCTCGACGAGGCGGTCGACCTCGCGGGCGACCTGTCCACGGACGACTCCCCGGCCTTCGTGAACGGCCTCCTCGGCCGGGTCAAGGACCTGAAGCCGACCCTGCTGGCATGAGCTCTGCTGGCGTGAGCCGGCGAGCAAGCGGGGTTGGCGTGAGCCGGTGAGCACGCCGGCCCGTGAGCCTCCCCGCGAGCCCGCACGCACTGTGAGCACCGGTCCCGGCGCAGCACGGTTCGACGAGCGACGTCTGCTCGTCGCGCTGTTCGGCGCCGGGACCGCTGCGTTCGCGCAGCTCTACGCGCCGCAGTCCGTCCTGCCCGACGCCGCCCGCGAGCTCGCGACGTCGGCCTCCGCGACGGCGCTGCTCGTCTCCGCCGCGACCCTGGGCCTGGCCGTGGGCGTGCTGCCCTGGGCGTGGGTCGCCGACCGGATCGGCCGCGTCCGGGCGATGACCGTCGCGATGCTCGGCGCCACCGCGCTCGGTCTCGCGGTGCCGTTCGCGCCGTCGTTCGAGCTGCTCGTGGCCGGGCGGGCCGTCGAGGGGCTCTTCGTCGCGGGCGTGCCCGCCGTCGCGATGGCCTACCTGACCGAGATGCTGATCGCCTCGGGCGCGGCGTCAGCGGTACCGCGCGCGGCCGGGACGTACGTCGCGGGCACCTCGATGGGCGGGCTGCTCGGGCGCATCGTCTCGGGCGGCGTCGCGGAGATGTTCGGCTGGCGGGCCGGGGTGGGCGCCGTCGCGGTGGCCTGCCTGGTCGCTATGGGCGCCTTCGTCTGGCTCGCACCCCGGGACCGCGGGTCGCGGGCGGTGACGTTCGGGGGCACAGCCGCCACGGATCGTGCCGACACAGCCGGGGCCGGTCGCGTCCGTCGCCCCGGACGGCTTCGGGCGCTCCTCAGCCCGCGCCTGCTCGTGCTGGACGCCCAGGGACTGCTGCTCATGGGCGGGTTCGTCGCGGTCTACAACTACCTGGGCTTCCGGCTGGCCGCCGCCCCGTTCGGCCTGTCGCCGGGCGTGGTCAGCCTCGTGTTCCTCGCCTACCTGGCCGGCACCTGGTCGTCGGCCCGTACGGGGCTGCTCGTCCTGCGGCACGGGCGGCGCCGCGTGCTCATCGTCTCGACGGCGGTGATGGCGCTCGGCGTGGTGGCCACGCTGTCGGCCTGGCTGCCGCTCGTGCTGGCGGGGCTCGTCGTGCTGACCGCCGGGTTCTTCGGCGCGCACGCCGTGGCCAGCGGGTGGACACCGGTCGCGGCCCCTGAGGCGCGCACGCAGGCGGCGGCCGTCTACAACCTCGCCTACTACGCGGGCTCCAGCCTGTTCGGCTGGCTCGGCGGGATCGGGTTCGCACTGGCGGGCTGGCCGGGCACGGTCGGGATGGTGCTCGCCCTGGTCGCGATCGCGGCGGGCCTGGCGACGGCGGTGCTGCGGGACTAGCTGTGCTGGGGACTGGGCGTGCTGAGGCAACAGCGGGAGTCCCCGGGCACGGGCTGATGCAACCAAAAGGTTGCGTATCTTCGATCGAAGGCGCATCGTAGAAGCGCAACCAAATGGTTGCGTCAAGGCTCTCGTCGCTTCGGAGGACATCATGACCACCACTCAGCCCCGTGCCAGCGTCGACGTCGCCGAGCGTTCGGTCACCCGTACCGTCCGTGTCGCGGCCGGCCCCGACGCCGTCTGGCGCGCCATCTCCGAGCCCGAGCACGTCGCCGGCTGGTTCGGCGACGGCTGCGAGACCGAGGACGGCGGCCCGTTCGCGCCCGGCACCACGGGTCGGCTGCACTTCGAGGGCTACGGCTGGTTCGCCTTCGAGGTCACCCGGGTGGAGCCGGGCCGCCTGCTCGCCTATCGCTGGGGCCAGTCCGCGGAGGACCCTGACATCATGACCGAGGCCACGTTCACCCTGGAGCCCGACGGCGCCGGCACCTACCTCACGGTGCACGAGACCGGCTTCACGGGTGACACCGACGACGCCGTCCGCGCCGCGCTGGACGGCAACCGCGAGGGCTGGGACGTCGAGCTGGACGAGCTCGTCGAGTACGTCGAGTCGCGGTCGTGGTGACCGGCGTGACGAACTCTGCGGTCGGAGCGCCGGCGCCGGTTCCGGCGTCGCCCGTCGCCGCGTTCGCGGCGCTCGGGGACGAGACCCGCTGGGCCGTGCTCGAGGCGCTGTCGGGCGGGGAGGCCACGGGGGACGTCACAGCTTCTGCCGCCGGCCCCGCCTCCGGTCTGACCGCCGCCGACCCCGCCGCCGGCCTGACCGCGTCCGCCCTCGCCGCGCGGCTGCCGGTGACGCGGCAGGCGATCGCCAAGCATCTCGTCGTGCTCGAGGCGGCCGGGCTGGTCGAGTCGTGGTCGGTGGGGCGCGAGCGGCGCTACCGCGCTCTCGGCGCCGAGCTGACCGCCCTGGGCCGCCGGCTCGAGCGCATCGGGGACGCGTGGGAGGCCCGCCTGGGTCGGATCGCCGGCATCGCGGAAGAGCTGGAGAAGCGCGAGCGCGGCTGAGGCGCCGCATCGAAGCTGCGTACGCCCGAGCCGGGCCGGCACCCGTGCCGGCCCGGCTCACCGCCGCCCAGCCCACCGCCGCCCAGCCCGCCGCCGCCCAGCCCGCGCCGGTGTGAGCAACGCCCCTTCCGGCGGGTCGTGACCTCGGCATCTCGCCCCGGCGGAGCGGGTTAAGGTGGTGGCTGTCAGACTCCCTTTAATCCCGTCCCGTGAGGCGGAGAAGGAGGTCGCCAGATGCATCCTGGCAGCCGCATGCCCGAATCCAGCACCACCCCCGGCAGCACCAGCGAGACCCCCAGCGACACCCCGAGCACCGCTCCCGGCACCGCCGCCGCGCGGACCGTGCTCGGCGAGGCCGACATCGCCCGGGCGCTGACCCGCATCGCCCACGAGATCGTGGAGCGCAACAAGGGCGCCGCCGACCTGGTCCTCCTCGGCATCCCGACGCGCGGCGTCCAGCTCGCCGAGCGGCTGGCCGAGCGCCTCGCGCAGATCGAGCCCGCCTTCAGCGGTGAGTTCGGCACGCTCGACGTGACCATGTACCGCGACGACCTGCGCCGTCAGCCCACGCGCGCCGTCGGGCAGACGGTCCTGCCCGGCAGCCTGGACGGCACGATCGACGACAAGGTGGTCGTCCTCGTGGACGACGTCCTCTTCTCCGGCCGCACCATCCGCGCCGCGCTCGACGCCCTGAACGACCTCGGCCGCCCCCGCGTGGTCCAGCTCGCCGCGCTCGTCGACCGCGGCCACCGCGAACTGCCGATCCGCGCCGACTACGTCGGCAAGAACCTGCCCACCTCGCGCAGCGAGCGCGTGCGGGTCCGGCTGGCCGACGTCGACGGGGGAGCCGACGCCGTCGTCATCAGCGGGGCACCCACGGACAGCGCGGCCACCGACTTCGCCGGCGAGAACGCCGCTCCTGAGAACGCCGCTCCTGAGAACGACGCCGACGAGAGGAGCGCCCGGTGAAGCACCTCCTGACCACCCAGGGCCTGTCCAAGGACGACGCGATCCTGCTCCTGGACACCTCCGCACAGATGGCGGCCACGCAGTCGCGCGAGAACAAGAAGCTGCCGACGCTGCGCGGCCGCACCGTGGTGAACCTGTTCTACGAGGACTCCACGCGTACCCGGATCTCGTTCGAGACGGCGGCCAAGCGTCTGTCGGCCGACGTGATCAACTTCTCGGCCAAGGGGTCGAGCGTGTCGAAGGGCGAGTCGCTCAAGGACACGGCCCTCACGCTGCACGCCATGGGCGCCGACGCCGTGGTGGTGCGCCACTGGGCCTCGGGCGCGGCGCACCAGCTCGCGCACGCCGGCTGGCTCGACGCGGCCGTCCTCAACGCGGGCGACGGCATGCACCAGCACCCCACGCAGGCGCTGCTGGACGCGTTCACGATCCGCCGGCACCTGGTGGGCCGTGTGGGTGACGACGGACGAGGCGCCGACGCCTCGGTCGGCGCCGACCTGGCCGGGCTGCGCATCGCGATCGTCGGCGACGTGCTGCACTCCCGCGTCGCGCGCTCGAACGTGTACCTGCTGCACACCCTCGGCGCCGAGGTCACCCTGGTCGCGCCCCCGACGCTCGTGCCGGTGGGCGTGGAGACCTGGCCGTGCCGCGTCTCGTACCACCTGGACGAGACGCTCGAGCAGTGGCAGCCGGATGCGGTCATGATGCTGCGGGTGCAGCGTGAGCGGATGTCGGGCGGTTCGGGGGCGTTCTTCCCGAGCCCCATGGAGTACAGCCGCAAGTTCGGGTTCGACGCCCGGCGGCTCGCGGTCCTGCCGGACCACGCGATCGTGATGCACCCCGGGCCGATGAACCGCGGCCTGGAGATCTCGGCGGCCGCCGCCGACCACCCGCGCTCCGTGATCGTGGAGCAGGTGGCCAACGGCGTCGCCGTCCGGATGGCCGCCCTGTACCTGCTGCTGTCCGGCGACATCGCGAGCACGAACAGCAGCACGAGCAGCACGAGCACCAGCACGAGTTCCAGCACCGACGAGAGGACCGCCCTGTGAGCACCCCTTCAACCACGACCTACGTCCTGCGTGGGGTGCGTCCCTACGGCACGGACCCGGTCGACGTCGTGCTCGCGGACGGCGTGGTCGCCGCGATCGGCGCGCCGGGGACGGTCGAGGTGCCCGAGGGCGCGCACGAGGTCGCGGCCCAGGCGGCTGCCCAGGACGGCGACAGCAGCGGGCTGGTGCTCCTGCCCGGCCTCGTCGACCTGCACACCCACCTGCGCGAGCCGGGCCGGGAGGACGCCGAGACGGTGTTCTCGGGCACCCGCGCCGCCGCGGCGGGCGGGTTCACCGCGGTGCACGCCATGGCCAACACGACGCCGACGCAGGACACCGCCGGCGTCGTCGAGCAGGTCTACCGGCTCGGCCAGGAGGCCGGCTGGGTGGACGTGCACCCCGTCGGCGCGGTCACGGTGGGCCTGGACGGGGAGAAGCTCGCCGAGCTCGGCGCCATGGCCGACTCCGCCGCCCGCGTCCGCGTCTTCTCGGACGACGGCAAGTGCGTGCACGACCCGGTCCTGATGCGTCGTGCGCTGGAGTACGTCAAGGCGTTCGACGGCGTCGTGGCCCAGCACGCGCAGGAGCCGCGCCTGACCGAGGGCGCCCAGATGAACGAGGGCGTCGTCTCCGCGCAGATCGGCCTGACGGGCTGGCCCGCGGTGGCCGAGGAGTCGATCATCGCCCGCGACGTGCTGCTGGCCGAGCACGTGGGCTCGCGCCTGCACGTCTGCCACCTCTCGACGGCGGGCTCGGTGGAGATCATCCGCTGGGCCAAGGGCCGCGGCATCGACGTCACCGCCGAGGTGACGCCGCACCACCTGGTGCTCACCGACGAGCTCGCCCGCGACTACGACCCGGTGTTCAAGGTGAACCCGCCGCTGCGCACCGCCGCCGACGTCGAGGCGGTCCGCGCCGGCCTGGCCGACGGCACCATCGACATCGTCGCCACCGACCACGCCCCGCACCCGGTCGAGGACAAGGGCTGCGAGTGGTCCTCGGCGGCGTTCGGCATGACCGGCCTGGAGACCGCGCTGTCCGTGGTCCAGCAGACCATGGTCGACACAGGCCGCATGACCTGGGCCGACGTCGCCCGCGTGCTCTCGCAGAACCCGGCCCGCATCGGCCGGATCGACGCGACGCAGGGCCGCCCGATCGCCGTCGGCGAGCCCGCCAACCTGACCCTCGTGGACGCGGGTGCCACCCGCGCGATCGACGGCCGCACCCAGGTCACGGCCAGCGACAACACCCCGTTCGGCGGGATGGAGCTGCCGGGCCGCGTCGTCGCGACGTTCCTGCGGGGACGTGCCACGGTCCTGGACGGCGCGGTCGTGGACACCACCAGCTCGCAGAGCAACAGCTGGAACAACGCAGCTCTGGAAGGAGCCGGCCGATGAAGATCCTCGCCGTAGCCCTGATGATCGCCCTGGCGATCTTCCTCGTGCTGTACGTGACCCTCATCGGCCGACGTCGGCTCGCGCAGCGCACCACGACAGTCGTCCCGGTCCCGCCGGTCGCGCCCACGGCTGACAGCGTCGGCGCCGTCCGCTTCGGCCCCGTGGAGGCCGTCTACGTCTCGACCACGCTGCACGGCGACTGGCTCGCCCGCGTGGGCGCGCACGGCCTCGGCGACCGCGCGCACGCGGTCGTCTCCGTGCACGGCGGCGAGGCCGGGCAGGGCGGCGTGCTCATCGAGCGCGACGGCACCGCCGACCTCTGGCTTCCGGTGACCGAGATCCGCAGCACGGGCCTCGCCCCGGGCATGGCCGGCAAGTACGTCGGCACGGACGGGCTCGTCGTCCTCACCTGGGCCGTCCCGGAGGCCGACGGCGTGCCCGCCGCCCTGGTCGACACCGGCCTGCGCACGCGCAGGGCCGAGGACCGCGGCGGCCTGGTGGACGCCGTCCGCCACCTGCTCGCCGCCCAGCAGCAGCACGCCCAGCAGCACAGCCAGCAGGCCCAGCATCTTGAACAGCAGTACCCGCACCAGCAGTACCCGCACCAGCAGGAGGCCCGGTGACCATCCCGATGACGCCCGCAGACACGCCGGCAAGCACGCCGGCGCAGACGCCGGCACACACGACTACCGCAGCGCTGGTCCTCGAGGACGGCACCACCTACCGCGGCCGCGCCTACGGCGCCACCGGCACGTCGTTCGGCGAGATCGTCTTCTCCACCGGCATGACCGGCTACCAGGAGACGCTGACCGACCCTTCGTACCACCGGCAGATCGTCGTCATGACGGCGCCGCACGTGGGCAACACGGGCGTCAACGACGAGGACCCCGAGTCGGGCCGCATCTGGGTCTCGGGCTACGTGGTCCGCGACCCCGCGCGCCGCGTCTCGAACTGGCGCGCGCAGCGCTCCCTCGGTGAGGAGCTGGCCGCGCAGGGCGTCGTCGGCATCTCCGACGTCGACACCCGCGCGCTGACCCGTCGCCTGCGCGAGGAGGGCGTGATGCGCGCCGGGATCTTCTCCGGCGACGACCTGGTGCGCGGCGGCTACCCGCGCCCCGTCGAGGAGCTCGTGGCCGAGGTGCAGGCGTCCCCGCAGATGGCGGGCGCCAACCTGGCCCCCGAGGTCTCCACCCAGGAGGCCTACACGGTCGAGCCGTCCGGCGAGCACGCCGGCCAGCCGCCGGTCGCGACCGTGGTCGCGGTCGACCTGGGCATCAAGGCCATGACGCCGGCACGGCTGGCGGAGCGCGGCGTGCGCGTCGTCGTCGTGCCCCAGTCCTCGACGGCCGACGACGTCCTGGGCGTCTTCGCGGACCTGCCCGACGACGCCCCCCGCGGCGTCTTCTTCTCCAACGGCCCCGGCGACCCCGGCGCCGCCGGCCACGAGGTGGAGCTGCTGCGCGCCGTCCTGGACCAGGGCATCCCGTTCTTCGGCATCTGCTTCGGCAACCAGCTCCTGGGCCGCGCGCTCGGCTACGGCACCTACAAGCTGGGCTACGGCCACCGCGGCATCAACCAGCCGGTGCTGGACCGCACGACCGCCAAGGTCGAGGTCACGGCGCACAACCACGGCTTCGCCGTCGACGCGCCGGTGTTCGCCGAGGACGGCTCGCCCGCGATCTCCGACGCCCCGCACGACGGCGGACGCTACGGCCGCGTCGTCGTCTCGCACGTGGGCCTGAACGACCAGGTCGTGGAGGGGCTGACCTGCCTCGACCGGCCCGCGTTCTCGGTGCAGTACCACCCGGAGGCCGCCGCCGGCCCGCACGACGCCGCGTACCTGTTCGACCGCTTCGTCGGCCTGATGACGAACCCGACGGCCTGGCCGCCGGCCCTCACCACCCAGCCCGCCCCCGCAGCAGCACAGCCCGCAGCAGCACAGCTCAACTCCGAGGAGAACCACTGATGCCTCGTCGTACCGACATCTCCTCGGTCCTGGTGATCGGGTCCGGCCCGATCGTCATCGGCCAGGCCTGCGAGTTCGACTACTCCGGGACCCAGGCCTGCCGCGTCCTGAAGGAGGAGGGCCTGCGGGTCATCCTGGTCAACTCCAACCCGGCCACGATCATGACCGACCCGGAGTTCGCGGACGCCACGTACGTGGAGCCCATCACCACCGAGGTCCTGACCACGATCATCGCCAAGGAGCGCCCCGACGCGCTGCTGCCCACCCTGGGTGGTCAGACGGCGCTCAACGCCGCCATCGCGCTGGACGAGGCGGGCGTGCTGGAGAAGTACGGCGTCGAGCTGATCGGCGCCAACATCCCCGCCATCCAGAAGGGCGAGGACCGCCAGCAGTTCAAGGACGTCGTCACCAAGTGCGGCGGCGAGTCGGCGCGCTCGGAGATCGTGCACACGATCGACGAGGCCCTCAAGGCCGCCGAGGTGCTCGGCTACCCGATGGTCGTGCGCCCGTCGTTCACCATGGGCGGCCTGGGCTCCGGCCTGGCCTACGACGAGGCGGACCTGCACCGCATCGTCGGGCAGGGCCTGCACTACTCGCCCACCACGGAGGTGCTCCTTGAGGAGTCCATCCTGGGGTGGAAGGAGTACGAGCTCGAGCTCATGCGCGACCGGAACGACAACGTCGTGGTCGTCTGCTCCATCGAGAACGTCGACCCCGTGGGCGTGCACACCGGCGACTCCGTGACCGTCGCGCCCGCGCTGACGCTCACCGACCGCGAGTACCAGAAGCTGCGCGACATCGGCATCGCCGTGATCCGCGAGGTCGGCGTCGACACGGGTGGCTGCAACATCCAGTTCGCGATCGACCCGGCCGACGGCCGCATCATCGTCATCGAGATGAACCCCCGCGTGTCGCGCTCCTCGGCGCTGGCCTCGAAGGCGACCGGCTTCCCGATCGCCAAGATCGCCGCCAAGCTCGCCGTCGGCTACACGCTGGACGAGATCCCGAACGACATCACCAAGGTGACGCCCGCGAGCTTCGAGCCCACGCTCGACTACGTCGTGGTCAAGGTGCCGCGGTTCGCGTTCGAGAAGTTCCCCGCCGCCGACGACACGCTGACCACCACCATGAAGTCGGTGGGCGAGGCCATGGCGCTGGGCCGCAACTTCACCGAGGCGCTCGGCAAGGCCCTGCGCTCCATCGACAAGGGCGGCGTGACGTTCCACTGGGACGGCGACGCCCCGGTCGGCGACGAGCTCGCCACGCTGCTCAAGGAGATCGAGCGGCCCACCGAGCAGCGCCTGGTGCAGGTCCAGCAGGCCCTGCGCTCGGTCGGCGTGCCGGGCGGCACCACGCTCGAGGAGGTCTTCGAGCACACCAAGATCGACCCCTGGTTCCTCGACCAGATCCAGCTCGTCAACGAGGTCGCCGAGCAGGTCGCGACGTCGCCCACGCTGACCGAGGACGTGCTGCGGCACGCCAAGCGGCACGGCCTCTCCGACGCCCAGGTGGCGGCGCTGCGCGGCATGAGCGGCTCCGGCGAGGCCACGGTGCGCGAGATCCGGCACGCCCTCGGCGTCCGCCCGGTCTACAAGACCGTGGACACCTGTGCGGCCGAGTTCGCGGCCAAGACCCCGTACCACTACTCGAGCTACGACTCCGAGTCCGAGGTCGCGCCCCGCGAGCGGGAGGCCGTGATCATCCTCGGCTCGGGCCCCAACCGCATCGGCCAGGGCATCGAGTTCGACTACTCCTGCGTGCACGCCACCCTGGCGCTGGCGGAGAAGTACGAGACCGTCATGGTCAACTGCAACCCCGAGACGGTCTCGACGGACTACGACACGTCCGACCGCCTGTACTTCGAGCCGCTGACCTTCGAGGACGTCCTGGAGGTCTACCAGGCCGAGCTCGCCGCCGGCCCGGTCAAGGGCATCATCGTCCAGCTCGGCGGGCAGACGCCGCTGAGCCTCGCCCGGCGCCTGGCCGAGGCCGGCCTGCCGATCCTCGGCACCAGCCCCGAGGCCATCGACGCCGCCGAGGACCGCGGCATCTTCGGCCAGGTCCTGCTCGACGCCGGCCTGCCGGCCCCCGCGTTCGGCACGGCCCGGTCGCTGGCCCAGGCCCGCGACGTCGCCGAGGGCATCGGCTACCCGGTGCTCGTGCGCCCCTCCTACGTGCTCGGCGGCCGCGGCATGGAGATCGTCTACAGCGAGGACCAGCTCACCGGCTACGTCGAGCGGGCCCTGGCCGAGAGCGCGGCGGCCGCCGCGCGCGACGGCGCCCCGGGCACGCTGGCCGCCCCGCTGCTCATCGACCGGTTCCTCGACGACGCGATGGAGATCGACGTCGACGCGCTGTACGACGGCGAGGAGCTGTTCCTGGGCGGCGTCATGGAGCACATCGAGGAAGCCGGCATCCACTCCGGCGACTCGGCGTGCGTGCTGCCCCCGGTGTCGCTGAGCGAGACCGAGATCGCGCGCATCCGCCGCTCCACCGAGGCCATCGCCAAGGGCGTCGGCGTGCGCGGCCTGCTCAACGTCCAGTACGCGCTCGTGAGCGACGTCCTGTACGTGCTGGAGGCCAACCCCCGCGCGTCGCGCACCGTGCCGTTCGTCTCCAAGGCGACGGGCACGCCGCTGGCCAAGGCCGCGGCCCGCGTGATGGTCGGCGAGTCCATCGCCGACCTGCGGGCGGCCGGGGTGCTCCCGGAGCACGACGGCGCCACGCTCGACCTGGGCGCGCCGCTGGCCGTCAAGGAGGCCGTGCTGCCGTTCAAGCGGTTCCGGACCCGCGAGGGCCTGGTCGTCGACTCGGTGCTCGGCCCGGAGATGCGCTCCACGGGCGAGGTCATGGGCTTCGACAAGGACTTCCCGCACGCGTTCGCCAAGTCGCAGGCGGCGGCGTTCGGCGGGCTGCCGACGTCGGGCACGGTGTTCGTGTCGGTGGCCGACAGCGACAAGCGGCACGTGGTCTTCCCCGTCAAGCGTCTGGTCGAGCTCGGCTTCAAGGTGCTGGCCACGGCCGGTACCGCGAACGTGCTGCGCCGCAACGGCATCGAGGCCACCGAGGTGCGCAAGCACACCGAGGGCCGCGGGCCGGACGGCGAGCTCACCGTCGTGGGGCTCATCACCGAGGGGCAGATCGACCTCGTGGTGAACTCGCCGTCGGGCCAGGGCGCCCGCGCGGACGGCTACGAGATCCGCGCGGCGACGACGGCGGCCGACAAGCCGATCGCGACCACGGTCGACCAGCTCGCCGCCGCGGTGCAGGGCATCGAGGCGGTGCTCGCCGGCCCGTTCGAGGTGGCGAGCCTGCAGGAGCACACGGCCGCCACGACGGCGCGGCGCGCGGCGGCGCACGCGGGTGCCGTGGCCGGGGTGCACGCGTGAGCGGGGGCTCTCCCGACCGCGCGGTGCCGTTCGGCGCACGCCTGGCCGCGGCCATGGACGAGCACGGGCCCCTGTGCGTGGGCATCGACCCGCACGCGTCGCTCCTGCACGCCTGGGGCCTGCCCGACGACGTCTCGGGCCTACGGGAGTTCTCCCTGCGGGTCGTGGACGCGCTCGGGGGCCGGGTCGCGGCCTTCAAGCCGCAGGCCGCGTTCTTCGAGCGGCACGGCTCGCGCGGCCTGGCGGTGCTGGAGGAGGTGATCGCGGCGGCCCGCGCGACGGGTTCTGGCAGCACGGGCTCCCTCACGATCATCGACGCCAAGCGCGGCGACATCGGGTCGACCATGGGGGCCTACGCCGAGGCGTTCCTGGCGGACGGCTCGCCCCTGGCCGGCGACGCGCTGACGGTCTCGCCCTACCTGGGGTTCGGCTCGCTGACGCCCGCCGTCGAGCTGGCCACGGCCACGGGGCGCGGGCTGTTCGTGCTGTGCCTCACCTCCAACAAGGAGGGCTTCGAGGTGCAGCATGCGGTGCGCCGTGCCGAGGGTGCGGCCGAGGGTGAGGAGGGGAACGGCGTCTCTGTCGCCGCGCTCATGGCGGCCCACGCGGCCGTGCTCAACGCGGGGGCGGAGCCCATGGGCTCGGTCGGCCTCGTGGTGGGCGCGACGATCGGCGACGCGGTGGCCGCCACGGGGACCGACCTGGTCGCCGTCAACGGCCCGCTGCTGGCCCCCGGCGTCGGCGCGCAGGGGGCGGGGGAGCGGGAGCTCGCCACGACCTTCGGCGAGGCCCGGCGGAACGTCCTGGCGTCGTCGTCCCGGGCGGTGCTTGGGGCCGGACCGACCCCGGAGGCGCTGGTGAGCGCGGCGCGCGACGCCGCGCGGGAGGCGACCGACGCCCTGCGTGGCTGATTTTTTCGGTTGACCGACACGTTGGACACGGGTTGGACAAAGCGCCCACGATCCCTACGGATCGTGGGCGCTTTGTTGTGGAATGTACTAAATGCCTATTTGCTCGGGTGCATGAGTTTTCACGAAGTGGCGTTCTGCGATTGCCGACCACTGAGGCGATGGCTACTTTCGATGCAGCAGTTCACACCAGACCGGTTGCGGGCCAGGTCACGGACTTGGGCATCGGGCCCGAGCGAGGACCGACGTCCCGAGTCAGAAGACCGGTCGAGAGACGAGTAGGTGACTTGCGTGGCACTACCACCCCTCACACCCGAGCAGCGTGCGGCAGCACTCGAGAAGGCAGCCGAGGCGCGACGCGCGCGGGCAGAGATCAAGAACAAGCTCAAGTACTCGCAAGGTTCCCTGAGGGAGGTCATCGAGCAGGGCCAGAAGGACGACGTCGTCGGCAAGCTCAAGGTCGTCTCGTTGCTCGAGTCGCTGCCAGGTGTCGGTAAGGTTAAGGCCAGGGCGATCATGGAAGAGATCGGGATCGCCGAGACCCGCCGCGTCCGAGGCCTCGGACCGCACCAGTCGGCGGCGCTCATCGAGAGGTTTGGCTGAGATCAGTACGACACAACCCGCACGGCTGACCGTGCTCGCAGGTCCCACCGCGGTGGGCAAGGGCACGGTCTCCGCCGACGTGCGGGACCGCTATCCGCAGGTCTGGCTCTCCGTGTCGGCGACCACCAGGTCGCCGCGCCCGGGCGAGGTGGACGGAGTGCACTACCTGTTCGTGTCGTCGGAGGAGTTCGACCGTATGGTCGCCGCCGGCGAGATGCTCGAGTGGGCCGTGGTGCACGGTCGTAACCGGTACGGGACGCCACGGCGACCGGTGGAGCAGAAGCTCGCCGCCGGGGTCCCCGTGCTCCTGGAGATCGACCTCCAGGGTGCGCGCCAGGTGCGCGACGCGGTGACGGCCTCGGGCCTGGAGGCCCGGTTCGTCTTCCTCGCCCCGCCGAGCTTCGACGAGCTCGTCCGCCGGCTCGTCGGGCGTGGCACCGAGGACTCCGAGGAGCGCGAGCGACGCCTCGCGACGGCGCGCGTCGAGCTCGCCGCCGAGGAGGAGTTCGACGTCTCCATCGTGAACGACGACGTGCACCGCGCCACGGACGCGCTCGTCGCCTTCATGGGTGTGGGTTCCACCACACCCGTCGGCTGAAGGGGCGTGCCGCCTGCCACCTCCGGGTGACAGAGCAGGTAGACTCTTTCTTCGGACTTTCCCCCTTCACCCAAGACTTCTGGAGCTTCATCATGGCCGGAACCGTCGCCGCCCCCGAGGGCATCACCGACCCGCCGATCGACGAGCTGCTCGAGCGCATCGACTCGAAGTACGGCCTCGTGCTGTACGCGTCCATGCGTGCCCGTCAGATCAACGCGTACTACTCGCAGCTCAACGAGGGCCTGCTGGAGAACGTGGGCCCGCTCGTCGAGACCCGCAACCAGGAGAAGCCCCTCTCCATCGCGATGCGCGAGATCACCCAGGGCCTCCTCACCATCGAGGAGGTCGACCCCGCCGAGGTGCAGGCGCAGGCCGACGCCGCTGCCGCCGCCAAGGCCGAGCAGTCGCTGCCCGAGTTCCCGGCCTGATCCGGACGTGACGCGGGCCGGCTGTCTGCGGGGCGGCGCCCCGTCGAAGGGTGACCACCGATGAGGATCCTCCTGGGCGTCTCCGGTGGCATCGCCGCGTACAAGGCGGTGCTCCTGCTGCGGCTGTTGCGCGAGCAGGGGCACGCCGTGCGCGTGATCCCCACCCGCGCGGCGCTGGAGTTCGTGGGCGCGCCGACCTTCGAGGCGCTCTCGGGCGAGCCCGTCAGCACCGAGGTGTTCGACGACGTGCCCGGCGTGCAGCACGTCGCGCTGGGCCAGCACGCGGACCTCGTGATCGTGGCCCCGGCCACGGCCGACCTGATGGCGCGGGCCGCCGCCGGCCTGGCGGACGACCTGCTGACCACCACGCTGCTGGCCGCGCGCTGCCCGGTGGTGCTCGCCCCGGCGATGCACACCGAGATGTGGGACCACCCCGCGACCCGGGCCAACGTCGCCACCCTGCGCGAGCGGGGCGTGCACGTGATCGAGCCCGCCTCGGGGCGGCTCACGGGCAAGGACACCGGCCCCGGCCGCCTGCCCGACCCGGAGGAGATCGCCCGCGAGGCGCTCTCGCTGGTCGACCCGGCGCTGGTCGAGCAGTCGCTGGTCGAGCCTGTCGAGACCCCCGCGGCCGCCGCCACGGAGAACCTCGACCTCGCCGGCCGCCGCGTCGTCGTCTCCGCCGGGGGTACCCGCGAGGCGATCGATCCCGTGCGGTTCATCGGCAACCGGTCCAGCGGACGCCAGGGCGTGGCCCTGGCGCAGGCCGCCGCCGCGCGCGGCGCCGTCGTGACCCTGGTCGCGGCCAACCTCGCGGCGGACGTGACCGACCAGGTGCTCACCGGCCCGCGCCCGTGCTCCGTGGTGCAGGTCGAGTCCACGGCCGAGCTGCGCGAGGCCGTCCGGGCCGCGGGCGCCGAGGCGGACGTCGTCGTGATGGCCGCCGCCGTGGCGGACTTCCGGCCCGCCGCCACGCCCGACGCCAAGATCAAGAAGGTGCCGGGGCAGGGTCCCGCGCCGATCCAGCTCGTCGAGAACCCCGACATCCTGGCGGAGCTGGCGCACGAGCGCCTGCGTGCCGACCAGGTCGTGGTGGGGTTCGCCGCCGAGACCGGCGACGCCACCGGCAGCGTGCTCGACCACGGCCGGGCCAAGGCGCGGCGCAAGGGCGCGGACCTGATCGCGGTGAACGCCGTCGGGTCCGGGCGCGGTTTCGGCACCGAGAGCAACGAGGTCACCATCCTGGACGGGGCCGGCGACGTCGTCGGACTGGCCTCCGGGACCAAGCGCGAGGTGGCGGACGCCCTGTGGGACGCCGTCGCCAAGCTGCTGCCGTGACCCCCGTCTCACCTGCCAGGATCGACTTCTCGCTGTGCGAGACATTAGGCTGGGCCCCATGAGCGAGCTGCGCCTTTTCACGTCCGAGTCCGTGACCGAGGGTCATCCGGACAAGGTCTGTGATCAGATCAGCGACGCCATCCTCGACGCCCTGCTGGAGCAGGACCCGACGTCGCGCGTCGCCGTGGAGACCATGGTCACGACCGGGCTCGTGCACGTCGCGGGCGAGGTCACCACCGAGGCGTACGTCGAGATCCCGCAGATCGTGCGCGACGTCGTGCGTGGCATCGGCTACACGTCGTCCGCCATCGGGTTCGACGGCGACTCGTGCGGCGTGTCCGTCTCGATCGGCCAGCAGTCGCCCGACATCGCGCAGGGCGTCGACAAGGCGCTCGAGATGCGCGACGACACGAGCGACCTCGACCCGCTGGACGCCCAGGGTGCCGGTGACCAGGGCCTCATGTTCGGCTACGCGTCCGACGAGACGCCCGCCTTCATGCCCGTGGCGGGCTGGCTCGCGCACCGCCTGTCGGAGCGCCTGGCCGCCGTGCGCAAGTCCGGCGAGCTGCTGGGCCTGCGCCCCGACGGCAAGACCCAGGTGACCATCGGGTACGACGGCGACCGGCCCGTCGCCGTCGACACCGTGGTGCTCTCCACCCAGCACGACGCCGACGTCCTGCAGGAGAAGCTGCACGCCGAGGTGGCCGAGACCGTGATCGCCCCCGTGCTGGAGGCCGCCGGCCTCGACTGGAGCGGCGCGCGGCAGTTCGTGAACCCGACCGGTAAGTTCGTCATCGGCGGGCCGCAGGGTGACGCCGGCCTGACCGGGCGCAAGATCATCGTCGACACCTACGGCGGCATGGCGCGCCACGGCGGCGGGGCGTTCTCCGGCAAGGACCCGTCGAAGGTGGACCGCTCGGGCGCGTACGCGATGCGCTGGGTGGCCAAGAACGTCGTGGCCGCCGGGCTCGCGCGGCGCTGCGAGGTCCAGGTCGCCTACGCCATCGGCAAGGCGCACCCCGTGGGCCTCTACGTCGAGACGTTCGGCACCGAGACCGTGCCCGTCTCGAAGATCACGGCGGCCATCCACGAGGTGTTCGACCTGCGTCCGGCCGCGATCGTGCGCGACCTGGACCTGCTGCGCCCGATCTACCGGGCGACGTCCACGTACGGGCACTTCGGGCGCGGCCTGCCCGACTTCACGTGGGAGCGCACCGACCGCGTCGAGGACCTGCGCAGCCTGTTCTGAGGGCTGGCCCTGGCTGGCTGTTTTCTCTGAGGTCGGCACTCTGCATTGAGACCGGTCCACCGCTGGACCGATCTCAATGCGAAGTGCCGACCTCTGTGCGTGGTGCCCACGGCGAGGGCAGCCGGACGGCGGCGGCGTCGCCCGGGATGTGGGTGGCGCGTGGTGGGATAGGGGCGTGAACGGGGACGTGGACCAGGCCGTGCAGGACGGCGTCGCGGAGGGCGGTGTCACGGAGGACGGGGCGCTGCTCGGGCTGGACGAGGTGGGCGGTGCTCCCGCTGCCGGCAAGGGAGACAGCCGGGGCAGGAAGAGCTCGCGGGGACCGCTCGACAACGCCGAGACCAACGGCATCCCCATCGCCGAGCACCTGCCCGTCGCCCGCGTCGTGCTGGACCTGCAGCCCGGGCACCTGGACCACCCGTACGACTACCTGGTCCCGGTCTCCATGGACGCCGACGCACAGCCAGGCGTCCGGATCAAGGCGCGGTTCGGGCGGCAGGACGTAGCGGGCTACGTCGTCGCGCGCCAGGAGACCTCGGACCACGACGGCCGGCTCGTGCCGCTGCGGAAGGTGGTGTCCGGCGAGCAGGTGCTGACGCCGCAGGTGCTCGCGCTGTGCCGCGCCGTGGCGGACCGGTACGCGGGGACACTGGCCGACGTGCTGCGGCTGGCGCTGCCGCCGCGGCACGCGCGCGTGGAAAAAGAGACTGAGAAGGAGCCCGAGAAGGAGCCCGAGAAGGAGCCTGAAAAGGAAGCAGCCAAGGAGGGCGGGGCGGGCGCGGAGGCGGCGGAGGCGGCGGAGGCCGGGTCTGCGGGGGCCGGGTCTGCTGAGACCGAGTCCGCTGAGGCCGAGCCGGCTGCGGCCGGGGACAGCCCCGTGCCCGTGCCGGACGCCTCCGCCTGGGCCCCGTATCGCGGGGGAGAGGCGTACCTGCGGCGGATCGCGGCCGGTGAGGCTCCGCGAGCCGTGTGGTCGGCGCTGCCGGGTGTGGGGGTCGACCGGGCGGGCGGGTCCGCGGGCGGGGCTACGGAAGCATCCGCGATCACCCCGCACTGGGCGGCCGCCGTCGCGCAGGCCGTGCGGGCGTGCACGGCGGGCGGGCGCGGGGCGCTCGTCGTCGTGCCGGACGCCCGGGACGCGGAGCGGGTCGTCGCTGCCCTGGAGAACGCCGCTCCGGGGAACAGAGCCCGAGGGAACACGGCCCCGGAAGGCGCAGGGGGCGCCGAGAGCGGGTCCGACGACGTCGTGCGGCTGCTCGCGGACGACGGGCCCGCGCCGCGGTACCGGGCGTTCCTGCGGGCGCTGCGTGGTGGGGCCCGGGTGGTGGTCGGGACGCGGGCGGCGATGTTCGCGCCCGTGGCCGACCTCGGGCTGGTGGTGCTGTGGGGCGACGGCGAGGAGACGCTGGCCGAACCGCACGCGCCGTACCCGCATGCGCGCGACGTCCTGGCGCTCCGTGCCGAGCGGGAGGACGCGGCGTTCCTGCTGGGCTCGCCGGGGCGCACCGTGCAGGCGCAGGCGTTGCTCGCGTCCGGCTGGGCGCGCGAGCTGGCCGCGCCCCGCGACGTGGTGCGGGCCCGCGCGCCCCGGGTGCGGGCGCTGACGTCCGTGGAGCTGGCACGCGACGGCGCCGCCGCCGCGGCCCGGCTCCCGTCCGTGGCGTGGCGGGCGGCCCGCGAGGCCCTGGAGCGCGGCCCCGTGCTGGTGCAGGTGCCCCGCTCGGGCTACCTGCCCGTGGTCGCGTGCTCCCGCTGCCGCGTCGCGGCCCGCTGCGCGCACTGCCACGGCCCCCTGGGGCTCCCGCACGCCGACGGCGCCCCGCAGTGCACCTGGTGCGGCCGTCTGGCCGGCGGCTGGCGCTGCGACGAGTGCGGGTGGACGGGCTTGCGCTCGGTGCGGGTCGGCTCGGCGCGTACCGCGGAGGAGCTCGGCCGGGCGTTCACCGGGGTGCCGGTGCGGCTGTCGGCGGCGTCCGCCCCGGGCGGGGTGATCGACGCCGTCCCGGACACGCCCGCCCTGATCGTCGCGACCCCCGGGGCGGAGCCGGTCGCCGCGCACGGCTACGCCATCGCCCTGCTGCTCGACGCCGCCGTGATGACCGGCGGCACCGGGCTCGCGGCCGGCACGGAGGCGCTGCACCGCTGGCTCGCCGCGGCGTCGCTGGTCCGGCCCGGGCCCCAGGGGCAGGTGCTGCTCGTGGGCGACGGCGCCCCCGGGCCCACCCAGGCGCTGGTGCGCTTCGACCCGGCGGGCTTCGCGGAACGGGAGCTCGACGAGCGCGCCGAGCTGCACCTGCCGCCCGCGGTCCGGGTCGCCGCCGTGACCGGCGACCGGCTCGCGGTGGACGCCGTCGTCGGGCGCGTGGGCCTGCGGGAGGACCTGGGCGCGGGGTCGGGCGTGCTGGGGCCGGTCGAGCTCGATCCGGACGCCCCCGGGCGGGGTGCCGGGGGACGGGGTCCGGGCGGCCGGGGTGGCGCGGCGCCGTCGGGCCGCCGGGAGCAGGGCAGGGGCGCGGGTGGGGGCGGGGGCGGGAGCGCGGGTGGGAGTGCGGCCGGGTTCCAGGCCCTCGACCTGCCCGTGCGCACCGTGCTGCGGGTACCGCTTGCCCAGGGCGACGAGCTCGCCCGTAGGCTCAAGGCCAGCCTCGCTGTCCGCTCCGCGCGCCGCGAGGGCGGGACAGTCCGTGTTCAGCTCGACCCGAAGGAGATGCTGTGACCGCAGCCGACCCCACGAGTACTGCCAACGCCGTGACCGACGCCCCCGTGATCGACACCGTCGTGTACGACTTCGGCAACGTCCTGATCGGCTGGGACCCCTTCGGGCCCTACGCGGGTCGGCCCCGGGCCGAGGTGGAGGCGTTCTTCGAGGCGGTGGACTTCGGCTCCATCAACCACGCCGCCGACGCCGGCACGCCGTACTCGGTGCTGCTGGAGCGCGTGGGGCGCACCCACCCCGACCACGTCGAGGACCTGCGCCGGTACGTGGACCACTACGAGCTGTCGCTGACCGGGCCCATCGAGGGCTCGGCCGAGCTCGTGGCCGAGCTCAAGGGCCTCGGCCTGCGTCTGTACGGGCTGACGAACTGGCAGGCCGAGACCTTCCACAGCGCCGAGCCCGCCGCGCCGGCGATCGGCCTCATGGAGGACGTCATCGTCTCCGGGCGCGAGGGCATGGCCAAGCCCGACCGGCGCATCTTCGAGCTCGTGGTCGAGCGGTTCGGCGTCGACCCGTCCCGCGCCGTCTTCGTGGACGACAAGACGGTGAACGTCGACGCCGCCCGCGGCGTCGGGTTCCACGGTGTCGTGTTCACGGACACCGGGTCCCTGCGCCGGGACCTGCGCGCCCTGGGGCTCCCGGTCGCGGGGTAGCACCAGCAGAGCTTCGGCGACCGGCGAATCACCTCCCGGCACCGTCCCACGCGGTGTCACGCTCCGGGGATGACCTCGCTGCTCGTGCGGACCGTCCGCACCAACCCGCCGCTCGCCGTGACCGGGCTGGTGACCGTCGTGGTGCTCCTGGCGTGCCTGGCCGGCCTCGTGGCCGACCCGCGCCAGGTGCTCGGCGAGCCCACCTGGCTCAAGCCCGCGAAGTTCGCCGTCTCGATCTCGCTCTACAGCCTCACGCTGGTCTGGTTCCTCACCTACGTCCGCGGCCGACGACGCCTCGTCGCCGCCGTCTCCTGGATCGTCGCCGCCGCGCTGCTGGTCGAACAGGCGCTCATCATGGTCCAGGCGGCGCGCGGCCTGCGCAGCCACTTCAACGTGAGCACCGCGCTGGACCAGACGATCTACTTCGCCATGGCGGGCGCCGTCGCCACGCTCTGGGCCACCAACGTCGTGCTCGCCGTCGTGCTGCTCGCCCAGCGGCTGGACGACCCCGTCCTCGCCTGGGGCCTGCGCGCCGGCCTGGTGGTCGCCGTCACCGGGATGGCCGTCGCCTTCCTCATGACCGACCCCACCCCCGCCCAGCTCGACGCCGTCCGCGCCGGCGGGGACCGCGTGCTGGTCGGCGCGCACTCCGTGAGCCGGGCCGACGGCGGGCCCGGCCTGCCCGTGCTCGGCTGGTCCACCGTGGGCGGCGACCTGCGCGTCGCCCACTTCGTCGGCATCCACGCCATGCAGGCCCTGCCCCTGGTCGCCTGGCTGCTCGCCGCCCTGCCCGCCGCCTGGCTCACCGTCCGCGACCGCACCCGCCTCGTCCAGGTCGCCGGCGCCACCGGCCTCGCCGTCGTCCTGCTGCTGACCTGGCAGGCACTGCGCGGGCAGCCCCTGACGGGACCCGACGCCCTGACGGCCGGGACCGCCGCCGTCGTGGCGCTCGCGGCCCTCGCCGCGGCCGCGGGTGTGGTGCTCGTCGCCCGGCGCCGGGCCGCGGTGAGCGAGGCTGCACACCTAGACTGACCTGGTGCGTCTTCTCTTCGCCGGAACCCCTGAACCCGCCGTCGCCTCCCTGGAGGCCCTGCTCGGCTCGCGCCACGAGGTGGTCGCCGTCCTGACCCGCGCCGACGCGCCGTCGGGCCGCGGCCGCAAGCTCACGCCCAGCCCCGTGCGGGCACGGGCCGAGGAGGCCGGGCTGCGCGTCATCACCGACGTCCCCCGCGGCGACGAGTTCGTGGCCATGCTCCAGGAGCTGGAGATCGACGCCGCCCCCGTGGTCGCCTACGGCCACATCCTGCGCCCCGCCGTCCTGGCCGTGCCCCGCCTCGGCTGGGTCAACCTCCACTTCTCCGTGCTGCCCGCCTGGCGCGGCGCCGCCCCCGTGCAGCGCGCCGTCATCGCCGGCGACGAGGTCACCGGCGCCACCACGTTCCTGCTCGACGAGGGCATGGACACCGGCCCCGTGCTCGGCACCACCACCGAGACCATCCGGCCCACCGACACCTCCGGCGACCTGCTCGGCCGCCTCGCCGTCTCCGGCGCCCAGCTTCTCGTGTCCACCCTCGACGCCCTCGAGGACGGCACCCTCCAGCCGCAGCCCCAGCCCGCCGACGGCGTCTCCGTGGCCCCGAAGCTCACCACCGACGACGCCCGCGTGCTCTGGACCGACCCGGCGCTCGCGGTCGACCGTCTGGTGCGCGGCTGCACGCCCGCGCCGGGCGCGTGGACGCTGCTGCCGGACGGCTCCCGCCTGGGCCTCGGGCCCGTCTCGCCGCGCCCCGAGGTGACCGACCTGACCGCCGGTGAGGTGCGCGCCCTCAAGCACGAGGTGCTGGTCGGCACGGCCACGCACGCCGTCGCGCTCGGGGAGGTGCGGCCCGTCGGCAAGAAGGCGATGCCCGCGCCCGACTGGGCCCGCGGCGGAGGCCGCGCGCTCGTCGAGGCGGGGCTCGTGCTGGGCGGGGCAGCGGCTCCCGCGACGACGGCGGGCTCGACGTCCGCCACGACCACGACGGGGGCCTCCGCATGAGCGGCTACGACGGCGACCGGGGTGGTCGTGGGGGTCAGGAAGGCCGCGGGGGACAGGGCGGCCGCGGGGGACAGGGCGGCCGCGGCTACGGCGACGAACGGCGTAGCGCCGCGGGGCGCCAGCGTTCGGCGGCCCGCTCCCGCGGCGACCGGTCCACGACGTCGCAGGCGCCGTCCGAGCGCCGCAAGCGGACGGACCAGGCCCGGATTGCCGCGTTCGACGTGCTCCGCGAGGTCGACGAGTCCGACGCGTACGCCAACCTCGTGCTGCCCCCGCTGCTGCGTGAGCGGCGCATCCGCGGCCGCGACGCCGGTTTCGCGACCGAGCTGACGTACGGCACGCTGCGGCTGCGCGGCCGGTACGACGCGGTCCTGGCCACGTGCGTGGACCGGCCGCTGTCGGGCCTGGACGGGGCGCTGCTCGACGTCCTGCGCCTGGGCGCGCACCAGCTCCTCGGCATGCGCGTGCCCGTGCACGCCGCGGTCTCGGAGACGGTCGGCCTCGCGCGCAACCGGGTCGGCGCCGGGCCCGCGCAGATGGTGAACGCGGTGCTGCGCCGGGTCTCCGAGCGGCCCCTGGACGAGTGGCTGTCCGTGCTCGAGAAGGAGGCGCCCGACGCCCTGACCGGCCTCGCGACCACGCAGTCGCACCCGGTGTGGATCGCCCGCGCCCTGCGCGAGGCGCTGGCGGGCAACGGGCGACCGACCGACGAGATCGGCGACCTGCTCGCCGCCGACAACGCCGCGCCGCGGGTCACGCTGGTGGCGCGGCCCGGCCTGACCGACGTCTCCGACGAGGACGCCTGGGGCGACGCCGACCTGGTGGCGGGCCGCTGGGCGCCCACCGCGCTCCGGCTGGAGGGTTCGGACCCGTCCGGCATCCCCGCGATCCGGGACGGTCTCGCGGGCGTCCAGGACGAGGGGTCGCAGCTGGTCACCCTCGCGCTGGCCGGCGTGCCCGTGGACGGCGCCGACAGCCGGTGGCTGGACCTGTGCGCCGGCCCGGGCGGCAAGGCCGCCCTGCTCGCCGCGCTGGCCGCGCAGCGGGGCGCGACGCTGGTCGCCAACGAGGTGGCCCCCCATCGCGCCCGGCTGGTCGCCAAGGCGCTGGCCGCGCTGCCCGACGGCGTCGTCGAGGAGGTGCGGATCGGCGACGGCCGCGAGGTCGGCACCGAGGAGCCCGGGGCGTACGACCGCGTGCTGGTCGACGCGCCGTGCACGGGCCTGGGTGCGCTCCGCCGTCGGCCCGAGAGCCGGTGGCGCCGGACGCCGTCCGACCTGGCGGCCCTGACCGGCCTGCAGCGCGAGCTGCTGGCCTCCGCGCTGGACGCCGTCCGGCCCGGGGGCGTGGTGGCCTACGTGACGTGCTCGCCGCACCTGGCCGAGACGCAGCTCGTGGTCGCCGACGTGCTGAAGAAGCGCGACGACGTCGAGCGGCTCGACGCGCCGGCCGCGGTGCGCGCGGTGGTGCGTCCTGCGGCGCGCGAGGAGATCCCGCTGGGGGAGCGTGACGACGTGCAGCTCTGGCCGCACGTGCACGGGACGGACGCGATGCACCTGACGCTGCTGCGCAAGGTCGTCTGAGCCGGTCGTCCAACCGTCGTCGGTCCGCCGGCCGCGTCCTCAGCCGGCCGGTGGACCGGCGTCCTAGTCCGTCGGCGTTGGTCTCCGGGCCCGTTGTGCGAGGGCGACGACCCCGGTGAGGACGGATACCGCCGCTGCCACGGCGAGCGCGATGGACAGGCCGACGAAGGCCTGCGTATCCGCCTGCCAGCTGCTGTCGCCCACGGCCTCGGCGTTGCCCGGCCTGCCTGGCTCGTAGACCAGCTCGACCACGTTGCCCTCGAAGTACACGTGGTCCCGGGGGCTGATGTAGGACGTCGCCTCGGTCCCGTCCGGCAGCGAGAAGCGCACGTCGAGCCAGCCGTCGCTTCCCCAGTCGCTCCGCACGACGGTGGCCCGCGCGCGAGCCCCGGTGTCCTGGAGAGCCCGCGCGTCGTCGACGGCCCCTGCGGCGAACATGCCCACCGCGACCGCCGTCGCCACCGGCGCGACGATGACGAAGAGCACGATCTGCGCCGTCTCGAGACTCGCCAGAAGGTGCGGTTGGCGGCGAGGCGGGCGGCGGCGAGACACGTGAACGGCGAGCGGGGGCCGCTGCCGGAGAAGATGCTCGTTGTCGGGACGCCCGTCGCGCAGCCGGGTCCAGGCACGTCGAAGAAGTTCGCCGAGGGGGAGGAGTGCGAGCAGCAGCAGCGCGAGCGCGAACAGATCGAGGAGCACGCCGATGACGATGCCGAGGTCGACCGGCGGCGCGTCGACGGCCGCGGCAACTCCCGGGTCACGAGGGTCGTAGACCACCTCGATGGTGTCGCCCACACCGGTGCCGGCCGGCCACCGGTCCAGGGTCGTCTCGAACTGCGGCGGCTCGATGGGCCGGACCGTGATCGTGCCCGAACCCCTGGGACTGGTTTGGTGGTGGAGCACCGAGGCCTCGGCGTGCACCCCACGACTGTCCAGGACGACCCGCTCCTGGAGGTAGCCGTAGGTCAGATAGGCGGGAAACGTCGCGAAGGCGAAAAGGCCGAGGACCATTGCCAGGAGCCCACGGCTGGACCTCGCCCGGAGCGCGGCCCTAGTCCTTGCGGACTGCGCGGCCCAGGGCGAAGCCGACGGTTGATCACGGTCGACGCCGTTCCGGGTCGCGACCGCGTCGTCGGCCTGGTCCGCTTGCTCGGTCACGCCCGGAGACTAGCGGCGGGACCCCGCGTCCGGGCCGCGATCCGGCGTCCCGCAGCGGGTGAACTCCTACACGCCCGCCGGCGGCCACACCCCGATGATCACGGACATGACCAGGATCGTCACCAGCTCGTGGGCCAGGTTCAGCGTGGTCAGCGACGGCGGGCGGCCCTCGAAGGCGTCGTGCGTGATCATCCGGGCGGCCGTGAAGCCGATCCAGAGCAGCACGCCGGTCACGACCGCCGCGCTGAGGAAGCTGCCCTCGTAGAAGCGCCACGCGATGAAGACGGCGCCGGCCAGCACCCACGCGGTCAGGAAGCTGACGATCACCGTGACGACGATGGGCCACACGCCCCTGGCCTCGGCGGCCTCCCGGTCCACGTTCGCCAGGCGCATCCAGCGGGTGCCGAACACGCGCGGCGTGTACCAGACCGAACCCACGACGAGCGTGGAGAGCGTGGCCACGATCACGGCCCAGTAGTTCACATCGGGGATCATCGTCGCTCCCTGTCCGTCGGCCTCTAGGCTGGCATCATGGCAGCACTCATCGCCCCCAGCATCCTGTCCGCCGACTTCGCGAACCTCGAGCGGGACCTCGGCAGGATCGCCTCCGCCGACTACGCGCACGTCGACGTCATGGACAACCACTTCGTGCCGAACCTGACGCTGGGGCTGCCGATCTTCGAGCGGCTCGCGAAGGTGTCGCCGATCCCGCTCGACGCCCACCTCATGATCGAGAACCCGGACCGCTGGGCGCCGGCGTTCGCGGAGGCCGGGGCGGCGTCGGTCACCTTCCACGCGGAGGCCGCGCAGGCGCCTGTCCGGTTGGCCAGGGAGCTGCACCGGCTCGGCGCGCGGGCGGGTGTGGCGCTGCGTCCGGCGACCCCCGTGGAGCCGTTCCTCGACCTGCTGGCCGAGATCGACATGATCCTCGTGATGACGGTCGAGCCCGGGTTCGGCGGGCAGTCGTTCATCGAGGGCACGCTGCCCAAGATCCGCCGCGCGCGGCAGGCCGTGAGCGAGTCCGGGCTCGACGTCTGGATCCAGGTCGACGGGGGAGTGTCCCGCGACACGATCGAGCGGGCGGCCGACGCCGGCGCGAACGTCTTCGTGGCGGGTTCCGCCGTGTACGGGGCCGAGGACATCCCGGCGGAGATCGCGACGCTGCGCGAGCTGGCGGACAAGCACACGCACTGACCGGCGTCCCGACCGGCGTCCGACCGGCGTTCTGACCAGGGTTCCGAACGCCGTCGGGCCGCACTCGCCGAGTGTCGGGCTGGAAAAATAGTGTGCCAAGCGCGTCGAGCACCCCAGACCGGTCGGCGGACAGCTCACCGACCGGCCCCGGCGGGGGAGGGCAGCTCGTACTTCTGGCCGATCCCGTGGGGGCGGCCGCACTCGTAGCATGGGGCCGTGTCCGCCATCCGTTCGGTCTGGGACGAGCCGCGGCCCGCCGGCCCGCCCGCACGGGCGTGGTGGGACTGGGCGCTGGTCGGCGTGTTCGTCGGCGCCGCGGTGATCGAGGGGATCGCGCGTCCCGACGTCCCCGGGCGCTGGCTGCAGGTCGCCACGGTCGTGGTGCTCGCGCCGACCCTGCTCTGGCGTCGCGCCTACCCGCTGCTGATGGTCGCGATCGCGTTCGTCGCGTCCGGGGTTCCCGCTGTGGTCCTGGGCCGGGAGCTCGACCTCGCGGCGGCCGTGTTCCAGCTCGTGCTGGCGTACGCGCTGTTCCGGTGGGGGAGCGGGCGCGCCATGGTGCTCGGCGGCGTGCTGATCCTGGCCAAGCTCGGCATCAACACCGCCCTCGGCTTCCTGGGCTGGTCCGACGTCGCCGCCGGCCTCCTCATCCTCTCCGCCGCCTTCGCGCTCGGGCTGGCGTTCCGCTACCGCGCCGGTGCCCGACGCCGCGAGCGCGAGCAGGTCGTCCTGCTGGAGCGCGAGCGGTTGGCGCGCGACCTGCACGACGTCGTCGGGCACCACGTCTCGGCGGTGGCCGTCCGGGCGCAGGCCGGGCTCGCGGTGTCTCGCACGGACCCCGCCGCCGCGGCGGAGGCCCTGCGGGTCATCGAGGGCGAGGCCACCCGCGCGCTGGCCGAGATGCGCACCCTGGTCCGGGCGCTGCGCTCGGACGAGGCCCCGGCGGCCGGCGCCGCAGGCGACGCCACGACCGGAGCGCCCGCCGACCGTGCTTCCTTCGGTCGTGCTTCCGCCGAACGCACTCCCGGCCCCACGCTCGCCGACGTCGAGCACCTCGCCGACGCCGGGCCGCCGCCCGTCCGCGTGGTCGTCGAGGGTGACCCCGACCGGGTTTCGGCGGCGGTCGGGTCCGCGGTGCACCGCATCGCCCAGGAGTCGGTCACCAACGCGCGCCGGCACGCCCGCGGGGCCACGGGGATCACCGTCCTGGTCACCGTCCGGGACCAGGACGTGCGGCTCCACGTGTCCGACGACGGCGCCACCCCGGCGCGGCCGCCGCGCGAGGGGTACGAGCCGGCCGGGTATGGACTGGCCGGGTATGGACTGGCCGGGATGCGCGAGCGCGCCGCGCTGCTCGGCGGCACGCTGGCCGCCGGGCCGGACGACGCGGGCGGGTGGGCCGTCGAGGCGGTGCTGCCGCTGTCGGGTGCGGCGCGGGCCGCTGCGCCGAGAGCCAAGCAGCACCGGCCCGGCAGGCCCGCGTGAGCGCGGACGGGGCCTTCGTCGCGCCCATCACCGTGCTCGTCGCGGACGACCAGGAGATCGTGCGCACCGGCCTGGCGATGATCCTGGACGCGCAGCCCGGCATCGAGGTGGTCGCCCAGGCGGCGGACGGGCGGACGGCGGTCGAGCTCGCGCGCCGGCTGCGGCCCGACGTCAGCCTGCTCGACATCCGGATGCCCGGCCTGGACGGGATCGAGGCCACGGCGCTGCTGGCCGGGCGCGAGGTGGCCGACCCGCTCGCCGTCGTCGTCATCACGACCTTCGACCTGGACGAGTACGTCTATGCCGCCCTGCGCGCCGGGGCGCGCGGGTTCCTGCTCAAGGACGCCGGCGCGGCGCTCCTGTCCCAGGCGGTGCGGGCCGCGGCGGCCGGGGACGCGCTCATCGCGCCGAGCGTCACGACGCGGCTGCTGCGGGCCTTCGCGGACTCGGCCCCTACGAGCGGGGCGGGTGGGGCCGGCGGGTCCGGCGGGTCCGGTGTGGGCAAGGCTGGTTCCGACGGCGGCGTCCCGCAGCCGCTCGATCCGCTGACGGCGCGCGAGGAGGAGGTGCTCCTGGCGGTGGCCCGCGGCCGGACCAACAACGAGATCGCGCGCGAGCTGTTCGTCACGCTCAGCACGGTGAAGTCGCACGTCGCCAACCTGATGACCAAGGTCGGGGCGCGCAACCGGGTCGAGGTGGCGCTGTGGGCCTACGACACGGGACGGGTGCGGCCGGGGCAGCCCTGACTCGTACTTTCGGCTGGTCGGAAGACCGGTCCGTGGGCCGATGACCCGGCCCCCGCCGGGCCGGGACCCTCGGTACATGACCACACCCGACGCAGCACCCGAGGCGGCACCCGGATCCACGGCGGCAGCGCTACCCGAGAGCGGGCCCGTCCAGACCCGTCGGCAGACAGGTCGGCGCGCTCGCCACGTCTGGCTCGTCCCGACCGGCCTGCTGCTCCTGGCGGTGATCCCCGCCCTGGGCGGCTCCGCGCGGCTCGCCGAGCTGGCCTCCGACCCCGTCCTCACCGAGGAGAACGCGCGGTTCGTCAGCCAGCCGCTGCCCGTCGTGCTGCACATCGTGTGCGTGACGGTGTACAGCATGCTGGGCGCCTTCCAGTTCGTGCCGAGCCTGCGCCGCCGCCGCTGGCACCGGTGGGCCGGCCGGGTGCTCGCGCCGGCGGGGGTCGGCGTCGCGCTGACGGGGCTCTGGATGACGGCGTTCTACGACCTGCCGGTCAAGGACACCGCCGTGGTGAACGGCATGCGCTACCTGGTGGGCACCACGATGCTGCTCGCGATCGTGCTGGGGGTGCGGGCCGCGCTGCGCCGGGACTTCGCGACCCACTCCGCCTGGATGACGCGTGCGTACGCGCTGGCGATGGGCGCCGGGACGCAGGGGCTGCTGCTCGGGCCGCTCGTGCTGGTCACCGGGAGCCTCGACCCGGTGACCAACTCGATCGGGCTGACCGCGGGCTGGCTGATCAACATCGCGGTGGCCGAGTGGGTGATCCACCGCCGTCGGCTGCGGGAGCGCGGGTAGTCCGACCGGACCCGCCCCGCATGTGACGCAAGCCATGGCTCCGCCGTCGGCGACCTGTGGCATGCTGACGAGCAGCAGTACGCACACACGTGCTCCGGGGTCGGTGTAATTCCGAGCCGGCGGTTATAGTCCGCGACCCGCGTCCGTCCGCAATGACGGGCCGGTTGACCTGGTGGAACTCCAGGACCGACGGTGAAAGTCCGGATGGGAGGAAGCACGTGCGGCGCCGCCGTCCCCTGGGGCGTGCGACGCCGTGACGTCGTGCGCGCGGTCCGGGCCCTCGTGGCCCCCGGTCCGCGTACCCGTCGTCCACCCCGGAGCACCGACGCTCGGGGAGGACGGCATGAACCAGGCAGCCACGGATCGCAGAACCGCTGATCGGACAGCACCGTACGGTCTCGAGCCCGCTGGTCTCGACGCCGCGATGCGCCGCGCCCTCGCGCTCGCCGCGCTGGGCCCGGCCCACGGGCCCAACCCGCGCGTCGGCTGCGTGCTCCTGGACCCGGGCGGCCGCACGGTCGCCGAGGGGTACCACCGCGGCGCCGGCACCCCGCACGCCGAGGCGGCGGCCCTGGCGGACGCACGGTCCCGCGGCGTCGACCCCCGTGGCACGACGGCGGTGGTGACCCTGGAGCCCTGCGCGCACCACGGCCGCACCGGACCCTGCGCGGACGCCCTGATCGACGCCGGGGTGGCTGCCGTGCACGTCGCGGTCGCCGACCCGAACCCCGTCGCGACGGGCGGCGCGGACCGGCTGCGGACGGCCGGGATCCCGGTTACCGTCGGCCTGCTCGCCGACGAGGGCGAGGAGCTGCTGCGCACCTGGCTGCACGCCGTGCGCACCGGCCGTCCCTACGTGACCCTGAAGCTCGCCACCAGCCTCGACGGCCGGGTCGCGGCTGCGGACGGCACGAGCCGCTGGATCACCGGCGCCCAGGCCCGCGCGCACGCCCACACGGTCCGCGCGCAGGTCGACGCGATCGCCGTCGGCTCCGGGACCGCGCTCACCGACGACCCGTCCCTGACCGCCCGCCGCGCCGACGGCGGCCTCTTCGAGCACCAGCCCCTGCGGGTGGTGCTCGGCCGCCGCCCGGTGCCCGACGGCGCCCGCCTGCGCGGGCCCGGGGGCGAGCTGCT
Organism: Promicromonospora sukumoe 327MFSha3.1; assembly: GCF_000385135.1. Taxonomy (GTDB): domain Bacteria; phylum Actinomycetota; class Actinomycetes; order Actinomycetales; family Cellulomonadaceae; genus Promicromonospora; species Promicromonospora sukumoe_B. The sequence continues at coordinate 2,008,495 of NZ_ARQM01000010.1, read as the reverse complement.
CCAGCTGCCCGGGGACGACCTCGACGCCGCCCTGCGCGCGCTCGGCGACCGCGAGGTGCGGCACCTGCTCGTGGAGGGCGGCCCCACGCTGGCGACCGCACTGCTGGCCGCGGACGCCGTCGACGAGCTGCACGCGTACGTGGCGCCGGTGCTGCTCGGCGCGGGCGCCACCGCCGTCGGCGATCTCGGCGTGACCACCATCGGCGAGGCCGCGCGGTTCGCCACGGACGACGTGACCCGGCTCGGCGACGACATGCTGCTCGCCGCGCGGCGGATCGAGCCCGTATCCGCCGCCGCCGAGAACGAGATCGAGAACGCCCCTGCCCCCACCGCCCAGCACGGCCGGCCCGGCCGGCACACCGAGGAGGAGATCTGATGTTCACGGGAATCGTCGAGGAGCTCGGCTCAGTGGTCGCGCTCGTCCGCCCCGACGGCGACGGCGCGGCGTCCGGCACGGACTCCGTCGCGCCCGACGCCGTCCTGACCGTCGCGGGCCCGCTCGCCACGTCGGACGCCCGCCCGGGCGACTCGATCGCCGTCGACGGCGTCTGCCTGACCGTCACCTCGGTGGCGGACGGCGCGTTCGTGGCCGAGGTGATGCCGGAGACGCTGCGCCGCACCTCGCTCGGCGGGCTGGTCCCGGGTGCGCGCGTCAACCTGGAGCGGGCGCTGCCGGCGAACGGCCGGCTGGGCGGGCACGTGGTGCAGGGGCACGTCGACGGCGTGGCCACGCTCGTGGGCCGCACGCCCGGCCCGCGCTGGGACGACCTCGAGTTCGCCGCGCCTGCCGCCCTGACCCGGTACGTCGCGGAGAAGGGCTCCGTGGCGCTGTCCGGGGTCTCGCTCACCGTCACCTGGGTCTCGGACGACGGCTTCGGCGTCTCGCTGATCCCGACGACACTGGCCGCGACGACGCTGGGCGGCCTGGTCCCGGGCGACGCGGTGAACGTCGAGGTCGACGTGCTCGCCAAGTACGTCGAACGGCTCATGGCGGCGGGGGTCGCACGATGACCGGCGTGGGGGTGGTCGCGCCTGTCACGGCGGCGGCCGAGCTCCCGGGAACGGAACAGCTCATGGAGCGCGCCCTCGCCGAGCTCGCCGCGGGCCGTCCCGTGCTCGTGGCGGACGACGCCGGCCGGGAGAACGAGGTGGACGTCGTGCTGGCCGCGGGTGTCGCGACGCAGCAGTGGGTCGCGTGGACGGTGCGGCACTCGTCCGGGTACCTGTGCGCGCCGATGCCGGCGCACCGGGCGGACGCCCTGGAGCTGCCGCTCATGGTGGAGCGCACCGAGGACCCGCTGCGGACGGCCTACACGGTCTCGGTGGACGCCGTGGGCGTGTCGACCGGCATCTCCGCGGCCGACCGGGCGCTGACCCTGCGGGTGCTCGGTGACCCGGCGTCGGTCGCGGGCGACCTGATCCGGCCCGGGCACGTGCTGCCGCTGCGGGCGCGCCCGGGCGGGGTGCTGGAACGCCCCGGGCACACCGAGGCCGCGGTCGACCTGGTGCGGCTGGCGGGGGAGCGAGCTGCCACCACGGGCCCGGCGGTGCTGGGCGAGGTCGGCGCGATCGCCGAGCTCGTGCGCGACGACGGCGCCGTGATGCGCCTGGCCGAGGCGCACGACCTGGCGGCCGAGCACGGGCTGGTGGTGCTGACCGTCGCGGAGCTGGTCGCGTGGCGGCGGGCGCACGACCCGGTCCCGGCCGCCACCGCGGCTGACAGCACGCACTCCGCCCTCCCCGCGCCCCGCGTCGAGCGGGTCGCGGAGGCCGCGCTGCCCACGCGCCACGGCGACTTCCGGGTGGTCGCGTACCGGGACCTCGTCTCGGGCGCGGAGCACCTGGCCCTGACGCCCGTGGGGCACGAGGGTGGCTCCCTGGTGCGGGTGCACTCGGAGTGCCTCACGGGCGACGGCCTGGGCTCCCTGCGCTGCGACTGCGGCCCGCAGCTCGAGGCGTCGCTGCGCGCCGTGGCCGCCGAGGGCGGCGCCGTCGTGTACCTGCGGGGGCACGAGGGCCGGGGAATCGGCCTGGCGGCCAAGATCCAGGCGTACACGCTGCAGGACGCCGGGCGGGACACCGTCGAGGCCAACGTCGAGCTCGGGCTGCCGGTGGACGCGCGGGAGTACGGCGCGGCGTCGGCGATCCTGGCCGACCTCGGCGTGGCCGTCGTCACCCTGCTGACCAACAACCCGGGCAAGGTGACGGGCCTGCGCGCGGCGGGCACGGACGTCGTCGGGCGGCGGGGGCTGGTGGTGGGGCACGGCGTGCACAACCACCGGTACCTGGAGACCAAGCGGCTCGTGATGGGGCACCGCCTCGGTGCCGTCGCCGTCACGGACCTGAACCAGAACCAGAACCACAACAACCACGACGAGCTGGACCAGAACGAAGGAGCATGCGCATGAGCGGGGCTGGAGCACCCAACGTGATCGTCGACGGCACGGGCCTACGGGTGGTGCTGATCGCGGCGAGCTGGCACGAGCAGGTGATGGACGGCCTGCTGGCCGGCGCCCGCCGGGCGCTAGTGGCGTCCGGCGCGACGTGGACGGAGGTGCGGGTGCCGGGTTCGTTCGAGCTGCCCGTGGCCGCTGCGCGTGCCGCCGGGATCGGGGGAGGGGCTGCTGCCGACGCCGTCGTCGCGCTCGGCGTGGTGATCCGCGGGGGCACGCCGCACTTCGACTACGTGTGCTCGGCGGCGACGTCGGGCCTGACGGACGTGAGCGTGCGCACCGGCGTGCCGGTCGGGTTCGGGGTGCTGACGTGCGACGACGAGCAGCAGGCGCTGGACCGGGCGGGCCTGGAGGGGTCCAAGGAGGACAAGGGCGCGGAGGCCGTCGAGGCGGCGATCGCGACCGCGGCGACGCTGCGGGCGTTCGCGTCGAGCGGGGTCTGAGCAGCGTCGCCTGGTGTTCGGGCGGCGCTGAGACGGCGCTGAGACGGCGCTGCGACCTGAGGGAGCCGGTCTGGGCCTGCGGGCCCGGGCCGGCTCTGCTGTTCGCCCACCCCTGCTGTTGCCCTGTTCCTCTTCCTGTCGAATAAATAGTGTGCCAAGCGGCTCCTGCCTCACCCCAGCTCCATGAAGAACGCACCACCAGCCGAAAGAAAGAGCAACCTCGGCACACTGGTCGGGTATGAGAACCTCACGCGCCCGGTGGGCGGCAACGGTAGTGATGACGACGGCGCTGGCCGGGGTGCTGTCCGGCGGGCTGACGGGCTGCGCGGCCGCGGGCCTGCCCGGCGGGGCGTCCGGCGCGACCGGGGGAGCGCACGGGGAGACGACCGGGGCCTCCGACGAGACGACGAGCGATCCCACCGAGGAGGAGCTGCTCGAGGAGTCGCTCGACCAGATGGCCGGAGCCGCGTGCGTCGACTGGATGCGGTTCGCCGACCCGGCCGAGGCGGCGTCGGCTGCCGGTGCCGTGCTGCTGGGGACCGTGGTGGAGCGGGACGGGACGGCTGAGCTGTACGGCGTCGAGGCACACCGCTGGCTGTTCGACGTCGAGCAGGTGCTGGAGCGGCCCGACTCCGAGGTCCCGGGCTGGGAGCCGCCGGAGGAGCTCGCGATCTCGGCGGGGGAGCGCATCTCGGTGGTCTCGACGCCGGAGACCTGCGGCGGCCGGGACAGCGCGTACCCCGCCGGCGACCCGCTCGAACCGGACACCAACGCCGGACCCCTGATCGTGCTGCTGTCGGGCTCGACCGAGGACGGGTCGACCGAAAGCGAGGTGGGCTTCCAGCTGATCACGCCGTTCCAGGGCGTCGTGCCGCCCGAGGACGACGGCGCACTGCCGGCGGAGTGGCCCGACAACCCCTGAGCACGGCGCGCGGAAGAAGGCGGCGACCCGGAGCCGGAAGGAGAGTCTGGCCACAACGTGGGACGGCGGGGGGTGGTGACCCCCTCGCCCGATTACTCTGAGCACGTGAAGACCTTCGAGACCCTGTTCGCCGAGCTGACCGAGAAGGCCGAGACCCGTCCCGCGGGTTCGGGCACCGTGGCCCAGCTGGACGCGGGCGTCCATGCGATCGGCAAGAAGGTCGTGGAGGAGGCCGCCGAGGTGTGGATGGCGGCGGAGTACCAGTCGGACAAGGAGACGGCGGAGGAGATCTCCCAGCTCCTGTACCACCTGCAGGTCCTGATGGTCGCCAAGGGACTGACCCTCGAGGACGTGTACACGCATCTGTAGCGAGGCTTCCGGTCTCGACAGGCTCGACCAGCGGTGGTGACCACCCCTGGTCGACACCACCGCTGGTCGAGCCTGTCGAGACCCCGGACCTCGCACCCAGACCCGTCGTACACCCCGGAGAGGAACCAACCACATGCTGCGCATCGCCGTCCCCAACAAGGGTGCCCTGTCGGGCCCCGCTTCCGAGATGCTGCGCGAGGCGGGCTACCGCCAGCGCCGCGACACCCGCGAGCTCGTGCTCGCCGACCCCGAGAACGACGTCGAGTTCTTCTTCCTGCGCCCGCGCGACGTCGCGGTCTACGTGGGTACCGGCACGGTCGACGTCGGCATCACCGGCCGTGACCTGATGCTCGACTCGGGGGCCGACGCCGTCGAGCACCTCGGCCTCGGGTTCGCCCGCTCCACCTTCCGGTACGCGGCGCCCGCCGGGCCCGGCGAGACCGACGCCGTGACCCGGGTCGAGGACATCGCGGGACGTCGCGTGGCGTCGTCGTACACCACGCTCGTGGCCCAGCACCTGGCGAAGCAGGGCGTCGAGCCCGCCGCCATCGTGCACCTGGACGGCGCCGTGGAGTCGAGTGTCCGGCTCGGCGTCGCGGACGTGATCGCGGACGTCGTCGAGACCGGCACCACGCTGCGGGCCGCGGGCCTGGAGGTCTTCGGCGACCCGATCCTGCGCTCGGAGGCCGTGCTGATCCGGCGGTCCGACACCGAGGCGCCCGCCGGCCTGGAGGTGCTGACCCGCCGCCTGGAGGGCGTGATCACCGCCCGCGAGTACGTGCTGATGGACTACGTGGTCCCCGAGTCCCGGCTGGAGCAGGCCGTGGCGATCACGCCCGGCAAGGAGTCTCCGACGGTCTCGGCGCAGCACCACAGCGACGCCCGCGCGGTGCGCGTCATGGTGCCCCGCAGCGAGACCAACCGGATCATGGACGCGCTGTACGAGGTTGGGGCGCGCGCCATCATCGTGACGTCGATCCACGCCTCGCGGCTGTAGGGCCCATGGGCGCGGCGACGGGAAGCAGCGCGTCCGGCCGGGGCCGGGGCGACGACCGGTTCCGCACCTTCCGCGGCCGGTTCGGCACGCCCACCGCCTACGGCATCGCGCTGCTGTTCGCCGGCGGGTGCACGTTCGTCGCGCTGGCGGCGAGCGGCCCCGGGGCGGACGCCGCCAACCGGATCTCGATCATCGTGTTCGGGTTCCTGGGCGCGCTGGTCGCGTGGCGGTTCGGCGCGGTGCGCGCGGTCCCGGACCGGACCGGGCTCACCGTCGTCAACTACGCCAAGCGGCGCCGGCTCGACTGGGCCGAGATCGTGACGGTCCGGTTCGGGCCGAACGACCCGTGGGTGCACCTCGACCTGGCCGACGGCGACGTGCTCGCCGTCATGGGCATCCAGCGGGCCGACGGCGAGCACGGCATGGCCGAGGCGCGGCGTCTGGTGGCGCTGATCGCGGAGCTGGGCGAGGCCGCGGAGCCGGACCAGGGGTCTCCGCGTTAGGACCTCGTAGGAGCGAGACTCGTGAGAGAAAGAAGCAGGGCGCCTGTCCTTCCGGACAGGCGCCCTGCTTCTTGGTCATGCTCTTCGATCAGCCGGCGTCAGCGGCTGCTGCGGGCCTCGTAGTGGGCCGGGCCACGACCGCGGGGGCCGCGGTCGCCGTCCGGACGGCGGTGGTCGCCACCGGTGCGCGGGCCACGCTCGCCGCCGCGCGGTGCGCCACGGTCCAGCGTGATGCGCAGCGGCTTGCCGGCCACGCGGGCGCGGGCCAGGCGGTCCAGCGCCTCGTTGTCCAGCGGCGCGATGATGTCCACCAGCGAGAAGTTGCCGAAGATGTCGATCTTGCCGACGTCGGCGCCGGTGATGCCGCCCTCGCCGGTCAGCGCGCCGACGATCCCGCCCGGCTGCACGCCGTGCGTGTGGCCGACGGCGATGCGGTACCGGGTGCCGCGGGCCGGACGGCGGATGCCGCGGTCGCCCTCGGACCGCCCGCGCGACGGGCGGTCGCCGGACCGGTCGTGCCGGTCGCCCTCACGGGCGTTGCGGCGGGCGGCGGCCGACTTGGCCTCGGCACGCTCGCGCTCGTACTCCTCCTGCTCCGCGCGGGCCCGGGGGCCGTCGTCGCCGACAGCGAGCGCCGCCATGGCGGCGGCGACGTCGATGGGGTCGACGTCGTTCTCCTGGGCGTAGGTGCGGATCATCTCGGTGTACATGTCGAGGCGGCCGGCCTCGCGGCGGGCCTCGACCTTGCCGAGGGCGCGCTTGACCTGGTGGGCGGAGACGTCCCGGGGGGAGGGGATGTCGACCTCTTCGAGCTGGGCGCGGATGGTGCGCTCGATGGAGCGGAGCTTGCCGCGCTCGTGGGGGGTGACGAAGGTGAGGGCCTCGCCGGTGCGTCCGGCGCGGCCGGTGCGGCCGATGCGGTGGACGTAGGCCTCGGGCTCGCCGGGGACGTCGAAGTTGACGACGAGGCCGATGCGGTCGACGTCGAGGCCGCGGGCGGCGACGTCGGTGGCGACGAGCACGTCGAGGGCGCCGGAGCGGAGGCGCTCGACGATCTTCTCGCGCTCCTTCTGGGCGACGTCGCCGGAGATGGTGGCGGCGGAGATGCCCTTCTCGATGAGGGCGGAGCCGACGTCCTCGGCCGCGCCGCGGGTGCGGGTGAAGACGATGGCGGCGTCGGCGTCGGAGGTGGCCAGGACGCGGGCGAGGGAGCCGACCTTGTGGCGGAAGGGCACGACGGCGTAGGTCTGGCGCACCGCGGTGACGGTGGACGACTGGCGGGCGACGGCGATCTGGACCGGGTCGGTGAGGTGCTGGTCGGCGACCTTGCGGATGGCGGGGGGCATGGTCGCGGAGAAGAGGGCGACCTGGCGCTCGGCGGGTGCCTGGCCGAAGATCTCCTCGACGTCCTCGGCGAAGCCCATGCGGAGCATCTCGTCGGCCTCGTCGAGGACGAGGAAGCGGATGTCCTCCAGGCGGAGGGCGCCGCGCTCGAGGTGGTCCTTGATGCGGCCGGGGGTGCCGACGACGACGTGGACGCCGTCGCGCAGGGCGCGCTGCTGGGGTACGTAGGGGGCGCCGCCGTAGACGGGCAGGACGCGGACGTCGTTCATCTTGCTGGCGAACGACTCGATGGCGTCGGCGACCTGCATGGCGAGCTCGCGCGTCGGCGTCAGGACGAGGGCCTGGACCTTGCGCAGGGCGGGGTCGACGGCGGCGAGCAGGGGGAGGCCGAAGGCGGCGGTCTTGCCGGTTCCGGTCTGGGCGACGCCGGTGATGTCGCGGCCGGCGAGGAGCTCGGGGATGGCGCGGGCCTGGATGGCCGAGGGGGTGACGAAGCCGAGCTCGTCGATGGCGGCCATGAGGGGCGCGGGCAGGTCGAGGCTCGCGAAGGTCGGGCCGGTGGGCTCGGCCGGGGCCTCGGGGGCCGGCGCGGGCTGAGCCTCGGCGGCCGGCTGGGCCGGGGCCTGGGTGGCCTCGGTCTCGGGGGTGGCGGCCGCGGGGGCTGCCTGGTCGCCGGAGTCGGCGGTGACCTGAGCGGTCTCCTGCTGGTCGGCAGGCGCGATCAGGTCATGGGTGTCGATAGACATGCAGTGCTGCACCGTTCGTCGTGGGGTGGGGGAGTCAGGGCCGAGGTGAGGGCCCTCGCGTCGCGCGCTCCCGACACACCTTCCCCGCAACCGAGGCTGCGGGCCTGTCTCGCACTTTGCGTGCACACACGGGAAGACGACGAACTCCAAGGGGATGTTGCACCACTGTATCGGCTGCGAGCGCCTTGAGCACAGAGGTATGGAGCGTGACGTGCAGCACGCGGGTGATGTCGTGCGTGGTGAGGGCGTTGCGGGGCGGGTGTTGCCGGGCGTGTCGGGGTGGGTGGATGGTGGGTGGTCAGGGGGTGTCGCGGGTGTGGCGCGAGGGGTGATGCTGGGGGTGGTGCTGGTCGCGCCGACCGGCGTGCCGTGCGTATACGCAACGGTCGCCCCGTAGTATGGCGGCCGAGACGAACCGGCGTGAGCAAGGGCGGTGAGCGTGTCCACTGGGGCGGAGATGAGCTCCCGGGTGCTGACCGTGCCCAACGTGATCAGCATGGTGCGGCTGGCGTTCGTGCCGGTCTTCGCGGTGCTGATCGTGGTCGGCGAGGACGGGTGGGCGCTGCTGGTCCTCGCGGTCTCGGGCGTGTCGGACTGGCTGGACGGTGTGCTCGCCCGTCGCCTGAACCAGGTGACGCGGCTGGGGCAGATGCTGGACCCGCTGGCGGACCGGCTGTTCATCTTCGTGACCCTGATCGGCCTGGCGTGGCGTGAGGTGGTGCCGCTGTGGCTGGTGCTGGTGATCGTGGCGCGTGACGTGCTGCTGGCGGCGACGGTGCCGGTGCTGGCGCGGCTGGGGTACGGGACGTTGAACGTGACGATGGTGGGCAAGGTCGCCACCTTCGCCCTCTTGTACGCGTTCCCCCTGTTGCTGCTGGCGGAGATGCCCGGCTGGGTGGGTGCGGCCGCGCACGTGGTGGGCTGGGCGTTCACGTGGTGGGGTGTGGGCCTGTATTGGCTCGCGGGCCTGCAGTACGTGGCGCAGGTGCGCCGGCTGGTGGCTGCGGGATGACGCCGCCCGGTCCGGTGGCCGGTCCGTCGTCGGCCCCGGCGTCGGGCGGTACGCGTACGGGCGTAACAGGTACGGGCGGCACGGGTACGGTGCCGCGGCGTCCGGACGAGTCGATGACGCTCCTGCGGGAGGTGACCGAGCGCCCGCTGGACCCGGGGTACGCGCTGATGGCGCAGCGCCGTGCGGAGGCGGGCGGGGCCTTGGGGCGCAGCAGGCGCAGCGTGGTGCTGATGCTGCTGGTGGCGATCCTGCTCGGGGCGGCGACGGCGGTGGCGGTGCGGGACCTGCGGGCGCCGCAGCCGACGATCGCCAAGGGGCGGACGGTGCTGATGGAGCAGATCCAGGACCGCAGTGCGCAGGTGGAGGCGTTGTCGCGGCAGACGGCGTCGCTGAGCGCGGAGGTGGAGGGGTTGCAGACCGGTGGGCTGCTGCCGTCCGCGCTGCAGGAGGTCAACCAGCTGGACCGGCTGGTCAGCGGTGCGGTGCCCGTGGAGGGTCCGGGCATGGTGGTGTCGCTGACCGACGGTTCGGGTGGCGGGCTGGTGGAGCCGGGTGACGCGCCGGCGGAGTCGCGGGTGCGGGACGCGGACGTGCAGTTCGTGGTCAACGAGCTGTGGGCGGCGGGCGCGGAGGCCATCGCGATCAACGACGAGCGGCTGACGTCCCTCTCGGCGATCCGGAACGCCGGTGACGCGATCCTGGTGGACCTGCAGCCGCTGAACGGGCCGACGTACCGCATCGAGGCGGTCGGTGACGCCGAGGACATGCAGGTGGAGTTCGCGCGGTCGGCGGGGCTGGGCTTCCTGCAGCTGCTGAGCGCGGAGTACGACATCAAGAACGAGGTGACCACGAGCGACGGGATGTACCTGCCCGGTGCGGGCTCCCCGACGCTGCGGTGGGCGAAGGTGCCCACGTCGGAGACGACGACGGGGAATACAGCGGGGACTACACAGGACCGATCCGAGGAGGACAACGGATGATCGCGATCGTCGGGCTGGTGATCGGCGTGGTGGCCGGGCTGGTGCTGCAGCCGACCGTGCCGCTGATCTTGCAGCCCTACCTGCCGATCGCGGTGGTGGCCGCGCTGGACGCCCTGTTCGGCGGCCTGCGGGCGATGCTCGACGGGCTGTTCGACGACAAGGTGTTCCTCGTGTCGTTCCTGTCGAACGTGGTGGTCGCCGCGTTCATCGTGTTCCTCGGTGACCAGCTCGGGGTGGGCAGCCAGCTGTCCACGGCGGTGGTGGTGGTGCTCGGGATCCGGATCTTCTCGAACGCAGCCTCGATCCGCCGGCACATCTTCAAGGCGTGAGCATGAGCAAGGAGAAGAACGGCGCGGGCGCGAAGCCCGACAAGAGCGGGACGAACAAGCCCGCGCGGGTCGAGCCCGTCGAGACCCCGGAGACCGAACAGGCCAAAACCGAACAGGCGGAGCCGGATCGCGTCGAGCCGGACCAGCCGGCCGACGACGCGCCCGTCACCGACGCTGATACCGAGCCAGCCGAAGCGTCCGCGCCCGCCGAACCCCCGTCCGGCTGGCGCCGGGTGGTGCAGCTGCTGCGACCGCACGGCACACGCTCGGAGCTGCTGACGGGTCTGCTGTGCCTGGCCCTCGGGTTCGCCCTGGCGGTGCAGGTGGGGCAGTCGACCGGCGACCAGCTCAGCAGCCTGCGGCAGGACGAGCTGGTGCGGCTCCTGGACGAGGTGACCCAGCGCGCCGACCAGCTCGACGCCGAGGTCGGCGACCTGGAGGCGATCCGGGACGACCTGCAGTCGGAGGACGGGCGCGACCAGGCCGCCCGCGACCTGGCGGAGCAGCGCGCCGAGCAGGAGGGCATCCTGTCCGGCCGGCTCCCGGCCCAGGGCCCGGGCGTGGAGATCCGCGTGACCGACGGCGCCAAGCCGCTGGAGGCGCAGGCCCTGTTCAACCTGCTCGAGGAGCTGCGCAACGCCGGCGCGGAGGCCATCCAGGTCAACGGCAAGCGCCTGGTCACCACGAGCTACTTCGTCGACTCCGGCGGCGGCGTCGTGCTCGACGGCGCGGCGATCGCCTCGCCCTACGAGTGGACGGCGATCGGCGACCCCGACACGATCGACCGCGCCCTGGAGATCCCCGGCGGGGCGCTGCCCCGCATCCGCGAGGAGGGTGGGGAGGCCACCACCACCCGGTCCGAGCAGGTCGACGTCGACGCCGTGCGCATCCCGGGCCAGCCGGAGCACGCCGAGCCCGTGGACCCGGACGCCGGGAAGTGACCCCAACCACCTTCCTGACCTGCCCGGACACCCATTCGGACCCAACCTGGCGAACCAGCATGCGGAACTCCCGGGACGTGGGTAGTTTTATCCGGGTTGGTTCCTGACATTGGTTTTCGCCACCACCCCGATCGGGGTAGGTTGAGTGGAACCCGGACGCTGCCCCGGCCGTTGTACCGACGTAGTCACCCCAGTTTCATCAACATCGCACCCGAGGAGACCTGATGACGGACCCCAGCGCCCATCCGGTCGGGCCCGATACCACGGCCAACCTGGGTCGCATCGCGTTCCCGACCTCCGACGAGCAGGCGCCCCGCACCGCCCTCAGCCCGGAGGAGGCGGCCGCAGTCGCCGCCCTCCCGCGGCACTCGGCCCTGCTCATCGTGCAGCGCGGCCCCGGCTTCGGTGCCCGGTTCCTGCTCGACACCGGCCGCTCCGTCGCGGGCCGCAGCGAGCAGGCGGACATCTTCCTGGACGACGTCACCGTCTCGCGCAAGCACGCCGAGTTCGTCCGCGAGGGCGACTCGTTCGTCGTGCGCGACATCGGCTCCCTGAACGGGACCTACGTCAACCGGGGCCGGATCGACGCCGCGACGCTCGTGACCGGCGACGAGGTCCAGATCGGCAAGTTCCGCCTGACCTTCCACGCCAGCCCGCAGTCGCCGGCCCAGTGGGGCCCGGGAACGCCCGCCCCGTGACAACCGGCGCCGCACGCGACCGTGACCGTGAGCACGGCCATGACGCGGACCTCGACGCGCCCTGGCCCCGGGGCATCTCCCGGCAGGCCACGATGCGCATCAGCGACGTCCTGCGCGCGCTCGGCCAGGAGTTCCCCTCCGTCTCGCACTCCAAGCTGCGCTTCCTGGAGGAGCAGGGCCTGATCGACCCCGTGCGGACGCCGTCGGGCTACCGCCAGTACAGCCAGGCCGACGTCGAGCGCCTGCGGTTCGTCCTCACCGAGCAGCGCGACAGCTACATGCCGCTGAAGGTGATCAAGGAACGCCTCGCGGCGATGGACGCCGACCCCGACTCGGCCGAGCACCCCGCACCACGCCTCGCCGCCGCCGGGTCACCGGCGCGCCGCCGCTGGACCGCGCCCGCCGTGGCCCAGGCCGCCGGCGTCACCGAGGAGTTCGTGCTCAGCCTCGCCCAGGCCGGCCTCCTGCCGTCCACGGGCAGCACGTTCGGCCCCAGCGCCGTCGAGGTCGCCCGCATCGCCGGCGCCCTGGCCGAGTTCGGCGTCGAGCCCCGCCACCTGCGCACCTTCCGCACCGGCGCCGACCGGCAGGTCACGCTCGTGGACCAGGTCGTCGCACCCCTGCGCAGCCAGCAGGCCGGCGCCGGCCGCGGCCGCGCCGCGAGCATGGCCGCCGAGATGGGCGAGCTGTTCACCCGCCTGCACTCCGCCTGGGTCCGCCAGGGCATCGACGACCTCGGCTGAGGGCTCGGCCGACACAGGCAGAGACCGAGCACACCCGGCCCGGCACGCCCGCGCCGCGGGCCCCGTTTTGCCGTCGACGGACTGGCCCGTGACGAGGAATTTGACCCGAGCGCGCGACGAGTGGCACCAGGACGCCTTACGGTAAAAGCGTGAGGCCGGACGACGTGCCGATGGTCCCGGTGGAGATCCTCGGCGTTCGACAGCAGCAACGCGATCAGGAGATCGTCGTGCTGCTGCTCGACACTGCCGCCGACCTGGCCATCCCCATCGTCATCGGCGCACGTGAGGCCAGCGCCATCGCCATGGCCCAGGCCGGCCTCGCCACACCGCGGCCCATGACCCACGACCTGCTGCGCGACGTCCTGGGCGCCGTCGGCGTCGCGCTCGAACGCGTCGAGATCGTCGCCCTGGAGGGCGGCATCTACTTCGCCGAGCTCGTCCTGAGCAACGGCGTGCACCTCGACTCCCGCGCCTCCGACGCGATCGCACTCGCCGTGCGCACCGGCAGCCCCGTCCTGTGCTCCGCCGAGATCGTCGCCCTGGCCGGCGTCGAGATCGTCGACGTCGACCAGCAGGCGGAGGTCGAACGCTTCCGTGACTTCCTCGACCACGTCACGCCGGAGGACTTCTCCGGCCCGCCCGGCGGGGGCGGTCAAGGCGGCCAGGGTGGTGGCCGGACCGGGTGAAAAGCGGGCCAACCGCGACACGCCGAGACGTTTCACGGCGCGCATCTTTGAAATCACCTTCGACGCGCCATAGCGTGGCCACGACACCCCAGGAGGCACAGTGAACACCAGCGGTGAGAGAGCCACACGCGCTACGGTCCCGCACGGCGCGCAGGGCCTCCTCTTCGGTGAGGACCTGACGGAACAGGACGCCACGACCGGCTACCGGGGCACGACCGCGTGCCACATCGCCGGCATCACCTACCGGCAGCTCGACTACTGGGCCCGCACCGGGCTCGTGGAGCCGAGCATCAAGCCCGCCACGGGATCCGGCACCCACCGGTTGTACAGCTTCCGCGACATCCTCGTGCTCAAGGTCGTCAAGCGACTCCTCGACACCGGCGTCTCCCTCCAGCAGATCCGCACCGCCGTCACGGCCCTGCGGGAACGGGGCGTGGAGGACCTGGCCCAGATCACCCTCATGTCCGACGGCGCGAGCGTGTACGAGTGCACCTCCCCGGACGAGGTCGTCGACCTGGTCGCCGGCGGACAGGGCGTCTTCGGCATCGCCGTCGGACGCGTCTGGCGCGAGATCGAGGGCACCCTGGCCCAGATGCCGACCGAGACGCTCGAACCCGGCGAGGCTGACGAGGTCCCCGAGGTCGAGGGCGACGAGCTCGCCCAGCGCAGGGCCGCCCGCTCCGCCGTCTGACCCGCCCGCCCCACCACCTCCTGAGCCGTCTGGCGCGGGGTGCCACGCACCCCGACCAGACGGCCTGCTGTTGCCAGGACGCAGGCGTAGCCTGCGAACATGCACCTCACCTTCCACGGACACGCCTGCGTCTCCCTCCGCCTGCCCGGCACCCTGCCCGACGGCGGCGGCACGCTCGTCATCGACCCCGGCACGTTCAGCGACACCGACGCCGCCCTCACCGGCGCCCGCGCCATCCTGATCACCCACGACCACTTCGACCACGTCGACGCGCCCGCCGTCGTCGAGCACCTCACCGCGCACCCGGACACCCAGGTCTGGGCCACCGGACCGGCAGCGAGCGCCCTGCGCGAGGCCGGTGCCCCGGCGGACCGGGTGCACGAGGCGACGCCCGGTCAGGTGCTGGACGCCGGTGGTGCGCGCGTCACGGTGGGCGGCGGGGAGCACGCGCTGATCCACCCGGAGATCCCGCGGGCGGTGAACGTGACGTACCTGGTCGAGGTCGACGGGTCGAGCGTGTTCCACCCGGGTGACTCGTTCGACGTGCCGGCGGCGCTGCCGGAGGGTGGTCTGGACGTGCTGCTGGTGCCAGTGGCGGCGCCGTGGTTGCGGACGGCGGAGTTCATCGACTTCGCGCGTGCGGTCCCGGCGGCGACGGTGGTGCCGATCCACGACGTGTTCCTGTCGGAGATCGGGCACGGCAACGTGGGGCGTTGGCTGGACACGGCGCGCCTCGGTGGTGAGTACACGTACACGCGGCTGGCGCCGGGGGAGTCGCTGGAGGTGTGACCTGGGGCTCCGGTGTCGGCTCCTCGATCGTGCGCCCGGTTTGCGGGGTTTGCGAGAGGGGGCGGCGCTGGGTGAGGCTGGGTGGGTGGCTGACGAAGACATCGAGCAGGCGACCAACCTGGCCGTGACCCTGGGATGGGCGGCGCTGGGTGTGGCCGTCGCGTACGTGGCGGTGGCGCTGGTCTCCCAGCTGGTGCGGTCCGCGGCCCGGGGCAACGCGACCGTGCGGGAGGCCGCTCTGCGGCTGCGGAAGCCCGCGCACGCGACGTTCATGGTGGTGGCGATGTGGATCGCCGTCTGGTCCACCGCCAACCGCCGCGACCCGTGGTTCCCCGTGCTGGAGCACGTCGTGGTCGTGTCGGTGATCGTGAGCTCGGCGTGGATGATCGGCACGGTGGCCGTGGTGGTCGAGGACCGCGTCCTGCGGCGGGTCGGCGATCGTCTGGCCGGACGGTACGCGCGCCGCATGCGTACCCAGGTCATGGTGGTGCGCCGTCTGACGATCGGGCTTGTGTCGGTGGTGGCCTGCGCCGCGGTGCTGTTCACCTTCCCGGAGGCGCGGGCCGCGAGCGCCAGCCTGCTGGCGTCGGCGGGGGTGCTGTCGGTCGTCGCGGCTCTCGCGGCCCAGTCGTCGTTGGGCAACGTGTTCGCGGGGCTGCAGATCGCCTTCAGTGATGCGGTGCGGGTGGGTGACGTGGTGGTCGTGGAGGGCGAGTGGGGCACGATCGAGGACATCACGCTGGCGTACGTGGTGGTGGGTATCTGGGACGAGCGCAAGCTGATCCTGCCGTGCACGTACTTCACGACGACCCCGTACGAGAACTGGACGCGGCGTTCCTCGGAGGTGCTGGGCACCGTGGAGATCGACGTGGACTTCAGGGTGCCGCTGGAGGCCATGCGTGCGGAGCTGGAGCGTCTGGTCAAGGGGTCGCAGCTCTGGGACGGGAGGGTGGTGCGCCTGCAGGTGACGGCGGCGGTGTCGGGCACGGTTCGGACGCGGGCGCTGGTCAGTGCCGCGGACAGCTCGGCGTTGTGGGACCTGCGGTGCCTGGTCCGCGAGGGTCTGGTGACGTGGTTGCAGCGGGAGGCGCCGGACGCGTTGCCCCGTACCCGGTGGGAGGGCAACGGTCCGGACCCGGACCTCGTTACAGCAGGGGCCGCAGGGGGATGAGCAGGTACTCGCCGATCTTGGCGACGGCGCCGCGTTCCTCCCACTGGGCGAGGGTGAGCTCGCTGGCGTTGGACAGGTCCATGGCGAAGACGTCCTCCATGCGGGCGGCCAGGCCGGGGTCGACGATCTCGAGGTTGACCTCGTAGTTGCCGGTGAGGCTGAGGCGGTCGATGTTGGCGGTGCCGATGGTGGTCCAGCTGCCGTCGATGGTGGCGGTCTTGGCGTGCACCATCGCGCCCTCGTACAGGAAGATCCGTACGCCGCCGCGCAGCAGGGACGCGTACTGGCCGCGGGCGAGCCAGTCGGCGACGACGTGGTTGGAGCGGTGCGGTACCAGGACCCGGACGTCGACGCCGCGGGCGGCGGCCGCGAGGAGGGCGGCGTGGATGTCGTGGTCCGGGATGAAGTAGGCCTGCGTGATGTACACGTGGTGCGTGGCGCGGTCGATCGCGTCGAGGTACAGGCCGCGGATCGGGAACACCAGCTCGGACGGCGCGTTGCGGGCGGCCTTGAGGTGCGGCAGCCAGGTACCGGAGCCGACGTCGGACAGGATGGGGTGGCGCGGCCTGCGGTGGCGGTTCCAGAAGTCGACGAACGCGTTGCGCAGCTCCCACACCGACGGGCCCTCTAGCCGGACGTGGGTGTCGCGCCACTGCGTGGCGTACAGGGAGCCGATGTTGTACCCGCCGACGAAGCCGATCTCGTTGTCGACCACGAGGATCTTGCGGTGGTCGCGCCCGGACTTGCGGACGTTGAGGAACGCCATGCCGGGGCGCAGCACGGGGAAGCGCAGGACGTGCACGCTGGGCGGGAAGTCGTAGAACGAGTAGGGCACCACGAGGTTGGCGAAGCCGTCGACGATGACGTAGACGTCGACGCCGCGGGCGGCGGCGTCGATCAGCTCCTGCTTGAACTGCTGGCCGACCTCGTCGTTCTTCCAGATGTACGACTCCAGCATCACGCTGGTGCGGGCCCCGCGGATCGCCTCGAGCATCGCGTCGTACAGGTCGGCCCCGTACGTGTAGACCGTGGTGGCGGTCTCGTCGATGTGCTCGGTGAGCGGCTTCTCGGTGGGGAACTTCGCCGTGAGCGGGTGGATGCGCCGTCGGACCATGTCGGTCGCGGTCAGGGCGACGGCCACGGCCGCGGGCACGGCGGCGGCGACGATCGCGGCGCGGGTCGCGACCGTGCGGGCACGCTGCATGAAGTCGGACGGGACGTCCACGGTGAGCTTCGGAAAATTGCCGGGGATCTTTCGTGCGGCCACGACCTCACGGTACCCGGTCTCACGGCGTCGGACCCGGTAAGACGACACGCCACCGGTCAACGGCACCGGTCAACGGCACCGGTCGAGCGCGCGGATCAGTGGCACTGGTCAGTGGAACGTCGTGGCGTAGTACGCCTGGCGGTCCACGGTCTCCACCGTGACGTCCTGGGTGCGTTCGAGGTGGCGGCGCAGGTTGTCCGCGAACCGCAGGGAGTCGTCGTTGAACCGGGAGACGTCGTAGGCGCACACGACCTGGTTGGCGGCGAGGTGCGCCACGAGCGCGTCGATCATGTCCATGAAGGTGCGGGTGGCGCGCCGCCCGGGGTGCGCCAGGGTGAACCCGATGTACCACAGGGCCCCGCGCGCGGCGTGCTCGGGGTAGCGGGCGGCGAAGAACTCTGGGCTGACCCACGGCACCGCGGCCAGGTCCGTCGCGAGGGTGGTCAGCCCTACGGGCTCGCCCTGCTCGTCGCGGGCCAGCAGCTTGGTCACGCGCGGGTCGGCCATCTCGGCGTCGAACTCCTCGCGGTACAGGACGTGCCGGGCGGCGGCGCGGGTGCGCAGCGGCTCGAAGGCCTGGACGTACAGCTCCCAGAAGCTGTCGGCCTCGGCGCCGCCGACGACCTCCTCGAAGGCGACGTCAGCCATGGTGGAGGTCCTGCCAGCCGACGTGCCGGTAGGTCGCCACGACCACGGCGCACACCGGCATCGTGACGCACGTGATGCCCGTGACCTGGCGGCCCTCCGGGTGGTACCGGTTCCCGCGGGTGGCGGACAGGTCCTGCAGGCTGTGCGTGAGGTCCGCCGAGACCTGCTCGTGCGAGGGCCCCTCGTGCTCGACGAACAGGCCCGCCCCGCTGCCGTCCTCGTGCCGCGACCACGCGATGCCTGCCCACGCCTCGTGCCCCGGCAATGAGGTGTGGGCCTGGGCGTACACGCAGAACAGCAGGTCCCCGTGCTGCCCGCGCGGCTGGTCGCGTCCCTCGACCTCCCGCACGGCGGCCCCCGGCGGGACGATCGAGCTGAGCCGCACCAGGTTGAAGTCGCTCACGCCGGCGGCGGCGAGGGCGGAGTCGAACGCCGCCAGGGGCGTGCGTCCCGTGCCGCTGCCCGAGCTCACACGGATGGTCAGGGTGTTGGTCATCGAGGCCTCGTGGTCGGGTGCTGGTCGGGCTGGTCAGGTCGCTCGGGCGGATCAGGAGGATCAAGCGGGTCGGGTGGGTCGGGTGGGTCAGGCAGTCCGGTGTCGCCGGAGGCGCCGGCCCGGCCGGCCGCTGCGTCCAGCAGGTCGAGCACGGAGTGCAGCACCGCGTCGGGGGCCGCCCGTCCCTTGGTCAGGAAGACGGTGCTGCCCAGGCGCAGGTCGGCACGGTCCGCCGGGTCGACCTCGGCTCCCGAGTAGACCACGAGCGGCACCCGGCGCAGGCGGCCGTCGCGCCGCAGGTCGGTCACGAGCTCCCGGCCGTCGCCGTCGGGCAGGGTCAGGTCGAGCACCACGAGGTCCGGGTCCGCGCCGTGGGCCAGGGCGCTGCGCGCGTCGTCCACGGAGCTGACGGTGGTCACCACCAGCCCCGCGTTGCGCAGCACCGTGGCCACGACCGTGCGCAGGTCCTCGTGGTCCTCGACGAGAAGCACCCGGCCGTGGTGCGGCTGGCGGCGGATCACGTCCCGCACGGTCTCCACGATGCGCTCGGGGTCCACCGGCTTGACCAGCCAGTCGTCCGCGAGCGCCGCGGTCTCCAGGGCGTCGTGGGGGCGGGTGGCGGACAGGACGACGACGGGGACGTCGGCGGTCGCGGCGGACTGGCGCAGGCGGCTGAGGACCTCGGCGCCGCTGGTGCCGGGCATGGCGAGGTCGAGGACGACGGCGGCGGGGTGCTCGTCCTCGACGACGGCGAGCGCGGCCTGTCCGTCGGTGAGGCCGACGACCTCGTAGCCGCGTTCCTCCAGGACGGTGCGCAGGACGTCGACGACGTACTGGTCGTCGTCGACGACGACGACCTGGGTGGCCTGGGTGGGCAGGCCGGTGGTCTCGGGGGCGCGGACGGGGCCGAGCGGGTGGACGGCGCGGCGCAGGGTGAAGCGGAAGCTGGAGCCGGTGTCCTCGCCCTGGCTGACGGCCCAGAGGCGGCCGCCGTGGCGTTCGACGATGCTGCGGGCGATGGTCAGGCCGAGGCCGGAGCCGCCGCGTTCGCGGGTGTCGGAGGCGTCGACCTGTTCGAAGCGGCCGAAGATGGCCTCGAGCTTGTCGGGTGGGATGCCGCGGCCCTCGTCGTCGACGCGCAGCTCGACGAGGTCGCCGACGGGTCGGGCGCTGACGCGGACGGTGGAGTCGGCGGGGGAGAAGCGGACGGCGTTGCCCAGGAGGTTGGTGAGGGTCTGGACGATGCGTTCGGGGTCGGCGCGGACGATCTCGGGGGAGGTCTCGGCCTCGAGGGTGATGCCAGCGTCGTCGGCGAGGACGGAGACTTGGTCGATCGCGGCGGCGACGAGGGTGTCGACGTGGTGGTCGGCGAGGTCGAGCTGGGTGGTTCCGGCCTCCAGCCGTTCGGTGTCGAGGATGTCGTCGACGAGGCGGCTGAGGCGTTCGCTGCTGGTCAGCGCGATGCGGACCATGCGGTCGGCCTGCTGGGGCGAGTCGGCGAGGGCGTTGCTGTCCAGGAGGGTCAGGGCGCCGCGGATGGCCGTGAGCGGGGTGCGTAGCTCGTGGCTGACGACGGACACGAACTCGTCCTTGATGCGTTCGACCTCGCGGCGTTCGGTGACGTCGCGGAAGACGACGACGGCGCCGCGGATGACGCCGTCGTCGCGCAGGGGGCTGGCGGTGACCTCGACGGGCACCTCCTTGCCGTCCAGGCGCAGGTAGAGGTCCTGTTCGGCGGTGACGGTGACGCCGTCGCGCAGGGCCTCGGCGATGTAGCAGCCCTCGGCGGGCAGCGGGGTGCCGTCGTGGGCGGGGGCGTGGAAGGTGGCGTGCGCGTCGTGGCCGACGAGGTCGGCCACGGTGGCCCCGAGGGTGTAGGCGGCGGCCGCGTTGACGAAGGTGACGCGGCCGGTGGTGTCGACGCCGTAGATGCCGTCGGCCACGGACTCCAGGGTGCGTTCGCGTTCGCTGGCCAGGGAGCGGAGCTGGGTGGTGCGTTCCTGGACGCGGCGTTCGAGGCCGTGACGCAGGGACTCGTTGTCGATGACGACGAGGATCTGGCGGGTGACGACAGCGACGAGCACGGCGACCCACAGGCTGTTGGCCACCCACGGCAGGGCCGCGTGGTCGTCGCCGGACTGGGCGACGCGGACCAGGGCCGCGGCGAGGAACAGGCTGAACGTGACGACGGTGCCGAGCACGGGTGTGCCGGCCTCGCGGCGGCCGACGACGGGGGCACCCGAGGCCGCGGGGTGGCGTGCGGCGAGCGCGATCGCGACGTAGCCGCCGACCCAGCCGGCGTCGACGGGGCTGCCGAACGTGAAGCCGCCCTGGGCCTGCAGGAGCGCGAACGCGACGTCGGACACGGCGTACAGCACGAACCCGCCGCCGACGAGGACGAGCGGTACGCGTTCGGCGGTGTTGGAGCGGGTCATGACCTGGACGGCGAAGGTGGCCAGGAGGGCGTCGACGACGGGCAGGGCGTACGCGGTCAGTGCGGGGTCGGCCTGGGGTGTCTCGGCTTGCAGGGCGACGGCGAACAGCGCGATGTACAGCACCGAGCCGCCGACGACGGCGCTGTCGAGCAGCATCCGCACCAGCTGCGGGCCGCGGGGGCGCACGGCGGGGAACAGCGACAGGCCGACGACGCCGAGCAGGAGGGCCGCGATGTAGGCGACGTCGCCGGTGGCGGGGTCGCCGACCAGGCCCGAGTAGACGTTGCCGGTCAGGCCCACGATCGCGCCGAGGGAGAGCAGGCCCCAGGCGCGGCGGCGGCGGCCCGCGGACAGGACCGCGCGGTGCCCGCAGCTGATGGCGGCGACGATGCCCGCGGTGGCGATGGCCGCCATGGAGATCTCTTCGCGGGTGTCCTGCGACAGGGGGCTGGACAGGGCGAGGGCGAGCAGCACGACCAGCACGCCGGCGATCCAGCACCAGCGCAGAAACCTGTCCCGTGACTGCGCAGCGTCGCGCCGCGGCCCCATGTGCCCGAGCGTAGGTCACCAGCGCCGAATGCGCAGATTAACCCGCGGTTTCGCCCGCCGGGTCACCTTTCCGTCACGTGCTCCTCCTCAGTCGCGCCACCCCAGCAGGCCGGAGATCTCGCCGGGCAGGGTCAGCGGGTCGAACGGCTTGGCGAGCACGCCGGCCACCCCCAGGTCCTCGTACTGGCGCCGTTCTGAGGGCTGGACCTTCGCGGTCAGGAAGATGACGGGCACGCTGCGGGTGCGTGGCTCGTCCTGGAGCCGGCCGAACGTGGTCGGGCCGTCCATCGTGGGCATCATGACGTCCAGCAGCATGGCGTCGGGTGGGTCGGCGGCGCACATGGCCAGTGCGTCGGCCCCGTTGGTGGCGAGCCGGACGGTCCACCCGGCGAGGACCTCCAGGCCGGTGCGCACCACGTCACGGATCGCCTCGTCGTCGTCGACCACCAGGATCCGCCGGTTCATCGGGCCGCTGCCCGCACCGCCGTGCCGATCTTCTTCAGCATCTGCCCGTCCCTTCCGGCGGTTCTCATCGTGCCACGGAGGGTCGCGTTCGCGCCCGGGCGCGGCCCCCGTCAGGCGGGTGACCCGGGGGTGACGAGCGGGTGATGCCCGGGTGACGACAGGCGCACCAGCGGTTTCGTGCATACCGTCGTACAGGTAGGGCAACCAAGGGGCGGGCTGGTTCCTGCGTGGAGGAGGGCGTATGACCGACGGTGTGGCCGGCACTTCGTCCCCCGCGTGGTCCGCTCTGGTCGTCGAGGACGACCCCGACGCGGGAGAGTTCACACGTACCGTCCTGGCCCAGCACGCCGGGGTGGACGTCGTCCTGGCCGGGGACGCGGAGAGCGCCCTGGCGGCGCTGCAGGGCGCGAAGTTCGACCTCGTGGTGATCGACGTCGAGCTCCCCGGGCGCTCGGGCCTGCAGATCCTGCCCGAGGTGCACCGGCTCGCCGTCGGGGTGCCGATCATCGTCCTGACGGCGCACAACCGCGTCGACTACGCGGTCGGCGCCCTGCGCGGCGACGTGGACGACTTCCTGGTCAAGCCCGTCGACGTGGCCACGCTGGTCGAGCGCGCCACCACCCTGGTGCGGCGCGGCCGCGACCGGCGGGCCGCGACCCGCAGCCGCACGGTCCTCGCGGTCGGCGCGCACCCGGATGACGTCGAGATCGGGGTGGGTGGCGCCCTGGCCGCGCACGCCGGCACCGGGGACCGGCTCGTGATCCTCACGATGTCGGGCGGCTCCGTGGGCGGCGACACGCAGGCCCGCCGCCGCGAGTCCCTGGAGGCCGCGGAGATCGTCGGCGCCCAGCTGATCCACCTCGGGTTCGAGGACACGCACCTGGACCCGGCCTCGGGACCGATCACCGCCGTCGAGGAGGTGATCCGCGAGTTCCGCCCGGACCAGGTCTACACCCACAGCAACCACGACCGGCACCAGGACCACCGCGCCGTGCACCAGGCCGTGCAGGTCGCCTCCCGCGCCGTGGCCGACCTCGCGTGCTTCCAGAGCCCGTCGTGCACCATCGCGTACCAGCCCAACCGGTTCATCGACATCGACGAGCACCTGGAGACCAAGCTGCTCATGCTGCGCGCCTTCGCGTCGCAGGCGCACCGCGACTACATGGACGAGGACGTCGTACGGGCCACCGCCCGCTACTGGTCGCGGTTCACGAGCGGCCGGTACGCCGAACCCCTGGAGACCATTCGGTCCACGATGCGCCTGACCCCGGCGCACGCCGTGACGGCGGACGACGTCGCCGGCGGGCTGGGGCACGCGTGAGCGTCCCCGGCGACACCCCCGGTGCGAGCACGGGCGACAACCCGGCGGACGCCGACCTCGGCGTCGTCGGTCACGAGCTGCGCTCGCCCCTGACCGCCGTCATCGGGTACGCCCAGCTGCTCGGGATCAGCTCCCTGGACGACGAGCAGCGCCGCCACGTGGAGGTCATCGAGCGCAACGGGCGGCGCATGCTGCGCCTGGTCGACGAGCTGCTGGTCAGCGCACGGCTCGCGGCCGGCACGTTCGGCCTCGACCGCGCCGACACGGACCTCGCGGCCCTGGCGGGTACCTGCGTCACGGACCTGGCGCCGACGGCGCGGGCCGCCGGGGTGACGCTGACCGTCCATGCGCCCGGGCCGGTGCAGGTACCGGGTGACCCGGACGTCCTGGCGCTCGCGATCGACAGCCTCCTGGGCGCCGCGATCAAGCGCACGCCCCGCGGCGGTGCCGTCACGGTGGGCGTGCACGCCGCGGGCCCGGACGCCGTCGTCGAGGTGAGCGACACCGGGGTGACCCTGCCGCCCGAGGCGCTCGGCCGCCGCACGCCACGCGCCGTCCCCGGGATCACGCTCGGCCTGCCCGTCGTCACCGCGGTCGTGACCGCGCACGGCGGCACGGTGACCGTGGACGGCGCTCCCGACCACGCTCCCGACGGTGGAGCCCCCGGGGCAGGGACTCGCGTCAGCCTGACCCTGCCGACCCGCTGGTCTCCACCGACGGCGTCGTCGGGGGAAGCGTCGTCCACACCTCGTTCAGGGCGGTCCAGTGCTCCGGGGTCATCAGGGTGAACGGCGTGACGTTGACCGCCGTGACGCCGTTCGTGCTCGCCGCGCGCACGCCGCGGGCCATCAGCCCCGCCGAGATCGAGTCGTCGGGCTGGCTGAGGTCCCACAGGCCCACCGAGACGATGAGCTGCTCCATCGGGATGTCGGAGCCCGCCAGCTCCGCGAGGACCTGCTCCAGCTCCTGCGGGCTGTGGTCCCCGATACCGAGGTAGCCCCACAGCACCAGCCGGTCGGCGGACCCGGCCAGCACCGGGTAGCTCAGGCCCGCGTCCGGCACGCCCGTGACCGGGTCCTCCCAGTTGATCAGCACGTCCATGCCCAGGTTGGTCCGCTTGCCGGTGTCGGCCGCGACCTCGTCCAGCACCGCCGAGGCCTGGTCCAGGAAGTCCGCCAGGACCTGCGAGCGCCACTCTCCGATCTCCGGGGCGTCCTGGTGGATGCTGCCGTCGGCCTCCCGGGGCCAGTCGTCCTCGCCGGTCATCTCCCGGTACAGGGCGGCGTCGTCCTCGCCGAACGTCTCGTCGTCGAACTTGAGCTCGCTGAACGTGATCTGGTCGGGCTGGTAGCGGCGGGCGAGCTCCTCGACGAGCTCCAGGAACCGGGCGCCGACGGGCCCGTCGTGGATCGCGGACGCGGACGGCGTGTACTCGGAGCGGGAGCCGTCCTCGCCGACGCCGCCCACCGACGGGTCCTCCTTGATCCAGGCCGGGATCAGGGCGTCGATCAGGAGGTCGACGCGGCGCAGCTCGCCGTCGGGGCCCTCGGCGACCTCGTCGATCGCCCGGGCGAGGTGGTCGGTGCCCTCCTCGGCGACGGCGTCGGGGTGCGCCTCCCAGTCGAACGCGACGAACTCCACGCGGCCCGCGGCGAGGGTCACCATGTTCACGTGGGCGGCGTCGAGGCGCTCGCGGACGGCGTCCCAGTCCTGCTCGGGGTCGGTGATGTCCTCGATGCCGAGGCTGATGGAGTGCACCTCGTCCGCCTGGACCAGGGGGCGGTCCACGGTGGGCGGGATCGGGTCGGCGGTGCAGGCGGCGAGGACGGCGGCCGTGGCAAGCCCGGCGAGCGCGGCCGGGACGGTACGTGCGGGGCGCTGGTTCATCGGTCCTGCCTCGTGTCCGCGGAGGTGTCCGCGGCGGGGTCGAGGGGCGTGCCCGCGGAGGTGTCGATCGAGATGGTGCCGGTCCGGTCGAGCTTGTTCCACCGGTTGTCGGCGCCGCGCAGCTCCAGCCACAGCGCGCTGAGCATGACCAGGCTCATCATGGCCGAGTAGAAGGGCCACAGGGGCAGGGTCCAGGCGTGGCGCAGGTCGCCGGGTGAGCGGTCGAGCAGGACGGCGACCAGGAGCAGCACGACGGACAGGGCGAGCCCGGTGAACAGGACGACGCCCCAGACCGTGCCGGGCAGGGCGCTGGTGTCGCCCAGGGACGCGAGGACCACGAGGACGACGAACGCGGCGACCTGGACCACGGGCAGCAGCACCTGGGTGGCGACGGTCAGGGCGAGGTAGGGGCCGAAGACGCCGTAGCGGGGGTTGCCGACCATGTCGCGGTGCTGCCGCACGGACTGGAGCAGGCCGCGGGCCCAGCGCACGCGCTGCTTCCACAGGCCGCGCAGGGTCGACGGCGACTCGGCGTGCACCAGGGCACGGGGCGCGAACGCGACGCGGTACCCGGCGCGGTAGACGCGCCAGGTCAGCTCCAGGTCCTCGCCGACGGTGTCCTCGCGCAGGGGTCCGGTGCGTTCCAGGACGTCGCGCCGGAACGCGCCGGTGTTGCCGGAGACGATGGGCAGGCAGCGCAGCACGTCCAGGGCGCGGCGCACGAGCCCGGTGCCGACGTGGCTGACCAGGGCGAGGTAGCGGGTCTGGACGCGGTCGAGGTTGACCGTGCGGTCGTCGCCGCACACGGCGCCGATGCGGGGGTCGGCGAAGGCGCGGACCATCTCGCTCAGGGTGTCGGGCCGGAACACGCCGTCGGCGTCGACGAGCACGAGCACCTCACCGCGGGCGTGCTGCAGGCCCCGGTTGAGTGCGGCGCCCTTGCCGGCGTTGGGCTGCGTCAGGGCGCGTACCCGGGGCAGCTCGGCCGCGAGCGCCTGGAGCTGGGCGAAGGTGTCGTCGGTGGAGCCGTCGTCGACGCAGACGATCTCGAAGTCGGGGTAGTCGCTGCGGGCGATGGACCGGATGCAGGCGTCCAGGACGACACCCTCGTTGTAGGCGGGGACGATGACGGACACCGCCGGCGGGGCGGCCGGTGGCGGCGCGAAGATCGTCGCGGCGTGGGGCGGGGTGCCGGCGGGCGGGCGGCGGTGGCGCGCCTCGAACCACAGGGCGCAGGGCACGATGAGCAGCCGCGCGAGGCCGACGACGAGGATGGTCACGCCGAACACGAGGACGGCGGCGGCCAGGGCCTCGTTCATCGGGTGGCCTGCCGGGTGTGCGGGTGCTGCCCGTGTGCGTGCGCGTGTGCCTGCCCGTGGGTCAGTGCCGCGTCGAGCAGCTCCGGGGCGTGGTCGCTGTTGGCGCCGAACCGCCCGTTGACCTCCAGGACGAGGGGTGCGCCGGTGGGGTCGCGGCGGATGTCGAGGTCGGCCGGTCCCGTCAGGCCCAGGGCCTCGACGGCGCGACGGGCGACGTGCTCGACGTCGAGCAGGGTGCCCGCCCGGGGGCGGACGACGGCGGCGGCGTTGCCCACGCGGCCCTGCTTGAGCTCGGTCTTCTCCAGGACGACGGCGGTGATCGTGCCGGTGCCGGTACGGGGGCGGTAGAGCTGCGGGCAGTACTCGGTGCCGGGGGCGAAGGACTGGACGATCCAGGAGGCGTCCAGGGCGCCCCAGCCGCCCTCCGCGGAGCTGTCCGTGCCGGCCGTGCCGGGCAGGTCTGTGCCGCCCAGGTCCGCGGGGGACTCGACGAGCCGCACCCCGCGCCCGCCGCGCGAGACGCGGGGCTTGAGCACGATCGGTCCGCGCGCCCAGGCCAGGGCCTCGGCGACGCCGCCGAAGTCGGTGGGCAGGGCGAAGCGCGGTACGGGCACGCCGGCGAGGTCGAGCGCGAGCATGGTGAGCAGCTTGTCCGCGGCGATGGCGGCCGGTCCCGGGTCGGGGGTCAGCACGGGGCCGACGGCGTCGGGGAACGGCGCTGTGGAGGGTCCCGGCACGGCGCTCGCGGTGCCGGTGGTGCCGATGATCCCGGTGGCGCCGTCGGCGTCGAAGGACCGGTCGAGCGCCTTGGCCAGGACGGCGACCTGCGGCAGCTCGTCCTGGACGGTGGGGAGCACGAGGTCGGGGGCGTGCTTGAGGATCAGGTCCCGCATGCCGGTGGCGTAGTCCCAGGCGTCGGCGCGGGGTGCCCGGTCGGTGGCGGGGTAGTTCGGGTCGGTCACGGGCGTGATGTCGACCCCGACCCAGGTGAGGTCGGCGCCCGCGGCGGCCCGGGCGGCGAGCTGGCTGCCGAGCGCACGGCCCGCGGGGCCGCCCGCGCCCGTCACCAGCACGGTGGTCATAGATCTGTCCGCATCGGCAGGCTCCTCGTCCGGGTAGTCCGAGTCTCGCCCGCCGCTGGTGGGGGCGCACTCGGAACCCGTGGTCACAGGAGGGCGTCAGGGGTGCGTCACTCGATGGCGGCCCCCAGGGGGTGGGAGCGGATGGCGGCGGCCAGCTCGCCCTCGATGCGGTCGAGGTAGACGCCGGTGGTGGCGATCGAGGCGTGGCCGAGGAGCTCGGCGACGACCTTGACGTCCCACCCGTCGGCCACCAGCAGGGTCGCCGTGGTGTGCCGCAGGGCGTGCGGCGTGGCCTCTCGCTGGTAGGGCGCGGGCATGCGGCGCACGGCACGGGCCAGCAGGGCGCGGATGGCCTGGGTGTCGATGCGGCGGCCGCGCCAGGACAGCAGCAGGGCGCGCTGGGCGTCGTCGTCCTGGGGGCGCTTGGCGGCCAGGGTGGGGCGCAGGCGGGTCAGGTAGTCGTCCAGGGCACGGGCCAGGGGAGCCGAGAGGGTCACGGTGCGGGTGTTGCCGCCCTTGCCGCGGATGCGCCACGTGGTGCGCTCGGGCTCCCGGGCGACGTCGTCCACGTCGGTGCGGGCCAGCTCCGAGACGCGCGGGCCCAGGACCAGCAGGAGCGCGACGACGAGCCGGTCGCGCAGCGCGAGGTCCTGGTCGGTGCGCGCCGGGGTGTCCGACGGCGGCGTCGTCAGCAGGCTGCGCGCCGCGCCCGCCGACAGGGCGGTCCGGGCGGTGCGCAGGGTGCCGCGCACCTTGGCGGGCGGCGCGGCCCACTGCATGGGGTCGGCCTGCACCCAGCACTCCCGGGCCGCGTAGGCGAAGAACCGGGTCACCGACTGCCGGAACCGGTTGACGGTCGCCGTGCTGCGCCCGGGACCGGCCTTGCGGTCGGGGTCGGTGTACCGGGCGTCCGGCGCGGACTGGTACCGCACCAGCACGGTGTCGACGTCGGAGCCCGTCACGTCGTCCAGGATGCGCTCGCGGCCCGTCAGGCGCCCGAACTCCGTCACGTCACGCGTGTAGCTGCGCGCCGTGGCGGGGGACAGGACACCGCGGATCGTCTCGACCTCGACCGCTGCCAGGTAGCGGCGTGCGGCTTCGTCGACGGTGATGCGCTCGAGGCGCGGAGGAGCGACCATGTCCGCCACCCTAAGCGCGACCACTGACACTCCCGATTTGCCGGAATGTGCCGCTGACCTGCGACGGGGCGCGGCGCTCAGGCCAGGTCGCGACGCCGCATCACGACCACCACCACGGCGCACAGCCCCACCACGTAGGCCGCCACGGTCAGCACCGCCCGGTCGCCCGGCAGGACGTCCAGCACGCCGGGGGTGCCCGTCCCGGTACCCGTCAGCGCACCCACCAGGGACCCGGCCGCCGTCCCCGCCAGGAGGCGTCGCGGGCGGCCTGGCCGGTGCCGGGGTCGCTCGCGAAGCTCTCGGTGCCGGTGGCCCAGGACACGTAGTCGAAGACGTACCCGAAGGTCAGGGCCAGGGCGGCCCAGGCGCCCACGGTGATCCACACCGCGGGCCACCTGCGCAGCCGCAGCAGCTCGGCACGGGTGGCGTGCAGGACGGCGCTCATGAGACGTGCTCCTTCGTCGTAGGACTTTCTGTGGTCATCTCGAAGAAGACCTCCTCGAGGCTGCGTTCGCTGGGGGCGACCTCGTGCACGTCGGCCCCAGCGGCGACCAGCGCCCGCGTCAGGTCGGGGGCGGCGCTCGCGGGCAGGTCGACGCCGAGCGCGCCGTCGGGCAGGGGGCGGACGGCGTCCGGGCCGGCCATGCGGGAGGCGACCGCGAGGGCGGCGTCGGGCGGGGTGGCGCGCACGCGCACGGTGACGCCGCCGCGCAGGTCGGCGACGCGGGCCTCGCGCAGCAGGCGGCCGTGGTCGATGATGCCGACGCGGTCGCAGATCTGCTGCACCTCGGCCAGCAGGTGGCTGGACAGCACCACGGTGCGGCCGTCGCGGGCCAGGGAGACGACGAGGTCGCGCATGTCGGCCATGCCCGCGGGGTCCAGGCCGTTGGTGGGTTCGTCGAGGATGACCAGCTCGGGGTCGCCGAGCAGGGCCGCGGCCACGCCCAGGCGCTGCTTCATGCCCAGGGAGTAGCCCCGGTAGGCGTCGCCGCCGCGCCCGGTCAGGTCCACGAGGTCCAGGACCCGCTCCACCTCGCGGCGTGGGAGATGCCGGTAGCGGGCCAGGGTGCGCAGGTTGTCCCGGCCCGACAGGTACGGGTAGAAGCCGGGGCCCTCCACGAGGGCGCCGACCCGTGCCGTCACCTCGGGGCGGCCCGCCGGCCGGCCGAGCACCGTGGCCCGACCGGCGGTGGGGCGCACCAGGCCCAGCACCATCCGTAGCGTGGTGGTCTTGCCCGCGCCGTTGTGGCCCAGGAACCCGTACACCTCGCCGCGCCGCACGCCCATGCTCACCCGGTCCACGGCGGTGCGGTCGCCGTAGCGCTTGGTCAGGCCGTCGGTGCGCAGCACGAGGTCTCTGTCGGTCTCGCTCGTCGTGTCCATGACCTCACCGTCGCCCCGCGCCCCGGTGCCCGGCGTCCGCCCGGGAGCGACACCGCACTACGCAGGTTTGCGTACACGCGGCTTCGTCCACGGGCGAATGTGCTTGTGCCCTCCGGGTACCCACAGTTGCCTGGACCGAGAGCCACGCCCAGGACGGAGAGACCCATGACCACCAGCACGTCGTTCCGCTTCGGCGTCGTCGCCACGCCCGCCCGCACCGGCACCGCCTGGCTCGACCACGCCCGGCACGTGGAGCGCCTCGGCTTCGATTCCCTCGTCGCGCCCGACAGCATCGCCCACGGCCTGTCCGTGCTGCCCATGCTCGCCGCGGCCGCCACCGTCACCACCCGCCTGCACCTGGGCACCTACGTGCTGGCCAACGACTTCCGCCACCCCGTGCTGGTCGCCAAGGACGCCGTGGCCCTCGCCGTGCTGTCCGACGGGCGCTTCGAGCTCGGCATCGGCGCCGGGCACCCCGGCACCGGCCCCGACAACGCCATGCTCGGACGTACGTTCGACCGGCCCCGGGTGCGCGTGTCCCGCCTGGCCAAGTCCGTCCGCATCATCCGCCGCCTGCTCGACGGCGAGACCGTCACCACCACGGGGGAGCACTACGCCACCACCGACGCCTGCGTGGTCCCACGCGGCACCGGCCTGCCCCACGTCCCGCTCCTGATCGGCGCCGGAGGACCACGCATGATCACCCTCGCCGGGCAGAACGCCGACACCGTCGCCCTCGGCATCCCGCTCGACGCCGACGACGCCGCGGCCGGCGCCCTCGTCAAGGTGCTGCGCGACGCCGCCACCGCGGCGGGCCGCGACAAACCCCTCGAGCTCAACGTCAACCTCATGGCCGTCGGCGACGCCGTACCCCGCTACCTCGCCGACCGCATCGACCCGGCGGCGCTCGCGGCCTCGGGGGCGGTGTCCGTGGTCACCGGGTCGCCGCAGCAGATGGCCGACCAGCTCCGGGACCGCCGCGAGCGCCTGGGCATCTCCTACTTCGTGGTCTCCGAGGAGCTGATGGACGCGTTCACCCCGGTGCTGCGGATCCTGTCGGGGGAGTGAGGGGCCCGGGTGTCAGGAGTGCGGGTGGGGC
This sequence comes from Promicromonospora sukumoe 327MFSha3.1, assembly GCF_000385135.1. Classification (GTDB taxonomy): domain Bacteria; phylum Actinomycetota; class Actinomycetes; order Actinomycetales; family Cellulomonadaceae; genus Promicromonospora; species Promicromonospora sukumoe_B. The sequence goes on along the minus strand of NZ_ARQM01000010.1, from coordinate 1,977,588 downwards.
GCGGGGACGAGGGCGCCCAGGAGGGTGCGCAGCCCGGCCGCGGCGTCGTCGGAGGCGGGCGGGGCGTCGGGGAAGGCGAGCCGGTGCACGACGGCGCCGTCCAGGTGGGCCATCAGCAGGGCCGTGTGCGCGGCCGGGTCGGGTGAGCCCGCCGCCGTCAGCCACTGCCGGCCGATCGCGGCGACGCGGGCCGCGCCCCGGCCCATCTCCGCCTGGAGGTCCCGGTCCCGGGCGGCCTCCATGAACAGGCTGTAGCGCGCGACGGTCAGGGTGCGCAGCTCTCCGGTGAGGGTGGCGACCATGCTCGCGAGGGTGTCGGCGAGCGCGTCGGGGGTGGTGGGCGCGGGGGTGGTGCCGGCCAGGCGGGTCCAGCCGTCGACCTCGGTGTCGATCATCCGCACGACCATCGCCCGCAGCAGCGCCTCACGGGTGCGGAACAGGTTGGACGCGGAGCCGGTGGGCAGCCCGGCGGCGGCGTCCACGGCGCGGTGGGTGAGCGCGCGCATGCCGTCGGTGCCGACGACGTGGATCGCTGCGTCGAGCAGGGTGTCCGAACGGGAGGGCATGACCTCACACTACGGCTGTAGTCAACCGCACTACATCTGTAGTAGCGTCGAGAGCATGCCACGAGCCCACATCATCGGCGCCGGGATCGCCGGCACCGCCACCGCCATCGGCCTCACCCGCGCCGGCTGGGACGTCACCCTCCACGAACGCGCCACCCACCCCGAGATCAGCGGCGCAGCCCTCGGCATGTGGCCCACCGCGATCACCGCCCTCGACCAGCTCGGCGTAGGGGAGGCCGCACGCGCCGCCGCCACCCCACAACGAGCAGGCACCGTCCGCCGCCACGACGGCACCCCCCTGGCCACGCTCGACGCCGAACACATCACCCGCCACCCCGGCGACCACGTACGGCTCATCGCCCGCCGCGACCTCGCCCACATCCTCGGCACCGCACTACCCGCAGGGACCATCCGCTACGACCGCGCCGTCCAGGGATCCGCCGACGACGTCGCACGCGGCCGGGTGGGCGCGGAGACCGGAGGCACGGCGGGTGGCTCGGCGCTCGCGGACGTCGTCGTCGTGGCCGACGGCGTGTTCAGCGCGCACCGCACCGCCCTGCTGGGGGAGCGCTACCGCGCCCGGTACACGGGCCAGAGCGCGCTGCGCGGGCGCGTCGCCGTCGTCACCCACGAGGTGAGCGAGACCTGGGGTCCGGGACGGCGGTTCGGCGTCACGCCCTACCGGGACGGCACCACCAACTGGTACGCGTCCCTCGACGCCCCGCGCGGCCAGCGCGCCGCCGGGGGAGAGGTGGCGCTGCTGCGCGAGCTGTTCGCCGGGTGGCACGACCCGATCGGGCAGGTCCTCGACGCGATCACCGAGGACGACGTCATGCGGCACGACCTGTACGACGTCCACCCGCACCTGCCCACCTACGTGGCCGGACGTGCGGTCCTGGTGGGCGACGCCGCGCACGGCATGACCCCCGACCTCGGCCGGGGCGCGTGCGAGGCGCTGGTGGACGCCGTCACGCTGACCCGGTGCCTGACGGGCGCCGAGGGGCGCCCGCGGGCGGGCGACGTCGACGGTGCGCTCGCGCGGTACGACCGCCTGCGCCGTCGTCCGACGCAGCGCCTGCAGAGCCTGGCCCGTGGCATGGGCCGCGTGGCGCACGCACGGCGCCTGGTCGGGGTTCGCGACCTGCTGCTGCGGGTGGCGCGCTGAGCGGGGCGGGTCCGGTGTCGGCGGCGCGTGGTTGAATCCGCTGGTGCGAGCGATCCTCTTCGACGAGTTCCAGGGCCCCGTCTCCGTGCGCGAGGTGCCCGACGTGACGGCCCCCGACGGCGGCGTCCTGGTGCGCGTGCACGCCACCGGGCTGTGCCTGAGCGACTGGCACGCGTGGGCCGGGCACGACACCGACATCCCCGCCCTGCCGCACGTGCCGGGCCACGAGCTCGCGGGCACCGTCGCCCAGGTCGGCGCGGGCGTCACGAGGTGGCGCGAGGGCGACCGGGTCACCGTGCCGTTCGTGAGCGGCTGCGGCACCTGCGAGTGGTGCCGCACCGGGCAGGCGCAGGTCTGCCCCGACCAGACCCAGCCGGGCTTCACGCACTGGGGCTCCTACGCCGAGCTGGTGGTCCTGAACGCGGCCGACGCCAACCTCGTGGCCATCCCCGAGGACGTGTCGTACGAGGCGGCGGCGAGCCTGGGCTGCCGCTTCGCCACCGCGTACCGGGCCGTGGCCGGCCGGGCGCAGGTCCGGGCCGGGGAGTGGGTGGTGGTCGTCGGCGCCGGCGGCGTGGGGCTCAGCGCCGTCATGATCGCCGTGGCACGCGGGGCGCGCGTCGTCGCCGTCGACCGGTCCGAGGGCGCCCTGGAGGCCGCCCGCCGCGCCGGCGCCGAGCGCACCGTGCTGGCCGACGGCCTGGACGTGCCCGCCGTGGTGCACCAGCTGACCGACGGCGGCGCGCACGTCGCGGTGGACGCCGTCGGCAGCGAGCAGACGTGCGCCGACGCCGTGCTGAGCCTGCGCCGCCGAGGACGGCACGTCCAGGTGGGCCTGTTCGCGCCCGTCGACGGCGGACCGCGCGTGCCGATGGGCCGCGTCATCGCCTGGGAGCTCGACCTGCTCGGCAGCCACGGCATGGCCGCCGCCGACTACCCGGAGATGCTCGACCTCGTGGCCTCCGTGGCCCTGCGCCCGCAGGACCTGCTCGACCGCGTCGTCGGCATGGCGGAGGCCGCCCGGCTCGTGCCGACGATGGACACCGCGCCCCGCGCGGGGATGGTGGTGCTGGACCCGGCGCGGGAGTGAGCGTCAGGTGGCCCAGCGGAGCAGCTCGGACAGGGGCTGCGGCACGTGGCCCAGGGGGACGGCCTCGGCGAGGCGGCGCCCGTAGTACTCCTTGCGGCCGCCCCTGCTGCCGAAGAACCGGTGCAGCTGCTGGGCGGTGGTGCGGTCGCGCTGCGCCGGCTGGCCCTGCAGTCGTTCGAGGCTGCGCAGCTCGCCCTCGGCCGTGATCAGTGCGGTCACCGCGTCGACGCCGAGGGCGCGGATGAGCTCGTCCTCGAGGTCCCGGTCGCAGCGGAAGAACCCGTGCGCCGACAGGGGAGTGGTCGCATCCTCAGGACGCAGCCCGACGCGGTCCAGGCCCTTGATCACGAAGCGTTCCTCGGCGGCGTCGTACAGGCCGCCGATCCGCAGGGGCGGTGCCGTGCGGGCGGGGGAGTCCAGGAGGGCGACCAGGTGGTGACCGATGTTGGTGATGCCGCCCATCGCGACGACCTGCACGCCGAGGGCGGCGAGGGGGAGGCCTTGTCGAGCGGCGAGGGCTTCGACGGCCGCGCGGTCGCTCTCGCCCTCGACGAGCACGGCGGTGCTGGTCGAGGCGGCGAGTATCCCGGCAAGGTTCATCGTCTCGGAGCGTATGCCCGGGGCGCGGGGCGGCGCCGCAGAAAATCCTGGCTGCTACCGTGATGATCTTGTTTGGTGTCGAAAGACAGTTGTGTTGCGCTATACACACTGCTTTAGGTTTCTGGGTGCCGAGGGCCGGTAGGGGTGGGGTGCCTCGGAGGGACCAGGAGCCCAGGGCGGGGCCGGCTGACACAACCACCGACTCGTACCCGAGGCTGCACGCTTTGGAGACTGCGTCGGCATCCGGACGATCGGCAAGCTGGCACGCCCTGGAGGCTGCCGTTTGGGGACATTGCATGCCCCGGAGGCCGGACACGGACCTGCGGCACGAGGGCCCGACGATCCAGGGCTGGCTGTGGCCTCGGTCGCCTGATCGTCGTCGTCCGATTCTCCTTTGAGGCCTAAGTTTCTTCGCTTTGGGTCGCGTCAAAGCGAAGAAACCTAGACCTCGAAGGAGATGGGTCAGCCGCGGACTCCGCTGGGCGAGGCTCAGGGACGGTTTTGCCGTGTTTCGGGTCGCCCGTTTGGCGCACGGAGGCACTCATCGGCTCCCTGGGGGCGTGGTTTCTGGGCGTTCTCCGCGCCGTAGTGACATAATGTGCATTATCGGATCTACACCAGAAGCGCGGTATCTCAGCACTCGCGCCGGTCCGTAGACCGAATCGGCGCCGTGTCGGGTTGACATCGTGCTGGGTCGGCTTGGCGCGTCGGGATCTGATCGCCATCCAGCCGACGACGCCCGCCGGCCCTCGGGCTTCGACCTAGCGCTCCGCCATCGAGCCCGTGCTGGCCGACTGGCTGGTCGCGCCCGTCGAGCACGTCGGCTCCACGTCAGTCCAGGATCGCCGGCGCAACCCACGCTCGCTGACATAACGAAGCCGTGACCGGTCCTCCGCGCCCAGTTCCCGGCGCCGTCCCCGACACAGACGCAGGCCCGGGCCGATGCCGCCCGCAGGGCACAATCGCCGCATGACACCTGAACTCGACGCCAGGGAACGCGACGCCCGAGCCGCCGACGCGCTGTCCGTGGCCGACGCGCTACGCCGTTGGCCCATCGTCCGCATCGGCGACGACGTCGACCCCGGCTGGTGCGAGGCGCTCGGCGCCTGGGCGAGTTCCTGCGGACTGGAGGAGGTCACCACGCAGGACGCGACCCTCGTGATCACGGGTGACCCCGCGCAGGCCGGGAGCGCCACCTGGGTCCACTCCCCCAACGCCGGCGTCGAACGGCTGGCGTCCGCACTTTCGGAAAGCGCTCTCCTGACGCGCACGACGGGCACGATGCCGCCGCGCATCGCCGAGTACGTGCTGACCTGGGTGCTCGCGGAGCGCTGGCACGTCGCGCGGTACCTCACGCACTCGGCGACGGCGACGTGGGATCGCACGGAACCGCCGCTGCCGCCCCGTCGTCAGGACGCGGTCGTGATCGGCACCGGGGCGATGGGGTCGGCGATCGCTCGAACGCTGGGACAGCTCGAGTACCGCACCGTGGGCCTGAGCCGGACCGGTCGGCCCGACGATGCCTTCGACGTCGTGCTGCCGCTCGACGAGGCGTTCGGCAGCACGGCCGGCGCGCCGTCTGCCTCACAGCCCGGCACCCAGCCCACTACGACGTTCGACGCGGCCCAGGCCGACGTCCTGGTGCTCGCGCTCCCCCACACCCCGCAGACGGACGGCCTGGTCACGCCCGCGCTGCTGCAGGCCTTCGACGGGGTGCACCTGGTGAACATCGGCCGCGGCTCGGCCCTGCGCACCGCCACGCTGGTAGACGCGCTCGACGCCGGGAACGTGCGGCACGCGACCCTGGACGTCACCGAGCAGGAGCCGCTCCCGGCGTCGTCGCCCCTGTGGCGCCGGCCGGACGTCACGGTCACGCCGCACATCTCGGGGCTCACCCTGGCATCCGACGTCGTGGGCGCGCTCGACGCGGCGCTGACCGAGATCCGCGCCGGGGTCCGGCCGTCGTCGGCCGTGGTGCGGGACCGCGGCTACTGAGCGTGCCTGCCCGGCGCGAACGGCCACTCCTCGAAGGCGCTGCACAGCCCGTCGTCGTCGAGCTCCAGGACCCACAGGTCCCGCCAGCGGTCGCCCGGCTCGAGGTACTCGACGTCCACCCGGACCACCGCCGTCGGCCCGTCCACGGCGATCACCTGGGCGGTGAGCGTGAACTCCTCGTCCGGGCCGTCGCGCTCGGCGTCCCAGAGCTCCGCGAGCGCCGGGAGCCCGACGACGGGTGGTGCCCAGGGTGAGGTCTTGTAGGTGGCGTCGGTGGTGAAGAGCTGGGCGAGGCCGTCGGTGCCTGCGGTGCGCCAGAGTCGTTCGTAGTCGCGGACCCAGGTCTCGACCTGTGTGCGGTGCGTCATTCCTCGAGGCTAGTCACGGGGCGTCGGGCACGCCTGGGCGGTCGATCTGGTCGGCGAGGTGCTGGGGTGCCTGGATGCAGTAGGAGTCGGTGAGGAGCTCGGTGAGCTCGCTCCAGTCGGTGTGCTGGTCCAGGACGAGGCCGACGACGTTGCTCCCCCAGTCGGCCTTGAAGTACTGGGGGCCGAGGTGCTGGAAGGCGTGGACCTCGTCGGGGTCGGCGCGGAAGGTGACGCGGACGAGGCCGTCCTCGCCGCCGAAGACGTGGGCGACGGTGGAGTCGCGGGTCTTCCAGGCGACGCCGGTCCAGGCGTCGCGCTCGGTGCACTCGGGCAGGCGTTCGAGGATCGCGGCGATCCGCTGGACGACGTCGACGGGTACGGGGGCGCGTTCGGTCACGTGGGGAGTCTTGCACCAGCCACTGACACTCCCCTGATCAGTGGCCGGTCGGTCGCACGGTCAGACCAGCCCGAGCTCCCGGGCCCGTACCCCGGCCTGGAACCGGGACTCCGCCCCGAGGGCGGCCATGAGCTCGGCCACCCGCCGCCGGTAGGTGCGGACGCCGAGCCCGAGGGTGCGGGCGGCGGTCTCGTCCTTGACGCCCTGGCCGAGCAGGTCCAGGACCTGGGGTGCGAGCTGGCGGATCTCGGCGATCTGCGTGTCGTAGACGGCGAGGTCGGTGGCGGACCGGAAGGCGGCCTCGAACAGGGAGGTGACGCCCTGCACGGTCTCGGGCTGGGTGATCACGCTGTAGCTGCGCTGCCCGGCTCGGACGTCGCCGGCGAGGATCACGAGGCGGCGGTCGAGGATGATCGTCTCGTTGATCTCGTCGGCGGTGATGCGGATCTGGGCGCCGTGCCGGTCACGGTCGCGGGCCAGGCCCTGGGCGGCCACGGGGTCCAGCAGGAGTGCGGACCGGTAGACCTTGCGGATGCGGGCGTCTCCCGGCCGCCGGCTCCCGAGCGCGTCGGCGAGCTCCCCCGACGCCTGCGCGCGGGCCCAGGTGGCCAGGTCGTTGGCGGCGCAGGCGACGTCGGTGGCCGAGGCCAGCAGGTGCGCCGTGCGCTCCATGAGCTCGCGCTCGCCGTGCACGATGGTGACCATCTCGCCCGTCCGCATGGCATCGATCATGCCCCGTGCGCCGGGCCGGGCACCAGGCGGGACGGCGTCCGCGGCAACAACCTGCCAACGGGCCGGGAATCCGCGGCTGCGGGGACAGGCTGGCGGCATGACGACAGACACGACCACCCCCACCACCTGGCAGCTCGGCGACCGCACCGTCAACCGGGTCGGCCTCGGCGCCATGCGGCTGATGGGCATGCCCTGGGACCCGGCTCCCCGCAGCCGTGACTCGGCGCTCGCGGTGCTGCGCCGCGCCGTCGAGCTCGGGGTGAACCACATCGATACCGCCGCGTTCTACTTCACGCCCACCCGGTCGGCCAACGAGCTGATCGGCACCGCCCTGCAGCCCTACGGGGACGACCTGGTGATCACCACGAAGGTGGGACCCGCGCGGTCGCGGGACGGGCAGATGGAGCCGATGGCGCGCCCCGACCAGCTTCGCGCGCAGGTCGAGGAGAACCTGCGCCAGCTCGGCCGGGACCACCTCGACGTCGTCAACCTGCGCTGGGGCACCCGCATGGCGGGCGAGGGACGGGCGGCCGACTCGGTCGCCGAGCACTTCGGCGCCCTGGCCGAGCTGCGCGACGCCGGGCTGGTCCGGCACCTCGGCGTCTCCAACGTGCTGGCCGAGCAGCTCGCCGAGGCGCTGACCATCGCGCCCGTGGTGTGCGTGCAGAACCAGTACGGCCTGACCAGCCGGGAGGACGACGCCCTGGTCACCCTCTGCGGCGAGCGCGGCATCGCGTTCGTGCCGTTCTTCGCCGTCGGTGCGGCCGTGCCCGGCGCGTCTCCCGCCGGAGGTGCCGACGAGACCGGGCAGGCAGAGGTCGCCGCGGTCGCGGCCGCGCACGACGCCACCCCGGCACAGGTGCGCCTGGCCTGGACCCTGCACCGGGGCCCGCACGTCCTGGCGATCCCCGGCACCGGCAGCGTGGCGCACCTGGAGGAGAACGTCGCCGCGAGCGCCCTCCGGCTGAGCGGCGAGGAGCTCGCGGTGCTGGACGGGATCACTCCCGTGGCCTGACCGGGCGCCCCGTGCGAGGGCGTGCCCGGGAGTCCCGGACGGGGCCTTCGGGGAGCGCCGAAGTACCGCGCCGGGTCGGGGGTGGGCGACGTACCGTGCGCCCTGTGATCCAGTGCACCGGTTCTCGTCGCCCGGCGACCGTCGTCGTCGCCGTCCTGCTCGTGGCGGCGCTCGCGGGCTGCTCCCCCGCGCCGACCGGGCGGGGCGAGCCGGCGGGGCAGGGCACACCGACCGGGCAGGACTCGCCCGGCGCGGGGGCTGCGCCGTCGTCGGCGGTGCCCCGGCCGGCCGACCTGGATCTGAGCGGGGTGCGGGAGCCGTGCGCGACCTGGGGTGCGCTGGACGGGACGACGATCGGCATGGTGCACCCGGAGGCGGCGGACGACTGGACGGACGGGTACTGGGAGCTGCTGTTCCCGGGGGCGCGGGTGGCGGCGTGCGGGTGGATCGACGGGTACCCGGACGACCCGGCGGCGGGCGCGGACCCGACGGACATCGGGTTCACGGTGGGTGCGGTGGTCGGCACGGGGCTGGACGCGTACCTGGAGGCCGGCGAGGACCCGACATGGACGGCCGAGGACCTCACGGTGGAGGGCTACCGCGCTCGCGGGGCGCTGCGCACGGAGACGGCGCGGGCGTGCAGCGTGCTGGTGGACGTGCACGACGGTCAGCTGCTGTATGTGTCGTGGAGCCGGGGCGGGCAGTTCCCGGCCGGGACGACGTTCGAGCAGGGCTGTTCCGACGCGGCGGACCTGGCCCGGCAGGCCCTGCGCGTCGTGGCACGGGGCTGACGGACACAGGGCTGACGGACACTCCGGACGAGGAGCACGACCGTCCAGGGCGCTAGCCTGACCGGCGTGAAGATCGCGGTCACCGGTTCGACCGGCACGGTGGGCAGTCAGGTCGTGCGGCTCCTGGCCGCGAGCGCCGGGCACGAGGTCGTGGCGCTGGCCCGGCGTCCGGAGGCGGTCGCCGGGTCACGTACGCACGGCCCGGTCTCCGCGGTGTACGCGGACTACGACGATCCGGCCTCGTTGCGGGCGGCGCTGGTGGGGGTGGACACCCTGGTGTTCGTCTCGGGTGACGGTGAGGCGGCGCGGATGCTGGTGCAGCACGGGAACGTGGTGCGTGCCGCGGCGGACGCCGGCGTGGGGCACGTGGTGTACCTGAGCGGGGTGGACGCGGACCTGGCGTCGCCGTTCTGCTACGCGTTCACCAACGGGTACACGGAGGGTCTGCTGGCGGCGAGCGGGTGTGGGTTCTCGTTCGCGCGGGCGTCGCTGTTCACGGAGTTCTTCGCGGCGTTCCTGCGGCCGGCGCTGGTCTCGGGCGAGCTGCGGGTGCCGGCCGGGGACGGCCGGGTGTCGCTGGTCTCGCGGGCCGACGTGGGCCGGTGCCTGGCCGCGCTGGCGCTGTTGCCGCCGAGTGGGCGGCACCACGACCTCACCGGCCCGGAGTCGCTGACGCCGGACGGTATCGCTCAGGTCCTCACCGGTGTCGCGGGGCGGCCGGTGCGGTACACCGACGTCGAGCCGGGGGTACTGGCCGAGGACCTGGCGCGGGCGGGCGAGGACCCCTGGTGGACGTACGCGTACGGCAGCATGTTCGCGTCCGTGCGCCAGGACCGGTGGAGCGCCGTCTCGACCGAGGTGCGGCGCCTGACGGGACGGGTCCCGCTGGGAGTGGCGGACGTCGTCGGCCCCGTTGCCTGACGACGTCCGCCCCCGCTGCCGGGGTCAGCGGTACTGCGCGACGATCGGGCAGTCCATGGGGTCGGCGTAGCCGAGGCCGACGCGGTTGAGGTAGCGCACGATGATGCCGTAGGACTCGACCAGGCCGGTCTCGGTGTACGGGATGTCGCGCTCGGCGCAGAACTGCACCAGGATCGGGCGCACGTGGCGCAGGTTGACGCTCGCCATCCGCGGGAAGACGTGGTGCTCGATCTGGTAGTTCAGGCCGCCCATGGCCCAGGCGACGAAGCGGCCGCCGCGGATGTTGCGCGAGGTGAGCACCTGGCGGCGCAGGAAGTCGATGCTGTTGTCCTTGGGCAGCAGCGGCATGCCCTTGTGGTTCGGGGCGAAGGTGGCGCCCATGTAGACGCCGAAGACGGCGAGCTGCACGGCCAGGAACGAGACGCCGAGGACCGGGCCGAGGGTGAGGACCACCACGACCGGGAAGCCGATCAGGCGGACCGCCAGGAGCACGCTCTCGACCAGGCGGTGCTTGATGGCCGGGGTGGTGGCCAGGGTCTGCACGGACTTGGCGTGCAGCACGGGACCGAACAGGGCCAGCATCGGGAAGAACAGCCAGCCCTGGCGGCGGGTGACCCAGCCCAGGAACCCGGTGCGTCCCACCTCCTCCCCCGGGACGAACACGAGCGCCCCCGTGTCGATGTCGCCGTCCTTGCCGATGACGTTGGGGTTGCCGTGGTGCTTGTTGTGCTTGCGGCTCCACCAGCCGATGCTCAGGCCCACGAAGAGGTTGCCCACGATGCGGGAGAACCACTCGTTGTTCCGGCCGTGGGCGAAGATCTGCTGGTGCCCGCCGTCATGGGCGAGGAACGCACCCTGGGTGAACACGACACCGAACAGCACGGCCACGGCGAGCTGCCACCAGGTCTGCCCCAGGGTCAGCAGCAGCACGAACGCGAGCGCCAGGGCGGCGGTCAGGGCGATTGTCCGCCCGATGTACCAGCCGACGCGGCGCTCCATGAGGCCGGCGGCGTTGGCGCGTTCGACGAGATCGAAGTAGTCGTTGGTCTGCGCGTTGCGGGCCGTGCGTCGTTGGCGGGCCGGGCGGGGCGGGGCTTCGGTCGTCATGGGCGTCAACCTAGGAACCCGGCTTGTGGTGGCGCGTCCCCCGCAGGAGCCAATCTCACCCCCTACGCAGGTATCGGGTCCGGGTCCTCGACGGGCAGGATCGCGGTGAGCTGGAAGCCGCCGTCGAGCGTGGGGCCGGCGCTGACGGTGCCGCCGAGCGCGGTGACGCGCTCGCGGATGCCGGCCAGGCCCAGGCGGGCGCCGGGGGTGGGCTCGTCGTCGCGGTCGGGCGGGGTGTTGCTGACGGCGACGCGCAGCACGTGCCCGTCGTCGGTGACGGTCACGGTGATCGCGGACCCGGGGGCGTGCCGTAAGGCGTTGCTCAGGGCCTCCTGGACCACGCGGAACGCCGTCAGGCCTACGACCTCGGGCACGGCGTCGCCCTCGTCGGCGCTCTCGGTGCCTGCGCCGTCACCGACGTCCCCGGCGGCGTCTCCGGGGTGCGCCTCCCGGTAGGTGATCGCGACGCCGGACGCGCGCGTCGACTCGATCAGCCCCGTGACGTCGGACAGGGTGGGCAGCGGCGCGGTGGGCGCGGTGTCGTGGCCGCGCAGGATGCCCAGCAGGCCGCGCATCTCCCCCAGGGCGCGCCGCGAGGAGGCGGCGATCTCCTCGAACTCGCGCTGCACCGCCTCGTCCAGGCCGGGCTGGCGGTAGCGCGCCGTGGACGCCTGGACCGTGATGACGGACATGCTGTGCGCGACGACGTCGTGCAGCTCGCGGGCGATCCGGTTGCGCTCCTCGAGCTCCCGGCGGCGCCCCGTCTCGGTGGCGCTGAGCCGCTCGGCCTGCTCCATGCGCAGCACGCTCAGGCTCCACAGCCGCACCAGCACCCCGAACAGGGCGAAACCGCCGGACAGGGAGACCAGCACGACGCCGTTGGCGAACGCCGCAGGGTGTCCTCCGTCACTCAGCGCCGCGGGCGCCAGCACCGTCAGCATCGCGCCGGCCAGCCAGAGGGACGACGCCCAGTACCAGGAGTGGCGCAGCGCCAGCACGAACACCGTCAGGCAGTGCGCCAGCAGCACCGTGACCGGCCACGGCCACGGCCACTCCGGGGCGGCCCCCGCGGTGACGACCGTCAGGGCGGCGGACCCCGCGATCGAGGCGCTCAGCCCGGCCCACGGCCAGCGCATCGCCAGGATCGCGGCGGCGCAGTTGACCAGCGTGAACGCCATCGCCGCGGCGGGGTGGGTGCCGTAGCCGGAGGCGGTGACCGGCCAGCCGACGGCGACCAGCGTGACCGCCGCGATCGAGACCAGCGACCACAGCCACACGACCTCACGGCGCGCGATCGAGACCGCGCTGACGTCCAGGCGGGTCAGGGAGCGCAGCCGTCGGCGCCGCGTCGGGAGTGGGTGATCCATCACGCGCAGGCTATGCCGTCCCCGCCGCCGTGCGCGTCCCTCCCACGAGCGACCCGCCGTCATACTTTCGTCTCTCCGTTAGGTTGTCCCCATGCCAGCACCAGCCGACGTCGCCCACGACATCCGTGTGCTGATCGTCGACGACCAGTCGATGATCCGCGCCGGGTTCGAGGCCCTCCTGAACGCGCACGAGGGCATCACCGTGGTCGGCACGAGCGACGACGGCGCCGGCATCGCCGACGTCGTACGCCGCGTGCAGCCCGACGTCGTGCTGATGGACATCCGCATGCCCAAGGTCAACGGGCTGGACGCCGCCCGCACCGTCATGGGCCTGCCCGGCACCCCGCCCAAGGTCATCATGCTGACCACCTTCGACGCCGACGAGTACGTCTTCTCCGCCCTGCGCGCCGGCGCCAGCGGGTTCCTGCTCAAGGACTCCCCGCCCGAAGAGCTGACCCACGCCGTCCGGATCGTCGCCGCGGGCGACGCGCTCCTGTCGCCGCGCGTCACCCGCGCCCTCATCGCCGACTACGCCGCCCGCCCCGCCGTGCCCGCCTCGGCCGAGGTCACCCTCGCCGGGCTGACCGACCGCGAGATCGACGTCATGAAGGCCGTCGCGGCCGGACGGTCCAACGCCGAGATCGCCACCGACCTGCACCTGGCCGAGCAGACCGTCAAGACGCACGTCTCCCGCATCCTGAACAAGCTCGCCCTGCGCGACCGCACCCAGATGGTCGTCAGCGCCTACGAGTCCGGCCTGGTCCGCCCCGGCCGCTGAGATGTCAGACGTACAGATCCCCTCCAGGGACCTGTACGTCTGACACGTCAGGGGTTGCCGACGTAGCGGGCCAGGTGCTCCCCGGTCAGGGTCGTCTCCCCCGCGACCGCCCCGGCCACCAGGTCGGCCGGCGTGCCCTCGAAGACGACGCGGCCGCCGTCGTGCCCGGCGCCCGGGCCCAGGTCGATGATCCAGTCGGCGTGCGCCATGACCGCCTGGTGGTGCTCGATGACCACCACGGACTTGCCGGACTCCACGAGACGGTCCAGCAGCGCCAGGAGGTTGGCGACGTCAGCCAGGTGCAGGCCCGCCGTCGGCTCGTCCAGGACGAACACGCCGCCGTCCTCGGCCAGGTAGGTGGCGAGCTTGAGGCGCTGGCGCTCGCCGCCGGACAGCGTCGTCAGGGGCTGGCCGATCTTGAGGTACCCGAGGCCGACGTCGGCCAGGCGCGCCAGGATCTTGTGCGCGGCGGGGGTGCGGGCCTCGCCGGCGGAGAAGAACTCCTCGGCCTCGGCCACCGACATCGCCAGCACCTCGGCGATGTCCTTGCCGCCCAGGTGGTACTCCAGGACGGCGGCCTGGAACCGCTTGCCCTCGCACTCCTCGCAGGTGGTGGCCACGGTGTCCATGAACCCGAGCTGGGTGTAGACGACGCCGGCGCCGTTGCAGGTGGGGCAGGCACCCTCGGAGTTCGCGCTGAACAGGGCGGGCTTGACGCCGTTGGCCTTCGCGAACGCCTTGCGCACCGGCTCGAGCAGCCCGGTGTAGGTGGCGGGGTTGGAGCGGCGCGAGCCCTTGATCGCGGACTGGTCCACGACGACGACGCCGTCGCGCCCCGCGAGGCTGCCGTGGATCAGGGAGCTCTTGCCGGAGCCCGCCACGCCCGTCACCACGCACAGCACGCCGAGCGGTACGTCGACGTCGACGCCCTGCAGGTTGTGGGTGCTCGCGCCGCGGATCTCCAGGGCGCCCGTGGCGGTGCGCGCGGACTCCTTGAGGGTCGCGCGGTCCTCCAGGTGGCGGCCGGTGAGGGTGTCGCCGGCGCGCAGCTCGTCGACCGTGCCCTCGAAGCAGATGGTGCCGCCCGCGCTGCCGGCGCCCGGGCCCAGGTCGACGACGTGGTCGGCGATCGCGATGGTCTCGGGCTTGTGCTCGACGACGAGCACGGTGTTGCCCTTGTCGCGCAGCTGGAGCAGCAGGTCGTTCATGCGCTGGATGTCGTGCGGGTGCAGGCCGATGGTCGGCTCGTCGAACACGTACGTGATGTCCGTGAGCGCCGAGCCGAGGTGGCTGATCAGCTTGGTGCGCTGCGCCTCACCGCCGGACAGCGTGCCCGAGGGCCGGTCCAGGGACAGGTAGCCCAGGCCGATCTCGGTGAACTTGTCCAGCAGGTTCTGCAGGTTGCCCAGCAGCGGGGCCACGGACGGCTCGTCCAGCTCGCGCACCCACTGCGCGAGGTCGCCGATCTGCATGGCGCACGCGTCGGCGATGTTGATGCCCCGGATCTTCGACGCCAGGGCAGCCTGGGCCAGGCGGGTGCCGCCGCAGTCCGGGCAGGTGATGAACGTGACGGCGCGGTCCACGAAGGCCCGCAGGTGCGGCTGCAGGGCGTCGCGGTCCTTGGCCAGCATGGAGCGCCGCACCTGGGGCACCAGGCCCTCGTACGTCAGGTTCGCGCCGCCGATCTTGCGCTTGGTCGCGTCCCGGTACAGGAAGTCGTGCCGCTCGGTCTCGGTGTAGTCGCGCACCTTCTTGTCGCCGTCCAGGTACCCGGACTCGGTGAAGAACCGCACCGACCAGCCGCCCGCCTTGTACCCGGGCACGGTGATGGCGCCCTCGTTGAGCGACTTGTCCTCGTCGACCAGCTCGCCCAGGTCGATGTCCGAGACCGTGCCCCGGCCCTCGCACCGCGGGCACATGCCGCCGTGGTAGACGGCCTCGCGCACGATCTGCTTCTCGCCCGTGGCCGACGTCATCACGCCGCTGGCCTTGCGGGCCGGGATGTTGAACGAGTACGCCACCGCCGGTCCGGCCGACGGCGTGCCCAGCCGGCTGAACAGCAGCCGCAGCAGCGCGTTGGTGTCGGTCACCGTGCCGAGCGTGGAGCGCGGGTTGGCCCCGAGCCGCTCCTGGTCCACCACGATCGCCGTGGTCAGCCCCTCCAGCAGGTCGACGTCGGGCCGCGACAGCGACGGCATCATGCCCTGCACGAACGCGCTGTAGGTCTCGTTGATCATGCGCTGCGACTCCGCGGCGATGGTCGCGAACACCAGCGAGCTCTTGCCCGAGCCCGAGACCCCGGTGAACACCGTCAGGCGGCGCTTCGGGATCTGCAGGTCCACGTCCTGGAGGTTGTTCTCCCGGGCGCCGTGCACCCGGATCAGGTCGTGGCTGTCGGCCGGGTGGGTGCTGGGCTGGGCGCCGGGCTCAGTGCTGTTCTCGGTACTGGTGATGGTGGTGCTCGCCGCGTTCATGCTCGGCCTTCCGTGACAGTGGTACTTGTTGCAGTGGTACTTGTTGCGGACACGAGGGGGCGGTCGTCGTCGACCGGCCTGGTGCCGTCGGTCAGCTCGGTGTCCGGTCCGGTGTTGTCCGGTCCGGTGTCGTGGGGCCCGGCGCCGGACGTGCCGGCCGCGGCCGCCCGGAGGTACGCCGCCAGCCCTGGGACGCACATGCGGTGCTCAGAGCTGCTTGATGCGGACGGTGTTGCCGGCCGGGTCGCGGAACGCGCAGTCGCGGAAGCCGTAGGGCTGGTCCACGGGCTCCTGCATGACCTCCGCGCCGGTGGCCTGCACCCGCTCGAACGTCGCCTCCAGGTCGGTGGCGCCCAGGATCACGGCCGCGTACGTGCCCTTGGCCATCATCTCCGCGACCGTGCGGCGCTCGGCGTCGGTGACCCCCGGGTCGGCCCCCGGCGGGGTCAGCACGATCGAGGTGTCCGGCTGGTCGGCGGGGCCCACCGTGATCCAGCGCATGTCGCCCTGCCCGACGTCGAGGAAGACCTCGAAGCCCAGCGCGTCCCGGTAGAACGCCAGCGACGCCTCCGGGTCGGTGTGCGGCAGGAACGTCTGGTGGATCGTCAGGCCCGTGCTCTTGCTCGTCTGTGTGCTCATGAGCGTCACGTTAGGTCCGGGCGCGGGGGTTGCGCTTCTCGATTCCTGACCGGCCTGGTCACCTGCTTGGCGATGCACGCCGGCAGGCCCGCCGGGTCCACCTCCGTGGACGCGAGCTGCGGGTCGTTGCGGTACACGCTCGGCGGCACGCCGACCAGCTCGGTGAACCGCGTGCTGAACGTGCCCAGCGACGAGCAGCCCACCGCGAAGCAGACCTCGGTCACGCTCAGGTCGCCCCGGCGCAGCAGCATCATGGCGCGCTCGATCCGCCGGGTCATCAGGTAGCTGTACGGCGACTCGCCGTAGGCCGCCTTGAACTGGCGCGACAGGTGCCCCGCCGACATGTGCACCCCCGCCGCGAGCGCCGCGACGTCCAGGGGCTGGGTGTACTCGCGGTCCATGCGGTCGCGTACCCGGCGCAGGAGCGCGAGGTCGCGGAGGTGGTCGGCGTCGACGGCGGTGTTCGTCACGGGGGCGATGCTGTCACGTCGTGGCGTCCGGCTCAGGGGGCAGGCCGGACGCGAGCGCAGGAACATCACAACTCGTCCGTGGTAACACCGCAGGTAAGAGCGTCCGATCGGGAACAAATCGGGCCGTGTCGCACGTTATGAGAGCAGCAATGAGCAACTGTCCGATGGCTGTGGCCCAGGGCTCTCCCCAACCTTTGGCGTGCGTCGGCGCACCCGTTTCTCCCTGGCTCGGCAACTCGGTCCGTGGATCCCGTCCAGCACCCTCTCAGGGCGCTCCCGGTGGTTCCGGATCGGCTCGCGCGATGCTGCTCACCCGGCCCCCTACGTATGGAGGACCACGTGACAACACCCGCCCCACTCCTGCGTCCTGTCCCCGACTCCCCCGACGACGCTCGCGGCCTCGTGCCGGGGCCGGTTCCTGACCGCCCCGGGGGCCGCACCTCCGGCCCCCTGATGATCGTCGTGGGCGGTGTCCCGGGGGCCGGCAAGAGCACCCTGCTGGCCAACGTCGCCGCCGACGTGCCCCGCGCGCTGGTGCTCGACCCCGACCGTTACCGGCGGCGGATCGCCGCCCGGCTGCCGTCCTGGGTGCCGTACGGCACCTACCGCTGGCTGACGCACACCCTGCACGCCGTCGCGACGGTCCTGTACCTCGTGGCCGGTGCGCGCTCGGGCCGGCCGCTGCTGGTGCACGACACCGCCACCCGCGAGCGCCGTCGGGAGCTGCTGGGGCTGGTGGCGCGGCTGGGCGGGTGGGACCCGGTGCTGGTGGCGGTGGACGTGTCGTTGGCGGAGGCGCTGGACGGGCAGCTGGACCGGGGCCGCGTGGTGCAGCCGGACGAGTTCGTGCGGCACTGGGAGCGGTGGACGGCGCAGCGGTCGCTGCTGGCGGGGGCGCGCGGAGGTGCGCGAGGTCCGTGGTCGGCGGTGCACCTGATGGCGCGGTGCGACGCGTTCGGGCAGGTGCGTGAGCTGGTGCGGCGGCGTTCGGTCGTGGTGGCGGCGAGCCGGCCGGAGCTGGGTCCGTCCGGTGGCCGGGCCGCCAACCCCTGCGCGGCCTAGCGGCCGCCCGCCGTCGGCAGCCCGTCGAGCAGTGCCTCGCGGAGGCTGTCGGGCAGGTCCGGCGGCACGTCGGGCACCACGGCCAGGGCGTGCAGCGCGCGGCTGAAGTAGTTGCGCGCCGCCGCGGCCAGGACGACGTCGACGATCTGCCGGTCGTCCAGGCCCAGCTCGCGCAGCCGCAGGGTGTCCTGCTCGGTGATCGCGGCCGAGTCGCCGCTGATCTTCTCGGCGAGCTCCATGGCCGCGACCTCCAGCTCGGTGAGGCCCGCGGCGTGGTAGTCGAGCGCGATGCGTTCGAGCTGGGCGTCGTCGAACACGCCGCGGGACCTGCGGCCGTGGGCCAGGCGGCAGGCCTGCGAGCCGATGGCGCCCGCGGCGGCGAGGGTGACCAGCTCGTACAGGCGCAGGCCGATGCTCTGCGCGATGGCACCGGTGAGGTCCTCGAACGCCTGGTGCGCCTGGGGGCTGGTGGCCATGACCCGGGTGTGGCTGGGCACGTAGCCGAGTGCCCTGAGGTCCCCGGCGTACTGCTCCGCCCAGGCGCCGGTCGCCTGGGCGGGCTCGGGTGTGCGGATGATGCTCATGTCCGCCACGGTCCTCGCGAACGCGGGTCAGCGCCAGCCGAGCGCCGGCGCCACGTGCTTGACGATGTTCTCGATCACGTGGGCGTTGTAGTCCACGCCGAGCTGGTTGGGCACCGTCAGGAGCAGCGTGTCGGCGGCGTCGATCGCCTCGTCGGCACGCAGGTCCTCGATCAGGGCGTCCGGCTCGCCCGCGTAGGTCTTGCCGAACCGCGCCGGGCCCGTGTCGAGGTGGCCCACCTGGTCCTCGCTGTAGACCTCCATGCCGAAGTACTGCCGGTCGCGCTGGTCGGTGATCGGGAAGATGCTGCGGCTGACCGACACCCGCGGGGTGTGCTCGTGCCCGGCCTCGGCCCAGGCGTCGCGGAAGCGCTGGATCTGCTCGGCCTGCAGGCGGTGGAAGGGGATGCCGGTGTCCTCCGTCAGCAGCGTGGAGGACATGAGGTTCATGCCCTGGGCCGCCGTCCACTCGGCCGTGGCGCGGGAGCCCGCACCCCACCAGATGCGCCGGCGCAGCCCCTCGGAGTGCGGCTCGATGCGCAGCAGGCCCGGCGGGTTGGGGAACATGGGCCGCGGGTTGGGCTCGGCGAAGCCCTCGCCGTCGAGCGCCTGGAGGAACCGGGCGGTGTGCTCGCGCGCCATGTCGGCGCCGCCGGCGTCCTTCGGGGCGGGCTCGTGGCCGAAGTACCGGTAGCCCTCGATGACCTGCTCGGGTGACCCACGGCTGATGCCGAGCTGGAGCCGCCCGCCGGAGATCAGGTCCGCCGCACCGGCGTCCTCGGCCATGTACAGGGGATTCTCGTAGCGCATGTCGATGACGCCGGTGCCGATCTCGATGCGGCTGGTGCGCGCGCCGACCGCCGCCAGCAGCGGGAACGGCGAGGCGAGCTGCCGCGCGAAGTGGTGCACGCGGAAGTAGGCGCCGTCGGCGCCCAGCTCCTCGGCGGCCACGGCCAGATCGATCGACTGCAGCAGCGCGTCCGACGCCGAGCGGGTGCTCGACGTCGGGTGCGGTGTCCAGTGACCGAAGGACAGGAACCCGATGTTCTTCACGCTGACCTCAACTCCCCCGGGATGTCCGTCCCGTCCCGCGACGAGAGGAACGTTCCCGAACCGTTATCGGTACCGGGGCATCGTTTCGGTGTCCCCGGGCGTCTGTATCAGTGTGAGCAACAACGACGCCTTCCTCGACCGCACCACCTCCGCGCAGCCCGGCCACTTCTACGGCCGCACCCAGCCGGAGACCGTGCGCTGGTGGATCCCCCTGGTGGCCGCCACCGGCGCTCTGCTCGTCCTCGTCATGGGTACCGCCGCCGTCGTCAGCGGCATCGTGAACCAGACGATCGGCAGCATCGGCGGCTGACCGTCCCCCAGGGGCGCCCAGCGCACAAGGCCCGGCCCGACGGCGACCGCCGTCCGACCGGGCCTTCGTCGTGCCGGGACGGTCGCCCGGCCCTGGGCTCAGACCTGCTTGCTCAGACCTGCTTGCTCAGACCTGCTTGCTCAGACCTGCTTGCGCACCGCGTCGGCCACGGCGTCCGCGACCCGGTGGTCGAACACGCCCGGGATGATGTAGGCGCTGTTCAGCTCCTCGGGCGCGACGACGTCGGCGATCGCCACCGCGGCCACCCGCAGCAGCTCCGTGGTGATGTCCGTGGCCCCCGTGTCCAGCAGCCCGCGGAACAGGCCCGGGAAGGCGAGCACGTTGTTGATCTGGTTGGGGTAGTCGCTGCGCCCCGTGGCCACCACCGCGGCGGTCTCGGCCGCCTCCAGCGGGTCCACCTCCGGCGTCGGGTTGGCCAGCGCGAACACGATCGCGTCCTGCGCCATCTGCGCCACGTCCGCGCCCGACAGGATGCCGCCCGCCGAGACACCGACGAACACGTCGGCCCCCTTGAGCCCCTCCTGCAGCGTGCCGGAGAACCCGTCCACGTTGGTGTTGTCAACCAGCCAGCGCCGGTGCGGGTCGTCGGTGACCACACCCGGGTGCAGTGCGCCGTCCCGGCCGAACGCCACGATGTGCCGCGCGCCCTGCGCCTTGAGCAGCCGGATGATCGCGTTGCCCGCCGCGCCCACACCGGACACCACGATCCGCACGTCCGCGAGGTCCTTGCCGACCACCTTCAGGGCGTTGACGAGCGCCGCCAGCACCACGATCGCGGTGCCGTGCTGGTCGTCGTGGAAGACGGGGATGTCCAGCTCGGCCCGCAGCCGCGCCTCGATCTCGAAGCAGCGCGGCGCCGCGATGTCCTCCAGGTTCACGCCCCCGTACACGGGCGCGATCGCCTTGACGATCCGCACGATCTCGTCCGTGTCCGTGGTGTCCAGGCACACCGGCCAGGCGTCCACGCCGCCGAACTCCTTGAACAGCGCCGCCTTGCCCTCCATCACGGGCAGCGCCGCGGCCGGGCCGATGTCGCCCAGGCCCAGCACCGCCGTGCCGTCCGTGACCACGGCCACCGTGTTGCGCTTGATCGTCAGGCGGCGCGCGTCCTCGGGCTTGTCCGCGATGGCCAGGCACACCCGCGCCACCCCCGGGGTGTACGCGCGCGACAGGTCCCGGCGCGTCTTGAGCGGCACCTTGTTCGTGACCTCGATCTTGCCGCCCAGGTGCATCAGGAACGTCGAGTCGCTCGACTTGAGCACCTCCGCGCCCTCGACGGCGTTCACGGCCGCCACGACCCGCTCGCCGTGCTCCGCGTCGATCGTGTCGCACGTGACGTCCACGACCAGGCCGTGCGACGTCGAGTGCGCGATGTCCACGCCCATCACCGCGGCCCCGGCGTCGGCTACCGCCGCTACCACCGTGCTCGTGGCGCGCTGCGAGGCGGCCACCTCCACGCGCAGGGTGATCGTGTAGCTCGGGCTGGGCAGCGACATCGTCGTTTCTCCTCGGTCCTCCGGCCGCCATCGGCCGGGAAAGCGGCGCGCGGGCGTGCGCGCACCTGGAGATTCCTACCCGCAGAACGTGACGTGCGCCACACGAGCCCGCCATCCGGACGGCGCACCCGCGAGCGCCCCGCAGGATGGGCACGTGAACGTCTCCCCCGACTCCCCCGCCCGTGACGACGTGCTGCGCCTGCTGGACGAGCACCTGGCCGACATGTTCGCCACCTCGCCCGCCGAGAGCGTGCACGCACTGGACCACACGGCGCTGCTCGCGCCGACCATCACGTTCTGGACCGCGCGGGACGACGACGGCACGCTCCTGGGGTGCGGTGCGCTGAGCCGGCTGGACGGCCCCGACGGCGCGTACGGCGAGGTCAAGTCCATGCGCACCGCGGGCCCCGCGCGTGGCCGCGGCGTCGCCTCGTCGCTGCTGGACGCCGTGCTGGCCGAGGCCGGACGGCGGGGGTACCCGCGCGTGAGCCTGGAGACCGGGACCGAGGACTACTTCGCACCGGCCCGCCGCCTGTACGCGCGCCACGGGTTCGTCGAGTGCGACCCGTTCGGCAGCTACGTCCCGGACCCGAACAGCGTGTTCATGACCCTGGGGCTGCCCGCCGGGTCTGCGGGCGGGAGCCCGGCTACCGCAGGAGCGTCCGCAGGCTCGTGATCCGCGCCTGGTCCAGCCCCGCGTACCGCAGGTAGGCCACCGGGTCCAGGTCGGCCAGCCACTCCAGCAGGGCCGCGCGGCGCTCGCCGACGCGCTCGTCGAGCTGGCGGGCGGTCCAGGTCTCGCCCCGGTGCTGCACCCAGGCGCCCCGCTCGACGTCGTAGGCGACGCCGCCGCCGCGGTGCGTGGTGCCGCGGAAGGCGCGCTCGTAGTCCTGCGCGATCGCCTGGTGCTCCACGCCCGTCAGGGACAGGAGCAGGGCGGTGATCATGCCGGTGCGGTCGCGGCCGGCGGCGCAGTGCACCAGCACGGGCCCGGGGGCGTCGGCGACCGCGCGGAAGACGCCGGCGAACAGGTGCGGGTACATCGCGATGTTCGGCGCGTAGGAGCGCGGGTGGTCCAGCCAGGGACCGCAGGTCTCCAGGAAGTGCGGGTCGCCGGGGTCCTCGGTCGGGGTGTGGTGCGTGACGACCTCGCGGGGCCGCTCGGCGTCGGGCATGAGGTCGCGCGCCTGCTTGACCTCGGCGGGGTTGCGCAGGTCGACGACGGTCGTGAGCCCGTCGTCGACCGCCTCGGCCCAGCCGGTGGCCGTCATCGGCTCCGGTGCGCCGGACCGCCAGACGCGGCCGTGCACGGTGACCGCGCCGTCCTCCAGCGGGAGGCCGCCGAGGTCCCGGAGGTTGACGGCGCCGTCCCAGACCTGGAGGTTCACCGGGTTGCTCATGCCCGGCATCGTGGGTTGGTGTCCACGGGCAGGTCAACGGGTAGAACTGCCCGTGGACACCGGCTCCTGGTCAGGCGTCCAGGTCGACGACGACGAGCGCGTGGTTGTCCGGGGCGCCCGCGGCCTCGACGGCGTCGGCGATCCGCTGCGCGACGTCGTCCGGGTCGCCGGGGCTCGTCAGCACGATCCGGTCCCCGTTGGCTGGTCGGTAGTTCGGGGTGGTCGGTAGAACGTCAGGTAGTCGGTAACCCGGGTTGCCGACTACCTGACGTTCTACCGACCACCCCGAACTACCGACCGCGACCCGTGCCGCGGCAGCGCCTCACCGCCTCCGTGGCACCGCCACCCGGTCCAGGTCCGCCGCCACCGTGAGCTCGCCGTCGAACACCGTGCGGGCCTCGCGCTCGAACTCGGCCGGGTCGGTGTACCGCTGCGAGAAGTGGGTCAGCACGAGGCTGCGGACGCCGGCCCGGGCCGCCACGGTCGCGGCCTCCAGGGCGGTCAGGTGCCCGTGGTCGTGCGCCAGGCCGCGGTCGCGGTCCAGGTAGGTCGACTCGATGACGAGCAGGTCCACGCCGTCGGCCAACCGGCCCACGGCGTCGCACATGCGGGTGTCCATGACGAACGCGAACGACTGCCCGGGCCGCGGTTCGCTGACGTCCTCCAGCCGGACCGTGCCGCGCGCGGTCTCCAGCGTGCCCTCCCGGGTGAGCCGGCCGACGTCGGGCCCCGCGATGCCGGCGGCGGCCAGCCGCTCCGGGACCATACGGCGGCCGTCGGGCTCGTCGAGGCGGTACCCGTACGCCTCCAGCGAGTGGTCCAGCCGGGCCGCGCTGAGCACCGCCGGGCCGTGCATCTCCCCCGGCACGCGGCGCACCTCGCCGTCGCGCCTGATGCCCTGCAACGCGAGGCGTTCCTGGTGGTAGAACGCGGTGGCGTCGCACAGGTTCTCGACCCAGCGGCGGCCCGACTCCGGGAACATGATCGGGATGGTCTGCGGCACGGCGTCGAGGCTGATGCGCTGCACCACGCCGGCCAGGCCCAGGCTGTGGTCGCCGTGCAGGTGCGTGAGCGCGATCCGGGTCAGCGCCGTCGCGGAGATCCCGGCGTGCAGCATCTGGCGCTGCGAGCCCTCGCCCGGGTCGAACAGGATGACCTCGTCGTCCCAGAACAGCACGTAGCCGTTGTGGTTGCGGGTACGGGTCGGCACCTGGCTGGCGGTGCCGAGGGCCACGAGCTCACGGCTCGAGACGCGGTGGTTGGCCGGACGCTGGAACACGGTCGCATTGTGTCCCGGAGCGCGGCCCGCGGCACGGGAAAAACTCCCGATAACGACAAGGTCCTTAACTTTCCAAAGATCACCCGCAGCCGGGCAAGACGTTCAGCGGGTCGCAGCCGTACCGGGCCTGGGCGAGCAGCAGCACGGCGTACCCGAACCCGGCGAGCATGGCCCCGCCGACCAGGACGTTGAGGATCGGGTAGGTCGCACCCTGGATCACCGGGGTCAGCGCGAGGCCCGCACCGGCGAGCAGGCAACCGAGTGCCACAATGGTGATTGGGCTGGTCAGAGCGTCGGAGGTGGACAGCTGGAGCCAGCCGAACCGTTCCCCGAACAGGACCAGCGCGACGTACGGAAGAGCGAACCCGAGCGCCGCGACGGCGCGCCAGTCCATGATCGAAAGCTTCGCCAGCATCATGACCTCCCCATGTGCACCGCCCCAGGCGGTGGCCAAACACCCACCGTAAGTGTTAATAATCGGGGGGCGGTCCGCTATCTTTGGTAGTGATTTTCACAGAATCCGACATATTCGTACGATCTCCACTTTCAGGACTCTCGCTCAGATGGCACCCTGTGGCGCGTCGTCGCGCCAAAGGCGGCACGGCGGTCGAGAAAGGACGCGCATGGCGAGGGACGAACGCGTGGGCAAGCCCGCGTACGCAGCGGTGTCGACCCGGATCACCGGAATCCAGCTTGCCGGGGCACGACTGCGAGAGATCGCCGTCGTGCGGATCGACGAGCGGGGCGCGGTGGTCGACGAGTGGTCGGCGGTGCTGCACCCCGACGGCGCGTGGATCGCGCTGGCCGACGTCGCCGCCACCCTCCGCGAGCGCCTGTCGCAGATGGCGATCGTGACGCACAACGGCCGGCTCGGCATCGAGGTGCTGCGCGCGGAGCTGTCGCACCTGGGCTGGGAGCTGCCCACGCTCGCGCAGCTGACGATCATCGACGCGAGCTACCACTACCTGCCCGGCCTGGTGCACCGCCGCCTGTCGGACTGCTGCACCGCGGCGGGCGTGCCGTTCGAGGGCGGTCAGCCGAACTCCGGCCCGCTCAACGAGGCGCGGGCGGTGGCCGGGCTGCTGGCCCGGTTCGTGCAGAGCGCGAGCGGCCTGCCGGACCTGCCCGAGCTGTTGCAGGTCACGCTGCGCGCCTGGGTCTACCCGTGGCCCGAGGGCCCCACCCGCACGCCCGAGCCCCCGCGCCCGTGGCCCGGCCGCCGCGGCCCGAGCGTGCTGACGACGCTCGCCGGCCAGCCGCTGGCCGATGCGGTCGCGGCCGTCGCCGACGTGCGTACCAACGGCTACCTGTCGCTCATCGCCGAGACGCTCCAGGACGGCCGCCTGACGCCGCAGACGTCGTCGGGCCTGGCCGAGGCCGAGCCGCTGTACCGGCTGACGCCGGACGGGGCCGCCGACATCCGCAAAAAGTTCTTCGACGCGCTGGTGCACCAGGCGATCGAGGCCGACCGGTACCACCTGGAGGCCCGCCAGGAGCTGTGGCGCGTCGCGGACACGCTCGGCTGCTCCCGGGAGTCGGTCATCGAGCCGATCGTCGAGGCGACGCCGGTCGAGTTCCCGAAGCTGGTCGACGAGTCGGGGACGAAGAAGCCGACCGACGGGCGTCGCTCGTCGTCCCCGGCGCAGATGCGCGCCTGGGCCATCGCCAACGGGTTCGACGTCGAGGGCTACATCCGGCTGCCGTGGTCGATCGTGCGGGCCTTCGAGGAGGCGCACGCCGAGCCCGTGGACCGCACGGTGCGCCAGACCGTGCGGGAGGAGCCGTCGGCCAGCGAGCGCGCGACACGCAACGACTCCCGGTCCGCACTGGGACCCGACCAGCGGCCCATCCCGATGCCGGCGCCCCGGGCCAACCCGCGGCCGTCGCGCACCCCGGACCCCGACGAGGGCGTGCCGCAGCTCGAGTTCGACCGCCTGGAGACACCGCCGATCGGCAACCCGCTGGTCTGAGCCGGGAGGACGTAGGGCCCGCAGCCGGTGGCTGCGGGCCCTACGTCGTGTTCGGTCGTGTTCAGGCGGGCACGCTCAGCTGCCCGGGAACCCCTCGGGGTTCTGCGACTGCCAGCGCCAGGTGTCGGCGCACATGTCGTCGATCGTCTTGGTGGCGTGCCAGCCCAGCTCGGTGTTGGCGCGCGTCGGGTCGGCCCAGAACGCGGGCAGGTCCCCGGCGCGGCGCGGCCCGATCTCGTAGGGCAGCTCGCGCCCCACGGCTCGCTCGAACGCCTTGAGCAGCTCCAGCACCGACGTGCCGGTACCGGTGCCCAGGTTGAACGCCCGCGCCGGCTCGGCCATGTCGTCCAGGTGCTCCAGGGCCGCCACGTGCCCGGCGGCGAGGTCGGTCACGTGCAGGTAGTCCCGCTCTGCCGTGCCGTCCGCGGTCGGGTAGTCGCCCCCGAACACCGTGAGCTTGTCCCGGCGCCCCACCGCGACCTGCGCGATGAACGGCATCAGGTTGTTCGGGATGCCCTGCGGGTCCTCGCCGATGTCGCCGCTCGCGTGCGCCCCGACCGGGTTGAAGTAGCGCAGCAGCGCCACCTTCCAGCCCTCGGAGATCTGCGCGATGTCCGACAGGACGCGCTCGATCATCACCTTGGTCTGCCCGTACGGCGAGGACGAGGACAGGTACTCGTAGTCCTCCGTGTACGGCACCGGGGCCTTCTCGCCGTAGACCGTCGCCGAGGAGGAGAACACCAGCCTGGTGACCCCGTACTTGGCCATCGACGCCGCCAGGGCGAACGTCGACTCGAGGTTGTTGCGGTAGTAGTCCAGCGGCCGGGCCACCGACTCCCCCACCGCCTTGAACCCCGCGAAGTGGATCACGGCGTCGATGTGCTCGTGCGCGAACAGCCGCTCGGTCTTGTCGGCGTCGGTCAGGTCGAAGGCGTGGAACGGGATCGCCCGGCCCGCGAGCGCCTCCAGGCGACCCTGGACGGAGGGCTTCGAGTTGGAGAAGTCGTCGACCACGATGACGTCGTGACCGGCGGCGACCAGGGCAAGGACGGTGTGCGAGCCGATGTAGCCGGCCCCACCTGAGACGAGAACGCGCATGGCTTCCAAAATACCGGCTCGGCCGCACGGTCCGGGCACTGGTACGTTCGCGCGCGTGACGGTGCCCGAGGCGATGCTCCTGTTCGCGCTGGTCGCGATCCCCCTGACGATCATGCCGGGCCTGGACAGCGCGCTCGTGCTGCGCACCGCCGTCGTCAGCGGCCGCGCGCACGCCTACGCGACGGCCCTCGGCATCAACGTGGGCACCCTGGCGTGGGGCGTGGCCGCCGCCGTGGGCGCGACGGCGGTGCTCGCCGCCTCCGAGACCGCCTACCGGACGCTGACCCTGGCCGGCGCGGCCTACCTCGCCTGGCTCGGCGGCCGGCTGCTGTGGACCAGCTTCCGCCCGGGACGCTACGACGCGCTGCCCGACGGCGCCGTCCCGTCCGGCACAGTCGTGTCCGATGCCGCCCTGCCGGTCGTGACCCGGTCCCGGTGGCGCTCCTTCGCGGTCGGCGCCACGACCAACCTGGTCAACCCCAAGGTCGGGGTGTTCTACCTGGCCACGATCCCCCAGTTCCTGCCCGACGGCGTGCCGCACCTGCTCATGGGCGTCCTCCTGGCGACCGAGCACAACGTCCTCGGGCTGGCCTGGCTCGGCCTGCTGATCCACGCCGCGGGCCTGGCCAAGCGCTGGCTGTCCGGGCGCGCGATCGCCCGCGTCACCGACCGCGTGACCGGCGTCGTGCTCCTCGGCTTCGGCGGCCGCATCGGGTGGAACGCCCTGACCGGGCAGGCCCGCCCGCTCTGACGGCCGCCTCACCGGGCACGACTCAACCGGGCACGACTCAACCGGGCACGGTCTGCCCGATCTCGGCGCGGAGCGCGTCGAGCATGTCGTCCACGGAGCCGGCCGGGTCGGTCACCGGCGCCTGGACCCGGCGCACGGTGCCGTCGGGCGCGACCAGGAGCGTGGTCCGCTTGAGCCGGTCCGTCCCGGCGGCCCGGAACACGGGCAGGCGCAGGGCGGACGCCGCCAGTCCGTCCTGGTCCGACGCCAGCGCGTAGGGCAGCCCCGCGTGCGCGGCGAAGGCGGCGAGCTGGTCGGGGCGTTGCGTGGATACGCCGAGCACCCGCGCGCCGGCGTCGGCGAGCGCCGCGGTGCGCCCGGCGTACGTGACGCACTCCAGCGTGCAGCCGCGGGTGCCGGGAATGTCGCTCCAGCCGGCGGGGTACCCGTCCGTGTCGGGAGCGTAGGCACCCGGGAAGAAGAACAGCACGGTCCAGCGGTCGGGGTTCGCGAGGCTGACGGCGGCGCCGTCGTGGGCCGTGAGCGTCACGTCCGGCACCCGCGTGCCGACCAGTGCGTGCACCCGTCGCGCCTCGGCGTCCCCGACGGCGCCCGAGACGGTGCCGTCGCCCATCACGTGGCGCGTCCCCCACTCCTGCAGCGCGACGAGCACCGGTACGAGCCCCTCGCCGCGGCGGGTGAGCCGGTAGTCGAACCGGGGCGGGTGCGCCGAGTACGGGACCCGCTCCAGGACGCCGTCGTCCACGAGCCGGCCGAGGCGCTCGGTCAGGGCGCGCCTGCTGAACCCGAGCTCGTGGGCGAGCGCGTCGAAGCGTGAGACGCCGGCCGCGGCCTCGCGCACGATCAGCAGGCTCTGCCAGTCGCCGATGACGCCGAGCGACTGCGCGATCCCGCAGTCGGCGTCGGCCAGATCCTCCTTGCGCATGCGCGCCATCCTCTCGCAGGTCTCCGTCCGGGCGCCCTCACGCGGCGCCGGTGCCAGGACGTTGCGCCCGCAGCCGTCCTTCTGCCACTGTACGGCCAGTCAGTTCCAAAATGGAACCCACTCGCCCACCACGGAGACACACCATGACGACGACCGCACCGACCGCGGCACGTTCCTTCTGGACCTTCTGGGCGGCCACGACCACCAGCAACATGGGCTCCGCGGTCACGAAGATCGCCCTGCCCCTGACCGCCGTGCTCGTGCTCGACGCCGGACCGTTCGAGACCGGACTGCTCGCGGCGGCGTCCTACCTGGCCTGGATCGTGATCGGGCTGCCCGCCGGCGCGATCGTGCAGCGCTGGCCGCTGCGCGCCACCCAGATCGGCACCGACCTCGTCCGGGCGCTCGCCATCGTGTCGGTGCCCCTGGCCTGGTGGACCGGACACCTGACGCTCGCCCAGCTGTTCGCCGTGGCGCTCACGCTCAACCTCGCTGAGGTGCTGTTCTTCAGCGCCAGCACCACGTTCATCACCTCCGTGGTGCCGCGCGACCAGCTCACGAGCCGCAACTCGCTCATGTCCGGCACGCACGCGGTGACCGAGCTCGGCGGACCCTCGCTGGGCGGGCTGGTCGTCCAGCTCGTCGGCGCCGCGCCCGCACTGCTCCTCGACGCGGTGTCCTACGTCGCCTCCGCCGTGCTGCTGCGCACCCTGCCCGAACGCCGCCAGCCCGGCGACGACGACCCGACCCCGCTGCGCCGCCGGATCGCCCAGGGCTGGCGGTTCGTCACCACCCACCCCGTCCTGGCGCCGTGCACCTGGTGGGCGTGCGTGGTCAACACGGTCTGCGGCGCCCAGCTCGCCCTGTTCGCGATCTACCTGGTGCGCGAGCTGCACGCACCCGCCGCCGTGGTCGGGCTGCTGCTGGCGACCGAAGGTGTCGGGGCGCTCCTCGCGGCCTGGGCGACGCCCTGGCTCGTGCGGCGGTTCGGCTCGGCGCGCGTCGTGCTGTTCGACGGGCTCGTCGGGTTCGCGGGTGCCCTGCTGATCCCCGCCGGCGCCGGCCACTGGGGCTGGCTCTGCTTCGCTGTCGGCAACCTCGTCTTCGCGGCCAGCGTCGTCCCCGGCAGCGTCGTCACGCGCACCTACCGGCAGGTCGCCAGCCCGCCCGAGCTCCTGTCCCGCGTCATGGGCACTGTCCGCTTCGTGTCCTGGGGCTGCATCCCCCTCGGCGGGCTGATCGCCGGCGCGGTCGCCGAGACGGCCGGGACCCGTGCCGTGCTGCTCGGGTCGGCCTTCGTGCTGCTCCTCGGGCCCGCGCTCCTCGCGGCGAGCCCCGTACGGCGCCTGCGGAACCTGGAGGACCACAAGAGCGCGCTGCAGCCCGTCGCGCCGTGACGTCGTCGACACGCCCCGCGCGACCACGACCAGGCCGAACGCCCCGACTACGCTGCCACCGTGGCGTACACCGAGCAGCGCACCGACTCCGAGGGCCGCACCGGCTACGTCGGCCGATACCGCGTCGACGGGCGCCTGCGCAGCACGCGTCGCTTCACGGTCCGGCGCGAGGCGCTCGCGGAGGCGCGGCGGCAGGAGGAGGCGGGCAAGCACGCCGAGTGGGTCGACCCGGCCGCGGGCCGCGTCACCGTGTCCGAGTGGTTCGCCACCTGGCAGGAGGCCCGCGTGGACCGCGCGCCCCGCACGGTCGAGGCCGAGCACGAACGCTTCCGGTCGCTGGTCGCGCCCACGTTCGGGGACCGCCCGCTGCGCCAGGTCACCCACGAGGACGTCGCCCGCTGGGCCGCCACCATGACCTCCCCCACCACCGGCGAGACCGCCTCGCCCGCCCGACGCCGGGACGCGGCCCGGCTCCTGGTGGCCCTCCTGGATGCCGCGGTGGACGCGCGCCGGCTGCGCACCAATCCCGCGCGGACGCCGTCGGGCAAAGTGCCGGCCCTGCCCCGCGCACCGAAGACCAAGCCGCACCGGTACCTGTCCCACGAGCAGCTGCGCCGCGTCGCGGACGCCACGACGTCGGCACAGACGCGCACGCTCGTGCTGCTCACGGCCCTGACGGGCCTGCGCTGGGGCGAGGTCAGCGCGCTGACGGTGGCCGACGTCGACCCGCTGCGCCGCCGCGTGCA
This sequence comes from Promicromonospora sukumoe 327MFSha3.1, assembly GCF_000385135.1. Classification (GTDB taxonomy): domain Bacteria; phylum Actinomycetota; class Actinomycetes; order Actinomycetales; family Cellulomonadaceae; genus Promicromonospora; species Promicromonospora sukumoe_B. The sequence goes on along the minus strand of NZ_ARQM01000010.1, from coordinate 1,947,024 downwards.
CGTGACCAAGGCCTACACCCGGCTGGACGACGGCACGCTGCTGCTCGGCGACACCAAGACCCACGCGCGACGCGAGGTGCCGCTGCCGTCCTCCCTGGTGGACGCCGTGGCGGACCAGGCGGCGGGGCGCGCGCCCGGCGACCTGCTGTTCACCGGGACCCGCGGCGGACCGCTGCGCCGGGAGAGCTTCGACCGCTCCGCGTTCCGGCCCGCGGTCGACGCGGCCGGCGGCGCCGTCCGCACGCTGCGCCAGGCCCTCGGTCTGCCCGCCCCGGGCCTGTACGACGACGGCGTGGTCGCCGCGGTCCGCCGCCTCCAGTCCGAGGGCGGCGTGGAGGCGACGGGCGTGACCGACCCCGAGACGTGGGCGCTGGTGGCCGCCGGCGACCGGGCGCGGGCGGGGATGACGCGCGGCGAGAAGGTCAGCCGCACCCGGCTGCTGGCGGCGCTGTCGCGGACCACGCTCGCGCCGGGCGCCGAGGACTTCGACACGCTCACGCTGCACGACCTGCGGCACACCGCGGCGTCGCTGGCGATCTCCGGCGGGGCCACGGTCAAGGCGGTGCAGCGCATGCTCGGGCACGAGTCGCCGGTGCTGACGCTGTCCACGTACGCGGGCCTGTTCGAGGACGACCTCGACGCCCTGGGCGAGACGATGAGCGCGGCGTTCCAGGCGTCCGCCGTCGTGCCCGGGTCCGGGCCTGGTGTCACGGGCGACGCGGCCCAGGGGCCTGCGGCCGTCACGCCGATCCGGGCCGCGCGCACCCGCGCGGGCTGACCCGAACTTTTTTCTCGGGAATCGGTGATCCTGATGTCGAGAACCCGACGAGGGCTCCGTCCTAGGGTCGAGGGCGCGGAACCGCGTCCGTACCGCGTCCACGACGCAGGGCCCCGCGGGGCCCGTGACCCAGGGAGACAACCATGGCGAAGTACCTGCTGCTGAAGCACTACCGGCGCGGCGGCCCCGAGTGGGTGCCCGGCACGGACGTGCCGATGGACCAGTGGAGCCCGCAGGAGATCACCGAGCACATCGACTACATGCGCCGGTTCGCCGAGAAGCTGACCGAGAGCGGTGAGTTCGTGGGCGAGGGCGCGCTCTCGCCGGAGGGCACGTTCGTGCGGTACGGCGGCGAGGGCCGCCCGCCGGTGACGGACGGGCCGTTCGCGGAGACCAAGGACCTCATCGCCGGCTGGATGATCATCGACGTCGAGTCCCAGGAGCGCGCCTACGAGGCGGCGGCCGAGCTGTCCGCAGCGCCCGGCGTCGGCGGCAAGCCGATCTACGAGTGGCTCGAGGTGCGGCCGTTCCTCGGCGAGGACCTGACGATCTCCGAGTGAGCCGGCGGGCCGAGGAAGGCTGGACGTGGACCACGACGCGGTGAACGACCGGGTGCGGACGCTCGCACCGCAGGTCCTCGGCGTCCTCGTCCGTCGCGGAGCAGACTTCGCGACGGCCGAGGACGCCGTCCAGGAGGCCCTGATCGAGGCCGTGCGGCACTGGCCCGACGAGGCGCCGGACGACCCCAAGGCGTGGCTGCTGCGGGTGGCCGGCCGCAAGCTGATCGACCTCCAGCGGTCCGAGGCCGCCCGGCGGCGCCGCGAGGAACGGTTGGGTGACGAGCCGCCGCAGGGCCCCACCGAGCAGTCGGACGACACGCTGCTGCTCCTGAGCCGCTGCTGCCACCCGGCGCTCAGCCCGGCGTCGGCCATCGCGCTGACGCTCCGGGCCGTGGGCGGGCTGACGACGGCGCAGATCGCGCGGGCGTTCCTGGTCCCCGAGGCCACGATGGCGCAGCGGATCTCGCGCGCCAAGCGCACCATCACCGGCGAGCGGTTCGACACGCCCGGCGACGTCCGCGCGGTGCTGCACGTGCTGTACCTGATCTTCAACGAGGGCTTCACGGGCGAGATCTCGCTGGCCGACGAGGCGATCCGGCTCACCCGCCAGCTCACCGTGTCCTCGGCGGCCCGGCCCGAGGGGGCCGACCCCGAGATCGCCGGGCTGCTGGCCCTGATGCTGCTGCACCACGCGCGACGCGGCGCCCGGTACACCGCGTCCGGCGAGCTGGTGCCGCTCGACGAGCAGGACCGGACGCTGTGGGACACGGCGATGATCACCGAGGGCGTCGACGTGCTCCAGACCGCCCTGTCCCGCGACCACCTCGGCCAGTACCAGGCCCAGGCGGCCATCGCCGCCCTGCACGACGACGCCCCCGTCGCCGCCGAGACGGACTGGCCGCAGATCCTGCAGTGGTACGACGAGCTCGCCGGGCTCACGGACAGCCCCGTCGTCGCGCTCAACCGCGCCGTCGCCGTGGGGCAGGTGGACGGCCCGCGCGCCGGCCTGGCCGCGCTGGCCGACGTCGACCCGGGCCTGTCCCGGTGGGACGCCGTCGCGGCCCACCTGTACGAGCGCGCCGACGACACCGAGCTTGCGGTGCGCCACTACACGTCCGCCGCGGACCGGGCGACCAGCGCCGCCGAGCGCACGCACCTGATCAAGCAGGCGGCGCGGCTGCGGGCCGGCCGGTGAGGCCGGTTCCTGCGGCGAGGTAGGCCTCCAGGGCGGCGGCCCCGGCGAGCATGGCCCGGCCGCGGTCGGTGAGGCGGCTTTGCCACTCCGCCAGGGTCGCCTCCAGGGGCGCGAGGCCGCCGGCCGTCCGCACCCGCTCGATCAGCGGCACGATCTGCTCCAGCAGGTAGCCGCCGCGGCGGAGCTGGTGCGTCAGGCGGGCGTCGCGCACCGCGGCGGCGTCGTAGACCCGGTAGCCGGTCTGCGGGTCGCGGCGCGGGCGCACCAGGCCCGCGCGCTCCCAGGTGCGCAGGGTGGCGGGCCGGATGCGCAACTGCGCCGCGAGGGGGCCGATGAACGTGTCCTGCGGCTCGGTCCGCGGGGCCGGCCGGGCGGACGGCGGTCCGGCAGTCGTGGCGTCCAGGTCGCGCAGGGCGTCCTCGACGGCGCGGAGCGTCCGGCGGTCCTCCAGGAGCAGCGCGTGGCTCTCGTCGATCAGCCGGAAGGCCTCGCCGACGGCGCCGTCGTGCACCGCACGCATGATCGCGGCCGCGACCGGGTGGCCGTGCCCGGGGACCAGGGCCAGGAAGGCGCGCAGCGCCCGGGCGTGCCGGGGCGTGTAGGCGCGGTAGCCGGCGGGCGTGCGGTCGGTGGCGGGGAGGATGCCGGCGTCCTCGTAGTTGCGGACCGCCTGCGTGGACAGACCGTGCCCACGGGCCAGGTCGACCGGCCGCAGCCGGACACCCGTTTGAAAGTTCTGCGCCACCCAACGCTCCGTTCCAGGGCCAGGTCTCAACTGAGCCTTCAACGATACCGTTGAGGGAATGGTGAGAGACATCGAGGACACCGTTCATCCCGTCGACGCCGCCTCCGTGCTGGCCCTGCTGAGGGACCGGCCCCGGATCCTGGCCCTCGGCGAGCCCACCCACGGCGCGCCGGACCTGCTTCGGACGCGCAACGCCCTGTTCCGCGAGCTCGTGGAACAGCACGGCTACCGCACGATCGCCCTGGAGACCGACTGCCTCGCCGGCCTGCTCGTCGACGACTACGTGACGACCGGCCGGGGCGACCTCGACGACGTGCTGGCGCGCGGCCTGAGCCACGAGTGGGGCGCGTACCCCGGCAACCGCGAGCTCGTGGCCTGGATGCGCGCCCACAACGAGGGCCGGCCGGCCGCGGAGCACGTCCGCTTCGCCGGCGCCGACGGGCCGCTGGAGATCTCGGCGGCCGCCAGCCCCCGCGCGGCCCTCGTCGCGCTGCACGACTACCTGTCCGCCCGCGTGGACGCCGACCTGCTGCCCTGCACAGCCGACGTCCTGGACCGCATGATCGGCCCGGACGACCGCTGGACCGAGCCCGCCGCGATGATGGACCCCGCGCGGTCGGTGGGACAGTCCGCCGAGGCGAGGGAGCTGCGCCTGCTCGCCGACGACCTGGCGACCCTCCTGGAGACGCACGCCCCGCAGCTCCTGGCCGGCTCCACGCCCCAGGAGCGGGACCGGGCCCACCTGTACGCACGCACCGCCACCGGCCTGCTGCGCTACCACTTCTGGATGGCAGACCCGTCGCCCGCCCGCATGACCCGCCTGCTCGGGATCCGCGACGCGATGATCGCCGACAACCTGCTCGCCCTGGCCGAACGCGGACCCGCGCTGGTGAGCGCCCACAACAGCCACCTGCAGCGGGGACGCAGCACCATGGCCATGTGGGACCACCCACGCCTGGAGTGGTGGGGCGCCGGCGCACTCGTCAGCACCCGGCTCGGCGACCGGTACGCGTTCGTGGCCACGGCGCTCGGGACGCTGCGGGACCAGGGCGTGGAGGCGCCGGAGCCGGACACGGTCGAGGGGCTGCTGTACGGGCTCGGCCGGGACGAGGTCCTCGTGGATCCGCGTGGGCCGGCAGCGCTGCACCGCGCGGGAGCCGACGGCGGGGCGGCGCTCGCGGCCCGCGTCTCCCCTTGGTTCGGGTACGCGCCCCTGGACCCGGCCGACCTCGCAGAGACCGACGCGATCGTGTTCGTCAGGGACGTCCCGCACCGGTAGGCGCCGGGTCTAACCCGCGGGCGGCCCAGACGCTCGGGCTCATGCCCCGCGTCCGCTTGAACGCGGCGCTGAACGCGAACGCGTCGGTGTAGCCGACGGCGCGCGCGACCTGGGCCACGGTCGCCGCCTCGCGGTCGGTCAGGAGGTCCGCCGCGAGCGTCATGCGCCAGCGGGTCAGGTAGGTCAGCGGCGGTTCGCCGACCTGGTCGGCGAACCGCTTGGCCAGGGTGGAGCGCGAGACGCCGGTCCGGTCGGCCAGCGAGCCGACCGTCCAGGGCGCCGCGGGCTCGGCGTGCAGCAGGCGCAGCGCGTCGCCGACCACCGGGTCCCGCTGCGCGGCCCACCAGCGCGGGGGCTCGCCGCCGGGCCGGTCGAACCAGTCGCGCAGCGTGCAGACCAGCATCCAGTCCAGGAGCCGGTCGAGCACCACCTGCTGGCCCGGGGTGTCGACGGCGAGCTCGGCAGCGAGGTGCTCCAGGACGGCGTCGGAGGTGCCCCCGGCGCCCACGCGCAGCACCGGGGCAGCGCGTCCAGCAGGCGTCGGCTGATCTCGCCGCGGACCGGGTAGGCGCCGACGATCAGGGTGGTCGCGCCGGGCCTGCCCGGGGTGTCGACGTCGTCGTGCCAGCCGAGCCGGTGCCGGGTCCCGCCCAGCTCGGGCGTCGCGCAGAACTCGCCGCACGCGACCGGCTCGGCCGACGTCCCGACCTCGTCGACGAAGGTGAACGTCTCGGGGCCGCGCACGACGACCGTCTGCCCGGCGCGCAGCAGCACGGCCGGACCCTGCTCGGGGACGACCCACCCGTCGCCGCCCAGGACCGTGCACAGGGTCAGCGGCGCGCCGTCCACGAAGTGCAGGGACCAGGGAGGGGTCAGGGTCGAGCTGCCGAACAGGGAGCCGTGGGCGCGCACCCCGCGGATCAGGTCACTGAAGGCGTCCATCCCACCGAGGCTAGACGATCACCCATGGGATCTGGCGCTTTACCCATGGATTCGTCCGAACGGGTGCCGTTGGATCGGTGGCATGAGCAACGACACCACCCTCGTCCTCGGCGCCACCGGCAAGACCGGCCGACGGGTCGCGGCCCGGCTGCGGCTGGCCGGCACGCAGGTACGTGCCGCCTCACGGTCCAGCCGGGCGCGCTTCGACTGGTCCGACCCGAACGGCTGGGAGCAGGTGCTGCACGACATCGGCACCGTCTACGTGGTGCCGCCGTCCGTGCCCGGACCGGTCCACGAGTTCGTGGCCCGCGCCGAGGACGCCGGCGTGCGGCGCCTGGTCCTGCTCTCGGGCCGCGGCGCCGACACGTGGGGCGACTCCCCGTTCGGGCTGGACATGCGCTCGGCCGAGGACGCCGTACGGGGCTCGGCCCTGGAATGGACGGTGCTGCGCGCGTCGAACTTCGACCAGAACTTCGACGAGGACCTCTTCCACGCCCCGCTGGTCGCCGGCGAGCTGGCGCTCCCGGCAGGGAGCGTCCCGGAGCCCTTCGTCGACCTCGAGGACGTCGCCGACGTCGCGGCGGCGGTGCTGACCGAGCCCGGACGGCACGCCGGGCGCACCTACGAGCTGACCGGGCCGCGCGGGGTGACCTTCGCCGAGGCCGTCGACCTGATCGCCCGGGCGGCCGACCTGCCCGTCACCTACCGGCAGGTCTCCCCCGCCGCGTACCGTGCGGCGCTCGTCGAGGCGGGCCTGGGCGAGGACGACGCCCACCACGTCGCCGAGATGTTCGTGCTGATGGAACGCGGGCTGCTGGCCGGGCCGACCGGCGACGTCGAGACGGTGCTGGGGCGGCCGCCCCGTGCCTTCGAGGAGTACGTCGTGCGGGCCGCGGCGGCGGGTGCGTGGCGTTCCTGACCTCCCGAACGACCATCCGAAGATCTCCTGAGAGGACTGCCATGAGCGACACCAGCCTGCTGACCACCGAGGACCTCGAGCTCCTCGCCCGTCCCCTGCACGGGTTCCTCTCCGTGGCCGGACCGGCTCAGCCACCCCAGCCGCGGCCCGTCTGGTTCGAGGCCGCCGCGGACGGGACCGTCCAGCTCTTCACGGAGCGGGACTCGCTCAAGGTGCGGCGCCTGGAGCGCGACCCGCGTGCGTCGCTCGTGGTCGCGGCCCCCGTGGGCGAGGGCGAGCACTGGGTCTCCGTCGCCGGCCGCGCCACGGTGGAGGCCGACGGCGCCCGGGACCTGGCGTCCCGCCTCGCGGCCCGCTACTGGGACCTCGGGGACCCCGCCCGGGCCGAGGCTCTCGCGGGGATGCTGCGGGTCGACCTGCTGCGCGTCGTCATCCACCCGGAGAGCGTGCGCCGGTACGCGTCCTGATGTGACGCACGGGGAGTCACGACCGACCCGGCCGGGGATCCGAGCAGGATTCGTCGTGGATTCTGTGCTCACTATCTGCTCTCTGAGCGCGGAGTAGTGCCTCTCCGAGCGGCTCAGATCGTTGCTACTCAGCCATTTTCGAACTCTCTGCGCACCCGCTTCAGGAAAGCGGGTGCGTAGTTTGCGGAGCGAAAGTAGGAGTAGTATTACGCTACTACTCGTACTACTACGAGGAGCGCTACGGCGGCGAAAAACATGGGGCTGGAGATCGGCTGCCGTCCGATCGCGGACATCGACACGACGACTTGAGCGGGGAACAACGTGCGGGACAAGGAACGGGTCTTCCAGGCGGCGGACGCCCTGGCGGCCGACGGGGTGGCGGTCACGGTGACCAACGTGCGCGAGCGCGCCGGGTGCTCGAACGCGACAGCCACGAAGTACCTGCGGGAGTGGCGCGAGACGAGGGCCGCCGAGAGCGACGCACGCTCGGCGCTCCCTGAGCTGCCCGCCGCGGTGAGCTCTCTGGCGGACCGGGGCCTGGAGGCCCTGTGGGGTGCGGCGATCGAGGCGGCGCGCACGGAGCACGAGGCGGCCACCGCGGCGTCGGAGGAGGCGCTGAGTGCCGTCGTGGGCGAGGCGGACGCCCTGGCGGCGCGCGTGGACGAGGCCGACGCCGAGCTCGCGCAGTTCCGTGCGCTCCTGGAGACCGCGCGGGAGCACGTACGCACGGCCCAGGACGAGCGGGCCGCGGCCGAGGAGGCCCGCACCGAGGCGGCGACGTCGGCCGCCCGGCTGGAGGGTGAGCTCGCCGCCGCCCAGCAGGCGCTGGAGGCGGTGCGCGAGGAGCTCGCGCGGGACCGGGCCGCGGCCACGGCCGCCGAGCGTGCCCGGTCCGAGGCCGAGTCAGCCCGCGCTCAGGCCGAGGGCGCCGCCGTCGGGCTGCGGGAGTCGCTGACGGACGTGCGCGCCGCGCTGGAGGCCGCCCGGGGCGACGTCGCGCAGGCGAACCGGGACCGCGCGGCAGCGGAGACCGGCCGGTCCGCCGCGGAGGCGGCCGTCGCCCGGCTGGAGGGTGAGCTCACCGCCTCGCGGGACACGCTGGAGGCCGCACGCGGGCAGGCCGCGGAGGCCGAGCAGGCCCGCGTCGCCGCCATCGCGGCCCAGGCGCAGGCCGAGGGTGCGGCCGCGGGGCTGCGGGAGGCGCTGGACGCTGTCACGGAGTCGGTCGCCGCCGGCGCGAAGACCGAGGTAGGAACGAAGGCCGGGGCGAAAGACCAGGTGAAAGCCGCGCCCGGCGCCTGACTCCACCCGCGAGCCCCGGCGAGTGTCAGTGGCGGGTGCTGTGATGGCGGCATGAGCCTTCGAGGATTCGCCACCATCAACTACTGGGCCGACGACGTCGGCGCGGCCGCCGACTGGTACTCCGAGGTGCTCGGCGTCGAGCCGTACTTCCAGCGCCCCGGACCGGACGGGAAGCCGGCCTACGCCGAGTTCCGGATCGGGGACAACGAGGCGGAGCTCGGCCTCGTCAGCCGTGCGTTCGCGCCCCCGGGCCTGCCCGACCAGCCCGGGGGCGCGCTCATGTACTGGCACGTCGACGACCTGGACGGCTTCGTGGCCCGCCTGCTGGAGCTGGGCGCCACCGAGTACCAGCCCGTCACGCCGCGCGGTGACCTGGGCTTCGTCACCGCCTCCGTCGTGGACCCGTTCGGGAACGTGCTCGGCGTCATGTACAACCCGCACTACCTGGAGCAGGTCGGGCCTACGGAGTGATCCGTACGGCGGCGCCGATCTCCAGGGCGGCCCAGACGGCGCCGTCCGGCCCCACCGTGATGCCGTGGGGTTCGGACGACGCCGTGGGCAGGTCGTGCTCGGTGACCTTGCCGTCCCCCGTCACGTGGCCGATGCGGTTGGCACCCCACTCCGTGAACCAGCACTCGCCGACGGCGGTCGCGACGACGGCGTGCGGTCTGGCGTCCCGGTCCGGGAGCGGGAACTCCTGGATCTCACCACCGGTCGAGATCCGGCCGACCTGGCCCGCGGCGATCTCGGCGAACCACAGGTCCTTCCCGTCGCTGGTGATGCCGACGGGTGCCGCGCCGGGTGTGGGCAGCGCGTGGACGGTCACCTCGCCACCGACGGTCATCCGGCCGATGGCGTTCGCCTGGTTGAGGGTGAACCAGAGGGCGCCGTCCGGTCCTGCCGTGATGGCCGACGGCATGGCACCGGGGACGGGCACCTCGAACTCCGTGACCTGGCCGTCGACGGTGATGCGGCCGATCTGGTCCGCCGCCATCTGCGTGAACCACAGCGCGTCGTCAGGGCCCGCGGTGATGCCGTACGGTGCGCTGTCCGGGGTGGGCACGGGAAAGCTCCGTGCGGTCCCGTCCGGACCGATGCGGCCGACCCGGTGGTCCTGGGTCCGCGTGAACCAGAGGGCACCGTCGGGTCCCGGGGTGATGACCGTGGGCTGGCACCCAGACGCGTCGAGCGGGTACTGGGTGACCTCACCGTCCAGGGTCAGGCGCGCGATCCGCCCGCCCTGCGCCAGCGTGAACCACAGCGCCCCGTCCGGGCCCGCGGTGACGCCATAGGGCGCTGCCGCGGCGTCCGCCACCGGCACCTCGGTGATGGTCGTGACTGGGGGACGGTGCACGGCGGCTCCTCGCGGGACGAGATCGGCAGGACGGGCAGACCGGGGAGGATCGGCTCGCGGAAACCGGATCCGACGGTGACCGCACCCTGTCCCGGGTACGGTCACGCGCGCAACCACATTTCGCCCGACGCCACCGCCGGGGCTCGTGTCCGGGACACCGAGGCAGGAGTCCCGTTAGGTTGCCTGAGTGACTTCCGCACCCCTGACCTCCGCGCCCGAGATCATCAGCTCGCTCCTTGACCTGACCGCATGGACCGTCTTCGACGTCGACCCCGAGGGCCGCATCCTGGCCGGGAACGACGAGTCCGGCAGCATGCAGCTCGTCGAGATCACGCCGGACGGCAGCCGCACCCAGCTCACGGCGCTGCCGTCCCGCTGCTCCGGCCGCTACGTGCCCGGCACCCGCGGCGTGGTAGTGCAGCACGACAACGGCGGCGACGAGCAGATGCAGCTCAGCCTCCTGGAGATCACGCCGGGCGCGGCGCCCGCCGGCGCGGGGGACCTCACGCCCCTGGTCCACGACCCCGCGTACAAGCACGACCTGGCCGACGTCTCCGCCGGGTCCGTGGTGTTCCTGACCAACCGGCGCGACGGTGTCGACTTCGACGTCGTGGTGCACGACCTCGCGACCGGCACCCAGACCACGCTGTACGACGGCGGCGGGTACCTCGTCGACGCGGTCGCCTCCCACGACCGGCGCTCCGTGGCGATCACCGTGCTCAGCAGCCGGCCACGCTCCACGCAGATCCTCGTCGCGGGCACCGGCACCGCCGCCGGCCCAGCCGCCGTCACCGGCACGGTCACCGCGGCCGACGAGCACGCCCACCACACGCACGTCTCCTGGACGGCCGGCGACGACGCCCTGGTCATGGCCTCCGACCACGAGCGCGAGCACGCCGCCGTCGTCCGGGTCCGCTCCGGAGCCGACACAGCCGGCGGGGCCGGGGGGACGACCTGGGAGACCCTCGTCGAGGCCGCCGACCACGACCTCGAGGTGGTCCTCTCCCCCGACGGCTCCGCCATGGTCGTCGGCCACCACCAGGACGGCGTCACCACCCTCGCCGTCCACGAGCCCGACGGCACCCACCGCAGCGACGTCACCCTGCCCGACACCGGGGTGCCCACCGTCGTCTGGGCCCCCGACTCCTCACGCTTCGCGGTGCACCTCACCACCTCCGGCGACCCCGGCTCCATCCACCTCGTCGACGCCACCACCGGGACCGCCACCACCCTGGTCGACGGCCGCGCCCAGATCCCCGACGGCCTGCCCGTCGCCCTGCCCACCGTGCACCGCGTCCCCACGCCCGACGGCGAGCAGATCCCCTGCTTCGTCTACCGGCCCGCCACCACCGACACCCCCGTCGCCGGCGCGTCCGTCGTCCTCGTGCACGGCGGCCCCGAAGGCGAGGCCACCCGCCTGTTCTCCCCCGTCATCCAGGCCCTCGCCGGTGCCGGGTTCACCGTGCTGGTGCCCAACGTGCGCGGCTCCGCCGGCTACGGCAAGCGCTGGGTCAGCCTCGACGACGTCGACAAGCGGCTCGACTCCGTCGCCGACCTCGCCGCCCTGCGCGCCTGGCTGCCCGACCTCGGCCTCGACCCCGAGCGCAGCGCCCTGTGGGGCGGGTCCTACGGCGGCTACATGGTGCTCGCCGGCACCACCATGCAGCCCGACCTCTGGGCCGCCGGCGTCGACATCGTCGGCATGTCCTCCCTGGTCACCTTCCTGGAGAACACCTCCGAGTACCGCCGCGCCGCCCGTGAGCGCGAGTACGGCAGCCTCGAGCACCACCGCGACCTCCTCGTCGCCGCCTCACCCATCACCTACCTCGACCAGCTCCGCGCGCCCCTGTTCGTCATCCACGGCGCCAACGACCCCCGCGTCCCCCTCTCCGAGGCCGAGCAGATCGCCGCGGCGCTCGCGGACCGCGGCATCCGGCACGAGCTGCGGGTCTACCACGACGAGGGGCACGGCCTGGCCAAGCGGGCCAACCGCAAGGATGCCTACCCCGCCGCGATCGCGTTCCTGACCGAGATCCTGGGGCGGTGAGCGCACCGTGACCTTCGAGGAGCGCCGCCTGCGCCTGTCCGTCGACGACCAGATCGAGGGCCGGTACCTCGAGGTGCCGTTCGAGATCCCGGGGCGCGGCGCGGACGCCCTCGAGGTCACGCTCGCGTACGACCGGGACGCCGCCGTGATCGACCTGGGCTGCAGGGACCCGGAGCGCTGGCGCGGCTGGTCGGGCGGGGCGCGGTCCCAGTTCGCGATCGACCCGGGAGGTGCCGGCGTCTCCGGCTCCGGCGCGGCCACGCCCGGGTACGAGCCGGGTGAGCTCGTCCCGGGCGCCTGGGCCGTGGTGCTCGGCCTGCACAAGCTGCCCGCCGAGCCGATCGACGTCACGGTCACCATCGCCACCGGGTCCGACGCCGGGCCGGTCGAGGACGAGCCGCCGGCGCCGCCCCCGCAGTCGGGCAGCGGGACCGGCTCGGGCTCGGCCGGCGCGAGCCGTACCCGGCTGGGGCGGGACCTGCCCGCGCCCGACGGCCTGACCTGGTACGCGGGTGACCTGCACGCGCACACCACGCACTCGGACGGGACGCTGAGCATCGCCCAGCTCGCGTCCGCCGCCGTCGGGCGCGGCCTGGACTTCCTCGCCGTGACCGACCACAACACCGTCTCGCACCACGCGCACCTGCCCGGCGTCGGCGCGGCGTACGACCTGGCCCTGCTCCCCGGGCAGGAGGTCACCACGCACGCGGGGCACGCGAACGCGTTCGGGGACATCGGCTGGGTGGACTTCCGGCGTCCGGCGCGGCAGTGGTTGTCCGACGTCGAGGCGCGCGGCGGCCTGCTGTCCGTGAACCACCCGCTGCAGGACGACTGCGGCTGGCAGTTCCCCGTGCGGACCGGGTTCCTGGAGCTGTGGCACATCTCGTGGTTCCTCGACCTGACGGCGACCGGGCCGTGGGCGTACCTGCGGGGCCTCGAGGGCTCGCCGGAGGGCGGACCGGGCCTGCCGGGCGGCGCCGCAGGCGGGCATCCCGTGTTCCTGGGCGGCAGCGACTTCCACACGCCCGACCAGGGCTACCCGCCCGGCACGCCCACGACCTGGGTCGCGGCGACCGACCGCACGCCGGAGGCGATCCTGGACGCGATCCGCCACGGCCGCACCGCCATCAGCCGCTTCCCGGGGCTGGGCGAGCCGGTCCTGGTGCGCGTGGGCGAGGACCTGGTCGCGGTCGACGCGAACGGCACCGTCCTGGTCGAGGGCCTGCCCGACGGCGGCACCGACCGCAGGCGGCGGGTCCGTGGGGACCGCGTGACGTTCGCCGCGCCGCCCGGGCAGGGCCCCTACCGGCTGGAGGCCGCCGACCGGACCCTGCTCGCGATCAGCGCGTGACCGGCCTGCTGCCGGCGCCGTCGTCGGCAGCAGGGTCGTCCGCGGGGTCGTCAGCAGGATCGACCCCGGCCGACGCGCCTCCCCCGGCGCCCGTGTCCTGCGGCGCCGCCGGCAGCCGGATGAACCGCGACACGACCGTGCCGATCGTCAGCAGCACCAGCGGGTACACCGACAGGTACACGCGGAACGCCTGCCCGGGGTCCGGTCCGGGGTCGGCGCCCGAGCGGTAGCCGAACCACAGCGCGAGCGAGGCCAGCGCCGCCGCCGTCAGCAGGCCGTTGAGCCGGCCCAGCACCCCGAACGCGGCCAGGAACAGGCCGCTGCGGTGCGTGCCGTGCTGTGCGGCGTCGGCGTCGAGCACGCGGGCGATCACCAGGTCGTTGGTCGCGAGCACGCCGGAGTAGCCCACGGCCACGGCGAGCCCGGCGAGGATGCCCGTGATCAGGTCGGTCGCGAAGTACAGCGGCACGAACCCGACGGCGGCGACCGGCAGCGCGAGCCGCCACGTCCAGGCCGCGCCCTTGCGCCGCACCACGGCCGCCCACACACTCAACATGCCGATCGACACGGCGATCACCACGAGCTGCAGGATGCTCGCGTCCAGCGCCGAGCCGCCCAGCGTGTGCGCCACGTAGAGCTGCAGCCCGCCCAGCACCAGGGCCATCGCCGCGCCGTAGCAGGCGTTGACCAGCCCCACGGTCCAGAAGTGCGCCGTCGACAGGATCTGCCCGACGGACCGGAAGAACTGCGGCTTGGGCTCCGCGTCCAGGGCCGGGTCCTCCCGCACGCCGAGCGCGGTCCACAGGATGACCGCCGCCGAGACCACGCCGAAGATGATCGCCAGCCGCCCGTAGCCGACGGCGGAGCCCTCGGCGCCCAGCACGTTCCGCGCCAGGACCGGCGTCAGCGCCAGCGCGACCACCAGAGCGACGAGCTGCGCGCCCTGCCGCACCGCGTTCGCCGTCGCCCGGCGCCGCTCGTGGGTGAACAGCTCCGGCAGCAGGGCGCCGTAGCTGGCGTTGATCAGGGAGTCGGCCATCTCCGTGGTGATCGCGAAGACCGCGAACCACACCGCGAGCCCGACCGCCGAGTCCGCCACCGCGCCCGGCACCGTGAACAGCGCGATCGTCGTGAGCGTGAGCACCAGCGCGCCGACCACGAGATACGGCCGACGCCGCCCCCAGCGCGAGCGCGTCCGGTCCGACAGGTACCCGAACACGGGGTTGTCCAGGGCGTCCAGCACCCCGTACACCGCGTACACGGTCGCGTAGACGACGGCGTCCAGGCCGAGCAGCTCCACGTACACGTAGAGCATCGAGCCCTTGACCAGGTTGATCGGCAGCGACGTGCCGAACATCCCCACGCCGTAGCGCAGCGGCGACGTCCCGCGGGCACCCCGCGGCGGGGATCCTGCCTGCGGCGCGTCCACGGCGTCCTCGGCCTCCACGCCGGTGAGCCTACTCACCACCCGCTGACGAGGTCGATGCCCTCCCGCTCGATCTCCCGGATGAAGACCGGGTCGCCCAGCAGCCGCAGCTCCCACACCCGCTTGCGCCACCACGTCGCCGAGACCTCCCGCTGCCGCGGGGTGTCCGGCGCCGGGTGCAGGAAGATCTCGCTCGCCCCCTCGGGCAGGCGGCGCAGCAGACCCAGGTAGTGCTCCCGCAGCGTCGGGTAGTCCTTGGCCTCCGCGTCGCCGCCGCGCAGGGTCGCGATCACCCGCGGGAGGCGCACCCCGGCGGCGTCCGCGGCCGCGACGGCGCTCGCGTGCCGGGTGCGGACGTCGGCGCTCGCCAGCAGGGGGTCGCCGTCGCCGTAGAGCTCCAGGCCGCGGGGCATGCGGAACGCCAGCCCGTGCGCGGCGCAGAACGCGATCGACTCGGCGAGGTAGGAGCGGCCCAGGAGCCCGTACAGGCTGCCCTGGTGCGAGTCGAGCCGGCCGGGCGACGGCGCGCCCGCGGCCGTGGCGGCACGCGTCAGCGCGTCGACCTGGGCGCCGATCCGGTCGGTGACGTCGTCGAACCCGCCCTCCGGCGCGGGCGTGGGGAGCACGACGTGCACTCCGGGCGCGACGTCGGGCGCCGCCTCGGCCACCTTCCGGACGGCGCGCGCCGCACCCGGGTTCTCCGGCGGGCCGCCCGGCCCCGCGCCCGGGTCGGCGGTGATCACGGAGACCGCGGTGAGCGGCGATCCGGCCAGGAGGGCGGCGATCTCGCGGTCCGCGTCGGGATCGGTCCCGGCGTCGTCGGCGGTGAGGACGAGGCTGCGCGTCATGCGGTCCAGTCTGGCGCAGCGATGGCCCGCGTGGGACCAAACAAGCCTCTGACCTCAGTCTTTACCGATGACGCCGGTGCCGAGCACCGTCTTGACCTTGCCGAGCTCCATCTCGAGCTCCCAGGGCGTGGTCACGTGCGGGATGGCGGACGGGACGCAGGACGGCTTGGCCGTGTGCAGGGTGAGGCTGGCGCCCAGGGTGTCGGCCCGCCAGACGCCGGTGCCCACCACCTCGTACTCGCCCACGTCGGTGCGGTGCAGCATCACGACGTACTCGTGGTCGCTGCGCAGGATCGAGGCCAGGTTCGCCCCCGGCGGCGACGACGCCGAGCCGACCTGGGTGACGACCAGGCTCGCGTCCTTCTCGACCTCGCCGAGCATCACCTTGCGCAGCTCCAGCTCGGTGCGCGTCCAGGGCACCCGGTCCACGACGTCGACCCCGGAGCGGCCGGCCTGCACCAGCGCGACGACGTCGGCGTCGGCGACCAGCTGCTCGACGGTCGTGTACTTCTCGGGGACGGTGAAGTTCGCGACGCTCGCCTCGCGCGCGCAGCCGCCCAGCAGTCCGCCCACCAGCAGGACGCCGAACAGCGACGCCCCGACCCGTGCACGCATCAGCCGTTCACCCCCTGTCGTCCTGGTCATCAGGTGCCGGTGGGCACCCACTGAGAGAGAGCGACAGGTCGCGGCGCGCGGGGCGTCTGCTTCGTGTACTCGCTTGCAGTGCAACGAATGGTCCCCCGCTGCGAGAAGCGGGTACAAGGGTTCACCCGGGCGAACCCGCGCGGATCAGGTTTGTGATTTCCCACTATCTGAAAACACGGCGCAGAACCGGCGAAAAACGGTCAGCGGACGGGGCTGGCGGGGTTGTGACGGGCGGGGTCGTGACCGGCGAGGCCGTGACCGACGGCGCCGTGCAGCACGACGTCCGCCGTCCGACCTCGGGGAGGCGGACGGCGGACGTCGAACGACTTGTCCCGGTGGGCGGGCGCTGGTCGGCGGGCGCGGGTGGCCGGGCCGCCGTCAGGCGGCGTGGGTGCTGGCGATCGCGCGCACGAGGCCCGACGTCGAGATCGAGCCCTTGCGGTAGCGCTCGACCGCGGCGACCAGCGCCTCGCCGACGTCGCTCGGGATGCGCGAGGACGGCGCCGTCGGATGCCAGATCTCGCGCTCGAAGACGGCGGTCCGGCGGGCCGGGCCGCGGAACAGGCGCCCGGCCAGTGCGGGAGGGGCGCCGGCCGGGGGTGCGGGAACGGGCGGCAGCGGGGCCGGCGGCGGAGGCACCGGAGGCAGTGGCACGGGAGGCACCGCTGCGTTCGGCTCGGGCGGTGCGACCTGGCTCGCGAGCTGCGAGGCACGGTAGCGGGCACCAGGGTTCCAGCGCAGCGTGGGCATGGCCGGCGGGGTGTGCCGCACCCCGCTGCTCTCCCGGCGGGGAGCCGGCGGGTCCGCGGGCTCGGCGGTCTCGGAGAGGGCAGCGGTCTCAGAAAGGGCAGCGGTCTCAGGAAGCGCCGGGGGCTCGGGGAGCGCGGAGGTCTCCGACGACTCGGCAGCAGTGGCGGTCCGTGCGGCCTGCTCGGCGTGCGCCTGCCGCAGTGCGGCGACGATCCGGGCGACGCGTCCGGTGTCGGCCCGCAGGCCGGTCTCGGCGTGCGCGGTCTCGGCTGGCGCCGTTTCGGCGGGCGCCGTCTTGGTAGGGGCTGTCTCGGCGGCCGGGTCGCCTTCAACGGCGACGACAGCGGGTGCATCGGGAGCCTGGGCGACGGCAGTCTCGACGGCGGTCTCGATACCAGCGTTCTCAGCGCTGGCAGCCTCCGCGCCGGCAGCCTCCGCGCCAGGAGCCCCGACCGGCGAGGTCTCGCTCTCCCCCGCGTCCGGCCCGGCAGCCCGGGGCGTCTCCACCTGGGTCTCGTCCGGGACCTGGTCCTGCGTACCGTCCGTCGTGCCGTCCGCCATGACCGCGCTCCCTCACCATCGACTGCCCGCGACCCGCTGCGGTGCTGTCCCATATGTTCCCTGTCCTGCCCGGGACGTGCAAGCCCCGGGCAGGACAGGGTCATGGTGCGGTCATGACGGCTGGTCAGTCGCCGCCGAGCAGGTCCAGGAAGCTGGGGGTGCTGGCGAACGGGTCGTCCCGCTTGGTGTGCTCCCCGCGCGCCGCCATGGTCGCCGCGAGGGACCGGCCGGCCCGCTCGATGCGCTCCGGCAGCGAGCTCGCGCCGTCGTCGCGCCGGGTGCGGTCCCCGGCCTGCGCCCAGTCGTCCGTGGCCGCGAAGACCGACGTCGTGACGACGTCGGCCCGCAGGTACGTGAACAGCGGGCGCATCGAGTACTCGAGCGCGAGCGTGTGCCGCGGCGTGCCGCCGGTCGCGCCGAGCAGCACGGGCATGCCCGTCAGGGCGTCCTTGTCGAGGATGTCGACGAACGACTTGAACAGCCCCGAGTAGGTGGTGGTGAACAGCGGCGAGACGGCGATGATGCCGTCGGCCTGCGTGATCGTCTCGATGTCAGCGGCGAGGTCACCCGTGGGGAACCCGGTGAGCATCGCGTCGATGATCGCGTGGCCGTGGTCGCGCAGCTCGACGACCTCGACGGTCACGTCGTGGCCGAGCGCCTTCAGCTCGCGCGCGGTGGCGTCCGCCAGGCGGTCCGCCAGCAGGCGCGTGGAGGAGGGCTGGCCCAGCCCCGCGTGCACGACGGCGATGGTGCGCCGGGGCCGGTCCTCGGTGGGGACGATCCCCGTCATCAGAGCGCCTCCTCTGCCCGCTTGCCGGTGAACTCGTCGCCGCCGTCACCCACGTGGGTGGCGCCGGCCTCGCCCTTGGCCTGGGCCGCGGCGACCCGCTCGGCGTGCGTCGGCGGGTTGGCCGGCACGTCCTCGGGACGCTTGGCGTCGGCGATCTTGCGCAGCTCGGGCACGACCTCGGTGGCGAGGATGTCGATCTGCTCCAGGACCGTCTTGAGCGGCAGGCCGGCGTGGTCCATCAGGAACATCTGGCGCTGGTAGTAGCCGACGTCGTCGATGAACGAGCCGTAGCGGTCGATGACCTCCTGCGGGGAGCCGACCGTGAGCGGCGTGTCGCGCGTGAAGTCCTCCATGGTGGGGCCGTGGCCGTAGACGGGCGCGTTGTCGAAGTACGGCCGGAACTCGGTGATCGCGTCCTGGCTGTTCTTGCGCATGAACACCTGGCCGCCGAGGCCCACGATCGCCTGGTCGGCGCGGCCGTGGCCGTAGTGCTCGAACCGCTGGCGGTAGAACGCCACCATCTGCTTGGTGTGGCTCATGGGCCAGAAGATGTTGTTGTGCAGGAACCCGTCACCGTAGTAGGCGGCCTGCTCGGCGATCTCGGGGCTGCGGATCGAGCCGTGCCACACGAACGGCGGCACGCCGTCCAGCGGGCGCGGGGTGGCGGTGAAGCCCTGCAGCGGGGTGCGGAACTTGCCCTCCCAGTCCACGACGTCCTCGGTCCACAGGCGGCGCACCAGCGCGTAGTTCTCGATCGCGAGCGGGATGCCCTGGCGGATGTCCTGGCCGAACCACGGGTACACGGGGCCGGTGTTGCCGCGGCCCATCATGAGGTCCATGCGGCCGTTGCTGATGACCTGGAGCATCGCGTACTCCTCGGCGATGCGGACCGGGTCGTTCGTGGTGATCAGCGTGGTCGCCGTGGACAGGGTGATGTCCTTGGTGACACCCGCGAGGTAGCCGAGCATCGTCGTCGGGCTCGAGGCCACGAACGGCGGGTTGTGGTGCTCGCCGGTCGCGAAGACGTCGAGGCCTGCCTCGTCCGCGTGCTTGGCGATGGTGAGCATGGCGCGGACGCGCTCGGTGTCGTCCGGGGTGTGCCCCGTCGTCGGGTCCGTCGTCACGTCGCTGACACTGAAGATCCCGAACTGCATGATGCTGTGCTCCTCGATCGTGGTGCTCCTGAGCGGGTCGCCGCTCGCGCCGTTCATGCATCTGCATGAACATGGGTCTCAACCGGCGACCCGTGCTGATTGTTCCCGCCGCGAACACGGTCACCTGCCTCGACGTGCGTGAGATCGCGCACATACACACCCAGTTTGCCCGGAGTGCGCTTGCGGCCGCACGTCCGATCGGTAGCCTGGTTTGGCACGGCTGGTCGTCAGACCGCTGAAACATGGGCTGGAACATCACAGAGGGTCCCTGCGTTGGCTATACGGACCTTTTTCCGCCACCTATCCCGACAACCCTCTGGAGGACATCGTGCCTGACCGGTCCCTGCGCGGTATGAGCATCGGTAGTAAGAGCATGGAGTCTGACGAGGGCGTGGACTTCGCCCCTCGGTTCCAGGCCTACTACGACTGCCCCAACGGCCACACCATCATCCTGCCCTTCGCCACCGATGCGGACGTACCCCCGATCTGGGAGTGCCGCTGTGGCGAGGAGGCGCTGCTCCGCGACGCCGAGAAGCCCGAGCCGAAGGCGACCAAGCCGCAGCGCACCCACTGGGACATGCTGCTCGAGCGCCGCACGGTGAAGGAGCTCGAGGACCTGCTCGACGAGCGCCTCGAGCTGCTGCGCGCCGGCAAGCTGCGCCGCTCGGCCTGACCCCTCCCCGGGGGGCACGCCGCCCAGCAGCAGGAATAGCACAACGACCGCCGGTCCGGACCTCAGGGTCCGGGCCGGCGGTCGTTGTCGCACGCCCACGCCCTACCGGCCCGACGCCGCCGCCTCGCTCTCGTCCCGGCCGCGCGCCCGGCGCCGCGCCCCGACCTGGCCGACGACGCCGGCCGCCACCAGCAGGACGGCGAGACCACCGACCACCCAGCCCGGCCAGTACCCCGCCGCCACCGCGGGCGTGACCGAGGACCGCAGCGGCAGGTTCGCCACGAACTCGTCGGCCGTGAACAGGTCGGTCGAGCGCACCACACTCCCGTCCGGCGTGATCACGGCCGAGACCCCCACGGTCGAGATCTGCACCGCCGCCCGCCCGGTCGTGACCGCCTGCAGACGTGACATCGCCAGCTGCTGCGTCGACTCCGCCGTCCACCCGAACGACGCGTTGTTCGTCGGGATCACCAGCACCTGCGCGCCCTGCTCGACGGCGTCGCGCACGATCTCGTCGTACGCCACCTCGAAGCAGATGACGGTCCCCAGCCGGTACGCGCCCTGCCCCAGCCGGCTCGGCACGTCGATCACCGGCGGGTTCACCCCCGCGATCATGTCCGTGGTCACCCGGTCCACCTGGTCCGAGAACACCCGCAGCACCGACCGCAGCGGGATGTACTCACCGAACGGCGCCGGGTGCTGCTTCGCGTACCGGCCGATCACACCCTGCCCCGCCTGCCACAGCAGCGACACGTTGTACCGGCCGCCCGTCTCCGGGAACTCCTGCGCGCCCACCAGGATCGGCGCACCCACCGCCGCGGACGCCGCGTCCAGCCCGTCCGCGACGTCCGGCGCCGTCAGCGGGTCCAGGTCGCTGCCGTTCTCCGGCCACAGCACCACGTCCAGCTCGCCGGCGTAGTCCTCCGCCAGCACGTACGTGCCCTCCAGGTGGTTGTTCAGCACCTCCGCCCGGTTCGCGAACGCCCCCAGCCCCGGCTCCCCCACGTTGCCCTGCACGGCGCCCGCCCACAGCTGCCCGTCCTCCGCCAGGTCGCTCCCCGCGTCGTACACCTCGTCCCCCTCCGGCGTCTCGACGGGTCCGGCGCTCGCGGACGTGGGTACCGGCAGCACGAGCGGCACCAGGACGACGACGGCGCCCAGCGCGAGGGCCCCGACGGCGCGGCCGGCCGAGGAACGGACGGTCGCGGAGCCGGCTGTGACAGCCCCGGCTGCGCGCGCCGCCCGGGCGATGCGGACGGCCCGGACCAGGCCTGCCACGGCCAGGGCGAGCAGCGCGCCCGCGAAGGCGACCAGGAGGCTGACGGCGACGGTGCCGCCGAGCCAGGCCGCGCGTCCGGTCGGGGTGCCGGCCATGGCCCAGGCGAGGCGGCCCCAGGGGAACCCGCCGAACGGGACCTCGGCGCGCCACTGCTCGACGGCGACGAACAGCACGGCGAACACGGCGGCCAGCCGCCAGCCGCGGCGGCGGACGAACGGCGCGCGGCGGGCCCAGGTCCACAGGGCGCCGAACGCGCCGAGGAACAGGGCCTCCAGCGCGGACAGCGCGACCCACGGCGCGGTCTCGGTGGACTCGTGCGCCCACCACAGGTGCGGCAGGAAGAACGCGAGGCCGAACAGGAAGCCCATCAGCAGGTTCCACCAGGCGTCGTCGCGGGCCAGCGCCCAGTACAGGACGGCGACCGCGACGAAGGCGGCGGGCCAGAAACCCGCGTCCGGGAACGCGGACCACAGGAGGAGGCCGCCGGGCACCGCGAGGAACAGGGTCAGCAGCCGGGACGGCTCACGCAGGCGCACGCTCGCAGCCTACCGGCGGGTTCACCCGCCCGGCCGGGCGCCGGACCGCCGGCGGGCAGACGACCGCGGGGCGAGCAGAGCGCCGAGGGAGCCGGCCCGGGCGCCCAGCCTCAGAACGTGTCGTGGAGCACCGCGCCGTCGCGCAGCGTGTGCAGGCACTCGGGCTGGACGGCGTCGGGCGAGAGGTCGGGCAGCAGCGGGGTGCCGGCGCGCGCCTCCTCGCTCCAGGAGCTGAGCCGCCCGGGGGCGGCCTGCACGCCGAGGTGCTCGGCCCGCCAGACGGCGAGGTGGGCGGGTGCGCCGACGCGCAGCTGCCCGGCGCCGGTGTGGTCGAGGCCTGCCAGGCGCCAGCCGCCGCGGGTGTGGGCGCGGAACGCGGCACCGGCGGAGATGCGCTGGTCGGGGTCCTCGTGGGTGGTCGCGGCCCGCACGCCCTGCCAGGGGTCGGCCGGCGTGACGGGCGTGTCGGAGCCGAACGCGAGGGGCACGCCCGCCTGGGCGAGGTCGGCGAACGGCATGATCGAGCCGGCCCGCATGGCGCCGAGCCGGGAGGCGTAGACGCCCTTGCTGCCGCCGAACGACGACTCGAACGCGGGCTGCACCGACAGGCCGATGCCGTGCACCAGCAGGGCAGCTAGGGTCACGGCGTCGACGAACAGGGCGTGCTCGATGCGGTGGTGCCCGGCGCGCAGCGTGGACTCGCCGCTCAGCTGCGCGGCGATCTGCAGGCCGAGCACGGTCTCGTCCATGGCGCGGTCGCCGATGACGTGGAACGCGGCCTGCACCCCGGTGGTGCCGCGGGCGGTCTGCACGGCGACCAGGTGGTTCGCGATCTGGTCGGCGGTCAGGTACAGGTTCCCGGTCCAGGGCGAGCCGTCGGGGTTGGTCAGGGCGCCGGCGAACGAGCCCGACGACGGGTCGCTGGGCAGGTCCGAGTACGGGCTGCGCATCGCGGCGGTGCGCGAGCCGATCGACCCGTCGACGTTGAGGTCGCCGCCGATCCCGGTCAGGAACGGCAGCTCCTCCAGGAGGGCGCGGGCGTCGTCGGCGCCTGTGCACAGCTCGCCGCGGTAAGCGGCCAGGTGCGGCAGGCCCAGCGCGCCCGGCTCGGCCAGGGCGTCGGCCGTGACCGAGGCGGTGCTCAGGGCGTGCAGCTCGGCCAGGCCGGCGCGGGTGTCGAGGTGCTCGCCGCTCATCTCGTGCACGGACACGATGCCGCGGGCGGCCCACGCGGCCAGCGTCTCGCGGTACAGGCGGGTGCGGCGCTCGGGCGAGAGGGCGTGCGCGACGTCACGCACGGTGTGGTGCAGGTCGGCGGTGACCAGGCCGGTGTCGGCGGGTGCGTCGGACCAGCCGGAGCCGGACAGGCCGGTGCCGGTCCAGGCGGGGTCGCGCTCGATGCCGGCGCGGCTCGCCAGGGCGCTGGAGATGACGGCGGAGTGCACGTCGACGCGTGCGGCGTACACGGGGCGGCCGTCGCAGGCGGCGTCCAGCTCGGCGCGCGTGAACGCGCGCCGCTCGGGCCAGGCCTGCTCGTCCCAGCCGAACGCGAGCAGCACCTGTTCGCCGGACGGGTCGGCCGCCGCGAGCTTGCGGGCGCCGGAGTGCAGGGCGGCCAGCGCGTCGGCCAAGGAGTGCACGCCGCCGGCGGGCGTGAGGTCCACGGAGTCGGTGGCAAGGCCGGTCTCCAGGACATGGGCGTGCGCGTCGACGAACCCGGGGGTGACCAGCGCTCCGTCCAGGTCGATGACGCGGTCGGCGCGGGCGGCGAGCCCGGCCGCGGTGTCGTCGGCCCCGATCCAGGCCACGACGCCGTCGTCGACGAGGATCGCCTCGGCGAACGGGTCGGCAGCGGAGTGCACGACTCCGTTGCGATAAAGGATGGATCGGGCGGGGTGGCTCACGGTGGGAACTGTAAACGATGCGGCCGGTCGGTGCCCTGGTCAGGGAGGCGACCAAGAGCACAGTCACCCGCTGCTCACCCGGGTCCGGCACCGCGCAGGTGCCGGACCCGGTGGCCTCAGAGGCTGGAGTAGGCCACGACCCCGCGCAGGACGGCGTCCTGGGCCTTGCGGGCCGTGGAGCGCAGCTTCTCCGACGGTGCGGCGCCGCCGAGCTGGTCCAGCACGTCGACGACCTGCTTGCACCACCGCACGAAGTCGCCCGCGGCCAGGTCGGAGCCGCGCAGCACGGAGTCCAGGCCCTTGCCCGACGCCCACCGGTACATCGCGCCGACCAGGCCCAGGTCGAGGGCCCCGGTCGCGTCGATGCCGTGCGCCTCCTCCAGGTCGTCGACCTCGGACCAGACGCGCTGCGTGTCGTCCAGCACACCCGCGAGGCGCCCGGTGGGCCCGCCGGGGATGTACGGGTCGGGGGCGTCGTCGCGCCGCCCCTGGTAGACGACCGTCGACACGACAGCGGCGAGCCCGGCCGGGTCGAGGCCGTCCCACACGCCGCGGCGCAGGCACTCGGCCAGCAGCAGGTCGTTCTCCGCGTACAGGCGGCGCAGCCACCGGCCGTCGTCGGTCACCCGGATCCGGCCGGTGCCGCTCCCGGTGCCGCCGGACTCGGTCCCGCCGCCGGTGCGCTGCAGGTACCCGAGGGTGAGCAGCACGTCCAGGGTGCGGTCGAAGGTGCGGGCGATGGACCCGGTGCGGCCCTCGACGCGGCGCACGAGCTGGTCGTGCTCCCGCTTGAGCTTGTTCCACCGCTCGGCCCACCGGGCGTGGTCGTCCCGCTCAGGGCAGGCGTGGCACGGGTGGGCCTTGAGCGCCTTGCGCAGGCGGGCGAGCTCGGCGTCAGTCGACGCGTCCGAGCGGCGTCCGACGGGGGACCTGCCGCCGCGGTTGGCCGCACCGCGCGACGGGGACGTCGTGGAGTGCGCCGAGGGCACGTCGTCAGCCAGGACGCCCAGGGCGTTGCGCATGGACGAGACCAGGTCGCGGCGCGCGTCGGGCTTGCGCGGGTTGAACGCCTTGGGGATCTTGACCGTGGTCACGGTCTCCAGGCCGTCGGGCGCGTCGGCCAGGGTCAGCTTCTTGACCTGCCGCTCCTGGGTCAGCACCGTGGGGCGCGGCCCGTCGAACCCGCCGGGCTCCCCCGGGTCGAGCACGAGCACGTACCCGCGCCGCCGCCCGGAGGGGACCTCGACGACGTCGCCGCGCCGCAGCTTCTCCAGGGACGCGACGACCTCGGCGCGGCGCGCCCCGGTCGCGGCGCGGGACAGCTCGCGCTCGCGGTCCTTGATGGCGCGCCGCAGGTCCATGTACTCGCCGAAGTCCCCGACGTCGCAGGACATGGCCTTGGCGTACCCGTCGAGGGCCTCGGCGTGGGCCTGGGCCTGCTTGGCCAGGCCGACGACGCCCCGGTCGGCCTGGAACTGCGCGAACGACGTCTCCAGGACCTCGCGGGCGCGGTCGCGACCGACCTGGGCGACGAGGTTGACGGCCATGTTGTACGTGGGCCGGAAGCTGGACTTGAGCGGGTACAGGCGCTTGGACGCGAGGCCGGCCAGGGCCACGGGGTCCAGGGCCGGGTGGTCGACGACGACGGCGTGGCCCTCGACGTCGATGCCGCGGCGCCCGGCACGGCCGGTGAGCTGCGTGAACTCGCCGGGGGTGACGGGGACGTGGCTGGAGCCGTCCCACTTGACGAGCTTGTCCAGGACCACGGACCGGGCGGGCATGTTGATGCCGAGGGCGAGGGTCTCGGTCGCGAAGACGACCTTGACCAGGCCGCGGGAGAACAGGTCCTCCACGGTCTCCTTGAACACGGGCAGCATGCCGGCGTGGTGGGCGGCGACGCCGCGGGCCAGGGCCTGCGACCAGGACCAGTAGCCGAGCACGTCGAGGTCCTCGGGCGGGATCGCGGCGGTCCGCTCCTCGACGACGGAGCGGATCGTGGCCTCCTCCTGCGGGGAGGTCAGCCGCAGCCCGGCCTTGAGGCACTGGTCGACGGCGGCCTCGCAGCCCGCGCGGGAGAACACGAAGTAGATGGCGGGCAGCAGCGCGTCGGCGTTGAGGGCGTCGATCACGATGAACCGGGGCGGGGTGCGCCGACCGGTGCCGATCGCGCCCGACGGGCCGTCGGCGCGCCGGCCGTTGCCGCCGCGGTACCCGCGGTCGCCCCGGCCGCGCCCGCGGCCTCGTCCGCCGTGGTCGCCGGGGCGGCTGCCGCCGCGCCCGGACCGGAACGCCGCGGACAGGTCGGGGTTGATGGGCGGGCTGGTGCCGGGGTCGGTCGGGTCGACGTGCCCGGCGTACAGGTCCAGAAGGCGCGGCTTGCCGCGCGGCTCGGGCGACGACATGAGCACGTGCTGCCACAGGGGCACGGGCCGCCGCTCGGAGACGACCACGGCGGTGTCGCCGCGGACCATCTCCAGCCAGTCGCCGAACTCCTCGGCGTTGGACACCGTCGCGCTCAGGGAGACGAGCTGCACGTCGTCGGAGAGGTGGATGATGACCTCTTCCCAGACGGGGCCGCGGAAGCGGTCGGCCAGGTAGTGCACCTCGTCCATGACGACGTACGCGAGCCCGTCCAGGGTCGGGGACCCGGCGTAGAGCATGTTGCGCAGCACCTCGGTGGTCATGACGACCACGGGTGCCTCGCCGTTGATGGTGGAGTCACCGGTGAGCAGGCCGACGTTCTCGGGGCCGTGCCGGCGCACCAGGTCGGCGTACTTCTGGTTGGACAGGGCCTTGATCGGCGTCGTGTAGAACGCCTTGCGTCCGGAGGCCAGCGCGAGGTGGACCGCGAACTCGCCCACGACGGTCTTCCCGGCCCCCGTGGGGGCCGCGACCAGCACGCCGCGACCCTGCTCCAGGGCCTCGCAGGCGGCGACCTGGAAGTCGTCGAGCTCGAACCCGATGACCTCCCGGAACTTCGTCAGCTCAGGGTGATCGGCCGCCGAACGGCTCTGGGACCGGAAGGCCGAGTACCGCTCGGCGGGGCTCAGGTCGTTCATGGTGCACAGCCTACGGTCCCTGTGTGACACGGCGGTATGACACCGCCGTGCGACACGGGGACCGCAGGCCGTCAGACCTCGACGTCGACCTCGGCCAGCCGCTTCTCCACGCGCCTGTCGTGCAGCAGCGCCACCCCGACGGCGGCGAAGTACAGCACGCAGATCGGCAGCGCCACCAGGACCATGGTGAGCGCGTCCGGCGTGGGGGTGATGATCGCGGCGAACGTGAAGGCGACCAGGATCGCCCACCGCCAGCCGCCCAGCAGCCCCTTGCCCGACATCAGGCCCGCGAAGTTCAGGCCCACCAGCAACACCGGGGACAGGAACGCGAGCCCGAACGCGATCAGGAGCCGCATCACCAGCGACAGGTACTCCTGCGCGTTGGTGAACGCGGTCGCGTCGTCCGGCAGGAAGCCCGACAGGATCTGGATCGCGTGCGGGAACACGAGCCAGGCCATGTACGCGCCGCCCAGGAACAGCGGGAACGCCGCACCGACGAACCCGTACGCGTACTTCTTCTCGTTCTTGTTCAGGCCGGGCGTGATGAACGCCCACACCTGGTACAGCCACCACGGGCAGGTGAGGAACACGGCAAGGAACAGCGACGACTTGATCTTCAGGTCCAGTGCCGCCATCGGCCCGGCGAAGTTCAGGGTCATCTCGTTGCCGCGCATCTCCTCTGCCACGACCAGCGGTCGCTGCAGCAGGACGAGCAACGGGTCGTACAGCAACCACCCCAGGATCGCGCCCACCACCAGGCCGAGCGCGATCAGGACGAACCTCTTGCGCAGCTCGAGCAGGTGCTCGAGCAGTGGCATCCGACCGTCGGACGCCCGTCTCGTTCGTGCCACCGATCAGGCCTTGGGGATGTCGCGGTCCTTGTGGTCGATCAGGCCGGGGGTCGACCCCGTTCCTGAACCGGTACCCGTCCCGGTGGTGCTCGAGTTGGTCGCGGCGCCCGGCGCGTTGTCGGCAGCGTTGCCGTCCTCGTTCCGGTCGTCGCGCAGGTCCTTGACCTCCTTCTTGAAGATCTTCATCGACTGTCCGACACTCTTGGCCAGGCCCGGCAGGCGGCTGGACCCGAAGAGCAGCAGGACGACGACGAGCAGGACGATCCAGTGCCACGGCTGCATGGCGCCCATGGTGACTCCTTACGGTGCGGTGCTGATTGTGGTGCGGATATGCCCGATCCTACGCGGACCCGGGGGGCGAATTGGTAGCCCCCCGGTAGACGGCAGGTGGCGACGCCCGCCACGACGGGCCGAACTACTCGTTGAACTGCTTCCACTTCTGCCACGTCGCCACGTTGCGTGCCCGCCGTGCGTCCCGCCGGCCCGCGCGCGCCACCCGCTGCGCGTGGACGCGCTGGTAGTGGATGGTGACGTCGTCGAACAGGCTCGGCCCGGCGTGCTGTGTGCTCGCCGCCTCCCGCGCCTGGTCGGACAGCTCCTGCAACCGGTCGGCCGACTCCCCGAACCGTTGCGAGGCCCGGCCGAGCTCCTCCAGGAGCCCCTTGGCGGACCGCCACAGAGAACGGGCCAGAAAGAACGCTCCGACGAGGGACCCCACGATCAAGAGGGTCCATACCCAGAACCACATGGTCGCCCAGCCTAGTGGTGATCGGGCGATGTGGCTGCGTCGCGCCCACCTTCGCCCACCTCGCCCGCCCCGTACAGCGCCAGCGCCTCGCTCGCGCTGCCCGCGACGTCGTCCGCGAGGGCACCCGGTGAGACCGAGCGCACCAGCGGCGCCAGCCGCACCAGGGAGCTGCGCAACCACCCCGGGTTCGTCACGCGCAGCGTCACCTCGAAGTCCCCGTCGGGCAGGTTGCGCACGGACTCGACCGGCACCTCCTCCGCGAACCACCGCGCCCGCGGGGCGAACCGGATCGTCGCCAGCGGCGAGGAACCACCCGCGAACAGCGCCGCGAAGTCGATCTCCGCGCCGGCCTCCCCAGGGTGCGCCTGCACCGGCACGTCCGTCTCGACCGCCTCCAGGATGCGGTCCACCCGGAACGTGCGCGGCGCCTCCGCGCGGTAGCACCACGCCGCGAGGTAGGCGAACTCGTCCTGCGTGTGCAGCCGCACCGGGTCCACCTCCCGCTCGCTGACCACGTCCGACGACGTCACGTACCGGATCCGCAGCCGGTGCCGGTTCGTCAGCGCCGACGAGATCGCCGCCACCACCTGCCGGTCCCCGCCCGGCGCGAGCCGCACGTCCACGGCGCTCGCGGCCTCCCCCGTGGCGTCGGTGAGCTTGCCCAGGGCCGACTCGACGACGGCGGACCGGGCCGGGTCGGCCTGGACGGCGTCGGTGGCCTTCATGGCCCGCAGCGCCGCGACCAGCGCGACCGCCTCCCGGGTGCCGAGCCGCAGGGGCCGGGTCATGCCGCGCGCCTCGGTCAGGTGCACCACGCCACGGTCGATCGACGCGGCGTCGAAGTCGATCAGGTCGTCCGGCCAGTACCCCGGGGTGCCCGACACCCACAGGGCGTCGACGTCCTTCTGGATCTGCGCGGGCGTGGTGCCGAACCGGCCCGCGAGGTCGGCCACGGACACCGGCCCGGCGCCGTCGAGGTAGGCCACGATGCCGAGCAGGCGCAGCAGGCGGTCGTCGGCGCGCTCAGCCATGGGAGGCCTCCGTGGGTGCGGTGCGGGTGGTGGAGCCGGCGCTCGCGGGCCCGGCGGGGCCGGGGGTGCCGGGTGGGTCGCCGAGCGCGGCGGCGGCTCGCAGCCGGCGGATGGTCTCCTCGCGGACGGCCTCGGGTTCCAGGACGACGAGCGCGGCGCCGTACCCGGCGGCCTCGGACGCCATGCCGGTCAGGGACCGGTAGGGCACCTGGAGGATGTCCCACCCGGCGGGGTCCCCGGCGAGGGCGCCGGCGGTCGCGGTGAGCTGGGCGTCGTAGCTGGTGCGTTCGCCGTCGGGCACGGCCTTCGCGCGGGCACGCAGCGCGCTGGCGCGTTCGGGGCGGACGGCGACGACGGCATGCCGCATCTCGCCGTGGGTCTTGCCGAGCATGGCGTCGGTCTCGAAGTCGGGAACCTCGAACGCGCCGGCGGGTCCGGTGACGCGGACGCGGGACTCGATGCGGGTCATGCGGAACACGCGGGGTGCCTGCCGGTCGCGGTCGAAGCACATGAGGTACCAGCCGCCGTCGCGGGCGGCGATGCGCCACGGTTCGACGTGCCGCACGGTCACGGCCCCGTTGTACGCGGCGCGGTAGCTGAACGTGACGACGCGGCGGGCCTCGATGGCCTCCATGAGGGGCCCGTAGGCGTCGCCGACGGCGCGCACGGACGGCGCGAGCCCGGCCAGGGCGTCGGCCGACGGGTCGCCCGCGCCGGCGGCCCGGAGCTTGACCATGGCGCGCGTGATGTCGGTCTGCAGCGTCTTGTCCTGCCAGAACTGGGCGGCCAGGGAAAGCACGCCGAGCTCGGCGGGCGTGAGGTCGATCGGCGGCAGCGCGTACGCGTCCTGGTCGATGCGGTACCCGAGCTCGTCGGTGTGCCCGCCGGTGCCGACGGTCACCACGGGGATGCCCAGGGCGCGCAGCATGTCCTTGTCCCGCTCGAACATCCGCTCGAACGCCTCGTCGCTGGGCGCGTCGGAGTAGCCGGCCACGGCGGTGCGCACCTGTTGCTTGGTCATGGCGGCGTTCGTGTTCACGAGCGCGATGACGAGGTTCAGGAGGCGCTCGGCCGGGTTGAGACCCGTGGCCGGGGCGGATGACGAGGTGGGGGGCAGGTCGCTGGACATCAGGACAACGGTATCGGGCGGTAACCTCCACGGTGTGATGACGTGGCGGATCGGGACCGTGATTTCCACAGGCAGGTCGTGGGCAGGAGCCCTCGAGCTCGAGGTGACCCTCGACCGGCCCCTGCCGGGCCGGGCGGCCGAGGGGACGGCGGACGGCGCCGCGGGGCCGCTGACGGTCCGGGCCCTGGCCTACACCGACCTCGTGGGGCAGCCCGCGACTGGTGACGCGCTGCTGCTGAACGTGTCCGCGCTGGCGCGCGGCCTCGGCACCGGCGGGTACGCCCTCGTCGTGGGCCCCGCAGCCGCGGGCACCGACCTGCCGGCCGACCCGCCCGTCGGGCCGGGACACCTGGTCAAGGCCCGGTACACGCCCCTGCAGTCCATGGTCCTGGGCGTCGACGAGCAGGAGTCGCCCCACCACGCCGTCCTGGCGGACGCCGACAGCCTGGACGGCATGCCGGTCGTGGTGGCCGACCTGCACTCCGCGCTGCCCGCCGTCGTCGCCGGGCTGCGCCACGCGGCCGCGGCGGCCGGGCGCGACCCCGGCGACCTGAAGATCGCGTACGTCATGACCGACGGCGGCGCGCTGCCCGCCGCGTTCTCCCGCACGATCGCCGCGCTGCGGGACGCGGAGTGGCTCACCACCTGCGTCACCGTCGGCCAGGCCTACGGCGGCGACCTGGAGGCCGTCACCGTGCACACCGGCCTGCTCGCCGCCCGGCACGTCGCCGGGTGCGACGTCGCCGTCGTCGCCCAGGGGCCCGGCAACCTCGGCACCGGCACCCGCTGGGGCTACTCCGGCGTCGCCGCCGGCGAGGCCGTCAACGCCGCCGCGACCCTGACCGGCCGCCCCGTCGCGTCCCTGCGCGTCTCCGGCGCCGACCCGCGCGACCGGCACCTCGGCATCTCCCACCACTCCCTGACCGCCTACGGCCGCGTCGCCCTGACCCCCGCCGACGTCCCCGTCCCGGTACCCGCCACCGACGTGGAGAACCTGCCCGCCTGGGGCCCGGACCTGACCCGCCGCATCCACGAGCAGGCCACCACCCTGGCCGCCCCCGCCGCCCGGCACACCCTCGTGGACGTCCCCGCCGACACCACCCTGCTGGAGACCCTGCGCACCTCCCCCGCCGGGCTGCGCACCATGGGCCGCGGCCTGGACGCCGACCCCGCCTCCTTCGTCGCGGCCGCCGTCGCCGGGATCCACGCCCACCAGCTCGCCACCGGATGACCCACGGGAAGCAGCACCGGATGCCACGGCCGACACCACGCACCGCACCCCCCGCACGCCTCGCCCTGATCTGCCTGCTCGTCGCCGTCGCCGTGCTCGGCGCGGCCACCGCAACCCCCTGGACCCTCGACGCACCGCGACTGCCCACCGCAGAGATCTCCCAGGCCCCGGTGTCCCAGCCCGCCACCACCGGCGTCCCCGAAGCACCCCCCGGCGAACAGCCCGAACCCACCGACAACCGCTGGATCGTCCTGGTCCTCGTCACCCTCCTGGCCCTGCTGGTCGCCGCCCTCATCACCCTCGCCGCCCGCAAGCTCCTCGCCATCCACCGCGAACCCGTCGACACCGACCCCGACCACCTCGCCGCCGGCACCACCACCGACACCCTCGGCGACGACATCGACCTCCCCGAGCTGCAGGACGCCGTCACCCGCGCCCTCGCCCACCTCGACGGACACCCCCGCCCCCGCGACGCCGTCGTCGCCGCCTGGGTCGCCCTCGAAGAAGCCGCCGCCCGCGCCGGCACCCGCCGCGACCCCGCCCAGACCCCCACCGAGTTCACCGGCACCGTCCTGGCCGCCACCCCCGCCCCCGCGGGCGCCGTCACCCGGCTGCGCACCCTCTACCAGCGCGCCCGCTTCACCGACCGGCCCGTGGACACCACCGCCGTCGACCAGGCCCGCACGGCGCTCGCGGAGATCGCCCGCAGCCTGGACGTCGACCAGCCCTCCCCCGGCGGCCCGGCGGGCACCGGTCCCGCCGGTCCCGCCGGTCCCGCCGGGCAGGGTGCGCGATGAGCCAGGACCCGGCGCGCTGGAACTGGACGCGGCTGGTCGCGGTGACGGTCGCCGCGGGCCTGGTCGCGGCCGGGCTGGCGTTCTGGCAGATCGTCGACCTCTGGCACGCCGCCGCCCTGGCCGCGGTCGTCGTCGCGGCGACCGCCCTGTGGTCCCGGACCGGGCCGGTCGTCGAGGACCCGGGGTGGCCGCGCGTGCCCACCACGGCCCGAGCCGGCGGGCGGCACGACGTGTCCGACCTGAGCTGGTCCACGTTCGGCCGCGACGGGCGCGTCACCGACCGCGTCGTGCGCCGCGTGCGGGCCCTGGCCGCCGACCGGCTGCGCGCCCACGGCGTCGACCCCTCCGACCCGGCCGCCAAGGCCGAGGTCGAACGCCTGCTCGGCGCCCGCGTCGTGGCGCAGCTCGCGTCCCGCGAGTCGCCCACGGCCCGCACCCTGCAGACCTGGCTCGACGCCGTCGAACGCCTCGGGCCCGCCCCCGCCACCCGCGCGGCCCGCCCGGCGGCCCACCCGGACCGAAAACCGGGCCTCGCCCTGACCGAAGGCCCAGACACCGACCCGGCCACGACCACCCCCGAGGAGAACCGTGCCTGACCTGAACGACGCCGGCCTGAACGACGCAGCCCCCGCCGGCCCGCACGCCGCAGGACCCCTGCCCGTCGCCGACGTCGCCGCGCTCGGCGAACGGGTCCTGGCCGAGGTCGGCACCGCCGTCGTCGGGATGCGCGACGCGCTCCAGGTGGCGCTCGCGACCATCCTGGCGGGCGGGC
This sequence comes from Promicromonospora sukumoe 327MFSha3.1, assembly GCF_000385135.1. Classification (GTDB taxonomy): domain Bacteria; phylum Actinomycetota; class Actinomycetes; order Actinomycetales; family Cellulomonadaceae; genus Promicromonospora; species Promicromonospora sukumoe_B. The sequence continues at coordinate 1,913,901 of NZ_ARQM01000010.1, read as the reverse complement.
ACGTCCTGTTCGAGGACGTCCCGGGGCTCGGCAAGACCCTGGCGGCCCGGTCCCTGGCCGCGGCGCTCGGCCTCGACTTCGCACGCCTGCAGTGCACGCCCGACCTGCTGCCGGCCGACATCACGGGCTCGTCCGTGTTCGACCCCGCCACGCGCACGTTCGAGTTCCGGCCCGGTCCGGTGTTCACGGGACTGTTCCTCGCCGACGAGATCAACCGCACCGCGCCCAAGACGCAGTCCGCGCTCCTGGAGGCGATGGCCGAGCGGCAGGTCTCCATCGAGGGCACCAGCCGCCCCCTGCCCAGGCCCTTCCACGTGCTGGCCACGTCCAACCCCGTCGAGTACGAGGGCACCTACCCGCTGCCCGAGGCGCAGCTGGACCGGTTCATGGTCCGCCTCGCCGTCGGCTACCCCGACGCCGCCCAGGAGGCAGAGGTCCTGAACCGCCGCCTGGCCCGCCGGCAGGAGGCCGCCCCCGTGGGCCAGGTCGTCGACCCCGCCACCGTGCTCGCCATGCAGGCCGGCACCGAGGCCGTGCCCGTCGACCCCGACGTCGTGCGCTACTGCGTCGACCTGGCCGCCGCCACCCGCGGCCACACCGCCCTGGAGGTCGGCGCCTCACCCCGCGGCTCGCAGAACCTCGTGCTCCTGGCCCGCGCCGTCGCCGTCCTGGACGGCCGCGACTACGTGCTGCCCGAGGACGTCAAGCGTGTCGCCGTCCCCGTCCTCGCCCACCGCATCACCCTGACCCCGACCGCGTGGGCGTCGGCCACCCGGCCCCAGGACGTCGTCACCGACCTGCTGCACAGCGTGCCCACCCCCAGCACGGTCCGGAACGCATGACCGTCGGCGGCGTCATCGTCTCGGACGGCCGCACCTCCCGCGGCGAGCGCGCCGACGGCCGCCGCGGCTGGCAGCTCACCTCCGCGTACACCGCGGCCGTGGCCGCCGGCGTCGTCCTCCTCGCCCTCGGTGTGCTGACCGGCCGGGCCGACGTCGCCCTCGTCGGCGTGCCCGGCCTCCTGGCCGCCGTCTGGGGCCGCAGCAGCCAGCCCACGGCCGGTCAGGACGCCGAGAGCGCACACCCCGAACCCCGCGGCACCCTGCACGAACCCGAGGGCACCGCCGCCCCCGGCCAGCTCACCGCCACCCTGGCCCTGACCACCCGCCCCACCACCGCCGACATAGTCCACCTCCGCATCGCCGCCGCCGGGCACCGCACCACCGAGCTGGCGCTCGCGGCGCGGCCGCGCGAGGTGCCGCTGCGGCTGTCCTCGGTGCGCACGGGGCCGCAGGAGACGTTCGCGATCGACCTGCGCGGTTCGCTGCACCACGTGTGGGAGCAGGAGGCCACGCAGGTGGGCGGTACGCGGCGCCTGGTGCTGCCCGCGGCCGCGCCCCTGGGCCGGCTGCCCCTGCCGCAGAAGCTCCGGGGCCTGACCGGCCCGCACTCCTCGCGCCGCCTGGGTGACGGCGCGGAGCTGCGCGACATCCACCCGTTCTCGCCCGGCGACCGGCTGCGCCGCATCGACTGGCGCACCACCGCGCGCCGCTCGCCCGACCTGGACACCCTGTACGTGCGCCGCACCTACGCCACCGCGGAGGCCACGGCCGTGCTCGTCGTCGACTCGCGCGACGACGTGGGCCCCGACCTGCGCACCTGGCGCGGCTACGGCACGCTCCGCGTGGACGAGCCGACGTCGCTCGACCTGGCCCGGCACGCCGCGGCGTCGGTGGCGCGGGCCCTGGTCGAGGCCGGCGACCGGGTGGGCCTGGAGGACCTGGCCCGACGGCGACGCCCCCTGCCGCCCGCGTCCGGGCGGCGGCACCTGCGGCGCGTGATCCACGGCCTGGCCCTGGCGCACCCGAAGGACCGCGCCGCCGTGCACCGCGTGCGCCCGCCGCAGGTCCCGGCCGACGCGATCGTCTACCTGTTCTCCACCGTGCTCGACGACGAGCCGCTGCACCTGGTACGCACCTGGCGGGCCAAGGGCCACCCCGTCGTCGTGGTCGATACCCTGCCCGACGTGCAGCCCGTGCCCGAGCACCACCTGCGGATCGCGTGGCGCATCGCCCGCCTGGAGCGCGAGGACCGGCTCGCCGCGCTCGCCGGGGAGGGCGTGCCGGTCGTCGGGTGGGCCGGTTCCCGGCGCGACCAGGCCGCCGTCCGGTTCGAGGCCCTCGCCCGCGCCGCGCAGCGGCACGTCCCCGGCCGGACGGTCCTGCCATGAGGTTCCCCCGGCTCCCCGCCCGCCTGTCCGACGCCGCCGCCCGGCCCCTGCCGCAGATCACCGTCGAGACCGGCCCGACCGTGCCCGGCTGGGTGCTGCGCCTCGCCCTGCTCGCGCTCACCCCGGCCCTGCTCCTGGTCGCCGCGTCCCGCAGCGATCTCGCGCCCACCCTGGTCACCACCGTGGTCGTCGCCTGCACCGCCCTGCTCGTGCTGCGCCCCACCCCGGCCACCGCCGGGGTCACCGTCGTGCTCGCCGGCGTGTTCCTGTGGGGCTTCGGCAACCGGCCCGACGACGGCTTCGACCCCGCCGGGCTCGCGGTCGCCCTGCTGGCCTACGTCGTCGTCCGGTGTACGTGGTGGGCGGCGCACCTGCCCGCCCGCGGCCACGCCGAGGCCGCGGCCCTGCTCGCCGGGTGGCGGCGCGACGTCGTCGTCCTGGCCGCCACCGGGCTCCTCGGCGCCCTCGCCCTCCTCGCCTCCGGGACCACCCTGCCCGGCGCCGTCCTGCTCGCGGCGCTCGCCGTGCTCGGCCTCGCGTTCGCCGCGCTGGCGACCGGCCGCGACCCGCGTGACGATGGAGAGCACTGACCGCCGGCCGAACAGGAGGACCCCACATGTCCCCGAAGCTGCCCCGCTACACCGTCCCGTCCCTCACCCCCGAGCAAGGGGCCGAGGTCGCCGAGATCCTGCAGCAGCGGCTGCACGCGCTGAACGACCTGCACCTGACCCTCAAGCACGTGCACTGGAACGTGGTGGGCCCCCACTTCATCGGCGTCCACGAGATGCTCGACCCACAGGTCGACGCCGTACGCGCCATGGTCGACGAGATCGCCGAACGCATCGCCACCCTCGGCGTCGTCCCCATCGGCACCCCCGGCGCCCTGGTCGCCGCCCGCACCTGGGACGACTACGCCCTCGGCCGCGCCCCCGCCATCCAGCACCTCGCCGCCCTCGACGACGTCTACGCCGGAGTCATCACCTCCCACCGCAACGCCGCCGACGCCACCGCCAAGCTCGACGACGTCACCAACGACCTGCTCATCGGACACCTGCACGACCTCGAGCAGTTCCACTGGTTCGTGCGCGCCCACCTCGAGTCGGCCTCCGGATCCATCACCGAGTGACCCGGCGGGAAACACACGGAAGCGCAGGCCACCGAAAGGTGACCTGCGCTTCCGTGCGCGAGCACCGGCAACCGGGGTACCGCCCGGGGCCTGTCGGCCCGCCCCCGCTCAGCCCACCGGAGTGAAGTCCCGGCTCCCCAGGAAGTCCGGCCGCGCACGCTCCGCCGCGAACGGCTCCACCGCCGTGTTCTCCACGCTGTTGTAGACCAGGAAGATGTTCGACCGGGCATACGGCGAGATGTTGCCGTTCGACCCGTGCATGCAGTTGCAGTCGAACATGATCGCGCTCCCCGCACCACCGGCCAGCACGTCGATCCCGTGCTCGTCCGCCATCCGCGTCAGGATGTCCTCGTCCGGCGTCCCCGCGTTCTGCATCACCAGCGACGACTTGTAGTTGTCGTTCGGCGTCCGCCCCGTACAGGACACGTACGTCTTGTGCGTCCCCGGCATGATCATCAACGGACCGTTGAACGAGAAGTTGTCCGTCAACGAGATCGAGATGCTCACCGTCCGCATCCGCGGCAGCCCGTCCTCCGCGTGCCACGTCTCGAAGTCCGAGTGCCACGCGAAGTCACCACCACCGAAACCCGGCTTCAGGTTCACCCGGCTCTGATGGATGTACACGTCAGACCCCAGGATCTGCCGCGCCCGACCCACCACCCGAGGATCCCGCGCGATCCGCCCGAACACCTCGCTGCTGTTGTGCACGTCGAAGATCGTCCGCACCTGCTGCGAGCTGCCCTCCACGATCGTGCGCTCGTCCGCCCGCACCACCGGATCCGCCGACAACCGCTCCAGCTCCGCCCGGAACCCGGCAACCTCCTCCGCCGTGATCAGGTCCTCCAGCACCAGGTACCCGTCCCGGTCGAAACCGTCCAGCGTCCCCTGGTCCAGCGGGCCGTCAGCCGCACCGCCCCAGACCACACGGTCCTGCCGCGGCAGGACGGCGGCATCACCCTCCACCCGCGTCGGATAAAGGTCCTCGCCCCTGGTCCCGGCCGTCATACGGCAGCCTCCTCCTCGACGACCAACGGGTACACCCCGTCGGCGTCATGCACCTCCCGCCCCGTCACCGGAGGATTGAACGTACAGATCAACCGCAGATCCGTCGTCGGACGCATCGTGTGCTTCTCGTTCCCGTCCAGCAGATACATCGTCCCGTCCGAGATCTCGTGCACCTCCCCCGTCTCCCGGTTCTCCAGCTCACCCGTACCACCCACGCAGTACACCGCCTCGATGTGGTTCGCGTACCACATCTCCGTCTCCGTACCCGCGTACATCACCGTCTCGTGGAACGAGAAACCCACACCCTCCGACGCCAGCACGAAGCGCCGGCTCCGCCACGTCTCCGACCGCACATCCCGGTCGGTACCCTCCAGATCAGCCAGTCGAGTGACAATCACTTGCTCTCCTCTCCTCGGGGGTCATTCCCTACGACGCCGCTGCCCTCACCCCGGTACACCGGCGCACCCAGCACCTCGGCGCTCGCTGCCGCGATGATGTCGATGCCGGATATCAGCTCGTCGGAGCTGATGGTCAGGGCCGGCATGGTCTTGAGCACCTCGTCCTCCGGCCCGGACGTCTCGACCAGCAGGCCGCGCTCGTACGCCGCGGCCGCGATCTTCGACGCCGCGGACGGGTCGGCGAACTTGATGCCGGTCAGGAACCCGCGGCCCTTGACGACGGCGCCGTCGTAACCGCTCGCGATCTGCGCCAGCCCGGTGTGCAGCTCGGCGGCGCGGCTGCGGACACCCGCGGCGAACTCGTCGTCGGCCCAGAACTGGTTCAGTGCCGCGGTGGCCGTGACGAACGAGGTGTTCTGGCCGCGGAACGTGCCGTTGTGCTCGCCGGGCTCCCACTGGTCCAGCTCGGGGCGGATCAGCGTGAGCGCCATCGACAGCCCGAAACCGGAGATCGACTTGGACAGGCACACGATGTCGGGCACGATGCCCGACTCCTCGAAGCTGAAGAACTCGCCCGTGCGGCCGCAGCCGGCCTGCACGTCGTCCAGGATCAGCAGGATCCCGTGCGCACGGCACAGCTCGGACAGGGCGCGCAGCCACTCCGGGCGCGCGGCGCTGAGACCGCCCTCGCCCTGCACCGACTCCACGATGATCGCGGCCGGCTTGTCGACGCCGGAGCCGCTGTCGCCCAGCACCCGCTCGAGCCACAGGAAGTCCTCCGTGGCGCCCGAGAAGTAGTCGTCGTACGGGATCTTCGAGCTGTTGGTCAGCGGCAGGCCCGCGCCGTTGCGCTTCATCGAGTTGCCGGTCACCGACAGCGCGCCCAGCGTCATGCCGTGGAACGCGTTGGTGAACGACAGGATGTGCTGGCGGCCGGTCACCTTGCGGGCGAGCTTGAGCGCGCTCTCCACCGAGTTGGTGCCCGTGGGCCCGGGGAACATCACCTTGTAGTCCAGGTCGCGCGGACGCAGGATCCGGTCCCGGAACGTCGTCAGGAACTCGCGTTTGGGCGCCGTGTGCATGTCGAGCGCGTGGACTATGCCGCCGCTGCGCAGGTAGTCGACCAGCGCGTCCAGCAGGACGGGGTGGTTGTGCCCGTAGTTCAGGGCACCGGCCCCGGCGAAGAAGTCGAGATAGCTGCGGCCGTCCTCGGCCTGGATCGTGCTGCCGGACGCCGTCGTGAACGTCGCGGGCCAGTTGCGGCAGTAGCTGCGGACCTCGGACTCGATCTCGTCGAAGACGGTCGTCGAGGAGGCCTCCGGGGAGCTGCTCGTGGGGTGGTCGGTGGGCATGGCGGTGTTCGGGCGCATGGCTCCTTTCCACGGTCCGGCCCTGGTGGCCGGACTCGGCTGGGGTAGTGCGGGACGTGCGGATGCGTGCTGATACGTACTGGGTGTGGGGATGGTGACCGGGACGAGGTCAGGAAAGTGGCCCGATGCGGAACACGAGCTCCGCGTCGTGGCCGTCCGGGAACGCCTCCGTGGGGAAGACGGTCCGCACGTCGACGGGCGCACCCTGGGCCGACGCGAAGGACATGAACAGGGCGATCGACGCCGTGTTGTCCGAGGTGATGGTGGTCTCGACGTGGGTGCACTCCGGATGCTGCGCCGCGAGGTGGGCGAGCATCCGGGACGCCAGCCGCTGGCCGCGGTAGGCGTGGTCGACGGCCACCTGCCAGACCATCAGCGTGGTCGGCTCGTCGGGCCGGACGTACCCCGTGACGAACCCGGCGGGCTCGTCGTCGACGGTGACGATCACCGAGGTCCGGGCGAAGTCTCGAGCCCAGAGGAGATACGCGTAGGACGAGTTGAGGTCCAGCGTCTTGCTGTCGCGCGCCAGGCGCCACATCGCTGCTCCGTCATCGACGGTGGGCTCCCTCAGCGCCACCGTGGTCTCGGTCGGATGGATGTGCTTGAGTTCCTCTTCGAGGTTCTGCATGACAATTCGACCGTAACGAACTTGGTCGACAATTGCACATTGCGATCACGTGACGAACGCATGACCGGCGTGTTCCTGCGGCAAACTCGGGGTAACGCCGCCCGGGTCCCGCCGGCGCTGCCGGAGGGCCGTGGGGGCACGGGTACTGTGTCGCGGGTGACCGAGCCATTCATCCGTCAGTACCGCGTCGCCGACCGGGCCGACGTCGCCGACATCTGCGTCCGCACCGCCGCGGCCGGTGGCGACGCACGCGGGATCTACTCGACCGACGACCTCATGCCCGAGGTCTACGCCCTGCCCTACGTGGACCACTCCCCCGACCTCGCCTGGGTGGTCGAGCACGAGGGCCGCGCCGCCGGGTACATCGTGGCCGCCGCCGACACCGCGGCCTTCGCCGAGTGGTGGGCGCGCGAGTGGACGCCCGGCTTCGTCGCCCGCCACCCCGAGCCCGGGCCGCCCACGGGCGCCGACCCCGGCTACACCGAGGCCCAGCTCCTGCGCGACGGCGCCGACCCGGAGCGCATGGTCCGCGGCCTGCGCCACGGCGAGCTCACGACGCACCCCGCACACCTGCACATCGACCTGCTGCCCGTGCTGCAGCGTCGCGGCCTGGGCTCGCGCCTCATCGACACGCTGCGCGCCGCGCTGGCCGAGCGGGACGTGCCGGGCGTGCACCTGGGCTACGCCGCCGAGAACATCGCCGCCCGTAAGTTCTACGACCGCTACGGCTTCACCGAGCTGCCGTCGTCGACGCCGACGTCGCCGCTCCTGGGCATCGCCAGCTCCTGAGCCTTTCCTGACGCCTCCGCCGACCCGCTTCCTGCTCTCTTCGGGAAGGTCAGCGGTCTTCCCGTGCCGCGTCGACCCAGGCGCGGCGGACCTGCTCGAAGCGGGTCGGCAGGGGCGGGCGCAGCGCGCCGTAGCGCGCGTTGGTGCGGTGCACGAACCGGCGCCACGACAGCACCAGCCCCTGCCGCGTGATCGGCAGGCCCGACGAGACCGTGGTCCCGTTGTCGTGCGTGTGGTGCACCGTCAGCAGCAGCGCCCGCGGGACCGAGCCCTCCAGCTCGGACGCCAGCTCCTCGCGCACCACCATCCAGTGCCTGAGCAGCACCACCAGGTCCGCCGGCAGCAGGTGCCGGTGCGGCGTGCGGTGCTTGCCGTGCCGCACCAGCACGCTGCCCTCGGACGCCTTGGCCCGCGCCGGCCCGAGGTCGATGTCCTCGACCCGCACGCGCAGCAGGTCCCCGTACCGGGAGCCGGTCGCGCGCACGAGTCCCGTGATCACCGCCAGGCGCGCCGCCTCCGGCTTGGCACCAGGACGCATCGCCTCCGTGGACAGCTCGCGCCACACCCACTCGGCCTCCTCGAGGCTCACCGGGGGCCGCGGGTACCGGCCGGGCTCCCCGGCCCTGGCTGTTGGTGACGTTGCGTCGGTACTGGTCATGGGACTGAATATACGCTTGGCACACTATTAATCAAGAGGAGACGCCGGTTCGCGACGACGTGGTGCGTACCCTCTGACGGTGGACCTCCCCAGCACCATCGCACGCCCCGTCGACCACGAGCTCCTCATCAAGAAGTCGCGGTTCCTGGCCCACCTCGCCCCGGCCGGCAGCGTCGCGGAGGCCGACGCCGTCATCGCGCGCCTGCGCAAGGAGCTCTGGGACGCGCGGCACCACTGCGTCGCCATGGTGCTGGGCACCCGCGCCGACCAGGCCCGCTCCTCCGACGACGGCGAGCCGAGCGGCACCGCCGGTGTGCCCATGCTGGAGGTGCTGCGCCACCGCGGCGTCACCGACCTGGTCGCCGTCGTCACCCGGTACTTCGGGGGCGTGAAGCTCGGGGCCGGCGGCCTGGTGCGCGCCTACTCCGGCGCGGTCGCGGCAGCCCTGGACGACGCCGCCTCCTCCGGCGTCCTGCTGCGCCGCGAGCTGCTGCGCGAGGTCGAGGTGCCGGTCCCCCACGCCGACGCCGGCCGCATCGACAACATGCTGCGCGACTGGGCCTCCGGCCACGGGTCGGTGATGGAGCCGCCCAGCTACGGCGCCGTCGCGCACCTGCGGCTGCTGGTGCCGCCGGACGAGCTGGAGGCCCTGGCCGCGGACGTCGCGGCCGCCTCGGCGGGCGCGCTGACCCCCGAGGTCGGTGACGCCCGTGTCGTCGACGTGCCCGTACCGGCGTCCCCGGCGCGTCGTCCTTGACTGGCCCCGGACCTGGGTGAATTGTCTGGGGCACCCAGTACGTGCCCGCAGCACACAGCCAGGCCCGCACCGTGGAGGGACCGATCATGCACCGTCGCATCCGCCCGTCCGTCGCCGTCGTCGCACTGACCGCCACCACCGCGCTCCTCGCCGCGTGCGGGGCACCCGCGGAGGAGCCCACCGACTCGATCACCTTCTGGACGCCGCAGTCCACGCCCGAGCGGGTCGCCGCCCAGGAGGCCGTCGCGGAGGGGTTCACGGAGGAGACCGGCATCGAGGTCGACGTCGTCCCGCTCGCCGCCGCCGACCAGGACCAGGCCCTGGTGACCGGCGCCGCCTCGGGCGAGGTGCCCGACCTGATCCTCGCCGGTGCCTCGCAGGTCACCTCCTGGCAGTCCCAGGGGCTGCTCGACACCGACGCCGTCCAGGCCGCCCTGGACACGCTGGACCCCGCGACGTTCAACCAGAACGCGCTCGGCGCGGTCACGGTGCAGGACACGGACTCGGGCGAGAGCACCGTGGCCGCCGTGCCGAGCGACGGCTGGGTGCACCTGATCGCCTACCGCACCGACCTCCTGGAGGAGGCGGGCGTCGAGGTGCCCACGACGGTCGAGGAGCTCGCGCAGGCGGCCACGGCCGTCAAGGAGGAGCTGGGCCTCACCGGCATCGCCCTGGGCACCCAGTCCGGAACGGCGTCGGGCACCGAGGGGATCGAGTCGATCTTCCAGTCCGCGGGCTGCAGCCTCGTGACCGACGGCGAGGTCGCCATCGACTCGCCAGTGTGCGCCGAGGCCGCCGGGTACTTCAAGGAGCTGCGCGACTCGTCCGTCGCGGGCGACTACGACGTCGAGTCGGCGCGGGCCGCCTACCTGGCGGGCGACGCCGCGATGCTGCTGTTCTCGACGCACATCCTGGACGAGCTGGCGGACCTCGACGAGGCGGTGCCGCCGTCGTGCGAGGAGTGCGGCGACGACCCGGAGTTCCTGGCGAAGAGCTCGGGGTTCATCACGGTGCTGGAGCCGCCGGGCGGCTCGGCCGACGAGACTGACGCCGCCCCGGCCCAGTTCGGCGCCACGCTCGCCTACGCGGTGCCGGCCCACGCGCACGCCGACGAGGCGCGCCAGTACATCGAGTACATGCTGAGCACGGGCTACGCCGACACGCTGGCCGTGGCCACCGAGGGCCGCCTGCCGCTGCGCACCGGCACCCCGGAGAACCCCACCGAGTACCTGGACGCGTGGGGCGGCCTGGGCTTCGGGCCCAAGGTCGAGTCGTCGGTGGCCGAGGTGTACGGCGACGACCTGGTGACGGCCATGGGCGAGGGCATGGACGCCGTCGACCGCTGGGGCCAGGGCACGCCCGACGCGACGCTCGCGGGCCTGGTCGCCACGCAGGGCACGCTGGCGCAGCAGCTCGACCCGCTGTACCGCGGCACCGACCCCGCGGAGGTGACGCGGCAGATGGCCGCGGAGGTGACGGCGCTGCAGCAGGACCAGTGAGGACCGCGCGCGTGCCGGCCGCCCGCGGGCCGGCGTCCGGCAGACCGGCGTCCCGCAGGCCGGCTACCCAGATTGGGGCGCAGGCGGGGCGGGCCCGGCGGGAGAACCGCTCCGGCTGGCTGCTCGTCTCGCCGTCCCTGGCGGTCGTGGCCCTCGTGGTGCTGCTGCCGTTCGCGCTGGTGGTCGTGTTCGGCTTCTCGGAGATCCGGCTGGTCGACATCCCGTTCCTGGGCACCGAGCCGATCGAGTGGTCGCTGGACAACTTCGAGCGCGCCATGGCGTCGCAGGCGTTCTGGGGCGCCCTGTGGACCACGGTCCTGTACGCGGGCCTGACGGCGGCCGGCTCACTCGCCGTCGGGCTGGTGCTCGCGCTCGCGCTGCGCCGCCCGTTCCGCGGGCGCGGTCTGGTGCGGGCGCTGCTCCTGGTGCCGTACGTGCTGCCGGTGGTGGCCGCGGCGACCCTCTGGAAGACGATGCTCAACCCGCAGTACGGCGTCGTGAACGCGTTCGGCCGCGCCTACCTCGGGTGGGACACGCCCGTCGGGTTCCTCAGCACCACCTCCGCCGAGGTCTGGGGCATCCCCGTGCCGGTCGCGCTGCTGGTGGTGGTGCTGTTCGACATCTGGAAGTCGGCGCCGCTGGCGTTCCTGTTCCTGACCGCGCGGCTGCAGGCGGTGCCGGGCGAGATCGAGGAGGCCGCCGCGCTCGACGGCGCGGGCCGCCGGCAGACGCTGCGGTACATCCTGCTGCCGCAGCTGCGGGCCGTGGCGTTGCTGCTCCTGCTGCTGCGGTTCATCTGGTCGTTCCAGAGCTTCGACGACGTCTACCTGCTGACCGAGGGCGCCGGGAGCACCCAGGTCATGGCGATCAAGGTCTACACCGAGCTCGTGACCAAGGCCGACATCGGCAGCGCGGCGGCGTTCGGGCTGCTGATGAGCCTCATCCTGGGGGTGCTCCTGGTGGGGTACGTGCTGCTGTCCCGGCGGACGGAGGACTCATGACGGGCGTCCGACCCACCCGCGCGGCCCGCGCCGGCCGCGCCGTCGTCGTCGCGCTCGCGCTGCTGTGGTCGCTGGGGCCGGTCGCGTACGGCGTCGTCCTGTCGATGCGCCCCTACACGGAGGTGACGCGCGACCCGCTGGGGCTGCCGACGAGCCTGGACCTGTCCGCGTTCGCCACGGCCATGCGGGACGAGGCCGACGGCGGGTTCGGGCTCGCGCGGTTCGTGCTCAACTCGCTCGGCGTCGCCGTCGGGACGGTGGTGGTGAGCATCGTGGTCTGCGTGCTGGGCGCCTACGCGGCCGCCCGGCTGCGGTACCGGGGGCGGGCCGTCACGAACGGCATCATCCTGGCGGTCTACCTGTTCCCGGGGATCGTGCTGGCGGTGCCCAAGTTCGTGATCCTGTCCAGGCTGGGCCTGACCAGCTCGCTGGTGGGGCTGCTGATCGTCTACGTGGCGGCCACCGTGCCGGTGGCGCTGTACATGATGCGGAACTTCTTCCTGGCACTGCCGGCCAGCGTCGAGGAGGCCGCGATCATGGACGGCTGCACGCTGGGCCAGCTCCTGACCCGCGTGGTGCTGCCGATCGCGGTGCCGGGCGTCGTGGCCACCGCGATCTACGTGTTCATGATCGCCTGGAACGAGTACTTCTACGCCCTGCTGTTCCTGGTGCAGCACCGCGACCTCTGGACGGCGCCGCTGGGCATCGCGCAGCTCGGCGACTTCCAGGTGCCGGTCACGGTGCTGCTGGCCGGGTCCATCGCGGTGACCGTGCCGGTGGTGATCATCTTCTTCCTGGCCCAGCGGTACATCGTCTCCGGGCTGGTCCAGGGTGCCGAACGATGAGGTGTGCCTGATGCGCTCGATGCGCTCGGGGGGACCGTCCTGAGGAGGACCGTGCGATGAACCGTTCCCTGCGTCTCGCCGTGCTCGGCGCGGGCGGGCGAGGCGCCGACGCCTACGGACGCTGGGTGCGGGCGCACCCGGACCGTGCCCGCGTCGTCGGCGTGGCCGACCCGGTGCCGGCGCGGCTGGACGCCCTCGCCGGGACGACGGCGGCCCGGTACCCGGACTGGCGCGACCTGGTGGCCGACCTCGCCCACCTGCGGCCGGACGCCGTGCTGATCGCCCTGCCGGACGCGCTCCACGTCCCGGCCGCCGCCGCGGTGGCCGACGCCGGGCTGCCGATGCTGCTGGAGAAGCCCGCCGCGCCGACGCTCACGGGGCTGACCGACCTGGCCGGCGTGGTGCGCCGGACGGGCGCCCGGGTCGCCGTCGGGCACGTGCTGCGGTTCGCGCCGTTCTGGCGGGCCGTGCGGGCCGTCGTCGCGGCGGGCTCGCTGGGCGACCTCGCGACGATCGAGGTGCGGGAGAACATCGGGTTCTGGCACTTCGCGCACTCGTTCGTGCGGGGCAACTGGCGCAACGCCGCCGAGTCCAGCCCCATGGTGCTCGCCAAGACGTGCCACGACCTGGACCTGATCCGCTGGCTCGCCGGGGCGGCGCCCCGGACGGTGTCCAGCACGGGGTCGCTGCTGCACTTCCGCGCCGAGAACGCGCCGGCCGGCGCCCCGGGACGCTGCACCGACGGCTGCCCCGCGGCGACGTCCTGCCCGTTCTACGCGCCGCGGTACTACGTGGACGCCCTGCGCGACGTCACGGGCCACCCCGTGACGATGCTCGGCTCCGACCTCTCCCCCGCCGGACGGCTCGCGGCGCTGCGGCGCGGGCCGTACGGGCGGTGCGTGTACCGGTGCGACAACGACGTGGCGGACCACCAGCAGACGCTTCTGGAGTTCGGCACGGGGCTGACCGCGACGCTCACGGCGAGCGCGTTCACCGCGGAGAACACCAGGCATCTGACGATCACGGGGACGCGGGGGCAGCTGCACGGGCACATGGACTCGGGCGAGATCCGGGTGGACCTGTTCTCGCCGGCGGGGCGGTTGCCGGAGTCGCTGCCGGCTGGTGTCGAGGTGGTGGCCTCCGGCGTCGCCGGCCCCCTGGGGCACGCGACCTGCATGCTCGTCGCCCGCGCCGACTCGGTCGCGGCCGACCACCGGGGGCACGCGGGTGGGGACGACGCCCTGATGGACGCGTTCTGCCGCGCCGTGGTGGACGGCACGGTGGGGACGGGCGAGCTGTCGTTCGCGACGGCGCTGGACAGCCACCTCATGGCGTTCGCCGCCGAGGAGTCGCGCACCGGGGCGGGCGTGGTGGACTTTTCGGCATGGACGGAGACGACGGTGGGGTCGGCGTGACGGGCGTGTCGTGGGCGGACGCCGTCCGCGGCGTCGCCGAACGTGCCGGGGTCGATCCCGGGCTGGTCTCGCTGGAGCCGTTGCCGGCCGGGTGGACGAACGAATCACTTGAGACGGCCGGGGGGCATGCCGCCGGCCCCGCCGCCGCAGCCGACTACGTCGCGACCGGCGGCCGGTTGACGATCCGCGCGTCGGACCCCGTCGCGGCCTCGGTCGCCCTCGCCCGCTACGTGCGCGCCCACCTGGGCACGCGCCTCACCTGGCAGCGACCGTGCGTTGGCACAGGACCGGAGGCGGGCGCAGGGCCGGAGGCGGGCGCAGGGCCGGAGGCCGACGTCGGACCGAATGGGCACCCGGGACCGCAGGTGGGCGCGGGACCCCTGCCAGACGCGCCCCGGACCGCCGTCTCGACGCCGCACGCCGTGCGGTACTACCTGAACGTGGTGACGTTCGGGTACTCGACGCCGTTCTGGGGCTGGGACCGCTGGGAGCGCGAGATCGACTGGATGGCGCTGCACGGCGTCACGCACCCGCTGATGCTCGTGGCGCACGAGGCCGTGCTGGCCGAGACCTTCCGCCGGTCCGGGCTGCCCGACACCGAGGTGGCCGAGTGGATCGGCGGCGCCGCGCACTTCCCGTGGACGTTCATGGGCGGCATGCACTCATTCGGCGGTCCGCTCCCCGCCCGCTGGGCCGAGCGCCGCGTCGACCTGGCCCGGCGGATCCTCGCGCGGATGCGCGAGCTCGGCATGACGCCGGTGCTGCCCGGGTTCGGCGGGCACGTGCCACCGTCGCTCGCGGGCGCGGGCCCCGCTTCCGACGGGTGCCGCGCGGGTGGAACGGGTGGCGACGACGCGGGCAGCCACGACACGGGCGGCGACGACACAGCCGGCTACGACGAGATCGAGTGGCAGGGCTGGCACATCCCGCTGCTGCACCCCGAGTCGGCACGCTTCCGGGGCCTGCACGCGACGTTCGGCCGGGTGCAGCGCGAGCTCCTCGGCCCCGGCACGGGCTTCTACGCGGTGGACCCGTACATCGAGTCCGTGCCGCCGTCGGACGACGCCGACCACCTGCGCTCCGCCGGACGCGGGATGTACCGCGCGCTGGCCGCGGCGGCTCGAGACGGCGGGGAACCCGAGCCGGTCTGGGTGCTGCAGGGCTGGCCCTTCCACTACAAGGGCGCGTTCTGGACGCCGGACCGGGTGGGCGCGTACCTGTGCGACGTGCCCGTCGACCGGACGCTGGTGCTGGACCTCTGGGGCGAGCACGTGCCCCTGCACACCGCGCTGCTCGCCGACGGCGCCCCGCTCGCCGGGCGCCCCTGGGTCTGGTGCGCGCTGCACAACTTCGGCGGGCGGCCCGCGCTGTTCGGCGACCTGGCGGGACTCGTCCGGGACGTGGCCGCGCTGCCCGACGGCGTGCCGCACCTGCGCGGCGTCGGCCTGGCCCCCGAGGCGATCGAGAACAACGAGGTCTTCTACGAGCTCGGCACCGACCTCGCCTGGGACGACGGCCCGCACTCCCCCGCCGACCTCGACGCCTGGCTGGAGAGCTTCGTGCTCACCCGGTACGGGCTCATCGGCTCTGGAGCTGGCGGTGACCCGGTGCAGGAAGCCGCTCGGGTGGCGCTACGCGCTTGGCACACTATTTTATCCACGCTCTACGGATCGGGTCGCACCCGCTCGATCCCGACGCCGGTCATCGCCCGGCCCTGGAGCGCAGGCCTGCCGTTCCCGGCTCAGCGCAGCGCCGGCGAGGCGATCTCAGGTCCGCAGCCGCCCACGCCGTCGTCCAACGTGGACGCCGAGAACGACCCCGCGATCGAGGCCGCCCTCCCCCGCCTCGCCGACGCGGTGCGGGACCTGACGGCGGTTAGGGAGCTGCTAACTGCCGCGGAGTCCCGGCAGAACCGGTCGGCTGGCGGCGGGGAGCACAAGGCAGTGGTCGGCACCGCAGCGCGCGGGACAGACGCCGAGGGCACCGCGAGCGGGGCGGACAGCGAGGCCGCCACGGGCGGGCCGGACAGCGAGGCCGCCACGGGCGGGGCAGACACCGAGGACGCCGAAGGCGAAAACAGCAAGAACACCACAGGCGGGCCAGACGCCGTAGACACCGCCGGGCCCAGCGGCACCAGCGCCCTCGATGTCCTCGACGCCGACATCGCCGACCTGGCCGGGCACGTCCTCGCCCAGGGCACCCGCGCGCACGTGCGCGGGATCCTCGCGGCGGCGCGGAACGGCGACCCCGACGGCGTCCGCGAGCACATGAACCGCCTGCGGGCCGACCTGCTGGAGCTCGACGAGCTGGCCACCGTCCGCCCGGAGAGCCGGGTGCGCACCTGGATCGACGCCGCCCGGGCCTGGGGCGACACCCCCGCCGAGCGGGACGCGATGGAGCGCGAGGCGCGCAGCCTGGTCAGCGTCTGGGGCGGACAGCACAACGGCCTGCACGACTACTCCGGCCGGCACTGGCACCCCCTGGTGCGCGACCTCTACCTGCCGCGGTGGCAGGCCTGGGCCGACTGGCTGGCCGACGCCGCCGCGGCGGGGCCGGTGCCCCCGGACGCCGACCCGACCCCGCTGCGCGCACGCATCGTCGCGATCGAGGAGACCTGGCGCTCCACCACGTCGGGCTGACGCCCGCCGCGCGGTGCGGGAGCCCGGTCGAGCAGCGTGGGACGACCGAACGGTGCGGGAGCCCGGTCGAACAGCGTGGGACACCGCCGAACAGCGTGGTCGGCAGAAGGTCAGGTGGTCGGCAGCTCGAGGTACCGACCACCTGACCTTCTACCGACCGCCCGACGATCTACCGATCACCTGACGAACTGCCGACCACGCACCGGTGCGGGTCAGAACCCGTCCGCGCCGACCGTCGCGCCGTCCGGCACCGTGCCGCCGTCGCCCGCGAGCGCCGCCTTGCCCTCGGCCCGCACGCCTGACCCGAAGGTCCAGTCGCCGCGCACGGTGAGCGAGTCGGCGTCGCGCAGGGACGGCGCGCCCGCGGCGAAGCGCTGCGTGAAGCCGTCGATGAGCTTGTAGTGCGCCTTGTCGAGGTCGACCAGCGGCGCGGGCGCCTGGGCCTCGAGCAGGTAGTCCGGCGTGAGGGTGTACACGTCGGAGCGCAGCACCAGCAGGTCGTTCGTGGTCTTGACCGGCAGGAACCGGGACCGCTCGACCTCGATGGCGGTGGCGCCCTCGAAGACGGCCACGGCCGCGCCCATGGCGGACTCGATCTGCACCACGGCGGGCGACGACGAGTCGGACGGGTCGACCGTCTTGTCGTTGCGGATCAGGGGCAGCTCCAGCACTCCGCCGGTCCGCTCCAGCTCGTCGGCGAGCGCCTGGAGGTCGAACCAGAGGTTGTTGGTGTGGAAGAAGGGGTGCCGGGTGGCGTCGAGCGACGCGGCGACGTCGTCGGGGTGGGTCTGGGCGGTCTCGCGCTGCACGTAGCGGCCGTCGGACTTGCGGACGACGATCTGGCCGCCCTTGACGTCGGCCGCGGTCTTGCGGCAGAGCTCGGCGGCGTAGGGAGCGCCGGAGGCGGCGAACCAGCCGGCGATGGTCGCGTCGGGCGTGGCGCCGAGGTTGTCGGAGTTGGAGACGCACATGTAGCGGAAGCCGGCCTCGAGGAGGGCGACGACGACGCCGGAGGCGTGCAGCGCCGGGTAGAGGTCGCCGTGCCCGGGCGGGCACCACTCGAGGTCGGGGTCCTTCTCCCAGGTGACGGGGGTGAGGTCCGAGGCGAGGAGCTTGGGCTCGCGGTTCTGCAGGAAGTCGACGGGCAGGCCGTCGACGGCGATGTCGGTGTAGCGCTCCAGGGCGGCCAGCGAGTCCTCGCGGGTGCGGAAGGAGTTCATGAACAGCAGCGGGAGGCGGGCGCCGGTGGCCTGCCGGGCGGCGCGGACCTGGCCGACGATGATGTCGAGGAAGGTGAGGATCTCGCCGCCGTCAGGCGCCTCGCGGACGGGCAGGAGCGACTTGGCCTTGTCCATGCCCATGGACGTGCCGAGCCCGCCGTTGAGCTTGAGCATCGCGGTCTTGGCCAGCGCCGCGGCCGCGTCGTCGTCGCTGATGGTCAGCTCGGCGCGGTTGGGGATGTCGACGAGGGGGTCGATGTCGGTCTCGCGGATCAGGCCGGTCTCGCCGGACTCCAGGAGGTGGTAGAACCGCGTGAACGTGTCGATCGCGGCGGGTGCGACGCCTGCCTGGGTCATCTTGGTGCGGGCCTGCTCGAGCCCGGTGGGGTCGGTCATGACCCCCAGGCTATTCGAAACGGGCGGGGTCGCCGGCCCCTTCTCGGACGACCTGTGGATAACCGTCGGACCAGTCGACGACCGTCGTCGGCTCGGTGCCGGCGTCGCCGCCGTCCACCACGGCGTCGAGCACGTGGTCGAGCTCCTCCTTGATGGTCCAGCCGTCGGTCAGGGGCTCGGCGTGGTCGGGCAGGATCAGGGTGGAGGACAGCAGGGGCTCGCCGAGCTCGCGCAGCAGCGCCTGGGTGACGGCGGAGTCGGGGATGCGCACGCCCACGGTCTTCTTCTTGGGGTGCGCGAGCCGGCGCGGCACCTCGGCGGTGGCGGGCAGGATGAACGTGTAGGGCCCGGGCGTGGCGGCCTTGATGGCGCGGAACGCGGAGTTGTCGAGCTTGACGAGCTGGCCGAGCTGGGCGAAGTCGGCGCACACCAGGGTGAAGTGGTGCTTGTCGTCGAGCCGACGGATGCCGCGGATGCGGTCCGCGCCGTCGTGGTAGTCCATGCGACAGCCGAGCGCGTAGGAGGAGTCGGTGGGGTACGCGATGAGCGCGTCGTCGCGCAGCATCGCGACCACCTGCCCGACCGCGCGCGGCTGAGGGTCGACGGGGTGGACGTCGAAGTAGCGGGCCATGCGGGCGAGCCTAGTCGGGCACGGGTCCCGTGGCGCGCGCCAGGGCGCGGCGCAGCTCGTCGGCGCTGGCGTTCCCACCGGTGCAGACGACGCCGACGCGGCGTCCGGCGAAGCGCTCGGGGTCGGCCAGGACGGCGGCGAGCGCGGCGGCCCCGGCGCCCTCGGCGACCGTGTGCGCGCCGGTGAGGTACAGCTCCTGGGCGAGCGTGATCTGCTCGTCGGTGACGAGCACGAAGTCGGTCAGGTGCCGGCGCATGAGGGCCTGCGTGACCTCGAACCCGCAGCCGACGGCGAGCCCTTCCGCGCGGGTGGCGTTCGCCCGCTCGACGAGCGCGCCCGAGTGCCAGGAGTCGTGGGCGGCCGGCGAGGCGGCGGACTGGACGGCGATCACCTCGGTGCCGGGCGCGACGGCGGCCGCGACGAGGCCGGCGGCGGAGGCTCCGGAGCCGCCGCCGACGGGGACGACGAGCACGTCGAGGCCCGGGGCCTGCTGGAACATCTCGAGGTACAGCGTGCCGACGCCGGCGATGATGGCGGGCTCGTTCGCGGCACCGACGAGCCGCGCCCCGGAGGCCTCGGCGAGCGCGGTGGCCCGCTCGCGGGCGTCGTCGAACGTGGCACCCTGGAGCAGCACGTCGGCGCCCTGGTCGAGGACGGCGCGCAGCTTGACGGGGTTGGGGTCGTCGGGCATGACGATGGTGCACGCGGTGCCGGTCAGCCGGGCGGCGTAGGCGACGCCCTGCGCGTGGTTGCCCGTGGAGTAGGCGACGACGCCGCGGGCGCGCTCGGCCTCCGTCATCCCGAGCAGGAGGTTGCTGGCGCCGCGGGCCTTGAAGGCGCCGGTGCGCTGCTGGTTCTCGTGCTTGACGACGACGTCGGCGCCCGCGGCCCGGGTCAGGTCCGGGTACTCCCCCACGGGGGTGCGCACCACCATGCCGTCCAGGCGCGACTGCGCGGCGAGCACGTCGGCGATCGTGACGTCGGGACGGGTCTCGACGAGGTTCATGAACCCAGCGTGACCCGCCCATGACCCATAGGTCCAATACGTGTTACTTCGACTTTCGATCGATGCAGCCTATCTTTCTGCGCTAACCTGGAGGCATGACCGCAGAGCTCGACCTCACCCGGCTGCGCGTCCTCGCGGCGGTCGCCCGTACGGGCTCCGTCACGGCCGCGGCCAAGGAGCTGCACTACGCGCAGCCCTCGGTGAGCCACCACCTGTCCCGTCTGGAGGCCGACGCCGGCATCCCGCTGCTGCAGCGGCACGGCCGCGGCGTCCGCCTCACCGAGGCCGGTCGCCTGCTCGCGAACCGCGCCGAGGAGATCCTCGGCCGCGTCGAGGGCGCGCGCCGCGAGCTCGACGCCCTGGCCGGCCTGCGCGCCGGACGCGCCCGCCTGGCCGCCTTCCCCTCCGCGCTCGCCACCCTCGTGCCCGACGCCGTCGCCCGCCTCGTGCAGGAGCACCCCGGCCTGTCCGTGGGGCTCGTCGAGCACGAGCCGCCGGACGCCGTCGCCGCCCTGCAGTCCGGCGCGGTCGACGTCGCGCTGGTGTTCGAGCACATGGACGTGCGCCACGCCCGCTCCATGGACGACCTGTCGCGGTTCGAGTCGACGACGATCCTCGACGAGCAGGTCAACCTCGTCACGGCCGCGGACCTCGACGCCGCGCCCGGCCCCGGCGTCGTCCCCGACCTGAAGGCCCTGGACGACGCCGACTGGATCGCGGGGTGCGAGCGCTGCCGCGCCGACATGGTGGCGCGCTGCGCCGCCGTCGGCTTCGCGCCGCGGATCGCGTTCGAGACCGACGACTACGTGGCCGTGCAGGCGCTGGTCGCCGCGGGCGCGGGCGTGAGCCTGCTGCCCGGGCTCACGCTGCTCGCGCACCGGCACCCGGGCATCGCCACCGCTCCCCTGCCGGGTGCGAAGCGGCGGGTCATGGCCCTTACCGTCGGCCCGCCCGCGCCGCCCGCCGAGGCCCTGATTCGGCAGCTCGTCGCAGCAGGCGCTAACGTCCCGGTGTGACCCCGGCCACCTCCCCGCACCCCGAGACCTGAGGGCGGACCCGGTCCGATGCTGCTCGTCTCCACCTTCCTCTACTCGGCCGGCGCCGCCGTCGCGGCGTTCATGGCCCTGGAGGCCTACCTCGCGGTGGCCGCCGCCGACCAGACCTACCCGAGCGTCGTGCTGGCCGCGGTCGCCGCCGTCGGGCAGGTCACCGGCAAGCTCCTCTGGTACTGGGCCGGCGCCGGGACCACCCGGCTGCCCTGGCTGCGCAGCAAGCTGGAGTCGCCCAGGATCGAGGCCGCGATGACCCGCTGGCGCGGCCGCACCGAGGGCCGCCCCGTCTACACCGGGCTGGTGCTGCTGGCCTCGGCGTTCGCGGGGCTGCCGCCGTTCATGGTGATGTCCGTGGTCGCGGGCGTGCTGCGGGTGCGGATGTGGCTGTTCGTCGGCACCGGCCTGGTCGGCCGGTTCCTGCGGTTCTGGATCGTGCTGGAGGCCGCGGACCTCGCGTGGCTGCTGTTCTGAGCCGCTTGCGCGTTCCGGGGCCCGCCCGGCGCTACAGGTCGGTCGCGCCGTCCAGGGCCTCGCGCAGCAGGTCGGCGTGGCCCGCGTGCCGGCTGTACTCCTCGACCATGTGCACCAGGATCCAGCGCAGCGTGATGCGCCCGGCGTGGCCCGCGTGCCCCGACGGCCGCGCGACCTCCTGGTCCAGGCCCGCGCCGACGACCTCGTCGAGGATCCGCTCGGAGGCGGCCACGGCGTCGTCGAACAGGGCGACCAGCTGCTCCGGGGTGTCCGTCAGGGCGCTGTTCCAGTCCCAGTCGCGGTCCGCGGACCAGTCGACCGTGTCCCAGGGCGGCGCGGGCCTGCTGCCCCGCAGGCGCACGGAGAACCACTCGTCCTCGACGTAGGCGAGGTGCTTGAGCATCCCGGCCAGCGTCATGGTCGACGGCGGGTGCGGCGTGCGCAGCTGCTCCGCCGTCAGGCCCGCGCACTGGCGCCGGATCGTGGCCCGGTAGAAGTCGACGAAGGACCGCAGCATCGTCACCTCGTCGGCGGCGGCCGGCGGGTCGGTGCGCGCGATCCGGTCGATCTCGGCGCGGGACTCGGGGCTGATCTCGGTGCTCATGGGGCGACCGTACCGATCGCCAGGACGTGCTGGCTCATGTCCGTGACGCCGGGCGTCGTCGACAGCGCGCGGGCGAGGGTGAGCGCGGCGTCGATCAGCGCCGGGGCCTCCGGGGCGTCGAGCGGGACCCGCTCCAGCGCCCCGCCGGCGGGCCCCTCCACCCCGTGCACGACGACGTCGGACAGCCCGGCCTCGGCCACCTCCTGGGCGAGCTCGGCGGCGTCGTGGAAGTGGGCGGCCGGGAACTGCATGTCCGGGGGCGTGCCCTCCTGGAGCATCGGCTGCCAGGCCGACGGCGCGAACAGCTCGTACCCGCCGCCGACCAGGCCCGCGAGGCGCGTGATGCCCGCGGCGACGACGGTGCCGCCCGACCGGGTCACACGCGCGGCCTCGCGCAGCGCCCGCAGCCGGTCGGCACGCGTCGCGAGGTGGTAGAGCGGGCCGAGGAGCAGCACGGCGTCGAAGGTGTCGTCGGCCAGGTCCAGGCCTGGCGCGGCGAGGTCCCGCGCGTCCCCGACCCGCGCCGCGAAGGTGCCGTGCTCGGCCGCGCGCGCGACCTGCTCGGCGACGGGGTCGACCAGGAGCACGTCGAAGCCGTCCGCGGCCAGCGGGGCGGCGTGCACGCCGGTGGCGCCGCCGACGTCGAGCACCCGCGCGCCGGGCGCGAGACGCCGTCGGACCAGCTCCTGGGTGCGGGCGTGCTCCAGCGGGCCCTGCGCCGAGCGGGACGTGAGCCGCGCGTGCTCGTCCCAGCCGGTCAGGCCCGCGTAGTACTCCTGGACCCGCGCGTCGAGCGCGAGCTGGCCGCTCGTGTGCCGGCCGCCGTGCCGTGGGTCGTGCCGTGCGTCGTGCTGTGCGTGATGCTGCCCGTCGTCGTCGCTCGCCATGTCGCGACGGTAGCGACCGGCCTCGCGGGGGTGCCAGGTGTTTCCGGGAGGAAAACATTCGGGTGAAACGGACGAGCCGAATCGTTACATATCCAGTACGCCCCTTTTGCTCGGAGTGTGAGCATGGCAACATTCGCCAGGTGCACCTGATCCGAGAATTCGCACCTGACGCCTACGAGTTCGCGCTGTCGTCCTGGTCGTGGATAGGGACGGGTGACAAGACCCCGCGCTTCGCCTCCTGTTTCGGCGACCTCTTCCTGGAGTCGCGCGACGGCTGGTGGTTCCTCGACACCGTCGAGGGCACGCTGGAGCGCCGGTGGGGCACGATGGACGAGATGTTCGCCGACCTCGAGACCGAGGACGGCCGCGCCGAGTACCTCCTGGAGGAGACGCTCAACGCCGCCCTCGGCCAGGGCATGCAGCTCGGCGACGACGAGGTCTTCGCGTTCCTCCCCCCGCCCGCGGTGACGGGCACCATGTCGGTGGACTCCCTGGCGCCGCTGCGGTTCGCGATCGCGGCCAACCTCGCCGGGCGGATCCACGGGGAGCTCAACGGCGTGCAGCCCGACGCCGGGGCGTCGGCGCTGTTCGCGGCGCAGAACCAGGCGGCGCAGGGGCTGACCGGGGCGACGCCGTCGTTCGACTCGCCGAACCCGCCGGCCGACCTGTGGCAGCCGGCCGCGCAGCAGGTGAACACGGGCGCCTATCCCGCCTACCAGCCGGGCCACGACTCGCGGCAGGCGGCGGCGTACCCGGCCGGATACGAGGCCCAGTACGCAGCGGGCGCCGAGCTGGACTACCGGGGCGGGCAGCAGGGGTACGCACCGGGCGCTCACGGCGCCGGGGCGGGTCAGGGGACGTACGGGGCCGCGGCCGGTTCGCAGGCGGCCGGTTCGCACGCGGCCGGTTCGCACGCGGCCGGCGCCGCGGGGACGCACGCGGCCGGCGCGCCGGACTCGTCAGGCACTGCCGCGGCGCCCCGTGGGTACGTGCCGGCGGGTCCCGACGGGTATCGCTCGTACGACTACGAGGACAACGCCCACACGCTCGACTCGGGCCAGTTCAGCCAGTACATCGCGGACCAGTACAACACCGGCCAGATGAGCGCCGTCGACCACGAGACGCCCGTCCCGCCCCAGCCCAGGCTGCGGCAGGACGGGCGTTGGTCCTACGCCTGAGGTTCTAGGTCCAGGCCGGCCACCGCGGCCAAGATCAGGACCGACCCGGCGATTCCTGCCGGTCCGAGCCGCTCCCCCAGCACGACCGCCGCGGCGACAGCCGCCGTCACTGGCTCCACCAGGGTCGCGACCACGGCCGCACCGCTCCTGGTGCTGCGCAGCCCCGCGTAGAAGAGCCCGTACGCGAGGGCCATCGTGAACACGCCGAGGTAGGCGAGGGTGCCGAGCGCGGCCGGATCGCTCGTGACGAACGGTCCGCCGCCGGCCAGCGCCACCGGGACCAGTCCGACGGCGCCCGCCGTCGTCGCCACGGTGGTCAGGGCGAGCGGGTCGACGACGGGCGACGCCAGCAGCGTGCCGCCCAGCGCCGTCGTACCGGCATAGACCGAGCCGGAGGCGACGGCCAGCAGCAGGCCGAGCACCGGCTGGCTCCCGACGGCGCCGGTCCCCGAGGCGGTGCTGACCAGGACCAGCCCGGACAGCGCCGCGGAGACGACCAGCCCGAGGCGCAGGGTGCCGCGCGGCGGGGCGGTCCGGCGTCGGGCCCGGACGAGGTCCACCCCGGCGAGGATCACCGGGGCGAGGCCCAGGCTGACGACCGTCGCGACGGTGACACCCGCCGTCGCCACGGAGCCGAAGTAGAGCGCCTGGTAGGCGCCTGTCCCCAGCCCCACGGCGGCAGCGCGCACCGGGTGGGCCCGCACCAGGGCGACGAGCCGCGGTCCCCGGCGCAGGACGAACGAGGCGGCGATCAGCGCGAGGGCCGCGATCAACATGCGGTAGGCGCTGACCGTCAGGACGGACATCGACGAGTGGTCGCGGAGGATTTCGAGGGCGAGGCCGCCGGTGCCCCACAGGACTCCGGCGAGGCAGACGAGCAGCAGCCCGGTTCGAGTTGACGACATGTGTACTCCTGGCCGGTCGCGCCTGGCGCCGGCCCGTTCCGAGGGACTTCCGAGGACGGGGATCGTCACGGAGCACGCCTCGGCGCCGGCCCGTGGAGGCCGGTCGCGGTGCCGCTCCGGTCAGGCGACCGGGGGCGGGAGGACGGAGAAGTTCGGAGTCACGGACGGGATGCTAGCAGCGGTGTTGCCGGGTGGGGGCGGGTGTCTCGGGTGGTTGTCCACAGCTTTGGAACTGGAGATGCGGACCAGGGTGGATCGAACATAGATTCGATGCCTGGAATGGTGATTGATAGCTTTGCCGGACGAAGGGGGTGCACATGGAACAGGACATGACGGAACACGGCAGCGCGAGCGACCACGGCGGGGTCGGCGTCGTGGAGCGCTCCTTGCGACAAGCCCTTGTCGGGGATGTCGCGCTGCTCACCGCGACGGACGCCTTTGCGGGTGGCGGCGAATCGACGATCTCGTTGACCCGCGGATTGCACTGGGGTGTGCTACCGGCGGACGGCGAGGGCGTGTTGCCCGCGGCGAGCGTGACCTGGGTCGGTCACTGTGTGGTCGCCTCCGCTTCTGTTGGTTCAAGCAGCACCGTCTCGGGCGCTGCGGCGCCGGCCGTTCTCTCGACCGAGTTAGACATCTCCGCATTGCCGATCGGTGCCGCACTGGTCGCCGCACTGACCGATGTCGAGATGGCGGACACCGACGACGCCGAGCTGGTCGACGTCGCGGCCCGCTGGCAGGACGTCATCTCCTGGGCCACCGCGATGCAGTCACGCGCCACCGGTGAGATCGCGCGACGCCGGGGCTGGTCAGAGGAACACACCGCGGCGGCCGCGGAAGTCAGCGCGCGGCTACGTGTGCCACAGGGCGACGCGAACAAGCTCATGGCCCGCGGCACCGGGCTGGCCGAGCACCCCCAGGTCATGGACGCCCTGCACCAGGCCCAGATCGACGTCGCCAAGGCCGACATCCTGCTGCGCTCCGGCAACCCCCTGACAGTCGAGGAACGCGACCAGGCGATCACCCTCTACCTACCCCACGCACCCGACCGCACCCGCCGCTGGCTGCGCGACAAGATGAACCAGTACGCCACCCGCCTGCACGGCTCCACGGAAGTGGCCAAGCAGGCGATGACCCGCCGCGCGGTCTACCTCGACCCCGCGGACAACGCCATGGCCTGGATCAGCGCCAACCTGCCCGCCACCGACGCGGCCGCCGTCTGGGACGCGATCGACACCGCCGCGCACGTCATCCGCCGGACGCCCGGAACCACCCGCACCCTGGCCCAGGCCCGCGCCGACGCATTCGTGGCGATCGCGACCGGGCGGGTCATCGTGCCGCCACGGGCCGAGTGCGCGCCCGAAGCCGCAGCGCCGGACCCGGGCGCAGGTCCGGCCGAGCCGGTCCTGCCGCGTACCACGATGCCTGCCACCGGCTGCACCTGCGGGGGCTGCACCTGCGACGGCATCTCGATCCGGGTCGTCGCGGTCAAACCTCAGGTCCGGGTCACCGTGCCGGCCACCATGCTGCTCGGCCTGGACGACTCTCCCGGTCACCTCGACGGGTACGGCCCGATACCGGCCGACCAGGCCGCACGGATCGCCACCGACGCTACCTGGCAGCGGCTGCTGACCGACCCCATCACCGGGATCCTGACCGACTACTCCACCACGAGCTACCAGCCCGGCAAGGT
Organism: Promicromonospora sukumoe 327MFSha3.1; assembly: GCF_000385135.1. GTDB lineage: Bacteria > Actinomycetota > Actinomycetes > Actinomycetales > Cellulomonadaceae > Promicromonospora > Promicromonospora sukumoe_B. Next base: position 1,887,498 of record NZ_ARQM01000010.1, on the reverse strand, counting down.
CCTGCGCCAGGCAGTCACCGCGCGGGATCAGACCTGCTGCTTCCCGCAGTGCGACCGACCCGCACACCGCGCCGATCTCGACCACATCCAGCCCTACGACCACACACCGGACCGCGCCTCACAACAGTCCGGCGCGCCAGGACAGACGCGCGCCGGGAACCTGCAGCCGCTGTGCCGCGCACACCACCTGGCGAAGACGCACGACGGCTGGGACGTCACCCGCGATCCCAAGACCGGCACCACGACCTGGACTGCCCCGACCGGTCACATCTACAACAGACCACCCGCCCAGGCCGGGCGCGCCATGGCTGACGCGGAAGCTGCCGCTCCGGACGCACCGGGTCCGACCGAGGCCGACGTCACCAGCCTCACCGACGACGTCCGACACTTGCTCGGGACCCGGGAGCAGCCCGCCCAAGGCCACTCAGCTCACTCCCCAGCCGATCGAGCTGCCGGCCCCAACCCGCCCAACGTGTCGGACGAGCCGCCGTTCTGAACAGGCCACCCACATGAGGCCTTGGCCCACGCTCCAGATGGACACGGGCACGCAGCCGGTACAAGTTCTTCCTCGCACGGCTAGACCCGCCCGAGCTCCGCGGCGCGGCGCAGCACGAGCTCGGGCACCTCGTCGGAGACGTAGTCCTCGGTGACCGGCGCCGAGGCGACCCGGCGCACCGGCACCAGCCCGGCCCACCCGTCGAGCTCCAGGTCGCCCGGCTCGAGGGTGGCCCCGCCCTCGCGCTGCTTCATGGAGGCCTCGGCCAGCGGCAGCGCGATCACGACGGTTGCCGCGAGCTCCTTGCGGGTCGGCGGCCGCAGGGTCGCGGACCGGCCGGGGACCATGTGGTCCACGATCAGGTCGAGCGCCTGACGCCGCTCCCCCTGGTCCGTCACCCGGCGCGGCCGGCCGATGACGACTGCCGACCGGTAGTTCATCGAGTGGTGGAAGCCGGTCCGCGCCAGGACCAGACCGTCCAGCTCGGTGATCGTGACACACACGTCGTGCTCGAGCGCAGGCGCCAGCCAGCCCGCCGCGACCGATCCGTGCAGGTACAGGGTGCCGCCGTCGTCAGGCCCGGCGGGGTCGACACCGAAGGCCGTGGGCAGGACCACCGGGTGCGCGCCAGCCGTGACGCCCAGGTGTGCGATGAGCGCGTCGTCGAGCAACGCCATGAGCCGGCGTCGGTCGTCGACCTGCCGGTTCCGGCCGCGGGTCGGCGTCGTCCGGGCCGTCGGCGAGAGCATGTCGGAAGCTGCTGCGGCAGGGGCGACCGCGGCAGAAGCGACAGCCGCGGGAGCGGGCGGTGCGGAGACGGAGGAAGTCTGGGGCGTCGTCATACCGCTAGCCTGGCCCCGAAGTGGCTCATGCACACGGGCCAGTTCGCCACGACTTGAACAGGCCACTGCGCCAGCAGACCACTGCCCCAGGGGCTTCTGACGCGCCACCACCAACGAACCGCCCACGACGAAGGCCACCCCATGCTCCCCGTCCGGCTCGACCGCGCCCGCGCCGAACCCCTCCCCGCCCAGCTCGCGGCCGCCGTCCGCACGCTGGTCACCGACGGGACCCTCAGCACCGGCGACCGTCTGCCCTCCAGCCGCGCCCTGGCGACAGACCTCGGGGTCGCCCGCGCCGTCGTCGAGCAGGCGTACGACCAGCTCCTGGCCGAAGCCTGGGTCTCGACCCGGCGCGGGGCCGGCACCTTCGTGGCCTCCGGGGAGACCCTTCCGACGCAGCGCAGCGCTCACCGGACCGCCTCCCGGGAGCCGCAGTACACCCACCTGGATGCGGGCACGCCCTGGATCGACCCGCGGCACCTCGCGGGCTGGCGCCGCGCGTGGCGGGAGGTCTCCACGGCCAGGCCGCCCCGCGGCTACCCCGACCCGAGCGGCCTGCCCGAGCTGCGCGAGGCCCTGGCGGAACGGCTGGCCCGCACCCGCGGCCTGACCGTCGCCCCGGACGAGATCCTCCTGACCGCCGGGTCCACCGATGCCCTGCGCCAGCTGCTGGGCGCGCTCGGTCCCGGGAACGTCCTGGTCGAGGACCCCGGCTACCGGGCCGCCGTCGAGACGATCCGCATGTCGGGCCGCACCGTCGTCGACCACCCGGCCCTGGCCCCCGTCACGGACCTGACCGGGTGCGCGGCCGCATACGTGACGCCGGCGCACCAGCATCCGCTCGGCCGGGTCATGCCCGCCGCGGACCGGCTCGCGCTCCTGGCGGCCGCCCGGGCTGCGGGCGCCGTGGTGGTCGAGGACGACTACGACTCCGAGTTCCGGTACGACGTCGCCCCCGTGCCCGCCCTCGCGGCCCTCGACCGGTCACAGGTCGCCTACGTCGGTACCGCGTCGAAGTCGGTCAGTCCGAGCCTGCGGCTCGGCTGGCTCGTCGCCCCGCCAGAGGTCCACGAGCGCCTGGTGCGGCGCCGGACGATCACCCACGACACCCCGCCCTGGACCAGCCAGCGCGCCCTGCTGACCCTGCTCCGCGACGGCTGGGTCGACAAGGTGGTGCGCACCGCCCGCCGCGTCTACGCCGACCGCGCGCCCCGGGTCGCGGCGGCGCTGGAGCCGCACGCCGAGCTCGCCGGGCCGCTGGCCGGCATGTACTCGACGTGGCACACGAGCGCCGCGGCGGCCCAGGCGGCGCGGACCTCCGCCCGCGCCGCCGGGTTCGACGTCCGGCTCCTGGCGGACTACTGCCGCAGCGCGAGCCTGACGGGCCTCGTGCTCGGCTTCGGCGGCGTGACCGACGCCGAGCTCGACCGGGCGCTGGAGGCGATCGTCAGCGGCCTGCGCGGCAGCTGACGATCACCCCCGGCGCCCGAGGAGCACCTCAGACCAGCGAGTCCTGCCACGCCTCGTGCAGCCGGGCGTACCGCCCGTCCCCCGCGATCAGCTCGGCGGGCGTGCCGTCCTCGACCACCGCGCCGTGCTCCATCACGAGCACCCGGTCGGCGATAGCGACCGTGGAGAGCCGGTGGGCGATGATGATCGCTGTCCGGTCGGCCAGCAGGGTCTGCAGGCCCCGCTGGACCAGCCGCTCGCCGGGCATGTCGAGGGACGACGTCGCCTCGTCCAGCACCAGCACCGCCGGGTCGGCGAGGAACGCCCGCGCGAACGACAGCAGCTGCCGCTGCCCGGCCGACACCCGCCCGCCGCGCTTGTTCACGTCGGTGTCGTAGCCGTCGGGCATCTCCATGACGAACTCGTGCGCGCCCACGGCGCGGGCCGCCGCCTCGATCTCCTCCTGGGACGCGCCCGGCCGGCCGAGCGCGATGTTCTCGCGCACGGACCCGCTGAACAGGTACGCCTCCTGCGTGACCATGACGACGGCACGCCGCAGGTCGGTCGAGGACAGGTCGCGCACGTCGATCCCGTCCAGCCGCACGGCGCCCGCCGACGCGTCGTAGAAGCGCGTGACGAGCTTCGCCACCGTGGACTTGCCGGCACCCGTGGTGCCCACCACGGCGACGGTCTGCCCGGCCGGGATCGTGAGGTCCAGGTCCGGCAGCACCACGGGGCCCTCGCCGTACTGGAACCGCACGTGGTCCAGCCGCAGCTCACCGCGGGCCCGGTGGCCCGCCGCGGCCAGCGGCGTCGGGTTGGTGGGCTCGACGACGGTGGGCTCCTCGGCGAGCAGGCCGGAGACCTTCTCCAGCGCCGCCGTCGCGGACTGGAACGCGTTGTAGAACATGCCGAGCTGCTGCACCGGCTGGAAGAACCGCTTGCAGTACAGCAGCACGGCCGCGAGCACGCCCACCTCGAGCGCCCCGTCCAGCACCCGCCAGCCGCCGACGGCGAGCGCCGCGACGACCGTCAGGTTGCCGATGAGGATCAGGCCGGGCTGGAACCGCCCGTTGACGCCGAAGATCTGCAGGTTGGCGTCGCGGTAGTCCTCGCCGAGCTTGCCGTAGTCCGCCTCGGTGGTGGGCTCGCGGCGGAACGCCTGGACGGCGCGCATCCCGGTCATGGTCTCGACGAACTTGACGATGAGCCGGGCCGACGCCGTCCGCTGCTCCCGGTAGTACCGCTGGGACATGCGCTGGAACCAGCGGGTGAGCAGCCAGGCCGGGATGAACGCCACGGCGAGCACGAGGCCGGAGCGCCAGTCGATGAGCAGCAGGCTCACGAAGGTGAACACCATGAGCAGCAGCGAGGAGACGACGCCGGTCAGGCCGCCGTCGAGCAGCTCCCGCAGGGCCTCCAGGTCGGAGGTCTGCCGGGAGATGATGCGGCCCGAGGTGTATGACTCGTGGAACTCGAGCGAGAGCCGCTGCGTCTGGCGGAAGACGCGGCGGCGCAGGTCGAGCAGCACCGCCTGGGCGATGCGTGCCGCGGCCCGCACGTAGGCGCCGGCGGCGACGCCGCCGAGCACGGCCGCGACGAGGTACCCGGCGCCGGTGAGGACCAGCGGCGTGACGGAGCCGTCCTGCAGGGCCGGTACCGCCTTGTCGATCGCGACGGCGACGAGCCACGGCCCGGCCACCTGCCCGAGCGTGGACGCGACCACGAGCACGGCGGCCCAGGCCAGGGCCCGCTTGTGCGAGCGCAGCAGGTCGCCGAGCAGGCGCATGGACCGGGAGCGGACGGCGCGCGATGCCTCCTTGCCGAGGCGCGTCTCGTCGTCCGCGGCGGCGTCGGTGGGTCGGCGACGGCCGGGCGCCGCAGTGGTGGGATCCGTGGTCGCGGTCATGACAGCGCCTCCTGGCTCTCGGGCTCGGCGTTCCGGGGACCGTCACTCCTGGGATCGCCGGGGTCCGGCGGCGGGTTCTCCCCGTCGTGCGCCTCGTAGTCCTGCTCGAGGCTGGAGATGATGTACCGGTAGTGCGGGTCCGTGGCGAGCAGGTCGTGGTGCGTGCCGACGGCGGTGATGCGCCCGCCCTGCAGCACGGCCACCCGGTCGGCCAGGGCCACGGTGGAGGGCCGGTGCGCGATGATCAGGCTGGTCGTGGCCTGCAGCACGTCGCGCAGCCGGGCGGTGACGGCCTCCTCGGTGGTGACGTCGAGGGCGGACAACGGGTCGTCGAGCACGAGCACCCGCGGCCGGGCGGCGATGGCCCGGGCCAGCGCGAGCCGCTGCCGCTGACCGCCGGAGAGCGACATGCCCTCCTCGCCGATCCGCGTGCCGACGCCGTCCGGCAGGTCGAGCACGAACTGGGCCTGGGCGACCTCCAGCGCCTGCGTCATGAGCGCCTCGCGCTCGGCCTCCGGCAGGTCGTCGCGCACGCCGAGCAGCACGTTGTCCCGCACGGACGCGGAGAACAGCGTGGGGTCCTCGAACGCGACGGCGACGCGCTCGCGCACCTGGGCGCGGGTCATGTCGCGTACGTCGACGCCGTCGACCTCGACCACGCCCGCCGTGACGTCGAAGAGCCGGGGCGCGAGCATCGCGAGGGTCGACTTGCCGGAGCCGGTCAGGCCGACCAGGGCGGTGGTGGTGCCGGGCGGCAGCTCCAGGTCGACCTGGTCGAGCACGGGGCGGGCGGCGTCGTCGTACCGGAAGGTGACGTTGCGGAAGGCGACGTGCCCGCCCGTCTCGGCCCCATCGTTCGAGCCCGCGGGCGGCAGGTCCGCGGGCCGGGCCGGGTCGGTCAGCGGGTTGACCGTCTCGATGACCTCGAAGAAGCGGTCGACGGCGGTGCGCGCGTTGAGCGTCATCGACAGGGTCATGCCGAGGTCGACGACGGGCCCGTTGATCACCGCGGTGGTGGTGAAGAACGCGACCAGCGCACCGAGCGTCATGTCGCCCTGCGCCACCAGGTAGACGCCGACGACGAGGGCGACGGCCTGCGTGGCCTCGGGGATCACGCGCAGCGCGGTGGTCAGGCCGGCGTCGGTGGTGGCCTTGCGGATCTCGGTCTCGCGCAGCTCGGACGCCTGGTCGGTGAACGAGTCCAGGGCGTCCGTGCCGCGGCCGAAGGCCTTGAGCACGCGGATGCCGTGCACCGACTCCTCGACGGTGGTGGCCAGGTCGCCCGACTGGTCCTGCGAGAGCCGCGAGATCTTGCGGTACTTGCGGGAGAACCGGAACGCCAGGATCGTCACCGGGATCGCGCCGCACAGGAAGATGACGCCGAGCCAGCCGCCGGTGACCACGAGGAGCGCGACACCCACGACGATGGTCACGAAGCTGACCACGAGCTGCAGGATGCCGAACACGAGCCAGCGGCGCAGCAGGCCGAGGTCGCCCATGATGCGGCTGAGCAGCTGCCCGCCGGGCCAGCGGTCGTGGAACGCGACCGGGAGGTCCTGCAGGTGCTTGAACAGCGCCATGCGCATCACGGCCTCGACCCGGGTGCCGGGGAACATGACGAGCGTGCGGCGCAGCAGGATCAGGCCGGCCTCGCCCACGCCGAGCGCGGCGACGAGGACGACGGACCAGATCAGGCCCGACCAGTCGTGCTCGCGGGCACCGGCGGTCAACGGACCGTCGGTGACCCACTGCAGCACGCGCGGGATGGCGAGCGCCATGAGGCTGGCGCCGAGGGAGGCCACCAGTCCCCCGACCAGGCGCGGCAGTGCGGGCCGCACGTAGGGGTAGAGGCGACGGATCGACGCGAAGGTGCTGCGCTCCGCGCCGGGGGGACTACTGGGGTCAGAAGAAGGATCGGATCGATTCGAGCGTTCGTCTGTGGGAGGCATCACAACCATTATCCCGCCGGGCGCAAGTTGTTAGTTTCGGTAAGCACCTTTCCTCTTGTGACCTGCACCACAGCTTTCCGGGCCGACGACGGGGCGCCACCCGGCCCCGGTTCAGCGCACGCGCACCGACAGGCAGGTCACGCAGCCCTCGAGCTTCTCGAACTCGCTCACGGGCGTGGTGCGCACCGTGAGCCCCCGTCCGCGCAGCAGCTCTGCGGTCCCCGGCGCCCCCTCGGACAGCAGGACGGTGTCCTGGTCCAGCACGACGACGGCGGTGCCCTCGGCCTCGGGCACCGGCAGGAACGACTCGAACACGGCCGGGTCGTCGACCAGCGGCGGGTACCCGATCACGGTGCCGTCCGGCAGCGCGGTGACGGCCGACTTCAGGTGCAGCGCCTTGGTGACCGGCACCTCGACGACGGTCCAGGCGCGCGGTTCGAGCAGCGCCCGCAGCTGGGCCGCGCCGTCTTCGTTGGTGCGCAGCGTCCGGCCCACGTAGACGGTGCGGCCGACCTTGAGGATGTCGCCGCCCTCCAAGGTGCCCGGCTCGGTGATCTCGGCGACCTCCCGCCCGGTCGCCCCGGCCATGGGACGCATGGACTCGACCTCGCCGCGCCGGGACAGGGCCCCGGGCCGGGTCAGGACCATGAGGTCGTCGAAGACCACCACGGTGTCCTCGACGAACACCCCGTCGGGGTGCTGGTCGGCGGCGGGCAGCTCGCGCACCGCCCAGCCCTGGTCGCGGAACACGTCCACGTACCGCGCCCACTGCGCCGCGGCCAGGGCCGCGTCGACGGGGACGCGCTCGAGGTGCGTCAGCTCGCCGCCGGCCAGGGCGGGCGACGGCGGGCGGACGAGCAGGGTGCGGTGCGCGGGCTCTGTGGTGACCATCCCGCGACGTTATCGCTCCAGGTACGCCATCCGCGCGACCTTGGGCCCCTGCGGCGACTCGAACGAGACCACCTCACCCGCGGTGAACCCCATGACCTGCATGCGGCGCAGCGCCTTCTCGTTGTGCGCGTCGGGCTCCCCCACCAGGCGGCGGGTGCCCGGCCCCGCGAAGAGGAACTCGCGCATGGCCGGCCCGAGCACGGTCCACGGGTCCGCGGGCGCGCCGTGCCGCGCGACCGGGCCACGGCTGCCGAGGAAGAAGTGCAGCCCGAGGTCGCCGGGCAGCACCTCGTAGGCGGTGCCGATCGGGTCGTGCTCCGGGTGGTAGGCCTGCACGAGCACCACGGGCTCGTCGTCCCACCGCACGAGGTAGGCGTGGTGGGTCTCCAGGGAGTCCACGAAGGCGTAGGTGTCGCGCACCTCGTCGCGGGTGTGCTCCCCCATCCCCCAGAACGCGGCGCGCGGCTGCGTGAACCACCCGTGCAGCAGGTCGGCGTCGGCGTCCGGGTCCAGCACGTGCGCCGTGACGACGCCGTGGGGCCCGAAGTCGCGGCGCCACACCTCGGCGCCGCGGGCGCCGTTCAGCAGGCGCAGGCTGGTGTCGGCCGGGCGCAGGCGGTCCCAGTCGGTGACGACGGCGGTGGTGCGGGCGTCGGCCCACGTGGCGTGCTGGTCGTCGAAGTGCGCGCCGCCCGGCCGGCCGCCAGCGCCGAACGGCACGCCCCACCGGCTCTGCGTGCGGTCCGACAGGTCCCAGACGTACCGCGCCACCGAGGCGCGGTAGGCCGTGAGCGCCACGCCTGGCGAGCCGCCCGTGCAGCGCACCGACTCGTTGTTCCCCGAGACCGCGGCGGGCCGCACACCGACCGGGCGGCCCGGCACGTCGGGCGCCACCAGGTCGGGCACCGGCAGGAGCGGGGCCGGGACGTGCAGGTCGCCCCAGGTGGGTTCGGACGGCGCGGGTTCCGACGGCGCGGCTTCCGACGGCGCGGTGGCCACCTCCGCCAGCGCCGCGCTGACCTCCTCCGCCACGTCGATCCGCAGCCGCCCGCCCGGCCCGTCGACGACGAGCCAGTCGGCGGCCAGGACGCGGGCGAGCCCCGCCCCGACGGCGGCGGCGACGTCGAACACCCCGCCGAGCACCGGCCCCAGCTCCGGGTCCTGCCCGTGCGGCTCGTGCAGCGCGGCGAACACGGGGTGCCCGGCCAGGCGACGGGCCAGCGCGTCGCGCCAGCGCATGTAGAGGGCGGCGTCGGCCGAGCCGGCGTCCAGGTGGGCGCCGTCGTCGACCCAGGACCGCAGCCGGACGGCGGCCGCGGACGCGTCGTGGGCCAGGTGCTCCACCAGACCGGGCGCGCCGAGGTCGCGGGTGTCGCCGTGGATCCGGGCCTGCGTGGCGGGCGACTCGGGGGCGGTGGCCGCGGCGAGGAGCTGCCGGATCCGCTCGGCGCGGTGCGGGGCGTAGGACCAGCCCAGGGCGTGCGCCTCCCGGCCCGGCCGCAGGTCCCGCGGGCCGGCGCCCGGCCGGCCGTCGGCCCCGGCGGGCCGCTGGGTCATCGGCCGCTCGTTGGCGTCGACGGCGACCTCGGTCACCGCGGCGGGCGCCGGGAGGTCGACGTAGCCGTCCGCCGGCTTCGCGGTGGGCAGCGCCAGCTCGGGCGCGCCGGCCGGGACGGCGGGGACCTTGCCCGCGGTCAGGCTCAGCACGTCGCCCGTGCTGTCGGCGGTGAGCACCCGGTTGACCGGGTCCACCCACCCGGCGAACGCGTCGGCGACGTCGCGCGCCGTGCGGGCGTGCAGCAGCGCGCGCCAGGCCGTGACGCCGACGTCGGACAGCTCGCGGGCCGGCCAGTGCAGGCGCCAGCCGTCGGGTCCGGCGCTGTCCGCGCCGTCGGCCACGACCTCCACGTGGTGCGCCGCGGCGTTGGTGATGCCCCAGGCGACGGAGGACCCCCCACCCGCCGGGTGCGCGACCGACGGCTGCACCGCGTGCCCGAAGTGCGGCACGCCCGGCACCCCCGGGAAGGCGAACCCGAGCACGTCGTACGGCGCCGCCGGGTCGGTGCACGCGAGCCGGACCTGCTGGTAGGGACCGGGCAGCTCCAGGGTCCGGTGGGGGTCGCCCGCCACGAGCGGGCTGCCCGACTCGGTGAACCGCCCGTTGACGGCCCACGCGTTCGACCCGGAGCCGCCGTCGGCCGCGAACAGGCCCAGCACCCGGTCCAGCGGCACGCCCGGGACGTGCAGGTGCCGGGCCACGTGGGCGCGCCACAGGATGCTCGGGAACCCGTTGAACAGCACGTGGCTCGCGAGGAACACCCCGATCGGCGTCCACGGCCGCCACGGCCGGAACGGCACCCCGGACAGCTCCGGCACGTCGCGGCCGCCGGCCAGCAGCCCGGCGCTGACGCCGTCGGCGTAGGCCGCCAGCCACGCGCGCTCGGGCTGCCCCAGGGCGTCGTGGATCTCGCGGGCCGTGGCGGCCAGCCGCTCCCGGGCGGCGAACCGGTCCCAGGCCGCGCCCGCCGCGCCGGCGATCTCGCCGTACCGCTCCTCGGCCCGCATCCGGTCCGCCTCGACCTGCAGCCCGCGGTCCTGGGCCGTCACCCAGCCCTGGCCGTAGGCCAGCGCCGTCTCCGTGGCGGCCCGCACGTGCGGGATGCCGAGGTCGTCACGAAACAGGTCGAAGTCCACGTTCCCTATCATCTCTCCGCGTTCATTCTTCTGGGGTTCATCTCTCTGGGGTCCGCCGCACCGGGTTCGCGAGCGTACCCGCGTAGATCAGCGACTCGGACTGGTTGGTCAGGTCCACCATCTGGAGCGTGTTCCGCAGCTGCAGGCGGTTCAGGCAGGAGTGCGCGAACCGCGCGGCCCGCAGGTCGACGCCGAGCCCGGGCCGGGAGCCGGCCAGGTCCGGGTGCTCGGCCGCGTGCCGGTCGATCGTCTCGGCCACCAGCGCCCAGAACCGCTCCTCGCCCAGCACGCCGTCCTCGGCGAGGATCCCGGACAGGTGCCGCAGCACGCCGTCGAACACGTCGGTGAAGATCGCGAGCGCCTTCTCGTCGTCGTCCACGACGGCGCGGATGCGCTCGACGCCGGGCGGCAGGGCGCCGTGCCCGAGCATGGCGACCTCCTCGCCGATGTCCTTCATGATCGCCCTCCGCACGACGCCGTCGCGCAGCACCAGGATGAGGTTCTCGCCGTGCGGCATGAACGCGAGCTCGTAGGTGAGCAGGCAGTGCACCAGCGGGTACAGGTAGGCGTCGAGGTAGGCGCGCAGCCACTGCTCGGGCGGCACGCCGGACTCGCGGACCAGGGCGGACGCGAACGAGGCGCCGCTCGCGTCGCGGTGCAGGAGGCTCGCCATGGTCACCAGCCGCTCGCCGGACTCGAGCCTGGGCACGGGCGACTCGCGCCACAGGGCGGCGAGCATCTTGCGGTGCGGGTTGGGCTGGGGCGTGCGGTGGTAGACGTCGCCGGTGTACCCGACCGAGGCCAGCTCGCGCAGCACGCCGAACCCGGCACGGCGCAGGGTCTCGTCGCCGGTCACCAGGTTCGCGACCCAGTCGTTGATCTCCGGGGTGGCGCGCATGTACGCCGGGGACAGCCCGCGCAGGAACCCCATGTTCTGGATCGCGAGCGCCACCTTGACGTAGTGCCGCTCGGGGCGCGTGCGGTTGAACATGGTGCGGATCGACTGCTGGGGCTGGTACTCGTCCGACCCGGGGCCGAGCGGCACGAGGTCGCCGCGCGCGACGTCGGCCGCGAACGTCACCGCGACGCGGTGCTCCCACTGCCAGGGGTGGACGGGCAGGTAGAGGTAGTCGGCCGGGTCGTGGCCGCGCGCGTCCAGGCGGTCGGCGAACGCGGCGCGCTCAGCGTCGGACAGCTCGCCCGGGGTGCCGGGGACGCCGTAGTGGCCCGCCTCGGTCTGGTCGGCCGCGAGCGCCAGGTGGGTGTGCTCCCGGCGGGCCGCGAGCCACAGCATGCGCAGGCGCTCGCCGCGCTCGGGTGCGTACGCGCGGTAGTCGCGCAGGGAGAAGCCGATGCGGCCGTTGTTCGCGACGAAGCTCGGGTGCCCCTCGGACATGGCGGCCTCGACCTGCTGGAACGCCTCGGCGGTCGCGTGCGTGCCGGACGCCGTCCGTGCCGCCTCCAGCAGGTCCGGTACCGAGGCGGTGGTGCCGTCGAGCTCGCGCTCGCGCTTCGCGGCGGCGCCGGCCAGGGTGGCCGACAGCTCCTCGAGGTACGTCGCCAGCAGGGCGTCGGGCACCTGGAGCAGGGGCTGCAGCTCGGCGATCAGCTCGAGCGCGTCCACGGGCAGGTCGACGACGCCGCGGACGCCGGCGTCGGCCGTGCGGCGGATGGACGCCGCGTCGATCACCCAGTGCTCCAGGGCGTAGCGGCGGGCGGTGAACCGGTAGGTGACGCCGTCCAGGTCGAGGCGGTAGGCGTCGGCGGCTCCGTTCCCGGCGGTCCCGGCAGTCCCGTCGGGCTCCGGCTGGAAGAGGCGCTCGTGCGCGAGCTCCGCCAGGGCCTTGGCGGCCAGGTGCCGGTGGGCGTGCTCCATGTGCCCGGCCGTCAGGTGCGTGGCGACCATGGGGTCGGGCCGGTGGGTCGCGGGCTCGGGCCGGGCCGCGAAGCCGTCACCCAGGGCGGACGCCGCGAAGTCGGCGCGGGTCGCGATGCTCAGCGCCGCACGCTTGGCGTGCGCGCCCCGGCCGAGGTCCACCTCGCGCAGCACGCGGAAGCCCGCGGCGGCGTTCTTGGCGGCGATCTTCCGGTTGCCGACGTCGGGCTCGACGACGACGCGGAGGGCGCCCCGGCCGGAGCCGGCGGGCGCGCCGCCGCCCGACGGGAGGCCGCCCGGTCCGGGGCCGTCGGATGCGCCACCGTCGGATGCGCCGCCGTCCGACAGGCAGAACCGCATGACGGCGGTCATCACGGCGTCGGTCAGGCCGTGCCGGGGCGTCGCGGGCGGGGCGACGAGCAGGTGCATGCCGAGGTCCCCGGGCAGCGTGTCGTGCACGCCGTCGAGCAGCACCCGGGGGTCGTAGGTCTCGGTGAGGAACACGGCCTCGCCGTCCAGCCGCCCGAGCCAGGCGTCCTCGGCCGGGCGGGCGGCGATGCCCGCGAGGTACTCGCGCACGTCGTCGACGTGCAGGTCACCCATCTGCCAGTAGGACGACGCCGGGTGCGCCAGCCAGCCCTGCACCAGCTCGGCGTCCCGGTCCGGGTCGACGGGTTCGATCGTGACCTCTCCGAGGCGGGTCGAGGTCGAGTAGACGTGCGTGGTCGTCGGGGCGCTCACCGGGCGGCCTCCATCTCGTCGTGGGTCTGGCGGTCGGGCTGGTGCTCGGGCACCCCGCCGGGCAGGCCGAACTGCTGGAAGGCGATCCGGCGCTCGACCGGGTACGGCTCGCGGCCCGTGACGTTCGCGAGGATCACCGAGTTGCGCCAGGGGCCGAACCCGAGGTCGGGCGCCGTGACGCCGTGGGTGTGCTCCTCGCCGCCCACGACGTGGATCCGCCGGTCGTCGTCGACGGTGTAGTCGCGGGCCACGGCGTAGCGGCCGCGCGCGTCGAGGTTGACCAGGCCCGGGGCCAGGAACGCGGGCACCGTGGCGGCGTAGCCCGTGGCGGCGACGATCGCGCCGGTGCGGTGCTCCACCGTCGTGCCGAGCTGGGCGTGGCGCAGGGTCAGCACGTACTCGCCCGCGCCGCCCGCACCCCCGGCGTCGAACCGGGCGGCGACCACCTCCGTGTCCGACAGCAGCGTGGTCGGCACCTCGGCCCCCAGCGCCGACCTGCGGTACAGGGTGTCGTAGATGTCGTCGATCAGGTCGCCGCTGATCCCCTTGTACAGGTTGCGCTGCTCGCGCCCCAGCACGTCGCGCTGCTCGATCGGGAGCGACACGTAGTGGTCGGTGTACTCGGGCGACGTCATCTCCAGCGTCAGCTTCGTGTACTCCATGGGGAAGAACCGCGGCGAGCGGGTCACCCAGTCCACGCGGTGCTCCCCCGGCCCGGTGCCGCAGTCCTCCAGCAGGTCGCGGTAGACCTCCGCCGCGGACTGCCCGCTGCCCACCACGGTGACCGAGCCCGCCGCCCGCAGCGCGTCGCGGTTCGGCAGGTAGTCGCTGGTGTGCACCACGGGGCCGGCGGCGCCGCCGGCCGCCTGTTCACCCAGACCGTCCCGGCCGTCCAGGCCGGCCAGGAAGGCGGGCAGCCGCGGCTGGGTGCCGGTGCCGAGCACGAGGTGCTTGGCACAGTATTTCTCGACGCCGTCGGCCGTCCGTGCCGTCACCTCGAACAGGTAGCCGCCGCCCTCGCCGGACGACGAGCCCGACGCACCGGACGAGCCCGAAGCCGCCGCCGGGTCCGGAACCCGGACCACGCTCGTCACCTGCCGCCCCCAGCGCAGCGTCGGGAGCTGCTCCGCGACCCAGCGGCAGTACTGGTCGTACTCGGCGCGCAGCGGGTAGAACGACTCGCGGATGTAGAACTGGTACAGCCGCCCCGTCTCCTTGAGCCAGGCCAGGAACGAGTACGGCGACGTCGGGTCGGCCATGGTCACCAGGTCGGCCAGGAACGGCACCTGCAGCGTGGTGCCCTCGATGAGCATCCCCGCGTGCCAGGAGAAGCCGTCGCGCTGGTCCAGGAACACGGCGTCGACGTCGTCCAGGGGCTGGGCGAGGGCCGCGAGGCCCAGGTCGAACGGGCCGATGCCGATACCGAGCAGGTCGTAGGTGCGGGTCATCGGCTCTCCTCCGCGGTCGGGGCGCCCTCTTCGGCGTCGGCGACCGCACGACCGCCCTCCGCGTCGGCCAGACCGGCGCCGGCCTCCCCCGCGCCGGCCTCCTCCGACCGCGCGAGCCGCGGGTGCACGTCCCGGCACGGCGGCTCGTCGGTGTCCGCCAGCGCCTCCCCCGCGAGCAGCCCGTGGGCGGCGGAGCGGACGAGCTCGAGCACGCCGCGGATGTCGCCGAGCGTGGCGTCGGGGTTGAGCAGGGTGAGCTTGAGGCAGGGGCGGCCGTCGATGACGGTCTTGGCCACCAGGGCGCGGCCCGAGTCGAACAGCACGCGCCGCACCTGGGGCACCAGCGCGTCGGCGTGCGCCGGGTCCAGGCCCTCGGGCTCGTAGCGGAACAGGACGGTGGACAGGTCGGTGGTGCCCACCAGCTTGAAGTCGCGGTCTCCGGCGAGGTCCTGGCGCACGGCGACGGTGAGGTCGCAGACGGCGTCCACCAGGGCGCCGATGCCGTCCGCGCCGAGCGCGCGGAGGGTGACCCAGAGCTTGAGGGCGTCGAAGCGGCGCGTGGTCTGCAGCGACTTGTCGACCTGGTTGGGTTCGGCGTTCTCCTCGGGGTTGAGGTAGTCGGCGTGCCAGGCGACGGGCGCCAGGTCGGCCCGCTCGCGCACGATCAGCGCGCTGGACGAGACGGGCTGGAAGAACGACTTGTGGAAGTCGACGGTGACGCTGCGGGCCCGCTCGATGCCGTCCAGCAGGTTCCGGCGCGTGGGGCTGACCAGCAGGCCGCAGCCGTAGGCGGCGTCGACGTGCAGCCAGGTGCCGACGGCGTCGCACAGGTCGGCGATCGGGCCGAGCGGGTCGATGCGGCCGCGGTCGGTGGTGCCGGCGGTGGCGACGACGGCGATCACGGTGTCGCCGGTGCGCTCGATGTCGACGAGGGTCTCGCCGAGGGCGTCGGCGCTCATCCGCCCCTCGGTGTCGGTGCCGACGGCGACCACGGCGTCGTCGGGCAGGCCGAGCAGCAGGGCCGACTTGGCGACGCTGAAGTGGCTGGCCGTGGTGGCGAGGATGCGCATCGACTCCAGGCGCGTGCCGGCGCGGCGCGCCCGCTCGCGCGCCAGGAACAGGGCCTGGAAGTTGGACTGGGTGCCGCCCGAGGTGAAGATGCCGTCGGCCCCGCCGTCCGCGGCGCCACCGGGTTCGCCGTCCACCGGGAATCCGATGCGGCCCGCCGTCCACTCGACCAGGCGCCGCTCCATGAGGGTGGCCACGGTGGACTGGTCGTAGGTGTCGACCGAGGTGTTGATCGCGGCGAGCATCGTCTCGGCTCCCACGGCCGGCAGCGCGACCGGGCAGTTCAGGTGCGCGGCGTAGGTGGGCTCGTGGAACCAGATCGCGTGCCTCGCGTACAGCTCGGCGGCCTCGCGCAGCGCCCCGGCCGTGCCCGACGGCGGGCCGTCCAGGTCGACGGCGTCCACCAGGCCCTGCAGCTCAGGGCGGCTGGCGCCCGAGAACGGCTGCGTGACCGAGGTCAGGCGGGCGGCGATGTCGTCGGCGACCGCGTGGACCGTGTCCGCATAGGTGCTCGCGGTGGCCCCGCGCAGCAGCGCGGTCGTGTCGTGTCTCGTACCCGGCGAGGGTGCGGTGGGCACTGGCTGCGTCACTGCGGGCAGGCGTGAGGGCATGCGGAAGGCTCCTCGTGAAGGCGAAAGGAACGCCGCCCGGACCGGACGGCGTAGAGCAACTTAGGTTTGCCTGACCTAACTTAATCCTTGGGCGAACCGCGTCAAGCCATGCGGCATACCGGATACGTGGCGCGGGTCACTCTCCCGCCGCCTCCACCGGCGGAGCGGGCCGCTCTTGTTTATAAACGACCGTTCACTTATGGTCGACGCATGACTACCAAACCCCTCCCCCTGGCCGGCAAGGTCGCCCTCGTCGCCGGCGCCACCCGCGGCGCCGGTCGCGCCACCGCGATCGAGCTGGGCGCGCTCGGCGCCACCGTCTACGGGACGGGCCGGTCCACCCGGTCCGGGCGGTCGCCCATGGACCGGCCCGAGACCATCGAGGACACCGCCGAGCTCGTGACCGCCGCCGGTGGCCGGGGCGTGGCCGTCCGCTGCGACCACACCGACGCCGACGACGTCGCCCGGCTCGTGGGGCGCATCCGGGCGGACCACGGCCGGCTCGACGTCCTGGTCAACGACGTCTGGGGTGGCGACCCGTTCCTGAGCTGGGACCAGCCCGTCTGGGAGCACCCGCTGGACGCGACGCTCGGCGTGCTGCGCAACGGCATCGAGACGCACCTGATCACCAGCCACCACGCGCTCCCGCTCCTGCTGGAGGGCACGGACGGCCTGGTCGTCGAGGTGGGGGATGGCAAGGAGGCGGTCCCCTACCGCGGGAACATGGCCTACGACCTGGTCAAGACCGCGGTCGTCCGGATGGGGGCCGGCCTGGCCCACGAGCTCACGCCCCGCGGGGTGACGGCGCTGACGGTCACGCCCGGGTACCTGCGCTCCGAGTCGATGCTCGACCACTTCGGCGTCACCGAGGAGAACTGGCGCGAGAACACCAGGAACGTGCCCTACTTCGAGCACTCCGAGACGCCCCACCTGCTCGCCCGCGGGATCGCCGCGCTGGCCGCCGACCCCGACCGTGGCCGGTTCGCGGGCCAGTGCCTGGGTTCCTGGGACCTGATGCGCGAGTACGACCTGCAGGACCTCGACGGGAGCCGGCCCGACTGGGGCGCGGTCGACCGCGCGGCGCGCGACCTGACCCTCGTCGACGGCATGCCCGGGCCGACCTGATGCCCCGCCCGCGCACCGTCAGCGACGAGGCGATCCTCGACGCGACGCACGACCTCGCGCTGCGGATCGGCCCGGCGCGCCTGACCTTCGCCGCGGTCGCCGCCGAGGTGGGGCTCTCGGCCGCGACCCTGGTCCAGCGGTTCGGCACCAAGCGCGACCTGCTCCTCGCGGTCGCCACGCGCGGCGTCGACCTCTGGGTCGGCGCCGCGGACCGAGCCGGTTCGGGCACGCCCCTGGACCGGCTCGTGGCGGGCCTCGTGCTCGCAGTCGAGACCATCCGGACGCCGGAGCAGATGGCCAACTCGGTCACGATGCTGCAGCTCGACCTCAGCGACCCCGACTTCCACGCCCAGACCCTCCGCGGCGCCCAGGGCGTGCGCGCGGGCATCGAACGGGACCTGCGCGCCGCCGTCGTCGCCGGTGAGCTGCGGTCCGACGTCGACGCGGCGACCCTGGCGGTCACCGTCGAGACCGCCTATCACGGGGCGATGATCAGCTGGGCGATCCACCGCGAGGGGTCGCTCGCGGACTGGATGCGCCGGCAGATCGAGGACGTGCTGCGGCCGTACCGGACGGCGGACCGGACGGCGGACCCGACGGCCGGATAGACCGACTGCCCGGCGCAGGACGGCGGACCCCGACGGCCGGGTCAGCGCCCGCCCGCCACGCGCAGGGTCTCGCCGGTGACGTACGAGGCGTCGTCGGACAGCAGGAACGCGACCGCGGCCGCGACGTCGCCCGGGGTGCCCACGCGGCCGGTCGGGTTGGTGGCGCCCACCCGGTCGGCGCGCCCGGGGTCGCCGGCGTCGGCGTGGATCCGCGTGGCGACGGTCCCGGGCGCGACGCCGACCACGCGGATGCCGTCCGGGGCGGCCTCGAGGGCGAGCCCCTTGGTCAGGGCGTCGACGCCCGCCTTGGCGGCCGCGTAGTGCACGTACTCCCCCGGCGAGCCGAGGGTGGCGGCGGCCGAGGACACGTTGACCAGCACGCCACCCCTACCGCCCCGGGCGGGGCTCATCGCGCGGACCGCCGCGCGGGCCACCAGGACGGCGGACGTGAGGTTGAGGTCGATCACCCGGCGCACCACGTCCGGCGGCGTGTCCGCGAGCGCCCCGATGTGCAGGGTCGCGCCGGCGTTGTTCACCACGGCCGTGAGCGTGCCGAGCTCGGCGGCGGCGGCGAAGGTCTTGTCGATCCCCTCGTCGGTCGTGAGGTCCGCGGGCACGACGACGCACCGCGCGCCGCGTTCCCGCACGGCCGCCCGGGTCGCGGCGGCGGCCTCGTCGTCCCGGGCGTAGCCGAGCACGAGGTCGTGCCCGGCGTCGGCGAGCCGTAGCGCGACGGCGGCCCCGATCCCGCGCGTGCCACCCGTGACGAGGGTCAGTTCCTGGCTCATGCCGCCATGCTAGGTTCACCGGCGCTCCCGATCGACGACGAGCTCGACCGAGGACCGGCCAGACCGAAGACCAGAGAGGGACCCGGTAGGTGGACCAGCTTCAGCTCCGCGAGGCGGACGCCGCGGACGACGCCGCGGTGCTCGACCTCATGACGCAGTACATGACCTGGGCCCTGGCCACGTTCGAGCGCACCTACGGGTTCGCCATGACGTCCACGGAGGCCCGGCACACCGGCGCGGCGCTGGCAGCGTTCCGCAGGCCGTCCGGCCTGCTGGTCCTGGCCGAGGCCGACGGAGCGCCCGCCGGTGTCGCCGCGCTGCGCGCGCAGGACGACGGCGTCGTCGAGATCAAGCGGATGTTCGTGCGCCCGGAGCTGCAGGGCCGGCACGTCGGCTCGGCGATGCTGGACCTCCTCCTGGAGCAGGCCCGCGAGGACCTCGGGGCACGTGTGGTGCGGCTGGACAGCAACAGGTTCATGACGGCCGCCCACCGCCTGTACGAGTCCAGGGGCTTCGTGGAGCGCGACCCCTATCCCGGGTCCGAGATCCCCGCCGAGCTGCAGCACCTGTGGCGGTTCTACGAGCGCAAGCTCGGCCGAGAGCCCCGCTGACCGCCCCGTAGCGCCTCGGCCGTGACGAGCGCGGCGGGGGCGAGCGCGGGCTCGCCGTCCTCGATGTCCCACAGGGCGTTCTGCAGCAGGCGCCCCAGCGTCCAGCCGGCCGCGCGCTCCCGGTCGAGGTCGAGCACGTCGGTGAGCACGTCGAACCTCCGGCGCACCACGCGCCGGGCGTCGCCGCCCGCCACGACGTCGTCCCACCGGCTGTCCAGGGCCGGCCACAGGTCGAAGCCCGGGTCGCCCACCAGGGGCTCGGGGTCGATCGCGAGCCACGGCTCGCGCTCCGCCGCCAGCACGTTGTCGTGGTGCAGGTCCCAGTGCAGCATCCGGTCGCCGGGGTCGGCGGCCAGCTCCGCCACGACGGCAGCCCAGTCCCGCAGGACGCGCCGCTCGGCCGGGTCGGCCAGGGCCGTGACGGCGCGCGGGACCTGGTCGAGCATCGCGGCGGCGACGTCGCGCAGGTGCGGCAGCCCCGGCGGCGGCGGGACGGCGAGCAGCCGGGCGTGCAGCTCGGCGAGGACCCGCGTCGCCGCGCCGTCGTCCGGGACCGAGGCGAGGGTGCGGGCGCCGTCCAGCCGCTCCAGGAGCATCGTGCCGCTGCCGGGGTCGTGGTCGAGCAGCCGCACCGTCCCGTGCCCGTCCCACGCGCGCAGACCGGTCAGGGCAGCGGCGGTCTCGGGGCGGGGCGGCTGCAGCCTGAGCACCGCGCGGACGCCGTCCCGGCCCGCCACGGGCACGACGAGCGACGCCGCCCCCGCCGACGTCGCGCCGTCGGGCCGCAGGTCCCAGCGGTCCAGCAGGTCGGCGACCAGGCCGGGCAGCGCGGCGGTCCATGACCGCCCCTCGTCGCCGAGGCTCCGGGCGTACGACGCCGCGAGCGCCGGCGGGACCTCGATCCCGGGTGGGCTCATTTCTCAGCCCTGCGGGTGCACCGGGTCAGACCCGACGGCGGCCGCGAGCCGGTCGAGGAAGGCCTGCTCGGGCGCGGAGACCTTGACCCGCCGGCTGAAGAAGCCGCCCTCCCTGGTCCGGACGGCCCCGGCGACGCGAGCGGCGATCCGCAGGAGCCACTCACGGTAGGCGGCGACGTCCTCCTCGTCCGCCCGCGCCCGCAGCAGCGTGAGCACGGCCCCGCTCAGCTCGACGGCGTGCGCCGCCTCGGCCTCCGGGTCGCGCGGCCTGCCCAGCTCGGCCGCCTCCTGCGTCGCGGCGGCGGCCGCGGCGACACCGACGCGTGCGGCGGGGTTCGCCGCCGCCTCGGCCTCGGCCGCGGCGTCCGCCTCGCCCTTGTCGCGCAGCGCGAGCGCCACGGAGCGGACGAAGTCGTTCTCGTGCTCCCGGGCCTTGCGGATCGCCAGGCCGCCGGCCGTGGCCTCCCGCAGGAACCTGATCCCGCCGTGCTCGCCGTCGACCACCGCCGCACCCCTGAGGACCGCGCCCGGGGCCTGCAGGATCTGGTCGAGCTCGTCGGCACTGAAGTCGGACAGGTTCGTCATGCGCACACTCTCTGTCGGGGTCGTGTGCTGACCGAACGCCCCGGCCGGCCGGGTGGTTCCCGTGTCTCGTGCGCCTTCTCGCAGGTCAGGACCAGTCCCTGGCCGGCGAGGGGCGGTGGCCCCTCGCGGGCCCGCCGCCCCCGGGTCGCCCGCTCGCCCGACGCGCGCGGCGCGGGAGATGTGCGGGTTTTTTCGGGTCCGGTTGTGAGACTCAGCAGATGGCCGTCCGTCCGAGCACGTCCGAGCGCGCCGCTCGCCCAGGGGTGCGGCGCGCCGCCGTCCTGGCCGCGGCCGCATTGTTCCTCGTCGCCGCCCTGGCGGTCGTCGTCGTGGACCGGGCGCGTGGCGGGCCCCTCGGGTTCGAGGGCGCCTGGACGAGCTGGCTGGTGGAACACCGCTCGTCGTCCTGGACGCTCGTCATGCTCGTCCTGGACCGCGTCGGGGGCGGGTGGGCCGCACTCGTCCTCACTGCCGGAGCCGTCGGAGCGCTGGTCGTGGGGCGGCGGCCCTGGTCGGCACTCTACCTCGCGTCGTCGGTGGCGTTCTGCGCGGGACTCGTCCAGGTGATCAAGCATGTCGTCGCCCGGGCGCGGCCGGAGGACATCCTCGTGGCGGCCGACTTCGGCTCGTTCCCCTCGGGACACAGCGCGAACGCAGCGGTCGCCGTCGTGGCGCTGGGGATCGTGCTCGGACGCGGCTGGGTGTGGACCGCCGGCGGTGTCTACGTCGCGGTGATGATGTTCAGCCGCATCTTCCTGGGGGCGCACTGGGTCTCGGACACGGTGGCCGGCGCCCTGCTCGGCGCCGGCGTCGCGCTCCTGTTGTTCACGGCTCTCGCCGCGCGGCTCCGCCTCGAGCGCCCCTCCGGCTCGGGCAGCTCGGCGGCGCCCTGAGCTCAGCCGCGCTCCAGGGTGGGGGCCAGCGCCGCCTTGACGAGCCAGACCCGCGAGCCCGTTTCCTCGAGCCAGGCGGTGCGGGCACCGGCCACGCTCGCGGTCACCGACCCGCCCGGGAAGCGGGCCAGGTCCGGGCCGTCGTAACCCGAGGCCGACGCCGTCGCACGGTACAGGTAGGACGCCGCCGCCGAGTCCTGCGCCCCGGGGTCGGTGCTGCTCCACGAGAGCAGGCCACCGGCCGCGCGGAGGTCCGCGACGACGGCGTCGGGCAGCCGCACGATGCTGTCGCCGTCACCGGCGCGGTCGACGACGTACAGGGCACCGGGCCCGTCGGCGCCGAGGCTGACCGTCCACGCGATGACGTCGTCCGAGATCGCGACCTGGGTGACCTCGGACGAGGAGTCGTGCTCGAACTCCATGAGCTCGACACCAGTCGTGTCTCCGCCGGCCAGGTCGTCGAACAGCTGGATCGACGTCGTGCTGGTCTCCCCGGAACCGGGGGCCAGTACGGCGGCGACCGCCTCGTCCTCGTCCGCCGCGAGCGCCGTGACGCCGGACGCGAGCTCCATCGGCGTGCCCTCGTGGTCGAGCGTCTCGGCGAACAGGCGGGTGTCGTCCGCCGTGTCCCCGGCCGTCCACAAGGCATGATCCTGGGTGGTCGCGATGAGCCACACGTTCTCCTGGCTGGTGACCAGGGGTTCCGTCCAACTGTTGAGGGTTCCGTCGGACAGGCTGAGCGTACTGACGAAGCTCGCACGGGGTGACGTGCCCGCCGCCGCGTAGTCGCTCCAGACCGCACGCTCTCCGGTGACCGCGAGGCCGGTCGGAAACGCCCTGCTGTCCTGGTACCACGTCAGGGTGGTCGCGGCGCCCCCTGACCCGTCGCCCGTCCAGCCGTCGGTCAGGATGGTTGCCTCGTCGGTCGCATCGTCGTCGTCGAGGAGCTCCGCAGTGTCGAAGGTCCAGACCTGGCCAAAGGCGGAGAGCCCGCGAGGCTCAGGAAGCGGCTGCCCGTAGGGGGCGACCAGAAGTCCCGAGCCGTCGCGATAGCCGGGATTGACGACCTCGATGTCGACGTCGTAGCAGTTCAGGGGGCGGGCGTCCGAGGCATCGACCACGACGGGGTCGGTGAGCGGACCGGTGTCCTCGCCAGGTCCCGGAGCGCTGGTCGGTGCCGGTCCCGGGAGTGCCTCGGGGCACTGGACCGGCGTGTAGCCCGCGGGATCCAGGTCCGGTCCGAACCCGTCGATCGGGCCGCCGTCGAACAGCCGCGCGATCAGCTCCCCGCCCGGCAGCACCACCGGCCCGATCCCGGGCAACAACACCGGCCCTCGCGTCAGCACTCCGAGCACCACCAGCAGCGCCACGCACGCCGCCCCGACCGCCTGACCCGTCCGACGTCGGCGCAGCGCGGCCCGGCTCCGGTCCAGCACGGCCCGCTCGTCGACCTCCACCGGCTCGATCACCTCGGCCTGCGCCACCAGCAGGTCCCGCAGCCGCGCCAGCCCGCGCGAGTTCGCCGCCTTCACCGTGCCGACCGCGATCCCGAGCTCGCGGGCGACCTCCGACTCCGGCAGGTCCAGCAGGTGCCGCAGCACCACCACCCGCCTCTGGTTGACGGGCAGCCGCGCCAGTCCCCGCACCAGCTCGTCGCGCAGCGCCACGTGCCCGGCATGGTCCGACGACGGGGCGACCGGGATCTTGTCGTCGCCGGGGAACGACTCCCGGCGCGCGTGCCGCCAGCCGTCAATCCGCAGGTTCACCAAGATCCGGCGGGCATAGGCGGTCTCCGTGCCCGGCCGGACCTTCGCCCACGTGCGGTAGACCCGCTCGAACGTCGACTGGACCAGCTCCTCCGCGCGGTGCCGGTCCCCGCACAGCAGGAACGCGGTGCGGTGCAGGTACGCACTGGACTCCCGGACGAACGCGGTGAACTCCGCGTCCCGGGGCCGCGACACCTCGACCCGCACGTCGAGCGGCGCGCCGCCGTCCGACGGCCCGCCCGCCTCGAAGTCGTCCATGACCGCCCCGCTCTCCTGCCTCATGCCCTCCACTACGGAGAGTGTCCGCCAAAGGTTGCCCCGGCCACCGGAAGAGGCGGCCCGGCGCTTGCTACGTTCCTCGCATGACCGCCGAGAACGCACGCCCGGGGACCGGCCTGTTCCTCGCCGCCGAGTGGCGCCACCTGGTGATGCTCAGCTACGAGATCGACCCCGACGTGCTGCGCCCGCTCGTCCCGAGCGGCGTCGAGCTGGACACCTGGGACGGCCGGCACCTCGTCAGCGTGATCGGCTTCCGGTTCCTCGACACCCGACTGCTGGGCGTCCCCGTGCCCTTCCATCGCGACTTCGACGAGATCAACCTGCGGTTCTACGTCCGCCGCCGTGCCGACGACGGCTGGCGGCGCGGCGTGGTGTTCGTCAAGGAGATCGTGCCCCGGTGGGCCCTGGCCACCGTGGCCCGGGTCGCCTACGGCGAGAACTACGTCGCGCGGCCCATGCGGCACCGGATCGACCTGCACGACGGCGAGGTCACGCCGGGCGGGCTGGTCGAGTACGCGTGGCGCGACGCCGGCGCCTGGCACCGTGTCGGCGCCACCGTCCGCGGCGGCGCGGAGCCGCTCGTGGCGGGTTCCCAGGAGGAGTTCGTCACCGAGCACTACTGGGGCTACGCCGCACAGCGCGGCGGCGGCACCGTCGAGTACCAGGTCGAGCACCCGAGCTGGCAGGTGCGCCAGGCGGGCGACCCCGTCCTGGAGTGCGACGTCGCGGCGGTCTACGGGCGGCAGTTCGCCGAGGCCCTGGGCGCCGAGCCGTTCTCGGTCTTCGTCGCCGACGGCTCGCCCGTCGTCGTCCGGCGCGGCGCACGCCTCTGAGGCACGCTCCGCGCGCACCCTCCGAACGGACAAAACGTACTTCACCCCTGGCACCGCACAACCTTTCCGGCCCGCCGGACGTGTCAAGTGTCATGGGTCATCACGCAGCCTTCCATCCGGTCATCCTCGGCGGCGACGCCGGCGCGTACAGCCTCGCGCGCGCGTTCCACGAGGGTTACGGCGTCACGTCGACCGTCGTGTCCATCCGGCCGACGCCCAACGTCGCGCGTTCCACCATCATCCGGAACGTCGTCGAGCCGCGGCTGGACGACCCGGACGTCATGGTCGAGCTGATCCGGCGGGTCGCCGCGGCCGCGCCGGGCCCGGTCATCGCCGTCACCTGCGTGGACTGGTACGTGCGGGCGCTCGCCGAGCACCGCGAGCGCCTCGAGGACGCGGCGGTCGTCCCCTACCCGTCGGCCGCGCTGCTCGACCAGGTGATGGACAAGCAGCGGTTCTCGGAGCTCTGCCTGCGGCTCGGGGTGCCGCACCCGCGCACGGAGGTGCGCGACGGCGGCGCGGCGGTGGGCGAGCTGGACCTGCGGTTCCCGGTGATCGCCAAGCCGGGCGACAACTCGGCGTGGCACAAGGTGTCGTTCGCGGGCAAGGCGAAGGTGCACCTGGTGCGGGACCGCGAGGAGCTGGCCGCACTGCTGGCGGCGGCCGGGGAGGCGGGTTACCGGCGGCCGATGATCCTGCAGGAGTACGTGCCCGGCGACGACGCGCAGATGCGGATCATGACCACCTACTCCGACCGCGCGGGTGCTGTGCGCATGGCGTGGGGCGGCCGGGTGCTGCTCGAGGAGCACACGCCCGGGACGCTGGGGAACCCGGCGGCGATCCTCACCGGCCCGCTCCCGCAGGTGGAGGCGGACGCCCGCCGGCTCGTGGAGCACCTGGGCTGGACGGGCTTCGCGAACTTCGACGTGAAGATCGACCCGCGTACCGGGCTGGGCCACTTCTTCGAACTGAACCCGCGCACCGGTCGGTCCAACTACTACCTGACGGCGAGCGGGCTCAACCCGGCCGAGCTCTGGACGGCCGACCATCTCACGGGGAGCTGGCCGGAGGCCGCGGAGCCGCTGGAGGTGCTGTACCGCATCGTCCCCGGCTTCCTCCTGGACCGGTACGTGCACGACGCGTCGGTGCGCGCCGCAGCGCGCCGAGTCCGGGCCGTGCACCCGCTGAAGTACGGCGGGGACCGGTCGCCGCGGCGCGACGCCTGGGTGCGCCTCGCCGAGCTGAACCAGGTGCGCAAGTTCGCGCAGCACCACCCGGCGCAGGAGGTGGGCGGGCAGCCGGGGCTGCCCGAGCCGCGCCCGGATCTCCCGTCGGCGGGACACAAGCTTGTCTGACGGCGGGGGCCGGTCCGACGGCGCACCGGCCGACGGGACCCGGGCCGGCCGGACGCTGGTCGGCGTGCTGGGCGGCGTCGGGCCGCTGGCGACGGTCCTGTTCATGGACCGGGTCGTGCGGCTGACGGAGGCGGCACGGGACCAGGACCACGTCGACATGGTGGTTCTCCAGCACGCGAGCGTCCCGGACCGGACGGCGTTCGTGCTGGGCCGCTCCGCGGACGATCCCGGGCCGGTGCTCGCCGACGACGCGCGGCGCCTGGCCCGGGCGGGCGCCGGCCTGCTGGTGCTGCCGTGCAACACGGCGCAGGCGTTCGCCGGCCCGGTCGCCGCGGCGACCCCGGTCCCCCTCCTGACCGCGGTGGACGCGACGGTGTCCGCGGTGTGCGACACGTTCTCCGGCCGCCCCCTCGGTCCCGGCGGGCCGCTGCGGGCGGTGGGCCTCCTCGCGACGGAGGGGACGATCGCGTCGGGCGTCTACGCGAAGGCGTTCGGCGCGCGAGGCATCAAGACCCTGGTGCCCGACGCCGCCGGCCAGGCCGCGGTGACCGCCCTGATCTACGACGGCGTGAAGGCGGGCCGTGGCGGCGACCTGACCGCCCTGGCAGGTGTGATCGAGGACCTGCGGTCGCGGGGCGCCGGCGCGGTCGTCCTGGGCTGCACCGAGCTGTCCGTGGCGGCTCGGGCGACGCCCGTGGGCCGCCTGCCCGGGGTCCCGCTGGTGGACAGCCTCGACGCGCTGGCCCGGGCGACCGTGCTGCGCGCGGGCGCGCGGCTGCGGACGCCGGAGCGGCCCGAGCTTCCCCGACCGCGCCCGGGCCTGCTCAGGTCGCGGGCGAGAGTGCCCGCTCGAACGCGCTGACGGCGATCGCGGCCGACTGCACGAGCTCCTCGCGCGTGGCGCCCGCGGACGCGTGGACCGCCTGCCCCTCGGACACGACCATCACGTAGCGCGCGAGCGCCACCGGGTCGGCGTCGGCGGGCAGATCACCCTCGTCCCGGGCGCGCGTGAGCCGTTCGGCCAGCGCGTCCTCGCCCGCCCGGCGGCTGCTCGCCAGGAACTGGGTCACGGTGCTGTGCGCCGGGTTGGCCGACAGGCCACCCTGGATCGACAGGCATCCGCGCGGCCGGTCGGGCTGTGTGAGCGCGGCGGCGTTGCGGTCCAGGTAGTCGCGCACCACCTCGAGCGCCGTCGGGCGGGTGAGGGCGTCGCGGAAGTAGGCGAGCTCCACCTCGGCGTAGCGCCGCACGACCTGCTGGAACAGCTCCTCCTTGGTGCCGAACACCGCGTACAGGCTCGGCTTGTTCACGCCCATCCGCTCGGTCAGCTCCGCGACGGCCGTGCCCTCGTAGCCCTGTCGCCAGAACACCTCGACCGCCCGGTCCAGCGCCGCCTCGGCGTCGAACGTCCGTGGTCTCCCGCCTGCCATGACCGCTCCTTCCCCTGCGCCTGAGGGCTCTGTCCCCGCGCGTAGCCTACCAGTTTGAAACCGATCGTTCAGAAATTGCTTCCCGGGAATGCCTGGTGCTACGTTCCAGTTCTTAACCGCACGGTTAGAAACTAGGAGACGATCGACATGGCAGGACGTGAGCTGGCAGGACGGCTGGGCCCGCTCGGGGTGTGGAGCATGAGGCTGCGGTCCGCGGACCGGCCCGAGGCGCAGGAGGCCGCAGCCGAGCTGGACGAGCTCGGGCTGCGCACGCTGTGGATCCCGGGGCTCGACGGCAAGGGGGCGCTCGACGACGCCGGGCACCTCCTGCGGGCGCCGCCGCGCAGCACGGTGACGCTCGGCGTGCTGGGCATCTGGGGCACCCCGGCCGGGGAGGTCGCCAACGAGATGGCCCGGCTCGACCGGCTGCACGGGCCTCGGACGGTCCTGGGGCTCGGCATCAGCGACCCCCGGTCGGCACGCAGCCACGGGCAGCCGTTCGGCCGGCCCGTCGACTCCATGACCCGGTACCTCGACGACCTGGACGCCGCACCGGTCCCGGTGCCCGCCGAGCGGCGCCTGCTCGGGGCCCTGGGGCCCCGCATGGCGGCGCTCGGGGCGGCGCGCACCGGGGGAACCCACCCGTTCCTGGTACCGCCGCGCTACACGGCGGACCTCCGGGCGACGCTCGGGCCGGACCCGCTCGTCGCCCCGCACCAGGCGGTCGTGCTCGACACCGAGCCGGATCGCGCGCGGGCCACCGCCCGGGCCGGCGTGGGCATGTTCGTCGGCCTGCCGGCCTACCGCAACAACCTGCGCCGGCTCGGCTTCGGCGACGACGACCTCGTGCCCGGCGGCAGCGACCGGCTCGTCGACTCGCTCGTCGCGCGGGGCGACCTCGACGCGATCCGGGAGCGGCTGCGCGAGCACCTCGACGCCGGGGCCGACCACGTCGCCGTCCACGTCCTGGGCTCCGCGGACCTGCCGATGCCCGCCTGGCGCGAGCTGGCGGCGCTCGCACCGTCGCTCGCCGACGCCTGACCCACCGACCAGCAGCACCCCACCAAGCAGCACCCCACCAACAGCACGACTACCGAAAGAAGAAGGCACCATGGGACAGCTCCAGAACAAGACCGCCCTGGTCACCGGCGGGACGACCGGCATCGGCCTGGCCACCGCCCGCAGGTTCGCGGCGGAGGGAGCGCACGTGTTCGTCACCGGCCGCCGGCAGGCCGAGCTCGACGCGGCGGTGACCGAGCTCGGCGAGAACGCCACCGGCATCCGCGGCGACGTGGCCGACCTCGACGACCTCGACCGGGTCTTCGCGGCGGTCGCGGCCCGCGGCCGGGGGCTCGACGTCCTGTTCGTCAACGCCGGCGGCGGCCGGTTCGCCACGCTGGAGGAGCTGACGCCGGCGGGCTTCGACGAGACGTTCGGGGTCAACGTCCGTGGCACGGTGTTCACCGTGCAGAAGGCCCTGCCCGTGCTGAACGACGGCGCCTCCGTCGTGATCACCGGCTCGACCGCCGCCAGCAAGGGGGCGCCGTCGTTCGGCGTCTACTCGGCGACCAAGGCCGCCCTGCGCTCCTTCACCCGAACCTGGGCCGGGGAGCTCGCGGGCCGCAACATCCGGGTGAACGCGATCGCCCCCGGACCCACCGAGACGCCGGGCCTTGCCGGTCTCGCGCCCGAGCCCTCCCAGGCCCCCGGCCTCCTGACCGCTCTGGCGGGCAACGTCCCGCTGGGCCGGCTCGGCAGGCCCGAGGAGATCGCGAGCGCGGTGCTGTTCCTGGCGAGCGACCAGAGCACCTTCGTCACCGGCACCGAGCTCTTCGTCGACGGCGGAGAGGTCCAGCTCTGAGGCAGTGAACCGGCGACCCCGGCCCTCCCGCGCGGAGGGCCGGGGTCGCGGTGCGCGCCGCGGGCGAGCCGTGACCGGGGGCTAGCGGAACAGCGGGGCGCCGCGCCGCCAGACCTGGCGGATGTTGAGCGTGTCGGAGATGCGCGTGGTGGGGTCACCGTCGACGAGCAGGAGGTCGGCACGCAGTGCCGGGCGGATCCGCCCACGGTCGGTGAGGCCGAAACGTCGCGCGGGCACCGAGGTCGCGGCACGGAGCGCCTCGATCGGGGTGAGCCCGGCACGGACGAGGAGCTGAAGCTCGTGGTGGACGCTCGCGCCGTGCGCCATGCCGCCGAACGCCGGCAGGGGGAACGACACGTCGGTGCCGACGAGGATGTCGACGCCCGCGTCGTGGAGAGCCTTGACCGAGGCGAGGACGTCCCGCAGGTCCCCCTGCGGATACCGGTCGTAGCTGCTGCGCAGGGTCGCGGTCCAGGCGTCGTCGAGCCGGGAGTTCACGCGCGGGTCCGCCGCGAGCTCCGTCGCCGGGATGCCCATCATCGACGCGTTCAGGACCACGCAGGGAACGACGAAGGCCCCCGAGGCGACGACGGACCGGACGATCTCCGGCGTGTGCGGGCCGTCCATGAAGAGGTGGACCAGGCCGTCGATGCCACCGGCGACCGCCGACGCGGTCGCATCGACCGTGAGGGTGTGGGCGACGGTCAGCAGGCCGCGCCGGTGCGCCTCCTCGACGCCGGCCGCGATCGTCGCGTCGCTCAGCAGCGGGAGCCCCGGCGCCCCCTCGACCGTGCCGTCGTCGATCATGAACTTGATGTAGTCGGAGCCTGCCGCCTCCAGCCGCGGGACGAAGGCGACGGCCTCCTCCGGCGTGGTCGAGAACGGCATGACGACGTCGGCCCAGGGCGACGTGCCGTCCTCGTCCTCCACACCCTCCCACGGAGTCTCCTCGCCACCGTCGCCATCGCCGTCGTGCCCGTCGTCGCCCATCAGCTCGCTCGGATGGCCGCCAGGGGGTGTGATGCCGAATCCCGCGGACCGTACGTCAGCGACCCGGTCGTTCTCGGTCACGTGCGCCCGGTTGTGCCGCGTGAACATGCCCTGCATCTCCAGCTCGGTCGTGACGCCGAACGTGAGGGCGAGCTCGAGAGCCTCGACCGACGTGTGCACGTGGGCGTCGACGAGCCCGGGAAGCAGGGTCGAACCGGCGGCATCCACCACGTCGGCCCCGTCCGGGACCGCGCCCCCGACCTGAAGGATCCGGGGCCCGTCCAGCACCACCACGCCGGCGTCCGTCACCTCCTCGCCGTCGAACACGCGCGCTCCGACGATCGCAGTCCTGCCCATCTCGTCCTCCTCGTTCGTTGTGACAGCAGGACGCTAGCACGTTTTTCCGTAGTCACTACAGAATTGGGGTCACACCAGAATTGGTGCCGGTACACACATCGGTCTACGATCGACGGCATGGCAGCCGGAACCGGACTTCGCGCACGCAAGCGAGCACAGACCCGCCACGCCCTGCACGAGTCAGCCGTCGAGCTGTTCCTGGCGCGGGGGTTCGACGACGTCACGGTCGCCGAGATCGCCGAGGACGCCAATGTCGCCCTGACGACGCTGTTCACCTACTACCCGGACGGAAAGGTCGCCCTGGTCTTCGAGCAGGACGAGGACCGCGCCGCCGCTCTCGTCGATGCCGTGCGGGAACGCCCCGCGGGCACCGATCCCCTGCGCGCCGTCGAGACGTTCATGGCGAGCAGACTGCCCTTCGAGCCCCAGGACCCCCGGCGTGAGCGGCTCCTCGGGCTGATCTTCTCGACCCCGCAGCTCCGCGCGCACGTCCGCAAGAAGTGGACCGACTGCGAGGACGCACTCGTCAAGGTGCTCGCCGAGGAGGGACACGAGCCCGAGGACGCCGCCGTGCGCGCCCTGGCCCGCCTCGTCCTCGAGAGCCCTGACATCGCGGCGCGCGAGAGCGCGCCGGGCGAGGCGCTGGCGATGATCTTCGCGAACCTTCGACGCGGCTGGCGATACGACTAGCACGTGCGGCAGGCGCGCCACTCCCGACGTGGTAGTCGACCAACAACGGGCAGAGCAGTACGTTTTGCCCCATGAGCAGTGACAGCGACGCGCCTCGGAGCGAGGGCGGCGAGAAGACCGAGCGCATGGATCGTCTCCGGGCTCTGCTGAACAAGCCCATCAAGATCCCGGAGTCGGCCTCGACCGGCACCGAGGACGCCGACTACGCCGCAGCCGTGGCAGCCGCAGCGACACCACAGGGGGCCAGCACAACGATGACACCCGAGGCAAAGACGCCCAAGGGCGCCAAGGCACCGGTCGAGACGCCGCCCGCCGTCAAGGCGGCGGCCGAGGCGCTCGACCGCCTGACCGAGCAGGAGAAGGACGCTGTCGTGGAGGGCGCCGGCGCCGGGCGGAGCAAGTCGCGCCGCACCTGGGCCGACGCCTATCTCGCCAAGCCCGACAAGCCACTGACCCCCGAGGAGGTCCGCGCCGACCTCATGGTCTCCCTCAAGGAGCAGGGCGCCGAGCTCCGCGAGCTCGTCGCCAAGCGGGGCGTCGCACAGGAGAAGGCTCAGGCGACGGCGCTGGACGAGGTCCGCGCGGAGGTGCGCGAGCGGGCCGACGAGCAGGCGGCCGCGCAGACCGCCGCCACCGCACAGGCCGTGACCTCCGCGCAGGAGGAGGCGGGCCGGCTCCAGGGCCACGTCGACGAGCTCACCGCGACCACCGGCACGCTGCGCACCGACCTGGACGCGGCCCGTGCCGCGGCGGACTCGGCGACGTCGGCCGCCAAGGAGGCCGCGGCCGCGGCGTCGGCGGCCCAGCAGGTCGCGGACGCCGCGACGAAGAAGGCGGCCACGGCCACCACGTTCGCCTTCGTCGGCATCGCGCTGGCCGTGGTCGCCGCGGTGCTCGGGTTCGTGGTCTGATCAGGGACTAGCGGGGATCGTCGAGGTCGGTGCCGGCGCGCAGCACGAAGCGCCGGCGCCGGGGCTCGCGGCGGTGCCCGCCGTAGTACGTCGGCTCCTCCAGGACCGGCGCGTAGGTGACCCGGGGGCCGGTGAACAGCTCGTCCAGCAGCGCGGCGAACGCCGCGTCGACCGGCGAGGACACCGGCTGCGCGACGGGCCGGCCGAGCGCCTGACCTTCCGTGGATTCGTACATGTGTTCGAGTATATCCGCCGCCCGGACTGGAGTCCATCGAATGCGTTGGCCATGGCCGAAGAGCCGCCGTTACGGTCGGCGGATGATCCTCAGCCACGACTCCACGGGTTCCGGCCCGGCCGTCCTGCTCCTGCACGCCGGGGTCGCCGACTCCCGCATGTGGGACCCGCAGCGGGTTCCCCTGGCCCAGCACCACCGCGTCATCCGGTGCGACCTGCGCGGCTACGGCGACACCCCGCTGACCAGCGCACGGTTCGACAACGCGGGCGACGTCAAGGCGCTGCTCGACTCGCTCGGCGAGCGCCCCGTCGCGATCGTGGCGGCGTCGGCGGGCGGCAAGGTCGCCCTCCAGGTGGCCACGCACTGGCCGGACCTCGTCTCGCACCTCGTGCTGATCAACTCGGCCTTCTCCCTGCCGCCCACGCGGTCGCTCCAGCGGTTCGCGCGGCGCGAGGACGCGCTCCTGGAGGCCGGCGACGTCGCGGGTGCCACCGAGCTGAACGTGGCGACCTGGCTGGGACCCGACGCGGACGACGACGCCCGCGAGCTGGTGCGCACCATGCAGCGCCGCGCGTTCGACGTCCAGCTCGCGGCGGGCGACGACATCAACCAGGAGCCCGGCCCCCAGATCGACCTGGCGGCGATCACGGCGCGCACGCTGGTCGTCTCGGGCGGCCAGGACCTCGACCACTTCCGCGCCATCGCGAACCACCTGGCCGGGCAGATCCCCGGGGCCCGGCACACGCAGCTCGGCTGGGCAGGGCACCTGCCGAACCTGGAGCGGCCCGACGAGGTGACGAAGCTGATCAGCGAGTTCCTGGACGAGCCGCGCGGCTGAGGTCGCGGGCCGCGGTCAGGTAACCGCGCGTCACGCGGTCCTGGACGTGGTGGGCGGCCGCCGGGACGATCCGGGAGCCCCAGAAGTCGTGCCGCGCGACGGCGTGGATCTCGAAGACGAGACCTTCCTCCGTGCGCCGCACGCGGAAGGACTCGACGCCCGTCTCCGGGTGGTGCGGCAGCGTCGCGTAGGTGAACCCGGCCTCGTCGGGCTCGCGGACGACGTCGACCACCCGGCACGGGGCGGTGAACCACAGCGGCCCCACGTGCACGGCCTGCACCACGGTCACGCCGACGTCGACCGGTCCGGTCGGGGCGATCGTCAGCCCGGCCCCGCGGTGCACGGCCCAGCCGAAGAGGGCGTCGGCGGTCGCCGTCAGCGACGCGCCCGCCCCCAGGTCCACCCGTTCCCGCAGCACGCGGGCGCGCGGCGGCGGTGCGGCCAGCCAGCCGACGTCGGCGACTGGCCGGGCGGCCAGGGAACTCTCCAGGACACGGGCGAGGTCGGGGCGGTTCAGCTGCACACCAGCACCGTACCCGCAGGTCGTGGTACGCCCCGTGTACCTTTCACACCCATGGCGACCGACCACGACCCCAGCGCCCTCGACGTCTCCGCGGGCGGTGTCCCCCGGCACGCCTCCGCCAAGGAGCGCAAGACCCGCGGCCTGGGGCCCTTCCTGTCCGACCTCAAGGCCGAGGTCCGCAGCCAGCTCTCCCGGGCCGAGGTCCCGGGGCGCGTACCACAGGTCGCGGCCGGGCCCGGCGCGCCCGGCGCGCCGATCGGTACGGTGCCGGACACCGCCTACGCGGAGCCCGCCGAGCACTACCCCACCCAGCCGTTCGCGCAGCCGTCCGACGACGCCGCCGCACTGGTCGCGGCCGCGCTGGCCACGGCCGACCACGCGGGAGCCGAGGCGGCGGCCGCCCGGGACGAGGCCGCCGCCGCCCGGGACGACGCCGGTGCCGCCCGCGCCGACGCGGCCGCGGCGCGAGCCGAGGCGGCGAGCGCTCTGGCCACCGTGGCGCGGTCGGACGCCCAGCTCGCGGCCGCCCGGGCCGAGATCGAGGCGGCGCACCGGGAGTTCGAGACGCTGCGGGCCGAGTTCGACGCCGCTCAGGAGAGGGGCCGGCGGAACGTCCTGATCGCGTGGGTCGGCGCGGGCGCGGCGGCGGTGCTCGCCGCAGTCGCGCTGGTGCTCGGGTTCGTCTGAGTGCTCAGGTTCGTCTGAGCGCTCGGGTTGGTCCGAGGGCGCCGGTTCGGCCGAGCGTTCTGGTTCGGCCGAGCGTTCTGGTTCACCCTGGCGCTCGGGCTCGCCCGAGCCTGCCGATCGGCGCGCGCGTTCTGGTTCGTACCGGTCACCGTTCTGGTTCGTACCGGTCGGTCGGAACCCGTCCGAAGCGGACCGATTAGTTTTCAACCGTCCCGTCGTCCACCCTTCATGACAGAGACCCTCGTCGACGTACCGGGTGCGCTGCTCTGCGCCGAGACCTTCGGCAACCCGGCCGACCCGGCCATCCTCCTGATCGGCGGCATCGCGGGCGCCATGGACTGGTGGCACGCGGACTTCTGCCAGGCCCTGGCCGACGGCGGCCCGCCCGGCAGCACCTCCGACAGCATCTCCGACGGCCCGGCCGGCAGCGCCGCCGACAGCGGTGCCGACGACGCCGCCGACAGCGCCGCCAGCGCGGCCGCCGCCCGCGCCCGGCGCGGCGCGAACGGCGGCCGGTTCGTCGTCCGCTACGACCACCGCGACACGGGACGCTCCCGGACCGACCCGCCCGGGGCGCCGTCGTACACCGGAGACGACCTGGCCCTGGACCCGGTGCGGCTGCTGGACGCGCTGGGGATCGGGCAGGCGCACCTGGCCGGGGTGTCGATGGGCGGCGGCATCGCGCAGCAGACGGCGATCGAGCACCGGCGCCGGGTCGCGTCGCTCACGCTGATCTCCACGAGCCCGGTCACGAAGGTCCCGGGCACGCAGCTGCCCGGTCCGACGGCGCGGGCACGGGCGCAGTTCGACGACCCGCCGCCGGACCCCGACTGGGGCGACCCGGAGGCCGTCGTCCGCTACCTGGTGGCGGGCGAGCGGGCCTTCGCCGGGCCGGGGTACGACGAGCTGGCGGCGCTGGCCACGGCCCGGCGGGTGGTGCGGCGGTCGATCGACCCGGCCGCCGCGGCCAACCATTACCTGGTCGAGAGCCGTCCGGTGCGGGGCTCGCTCGCCGACATCGCGGTGCCGACGCTGGTGCTGCACGGCGACGCGGACCCGCTGTTCCCGCCGGAGCACGGCGAGGCGCTGGCCGCGGCGATCGAGGGCGCGCGGTTCGTGCTGCTGCCCGGGGTGGGGCACCAGTACCCGCCGCGCGCCGCGTGGGACGTGGTGGTCCCG
The DNA here is from genome assembly GCF_000385135.1 of Promicromonospora sukumoe 327MFSha3.1. Classification (GTDB taxonomy): domain Bacteria; phylum Actinomycetota; class Actinomycetes; order Actinomycetales; family Cellulomonadaceae; genus Promicromonospora; species Promicromonospora sukumoe_B. The sequence goes on along the minus strand of NZ_ARQM01000010.1, from coordinate 1,852,063 downwards.
GAGATCCGCGCGATCAGCGCGCCGGCCTGACGGGCCGGGGCACCTCGAACCGCACCGGCAGCTCCCGCGCCACCGACGACCAGAGCGTGCTAGCCGAGCGCAGCGACTCGGGCGGCACGGTGAGCGACACCCCGCCGAGGCGGCGCAGCGCGGCGTCCACGGCGATCTGCGCGATCACCGTGGCCGGGCGGCGCGCCGGGCAGGCGTGCGGGCCGGCGCCCCACGTGAGGTAGGAGAGGTTTCCCGACTCCAGCCAGATGTCGTCCTCGCCGCCGCGGGACTCGGCGCTCGCGCCGAGGATGCCGGGCACCACGGCGTCGCCCGCGGCGATCGCCCGGTCGCCGAGCGTCGTGTCGGCCAGGGCGAAGCGGGGCGCGGCGTTCGGCGCGGGCGGCGTCGAGCCGAGCACGGCCTCGAGCGTGTCGGACGCCGTGAGCCGGCCGCCCGAGCGGCCGTCGAACCGCGGGTCGGTGAGCCGCAGGCGGAGCGCCTGCGTGATCCAGCCGACCTCGAACTCGCTGCCCAGGATGAGGGTCGCCGACACGGCGCTCTGCGCGTCCAGGTCGGTGGGCGCGCTGGGGTGGCGCAGGATCGCGGAGGTCAGGTCGTCGGACGGCGCCTTGCGGCGCTCGGCGATCAGGTCCGAGATGAGGGCGCGCTGCGCGTTGAGCGACTCGAGGCCGGCCGCGCCCTTGGCCTGGAAGACACGGCGCGAGTGGCCGAGCATGGCGCGGGCCTGCTCGGGGTCGAGGCCGAACATCGTGGACATGACCAGCAGCGGGACGGCCCGCGCGTAGTCGCTGACGAGGTCGGCCTTGCCCTGGGCCAGCACGCGGTCCAGCGCCAGGCCGCACCAGTACTCGACCGTGGACTTCAGGCGGTGCTCGTCGACGCTCTCGAACGCGTCGTCGACCAGCCGGCGCAGGTGGCGGTGGCGGGCGCCGTCGACGTAGTAGATGCCGTCGCGCGGCGCGAGCACGCCGCCGATGCCGCTGTCGGCGCGGACGGTGCCGTCGGTGAACAGGCCCCAGTTGCGCGCGTCGCGCGAGAACAGGCCCTCGTTGCGCAGCACCGTGACCAGCTCCCGGTGCCCCAGCACGAGCCAGGCGGGCACGCCCGGCTCCAGGAGCACGGGCGCGACGTTGCCCCAGCGGGCGCGCAGCCGTTCGTACGCCGTGGCGGGGTCTGGGCCGCTCGTGGTCTCGCTCAGCGGCGTGAGGTCGGTCAGGCCCGCCAGGTCGGTCAGGCGCTCCGACTGGGTGGTCGTCGTGACTGTCATGGCTCCCCGGTTCTGGGCGCGACAAGGGGCGCGCCCCCACGTCTTTTAGCCGGAATGTATCTCATGTCCGATGCGCGGTAATACATCGGCCCTGGTCCGAGCCGTTATCCTCGGGCCATGCAGCGGACCATCGCCGTGATCGGCGGCGGCGCCGCCGGCGTCATCCTCTCGGCCCACCTCCTGCGTGCGGCCGCGCCCTTCGGGCCCGAGCGGTCCGTGCGGGTCGTGCTGGTCGATCCCGCGGAGACACCCGGCCGCGGCCTCCCCTACCGGACCACCGACCCCCGGCACACCCTCAACGCCGTGGTCGCGCGCCTCAGCGCGTTCGACGACGACCCCGAGCACCTGCTGCGCTGGTGCGCGAGCGCCGGGGTGCCCGCGGAGCCGGGCACCTTCCTCCAGCGCGCCGACTTCGGGCGGTACCTCACCGAGCTGCTGGACGGCGTGCCGGTGCCCGCGGGGTCCGAGGTGCGGCACGTGCGGGGCACCGTGGTGGACGTCACCGAGATCGGGGACGGCGCGGGTGTCGCGGACGGCGCGCGGGCCACGGACGGCGGGGTCGGGGGCGGCGCCCTCGAGGGCCCTGACCCGGCGGACGCCCCCGGCGTCCTGCTTACCCTGGCCGACGGCGGCACCCTGCGCGCCGACGCCGCCGTCCTCGCGCTCGGCACCCCGCCGCCGGTGCGGCTGCCGGAGTACGAGCCGTGGGGCGACCGGTACGTCGCCGACCCGTGGTCGCCGGACCTGGACGACCGGGCCGCCGGAGCCCGCCGGGTCCTGGTCGTGGGCACGGGCCTGACGACGCTCGACGTCGTCGCACACCTGCACGCCCTGCTGCCGCAGGCGACGTTCACCGCCGTCTCCCGGGGCGGCGCCCTGCCCGCGGCGCACGCGAAGGACCCGCTGCCGCCTGCCGTCGAGGTCGACCTCGACGTCCGTCCCACCGGTAGCCCAACAGGCACGCCCGTCGGCACCCTCGCTGGCGCCGTCGACCAGGTACGGCAGCGCGTCGCGGACGAGCGGGCGGCGGGGCGCGACTGGCGCGCGGTGATCGACGCCGTCCGCCCCCAGGTCAACCTGGCCTGGGCCGGGCTCACGCCGGAGGAGCAGGCGACGTTCCAGCGCGAGCACGCGCGCTCGTGGGAGAACGTGCGGCACCGGATGTCGCACGCGATGCGCAGCCACGTCGACCAGCTCCGCGCCGACGGCGTGCTCACCCTGGGCACCGTGGCCGAGGTCCGGGGCGCCCACCCCGGAGCCGGAGACGGCTGGGACACCTCCGCGTTCGACCTGGTCGTGGGCGCCACGGGGCTGCCAGCGCTGACCTCCCCGGGCTGGAACCCGCTGGTGGACGCCCTGCTGGCGCGCGGCCTGGTGCGACCCCACCGGCTCGGCACCGGCCTCGACCTGACGGCGGACGCCGCCCTGGTCGACACCGCCGGCGTCGGGCACCCGCGGCTGCGCGCGATGGGGCTGGCGCGGCGCGGCCTGGAGTGGGAGTGCACGTCGGTGCCGGACCTGCGGCGGCAGGCCGCGCAGCTCGCGGACGACCTCCTGGGCTAGGCGTCGCCGGCGCCGGATCGTCATCCGGCTGCCATGCGGCGGTTGCCCTGCGGCAACGCGGGGGGTGGAGTCTTCCCTCGAACACCCACCTGTCGGATCGACCGGGACGAGGGAACATGCCTGGACCTGCACTGACGCACCGTTCTTCCCGCACGCTGACCCCCGCACGCACCCGCACGCTCGCGGGCACGACGGCGGCCGTGGTCTCCCTGGGCATCGCGACGGCAGGCGCCGCCGCGGCCGTGCCCGCCGCACCTGTGCCCGCCACTGCCGCGCCTGCCATCGCGCCCGCCGTCGTGGCGGCCGTGAGCGATGCCGACCTGGCGCAGCGCTGGGCGCCCATCCACTACCAGGACGTCGACCAGACCGGCACCAACGCCCTGGGTGGCCGCTCGGACTACCTCGCCGCCTACGACTTCGACGGCGACCTCGACGCCCGCAACAACTGGGAGAACACCGGCAGCCACCCGCTGGCGGCCACGGCCTACTACTCGGTCATGGAGACGTCGAGCCACTGGTTCGTGACGTACATGTTCTTCCACCCGCGCGACTGGTCGGACTCGATCTTCGACACCGAGCACGAGAACGACGCCGAGGGTGTCATGGTGGCCGTCCAGAAGGACGGCTCGGCCTACGGGGTGCTCCGCGGCGCCGTCACCGTGGCACACAGCGACTTCTACTCGTACACGCCGCAGGGCAGCACCTGGGGCGCGGGCGCCGAGACCGTCGACGGCACCCTGCAGATGGCCACCAGCCCGCACGACGGCCTGAGCCACCCGGTCACCGCCCAGGAGGCCAAGGGCCACGGGCTCAAGGCGCGCCCCGGCTACGACATCAAGGGCGACGGCGTCATCTACTACCCGGCGGGCCGCGCCGAGGTGCCCGAGCACCCGGACGACCGGGACGTGTCCTACCGCCTCGTGGACGTCCACGCGCCCGGCGGCTTGTGGGCGCAGCGCGACAACTCCCAGCTCTTCGCGAGCGCGGGCACGTTCGCGGGCGACACCTCCGGCTCGTGCGGCGACGGCGGCATCTCGTGCACGCAGAACTCCGCGAACGCCCCGTGGGGCTGGGACGACGGCGACGACACCCCTGGCCGAGGCGCCCTGGCGACGGACCCGGCGGGCTTGTCGGCGAGCTACTTCACCATCCCGGAGCCGCTGAACCGCACGTACGTCACCAACCCGTTCTGACGACGACTCCCGGGTGTTGAGCACAGCGGTTCCTGCCGGCAGAGGGGCTCTCGTGGCAGGAACTGCTGTGGTCAACACCGGGAGCCGGACACCGCGGGCCTCAGGTTCAACCTGATGTTGAGGGTTGCCCGTGGCTCAGCCTCAGGCCGAGGTTGAGGGTCTCCGGCCCGTCACGCCGCAGTGTCGCCCTCCGTGTCGCCCTCCGTGTCCAGCCCCTCGCCGGCGCCGAAGCGGAACAGCGGGTCGGCCGTGTCGAACGGGACGTCGCTGCGGGACGCCTCGACCGCGGCGGCGGACCGCGGCAGGTCGAACGGCAGCCGGCCCTCGGGCGGCACCGTCCCGGTCAGCGCGTCGAGCAGCGCGGGCGTGCCCACGCCGAACGTGACGACCAGGGTGTCCGCGTGCGGCAGCAGCGGCGTCAGGACCGCAGGCCGGTCCAGGTGCACGTCCACCACGGTGGGCACCGCGGCGGCCACCTCGGCGACGTGGGCCACGACGTCGTCGGCGAACTCGAGCGACCCCGCGTGGAAGAAGCTCTCGAAGCCCGGGCCGCGCTCCTCGTACGGCGCCTCGAGGCGCAGCAGCGCGACGTCGGCCTCCGCCGGGGTGGCGACGCGCCGGAACCCGGCCACCTCGCCGTCGGGCACACCCTCCGCGTACAGGCGCAGGCCCGGCGCGAGCGGCAGACCCGCCGCTCCCCTGCCTGCGTTGCGCAGCACCGTCACCGACCGGGACTGCGCCCGCCGCCCGGCGGCGACCAGGTCGGCCCGCCCGACGACGACGGCGGCGGCGTCCTCGTCCACGTACCGGTGCTCGTCGAACAGCCCGAGCTCGAACTTCTCGGTCAGCAGGCGCCGCACGGAGGCGTCGATCCGCTCCTCGGGCACCCGGCCGGACGCGACGAGCTCGACGACGTGCTCGGGGCAGGCTTCCCCGCCGAGCTGGTCGGCGCCGGCGTCCAGGATCTTCGCGACCCGCTCCAGGGGGCTGAGGTGCTCCACGCCCCAGGCGCGGGCCGGGAACGGGAGGCCGAACATCTCGACGTCGGTCACCAGGCCCCAGTCGGTGCAGATGATGCCGTCGAAGCCGAGGTGCTCGCGCAGCAGCCGGGTCAGCACGCCGCGGTTGAAGCCGAAGCCGACCTGCTCGACGTCCTCGGGCCCGGAGCCGAGGTCCGCGCGGAGCCCCACCGGCATGCCGTAGTACGGCATCATTTGCCGCGTCCCGGCGGCGAGCAGCGCCTTGAACGGCTCCAGGTGCAGGTCGAACCGGTCGCCCGGGTAGACCTGCTCGCGACCGTAGGCGAAGTGCGGGTCCTCGCCGTCGAGCTGCGGGCCGCCGCCCGGGAAGTGCTTCGTCATCGTGGAGACGCTCGCCGGCCCGAACGCGCCGTCCAGCCCGGCCGCACGCGCGACGTCGCCGCCCGCCTGCAGGCCGCGCACGTAGGCGGCGCCGAGGCGCCCGGTGAGGTCGGCGTCCTCACCGAAGGTGCCCCCGCCGCGGGCCCAGCGGGGCTCGGTGACGAGGTCGACCTGCGGGTGCAGCGCCGTCCGTATGCCGACGGCGAGGTACTCCTGGCGGGCGGCGTCGCCGTGCTCCTCGACCAGCAGCTCGTCGCGGGTCGCGGCCAGGCCCAGGGTCTCGGGCCACTGCGAGAACGGCCCCGACAGCAGGGCGGCGCCCGGGTTGTCGGTGAACGAGTGCCTCGGGTCGGAGGCCACGGTCACGGGGATGCCCAGCCGGGTGTCCGCGGCGAGCCGCTGCAGGCGGTTGTGCCAGACGGCGAACTCGCGGGCGGTCGGCGGCGCGGCGAGCACGTTGAGGTGCGTCATGTGCCGCTCCACGACCAGGTCGGACGTGCCCGGCATGCCGTGGTCGGACGGCGCGTCGGCGAGGCTGCCGCCCGGGCCGACCTCGACCATGGTCTGGAACATCTGCCCGGCCTTCTCGGCCAGGGTCATGCGCCCCAGCAGGTCGGCGACCCGCTCGGCGACGGGCAGCGCGGGGTCGCGGTACGGCTCCGCCTCGGGCACCGGCTCCGGCCCTACCTCGCGGCCCGCCTCGGTCGCCGTCACCGCGCACCCCGGATGAACATGGTGCTCACGGCGCCGACGACGGCCACCAGCGCACCCACCAGGAACAGCGCGGTGTAGTTGCCGCCCGCCCCGGAGGCCGGGCCGATCGCGAGCAGCGCCGGGGCCATGGCCGGGGCGAGCGACTGCGGCAGTGCGTTGGCGATGTTGAAGACGCCCATGTTCTTGGCGGCCTCGGTGTCCTTGTTGGGCAGCACGTCGGTCACGAGCGCCAGGTCGACGGCGAAGTACGCCCCCAGGCCCGCGCCGAACAGGCCGGCACCCAGGTACAGGTGCTCCGGCGCGCCCGCGAAGGCGAAGACGAGCAGGCCGGCGCCCGCCAGCACGGTGGAGATGATCACGAACACCTTGCGGCGGCCGGTGCGGTCCGACAGCGAGCCGCCGACCGAGCCCGCCAGGAGCAGCACGGCGGCCTGGAGCACCATCAGGCGCAGCTGCCAGCCGAGCGCCGTCGGCTCGTCCATGCCGAAGCGGTCCTGCAGGAAGTAGACCTGGTAGCTGTTGTAGAGCGCGAAGCCGAACAGCAGCAGGAAGCGGCCGGCGAAGGCCCAGCCGAAGTCGGGGTGCTTGCGCGGCGAGACCCAGAACCCGCCGAGGAAGCGGCCCAGGTGGAACGGCTCGACGTCGGCGGGGTCCAGGCGGCGGTCCTTGAGGACGGCGACCAGGGCCAGCACGCCCGCGATGGCCAGCGCGGTGGGCAGCAGGAACAGCCAGGCCGAGCCGGCACCGGACGCCGTCAGCCAGGCCGCGATGCCGATGCCGGCCAGGGGCGCGAGGTTCTGCGCGATGCCGAGCCAGCCGGAGACGCGGGCCCGCAGGCGCTCCTCGACCTGGTCGGGCAGCAGAGCCTGCAGCGCCGCCTGGGTGCCGTTGAACGCCGTCTGCGCGACGGCCCAGCCGATCGCGACGACGGCGATGTTGGGCGCGAGCGCGATGATCGCGATGCCGGCCGAGCCGAGCAGCACGCCCCACAGCAGCCAGGGGCGGCGCATGCCGAGGCGGGACGTGGTGCGGTCGGACAGGGCGCCCGCGAGCGGGTTGGCCACGAACGCGAAGAACGCGCCGACGCCGGTCACCAGCGCCAGGTCGGCCGCGCGGGACTCCGGCGTGGACAGGGCGCTGACGCGCAGCGCCAGCGTGCTGATCACCGGCGTCAGGAGCGCCACGTAGAGCGCGAAGAACGCGGCCACGTAGGCGATGACGAGGCCGGTGCCGCCCGCGCGGCGAGGCGCGGCGACGGCGGGGTCGTGCTGCGCGGGACGCGCATCGAGGGTTGCCATGGAGGACTCCTGGGTGGGGCAGCTCTGCCCCGGCTGGTCGGGCTCCCGGCGGGCCGCTGTCGCCAACGGCTACCGGGTGGTAGTTTTTGAATTTCTACCACTCGGTAGGTTTGCAGCGCAACAGTCCAGCCCAAGGAGTGCACCCATGACCATCGAGGAGACCACCGAGACGCCGGCAGCCGCAGGATCGCGCCAGATCTCGCCCGCGACGCCGGGTCGCGCGTTCGACGTCGAGCACGCGCTGGCCGCCCTCACGCTCGAGGAGAAGGCCGCCCTGCTGTCGGGCCTGGACTTCTGGACCACCCAGCCCGTCGACCGGCCCGAGGTCACCGTCCCCGGCGTCATGGTCACCGACGGCCCCCACGGCCTGCGCAAGCAGGCCGAGTCCCCCGACCACCTCGGGCTCGGCACCTCGGTGCCCGCCACGTGCTTCCCGCCCGCGGCCACGCTCGGCTCCACGTGGGACCCCGCCCTGCTGCGCCGCGTGGGCGAGGCCCTGGGCCGCGAGACGCGCGTCAACGACGTCGCCGTGCTGCTCGGCCCCGGCATCAACATCAAGCGCTCGCCCCTGAACGGGCGCAACTTCGAGTACCTCTCCGAGGACCCGGTGATCTCGGGCGAGCTCGGCGCGGCCCTCGTGGCCGGCATCCAGTCCCAGGGCGTCGGCACGTCGCTCAAGCACTTCGCGGCCAACAACCAGGAGGCCGACCGCATGCGCGTCTCGGCCGACGTCGACGAGCGCACCCTGCGCGAGATCTACCTGCCCGGGTTCGAGCGGGTCGTCAAGCGGGCGCAGCCGTGGACCGTCATGTGCTCGTACAACAAGATCAACGACGTCTACGCGTCGCAGAACCACTGGCTGCTGACCGAGGTGCTGCGCGACGAGTGGGGCTTCGCGGGCCTCGTGGTCTCCGACTGGGGCGCCGTGCGCGACCGCGTCGCCGCCGTCGCCGCCGGGCTCGACCTGGAGATGCCCGCCTCGGGCGGCCGGACCGACGCCGAGGTGGTCGCCGCCGTCCGCGCCGGTGAGCTCGACGAGGCCGTGGTCGACGTCGCGGCCCGCCGCGTGCTCCACCTGGTGGCGCGCTCGCTGCCCGCGCTGGACGCCGCGAGGGCCTCCGGCGAGGGCTTCGACGCCGACGCCCACCACACCCTGGCCCGCGAGGCCGCGGCCGCGGGCACGGTGCTCCTGAAGAACGAGCCGGCGGACGGCGCCCCGCTGCTGCCGCTGGCGTCGGGCGAGGGGGTCGCCGTGATCGGCGAGCTGGCCCGGACGCCGCGCTACCAGGGCGCGGGATCCTCCCAGGTCAACCCCACGCGGCTCGACGACGCGCTGTCCGCGCTGCGCACCGCGACGGGCGCCGAGGTGCCGTTCGCGGCGGGCTACACGGTCGACGGCGCCGACGCGGGCTCCGGCACGGACCAGGCCGCCCTGCGCGACGAGGCGGTCGCGGTGGCCGGCGCCGCCGGGACCGTGCTGGTCTTCCTCGGACTGCCCGCCTCGTACGAGTCCGAGGGCTTCGACCGCGCGCACATGGACCTCCCTGCCGAGCAGCTCGCGCTGCTGGAGGCGGTCGCGGCGGTCAGCTCCCGCGTCGTCGTCGTGCTGGCGAACGGCTCGGCCGTCTCGGTGGCCGGCTGGCAGCACCTCGCCCCGGCCGTGGTCGAGGGCTGGCTCGGCGGCCAGGCCGGCGGCTCCGGCGTCGTCGACGTGCTGCTCGGCGCGGTCAACCCGGCCGGGCGCCTGGCCGAGACGATCCCGCTGCGACTGGAGGACAACCCGTCCTACGGCAACTTCCCGGGCGAGCTGGGCCACGTGCGGTACGGCGAGGGCCTGCTGGTGGGCTACCGCTGGTACGACGCGCGGCGGGCGGACGTCGCCTACCCGTTCGGGCACGGCCTGTCGTACACGACGTTCGCCTACTCCGGCGTCGCCGCCGAGGTGCTGCGCACGGACGCCGTGGCGGACGACGAGGCCGCGGTGCGCGTGCGCGTGACCGTGACCAACACCGGTGACCGGCAGGGCGCCGAGGTGGTGCAGGCGTACGTGGCCGACCCGGCCGCGCAGGTGCAGCGCCCCGAGCGCGAGCTCAAGGCGTTCGCCAAGGTCGACCTCGCGCCGGGCGAGTCCCGCGAGGTCACGTTCGACCTCACCGGCCGCGACCTGGCCTACTGGCACCCCGTGCTGCGCCGCTGGGTGGTCGAGGGCGGCGAGTTCGAGGTCGCCGTGGGCGCGTCGTCGCGCGACCTGCGGGGCTCGGCCACCGTCGTGGTCGACGGCGAGGACGTGCGCCTGCCGCTGGAGCCGCTGTCCACCGTGGCCGAGGCGATGGGCCACCCCGTCGTCGGGCCGCGGATCGAGGCCCTGGTGCACGGCGGCGGCGTGGCCGACGACATGCTCGGGATGATCGGCGACATGCCGCTCACCGTCATCGCCGACTTCGGCATGGGCGGGTTCGACCGCGCCGGCCTGGCGGCGCTGCTGGCCGAGGCGAACGGCTGACGGTTCCGGCGCCGGGCTCGGGGAAGAGCCCGGCGCCGGTCCGGCGCTCTCAGCGCAGGATCAGTCAGCGCAGGATGAGGTCCAGGTAACCGCGCAGGTCGGCGGCCATGTCCACGCGCTCGGCGGCGGGCCGGTCCAGGGACAGCAGCCACTGCACCTGCAACCCGTCCATGAGCGCCACCACGGTGCGCGCCGCCTGGTCCGGATCCACCCCGGGGGCGAGGCCGCCGCGCGCGGCCCGCTCCCGCAGGAGCTGCGACTGCTCGTCCAGCACCCTCTTGTAGCGGCGGCGGAAGTACTCGTGCGCGGGGTGGTCCGGGGAGGTCGCCTCGGTGGACAGGCCCGCGAACAGCTCGACCAGCGGCCGGCGCACCCGGTTGCGCTCCACGAGGTGCAGCAGCGCCTCGAAGTAGTCCGAGCCGCGCTCCATGTCCTCTTGGAAGGACTGCTCGTCGACCGCGTCGCGGTACTCCAGCACGGCCTCCAGCAGGGCGGCCTTGTTCGGGAAGTGGTGCAGCAGGCCCGGGTGCGAGATGCCGACCCGGGCCGCGATGTCCCGCAGGGAGGCGCCGTGGAAGCCGACGTCGGCGAACACGAGGATCGCCGTGCGGATGATCTCCTGCTGCGTCGCGCGGCCCTTGGCGTACCCACCACGCTGGCCGGTGGTGGAGGCGCCGGTCCTGGTGGACGGGCCGGTCTGAGCGCTCACGGACATGCGCCCAAACTACCCCGGCCTGGGCCGCGCGACGGACTCAGAGGGTTCGGGTCAGGCGAGGCGCGCGCTGGCCACGAGCTGTGCGCCGACGTCGAGGCGCACGTCGGCGATGCGGACGCCGTCCGGCAGCTTCTCGGCGAGGTCGATGTCGCGGCTCGTGGCGGCCTCGACCTTGCCGCGCACGGTGCCGAGCAGCGCGGCGACGATCGGGTTGCCGCTGTTGAGCTGCACGTCACGCACCGCCAGCACCAGGTTCTCGTCGATGCTGACCGACGCCGTGGCCTGCACCCGGGCCGACAGGAAGATGCCCTTCTTGATCGCGGCGTCGATCCGGAGCGTGGCCGCGCGCGGCCCCTGGGAGACGACGTCGAGGTCCAGCGCCGTCAGCGTGATCCCCTGCTGCAGCAGCACGACGGCGGCCACGCCGCGCACGGTCGCGACCAGGCCCGCCTTGTCGACCGCGACGCGGGCGTGGCCGGAGACCGGGTGGTCCGCGTCGGGCTCGACGGGCTGGATGCCGACGCGGCCGTCGGCGCCCTCGACCCAGTCGAACCGCAGGTCGGTGAGCTCCGCGGTGATGTCCACGGGCAGGTCCACCGCGACGAGCTGGTGCGCGTCGAGGCGCAGGTGGTGCAGGTTCCCGGGCTCGCGCCGGACCACCTCGGGGCGCCAGCGCTTGTCGTCGGACGCGGGCTGGGCGGGGTGGCCGGCCTGGGCCGGGTAGGTGGGCTGGGCGGGCTGGGTGGCGGCCTCGGGCAGGCGCACGACGACGCCCGACAGGTCGATGACCGCGGAGGTGATGTCGGCGCCGTCGAGCTCCGCCGTGATCGGCGCGCGGTCCAGCCCCAGGGCCTGGCCACCGACCTCGTCCGCGAGCGTCGCGCGGATCCGGGCCTCGAGGTCGGCGCCGAGGGCGGGCCGCGGCGCGGAGCCGAGCGGGATCGGGTCGGGCGCGGGGCGGCCGGTGGGCTGGTCGGGTGCGGGGCGCTGGGCGGCGTCGGTCATGGACGCGAGACTAGCCGTGATCAGGCGAGCGGCGCCCGTGACCGGCCCGGGCGCGACGCTCCGCCCGGGCCGGGTCAGGTGCTAGACGCGGCCGTCGTTGAGCCGGCGCTGCAGGGCCATGACGGCGCTGGAGTCGCGCGAGATGACGCCGTCGACCCGCGTGCCCAGGTAGCGCTGGAGGGCGCGGATGGTCTCCGGGCCGATCTTCCCGTCGCGGTCGCCGGACGCCATGCCGATCTTGCGCTGCAGGGCGGCGATCACCCGGGAGCCCTGGGCGTCGGAGACCCAGCGCCAGCCCGTGGTCAGGCCGGGGTTCACGTCGCGCCAGACCACGCTCTGCGAGGAGACGACGCCGTCGACCGGGGTGCCGAGCTCCTGCTGGAGGCGGCGCGTGGTGGACGAGCCCCAGAAGCCGTCGACGATCAGGCCGCCGGGCTCCCCCGGGCTGGGCGGCGTCGAGCCCTCGCCGGCGCGGATGTCGTCGAGCCGCGCGTAGAGGTTGCGGCCGGGGCACGCGGTCTGGGAGACGTCGCGGTGGCCGCCGAGCGGCGCGCCCCGGGTCCACCAGCGGTCCTTGCCGTAGCCGTAGATGGCGGCCGCGGTGGAGATCTGGGCGGCGGTGGGGTTGTTGGCCTCGTAGTTGCCGGCGAAGCAGATGGACCGCGAGGTGCTGTTGCGGCCGCCGGTGTGGGTGCCGCGGCGGTTCCAGCTCACGCCCTGGTAGGCCCGGCCGGAGGGGAAGATCACGACGTTGTACGAGATGCCGGTGCCGAAGCGGGTCTGGCCCACGCTCTCCAGCGCCCGCATCTGCTCCGCCTCGGCGGCGACGGTGGCGTCGGACGAGAGCTGCGCGGTGACCGAGTGGTGCACCCAGACCTCGACGGCGGGGCCGGTCAGCGTCAGGTCGCCGTCGGGGTACCGCGCGCCCCAGGACGCGCGCGACGCGATGCTCACCGTGGCGGTGGGCTCGACGGGCTCGGGTTCGGGTGTCTCGGCGGGCTCGGGGGTGGTGTAGGGCTCGGCCGCCTCGCCCTGCGGCTCGTCGTCGGCGGCTAGCACCTCGAGCACCGTCCCGTCCTCACCCTTGATCTCGTACACCTCAGTCACGGTTCCCCCTCGAGCCAGGTCACGAAGTCACGTTCCGCCTATGTCGTACATGTCTACCACCGCGCGGTGGGTGAGGCGACCCCCTAACCTGCACGTATGGCCACCGACTGGACCCTCACGATGGACTGCGCCGACGCCCCCTCGGTGGCGGCGTTCTGGATGCTCGCCCTCGGCTACGTCGAGCGGCCCCCGCCGTCGGGCTGGGACTCGTGGGACGCCTGGATGGCCGCGCAGGGCGTGCCTGAGGAGGAGTGGCACGACGGCGCCTACCTCTACGACCCCGAGGACAGGCTGCCGAACCTGTCGCTCCTGCGCGTGCCGGAACCCAAGACCGTCAAGAACCGGGTGCACCTCGACCTGCAGGTCTCCGGCGGGCGGGACGTGGCGCCCGCGCTGCGTGAGGAGCGCATCCGCGCCAAGGTCGCCGAGCTGGTCGCGGCGGGCGGCACCGTCGCCTGGGAGTCTCCCGGACCGGCCGGGCTGGACCACGTCACGATGCGCGACCCGGAGGGCAACGAGCTCTGCGTCGTGTGAGGGGTTCGAGTGAGGGGTTCGTGCGAGCAGTTCGTCCGAGCGGGTCGGCTGAGCGGGCCGTCTGAGCAGGTCGTGCGAGCGGGAGGCACGGCGGCCGCCTCCCGTTCGTCCGGTCGATGCGGGGCCGCGCTTGTACTGTGGCGGGCGTGATCAGCATCGACGCCGAGTCCTCCGTCCCGCCGTTCGAGCAGGTGCGCACTGGGCTCGCGCAGCAGATGGCGGACCGGACGCTGCCCGTCGGCACCCGCCTGCCGACCGTGCGGGCGCTCGCCGCCGACCTCGGGATCGCCGTCAACACCGTGGCCCGCGCCTACCGCGAGCTGGAGGCCGCCGGGCTGGTCGAGACCCGTGGCCGTGCCGGGACCTTCGTCAGCGCGGCGGGGAACCAGCGCCTCGCCCTGGCCCAGGACGCCGCGGCGCAGTACGCCGAGACGGCCCGCGCGCTCGGGATCAGCCGGGCCGAGGCCCTGGAGATCGTCTCGGCGGCGCTGCGCTAGCCGTACCGACCCGGTTGGCGGGCCGGCCTGTCCGCCGTCCGTTCAGCCGAGCAGCCGTACCGGGCTCCCCGCCGCCCAGGCCGCGACGTCCTCGACGACCTGCGGGAAGAACGTGGCGTACGTGTCCTCCGTGACGTAGCCGAGGTGCGGCGTCAGCACGGTTCGCGGGGCAGAGCGCAGCGGGTCGTCCGCGGGCAGGGGCTCGACGTCGTACACGTCCAGGCCGGCGCCGCCGATCCGGCCGGCGTGCAGGGCCTCCAGCAGCGCGGCGGTGTCCACCAGGGGCCCGCGCGAGGTGTTGACCAGGATCGCGGTCGGCTTCATCCGGTCCAGGTCCGCGCGCCCGACGATGCCGACGCTGCGCGGGCTCAGCTTGTAGTGCACGGTGACGACGTCCGACGTCGCGAACAGCTCGTCCTTGGGAACGGCCCGTGCGCCGCGCTCGGCCGCGACGTCCGGGTCCAGGTTGCTGCTCCAGGCCACGACGTCCATGCCGAACGCCGCGCCGACGCGCGCGACCTGCGTGCCCAGCCGGCCGAGCCCCACCACACCGAGCGTGCGCCCGGCCAGGTCGGTGCCGATCGTGTGCTGCCAGCCGCCCGCGCGCAGGCGAGCGTCCTCCTGCGGCAGGTGCCGCGCCACGGCCAGGATCAGCGCCCAGGTCAGCTCCGGCGTGGCCGACGACGGCGAGTCCGTGCCGCACACCACCACGCCCCGCGCGGCGGCCGCGGTCAGGTCGATCGACGCGTTGGCGCGGCCGGTCGTCACCAGGAGCCGCAGGTCGGGCAGCAGGTCGAGCGTGGCGGCGTCGAAGGGTGTCCGCTCCCGCATGGCGACGACGACGTCGCACCCGGCCAGCGCGTCCGCGAGCGCCGCGGGGTCGGCGAGGTGCTCGGCGTGGAAGGTGACGTCGGCGCCGAGGCTGTCCCAGTCGGCGAGGCGGTGGGCGGCCTGCTGGTAGTCGTCGAGGACGGCGATGCGCATGCGGGCCACCCTAGGCGCACGGTGCGGGGGGCGGGGCGGGGGGTGTCGTTCCGGCGTGGGTGTCGTTCCGACGTCGGTGTCGTTCCGGCGTGGGTGTCGTTCCGGAGCCGGCCCGTTCGTCGTCCGGGTAGGGCCGACCGATGACCTTCGGCGCGCCCCGTCGTCTACCCAGGGAAACGTTCCGCCTCCGTGTCAGACGTACGGATCACCAGAGGGATCTGTACGTCTGACACGGAGACGGGGCGTCGACCGTCCCCCTCGGACAAGGAGCGCACCATGACCGCGACACCCCAGCACCACGCCGACCCGGACGGCGTCGCCGGCGAGCCCGCCGTGCCGCCCGTCGTCGACCGGGCCGCCTGGCAGGCTGCCCGCGACGAGCTGCTCGTGCGGGAGAAGGCGCACACGCACGAGGGCGACGCGATCGCGGCGGCGCGGCGCCGGCTGCCGATGACGGAGGTCGACGCGGGCGCCGTCGTCGTCGGACCGGACGGCCCGGTCACGCTGCTGGACCTGTTCGCGGGCCGCGAGGAGCTGGTCGTCTACAAGCACATGTGGCACCCGGGCGAGCCGTTCGAGAATCAGTGCGAGGGCTGCACGCTGACCTATTTCGCGGTGCAGGACCCCGCGTACCTGAACGCGCGCGGCGTCTCGTTCGCGGTCGTGGCGAAGGCGCCGTACGCGGAGCTCGCGCCGTTCGTGGAGTTCATGGGGTACCCGCGGCACTGGTACTCGGTGCTGAAGACGACGGAGGACGTGCTGGGCGGCGGCGAGTTCGGCACCTGGCTGTGCTTCCTACGTGCACGCGACCGGGTGTTCCTGACCAACTCCGTGACGGGCCGCGGGGCCGAGGCGACGATGCCCGCGCTGGCGCTGCTCGACATGACGGCGCGCGGCCGCCTGGAGGCCTGGCAGGACTCGCCCGAGGGCTGGCCGGAGGGCAAGGTCCCGGGCTGGTTCTGGCGCACGGACGAGGACGGCGCCGGCAACAGCTGGTCGGGCGGCCGCCCGGCGGCGCAGTGGAACCGCCCGGGCGCGACGCCCGTGGTGGCCGGCGCGCCCCACGACCACTGACGGCCGCCGCCCCGCCGCCCCGCCGCCCCGCCGGGGCGGGTCGCCGATGTGCGCTTCTACCCAGTCATTAGGCCCGGAATCAGCCGTGTTTCGGGCCAAATGACTGGGTAGAAGCGCACCTCCGCTCGGCGGGGCCCCGCGGGAGGCTCGGCGCCGGTCAGCGCCGGTCAGCGCCGGTCAGCGCCGGTCAGCGCTCGTCAGCGCGGATCGCGGCGCGGACCCGGGCCGAGCGCGAGCCCACGCGGTTGGTGGCGCCGGTGCGGTAGGCCCGGGCCTGCTGGTCGGTGTGCACCCCGGCCGCGCCCGACCGGGCGTGCTCCGCGCGCTCCCGCACGGCCTCGGCCGGGAGCGCGTGCTTGTGCCGGGCGCGGTCCTTCTTGTTGCTTCTCACGCGTCTCACCTCCGTCCGGTGCGTCAGCGACGCCCGACCGTAGCGGCCGGAGCGCTACGCGGTCAGCGGATTTTCGGGCCGGGTTGTTCCCGCTGGTCAGCGGCCGGTCGCGGGCTCGGCATACTTGCGCGGATGACCACCGCAGCCCAGCACCCGGTCCGCCACGTCGACATCCACCACGCAGCCCTCCGGCACGACGACGTCGTCGCGCCCGCCGAGACCACCCGCCTGCGCCTCGCCTACCGCGAGGCCGGGGACCCCGCCGCCCCGGTCCTGCTCCTGCTGCACGCCCTCGGGGAGAGCTCGCTGTCGTGGGATCCCCTGCTCGACGACCTGGCGGCGCTCGGCTACCGGGTCCTGGCCCCCGACGCGCGAGGCCACGGCGAGAGCGACCGGCCCGGGCAGTACTCGTACGAGCTGATGACGGCGGACACCCTCGCGTTCTGCGCCGCGCTCGACGTCACCGCCCCGGGCGGACTCGCGATCGTCGGGCACTCGATGGGCGCCGTCACCGCCGCACTGGTCACCGCCACCCTGAACGCCACCACACCCGCGACCAAGCCGGCCACCCCCACCCCGCCCCCCGTCACCCGGCTCGTCCTCGAGGACGCCACCCCGCCCCGCGCCGGCGGGCCGCGGTTCGAGCCGTTCGACGAGCCGGACCACCCCGTCCCGTTCGACTGGCCGCTCGTCAACGCGCTGCGCGCCCAGCGCGGCGACCCCGACCCGGCCTGGTGGGACGACGCGCTGGGGATCGAGGCGCCCGTGCTCGTCGTCGCGGGCGGCCCGACGAGCAACGTGGACCAGGCCGACCTCGCGGAGTTCGCCGCCGGTGTGGCCCGCGGCCGGCTCGTCGAGATCCGGGTCGGCCACATGGTGCACGACGAGGCCCCGGACGAGTTCCTCGCCGTGGTGACCGACTTCCTGCGGCGGTAGCCCCGCCACCGCACGCGGCAGCCTGGCCGCCACCGCCCGTTCACCCCGCGGCCGTGCGGCGCTCACCTGGGCGAAGACCTCGGCCAACACACTGAGCCGACCCTTCCCCGGACACGTCAGGAACCAGTCATGTCCTCATCCAGGTGGCGCCCAGCGCCACACCGGGCGGCGCTCGCGGCGGGGGTGGTGACGCTCCTCGCGCTCACCCCCGCCGTCACGCTGTCCGCGGCGGCCCAGCCCGCCCCGGCAGAGCCGGCACCGGCCCAGCGGCCGACCGCACACTCCCGCGAGCTGACGCCGTTCGACGCCGTCGACCAGTTCATCGGCACCGAGCTCGACACCACGGAGAACAAGAGCAACGACGCCTACGGGAACACGTTCCCGGGGGCGACGGCGCCGTTCGGCCTGGTGCAGTCCAGCCCCACGACGTACCGCGAGGGCAGCAACGGCGAGAAGGGCGGGTACGAGTACACCGCCGACCGCATCCGCGGCTTCGGCATGACCCGCCTGTCGGGCACGGGCTGCACGGGCAACTACGGCGGGTTCGACTTCCCGGTCCTGCCGTTCACCGGCGCCCTGCCCGACGGCGAGCTGCCGACGGACCCGGCGGCGAACATCCGGGACTACTACCTCCCGTTCAGCCACGACGACGAGCGTGCCGAGCCCGGCTTCTACGAGGTCACCACCGGCAACGACGTGACCACGCAGCTCACCGCCACCCAGCGCACCGCCGTCAGCCGGTTCGAGTTCCCCGAGGACGCCGACGGCGCCACCCTGCTGCTCGACGTCGCCGGCTCGAACAACTCGATCCGCGCCAGCGAGGTCACCGTCGACGCGCAGCGCCGCACCGTGACCGGCACGGTCACCGCGGGCGCCGTCTGCAACCAGGGCACGTACTACACGGTGCACTTCTCCGCGACGTTCGACCGGCCGATCAAGACCCACGGCGTGTGGGGCGACGGCGCGGTCACGCCCGGCGAGGACCACGCGGCCGGCACCACGGCCAAGCACGGCACGGGCGCCTGGCTCGGCTTCGATCCGGGCAGCACCGTGACGGCCCGCATCGGCCTGAGCTACACGAGCGTCGAGAACGCGGCGCTCAACCGCGTCACGGAGGTGCGGAACAAGAGCTTCGACGCCGTCCGCGCCGCCGCCCGGAACGACTGGCGCGAGGCGCTCGGCACCATCGAGGTGGACGGCGGCGACGGCCCCGACGCGGGCACCGACACCGACGCCGAGCGCACCAAGCTCTACACGGCGCTGTACCACGTGCTGCAGCAGCCGAACGTCTTCGAGGACGTCAACGGGCAGTACGTCGGCTACGACGGCACGGTGCGCCGCGTCGAGAAGGGCCGGCACCTCTACGTGAACTTCGCCGGCTGGGACTTCTACCGCGGCCACGCCCAGCTCCTGGCGATGACCTTCCCGAGGGTCGCGGAGGACATCGCGCAGTCGATCGTGCTGATGGCCCAGCAGACGGGCACCTGGTACGACGGCCCGACCTACAACCTGGTGCAGGCCCGCATGGCGGCCGACTCGCTCCCGATCGCGCTGGCCGCGATGGACGACTTCGGCGCCACGGACTACGACCGTCAGGCCGCGCTCGACTCCCTGCTGGCAACCCAGTCGCTGCCGGGCGAGGCCAGCACCCGCCCGGACGCGTACCAGTACCTCGCCACGGGCATGATCGAGAACCGCAAGGGCAACTTCGCCACGGCCCGCGTGCTGGAGTACTCGGTCGAGGACTTCGCCATCGCGCAGTTCGCGCAGCGCCTCGGCGACGACGCGGCCCACGACGCGCTCATGGTCCGCGCCCAGTCCTGGCAGAACGTGTTCGACCCCGTGACCAGGCACATCCGGCCCCGCGAGCGCACCGGCTTCGACCGGTCGTTCGACCTGCGCGTGCGCGACGACGGGGCGGGCCGCGGCCAGTTCAACCAGTCCACCGGGTACCAGTACGGCTGGATGGTGCCGCACAACGTCGGCGCGCTCGTCACCGCGCGGGGCGGTGCCCAGGCCGCCGAGCAGGCGCTCGACGTGCTCATGGCCGACCTCGACGCCGGCGCGTACACCCAGACCGGCAACTACCTCAGCAACGAGCCGGCCTTCAGCTCCCCGTGGGTCTACAACTGGCTCGGCAAGCCGCACAAGACCACGGACGTCCTGCACCGCGCGGTCGACGAGCTGTACGACACGACGCCGACGGGCCTGCCCGGCAACGACGACCAGGGCGGCCTGAGCGCCTGGTACGTCTGGGCCAACCTGGGCGTCTACCCCGTGGTCTACGGCACCGCGGACCTGGTGGTCAGCGCCCCGCTGTGGGAGCGCATCACGATCGACGCCGCCGACAGCCGCCGCGACTACGAGATCGTGGCGCCGGGAGCGAGCAGCGAGCGCCGGTACACCACGGGCCTGCGGGTCGACGGCCGCGCGCAGACCTCGTCCGTCGTCGACGCGTCGTTCGCCCGCAAGGGCGGCACGCTGCGCTTCACGATGTCCGACGAGCCGGGTACGTGGGGCACCGGGGCGGACGACGTCCCGCCGTCGTACACCGAGGAGATGGACGGCCGAAACAACGTGGGCACCACGCCCGACGGCCGCGGGAACCTCGGGTCGATGGACCTGAGCGACTGGTCGCTGTCGCGCGAGGGGCTGACGGCGGCGGGCGCCGCGCCGGGGGCGCGCCTGCCCCTGCGCGTGGACGGCGCGGACACGGGCGTCGCCTTCACGTGGCCCGACGCCGGAGCGGGCGAGCCGGACAACTGGATCGTCGCAGGTCAGCGGGTCGAGCTGGACGACGCTCCGGCGTCGGCGGTCTCGTTCCTCGGGCTGGCCACGAACGGCCCCGCGCGCGGGACGGCGTACGTCGAGTACACGGACGGAACGCGCCAGCCGGTCGAGGTCGAGCTGACGGACTGGGCGGCGGGCCCCGGCGCGGGCAACACCACGCTGGTCGAGGTGCAGGGCCGCAACAACCGCAACGGCACGGCCGGGACGGGCACGTTCCGCGTGTTCGCGACGGCTCCCGTGGCGCTGGACCCGGGCAGGACGGTCGACGCCGTGGTGCTGCCCGCCTCGACGGACCGCGGCATCATGCACGTCTTCGACGTGGCGACCGCACCGGTGCCGGCCGGGACGCCGGCCGGCTGACCCTGCCGCGCCGACCATGCACCTGCTGCCAGGACCCACCCGGTTCTGGCAGCAGGTGCATGGTCATCCCGCTCGGCGGGTGGCGCCGGTGCGCAGCGACGGGGCTGTGAGCAAGGTGGGTGACGCGGGTTCGGCCATGCGTCCATCCTGGTCAGAGCGACACGGGTGGACCATGCGGTTGTCCTCCCGATGCACGTGGGGTTTTCCCACCCCGTCGCGTGGGAAGATGCAAAGGTCATGAGTTCGCGCCCCCTGCTCTCCCACCTGCGCCGGATGGTGCACGTGGGGCCGTACGGCGGGGAGCTCCCGGTGGCGCTGCGAGCGGCGGCCTCGGTGGCCGTGCCGATGCTGGTCCTGTGGGCCACGGGGCACCTGGAGTGGTCGCTCTACGCGACGTTCGGCGCGTTCACCAGCCTGTTCGGCCGCACCGTGCCGATCCGGCCGCGCCTGGTGTCGCAGGTCCAGGCGGGCGGCGTGCTGGTGGCGTCCGTGCTGGTCGGCACGCTGCTCGCCGTCCTGGGCTCGGCCGTCCCCGGCACCGGCTGGCTGGTCGTGCCGGTCGCCGCGCTCTGGGCCACCGGCGTCGCGATCCTGTCCCACCGGCTGCGCTGGCACCCGCCCGGGCCGCTGTTCCCCGTGTTCGCGCTGGGCGCCTGCTCGTCGGTGCCCGCGAGGCCCGAGCAGCTCGCGGTCGCGCTGGCCGTGGCGGTCGCCGCGGCCCTGTTCGCGCTGGTGCTGACGGCGTGCTTCGCGCGGTTCGAACCGGGCGGCCCGGGTACGACGGCGCCCGCCACCGTGCCGAAGGCCACGCCCCTGCCCGCGACAACCCCGGCGCCCGCGCCCGGCCCCGAGTGGACCCTGTCGCACTACCTGGTGCGCTACGCCGCCGGTGTCGCCGTCGCGGGCGCGATCGCCACGGCGATCGGGCACCCCTACTGGGCGATGGTGGCCGCGGTCGTGCCGATGTCGGCGCCGGACGCCTCCGGGCGGCTCCTGCGCGCGGCCCAGCGCCTGGCGGGCACGCTGGTCGGCGTGCTCCTCGCGTGGGCCCTGCTGGCCGCCGCGCCGCCGCCGCTGGTGGTGATCGCGGTCGCCGCGCTGCTGCAGGCCGGCGCCGAGCTCTACGTGGGCCGCAACTACGCGCTCGCCATGCTGTTCATCACGCCGCTCGCCCTGTCGATGACGCACCTCGCGCATCCCGTACCGGTGTCCGGCCTGGTCAGCGACCGTGCCCTGGACACCGTCGTGGGGGTTGCCGTGGCCGTGGTGATCACCCTGCTCACGCACGAGCGCCGCCAGGACGCCGAGGGCTGACACCGGCCCCGCACGACCCCCGCCGTCGGACCCGTCGCCCGGTCGCCGCACGAACGCCGTCAGACCGCCGTCCCACCACGCAGAAAAGCCGACAGAACCGGTCGGATGGACGTAAGATCACGCGATCGATTCCTCGTCCAGGATGATTCTCGCCTGGCAAGGGGTGAACTTCACCCCGGCGCGCCCCAGCCGCTTGACGTCCATGTAGATCGGTCAATAACGTGGTATTTGCCGGTAGTTAATGTGAATTAGGGCCCGGTGTTCGGCCCTTTGCAGAGCACCAGAGGAGCTACCGATGAGTCCACGACGACGTGCCACACAGGTAGACATCGCCCGCGCAGCGGGGGTCTCGCAAGCGACCGTATCCCTGGTGATCAGCGGCGGCCACGGGAGCGAGCAGGTGGCCGAGCACACCCGCACCGCCGTGCTCGACGCCGCCACACGGCTGGGCTACTCGGTCAACACCGCGGCGCGCAGCCTCAAGGGCGGGCGCAACCACATCCTGGGCCTCTACACGTTCGAGTCGGTCTTTCCCACGGACCAGCGCGACTTCTACTACCCGTTCCTGCTCGGCGTCGAGCGGGCCACCGCCGAGGTCGGCTACGACCTGCTGCTGTTCAGCTCCGTCACCCCCGGCCCGCGCCGTATCTACTCCGACGGCATCAACCGGCTCAAGGTCGCCGACGGCTGCGTGCTGCTCGGCCGGCAGGTCGACCACGCGGACATCGCCGAGCTGGTCCGCGACGACTTCCCCTTCGTGTTCGTCGGACGCCGGGAGCTGCCCGGCACCGAGCTGTCCTACGTGGCCCCGGACTACGGGACGGCGACCAGGGACCTCGTGCTCCGCCTGACCGGCCTGGGCCACCGCCGCCTGGCCTACCTGCGGCCCGACGACGACCAGGAGCCCACCCGGGACCGCGAGGCCGGCTTCCGGGCGGGCGTGGCCGACGCGGGACTGCCGGACCAGCCGGTCCACGCGCTGCCCGTCGGCTCGTCGCCGCCCGTGGAACAGGTCTTCGACCTGCTGAGCGAGCCGCTGACGACGCTGCTGGCCACCTGGCGCGCCGACGGCGTGACCGCCCTGCTGGTGGACCCCGGCGAGAACGACCGGACGATCGCCGTGCTCGAACAGGTCGCCACCCGCGCCGGGGTGCGCATCCCCGGGGACCTCTCCGTCGTCGTGCTCGGCGAGCCGTCCCCGCCGCTGTCCGCCCGCGGCGCCGACGCCGCGCTCGTCAGCACCCGCGACTGGAGCCGCTTCACGCTCCCGCGCGAGGGCCTGGGCCGCGCCGCCGTCCACCTCCTGCTCGACCTGCTGGACGACGGCGGCCCCGCGCGGCAGCTCACGGTCCCGTGCGTGCCCGTCGAGGGCGACACGGTGGGTCCGCCGGCGAGTGTCGCGGGCTGAGCCCCGGACGCCGCACCCCGACGTCACCCAGGAGTGCGAGACTGCGCGCATGCGTGACGACGAGTGGGCGCGGCAGCGCGCCGAGGCGGTCCGCGTGCAGGCCGACCGGCTCGCGGCGCGGCAGGACGCCGAGCACGCCCGCGCCGAGGCGATGCTGCACGAGTTCGCCGCCGCCGCGGACGCCGCCGGCCTCGAGCCCGAGGACCTCGTGGTCCAGGGCTACGGCGGCCGCGGCACGGCCCGCACCGGGCTGCGCGGCTGGTACCTGCGCGTCGACCGGAGCGCCGGTGTCAGCACGACCGGCGACTTCTACGTGCTCACCGCGCCCCTGGGCCTGCTCGACCGCGTGCGCGGCGTCCGGCCCGAGGCACGCCGCCCGCCCCTGACGCTCGGCGCGGGCGGCAAGGACGGCGAGTCCATGCCCCTGGCCGACGTCCTGGACCGGCTGCTGCCGGGCTGGCGCGCTCGCTGACGGGCGCGCGAGTGCCCGCCCCGTCCAGCCCCGGAACCGTCGGCGAGGTGTTCGTCGCGTTCCTGCGCCTCGGCCTGACGTCGTTCGGCGGGCCCGTGGCCCACCTCGGGTACTTCCGCGACGCGTTCGTGGTGCGCCGCAGGTGGCTCGGCGACCAGGCCTACGCCGACGTCGTGGCGCTGTGCCAGTTCCTGCCCGGGCCGGCGTCCAGCCAGGTGGGCATGGCGATCGGCCTGCAGCGCGCGGGCGTGCGCGGGCTGCTCGCGGCCTGGGCCGGGTTCACGCTGCCGTCCGCGGTGCTCATGGTCGCCTTCGCCTACGGCGTCACCGCGTTCGGGGACGACGCCGGGGCCGGGTGGATCGGCGGCCTCAAGGCGGCGGCCGTCGCCGTCGTCGCGCAGGCCGTGCTCGGCATGACCCGCACCCTGACGCCCGACGCGCGTCGCGCGACCATCGCCGCGGGTGCCGCGATCGTCACGCTCCTGCTTCCCACTGTCGCCGGGTTCCCCGTGGCGCTCGGCCAGGTCGGGGTGATCGCCCTGGCCGGCGTGGCCGGCCTCGCCTGGCTCGGCAACCTGTCCGACGACGGCGCCGCCGAACCGTTCCCCGTCCGCGTCGGCCGGGGCGCGGCGGTGACCTGCCTGGTCGTCTTCGGCGCGCTGCTCGTTGCGCTGCCCCTGCTGGCCGCCGCGACCGACGGCGGCGTGGCCCGGCTCGTCGACATCTTCTACCGCGCCGGGTCGCTCGTGTTCGGCGGCGGGCACGTGGTGCTGCCGCTGCTCCAGGCCGAGCTGGTGCCGTCCGGGCTGGTCGGGCACGACGAGTTCCTCGCGGGGTACGGGGCGGCGCAGGCCGTGCCGGGCCCGCTGTTCACGTTCGCCGCCTACCTCGGCGCGGTCACGACGTCCGGCCCGTCCGGCCTGGCGGGCGCCGCGATCGCGCTCGTCGCGATCTTCCTGCCGTCGGCCCTGCTCGTGGTGGGCGGGCTGCCGTTCTGGGAACGGCTGCGCGGCGCGCCCCGCGCCCGGCGGGCCCTGGCCGGCGTGAACGCCGGCGTCGTCGGGCTGCTGGCGGCCGCGCTCTACGACCCGGTGTTCACGCAGGGCGTGCTGGGCGCGTCGAGCCCGGTCGTCGCGCTGGCGCTGGCGATCGCGGCGTTCGTCGCGCTGACCCGGTGGTCGGCGCCGCCGTGGGCGGTCGTGCTCGTCGCCGGGGTGCTGGGGTGGGCGTTCCTGTGAGCCGGGTGCCGCGCGGGGCGGCGTCAGCCCGCTGACCGGCCCAGATCCGCCCAGCGGCGCCAGGCCGCGATGCGTTCCTGGGTGATCGGCAGCACGGCGTCGACGGCGAGGTCGCCGACCAGGATCCGCAGCGGCGGCTCGTCGGCGTCGACCACGGCGAGGACCACGCGGGCGACGTCCGCCGGGGAGGACGAGCCCGGCGGGTGCCAGGCGGCCGCACGCAGCGCGTCGTACGCCGGAAGCTCCGCCGCGCGCACCGCGGAACCACCGCGCCACTCGGTGTCCACGGGTCCCGGCTCGACGAGCGTCACGTGGATGCCGAACCCCGCCACCTCCTGGGCCAGCGACTCCGACAGCCCCTCGAGCGCCCACTTCGAGGCGCTGTACCCGCCGAGCCCCGGCCAGGCCGCGACCCCGCTGGAGCTGGACACCTGGACGATGTGCCCCGCGCCCTGGGCACGCAGCACCGGGAGCGCCGCCTGGGTCACGTGCAGCACGCCGAAGAGGTTGACGTCGAGCTGCGCGCGCAGCTGCTCGGGCGTGATCTCCTCGACCGTGCCGAACAGCCCGTAGCCCGCGTTGTTCACCACGACGTCGATGCGGCCCAGCTCCCGGGCCGCGGCCTGCACCGCCGCCTGGGCCTGGTCCGGGTCGGTCACGTCGAGCCGCAGCGGCACGACGGCGTCGCCGTGCTCGGCCACGAGGTCGTCGAGGGCGGCCAGGTCGCGTGCGGTGGCCGCCACGCGGTCGCCGCGGTCCAGGGCGGCCGTGGTCACGGCCCGCCCGAGCCCGCGGCTCGCGCCGGTCACGAACCAGGTGCGGGTGCCTCCCACGACGGCGGGCGGCGCCGCGTGTGGCCCAGGGTCAGCCTTCATGGGTGCCATCGTGCCAGGCCGGCGGGTGACCTGTTGCCGAGGTCGCGAGCGCCGGCCGGCGGGACCTGGCCGGCGCGCCCCGAGGTTCTGTTCGAGCCACGAGGTTGCAACGTTTCAAGCTCGGTCCTGCGGGCAGGAGCTCGTGGTCCGAACAGAACCTCGGGAAGCACCCTGCGACACGCGCGTCACGAACCGGGTGGTGCTGCCCACGGAAGACCTTCGGCCGCGACGGAGCACTAGGCTCACGGCATGCCAGTGGACGACGTCGACACCCGGCCCGCGACGACGCGGCCCCTGACGCGCCGCGAGCGCCTCCGCCGGCAGACCGTCGACGAGATCGTGGAGCGGGCGCTGGAGCTCGTCGACACGGGCGGCGCGCACGGCCTGTCGATCGCCTCGGTCAGCAAGGCGATGGGGATGACGCCGCCCGCGCTCTACCACTACTTCGCCTCGCGGGAGGCGCTGCTCGACGCCCTGGTCCTGGCCGGGTACACCGATCTCGGCATCGCGGTGGAGGCCGCGGCGCACGCGGCGGCGGACCGCCCCGCCGCCAACCGGGTGTCCGCGATCGCGCACGCGTGGCGCCGCTGGGCGCTGGAGCACCCGCGCCGGTACGCGATGCTCTTCACCGGCGTCCGGCGCGAGGCGGTGGATCCCCTGGAGCACGTGGGCCCGATCACCCAGAGCATGCTCGCGCTGGTCACGGCGCTCGAGGAGCTGGAGCGGGACGCCGGGGGCGTCGCGGACGGCGAGGGTCCCGCCGGCGGGTCCGGCACGGACAACGTTGGCGGCGGGTCCGGCACGGAGCAAGCCGTCAGGTCCGGCAGGGTCAATGCCGCCGCCGGCGGGTCCGGCACGGACAACGGCGGCCGATCCGGCACGGACAACGCCGTCGGCGGCAGATCCGGCACGGCGCCGGAACCCGGCACGAGGCAAGGCCTCGACGCGGAGCTGTCCCGGTGGGGCCGCGCACTTGGGGCCCCACCGGAGACCCCGCCCGGCGCACTGCGGCTGGCGTTGTCCACCTGGTACCGCGTGCACGGGCTGGTGTCGCTGGAGCTGGTCGGCGGCTTCGACACCATGGGCCTCGACGGCGGCACCCTGCTGACGGCCGAGATCGAGAGCCTGGTCCGCGAAGCCACCCGCTGACCCGACCCGCCGCGAAAGTGCGCTTCTACCCAGCGATTACGCCCGAAACAGCCCTCGTTTCGGGCCTAATCGCTGGGTAGAAGCGCACCTTCTGTGGCCGCGCGGGGAACGCCCGGCTCAGCGCAGCCCGACTCAGCGCCCCGCCCCCGGCGCCTCCGCGTGCTCGGTCAGGAACTCCCGGACCAGCGCCGCGACCCGGTCCGGCTGGTCCAGCGTGGACACGTGGCCGGCGTCGGGCAGCACCTCCATCCGTGCACCCGGCGCCGCGGCGACGGCGGCGTCGAGCTCCGGCTGGAGCACCAGCGGGTCCGCGGTGCCCCGCACCCAGAGCGTCGGCACCGCCATCCGGTGCAGCTCCGTCAGGAAGTTCGTGCGCATCGCCCAGGGGCCGTACGCGAGCGCCTGCCAGTCGTCGAGCGCGGGCTCGCGGTGCCGGTGCTTCTGCTCCGCCTCGCGCTCCGCGAGCTCGACGGCGCGCTCGATGCCCGGCGTCCCGGCGCCGTGCTGGAGGTTGTCCACGAACGACCGGCGCACCGCGCGGGGTGACCGGGCCAGCCACGCGGTCGTCGCGCGGAGCAGGCCGGGTGTGCGCGTGGACAGCCAGGTGAGGAACTGAGCCGGACGCCGCGCGCCCAGCCCGCCCGGCGCCAGCAGCACGGCGGCGCTGACCCGCTCCGGGTGGTCGAGCGCGGTGCCGATCGAGACGCCGCCGCCCATGGACAGGCCCACGAGCGCCGTCTGCTCGACGCCGAGCTGGTCGAGCAGGCCGATCACGATCCGCTGCAACAGCGCCTGGTCCACCCGGCCCGGCCAGGGTCGGCTGCCGCCGTGCCGCGGCAGGTCGATCGCCAGCACCCGGAAGTGCTCGGCGAGCGCGGGCGCCACGTGCATCCAGTCGAGCTCGGCGGTGTCGAGCATCGCACCGTGCAGCAGCAGGACGGGCGGCGCGTCGGCCCGGCCGCCGCTGTAGAGGCGGATCGGCCCGCCCGCCACCGTCAGGTCGCGCACCTCGTCGAACGTCGCGGTCATCGCTCCTCCTCGTCATGCATCGTCCCGGCCGTGTCCCGGCCACCTGCGGCGTCGCCGCCGGCACCGCCGCCACCCACACCGCCGTCGCCAGCTCCGCCGTCGCCAGCACCGCCTCCCTCGCCGTCGATCCCCACGCGCACCAGCTCCGCCACCACCCCGAGGGCGGCCCGGAGCTGCTCGGAGGTCAGCGGCCCGATCAGCGCCGACGCCGACAGCAGCCCGATCGTCACGCTCGACAGGGCGAGCGAGACGGCCTCCGGGTCGACGTCGGCGCGTACCTGCCCGGCGGCCCGCAGCTCCTCGATGTGCCCCGTGATCCAGCGGAACCGGGCGCGGTACCGGTCGGGGCCGACGGCGCGCACGTGGTCGCCGAGCACGGCGCGGTCGTCGAGCATCGCGGCGGACATCAGCGGGTCGTCCAGAAGCGCCTCGACCCCGGCGCGGTACAGCGCGCTGAGCGGCACCGGGCGGGGCAGGTGCGCCGTGAGCGCGTCCACGCGGTCGCCGAGCCGGACGGTCGAGCGCTGCAGGACGGCGTCGAGCAGCTCGTGCTTGGACGCGAACTCGCGGTAGATGCCGCCCTTGCTCACGCCCGCGGCGTCGGCCACGGACTGGACGGACATGGCGTCGAAGCCGCGGTCGAGCACAAGGCGCTCGGCGACGTCGAGCAGGGTCTCCCGGCGGTCCGGGATGGTCGGTCTGGGCATACGCACCTCCGTAGTGACCCAAAATACCCTATGGGTCACTACGAGTGGGTCGCTACGGAGGTGCGGTGAAGTCAGGGCACGAGCACGACCTTGCCGCCGGCGCGTCCGCCGTCGACCAGTGCCTGGGCCCGAGCCGCTTCCTCCAGCGGCAGCACGTGCGCGACCGGCACCGACACCTCACCGCGGACGACGGCGCCGATCAGGTCCGCGAGGTCCTCGGCCGACGGCTCGGACCGCTCGGTGAACTCGACGCCCAGCCCGCGGGCCGCGTCGTCCGCGAGGGTGAGCACGCGGTCGGTCCCGCCCCGCAGCTCGATGCTGTCCGGGAGCACGCCGCGGCCGGTGGTGTCGAGCACGGCGTCGACGGCGGGGGCGAGCGCGCGGACGCGGTCCACCAGCCCCGGCCCGTAGGTGGTGGGCGTCGCGCCCAGGGCCGCGACCCGGTCCTGGTTGTCCGGCGACGCCGTGCCGATGACCCGCACGCCCGCGGCCACCGCGAGCTGGGTCACGAGCGAGCCGATGACGCCGCTGGCCCCGTGCACCAGCAGCATCTCCCCCGCCGCCGGGCGCAGGATGCGCAGCGAGCGCCGCGCGGCCTCCCCGGCGACGGGCAGCGCGGCCGCCTGGGTGGCGGCGAGCCCGTCGGGCACGGGCGCCCACAGCTTGAGCAGGGCGAGCTCCGCCGCGCCCCGGCTGGTCCATCCGGTGACGCGGTCGCCCGGGGCGACCCCGGCGACGTCGGGCCCCACCTGGTCGACGACGCCGGCGGCCTCCAGCCCGGGCGACCCCGGCAGCCGCGTGCGGAACGCGGACTCCATGGCCCCCGAGCGGACCTTGCCGTCGAAGGGGTTGAGGGCCACCGCCTCAACCCGCACCCGGACCTGCCCGGGTCCGGCCTGGGGCTCCGGGGCTTGGCCGAGGTGCAGCACCTCGGGCCCGCCGAACTCGTCGAAAACTACTGCGCGCATGGTGCGTCCTCTCTGTCCAGGACAGTCTCCGGCACGACGCGGCGGCCCGACGTCGGGCCAGCGCCGGGCCGGGCCGGAGCCCGCCCGGTCAGGAACCCGGGGTCCGCGCCTCGGCGGCCCAGGCCTCCGAGACCGGCGCCATCAGCTCGGGGTCCGACGACGGCTCGAGGCCCGGGCCGCCCGCCTGTTCCGTCGTCGGCCCCGGGACGGTGAGCGTCGCGATGGCGGTGGTGACCGGGATGGCGAGCACGAGGCCGATGGAGCCGACGAGGGTGCGGACCACCTCCTCGGCGATCTCGCCCGAGGTGAGGGCCGTGGCCGGCGACTGGTCGACGAGCCAGACCATCATCAGCAGCGGCAGGGCGGCACCCACGTACGCGAAGGCGATCGTGTAGACGGTCGAGGCGATGTGGTCGCGCCCGATCCGCATGGCGCTCGTGAACAGCTCGGCCCGGGTCGCTGTCGGCGCGACAGCGCGCAGCTCCCACACGGCCGAGGCCTGCGTGATGGTGACGTCGTTGAGCACACCCATGCCGGCGAGCACGATGCCGCACAGCGCGATCCCCCGCAGGTCCGCGCCGGGCGCGCTGGACGGCAGGAACGCGGAGGCCTCGTCGGTGGTGCCGGTGATCTGCGCGGCGCGCGAGGCCCAGGCCGCGATGCCCGCGGTCAGCGCCAGGCCGACCAGCGTGCCGAGCAGGGCGGTCGAGGTGCGTGCCGACAACCCGTGCGCCAGGTACAGGGTGACGAACATGATCAGGGAGGACGTCACCAGCGCCACGCCGAACGCGTTCTGCCCCGCCAGCAGGGCCGGCATCGTGAACCCCAGGAGCACCACGAACGCGAGCCCCAGTCCCGCCATGGCCGCCAGCCCGCGCCAGCGCGCGACGAGCAGCACCACCAGCGCGTAGGCGACCGCCAACAGGGCGATGGGCAGCTCGCGCTGGAAGTCCAGGAACACGAGCGGGTCGATGCCGGGCTGGGAGACCTGCGAGATGTCGACGGCGGTGATGCGGTCACCGGGCTCGAGCGGGACCGAGGGCCCCGGGGACTGCATCCGGGAGGCGGTGCCGTCCGCGAGCTCGACCGGGACGGCGCCCGTGGCCGGGTCCGCGGGACCGGCCACCGTGACGTCCACGAACGACGTCCCCTCCGCGCGGGCCGGAACCCGGTCGGGCACGTCACCGCCGGCGGGCCACAGCAGCCAGAGCCCGGCCAGCGTCGCGAGGAGCGCCGATACCAGGATCATGACCAGGAAGAACGTGGTCTTCGGCGCGGCAGGACCCGCCGAACCGTGCGAGGAAGCGTGCGCCATGCGGACATACTGGCCCACCATTGCGCCGCGGGCACGGTGAGCGGAACGTTCGTCCGACAGCGGCTTCGGCCCGGCACCGGCGTGACCAATATCCGCCCATTTCCCTATTGGGCGTCAACTCAAGACAGAACCCATGAATACGCCACTGTGGGCCGTATTGCGACAACACTATTTCTGGTGTGACATGGACAGCATTCCCTGTCGAGAACTCACACCCGGGCGGTTTTCTTGCGGACATCAGCGAAGGTCACTCTCGGGGCGCTGGCCGCCCTCGTCCTGCTCGTCGCCGTCGCCGTCGGGAGCTGGTCGATCCGGGGCGCCCAGGCGAACAGCGCCGACCAGGCCGCCGCCGCTGCCATCGCCGCCGCCGACGACGTCCGGGTCGGAGTGCCCACCGTCGTGTCCGCCGAGGCGCTCGAAGAGTTCTCCGCCGACCACTACCCCCTCTACTGGGCCGGGGAGATCCCCGACACCCAGATCGAGCTGACGCACACCGCCAGCAGCGGGACTTTCGTCCGCTATATCCCAGAGGGTAAGAAGGCGGGCGACTCCGACAAGTACCTCACCGTCGCCACCTATGACGCCATCACCGGATACGAGGGGCTGAAGTCCGCGGACAAGGATCTCGCGACCGTCGAGAAGAGCAAGAGCGGCGCGGTGATCGCCGTGTTCGACGACCGCCCGCTCTCGACATACTTCTCATTCCAGAATGCCGCTTTCCAGGTTGAGGTCTTCTCGCCCGAGAAGAACGAGTCGAAGAAGCTGACCGACGACGGCTCGATCAGTCTCGTCGGCGGAGAGACGCGTTGACCTGGTACAGACGCGCCGGGCGAACCACCCTGACCGTGGGTGCGACGGCGGTCCTGTTCCTGGCCGGCGACCGTGTCGCCGCCGATGCGGCGACGGGGCCGGACCACCCGTGGGAGGGGCAGCAACCGCCCGGCCTGCGGGGCCCGGTCTTCGGCGAGGCCGACGCCGGTACGGGCGAGCCGGGTGAGACGGGCGCCACCGGACCGGTCGGGCCGCAGGGCGCCACGGGTGCGCAGGGGGCCATGGGGCCGAGCGGGTCGGCCGGGCCTCCTGGCGAGCAGGGTGAGGCCGGGGCGGATGGGTCGGTGGGGCCCCAGGGGGCTGACGGCGGCGTCGGGCCCCAGGGTGAGGCTGGGGCGCAGGGCGAACGGGGTGCCGACGGGATCGATGGCGCGGACGGGGCAGACGGCGAGGACGGGGCCGACGGGGCGCAAGGTCCTGCGGGACCGCAGGGTGTGATCGGACCGCAAGGCGCGCAGGGAGCCGACGGCGCGACCGGCGCTCAGGGCGCCGACGGACCCCAGGGCGCCGAGGGAGCACCGGGGGCGACGGGGCCGCAAGGTGCCGACGGGGCGCAGGGCGCTGACGGCGAGGACGGGGCCGACGGCGCCGCCGGCCCGCAGGGTGCAACCGGCCCGCAAGGAGCCGACGGTGCTGAAGGAGCGCAGGGCGCGACAGGTGCGCAGGGCGCAGATGGTGCCGACGGATCCGACGGTGCCGATGGACCGCAGGGCGCCGCGGGAACGGACGGCGCCGACGGAGCCGACGGCGCGCAGGGCGCGGACGGATCGGACGGCGCCCAGGGCGCGCAAGGAGCCGAGGGCCCGCAGGGCCCCACCGGACCGCAGGGCGCCGCGGGCACGGACGGATCAGACGGCGCGCAGGGCGCCCAAGGAGCCGACGGAGCGGATGGCGCTCAGGGTGCCGACGGAGCGCAGGGCGCGACAGGTGCCGACGGTGCTCAGGGGGCGACCGGTGCCAACGGACCGCAGGGACCTGCTGGACCTCAGGGCGCTGACGGTGCACGAGGCGCCGATGGCGCGCAAGGAGCCCAGGGCGCTGTCGGCGCTCAAGGTGCTGACGGACCCCAAGGCCCCACCGGACCCCAGGGCGCTGACGGCGCGGCCGGACCCGGAGGCGTCCAGGGCCCGGCTGGACCGCAAGGCCCGCAGGGCGACACCGGCCCGGAGGGTCAGGCCGGCGCGCAGGGTGCTCAGGGCGCGGACGGCGCGGCGGGAGCCGAAGGCCCGCAGGGTGCGACCGGCGCCCAGGGCGCTGACGGAGCCGACGGGGCGAATGGGGCCGACGGCCCACAGGGGCCTACTGGCCCCCAAGGTGCACAAGGCGACACAGGTGCGCAGGGCGCAACTGGTGCTCAGGGTGCCGACGGCGCGACAGGCCCGCAGGGCGCGAACGGAGCCGACGGCTCCCAGGGCGCTCAGGGTGCAACCGGTGCCCAAGGAGCAACCGGCGCTCAGGGATCTGACGGGCCTCAGGGACCCGCCGGACCGCAGGGTTCCGATGGAGCTGACGGGACGGATGGGGCCGACGGCCCACAGGGACCGGACGGCCCCCAAGGTGCCCAGGGCGACATGGGCGCACAAGGCGCAACTGGCGCCCAGGGATCCGACGGAGCAGACGGCGCCACCGGACCGCAGGGTGCCGACGGAGCCCAAGGATCCACCGGTGCCCAGGGTGCCGACGGCCCCCAAGGACCAGGCGGACCGCAGGGCGCGGACGGTGCCCAGGGCGCAGACGGCACCGACGGGACCGACGGCGCCGACGGCCCCCAGGGACCTGCCGGACCTCAGGGCGCGCAGGGCGCACAGGGAGCAGCCGGTGCCCAAGGAGCAACCGGCGCGCAGGGGTCTGACGGACCGCAGGGGCCCGCCGGACCTCAGGGCGCGGATGGCACCGACGGAGCGCAGGGCGCAGCGGGCGCACAAGGCCCCGCCGGACCCCAGGGCGCTGCCGGTACCGACGGCACCGACGGAGCGCAGGGTCCTCAAGGAGCCGACGGCGCGCAGGGTTCGGACGGCGCGACTGGCCCACAGGGAGCGACCGGCTCTCAGGGCGCCGACGGCGCGACAGGACCGCAGGGTGCCGACGGCGCCGACGGAACAGACGGAGCCGACGGCCCCCAGGGGCCCACGGGCCCCCAGGGCGCACAAGGCGGCACGGGTGCACAGGGCGCTACCGGCAGCCAAGGGCCTGCCGGCCCTCAGGGGCTCGCAGGACCGCAGGGCGCAGCCGGTGCACAGGGCGCGACCGGCGCCCAAGGAACCCCCGGCACAACCGGACCCCAAGGAACCCCCGGCGCAACAGGACCCCAGGGCGCCACCGGAGCGCAGGGAAACCAGGGAGCAGCCGGCCCGCAGGGCGCGACGGGTTCACAGGGCACCACCGGAGCCCAAGGCGCCACCGGTGCACAGGGCCCCACCGGTGCACAGGGCCCCACCGGCCCCCAGGGCGCCAACGGCACCGCCGGCGCCCAAGGCCCCACTGGCCCACAGGGCCTCACCGGCCCCCAGGGCCCGCAGGGTCCCGCCGGGCCGCAAGGGCCCCAGGGCGTGCAGGGCGCGACGGGTTCCCAGGGTGCGACCGGCGCACAGGGCACGACCGGAGCGCAGGGCACCGCGGGCGCCCAGGGCGCAGCCGGTACCGCCGGCGCGCAGGGGCCGGCCGGCCCGCAGGGCGCCGTCGGACCGCAAGGGGCGGCGGGCCCGCAGGGCGCGGCCGGACCCCAGGGCGCGCAGGGCGCCGCGGCTCCCGCGAACGGCGGATACTTCTACACGACCTCGACGGCAGCACAGAACGCGAACACCCTGATCCCCCTGACCACGGCGGGCACCACCTACGGCACCGGGGTGGCGCTCAACAACGGCGGGATCACCCTGCCGGCGGGGACGTACGTCGTCACCTACTCCTGGTCGGCCGACGCCGTCGGCGACCTCCTGAACGCCTACACCGAGATCGTCTCGGCCTACCTGGTGCTCGGCGGCAACGAGGTCGCGGGCTCGCGGATCAGGTCGACGACGTCGACCCTGTCGAACCAGGACGGCTACGTCTCCAACACGATCACGATCTCGACCACGGGCGGCACGCTGCAGCTCTTCAACGGCAACCGGAACGTCACCCACGGCACGACGAACCTCGCCGGGTTCGTCGGCGCCGTCAACGTCCAGCAGGTCTCGCGCTGAGCAAGCCCGCACCTGTCAGACGTACAGGTCACCAGAGTGACCTGTACGTCTGACACGGGCTCAGCAGAGCAGCGGGCCGCCCTGTCGCGGGCCGTCCTTGATCGCGAGCAGGTTGGCGCCCACGTAGGAGATGTCGTGCGTCCGGTCGAACTCGGTCGGGAAGTACGTGCGCAGCCCGCTGACCTGGAACCGCAGGTGCGAGCTGCCCGGGAACGCCCGCTCGCGCAGCGGCGCCTGGGTGAGGTACCAGAAGCTGTTCTGGTTCCAGAACGCCACGTGGGTCGGGTCCTGGAAGGCGCCGCGCCCGTCGGTGCTCGGCGTCGTCGTCAGGACCAGGCCGCCGTGCGCGAGGACGCGGTGGCACTCCGTGAAGAACGCGAGCCGGTCCGGCACCCGCTGCAACAGCTCGGTCGCGACGATCACGCCCACCTCGCCGTCCCCGTAGGGCAGCACCGGGTCGCGCGCGTCGATCCCGAGGTCGTCCGCGCCGGGCACGAGCGTCCGGTCGGGCCACTGCGCGGTGTGCAGGTCGAGCGACGCCAGGCCGTTCCGCTTGGCCCAGGCCACGGCGAGCCCCCCGACGCCCCGGTGGTAGAGCCGCACCGTCTCCTGCTGGATCAGCTTGTTGATGCGCCCCTCGCGCTGCGTGTTGCGGTCGTGGATCCGCTGCAGGTAGAGGCAGGCGTCGACGTGGTGGAAGTCCCCGACCTCGAACAGGCGCATCATCAGGTCCTGGTCGTCGAGCACCTCGAGCGTGGCGTCGTACCCGCCCACCCGCTCGTACGCCGTGCGCCGGAACGCACGCACATGGTTGGGCGCGTACCAGATGTACCCGACGTTGTGCGGGCTCGGGGCGAGCGCGCGGCACCGGTTGACCAGCATCTGGTTCACGTTCGCGGGCGCGTACTCCCAGCCCATCGCCGGGTTGAAGGTGTCGAAGTTGGGCGAGCCATCCGCGTTGACCTGCGCGAAGTCCGAGTACACCAGCACCGCCTCGCGATGCCGGTCGAACGCGGCCACCACCTCGGCCAGGCAGCGCGGCGCGAGGACGTCGTCGTGATCCAGCTCGAGCAGCACCTCACCGGTCGCGAGCGCGCACGCCTCGCGCTTGAGCGCACCCACCAGACCAGTCGCCGCCCCGCGCAGGACCCGGATGCGCGGGTCCGGCGACGGCGGCTCCCACTCGGCGTCACCGTTGAGGAGGATGACCCACTCCCAGTCCTGGTGGGTCTGCGCGACGACGCTGCGGTAGCAGTCGTCGAGGTACGCCGGCGCGTGACTCGGTGTGAACACGGATACCTTCACGCGCTCGCGGCCCCCTGCCTGTCGAATGAGCTCGCGCGGTGTGGCCGGGCCACACGATCCGCGCGAAGTACATTCATAGGGGACAACCGGTCGTGTCGCATCCGCAGCCCCCGGGCCAGGCACGACTCGCCCGGGAACGGCTCAGTCCAGGAACGTCACCTCGACCAGCCGGCTGTCGCGCACCCAGCCCTCCAGGTCGACCGGCTGGGCCAGATGTCCTGGGTTGGCGGGCTGGTTCAGGTCGGCCACGATCTCGGTGAGCACCGCGCGCCGCTCCAGCTCGTCCGTGACCGGGCGCGCCGTGGCCCGCAGGTCCGCCCGTACGCCGTGCTTGAGGTGGAAGGTCAGCGCCGGCTCGGCCACCAGGTTGACGTACCAGCTCGGCCGGTCGACCGTGCCGCTGCACAGGTAGGTGCGGCCGGCCACGTGGTAGAAGAAGATCTCGATCCGCCGGGGCAGGCCGCTCCGCCGCCCCGTGGTGGTGATGTCGACGATCCGCTGCCGCGTCGAGGCGGCCGGGGTGATCTCGACGGCCCGGCGCACGGCGTTGTCCATCACGCCGCCTCGTAGCGCAGCGCCGGCCCGAGCAGCAGGCCGCCGTCGAGCACGTACTCCGAGCCGGTGGCGAACGCGGCGTCCGCGGAGGTCAGGAAGAGCACGAGCCGCGAGAGCTCGGCCGGCTCCCCCAGCCGCGGCACGGCGAACGGCTCGGGCGAGTAGAGGTCCGCGATGGGCCGCTCGCCCTCGGCGACCGGCGAGTTGATCAGCGGCGTGGAGACGACGCCGGGGTGCACCGAGTTGACGCGGATCCCGTCGCGGCCCAGCTCCAGCGCGGCGGACCGCGTCAGGCCACGCACCGCCCACTTGCTGGCCGTGTAGGCCGCGTAGTACGCCGTGCCGACGTTGCCCATGGTCGAGGAGATGTTGACGACGGCGCCCCCGCCGCCGCGCCGCATGGACGGCGTCACCGCGCGGATGCCGAGGAACTGGCCGGTCACGTTGACCTCCAGCGTGCGACGGAAGGCCTCGGCGTCCATGTGCTCGATCGGCGCCGCCGACTGCTGCATCCCCGCGTTGTTCACCAGCACGGAGACGGGGCCGAACCGCTCCTCGGCCGTCGCGACCGCCGCGGCCCACTGCGTCTCGCTGGTGATGTCGAGCGCCACGTGCACGGCCCGCTCCCCCAGCTCGGCGGCGAGCGCCGCGCCCCGCTCGGCGTCGCGGTCGGCGATCACCACGTTGGCGCCCTCGGCGTGGAAGGCGCGCACGTGGCTGACGCCCATGCCGCCCCCGGCGCCGGTGACGACGACTGTCTTGTTCTGGAATCGCTGCACGGGTGGTGCCCTTCGCGTCGTGGGTCTAGTTGTGAGTCGCCCGACTCACCTCTCGATCAGGGTAGGCACGGCCGGAGAGGTGAGTCAAGCGACTCACCTCACAGCCTGGGGCATGATGGGCCCATGGCGACCGGCACCGGGACGTACCACCAGCAGCTCGCGGAGCAGAAGCGCGCGGCGATCATCGCCGCCGCGACCAGCCTGTTCCTGGAGGGCGGCTACGCCGGCACGTCGCTGGCCCGCGTC
Source organism: Promicromonospora sukumoe 327MFSha3.1 (assembly GCF_000385135.1). Classification (GTDB taxonomy): domain Bacteria; phylum Actinomycetota; class Actinomycetes; order Actinomycetales; family Cellulomonadaceae; genus Promicromonospora; species Promicromonospora sukumoe_B. The sequence continues at coordinate 1,814,389 of NZ_ARQM01000010.1, read as the reverse complement.
GCCGAGGCCGCGGAGGTCTCCAAGGCCACGCTGTTCAAGCAGTTCCCCACCAAGGCCAGCCTGTTCGAGGCGATGGTCAGGGAGCACTGGAACGCGGACGACGACGAGCGCCCCGAGCCCGCGTCCGGCGACCTCGCCCGCGGGCTGGCCGAGTACGGCCGCCGGTACGCAGCACTGATGTCCCGGCCCGAGATGGTGGGCCTGTACCGCATCGTCATCGCCGAGATGCCGCGGTTCCCGGGGCTCGCCGAGACCCACTTCGACGTCGGCAAGATGCCGTTCTTCGACGCGGTGAAGCACTACCTCGCCGCCGAGCACGACGCCGGGGCCGCACGCATCGCGGACCCGGTGGCCGCCACCACCCAGTTCATGGGCATGATCTCGAACTTCACGTTCTGGCCGCGCCTGACCGTCGTCGGCTGGGACCCGACCGACGCCGAGACGGCCCACGCCGTCGACGACGCCGTGACCACGATGGTCGCCCGCTACGGCGCCCGCTGAGCGCCCGTGGCCTCCGACCCGTCCGCCGCCAAGTCCCGCGCCCCACGCCTCGCCGCCCACGACACCGTCTCGGCGACCCTCTCGCGGACCGGCGACGACGCGCTGCGCGAGCTCCTGGACGCCGCCGCCCCGATCGGTTCCGGCATCGGCGGGGCGACCCGGCGGCTGGACGTCGAGGGCACCCCGGTCTTCGTCAAGCAGGTGCGCCTGACCGACCTCGAGCGGCGGCCGGAGCACGTCGGCTCCACGGCCAACCTGTTCGACCTGCCGGCCTTCTGTCACTTCGGCGTCGGCACCATCGGCGGCCCGGGGTTCGGGGCCTGGCGGGAGCTGGCCGCGCACACCCTGACGACGGGCTGGGTGCTCGCGGGCGAGCACGAGGGCTTCCCCCTGATGTACCACTGGCGGGTGCTGCCCGACGCCGGCCACCCGCTCCCCGAGGAGCTGGCCGACGTCGAGCGGGCCGTCGCGTACTGGGGCGGCGGGCCGCAGATCCGGGCCCGGATCGAGGCCCTGGAACAGTCCTCGGCGAGCATCGTGCTGTTCCTTGAGTACGTGCCGCAGACCCTGCACGCCTGGCTGGACGAGCAGCTCCGGGCCGGTGACGAAGCCGCCGAGCGGGCCTGCGCGATGGTGGACGCCGAGCTCGCGGCCGGCGTCGCGTTCATGAACGCGCGCGGGCTGCTGCACCTCGACGTCCACTTCCAGAACATCCTGACGGACGGCGAGCGGCTGTACTTCGCCGACTACGGCCTCGCGGTCTCCTCCGGCTTCGACCTCACGCCGGAGGAGGCCGTCTTCCTCGCCGAGCACGAGGGCTACGACCGGGACTACGTCGCGGCGTACCTGGTGAACTGGCTGGCCGTCGCGGTGCACGGGTTCGGGCCCGACGAACGCCGGGCGTTCGTGCGGGCCTGCGCCGAGGGGGTGGCCCCGGCGGGCGTCCCGGCGGCCGTCGCGGAGCTGCTGCTCCGGGACGCGCCGGTCGCCGCGGTGGTCGGCGACTTCCACCGCCGCTTCCAGCGGGAGAGCCGGACGACGCCGTACCCGCTCGCGGCGCTCGCCCGCCTCGGCCGGGCCGGCGACGGACGGCCCTAGAGCCAGAGGGTGACCGCCGCGAACACGAGCGCGGCCACCGCGACGCCGACGGCGACCAGGAGCAGCGGCGACACGCGCGACTCACCCTCGCCGGCGCCCCGGCCCGAGCCGGTGCCGCGGTTGTCGCCGGCCGTGCGGGGCAGGATCGAGACCGGCTGCGGCGGGACGGCGGGGGCATCGGGGCCGGAGCCGGTGGGTGTGCCGGACGGCACGGTGCCGGCCGTCGCGCTGCCGGCCGTCGGGGCACCGACCGGTGCCGTGGGCGCCACGCCCACGTTCTCGGTGTCGCCGACACCGCCAGCACCGGGCTCGTCGAACGCGACGTCCAGCTTCCGGGTCGCCCCCGCCCTGGCACCGGAACCCGTTCCGGCAGCGACCGCCGGCCCGCCCCGGGGAGCCAGCGGCGCCGTCGGCTCCGCGGGGATCGCGGGCGCCAGCGGCGCCGACCGGCCCCTGCCCAGCACCGCCCACTGGGCGAACGCGCCCGTCAGACCGTCCGGGAGCACCCACGAGCCGACCGGCCCGGCCGCCAGCCGACGGCGCACCGCCGCCAGCGTGGGCCGTCGGCCCGGGTCGGCCCGGACGCAGGCCGTGACGACCTCGACCAGGTCGTCGGGCAGGCCGGCGAGGTCGGGCTCGTCGTCCCGCATCCGGCGCGCCAGCTCGGCCGAGGCCCCGGACCCGAACGGCCCGTGCCCCGTCGCGGCGTAGGTCAGCACGGCGCCCAGGCCGAAGACGTCGGCGGGCGACCCGGCCTCCAGGCCGCGCGCCACCTCGGGCGGCAGATACGCCACGGCGTCCGGCACCAGGCGCGGGAGCGTCACCGTGGCCGCCTCCAGTGCGCGGGCCACGCCCAGCCCGGTCACGACGGCGCCGTCGGCGGTGAGGACCACGGTGGACGGGTCGAGCCCGCGGTGCACGTGCCCGGCACCGTGGACGGCGTCGAGGGCGTCCGCGAGCGCCGTGGCCAGGCTCCGGACGGCGGCGGGCGGCAGCGGCCCGTAGGCCTCGACGGCGTCGCGCAGCGACGGTCCGGGCAGGAAGTCGGCGGCGGTCCAGGGCGTGCGCTCGCCCAGGTCGGCGGCGCGGACCCGCTGCAGGTGCGGGGCGCGGAGCCGGCGGGCGGCGTCGGTGCCGTCGGACAGGAGGGCGAGCACCTCGGGGTCCCAGGCGATCTGCTCGCTGACCACGGTCACCTCGGCGAACAGCCCGTCAGGCGAACGGCCGAGGTAGGTGATGCCCGCGCGGCCGACCCGGAGGCGGCCGCGCAGGTGGTAGGGACCCAGCTCCCGGGGGTCACGTTCCCCCAGGGGTTCCAGCTCGATGCCCGGTGTCTCCGTGCCCGGTGTGTCCATGCTCGGTGTCCTCTCGGTGGTGCGCCGTTCGTGACGGCCGCGGTCAGAACAGCCCGTCCAGGACGGTCGACATGTCGACGGGCACCCCGCAGGTCGAGGTGTACGACTCGGTGCCCTCGGCGGCGGGCTCGCCGTCGAGCGCGATGCGGCAGGTGATGTCCTCGGCGTCGCCCTGCGCGGTCAAGGCCAGGGTCTGCAGCTGCGACTCGACGGGGAGGGTCCCCGTCCAGGGCGTCACGACCTTGAACCCCTTGCCGTTGCCCTGCTGCCCCTGCTGGGTGCCGCCGCCGTCGGAGTCGATCACCACGGCGTTGTAGGTGACGGTCACGACCTCGCCGGGGCGCGGGGTCGTGATCTGCAGCTCCACGCTGTGCGGCGCGTCCACGGGGTCGGATCCGAGCCGCTCGCCGGTCAGGCTGTACGCCCCGCTCTCCATGGCGTCGGCGGGGACGCCGTCCTGCGCGACGGTCCACCAGACACCGGCGGTCACCACGGCCGTCCCGGCGGCGGCGACCGCGATCCACCGGCGACGCGGTCGGCGTCGGGCTCCCCCTCGCTGATCGCCTGCCCCGGCCGGTGCGGCTTCCCCGGTCTGCTCGTCCGGCCCGTGGCCGACGCCGTCCCGGGGGCCGTCCGGGACCGGGGCCCGGACCACCTCGGTGTCCGCGGGCACCTCGCGCGCCTGCAGCTCCCTGAGTTCCTGCGCGCGTTCCGCGACCATCGGCCCGACGCCGGACGGCAGCCGCCACGGCGCCACGGCCCCGGACGCCGGACGCAGCCCGTCGAGCACCTGCGCCGTCGTCGGCCGGTCGGCGGCGTCCTTGGCCAGGCAGTCCCCGACCAGGTCGCGCAGCTCCGGCGGCACGTCGCCCAGGTCGGCGTCCTCGTGCACCACCCGGTAGACGATCGCCTCGGTGGGTCCGCCGCCGAACGGCGAGCGCCCCGTGGCCGCGAAGAACAGCACGCAGCCCAGCGCGAACACGTCCGAGGGCGGCTCGGCCTCCCGTCCGCGCACCTGCTCGGGCGACATGTAGGCGGCGGTGCCGAGCACGTCGCCCGACGTCGTCACGGACGTCGCGTCGACGGCGCGCGCGATGCCGAAGTCGATGACGCGCGGGCCGTCGGCCGTCAGCAGCACGTTGGCGGGCTTGAGGTCGCGGTGCACCAGGCCCGCTGAGTGGATGGCCTCAAGGCCGCCCACGAGGCCCGCGCCGAGCGCCCGGACCGCCTCGACGCCGAGCACGCCGTTGCGCGCGACGGCGTCGTGCAGCGATGGGCCGGGCACGTACGCGGTGGCCATCCAGGGCCGGTCGGCGTAGGCGTCGGCGTCGACCACCTCGGCGGTGTGATAGCCGCCGACCAGCCGGGCGGCCTCCACCTCGCGGGCGAACCGGACGCGGAACTCGTCGCCCCCAGCCAGACCCGGGTGGATCACCTTGACCGCGACCACGCGACCGCCGCGGGAGCGGCCCACGTACACCTGGCCCATACCGCCGGCGGCAAGCCGGCCCAGCAGACGGTACGGGCCGGCCTGCGCGGGGTCGCCCGCGCGCAGCGCCTCGATCACGGGCGGGCCCCGGGTCGTCGAGCGGGCCGGGGCATCAGCCGTTGCCTTCCGTGGCCTGGCCGAGCAGCTTCTCCAGCCATTCGTCGTACTCGGGCGTACCGGGCTCGGGGAGCTCGTCCAGCTGCTCCTGGTACTGCTCCTCGAACTTCTTCTGCTGCTCCGCGCTCTGGTCGGCAGCGTCCTTCTTCGCCTCGTCCATCATCGCCTGCAGCTCGTCGGGCAGCAGCATGCAGCCCACGTTGACCTTGCCCGCCTCCTCGACGACCGGCTTGCCATCGATCAGGATCCGACAGGAGACGGCGATGTCGTTGTCACCGAGCGTCATCTCCGCCCGGTTCTGCCAGCCCGCCTCGGCGGACAGGGTGATGTTGGCACCGTCGACGGTCCCCTGAGCCGTGATCGTCTTGCTCCACGGGACCTCGATCTCGGTGTACATCTTGTCCAGGTCCATCTCCATGACGTCCTCGGCACTGCGGAACGAGTCCGCCAGGCCGGCCGGGCCGAGCCGCCCGTCGTACCGCATCCCGACCGGGATCCGCCCGGCGTCCTTGCCGGTGGCCGTCACCTCGAGCGTGATCTCGTGGGTCTCGTCCGGCACGGTGAGCTGCATGTTGCCCACCGAAGACGGCGGCGGGACCAGGTCGGCGCCTCCCCCGGCCCCGCCGCCGAACCCTCGGGTGACCGACAGGGCGCCCGCGACACCGACCACGACCGCCGCCACGCCCACCCCGGTCCACAGTGCCGCCGGGGTGCGCCACCAGGGGCGGTCCTCGGAGCCGGGCGCGCCGGCGCTCACCCCGACCGTGCCCACCCGTACCGCGTCGGCCGCAGTCGTGCCCGCCGGTGTCGTGCCCACCGGGACCCGGTTCGTGCCCGGCGTCTCGATCCGCTCCGTCGCCGCGGGGTCGTGCGACGACACCGACACCACGCCCGCCTCGGCCCCGCCCACCTCGGCTGCGCGCTCGGCGATCATCGCGACGACGCCGGCCGGCAGCTCCCAGCCGCCGCCCGTGGCGCTCGCGAGCCGGTCCACGACGTCGGACGGCGCGGGCCGGTCGGCCGGCTCCTTCGCGAGGCAGGCCTCGACCAGCCCGCGCAGGCCCGACGGCACACCGGCCAGGTCGGGCTCGTCCCGCACGACGCGCCGCGCGACGTCCTCGGCGGCGCCGCCCCCGAACGGGCTGCGGCCCGTGCAGGCGAACACGAGCACGGAGCCCAGCGAGAAGACGTCGGACGCCGCCGTGACGTCCAGCCCCCGCACCTGCTCCGGCGACATGTAGGGCGCCGTGCCGATCGAGCCCTGGTGCGTCAGCGACGTCGCGTCGCGCTCCTGGGCGATGCCGAAGTCGACGACCCGGGGGCCGTCGTCGGCCAGCAGGATGTTGGACGGCTTGAGGTCGCGGTGCACCAGGCCCTGGTCGTGGATCGCGCCCAGCCCCTCGGCGAGGGTGGCGCCCAAGGTGCGGACCACGGACAGGGGCAGCGCGCCCTCCTGCCCCACGGCGTCCTCGAGCGAGGGCCCCGCCACGTAGGCGGTGGCCATCCAGGGCCGCTCGGCGTCGGGGTCGGCGTCGACCACCTGCGCCGCCCAGAAACCGCCCACCCGGCGGGCCGCGGCGACCTCGCGCCGGAACCTGGTGCGGAACTCGGCGTCGCCCGCCAGCGCCGGGTGGATCAGCTTGACCGCGACGGGCCGCCCGGTCCGCGGGCGGCCCAGGTAGACGCTGCCCATCCCGCCGGACCCGAGCCGGCCCTCGATCACGTACGGCCCGACCTCGCGCGGGTCCTCCCCGCTGAGCGCTGCGATTGGCACTGTGCCCCCGACTCCTCGTCCGACCACCCCGAACCGGCTTCCGCGCCGGACCGCTGGCCTGATGGTAGAGGGCCTAACGTTTTGGTTCAATCAATGGGCGGATGCGTCGCCCAGAGCACCGAGCGGGGCCGTCCGGGCAGGTCAGGCCGCCGGCAGCAGCAGCGCGTCGTGCAGGGCCGACGCCGCGCCGTCCCGCTCGACGCTGCTCGTGACCTGGTGCGCGACGGCGCGGACGGCGTCCGGCGCGTGGCCCATGGCGATCGACACGCCCGCCCAGGAGAGCAGCTCGAGGTCGTTCTCGCCGTCCCCGATCGCCACGGTGCGCGACGGCGCGACCCCCAGCTCGGCGCGGATGCTCTCCAGCGCGGTCGCCTTGCTGACGCCGGGCGCGGTGACGTCCACCCAGTCGACCCGGGTGGGGAACGCGGTGACGCCCGACTCGCGCAGCGCCGGGGTCAGGCGCTGGGCCCACTGCCCGTGCACGACGAGGCGCGGCGTCGGGCGCGCCCAGATGTCCGCGACCCGCTGCAGCACCTCCTGGTGCCCGCCAAGCTGTCCGTCGGGGAACCGCTTGGTGACGCGGTAGCCCGTGCCGACCACCTCGGCCGCGAGCCGCAGGTCCGGGCGGATCCTCGACACCAGCCGGACCACGGGCTCGGCCTCGACGGGCGTCACCTGCACCACGGAGTAGCCGTTGCCGTCCAGGCGCGCGGTCACGGCGCCGTTGGCCGCGACCACCCAGCCGTCGCGGATACCGAGCAGGCGCACCATCTGCACCGCGACCGACAGCGACCGGCCCGTCGCGATCGCCAGGTGGTGACCGGCGGCGCGGACGGCCGCGAGCGCGTCGACGACGGCGGGGGTGGCCCGGCGTCCGGAACGCACGAGGGTCCCACCCAGGTCGCAGGCGACGAGGGCGGGTGTCGACGTCGGCACGTCGGGCAGTGCTGCGGTGGCCCCGGAGGCGGTCGCGGTCACGGTATTCCCCTGGTGATAGGTGGCGCGGCCATCATCCCCCATACTAGGACATTTTGGAACTCGCATCTCGGGGCCGAGAAGAGGTCTTGTCCCAGGTCAGAGGCCTGCGGCGGCCGAAACGATACACGTCGCGGCGGGTGAATGACGCACCCGTCCGGATCAGCGCTCGCGGACGGCGATCCCGGGGTAGTCCAGCACCAGGCCGGCGGCGTCGAGGGTGAGCACGCACGCGAAGTCGAACGTCGCGGACGCGTAGTCCAGGAGCAGGGAGCCCGGCGTCCGCTCGCGAAACCGGTACTCCTGCTCGATCCGCTGGACGCCGAGGTCCTGGGCGCGGACGAACGCCGCGGGGGCCTGGTGCGTCCGGCCCGGCGGGAGGCCGAGCCGGTGGACCGGCAGCGTGTTGGTCACCGCGGAGGACTCCAGGTCGACGTCGAGGCAGCCGTCCAGCCGGGGGTCGGGCACGCCGTCGACCAGCCAGCGGGGCGGGGCGGGGTCGGGATTCGTGTCGAGGCTCGGGGCCGGGTCAGGGAACGGAGCGGTGTCGGCTCGGACGTGAGCTGGAGCGTCCGTGCCGGCCGAGGCGTTGGTGTCAGGGGCGAGGTCGGCCCGTTCGAGGACGGTGCGGAGGGCGCCCGCCGCCGTCACCGCCTCGATCTCGGCGCGACGTGTGCGCCAGTGGCTGTCGACCTCGATCCGGTACCCGACCGACCAGGCCTCCTCGCCCTCGACCGCGGTGGTGTGGCCGCGCAAGACGTGGCCCCGGAAAGTCTGCTCCGCGAACACGACCTCGAAGCCGGCCCGGACCCCGGTATGGGTCCAGGCCGACACCGGAGGCATCGGGTCCAGCCGCACGGTCCGACCCTAGCCAGTGCCCGGCCGCCGGGCCTGGCTTTCAGCTTGGCTGGCTGTCGGTCCGGCCGACCGCCGGTCCCGCCCGGTCGCCGGAACGGTGTGGTCGGTGAGGGTGCGGTCGGCGAAACGGCGGGGTCGCCGGCCGCCGTCGTCAGAGGTTGAAGCCGCCCGTGACCTCGATGTCCTGCGCGGTGACCCAGCGGCCGCCGTCGGACAGGAGGAAGGCGATGGCGGATCCGGCGTCGTCCGGGCGGCCGAGCCGGCCCAGGGTGGTGCGCTCGACGAGCTGCGCCGTCATCTCGGGGTAGGCCTCGAAGGCGCCGCCGGCGAACGGGGTGTTCGTGGGGCCCGGGGAGACCGAGTTGACGCGGATGCCGCGCGCGCCGAGCTCCTTGGCGAGGTAGCGGGTCAGCACGATGACGGCGCCCTTCATCGAGCCGTAGGCGGAGTAGCCCTCCGACAGCCCCGCCGTGCCGGCCGAGCTGCTCGCGGTGTTGACGATCGAGCCGCCGTCCTCGATGAGCGGGAGCAGGGTCTGGGTCACCAGGTAGGGGCCCTTGAAGATGACGCGGTAGAAGTCGTCGAGCTGCTGCTCGGTGGTGTCGGCGAAGAGGGTGCCGCCGCCGTACCCGGCGTTGTTGACCAGACCGGTGACGGTGCGCGCGCCCCAGGTCTCGGCCAGCGCCCGCTCGACGGCGGCGCGGAACGCGGGGAACGTGGCGCTGTCCCCGACGTCGAGCGGCAGGGCGACGGCGGTACCGCCGGCGTCCTGGATGCGCGCGACGGTCTCGAGGGCGCCGTCCCGGTTGGCGTTGTAGGTGACGATGACGCCGGACCCGCCCTCCGCAGCGCGGATCGCGGCGGCCTGGCCGATGCCGGAGCTGGCCCCGACGACGATGGTGATCGACATGTCTGCCTCGTGTTCTGGTTGGTGTGCATTGGTTGCCGGATACTGCTTCTGACCGAAGCCGGGAGGCAGGACCGTGGCGCCCTGGCTCCTCGACCAGTCAAGGCGATTCGGGGGCGTGACAGGGAGGGTGTTCCTGCCAGGTTCTTGCCTGATCCTGCTCAGGCGGGCATCGGGCGGCGTCCTAGGAGGAGGGTGGTCGGCATGGATCTCGACGAGCTGCGCGAGCTGCTGGACCAGCGCGCGCCCGCCGGGACGAGCGAGCCCCTGCCCGGGGTGTTCCTCTCGCGCGAGACCCGGCCGGGCAGCCCGGAGGCGTCGACGACGGGCACCACGTTCGCGCTGATCGCCCAGGGCACCAAGGAGCTCCGGCTGGGCGCCGAGACGGTCGGGTACGGGCCGGGCGAGTACCTGGTCACGTCGATCGACCTGCCGGTGATCGGCCGGTTCACGGAGGCGAGCGAGGAGGCGCCGGCGTTGGGCTTCGGCATGACGCTTGCCGCACCGGCGATCGCGGAGCTGCTCCTGTCGGCGGCGGCTGGTGCAGGGGCGGGCGCCTCCGCACCGACGGGACGGTCGGTGCGGGCGGGTGCGGCCTCGGGGCGCGGCGCCAGGGCGCGCACGCAGCCGGCAACGCGAACCTCGGCCCAGTCGGACTCCCCCGCGTCGGGGGGAACCGGCCCGTCGGGCCGCGGCGCTGTCGTCCCGGCGCTGGTCACCAGCCGCGCGCCCGCGGAGCTGGTGGACGCCGTCGGCCGGCTGGTCCGCCTGCTGGACCGGCCGCGCGACCTGCCGGTCCTCGGGCCGATGGTGCAGCGGGAGATCCTGTGGCTGCTGGTCACGGGCCCGCAGGGCGACACCGTGCGACAGCTCGGGCTGGCGGACAGCAAGCTCACGCGCGTGAGCGGCGTCGTGCAGTGGATCCGGGACAACGCGGTCGAGCCGGTCCGCGTCGAGGACCTCGCCCGGCGCGCGGGCCTGAGCGCATCCGCGTTCCACCGCACGTTCCGCGCGGTGACCGGGTCGAGCCCGCTCCAGTTCCAGAAGCAGCTCCGGCTCGCGACAGCGCGCCAGATCCTCGCCTCGCGGGACACGAGCGTCACGCAGGTCGCGTTCGACGTCGGCTACGAGAGCGCGGCCCAGTTCAACCGCGAGTACCGCCGCCTGTTCGGCTCACCGCCGGGCCGTGACCGTGCACGGCCGATCGAGCAGGCGCCGTGGCCGCCGGGGGAACCGGGTGCCGAGGAGGTCGGGCTGGGGCGATCAGGCCGGGCGGGCGTGGCCCGGCCGGACGCCGAGGCGGTCGGGCTGGGCGTGGCCCGGCCGGACGCCGAGGCGGTCGCGGACGCTGACCCGCGCCCCGCGACACCCGCCGTCGGCTGACCATGCACTTGCTGCCAGACGGGCTTCTGCACCGGCAGCAGGTGCATGGTCGCTTGCGGCGGCCGCGCACCCGGCCCCTGGACGCGTCTTGCGCCGCCCGGCCCGGCGCGACTCAGGCGTCCGGGACCAGCCGGCGGAGTACGGGTTCCGCCGCCGCGACGACGTCGGGCCCCTCGATGGCACCCGAGAGCCACAGGCTCGCGAAGCCGTGCGCCACGGACCACGCGGCGCGGGCGCCGTCGGCGTCGGGCGCGAGGTCCGCGAGCGCCGCGGAGGCCGCCTGCTCGGCGGCACGCAGGTCGGCGTCGTCGGCGTGCAGCAGGCTGCGGTCGAACATGACGGCGAAGTGCCCGGGGTGCCCGACGGCGAACCGCACGTAGGCGACGCCAGCGGCCAGCAGGTCGTCGCCGGCCTGGCCCAGGGCCTCGGCGAGCAGCGTGAAGCCCTCGGTGGCGACGGCGGTGAGCACGCCCGCCTTGTCGCCGAAGTGGTGGGCGGGCGCCGCGTGGGAGACGCCCGCGAGCCGCGCCAGCTCGCGCAGGCTGAGGCCGGCGGGTCCGCGCTCGGCGACGGCGGTCGCGGCGGCCGCGGTCATGGCGCGGCGCAGGTCTCCGTGGTGGTAGCTCATGGGGCTCCGTCTCGCTCGCGTCCGTGTCTGGCGGCCAACTCGACCGATCTTGCCATTGACAAGATAGCAGTGCGAGTGGTGAGGTGTCGCACGAACTTGTCACCGTCAAGATCGGAGCGGTCATGCCCGTCCCCCTTCCCGTCCTCCTGGTCGGGGTCACCGCGCTCGCGCGCCTGGTCGGCCTCGCGGTACCGGCCCTCGACACCTGGCACGACGCCACCCGCATCGGCATCGCGGCCGTCTACCTGATCGCGGCGTCCGGACGGCTCATCCCCCACGTGCGCAGAGACCTGGTCCGCATGGTGCCGCCGGGCCTGCCGCGCCCGGACCTGCTCGTGGCGGGCACGGGCGTACTGGAGCTCGCGGGCGCGATCGGCCTGCTGGTGCCCGCGACGGCGCCCGCCGCCGCGATCTGCCTCGGGCTCTTGACCCTGGCCATGACACCCGCCAACATCTCCGCGGCTCGCCGCGGTGTGCTGTTCGGCGGCAAGCCCGCCACGCCGGTCGGACGGCGCCTCGCGGAGCAGGCGCTCTATCTGGCCGCGCTGGCCGCCGTCGTCTGGCTGCCGTTCTGAGGTCTGGTGTTCCGCCCGCTGCGGCCGACCACGACGTCGAGCACAGCAGTTGCTGCTGCAGCACGGCTGTCCTGGCAGCAACTGCTGTGCTCAACTCATTCGGCGGCGACGTCCCGCGGCCGGACGCGCTTCTGGCGCGTCCAGCCCGACCAGCCGCGCTCCTCCAGAAGCGCCTCCAGGCGGCGGCCCGCGGGGATGGAGTCCAGGGCGATGGAGTCGAACTGCTCGACGAGCGCGCGCTCCATCTCGCCCGACCCGTTGCCGGACCACTCGACATGGCGGTCCAGCACGGCCGCCACCTTGTCGGCCAGCCCCGGCAGCCGCGGGTCGTCGGGCTCCCAGTCGATCCCCTCGCCGATCGCGCGCAGGACGTCGACGAACTCGGCGTCCTCCAGCAGCCGCCCCTTGTTCACGATCGCGGCGGCGATCTCCTCCCGCGAGTACACGGCCAGCGACAGGATCCAGCTGTCGCGTTCGATCTGGACGACCCGCTCGGGAATGCCGAGCGCACGCCACCGGTCGAGGTAGGCCGCGCCCTCCGCCGGCAGGGCCAGGCTGTCCCCCGCGGCGAGCCGCGCGATGCGCTCCCGGTGCCGCTCCCGCTCCTCGATCTCAGACCGGAGGCGGGTGTCGATCTCGGCGACGGCGGCCGCGAACTCCGCGTCGTCGGCCCGCAGGAGGTCGTGGACCCGGGCCAGCGGGACGCCGGCGTCGGCCAGCACTCTGACCCGGATCAGGTCCACGACCGCCTGCGCGCCGTACCGGCGGTACCCGGAATGGTCGCGCTCGGGCTCCGGAAGCAGCCCGACGGCGTGGTAGTGCCGGACGGTGCGCGCCGTCACGCCGGCGTACGCCGCGACCTGGCCGATGGTCAGCATCGCCCTAGTGTCTCCTCCCATGTTCGTTCGTCGGCGCCTATCTCGTCGGGACCCTGCCGAACTGGCGCCGGGACCACAGGTATCCGACCACACCGATCACCACGCACCACCCGAGCGCGAACCAGCCCTCGGACCCGACCGGCGCCCCCGAGGTCAGGGCGCGCAGGGTCTCGATGATCGGCGTGAACGGCTGGTGCTCGGCGAACTGCCGCAATCCGACGGGCATCTGCTCGGTCGGCACGAACCCGCTGCTGACGACCGGCAGCACCATCAGCACCAGCGGGGTGTTGCTCGCCGTCTCGATGCTGCCCGCGGCCAGCCCCATCGCGACGGTCAGCCAGGTGAACGAGAACGCCAGGAGGAGCACCAGCCCGGCGGCGCCCAGCCAGCCGACGACACCGGCGTCGGACCGGAACCCGAGCAGCAACGCGACCACGATCATCACCGCCAGGGCCAGCACGGTGCGGATCACCGCACCGAGCACGTGCCCCGCCAGGACCGAGACGCGGGCGATGTCCATGGTCCGGAACCGCGCGAACATCCCGCCCGTCTGGTCGATGGCCACCGCGACGGCCGTCCCGTTCGCGACGCTGGACACGGTCATGATCCAGATCCCCGGGACCAGGTAGGTGAGGTAGTCGGCGCGCGTGCCCCCGCCGTCGACCGGGAGCCCCGCGCCGAGCGTGCCGCCGAAGACGTAGACGAACAGCAGCAGGAACACGACCGGGATCGCGATCAGCATGACGGCCAGCGACGGGTAGCGGCTCAGGTGCCGCAGGTTGCGGCGCAGCATGGTCGTCGAGTCGCGGACGACGTAGGTGAGGTTCATCGGGCGGTCGTCTCCTGGTCGGTCGGGCCGGTCTGGGCGGTGGAGGCGTTCGGGGCGGTGGGGGCGATCGCGTCTGCGGTGTGCGTGGCGCCGACGGCGCTCGCGGCGTGGCCCGTGAGCGCCAGGAAGACGTCGTCGAGGTTGGTGCTGTCGCCAGGAACGAGCGCCTTGAGCTCTGCGGGCGCCCCCTCCGCGACGAGGGTGCCGGCGTCGAGGACGCCGACGCGGTCGGCCAGGGCGTCCGCCTCCTCCAGGTACTGGGTGGTCAGGAGCACGGTGACGCCGTCAGCGACCTGTTCCCGCACCACGTCCCAGACCTCGCGTCGGCTGCGGGGGTCGAGGCCTGTGGTCGGCTCGTCGAGGAAGATGAGGCGCGGCCGGGTGATGAGCGTCATCGCCAGGTCCAGACGGCGCTGCATGCCGCCGGACCAGGTCAGGGCCCGGCGGTCGGCGGCCTCGACCAGGTCGAACCGGTCGAGCAGGGCAGCGACGTCGCGGGCGGCGCTGCGCCGGTCGAGGTGCGACAGGTCGGCCATGAGGCGGAGGTTCTCGCGGCCCGTGAGGAACATGTCGATCGCCGAGAACTGCCCGGTGACGCCGATCGCCGACCGCACCCGCGCAGGCTCCCGGCGCACGTCGTGGCCCGCCACACGGACCTCGCCGGCGTCGGCCGTGAGCAGCGTGGACAGGATGTTGACCATCGTGGTCTTGCCCGCGCCGTTCGGCCCCAGGAGGGCGTAGACGGTGCCGCCGGGGACGGTGAGGTCCACGCCGTCGAGCACGTGGTGGTCCCCGAAGGACTTGTGCAGCCCGACCACCGCGATCGCGGTGCCGGGAGAAGAGGTGCCGGAAACCGACCCGCTCGACGCCCGGGCATCCGAGACCAGTGCGTTCGAGACCGGTGCATCCGAGACCGGTGCATCCGAGACCGGTGCATCCGAGACCGGTGCATCCGAGACCGGTGCATTCGAGACCGGTGCGTTCGAGACCGGTGCGTTGGACGCCGGTGCTGCGAGCACCGGTTCAGCTGGCGCCGCTGCTGCTGGCGCCGATGTGGTCGGTGGGTTCGGTGTCGCTCTGTCTGAAGTGGTCATGACCGCAGCGTGCAAGGTTGCCGCTACGGCAAGGTCAAGTACGTCAGCGGCGATAGTCCCCGCCCGGCACGTCGAACACCTCCTCCAGGGTGCTGAGACCGGTCTCGCTCAGGTATCCAGCCAGGTCACGACCCACCCAGCGCAGGTGCCACGCCTCCGGGGCGTACCCGGTCACGGCCTTGTTCTCCGGCGTGTACCGGACCAGGAAACCGAAGCTCCTGGCGTGCTCGGCGACCCACCGCCCCTCGGGAGTGTCACCGAAGCACGGTTCGAAGTCGCACTGCGGCCGGCTGCTACCGCCCACGTCCACTGCCAGGCCCGTCTGGTGCTCGCTGTGCCCCGGCCGAGCCGATACCGCGTCGGCCTGCGCACTACCGAGCTGCGCCACCCAGCCCTCGTAGACAGCGGCCTGCTTCGAGTAGCCGCGGTAGGCGCTGCGCAGCGTCAGGTGCACACCGTCAGCCTCGGCGGCGGCGAGGAGCGCGGTGAGGTCAGGGGCCACGTCCGGACGCACGAGATAGCCGCGGACCGTCGTCAGGTCCGGCTCGTAGTCGACCGGGTCGACGGCCACCCTTTTGTTCACGACCACCCACGGGCTCGCCGGGTCCGTGGGCGAGTGGGCCGCCAGGTCGATGCCGGGCGTGGCCTCGGCGGGGACGCCCACCGGCTCGTCGGCACTCGCACCTGCTACGGCCTCACCATCGGCAGCCGCACCATCGGCAGCCGCGCCATCGGCAGCCGCGCCGTCCGCTGCCGAACCTCCGAATCCCGTCTCCAGCCCTGACGAGGCCGACGTCTCGTACGTCGCGGGGGCCGCGCCCGACGCGCACCCCGTAAGGAGGAACGCGACGGCGAGCATGACGACGGCGATACGTGGCAGGGGCTGGCGGTCCAGGAAGATGGTCACAACCCCGTCGGTGTACGGCGGCAGGCACGGCATCTCAGCCGCACACTGTGACGTGGGTCACACCCGCTGCGTGACATGGCCCCGGCGACGCCGGACACCCACCGTTTGTAAGCACCGATCGAGGGCCCGGTCGTTCCCGATCGCCAACCGCCGTTCGCCCCTGACCACCATCGGCACACCGGAGTTCGCCCTGGCCACCAACACAGAGCCGCACCGCATCGTCCCGGGCACGCTCACGCCCGAACGCACGGAGGAGCTCTTCGCGACACACGCGCACGGCGTGTATCGGTACGCCCGTGCACGCCTCCCCGCCGCGGAGGCGGAGGACGTCGTGGCCGAGGTCTTCGCGATCGCGTGGCGCAAGGGCGAGCTGCCGGACCACCCGCGTGCCTGGCTCCTGGCCGTCGCCCGCCGTGTGCTGGCCAACCAGGTACGCGCCCAGCACCGGCGCACGGCGCTGGCGGACCGGGTCGGGACCCATCCCGCCCCGGCCGGCGCGGACGACGTCCGCCTGGTCGGCGAGCTCGACGAGCTCCGGCGCGCCATGGACCTGCTGCGTCCGGCCGACCGCGAGGTCATCGCACTGCTGGCGGCCGCGGAGCTGTCGACGGCGGAGGTGGCCCAGGTGCTCGGCTGCACCACCGCGGTCGCCGCCAACCGGGTGCACCGCGCCCGAGGGCGCCTGCGCGCCGCGTACGCCCGTCTGACCCGAGGAAGGAGCCTGACGTGGACGACGACGAGCTGACCCGCGCCCGCCGCGCACTGCGCGGGGCCGATCCTGAGCTGGACCTGCGGCGGGTGTACGCCGAGTCCCGCGCGCGAGCGAACGGCGCCGCAAGCGGCCACAGCGCGACGGCCGAAGGCCCGCGCGAGTTCGGCCCGGGAGATTCCGCCCGCACCACCTGGTCCGATGCCGAGCCGGATGGCCGGCTCGAAACCAGGCCCGAGGCCGGCGCCTGGACCGATGCCGGGCCTGGTGCGCGCGCCGGCTCCTGGTCCCACACCGATTCCGCTGCGGGCCTGGACACGGAGCCCGACGGCGGGACCAACGCTTGGTCCGATGCTTGGCCCGACACTTGGTCCGGCACCGGGAAGGTCGAGGTTCTGCTTCGCGACGCCGGTACGCCGACCGGGCAGGTCCCGACGGCGCTGCGCCGCGGGACGACTCGCCGCCAATCAACCCGCCGCGGGCGGGTGCTCGCATGGAGCGCCGCTGCGGCGACCGCCGCAGTCCTCACCGTGAGCCTGACCAGCGCGCTCGCACCGGGCGCCCTGCCCGGCTCGGCCCCGGGCACGCCCGGCGTCGTCGCCCCGCAGGACGGCTCGTCGCCGTCGCCCACCGTCTGGATGACACCGGGCGACGTCGTCGTCCGCGCGGGCAAGGCGATGTCGGGTGCGAGCTGCGGCGTCAAGACCCGGTCGACCCTCGGGGACGACTCGGAACTGCGTTTCGATCCCGTCGACGGGACGGGCATCGCCACACCCAAGACCACGCTGGACCAGCAGCCCCTGAAGGTGCTGCAGGCAGCATCGGCCGCGGTAGTGCTCGGGCTGCCCGGTTACGACGGCACGAACGACCGGACGGGCACTGGCGGCCGGACAGACCAGGACCTAGCCCTGTCCGGGGGCGACGCCCAGGACGCCCAGGGTTCCGACGACCAAGGCCTGGGCACGCAGGGTCTCGGCACGGACGACGTCCAGGTGGAGCGGGCCGGCGGGCAGACCGTCGCCCGGATCCAGATCGTCCCCTCGGACACGGCGGTACGCGGCGGCGTCATGACCCGGGTCGAGCTGCTCGTCGACACCACCACCTGGCTGCCGAGCGACGTCGAGATCTGGGCCGAGGACGACGGGGGCAAGCAGTTCCGTGTGCACAGCGACCTCAGCTGGGCGGGGTGCAACGAGCCCAGCATGTCGCCCACGAACGACACCGGCCGCCCGTGACCCCGCCCCGCTCAGCCCCATCACCCGAACCCCGTCACCCGGACCCCACCCCACGACGCGCCGCAGCACCCCGCGATAGGCTCCCGCCGTGCTCCACCGCGCCACCTCGGCCGACCTCGACGACCTGGCCGCGTTCCTGCGCACCGCCGACCTGACCGTCGCCGCGCTCGCGGAGCCCGCCGTCCGCCTCTGGCTGGAGCGGGACCAGGACGGCGCCATCAGCGCCACGACCGGGTTCGAGCTCGGCGACGACGGCGAGCACGCGCTGGTCCGCAGCGTCGCCGTCCGGCCCGACCTGCGGGGCACCGGGGCCGGCCTGCGCCTGGCCGGTTTCGCGCTGGACCAGGCCGCCGACGCCGGGGCGCACGAGGCCTGGCTGTTCTCCCGGCGCTCGGGCGGCTTCTGGCAGAAGCTCGGCTTCGGCCCCACGACCACGCAGGCGCTCGCCGCCGCGCTGCCCGACGCGCACCAGGTCGCGCTGTTCCGCGCGACGGGCCAGCTCGACCGCGAGGTCGCGTGGCACCGTCCGCTGCCCGTGCGTGCTAGCTTCACCGCATGAGGTCTCCAGAAGCATCCAGGTTCGGGCTGCCGGTACTCCGGTAGCCCGAGATGCCCCTGTAGAGACCACCGAGGCCACGCCTCGCAGCCTGCTCCCCTGACGGAGCGGGCACCTCCGCGCATCCGAAGGGCCCCGTAGTGCCGACCAGGCCTACCCGTTCCCTCTCCCCCTTCGGAGTCGTTCATGCCTGTCCTGCTCTACGTGCTCGCGGTCGCGGTCTTCGCGCAAGGCACATCGGAATTCGTCCTCGCCGGGCTCGTGCCCGGCATCTCCGCCGACCTCGGCATCCCGGTCGCCCAGGCCGGCTACTTGACCTCGGGATTCGCGGTCGGGATGGTGGTTGGCGCGCCGCTCACGGCCGCCGTCGGACGCCGCCTGCCCCCACGCTGGACCCTGTCCGCGTGCCTGGCCGTGTTCGTCCTGGCCCATGTCACGGGCGCGCTGACCGACAGCTTCGGCGTGCTGCTCGGCACCCGGTTCGTCGCCGCCCTGGCCAACGCCGGCTTCCTCGCGGTCGCGCTGTCGACCGCCGCCCGCGTGGTCCCGGCCGGACGGCGCGCCCGCGCCCTGTCCGTGCTCCTCGGCGGCACGACGCTCGCCCTGATCGCCGGCGTCCCCGCGGGCGCGCTGCTGGGCGAGCTCTGGGGCTGGCGCTCCGCGCTCTGGGCCATCGCGGGGCTCTCGGCCGCGGCCCTGGTCGCCGTCGTCCGGCTGACGCCGCCGCAGACCGGCACCGACCAGCCCAGCACCGACCACCTCGAACCCGCCCGTCCGCGCCTCGACCTGAGGACCGAGCTCCGCACCCTCCGGTCCCCGGACCTGCTGCGACACCTCACACTCGGGGTGCTGGTCAACGGCGCGACGTTCTGCGCCTTCACCTATCTGGCGGTGATCGTCACCGACGGACCGGGCCTCGACCCGTCGCTCGTACCGGTGGTGCTGGCACTCTTCGGGCTCGGTGCGTTCGCGGGAGTCTCGGCGGCGGGGCGCCTCGCCGACACCCGCGGCCGGCTCGTGCTCGACGTCGCCGGGCCTGCCCTGCTCGCGGGTTGGATCGCCTGGGCGGTTCTGGCCGACAGCCCGACCGCCGTGTGGGTGCTGGCCCCGGTGCAGGGTGCACTGTCCTTCGCGGTGGGCGGCACGCTGATCGCGCGCAGCATGGCGGCAGCGCAGGGTGCCCCCACGATGGGCGGCGCGTTCTCGACGGTCGCGCTCAACCTCGGCGCCCTGCTCGGCCCGGTGCTCGGCGGTGCCTTGCTCGGCGCGTTCGGGACCGCCGGCCCGCTGTTCGTCAGCGCGGCGCTGGTCGCGGCCGCCGTCACGCTCTGGTCCGCCACAGAACGACGAGCATGACCGGCTGTCGCTGAACAACTTTCCGACCGACCGACCACGCGCCTGCTGCCACACCGCGCCCGAACCTGGCAGCAGGTGCATGGTCGCCTCCCCTGCTCGACGGGGGTCGGCCGTTCAGGGCCGACCTTCCGCGACACGCGCGATCCGACCTGCGCACACATCCCGCTTGGCACACTTTTTGTCGCGCGTCCGTCCAGCCGCCGAGACCGTCCCGAGGCGTGGACGGTTTGCCGACCACATCCCGGGCATGCCTACGATCAGATCTCATCATCCAGAGCGGTCGAGAGTCCTGGCTCCACGACACCGCAGCAACCTACCTCCGAGGCGCCAATCTCGGGGCAAGGTGCTAACGCCAGGTCCGATGGAGCTGATACGCATGGCAGTCACGAACCCGCACCTTCCCACCGCCACGATCCTGGGCTACCCGCGCATCGGCCGGAGGCGCGAGCTCAAGCGCGCGGTCGAGGCCTTCTGGGCCGGGCGCACCACCGCCGACGAGCTGGAGGCGACCGCCCGCGACCTGCGGCTCGCCACCGCGCGCCGGCTCGTCGACCTGGGCCTGGAGGCCGGGACCGCAGCCGTCCCCGGCTCGTTCTCCTACTACGACCAGGTGCTCGACGCCGTCGCGCTGCTGGGCGCGGTGCCCGAGCGGTTCGCCGGGCTCACCACGGACGAGGGCAACCTGCCGCTCGCGGCCTACTTCACGGTGGCCCGCGGCGAGGGCGACCGGGCGCCGCTCGAGATGACCAAGTGGTTCGACACGAACTACCACTACCTGGTGCCGGAGATCGGCCCGGACACCCCGATCGGCTTCGTCGACGACCGCGCCGTGCGCGAGTTCACCGAGCTGGCGCACCCGGCCGACGGCGGCCAGGCCGTGATCACGCGCCCCGTGCTGGTCGGCCCGGTGACGTTCCTGCTGCTCAGCAAGGCGGCCGGCGACGCCCCCGAGGGCTTCCGCCCGCTGGACCGGCTCGACGACGTCGTCACCGCGTACGCGGAGCTGCTCCGCACGCTCGCCGCCGCGGGCGCGCCCTGGGTGCAGCTCGACGAGCCCGCCCTGGTCACCGACCTGCTGGATGTCCCCTTCGACGAGGTGGCCGACGCCGTCCGCCGGGCCTACGCCCGCCTCGCGAGCGACCTCTCCCCCGCCGGCAACTCCGCCGCCGACCCCGCCGGCTCCGGGTCGGACGCCGCCGCCGAGCGCCCCGCGATCCTGGTCACCGCGCCCTACGGCGACCTGCGCTCCGACGCCGGCGACGGCCTCGCCCTGCTGGCCGGCACCGACGTCGAGGCCATCGCGATCGACGTGGTCCGCGGCGCCGTGCCCACCGGTCCCGTGCCCGGCCTGGAGAACAAGACCGTGGTCGCGGGCGTCATCGACGGCCACAACATCTGGCGTGCCGACCTCGACGCCCGCCTCACCACGCTGGAGGGCCTGGCAGCCGCCGGGACCGGCCTCGGCGCCGGCGCGCTGGCCGTCGGCACCTCGACCTCGCTGCTGCACGTGCCGCACGACGTCGCCGACGAGCCCCGCCTGGAGGAGGGCCTGAAGTCGTGGCTCGCGTTCGCCGACCAGAAGGTCGCCGAGGTCGCGACGCTGGCCACGGGCCTGGCCGAGGGTCGCGCGGCCGTCGCCGACCGGCTCGCCGAGTCGACGGCTGCAGTGCGCTCCCGCGCCGAGGCACCCGGCGTCGTCGTCCCGCAGGTGCGGGAGCGGACCGCCGCCCTGACCGCGGCCGACGCGCAGCGCGCCCCGTACGCGGAGCGCGCCGCCGCGCAGCAGGCGCGGCTGAACCTGCCGGCCCTGCCGACCACGACCATCGGTTCGTTCCCGCAGACGTCCGAGATCCGCAGCACGCGCGCCGCGTGGGTGCGGGGCGAGCTCTCCGACGCCGACTACACCGCCGCCATGCGCGCGGAGATCGCCTCGACGGTCGCGCTGCAGGAGGAGCTGGGCCTGGACGTGCTGGTGCACGGCGAGCCCGAGCGCAACGACATGGTGCAGTACTTCGCGGAGCAGCTCGACGGCTTCGCGACGACCGTCAACGGCTGGGTGCAGTCCTACGGCTCGCGCTGCGTGCGGCCGCCGATCCTGTGGGGCGACGTCTCCCGGCCGGCGCCCCTGACGGTCGAGTGGACGGCGTACGCGGCGTCGCTGACCGACAAGCCGGTCAAGGGCATGCTGACGGGCCCGGTCACGATCCTGGCCTGGTCGTTCGTCCGCGACGACCTGCCCCTGGGCGACACCGCCGACCAGGTCGCCCTGGCGCTGCGCGACGAGGTGACCGACCTGGAGGCGGCGGGCATCGGCGTCGTGCAGGTGGACGAGCCCGCGCTGCGCGAGCTGCTGCCGCTGCGCACGGCCGCGCACCCCGGCTACCTGGAGTGGTCGGTGCGCTCGTTCCGGCTCTCGACCGCCGGCGCCGACACCGCTACGCAGGTGCACACGCACCTGTGCTACTCGGAGTTCGGCCAGGTCATCGGCGCGATCGACGGCCTCGACGCGGACGTCACGTCCGTGGAGGCGGCGCGGTCCCGCATGGAGATCGTCCCGGAGCTGGCCGACGCCGGGTACGGCCGCGGCATCGGGCCGGGCGTCTACGACATCCACAGCCCGCGCGTGCCGTCCGTCGAGGAGGTCACCGACCTGGTCGAGCTCGCCGCCAAGTCGATCGACCCGCGGCTCGTCTGGGTCAACCCGGACTGCGGTCTGAAGACCCGCGCGTACGCGGAGACGAAGGAGTCGCTGGCCAACCTGGTGACGGCGGCGAAGGCGGTCCGCGCCACCCTCTGACGCCGGCGTCCCCGTTGGTCGAGCTTGTCGAAAACAGGTCTCGACAAGCTCGACCAACGAGGTCCGATCCGACCAGGAACCGTCAGCCCACGCGCCACTTCTGGGCCGCCGTGCCGTTGCAGGTCCAGATCTGCAGCTGCGTGCCGTTCGCGCTGTTGCTGTTCGGCACGTCCACGCACTTGTTCGCGAGGATCGAGACCAGGTCGCCCGCGCCGCTCAGCGTGAACTGCTGCGCCGGGTTGCCGCTGCAGTTGGCGAGCTGCACGGCCGTGCCGTCACCCGTGTTGGCCCCGGCGACGTCCATGCACTTGCCGCCGGCCCGCAGGGTGCCGTCGGCCTGGAACGCGAAGTTCTGCGCGCCGGTGCCGTTGCAGGTCCACAGCTGGAGCCGCTTGCCGTCGGAGAAGTCCGAGTTCGGCACGTCGATGCACTTGCCCGCCAGCCCGATCAGCGGCCGGCCCCCGCCTCCCCCGCCGGTGGTGGTCAGCTGCAGGCCGTACGCGCTCAGGATCGGGTTGACCGGCTGGTAGATGAACCGGCCGTTCGACGAGCAGTCGCCGATGCGGCCCGAGGTGACGCCCTGCGCCTGGTTGCCCGAGAGCACGGAGCCGCCGGAGTCGCCGCCCTCGGCGCACGCCGAGCCGGTCGCCATGCCGGGGATGTCGCCGTCGCCGTAGTTGATGGTCACGTTCTTCTCCTGGATGACGCCGCAGCGCCAGCCGGTCGTGCGCCCCGACCGGCACACCGCGGCACCGATGCCCTGCTCGTTGGAGCCTGCGACTGCCGTCGTGCCGCCCGCGTAGTTGTTCACCGCCGGGGTGGGCGTCCAGTTGCTGTTGGTGCCGACCCAGGCCCAGTCGCGGCCCGGGAACGTGGAGCCGCGGTAGGTGCCGAGCGCGGCGCCGTCGGGCGCGTTGACCGGGTCGCCGGTCGAGCCGCAGTGCCCGGCCGTGACGAACCCGCCGGAGACGGCGAAGCCGATCGAGCACAGGGTCACGTACCCGTTGCCGAGCGGCTTGTGGAACTCGTCGCCGCCGCGGATGTCGCGCGCGGTCTGCGGCGCCTCCGCCGACTTCTCCACCCGGACGACGTCGGCCGGCACGCCCGACTCGGCGATCATCGCCTTCGCGGCCGCGGCGTCGGCCGCCTCGACGACGACCTCGTTGGTCACCGGGTCCGCGTACCAGGCGTGCACCGACTCGGGCGCGCCCACCTCGTCGAGCGACTCCTTCCATACGGTCAGGGCGTCCAGGCTGTGCTCGACGACGACGGCGTCGGCACCGGCGCGCTCGGCCACCTTGGCGGCGGCCGCGCTGGTGACGGCGACGCGCGGGGCGTCGGCGCCGTCGGGCAGCCAGGTGCCCGCATACCGGTCACCGAGCGCGGCGGTCAGGTGCTGCTCGACGATCGCGGCGTCGGCGTCGCGGGCGAGACGGGCGGGGATCTCGGCCTTGGTGAGGCCAAGGTCGCGCTCCATCGCGCGGACCTGGCCGTCGGGCAGGGCGCCGGGACGGTCGGCGTCCTGGGCGCTCAGGACACTCTGGGTGCTCTGGGCGTCCTGCGTCGCCGGGGCGGCGCCCGCCGTGCTCGCGCCGGTGAGCGCCGTGCCGACCATCAGCACGGCGGCTGACAGCGCTATCACGGAACGTGACGTTCTCAGGGATCGGGACATTGGTGTGCTCCTCGTCAGGCCTGGGGAACCTCGTGTGCCTCGGAGCGTATTGACGGCGCAGCACCACCAGAACGGGTGGGACGACCCTGTGTGGAAAGTACCTATCCATCCCTTATGCCCAACCCCCAGCGCACATTGAGCTGGGGTCGCTCACCCAGTCCTGATCTGAGATCGGTCCGACGTCATGAGTCCGGTCGGTTGACCGACCGCTCTGATCACATCCGACCGATCTCAGAGAGTCCCCGGAAAGCCCGACGGGCGGCCGGCCCCAGCCCTCAGGCAGGGGCGGACCGCCCGTCCAGGGCCACGGGACCTGGGCCCCCGGGGCCCAGGTCCCGCAGCACCCAGCTCAGCCGCAGGCGGCCGCCTGGTACGGCACGGTCACCGTCTCGGTCGCCCGCTGGCCGTCCACGGTCGCCGTCACGACGGCGGTCACCGCGCCCGTCCCGACCTGCGCCGAACCGGCCTCGAACGTCAGCTCGCCGTCGCCCTTGACCGTCTCCGTCCCGAAGTCGGACGTGACCCGGACGGATGCACCGTCGGCACCGTCGACCACGACCCGCAGGGTCGAGTCGCCGTCGGCGCAGGCCGGGGCGGCCCACACGGTGACGCCGTTCGCCGCGTCCTCGGCCTCGCCCGCGGCGCGGGTCTCGGCCCGCTCCTCGGCGCTCGGTGTCGTGGTCGTGGTGACCGGCAGCTCCTCGGCGTCGCCGCCCTGCTCGGCGAGCATCTGGACCTCGGCGAGCGACAGCTCACCGTCACCCGCGGACTCCTCCACAACGATCCGCAGCCGCCCGTACTCCGCAGGGTCCTCCACCGAGAAGGAACGGGTCTGCAGCGCCCAGCGGAACTCCTGGCCCGACCGCTCGTCGAGCACCGTCCAGGACTCGCCGTCGTCCGATCCCTCCAGGCGCCAGGCCGACGGCGCCGCCGTGCCCGCGACACCCGAGGTGAGCGTGTACGTGCCCACCGTCGCCGTCGTGCCGGACCCGTCCCACGTGATCGTCGGGGTGCGGGTCACGAACGTGGTGCGCGACGACGACGTGTCGTCCACGAGCGCGTCCGCGTCAGCGGCAGCACCGCCAGCGCCGTCAGCACCGTCGGACACGGTCACGCTCCCCGCCGCCGTGGCGTCCCGGTCCGGCGTCGGCGGCTCGTCGCCCTCGGTGAGCGACGGCGGCGCGTCGTCGGCCCCGGTCCCCCAGGCCGAGGGCTCCGGACCCATCACGAAGTCCAGCCGGGCGCCGCCCGACAGGTCCTCCTGCGACAGCGAGGTCGAGGTCCGCGAGCGCCCGTCCACGCGCAGCGACTGCACGTAGACGTTCTCGACGGAGTTGCCCCGCGCGTTGATCACCAGGTCGCCGTCGGGCAGGTGCACGGTCGCCCTGTCGAACAGCGGCGAGCCGATGGCGTACTGGTCGGAGCCGACCTGGAGCGGGTAGAAGCCGAGCGCGGCGAAGATCCACCACGACGACATCTCGCCGTTGTCCTCGTCGCCCGGGTAGCCCTGGCCGATCTCGCTGCCCACGAACAGGCGGCGCGTGACCTCGCGGACGATCTCCTGGGTCTTGTGCGGCGCGCCCGCGGCGTCGTACAGCCACGGGATGTGGTGGGAGACCTGGTTGCTCATGCCCCACTGGCCCAGCCGGATGTCCCGCGCCTCCCGCATCTCGTGGATGACGCCGCCGTAGCCGCCGGTGTGCGTGGCGTCCTCGGGCGTGGCGAAGAACTCGTCGAGCTTGGCCTCCAGGCCGTCCTGCCCGCCGTAGAGGTTGCCGAGGCCGCGCGGGTCCTGCGGCGCGTGGAACGAGAAGTTCCAGCCGCTGGTCTCGGTGTAGCCGCCGCCCCACGTGCGCGGGTCGTACTCGTCCGGAGCGTTCAGGAACGAGCCGTCGGCGTGCCGGGGCTGGAAGAAGTCGACCTCCGGGTCGAAGAGCTCGCCGTAGTGCGTGGCGCGCTCCAGGAAGTAGGCCGACTCCTCGCGCAGGGTCGCGCGCCGCTCCCGCGGCACCCGACGGTCCTCGGCGAGCGCCGCGGCCATGTTGCCGATGCCGAAGTCGTTGATCAGCCCCTCCAGGCCCCAGGAGACGGACTCGTGGGTGCTCTCGGGCGTGAAGCCGAGGAACGGCGAGGTCTCCAGGCCCTTGCGGCCCACCGCGTTGTTCGGCGGGGCCACGGTGCCGTTCTTCAGGGCCGCGTCGTAGGCGTCGAGCGCCTTGTCGGTGGGCAGGGAGCCCTTGAGGTAGGCGTCGGCGAACGCGACGTCGGACGAGGTGCCCGTCATCAGGTCGGCATAACCCGGCGAGGACCAGCGGGCGATCCAGCCGCCGTCGCGGTACTGCTGCACGAACCCGTCCACCAGCTCCTTCGCGACGTCCGGGTACAGGAACGAGTACGCGGGCCAGGCCGTGCGGTAGGTGTCCCAGAACCCGTTGTTGACGTAGATCTTGCCGTCCGTGATCTTCGCGTTCGTCGCGGTGTCGGTCGCCTCGCCGGACGGCGCGGTCACGGGGCTCGCGTACTCGTACACGGGCCGCTTGGCCGTGCCGGTGTTCTCGAACTGCGAGTTCGGGTAGAGGTTGAGCCGGTAGAGGTTCGAGTAGAGCGTGACCAGCTCGTCCTCGCTGCCGCCCTGCGTCTCGATGACGCCGAGCCGGTCGTTCCACTGCCGCTCGGCGGCGCGCTGGACCTTGTCGAAGGACCGGCCCGTGACCTCCAGGCCGAGGTTGGCGCGCGCCTGGTCCAGCCCGATGAACGAGGTGGCCACGCGCAGCTCGACGGTGCGGTCCTTGCCGGTGTCGAAGGTCGCGTACCGGGCGCCGGCCCGGTCGCCGGCCGCCTCGCCCACGGCCGACGGCGCGCGGTCGAACGTGCCCGACACATACATGCGGGTGCGGCCCACGGACAGGCCGCTGCCGTTCTCGACCCAGCCGCTCAGCTCGCCCGTCGTGGCGTCGAACGACAGCTTCGAGGATCCGGCGACGCGGTCGACGAGCACGTGGCCGGGGCCGGAGGCATCCGCAGGGAACGTGTACCGCAGGACCGCCGCGTGGTCCGTCGGCGTCACCTCAGCCTTGGTCCCGTCCGCGAACGTCACGGCGTAGTAGTCGGGCCGCGCGGTCTCGTCGGCGTGGTCGAACGCCAGCCCGCGCGCCTCCAGGCCGCCGTCGGGCACCCCCGCTCCCGTGGCCGGCTGGAAGGCGAGCTGGTTGCGGTCGCCCATCCAGGGGCTGGGCTCGTGCGAGATACCGATGCCCTGGAGCACCGGGCGGTTCTGCTCGTCGTTCGCGGCCTGGTACTCGTACAGCCAGCTCTGCGAGGACGCGTTGGTCATCGGCGTCCAGAAGTTGAAGCCGTTCGGCACGGCCGTGGCCGGCACGTTGTTGCCGCGCGAGAACGACCCGCTCGACAGCGTGCCGCGGCGCGTGTCCACGTAGTTGGTCAGGCTGCGCCCGTCGACGCGCTCCGGCTTCGCCTCGATGGCGACGTCGTCCAGCCAGCCCGCGAACTTCGTGGCGGCCGAGCCGCCGTCGTTGTCGTAGCCGAGCAGCACCTGGTCGACGGTCTTGCCGCGCGCCACGGACCCGAGGTCGACGCGCACGGAGTTCCACTGGTCGGCGTACAGGATCTTGCCCGCGCCCTGCCCGGCGGCCGTCGCGGCCGTGCCGTGCGCGTCGCGCGCGTCGAGGTCGGACAGGTACGTGCCGTCGGTGAAGCGCAGGTCCACGCTCGCGTAGGTGGACGGGTACTCCAGGTCGCCGAGCAGCTCGGGGAAGATCTTCCAGCTCAGGCGGGTGTCGCGCCCCACGCGGACGTCGACGTCGTCGTACAGCACGTTGGTCGCGTGCGCCGCGCCGTCGGCCTGGTGGCCGCCGTCGTACCGCAGGGAGGCGGTGCCGGTGAAGCCGACGTCCTTCTTGTTCGTGAAGTCCACGGTGGTGGGCCCGGAGCCGACGGCGGTGGTCATCGGCTGGTCCGCGGGCTGCTCGGAGAGGTCTGCCGAGAGGTCCCAGTCGGCGAGCTGCACGATGCCCGCGCCGCGGTTCTGCGTCACGTCCAGCCGGAACCACGTGTAGGCCGCCGACGGCGCGTCGAGCTCGAACGTCTGCTGCTCGAACCGGTCGGCGAACTGGGCGTCGGCGCGCTCGTCGATCGTCTCCCAGGTCTCGCCGTCCGTGGAGCCCTGCAGCGTCCAGGCGCGCGGGTCGCGGTCGGCGAAGTCGTTCGCGGAGGTCAGCGCGTACGCCGTGACCGTGGTGGGCTCGGTCATCTCGTAGGTGACCCAGCCCGTGCTCGCGAACGTGAGCCACTTGGTGGCAGACGACGCGTCCGCGAGGTTGGCCGCGCCCTCGTTCGGCAGGTTCTCCGCGCTGGCCGCGACGGCGGACACCCGGTCCAGCACGCTGCCCGGCAGGCCGACGACGAACTCGCCGACGTTCTCCTGCCACGGGGCGCCGCCGCGCTCGGCCGGCGTGCTCTCCAGCGGCGCGGCGTCGTCGGCCTCGAAGGAGGTGGCGAAGTCGCCGCCGGCGCTCCCGCCCGGCGCGGTCGCTACGGGTGCGGCCAGCGCGGCGCCCGAGGGCACCGCGAGCAGCAGGGCGAGCGCTCCTGAGAGAGCGGCGGCCGCCTGCCGGGATCTGGCTCGGCCGGTGACTATGGACATGGGTGGTCTCCCTCGTCGGCTGACAGCGCTGTCGCGTGCCGAACGTAGGTGCAGGCCAGGCCCGGTGTCAACGGGTGGGCCGGCCCTGCCCGGTCAGCCCTGCCCGGTCAGCCCGGCCGGCGCCGCCCGGTCAGGTCAGCGCGGCGGCCGCTCGCCGCTGCCCCGGGTGACGACCCGGGTGGGCAGCACGACCTGCTCGACCGTGCGGTCCGGGTCGGCGGACCGCGCGACGGCGAGCTCGGCGGCGCGGCGGCCCATCTCGACGGCGTCGTAGGCCACGACGGTGATACCGAGCAGGTCGGCGAGTTCGAAGTCGTCGAACCCGACCACGGCGACGTCCGCCCCGCCCGGGATGTCGCGCAGCGCCTGGAGGGTGCCGACGGTGGCCCGGTTGTTCGCGGCGAGGATCGCGGTGGGCGGCTCGGGCGCGCCGAGCAGCTCCAGCGCCAGGCCGCGGGCGGCCGCGGCGTCGTGCGCGCCGGAGCGGACCAGCCGCTGCGCGTCGGGCACGCCGGCCTCCGCCATCGCAGCGAGGAACTCGGCGCTGCGCTCCTGGTAGGTCCACAGGTGCGGCTCGTCGCCGACGAACCCGATGCGGCGGTGCCCGTGGGCCAGCAGGTGCGCGACGGCGGCCCGCGTGCCGCCGCGGTTGTCGATGACCACGGTGTCGACGTCCATCCCGGCAGCGGGCCGGTCCACGACCACCACGGGCAGACCCGCGGCGATCTCGGAGCGCAGCGCCGACTGGTCGGCCCCGGCGGGCGTGACGATCAGCGCGCCGACGCGGCGTTCGATGAGCTCGCCGGTCAGCGACGCCTCGCGGTCAGGGTCCTCGTCGGACGACGCCGTCAGGAGCTGCAGCCCGTGCTCCCGCAGCTCGCGCTCGATGCCGCTGGCCAGCGCGGAGTAGAACTCGTTGGCCAGGTCGCCGGTGATGAACCCGACCAGGCGGGACAGGCCGCCCCGGGCCAGGTCGGCGGCCACGGCGTTGCGCCTGAAACCCAGCGACGCCGCGGCGTCCTGCACGCGCTCCCGGGTGGCCGAGGCCACGTTGGGCTCGCCGTTGAGCACCCGGGAGGCGGTCTTCAGGCTCACCCCGGCGGCCTGCGCCACCACCGCCAGCGTCGGACGACGCATCACGTCAGGCCCTCCCGTCGCTTGCGCATCAGCATGTCGATGATGATCGCCAGCAGCAGGACCGCGCCGGTGACCATGTACCGCGCGGCCTGGTCCACGTTCATCAGCGTGAGCCCGTTGGCGATGGACTGGATGACCAGCACGCCGAGCACCGCCGACCATGCGCTGCCGCGCCCGCCGAACAGGCTCGTGCCGCCGATCACCGCGGCGGCGATGGCCACGAGGTAGGTGTCCGCTCCCCCGGTGCCCTGGTTCGCGGCGCCCAGCCGGCCCGCCGCGAGCACCCCGCCGAGCGCGGCCAGGGTGGAGCACGCGACGAAGCACAGCACGACCGTGCGCTGCACGGGCACGCCAGCGAGCATCGCCGCCCGCCGGTCGCCGCCCACGGCGCGCACCGACCGGCCCCACCGCGTGCGGCGCAGCAGCACGTCGGTGACCACGACCAGCGCGGCGAACAGCACCACGGAGTACCCGATGCCGCGCGCGGTGCCGAGGTAGGCCGCGATCGCGGAGAGCACCGCGGCCAGCACGAGGGTGCGCACCAGGATCTGGGGCACGCTCGCGCAGGGCAGGTCCGCGCGCCGCCGTCGGGCCCGGGCCACGACCTGGACCACCGCCACGGTGACGACCACGAGCGCGACCAGCGTCCAGGCGGCTACCGGCGAGAGGAAGCCCTGCTGCACCGAGCGCACGAACCACGACTCGAACGGCAGGTTGATCGAGCCCATCGGCCCGAGCACGCGCAGCTGCACGCCGGCCAGGAACAGCAGCCCGGCCAGCGTGAACACGAAGCTCGGCAGCCCCAGCCGCGTCGAGAGCGCGCCGTACCCGAGACCGACGACGACGCCGCAGGCCAGCGCCGCGAGGATCGCGAGCGCGACGGGCCAGCCGAGGTTCACGGAGCCGACGGCGACCACGGCCGCGGCGAGCCCGCTGACCGACCCGACGGACAGGTCGATCTGGCCGACCAGCAGCACCAGCACGACGCCGAGGGCGATCACGCCCACGGGGGCGCTCTGCAGCGTGAGGTTGACCAGGTTCTCGGGCGCGAGGAACGCGGGGTTGACGGCGCCCATCACGAGCCAGATGACCACGAGCGCCGCGAGGATCGGGAGCAGGCTGTTGCCGCCGCGCACCCGCTGCCAGACAGCGCCGGTCAGGCCGGACTGCGCGGTCATCGGCGCACCGCCCGGCCCGAGTCGGCGCGCTGGTTGCGGGCCCCGGGGCGCACCGCGCCGGTCATCGCGGCAAGCAGGTCCTCGTAGGAGGCGTCGCCGTCGAAGACGTCGTGCACGCGGCCGAGCCGCAGCACGAGGATGCGGTCGGCGACGGCCTGCAGGTCGCCGGCCTGGTGGCTGACCAGGACGACGGCGTGCCCGCGCTCGCGCAGCCGCACGATCAGGTTGAGCACCTCGGCGGTCTGGCGCATGCCGAGCGAGGCGGTCGGCTCGTCCAGCACGACGACGCGCGGCGACCCGAGCAGCGCGCGGGCGACGGCGACGGTCTGGCGCTGCCCGCCGGACAGGCTGCGGACCGGGTCGCGCACGCTGGGCACGCTGGCAGCGAGCTGGTCGAGCAGGCGCCACGCCTCGCGCTCCATGGCTACCTCGTCCAGGAGCGGGCCGCGCCGCGTCTCGTGCCCGAGGAACAGGTTCTCCACGACGTCGAGGTCGTCCACGAGCGCGAGCTCCTGGAACACCGCGGCGATGCCGAGCGCCCGGGCGGCGGCCGGGGAGTCGAGCACCACGGGCCGGCCCTCGAGCAGCACCTGCCCGGCGTCAGGCCGGTACGCGCCCGCGAGGACGCCCGCGAGCGTGGACTTGCCGGCCCCGTTGTCGCCGACGACGGCGAGCACCTCGTGCTCGTGCACGTCGGCGTCGACGTCGACCAGGGCCCGGACGCCGCCGAACCGCTTGGAGACGCCGCGCAGGGACAGCACGGGGGCGCTCATCGGGCGCCCTCCCCGATCAGGCCCGCGCGCTCGCACGCGTCCCGGTAGGCGGGCACGCAGATCTCGTCCGTGGTGTAGACGTGCCCGTCGACGATCACGTGCTGCACGTCGGCGGCGCCCACGGCGCGGGGCGCCAGGAGCACGGTGGGCACGCCCTGGATGACGGCGGTGGTGCGCGGCTCCTCGCCGCGCAGCACGCGCACCGCGAGCTCCGCGGCGGTCTGGGCCTGCTGGTCGGTCGCCTTGTAGACCGTCATGAACTGGTCGCCCGAGATGATGCGCTGCACCGCGGCCAGCTCGCCGTCCTGCCCCGTCGTGACCGGCACGGGGTCGAGGCCCGCGGCCTTGGCCGCGGCGATCGCGCCGCCCGCGATGCCGTCGTTGGCGGCGAGCACGCCGTCGACCTGACCGGGGAACCGGGTGAGCATGGCCTCGGTCCACTCGGTGGCCTTGTCCGGGCTCCAGTCGGGCGTGTAGTACTCGGCGAGCACGTCGATGTCCTCTCCTTCGAGGGCGCGGCGGGTGCCGGCGGCGATGGCCAGCGCGTTGGGTTCGGTGGCCGAGCCGTGCACCAGCAGCACTCCCGGCCGGTCGTCGTCCGCGGTCCCGTCGGCTCCTCCCGTGCCCGGGTCGGCGTCGGTCTCGGTGGTGGCGCCGGTCTCGGTGCCGGTCCCCCCGCCGGCGTCCTTCTCAGCGTCTCGTTCCGTGACCGCACCGGCAAGTGCCGAGCCCAGCAGGAAGCCGATGAACTCGTAGTCGTACGACACGTAGTAGTCCGCGCCGTCCACGAACCGATCGTAGGCGATCACCTCGGCTCCCAGCCGCTTGGCCTGCGCGATGATCCCCGCGGCGGCCACGGTGTCGACGGCGTCGAGCACCAGCACCCGGGCGCCCTGGGCGAGCATCGACTCGGCCTGCTGGAGCTGCGCGGCGGCGTCCTGGCCGGCGTTGGCGTACAGCACGGTGCAGCCGGGGCAGCGGCGGCCGGCCACGGCCACGAACGTGGGGTGGTCGGACGCCTCGTACCGGGCGGTCTGCGCCTCCGGCAGCAGCAGCCCGATCGTGCCCTCGTAGGGCGCGGAGCCGGCGCCGCCGGCCGTGCCACCCGCCGGTCCGGTACCGCCGGCCGAGCACCCGCCCAGCCCGACGGCGAGCGCGACGCCCGCCGCGAGCAGGGCCCCGGCGCGGCGGCGCGACCGGGGCAGGTTCCCGGCCGCGGAGCGGGGCACGGCGCGAGACACAAGACTCATGAGACCACCCCGAGGGAGCCGAACATCCGGGCCTGGTCCAGGGCGGCGGCCAGCGCGCCGCGCACCCCGGCGTCGGCCCCGAGGGTGGACGGGACCACCTCGACGGGGCCGCGCGACGTCGCCACGACCCGCTGGCCGAGGGAGGTGCGCAGCGGCTCGAGGAGCAGGTCGCCGGCCTCGGCGAGCTTGCCGCCGATCACGACGACGTCGGGGTCCACCAGGTTGCACAGGTTGGCCAGCGCCACGCCGAGGTGGCGGCCGGCGTCGAACACGACGCGGCGGGACCCGGCGTCGCCGTCCTGCGCCCGGGTGACCAGGTCGGCGAGGGTGAGGTGCCCGGCCTCGGGCGGGAGCATGGCGAGCAGGCTGGTGGCGCCCACGAGCATCTCGAGGCAGCCGCGGTTGCCGCAGCGGCACACGGGCCCGTTCTCGTCCACGGACACGTGGCCGATCTCGCCGGCGACGCCGGACCGGCCGTGCACCGCGCGGCCGCCCAGCACGAGGCCGCCGCCCACGCCGTGGGACACGCGGATGTACGCGACGGAGTCGTACCCGGCTCCCGCGCCGAACCGGGCCTCGGCGATCGCGGCGAGCGTGGAGTCGTTGTCGGCCGTGACGGGGACGCCGAGCTCCGCGCCGAGGATCTCGTCGACGTGCACGCCGTCCCAGCCGCGCATCATGCCGACGGTGACGACCTGGCCGGTGCGGATGTCGACGGGCGCGGGCACGCCGACGCCCACGGCGAGCAGCTCGGACGGGTCGGCCTCCACGGACTCCAGCATCTCGCGGATCAGCATCGCGGTGCGCTGCAGCCCGGCGTCGGCCCGGTGGTCGGGGGCGAGCGGCATGCGCTGCTCGGCCAGGACGCGCATGGAGGCGTCGGCGAGCGCCACGTTGAGCGACCGCATGCCGAACCGGATGCCGGCCACGACGCCGAGGTTGCGCGCGAGGGTGACCTGGAGGGCGCGGCGGCCGTTGCGCACCGACTGCGACGTGTGCAGCACGCCCGCGACCGTGAGCTCCTTGACGATGTTGGAGATCGTGGCCGGGGACAGCCCTGTGACGCCGGCCAGCTCGATCTGCGTGAGGGAGCCACGCTGCTGGACGGCGCTCACGATCCTCGCTCGGTTGGCCTCACGCAGTGAGGTCTGCGAGCCGGGGGTTACCCGATCCGCGCGCACAGCGCCCAGGGTAACCGCCTTCCGGCATGCTCCGGCCCGGAATCGGCCTGGTATGACGGTTTTGGATACACGAACTGAACGTTCAGGTCACGATCGAGCGACGCTTGCGTTCACTTCTTGACACCAAGGTTCGATGGACGTTCGATAGGACCCGGGTTCACGGGCGTACAGGCGCGCCCGGCCGGTCCCTAGGAACGACGCCGTCCTGAGCGCGAGGAGACACTCCTTCGCCGCGTAGACGACGACGCAGAGGGCCGGTGCTCCAGCGACCGAGGAAGGTTGAGGGACCCCAGATGCGAGTGAACCAGAGGATGACCGCGACGGTGGCGACAGCCGCCGTGCTCGGTCTCACGCTGGCCGCGTGCGGCGGCAGCGGTGACGGCGGCGATGGCGGCAGCGCGAGCGGCAGCGCCGACCAGGTCGAGGTGTTCACCTGGTGGGCGGCCGGATCCGAGAAGGCCGGCCTCGACGCCCTCGTGGGCGTGTTCAACGAGCAGCACCCCGACATCGAGTTCGTCAACGGCGCGGTCGCCGGCGGCGCCGGCTCCGCGGCGAAGGACCTGCTGCAGACCCGTCTGCAGGCGCAGGACCCGCCGGACACGTTCCAGGCCCACGCCGGCGCCGAGCTGCAGGACTACATCGACGCGGCGCAGATCGAGGACGTCTCGGACCTGTACGACGAGTTCGGCCTGACCGACGTCTTCCCGGCCGACCTGGTCGACCGGCTCTCCACCGAGGACGGCGCGATCTACTCGATCCCGTCGAACATCCACCGCGCGAACGTCGTCTGGGCCAACCCGACGGTGCTCGAGGACAACGGCGTCGACCCCGAGGCGACGTACGACGACCTCGACGCGTGGATGGCGGACCTCGACAAGCTCGACAAGGCAGGCGTCACGGCGCTGTCGGTCGGCACGACGTGGACGCAGGTCAACCTGCTCGAGACGGTGCTGCTCGCCGACCTGGGCCCCGAGGCCTACAGCGGCCTGTGGGACGGCTCGACCGACTGGGAGGGCCCGGAGGTCAAGGCGGCGCTCGAGGACTTCGAGACGCTGATGAGCTACACCAACGACGACCGTGACGGTCTCGACTGGCCCGAGGCGACCCAGATGGTCATCGACGGCAGCGCGGCGTTCAACGTCATGGGCGACTGGGCCGTCGCGGCGTTCGAGGAGCAGGACAAGGTCCTCGGCACCGACTTCACCGCGGCCCCGGTCCCGGGCACCGACGGCGTGTTCGACTTCCTGGCCGACTCCTTCACCCTGCCGGTGGGCGCCCCGCACCCGGACGGCGCGAAGGCGTGGCTGGAGACCGTCGGCTCGCTCGACGGGCAGGTCGCGTTCAACAAGGCCAAGGGCTCCATCCCGGCCCGGACCGACGCGGACCCCGCCGACTTCTCGGAGTACCAGCAGACGGCCATCGACTCGTTCGCGAACGACACGATCGTCTCCTCGCTGGCACATGGTGCGGCCGCCCCGGTCGCGACGCTCAACGCGATCTCTGACGCCACCAGCAAGTTCACCACCGGTGCGTCCGACCTCGCCGGGTACCAGTCCGAGCTGGCCGCGGCCACGCAGAGCTGACCCACGGGTGCTTGAAGCTCCCGCGTAACGCACACCGCCGTACGTCGCGCGCCGTCGGGACCGATCCCGACGGCGCGCGGCTGCGCCCACCCTCCCGAGGTACCTACATGCTGAACAAACTGCGGCGAGTCGGGCCACCGCTGCTCATGCTCGCCCCGTCCCTGATCCTCCTCGGCGTCTTCGTCTACGGGCTGATCGCCGCCAACTTCACCACGTCCCTGACGGACAACCACACGGCGGCCCAGGCCACCGGGCAGAAGCCGGCCGTGCTCGTGTGGTTCACCAACTACATCGACCTGCTGGCCAGCGAGGACTTCCAGCACTCGCTGATGAACCTCGTCCTGTACACGGTCGTGTTCCTCGTCGGGACCATGATCATGGGCTTCCTGTGGGCGTGGATGCTCGAGAAGCCCGTCAAGGGCGAGGGACTGTTCCGCTCGGTCTACCTCTTCCCGATGGCCGTCTCGTTCGTCGCCTCGGGTGTGGTGTGGCGCTGGCTGCTCAACTCCAACCAGGACGAGCAGGCCTCGGGCCTGAACCGCCTGTTCCAGATCGTCGGGCTCGACGCGCTGCAGAACAACTGGTGGAACAACGTCACGTTCGGCATCATCGCGATCGCCATCCCCGCGATCTGGCAGCTCTCCGGCTACGTCATGGCGCTGTTCCTCGCCGGGTTCCGCGGCATCCCCGAGGAGCTGCGCGAGGCCGCCCGGATGGACGGCGCCTCCGAGTGGAAGCTCTACCGGCACGTCCTGTTCCCGCAGCTCTCGCCGGTCGCGCTGTCCGCGCTGATCATCATCGGCCACATGTCGCTCAAGGCGTTCGACCTCATCATGTCGATCTCCAAGCCCGCGAACTACCAGACCAAGGTTCCCGCCGTCGACATGTTCGTGTTCAAGTCGAGCTTCGACTACGCGAACGCCGCCGCCGTCGGCTCGATCCTGCTGATCATCGTCGCGATCGTCATCGTGCCCTACCTGATCCGCACGAACCGCGAGGAGAAGCGATGACCGCCGAGGCCGAACAGCTCACCGCGCACCGCCCGGCGCCCGTCGCGCCGCGCGTCCACAAGGGCCGGTACTCGCTGGCGCGCACCCTGAAGTACGTGGGCCTGATCTTCTTCCTGATCGTCGTCCTGATCCCGGTGTACGTGCTGCTGGTGACCAGCTTCAAGGGCACCGGCGACGCCGACCCGAGCCGCGCCTGGGCCCTGCCCCAGATCTGGACCATGGAGAACTGGGCCACGGCCTGGACCACGCTGGCGCCCGCGATCGGGCGCACGCTCGCGATCGTCGTGCCGAGCTCGATCATCTCGGCGTTCCTCGGCTCGCTGAACGGGTTCGTGCTCTCGCGCTGGAGCTTCAAGGGCGCGGACATCGTCTTCACGCTCATCCTGTTCGGGATGTTCATCCCGTACCAGGCCGTGATGATCCCCCTGACCCAGCTCGTGCTGAACCTCGGCATCCCCACGGGTGTGCCCACGCTGATCATGCTGCACGTGGTCTACGGCATCCCGATCACGACGCTGATCTTCCGCAACTACTACTCGACGGTGCCGCACGAGCTCATCGAGGCCGGGCGCGTCGACGGCGCGGGCATGCTGCGCACCTACTGGTCGATCGTGCTGCCGATCTCGATCCCGAGCTTCGTGGTGGTGCTCATCTGGCAGTTCACCTCGGCGTGGAACGACTTCCTGTTCGCGGTGTTCTTCTCGTCGTCGCAGAACGGCCCCGTGACCGTGGCGCTGAACAACCTCGCCAACGGCGCGCTGCTGCAGAACTACGGCGTCTCCATGGCGGGCGCGCTGTTCGCGTCGCTGCCGACGCTGATCGTGTACATCATCCTCGGCAAGTACTTCGTGGGCGGCCTGATGTCGGGCTCGGTCAAGGGCTGAGCCCCGGCTGCCCGGGCGCGCTCCGGCCCGGGGTGGGTGGTCGGCAGTTCCGGGTGGTCGGTAGAAGGTCAGGTGGTCGGCAGCTCAAGTTGCCGACCACCTGACCTTTTACCGACCACCCGAAACTGCCGATCGCCTGAAGCCGCCAGCCGCCCCGATACTGCCGACCAGCCCGAAACTGCCGATCATGCCCGACCGGCAGTCACGCCTCCTCCGGGGCCCGCTCCCCCGCCGCGCGCTCCTCGGCCGGCACCGCCTGCGCGACCGGCGCCGTCGTCTCCAGGGCGTGGATCAGCGACTGCGCGTCGTACGGCCCGGTGTGCCGCCGGCCGTTGACGAAGAACGTCGGCACCGCCGTGACCTCCATGGCCTCGGCGTCGAGCACGTCGTCGCGCACGCGCCCGGCCACCTCCGGGGAGGTGAGGTCCCGCTCGAACCGGTCGACGTCGAGCCCGAGCTCCACCGCCCGCCGGACGATGTCGGAGGGCAGCTGGTTCTCCTGGTCGAGCAGCAGGCTGCGCTCCATGTCGAAGAACTTGCCCTGCAGCGCGGCGGCCTCCGACGCCTCCGCCGCGGCGACGGCGTTCGGGTGGTACCGGTCCAGCGGGGCGTGCCGCCAGACGTACCGCAGCCGGTCGCCGAGCTCGCGGTGCACCTCCTGGATGGCGCCCGACGCCTTGGAGCAGAACCCGCACTGGAAGTCGCCGTACTCCACCAGCGTGTAGGGCGCGTCCGCCGGGCCGTACACGTGGTCCCGGGCCGGGTCGACGGGGCGCAGCAGCGTGGCGCCCGCCTCCTTGGCCGGGTGCACGCGGTCCGAGATCTTGAAGATGACGGCGGCCAGCGCGAACGCGACCACCGACGCCGTGAGCACGCCCACCCGGGCCTCGTTCTGCACGCCGGGGTCCTCGATCGCGAGGTCGACGATGAACAGCGAGATCGTGAAGCCGATGCCGCACAGCGCGCCGCCCCCGGCGAGCCGGTCGAGCGTCAGGCCCGGCCCGAGGTCGCCGATGCGCAGCACGCGCATGACCGTCCCGGAGCCCAGCACGCCGATGAACTTGCCCACCACGAGACCCACGATGATGCCCCACGTGATCGCCGACGACGCCGCCGCGGCCAGGATCTCCGCGTTGATCTGCACGCCCGCGTTCGCCAGCGCAAACAGCGGCAGGATCACGTACGCGACGTACGGGGCGTAGGCCGACTGGAGCCGCTCGTTGATCGAGATCGACTCGCGCAGGCTGTTCGCCGCGGCCCGCGCGTAGTCGCTGTTCGGCGACTGCCGGAACGTGCGCGCCAGCGTCAGCGCGTGCTCGACGTCGCGCCGGCTGGGCCGGTAGACCGGCACGAGCAGCGCGATGGCGACGCCGGCCAGGGTCGGGTGCACGCCCGAGGCGAGGAACGCGAGCCACACGACGATCGACAGCGTGGCGTAGATGGGCCCGCGGCCGCTCGGCACGTACCGCGTGAGGTAGACGCCGGCCAGACCGACGGCCGCGACGACCAGCGGCAGCGGGTCGAAGTTCTCGGTGTAGACCAGCGCGATGATGCTCAGGGCGCCGATGTCGTCGACCACTGCGAGCGCCAGCAGGAACACTCTCAGGCGGCCGGGCGCGCGTGGCCCGATCAGCGCCAGCGCGCCGACGACGAACGCGGTGTCGGTGGAGATGACGATCCCCCAGGCGTGCTCCCAGCCGGAGCCCTGCGCGATGAGCACGTAGAGCACGGCGGGGACCACGAGCCCGGCGACGGCGGCGGCCACCGGCACCATGGCGCGGGACCAGCTCGTGAGCTCGCCGATCGCGAACTCACGCCGCACCTCCAGGCCGACGGTGAAGAAGAAGATGGCCATGAGCGCGTCGTTGACCAGGGCGTGCAGCGTGAACTCGACCTGGAAGTCGCCCACCCCGAGGTTGAGGTGGGTCTCCCAGAACTCGGCGTACGACTCGTAGGAGACGTTGGCCCAGACGATCGCGGCGACGGTGCCGAGCAGGAGGAGGAGCGCGCCGAGGCGGCTCTCACCGAGCGAGCGGATCCAGACGGCGATGGAGGGCCAGCGTGGCCCGGGCTGATGCGTCTCGGGGTCGGGCGACCGCTCGATAATGGTCAGGTTCGCCATCTTTTCTCCTGTTTCGCGCGTCGCCACGGCCGGCCAGCATGAAAAGTAGTGATTCTTGCCGCTCAGATTAGTGCGCGATCCCCACGGTTCCCCGGGTTTTCACCCGCCCGAGGACGCGCACCGGCGATCGCCGCCGCGACCGCCCCCGCGCGCGTCCTGGGGACTCAGCCGGCGTCCCGCGCGACCCACCCGGGGGCGTCGGGGCGCACCACGTCGTCGCCGACCAGGGTGGTGAGGCGCTCCTCGAGGAGAGCGAGCTCCGCGGCGCCGATCCGCCGCCCCCACGCCTCGCGCAGCTCGTCGAAGATCGCCTCCCCCTGACGCAGCACGTCGAAGCCGCGCTCGGTCACCCGCAGCCGCTTGCGCCGGGCGTCGGCGGGGTCGGCCTCGCTGGAGACGTAGCCGCGGTCCACGAGGACCGCGATGGTCTTCGCCGCCGCCTGCTTCGAGACGGACGTGCGCCGGCCCACCTCGGACGCGGTGTCCGCACCCGCGGCGACGGCCCGCATCACGAAGTCGTGCACCGGGCGGAAGTCGTCGTAGCCGCGCGCGGCCAGCTCGACCACCGCCGCGTCGACGAGCGTGCGGTAGCCGCCCAGGAGCAGGAGGGCGAGATCGGCGCCGGATCGAGACATGGCGCCAGCCTATGCGCCCCCTGGACAACGACAACTTGGTTGACTAGTTTTAGACAACCAAGTTGTCGAACCGACGTCGACCCCGCAGGAGCTGACCCCGATGAACACCGCACCCGCCCCCGCCGTGACGCACCACGCCGTTCGCCTGAACGGCACCGAGCTGCACTACGTGTCGGCGGGCACCGGGGGTTCCCCGGTCCTGCTCGTGCACGGGTTCCCCGAGACCTGGTGGGCGTTCCACCGGGTGATCCCCCTGCTGGCTGAACGGCACCGGGTGTTCGCCGTCGACCTGCGCGGCTTCGGTGACTCCGAGACCATCCCCGCGGCCAGTTCCGGGACCACTCCGGAGACTGGATCGGTGACCACGGACGGCGCCAGCGCGACCGCGGCCGAGGACCTGCACCGGCTGGTCGAGCATCTCGACCTCGGCCCGGTGCACCTGCTGGGCCAGGACATCGCCGGGGCCACGGTGTTCCGGCTCGCGGCGACGCACCCCGAGGACGTCGCCAGCCTCACCGCCGTCGAGATGGGCCTGGCCGGCTTCGGGCTCGAGGGCCTCGCCGACGTCACGCACGGCGGATCCTGGCACGTCGGCGCCCTGGCGGCTCCCGGCGTCCCCGAGCTGCTGCTCGCCGGGCGCGAGCGGGAGTTCCTCGGCGACTGGGTGTTCCCCACCATGACGGCGGTGCCCGGCGCGGTCACCGACGCGGACGTCACCGAGCTGGCGCGCACCTACTCCCGCCCCGGCGGCTGGCGCGGCGCGGCCGGGCTGTACCGGTCGATGCTCACCGAGGGCGACGAGCTCAGGACCCTCGCCCAGGCGAGCCCGCTGACCGTCCCGGTGCTGGCGGTCGGCTCGAGCGGCGGGCCGTTCACCGCGGCGACGATGAGGCAGGTCACCGACCGCGAGGTCCGCTCCGTGCTGCTGGACGGCGTCGGGCACCACGTCGCCCTCGAGGCGCCCGGCGCACTGTCCGAGGCGGTCCTCGCCTTCCTGGCCGACGTCGACGGCGAGGCGCGGCCCCGCTGACCTTCGCCGACCAGCGCTGACCTACGCTGACCCCCATGGCCCCGGACTCCCCACCC
This sequence comes from Promicromonospora sukumoe 327MFSha3.1, assembly GCF_000385135.1. Lineage (GTDB taxonomy): Bacteria > Actinomycetota > Actinomycetes > Actinomycetales > Cellulomonadaceae > Promicromonospora > Promicromonospora sukumoe_B. The sequence goes on along the minus strand of NZ_ARQM01000010.1, from coordinate 1,773,194 downwards.
GACCGCGATCCCGACAGCGACTTCCAGGCGGTCGGGATCGACGACGACACCCGGCTGGTCTACCGGTACGTGCTGGCCCAGGGCACGGTCCGGGTGGAGGACGTGGCGCAGGGCGTGCCGTTGGAGGGCACCGACTTCGCCGGGATGCTGGCGCGGCTGCGCGCGGCCGGGCTGATCAACCGCACCAGCGGGAGCGACGGCGAGTACACGGCCGTGGACCCGCGCGTGGCGCTGCGGGCGCTGACCGACCGGACGGCGGCGCAGCTCGACCGGGTCCGCTCCACCATCCCGGATCTGGCCGGCCTGTTCGAGCAGACCGCCGACGTCGCCGGCTCGGGCGCGGGCGTGCACGTCATCGACGACCCGGCGCTGATCGGCGCCTGGTACACGCGCATGCAGCACGAGGTGACTGCCGAGTTCCTGGCGTTCGACCGGCCGCCGTACGTGCTGGCGGACGAGAACCCCGTCGAGCCGCTCGCACTGGCGCGCGGGGTCCAGTGGCGGGCCGTGTACGCGGCGGAGGTGCTGGACCTGCCGGGTGCCTGGGCGGAGCTGCGGCACGCGGCGTCGGCGGGCGAGCAGGCGCGGATCGCGCGGACGCTGCCCACCAAGCTGGCGATCGCCGACCGGCGCACCGCGCTGGTCAGCACGGACCTCGACCCGCAGCACCCCGCCGCCGTCGTGGTCGAGGGCGGCCCGCTGGTGGACCTGCTCGTCGCCGCGTTCGAGGCGGCGTGGGCCGACGCCGTGGAGATCCCCGCCGGCGACACCCTGGAGGGCGCCGCTCCCCCGGACCGCGGGCCGAACAAGGACGACCGGGCGCTGCTCGCGCTGCTCGGCTCCGGGGCCAAGGACGAGGCGATCGCGCGGGAGCTCGGCCTGTCGGAGCGGACCCTGCGCCGCCGCAGCGCCGACCTGATGCGCCGCCTCGGCGCGGCCAACCGGTTCCAGGCGGGGGTGCAGGCGGTCCGCAAGGGGTGGCTCTAGAGGCCGGGGTGAAAAATGCCCTGGCGCGTGACGTCCGTGTAAACACTTGCGGCCGGTACCGGCCAGTGGCCGCATCCGGCCATCTCACCCATTGCTCACGTAGGGTAGCGCGGGCTAGACAGCCCTCATGCAACCTCTGCCCTCCGGCCGTCGCCGGGGTCTCCTCCTCGGGAGCACCCTCGTCTCGGCCTCACTGGTCCTGTCACCGGGTACCGCCGTCGCGGCCCCGGACGTCGCACGCGACGCCGACCCGGTGCGCGTCATCATCGAGCTCGACTCCCCCACGGCCGCCGACGTCGTCGGCCAGGAGGCAGTCGCCACCGCGCGGAGCGGTTCCGGCTCCGCGCGCGCCCGCAGCGCCTTCGCCGCCGACTACCGGGCCGCCGTCGAGACCGTCGAGGACGCGCAGGAGGGCGTCACCTCCTGGGCCGTGCGCCAGGACATCCACCTGGACGACACCGAGTCGGTCACCGGCCTGCTGTCCGCCGTCGTCGCCACCGTCGACCCCGCGGACCTCGCCGAGCTGCGCGACGCCCCCGGCGTCGCGCGCGTCACCGAGGACGCCCCCGTGCGGATCCTGGGCGACGAGGCGAACATCCCCGCCACCGGCGCACCCGAGGTCTGGGAGCGCGAGGACGCCGGCGGCGCGCCGGTCACCGGTGACGGCCGCACCGTCGCGATCATCGACACGGGCATCGACTACACGCTGGCCGACCTGGGCGGCGGGTTCGGCCCGGGCCACCGCGTGGCCGACGGGTACGACTTCGTCAACGACGACGCCGACCCCATGGACGACCACATGCACGGCACGCACGTGGCCGGCATCGTCGGCGCCGGCGGGGCCAACCTGACCGGCATGGCGCCCGACGTGACGCTCACGGCCTGGAAGGCCATGGACGCCAACGGCGGCGGCACCACCGAGGACCTGCTCCTCGCGCTCGAGGCCGCGACGAACCCGCTGGGCGACTACCCGGCCGACGTCGTGAACATGAGCCTCGGCACGCCGGGCGACGGCACCGACCCGCTGGGCCGCGCCTCCACCGCCGCGGTGCGGCAGGGCGTCGTGGTCGTGGCCGCGGCCGGCAATGCCGGACCGTACGACCAGACCGTGAGCTCACCGGCGGCCGCCGAGGGCGTCATCGCGGTGGGCGCGCAGGTCACCGGCGTGTCCGACCCGACGCTGACGCTGGCCGGCGCCCGCCGGGGCGACGCGCCCCGTCCGCTGGACGTCACGCGCTTCCCGATGTCGGCCAACCCGCCGGCCAAGGGCCTCACGGCCCGCCTGGTCGACGTCGGCGACGGCTTCGACGAGGAGGACTACGAGCAGGCGGGCGACGTGCGCGGCGCGATCGTCGTCATGCAGAGCATGACCGCGACCTCCCTGGGCCAGGTCCAGGGCCCGCACCTGCTGCAGGCGCAGCTCGCCGAGGAGCACGGCGCCGTCGGCGCCCTGCTCTACACGCCGAGCCCGACCGACCCGGCCGGGGACGACGGCGGCGCCGGCCCGCAGGGGTCCGCGAACATCCTGGCGGGCGGCGGGTTCGACCTGCGCCGCGAGTCGCTGGTGATGATGAACATCTCCTCGGCGCAGTACCAGACCTTCAAGGCCGAGGTCGCGGCCGGCACCGCGCGCGGCACCATCGGCTCGGTCGACCGGACCGACACGATCACGGACTTCAGCTCCCGTGGCCCGAGCGACGCCATGACGCTCAAGCCCGAGATCGTGGCCCCCGGCTTCGAGATCATGTCCGACATCCCCGCCATGTTCGGCGTGGACGGCGACCGGTACCGCATGTCCGGCACGTCGATGGCCGCCCCGCACGTCGCGGGCGCCGCCGCCCTGCTCGCGCAGGCCCGCCCCGAGCAGACCGCGGAGCAGCTCCGCGCGACCCTCATCGGCAGCGCGCAGGAGCTGGGGTCCGACGACGCCGAGGTGTCGCCGTCCGCCCAGGGTGCCGGCAAGCTCGACGTCGCCGCCGCCGTGGACCAGCAGGTCACCGCCTCGCCCGACGCCGTCTCGCTCGGCCTCGCCGACATGGGCACCAAGCCGGCCCACACCAGCACGGTCGTGCTGCGCAACTCCGGCACCAAGGCCGTGACCGTGAAGCTGGCGGCCGAGCCCGCCGCGACGAGCACCGGCAAGGCCGAGCTCTCGGCGCGCCAGGTCAAGATCCCGGCCGGCCGCAGCGCGTCGGTCGACCTCACCGTCACGCCCGACACCAGCGGCCCCGCCGCCGGCTCGGTCGACGGCGAGACCTCCGGCGTCGTCGTGGGCACCGTCTCGGACGGCAGCACCGTGCGCGTCCCGTACGCCACGTACGTGCGGCCGCTCCAGGTGCAGTCCTCGCCGTCGCTGGCGACCAAGGCCACCGACGTCTTCGTCTACACGCCGATGGCGCCCGAGGCGGCGCCGACGGTCCGGGCCACGGCCCCGTCGGGCGAGCAGTACACCGCGGCGCTCTCCGCCGTCGGCAGCAGCCCCGGCTGGTACCGCGGCACGGTGCCGCTGGACGAGCCCGGCACCTACGCGCTCGACGCCCGGGCGACCGTCACCGGGCGCACCCTGACCGGCAGCGGCGGCGTGCAGTCCGAGGGCGCCGACCAGCCCGGCGCGTGGGAGCAGGTCGGCCTGTCGGGCGCGGCCCGCGAGCTGGCCACGTCGCCGACCTCCCCCGGCACCGGCCTCGCCATGGCCGGCACGGGCGTGCACCCCTTCGTCACCACCGACCACGGCGCCACCTGGGAGCGGGTGCGCAGCATGCCCGTGGCCGACGGCTGGGGCATCCCCGTGGCCGACACGACCACGCCCGGCGGGTTCTACGTCGGCCTGAACGGCGCGGCCGGCCGGGTCACCCTCGACCCGAGCTACAACGGCCGCATCGTGCACACGGCCGACGCCGGCCAGACCTGGACGGTGCTGCCGTTCCCGGACGTCGCCATCCGCGAGCTCGTCGCCCACGGCGACGCACTGGCCGCGGTCACCGACGACGGCCTCTATCTCAGCAGGGACGGCGGCCAGCGCTGGCGCCGCGTGGCCCCGCAGTGGGACGGCCTCGTCGCCGGCGCCGCGTTCGCGGGCGACGACCTGCTGATCGCCACCTACGACGGCGTCTACCGCGTCGCGGGCGTCCTCGACGGCGGCAGCGAGGTCACCCAGCCCTACGTGACCACCGACTACCGTGACCGCCCGCAGGGCGTCGTGGCCGAGGGGTCCAGCGCGGTGCTGGTCCGCGGCGACGGCGTTGCGCTCACCTCGACGGACTCCGGGGCGACCTGGACGGAGGGCGCCGACACCGAGCAGTCCTACGTCACCGTCACCACGCTGACCGACGGCACCGTGTACGCCTCGGGCCTGTCGTCCTACAGCACGAGCACCGACCTCGGGCAGACGTGGCAGACCCACCCGCTGCCCGTGCGCGGCCCGCTCGCCACCGACGTCGACCACTGGCCGGGCACCCCCGCCGGTCAGATCGTCATGTCGATGGAGAACGCCGGCATCTTCACCACCGACGACGGCCGCGAGTGGACCAAGGCCGGGGTCTCCGGCTCCGACGTGTCCGGCGTGCACGCCGGTGTCGACGCCGACGGCGAGCCCGTGCTGCGGGCCGTCGACTTCGAGGGCCTGCACCAGCGCTCCGTGGCCGACCTGACCCCGGACGAGCAGAACTGGGGCTCGATCGGCGCCGAGGGCGTCATCGGCCGGCAGGTCTCCGAGGTCGCGCAGTCGCCGCTCGGCGACCGCACCGTCTGGGCGATCGGCACCAACGCGTTCGGCGGCGGCCGCATCCTGACGGCGGGCGCCGGCCAGACCGACGCGGACCTCACGCAGGTGGGCCCGACGGGCGGCTTCAGCCCGACGGCGCTGGCCGTGTCCCCGCACGACGAGGGCACCGTGGCCGTGGGCTACACGTCCCTCGTGGACACCGGCCTCATGGTCTCGACCGACGGGTTCGAGACGTGGACCAGCTACGCGCACGAGGTGCTGGTGCAGCAGGTCGTCATGGACCCGGTGGACGAGGACCGGCTGTGGCTGGCGACGTCGTCCGGCCTGTACCGGTCCGACGACCTGGGCCGGACGATCACGCGGCTCACCAAGGACGAGGCGCGGTCGGTCTGGGTCGACCCCGCCGACACGGACCACGTGGTGATCGGTGAGACGCCGGGCATCCGGGTCAGCACGGACGGCGGCGCGACCTTCGCGGACGCCGAGGTGCCGAACACGTCCGCCGCGGTGGGCACGTTCGTGGCCGTCGAGGTGCCGGACGGCCCGGCCGCGGGCACCGAGCTCCTGGTCGCGGGCGCGGCGCGCTGGCGCCCGTACGGCCTGGCGGCCAACGGCGCGGGCGTCCTCGTCTCGGCCGACGGCGGCGCCACGTGGGCGTCGGCGTCGGGCGGCCTGACGGCGATGTCGGTGCGGTCCCTGGCCGTGAGCGCCGACGGCGCCTGGGTCTACGCCGGGGCCGACGAGGGCGGTGTGCACCGCACCGCGGTCAGCGCCCTGGTGCCGGCCGACGCGCTGCCCGCGGCGACCAGCACGCAGATCAAGGCGCCGTCCTCGGTCCGCCCGCTGGAGCCGTTCCTGGTCAAGGTCACCGTGTCAGCCGACGACGCCACGCCGTCGGGCCGGGTGACCGTGACGGTGGGCCAGGACGGCGACCGCCACCCGTACGAGCGCACCGTGAAGCTGCGCGGTGGCCGGGCCGACGTCCTGGTCCCGCCGCTGCTGCGGTCCGGCGAGTACACGATCACGGCCGAGTACGGCGGCGCCGAGGACCTGGGAGCCTCGGAGGCGACGGCAGATCTGGAGGTCAAGCGGCGCTGATGCGCTGGGCCAGGGCCTGGCCGGGTGGTCGGTAGAAGGTCAGGTGGTCGGCAGCTCGAGCTGCCGACCACCTGACCTTCTGCCGACCAACCGCATCAGGGCTGCTCGCCGCGCTCCGCGCCGGACGCGGTGGCAGGGTGAGCGCATGACGACTCCTCCCGCGGTACGTGGCACGGTCCCTGACGTCGACGCCGTCCTCGCGCCCCTGACCGGGATGCTGACCGGCCTGCGCGACACGTACGTGGACCTGCACGAGCACCCGGAGCTCTCGTACCAGGAGACCCGGACGGCGTCGGTGGTCGCCGAGCGCCTCGCGTCCGCCGGCTACGTGGTGCACACGGGCATCGGCGGGACGGGCGTCGCGGGCGTGCTGGCCAACGGCGACGGCCCCTGCGTGCTGCTGCGCGCCGACATAGACGCGCTGCCCGTCACCGAGGACACCGGGCTCCCCTACGCCAGCACTGTCCGCACCACCACGGCCGACGGCGTCGAGTCGGGCGTGATGCACGCCTGCGGGCACGACGTGCACGTCACCGCCCTGCTCGGCGCGGCCGACGTGCTGGCCCAGGGGCGGTCGCAGTGGTCGGGCACGCTGGTGGTCGTGTTCCAGCCCGCCGAAGAGCTCGGCACGGGCGCCCGCGCCATGGTCGACGACGGCCTGTACGACCTCGTGCCCCGGCCCGACATCGTGCTGGGACAGCACGTCGCGCCCGTCGCGGCGGGGCTGCTGGGAGTACACGGCGGCCCGGCGTTCGCGGGCACGGACCTCCTGGGCATCCGGCTGATCGGGCGCGGCGGCCACGGCTCGCGGCCGGAGGCCACGGTGGACCCGGTCGTGATGGCGGCATCGACGGTGATGCGCCTGCAGACCATCGTGTCCCGCGAGGTCGCGGCCGGGGAGTCCGCCGTCGTCACGGTGGGCACCCTCCAGGCCGGCACCAAGGAGAACATCATCGCGGACGACGCCCGCCTCGGCGTGAACATCCGCTCCTTCGACGAGGCGGTGCGGGGCCGGGTCCTGGCCGCCGTCGAGCGGATCGTGCACGCCGAGGCCGACGCCGCGGGAGCCCCGCAGCCCCCGGAGATCGTCCCCGGCGAGTCGTTCCCGCCGCTGGTCAACGACCCGGCGGAGACCGAACGCACGCGCGGCGCCCTGGCAGCGCACTTCGGTGCAGAGCGCGTCATCGACCCGGGCCCCGTCTCGGGCAGCGAGGACGTCGGCGTGCTGGCCACCGCCGTCGGTGTGCCGATCGTCTACTGGCTGCTCGGCGGCTGGGACCCGGCCGCGTTCTTCGCCGCGCAGCAGGCGGGCACGACGGACCGCGACATCCCGTCCAACCACTCGCCGAGGTTCGCCCCCGTGCCGCACCCGACCCTGGAGACGGGCGTGACGGCGCTGGTCGTGGCGGCCCTGGACCGCCTGGAGTCACCGAGCGGGGCCTGAGGCGCTGTCTTGGCCGCGCGGGGCGAGGCCTACTCCCCCAGGTAGGTAACGGAGAGTGCACAATGTTCACTCTCCGTTACCTACCCCGCGGCGTACCCCTTTGCCCCGCACCTCGCTCGTCATCCCGCCGCTGCGGCACTGCTCGCTCCCGCGCTTCTCAACCACGCCCGGCCATGGTTGGCTTCGGCCCGTGGAAATCATCGTGACCAGCGTCGTCGCCGTCGTCGGAACCCTGCTCGGCTCGCTCGCGACCCACTACTTCCAGCGCCGCAACCGCGCCGACGCGGAACGTTTCGAACGCGGCGAGCGCCTGCGCCAGGAGCGGGTCAGCGCGTACACGACGTTCGGCGGCGCGCTGGTCAACCTGCGCCGGGTACAGATCGACCGCTGGTTCGCCGAGCACCACGAACGCGGCGGCGACCCGGAGGTCCTCAGGTACGAGGCCTACCGGATGCGGACGAGCGCACTAGAGGCGCTCTTCCGAGTCCAGCTCGTGACGGAGTCCAAGGATCTGATCGCACTGGGCCAGCAGGCGATGGACGACATCGACCTCCTCACTTCCGACCTCCCGGCCGAGGATCTCCCGAGTGCTCGCGACGTGGCCAAGTCGAGCATCTTTCGTTTCGTCGAGGCGGCCCGCAAGCACGTCGAGGTGGCGTAGCGCGCAAGCCGGCTACCAGACATCGACAATCACGTCGACCCAGAAGTTCGAATCATCCGAGAGGGTTGGATCAATCTCTCGGAACCGCCCGAGGACACCCGCGCACAGGTCCTGGTACACGCCATACGGTTCGGGGAACCCTTCACGCAGCCGCCCGTCTTTCCACGCGGCAATCTCGGCCACCCCTGCTCGCTCCTGCTCGTCCGCAAGAAGCGGCAGCAGCCAGTGCCAGCGCCAGGCGCACTCGACCAGTGCCGCGAGCGTCGAGTTCACCGCCGTGGCCTGTTCCGTAGCGAACACAGGGAATGCCACGACTTCGCCGCTCTCCTCCACCGCGGCCAGTTGCGTGTCCCCGCACGACCCGAGCAGATAGACTCCCCGACCGCCGGGCCCCGGTACAGCGTCGGCGGACTCCTGCGGCTCGCCCACCACACCCGAGAGTTCATCGGTTCTCCCGGGCGGAAGACCGTGTTCCCTCAGCGCTGTCTTTCCCTCAACGGGGAGGCGCCAGGACATCAGCTGCGTATATCGGTCATCAGACGCATCGCTTCCACGCGTCAGCTCCCCGAGGGGCGCATCAAGGATCCGATCCACCCTCCGCCGTGTCTCGGACGAATCCAAGGTTTCCTCCCGACAGTTGCCCCATCTATCCGCCGAAGGCTATCCGCCGGATGCTCGAGAGCGCATTGTCTCCGCGCTCGAAGCTCCATGAGAGGGAGGCATTGGTGAACCTCGACATCCGACCGGCACATTCGTGCCCAGCCGTCGTGCAGAAGTTGCGCTCCGAATAGATTGCCGTCACATTTTTCGGGTCGATTCCGATGCTGTCCAGGAAATCATCCGCGTGCGCTTCGGAGTGCGCGCCCTTGACCGAGTTCGTGAAGGCCAGGTTGGCTGACTTCCCGTTCGGCAGGGAGACACTGTAGATCGCGACGTTCTGACCGGACGGGATACCCGCCTGCTGGCGGTGCTTGATCGCGATCCCGCTCAGCTCGGTCGATCCGTACCCGACCGGGCCGCACTCGGCGTTGTGGACGACTACCGGCGTGTTGCCCGCATACGCGAAATAGGTGTGGTCGCGGTCGACCGTGAGGTTGTGGACCGTCGCCCGCTCACGCCTGACCTCGACATCGGCGACCTGGACCCAGGTGCCCGCGCTCGTCCTGAGCCAGTCACCGGACCGGAGGTCGATCGCGTCGACCCAGCCCCGCTCGGACGGTTCCCAGAACGGATGACCGTCGGTCGCGACGATCTTCTGCTTGTCGCCGTCGTGACCCTTGACGGTCACCGTGACCAGCGTCTTCTCGCCGCTGCCGGTGATGTGCGCAGTGACCAGGCGTGCACCGACCGACATGCCGGTCTCCTGGTTGGCGGCGCGCACCTCGTCGCCCGGCATGACGTCCTCGATCGGCTTCCGTGTGCCGTCCGCGAGGAGCACCAGAGTGCCAGGCACGAAGCTGTTGACGGGACAACTCGGCGCCGGTTCATCGACCTTTCCTGAGTCGCCCTTGCCTGTCGTATCAGCCTTCTTCTTCGCCGCCTGCGCCCGCGCCTTCGCCTTGGCCTCCGCCGCGAGCTGCTTGACCTTCGCATCAGCCGCAGCCTTGGCCTTGGCCGCCTTCGCCGCGGCCTCACGCGCGGCCTTCGCCGCCGCGGCCTTGGCCGCCTCCGCCGCCTGTTTCGCCTTCTTGGCGCCCGACAGGACCTTCTGCGCCCACCTCAGCTCGCTGGAGAAGGTCATCACGGCCTTGCCGGCCTTGTAGATGGCCTCGCCGATCTTGGCCGCCTTGAAGATCTTGCCCCAGGGCAGCGCGCCGACCACGAGCATCACGCACGCGCCGAGGTCGCCGTTCAGGCAGTTCATCAGATCGTTGATCCCCAGGAACTCCATGAGGATCTGCCCGCCGGCCTCCAGGATGACGTCGAGCATCGACTTGCCCTGGAGCTGCTGTGCCTTGGCGATGTCCTCGGCGCTCGGACCCTCGACCTCGGCGCCCGGGTCGTTCGGGTTGGACGTGGTGCCCGCACCAGTCGGGCTCTCGACCGTGCCGCCACCCGTGGGCCCCTCGATCTCCCGCTCACCCGTCGGGTCCGTGAACACCATCGGGTTGTTGCCCGCGTACGCGTACGGCGACGAGCCGATCGGCTGCGCCCCCGCCGGGTCCATGGTCGAGAACCGCCCCGTGCCCGGGTCGTAGTTACGCGCCCGCATCGCGTAGTTGCCCTCGCCCGTGGTCGGGTCGAGGTACGCACCGGCGAACCGCATCGGGTTCTTGATCTCGTCCAGCGGCTTGGCGTCCGCGAGCGGTCCGACGGCGGCCAACGGCTTGGCGTCACCCGACTTCGCATCGCCCGAGGGCTCCGCCGAACCGGCCGAGCCCTTACCCGCAGCCCCAGCCATCGTCCCCGCCAGCGTCTCCCCCTGCCGCGGGTTGCCGAACGGGTCGTAGTCGTAGCCCTCCTCGACCTGACCGTCGGCCGACAGCATGTTCGCCACGCCGCCCAGCCAGTCGTGCGTGTACGAGTGCGCCCCGCCCTGCGCCTCCAGCAGCGCCAGCGGTTCGTCCGTCGGACCGTAGGCGAAGGCCTGCCGTCCCTGCACCACGCCGTTCACGTCGGTCAGCGTGTCGACGGCGATGTTCTCCAGCGACCCGTTGACGTCCCACGACCAGTGCCGCGTGGAGGCGCCGGCCCCGACGCCCGTGATCGCGTCGAGCCGCATGCGCGTCGCGTCGTAGGTGTAGGTGGTCTGGACCCCGCCGACGGTCGCCTTGGCCAGCGTGCTGTCGAGGTTGTACTCGAGGCGGTCGTCGCCCGCACGTGTCTGGTTGCCCAGCACGTCGTACTCGTACTCCTTGCGCTCCACCGTGGGCCGGCCGTCCTCCTTGCCGACCGTCACCTCGCGCTGCAGCTGGCTCGCGTGGTCGTAGGTGTACCGGGTCAGGTCGGAGCCCGCCGAGCCAGTGCGTTTCTGCTCGGTCCGGTTGCCCAGCAGGTCGTACTCGTAGGAGATCCGGCCCGCGTCCTTGCTCTTCTTTCCGCACTCCTTGGCCGCGTAGCAGGCCGTCGTCACGCGGTTCGCGTCGTCGTACGCGTAGGAGACCGCCTCGGTGACGCCGCCGCGCGTCGTCTTCACGTGGGTCGGGTTGCCCACCGCGTCGAGCGTGAGGTCGAACGCCGAGACCGGGTCCTGCACCCCGTCGACGGGGTCCCCGGTGCGCTCGGTGCCGATCGAGGTCAGGCGGCCGGCGTCGTCGTACGCGCGTTCCTCGGTCAGGCCGGTGGCGGCCGGGAGGGTGGTCGCCGTCCGCCGTCCGGCGATGTCGTAGGCGTACTCCCAGCGGGCGCTGCTGCCGCCCATGGAACCGCCGGCCGCCGTCGTGGAGGCGAGGCGCGAGTCGTCGTCGTACGTCGAGGTGATCTTCGTGCCGTCGGGGTAGGCGCGCTCGGTGATGTTGCCGCGCTGGTCGTACCCGTAGGTGAAGGTCTCGTCGGCCTGGTTGGCCTCCTCGCGGAGCACCTTGGTGATCTGGTCCTCGTCGTCGTACGTCACCGTGCGCACACCCAGCGGGTCGCCGTACGACGTCGTCCGGTCCTTCGCGTCGTAGCCGTACGTGTACTCGGGCCCGCCCGAGCCGACCTGCTGGCTGGTCAGGCGGCTGCGCAGGTCGTACACCGAGGTGATCGTGCGCTCGGCCCGCTCGGCGTCGCTCAGGTCCTCCAGGTCCTCGCGCCGGTCGGTCGTGATCGCCGTGAGCGCGTTCGACTCGGCGTCGTACGTCGTGTGCGTGGTGCGGCCGAGCGGGTCGGTCGAGGCGACGGGGCGGCCCGCCTCGTCGTACCGCACGCCGCTGCGCCCGCCCTGCGGGTCGCGGACGCCGACCACGCGGCCGTCGTCGTCGTAGGCGAGCACCGTCGCGAAGGCCTGCGAGAACAGCGGCAGCTTGGGCGCGTCCGGCTGGCGCACGTGGCTGATCTGGTCGTCGTCGCGGTAGGCGACGTAGGTGGTGCCGCCGCGCGCGTCGGTCACCTCGGTCGGGCGGCTGTTCTGGTCGTAGGTCGTGGACGTCGTGTTGCCGAGCGGGTCGATCTCCCGCACGCGGTTGCCGGCCAGGTCGTACTCGTAGCGCGTGGTGAACCGGGCCTTGTCGGCGCCGTCGACGTTCCCGCGCGGCTCGGTCACCGACGCGAGCAGCCCGTCGTCCGTGTAGGTGTACGTCGTGATGCCGCCTACCGGCGAAGTCTCCTTGATCTTGTTGCCGGCCGCGTCGTACTCGGTGCGGGTGGTCTTGTTCCCCGCGTCGGTGCGCTCGGTCTGCCGCCCGTTCTTGTCGTACCCCATCGTGGTGGTGCGGCCCTTGGTGTCCGTGACCGAGTCCACCTGGCCGGTGTTGCCGCGCTCGAAGCTGGACGTCTTGTTCAGCTCGTTGATCGACGCCGTCGTGCGGTCCAGCGCGTCGACCTTGATGTCCCGGTCCACGTGCTCGCCGCCCGGGTACGGCATGCGCATCCGGATCGGGTTGTCGTTGGCGTCGTAGAAGTACTCGGTGGTGAAGTCCGCCCTCTCCGCACCCGGCACGTTGCCGCGCGGCGACGTCACCGTCTTGACCAGGCCCTTCGCGTCATACGTGTACGACGTCGTCAGGTCGTCGCCCTTCATCACGACGCTCTCGGTCTGGCGCCGTCCGGCGTCGGTGTAGCCGAACGTCATCACCCGGCCGCCGGCCTCCACCTTCGACTGCAGGCCGTTGTCCAGGTAGGAGAAGGTGCTGACGACGCCCTCGGGCGAGATCTCCTTCGCGAGCCGGCCGACGTCGTCGTACAGCGAGCGCCAGCCGTGGGTCTTGCCCGGCTCGTCGACGCGCACCACGCGGTCCTGCTCGTCGTAGGTCGTCTCGATCGTGTAGTGCCGCCGGTCGCGCGGGTTGCCGGTGCCGCGCGGGTCCGTCGCGGCGACCTGCCGGCCCGTCCGGTCGTACCGGTACTCGCTGCGCCGCCCCTCCGGCGAGACGACGGCGGTCAGCAGCCCGGCGTTCTCCGCGCCGTCCGGCAGGTACTCGTAGCGCGTGACCTTGTCGCGCTGGTCGGTCGTGGAGGTGCGCAGGCCCCGGTCGTCGTAGGCGTGCTCGACGTCGTTGCCCTCGGCGTCGACGCTGCGGACCAGCTCGTCGAACTCGTTGTACGTGTTCTTCCAGACGTTGCCCTTGGCGTCGGTGAACTCGATCGGGTTGTTCCGGTCGTCGTACTTGGTCTTCTCGTCGAAGCCCTGCGGCGCCACGGCCTGCGTCGGGTTGCCCCGCCCGTCGAACTCGACCACGTGCTGGTACTGGTTGCCGTTGACCACGAGGTTGCGGTCCAGGCGCTTGTTGTACCGGTGGTTGTCGGCGTCGCCGGTGCTGCGCTGGCTGTAGAGCAGCACGTTGTCGTGGTAGCCGTCGTAGATCGAGACGTCGTCGGCGTCGGTGCTGCGCGCCTCCTGCTTGTCGGCGTCCCAGGCGAACGACATCTGGGCCCCGACGCCGTCCCGCTGCGCCACGACGCGCCCGTCGTCGCCGTACTCGTTGTGCACGGCCACGACCTCGTGCGGGTCCACGATCTCGGTGAGCAGGCCCTCGGCGTCGTACCGGTACTCCCAGCCGTTCCCGCGGGCGTCCTTGACCTTCGCCAGGAGGCCGCCGGCGTACTCGAACCGCACCTGACGGCGGTCCGGGAGCGCGATCCTCCGGATCAGCCCGTCGGTGAGCTCCGCGACGGCGGTGCGCCCCGAGGCGTCCGTGATCCGGACGTCGTCGCGGTCCTCGTCCCTGCCCTTGTCATCGACCTCGACGTACTCCAGGCGGACGCCGTCGTCGCGCGGGCTGAGCACCGCCGTGAGCCGGCCGTCCGCGCCGAACCGGTACGTGACCTGCCGCGGCGTGACCAGCTCCCAGCCCTCACCGGCGCGCTTGAGATCCGAGCGCACGCCCGGCGGGCGGGTGTACCCGTCGCCGTCCGGCTCGTAGAGCGCCTCGGCGCCGTCCTCGGCGCGCACGATGACGCCGTCGTCCGTCTCCGTGACGCGCATGTCGTACGACCACGCCCAGCCGACGCCGAACGGCCCCTGGCGGTTGTTCGCCGAGGAGTACGTGCGCGCGCTGCCGAACGAGATGCCGTACGACGCCATCTGCAGGTCCCGCTCGACGCGTACGAACGCGCCGGTCCCGCTGTTGACCCCCACGCCGCGCTGCGCCTGCCCGACGGCGGTCGGCGCCAGCGCGTTCTCGCACCCGCAGCCGGCCGCCTGGTCGTCCGGGATGCCGGGCGGCAGAATCGTCGCCCGCGCCTTCGAGGTGCCCGACGGCTCGGAGACCACCTCGTCGCCGCCCGGCAGCACCGCCGCGACGGTGACGAAGTAGTCCTTGCCCTCCTCCAGCTCCCAGCCGTCCTCGGCGCCGAACGAACGGCAGAAGTCGGCGGCGCCGCAGAACCGCGGTCCCTCCAGCTCCGCGCGGGTCAGCCGCACCGACTCCTGCTCGGTCTGGTCGTCGCCCTCGTACAGCCGCACGACGGCGGCGGTCCAGTCCGGGTCGACGTCACCGGTGGAGAAGTACAGGACCAGGGACGTGTCGCCGAGCACGAAGCCCGGGCGCAGGTCGATCTCGGCGAAGCCGGCCGCGGCGGCGCTCGCCCGCGTGGCGGTCGGCGCCGTGAGCGCGCGCCACCTCGTCGGCGTGACCTCGGCCGGCCCGCCCTCGGCGGACACGGACTCCGGCACCACCGGCGGGCGCTCGTCCTCGGCATAGGCGGTGGAGCGCCGCACGCCGTCCGGCATCGCGCGGTCGGCCGGGCCCTCGCCCGCCGTGGCCTGTGGCACCGCGGCCGACGCGCTCTCCGCCCGCACTTCCGGTGCGACGGCGATCAGCAGGGTCGCCGAGAAACCGACGGCCACCCCCATCGCCAGCCAGCGTCGCATCAGCCAGGTGCTGGCCAGGTGGTGTGCACGTGCCTCGGACATCGCCAACCCCCGTGTTGGTGTTTCCTGAGCAGTTCCGGAACGTTCGTTTCCGAGCAGTTTCCTGGGTGCTTACCCGACACCGAGTGTGATCATGCTGAACGCGTCCTACAACTGGTTTATCCGGCTTTTCCTGTTCATATGCATTTAGTAGCCATGAAAAGCGCAGGTCAGAGGGGTTTTCACCCTCGGAAAACTTGCTACAGATGCGGCCTGGCGACGGGTCCTGGCGTGCCGGTTTCGGCTCGGGTGCGTGCGGGAGCATGCTTGTGTGCCATGGAGAACGCCGAGCCCGAGGCCGACCGCAGGACCATCGTGATCACCGGCGCCAGCGACGGGATCGGGGCGGCGGCCGCACGACTGCTCGCCGACGCCGGGCACCGGGTGGTCGTCGTCGGACGCTCGCCGGAGAAGACCGCGGCGGTCGCGCGCGAGCTGGGCGCCGAGCACCTCGTGGCGGACTACGCGCGACTGAGCGAGGTCCGCGACCTGGCCGCCCGGCTCGACGAGACGTGCGCGCGGATCGACGTCCTGGCCAACAACGCGGGCGGCATCCTGGGCGACCGCTCCAAGACCGAGGACGGCTTCGAGCGGACCTTCCAGGTCAACCACCTGGCACAGTTCCTGCTCACCGACCTGCTGCTGGACAAGCTGCTGGCGAGCCGGGCCACCGTGATCCAGACGTCGAGCGTGGGGGCACGCCTGTTCGGCCACCTCGACCTGGACGACCTGGACCACGACCGGGACTTCACGCCCCACCTCGCCTACGGCACCGCCAAGCTCGAGAACATCCTGTTCACCGCCGAGCTGCACCGCCGGTACCACGACCAGGGACTCGCGTCCGTGGCGTTCCACCCGGGCGGCGTCGCGACGAACTTCGCGGCCGAGAGCACCAGCTTCATGCGGCCGCTCTACCAGAGCCGGATCGGCAAGCTGTTCATGGCCACGCCCGAGCAGGGCGCCGCGCAGCTCGTCCGCTTCGCGCAGACCGAGCCGGGCACCGACTGGCAGTCCGGCGCGTACTACGAGCGGGGACGCGTCGCCCGCCGCCTGCATCCGCAGGCCCGCGACGCCGACCTCGCGCGGCGGCTCTGGGAGCGCTCGGCGGAGCTGGTGGGGGCGACAGAGAGCTGAGCGACGGCGGGTCGTGTCTCGTCGGATCGGGCCGGTTCGCCCCGGCCCTCAGGCGGCCGGGTCCCGGTCGAACCCTGCGCTCGCCCGGTCGACGGCGTCGCGGATCGCCGCGGCGCGCCGCTCGGGCCGCTCGGCGGCGACAGCGGCGGCTGCGGCGGCGCCCATGCAGGCGCCGAGGTGCGCGGACATGACCGGCCACCCGGTGGGATCGGGGAACTTCCCGCGCAGCGCGTCGACGAGCTCGGACTGCGCCCGCTGCAGCCGCACCACGAGGGACGGCGGCAGCCCGCGCGCCGCGGTGACGAGCTCGGTGCGCAGGCCGGCCAGCTCGTCCGTGCGGGCCCGAGGGTCGTCGAACAGGTCGACGAGCACCCCCATCACGGCGCGGACGCCGGCGGCACCGTCCGGACGTCCGCCCTCGGGCCCACCCTCCGGCAGGTCGTCGAGCGCCGCGACCGCGCGGCGGACGTGCCCCTCCAGGTAGTGGAAGAGCACGTCCTCCTTGGCCGGGAAGTGCAGGAAGAACGTGCGCCGCGCGATGCCGGCCTCGGCCGCGATGTCGTCGATCGACGTCCCGCTCACGCCCCGCTCGAGGAACAGCCGCGTCGCCGCGATCACGACGGCGTTCCGGGTCGCCGCCCGTTTGCGCTCCCGGATCCCGCCGTGCTCGTCCGCCGTCATGCCTCTCCCCTTCCGGCTGCCGTGTGGCCTTCCGCGCCTGTCCCTCGCCTGCCCGGCGGCCAGGGCGCCTCTGTGGTGCGACCGTGCTGCGTCGATGGTGCGGACGCCGCGGGGGCTCGCCCTGCGGTTCGCCCTGCCGCACAGCATAGCGCGCTCGATGCACTAGTGTAATGATGCACTAGTGCACTCCGATCGGGAGGAGACCATGACCGAGCACACCGGCCGCACCTACGTCGTCACCGGCACCGACTCCGGGATCGGCGCCGCCGTCGCCGACCGGCTGGAGCGGGACGGCGCACGCGTGATCCGCTGCGGCGTCACCGAGGCGGCCGACGTCCGCGCCGATCTCACCGACCCGGGGGCTCGCGCCGCCGCCGTCGACCACATCCGGGCCCTCGCAGCCGCACCCGCGCCCGCACACCCACGCGCCCGCCCATCCGCACCCGCACCTGCACCCGAACCCGCCGCGATCGACGGCGTGGCGCTCGTCGCGGGGAGCGCGGACCCGGCGGTCGCCGTCGGCCTCAACTTCTTCAGCACCGTCGCGCTGCTCCGGGCGCTGCGCGACGACCTGGCGCACGCCGCGGAGCCGCGGGCCGTCGTCGTGTCCTCGGCCTCGGCGCTCTCGGCGGGCGACCAGGACCTGGTCGAGGCCTGCCTCGCCGACGACGAGCCCCGCGCCCTGGCGACCGCGGCCGGCCTGGTGGCCCGCGGCCGGGGCTCGGTCGTGTACCGGTCGACCAAGATCGCGCTGAACCGCTGGCTCCGCCGCGCGGCGGTGGGCCCGGAGTGGGCCGGTGCGGGCATCCCGCTCAACGCGGTGGCGCCCGGCGTCGTCGCCACCGGGACGGCTCGCGCCACCCTGCTCGCCGACGCCGCCAGCGTGCGCGTGCTGCAGGACGCCCTGCCCCAGCCCCTCGGGCTGCCCGGACCGGTCGAGCCAGTCGCGGCAAGCATCGCCTGGCTGCTCTCGCCGGACGCCGGTTTCACCACGGGACAGGTCCTGTTCGTCGACGGCGGTGCCGAGGCTACGCTGCGCGGCGAGGCGCCGTTCGCCAGCGGCGTCCGCTACGGGCCCGTGCGGCTGGCCCGCATGATCACGTGGACGCTGGTCGGGCGGTGGCGGTCCCGTCGCGCGGCGTGAGCCGGCGCCCCCAGGCGGCGACGACCTCGCGTGCGGCCGCCGCGTCGTCGTCCGCGACCAGCAGCACCAGGTTGCCGACGTGGTCGCTGTACTGGACCAGCACGTTCACGCCCGCGTCGCCGAGGCGGCGGGCGAGCGTGCCGAGCTGGCCGGGCACCTCCTGGTCCAGGCGCGCGAGGACGACGTCGCGCACCACCGCAGGGCCGAGCCCCGCCGTGCTGACCGACCGGAGCGCGCGGGCGCCGTCGTGCACCAGGTAGTGCGCCACGGCCCGGCCGTCGACGGTGAAGACGCTGCCGCCCTCCAGGCTGACGCCGGCCGCGCCGAGCGCCTGGCCCAGGTCCGCGAGGGCGCCGGGCCGGTCGGGCAGGTGGACCTCCAGGTCCCGCAGGTGGGTGCTCATCGCCGTCATCGCCCCACCCGCACCGTGGTGGCGACCTCGACGGGAACCGCAAGCGAGTTCGCGACGTAGCAGGCCTGGTGCGCCTGCTCGGCGAGCCGGTGGACCAGCGCCTCGTCGGTCCCGGCGGCCACGTTGACCGTCACGGCCAGACGGATGGTGCCGAGGCACTGGGGCACCGCGGTCAGGTCCAGGTGGCTGGTGGCCTCGTCGTCGTAGGCGAGCACGTCCACCCCGGCACGCGCGGCGGCCCCGAGGAAGGACAGCAGCTGGCAGGACGACGCGGCCATCACGACGAGCTGCTCCGGGTTGAGCCGGTCGGGGTCGCCGCGGAAGGCGGCGTCGGCGCTGAGCTCGACGACGGGCGTGGCGGGGGCCGCGACCGCGACATGGTCCCGGGAGTAGCCACGCAGGCCGGCGGCGGTGGAGCCGGCCCAGTGCAGGCGGGCGACGTACGGGTGGGACGGGGCGGGGCGCACGGCGGCACGAACTGCGGCGGGCGCCGTGTCGGTGTCGGGGGCCGTGTCGGCGACGGGCGGGGTGACGGATGGCTGGCTCATGCCGTGACGCTGGCTCATGCCGTGAAAGTAGGCGCGAAATCCTTCGGTGGACGCCGAAATGTCCGCGCCGTACGGTCGGGCGATGAGCCGGGACCGAGACTTCACCGCCGTGGGCCGGGCGCTGTCCACGCCCGCGCGCTCGGTGTTCCTGAACCTGCTCCTGGACGGAACGAGCCGTCCGGCCGGCGAGCTTGCGACGGCGGCCGGGGTCAGCGCCTCGACCGCCTCGGAGCACCTGGCCGTCCTGGCGGACGCCGGGCTCGTGAGCTCCACCAGCCGCGGCCGGCACCGGTACTACGTCCTGGCGGGCCCGGACGTCGCGGCCGCGCTGGAGTCCCTCGGCGTGCTGGCCGACGCCGCCCCCGTCTCCGGGTACCGCCGCAGCCGCCGGGCCGAGTACCTGGCCGCCGCACGGTTCTGCTACGACCACCTCGCGGGGCGGCTGGGCACCGGCCTGACGGACGCGTGGGTGCGGTCCGGCTGGCTCGCCGGCCGCGACGAGCTCACCCTGACCGACGCGGGCGCCGT
Organism: Promicromonospora sukumoe 327MFSha3.1; assembly: GCF_000385135.1. Lineage (GTDB taxonomy): Bacteria > Actinomycetota > Actinomycetes > Actinomycetales > Cellulomonadaceae > Promicromonospora > Promicromonospora sukumoe_B. Next base: position 1,753,842 of record NZ_ARQM01000010.1, on the reverse strand, counting down.
CGGACTGCGCGAGATCGGCGTGGACGTCGACGGCGCCGTCGCCGCCCGTCGTGCGACGACCCGGGCCTGCCTGGACTGGACCGAACGCCGTCCGCACCTGGCGGGGGCGCTCGGCTCCGCGGTCGGCGCGCGGTTCCTCGACGCCGGCTGGGTGACGCGACACCGGTCCGGCCGCGGCCTGGACGTCACCGACGTAGGGCGCACGCTGGTCCGCGAGTCATGGGGCATCGACCTGGCCGACGCGAGGCGCTGAGCAGGCGGTTCAGCCGGGCGGAACAGTTGGGCGCTTCACCCCGGCGGCTCGGCCCGGCAGTTCAGCCGGGCGGCTCAACCCGCCGGGTTCAGCCGGGCGGTTCAACCCGGCAGCTGGGCCCGTCCTACCTCCCGGTCAGTCCTGCTGTCGCGGGCCGCGGCCGGCGCCGCCGGTCCGCTGCCTGCGGAACCAGCCCTCCCAGGTGTGCCCGCCGAACCGCTCGCCCGCGGCAACCAGCTTCTCGAACGAGTGGTACCCGCCGGGCAGCCGGACGCGCCAGAGCACCGGCACCAGACCCGAAGGCAGGTCCGACGCGGCGCCCGACACAGCACCCGACGTCGCGCGCCGTGCAGCCCCGGGCTCCTTGGTGCGGTACCGCAGCAGGCGGGACAGCCCGCGCACCTCCTCCTCGCGCAGCGGCACGACCTCCAGGGCGATGCCCCGCTTGTCGGTCACGCGCAGGGCGCCGAACACCTTGCCCTTGACCCAGTCGCTCACCTTCGCCTTGAGGTGGTCGAGCGGCCCGCCGACGGTCGGCAGGTCGGGCGGCAGCTCGTAGGACAGCCCGATCCGCGCCGCCTGGGTCCAGCGGACCAGGTCCCAGGACGTGCCGTGCCAGAACCAGATGCCGGCGACGTCGATCACGATGCCGCGCGGCCGGGTGACCCGCCAGAAGTTCGCGACGAACAGCACGCACAGACCGCCGAACAGCAGCCCGAAGAAGCCCGCGATCGCCTTGGCGACGGGGTCCGGGTCGGTCACGACGGCGTAGCCGCAGGCCCAGGCCAGCGGCCCGGTCAGCACGATGCCCACCACGAGCGTGATCGCGCCGAGCCGCCCGAGGTCCAGGCGGCGCGCGTCGGGCGAGAAGACGGGCCCGGCGCCGTCCGCCGGCGTCCCGCCAGCCGCTCCGCCCGCAATGTCCTGTTCTGTCACGGGCGCAGCGTACCGAACCCGCTCCTCCGCCCCACCTGCCCCGGCCGGGCGACGCAGCCGGTCTCGGATCACGCCCGCACGGCGTCGGCCCAGCGGCGTCAGCCCAGCGGCGTCAGGCCCGCGCGGGAGCAAGGCCGAGCAGCGCGAGGCTGTTCTGCCACAGCGCGTCGAGCTGCGACGGGTCGTTGAACACCTTCGCGAAGAGCACGAGCCCCTCGAGCTGGGCGACGATCGCCTTCGCCGCGGCGTCGACGTCGGTCACGGACTGCAGCTCGCCGGACTCGACGGCCGAGGCCAGCCGGGACGAGATCATCCCGATCTGCTCGTCGAAGATCTCCTGCAGGCGCAGCCGCACCGGCTCGTTCTGGGAGCTCACCTCCAGGGCGAGGTTGCCGAAGAGGCAGCCGGCCACCCACCCGGTGCCGGTCACGGCGTCGACCTGCATCTGCGCGGTGGCGTCGAACAGGCCGCGCAGCCGGTCGAGCAGGCTGCCGGTGCCGTCGAGGATGCCGGCCCAGACGCCCTTCTGCCACGTCCAGTGCCGGTCGATGACGGCGAGCGCCAGGGCCTCCTTGGACGCGAAGAAGTAGTAGAACGACCCCTTGTTGACGCCGGCGCGCGAGCACAGCTCGGCCACGCCGATCGACCCGTAGGGGCGCTGGGAGAAGAGTTCCACGCCCGCTTCGATCAGGCGCTCACGACCATCCGAGGTTCTAGGCATGTTGACAGCATACGACCGGTCAACTATAACTGGGAACCCAGTAGTTGACCGACCGTCTACTAAGGAAAGAAACATGAGCACCCAGAAGGTAGCTGTCATCACCGGAGCCTCCCAGGGCATCGGCGCCGGGCTGGTCGACGCGTACCGCCGGATCGGGTACGCCGTCGTCGCGAACTCCCGCACCATCGACCTCGCCGAGGCCGACGACCTCGCCGTCGTCAGCGGTGACATCTCCGACCCGGCGACCGCGGACCGGATCATCAAGACCGCGGTCGAGCGCTTCGGCCGCGTCGACACGGTCGTGAACAACGCGGGCGTCTTCATCGCCAAGCGGTTCACCGAGTACACCGCGCAGGACTTCGAGACCATGGTCGGCATCAACGTCGCCGGCTTCTTCCACCTGACCCAGCGGGCGATCCCCCTGATGCAGGCGGCCGGCGGCGGCCACGTCGTGAACATCACCACGACCCTCGTCGAGAGCGCGCTCTCGGTGTTCCCCTCCGCCCTCGCGTCCGTGACCAAGGGCGGCATCGCCTCGGCCACCCGCGCCCTGGCCATCGAGTACGCGGCCGACAACATCCGCTTCAACGCAGTCTCCCCCGGCGTCATCAAGACCCCGCTGCACCCGGAGGAGACCCACGAGACCCTCGCCGGCCTGCACCCGCTGGGCCGCATCGGCGAGGTCGACGACGTCGCCCGCGGCGTCCTCTACCTGGAGCAGTCACCCTTCGTCACGGGCGAGTTCCTGCACGTCGACGGCGGGCAGATCGCGGGCCACTGACCCGCGGACACCACCGCATCGACACCACCGCGGGGCGGCCACCGCGCCGCCCCGCGCTCGGCCGGAGCTCCGGCCGGGCGCCGGAACCGGTCCGCGGACCGGGAAGAGGAGACAGATCATGACCGAGCAGGACCAGACCCAGCAGCACCAGGAACCGCAGGACCAGGACCGGTCCGACGCCGCCGGCATCGTCACGGCGCTGCTCGACCGGTGGTCCGACGGGATCCGCCGGCGCGACCTCGCGCACATCGCCGCGCAGTTCACCACGGACGCCCTGTTCCAGGGCTTCGACCCCGAGCCGGCGTTCGGCCGCGACGTCGTCTCGGCCTACTACGGCAAGCAGCCGGCCGGGCTCACCGCCGACCACACGCTCGTCCGCGCCACCAGGCTGGCCGACGACGCAGTGCTCGGCTACGCGGCGGTCGTGTTCCACCGCCCCGACCGGGACGTGCCGGTCTACCTCACCGTCGTCGCCGTCCGCGAGGAGGGCCGCTGGCTGATCAGCCACTACCACGTGTCGCGCGTGGGCTGACGGGACCTACCTCGCCGGCAGGTCCCCCGCCGACGTCTCGCCCGCTGCCCCGGCTGCCGGCCCGGCGGGCGCCCCGTCCGTCGACCCCGCGGGCGCGTCCGCGGCGGTGGCCGCCGTCTCCTCCAGGAGGTCGGCCAGCCCGCGCAGGTGCCGCGCGACCTGCTCCCCCAGCGACGTCAGGCCGTACTCGACGCGCGGCGGGATGGTGGTGACGACGTCGCGCGTGACCATGCCGTCGCGCTCCAGGGACTGCAGCGTCTGGGACAGCATCTTCTCGCTGACCCCCTCGACCCGGCGGCGCAGCGCGTTGAACCGGTAGCTGCCCTCGCCGAGCGCGAGCAGCGCGAGCGAGGCCCACTTGGACGTGACGACCTCGAAGGCGGCCCGCGACGTGCAGCCGCGGGCGAAGACGTCGGTCACCAGCTCCTGCGGCGGCCCGCTCGGGCCGTCGCCCGGCGTGCCGTCGCCCGGCAGGTCGGCAGACTCCGGGCTGTCGGGCGCCGGGCCGTCGGGTTGGAGGTCCGTGATGCTCACGACACGAGGATACCGCGCACCCTCGGAATGTGGTGTACTTTCGATTCGTTAGTGCTATCCGTTGGCAACTGGCCAGCGCCTCGCTCGACACACACCGCACCGCGAACTGGGAGAGAACCATGACCACCTACGCCGTCACCGGAGCGACCGGGCACCTGGGCCGACTCGTCGTCGAGGAGCTGCTGTCCCGCGGCGTGCCCGCCGCCGACGTCGTCGCCATCGCGCGCACACCCGAGAAGGCCGCCGACCTCGCCGAGCTCGGCGTCCAGGTCCGCGAGGGCGACTACGACCGCCCGGAGACGCTGCCCGCGGCGCTCGACGGCGTGCAGCGGCTGCTGCTGGTCTCGGGCAGCGAGCCCGGCGTGCGCGTCCCGCAGCACACCGCGGTGATCGACGCCGCGAGGGCCGCCGGCGTCGAGCGGATCGCCTACACCAGCATCCTCAACGCCGACGACACCACCAACCCGCTCGCCGGGGAGCACCAGGCCACCGAGCAGGTGCTGCGCGCGTCGGGCCTGGCGGTCACCCTGCTGCGCAACGGCTGGTACACCGAGAACTACACCGACCGGATCGCCGAGTACGTCGAGCGCGGCGAGATCGTGGGCGCCGCGGCGGACGGCAAGGTCTCGGCCGCCCCGCGCGCCGACTTCGCCGGCGCGGCCGCGGGCGCCCTGCTCGCCGACGACGCGGCACCGGGTGCCGACGGCGCCGCGCCCGTCGTCGTGCACGAGCTCGGCGGGCCCGTGTTCACGTTCACCGAGCTCGCGTCCACGATCAGCGACGTCACCGGCGCCCCGGTCGCCTACCGCGACCTGTCGGTCGAGGCCTTCGCGGCCGAGCTGCAGCAGGCCGGCCTGGACGCCGGCACCGCCGGGTTCGTGGCCGGGATCGACGCCGCGATCGCGGCCGGCGACCTGGAGACCGACAGCGACGCCCTGGTCCGCCTCTCGGGCCGCCCCGCCACCCCGCTGGCCGACGCCGTCCGGGCCGCGCGCGGCTGACCGCCGGCCGGTTCGCGGCAGCAGCAGCGCCAGCAGCACCGACACCGGCGCCGCGTCGTCGTCCCCCCGACGGTGACGCGGCGCCGTCGTCGTGCCAGGACCCGGAGGACAAGCCGAGGGGTAAGGACAGGCCCTCCCTCATGGCCGCCCACATCCGCGGGACGCGTGTTGAATGGGAGCATGCGAGGAGCAATCATTCACGGGGCCGGGGACGTCCGCTTCGAGGAGCGGGCGGACCCCGTCGTCATCGAGCCCACCGACGCCGTCATCCGGACCGTCGCAGCGTGCGTCTGCGGCTCGGACCTCTGGCGCTACCGCGGGGTCTCCCAGGTCAAGCGGCCGACGCCGATCGGCCACGAGTACGTCGGCGTCGTCGAGCAGGTCGGCGCTGCCGTGACCACGGTCAAGCCGGGCGACTTCGTGGTCGGCGGGTTCCTGCACAGCGACAACACCTGCGCGGTGTGCCGCAAGGGCATGCAGGCCAACTGCCTGCACGGCGGCGGCTACGACGGCTGCCAGGCCGAGAAGATCCGGATCCCGAACGCCGACGGCACCCTGCTCGCCACCCCCGGCGAGCCGGACGCCGACCTGATCCCCAGCCTCCTGAGCCTGTCCGACGTGATGTGCACCGGCTGGCACGCGGCGGTCTCCGCCGGCGTCGGGCCCGGGTCGAGCGTCGTGGTGGTGGGCGACGGCGCCGTCGGGCTGAGCGGTGTGCTGGCCGCGGCCCAGCTCGGTGCGACCACGATCATCGCGATGAGCCGGCACGAGTCCCGCCAGAAGGTGGCGCGGGAGTTCGGCGCCACCCACATCATCGCCGAGCGCGGCGAGGAGGGCCTGGCCCAGGTCCTGGAGCTGACCGAGGGCATCGGTGCCGACGCGGTCCTGGAGTGCGTCGGCACCGCCGAGGCCCGAGCGCAGTCCGTCGAGCTCGTGCGGCCGGGCGGCATGATCGGCATCGTGGGCGTGCCGCACGGCGACCTCCCCGTCGACTCCCTGTTCTGGGGCAACAAGGGTCTGCGCGGCGGCGTCGCGCCGGTGCGGGCCTACCTGCCGCACCTGCTGGACCTGGTGTGGAAGCGCGAGATCGACCCGGGCAAGGTCTTCGACCTGACGCTGCCGCTGTCGGAGGTCGCCGAGGCCTACCGCGCCATGGACGAGCGGCGCGCGATCAAGGTGCTGCTGCAGAACTGACGGTTCGCGCTGGGGTCTGCCGCTGACCGCCGCGCGGCGGCGGAAACGACCATGCACCTGCTGCCAGCCGGAGGCTCCGCCTGGCAGCAGGTGCATGGTCGTTTTCTGCGACCCGGGCGGCGTGGGTCCGGGTGCGATGATGATCGCGCGAGTGGAACACCCCGTCCGTTTCGGCGAAGCGAGAGTCATGGCCCAGCACCCGAAGACAGCGCACCAGGAGACCGCCCCGCCCGAGTCCCTGGAGTCGCACCCGGCGCGGGAGCTGCGGTCGGACGCGCGGGACAACCGCGAGCGGATCCTCCAGGTGGCCCGGAAGACGTTCGCGGAGCAGGGCATCGACGTCCCGATGCGGGAGCTGGCCCGGCGTGCCGGCGTCGGCCCGGCGACGCTCTACCGGCGCTTCCCGACCAAGGAGGCGCTGGTCACCGAGGCGTTCGGTGAGCAGATGGCGACGTGCACCTCGATCGTCGAGCAGGGCCTGGCCGATCCCGACCCCTGGCACGGGCTGGCGACCGTGATCGAGGAGGTGTGCGTCATGCACGCCGTGGACCGCGGGTTCACCGCCGCGTTCGTCACCGCTTTCCCCCAGGCCGTCGACTTCGCCCAGGAGCGCACGCGCACCCTGCGCGCGCTCGGCGAACTCATCCGGCGCGCGAAGGAGAGCGGCGGCCTACGCCGCGACTTCGTGCTCGACGACCTGATCATGCTGATCATGGCGAACTCCGGCATCCGCGCCACGTCCCGCAAGGCCGCCGTCGCTGCCTCGCGCCGGTTCGCGGCCCTGCAGATCCAGTCGATCAGCGCCCGGCCCGACGTCGCGCCCCTGCCGCCCGCCGTGCGGCTGCCGCTCCTGGCCGCAATCTAGGGCCGCACCGGTTCGGCGCTCTGAGCGGGCAGCGCAGGCAGACCCGGCTAAGCCGACCGAGCAGCAGTCCGGGCCGGCGCCGGGTCGTCGTCGAGCGCGCCGCGCACCTCGCGCACGATGCGCGCCATCGCCTCCTCGGCGGCCTCGGCGTCGCCCGCGGCGACCGCGCGCGCCACTGCCTCGTGCGCCTCGAGCGCCTCCGGCACGGGGTAGGCGGGCATGAGGCCCAGGTGGATCCGCCCGGAGATGACGACGGCGACGACGTCGGCGAGCGCGCTGAACAGCTCGTTGCCGCTGGAGCGCATGAGCAGCTCGTGCATGCGGATGTCGAGCGCCAGGAACTCCGCGCCGTCGCCCTCGCCCGCCTCGCCGAGCTTGCGCATCTGGCTCGCGGTGGCGACGAGCTCGTCGCGCACGGCCGCCGTCGCGCCGCGGGCCGCACCCGCCGCGGCGCGCGGCTCGACCGCCTGCCGCAGCTCGGTCAGCGAGCGGAGCTGCGAGGTGCGCCCCGGGCCGTCGAGGCGCCAGGCGATGACCCGGGGGTCGAGCACGTTCCAGGAGGGGTGCGGCAGCACGACGATCCCCACCCGAGGGCCGGACCGGACCAGCCCGAGGCCCTCGAGCAGGCGCATCGCCTCGCGCGCGACGGTCCGGGACACCCCGAACTCGGCGCCGATGCCGTCGAGCGTCAGCGCCGTACCCGCCGGCAGCTCACCACCGGTGATGCGCCGGCCCAGAGCGTCGAGGACGGGGCTGTGCAGCACTGGGGGCATGCTCACAGGATAGTTGGCGGCCCACCGAGCGGCTGGCCGGCTCCACCCCCTGACGCACCTCGGCACGGCCCCGCAGCCGATTGGTCACACCATTGGTGACATGAATCACGCGCGAATGGTGTCATCAATGGGTGAAGATAGGTGCCATGGACACAGACGTCACCGGGACAGAGATGTTCTCGACCCAGACAACCACCGGCGGGGCCGACCCCGCCGCGACCGACCACCCGCCCCAGGCCATCGTGGTGATGGGCGTGGCCGGATCAGGCAAGACCACGGTCGCCGCGCTCCTGGCCGGACGCCTGGGGGCGTCGTTCGCGGAGGGCGACGACTTCCACTCCCCCGCGAACGTCGCCAAGATGGCGGCGGGCCACCCCCTGGACGACGACGACCGCTGGCCCTGGCTGCGCGGGATCCGTGACTGGTTCGCCAAGGAGCTGAACGAGGGCCGCAGCGCCGTCGTGCCGTGCAGCGCCCTGCGCCGCAGCTACCGCGACCTGCTGGAGACGGCCGGCAGCGAGAGCACGGGCCCGGTGCGGTTCGTCCACCTCACCGGCTCGTACGACCTGCTGCGCACCCGTATCCAGGGCCGCGCCGGGCACTTCATGAAGCCCGAGATGCTCGACAGCCAGCTCGCCGCCCTGGAGCCGCTGGAGGACGACGAGCCCGGGTTCGGCGTGGACATCACTCCCCGGCCCGACCAGATCGTCGACGAGATCCTGCGCCGGCTGGGAGAGGACTCCTGATGCTCGACACCACTCTTCACACCGCGCTTTCGACCACTCTCCCCGTCGCAGCCGCCGCGGACGCCGAGCCGACCGCCTCGACGTCGCAGCTCGTGCTCGCCGCCGTGATCGGCATCGCCGTCATCGTCGGGCTCATCGTGTGGCTGAAGATGCACCCGTTCCTGGCCCTCGTGCTCGGCTCGGGCGCGCTCGCGCTCGTCGCCGGGACGGGCCTGACCGACACGTTCACCAGCTTCACCGCGGGCCTCGGCACCACCGTGGCCGGCGTCGGCGTGCTCATCGCGCTCGGCGCGATCATCGGCAAGCTGCTCATCGACTCGGGCGGCGCCGACCAGATCGTCGACACGATCCTCGACCGGACGCCCGCGAAGCGCCTGCCGTGGGCCATGGCGCTCATCGCGTTCGTGGTCGGCATCCCGCTGTTCTTCGAGGTCGGCGTCGTGCTGCTGATCCCGGTCGTGATGATCGTGGCGCGCCGCATGCGCGCCAACCCGATCCTGGTCGGCATCCCGGCCCTCGCCGGCCTCTCGGCGCTGCACGGCCTGGTGCCGCCGCACCCCGGGCCGCTGCTCGCCATCGACGCGCTCGGCGCCAACCTGGGCCTCACGCTGGGGCTCGGCCTGCTCGTCGCCGTCCCGACGGTGATCATCTCCGGGCCGCTGCTCGCCATCCCGCTCACCCGCTGGGTCCGGCTCGACCCGCCGACCACCGTCCTGGGCGTGCCCGACGATGCCGCGGGTGGCCCGGGCTCGAACGGCACGGGCGGCTCGGGCTCCGGCTCGGGCTCCGGTTCCGGCAAGGGCGACGCCACCGGGACCGCCACGGCCACCGCGACCGGCACCGGCGCGAAGACCCTGCGCAAGCCGTCGTTCGGCATCTCGGTCCTGGTCGTGCTGCTGCCCGTGATCCTGATGCTCGCGCGGTCCGTCGTCGAGGTCGCGGGTGCCACCGAGACCGGCTACGGCACCATCCTGGAGTTCCTGGGCGAGCCCCTGGTCGCCCTGCTCATCACGTCGCTGTTCGCGCTGGTGGCCTTCGGCACCGGCGTCGGCCGCACGCTGCAGCAGGTCGGCGACCTGGTCGGCTCCTCGTTCGCGCCGATCGCCGGGATCCTGCTCATCGTGGGCGCCGGCGGCGGGTTCAAGCAGACGCTCGTGGACTCGGGCGTCGGCGACGTCATCGCGTCCGGCATCGCCGAGGCCGGGATCACCCCGCTGCTGGCCGGCTGGCTCGTGGCGGCGCTCATCCGCATCGCCACCGGCTCGGCGACCGTCGCGACGATCACCGCCGCGGGCATCATGGCGCCCCTGGCCGCGGGCCTGGAGCCCACGCAGGCGGCGCTGCTCGTGCTCGCGATCGGCGCGGGCTCGGTGTTCCTCTCCCACGTGAACGACGCCGGGTTCTGGCTCGTCAAGGAGTACTTCGGCATGACGGTCGGCCAGACCTTCAAGACCTGGTCGCTCATGGAGTCCGTGCTCTCCGTGGTCGCCCTGGCGGTGGTCCTGCTCCTGGGCGTGTTCGTCTAGCCGCGGCACCCCGGGCGGTCCCAGACCCGCACCGACGTGTCAGACGTACAGGTCACTCTGGTGACCTGTACGTCTGACACGTCCGGGGTGTTCTGGCACGTCACCAGGTCAGGTGGGTGTCACCCTTCTTGACCTGGAAGACGCGCGGCGCCTTGCCCGGGACGGTCACCGTGATGATCGTGCGCGACGTCGCCGTGACGTCCATGCCGTTCCTGTCACCCGAGCCGCGGGCGGCGTCGAGCACCACGTTCCGGGCGACGACCCGGCCGCCGACGGCGCGCACCACGGTGCGGCCGTCCCGCTCCAGCGTCGTGATGCGCGGCCCCGCCGTCACGGACCACGCGTGCCCCTTCAGGGGCACCTCGGAGACCGTGTTGGTGCCGGGCAGGCCGAGCGTGCCGAAGCGGAAGCCGGCGGCGTCGCCCCACGGCTCGTCCGCGATGAGCTCCTGCGTGCTCATCAGCGGCATCAGGTTGGACCACGAGTACGTGCGCCAGGCCGTGTCGGTCGCGACGTTGTTGATGAGCTGGCCGGGCTCGGCGTCGAAGTACTCCGGGAACCAACCGATCTCCTTGTAGGACGTCAGCCACATCTTGGTCGACCTGGTCGCCAGCTCGGCCGCCGCCTCGTCCAGGCCGTACCGCTTGAGGCCGTCGTAGACGGTCGCGTTCATCGGCGGCCAGGCCGCGCCCTGCCACTCCTCGCAGGAGTCCTCCTCGCCCGGCGACTGGAAGTACCGGTACGCCTCCGTGGACGGGTTGGCCCGCCCGGCGCAGAACGCCGGGTCGTTGCGGGCGACGCTCGGGATGACGAACTCGCCGCCGTACTCCTCCGGGTTCTGCAGGTGGTCGCGCACCAGGATCTCCGCGCGCTCCGGCGTCGCCAGCCCGCCGAACAGCGGGTAGAAGACCGTGGGCGTGTTGGTGGGCTCCCACGTGCCGTCGAGGTACCGGTTGAGGTAGAGGCCGCGCTCCTCGTTCCAGAGGTGCTCGTTCATGCGCACCTCGAGCCGCTCGTGCAGCGCCGCGTACCGCTCGGCCCCGGCGGTGTCGCCGAGCTCCGTGGCCATCTGTGCCAGGTTCTCGGCCATGAGCCCGTAGTAGGAGTTGAGCGCGACGTCGGTCAGGTTCGTGTTCTCACGCGTGTCCGTGCCGCCGTCGCGCGGGATCTCGACGTAGTTCCAGTACTGCGGGCTGTCGTCGAGGCCCAGGTGGTTGCCGCGGCCGCCGCGACGCTCCTCGACCCACGGGCTCTCCAGGAGGCCGTCCTGGTCGGTGTCGAACTCCGGCATCCGCTCGATGTACCGGGTCATGATCGGGTAGACCAGCTCCAGGATGCTGCGGTCCCCCGTGCGCGTGTACGCGCGCCAGGCGGCGTAGGTGTGCATCGGACCGGCGTGGAGCTGGTCGTAGCGCGGGCCCTTCTGGTCGTAGAAGTCGCGGATGTGGTCGAGCGCCGTGGCCGGGTCGACGCTCAGCTCGGTGATCGCGTCCCACGCCGAGTCCCAGCCGAGGAAGATGTCGTCACCGCCGCCGCCGAGGCCCCACATCACGAACGACCGGTCGTACTTCTCGTCCCAGTTGTCGTTGAGCGACATGGCGTCGCGCATGTAGGTGGCCGCCTGACCCGTCGGGCCGCGACCGTTCAGGTTGCCGTCGTCGGCCCGCGCCTCGGCGCGGTCCAGGATCCGCGTCACGTCCCGGGTGCTCAGGCGCGACCGCTCCGGAGCCTCGGTGGAGACGGCCGCGTGGAACGCGACCGTCTCGCCCTTGTCCAGCCCGTACCGCTGCGCGACGGCGCCCTCGCCCGCCGCGTACTCCTTGCCCACCAGGCCCTTGAGCAGCTCCGCGACGCTCGCATAGCCGGTGGTCTCCTCGGGCGTCACGGTGGAGTCGAGGCGGAAGCTGCCCACCCGGGACGCGTCGCGCACGCCCGCCGACGTCGCGACGATCGAGCGCTCCCCGTCGGGCCGGTAGGTGCTCGGCTCGGCCCAGGGCGGGCTGGCCTGCAGGAACACCTCGGTGTCGTCGGTCAGCGCGGTGGCCGACCCCACGATCTCGCCGTCGTCCGTGGTGGAGAACCGCAGCCGGACGGTGCGGGTGTCGCGCAGGGCCGCCGCGTACGCGGCCTCCTGGACCGGCAGCTGCTCGCGGGCCTTGGCGACCTCGGCCTCGGACCAGTCCTCGGGGTGGGCCAGGACGGCGCGCAGGGCGCCGATCGTCTCCGGCGTGATGTTGCGGTTGTCGGTGGTCATGTCGATCTCGTAGTACGAGCCGTCGGGCGTGACCGTCCCGATGCGCTTGATCCACGGGACCATGTTGTCGTCGAGCACCCGGCCCTGCGGCGTCACCATGTTGAACGCCAGCGAGAACCGGGCGTGGCCCTCGCCGACCAGGAGTGCGCCGTCGAACTCCTGCTCCTTGAAGCCCGGCAGGGCGAACGGGAGGGAGCGCGGGGCGTACTCGTCGTCCGACGAGCCGGCTCCGGTTCCGGCGGTGGTGGCGGTCGTGCTGGTTGCTGCTGTGCTGGTTGCTGCCGTGCTGGTTGCTGCCGTGCTGGTTGCTGTGGTGACGGCGCCGTTGCCGCCTCCCTGGACGCTGGTGCCGTCGGCGGCCAGCGCGCCCGCTGCCAGCGGGACGGTGACCAGGGCGCTCGCCACGAGGGCAGCGCCGAACCGGGCGGTCGTTCGTCGGCTCATCTATGAACCCTTCACGTCGATGTGAGCGCTAACAACCAGAACAGTAGATGCTGGTCATATGTAATACAAGTGCACAGTTGGGTCGAACTCGAGCGCGCTGTCGCGCAGCCGGTGCGACCTGGTCAGCCCGCGGGCCGGCTCTCGGTGAGACGCAGGAGGAGTCGGGCGAGCTGATACCGCGCGCGCCCCTGGAGCGACCGCGGGTCGTAGCCGAGCTCGGACGTCAGGGCGTCGTGGCGCACCTGGAGCGTCGAGTGGTGCATGCCGAGCGCCGCCGCGGCAGCGCGCACGCTGTCGGCGGCGGCCAGTTCGTCGAGCACCGCACGGGTCCGCGCGTCGAGCCGCGCGAGGACGACGACGTCGGGCTGCTGCGCGGCGACCGGTTCCAGCGCGCTGACGGCGGCAAGGACGACGCCGAGGTCGGCGGCATCGACGACTTCGGCGGCGCCGCGCGCCGGAAGGAGCCGGAGGGCGAGGAGCGCCGTGCGGAAGGACTCCGCGAGCTGGTCGGCGGGCTGTGTGGTCCCCAGCCCGGCTGGTCCGGCGATCCCCGCGTCCCGGCCGAGCACGACTGCCCGCACCAGACCGTAGGGGGTCGCCACGACGGTCGACGGCGGACGCGGCGCCCCCGACCCGCCCGACAGCGCCGCCGCGACGTCGCGCGACGCCGGGAGCGCCGCGACCCGGTACTCGCGGGACGGGTCGAGCCGCAGCCGGGCCAGCGCGATCCGGCGATCGGCGAGATCCCGGCTCGCGTCGATCAGCGTCCCGAGGGAGCTGCCCGTTCCGCCGTCGTGCCGCGCCCGGACCAGGTCGATCGCGAGCGCCAGCCGCTCGATGATCATGTCGTCGTTGGCGTGCGGGGAACCCTCGCGTTCGAGCCAGACGTACCCGTCGGCGACGGACCGGGAGGGCCAGCGCCCCGGGTCGGTCGCGGCCGGACCGGCGATCGCAACGTCGGCACCACTTCCGGCAACCGCGTCGGGCAGCCGGTCGCCGTCGGGACCGACGCGCTGCGTCCTCCGCCCGACGACGGCGCCCGCCGCCGTCCCGCTGAGCACCGCGGCCCCGCGCAGCAGCGCCTGGAGCCCGACGCCGCCCGCGACCAGCACGTCGAAGTACGCCACGACCTTGAGGCTCTCGCTGGCCGCGGGGTCCAGTGCCGTCAGCCGGCCGACGAGTTCTTGCATCTTCGCTCCATCGCGCGTGTGGACCAACACACTAGCGGGGCGCCGCCGCCGGGCACCGGGCCGACGTCGCTCCGGCGCCCGAGGCGTGAACCGCGGTCAGACGCCGAGCGTGCGCGCGATCCAGGAGTCGCGGGCCGCCCGCATCGCCTTGGCCAGGACGGTGTGCGGCGCCATGATGTCGAAGCCGTGGAACCCGCCCGGCCACACGTGCAGCTCGGCCTGCACGCCCGCCGCCCACAGCGCGGAGGCGTAGGCGACGTCCTCGTCCCGGAAGACCTCGGCGCTCCCGCAGTCGATGAACGCCGGCGGCAGGCCGGACAGGTCGGTCGCCCGCGCGGGGGCGGCGTAGACGGAGACGTCGTCGGTGCCGCGCCGGTCGCCCAGGAGCGCCGACCAGCCCGTGCGGTTCGAGCCGCGGTCCCAGACGCCGATCCCGTCGATCTGGGCGGTCGAGACGGTCTGGTCGCGGTCGTCGAGCATGGGGTAGATCAGCACCTGGCCCGCGAGCGCCGGGCCGCCCTCGTCCCGCGCGATCAACGCGGTGCCCGCCGCGAGGCCGCCGCCCGCGCTGCCGCCGGCGATGATCAGCCGCTCGGGATCGATTCCCAGCTCCGCGGCGTGCTCGGCGGTCCACACGAGGCCCGCGTAGCAGTCCCGCACGGGGTACGGGTCGGGGAACTCGGGCGCGAGGCGGTACTCCACCGTGACCACGACGGCGTCGAAGTCGTTGATCCAGCCAAGCAGGATGTCGAGTCCGACGAACCGGTCGCCCATGATCATGCCGCCGCCGTGCGTGTAGTAGATGCCAGGGCCGACGCCGGTCCGGTCCTGCCGGCTCAGCACGCTGACCTCGATCTCGTCGCCGTCGTGCCCGGGGATCGTGACGTCGCGGCGCACGACCCCGGCCGCGGTGAGCGCGTCGTCCGCGCCGACGCCGGGCGCGGGAGCGGCCTGGCGCATGAGCGGGATCATCTCGGGCGTGATGCTCATCGGCATCTGGTCGGACAGCAGCGTGAGCACCGCCTCGAGCTCGGGGTCGAAGGGCGGCCTCGGGACGGTCTCGGTCATGCGAACTCCCTCGTTCAGCGGTGTTGTGGCGTGGGCGAGCGCCGCGCCCGGGACCAGTCTCCACGGCATGTCCGACAGGGACATCCGCCGAACGGTGCAGGGTTCCAGGGGTTTGCCCGCCATCCGGCGGGATGCGGGCGACGCCGACCGGTACCGGCCAGGTGCGGCGGCGTCCACGGTTGCCACCTCGTCCGGGGAATCTCTGCGCGGACCTTGACTACGTAGTCAGCCCGTGGTTCGCTCCCTCCCGTTGACTACGTAGTCAGGGCACGGTCGAAGCGCCTTAGCGACCCGGCCCGAGACCGGCAAGGGAGCTGCTCGGATGGGTGCCACACCGCGCGTGTCGATGACCGACGTCGCCCGCCGCGCCGGCGTCTCGCAGAAGACCGTCTCGCGCGTCGTCAACGGCGAGCCGCACGTGGCCGAGGCCATCCGCGCCCGGGTGCAGGCCGTCATCGAGGAGCTGGGCTTCCGCCCGAACGCCGCGGCCCGGGCCCTGGTCACGCGACGGAACCAGCGCATCGGCATGGTCACGATGGGCACCGCGCTCTACGGTCCGACGTCGATCCTGGAGGGGGTCGACGCCGCTCTGCGCGGCACGGGCTACCACCTGAGCGTCGCGCGCACGCAGGGCGGCGGGGTCGCCGACCTCCAGGCCGCGATCGACGAGCTCGTCGCCCAGGACGTCGCGGGCCTCGTGCTCTCCGAGCCGATCGACCTGGGCCACCCCGAGCTGCGGCTGCCTGGCGGGCTGCCGGTGCTCACGTTCGACTCGCCGACGACGGCGGACGCTCCGGCTGGTGCCACCGGTTTCGGCAGCGCGGACTCCGGCTCCGAGGTCGAGGCCAAGTCCGGGACCGAGCCCGAGTCCGAGCCCGAGTCCGAGTTCGGGGCCAGGACCAGGGCCGACACCGTTCGCCCCGGTGAGCTCGTGCTCGGCGCCGACGAGCTCGCCGGCGCACGCGCCGCCACCGCGCACCTGCTGTCGCTCGGGCACCGCAACGTGCACCACGTCGCGGGCACCGCGGGCTGGTCGGCCACCGCCCGCCGGATCGCCGGCTGGCGCAGCGCCCTGAACGACGCCGGCGTCGAGGCACCCGAGGTAGTGCATGGCGACTGGAGCCCCCGGTCCGGGTACGAGGCGACGACGGAGCTGCTGCGCCGCGCCGCCAAGAACCGCGGTGCCAAGAACCGCGCCACCAAGAACCGTGCCACCGACGGCCCGGTCACCGCGATCTTCGCCGCCAACGACCACATGGCGATCGGCGCGATCCGCGCCGTCGAGCAGGCGGGCCTGCGGGTGCCCGAAGACGTCAGCGTCGTCGGCTTCGACGACGCGCCCGAGGCCGAGTTCCTGTCCACTCCCCTGACGACGGTACGCCAGGACTTCACCGAGGTGACCCGGCTGGCCGTGCACCGCCTGGTGCGCGCCATCGAGGGCCGCCCGCCCGCCGAGCGGCACCGGCTGGTCCCGACCCAGCTCGTCGTCCGGGAGAGCACGGCGCCGCCGTCCGGCAAGGCCCCGCCCGACGCCACCGAACCCGACGCCACCGAACCCGCCGTCACCCCACCTGAGAGGTCAGCATGAACCCCCTGCACCACCTGAGCGACGGCGTGCTGTTCGGCGCCGCCTACTACTACGAGTACCACCGCGCCGAGGACCGCCTCGGACGCCGTCTGGAGAAGGACCTGGACCTGATGGTCGAGGCGGGCTTCTCGGTGATCCGCGTCGGCGAGTCGGTCTGGTCCACCTGGGAGCCCGAGAACGGGCGCTTCGACCTGGACTGGCTCCAGCCGGTACTGGACGGCGCGCACGAGCGCGGCATCAAGGTGGTGCTCGGCACGCCGACCTACGCGGTGCCGATGTGGCTCGCGCGCCTGTACCCGGAGATCAACGTGGTGCGCAAGGACGGCCGTGAGATGGGCTGGGGCGCGCGCCAGGAGATCGACTACACCCACCCGGCGTTCCTGTTCCACGCCGAGCGGGTCGTCCGCGCCGTCACCGCGCGGTACGCCGGTCACCCCGCCGTCGTCGGCTTCCAGGTGGACAACGAGCCCGGGAACGAGATCTTCTACAACCGGCAGGTCTTCGAGCGGTTCGTCGACCACCTGTGCGCCACCTACGGCACGGTGGAGCGGATCAACGAGGAGTGGGGCCTGACGTACTGGTCGCACCGGCTGTCCTCCTGGGCGGACCTGTGGACGCCGTCCGGCAACGCGCAGCCGCAGTACGCCCTGGCCTGGCGCCGGTTCCAGGCGCAGCTCACCACGGACTTCATCGGCTGGCAGGCGGACGTCGTGCGCGAGTACGCACGCGAGGACCAGTTCGTCACCACCTGCATCTCCTACGAGCGACCGACCGTGCAGGACGACGCGCTCACGCGCGAGCTCGACGTGACCGCCGGCAACCCGTACTACCGCATGCGGGACCACCTGACGCTGCCCCCGAGCGTGGAGACCGACCAGGCCTGGATGACGACGGGCACGTGGTCGCTGTACGCGACGGCGGACCGCATGTACTCCTCGAAGCAGGCGCCGTTCCTGGTGACGGAGACCAACGCGCAGGCGATCGGCGGCCCCTGGCTGAACGAGCCCGCCTACGACGGCCAGTGGCGGCAGGCCGCCTGGGCGCTGGTGTCCCGCGGCGCCACGATGATCGAGTACTGGCACTGGCACACGCTGCCGTACGGCACCGAGACCTACTGGGGCGGCATCCTGCCGCACTCGCTGGAGCCGGGCCGGACCTACCGGCAGATCGCGCAGCTCGGCGCCGAGCTGCGCGCGGCCGGTCCGGCGGTGGCCAACCTGACCCCGGACGCCGACGTCACCCTGGTCTGGTCCAACCCGAGCAAGTGGTCCCTGGCGGAGTTCCCGCAGCTCGGCGGTGGCGCGGGACCGGACCCGCGCGGCTGGCACCGGGTCTTCGACTCCTTCTACCGCGGGGCGTTCGACGCCGGCCTGCAGGCACGGCTCGTGCACGACGCCCAGCTCACCGAGGGCGGCCCGGAGGACGCCGCGCGCGAGCAGCCGGTGCTGGTCGCGGCGGGCGTCACCATCGCCGACGACGCCTGGCTGCAGTGGCTGGAGCGGTACGCGGCGGCCGGCGGGCACCTCGTGCTCGGCATCCGCACCGGCTACGAGGACGAGGAGGCGCGGGCCCGGGCGGAGCGCAAGCCCGCCCACCTGAGCGCAGCGGCCGGCGTGTTCTACGACGAGTTCGCCAGCATCGACGCGCCGCTGCCCGTGCACGGGACGGACGGGTTCGACGTCCCCGCCGAGGCGCTGGCCGACGCCCATGCCACGAGCTGGGTGGACGGCCTGCAGGTGCTCGACGCCGACCCGCTGGTCGAGTACGAGCACCCGCACTTCGGCCGCTGGCCCGCCGTGACCACGCGCGCGCACGGCGCCGGACGGGTCACCACGGTCGGGACCGTCCCCGACCCGGCGCTGGCCCGGGCGGTGCTGGACTGGGCGGCGCGGCACAGCGGGGCGGCGGTCGGGGCACCTGTCTCGTCGGCGGTCGGGGCGGCGACGGTTGCGACAGAGGGCGCGAGCCAGGCGGGCCCGACGACGGCGGGCCCGACGACGGCGGGCGCCGCGACGTCGGGTGCCGGACCGCTGTGGCGGCCGCAGGCGCCGTCGCAGACCGTGACCGGGGCGCGGAACCCGGCCGGCGGGCGGGTGCGGTTCGTGCACTCGTGGTCCTGGGAGCCGAGCACGTTCGTGCTGCCGGGGGCGGTCCGCGACCTGATCAGCGGTGAGGAGCTGGCCGCGGGCGCCGAGCTGGGCCTCGGCGCGTGGGACGTGCGGGTGCTGCTGGAGGTCTGACTCCGGCGTCCGGCCTGCCGAGGGACTGCGCCCGGCGGGCCGGACGGGCCTGTTCTCGGTCTGGTCGCGACTTCGTGGTCCGGGCGCGGCCGGACAGGCCTGAGCCAGGACGGGCCCGCTCCTTCACGAGCCGCCCGGCAGGTCAGTCCTGGTCCAGGAGCTCCTCCGGGCCGACCTCGATGACCCGGCGCCAGCTCCCGCCCGGTCCACCGTCCGTCCCGCGCCCACCGCCCGTGCCGTGCCCGGCGACCTGGTGCGTACCAGGGTGACCCACGCCGTCGCCGTCCCTGCTGCCCGGCTCGCGGTCGGTGTTCGCCAGGTCGTCGAGGAATCGCGCCACGATCTCCCGCTCCTTCGGCGTCAGGCGCGCGGCGGCGTCGAACCGGCGGGCGTGGCTGCGCCCCACGGACTCGCGGGCCGCCCGCCGGGTCTCGTCCGTCACCTCGATCGCGAGGCTGCGCCGGTCCGACGGGTGCGGGAACCGGAGCACGTGCCCGCCCGCGGTGAGCCGGTCGATGAGCTTGGTGGTCGACGCCGTCGTGATGCGGAGGTGCTCCGCGATGGCGCCCGGGGTCACGATGCGACCGTGGTTCTGCATGGCGATGATGTAGCGCAGGGCCCGCATGTCGGTGTCGCCGAGCTTCATGTACCGACGCGACGCCTCGCTCATGCGGCGCTCGGTCTCGCGCCATCCGCGCAGGGCCTCGAGGACGCGGACGACCTGGTCCACGTCCTGCTCGTCCATGCCGGCTCTGCGCACGATCTCCTCGTCGGGGTCCATGACGCGCGGGTCCAGCATCGACGGCTCGGGCTCGATGTCCGGCTCGGTTTCAGGCTCCACGCTCGGATTTTACCCCCGCACATAATGCGTCATACACTTGAATATAGCCTGGCTAGCTAAATTCTCGCTAGCTCCGGCACCCATTGCTCGACCCCTGATGCATCCAGCCGCCGGCAGCAGTGCCGGTGACCGTGCCGGTGACCGTGCTGGCAACCGTATCGATATGAAGGAGCCGACGACGCCCATGAGGCTCTGGTCGCTCGATCCCGCGCTGCTCGACCGTCAGGGGCTCGCCGCCTGCTGGCGCGAGGCGCTCCTGGCGCAGGCCGTACTGCTCGGCCGCACCGCGGGATACACCGCACACCCCCAGCTCGAGCGTTTCCGGGCGCACCCCGACCCGACCGCCGCCATCTCCGCCTACCTCCACGGCGTGCGGGACGAGGCGACGCGCCGCGGGTACCGGTTCGACGCCGAGCGCATCTCGCGACCGCTCGACCCGAGCACCCGTGACGCCCGGATCGTGGTGACCTCCGGGCAGCTCGACCTCGAGTGGCAGCACCTGCTGCGCAAGCTCGCCGTCCGCTCCCCCGCGCACCGGGCCAAGATCACCTCCGTGGACATCTCGGCCGGCTCGCCCGCCGCCCACCCGCTGTTCGCCGTCGTACCCGGCGGCGTCGCGAGCTGGGAGCGGGTCCGCTCGTGAGCGGCACCCGTCCCACCGCGCCGACTACTGACTCCTCCCCATCCCCATCTCCATCCCCCTCTCAGACAGGCTCCTCGAAGATGACCTCCCGCGTTCCACGCTGGCTACGGGTGATGCTGCCCGCCGTGCTGATCCTCGTCTGGCTGGTGGGTGCCTCGGTCGGCGGCCCGTTCTTCGGCCGCATCGACGAGGTCTCCTCCAACGACCGCACCGCCTACCTCCCCGAGACCGCCGAGGCCACGGAGGTACAGGAGCGCCTGTCCGGCTTCACGGAGGGCGACGCGATCCCGGCCCTGGTCATTTTCGTCTCGCCGGACGAGCTGTCCGACGACGACCTCACCGCCATCGGCGACTCGCTGACCGCCGTCGCCGACCTGGACGTGGTCGACGGCGACGTCTCGCCCGCCATCCCGTCCGACGACGGCGTGGCCGCGCAGGCGTTCGTGCCCTTGTCCGGTGACGCCGACGTCGGCGAGGCGACCGCCGAGCTGCGCGAGGTCCTCGCCGAGGACCTGCCCGACGGCGTCGACCTGTACGTCACGGGCCCCGCGGGCTTCTCCAGCGACCTGGTCGCGGCGTTCGCCGGGATCGACGGCCTGCTGCTCGGCGTGGCCCTGGCCGCGGTGCTGGTGATCCTGATCATCGTCTACCGGTCGCTGCTGCTGCCGCTCGCCGTGCTCGCCACCAGCATGTTCGCGCTGTGCGTCGCGCTGCTGACGGTCTGGCACCTGGCGAACTCGGGGGTCCTGCTGCTCAGCGGGCAGACCCAGGGCATCCTGTTCATCCTCGTGATCGGCGCGGCGACCGACTACGCGCTGCTGTACGTGGCGCGGTTCCGCGAGGAGCTGCTGCACACCCCCGACAAGTGGACGGCGACCCTGCGCGCGCTGCGCGGCTCGGTCGAGCCGATCCTGGCGTCGGGCGGCACCGTCATCGCCGGCCTGCTCTGCCTGCTGTTCAGCGAGCTGCGGTCCAACAGCACGCTCGGCCCGGTCGCCGCCGTCGGCATCGCCTTCTCGATGCTCGCCGCGCTCACCCTGCTCCCGGCCCTGCTGCTGGCGTTTGGCCGGGCGGCGTTCTGGCCGCGGCGTCCCGTCTACGACCCCGCCGCGGCGGAGTCCGGCGCGCTGGAGACCGGCCTGTGGGGGCGCGTCTCGCGCGCCATCCGTGCCAGGCCGCGCACCATCTGGATCACCACGGCGGCGGTGCTCGCGCTCGGCTGCGTGGGCATCACGCAGCTCCAGGCGTCCGGCGTGCCGCAGTCGGAGCTCGTCCTCGGTTCCTCCGAGGCGCGCGACGGGCAGGAGCGGCTCGCCGAGCACTTCCCGGCCGGTTCGGGCAGCCCCGTCTACGTGATCGCACCGCAGGACGACCTGCAGCGCGCCGCCGACGTCCTGCTGGCGGACGACGGGATCGAGGGCGTGGCGGTCACCGCCGACACCCCGAGCAACACCGCCACCGTGACCGAGGACGGCGTCCAGCCGTTCGGCCCGCCCGGGTCCCCGGCCCCCGAACCCGTGGTGTCCGACGGCGCCGTCCTGCTCCAGGGCACGCTCGGCGACGCCGCGGACTCGCTGGCCGCCGAGGAGACCGTGCGCGACCTGCGCGCGGCCTACGCCGACGAGCTGCCCGCCGCCCTGGTCGGCGGTGAGTCCGCCACCGACCTGGACACGAACGACGCCTCGATCCGCGACCGCACGGTCATCGTGCCGATCGTGCTGCTGGTGATCCTCGTGATCCTGATGCTGCTGCTGCGGGCCGTGCTCGCGCCGGTGCTGCTCATCCTGACCACGGTGCTGTCGTTCGGCACCGCGATGGGCGTCTCGGCGCTGGTGTTCAACGACGTGCTCGGGTTCCCGGGGGCCGACCCGGCAGTGCCGCTGTTCGGCTTCGTCTTCCTGGTCGCGCTCGGGATCGACTACAACATCTTCCTGATGACGCGGGTCCGCGAGGAGTCGCTGGTGCACGGCACCCGGGAGGGCGTGCTGCGTGGGCTGCGGCTGACGGGCGGCATCATCACGTCGGCCGGCCTGGTGCTCGCCGCGACGTTCACGGCGCTGGCCGTGATCCCGGTGCTGTTCCTGGTCCAGCTCGCCTTCATCGTGGCGTTCGGCGTGCTGCTCGACACGTTCCTCGTGCGGTCCCTGCTGGTGCCGGCGCTGACGTACGACATCGGCCGGGCGGTCTGGTGGCCGTCCAAGCTGGGGCGCGGGCGGCAGTAGGTGGTGGGTCTTGGGT
Source organism: Promicromonospora sukumoe 327MFSha3.1 (assembly GCF_000385135.1). Lineage (GTDB taxonomy): Bacteria > Actinomycetota > Actinomycetes > Actinomycetales > Cellulomonadaceae > Promicromonospora > Promicromonospora sukumoe_B. The sequence goes on along the minus strand of NZ_ARQM01000010.1, from coordinate 1,731,474 downwards.
AGTAGGTAGTAGGTAGCGCTGGGGCAGCTTGCTCTGGTGCAAGGGTCTCGGGCCCGTCGGTGGGTGTTCCGCCGGCGGGCCCGAGTCTTTGGTGTGGGGTGGCTGGCTTCGAGTCGGCTGGTTCTGGCCGGCCGGTTCTGGCCGGCGGGTCAGTCGGTCGTGAGGCCGGTGATCACGCGCGCCAGGCCGTCGCGGAACCAGGTGTCGGCGTCGGCGTCGAATGTCTGCGGGAAGCCCTTGCCGACTGGGCCGGGATCCGGGCCGCGATCCGGGCTGGGGTCTGAGCCAGGGAGCCACGGGTGCCGCCGTCGCAGGCCGGCGCGGTCGAGGCGCCGGGCCTCCGCCGTCCACCAGGTCCGGTAGTCCGTCCCGGACCGTGTCGACTCGTCGTGCTCGGCCAGCAGCAGGAGGGCCATGCCCTGGACGTAGCCGCTGAGCGCGAGGTATCTCCCGAGGGCGGACGGCGGGTCGGCACCCAGCGCCATGAATGCCTCCGTGCACGCGCGGGCGGCGTCGAGCACGGCGGGGACCAGGGGCGGTCGGCTGCTCGCCAGGACGACGACCAGCCAGGGATGCGCCTGGTAGGCGGCCCACTCGGCCTCGGCGAGCCGGGTGAGCCTCCGGGCGGGTGTGTCGGGCTGCGGCGGGGTCGGCACCTGCGGCTGCGGCTGAGTCGGCGGTCGCGGCTGCGGCTGCGGCTGAGTCGGCGGTCGCGACTGCGGCTGCGACTGCGGCTGCGCACGAACTCGTGCCGCCGCAGGGCGTCCGGACGTGAGAATCCGCTGGACCATCGCCGCCACGAGGCGGTCCCGGCTGCCGAACCTCCTGCGCGTCTCCGCCAGCGGGATCCCCACACGGTGCGCGACGGAGCGGAGCGTCACGGCGCCGACGCCGCCGACGTCGGCCAGGGCGATGGCGGCCTGGACCAGGTCGTGATCGTCCGCCTGTCCGGGTGCCGCGGCCGCATCGGGAATGGCGTCGTCCCGTCGGGCAAGGTCCGTGAGGCGGCCGCCGTCGCGACGGCGTCGGTAGGCCCGCGACTGGCAGGACCGCGAGCAGTATCGGCGCGGCCGCCCCGTGCCCGCTCCGGAGCCGAGGTCCCGCCCGCACTCGGCGCAGGCCATGTCGGGCCCCTTTCGTCGCACGAGATCGTGAGACGAAACTACTGGGCCCGCCGGCTGCCGCGCACGAGCCTGGGGGCATGCCCCGAGACCGACGAACCGAACCGCGAGCGCAAGGCGCCCCGGCCTCCGGTGTTCGAACGCCCGGTATGACAGTGCGCCCGGCCGCGCCGACGGAGTTCGACGTCGTACTGCCCGTGTGCGTCGAGGCGTTCGCCGACGAGGCGATGTCCGCCTGGGTCGAACCTGCGCCCGAACGGCGGCTGGAACGCACCCGGGAGCTCTTCGCGACGTCGCTCCGGTCCGCCGTCGACTCAGGTCACCTGCTCGTGGCATGGACCGACGCCGGAGAACCCGTCGCGGCGTCGATCTGGATGGTGCTCGACGGGGCGCCGACGGCTGAGGAACTCGACGCGACCGAGGGTTTCGGGGCTGCAGAGGGTTCCCGGCCGGTGGAGGGCCTGGGGGCAGCCGTGGGTTCTGGAGCAGCCAACGGCGCCGGGGCAGCCGATGTGCATGACGCGCCCGAGGCCGACGCGGGCCGCACGCCTGCGGTCGACGGCGCGTCGACGTCGGGCACGGACTCCGTCTTGGCGGCGCCGGCCACGCGCCGGCTCGCGGCGGTGCTGACAGCGACGTCCGCCCGGCACCCGGACGTCCCGCACGTCTACCTGTCGGCGATGGCCACGCTCCCCCGCAGGCGTGGGCTGGGCGCGGGCTCGGCGATGCTCCGCCAGGGAATCGCCATGGCCCGCGGCCGCGGGCTTCCGGTCTATCTGGAGGCATCCACGCGCCGGAACCAGAGGCTCTACGCGCGCCATGGTTTCCGGGCGCACGGCGCGCCGCTCCCCCTGCCCGACGACGGCCCCACCCTCCAGCCGATGTGGCTCGAAAGAGTTATCCACAGATCTTGAACTGCCCCAAACGCGCGGACGGTTGTTCTATACGATGAAGGCAACGTCGGAGCGAGGCGACCAGCAGCGCAAGAGAGGTGGTGGAGAGCATGGTCGGAGAGCAGGGCAGTGGCACCGCACGCCCCGTGGAGAACGTCCTGGCCGACCTCGACAAGCTGCTGGACGAGCTCACCCGCTCCCTTGCTCAGGACACCGGCGCGTTGGCGGCGGGGATCCTGCCGACGAGCCCCACGACGACGGAGCCCGTGACGACGAGGTCCACGACGACGGAACCCGTTTCGACGGCACGCCTCGTGGCTGCCTCCGCCCGCCTCCGGGTGGCCGGCACCCGGCTCGACGCCGTGCGCTGGTCGATCCTGCCGCGCATCGAGAACGCCGGGCTCTGGGCCCAGACCGGAGCCCGGTCGTTCGCCGTATGGCTGGCCCGCACAGAGGACACCCGGACCCAGACCGCCCGCCGCGACGTCCGCACCGCGAAGGCACTGCGCGACCACCTGCCCGCCACCCTGCTCGCCGCGCTGTCCGGCCGGGTGGGCGCCGACAAGGTCCGCGCCCTGGTCGACCTCGCGACCACCAGCGCGACGCGCACCGAAGCTCTGGCCGCACCGGCGATCGACCTTGCCACCATAGAGCCGGTCACTGACGGCCCGACCAGCGACCCGACCAACGCGCCGACGGCGGGCGATACGTCCGAGGAGGACACGACCAGCGACGACGGGGGCAGCGACGACGGGGACTCGGGACCGGCGCCCACGAACCCTGCGCATACGAACTCTGCACATACGAACCCTGCACCCACCGACCCGGCTTCCACGAACCTGGCGCCCGGCAGTCCTGTCGTCGATGACCCGCCGAGGGCCGCACTCGCGCCAGCCGTTCCGACCTGGGAGGAGCAGCTGCTCGTCTGGTCGAACGAGAACGGGCCGGACCGGTTCCGCGGCCTGGTGCGCTACTTCGCCCGGCACGCCGACCCCGATGCCGACGAGCGCGGCTTCACCAAGGCTGGTCAGCGCGAGTACCTCGACGTGGCACCAACGCTGGGCGGCTACCACCTGAGCGGGTTCCTCACCGAGGAGCACGGCCAGACGCTGACCACCGCGATCGGCTCGGTCATGGGCGCACCCGCGGCCGACGACGACCGCACACCGGGCCAGCGCCGCGCCCAGGCCCTCGCAGACCTGAGCCGCGTCGTGCTCGACAACGGCCACACCGGTACGGGAGCCGCCGTCCGGCCCCATCTCAGCGTGACGGTCTCCTGGACCGAGCTGCAGACTCTCGCCGCCAAGAACGCCGTCCGGTTCGCGCCCCGGCAAACCACCGATGACCACCCCGCCGAAACAAGTACTGCCACGCCGAATGGCATCCGGTCGAACGGACCGGGGCCGAACAACGGCGGGCCGAACGGTTCGAACGATCGCGGCCCGAACGACCCCGGTTCAAACGACCCCGGTTCGAACGGTCCCGGTTCAAACGGTCCCGGTTCGAACGGCACCAGGGCCAAGTCCCTCGCGCCGAGCCGAATCAGGACGGGCAATGTCGGTTCGAGCACGCCGGCGGGCGTCTCCGACATCAAGCGGCCGGCGGTCTTCACCGAGACCAGCAGCCCGGTACCGGCATCGCTCCTCCGGCGCCTCGCCTGCGACAGCGAGGTGACCCGCATCGTGTTCGGACCGGACTCGCAGATCTTGGACGTGGGCCGGGCCAAGCGCACGGTCACGGGCCAGCTTCGCCGAGCCGTCATCGCGCGGGACAAGCACTGCGTCTACGACCAGTGCGACCAGCCGCCGACACGGTGCGAGGTCCACCACGCGTTACGGCACTGGGCGCACGGCGGCGAGACCTCCACGACCAATGCCGCCCTGCTCTGCTATCACCACCACGACCTGGTCGACAAGCAGAACATCGCCATGCACTACGACAACGGCTGGCACTTCACTCACCCCAACGGGCACGTCACGCGCCCGACCCGGTCGGCCGGCACATGACCGACCGCACCGGGCTGGGCAGCACAGGGCCAGACCAGGGCCAGACCAGGGCCGATCAGTCTCCCGACGGCCCGAAGCGTTCCGTCCGGACCCTCGCCGGGTCGTGTCCCTGGGCCACGAGCATGCGCGCGATCGCTTCGACGAAGCCCGTCGGGCCGCAGATGTACACCCGCGGTTCGAGCTCGGGCGGCCAGCCCCAGGTCGCCAGCTCGGAGGAGGTGAGCCGACGCGGACCGCGCAGCGCCGTCAGCGAGACCGCGCGCGTGTAGACCGTGCTGACCTCGAAACCGTCCCCGCGGGCGGCGAGCGCGTCCAGCTCGTCGGTGTAGAGGCGGTCCTCCGGGGTGCGGACCGAGTAGATCAGCCGGAACGGGGTGCGGTCGCCCGCCGCTCGACGGGCGCGGACCATCGACATCACCGGGACCAGTCCCGAGCCGCCCGCCAGAAGCAGGACGGGCATGCCGGCGTCCCGCACCGGATCCCAGACGAACCATCCGCCGATGGGACCGCGCACCTCGATCGCGGCCCCGGGCGGGAAATCGTCGACGAGGTAGGGCGAGACCTCGCCGTCGTGCACGCGCTGGACGGTGACCTCCACGCCGCCCCCGCTGCCCGACGGCGTCGGTGCGCTCGCCAGCGAGTAGGACCGTTCGGCGGTGTAGCCGTCCGGCGCGGTGAGCCGCAGGTCGAGGTGCTGTCCGGCCTGGTGGCCGGGCCAGTCGGGGATGTCGAGCACAAGCGTCTCGGCGGATGCGCTCTCGGTGCGCCGCTCCAGGAGCGTCGCGACCTGCCAGCCGGAGGGGACGGCGTAGCGCGCGCCGAGCCGTGCGCTTCCGGCCGTGGTCTCCGCTGGCTCTGTTCTCGCAGCCTCTGTTCTCGCAGCCTCAGTCACCCTGGTACCTCTGCTCACGCCACGGGTCGCCGAGGTCGTGGTAGCCGAGCTTCTCCCAGAAGCCGGGCCGGTCGGTCGGCATGAGCGTGAGCGAACGCACCCACTTGGCCGACTTCCAGAAGTACAGGTGCGGCACGAGCAGCCGCGCCGGGCCGCCGTGCTCAGGGTGCAGCGGCTTTCCGTCGAAGGTGTGCGCGATCCAGGCCTTACCGCCCAGCAGCTCGGCGACGGGGAGGTTGGTCGTGTAGCCGCCGTAGGAGCCCACCATCGCGAAGTCCGCCGTGGACTCGACGTCCGCGAGGAGCACGTCGAGGGAGACACCGCGCCACTGCGTGCCGAACTTGGACCAGCGCGTGACGCAGTGGATGTCGACCGTCGGCCGGTCCTGGGGCAGCGCCATCAGGTCCGACCACGTCCAGGTCTTCGTGGCGCCGGACTCGGCGGTGACGGTGAAGCTCCAGGTCGAGGCGTCGACGTTGGGCGTGGGGCCGGCCGAGAGGACCGGGAATCCCGTCTCCGCGTATTGCCCGGGAGGAAGTGTGACGCCCTCGGGACGGGCCCTGCCGCGGAAGCCTGGGGTGAATGTTGCGCCGAGGCCGTGGTCGAGTCCGACGGGGTCGGGGCCGCCCGCTGCGGGCGGGGTCGTGCTGGTCATGCCTCAAGGTAGTGCGACGACGGCGCCGCCGTCATCCGCCGGGAGCATCCGCCGCGAGCACGACCGGGGTGAGAAAGGACGGAGCGCCCCGTCAGGTCGGGTCTTCCTCGTTCAGCGCCTCCTGCGCGATCTTGAACGCGCGGTTCGCGCTGGGCACCGAGCAGTAGATCGCGGTCTGGAGCAGCACCTCCTTGATCTCGTCGGCGGTCAGCCCGTTACGGACGGCGGCACGGACGTGCATCGCGAGCTCGTCCCAGTGGCCACCGGCCACGAGTGCGGTGAGCGTGATCATGGAGCGACTGCGCCGGTCCAGGCCCGGACGGGTCCAGATCTCGCCCCAGGCGTATCGCGTGATGAGATCCTGGAAGTCGGCGGTGAACGCCGTCGTGCTGGCCATCGCGCGGTCCACGTGCGCGTCCCCGAGCACCTGGCGTCGGACGGCGAAACCGTCGTGGCGCCGGTCGTCCTCGGCTCGTTCGGGTCGCAGGTTGAAGCCGGCGAGCGGGTCGGCTTCCGCACGACGGCGGGGCGGGGTCCCCGAGGCTGATGCCGCGCCGGGCATCCCGCCAGCTCCACTCGAACCTCGACCCGAACCCGCGCCGGACCCGCGGCCAGAGGCCGAGGCACCGGAGCCCGAGCTGGAGCCGGAGCCGGAGGCCGAGGCACCGGAGCCCGAGCTGGAGCCGGAGCCGGAGCCGGAGCCGGAGCCGGAGCCAGGATTCGAGTCTGGCCCGGCGCTGGGACCGGTCCCGCTCGAGGGCGAGCCTGACCGCGCCCTTGAGCCTGACGCCGTCCTTGAACCTGACCCCGCTCTTGAACCTGAACCTGTCCCCGAGCCCGAACCCGTGGCTGAGCCCGAACTCGCGCCTGAACCTGAACCTGAACCTGTGCCTGTGCCTGTGCCCATACCGGCGCCTGGGCTCGGGCTCGGGACCCGCCCCGGAGCCGCGTCCTTCCCCGCGCCCGTCTCGTCAGGTGTCCCGCTGCTCCTGGTCACGCCGTCACCCTTCCCGCGACGAGGTCGCGAACCAGTTGGGCCACCACCTGCGGCCGCTCTGCCGGCGCGAGGTGCGCCGCGCCGTCCAGCACCACGAGCCGGGCGCCGGGGACGGCGTCGGCGATCTCCTCGAGCTTGTCGGGCGGTGTCGCCGGGTCGTCGCTGCCCGCGATCGCCACGACCGGGGCGGCGACCGCGCCGAGCCGGCCACGCAGGTCGTGGTCCGACACCGCGCGGCAGACCGCCGCGTAGCCGAACCGGTCGGCGGTCTGGAGGCTGGCGAGCAGGCGGAGGCCCACCTGCGGCTCACGGTCGAGAAAGCCCGGCCCGAACCAGCGGCGCGCCGCCGCCTCGACCTGGGTCGGGGTGCCCGCGCGCCGCACCAGGTCGGCGCGCTCGTGCCAGCCCGCAGCCTCGCCGAACCAGGTCGCGGTGCAGATCAGTGCGGCGCCCGACACTCGGTCGGGGGCGTCGAGCAGCAGTCGCTGCCCCACCGCCCCGCCCACCGAGACGCCCGCGTACCAGAACGGCGCCCCGACGTCGCCGCGCCGTTCCTGCACGCGCTCCACGACGCCGAGGACGGCGTCGGCGAGGTCACCGACGGTCAGCCCCTCCAGCTCGTCCGCAGTGGGCGACGGCGAGGTCCCGTGCCCGGGCAGGTCCCAGCCGACCACGTCGACGTCGGCGGCGAAGCCTTCAGCCATGCCGCCTGCCCTGTCGACTGCCCGGCCGCCAGCCCTGTCGACTGCCCTGTCACCTGCCCTGTCACCTGCCCCGCCGCCGGCGATCAGCGGGACTGCGTCCTCCCACAGCGCGGACACCGAGGTGCCCAGCGACGGCCCCAGCACCAGCAACGGGCGCGAGGCATCGCGCAGTACGAACTCGACGGCACCCAGCCTGGGTCGTGCGGTCATCTGCCCTCCGAAGTCGTCCGGCTGATTCATCACGCTCTGTTCCACCCCGGCATGTGCCGGCCCAGTCTGTTCTGCCCGGTCCAGTTCTGCCCGGTCCCGTCCTGCCCGGTCCCGTTCTGCCCGGCCCACTCTGTTCTGCCCGGTCCAGTTCTGCCTGGTCCCGTTCTATCCGATCCTGTTTTGCTCGGCCCTGTTTCCGGACCGCCCTGTTCCACCCCGCCCTGTTCCGCAATCACACGCGACCGGCTGCGCAGCCGCCAGGGTTGTTCTCGTCCCGCGATCTTCCTCGTCCCGCGATCGTTTCCGTTCCGGAGTCGTCCTCGTCCCGCGGTCATTCGCGTCCCGCGGCAGGTCCGGTCTGGTCAGGTCCGGTCTGGACAGGTCCGGTCTGGACAGGTCCGGTCTGGGCAGCGAACTGGTCCAGCACCCGGTCGACGACGGCGGCGGCCGGCGCGACGTCGGGCGCCGGACCGACGTCCGGCAACCCGTCGCGGAGGTTGCGGGCGACGGCGTCGGCATCGACCTCGAGGCCGTCCAGCAGTTCGGTCGCCACGTGGGCCGACGCGACCGCGTGCCGCGCCAGCTGCTGCAGCGCGGGCCACTCGGCGTGCCAGGCGCCGTCGGACCGCTCGTCCACGGCAAGGCCCGCCGCTGCGAGCACCTGCGCCGCCAGGTGGGGCGCCGCGATCGCGGAGCACCGCACCAGCACGGACAGCACGGGGTTGCGCTTGTGCGCCATCGCCGACGACGTCCCGCGGCCCGGTCCGCTCGGCTCACGCAGCTCGCCCACACCGGGCCGAACCGCCTGCAGCACGTCGTTCGCGACCTTGCCCAGCGCGGCGCACGTCTCCGCCAGCGCCGACCCGAGGCGGACGACTGGGGTCCGCGTGGCATGCCACGGTCCGGGGCCGACCGGCAGACCGAGCTCCGCGCCCCACGCCTCGATCAGCGCGAGCTCCGGGCGCGAGGCCCCGGCACTGCCGACCACACGCTCGGTGCTGCCGACAACGACTGAGCCAGCCGCAGCGCCTCCGCTCGCCGAGCCCGAAGCGTCGCCTCCGACGGCCGGTCCCGCCGCACCCCCGACCGTCGGGCGCGCGGTCCCGCCGGCGGTCAACGGCACCGTCGAGGTCGAGCCGGCTCCACCCGCGAGCGCCGCCACGCCCGAGAGCTCGCCCGCCGCGCCGCCGTAGGCCAGGGGCAGCGCGTCGGCTGCGGAGGACAGGAAGCCCCGAGCGGCCAGGATGCCCTGGAGCCAGCCGGCGAAGCGTGCACCCAGGGTGGTCGGCACGGCGGCCTGCGCGAGGGTTCGGGCGAGCGCGGGCCGGTCGCGGTGCTCGGCGGCGAGGCGGGCCGCCGCGACGGCGGCCTGGTCGAGGTCCTCCACGACGGCGTGGGCGGCGTCGCGCAGCATGAGGACGAGGGCCGTGTCGAGCACGTCCTGCGACGTGAGCCCAGCGTGCACGACGGGTGCGATGCGCGGGCCCACCGCCGCGCGCAGCGCGCCGACCAGCGGGATCACGGGATTCCCGCCGGCTCCGCTCTCGCGGGCGAGTCGCGTCGCGAGGGCGAGCGCGTCGTCGTCGGCCCCGGCCAGGCGTTCGACGGCGGCGTCGACCACGGCGGCGATGTCGGCGGTGTCGTGGGCGTGCGGGTCGGGGATCTCGACGATGTCCTCTGGATAGGCCTCCGTGGGGTCGACGACGCCGGAGCCGTCGATCGCGTGACCCTCAGCCGTGGGGTGCGGTCTTGCGGGGCCAGAAACGGTAGGGCTAGAAGCACCAGGGCCAGAAACAGTCGGGCCCGCGGCCGCGGTGCCCCTGGCCGCGGAGTCCTCAGGCGCGGAGTCCTCAGCCGCGGAGTCCTCAGCCGCTGGGCCAGGTGGCGCTTGTCCGACGCGGGCTACGCCGATGCCCGACGCCGACCGTTGGATGCGCCCCGCCGCCCCGTGCCGGACGAGGACGTGCACCCACGCCGCCTCGACCCGGAGCATCGTGCGCAGCAGGGCGACGTCGTCGGTCACGGCGGCCGGGGACCCCGGCGCGAGGTCGGCGCCAGGCGTCAGGAGGCCGACGTCAGGCATCGATGCCGCCCTGAGACGGGACGAGCCCGATCGGGTACGACCCGCGCTCGTTCACCGTGGGCTGGTTCGAGGTCCCCCTGGTCCCGGCCACGCCGGACGTCATCGCACCGGACGCGTTCGCAGCTGTCGCACCGGCACCGGCGCCCGCACCAGCAGGGACAGCGCGGGGCGGGTCGTACGTGAGGAACACGGTCTCCTCCTCCCCCTGGGGTCCGCCTTGGAGGCGGATGTCGAACCGCAGCGAGCCGTCAGTTTCGCGCGATGTGACCAGAGTGGCGCGCCGTTCGGGTTCGAGCGAGGCGAGAAGCGGCTCGGTCTCCAGCAGTCCGGCGCGGGCGCTGTCACGGGCAGCAGCACCGGCACCGACACCGGCACCGGCACCGGCACCGGCACCGGCAGCTTCAGCACCAGCACCAGCACCAGCACCAGGCGCAGCAGCACCAGGCCCGCCGACACCAGGTGCGGCGTCGACACCGTGCCCGGCGCCGTCCGCCGCCGGGAGATAGGCGCGGGTGAACAGCCTGTCCTGGAGACCCCGGGCGAAGACCGTCACCGCAAAGAACGGCGGGCGGCCCGGCTCGGTCGCGCCCGGCTCCAGGGTGCGGAACCAGTAGCCGCCCTCACGGTCGGTCTCGGCCCGGCCCCAGCCGGTGAAGGTCCCGTCGCGCAGGAGGGAGCCGCTCCGGGCGACGACGGCGCCCGCCGGGTCCGCCTGCCAGATCTCGACGAGCGCGTCGGGGACGGGTACGCCCGCGCCGTCGTACACGGTGCCGTGCAGGCGGACGGCGCCCGGCGTGCCCGGTTCGACCAGCTCGTTGCCGCGCGTGTAGGGCAGCGCGTAGCCGAAGAACGGGCCGACGGTCTGGGCGGGGGTCGGCGGGATCGGCTCGCGGGTCGGGTCACTCATCGATTCCTCCGGGTCATCATTCGGCTGGGTCGTCATTCGGCTCGGTCCAGGTGCGGTGCGACCCCGACAGGACGATGTCCCACCGGTACCCCGTCGCCCACTCGTGCTGCGACACGTCGTGGTCGTAGGTCGCGACCAGCAGCTCGCGCGCCCGGGGGTCCTGGATGGACTGGTAGATCGGGTCGAGGGCGAACAGCGGGTCGCCCGGGAAGTACATCTGGGTGACGACGCGCTGGGTGAGCTCGGTCCCGAACAGCGAGAAGTGGATGTGCGCGGGGCGCCAGGCGTTGAAGTGGTTCTTCCACGGGTAGGGGCCGGGCTTGATGGTCTGGAACTGGTACCAGCCGTCGTCGTCGGTCAGCATGCGGCCGACGCCGGTGAAGTTCGGGTCGACCGGCGCCGGGTGCTGGTCGCGCTTGTGGACGTACCGGCCGGCGGCGTTGGCCTGCCAGACCTCGACGAGCTGACGGCGCACCGGCCGCCCCTCGCCGTCGACCACGCGGCCGCGGACGACGATGCGTTCGCCGATCGGCTCGCCGCCGTGCTGCACCGTGAGGTCGGACTCCAGGGCGCCGATGTCACGCTCGCCGAAGACCGGCGCGAACAGCTCGATCGTCTCGGGGTCGGCGTGGTGCAGGTCCTTGGTGGGGTGCCGCAGGATCGAGCTGCGGTACGGCGGCCAGTCGCGTCGCGGACCGTGCTCGCGGGGCGCACCCTGTGCGAGGCCCTCCGCGTAGGCGCGGTGCGCGGCCTCGATCTCGGCGCTGAGCTGCGCCTGGGTGTCGGCGGCCACGTCCGGCGCCGTGGTCCGAAGGACGGCAGCGCCCGCGGGCACGGCAGGTTCCGGCGGTCCGGCAGCGCTCGGCGGTTCGGCAGCGTGGGTCAATGTCGTCTCCCTGTCGAGGTCGTCGGGTACGTCGGCGTGCGGTGCACCATGTGCGGTGCGCCGTGTGCGGTGCCAGGGGGTTCGGCGCGCGGAGTCCCGGTCATGACGCCCCCTCCCCCAGAACCGGGCCCCAGCCGGTGTAGCCCTCCGCGAGGAATCTCCGTCCCGACTCCGAGGCGACGAGCATGCGGAGCTCGGCCAGGCGCCGTCGGGCCGCGAAGTCGGTCTCGCCGGGGTGGGAGTGCAGCATGCCGCTCATCCACGCGGAGAAGTGCTGGGCCCGCCAGACGCGCTCGGCGACGCGGCGGCCGTACTCGTCGAGCACGGTGTCGTCGCGGCGTCCCGTCCGGCGTCCGCTGGCGAGCCAGGTCTGCAGCACGTCGTGCAGCACGACGACGTCCGCGAGCGCCAGGTTGAGCCCCTTGGCCCCCGTGGGCGGGACGGTGTGGGCGGCGTCGCCGGCGAGCAGCATGCGGCCGTGCCGCACAGGCTCGACGACGGACGAGCGGAAGCGCAGCACGGACCGTTCCTCGACGGCGCCCTCGACGAGCCGGAAGCCGTCGGGCCCGGCGACGCGGCGTTGCAGCTCGGCCCAGATCTGGTCGTCGGTCCAGCGGGCCGGGTCCTCGTCGGGGTCGCACTGGAAGTAGAGGCGCTGGTGGGTCTCGGTGCGCTGGCTGATCAGCGCGAACCCGTGCTCGGACGCCGTGTACACGAGCTCCGGGGCGCTGCGCGGCGTCTCGACGATCACGCCGAACCACGCGTACGGGTACTCGTGGACGAACGTGCGCCGCTGGGACTCGGGCAGAGTGTGCCGCAGGGTCGAGTGAGAGCCGTCCGCCCCGACCAGGACGTCGCAGCGCAGCTCGTGGGTGTCGCCCTGCCGGTCGGTCCAGAGCACGCCGGGGCGGTCGCCGCCACTGTCACTGCCGACGGCGCCGCCGCTGCCGCCGTCGACGTTGCCGCCGTCGAGCACGTGGGTGACCGTGGCGCCCCAGCGGACCTGGTCGCCGACGTCACCGACGCCGCCCACGCCGCCCGACCCGTCGGCCCCGTCAGCACCCCCGCTGCTGTAGGCGCCGTCGGCCGCGCGCTGGTTGGCGAGGTCGATGAAGACGTCGGTCTGCGGGTAGAGCCACACGCTGCGGCCGGTGAGGCCGGTCAGGTCGATGCGGTGGTCGGCGCCGTCGAAGCGCAGCACGATGCCGTCGTGCCGGGAGCCGTCGCGCAGCACGCGGTCCAGGCCGGCGTCGACCAGGACCTGCACGGCGCCGGCCTCGAGGATTCCGGCGCGGTGCGTGTGCTCGATCTCCTCGCGTGAGCGTGCCTCCAGCACCACGTGGTCGACGCCGGACCGGTGCAGCAGGTGCGAGAGCAGCAGTCCGGCCGGGCCGCCGCCGACGATCCCGACCAGGGTCCGCTCGGGCGCGTGCCGACGGCGCGAGGCCGGGGAGCCCGACGTCGACAGGTCCGGCGTCGGATCAGCCGCTGGTGCTACCGGCAACAGTTCCTCCCTGAGTGCAGTCGGTCAGCTCGTTCGGTCAGCTCGTTCGGTCGCCCGCCTCAGCGCATCCGCGCCAGGTCCGCCTCGATCGCCGCCGCCGCCTTGAGCAGCGGGGGCAGCAGGTGCCGCAGGATCTCCGGGATCTCGCCACGCCGCACGGGCGCCGAGACGTTGACCGCCGCGACGACTCGGCCGGTCCCGTCGCGCAGCGGCGCCGCGACGGAGCGCAGGCCGTCCTCCAGCTCCTGGTCGACCAGCGCCCAGCCCTGCTCGCGCACCCGGCCGAGGGCGTCCCGCAGCTCCCGGGGGTCGGTCACCGTGCGTGCGGTCAGCGGCGTCAGCCGGTCCGACGGCGCGGTCCGCGCCAGGTAGGCCTCCAGGTCGGCGGGCTCGGCGTAGGCGAGGATCGCCCGGCCCATCGACGTCGCGTACGCCGGGAACCGGGTGCCGACCCGGATCGTCGCGCTCATGATGCGGCGAGTCGCGACACGGGCGACGTAGACGATGTCCGCGCCGTCGAGCACCGCGACGGACGACGACTCGCTCACCTGTTCCGACAGCTTCTCGAGGTGCGGCGTCGCGAGGTCCGGCAGCGTCAGGCTCGACAGGTACGCGTACCCGAGCTCGAGCAGCGCCGGCCGCAGCGTGAACTCGCGGCCGTCGGTCGCGACGTACCCGAGCTCGACCAGGGTGTGCAGGAACCGCCGCGCCGACGCCCGGCTCAGCCCGGCCGCGCGGGCGACGTCGCTGAGCGTGAGGGACCGCCGGTCGCCGTCGAACGCCCGGATCACCGCGAGGCCCCGTTCGAGCGACTGCACGAACTCGGACGAGCGGGCCGGGCCGACGTCGGCCGAACCGCTCCCGCCGTCAGGCTCCCGCCCGTCAGACGCAGCCCCGCCAGACGCCGCCCCGCCCGACGCCGCGCTACCGGACGCCGCTCGGTCAGACGCCCTTCCGTCAGGCATCGGACCCACCCACCGCATGCGTGAGCCGCGCCTCCGCGAGGCTGCGGACCCCCTGCTTCGCCTGCTGCACCAGCTCGTACACGTGCGTGCGCAGGCGGGCGAACTCGGCGGTGCCGCGCGTCCCGAGCTGGTCGCGGTCCGGGCCGAGGCCGACCTCGACGTCCTCCAGCACGACCGTCGGCCGCGCCGACAGGACGAGGACGCGTTCGCCCAGGTAGATCGCCTCGTCGATGTCGTGGGTCACGAAGACGACGGTGATGCCGAGCCGCTTCCACAGCGCGCGGACCAGGTCCTCCAGGTCGAACCGGGTCTGCGCGTCGACGGCGGCGAACGGCTCGTCCATGAGCAGCACCCGCGGCTCGTAGGCGGCGGCCCGCGCGATCGCGACGCGCTGCTGCATCCCGCCGGACAGCTGCCACGGGTACGCGCCCGCGACGTCGCCCAGGCCGACCGCCGCCAGGGTGTCCCGCACCAGCTCGGCCCGACGCCGCTTCGGGACGCCCTTCTCCTTCAGCGGCAGCTCGACGTTCTGGGCGACCGTCATCCAGGGGAAGAGCGACCGTCCGTACTCCTGCAGCACGACCGCCATCCCCTCGGGCGGCCCGGTGATCGCGGACTCCCCCAGCACCACCTCGCCCGACGTCGCGGGCAGGAGGCCCGCCATGCAGCGCAGCAGCGTGGTCTTGCCGGCACCCGAGGGTCCGACGACGCAGACCAGCTCGCCCGGGCGCACCTCGAAGGTGAGGTCGGCGATCGCCTCGACGGGGGCGCCGGACCCGCCGCCCGACTTGCCGCTGCCCGGATAGACCTTGCGCAGGCCGCGGACGTCGAGGCGCGCCCCACCCGGGCGGTCCGCCGCGGGGGCTGGAGCAGAACCCTCCGAGGCAGCACTGTCCGGGGCAGAACCCCACGGCGCCGAACTGGCTGGACTGGTCATCTCAGGCACCTCCGTGCTGGGACTGCCGGTACCCGAGGTACCAGCTCAGGACCGCGTTCGTCACGGCCCGGAAGACGAGGGACAGCAGCACGCCGACGACGCCGAGCAGGATGACCCCGCTCCACATCTCCGGGATGGCGAAGCTGCGCTGGAACTGCACGATCGAGAAGCCCAGGCCGTCCTTGGCCGCGAACATCTCGCTGATCACCATCAGGATGATCCCGATCGACAGCGCCTGCCGGGCGCCGGTCACGATCTGCGGGCTCGCGCCGCGCAGCACGAGGTGCCGCACCGTCGCGACGCGGCCCAGCCGGTAGGCCCGCGCGGTGTCGCGCAGCACGGGGTCTAGGCCCCGCACTCCCTCGACGGTGTTCAGCAGGATCGGCCAGAGGCAACCGGTCGCGATCACCACGATCTTCATCGACGTACCGATTCCGAGGAACAGCATCAGGATCGGCACCATGACGGGCGGCGGGATGGCCCGGAAGAACTCCAGCACTGGTTCGGCGTACGCGCGCAGGGCGCGCGAGGACCCGATCGCCACACCGAGGACGATGCCGGCCACCAGCGCGATGCCGTACCCCGCGAGCAGCCGCAGGACGGAGGGGATCACGTCCTGCACGAACCGGCTCTCCGCGAACGGCGACCCGAACCAGGTCTCGCCGAACGTGCCGACGATCGTGCGCAGGGGCGGGTTGAAGTACGACGTGCTGCCGTCGGTCAGCACCCACCAGGCCGTGAGCAGGACGGCGGGCAGGCCGAGGACGAGCAGGCCGGACCGCAGCACCCGGCCGACGCCGGCCCCGGCCCGAACCGCGGGCGCCGGGCCGCTCATGCCGCCGCCTCCCCGCGGACCGACGGGTGCCAGAACAGCGTCCGGCGCTCCAGCGCGCGGGCCACGAGGTTGACCGCCACGCCCAGCAGGCCCGCGACGACCACGTACGCGTACATCGACGCGACCGCACCGGAGGACTGCGCCACCCCGAGCAGCCGCCCGATCCCGGGGGTGCCGATCAGCAGCTCGCCGGTCACGGTCAGGATCAGCGCGACGCTCGCGGCGAGCCGCAGGCCCGTCATCGCGTACGGGAGCGTCGTCGGCCACACGAGCGTGCGGATGCGGGTCAGCGGAGAGAACCGGTAGGAGCGCGCCGTGTCGGAGGCGACCGGGTCGACGTCCTGCACGCCGGACAGCACCTGCACCAGCACCTGCCAGAAGCTCGCGTAGACCACCAGCAGCAGCGTCGAGGCCATGCCGGTCCCGTACAGCAGGATCGCGACGGGGATGAGCGCGACCGACGGCACCGGCCGCAGGAACTCGATGGTCGACGCCGTCACGGCACGGAGCCACGGCACCGACCCGATGACGACGCCGAGCACCACCCCGGCCACGAGCGCGATCGCCAGCCCCGTGAACCACGTGGTCAGCGTCTGGCCCAGCGCGGTCCAGAGCTCGGCCCGGCCGAGGCGTTCGGCGAGGGCGCCCAGGATCTGCGACGTCGGCGGCAGGTACCGCGCGTCGACGATCCCGAGCCGGGGCACCAGTTCGACGACGACCAGCAGCGTCGCGACCCCCGCGCCGCCGAGCGCCCAGGCAGGCACGACGCCGGAACCGCGCGCGCCGGCGCCACCACGAGCACCCCCGACGGCGCGGCTCACGCCAGCACGGCCCACAGCGGCACGGCTCACAGCAGCACGGCTCACGCCAGCACGGCTCACGGCAGGAGCGCGCTCGTGTCGACGGCCTCGTCGAACATGCCCTGTTCCAGGCCGAGGTCGGCGAGCACCTGGAACGACGCCGCGTCCAGTCCGGGCGCGAACCGGGGCATCACCATGGCCTCCTTCACCGCGGGGTCGATCTCGGTGTAGGTGTCCAGGACGGCGCGGGTCTCGTCGGGGTGCTCCTCGGCGTAGGTCAGCGACTTCTCCATCGCGGCGGTGAACCCCTCGACCGCGTCCGGGTCGGCGGCGATCTGCTGTTCCGAGGTGAAGTAGGCGGCGATCAGCAGGTCGGGGTCGGTCTCGGCGAAGTTGGAGGCGACCACGCGGGCGCCGTCCTGCAGGGCCCTGGTCAGGTGCGGCTCGACGATCCAGGCGGCGTCGACCTGGCCCCCGGCGACGGCGGCGGGCATGTCGGGGAAGCCCATCTCTACGAACTCGACGGCGTCCGCGTCGCCGCCGGCGTCGGCCACGACCTTGCGGATCGTGGTGTCGCCGATGTTGTTCAGGGTGTTGACGGCGACGGTCCGGCCGGCCAGGTCGGCGGCGTCCTCGACGTCGGAGTCCTCCGGGACGACGACGGCGCTGAAGTCCTCGCCGGCCACGCCCGTCGTGGAGTTGCCGGGCGCGACCGCCTTGAGCGGCAGCCCCTGCGACGACGCGACCAGCAGCGACGTGACGTTGCTGAACCCGAACTGGTACTCGCCGGCCACCACGGCGGGCACGACGGCGGCCCCGCCCTGGGCGAGCTCCAGCGTGACGTCGAGGCCCTCCTCCTCGAAGAAGCCCTCCTGGACGCCGAGGTAGATCGGTGCGACGTCAACGATCGGGATGACGCCGACCTTCACGGGCGTCAGCCCGCCGTCGGCCCCGCCGTCCGCTGATCCGGTGCCTGCCTCGGACGGGCCGCCGCACGCGGCCAGGAGCAGGGCCGCGGCCGCCGCCACGGCGGCTGCGGGTACGGCGCGAGCGGCACGTGCGGCCGGAGAGGCAGGAAAGGTACGTCGCACTGGAGTTCTCCTTTGAACAGGGTGCTCGTCTGAACGTTGCGCTCGGTGGAACAGGGTGCTCGGTGCAACAGGGTGCTCGGTGGAACAGGGTCCTCAGGTGTGGTGCTCGCTTGCGGTGCCTGCGTGACGTGCTCGGTCTCGCTGGTCTCAGTTCTCGTCGTCGAGAGTGTTCGCGATACGAACGATTGTGCCCACAAAGAACATAGCGACCCCGGCGGTGCGCGGTCAACGGGGTAAGCAATCACCCTCATTGCCCGGCCCACCCTGCGGCAATACCATCCGTCTGCCCGGCTTTTCACCCGCTCCGCACGGACTCACGAGAGGCCCGCCATGGAACGCACGGACCGCCCGAACTTCCCTTCCCCTGGCCTGGAAGCGGCCCCGAGAACTACCCCGGCCGCCCCAAGAACATCCTCAAGAACAGCCCCAAGAGTCGCCCCGAGAGCCCTCCCGCGTGTCGCGGCCGCCGTCGTCGGCGTCCTCGCCACGCTGTTCGCGTTCGCCGCCCCGGCGGTGGTCGCGCAGGCCGACCCGCCGCCCAACCTCCCGCAGAACGCCAGCGGGACCGAGCAGTCCTTCTCCCCTGCCTACGACTACGACGGCGACGGCTGCTACGCGACGTCGGCGATCGGGCCCGACGGGACGCTGGCGACGGGGCTCGCCATCGGCGGCGCAGTCAACGGGAACTGCCGCGACCAGTGGGACCTGGACGCCTCGCAGACCTACTCCCGCGAGAAGTGCAACAACGGCTGGTGCGCCGTGATGTACGCGAGCTACTTCGAGAAGGACCAGACCATGGACGGCCCGGTCGCGGTGGGCAGCCACCGGCACGACTGGGAGCACGTCGTGGTGTGGGTCGACCAGTCGGCCAACCAGGTGGAGCACGTGTCGATCACCGAGCACAGCGGCTCGGCGACCTACCCCCGCTCACAGGTGCGGTTCGAGGGCTCGCACCCGAAGATCGTCTACCACAAGGACGGGCCGAGCACGCACCTGTTCCGGCTCGCCAACGGCAACGACGACCCGCCGGAGAACCACTACGGCACCTGGCGCTACCCGCCGGTCGTCGGCTGGGACGGCTGGCCCAGCACGTCGCTGCGCGACCGCCTGATGACCGCCGACTTCGGCGGGGCCAGCATCAAGATCGACGACGGCGACTTCACCTACTGGCTGGACCGGATGAAGCCGGCCGGCATCCCGTTCGACCCGGCGGCCTAGTGTTCTGTCGCAGCTAGATCTCCGGTACCTGGCGCATCGTCGGTGACATTGCCGTTACGCCGACCGACGCCCGAGGCTCTGTTCAGGCCACGATGATGCAACGTTTCAAGCTCGCTCCTGCGGGCAGAAGTTCGTGCTCTGAACAGAACCTCAGGAGCGAACGATCGCGTGTGCCGGCGGGACCAAGGGCCGCCGGCACACGCGTCACCCCAGCGCCCCCACGGCGACGTCGGCCCAGAACGGCAGGGCGAAGACCTGCGCGAGCCGCGCGACCCTCCACCGCCCGACGACGGGGGCCGGCTCAGCCGGGGCACGCGGCACTGGCGGAGGCACCGCTGGAGGGCGCACGTCCGGAGTGCGCACGGTCGGCGAGCTCACGGCCGGGGTACGCACGGTCACCGTGCCCACGTCCGGCGCACTCACGGTTGCCCCACTCGCGGCTGGTGTACTCGCAGCCGGTGCACTCGCAGCGGGGATACGCACAGCGGGAGTTTGCGCAGCGGGAGTTTGCACAGCGGGAGTTTGCACGGCAGGAGTTCGCG
Source organism: Promicromonospora sukumoe 327MFSha3.1 (assembly GCF_000385135.1). Lineage (GTDB taxonomy): Bacteria > Actinomycetota > Actinomycetes > Actinomycetales > Cellulomonadaceae > Promicromonospora > Promicromonospora sukumoe_B. Next base: position 1,712,228 of record NZ_ARQM01000010.1, on the reverse strand, counting down.
CAGCAGGAGTTCGCACCGCCGGGGTCCGCTCGGCCGCGATACGTACAGCAGGGGTCCGTACAGCAGGGGTCCGTACAGCAGGGGTCCGTACAGCAGGGATACGCACAGCCGGGATACGCACAGCCGGGACGCGGACAGCCGGAACACGCACAGCCGGCCGTTCGACGTCGGCGTCGGCCCGTCCGGCGCCGTCTGCCCGCTCGACGACGTCCTGGGCGAACAGCCGCTCCAGGCGCGCGAGCTCGCCGGACCGGGCCGCCGCGACGAACGCCTCGTGGAGCGCCCGCCGCTTGCTGGCGAGCACCGCGCTGCGCCGCCCGGACGCGAGGTGCTTGCGCGCGCGGCTGACGAGCTGCCGCGCGGCGGCCTGCGAGAGCTGGACGATCTCCGCGATGTCGGCGTACGCGTACTCGAACGCCTCGCGCAGCACGTAGGCGGCGCGCTCGGTCGGCGTGAGCCGTTCGAGCAGCACCAGCACCGCGACGTCGAGGGCCTCGGAGTGCTCCGCGCCGAGCGCCGGGTCGTGGCCCGTGTCCACCGGCTCGGGGAGCGCGGGGCCCGCGCAGGTCTCGCGCCGGGTGTGGGCGCTGCGCAGGACGTTGATGGCCAGGCGGGTCGTCGTCGTGGTCAGGAACGCGTGCGGGTTGCGGACGACGGACCGGTCCGTGGTGTGCCAGCGGATCCAGGCGTCCTGCAGCACGTCCTCGGCCTCGGCCGTCGAGCCGAGCATGCGGTACACGATCCCGAACAGCTGCGGTCGGACCTCCGTGAACACGGCCACCGCCGCGTCGAGCCCCGGACCGCCTGGGTCTGACCGGTCTGGGCCTGCCTCTCCCGGCTCAGAACGACTCTGCTCAGAACGACTCTGCTCGGAACTACCCGGATCTGGGGCACCTGAAGCGGTCATGCCATCACCTCGGGGACGAACGGCTGTCACAGCCGGCGCCCCCGACCGGTCGTACGTGTGAGGCCGATAAAAACACGGCCCGGTCCCCCTGTCCTGCGATGGCCGAGCCGCGATCCGGCATGCGACACCCATCGAGATGCATCGACACCATCGAGCAGCGGGCGCGGGTAAATCCACGCGCGGGCCAACACATGCGCAGTCGACCTCACGAACGACCGAACCCACGAACGACCGAACCCACGAACCACCGATCTCACGAACGACAGAACTCACGCGCAACCAACGCAAGGAGACACACATGAGCGAGCACGTGCTCGAGCCGGCGGCCCAGGCGTTCGCCGACGCGACCGCCAAGCCCCCGCTGCTCTACGAGCTGGGTGTCGACGGAGCCCGCAAGCTCCTCGACGACGTCCAGGCGGCACCGGTCGACAAGCCCGACGTCGACGAGAAGTGGATCACCGTCCCGGCCGACGTCGGCGACGTGCGGGTGCGCATCGTCAAGCCCCTCGGCGCGAACGGCCAGAACAGCGGGAGCAACCGGCGCAGCCAGCCCGGCAGGCACAGCGCGACCGGCCGGCCCGACCTCCTGCCGGACCTGCTACCGACCGGATCCACGTCCGGGTCGCCGGACGGTTCGCAGCCCCTGCTGCCGACCATCCTCTACGTGCACGGCGGCGGCTGGATCCTCGGCAACGCGGGCACGCACGACCGCCTCGTGCGGGAGCTGGCCGTGGGCGTCGGCGCGGCCGTGGTGTTCGTGGAGTACACCCGGTCGCCGGAGGCGCAGTACCCCGTGGCGATCGAGCAGGCGTACGCGGCCGCGCGGTGGATCACCCGGGAGGGCGCGGCGGAGGGCCTCGACGCCGCGCGGCTCGCCGTCGTCGGCGACTCGGTGGGCGGGAACATGACCGCCGCCCTGGCGATCCTGGCCAAGCAGCGCGGGGACGTGCGGTTCGTGCACCAGTCGCTGTACTACCCGGTGACGGACGCCGGGCAGGACACGGGGAGCTACCGCGAGTTCGCCGACGGCCCGCACCTGACGGCCAAGGCCATGGCGTGGTTCTGGGACGCCTACCTGCCGGACCTGGAGCGCCGCGGCGAGATCACCGCGTCCCCGCTGCGGGCCACCGCCGAGGACCTCGCGGGCCTGCCCGAGGCGTTCCTGGTGGTCGACGAGAACGACGTGCTGCGGGACGAGGGCGAGGCGTACGCCCGGCACCTGATCGCCGCCGGCGTCCCGACCACGACGGTCCGCTACAACGGCACGATCCACGACTTCCTGATGCTGAACCCCCTGCGCGGCACCGCGGCCACCACCGCGGCGCTGGAGCAGGCCGTCCACGTGCTGCGCAAGGCCCTGAGCAGCGGCACCAGCAAGACCAGCAACACCGCAGTACCGAACAAGGCAGTACCGAACTCAGCAGTACCGAACAAGGGAGAGCAGTCATGACCACACCCACCGTCGTCCTGGTCCACGGGGCGTTCGCCGAGTCCTCGAGCTGGAACGCCGTCGTCGGGCACCTGCAGCAGCAGATGATCCCGGTGGTCGCCGCCGGCAACCCGCTGCGTTCCGTCGCGGGCGACGCCCAGTACGTGCGCGACGTCGTCGCGTCCATCGACGGACCGGTCGTCCTGGCCGGCCACTCCTACGGCGGCATGGTCATCACCGAGGCCGCCGCCGCGAACCCGAAGGTCGTGGGCCTCGTCTACGTCGCGGCATTCACGCCCGACACCGGCGAGAACGCGTTCGACCTGTCCGGCAAGTTCCCGGGCAGCACCCTGGGCGGCGCGCTCAAGGCCTACCCGGTCTCCACCGGCGGCAACGAGCTCGCGATCCGCCCGGAGGTGTTCGCCGAGCAGTTCTGCGCCGACGTCGACGCCGACCTCGCCGACCTGATGGCCGTGACCCAGCGGCCGGTGACCGAGGCGGCCCTGACCGACGGTCTGCCGGCGGCCGTGCCGGCGTGGCGCACGCTGCCGTCGTGGGTCGTGTACGGCGAGGCCGACCGCAACATCCCGGCGGAGCTGATCCGGTTCATGGCCGAGCGGGCCGGCGCCCGCACGGTGACCGAGGTGCCGGGGGCGTCGCACGCGCTCGCCGTCTCGCACCCGGTCACGGTGGCCGAGACCATCATCGCGGCGGTGCGGGCGACCTCGGACTGACCTCCGCGACAACACACCCGCAGGACTACGCAGGACGATGCCGGACGACGCCGGCCGGGAGCCCTCCAGCATCCCGGCCGGCGTCGGCCGTGTTGTCTCCGACGCCGCGTTGCTTCCGACGCCGCGTTGCTTCCGACGCCGCGTCGTCCCCTGCGCTGCCCGCCCGGCTCAGGGCGCGCCCACCACCGACAGGAGCTGGAGCCGCTCGTAGCTCTCCGTCCCCGGGACCGCGGTGAAGACCGTCAGGGCCTGGTTCTGGTCGGGGTCCAGCAGGGTCTGCCCGTGCAGCTCCACGAGCCCCACCTCGGGGTGGTTCAGCCGCTTCGGCTCACAGTAGGGGCCGACGACGGGGTGCTCGTCCCACAGCGCCGCGAACTCCGGGCTGCGGCCGCGGAGGTTCGCCGCGATCTCGCCCGCCGGGGACCTGGGCCCGGTCTGCGCGTGCAGCGCCGCCAACCGGGCCGTGAGGGTACGGCTGTGGTGCTCGTGGTCCTCCTCGGGGACGCGGTCCCGGGCCCGGGGGTCGGTGAACCACCGGTGGGCGCGCACGCGGTCGGGCCCGGTGTACGACGTCTCGTCGCCGAGCAGCGCCGCCGCCAGGCGGGTCTGCCGCAGGGTCTCGCCCAGCACGTTCTCGACCTGGGCGGGCGCGTCCGCGAGCCCGTCGAGGATGCGCATCATCCCGGCGTTGATGTGGTCCCCGCGGTGGACCCGGCGGGGCAGCGCGTGCCCCGCCAGCTCCACGAGGCGGTCCCGCTCCTGGAGGGTCAGGTGCAGGCCGTGCGCGATGGCGCCGAGCACCTGCTCCGAGGGCACCGGCCCGCGCTGCTGCTCGATGCGGCTGTAGTAGTCGGCCGAGACGCCGCTCAGCGCCGCCACCTCCTCGCGCCGCAGCCCGCTGGTGCGCCGGCGCGACCCGCGCGGCAGCCCGACGTCCTCGGGCTGGAGCGCCTCGCGCCGGTTCCGGAGGAAGTCGGCCAGCTGCTGGCGGTCCATCGTCATCTCGCTCTCGTGCTCGTGCTGCTCTGGTCCTGCGATCACCCCACCGGGCCGTCCGGGAACCGGACGCCGGTCAGGTTCTCCGAGACGTCCCACAGCCGGCTCGCGGCGGCCTCGTCGGTCGCCGCGCGGTAGACGCGCTGCGGTGCGGAGCTGCCCGTGAAGTGGCCAACGCCGTCGGGCCCGTAGAACGTCCCGCCCTGCGCCGTGACGTCCGTGACCGCCTGCAGGGCGGGCAGGATCCCCATCTCGACCGGCTGCACCATGACGCCCAGGCCGAGCAGCCGGCGCATGACGGCGTCCATCCGCGGGGGCTCGCCAGCACTTGTTCCCGTCCCGGTGCCCAGAGCCGGGCCCGCCGCGTACAGGCCCGTATAGGTGGTGCCGGGATGCGCCGCGTTGCTCACGATGCCCCAGCCGTGCGCCCGGCTGCGCCGGTCCAGCTCGAGCGCGAACATGAGCTGGGCGAGCTTGGAGAAGTTGTAGGCCCGCACCGGCGAGTAAGCGCGCTCGCTGTTCAGGTCGGCCCAGTCGATCACGCCGAACCGGGCCGCGGCGCTCGACATCGTGGTCACGCGGGCTCCCGGCCGGCCGTCGGATGTGCTGAAACCGGACGTACTTGGGCCTGACGTGCCGGGGCCGGACGACCGCAGCAGCGGCAGCAGCAGCCCCACGAGCGCCATGTGCCCCAGGTGGTTGGTGCCTAGCTGCAGCTCGAAGCCGTCGGCGGTCGTGTGCCGGGTCGGCGGCGTCATCACGCCGGCGTTGGCGACCAGCAGGTCGATCGGCCGGCCGTCGGCGAGCAGGTCGTCCGCGAGCGCCGCGACCGAGTCCAGGGAAGCGAGGTCGAGCGGCCGGGTACCGACGACGGCGTCCGGCACCGCGGCGCGCAGGCGCGCGACGGCCGCCTCGCCCTTGGCGGGGTTGCGGACGGGCAGGACGAGCTCGGCGCCGGCCCGCGCGAGCCGCTCGGCCAGCCCGAGGCCGATGCCGTCGCTGGCGCCGGTCACCAGGGCGCGGCGTCCGCTCAGGTCGGGCACGACGACGTCGGTGTACCGGCGGGCGCGGTGCCTGACGGGGCTGCTGGTCCTGGTCGTCTTCTTCGGTGCTGTCCTGCCCGGCGTTGCCTTCTTCACTGCTGCCTTGCTCACGGCTGTCTTCCTCACGGCTGTTCTCTCGCCGGCCGGGCGGCCGGTCCAGATCAGCGTGAGCGGGCCGCGGGACCTGATCCAGGTTCGGGTTGTCCGTGCCTACGACCCCCTGCCTGACCAGCCCCCTGACCAACCTCCTGACCAGCAAGCACGGCACCTGACCTGCACTGTGACCACCACCACGTCACATCCGGCCGCGCTGATTTGTCGAACTGGTAAGACCACCAGGAGGGTGTCATGGAGAAGATTCTGATCGTCGGCGGCGGCTACGCGGGCTTCTACACCGCGTGGGGCCTGGAGAAGAAGCTCCGCAGGGGCGAGGCCGAGGTGACGCTCGTCGACCCGCACGGCTACATGACGTACCAGCCGTTCCTGCCCGAGGTCACCGCCGGCTCGATCGAGGCGCGCCACGTCATGGTGTCGCTGCGCCGCCACCTGCACCGCACCACGATCATCGCGGGCCACACCACCAAGATCGACCACGCGAACCGCACCGCGACCGTCCGCACCAACGACGGCGCCCTGCGGGAGGTCGGCTACGACACGATCGTCGTCACGGCGGGCGCCGTGACCCGCACGTTCCCGGTCCCGGGCATCGAGCAGGAGGCGATCGGCCTGAAGCACGTGGAGGAGGCGGTCGCGATCCGCGACGCCCTGCTGACCGCGTTCGACCGGGCCGCGCTGCTCCCGCCCGGGATCGAGCGCCGCCGGCTGCTGACGGTCACCGTCGTGGGCGGCGGGTTCACCGGCGTCGAGGTGTTCGGCGAGCTGCTGTCGCTGGCCACGGCGCTGCTGAAGTCCTACCCGGAGCTCGGCCGCGACGACCTGTCCTTCCACCTCGTCGACTCGAACAAGCGCATCCTGCCGGAGGTCACCGACGAGCCGGGCCGCTGGGTGGTGCGCCACCTGCAGGAGCGGGGCGGGCGCATCCACCTCGGCACCCAGGTCGTCTCGGCGGCCGAGGGCCGGATCATGCTCTCCACCGGGGAGTCGTACGGCAACGGCCTGCTGATCTGGGCGGCCGGGAACGGGAGCAACCCCGTCGTCGCACGGAACACCGACCTGCCGGTCGACGAGCGCGGCCTGGTCCGCGTGCGCGCCGACCTGCGGGTCGGCACCGACGAGGCGCCCGTGCCGGACGCCTGGGCCGCCGGCGACAACGCCGCCGTCCCCGACCTCGCCTCCTCCGTGCCGGGCGCGCGGACCGTGCCGAACGCACAGCACGCCGTCCGGCAGGGCAAGCTGCTGGCGGCCAACCTGGTCGCGGACCTGCGGGGCAAGAAGGTCAAGCCGTACCTGCACCACAGCCTCGGCACGGTCGCCACCCTCGGCATCGGGCGCGGCATCTTCCAGTACAAGAAGCTGGTCATCAAGGGCTTCCCGGCCTGGATCATGCACCGCGGCTACCACGTGCTGGCCGTGCCGACCTGGGAGCGCAAGGTGCGCGTCCTGCTGGTCTGGGCGTCGGCGGTGTTCTTCGGCCGCGACATCATCCCGCTGTCCACGGTGCAGAAGCCGCGCGCCGCGTTCCTCGCGGGCGGCGACCCGTTCGCGGGAGCCGAGCGGACGGCGCCGGTGCCCGGGACGGCAGTTCCGGACGACGCCGAGGCTCTGGCCGACGGCGCAGCCGACGTCGCAGCCAACAACGCAGCCAACAACGCAGCCGGCCGCGCAGCCGACGCCGCCCGCCCCGAGCTGAGCGTGGTGCGCGATGCGGGCTGACCTCGCCCGCAAGGGCACACAGAGTCGCCGAGGCAAGCAGAGCCGCCGGGAGAACCGACAGCGCCGAACCCAGGCCATCCGCGCCAGGATCGACGAGCTGGGCCGGCGGCGGGTGCAGCTGCACTGGTCGAACCTGTTCGGCGTCGTGACGTTCACGTGCCTGGTCGTGCTGACCGTGACCGGCATCCTGCTGGCGTTCACCTACACGCCGTCGAACGAGCTGGTCACCTACACCGGCCCCTACGGGCCGCTGCAGGGCGCGACGGTGACCGAGGCGTTCGCCTCGACCATGCGCATCTCGTTCGAGCAGACCGGCGGCCTGCTGCTGCGCCAGACGCACCACTGGGCGGCGCTGGTCATGCCGGCGTCGATCATCATGCAGCTGCTGATCACGTTCTTCAACGGCGGGTTCCGCCGGCCGCGGCAGCTGAGCTGGGTGCTGCTGGTGGCGGCGTTCGTGCTGGTGCTCGCCGCCGGCTGGAGCGGGTACGCCCTGCCGGACGACATGCTGTCGGGCACGGGCCTGCGCATCGTCGAGGGCGTGGTGCTGAGCATCCCGTTCATCGGCACCTGGATCGCCGGCGTGATGTTCGGCGGGCCTTTCCCCGGGCAGATCATCGAGAACCTCTACCCGCTGCACGTGGCGATCGCGCCGGGGCTGCTCGTCGTCGTCCTCGTCGCCCGTGCCGCCCTTGCCCTGCGGGACGGTCAGGCCAAGCAGTTCCGGCCCGAGCCCGTCCCGACGCTCGGCCTGTGCCTCTGGCCCGACGCCGCCTTCCGCGCCTTCGGCATGATGGGCATCACCGGCTCCGTGCTGGTGCTGCTGGGCGCGACGTCCACGATCAGCCCCGTCTGGTCCTACGGGCCGGCGTCGGTCGGCGAGGTGGGCGCGGGGAGCCAGCCCGACTGGTACATGGGGTTCCTCGACGGCGCACTGCGCCTGGTGCCGGCGGGCTGGGAGACCGTGTGGGGCGGCTGGACGGTGACCTTCGCGACGCTGGTGCCGCTCGCCGTGGTGGCCGTGTGGTTCGGGCTGCTCGTGGTTTACCCGTACGTCGAGGCGTGGGTCACGCAGGACCGTGGCCGGCACGACGTGCTGGACCGGCCGCGCCACTTCCCGGTCCGCACCGGCATCGGCGTCGCGGGTGCGCTCTTCTACGGCATCCTGTGGGGCGCCGCGAGCGCCGACATCGTCTCGACGGAGTTCAACGTGACCTTCGAGTCGGTGATCACGTTCCTGCAGGTGCTGCTGCTGGTCGGCCCCGCGCTGGCGTTCGAGGTCACCCGGCGGGTGTGCATCGGGCTGCAGCGCAAGGACCGCGAGATCGCGCTGCACGGGCACGAGACGGGCCGGATCGTGCGGATGAGCAACGGCGGGTACGCCGAGGTCCACCAGCAGGCCGACCCGGCCGAGCGGGCGCGGCTGACCGTCGTCCCCGTCGCGGCCGCACCGGGCCGCACGGACGGGTCGGGCCGCCTGCACGGCGCCGAGCGGCTGCGCGGGGCGCTGTCCCGGGCGTTCGGCACGGGGCACGTGGTCCCGGCGGCGACGGCGCGCGACGAGGCCCGGGCGCTGGTGGGGCCGGGCGGGGCTGTCGAACGGCGGGTTGTCGAACAAGGGGCTGTCGAACGGCAGGCGGTCGGAGGAAGAGCTAGCCGCCCAGCGCCGAGAACGCCTCGTAGACCATGAAGGCCGGCCAGAAGAGGCCCTGGACGATGGCCCAGATGAACTCCCAGAAGCCGTCGGCCTGCTGCCAGAAGTAGACCCAGGCCCCGATGACGCCGAGCCCGTAGATCGCGCCGCCGCCGGCCGCCGCACGTGAGTCGCTCATGACGCACCTCCTGCGCCAACGCTACGCGGGCGACGGTCCGGCGTCCCGCTGAACAGGGCAGGGGCGCCGGGGCCGCCCCTCACCTTTGAGGCCCAAGTTTCTCCTCTTTGAGCCAACTCAAAGAGGAGAAACTTAGGCCTCGAAAGCGTGCAGCGCGCGCACGAGCCAGTCGAGGAGCCGGGCCCGCTCTTCGGGCACGCCCTCGGACAGCCGGGCCGCGGCGTGCACCACCAGCCACGGCTCGAGGTCCCGCAGCGGCCGGTCGGCGCCGTCGGCGTAGGCGAGCGCGTAGCCGCGGGTGAGCATCGACCGCCCGGCCGCGATCAGCCCGCGCGAGACGAACCCGTTGGCCGGCAGCGGGTCGGCCCACTGCAGCAGCAGGATCGCTCGCGCGTGGTCGGACTCGGGCACGCCGCGGGCCGCGTTCGGCCAGTCGATGACGCTGACCCGCTCCCCGGACACCATCACGTTGCCGGGGTGGTAGTCGCCGTGGCACAGGCGGTCCCCCGACGGCAGCCCGTCGAGCAGGCGCAGCGCGAACCCCCGCAGCTCCCGCGACAGGGACGCGTCTCCGATCCGGGCGGCGAGCACCTGGCGGACGTCGGGCAGGTCCCCGGGCGCGGCGACCTCGTGAACGGCGAGGTGCGTCTCGGCCAGAACACGGGCGAGCGAACGCACCTGCCACGGCCGACGCCGCAGCACGTCGAGCATGTCGGAACCCGCGACGCGCTCCAGCACCAGGCCCGGCCGGCCGTCGCGCTTCACGACCTCGACCAGGTCGGGCGCCACACGGTGCCCGGCAAGCGCGGCCAGGGCCGCGGCCTCGGCCAGGTGCCCGTCGAACCCGTCGCGGTAGAGCTTCACGACGGCGTCGGCGCCCCAGGCGTACACCTCCGCCTCCCGGCCGACGCCGATGCGGGGCCCGAAGGCGGGACCCTCGGCGGCGCGGCCTCCGCCGGCGGTCGAATCGATCATCGGGCCAGTGTGCCGGGCGGACGACGGCGCTCACCACCTCCGTTTCGGGTGGTGTCCGGGCGCACCACACCCCCGCCTGTCGCCGAGGCGTCGAGGCATCGAGGCATCGAGGCATCGAGGCATCGAGGCATCGAGGCATCGAGCACAGCAGTTTCTGCCAAGCCGGGCCTGTTCTTGGCAGCAACTGCTGTGGTCAACGCCGTCACCGGTCGACGGCGTCACGGGTCGACGACGTCGCGGTCGGCCGCGTGGGCCGCGTGGGCCCGGCTGGGCCGCGCTCGGGTGATTTCTCCCGGGAAGTGCCGACCTGGCTTGACTTTATCAGGCTCGCCTCGCCTAAGTTAGGCACGCCTAATTCCATACCGGGCTGTGCCCCGGCGTACGAGGGAGTGTTCGATGCCGCGCCAGTCCGGAGCCGATGATCGCGCCGCGACACCGACGGCCGTCATACCGACGTCGGACCTGGTCAGGTACACCGGACGGCTCAGCCGCACCGCACCGCGCCGCCGCTCCCCCCGCGCGCTCGCCAGCGCCGCGGCCGCCGGCGTCGCCGCGCTCGGCGTCGCCGCGCTCCTCGCCGGGTGCGGCCTGCAGCTCCCGCTGGCCGGCCACGCGGACGACGACGGCGCCGTCGTCGGCACCGAGCCGCTGAGCGAGCTCGAGCCGATCGCCGACCCGCGGGACTGGACCGGCGAGCTCACGGTGGGGACGCCCGAGCGCGCCGTCGACCCCGTCGCCACCGACCCGAGCCCGGCCCTGCCCGCGACCGTCACGGACGCGCAGGGCACCGAGGTCACCGTGACCGACACCAGCCGGATCCTGGCCCTGGACCTGTACGGGTCGCTCTCGCGGATCGTGTTCGAGCTCGGCCTGGGCGACAGCGTCGTGGGGCGCGACGTGTCCTCGGGCTTCCCGGAGATCGCCGACCGGCCGCTCGTCACGTCCAACGGGCACGAGCTGACGGGCGAGGCGATCCTCGACCTGGCGCCGACCGTGATCCTCACCGACACCACGCTCGGGCCCTGGGACGTGGTGCTGCAGATGCGCGACGCCGGCATCCCCGTCGTCGTCCTGGACGCGCACCGCAGCCTGGAGACCTCCGCCGACCTGGCCCGCGCCACCGGCGAGGCCCTGGGGCTGCCGGACGAGGGCGCGGCCCTGGCTGAGCGCACGGAGGCCGCCGTCGACGCCACGCTGGAGCAGGTCGCGGCCCTCGCCCCGGACGACGCCGCCGTGCGGCCCCGCGTGATCTTCCTCTACGTGCGCGGGCAGTCCGGTGTCTACTACCTGTTCGGTGACGAGTCGGGGGCCGACTCCCTCATCGAGGGCCTGGGCGCGGTCGACGCCGCCGCCGAGGTGGGCTGGAAGGGCATGCGGCCGCTGAACGACGAAGGCCTGGTGTCGATGCAGCCCGACCTGGTGCTGCTCATGACCGGCGGACTGGAGTCCGTGGGCGGCGCCGACGGGCTGCTGGAGCAGGTTCCGGCCCTCGCGCAGACGCCGGCCGGCGAGAACCGGCGGTTCGTCGCCATGGACGACACGGAGATCCTGTCGTTCGGGCCGAAGTCGGCGGACGTGCTCGACGCGCTCGCCCGGGCGTTCTACGCGCCGGAGAGCCTCTCGTGACCCCCGCGGAGCGCACGGCGCAGAGCCGGGCCGTCAGCCCGACGGCGCGGCCGCCGGTCCGGCCCTCGGGCGACACCGACGCCGCCAGCACGAGCACCGGCACCAGCACCAGCACCAGCACCAGCACCAGCACCAGCACAACGAGCAAGAACGCCGCGCGCACAACCACCGCCCGCGCAACGCTCCCCCCGGCCCGCCCCGCCCGCACCGTGGCCGTCGCCGTCACGCTGACCGTCGCGCTCGGCGTGCTCGCGATCGTGGCCGCCGGCTCGGGGCAGCTCAGCGTTCCGCCCGCCGAGGTGGTGGGCTCGCTGCTGCACCACGCGGGCCTCGACGTCGGCCGCATGCCGAGCCACCCCAACGGCGACGCCGCGCTGTGGACCATCCGGTTCCCGCGCGTGGTCATGGCCGCGCTGGTGGGGGCGGCGCTGGCGACCGCGGGCGCCGTCATGCAGGGCGTGTTCGGCAACCCGCTCGCCGAGCCCGGCGTCGTCGGCGTCTCGTCGGGTGCCGCCGTGGCGGCGTCGGTGACGATCGTCCTCGGGCTGACGGCACTGGGCCCGTGGACCACCGCCGTCGCCGCCTTCGCCGGCGGACTGGCGGCGACGTTCCTGGTCTACGGCCTGGCGCGGTCCGCGGGCCGCACCGAGATCGTGACCCTGGTGCTCACCGGCGTGGCCGTGAACGCCGTGTGCGGCGCGGGGCTGGCCCTGACGACGTTCCTGGGCGACACCCAGGCCCGGGAGCAGATCGTGTTCTGGCAGCTCGGCTCGTTCAACGGCACGCGATGGGCCTACGTCGGCGTGGTGGCGCCGCTCGTGCTGCTCGGCCTGGTGGGCGCGCTGCTGCTGGCGCGGCGCCTGGACCTGCTGTCCCTGGGCGAGCGGTCGGCGCGGCACCTCGGCGTGGACGTCGAGCGGCTGCGCGTGCTCAGCATCGTGGTGGTCGCCGTGCTCACGGCCGCGGGCGTGGCGTTCTGCGGCATCATCGCGTTCGTCGGGCTCGTGGTGCCGCACCTGATCCGCATGGCCGTAGGCCCCGCGCACCGCGTGCTGGTGCCGCTCAGTGCCCTGGGCGGCGCCGTGCTGCTGCTCGGCGCCGACCTCGTGGCGCGCACCGCCGTCGGCTACGCCGACCTGCCGATCGGCATGCTCACCGCGCTGGTCGGGGGCCCGTTCTTCTTCTGGCTCATCCGCCGCACGCGCCGCACTGCGGGAGGCTGGGCATGAGCGGGCGGACAGACCTCGCAGAACAGCCGGGACAACCCGCCCTGCTCACGCTGACCGGCGTCCGGGTCCGCGCCGGGGACGCCGTCCTCCTGGACGACGTCGACCTCGACGTGCGGCCGGGCGAGGTGCTCGTCGTCGTCGGACCGAACGGCGCCGGCAAGTCCACGCTGGTCTCCGTCCTGGCCGGCGACCGCGCCCCCGACGCCGGCCAGGCGGCCTGGACCGGCACCCCGCTGGGCGCCGTCCGGCCCGCCGAGCTGGCCCGGCTGCGGGCCGTGCTGCTCCAGGAGAACCAGGTCAGCTTCCCGTTCCGCGTGATCGACGTGGTCCGCATGGGCCGGGCACCCTGGCAGGGCTCCGGGTCGAACACCAGTCTCCCGGACGACGACGCCGTGGTCGCCCGCGCCCTGGACGCCGCCGACGTCGCCGGGCTGGCCGAGCGGCGCTTCCCGACCCTGTCGGGCGGCGAGAAGGCGCGCACCTCGTTCGCGCGGCTGCTCGCGCAGGACACCACGCTGCTCCTGCTCGACGAGCCGACCGCCGCCCTGGACGTGCGGCACACCGAGCACGTGCTGCGCCAGGCACGGCGGCACGCGACGGGCGGCGGCACCGTCGTCGTGGTGCTGCACGACCTGGCGCTCGCCGCCGCCTGGGCCGACCGCGTGCTGGTGCTCGACGGCGGGCGGGTCGCCGGGCTCGGCGCCCCCGCCGAGGTGCTCACCGCCGACCTGCTGTCCCGCGTCTACGAGCACCCGGTCGACGTGGTGCGGCACCCGGTCACGGGCGGGCTGCTGGTGCTGCCGCGGTACGGCCACACCGGGGACCACAGCCACACCGGGGACCCGGCCGGCCCGGACAGCGCAGCCGACGCACCCGACTCGGCCGACTCAACCGACAGCACCCCGCCCCACCCCGACGAGCAGCCGCAGCCCACCGTCAAGGAAGCCGTATGACCTCCCGCCACCTGCCCCGCCCCGCGATCTCCCTGGTCGCCCTCGTCGTCGTGGTCGCGCTCGCGCTGCTCGGCCCGGTGCTGACGGCGCACGCCGCCGCCCGCGTCGCCGTGTCCGGCTCGCTCGACCCGGACCGGGCCTCGACGGTGCGCGTCTCGGGCAGCGGGTTCCAGTCGGTGCCCAAGGCGTTCGGCGGCGTCTACGTGTTCTTCGGCTGGGTCTCGGACCCGTCCGGCGGGTCGTGGGCGCCGAGCCGCGGGGGCGTGTCCGGCGACACGTACCGCTACGTCCCCGACGCGGAGACCGCGCAGAACGCCGGCTACCAGCGCTTCGTCGCGTTCCCCGGCTCGAGCACGGAGGCGGAGGCGAACGGCGGGACCCTGGCCGCGAACGGCACCTGGTCCACGAACCTCGTGATCCCCGGCGCGCGCTTCAAGGCCGCCGACGGCGGCACCGTGGACTGCACGGCCGTGCAGTGCGGCATCATCACGATCGGCGCGCACGGGGTGCGCAACGCGAACAACGAGACGTTCACGCCGGTGCGGTTCGCCGGCAGCGGTTCGGGCTCCGGCGGTTCGTCGGACGGCGGCGGGAACGACAGCGGCGAGGCGGGCGGCGCCTCGGGCGCCGGCACGGCGGACGACGCGGGTGCCGGCGGGTCCGGCGGGACCGGTTCTGCCAACGGCAGGGACACCACCGGCGACGGCACCCGTGACGCCGACGACGGCGACAAGCGCCCCACCAAGGCCAGCCTCGGCGTCGACCAGGCCACGGCCGTCGTCGGGCGGGTGCTGAGCTTCGGCGCGCAGGGCCTGGAGCCGGGCGAGCAGGTGAGCGTCACGCTCGACGACGGCCTGGTCGCCGTCGGGCCGCTGGTCGCGGGCAACCACGGCGAGGTCGCGGGGCTGCTGGAGCTGCCCTCCGACCTGCGGACCGGCACGCACGTGCTGCGGCTGACCGCGGCGTCGTCCGGCACCACGATCGAGACGGAGCTGACGGTCACGCGCGACCCGGCCGAGGTCTCCGCCGCGGAGGCCGCCGCCGAAGCGGCCGGAACCGCGGGCGGTGTGGCGGGAGCAGCCGGTGCCGACGGCGGCGCGGGCACCGACGCGAGCACCTGGCGGCCCGAGGAGATCGCCGTGGGCGTCGCGGCCCTGCTGCTGCTCGTCGTGATCCTGTCGTCGCTGGTCACGTCGCTCAAGCGGCGCGCGGACAAGCGTCGGGCAGAGCGCGAGGCGGCTGAGAACGAGGCGGCCGAGAACGAGGCGGCCGAGCACGAGGCGTCCGGCGAGAGCGAAGCAAACGGCGAGCCAAGCGACGGCCAGCCAGGCGCACCCCACGCCGAGGCCCAGGCGCCCACCCCGGCCGACCGGGAGGTGCGCGCATGACCCGCCCCACGCCCCGCCGTCGTGCGGCGGCAGCGGTCGCGGCCCTGGCCGCCCTGACCCTGCTCCTCCCGACGGCAGCGACATCCACGGCCGCCGCGACGTCAGTGCCGGCAACAGCCGCCGACGACCAGGGCCCCCTCCTCCTCACGGTCACGGTCCCCGAGGACGAGTCCACCCCGCCGGGCGAGTCCGAGGACGGCAGGCTCACGAACGCCGAGCTGCGCTGGGCCGTCAGCGTGCAGGCGGGCTCGGAGAGCCACCTCGCGGGGCAGTGCAACTTCCTCGTCGCGGGCCGGCCGGGTACGGACGGGAACACGGGCGGCGGCCGCATCTGGACCGACGCCGACCGGGACCTCTACCACGGCACCTCTGGCGACGTCCGCGTGGTGCGCACCGTCGGCCGGGGCGCGGACGCCGTCCAGCGCACCGCCTCGTTCGGCACGCGCTGCACCTCCCCGGACGGTCGTCCCGTGTCGTACAGCGGCGGGCGCACGACAGGCGCCGAGGTCGTCCTCGCGGGCGGCACCGGCACGCGCGAGGCCGACGGCTCGGTGCGCATCCGGTGGAAGGGCAGCTTCACCGTCGTCTTCTACGGCGGCCTCGTCTACTGGTGGGTCACCGACCCGGAGCTGCGCCTGGACGCCGCCGGGAACGGCGCGCTGAGCGGCACGCTCGGCGGCTACGGCACCGACCAGCAGGACATGACCCGCTGGGAGCCGCTGCCCTCGACCCGGGCGAACCTGGTCACCTTCACCGGACGCCGCCTCGACCCGGACTCGCGCGGCGGGCACCTGGTACCCGACTACTGCGGCGTGCGCGTGAACTCGGGCAGCCGCGTGCCGCAGCTCCGCGAGGACCCGGCGGGGAGCTGCTGGGGCTCGTTCCCGCAGGCGTTCGTGACCTTCCACCAGCTCGTGGGCGAGCCGGAGTTCTGGTACTCCACCGGCACCCGGGACGAGATCAAGACCCCCGCGAACGTCAGCGTCAGCTTCGACGCCGCGGAGTCGGTCGGCAGCGCGGACCCCGGCGGCAGCGGGAACGGCGGCGGAGGGGGCAACGGGAACGGCGGGGACGAGGGCGCAGGCGACGGCGCGGCAGCGCCACCGGCCGCGACCCCGCCGGCCAGCACCGCTCCCCCGGGCTCGGGCGGCACCGGCGGCGGCACCGGCGCGGGCAACGGCGCCGGCGGCGGCGCCGACTCGCCGGCCACGGCCGCCAGCTCGTTCCTCCCCGTCGCCGCCGCGACCCTTGACGCGGCCGGCGCCGACCTGATCCCCGACGGCCTGCTCCCGGGCGGCGCGACCGGCCGCCGGCTCGCCGTCCTGACCGCCGTCCTGCTGGTCGCCGCCTCCGTGGCGATCCTCGGCTTCCGGCAGGGCTGGCTCGTGCTGCCCTTCCGGCGGCGCGACACCTGACCCCCAGTCCGCAGTCCATCCCCAGAGAAAGGCCTATTTGATGACAAGCAGCAGACCGGCGGGCCGCACGCGGCACCGCGCCGGGCACGCCCTGATCGCCGGCGGACTGGCCGCGGTGCTCGGTACGACGCTCGCCGTCGCGCCGGTCGTGGCCGCGAGCGCCACGGCGGCCGAACCGGGCGAGGTGACCGCCGACAGCGGCGACCTGGCCTGGGGCTTCCGCCAGAGCTTCCGCAACTACGTGGGCCGGCAGACGGCGGCGCTGCCGCCGATCGGGGCCGTCCCGGTGGGCGAGCGCATCACGCTCGTGGCGCCCGGTCAGTTCGACCTGGACGGCACGCCCGCCGCCGACCTCGACACCACCCCGCCGAACGAGACGCTCCCGTACCTGCTCCCGGTCACGGGCGGCTCGGTCACGGACGCGGACAACCTGACGGTCTCGTCCGCGGGCGGCGCGGTCTTCCACTTCCCGTCGCACGCGTTCACGGTGACGGTCAAGGACGTGGCCGTGGTGGTCGACGGCGGTGCGGGCACCCTGGTGGGTGACCTCGCCGTGGAGATCCCGGAGAACAACCTGGGCTACGAGCCCGGCACGTACGGCGGCGACGACGTGGTGCTGGGCGAGGTCGCGACGACGACGGTGGCCGTCTCGGGCGACACCGTGACCGTCTCCGGCACGGGCGTGACCCTGACGGCGGAGGGTGCCTCGGCGCTCCAGGACTTCCTGGCCGAGGGCGCCGCCCTCGACAACTTCACCGTGAGCGCGCAGGTCGGCGCCCCGGCGGAGGAGCCAGAGGAGTGGAACCCGACCGTGACGCTGTCGAAGGCGTCGGGCGTGGACCCCGAGGGCGAGACCGTCACGGCCACCGGTTCGGGCTTCGACCCGACGGCCAACATCAACACCTCGGGCCGCCCGCCGGTCGCCGCGGGCGCGCCCACGGGCGTGTACGTGGTGTTCGGTTCCTTCGGCAACCCGTGGCGGCCGTCGGAGGGCGCCGGTTCGGGCGCCCGGACGGTGCTCGACCAGAAGTGGGCCCTGCCGGAGCCGTCGTACTCGCAGGTCAAGGCGGACTTCCCGAACGTGGCCGCGCAGCTCGTGCTGCTCAACCCGGACGGGACGTTCACGGCGGAGCTGGCCGCGGCGCCGTCGGACACCGCGACCGGTACGTACGGCGTCTACACGTACGCGGCGGGCGGGGCGGCGGCCAACGCCGCCCAGGAGCTGGCCGTCCCGGTGTCGTTCGCGACGCCGGGCGGCGAGGGCGACATCGACCTGGAGGTCACCGTCCCCGAGGGCGAGGACCCGGGCGAGCCGGGTGAGCCGGGCGCGTTCACGTGGACCGTCGTGGGCGGCGCGGGGGCCGTGAGCCTCGGCACCGCGCAGGCAGGGGCGGGCGCCCTGACCGCCACGGGCGACCTCAAGCGGGTCACCGTCAGCGACACCCGGGCGGGCGGGCCGGCGTGGAGCATCACCGGCACGGCCACCGACTTCCTCGCGACGGGCGGGTCGGCGTCGTTCCCGGGCAGCAGCCTGGGCTGGGCGCCGTCGGTCGCCGACAACACCGGCGGTGCCGTGGCCGGGCCGCTGGTGCGGCCGAGCACGGGTTCGGGTCTGACGGCGGGCGCCACCCTGGTGTCCGCCCCGGCGGGCCACGCGCCCGGTTCGGTGACGGCGGACGCCGCACTGGACCTGCGCATCCCGCTGGAGACCCCGGCCGGCGACTACGCGAGCGTGCTCACGCTCACCGCGGTGGGCTGACGTCCCGTGTCCCCGCTGCTCCATCGCGCGGGTCCGCTGCCGCGACGTGCCTCCGGGCGCGCCGCGGCAGCGGTCGCGCTGCTCACCGCACTATTGCTGGCGGCGCCGGCCGCCGTCGCCAGCCCCGTCGTCCGGGCCGGCACGCTCCAGACCGGCACGGTCCCGGCCGGCACAGCCGCCGACGACGGCATCTCGTGGTCCGTCACGCCCGCCGACAACCGGCAGGGCGACGGCCGCGCCAACTACGCCTACGCCGTCGACCCGGGCGAGCGGGTCGAGGACGCCCTGGTGGTGACCAACCGGTCGGCGGCCCCGCTGGCGCTGACCGTCTACGGCACCGACGCCTTCACCACGCCGAGCGGGCACCTCGACCTGCTCACGGCCGACGAGCCCGCGACCGGCCTCGGCACCTGGCTCACCTTCGAGCGCGGCACGCTCGACCTCGAACCCGGCGAGTCGGCCGAGGTCCCGTTCACCCTGCGCGTGCCCGACGACGCAGCCCCCGGCGACCACTCGGGCGGCGTCGTCACGGCCCTGACCCAGACCGTGGGCGACACGGCCCTGACCGTGGACCGCCGCCTCGCGCTGCGCGTGCACGCGCGCGTGGCGGGGGCGCTCGCGCCCGGGCTCGACATCAGCGACCTGAGCGTCAGCACCGACGGCACGGCCAACCCGTTCGGGACGGTCACCTCCACGGTCCGCTACCGCCTGACCAACACCGGCACCGCGCGGCTCGTGCCCACGGAGACCGTCTCGGTCGCGGGCCCCGGCGGCAGCACCTGGCCGGGCGGGACGGCGACGGCGTCGGGCGAGCTGATGGAGATCCTCCCGGGGTCGACCGTCCAGCGCGTGGTCCAGGTCTCCGGCGTCCGCCCCCTGGTGCGGGCCGAGGCGAGCGTCCGGGTGGACGGCCTCGTCATCGGCATCGGCGGGGGCGGCGTCACCTCGGTGCACGACGCCGCGAGCGGGTGGGCCGTGCCCTGGACCCTGCTCGCCCTCGTGCTGCTGGCCGTCGCGGCCGCGGTGGTGGTCCCGCTGGTGCGGGCGCGCCGGTCCAGGGGGACCATCAGGGAATGACCGAGGGTGGGGAATGAACGAGGGCCGGGCATGAGCGAGGGCGAGGAATGAGCGAGGTCGCGGGCGCGGGGCGCCGGTTCCCCGGGTCGGTGTTCCGGGTCGGCTCGGAGCCCGACGCGCGGTTCTCCCTCGCGAACGAGCGCACCTTCCTCGCCTGGATCCGCACGTCGCTCGCGCTCGTCGCGGGCGGCGTCGCCCTGGAGACCCTGGGGCTGGACATGCAGCCCGGCCTGCGGCTCGCGGCGTCGATCGTGCTGATCGTGTCCGGCACGCTGCTGCCCCTGATCGCGTGGGCCTGGTGGATGCGCATCGAGCGGGCGCTGCGCAGCGGTTCGCCGCTCCCGGCGACGATCGTCGGGGTGGTCCTCGCGGGCGTCGTAGCGGTGGTGGGCGTGCTCGTGCTGCTCGGCGTGCTGCTGCGATGACGGCTCCGGGAGCTGGGCCGGGAGCCGGAGCGGGCGCCGGGCCGGGCGCCGGAGCGAGGCCGGGCATCCCGCCTGGCGCGGGCACGGGCCCAGCAGGCCCGGCGCCCGCCCCCGGCCTGCAGCCCGAGCGCACCGAGCTGGCCTGGCGCCGCACGGCTCTGGCGGTCGCTGCGGTCTCGCTGCTGGGCGCCCGGCTGCTGCCCGCGCTCTTCGGGCACGCGGTCTGGCTGCTGCCCGGCCTCGTCGGGACGGGGCTGGCGGGGTACCTCTGGATCGCCGCCCGACGCCGGCACGCGCGGCGGACACCGGTCCCGGCGCGCGGGC
Organism: Promicromonospora sukumoe 327MFSha3.1; assembly: GCF_000385135.1. Lineage (GTDB taxonomy): Bacteria > Actinomycetota > Actinomycetes > Actinomycetales > Cellulomonadaceae > Promicromonospora > Promicromonospora sukumoe_B. The sequence continues at coordinate 1,692,283 of NZ_ARQM01000010.1, read as the reverse complement.
CGGGACCGGACACCCCGGGTGCGGGGCTGCTCGCGCTGACAGGCGCCGTCGGGGTGGCGATCGGCCTGGGCGCCCTCGCCGTCGTGATCTCCCTGCACGTGTGACCCGCGCGATGCAGAGGTGCGCTTCTACCCCGTCATTGGGCCCGAAACCCGCATGATTCCGGGCCTGATGACTGGGTAGAAGCGCACCTCAGACCCGGGTCAGGGCAGGGTCCAGCGTTGGACCGTGCTTCCGTCGCAGTCCGCGATCTGGGTGCGGGTGCCGTCGTTCTGCACCCGGCCCACCGGTTGCAGGCACCGCCCGGACTGCGGGTTGCGGAGCGCGAGCGTGCCGCCGGTCGAGGCCCACTGCTGGGCGCCGGTGCCGTTGCAGTCCCAGAGCTGGACGGCGGTGCCCGCCGCCGTGCCGCCGTTCGCGACGTCGAGGCACTTCCCGAGCGCGCGGACCGTGCCGTCCGTGCCGACGGTCCACTGCTGGGCGGCGTTGCCGTTGCAGTTCGCGAGCTGGATGGGCGTGCCGTTGGCCGAGCTGGCCCCGGCGACGTCGAGGCAGATGCCGTTGCTCGCCCGGACCGTGCCGGTGCGCCCGCCCCCGCCGCCCTGGGAGTCGTAGACGCGCACGTAGTCGACGACCATCTGCTGCGGGAACTGCGTGCTCCCGTCGGGGTAGCCGGGCCAGTTGCCGCCGACGGCGACGTTCAGGATGAAGAAGAACGGCTGGTTGAACACCCACGGGTTGCCGCCGGTGTTGGCGGGCGTGAAGGTCTGGTACGCGTTGCCGTCCACCAGCCAGGTGATCGAGTTGGGGCTCCAGTCGATCGCGAAGGTGTGGAAGTCGTCGGCGAACGACCAGCCCTGCGGGTGCTGGTACTGCCCCGTGATGGGGTTGCCGCCCGAGTAGCCCGGACCGTGCAGCGTGCCGTGCACCAGGTGGGGCTCGCGGCCGATGTTCTCCATGATGTCGATCTCGCCGGACTGGGGCCACGGCGTGCCCGGGAACTGGCCGCCGAGCATCCAGAACGCGGGCCAGATGCCCTGGCCGCGCGGGATCTTGATGCGCGCCTCCAGGCGGCCGTACTGCGGCTGCACCTTGCCCTTGGTCGTCAGGCGGGCCGACGTGTAGCCGCTGCCGTTCTGCCGGGCCGTGATGACGAGGTTGCCGTTGCCGTCCAGGGCGGAGTTCTGCCGGGAGTTGACGTAGTTCTGCAGCTCGTTGTTGCCCCAGCCACCGGCGCCGGTCTCGTGGTTCCAGTTCGCGGCGTTCGGGGCGCTGCCCGCGGCGCCGTTGAACTCGTCGGACCAGGTCAGGGCGGCGGCGGCAGCCTGCGTGGTCTGGTCCTGCGTGGTCAGGTCCTGCGTGGTCTGGGCTTCATCCGGCGCCGCCCCGGCGTCCGACACCTTCGGCGGCGCTGCCGAGGCGACGAGCGAGGCGGACAGGACGAGCGTCACGGCGGCGACGGCCGTGACCAGTGTCCTGGAGGCTCTGGGGGTACTGCTGGGGGTGCTGGATCTGAGTGCACGACGCATCGGGGTGCTCCCTCGACGTGATCATCCCTCCGGGCGGGACTGCCCGGGCGGTCATCGCTGTGTCTTACGCGCGCGTGGCCCGAACCGTATATTCGGCCGCCGAGACCGCACAACGGATGGTCGCGCAGTTACGGGTTTTCCCTACCGGCTGTGAACGTTCCGGGCACGGATTCGCGGATCGGGTGACGGGAACGCGTGGCGGCACCCCTGCCCCGGCTTCACCCCTTACCGTCTATCCGTGACCCTTGTCGACCTCGTGCTGATCGTCGCCCTGCTCATCGCGCTGGGCGCCGGGCTGAGCCGGGGCCTGCTGGCCACGCTCGGCGGCCTCATCGGCCTGATCCTCGGCGGGCTCGCGGCCTTCTGGGCAGTGCCGGCCGTCAACGACGTGCTGCCGTCCTCGGAGTGGCGGGGGCCCGTGTCCATCGCGCTGGCCGTGCTGCTGCCGCTGTTCGGCGCCTCGGTGGGGGCCGGGTTCGGCCGCGACCTGCGCCGGGGCGTGGACCGCACCGCGCTGCGCCCGCTCGAGCGGCTGCTCGGCGGCGCCGCGAACGTGATCGTCGTGGCCCTGGCGCTGTCGTTCGTCGGCAACGCGGTCTCCGCCACGGGCACGCCCGGCGTCTCCTCCGCGGTGTCGTCGTCCACGGTGCTGCGCACGATCGACCACCTGACGCCCCCGGCCGTGGGCCGGCCGCTGGCCCAGATGCGCGCCATGGTGCTCGACGACGGGCTGCCGCGCCTGAACATCCTGATGGTCCCGCGGCAGGAGCCGGTCGTGCCCGCCGTCGACCTCGGCAACGCCCAGCTGGAGGCCGCGTCCCAGTCGGTGGCCCGGATCTCGGGCATCGCGTACGCGTGCGGCAAGAGCTCGACCGGCTCCGGGTTCGTGGTGGCCACCGACCGGCTGGTCACCAACGCCCACGTCGTGGCCGGCGTGGACCGGCCCGTGGTCGAGCTGCCCGACCAGCCCGCCCGCGAGGGCCGCGTCGTCTACTACGACCCCGTGGACGACCTCGCCGTCATCGCGGTGCCGGACCTGTCCGCCGACCCGCTGCCCATCGCGCGGACCCTCTCGGTGGGCGACCGCGCCGCCGTCCAGGGCTACCCGTACGGCGGCCCGTTCACCTCCCGCAGCGCGGGCGTGCTCAGCGTCAGCACCACCCCCGTACCGGACGTGTACGACGAGGGCGCCAGCCCCCGCGAGGTCTACTCGCTCGCCGCGCAGGTGCGCCCGGGCAACTCGGGCGGGCCGCTGCTGACGACGGACGGCCGGGTCGCGGGCGTCATCTTCGCCCGCGCCGAGTCGGACGTCGAGGTCGGGTTCGCCATGACCGACACCGAGCTGCGCCCCGTCGCCGAGCAGGCCACCGCCCTGGACACCCCGGTGTCGTCGGGCCGGTGCGCCGGCTAGAACCCCCGGTAGTCCGCGATCGGCAGCTTGGGCCCGCGACGCGGCGCCCGGGCACGCCCCGACAGCGACAGCAGCCGCACCACCCGGTGCCGGTGCGGCGCGTAGGGCGCGAGCAGGCGCAGCATGCCGGCGTCGTCCGTGCGCTCCCCCGTCAGCGCCCAGCCGACGGCGGCCGGCAGGTGGAAGTCGCCGACGGAGACGGCGTCGGCGTCGCCGAACGCCCGCTGCGCCACCTCGGCCGACGTCCACACGCCGATACCCTGCACCTTCTCCAGCCGGGCCCGGGCCTCGGCGGGCACCATGGCGGCCGCCTCCTCCAGCCGCGGGGCCACCACCGCGCACCGCGCGACGGTCCGCGCCCGGCCGGGGTCGACGCCGGCGCGGTGCCAGTCCCACACGGGCACGCGGGTCCAGGTGCCGGCGTCGGGCACCACGCGCAGGCCGCCGCGCAGCCCCTCCGGGGCCGGCCCCGGCGCCGGGGCGCCGTACCGCGCGACGAGCCAGCGCCAGGCCCGGTGCGCGGTGACGGTCTGCACGCGCTGCTCCAGCACGGCGGGCACCAGCGCCTCCAGCACCCGGTCGCTGCGCACCATGCGCAGGCCGGCCGCGCGGCGGTGGGCGACGGCGGCCTGCGGCGGCGGCTCGAAACCGGCCGCGTCGTCGTCCTCGCCGAGCAGCACCGGGAGCGCCTCGGCCGCCTCGCGAGCGCCGTCGCCCCAGTGGTGCACGACGACGTCGTGCGGGCCGGCCGGGACGAACCGCTGCGTCACCGGCCCGCTGCGCAGCAGGGACGTGCGCCACACGGACCCGTCGGCGGCCCGGTGGAACGTGGGGTCGCCCGGGCCGTGGCCGAGGGGCCCGAGCGTCAGGCCGACGTCGAGCCGCCGCGGCGAGGTGTGGCGGACGGTGAGCACATCCCAGTGGACCACGGAGGGGTGGGTCAGCAGGAAATCCGGGCCACCTCGCGCGCCACGGTCTGCACCAGCAGGCGCTGCCCGAGCGGCCGGAAGTGCCCCGCCAGCGGCAGCTCGACGTTGCGCGCTCCGGTCAGCCGGCCGGTCTCGGGGATGTGCGGGTCGAACCGCGGGTAGACGGCGGTGATGCGCTCGTTGACCAGCAGCTCGCCCGCGAGCGCCAGCAGCACCGGGTCACGCGGGTCGAACGAGCGCAGCGCGCGGGAGACCATGTACCGCGCCCAGCGCGAGCCGGCGAAGGGCGTGGCGATCGCGACCATCCCGAGCACCCGCTCGCCCGCGGTCGAGAGGAGCACGCGCTTGCCGATCAGCCCGCCCTTGCTGTGCGCCACGAGCACGACGCCGGACAGGTCGGCGCGCTCCAGGTGCTCGGCGACGACGTCGGCGGACTCGGGCACGGGGCGGGCGTTGTGCCCGAGCGCGGGGACGGCGTGCACGGGGTGGCCGGCCCGGGCCAGCGCGGTCGCGACGGGGCCGAGGAACTCCCAGGTCTCGTAGATGCCGGGGAGCAGCACCACGGGCGCGGCGCCACCGGGTCCGGTGGGCAGGGCGGCGCGGCCCACCAGGTGCCGCAGCTGGCGGTCGGCGGCCCAGGCGTAGTCGACGGCCCGCTGCCCGAGCCGGGCCAGGCCCCGCGCGGCCGGGGCGAGGCCGTGTGCCGTCGGGCGCGTCACGTGCCCCGCGCGGAACAGGTTCATCCGGTGCACCGTACCGCCGCCGCCCGACGGGTGCGGGATCGGGTGCGGGACCGGATGCGAGTACGCCTGCCGGGTGCCACGGTGGCTCCATGCGGGTCGTCGTCGTGGGAGCCACCGGGAACGTCGGGACCGCGCTGCTGCGCGCCCTGCACGCGGAGCCGCAGGTCACGTCCCTGCTGGGGATGGCCAGGCGGCTGCCGGACCGCAGTGCCGAGCCGTACGCGCACGCGGGATGGGCGGCCGTCGACGTCGGGTCGGAGGAGATGGACGAGACCGTGGTCGAACGGCTCGCCGAGCAGTTCCGCGGCGCGGACGCCGTGGTCCACCTGGCGTGGCTGATCCAGCCCAACCGGGAGCGCGAGCTGCTGCGCCGCACCAACGTGGAGGGCACCCGGCGCGTGGCCGAGGCGGTGGCGCGGGCCGGGGTGCCGCACCTCGTGGTCGCGTCCTCGGTGGGCGCGTACTCCCCCGTGACCGACGACGAGCCGCGGCGGGAGGACTGGACGACGTCGGGTGTGCGGACGTCGCACTACAGCGTGGACAAGGCCGCGCAGGAGAGGGTGCTGGACGAGTTCGAGCGCGCGCACCCCGACGTCGCGGTGGCCCGGCTGCGCCCCGCGCTGATCTTCCAGGCGGACGCCGCCCAGGAGATCGTGCGGTACTTCCTGGGCCCGCTCGTGCCGGTGGGCCTGCTGCGGCACGGCCGCCCGCCCGCACTGCCGCTGCCCGCGGGGCTGCGCCTGCAGGCGGTCCACGCCGACGACGTGGCCGACGCCTACGCGCGCGTGGTCCTGGAGCGTGCCCGCGGAGCGTTCAACGTGGCGTCCCGGGACGTGCTGAGCGGCCGGGACCTGGCCCGGATCGCGGGGCACGGCCGCCTGGTCGAGGTGCCGCCGTCCGCCGTCCGGGGCGCGCTGGTGGCCGCCTACGCGGGGCGCGTGGTGCGCTCCGACCCCGGCTGGCTCGACATGGCGCTGGCGGTGCCGGTCCTGGACACGACCCGGATCCGGTCGGAGCTCGGGTGGACGCCGCGCAGGACCGCGGCGGAGGCGCTGGAGGACCTGCTGGCGGGGATGGCCGTGGGCCAGGGCACGGGGTCGGCCCCGCTGCGCCCGGCGAGCCCCCGGCCCCCGGGCGAGGCCGTGGTCCCCGTGCCGCGGAGGCTGGGCGAGGAGCCGCGCATCCCGGACTCCATGGACCACTACCTGTTCGGCCTCTACCTCTCCGACCACTACACGGGCGCGACGGCGGGCCTGGAGCGGCTGGAGCTGATGACCCGCAACTACGCGGACACGCCGTTCTACGCGGAGCTGGCGGAGGCCACCGAACAGCTGCGCGGCGAGCGGGAGCTCTACCGCGACCTGCTGGCCACGCTCGGCGTGCCGCGGCGCCGGCACCGCCAGGCTGCGGCGTGGGCCGGCGAGAAGGCGGGACGGCTCAAGCTCAACGGCCGCCTGACGGACCGGTCGCCGATGACGGCGGTGCTGGAGGCCGAGCTCATGCGGTCCGCGGTGCTCGGGAAGATCGGCGGCTGGCAGACACTGCGGGAGCACGCCGACGACGTCGGCCTGGACGCCGCGCGGCTCGACGAGCTCCTGGACCAGGCCCGCGCCCAGGTCGAGCTGTTCGACCGGTTGCACGCGTGGGCGCGGGAGCGGGCGTTCCGGACCGGCGCGGAGGCGTGGAAGCGCTAGCTCTCGCCGTCTCTTGCGTCCGCCCCGTCGTCGGCCGGCCCGCTCCGCGCCGCCGCGACCCGGATCTCGCGGCCCCGCTCGACCTCGCGGAGGTGCTTGGCCTGGCGCTTCTCGCTCGCCCGGGCATCCTTGGGCGGGAGCTGCACGGTCTCCTCGGCGGCGATGCCGCCCTCCAGCTCGCGCCCGCGCTCGAGCTCGGCGTCCAGCTCGGCGCCGAACAGCAGCGCGAGGTTGGTGATCCAGAGCCAGAGCAGGAACACGATGATCCCGGCCAGCGACCCGTAGGTGGCGTCGTAGCTGGAGAAGGTCGCGACGTAGAAGCCGAACGCGGCGGACGCGAGCACCCACGAGAAGATCGCGACGAACGCGCCGACGCTGATCCAGCGCATCCGGGGCTGCCGCACGTTGGGCGTGACCCGGTACAGGATCGCGACCAGCACGATGACCAGCGCCAGCACGACCGGCCACTTGGCGATGTTCCACACCGTGACGGCTGTGTCGCCCAGGCCGACGGCGTCGCCGACGGCGCGGGCCAGCGAGCCGCTCAGCACGAGCGCGGCGACGATCAGCGCCGCGATCACCACCGCGACGAGCGTGACCAGCAGCATCACCGGGCGGAGCTTCCACACGGGCCGGCCCTCGTCGATCCCGTAGACCCGGTTCATCGCGCGCCCGAACGCGCCGATGTACCCGGAGGCCGACCACAGGGCCAGGACGACGCCGACGACGAGGGTCAGCCCGGCCCGGCCGCCGCCCGACGCGGCGTTCTGGACGAGCGGCTCGACGATCGCCAGCGCGTCGGGCGGCACCACGCCGTCGACCGTGTCGAGCACCCGCTCGACCGCCTGCTCGCCGTCCCCCACCAGACCGAGCACGGAGACGAGCGCGAGCAGCGCGGGCGCCGCGGCGAGCACCGCGTAGTAGGTGAGCGCGGCGGCCAGGTCCAGGCACTCGTCCCGCGTGAACTGGCGCACGGTGTTGCGCGCGACGTACTTCCACGTCCCCCGGCCCAGGTCCGGCGGGGAGTCCGGCTTGCGCCCGTCGTCCGGTGCCGGAGCGCCGGCCCGTGCCGACGAGTCGTCGATGTCAGTCATGCCAGCCCCCTCGTCGGCCCTGCGGTCACCGGTCAGTCGGTCATGCGGTCGGTCCGCCACGCGTGCTCGTCCCGTGCCATCTGGTCCCGTGCCAGGTCTTCCCGCGCCTGGACTTCCGGCGCGACGTCGTGCGGCACGGTCTCGTCCGGCGCGACCGGGTCCGGCACCGCTTCCTCCGGCGCGATCTCGTCCGGCGCGTCCGGCACGGCCTCGTCGGATGCGCCCTCGTCCCCCGAGTGCCGCACCCGGTCCTTGACCCGAGCGACCCCGGCACGCACGCGGTCCGCCTGCCGCCGGGCGACCTGGCCCGGGCTCACCTTGTCGCGGAGCGCGTCGACGTCCCTGCTCAGCTCGTCGCGCGTCCGCTCGATCTCCTCGCGGATCTCCTCGGGATCGCCGGCGCTCATGCGTTCTTCCCCTCGTTGACGTGCGGGTCGTTCCGGTGCGAGTCGTTCGTGTGCGAGTCGTCGTGCCCGTGCAACGCATCGGGGATCTTCCGCACCGAGTCGGTCGTCCGCGGCAAGCCCTCGACGGCCCGCAGCTCGGCGCGGCCGCGCAGCGCGAGCACCCCGGCGATCACCGCCCAGACGCCCGCGACGATCAGCGCGGACCAGCCGCCGCCCACCAGTGTGCCGAGGGCCCACCACAGCGCCAGCGACAGGAACACCAGGACCATGTGGCCCGCGACGCCCGCGCCGCCGAACATGCCGACGCCCTTCCCGGCGCGCTTGGCGGACTCCGCCACCTCCGCCTTGGCGAGCGCGACCTCCTGCCGCATCAGCGTCGAGACGTCGCGGCTGATCCCGGCGACCAGGCTGCCCACGCTCTGCTCCGACTGGCTGTGGTCGGTCTGGCTCTGGCCGATCTGGCTGTGGTCGGTCTGGATCCGGTCCGGATGGCTCGTGCCCGGATGGCTCATGCTCGGACTCCCGTTCTCGCTCGACTTCTAGCTCGACCGCTAGCGCGACAAGGCGTGCAGAACCGGCCGCTTCATGACCACTCATCAACCTAGGCCCGCGACACCGACTCGCAACCGGGCAGCCCCGCGACCAGCGACTTTGACGTCCGTACTGTCGGAATCGCCCGAACTGAGATAGTGTATTTGGCTTGGAGTCATGAAGCGGCTCCAGATCCAGTTGGATCTGGGAGGTTCATGTGCCTTTGACCGAGAAGCCGCGAACGACCGCAGCGGGCGATGCCGGAGGCACCCCCGCCCTCCCCCACGGGTTCTCGGCGGCGGACCTCGTGCGCACGCTGGGACTCGGCACCAACCTGGTGGTCGGCACCTACCGCGTCGGGGTCACCTCGGGAACGTGGTGGTGGTCCGACGAGGTGTACGCGATGCACGGCTGGAAGCGGGACGAGGTGGAACCGGGCCTCGAGGCGCTGCGCTCGCGCAAGCACCCCGACGACCGCGGCCGCGTGGTCCGCGCCGCCGGCGAGGCCCTGCGGCTGGGCCGCCCCTTCGCCTGCGCGCACCGGATCGTGTCGCGCAACGGCCGCACCCGCTCCGTCGTCGTCACGGGCGAGGGCACGCACAGCGCGCTCGACCGCTCCCCCGAGCTGGTCGGCTACGTCGTGGACGTGACGCCCGTCCAGAAGGAGGCCCTGGACCGGCTCGCCGACGGGGCCGTGAACCGCGCGTTCGTCAGCCAGGCCGCCATCGAGCAGGCCAAGGGCGTCATCGTCGCGGTGCGCGGCGTGGACGAGGACGTGGCGACCGACGTCCTGACGCAGGTCGCGCTGAAGGCCGACGTACCCCTGCGCCTGGCGGCCGACCAGGTCATGGCGGCCCTGCGAGCCGACAACGAGAAGACCGGCGTCACGCAGGCCGCGCTGCGCCGCGCCCTCGACGCCGTCCACTCCGTGGGGCGGCCCCGCGGGCACGACGCCCTGCTGACCCGGCGGCCGCGTCGGACCGAGACGACCGACACGCGCCGCCGGGACAACTGAGCCTCAGCCGCGCGCCGCGGGCACCGTGAACACGGGCTTGCCCGGCGTCAGCTCGGCCGTGTAGGCGACCAGGTAGGTGTCGAGCCAGGTGGCGCGCTCACCCTCGGTGGGCGCGTCGCCGGCCGGGTCGTCCAGCGGCAGCTCCAGCCGGGCGTTCCTGATCGTGATGACCTGACCGGACGGCGTATCGACCCAGGTGCCGGTCTGCACGGAACCGATCTCGACGGCGAGCCGGTGGCCCGCGGCCAGGGTCCAGTCCGTCGACTCGAGGTCGAGCGAGAGCTTGCCGTCGGTGATGGTCGCGGCCTGCTCGGCGAACGGGACGGCCGTGCCGTCCGGGGCCACGTCGTGCAGCTCGACCAGCACGTTGCCGGTGCCGCGGGCGTTCAGCGCCACCTTCGGGGTACCCACGACGCGGGTGTCCTGCCGCACCGGGGCCGACCAGGCGAAGAAGCTCGCCTCGGCCGGGTCGCCGCCCTCCTCCGGGCCGCCGTTGTCCGTGTAGGAGCCGTTGCCGAGGCGTACCTTCGCGGTCCGGTCGACCACGGGCCAGGTGTCCTCACCGCGCCAGGCGCCGGTGTTGTCCTGGATCGCGAACGCCGGGGACTCCGTCGTCGGCTCGACGCCCTTGAGGTGCTCGTCGTAGAAGGCGCCGATCTCCTCGAACCAGCCCGCACGCCCCATCTTCAGGGAGCCGTCCGGGTTGGTGTCGTTGCCCCGCACGTGGTCCCACGGGCCCAGCCAGCCGCGCTGCGGGCCCTCGTGGTTGGTGAGGTACTCCTGGATGCCCTCGGGCCGGGTGTTCCACTCGAGGAAGCCCTGGGTCACGAACAGCGGGGTGTCCGTGCCGGCGGCGTGGGCGGCCAGGTCACGGTCCTTCCAGTACTCGGTGCTGGGGTTCGCGATGAGGCTGTTGGCGGTGTTGGCCGCCAGGCACTCGGGGTGCGTCTCCTCGTACCTCGAGTTCTTCAGGTAGCGCTCGTCGTCGTCCGGCAGCTGCGGCAGCGTCGCGATCGTGTTGTACGTCTGCGGGGCGATGATGCCCTCCTGACGCGGGATGCCGTTCGACCGGATCCGGTCGTACATGTCCCAGATGGGCTCCTGGGCCACGACGGCCTTGAGCGCGTCCTGGTCCAGGTTGTTGCCGATCAGGCCCGTGACGGCGTCGTACGACTTGCCGTACATGCCCACCGAGCCGGTCGACCACGACTGGTCGGCGGCCCAGTCGATCGCGGCGCCGACGTCGGCCTGCTCGCCCGGTCCCGCGAAGTCGATGCAGCCGGTCGAGCCGCCGTAGCCGCGGGTGTCCACCAGGACCAGCGCGTAGCCGCGGTCGAACAGGTCGATGCCCTCGACCAGGTCGCCGAACCGGTCCGACGGGCCGGTGTGCGGGTGCCCCTCGTCGAAGATCTCGCCCGAGTGCCCGAAGTACGAGCCGGCCGACAGGATCACCGGCACCTGCTCGCCCTTCTCCAGACCCTCCGGCAGCAGGACGTCGGCGTGCAGCTCGACGTCCGACCCGTACGAGGACGGGAAGTAGTGCTGGGTCCAGGCGGCACCCTCCGGGACGCGGTCGTTCTCCTCGTGCGTGACGGGGTCGGCGGCGGTGGCGACGGCGGCCTTGCTCTCGCCCTGCGACTCGTCCGACGTCGCCGTGGCGACCGGGACGGCGATCGCGCCCGTCAGGGCGACGGCGGCGAGGGCTGAGACGGTCGTGACCGTGGCGCGTGTTCTCACGTGCTCCTCCAGGTTCTCGGGTACGGCTAGATCACATCCCGGATTTCACCCGCCCGACAGTGCGACGGCGTCATCGGCCCGGCGTGACATTCGTCGTGGCCGGTCGTGACGCTGCGTCACTGGTGGGGGCGCGGCCGGGGACGAATACTGGACCCGACCTGCCGTGCCCGACCGAGCTGCCCGACCCGATCTGGAGTGCCGATGGACCCCGAGTGGTGAGGACCCGGCGGACCGCGCTGTCCGAGCACAACGAGGCGTCCCAGGGCCGGCTGCGCCGGCTCAACCTCGTGCTGCAGGTCCCGCCGATCGCGCTCGCGGGCGTGGTGCTGGTGCTGGTCGACCACCAGACCTGGTGGGGCACGGCCGCCCTCGTCGTCGGAGTGCTGGCCGCGATCGTCGCGATGGAGCGGTGGACGGCGGACGACCTCGCACGGGTCGCCCTGCCCTGCCTGGCCGTCAGCGCGGTGGTGTGGCTGTTCGGGGCGCTGGTGGCCGACAGCAGCACGGCGTTCTACGGCATCGGCGTCGTGGGCTCCCTCGTGGTACCCCAGCTGCCGCGGCACCGGATCGCCGCGGGGCTCGGGCTGCTGGCCTTCATCGCGGCCGCGGGCGCGAGCCGCCTGCTGGTGTCGCAGGCCGACGTCGTCGGCGACCTGTTCGCCTTCGTGCTGATCCCGACGGGCGTGTTCGTCGTGGCGACGCCGCTGCTGTACGGCAACCAGATGTACCTCGACCTCATGAAGGAGACGCGGGAGCGCGAGGCGGAGCTGGCCGTCGCCCAGGAGCGCATCCGGTTCGCGGGCGACCTGCACGACATCCAGGGCCACACCCTGCACGTCGTCAAGCTCAAGACCGTGCTGGCCCGGAAGCTGGTGCACCGCGACCCGGACCGGGCGCAGGAGGAGCTGCGCGAGATCCACGCCCTGGTGGCCGACACGATCTCGCAGACCAAGGACCTGGCGCACGCGCAGCGGCGGCTCAACCTGTCGGCCGAGCTGGAGAACGCGAAGAACCTGTTCGAGGCCGCCGGCATCACGGTCCGCGTGGACCGCCCGGCCGAGGCCGACCCTCGCACCGCAGAGCTGCTGGGCCAGGTGCTGCGCGAGACGACGACCAACATCCTGCGGCACGCCCAGGCGACCTGGGTGCGGATCACCCTGACCGGGACGGGCATCGACATCGTCAACGACGGCGCCCGGCCCGGTCCGGCGCCCGAGCTCAGCGGGCTGTCCGCCCTGCGACAGCGCGTCGCCGAGGACGGGGGCGAGCTGACCGTGGAGCAGCGCGAGGGGCGGTTCCGGACGGCGGCGTCGTTCGGGGCTGGGGCCGGGCTCGGGCTCGGGGCCGGGGCCGGGGCCGGGGCCGGGGCCGCTGGGACAATCACCGGTAGGACGGCGGCGCCGTCCGCCACAGCTCTGGAGGGCAGCAGATGACCACGGTGGTACTGGCCGACGACGAGGCGCTGCTCCGCAAGGCGCTCGCCGCGCTGCTCCCCCTGGAGGGCGACATCGAGGTGCTGGCCGAGGCGGAGGACGGCGCGGCCGCCGTCGAGGCCACGCTGGAGCACCGGCCCGACGTCCTGGTCATCGACCTGGAGATGCCCGGGGTGGACGGCCTGGCCGCCGTCGGCGAGATCCGGGCCGCACAACCGGACCAGGTGATCCTCATGCTCACCCGGCACGCCCGGCCGGGGGTGCTGCGCAAGGCGCTGCGGCTCGGCGTGCAGGGCTTCGTCAGCAAGTCCGCGGAGCCGGCGCACATCACGACGGTCATCACCGCCCTGCACGAGGGCAAGCGGTGGATCGACCCGGACGTCTCGGCGCTCGCCGTCATCGACGACTGCCCGCTGACCGAGCGCGAGGTGGACGTGCTGCGGGTGACCAGCAAGGGCTACTCGGTGGCCGAGATCGCGGCCCAGCTCCACCTGGCGGAGGGCACGGTGCGCAACTACCTGTCCAACGCGATGCAGAAGACGCAGACCCGGACGCGGCACGAGGCGGCGCGGTACGCGCGGGAGCACGACTGGCTGTAGGGCGGGCTGGGGTGGCTGTGGTCGGGGGGCTGTCGTGGTTGGGTGGCTGTCGTGCGCACACTTGAGATCGTCCGGCACTCGCTGACGCGTAAGGGTGCCGACCGTGGCAAGGGCTCCGCGCTGTCCCCGGAGGGGGTCCGACTCGCGCGGGGGCTCGGGGATTCGATGACGGCTCGTCTTGGTGCGGTCGGTTCGGGTGCGGTCGGTTCGGGTGCGGTCGGTTCGGCTGCGGTCGGTTCGGCTGCGGTCGGTTCGAGTACGGCCGGTGGGGGTGCCGCCGGGATCGGCTGTGTGGCGGTCGGTGACTTGCCGCGACACCTGGAGACTGCGATCGTGATGGGGTTCGCCGTGGACGAGCAGGTCGCCTGGCCGTCCGGTTACGTCGAGGGCGAGGTCGGACACCACGACCAGTGGACGTGGGACCAGCCCTTCGTCCGCTACGCGAGCCTGCTGGCCCGGGGCGGTCGACTGCACGAGGTCGCGCACGACCACCTTGGTCACTGGCGGCGGATCCTCGATCGCCTTCCGGAGGGCGGGACCGCGCTGATCGTCTCGTCGGGCGGTTCGATCGAGCCGGTGCTGGTGGCAGCGATGCCCGACGCCGACCACGCCGCCTGGGGCGGGCCGCTGCACCACCTGGAGGGGGCGACGGTGACGGTGGACGGGGGCCGGTTCGCCGGGGTGAGGATGCGGCGGCGGGTGGGGTGAGGTGGCAGGTCAGGTGAGGTGGCAGGTCAGGTGAGGGCGCAGGACGGGTGAGGTCGCGGGTCGGTCGGGGCGGGTTTCGTGGTCTCGGCTCTGTCGGGTCCGACTCCTCCTGGCACGGGTCTACGCCGCCCGGCGTCGCCTTGAGCTGATTCGTCCGGCCCGGCTACGCCCTGCGATGCGGTTTGGCGCTTCCAGGGGTTCTGCCCCGCAACGATCGGGTGGCATTGTCAACGCCGAGAGCCGCCTGACCGGAGCACGGGATGCTGAGTTCCAGGGCTTGTCCACAGGGCGCGTAGTCGGATTCTGCTGTTGGCGGATCGGGTCGACTCGACGAGCGGTGCGTACGTGTGTGCCATATGTTGATGGCATGACGCGAACGGGTGAGGTACCAGGACGAGCAGGCAAGCAGCCTGCTCGATCGGTGCTGCCCGAGAACGGACCGAGACTGCCTGGTGGGTCGGTGCTGCCCGGCGGGTCGGGGGTGCCCGACGGTGCCGGGAGGTCCGGTCCTGCAGGCGCGTCGGGTGCCTCCGGTGCGTCCGCGCACGACGGGGCCGTCGACGTAGCGAGCGTGCGGGCGGTTCGCGAGGCCCTCGCGTGCATGATCTTGCCCGGTGCCACTGACATCGGGTCCGGTGATGCTGATGTCTCGCGTGCGGTGCAGGCGGAGTGGGTGGATCTGCTCGGGGAGCTGGAATCGGTGAAGAACGCGATCACCGCGACCCAGGCGCGGCTGACGGTCGCGCTGGACGAGGCAACCCGGGCTGACGAGGCCCGACAGAGCATCCGGGCCGAGCGGCGTGGGCGAGGTGTGTCCAACCAAGTCGGCGCGGCGCTGCGGGTCAGCCCGCACGCCGGGGCCGGGTTCGTCTCCACGTCCCGGGTCTGGGTCACCCAGATGCCCCACACCTTTGCTGCACTCCAGGCCGGAGTGCTGTCCCAGTGGCGCGCCACCCTCCTGGCCCGGGAGACCTCCCACCTGTCCCTGGAACACCGTGCCCTGATCGACGAGGAGATCTGCGGACCCGCACACCTGGCCGAGCTGGCCCGGATGAGCACCCGTCGGCTGATCGCCCGGATCAAGGAACTCGCCGCCCAGCTGGACGTGCATGCCTGCGTGAAGCGGAACGCCCGCGCCGTGACCGAACGTCGCGTGTCCATCCGCCCGGCCCCGGATCTGATGGTCTACCTCACCGCGCTGGTCCCGATGGCGCAGGGTGTGCAGGCCTACGCCCAGCTCAAGGCGTCCGCTGACGCCGCGAAGGCCGCGGGTGATGAGCGTGGGGTGGGGCAGATCATGGCCGACACCCTCATCGAACGCGTCACCACCCGCGAGCCCGGCCACGCGAACGATGTCCCGGTCACGATCAACCTCCTCGTCTCCGACGACACCCTCCTCGCCAGCGGCAACCAGCCAGCCGTGGTCGTCGAGGGTGCACCCGCCGGTGCGGGCGTCGTCCCCGCCCCGGTCGCCCGCAGCCTCGCCGCGCACGCGATCGACACCGACACCGCGTGGCTGCGGTCGATCTACGTCAACCCGCACGGCCGGCTGCTGGCCACGACGTCGACGTCCCGTTTCCACCCCCAGGGCCTGGCGGCGCTGTTGCGGGCCAGGGAGCAGGGCATCTGCGCCACCACCTGGTGCGACGCCCCGATCCGGCACACCGACCACGTCACCCCACACGCCGAGGGCGGCCCGACCAGCCTCGACAACGGCCAAGGCCTGTGCGCCCGCTGCAATCACGCCAAGCAAGCACCGGGCTGGACGCAGAAGTCCACCCAGCTCAACGGCCTCCACGCCGTCGAGACCATCACCCCGACCGGGCACACGTATGTCTCGGTCGCGCCCACACCGCCGACACCGTCCAGGACCAGCGACACGACAACCGGCCCCGACGCGACGCCAGCCCGAGGCGCAGACCCGTACCCGAACGGGACAGCACCCGACGGAGCGGCACCCGCCGACCCGCAGGGAACCGGTCAGACGGGCCGCGACATCAACTCAGCCCCCGACCGAGACACGACCACGTCCGGCGACGGGCACACGTCGGCAACCGCTGAGCCCGGTCCCGGCCAGGACGCCACCCCAACCCACGAGCGCACCGCGACCCCACCCTGGACCCCCGCAGTCGGCATGACCGGCCCCGCACCCGGACGCACACCACGCAGCCGCTACTCGATCAGCTGCCACACCACGCCCGCCCACGGCGCGATCCCCTACCGGCCGAGCCCACCGCCTCGCCAACCACGCCCGGCACAGCAACCACCGCGCCGGGCAGCAGGTCGAGCACCAGCCCCGTTCCGCCGAGCCGACTTGTCGTGGGCCCATCCCCGCTGACTCCACTGCCAGGCACCCGCCGCACGGCGCGCCGCCGTCGTCGGCGCTCGGCCGGCGGCAACCGTTCGCGCGCCCATGACGAGTCACCCCACCGTGCAGCACGTCGTCGGGAGCCGTGCCCGGACGCGGTCGATCAGTGCGAGCCGACCTCTGGTGGACGCAGCTCGGCGGATCACCAACGCCGCGAGCGCCTGTGCCAGCTCGGGACACCAGCAGCCGCTCAGCCCCCCGTGACGGCGACGCCCAGAGACTCGTTCGGTGGCCGTGTCCAGCCCCCACGGCCACACCGGTCCGGCCTCCACCGCACCGGCCCCAGAACAACCAGCCCGCCCCGACCCCCGATACTGGGCAGGACCAAACAACGCAAGGGAGCGAACATGCCGGGCACCGAGCACACCCGCACGTTGTCGGTGCGCCTGCTCGGCCCGTTCGTCGTGACGGTTGACGGCGCGCCCCTCCCCCTCAGCTCCCGCCTGCGTACCCTCCTGGCAGTGCTCGCCCTCGACGTCGGGCACCCCGTGTCCACCGAGCGCATCGCCGCCGCGGTCTGGGGCACGGACCGTCCCGCCGACACCCGCAAGGCGATCCAGGTGCTCGTGACCCGGCTACGCACCGCGACGGGCGCCGCCGCCGTCCGTACCACCCCCGGCGGCTACGCCCTCGACGTCCCGCCCGGGGCCGTGGACCTGCACCGCTTCGAGACGACGCTCGCACAGAGCAACGAGGCCCAGGAACCCGCCGCGGAGTACCACCTCCTGCGCGAGGCAATGAGCCACTGGAGAGGCTTCCCCTTCGAGGCCGTCGACTCCGACCTGCTGATCGCCGACGACCGCCCGCGTCTCCTGGAGACCGCCCTCCGGACCGTCGAACGTGCCGCCGACATCGCCCTGGCCCACCAGGCCCCCACGAACCCCGACAGCCCCGACCTCGACGAGCTGGCCGCCGGCCTGCGCGAGGTCGTCGGCCTCCACCCCCTGCGCGAGAGCCTGTGGGTGCGGCTCATGGCCGTCCTCGACCGCACCGGCCGCCGCGCCGACGCCCTGGCCGCCTACCAGGACCTGTACCGCACGCTCCGCGACGAGCTCGGCGCCCAGCCCGGCGACGAGGCCCAGGCCTTCCACCGCGCCCTCCTCGCGGAGGACCCGCCCCAGCCGTCCGCGCCCCGCATGCTCCCCCCGCCGGACGGCGCGTTCCGCGGCCGCCACGACGCCCTCGCCGCCCTGGACGCGCTGCTCGACGACGCGCCCGGGATCGCCGTCGTGGACGGCCCCGGCGGCATCGGCAAGACGACGACCGTGCTGCAGTGGGCGCACCGCGCCGCCGACCGCTTCCCCGACGGCACCCTCTACGTGAACCTGCGCGGCTACTTCCCGACCAACACGCCGCTGGCCCCCGAGGTCGCCGTCCGCACGTTCCTGGACGCCCTCGGCATCCCGGCCGGCCGTATCCCCGACGACGCCGACGCCCAGACCGCGCTGTACCGCTCGGTGCTCGCCGACCGCCGGATGCTGGTGGTGCTCGACAACGCGCGCGACGTCGAGCAGGTGCGGCCGCTGCTCCCGGGCGGCCGGCGCTGCGTCGTCGTCGTCACGAGCCGCAACCGGCTCGGCGGGCTCGTCGCCGTCGAGGGCGCGGCCCGCCTCGCGCTGGGCACGCTGACGCCGTCCGAGGCCGAGGACGTGCTGGCCGCTCGCCTGGGCGCCGCCCGGCTCGCCGCCGAACCGGCCGCCGGCGACGAGCTGCTCGCCCTGTGCGGGGGCCTGCCGCTGGCGCACGTGATCGTCGCGGAGCGCGCCGTCGGACGGCCCGGGGCGCCGCTCGCGGCCGTGGTGCGCGAGCTGCACCGGCACGACTCCCGGATCGCGGCCCTGTCCGCCGACGGCGACCGGCCCGCCCGTTCCGTCTTCTCGTGGTCCTACCGCGCGCTGGGCGACGACGCCGCGAGGGTGTTCCGCCTGCTCGGCCTGCACCCCGGCCCGCACCTCACGGTCCCGGGCGTCGCGAGCCTCGGCGCGGTCACCGAGCAGCGCGCCCGCGCCGCGATCGCCGAGCTGGAGCGCGCCAGCCTCCTGATCGAGCTGGCGCCTGGCCGCTTCACGATGCACGAGCTGCTCATGGACTACGCGAACGAGCTCGTCGCCGGCGACCCGCCCGACGACACCGGCGCCGCCACGGTCCGCATGCTCGAGCACTACCTGCACGCGGCGCACCAGGCCGAGGAGGCGCTGGCACCCGCCGAGGACCGGCACACCCTCACGCCTGCGCCGGACGGCGTCGTCGGCACCACCGCGCCGGCCGGCCACGACGCCGGGCTCGCCCTGCTGGACGTCGAGGCGCCCGTCTTCGTCGGGATGGTGCGCCGGGCCGCCGCGACCGGGAACCCCGGGCACACCTGGCGCCTCGCGCGCTGCCTGCGCCCCTACCTGTGGGACCGCGGCCAGATCCCGACGCTCCTGGAGACCAACCTCCTGGCCCTCGACGCCCTGGAGACGCTCGGCGACCTCCCGGAGCAGGTCTCGTGCCGGCGCTGGATCACGCAGGCGCTGCTACGGCTGGGCCGGTACGACGAGGCGCTCCAGCGGGCGCCCGGCCTCGCCGCGGCCCTCGAGCAGCTCGCCGCCACCTACGACGCCGCCGGCGAGCCCCACCGCGCCGCGACCGCCCGCCGCGACGCCGAGTCGGCCCGCGCCGGCCTCGACGGGCTCGCCGAAGCCGCCGGGCTCGCCGCCGCGACCAGCTCCCGGCCCCCGTCCAGCACCGCCTGACCCAGCGGCGTCAGCGTGTGCCACACGCTGTTGCGCTCGCGCCGCGACGCGATCAGCCCGGCGTCGCGCAGCACCGACGCGTGCTCGGACGCCGACGGCGCGGACACCCCGATGTGCCGGGCCAGGTCGCTCGTGCTGGCGCCGTACGCCAGGGCGGACAGCGCCGCGGCCCGGGTGCGCCCCAGCAGCGCGGCGAGCGCCCGGTCGCGGTGCCCGCCGCCGGCCGGCTGGAGCCACGACAGCCGGTGAGGCACGGGGTAGACGAGCACGGGCGCGAGCTCCGGGTCGGCCAGCGAGATGGGGGCACGCCAGCAGAAGAACGCCGGCTGCAGCGTGAGCCCCCGCCCCTCCAGGTACACGTCGCGGTCGGCGGCGGTGTCGACGCACAGCACCGGGTCGCGCCAGGTGATCGTCGGGTGCACCGAGGCCAGGAGCGCCTGCGTGCCACCGCTGGTCAGGGTGCGGGCGCGGGCCGCGACGTCGGCCTCGACGGCACTGCGGATCGCCGTCCAGTGCGGCGCCAGCGCCTGGTCGTGGAAGGCCGTGGCGGCCACGCCCAGCCGGTGCCGGGCCACCGTCGAACGGTGCAGGTCGGCCGTCCAGCGGGGTACCTCGCGGCGTCGGCTGAGCAGCTCCAGCTCGTCCTGGAACCGGGCCGACGGCGTGCTCAGCATCGTGTCCAGGCCCTCGCCGAAGACCGTGGACCCACCGGCGGGCGTGAGGAAGTCGGGCGTGTAGCCGCGCGGCGGCGTCAGCCCCAGGTAGGAGCGCGCCTCCCGGGTGAGCCCGGACACGACCTGCGAGCGCCACTGCCCGAAGACCAGCGGGCCGCCGGCGACGTTGACCTGGTGCGCGCTCAGCACCGCCTCCCACAGCGGGTCGGGCCCGGGGGCGAGCCGCACCCGCAGCAGGTCCTGCGAGGTGAAGTGGATGCGTAGCATCCAGCCATTCCAGCCGCCGCCGGTTTCATTCCGCTTTCAGGAGCATACGGTCCGACCTGCGCTTTCCTGTCCGGTCCGGACCCGGCAGGATGGCCGGGTGGACGACGGGGAGCGGCCCGCGGTCACGGTCGCCCTGCTGGGACCGTTCGCCGTCGAGGTCGACGACGAGCCGGTGCGGCTGCCGGACCGGCTGCGCTCGCTCCTGGCCGGGCTCGCGGTGGGCCGGGGCGAGCCCGTGACCGTGGAGCGCCTGGTCGACGTGGTGTGGGGCGAGGACCTGCCCGCCGCCCCGCAGCGGTCGCTGCAGGTGCTGGTCCGCCGGCTCCGCACCGCCCTGGGCGACGCCGCCGTGGAGACCGTCCCGGGCGGCTACCGTCTGGCCGTGCCCGCGGAACGGGTCGACGCCGCCGTGTTCGCGGACCTCGTGCAGGCCCGGCCGGGCGAGGCGCCCGCGGCCGAGCGGCGGCGGCTCGTCGCCGCGCTGCGGCTGTGGCGCGGCCCCGCGTTCGACGGGGTCGCGTCGGCGGCGCTGCACGCGGTCGAGGGGCCGCGGCTGGACGAGCAGCGCCTGACGGCGCTGGCCCGCCGGATCGAGCTGGACCTCGCGGCGGGCGAGGGCGCAGGCGACGGCGCAGGCGACGACGCGGGCGACGACGCGGGCGACGGCTCAGGCGACACGACCGACCAGCAGGTGACCGAGCTCCAGGACCTGACGCGCCGGCACCCCCTGCAGGAACGTTTCTGGGCCCAGCTCATGACGGCCCTGGTCCGGGGCGGACGGCGCGCCGAGGCGCTCGACGCCTACGCCAGCCTGGAGCGCACCCTCGCCGACGAGCTGGGCATCGGGCCCGGCGAGGCGGTCCGGCGGCTGCACCGCGAGATCACGCAGGGCCAGATCACCCAGGGCCAGATCACCCAGGGCGAGTCGACCCAGCCCGGCCTGGTCCCCCGCCAGCTCCCCCTCGCGCCACGCGCGTTCAGCGGGCGCGCCGACGCCCTGGCCGGGCTCGACGACCTGCTGGCCGACGACGCCGCGCCGCGGGTCGCGCTCCTGGACGGCGCCGGCGGGGTGGGCAAGACGGCGACCGCGCTGCACTGGGCGCACCGCGTGGCCGACCGGTTCCCCGACGGGCAGCTCTACGCGAACCTGCGCGGGTTCGACCCGGCGTCGGCCCCGGTGCCCGCGGCGACGGTGGTGCGGGGGTTCCTCGACGCGCTGGGCGTGGCCAAGGGCCGCGTGCCGGCCTCGGAGGAGGCCCAGCTCGCCCTGTACCGGGGCGTCGTGGCGGGCCGGCGGCTGCTCGTGGTGCTGGACAACGCCCGCGACGCCGGCCAGGTGGGGCCGCTCCTGCCGGGGCCCGGCGCGAGCGTCACCGTGGTGACCAGCCGCGCCACGCTGAGCGGCCTGGCCCCGGCGCAGGACCTGCGCCGGGTCGCGCTGGGCACGCTCACGCCGGGCGAGGGGTTCGACCTGCTCGCGCTGCGGGTCGGCGCCGAGCGGACCGACGCCGAGCCGGAGGCGGCGCGCCGGATCGTCGCGCGGTGCGCGGGCCTGCCGCTCGCGATCGTGATCGCCGCGGCCCGGGTGCTGGCCCGGCCCGCGTTCCCCCTCTCCGCGGTCGCGGACGAGCTGGCCGACGGCGGCGCCCGGCTCGACGCCCTGGGCGACGACGACGCGATGGCCGACGTCCGCAGCGTGTTCGCGACGTCGTACCGGGCGCTGTCCCCGGACGGGGCGCGCCTGTTCCGGCTGCTCGGGACCCACCCCGGGCCCGACGTCTCGCGGGAGGCGACCCGCGCGCTCGCGGCGGAACCCGACACCGGAGGAGACGCAGCCGACGCCGCCCTGGCCGAGCTGGCCCGCGTGAACCTCGTGACGGAGCACGCCGCCGGCCGGTACGCGATGCACGACCTCGTCGCCGAGTACGCGCGCGAGCGTGCCCGCCTGGACGAACCGCCCGAGCAGCGGGACGCGGCGCTACGGCGCCTGACGCGCTGGTACCTCGGCGTGGCCCTGGAGATGGACCGGCGCCGGTGGCCGGCGCGCGTCCCGCAGGCCTTCGTCGCGGATCCCGGTGCGGCTCCCGGCCCCGTCGACGTCCCCGACCAGGAGCCGGCCGCCTGGTTCCGGGCCGAGGGGGCGGTCCTGCTCGCCGTGGTCGACGCCGCCGCCCGTACCCAGGGGCTCGACGCCGAGGCGGTGTCGCTGGTCTGGGCGGTCTACAGCACGCTGTCGTACCACGCCGACCTTCGCGACGCGCTGTGGTCCGGGCTGGTCACGGCACGCGACGTCGCCCTCCGGACCGGGGACCGCCCGGCCGAGCTGTGGTGCCTGCGCTACCTGGCGGCCATGGCGGCGGTCGCCGGGCGGACGGCGCAGGGCGAGGACCTGCGCCGGCGCACCGTGGACCTGGCCACGGAGCTGGACGACCCCCGGGCGCTCCAGATGGCCCACCAGGGCTACGCGGGCGACCTGGTGCGCTGGGGCCGCAGCGCCGACGCCGTCGGGCAGGCCGAGCAGGCCCTGGTGCACGGCCGCCGCACGGGCGAGGCGTACTACGAGGCCCACGCCCTGAACATCCTGGCGTGGGCCCTGGCGCACGACGGCGACCTCGCCCGGGCGCTGCCCCTCGCCGAACAGGCGCTGGCCCTGCTGAACGACGCCGACAACCCCACCACGCGCGCTGTCGTGTGGGACACGCTCGGCCTGCTGCACGCGCGGCTCGGCGACCCGGAGCGCGCGATCACCTGCTACCAGGAGGCCGCCGTCCGGTTCCGGGAGTTCGACATGCGCCAGGACCTCGTGGCGGCCGAGCGCCGGCGCGCCGGCCTGCTCGGCGATGTCGGCCGCTGGACCCAGGCGCGCGACGCGTGGCAGGAGTGCCTGGACCAGCACCTGGAGCTCGGCCTCGGCGGCGTCGCCGCGGTCCGCGAGGCGCTGGCGCACGCCGCGGCCCGGGCCGCGGCGCAGACCACGGGCAACGCCTAGTCCCGGCGCCGCGAGATGGTCCGCCCCAGCCAGACCAGCGGGTCGTACCGCCGGTCGGCCACGCGCTCCTTCATCGGGATCAGCGCGTTGTCGGTGATCTTGATGCCCTCGGGGCACACCTCGGTACAGCACTTGGTGATGTTGCACCGGCCCAGCCCGTGCTCGTCCTGCGCCGCGGGCACCCGGTCGGCGACGTCGAGCGGGTGCATCTCCAGCTCGGCGATCCGCATCAGGAACCGGGGGCCCGCGAAGGCCTCCTTGTTCTCGTCGTGGTCGCGCACCACGTGGCACGTGTCCTGGCACAGGAAGCACTCGATGCACTTGCGGAACTCCTGCGACCGCTCGACGTCGACCTGCGCCATCCGGTACTCGCCCGGCGCGAGGTCGGCGGGCGGCGTGAACGACGGCACCTCGCGCGCCTTGGCGTAGTTGAACGACACGTCGGTCACGAGGTCCCGCAGCACCGGGAAGGTGCGCATCGGCGTCACCGTGACGACGTCGGTGGGCGCGAACACGGACATCCGCGTCATGCACAGCAGGCGCGGGCGCCCGTTGATCTCCGCCGAGCACGACCCGCACTTGCCCGCCTTGCAGTTCCACCGCACCGCGAGGTCGGGCGCCTGGGTGGCCTGCAACCGGTGCAGGACGTCGAGCACCACCTCGCCGTCGTTCACCTCCACCGTGTAGTCCGCCAGCGCCCCGCCGGCGGCGTCGCCGCGCCAGACGCGGAACCGGCCCTTGTAGCTCATGGTGTGCCTCCCTGCCGTGAGCCTCGTCCCGGGTGCCCCGCGAGCTCCGGCGCCGTGTAGTACTTCTCCAGCTCGGGCAGGTCGAACAGCGCGAGCAGGTCGGCGCGCATCGGCACCCGCTCGGCGGCCTCGACGGCGGTCCGCGGCACGACGGCGCCGGCCCCGGCCTCGCTCGCATCGACGCAGTGCGTGACCAGCACCCGGTGCCGCCACTGCGGGTCGAGGCCCGGGTGGTCCTCGCGGGTGTGCCCGCCGCGGCTCTCGGTGCGCAGCAGCGCGGAGGACGCCACGGCCTCGCTGACCATGAGCATGTTCCGCAGGTCGAGCGCGAGGTGCCAGCCCGGGTTGTACTGCCGGTGGCCCTCGACGACGACGTCGTGCACCCGGGCGCGGAGCTCGGCGAGCCGGTCGAGCGCGGCGACCATCTCGGCCTCGGTGCGGATGATGCCCACCAGGTCGTTCATGACGCGCTGCAGGTCGGCGTGCAGCGTGTAGGGGTTCTCGCCCGCGGCGGCGGGGTGGGCCTCGAAGGGGGCGAGCGTCATGGCGGCGGCCGTCTCGACGTCGGCCTCCCGGATCGCCGGACGGCGCTCCAGGCCGGTGACGTAGTCGGCCGCGCCGAGCCCGGCCCGGCGGCCGAAGACCAGGAGGTCGGACAGCGAGTTGCCGCCCAGCCGGTTCGAGCCGTGCATGCCGCCCGCGCACTCCCCCGCCGCGAACAGCCCCGGGACGCGCGACTGGCCGGTGTCGGGGTCCACCTCGATGCCGCCCATCACGTAGTGGCAGGTGGGGCCGACCTCCATGGGCTCGGCGGTGATGTCGACGTCGGCCAGCTCCTTGAACTGGTGGTACATCGAGGGCAGGCGCCGCTTGATCTCCTCGGCCGGCATGCGGCTGGCGATGTCCAGGTAGACGCCGCCGTGCGGTGAGCCGCGGCCCTCCTTGACCTCGGTGTTGATGGCGCGGGCCACCTCGTCGCGGGGCAGCAGGTCGGGCGTGCGGCGGTTGTTCTCCTGGTCGTCGTACCAGCGGTCGGCCTCGTCCTCGGTCTGGGCGTACTGGCCCTTGAAGACGTCCGGCACGTACCCGAACATGAACCGGTCGCCGTCGGAGTTGCGCAGCACGCCGCCGTCGCCGCGCACGCCCTCGGTCACGAGGATGCCCTTGACGCTGGGCGGCCAGACCATGCCCGTGGGGTGGAACTGGACGAACTCCATGTCCACCAGGCTCGCGCCGGCCCGCAGCGCCAGGGCGTGGCCGTCGCCCGTGTACTCCCACGAGTTGGACGTGACCTGGAAGGACTTGCCGATCCCGCCCGTGGCCAGGACGACGGCGGGCGCCGAGAACAGGACGTGCCGGCCGGACTCGCGCCAGTACCCGAAGGCGCCGGCGATCGGCGCGTGGCCGCCCGCCCCGGCGGGATCGGTCAGCAGCTCGGTGACGGTGCACTCGGCGAACACCCGCAGCCGCGCCTCGTAGTCGCCGGTGGCGGCGTGGTCGGCCTGCTGCAGCGCCACGATGCGCTGCTGCATGGTGCGCAGCAGCTCCAGGCCCGTGCGGTCGCCGACGTGCGCCAGCCGCGGGTAGGTGTGCCCGCCGAAGTGCCGCTGGCTGATCCGCCCGTCCGCCGTCCGGTCGAACAGGGCGCCGTAGGTCTCCAGCTCCCAGACGCGGTCGGGTGCCTCCTTGGCGTGCAGCTCCGCCATGCGCCAGTTGTTCAGGAACTTGCCGCCGCGCATGGTGTCGCGGAAGTGCACCTGCCAGGAGTCGTGCTCGTTGACGTTGCCCATCGCCGCCGCGCAGCCGCCCTCGGCCATCACGGTGTGCGCCTTGCCGAACAGCGACTTGCAGACGATCGCCGTGCGCAGCCCGCGCTCGCGGGCCTCGATCGCGGCGCGCAGCCCCGCGCCACCCGCACCGATCACGAGGACGTCGTAGTCGTGCCGTTCGATCTCGGTCAAGGCGGGTCTCCTTACCCGGTGCGGGGTTGTCCGGTGCGGGGCTATCCGATGAGGCGGAGGTCGACGATCGTGCCGCGCGCCACGAGCGTCACGTACAGGTCGGTGAGGATCAGCGACGCGAGCGTGATCCAGGCGAAGAGCATGTGCCGCGTGTTCAGGGCGGAGATCCGGGTCCAGAACCAGTACCGGACCGGGTGCTTCGAGAAGTGCGTCAGGCGGCCGCCCATCACGTGCCGGCACGAGTGGCAGGACGCCGTGTAGCACCACAGCAGCACGACGTTGGCCAGCAGCACCAGGTTGCCGACGCCGACGACGAAGCCGTCGTCGGGGTGCCGGAACGCGACCAGCGCGTCATAGGTGTTCACCAGCGAGACGAGCACCGCGACGTAGAAGAAGTACCGGTGCACGTTCTGCATGACCAGCGGGAAGCGCGTCTCCCCCGTCTGCCGCGGGTGCGGCTCCGGCACCGCGCACGCCGCGGGCGCGAGCCAGAACGAGCGGTAGTACGCCTTGCGGTAGTAGTAGCAGGTCAGCCGGAAGCCCAGCAGGAACGGCAGGCTCAGGGCCGCGTACGGGATCAGCGGGTTGTCCGGCAGGAACATGCCGAAGTGCGAGGACCCCGGCGCCGACGCGCACCCGAGCGAGACGCACGGCGAGTAGAACGGCGTCAGGTAGCGCTCGTCCGCGAAGAAGTACGCCTGCTCGAACGCGCGCGCGGTGGCGTAGACGACGAAGACCAGCAGGCCGAGCGCGGTCGCCACCGGCGCCAGCCACCACCGGTCGGTACGCAGCGTGCGGACCCCGACCGCGGCGCGCCCGGGCGCATCGACCCCGCGCCAGGCGGGGTGGCGCGCGGGCGCCGTCACGAGCGGTCGCCGTGGTAGCCGCCGAGCCCCTCGTCGTCGGCATCGCTGAACATCTTCTCGTCCAGCGGGGTGTCGGGGACCACCACGTGCTCGGGCTCCGGGCCGCCGAGCCCCGCCGCGCGAGACGGGTGGGCCGCGGCCAGGTCGCCCGCGTCGATCTCCAGCCGCTCCAGGTCGTTGACCAGGCGGCGGACCTCCGGGGCGTCCCCGAACGCGCCGCGCACGTCGGCGACGCTTCGACGCAGCTGCTCGATGGAACGGCGCAGCGTCGCGAACTCGGTGGTGGTCACAGGGCACCTCCTTGGCGACGCGCCTCACCCCGTCGTGAGGTGCGTCACACCAGACTCTGCCGTGCGCGCGCCCGTAAAGCAAGGCCGAAACCGGCGTGGGGCGTGATCGGCGGCACAGTTGACCTCAAGCGCTCGAGGTGTCGCAGGCTGGGGACATGGCCACGACAGCAGCAGTCGCAGCAGCACCGGCGAGGGCGCTCACCATCCAGCAGGTCGCCCGCCGCACCGGGCTGGCCCGGTCCACGCTGCGCTACTACGAGCAGATCGGGCTGATCCCGCCCGTGGAGCGCGACCCCGACAGCGGCCACCGCCGGTTCGGGCCGCAGGTGGTCGAGACGCTGGAGGCGCTGTCCTGCCTGCGCGGCGCCGGCGTGCCCATCGACGAGATGCGGCGCTACCTGGCCCTGCTCGCGCCCGGCGACCTCGCCGCGGCGGCCGAGGAGGCCGCCCTGTTCGCCGCGCACGCCGACCGTGTCGAGGCCGAGATCGCCCGGCTCGGCATCCGCCTGGAGTACCTGCGGGCCAAGGCCGACCTGTGGCAGGCCCGCGTGGACGGCGACGCCGACTCCGAGCGGCGGGCGACCGACCGGACGCTCTCGGCGATGTCGCGGTTCTGAGCCCGTACCTCCCCCACATCCGTAGCACCCGCACTCATCCGAGGAGCAGCACCATGCCTGGATCCGTCATGCCCGAAACCGCACTGCCCGAGAACCCGGTCCTCGTGACCGGCGGCAACGGCTACGTCGGCGGCCGCCTCGTCGCCACCCTGCTGGACCGCGGCTACCGCGTCCGCGCGACGGTGCGCGACGCCGCCCGCGCCGACGCCGTCGGGCACCTGGCGCGGGCCGCCGGCGTCGACCCCACAGGCCGCCTGGAGACGGTCATGACCTCGCTCGACGACGACGCCGGCTGGACCGAGGCCCTCGCGGACGTGTCGGTGGTGCACCACGTCGCCTCGCCGTTCCTGTCGGTGCCGCCCGAGCGGGCCGACGAGGTCATCGCCCCGGCGGTCGACGGCACGCTGCGGGTGCTGCGGCACGCGCGCGACGCCGGCGCCGCCCAGGTGGTGCTGACGTCGTCGTTCGCCGCCGTCGGGTACGGCCCCGCCACCGCGCGGCCCGACGGGCGGCCGTACGACGAGCGCGACTGGACCGACCTCGACCACCCGAACGACCCCTACATCCGCTCGAAGGTGCTGGCCGAGCGCGCCGCCTGGGCCTTCGTCGCCGAGGAGAGCGACGGGCCGGGGCTCACCGTCCTCAACCCGACCGGCATCTTCGGTCCGGTGCTGGGCGGGCGGCTGTCCACGTCGGTCGGCGCGGTGGGCGCCATGCTGACCGGCGACCTGCCGGCGCTGCCCCGGATGCGGTTCGGCGTCGTCGACGTGCGCGACGTCGCCGAGGCGCACGTGCGCGTCATGACGACGCCGGCCGCGGTCGGCGAGCGCATCCTCCTCACGAGCGGCGACGTGGTGACCTGGGGCTGGGTGATCGAGCTGCTGCGGCGCGAGCTCGGGGTGGAGATCGCGACGGTGGAGCAGGGCGCCGTCGGCGAGCTGCCGCCCCTGGCGATCAGCAACGACAAGGCCCGGCGCCTGCTGGGCATGTCGTTCCGCCCGGCACGGGCCACCCTGCTGGACACCGCGCGCAGCCTTGCCCCCAGTCGCTCTGATGGTGTTAGGTAAGCCTTACCTCACCCCACGTTCCGACCCGGGGTGACCCGGAGAGGACGACGTGACCGACCACCACTACGACGACGCCTGGCCCCTGCACCTGCTCCTGGCGGGCGACGTGCACGACGCGCCCCGGCTGCTGGAGCTCGTCGACCTGCTCCCCGTCCACGCCCACGGCCAGATGTTCGTGGAGGTCGGGACCACCGGCGGGCAGCTCGACGTCGACCCGGCGCAGTGGGTGCTGCCGCCCGGCGTGGGCCTGCACGTGCTGCGCCGCGCGCCGGGGGCGCCCCGCCCCCGGCGCGGCCAGCTCGTGGCCGCCGCGGTCTCCGCCTGGGCCGCCGAGTGGCTGCCCGACGACGTCTGCGGCTGCGCC
Source organism: Promicromonospora sukumoe 327MFSha3.1 (assembly GCF_000385135.1). GTDB lineage: Bacteria > Actinomycetota > Actinomycetes > Actinomycetales > Cellulomonadaceae > Promicromonospora > Promicromonospora sukumoe_B. The sequence continues at coordinate 1,663,506 of NZ_ARQM01000010.1, read as the reverse complement.
GGGCCGTTCGCCTTGTGGGTCGGCTGCGCCGCGAGCCCCGACGTCGAGAACCTGTGCCGCGACCTGGTGCGGCGGCTCGACATGGCCCCGGTGCACCTGCACCGGCCGGACCTCTGACTTCCGCGCGCCCGGGATAGCGTTGGCCCCATGACGACGCACGAGGAGAACTCCGAGTACCTGCGGCTGCTGGGCGAGCAGGTGGGGCACGAGTTCGCGGCACACCTCCAGTACGTGGCGATCGCGGTCTGGTTCGACAGCCACGACCTGCCGCAGCTCGCCGCGCACTTCTACCGGCAGGCGCTGGAGGAGCGCAACCACGGCATGATGATCGTCCAGTACCACCTGGACCGGTCCCTGCCCGTGGCGATCCCGGGCACGCCCGAGGTGCGCAACGACTTCCAGGACGTGCTGGAGCCCCTGCAGCTCGCGCTCGACCAGGAGCAGCAGGTCACCCGCCAGATCGAGGCCATCTTCAACGCGGCCCGCGCCGAGGGCGACGCCCTGGGCGAGCAGTTCCTGCTGTGGTTCCTGGAGGAGCAGGTCGAGGAGGTCGCCGCGGCGAACACCCTGGTCACCGTGGCCAAGCGTGCCGGCGACAACCTGTTCGACCTGGAGAACTACGTGGCCCGCGAGACGATCGGCGACTCGGGCGAGTCGGCGGCCGCCCCGCGCGCGGCGGGCGGGGCGCTCTGAGCTGCACCTGACCTCGGGTGTCGGCTGGCCTCAGGCGGTCGGCAGTCTGCATCGAGATCGGTCCAGGCCTGAGCCGATCTCGATGCATACTGCCGAGTTTGCGGGGCAAACTGCCGCAGACCGTCGCCGTCAGGCCCTTGCCGGCGGGATGTTCTGGTTGAGGTGGAACACGTTGTCCGGGTCGTACTCCCGCTTGACCGCGGCGAGCCGGGCCAGCTTGGCCGGCGGGTAGGCCCGGCGGACGCCGGCGGCGCCGTCGTCGGCGAGCACGTTGACGTAGACGCCGCTGGCGTACGGCTCCAGCAGGGCCGCGTTCTCGCGGGCGGCGGCGATGCGGCGCGCGTCCTCGGCCGGGTCGGTCCAGCCGGTGGCCACGACGTACTCGAACCGCGTGGCGCGCTGGCTGAACGCGGCGTCGTCGTCCGGCACCTCGGCGATGGCACCGCCGTACGCCTGCAGGCCCGCCTTCACGTCGGGGCCGTGGGCGAGCAGCGCCTCCAGGGCGGCGTCGGGCAGGTCGCTGAAGTAGTGACCCTTCCAGTAGCGGCGGACGGCGTGGCCCGCCGTGTCGTCCTCACGGGTCTGCAGGTCCAGGTAGGACAGCTCGGTGACCCGCCGACCGGCCGGTGTGCCCAGCGCGTCGAGCACCGCCGCGTGCGCGCGGCCCTGCTCCGGGTCGCCCACCCAGACGAAGCCGAACGACGCGACGCCGTCGTGCACGTGCGCGGTGTAGGTGGCCTCCCGCGGGGCGTCGGCGCTGAGGTCGCGCCACCGGAACGCCGCGGCCGCCGCGGCGTCGGCCGGGAAGTCGAGCTGGACGTCCAGGGCGCGCGTGCCGACGTCGTGCAGCCGGAACTCGAACTGGGTGACGACGCCGAAGTTGCCGCCCCCGCCGCGCAGCGCCCAGAACAGCTCGGGCCGCTCGTCGGCGGACGCGCGGACGATCTCGCCGGCCGCCGTCACCACCTCGTAGGCGACGACGTTGTCGCAGGCCAGCCCGCAGCGCCGGGCCAGCCAGCCCATGCCGCCGCCCAGCGTGAGGCCGCCGACGCCGGTGTGCGAGACGTTCCCGGCCGTCGTCGCCAGGCCGAACGGCTGCGTGGCGGCGTCGAGCGCGCCGAGCAGCGCGCCGCCCTGCACCCACGCCCGCCGGCGGTCCGGGTCCACGCGGACGGCGCCCATCGGGGTGAGGTCGATCATCAGGCCGCCGTCCGGCACCCCGTGCCCGACGACGCTGTGGCCGCCGCAGCGCACCCCCACCTCCAGCCCGTCGCGCCGGGCCAGGGCCAGCGCCGCGACGACGTCGTCGGCCGTGCGGCAGCGGACCACCACGGCCGGCCGGTGGTCCACCATCGCGTTCCACACCGCGCGGGAGGTGTCGTAGCCGCCGTCGCCGGGCCGCAGAACGTCGAGCTCGGTCACCGCCGGGCCTTCGGTCGTGTCCATGGTCTCGCTCCTCGTGTCTGGGTCGTCAGGTGGTCCTGGAGAAAGGACCGGCCGGCCGCGCAGGACTCATCGGGCGCGCCCGAATAGCGTTGCCGCAGGCCACCCCGCTTGGGACCATGGGCGGGTGATATCGCCGACGACCGACGAGAATCCGAGCGCGCCGTTGCGGCTGCGTCCCCCACGACACGCCGTCGACCCGCGCGCCGTGGGCTGGTGGGCCCTCCAGTGGGTGCTGCTGACCGCGGTGCCCGTGGTGATCCTGGTGGTGCTGGGCGCGCTGATCGCCCCCGCCCGCTTCTGGCTCTTCTTGCCCGCCGGGATCATCGCGGTGCTCGGCGCAGCCGCCGCGATCGCCCTGCCGCGGCTGTGGTTCCGCCACCACCGCTGGGAGGTCACCGACGACGCCGTCTACACGCGCACCGGCTGGTTCTTCCAGGAGTGGCGCGTCGCGCCGCTGTCCCGGATCCAGACCGTGGACACCACGCGCGGGCCGCTGGAGCAGCGGTTCGGCCTGGCGACGCTCACCGTGACGACGGCGTCCGCCCGGGGTGCCGTCAAGATCGAGGGGCTCGACGCCGAGACGGCCGCCGACCTCGCCGCGGGCCTGACCGTCGCCACGCAGGCCACGCCCGAGGACGCGACCTGAGCGCCGCCGGCCCGGGCCCCGACGCCGAACCCGTAGCCGACGTCGCCGCCGAGCACACCGACTGGGACCGCCTCGACCGCCGCGCCTTCCTGGCCGGCGCGGCCTACACGCTCGTCCCCGCCGGGGGCGCCGCGCTCGTCACGGGCTACTGGCTGGCCGTGGGCAGCGGGATCGGGTTCGCGCTCGCCTGGGTGCTGCCCCCGCTGCTCCTCGTGGTGATCGGGGGCGGGGCCTCCGGCGAGTGGATGTGGCGCGTCACCCGGTACCGCGTCGACGACGAGCGGTTCCACGTGCACACCGGCGTCGTGGTGCGCAAGCGCCTGGCGCTGCGGCGCGAGCGCATCCGCACCGTGGACCTCACCGCCGACCCGGTGCTCCGCGTGCTCGGCACCGCGACCGTGCGGGTGGGCACCGGCGAGCAGGCCGGCACGGAGGGGTCGGTCACGCTGTGGCCGCTGCGCCGTGCGGACGCCGAGGCGCTGCGCGCCACCCTGCTCGCGCACGCGGCACGGCCGGCGGCGGGTTCCGCGGCCGGCACCGGGGAGGACGGCGAGGAGCGGGACGGCGCCCTCGTCCGGTTCGACCGCCGCTGGATCCGGTTCGCCCCGCTGTCCTTCCTGACGCCGGCGCTGGGCGCCGCCGCTGCGGGCGGCCTGATCCAGGTGTCCGAGTGGTTCGGCCTGCAGGACGAGCTGTTCGAGTCGATCGGGTCGTGGTTCGGACTCGCGCCCGCGGTGCTGATCGGCGTCGCCATGGGCGTGGGCCTGTTCGTCGTCGGCGGCGTGGCGACCGTGGCACTGTGGGTCGAGTCCTGGTGGAACCACACGCTGGACCGCCAGGCCGACGGCACGCTGCACGTGCGGCGCGGCCTGCTCACCACCCGCTCGATCACCCTGGAGGAGGCCCGGCTGCGCGGCGTCGAGGTCGTCGAGCCGCTGCCCGCCCGCCTCGCGGGCGGCGCGCGGGTCGACGCCGTCGCGACGGGGCTCGCGCAGGGTGAGGAGGACAAGACCGACAGCCAGATCCTGCTGCCGGTCGCGCCCAAGGAGCTCGCCGACCGGGTCGCCGCGGACGTGCTGCGCGAGCCGGACTCCCCCACGGCCGTGCCGCTGCGGGGGCACCCGGTCGCGGCGCGCGGGCGCCGGCTGCGCTGGGCGCTGGCCACCGTGCTCGTGACCGAGGCCGTGCTCGTACTGCTCGGCGTGCTGCTCACGCCCGTGCTGCTGCACATCGCGTGGATCAGCGCGCTGGTGCTCGTGCCCGTGGCGGTGCTGCTGGCGCTGGACGCCTACCGCGCGCTCGGCCATGCCCTGACCGACCGCTACCTGGTGGCGCGCAGCGGCACGGTCCGGCGCGCCACGGTGGCGCTCCAGCGGCGCGGCATCGTGGGCTGGACCGTGCGCCAGTCGGTGTTCCAGCGCCGCGCCGGGCTGGTCACCGTGCTCGCGACGACGGCGGCGGGTTCCGGCGCGTACGCCGTGCGCGACGCCGCCGAGGCGGACGGCCTGGCGATGGCCGACGCCGCCGTCCCGGGGCTGCTGCGGCCGTTCCTGGAGCCGGTCAGCGCACCCGCACCGCACCCTCCTGCACGATGACGGACACCTTGGTCGTCTCGCCCAGGTCCTCGCCGTCGATCTCGAAGACCCGGGGCTCCGCGAGCTCCACCTGGAGGCTGCGCACGCGGCCGTGGGTGGCGCTCTCGCTGCTCTCGGCCGACGCCCCGCCGCCGAGGACACGCTTGATGCCGTTGTCCCAGACCATGTTGCGCAGCGTGTCGACCCACCCGGCGGCGCCGTCGGCGCTCAGGACCAGAAGGTCCAGCTCGCCGTCGCCGGGGTCGGCGTCGGGCAGCAGGGTGATGCCGGCCTGGAGCATGCCGCAGTTGCCGACCAGCAGGGTGTGCGCGCTGTTGCGGTCGAGCTCGCGGCCGTCGGCCGTGATGCGGACGTCGAGGGTGCCGCTGGCCGACAGCGCCCGCCCGAGGGACTCGACGTAGGCGAGCCAGCCCACCTTGTCCTTGAGGTCGTCGTCGGTCTCGGTGATCATGTGCGCGTCAAGGCCGAACCCGGCCATGACGGCGAACGCGTGCCGCTCGGTGCCGCCCTCCAGGTCGATCTCCAGCCAGCCCACGTCCAGGTCCCGGACCTCGCCGGTGAGCGCCCGCCGGAAGGCCGCGGCCGGGTTCAGCAGCGGGACCCGCAGGTTGCGGGCCAGCAGGTTGCCGGTGCCGAGCGGCACGATGCCCAGCTCGGCGTCGGCCCCGGACTCCGCGAGGTGCTCCGCGACGGCGCGGACCGTCCCGTCGCCGCCCGCGGCGACGAGCACGTCGGCGCCGGCCTCGATCGCGCGGACCGCGGCACCCTGGCCGGGGTCGTCCGGCGTCGTCTCGAACCACTGCTCCTCGACGTCCACGCGCGCGGCCGAGACGGCCCGCTTCAGCGCCGTCTCGAGGCTCTCCCGGGTGGTCTTGCTGGGGTTCCAGATGATCCCGACGCGTGCGCTCATGGCGTCATGCTCGCATGCCGCGCGGCCTGTCCCCGATACGTCCCGCCCGCGTCGCGACGTGGAGCACGACCAGCGCTGCGAGCGCCGCGGTGATCTCCCCGGCGGCGAGCGCGATCCAGGTCCCCGTCGGACCGGTCTGGCCGAGGGTGAGCACGAGGGGGATCTTGAGCACCAGGAGGGTCCCGATGGACACGAGATAGGAGGGCCGGGCCTGCCCGAGGGCCTGGAAGTAGGCGGAGACGAGCGGCGCGATCCCGGCGAGGGCGAGGCCGGCCGCGATGATGCGCAGCGCCTCGGTGCCGGCCCGCACGGTGGCGGCGTCGTCGAGGAAGAACCCGACGAGGGGTTCGGCGAACACGATGACGAGGGCCGCCACGCCGAGACCGTAGAGCACCGTGGCGCGCAGCCCGAGGATGCGGGCGCGGTCGACGCGGTCGGGCAGCCGCGCGCCGGCGTTGTAGCCGACGATCGGCTGCAGGCCCTGGCTGATGCCGGTCTGGGGCATGGTGGCGAAGGTCTGGATGCGCGCGCAGACGGCGAACGCGGCCAGGACGACGGCGCCCCCGGTGCGCGCGAGCGCGAGGTTGACCAGGACGGTGAGCACGGTGGTGCCGAGCCCGGCGAGGAAGGACGGCGCGCCGATACCGACCAGGGCGCGGACGGTCGGCGGGTGGGGACGCAGGTCGGCCCACCGGATGCGGTAGGGCCGGCGGCGCTGGAGGAAGAAGAACCAGAGGCTCATCGCCGCGGAGACGGCCTGCCCGCCGACGGTGCCGAGCGCGGCGCCGCGGACGCCGAGGTCGAGGACGAAGATGAGCAGCGGGTCGAGGACGATCTGCACGACGACGGCCACGACCCAGACCATCGTGGAGTAGGCCATCCGGCCCTCGGCCCGGATGAGGCTGGAGAAGCCGGTGGCGAAGACCGCGCCGGCCAGGAGGATGACGGCGTAGTCGTGCGCGTACTGCCGGGTGGCGCCCGTGGCGCCCAGCAGGGTCAGCAGCGGACCGAGGAAGACCAGGCTGAGCACGGTCGTGGTGACGGCGGCGGCCCAGAACAGCACGAAGGCGTTGCCGGCCGCTCGGGCGGCGCGCGCCGGGTCGCCCGCGCCGAGGCTCCGCGAGACCAGGGATGCCCCGCCGACGCCGACCGTGGTCGCGACCGCGCCCAGGCCGAGCAGGACCGGGGCGACGAGGTTGACGGCGGCCATCGCCGTCGGCCCCACGCCCTGGGCCACGAACCAGGCGTTCGTCAGGGCGTAGATCCCGTAGACCCCGACCGAGAACGTGGTCTGGGAGCAGGTGTGCCACAGCAGCCGGCCGACGGGCCGGGTGCCGAGCAGGTCCGCGGCGCGGGTCACGGGCTAGCGCGTCCGGCCGAGCAGGCCGAGCGCGATGTCGAGCTGCTCGCACGCCCAGCGGTACTGCTCCGGCGTCTGACGGCGGTAGGTGGTCTCCACGAGCATGGTGACGCAGAGCCAGAGCGTGTAGAGGTGGCGGCGGGTGCGCTCGCCCTCGGTCAGCTCCGTCAGGCCGAAGCCGCGCTGGAACGGCGTGGGGTCGGGGAAGAACGGCAGGTCCAGGCCGGTCAGCCCGGCCTCCATGAGCGGGTCGCCGAACATCGCGCGCTCGTGGTCGATGACGGCGACGATGCGGCCGTCGCGCATCATCGAGTTCTTGGCCCACAGGTCCACCTCGACGAAGCGGGGCACGGTGACCTCGGCGAGCACGCCGGCGTGGTCGTCCCAGACCTTCCGCACGACGTCGGGGTCCCACCCGAGGTCCACGCCCGCCCGGACGCCGTCGGCCAGGACGTCGGCGAACATGGCCGTGGCGGCCTCCGGCCAGGTCGCGAACCCGGGGCCGTCCAGCGGCCCGAAGTGCGGGCCAACGACCTGGTTGAGCTCCCGGTTGAGGGCGCCGAGGTGCTCGAAGCCGGCCTCCACGACGTCGGGCGCCAGCTCGCCGGCCTCGGCGGCGATGCCGAAGCACGCTGCGTCGACATACTCCATGGCGAACCAGTCGGCATCGACGAGGTCGCCGGTCAGGTCGCTGTGGTCCACGCGCGGCACGGGCACGTCCGACACACGCCGCACGAGCTCCATCGCGGCGATCTCGTTGCGCATCATGCCCTGCTCGCGCGTCATGACCGGCACGTCGGCGGGCGGGGCGATCTTGAGCACGGCCCGCGCGCCGTCACGCAGCCGGACCTCGTACAGCGCGTTGAAGAAGCCGTAGGACAGCTCGGTGGCGAAGTCCTCCCCGTCCGGCACCTGCCCGGGACCGTAGGCCCGCTCGATCATCGCCCGCAGCGTCGTCGTCGACTGGCGGTTCTTGGTGATGCTGTCCACTGGTCCTCGTCCTCGATGCTCCAGATGCGTACGGTCGTACGCAACGAAGTGTAGGGCGTCCCGACCCGCTTATCTACCACCTGGTAGGCATTAAGCCGACCCGGCTCCCGGTGCGCCCTGATCCGTATCACGTGCCCGTTTGCGCACCTCCGGGTGGACAGTGGCAATATTTGCCCGGCCGGTCAGACCGGACACTCATCGCTCAGGAGGCAGTTCGCGTGACGACCACGGGTGCACGCCAGGCGGAGGTCGCCCGGCTTCGCACCGCCCTGGCCGGGCTGTCCGGGCCGCCGGCCGCCGGGCCGGCTGCCGAGCCGACTGCCGCTCCGGGTGCCGCCGGGCCGCGTGCCGCCGCCGGCCGGCCCGAGTGCCGCTCCACCCGCGCCTCGATCCACGACTACCTCTCCGGGCGGCTGCTCCCCCACCGCCGTCGGCGGCTGGAGAAGCACCTCGACGGGTGCGCCGAGTGCATCCGCGCGTTCATCGACGTGCGCCAGGTCTCGTGGAACCGCAGCGCCCTGGACCGGCGCCTGGTCGCCGACGACCACCGGGGCGGCCGGCACCGCCGTCCGCCCCGCCGCCGTGTCAGACGTACAGATCACTCGGGTGACCTGTACGTCTGACACGCGCCGCTAGGCCGCGCGGACGGCCACCTCGAACACCCGGGCGACGTCCGGCGTGTAGTTCGACGGGTCGGTGATCACGAGCCGCACCTGGTCGACGGCGGACGCCGGGCCCGGGGCGCTGACCAGGCCGAGCGTGTTGTCGTCGAAGGCGGCGGCCTGCTGCCACCCGGCCGACGTGTGCACCTCGACCGTGAAGTCGCGCAGCACGTTGACGGAGCCCCCGCCCACGAACCCGCTGTAGACGTCGACCTGGTCGACGACGGTGGGTGCGTCGAGCGTGATCGTCAGGGTGGGCGTGGTGTCGCCCGACGCCGAGAGCCAGCGCCCGGCGTTGGTGCAGTCGCCATCCACGGCCTTGTCCGCCCCGCTGGTCGCGCCGCCGGACGACGACGCGACCGCCGTCGCGCCCACCGCCGCGTGGGAGGCGCACGGCGACGCGTACGGCTGGTCGGCCAGCCAGGCCTTGATCATCGCGCCCTGGTGCTCGCCGCCGAGCAGGTTCCAGTCGTGGTCGAACATCTGCGGCTTCCAGTAGTTGTCGAAGAGCCACGCCGTCCAGCTGATGTGCGGCCGGGCGTCGAGGTACTGGCGCAGCGGGATGCCCCACCCCGACGTCGTGCCCTGGGTGACCACCGGGTCGGAGAACTCGCCGGGCGGGTTCCAGCCGAACTCGGTGAGGATCACCGGGATCTGCTGGGCGGCGTTGCCGAACTTGGCGTCCAAGTTCGCGGCCGTCGCGTCCCCCTGGTTGGGGTACAGGTGGTAGACGTACGCGATGTCGTTGCCCGCGATCGGGTCGGCCGCCGCCTGGTTGACGTACGTGCTCCACTGCGGGCCGCCCATGAGCAGCAGGGTCTCGGGAGCGACGGCGCGGATGTCGTCCACCACGGGCTGGATGTACGCCTTCCACGTGGCCCAGCTCGCCGGGGCGACGGGCTCGTTGAAGACCTCGTAGATCACGTTCGGCACGTCGGCGTACAGCGGCGCGACGTAGTCCCAGAACTCCGCGACGGTGGACTGCGGCACGCCCGTGCTGCCGTAGTCGGACACGTAGTGCAGGTCCACGATGATGTAGATGCCCAGCTCCACGGCCTGCTGCACGTAGGGGTCCACGTACTGGGCCACGTTGTCCTCGACGCTGAGCGAGCCCCAGACCGTGACGGGCAGGCGCACGACGTCGGACTGCCAGCCGTCGGACACGGTCATGTCGATCACGTCGGAGATCGGCTTGGGGTGGCACTCGGGGCACTCGGCGTTGTGGCGGGGGGCGAGCACGGACACGCCCCGGAGCTGGACGGGGGTGCCGGCGGCGTTCACGATCTTGTTGCCCGAGGTGCCGAGGCGGGAGACGGCGGCGGGGGCGGCGTCGGCTGCCGGGGCCGCGTCGGCTGCCGGGGCGGCTGCTCCCGACGCCGGGACCGCGAGGCCCAGGGCCGCCACGACCAGCGCGAGCGCCGACACGGTGACCGCGTGGCGTGCCCGCCGTCTCCGCGGTGGCCGGGCGGCGGGGCGGGAGACGGCGGGAACAGGTGTGGTGGGCTGGGGCGCGCGGCCCCGGAACAGGATGTTTCGCAGCACGATTGGTTCTCCGTTCTTCGTCGAACGAGCGGTCGAGCTGGTGCAGGACATGACACACGGCATGGCACAAGAGGTGGCACAAATCAGATCGGTCGGTTGCACTGAGGCCGGTCGGTTGACTGACCGGTCTCAGTGCAGGGGACCGAAGTCGATGAGTTCGGTCAGTTGCCTCCCTCCAGCCGGACGTCGCCAGCTCACTCGCGGTGGGTGCGGATGTCGTCGGGCCAGGCGAGCGTGGTGCCGAGCGTGTCGGTCAGCAGGCGCTGGTAGTCGGCCAGCCGCGCGGGGTCGTTGCGCACCTTGCGCGGCGGCAGGCCCCGGTCCAGGCAGAACGTGACCAGCGCCCCGACCGCCTCGCCGATGCCCCACTCCACGGGGTGCAGCCGGTAGCAGCCGTTGGTGATGTGCGTGGTGCCGATGTTCTTGCCCGCGGGCAGCAGGTTCTCCACCCGCACCGGCACAAGCGCCCCTAGCGGCACCTGGAACGGGTACGCCTCGATGTCCACGTAGGAGCGCCCGGCCGTGCTGGGGTGCAGGTCGATCCGGTAGCGCCCCAGGCCCACGGTGTCGGCGAAGACCTCGCTGCCCGCGCCGTCGGGCCTCGCCTGCACGCCCACGTGCTGCTCGGTCACGGTCAGCTCCGCCCGGATGCGGCGGGCCTCGCGGATGTACGGGGTCTTGGCCAGGCCGTCGGGCGTGCCGGTCACGTCCGGGCGCAGGCGCAGGCCGGGGTAGCCGATGCCGCCGTCGGGCCGGGGGGCCTCGGTCTGGAGCCAGTGCAGGAACGAGAACGAGAGGTCCCGGGAGCCCGCGAGCGCCGCCGCGCGGGCGGCGTCGTCGACGCCGGGGCCGAGCAGGGGCGCCTCCCAGTAGTCGATCTGGGGCCAGTTGACGATCGTGACGTCGCTCATCGCGCCGTCGGCGAAGTTGTCGCGCGCCAGCACGCGGCGGAACGTCCACAGGGGGAAGTGGGCGTTCCGCGCGTGGTCGGCCTCGAAGAGCCGCCAGGTGCGCTGCTGCAGGGTGATGGGCACGACGTCGTCGAAGGAGAGCTGCGGTCCGGGCCAGAAGGGGGCGACGGCGGTGCGCCAGTGGTCGTACCCGGCGGGGCGGTCGATGGTGTGGTCCTCGCCGGGCCGGTGCTCCAGCGCGAAGCACCAGGAGATCGCCTGCTGGTCCAGGGGGTCGGCGACGGCGGGGGCGTGCGGCTCGCCGGTCTGGTCCTGCCCCTCGGCGCCGACGACGTGCTCGACGTCGGCGAGCTCCAGGAGGTCGCCGAGCTCGCTGGCGTCGACGACGTAGGCGGCCTGGACGGTGGTCTCGGTGCCGTCGCGGGTGTCGCGCAGGGTGACGGCGTCGACCTCGTCGCCGGAGGTGTGGGCGGCGACGGGCTCGTGGCACAGCAGCAGCTCGATCTGCCCGCCGGCGCGCCAGGGCGCGACCATCTCCTCCAGGACGGCGGCGGCGACGCGCGGCTCGTGGCACAGGTGGCTGACGATGCCGAGGCCGGGGTCGAGCAGCGGGTCGGCGGCGGCGCGCGGCGTCAGGGGGTAGTTGCGCCGGTAGTAGTCGCGCACGCGGCGGCGCAGTTCGGCGTACCCGGGCGGGGCGTAGCGGTCCTCGATCCAGTCGTGCTCGTCGGGCGGCACGGCCTGCGCGGTGAGCTGGCCGCCGAGCCAGTCCGTGGGCTCGGTCAGCACCACGCGCCGGCCCAGCCGGGCCGCGGTCAGGGCGGCGGCCACGCCGCCCATGCCGCCGCCCACGATCAGGACGTCGGTCTTGCGCTCGCTCATACCCGCGCTCATTCGGCACTCCCCTTGGTCGGCCCGGTTCCGGCAGGTGGCGCAGTTCCGGCAGGCGGCGCAGCCACGGTCTCGCCCGCGACGACGACGCACGGCACGAGCACGTCGGCGACGGGCTGCCCGGGCTCGTCGAGCATGCCGACGAGCGTGTCGATGGCGAGGCGGCCCACCTCGCGGCGCGGGATCTGCAGGCAGTCCCAGCGGACCGGGGCCTCCGGGCCCACCCCCTCGAGGACGACGACGGAGACGTCGCGCGGCACCGTGAGCCCGCGCGCGGCGAGCCGCTCCGCGAGCGGGTTGGCCAGCCACTCGGCGTCGGCGACGACGGCGGTGACCGCGCCGTCGGCGACGGCGTCGAGCCAGGCGGGGTCGCCGTCGGCCGAGCTCGAACCCGGACCCGGACCCGGGCTCGCGGGCGAGACGTCCCGCAGCCCCCGGCGCGCCACGGCGGACTCGTACCCGCGCCGCCGGTCCGCGTACGACTCCTCGTCGATGCCGCTGCTCAGGTAGCCGATCCGCGTGTGGCCCAGGTCGGCCAGGCGGTCGACGATCGCGGCGGCGGCCGACTCGTAGTCGGGCACGACGCACGTGATCCGCGTGCCCGGCACCTCGCGGCGGCCGATGTGCACGAACGGGTAGCCGTCGGCCTCCAGCCGGGCCAGCTCGGCCCGGTCGGCGGCGACACCGAGCAGCACCGCGCCGTCGGCCACGTTGAGGCGGTTGACGCCGTCGCGGTAGACGCGGCGGCGTCCGTCGCTGCCGCCCGTGGAGGTGAACAGCACCAGGTCGTGGTCGATCTCCTCGGCCCGCTCCTCGATGCCGAGCAAGAACTCGAAGTAGAAGTCCTCACGCGCCCGCGGGAAGACCGCCTCGAAGGTGTGCACGCCGAGCAGGCGGTTGCGGCCGGTACGCAGCTTGCGCGCCGTCGGGTTGGGCACGTAGCCCAGCTCCTTGATCGCGTCCTGGATGCGCCGGACGGTGGCCTCGGGGATACGTGCGGCGTCCGTGTCCCCGCCGATCACGCGGGACACGGCGGACTGCGAGACGCCGGCGAGCCGGGCGACGTCGGACTGGCGGGGCGCCCGGGCGCGGCGCGGGGTGGTGGTCACTCGTTCTCCTGGGTGATCGTGCGGTCGGCGGCGTGCAGCCAGCAGCGGGCCCAGCGCCCGTCGCCGAGGTCGGCACGCGGCGGTGCCTGCGTGCGGCACACGTCCATGGCGAACGGGCAGCGGGGGTGGAACCGGCAGCCGGGCGGCGGGTCGATGAGGCTGGGCGGCTCGCCCAGGCCGTCGGCGTCGGCGTCGAACAGCGCGTCCCGGTCGCGCGCGCCGCGCCCGGGGTCGGGCGAGGACTCCACGAGCAGGCGGGTGTAGGGGTGCTGCGGGTCGGCGATGACCTGCTCCTTGGGCCCGCCCTCGACCATCTCGCCCGCGTACATCACCACGACGTCGTCGCAGAGGTAGCGGGCGCTGGCGATGTCGTGCGTGATGTAGAGCAGGGCCAGGCCGTCCTCGGTGCGCAGCCGGTCGAGCAGGTTGAGCATCTCCAGGCGGATCGACACGTCGAGCATCGAGATGGGCTCGTCGCCGAGCAGCACCTTGGGCTCCACGGCCAGGGCGCGGGCGATGACGACGCGCTGGCGCTGCCCGCCGGACAGCTCGTGCGGGAACTTGTCGGCGTACTGCTCGGCGGGCGTCAGGGCCACGCGCTCCAGCAGCTCCCGCACCCGCCGGTCCAGCTCGGCCTTGCCGCGCACACCGTGGTGCAGCTTCAGGGGCCGCTCCAGGTTGTGCCGCACACGGTGCAGCGGGTTCAGGGAGCCGAACGGGTCCTGGAAGATGAGCTGGACGTCCTTGTGGTACGAACGCTCCACGCGCCCGCGTCGCTGCCGCACCGGCACGCCCTCCAGCGCGATCTCGCCGCTCGTGGGGGTGTAGAAACCGGCGAGCAGCCGGGCCAGCGTCGTCTTCCCGCTGCCCGACTCCCCCACCAGCGCCACCACCCGGCCGCGGTGCAGGTCGAGCGTGGCACCTTCCACGGCGCGCACCACGGAGCGGGCGCCGACGGCGGAGCGGACGGCGAAGTGCTTGGTCACGTCGACGGCGGCAAGCACGGGCGGTTCCGGCGCGGCGACAGGGGCCGACGGCGCGGGGGTGGTCGCGGTCATGACGCTCCTCCTTCGGTGCGGGCGGACGCCGGGCCGGACGCCGGGCCGGACGCCGGGTCAGGTACCGGGTCCGGTCTCCCGGTCGGTTCGTGCAGCCGGCAGGCGACGGAGTGCCCGCCCTTGGTCACGAGCTCCGGCAGGTCCGTGTCGCAGCCCGCGAACCGCTGGGGGCACCGCGGGTGGAACGGGCACCCGGACGGCGGACGGCGCAGGTCGGGCGGCGTGCCCGGGATCCCGGTGAGCCTGGTGAGGGGCGCGTGCAGCGGCGGGAACGAGTCGCGCAGGCCGCGGGTGTAGGGGTGGCGCGGGTCGTCGTAGAGCTCGCGGGCGGTGCCGAGCTCCACGATGCGGCCGGCGTACATGATGGCGATGCGGTCGGCGAGCTCCAGCAGCAGCGACAGGTCGTGCGTCACGAAGACGACGGCGAACCCCAGCGTGCGGCGCAGGCGCAGCACCTGGGCCAGGATCTGCCGCTGCATGACGACGTCGACCGCCGTCGTCGGCTCGTCCATGACCACCAGCTCCGGACCGCACGCGAGCGCCAGCGCGATGCTGGCGCGCTGCCGCATGCCGCCGGACAGCTCGTGCGGGTAGCTGCGCGCCCGGTCCCCGGAGATGCCGACCGTGGCGAGCAGCTCGGCGGCGCGCGCCCAGGCGGCGTCCTTGGTGAGGGTCCGGTCGTGGGTACGCAGCGCGTCGGCGAACTGCGCGCCGAGCCGCATCACCGGGTTGAGGGCGTCCATGGCGCTCTGCAGCACGATGGACAGGGACGTCCAGCGCAGCGCGCGCAGCGCCTTCGGGGTCGCGGTGACGAGGTCGATCGCGGGTCCGCCGTCGCGCGGGTAGAACACGATGCTGCCCCCGGTGGTGACGGCGGGCGGGCGCTGGAGCCTCGTGAGAGCCGTGATCAGCGTGGACTTGCCGGAACCCGACTCACCCGCGACGCCCAGGATCTCGCCGCGGCGCAGCGTGAAGGTGACGTCGGCGCACGCGCGCACCGGGTCGCCGTCGGTCACGTACTCGACGGTGAGGCCGGTGACGTGCAGGACGTCGCCGTCGGCTCGCCGCGCGGAGGTGGTGCCGGCGTCGGGCCGGTCGGTGTCAGGCACGAACTGGGTGACCATCACGCATCACTCCCTACGGTGGTCTCGGCAGCCTGGGCACGGCGCACCACGGAGCGGCGGACCGTGCGCAGCTTGGGGTTGGCCAGCTCGTCGACGCCGAAGTTGACCAGCGTCGCGGCCGTCGCGACCAGGGCGATGCACAGGCCCGGCGGCACGAACCACCACCACATGCCGCGCAGCACCGCGCTCTGCTGCTGGGCGGCCTGGATCATGGTGCCCCAGCTGATCGCGCCGGAGTCGGAGATGCCGAGGAAGGCGAGGCCCGCCTCGGCCATGACGCCGCCGATGACGCCGGACAGGAACATCGCGGCGATCCAGCCGGTCAGGTGCGGCAGCACCTCGTGGAACAGGAGCCGGTGGTGCGGCTCGCCGAGGGTGCGCATCGCCAGCACGAAGTCGCGGTTGCTCACGCTCATCGCCTGCGCGCGGATGGTGCGGGCGCCGCCCGACCAGCCGAAGAAGCCGATGATCAGCGCGATCACCCACAGCCCGGTGCCCTGCATGTAGCCGGCCACGATGAGGATGAGCGGCAGCACCGGCATCACGATGAACAGGTTGGACAGGAAGTTGAGCCAGGAGTCGGTGCGCCCGCCGAAGTACCCGGCGGGCAGCCCGACCAGGATCGCGAGCGCCGTGCCGATCACGGCCGAGAGGAACCCGACGAACAGGGAGCCGCGGGCGCCCTCGATGGTCTGGGCCAGCACGTCCTGGCCGAACTGGGTGGTGCCGAGCCAGTGCGCGGCGCTGGGTGGCTGGCCGATGGCGGTGAGGTCGTTGGCGCGCGGGTCGAGGCCGGGGATGCTCGCCGTCAGCCAGGGCCCGAGGAGGGCCAGCAGCACGAAGAAGCCGATGACCGACAGGCCGACGCGGACCTTCCAGCCTCTGACGAGACCTGCACCGAGGAGTCCGGTTCTCATGGCGCTCACCCCTGTTCCCGGATGCGCGGGTCGAGCACCACGTACAGGGAGTCGGCCAGGAGGTTGGCGAGCAGCGTCGCGAGCGTCACGATCAGGAAGACCCCCTGCATCATCGGGTAGTCGCGCTTGTTGAGGGACTCGAACAGCAGGTAGCCGATGCCGGGGTAGCTGAACACGGTCTCGGTCAGCAGGGCCCCGCCGATGACGCCGCCGAGCGCCATCGCGAACCCGGTGAAGCTCGGCAGCATGGCGTTGCGGGCGGCGTACCGCAGGATCACGCGGCCCCGCGAGAGGCCCTTGGCCTGGGCGAGCAGCACGTAGTCCTCGCGCACGGTGGTCACGGTCATGTTCCGCATGCCGAGCAGCCAGCCGCCGAACGCGGAGAACACGATGGTCGCGGCGGGCAGCGCCCCGTAGTGCAGCACCGAGGCGAGGAACGGCAGGTTGAACCCCTCGGCGAGGTTGGCGTCGTAGCCGCCGGACAGCGGGAACCAGCCGAGCACGAACCCGAACACCCACAGGGCCAGCAGCGCGACCCAGAAGTACGGCACCGACGACAGGAACGCCGTCAGTGGGGTGAGGATCGAGTCGAGCCGGCTGCCGGCCTTCCACCCGGCGATCACGCCGAGGCCGGTGCCGAGCACGAACGCGAGCACGGTGGTGGTGCCGACCAGCAGCAGCGTCCAGGGCAGCGCCTCCAGCACGAGCTCGCTCACCGGCACGGGGAAGTTGACGACGGAGACGCCCAGGTCGAACCGCGCGAGCTGCCCCAGGTACCCCACGAACTGCTGGGCGAGGTTCTGGTCGGGGTCACCGAAGATCGCCCGGATGCTCTCCAGGGTCTCCGGCGGCACCTGCTGGCCGCTGACCCGCTGCAGCTCCTCCACGATGGCGGACGACGGGTCGCCCGGCATGAGGCGCGGCAGCAGGAAGTTGAGCACGATCGCCGCGGCCGCGGCGGCGGCGTAGAAGCCGAGCCGGCGCAGCAGGAACCCCCAGCGGCGCACCGCCCGGACCGCTGCGGGCGGGTCCGCGGCCGCACGCACCGGCGTCGCCGGCGCCTCCGTCGTCGTCACGGTCAGCCTTCCGTGGGCTCGAGGTCGAGCATCGTCAGGATGAGGTCCGGCCCCATGCCGACGAACGGGATGTGGTCGAAGTCGTCCGGCGTGGGCCAGCCCGACCAGCGCTTCGCGTTGATCTCGACGAAGTAGAAGTTGTCGTACAGCGGGCTGAACGGCACCTCGTCGACCACGAGCTCCTGCATGCGCAGGCCCAGCTCCTTGAGCTCGGCCTCGTCGTCCGTGCTCTCCATCGCGGCAATGATCTCGTCGGCCTCGGCGTTGGACCAGCGGCCCTGGTTGAGCGTGGCCGACTCCCCCACGGGCACCACGAAGTCGCTGTCGAGGAAGCTGTAGACGCCGTAGACGCCGGCCCCGCCCGTGGACGCCGCGGTGATGTCGAAGTCGCCGAGGTTCATCGCGTCGTAGTAGCCGGCGGTGGGCTGCCCGGCGGGCTCGACCTCGATGCCGAGCGTGTCACGCCAGCCGTTGATCATGATGTCGGCGTAGCTGCCCCAGGCCCAGTCGTTGTTGAACAGGATGGTGGGGCGGTAGCTCTCGCCGTCCTTGACCAGGGCGCCGTCCTTCACGGTCCAGCCGCCGTCGGCCAGCTCGGCCTTCGCAGCCTCGGCGTCGACGGGCCAGGGGTCGGCGAGCTCGGGGTTGATCCAGTCGGCGTAGACCGTCGCGTTCAGCCCGGTCGGGCCGGACTCGGTGCCGGGTCGCTGCAGCGTGGTCGTGATGGCGGTGCGGTCCACGGTCATGGCCAGCGCGCGGCGCACGTGGACGTCGTCGAACGGGGGCTTGCCGGCGTTGAACATCGCCGACATGGCGCCGCCGTTCGGGTAGAGCTGGTACAGGTTGTGCTCCGGGTCCTTGGCCGTGTACTCCTGCTCGCCGTTGGCCCACGAGCCCTGCGCGATGTCGATGTCGCCGCGCAGCAGCTGCGCCTTGGCGGCGTCCGCGCTGGTCGGGATGATCTTGTACGTCGACATCGGCAAGTCGCCGCCCCAGTAGTCGTCGCGCGCGGTGAGGGTGACCTGCTGCGGCTTGAACTCGGCCAGGGTGAACGGGCCGGTGCCGATCGGCTCCGGGTTGGTCCAGGTGTTGAGGTCCTGGTCGCGCCAGACGTGCTCGGGCACCATCGGCAGCAGGATGTTGGCGAACTGCTTGACCGTGGCGAACGAGGGCGCGGCGAACGTGACGGTGAACGTCAGGTCGTCGACCTTCTCGGCCTTCTCGTAGGTGACGCCCGCGATGGAGAACTCCGGCTGCTCGATCGGCAGGTTCAGCGAGAAGACGGCGTCGTCGGCCGTGAAGGGCTCGCCGTCGGAGAAGGTGACGCCGTCGCGCAGGTGGACCGTGAGCGTGGTGCCCGCGTCGTCGAACTCCCAGCTCTCCGCGAGCCAGGGCTCGACCACGGCGCCGTTGCTGTAGTCGACGCGCATGAGTGGCTCGTAGACCAGCTCCATGTTGGGCGCCTTGTCGACCGCGGGGCCGACCACGTTGTAGTTGTGGACGAACGTGGTGCCGCCGTCCGTCTTGCCGTAGATCATCGTGTCGTCGCGCCCGCCGGCGGTCCCGTCGCCGGACGGCGAGCCGCCCGCGCAGGCCGAGGTGAGCATGACGAGTGAGACGACCAGCGCTGAAACGCGCCGTCCGAACGATCGTGCGTGTCCCATGCCAGATCCCTTCCGCTTCGTCGAGGTGGATCGATCGCTGGTGAGGCGATGCTCATACGTATGAGCAGTCTGCCGCGGCGATGCGGAGGCCTGCTCCTACGTATGAGCGAGGACATTAGGGGCGGGTCGGGCGGGGTGTCAATGCCTCGGCGGCGCGGGACTCAGGGCAGTCTGCGTGCGTCGGGCGGTAGCTCGTCGGCGATCGCCGCGTCCACGAACTGCACCAGCGAGTGCTCCGGGCCGAGCGTGAAGCGTTTGGAGACCTTGAAGGCCGGGAGGGCCGAATAGTGCGCGCTCTCGACCGCCGCGGTGCGCTGGCCTGCGTCGTAGGTCCAGCGTGCGGCCGCGCTGTTCCGCACGATCACCTCGCCGATGTAGGCCCCCATGCCCAGGCTGAATCCCCTGTCGAGGTCGGCGTCGGAGGCTGACTCCAGCAGGGTGCCGATCAGAACCTCGAGCGCCGTGACCGACCCGACCGTGTAGTCGAAGAGGTCGGAGCTTCGGGAGTTCCGGACGAACTCGTCCGCGAGACTCCGCATGATGTCGGCGGTCTCGGCGTCGGTGGGCGGTCGGTCGTCGTCGGTTTCCTTGGGCTTTCTGCGCCACCAGCTCATGCGGTCATCATGTCAGCCTGGTCGGTCGGTGCGTCTTCCGGCGAGTGCCCGACGTGCCCGCTGCCGGGCGGCGGCAGAGCCTGATGACGGCGCCGACGACGGCGGCCGGCAAGGTGCGCTTCTACCCAGTCATTGGGCCCGAAACCACGCTGATTCCGGGCCCAATGACTGGGTAGAAGCCACCTCCGCCCCAGCAGTTCGCAGAAACGTTGACCGGGTCCGTATCCAGCGGCCAGGATTGCCGCCGTGACCTCGTCGAACAGGAGCCGCGACCGGCTCCGCGCCCTCGCGGCCGAGACCGTGGACGCCGTCCGGACCGGCTCCTACGAAGCGGCCGGGCGACGCGTCGACATCGCCGACCAGGTCGCCGCCGCCGTCGCCGGGACGCGCCTCGTCCTCCCGGACACGCCTCTGCTTGGGGCCACCACCTGGCCCGGCCCCGCCACCGTCGAGGTGCGCCACGAGTCGAGCCTGGCTGCCGCACGGCGCCTCGGGCCCGACACCGCCTGCCTGGTCTTCGCCTCGGCGCGCAACCCGGGCGGCGGCTTCCTCAACGGCGCCCAGGCCCAGGAGGAGGCGATCGCGCGCAGCTCGGCGCTGTACGCGACCCAGACCGCCGTCCCCGAGTTCTACGAGCACCATCGGCGCGAGACGTCGCTGCTGTACACGGACCGGGTCATCGTCTCGCCCGGAACGCCGGTGATCCGGGACGACGACGGCGTCCTGCTCGCCGTCCCCTACCCCGTCACCTTCCTGACGGCGGCCGCCCCGAACCGTGCCGCCGTCGAGCGCAACCAGCCCGAGGCAGCGAACCAGGTCTCCGCCACGCTGGCTCGCCGCGCCGGCCGGGTGCTCGACGTCGCCGCCGCCCACGGCAGCCGGCGGCTCGTGCTCGGCGCATGGGGCTGCGGGGTGTTCGGCAACGACCCGGACGAGGTCGCGACCACGTTCGCCGAGGCCCTGGCGTCCCGTCCGTGGTTCGAGCACGTCGCGTTCGCGATCCTCGATCCCCGGCCTGGACAGCCGGTGCTCAGGGTCTTCGAGCGGGCGCTGAAGGTGCCGACGGCCCGGACGTGAGTCCCGTGCGTGCCCGGTCCTGGGCCCAGATCTGGTAGCTACCCACCACCCGTCGTCTTCTCGATCGTGATCACGTCCGGCATCGCCAGGTTCCGCCACCGCTCCAGGTCCGGCTCGGTCGCGGTGAGCTCGGCGGCGAGCAGCGTCCACGCCGTCCCGTGTCCGACCAGGACGACGTCACGCCCGGGATGCTCCGCGACGATCTGTCGCACCGCGTCGACCACCCGCGACCGCGTGTGGCTGATCGGCTCCCAGCCCGGACGCACCTCGGAGCTCGGGGTCGCGAACGCCTCGCGAACGACGGCTGCGAAGTCGGGCACCCATCCCGTGCCGATGCGCAGTTGCTCCTGTAGGTCCTCCACCACAGGCACCTCTCGCCCCGCCAGCAACAACGCAGTGCGTGCTGCTTTCGGCTCGGGCGAGGTGAACCAGACGGCGTCGTCCGGCCACGGCGCGCGCGCCGCCAGGTCCGTCACCTGGTGCTCGTACTCCGGGTCCAGGACCCACGTCGATGCCGGAACTGCCGGGTCGATGATCGGGCGGCCGTGCCGGATCAGATAGAGAACCACCGCGCAAGGCTATGCGGCTCCCACGGGTAGACACTCGCCACCCTGACTGACACACCACCCTTCGCGGCGTGCGTTCGGGCCGCCCGGGTGCGACCGCCCAGGTGCAAGGAGCACCAAATCATCCTGTTCGGGTGACGTCGGCACCGCCTATTTCGACGATGTTGGTTCCGAACCCGGCGGCGGGCATGCGCGGCGGGTAGCAAGGAGAACCGACATGAGCCAGCCGACACCCCTCCCCCGGATCTTCCGTCGCCCCGTCGACAACACCGAGTCTCGCGAGTCGTCGGCCCTGCTCGTCGGCGCGGGTGCCTTCGTGGTGGGGGCCGTCGTGGGGTTCTTCGTGTTCCGGGACGGCGGCGTGCCGATCACCGGCCGCGGCTCGATCGGCGACTTCGCCGCCCTTGGCGGTGCGCTCGTCGCGATCGTCGCGTTCCTCCTCGGCTGCGCCCTGCGGCGCACCCAGACCCGGCGCGAGTCTGCGGACGACGACGTCCGTCCGCGGCTGCGCTGGTTCGACATCGCAGCCCTGTCGCTGGCGCACGCCGTCATCGCGCTGCTGGGCTGGATCGGCGCGGCGTCGGTCGTGAGCCGGAGCTTCATCGGCGCCACGGCGTACTCGACGTCGGCCGCGCTGCTCGGCGGCGTCGCCCTCGCCGTGACCGCCTACGTGGCATTCCTGTCCGCGGTGAACCTCACCCCGATGATGCTGTCTCTGGTACTGGCGGTGTTCCTGACCGTGGGCGTCTTCGCCAGCATGCTCAGTGCCACCGATCCGCTCTGGTGGCAGGAGAACCTCAGCGCCCTCGGGATGAACGACGACGTCTCCTCGCTCGCGTTCAACCTGACGCTCGTCATCGCCGGCGCGGTGGTCACGATCATCGCGAACTACGCGACCGCGTACCTCCCGCACGCCACGCACCGGGAGGTACGCGGACGCCGCAGGGTCCGTCTGGCGCTCGTGCTCATCGGCGTGCTGCTGGCGTGCGTCGGGATTTTCCCCGTCGACGACTTCCTGATCGCCCACAACATCTCCGCCACGGGCATGGTGATCGTCTACGTCGTGCTGGTCGCCCGAATGCGCCGCCTGCTCCCATCGATGCCGCCGGTGTTCGTGCTGCTCGGCTACATCTACGTCGCCTGCATCGTGGTCCTGGCGGTCTTCTTCATCACCGGGTACTACAACCTGACGGCGGTCGAGCTCGTCGTGGCGGTGCTCATCTTCAGCTGGATCATCGTGTTCCTGCGCAACACCGGCGCGGTCGAGCAGGCGCGGGACGAGTCGGTGCTGCGGCAGAGGGCGCTCAACAACTAGGGGTGTGGGCGAACGCTGTCACGCTCACCATGCGCCTCGCCGATTCCCGGGCACCATAAGGTTGTCGGCACGCTACCCCAGCACCCGCACGCAACACGGAGGACAGCGATGAGCATCGAGACCCCGCGCCACACCGCCACGGCGACCACCCACATCGCCGAGCCGCCCGAGCGGGTCTGGGCAGAGCTGACCCACCCGGGGGCGCGGTGGATGCTGGGCGCGAACGTCGAGACGGACTATCAGCCGGGCAGCCCGATCACCTTCGAGGGGCACTTCTTCGGCCGCGTCTTCGCCGACAAGGGCACCGTCATCGCCGTCGACCGGCCTCGCCTGCTGCACTTCACGCACTTCGCACCGCTCAGCGGCCTCGCGGACGCACCCGAGAACTATCACGAGATCCGCATCGAGCTCACGCCCGACGACGACGGCACCCGCGTCACCGTGACCCAGGAGAACATCGACACCGCGCAGCACGCGACGGCGTCCGAAGGGCACTGGAAGGACGCGCTCGCCACGCTCGCCCACCGGGACGACGGCTCGGGCCCGACCCACTGGTGACCGCCTCCCGGTGAGGCGACGGGACTACTGCGCCAGCACCGCGTAGCCCGGGCCCAGCGGCAGGTAGTCCGTGTCGAAGTCGGCGAGCGACGGCGGCTCGCCGCCCTCGACCGCGGCCACCAGGCGGTCCAGGTACCACTCCCAGCCCGGGCCTGTCTCGGGCAGCGTCTTCGGGTCGAGCTCCTTCTGCCGCAGGGTCAGCGTGGTGCCGCCGTCCACCTCGGCGAGCTCGGCGCTGAGCCGCCAGTTGCCGAACTCGTCCTCGGCGCTCACCGCGAGCAGCCGCGGCGGCTCGCAGGCGTCCACGCGGAACGGCGCCGGCGCGCCGGGCTCGGCCTCCGCGTTCATGGTCACCAGCACGGTGCCGCTCGCCGGGTCGCCGGTCCAGGTGCCGAACCAGCGAGCCAGGCGGTCCGACTCGGTCACGCTCGCCCACACGTCGTCGATCGGCACGCCGAACCGGCGCACCAGCACCAGGGTCCGGCCGTCGTCCTCCAGGGTTCCGGTCAGGTTCATGCGCTCTGCTCCTCCGTGGTCGTCGTGCCCGAAGTGGCCGTCCCCCGACGCCGGTCCCGCGCGGCCCGACGCACCTCGGTACCGAGCGCGTCGAGGTTCGCGACGGAGACCGGCGCCCGACGCGCGGTGAGCGCGCCCAGGAGCTCGCGCACCTCTGCGAGCGGTGCGGGATCGAGCGTGTAGCGCCGCTCGCGACCCTCGTCGGTCCCCCGCACGAGCCCCGCCTCGCTCAGCACGCGCAGATGCTTGCTGATCGCCGGGCGCGACACCGCGTGCTCCGCCGCGAGGTCCACCACGCGCGCCGGGCCGTCCGCGAGCCGCAGCAGCAGCTCGCGGCGGATCGGGTCGGCGATGGCTCCGAAGACGTCCATACCCAAATGGTAACCCCTCGGTTACCAATTGGCGAGGGGCCCGCCGCTCCAGAAGCCTCTTGGCAGAACACTCACACCTCCGAGGGGGTAACGCTGAGCTAACAGTGCTAGCTCAGCGTTACCCCCCTGGCGGAGTAGTCCCTTCCATCGCGCGCGCGGCGCTCCGGGTTCAGTCCGCCAGGAGGCCCGGGAGGACGTCGGACACCCGGACGTCGACGACGGCGCCGCCACCCTCCGCGAACGCCTCGACGCCGACCGCACCCGGCTCCGGGAAGACCAGCTCGCTCACCACGACCTCGCCGTCGTTCGCCAGGGCCTCGACGCTCATCGAGTCGGTCAGCACGTCCAGCGTGAGCGCGCCGTCGACCAGCCGGACGGGCACGCGCCGGGGCGTCGCGAAGCCGTCGTGCGCCACGATGCCCGAGGCAGAGCGGTCGAGGACGAGCTCGCCAGCCGCCCGGTCGTAGCCGATGCGCGTGCCGCACGACTCCCCCACCAGCACCCGGATCCCGGCGAACGCCGCGGAACCAGGCACGATTCGCGCCCGCACCCGCTGCTGGAGGGCGGCGCCCCGGCCGACGACGACCGCACCGGCACCGTCGCCACCCACGGCCAGCCCGTCGACCGACACCACCTCGCGCTCAGCACGATCAAGCTCCGGCGAGAACCGGCTCACCAGGCGCAGCACACCGTTCACGGCCCGCAGCGCGAGGTCGCGCGGCGCCGACATGATGCCCTGCCACGGCGAGGTCGGCGCCCGGAACGCCTGGCCCATCCAGCCGATCAGCACCCGGCGGTCCAACCCGTTGAACGTCGCCGCCGCGTACAGGTCGGCGCCGTGGTCCACCCGCCCCGTGGGCACCGCGGCGTCCGCGACGAAGTGTCCGCCGTCGAAGTCACCCACCACGTAGTGCTGCCCCGGCCCTCCCGTCGAGAGCACCAGCACCCAGCGCACGTCACCACCCGCGACACCGCCGGCCCCGGAAGCCTCCGCCACCAGCGGGAACAGGTCCGGGCACTCCCACATCCCCGGCAGCCGCGGGTCGGTGAAGGTGCTCGCGGTGCGCCAGGCCAGCAGGTCGTCCGAGACGTTCACGACCAGCCGCGACGCGTCGGCGTCCACCGCGACCATCACCCAGTGCCCACCTTCCGGCGGGCCGAACCAGAACACCTTGGGGTCGCGGTAGTCGGTGCGGTCCCGGTCATCCACGGGGTTGCCCGCGAACTTCTCCCACGTGCGCCCACCGTCGGTACTGAACGCCACCGACTGCGCCTGCTTGCCGCCGTGCACCGGGTGGTCCCGGTAGGCGCTCGTGTACAGCGCGACGAGCGGCGGCGCCCCGGCAGAACCGAGCCCCGAGGTGTTGGCCGCGTCCACCACGGCGGATCCCGAGAAGATCATCTCGTGCTCCGTCGCGGGGATCGCCACCGGGTGCTCGGTCCAGGTCAGCAGGTCGGACGACGTCGCGTGCCCCCAGGCGATGTCGCCCCACTCCGGGGCGCCCGGGTTGTGCTGGAAGAACAGGTGGTACGTGCCGTCGTGGAACAGCAGGCCGTTGGGGTCGTTCATCCAGTTCCGGGCCGGCGAGAAGTGCAGGCGCGGGCGGTAGGGCTCGGTGGCGGCAGGTTCGCTCGTGGGCATGGACGCTGAGGCTAATCAGCGCCCACACCGATCGTCAATAGGTATTTATCGCGGCTTCGCGGTCGACTCCCGCACCACCAGCGGGCAGTCCACCAGTTCCTCGTGCGGCGTGCCCGACGCCGGCTTGACCAGCAGCTCGGCCGCCCGCAGGCCCATCTCGCGGTGCGGCAGGCGCACCGTCGTCAGCGCCGGGTGGATCGCGTCGGCCAGCGCCTCCTGGTCGTCGTAGCCCACGATGCTCACGTCGTCCGGCACGCGCAGGCCGCGTTCGTGCAGGGCGAGAAGCGCGCCGAGCGCCATCTGGTCGTTGCCGCAGATCAGCGCGGTGGGCCGGCCGGCGTCGAACAGCTCGTTGGTGATCCGGTAGCCCGACCGGGAGCCGTAGTCGCCGTTCCGGCGCACCACGCGCGAGGGGTCGGCCGACGCTGCCCGCAGGGCGTCGTCCAGCCCGGCCGCGCGCTCGCCGGCGGCGAAGTCGTCCGCGGGTCCGCCCAGGAACGCGAGGTCGCGGTGCCCCAGCTCGAGCAGGTGGGCGGCCGCGCGGCGTCCGCCCTCGCGGTCGTCCGGGAGCACGGTGCCCTCGCCCGTACCGCCGGACTCCGGCCAGCACCCGACGAACAGCTCCCGGGTCTCGCCGAGCTGCCGGTTCACCGTCACGGGACCCGTGCCCGCGGAGGCGTGCACGATGCCCGTCACGCCGCGGTCGAGCAGGTCGGCCACGGCCTCGTCGCCGTCGTGCCCGTCGACGTCGATCACCATGCAGACGTGCCCCGCCGCGCGCGCCGCGGTCTGCATCCCCGCCAGCAGCGCGCCGGCGAACGGGTGCGACGCGACGCCGTAGGAGACCACCCCGAGGGTCGTCGACCGGTTCAGCCGCAGCTCCTGGGCGCGCCGGTTCAGGCGGTAGCCGAGCGAACGGGCCGCCTCCAGGATCCGCTCGCGCGTCTCGGCGGCCACCGGGATGTCACGGCGGTCGTTCAGCACGAACGAGACGGTCGACTGCGACACCCCCGCCTCGCGGGCGACGTCGTTCATCGTCGGCCGGCCGACCTTGGCGCGAGCGCCCACGGCCTCCGCCGCCCCTGCCCCGGTCCCAGCCCCAGACCCTTCTGTCATCAGTACCTCCCGTCCGCAGACTACCGTCGCGCAATTCGGTCAATACCTATTGACGATGCCGCGACCCCTCTGCTTCACTCATCGCCCAATAGGAATTGACCACCTCAGAGAGGAGGGGACGGATGCCATTGCCGCCACTGTCCCGCCGGTCGCTGCTCCGGGCCGGGGGTGTCGGACTCGCGCTCGCGGCGACGACAGCCCTGGCCTCGTGCGCGCCGCCGTCGGACCCGAAGGCCCTGAAGATCGCGTTCTTCGGGGACCAGAGCGGGGCGGACGAGCTGCGCGCGCGGCTCGAGGAGCCGGTCCGCGCGCTCGACCCGACCATCCGGCTGGAGATCAACGCGACGCCGGGCACCGACTGGAACGAGTTCTTCGCCAAGCTGCTCACGCAGATCGCCGCGGGCAGCCGCCCCGACATCGTGAGCGTCGCCACCGAGGGCGTGCAGCTCATGGCCGGGCGAGGCCTGGCCGCGCCGCTGGACGAGTACGTCACGCGCGACCTGGCCGAGCTCCAGGACTACTTCGACGACGTCTCCCCCGCGCTGGTCGAGGCGATGATGTACGACGGCAGCCTGTTCCTGCTGCCGCTCGACTACAACGCCGGGAACATGTACTACAGCCCGCTGCTGTTCGAGCAGGCGGGCCTGGACCTGCCCGCGCCCGACTGGACCGTCGACGACTTCTACGACGCCGGCCGCGCCCTGGCCCGCATCCCCGACATCAACGCGTACGACTGGGTGGTGCGGCTGTGGGGCAGCTGGACCTCGTTCCTCTACGCGAACGACGGCAACCTGCTGGCCGAGGGCCGCGCGCCCGGCGGGCAGTGGCTGTGGGACGCCGCCTACGCGGGCAACCCGGCGGCCGCCGGCCGCGGTGGCGGCTGGGCCTGGGGCGACCCGATCGCCAACTCCCCCGCCGCGGTCGAGGCCCTGGAGCTCATGATCGAGCTGCGCAGGGAGGGCATCGCGCCCTCGCCCGACGTCGGCGGCGGCCAGACCTCGCAGGCCCTGTTCGCCGCGGGCCGGGTCGGGATGAGCGTGGGCGGCGGCTTCTGGGCCGGCGGCCTGCACAACGCGGGCATGGCGCCGGGCTCGTTCGACGTCCAGTACTTCCCGCGCTGGAAGTCGCAGCGGCACCTGTTCGGCACGGCCGGCTACTCGATCCTGGAGACCTCCGACAAGAAGGACCTGGCCTGGGAGGTCATCAAGCGGCTCACGTTCCCGGACGCGTTCGACGTGCTGTTCCCGGGCAACGTGACCACTCCCGCGCGGCAGTCGCTGTCCACCGCGAAGCGGTACGAGACCACGGGCCCGGAGCACTGGGACGTGTTCAGCAGCACGCTGACGGAGTTCCCGGAGACGGCGCCGATCCCGGCCCCGATCTACTTCAACGCCCTGTCCACCGCGCTCAACCAGCGCACCACCGAGGCCATCGCCACCGGTGACGCGCGGGCCGCGCTCGACGGGCTGCAGATCGACCTCGAGACGGCGGCGGGGGCGGTCGCATGAGCGCCGTCACGCCCCCGCGCACCGCGCCCGCCCGGCGCGGCACGCCCACGGGACCCACCGACGGCGTCCGCCGCACGCCCGCCGCACGCCGCAGCCGCCGGGCCGAGGCCGCCTTCGGCTACGCGATGATCGGCCTGGCCGGGGCCGCGATCCTGCTGTTCACGATCGGGCCCATCCTCGCCTCGTTCGGGCTGTCGTTCTTCGCCTGGGACATCATCACGCCGCGCCGGTTCGTGGGCCTGGACAACTACGCCGCGATCGGCGGCGACCAGCGGGTGGTGCACTCGTTCGGGGTCACGGCCGTGCTGGCGTTCTCGATCGTGCTGCTCCAGGTCGCCATCGGGCTGTTCCTCGCCCTGCTCGTGGACCAGCGTCGCCGGGCCTCGACCAAGGCCGTGTTCCGCACGGTGTTCTACCTGCCGCTCCTGGCGTCCACGGCCGCGGTGTCCATCTTCATGACGTACATGTTCAACGAGCGGTTCGGCGTCGTGAACTACTACCTGCGCCTGCTCGGCAGCAGCGGCGTGCCGTGGCTGACCAGCGACGCCGGAGCCGTCGTGACGATCGTCTTCGTCGCCGTCTGGCAGTCGGTCGGGTTCACGTTCGTGCTGTTCGTGGCCGCCCTCGCCGGGCTGCCCCGCGACGTCATGGAGGCCGCCGAGATCGACGGCGCCGGGCCGGTGCGCTCGCTGCTGCGGATCAAGCTGCCGCTGATCAGCCCCACGGTCTTCTTCGCCTGCGTGATCGGCCTGATCAACGCGATGCAGCTGTTCGACCAGGCCTTCATCATGACCAAGGGCGGGCCGGGCACGGCCACCACGACCATCACGATGGTCATCTACCAGACGGCGTTCCAGAACCTGCAGTTCGGGTACGGCTCGGCCATCTCCATGGTGCTCTTCGCGGCGCTCATCGCGCTGACCGGACTGCAGTTCACTCTCTCCCGGAGGCTGGTGTTCTACTCGTGACCGCTCCCTCGTTCTCCCGGTCGTCCCTGTTCGAACGATCCTCCCTCACGCGCCGCATCGGCCGGGGAGCAGGACTCGTCGTCCTGGTCCTCGCCGCGACGGTCGCCTTCGGCCCGCTGCTGTGGACCCTGACGACGTCGCTGCGCGAACCCGCCGAGTCCTTCACCAACCCGCCGGTCTGGCTCCCCCTGGAGCCCGACTTCTCCAACTACGCCGCCGTGTTCGGCGAGGTGTCGCTCGGCCGGTTCTTCCTGAACAGCGTGATCGTCACCGGCCTCATCGTCGGGGCCCAGATCATCACCTGCACGCTGAGCGGGTACGCGTTCGCCATGGTGCGCTTCCCGGGGCGCGGCGCGATCTTCGCGCTGTTCCTGGCCACCATGATGGTGCCCGTCCAGACCACGATCATCCCGGTGTTCGTGCTGATCAGCCGCATGGGCCTGTCCGACAGCCTGGCCTCGCTGATCCTCCCGGCCATCGGCAGCGCGTTCGGCACGTTCCTGATGCGGCAGTACTTCCTGCAGATGCCCGTCGAGCTGGGTGAGGCTGCGCGGGTCGACGGCGCCTCCCGCTTCCAGGTGTTCCGCCTGATCTACGCCCCGATGGCGACACCGGCCATGGCCACGCTCGCGATCCTCGCGTTCACCGGGTTCTGGGCGGAGTTCTACCGGCCGCTGATCTTCCTGCAGTCGCAGGAGAACTTCACGCTGCCGCTGGGGCTCGTCACGCTCCAGGGCACCTTCGGCACCGGCAGCATCTCGGTGGTGCTCGCGGGCGTGATCCTGTCCATGATCCCGAGCGTCATCCTCTTCGTCGTCGCGCAGCGGCGGTTCGTCGAGGGCATCACCGCGGGCTCGTTCCGCTGACCGGGTGGGCCGCCCCGGGGGACGTTCGTCACCCGCGGGGCGGCCCGACCGAACCGCGCTCGACCAGGTGCACGTCGAGCGCGACGGGCTCGCGACCGCCGTCGCCGGCCCCGGCCCCGCGCTCGATCTCGTCCAGGACGATCCGCGACGCCTCGGCGACCTTCGCGGGCATGTTCTGGGCGATCGTAGTCAGCCCCGGGGTGGTGTACCGCGCGAAGTCGAGGTCGTCGAAGCCGATCACGGACACGTCGCCGGGCACGGACCCGCCGGCCTCCGCGATACCCGCCATGATGCCGACGGCGAGGTGGTCGGCCGTGGCGAACACCGCCGTCACCCCGGGGTGGTCGTGGCGCAGCCGCAGGCCCAGGCGCCGTCCGTCCTCGAACGAGGTGAGCACCTCGACGGCGCCGACGTCGTCCGGGTCGAGCCCCGCCGCCAGGCAGGCCTCGCGGAAGCCGGCCCAGCGCTGCCCGACCACGCCCATGCCCTGGTAGGGCGGCCCGGCGAACAGCACGCGGCGGTGTCCGGCGTCGGCCAGGCGCTTCCCGGCGAGGCGGCCCCCGCCGTCGTCGTCGCTGCGCACGCCGATGGCGCGCGGGTTGGCGGAGTAGCTGTCGATGGCGACGAGCGGCACGGTGTCGACGCGGAGCCGGTCGATCTGCTCGTCGGGGAACTCGACGAGCACCACGCCGTCGAGCGACCAGCCGCGCACGGTCTGCGCCACCTGGTCCTCGTGCTCGATGCCGCGCAGCAGCACGTGGTAGCCGTGATGGCGCAGGTGGGTCTCCATGCCGCCGACGACGGCGACGGTGTGCGGGCTGACCAGCAGGCTGTTGTTCTCCCCCACCGGGACCAGCGCCGCGACGATGTGCGAGCTGTTCGCCGCGAGGCTGCGCGCCGGGATGTTCGGCACGTAGCCGAGCCGGGCGGCGATGCCCAGGACCTTCTCGATCGTGGCGGGCGAGACGCGGGCGCGCTTGCCGTTCATCACGTTCGAGACGGTCATGACGCTGACGCCGGCCTCGTCCGCGATGTCGCTCAGTCGTGTGGTCACGCGCACTCCCCCGTCGGCATCCGGCTCCAGCCGCATCCTAGGTGGCCCTTGACCCGGAACTCGGAGTGGCCGTACCGTTCCAGCGAAGTTTACCGCTAAACCTCGTCGCCCACCGACGACACAGCACGTGCGCATCCCGGTCGAAGGAGATCCCATGCCGCGCAGAACTGACACCCGCACCATCCCCGCCTGGCGCAGACGCCTGGCCCTGCTGGCGGCCCTCGCGGTCGCCGGCTCCGCCCTCGTGACCGCGACCGCGGCCGAGGCGGGCGCCGCGACCACCCGCTACCAGGCCGAGCAGGCCGCCCTGTCCGGCGGCGCCGTCGTCTCCACGGAGCACTCCGGCTACACCGGCTCCGGCTTCGTGGGCGGCTACACCGACGGCAACAAGGGCGCCGCAACGACGACGTTCGCGGTCACCGCGGCGACGTCCGGCCCGCACACGCTGGCGCTGCGCTACGCCAACGGCACGGGCTCGGCCAAGACCCTCACGCTCCTGGTCGACGGCGCCGCCCAGCAGGTCACGCTCCCGGCGACGGCGGGCTGGACCACCTGGGCGACCCGGAGCACGGCCGTCACGCTGAGCGCGGGCAGCCACTCGGTCGCGTACCGGTTCGGCTCGGGCGACTCCGGCAACGTGAACCTCGACGCGCTCGACGTCGCGGACACCGGTGGCTCCACCGGAGCCGACTACGGCCCCGGCCCGACGTTCGAGGCGGAGGCCGCAACCCTCGCGGGCGGCGCCGTGACCGCAACCGACCACACCGGCTTCTCGGGTTCCGGGTTCGTGGGCGGGTTCACGGACGGCAACGCCGGCTCGGCGTCGGTCACGTTCAAGGTGCAGGTCGCCGGTGCCGGAGCCAAGGACCTCACGGTCCGGTACGCGAACGGCACCGGCTCTGCCCGCACCCTCTCGCTGTACGACGGCGGCACCCGGCTGACGCAGCTCTCGCTGCCCGCGACCGCGAGCTGGGACACCTGGGGCACGGTGACGCACACCGCCACGCTGAGCGCGGGCAACCACGACCTGCGGCTGGCCTACGCCTCGGGCGACAACGGCAACGCGAACATCGACAGGCTCGACGTCGGCGCGAACGTGCCGCCGCAGCCCGCGGGTCCGGGCGAGGCCGAGAACGCCTACCGCTCGGGCAACGCGGCGGTCGCGAGCGCCACGGGCGGCTTCACGGGCGCGGGCTACGTGGGCGGCTTCACGACGGCGGGCGCACGCGTGCTGCGTACGGTCCAGGCGGGTGCGGCGGGCACGGCGACGGCGACGTTCCGGTTCGCGACGCCCGCGGGCGCGCGCACGCTCGACCTGCTGGTCAACGGCCGGGTCACGGGTCAGGTGAGCTTCGCCGCGGGCAGCGGGTGGCGCACCGCGACGGCGAGCGTGCCGGTCCGGGCGGGCGTGAACACGGTGGGGCTTCGGGCGGCCGGCTCAGGGGCCGACGTGCTGGTCGACAGCATCGCCGTCTCGGGCGAGTCGGACCTCGCGGCGCGCGGCGCGTCGACGTCGTACACGCAGTACGAGGCCGAGGCCGGGTCGACGACCGGGACCAAGCTGGCGCCGTCGCGCACCTACGGCACGGTGCAGGCGGAGTCCAGCGGGCGCAGCGCGGTGCGGCTGGACGCCGTCGGCGAGAAGGTGGACGTGACCCTCACGGCCCCGGCGAGCGGGCTGGTGGTGCGCTACTCGATCCCGGACGACGCGGCCGGGACCGGGCAGACGTCGCCGCTCGCGGTGTACGCGAACGGGACCAAGCTGAAGGACGTGACGCTGACCTCGGCGCACGCCTGGCAGTACGGCGAATACCCGTTCCGCAACGACCCGTCGCTGGGCGCCGCGCACCGGTTCTACGACGAGCTGCGGTTCGAGATCCCGGAGCAGGCGGCGGGCACGGTGCTGTCGCTGCGGAAGGACTCGGGCGCCGTCGCGCACATCGACGTCGACCTGGTCGAGGCGGAGCGAGTCGCGGCCGCGCTCACCGCGCCGTCGGGCGCCGTCTCGATCACCACGCACGGCGCGACGTCGGGCGGGGGCGACGACACCGCGGCGATCACGGCGGCGGTGGCCGCCGCGAAGGCCGCGGGCGTGCCGGTCTGGATTCCCGCCGGCACGTTCCACGTGAACGACGCCGTCCGCGTCACGGGCGTGACCGTGCTCGGCGCGGGCCCGTGGCACTCGGTGATCGTGGGCACCGGCCGGGCGGGCGGCTTCTACGCGACCGGTGGCGGCGTCACCATCGCGGACGTCGCGATCTTCGGCTCGGCCACGGTCCGGGAGGACGCCGAGGGGCAGGCCGCGATCGAGGGCGACTTCACGAGCGAGTCCCTGCTGCAGAACATCTGGGTGCAGCACACCAAGGTGGGGCTGTGGGTGCGGCCGGGCTCGCGGGACGTGCTCGCGGTCGGGCTGCGCGTGCGCGACACGTACGCCGACGGCGTGAACCTGCGCTCGGGCGTGACCAACGCGCAGGTCACCCAGTCGACGTTCCGCAACACGGGCGACGACTCGCTGGCCATGTGGTCGGACGGCGGCGCCGTCAGCGGCAGCGTGTTCTCCTTCAACACGGTCCAGGCCCCGGCGCTGGCCAACGGCCTGGCCGTGTACGGCGGCGGGGGCAGCAACCGGGTCGAGGACAACCTCGTGGCCGACACGGTCAACGCGGCGGCGGGCATCGCGGTCAGCACGCGGTTCGGGGTGCCGTTCACGGGCACGACGACGGTGGCGCGCAACACGCTGACCCGCACCGGCAGCCGGGAGCCCAACTGGCCGGCCGAGCTCGGCGCGCTGTGGATCTACGCCGACGTGCACGCCGTCGACGCGCCGATCGTGATCCGCGACATGACCATCCAGGACAGCACCTACGCGGGCGTGCTGATGTCGTGGCAGAAGTCGATCCAGCAGGTGAGCCTGGACCGGGTCACGATCACGGGGTCGGGCACCTACGGCATCGAGCTGCACGCCGCCGGGAGCGCGTCGTTCGCGAACACGACCGTGTCCGGGTCCGGGACGGCGGGGCTGCTGAACGACATGGGGTTCGTGCTGGACCGGCAGGGTGGGAACTCGGGGTTCTGATCCCCTGATCCCGGGGCGGCCCGGGCCCTTGGTGGCCCGGGCCGCTCTCCCGGCGTCGGCTACTTGCCTCCCGTCGTCGCGATGCCCTGGACGATGTACTTCTGCCCCACGAGGAACACGACGAACACCGGGACCAGGCTGACGACCGACATCGCGAACAGCGGACCCCAGCTGCTGGCGCTGGTCGAGTCCACCAGCGAGCGCAGCGCGACCGACGTGCTGAACATCGCCGGGTCGGTGAGGTAGATGAGCTGGGTGAAGAAGTCGTTCCAGGTCCAGATGAACGTGAAGATCGTGGTGGTCACCAGGGCCGGGCGCATGAGCGGCAGCAGGATCTGGGCGTAGATCCGGAAGAACCCGGCGCCGTCGATCCGGGCGGCCTCGTCCAGCTCGCGCGGGATGCCGCGGATGAACTGCACCATGAGGAACACGAAGAACGCGTCGGTGGCCAGCAGCTTGGGCACGATGAGCGGCCAGAACGTGTTGACCCAGCCGAGCTGGGAGAAGATCACGTACTGCGGCACGATCACGACGTGGATCGGCAGCATGATGGTGAGCAGCATGATGCCGAAGAACACGCGCCGACCGCGGAACCGCAACCGGGCGAACGCGTAGGCCGCCATGGAGCAGGAGACCAGGTTGCCGACGATGGCGCCGAGCGCGATGAGGCTGGAGTTGACCAGGTACCGGCTGAACGGGAGCCCGGCGCTGTCCCAGCCCTCGACGAAGTTGGCGAGGTCGTCACCGACCGGCCACAGGCCGGGCGTGGTGAAGATGTCCGGCTCGTCGCGGACGGCGCTGACCAGCATCCAGGCCAGCGGGTAGGTCATCGCCAGCCCGATCAGGATGACGACGAGGTGCTTGGTGGCTGTCTTGAGCGCGTCAGTCGTCATAGAACACCCAGAATCGTGAGGCCCAGAAGTTGATGGCGGTGAAGGCGGCGACGATCACCAGCAGCACCCAGGCCATGGCGGACGCGTACCCCATCTGGAAGTTCCCGAAGCCGGTCTGATAGAGGTACAGCGTGAAGAACATGGTGGAGTCGGAGGGGCCGCCGGTGCCGCCCGAGACGATGAAGGCCTGAGTGAACGCCTGGAACGCGTGGATGATCTGCAGCACCACGTTGAAGAAGATGATCGGCGTGATCAGCGGCAGCGTGATCCGGGCGAACCGCGCCCAGCGTCCGGCGCCGTCCACGGCGGCCGCCTCGTAGAGCGAGACGGGCACCTGCCGCAGGCCGGCCAGGAAGATGACCATCGGGGCGCCGAAGGTCCAGACGTTGAGCACCACGAGCGTGCCGAGCGCGGTGTCGGGGTCGGCCACCCAGGCGGGGGCGTCGTGCACGCCGAGCAGCGCGAGCCCCTGGTTGACCAGGCCGTCCGCGCCGAACAGGCGCCGCCACAGCACGGCGACGGCCACCGACCCGCCCAGCAGCGAGGGCAGGTAGTACACCGACCGGTAGAAGGCCAGGCCGCGCATCCCCCGGTTGAGCACCACCGCGATGCCCAGGGCGGCGGCGAGCTGCAGCGGCACGGAGACGAACACGTAGACGAACGTGACCCCCAGCGAGTTGAGCAGCCGTTCGTCGTCGAGCATCTGCAGGTAGTTGGCGAGCCCGAGGAACTCGGGGGGCTGGAGCAGGTTGTAGTCCGTGAGCGAGACGTACAGGGAGGCGACCATGGGCCCGGCCGTGATGAGCACGAGGCCCGCGAGCCACGGCACCAGGAAGAGGTAGGCGGCGCGCTCCTCCTTGCGCGCTGCCTCGCTCAGCGCCTGGGAGCCCTTGTGCGCGCCCTGCCTGCGCAGCGTGCGCAGCTCGCCGAGCGCGCTCATCGCAGCACCCGCGCGGCCTGCTCGAAGAACTCGGTGGCGGCGTCGGACACGCCCGCCTCGCCGAATGAGATGTCCTGGCCGAGCTTGGTGAACAGGGTGAGCAGCTCGTTGTAGCCGAGCGGCCAGGCCGGGGGCGCGGGCGGGACGACGTCGGCGATACGGCCCACGTAGTCGACGGCGCGCTGCTCGGCGGACCCGGCGTCCAGGTCCAGCAGGCCGATCGCGCGCTCCGAAGGCGGCACGCCGAGCACGATGCCGAGGGTGCGGATGGCGTCGTCGTCGTTCACGAGGAAGTCGATGATCCGGGCCGCCTCGTCGGGCTGCGAGCTCGTGGACGCGATGGACCAGAAGTCGAGGCACTTCACGAACAGGCCCGACGTCCCGGTGCCCGCGGTGGGCGGGGTCAGGATGTCGAGCGGTCCGTCGAGGAAGGGCTGCACGAACGCGACCTGCTGCACCCAGCCGAACCCCACGGGCGTGGTGCCCTTGGCCAGCGGCCAGGTGTCGAAGCCCGCGACCTCGGCCGACACGGCCGCCGGGGGCGCGCCCCGGTTCGCCCGCAGGTCGTCCCAGTAGGCCCACCACTCCTCGAGCACGCCCTGGTCGAACGCGAGGTTCGAGCCGTCGGCCGTGAACATCTCGGTGCCGTGCTCGCGCACGTACGACTCGAAGAGCTGCAGGCTGCCGCCCTGGTCCATGGACCCGTACACGTCGTCGCGCGCGGCGCCGACCTCCTTGGCCCAGGTGCCGAAGTCGGCCCAGGTCCACGACTCGTCGACGTCGGGCACGCCGAGTGCGGCGACCAGGTCGCGGTTGACGAACGCGGCGTTGGCGATGGAGCTCTGACTGACGCCGTAGTAGGCGCCGTCGATCCGAGCGCTGTCGGCGATGTCGGGGGCCATGTCGTCGATGCTGATCAGCTTGCCGGTCTCGCTGGTCTTACCGAGGTAGGCCGAGAGGTCGGTCAGCGCGCCGCGGTCGGCGTAGTCGGCGAGGTAGCTCATCGACATGCGCATCACGTCCGGGGCCGACCGGCCGGCGGTCTGGGTGGCGAGGCGGTCCCAGTAGTCGTCGAACGCCGAGAACTGCGCCACGACGTCGACGTCGGGGTGCTTGCTGCCGTAGAGCCGGACCAGCTCCTGCATCGCCTCGTGGACCGGGTCGCCCCCGTACCAGCTCAGGCCGGGCTTGCCGGGCGGCGATCCCTTCGGTCCGCACGCCGCCAGGGACGACGCGGCCAGGGCAGCCAGCGTCACGCCCAGGAGCTGGCGGCGGGTGAGGTCGGGCGTCATGCGGGTGTTCCTTGCTCGGCGCCGGCCGTGCCGGGATCGAAGACCCAGTTGTGGGGCGCGCGCTTGGCCGTGTACGCGCCGGTGGGCAGCTCGTCCTGGGCGCGGAGCATCCACTGCGTCAGGCGCCACAGCAGGTCCGCGCGGGCCGTGGCGTACGCGGGGTCGTCGAACAGGTCGTGCACCTCGGTCGGGTCGGCGGCGAGGTCGTACAGCTCGCCGCTGCCGTCGCTGTGCACGATCAGCTTGAGGTCGCCGCGGCGCAGCATCCGCGAGCGCCCGCTCTGGGTGACGGTGTTGAGCTCGTCGAACGTGCGGCCCTCGTACGGGAAGTGCAGGGGCGGGCGTTCGTCGGCGCCGTAGGTGAGGCCGCCGAAGCCGCGTTCGGCGTAGAGGTCGTCGAACTCGGGTGACGTGCGTGCGGCGTCGAGCAGGAGGGGCGCGAGGCTGCGGCCGGTGACGCCGTCGGGGATCGCGGAGCCGACGAGCTCGGCGATGGTGGGCAGGATGTCCACGAGCGAGACCAGCTCGCCGCGGGTGCGGGCCGCGACCGGTCCGCCGCTGAGGAAGAACGGGATGCGCATCAGCACCTCGGGCATGCCGGCGCCCTTGCGCTGCAGGCCGTACTCGGCCACGTAGTCGCCGTGGTCGCTGACCATGATGACGAGCACGTCGTCGCCGAGGGTGGCCCAGACGTGCTCCATGAGGCGGCGCACCTGGTCGTCGAGCAGGCGGAGCTGGCCGCAGTAGTTGGCGCGGTAGCGGGCGCGCTCGTCGTCGTACCCGGGGCGCTTCTCCTCGACGAGGTCGCGGAGCCACGCCCAGTGCCCGCCCTTGGCGGCGGCGACGTCGGGGCCGTGCAGGCGCTCCGGGATCTCGTCGGCGGGGAACATGCTGAAGTACGGCTCGGGCACCTGGTACGGGTTGTGCGGCTCGGGGAACGAGACCCAGAGGAAGGTGGGCTGTGCGGTGCCCTGCTCGCTGGCCTGCTCGGCCGACTCGGTGACGGCCTCGACCGCGTCGGAGACGATGCGGTACGGGAGGGAGCCCTCCAGCGGGTGCGGCGTCGGCTCGGGGGCGACGCCGTGGTCGAGCTCGTCGAGCCACCGGTCGAAGGCCGCGTGGCCCGGGGTGTGCTGGGGGCCGCCGGTGTGCCAGTACGGGCCGCGGTAGGCGTCGAAGTCGTCGGGGCCGCGGTGCATGTGGGGCTTGCCCGCGAAGATGCGGTGGTAGCCGGCCTCCCCCAGCACGTCGAGCAGGTCGCGGTCGAACCGGGCGGAGTCGGGCGTGCTGTTCTGGGTCACGCCGTGCGCCGACGGGAACCGCCCGGTCAGGAGGCTCACGCGGGCCGGCACGCACAGCGGGGAGCTGGTGTAGCCCCGCTGGAAGTCGGTGCCGCGGGCGGCAAGCTCGTCGAGGAACGGGGTGGTGTCCACCGGGAACCCCGACCGGGCCGACAGGTCCGCCCGGTGCTGGTCGGTCATGATCAGGACGATGTGCGGCGCGTTGGCCGGCGCTTCCATGTCTTCCCCTCGCGGTGGCTTCGTTGCCGGTGGTGCCTGTCGTGTCGCCCGGCGTGGTGCCCGGCGGAGCGGGCGGCATCGTGGGCACGGCGCGCGGCCTTGCCACGATGCAATCCGATCGG
The DNA here is from genome assembly GCF_000385135.1 of Promicromonospora sukumoe 327MFSha3.1. GTDB lineage: Bacteria > Actinomycetota > Actinomycetes > Actinomycetales > Cellulomonadaceae > Promicromonospora > Promicromonospora sukumoe_B. The sequence goes on along the minus strand of NZ_ARQM01000010.1, from coordinate 1,624,895 downwards.
CAGGCACACTATCCAGTAGGCTTGCCGCGATGCAATAGCAGCGCCGCTGAGCAGGCAGGACACCGTCCGGCACGTGCGGCGCGGCGAGCCGTGCAAAGCGAGGAGGCCGACGTGGGTCGACGCGAGGACGTCGCACGTCTCGCGGGCGTCTCGGCCCGCACCGTTTCGAACGTCGTGAGCGGCACCGTCAACGTCGCGGCCGGCACCCGGGAGCGCGTGCTCGCCGCCATCGAGGAGCTCGACTACCGGCCGAGCGAGATCGGCCGGATGCTGCGCTCGGGCCGCACCGGCGTGGCCGGGCTCGTCGTACCCGACCTCGACAACCCCTACTTCGCGGAGCTGGCCCGCAAGCTCATCGAGGCCGCCCGGGGCCACGGGTACACGCTCATGATCGAGCAGACCGACGGCGTCCGGGACCGCGAGCGCGAGCTGCTCGCCCGCGCCGACACCAAGGCGATCTTCGACGGCCTGATCGTCAGCCCGCTCGGCCTGACCGACGACGACCTGAGCCGGTCCGCACGCACCCAGCGCCCCGTGGTGCTGCTCGGCGAGGAGCCGCACCCCGGCTTCGACCACGTGCACATCGACAACTTCGTGGCCGCCCGCGAGGCGGTCGAGCACCTGCTCGGCGCCGGACGGCGGCACGTGGTCGCGGTCGGCGCCCAGCGCACCGTGCGCTCCTCCAGCTCGCTGCGGCTGAGCGGGTTCGAGGCCGCCATGGAGGCGGCGCCGGACGCCACGGCGCAGGTCGCCTACGTCGACACGTTCACACGGCGCGGCGGCTACGACGCCACCCGGGCCCTTCTGCACGACGGCCCGCTGCCCGACGCCCTGTTCTGCTTCTCGGACCTGCTCGCCCTCGGCGCCCTGCGCGCCCTGCACGACGCCGGCATCGCGGTGCCCGAGCAGGTGGCCGTGGTCGGGTTCGACGACATCGAGGACGGCCGGTACGGGCACCCCAGCCTCACCACGATCTCGCCGGACAAGGAGGCGATCGCGCAGGCCGCGATGGACGCCCTGGTGCGGCGGATCGGCGGCGACGAGAGCGAGGCGGTGCGGGTGCTGGCGCCCCACCGGCTGGTGGAGCGGGAGAGCACGGGCTGAGGGTCGGGGCCGATCTCAGGCCAGGCCGACGGGCTTCGGCCCGCACCGTGCGCGCAGGAGGTCGGAGTCCTTGAGCAGGTGCCGCACCTGCCAGTCGAGGTCGGCAGGGTGTGCGGCGCCGCCCGGCCGCGAGTAGTGCTCGGCGAGGATCTCCTCGACGCCCAGGAACAACCACGCCCAGTAGGTCGGCCGCACCAGGTGCCACTCGGTCTCCGAGAGCGGGCGGACGGAGTCGTACCCGCGGATGACGTCGTCGTGGTCACCGCGCCAGGAGAGGGCGAAGTCCGCGACGAGGTGGTTGTGGTGGCACGCCTCGAAGTCGAGGATCCCGCTGAGGGCCCCTGACTCGAACAGCAGGTTCCACCGCGTGAAGTCGCCGTGGATGACGCCGGAGGGGACGTCGGGCCGGACACCGGACTCGGTTTCGGGCGCGGTGTCGGACTCGTGCTCCGCCAGCCGTGCGGCCGCTTCCTCGCGATAGGCGCGCAGGATCCGGCCCTCCTCGGGGAGCCGCTGCTCGTGGACCGTGAGCCAGCGGTCGAGCAGCGGATCGCTCACGGCCTCGCGGGGAAGCTCGAACCCGTCCCGCCGGCCGATGGCGCCGAGCGAGGAGCTCGCGGCGTGAAACTGCGCCAGGAGTCGGCCGCGGTTGGACCCCTCGGTGTCGCTGCCGCCCTCGACGGGCGCGGGCTCACCGGGGAGCCAGGCGAAGAGCCGCCAGACCCCGTCGCCCCGGACGACGGGTTCCTCCGCGAGGACCGGCGCCGGCCAGCCGGCCGACCGCAGCCCGGCCATGACCCTGCTCTCGTACCGCCAGTCCGCCCGGACACCCGCTGGCAGCCACTTCAGCGCGAACACGGTCGAGCCGCGCCGGACCCGCCACGTGCGGGACCGGCTGCCGCCCAGATACGTCGCGTCGGACAGGCGCCACCGCACCCGCAGGACCCTCGGAATCATCTCGCCGGGCGCTGCTCGGTCGGTCGAGGGGCGGGCCACAGAGGTCATCGCCACATCATGTCGTGCAGTCATGTCGTGCAGTCGTGTCGTGCAGTCATGTCGGGCAGCGGAGCCCGGGATCCCGTCGACCCGAACCGGACCTTCCGATCGGCCCGGCCGTCACGCTCCCGCCGGGGCCCGCTCCTCCTCCCCCGGCACGGTGACACTCGCGTCGAGACGCAGGGCGGCGACCAGCTCGCGGTAGAGCTCGTCCGACTCCAGGAGCTCCGTGTGCCGTCCGATCGCCCGGACCCGGCCCCGCTCCAGCAGCACGATCTGGTCGGCGTCCATGACGGTCGAGATCCGGTGCGCGATCGTCACCACCGCCCCCGTGCTCGCGACCTCGCGGATCGCTTCCGCGAGCGCCGCCTCGGTCAGGCCGTCGAGCTGCGCCGTCGCCTCGTCGAGCAGCAGGATCTCCGGCCGGGCCACGAGCGCCCGCGCCACGGCGACGCGCTGCCGCTCGCCGCCCGAGAGCTGGGACGCGCTGACCTGGGTGTCGAGCCCGTCGGGCAGCATCTCGACCCGTTCGGTGAGCCGCAGCGCATCGACCGCGGCCCGGATCTCGGCATTGGTCGCGTCCGGGGCGGCGTACGCGAGGTTCTCGCGCAGGGTGCCGGGCACGATCGGGGTGTCCTGCTCGACGTAGGCGATGCGGGAGCGGATCTGGTCCGTGGTCCACCCCACGTAGGGCCGCCCGTCGAGCTCGACGTGACCGGAGTCCGGGCTGAGGAACCGCAGCAGGAGCGACATGATCGTCGTCTTGCCGGCGCCCGAGGGCCCGACGATCGCGGTGTGCCCGCGCCGCGGCACCTCCAGGGTCACGCCGTCGAGCGCGGGCGGCCGGGTGCCGGTCGTGCCGTCGCCCTCGGCGCCGGCCCCACCTGCTCCGGCATACCGGAAGGTCACGTCGTGCAGCCGCACCAGCGGCGGTTCCGCACCGGCGCGCGGCGCGGCCGACAGGCCGTCCAGGACGCCGTCCCGCACCGCGGCGTCGTCGTCCGCCTCCAGCGCCATCTCCTCGACCTCGCTGATCCGCGCGGCCGCCGCGAGGCCCGACTGCAGCGACGTGAGCGACATCGTCAGGAGCATGACCGGCATCATCAGCTGGAACACGTACAGCAGGAACGCGACGAGCGTGCTCACCGTGATGGCGTCGGTCGAGACCCGCCACGCCCCGACGCCGAGCAGCAGCATGACCGCCAGGTTGACCGCGACCCCGGTGATGGTCCACGACACGTTCTCGAGCTTGACGGCGCGGATGCCGCTGCGGGCCGAGGCCTCGGCGTGCGCCGCGACCCGGCCCGTCTCGCGCGACTCGGCCCGCGCGGACTTGACGGTCCGCAGCGCACGGATGACCCCTTCGAGACGGCCGCCGAGCGCGCCCACGTGCTCCTGCGCCTCCTGCTGCGCGCGGGACAGCCGCGGCATGAGCGCCACCACGCTGATGCCGGCCAGGATCAGGACGGCGACCGTGACGCCGAGCAGCACGACGTCGAGGTAGGCCATGAGCACGATCGCGCCGACCAGGCCGATCACACCGTTGACGAAGTTGACGACGCTGGAGGTGGTCGCCTCGCGGATGAGCAGCGTGTCGGAGGTGACGCGGGTGACGAGCTCACCGGGCTGGCGCGCCGTCACCTCGGGGACGCGGGCGTGAAGCAGGTGGCGCACCAGGCCGGTGCGGGCCGCGAGGATGATCCGCTCGGCGAGGGTGCCCAGCATGATGCCCTGGACCAGCCCGACCACGGTGCCCGCCACGAGCAGCACGGCGAGGATCGTGATCGGCGTGGCCAGGGACGCGGAGGCCTCCAGCCCGTCGAGCACCGCCTTGGTCACCAGCGGGGTGGCCAGCTCCGTGGCGGTGCCGATCGCCCCGAGGATCAGCGCGACGACGAGCACCGCCTTGTGCGGGCGGGCGTAGGCCCACAAGGACCGCACCTTCTCCCCCGTGGTCCGCTCCTGCATTCCGTCCGACACGTCTTCGCTCCGTCCGCTCACGTCCCGCTCGTTCAACACGTGCGATCCATTCTGCGACACCACTGTCGCATTTCGCAACCATATTGTGCCGCCCGGAACTACGGCCTACCCTCGGCCTGGTGACGACCACCGAGCAGAACGAGCGAGGAGCGCGGGCCCGCACCAGGTCAGCGGTGCTGGACGCGGCGGCGGCCGTGTGGGCGCACGACTTCTCGGCCTCGCTGAGCTCCATCGCGCTGCGCGCCGACGTCAGCCGCTCGACCCTGCACCGCTACTTCACCGACCGGCAGGCGCTCATCGACGCCCTGCTGCTCGACTCGCTGGCCCGGCTGGAGACGGCCGACGACGGCTCGGCGACGGCCGTCCCCGCGATGGAGACCCTGGAGCACTTCCTGCGCGCCGGGGTCGAGATGGGCGACCGCGTGATCTTCCTGTTCGCGGACCCCAAGCGGTTCGAGGGCAACCCGCACTGGTCCTCCGACGACGGCGACGAGGAGATGCGGGCGCTCGTCGACCGCGCCCGCGCCGAGGGCGCGATCGGCGCGGGCATCCCGACGTCCTGGGCCCTGAACCTGTACTACGCGCTGCTCTACACCGCGGCAGAGGTCAGCAACCAGGACCTGCCGCGGCACGTCGCGGCGGACCTGGCCGTGCAGTCGTTCCGGCGCAGCGTCGCGCCCTGAACGGGCGCGCCGCCGCGACCGGAACCACCACCGTCAGCCCAGCGCGGGCCCGTCCGACAACGGCACCGCCGCCGGCCGCTCGCACCGGCTCTCGACGGCGACCGTCGTCCCCGAGTCGGCCGCCGTGAGCAGCGCCGTCATGACCTCCAGCACGTGGTACGCGAGCGCGCCGTCCGCGCGCGCGACGACCCCGGGCGCCGTCGTCGCGAGGTCGGCAACGCCGTAGCCGCGCCCCGCGCCGCGGTAGCCCGCGCTGGGCGTCAGGGTCTCCCAGGAGCCGCCGAGCTCGTGCAGCAGCACGTCGCCGTCGAACCCGTTCGGGTCGGGGACGACGAGCGACCCGGCCTGCCCGTGCACCTCGATGTTCGACGCGCGGGTGGCGACCGCGTCGAAGCTCATCACCAGCGTCGACAGCGCGCCGGACACGTGCCGCAGCACCCCGGTCACGTGCGTGTCGACGTCGACCGGGACGGTCTCCCCCGCCCGCGCGCCCGACCCGATGGTGCGCGTCGCGCGGGTGTGGCTCGCGAGTCCGACCACCGACTCGACCGGGCCCAGCAGCGTGACCAGGGCGGTCACGTAGTACGGGCCCATGTCCAGCAACGGGCCGCCGCCCGGCTGGTAGTAGAAGTCGGGGTTCGGGTGCCAGCGCTCGTGGCCCGGCGTCGTCATGGTCGCGGTGGCGGCGACCGGCCGACCGATCGCGCCGTCGTCGATGGCCTTGCGCGCCGTCTGCACGCCCGTGCCGAGCACGGTGTCCGGAGCGCAGCCCACCCGCACCCCGGCGGCCCGGCCCGCGTCCAGGATCGCGCGCGCGTCCTCCAGGGTGACCGCGAGCGGCTTCTCGCCGTAGACGGCCTTTCCGCCGGCGATGGCGCGCAGGGCGATCTCGGCGTGGGCGGCGGGGATCGTCAGGTTGAGGACGAGGTCGACCTCGGGGTCGGTCGTCAGCTCCTCGACGCTCAGGGCACGCACGCCCTGCTCGGCGGCCACGGCCGCCGCCCGCGCGGCGTCGAGGTCGGCCACCGCGACGAGGCGGACGGCGTCGAGCCGCTCGAACGTGGTCAGGTACTGGCCGGCGATCGCCCCGACCCCGACGATCCCGACCCTCAGCGGCTGGCCCACAGGATGCCCCTCTCGATGATGGTGCGCACGTTGGGATCGGCGACGACGGCGAGCTCGTGACCTGGCGTCGAGACGAAGACGCGGCCCGCGCCCCACCGCCGCGTCCAGATCGCCGGGCAGGTCACGGGCCGGTGCCACGGGTCGAACTCGCGCGCGGCGAGCGTGGTGGTCGCGAGCACGTCGTTGTACTCGTCGGACAGCACCCAGTACTGCTCCGTCGTCAGCTCGAAGTCGGAGATCCCGGCGACGATCGGGTGATCGGCGCGCTCGGGCACGATGTCGATCGTGTGGCGCACGAAGTTGTCGGCGGCCTCCCCCGGCAGCTCCGAGCGCGGCGCCCTGGGCGGGTGGGCGGCGAACTGCCCGCCGACGAGCTGCAGGTAGTCGGAGCTGTTCCGGAAGGAGTCGGCGATGCCGCCGTGCCATCCCGCCAGCCCCGTGCCGGCGGCCACGGCGGCGATCAGGCCGCTGAGCTCCGCGGGCTCGATGGTGCTCATGGTGACGGTCTGGACCACGACGTCGACGCCCGCCAGGTAGTCGGCGTCGGCGTAGACCGCCGTCGACTCCTCGACCCGGACCTCGTAGCCGTGCTCGGTGAGGAACGGCAGGAAAGAGTCGGTGGTCTCGACCGGCTCGTGCCCGGTCCAGCCACCGCGCACGACCAGCGCGCGTTTGTTGCTCGACGTCGTCGTCATGGGGCTCCGCTCCCGAAAGTTGCGCAACTGCGGCCCGATGAGATGCCGCCTCCCTTTGATACCCGAGTACTTTTGCCGGATCAACCCCCAATAAGTTGCGCAACTTCTGCGACCGTCACTACCGTCGTCATATGCCGGACCCACGTCGGACCACCCTCGCGGACGTCGCGCAGGCCGCCGGGACCACGGTGCCCACCGTGTCCAAGGTGCTCAGCGGCCGCTCGGACGTCTCGGCGGCGACCCGCGCCCGCGTGCTGGACGCCGTCGCGGAGCTCGGCTACCGCGGCCGCGCCGGCCGGAACGCGCCGTCGCGCCCGGAGAGCTGGCCCTTCGTGGACCTCGTGCTCAGCGGCATCGAGGGCACCTGGGCCAACCGCGCGCTGAGCGGCGTCGAGCAGGCCGCGGAGGAGGCGGGGATCGAGGTGGTCGTGTCGGTCGCCCGCCCGCCCGACGACGCCTGGCTCACCCGGCTGCTCGCCCGGCGGCTGCGCGGCGCCGTCCTGGCCCTCGTGGACACGACCGACGACCAGCTCGCGACCCTGGCCGCCGCGCGCCTGCCGGTGGTGCTGCTCGATCCGCTGCGCCAGCCGCCGTCGTCCGTGGCGAGCGTCGGGGCCGCCAACTGGGCCGGCGGCCGCGCCGCGGCCGAGCACCTGCTGGGGCTCGGGCACCGGCGCCTCGCCGTCCTGGGCGGGCAGCGCGACCACCTGTACAGCCAGGCGCGGATCGATGGGTTCCGTTCCGCCGTCACGCAGGCGGGCCTCGACCTGCCCGACCACCGCGTGGCCCACACCGACTGGCGGCGCGAGCAGGCCGCGGAGGGTGCGCTGGCCCTCCTGCGCGCCACCCCGGCGCCGACGGCGGTCTTCGCGTGCTCGGACACCATCGCCCTCGGCGTGTACGACGCCGCCGCCGCGCTGGGCCTGCGGATTCCCGACGACGTGAGCGTCGTCGGCTTCGACGACCTGCCCGAGGCGCGCTGGCTCAGCCCGGCGCTGACCACGGTGCACCAGCCCATCGCGGAGATGGGCGGGGCGGCGCTGCGCATGCTGCTGCGGCTGGGCGGGGACGTGCCGCGGGAGGCGCCGCGCGAGGAGCTCGCGACGCGGCTGGTGGTGCGGGGATCGACCGCGGCCGGGTCGATGTCACAGGACTGAGCCCTACCCGGTCATGGGGGCGTGACCTCGAACAACGCCGTCTCCCTCGGCACCCACACCATCTCCGTCCAGCACGGCACCTCCGTCGTCGAGCAGCGTTACCACGTCGCCGGGAGCGGTCCCGTCTGCGTCGTCCACCCGGGCGGTCCCGGGATCGGCTGGGACTACCTGCGCATGCCCGACCTGGAGCGGAGCATGACGATGGTGTACGTCGAGCCCGTCGGCACCGGGGCGTCGGGGCGGCTCGCCGACCCGCGCGGCTACGACCTGGGCCTGTACACCCACTTCCTGCACGCGATCGTCGAGCACCTGGGGCTGCCGCAGGTCATGGTGCTCGGGCACTCCCACGGCGGGTTCGTGGCCCAGCGCTACGCGCTCGACCACCCGGACCGCGTGGCCTCGCTGGTCCTGTACGACACCTCGCCCGTGACCGGCGAGGACTTCTGGTCGGTGGCGGTCGAGAACATGGAGGGGTACGCGCGGCGCCACGTCGCCGACCATCCCGAGGTGGCGACCTACGTCGCGGGCCTGACCGGCCAGACCGCGCCGTCCGACGACGAGGGCGCGACGGAGGTGCTGCGCAGGATCGCCCCGGCGTACTTCCACGACTACTGGGGCCACGAGTCCGACTTCGCCGTCGGCCGCAACGCGCTGCGCATGTACGCCGCCCCGGCGTGGGGCGAGGGGCCGGCCTTCGACGTGCGGGAGGAGCTGCCCGCCCTGTCGATGCCCACCCTGGTGCTGGTGGGCGACGACGACTTCATCTGCGGCCTGCGGTGGGCCCGGATGATCCACGAGGCGGTGCCCGGTTCGCAGCTCGCGGTGCTGGACGGGACCGGTCACCTGGGCCACATCGAGAGTCCGGGAAAGTTCACCGCGGCGGTGGCGGGCTTTCTCGGCGCGGTGACCGTGGCCGGTTCCTGACCTCCCCGTCCGTGTGAGGCTGCCCGGGCGGACGTCAGCCGCCCGGGCAGTCGCTGTCGCCGCCCGAGTACTCGACGCAGCCGGTCCACGGCGTGTGCTCGGGCTCAGGAGTCGACACCTCGAACGTCGGCACCGCGCACAGGACCGCGACGATCAGCGCGACCAGGCCGACCGGTCCGTGCCAGAGGTAGATCCAGCTCGCCTCACGCCGCCAGGCGCTGATGAACGTCCAGACGACGGCGGCCACGACGACCGGCGCGGTCACCGCGTAGGTGACGTGGTTGCCGGTGTCCGGGCTGCCGCAGGAATGGATGAAGCAGGCGTAGGACGTGAACCAGTTCCCGGCAAGGACCAGCACGCCGATCGGGATCAGGACGGCGGCCGCCACCTCGAGCGCCGGCGCACGGGAAGACCTGACGACGACCGGGCGGGGCTTGCCATCGGCTGACATGGGCCGACTGTACTGGTGTCCCTGCTCAGCGCACCTCCCCCCGCAGGGCGCGGACCAGGCCGACGACGGCGGGGACGGCCACCCAGACCGCCAGCCCGGTGAGGAACCTGCCCAGCTCACCCTGGTCGACACCGTCGCCGAAGCCGGAGACCGCCGCGCTGTCGAGCCAGGGCAGGACGGGCGCGAGTGCGGGCACGTTGGCCAGCAGGCCGGTAGCCATCGGCCACACCAGCACCAGCACGATGGCCGCCGGCGCGTTGTTGATCGCCAGGCCCAGCGCCCACCCGGACAACGCGCCCACGAGAGTGCCGGCCGCCCAGGAGGTCAGTGCGGCGGCATCGACCGCCCAGCTCGCCTCCTTGCCGGTCACCACGGCTCCGACGGGCACGATCACGGCCGCGGCGGCCACGGCGAGCACGACGAGCGTGAGGGCGAGCGTCGCTGCCGCGACCGCCTTGGCGGCCACCACCTGCCCGCGCCGCGGGGTGACGACGTAGGTGACCAGCGCCGTACGGTGGGTTCGTTCCGCGGTGACCAGCATGATCGCCATGACCGTGACCAGGGTCCCGCCCGGCACGCCCGCGAGCTGGGCCACCTCGGAGAACGACGCGCCCGGGCGGACGAGGAGCGCGCCTCCGCCGAACACCCCGGCGAGGACCACGGCGACGCCGATCAGCACGGCGCCGGAGACCGTGTCGACGAGCTTGCGCAGCTCGACCAGACAGAGCCGGGCGGTCATGCCGCGATCCGTCCGCCACGGGCGGCAGCCGCCCGGTCCACGCCGTCGGTCAGCGCGAAGTAGTGCTCGGCGATCGCGCCGTGGGCCGCGGCCAGGTCCGCCGTCGTACCGGCGCTCAGGACTCGCCCTCCACCGATGATCACGAGATGGTCCGCGAGCTGCTCGACCTCGGCGAGCTGATGGCTCGACAGCAGCACCGTACGACCCCGGTCGGCCTGGTCCCGGAGCAGCTCGGCCAGCCAGCGCTGGCCCTGCGGGTCGAGCCCGTTGGCAGGCTCGTCGAGCACGAGCACGTCCGGGTCGCCGAGCAGCGCGTGGGCCAGTCCCAGCCGCTGCCGCATGCCGAGCGAATACCCACGCGCCCGCTGCCGCCCCTCCCTCCGGCTCAGGCCGACCCGGTCCAGTGCCTCGTCGGCCCGACGCCGGGGCAGACCGAGGGCGATGCAGGTGAGCGCGAGGGTCTCGCGCCCGGTGCGTCCCGGGTGGACGGCGTCCGCGTCGAGCAGGACACCGACGGTCGCGGCCGGGCGCGTCAGGGAGCGGTAGGACCGGCCCCCGATCGTGGCTCGCCCGCTGTCCGCCCGCGCCAGGCCGACAAGGATCCGCAGGGCGGTGGACTTGCCCGCCCCGTTCGGACCGAGGAAGCCGGTGACCGCTCCCGCCGGAGCCTGGAGGTCAACCGCGTCGAGCACTACGTGGCCTTGGTACGCCTTGGTCACACCGTCGAATTTGATCATGACCGCACTGCATCACCGCGGCCAGGCCGGCCACATCCTGCGACAGGCCGGAAGTCTTCAGCCGATGGGCCGGCGAACCCGAGCCGAAGGTCGCTGGGGCTCCTCGCACGGCGATTCCTAAACTGACCAGGTGATCTCCCCGCAGCACCCCGTGCCCGTCAGCCCCTCGGCTCCTGACGACGCCGCTCCGACGCGCGCCGTCGTCGGCTGGCTGGTGGTAGCCGGGCTGTGGCTCTACTACCTGGCCCCGGTCCTGGTCCGGCTGCCGCAGGTCCCCTGGCCGCTGCTGGCGCTCGCCGTCGGCAGCGGGGCCGTCGGCGTGGCGACCGTGGCCCTCCACCATCGGCATCCCCTCGTCGCGGTGGTCGTGTCCGGCGCGACGCTGCTGGTCTCCCCGGCGGCCCTCGGCGCCGTCATCTACTGCCAGGCGTCGCTCGCGCGCCGGGGCGCACGGCGCGTCGCGACCGCCGCCGGTGCGGGCGTGGTGGCGGCAAAGCTGGCCGGGCTGCTCCTGGGGGCCGACGGCGAGCCGTGGACCGCACCCTCGACCGTCGAGCTCACCCTGACGGTCGCCGGGACCGCCCTGGCCACTCTGACCGGCTGGCTGGTCACCAGCCGGACGGCCGAGACACGGCAGCAGTCGGCAGCCGCCCTCGCCCGCCGCGAGGCCGACGAGGCCAGGCTCGAGCAGGCCCGCATGGCCGAACGAGAGCGCATCGCCCGGGAGATGCACGATGTGCTGGCCCACCGCCTGTCGCTCGTCGCGCTCAACGCCGGCGCGCTGGCCTACCGGACGGACCTCGACTCCGACACGGCCCGGGTCACGGCCGCGCAGATCCAGTCCGACGCGCGGCAGTCGCTGGCCGACCTCCGCACGGTCCTCGGCACGCTCCGCCGGGCGCCCGACGGCCCGCCCGAGCCACCGCAGCCCACCCTGCACGAGCTGCCCGTCCTGATCGCGGAGGCCGAGGAGTCGGGCCAGTCGATCGACCACCAGATCACCGGGGCCGAGTCCGTGCCTCAGTACGTGAGCCGGCAGGCGTACCGGATCGTGCAGGAGGCCCTGACGAACGCGCGCAAGCACGCGCCCGGCGAGCCCGTCACGGTGCAGGTTGCGCACGCCGGCCATGAGGTGCGGATCCGGGTCAGCAACCCCGTCCCCGCCACCGGCGTGCCCGGCGGACGCCCGGGCTACGGCCTGGTCGGCGTGGCCGAGCGGACCGCGGGCGTCGACGGCACGGCCCGCCACGACGTCGTCGACGGCGCATTCGTCCTGGACGCGACCCTGCCTGTCCGGGAGGCCCGGTGAACGCGCCCGGCGTGCCCGGTGTGCCCGGCCCGGTCTCGGTCCTCCTGGTCGACGACGACCCGATGGTGCGCAGAGGCCTGCGCCTCGTCCTGGGCGGTGACGCCGGGCTGATGATCGTCGGCGAGGCCGGGGACGGCGCGGAGGGGCTGGCGCAGATCGAGCGGCTGGAGCCGGACGTCGTTCTGCTCGACATCAGGATGCCGGTGCTCGACGGGCTCGCCGTGCTCGGCCGGCTCCGGGACCGCGTGGTGCCGAGTCCCCGCGTGGTGGTGCTCACCACGTTCCATACCGATGACGACGTGCTGACGGCCCTGGCGGACGGCGCGGCCGGATTCCTGCTCAAGGACGCCGAGCCGGCCGAGATGATCGCTGCCGTCAAGGCGGTGCACCGGGGCGACCCGGTGCTGTCTCCCGCGATCACGACCACGGTGATCGCCGCGGCGGCGGGCCGCCGGCGGGCCGATCCAGACGTCGCGCGGGCCGTCGCGGCGCTCACCGGGCGGGAGCGCGAGGCCGCCGTGCTGATGGCTCGCGGCCTGTCGAACGCCGAGATCGGGACGCGCATGCACCTCAGCCTCGCGACGGTGAAGGCGAACCTCACCCGGGTGTTCAGCAAGCTGGGCGTCGACAACCGGGTGTCGGCGGCGATGGCGGTCCGGGACGCCGGACTCCTCGACGGTGCCGATCGCTGACCCTCGGTCGGCGCCGTACCGCCCTCTGACGAAGAGACCACCTCCCACCTGTCTTACCAGGTGAGATGCGGTTTCTTCAGACGCGGGGCGACCACTTGACGGGGGAAGCGCGGGCGCGAGGGACGGCCGCCCATGCGATGACGCGCGGGCTCAGAAGACCGCGATCGGATTGACCGGGAGCCCGGTGGTGCCGGTGATCCGTGGCGGCGCGATCACGAGCATGAATCCGAATCGCATCAGGCCCTTGCACGCCTCGGCGAGGTCGTCGAGGCCTGCGGCGTCGACCAGCGGGAGGCCGAGCCGCGCGAGGGCGACCTGGTGCATCGGGAGCGGGAAGCTCGGGGGCCTCCGGTCCCCGATGTCGCCGACGTAGAGGGCCGCGCCGTGCCGGTCGAGCCAGTCGACCGCGCTCAGGTCCAGGCCCGGGACTGGATGATCCATCGGTCGGTCCACCTCCCAGCCGCCGCGCACGACGACCGCGTCGCCGGGATGAACCTCGGTGCCGGCCCGATCGAGCGCCTCGTCGAGGTCCGCTCCGCTCACGCGGTGACCGGCATCGAGAGAGCCACCGTCCGGGGCCAGGTCCAGCAGCACCCCTCGAGTGACGATTCCGTCCGAGATCCGGTCGGCGGAGCCGTGGCGGACCCCGACGGGCGTGACGGCGTCCGAGAGCGGGACACCGGGATACAGCTGATCGTCGACAGGGATGTGGCAGCTCGCGTCGACGTGCGTCAGCGCTGCGTTGTGGGTGTTGACGAGCAGGGAGTCGGTGACGGCCGCCGGATGCGCCCCGCTGTAGTTCATGATCTGCAGGACCGGCGCGGGCACCGTTGCCGGGCTGCCGACCGGGGACAGGCCGGTGGTCAGGGGCACCGGGTGGGTCGGACGTGCGAGGCTCACCGAGGTCGCTGTCCGGACCTCGGCGGCGGCCCGCGCCCGCGCGGCGTCATCGACGAGATTGAGCGTGCCGAGCTCGTCGTCCTCGCCCCAGCGTCCCCAGTTGCTGGGCAGCAGGTCGTCGCTCATGCCGCCGGCTCCGACTGGTCGAGGCCCGGCAGGGAGTCCAGGGCGGTGCGCAGCTCGGCGTCCCCGGATCCGCGGGCGCTGACGTACCCGTCGGGGCGGACGAGGATCCAGTCGCCGTCGGTGACAGCGAGCGTGCCGTGGAGCCGGCCGTCAAGATCCCACACGCAGCGATCCTGCCGACCACGACTGATCGTCACCTTCTCCACCCATGCCGGCAGCGGGGCAGCCTGCGCAGCGGCATGGCCCCGGCCGGCACCGGCGTCGGCGTCGGCGTCGGCGTCGGCGTCGGCGTCGGCGAAGAGGAGCAGATGCCAGGCCGGAGTCCTCAGCGCCGCGCGCAGCATCGTCCATCCGGGCGACTGCGCGTCGGCGGCCGTGACCTGGACCAGCCGCTGGCCGGGGCGGGGGCCTTCGCCGACTCCGGCGGGGACGGTGAGCGGGCTGTCCGGGTAGGCGATGGTCAGGCCCGACATGTTCCGGATGAGCTGGCGCGCGAAGCCGCGGTCCGCGTCCGTCGTGCCGGCATCGCCGGGGGCGGCATCGACCATCGCGGTGTCCATGACCTCGCCGGTGGAGGCGAGCAGCGCCTGGCCGATGGGGACGCGTTCGGCGTCATAGGTCTCCAGCAGGGTGGGATCGGCATCGCCGCGGACGACCATCGCGAGCTTCCAGGCCAGGTTTGTCGCGTCCTGGATGCCGGTGTTGAGGCCCTGGCCCGATGCCGGGGAGTGGACATGGGCGGCGTCTCCGGAGACGAAGCACCGGCCGACGCGCATCGCGGGAACCGCCCGCTGCTGGATGGTGAACTCCGAGGTCCAGCTGGGGGTCTCCACGACGGTGTCGCGTCCCAGCGCCTGCGACAGCTTGGTGCTGAACTGCTCGGCGATCCGCTCCGGGCGACCGGCGTCGCCGTCGCCGGTCGTGTCCAGCAGGCGCCACTTGCCCGCCTCGGGAAAGGGGAAGAGCATCAGCGCACCACCGGCCGGGAACAGCCAGTGGACGCCGTCGCGAGCCAGGTCCGTGTGCACGATCGCGTCGGCGATGAGCCAGGTGTGGGCCGAGTCGCCCTCCAGCGGGAGCCGCAGCGACTTGCGCACGGTGGAGTGCCCGCCGTCGCAGCCCCAGAGGAACTTGGCGCGGACCGTCTCGTGCTCTGCGCTGGGGCCGTCACCGGTGCGCAGGACAGCGGTGACGCCCTGATCGTCCTGGTCGAACGACTCCAACCGGGTCGCCCACTCGACCCGGACCCCAGCCGCGGCGACCTGGCCGCGGAGCACGCGCTCGATGACCACCTGGTCGATGTTGAACATGTAGGGGAAGCGGGTAGGCAGGCCGTCGAAGTCGAAGTCGGTCCGGCTCGTGTGGGCGCCCTGGTGCCGGACGAAGGCGTTGACTCTCGTCCCATGTGGCGCGATCTCGCCGAGCAGGCCGGTCTGGTCGTAGATCTCCAGGCTCCTGGCATGCGCCCCCAGGGCCCGGCTGGTGGTGCCCGGCCCGCTCGCTGCGTCCACCAGCCTGACCGAGACCCCGGCCCGGGCCAGGTGCAACGCGGCCATGAGGCCGACCGGCCCGGCCCCCGCTACGAGCACGTCGACGTCGTCGTCCGGTGTTGAACCCATTCGCCGCTTCTCCCTGTGTCAGCTATGCTTACACTGCAATCCTATACCCCTGGATCCACTGGAGCGGAACATGGCGGACGAGAATCAACCGAACACTGACGCGCCGCTGCTCGCGCTGCTGCAACGCGGGGTCCGTCACCTCACCGACGAGTTCCTGGTCCGCCTGTCCGACGCGGGCGTGGCCAGCATCACGCCGGCGCATGCAGCGGTGCTCGCTCATCTGGATGCCGAGGAAGCGGTGAGCACGGCGGAGCTGGCTCGCCGTGCGGACGTGACCCGTCAGACGATGCATCGGGCTGTCACGCAGCTCATCGGCGAGGGCCTGCTGAGCAGCGAACCTGGACCTGGGTTCCCGCGGTCGACACGGATTGCGCTCACGCCAGCAGGACAGCAGCGCCGCGACCTGGCCCTGGGGATCCTCCGCGACCTGGAGGTCGAACTCGGTGACCGACTGGGGTCGGAGGCGGTCGCGGGCCTCCGGGCGACGATGTCGCGTGCTTGGCCGCACTAGCGCGAATCGGGCGTAGGCGGGGTGCCCCGAGCATGGCGGCCTGGCCTCTGCGTGGCATGCGGCGGTGGGCCCAGCCCACCCGCAGGGGATGTGCACGTCTCTTTGACGCTCAAGTGCGCGGTCATCCCCCACCGTTCCGAGGCGACCCGTGCGCTCTGCGCGGCCAGCATCCCGGATGCCGAGATTTGGCCGTCCCAGCGGCCAATTTGATGAGTATTTGATGAGCGGCTCAAGTCCCAGAAACCCTTCAGGCCCGGAAACCCTTGAGTTTCCAGGCCTGAATCAATCGGGCTGACAAAATTTGAACCTGCGACCCCTTGAAGAAATCAAGGACCCTTCTGCACGACCGAATAGCTCTAGAAATCACGGGTTTCATCGGAGTCTTGCGGATCGGCTCGCACCGACCTGTCAGAGAGTATCGGGTCGCGTCGGGTCGGCGCGGGTTGAATCTGATGAGTATTCGATGAGCACCAGCAGCGCCCAGCAGACCGGCTCGACCCCGAGCCCAGCCAGCGAGTCTTGGCAGCGGCAGCCTTCCAGGTTGCCGGCCCGTATGCCGTGCCAGCCATTGGCGTCGCATCGATCGCTGTGATGGTGTGGTCCTCGACGGCCGACCTAGGCGTCGCGGCGACTGTCGTCGCAGATCCGTAGCCCGGCCGCGGCTTCTGCGTGCAAGGCTCGCTCGAGTAGCGGGTGGTCCCGGCATCAGATCTGGTCCGGTGCGGTATGCAAGCGCGCTGTTCCCGGCACCAATGAAGTCCGGAAGAGCCGCACCCGTTGCATGGGCGGCTGGTGCCGCATGTAAGTTCAGCCTGTGCCCAAGCCCACCCCAATCCACGCGGTGCCACGGGCATTCTCGGCCCTTCTGGATCCGGACCGCGAAGTCCGTTCATGGGCGCAGGCCCGCCAGCAGGAAACCACCTATAGGGTACGACTTCTTGCCGACCGGCAACGAGGACTGTGTCTCGCCGGACGGGACGGTTCCGACGCCTTCACGCACCGACATCTGGAACGTGAGTTGCGTAGCGCGGTGGCAGCGATGACGAAGGAGCCAGCACCGAACCGGTCAGGTGAGATCGACTGG
The DNA here is from genome assembly GCF_000385135.1 of Promicromonospora sukumoe 327MFSha3.1. Taxonomy (GTDB): domain Bacteria; phylum Actinomycetota; class Actinomycetes; order Actinomycetales; family Cellulomonadaceae; genus Promicromonospora; species Promicromonospora sukumoe_B. Next base: position 1,608,063 of record NZ_ARQM01000010.1, on the reverse strand, counting down.
TAACCCCAGTTCTTTCGAGTAGCTCTTTGCGTACCTAACGGCTACGTCGCGACCGGCTTCCATTCTGCCAGCGTTGTCGCGTGACGCCGGAAGCGCGTCGATCTTCTCGCGCGCCAACCCCTCGAGAACTGGGTCATCTAGGCTCCGAGCCAGGATGAATGACTTAACAAGACGGGAGGGATAACTAACGCGAGGCAGCCAAACAAAAGTCTCTCCGTCACTCACGTCAGTCTCGGCCATAAGGCCGCGACACAGGCCATCGCGGTCCTGGATGCGCTCCGTACCGGAACGAATCTCTGAACCAAGCAGATCCAATGAATCATCCGCACCTGGCCACTCGAATCTGTCACCCCGCACAGGGTACACGCCGACAGCAAGACGACCGAACTTAGCAAGCCTCGGGCCGAGTTCCTTATCGTCAACCGCTAGACGCCACTCCACGGCGCCGCCAGGACTCCGAGTCACTGCGAAGGTAACTGCAAGGCCACGAGCTTCCCAGACGGCTGAGCCGTTCCGCGACACTGAGGCATGCCCATCAAGCGCCCCCCAAGCCTGAAGGTCATGGATAAGAAGCATTCTCGATCTCGGAGCACCCATCAGTAGACGCGCCACCATCTGTGCGGGCTCTTAGGGACCCGAGCGATCATGAATTCCAAACCATTTGCCCCTTCCTTGTATGCCCAAACTTCCCCGTAATCCACACCCATCTCCTTCAAATACTTCCGGAGTTCCCTCGTTCCTCGCCGAATGCCACTCTGCGTGGCCGGCTTGAGTTCTACAGGGAAACCTGCTGCTGTGAACCCGTCTGGGCGCGCCCCGGAGGGAAGCGCTCGTTCCCCTTCGTATCCAAGGCCCTTCAGATGAGTCGCCCATTCCTCACTGTGATGGACTTCGGTGCCGCGTGCTGCCGCAGCGTTGTTCCCGGGACAGGCCCTCCTGACTCCTGGATCGCTGCCAGCAACTCAGATGCGCCGTCCCTGTCTGGTCGGCCGCCTTGGTCCCGGCGGTAGGTGCGGTAGCGGTCAACTACGCGGACAGCCGCGGAGTAGCGCGACTGCAGCGAGTAGACCGAGTCAATCGCGCACAGTGCCAGCGAGTCGGGATATCCAGTCGGCTCGGTCCAGGAAGATGGATCATCGAGGTGCTTGCGCACGGATAGTTCAACCGCATCGCCGTCACTCACTTCGGACATGTCCGGAGATTACGACGCGCGGGCAGGACTGGGAACGGCGATCTGGAAGGCTCGGTCGTCCCAGCCGAGTACCCGTGAGGTGTCCTCGAACCGGTCCCACAGGCGCAGGGAACGGCGGTAGCGGAGGGTCGAGGCCGCCACGACCCCGATCCAGGACTGCTCCGCGGCCAGGCGCAGTCCTCCCGCCCGCCCCATGTGCCGGTACCCGGCGACGTTCATGATCTGCAGGTAGGCACCGCTGTTGACGATGCGCATGAAGTCCAGGTCCTGTGGCAGCACCCGCATGCGGGTGACGGACGGGTCCAGGATCGTCATGCCGGGTTCGGGCTTGGCGGGCAGGAACGCGGACCAGGCGAACTGCATCATTCGGCTCATTCGATTGCTCTCTTCGTGGTCGTACGTGGGTGTCCGGGAGCGACCAGCACGCTGCGGGTGCTGACTGACGCACCAGGACGATCGCCGACGGACCCGCACCATCGCATCGGCAAGAACTACCTAGGCGGGCACACTGCGTTGCGCGCTGGCCACGAATCGCTTCACGGCTCCTGGCCGGTCAGGTCGAGGGAGACGTGCCACAGCCGCCGGGCGGCTTCAGCGTCGAGCGCCCACTCCTTGACGGCGTGGCTGTTGCCGCGCAGGTCGGCGTCGTCGGACACGGTCGACGACTCGTTGCAGTCGTCGAGGTAGTGGCCACCGCTGCGGGCGAGCTCCGGGGCCGTGGCCGCGACGAGTGTCGTGGCGGCACCCTGCTGGACGGTCTTGTAGCGGAAGGCGCCGGCCGCCTCCTGACGGTCCAGGTACGCCTTCATCTCGGGCGTGAAGTCACGCTGCAGACCGGTCGCCACACCCCCGGGGTTGACGGCGTTGGCCACGATGCCGTCGCTCGCCCAGCGGCGGGTCGCCTCGACGACGAACAGCACGTTCGCTGTCTTGGACTGCGCGTACGCGAGCTGCGGGTCGTACGGCCGCCGGCGAAAGTGCAGGTCGTCGAACACGACCGGCGAGTTCATGTGGGCCCCGGACGTCAGGGCGACCACCCGGGCACCGCCGCGTTCGGCCGCACCGGCTGCGAGCGCGTCCCTCAGCCCCACGGACAGTGCGAAATGACCCAGGTGGTTGGTCGCAAGCTGCAGTTCCCAGCCAAGCGAGTTGCGCGCCAGGACCGGCGACATCACGCCGGCGTTGTTGACCAGCAGATGGAGCGGACCGGCCCAGCCGGCGACGAAGCGCGCGACGGAGCCGGGTTCGGCGAGGTCGAGGTGGGCGGCTCGGACCGCGGCGTTCCCGGTGGCTGCCGAGACCTCCTCGGCAACGGCCGCGCCGGCCCTGATGTCACGCACCGCGAGCGTGACCTCGGCTCCCGTGGTCGCGAGCGCACGGGCCGTCTCCTGGCCCAGCCCCGACGTGGCGCCGGTGACCACCGCGCGTACGCCGGTGAGGTCGAGGCCCGCCACGACGTCGTCCGCGGTGCTGTGGGCGTCGAACGTGGTGTTGAGCAGTGCGGGTCGGGACATCGTTACCTCCAGAACGAGACAGGAACGAACGTCCGGTCACTATACGCAAGAGACAGATTCTGTATAGTGAGCACCCTGCGGGACTTCTCGGCCGAGCAGGTCCCGCGAGAACCAGGAGGCGTCATGCACCGCGACAGACGGACACAAGTACTCGACGCGGCACTGACGACCTTCGCCCGCCACGGCTACCGGAAGACGTCGATGGACGACGTCGCGCGGGCCGCGGACATCTCACGGCCAGGCCTGTACTTCCTCTTTTCGGCCAAGCCCGACCTCTTCCACGCCACCGTGGAGCACGCGCTCGAGGACGGCGTCGGGGCAGCGGCCGCGGCCCTCGCCGACGACGGCGCTCCGCTGAACGACCGCCTCCTCGAGGCGTTCGACCACTGGTCGGGCCGCTACGTCGGGCCGCTCGCGGCAGAGATCGACGGGCTCATCGAGGCCAACCCCGGGCTGCTGGGCACGATGCCGGCGGAGTACTCGAGCCGCTTCCGCTCGCTGGTCACCACCGCCGTGCGGGAAGCCCGCGACCAGGACGCGCGGGCCACCCCCGAGGACGTCGCACGCACCCTCATCAGCACCGCGATCGGCATCAAGCACGACGCGGGCACGCGGGAGGAGTTCAGGACGCGCATGAGCGTCGCCATCGACCTCTACCGCGCTCACTGACGCGTCGCGGCATGAGGTGCCGCCCGTCAGATGGCGGCCGCCGTGAGCGAAACGTACCGGTCGAACTCGAGCACACGCCCCTCGCGGGAGAGCTCGCCGTACAGCGCTCCCTGGAACGGGCCGAGCGCGAAATCAACGAGCGGGACAGCCGCCTGCGCGGGCGACGGGGCGTTTGCGACGTCCCAGAACGCGCCCGACGTCGGGGTGTTCATCATGCCCGGGCACACCGCGGCCAGCAGGATGTCGCGCTGGGCATCGTGCGTGCGGCGCTGCTCGGCGAGCGCGCGGTCGGCGGCGACCTGTCCGATCTTGGACGGGATGTTGATGAACCCGGGCCATGGGGTGCCGGTGATCGTCCCCGAGGCGACCTGGTCGCGCCAGCCGGTGATCGCGGCGTCGACGTCGTCCAGGGTGTGCAGGTCGCGGAAGGTGGGGTGCAGGACGGGCGCGAGGTAGTCGAGTGTCCCCAGGGAACTGGCCACGACGATCAGGCGGCCATGGTCGCGGATGATCGGCGCGAACGCACGCAGGAGGCGGGTGGTTCCGAGGTTGTTCACCTCGACGTATTCGGTCACGACGTCGCGCACGTCGTCGCCGGGGGTGACCCGCATGACGGCGTTGCTGTACACGAGGTCGATGCCGCCGTGCCGGTCTTGCATGAGAGTCGCGAGCCGTGCCGCGGAGTCTGGCTGGGCGACGTCGAACTGTCCCGCGACGACCTTTGCCGTGGCGGTGTCGGCGAGCTCGCCGGCGAGGGCTTCGGCCTTGGCGAGGTTACGCCCGGTGAGGTAGACGACGTCGTGGGAGTTGAGGCGTCGGGACAGCTCCTGAACCAGTGCCAGTCCCAGCCCCTGGGTTGCTCCGGTCACGAGGGCCACGCGTGGTTCCACGGTCATGGTGATCTCCTGTGTGGGTTGGTGGGGTTGCGTTTCCCACCGTGTGCCCCCGACTCACCCGGGCGCTATACCTAGTGCTGGTGGCGCTCAAACTAGTATCAGCGCCACTGGCCTGCGTGCTTACGCACGCTTCCAGGGGCTTCTACGGTCGTGGCCATGACGAAGATCATCGATTCCGTGATGTCTCGCATCGAGGTCGCCGACCTCGATGCGGCGCTGCCCGCCTACTGCACGCTCGCCGGGACCCAAGAGGTGCGGCGACTGGAGTTCCCGCAGTTCCGCATGGCGATCGTCGGGACGTTCATGCTCATCGAGGGCACGCCCGAGCAGCTGGCGCCGTTCCGGCGGGCCGCCACGCTGATGGCCCGGGACCACGACGCCGCGGTCGCGGCACTGACCGACACCGGCGGAAGGGTCCTGGACGGACCGACACCCTCTGCCGGCGGTGTACGCAGCATCGTTGCCGACCGGGACGGCAACACGTTCGAGGTGTTCACCCCGCAGCCCGTGTGAGCCGAGACGGCCTTCGACCGCTCGGTCGTGTGCTCGCACCGGCGCGAGCACACGAACGTTCAGGCGTCCGGCTCAGGCCGGGGCCGACTCGTGGACGGCACCGTAGGGGACGAACCGGCTCCCCAGCTTGCCGGCCGTCTTCTCGTCGGCAGGCAGGAAGACGAGCATCGCCAGGTCGGGCTGCTCGGCGACGTCGAGCTTGACGTAGTCGAGGTGCAGCACACCGAGGCGTTCGTGCCGCAGCTGCTTGCGGGAGGGCTCGAAGCGGCGTGCCGTCTGTTCCTGCCACAGTTCGGCGAAGCGCGGACTGGCGTCGAGGAGCGCGGTGCGCAGCTGCCCGCCGCGCGGGTCGTTCGGGTGCTGGGCGAGGTTGATCCGAAACTGACCGACCAGCTGGCGAGCTTCGGTCTCCCAGTCGACGAACAGGTTCCTGGAGCGCTTCTGGGTGAAGGTCAGCCACAGGATGTTGCGCTCCGGGGCCGGGCGCTCGTCGAAACCACCTAGCAGCTCGGCGTACATGTCATTGCACGCCAGGACGTCCCACCACACGTTCGCGACGTAGGCGGGGTTGGGCTGCAGGGTCTGGACCAGCCGCGCCAGGGTGTCGTTGACGCGCGGCGGTTCGGGCGGGCCGGACGGCAGTGCCATCCCGGCCAGCGTGAACAGTACGTCCCGGTCGTCGCGTCCCAACCGCAACGCGCGACCGATCGCCTCGACGACCTGCCTGCTGACCCCGATCTCCCGCGCCTGCTCCAGCCACGTGTACCAGGTGACGCTCACCCCGGAGAGCTGGGCCAGCTCCTCCCGGCGCAGTCCGGGCGTTCGTCGACGCGATCCGCGAGGCAGACCGACCGCTGCCGGGTCGGTGGCCTCGCGGCGGGCGCGCAGAAAGGTCGCCAGCTCTCGTCGTTGGATCACGTCGGACAATGTCACCACTCCTCGGGCGCACCAACCAGGTGGCATTTATACCAGCATAAAGGCCGTCTGTACCAGGTTAAGGCACGCCAACACGATGGTGTGCATGACCACCGAAACCACGTCACCGCACCGCCACTCGCCATCGGACGAGCGGCCCGACCGTTGGATCGTCCCGGTCGCCCTGCTCGCGATCGGCACCTTCGCCATCGGGACCGACTCGTTCGTCCTGGCCGGCATCCTGCCCGAGCTGTCCGCAGACCTCGAGGTCTCCGAGGGCGCCGCCGGTCAGACCGTCACCGCGTTCGCAATCACCTATGCGATCGCAGCCCCGTTCCTGTCCGTGCTGACCCACCGGGTCCCCCGCAAGACCCTGATCGCGATCAGCCTGGCGGTCTTCGTCGCCATGAACGTCGCCGGCGCACTGTCCCCGAACCTCGCCGTCCTGATCACCACCCGGGTGCTGTGCGCCCTCGGCGCGGCGGGCTTCACCCCGACCGCCAACGCGGTCGCCACCACCCTGGCAGGCCCCGCAGCACGGGGACGCGCCCTGTCCGTCACTCTGGGCGGTATCGCCCTGGGGACCGTCTTCGGCGTCCCGCTCGGCACCTTCCTCGGTCAGCACCTCGGGTGGCAGGCCAGCCTGGCGTTCGTCGCGCTCGTGGGTCTGGCCGCACTCGTAGCGCTCGCGGTCGCCCTGTCCCACCTGGACGGCGAGGCAGCCGTCGCGCTACGCCACCGGTTCGCAGTGATGGGCGATCGCCGTGTCGCCCTGGTCGTCCTGATCACCGCCCTTGCCACGGGCTCCGGCATCCTGGTCTACACCTACATCGCCCCGATCGTGCATGACATCGCAGGGATCTCCGGCAGCGCACTGGCCGCCGGGTTGCTCGTGTGGGGCGTGGGCGGTGCCATCGGCGCGTTTGGTTGCGGCTGGTTCACCGACCGGATCGGCGCAGGCCTCACGTCCGCGCTCGCGATCATGCTTCTGGCAGCAGCCCTGTCGGTCATCGCGCTCGCACATTCTCCCTGGGTGGTCGTGGTCGCGATGCTCTTCGGCGGTATCGGGAGCTGGGCGTTCGTCGCGCCGAACAACCACATGCTCACCGGCCTGCACCCGCAGATGGCCGGTGTCGTCATCTCGTTCAACTCCACGGGCACCTACGTGGGCCAGGCGGCGGGAGCCGGGATCGGCGGCGTCCTGCTGACCAGCGGCCTGGACGCGTCCGCGACCGTCCTGATCTCGGTCGCCGGCTTGCTCGTCGCGGCCTGCCTGGCACTGGTCGCACGGCGAATCACCCGTGTGGAGGCCTGACGGCGCCAGCCCGTCGGACGGCCAGACGCGCTCTCACGGCAGCGACTCCAGCACGGAGCAGGCCCGAGGCGGTCAGGACAGGTCAGCACCCGTGCCGGACGGAGCACCGTCGCGGGCCCAGTCGTGCAGCGCATCCAGCGCCGGCTCCAACGCCAGGCCGAACGGCGTGAGCGAGTACTCCACGTGCGGGGGCACCACGGGCCTGGCCTCACGGCGAACGACCCCGTCCGCCTCCAGCGCGCGCAGCTGCTGGATGAGCATCTTCTGCGTCACCTGCGGGATCGCGCGTTCCAGGTCGGAGAACCGTCGCGGTGTCGAGACGAGCAGGTGGTGGATGATCAGCAGTTTCCAGCGCCCTTCGATGACCCGCAGGGCCTTCTCGACCCGGTCGATCGTGCACCCAGGGGTACTTACTTTTTTGTCAGTACTGGTCATATGGGAAGCATAAATCTAACGTCGAGGGCATGGCGACAATCACCGACGCGGCGGACCCGGCCGCCCTGCAGTACGTCCTGGACCGGCTCGCGATCCAGGACGTGATAGTCCGGTACGCACTCGGACAAGACCTCCACGAGAACGGCGACGACGCGGTCCACGAGCAGTGGGACCTGGTGTTCGCCCCGGACGCCGTCCTGGACTACCGGGCCGGCGGCGCCGCACCCGACGTCGACTACCGGTCCCTCATAGCGACCATGCGCAGGCCCGGCGGAACCATGTCGGGCCTGGACAACTGGCAGCACTTCCAGGGCTTCGCCACCGTGGACATCGACGGGGACACCGCGACAGCGCGGACCCAGCACCTGCACACCCACTCGGGGACCACCGACGGCCGGGCATGGAACCTGATGCAGACGGGCTTCTTCGTCGACCGGCTGGAGCGGCGTCCGCAGGGTTGGCGCATCGTGCACCGCACCCTGGAGATTCTCTGGATGCAGACCTTCCCTGCCACCTGACACGGCAAGATGCCGCCCCGGCCAAGGTCAGCTTCGCCCAGCTTCCTGGCGACGCCCGGCCTCGGTCAGGGTGCCGTCGATCAGGATGGCGAGCCACGGGTGGCGCTGGGCGTCACCGCGGAGCGTGTCCGGCAGCGCGGCGACGACTGTCAGCAGGTCTCGGGCCGCGATGCCGGACCGGACCAGTCCGGCATCCTGGGCGGCGACCAGGATCGCGTCGAACTCGGTCTTCATTGGTTCGCACGCGACCGCGATCACCGAGGCGTCGTCGCCCAGCGCGTCCATGAGGACCGTGCGCAGACCGCGGTAGCCGCTGGGCATCTGGTCGAACGCGACCAACCATCGCCGGTAGGCGTCGAGCGGTGCGCTCCCCTGGCTCAGCTCACGGGCCGTGGCCGCCAGGCCCTCGAACCTGGAGGCGAGCAGCGCCGCGAGCAGATGCTCGCGGGTCGGGAAGTGCCGGTACAGGGTGCCCTTGCCGACGTCCGCGAGACGGGCGACCTGCTCGAAGGGCATGGCGGCGCCCGACTCCTCGAACAGTTCTTCCCCGGCCCGGAGGAGCCGTTCCAGGTTGCGTGCCGCGTCGGCGCGTCGGGGTCGGACCGACGAGTTCATGAAGCCTCCCTTGCCTATCGGACGGTGCGTCCGTATTGTATATACGGACGCACCGTCCGTTTCAACATGTGGGAGGAATCATGGCCGGGAGGCTGGCAGGCAAGAAGGTGCTCGTCACGGGATCGACGAGCAACATCGGCGCTGCGATCGCAGAGCGGTTCGCGCTCGAGGGGGCGCATGTCGTGGTCTCCGGCCGGTCGCAGGAGCGAGGAGCGGCCGTAGTGCGACGAATCCGAGAGGCGGGAGGCAGGGCAGACTTCGTCGCGGCCGACCTAGACGGGTCCAAGGCGGCGTCGGACCGGCTCGCCGAGCAGTCCCTCAAGGCACTGGGCGGCCGCGTCGACGTGCTGGTCAACAACGCCGGGGTCTTTCCTGGTGGGCCGACCGCCTCGATCTCTCAGGAGACGGCCGACCTGGTGTACGCGGTGAACGTGAAGGCGCCGTTCTTCCTCGTCGCACGGCTGGCGCCGTCGATGGTCGAGCGCGGCCAAGGCACGATCATCAACATGGGCTCCTGGGGTGCACGGCTGGGCATCGCCGGCTCCGCGCTATACACGTCCTCCAAGGGGGCCATCGAGACCTTGACCCGGTCATGGGCCGCGGAGTTCGGTCCGTCCGGCGTGAACGTGAACGCGATCTCTCCCGGCGTGATCCGCGAGATCGCGCCCGAGCCCGGCGAGCGCGGTGAGTCGCTCATGTGGGGCACTCCAGTCGGGGCCAGTGGCCGCCCGGACGTGATCGCCTCGGCCGCGGTCTACCTGGCCAGCGACGAGGCGCGGTTCGTACACGGTTCGGTGCTCGACATCGACGGCGGGCGCACGGGCGTGGCCGTCCGCGGTGCGCAGCCGGCGGCTTGAGGACTGGAGCGGTCCCGCAGGCGCCACTGCCGCAGCTGATCACTCCAGGCTCGCTGGAGTGCATCAGGGACGGCAGTGGCGTCGGCGGCACGTCACGATCGGTCGGACGCGGTCGGTGGCGCGGCGTGCCCTCCGCCGGGCACCACCGAGCGCTCGACACGAACTGTGTGGATCCCGGCGGTGGTGGCCCGCATGAAGCGGCTCCGGGCCGCGTGCGCCCGCTGGTACTCGTCGGTCGCCAGCGCCTCGCGCATGCCCTCGCGCGAGGTGAAGGTGATCTGGACGATCGCGTCGATCGGGTCCTCGCTGCCGTCGTTGGCCAGCTCGGTGACGTAGTGCTGCACGTACGACTCGACCTGGACCATCCGCGTGTAGGTGGGGCCGTAGTCGTGCTCCATGAACGCACGGAAGGCCTCCGTGGACACCTCCGGCCGTTTGCGGATCAGCGTGATGAGGGTCAGCTCCTCAGGCACTGACGCCCTCCTTGCCCGCCGTGAGCGCAGCAGCGATGGTCGCAGCAGGCTGGAGCCGGACACCGATGTTGGCCAGCTGGTCCCGACCCTGTTGGTCGAGCCCTGAGATTGCGTCCTGCGCGACCACGACGTTGAAGTCTCGTTCGCTGGCCTGGTAGATCGAGGTGCGGGGGCAGTTGGGGTAGTTCGCTCCGGCGAACACGACCGTATCCGCGCCCCAGGCCCGCAGACGTTGCTCCAGGTCGGTAGCGAAGAACGCACCCCACCGCGGCTTGTAGAGCACGATCTCGTCACTGGCCACCTGCTGCGCGCGGCCGGCCAGGAGCAGGTCGTCGTCCAGATCCGGGTCGCCAGGGACGATGCCCGGTGCGAGCAGCCGGCCGGGCGTGCCAGGACGTAGCAGCGGGATAGGACCGGAGACCAGGTCTCGGCGGACCGGTTCGGCGTTGCTGCCGTCGGGCAGATAGAGGCGCACGATGTGCACGATCGGACGCCGTCCGGTCCGGAAGGCCTCGGCCAGAGCACCTATCGCCGGTATCGCGGCACTGGTCCCGGGAATCTCCAGAGGCGCCCCGTCGAGGGTGTCTCGCTGGACGTCGATGGTCACCAGCGCCGCTCGGTCGAGCCTCAGATGGTCGGGTTGATGGTTCACGCACCCGATCGTGGCAGGTTCTGTGTTCCTCATCCTGGTGCTGGTTGCACCAGGCTCGGCTCACAATGACCTGACCCACTGCCTTGCGCATACCCTCGACGAGGCGTAACACTCGTTACGTAACGACTGTTACGTGGAGGCGTGATGCGAGCAGAACCAGATGCGGCGACCGTCGAGCGGATCTCGACGGCGGTGTGGGACGTCGTGGCGACCCGCGGAATCGAGGGCGCCTCCGTACGCGCCGTCGCGGAGGCGGCAGGCTGCACGACTGGCCTGATCATGCACCATTTCGGCTCGCGCGCCGCGATGCTCGTCCACGCCCGTAGGCTCTTGTTCGGCCGCACGACCGAACGCGCCAACCGGGCCGAGGCCGAGGCGGGCGACCCGGTCGACCGGCTGCGCGGCGTCCTTGCCGGTTCCCTCACGCTGGACCGCGCGCGACGCGACGAGGCACGTGTGTGGACCGGCTTCGCCGCGGCGAGCATCGCCGACCCGGAGCTGGCCACGGTCCATGTCGACGGCAACCGCGACTGGGTCGGCCGGATCGGCCGCCTTCTGAGCGGCATCGCTCCCGATGCCGGAGCAGACCAGCTGCGTTCCGGCGCGATCCGGCTCGTGGCCCTCACCGACGGCCTGGCGGCCTTGTCCCTGCTCGACCCCGACACCTACGACGCCGCGGCACAGGCAGAAGCGCTCGACCGGGCCATCCGCACCACGATCAACGAGCTGGAGGCAACACGATGACGACCACGACGTGGGCGGAGCGGATCGAGGCCGCGGCCTCGGTGATCAGCCAGCACCTGGAGCCGACTCCACTGGTGGCGCTCGACGTGGCGGGGTTCGCCGCGCCCGCCTACCTCAAGCTCGAGTCGCTCCAGCCGACCGGGTCGTTCAAGGTCCGTGGCGCGCTGGCTGCCGTAGCGGCATCCATGGCAGACGGGCGCCCGGTCGTCACGGCATCGGCTGGCAATCACGGTCTCGGTATCGCGTTCGCTGCAGAGCGCCTGGGCGCTCAGGCGACCGTCGTTGTCCCGGAGACAGCCTCGCCGGCCAAGATCGAGGCGCTGCGGCGATTCGCGGTCGACCTGCGTCTTGTCGGGGACGGGTACGACGCCGCGGAAGCCGCCGCGCTCGCCATCGCCGACCGCAGCGGCGGCCGATATGTGTCGGCCTATACGGACCCGGACGTGATCGCCGGACAGGCGACTGTCATGCACGAGATCGCGGCGGTACTGCCCGGGCCAGCACGAGTGGTCGTGCCGGTGGGCGGTGGCGGGCTTGCCTCGGGTACCGCGCTCGGTGCCCCCGAGCGGCTCTCCGTGCTCGGCGTCGAGGCAGCGGCCTCCCGCGCCGTCTCCGCCTCCATGACCGCCGGGCAGGTCGTCCAGGTCGAGGTGCGTCCCACGATCGCCGACGGCCTGGCCGGCAACATCGCCGAAGACGCCCTGACGCCCGGCATCCTCCGCACAGCGGGGGTCCCGGTGGTGGCAGCGGAGGAGGCGGCGATCGAGCAGGCGGTGGCCGAGCTGGCGCTGAGGCACGGGGTGGTGGCCGAGGGCTCTGGTGCCGTCGGTGTCGCCGCGGCCCTGGGCGGAGCACTTCCCACGGACTTGCCGACCGTATTCGTGATCACCGGCCGCAATATCACCGCAGCGCGGCTCTCGACCCTGGTGGCCCCGTGAGCAGCGCGACGCCGTGGATCGTCACCGCCGCCGAGGTCCAGGAGACCGTCGACATCGGCACGGCCGTAGCCTCGGCACGCCAGGCGTTCCTCGCCCTGGCCGACGGCACCGTCCGCTCCCCCGCCCCCTGGCACCTGGACGCCGACGGCGGTGCCGTGCACGTCAAAGGCGCGGTCGTCGACGAGCTGCCCACGTTCGCCGTCAAGGCCTCCAGCGGCTTCCCCGGGAACACGACGCGGGGCCTGCCGACCTCCGACGGCCACACGACCGTGTTCGACGCCGAGACCGGGACCGTTCTAGCACTGGTCCTGGACGGCGGCTACCTCACCGAGCTGCGCACCGGCGCCGCCGGCGCGGTCGTGCTCGACCTGCTCACCCCCGCACAGCTGGACACGATCGCGTTCATCGGCACGGGCGGACAGATCCGCCATCAGATCGCCGGCGCCCTGCACGTCAGAACACCCGAGAGGATCACGCTCATCGGCCGCACCCGGGAACGCACCGACAGACTCGCCGGATGGGTGCGTGACAGGTACGACATCCACGTCGATGTCAGGGAGCTCTCGGACGCCAGCATCGACGCCGCCGCCATCATCACCGCCACCACGGCAACCAGTCCCGTCCTGCGCCCGCACCAGGTACGCCCCGGTGCCCACATCACCGCGGTCGGCTCGGACGGCCCTGGCAAGCGAGAGCTCGACCCCGACCTGGTCCTGCGTGCGGACGTCATCGCCGTCGACGACCTGGACCAGTCCCGCAGGCTCGGCGAGCTGCAGGACATCACCGAGCACCAGCTCACGGCCGTCGCGCGCCGCGGAAACCGCCTCGGCACCATCGGCGACCTCCTGCGTACCGGCGCTCCTGCCTGGCACGACACGCGTGTATCGGTCGCCGATCTGACCGGGACCGGCGCACAGGACGCGACGATCGCGCACCACCTGATCCAGCGCCTCCAGGACGGCGCCGCACCGAACCGCCGATCGAAAGCACCCTCGGCCAGATGAACCGCGTCCACCGTGCCGAAAACTCTCAAGGAGGCGTCATGTCACTGCATCACAACCACGTCGGACTCTCGGTCTCAGACCTCGACAAACAGCGCATGTTCTATGCCGACGCGCTGGACCTGACCGAGGTCGAGGAAGAGTTCGCCATGCCCGAGGCCGGGGTCCGGTCGACCATCCTTGCCTCACCCTCCGGACTACGCCTGGAGCTCGTCGAACGCGCGGGCTCGACGCCGCAGCGGTTCAGCGACCCGTTCGACGGGGCCGGTACTCAGGGCTACTTCACTGGGCGTTGACCACCGACGACCTGGACGTCACCTTCAGCTCCCTCCTCGAGGCAGGCGCCACCGAAGTCAGCGCCCCCGCGGCTGCCGTGAGGCCCGGCGCACGCTTCGCCTATGTGCACGACCCCGAGGGCAATCTCCTCGAGCTCATCCAGCCTGCACCCCACTGATCAATGCTCTTGTAGGGCCAGTCACGGATGATGAAGGCCGATCTCGGTCAGGCGCCGACCACGGCGGCGCAGCAGCGTCCGGAACGCGGCGGCGAGCGTGGTCGTCCGCTGGTCCAGCCAGCTCGCGCCGATCTCCCGGAAGGCCCCAGCGTCGGTGACCGGGACTTCCACGCACCCCGGTGCGCCATGGAGGTCACGAGGTGCGAGCGCGACTCCGAGACTCGCCGAGACAAGTCCGCGCAGCGTGCTCAGCTCGTCTCCCTCGAACCCGACCCGCGGCGTGAACCCCGCATCGGCAGCGAGCCGGTCGAGCAGCGAACGCATCCCGTAGCCCGGCTTCATGGACACGAAGGTCTCCGCGGCTGCCTCGTGGAAGTCGACCCGTGGCCGGGTCGCCAGCCGGTGCCCCTGCGGCACGACGAGCACGAGCGGCTCCACGTGCAGCCGCAGCGAGGACATCCCCTCCCTCTCCTCCAGGGGTGAGATCAGGGCGACGTCGGCAGTGCCGTCCTCGACGGCGCCCAGGCAGAACGTGCGCGAGACCTGCAAGAGCTCGAACCTCGTCGCAGGGTGCTCGCGCAGGAAGGCGCGCACCAGCGCAGGCACCACCCGCTCGCCCAGCGTGCCCTGGAACGCGATGGTGATCGTGCCCCGGGCGCCGGGTTCCTGGACGCGGACCGCGTCCACCCCGGCGTCGGCGGCAGCGAGCACCGCGGCGGCATGCGGCACCAGCGCCTCACCGGCCGGCGTCAGACGGATGCCGCGACCGTGCCGCTCCACGACCGGCACCCCCAGCTCCAGACCGAGCCGCGCCAGCGTCCGACTGACCGTGGACTGAGGCATCTGCAGCACATCGGCTGCGGCGAGGGTTTGCCCGGTCTCGGCGAACGCGGCAAGGACCGGCAGCATCGGCAGCACGCGACGGGACACCACATCCATACCAGGCATCATATCTATTGCCGCATAGATTCAGCCTCGGGAATGCATTGGATGCATGCGTCGCGAGTACCTATCGTCCGGGAGATGGCCGCTGACACGCGCACAGACGGGTACGCCAAGGGAAGTCCTGCCTACCGAAGACTGCTGATCGCGCTGGGAGCCGTCGGCATCACGACGTTCGCACAGCTCTACTATCCGCAGGCAGTCATCCCGGCGATCAGCCGGGGCTACGACGTCGGCCCCGCGGCCGCGGCCCTCGCGGTCTCCGGGGCAACTGCCGGTCTGGCGCTCTCCGTGCTCGCCTGGGCACATCTTGCCGACCGGATCGGCCGCACGCCGGCGATCAAGATAGCCGTCGTCGCGACGGCGGTCGTCGGGCTCACCGCGCCGCTGATGCCGACCTTCCCGTCGTTCGTGATCGCACGAGCACTGGAAGGCGTAGCCCTCGGCGGCACCCCTGCGCTCGCCCTGACCTATCTCCATGAGGAGGTGCGACGCGAGCACGCGCCGGCGGCAGCGGGAACGTACGTCTCGGGTACCGCGATCGGTGGCCTCGTCGGACGGCTCGTGGCCGCGCCGGTGGCGGAGCTTGCCGACTGGCGCGCCGGTGCGCTCGCCGTGGGTGCGCTATCGGCGGTCAGCGCCGCCGTCGTCGTACTCACCGTCCCCGATGCCCGCACATTTCAGCCGCTCGCCCGTACCGGCGGAAGGACACTGTGGCAGGGAGTGACCGTGCCCTTCCGGCACCCGCTCCTGCTCATGCTCTACGCACAGGCACTTCTGCTCATGGGCGCCTACGTCGCTGTCTACAACTACCTGGGCTACCGGCTCGAAAAAGCACCGTTCGACCTCTCCCCCTCGCTCGCGGCGCTCCTCTTCCTGACCAGCCTCTCCGGCACGGCATCGGCACGGTACGCCGCGCGGTTCGCCGCACGCCACGGGCGCCGGGCCGTTCTTGTCGCCTCGGCCGGCCTTATGGCCGCCGGCGCGGCGCTGACCGTCCCCGAACAGCTACTCCTCACCCTCCTTGGTCTGACGCTGTTCACTGCGGCCTTCTTCGCTGCCCACGCCATCGCGTCGGGCTGGGTCGCACCAGCCGCAGGGTCCAATCCGGCGCAGGCGACGTCGCTCTACACGCTCTCCTACTACTTGGGCTCCAGCGTCTTCGGCTGGCTCGGGGGCATCGCCTTCGCCGCGGGCTGGACCGCGATCGTCGTGATGGTGCTAACGCTCGTCACCGTTGCGCTCTCGCTCGCCGTCTCAGCGCGCATACCGCGCGACCTCAGACGTTGAACTGTGCGTCGCGGCTCTGACCTGCGTGGTTGCTGATCGCGGGGAGCGAATGGGCCACCAGCGGGGATTCACGGCCAGGTTGCTTGTCCTGGCCACCGGCCGAGGCCAGCGAGAGCAGCGAGTCTCCGGATGAGAATGTGTTCGCCAACGCGCGAGACGAGTACTGCGCGCGGACTCGGGCTAAGGCGACTCGACGCGAGACACGGGTAAACATCCTTGTTCCTCGACTCAGCACGCAGTAGGAAGCACACCATGGTATCGGGTTCGAGGTTACCTGCGGACCAGGGACCAGATCGTCCGCGCCTACCCACCAGCCTCGGCTGGGGCAGCCCTGACGCATCCCTCACTGGTTCGACAAGAGCATCTCCAGCACATGTCGAATTTCCGCACTCCGGCGGGCAGCATCCTTGAGTTCTGGGATTTTCGTCGCCAAACCTAGTTCGCAGAACGGAAAACGAAAATAGTCCAACAGCCAGATCAGCTCGTCGTCATTGCGTGCACTTGACCACAATTCGCGGAAGATGAAGACGGACCGAAACACCGGCCCGCGCAACAACACCTCCATGTCGATCGCAGCATCCCGGCGGCCCTCCACGTCCAGCTCACGCACGTCTGCCCAAAAGCTCCTCGCGATAGCCACCCAGTCAGGCCGTTCGGAAGGCGGACCCGATGGACCGTCCGCACGGCCGGCCAGATAGCCCTGATTCACCATCTCGGCGCGAACCGGACCACCGACGTCGGTCCACCGATACAAGATCGGAAAGTCCTGAAGGACATCTCGTCGAGAGAACTCTTCGGCGAGTGCGGTGATCAACGAGGACTTCTCGTCAGCGTCGCGCGCCTCAAGCCAGAGCCCGTCGAACAACACCCTGGCCTGACGCCGAGAGCGCCCCAACACGTTCGAGACAGCAATTTCGACGCCGTCAAAGATGACATCGTCCAGCACTTCTCTGTTACGCCTGCCGAACCACCATAGTTCGACGGCGGCGTCCAGGTCGCGTATCGCAAAGTCGACATTGTCAACTCGCCATCGGTGCTCCGGATGGTCGATGTGCATCGGAGTGCCAGGCACACCGCGTAGGGAAACCTCCGAAGCCGGGGTCAAACCGGCCGCCTCCGGAAAGCACGAAGCAAGGTACTCGTGCTCGAACTCGGACTCGGCGCGCGCGATCAGGTGCGCGTACAGTCCAGCGCTGTCGCGATCCAGCGCCTCCATTCGGCGGAGCGCTCGACTCATGACGTCTCGCACGGCCGGGAAGCGAATCTCCGACGGTTCGCGCTGAACGATCCACCAGATCATTGATTCCAGGACGAACGGCGTGCTCGCCACAGTCCTTCACCTCCCTTTGGGCTGAAGACGCCCGTTGAAGCTCTACCAGGCCTCGCCCGTCACACCAGGGCGAGAATCGGCCATGCCCGCGAGAACTTATACGAGCTCCACCGGGGGCATGGTGCGCGCGTGTCCTGGCTCCACGTGCTCCAGCGAGTGGCCGGCCAAGCGGATCCGGGACAAGTCCCGTCCCGACGCTCGCCGCAGAACAGGGTTTGAGCCAACGAAAAACGCCCCCCACCTGCGAGAACAGGTGAGGGGCGATCTGTCGGGCTGACAGGATTTGAACCTGCGACCCCTTGACCCCCAGTCAAGTGCGCTACCAAGCTGCGCCACAGCCCGCGGTGTTCTTGAGCATGCTCAAGGCTACCGGTTTGGCCCCTTGGGGCCGACGGAAATACTACCCCACCTCGGGGGCTGTGCCCGACCAGACGACGTCGGAGCCGAGAGACAGGGCCACAGACCCGTCGTCATGCCACCGGGTACGCCGATGTCATGGACGGTCTGCGAGCGCGGGGAAACGCGATCACGCCAGCCGCCGTGTGGGCCACCGCGCGAGATCGGCCTCCCAGGACGCGGGGTCGCGGGTCGCCGGTTCCTCGCCGAGGATCTCGAGCCGGGTGATCCGCTCGATGCGGAATCCTCGGATCGCCTGGCGTAGCCGGCACCAGCCCGAGAGCAACCAAGAGTCGCCCGCACGCAGCAACCCCATCGTCTCGACGTCACGCACGGTGGTACCGGCAGGATCAGGGGCGCCGTTCTCGTCCTCGCCCAGGTAGGTGATCCGCACCACGCGCCGCGCCGCGATCACGTCCGCGAGCATCCCGAGCGGTACGACGTCGTCCGTCGCGGCGACGGCGTCGATGACCCGCATCGTCCCGAGCACCTCCTGCACCGGCGCACGGTGCTCCTCCTTCATGACGGCCGCTATCTTGGCGCGGGCACGGCGAGCGGCCCCCTGGTACGGCGAAGAGTCGAGCAGCGCCAGCCCGGCGAGCACCGCCAGCGACTCGGTGGCGGACAGGTTCAGGGGCGGCAGCGAGTACTCACGCAGGATCGAGTACCCGCCCGCCGCCCCGTGGTCCGCGTAGATGGGCACCCCGGCGAGCTGGAGCGAAGCGATGTCGCGCTCGATGGTGCGCGAGGACACCCCGAACTCGTCGGCGAGCCGGGCGGCGGACCAGGGCCGGCGGGCTCCGCGGAGCAGGTCGACCAGGGCGTACTGCCGCTCGGCTCGCTTCATGCCTCGATCCTAGGATCGCCCTCGACCGGGGTGCCTCGTCAGCTCCGCATGCTCCGCTGGCCGCCGACGGACCAGACCCGTCGGACCCGGCCGTCCGGAGCGAAGTCGAACACGTCGACGCCGCCCGCGCGGTTGCCGTCCGCGTCGACGTCCCAGAGCAGTCGGCCGTGGATGCCGTCGATCGCATCGGCGACGCCGGTGAAGACGACGCCCGGGTTCTGCTCGTGCCACCAGGCCAGGTACTGCACGAAGTCTTCGGCGGTGCGGATGTCGTCCGCGGGGGTCGAGCCATCACGCTCGGTCACGGCGAAGTGGATCCGGAAGTCGTCGGCGCAGATCTGTCGTGCGATCTCGCCGTCGGTGTTCCACATCGTCAGCCACAGGTCGAGCGACTGGCGGGCGGTGGAGACGGTGGTGGGCTTCGTGTTCTCGGTCATGCGTCCACTCTCGGGCGCCGACGCGACAACGGTGTGTCGGTGTTCCCCCGGGCATCGCGTACACCGCAGCCGGCACCGATCCCCGGAAGTTTTGGCGGACGCGCCATAGGATCGACCAGATGTCCGTCAGACCACCCGTAGGTGCATGACAGGAGGCAGCACGATGACCGTGGACGCCCGATACGAAGCCCTCAAGACCACTCTTCAGCAGGACCCCGACCTCGACGTCACCGTGCGCGAGGGAGCCCTCGTGGTCCATCAGACGGCGTTCGCGTTCCTTGCGGGCAGCTCGCTCGCCGTCCGGCTGCCCGCCGAACGCGCGGACGACCTGGTCAAGCGCGGCATCGCGGAGCTCCTCAGGCACGACCCCGGCGCCGACTGGGTGACGATCTCGGAGTCCGAGGACTGGCCCGAGCTCGCCGCCGAGGCCCACGAGCTCGCCAGCGGCCACCAGCCCGGCAACAGGTCGTGACCCAGGCCTGACAGCGTGCGGAGCAGCTGGACTGGTACCGGCACCCGCCCGGCCCGTCACAGCTCGGCGGCCGGCGTCGCGTCGCGCAGGTCGAGGCGGTCCAGCATGCGGTTGTACTGCGCGAACGCCGCCTCGGCCTCGGCGGGGTCCACGTAGCGGGACAGGTCGTACCGGTGAGACGGGGCCCCCTTCGGCTTGGCGATCACCTCGGCCAGGTGCTCCTCGTCGCTGGTGGTCCACCGTGCCCCGATCGCGGCGTAGAGCTGGGGTACCACCGTGAACGGGTCGGCGGACAGCTTGTGGTACGGCACGTCCACGATCGACGACGGCGGCATGTCCATCCGCGCGGAGAGTCCCCGCTCGACCTGGGTGACCAGATGATCCAGCGCGGCTCGTCCGATCGCCGCAGGATCGGTCTCCCGCTGGCACATCGCCTGCAGCGTCTCCAGGAGACTGGCGAACGAACCGATGACGGTGACGGGGTCACGGTGGGTCCACACGAACGTCGCGTCCGGGAACACCTTCCGGATGGCGGCCATGTCGCCCAGGTGCCCCGGGTACTTCAGCACCCACCGCTTGGGCTCGCGCCCGTGCTGGAGCACCTGCAGTCCCAGCTTCAGGTACTCGTACTGGGACCCCACGTCGTGCCGGTCCTCCAGCCAGGCGCTGTAGGACGGCATCGGTCCGCGCTGCAGCGGCCACTGGGGGCCGTGCGCGAAGAACAGCACCGACTCCTCCGGCCGGTCGATGTAGGTCGGGTGCTTGGCCTGCAGACCGGGCGCGACCAGCTCCATCAGGGACAGGGCCTGCTCGAGCTCCTTGATCACCTTCCGCGCCGTGCGCGGGTCGTGCAGGCTCGTGTGCTGGAGCTCCCAGGTCAGCGGGCCACGATGGTCGGGCGACTGGGCCAGGACCCGGTGGGCCAGCGTCGTGGCGGTGCGCGGCAGCCCGCACACGAACACCGGCGCCACGATCTGCTCCTCGGCGACCTGCGGGTGCTCGGACAGCACACGGCCCACCCGCAGCCGGTTGACGTACTTGCCCTTGACCTCGTTGAAGATGAGGAACCAGCCCAGGGGCGACAGCCGCGGTATCTCCGAGGCCCCCTGGAGGACCTGGCCGAGGTCGTCGGCGAACGGGCGATCCTGGGTGGCCGCGCTCTTCTCGACCTGCGCAACCGCCTTCGCCCAGGACCCGGCGGGGTCCCGGTAGCCCCTGACGAAGGGGGCCAGCGCGGTGTTCAGGACTCGGGTGGTGCGTGGGGTACGGCTCACGACTCTCCTCGGTAGCGGCTGGGTCTGTACCGGTGACCACTCGCCTCGTTCGCACCTGGCCATCGGCACATACCGGACTATCGGGGCGGGCTGTGGTGGTCAAGAGGCTTCGCGCCATGCGGTGCACGTTCACCCGCCCGGGCCTCGCGGACGATCAGCCGGGTTCCGTCAGGGACACTGGACCACAGCAATGTCTGCACAGAACGAGGAGTCTGAGTTGCCGCAAGGAACTGTTCGATGGTTCGACGCCGACCGAGGGTTCGGTTTCATCGACCTCGGGAACGAGGCCGAGGACCTGTTCGTGCACGCGTCGGAGATCGTCGGCGACGACGGACCCAAGCAGCTCCGGGAGGGGCAGGCCGTCGAGTTCGAGGTGGGCGAGGGCGAGCGTGGCCCCATGGCGCGCCGCGTCCGGGTCACGGGCGACCGGGCCGCCGACGCGCCCCTCGGTGTGCTCGGCACCGTCACCTGGTACGAGCCGGCCAAGGGCTACGGCTTCGTCACGCCCGAGGGCGGTCGCGCCGAGATCTTCGTGCACAGCTCGGCCATCGTCGGCGGCGGCGTGATCTCCGAGGGGCAGCGGGTGGCGTTCCTCGTCGTCGACGGGGAGAAGGGGCCGCAGGCGGACCACCTGCTGCCGCTCGGGGCGGAAGCGGGCCGGCCTGCCGTGCAGTCGGATGGCGCGGACGGCACGGTGTCCTGGTACGACGACACCAAGGGCTTCGGGTTCGTCGCGCCCGACTCGGGTGGCGAGGACATCTTCGTCCACGTCAGCGGGCTCGGCCGGGGGCTGACCGAGCTCTCCGAGGGTGCTCGCGTCACGTACGACGTCGTCGACGGCGACAAGGGGCCGAACGCCCGCAACGTGCAGCTCGCGCGCGGCTCCAGGGGTGCGCGCCCGACGTCGGACCGCGGCCGGCCGGGCCGCCCCGCGGCATCGGGCGGGCCGGTGCGCGGCGGGAAGGGCACCGTCGCGCGCTACGACGCGGACCGCGGCTTCGGCTTCATCACGCCCGACGGCGGGGGCGAGGACCTGTTCGTGCACGTGTCGGTCGTGCGGGGCGACGAGGTCCTGGAGGAGGGCGACCGGGTCCGGTACAAGGTGCGCCAGAGCGACCGGGGACCGCAGGCCGACGGCGTCGAGCTGCTGTGACCCGAGCACGGCCCCTTCCGCCCTCGCGCAGGGAGGGGCCGTGTCGCACTAGCCTCGTGCACATGGACCAGACTCCCGAACGACCACGCCGGGTCGACGGCGACGCCCTGATGCCGTTCATCGCCGGAGGCGTCTCGGGGGTGATCGCCTACACGGTCGGCAGCGGCCTCTTCGTCGCGGCGGTCACCACGGTCGTGGTGGCCTGGGTCACCTTCGGCGGTATCTCGCTGCTCAACCGCTTCCGCAGGAACCACTAGCCGGACGCGACCCGCGCGCCCCGTCCGTCAGCCCGGCGCGAGCGCCTCGACCTCGACCGGGCCCGCGTCCACGGGCTCCGGGCGGTCGCCCGCCCGCGCGTCCTGGAGGCACGCCGCGACCGTGCGCACGAACAGGAAGAGCCACGTGAGCAGCAGGAAGAACCCGAGGAACTCGACTGCGGTGAGGTTGAAGTAGCCGACCGGCCACATGAGGAGCACCACGAGGGCGAAGACGCTCACGAACAGGGACGACGTGACGAGGAAGGAACGCGGCAGGCGCGGCACCAGGTAGGGGGTCGCGACGATCAGCCCCGCGAACAGCACCGTCATGACCGACGCGATGACGGTGTGGAGCGCCTTGGCGACCTCGACCGTCACCCAGCCCAGCCCGACGAGCAGGACGGCGACCCCGATCAGCCAGGTGCGGAGCACCTCGAGCCGCCGCAGCTCCGGGGCCGTCGCCCAGGTGCGCAGGTCGCCGATCACGTAGTGGGTCAGCGTCGTCATCGCGAGGCCGGCGAAGATCAGCGTGATGTTGAACGCGTACGCCGAGAAGCCACCGCCGACGCCGAGGGCGCTGAAGTTGACCTGCCACCAGTGCGGGTCGTTGGCCGAGAGCATGCTCGCCAGCGCGCCGCTGACGAGGAACAGGGCGAGCAGGTTCGCGATGGCGATCGACGTCACCTCGACGGAGACCAGCGTGAGCACGTAGGCGGCGACCGCTGCCGACAGCCCGACGAGGACCGCCGCCATCAGCGCGTCCAGGCGCAGCTCGCGGAACGCCAGGTCGAACACCGCGAAGGCGGAGGCGGTCAGCAGCACGACGATGCCGGCCGCCGTGACGGTCAGCACCACGGCGTCGAAGCCGCGCCGCCACCGGCCGGCCCCTCTCCCGGCCTCCCCGCCGAGGCGCGGCGTCCGCGAGGACCGGACGTAGCCGGCGCAGAACGCCGCCGCCCCGGACACACCAGAGGCGACGGCCGCGACCAGGCCGGCCGACACTCCCCCGAACAGCGGCACCGTGTCACCCGCGAACACCACGATGGCCGCCACCAGGCCCACCGCCAGCGCGACCAGCGCGGAGAGCAGTGCGTGGTTCTCCGTCGCGACCGATCCGCGCGCGGGGCGCAGCCGCCGCTCACGTAACGCCATCCTCGTTTCCTCCCAAGATCCAGACCCTACGCAGATCAACTGGGCTGCCGCCAAAAAGTTCCGGGACGGCGGCAGGTCCGGCGTGGGAGCCCCCGCCGCTACGGCCTGACGGCGGCCTTCGGCAGCCTGCCGTACACCTCGTCGGTGACCGGCTCGAGCCACTCGTTCCTGAGGTCGTCGGCCGGGGTGATGAGGGCGACGTGGGAGAACCACGAGTCTGCCTTCGCGCCGTGCCAGTGCTTGGTGCCGGCCGGCACCCGGACCACCGTTCCCGGCTCCAGGCTGACGGGCTCCTCCCCCTCGGCCTGGTACCAGCCGCTGCCCGCCGTGCACAGCAGGATCTGGTCGCCGCCGCCCGTGCCGTGATGGATGTGCCAGTTGTTGCGGCAGCCCGGCTCGAAGGACACGTTGCTGACGGGAACGCTCCCCGCGGCGAGCGGGGCCAGGTAGCTCTGGCCGGTGAAGTACTGCGCATAGGCGTCGTTCTTCTCCCCGAGCGGGAAGATCTGGTCGAACTCGTCGTCGCTCACGTCGTCTCCGTCTGTCCGGTCGCGCACGGCTGCTGCAGGGCGCACGACCCGAGTCAAGGCGCTTCCCGGCCCTCGTGCCAGTCCCTGTCAGTACCCCGTCACGACCGGGCCTCCCGCAAGGCCCGGCCGGGCGTACCACCCGGCCGGGCCCGCCGTCAGGCGTAGGCGCTGTCGTCCACGGGCGACGGCGCCGGGCCGAGCGCCTCGAGCTGTCCCCACAGCTCGTCGGGGACCCGGGTCGCGACGAGCTCGTCGAGCTGCGCCCGCCGACCCGGCGAGACGACCCCCACGACGGTCGAGTCGACCAGCGGCGACCGCAGCGAGTAGTGCAGCGCGACGGCGGGCAGGGCGACGCCGTGGGCGTCGCACACCTCCGTCAGACGCCGCGTCCACGCGAGCAGGTCGGCGCCCGCGGGCCGGTAGTTGTAGACGGCGCCCTCGTGCGGGCCCTTGGCGAGCAGGCCCGAGCCGAACGGCGCGGCGTTGAACACCGTCATCCCCCGCTCCTTGGCGTCCGCGAACACCGGCGCCGCCGACTGGTCGATCACCGTGAAGCGGTTGTGGATCAGCACGGCGTCGAACAGGCCGGTCCCGACGTACCGGGCCATCAGCGGGACCGGCGCGGCGGCGACGCCGATCGCGTCGACCTGCCCCGACTCGCGCAGCTCGAGGAGCCCCTCGACCGCGCCGCCCGGGCCGACCGCCTCCTCGAACGTCACCGAGTACGGGTCGTGCAGGTGCAGCAGCGGCAGCCGCTCGACGCCGAGCCGCGCCGTCGTCTCCTCGAACGAGCGCAGCACGCGGTCGCGGTCGAACGCGCGCGTCTCGGGATCGGGATCGACCTTCGAGACGACGCGCGCGGCGGCGTCCGGCCCCAGGCGCGCGAGGGCCAGGCCGAGCACGGCCTCCGACCTGCCGCCGGAGTAGTTGTTCGACGTGTCGAGGTAGGCGTGCCCGCTGCCGAACAGGTCGAGCGCGACCCCGACCGCGGCGTCCTCGCCCGCCGAACCCGGCTCGGTGTCCCGGCCCAGGCCCGACGTGCCGAGCGTGACCGGACTGACGTTCATCGTGCTGGTCTCCTGCGTCATCGACCTCTCCCACCGTTGCTTTGCATCATTATGCAGCCTTGCATCGTAGATCGAGCCCGCTTAGACTCCCCTGGCGCAGAGAAGCGCCCGATCACGCGACGGAGCTCCGCCACGAGAACCGTACGGGCATCCGGGAGGTCGTACGGAGGGAACCATGGTCTCGATCTACGACGTCGCCCATCAGGCAGGTGTCTCGTCCACGACCGTCTCCAACTACCTCAACCGCCCGCACAAGGTCGCGCGCGACACGTCCGCCCGGATCGGCATGGTCATCGACCGGCTGGGGTACGTCCCGAGCCGGTCCGCCCGCCAGCTGCGGTGGGGCCGCTCCGGGATCGTCGGCATCTGCGTCGGCGACACGGCGCACCCGCACACGGCCGAGCTCGTACGGGCCGCCGAGCGCGTCCTCGACGAGGCGGGCCTCGCGGTGGTCGTGGGGAGCTCGGGCGGGTCGGCGGACCAGCAGACCAAGCTCCTGGACCTCTTCGAGGAGCTGCGCCTCGACGGGGTCCTCGTGGCGCCGTCCGGGCCCGTGGACTCGCTCGCTCGGACACGGCCGCGGGGAACGCCCCTGGTGCTGCTCGACCGCGACGACCCGGGCGGCACCCTTCCGGGCGTGGGTGTCGACCACACCGCGGGCGGCGGCGCGGTCGCCGCACACCTGCTCGCCCGTGGGCGACGTCGGCTGTGGCTCGCCACCGGGCCGCGCGGCACCGGGCCGGCGCGGCAGCAGGAGGACGGGTTCCTGCGCCGCGTGACCGCCGCCCGCGGGGCCCGCGCTACCGTGGTGCGCTCCCCCGCGCCCGGTGTGGAGAGCGGCCGGGATCTCGGCCGCCGGATCGCCGCCCTCCCGCCCGGCGAACGCCCGGACGGGATCTTCGCCACGGACGACACGCACGCCCTCGGGCTGCAGCACGCCCTGCTCTCGGCGGGCATCACCGTACCCGCCGAGATCGCGCTCGTCGGCTACGGCGACAGCCCGTTCGCCACGTGCGCCGCCGTGCCGCTCTCGTCGGTGCGGCACGGCGGCGAGGCGGTCGGGGCGGCCGCGGCGGAGCTCCTGCTGGCGGGCCTGGGTGCCGCCGCGCCGACCACCGCACCGATCGGCTCGCCCGCCCGCCTCGCGCCCTCCCTCGTCGTCCGGGAGAGCTCCGCCGCCTAGCCGTACACCCGCGCCGGGGACGTCTTGAGGTGCGTGCGATAGATGACGAACCCGACGAACATCAGTCCGCCGACGAGATTTCCGAGAACGGTCGGCAGCTCGTTCCAGAGCAGATAGTCACCGATGGTGAAATTGCCGCCGAGCATGAGCCCGATCGGGAAGAGGAACATGTTGACGACCGAGTGCTCGAAACCCATGTAGAAGAACACCATGATGGGCATCCACATCGCGATCACCTTGCCCGCGAGGCTGTCCGACATCATGGCGCCGACGACGCCCGTCGAGACCATCCAGTTGCAGAGCACCCCGCGCACGAAAAGGGTGAGCATCCCGGCCAGTCCGTGCTCCGCGTAACCCACGGTCCGGCCCTCACCGATCACGCCGATCGCCTGGCCGACCTCGCTCGGCGGGCTGGAGAAGCCATAGGTGAAGACGATCGCCATGAGCAGGGCGGTCGTCAGCGCCCCGGCGAAGTTGCCCAGGAACACGAGTCCCCAGTTGCGGAGCACCGCCGCACCCGTCACACCGGGACGCTTGTCCAGCCACGCGAGCGGGACCAGCGTGAAGACGCCGGTCAGCAGGTCGTAGCCGAGCAGGTACAGCATGCAGAAGCCGACCGGGAAGAGGACGGCGCCCACGAGCGGCTCGCCGGTCTGCACGCTGACGGTCACGGCGAAGGCGGCGGCCAGGGCAAGGATCGCGCCCGCCATGTAGGCGCGGATGAAGGTGTCGCGGGTGGACATCAGCGCCTTGGACTGGCCGGCGTCGACCATCCGGACCGCGAAGTCCTTGGGGGCTACGTATGACATGAGGGGCTCCGTATCGGTCCGGGTCACCACTGGTACTTCAGGAACTTGCCGTCGATGACGACGCGCACCCGGTCGCCGTCCGGGTCCTCCCGGCGGGAGATCTCGACGTTGCAGTTGATCGCGCTCATGATGCCGTCGCCGAACTCCTCGTGGATGGCTTCCTTGAGGGCCGGGCCGTAGACGTCCAGCAGCTCGTAGAAGCGGTAGATCGTCGGGTCCGCCCGCAGGGAGTCGCCGTTGAGGCGGTACGGCTGATTCTGGAGGGCGGCGACGGTGTCCTCGTCGAGCTCGAGCAGCCGGCCGACGGCCTCGGCCACCTCGGCGGGGACGGGGTGCGAACCCAGGAGCGCGGCGATGGTCCACAGCAGGGGGCGGTCGATCTGCTCGGCGACCTCGGCCCAGGTCGTTCCCGACCGGCGCAGGGACTGGCGGACGTCCTGCGTCGCGACCTCACGCGTGCTGTTCCAGGTGCTCATTCGTTCTCCGGTCGGAAGGAGGCGGTCGGACGCCGCCGTGTGCCCCCACCTCACCGAACGGGCACCGCACTTCCCAGGCCGTTTGCGAACGGCAATGCGCAGAACGCGAAGCCACGGCGTGCTTTTACGAACGCGAAACGTCCGGGCAACGAGTGCGCGATCGCCCTGCACGTACGGTCCCCGGAAGAACGGAGGACCGATGGCGCCACTGACGCATTTCCCGACGAGGCCCGCGGCCGATCAGGCCGCGGACTGGCGGCTGCTCGCCGATGTGGTCAGCGAGGCCCCCGTTCCGTTGTGGGTCATCGGGCCGGAAGGATCCGTCGAGGTCGCGAACCGGGCGGCGGTCACTTTCCTCGGTTACCGGAACGATCTCGACCTCGTCGGCGGTCCCAGTCATGAGCTGCTCCATCGCAACCGGCTCGACGGGACCTCCTACCCGCCCGACGAGTGCCCGATCATCTGTGCGCAGGGGCTGGAGCACCGGGGCCAGGAATGGTTCGTGACGCGTGCGGGAGACCCACGCCCGGTGCACTGGTCGACGAGAAGGCTGAACGACACGGGCGCGACGGTCCTGAGCTTCACGCCCACCGCCTCGGACGCCGTGCGGCACAGGGCCGAGGCGCGGCTGCGCGATTCGGCGCCGGCGTCCGCTCCCCTCCGGTCGCGGGCGGTGCTGCGCGACGGGCTGTACGCGATCATCCACGAACGGTTCGCGGACCCCCTGTTCACCGTGGCCGACCTGGCCGCCGAGGTGCACGTCTCGGTGCGCTCGCTGCAGGCCCTGTTCGCGGACGTCGGGCGCTCACCCGCGGCCGAGCTGCGGCGGGTCCGGCTCGAGTTCGCGCACAGCCTGCTGGAACGGGGGCACGGCGTGCAGACGGCGTGCCAGCGCTCCGGGTTCCTCGACGCGGGGTCCTTCGGCCGGGCGTTCCGCCGCCGCTTCGGCTACCCGCCGAGCCAGGTGCGTCCGCCGGAGGCAGGCAGCTAGCCCTGCTCGGCGACGAACGTCACCGCAGGCGCGTCCTCCTTGCCGTCGGCCGAGGTCGGGCCCAGCACCACGCGGCCCGCGGGCACCTCCTTGGCGAAGACCACGAGCGGCACGTCCTGGCGCGTCGCCGGGAGGTCCCACGCCGACAGGTCGCCCGAGAAGTCCTCCGCGAACAGGAGGTCGCCGTCCGGCGTGCGCACGCTGAGGTCGTCGTACTCGCCGACGTCCGCGTTCCCCAGGTAGGTCCCGACGCGGCCCTGCGCGAAGGTCTCGTCGACCCGCTCGTCGACCAGGACGTCGTCGACGAAGGTGCGGATCCGGTCGCCGACCGCCTCGACACGCAGGCGGTAGGTGTTACCGGGCGCGGGCGTCAGCGGCACGACCGTGCCGAGGAGCGTGGTGCGGCCGTCGACGATCTTGCTCATCCGCAGCTGGCCGAGCCCGCCCTCGCTGCCCAGGGGGCCGCCGATCGTCCACACGTATCCGTTGCGCTCGTCGCGGGCCCGGAACATCAGGCTCGCCCCGACCTGGATCTGCCGCACCGTGGCCTCGACGACCTGGTCGCCCCAGTCGGCCCCGGCGGAGGTGAGCGTGGCGCCGCCGGCCGAGGCGCGCAGGTGCCCGTCCTGGAGGTCGAACGGCCGGACGTAGGTCCTGGTGCCGACCTCCATCGACGTCCGCGTCCAGCCCTCCTCCCGCAGCCAGGACGGCCACCACCTGCCCTCGCCCCGCGCGTCGAGGGCGGTGTAGACCGTGGCCGGGCGGGCCAGGTCGAACCGCACGGCGCCGTTCGGGCCGGTCGCGCCCGCGGCGGGGCGGGCGCCCTGGATCTGCACCGCACCGTCGAGCCGGTCGGGCAGGTCCGCGATCGCGTCGCTGCTGTCGGCGTACAGGGGGTTGCCCTCGGCGGCGGACAGGAGCGCGCCCTGCTTCTCGGGCGCGACGGCCGAGACCAGGTCCGACTCGACCTGCGGCACGCCGCCCTCGATGCCGAGGGTCCGCTCCCCGAGGTGCTTGGCACCGGTCTCGGCCTCGCCCGTGAGCGCCCGGTACCCGTACGACGACGCCGGGCGCCCCACGCGCTCCAGCACGTACGACCGGCCGTCCTCGACGGTCAGGCGCACGGTCGGCTCGTCCGTCGGCCCGACGACGGTCCGCCCGCCGGAGACGACGCGCACGCGCTCGCCCGGCCAGGGGTTCGCGATCGTCAGGGTCTCCGCGGAGCCGGCCTCGATCCCGACGTAGAGCGGCGCGCCGCCGCGCACCTCGGTGCTGACCAGGTGCCCGCCGGGTAGGTGGACGCTCCCCGCGACGTCCCAGTGGGCCGGGAGGGCCGCGGCGACCCGCACCGTGCCGTCGTACGACTGGACCAGGGCGTCCTGGAGGGCTCCGGCGACCACGGCGTTCCAGGAGCTGAAGAGGTGCTGCCTGGCGGCGGGGTCGTCGTTCTTGCCGTGGACGGTGAAGCCGTTCGGGAACTTCTGCAGGTCGGACGTGCCCTGGACGAGCAGGTCCCGCATCTCGTCGCCGCGGTGCAGGCGGGCCGCCCAGATCGGGTCCTCGCCCCACTCGCGGGTGAGCGGGAACACGCGCCGGTCGAACGTGTTCTGCATCAGGTCGGAGCCCGCGTCGAGGCGGCCCCACGGGTACAGGGCCTCCATGTCGGTGTTCTGCGTGTTCTTCGCCGGCTCGTCGGTCGCGGACCACGCCACGACCTCGGTGCCGCGGCGGGTCGTCGTCGGCAGCTCGGGCAGCTTCGGCACGGCCGCGTCGAGGCGGTCGGCGAGGTCGGCGTCGCCGCGCTCGCGCGCCAGGTCCGCGATGACCGGGAACATCGCGTGCATGCCGGCCACGTCGGGTGTCGGGTCCGTGGTGTCCCACTGCGTCTCGAGCGAGTTCACGTGGTTCAGGTGCAGCTTCCCGTCGTCGCCCTCGTCGAGGACCGAGAGGTAGAACCGCGCGACGTCGCGCATCAGCGGGTAGCCGCGGTCGAGGTAGGCCTCGTCGCCGGTGTACCGGTAGGTCTGCCAGACGTCGTGGGAGACCTCGAGGCCGCCGGTCAGGACCCGGCTGTTCCAGGCCGGCTCGGTGCCGCCGTCGCAGCCCTCCGCCGTGGTGCCGTCGTAGTCGAGGAGCTCGGGCACGCACGCGCCCTCGGCGTCGGGCCACAGCTCGCGCGTGGCCGCCCGGAGCTGCTCGAGGTGCTCGGTGTACAGCCGCAGGTAGGGCGCGTTGAAGGACGCCGTGCCGGCGCCGTAGTTCGCGTACACCTGCTGGCGCAGGTTGAAGTGGAACCACGTCGACGGCGACAGCGCCGCGTCGGGCCACGGATAGAGCATGCCCACCGCGCCGGCCTGGCCGGTCGGCAGGTCGTTCCGCTGCGTCGAGGCGGTGGTGTAGAGCTGCTGCGCGCGCAGCGCCTCCAGGTACTCGCCGGTGCCGTCCGGCGAGTCGATCCGCAGGGGCGCCGCCTGGTCGTCCCAGAAGCGGTGCCACCACCGCAGGTGCCCGCGGTCGGAGGCCCGTCCGGCGACGGCCTCCCGGCTCGCCTCCGCGAGGTCGCCCCCGGTGTACGACGGCGCCCCCACCACGATCGTGAACGTCCCGTCGCGTCGCGGCGTGAACGTCAGCCGGACGGTGTGCTCGTCCACGGCCTCGGCGCGGACCCCGCGGGCGTGCGCGGTCAGCGCCGCGACGGCGCCCGTCGTGCCGTTCCGGGCGTCGAACGTCTCGGCGAGGGCGGCGACGCCGCCGGCCGCGTACGTCTCCGGCACGCGGTCCGCCGGGAGCCGGAGCTCCGCGGTCTGCTCCGTGTTCCTCGGCGCGCCGGTGACCTCGACGACGAGCTGGTCGGCGTCGGCCCGCACGTAGGCCGTCGCGGACAGGCCGCCGCCCGACTGGCGCAGCTGGGCGTCGTACAGGTCGACACGCCCCGAGTAGTCCGCGGCCGTCGCCAGCGACATGAGGCCCGGCAGCACGAGCCGCCCGGCGCTGAGGAGGTCCGGGAACGTGTCGTTGCGCTGGAGCTGGGCGGTCAGGCCGTCGCGGTTGAACACCGCCGCGCCCAGCCGGCCGTTGCCGAGCGGCATGCTCTGCTCCGCGCGCCAGGCCGGGGACTCCAGGACCAGGTCCGACCTCGAGACGAGTCCTTCCGTCTCGACGCCGAGCGAGTCGCCCCGCCACGCGACGGCCGGGCGGGCGGTGCTGTGCGGGGCGGCCTGGGCCGGGAGCCCGGCCGCGATCAGGGCGGTCACCGCGACGGCGGCCACCGCGGTCCACGTCTTCGGCACGGAGTTCGGCGTGGTCTTCGGCATGCAGGAAACCTCGTCGGCCCGCGCGAACGCCGTCAACCGTTCGCCGGGTTGTATCGGTGGAACGGCGAGGTTGTATCGGTGCAACCGCCCGGACGCTAGGGGGCGAGCTCCCGCTGGAGCCGCGCGGTCGCGGTCGCCATGTGCACCGCCATCGCGGACGCGGCGGCGTCCTCGTCGCCCTGCGCCACCGCGGCCAGGATCTGCTCGTGCTCGGCGAGCGCCACCCGGGCGGCGTCCTCGTCCCCCACCGCGCGGTCCGCGTACACCTGCAGCAGGGAGCGGACGACGTGGAGCTGGTCCAGCAGCACCGGGTTGCCGGCGGCGTCGGCGAGGACGTGGTGGAAGTCCTGGTCCGCACGGGCGAACGCGCCGAGGTCGGTCACGGAGTCACGCATCCGGGCGAGATGCTTCGTCAGGCGCTCGCGGTGCGCGGCGTCCACCCGGTCGGCGGCCAGGCGCGCGACGAAGATCTCCAGCCCCGCGCGCAGCTCGAGCAGCGACGTCGTGCTGCGCTCGCCGATGAGCAGCCCCCAGCGCAGCGTCTGCGGGAGCAGCTCGCTCGCGGCGCCGCGCAGGTAGGTGCCCGAGCCCGGCCGCACGTCGACCACCCCGAGGATCTCCAGGGCGGCGAGCGCCTCCCGGACCGCCGACCGCCCGACCTCGAGGGAGGCGGCGAGCTGGCGTTCCGGGGGCAGCCGCGTGCCGGGCGGGATGGTGCCGTCGGTGAAGAGGTCGAGGAGCCGGCGGGCGACCTGGGAGGCGGGTGTGCCGGCGGGCAGCGCACCCAGGGACGCGGCGATCTCGTGCGGGCGAGCATCGGGGTACGCGGGCATGGGGCCCAATCTAGCCGCCCCGGTCCGGGCGCACCGTCGGATCAGGGGCTTGCAATTGGTCAACCGGTTGGCCACACTGGCACCGCACCCGCCCCGACGGAGAGGTTCGGCGATGACAAGACTGTGGAACGAGCCGGCCGACTTCGCCGACGAGATGCTCGACGGGTTCGTCGCCGCGCACCCGCGGCACGTCCGCCGGGTCGACGGCGGCGTCGTGCGCCGTGCGCCGGCCCCCGAGGGCCAGGTGGCCGTGGTGGTCGGGGGCGGCTCGGGCCACTACCCCGCGTTCGGCGGGCTCGTCGGCACGGGGCTCGCGCACGGGGCCGCGGTCGGGAACCTGTTCGCGTCGCCGTCCGCGCAGCAGGTGCACGCGGTGGCGGGCGCCGCCCACCGCGGGGGCGGCGTCCTGCTCACGTACGGCAACTACGCCGGGGACGTGCTCAACTTCGACGCCGCCCAGGAGCGGCTGCGTGCGGAGGGGGTCGCGTGCGAGACGGTCGTCGTCACCGACGACGTCGCGAGCGCGCCCGCGGACGAGCGCCACCGCCGGCGCGGCGTCGCGGGCGACCTCGTGGTGTTCCGGATCGCGGCGGCCGCGGCCGAGGCCGGGCGCGACCTCGCAGGGGTGGCCGCGCTCGCCCGGCGGGCGAACGACCTGACCCGCTCGTTCGGCGTCGCCTTCTCGGGCTGCCGGCTCCCCGGCGCGCCGGAGCCGCTGTTCACCGTGCCCGACGGCCGGATGGCGGTCGGGCTCGGCATCCACGGCGAGCCGGGCATCGACGAGCGCGAGACGCCGTCGGCCGACGACCTGGCCCACCAGCTCGTGGACCGGCTGCTCGCGGAGAGGCCGGCGGACGCCGGGTCGCGGGTGGTCCCGGTGCTCAACGGGCTCGGCTCGGTCAAGTACGAGGAGATGTTCGTCGTCTACCGCACCGTCGCCCGGCTCCTGGCGGAGTCCGGGCACGAGACCCTCGACCCGCACGTGGGCGAGTTCTGCACGAGCTTCGACATGGCGGGCCTGTCGCTGACGCTCTTCTGGCCCGACGCCGACCTGGAGCCCCTGTGGGGCACGCCCGTCGACGCGCCGGGGTACAAGCGGGGCACGGCGGCGCCGCAGGAGGCCGCGCCGGAGGTCCCGCAGGACGGGGTTCCGGCCGGTTCGGCAACGGCGTTCCCCGCCTCGGACGCCCCGTCCCGCGAGGTCGCCGCCGTCGTCGTCGACGCGCTCCGGGCCGTCGTGACCACGATCGACGAGCACGCCGCGGAGCTGGGCCGCCTCGACGCCGTCGCCGGGGACGGCGACCACGGCATCGGCATGCAGCGCGGCGCCCACGCCGCGGCGGACGCCGCGGCCGCCGCCCTCGCGGCCGGGGCCGGCAGCCGGACCGTCCTCGCCGGCGCGGCCGACGCGTGGTCGAACCGCGCGGGCGGCACCTCGGGCGCCCTGTGGGGCCTCATCCTGCACGCGCTCGCGGCCCGCCTGGGCGACACGGGCCGCCCGGAGCCGCAGGGCGTAGCGGCGGGGGCCGCGGCCGCCCTCGAGGACGTCATGACCTACGGCAAGGCCCGGCCCGGCGACAAGACCCTGGTCGACGCGCTCGCCGCGTTCAGCGCCGAGCTGTCGCGCGGGGTCGGCGCGGGCGACGCGCTCGTCCCGGTCTGGCACGCCGCGGCGGAGGCCACGGTCGCCGCGGCGGCGGCCACCGCGGACCTCGTGCCGCGCGCCGGACGCGCGCGGACGCACGCCGAGCGGGCGCTCGGCACCCCTGACCCCGGGGCCCGGTCGCTGGCCCTCGTCGTCACGGCGGTGGGGACCACCCTTGCCGCCGCCACCGGAAGGAGCTGAGATGGACAGGCTGCGCATCGTCGTGGGGAGCGACGACGCCGGGTTCGACTACAAGGAGGTGCTCAAGCGCGACCTGGAGGCCCACGCCGGGGTGGCGTCCGTGGTGGACGTGGGCGTGGACGCCGGGGGCGGCACGCCCTACGGCCGGATCGCCGTCGCCGCCGCGGAGCGGGTCGCGGCCGGCGACGCCGACCGCGCGCTGCTGGTGTGCGGCACCGGCCTCGGCGTCGCGATCGCCGCGAACAAGGTCACCGGCATCCGCGCCGTCACCGCGCACGACAGCTTCTCCGTCGAGCGCGGCGTGCTGTCCAACGACGCCCAGGTGCTCACGCTCGGCCAGCGCGTCATCGGCATCGAGCTCGCGCGCCGGCTGGTCCGGGAGTGGCTCACCTACCGGTTCGACCCGGCGTCGCCGTCGGCCGCCAAGGTCGCCGTCATCGGCGAGTACGAGGCGACGGGCTCCTGCTGATGACCGTCACCATCGGCGTGAGCCTCAAGATGTACTTCGGCCTCGCCCGGGCCGCGGCGTGGTGCGCCGACGTCGCGCGGCTCGCGGCCCGGCACCCCGGTGTCACCGACGGCGGCGTGGAGCTGTTCGTCGCGCCCACCTACCTGCAGGTGCCCGCGGCCGTCGCCGCGTTCGCCGGCACGCGGGTCCGGGTCGCCGTGCAGGACGTCGCGGCCGACGACGCCGGGCCGTTCACCGGCGAGGTCAGCGCCGCCGAGGCCGCCGAGGCCGGCGTCGGGCTGGCGGAGGTCGGGCACGCCGAGCGGCGCCGGCTCTTCCACGAGACCGACGACGTCGTGGCCCGCAAGACTGCCTCCGCGCTGCGGCACGGGCTCGCCCCGGTCGTGTGCGTCGGCGAGGAGCGCCGGACGACGCCGCAGGACGCGGCGCGGGAGACCCTCGGCCAGCTCGGCCGCTCCACCCGGGGCGTGCCGGACGGCGGCCTCGTGGTCGCCTATGAGCCGGTCTGGGCCATCGGCGCGCCCGCCCCCGCGCCGACCGAGCACGTCCGGGCCGTGGCGGGCGCGCTCGGCGACGCGCTGCGCGCCGACCCGGCGCGGCAGGGATCGCGCGTCCTGTACGGCGGGTCCGCCGGCCCGGGGCTGCTCACCGCGCTGGGGACGGCGGTCGACGGGCTCTTCCTCGGCCGGTTCGCGCACGACGTCGGGGCGCTGGAGACCGTGCTCGACGAGGCCCGCTCGCTCGCCGGGGCGCACGCGTGATCGGCCTCGGGAGCTACGCCTTCTTCTGGCAGCAGTCCGACCGCGTCCCGGAGCCGCTGACCCTGCGCGACACGTTCGCCGCGACGCGCGAGCTCGACGTCGACCTCTTCCAGATCTGCGACCACGCGCCGCTGGAGACGATGTCCGACGCCGAGCTGCGCGACGCCGCGGCCGCCGCCCGCGACCTCGGCCTGACCATCGAGCTCGGCACCAAGGGCGTCGAGCCCGGCCGGCTCGCCCGGTTCCTCGACCTCGCCCGGGTCTTCGACGCCCGGCTCGTGCGCGGCATGATAGTCGGCGCGAACGGCCGCCGGCCCTCGCTCGCCCGCGCGGAGGTGCAGCTGCGGGCCGCGCTGCCCGCCTACGAGGCGGCCGGCGTCACGCTCGCGCTGGAGACGTACGAGCAGGTCGCCACGGCGGACCTGGTCGGCCTGGTGGAACGGGTCGGCAGCCCGCGGCTGGGCATCTGCCTGGACCCGGCGAACGTCGTCGCCCGGCTGGAGCAGCCACGCGAGTGCGTGGAGCGCACCGCGCCGCACGTGCGGAACGTGCACGTCAAGGACTTCGCCTTCGACCGGCAGGACGGCTGGGTGGGCTTCACCTACTCGGGCGCGCCCCTGGGCGAGGGCCTGCACGACTACGCGCACCTGCTGCGGACCGTCCGGCCGCGCGAGCGCGACATCAACGAGGTCGTCGAGCACTGGCTGCCGTGGCAGGGCGACGCGGCCACGACCATCCGTACCGAGCGGGACTGGACCCGCACCACCCTGGAGCACCTGAGGAGCACACCATGAGCGAGAGCTACCGGATCGCCGTCGTCGGAGCCGGCGGGAAGATGGGCATGCGCGTCTCGAACAACCTGGTCCGGACGGACCACACGGTCGCGTACGTCGAGACGTCGCCGGCCGGCCGGCAGCGCACGATCGACGCCGGCCGCGAGCTGACCGACGCCGCCACGGCCGTCGCGGACGCCGACATCGTGGTCCTGGCCGTGCCGGACCTCGCGCTGCCGGCCGTGACCGCCGAGCTGGTGCCGCAGCTGCGGCCCGGCGCGATCGTCCTGACCCTGGACCCCGCGGCCGCGTACGCCGGCCTGCTGACCACGCGCGAGGACGTGGTCCAGGCCGTCGCGCACCCCTGCCACCCGTCGGTGTTCCTGGAGCGCACCACCAAGGAGGAGTGGGCCGACACGTTCGGCGGGATCGCCGCGCCACAGGACGCGATCGCGGCGGTCGAGTCCGACGACCCCGCCGCGCGCGACGTCGTCGAGGCGACCGTCCGGGCGATCTACGCGCCCGTGATCGACGTGCACTGGGTCACCGTCAAGCAGCTCGCGCAGCTCGAGCCCACCCTGGTCGAGACGGTCGCGTGCATGATCGGCGCGCTGCTGAACGAGGCGCTCGACGAGGCCGTGCACACGATGGGCGTGCCCGAGGCCGCCGCGCGCAGCATCCTGTACGGCCACACCCAGGTGGCGCTGGCCAACGGGCTGCGCGGCGACAACCCGTTCAGCGACGCCTGCCTGATCGCCATGGACTACGGCCGCGAGTCGATCGTCAAGGAGGACTGGAAGAAGATCTTCCGCGACGACGAGCTGGACCGGAACCTCGCCCGCATGCTGCACCTCGACACGATCGAGCGCTGAGCGCCCGGGGTGGACGACGAGGACGACGTGGTGACCCGTGAACCGCCCGGCTGGTGGACGCCGGCCGAGCCCTGGAGCCGGGGGCGCTGGTCCCTGGAACGGCGCGGCGACGAGATCGCCGACGTCCGGTACGACGGCGTGCTCGTGCTGCGCAGCGTGCGGCTCGTGGTGCGCGACGACGCCTGGCGCACCGCCGACGTCGTCGTCGACCAGGTGCGGGACGACGCGGACGGGTTCCTGGTCGACGTGCGCGCCACGGCCGGTGGCGTCGACGTCCGGGGCACGATCCGGGTCGTCGCCGCCGGGCCGCGCCTGACGGTCGAGTGGGACGGCGCGCCCGCGCGGGACCTGCTGACCAACCGGACCGGACTGGTCGTGCTGCACCCGCCGCACGTGGCCGGGGCCGCGCTGGCGGTCACCCACCCCGACGCCACGGTCACGCGCACGCGGTTCCCGCGGGCGATCAGCCCCCACCAGCCCGCCCGGGACATCGCGGCCCTCGCATGGCACGACGGCGGCCTCGGCCTCCGGCTCGACCTGCGGGGCGACGTGTTCGAGATGGAGGACCAGCGCAACTGGACCGACGCCTCCTTCAAGACGTACAGCCGGCCGCTGACGTTGCCGTTCCCGTACCTGGTGCGGGCCGGCGAGTCGCTGCGGCAGGCGGTGGAGGTCACGGCGTCGGGGCGGGCGGTCCCGGGGGTCCGGGAGCGGGAGGACGACGGTCCGGCGGTCGTGCGGCTGCGGGCGGCGGGGACCTTTCCGTCGGTGACGACGTCGGTCGCGGCCTCGGTCGCCACGACCACCGGGCCTGCGCGGGGCGTCCCGTGCGCGGGTGTTGCCCTCCTCGTCGAGCTCGACCTCGGGACGGCGACCTGGCCGTCGGTGCTGGCGCGCGCGGCGGCCCCAGGTCTGCCGCTCGACGTCCGGCTGGTCCTTCCCGACGACGGCCTCCCCGACGACGCCGTCACCCCTGCCGCCGCGGCCGCACTCACCCGGGCGGCCGCCGCCCTGAGTCCCCTCCGCGTCGCGCGCGTCGCCGCCTTCTCCCCCACGACCCACGTCGCCGGGACCGCCGAGGTCGCCGCCCTGCGCGCCGCCCTCGCGACAACCGAGACGAGCGCCGAGGTCCTCGGCGGCGTACGCGCGCACTTCACCGAGCTCAACCGCAACCACGACCTGGTCCTCGCCG
Source organism: Promicromonospora sukumoe 327MFSha3.1 (assembly GCF_000385135.1). GTDB lineage: Bacteria > Actinomycetota > Actinomycetes > Actinomycetales > Cellulomonadaceae > Promicromonospora > Promicromonospora sukumoe_B. Next base: position 1,569,696 of record NZ_ARQM01000010.1, on the reverse strand, counting down.
ACGTCGACGGCCTCACGTTCAGCCTCACGCCCCTGTTCCACTCCGGTGACACGGAGCAGCTCGTCGAGTCGGTCGCGATGCAGCGGCTCGTCGCCGCGCAGAGCGTGGACCTCGCGGCCGGACGGCCCGTGCACGTCGGGCCGGTCACGCTGCGGCCCCGGTTCAACGACGTCGCCGAGCCGCACCAGGACCGCCGGGCCGACCCGGCGCACGACGCCGACCCCCGCCAGTCGCGCGAAGAGCTCGCCGCGTGGGTCGTGGCCAGCGCCTCCGCCCTCGCCGTACCCGGGGTCGCGAGCATCGCCTGGTTCGAGGACCAGGGCCCGCGCGGCCTGGTCGGCCCGGCGGGCGTCCCCCGCCCGGTCGCCGAACCGGTGCGCGCGCTGGCGGGGCTGGCGGGCCGGGAGCTCCTGTCGGGGGCCAGCCCGGACGGGCGCGTCTGGGCGCTCGGCGCCCGCGAGGACACCGGCACGCAGGTGCTCGCGGCGAACCTTGACCGCCGGTCGCGGACGATCACGGTCGAGCTCGAGACCGAGCGCGACGGCCCCGATGACAGCGGCGCGACGCAGCCGCACAGGCTCGACCTCCGGCTGGCACCTCAGACGTGGACGAGCGTCTGGGCCTAAGTCAGGCCTGGATGCGAGTCCCGACCTCGGTCACGCCTCCGCCCCGACCACCTCGTCGGCCCACACCGCCACACCCCACGCCCCCAGCACGACCCGCGCACCGCTGTCGTACGCGGCGCCCGCGAGGACGTCGTAACCCCGACCCGCCGTGACCACCTCGACGGCCCCACCAGACCAGTTGTGCAGCACCCACACCCGGCCGCGAGCGCCCACGAGCGAGTGCAGGGTCACGGCTTCCGGCCGCTCGACGACGGGCCACGCCGGCACGGCGGGGCCCGCGACCTCGGCGACGACCCGGGCCATCAGTCTCCGGTCCAGCATGGTGCCGACCACGGTGATCTCCCCCTGCCCGACGGCGCGCCGGGTCACGGCGGCCCAGCGCCCGAGGTGGGGGTGGTCATAGCCGGCGAGGACGGCGGCGTCGTCCGGCTCGAGGCAGTCCACCCAGCCGTGGGCGGTGCCGGTGAGGTCGCCGAGGCGCACCGCGACGGGGTCGGCGAGCGCGGCGGTCTCCCGGTAGGTGACGCCGGCCGCGTCGCCGAGCAGGGCGGGGGCGCGGGTGGGCCGCATCCGGCCCTCGTGGTCCCCGTAGCCGGTCCGTGGTCCGAGCACGAGCCGCCCGCCCAGGCGGGCGTACTCGGCGAGGAGGGCGAGGGTGGTGTCGGGGGCGGCGATGAGCCCGGCGACGACGAGGGTCGGGAACCGCCGGACGAGCTCCCCGGCGGGCGGCAGGCGGCGGGCGTCGAGGTACCCGACCTGCAGCCCCGCGTCGACGGCGGCCCGGCCGAAGGCGCCCACGATCTTCTGGTAGGACGCGCGGTCGGGGGCGCTCTCGGTGCCGAAGGGCGGGTCGAACGCCGTCAGCCACTCGCTGTCGTGGTCGTAGACCACGCCGACCTGCTCGTCGGGGCGGGCGTCGGCGAGCCAGGGCGCGGCCGCCGCGAGCTGCCGCCCGGTCGCCGCGACCTGGTCGTAGACCCGGCCCGGTTCGAGGTCGTGGCCGAGGATGCCGCCCCAGTGCGCCTCGGCGCCCGAGTGCAGGGTGTGCCAGTGCCAGTAGGAGACCAGCCGGGCGCCCCGCGCGGCCAGGAGCCAGGCGACCTGGCCGAGCTGGCCGTCGTACGGCGGGCGCGTGAGCCGCGCGGGCCCGATGGACCCGGCGCCGGTCTCGGTGACGAGGAACGGCGCCTCCTTGGTGGCGCGCATGCGGTCCGCCATGAGCACGACCTGCGGCACGTCGTCGGCGTACCAGTGCCCGCCCTCCCCGTCGGTGGCCAGGGCGAGGGCGTCCTGCGCGAGGTAGTAGGCATTGCCGCTCGCCACGTCGAGGGCCGCGCCGACGGCGACGTCGTCCATGGCGGGCCGCTGGTAGGCGATGCAGGTGGTGAGGAAGGTGTCGTCGTCCACCAGCTCGCGCACGATCCCGGCCTGCCACGCGATGAACTCGGTGGTCTGCTCGGCCTGGAAGCGCCGCCAGGCGAGCTCGTAGGCGGGGGTGGTGTTCCCCGCGGGGTCCCACAGCTCGTCCCAGTCGGCGATCCGGTGCGACCAGTAGGCCAGGCCCCACTCGCGGTTCAGCGTCTCGGGGTCGCCGTACCGTGCGGCCAGCCAGCGGCGGAAGCGCGAGACCACGTGCTCGTTGTGGATCAGGTGCAGCCCCGGCTCGTTGTCGAGCTGGACCCCGACCACGGCCGGGTGCCGGCCGTGCCGCCCGACCACCGCGCGGATCACGCGCTCGGCGTGCACCCGGAAGGTGTCGGCGGTGAAGTCGACCTCCTGCCGCGCACCCCACGGCACGCGCGAGCCGTCGCGCCGCCGGACGGCGAGCTCGGGGTGCTTGCGGCTCAGCCAGGGCGGCACCGCGTAGGTGGGCGTGCCGAGGATCGCGTCGATCCCGTGCGCGGCCGCGGCGTCGAGCACCGGGGTGAGCCACTCCAGGTCGAACCGCCCGTCGGCCGGCTCCCAGGTGGACCACACGGACTCGCCGACGCGGATGCAGCCGATGCCCGCCTCGGCCATGAGCCGCAGGTCGGTCTCCAGCCGCCCCGGGTCGGGCAGGTACTCGTTGTAGTAGGCGGTGCCCAGCCGCACGGTCATTCCGCCGGCTCCACGCGCGTGACCAGCAGCGCGACGGCCTCGCCGTGAGGCAGCGCCACCGGGGCGGAGGCCCGGTCCCGGGCCTCGTTCCGCTCGACGTCCGTCAGGGCGAACCGCCTGGGCACACGCTCGACGGTCATGTGCCACGTGTCGATCACGTCGACCACGAACTCGTCGCCCGGCTCGGGCCGCTCCCCCGGGAAGCCCACGGGGAGGCGGAACTCCCAGTGCTCGGGCGCGGACCGGCCGAGGTACTGCACGTACTGGCGGCGGGCCGCCCCGGCCACGTGCGCCGGGTCGTCCCACTTGTCGATCGGGTCGAGGCCGGGCACGTCGAGCCCGTCCAGCACCTCCCGCAGGAACGCCAGCCGCGCGGGCGCCTCGCCGCGGAGGCGCCCGCCCTCCACCATGTGCAGGCTGCCGCTCGGGGTCACGAAGCTCTCGCCGTGCGACGCGTAGCACCCGGCGACGGTCGTGTTCCAGAACTGGTGCACGAGCTGCCGCGCGTCGAGGTCGCCCCACCGCAGCGGGATGTCGCCCTCGTACTTGATCTCGTCGAGCACCACGGGCTTGCCCCACACGTCCCGGTAGAGGTTGGCCCGGCCGGGCTCGGTCGTCGCCGACCCGTTCTGGAGCGACGCGTGCGTGACCCACGCCTGGTTGTTGTCGTACAGCTCGACCCAGTTGTGGATCGAGCGCAGGTGCCGGTGCGGGTCCAGGTCGGCGAGCAGCGCACCGGCCCGGTCCCAGCGCTCCGCGGGGCGCTCGAGCTGGTCGAACTCGTTGCACAGCGACCACCACACGTTCGGGTAGGCCGCGAGCCGCGCCACGACGTAGCGCAGGTAGACGGCGTCCTCCTCCTCGGACAGCCCGTCGAGCCCGAAGAACCCGCGGTCGTACGCGTTCAGGAGCAGCACGTCCGCCTGGATCCCGTGCTGCCCCAGGACGGCCACGGCGGCGTCGAGCCTGCGGAAGAAGGCGGGCACGGGGCGCGACACGTCCCACCGCCCCTCGACCCGCTCGAAGGGCAGCAGGTCGGGCACGTGCTCCACGTAGCCGCCGGCCTGCGGGAAGACCATGAACCGCAGCTTGTTGAACCCCGCCTCGGCGACGGCGGCGACCGTGTCGCCGAAGAGCGGCTCGTCCTGGTGCAGCCAGTTGTAGGCGGTGGTCCCGACGGGCCGGAACGGGGTGCCGTCGGCGTGGGCGAAGTGGAACCGGTGCGCCACCCGCACCGGGCCGTGGCCGTGCGCGCCGTGCCCGTCACCGTCGCCGACCTCGAAGGCGCCGGCCGTGCGGTCGAGCGCGGTCCGGGCGTCCTCGACCTCCCACGTCCAGCGTCCTTCCCGCTCGGCGCAGAACCGCGCCCGGTAGTCGTGGCTGCCGTCCCAGAACCCCGGGACGACCACCGGCTCGCCGCCGTCGTCGCAGGTCAGGCGCACGGTGAACGGCGGCTGCCCGTCCACCGGCAGGGCGTCGTCGCCCCGGAAGGACAGCTCGACCGTGTCGTACCTCGTCGTGCGGCTCGTCGTGCGGGTCATGGCTCTCCTCGCTCCATTGAAAGGTATCAACGCGATGCGTACTATATCCAGCGGCGAATGATCATTCATCATTCCGGACTGGCGCCTCGCTGGCGAAGGACAACGACGTTTCACCAACAAGCGGAGGCACGACATGAGAGCAGCACGACCCCTGGCCACCACCGTCGCGGCGCTCGCGACCCTGGGGCTGGTCACGGCATGCGGGAGCACCACGGGCGGCGGCGACGGCGCCGTCGAGCTGACCCTCTGGGCACGCGGGGCCTCGCTCCCCGACGACGTCCAGACCCTGCTCGACGAGGAGTTCCCGGACTACGAGATCACGGTGCAGGACATCCCCGACGTGGAGGACAAGCTCCGCGCGGCGCTGCGCTCGCGCAGCGGCCTGCCGGACGTCGTCGTCATGGGCGGGAGCCTGCCGTCCTTCTTCGAGGTCTCGGACCAGTTCGTGGACCTGTCCGACGAGGCGGCCGCGGGCGACGCCGTCGACTGGGCCCTGGAGCTCGGCCGCGACCCCGAGGGCCGGCAGGTGGCGCTGCCCACCGACATCGGCCCGTGGGGCTTCTTCTACCGGGCCGACGCCCTCGAGGAGCTCGGCTACCCGGCCGAGCCCGAGGAGGTGGCCGCCGAGGTCGACACCTGGGACGCGTACCGCGAGCTGGCCCAGCAGGCCGCCGACGAGGACGTGTACGTCTGCGACCACGCCGGCCAGAACTATCAGGCGATGCTCGCCCAGGACGGCTACGCGTACTTCGCACTCGAGGACGGGCAGGAGAGCAACGTCGTCGACTCCCCCGTCTCCCACGACGCCTTCGTCGGCTCCGCCGCGCTCGCCCAGGACGGGCTGTGCGCCAACACCGAGCCGTACACGCCGGAGTTCAACGCGGCGCTCACCCAGGAGAAGATCGTCGGCTTCGTCGGCCCGGCCTGGGAGGACGGCCTCCTGAAGTCCGCCGGGGAGCAGCAGGCGGGCGACTGGCGCGTGACCGCGGTACCCGGCGGAGCGGCCGCGACCGGCGGCTCGTTCGTCTCGGCGCTCGCCGAGAGCGACCACGCGGACGCGGCCGCCGAGGTGGCCGCCTTCCTCGGCGGGCCCACGTCCCAGAAGGCCGGGTACCTCGACAAGGGCCTGTTCCCGCCCTCCACGCAGGTGCACGCCGACCCCGACGTCGCCCTGCCCCAGGACTACTACGGGGGCCAGGACACGCTCGGCGCCCTGGCGGCCACGGCCGTGGACGCGCCCGTCGTCTACCAGGGCACCGAGTCGAGCGTCGTGGCGGCGCAGTTCTTCGTCGCGCTCAGCGACCTCGCCGCCAGCGGCGACGACCCGGAGACCGTCTACCGATCGCTCGTCGACGCGAACTCGGGCCGCTAGCCCGACGCGGGGAGGACCACGCATGCCCAGGAGGACCGCACGCCCCGCCGTGCCCACCACCCGCCGGAGGGCCGACCAGCCGGCCCTTCGGCGGTACTGGCGGGAGTACCTCGCCATCTCGCCGTTCTACGTCCTGTTCGCCGTCTTCGGGCTCTTCCCGCTGGTGTTCGCGCTGTACCTGTCGACCGTCTCGTGGGACGGGCTCGGCGAGCCCGACCAGGTCGGCCTCGACCAGTTCACGCGCCTCGTGAGCTCGGGCGAGTTCCTCGACGCCCTCGGCAACACCGTGATCATCTTCCTGATCGCCCAGGTCCCCGTGATCCTCGCGGCCCTGGGCGCGGCGGCCCTGCTCAGCTCGCCCCGCCTCAAGGGCCGGGGCATCTACCAGACCCTCTTCTTCCTGCCCCAGGTGACGTCGATCGTCGCCGTGGCGATCGTGTTCCAGTCCCTCTTCTCCAACGAGTTCGGCATCATCAACACCCTGCTCGAGGCGGTCGGGCTCGGCGCCGTGCCGTGGATGACGACGGCGTGGGGCGTGCGGCTCGTCGTCGCCCTGATGATCTTCTGGCGCGGCTTCGGGTACTTCGTCGTCATCTTCCTGGCCGGCATCGCATCGATCCCGCCGACCCTCTACGAGGCGGCCCGCCTGGACGGGGCCGGGCCGTGGCGCATCCTGCGCTCCATCACGGTGCCGATGATCTGGCCCACCGTCCTGTTCGTCGCCGTGACCGGCACGATCAGCGGCTTCCAGATCTTCACCGAGCCGCAGGTGCTCACCAACGGCCTGGGCGGGCCGGACGGCTCGGTCGTGACGCTGATGTTCCTGCAGGTCGGCTACATGGGCACGACGCTGCCGACGGTCGCCCCCGACCTGGGCTTCGCGACCACGATCGGCTGGGGCGTCTTCGTCGTCCTCGTCCTGCTGGCCCTGTTCAACTCGCGCGTCATCAACGGGCGCCGCAAGGAGATGTCATGAGGTCCCGACGCCACGCCTGGCTGCAGCACGCCGTCCTGATCCCGGCCGCCGCGCTCTTCGCGTTCCCCTTCTACTGGCTCGCCGTCATGGCGACCAGCCGCACGTCCGACATCTTCTCCAGCCCGCCGCGCCTGGTCCCCGGCGGCGAGATCGTGTCGAACATCGAGCGGCTGACCGGGAGCGTCGACTTCCTGGGCGCGTTCGCGAACTCCGTCGTCGTCTCGGTCACCGCGACCCTGCTGACCGTCGCGATCGCCGCCCTGTCCGGGTTCGTCTTCGCGATGTACCGCTTCCCGGGCCGGGACCCGCTGTTCGCCGTCCTGCTGCTCACCATGACGCTGCCCACCGGCGTCATGCTCGTGCCGACGTTCCAGATCTACGCCGACCTGGGCTGGCTGAACACCTACCTCCCGCTGATCGTGCCCGGGGCGGCGAGCGCGTTCGGGATCTTCTGGATGCGGCAGGCCGCGCGGGAGGCGGTGCAGTACGAGGTCATGGAGGCCGCCCGGGTGGACGGCGCCGGGTTCCTGCGCGTGTTCTGGCACGTGGCGCTGCCGGCCCTGCGGCCGGCGGTCGCCGGGTTCACCGTCTTCCAGTTCATGTGGAACTGGAACGAGTACCTGTGGCCCCTGCTCGTGCTCAACGACCAGGAGAAGTACACGCTGCCCGTCGCGCTGCAGCAGCTCAACGGCAGCCACGGCACCAGCGACTACCCCGTGGTGATGGCGGCGACCCTGCTCGCCACCATCCCGCTGATCGTGCTGTTCCTCTTCTTCCGCCGGCAGGTCATGAGCAGCGCGACGGCCGGGGCGGTGAAGGGCTGACATGGCTGACCAGGCTGACGCGGCTGGCGCGACTGGCTCGGCACCCTGGGTCTACTGGTACTGGATGTACTCCGCCTACTCCGCCGAGGGGATCACGGCGGACCTCGAGGCCATGGCGCACGCGGGCGTCGCCGGGGCGTACCTCATGCCGATCAAGGGCGCGACGACGCCGCCCCTGCTCGACCCGCCGGTGCACCAGGGCACGCCGCAGTGGTGGGCGCTCGTCCGGCACGCGCTCCAGGAGGCGGACCGGCTCGGGCTCCAGCTCGCCATGCACGCCTGCGACGGGTTCGCGGTGGCCGGCGGCCCCTGGATCACGCCCGAGCTGAGCATGCAGCGGGTCACCTGGTCCGAGGCCGTCGTGACCGCCGGCGGCGGGCCCACGACCCTGCCCCTGCCGCCGACGCGGGAGGGCCACTACCGCGACCTCCGCACGTTCGCCCTGCCCGCGCGGGCCACGGACGCCCCGCTGCCCCGGCCCGTGGTGCGCACCGACGAGGGCCTGGACGCGGGCTTCCTGCTGGACGCCGGCGACGACGACGCGGCCGCCGCCGACCGGGAGCTGCACCTCGAGGAGGGCGGCTGGGTGGAGCTCGACTTCGGCGAGCCGGTCACCCTGCGCGCGGTACGGGTCGCCCCGGGGCTGCGCTCCCACCAGCCGCAGCGCATGCGCGTCCTCGCGGGCGACGACGTGCTGGAGCCCGTGCTGCGGCTGCGGCCAGCCCGCGCGGGCTGGCAGGACGACGGCGCGGACTACACCCACGCCCTGCCGCCCCGGACCGCGCGGCGCTGGCGGTTCGTGCACGACCCGGACGGCACCGAGCCCGGCACGGAGGACCTTGACGCCGCGAAGTGGGCGCCGACCTGCGTGCTGCGTGGCCTGCGGCCGTCGGCACGCCCCGTCGTCGACCATCTCGAGGGCAGGTCGGGGGCCGTCTGGCGCGTCGCCCCGGAGCCGGCGCCCGGGGCACTGACCGACGAGGACTGCTACCCGCCGGGCGACCTGGTCGACGTGACCGCGCACGTCGACGACGCGGGCGTGCTGCACTGGTCGCCGCCGGAGGGGTCGTGGCGCGTCGTGCGCATCGGCCACACGTCGACGGGGCAGCGCAACGAGACCGCGGGGGCGGCGCGCGGCCTGGAGGCCGACAAGTTCTCGGCGGAGGCGGCCGCCCTCCAGTTCGACTCCTGGTTCGGGCAGGCGCTGCGCACCGCGGGCGACCTGGCCGGGCGCGTGCTCAGCGTGTTCCACATCGACAGCTGGGAGTGCGGCAGCCAGAACTGGTCGCCCCGGTTCGCGGACGAGTTCGCGCGTCGGCGCGGCTACGACCTGCTGCCCTGGCTCCCCCTGCTCGCCGGCGTGCCGCTGGAGAGCGTGCGCCGCACCGAGCAGGTGCTGCACGACGTGCGGCGCACCATCTCGGAGCTCGTGGTGGACGTCTTCTTCGCCACGATGGCCGACCGCGCGCACGCCGCAGGGACGGCGTTCAGCAGCGAGTGCGTCGCGCCCACGATGACGTCCGACGGGATGGCGCACTTCCAGCACGTCGACCTGCCCGCGGGCGAGTTCTGGCTGCGCAGCCCCACCCACGACAAGCCCAACGACATGCGGGACGCGATCTCCGCGGCCCACGTCTACGGGCGGCAGATCGTCCAGGCCGAGGCGTTCACCCAGCTACGCATCGACTGGGACGAGCACCCCGGCACGCTCAAGGCCCTGGGCGACCTGAACTTCGCCCTCGGCGCGAACCGGTTCTTCTACCACGTGTTCGTGCACAACCCCTGGACCGACCGGGCGCCCGGCATGACGCTCGACAACACCGGCACGGTCTTCCAGCGCGACCAGCCGTGGTGGCACCTGGGCGCGCCCGCGCTCGTCGAGTACCACCGGCGCGTGCAGGACCGCCTCCAGCGCGGCGTCCCGGTGGTGGACGTCGCCGTCTTCACCGGCGAGGAGCTCCCCAGCCGCGCGGTGCTGCCCGAGCGCCTGGTCCCCACCCTGCCCGGCCTGGTCGGCGCGGACCGGGTGCGCGCCGAGTCGCGACGGCTCGCCAACGCCGGGCACCCGCTGCGCCGGCAGCCGAAGGAGGCCCTGCACAGCGCCCACGTCGTCGGCACGGCCGACTGGGTCGACCCGCTGCGCGGCTACGCGTACGACAGCGTCAACCCCGACGCCCTGCTCCGGCTCGCCCGCGTGACGGACGGCCGCCTCACCTTCCCGGGTGGCGCGAGCTACGCGGTACTGGTCGTGCCGGGTCCCGGCCCGACATCGCCGGTCCCCGTGCTCTCGACCACGATGGCCGGCCGGCTGGCCGAGCTGCGGGACGCGGGCCTGACCGTGCTGCTCGGGGAGCGGCCCGTGCGCAGCCCGGGCCACGAGCCCGACGAGGAGTCCTGGGCGCGGGCGATCGACCGGCTGTGGGACGGCCCAGGCGCCTCGGTGCAGGGGGCGGCGCTGCCGTGGCACCGCCCCGACCTGCGCGACGTCGGCGTCGAGCCGGACGTGCTCTTCCACCCCGCTACCGAAGACCCTGAGGCCGGAGAACCGGGAGGCCAGGAGCCCCTCGCCTGGACGCACCGCCGCGACGGCGCCGCCGACGTCTACTTCCTCTCCAACCAGGCGCCCCGCCGCCGCACGCTGGTGGTCTCCACGCGCGGCACCGGCCGCGTGCCGGTCCTCGACGACCCGCTCGCCGGGACGGCCGAGGACGCCCCGCGCTGGTGGACGGCGGAGGGCCGGACGTTCGTCCCGGTCACCCTCGACGTCGCCGGCTCCGTGTTCCTCCGGTTCGAGCGACCGGGGAGGCCCGGAGACCACGCCCCGCGAGACATCCCCACCGCCGCCGCCGAGCACGACGCCCCGTGGAGCGTGACGTTCTCCCCGGGCCCGCACTCCCCCGCCGGGCCGATCCACCTCGACGCGCTCGCCGACCTGTCCGCCCACCCGGACCCCCGGGTGCGCCACCACGCCGGCACGGCCACCTACCGCACCCGGCTGGCCCCGGGGCGGGACCCGGGCGCCCGCCTGGACCTGGGCGCGGTCGCCGGCGTGGCCCGGGTCAGGGTGAACGACGTCGACTGCGGTGTCGTGTGGACCCCGCCCTACGCCGCCGGGATCGGTGGCGCGCTGCGGGACGGCGAGAACGTCCTGGAGGTCGAGGTCGCCGGCACCTGGGCCAACCGGATGCTCCTCGACGAGACCCTGCCCGAGCCGGAGCGTGCCACGTGGCGCATGGCGCCCTTCCGGCTGGAGGACGCACCCCTGTCGCCCGCGGGGCTGCTCGGCCCGGTCCGCCTGCTCCGGGCCTGAACCGTCACCGCCAGTCGTGCTCGGCGCGGAAGCCCAGCTCCGCCTGGATGCGCCGCGTGGACACGAGCGACTCGAACTCGCCCAGGTCGTCCGCGACGGGGGTGCCGGGGAACCACGACGCGGCGAGCTCGCGCGACGCGATCGCCGAGCCAGACGTGGGCGCGGCCACGTTGTACACGCGGAAACCCGGGCGGGCCGCCGCGAGCGCGCACGCGACCGCGGCGGCGCCGTCCCGCGCGTCGACCCACGAGCCGAGCAGGTCGCGGCGGTAGAGCGGCTCCGCGGCCCGGTCGAAGGTGTCGTACTCGTCGGCGCCGACGACGTTCGTGAACCGCAGCGCGGTGTACGACGCACCGGGCAGCCACCGCACGAGCTGCGCCGCCATCGCCTCCTCGACCACCTTGCCGAGCCCGTAGGTGTTGTTGGCGCTGGTGTACGACTCGTCGACCGGGAGCCCCGGCGGGGCCTCGTCGAACGGGAACCCCATGGCCGTGATGCTGGACGCGAGGACCACCGTGGTGATCCCCGCCCGCTGGGCGGCGTGCAGCACGTTGAACGAGGCCAGGACGTTGGTCCGGAACGTGGTGGCGTCGGGCACGATGCCGTTGACGGGCACGGCGGCCAGGTGCACGAGCGCCTCCAGCCCCTGGTGCCGCGCGGTGACGCCGAGCAGCGCGTCGAGGGTCTGGCCGCCGTCGGTCAGGTCGACGCGCGTGAAGCCGGGGCCGGCCGGTCCGGCGACGTCGAGCCCGAGCACGTCCCGGCCGTCGGCGCGGAGCCGCTCGACCGTCGCCCGCCCGAGCTTGCCGCTGCTCCCTGTCACTGCGATCATTCGTCTGCCTCCTGCTGTATCGCGATGTGGTACGGGTCCCGTAGAATGCATAATCATTCTGGTGTGAAATTGCGATCGAGGAGTCCTCCATGGCACGTCAGCACGACGGGCAGATGCGCCTCATGACGAAGGTCGCGCGCATGTACCACGAGCGCGGCGCACGGCAGGCGGACATCGCCACGGCCCTGAGCATCTCCCAGGCCAAGGTCTCGCGGCTCCTGAAGCGCGCGGAGAGCGTCGGCATCGTCCGCACGATCGTCACCGCGGCGCCCGGCGTGTACGCCGACCTGGAGGAACGCCTCGAGGACCGCTACGGGCTGACCGAGGCCGTGGTGGTCGACATCGAGCCCGACGCGGACGAGCCGGAGACCCTCGCGGCGATCGGCGCCGGCGCCGCCGCCTACCTGGAGGCGACGCTCTCCGGGGGGGACCGCATCGGCGTCAGCTCCTGGAGCGAGACGGTGCTCGCCATGGTCGACCGGCTGCGGCCCTTCACGACCCGGGGCGCCATCGAGGTCGTCCAGCTCCTCGGCGGCGTCGGCGCGCCCGAGGCGCAGAGCCACTCGAACCGCATCCTCGGCGACCTCGCCCGCCGGATCGGCGCCGACCCGGTGTACGTCTCGGCGCCCGGCCTCGTGGCCAACCCCGCGATCCGCGACAGTCTGCTGGAGGACGCCTCGATGCAGCAGGTGCTGCGGCACTGGCGCGAGCTGACGATGACGATCATGGGCATCGGCAGCGTCGAGCCGTCGAGCGTGCTCGCCACCTCCGGCAACGCCTTCTCCCCCGAGGAGCGCGACGCGCTCCTGGCCGACGGCGCGGTCGGCGACATCTGCCACCGCGTCTTCCGCGCCGACGGGACCCTGGTGCGCGGCGACCTCGACGACCGGGTCATCGCCATCCCGGCCCAGGACCTGCTGCGCATCCCTCGCCGGGTCGGCGTCGCCGGCGGCCCCCGGAAGCTGGAGGCCGTCCGGGGGGCGCTGGCGGGCCGCTGGGTCACCACGCTCGTGACCGACCTGCGCACGGCGGAGGAGCTCACGGCCTGACGCCGGCCACGACCTCGCGCAGGCGCCCGATGCCCGGCGCGAGGCTCGTCAGGACGGGCACGCCGACCTGGACGGCCTCGGCCGCGCCGGCCATCGACGCCTGAGCCAGGACGACGACGTCCGCTTCGGCGGCCACCCGCTCGATCGCGGCGCCGACCAGGCGGTCGTGGGTCGCGCGGTCGCCGCCCGCCACCGCCGCGAAGGCCCCGTCGATCACCTCGCTGGTGATCGTCGGCGCGGCCCCGGCGGCCTCTGCCCGCTCGCGGATCAGGGCCGTGGTGGGCGCGCACGTCGTCGGCAGCGTGGCCAGCACGGCGATCCGCCCGCCGAGCCCGACCGCCTGGTCCGCCATCGCCTCGTCGATGCGCAGCACGGGCACCCCCACCCGGTCGCCCGTCGGGGCGGCCAGGTGGGAGATCGACGAGCAGGTGAGCATGACGACGTCCGCCCCCGCCGTGCGCGCCGCCTCGACGAGGCCGGCGACGCGGTCGGGCACCGACGCGGCGCGTGCCGGGTCGGCGAGGTCGGCCACGATCTTGTCGTCGAGGTAGTTGATCGCGGTCGCGTCGGGCAGGAGCTCCCGTGCCAGGTCCATGACCGGCGCGATCACGACGGCTCCGGTGTGCAGGAAAGCGATCCTCGGTCCGGTCATCTCTTCCATCCCTTTCGACTCATCCCTCTCGGCTCATCCCTTGAGCGAGCCCGCGGCCAGGCCCGCCATGATCTTCTTGTTGAGGAAGGCGAACACGACCAGCAGCACGAGCAGGTTGATGCTGATCGCGGCGAACAGCGGGCCGTACTGCGTGGAGCCGTACTCGTCCGAGAGGCTCAGCAGACCCACCTGGATGGTGGCCAGCTCGGGGCGCGTGGTGAACGTGAGCGCCACGAGCAGGTCGTTGAACACCGCGAAGAACTGCACGAGCCCGACGGTCAGCATGGCGTTCTTCATCAGCGGCAGGCCGATCACGAAGAACGACCGCAGCGCGGACGAGCCGTCCACGGCGGCGGCCTCGAAGATCTCCCGCGGCACCGAGCGGAAGTAGGCCGCCATCAGGAAAGTCGTCAGCGGCAGGCCCATGGCCGTGTACGTGAGGATCAGCGGCCACAGCGTGTCCGTCAGGCCCAGCTGGAAGTAGACGGTGAACAGCGGCACGAGGATCATCTGGCCGGGCACCATGATGCCCGCCAGCACGAACAGGAGCACCTGCCGCCGCCCCCGCCAGATCATCACCTCGAGCACGTAGCCGGCGGCGACCCCGAGCAGGATGATCAGCGCGACCGACGGCAGCGTCACGAGGATGCTGTTGCGGTAGTTCAGGGCGACGTCGCCGCGTGTGAAGGCCGTGACGTAGTTGTCCAGGTTGAAGGTCTCGGGCAGCGCCCAGGTGGGGTTCTCGAAGAACTCCGTCGGGGTCTTGAACGAGCCCAGCACCATCCACAGCTGCGGGTACAGGACGACGACGAGCAGCAGCGTGACGGCGATCCACACGGGCACGCGCCGCAGGGTGGCGCGCACCGAGCGCGCCGTCTGCCCGGGTCTGGGCAGCGGCTCCAGCGCCGGTCGCGGTGCGGGCCGGGTGGCCGGGGGACGGGTGATCGTCATCTCAGTCCTCCACGCGCTTGCTCGACGAACGGAAGACGGCGAGCGTGAACACGAGGCACAGGAGCGTCAGCACCACGGCGATCGTGCTCCCGTACCCGTACTCGGCGTACTCGAAGGCGGTCCGGTACATGTACAGCGTCAGCGGCGCCGTCGAGGTGCCCGGCCCGCCGTTGTTGAGGGCGAGCAGGCTGTCGAACACCTTGAGCGTCGCGTTCAGGCTGAAGATCACCGACGACAGCAGGATCGGCAGCGACAGGGGCACCACGATGTGCCGCACGAGGCGGAAGCCGCTGGCGCCGTCGAGCCGGGCCGACTCGATGACCTCCTCGGGGATGTCCAGCAGCCCCGTGTACATCAGCACCGCGTAGAAGCCCATCGAGCTCCACAGGGTCATCGCCACGGCGACCGCCATGGTCCCCGCCGTCGAGACGAGGAACTCCACGCTCTCGCCGCCGAACAGGTTGATCACGTCGTTCACGGGGCCCTGGTTGTCCCCCACGCCGACGAGGCTGCGGAACAGCAGGGCGACCGCGACGGTCGGCAGCACCATGGGGAAGAAGACCGCGGTGCGCACGAACGCCGAGCCCCGGCGGAGCACGAACACGTACAGGAGCGCCAGCAGGTACCCGAGCGTCACCTGGCATACCGTCGCGACGACGGCGAAGACCACGCTGATGACCAGCGCGTGCAGCGCGGCGTCGTCGGTGAAGAAGGTCGCGAAGTTGTCCAGGCCCACGAACTCCATGCCGCGCAGGGCGTTGCCCTCGAACAGCGAGAGCCCCAGCGACCACGCGACGGGGACGACCTTGAGCGCGACGTAGACCAGCAGCGTCGGGAGCAGCAGGAAGAGGATCGCCGTGCGGTCGCCGAACACCCGGCTCGCGGCCGTGCGCCGTGCGGGTGCGTCAGCGCGCGGCATCGACGCTCGCCTGCAGCTCGGTCATGTACTGCTCCGGGGTCATCTGGCCGGTCGTCAGCAGGCTGACGTTCGTCGACGCCAGCGAGTTGGACTTCGCGTCCAGCAGCGCCTCGAACCAGAGCACGGTCTCGTCGACCCCCTCGAGCTTCTCCTGCACGGCCGCGGTGGTCTCCGGCACGTCGGTGACCTCGCCGTTGACCTTGAAGCCGGACAGCACGCCGGCGTCCTGCAGGGCCTGCTGGCCGTAGTTCTCGGCGATGCAGGCGATCCAGTCCTTCACCTTCGGCCCCGCCTGCGCAGGGTCGAGCGCCATCGCGGCCCCGGCGTTCGCGGCCCACTGGTCCGCGGTGCCCGCGCCGCCCTCGACGGCGGGGAACGGCATGAAGCCCACGTTCTCGGCACCGATCTCGTTCTGCGCGGGGTCGTTGATGTTGCCCAGCAGCCAGGTGCCGTCGTACGTCATGGCGGCGCGGCCCGACAGGAAGGCGGCCGTGGCGGCGTCGGGCTCGAGCGAGTTGAAGCCGTCGCCGAAGAGCCCGTCGGCCGCCATGTCCGCCAGGGCCGTGGCCCCCGCGACGTACGGCTCGTCGGTGAGCTCGGCCTCGCCGTCGCGGATCTTCTCCATCGCGTCGGGGCCGACCTCGCGGAAGATGTACATGCCCATCAGGCGCGTCAGCGGCCAGCCCGCGGCGCCCGCCTGGGCGAACGGCTGGTACCCGGCGTCCTTGACCTCGCCGGCGGCCGCCAGCAGCTCGTCGAACGTCTGGGGCTCCTCGAGCCCGAGCTCGTCGAAGATCGCCGTGTTGTACCAGATCCCCTCGAGGTTGTACTGGTACGGCAGCGAGACCATCTGGCCGTAGGCGCCCTCGACGGTCGACGCCGCGGCCGGGAGCACGTCGTCCCAGACGCCCGCCTCGGTGAGCAGCTCCTCGTAGTCGAGCACGCGGTCCGAGGCGCCGAGGTCGCCGTCGGGGCGCACCATGTCGGTCCCCGCGACGAAGTGCGCCGGCAGGGCGCCCTGGCTGGCCAGGAGCGTCACCTTCTGCACGACGTCGGCCTGCGCGACCTTCTGGTGCTCCAGCGGGAGCGCCTCGTTCTCGGCCTTGCACTGGTTCTCGGACAGCGCCGTGAGCTGTGCCTCGAGCGTCTCGTTCTCGTTGGGGGTGAGCACCGTGAACGTGTCCGGGTCCGACCCCGCCCCGCCGCCGGCCTGGCCGCCGCCCCCGCCGGCGCAGCCCGCCGTGAGTGCGATCGCGACGAGCGCCGTGCTCGCGACCGCGAACGGTCTGGTGCGTCGAGTTGTCATTTTCGCGTCCTCCTTGACGGCCATGCCTTGCCCAGCGTGTCTGCACGACGGTAGGGACGGACCAGTGGATGTGTCAACACTCAGGGTTGAAATTCTATTCACGATGTGGGTCAATCGACCCGGAGGCCCTCTCGCCGAGGCGTCGACCAGCCGGACACTCGCCGTCGGAAGGACGCAACCCATGCCCACCACCACCGAGCGCCGGGCCCACCGACCGCTCGCCGCGCTGCGCGCGGACCAGGCACGATGGCGCCGTGGCTTCTGGGGCGACGTGCACCAACGCACGCGCGACGTCACGATCCCGACCATCTGGGACTCGCTGAGCGACGCCGGCACGAGCCCCGGCCTGCGCAACTTCCGCATCGCCGCGGGCCTGGAGACCGGCACGCACGTGGGCCCGCCCTTCATGGACGGCGACCTCTACAAGTGGCTCGAGGCCGCCGTCGCACGGCTCGAGACCGACCCCGACGACGCGCTCGCGGAGCTCGTCGAGCAGGTCGCCGAGCTCATCGCCTCGGTGCAGCAGGAGAACGGGTACCTGCACACGCCGACGGCCATCGCGGCGCGCAACGACGAGGAGGCGGCGCCGCTGGCGGACCGCTTCAACTTCGAGACCTACAACCTCGGCCACCTGATCACGGCGGCGGTCCGGCACCACGAGGTGACCGGCAGCACGGTCCTGCTCGACGCCGCCCGCGGCGCGGCCGGGTTCCTCGAGCACCTCGCCGCCGACAAGCCGCTGGAGCTGGCGCGCAGCGCCATCTGCCCCTCGCACTACATGGGCGTGATCGACCTGTACCGGGCGACCGGCGAGGAGCGGTACCTGCGCCTCGCGCAGGCGTTCGTCCGCGTGCGCGACGACTTCGACGGCGGCGACGACAACCAGGACCGCCTCCCCGTGCGCGACCAGACGGTCGCCGCCGGCCACGCCGTGCGCGCCAACTACCTGTACGCCGGGCTCGCCGACCTCGTCGCCGAGACGGGCGACGACGAGCTGCGCACCGTGCTCGAGCGGCTGTGGACCGACGTCGTCGACACCAAGATCTACGTGACGGGCGGGTGCGGGGCCCTGTACGACGGCGCCTCGCCCGACGGGTACCCGTGGCAGGGCGAGATCAGCCGGGTGCACCAGGCCTACGGCCGCGCCTACCAGCTCCCGAACACCACGGCGCACGCCGAGTCGTGCGCGAACATCGGCATGATCTTCTGGAGCGAGCGGATGCTCGCCCTGACGGGCGAGGCGCGCTACGCCGACGTCATCGAGCAGATCGCCTTCAACAGCCTGCTCGGGAGCGTCAGCCTGGCGGGCTCCGAGTACTTCTACACCAACGCGCTGCGCCAGGTGCGCGGGCTGCCCTACCCCCTGCGCCGCCCGGGCGACACGGGGCAGGTGGTGGTCCCCGACCCGCCGCCGTCGGACGAGCGGCTGCGGCAGCGCTATCTGACCTGCTTCTGCTGCCCCCCGAACATCGCGCGCGTGCTCGCGAGCTTCCACGAGCGGGTGGCGTCGCTCGCCGACGACGGCGTGTACGTGCACCTGTACGGCGGGAGCGACGTCGACGTCTCGGACGGCCGCGGCGCCCGGCTGGCGCTGCGCGAGGACAGCGACTACCCGTGGGACGGGCGCATCGCGTTCACCGTCACGGAGGCGACGGGCGCGCTGCCCCTGCACCTGCGCATCCCCGGCTGGTCGTCGGGCGCGACGCTGACGGTGAACGGCGAGCGGGTCGAGGTCTCCGCGCCCGGCACCTACACGCGCGTCGACCGGACCTGGGCGGCGGGCGACGTCGTCGTCCTCGACCTGCCCATGCCCGTGCGCACGCTGCGGGCCCACCGGCTGGCCGAGGAGGTGACGAACCAGGTCACCGTGCGCCGCGGCCCGGTCGTGTACTGCCTCGAGAGCGCCGACCTGCCCGCCGGTGCCCGCCTGGAGCAGGTCGCCCTGCGCCGGGGCACGACCCTGGACCCGGTCGAGGCCACGGTCGGCGACGTCCGCGTGGTCGCGCTGGAGGGCGAGCTCGTGGAGCTGCCGGTGCAGGACGACGGTGCGCTCTACGCCGACCTGGAGGACGGGCCGCTGCGCTCGGTCCCGGCCCGGCTCGTCCCGTACTTCTCCTGGGGCAACCGCGGGGCGGGCGAGATGTCCGTCTGGCTCCCCGTGGCGTGGTGAGGACGACCATGACGACCTACGAGACCGCACCCCGCCCCGTGACCGACGCGCCCCGCCACACAGGCGCCCACGTCATCGCCACCTACGTCATCGAGACGTCGATCGCGCTCGAGCGCGCGGCCGAGATCCTGGCCGGCGAGCAGTCCACCGGCACCTTCGTCCGCGTCGAGCGCGAGTCGGACGAGGTCCGCGCCCGGTTCGCCGCGCAGGTCGAGAGCGTGCAGGAGATCCCGCTGACGGGGTCGTCCCCGCTCCCGGGCTCCGTGGGCGACCCCGCGGCGCGGCGCCGCGCCGTCCTGCGGCTGCGCTTCCCGCTCGACAACTTCGGCCCGTCGATGCCGAACCTGCTGGCCGCCGTGGCCGGGAACCTGTTCGAGATCAAGGAGCTCGCGGCGATCCGCCTGGTCGATCTCGAGCTGCCCGCGCCGTTCGAGGAGCGCTACGGCGGTCCCGCGTTCGGCATCGAGGGCACGCGCCGGCTCATGGGGCGGCCCGACGGCGCCATGGTCGGCACGATCATCAAGCCGAGCATCGGGCTCGCCCCCGCCGAGCTCGCCGAGGTGGTCGGCGAGCTGGCCGCCGCCGGCATCGACTTCATCAAGGACGACGAGCTGCAGGGCAACGGGCCCAGCGCGCCGCTGCGGGCCCGGGTCGAGGCCGTGATGCCGGTGCTGCACCGGCACGCGGACCGCACCGGCGTGATGCCGATGTACGCCTTCAACATCACCGACGACCTCGACCGGATCGAGGCCAACCACGACCTCGTCGTCGCGGCCGGCGGCACCTGCGTCATGGCGTGCGTGAACCTGATGGGGCTGGCCGGGCTCGACCTGCTGCGCCGGCACACGCAGGTGCCGATCCACGGGCACCGGGCCATGCTCGGGTCCGTGGCCCGCAGCGACCAGGTGGGGATAGCGTTCCGGGCATGGCAGAAGCTGGCACGCCTGGCCGGGGCCGACCACCTGCACACCAACGGCATCAGCAACAAGTTCTACGAGTCGGACGCCGAGGTGCTCGACTCGATCGAGGCCGTGCGCACCCCGCTGCTCGGCCTGACGCCGACCGTCCCGGTGCTGTCCTCGGGGCAGTGGGGCGGGCTGGCGCACGCCACGTATGCCGCCGTGCGGTCGACCGATCTGCTGGTCCTGTCCGGCGGGGGCATCCACGGGCACCCGGACGGAGCGGCCGCGGGGGTGGCCAGCATGCGTGACGCCTGGGCGTCGGCCGAGCGGGGCGAGACCCTGGAGCAGGCCCTGGCCGCCTCCGGCCCGCTGCGCCGGGCCGCGGAGCGGTTCGGTCCCGCCCGTGCGTGAGCCGCGCGTCGCGTTCTACGGCGACGACTTCACCGGGAGCGTCGACGCGCTGCTGCAGTTCGCCCGGCGCGGCTGGTCGGGGCGGCTCTTCGTGGGCCTCCCCGACCCCGCCACGCTGGCCGAGGCCGCGGCGACGCACGACGTCGTGGGCGTGGCCGGCGTCGCGCGCTCGCTGCCGACGGCGGAGCTGGCCGGCGAGGTCGCGCCCGTGCTGCGCCGTCTCGCCGCCCTGCGGCCCCACCTGGTGCAGTACAAGGCGTGCTCCACGGCGGACTCCTCCCCCGAGGTGGGCAGTCTCGGGCGGGTCATCGAGCTCGGCCGGCAGATCGTCGCCGACCGGACGGTGCCGCTGCTCTTCGCCCAGCCGGACTTCGGGCGGTACACCGCCTTCGGCCACCACTTCGCGGCCGAGAGCGGCGTGGTCCACCGGCTGGACCGGCAGCCGACGATGTCGGCGCACCCCTCGACGCCCATGACGGAGTCGGACCTCGCGGTGCACCTCGGGCGGCAGACGGCGCTGACGGTCGGGTCGCTGCCGTGGACCGCCTACGGGTCGCCGGGCGCGATCGCCGAGTGGCTGGAGGGGTCGGACGCCGCCGCCGTGGTGCTCGACGCGCTCGACGACGGGCACCTGGCGGCGATCGGCGCGGCGCTCCTGGGGACCGCGGCGCCCGTGTTCGCGATCGGCTCGGGTGGGCTGAGCCAGGCGGTGGCGTCGGCGGCGCCCGGCCCCGCCGTCGGGCTGCCGACCCGGACCGGGACGGCCGGGCCGGTCCTCGCCGTCTCGGGCAGCCGGTCCCCGCAGACGCGGCGGCAGGCCGACCGGGCAGCGGCGGCGGGCTGGCTGGTGCGGCCGCTGGCGGCGGGGGACGGGCACGACGACGTCCTGGCCGCGCTCCGGGAGGGCCGCAGCGTCGCCCTGACCTCGGACGACGCCGACCTCGCGCAGCCCTCCCCCACCGCGACCCTGGACACGATCGCGAGCGCCGCGGCCGCGACCGTCGCCCGGGTGCTGCGCGCGGGCGCCACGCGCCGCGTGATCGTGTGCGGCGGTGACAGCTCCAGCCGGGTCACGACGCTGCTCGGCGTGGACTCGCTCTCGATCGCCGCGAACCCGTGGGCGAACGTCGTGCTGCTCCGGGCGCACAGCGGCGACCCCGCGGTCGACGGCGCCGAGCTGCTGCTCAAGGGCGGCCAGGTGGGCGACGACGACCTGTTCGAGCGGGTCCGGGACCTCGGCCTTCCCGCGGAGGGCTGAGGTCCCGGACCCTCGCTCACCCGGCCTGCAGCCGGACCGACCAGGTGGTCCGCTCGCGCGGCACGCGGTAGCGCTCGGGCAGCGCCGGCCCCACGGACGCCGACCCGATGCCCTGCTGCCGGTGGTCGAGGTTGAGCCACACGCGGCCGGAGTCCCGCAGGTCGTGCGGCTTGCGGGCCCGCTGCAGGTCATGGGAGGTCCACCGGCGGGCGGTGAAGTCGAACGTCGGGTGCCCGTCGACACCGTCGACCCGCAGCGGCGGCACGTCCTGGCCCGTCAGCTCCAGCCAGCGGGTCTGCACGTGGTTGCCGTTCTCCTGCGGCACCGGGTACGGGGTCTGCAGGTCGTCGACGGCGCGGTCGAACGTGCCGAGCCGCGACCCCTCGAACGAGTCGACGTAGGTCTCCCCCGGCCCGCGCCCGAACCAGCGGGCGCGCGCGTAGGCGGCCGGCAGCGACAGCCGCAGCCCGAGCCGGGGCAGCCAGATGTCCCGGTGCCGGTGCGGGGTGTCCGCCCACGGGCCGGTCGGCTCGACGTCGACGGTGAGCACGAGGGCGTCGCCGTCGGCCTGCCAGAGCATCGTCCAGTCGACGCCGTGCGCGTGCGTCGTGGGCGCCGTCCGGCCGGCCACCCGCAGGTGGTCGTCGCCCCGGTCGACCAGGTCCGTGCGGTGCAGCATCCGGTCCAGGCCGGTCGCGGACCAGACGGACGCGAGGTCGTTCAGGTCGCCCTGCCCGTGGTCGTTCTCGGTGGGCGCGCGGTGCACGTCGAGCACGGGCCCGTCGAGCGCGAGGTCGCCGAGGCGCACCAGGCGGCCGGTGGCGGCGTCGAACGTGCCGGGCCCGAGGGTCACGTCGTCACCGCCGGGAGCCCGGCTCCCGGCGTCGGACCGCCGCGGCAGCGAGCGCACCGGCGGCTCGGAGACGATCCGCTGCCCCCACGCCACGACGTGCCCCGCCTGTGCCCACGCCGCGTCGGTCGCGGTCCGCGCCTCGACCGTCAGCACGAGGGTGCCTCGCGCCTGGCGCGTCGGCACCGGAACCGCGACCCGTCCCTGCCCGCCCGCGCCGACCGCGGGTACGTCGAGCGTCCCGTCGGCGACGGGCTCGCCGTCGTCCGCCAGGGCCCAGGTGAACCGGAGGTCGGCGGTGTCGGTCGTGTGGCGCAGGTTGTCGACCAGCACGTGGTCGGACCCGACGGTCACGCGCACGGGCTCGTACGCCTTGGCCAGCTCGGCCAGGGCGGGGGTCGGCGTCCGGTCGCTGAAGAGGAGGCCGTCGAGGTTGAAGCGCCCGCCGCACGGCTCGTAGTCGATGTCCTCGCCGTGCATGACGTGCGCGGTGCCGTCGGCGGTGACGGCGTTGATGCCCAGGTCGATCCACTCCCAGACGAACCCGCCGCAGATCCGGTCGTGCTCGAGCATGATGCGGCGGTAGTCCTGGAGCGAGCCGGGCCCGTTGCCCATGGCGTGCGCGTACTCCACGAGCAGGAACGGGAGCGACCGGCGTCGCTCGTCCTCGGCGGCGGTGACGCCGTCGGGCGTGTCCTCGGCGCGGCGGCCGATCCGGTCCAGGTCCTCCAGCGAGGGGTACATGAGGGAGTAGAAGTCGGAGTCGCGGTAGCTCGGGTCCCGCTCGTACAGGACGGGGCGGCTGGGGTCCCGGTCGGCGACCCACTGCCGCAGCACCGAGAACGTCTCGCCCGTCCAGCTCTCGTTGGCGAGCGACCAGATGACGACGCTCGGGTGGTTCTTGTCCCGCTCGACCATGCGCCGCACCCGGTCGAGCAGCGCGTCCCGCCAGGCCGGGTCGGCGGGCGGGTTCTTCTCCCAGCCGGCGTAGATGAAGCCGTGGGTCTCGAGGTCGCACTCCTCCAGCACCCACAGGCCGTACTCGTCGCACAGCCGGAGGAACTCGGGGTGCGGCGGGTAGTGGCTGGTCCGTACCGCGTCCACGTTGGCGCGCTTCATCGCGACGATGTCCTGGACCATGGTCTCGCGGTCGAGCGTGCGGCCGGTGTCCGGGTGGTGCTCGTGCCGGTTCACGCCGCGGAAGGTGACGGGCCGCCCGTTGACGGTGAAGACGCCGTCGACGATCTCGACGTGGCGGAACCCGATCGCGAGCTCGACTCTCTCGCCGGCCGACCGGAGCGTGCCCCGGTACAGGCGCGGCACCTCGGCGCTCCACGGCTCGACCGGGACCCGGGCGGTCTCGCCGGCGGCCATGCGGATGCCGAGCTCGGGGATCTCCACCACGGCCTCGGTGGTGGCGTCGACCCGGAGCGCGCCCGTGCCGCTCTCGTGGTCGTAGTCGGCGTGCACGTGGTGGTCGTCGATCGCCCCGGGCGGCCGCTCGATCAGCTCCACGTCCCGGAAGATCCCCGGCAGCCACCACATGTCCTGGTCCTCGAGGTACGTGCCCGACGACCACCGGTGCACCCGCACCGCGAGCACGTTGCGGCCGGGCCGCACGGGCGCGTCGAGCTCGAACGGGAGCCGGCTGCCGGTGGACCAGCCCAGCTCGGTCCCGTTCAGCCACACCTTGGCGCACGAGTCCACGCCCTGGAACCGCAGCACCGTGCTGTCGCCCCAGTCGTCCGGCAGCTCGAACTCCAGCCGGTAGTCGCCGGTGGGGTTCTCGGTGCTGACGTGCGGCGGGTCCAGCGGGATCGGGTACGCCGTGTTCGTGTACAGCGGCCCCTCCGCGGTGCCCTTCATCGACCGGCGCGGACCGCCGGCCAGCGGCGTGAACTCCTCCAGCACCCAGTGCGAGGGCACCCGCATCTCGTCCCAGCCCGAGTCGTCGAACCCGTCGGTGACGAACCCGGCGCCCGTCCCGGCCGCGGTCGGGGCGAGCCGGAACCGCCACGTCCCGTTGAGGCTCAGCACGCGGGCGTCGCTCGGGGCGTCCGCGCGTGCCGGCCTGCGCCCGGCCCCCGGCGCCGTGCTCTCCCAGTAAGCGGTCATCGGCCCCTCCATCGTGGGTGCATAATCATTCCTCTGTGAATGTACCCTCAGACTAACCGGACGAGGAGAGCGATGACCACCCTCAGCAGCACAGGCTCCGTCCCCCGCGCCGTGGCCGACGCCGTCGGGCCCGGCGGGTCCGTGAGCACCCGCGCGCTCGACCGCGTCGCCGTCGCCGCCGACGCCTCGCACTTCCTGCTGACGCCGCAGGCCGTCGTCGTCGCCGACGACGCCGCGACCGTCGGCCGCGTCCTGCGCGCCGCCGCCGCGAGCGGCGCGCACGTCACCTTCCGCTCCGGCGGCACCAGCCTGTCGGGGCAGGCCGGCACCGACGGCATCCTGGTCGACACCCGGCGCGCCTTCACCCGGATCGAGGTGCTGGACGACGGCGCCCGCGTCCGCGTGCAGCCGGGTGCCACGGTGCGCCAGGTCAACGCGCGG
Source organism: Promicromonospora sukumoe 327MFSha3.1 (assembly GCF_000385135.1). GTDB lineage: Bacteria > Actinomycetota > Actinomycetes > Actinomycetales > Cellulomonadaceae > Promicromonospora > Promicromonospora sukumoe_B. The sequence goes on along the minus strand of NZ_ARQM01000010.1, from coordinate 1,545,094 downwards.
CTGCGACGGCACGGCCGCCGGCTCGGCCCCGACCCCGCCAGCGAGGTCGCGTGCACCGTGGGCGGCGTCGTCAGCAACAACTCCAGCGGGATGGCGTGCGGCACCGCCGAGAACTCCTACGCCACCCTCGAGTCGCTCGTGCTCGTGCTGCCGTCGGGGACCGTCGTCGACACCGGCGCCCCCGACGCCGACGCGGCGCTGCGAGCCGCCGAGCCGGACCTGGTCGAGGGCCTCGACCGGCTCCGGCGCCGGGTGACGGGCAACCCGGACTCCGTCGACCGGATCCGGCGCGCCTTCGCCATGAAGAACACCATGGGCTACGGCGTCAACGCGTTCCTCGACCACGCGACACCCGCCCAGCTGCTCGCCCACCTCGTCGTCGGGAGCGAGGGCACCCTCGCCTTCGTCGCCGAGGCGGTCTTCCGCACCGTCCCGCTGCGCCCGCACACCGCGACCGCGCTGGCGGTCTTCCCCGACCTGGAGGCCGCGACCAGCGCGCTCCCCGACCTCGTCGCCACCGGAGCCGCGACCCTCGAGCTCATGGACGCCACCAGCCTCCGCGTCGGCCAGGCGCAGGCCGACCCGCCCGCGGCGCTCGTCGGCCTGGACGTCACCACCGAGGCAGCGCTCCTGGTCGAGTACCAGTCGGACACGCCGGACGAGCTCGACACCATGACGGCCGCGGGATCCCGGGCGATCGCGGCGCTGCCGCTGCTGCGGCCCGCCCCGCTCCTGGCCGACGCCGCCCACCGCGCCACCGCCTGGAAGCTGCGCAAGGGCCTGTACGCCGCGGTCGCCGGCGCGCGCCCGCGCGGCACCACCGCCCTGCTGGAGGACGTCGTCGTGCCCGTGCCGGCGCTCGCGGCGACCTGCGCCGCGCTGCAGGACCTGTTCGAGCGGCACGGCTACCGCGACGGCGTGATCTTCGGCCACGCGAAGGACGGGAACGTGCACTTCATGCTGACCGACCGGTTCGAGACCGACGAGCAGCGCGGCCGGCTGGCCGCGTTCACCGAGGACCTCGTCGACCTCGTGCTCGGCGCCGGCGGGAACCTCAAGGCCGAGCACGGCACCGGCCGCGCCATGGCCCCCTTCGTGCGGCGCCAGTACGGGGACGAGCTCTACGACGTGATGCGTTCCCTGAAGCGGCTGGTGGACCCCGAGGGGATCCTCAGCCCCGGGGTCGTGCTCGACGACGACCCCGAGGCGCACCTGCGGAACTTCAAGCTCGCCGAGCCCGTCGAGGCCGAGGTGGACCGGTGCGTCGAGTGCGGGTACTGCGAGCCGGTCTGCCCCAGCAAGGACCTGACCCTCACGCCCCGGCAGCGCATCGTCACCCGGCGCGCGGCGGCCCGCGCGGCGGCCGACGGCGACACCGCGCTGCTGCGCGAGCTGGACCGGGACTACGAGTACGCCGGGGTGCAGACCTGCGCCGTGGACGGGATGTGCCAGACGGCCTGCCCGGTGCTCATCAACACCGGCGACCTGGTCAAGCGCCTGCGCGGCCAGGCGCGCCAGCCGGCGCTCGACACGGCCTGGACCGCCGCGGCGGGGTCGTGGGGCGCCGTGACGCGCGGCGCGTCGGCGGCGCTGACCCTGGCCGGCCGGCTGCCGTCCGCCCCGGTCACGGCCGCGACGGACCTGGCCCGGGCGGTGCTCGGCGCGGACACGGTCCCCCGCCACACCCCGGACCTGCCGCCGGGCGGCAGTGCCCGACGCCGGCTCGGGGACTCCGTCGGGTCGGGCCCGGACGCGCCGGTGGCGGTCTACCTCCCGGCGTGCGTCAACACGATGTTCGGGCCGGAGGGGTCCGGGCCCGAGGGTGCCGGTGTCGGGGTCACGGCGGCGTTCGCCCTGCTGGCCGAGCGCGCGGGCGTGCGGCTGGTCGTCCCGCCGGGGGCGGACGGGCTCTGCTGCGGCACCCCGTGGGCGTCCAAGGGGCACGACGCCGGCCGGGCCACCATGGCGGCGCGGGTCGTGGACGCCCTGCGTGCCGCCTCGGACGACGGCCGCCTCCCCGTGGTCACGGACGCGTCGAGCTGCACGGAGGGCTTCCGGCAGACCCTCGCGGAGTCGGGCGTCGAGGTGGAGGACGCCGTCCGGTTCACGGCGCGGGTGCTGCTCCCCCGGCTCGACGTGGCTCCGTACCTCGCGACCCTGACCCTGCACCCCACCTGCTCGTCGGCCCGCCTCGGGCTCGACGACGACCTGACGACGGTGGCCCGCGCCGTCGCCGACGAGGTGACCGTGCCCGACGCCTGGGGCTGCTGCGCGTTCGCCGGGGACCGCGGCATGCTGCACCCCGAGCTGACGGCGTCCGCGACCGCCCGGGAGGCGGCCGAGGTGCGCGCCCTGGGCGGCGAGGCGCACGCCTCGTGCAACCGGACCTGTGAGATCGGCATGACGCGGGCGACCGGCGCCCCGTACCGGCACGTGCTGGAGCTGCTGGAGGAGGCGACCCGCGGCTGACGGGTCGCCTCCTCACCGGGTCGCCGCCTCACCGGGGCAACGGCGCCGTCCGGCGGTGGGTCCCGGCGTCCAGCTCCTCCGGCTCGGCCCCGGGCAGGTCCAGGACCGCCGTGGCGCCGACCGGCACCACGGCCTCGACCCGCAGCCCGCCGCCCTCGATCCGCCACGAGATCGACGTCTCGCCGTACGGCGTCAGGTGCCGTGCGCCCGCGTGCGTGAGCCCGCCGCCGGGCCGAGGCGCGAAGCGGATGCGCCGGTAGCCGGGCGCTGCGGGCGCCAGGCCGGCGACCACCCGGTGCGTCCAGTCGGCGACGGCGCCGAGCGCGTAGTGGTTGAACGACGTCATCTGGCCGGGGTTGACCGTGCCGTCCGGGAGCAGCGAGTCCCACCGCTCCCAGATCGTCGTCGCGCCCTGCTCCACCTGGTACAGCCAGGACGGGCAGCCGCGCTCGAGCAGCAGGTCGTACGCCGTGCCGAGGTGGCCGTCGGCGCTGAGCGCGTCCGAGACCAGGGGCGTGCCGACGAAGCCCGTCGCGATGCGGTTCCCCGCCTGGCGCACGAGCTCGGCCAGGCGGGACGCCGCGGCCGCGCGCAGGGCCGGGTCGGTGATCAGGCCGAACCGCAGCGCGAGCGCGTACGCCGTCGGGGCGTCGCTCGACATCCGCCCGTCGTCGGCCACGTACTCCGCGCGGAAGGCGGCGGCCACCTCGTCCGCGAGCGCCGCGTAGCGGGCGTGCTCGGCGTCCAGGCCGAGCACCTCGGCCATGCGCGCCACCGTCTGCGCCGACCGCGCGAAGTACGCCGTCGCGACGAGGTAGCGGTCGGTCCGCGCGTCGGCAGGATCCTCGGGCGGAGCGGCCGGGTCGAGCCAGTCGCCGAGCTGGAACCCGGTGTCCCACAGCCGCGACGGGCCGGCCAGGCGCTCGACCAGGTCCACCCAGCGCCGGGCGCTGTCGAGCTGGGCGCGCAGCACGCCCGCGTCGCCGAACCGCTCGTACAGCGTCCAGGGCACCAGCGTCGCTGCGTCGCCCCAGGCGGCGCCGGGCCGCATCGGCGTCCATTTGTCCACCGCGGGGATGACCGGCACGAACCAGGGCACGGTGCCGTCCGGGAGCTGTTCGACGGCGAGGTCGCGCAGCCAGCCCGACAGCATGCCGGACACGTCGAACAGGGTCGACGCCGTCGGTGCGAACACCTGGAGGTCGCCGGTCCAGCCGATGCGCTCGTCGCGCTGCGGGCAGTCGGTGGGGAGGTCGACGAAGTTGCCCCGCATGCTCCAGACCACGTTCTCGTGGAGCCGGTTCAGCAGCGGGTCGGAGGAGTCGAACCACCCCGTGCGCTCCAGGTCGGTGTGCAGGACCCGGGCGACGAGCGCGCCTTCGGCGACGTCCGCGTCGAGGTCGCCGGGCCAGCCGGACACCTCGGCGTAGCGGAAGCCGTGGTACGTGAACCTCGGCTCCCACTCCTCGACGGCGCGGCCGGCGAGCGTGTAGCTGTCGGCGGACCGCGCGGCGCGCAGGGGCCGGGTGCAGATCTCGCCGTCCTGCAGCACCTCGGCGGTGCGCAGGGTAACCGTCGTGCCCGCGGGGCCGCTGACGCGCAGGCGCACCCGGCCGACGAGGTTCTGGCCGAAGTCGAGGATGCGCGAGCCGCTGGGACCGGTGAGCACCCGGGCCGGCCGCAATTCCTGGGTCACGCGCACGGGCGGCCCGGTGGGGGCCACGAGTGTCGCGGGGTCGCGGCGCCGCTCCTGCACGCCGTCCCAGGCGGAGTCGTCGAAGCCGGCCCGCGACCAGCCGGGCTGCTCCGCGCGCGCGTCGTAATCCTCGCCGTCGTAGATCCCGCTGCGCAGGATCGGGCTCGGCGCCGAGCGCCACGACCAGTCGGTGGGCACGACCTCGCGGGTGCCGTCGGCGTACACGAGCTCGAGCTGCGCGAGGAAGGACTGGTCGTCGCCGTAGACGTTGCGGAACCCGTCCCGCCAGCCGAGGCGGCCCCGGTACCAGCCGTCGGCGAGCCACGCCCCGATCGCGTTCGCGCCGGGCTCCAGCAGCGCGGTCACGTCGTGGGTGGCATAGCGCAGCCGTTCGCCGTAGACGGTCCACCCCGGCGCGAGGACGTCGGCGCCGACACGCTCCCCGTTGATCTCGGCCTCGTGGAGCCCGTGCGCCGTGGCGTACAGCCGGGCGCGCACGAGCCCGGGGCGCACCTCGAACTCCGTGCGGAGGATCGAGGGGCGCCGGTCGTCGGTGTTCGGGTTCTCGTTCCGCGTGGCGCCCACGGGCCGCGCGACCCAGTCGGCGGGTTCGAGCAGCCCCGCCTCCAGGGTGGTGGGGGCCGACGGGTCGGACCACGCCCCGTCCGCGCCGCGCACGGCGACGCGGACGACGGCGACGTCCCGCGAGCGCAGGGGCCGGCCGGGCCAGGCCACGAGCACCTGGTCCTGGCCCTGCACCTCGTGGGACGTCGTCGTGCCGTCCCGCTCGACGTCGACGCGGTACGCGGTCTGCCGCCACGCCTCGGGCGCCGACAGAACGCGCCAGGACAGGCGCGGCGTCCGCTCCCCGATGCCGAGCGGCTCGCGGTGGTGCTCGACGCGCGGCGCCTCGACGACGACGGCGCGGTCCTGTCCCGGCACGCGGCTCACGCCTTCGTGAACCTGACCGCGATCCAGGGCTTGCCCGGCAGCTCGATGTTCGGACGCGCCGGGTCCTGGGCGCCGCGGGGCACCTTGGCCATGTTGAACGTGCCGGCCGGCGTGACCGTCATGTTCCAGGTGTCGATGATGTCGGCCTTGAACGCCAGCCCGGCGCCGTTGGGCAGCACGGCCGCCCACTCGGTCGGGGTGGCGTCGTCGAAGTACTTCACGAAGTACTGGTTGTCGACGCCGGCGATCTCGTAGTCCCAGTCGGGCTGCAGGGCGTTGATGCCGGGGGCCGGGCCGTCCTCCATGACCTGCTTGAGGAAGGCGAGGCGCGGGGCGCTGGTGCCGTTCAGGGTCCCGCCCTGCCCGAGCCACGAGATGCTGGGCTTCTGCTCGGGGTTGAGCGTCTCGCCGTGGCCGCAGTAGGTGCCGCCCACGTAGGTGTTCCAGAACCGGCTGGTCATCTCCTCGCCGGAGAGCTGGCCCCAGCGCTCGGAGATGTTGCCCTCGTACGCGACCTCGTCGAACACGACCGGCTTGAGGGCGAACTGCCGGTGCAGGTGGGCACGCAGGCCGTCCATGGAGGCGCCGGCGCTCTGGACGCTCGCGTGCGTGATCCAGGGCTTGCGGGCGTCGTAGTAGATGTTGGCGTTGTGGATCGAGCGCAGCCGGTCGTGCGGGTCCGCGGCCACGAGCACCTCGAACAGGTGGTCCCAGTCGTCGACCGACTTGCTGTCCACGCCGTCGTACTCGTTCGCCATCGACCACCACACGTTGCGGTAGGCGCCGAACCGGGCGGAGACGTACCGCACGTAACGCTCGTCGTCGGCGCGCGCCATGTCCGAGTAGCCACGGTCCTCGTCGTAGGGGTGGTACAGCACGACGTCGGCCTGGATCCCGAGCTCCAGCAGCTGCGCGATGCGGCGCTCGTAGTTGCGGAAGTAGGCGGGGTCGAACCGGGTCGGGTCCCAGGCGCCCGGCTCGGTGCCCGTGCGCACGAACGGGTCGGTGTATGCCGCGGGGACGTTCGGGAACACCAGCATGCGGATCTTGTTGAACGGTGCCTTGCTCAGCGTGTCCAGCGTCACCGCGCACTTCTCGTCGCCCTGTAGCGCCCACGAGTACGACGTCGTGCCGATCTGCCGGTACGGCGACCCGTCGGCGTAAACGAAGTGGTACCCGTCCGGCACGACCTGGACCGGCCCGTGGTTGCCCGCGGCGGGCTCCACCACGGTGACCCGTCCCGACTTGCGCAGCGCCCGGACGTTGCTCTCGACGCTCCAGCTCCACGCACCGGTCTGCGGCGGCGAGAACCGGATGCGGTAGGTGCCCTCGCCGTCGTAGAAGCCGGGCACCTTGATCCGCTGGTCCCCGCTGCGGAACACGGCGGCGAGCGTGACGTCGACGAAGGGGTTGCCCTTGTCGGGGCCGTTCAGGACGATCTCGTGCAGGCCCCAGCGCTCGACCGTGCCGGGCGCGGGGGCTGCGGGCGCCGTCCGCCCCGAGGCGGACGCGGTCGTGGGCAGTCCGACCGCGGCGGCGGCGCCGAGAATCGCTGCCCCGGTGACGGCCGTCCGTCGTGTGATCTCCATCGATCCTCCAGATGACGTTGAGCGGGTGTCTCGCTCGGGCACGCTACACGGAGCGTGACTATTCTCGCTAGCCTGCATATTGATGCATGAGATGAGCAGCACAGTGCCGCAGGACGCACGAGGCGCCCGCCCCGGGGAGAACCGGGGCGGGCGCCTCGATCAGGAGACCGGGAGTTGCTCAGCCGGTGACGACGAGCCCCTGCTCCGCCCGCTCGCCGGGCACCGTCGGGACGGGCCGCGGCTCGCCCTCGTCGGACGGCCGGGTCTCGCTCGGGGCGGCCGGGGCGGGCGCGGCTTCGCTCTCGTCGCTCTCGTCAGAGGGTCGGGTCTCGCTCGGGGCGGCGGGCTCAGGCGTCGCTTCGCCCTCGTCGGACGGCTCCTGCGCAGGTTCGGCGGGCTCAGACACGGCGGACGGCACCGCCGACGGCTCCTCGGGGACGGCGGCGCTGGCCTGCGTGCAGGCCGTGGCGAGGAGCGCGACGGCGAGCGCGCCGCCCGCGGCGACGACGCCACGGGTGGCGGAGCTCCAGGCGCCGTGGCGGCGGGTCGGGACGGTGGACGGCTGGACGGGGGTGTTCTCTTCGATGCTCACGCAGCGGTCAGTGTGCGGCGGGGCGCGATGCATGATGGCTTCGGGCTGTGACGTGGTCCACACCGGCAAGCTGTCATGACGAGGGCCCTGCCGGACACCGACCATCTCGCAGGACCGCTCAGCCACAGCTCCCGTCCACTGGAGACCACCCTGTCCACCCATGCCGACCAGCGTGACCTCGCCCACGGCACGCTCACCCCGCAGCAGACCGAGGTCCTGGTCGACGAGCACGCGCGCGCCGTGCACCGCTACGTGCGCACCCGGCTGAGCGCCGCGGAGGCCGAGGACGTCGTGGCCGAGGTGTTCCTCATCGCCTGGCGCAAGGGCGAGGTACCCGACGAGCCGCGGACCTGGCTGCTCGCGATCGCCCGGCGGGTGCTGGCCAACCAGGTACGGGCCGAGCGACGGCGTACCGCGCTCGCGGACCGCGCCATGCGACATCCCGCACCGCCCGGGCCGGACGACGCACGGCTGGTCGACGAGCTCGACCTGCTCCGGCGGGCCCTGGCCCTCCTGCGTCCGGCCGACCGGGAGGTGGTCGAGCTCCTGGCCGCCGCCGAGCTCAGCACCGGCGAGATCGCCCGCGTGCTGGGCTGCTCGGCCGCGACCGCGGCCGCCCGGGTGTACCGGGCCCGACGGCGGCTACGAGCCGCGTACCGCACGGTGACCGAAGGCCAGGAGGACTGACATGAGACCGCAGCCGAGAGCGCAGAACGACCCCCTGGCCCGAGCCCGCCGGGCGCTCGACCAGGTCGACGGGGAGCTGGACCTGACCCGCCTGCACGCCGCCACCTCGGGGCACGGCCGGCCGGACCCGGACCTGCTCCCCCTGGACGACGACGCCCAGGTCGAGATCCTCCGGTCCGGGCAGCACCCCACGCAGCCCCGCCGTCGGGCCGCCGTCTGGGCGCTGACCGCGACCGTGGCGCTGCTGTGCGGGGCGGGAGTCGGCACGGCGCTGCTGTGGTCCGACGCCGGCGAGACGCAGCCCGGGTCGCAGGTCCCCGCGTCGCCACGGCCCGAGGTCACCGCGCCGCCGCCGTCCCCGTCGCCCGAGCCCACCCCGAGCACCGACCCGCGCGAGTGCTCGCCCGCGCGGCCCACGCCGTCGGCCACCCCGCGCGAACCGCGGCCGACCACGAACGAGCGCGCGTCGGAGGCGTGCGACGCCGCAGAACCATCGCGCGGTGCGGGCCAGGCCGTGCCCTCGGACCGGGTCGAGGACGGGGAATGAGCCAGCGACACGAAGTCACGGCCGGGTAGACCGGCCGGCGCGGTTCTAAAGCTCGCGGAGGGCGGCGTCCGAGGCTGCCTGGGCCTCGCGGTCGTAGGTCGAGCTGAACGCCAGGACCTCCTCGGCTCCGGTGACCTCCACCAGCCGGCCGAGGTGGCCGCGCACCGTGGCCGGTGACCCGACGGCTCCCTGCGCGAGGTACCCCTCGACGCGGTCGCGCACCTGACTGGTCCAGCGCTGGGCGCGGATGGCCGCGACCGGCTCCAGCGGTCCGAACTCGCCCGTCTGCCGGGACCGCGCCATCGCCCACGCCTCGGGCAGGGCCAGGTCGCGTGCCGCAGCGTCCGTCTCCCCCACCAGGACGTCGAGCGAGACGGTCACCGACGGTTCCGGTGCGCGCGCGGACGGCCGGAACTCCTTGCGGTACGCGGCGAGGGCGTCCGCCAGCGAGGGGCTGCCGAGCACCGGCCCGCCGACGACCACGGGCAGGCCCAGCGCGGAGGCGATCGCCAGGCCTCGCCCGGTGGCCAGGACGAAGACCGGGATGGTGCGCGCGGTGACGGGCCGTGCGGTCACCGCGGCGGTGCCGTCCAGGTGGTCGCGGACCTCCGCGACGTCCTCCGCGAAGGTCTCGGAAGGGTGCCGCAGCGCGCGGCGGACGGGTGCCGTGAAGCCGAGGCTGCGACCCAGCCCGAGGTCAACCCGACCCGGGTAGAGGGCGTCGAGCATCAAGAACTGCTCGGCCACGACCAGCGGCTGGTGGTGCGGCAGCATCACACCGCCCGAACCGATCCGGATGGTGGTGGTGTGCGCGCCGAGGGCGGCCAGCAGGACCGGCGGTGACGCCGACGCGATCCCCGGTACGGCGTGGTGCTCGGCGACCCAGAAGCGGTGGTAGCCGAGTCGCTCCGCCGTGACCGCCCGCTCGATCGTGTGCGCCAGCGCGGCGCCGTCGGGGTAACCCACCCGGGTGCGGGAACGGTCCAGCAGCGAGAGCTTCACACGAGCCTCAACGGCGTGGGCACCCAGGCGCTTCCCGGTGCTCATACCTGGCGCAGGATGCCCCGCCGTCGGGCCGCCGAGACCGCGGCCGTCCGCGAGCTGACGTCGAGCTTCGAGTAGATGTGGGCGAGGTGGGACTTCACCGTCGTCTCGCTGACGAAGAGGTCGGCGGCGACCTCCGTGTTGGACCGGCCGGCGGCCACCAGCTCGAGCACCTGGATCTCGCGCGAGCTGAGGCTCACCTGCGGAGCGCGCATGCGGTCGAGCAGGCGCGTCGCGATGACGGGGGCCAGCGCGCTCTCCCCGGCGGCGGCGGCGCGGACGGCGGTGGTCAGCTCGTGCGGCGGAGCGTCCTTGAGCAGGTATCCGCTGGCACCCGCCTCGACGGCGGCGAGGATGTCGGCGTCGGAGTCGTAGTTGGTCAGCACCAGAACATAGGGCGCGGCGTCGAGCGCGCGGATGCGGCGGGTGGCGTCGGCGCCCGTGGTGGTGCGGGCACGGAACTGGAGGTCCATCAGCACCACGTCCGGGTTCTCCCGTTGCGCGGCGGCCACGGCCTCGTCGGGACCGGGGACGTCGGCGACCACGTCGATGTCCGGCTCGGAACCGAACAGGGCGAGCAGCCCCGCCCGGACGATGGGGTGGTCGTCCGCGACGACGAGCCTGATCATGCGGCGTCCTTCCGGGAGAGCTCGACGACCAGCGTGGTCCCCGCGCCGGGCGCGGAGTCGATGGTGAGGATCCCGCCCAGCTGCTGCACGCGTTCCCGGGTCGCCCGGAGCCCGAACGAGTCCGACTCGCCGCGCGTCCGGGGCGGGGTCTGCCGGGGGTCGAAGCCCTGGCCGTCGTCCGAGACCACGAACCGCAGCCGGTCCTCGTCGACGGTCAGGGCGACGGTGGCCGTGGCGGCGTGGGCGTGCTGGATCACGTTGGCCACGGCGCCCTGCGCGATCCGCAGCAGGGCGGTCTGCAGGGGCATCGGCAGGTCGACCGTGTCCGCGACGCGGACGTCCACCCGCAGTCCCCGGGTGGCCCACTGAGTGTCCGCGAGCCGGCGCAGCACGCCGCCCAGGCCGTGGTCGTCGAGATCGGGCGGGGTCAGCTCGCGGACGAACCGGCGGGCGTCGGCGAGGTTCGTGGCGGCGGTCTCGCGGGCGAGCCGGATGTGCTCGACGCCGGGTCGGCCCGGGTCGGCCCGTTCGGCCGCGTACAGGAGCAGCTGGATGCTGGAGAGGCCCTGCGCGAGGGTGTCGTGGATCTCGCGGGCCAGCCGCGCGCGTTCGGCCAGGACCCCGGACTCGTGCTCGGTGGCGGCGAGCTGGTCGCGCGCCGCGACGAGCTCGCGCATCAGCGCCTCGCGCTGCGCCGCCTCCCGGGCGAGCGCCTGGTAGCCGAGGCCGATGAGCAGCGCGACCCCGGCGCCGACCAGGGGCCCCACGACGCCTCCGACGCTCCAGCCGCCGTGGAGGCCGAGCGCGATGATCGCGACGCCGGTCGCCACCACGATCGCGGCCGACCCCCACCGCCGGCCCAGCAGGTGGAGGTAGAGGAAGAACAGGGGGAACACGAGGTAGGCGGCCTCGGGGACGAGCCACAGCAGGATCAGCCACTCGAAGCTCAGCGCACCCAGCCACAGCAGCCCGGCCGCGCGGCCGCGCCGGCGTCCCCGGCCGGCGACGACGCCGCCGAGCGCGTAGGTCACCAGGAGCACGATCGCCGTCACGATCACCGCGACGGGCGCGGTCGTCGGCGCGAGCACCGCACGGGCGACCACGACGAGGGTGAGCGCGGCGAACAGGACGTGGAGGCCGGTGCGCAAGCCCACGAACACGGGCGTGAGCGCGGTGTGGGCCATGCCGTTCACCTTACGCACGGGCGCGCGGACGGCATCGTCCAAAAGGACGATTCGCACGACCACCGTTCGGGCGCGCGACGCCGTCCGGGCAGCCGATGACCCGCCGGCCGTCGCGCAGGACAGTGGACGGGTCACCGCCGAGGTGGCAGGAAAGGAAGTCTCATGTTCGTCGCGCTGCGCGACCTGCGCTTCGCTCGCGGCCGGTTCGTCCTGATCGGCTCCGTCGTCGCGCTCATCACCGTTCTCGTCGGGTTCCTCAGCGGCCTGACCGGTGGGCTGGCCGTCCAGAACGTCTCCGCCGTCCTCTCGCTCCCGGGCGACCGGGTCGTGTTCTCCGCACCCGAGCCTGGCAGCTCCGGCCCCAGCTTCGCCGACTCGGCCGTCACCGAGGAGGACGCCGCGGCCTGGGCCGGCGCGGACGGCGTCACGGCGGCCGAACCGGTCGGCATCAGCCAGACCCGCGCCGAGTCGGCCGGCACCCGTGCCGCGGTCGCCGTGTTCGGGGTGCGTCCGGGCTTCGACGCCGGCGCGCCGTCCGGTGACGGCCTCCTCGGCCTGTCCGCGCCCGCGGCGCGGGAGCTCGGGGTCGGCACCGGCGACGAGGTCACGATCGCCGGCACCTCCTACACCGTGGAGAAGGTGGGTGGTGACGGCTGGTACAGCCACACGCCGGTCGTGGAGATGACCCTGCGCGACTGGCAGGGCTACTCCGCCGCGACCGGTGCGCCGGACGCCTGGGCCACGGTCCTGTCCGTCACCGGCGCCACGGGCCAGGCCGCCGACCCGGCCGCCGCCTCGACCGTGTCCACGACCACGCTCGGCTCGCTGACCGCCCTGTCCGCCTTCCGGTCCGAGATCGGGTCGCTCCTGCTCATGGTCGTCCTGCTGTTCGGCATCTCCGGGCTGGTGGTCGGAGCTTTCTTCACCGTCTGGACGATGCAGCGCAAGGGCGACGTCGCGGTGCTCAAGGCGCTCGGCGCCAGCACCCGGTCGCTGGTCCGTGACGCCCTGGGGCAGGCCCTGGTCGTGCTGCTCGTGGGGATCGGTTCGGGACTGGCCGTCGTGAGCGCGCTCGGTGCGCTCGCCGGCGCCTCGCTGCCGTTCCTGCTGAGCCCGGTCACCACCGTCCTGCCGGGCGCGCTGATGACCGTGCTCGGCCTCGCCGGGGCAGCGTTCGCCCTGCGCTCCGTCACCTCCGCCGACCCCCTCACCGCCCTCGGGAGCAACCGATGATCCGGCTCGAAGACATCACCCTGACCTTTCCCGACGGCCTGGACCGCATCACCGCGGTGGACCACGTGAGCCTCACCGCCCGCCCGGGCACCGTCGTGGGCATCACCGGCCCGAGCGGCTCGGGCAAGTCCAGCCTGCTCGCCGTGGCAGCGACGCTCATCCGCCCCGACTCGGGCCGCGTTCTCGTGGACGACGTCGACGCCACCGGGCTCGGTCCGGACGAGGCCACCGCGCTGCGCCGCGACACGATCGGCATCGTCTTCCAGCAGCCCAACCTCATCCCGTCCCTCACCGCCCGGGAGCAGCTGTCCGTGATGAACGAGCTCGGCGGCCGGCACTCCAGGCACCGGCGCCATGCCGTGGGAGAACGGGCCGACGCGCTGCTGGACGCCGTCGGCCTCGCCGGCGACCGGGACAAGCGGCCGCACCAGCTCTCTGGTGGCCAGCGCCAGCGCGTGAACATCGCCCGTGCCCTGATGAACGAGCCCAGCGCCCTGCTGGTCGACGAGCCCACCAGCGCCCTGGACCAGGAACGTGGTGCGAGCATCATCGAGCTGATCCTGCGGCTCACCGACGAGCTGGCGACGTCGACCCTGCTGGTGACCCATGACGTCGTCCACCTGCCCCGGATGCACGACGTGGTCCACGTGCTCGACGGCCGGCTCGTCGAGCGGGTGCCGGTCTAGCGCCTCCAGGGCAGGACGACGAGCTTGCCGCGGGCGTCGCCCGACTCCATGAGCGTGTGCGCCTCGCGGATCTGGTCCAGCCCGAAGACCCGGTCGACGGGGACGACGGCGCGCCCGGCGGCGACGTCGTCGAGGAACTCCTGCAGGACGCCGGCGGGCAGGTTCTCGGCCTCGCCGGAGTATCCGGTCAGCCGCACCCCGGACGGCAGGTAGCCGATCGGGTAGAAGTCCTTGACGATCCACTCGTTGGACAGCATGCCCGTGAAGCAGACGGTGCCGTGCACGCGGACGGCACGCAGGGTGTCGGGCAGCGTAGGGGTGCCGACGAGCTCGACGGCGCCGTCGACGCCGTCGGGCAGCAGCTCGCGCACCTGGCGGGCCACGTCGCCGTCGTCGACCAGCACGTGGTCGACGCCGACCCGGGTCAGCGCCTCGCGCTTGCCGGCGTTGCGGGTCGTGGACAGGACCGTCATGCCCATCCGCTTGGCCAGGACGGCGGCGGCCAGTCCGACGGACGAGGTGCCGCCGCGCACCAGAAGGGTCTGGCCGGGCCGGGCGTCGAGCCCGACAGTCAGAGACCCGTAGGCGGTCTGCAGCATCTCGGGGACACCGCCGAGGGTGGTCCACGGCAGCTCGGAGCGGAACGGGATGACCTGCTCGGCCGGGACGCAGGTGTACTGGGCGTAGCCGCCGTCGTAGGTGCGGCCCATGCCGCCCATCATCGTCATGACCTGCTGACCCGCCGCGAAGGTCCCGGTGGGGTCGGCGTCGACCGTGCCCGTGGCCTCGATGCCGAGCACGCGCGGGTAGGTGACGGCGTCGCCGGCGAACCCGAGCCGGGTGTGCAGCTCGGAGCGGTTGAGGCCGAAGGCCTCCACCCGGATGCGCAGCGAGCCCGGCCCGGGCTCCGGCACGGGGAGCTCGCGGACGTGCAGGCTGGTCACGGGACCGGGTTCGTCGAGCACGACGGCGCGCATGGTCTCGGTCACGGGGCGGTCTCCTCGGTGGTGTCGGCGTCGAGCAGCTCGCGGATCCACGCACGCTCGGCCTTGCTGTGGGCACGCGCCGAGAGCAGGATGCCGCGGCGGTACGGGTCGGCGACGTCCGCGGCGCGCAGGGGCCGGTCGCCGTCGTAGAAGAAGCTCGCGGGCTGGTCGAGGTAGTCCAGGCGACGGCGGAGCACGGCATGACGCTCGGCTCGATCGGGCAGCAGGGACAGGAAGGAGAGCACGACGAAGAAGCGGCTGCCGTCGGTGATGTCGTGCCCGTCGGCCGCGCGCAACCGGTCGAGCAGGCGGGCCCGGCCGGCATCGGTGATCGTCAGGGTCTGGCGCGGCGCCCCGGCGCTGCCGGGCTCGGTGGCGCGACGGACGAGCCCGCCCTTCGTGAGGCGGGCGATCGCCGGGTAGAGGGTGCCGTCGCTGATGGTGCGGGCGTATCCGTGCAGCTGCTCCATGCGGCGCCGGAGCTCGTACCCGTGCTGCGGCCGCTCGGCGAGGAAGCCGAGGATCATCAGTTCGATCACGCCGCGATCATACCTCGAAACGAGATACCTCGAATCGCAGTATGATGACCGGACCGCACCCATGGAGGTAGGTCTGATGCCCTGGCTACCCGAGCACTTCTCCGCGAACTACGTCGCCGAGCTGACCCGACGCGACGCTGCTCCCCCGGCCGCGGTCTCGTTCTTCGACGGCATCACGTCAGGCCAGGTGGAGGCACTGATCGAGTCCTTCGCCGGGGAGCCCGAGCTCCACCACCCGGTGCGCGGGAGGATCAAGGGTCGCGACGCGTTCCGCCGGTTCGTCGAGACGACGAGCGCGCAGCTGCACGCGGCCGACTTCGCCGTCGAGGCCGTCGACCTCGTCATCACCCCGCACCGTACGGTCGAAGAGGTGGTGCTGTGGTACGACGTCGGACCGCGGCGCGTCGAGCTGCCGGTCGCGATCGTCACCGAGCGGTCGGACGCCGGGCTGCACGAGCTGCGGATGTACTTCAGCACCTGGCCGATCACGGGGTCGCACGCCGTCCGGCCGCCGCTGCTGCAGCCCGACGAGAACGCGACGGAACCCGGGTCGGTGGGCGACTACCAGCGCGCGCTGGCCGCCGGGGACGTCGAGGCCACGGTCGCGGCCTTCGAACCCGACGCGACCGTGCGCGAGCCCGCCGGAGGGCAGTACGTGCACCGCGGCACGCGGGAGCTGCGCGCGCTGTTCACGTCGTTCTTCTCCAACGGCGGCGGCATCCCGCTGGAGCACTGCACCGTGACGGACGACGGCCGGGCCTGCGCCCTGGAGTACAACGTGGTGCGGTGGGGCGTGACCGACCTGCCACCCGAGGCGGGCGTCGCGGTGTACGTGCGAGGCGCCTCTGGGCTGCTGACCGCGGCCCGGATCTACGACGACTCGAACCCGCCGCTGCCCGCCTGACCGGTCCTGCGCTTGCCTCTGCCCCTGGGGCACATAGTCCACTCGGGAGTGGATCGACCGATCCGCCCCCGAGAGAAGGATCGTTCATCGTGCGCACCACAGAAGCTGGTCGGCCCCAGGGCCTCGACGTCTCGCGGCCCTTCGGCGCGCACCTGCGCATGAGCTGGTGGAAGCCGCTCGTGGTCATCGTCGTGCCGCCGCTGGTCATGGTGGTGCTGCAGGTCGTGTTCTACCAGCTCGTGGGCGTGCTCGAGGGCTCGGACGACCCGATGTCGGCCACGTTCACGCCGCTGAAGCTCCTGGCGATCAACCTGAGCGTGGGCCTGGCGGGCGTGCTGGCGGTCCTGCTGCTGGCCCGGCTGGCCGGGGTGCCGTGGCGCAGCCTGCTCAGCTCGCCCCGAAAGTTCGACGGGACGCGCCTCGCGACGTACCTGGTGGGTGCCGCCGTGCTGGTGGGGGCCGGGATCGGCGTCGTCGCACTGGTCGCGCCGGAGTCACCGGGCTGGGTCGCGTTCGGCGTCTCCGGGACCACGGTCCTCATGCTGGTCGTGACGCTCCTGAGCACCCCGCTCCAGGCCGTCGGCGAGGAGCTGATGTTCCGCAGCTCGGTGCTGCCCGCCGCCGCGTCCTGGGTGCGCGCCGTCCGCCCGGCCCTCGCCGTCGGCCTCGTGGTGTCCAGCCTGGCCTTCGCGGTGGTGCACGGCTCCAGCGATCCCTGGCTGTTCGGGTACTACACGTTCATCGGCGCGGCCACCGCCCTCATGGCGATCATCAGCCGCGGCATCGAGGCGCCGGTCGCGTTCCACGTCGCGAACAACGTCCTGTTCTCGAGCGTCAACACCCTGATGGCCGACGGCGAGGGCTACACCATCGACCGGTCCACCGACACCGGCGACGCGTCCCTGCTGATCCTGGCCGGCGTCAACGTGACCATGGTCGTCCTGGTCTGGCTGCGCGAGCGCCGCGGACGATGAGCTGGAGCACGCGCGAGGTGGCCGAGCTGTCGGGCACGACGGTCAAGACCGTGCGGTACTACCACCAGGTCGGTCTGCTCGACGAGCCCGACCGTGAGCCCAACGGCTACAACAAGCGGTACGAGGTGCGGCACCTGACGCGCCTCCTGCAGATCAAGCGGCTGACCGGCCTGGGCCTGTCACTGGCCCAGGTGGCGGAGCTGGGGACGGCGGGCGACGAACGCCCCTCGGTGTTCCGGGAGATCGACGCCGAGCTCGAGGCCACGGTCGAGCGGATCCAGGGCATCCGCCAGGAGCTGGCCGCGCTGTCCCGACCCGGCGCGACGCCGGACGTGCCCGCCACGTTCCACGACGTCGCGCGGCCGTTGCGCGACAACGACCGCGCGCTCCTGACGATCTACGCCCAGCTGTTCACCGCGGAGTCCATGGACGCACTGCGCGCCGTGCTCGCGGTCAACCCCCACGAGGCGATCGACGAGGCGTTCCGCGACCTCCCCGCGGACGCCGACGAGGCCACGCGGCAGGTGCTCGCCGAACGGATGGCGCCGTTCGTCGGAGCCAACGGGTCGGTGACGCTGGAGCCGAAGGCCACGACACCCCGCCAGGCCGAGGCGGCGCGGAACGCCGTCGGCCAGGCCCTGCAGGCCCTGTACAGCTCGGCGCAGCTGGACGTGCTGCGGCGGGCCCACGAGCTCAGCGAGGCTGGGGCGGAGGTGCAGGTAGTGGCGGAGGACTCCTAGGAACCGCGCCTCACCAGAGGCCGCCCTTGCGGCGCTTGCTGCTCCCCCACAGCCGCTTGGCCAGGTTCTTGCTCCGGCCCTTGGTCGTGCTTCCCCACAGGCCGCGCTTCCAGCTCTTCGCGCGTGACTTCCTACCCCATAGACCAGCCATCAGCGACCCCCTCGCGTGCGGACAGGCCCTCAGGCTACGGATGTGTCGTGGCCGCGTGCATCACAAGCCGGTGGGTTGACAGGTGTCGGCGCGGGTCGGGTCGGCGGCGGTTGGCCGCGACGGGACAGCGGGACGGGGGGACAAGACGCAGCAACGCGGCAACGACAGAATTGCCGAACGAGTGCGAGACCTGGCGGCCTTTCGACGCGCGGACGCTGTGCTCACACCGCGCCTACCAGGACCCGCGGGTCCTCCTCGACGCCAGGCCGACAGCCATGCGTCATGCGTTCGGCTGCAGTGCGGCACCGGGGGTAGACAGGTATGCGGCACTGCGTCGAGAGCCATGCGGTACCAGGGCGACAGGTACGCGACACCAACCTGACAACTGGGCTGCGGCGGAACGACGCGGCCGGGCGTCGATCCGGCACCGTTCTACGGCGGTGGCGATCGTCCGGATGCGTCGTCTCGCTTCCCGGGCCCGGCTGCCGACTCAGAACGGCGGCTCGCCGGGTCCAGATGGGGCGATGAGGTCGGAGGTATCGGCGGTGTCGGTCGCCGGTGCAGTCGTGGCGTAGACCCGAGGCAGCCGGCGTCCGGTCAGGGCACGCAGGGTCAGGTCGTGACTGGTGCCCGGGTCGACCTGGTGCAGGTCCACTCGGGTATCCAGGACCGTCGCCGGTCGGGTGTGTGTCCGTCCTGTCGGCGTGGTCCAGGTCGTGATCCCGGTGCTCGGGTCGCGCACGACACCCCAACCCGCGTGCGTCTTGAGCAGGTGGTGGCGTCGGCAGAGCGCGTGGAGGTTGTCGGCTCGGGTCTGACCACGCGCGGCCTTCCCGGCTGCGTGCTGACTGGCTTCCTGGTCGTGGTCGAACGGCTCGATATGGTCCAGGTCGCACGACACCGCCACCGCGTCACAGCCGACGAAGGTGCACGTCCCGTCCCTGGCCTCGACAGCCGAGCGGAGCACCCGGCCCGGCTTGTAGGTCGTCGTGGAGTAGTCGGTGAGCACCCCGGTAACCGGGTCAGTGAGCAGGCGCTGCCAGGTAGCGTCCTCGGCAATGAGCCGTGCGGTCTCGGCGGGGACCGGGCCGAACCCGTCCAGTTCACCAGGCATGTCATCCAGTCCCAGGAGGGTGCTCACCGGCACGGTCACCCGGACGACCGGTCGGGTGGGCGTCACACGCACGACGGTCTCGTGGACGACCGGCGCCCGGCCACCACACGTGCAGACTGAGCCAGCGCCGGTGTCTTCGGTATCCGTGTCGGAGCTGGGGTTCGCAGTCGCACTCGTGTCCGTGTCGGTGCCCGCATTGGTGCCGCCGCCTGAGCCCGAACCCGAACCCGAACCCGAACCCGAACCCGAACCGACGCTCGCGCTCGTGGTCATGTCCGTGCTCGTGGTCGTGGTGGTCCGTTCCGCCCGGCATGTCGCCGCGAACCGGTCCCCGGGCACCAGCCGACCGGTCACGATCCCCGTCAGGCAATCAGCACGGAGCTGCCCCAGGGTCCGCTCCTCACCCGCCGTGTACCGCAGCTGGTGCGCCATGTCGTCCACGACACCCCACACCGCCGCAGCATCCACCGCCGGCAGGTACGCGGACAACCAACCCATGTCGTTCTCAGCACGGTCCAGCTGGACGTTGCGGTCCAGTGCCGCGGCTCGGGCGGTCTCCTCGGCGCCGTGCCTCGCCTTCGCGAACGCCAACATCTTGTTCCGCAACCAACGCCACGTCCGGAACGGGGCCTGCGGCAGGTACCGGGCAATCGCCTCGGCCCGCTCGGCCACCGTCAGCTGCGCGGCCGACCGGAGCAGGGTGTGGGCCTTCTTCACATCGACCCGCCCAGCGACCAGCGCGGTGATCACCGTGGGGTGGTCGGCGCCCGACTCGGCCCGCACCACCACCTCGGAACCCTCGGCCTGCGTGACCACGAGCTCCGCGGTGACCTGCCCGACCAACGAGGCATGCGCCAACGGGCTCGACTCCCGCGCGGCCCGCTCCGCTACGACATGGGCTTGGACTCCGGCTGCCCAGGACTGCAGCCGGGCACACGCGGACGCGAGGTCCCCCAACATGTCGTCGGACAGACCAGCAAGCGCGGCCAACCCCTCCGCGACGGCGACAGACCCACGACCACCCTCGACGTCGGGTTCCTCGGCGAGCGCGGGGTCCGCGCCAACCCGCGATGCGGCCCCTAGCCCGGTGACCTCGCTGACCACCCGTGCCAGCTCGGCCCCAGGCGCTTCGGTCAATGCCTCGCGCAGCACCTCGTCCGGCCACAACGCCACCGGCCCGAAATCCGCACAAGAGTCGGGCAAGCCACCGGACACGGCGTCACACCATCCCGGCTCCGGCGGCACCTCCAGCCCATGCCGCCCGTCATTGTCACCGAAGAGCGCCTCGCACTCGGCGTACAGCGCGGCGAGCCAGGCGTCGTCAGGCATGGTGCCGTCCACGAACGGATCCTCACGCACGGCGGATACCGAGCCCCCAACGCCGTCCGACCACTGCCTGCCCATGCCAACACCTCCCCAGACCCTAATACTGCTCCAGCCACACCATTGCAGCGGACCTTTGTTCGATCCTATGCGGAGCCACTGACACCCGCTCGTTCTTCTGCCTGTCGCGTAACCGGCCCCGATCGCACACATCAGCCGCCGCGGGACCGTCCGCGCCATCGCGGCCCGCACCGCTCACGCCAGGAGAAGCATCCCGACGTCGACCCCGACCTCCGGCGCGCAGTGCAGCAGGAACGCCAGCCAGATGCTGCGCGTGCGGCTCCAGACCCAGCCGAGCACGAGCCCCATCGCCGTGGCGAAGAGCCCTCCGGCCAGGCTGAAGGACCACGCCCCCTCCAGGTCGACCAGGACAGCATGGCCGACGCCGAAGGCGACGCTGCTGATCACCACCGCCCAGCCGACCGGGGCCCCGAGCACCGCACGGGTCGGGGGGAGCACGGCGACGAGCACGGCAAGCATGACGCCCCGCCAGATGAGCTCCTCGGTCAGGTTGGGGATCGTGGCGTCGTACGCGAGCTGCTCGGCGCTCACCGGCTCGACCGGAACCCAGTCCAGGGCGACGGAGAGGACGGTGAGCCCGGCGAACAGACCGAAGGTCGCCCCGATCAGGATCAGGGCCGGGCGGGCGGAACCCGGCTCGAGCCGCCAGCGCAGCCCGACCTCGGCCCGTGCCCAGCGATGGAGGATCCCCAGCAGGACCGCCAGCCACAGCAGATCAAGGATCTTGCCCTGCCAGTGGCGTTCCAGCCCCTCGAAGATCGGCAACGGCTTGATGCGGCCGGACATCGCCGTCAGCAGGACCAGGTAGGCCGCCACGGCGAGCCCAGTCAAGACGCGCCCGTCCGGCACCCGGACGGCCCCGCCCCGCCTGCCACGGAAGAGCATCCCGGCCGCCAGGAGCACGAGCACGACGACGGCGGTGCCGAGCACGACCGCTCCGGCGTGCGACGCGCCGACGAGCAGGCTGCCCGCGACGTCGGCCCAGCTGCCGGGGTGCAGGACGAGGTGAGCGACGACCACCGCCGCGACAGGCAGCAGCACCGGCAGCACCCAGCGAGCGGAGCTCGTGGGGTCGGCCACCAGCACCCGCCTCACCCGACCGCCCCCGTCGACCCCCGGCCATGCAGCACGGGCGGCGGGTCCGACAGGATGTGTCGGCCGCCGTGCGACCCGGCGAGCAGCGTCCGCACCGCCACCGTCCCCACCTCGTGCAGCGGCAGGCTGACCGCGGTCAGCGACGGCGCGAGGTGCTCGTTGATCCACGTGTCGTGCACGGCGGCGACGGACAGGTCGCGCGGGACCACCAGGTCGTGCCGGGCGAGCGCGCCGAGCATGCCGATGCCGACCAGCGAGTTGCCGGCGATCAGGGCCGACGGGCGGTCGGCGCCCCCTCCCCAGCGGTCCACGAGCTGGTCGACGCCGGCCCGTCCGCCGTCGGCCGACCACTCGCCGTGCACGCGGTCCTCCTCCCGGAGCTCCAGGTCCGCCGCGGCCAGCGCCGTCACGATGCCCTCCTCGCGGAGCCGGTTGGTCATCGACTGCCGCGGGCCCGAGACCAGGCCGATCCGCCGGTGCCCCAGCCCGATCAGGTGCTCGGTGAGCAGGCGCGTCGCGGCCACCTCGTCGGGATACACCTGGGTCGCGCCCTCGTGCTCGACGTCGGTCGGGGCGTTGACGACGACGGTGGGCAGTGCCCGCGCGATGTCGCCGACCCGCCGGTCGAGCTCGCCGTGGCCGCCCTGCATGATGATGCCGTCGACGCGCCGACCGCTGATGAGGATCCGGTAGGCGTCCTCGTCCGCGAGGAGCTCGTCGACGTCGCCCAGCACCAGGAAGTAGCTGTGGCGGGCGGCCTCCTCGCGCGCCCCGCGCATCAGCTCCAGGTAGATCGGGCTGGACAGGTCGTGGACGACGAGCCCGATGAGCCCCGTGCGGTTGCCCCGCAGGCTCTTGGCCGCCACGTTCGGCACGTAGCCCAGCCGCGCCGCCGTCTCGACGATGCGGGCCTTGGTCTCGGCCGCGGCCCGCGCCGCGGGGTCGCCGTTGAGCACGCGGGACGCCAGCGCGCGGGACACCCCGGCGGCCTCGGCGACGTCGGCCAGCCGGACCGGCCCGCTCCGCGGTCCGGCTCCCGCCGTCGACCGAGGCCCCGCCGCCTGCGACCCCGCCGCAGTCCGAGGTCCCGCCGCCGTCCGCAGCCCTTCCGTCGCCTGCCGCCCCGAGCTGTCCATGTGCCCACTATGCCGGGCGGGGAGGAGCGGCGGCCAACCGGTCACCGCCCCTCCCCCGCTGGTCAGACACGGTCAGACACGGTCAGCCGCCGTCAGACCCGCACCGGCCGCGCGACCACCCGCGTCTCCGGGAGCAGGAACATGCCGAGCGCCGCGAGCGCGCACAGGACGGCGCAGTACAGCGCCACCAACCACGACCCGCCTCCGGCCGCCGCCGTCAGCCAGGCCGCGACGAACGGCAGCGTGCCCCCAACGAGGGCCCCGGTGATCTCGCGGCTGAACGTGACGCCGGTGTAGCGGTGGCGCACGTCGAACAGCTCCGACATGAACCCCGACTGGGCCGCCAGCATCGCGTCGTTGCAGAACGTGAAGAGCAGCACCAGGGCGATCCAGACGAGCACGGGGGTGCCCGTGTCGAGCAGGAAGAAGAACGGGTAGATCAGCGCCACCGCGCCGAGCGCGCCGGCCAGGAACACCGGGCGCCGTCCGACCCGGTCGGAGATCCATCCGGCCAGCGGGATCGTCACGAGCTTGAGCAGGTTGCCGATCAGGATGCCGGTCAGGCCGATCCACGCGGGCGCGCCCACCGTCGCGGTCAGGTACGTCAGGGCGTAGACCGACGGCAGGTAGCTGGCCACGTTCGGGCCGATGCTCGCGAGCATCGCGAACGGGATCTTGCGCCCGGCGGTGCGGAACAGCTCGCCGATGGCCACCCGCGGCACGTGGCCCTGCGCCTTGGTGCGCTCGTACTCCGGGCTCTCCGCCACCCGCAGCCGGATGAGGACGCCGGTGATGCTCACGGCGATGCTGAGCAGGAACGCGACGCGCCAGCCCCAGGACAGGAACGCGGCCTCGGAGAGCGTGGTGCTCAGCAGGGTCAGCACGCCCGTGGCCAGCAGGGCGCCGACGGCGTTGCCCGCGCCGGGGATCGCGGCGTTGAGCCCGCGAGCGCCGTCGTGGGAGTGCTCGGCGGCGAGCAGCGTCGCGCCGGCGTACTCGCCCCCGGCGCCGAAGCCCTGCACCACGCGGAGCACGACGAGCAGCACGGGCGCGGCGACGCCGATGCTCGCGTGGCTGGGCACCAGCCCGATCAGGGTCGAGGAGACGCCCATGAGCACGAGGGTGAGGAAGAGCATCTGCCGTCGGCCGTACCTGTCGCCGAGGTGGCCGATGATGAGCCCGCCGACCGGCCGCGCGAAGAACCCGACGGCGAACGTGGCGAACGACGCGAGGGTCGCGAGCACCGGGTCCTGGGACGGAAAGAACACGGCGGGGAACACCAGCGCGCTGGCGGTGCCGTAGAGGGAGAAGTCGTACCACTCCAGTGCGGTGCCCACGGTGGCACCGACGGTGGCCTTGTTGATCCGGAACGTCATCGTTTCCTTTCTAACCCTTCAGTGCGAGGCGCACCGACACGGTGGCGGACGCCGCCCCGCCGTCGGCCTGCCGTGCGGTCCCGGCCAGGCGGAGGAATCCTCCGAAGTGGCTGACACGGGCGAACGTGGTGCTGGTGGTGGTGAGGACGGTGCCCTCGTCGATCCAGCGGATGCCGTCGGGGCTGACCTGGACCCGGAGCTCGACGGCGGTGCCGGGCTCGGGGTCGTGCAGCTCGACGAAGAAGATGGCCTCGTCGGCCCAGCCGCACTCGTACGGGTGGGTCTCGATCGCGTGGTCGAAGGGCTGCCGGAGCTCGACCACGGAGGTGTAGAAGGTCTTCACGCCGCCTCCCCCCGCTCGACCGAGATCAGCACGGAGTCGAGGAACAGGGAGACGCGCCGGTCGGTGTCGGCCTCGACGAAGAACACCGGGTTGAGCAGGCCCTCGATGTCGTTGTACGCGGGGGCCAGGGTGGGGTGGGCGCCGTCCGGGAAGCGGAAGCTGCGCCCGCCCACGCGGAACTCCTCGTAGGAGCGGTTCACGAGGTCGACGGTCAGCGAGAACGGGGTCCAGTTCAGCTTGTCGTCCGACTCGTTGTAGATCAGGTGCTGCTCGCCGTCCTCGAACCAGGTCGTGGCGACCGTGGACCCGTCGGGGCCGCGCTCGCCGAACCACTGCGGGTCGACGCCGGCCTTGTGCCAGCCGTCGGCGCCGTAGCTCCACTCCTCGTCGGTGGCGTCGGTGGGGCTGTAGTACTGCCAGCGCCGCACGGCCTCGCCGCCGACGGCGTTCACGTAGCGGACGCCGGGCATGTAGCGGTGCTCGTCGTCCTGCAGGTCGACGAACATGCCGAACGCCCGCAGGTCGTCGACGCCGAGGCCGGGGCGGTCCTGCTCGACCTTGTACGCGAGCAGGGCCTCGATCCGCAGCCGCCGTGCGTCGCCGGGGACGGCGAGCCGCTTGATCGCCAGGCCCATCGAGCCGGCGGCCGGGGGCTGGTCGGCCGGGGCCGCGGCGGCGCGGCTGGAGATCTTCAGGGAGTAGGTGCCGCTCGCGGAGCCGTGCGTGCCGCCGAAGGCGAAGGTCGCGGAGCTGAGCATCGTCGGACCCCAGTGGATCAGGTCGATGTCGGAGGAGTGCTCGCGGAACCCGGGGGCCACGAAGTTCGGGCGCAGGTCCAGCCACCCGCTCATGCCGTGGTCGAAGTCGTCGGCCACGAGGATCCGTGGGAGCGGGTCGAAGAACCCGGAGGGAAAGGAGGTCATGGGCCAGCCGTTCTGGTCGCCTCGCGGCGACATTGCCAGTGAACAATCGATTTATCAGTTGTACGTGGCTGGGCCGGCGTCTGTCAACAGGGTCTCGCCGGGGCGGGGTCAGCCGAGCGCGGCGACGGCCGCCAGCTCGTCCCCGAGGGCCCGCCCGACGACGACGGCGGGGAGCGCGTCCGCGTCGCAGTGCACGGCGCAGCGCAGCACGCCGTCGTACGAGATCGCCGCGACGCCGAGGCGCACGTCGCCCCCGAGCGCGGCCACGGGCCAGATCCGCTCGACCCGCGCCCCCGCCAGGGCGAGCGGGTGCTCGGGGCCGCGCACGTTCGTCACGAACAGGACGACGAACCGCTGCCGGCGCGCGAGCCGCCCGAACAGCCAGGTGCCGAGGCGGGTGCGGGTCAGCTCGAAGGTCCCGCGCGTGCGCGCCTCCGCCTTGGCCGCGCGGGTCAGCCCGGCGACCCGGCGCAGGCGCCCGACGAGGTCGCCCGCGTCGGTGGGCAGCGGCACGAGCATCACGCCGACGGCGTTGCCCGACCGGCCCCGGTGCGGCAGGGCGACCGGCACGCTCGTGGGCAGGGCGGACGGCGGGTCCTCGCCGAGCGCGAGCAGCGCCGACCGCGCAGCCGCGGCGGCCGCGACGAGCAGCGCGTCGTTCACGGTCGCGGCGGCGGCGCCGGCGCCGGCGGCCAGGTCGGTCAGGTCGACGTCGACGAAGGTCACCGCGCGGCGCCGGCTGACGCGGCCGAGGAGGGCGGTGGGCGGGACGGCACGCCGGAGGACCGACGTCGTGCGCTCCAGACCCTCGCCGAACGCGCGCAGCCGGGCGCGCGCCCCTGGGCGCAGCTCGCTCGTGCGCTCCGAGCGGGTGGGCCCCTCGGCCGCCGGCCGTGTCGACGCCCGTTCCGTCGTCACCGGGTCCGTCACCGGGTCCATGAGCGCCCGCGCCAGCTCCACCGCCGCGAGGCCGTCCGCCAGCGCGTGGTGCACCCGGAGCACGACTCCGGCGCGCGCCGGGGCCACGCCCGGCACGACCAGCAGCTCCCACAGCGGCCGGTCGAGCGGGAGCGGCGTGACGACGAGCCGGGCGCACAGGGCCTCGAACCCGGCCCGGCCGTCGACCGTGGCGACCTGCCGCACGTGCCGGGCCAGGTCGGGGCGCACCGGCTCCCACACGAGGGCCCGCCCGGCACGCCGCACCCGCTGCGCGAGCCGGGGCCCCGCGGGAATCCGCTCGGCCACCGCGTGCCGCAGCGCGTCGAGGTCCACCCCACCGTCGGGCCCGACGCAACCGCCGGGTGCGAGCACGCCCGCCATCAGGAACGCGTTGACGTGGTCCCGCGCATCCATGACGAAGTTCGAGGCGTCAGCCGCCGTGAGCCGCTCTGCCACATCCTCACGCTAGGTTCAGCGCGCGAGCGCGGCCAGCGTGAACTCCTCCGGGTAGGGCGAGCGGGCCACGGCCTGCGCCGGACCGAGCACCCCGCCGGCCACCTCCCGGCACAGCTCCGCGACCAGGGCCAGCTCCGCGCGCTGCCGCCGCACGAACGCCCGGTCCACCGGGTCGCCGTGGCCGGGCACGACGACGTCGGCGCCCAGCGCGAGCACGCCGTCGAGCGCGCCCGGCCAGCCCTGCGGGAACGCGTCGCCGAACTGCGGCGGCGCGCCCTGCTCCACGAGGTCGCCGGCGAGCACGACCCCCGCGTCCGGGACGTGCACGACCAGGTCGTGGTCGGAGTGCGCGGGCCCGAAGTGCCGCAGCTCGACGACCCGGCCGCCGAGGTCCAGCTCCGCGCCGTCGTCGACCAGCCGGTCGGGCAGGACCAGGCGCACGGCCGCGATGCGGTCGGCGACCTCCTGCTCCCCGCGCTCGCGGTAGTGCCGCGCCCACTTCTGCTGCTGCTCCTTGCCGGTCGCCTCCAGGTCGGCCCGGCACCCCCGCTGCGCCCACACGGCGCAGGGCGCGAACGCCTCGGTGCCGAAGCTGTGGTCGAAGTGGGAGTGGGTCAGCGCCACCTGCCACGGCAGCGGCGTCACCTCGCGGACGGCGGCGGCGAGCCCGGCGCCCTGCCCGGCGTCTCCCCCGGTGTCCACGACCAGGCAGCCCTCCGCGCCGACGACGAGGCCGACCGACAGGTCCAGCTCCTCGTACCGCCGGACCAGCACGCCGTCCGCGACCTCGGTCCATCTCGCCATGGGACGACCCAAGCAGGCCGGCGCGGGTCCGGACAACCGGTCGGCCGGACCCGGGCAGGTTTCCCGGACAAAGCAGACAAGTAAAATTCACCCGCCCGTCGGAGCGTCGTCGGGCCGGCGTCGCCCGGATCGGTCAGGATCCTCCCTGCATGTTCCCCACCTGCATGTCTCCACCGAGAGGGAGGTCAGCGTGTCCGAGAACAAGAGCATCGCGTCGAACCTGGTCCGGATCATCGTCATCCTGTCGACGATGGTCGCCTTCGTCACGGCCGGCGGCGTCGCGGTCGCACCGTCGTCCGAGGCCGCCGTCTACAGCTCCTGCACGCACAGCGGATGTGCGGAGGCGTACGACTCCAGGTCGATCTGGAGCTCCAAGGGCTACCCGAGCACGCGCGGCTGGGTGAGCTGGCCGAACGGCCAGTGCAACTTCGCGGGCGGCACGCACTACAACAACGAGGGCCAGCTCCCGGCCGGCCACTCCTACCTGGAGTTCGACGTGACGCCGCGGGCCTGCGGCGCGGCGCGGCAGTCCTACCGGCTCATCCTGGACCGCACCACCGGGGTGACCTACTTCTCGCCCAACCACTACGGCGACTTCTACCGGATGTGACCGGGTCCCGTGCGCCGCGCCCGGCCCGGCCGACCGGCCGGGCGCGGCGCACGGGTCCGGCCCGGAACGGGACGGATAACCTCAAGACATGAACCGTGACCTGCCCGTGCTCGTCGTCGACGGATCGCGGTTCGACGACCTCGACGGCTTCGCCCGCGAGTTCTCCCGCCTGCTGAGCGGGTACGTCTGGCACGGCAACCTCGACGCCCTCAACGACGTTCTCCGCGGCGGGTTCGGGACCCCCGACGGCGGCTGGGTGCTGCGGTGGACCGGCTCCGAGACGTCGCGGACGGCGCTCGGCCACCCGGAGACCGCCCGCCGGCTGGAGCGGCTGCTGCCCGGCGTCGACCCGTCCAACCGCGCGGCCTTCACCGCGCGGCTCGACGCCGCGCGCCGCGGCGAGGGGCCGACGCTGTTCGACGAGATCGTCGCGATCGTCCGCGAGCACGGGCCGGGCGGCCGGGAGTCGGCGGACGGGGTGCTGCTCGAGCTGGTCTGAGGGCCCGGACCTAGCCCGCCAGCGGCGTCGTGGAGGCCAGCACCCGGTCGATCAGGTCGTCGAGCGCCGCGGTGCCCACCGGCCTGCCCTCGAACGTGACGAGCACGAGCACTGCCCCCGTCAGGAGCGCGAGCGCGGGTTCGACGTCGCGCTGCGCGACGTGGGACCCGAGGACGGCGCGCAGTGCGCTGGTCCCCGTCTCGTACAGCCGCGTGCGCAGCCGGCCGACGACGTCGCTGTCGTTCGCGCGCTCGACGACACCCGCCAGCAGACGATCGAGGTGACCGCGCGTGAGGTCGTCGGCGAAGTCCGCCAGACCGGCCCGGAGATCGGCCCGCAGGTCGCCGGTGGCCGCCGGATGCTCCGCCTCGTCACAGATCTGCTCGATCGACGCACTGATCAGGTCGAGCCGGGTGGGCCAGTGCGTGTAGACGGTGGCCTTGGAATAGCCGGCGCGCCGCGCCACCGCGGCGTGCGTGACCGCGTCCCAGCCCTGGTCGAGCAGCAGCTCGCTGGTCGCGGCGACCACGTCGCGCCGTGTGCGGGCGATGCGCGGGTCCACTGCGGTCTCGCTCGTCATGGCGCGATCCTACGAGTACTGGACGACGTTGACACTGTTGAACTCTTAGTTCAATACTGACACGTATGACCAACAGTGCCGCCTCGCCCGCGGAGATCAAGGTGTTCCAGCTCCCCACGGGCTCCTACGAGACCCCGGCCGCCCTCGCCTTCCAGGGCGGCCGGTTCCGGGACCGCCGGCAGTTCGCCGCCACGGCCGTGCTGGTCTGCCACCCGAAGGGCGACGTCCTCGTCGACGCCGGGTTCGGCGCGCACGCCGGGGAGCACATCCGGATGCTTCCGGCGTTCCGGCGCTCGCCGCACCGTCTCGGGGCGACCGCGGCCGAGCAGCTCGACGCCGCCGGCTACGACCGCGGCCGGCTGCTCGGCGTGATCCTGACCCACTCGCACTGGGACCACGTCAGCGGGCTGGACTCCCTCGACGTGCCGGTCCTCGTGACCCCGGAGGAGCTGCGGTACGCGTCCGGCGGTCACGGCGACCGCGTGTTCAGCCACGTCGTCGGGGGCCACGACGTGCGGCCGTACACCTTCGACGGCCCGCCCCACCTGGGCTTCCCCGCCAGCCACGACCTGCACGGGGACGGCTCCGTCGTGATCGTGCCGGCTCCCGGCCACACCACGGGCTCGGTCGCCGTTCTCGTGACCGAGCGACCGGGCCGGCGGTTCGCCTTCGTCGGCGACCTCACCTGGCAGCTCGACGGGATCGCGCACGGCGTGCAGCGGCCCCTCCTGATGCGCCTGCTCGCCGACAGCGACCCGGCGCGGGTCCGGCAAGACCTGGCCCGGGTCGCCGCGCTCCCGCCCGACGTGCGGATCGTGCCCGCCCACGACGCACGGGGGTACGAGGGAATCCCGCTCCTGGGCGCGTAGGCGTGACCTATGAGGCCGCCGCCGGCGCCCAGCCCAGCAGCGGTCCCAGCCGCGTGGCCAGGTCGGTGAGGATCTGCACGTAGTCCGGCTCGTCGAAGGTGAACGGCAGCGCGAACGCGACCTCCTCGACCGCCTGGAACCCGGCGTGCGTGCTCAGCCGCTCGGCGAGCTGCTCGGCGGGTCCCACCAGGTCGGGCGCGAACAGCATGCGCCGCGGGCCCGTCTGGACGGGCGCCGCGGTGCGCGGCAGGCGCGCCGCCGCGTACGCCTCGTAGCGGGCGACCTGCTCCGGGGTGGCGCCGTCCGTGGGGATCACCACGAGGCCCTGCGACACGCGGGCCTGCTCCCCCGCCGGGTGCGCCGCGCGGAACAGGTCGATCTGCTCGCGCTGGAGGGTCGCGAAGTCCGGGTGCTCGGCGTCCCCGGCGTCCAGCACCGAGGAGGTCAGCAGGTTCGTGCCCGCCGTGCCGGCCCAGGCCGCCGACGACGCCGAGGCGGCGCCGTACCAGACGCGTTCCCGCAGACCCGGGGAGTATGGCTGGATGCGCGTGGAGTACGTCTCGATGCCCTCGGTCCCCTCGAACGTGGAGACGGCGCCGCCGGACAGGTTGTGCAGCAGCCGCTCGACGCGGGCCTTGGAGAAGTCCTCGTGCTGCCACGTGGTCGGGTACAGGTGCTCGCGCAGGTGGTCCCAGTGGATGGGCGGGCCCACGCTGACGCCGGGGTTGAGGCGGCCGCCGGACAGCACGTCCACCGTGGCGAGGTCCTCGGCCAGCCGGAACGGGTTCTCCAGGCCCAGCGGGGTGACGGCGGTGCCCAGCTCGATCCGGCTGGTGCGCTGCGTCGCCGCCGCCAGCACCGCCACCGGGGACGAGATGCCGTGCTGCAGGTGGCGGTGCCGTAGCCACGCGCTGTCGAACCCGAGCTGCTCGCCCAGCTCGATCAGCCGCAGGGTCGACTCGTGGCCCGCGCGCGGGTCGTCCGGGTCGAACAGGCCGATGGTCAGGAAACCGAGCTTGCGCAAGGGTCGGGTCACGAGGGTCATGAAACCACGGCGGCGGCCGCGCGCAGCGCTGCCAGCTCGTCCGGGTCCGACCTGCGGACCACCGCTGCGATGTCGCAGATGTACCGGCGGCGGTCGGCGGCGATCGCCTCGGCGAGCTGCGCCGGGTCCTCCCGCAGCACCCGGTAGATCTCCAGGCCCGCGGCGTAGAACAAGTCGACCAGCTTCGGCTCTCCGGCGGCGTTCCGCAGGACGTTGCCGGGGTTGTGGTCCAGCCCGCCCCAGAACGGAACCGTCCGGGCGGCCTCGGCGTCGAGCCGTTCGGCCTGCCGGCGGACCACGCTGATCGGGTCGTCCGGCGCGGCGGCGTCCCAGCGCGCCACCACGGCCGCGGCCTCGGCGGGCTCCACCGGCATGAGGAACTCCAGCACGGTCACGCGGCCGCCTCCCGCCAAGGGGGCGTCGAACTCGATGCGCGGCAGCAACGGGTGGCCCTGCAGAGCTCGGCACAGCTCGACGAAGACGCCGTAGGCCGGCTCGAAGGGACTGACCCGCGCGACCAGAGCACCGTCCGGCGAGCGCCAGACGGTCGCCCAGTCCCCGAGGCCGCACACATTCCACCCGGCGGCGAGCAGGCGGCGGGCCGCCTCACGGTGGGGAAGGTCGCGCAGGGCATCGAAGGGGATCACGTGCGGCAGCCTAGAGAGGTCCGGCGCCAGGGGCACGGCTATTGTGATCGCACCCGCACCTGACCCCGACGAGGAGCCCCGGTGAGCACCGAACGGTACGAGGCCGTCGACTACCACACGGGCGGTGAGCCGTTCCGGATCGTCACCACTCTGCCCGTGGCCGTCGAGGGCGCCGACGTCGCCGCGAAGCGGATGTTCGCGATCGGGTCGCCGGAGATCCAGCGGATCCGGCAGATCCTGTGCCACGAGCCGCGCGGCCACGCCGACATGTACGGCGGGTTCGTCGTCGAGCCCGACGACGGCGGCGCGCACCTCGGCGTGCTGTTCTGGCACAAGGACGGCTTCTCGACCGCGTGCGGGCACGGCACCATCGCGCTGGGCGCCTGGGCGGTCGAGACCGGCCTGGTGCGGCCTGACCCGTCGGGCACCACCGACGTCGTCATCGATGTGCCCTCCGGCCGGGTCACCGCCCGGGTGCACACCGACGGCGCCGGGACGGTGACGGCGGTCGACTTCGTCAACGTCCCCGGCTACGTGCTCGCGCTCGACGTCCCGGTGGCCACGTCGCGGGGCGACGTCACCGTGGACGTGAGCTTCGGCGGCGCGATCTACGCCCAGCTCGGCGCCCGCGGCGTGGGCCTGACGGTGACGCCGGAGCACACCGATGAGATCATCGCGATCGGGCGCGAGATCAAGTGGGCGCTGAACGACTCGGTCCACGCCGCCCACCCGACCGACGAGAGGCTGAGCGGCATCTACGGGACCATCGTCTACGACGACCTGGGCCCCAGCGACGACGGGTCCGGGCCGTGGCAGCGCAACGCCACGATCTTCGCCGACGGCGAGCTGGACCGATCCCCCTGCGGCTCCGGGACGTGCGCGCGCCTGGCCACGCTGACGGCGCGGGGCACGCTGCCCGAGGGCGCCGCGCTGCGGCACGAGTCGATCGTCGGCTCACGTTTCACCGGGACAGTCCTGGAGCGGGTCGACGTCGCGGGACGGGCGGCCGTCGTCCCGCAGGTCACCGGGACCGCCTACCGGACCGCCGAGCACGTCTTCGTCGTCGACCCGCGCGACGACCTCGTCCCCGGGTTCGTGCTGCGATGACCGCGCAGCCGGGGGCGATCCCCTACCTCACCGCGGACGACGTCCGACAGCGCCTGGCGCCCGCCGGGGCCGTCGAGGCGCTGCGCCAGGCTCTCCGGGCGGGCCTGCGCCCCGAGGCCGACCACGCGCGTATCTCCGAGCCCCTGGAGAACGGCGAGCTGCTCCTCATGCCCGCCGAGGCCGGCGCGGACGCCGGGATCAAGGTGCTCAGCCTCGCGCCGGACAACCCGGCGCGCGGCCTGGCCCGCATCCAGGGCCTGTACCTCCTGCTCGACGCCGAGACGCTCACGCCCCGCTGCCTGATCGACGGCCCGGCGCTGACCGACCTACGCACGCCCGCCGTCTCCGTCGCCGCGACCCTCGACGTGCTGCGGCGCTCCGCGGAGCCGCTCGACGTGGTGCTCTACGGCGCGGGGCACCAGGGCATCGGCCACCTGGACACGCTGCGCGACACGCTCGCCGGGCACCGCCCGCTCGGCACCGTCACCGCGGTGGTCCGCCGGCCCGACCGGGTCGCCACGACCGACGGCCTCACGCACGTGGTGGGCACCGGCAGTGCCGAGGCCGCCCGGGCCACGGCGGCCGCGGGCGTGATCGTCTGCGCCACCACCGCCCGGGAGCCGCTGTTCGACGGCGCCCTGGTGCGCGACGACGCCGTGGTCATCGCCGTCGGCTCCCACGAGCCGGACGCGCGGGAGCTCCCCGCCGACCTGCTGGGCCGCGCCGCCGTCGTCGTCGAGGACGTCACTACCGCGCTGCGGGAGTGCGGCGACGTCGTCCTCGCGGTCGCCGAGGGCGCGATCACGGCGACGGACCTCGTCCCGATGGCGGACGTCGTCACCGGGGCCGTCGGGCTCCCCGAGGACCGGCCCGTCGTGTTCAAGAGCTCCGGGATGTCCTGGGAGGACCTCGTGGTGGCGACGGCGGTCGCGGGCCGCTAGAAGTCCGCGAGCCGCGGCCGGCTGCGGTCCTCCGTCGCGACGAGCACGTCCAGGAGCTGCTCCTGCAGGCCCAGACGCCGGTCCCGGAACCGCTCGTCGTCCCACAGGTTCGTGAGCTCGTGCGGGTCGCCGACCAGGTCGTACAGCTCGCCGGTCCGCTCGCGGTCGGTGCTCGGCGCGCCGTGGTGCACCACGACCTTCCAGTCGTCGGTGCGCAGCATCGTGGTGTGCACGGGCACGTCGTAGGGGATGCAGCTGTTGCGGTACTCGGACAGCGCCCAGCCCCGCGCGTCGTCCCACTGCCCCGACCGGGCGAGCCCCAGCAGGCTGGTGCCCTGCGCGCGCGGCAGGGCGTCGACGCCGGCGGCCTCCAGCAGCGTGGGCGCGAGGTCGATCCACTGCACCAGGTCGTCGCGGACCTCGCCCTCGGGCAGCTCCCCGGGCCAGCGCACGATCAGCGGCACGCGCACCGAGCTCTCGAACATCATGGGGCCCTTGAGCAGCATCTGGTGGTCGCCGAGCAGCTCGCCGTGGTCACTGGTGAAGACCACCAGCGTGTCGCCGGCCAGCCCCTCGTCCTCCAGCGCGGCCAGGATGCGCCCCACCTCGTCGTCCACCAGCGACACCATGGCGTAGTAGTCGGCGACGATCCCCTGGATCTCGTCGGCCGTGTAGTCCTGGAACCCCGGCAGGCTGCCCGCGTACGACCGCGCGGAGGCCTCCCGGTAGATCGCAGGCTTGTCGTCGAGGTCGTCCGGGCCGCCGACCGGGCGGGGCAGCGCCTGGGCGTCGTACCGTTCCCGGTACTCGGGCGGCGCGCCGAAGCCGTGGTGCGGGTCGAAGAAGTTCACCACGAAGCAGAACGGCTTGTCCTTGTCCCGGCCCGTGCGGAGGTAGCCGATCGCCTCCTCGCCGATCCAGTGGCTGTAGTGCGCCTCGGTGGGCAGCCGGTCGATCGCGTCGCCGCCCTGGGCCAGCGTCTCGTCGAGCAGGCCGGGAAACTGCTCCTCGAGCCAGGTGTGGTAGCTGTTCTCGGGGCTGCGCACGTACGGGTCGTGCGACCAGCGGAACACCCGGAAGCCGTCGTCGAGGCGCGGTTCGGTGCGCCCGCCCCAGGCCGAGCCGAGGTGGAACTTGCCCACCAGGCCGCAGTCGTAGCCGTGACGCGCGAGCGCCGCGGTGAAGAGCTGCTCGCTCCCGGCGATGTCGACGCCGTTGGCCCACAGGCCGTGGTTGCGCGGGTAGCGGCTGGTCATGAGGCTGGCGCGGGACGGCGCGCACACGGGTGACTGCACGATGCAGCGGTCGAACCGGACGCCGTGGGCGGCGAGGCGGTCGAGGTTCGGGGTGCGGATGGCGCTGTTGCCGGCGGCGGCGAGGGCGTCCCAGCGCTGCTGGTCGGTGCAGATGAGAAGGATGTTGGGCCTGGTCATGGTGGTGCGGGGCTCCTGTCTGGTGGGCGGTCTCGGGACGGCGGCGGGGCGCCGGGTCAGTTCTTCACGGCGCCGGCGATGCCCTCCACGAAGTAGCGCTGCAGCAGCACGAACACGAGCAGGACCGGGACGAGCGACATGGTCGCGCCGGCGGCGAGGCCGGTCCAGTCGGTCGAGTTGGTGCCCTGGAAGGCGAGCATGCCGACGGCGAGGGTGCGGCGGTCGGGGTCGCTGAACGTGAACACGAGCGGGACGAAGAAGTTGCTCCAGGTCCCGATGAACGTGACGACGGCGACGGTCGCGGTGATGGGCCCGGACAGCGGGAGCATCACGGAGAAGAAGGTGCGCAGGAACCCGGCGCCGTCCATGTGGGCGGCCTGCTCGAGCTCGTCGGGGATCTGGGCGAAGAACCCCGTGTACAGCAGGACGCCGGCCACGTTGCCGCCGGCGGACAGCGCGAGGATCAGCCCGAGGGTGCTGTCGAGGATGCCGAGCTCGGTGCTGAGCCGCACGACCGGGATGATGGCGAGGCCGGTGGGGATGAAGCTGGCGGCGAGCAGCACGCCGAGCACGACGCGTCGGCCGCGGAACCGGTACCGGCCGATCACGTA
This sequence comes from Promicromonospora sukumoe 327MFSha3.1, assembly GCF_000385135.1. Classification (GTDB taxonomy): domain Bacteria; phylum Actinomycetota; class Actinomycetes; order Actinomycetales; family Cellulomonadaceae; genus Promicromonospora; species Promicromonospora sukumoe_B. The sequence continues at coordinate 1,509,561 of NZ_ARQM01000010.1, read as the reverse complement.
GCCGGCGGTGGCGCAGCGCAGGATGACGACGACGACCGAGCCGATCGTGACGACCAGCGAGTTGAGGGTGTAGCGGGCGAACCCGGCGGTCTGCCAGGCGTCCACGTAGTTCTGCCAGTTCCACTGGTCCGGGATCAGGCTCAGGCCGTCGGTGAAGATCGAGGCGTCGTCCTTGAGGGAGGCCGCGAAGATCCACAGCAGCGGGTAGACCCAGGCCAGGGCGAGCACCGCGAGGACGGCGAACTGGACCCAGCCGGCCGTCCGGCTGCGGGTCATGGTCCTGGTGGCGGAGATGCTTCTGGACGTGGACACAGTTCTGGTGGTGGTCATGGTTCCGGTCACCGGACCGCTCCCTTCCGGCCGATGAGCCGCGAGACGATCGCCGCGACACCGACCACGACGAGGGTGAGGACGCCGAGCAGCACGCCGACGGCGGAGGCGTACCCGTACTCGGGCCGCGCCGTCTCGAACGCCTGCTGGTAGATGTAGACCTCGGTCACGAGGGTGGAGAAGAACGGCCCGCCACCGGTCATGGTCTGCACGAGGTCGAAGATCTGCATGGTCTCGACGATGGTGAGCATGGTGATGATGGCGACGAACGGCGCGAGCATCGGCAGGGTGATGTGCGTGAAGCGCTGCCGGGCACTGGCGCCGTCGACCCGGGCCGCCTCCTGGACGTCGTTCGGGATGGTCTGCAGCGCGGCCAGCCAGTACATGAGGGTCAGGCCGAGCCACTTCCAGAAGTGGACGCCCATCACGGTCCACAGGGCGGCCGAGGCGTCGCCGAGGAAGTCGACCGGGCCGATCCCGAGGTTGCCGAGCACGTGGTTCACGGGCCCGCCGGCGGGGTCGAGCACGAAGTTCATGACGATGCCGATGATCGCCGTCGTCGCCACGACGGGGACGAAGAACGCGGTGCGCAGCACGCGCGCGAACGGCAGGCGCGGGTCGTTCAGGAAGATCGCGAGCACGAGCGCGAGCAGCACCCGCAGCGGCACGGTGACCACGATGATCAGCAGCGTGACGCCGATCGACTTCCAGAACAGCGGGTCGGAGAACGCGAGCTGGTAGTTGGCCCACCCGGCGAACGGCCGCTCGGGCCCGTAGCCGGACCAGTTGAGGAACGAGTACCAGATGCTGGCCAGCGCGGGCCACACCGTGTACGCGCCGAAGAGCACGATGGTGGGCAGCAGGAAGAGCCAGATCCAGGGCCGGTGCGCGGCGGCCCGCCGGGCGTGCGGGGTGCTGACGAGGGTCATGAGCGGGGGCTCCCGGTGGTCTGGTCGGCGTCGTCGAAGATCCAGTCGTCGAGCGAGACCTCCTGGCCGCCGGCCCGGACCACCTCGATGGCGCGGTCGCGCTCGGTGGCCAGGCGGCTGCGGTAGCGCGTGAGCTCGGCGCCGACGTCGTCGACGTTGCCGCCGAGGTAGCCCTGCGCAATCTCGCCGAGGTTGGGCCGGATCTGCTTCATCTCGGACAGCACCGCGCCGACCGCGGGGTTCTTCGCCACGGGGCTGGGCGCGAGCCGGACGCTGTCCCGCATGAGCGAGACGGCCCGCGCGTAGGCCTCCGGGACGTCGGCCTCGGCGACGGCGCCGACGTCGGCGGGCGGCTGGTCCATGGCGGCGGCCAGGCCCCGCGCGTAGTCCGCGGTGGTCATCCGCGACAGGATCTCGCCGGCGGCCGCGGCGTCCGACGACGTCCGCGACAGCCAGAACGCGCCGCCGACCGGGCCGTTCATCGCCCGGGCGACGCCGTCGGGCGTGGGCATGTCCGCCAGGCCGAGCGTGGCGAGCGCGTCGGGGAACTGCCCCGCCAGGACGCCGGCGTTCCAGGGCCCGTCGAAGAACAGCCCGGCCGAGCCGCCCACCCAGCGGGCGCGCGCCGTGCGCACGTCGAGCGACGTCGAGGACGGGAACATGACGCCGTCGCGCACAAGCGAGCCGAGGAACTCGAAGACGTCGCGGAACTCGGCGGAGTCGAAGGGGTACTCCCCCGTGCGGGCGTCCGCGACGCCGGGGGCGTCGGCGCCGTTGCCCGCGAAGCTGAGCACCGCGCCCGCGCCGGTCGCGAGGTCGATCACGTGCTGGCGCAGCCGGTCGAGCAGCGCGAGCCCCTCGATCCACCCCGACGAGCTGCCCGCTTCGGTCAGGGCGCCGGCCAGGGACCGGAACTCGTCCCAGGTGCGCGGCCCGTTCTCCGGGTCGCCGCCGGCCGCCTCGACGGCCCGCTGGTCGAACCAGGTCAGGGTGGCGTGCTGGTGCGGCGTGAACAGCGGGAACGAGTACAGCTCGCCCCCGAACGTGTGCAGGCCCTCGACCAGCGTGCCCTCGGGGAAGCGCGCGCGGGCCTCGGGGCTGAGCTCGATGGGCCGCACCCAGCCGTTCTCGACCAGGACCAGCTCGGGCACGCCGTACCCGTTGGTGAAGACGTCGGGCACCTGGCCGCTCTGCTGGGCGAGCTGCAGGGCCTGGCCGAGGCCCGCCGGGTCGTAGACGGTGTAGTCGACGGTGACGCCGAGCCGGCCCGCGACGGCGTCGAAGGTCTCGCGCTGGAGGGCCTCCAGCGGCTGGAACTGGTCCCACCAGGTGATCGTGCCGGCGACGTCCCGCGCCGGGCCGGAGCGGCCGCAGCCGGCGAGCCCGAGCGCGCCGGCCAGGCCGGCGGCACCACCGAGAGCCAGGAAGGTGCGGCGGTCGAGGTTCCTCATCCATCCTCCGTGCAACGTTGCATCTGCGCCGTGCAACGTTACACGGCCGCGTTCGAACGTAGGGGGCGGAGCCGCGCGGTGTCAATGCGCGGGTGGCGGTCCGGGAGACTCAGCCGGTCTGCGTCGAGTCGCGCACCACGAGCCGGTGCGGCGACACGTGCCGGCCGGGGCGGCGCGCCGGATCGGCCCGGCGCGCCGTGACGAAGCCGAGGGCCGCGGCGGCCAGGTCGTCGAGGTCGTGCGCCACGGTCGTGAGCGACGGCGTCACGAACCGGCTCTCGGGAGCGTCGTCCCAGCCGGTGACCGCGATCTCCCGCGGCACCTCGACGCCGCGGCCCGCGAGCGCGTGCAGCACGCCGACGGCCAGCTCGTCGGTGGCGCAGACCACGGCGTCGTACCCCGACTCCCCCGCCGGGAGCCGCTCGCCCACGGCGACGCCGGTCTCGCGCCCGAAGTCGGGCGTGCCGAGCACCGCGGAGTCGGGCAGGTCCAGCCCCTCGGCGCGCAGCACGTCGCGCACGCCCTCCAGCCGCAGCGCCCCCGGGCCGGTGCCCTTGCCGTGCTCGGTGCCGACGAACGCGAACCGCCGGCGGCCGGTCGCCACGAGGTGGGTCGCGACGTCGCGCGCCGCGGCGCGGCTGTCGATGAACACCTGGTCGAACGCGTCGCCCCGCGTGTGCTCGCCGAGCAGGACGGTCGGCAGCTCGGGGCGCAGCTCGGCCAGGTCGTCGCTCGTGAGCGACATCGGGCAGATGAGCGTGCCGCCGACACCCCGGTGCGGGTGGCTGCTCGCCACCCGCTGCTCCTGCTCGACGGCGCCGTCGGTCTCCTCGATGACCACCGTCATCCCGAGCTCGCGGGCCCGCTGGATGACCGTGTGGGCCAGGGCCGAGTAGTAGGGCGAGCGGATGTCGGGCAGGGCGAGCTGGATCACCTCGGACGTGCCGCTGCGCAGCAGGCGGCCGGCGGCCGACGGGACGTACCCGACCTCGGTGATCGCGGCCTCGACCCGGGCGCGGATCTCGTCGGCCACGCTGGAGCGGCCGTGCAGCACGTTCGACACGGTGCTCGCCGAGACCCCGGCGTGACGTGCGACGTCCTTCACCGTCGCGGGCCTGCCGCGGACCAGGGACGTCATGGCCCCATGATCACACGGGAGCCCACATCCTGAGCACCGCCGGGCACTGGGCGGCCGCATGATGTATGCATGGTTGCATGCAACCGGATCCCGCCGAGCACCTCAACCTGCCCTGGACCACGCCGTCCCGCTCGATCGCGGAGCGGCTCTCCGGCGAGCTCGCCCAGCAGATCGTCAGCGCCGGGATCGCCCCGGGCACCTGGCTGACCGAGGTGGACGTCGCCGCCGAGCACGGCGTCAGCCGCACGCCGGTCCGGGAGGCGCTGCTCGCGCTCCAGGTCTGGGGGCTCGTGGCGCTCGCGCCGAAGAAGGGCGCCATGGTCACGGTGCCCACCGCCACGGAGCGGGACGAGCTCCTGTCGGTCCGCTCCATGCTGGAGACGAACGTGGTGCGGCGGCTGGAGTCCGCGGAGCCCGGCTCGCGCGAGCGGCTGACCGCGGCCCTGCGGACGATCCTGGACCGGCAGCGGGACGCCGTCGACCGGCCCACGGACTTCACCGTCCTGGACTACGCGTTCCACGCCGCGATCATCCACCACGAGCGCAGCGGCGTCGTCGACGAGGTCTCGCGGCTGCTGGGACCCCGGCTGATCCGCCTCACCTACCTCGCCGTCGGCGCCACGGCCGGCCGCCTGGACGGGTTCGCGGACGAGCACGCCGCCCTGCTGGACGCGATCGAGGCCGCCGACACCGACGGGTTCGTCCGGCAGATCGACCGGCACCTCGCCCAGGGGCACAGCGGCTACGAGGTGGCGCGGTGAGCCTGCGGCACACGGGACGGTCCTGGCTCCTGACGGCGCCCGCGGTGTTCGTCGTCGCGTGGGGCGGCAACCATTTCACGCCCCTGCTGCACGTCTACGAGACGCTCGGCGGCTACGCGCCGTGGCAGGCGAACCTGCTCCTGGGCATGTACGTGTTCGGCCTGATCCCGGGCCTGCTCGTCGCCGCGGCGCTGTCCGACCAGCACGGCCGCAAGCCGGTCGCGATCGCCGGGCTGGTCAGCGCGATCGCGGCGAGCGTGCTGCTCGCCGCCGGCATGGACTCGTTCGTGCTGCTGTGCGCGGGCCGGCTGCTGGCGGGGATCGGCGTCGGCATCGGCATGTCGGTGGGATCGAGCTGGATCAAGGAGCTGTCGGCGTCACCGTGGGACCTGCACGCGGGCAGCGCCGCGGGCGCCTGGCGCTCCTCGCTGACCCTGACGCTGGGGTTCGCGCTCGGCGCCGGGGTCACGGGTGCAATCGCGCAGTGGGCGCCCTGGCCCGGGCAGTCGCCCTATGTCGTGCACGTGGCGCTGTGCCTCCTGGCGCTCGGCCCGCTGCTCCGGGCCCCGGAGAGCCTGCCGGCGGAGCTGCGTGCGCAGCGGCCCTGGTGGCGCGACCTGCGGGTGCCGTCGGCCGGGCAGCGGGCGTTCCGGCTGCTGGTCCTCCCGGCCGCGCCGTGGGTGTTCGCGGCCGCCGGCGTGGCCTACGCGATCATGCCCGCCGTCGTCGAGGACCGGCTCGGGTCCTGGGCGACGCTGTACGCGACGGGCCTGACCGTGGTGACCCTGGGGACCGGGGCGCTGACCCAGACCACCGTCGGGTACCTGAACCGCGTGACGCACGGGCACGCGCTGGTCGTCGGGCTGTCCGGGATGACGGCGGGCATGGTGCTGGCCGCCGTCGCGGCCGCGGTGGGCCAGCCCGCCCTCGCGTTCGCGGTCGCGGCGCTGCTCGGCGGCTCGTACGGGGTGTGCGTGGTCTCCGGCCTGCTGATCGCGCAGTCGATGGCCACCCCGCGGGACCTCGCCGGGATGACCGGCGTGTACTACTCGCTCGCCTACACGGGGTTCCTGCTGCCCACGCTGCTGGCCGCCCTCGCGCCGGGCGTCTCGTACGTGCTCGCGCTGGCCGTGGTCGCGGTGGTCTGCGCGTGCTGCCTCGGCGTGGTGGGCGTGGCGCTGCCGCGGCACCGGCGCTGGGAGTGATGCGGCGGGCGGCGACCCGTTGACGTGCGCCGACACCGCTCATTAGCCTCCCGGATGGCTGGTGGTGCGCATCGTCGCGCGGGCCGGCCCCTTGGCCCCGAACGAAGGAGTTCTGCCATGCGCACCCCGATCACCCGCCGCACCCTGCTCGCCACCGGCGCCGCCGTCGGCGCCTCGGCCGTGCTGGGCGCACCGGCCGCGAACGCCGCGAGCGCCCCCGTCGCCGCCCCGGGCAAGGGCCACCGCGCCGCCATGGTGACCCCCGTCGCCGAGGTGCTCGATGGCGGCGAGCAGGTCACCTCGCTGGTCATCGCGTCCGACGTGCTGGGCCGCGTGGAGCGGTCGTCGCTCACGCCGTCGACCTTCGCCGTGCACGTCGTGGCCACCAACCCGCTCACGGGCGACGTCGCCTACGAGCAGGACCGCGTGGTCACCGGGGCGCGGTGGACCGGCCGCGGCGAGGTGACGCTCGGCCTGGAGCACGGGTGGGGTGTCGACGGCGCCGGCACCCTGCAGTACATGGGCGCGTTCGGCCGCAACGTGCTCCTGGACCTGGACCACACGGTCACCCAGGTGGAGCCGCTGCGCGGCCCGGGTGCGGGCGGCGTCGTCGTGCTCGACTCGTTCCGGCAGGGCGACCTGTCCGACCCGGAGGTCGACGCGTTCACGTACCACGCGACGGCGTCGGGCCTGAACTACCGGCTGTTCTCGCCCGAGCGCCGGCACCGGGGCGGACGCCGCGGTGCGGCGCTCGTCGTCTGGCTGCACGGCGGCGGCGAGGGCGGCCTGCGGACGGGCGGGTACGACTACTACGACAACGAGGCGACGCTGCGGGCCAACCGGGGCGCGCTCGGCTTCGCCACGCGGGAGGCGCAGGACCTGTTCGGCGGCGCGTACGTGCTCGCGCCGCAGGCGACGTCGGCCTGGATGCAGGACGGCGACGGCTTCGCGCCCCAGATCCTGGAGGCGATCGAGGAGGTCGCGGCGGCGCACCGGATCGACGCGAGCCGCGTCCACGTGGTCGGCTGCTCGAACGGCGGGTACATGTCGCTCAAGATGGTCGCCGAGCACCCGGACCGGTTCGCGACGTCGACGCCGATCTGCTGCGGCATCGGGCCGCGGGACGGCTCGGGCGGCTACTTCATCTCCGACGCGGAGCTCGCCGCGATGACGACGCCGACGTGGCTGGTCGCCTCGGCCGACGACACGACGCTGGACCCGGAGGACAACACCGTCCACGCGCACGAGCGGATCGCCGGCTCGGTCATGAGCCTGTACGACGGCGTCGTGTGGGACGGGAACACGTACCCAGGGCACTGGTCGTGGATCTACGTGGCCCGCAACGACCCGCGGCACGCGGGCCGGAGCATCTGGGAGTGGATGGCGCGCACGCGGCGCTGAGCGCCCGGGCGGCCCGCGCAGGGTCATCGGGCCTGGTGGTGACCAGGCCCGATGACCTAGGGTGAAGAGTTCGGGGTCATGGAGCGGCTCTCGATCCTTGCCGGGTCCGGAGGTTCCGCATGTCATCCATGAACCGAGACAACGTCATCGGACAGGTGGCCATCGAACGGGCGAAGTGCATCATCGCCGTGGCGCGGGACGTCCAGGACGACGAGGCCCGGCAGGTGCTGCGGGACGCGGCCAGCGACGCCCACGTCCCCGAGAGCATCGCCGCGGCCCAGATCATGACGGCGCTCCAGGCCGACGGCGCCGGCGACGAGGCCGAGACGACCGTCGAGATGCTGGAGCGCGGGCTCACCGCCGTCCGGCCGCCTGACCAGGCACTGCCCGCTCCTGGGGCGGCTACGGTGTGAGGCATGCCGACGCCCGATGACGACACGGTCCGGTTCTGGGGTCTGGCCAGCACGCACCGGCAGCTCGCCGGTTCGGCGCTCGCCCACCGCGCGGCGGCGCCGTCGCTCGGCCTGGCCAACTTCCTGTACGCCGTGGTGCCCGCCGACGCCGACACCCTGCGGCGCGACCTCGCCGAGGCGGCGCGGGACGGCTGCACGCGCGTCGTCGTCGAGCGCCGCACGCCGCCGTGGGTCGAGGCGGAGCTGCTGCTCGACGGCTGGCAGGCCGAGGACGAGCTGCGGCTCGTCCTGCCCACCCGGCACGACCTGACCAGGCCCGCGCCTCCGCACGAGGTGCGGCGCGCGGACGACGCCGATCCCGGCTGGGCGGCGCGCGCCGCGATGCTGCGCACCGACCACGTCGAGGAGGACGTGCGCCACGGCGTACCGGTCCGGCCGCAGGTCATGACGGACGCGACCGTCGCCCACCGCCAGGACCTGGAGCGCCACGCGACGTACTGGTGCGCGCTCCGGCACGGCGAGGTAGCGGGCTTCGTCTGCGGGTGGCTCGCGCCGTCGGGGCAGGGCGTGGTCGAGGACGTGTTCGTGGCGCCGGACCACCGCGGCCACGGCATCGCCACCGCGCTGATCCACCACGCGGTGGCGCGGCTCCGCGACGCCGGCGCCGGGCCGGTGAGCATCGCGGCCGAGGTCGGCGACACGCCCGGCCACCTCTACTCCCGCCTCGGGTTCCGGCCGCACCACACGGCCCGGTCCCTGACCGCGCTGGCCGTCAGCGGGTGAAAGGGCTAACGTGACGCGAGGAGTCAAGCCACGGCGCCGCACCGCGATGACGGAGGCCCCGATGGCAACGACGACTACCGGCGACACCACGCCGCACACTCCCTTCCTCGGCGACACGGTCAAGAACCTCGCGGTAGGTACACCCGTTCTCGCAGGTCAGTACCGGGTCGAGCTCGCCACCGGCACCTGGTGGTGGTCCGACGAGGTGTACCGGATGTACGGGTACGAGCCCGCCCAGGTCACCCCCGGACCGGAGATCCTGCGCGCCCGCCGCCACCCGGACGACCAGGACCGGGTGATCCGCGAGGCCGTGCGCTCGCTCCGGTCCGGCCACTCCTTCACCTGCGCGCAGCGCGTCGTGGACGTGCACGGCAGGGCCCGCACCCTGCTCGTGACCGGGCAGGCCGTGCGGTCCGAGCGCGGCCCGGTCCTGGTCGGGCAGGTCTGCGACGTCACGCCCCTGCAGCACGAGGCCGTCGCCCGCGCGGCCCAGCGGTCGGTCGACAACGCGATGGCGACGACGGCCACGATCGAGCAGGCCCGCGGCGTGCTCATGGCCGTGCACGGCGTGAGCGAGGAGGAGGCGCTGACGATGCTCACCGAGCGCGCCAGCGCCGCCGGCGTCGACCTGCGGACCACCGCCGCGCAGCTGCTCGCCGGCCTGACCGGCAAGGCGCGGCTGGGTGGTTCGGCGGCCACCCGCGTCGGCCGGATCCTGGCGTCCGTGGTGCCGGTCAAGAAGACCCGCACCAACGACCCGCTGCTCACCCGCCGGGCGGCCTGAGCCTGCCGGGTCAGGCGCTCAGACGGTCAGGAGCTTGAGGAGCGCTCGCTCGTCCGCCGTCATCCAGCGGGACGAGCGGGCGGCGTCCGCTCCCGAGCGCGCGATCAGCCGGTCGAGCTCGGCGCGGTCGTCGGCCAGGATCGCGGGGTGCACGTAGCTCTTGCGGCACACCGCCGGGGTGTTGTGCAGGTGGTCGGCGGCGACCCGGACCGCCTCGACGCGCTGCGCGTCGTGCTCGGCCTGGTTCGCGGGTTCGAGCCCGCGCAGGTGGCCCAGCGCGATCGCGCTGGCGCCCCAGGTGCGGAAGGTCTTGGCCGTGTGGTCGGCGCCGGTCACCCGGGCGAGGTAGTCGTTGACGTCGCCCGAGCCGACGTCACGGACCTCGTCCCCGTCCACGTACCGCAGGAGCTGCCGGCCGGGCAGCTCCTTGCACCGGCGCACGATGTTCGCGACGCGCCGGTCGTCCACGACGACGTCGTGCGGCTCCCCCGACTTGCCCTGGAACCGGAATCGCACCTCCGCTCCCCCGACGGTGGCGTGCCGGTTGCGCAGCGTGGTCAGCCCGTAGGACTCGCCCGAGCGCACGTACTCGTCGTTGCCCACCCGGATCAGCGTCTCGTCGAGCAGCCGGACGACGGTGGCCACCACCCGGTCCTGGGTCAGCCGAGAGGCACCCATGTCGGCGTCGACCTGCTTGCGCAGCGCGGGCAGCGCCTCGCCGAACCCCGCCAGCTCGTCGAACTTCACGGCGTCCCGGTACCGGCGCCACTCACGGTGGTAGAGGTACTGCTTGCGGTTCTTGGCGTCGCGGCCCGTGGCCTGGACGTGCCCCGTCGCGTCCGCGCAGATCCACACGTCGGTCCACGCAGGCGGGATGACGAGCGCGCGGATCCGGTCCAGCGTCGCCCGGTCGGTGACCCGCTCGCCGTCGTCGTCGGTGTAGCTGAACCCGCGCCCGCGGCGTCGGCGGTGGATGCCGGGGTCGGCGTCGCAGCTGTGGGTGAGCCCGTTCCGGGCCGGCTCCTTCATGGGCAACCTCACCACGACGCACCTGTGGCCGCTTCTCGACCTCGGTCAACGTAACCGACCGGGGCGGGGGCGGCGAGCTCGGCGTGCCGGTCCGTGCGTGTCAGCCCATCAGCTCGAGCCCCCGGGCCGGGAGGTGCCCGTCGGCGCGCTCGATCGCGCGGAATGCGCGCGCCACGTAGGCCGCGATCCGCGTGGCGCCCCGCTCGTGGAAGTGGGTGTCGTCCTCCTTGCCCTCGGGCCATACCGGGTGCTCGCCGGGCGCGAGATGGCAGAACAGGTCCTTGGCCGCCGCCGGCCCCAGGTCCTCGTACAGCCAGGTGGTGAGCACGGTCAGGTCGATCAGCGGCACCCCGAGCTGCTCCGCCAGGTCGCGGACGGCGTCGGGGTAGTCGCCGTGCGTCGGCGTGATGCGCTCACCGTCGAACCAGCGGCGTTCCGGCGAGGTGCACAGGATCGCGCGCGCGTCCCGGGAGCGGACGTCCTCGACCATGCCGCGCAGCCGCGTCGTGTACCCGCCGCGTGCCGCGAGCAGCTCGGGTTCCTTCTGGTCGTTGTGCCCGAACTGGATGAGCACGGTGTCACCCGCCTCGACGCCGTCGAGGAGCGGCCCCCAGCACTCCGCGAGGAACGTCTCGGTCGTGGCGCCGCCGAACGCGTGATTGCGCACCGGGTCCTCGACGTAGCGGCCGAGGAACCCGCCCCAGCCGGACAGGGGCAGCTCGTCCGGCTTGGGATCGGCCACGGTGGAGTCGCCGGCAAGGTGGTAGGTCATGCGTCCGTCCTGTTCGTCGTCGTCCGTCCGTGCCATCGTGCCCGCAGAGCGTACGCGGCCGCCTTCGGCTGCCGGTCGCGCGTGGACGATTCCGGTCAGGCCACGGCGTACCGGCTCGTGATCGCGACGCGGTTCAGGGCGTTCATCACCGTGACGACCCACGAGACGGCCGAGACCTGCTCGTCCGGGAGCACGGCGGCCGCAGCCTCGTAGTCGGCGTCCGGCACGTGCCCGTCGGCCACCAGGGTGATCGCCTCGGCCAGGCCGAGCGCGGCGCGGTCGGCCGCGGAGAAGTAGCCGGTCTCCCGCCAGGCGGGCAGCACGGCGATCCGGTCCGGGTGCTCGCCCTTCTTCAGGGCGTCGGCCGTGTGCATCCGCAGGCAGAAGGCGCAGCCGTTGAGCTGCGAGGTGCGGATGCGCAGCAGCTCGATCAGCAGGGGGTCGAGGCCTGAGGCCAGGGCGTTGCTCTCGGCCTCCGCGGACAGGGTGAGCAGGGCCTTGTACGCGTTCGGGTGCTGCTTGCCCAGGTCGACGCGCTGCGTGGTGGTCATGGTTCTCCTTCGTCTGGTCCGTCGGACGCCAGGGAGACGACACAGCCAGCCCGGACGTGACGCCCGGACGCTCAGACGTGCACGAGCTTGTCCGGGTTGACCACGCGGCGGTACGCGGTGATGCGCCCGTCCGCGATCTGCACCGTGTCCACGGAGAAGACCTTGCCCTCGCGGTGGAACACGAGCGACAGCTCGCCGCCGACCTCCACCAGGTCGATCCGGTCGGGCGGCAGCTGGTGGCCGACACGCACCATGACCTCGGCGACGCGCTGCCCGCCGAAGATCGGCTTGCGCGCCGCGTGCACCTTGCCGCCACCGTCGGTGACGTAGACGACGTCGGGGTCGAGCAGACCGACGAGGCCCTCCAGGTCACCGGTCTCGTAGGCGCCGCGGAACGCCTCCAGCACGCGCTCGCGCTCGGCCCGGGAGACGCGGGACGTGCGGGGCTCGGCGTCCTTCTGCGCGGCCACCCGCTGCCGCGCCCGGGAGGCGAGCTTGCGGGCGCCCGGCACGGTGACGTCGAGGATCTCGGCGATCCGGGCGAACTCGAGCTCGAAGACGTCGTGCAGCACGAACGCGACCCGCTCGGGCGGGCTGAGCCGCTCCATGACCAGGAGCATCGCCGCGGTGACCGAGTCGTCGACGAGCACCGGCTCGGCGGCGTCCGGCCCGGTCAGCAGCGGCTCGGGGAGCCACGGGCCCACGTACGACTCGCGGCGCCGGCGGGCGCTGTTCAGGATGTCGTAGGACCGCCGGGCGGCCACGGTGATGAGCCAGGCCCGCAGGTTGCGTACCTCGTCGAGGTCGGCGCCGAGCGCGCGCAGCCAGACGTCCTGGGTGACGTCCTCGGCGTCGGCCACGCTCCCGAGCAGGCGATATGCGGCGCCGAAGACCGCGGGCCGGTGCTCGGCCCACTCCTGCCGGAGCCGCTCCTGCCCGGGCATGTCCGTCACTGCGCGGGTCCTTTCGCTCGATCGGCAGCAGCATAGACGGGGACGACACGACCGGAGACGAGGCGGGACGATGAGCGAACGCACCCAGCGGGTGGTGATCGTCGGCGGCGGGTTCGCCGGCTACAACGCGGCCAAGGCCCTGCGCCGCGCCCTGCCACGCACCGCCGACGTCGAGATCGTGCTGGTGAACCGGACCGACTACTTCCTCTACCTGCCGCTGCTGCCGGAGGTGGCGGCGGCCGTGATCGACCCGCGGCGGGTGACGGTCTCGATCCCGGCGACCCTGCGCGGCGTCCGGCTCGCGCTGGGCGACGTGACGGCGATCGACCCGGAGCGGGAGGTCGTCGCGTACACCGACCCGGAGGGCGCCGCGCACGAGCTGCGGTACGACCGGCTGATCGTGGCGGCGGGCAGCGTCACCCGGCTGCTGCCCGTCCCCGGCGTCGCCGAGCACGCGCACGGCTTCCGTGGCGTGGCCGAGGCCCTTTACCTGCGTGACCACGTGATCCGCCAGGTGGAGCTCGCCGCCGCGACCGACGACCAGGCCGAGCGGGACGCGCGGTGCACGTTCGTCGTCGTGGGCGCCGGGTACACCGGCACCGAGGTGGCGGCGCAGGGGCCGCTGCTGACCCGGGCGCTGCTCCGCCGGCACCCCGTGCTGGCGCGGCAGCGGGTGCGCTGGCTGCTGCTGGACCTCGCGCCCAAGGTGCTCCCGGAGCTCGACCCGCGCCTGTCCCGCACGGCCGCCCGCGTGCTGCGGGAGCGCGGCGTCAAGGTGCTCACCGGCGTCTCGGTCCAGGAGGCGACGCCGGACGGCGTCCGGCTCACCACGGGCGCGGACGTCGCCGCCCGCACCCTGGTCTGGTGCGTCGGCGTGCGGCCCGACCCGCTGGTGGGCGGCACGGGCCTGGAGACGCAGAAGGGCCGCCTGGTCGTGGACACCACGCTCGCCGTGCCCGGGCGGCCGCACCTGTTCGCCTGCGGGGACGCCGCGGCCGTCCCGGACGTGACGCGCCCCGGCGAGGTCACGGCGATGACGGCGCAGCACGCCACCCGGCAGGGCACGCTGGCGGGCCGCAACGTCGCGGCGTCGCTGGGCCACGGCGCGACGGGCACGTACAAGCACCACGACCTGGGGTTCGTCGTGGACCTCGGCGGCCTCCAGGCGGCGGCCAACCCGCTGCAGGTGCCGCTGTCGGGGTTCCCCGCGAAGGTCGTCACGCGCGGCTACCACCTGATCTCGATGCCCGGGAACCGGGTCCGGACCGCCGTCGACTGGCTGCTCGACGCCGTGCTGGGGCGCCAGTCGGTGCAGCTCGGGATCGTGCGGGGCGCCGCCGTGCCGCTCGACACGACGCCGCCCGAGGCGTGACCCGCTCAGGCCTGACCGGCTCAGGCGACGGGCACGCCCAGCACCTGGTGCACGGAGGCGACCGCGCTCGACCCCTCGCCGACGGCGGCCGCCACGCGCTTCATCGAGCCGCGCCGCACGTCGCCGACCGCGAAGACGCGCGGGATCGACGTCTCGAACGGGAGCGGGCCGCGCCCGAGCCCCGCCCACCCGGTCAGCGCGCCGGGCGACACGTCGACGCCGGTGCGGATGAAGCCCGCCGGGTCCCGGTCGAGCTCCTGGAGCCAGGTCGTGGCGGGCTCGGCCCCGATGAAGCAGAACAGGCCCCGCGCCTCGACCTGCCCGGCGGTGTCGATCGAGACGGACTCGAGGTGCCCGTTGCCGCCCAGCCCCACGATGTTCGACTCGCGGTGGATGTGGATCCGCGGGTCCTCGGTGAGCCGGTTGACCAGGTACGACGACATCCGGGCGCCCAGGTCGCCGCCGCGCACCACGAGGTGCACGGGGCAGCCGTTCGCCGCGAGGTAGAGCGCGGCCTGGCCCGCGGAGTTCGCGCCGCCCACGACCACCACGGGCGACTCGGTGACCTGCTTGAGCTCCAGGGGCGTGGCCGCGTAGTGGATGCCGGACCCCTCGTACTCCGCCCAGCGGTCCAGGTGCAGCCGCCGGTAGGCCGCGCCGGAGGCGACGATCGCCGCGCGGGCCCGGACGGTCCGGCCGTCGGTCAAGGTCAGCTCGAGCTCGTCCCCGACCGGGCGCAGCGCCGCCGTCTCGCACGGCGCGCAGACCCGCACGCCGAACTTGATGGCCTGCAGCGTCGCCTGCCCGATCAGGGCGCCGCCGCTCACGCCGAACGGGAAGCCCAGGAAGTTCTCGATCCGGGACGTCGACGCCGCCTGGCCGCCCGGGGCGATCGCCTCCAGCAGCAGCGTGCTGAGCCCCTCGGACGCCGCGTAGATCGACGCCGCGAGCCCGGCCGGCCCGCCGCCGATCACGACGAGGTCCACGACGTCGTCGTCGGTGGCCTCGTAGCTCAGCCCGAGGCGGTCGGCGATGATCCCGGGCGTGGCCCGCACGATCGGCTCGCCCTGCACAAACGCGATGGGCAGGTCCTCGCGGGCGTAGTCGTGCAGCGGGTGCGACAGGCTGCCGTCCGCCGGCATCGGGACGGCGGTGTGCACCAGGTCGAGCCGCTCGGCGAACCGGCGCAGGGCGAGATACTCCCCCGACGACTCGTGCCCGACGAACTTCAGGGTGAGCGCCGCCGGGCCCCGCCGCAGCAGCTCCCGGCGGGCCCAGAGGGCGTGCAGGATGGCGTCGCCGAGCTCGTCCTCCTGCGCCAGGAGGCGGCGCAGCTCCGGCCGCTCGAGGAACCAGACCCGGCCTGGGCCCGTGGCCCGGGCCGAGAGGAACGCGCTCTGCCCGTTGAGCAGCCCCAGCTCGCCGGCGAACGAGCGGGGTCCCATGGTGGCGACGACCTCCTCGCCGACCCAGCGCAGCGCGTCGCGCACCACCTCGATCTCGCCCGACTCGACCAGGACCATCGGGTAGTCCCGCTCGCCGGTCCGGAACACGTAGTCGCCGGCGACGACGTCGCGCGGGGCCGCCCGGGCAAGCAGCTTCTCCCACTGCGCGTCGGTGAGCCGCGGGGTGAGCTCGGGGTCGGTGAACTGCTGCTGCGTGGTGGTCATCTCCACCCTCCTCCGGGGTGCCTCATCGTATCGCCGGGGCCGGCGGCGTCATCGCGCGGACAGCCCGTTCTCGAACAGGTCGACGAGCGCGGCGGCGAACTGGTCGGCGTCGAGCTCCGGGTCGTCCTGCAGCGCCTGCTGGTAGCCCTCGACCGCGCACAGGATCGCGTGCGCGGTCTGCTCCAGCGGGACCGGGCGCAGCGCGCCGGCGGCGTGCGCCGCCCGGAGCACGCGGAGCAGCGGCTCCCGGAGCAGCGCCTCGTCGAACGCGGCGGGCTCGCCCGGCCGCTTCCAGCCCGCGGACAGGCGCCACAGCGCGCCGACGCCGTCACGGTGGGTGTCCTGCCAGTGCACGAAGCCCCGCAGGTAGGCCGCGAGCCCCTGGTCGGGCGACCCCGCCGCGGCGACGGCCGCGTCGATCGCCGCCAGGCAGTCGCCGAGCACCGTGTCGGTGAGGACCGTGAGCAGCTCGTCCTTGTCCGCGAAGTGGTAGCTGATCATCCCCGGGCTGGACAGGCCGGCCTCGGTGGCGATGCGCCCGAACGAGGCCTTGGACAGTCCCTCGCGCGCGATCACCCGCACGGCGGCCTCGACGATCTGGGCGCGCCGCGCCGTCGTCGTGAAGGACGGTCGTACTTGCATGAACAACTCCTAGCAGGCGTGAACAGAAAAGCGCCGGTACCACCACGAACGGTGGCACCGGCGCCCTGCGTCGCGAGGTTACTCCGGCGCCTCCTGCAGCGCACGCACCTCGATGCGCGACTGCAGCGCCGCCGAGGCCCGCTCGGCCCAGCCGAGCGCGGTCTCCTCGTCGGCGACGTCGATGATCCAGAACCCGCCGACGTACTCGGTGGCGTCGACGAACGGCGCGGCGACGCGCTTCACCTCGTCGCCCGTGGCGTCGACGGTGATCGCCGTCGACGGCGGCTGGAGCCCGCCCGCGGTGACGAACGAGCCGGACTCGTTCAGGGCGGTGTTGAAGCCGTCGACCGCGGCGATCATCGCCTCCAGCTCGGCCGGGTCCATCTCCTGCATGGACTCCATCGTCGGCTCGTCGGCCGTGTCGTGCGGCATCGTGAGGAAGTACTGGGTCATGTAACCGGTCCCTTTCTGTTCGGTTGAACTGAAATTAGGTCGCATGAGCAATACTCGCAACGAAAATGCGGTCAGGGGCGGAGGTCGGCGAGCGCGGTGATGACCCGCGTGGGGTCCTCGGCGATGCGGTTCAGCACGTAGAGCCACCACTCGTCGCCGAAGATCAGGTACTCCCTGGTGGCGAATCCTTCGCCGTGCAGCTGGTCGAGCAGCTCCGTGCCGAGCCCGAGCAGCATCTCGAACTCGACGCCCGGCTCCGTGAGCGCCGCCCCGTGCCGCTCGCGCAGGGTCGCGACCAGCTCGTCGTCGTGCGTGGCGAGGAAGACCGGGTGCCGTGCGTCCAGGAGCTCGGCGGTCTGGGCGAGGTAGGCGTCGGTGAGCTCGGCGCTGTCCCGGCGGTAGGCGACCGACTCGGGTTCGAGGAAGGCGCCCTTGACGAGCCGCACCGGCCCCGGGTGCCGCAGCACCCGGCGCAGGTCCTGCGGCGTGCGGTGCAGGCGGGCCTGCAGCGTGATGCCCACGTGGTCGAACTCGGCCGAGAGCGCCTCGTGGAGGTCGAGCACCAGGTCGGTCCGGTCGGACCCCTCGGCCGAGATCACCAGGGCCGTGCCCAGGTCGGCGGTCGCGGCGGCCAGCTCGCGCGCGTGGGCGAGCCCGAGGTCCCGGTCCACGAGCGAGCCCACGTGCGAGAGGTCGAACGAGATCGTGGCCGGGACGTCCGCCGCGCGCACCGCCTCGACCAGCCGCAGGAACACGTCGGTCTCCCGGCGCGCGGTCGCGGCGTCGCGGATGCTCTCGCCGACGTAGTCGATGCTCGCCGTGTGCCCCCGCCGCATCCCGGCCCGGGCGGCGTCGATCGCCTGATCGACGGTCTCGCCGGCCGTGTACCGCCGGGCGATGCGCGCGGCGGCGGCCGCGAGCGCCGGGTTGGCGAGGACGGTGCGCTTGAGGTCCTCGTCGAGGGCCCACGCGCGCAGGGTGTCGGCCGCTGGTTCCAGCTTCAGTTCCGGGGAGGTAGTGGTCATGTCGCCTGATCGTAGGCGGGCTCGCGGGCCGGGGTACGGGCGGTGACCGGGGTCAGACGACGGCCCGGAGCACGCCGCTGATGATGAGCGCGGTGAGCGTGGTCCACGCGAAGATCGCGATGGCCTGCCACACGAGGATCCGGGCCTTGCCGACGCCGGAGGCGGCGAGCATGGTGGCCGTGAAGTGTGTGGGGAGCAGCAGGGGGCCGAGCAGGCTCACGCCGGGGACGCCGTAGCGCTCGTAGGCGCGCTGGAACTTGGCGCGGCGCGCCGAGCCGCGGTCGTCGCCGTGGTCGACGCGGGTGCCGGCCTGCGCACCGCCGACCAGGACGCCGTCGCGGGCCAGGACCTTCTCGCGGTGGCGGGTCACGACGGCGGTGCGGGCGCCGGCGCTGAGCAGCACGAGCACGGCGACGGTCAGGAAGTTGCCGACCATGGCTGCGATCGCGGCGACGACCGGCGGGAGGCCGCCGAGGATGCCGATCGCGGCACCGCCCTCGCCCTCGACGAAGGGGATGGCGCCGGCGAGCGCGACGATGAGCGGCTGGAGGAGCTCGGGCACCTGCCCGAGCAGGTTCTGGAGGGTCTCGACGAGGTTCATGGGGTGCTCCTTGGGATCGGGCTTGCGTTGATGTCCCTAGTCCACCCGCCGGGCGCGCGGCGCAGAAGTGTCCGCCTGTCACCGCCTTCCGGGCGCTGCGCACACCCCGGCCATGACATGTGTCATGCCCGTAGCCTGGGCCGATGAGCAGCAGACCCGTTGATGCGGGCCCCGCACCGGCGCCGGTCGACGCCCGCAGCGCCCTGCGCCTGACCCGGAGCGTCAGCGCGACCTGGTGGTACATGTCCCTGGGGATCGTCGCGTTCGAGCTGATCGCCGTACTCCTGACGGTCGTCGTCCTGGTCGAGGACGAGCGCGACGCGCTCACGACGCTCGCCGTCGCGGCCGGCGGGCTGCTGTGGTGGCTGACGACGCTCCTGCCCCTGGCCGCCTACCGGCACCGGGCCGAGGACGTGTCGCTGCTGGTCCCCCGCCGGCATCTTCCGCCGCTGCTGGTCGGCGTGGCGTACGGCCTCGGCGCCGGGTACGCCACCGGGATGTGGGTGGTGCTGGTGCTGCCCCTGCTCCAGGCGGTGATCCTCCTGAACTGGCCGCCCGGGGTGCGCCTGCGGGTGGTGGTGGCCGCTACCGCCCTGCTCGTCCTGCTGTGGGTGGTCGACGGCAACTTCTCGCTCCGGTCGGGCAGCGCCCCGAGCGCGTTCCAGCTCGCCTTCCTGTCCACCATCCTGCCGATCACGACCGTCTCGTCGCTGTGGTGGTGGGACGTGCTCGTCACGCTGGACAAGGCCCGCGCCTCGGAGGCGCGGCTCGCCGCGACCCAGGAGCGGCTGCGCGTCGCGACCGACGTGCACGACCTGCAGGGGCACCACCTCCAGGTGATCGCGCTCCAGCTCGAGCTCGCCGAGCGGCTCATGCCGCAGGACCCGGCCGCCGGCATGGAGCAGCTGCGCGCGGCACGCGTCAGCGTCGGCGAGGCGCGCCAGGGCACGCGCGACCTCGCCACGCGCTTCCGCTCCGTGCCGCTGCGCGACGAGATCGCCAACGCGGTGGACCTGCTGCGCGCCGCCGGCACGGTCGCCGAGGCCACGGTGGACCCCGACTCGCGGTACGCGCCGGCGTCCGCCCTCGGTCCGGTGATCCGAGAGACGACGACGAACGTGCTGCGCCACGGCGGCGGCCGGTGGGCCCGCCTGGACCTGTCGCGGTCGAACGGGTCGTGGCGGTACGAGATCGCCAACGACGTCGCGGACGGCGTCGACGCCGCCGCCCTCGACCCGGCCGGGACCTCCGGCGGAGCGGGTCTGGAGGGCATCGCGCGCCGGGCCGCCGAGGTGGGCGGGCACCTGGACGTGCGGCGCGAGGACGGCTCGTTCACCGTGACCGTCACCGTTCCCAGCGAAGGAGAGAACGCAGGATGATTCGAGTGCTGCTGGCCGACGACGAGGGGATGATCCGGTCGGCCCTGGCCGCGCTGCTGCGCCTGGAACCGGACATCGAGGTCGTCGCGGAGTGCGCCGACGGCGCCGAGGCCGTCGCCGAGGCCGCGCGCCTCAAGCCGGACGTGTGCCTGCTGGACCTCGAGATGCCGCGCCTCGACGGCGTGGAGGTCGCCGAGCGCCTGAACCGCACGACGGCCACCCGCTGCGTGATCGTCACGCGGCACGCCCGGCCCGGCGTCCTGCGGCGGGCGCTGGCCTCGGGCGCGGCCGGGTTCCTGCCCAAGTCGCGTGGCGCCGACGAGGTCGCTGCGGTGATCCGCCGGGTCGCGGCCGGCGGGCGGTACGTCGACCCGGAGGTCGCCGCGGACGCGCTGAGCGACGAGCGCTCGCCCCTGACCGACCGCGAGCTGGACGTGCTGCGCGCGGGCCGGAACGGCGAGACGACGCGCCAGATCGCGCGCACCCTCTCGCTCGCCCCGGGCACCGTGCGCAACCACGTCTCCACCGTGCTGGGCAAGCTCGCGGTCGAGACCCGGCAGCAGGCCGTGCTCCTCGCGCAGGAGCGCGGCTGGATCTGACAGGCACGGGCGGCGGGTGGTGCCCGGCGTCGGGCCGGGTCGGTTACTGTTGTCGCGCCATGAGCCCGACCCGCCGCCTCCGCTCCCTCCTCGCCGGTACCCGGCGTGGTCCGGTGAGCGTGCTGTCGGTCATGTTCGTCGCGCTCGCGCTGGTCAGCGTGCACGTGCTGTGCAGCGTCCACCTCGACCAGGGCGGCGCCGGCCACGGGCACGGCGAGGTCTCGGCCGCCACGGCGGCCGCTGCCGCCGTCGTCCCCGGGACGGAGTCCGAACCGCTGGGCGACGAGTCGCACGGCTGCGGCGACCACCACTCGGCGTCGGCGCAGTGCGACCCGCTGGTGCCCTCCCCCGTCGTCTCGGCCGTGCTGCCCGAGCGCACCGTGCAGCGGACGACGCCCGCCGCTGCCTACCTGGACCACCGCACCCCCGACGGCGTGGCCACCCCGGTCCCGCCGTCGTTGCACGCCCTGGGGATCTCCCGGACGTAGACCACCACCACGCTCCGGCACCGCACGGTGCCGGGCGTCTCTCGCGCGCCCGCACCCGGGTCGCGCGCGTGGTCCACCTCCGAACGAAAGGTCTTGAGCCTTGATGGATCCCCAGAACCAGCCGGCCTCCACCCCGCGCGCCCGCGGCCGGCACCGGGCGGTACGCCGCCCCCTGCTGTCCGACGTCGCCCGGTCCGCGACCGAGCAGGTCAGCGCGCTGACCGGCCGCGGCGCGGTGGTCGCGGCCGCCGGCGGCGGCGTGCTGCTGTCGCTGATCGCCCCGCCCGCCCAGGCCGCGCCCGCCCCGGCGGCGGTCAACGCCGAGCTGGCCGGCAGCCCGGTGCAGGGCGCGCTCGACGCCGCGGCCCTGGACGCCCTGGCCACCCAGGCCAAGACGTCCGTCGCCGCCGCGCCGGTGGTCACCGTCGCCACGGACGCCGAGCTGAAGGTCGAGAGCGCGGCGGTGTCCGTGGTCTCCGCCGCGGACAACGAGGAGTACCAGGCCCAGCTCGCCGCCGAGGCGGAGGCCGAGGCTGCCGAGGAGGCCGCCGAGGCAGCGGCCGCGGCGGCGGAACAGGCCGCCGCGGTCGACATCCCGGCGTCCGCGGCGGGCTCCGCCGTCGTCTCCGTCGCGATGCGGTACCTCGGGGTGCCCTACGTGTGGGGCGGCAACACCCCGGCCGGCTTCGACTGCTCCGGCTTCACGTCGTACGTGTACGCGCAGGTCGGCATCGACCTGCCGCGCACGTCGTCGGAGCAGCGGTACGCCGGCACCGTGGTGCCGGCGTCACAGGCGCAGCCGGGCGACATGATCTGGTCGCCCGGGCACATCGCGATCTACGCCGGTGACGGCATGCAGATCGAGGCGCCGGTCCCGGGCAAGAGCGTCCGGTACACCAGCATCTGGCAGTCCAACCCGACGTTCATCCGCGTCGGCTGACACCGGGGGCGGGGTGTGGGTGCGCGACTCGCCGCCCACGCCCTGCCCGGCGACCCGGTTACTTGGTCGAGGCCGGGTCCTCGTCGCCGATGTGCCCCGGCGCGTTGGCGGCCAGGACCCGCTGGACGAAGGCGCAGTACTCCGACATGTAGTGCCGCAGGAACGTGGCCGTGGCCTCGTTGACCACGGTGCCGTCCGGGCCGAAGTCCGCGGCGTCGTAGGTGATGTAGGCCTCGGGGGCGTTGAGCTGGGGCGCGTCGAGGAAGCTCAGCACGCCGCGCATCGACGACTGCATCACGGCCGTGCCGATGCCGCCCGGCGAGGCCCCGATGATGCCGGTCGGCTTGCGGGCGAACGAGTTCTGGCCCCAGGGCCGCGAGCCCCAGTCGATGGCGTTCTTCAGAGCGCCCGGGATGGAACGGTTGTACTCCGGCGACACGAACAGCAGCCCGTCCGAGGCCTCGAGCGCCGCCTTGAACGCCCGGCCCGCGGGCGGGAAGTCGGCGTCGTAGTCCCAGCTGTACAGCGGCAGGTCGCCGATGGGGATCTCGGTGAACGACAGGTCGTCGGGCGCCGACGCGATCAGCGCCCTCGACAGCGTGCGGTTGATGGATCCCTTGGCCAGGCTGCCGACGAGGTAGCCGATCTTGTAGGTCATGACGCCTCCCGTGCGCTCCTTCCCACTGTGCGCGCAGAAGGGCGGACCGGCGAGTCCGGCGCCGGCGTCCCCGGGGGCGGCGCTCAGCCGTCGCCGTCGAACAGGCCGCCGTCGAGCAGCCAGTTGTAGCGCAGGCGCAGGGCGCGCTCGGTGCTGGCCACCAGGGTGGCGGCCAGGATCGAGAGGTTGAGCCACGCGGGCAGCTGGATCGGCGAGGTGAAGGTGGAGCCGATCCGCTCGGCGAGCGGCGGGAACTGGGAGACCTCCTCGATGATCTGCGGCACCCCGAGGACCAGGCCGATCAGCAGGACGACGACGGAGACGAGCCCGATGAGCCGGCCCGCGACCGGATGCGCGTTCTCCAGGCGGGCGCGGCGGCCCTCGGCCGAGGCGACGTCGGGCGCGAGCTGGCGCTCCGCGCCGTCGTCGGACACGTAGTGGCAGCGGCGCAGGCCGAAACCGCTGGTGACCACCTCGATGACGCCGCCCGTGACCGGGAACCGGGCCGGGAGCTTCGAGACCGCGTGCAGCCGGCCGTCGAGGTAGAGCTTCGCGCGGACCGTGCCGTTGTCGTCGCCACCGTGCCGGATGTCCACCGACCAGGTCTCGGGGCGGCCGTCCGCGGTGGTCAGCTCCAGGTGGAACAGCGAGCGCGAGAGCGGCTGCCACCACCGGAAGCGTTGGAGCGGGCTGCCGTCTCCTGGCCGTACCCGCTGGTCAGCACGACGGCGACTCCGGTCCGAGAACATGCCCGACACCGTAACAACGCGCCCGCGGAGCCGCACCGAAGCTGGCCGGCGCGGCCCCGCGGGCGTGGTGAGACCTACCCCGCGAGCGAGGTCTCCGCCTCGGCGAACCACCGGTCGGCCGCCTCGTCCGCGGTCAGCGTCCCGTAGGCGACCTCCAGGGCGATGGTCGTGAAGCTGGCCTCCAGGTTGCTGAGACCGGCCACGGGCGGCGGCGCCGACCCCACGAGGTGGGGTTCGAGCGCGCCCTCGTAGTCGAGGATCTGCTGGTCGAGCTCGTCCAGCTCGACGCCCTCCAGCGTGGCGCTCGACGCCGGCACGCCGCGGGACATGCCGAAGATCTCGCCGACGCGGGGGTCGTTGACCAGGAAGTCGACCAGCTTCGCGGCCTCGTCGGGGTGCTCGCTGTTGGCCGCGACCGAGAGCTGCAGGCCGGGCTTGAGGAACATGCCGCTGTTGTTCTCGAAGTCGTCGGCCGGCACGGGCAGCAGCGTCAGGTTCGGCTCCGCCTGACCCTCGCTGAACCGGACCAGGAAGTTGTCCCAGCTGATCTCGGCGGCGGTCTCGCCCACGCCGACGGCGTCCGCGCCGGAGAGCTGCTCCTGGCGCTTGGTCGGCAGGAACCCGTCCTGCTCGTGGATCGCGGCGCTCTTGCCCCACCAGGTGGCGAGGTCGTCCTCCGTGAAGCCGAGCTGGTCGCCGTCGAACAGCGACCTGCCGTTCTGCTGCAGCCAGATCTGGAACAGCCAGAAGAACTGGGTGTAGTCGACGGAGCCGTAGACGGCGGGGTCGTGCTCGGCCCCGGCGGCGGAGATCTCGGCGAGCAGGGCGTCGTACTCGTCCCAGGTCAGGCCCTCCTCGGGCACGTCGACGCCGAGCTCGTCGAGCAGGTCGGTGTTGACGAACGTGCCGAGCGTGCTCGCGCTGCTGGCCAGGCCATAGGTCTGGCCGTCCAGCTGCCCCGAGGCGAGCAGGGGCTCGGCGATGGTGTCGACGTCGATCGTGTCGCCGAAGTACTCGTCGAGCGGGATCACGTGCCCGAACTCGGTGTACTCGGTGAGGTAGGCGAGGTCCATCTGGAGCACGTCGGGCAGGGTGCGGCTGGCGGCCTCGGTGTTGCGCGCGGTCCAGTAGTCGGTGAAGCCCGCGTAGTTGGTCTGGACGGTGATCCCCGGGTTGTCCTCCTCGAAGATCTCCAGCGCCTGCTCGTACCGCTCGGCGCGGCTGGCGTCGCCCCACCAGGAGAACGTCAGCGACACGTCCTCGCCCGAGCCGCCCGACCCCGAGCCGCCGGACGAGCACGCGGCCACGGCCAGCACGGCCGCCACGGCCACCCCGGCGCGGACCATCCTCCGGCGGCCGCGACCGCGGGCCGTGCCGCGGTCGCTCCTCGCGTGCAGAAACATGTGAGCCTCCTTGCTCGTGTTCGTCGCAGGACGGAGACGCCCTGACCCGCGCACAGCGTGCAGCGCCGCGCGCACCCCGCCGCGCGAACGGACAAAAGCGGTCACGGCCGGGACGTGGGCCCGGCCGCCGCCCCGCAGGAGGCGCGCACGGTCAGCCGGGGCAGCAGCTCGATGTGCCGCGGCGGGCGGTGCTCGGCGGCGTCGCGCACGTCGGTGTCGCGCTCGCCGGTGTCGTGGGCGATGCGGTCGACCAGGAGCTGCAGCGCCTCCCGGCCGAGCTCGCGGCGGGGTGTCGTCACGGTGGTCAGCGGCACGGCGGCGAGCTCGGCGTTCTCGTCGTCGTAGGCCACGACGGCGAGGTCGTCGGGCACGCGCAGGCCGCGGTCCAGGGCGGTCTCCACGAGGCGCGCGGCGTGGTCGTCGGTGTGCACGAGCACCGCCCGGGTGCCGGTCGCGAGGCACCGGTCGAGCAGGTCGGCGAGCTCGCGCCGCAGCCGCGGCGGGTCCTCGTCACCCTTGGACAGGGCGACGTCCGGACCCGGTTCGAGGCCCAGCCGGGCCACGGCCGTGGCGTGGCCCTCCCGCACGCGGGGCGCGGTGGGGGTCCGGTCGTAGACGCCGAGCCCCACGCGGCGGTGCCCCAGCCGGGCCAGGTGCTCGACGGCGAGCACGGCACCGTGCGCGTGGTCGGTGCGGGCCACGTCGAGCTCGCTGAGGCTCGTCAGCGCGTCGATGCGCCGCTCGACGAGCACCAGCGGCACGGGGATGGAGCCGAGCCACGCCGCGAGGTCCTCCGGGCTGCGGTCGCGCGTGGTGGGGGCGAGCACCAGGCCCGTCGCGCCCAGCGCGAGGAGCCGCTCGACCTGCTGCACCTCCAGCTCGGACCGGTAGTGCGAGACGCCGAGCACCAGCCGCACGCGCAGGGACGGCGCCAGCGCCTCCATGCCCCGGACGGTGTCCAGGAAGTGCGCCACGGCGCTCGGCACCACCACGCCCACCAGGGCCTGGGCGGCCTGCGGGCCCCGGTCGGAGCGCAGCGCGATGGCCCCGCCGTGCACGCGCCCGAGCTTGCCCGCCCGCTCCAGCTCCCGGATGTCGCGGCGGATGGTCACCTCGGAGACCTCCAGCCGCGCCGCGACCTCGGCCGAGCGCACGCTCCCCCGCAGCTCGACCTCACGCAGCAGGTACTCGTGCCGGCTCCTCGGCAGGTGCATGTCTCTCTCCTCGTGCCCGGCGGCGTCCCCGTCGACGCCGGAGGACACTGTAGCCAGCCGATGACCGGAATTGTCCGGTCGGACAGGTCCGGGCGGTGCGGCGGGTGAGGATGCGCGCGTGACGACCGCACCCACCTCCCCCGTGCCCGAGCCCGCCCCGCGCTGGAGCCGCGACCGCTGGCTGGCGACCGCCGACGACCTGCTGCGTGCCACCGAGCCCTACGCCTCCCCCGGCCGCGCCCTGCTGCCGCTGCCCGGGCCGGTCAGCGCCTCGGGCGCGTGGAGCGACGGGCTGGAGGGCTTCGCCCGGACCTTCCTCCTGGCGGCCTTCCGGGTGCGGGGGCAGGACGGCGCCGACCCCGACGGCCTGCTGGAGCGGTACGCCGAGGGGCTGCGGAACGGCACCGACCCCGCGAGCCCCGAGCGCTGGCCGCGCATCGACGAGCGCCGGCAGGCCGTCGTGGAGGCGGCGTCGGTCGCCGTGGGGCTGGCCGAGACGCGGCCCTGGCTGTGGGACCGGCTGGACCACGACGTCCGCGAGCGCGTGGTCGCGTGGCTCGCCGGGGTGGTCGGCACCAGCGGGTACCGCAACAACTGGGTCTGGTTCCAGAACGTGATCGAGGCGTTCCTCGTGTCGGTGGGCGGGCCGTGGGACCAGGCCGACCTGGACCGCAACGAGGAGCTGGCCGAGGGCCTGTACGTGGGCGACGGCTGGTACTCGGACGGGCGCGGCCGCGACGGGCGGCGGCAGACGTTCGACTGGTACGCCGGGTGGGCGTGGCACCTGTACCCGGTGCTGCACGCGCGCATCGAGGGCCGCCCGCTCGCCGAGCGGCACGCGGAGCGGCTGCGGGCCTACCTGGAGCAGGCGCAGCACCTGGTCGGGCCGAACGGGGCGCCGCTGCTGCAGGGTCGGTCGGTCACCTACCGGTTCGCGGTGCTGGCCCCGTTCTGGGCCGGGGCGCTGGCGGGGGCGACGCCGCTGTCGCCGGGTGCCACGGGCGCGCTCACGTCGGCGGTCGCGGAGCACTTCTTCGAGCACGGCGCCGTGGACGAGCACGGCCTGCTGCCGGTCGGGTGGCACGGCCGGTTCGACCGGCTGCGGCAGCTCTACTCGGGCGGGGCGTCGCCGTACTGGGCGAGCAAGGGTTTCGCGGGCCTGCTGCTGCCCCCGGACCACCCGGTGTGGACGGCGCCCGACGACGTGCCCGCGCCTTGGCGGCAGGAGCACGTGGTGCCGCTGCGCGAGCCGGGTTGGCTGGTCGTGGGGACGCCGTCGGACGGGATCGTGCGGGTGCTCAACCACGGCTCGGACCGGCTGCTGGAGCCGCAGGCGCAGGCGCACGCCGACGACCCGTTCTACCGCCGGGTCGGGTACGCCAACGTGGTCTCGCCGCAGCTCGCGCCCGCGGACGTCGCGGCGCCGTCGGACTCGCACGTGGCGCTGCTCGACGGCGCGGGCCGGCCGTCGCACCGCGACGGCATCGAGCGCGTGCACCTGGGCGAGCGGGTGGCCGTCTCGCGGTCGCGCGTGCACTGGCTGGACGTGCCGGGCGGCGGACCGGACGGCGACCACGCGGGCTGGGCGGCGGCGCGCCGGGGCCCCGTGGTCACCACGGCGAGCGTGGTGCGCGGCCCGCTGGAGGTGCGCCTGGCCTGGTGGACGCCGCCGGCCGAGGCCGGGGCCGCCGCAGGCGGGCCGGTCGCCCCGCCGCCGGGCTCCGACCTGGACGCCGACGTCGCCTGGCCCGCCGACCCCGGGCCGTGGACGTTCCGGCTGGGCGGGTGGCCGCTCGCGGCGGGGTCCGAGCAGGAGCTGGCCGCGGACGCCGCGGACGCCGCCGACAGCGCTGACAGCGCGGGCGGCGCCGTGCGCGTGACCCGGGCCGACGGGACGACCTCGGCGCTGCGGGGACTGCGCGGCCTGCCCCGGGCGGCCGTGGACCGCCGGACCGGCGCCGACCCGCTCGGCGCGGCCTCGGTGGTCCCGTCGCTGACCGGCGACGTCCCGGCGGGGCCCGGCGACGTCGTGGCCGCGCTCGTGGTGCTGACCGGGGACGCCGCCGCCGCGGACCTGGACGCCGTCGAGGCCGTGGTGCCGGCGCCCGGCCGCGGCGTCGTCGAGGTGCGCTGGCGGGACGGCGTGGTCGACGTCGTCCCCACCGGACCGGCGGACCACGCGACGGACGGAGGCGCGGCGTGACCCGGCCGCGCGTGCTCTTCGCGCTCCGCGACCCGGCGCTGCTGCCCGACCTGTTCGACGACGCGGCGCTCGCCCGCCTGCGGGCGGTCGCCGACGTCGCCGACGGGGTGCTGACGCCGGGGGCGACCGAGGACGACCCGGTCCGCGACGATCTGGCCACGGCAGACGTCCTCGTCACCGGCTGGGGCGCGCCGTACCTGGACGAGGCGTTCCTGCGCCGCGCGCCGCGGCTGCGGGCCGTGGTGCACACGGCGGGCACGGTCAAGTCGTTCGTCACGCCCGCCCTCTGGGAGCGGGGCGTCCGCGTCTCGACGGCGGCCGAGGCGAACGCCCGGCCGGTCGCGGAGTACACCCTGGCCATGGTGCTGCTGGCGGGCAAGCGGGTGCTGGAGTCGGCCGCGGCCTACGGCCGGGACCGCACGCTGCGGGGCTGGTCGCCGCCCGCGCCGCTCGGCAACAACGGGCTGACGGTCGGCGTGATCGGCGCCTCCCGGATCGGGCGCCAGGTGCTGGGCCTGCTGGCCCCGTTCGACGTGGACGCGCTCCTGCACGACCCGTGGGTGGACGCCGCGGCCGCGCGCGCCCTCGGCGCCACCGCCGTGAGCCTGGACGAGCTGCTGACCCGGTCCGACGTCGTGACGGTGCACGCGCCCGCCCTGCCCGAGACCTACCGGATGCTCGGGGTGCGGGAGCTGGCCCGGATGCGCGACGCGACGACGCTGGTCAACACCGCGCGCGGGCAGCTCGTGGACACCGAGGCGCTGACCCGTGAGGTCGTGGCGGGCCGGCTCCGCGCCGTCCTCGACGTGACCGACCCGGAGCCGCTGCCCCGCGACCATCCCCTGTTCGAGGCGCCCGGCGCGCTGCTCACCCCGCACGTGGCGGGCTCGCTGGGCAACGAGCTGCGGCGGCTCGGCGCGTCCGCCGTCGCGGAGGTGGAACGGCTCGCGGCCGGCCAGGCCCTGCGGCACGAGGTACTGCCCGGCCAGCTCGCCACGACGGCCTGAGCCCCGGGCCGCACCCAAGCCCTCTGACCGCATTTGTCCGTTCGTCCGCGGTCCGCGGGCCGCCGACCCAGGATGTCTGACGCCCGACGACGGGCGACCTCACTTCGCGCGAAGGAGCTGAACATCGTGGTTCACATCAGTCGGCGTACCGTCCTGACCTCGGCGCTGGCCGCGGGCGCGGGGGTGGCCCTCGGGCCGCGCCTCGCCACGGCGCGCGCGGCCCAAGGCGTCCCCGCCCTGGTCCCCGCCGGGCACGACCCGGTCGACCTGCACTGGCTGGAGGGCGGCTCCCCCGCCGCCCTGGCCGCGGGCACCACCTGGGGCGTGCCCTGGCCGCGGGGCGCGTTCGCCCCCGACCAGCAGCTCGCGCTCACGACGGCGGCCGGCGAGCCGGTGCCGGTGCAGACCTGGCCCACGGGCTGGTGGCCGGACGGCAGTGTGAAGTGGACCGCGCACGCCGTCAGCGCGGACGCGCCGCGGGCCGAGTCGTACCGCCTGGCCGCCGGGCGGCCGAGCGCGCCCGGCAAGCGGGTCACGGTCCGGGAGACGCCGGGCGAGATCACCGTCGACACCGGCACGGTCCAGGTGGTCTTCGCCCGCAACGGCAACCAGGTGGTCCGCGCGATCCGCCGGGGCGGGCAGGACGTCGCCCGGAACGGCCGGCTCGTCGTCTCGCGGCAGGACGTGCCGGACACCGACCGGGGCGGAAGCGTGCGGCACGAGTCGTTCACGGGCGCCGTGGACCGCGTGACCGTCGAGCAGTCCGGGCCGGTGCGCGCCGTCGTCAAGGTCGAAGGAAAGCACCGCAAGGGCCACCGTTCCTGGCTCCCGTTCGTGCTGCGGTTCTACCTGTACGCCGGTTCGGACGGCGTCCGGCTGGTGCACACCTTCGTGTTCGACGGAGACGAGAACCGCGACTTCATCACCGGCATCGGTGTCACGTTCTCGGTGCCGATGCGCGGCGAGGCGTACGACCGCCACGTGCGGTTCGCGGGGGCCGACGGCGGCGTCCTGTCCGAGGCGGTGCGCGGGATCACCGGCCTGCGCCGGGACCCCGGGGCCGCTGTCCGCACCGCCCAGGTCGAGGGCCGTGCCCTGCCCGACCCGGCCACGTGGGACCAGCGCGTCACCTCCCGCCTGCGCTGGATCCCGCAGTGGGGCGACTACAGCCTGTCCCAGCTCACGGCCCACGGGTTCGAGATCCGCAAGCGCACCGGCCCGGGCCACTCGTGGATCCGGGTCGACGGCGGCACCCGTGCGGCGGGGCTCGGGTACGTCGGCACGCCGTCGGGCGGCCTGGCGTTCGGCATGCGCGACTTCTGGCAGCTGCACCCCACCGAGCTGGAGATCTCGGGCGCCGCGAGCGACGAGGCCGAGGCGACGGTCTGGCTGTGGTCGCCGCGGGCCGAGGCCATGGACCTGCGGTTCTACCACGACGGCCTGGGCCAGGACACCTACCCCGAGCAGCTCGACGCCCTGGAGATCACCTACGAGGACTACGAGCCCGAGTTCGGCACGCCCTACGGCGTGGCCCGCACCACCGAGCTGATGTTCTGGGCGCTGGCCGCCACGCCGACCGCCGAGCGGTTCACCGAGCTGGCCGCCGCGAGCGCCACGCCGCCGCTGCTGGTCGCCGGGCCGGGGCACGTGCACTCGGCCGGGGTGTTCGGCTCGTGGGCGCCCGCGGACCGGTCGACCCCGGCGCGGGCGGCCATCGAGGACAACCTGGACCGGATGCACGCGTACTACGTGGACCAGGTGGACCAGCGGTCCTGGTACGGGTTCTGGGACCACGGCGACGTGATGCACGAGTACGACGGCGACCGGCACCAGTGGCGCTACGACGTCGGCGGGTACGCGTGGGACAACTCGGAGCTGTCCACGGACCTGTGGCTCTGGTACCACTACCTGCGCACGGGTGACGCGACGGCGTTCCGGCTCGCCGAGGCGATGACCCGGCACACGGGCGAGGTGGACCAGTACCACCTGGGCACGTGGAAAGGGCTGGGCACGCGGCACGGCGTGATGCACTGGGGCGACAGCGCGAAGCAGGTGCGCATCTCGAACGCGAACTACCGGCGGTTCTACTACTTCCTGACGGCGGACGAGCGGGTGGGCGACACCCTGCACGAGCTCGTGGACTCGGACCGGACGTTCCTGGTGCTGGACCCGGGCCGCAAGATCAACGGGGGCGGCCCGTTCGACCCGGACCCCTCGGCGCTGGGCGTGGGGCAGACCACCGACTGGGGCGCCCTGGCGGGTGCGTGGCTCACCGAGTGGGAGCGGAACGGCGACCCGATCGCGCGGACCAAGCTGCTCAACGGCGCGCGGTCCATCGCGGCGCTGCCGAACCACTGGGTGCAGGGGTCGGTGCGCTACGACCTGGCCGACGGCACGTTCACCGGCCCCGCCGAGCCGTCGGTGTCGATCGGTAGCCTGAGCAGCGTGTTCGGGCTCATCGAGGTGATGACGGAGCTGATCGACCTGGTCGACGAGCCGGAGGTCGAGGCGGCGTGGGTCGAGTTCTGCCGCCTGTACAACGGCACGGCCGCCGAGCAGGTGGCGGCGACGGGTGCGTCGTGGGGCAGCCTCAACCTGCGCCAGTCGTACTCGCGGGCCACCGCCTACGCGGCGGCGCGCCTGGACGACACGACGCTGGCGCGCCGGGCGTGGACCGAGTTCCGCACCGGCCACGCCGGGTACCCGGCCGACCACCCCTTCGAGACGGTCCGCGTCGAGCCGCCGCGGGTGCTCAACACGGTGGACGAGGGCCGCTTCTCGACCAACGCCAGCGCGCAGTACGGCCTGGCGGCCATCCAGTGCCTGGCGCTGGTCGGCCAGGAGCTGTCATGAGGACGGGTCGGTCCGTGCGCGCGACGGTCGGCGCGGTCGCGCTGGCCCTGGCCCTGGTGGCGGGCACGACGACGGGCGTGGGCGCCCTGCCGCGGGACACCGCGGGCGGTCCGCGCGGCGCTCCCCGGCCCGACCCCGCCCTGCTGGAGCACTGCGCCGGGACCGACCCGGTCGTGTGCACCTACCCGGACCTGGCGCCCGGGCACTACGACGTCACGGTCCGGCTCGGCGACCGGCGCGCCGCCGCCGGCACCGAGGTGCAGGCGGAGGCCCGCCGGCTGATGGCGGACGAGGTCGAGACCTCGGCCGGCGAGCTGGTGCGCCGCACGTTCACCGTGAACGTGCGCGACCCGGAGAGCCAGCAGAACCAGCCGCCGGGCGAGGGCACGCCGGGCCTCACGCTGACGTTCGCCGGGGCCGCCCCGGCCGTGGCGGGCATCGGCATCCGCCGCGCGCCGGAGCGCACCCCGCGGATCGCCCTGCTCGGCGACTCGACCGTCACCGACCAGGGCAGCGCGCCGTACACCGGCTGGGGCCAGCGCCTGCCGGCGCACCTGCGCCACGGCGTCAGCGTGGTCAACCACTCCGGCTCCGGGGAGAGCACCGTCTCGGTGCTGGCCGAGCCCGAGATGTTCGACGCCCTCGTGCCGCAGCTGCGGTCCGGTGACGTCGCGCTGGTGCAGCTCGCGCACAACGACAAGACCACCACCGCGGCGCAGTACCGCGCCAACCTGACCGAGATCGTCGAACGAGTCCGCGCGACCGGGGCGACGCCCGTGCTGGTGACCCCGATCGTGCGGCACCGGTTCGACGGCGACCGGCTCAACCCCACCGGCCTGATCGTCACCGCCGAGGCCGACCTGCCCGCCGAGATGCGCGGTGTGGCCGCCGGGCTCGACGTGCCGCTCATCGACCTCACCGCGATGAGTCAGCACCTGGTGGAGGGGCTCGGCCCGGTCGACTCCGAGCCGATCTACCTCAACCGGGTCAACGGCGACCGCACCCACACGTCCGAGTACGGCGCCACGGTCTACGCCGGGCTGGTCGCGGACGCGCTGCGCTCGCTGCGGCTGGTGCCCGAACGTGTCTGGGTGCCGGCCGACTGAGCCGGGTCACCGCGCGACCAGGGCCGGCACCACCCGGTGCCGGCCCTGGTCCCTGACTGCCGTCCCTGCCTGCCGTCCCTGCCTGCTGCCCTTACCTGCTGTCCTTCTTGCCCTGCCGCCGCGCGCCCTGCGCCTTGGTCGACGCGTCGCGCTTCTTGCCGCCGGTCGTCTTCTGGTGGCTGCGGGCACGGCCGGGCCCGACCTTGTCCGCCTTGGGGTTGGCCGACGTCTTCGGGCCGGACGACCTGCCCGTCTTCGCCTGGGCCAGCCGCTCCTCCTTGAGGGCCTCGGCCTGGAGGTGCGCGACGTGCGCCAGCCGCCCGCTGACGATCGCCAGCGCCTCCTCGAACGCGGCGGCGCGCCAGCGGGCCTTGCCGCCCTTGGGCGCGGCCTTGCCCCGGCCGCCGGCGGCCTTCACGTCCTGCGCCGCCTTGCGCCGGTAGTTCTTGACGTGCTTGTTGCGTGCCCGGCGCACCCGCCGGTGCAGGTCGAGCAGCTCGTCCTCGTCGAGTGCCTTGAGCCGCTTGGGTTCGAGCTCGCGCACCAGCGCGAGCTCGTCGTCCTTGAGCACCCACAGGTAGTCGTCCATCGCTGACCGTCCTTAGCGCCGGGTCCTGGGCCTCTCCCACCTTCGCAGGTCTGGCCCGGCCCGGCGCGGCGGGCGTCAGTTCTTCAGGATCTCGCCCGCGCTCTCCAGGACCAGCGGGACGCCGTCGCCCGTCCAGCGCAGCGGGAGCACCTCGACCGGGGTGTCGCAGGCGGTCAGGATCGCGCGCGGCGTGCGCCCCAGGCGGGCCGGGTGCCGCATCCCGCGGTGGTGGCGCGCGACCATGAGCACGTCGGCGTCGGAGGCCGCGGCGACCAGCACCGCGTCGGGTCGTCCCGGGACCACCGCCGTCTCGACGGACACGGTCGGGTAGACGGCGGACCACTCGCCCACGACCTGTTCCAGGAGCCGGTCGGCGACCGCGACCGAGTCGTCGGAGTAGGCGTCCGCGACGCCCAGGTCCACGGCGAGGTCAGGGACCTCCACGGCGTGCACCACCCGCACCGCGGCGTGCCGCGCGGCCGCCGTCGACAGCGCGTGGCTGAGCAGCTCGCCGGCGCTGGTGAACGTCTTGATGCCCACCACGATGCGGCCGATCCGGGTCTCCTGCCAGCGTGCGGGGACCACGGTCACGGGCAGGTCCACCCGCCCGACGACCTCGGCCGTCGTCGCCCGCGCGACCAGGCGCTCGGCCCCGCGCCGCGTCTCCCGGCCGAGCACCATCAGGTCCCCGGAGGACGACGCCGTCACCAGCTGCGCCACGCGCGGGCCGAGGGCGAGCACCGGCTCGATCTCGAGGTCCGGGGCGGCGGCCCGGGCCCTGGCCGCCTCGCGGTTCACGGTGCCGCGGCCCGCGCGCTCCAGGTAGTCGACGTCGCCGGCCTCGGCGGGCCACAGCCCGCTCTCGGGCAGCGGCGCCGGCACCACGTGCACCATGCGCATGCCGCTGCCACGCAGCCGGGCCTCGTTGATCGCGTACCGGACGGCGCCCGCGCTGCGGTCGCTCCCGTCGACGGCGACGACGACCGGGGCGGGCCGCTGCTCGGCGTCCGCGGGACTCGACTCCTCCGTGGTCCGGGCCCAGGCGCGGATCACGAGGGCCGCCTGGCGGGCCGGTGCTCCACGACCTCGGCACCCACCGTCTTGCCCCAGGCGTGGGCGCGGTCGAGCTCGCCGTCGGCCAGCGGCCCCGTGATGTCGGCGACGCGGAAGCTCGCGGGGGCCGTGACCAGGGCGTAGCCCAGCCGGTCCAGCCGCCGCCCGGCCGCCCGTGCCGCGGAACCCGTCAGGCGGGACGTGGCGCGCGTGTCGAACGCCGTGGCCGCCGTCGGCGTGCACACGCCCGGCAGCCCGCCGAGCCACTCGCGGATGCCCTCGTCGCGGGAGATGACGGCTGTGGCCCGGCCCGCGGCGTCGCGCCGAGTCGACGGCCAGGACATGCTGAAGGCGTGCGTCGGCCCGCCTACGACCAGCAGGGTGACGTCGGCCGGGACCGTGCGGGGCGCCGCCCCCACCTCGACGACGTCGGCGTGCATCGAAGCCTCGATCCCTTCCGCGACCGCCCGCGCGACCGCCTGGGTGTTGCCGAACATCGACTCGTAGACCACCAGGGCACGCATCGTCATCAACTCCTTGCTTCCTGTCTCCACGCTCCGTTCCGGGGGCCGCCGCCCGGCAGGGCCGTCCGGCCCCGGTCGTCGGGACCTTTGGCCCGTGCCTGGCCCGGGGGCTCACGCGAAGACTGGGCGAGACGGTGCAGCACTCGTACGCGGGGCCGGCGTCCGGACCCGGTGGCGAGCACGTGACGGGAGCAAGGACATGGACGTCGTCGACGCACGGGTGGAGCGGATCCTGCGGGCCGGTGCGAGCGCCCCGAGCGTGTACAACACGCAGCCGTGGAAGGTGAGCTTCGCCGGCCGCACGATGTCCCTGCGGGCCGACCCGGCCCGGCAGCTGCGGCACTGCGACCCGCACGGCCGCGAGATGCTGATCAGCTGCGGGGCGTTCCTGTTCAACGCGCGGACCGCGGCGCGCCGCGAGTCGCTGACCGCCGTCGTCCGCCTGCTGCCGGACCCGCACGACGACCTGCTGGTGGCGGAGGTGGACCTGGAGCCGGGCCCGGTCCCGAACACGGACGAGCTGGAGCTGTCGGTGGCGATCGCGCGGCGCACGACGTCGCGGGTGCCGTTCGACGACCAGCCGCTGTTCACGGACGTGATGCTGGCCATCCAGCAGGCCGCCCGGGACGAGCGCGGGGACCTGCGGCCGATCCAGCCGTCGGAGCCGGTGCGCGCGGAGGTCCTGGGGCTGGTGCGGCGGGCGGAGTCGCTCGCCGCCGAGGACCCGGTGGCCCGGGACGAGGAGCTGGCGTGGACGGCCACGGACGCGGACCGCACGGACGGCATCCCCCGCGACCTGCTGGGCCACGCACCCGACGACGACGGCGCACCGGTCCGGCGGTTCCTCGCCAGCACGGGGACGGTCCCGTTCGAGCAGCGGACGACGATGGCGCTGCTCTCCACCCCGGGCGACTCGCCGCGGGACTGGATCACGGCGGGCCAGGCGCTGGAGCACGCGCTGCTGGTGGCCACCACCTACTTCGTGCACGCGTCGTTCGCGACCACCGTGCTGGAGAACCCGACGACGCGGCACGACCTGCGCCAGGCCCTGGCCCTGGACGCGGCGCCGCAGATGCTCATGCGGCTGGGGTACAGCTCGGTGCCCCTGCGCACTCCCCGACGCACCACGGAGCAGCTCACCGTGCCCCGCGACGGATGACGGAGGCGCCCGGGGACAGCCCGGCGTCCTGAGGAGACGAGGAGTCGGTCCCGATGGCGGATACGAACGCCGGCCCGGTGGTGGTCGGCGTGGACGGGTCCGCCTCGTCGACCCAGGCCGTGCACTGGTCCGCGCTGGAGGCCGCCCGGCGCGGCGTACCGCTGGTGCTCGTGCACGTGTGGACGCCCCTGCCCGTGTCCGTGCCGCACGCCGCGACGCTCGGGCACTACGAGGACGGGCTGGTCGCGCGCGGCAACCAGTGGCTGGCGGAGGCGTCGGTGGTGGCGCAGGACGCGGCGCCGGGCCTGACCACGGGCACCCGGATGTCGAGCGGCTCGGTGGCCGGGCAGCTCATCGGGCGGTCGGCGTCGGCGGGCCTGCTGGTGCTCGGCTCACGCGGCCTGGGCGGCTTCACCGGGCTGCTGGTCGGCTCGACGGCGGTGGCCGTCACGGCCTACGGGCACTGCCCGGTCGTCGTCGTCCGGGGCGCGACGCTGAACGGCCTGAGCCGGCAGGACGGGCCGGTCGTGGTCGGCGTGGACGGGCCGTCGACCGACGGCGACCCGATCCGGTTCGCGTGCCGGGCGGCCGCCCTGCGGAACGTGCCGCTGGTCGCCGTGCACGCCTGGAGCGACCTGCCCCTGACCGCCGCGTGGGAGCTGACCACGTACTGGCAGACGATCCGGCTGGCCGAGGCCGAGGCCCTGAGCGACCGGCTCGCGGTGTACCGGGCGGAGTACCCGGAGGTGCGGGTCGAGCAGGTCGTGGTCCGGGACGGCCCGGTCCACGCCCTGCTCGACCACAGCACCACCGCCCAGCTCGTCGTGGTGGGCTCCCGTGGCCGCGGCGGGTTCCGCGGCCTGCTGCTGGGATCCACGAGCCAGGCCCTGGTCTACCACTCGGCCTGCCCCGTGGCGGTGGTGCCCGCCGGCGTCAGGAGCGGATGAACTCCAGCAGGTCGGCGTTGATCACGTCCGCGTGCGTCGTCGGCATGCCGTGCGGGAAGCCCGCGTACGTCTTCAGCGTGCCGTTCTGCAGCAGCTCGGCCGACATCGGGCCGGCGTTCGCGTACGGGACGATCTGGTCGTCGTCGCCGTGCATGACCAGCACCGGGACCGTGATCTTGCGCAGGTCGTCGGTGAAGTCGGTCTCCGAGAACGCCGCGATGCCATCGTAGTGGGCCTTGGCGCCGCCCTGCATGCCCTGCCGCCACCAGTTGCGCACCAGCGGCTCACGGGTCTCGACGCCGGGCCGGTTGAACCCGTAGAACGGGCCCGCCGGCAGCGCGTGGTAGAACTCGCTGCGGCTCGCGGCGAGCTGGGCGCGCAGGTCGTCGAACACGCTCTTGGGCAGGCCGCCGGGGTTGGCGTCGGTCTGCACCATCAGCGGCGGCACGGCCGCGATGATCGCGGCCTTGGCCACCCGGTCCTCGCCGTGCCGCGCGATGTAGTGCACCACCTCGCCGCCGCCGGTGGAGTGCCCCACGTGGACGGCGTCGCGGAGGTCCAGGTGGGCGGTCACCGCGGCCAGGTCGTCCGCGTAGTGGTCCATGTCGTGGCCGTCGCCCACCTGGGTCGACCGGCCGTGGCCCCTGCGGTCGTGGGCGATGACGCGGTAGCCCTGCTGCAGGAAGAACAGCATCTGGGCGTCCCAGTCGTCCGACGACAGGGGCCAGCCGTGGCTGAAGACGATGGGCTGCCCCGTCCCCCAGTCCTTGTAGAAGATCTCGATGCCCTCGTCAGTCACAATCTTCGGCACGTCTCGCTCCGTTCGCTGGTGCTGGGGCCCGGCTGCCCGAGCCGTCCTGCCAGCATCCACCGACCCGGCGGCGCTCGCAGGCCAGGATCGGCCCCACGACTGACTTTCCCGGGTGATTTCCGGGCCTGGATCAGGCCGGGATCAGTCCTGGATCAGGCCGATGACGTTGCCGGCCGGGTCGGCGATCCACCCGATCGTGGGGCCCTCGGCGGGGTCGGTGCTGCGGGCCACGCCGTGCTCGTCCTGCTCGAACCCCGGGTACCGCAGCAGGCTCAGCCCGGCGGCCTCGAGCTCCGCCACCGCCGCGTCGATGTCCGGCACCACGAGGTTGAGCACCGTGTACGACGCCGGGACGTGCGCCTCGCCCTTGGGGTAGACGAACACGGTCGAGCCCTCGGTCAGCTCGATCTCCAGGCCGCCCATGTCGTTGGGCCGGGCGGGCAGGCCGAGGGTGTCGCGGTAGAAGGTCAGGGCCTTGTCGGCGTCGTCCACGGAGAAGCCGCTGAAGCTGCGCAGGGTGGTGACCATGGTGGGTTCCTCTCGTCGGGATCGGTACCCACGGCTGACGCCGGCCGGGCGCGGAACTCATCGGCCGGCCCCTGGCACGGACCCGGGCAAGGATCCGGGCCAGGATCACCCGTGGTGCGCGGCGCGGGCCGTATCACGTCGTGGCCGGCGCGCCTCCCTCCGGGTAGGCGGACGAGGAGGTGCGCCTGATGCGACACCCGACCCACTCCCGGCCCGTCCGGCGGCACGCGCCGGCGGCCCTGCTCCTGGCCCTCGTGCTCTGCGCCGGGACGTCCTGCGCCTGGGGTGGTGGCGAGGACACCTCCGGCGGGGACACCGAGCAGACGGACAGCACCGATGACGGCGGCGGCGGGACCGGCGGTGGCGGAGGCGGGGACAACGGCGGAGGCGGCGGCGGTGGCGGGCAGCCCTCCCCGATCCGGGTGAGCCGCGCCACGGAGCAGAGCGGCAGCGGCGCGAGCGTGGCGGCGGTCGCGGAGCAGACGGCGCGCGAGATGGCGGCCGAGTGCCCCGGCGGGGAGCTGTGCGTCACCATCTACTTCAAGCCGGAGGTCGGCGACTGCGACTACTCCGGCTCGGACCCCGCGGCCGGTGAGCTGATCGAGGTCGGTGCCACGCTCACCCTCTTCGGCGTCTGCGACGAGACCCCGGACCCCAGCCCCGAGGAGGACGGCGAGCCGACCGAGGACGACACCGGCGCCACCGGCGACGGGTGACCGCCGTGCCCGACCAGGTTCAGCCCGCGCCGGAGGAACAGCCCGCGGAGCAGCCCGGGGAGAGCACCTCCGTCGACGTCGGCCGGGTGGCCCGCATCGCGACCGAGATCGTCGCGCCCGCCACCCTCGTGACCGCGCTGCTGTACTTCTTCGGCCGCAAGCAGACCACATTCTTCTACGACTACTTCGGCGTGGAGGTCTCCTCGCTCCAGCTCACCACGACCGACTACCTGTTCCTGGCGCAGGACGGCCTGCTGGTGCCGCTCGCGGTCGTGGCCACGGGGGTGCTGGTGGCCCTGTGGGTGCGGGGCGGGTCCGTCGCGCACCCACCCCGGCCCGACGTCGAGCTGCGGGTCCTGCGGGTGGCCGGCGGCGTCGGTCTGGCCGGCCTGCTGTTCGGACTGGTCCAGGTGTTCTGGCCCGGGCTGGGCCTGGCGGGCTGGGTGCCGACCTGGCTGGCGCCGCTGTGCCTGGCGGGCGGCGTCCTGCTGCTCGGCCTCGCCATCCGCAGGCGTCGGATGCTGCTGCGGGCCGAGGACCCGGCGTGGGTGCCGCCGTCGCAGGCCGCCCGGCTGGTCGAGTGGGGCGCGATGTTCGTGCTCGTGGCGGTCGCCCTGTTCTGGGCGGTGGCCGACTACTCCGCCGCCGTCGGCCACGCGCGGGCCCAGGAGTTCGCCCAGGACCTGCCGGCGTACTCGTCGGTGGTGCTGCACTCCACCACGGACCTGCGGATCGTCGAGCCGGGCGTCACGGCCACCCGGTGCCCGGCGGACGAGGAGGGGTTCCGCCACCGGTACGACGGCCTCGTGCTCATGGTCGTCGCGGGCGGCCAGTACGTGCTGGTCCCCCGGGCCTGGACGCCCGAGACCGCGAGCGTCGTCTCGGTCCCCGTGACCGACGGCGTCCGCCTGGACCACCTGAGCCCCTCGTCGACCGGCCGCGATCCGGTAGCCTCCGTGCCGTGCGCGTGATCTCGCTCCTTCGTTCGGCCTTCGCCGGTCCCCGCCGGGGTCCCGTCGGGGCGCTGGCGATCCTGACGGTCATCGTCGGCGTGGTCACGATGCACTCGATGAGCGGGTCGCCGACGTCGCACGGGCACGCCGTGCCGCACGAGACCTCCGTGGCCGCCGTCGAGCAGGCCGGCACCGCGCAGGCCGGCGCCGCGCAGGCCACCGCGGGACCGGTCCTGGCCCAGGGCCAGACCCAGGTCCTGCCCCAGGCGCCCGACGGCCACGCCGACGACGAGGGCTCCTGCTGCGAGGGCTGCGGCGGGCACGACGCCGCCATGGCGATGTGCCTGATGATCCTCGTCGCGCTGCTGGGCCTCGTGGCGCCCGTGCGCCGCCTCCTGTGGCGGGCCCCGCTGGAGCTCGCGATGTCCCTGACGCCGGCGCTCGCCGTCGTCCGCGACCTCGCCGCGCCCAGCCTGCACGACCTCTGCATCTCCCGGACGTAGACCCGGGGCCGGCGCGCACCGCGCGCCGACCCGACGAGCGTGACCGTGCCCCAGCGCGGTCGCGCCGATGAGTGCTACCCGAGACCGAAGCAGAAGCAGAGGAAAGACCATGAAGCGCACCCTCATGTCCGCGATCGCCCTGGCCGGGGCCCTGGCCCTGGCCGCGTGCTCAGGTTCCGAGCAGGCCGGCCACAACGACGCGGACGTCATGTTCGCGCAGATG
Source organism: Promicromonospora sukumoe 327MFSha3.1 (assembly GCF_000385135.1). GTDB lineage: Bacteria > Actinomycetota > Actinomycetes > Actinomycetales > Cellulomonadaceae > Promicromonospora > Promicromonospora sukumoe_B. Next base: position 1,468,693 of record NZ_ARQM01000010.1, on the reverse strand, counting down.
ATGATCCCGCACCACGAGCAGGCGATCGAGATGTCGGACGTCGTTCTGGCGCGGCCGGACGCCGACCCGCAGGTGGCCGAGCTGGCCACGCAGATCAAGGCGGCGCAGGCCCCCGAGATCGAGGAGCTCGACGGCTGGCTCGACACGTGGGGCGCCGAGCGCACCGCGGAGCACGACGGCCACGCCGGGATGGACGGCATGGTGACCGAGGAGGACCTCCAGGCGCTGGGCGCCGCCACCGGCCCCGACGGCGACCGCCTGTTCCTGGAGCAGATGGTGGCCCACCACGAGGGCGCCGTGGAGATGGCGCAGGCCCAGGTGGAGTCGGGCGAGGACGCGGGCGCGGTCGAGATGGCGCAGACCATCGTCGACACGCAGGCGGCCGAGATCGAGACGATGAAGCAGCTCCTCGCCTCGATGTGACCGACCGGTGGTGCGCCGGCACGAGCCGGCGCACCACCCCCTCCCGAAGGAGCGCGCACATGCGCAGAACGCTCGCCGGGGCGCGCCCCGGCACGGCCCTGACCCGCACGGCCGCCGGCCTGCTCGCGGCCCTGCTGCTCACGGCCCCGCTGCTGACGCCGTGGGCGCCGCCCGCCGCCGCGCACACCCGCCTGGAGTCGACGGCGCCCGCCGACGGCTCCACCGCGCGGGCCCCGGTCACCGAGGTCACGCTGCGGTTCACCCTGCCCGTGAGCCCGCTCGGCGACGGCATGGTCATCGAGGGCCCCGACGGCGCGGTCCCGGCCGACGTCGCCGCGGCCCAGGACGGCGTGGTCCTCGTCGCGACGCCGGCCGCGGCGCTGCCCGCGGGCCGCTACACCGTGACCTGGACCGCCGCCGCCCAGGACGGCCACCCGCTGGAGGGCACGTTCGGGTTCGCGGTCGCGGCCGCCGCACCCACGGCGACGCCGTCCGCGACCCCCTCCGCGACCCCCTCGCCGTCGCCCTCGGGCCACGACACGAGCGGGATGAGCGGCATGGACCACGACATGGGCCACGACGCGGCCGACATGGACTCCCCCGCGACGGACGCCGCAGGCGCGGTCGCCCGGATCGGGGGCGCGGGCGCGCTCTGGGGCGTCCTGGTCGCGGGCGGTGGGCTGGCCTTCGCGGCCCTGGTGCTACGCGGCCGGGACGAGGCCGACGTGCCCACCGTGCTGCGCCTGGTCCGCTGGTCGGGCGCGGTGCTGCTCGCGGGCCTCATGGTGCGCGTGCTCGCGGGGTCGGTGCTCGTGGCGCACGGCGACCTCGCGGCCGCCGTGTCCCCGGCCGCGATCGCCGACTCGCTCACCGGCACCACGCGATGGGACGTGGGTCTGCAGGCCGCGGGCGGCGTCGCGATCACCGCGGGCGCCTGGCGCTCGCTGCCGGGGTCCTGGGCCGCCGCGCTCGGCACCGGGCTGGCCGGCGCCGGGCAGGTGCTCGCCGGGCACAGCAACACCGTCGAGCCGCGCTGGCTCGTCATCACCGCCGACGTCGCGCACCTCGCGGCCGCCGCCGTCTGGGTGGGCGGCGTCGTCTCGCTCGCGCTGCTGCTGCGGGCCCGCCGCCGGCACGGCCGCGACCTCGACGCCGCGCTGCTGGGCGCCCGGTTCTCCGTCGTGGCGGCCGTGGCCGCCGCCGTGGTCGGCGTGGCCGGGGTGGCGCTCACCGTCGGCATCCTCGACCACCCGGCGCAGCTCCGGGAGAGCGAGTGGGGCCTGTTCCTGCTGGCCAAGGTCGCCCTCGTGGTGCTGGTCGCGGCCGTCGGCGCGCACAACCACTTCCAGGTGGTCCCCCGGCTCACCGCCCGACGCCGCGGCGTGGTGCGGCACGCGGGGCGCTCGGCCACCGCGGGCGGCGTCCTGCGGCGCAGCACCGGCCGGGAGACGGCGCTCATGGTGGTGATCGTGCTGCTCACGGCCTGGCTGGTCACGGCGTCGGTGGGGCACTGAACTCCAGCCACAGCGGGTAGTGGTCGCTCAGCCGCCAGGACACCTGGGTCCGCGTGAGGTCGCGCAGCGCGTGCGGGACGAAGTCGAAGCTGCCGCCCCGGCCCGTGTACGTGAGCCCGTCGAGGAGGGAGGGCGCGCCGGGCCGGGCGGGGTCGCTGAACCAGGCGATCTGGTCGTACTGGTGCCGGTCCTTGTCGTCGTCGAAGATCGTGCGCGGCACCTCGTTCAGCTCGGCGGGCGGCCACAGGCCGGTCGAGGCGAACGCGGCGAACAGCGGGTCGTCGAGCCGGTCGAGGTTGAAGTCGCCGAGCACCAGGAGGTTGTGGTTCCAGTCGCCGGGCCGGTCGGCCCAGCCCCGCATCCAGGTGGCGAACGCCGTCAGCTCGCCGATCCGGTCGGCCGGCCTCTCACCCCACAGCACGTGCACGGTGGTCAGGATGAACTCGGTGCCCCCGCGCACGAACCCGGCGGCGTACGGGGTGCGGGCGAACTGCTCGACGTCGTTCCGCGCGTCCGCGGGCAGCACCAGCTCCCCGACCAGGCCGGAGGCCTGGACCCGCTCGGAGTCGTAGACGTAGGCGAGGCGCTCGCCGTTGCCGGGGCCGCCCTCGGTGACGTCCGAGGCGATGACCTTGTACCGCGGGCCCAGCAGGCTCAGCAGCGCGAACAGGGCGGTCGTGTCGCGCCGGGTCTCCTGGACGGCCGTCACGTCGAACCGGCGGACCACCTCGGCGATGCAGGTCAGCGCGTGCCAGTCGCGCCGGGGGCTGTCGTCCTGCGTGGAGCGCCACTTGTGCGTCAGGTCGCCGAAGGCACGGATGTTCCACGTGCCGATCAGGAGGTCGGCGGTGGCCTTGGCGGGGACCTGGGCGGCCAGCGCGGCGCCCACCCGGGCGGCGTCGTCGGTGACCGCGCCGGGCACCGGCCCGGGTGGCGGGGCGATGGTCGTGGTCATGGGACATCACCTGCGTACTGCTGAGGGAACCACCGGTACGTGAGAAGAGGGCGGCCGACGAAACGCTGATACCACCCGCGCTCGGGAGAAGGGGGTCATATCACAGCAAAATTTCGATGCTTCCTCATCCAAGGTGAGACTGCTGTCAGCCGGTCGACACCGGGCAGCGTGCGCAGGGGGCAGGTTCGCGTGACGTTCAAGAGTGCACTGTGTACAGACGAGCCCGGGGCCGGGGCAGACTTCGGCCCCGCGCGGGCCGAGCAGCCGGAGTGCCGGTCCGCCCGCGCGGCCATCCCCGGCTACCTCGACCGGCGGCTCGACGCCCGCCACCAGCGCCGCTTCGAGGCGCACATCGACAGGTGCGCCGGGTGCATCCGCGCGTTCATCGACGTGCGCCAGGTGGGCTGGGCGCGGCGCAGCGCGAGCGGCGCCCGGTCCTGGCTCGACTAGGGCTCTGCAGGCAACGGCTCGGCGGCCCGCGCGGCGCGCCGGGACAGGTCGGCGAAGGCTGCGCGCAGGGCGGGCGGTCCCACCACCTCGATCTCCGCGTCGAACCGGGCCAGACCGGCCGCCAGGCCCGCCCACGACCACGAGCCGGTGCGCAGCCGGGTGCGGTCCGGGCCCAGCGCCTCGGCCAGGCCGTCGCCCGCGAACGCCGCCACCCGCGCGGCGGGCAGGCCGAGGATCACCTCGCCGGCGCACGGCCAGGCGTCGCCGCTCGCGGAGCCCTTGAACCGGGCCTCGAGGAACGCGCCGACGTCGCCGCCCGGCACGGGCCGCGGGCTGAACCGCGGCCCGTTCGGGACGCGCGGTGTCATCCGGTCCACGCGGTAGGTGCGCCACTGACCCGGCTCCGGCGCCCAGCCGACGAGGTACCAGCGGCCGGAGCGGACCACGAGGTGGTGCGGCTGCACCCGCCGGGGCGGTGTCGCCGTCTCCGCGGGGTCGGCGGGGCTCCCGGGCACGGCGTAGTCGAACCGCACCTCCTCGCGGGAGCGGACGGCGGCGCTGAGCGCGAGCAGCACCCCGGTGTCGACGCCGTCCCCGGCCCCGGGCGGCCCCGCGGCCGTCACCTCCAGGGCGTCGACCCGCTGCCGCAGCCGCGCGGGCAGCACCTGGCGCACCGTGGTCAGGGCGCGGGCGGCGGCCTCCTCGACGCCTGCCCCGGTCGCGACGGCGGTGCGCAGCGCGACGGCCAGGGCGACCGCCTGCTCGTCGTCGAACAGCAGGGGCGGCAGGTCGGTGCCGGCGCCGAGCCGGTAGCCGCCGTCGGGCCCGCGGGCCGTGCGGACGGGGTAGCCGAGCTCGCGCAGGCGGTCGACGTCGCGGCGCACGGTGCGGTCGCTGACGCCGAGCCGGTACGCGAGCTGCTCGGCCGGCCAGTCGCGCCGGACCTGCAGCAGGGAGAGCAGCGAGAGCAGCCGCGTGGAGGTGGCGGTGGAGGGGGCCGTGGGCATGACTCCCACGGTGCCACGAGTACCGGACGTTCCCTGTCCGGTACCGCTGCGAGATTGGTGCTTGCCGTCGGAGACCTCCGGCGGTGAGCCCACCGCGTAAGGACCGCACCATGTCGATCGCCACCGTCGCCCACCTGAACTTCCACGGCCAGGCCCGCGCCGCCCTGGAGTTCTACCAGTCCGTGTTCGGCGGGCAGCTGCTCGTCACCACCTACGGCGACCTGGGCCTGCCGGCCGACCAGCCCGACGCCGCCAAGGTGGTGTTCGGCCAGGTCGTCGCCGACGACGGCTTCCGGGTCATGGCCTACGACGTGCCCGGGACGACCACCCCGGCGACGCCCGCAGCCCCGACCACCCGCCGCGAGAACGGCGCCACCATCACGTCGGAGCCGTTCTTCCTGTCCGTGCGCGGCGACAGCGTCGAGGAGGTCGGCGCCCTGTGGGAGCGGCTGGCCGAGGGCGCCACCGTCGTCGAGCCGTACGCGCCGGCGCAGTGGGCGCCCGCGTTCGGCATGCTGACCGACCGCTTCGGGGTCACCTGGGTGCTCGACGTCGCCGCGGAGTACAGCCCGGCCTGACGCCGCCGTCCGGCACCGCCGACACCTGGCGACCGCCCCAGCGCACCGGGGTGGTCGCCAGGTTAACAACAGATGAACGCTCGACGAACAGTCACCGGCCAGCCGGGAAAAACGCGGATCCGCCCAGTTTCCCCTCGCATGATCGAGGCCGTGACAGAAATGCTCCTGCTCGCGCTCGTCGTCGTGACCGCGCTCGCCTTCGACTTCACGAACGGATTTCACGACACGGGCAACGCGATGGCCACCTCCATCGCGACCCGAGCCCTCAAGCCCAAGACGGCCGTCGCGCTGTCCGCCGTCCTCAACCTCGTCGGCGCGTTCCTCTCGCTCGCCGTGGCCGCGACGATCGCCAAGGGCATCGTCGACGCCCAGGTGATCACGCTGCCGGTGGTGCTCGCCGGCCTGGTGGGCGGCATCATCTGGAACCTGCTCACCTGGCTGCTCGGCATCCCCTCCAGCTCCTCGCACGCACTGGTGGGCGGCATGGTCGGCGCCGTGCTGGCCGCCGTCGGCACCTCAGGCGTGCTGTGGACCGGCGTGGTGTCCAAGGTGCTGGTGCCCGCCCTGCTGGCCCCGCTCATCGCGATCGCCGTGGCCGGCCTCGGCACCTGGTGCGTCGCCAAGCTGACCCGCGGCGTGCCGCAGGACCTGACCAACCGCGGGTTCCGCTGGGGCCAGATCGGCTCCGCCTCGCTCGTCTCGCTGGCGCACGGCACCAACGACGCGCAGAAGTCGATGGGCATCATCCTGCTCGCGCTCATCGCGGGCGGCGCCGTGCCCGCCGACGCCGGTGTGCCGCTCTGGGTGATCCTGAGCTGCGCCATCGCCATGGCGCTCGGCACCTACCTGGGCGGCTGGCGCGTCATCCGCACGCTCGGCAAGGGGCTCGTCGAGATCGACACCCGGCAGGGCATGGCCGCCGAGACGTCGTCGGCCGCCGTCATCCTGCTGTCCAGCCACTTCGGGTTCTCCCTGTCGACGACGCACGTGGCCACCGGCTCCGTGCTCGGCTCGGGCGTGGGCATGCCCGGCGCGAAGGTGCGCTGGAGCGTGGCCGGGCGCATGTTCGTGGCCTGGGCGCTCACCCTCCCGGCCGCGGGCCTGGTCGGCGCGCTGTGCCACTGGATCGAGTCCGCGATCGGCGGGACCGCCGGCTTCCTCGCCGTGTTCGGCGTGCTCGTGATCTCGTCGGCGGCCATCTGGGTCGTGTCGCGCCGCAAGCCGGTCGACCACACCAACGTCAACGAGGAGTGGGACGAGGCCAAGGGCGCCGACATCGAGGCCGTCGCCGCCACGACGGGCGAGGCAGGCGGCGAGCGCATCGCCCCCGTGCCCGCCGTCGCGACCGCGTCCTCCGTGGGCCCGGCCATCGAGTCCGTGGGGACGATCAGCGGCCCGGGAACGGACGCCGCACCGAAGGGAGACGTGCGATGAGCGACTTCATCGAGTGGGGCGCGCTGGGCCAGGTGCTCGTGGCGGGCGTGCTGGTCGGCGCCGGGATCCCCGCGCTGTTCGCGCTGGGGCTGCGCCTGCTGGCGGGGACGACGGCGGACGCCGCGCCCGCTGCCGATCCGGGCGCCGCGCCCGAGCCAGGGGCCGCGACGGCGACGCCGCGGCCCACGCCGCTGCGGCTGGCCGGGGCGGTCCTGTGCCTCGTGGTCGTGGTCGGGGCGGTCGCCACGGGGCTGTTCGTGGTGGTGTCGGGCGGGCACTGACGCCGGCCGGACAGCGCGTCACCGTGGCGTCGGTAGTCGGCAGTCGGCATCGAGATCGGTCCAGGCTTGGACCGATCTCGATGCCGACTGCCGACCTCACTGTCCCGACCTGTCAGACGTCCGCCGTGCCGCCGGACGTCACGGTCGACGTCTGGGTCTGGGTCGTGGCGCCCGTCAGGTCGTAGAGCGTGACGCCGTCGACCGTCGTGGCGGTGAAGTTCTCCTCCACCCACGCGGCGATCTCGCTGGAGGCCGACGAGCCGCCGTTCTGGCCGCCGAACCCGCCGCCGCCGATGAACCAGTGGATCTCACCGGCCGCGACGTACTCCTGGAACTGCTCCAGCGTGGGTGACGGGTCGGACCCGTTGAAGCCGCCGATCGCCATCACCGGCTCCTCGGTCTCCAGCTGGTAGGACGCCGCGTTCTGCGAGCCGACGGCGGCCGCGGCCCAGGTGTAGCTGTCGGCGTCCTGCAGCAGGAGCTGCGCGACCTCGTCGGACACGTCGGCGCCGTCGAGCAGGCCGCCCATGCCGCCGCCCGCGCCACCACCACCGCCCATGCCGCCGTCCTGGCCGGTCTGGCCCTGACCGCCGGGCATGGTGCCCTGGGTCCCGGTCGGCGGCTGCATCTGACCACCCTGGCCACCCTGCCCGCCCGTGGGCGGCTGGCCCGTCTGGCCGCCGCCGGTCTGGCCTCCCTGACCACCCGTGGGCGGCTGGCCCATCTGCCCGCCGCCGGGCATCCCGCCCCCGCCCATGCCGCCGAACCCCGACGACACGGTCGGCCCCGCGGTCACGATCGACCCGGTGTGCGCGGTCGCGACGGTCTGCAGCGTGTACGCCGTCGGGCCGGCGAGCCCGGCCACCAGCGCGAGCACCGCGCCCGCCCTCGCCAGCGCGCCGAGCTGCGGCCGCAGGGCCGCCGCGGCCAGCGCGAGCGTGCCGAGCACGCCCACGGCCAGGACGGTCCAGCGCAGCCAGGGCAGCCAGTCGGCGCTGCGGCCGAGCAGCACGACGGTCCACGCCGTCGTCGTGCCCGACGCCGCCGCGAGCACCCACAGCGCCCACGGCCGGTGCCGCTCGGACCAGAGGGTCCAGCCGCCGATGCCGACCAGGGCCGCGACGGGCGCCGCGAGCGCCACCGTGTAGTAGGCGTGGAAGATGCCGGCCATGAAGGAGAAGGTCACGGCGGTGACCAGCAGCAGCGACAGCCAGCCGACGACGGCGGCGCGGCGCACGTCGGTGCGGGGTGCCCGGCCGCGGGCCCACAGGGCGCCTGCCGCGAGGATGAGCGCGGCGGGGACGAGCCACGTGATCTGGCCGCCGTTCTCGGCGTCGAACAGGCGGGTGAGGCCGGTGGAGCCGCCGAACCCGCCGCCCATGCCGCCACCCCCGCCGACGGAGCCCTCCTCGTCGCCGGTGATGCGGCCGAGGCCGTTGTAGCCGAAGGTCAGCTCGAGGAACGAGTTGGTCTGGGAGCCGCCGACGTAGGGGCGCAGCGAGGCGGGCACGAGCTCGACGAGCGCGACCCACCAGCCGCCGGCCACGACCATGGCGGCCAGGCCGAGCAGGCTGTCGCGGACGCGGCGGCCGATCCCGACGGGCGCGGCCCACAGGAACATGAGCGCGAGGCTCGGCAGCACGAGGAACGCCTGGAGCTGCTTGGTCAGGAACGCGACGCCGACCAGGGCGCCGGCGAGCACCATCCACCGGGTGGTGCGGGGCCCCTCGACCGCACGCAGCACGGCGGCCACGGCCCCGGTGAGCAGGAGCAGCAGGAGCGCGTCGGGGTTGTTGAACCGGAACATCAGGGCCGCGACCGGCGTCAGGGCCAGGGCGGCGCCGGCGAGCAGGGCGGCCTGCGCGGAGAAGGCGCGGCGCACGCTGGCGTACAGGACGCCGACCGTGGCCACGCCCATCAGCGCCTGCGGCACGAGGATCGACCACGACGACAGGCCGAACAGCCGCACGGACAGCGCCATGACCCACAGCGAGGCGGGCGGCTTGTCCACGGTGATGGATCCGGCGGCGTCGGACGCGCCGTAGAGGAACGCGGTCCACGACTCGGAGCCGGCCTGCACGGCCGCGGAGTAGAACGAGTTGGCCCAGCCGGAGGCGGACAGGCCCCACAGGTACAGGACCGCGGTGACGATCAGCAGGCCGGCGAGCGCAGGGCGCTCCCAGCGGGCGCGGGCCGCCACGGGGGCGGTTTCAGGGGCGGCGTCGGCGGGCGGCTGCACGACGACGGGCACGCCCGAGCCGGGGTGGGCGGAGACGGCGGTCATGACGGGTTCCTCTCGGAGAAGGTTGCGGGAGCGGGGCGGAACACCCAGACCCGCAGCAGCACGAACCGCAGCAGGGTCGCGACCAGGTTGGCGGCGACAAGCACTCCGAGCTCGACGCCGCGGCCGGCGTCGGGGGCCGCGGTGTGCAGCACGCCCAGCGAACCGGCGGTCAGGGCCCAGGCCAGGGCGAACACGACGAGCCCCTGGCCGTGGTGCGTGCCGAGCCGCGCGGGGCCGCGCACGCCGAAGGTCAGGCGGCGGTTGGCCGCGGTGTTGGCGACCGCGGTGAGCACGAGCGCGGTGAAGTTGGCGGCCTGCGCCCCGGTGACCGGCGCGAGCAGCAGGTAGAGCAGCACGTAGGCCACGGTGCTCGCGGCGCCGACCAGGCCGAACCGCACGAGCTGGTGCAGCAGCAGGGCGCGGCGGGGTTCGAGGGCGGGCGGGCCGGCGTCGTCGGCCCCGTGGGCCCAGACGGCGCCCGGGAGGTGCGCGCGGACCTCGTTTAGCGGCAGGCGGCCGGAGACCAGGTCGCGGCCCAGGCGCGCGATGCCGCGCACGTCGGCCAGGGCGGTCCGGGCGATGTCGACGCGGCTGTCGGGGTCGTCGACCCAGTCCACCGGCACCTCGTGGATGCGCAGGCCCGCGCGCTCGGCCAGCACGAGCAGCTCGGTGTCGAAGAACCACTGCGTGTCGGCCACCAGGGGCAGCAGCTCGCGGGCGGCGTCGGCCCGGATGGCCTTGAAGCCGCACTGCGCGTCGGAGAACCGGGCGGCCAGGGTGCCGCGCAGCAGCAGGTTGTAGCCGCGGGAGATGAGCTCGCGCTTGGGGCCGCGCACGATGCGGGAGCCGCGGGCCAGCCGGGTGCCGATCGCGAGGTGCGAGTGGCCGGAGACCAGCGGCGCGACCAGGGGCAGCAGGGCCGACAGGTCGGTCGACAGGTCGACGTCCATGTAGGCGAGCACCTGCGCGTCGGACGCGAGCCAGGCGGTGTGCAGGGCGCGGCCGCGGCCCTTGGCGTCCAGGTGCAGCACCTGGACGCCGTCGAGCTCGGCCGGCAGGCGGCGGGCGACGTCGAGGGTGCCGTCGGTCGACGCGTTGTCGACCACGGTGATCCGCGCCGGGTAGGGGAAGCGGGTGGTCAGGTAGGAGTGGGCGGCCCGCACCGCACGCTCGAGACCGTGCTCCTCGTTGTAGACGGGGATGACGAGGTCGAGCACGGGCGCCACGGTGGCGCGCCCGGGGTCGTCGGGTGCCGGCCGGGGACCGGCGTCGGAGGTGAGCGATGTGTCCATACCGGCGATCGTGGGCGGCCGACCCCGGGGTGAAACTGTGGCGAGGCTATGCATCTCATGTGACCCGACGCCGTGGGGCGACGGGCCCGCGGACGCATAGCCGACGCACAGGTTCAGCACAGGAAGAACCCCGGGTCCGGGGTCACCCTGGGAACATGACCACCGCACCCGCGCCCGGCGCCTCCGTCGACCAGCCCCGCCTGACCCGGGCCGACGGCTCGCCCGTCCGCGCGCTCGTGGTCGACGACGAGCCGAACATCGCCGAGCTCCTGACGTCCGCGCTGCGCCTGGAGGGCATGGACGTCACCACCGCCCTGGACGGCCTCTCCGCGATCCGCGCCGTGCGCGAGTCCGTGCCCGACATCGTGGTGCTCGACATCATGCTGCCCGACATGGACGGGCTCACCGTGCTGCGCCGGCTGCGCCAGCACGGCGACCGGATCCCGGTGCTGTTCCTCACCGCGCGGGACGCCGTCGAGGACCGTGTCACCGGGCTCACCGCCGGCGGCGACGACTACGTGACCAAGCCCTTCAGCCTGGAGGAGGTCGTGGCCCGGCTGCGCGGCCTGCTGCGCCGCGGGGGCGCCACCACGCGCGACGAGGACGCCGTCCTGACCGTCGGCGACCTCCGGCTGGACGAGGACGCGCACGAGGTGTGGCGCGGGGCCGACGAGATCCACCTCACCGCCACCGAGTTCGAGCTGCTGCGTTACCTGATGCGCAACGCCCGGCGCGTGCTGTCCAAGGCGCAGATCCTCGACCACGTGTGGAACTACGACTTCGGCGGGCAGGCCAACATCGTGGAGCTGTACATCTCCTACCTGCGCCGCAAGATCGACAAGGGGCGCGAGCCGATGATCCACACGCTGCGCGGCGTCGGCTACGTGCTGCGCGTCGCGAAGGGCTCGGACGAGGCCCGTGGCTGAGACCCGGCGACCCGCCGCCCGCCCGCCCATGACGCTGCGCCGGCGGCTGGTGGGCGTGCTCGCCGCCGTCGTGCTGGTCGTGACCGTGGGCCTGGCCGTGGCCTCCACGGCGGTGCTGCGCTCCCAGCTCGTCGCCGAGCTGGACCGCGCGCTCGACCAGGCCAGCGAGCGCGTCACGGACGGCCCGCCGCCCGGCGCGGACGGCGGGCCGCCCGCGCCCCAGCCGGGCCAGGACGGCTCCGCCGGGACGCCCACCTTCCCGGCCGGCATCGGCCCCGGCAGCGCCGTCGTGCGCTACGACGACGGCAAGCTCGTGTGGGCCGACCGCATCACCACCTCGCTCGACCGCGTGAGCCTCGACGACCAGCAGGTCGCCGAGCTCACCGCCGTCCCCGCCGACGGGCAGCCCCACGACGTCCGGCTCACCGGCCTCGGCTCGTTCCGCGCCGTGCACCGCACCACCGACGACGGCCAGGCGTCCGTCTTCGCGACCAGCACCGCGACCGTCGACACCACCGTGCAGCGGTACATCCTCGTGGAGGCCGCGCTCGGCGCCGTCGCGCTGCTCGCCGCCGTCGGCGTCGGCGCCTGGCTCGTGCGGCGCTCCCTGCGCCCGCTCGACGACGTGACCGCCGCCGCCAGCCGCGTCTCCGAGCTCGAGCTGTCCCGCGGCGCGATCGCCGCCATCCCGCGCGTCCGCGCCGACCTCACCGACGAGCGCACCGAGGTGGGCCAGGTCGGCGCGGCGCTCAACCGCATGCTGGAGAACGTCGAGGTGTCGCTCAAGGCCCGGCACGACTCCGAGACCCAGGTACGCAGCTTCGTCGCCGACGCCAGCCACGAGCTGCGCACGCCCCTGGCCTCGATCCGCGGCTACGCCGAGCTCGTGCACCGCGCCCCCGAGGACCTCGGGCCCACCGCCGAGCGGTCGCTCGACCGCATCGAGTCCGAGGCCATCCGCATGACCGGCCTCGTCGAGGACCTGCTGCTCCTGGCCCGGCTCGACGCCGGACGCCAGCTCGACCGCTCCCCCGTCGACCTGGCGGCGCTCGCCGTCGACGGCGTCATGGACGCCCACGCGGCCAGCCCGGACCGCACCTGGACGCTCGACCTGCCCGACGACGCCGACGACCTCGTCGTCACCGGCGACGAGGCCGGCCTGCGCCAGGTCATGGCCAACCTGCTGGCCAACGCCCGCACCCACACGCCGCCCGGCACGCGCGTGAACGTGCGGCTCGGGCGCGACGGGGACGCCGTGGTGCTCGACGTCGCCGACGACGGCCCGGGCATCCCCGCCGGGCTGCGGCCCGCGCTGTTCCACCGGTTCACGCGCGGCGACGTGGCCCGCAACCGCACCGGCGGCTCGACCGGCCTGGGGCTCGCGATCGCGGAGGCCATCGTGACCGAGCACCACGGGACGATCTCCGTGCGGTCGGCCACGGCGGACGAGGACGGCTCGCCGGGCACCACGTTCACGGTCCGCCTGCCGCACGCGGCGTGAACGCCCCGCCGGTGCTAAGAAGGAACGGTCCCGTGGTCAGCGAAGGTCCGTGAGGAGTCCCGATGACGGAAGCACCGAGCAAGCCGGTCGTGGTGGGGGTGGACGGTTCGGCGTCGAGCACGCAGGCCGTCCGGTGGGCGGCGCAGGAGGCCGTGCGCCGCGACGTGCCCCTGGTGCTGCTGAGCGTGTGGACGCCGATCCCCGCGGCCGTGCCCCACGCGCCGGCCTTGACCCCCTACGAGGACGAGCTGATCAAGCAGGGCCACCGCTGGCTGGAGGCCGCCGTGGCGACGGCGGAGGAGGCCGCGCCCGGCGTGCGCACCAACCTGCTGCAGGCGACCGGCTCCCCCGCCGCACGCCTGATCGGGCAGTCCGCGGCGGCCGACCTGATGGTGGTCGGCTCGCGCGGCCTCGGCGGGTTCAGCGGGCTGGTGATCGGCTCGATCGCGGTGGCGCTCGCGACGCACGGGCTCAGCCCGGTCGTCGTCGTGCGCGGCGAGCGGGCGGAGTCGCCCGCGCCGGACGCGCCCGTCGTCGTCGGCGTGGACGGGTCGCCGACCAGCCGGTCGGCGATCGAGTTCGCCTTCGCGGCCGCGGCCGCGCGGCACGTGCCCCTGGTGGCCGTGCACGCCTGGAGCGACCTGCCCGTGCCGAGCGGCTGGGAGATGGAGCTCGGGCCGTGGCCGGAGATCGAGCAGCAGCAGGCGGAGCTGCTGGAGGCGAACCTGGCGGACTTCGAGGCCCGCTACCCCGGCGTCGAGGTGAAGCAGGCGCTGGTCCGCGACGCCCCGACCCGCGCGCTGCTGGAGGAGGCAGCGAGCGCCCAGCTCGTGGTCGCCGGGTCGCGCGGGCGCGGCGGGTTCCGCGGCCTGCTGCTGGGGTCGACGAGCCAGGCGCTGATCTACCACTCCCCCTGCCCGGTGGCCGTGGTCCCGCCGCCCCGCGGCTGACGCCCGGGGGCTGAGGTGCGGATCAGCCGGCGGGCGTTCCGGTCCGGTCGGTGCGGTCGGCCAGGATCTGGCGCGTGAGCTGGTCGACGAGCTGCGCGACCTCCGGCTCGTCGCCGCCGGGCCACTGCTCCACGTACTGCCGCAGCCGCTCCCGTTCGGCCGCCCGGATCGCCTCCGCGACGACGTCGCCGGCGGGCAGCGCCCGGACGGTGTCGCCGTCGACCGCGACGAGCCCGCGGGTCGCGAGGGTGTCCGCGACGTCACGCACGACGTCCTCGGTGCGGCCGGTGCGCTCGGCCATGTGCCGCACCGACCGGGTGCGCTTGAGGGAGACGCGGGTGAGCATCCACGCCTGGCCGGGCGTCAGCCCGACGTCGGGCGCCACGAGGTCGTAGACCCGCAGGGGGTCGCGCTTGCCCACGCGGCGCCACAGGATCAGGCGCAGCTCCTCGAGCGACGTGCGCGACGACGGGAGGGCGAAGGTGGCGCCCGTCGCGTGGCCCACCTCGCCGTCGCCGCCACCGCGCGTGGCGGTGCGCAGCTCCACCTCGGGCAGCAGCCACGTCAGGAGGAACGCGAGGGCGGCCACCGGCACCGCCCCGAGGAAGACGATGTGCAGCGCGGTCGTGTAGGCGTCGAGGAACCAGGTCTGCACGTCGGGCGGGCACTGCGCGAGCGCCTGGGTGGACGCGGTCAGGGCCGCGGGTCCGCAGGCGCCCTGGGCGGCGTCGGGCACGGAGGTCGCGGCCTCGGCCGCGAGGCGGTTGGCGAAGATCGTGCCGAACACCGCGACGCCCACGGACGAGCCGATGGTGCGGAAGTACGTGGTGCCGGACGTCGCGGTGCCCAGGTCGCGGTAGCTCACGGCGTTCTGCACCGCGATGACGAGCACCTGGGTGACCATGCCGAGCCCGGCGCCGAACACGAACATGCTCAGGCCCGCCTGGAGCGTGGTGGTGCCCTGGTCCATGAGCGAGAGCAGGTAGAGCCCCACGGCGGTCACGGCCGTGCCGGTGATGGGAAAGACCTTGTAGCGCCCCGTGCGGGAGATGAGCTGGCCGGAACCGATGGACGTGATGAGCAGGCCGAGCATCATCGGCGTCATCTCCAGCCCGGACTCGGTCGGCGTGGAGCCCTTGACCGTCTGCAGGTACAGCGGGAGGTAGGTGATGGCGCCGAACATCGCGAAGCCGACGGCGAACCCGATGACCGCGGCGACGGAGAAGACCTTGTTGCGGAACAGGTGCAGCGGCAGCACCGGCTCGGGGGCGCGCCGCTCGACCGCGACGAACGCGACCAGCCCCACGACCGCGAGCGCCGCCATCGCCCACACCTGCACGGAGCTCCACGCCCAGGTGGTGCCGCCCAGGCTGGTGAGCAGCACGACGGCCGTCGAGATGGTGGCGAGCAGGACGATGCCGGCGTAGTCGATGCGGGGCCGGGTGGCCGTGGTGATGCGGGGCAGCACGGAGCCGACGACGGCGAGCGCGATGATCCCGACGGGGATGTTGACGTAGAAGACCCAGCGCCAGTCGAGGTTGTCGACGAAGAACCCGCCGAGCAGCGGGCCGGCGACCGAGGAGACGCCGAAGACCGCGCCGAACAGCCCCTGGTAGCGGCCGCGGTCCCGGGGCGGCACGACGTCGCCGATGATCGCCTGGGAGAGCACCATGAGCCCGCCGCCGCCCACGCCCTGCACGGCGCGCCAGGCGATGAGCTGGCCCATCGTCTGCGACGTGCCGGACAGGACCGACCCGACCAGGAAGATCAGGATGCAGGCGATGAACAGGGACTTGCGCCCGAACAGGTCGCCGAGCTTGCCCCAGAGCACCGTGGTCGCGGTGCTCGCGAGCATGTAGGACGTCACGACCCAGGACAGGTGCTCGGCGCCGCCGAGCTCGGAGACGATCGTGGGCAGCGCGGTGGCGACGATGGTCTGGTCGAGGGCGGCGAGCAGCATCGCGAGCATCAGCCCGCCGAAGATGGCCCAGACCCTGGCCTGCGGCAGGGCCTGCGGTTCCGCCTCTGCGCTCGGTGCGGTCATGCGGGCAGACTGTCACGGCCCGCGCGGGTCGGCGCGGGGAGGGTCGCTCCCCGCGCCGGTGCCCGTCAGCCCTGGAGGGCGGACCGCAGCGTGGCCGACGCCTGGGCGACGGCGGCACGGGCGGCGTGCGTGTCGTGCAGGGCGTTCAACATGACGAAGTCGTGGATGACCCCGCCGTAGCGGACGCTGGTCACCTCGACCCCGGCGCGGCGGAGCTTGGCCGCGTAGGCCTCGCCCTCGTCGCGCAGCACATCGGCCTCGGCCGTGATGACCAGGGCGGGCGGCAGGCCGGTGAGCTGCTCCTCGGTGGCCCGCAGCGGGGACACCGTGATCAGGTCGCGCTCCTGCGGGTCCGTCGTGTACTGGTCCCAGAACCAGCGCATGCCCTCCAGCGTGAGGAAGTAGCCGGTGGCGAACTCCTGGTAGGACGCCGTGTCGAACGCGGCGTCGGTGACCGGGTAGAACAGCACCTGCTGCCGGAAGGTGACGTCGCCGCGCTCCTTGGCCAGCAGCGTGAGGGCGGCGGACATGTTGCCGCCCACGGAGTCGCCCGCCACGGCCAGGCGGCTGCCGTCGAGCCCCTGGTCGGCGCCCTCCTTGGTGACCCACTGCGCCACGGCGTACGCCTGCTCGACGGCGACGGGGTAGCGCACCTCGGGCGACCGGTCGTACTCGGGGAAGACGACGGCGGCCCGTGCGCCGATCGCCAGGTCGCGCACCAGGCGGTCGTGCGTGTGCGCGTCGCCGAACACCCAGCCGGCGCCGTGCACGTAGAGCACCACGGGCAGCGGTCCCTCGACGCCGGCCGGCCGGACGACCCGGACCGGCACCGTGCCGGTGGGCCCGCCCTCGACGGTGACCCAGACGTCGTCGACCTCGGGCTTGAAGATCTCGCTCGACTGCACGTCGTCGACGGCCTTGCGGCCGTCCTCGGGCGCGAGCTGGTACAGGTACGGCGGGTTGTCGGTGGCCTCGGCGAACGCCTGGGCGGCGGGCTCGAGGGACAGGCCGTGGGGGTTTGCGGTCATGGTGATTCTTCTTCCGGTGCTGGGGTGCGGGATGGTACGAGGGGGGCGGGTCAGGCGGTCTGCGCCGCGGCCCGGGCGATCAGGTCGGCGACCTCGGTGGGGTGGGTGAGCATGACGAGGTGCGGCGCGTCGAGCTCGACGCTCTCGCGGACGCCCGCGCGCTCGTAGCCGAAGCGCTCGACGTCGGGGTTGATCGTGTGGTCCGCGGCCGAGACGATCCCCCAGGACGGCTTGGTCCGCCAGGCGGCGACCGGCGCTGCCTCACCGAACGCCACGGCCGACAGGGGCCGCTGGGAGACCGCGAGCACGGTCGCGACGTCGTCCGGCACCCCGGCGGCGAAGACGGCGGGGAACGCCGCGACGTCGACGGACACGTCGGTGCCGGGCTCGGCGCCGTCCACCGGGTACGGGGTGTAGACCAGGTGCGCCGCCAGGTCGGAGTCCGGGAACCCGCCCTGCAGCTCGCCCAGGCTCTCGCCCTCGGCCAGGGCGTAGCCCGCCACGAAGACCAGGCCCACGACGTTCTCGGCCGCGCCGGCGACCGTGATCACGGCGCCGCCGTAGGAGTGGCCCGCGAGGAGCACGGGGCCGTCGATCGACTCGACGACGGAGCGCACGTACGCGGCGTCACCGGTCAGCGACCGGTTGAGCACCGGCGGGACGACGACCCGGAAGCCCTGGTCGAGCAGGGCGCGCGTGACCGGGGCCCAGCTGCCGGCGTCGGCGAACGCGCCGTGCACCAGGACGACGGTGGGAGTGGATGACATGTGGTTCCTTTCCGCGGGACGACCGAGGGAGCACGGCCGTCACGATGAGACACTTCGATCCAAGGCCGTCACCGGTGACTGCGTCCACGAAGGAAGCACGCAGGAATGGGGAGAGATGACCGAGGCGCTGGGCCCGCTGCTCCGTCGGCACCGGCACGAGGCCGACCTGACGATCGAACGGCTCGCGGAGCTGTCCGGCGTGAGCGACCGCACGATCAGCGACATCGAGCGGGGCGCCAGCCAGGGTCCGCAGCGGCGCACGGTCGACCTCCTGGCCGAGGGCCTGGGCCTCGCGCCCGCCGCCCGGGAGGCGCTCCGCGCGGCCGCCCGGGCGGGCCGGCACCGGCCCCCGGCGGGGGCCGCCGCCCCGCTGCCGCTCCCCCGCGCCGTGGCCGACCTCGTGGGGCGGGACGCCGAGCTGGCAGCGATCGGGGCGCACGTCGCGTCGGGCGCCGACGGGGCGCCCTCACCGCTCGTGGTGCTCTCCGGTCCCGCGGTGCTCGGCAAGACCTCGCTCGCGGTACGCGCCGCCGGCGACGTCCGCGGGCGGTTCGACGCCGTCCGGTACCTCGACCTCGGCGGGTTCGGCGGCAGCCCGCTCGACCCGCTCCTGGTGCTCCGCCGCCTGATCCAGACCTGCGAGCCGGCCGTCCAGGCCGTCCCGCACGACCTGGACGACGCCGCCGCGCTGTGGCGCTCGCTCCTGGCCGACCGCCGGATCCTGGTGGTGCTCGACGACGCGGCCGGCGAGGAGCAGGTGCGTCCCGTGCTTCCCGCCACCGGGCCCTCCGCCGTGATCGTCACCGCCCGCCGCCCGCTCGCCGGGCTCGACGCCTCGCTCCGTGTCGAGCTGGACCGGCTCGCGCACGACGACGCCGTGGAGCTCCTGCGCCGCATCATCCCGGCCGCGCAGGCGCCCGAGGCCGACCTGCACCGGCTCGCCGACCTCTGCGACGGCTGCCCGCTCGCCCTGCGCATCGCCGGCAACCGCGTGGCGAGCCACCGCGGCTGGACCGCCGGCGGGCTCGCCGACCGGCTCGCCTCCGAGGACCACCGCCTCGACGGGTTCCGCGCCGGCGACCTGGAGCTGCGCAAGGCCTTCGGCATGTCCTACGACCAGCTGTCCGACGCCGCCCGCACGCTCTTCCGGCGCCTCGGCGCCCTGACCGGGCCGACCTTCACCGCCGAGCTCGGCGCCGTGCTCGCCGGGACCGGCCGACACACCGCCGAGGACCTGCTCGACGAGCTCGTCGACCTCGGCCTGCTGGAGGCCGCCACGCACGACCGGTACCACCTGCACGACCTGCTCCGTATCTTCGCCCGGGCCCGGCTCCGCGAGGACGAGGGACCCGGCGCCCAGGCCGAGCACGCCCTGCGCCTGCGGCGGTGGCTCCTGCGCACCACCGTCGACGCCGGGCGCTGGTTCGAGCCCGCGCACGGCCGCGCCCCCGCCCTGCCCGGACTGGCCGACCTGTCCACCCGCGAGGCCGCGAGCGCCTGGCTGCACGCCGAGTCGGACCACTGGTTCGCCGCCCTGCGCGCGGCCGCCGCCGACCAGGACGACGCCACCGTTGTGCGCGTGGCCGAGTCCCTGCACTGGTTCTCCGACCTGTGGGCGCAGTGGGGCCAGTGGCACGAGGTCTACGCGGACGCCGTCGGATCCGCCGAGCGCCTCGCCGACGACGACCTGCTGGCCACCCAGCTCGGCTACCTGAGCTGGGCCGAGCTCTACACCCGGGACGACCCGGCCACCGGCCTGGCACACGCGCACCGCGCCCGGGACGTCGCCCGGCGCGCCGGCAACCGCGCCCAGGAGGGCTGGGCCCACTACTACACCGGCTGGTGCGAGCTGCTGCTCGGCGCGCCCGACGACGTCGTCCGCGACGCCCTGGCGGCCCGCCGGTGCTTCACGGACGCCGACGACGCGGCCGGCCTGCTGCAGACGCACCGCATGCTCGCCGAGGCGTACACGCTGCTCGGGCGGCGCGCCGACGCCATCGGCGCCGACCGGGCGGCGATCGACCTCCTGGAGCAGCAACCCGGCCGGTTCCCCCGCGACCTCGCGCTGACCACCCGGATCGCCGCCACGTCCGCCATCGTGAAGAACCTCGTCGAGCTCGGCGACGGCGCGGGGGCGCTCGCCGTCGCCGACGCCGCCGCACCCGCCGTGGACGTGCTCGGCGTGCCGTCGCACCGCGCCGTGCACCTGCGCGCGCGGGCGCTGGCGCTCGCCGCGTCCGGCCGCACGGCCGAGGCGGCCGCCGACCTGGCGCGGGTCGTCGACATCCGCGAGACGCTGGGCGACCGCCGGCGGGCCGACGCCGCACGGGAGCAGCTCGCGGGGCTCGGCGGCCGTCAGCCGACGTAGCCCGGGAAGGCGCCGGTGCGGGGCTCGGCCCGCCGGAACGGCGAACCGGCCGGTGGTCGAGGCTGCCAGCTACCCGTACGACGGCGGGCTGATCCGCACGGCGGCCCGGTACCCGGCGGCCTCCATCGTGGACATCGCGTCGAGCGCGGCGTCCGCCACGGGGAGCAGGTGCGCGTCGACCCAGGTCTCCCCCACCGTGGTGCCGACCCACGGGTCCTCGACCACCACCGCGCCGGGCACGACGGCGTGGCACAGCACCCAGTGCGGCACGTCGACGCCGAGCATCGCCGTGAGCGAGACCAGCAGCAGCACGCGCTCGCCGTCGTCCAGCGCCGCCCGCAGGGCGGGCAGCGTGAGGCGGCGCCCGTCGACCGGGAGGCCGGCCGCGGCGGCGTCCTCGCGCGAGAGCTCCTGGAGCAGGGCACGCCAGTCGCGGTCGCCCTCGGGGTAGGCCTCGACGATCACCGGCCCGTCGGTGTCCAGCGCGACGACGACGCCCGATTCCGGCCACCGCCGGTGCACCGCGAGGCCGAGGCGCACCGGGTCGCACGCAGGAAAGTTTGTGGCTTCCCGCCAGAGCGACAGCTCCAGGCGCCGGTCGAGCACCTCGCCGCCGAGCGCACCCAGGTGCGCCTGGGCCATCGCCGCACCGGCGGCGCCGCACGTGAAGTGGGTGGTCTGGCGGTAGTGCGCGGGCTCGTCCAGGTCGACGTCGGCGAGCCAGCGGACGTACCCGGCGGCCGGCTGGGCGTCGTCGGGCGCCGCGGGGGTGCGCATCGGTCGGAATCCCGCGACGGCGGGCGCCGAGCCCGCCGTCCACCCCTCCCACTTGACCTGGACCAGGCCGCGATCGCGGGCATGCCCGACGACGGCTCGGGCCGCGCGTCCGGCGTCGCCCACGGCATCGACGATCTTGAGGTACGCGGTGCCCGGCCGGGCCGTGACCAGGGCTGCGCCGCGCGGCTGGTCCTCGTCGCCGACGAGGACCAGCCGCGGGTCGTGCGCCGACCGGTCGACCGCGCCCCACCGGTCGAGCACCTCGCGCGGCGCGATGCGGTCCAGCCCCGCGGGCAGGCCCGCCGGGTCGTACGGGACGACGACGGCGGGCCCGCCCGCGGCGTCACTCACCGGTCAGGGCGTCCGCGAAGGCGTCGACCGCCTGGAGCGTGGAGCGGGGGCCGCCCGCGCCCCAGACCAGCGGGAACTCGTAGGCACGCCCCTCCTCGACGGCCGGCATCGAGGTCCAGAGCTTGCTCTCCTCGAGGGCGTCCACGTAGCCCGTGGTGTCGCCGTTGGAGAAGAACAGGTTGGCGTCGCCGACGGCGGTCAGCCCCTCGATGTCGGTCTGGGCGAGGCCGTACTCGGCGTTGAGACCACCGGTGCCGTGGGAGTCGTTCACGTCCGCGTCCCAGACGGGGTTCAGCCCGAGCTCCTTGCCGAGCTCAGTGAACAGGGAGCCCTCGGTGTAGGGGCGCAGGCTCAGGTTGCCGCCCTGGATCCAGCCGTCGAAGAAGAGGAAGTCGGTGGTGGGCAGGTCGAGCGCCGCCACCTCCGCCTTGCGCTCCGCGAGGTGCGCGTCGAACTCGGCGAGCACCTGCTCGGCCCGCTCGGTGTGGCCCGTCGCCTCGGCGATCAGGGAGAACACGTCCTTCATGTTGCCGACCGGGTCCTCCGGGTCGTTGCCGCGCGCCACCAGCACGGGGACGCCCTGGCGCTCGAACTGCGCGATCGCCTCGTCGTCGTCGGTGAAGCCCTCGATGATCACCAGGTCCGGGTCGGCGGCGAACAGGGCGGTCGCGTCGGGCTCCTCGCGCGTGCCGACGTCGGCCACGCCCTCGGGGAGCTCCTCCGCCGAGACCCAGGTCGAGTAGCCCTCGGGGTCGGCGACGGCGACGGGTGTGACGCACAGCGTGAGCGCGTCCTCCACCTCCTGCCACTCCAGCACGGCGATGCGCTCGGCGGGGCGGTCCAGCTCGACGGTGCGGCCGACGCCGTCCACCAGCGAGACGGGGCCGGTGGCCGTCTCCGTCGTGTCCTCGGCGCAGCTCCCGGAGACGGGGGCCGACGGCTCCGGGGCGGCGGCGTCCACCTCGGTGGTCCCGCATCCGGTGACGACGAGCGCGAGCGCGAACGCCGCGGCTGCGGCGGCGGAGCTCTTCGGGGGCACGACCATGAGCATTTTCCTCTTTCTGCTGTGGTGCGGGACGGGGGCACTGGCGCCCGGGCCGGCTCCAGCCGGCGCGTCCACTGAGGTGAGCCTAAGTAAGGCTTACCTCAGTCCGCAATGCCGCACATCCGACAGCAGATCAGGGTTTTCGGCCACGGGGTTTTCGGCCATCGCGTTTCCGGCCACCGCGTCGCGGGTCAGCGGTCGGCGGCGAACACGCCCGGCGTCGTGCCCATGACGCGCCGGAACGCGTCGATGAACGTGCTCGGGTGCGCGTAGCCGAGCTCGTCGGCGACGTCCTGCACGGGGTGGCCCGCGCCGAGCAGCTCCAGGGAGCGGTGCACGCGCACGGCCTGCCGCCACTGCGCGAACGAGAGCCCCGTCGTGGCGCGGAACACGCGCGTGATGGTCCGCGCGCTGGTCCCGGAGGCGCGCGCCCACTCGTCCAGGGACCGTTCGTCGGCCGGGTCGGCGAGCAGCGCCTCGACGATGGTGTCGACGCGGTCGTCGGCGGGCAGCCGCACGGCGAGCTGCCGGTCCGAGGGCTCCAGGACGTCGAGCACCACGGCCTCCGCCCGGGCCCGGGCGGAGGGGTCCAGGTCGGGGCGCGCGAGGTGGACCAGGAGCGCCTGGAGCACGGGGACCATCGCCACGACAGTCGTGGTGTCGAGGCCTTGCGGTGCGCTGTCCGGTCCGGCCGGGGTCAGCTCGGGCGTGCCCGGCGCGAAGAACGCGTCGTACAGCTCGACCCCCGCCGTGAGCCGGCCCGCGTGCTCCTGCCCGGCCGGGAGCCAGAGGCCGAAACCCTCCGAGACGGTGAAGACCTGAGCGCCCACCCGGGCGGTCAGGGTGCCGTGCCGCACCCACACCAGCTCGTGCGCGGTGTGCGTGTGCGGTTCCCACTCCGTGGCGACGGCCACGGAGTGGGACTCGACGACGATGGCGAACCCGGCCGGGGCGTCCGCCGGGACGGGGTAGGTGCGACCGACCGACGCCCGGGGGTCGCGCCGCCAGGAGCCGCGCGCGTCGCCGGGACGGGTGGTGGCTGGCATACGGCGCAGTCTAGGGAGCGGCCATGCCCCGCCACGCGACCCGGATGCCCTCGCGGCAGCGCGCCAGTGCCTCCGGGTCGTCGAGGGTCACGCCGCGCACCACGAACTGGTAGTAGAAGACGCCGTTGACCAGGTCGATGCAGGCGTCGACGTCGATGTCGGGGCGCAGCTCGCCCCGCTCGACCCCCGCCCGCAGCACCGCGACCATGCCGGCCCGGCGGCGCGACACGTGCGACCGCCAGTACGCCTGGGCGAGCTTGCGGTCCGTCATCGCCAGCCGCATGCGCAGCCGGAACCGCTCCTCCGAGTACGTCTCGCGCGTCGCGGACGGCGCCGTGGTGTACGCGTCCAGGACGTTCTGCAGCAGGTCGCCGTCCAGCGGGATGGTGTGCGGCGCGCGGCCCCGGTCGAGCGCCGTGGCGACCAGGTCGGTCATGCTGGGCCACCGCCGGTAGATCGCGGCGCGGCTCACGCCGCTGCGCTCCACCACCCTGCTGACGGTGATCTCCTCGCCGCGCTCCAGGAGCTCGACGGCGGCGTCGACGATCCGCTCGTCGTGCCCGTGCGAGCGCGGGCGGCCGGGGCCGCGCGTCGTACCGGCGGTCACTCGGCCGGGGTCAGCGCCCGGGCCCGCAGCTGCGCGACCAGGCCGTCCGTGAGCCCGGCCGCGCGCAGGGGCGCCAGGGGGTCGCCGTGCCGCTCGGTGAGCATCGCGAACAGCTCGCGCATCGGGGCGTCCGAGAACTCCGTGCTGACGGCGGCCAGGGCGGCGGCGTCGAGCTCGATCCCGAACCGGCTCATCAGCGGCCGCATGACGGGCGCGATGCGCGCCATGATGGCGGCGGAGTTCTCACCGGTGCGCACGTAGTCGGCCACGATGTCGTCGCGGTCGGCGCCGAGCGCCAGCAGCAGCGACGCGGCGAGCACGCCGGTGCGGTCCTGCCCGGCGGCGCAGTGGAACGCGACCGCTCCGGGCGCGTGCGCGATGATCGCGAGCGCCGTCACGATCTGCGGGGCGGCGCCCTCGTACATCCGCAGGTACATGCGGCCGAACCGGGTCTGGTCCATCATCTCGGCGGCCATCCCGGCCGGCCCTGCCGGGTGCGTCCCGGTGCCGTCGGCGGCCTGGCCGATGTCGGCGAGCAGCGGCACGTGGTGGTAGCTGACGTTCGAGTGAGTGCCGAGCGGGCCGCGGCCGGTGACGCCGAGCTCGTCGGTGGAGCGCAGGTCGATGATGGCCCGCACGCCGCCGTCGACCAGCGCCCGGGCGACGTCGTCCGTCACCAGGGCGAGGTCGTCGGCGCGGAGGGCGAAGCCCGGGCGGACGACGCCGCCGTCGACGGCGATGCCGCCCAGGTCGCGGAGGTTGACGGGGGCGCTGAGGGTGAGCGCGGGGGTACTGGTCACGTGATCTTCCTTCGGATGACGGCGCTGGCCTGGTCGATGACCGTGACCAGCACGATGATGCAGATGACGATCGCGGACAAGTGCCCGTAGTCGTACATTCGCATGGCGGTGGTGAGCTCCAGGCCGATGCCGCCGGCACCGACCATGCCCAGGATGGTCGCACCACGCACGTTGCCCTCGAAGAGCAGCAGCGTGTACGACACGAGGAGCGGCCCGGCCTGCGGCAGCACGCCGTACTGCACGACCTGGCGGCGGGAGGCACCGACGGCCTGCATGGCGGTGACCGGGCCGGCGTCGACGGCCTCCATGGCCTCGGCGAAGACCTTGCCGATGGAGCCGATCGAGCCGATCGTCATCGCGAGGATGCCGGCGAACGGGCCCAGCCCCACGGCGGAGACGAACATGAGCGCGAAGACGAGGTCGGGCAGGGAGCGGATGACGTTCATGACCCAGCGCGTGGGGTAGTACAGCCAGCGTGGGGCGATGTTCGAGGCAGCGCCGAACGCGACGACCAGGGACAGGACGGCGCCGAGCACGGTGCCGACGATCGCCATCTGCAGCGTCTCGACCAGCAGCTCGACGATCGTGCCGAACTTGTCCCAGGTGGGCGGGAAGAGCCGCAGCAGGAAGTCGCCCATGTTGACGGTGCCCTCGCCGAGCTTCGCGAAGTCGAACTCCGCGCCGACGAAGGACCACACCAGCAGGACGCCGACGACGGGCAGGCCGAGCAGGAACCGCGCCCGGGGCACGTTGACCGCGCGCTCGAGGCGGGCACGGGTGCGCTGGTCAGGCGTGATCGTCGACACGGGCCGCCTCCTCGTGGTCGTTCTCGTGGCCGTGGTCGTAGAGCACCTCGAGTGCCGAGGCGTCGAGCTGGGCCGTCGGCGCGGAGACGAGCACCTGGGATGAAGATCGGGTGGCCGGCGCTTGACCCTACCCTTAGGGGAGGGTTGATGGTTCTTCCCAGGAGGTGCGGCCCATGGCCTACACGATCACGCACGTCTCCCGGCTGTCGGGGGTGACGCTCAAGACGCTCTACCACTACGACCGGATCGGTCTGCTCGTGCCCGCGAGGGACGAGCGCAACGACTACCGGACGTACGCGGACGGCGATCTCGAACGTCTCCAGCAGATCCTGTTCTTCCGGGAGCTCGACATGCCGCTGGACACGATCGCGGAGGCCCTCACGGACCGCACCTCCCGGCTCGAGTGCCTGCTGGACCAGCGCACCCTGCTCCGCTCCCGCGGGGCACGGCTCGCCCAGGTGCTGGCGACGCTCGAGCAGGCCATCGCACACGAGAGAAGGGGAGAACCCATGACCGCCGACAGCATGTTCACGGGCCTGGACCAGGCCGGGTGGCAGGACGCCCTCGCGGACCAGAACGCGCACCTGCGGGAGACCTACGGCGTCGAGCTCGACACCGCGGAGGTCGACGCCGACGGGATGAACGCGGCTGCCGCCGAGGCGACCGCGTTCATGACCACCATGGCCGACGCGCTGTGGGCCGGGCTGCGGGCCGACGACCCGGTCGTGGCCGTGGCGATCGAGGAGCACATCGGTGCCCTCGCCGTCACGCACCCGACGGACGCCGCGGGCTTCGCCGCGCAGGCGCGCTTCTTCGTCACGGACGACTTCCACCGGCAGATGCTCGAGCAGCAGCAGACCGGCCTGGCGTACTACCTGCTCCACGCCGCCGAGTCGTACCGGGACGCGGCCTGACGACGTGGCCTGATCAGGCGGGCTGACCGCGCTGCCTGACAGAGTGCCGGACGCCGTCCCGGATCATGGGGCGGCGTCCGGCCGCCGCGCGCACATCGCTTTGCGGTCCATCCGGGTGGGCTTCGGAGCAGGGGCATCCACCCGGACGGCACAGCTCGTCATCGGTTCGTCATTGTTGTTGGTCCTCGGTCAGAACGGCGGTTCGCCGGGTCCGGATGGGGCGATGGGTTCGGAGGGGCCGGCCGTCGGTGCGGCCGTGACGTAGGCACGTGGCAGCCGACGTCCGGTCAGGGCGCGCAGCGTCAGGTCCCCGCTCGTGGCCGGGTCGATGTTGCCGAGGTCGACCCGGGTGTCGAGGATCGTCGACGGCCGGGTGTGCGTTCCGCCCGATGGCGTGGTCCAGGTCGTGATCCCGGTGTTCGGGTCGCGCACGACGCCCCAGCCCGCGTGCGTCTTCAGTAGGTGGTGGCGTCGGCAGAGCGCGTGGAGGTTGTCGGCACGGGTCTGCCCACGAACAGCCCCGGCCTCACCACTGTGCCGGACGTCCTGCTCATAATCGAAGGGCTCGATATGGTCCAGGTCGCACGACACCGCTACCGCGTCGCAGCCGACGAAGGTGCACGTCCCGTCCCTGGCCTCCACCGCTGACCGGAGCACCCGGCCCGGCTTGTACGTGGTCGTGGAGTAGTCGGTGAGGACGCCGGTAACCGGGTCGGTGAGCAGCCGCTGCCAGGTGGCATCCTCGGCCAGGAGCCGTGCCACCTCCGCCGGGACCGGGCCGAAGCCGTCCAGGTCAGCGGGAGCGTCGTCCAGTCCCAGGAGCGTGCTCGCCGGCACGGTCACCCGGACGACGGGGCGCGACGGCGCCACCCGCACGACCGTCTCGTGAACGACGGGCGCCCGGCCACCACACGTACAGATGGGACCGGCGTCGTCACCTTCGGCGCTCGCGCCGCCCTCAAGGCCTGCGCCGTTACCCATGCCGTCGCTCGTGGTCGTGGCCCCCTCCGCCTGGTAGGTGGTCGTGAAGCGGTCGCCCGGAACCAGCCGGCCGGTCACGATGCCAGTCAGGCAGTCCGCACGCAGCTGACCCAACGTCCGCTCCTCACCCGCCGTGTACCGCAGCTGGTGCGCCATGTCGTCCACGACACCCCACACCGCCGCCGCATCCACGGCCGGCAGATACGCCGACAGCCAGCCCATGTCGTTCTCCGCACGGTCCAGCTGAACGTTCCGATCCAGCGCCGCGGCCCGAGCCGTCTCCTCCGCGCCATGGCGGGCCTTCGCGAACGCCAGCATCTTGTTCCGCAACCACCGCCACGTCCGGAACGGGGCCTGCGGCAGGTACCGGGCAATCGCCTCGGCACGCTCCACCACCGTCAGCTGCGCAGCCGCCCGGAGCAGGGTGTGCGCCTTCTTCACGTCGATCCGGCCCGCGACCAACGCCTCGATCACCGTGGGGTGCTCAGCACCGGACTCCGCCCGCACCACCACCTCGGAACCCTCCGCCTGGGTCACCACCAGCTCCGCCGTGACCTGACCGACCAACGAGTTATGGGCCAACGGGCTCGACTCCCGCGAAGCCCGCTCCGCGACCGCATGCGCCTGCACACCGGCCGCCCACGACTGCAACCGCGCACACGCGCCCACGAGCTCACCCAACATGTCGTCGGACAGCGCAGCGAGCGGAGCAGCCCCGTCCTCGACTGCCGCAGAACCGCCCAGCCCGGTGTACTCGGCCACCACCCGCGCCAGCTCGGCGCCCGGCGCCTCGGTCAGCGCCTCGCGCAGCACCTCGACCGGCCACAACTCCACCGGCCCGAGATCCGCAGCAGAATCCGACAGGCCGCCGGGCACGGCCTCACACCATTCCGGCTCCGGCGGTGCGTCCAGCCCGTGCCGCCCGTCATCATCGCCGAACAGCGCCTCGCACTCGGCGTACAGCGCGGCGAGCCAGGCGTCGTCGGGCATGGTGCCGCCCACGAACGGATCCTCACGCACGGCGGATACCGAGCCCTCCCAGCCGTCCGACCACTGCCTAACCATGCCAACACCTCCTCGAACCCGAATAGCAGCCCAACAACACCATTCCAGCGGACTTTTGTTCGACCCTAGGCCAAGCCACCCACACCCGCGCGTTCTTCCGCCCGCCGCGTAACCCCGCTCCCCGAGCGCGCGCAACCACCCGTCCCGCTGCTACCGGAACGACAAATCACCGCTGCCGCACCCGCCACAGCAGCTTGCGCACCTCGTCGAACCACAGCACGGCCGACGCCATCCCCACCGCCACGGCCCAGTGCGCCAGGTCCAGCCCCGCGGTACCGAACGCCACCTGCAGGAACGGCACTTCCACGACCGCCACCTGGAGCACCACACCCAGCCCGATCGCCGCCCACAGCCACCGCCCGGCGAACATCCGGTGGAACGCGCTCGTCGTCTCCGACCGCGAGTTGAGCACGTTGAACAGCTGCGCCAGCACGAGCGTGGTGAACCCCGCGGTGCGGGCGACGGTGAGGTCGTCGCTGCCCTCGACCAGGCCGCCGGGCAGGAAGATGTCGATGGTCAGCAGCGTGGCCAGCCCCATGACCAGGCCGATGCTCAGCACCCCGGTCCACATCCGGGCGTCGATGATCCGCTCGTGCAGGCTGCGCGGGGGCCGGGCCATGACGTCGTCGGTCTCGGGGTCCACGCCCATGGCCAGGGCGGGACCCGAGTCGGTGACCAGGTTGATCCACAGGATCTGCGTGGCCAGCAGCGGCACGACGACGGCCTCCCCGCCGGCCGCCCCCTCCAGGCCCAGGACCCCGGCGAACACGACCCCGAACAGCACCGTGCAGACCTCTCCCATGTTGGAGGAGAGCAGGTAGCGCAGGAACTTCTTGATGTTGTCGAAGATGATCCGGCCCTGGCGCACCGCGGCGACGATGGTCGCGAAGTTGTCGTCGCCCAGGATCATCTTGGCCGACTCCTTCGTCACCTCCGTCCCGGTGATCCCCGTGGCCACGCCGATGTCGGCCGTCTTCAGCGCGGGCGCGTCGTTCACGCCGTCGCCGGTCATGGCCACCACGTGCCCGTCGGCCTGGAGGGCGTCCACGATCTGCAGCTTGTTCTGCGGGGCCACCCGCGCGTAGACCGAGACACCGCGCGTCGTCTCACGCAGCCGCGCGGCGTCCAGCCCGTCGAGCTCGGTCCCGGTGACCGCCCGCGCACCCGGCTCGACGATGCCCAGGTCGCTCGCGATCCGGGTGGCGGTGACGGGGTGGTCGCCGGTGATCATCATGATCCGGATGCCCGCCCGGCGGGCCTCGGCCACGGCGGTGGCGACCTCGGGCCGGGGCGGGTCGATGATGCCGACCACGCCCAGGTACACCAGGTCGGACTCGTGTTCCTCCAGCCCCTCGGGCCCGGTGTCCTCGGGCACCCGCCGGTAGGCCACGCCGAGCGTGCGGTACGCCTGCCGGGACAGCCGCTCGACGGCGTCGAGCGCAGCGGCCCGCCGTTCGTCGTCGAGCGGGACGGTGCCGTCGCCCACCTGCACGTCGGTGCACCGGGGCAGCAGGACGTCGGGGGCGCCCTTGGTGACCAGGGCCCAGGCGCCGTCGCCGGGCGGGTCCACGAGCGCCGACATGAGCTTGCGCTCGGAGGTGAAGGGCACCTCGCCGCGCCGTTCGAACCCGGCGACGCGGTCGACGGTCCCGGCGAGCTTGTGCGCGGCCACGAGGAAGGCGGCCTCGGTGGGGTCGCCCTGGACGGTCCACCCGCCGTCGGCCTGCGTGAGCTGGGCGTCGTTGGCCAGGGAGCCGCCGCCGAGCACCATGACCGCCTCGCGGACGAGTCCTTCATCAGTCAGCGGGACACCACCGGCCACCGCCTCACCCTCGGGCCGGTAGCCGACGCCGGTCAGCGTGACCTCCCCCGACGCCGTGACGACCCGCTGGATGGTCATCTCGTTCTTGGTCAGCGTGCCGGTCTTGTCGGAGGCGATGACGGACGCCGACCCCAGCGTCTCGGCGGAGTGCAGCTTCTTGACGACGGCGTTGCGCCGCGCCATGGCCTGCACGCCGACGGCGAGGACAACCGACAGGATGGCCGGCAGCCCCTCGGGCACGGCGGCGACGGCGAGGGAGACGCCGAGCAGCAGCACGGTCACGAGGTCGGCGGGCGTTCGGACGTCGTTGACGACGGCGGCCAGCACCATCACGACGACGGCGATGCCGATCACGGTGAGGCCGAGCACCTTGCTGACGTGCGCGATCTCCCGCTGGAGCGGCGTGACCTCCTCCTCTGTGGAGTCGAGCAGCCGCGCGATGGCGCCCATCTGGGTGTCCATGCCGGTGGCCACGACCACGGCGCGCCCCACGCCCTGGGCCACGGCGGTGCCCTTGTAGACCATGTCGAACCGGTCCCCCAGCGGCGCCGGCGCGCTCAGCACGGCGGCGTCCTTGAGCACGGCCTCGCTCTCGCCGGTCAGCGAGGACTCCTGCACCCGCAGGGCGGTCGCGGTCAGCAGGCGGGCGTCGGCGCCGACGGCGTCCCCCTCGGCGAGCACGAGCACGTCGCCGCGCACGAGCTCGGCCGAACGCACGGTGACGCGCCGCCCGTCGCGCAGCACGGTGGACATGGCCTCGGTCATGGACCGCAGCGCCGCGACGGCGCTCTCGGCCTTGCTCTCCTGGACCAGGCCGAGCACGGCGTTGAGCACGACGATCGCGGCGATCACAACGGCGTCCACGGGCAGGCCGTGCGCCCCCTCGACCCACCACACGACGAGCGAGATGACCACGGCCACCAGGAGCAGCGCCACCAGCGGGTCCCGGAACTGGTCCAGCACCTTGCGCCACACCGGCACGGGCGGCTTGGACCGCAGCTCGTTGGGACCGTCGGCGGCCAGGCGGCGCGCCGCCTCGGCGTCGGTCAGCCCGGTGGCCGGGTCGACGTCGAGGTCGGCGGCGACGTCGGCCGCTGCCCGCACCGACGGGTCCGGGGCGGGCAGCGGGACGGACGGCGGCGGGGTGCGCTGCTGGTCGGGGGCCACAGTCGATCATGACTCAGCAGGGCGGGTCGTACCCGATGTCCGGCAGCACGCGCGCCCACTGCTCCTCCGTGATCGGGTGCCCGGTCCCGGAGCAGATCCGCTCCAGCGCCGTGTCCGCGTCGAGGTCCCACAGGTCGACGGCGCCGTGCTCGGTCCGGACGGCGAGCACGTCCTCGCCCACGAACCCGACCAGGTCCTGCGTCGTGTCACCTACGGGGATGCTCAGGTCGAGGACCGGGGTGTCGTCCGCGACCCGGTACACCCGCAGGGTCCGGTCGCGGCCGAGGGTGGCCAGCCGCCCGCCGCTCGTGCTGACCGCGAGGTCGTTGACGTCGCCGGAGTCGTTGATCACCGTCCGGGCGAGGAACTCGTCGCCGAGCACCCGCCAGGTGCGCACGGTGCTGTCCCGGGCGACGCTGGCCAGCATGCCGTCGCCGGTCACGGCGAGCTCAGCGAGCTGGTAGGTGTGACTCTGGTCAGCGGTGAGCCGCACCGGCGCACGGGGGTCGGCCAGGTCCCAGAGCTCGATGACCGAGGACAGGGTGCCCGCGACCGCGAGGACGGGCCGGCCGGGCAGGAACACGAGCGACGACCCCGCTGTCGGCACCTCACCGACGGGCTGCGGGACGCCCGAGGTGGTCAGGTCGTAGAGGGCGACCGATCCGTCGAACTGCCCGACTGCCAGCAGGTCGCCGTCCGAACGGAACGACAGGGCCAGCGGCATACCGACCGGCCACGTGGCCAGGTGCCGGGGCCGAGCACGGTCGGTGAGGTCGAAGACGTCGATCGCGCCCTCGCTCCCGATCGCCAGAGTGTCTCCGTCCGGGCTGATCCGGGGCACGACCTCGCCGAAGAACGTGTCCTCGTCGGGCCCGGCGGCGATGTCGGCGGGCACGAGCGCCAGGGCCTCCGGGCGCAGGGGATCGGTCAGGTCGGCAACGTAGAGGTCGCCGTCGACCAGACCAGCCAAGGTACGGCCGTCCGCGCTGACGTCCAGGTCCGCACGGGCCGCCGGGACCGACGCCCGGGCCCGCCGCTCCAGCGGGTCAGCCAGGTTCCAGATGCGGATCGTCCCGTCCTCGGGAGCGGCGTCGGGCCCGGCGTTTGACCCCGGGGTAGCGACTGCCAGCGCTGTGGTACCGGGGGCGAAGGCGACGTCGTCCGCGTTCAGGGCGTCCCAGGCCGGCAGGCGGAGCTCGACGAGCAGCGCCGGCTCGTCCGCGGCCGCGTCCCACACCCGGGCGTAACCACCCTCGCCGACGACGGCGACGCGCCCGTGGTCGCCGTAGTCCAGGACCGAGACGTAGCCGTGGTAGTCCAGCGGAAGCGGCAGCGGCGTGCGGTCGCGCAGCTCGCCCGACGACGAGACGTCCCAGCGCACCAGCGCGCCGTCCTCCTCGGCGACCAGGTACCGGCCGTCCGGCGCGACGTCGAGCCTGCGTGCCTCGACGGACTGCTCCCCCACCGGCGCGACCGCCGCCGGGTCTGCAACGTCCCAGACGGCCAGCATGGCGCCGGGCCCCAGGCCGCACCGAACCGCGAGCAGGCCTCCCGAGCGCACGAAGCCGATCTCGTGCGCGCCTTCCTCGGCGGTGCACGGCCGCCAGGTCGCGACAGGCTCGGGACCCCGCCCGGCCGCGGGCTCGCCGGCGAGGACGTCCACCGCCCACAGTCGCACGGTCCCGTCGTCCGACCCGGCGGCCAGGGTCCGACCGTCCGGGGCGAGGTCGAGTGCCTCGGTGAGAGAGGGCGCCGCAAGCCGGGCCCGTTCGGCTGGCGCGCGCGGGTCGGTCACGTCCGTCACCACGAGCTCTTCCTCGTGCCCCAGGACCAGCAGCCCGGGGCCCACGAAGCGCGCGGACGAGATGGACTCGTGCTCCTCCGGAGCCCACTCGGCCAGGACTTCCAGGGTGTGCGCGTCGTAGAGCCACACATGCGCGACGATCTCGGGGTACAACGCCGTCCCGCTGTTGCCGGAGCGAGCCACGACGAGCAGCGACCCGTCGTCCGAGTAGGCGAGCGCGCTCGCCTGCACGGTGAGCTCGCGCGGGATCTCGTCCCCCGCGATCACCGCGGACCGCGCCTGCGGCGTGGGCGCGAGCCGGTAGGCGGCGGCGAGGAGCTGGCGCGCCAGCCCAGGCTGGGTGTCCCGCACCGTGCCGGCCTCGGCGACCAGGGACCCGGCCAGGGCCCGGTCGCGCTGCTCGACAGCGCCGGACCGCTCGGTCAGCGCCCAGCCCGCGGCCGCCACCGCGAGCGCCGCGACGAGGGACAGTCCCGCCCACATCGCCCGGCGGAAGCCCTGGGACCGGCGGTGCTGGGCCACGTCCACCCCCAGCAGGTCGTCCTTGCTGCGGCCGTGCAGCGGCGCCGCGAGCGTGGCGACCGCGTCCTGGAAGGGCGGGTCCCGCAGGCTCAGCCGCTCGGGCGGCAGCTCCAGGTCGACCCACTGCGGCTCCTCGGTGAACCAGCCGCTCAGCGCGCGGGGCAGGGCGGTGGTCCGGTCCCAGTCGAAGTCGCCGGCGACGTCGTCCCAGACGATCTGCCCACCGGTGCGCACGATCAGCACCGGACGTCGCGGCGTGACGCTCCGCCACTGCTCCACCTCGCGCCTCACCCAGCGGGAACCGGCCGCGCCGGGTGAGGCGACGAGGATCAGGAAGCGCGAGGCGTCCAGCGCCCGCCGGATCGTGCTCCACAGCCCGTCGGCCGGGTCCAGGGCGCGCCGGTCGCAGAAGACCCGCAGCGCCCGCAGCCGGTTCCACGGCCGCGCGAACAGGTGCAGCGCGTCGCGCAGGGCCGGGCCGACCGGCCCGTCCGCGTCGTGGCTGTAGGAGACGAACGCGTCGTAACCACCGTCAGGCACGTCCCCAATATACGGAAATGCCCCTTTGGCGTGCGGCGCGACTCACCGGGTCTCGGCCCGCACCAGCACCTCGCTCATGTCCCCCTCGCGCCATTGCGCCAGCAGCCGGTGGAACGCCACGGGCCCGGGGCTGTACGACGTCGGCGCGCCGCCCTTCCGCGTGCCCTCGCCGTTGTAGTACCCGGGCGTGCACTCGGCCAGGAACGCCGAGCTGTCCTGCCCTGCCCCCGCCTCCGCGATGGTCGCGGCCCAGGCGTCCTGCGCCGCCTCCGTGGGCTCGACGTACCGCGCCCCGGTCTTGGCGGCCCGGGCGACGACGGCGGCGATGTGCGCGGCCTGCTCGGACAGGATGTGCACGAAGTTCACCGAGTTGGCGTTCTGCACCCCGCCCAGGTGGAACAGGTTGGGGAACCCGTGGGTGTAGAAGCCGTGCAGCGTGCGCGGCCCGCGCGCCCAGGCACCCAGCAGGGGCGCGCCGCCCCGCCCGTGCACCGGCAGCGTGCCCGACACGACGCCCGAGACCCCGACCTCGAACCCCGTGGCGAAGACGACGCAGTCCACCTCGTACTCGGTGTCCCCCACCACCACCGAGCTCTCGGTCATCCGGGTGACGCCGCCGTGGTCGGCCGTGTCCACCAGCGTCACGTTCGGCCGGTTGAACGCCTGCAGGTACTGGTCGCTGAACCCGGGCCGCTTGCACATGTACCGGTACCAGGGCTTGAGCGCCTCGGCGGTGGCCGGGTCCTCGACGACGTCGTCCACGCGGGCGCGGATCTGGTTCATCTTGGCGAAGTCGGCCAGCTCGTCGAGCCGCTCGCGGTCGGCCGGGTCGAGGGTCGTGTCCACCGCGCCCGTGATCATCTTGCGCTGCAGCCGCGCCGTGCCGGTCCAGCCGTCGCGCGTCAGGTCCTCCGCGACGTCCTCCCCCGCGAGGATCGCCAGGAAGTTGTCCATCCGCTCCTGCTGCCAGCCCGGCTTCAGCCCGGCCGCCCACTCCGGGTCCGTGGGGCGGTTGTCCCGCACGTCCACCGACGACGGCGTGCGCTGCATGACGTACAGGTGCGCCGCGTCCCGGGCCAGGTGCGGGATGGCCTGCAGGCCGGTCGCGCCGGTGCCGATCACGGCCACGCGCTTGTCGGCGAGGCCGGTCAGGCCGCCGTCCGCCGTGCCGCCCGTGTAGCCGTAGTCCCAGCGGCTGGTGTGGAAGGTGTGGCCGCGGAAGTCCTCGATGCCCGGGATGCCGGGCAGCTTGGCCTGCGACAGCGTGCCGGAGGAGACCACCACGTGCCGGGCCCGCATCGTGTCGCCGCGGTCGGTGCGCACCAGCCACTCGTCGGCGTCCTCGTCCCAGGTCAGCTCCGTGACCCGCGTGTGGAAGACGGCGTCCCGGTACAGCCCGTAGTGCTCGGCGATCCGCACGGCGTGCTGCCGGATCTCCTCGCCGGGCGCGTACCGCCACTTCGGCACGTAGCCCGTCTCCTCCAGCAGCGGCATGTACACGTACGACTCGATGTCGCAGTGGATGCCCGGGTACCGGTTCCAGTACCAGGTGCCGCCGAAGTCGCCGGCCTCGTCCATCATCCGCAGCGACTCCACCCCGGCCTCGCGCAGCCGCGCGCCGGTGACGAGGCCGCCGAACCCGCCGCCCACCACCAGCACCTCGACGCGGTCGGTCAGCGGCTCGCGCTCGGCGCGCTCGGTGTAGGGATCCTTCGCGTAGTACCCGTAGTCCCCCGCCGCCCGGCGGTACTGCGCCAGGCCGTCAGGCCGGATCCGCCGGTCCCGCTCGTGGCGGTACCGCTCGCGCAGGGCGTCGGCCTCCGAGCCGGTGGGAAGTGCATCAGTGCTGGTCAGGTGGGACAAGGCAGAGCCTCTCGTCAGCCGGTCGGCGGGTTTCCCCCGCCGACCACATGAAAACGTACATGGATGTACGTTTTCAACCCCTGCTCCTGTGGCGTCCCGCACGCCGCCTCCCGTTACCCTCGGCGCATGGCGGTCGAACGAGCAGTCGAGCGGACCGGCGAACCGACCCGGCGCGACGCGGCGCGCAACCGCGAGCTCCTCGTGGCGGCCGCCCGCCGCGCCTTCGCGCGCCAGGGGCCGGACGTGCCGCTGGAGGAGATCGCGAGCGAGGCCGGCGTCAGCCGCACCACGCTGCACCGCCACTTCGCGCACCGGGAGGCGCTCGCCTCGGCCGTGCTGGAGCACAACGTCGCCGACATCGAGGCCCGCGCCGCCACCCTGTCCGACGCCGACGACGGCGCCGAGCGGCTGTTCCACCACCTGCTGGACGTGCAGTTCGAGGTCCCGTGGCTCGGGCGCGTCGTGGCGGACGGCCGCGTCCCCGGCACCGCCGACCTCGGCGAGCGGACGGCGGCGGCCCTCGCGCCGCTGCTCGAGCGGGCCCGAGCGCAGGGCCGCGTGCACCCCGGCGTCACCACCGAGGACGTGCTGCTCACCCTGCCCATGGTGATGGCCGTCCAGGCCGCCACGGCGGCTGGCGGCGCGCCGTCTCGGGTGGGCATCACGCGCGCCGTCCTGCACCGCGGCCTGTTCACCACCGCGCCGCCCGCGGGCTAGGCGTCGGCGCGCGGGAACCAGCCGTGCACCACGCTGCGCCACGCCTCGTGGAAGGACCGCCCGATGCGCCACTCGTGCCAGGTCAGCGCCAGGATCGCGGCGTCGAGCAGCACCAGCGCCACGACGCCGATGCCGGGGCTGAGCACGAGCTGCCCGAGCTGGACGGCCAGGAGCACGCTCAGCGCGCCGACGGCCCACGGGTACACCCGGGTCGAGCCCGCCAGGAGCGCGGCGACGATCGCCACCTTGACCACGCCGTGCAGCAGCAGGAACAGCCCGCCCGCGACGGCGGCCCCGTGGTCCAGCCCGGCGGCCTGGTTCAGCAATAGGTTGGCCACCAGGTCGTGCGGGTCCTCGCGCAGCTCCTCGGCGACGGCGGCGCGGGTCAGCGCGAGGATCCGGTCCTGGTGCAGCACGAGCAGCGCGGTCCCGGCCACCAGCTCGACCAGGCCGTCCAGGCCCTTGAGCAGCACGCCCAGCACGAACGCGGTCTCGACCAGCAGCCGACGCCGCCCGCCGCCTCCCGCCGCCGGTGCGCCCATGGGTCACCACTCTGGTACCGGCGACGGCGCCCGGCCAATCGGCCGGGCGCCGTCTCCTTCAGCAGGAGGACCTGTGAACCTAGTACGACGACGTCGCGGCCTTCCGCTGCGGCCAGAGCGCGATGGCCAGGCCGGCCAGGACGCTCAGGGCGTGCAGCCCGTTGTCGGCCGCGTTGATGTTCAGGACGTTGATGTCCGGGTTGCCCACGGCGAACAGGCCGTAGACGAACGCGGCGCCGTAGCCGGCCACGAGCAGCCAGCCGAACGTGCGCGCCCGGCCGAGCGTGGACGACAGGCTCACGCCGACGATCCCGATCAGCAGGTGCACGATGTTGTGCAGCGGGTTGATGGCGAACCCGAGCAGCGTCTGGCTGTGGTCGTGCTCGGCGAACCCGCTGAACCCCGTCACGAGGAACCCCGCGGCTCCGACGAGCAGGTAGACCGCGCCGATGATGAGGGCGAGCCACTGGGACACCCCGCGCGTACGCGTCGGGGACATGGACTGGGTCATGGCTTTTCTCCGTTCTGTTCGGCGTGTGCCTCACCGACGGTTCGGAGCGACGTCATGTCCGGATGGGTCCGGTTTCGGGAGGCGGTACCCCGCTCCCGTGGCGAGTCCCGCACGCCCGGGTGAAGGTGATCGGGCACGTTCACCGACCGAAGGAGAGACGTCATGGGCATCGACGACAAGCTCAAGAACGCCGCCGAGGACGCCGCCGGCAAGGCCAAGGAGGCCGCCGGCAAGGTCACCGACAACGAGTCGCTGGAGGCCGAGGGCCAGGCCGACCAGACCAAGGCCTCGCTCAAGAAGGCCGGCGAGAACGTCAAGGACGCCTTCAAGAACGAGGAGTGATCCGGGCCAAGGCCTGACGGAGCGCTCAGCCGTCCTCGACGAGCCCCGCCTCGTGGGCGAGGATCGCCGCCTGCACCCGGTTGCGGACCCCGAGCCGCGTCAGGATCGCGCTCACGTGCGCCTTGACCGTCCCCTCGGACAGGTGCAGGCGCGTCGCGACGGCCTGGTTGGCCAGTCCCTGGCCGACCAGGCCGAGCACCTCGGTCTCGCGCGGGGTCAGCACGCCCACCCGCTCGGCTGCCGTGCGCCGCCGGGCGGGCTGCCCCGTGCGGAACCGCGTGATCATCCGGTGCGCGATGCGCGGGGACAGGTACGCCGCTCCCCCGGCCACCGCGCGCACGGCGATGATCAGCTCGCGCGGGTCGGCGGCCTTGAGCAGGAACCCGACCGCGCCCTCGTCCATCGCGCGCGTGACGTAGTCGTCCTCGTCGAACGTGGTCAGCACCACCACCGCGACCTCCGGGACGGCGCGCCGGAGCTCGGCGGCCGCGTCGAGCCCGTCCATCGTGGGCATCCGGATGTCCAGCAGCACGACGTCGGGGCGGTGCAGCCGGGCGAGCTCGACCGCCTCCGCGCCGTCCCCGGCCTCGGCGACGACCTCGATCTCCGGGTCGCTGCCGAGGATCGCCGCGACGCCGACCCGCAGCATGGCGTCGTCGTCGGCCAGCAGGACCCTGATCACGACTCCTCCCCCGCGGCCGGGATGCGGGCGCGCACGGCGAAGCCCTCGCCCGTGGGACCGGCGGCGAACGTGCCGCCCACGACCCGCACGCGCTCGGCGAGACCGAGGAGGCCGCTACCGCGGCTCGCCGGGACCGGCTGCGCGGCACCGCCGTCGTTCGCCACCTCGACCTGGACCGTCCCGTCCTCCCGGAGCACGCGGACGGTCACCGCCGCGCCCGGCGCGTGCCGGGCCGCGTTGGTCAGGGCCTCCTGCACCACCCGGTGCGCGGCCTGCTCGGCCAGGCTCCCCGCCGACGGCGCCTCCGGCCCGCCCTCCAGCCGCACGTCCAGCCCGGCCGACGCCGCCCGCGTGACCAGGGCCGCGATCGTCTCGTCCGGCGGCGCGAGCGGGCCGCCGTCCGCGCCGTCCCGGAGCGCGCCCAGCACGGCGCGCAGCCGGTCGGTGGCCTCCACGGCGGTCTCGCGGATCCCGGCGACCGCCGCACGGTCCCCGGCGCGGTCGGCGGGCGCCAGGCCCGGGGAGACCTCCAGGGCGCCGGCGCGCACCGCGATGAGCGCGAGGTCGTGACCGACGAGGTCGTGCAGCTCGGTCGCGATCCGGGTCCGCTCCTCGGCGCGGGCGCTCCGGGCGACCAGCCGGGCGAGCTCGGCCTGCTGCCGCCGGTTGCGGCCGGCCAGCCACGGCGCGACCACGAACAGGGCCAGCAGCATCGCACCCGTGGCGGCCGTGCCGAAATCCACCAGCAGCAGCGCCGCGGTCAGCACCGCCGCGCCGGCCAGCACCCACTTGGCGCCGCGGGCCCGCAGGCGCCGGCCGTGCAGGTACGCGAGCGAGGCGAGCACCGGGAACACGAGCTGGCGCCAGAGCGGGAGGTCGTCGGCGCCGACGCTGTTCAGGAGCGCCAGCAGGACCAGGGCCGCCAGACCGATGCCGCCGGCCACGTCGGCGCGGTGCGGGCGGCGGTCGGTCACGTCGGCGACCCTACCGGGCGGCGTCGGGCCAGGTGCCCGATCCGCACCCCCAGCACGCCGAGGCCCGCCAGCGCCGCGACCAGCAGCGTCAGCACCACCGGCAGCGCGAAGTAGGCCAGCGAGGACCACGGGAACGTCCGGCCGCCGCTGAGGGCGCCCGCGAGCGCCGGCAGGTACGCGAGCAGCAGGGCGGGGAGCAGGAGCCAGGCCAGCCGGAGCCCGGTACGCCACCGCGCGCGGCCCGCCTGCCGGGTGGCCCAGCGCGGTGCGCGCCGGACGCCCACGACGCCGAGCGCGGCGGAGGCGAGCAGCAGGGCGCCGAGCACCAGGTCGGCGGTGCGCGTGCCATCAGCGGCGTCGGGGGTCTCGCCGCGGGTCAGCGCGACGAGCCCGTCCAGGGCGGTGCGGGTCACATCGGTGAGGCCGGCGCCGTTGGTCATGACGGCGATGCCGTACCCGGTCGCCGGGTCGATCCACTCGACGGCGCGGTAGGTCATGACGAAGCCGGAGTGCCAGGCGGTGCCGTCGTCCTCGGTGTGCCAGCCCAGGCCGTAGGGGCCGACGGCGGACGGCGTGTGGGCGGCGTCGAGCGTGGCGGGCGCGACGAGCCGGGGACCGTTCCCGGTCTGGGCGATCAGCCAGCGCCCCAGGTCGTCGGCGGTGGTGATGACGCCGGCGCTGCCGGTGTCGTCGAACCACGCGGGCTCCTGGCGCGGCACCCACGCGCCGAACAGCGAGGTGTAGCCGTCGGCGGGCCGCACGACGTCGTCGCGGGTGGCGGTGCCCGTCATGCCGAGCGGCTGGAGCACCCGCTCGGCCAGGAAGTCGCCGAACGGCTGCCCCGAGGCCACCTCGACGAGGCGGGCGGCGACGTCGAAGTTCACGTTGCAGTAGTGGTAGGCCGTGCCGGGGTCGGTGGCCAGGGCGTCGTCGTGCAGGCGGGCGACGTAGTCGGTCCGGGACGTGGCCTCGGCGAGGTCGGCGACGTCGACCGTGGTGTCGGAGAACCCGGAGGTCTGGTCGAGGAGCTGCCGGACGGTGATCTCGTCGACGCGGGGGTCGGCCAGCTCCAGCTCGGGGAGCTGGCGGGTGACCGGGGCGTCGAGGTCGATCGCGCCGTCCTCCGCCAGGACCAGCACGGCCATGGCGGTGAACGACTTGCTGACGGACGCGATCCGCATCGGGGTCTGCGCGGTGACCGGGGCGCCGGTGGAGTCGTGGCCGTACCCGGCGGCGTGGACCACCCGGTCGCCGTGCGTCACCACGGCGGACAGGCCGGGCACCCCCGAGGCCTCGTGGAGGTCGACGAGGTAGGCGTCGATCGCCTCGGGGGTGGGTCCGGCTGCGGATGCCACGGATGCCGCGGCGGCGGGGCCGGCGCCCGCCGCCGCGAGGCCGAGCGTGAGCAGCGCGGCGGCGAGATGCCTGGTCAGGGGTGTCTTCTCCATGTGCCGCACGCTATGGAGCACCGCGGCCCCGG
Source organism: Promicromonospora sukumoe 327MFSha3.1 (assembly GCF_000385135.1). Lineage (GTDB taxonomy): Bacteria > Actinomycetota > Actinomycetes > Actinomycetales > Cellulomonadaceae > Promicromonospora > Promicromonospora sukumoe_B. Next base: position 1,427,533 of record NZ_ARQM01000010.1, on the reverse strand, counting down.
CACATCGGTCAGGTTGCCGGAGCACCCCTGACGAAAGTCATAGCCCGGCCAGCGTCGCGCGCGCCCCCGCCCGGTGCAGGGAGTCGAGCGCGTCGAGGTACGGCTCGACGAAGCGCGGCTCCTGGACGAGCGAGCCGAACAATGCGGGGGCGCGCAGGAACGCCAGCGGGTCGGCGCGCTGGGACCGGGCCAGCGGGACCAGCCGGTCCGCGAGCCGGTCGACCACCTCGATCGGCTCGCCCCGCTCGTCGACCCCCTCGGCGTACCGCGCCCAGCTCGCCACGACCGCCGCCGACAGCGTGACCTCGCCGCCTGTGCGGAGCTGCTCGCGCACCAGCGGCACGAGGAACTTGGGGATGCGGTCCGACGTCTCGGCGCCGAGCCGGGCAAGCGTGTCGCGGACGGCGGGGTTGCCGAACCGCTCGATCAGCGTCGCCTTGTACTCCTCCAGGTCGACGCCGGGCACCGGCGCCAGGGTCGGCGTCGCCTCACGGTCCATGAACCCGCGCACGAACCGCGCCAGGTCCGGGTCGGCCATCGCCTCGTGGGCGTACTCGTACCCGGCCAGGCGGCCGAAGTACGCCATGGCCTGGTGGCTGGCGTTCAGGAGCCGCAGCTTCATCAGCTCGTACGGCTCGACGTCGGCGACGAGCTGCACGCCCGCGTCCTCCAGCGGCGGCCGGCCGAGCGGGAACCGGTCCTCCAGCACCCACTGGAAGAACGGCTCGGCCACCACGGGCCAGCGGTCCTGGACGCCGAACCGCTCGGCCACCAGGGCCCGGTCCGCCTCGGTGGTGACGGGCGTGATGCGGTCGACCATCGAGCTGGGGAACGCGACGGCGTCGTGCACCCACCGGCCCAGCTCCGGGTCGCGCAGCCCGGCGAAGGCCGCGAAGACGGCGCGCGCCATCTCGCCGTTGCCCTGCACGTTGTCGCAGGACATCACGGTGAACGGCGGCAGGCCGCGCGCCCTGCGCCGGGCCAGGGCCTCGACCACGTAACCGAACACGGTGGCCGGGACGGCCCCGGGCCGGGCGTCGGCGACGACGTCGGGCGCGCTCGCGTCGAACGCGCCGGTGACCTGGTTGAAGTTGTAGCCGCCCTCGGTGATGGTGAGCGACACGATGCGGGTGTCCGGGTGGGCCATGCGCTCCAGCACGGCCTCCGGGTCGTCGGGCGCGAACAGGTACTCCACGATGCTGCCGACCACCCGGGCGTCGAGGTCGCCGTCGGCGTGCTTGGTCACCAGCGTGTACAGGCCGTCCTGCGGCAGCAGGGCGTCGCGCATCGCCGCGTCGCCGGGCAGCAGGCCCACACCGCAGATGCCCCAGTCGCGGGCCTCGCCGCGGCGCAGCAGCTCGTCGACCGCGAGCGCCTGGTGCGCGCGGTGGAACCCGCCGACGCCGAGGTGCACGATGCCGACGCGGATGCCGGTGCGGTCGTACGGCGGGGCGGCGAGGTCGAGCATCGTCACTTGATCGCTCCCATCGCGAGGCCGCGGACGAGCTGCTTCTGCGCGATCCAGCCGGCGAGCACCACGGGCACGATGGCGACGGTGGCGGCGGCGGACAGGACGGCGAGGAACTGGCCGCGGCCGTCCACGAAGCTGGTCAGGAACGGCGGGGTGGGCCGGGCCACCTGGGCGGTGAGCAGGTTGGCGAGGAAGAACTCGTTCCACGCGAAGATGAAGCAGATCAGGCCGGCTGCGGCGACGCCGGGCAGCACGATGGGCAGCACCACGCGGAAGATCTCGGTGCCGAGGCGGGCGCCGTCGAGCTGGGCGGCCTCGATGACCTCGCGCGGCACCTCGGCGAGGAACGAGCGCATCATCCAGACGGCGATGGGCAGGTTGACACCCACGTAGAGGATGGTCAGCCAGGTGATGTTGTCGAGCCCGCCGACGGACTGCAACAGCAGGTAGACGGGGATGATCGAGGCCGCCACCGGCATGAAGCGGGTCGAGATGAAGAAGAACAGGGCGTCGCGCACGTTGGTCACGGGCCGGATGCTCAGGGCGTAGGCGGCGGGGATCGCCAGGGCGAGCACGAGGAGCGTGGACCCGAGGCTCGCGCTGAACGAGTTGATCAGGTACGGCAGCATGTCGCGGTCGAAGACGGCGCCGAACCGGTCGAGCGTGAGGTCGGGCGCGAACGTGGGCGGCGACGTCGCGGCCTGGTGCTCGGGCTTGAACGCGGTGAACACCATCCAGGCCACGGGGAAGAAGAACATGAGCACGAGCACCCACGTGACCGCGGTGATCAGGGCCCCTCTCAGGCGCGAGGAGGTCATCGGTCGATCCCTTCCTTGGAGAAGACCTTGAACAGGGTCCGCAGGGCGACGGAGGCGACGACGATGGTGACGAGCACGGTCATCACGCCGTACGCGGCGGCCTCGCCGACCTCCAGGCCCACGAACGCCCGCTCGTAGAGCAGGTAGGACAGCGTCTTGGTGCCGCCGGTGCCGCGGGTCATGATGGCGATCGGGTCGAAGACCTGCAGCAGCATGATCGAGGCGAGCAGCACGGCGATCTCGACGTACTGCCGCAGGTGCGGCAGCGTAATCTCGCCGAACGTGCGCAGCGCGCCGGCGCCGTCGACGGCGGCGGCCTCCAGCACGTCCTTGTCCTGGGCCTGCAGCCCGGCCAGCAGGATGAGCATGACGAACGGCGTGTACTGCCAGGTCAGCACCAGGATGATGGTGAGCATCGGCAGCTCGGTGTTCCACGCGACGGGCGGCAGGCCCACCAGCCCGAGGCCCCAGTTGGCCATGCCGGTGGCGGCGTCGAGGATCGACCACTTCCAGATCAAGGCCGCGGCGGCGGGCATGACCAGGAACGGCGTGATCATCAGGGTGCGGGCCACGCCGCGGCCCACGAACTTCCGGTCGAGCAGCACGGCGAACAGCATGCCGAGCAGCGTGGAGGCCACCACGGCGCTGCCGGTCACGGCGACGGTCGCGCCCAGCGAGGACAGGAACGAGCCGTCGCGCAGGACGCTCACGTAGTTGTCCAGGCCCGCGAACCCGCGGTCGCCGGGGCGCAGCATGTTCCAGCTCTGCAGCGAGTAGTAGATGGTCAGCAGGAACGGGATCTGGGTGAGCACGATCGAGGTGGCCAGCGCGGGCCACAGCAGGGCGCGTGAGACGGCCAGGCGGCCTCGGCGCCCCGAGTCCCCGGCCGGCGCGGCGCCCGAGGGCCGCCGCCGGGTCGGGCTGGTCATGAGTGCGGTCATTTCTGGCCCTCCTGGGCACCAGGCCCCGCACGACGGCGGGGCTGGGTGCGGGGAGCTCTCGCTCCCCGCACCCGGTTCCGGCTACTTCTGGGCGTCGCCCGCGTCCTGGGCGAGGTCCTGGGCGCGGTCGAGCACGGGGCCCAGCTCGCTGCGGCCGGCGAAGACGTCGGCGAGGTCCTGCGAGACCTGGTTGCCGAGGTCCTGGAACTCCGGGATGGTCACGTACTGGATGCCGGTCCACGACTGCGGCGCCACACCCGGCTGCTCCGGGTCCACGGCGAGCATGATGTCCCGCGTGATGGGCGCGAACGCGGCCGCGGCCTCCTCGTACTCGGGGATCTCGTACGTGGAGTTGCGGGCGCCCGGGGGCACCCGGCTCCAGCCGAGCTCCGTGCCGACGAGCTGGTGGTACTCCTTGCTGGTGGCCCACTTCACGAACTCGACCGCGGCGTCGCGGTTCTGCGTGGTCTCGGGGATCGCGAGGTTCCACGACCAGAGCCAGCCGGACTCCTCGGTCTCGACGACGGGCGCGTGCGCGTAGCCCATCTTGCCCGCGACCTGCGACGACTCGGGGTCCTCCAGCAGGCCGGCGGCGACGGTGGCGTCCACCCACATCGCGGAGCGGCCCTGGCTGACGTTGTTCAGGCACTCGGTGAACCCGGTCGAGACCGGGTCGGCCTCGCCGGCGTCCGCGACCAGGTCCACGTAGAACTGGACGGCCTCCTCGAACTCGGGCTGGTCCACCTGCGCGTTCCACTCGGCGTCGTACCAGGCACCGCCGAACGTGTTCACCACCGTGGTCAGGGGCGCGAAGACCTCGCCCCAGCCGGGCTTGCCGCGCAGGCAGATTCCGTCGACGTCGTCCGAGTTCACCTCGCGGGCGATGTCGGCGACCTCCTGCCAGGTCGGGTGCTCGGGCATGGTCACGCCCGCCTCGTCGAGCAGCTCCTTGTTGTACATGAGCATCGAGGACTCACCGTAGAACGGGACGGCGTACAGGGAGTCGTCGACCGTCAGGGCGTTCTTGACGGGCTCGAACAGGTCGTCGACGTCGTAGTCCGCGTCGGACTCCAGGTCGCCGCTCAGGTCCGTGAGCCAGCCGTTCTGCGCCCAGATCGGCACCTCGTAGGAGCCGACCGTGACGATGTCGTACTGCCCGCCGTCGGTGGCGACGTCCTTGGTGACGGCATCCCGGAGGTCGTTCTCCTCCATCTGGATGAAGTTCACCGTGATGTCCGGGTGGTCCTCCTCGAAGGCGGACTTGAGCTCCTCCATGTCCTTCATCTGGGGGTTGTTGACGGTGGCGAGCGTGAGCTCGACCGGGCCGCCGTCGGACCCGGCGGCGCCGCTGTTCCCGCCGCCCCCCGCCCCGGCGCAGGCGGTCAGCGTCAGTGCGAGCGCCACGGCCGCGATGCCGGCGGGCGCGGCCTGACGGCGCGCAGTTCTCGTGAGCTTCATTGCTTCGACCCTTCTGGTCACGTCTGGTCACGTCGTCGTGAGGTGCACATCGTGGGCCGGGCCGTCAGGGGGGTCAACGAGCCCGTCCGGAAACGTTCACGGGGTCTGTGGAATCGCACAGACCTGCCGCTTCCGGGTGCCCGACGACGGGGTACCCCGGGGCGCGTCCGGGCCCGCCAGGCCACGCGCAGGGCCGGGTTCTGGCGGGTTTCCGCCCTGCGCGGCGGCCGGAAACCGCATCCCGCACCGGGCACCAACTGCTGAGCGCAGGGGACCGATCGGTCAGGCCGCGGTCGCTCCGGGACGGGCAGCAGCCCGAGGAATCAGACCTGGACGATCTCCGCGCCGGCCGCGTGGAACGCGCGGGCCCGGGCCGCGCCGAGCTGCGTGCCGGTGATCATCGCCTCGAAGTCGTCCAGGCCGGCGAACCGCACGAAGCTCGTGACGCCGAACTTGTGGTGCGCCCCGATGAAGATCCGGCGCCGGCTCACCTCGATCGCGGCGGCCTTGACGCTCGCGACGACGGGGTCGGGCGTCGTCAGGCCGTCCTCGACGGTCACGCCGTTCGCGCCGATCAGTCCGAGGTCGAGGCGGAACGTGCGCAGCATGTCCACGGCGGCGCCGTCCACCACGCCCAGGGTCTTGCCGCGCACCCGGCCGCCGATGATGATCACCTGCACGTTCGGCCGCGCCGACAGCTCGGTGGCTACCGGCAGAGAGGACGTGACCACGGTCAGCTCGCGGTCCTGCGGCAGGGCCCGCGCCGCGAGCAGCGGCTGGAAGCCCTCGTCCACGAAGATGGTGCGCGCCTCCCCCAGGCGCCGGGCGACCTCGGCGGCGATCCGCGCCTTCTCCTCCGGGAAGCTCTGCCAGCGCTGCGACAGCGCCGTCTCGAACGAGCTGGTCTCCACCGGGAACGCCAGCCCGTAGCTGCGCCGGATCAGGCCCTGCGCCTCCAGCTTGCGCAGCTCACGACGCACGGTCTCCTGCGAGACGGCGAGCATGCGCGCGGACTCGCTGACCTCGATGCGGCCGCGCCGGCGCACCAGCGCCAGCAGCTCCTTGGACCGCGGGCTCTGCGGGTCGGCCGCCACCGAGGGCGCGTCGGAATCCGGTGTCGCCTCGGGTGTCGCGGCGTGCACCGTCGCCCTGTCTCCCGTCGTCGGGCCCACGGCCCAGAGTCTGCCGGGAACGACCGGATTTCGGAAGGCACTTCACCCGGCGAGCAGCGCACCCCGTGCGGCGCCCGCCAGGGCCTCGGCCAGCTCCTCGACCCGCTCCGGGTCGGCCGGGATCTGGGGCGTGGCCACGCGTAGCCACGCGGGGCGCGGCGGCGTGACGAACGTGCGTGACGACGGCGTCAGCACGATGCCGCGCGCGCCGAGCTCCACGAGGGCCTCGTCCTCGTTCTCGGCGCGCAGCCACACGACCAGGCCGCCCGGCGGCGTCGCCGTGCGCACGTCGCGGGCCGCGAGCGCCCGCGCGAGGTCGCGGCCGCGGTCGGCGTACCAGCGGCCGGAGTCGGCCACGAGGGTGCCGACACTGGGCGTGGCCAGCAGGTAGGCGAGCGCGTTCTGCAGGATGCGGCTCTGCGCGAGGATGCCGTGGCTGCGCAGGCGCCGGACGCCGAGCACCACGTCGCGGGCGCCGCCGACGACGGTGGTGCGCAGGTCCAGGCCGAACGCGCGGCAGAACGAGGTGATCCGCACGACGCGCCCGGGCAGGAGCTCGCCGAGGCTCGGCGGGCGCACGGGGGCCAGCGGCCCGAGCACGTCCTCCTCCAGCACCCACGCGTCGGGGGTGTGCTCGGTCAGGACTGCGGCAAGCTCGGCCAGGCGCGCCGTGGTGACGCCGCCCTCCAGGGAGAACTCCCCGCCGGGCTGGTAGACGAACGTCCGGGCGCCCGCGGCGAGCGCGCGCTCCAACGCGTCGGGCAGCGGGCCGGCCGCGTCGGAGGCGACGCCGACCACCTCGAAGCCGACGGAGCGCAGGTTGCCGATGGTCCCGGAGACGGCGGGCTCCTGGACGGCGATCAGGCCGCCGGGCGCGGTGGCGGCCTCGGCGGTGAGCAGCGTGGCCTCGCCGGCGCCGCTGACGGTGACCCACTCGGCGGCGTCGAACGGCCAGTCCTGGCGCACGGCGTCGAGCAGGGCCGGGGTGATCGCCTCGCGGCGCAGGGAGTTGGTCTGGGGCTCGCGCAGGCTGTGCGCAAAGGCCTCCAGCAGGTCGGGCAGCCGGTCGGTCGTGGGGTGCGCCGAGGAGAGGTCCACGGAGGACCAGCCGGCGAACACCGGCGCCTCGCCCGCGCGCGGCCAGGTGGGCGCGCCCGTCGGGCCGGACACGATGGTGCCGCCGCGGCGGCGCGTGGTCACCAGGCCGCGGTCGACCAGCAGCGACCAGGTGCCGGCCACGGTGGAGCGGCCCAGCCCGGAGGCGTGGGCGACCTCCTCGATGGTGGGCAGCCGGGTGCCGGGTGCCAGCACGCCCTGCTCGATCCACTCGGTGAGCTGCTCGGCGAGCGCCGGGCCGGACACCCCGCGCACCGAGGCGATCAGGTCGGTCGGCGTGGCCGGGGTGGTCCCGGCGGCGGCGGGTCCTGTGGTCGTCATCGCCCCTCGTTGCTCGTTCGGTGGCTGGTTCGCGGCCTGCCCGGAAGATCCCGGGCTCTTATCATCCAGATGTATATCCGCCACTCGCACCTTAGTCTCATCAGGCGGACGGCGGGGACATCGGCTTGGAGCGATCGGCTCGCCGTGGTTAACGTCTACCCGTGATCATGAATCTTCCATCACATATGGGTGTGGTGGACACGGCCGACCGGGTCCGCACCGGCCGCGAGAGCGCGCGCTCCGTCGCCGAGCGCGCCCTCGCCCGGGCGGACGCCGTCGACCCGGCCGTGCGGTCGCTCGTCTGGCGGGACGACGCCGCCACGCTCGCCGCCGCGGACGCCGTGGACCGGGCGCTGGCCGCCGGCGCCGACCTGCCGCCGTTCGCCGGCGTGCCGATCACGATCAAGGACACCTTCGCCGTCGCCGGCCAGCCCTGGACCCGCGGCTCCCTCGCGATCGACGACACCCCCGCGACCACCACCGACCTGCTGCCCGCGGCTGCGCTCGCCGCCGGGTTCGTGCAGCTCGGGCGCGCGGCCACGCCGGAGCTCGCCATGACGACGTCGTGCGAGAGCCCGCGCTCCGGCGTCACGCACAACCCGTGGGACCTGGACCGCTCCCCCGGCGGGTCGAGCGGCGGGTCCGCCGCGGCCGTGGCCGCCGGGATCGTCCCGGTCGCCCTGGCGAGCGACGGCGGCGGCTCGCTGCGCGTCCCGGCGGCGTTCTGCGGCCTGGTGGGTCTCAAGCCCGGCCGCGGCCTGCTCCCCCAGCGCGTGCAGGGCTGGGAGGGCGGCGCCACCGAGGGCGTGGTGACCCGCACCGTGCGCGACACCGCCGCCGTCGTGACGCACCTGGCCGCACCCGACCCGCTCGCGTGGTCGCGCGGCCCGGCCGCACCCGACTTCCTCGCGACGCTCGACGACGCGCCCCGCCTGCTGCGGGTCGGCCTGCTCACGCACTCCTGGGACCCGCGCATCCACGTCGACGCCGCGTGCGTCGCCGCGGTGGAGGACGTCGCCGACGTGCTCCGCGGCCACGGGCACACGGTCGTCGCGCTCGACGCCCACGAGGGCGGTGCCGAGCTCATGGACCTGTACCCGGGCGTCGTCATCCCGGCATGGCTGCAGCAGACGCCGCTGGACCACCCCGAGCGCCTGCAGCCGTACATCCGGCGGGTCATGGACCAGGCGGACGCGCTCGGCGCGGCGGGCTACGTGCGCGGCGCCGTCCGGATGCGCGCCCTGGCCCGCACCGTCACCGAGTCGCTGTTCGGCGCCGCCGACGTCGTCCTGACCCCGACGACGGCGACGCGCGTGCCCGCGAACGGCGTCGTCCTGGACGAGCTCACCCGGCAGGCGCCGTCGCGCGAGTCGGTCGTCTACGAGCGCACGCTCGCGTTCACCACCGTCCCGAGCGTGCTCGGCACGCCCGCCCTGACCCTGCCCACCCACCTGGACGACGACGGCCTGCCGCTCGGCACCCAGCTCGTCGCGCCCCAGGGCGGCGAGGGGCTCCTCCTGCGGCTCGGCCAGGTCCTGGAACGGCACTACGCCTGGGACCACCGCCTGCCGCCCCACCACCCCGAAGGAACGAGACAACGATGACCTCCCGCTCCACGCGCCGGACCACCCGGCCCCTGACCCGCACGCTCGCCGTGACCACGGCCCTCACGCTGACCGGCGCGCTCGCCGCCTGCTCGGCCGGGGGCGACGACGCGTCCGGCGACGGGTCCGGCGAGACCCTCAAGGTCGCGGTGTACGCCGGGTCCTGGGGCGAGTCGTTCGCCAAGGCCTTCGTCGAGCCGTTCGAGGAGGAGACGGGCGCCACCGTCGAGCTGGTGCCCGGCGGCCCCGCCGACTGGCTCACCGCCCTGCGCTCCACCAAGGGCGGCACGCCCGCGTACGACGTCGTCGCGTTCACGCCCAACGTCATCCCGAGCGCCGTCTCCGCCGGCGTCGTCGCCGAGCTCGACACCGCGCAGATCGAGCAGTTCGACCAGCTCAACGAGGTGCTCGCCGAGCAGAGCAACGTGGGCGGCACCCAGTACGGCCTGCCCCTGACCGTGGGCTCCACGGGCATCGCGTACCGCACCGACAAGGTGGACGAGCCGCCGACCGACTGGTCCGACCTGCTCGACCCGGCCTACTGCGGCCACGTCGCCGTATCGCCCCTGACCTTCAACACGGGCGTCGAGTTCCTCGCGGGCCTGATCAACGAGGCCGGCGGCTCCATCACCGACCCGGACGACGTCGACGCCGCGTTCGAGCAGCTCGAGACCCTCAAGGACTGCGCCTCGACGTTCCCCGCCGACGGCACCAGCGTCGAGACCGCGCTCTCCAACGGCGACGCGTGGGTCGCGGCGCACTGGGACGGCCGCGCGTTCGTGCAGCAGAACGCGGGCGAGCCCATCGGGTTCGCCTACCCGGCGTCGGGCTCCGTGGGCGCCCTGACCTCCCTGTTCGTCACCGAGGGCACCGAGCAGGAGGAGCTGGCGTACACGTTCCTCGACTACGTGGCCTCCAGCGAGTACCAGCCCGTGTTCTCCGAGGGCACCTGGTACGCCGCCTCCAACGACCAGAACGAGTACCCCGCGCAGTTCGACGGGCAGATCACCAGCGGCCAGGGCGCGTACGACGACTTCGTCTGGGTCGACTACGAGACCATCACCCCGCAGCTGCCCGACCTGCAGGCGCGCTGGCAGGAGATCTTCGGCTGATGACCGCCACACAGGGCCGCGTGGAGATCCGCGGGCTCAGCGTCGGGTACGGCGGCGAACCCGTGCTGGAGCTCGACGAGCTGACCATCGAGGCGGGCGAGTTCCTGTCCGTGCTCGGCCCGTCGGGCTGCGGCAAGTCCACGCTGCTGTCCGTGCTCGCCGGGTTCGTCACACCGACCACGGGGACGGTCCTGATCGACGGGGAGGACGTCACCGACGTGGCGCCCAACCGCCGCGAGACGGGGCTCGTCTTCCAGAGCTACGCGCTGTTCCCGCACATGACGGTGCGGCGCAACCTGGAGTACGGGCTGCGCACGCGCCGCGTGGCGAAGGCCGAGCGGGACGAGCGCGTGCGCGACGCCCTGAGGCTGGTCGACCTCGCGGACTTCGCCGACCGCTACCCGCAGCAGCTCTCCGGCGGCCAGCAGCAGCGCGTCGCCATCGCCCGCGCGCTGGTCACCCGGCCGCGCGTGCTGCTGCTCGACGAGCCGCTGTCCAACCTCGACGCCAAGCTGCGCCGCCAGATGCGGCACGAGCTGCGCGAGCTGCAGCGCGAGGTCGGCACCACCACCGTGTTCGTCACGCACGACCAGGCCGAGGCGCTCGCGCTGTCCGACCGGGTCGCGCTGCTCGCGCACGGCGACCTGGAGCAGCTCGGCACCCCCGAGGAGCTGTACCGCACGCCGCGCACCCGGTTCGCCGCCGACTTCGTCGGCGCCGCCAACCTCCTTCCGGTGCACGACGGCGACGGCGGGCCGACGGTGCTGGGGCGGCCGGTGCGGCTCGCCGGGTCCGGGTTCGCCGGGGCCACCGTCGCGCTGCGGCCCGAGCACGTGCGGGTCGTCGAGGCGGATGGCGACGCCGCGCCCGCGACCGTGCTGTCCGTCGGGTTCGCGGGCGAGCGCTACGAGTACCGGCTGCGCACGGAGGACGGCACCGAGCTGCTCGCCAGCCCCGCCGACGGCGGACGGCGGTTCGCCGAGGACGAGCCCGTGGGCCTGACCTGGGCCGACGACGCCCTGCTGCCCCTCGGGGCGGCCTGACGTGGCGGCCACCCGCACCGGCTCCCGCTCCCGTTCGCGCGACCTGCGCGGGCACGTCGCCGCGATCGTGCCCACGGCGTTCGTCGTCGTCGCGTTCCTGCTGCCGCTGATCGGGCTGCTCCTGCTCAGCCTGCGCCCCACCGACACCATGAACAACGTGCTGCCCGGGTTCACCGGCGCGCAGTACGCCGAGGTGTTCGGCACGTCCTACCTGTGGGGCTCCGTGGTCGAGAGCCTCTGGCTCGCCGTCCGGGTGAGCCTGACGTGCCTCGTGCTGGCGTTCCCGCTCGCCTGGTACCTCGCGCGCTCGACCTCGTCCGTGGGCAAGTCCCTGGTCTTCGTCATCACGCTGTCGCCGCTGCTGACCAGCGAGGTCGTGCGGTCGTTCGGCTGGCGCGTCGTCATGTCCGGCGAGGGGCCCGTCAACGTGACCCTCCAGGCGCTCGGGCTGGTCGACGAGTCGCTGCCGCTGCTGCGCTCGCCGTGGACGGTGTTCCTCGCCGTCGTGCACGTGCTGCTGCCGTTCGCGGTGCTGGCCCTGTCCGCCTCGCTGGGCGCCATCGACAACCGCCTGCTGCAGGCGTCGGCCGACCTGGGCGCGGGGGCGCTGCGCACCTTCCGGTCCGTGGTGCTGCCGCTGGCCACGCCGGGCATCGTGGCCGCCGCCGTCATCGTCTTCTCGCTGAGCATGGGCGTGTACGTGACGCCGCTGCTCGTGGGCGGCGCCAACCAGTCCCTGGCCGGGCTGCGCATCCAGACCGAGGCCATGGTCGCGTTCGACCAGCCGCGGGCCGCCGCGCTGAGCTTCGTGCTGCTGGCCGTCACGCTCGCGGTCTGCGGCCTCGTCGGGCTGGCCGGCCGCCTCGCCGAGAGGGGTCGTCGTGCCTGACCGTCCCGTGTCTGCCCGTCCGCCGCTGAGCAGCGCCGGGCGTGCCCGCGCCCGCCGCGCGCTGACGCTGGTGCCCGTGGTGCTCGTCTGCGCGTTCCTGCTGCTCCCGCTCCTCGTGGTGGCGCTGAGCTCCTTCAACGCCGCGAACAACTTCCGGTTCCCGCCGTCGGGCCTGAGCCTGCGCTGGTACGCCGAGGTGTTCGGCTCCGCGCAGTGGCTCGACGCCCTGGGCTACTCGCTGCGGCTCGCCGTGCTGGTCGTGCCCGTCGTCGTCGTGCTCGGGACGCTCGGCGGGTACGCCGTCGGCGCGGGCAACTTCCCCGGCCGGCGCGCGCTCGGCCTGCTGTTCCTGTCCCCCATGGCCGTGCCCGGCGTGATGGTCGGCCTGGCGCTGCTCTACCAGCTCCAGCGCACCGGGCTGGTCGGCTCGGCACAGGGCCTGTGGCTCGCGCACCTCGTGGTGACCTTCCCGTTCTGCGTGCGGGTCGTCGCGGTCAGCGCCGCGGCGCTCGACCCGGCGCTGCCCCGCGCCGCGCGGTCGCTCGGGGCGTCGCCGCTGCGCACGTTCCTCACCGTCACCGTGCCGCTCATGCGGCCGGGGATCGTGGCCGGGGCGTTCCTCGGCGCCGTCATCTCGCTGGGCGAGGTCGCGGTGTCCGTCCTCGTGGCGGGCGCCGGCGAGGCCACCGTGCCCGTGCGCATCTACTCCGCGGTGCAGGTCCAGCTCGAACCCACCGTCGCGGCCGTCTCGACGCTCCTGCTGCTGGTCAGCGTCGTGACCATCGCCGTGCTCGACCGCACCATCCACGTCTCGAGGTTCCTGTGACACTCCCCCCGGCCGGCCGCCGCTGGCGCATCGGCATCGACGTCGGCGGCACGTTCACCGACCTGGTCGCAGTCCCCGGTGACGGCACCTCCTGGTCGCTGGCCGACGCCGTCACGCACAAGGTGCCCAGCACCCCGCACGACCCCTCGGAGGGCGTCGAGACGGGACTGGCCCAGCTCCTGGAGCGCGGGATCGCGGTCGAGGACGTCGCCGCTGTCGCGCACGGCACCACCATCGGCCTGAACGCGATCCTCCAGGGCCGCGTGGCCCGGGCCGCGCTCGTGACCAGCGCGGGGCACCGGGACGTGCTGCAGATCGCGCGCGCCCGCATGCCGCGGTCGTTCGACCTGCACGCCTCGCCCGGGCGGCCCATCGTGCCGCGCGAGCACGTGCTGGAGGTGGCGCACCGGTTCGCCGCGGACGGCACCGCCGTCGGCGGGCTGGGCGCGGACGGCGTGGACGACGCCGAGCTGGCCCGGCTCGTGGCGCGCCTCACGGAGCTCGCGCCCGAGGTCGTGGCCGTGAGCCTGGTGGGCGGGTACGCCGCACGCGAGGCCGAGCAGCACCTGGCCGACCGGCTGGCCGCCGCCCTGGGCGTCCCGGTGACGTCGGCGGCCGCGGTGTGGCCCGAGGCCGGCGAGTACGAGCGCACCACGCTCGCCCTGCTGGACGCCCAGATCACCCCGCTGATGACCGGCTACTTCACGGCGCTCCGCGAGCGCCTGCACCGCCTGCGGGTCGACGCCCGGGTGTACATCACGACGTCGAACGGCGGCTCGGTCTCGATCGAGTCGGCGATGCGGCGACCCGTGCAGACGGTGCTGTCGGGCCCGGCGGGCGGGGTGTCCGCCGCGGCCACGGCCTGGCCGGGCACGGACATGGTCACCGTGGACATGGGCGGTACGAGCAGCGACATAGGCGTGCTGCGCGGGGGGCGTCCCGTGCTGACCACGACGGCGACCGTGGGGCCGCACCCGCTGATGACGCCCGTCGTCGAGGTGTCGGCGATCGGCGCGGGCGGCGGCTCCGTGATCAGCGCCGACCGGTCGGGCGCGCGGCCCGTGCTCCGGGTGGGCCCGGCCAGCGTCGGCGCCGTGCCCGGGCCGGCCGCGTACGGGGCGGGCGGCACGCAGCCCGCGCTGACCGACGCGTACGTGCACGCCGGGGTGATCGACCCGGCGACGTTCCTGGGCGGCACGTTCCCGCTGCGCGCGGACCTCGCGACGTCGGCGCTGGCCGGGGTGGCGGAGGACCTGGGCGAGGGTTCGGCTGACGACGCGGCGGAACCCGACGGCGTGGTCGACGCCGCGCTGCGGGTCGCGTCGGTCGGCATGGCCGCGCGCCTGCGGACGGTGCTGGCCGCGCACGGCGAGGTGCCCGAGCGGTATACGTTCGTCGCGTTCGGCGGCGCCGGCGGCACGCATGCCGCGCTGCTGGCCGACGAGGTCGGCGTCCGCCGCGTGCTCGTCCCGGCGGCCGCCGGGACGTTCTGCGCGCTCGGCGCGGCGATCGCCCCGATCCGCCGCGACGTGGCACGCACGGTGCGCACGGTGGTGGCGGAGCGGAACCTGGACGCGCTGACGACGTCGGCCGCGGAGCTGGAGCGCGAGGTGCTCGACTGGCTGCGCACGCAGGACGTCGCCGCGACCGGCACCGTGACGCTGAGCGCCGACCTGCGGTACGCGGGCCAGCCGACGACGCTGGAGGTCGTGCTGGCCGAGCGCTCGACCGAGGCGGACCCGGCCGAGCCGCTGCGTCTGGCCGTCGAGCCGGTGCTGCGGCGGTTCGCCGACCAGCACGAGAAGGTGCACGGGTTCACCGACGCGACCGCGGCCGTCCGGGCCGAGACGCTGCGCGCGAGCGTCAGCGTGCGGCTCGGCGAGGTGCGGTCCGGGCACGGCGGCGCGACGTTCGTGAAGACCGGCGCGCGCGACGTCCGCTACGACGGGACGCCGCGGCCGGCGAGCGTGCACGCGCTCGCGGACGACGGCGAGGCGTCCGTGACCGGCCCCGCCGTCATCGAGAAGGCAGACACGACCGTGCTCGTGCCGGCCGGGTGGACCGCGACCACCGACGACGGCGGGAACCTGCACCTGGTGCGGGACTCTGCCGGTTCCGAGAACGAGGAGGGCTGAGCCGTGCTGACGACGGTCGAGAAGGACGTCGCCCACACGCGGCTGCAGGCCGCGGTCGAGGAGATGTGCCTGACCCTGCGGCGGGCGAGCCGCAGCCTGTACGTGCGCGACGCCGCCGACTTCGCATGCGCCGTGGCCGACCTGTCGGGCCGGTTCGTGGCGTACCCGCAGGACGTCGGCGTGTCCGGCTTCGTGGGCCTGGACCTGACGCCCGCGATCGAGGCGGCGACCGCCATCGGCCCGCTGGCCCCGGGCGACGTCCTGCTGACGAACGACCCGTACCTCTCGGGCGGGCTGTCGACGCACCTGCCGGACGTGCACGCCATCGCGCCGTTCTTCGACGGCGACGAGCTGGTCGGCTACGGCTGGGCGTTCGTCCACGTGTCCGACGTCGGCGGGCGCGTGCCCTCGTCCGTGAGCGTGCTCAACGACTCCGTGTTCGCCGAGGGGCTGCGCATCCCGCCCCTGCGGTACGTGCGGGCCGGGACCGTGGTGCCCGAGGTCGAGGCGATCCTCGCGGCCAACTCCCGCACGCCCGAGGCCAACCGGGGCGACCTGCACGCCATGCTCGCCGCGCTGGACACCGGGCGGCGGCGGGTCGGCGAGCTCACCGCCGACCTGGGCCCGGCCGGTTTCGCCGACGTCGGCACGTTCGCGCGCGAGCAGAGTGCCGCCCGTGCCCGCAGCGCCCTGCGCACCCTGGCCGACGGCACCTACCGCTTCGAGGACTACCTCGACAACGACGGCGTCAGCTCCGTGCCGCTGCGCGTGGTCGTCACCGCAACGGTCGACGACGGCGCCGTGCACTTGGACCTCACGGGCACCGACCCGCAGGTCGAGGCGGCGCTGAACATGGTGACGTTCGGGCGCGCGCACTCCTGGGTGGTGACGCGGCTCTTCGCGCTGATCGGCACGCTCGACCCGGCGGTGCCGCTCAACGGCGGGCTGATGGACGTCATCGGCTTCACCGCGCCCGAGGGCACGCTGCTCAACGCGACCGGCACCGCCGCGACGGGCGTGCGGCACGCCACGACGTCGCGCGTCAACGACGTCGTGTCCGGGGCGCTGGTCCAGGCCGCGCCCGAGGTGCTGCCCGCGGCGTCGAGCGGGCTCGTGGTGCCGGTGGTGTTCGCGGCGGCCGACGGTTCGCGGGTCGACGTCGTCGAGCCCATGGTCGGCGGCACGGGCGCCCGGTTCGGGGCCGACGGCGCCGACGGGCGCGACTCCGGCATCTCCAACCTGTCCAACAACCCGGTCGAGACCGTCGAGGCGAACGTGAGCGTGCGCGTGCTGCGCTACGCGCTGCGGACCGACTCCGGCGGCGCAGGGCGGTGGCGCGGCGGCTCCGGCCTGGAGCTCGAGTTCGAGGCGCTGACCGACGGCGGGCTGCTGGCCCGCGGCCTGGAGCGCCTGCGGTTCCGGCCCTGGGGCTTCGCGGGCGGACGGCCCGGCGCGCTCACCGAGCTCGTGGTCAACGAGGGGCGGCCCGACGAGCGCCGGCTGTCCGTCGTCGACGTGCACCCCCTGCGCGCGGGCGACCGGGTGGTGCTGCGCACGTCCGGCGCGGGCGGGTACGGCGACCCGCTGGAGCGGTCGGAGTCGGCCGTGCTGGCTGATGTCGCGGCCGGGCTCGTCACGGTGGAGGCCGCGCTGGAGGCGTACGGGGTGGTCGTGCGGGACGGTGCGGTGGATGTCGCGGCGACCGCGACGGAACGGACCGGGCGTTCCGTTTCTTCGGGGGAACGGATCACGCGTTCCGTTTCGGGAGAGCGGACGGGTGGTTCCGTTTCGGCCGAGTGGACGGGTCGTTCCGTTTCGGCGGAACGGACGCACTCGCTCGGTCCCGAGCGCGAGCGCTGGGAGCGGGTCTTCCCGTCCGCGCTGGCCGACCGCCTCGACGTGTACCTGCGCACCCTGCCCACGACGACGCGCGCAGCACGCCGCCGGGAGGTGCTCGGCGGGGTCCTCGCAGGACTGCCCGAGCGGTTCCCGGGCGTCGCCGCGTCCGAGGAGGAGCTCGTCGCGGCCGAGCGGACGTTCGCCGAGGCGGTTGCCGCCGTCCCCGGTGCGGGAGCCACCCCGGCGTCCGCGACGGCGTGATCGACCGGGAGCCGGCGTCGACCGACGCTGTTTCGTCCGACGCCGCGCCGTTCGACGCCGCGCCGTTCGACGCCGCGCCGTTCGACGCCGTGATCGTCGGCGGCGGCCCGCGGGCCGTCGCCGTGATCGCCCGGCTGGCCGCCCGACGTCGGCCGGGTGCGCCCTGGGGCTCCGCGCCGGACGACGCCCTGCCCCCGCTGCGCGTCGCCGTCGTCGACCGGCTCGAGGTCGGTGCCGGGGCGACCTGGCGCACCGACCAGTCGCCGCTGCTCCTGAACAACACGTGGGCGGCGCGCACCACCGTGCACGCGGACGCCTCGACGCCCATGACCGGTCCCGTCGTGACCGGGCCGGACCTCGTCGGCTGGGCGCGCGCCGAGCCGGAAACCACCTGGGCGCGGGACGAGGCGCGCGGGCTCGGTCCCGGCTCGTACCCCACGCGGCGGCTCCAGGGCGCCTACTACCTGGAGCAGCTCGACGAGGCCGCGCGCCGCGGGAGCGTCGAAGTGGTGCCGGTGCACGGCACGGTCGTCGACGTGCTCACGCCCCGGGCCGGGCTGCGGGAGGTCGCGCTCGCCCCGGCCGCGAGCGCCCGGACGAGCCAGACAGCCCTGACGGCACCCGTCGTCGTCCTCGCGCAGGGCATGATCCAGGCCCGCCGCTCCCCGCAGACCGAGCGGTTCGCGGACGCCGCCCGCGCGCACGGCCTGGTCTACGTCGAGCCGGGCATGCCCGCCGAGCGGGACTGGGCCGCCGTGCCCGCGGGCGAGGACGTGCTGGTCGCGGGGCTCGGCGCCAACTTCTTCGACGTGCTCGCGCTGCTCACGGTCGGCCGCGGCGGCCGGTTCGTCGACGCGCGCACCGGCCTGCCGACCGACGGGTCCGGCCGATCCTGCGACGACGGCGGAGCCGACGGCCCGCACGCGGGCGACACGCTGCGCTACGTGCCGAGCGGCGCCGAGCCGCACCTGCTCGCGGGTTCGCGGCGCGGACTGCCGTACCGGGGCAAGGGCGCGCTCGCCGACGGGTTGCCCGCGCCGTACGTGGCGCGGATCGCGACCCGCGAGCGTTTCGCGGCCCTGGCCGAGCGCGCGGCCGGGCGTCCCGTGCTGGACCTGGCGCGCGACGTCTGGCCGCTGCTGTCCGCCGAGCTGCTGCTCGCGCACCTGACGGCGTTGGCCGAGCACCGCCCGTCCGCCCTGCGCGCGGACGTGACGCCGGACGAGCTCGTCCGACGTCTGGCGGCGGCGACCGACCCGGCCAGCGAGGCGGCGAGCCTCGTGCGCGACCCGGCCGACGCCGTCGACCCCGCGCGTGCCGACCGGCCGCCCCTGGTCGATCCGACGGCGTGGCCCGCGTGGGTCGAGGGCTGGGTCCGCGCGGAGCAGGAGTCGGTGTCGTCCCCGCTCACGTCGCCGCGCGCCCGCGTCAACCAGGCCATGGAGACGCTGCGGGGCGAGGTCGCGCGGCTGACCCGAGCCGGCGTCGTCGACGGGGCATCGCTCGAGTCGACGGGCGAGGGCCTGCTGATCCCGCTCGGCCTGGCGCTCGCCTCGGGCCCGCCGCCGCGACGCACCGCCCAGCTCCTCGCGCTCGTACGGGCCGGCGTGGTCGAGCTGCTCGGCGAGGGCACCACCATCGAGGTCGCCGACGACGCGTTCGTCGCCCGCAGCCGGGTGCACGACGCCGTACGCACGCGTGCCCTGATCGAGACCCGGATGTCGCGGGGCGCGGTGAGCCCCACGGACGACCCGCTCCTGCGCGCGCTCCTCGACTCCGGGCGGGCGCGCCGGCACCCGCTACCCACGGCAGCTGGCGGCACGATCCCGTCGGAGAGCCTGGACGTGACGCCCGACGGCTTCGCCCTGGTCGACGACGCGGGCACCGCCGACGACCGCGTCGTCGTGCTCGGCATCCCCGCCGAGGCCGTGCAGCGCGGCTCCGCGATCGGGGCGAGCCCCGGCGTGCCGTCCCCGCTGCTCGCGGGGGCGGACGTCGCGGCGGCGCGGATCCTCGGCGCCCTCGTCGAGCGGCGGGAGCGGTCCCGGGGCTAGGCCGTCCCGTCCTGGGCGGCCCGCTTCACCGACTCGTCGTGCTCGGCGTGCGCCCGGTGCAGGAGGTCCATCAGCTCCTCCTCGTCGCGGGCCTTCTGGCGGTACTTCTCGCCGAGGTTCTTGATCGTCGTCTCCTCCTCGCACAGCGCCGCGTAGACGCGGATGCGCTCGGTGTGGTCCGCCGTGTACCCGAGGTCCAGGTACTCGGTCGCGTGGCGGCGGGCGTTGGAGATCGCCGTCTGCGCCCGCCCCGCCTTGCTCCACAGCGACGCGATCACGGTCACGACGATCACCCCGATGATGACGGTCAGGGACAGGCCGGTGCTGATCTCGAAGACCGGGACCGGCTCGCCGCCGTTGATGAACGGCACGTTGTTCTCGTGCAGCGCGTGGAGCACCAGCTTGACGCCGATGAAGGCCAGGATGATGGCCAGCCCGTACGAGAGATAGATCAGGCGGTCGAGCAGGCCGTCCAGCAGGAAGTAGAGCTGGCGCAGGCCCAGGAGCGAGAACGCCGTGGCGGTGAACACGATGTACACGTCCTGCGTCAGACCGAAGATCGCGGGGATCGAGTCGAGCGCGAACAGCAGGTCCGTGCCGCCGATCGCGACCATGACCAGCAGCATCGGGGTCAGCGCCCGCTTGCCGTCGTGGATGGTGAACAGCTTGTCGCCGTCGTAGTCCGGGCTCGTGTGGAACAGCCGACGGGCGATCCGCACCGCGATGTTCTCGTCGTGCCGGGACTCCGAGCTCTCCGGCTTGAGCATGTTGCCGGCCGTGACCAGCAGGATGAGGCCGAAGATGTAGAACACCCAGGCGAACGAGTTGATGAGGGCGGCGCCGAGGAAGATGAAGCCGGTGCGCGCGGCCAGGGAGAACGTGATGCCGAACAGCAGCACCTTCTGCTGGTCCTCCCGCGGCACGCGGAAGCTCGTCATGATGATGAGGAACACGAAGAGGTTGTCGACCGACAGCGCCTTCTCCGTGATGTAGCCGGAGAAGTACTCCGACCCCGCGGCGACGCCGCCCAGCACGAGCACGCCGACCCCGAAAAGCAGCGCGATGCCGACGTAGATCGAGGACCAGATCGCGGCCTCTTTCAGCTCCGGGACGTGCGCCTTGCGGACATGGAAGAAGTAGTCGAAGAGGAGCAGCAGCACGATGGCGGCGATCGTGAGCGTCCAGACGAGCGGCGTGACTTCCATGCGGCCTGCTTTCGGTCGAGGTACTGGCCGCTCGATGCCCGCGACAGGTTCGGGCGACGAGGTGGGCAGTGTCCGGACGAGGCGAGGCCTCCGAGGGTACTCGCCGGGCGCGGCCGGTTCTCGTCGAAACGCATGGATCTGGCCGAGGCCGTCGCCATGGACCGCGCGAGATACCCTGCCGGCCCCTCGGCCAGGCCGAACGGCTACGGTGCGCCCATGAGTTACGACATTCTCGCGTTCGACCCAGCAGCGGTCGCCGACGCCGACTTCCCAGCGTGGTGGGAAGAACAGTCCCAGTGGTCCGAGGACCATTCCTACGACGACCCCGGTGTGACGACGGCGAATCTTCGATCCTTCTACAGCGAACTGATTCAGACCTTCCCTCCGCTGAACGGTCCGGGCGCGGCTGCGTACGAGACCTGGTCTGACGACGCCGAGCTCATGAGCCAGATGTCGGACTACAGCATCGGCACCTCGCTGATCTACGGGGCGTTCGCCTGGAGTCGGGCGCGAACGGCGCGCGCCACCTTCACAGCGCTGGCCGCCAAGCACGGCGTGGCCGTAGCTATGGTCAGCGACGACGGATCAATCCTGCGGCCCTGATGGACGCCCGCCCGCAGATCGTGTGCCTGTGCGGCTCGACTCGGTTCGTCGAGGAGTTTCGCGCGGCGAATCGTGACCTGACTCTCGCCGGCGCGATCGTCGTCGCACCCGCTGAGTTCGAGCACGCCGGCGACCAGATCACCAACGAGCAGAAGGCCACGCTCAGCACACTGCACTTCGCGAAGATCGACCTTGCCGACCGCGTCATGGTGGTCAACCCAGGCGGATATATCGGGGAGTCCACACAGCGCGAGATCAGCTACGCGGATCAGACCGGAAAGCCGGTCGAGTACACCGACGCCCTCGACAGCGTCGTCAACCCCTGACTGCGTTCGTCGACGCAGTACTGACGACTGAGCACGGTCACCTATGGACGCCGAATTCCTCCGAGTCCCGAAGGCGAAGTGTCTCGGCGGTGAGGCTCGCCCGAAGTTCGTCATGGTCCGCGCCCAGTGCCGTCCGCGGATCGCTCCAACGCTCGGCCGGGTACAACCAGACCGGCTTGCCGACGACGTCAGCGGGCTCCCATTCGTAACGCGGCCAGACGTGGGCATGGAGGAAGGCATCGGCATTGCCAAGGATCTCGACGTTGACGCGGCGATATCCGCTGTTGTGGGCGGAACACACGTTCTCGACCGCGCTCGCGACCAGGTCGACATCAGCGAGGTACCGCACGCGCTCGGGGCGTGGCAGATCGGAGAGCCGGTCGACGCCAGGGAGCTTGGTGAGCGCAAGCGCATAACCCGGCAAGAACTGAACATCACCGATGACGGCGAACGATGAATTGAGCTCAGCCAGGACCGTGGGGTTCCGCCCGTCGATCGCGGCTCGGACCCGGTCACTGCGCCACTCCGTCATGTCGCCTCCGTCGCTCGTGAATCGGGTAACTCTATGCACGCGCGAGCCCTGGACGTAGCCCGACCCCGGGCATCACAGATCAAGGCGCCTTCACGATGCGGTGAGCTCCAAGACGTCCGTCAGGCCGCTCCAGCTGTCGTCGAAAAGGGCGATTCTCGTCAGCGGATCAGGCAGGTGAGCGTTGAGGTCGCCGAGGATCTTTCCGTACGTTCGCGCGTCGCTCTCATCAGCATCAAGGCCAAGCAGCCCAGCAGTTCGAAGAAGGGTGTTCGGATCGGTTGCCTCAATCTCGGCGAACGATCCCATGGGTGAGGGAAACCGGTCGAGACACACCTCCCAGTCCTCTGCCTTGTACACCGTGCGACGCTTTTCGAGCAGGGCCCGAACACGGAGCGTGCCGATCTGGGCACGGAGCAGGGTCAACCATCCCCGCGTGTCGAGCGGGGAGCTCGGCACCTCGACGCTTACTCCCGCCAGCCGGTCCACCAACTCGCTGATGTCGGAGGACGCTCTAACTGCTCTCTCGGAGCCGTCGGCCTCGAACTCGACCTCCTCGTGGTCCTGAAAACGTTGACTCCCAGCGGGCTCCGCAGGGCCTGCGATCTTCAGCGTTATCAGCTTGCTCACGTTGTCTTTGTGTCGCACGGTCCTGTGGCGCAGGATCACCCCTGCAGCTCGCATCGCGTAATTCTCGGTGTCCATCACACAGTCAAGTTCGGTACGAGTGCCGAGATAGACACACTCGTCGAGGTCGAGCAGCCGTGCTGTGAGATCCAGTGCGGCTGACGCACTGCCTATCCGGAACTTCATCTCACACTCGCGCAACCAGTCCCCCTCTTCGTCGAGCGTGTTCCCGCTACGTCGCGTCGTCGCACTGACCGTACCGGGCGTCGATTCTCGTCCATGAACGACGACGAAACTTGTGTGTTCGCACACCGACACCCGCGCGCTTTGCACGCTGGAACGAACCCATCAGCACCGCTGAGCCTGCCTCGCTCGACGGCAGCAGTTCCCGGACAACACCGTGGAGCATGCGGCGCCTGGGCCAGCACCGGTGCCTGACGACGGATCAACCGCCTCTTCCACCGCCCATCTTCGATAAGTGCATGAGTTTGTGTGATTGGTCGAGGTGACGAGCGCCTGGATCGGCGTGTGATACGTCTGCGTGCGTGTTTCGGTCGCTTCCGAAGTGCGTTGCCAGCCAGGGCGCCGGGCTTTTAGATTCGGCTCGTTCCGCGCAGCGCTGGGCACTGTGCCCGGTGAACCCGACGTGGAGCAGGAAGGAATTCAGATGACACTCCAGAAGCGCTGGTTTGTCAGGCTGCTGGCCGCGCTGTCTTCGCTTCTTTGCGTCGTTGGCGGAGCCCAGGCGGCGCAGGCGCACGACGACCGAGACCTCACCGCACCACACGGCAACCACGTCACCGACGCGAGCACAGGCGAGATGACCCCCGCAGTACGGGCGTCCGCCAGTACGACCCAGACGGCAGGCACTGTCAACGCAGCTGCAGCGACATCGCGCGGGGTAGCCGACTGGAACGACTGCACACCTGGAAAGATCTGCGTGTGGACACTGACCAACGCCAATGGTTCTCGCGCCGAATTGGGTGCGGTTTCGCCTGGGTCTTGCGCGCCCCTCGCCTCGGCAAGGAAATCGGTCTGGAATCGCACGTCAGTCACCCAACGCCTATGGACGAATTCGAACTGCACCGGTATTTCGAGAGTCGTCGAACCGGGAATACTGATCGGCAACACATTCGTCTCCCACAATTCCGTTGGCGGTTATCCATAAACCGATCCACCATGCGCTTCTCTGCACCGGCGAGGCACGCCACACCAGCCAGCCGTGATGCGCGGGAGGTTGTTCGGATTTCCTGACGACGCCCGACCGGGTCAGTCGATGTCGAAGACCTCCGGTAGTGGAGTGGAGTTGTCGAGCAACCACTTCCACCACCGGAGGCCTTCGTGCCTCACGCCAGCACCCCGCGACCGAACCGCCATCACACCAAGCACCCTGGTCAGCCCCCCCCCCCGCACCCAGGGTTCACCCCTACTCCCCCACCGACAAGATCGTCTCGCGGTCGGACGACGCCGCCGCCCTCCACTTGTTTGGATGGCCGCCATGAGCGCACCCGACACGGCCCTCGCGGCCCCTACCCCGACCGGCACCCGTCCCCGCTGGCGATTCATCGACTCGCTGCGCGGCTTCGCCGTCTTCGGGATCCTGCTGGTCAACGCGGTGGACATCACCCGGCTCGGCATGACCCGTGTGATGGAGGGCGGCGCGATCATCGACGACCCGGTGCTCGACGCGCTCTACCTCACCGTGCAGACCCGGTTCGTGCCCATCTTCGTCTTCCTGTTCGGCATGAGCCTCTGGATCGTGCTCGACGGCGCCCGCGCCCGCACCTCACGGCCGGTCCTCGCGCTCGTGCGCCGCCTCGTCGCGCTGTCCGTCATCGGCGGGCTGCTGATGCTCGCCTACCCCGGCAACGTGCTGATCGAGTACGGCGTCGTGGGCCTGCTGATGCTGCCCGTCGTCGCCTTCGCACCGCGCTGGGTCACCCTGACCGGCGGCGCCGCGCTCACGATCGTGGCCTACGCGATGTTCGGCGGCGGGCTGGCGTCCGTGCCGGGCCTCATCCTGCTGGGTGCGGGCGCCACCGCCTACGGCCTGCCCAAGGTCCTGGAGTCCTCCGGCCGCGCGGTCGGGATCGTGTTCGCCGCGGCCGCCGTCCTGACGGCGCCCGCCCTGATCTGGCAGCTCAGCACGCCCGGCGGCGACCCCCGCTTCTCGACGGCGGGGTCTGTGGCCGGTCTGGTCATGGCCGTGCTGTACACCACGGGCCTTGCCCTGCTGTGGCGCACGCCCGCGCGCCGCGTGATCGCCGCGATCTTCGAGCCGCTGGGCCGGATGGCCCTGACCAACTACGTCGGCGCCGCGATCGTGGTGGCGCTGGCCGCGCTCGTCGTCGACTTCGGCCACATGACCAGCGCGGCGCCCGTCGTGATCATGGCCGTGGTGCTGATCGCAGTGCAGTCGGTGCTCAGCCGGCTGTGGCTCAAGCACTTCGTCTACGGGCCCGTGGAGTGGCTGTGGCGCACGGCCACGTGGCTGCGGCCCGCGGCGATGCGCCGCCGCGTCGCAGCAGCCGAACTAGCATAGGCAAAAACCTAAAGGGTGTAGGCTGGTCGCATGGCCCGCGCACCCCTGACCCCGGACACGGTGATCGCCGAGGCGACGGCGCTGGCCGACGAGAGCGGGCTGGAGACCGTCACGCTCTCGGCGGTCGCCCGTCGCCTCGGCGTCCGCACGCCCAGCCTGTACTCCCACGTGCGGGACCACGGCGCACTGCTGGACGGCGTCAGCGCCGTCGCCCTGGCCGACCTGACCGCCCGCGTCGCCGAGGCGGTCGCCGGCCGCTCGGGCCTGCCCGCGCTCGCGGGGCTGGCCGGGGCGCACCGCGCGTTCGCCCGCGAGGCGCCGGGCCGGTGGCAGGCGCTCCAGCGCCGGGCCGGGCCCGGCGTCGTCGCCTCCGACGCCGCGCTGTCGATCGTCGCGCTCACCGACGCCGTCCTGCGCGGCTACGACATCCCGCCGGGCGAGCGCGTGCACGTCACCCGCCTGCTCGGCAGCACCATCAACGGGTACCTCACCCTGGAGCGCATCGGCAGCTTCGACCACTCCGAGCCCAGCCCGGAGACCTCCTGGGACCGCACGATCGTCGCCCTCGACGTCCTCCTGCGCGCCTGGCCCGCCGCCCCGGACCAGCCCACCCCAGTCCAGCCCACAGCAACCGAAAACCCCTGACCAAGGACAGCACCATGCTCAGCACGCCGCTCACCCCGTCCCTCGTGCACGGGGCCGCCGAGGTCGAGACCACGGACCGGGGCCTGCGCCCGCACCGCCTGCCGCAGTGGGCTCGCGACCAGTTCCCCGACCCGCACCTGCTCCTGATGGAGGCCCAGCCCTCCGGCGTCCGCGTCGTGTTCACGACGACGGCGCGCGCCGTCGCGCTCGTGACCCACCCGTCGCGGCTCGCCTACCGCGGCGCGGACCGCCCGCGCGGCAGCGTCGACCTGGTGGTCGACGGCGCCGTCGTGGCCGGCAGCCCGCTCGCCGACGGCGACGTCATCGAGTCCGACCTGCGGACCGGCGCCACCGAGTTCCGCCCGGGCCCCGCGCACACCACGACCTTCGACGGCCTGCCCGACGGCGACAAGCGCGTCGAGCTCTGGCTGCCGCACAACGAGTCCGTCGAGCTGATCGAGCTGCGCACCGACGCCCCCGTGACCCCGGTCCCGCAGGACGACCGCCGCGTCTGGCTGCACCACGGCAGCTCCATCAGCCACGGCTCCAACGCGAGCACGCCCACCCAGGTCTGGCCCGCGGTCGCCGCCCGCCTGGGCGACGTCAGCCTGCGCAACCTCGGCCTCGGCGGCAACGCGCTGCTCGACCCGTTCGTCGCCCGCACCATGCGGGACGCCCCGGCCGACCTGATCAGCGTCAAGCTCGGCATCAACGTCGTCAACCTCGACGGGATGCGGCTGCGCACCTTCGTGCCCGCCGTGCACGGGTTCCTCGACACGATCCGCGACGGGCACCCGACCACCCCGCTGCTGCTGGTCTCGGCCATCTTCTGCGGCATCCACGAGGACACGCCCGGCCCGGGCGCCGTCGACCCGGAGTCGCTGGGCACCGACCAGGTGCGCTTCGTCGCCACCGGGCGCAGCGAGGAGCAGGCGCAGGGCAAGCTCACGCTGCGGGTCATCCGCGACGCGCTCGCCTCCGTCGTCGAGCACCGCGCCGACCCGAACCTGCACTACCTGGACGGCACCGCGCTGTACGGCGCGGACGACGCCGTCGCCCACCCCCTGCCCGACGGCCTGCACCCCGACACCGCCACGCACCGGATCATCGGCGAGCGGTTCGCGGCGCACGCCTTCACGCCGGCGGGTCCGTTCGGGTAGCCGACGGCGGGGCGAACTCGGCCGCCGTCACGAACCGCCCGTCCTCGACGCGCACGGTGAGCTCGCCGCCGTCGTCCGCCACCCGGCGGGCGAGGGTGGCGAGCCCGCGCAGCTCCGGGAGTGTGTCGCCCGCGACGCCGTCGTTCACCACGGTGATGCCGTGCCCGGTGAGCTCGATGCGCACCAGCGTGGCGCGCGAGTGCCGCAGGATGTTCGTGGTCGTCTCGCGCAGCACCTGGGCCAGCAGGTCGATGGCCCCGGCGCCGGCGTCGGCCCGCCGGTCCACGCGCACCCGCATGCCGGCCGCCTCCATCAGGTTGCGCGCGTTCTCCAGCTCCGCGGACAGGTTGAGCCGGCGCTGCCCGTAGGCGAGCTCCTTGGTCTGCGCGATCGTGTCCCCCACCAGCGCGTACATCTCGCTCAGCTCCTGCTCCACGCGCGCGGTGTCGGTGTGCACGAGCTTCTGCGCCAACGCGATCTTGAGCTTGACCACGTGCAGCGTGTGGCCCTGGATGTCGTGCAGGTCGCTCGCGAACCGCATGCGCTCCCGCATGACCGCGAGCTCCGCGTCGCGCTCGCGAGCCTCCTCCAGCTCCGCCATCACGTCGTAGAACCCCTTGTTGGGGAACATCAGGCCGATCAGCACCACGGTGATGCCCG
Source organism: Promicromonospora sukumoe 327MFSha3.1 (assembly GCF_000385135.1). Taxonomy (GTDB): domain Bacteria; phylum Actinomycetota; class Actinomycetes; order Actinomycetales; family Cellulomonadaceae; genus Promicromonospora; species Promicromonospora sukumoe_B. The sequence continues at coordinate 1,400,176 of NZ_ARQM01000010.1, read as the reverse complement.
TCGGGATGACGACGGCCGCGAGCAGCTCGGACACCCCGGGGTCGGGCATGCGCGCCAGGCCCAGCGCGCCGACGACGGCGACGTACGCGGCGATCCCGACCGCGGCCGCGGCCCGGTGCCGCGGGAGCTGCGCCACGCTCAGGCCGGCGATGACCGCGAGCGCGTAGTACGCCGCCTGCGGTTCGCCGCCGATCACCAGCACGCCGTAAGGCCACACGGCCCCGGCCACGACGAGGCAGGGCAGCGCGACCCGGTTGATCTGCCCGACCGTCCAGCGCTCGAAGGCCACGACGACCGCCACGATCCCCAGCCCCAGGACGACGACGTCGAGCGCGGTCTGCGCCTGGCGCACGAGCATGAAGACGCCGACCGCGACGAGCAGGGGCAGCATCATCGAGAGGTTGAGCGCGCGGAACCGCCGGCGCGAGACCTGCGTCGAGTCGGGCGACCACGGGGCGGCCGGGAACCGGCGGAGCACCGGGCGAGCAGATCCAGCGGTCATGTGGTGGGTCGTCTCGTCGATCGGCAGGGTCCCTCCCAGTATGGTCGCCGTGGGCCGGCGCAGCAGTGACGCTGTGTCACACGTTCGGCCCACGGATGTCACGCCCGGGACCTGACGCCAGCACACTGTTCGCGGCGGGCCGCAGCGGGTGTGCTTGGGGGCATGACGACAACCCCCGCCATCGACATCGACCGGCTGAACGTCACCTACGGTGACTTCCACGCCGTCAAGGACCTCTCGTTCCAGGTGGAGCAGGGCGAGCTGTACGCGCTGCTGGGCACCAACGGCGCGGGCAAGACCTCGACCCTGGAGGTCGTCGAAGGGCACCGCAAGGCGTCGTCGGGCACGGTGCGCGTGCTCGGCAAGAGCCCGGGCGACCGCCGCGCGGTGCGGCCCCGCATGGGGATCATGCTCCAGGAGAGCGGCTTCTCCCCCGACCTCACCGTCGCCGAGTCGGTCCGGCTGATCGGCAGGCTGAGCGGTCGCACCGACTCGGAGCGGCGGGTGCTGGGCGTCGTCGACCTGACCGCCAAGGCCGACACCCGCGTCTCCCAGCTCTCGGGCGGCGAGAAGCGGCGGCTGGACTTCGCGACGGCCGTGTACGGGCGGCCCGAGCTGATCTTCCTGGACGAGCCCACGACCGGGCTGGACATCCAGTCCCGCGACGCGCTGTGGGAGGCCGTCGAGCAGCTGCGCCACGACGGCTCGACCGTCGTGCTGACCACCCACTACCTGGAGGAGGCGCAGCAGCGCGCCGACCGCATCGGCCTGATGCACCGCGGCACGTTCCGCCACGAGGGCACGGTCGCCGAGCTGACCCGCACCCTGCCGGCGGCCATCCAGTTCTCGCTGCGGCCGGGGGCGCCCGCGCCGCTGGTACAGGCGGGGCCGGGGCCCGACGGGTCGTACCTCATCGAGACGTTCGAGCTGCAGTCCGACCTCAAGCAGCTCCTCGACTGGGCCCACGCGCACGAGGTCGAGCTGCTCGGCCTGTCGGCCGCGCCCACCCGGCTCGACGACGTGTTCCGCGCGATCGACGCCGAGCCCGTCCCCGCCTGAGCCCCGACACGACGAGAAACGGAAACCACCCGCCATGCTCTCCATCGCACGCAGCGAGCTGACCCAGATCCTCCGCAACCGGGCGGTGCTGATCACCAGCCTCATCATGCCCGTGGCGGTAGCCGCCTTCTTCATCCGGTTCCGCGAGACGTTCGGGCAGATCGGCAGCCTGGGCTACATCGGGGCGGTGATCGTCTTCACCATCGCGGCGTTCAGCCTCTACGCGACCACGGTGACCACGCTGGCCGCGCGGCGCCAGGACCTCTTCCTCAAGCGGCTGCGCTCCACCGCGGCGAGCGACGCGTCCATCCTGACCGGCCTGGTGCTGCCGATCAGCGCCATCTCCATGGTCCAGGTCGCCGTGATCCTCGGCGTGTTCGCCGGGCTCAGCGACGGGCCCGCCGACATCCCGCTCCTGGTGCTCGGCGTCGTCGCGACGTTCGTGATGATGCTCGCCCTGGGACTGGCCACGGCCGGGATCACCAACTCCCCGGAGCACGCCCAGGTCACCTCGCTGCCCCTGACCCTGGGCGTCGTCGCGGTGACGAGCTGGGTCGGGATCACCGGCACCCAGGACCTCACGCTGCTCAAGCGGCTGCTGCCCGGCGGAGCGGCCACCGAGCTGATCGTCAACGCCTGGAACGGCGGGGTGCCCCTGGGCGACTCGCTGGTCCTGCTCGCCCCCACGCTCGCCTGGGTCGTCGTGGCCGTCGCGCTCGCCCTGCGGATGTTCCGCTGGGAGCCGCGGCACTGACGCACCGCACAGAGCCCCGCCGTCCACCCCCTGGGGGGGCGGACGGCGGGGCGTCGTGCTGCGGCGGGTCAGCTCACCTTGCGGCGGTAGCTCGCGATCGCGAACACGTAGGCGATCACGAGGACGCCGACCAGCCAGGCCAGCGCCACCCAGATGTCGGTGCCGACGGGCTGCTGGGCGAACAGTGCCCGGATGGTGTTGACGATCGAGGTCACGGGCTGGTTCTCCGCGAACCAGGCGACCGGGCCGGGCATCGTCGAGGTGGGCACGAACGCCGAGCTGATGAACGGCAGGAAGATCAGCGGGTAGCTGAAGGCGCTGGCGCCGTCGACCGTCTTGGCGGAGAGTCCGGCGATCACGGCGAGCCAGGTCAGGGCGAGCGTGAACAGGACCAGGATGCCGGCCACGGCGAGCCAGTCCAGCAGCGACGCCCCGGTGCGGAAGCCCATCAGGAGCGCCACGCCGATGACGATCGCGACCGAGATCAGGTTGGCCACGAGCGACGTGAGCACGTGCCCCCACAGCACGCTCGACCGGGCGATCGGCATGGACTGGAAGCGCTCGAAGATGCCGCCCTGCATGTCCAGGAACAGCCGGTAGGCCGTGTAGGCGATGCCGGACGCGATGGTGATCAGCAGGATGCCCGGCAGCATGTAGTTGACGTACGACTCGCCGGTGCCGGTGTTGATCGCGCCGCCGAGCACGTAGACGAACAGCAGCATCAGCGCGATCGGGGTGACGGCCGTGGTGATGATGGTGTCGGGGCTGCGCAGGATGTGGCGCAGCGAGCGGCCGGTGAGCACACCGGTGTCGCTCAGCACGTGGGAGGTCATCGTGATTCCTTTCCTGCCGCGGCGGCGGCGCTGGTCTCGGTGGTCTGGGGCTCGGCCGGGTCGGGCTCGCCGACCAGGGTGAGGAAGACGTCCTCGAGGGAGGGCTGCTTCTCCACGTACTCGACCTTGGCGGGCGGCAGCAGCGCCTTGAGCTCGGCCAGGGTGCCGTTCTGGATGATGGTGCCCTTGTGCAGGATCGCGATCCGGTCGGCGAGCTGCTCGGCCTCGTCGAGGTACTGCGTGGTGAGCAGCACCGTGGTGCCGCCCTGCGCGAGCTGCTTGACGGTCTGCCAGACCTCGATGCGGGCCTGCGGGTCCAGGCCGGTGGTGGGCTCGTCGAGGAAGATGATCGGCGGGTTGCCGATCAGGCTCATCGCGATGTCCAGCCGGCGCCGCATGCCGCCCGAGTAGGTGCCGGCCCGGCGGCCGCCCGCGTCGGTCAGCGAGAACCGCGCCAGCAGGTCGTCGGCGACGGCGCCCGGGTCGGGCAGGTGCCGCAGCCTCGCCACGAGCACGAGGTTCTCCCGGCCCGTGAGGATCTCGTCGACGGCGGCGAACTGCCCGGTCAGGCTGATCGACTCGCGGACGTCGCCCGCCTTGGCGGCGACGTCGAAGCCGTGCACCGTCGCGGTGCCCGCGTCGGCCTTGAGCAGCGTGGAGAGGATCCGCACGAGCGTGGTCTTGCCGGCGCCGTTGGAGCCGAGCAGGGCGAAGATGGTGCCGGGCGTCACGTCGAAGTCGACGCCGCGCAGCACGTGCAGGTCCTTGAACGACTTGCTGATGCCCTGCACGCGGATGGCGGGGGCCTGTTCGGTGGTCATGTCCAGCTCTCCTTCTCTGGGGTCTGGTGCTGGGTCTGCTGCTCTGGAATCTGGGTCACGGGCGGCGGACGATGATGTCGCCGTAGCCGGTGCTGGCGTGGACCTCGGCGGTCGACTCGTTCTCGACCGGGCCCTCGGTGGGGGTCAGGTGGTTGCGGACGCTGCCGTGCTCGGAGGCGACGTCGAGGTAGGCGGCCACCCCCTCGGGCACGCCCACCTCGATCGAGCCGTAGGAGTTGGTGAGCGTGGCGCTGCCGGACTCCAGGTTGTTGACGCGGATGCCCGCGTGCGCGGACTTGACGGTGAGGGTGCCGCGCAGCCGGCTAACGGCGATGTCCGCGTGCGCGCCCTGCACCTGGAGGGTGCCGGTGACGGAGCCGACGGTGGTGGTGCCGTTGCTCGCACGGATCGTCATGTCGCCCCTGACCTCGTCGACACGCACGGAGCCGGCGCTCACCTTGATCTCGCCGGGGCCCGTGGTGCGGCGCACGGAGACGGCGCCGGCGGAGACCTTGAGGTTGACCCGGTCGACGTCGTCCAGCGTGACGTTCCCGGACGACAGCGTCATGTCGACGGACGCGAGGGCGCCCTCGGCGTACAGCGAGCCGCTCTTGCCGCGCAGCTCGGAGCCGGTGGGCACCTCGACGGTGATGTCGGCGGTGCCGGCCGCGAACGGCAGCACGTACTGCTTCCACGAGTTCGGGTAGGTGATGGCGACCGCGTCGCCGTCGCGCTCGACGCGGATCTCCTCGGCGGCGCGCACGCTGCCGGACTTCTTGTCGGTGGGCAGGACGGTGACGACGACATCGTCGCGCTCGGCGGCGACCACGTGCAGGTTGCCGAACGGCACGTCGACGACGACGGGGACGGGGTGGGGGGCGGGGAAAGTGGGCATGGCAAGGCTCCAGGACTGTGGGTACGGCGCGAAGGATGATGACTGTGGTGTCGGTGTGGTGTCACGTGTCCCGACGGGTGGTGCCGCGGCGAGCGGTCAGCGCACCCACCCGGTCACGCGGCTGTTGACGCGCTGCTCGGTGCCGGGCGGCGCGGCGGGCCGACCGGCGGGCCGCTCGATCGCGGCGGCCACCGCCCGCACCAGCCAGGTGTTGACGGAGACGCCGTCGCGCGCGGCGGCGACCTCGGCCTGCGTCTTGAGGTGGTCGGGCAGGCGCAGGGTGGTCCGGGTGGTGGCGCCCGCCTCGCCGTCCGCCGGGGCGGGCGCCGGCGCGGGGGCCTGGGCGGACGCGGCGGCGGCCGGTTCCGCGGCGGGCGCGGGGGCGGCGGGGACGGTGACGACGAACTCCGGGGAGCCGCCGCGCAGGCGGACGTCCACCGAGCCCGGGGCGAGCTCGGCGGAGATCTCCCCCGCGGCGTCGGAGAGGGCGTTGAGCAGGACGAGGCGCGCGGCGGCGTCGAGCGGTGCGGTCAGCCGCGCGGCGAGCTCGCGGGCGTCGTCACCGCCGGCGGCAGCGGCCGTGGCGAGCTGGCGCTGCAGTTCGTCTGCGTATCGGTTCAGGTCCATGGCACCAGCATGACACCATGCTGGTGTCACCGCAAGTGGTTTGGCGCCACGAGTTGACACCAGTCTGACACCGGGGTGCCTCACCAGCCGTCGGGGGTCAGCGGGCCAGGCGCTCCACGACCGCGCCGTAGAGCCGCGGCAGCCGCGCCGCAGCAGGCACGATGGCGCCGCGCGCCGGGCTCGACGCCCAGGCCACGAGCCCCGTGGTGAGCGCGCGGTAGTCGCGCGTCGCCGTGCGCCACGCACGCTCGTACGCGGCGGCGTCGTCCAGGTGCCGGACGACGGCGGCGGCCTGGGCGAGGCCCACCCGCACGCCCTCCCCCGTGAGCGCGTCGACGTAGCCCGACGCGTCGCCGACGAGGCGCACCTGGCCAGCCGTGCGGCGCACCGACCGGCGCCGCAGCGGACCGGCACCGAGCAGCGGCCCGGCTTCCGCGGCCCCCAGCCGGGCGGCGAGCTCGGGGAACTGCGAACGCAGCAGCGTGTCGAAGCCCGCCGCGGACACCGCCCGCGGGGCGAGCAGGGCCACGCCGACGACGTCGGGGGCGACCGGCGTCACGTAGGCCTCGGCGTGCGGCGACCAGTGCACCTCGACGAGGTCGGTCCACGGCGCGACCCGGAAGTGCCGCCGCAGGCCGTACCGCCTCCGCGACGGACGGTCGCCGCCCCACCCGGGGCGCACGTCGAGCCCCGCCAGCCGGCGGACCGTGGAGTGCAGGCCGTCGCACCCGAGCACCCAGCGCGCCCGCAGCGTGCCGGGGTGCCGGTCGCCGGCATCCGCCAGCTCGACCTCGACGCCCGCGGCGCCCTGCCGCAGGGCCGTGACCCGGGCGTGGACGAATCCGGCGCCGACGTCGGCGGCGCGTGCCCGCAGCGCGGCGTGCAGCGTGGTGCGCCGCACGCCACGGCCGGGCCCGGCCGCGAACCTGTGGTCGGCGTTCCGGCCGGGCGCCCGGTAGCTGATGCCCGTCAGCGGGTGGCCCGGAGGGTCGGCGCCGAGCTCCCGCACGGCCCGCAGCGCTCCCGGGAGCAGGCCCTCGCCGCAGGCCTTGTCGAGGGTGCCGGCCCGCCGGTCCACGACCAGCACGTCGAGCCCGGCCGCCCGCGCGTGGGTCGCCGCGGCCAGGCCGACCGGTCCGGCGCCCACGACCAGGACGTCGGCGTCCGTGGCGCGCCCGCCCATCTCGCTCACCGGGTCCCGGGCACGGCCTCGTGGAGCGCGCGCTCCTCGGCCGGGATGCGGAACCGGGCCAGCAGCACCGCGTTCAGCACGGTGAACACGAGCGCCGTCACCCAGCAGGAGTGCACCAGCGGCAGCGCGACGCCCTCGACGACCACCGCCACGTAGTTGGGGTGGCGCATCCACCGGTAGGGGCCGCCGGAGACCAGGGGCAGCCCCGGTACGACGATGATGCGGGTGTTCCACCGGTGCCCGAGCGTCGCCACGCACCACCAGCGCAGGGCCTGGCTCGCGAGCACGAGCGCGAGCATGGGCCAGCCGAGCCAGGGCAGGAACGGCCGCTCGGCGAGCACCGCCTCGGCGACGCACGCCACCAGCAGGCCGGTGTGCAGGGCCACCATCGCCGGGAAGTGCCCTCGGCCGGACTCGACGCCGCCCCGTTCGAACGACCACCGGGCGTTCCGGGCGGAGACCACCAGCTCGGCGAGGCGCTCGACCCCGGTGGCGGCCACGAGGGCGATGTAGAACCCGAGCACGTCAGCTTCCCTCCAGGTGCAGCAGCACCAGCTCGCACGAGACGCCCGGGCCGAACGCCATGAGCACCGCCGGCGCGCCCGCCGGGCTGGTGGAGCCGTCGAGGGTCCGGGCCAGCACGTCGAGCACGGACACGGACGACAGGTTGCCCGCGGCCGCGAGGCTCGCCCGACTCTCCCGGACGTCGTCCTCGGCGAGCCCGAGGGCGTCACGCACGGCGTCGATCACGCGCGGCCCGCCCGCGTGCACCACCCAGGTGGGTACGTCCGCCGGCGTCAGGCCGTGCTCGGCGAGCAGGCCCTTCACGTCGGCGAGCAGGTGCGCGCCCAGCAGGTCCGGCAGGTCTGCGGAGAGCACGATGGCGAAGCCCGTGTCCCGCACCTCCCAGCCCAGGGCGTCCGTGGTGCCCGGGTACAGCGCCGATCGCGTGTCCACCACCCGCGCGGTGCGCCGCGGGCCCACCGCGCCCGCCCGCGCCAGCGGGTGGTCGGAGCCGGCGACGACGGCGGCCGCCGCGCCGTCCCCGAACAGCCCGGACGCGACCATGTTCGCCGCCGAGTCGTCGCCGTGCTGCAGGGTCAGCGAGCACAGCTCGACCGCGACCAGCAGCGACACGTCGCCCGGGTGGCCGAGCAGGTGGTCGTGCACCCGTGCGAGCCCGCCGGCGCCCCCCGCACAGCCCAGGCCGAACGACGGCGTGCGCCGCACGTCCCCGCGCAGGCCGAGCCGCTCGGACAGCAGCACGTCGAGCGACGGCGCCGCCACCCCCGTCACCGACGTCGCGAACACGTGGTCCACCTGCCCCGGCTCGACCCCGGCGGCGTCCAGCGCCCGCCGGCACGCCTCCTCGGCCAGCAGCGTGCCCTCCCGGACGAAGACCGCGTTGGTCGCGCCCATCGTCCCCAGGCCCGCGTACTCGTCCAGCGGCAGCACCAGGTGCCGCTCGTCGACCCCGGCACCGCGGTGCAGCCGGCGCAGCACCGCGGCCCGTGCCGGGTCCGGCGCCACCAGGGGCGCCACGGCCGCGGTGATCGTCTCCTGGGCGTACACGTTTCGAGGCAGGACAGCCTCGACCGACACGACACGCGACATCTCAGCATCGTGACCCACGACGCGCCCACCCGCGCGGGGAGGACGCGGCAGGACTAGCGTGCCGCCCATGACGACCGGCTCCGACGCACGCCGCCTGACCCGCGGCCTCGTGCTCGCGAGCCACGCCGCCCCGGCCCTCGTCGTGACCGCCCTGGCCTGCGCGCTCTCCGCGGCCCTCGGCTCGGGCGCGGCCGTCGTCACGCTGGTCACGGTGGCCGTCGGCACCGGCCAGCTCTCCGTCGGCTGGTCCAACGACTGGATCGACGCGCCCCGCGACCTGGCCGTGCACCGCGCCGACAAGCCCGTGGTGGCGGGGCTCGTCAGCGCGCGCCTGCTGCGCGGCGCCGCGTTCACGGCCCTCGCCGTCTGCGTCGTCGCCTCGCTCGCGGTCGGCGTCGTGGCCGGGGCCGCCCACCTGGTGGCGGTGGCCGGGGCGTGGGCGTACAACGCCCGGCTCAAGTCGACCGCCTGGTCCTGGCTGCCCTACGCGCTGTCGTTCGGGCTGCTCGCGGTCTTCGTCGTGCTCGCCGCGCCCGGCCCGCGCGTCCCGGCCGCGTGGGCGGTCGTGGCGGCCGCGCTGCTGGGCACGGGCGCGCACGTCGCCAACACCCTGCCCGACCTGGAGGACGACGCCGCGACCGGCGTGCGCGGCCTGCCCCACCGGCTCGGCCGCCGCGCGTCCGGTGTGCTGGCGCCCGCGCTCCTGACGGTCGCGGTCGGCGTCGTCGTCGCGGGACCCGCCGGTCCCCCCGCCCCCGCGGCCTGGGCCGGCGGCGCCGTCGCGGTCGTCCTGGCCGTCGCCGCCGGCGTCGTGTCGGTCGTCCGGCCGCACAGCCGCGCGCCGTTCGGCCTGAGCATGGGCGTCGCCGTGGTGTGCGTGGTGCTGCTCGCGCTGTCCGCCGGCGACATCGCCGTCGTGCCCTGACCGGCCCGGGGACCGCCTTCGCGCGCCGCGACCCCGGGCCGCGTACGGTGGTCTCGTGGTCGCGCGAACGCCCCGGCCACGGTCGGCCAGGCCGGCACCCGCGACCGTCGGGCGGCGGCACGGTCCACCAGAGACGGGACCGAGACGATGAGAATTTCGACGACGCCCTTCGAGCTCGCCCGCCGGGCCGCCGCGGTGCTCGGCTCCGGGCTCGAGGCCAGCATCATCTTCCAGGAGCACGGGGTGTCGGTCGCGGCGGGCAGCAGCACCGCCGCCGCCGCCCGGTGCGACCAGGCCGAGGCCCGGGCCGAGACCGGACCCTGCATCGACTCCATCCACCTGGGAACGGTCCAGGTCGTGCCGGTCGTCGCCGACTCGGCGGGCTGGGACGCCTGGCGGGCCCAGACCCTGCACGAGGGCTTCGTGTCCGCGCTCGCGGTCCCCGCCTTCGTCAACAAGGACGTCGCCGTCGCGCTGAACCTGTACTCCCGCGCGCCGGACCCCTGGAACAACGAGCTCCTCACCGCGGCCGACGGCTACGCGCAGCTCGCCGCGTCCGTGGTCGCCCTGAACCTGGAGCTGGCCGAGCTCGAGGACGCCACCGCGGGCCTCTACCGCCAGCTCTCCGACACCGCCGCCGTCGAACGCGCGGTCGGGGCCGTCATGCACTCCAACGACACCAGCGAGAGCGAGGCGAGACGGATCATCGAGTCCGCCGCCAGGAACCGCAACGTCACGCTGCGCGACGTGGCCGAGACCATCCTGCGCGCCCTGGTCGTCACCGACACGCCCCCACCCGAGGAGCAGCCCGGCGCCTGAGCGGGACGCCCGGGCGCCGCGCGCCCCCGACCGGTCAGACCTCGCTCAGCCGGGGCACGACCTTCTCGACCAGGGCGGTCGCCCACGGGACGGGGTTCTCGTACGCCGTCGGCATGAGGCTCACCAGGCTGATCCCGAGCGCCCGGTAGCGCTCCATGTCGGCGAGGAACGCGTCGACGTCGCCCGTGGGGTCGCCCTGGTAGAGCATCGTCTTCTCGATGGCGTCGTAGTCGGTGCCGAGCCTGTCGCAGTGCTCGCGCAGCACGTCGAGCTTGTGCCGCACCACGCCCAGCGCCTCGTCACCGGCCGCGCCGAACAGGTTGCACGCCTGCCCGTACTCGGCCACGAGCCGCAGCGTCTTGCGCTCGCCGCCCCCGCCGATCATGACCGGCACGGTGCCGCGCGGCGGCTGCGGCAGGTTGATCGTCTCGGCGAGCCGGTAGTGCTTGCCGTCGAAGGCGCCGTCGTCCTGGGACCACATCTGCCGGCAGATCTGCAGCGTCTCCTCCAGGCGCTCGAACCGCTCCGCCGTGGACGGGAACGGCACGCCCAGCCCGGCGTGCTCGCGGTCGTACCAGGCGGCCCCGATGCCCAGCAGCGCGCGCCCGCGCGAGAGCACGTCCAGCGTGGACACCGTCTTGGCCAGCAGGCCCGGGTGCCGGTAGGTGACGCCCGTGACCAGCAGGCTGAGGCGGACGTTCCTCGTCACGCCGGCGAGGTAGCCGAGCGAGGTGTAGCCCTCGAGCATCGGCTCGTACGGCCCGCCGGCATTGAGCATCTGGAACCAGTGGTCCATGACCGTCAGGAGGTTGACGCCGCCCTCGTCGGCGATCTGCGCGGTCTCGGTGAGGCGATCGGCCAGGGTGGTCTCCCACTCCGGGTGGGTGAACGTGTAGTAGTGCAGCCCAAGATCCATGCGAACGACACTAGCACCACTTGTCAGCCTCTGACTCGGTTGTCGCGATCTGCCACGATGCCGGGTGAGGTTCGCCCCTGTGGTGGTACGGGCACCGGACCGGGCGTTGACTGGGAGCACGGGGGCACCGAGCCGAGGAGCAGCCCCATGAGCGACACCGCCGACGTCCGGCCCGGGATCCCGCCCGAGGTCCCGCCCGAGGTCCTGGCCGCCGTCCGTACCAAGCACCGCGCCCTCTGGGCCCTCGGCGACTACCCGGCCGTCGCCGCCGAGGTGGTCCCCGCGCTCGGCCCGATCCTGGTCGAGGCCGCCGGGGTGCACCCCGGCGACCGGGTGCTCGACATCGGGGCCGGCTCCGGCAACGCCGCCATCCCCGCCGCGCTCGCGGGCGGCAGCGTCATCGCGTCCGACCTGACGCCCGAGCTGTTCGAGGCCGGGCGCGAGATCGCCGCGGCCCGCGGCGTCGAGCTCACGTGGGCCGAGGGCGACGCCCATGCCCTGCCCTACGACGACGGCTCGTTCGACACCGTGCTGTCCTGCCTCGGCGTCATGTTCGCGCCGTTCCACCGGACCGCCGCCGACGAGCTGGTCCGGGTGGTCCGGCACGCCGGGACCATCGGGCTGGTCGCCTGGACGCCGGACGGGTTCATCGGCCAGATGTTCGCCGCCATGCGGCCGTACGCCCCCGCCCCGCCGCCGGGCGCCCAGCCCGCCCCGCTGTGGGGCGACGAGGGACACGTCCGCGACCTGCTCGGCGACCGCATCACGGACGTGCGCGCCGAGGTGCGCTCGCTGCCCGTCACCCGGTTCGCGACGGCCACGGAGTTCCGCGACTTCTTCAAGGCGGTCTACGGCCCCACCATCGCGGTCTACCGGAACATCGCCGACGACGCGGCGCGCACCGCCCAGCTCGACGACGCGCTGCTGGACCTGACCAACCGGTTCCAGAACGCCGACGGCGCGATGGGCTGGGAGTACCTGCTGTTCACCGCGCACCGGCGCTGAGCCGGGGCGGGGTCACGCCCGCGAGCGGGAGAGCAGCCAGACGAAGTACGGCGCCCCGAGGAGTGCGACCGCGAGCCCGGCGGGCAGCTGCGCGGGCGCGATGACGGTCCGGCCCAGCGTGTCCGCCAGGCCGAGCAGCACCGCGCCGAGCAGCATCGCCACCGGCAGCACCCGCGCGTGCCGCCCGCCCACCAGGGCGCGGGCGGCGTGCGGCGCGACCAGCCCCACGAACCCCACGACGCCGACGGCGGTCACGCTCGTGGCCGCGAGCACGGCCGCCACGGCGAGCACCACCAGGCGGCTGCGCTCCAGCCGGACGCCCACGAGGCGGGGCGTGTCGTCGTCGAGCGCGAGCAGGTCGAGCTCGCGCCGCACGATCACGGCGAGCGGCACCGCGAGCGCCAGCACCACGACCACGGGCAGCACCTGTTCGAGGCTGCGCCCGTAGGTGGTGCCCGAGAGCCAGGTGTAGATGCGCGGCGTGTTCCAGGGGTCGGAGCGCAGCAGCAGAAAGGTGGTCAGCGCGGTGGTGAGGTAGCCGAGGCCGATGCCGATGAGCACGAGCCGGTCGGCGTGCAGGCCGCCGCGCCAGGCCAGGAGGTAGACGGCGGCGAAGGCGAGCAGGCCGCCGATGACGGCGGCGACGAGCATGGCGCCGTTGCTGGCGGCGACGCCGTTGCCCCAGGCGGTGCCGGCCACGGCGGTGACCACGACGACGGCGCCGAGGCCCGCTCCCCCGGTGATGCCGAGGATGGCGGGTTCGGCCAGCGGGTTGCGGGCGGTGGCCTGGACCATGGTGCCGGCGAGGGCCAGCGCGGCCCCGGCGACGACGGCGGCCAGCACGCGGGGCGCGCGCTCGTCGAGCGCGAACCGGACGACGGCGGGGCCCTGGTCGCCCAGCCAGAGGGCGATGTCGCCGGTGCGGAGCCAGGTGGACCCGGCGAGCATGCCGAGCAGCACCACGCCGAGGGCGAGGGCGACGCATACGGTCAGCACGACGACGAAGCGGCGGGTGCTGCGCGGCCCGGCCGCGGCGGCGGGCGGGCGGCGGGAGGGTCCGGCGTCGCGCAGGCGGCGCGCGAGGATCACCATGATCAGCGCGCCGGCAAGTGTGGTCGCCACGCCGGTGGGGACGGCGAGCGCCTCCTCGGCGCCGAGCAGGGCGCGGACGACGGCGTCGGCGAGCACGACGACGAACGCGCCGAGCAGGCCGGCGGCGGGCAGCAGGATGGCGTGCCGGTGCAGGGCGGGGACCACGCGGGCCAGGAGCCGGGCGACGACGGGGGCGGCGAGGCCGACGAACCCGAGGGGTCCGGCCAGGGTGACGGCGGCGGCGGTGAGCAGCACCGCGAGCAGCACGCCGATGGCGCGCGTGGAGCGGACGGGCACGCCGAGCGCCCCGGCGGTGTCGTCGCCGAGGCCGAGCACGTCCAGTCGCCGGGAGACGAGCAGGCCGCCGAGGGTGGCGAGCACGACGACGGGCAGGGCACGCCAGAAGGCCGTGAGGTTGAGCTGGCTCAGCGAGCCGCTGCCCCAGGCGAACAGGCCGGTGGTCTCGGTCTGGAACAGGATGAGCAGCGCGGAGGCCGCGGCCTGCAGCGCGAGCGCGACGGCTGACCCGGCCAGGACCAGGCGGGTGGACGACGACCCGGCGCCGCCCGCGAGGCCGAGCACGAGCCCGGCGGCGGCGAGGCCGCCGGCGAACGCGACGGCGCCCGAGGCCCACAGGGGCACGGCGAGGCCGAACGCGGCCACGGCGACGACCGCCAGGTAGGAGCCCGCGGTCACGGCGAGCGTGTCGGGCGAGGCCAGGGCGTTGCGGGCGATGGACTGGAAGAGCGCGCCGGCGACGCCGAGCGCGAACCCGACGGCCACGCCCGCCGCGAGGCGCGGCAGGCGTGAGCCGACGAGGATGTCGCGGACCGCCGACGAGTCGCCGGCGTCCTGCCCGGTGAGCAGGCGCAGCAGGTCGCCCACCCCGACGCCGGACGTGCCCTGCGTCAGGTGCCAGGCACCGACGACGAGCACGGCCAGCGCGAGCCCGACCAGCGCGGCGCCGCCCGTCACCCAGGTGACGGGACGCGACGCGGGGGCCTGGGGCAGGGTGTCCGTCGTGGACGGCGACTGCGTGGCGGTCATGGCGTCAGTTCGTGAAGACGTCGACGTAGGCGTCGACGATCTTCTCGGAGGAGCGGGGGCCGCCGAACGTCCAGGTGTGCTCGGGGAACGCGTGCGCGCGGTCCTCGGTGACGGCGGGCAGGCCCGCCCAGACGTCGTTCTTGGTCAGCTCGGCGGTCCAGTCGTCCTCGCCCTCCTTGGTGCCCGTCCACAGCAGGGTGGCGTCGCCGACGTCGGTCATGCCCTCGATGTCGGACTGGCCCAGGCCGTAGGCGGGGTCGACCTCGCCGGTCCAGGCGTTGGTCAGGCCGAGCTCCTCGCCGAGCTCGCCGACGAGCGAGCCCTGGCCGAACGGGCGGATGGACACGTTGCCGCCGTCGACCCAGCCGTCGAAGTACACGAAGTCGGTGCTCTCCGGGGCCGCCTCGGCGACCTGCGCCTTGGCGTCGGCCAGGTGCGCCTCGAACTCGTCGGTGACGACCTCGGCGCGCTCGGTGCGGCCGGTGGCCTGCGCGATGATGTCGAACGTGTTGAGCATGGTGCCGATCGGGTCGGCGGCGTCGGCGCCCTTGGTGGCCAGCACCGGCACGTCGTACGCCTCGAGCTTGGCGATGATCTCGTCGTCGGGCGTGTACGCCTCGATGATCACGAGGTCGGGGTCGGTCGCGTACAGGGCGTCGAGGTTGGGCTCGCCGCGCGTGCCGACGTCGGCCACGCCCTCGGGCAGCTCCTCGGCGTCGTTCCAGGTGGCGTAGCCCTTGACGTCGGCGACGGCCACCGGGTCCACGCACAGGCTGAGCACGTCCTCGACCTGCTGCCACTCCAGGACGGCGACCCGCTCGGCGGGCTTGTCGAGCTCGACCGTGCGGTCGAACGAGTCGGTCACCGTGACGGGCTCGGTCGACGTCGTGACGTCGGCGCAGTCGCCCGAGGCGGCCTCGGTCGGCCCCTGGGTCGCGGCGGCGCCGGGGTCGGTGGTGCCGCAGGCGCTGAGCAGCAGCGGCAGGACCAGGGCGGCGGCGGCCAGGGGCGCCTTCTCGCGCAGGGTCAGGGTGCGCAGGGACATGGGACTCCTCGATTCGTGACACGTCGTGTCGGGCAGTGCCGGGTGCGGCGGGTGGTGCGGGCGCCGTCGGCGTCCTGCGGGTCTGGGGTCTGTGGGTGGTGCGCGCCGGGCCGGGCGCGGCTCAGCGGGTCCGGCCGTGGTGGCGGCCGCGCGGGTGCACGCGCACCCGGCCGGTGCCGGGGTCGGTGCTCACGTCGATCGGCAGGCCGTAGGCGAGCGAGAGGTGCTCGCCGGTGAGCACCTGCGCGGGCGGCCCGGCCGCGAGCACGCGCCCCTGGTGCAGCAGGACGACGGCGTCGGCCACCGAGGCGGCGTGGTCCAGGTCGTGCAGCACGATGCCGACGGCGGTGCCGTGCTCCTCGGCGAGGTCGCGCACCAGGTCGAGCGTCTCGACCTGGTAGCGCAGGTCGAGGTGGTTGGTGGGCTCGTCCAGCAGCACCACGCCGGTCTCCTGCGCCAGGCAGGTGGCCAGCCAGACGCGCTGCACCTCGCCGCCGGAGAGCTGGTCGACGCCGCGGCGGGCCATGGCGGCGACTCCGGTGATGTCCATCGCGCGGTCGATCGCGGCGTGGTCGGCGTCGGTCAGCGGGGCGAAGCGGCGGCGGTGCGGGTGCCGGCCGAACGCGACGACGTCGCGCACCTCCAGGCCGGCCGGGTGCGGGCGGGACTGGGCCAGCAGCGTGACGCGGCGGGCGAAGTCCTTCGCGGACAGCGGGGCGACGTCGACGGCGTCGTCGGCCGTGGCGCCGAGGCTGACGGTGCCCTGCTGCACCGGGTGCAGCCGTGCCAGCGAGCGCAGCACGGTCGACTTGCCGGACCCGTTCGGGCCGACGAGCGCGGTGACGACACCGGGCGGCAGGTGGACGGCGACGCCGTGCACCACGGTGGTGCGCTGGTAGCCCAGCACGAGGTCGTCGCCACGGAGGGCGGTTGGGGCGGTCACGGGAGGTAAGCCTAACCTTAGGTTGGCTCCACTTGGACGCCTGTCTCATTCCTCACCCGCTGTGCCCGTCGCCCGCCGCCGTGCGGGTCGATGTCGGACTGTCCACGTACCCTGGTCGGCGATGAGCACAGCCACCGTGGAGGGAGCGTACGAAGGTGCGCTCCGAGCGTTCAAGAACCCGATGCTGGACCTGCTCCATGGCACCTACGCACCGTTCGTCGTGACCATGCTGGCGCTGGTCTTCACCGCGCAGCGCCCCCAGGTCCCCGTCGCCGACGCGCACGCCGAGATCGACGCGGCGCTCGGCCGCCTGCGGTCGGCCGGGTACGGCGAGGAGGGCAACGCGCCCCTGCCGGTCGGCAGCGCGCGTGACCTCTGCCGGGGCTGGGTCCGGTCCGGCTGGCTCAAGCGCCACGTCCACGAGGACGTCGAGGTCTACCAGGTCTCCGCCCACGGCGTCGGCGCGCTGGAGGTCGCGGGCCGGGTCGGCGGCGTCCGCACCCGGGTCTCCGAGTCGCGCGTGCGGACGCTGCTCGACGCCGTGGAGGAGCTCGCGCAGGACGCCGACCCCGACGTGCTGTCCCGCATCGCGCGCCTGGACGCCGAGGTCAAGGAGCGCACGGCCGAGATCAGGCGCCTGGAGAGCACGGGCGCCGTCGAACCGGTGAGCGACGACCAGCTCCTGGAGGAGGCGGAGAACGTGCTGCACCTGGCGCGCGAGCTCCCGGCCGACTTCGCCCGCGTGGTCGAGTCGATCAAGCAGGTGCAGCGCGACGTCGTCACCGACCTGCGGCAGGACGTGCGCCCCACGGGCGAGGTGCTGCGGGAGTACCTGGCGCGCGGCAAGGACATCATGGAGTCCACGCGCGAGGGGCGCGCCTTCGCCGGGGCGCTCGCGCTGATCGGCCGCGCCGAGCACATCGACCAGCTCGCCGCCAACCTGCGCATGATCCTGGGGCACCCGTTCGCGGGGCAGCTGCCCGCGGCGCAGCGCCGCGAGCTGCACGAGATCGCACGCCGTATCGAGCAGGGCGTGCGGGAGGTGCTGCACGCGCAGCAGCAGGCCTCGCACGTCATCACCACGCAGATCCGCAACCACGACCCGCTGCGCGACCGGGAGGTGGACGGGCTGCTGCGCGACGTGATGTCGGGGTTCCAGCAGTGGATGCCGGCCTCGCGGCACAAGCAGCCGGTCGCGCCGATGCGGCGGCTGCCCGCGGCCGACGTCGCCCACCTGCGGCAGAAGGTCGACGGCCTGCGGCCGCCCGCTCCCCCGACGCCGCTGGAGGCGTGGGAGATGGGGGTGGTGCCGGACGACGACTCGCGGGCCTGGGGCGGCCCGCACTACGCGGACCTGGAGCAGCACCTGACCTCCCGGCCGCGCGAGGACGACGGGACCGTCGACGTCGGCGCGGCGTTCCGGTCCGCGCCCGAGCGGCTGCGGCGGCCCGTCGACCTGCTCGGGCTGCTGGAGCTCGCGCACCGGCACGGGATGGTCGAGACGGGCCAGGTGGTGACCGTCGAGGCGGTGCGGCCCGACGGGACCCGCCGGCGCTTCGCGTTCGGCGGGGTGGCGATGACGGACGAGCACGAGGGCAAGGGCGGGACGACGGATGAGTGAGACGGTGACGGACGGGGTGGGCACGGACGAGGTGGTGACGGACGAGGTCGGGACCGACGAGGCGGGGTTCATCGAGCCGGCCCCGATGGAGAACGACCAGACCGAGCTGTTCGCGGGCGACCGCGGCCTGCTGGACCCGGAGGTCCGGCGGGTCCTGGTCCGGCTGCTGCAGCGGCGGTTCCTGTCGGCGGAGAAGCACCGCGCGCAGTGGCGCACCCTGCTGGAGCACCAGTCGGTCATCGAGTCGCGCCTGCACGACCTGTTCGTGCGCCTCGTGGTGGACCACGACCGGCAGATCGCCTACAAGCAGCAGGTGCGCTCGGGCGAGGTGGACGTGCCGATCCTGCTGCGCGACGACCCGTACAACCGGGTCGAGACGCTGGTGCTGGTGCACCTGCGCACCGTCTACCAGCACGAGGCGAGCTCGGGCGAGACGTCGGCGCGGATCGACCTGGAGGACATCGAGCAGGGTGTGCTGACGTTCTTCGACCTGGACGACAACAACCTCGTCCGCCCGCAGCGCGAGATCCGGGACGCCGTCGGCCGCCTCGCCGCCGAGGGCCTGATCGACGAGGAGTCGACGGGCCGCTACCGCATCACGCCCCTGGTGGAGGTCGTGCTCGACAACAACCGGCTCGCCGAGCTCACGCGCTGGCTCGCCGAGAACAAGGAGACCCGTTCGTGAGCATGATCGAGACGCTGTGGGGGCTGGTCCCGGCCACGTCGACCGGGCAGCAGTGGGTGGCGCAGACCCTGCAGCTGGTCAACTGGGGCGGCTACCACGGGCACCACCAGGTGCGCCTGTCCCCCGGCGCCACGCTGTTCAGCGGCGGCTCGGGCTCGGGCAAGTCCACGCTGATGGACTCCTACATCGCGCTGATCATGCCGCACACCACGCCGTTCAACGGGGCGTCCAACGGCGGCGTGACCGGCAAGCCGCGCGGCAAGGAGCAGCGCAACATCCTGTCCTACGCGCGCGGCAAGCTCGACGAGAAGCGGGTCGACGGCGAGACGCGCGTGCGCGTGCTGCGCGGCGAGAAGGAGGACACCTGGTCCGCCATCGCCATGACCTGGGCCGACCAGGGCGGGGCCACGTTCACCGCCGTGCGCGCCTGGTACGTGCCGTCGTCGGCCCGCACGCTGGAGAACGTCGTCGCGGTACGCGGCACGTGCGACGGGCCGTTCGACCTGACCGGCCTGGAGGAGGCGGCACGGCACCGGTTCGACCGGCGCGCCGTGACCCGCACCGGCCTGACCTGCTTCGACACCGACCGCGACTACACGGCCCGGCTGCACACCGCGCTCGGCATCGGCGCGGGCGGCGACGGGCACAAGGCCGTGGGCCTGCTGGGCCGCATCCAGGCCGGGCAGCAGATCACCACGGTCGACGCCCTGTACAAGACGATGGTCCTGGAGGAGCCGTCCACGTTCGCGACGGCCGACGGCGCCGTGCAGCAGTTCGACGAGCTGTCCGCGACCCGCGACCGCATGGTCACCGCGCAGCAGCAGGTCCGGGCGCTGCGGCCCATCCGCGACCACCGCACCGCGATCGACGACGCCGTCGAGCGGCTGCGGATGATCGAGGCCGTCGGGCAGTTCACCGACCAGACCGCCCCGGCCGCGCTCTGGCTCGCGGGGCGGCGCCTCGACCTGCTGCGCGCCTCGGAGACCGACCTGCAGCGCCGGCGCGCCCGCGCGCGGGACGAGGCGACCGAGCTCACCGTCCGGGTCGCGGCGGCCAAGCTGGAACGCGACGCGGCACGGGACCTGCTGGGCGCCGCCGGCGGCGACCGCCTGAAGAAGGCGCAGGACGAGGTGGACCGCCTGGAGGCCCGCATCGAGCCCGTCGCGGCGGCCCGCACCCGGTTCGACGCCCTGCTGAGCGACGTCGGGGGCGAGGTGTCCGACGCCGCGGGGTTCGACGCCGTCGTCGAGCAGGCGCACCGCGCGCTCAACGACGCCGACGCACGGGCCGCCGCCCGGCGGCGCTTCACGGAGGCGGCCCAGGGCGAGCAGGCCGCCTCGGACGCGCTGGAGGAGCTGCGGGCCGAGCTGCGCACCGTCGGCGCCCGCAAGGACAACATCCCGACCGACCTGCACCACGCCCGCGCGGCCCTGGCCGAGGCCGCGGGCCTGTCCACCGACGAGCTGCCGTTCGTGGGCGAGCTGATCGAGGTGCGCACCGAGTTCGAGCCGTGGCGCGGCGCGTTCAACCTGGCGCTGGGCGGGTTCGCCACCGAGATGCTGATCGACGTGGCGCACCTCAAGGCGTTCCGCACGGCCATCAACTCGGTGCCGACCGCGCGCCGCATCCGGTTCCGGGGCGTGCCCACCGGCCGCCGTGACGAGGCCGCCGTGGTGGACCGCACCCTGCCCGCGCGCCTGGACCACCGGCCGACGCCGTTCACGGGCTGGCTCAAGCAGGAGCTCGCCGACCGCTTCGGCTATGTCTGCATCGACTCCCCCGCGCAGTTCGCCCTGCACCGCAAGGCCGTCACGATCAGCGGTCAGACGTCCGACGGCGGCCGCGGCGCCCACGGTGGCCAGGGCGTGCGGAACGTCCTCGGGTTCTCCGCCGCGCGGCGCCTGCAGGAGCTGGAGCGGGAGGTGGCCGAGGCCGAGCAGGCGCACGCCGCCGCGAGCGCCGTGCTGGAGCAGGCGACGGCGGGCCTCGACTCGTTCGAGAAGACGCGTGGTGCGTACGAGAAGATCGCCGACCTCACGTGGGAGCAGGTGGACATCGGGTCCCTGCGGTCCGAGCTGGGCCGCTGGACGGCGATCGTCACCGAGGTCACCTCGGACAACCCGGAGATCGGGCGGCTGCGCAAGGAGCTCGGTGAGCTGGAGGACCGCGTCACGCGGCTCACCGAGGAGAGCGGCGTCGCCAAGAGCCGCGCCGCGGATCTGGAGTCGTCCTGGGAGCGCACGGCCGACGCCGTCGACACCGCACAGCGCACGCTCGACGACGCCGAGGCCGACGGCACGCAGGTCGCCGTCGGGCACCGCACGTACCTGGCCGGGCTGTTCGCGGACGACCAGAGCGCCGACGACTCCCCCGCGCAGGCCGTCGAGCGCTTCGACGCCGCCCTGGACCGCGCCACCGCGCGGGTGCGGGAGGACCAGGGTGAGGCGCAGGCCGCCGTCGGGCGGGGACGCTCCGCGCTGCACGAGGTGTTCGAGACGTTCAAGGAGCGGTGGCCCAACCCGAACCTCGGCGTCGACCCGGACACGTCCTACGACGACTACGAGCGGTTCCTGACGGACCTGGAGAAGAACGGGCTGCACGAGCTGGAGTCGGAGTGGCGCGACAGCCTGCTGCGGCTCTCGGGCGCGGACCTGACCAAGCTCGACAGCGACATCTCGACGGCAGTGCGCGAGATCCGCGACCGCATCGACCCGGTGAACACGATCCTCGACGGCCTGGACTTCTCCGACGAGCACCACAGGCTGCACATCGAGCTGCGCGACACGTCGTCGCCGGTGCGGGCCCGGTTCCGCAGCGACCTGCGCGCGGTGCGCGAGGCGATCGCGAACGCCGTCAGCGACACCGACCGGCAGCGGGCGTACACCCGCATGGCCAAGGTGGTCGACCGGGTGCGCCGCACCGCACCGGAGTTCCACGACCTGATCGACGTGCGCAACCACGTGCGGATCAGCGCCGAGAAGCTGACCAAGGACGGCGCGCACGTCGCCGTGTACGACCACATCGGTGAGAAGTCCGGCGGCGAGTCCCAGGAGCTCGTCGCGTTCATCGTCGGTGCGGCCCTGCGCTACCAGCTCGGCGACGCCGGGTCGGCGCGCCCCCGGTACGCGCCGGTCTTCCTCGACGAGGCCCTGATCAAGGCCGACGCGCACTTCACCGGGCGCGCGATCAACGCCTGGCGCGGGCTCGGGTTCCAGCTCATCATCGGCGCGCCCAACGACAAGCACAGCGGCATCGAGCCGCACGTCGACGCGGGGTACATCGTGCTCAAGGACACGAGCGGCAAGTCGTTCACGCAGCTCACGGTGGGGCTGCCGGACGAGGTGGGGGCGCCCGAGGGGGCGCCGGTGTGACCCGGCGCCCCGCTCGGTCGGCCCGGCCTGAGCCGGCCTCCCGGGTCAGGCCAGGTCGAGCTCCGTGCGCGGGCCGAGGAACCTCGGCACGTCCGGGCCGCCGACCTGCGACGGTTCGAAGACCAGCTCGGTGAGCCACATCTGGCGGCCCGGCCCGGGCACGTTGACGGCGCCGGGCGGCCAGGCGTGGTGCACGTACCAGGTGCGCCCGTCGCGCTCGACGACCATGCCGTGCCCCGGCCCGGCCGCGACGTCGTTGGACACCATGATCGGGGTGTCGCGCGGCTTCACGTAGGGGCCGGTCGCCTTCTCGGCGACGGCGTAGCCCACGCCGTAGCGGTCGGAGTCGAACGCGTTGCCCGAGTAGAACAGGTAGTAGCTGCCGTCGTGCGGCCAGACGTAGGGCCCCTCGACGAGCGTGCCCTCCCACTCCTGGTCCTGCTTGAGGATCCGCTCCGGCTCCCCCTCCAGCCGCAGCCCGTCGTCGGACAGCCGCTGCACGTAGATGAAGGTGTCCACGCCCACGTGGTTGCCGTCGTTCTTCCACAGCAGCCAGCGCGAGCCGTCGTGGTCGGTGAACGGGGAGGCGTCGATGGAGCCGCCCTCGTGGTCCTGGCACAGCAGGGGGCGCTCGGCGTCGTCCCGGAACGGGCCGTGCGGCGTGTCCGAGACGGCCACTCCGACGGCCTGCACGTCCGTGGCCCGGTCGTGCGCCGTGTAGTACGCGACGTACCGCCCGTCCACGAACGCGACCTCGGGCGCCCAGTTCAGGCCCGGCTCGACCCACGCCGCGAGCTGCGGCATGCCGTCGCCCACCTCCTCCCAGCGCACGAGGTCGGGCGAGCGCAGCACCGGCATCGCCTCGACCCGGTTCTTGGTCGCGTACGCCCAGTAGGTCCCGTCCACCTCCAGCACCGCGGGATCGGGGAAGTTGGAGCCGTACACAGGGTTCGTCGCCATCGTCTGTCCTGTCCTCTCGCTCGACACAGCGCACCAGGTTAGGAGAGATCGGCGGCCGACGTCGGTCCGTCCGGGTCCCGACACGCCGTCGATTTGTTGACCGGGGCAACTCGGCGAGATGCTCGGGGTGATGACACGATCGGCGAGGGCCGCAGTGGTGGTCGCGGCCCGCCGGTTGTCCCAGCCGAAGGGGGAGGCTCAGGTGTTCAAGCGAGAAGCGATCATGACCATGTGCGGTGCCGCGGGGGTCGCGGCGCTGCTGCTGACGGCGGGATGCTCGGCGGACGCCGCCGGCTCCGGGGGCGACGAGAGCGCGTCCGCCACGCCGTCGGCGACCACGACGACGTCCGCCAGCCCGGACTCAAGCGCGACGGGGTCGCCCACGGAGGAGTCCTCGGAGCCGTCCGAGACGGCTACCCACGACTCGGGCGAGGCGGGATCGGCCTCCGGACGGTGCGAGTCACCCGAGCTCGCGGGCAGCCTGGTGCCGGACGAAGGCGGCGCGGGCGCCGGGCACTACGGGGTGTGGATCGTGCTGAAGAACGAGGCGCCCGAGACCTGCACGCTGCAGGGCTGGCCGGGAGTGTCGTTCGTCGGGGACGGTGACGGCGAGCAGATCGGGGCCGCGGCGGAGTTCGACCGGTCGAGCCCGCACGAGACGGTGACGCTGGAGCCCGGCGCGTCCGCGCAGGCCCTCGTGCGCGTCGCCCAGGCCGCGAACTACGGCGACGAGTGCGGCGAGACGCCCGCGGACGGCCTGCGGGTCTACCCGCCCGGCGAGAAGCGCTCGCTGTTCGTGCAGAACGACCAGCTCGAGCTGACGGCGTGCGCCGACATCGACGACTCGCTGCTCCAGGTCCAGGCCCTCCAGCCGGCGAGCTAGTGGTTCGCTGGCTCGGGCAGCTGGCTAACTGTCTCGCGCAGGCGAACTGACTTCGGTCGGTTGTCTTGAGACCGGTCAGTTGACTGACCGGTCTCAAGGCAACCGACCGAAGTCATCACCGGCCCCGCACGCAGGCTGTGCTGTACTACCGCGCGTGACCACGCAGGACGAGCAGCAGGAGCAGCGCGAGCCGGAGCAGGGCGAGCGGGCGCGTGCGCCCCGCGGACGGCGACGGGCCGCGTGGGTCGCCGGGACGGCCGCGCTGCTCGGCGGCGTCGCCTCGCTCGGCGCGTTCGGCGTCCAGCGCGCGGCCGAGGAGAGCGACCTCGTGCTCCTCGCCGGGCTCGACGGCGGCGTGGTCGGCCACCTCCTCTGGGCGTTCGCCTGTCTCTGCGGCGCGGTGCTGGGCGTGGCCGGGTTCTGGTTCTTCGTCGTCGGGTACGAGTGGCTCACTGCCACACTCGCGGCGATCGTCCTGGGCGCGGCAGTCCTGGCAGCGTGCGGCGGCGTGCTGCTGAACGGCCTGTTCGCCCTCATCTCGTCGAGCACGGACTACTTCGTGCTCGACGAGCTCGACCGCCCCGGCGGCGAGCAGATCCTCGTCGAGGAGGCCACCGGCTTCGGCGACGTCTACTGGCACGTCTATCAGGGCGGCCCGGTCCGCTACGCGGAGATCACGGACTCGTTCGACCTCGGACCGGACTGCGAACGACTGACCGGCTCCCCGGGGACGACCCCGTTCGCCGACGGCGACTACACCCTGACGAGCGACACGCAGGGGCGGGACGTGCTGAGCTTCACCGTCGACCGGTCGTACTGCGACAACGGGGGCACCTACGAGCTCGTGCTCCCCTGACCCGCTCGGCCCGACCTGGCCTGGCTGGTGGGCTGGCTGGCTGGCTGGCGCAGGAAATCTGACTTCGGTCGGTTGCCTTGAGACCGGTCAGACAACCGACCGGTCTCAAGGCAACCGACCGATGTCATTTCTGCAGCGGGACCAGGGGCACGCTGCGCTACCTGGGCACCCTCAGCCCGGGCTAGCGGCCCCCGCGGCCGCCGCCCGCCAGCGGGAGCGCCGTGCGGGACGAGAACACGACGACCGCCAGGCACAGCAGCGCCGCGACCGCCCCGAAGCCGAACATCTGCGGGTACGACCACGTGGCGCGCAACCAGGAGAGCGCCATCG
The DNA here is from genome assembly GCF_000385135.1 of Promicromonospora sukumoe 327MFSha3.1. Classification (GTDB taxonomy): domain Bacteria; phylum Actinomycetota; class Actinomycetes; order Actinomycetales; family Cellulomonadaceae; genus Promicromonospora; species Promicromonospora sukumoe_B. The sequence goes on along the minus strand of NZ_ARQM01000010.1, from coordinate 1,375,381 downwards.
GCACGAAGAACCCGAGGTACGTCAGCGAGTAGAAGACGGCGGTCAGGCCCGCGAGCTGGCCCGGCCCGGCGATGCGCGCCACCTCGGTCAGCCCGGACACGAGGCCGAGCCCGTACCCCGTGCCCAGCACCACGGCGGCGAGCACGCCGAGCGGCAGCGTGGGCGACGCCGCCGCCCAGGCCGCGAGCGCCATCCCCGCCGCGACGATGCTCAGCGCCACGATCGACGCGCGGGCCGACGCCGGAGTGTCGATCCGCCGGGCCACGGCCTGCATGGCGATGCCGCAGCCGAGGGAGAGCACGGTGAGCATCCCGGCGAACGCGATGGGGATGTCGCCGGCGTGCTCGGACAGGAGCGCGGGCAGCACCGCGTAGGCGCAGCCGCCGCAGCCGAACACCCAGGGTGCGAGCGGCACGACGACGCGCAGGAACCTCCGGTGCCCGACGGCGGCGAACCGCAGGTCGTGGCGCAGCGGCCCGCGCTCGGCCTTCTGCCGGCCGGGGTTGGTCTCGGGCACGCGCAGCAGCCAGGCGCCCGCGACCAGGGCGCCCGCCGCGTGCACCACGTAGGCCAGGTGCGTGGGCCAGGGGCCGAACTGGGCGAGCATCGCGGCGGCACCCGCGCCGGCCAGGAACCCCGTGGTCAGCGACAGGGAGCCGCGCCGGGGCCCCGCCGCGCGGTTCCCGGTGCGGGCGCTGAGCTCGGTGATCCAGGTGCTGCCCACCGCCATCGCCAGCCCGAGCGCGACGCCGCACAGCACCCGGCCGATCGCGAGCACGAGCGGGCTCGTCGGGTCCAGGGCCAGCACCAGGGAGCCCAGGGCACCGATCGGCGCGGCGGGCAGCAGCAGCGGACGGCGGCCGTGCCGGTCGGACAGCGGCCCGCCCAGCAGGAGCGCCGGGACGATGCCGAACACGTAGGCCGCCAGGAGCGCGTCGACCATGACGTCGCCGATGTGCCCCTGCTCGCGGTACATCACCAGCAGCGGTGTGAACTCGTTGCCGCCCCACGCGACGGCCAGCAGGACGGCCGCGACGGGCCACCAGGTGCGCGGTCCCACGGGGAGCCGGTCGGCGGCAGGAGTGTCCCCGGGGAGCGTTGGTGGCATGACCTCATCCTCCGCATCAGATGCCCGGGCGAACAACCTGCGCGGCTGTGAGGGTGCGCACAGGGGCGCCTGCGGGAGCTGGCCCCTGCGGTGCGCAGCCGAGCCCCGCGTGTTGAGCGCAGTCCGCCCCGGCAAGCACAACTCAGCGGGGAGGGTGACGAAGAGTTAGCAGTGCTACTTCTCCGTTACCCTCCCCGCTGAGTGGGCTTTGCCCCGCGCCGCAGACCGCGCCTCGCGGCGGGCAAGGGCTGACCGCCCGGACCGCTCGCGACACAGGGTCCAGCACGACCAGGGTTACTTGCTCCCCGCCGGGTCCACGGGGCTCGCGTCGGCGTCCGCGGCGTCCACGTCCGCGTCCTGGTCCGAGCCCGCCCGCTTCTTGGCCTCGGCGCCCGAGTCGCCCGCACCACCGGCCTCGGCGTCCTCGTCCTCCGGCTCGCGGCCCGGCATGTAGACCGACGGCTCCGGCTCCGGGTGCCGCCGTCCCTGCACCACGAGGATGCCGATGCCCAGCAGGATCGCGATGCCCGACGTCCAGATGTTCGCGGGGATGCCCAGCGGCGCGTCGCTCGTCGGGTCGATCCGGATGGACTCGAGCCAGCTGCGGCCCAGGCCGTACCAGATGAGGTAGAGGCCGAACATGCGGCCCCAGCGCAGGCCGGGCCCGGGGGTGCCGCCGTCGGCCAGGAGGGCGTCGTTGCGGCGTACCACGCGACGCTCGATGAGCAGCAGCACCGCCACGCCGATGAGGTTCCAGATCATCTCGTACAGGAACAGCGGGTGGAACAGGGTGCCCTCGGGCGTGCCGGCGGGGAACATCGGTGCGTCGGAGCGGATCTCCAGGCCCCACGGCAGCGTGGTCGGCAGGCCGAACAGCTCCTGGTTCACGTAGTTGCCGAGGCGGCCGATCGCCTGGGCCACCAGCAGGCCGGGCGCGAGCGCGTCGGCGAACGACCAGAAGCGCAGGCCGGAGATGCGGCACCCGATCCAGACGCCGAGCGCGCCGCCGAGCAGCGAGCCGAACAGGGCGTTGCCGCCCTCCCAGATCCGCACCCAGGCCCAGGGGTCCACACCGGGGCCGGTGAAGTCACCGAGGTGCGTGAGCACGTGGTAGATCCGGGCGCCGACGATGCCGATCGGCACCGCCCACATCGCGATGTCGATCGCGATCCCGGGGGCGGCTCCGCGCGCGCGGAGCCGCCGGTCCGTGATCCACGCGGCGGCGACGATGCCCGCCAGCAGACACAGGGCGTAGGTGTGGATGGTGAGGGGGCCCAGGCTGAACTGGGACCACACCGGGTCAGGGCTGGGGATACTGGCCGGAAGCACGACCCGAAGGTACCGCGATCCGGCCCCGATGTAGGCATCGGCCCGGCGTGCCGCGCCGCCGGAGCGCCGTCAGCGGCGGCGCTTCTCCCGCACCCGCACCGAGATCTCGATCGGCGTGCCCTCGAAGCCGAACGTCTCGCGCAGGCGACGCTCGATGAACCGGCGGTAGCCGGCCTCGATGAACCCCGTGGCGAAGATGACGAACCGCGGCGGACGCGTCGAGGCCTGCGTCGCGAACAGGATGCGCGACTGCTTGCCGCCCCGCAGCGGGTGCGGGTGCGCGGCCACGAGCTCGCCCAGGAACGAGTTCAGCTTGCCCGTGGGGATGCGGCGGTCCCACGACGCCAGCGACCGCTCGATCGCCGGGACCAGGCGCTCGCTGTGCCAGCCGGTGCGCGCCGACAGGTTCACCCGCGGCGCCCACTGGATCTGCACCAGCTCCTTCTCGATCTCGCGCTCGAGGTAGGGGCGGCGGTCCTCGTCCATGAGGTCCCACTTGTTGTACGCGATGACCAGGGCCCGGCCGGAGTCCACGACCTGCTGGATCACGCGGATGTCCTGCTCGGTCAGCGGGGCGGACGCGTCGACCAGCACCACGCCCACCTCCGCCTTGTCGATGGCGGCGGCGGTGCGCAGGGAGGCGTAGAAGTCGGCGCCCTTGGTCTGGTGCACACGACGGCGGATACCCGCGGTGTCGACGAACCAGTACGGGATGCCGCGCAGCTCGATGAGCTCGTCGACCGGGTCCCGCGTGGTGCCCGCGACCTCGTCGACGACGACGCGCTCCGAGCCGGCGATCTTGTTCAGCAGCGACGACTTGCCGACGTTCGGGCGGCCGACGAGCGCCACGCGGCGCGGGCCCGAGGGCCGCAGCGTACCGTGCGCCGACTTCGAGGGCAGTGCCTTGACGGCGGCGTCGAGCAGGTCGCCCGTGCCACGACCGTGCAGGGCCGAGACCGGGAACGGCTCCCCCAGGCCCAGGGCCCACAGGTACGCCGCGTCGGCCTCGCCCGAGGCGCCGTCGACCTTGTTGGCGCACAGCACGACCGGCTTGCCGGAGCGGCGCAGCAGCTCCACGACACGCTCGTCGGTCGCGGTGGCGCCCACGGCGGCGTCGACCACGAAGACCACGGCGTCCGCCAGGGAGATCGCGACCTCGGCCTGCTCGGCCACCTTGGACTCGATGCCCGCGACGTCGACCTCCCAGCCGCCCGTGTCCACCAGCATGAACCGGCGGCCGGCCCACTCGGCCGGGTAGGACACGCGGTCGCGGGTCACACCCGGCTTGTCCTCCACGACCGCCTCGCGGCGGCCGAGGATTCGGTTCACCAGGGTCGACTTGCCGACGTTCGGGCGGCCGATGATCGCGAGCACCGGCAGGATCTGCTCGGCCTCGGACTCCTCGTCGGACCACTCGGAGGACAGGAGCGCCTGGTCCTCCTCGTCGAGCTCGAACTCCTCGAGGCCGACACGCAGGGCACGCTCGCGCGCGACATCGTCCTCGGTCTCGGTGAGGTCGAGGTCGGGTGCGACGGTGGCGGCGTCGTCCAGGGGAGCATCGTCTCCGGCCACCGCGTTCAGGGCAGCCTCGGATGCAGAGGAGTCGTGGGTCATGCGCCCATTGTCGCAGGCCCGACCCGCTCCGGCCGACTCGCGGGCGTATGACCTACCCCACCGCCGTCGGACGGCGCCGCCGGACCCCGCCGTCAGACCGTGCTGGCCGCCGCCTGAGCCTGCGCGACGACGGCGAGCACCGCGTCGACGGTCTGCTCGAAGTCGAGGTCGCTGGAGTCCACCGTCACCACGCCGTCCGCGGCGACGAGGAACTGCGTCACCTTCGCATCGTCCTGGTCGCGGCGCACGATCTGGTCCTTCGTGGCCTCCACGGCGGTCTCGTCGGCGGCGCCGTGCACCTCCAGAGAACGGCGCCGCAGCCGCGCCTCCTCCGAGGCGGTGAGCAGCACGCGGACGTCGGCGTCGGGCGCCACGACCGTGGTGATGTCGCGGCCCTCGGCCACGATCCCCCGGCCGCCCGAGTGCACGGCCGCCGGACCCGACTCCTGGTCGATGATCGCGCGCTGGAGCCGCTTGAGCTCGGCGCGCACGTCCAGGTTGGACGCGACCTTCGACACGTTCGTCGTGACCTCGGTGGTGCGGATGACCTCGGCCACGTCGCGACCGTCCAGCTCGACGCCCGGTGCCTCCGGGTCCAGCCCCATGACCAGCGGCATCACGCCCACCGCGGCGGTGACCGCCGCGGCGTCGGCGAGGTCCGCCGTCTCCATGCTCCACACCGTGGCCGCCCGGTACATGGCCCCCGTGTCGAGGTAGGCCAGGCCGAGCCGCGCCGCGACCGCCTTCGACACGCTCGACTTGCCGGAGCCCGACGGCCCGTCGATGGCGATCACTACGGGGCTGGTCACAGATAACTCGCTTTCGTTGGGGTGGAGAGGTGCTCGGCCCGGAAGGCTACAGGTCGACGGCGTTCATCAGGGTGCCGAGCTCCGTGCGGCCCAGCACACGGGTGCGGCCGGCCTTCAGGTCGCCCAGCGGGATGGGGCCGATCCGCGTGCGCACCAGGCGCGTGACGGGGTGGCCGACGGCGTCGAACATGCGGCGCACGATCCGGTTGCGGCCCTCGTGCAGCACGACCTCCAGCATCGCGAAGCCGTCGATCTGCTGGAGCACGTGCACGGCGTCCATCTTGGCGACGCCGTCCTCCAGCTCCACACCCTTCAGCAGCTCGCGGCCGACGCGCGGGTAGACCTCGCCCTCGACCGTCACCAGGTAGGTCTTGGCGATCTGGTACTTCGGGTGCGACAGGCGGTTGGCGAGCTCGCCGTCGTTCGTCAGCAGGAGCAGGCCCTCGCTGTCGGCGTCGAGCCGGCCCACGTGGAACAGGCGCTCCTCGCGGTTCCTGATCAGGTCGGCGACCGTCGGGCGGCCCTTGGGGTCGTCCATCGTGGAGACCACGCCGAGCGGCTTGTTCAGCGCGATCGTCACCTTGTCCTGGTCGAGCTGGATGCGCAGCCCGTCCACGTGGATGACGGCGGTGGCGGGGTCCACCCGCACGCCCAGCTCGGTGACGATCTGCCCGTCCACCTCGACGTGCCCGTTCGCGATCAGCTCCTCCGACGCGCGGCGCGAGCCCAGCCCCGCCTGCGCGAGCACCTTCTGCAGGCGCACGCCGTCCTCGACGTGGACGTCACGGGCCGGTTCGGTGGGCTTGGCGGGCCGACGGCGCGGCGCGTTGGCCTGGGCGCGGCTCTTCGCGGAGCTGCCCCCACGGAAGTTCTGACCGCCCTGCTTGCCGCCGGGCTTGCCGGAACGGGCAGGACGGCGCGGCTGCTGGCCGTCACCGGACTCGCGGCGGCTCCCGCCGCGGCGTTCGTTACTCATGATTCGTCTCTCGGTACGTCGGAAGATCTACAGGAAAAGGGCGCACGCGTGGCCGGTGTGCGGGCCTCGGGCAGGACTAGGAGTCCAGCCCGTCGAGGCCGTCGATCGTGTCCAGGTCCGGCAGGTGCGGCGCCAGCGGGGGCAGCTCGTCGAGCGACGAGAAGTCCATCCGCTCCAAGAAGTATCCCGTGGTTCCGAACAGAACCGCACCCGAGCTGGGGTCCTGACCGATCTCGGCGATCAGCCCGCGGGTCAGCAGGGTGCGCACCACGCCGTCGACGCTCACGCCTCGCACCGCGCTCATCTGGCCACGCGACACCGGCTGACGGTACGCGATCACGGCGAGCGTCTCCAGCGCGGCCTGGCTCAGCTTGGCCGACTGGCCGTCCAGGACGAAGCGCCCCACGGGGTCCGCGTGCGCGGTCGAGGAGTAGATGCGCCAGCCGTCGACCGTGCGGCGGAGCTCGAAGCCACGCGGGCGCGAGCCGAGGTGCCCGGCGTACTCGTCGGCCAGCTCGTGCAGGATGTCGTCCGTCTCGTCCTGCGTCAGGTTCAGCGCGGCCGCGATCCGGTCGGCGCCGATCGGCGCGTCCGCCACCATGAGCACGGCCTCGACCGCGGCGTGCGCCCCGCCCGGGAGCGTGTGCACGTCGACGAGCACCGGCTCCTCGGGAGCGGGGGTCGCGACGGCGTCGGTCCCGGCGTCCAGCTCGGCCTGCGGGGCCTGTTCCTCGACGGTCATGCCGTCGCCTCCGTTCCGGGCCCCGCGAGGTCCGCGTGCGCCGCTGTCGCGTCTGCTGTGGTGTCCTCGGCCGCCACGGTGTCGGTCGCCGTGGTGTCGGTCACTGTCGTGTCGGTCCCCGACTCCTCGGCCGCCGGGACGTCGTCCTCGTCGAACTCGCTCGGGCCGGCCGCCGGGTCGAGGTACTTGCCGCCGTCGTCGGGCCCGGCGGTCCAGCGCACCGTCAGCTCGCCCAGCGGGCTGACCTGCTCGAACCCGACCAGGGCGTCGCGGAACAGCTCCAGCAGCGCCAGGAACCGGGCCACGGTCACCAGGCGCTCCGTGCCGGCCGTGAGCGACCGGAAGGTCACCGAGCGCTCGGTGCGCAGCCGCTTGACGATGACGCCGGCCTCCTCGCGCACGCTGACCGCGGAGCCGTGCAGGTGCGCCAGCCCGACCACGGGCGGCGGCTTGGGCGCGAGCACCTTCGCGGCGAGCTCGGCCAGCCGCTCCGGCGTCGTGTCCCAGACCAGCTCCGGCAGGATCGCGGCCAGGTGCGGCTCCAGCGGCGCCAGGCGCGGCACGCGCCGTCCGGACGACGCCATCTGGTCCGCGAGGACCTTGGAGACCTCCTTGTACGCCCGGTACTGCAGCAGCCGGGCGAACAGCAGGTCGCGGGCCTCCAGCAGCTCCAGGTCCTCGGCGTCCTCGTCGACGACGCCGGGCAGCAGGCGCGCGGCCTTGAGGTCCAGCAGGGTCGCGGCGATCACCAGGAACTCGCTGGCCACGCCGAGGTCCCACGACTCGTGCACCTCGCCGCGCTCGGCGGCCTCGCGGGAGGCCCGCTCCGCCTCGCGGATGTGCGCCACGAACTCGTCGGTCACGACCGCGAGCGCCACCTCGGTGACGTCCATCTGGTGCTTGGCGATGAGCGACAGCAGCAGGTCGAACGGGCCCTCGAAGTTGTGCAGCCGCACCTGGAACATGCGCGACGACGACCGCTCGGCGGGCTGCTCCCCCGGCGTCGCGGGTGCCCGCTCCGACGACGGCGCCTCGGGGGCCTCTGCCTCAGGCTCCGCCGTCACCTCGGCGACGTCGGCCGGCGGCGCCACCTCAGGCAGCGTCGCCACGGGCCACGAGCTCCCGGGCGAGCTGACGGTACGCGGCCGCGCCGGGGTGCCCCGGGGCGTACGCGGTGATGGGCTCGGCGGCGACGGTGGCGTCGGGGAACTTGACCGTGCGCCCGATGATCGAGTGCAGCAGCGTGTCGCCGAAGGCCTCGTGCACCCGGGCCACGACCTCCCGGGAGTGGAGAGTGCGCGAGTCGTACATGGTCGGGAGGATACCGTCGATCTCGAGGGCCGGGTTGAGCCGGTCCCGCACCTTCTCGATGGTCTCCACCAGCAGCGCGACGCCGCGCAGCGCGAAGAACTCGCACTCCAGCGGGATCAGCACGCCGTGCGCGGCCGTCAGGGCGTTCACGGTGAGCAGGCCGAGGCTCGGCTGGCAGTCGATGAGGATGACGTCGTAGTCGTCGATCACCGGGCGCAGGGCGCGGGCCAGCACCGACTCCCGGGCGACCTCGCCCACGAGCTGCACCTCCGCGGCCGACAGGTCGATGTTCGCGGGCAGCACGTCGAGGTTCTCGATGCCGGACGGCAGCACGACGTCGCCGATCTCCACGCCTCGCTCCATGAGCAGGTTGTAGACCGTCAGGTCGAGCTCGTGCGGGTTGACGCCGATGCCGACCGACGCGGCGCCCTGCGGGTCGAAGTCGACCAGCAGCACCTTGCGCCCGTACTCCGCGAGGCACGCGCCCAGGTTGATCGTCGTCGTGGTCTTGCCCACGCCGCCCTTCTGGTTGCACATCGCGATGATGCGCGCCGGGCCGTGGCTCGCCAGGGGCGCCGGCTCGGGCAGGTCCGGCATGACCCGCCCCACGACGTCGCGCACGATCTCCGAGTCGTCGGGAGCGCCGACGACCGTCTTGCCGAGAAGAATGTCGGTCATCGTGCTCGCTCCCTCCGGGCTGGGTGCCTCGCTCACGCCCGCCACGCTATACCAGAGTGTGGGCACTCCCCGGCTCGAAGCCCCGGCGTGGCGTCGTTCGGTCAGCGCGCCCGGGGGTGGGCGGCGGCGTAGACCTCGCGCAGGGCGTCGGGGGTGACCATCGTGTAGATCTGCGTGGTGGTGACCGAGGCGTGTCCCAGCAGCTCCTGCACCACGCGGACGTCGGCCCCGCCGGACAGCAGGTGGGTCGCGAACGAGTGCCGCAGGGTGTGCGGCGAGACGTGCTCCGTGAGCCCGGCCCGCGCGGCGGAGGCCTGCAGCGCGGCCCAGGCGGTCTGCCGCGACATGCGCGCGCCGCGCGTGTTGAGGAACAGCGCGGGTGTGCCCCGGCCGGCCGCGGCCAGCGCCGGGCGGGCCCGCACCAGGTAGGCCTCCAGGGCGTCGCGGGCGAACGAGCCCACGGGCACCACGCGCTCCTTGGACCCCTTGCCGAGCAGCCGGACGGCGGTGGAGTCCCCCACGCCGTCGACGTCCAGGCCCACGATCTCGGAGATCCGCGCGCCCGTGGCGTACAGCAGCTCCAGCAGCGCCCGGTCCCGCAGCGGCAGGGGCCCGTCGCCGGTGCCCGCGGCGTCGAGCAGCCCCGCGACGTCGTCGACGGACAGGGCGTGCGGCAGCCGCCGCATCTGGGTGGGGGCACGCACCTCGGCGGACGGGTCGTCCACGGCCAGGCCCTCGGCCTGCGCGAACCGGTGCCAGCCGCGCACGGCGGCCAGCGCCCGGGCGGTGGAGGACGGCGACAGCGGCCGGCCGCCGTCGGTCCCCTGGCGCACCGCCTCGACGAAGGCGGTGACGTCGGACTCCGTCACGCCGGACAGGCCGTCGCGGCCCGCCGTGTCGAGGTAGGCGACGTACCGCACGAGGTCGCGGCGGTAGGCCGCGACGGTGTTGGCCGAGAGGCCGCGCTCCACGCTCAGGTGCGCGAGGTAGTCCCGCAGCGCACGGTCGAGCCGGCCGGTCTCCACCGGGGCGGGCGGCGGGCCGGGGTGGTTCTCGCGGAACGACGGATGGGCCAGTGCTGAGGACACCGGCCCATCATGCCGAGGGTGGGCGGGTGAAGCGGGCGGGGCGCGCCGGAGACGACACGCGCCGCTGGTCGAGCGCACCCACCGCTGGTCGAGCTTGTCGAGACCTGGGCAGGTCCCGACAAGCTCGACCACCGGTACCGGCGTCAGGAGGGGTTGATGCCGAACAGCTCGGCCCGCGAGCGGATCACCTGGGCGCGGGCGAGGCGCGGCTTGTCGCTGCCGTCGCGGATCACGGAGCCGGCGGCCTCGAACTCGGCGAAGAAGTCGACGGCCCAGGCCACGTCGGACGACGTCGGCGCGAACGACTCGTTGATGACGGCCGACTGCTCGAAGTCGAGGCAGAGCTTGCCGGTCATGCCGAGGCCGACGGCGTCGGCCGACTGCTCGCGCAGCAGCGCGTGCGAGGAGCCGACCGTGGGGCCGTCCACGGGGCCGGGCAGGCCGCCGATGCGGCTGGCGACCACGAGGCGCGTGCGCGGGTACGCCATGGCCATGGGCTCGTTGGCGGCGCCGGTGTCGCGGCGGTAGTCGCCCGAGCCGAACGCGAGGCGGAACGCGCCGCGCGCCTTCGCGATGTGCACGGCCTCCTCGATGCCGAGGGCCGACTCCACCAGCGGGATCACGGGCACGTCGCCGCCGAGCCGCTGCGCGGTGTCGATGACGTCGTCCGCGCTCTCGGTCTTGGCGAGCATCACGCCGTTGAGGCCCTCGAGGCCGCGCAGGTAGGCGACGTCGTCGGCCCAGGAGGGCGCGGTGCGGTCGTTGATCCGGACCCAGGCGCTGCCGCCGTTCTTGATCCACCGGATGACGTTCTCGCGCGCCTCGTCCTTGAGCGAGTCGTCGATCGCGTCCTCGCAGTCGAGGATGACCTGGTCCGCCCGGGAGAGCTGCGCCTTGTCGAAGAGCTCGGTGCGCATGGCGGACAGCAGGAGCCAGGCCCGCGCGTAGTCGGGGGCGACCCGCGACTTCTCGCGGGCGGCCCGGCGGGGCGCCAGGTCGCTCTCGGGGACGACGGCGGACGCCGTCGGCAGGCCCGACGAGTAGCCCGCGGACTGCGCGGTGGGCTGGTCTGCGGGTTCGGTGGTTCGGTCGGCAGGGGTCTCGGTCACGCGCCCAGCCTAGGCCGGGACAGCTGGCCTGACCGAATCATGACCGCGCTTTCATGTTGCGATCCACTGGACGTCAATTATCTTTGCTTTGTCAAACATTTACTCATGCCGGAGGAATGCATGCCCACACGCAAAGAGCTGCGGGACTTTGCGCTGCAACTTTGCTGACTTTCGGGTCGGTGGCTGCTCCAACAGCAGCCTCGTCGGAGCTGCCACTGAAAAGCGAGGAGGCCGCCTCCTCTACAACTGCCGAAAGAACGGCGACAGAGGCACCGTCGCACAGACACGATCGCAGGACCGACAACGAGGAGATCTGCGAGTTCGCACAACGGGTCGACTCCGCGCACATATCGCACTCCGGTGGGCCTCGCGCAGTGCAGTCGCACGGTTCCTGGGGCAACAAGAACTGCGCTTACCCTTTCGCGACCGTGACGACCGGCGTGATGAAGAGGAATGTCGTAGGGATCTACGTCGACGTCGGCCGCCTTGGGCAAGCGGTGCTCCCGCCGGGCGACGGGGGACGTGGAAACCGAGTGACGGCTCGCTATGAATGCAATGGGACGGGCCGCCATTGGTTCCAGTCATGGACGGACGTGGATGTACACGGGATCACAGACCTGCCCAACAAGGTGTTCTCCACCCCAGAACCTCTCGGGTGCAACTAGGAACTAGCTCTCCCTCTCGAGCTCCAGCTCGTCCGGCCCGTAGGAGTCGATCGTCCTTCCGATCTCGTCCAGCAGCTCCTCACGCTCGACGTGCGCACTCTCAGGTCTGTATCCGATCGAGAATCCGGAAGGTCCGACTCGGGGTTTCGACTCGAATCGAACATCGAAGACATTCGGTTGGTCCTCGCGCTCCGCGACCGTCACGCGCACCCCGTTGACGAGGTATGAACCATCGTGATTTCCGCGCATCGACACCACCACAATCGTCTGATCACCCTGATTACCTTGCTGATCGTATCCGCAGGGACACTGACCAGCGGGACTTCCCGTTCTGGTGGAGAACTTGACGGCAGCCCAAGGCAGGACTCACGACAGGCCGTCGAAGAATTCTTCGAACGACAGGATCGGATGGCTCAGTCATGCTTTGACAAGTCCCGGGTCAGCCAGTTGCGGGAAGTAACCACTGCACAAGCGGATGAACTGGTTCTCCAGGATGTGCGGTGGTATAGGGACCTGGGAATATGCCAGGTAGGCTCGACCGAAATCACCGATGTCGACCAGCTCGGCCAAGTAGTTCGAGGTGACGAAGTCAGCTATCGAGTCGCGATCGACACCGCCGGTGTCTCATTCGTCCGAGGCGGCGAAGAGCACCCTCGCAATCCCCAGTCGATTCAAGTCCTCGTCTTGAAGCTCGAGCTGTCCGCTGTGTGGAGAATCGCGGACATCGAGCCGACTTGAGCACGAACGAGGTCTGGCAACAAGGTCAGAACGGCAGGAAGACGTCGACCGCGACCGCGACGAAGAGCAGCGACAGGTACGTGATCGAGCCGTGGAACACCTTCATGGCGCCCAGCTTGCCCTCGGCCTTGCCCTGCGCCCGGCGCAGCATGGCGATCGTGGACCAGAGGAACCAGCCGCCCAGCACCGCGGCCACCACGGTGTACACCCAGGACATGCCCGCGAGCGGGGTGAGCGCCAGCGAGCAGGCGATCATCGCGATCGTGTAGCCCACCATCTCGGCCGCGACGCGCTTGTCGTCGCTGACCACGGGGAGCATCGGCACGTTGGCGTTCGCGTAGTCCTTCTTGAACTTGATCGACAGCGGCCAGTAGTGCGGCGGCGTCCAGAAGAAGATGATGCCGAACAGCGCCAGCGCCGCCCAGCTCAGGCCGCCGGTGACCGAGGCCCAGCCGATGAACACCGGCATGCAGCCCGCGATGCCGCCCCACACGATGTTCTGCGGCGTGCGGCGCTTGAGGATCATCGTGTAGCCCACGACGTAGATCGCGATGGCGCCCAGCGTGAGCCACATCGCGGCCCAGTTGATCACCAGGGCGAACCACGCCAGCGACAGCAGCCCCAGGATCGAGGCGAACACCAGGCCGGCGCGCGGGGTGATCTCCCCCGTGGCCAGCGGACGCTTCTTGGTGCGGTTCATGACCTGGTCGATGTCCCGGTCCCACCACATGTTGAACGCGTTCGCGCTGCCCGCTGCGCCGGCGCCGCCGATCAGGGTGGCGACGATCAGCCAGAAGCTGGGCAGGCCGTCGGCGGCCAGGATCATGGTGGGCACCGTCGTGACGAGCAGCAGCTCGATCACGCGGGGCTTGGTCAGCGCGACGTAGGCACCGGCGCGGCGCATGAACCAGCCCCCGGGACGCTGCTCGACGGCGGCGTCCGGTGCGTCGTGCCCGGACGTCTGGGGACGCGCGGTCTGGCCGGTCGTCGGGTGGCTCGTTCTCACGCGCGTCGCAGTTCCGTTCGGGAGGGTCCTGGAAGTCGGTAACGCACCTGGTCGGCGCTGTTGCCGGTCGGGTGCGTGCCCATGGTACGTCGCGGGGTGACCCCGCCGCGCACCGCATTCCCGCACGACCGTGTGAGATTTGTCCTGGGGCAACCGTCTCACTGTCTGTGGACAGGCCTGCGCGGGTGCAGGAGTGCGCGTATAGGGTTGATTTCGCAATCGAACCACGGGCGGCCGGCATCCCGCCGCCGCCGCACGCACGCTGCACGGCTCACCGGCCTGTCCGCTCTCCGGACAGGCCGCGGGCCGCCGGCGGAGAGAAAGAGGACTCGTGAACGCTTTCGACCCCGTGCTGAAGCCCCTTGAGTGGTCGGAGCTCGACGAGCGAGCGGTCAAGGCCATCAAGGCGCTGGCTGCGGACGCCGTCGAGAAGGTGGGCAACGGACACCCCGGAACCGCGATCTCGCTCGCGCCGGCCGCGTACCTCCTCTTCCAGAAGGCCATGCGCCACGACCCGTCGGACCCCGACTGGGTCGGCCGCGACCGCTTCGTGCTGAGCGCCGGACACTCGTCGCTGACGATCTACCTGCAGCTCTTCCTCGCGGGCTACGGCCTCGAGATGGAGGACATCGCCGCGCTGCGCACCTGGGGCTCCAAGACCCCGGGCCACCCCGAGCTCGGCCACACCGCCGGCGTCGAGATCACGACCGGACCGCTGGGCCAGGGCCTCGCCTCCTCCGTCGGCATGGCGTTCGCCTCGCGCCGCGAGCGGGGCCTGCTCGACCCGGCCGCCGCCCCCGGCGAGTCGCCGTTCGACCACCACGTGTACGTCATCGCCTCGGACGGCGACCTGCAGGAGGGTGTCACCTCCGAGGCCTCGTCGCTCGCCGGCCACCAGCAGCTCGGCAACCTGATCGTGATCTGGGACGACAACAAGATCTCGATCGAGGACGACACCAACATCGCGTTCACCGAGGACGTGCTGAAGCGCTACGAGGCCTACGGCTGGCACACCCAGCGCGTGGACTGGACCTCGGGCGGCGCGGGCTACGCGGAGGACACCGACGCGCTGGCCGCGGCGCTGGACGCCGCCAAGGCCGAGACCGGCAAGCCGTCGATCATCGCGCTGCGCACCATCATCGGCTGGCCGTCGCCCACCAAGCAGAACACGGGCGGCATCCACGGCTCGGCCATGGGCGCCGACGAGGTCAAGGGCCTCAAGTCCGCGCTCGGCCTGGACCCCGAGGCCACGTTCGCGATCGACGACGAGGTGCTCGCGTACACGCGCTCCGTCGCGCAGCGTCAGGCCACCGAGCGCGAGGCCTGGGAGACCGCCTTCGCCGCCTGGTCCGAGGCCAACCCGGAGAACGCCGCGCTCCTTGCGCGCCTGCGCGCCCACGAGCTGCCCGAGGGCTGGACCGAGTCCCTGCCCGAGTTCGAGGCGAGCGAGAAGGGCGTCGCGACCCGTGCGGCGTCGGGCAAGGTGCTGACCGCGCTCAAGGACGTGCTGCCCGAGCTGTGGGGCGGCTCCGCCGACCTCGCCGGCTCGAACAACACGACCATGGACGGCGTGCCGTCGTTCGTGCCGACCGAGCACGCGACCAAGAAGTTCCCGGGTGACCCCTACGGCCGCACCCTGCACTTCGGCATCCGCGAGCACGCCATGGGCTCGATCCTGAACGGCATCGTGCTGCACGGCCTGACCCGCCCCTACGGCGGCACGTTCCTGCAGTTCGCCGACTACATGCGTGCCTCGGTGCGCCTGGCCGCGCTGATGAGCATCCCGACCACCTTCGTCTGGACGCACGACTCGATCGGCCTCGGCGAGGACGGCCCGACCCACCAGCCGGTCGAGCACCTCGCGGCGCTGCGGGCCATCCCGAACCTCGACGTCGTCCGCCCGGCGGACGCGAACGAGACCGCCTGGGCCTGGCGCGGCATCCTCGAGAACACGAAGAACCCGGCCGGCATCGTGCTGACCCGGCAGAACGTGCCCACCTACCCGCGCGGCACCGACGGCTTCGCCGGCGCCGAGGGCACCCTCAAGGGCGGCTACGTGCTCCTGGACACCGAGGGCACGCCCGACGTCGTCCTCGTGGGCACCGGCTCCGAGGTGCAGCTCGCCGTCGAGGCGCGCGAGATCCTCGCGGCCGACGGCATCCAGGCCCGCGTGGTCTCCCTGCCCTCGCGCGAGTGGTTCGACAAGCAGGACGAGGCGTACCGCGAGTCGGTCATCCCGTCCGGCGTGAAGGCCCGCGTCTCGGTCGAGGCCGGCGTGGCGCAGGGCTGGCGCGAGATCGTCGGCGACGCCGGCCGCATCGTGTCGCTCGAGCACTACGGCGCCTCGGCGGACTACAAGACGCTCTACGCCGAGTACGGCATCACCTCCGAGGCGGTCGCCCAGGCCGCCAAGGAGTCGATCGAGGCGGCGTCCTGAACCGCGCCGGAACACCTGGACACGAGAGAGGAAGGGCACGATGACTGACAGCACCAGCGACAGCGGCGAGAACGTCAGCCCCACCGAGCGGCTGTCCGAGGCGGGTGTCGCCATCTGGCTCGACGACCTGTCCCGTGAGCGGCTGCGCACCGGCAACCTCGCCGAGCTCATGACCAGCAGGAACGTCGTGGGCGTGACGACCAACCCGACGATCTTCGCCGCCGCGCTCGCGCACGGCGACGCCTACGCGGGCACGCTGGGCGAGCTCGCGGGGTCCGACGTCGAGTCCGCGGTCGAGCGCATCACCACGGACGACGTGCGCGACGCGGCGGACCTGCTGCGCCCCGTCTACGACGCCACCGGCGCCGTGGACGGCCGCGTGTCCATCGAGGTGGACCCGCGGCTGGCCCGCGACACCGCGGCGACGGAGACCACGGCCGTGCGGCTGTGGGAGACCGTCGCGCGGCCCAACGTGATGATCAAGATCCCCGCCACGGTGGAGGGCCTGCCGGCCATCACGTCGACCCTCGCCAAGGGCATCAGCGTCAACGTGACGCTGATCTTCTCGATCGAGCGGTACCGGGCCGTCATGGACGCCTTCCTGGCCGGCCTGGAGCAGGCCAGGGCGGCGGGTCACGACCTGTCCGTGATCGGCTCGGTCGCGTCGTTCTTCGTGTCCCGCGTGGACTCCGAGGTCGACAAGCGGCTGAACGCCGTCGGCACCGACGAGGCGCTCGCGCTGCGCGGCCAGGCCGCCATCGCGAACGCCCGCCTGGCCTTCGCCGCCTACGAGGAGGTCTTCTCCGGTGAGCGCTGGGCCGCCCTCGCGGCGGCCGGCGCGCAGCCGCAGCGGCCGCTGTGGGCGTCGACCGGCGTGAAGGACCCGGCCTACCGCGACACGATGTACGTGGACGAGCTCGTGGTGGCCGGCGTCGTGAACACGATGCCCGAGAAGACGCTCGACGCGTTCGCCGACCACGGCATCGTCCTCGCGGACACCGTGACCGGCTCGGGCGAGCAGGCGGCCGCGACCATCGCGGCCGTCGAGGCGCAGGGCATCTCCATGGACGAGGTGACCGCACAGCTGGAGGACGAGGGCGTGACGAAGTTCGAGGTCAGCTGGGACGAGCTCCTGACGACCACCAAGACCGGCCTCGACGGGGCCGCAGGGGGCGGCGAGCGGTGAGGCCGGCCAAGATCGAGCAGGGGGTCAACCCTCTGCGCGACCCTCTCGACCTGCGGCTCCCGCGCATCGCGGGGCCGAGCGGGCTCGTGATCTTCGGCGTGACGGGTGACCTGTCGCGCAAGAAGCTCATGCCCGCCGTCTACGACCTCGCCAACCGCGGCCTCCTGCCGCCGGGCTTCGCCCTGACGGGCTTCGCGCGGCGCGACTGGGAGGACCAGGACTTCGCGCAGGTGGTGCACGACGCCGTCAAGGAGCACGCCCGTACCCCCTTCCGGGAGGCCACGTGGCGCCAGCTCGCCGAGGGCATCCGGTTCGTCCAGGGTTCCTTCGACGACGACGCCGCGTTCGAGCGCCTGCGGGAGACCGTCGAGACGCTCGACAAGGAGCGCGGCACGGGCGGCAACCACGCGTTCTACCTGTCGGTGCCGCCGTCGGCGTTCCCCGTGGTGTGCGAGCAGCTCTCCAAGCACGGGCTGTCGCGGCCGGACAACGACGCGGACGGCGACGGCGTGCACGCCTGGCGGCGCGTCGTCATCGAGAAGCCGTTCGGGCACGACCTGGCCAGCGCCAAGGAGCTCGACGCGGTCGTGTCCAAGGTCTTCGACCCGGACTCGGTGTTCCGCATCGACCACTACCTGGGCAAGGAGACGGTCCAGAACCTCCTGGCGCTGCGCTTCGCGAACACCATGTTCGAGCCCCTGTGGAACTCGAACTACGTGGACCACGTGCAGATCACCATGGCCGAGGACATCGGCATCGGTGGCCGCGCCGGGTACTACGACGGGATCGGCGCCGCGCGCGACGTCATCCAGAACCACCTGATCCAGCTCCTGGCGCTGGTGGCCATGGAGGAGCCCCGCAACTTCGACGCCGCCGAGCTGCGCGCCGAGAAGATCAAGGTGCTCTCGTCGGTGCGCCTGCCGCACGACCTCGGCAAGCACACGGCCCGCGGCCAGTACGAGGCCGGCTGGCAGGGCGGCGAGGAGGTGCCGGGCTTCCTGGAGGAGGACGGCATCGCGAAGGACTCCACCACGGAGACCTTCGCCGCCATCCGGGTGGACGTCGACAACCGCCGCTGGGCGGGCGTCCCGTTCTACCTGCGGCACGGCAAGCGCCTGGGCCGCCGCGTCACCGAGGTGGCCGTGGTGTTCAAGAAGGCGCCGCACCTGCCGTTCGAGACGTCGCTGACGTCCGAGCTCGGCAACAACGCCCTGGTCATCCGCGTGCAGCCCGACGAGGGCGTCACCATGCGGTTCGGGGCCAAGGTGCCGGGCACCGCGATGCAGGTCCGCGACGTGACGATGGACTTCGGGTACGGGCACTCGTTCACCGAGTCCTCCCCCGAGGCCTACGAGCGCCTCATCCTGGACGTGCTGCTGGGCGACCCGCCGCTGTTCCCGACCCGCGAGGAGGTCGAGCTGTCCTGGCAGATCCTCGACCCGATCACGTCCTACTGGGCGCGCAAGGGTCAGCCGGAGCCCTACGCTTCCGGCACCTGGGGTCCGCCGTCGGCCGACGCCATGATGGAGCGCGACGGCAGGGCCTGGAGGCGACCGTGATCATCGACATGCCGGACACCACGACCAACCAGGTCAACAAGCGTCTGGTGCGCCTGCGCGACGAGGGCGGCGCGGTGGCCCTGGGCCGCGTGCTGACCCTCGTGGTGCTGGCCGACGAGGGCGACATCGAGGAGTCGGTCGAGGCCGCCAACGACGCGAGCCGTGAGCACCCGTGCCGCGTCATCGTCGTCGCCCCGGCGGCCGACGGCAGCAGCACGCACCTGGACGCGCAGATCCGCGTGGGCGGTGACGCCGGCGCGTCCGAGGTGGTGGTGCTCCGTGCCTCCAAGCCGCTCCTGGAGCGGGCCGACACGCTGGTGATGCCGCTCCTGCTGCCCGACGCGCCGATCGTGGCCTGGTGGCCGCGCGAGGCGCCCGAGGTGCCGTCGCAGGACCCGGTGGGCGCCATGGCGACCCGCCGGATCATCGACAGCACCACGGCCAAGCAGCCGCAGGAGATGCTGGGCAACCTCGCCGGGACGTACGCCCCCGGGGACACCGACCTCGCGTGGGCGCGCGTCACGCTGTGGCGGGCGCTCATCGCGGCCGCCGTGGAGCAGCCGCCGTTCGAGCCGGTGCTGTCCGTGACGGTCGAGGGGCAGAAGCGGCACACGTCGCTCGACCTGCTCGCGGCCTGGCTCGGCGCCCGGCTGAACTGCCCGGCCGAGGTGGTGCGCACCGCCAGCGACGACGCCATCACGCGCGTGGTCCTGGAGCGCAAGAGCGGGCCCATCGTGCTGGACCGCCCGGACGGCCGGATCGTCACGATCACGCAGCCGGGCAAGCCCGCACGCCGGATCGCGCTGCCGATCCGCGCGCTCAACGAGGCCCTGATCGAGGAGCTGCGCCGGCTCGACCCGGACGAGGTCTTCGAGGAGGTCCTCACGCGGGGTCTGGGGCACGTCACCGACCGGACGGCGGCCTGATGACGGAGGCGCCCGGCGTGCGGCTCGTCGTCGTGCACCCCGACAAGGAGGTGCTGGCGCAGGCCGCCGCCGCGCGGCTCCTGACGCGCGTCCTGGACGTGCAGTCGGTCCGCTCCCCCGTCCACGTCGTCCTCACGGGCGGCACGGTCGGCATCGCGACGCTCGCGGCAGTCGCCGCGAGCCCGCTGGTGCCGGCCGTGGACTGGTCGGGCGTGCACCTGTGGTGGGGCGACGAGCGGTTCCTGCCGGACGGCGACCCGGACCGCAACGAGACGCAGGCCCGCGAGGCCCTGCTCGACGGCCTCGTCGCCGAGCACGGGCTCCCCGCGGCCAACGTCCACCCCATGCCGGGTCCGACGTCGGTCGCGACGCCCGAGGAGGGTGCCGCGGCCTACGCGGCCACGCTCGCGGAGCACGCGGCCGGCGAGCCGGGCGGCGTCCCGGCGTTCGACGTCCTGCTGCTCGGCATGGGCCCTGACGGGCACGTCGCGTCCCTGTTCCCCGGCCACGAGGGACTGGCCGCACAGGGCACGACGACGGGCGTGCACGGCTCGCCCAAGCCCCCGCCGGAGCGGGTCTCCCTCACGTTCGACGCCATCCGGTCCGCCCGCGAGGTGTGGGTCGTCGCGGCCGGCGCCGAGAAGGCGGACCGCGTGGCGGCGGCGCTGGCGGGCGACCCGGTCACCGAGGTGCCCGCGGTGGGCGCCGTCGGACAGGCCCGGACGCTGTGGCTCCTGGACCTGGACGCGGCAGGCGCCACCTCGCCGAAGTAGAACCCTGGCGCGGCAGAACCGTAGCGAAGTAGAACGGGAGCGGGACAAGAACCCTGATCAGGGTCTTCGTCCCGCTCCCGTTCTACTTCGCTACGGTTCTGCTTCGCCGCGCGTAAATCTCTTAGCGTGCGACGCGGCCGCCACGGCGGACGCGAAGCGCCTCCAGCGCCTCCTCGAGAAGGGCTGCGCCGTCCTCGTCGGACCGGCGCTCCTTCACGTAGGCGAGGTGCGTCTTGTACGGCTCGTTCCGCACCGGACTCGGCGGGTTCACCGGGTCCATGCCGGCGGGGAAGCCGCACCGCGGGCAGTCCCACTGCGCAGGGGCCTCGACGTCCTCGCCCACCGAGAAGCTCGGTGCTGTCTCGTGCCCGTTGGCACACCAGTAAGAAACTCGGACACGCGGGGCAGTGTCGCCCCGCTCCGTCTCTCCGAGAGGGCCGGCGCCTACCCGGCTCCCCCGAATCGCATGACCGCCTGATGCCACGTCTGTCGTCCCCTCTGTGTGTGGCCGTCAGCTGCTAGGCGCTTGGCGACCGGGTCAGCTGACCTTCTGGATGAGTCCGAGCAGGACGATCACCACGGCCCACACGAGGGCAAAGGCGATTGTGATGCGATTGAGGTTCCGCTCGGCCACGCCGGACGAACCGGCGCCCATCGAGATACCGCCACCGAACATGTCGGACAGACCGCCACCCTTGCCCTTGTGGAGCAGGATGAGCATGGTGAGAAAGCCGCTGGTCAGGACCAGCAGGACCTCCAGGATGATGCGGAGCGCGTCCACGGTTCACGTCCTCGGTTGTAGATGTGCCGGGCGTTCTCCCGGCGGCGGATTCGGGTCAAGAGTAAGCGAGACGTACCTCACAGTGCGAACCCCCTGATCAGGGGTTTATGGGACCCGGATCAGGCGTCGCACGCGGAACATCGCGCCCGAGTGAGAGTACCTCAGGCAGGTTGCGGGACGGTCTCACGACCGAACGTGTCAGACCCACAGATCACTCCCGTGACCTGTGGGTCTGACACGTATGCGGGGTAGGTCTCAGACTCTGCTTTCTGTCGCCTGAGACCGACGCTGCGCTCTGGTCTCAGGCGACGACGTGGGACTGGTAGCGCGCGATCTTCGCGAACTCCTCCGGGTCCAGGCTCGCGCCGCCCACCAGGGCGCCGTCGACGTCGGGCTGCGCCATGATCTGCGCGACGTTGCCCGACTTGACCGAGCCGCCGTACAGGACGCGGACGCCGGCCGCGGCGCCCTCGTCGCACAGCTCGCCCAGCACGCGGCGGATCGCACCGCAGACCTCCTGCGCGTCGTCCGGGGTGGCGACCTCGCCGGTGCCGATGGCCCAGACGGGCTCGTAGGCGATGACGATCTTGGCGATCTGCTCGGTCGGCACGTCGGCCAGCGCGGCCTCGACCTGCGCGAGGGTGTGCGAGACCTGGTTGCCCGCCTTGCGGACCTCCAGGCCCTCGCCGACGCACAGGATCGGGGTCAGGCCGTGCGCGAACGCGGCGCGCACCTTGGCGTTGACGACGTCGTCCGACTCGGCGTGGTACTCGCGGCGCTCCGAGTGGCCGATGACCACGTAGGTGCAGCCGAGCTTGTTCAGCATCATGCCCGAGATCTCGCCCGTGTAGGCGCCGGACTCGTGCCGGGACAGGTCCTGGGCGCCGTAGACGATCTCCAGCTTGTCGGCGTCGACCAGCGTCTGCACCGAGCGCAGGTCGGTGAACGGCGGGATGACCGCCACCTCCACCGCGGAGTAGTCGTGCTTGGCGTCCTTCAGGGTCCAGGACAGCTTCTGGACCGTGCTGATCGCCTGCTGGTGGTCCAGGTTCATCTTCCAGTTGCCCGCCATCAGCGGCGTGCGGGTGGTAGCCACGTGCTTCTTCTTTCTGTTCGGAGGTACGTCAGGTCAGTCGGCGAGGACGGTGAGGCCGGGGAGCTCCTTGCCCTCCAGCAGCTCCAGGCTCGCGCCGCCACCGGTCGAGATGTGGCTGAACCCGGCCTCGTCGAAGCCGAGGACCCGCACGGCCGCGGCCGAGTCGCCGCCGCCCACGATGGAGAACCCGCCGGCCGTCGTCGCCTCGATGATGCCCTGGGCCACGGCCTTGGTGCCGTCGGCGAACGCCTCGAACTCGAACACGCCCATGGGGCCGTTCCAGGCGATGGTCTTCGCGTCGGCCAGCTTGCCGGCGAACAGCTTGCCGGACTCGGGGCCGATGTCGAGGCCCATGGTGCCGTCCGGGATCGCGTCGGCCGCGACCACGCGGTGCGCGGCGTCGGCGGCGAACGAGTCCGCCGCGACGATGTCGACGGGCAGCACGATCTCGACGCCGTTCGCCTCGGCCGTGGCCAGGTAGCCCTTGACCGTCTCGATCTGGTCGTTCTCCAGCAGGCTGTTGCCCACCGACAGGCCCTTGGCGGCCAGGAACGTGAAGACCATGCCGCCACCGATGAGCAGGCGGTCCGCCTTGGTCAGCAGGTTCGCGATGACACCCAGCTTGTCCGAGACCTTGGAACCGCCGAGCACGACGGCGTAGGGCCGCTCCGGGTCACCGGTCGCCTTCGAGAGCGACTCGACCTCGTTCAGGACCAGGTCGCCGGCCGCGGCGGGCAGCACCTGGGCGATGTCGTACACCGAGGCCTGCTTGCGGTGCACCACGCCGAAGCCGTCCGAGACGAACGCGTCGGCGAGCTGCGCCAGCTCGCCGGCGAGCTCGGCGCGCTCCGCGTCGACCTTCGAGGTCTCGCGGGCGTCGAACCGGACGTTCTCCAGGAGGGCGACCTGGCCGTCGGCCAGGGCGTCGACCGTGGCCTTCGCGGACGGGCCCACGAGGTCCTGCGCGAGCGGGACGTCCTGGCCGAGCAGCTCGCCCAGGCGGGCGGCGACGGGGGCCAGGGAGTACTGGGGGTCCGGCGCGCCCTTGGGGCGGCCCAGGTGGGCCAGCACGACGACGCGGGCGCCGGCGCCGGCCAGGCGCGTCAGCGTGGGCAGCGCGGCGCGGATGCGGCCGTCGTCCGTGATGGTGGTGCCGTCCAGCGGCACGTTGAAGTCGGAGCGGACCAGGACGCGCTTGCCGCGCAGGTCGCCGAGGGAGTCGATGGTCTTCATGAGCACTCCAGGTCGGGGACCGGCCGCCAGGAGAGGCCGGTCGAGGTTCCGTACATGACGACGTCCGCGTGCGCCGGCTGGCCGATGCGCACGCGGACGTCGGAGTTCACGCTTCCGAGAGAGCTGTCAGAGCTTCTCGCCGACGAACACGGTGAGGTTCACGAGGCTGTTCGAGTAGCCCCACTCGTTGTCGTACCAGGAGACGACCTTGACCTGGTTGCCGATCACCTTGGTGAGCTTCGCGTCGTAGATGCTCTGGTGCGGGTTGGTCACGATGTCCGAGGAGACGATGTCGTCCTCGACGTACTCCAGGATGCCCTTGAGCGGGCCCTCGGAGGCGGCCTTGACGGCGGCGTTGACCTCGTCGATGGTCACCTCGCGCGACGCCTCGAAGGTGAGGTCCGTGGCCGAGCCGGTGATGACCGGCACGCGCAGGGCGTAGCCGTCCAGCTTGCCCTTCAGCTCCGGCAGCACCAGGGCGACGGCCTTGGCGGCACCCGTGGTGGTCGGGACGATGTTCTGCGCGGCGGCGCGGGCGCGACGCAGGTCGCTGTGCGGGCCGTCCTGCAGGTTCTGGTCACCCGTGTAGGCGTGGATCGTGGTCATGAGGCCACGCTCGATGCCGACCGAGTCGTTCAGGGCCTTGGCCAGCGGCGCGAGGCAGTTCGTGGTGCACGACGCGTTCGAGATGATGTTGTGCGCGGCCGGGTCGTACAGCTCGTGGTTGACGCCCATGACGAACGTCGCGTCCTCGTTCTTGGCCGGGGCCGAGATGATGACCTTCTTGGCGCCGGCGTCGATGTGCGCCTTCGCCTTGGTGGCGTCCGTGAAGAAGCCCGTGGACTCGATGACGATGTCCGCACCCAGCTCGCCCCAGGGGAGGTCGGCGGGGTTGCGCTCGGCGAGCGCACGGATCTTCTTGCCGTCCACGATGATGTTCTCGTCGTCGAAGTCGACCGACTTGCCGAAGCGGCCCAGCGTCGTGTCGTACTTGAGCAGGTGCGCGAGCGTCTTGTTGTCGGTGAGGTCGTTCACGCCCACGACCTCGATGTCCGCACCCGACTCCACGAGAGCCCGGTAGAAGTTCCTGCCGATACGGCCGAAGCCGTTGATGCCGACGCGGATGGTCACAATGCCCTCCTCAGGGGCGCCGGCCGTCCCGGCGCACACGTTTCCTTGTATCTGACGCCACTGCCGTCGATGCCCGACGGAACAGTGCGTTGCCAGGGTGTTTCCGGGCGCCGCGACCCCGCGACGACCCGAACGGGAAACGCGATGGTCACGGCGTCGTCACCTGACGATTTCGAGCCTATACCCGAACCGTGCCGATCCGTGACCCGAGCCGGACAGCCTGGAACTCCAGGTTCTGTCCTTTCCCACAAAAACGGATCGCTCGGAAACCGGTCACAGATCGAGCAGGTCGGCGGACAGCCCCGCCTCGGTGTCCGGGATGCCCAGCTCGAGGGCGCGCTTGTCCGCCGTCGACAGGAGACGGCGGATCCGGCCCGCCACCGCGTCCTTGGACAGCTGCGGCTCGGCCAGGCGGCCCAGCTCCTCCAGCGAGGCCTGCTTGTGGGCCAGGCGCAGCTCTCCGGCCTGGCGCAGGTGCTCGGGCAGCTCGTCGCCCAGGATCTCGAAGGCCCGCTGCACGCGCGCCCCGGCGGCCACGGCGGCCCGGGCGGAGCGGCGCAGGTTGGCGTCGTCGAAGTTGGCCAGGCGGTTGGCGGTGCCGCGCACCTCGCGGCGCTCGCGCCGCTCCTCCCAGACCTTCAGGGTCTCGGGCGCGCCGATGCGCTCCAGCATGCGGCCGATGGAGTCGCCGTCGCGGATCACGACGCGGTCGATGCCGCGCACCTCGCGGGACTTCGCGGCCACGCCCAGGCGGCGGGCCGCGCCGACGAGCGCGAGCGCCGCCTCCGGGCCGGGGCTGGTCACCTCGAGCGCCATGGAGCGGCCGGGCTCGGTCAGGGAGCCGTGGGCCAGGAACGCGCCGCGCCAGACGGCCTCGGCCTCCTGCACGCCGGCGGAGACGACCTCGGGGGCCAGGCCGCGCACGGGGCGGCCGCGGGCGTCGAGCAGGCCGGTCTGGCGGGCGAGGGACTCGCCCTCGCGCACCACGCGCACCACGAACCGGGAGCTCTTGCGCAGGCCGCCGGCCTGCACCACGATGAGCTCGCTCGTGTGCCCGTACAGGTCGTGGATGGCGTGCCTCAGGCGCGTCGCGGCCGACTCGGTGTCGAGCTCCGCCTCGATCACGACCCGACCGGAGATGATGTGGAGACCACCCGAGAAGCGCAGCGTCGCGGAGACCTCTGCCTTTCGGCAGGACGTCTTCGCCACCCGCACCCGCGCGAGCTCCTCCTTGACCTGTCCCGTGAGCGCCATGGCGTCATCCTGCCATGGTCATGTACGGGTTAACCCGGTGGAATCGCGGAAACTCGGGCGAATTGTCCCGGCGTGTCGCATCATGGGGTGGGTCCGACGGCGCCCGGTGCGGCCCCGGGCCGCGGGTCCTGGGCGGCGCGCGCCGTGATCCCCCGGGCGTCCAGGACCGGGCGTACGCCCTCGGCGAACCAGTAGGCCTCCTCCAGGTGCGGGTACCCCGACAGCACGAACTCGTCGAAGCCCGCGTCGTGGTACTCCGCGACCAGGTCGGCGACCTCCTCGTGGCTGCCCACCAGCGCGGTCCCCGCGCCGCCCCGGACCAGGCCGACGCCGGCCCAGAGCCCGGGGTGGACCTCCAGGTCCCGGGCGGTGCCGCGCGCGGCGAGCCGGCCGCCGTCGTGCAGCGCGGCCATGCGGCGCTGGCCCACCGAGCCGGACGCCGTCAGGACGCGCTGGGCGTCGGCGACCTGCTCGGGGCTCAGCTCGTCGAGCCAGCGCTGGGCCTGGTCCCAGGCGTCGGAGGACCGGTCCCGCGTCAGCACGTGCAGGCGGATGCCGAACCGCGGGGTCCGGCCGCGGGCGGCGGCCAGCTCGCGGACGCGCTCGATCTTGCGCCGCGCCTGGTCCGGCGGCTCGCCCCAGGTCAGGTAGACGTCGGCGTGCTCGGCGGCGACCGGGAGCGCGGCGTCGGACGACCCGCCGAACCAGATCTCGGGCGCCGGGTCGGGCGCGGCGAGGATCCGGGCGCCCTCGATGCGGTAGTGCCGCCCGGTGTGGTCGAACGCCGGCCCGGCCGCGGTGCCGGCGGACCACACGCCCCGCAGGACGCGCAGGAACTCGGCGGTGCGGTCGTACCGCTCGTCGTGGTCGAGGTGGTCGCCGAACCGGCGCATCTCGACCTCGTCGCCGCCCGTGACGACGTTCAGCAGCACCCGCCCGCCCGTGAACCGCTGCAGGGTGGCGGCCATCTGCGCGGCGAGCGTCGGGGACACCAGCCCGGGGCGCACCGCGACCAGGAACCGCAGCCGCCGGTCTGCCCCGCGAGCGCGGCGGTGGTGAGCCACGCGTCCTCGCACCAGGTGCCGGTGGGCGTGAGCACGGCGTCGTACCCGAGGCGGTCCGCGGCCCGCGCGACCTCGCCGAGGTAGGCCACCGTGGGCTCGCGCAGCCCGCTGACGCCGGTGCCGCCCGCCGCCTCCTTGGCGTGGGCGCTGCCCACGATGCCGCGGGCGTCGCCGTTGGTCGGCAGGAACCAGTGGACGCCGGCGGGACGGCGGGCCGGCGTCGTCATGCGGCGGCCTCCGCCGGGGCCTCGGCTGCGAGACCGGCCGTGAAGCCGGCCGCCCGCCGCTCGTCGCGCGGGCCCCACAGGTCGGTGCTGACCTCGGCCCGGACCAACGGGATCACCTCGGCCGCGAACCGGCGCAGCACGTCCTGCTGCCGCTCCGGCTCCAGCAGGTGGTTCACCGAGACCGCCTGCAGCACGTGCCCGAACGTGCCGTGGTAGTCGAGGATCTTCTGCGCCACCCGCTCGGGCGACCCCACCAGGGCCGGGCCGCGCTCGACCGCGTCCTCCAGGGTGCGGAAGCTGGTCACCTTGCCGATGGCGCCCGGCGCGTGCTTGCGCGAGTCCTGCTGGCGCACCTGGCCCTCGTAGATGGGCCGGTACTGCTCGATCGCCTCCTCGGTGGTGTCGGCCAGGAACAGGCCGCCGGAGCCCGCGCCCACGAACCCGTACGCCGGGTCGTGCCCCGCGGCCGCGTACCGCTCCCGGTACCGGTCGACGAGCACGGCGTAGTTCTCGCGGGGCTGCAGGGCGTTGGCGCTGACGATCGGGTCGCCGTGCTCGGCGGCCAGGTCGACGGCGAACTGCGACGTCGCCGAGCCGTGCCAGATGCGGAACGGTCCCGCGAACGGGCGCGGGAGCGTGGTCGCGTGCTCCAGCCGGTGCCGGTGCCGCCCCTCCCAGGTGACGTCCTCGGAGGAGAGCAGCAGCCGCAGCAGCTCGTAGTTCTCCCGCAGGTACTCGTACTGCTTGGCGATGTCGAGGCCGAGCAGCGGGTACTGCAGGTCCTCGTTGCCCTTGCCGATCACGATCTCCAGCCGGCCGCGGCTGAGCTGGTCGATCGTGGCCAGGTCCTCGGCGAGGCGGATCGGGTCGTGCAGGGACAGCACGGTGACGCCGGTGGAGAGCAGGATGCGGGACGTGCGGGCGGCGATGGCGCCCAGCAGCACCGTCGGGGCCGAGGACAGCACCGGGCCGGCGTGCCTCTCCCCCACCGCGAAGGAGTCGAACCCGAGCTCCTCCGCGAGCACCGCGGTGTCCACGATCCGGTTCAGCCGGTCGGCGGGCGGCACCTCGCGGCCGGTGACGGGATGGGGCGGGTTGAACGCGATGTCCAGGACCTGGAAGCGCATCAGGCCGCCACCTCCGTATCCGGGTCCGACGCCGCCGCGGCACGGTCGCGCTCGGCCACGCCCGCCTTGACCAGGGGGATGACGTACCGGCCGAAGTCGATCGCGTCGTCGAGCAGGTCGTAGCCGCGCGCGGAGATCACCCGCACGCCCAGGTCGTAGTACGCGAGCAGCGCCTGCGCCACCTGCTCGGGCGTGCCGACCAGGGCGTTGGAGTTCCCGGCGCCGCCGGTGGCCCTGGCGGTGGCGGTCCACAGCGCCGTGTCGAACCGCTCGCCCTGCGCGGCGATCTCCAGCAGACGCTGGGAGCCCGCGTTCTCGGGCTTGTCGATCGGGTGGCGTCGGCTCAGGACGCCGCCCTGGGCCGCCTTGCGGGCCTCGATGCGGTCGAGCACCCGGTGGGCCTTCGCCCAGGCCAGCTCCTCGGTGGGCGCAATGATCGGCCGGAACGCGGCGTGGATGCGCGGCGGCGTGGCTCGGCCGGCGGCCGCCGCCTCGGCGTGCACGCGGGCGATCTGCTCGGCGGTACGGTCCAGGGGCTCGCCCCACACCGCGTAGATGTCGGCCTCCGCTGCGCCCACCGGGTAGGCGGCGTCGGAGGAGCCGCCGAACGAGATGGTCGGCACGTGGCCCTCCACCGGCTTCACGTCCAGCACGAAGTCGTCGAGGTCGTAGAACTCGCCGTGATGGTCGAACGGCTCCGCGCTGGTCCAGGCCCGCTTCACGATCTGGATGTACTCGCGGGTGCGGGCGTACCGCTGGTCCTTGGTCAGGGTGTCGCCCTCGCGGCCCTGCTCGTGGTCGTTGCCGCCAGAGATGAAGTGCACCGACAGCCGCCCGCCCGAGAGCTGGTCCAGGGTGGCGAACGTCTTCGCCGCGTACGTCGGGTAGGAGACGTTGGGCCGGTGCGCCAGCAGCAGCTCGATGTCCGGCACGTGCGCGGCGACGTGGGCCGCGAGCGCCGACGGCTCCGGCCCCGAGGAGCCGTAGGCGAACAGGATGCGGGTCCAGCCGTTGTCCCGGTGGGCGCGCGCGATGCGGACCAGGTAGTCGGGGTCGAAGGGCGCGGTGGTGCGGGCGGTGGTCTCGGAGGCGTCATTGGTGGCGGCGATGCCGAGGAACTCGACGGGCATGAGGGTTCTCCTTCGCTTCGGGGCGTGCAGGGCGGTCGGACGGCGGGGCGGGCCGACGGCGGGGCGGGCCGGGTTCAGACGCCGCTGGCCACCCGGCCGGGGCTGGTG
The DNA here is from genome assembly GCF_000385135.1 of Promicromonospora sukumoe 327MFSha3.1. GTDB lineage: Bacteria > Actinomycetota > Actinomycetes > Actinomycetales > Cellulomonadaceae > Promicromonospora > Promicromonospora sukumoe_B. Next base: position 1,346,176 of record NZ_ARQM01000010.1, on the reverse strand, counting down.
GTGGCGCGGTCGCCGGTCCCCCACGCGTGGGCCAGCAGCTCGAACGAGCGGCGGGTCTCGGCGGGGTCGTGGGTGGCGGTGGTGACCAGCAGCTCGTCGGCGCCGGTGACGCGGACGAGCGTCTCCAGCCGTTCGACGACGGTGTCCGGGTCGCCGACGATCCGCGTGTCCACGCGGTCGGCCACCAGCGCGCGCTCGGCGTCGGGCCGGTCGGTCCAGGCGGTCGCGGCCGACGGCGACGGGTACGCGATGGCGCCGCGCTCGCCGCGGCGGATGGACAGCACCCAGTCGGCGAACGGCTCGGCCAGGACGCGGGCGCGCTCGAGGGTCTGGGCGACGAGCACGTCGGCCGACACGATCACGTAGGGCTCGTCCAGCACGCCGGGCCGGAACGCCTCCCGGTACGCCACCACGGTGTCGAGCACGGTGGCGGGGCTGACGTGGAAGTTGGCCGCGAGCGGCAGGCCGAGCTCGCCGGCCACGCGGGCGCTCTCGCCGCCGCTGGACGCGAGGAGCCAGAGGTCGAACTGGGCCCCCTCGACGGGCGGGCTGGTGTACGCGCCGCCGCTGCGGTCCCGGTAGGTGCCGCGCCGGACGTCGAGCACGAGCTCGACCTCCTCGCGGAAGTCCGCGGGCTCGCGCTGCGCGCCGATCACCTCCTGCTGCGCGAGGATCCGCTCGCGCAGCGCGGGGTCGTTGAACCCGTTCGGCGGCGCGGGCGGAACGTACAGCCCGTCCACGAGCCGGGGCACGCCCCGGGCTCCCGCTCCTGCCGGTGCTGCCGGCCCGCCGTCGAACGTAGGTCTGCTCGGGTTCTCGGCCGTCTTGGCGCGACCAGTCCTACGTTCGCCGCCCCCGCCTCCGGCCGCGGCGGCCGACGGCGGGACCGTGAACGCGCGGCCCAGGCCCAGGTCGACGCGGCCGGGGTGCAGGGCGGCGATGGTGCCGAACTGCTCGGCGGCGATCAGGGGCGACGTCGTGGACAGCAGCACCGCCCCGGAGCCGACGCGGATGCGCGAGGTGCGGGCCGCGACGGCGGCCGCGAGGACGGCGGGCGCGGCGGAGGCGACGCCGGGCGCGAGGTGGTGCTCGGCGTACCAGACGCGCCGGTAGCCGAGGGCGTCGAGGTCCACGGCGAGCGCCACGGCCCGCTGGATCGCCGCGGCGCCGGTCGAGCCGTCGGCGACGAGCGCGAGGTCGAGCACGGACAGGGGTACGCGGGTGCCGGTGGCGCGGTCGGTGGCTGGTTCGGTCATGCGGCTCACTCCTCCGTCTTGGGCAGGCCGGGCGGGTTGGTCTCGGCGCGGTCCACGGCCTCGACCTCGAGGCCCCAGCGCTCCAGCACCTGCTGGTAGGAGCCGTCCTCGATGGCGTGGTTGAGGGCGGCGGTGACCGCGTCGGCGGCGTCGGCGCCCTTCTTGGTGGCCACGGCGATCTGCGCGGTGTCGGGCCAGCCGCCGTTCAGGGTGCCGACCACCTTGAAGTCCTCCGGGGAGACGGCGGCCTGGTAGGCGAGCGACGCGTTGGGGCCCACGTAGGCCTCGACGCGGCCGGACTGGAGGGCGAGCAGCACGTCGGAGAGCTGCTCGTAGTACTCGGGGCCCTGGATGGGCTCCAGGCCCTCTTCCTGGTTGAGGCGGTCCCACTCGAGCAGGATCTTCTCCTGGTTGGTCCCGGAGCCGACGCCGACGATCTTGCCGGCGATGTCCTCGCGCGAGTCGATGACCAGGTCGGAGTCGGCGGCGGTGAGCCAGCCGAGCTCGTCGACGCGGTAGCTGGAGAAGTCGATGGTCTCCTTGCGCTCCTCGGTGACGGTGACGTTGGAGATGACGGCGTCGACGTCGCCGGACTGGAGGGCGAGCGGCCAGTCGGCCCAGGCCTTGACCTCCAGGTTCAGGTCCTTGCCGAGGGCGTCGGCGACGAGCTGGGCGATGTCGGTCTCGTGGCCGATCGGGGTCTTGTCGTCGTCGGCGAGGAAGACCAGGGGCGGGGCGCCGCCGCCGCTGACGGCGACGGTGATCTCGTCCTTGTCGGCCCACTCGTCGGGCAGCAGGGCCACGGCGTCAGCGGACTCGGTGCTGCGGATGCGGTCCTGGTCGGGGCTGGTGCTGACCTGGAGGCCGGCGGACTGGGGTGCGTTCCCGGCGAGGCCGGCGGCCTCCTCGGTCTCGGGGCGCTCGGTGCTGGCGGCCGAGCAGGCGGCGGTCAGGGCGAGCAGCGGCGCGGCGGTCAGGGCGAGCAGGCGGCGGGTGGCGCGTCGGGAGACGGTCACGGTGGTTCCCTTCGGGGCGGGGGTCGGTGCGGGGTTCAGGCGGTGGTCGAGGGTCGGGGTGAGGGCCAGGTTCAGGTGGAGGTCGAGGGTCACAGGACCTTCTCCAGGAAGGCCTGGGTCCGGGGGTTGACGGGGTGGTCGAGCACGTCGGCGGGCGGCCCCTGCTCGACGACGACGCCCTCGTCCATGAAGACGACGGTGTCCGCGATCTCGCGGGCGAAACCGACCTCGTGGGTGACGACGACGAGGGTGGTGCCGGTGCCGGCGAGCTCCTTGATGACGCCGAGCACCTCGCCGACGAGCTCGGGGTCCAGGGCGGACGTCGGCTCGTCGAACAGGACGACGGCGGGGCGCAGGGCGAGCGCGCGGGCGATGGCGACGCGCTGCTGCTGGCCGCCGGAGAGCTGCCGGGGCCGGTCGTCGGCCCGGTCGGCGAGCCCGACCCGGGCCAGGAGCTCGCGGGCCTCCGCCTCGGCCTCGGTGCGTGGCCTGCCCTGGGCGAAGATCGGTGCCTCGACGACGTTCTCCAGCACGGTGAGGTGCGGGAAGAGGTTGAAGTTCTGGAAGACGAACCCGATGCGGGTGCGCCGGCGCAGGATCTCCCGCTCGGTGAGCTCGCGCAGGGTGTTGCCGCGCCGGGCGTACCCGATGAGCTCGCCGTCCAGGGACACGAACCCGCGGTCCACCTTCTCCAGGTGGTTGATGGCGCGCAGCAGCGTCGACTTTCCCGACCCGGACGGACCGATGATCGCGGCGACCTCGCCCGGCCGGACGGTCAGGTCCACTCCGCGCAGCGCCTCCAGCAGGCCGTACGACTTGTGCACGCCCCGGATCTCCAGCAGTCCCCCGGTCATGCGGCACCTCCCTTCGGACCGGTCGGTCCGGTGGGTGTGGTGCGCGGGGCGACCCACCGCCCGACCCGGACGCGCGCGGCCAGGCCGGGCGGGACGCCGTCGGGCACGGGGGCGCCTGTGAGGCGCGAGAACCCGACCTGGAGCTCCCAGCGCACGCGCTGGACGGGCGTGGGCGGCAGGGTGCGCAGCGCGCCCTTGGCGTAGTGCCGCTCGACGTAGTACTGGACCACCGTGATGAGCGTGGTCAGGGCCAGGTACCAGATCGCGGCGACGATCAGGAGCGGCACCACCCGGCCGTTGCGGCCGTAGATGACGCTGACGATGTAGAACAGCTCGCCGTACGCCAGCACGTACACGATCGAGGTGCCCTTGAGCAGGCCGATCACCTCGTTCACGGCCGTGGGCACGATGGACCGCATGGCCTGCGGCAGGATGATGCGCCGCACCTGCCGGTGCCGCGGCAGGCCCAGGGAGGCGGCGGCCTCGTGCTGCCCCTGGTCGACGCCGAGGATGCCGGCGCGGACGATCTCCGCGCTGTAGGCCGCCTGCGACAGGCCGAGGCCCAGGATCGCGGCCCAGAACTTGTCGATCAGGTCGAGCGTGTCGAAGAACAGGAACTCCGGCCCGAACGGGATGCCCAGGCTCAGCACCGGGTACAGGTAGGCGAGGTTGTACCAGAGCAGGAGCTGCAGCAGCAGCGGCACCGACCGGAACACCCAGGTGTAGGCCCACGAGACGGCCTGCAGCAGCGGGGAACGGGACAGCCGCATCAGGGCCAGCACCGTGCCGAGCGCGAAGCCCACGACCGACGCCGTCACCGTGAGCCGCACCGTGGCCCACGCACCCTCCAGGATCGAGGGCCACGTCAGGTAGCGGGCCACGACGTCCCACTCCCAGCGGTCGTTCGTGACCAGGGACGAGACCACCATGGCCAGCAGCACGCCGACGACGGCGGTGGCCACCCAGCGGCCCGGGTGGCGGGCGGCGACCACGCGGAGGTCCTCGTCGGCGGGTCCGGCGGACGCGCCGCCGTCCCCGCCCGGCGGCAGGCCGGGCGGCGGGTACAGGAGGCGGGACTCGCCCTCGGCCAGGTTCGCGCTCATGGTGTGGCCAGCCACTTCTCGAACGGGAGCGGGCCGAACGGCTGCTCGCCCGCCGGGTCGGCGGGCTCGCCGGCGGCGGCCGCGGTGAGCGGCGTGTAGCCCGTGGACCGGTACAGCCCCGCGGCCTCCGGCTGGCGCGGGCCCGTGGTCAGGTACAGGCGCGGGTAGCCCAGGTCGCGGGCCCGGGTCTCCAGCTCGGCGAGGACGCGCCGGGCCAGGCCCCGGCGCCGGTGCGCGTCGTGGGTCCAGATGCGCTTGAGCTCGGCCGTCGGGACGACGGGGACGCCGTCCGCGTCACGTGCGTCCGGGCGCGCCAGACGGGCCGTCTCGCCGAGCTCCGGCTCCAGCCGACGGCGGAACGCGCCGCCCGCCACCGGCTCGCCGTCGGCCAGGAGCAGCACCAGGGAACCGACCGGCGGGGCGAACTCCTCGGCGGCGTAGTGCGCCATCTCGGCCCGGTGCTGCTCCTCCGTCAGCAGGTCGTGGTACCGGGCGCGGTACTCGACCGAGAGCCCGGCCAGCAGCGGCTCGACCAGCGGGTCGGACAGGTGCACGTCGCGCACCTCGATCGCGGCGTGCGCCCATGGGGACGCCGAGACGGCGGTCACCGGGGTGCCTTCTCGCCCGCGGTGACGGCGAACGGCAGGTGGTTGCCCGCCACCGGCGCGGGGCACGTGCCGAACTCGGTGAACGCGTACGGCAGGTTGATCGCGCGGTTCAGGTCCAGGCGCAGGATGCCGGGGACGCTCTCGGCCTCGACCTCGGCCGGGTCGGACGACGCCGGCACCGCGACGTGCAGGACCCGCCACGGCGCGACGCCGTCCGCCTCGTCGCTGAACAGCAGGGTGGGCGCCGCCGGGGTGCCGGTCAGCGCGAGCGTCGTCACCGTGCCGCCGTGCACGACGTCGACCTCGCCGATCACCTGGACGTGGTGCACCAGGCGCGGCTGGGCGGCGCCGACGGTCACCCGTTCGGGCGTGTCGTACCACGACACGCGGGCGTCCAGCACCCAGGCCGGGTCGTGATCGAACACGGGCACCCCGGTGAAACCGGCGCGCGTCGCCGCTCGGGGGTCCCGCGGGCGGATGCCGTACCGGCCCGTGCGCAGGACTACCTCGACGGCGACCTCGTGCTCGGGGTCGGGGGTGGCGGTGTCCTGCACGGCGTCCTGCTCGGCGTCCGGGAGAGAAGCGCCATCCGGAACGAAGGTGCCCACGACGAGCGAACGCCCCTCGTCCACGACGACCGACGTCGGCCCCTGCTCCGCCACCAGCTCGCCGCGGAGCACCGTCGTGTCCCCCGGCGCGGGCCGGGTGTGCAGGGCGCCGTCCGCGACCCACCACTCCCCCGGCAGGCCCGGCAGCGGACCGGGCTCCGCCGTCGGCCAGAGCAGCCCCGTCAGGCTCAGCCAGCCGTGGGGAGCGCGCAGGTTGTGCTCCCGCTCCGCCCGCCACGCGGCATGCTCCCGGACGGCTTCAGGGGCGGTCGCGGCGGCGGCGCTCGCGGCGTCGGGCTCGGTCGCGATATCGGTCACCGTGCGCAGTGCCTCGGTCATGTCAGGTCCTTCCGGTCGGGGTGCGCAGGGGTACGGGCACCGGGGATCGCCGCGATCAGCTCGGCGGTGTAGGGGTGGGCGGGGTGGTCGAAGACGCGTGCGACGGGCCCGGTCTCCACGAGCCGGCCGCCGCTGAGCACGCCCACGTGGTCGGCGACCTGCCGCACCACCGCGAGGTCGTGCGAGATGAACAGGTAGGTGAGGCCGCGCTCGGCGCGCAGCCGGGCCAGCAGCTCCAGCACGCGGGCCTGCACGGAGACGTCGAGCGCCGACGTCGGCTCGTCCAGCACGAGCAGCTCCGGGTCCAGGGCCAGCGCCCGCGCGATCGCCACACGCTGGCGCTGCCCGCCCGACAGCTCGGCGGGCCGTCGTCCGGCCAGGTCCGGGGAGAGGTGCACCTGCTCCAGGAGCTGCGCCACCCGGTCGCGCCGCTCGGCGCGCGTGCCGACCCGGTGCGCCCACAGCGGCTCCTCCACGACGGCGGCGACCGTGAAGCGCGGGTCCAGGGACGAGTACGGGTCCTGGTGCACGAGCTGGGTACGGCGGCGGGTCGCGCGGTCGGCGCCCACGGGCGCGCCGTCCAGCTCGACCACGCCGGCGTCCGGCCGGTCCAGCCCCAGCACGAGGCGCGCGGTGGTCGACTTGCCCGACCCCGACTCCCCCACCAGCGCGAACGCCGACCCGCGCGGCACGGTGAACGACACGTCGTCGACGGCGCGCAGCCGCTCGCGCCGCCCTAACCGGAACTCCTTGACGAGGCCGCGGACCTCGATCAGCGCGGGCGACGGCTCCACGGCGGCGGTACCGAGGGCGATCGCGCCGGCGGCCGTCGCTTCGGAGGACGTCCCGTCGGTCGTGCCCTCGTCCGGCGTCCCGGCGGCCGTCGCCGCGACGGCTGCCCCGCTCGGGGCTGCCTTTTCGCCCGTGCCGACCGTGGCCCCGGCGCCCGGCGCATACGCGCTTGGCACATTATTTCTGCCGGGTACGGTCGCGACCAGCTCCCGCGTGTACGGGTGCTCGGGCGCGCCCAGCACGCGGGCGGCCGGCCCCTGCTCGACCACGACGCCGTCCTTGAGCACGACGACGCGGTCGGCCCGGTCGGCGGCCACGGCCAGGTCGTGCGTGATGAGCAGCACCGCCGTGCCCGCGCGGCCCGTGAGGTCCGCGAGCAGGTCGAGCACCCGCCGCTGCACCGTCACGTCCAGGGCCGACGTCGGCTCGTCCGCGATCACCAGCTCCGGCTCGCACGCCATCGCGATGCCCACGAGCACGCGCTGCCGCATGCCGCCCGAGAGCTGGTGCGGGTACTGCCGCGCCCGCTCCCGGGGCCGGTCGAGCCCCACATCGGCCAGGATCTCGACCGCCCGCTCGCGGGCGGCCCGGCGCGGCGTGCCGTGCACGACGAGCGCCTCGGCCACCTGCTCCCCCACGCGCACCACGGGGTCGAGTGCGGTGCCCGGGTCCTGCGGCACCAGGCCCACCCGCACGCCGCGCACGCGCCGCCAGGCGTCCGGGAGCAGCCCGGTCAGCGCCGCCGAGCGCTGCCCCGTGCCGAGGTGCGCCGAGCCCCCGGTGACCCGGCCGCCGTCGGGCAGCAGGCCGATCAGGGCGTGGGCCGTGGTGGACTTGCCGCTGCCGGACTCGCCGACCAGCGCGACCACCTCGCCCGGCCGCACGTCCAGGTCGACGCCGTGCACCACCTCGGCGGCGCCGTACGCGACGCGCAGGCCGCGGACGCGCAGCAGAGCGTCCGACGGCGCCTGGTCGTCCGCTCCCCCGGCCGCGGCGGCGTCCGCCGTCGGGCCGGCGCCCGGAGTGCTCGTCGTCAGCGTCATCGGTCCGTCCTCGTCTCGCGGGTGAGCGCCCGCCCGAGCACGCCGACGGCGAGCACGAACAGCGCGATGACCAGGCCGGGCAGCGTCGAGTACCACCAGGCCACGGCCAGGTAGTCGCGCCCCTCGGCCACGAGCGACCCCCACTCGGGCGTGGGCGGCGTGGCGCCGTACCCGAGGAAGCTCAGGGCCGAGACCGCGAGGATCACCGCGCCGAGCTCGACGGCCGCGAGCGCCAGCACGGGCCCGGCGGCGTTGGGCAGCACGTGCCGCAGCAGCACGGCTCCCCGCCCGGCGCCGGCGAGCCGCGCGGCCTCGACGTAGGTCGCGTGCCGCACCCGCAGCACCTGGCTGCGCATCACGCGGGCGAACGTGGCGACCGAGGCGACGCCCACGGCGATCGCGACCTTGACGGTGCCGAAGCCGAGCGCGGTCACGACGGCGAGCGACAGCAGCAGGCCGGGGATGGCGAGCAGCACGTCGGTGGCGCGCATGAGGGCGTCGTCGACGGGGCCGCCGAGGAATCCGGCGAGCAGGCCGATGCCGGACCCGGCCACGAGGGCGACGCCGATCGCGAGCAGCGCGGCCCGGACGGACAGGCTGGTGCCGTGCACGGTGCGCGCGAAGAGGTCGCGGCCCAGGTGGTCGGTGCCGAACCAGTGGGCGGCGCCGGGGGCCAGGAGCTTGTCGGCGGGGACGCCGGCGATCGGGTCCTGGCCGGTGAACAGGCCGGGCACGAGCGCCCAGGCCAGGATCAGGGTGACGACCGCGAGCGCCACGAGGGCGGCGGGGCGGGTGCGCAGGACGGCGCTCATCGCGCACCTCCCCCGGCGCGGCCGTGGCCGCCGGCGAGCACCCGCGGGTCGAGCAGGGGGTGCACGAGGTCGACCAGCAGGCTGGTGCCGACGAACACCGCGGCGGCGACGACCACGAGCCCCTGGACCACGGGGATGTCCTGGGTGGTCACGGCGTTCTCGACGAGCCGGCCGAAGCCCTGGCGGGAGAAGACGGTCTCGACCACGACGGTGCCGCCCAGCAGGTTGCCGACCAGCACGCCGAGCACGGTGACGGTGGGCAGGGACCCGTTGCGGACCACGTGCGCGCCGAGCACCCGGGCCCGGCCGGAGCCCTTGGCGAACGCCGTCTCGACGTACGGCGCGCGCCACGCCTCGCGCAGGCCCTGGGACAGCACCTGCGCGACGACGGCGGCGAGCCCCACCGCGAGCGTGACCGCGGGCAGCACCAGGGAGGCAAACCCCTCGTTGCCGACCGCCGGGAAGACGAACCAGGTGAACGAGAACAGGTGGAGCAGCACGAGGCCCACCCAGAACCCGGGCACCGCGACGCCGAGCGGCGGCAGCGCGAGCAGCAGGTCGCGCAGCCAGACGGCCCGGGTCCAGGACGCGAGCACCGCGATGCCGACGCCGCCCGCCAGGCCGAGCAGGAGCGCCAGACCGGCGAGCTTGGCGGTCTCGGGGAACGCGTCCGCGATGAACCCGGTCACGGGCGCGCCGCTGCTGATGGAGGTGCCGAGGTCGCCCGTCAGCGTGCGGCCGAGCAGCGTGAGGTACTGCTGGACGGGGCCCTGGTCGAACCCGTACCGCTCGCGCAGCTCGGCCACGCGGGCCGGGTCCACGCGCTCGCCGCCGGCGCCCTGGTCGAGCATGATCGCCACGGGGTCGCTGGGCAGCAGGTACAGGATCAGGTAGGAGACGGTGAACGCCGCCCAGAGGACCGCGACGGCGCCGCCCAGGCGGCGCAGCACGTAGGCGGCCATCACTCCTGCTCGATCCAGGCGTCGTGGAAGAGCAGCCGGGAGGAGGCGTCGAACGTGACGCCGTGCACGTCGCCGCGCACCCCGATGGACTGGGCCAGCTCGAACAGCGGGACCGCGAGCGCCTGGTCCAGCAGCGCCTCCTGGGCCTCGGCGGCGATCGTCTCGCGGGTGGCCGGGTCGGCCTCGCCGAGCTGCTCGTCGAGCAGCGGGTCAACGACGTCGTCGGGCTCGCGGAGGCTGAGGTTGCGCTGGGCCGTGGAGAACTGGGTGCGCAGGATGTCGGCGTCGGCGCGCGTGACGTTGTAGTAGTAGAAGTCGTAGTCGCCGGAGTCCTGGGCGGTGGTCTGCTCGGCGGCCGTGAGCTGGCGGAGCGTCAGGTCCACGCCGACGGCGCGGAGCTGCTGGGCGACGAGCTCCAGGACGGGCCCGCTGCCGGTGAACACCGGGGTGTAGGTCACCTCGATCTCCAGCGGCTCGCCGTCCTTGACGCGGATGCCGTCGGGGCCGGGCGCCCAGCCGGCGTCGTCGAGGATGCGGCCGGCCTCCTCGGGGTCGAAGGCGAGCCGGTCGGACAGGTCCGCGTAGCCCGGGGTGGTGGAGGCGAGGATGCCGGTGGCCGGCTCGAACGCGTCGGACAGCACCGTGTCGACCAGCTCCTGCCGGTCGATCGCCACGAGCAGCGCGCGCCGTACCTCGACGTCGTCCAGGGGCGCGCGCGTCAGGTTGGGCTGCAGCACGAACGGCACGCCCGGGTTGGCGCGGGTCAGCACCGCGCCGCCGGAGCCCTCGATCTGCGGCACGTCCTGCGGCAGCACGTCGCCGACGGCGTCGAACTGGTCGGACGCGAGCCCGCCCGCCCGCACGCCGGACTCCGGGACCACGGAGAACTCGATGCGCTCCAGGTAGGCGTCGCCCTCGTGCTCGGCCGAGGCCGGCGCCCAGTCGTAGCCCTCGCGCCGGGTGACCACGGCGCCCTGGTCCTGCGTGTAGCTCTCGAGCACGAACGGCCCGGAGCCGACGACGTCGCCCTGGAGCCGCTCGGCCGGGTCCACGGCCGCCGTCTCCTCGGCGAGGATCGCGAGCGACACCGTCGAGGTGGCCTGCAGGAACTGCGCGTTCGGCTCGTCGAAGACGACGGTCGCCGTGTGCTCGTCCGGCACCTCGGTCTCCTCGTAGCCCGCGAGATAGCTCGCCGCGAGCGGCGCGGCGGCCCCGAGGTCGCCCGCGATCGCGTCGAAGCTCGCCCGGACGTCCGCGGAGTCCAGCGCGCTGCCGTCCGAGAACGTGACGCCGTCGCGCAGGTGGAACGTGAAGCGCGTCAGGTCGTCGCTGACGTCCCAGCTCTCGGCGAGCCACGGCCCGATCTCGCCCGTCTCCGGGTCCTGGTCGGTCAGCGAGTCGGCGAGCTGCCGCGCCACGTAGATGCTCACGTTGGAGCCGACCTGCTGCGGGTCCACGCCCTGCGGCGCGGCGCCGAGCGCGAACTTGAGCGTGCCGCCCGGGGTCGGCTCGGCGGGCGCGGCGTCCGAGGCGGCGCCCGACGCGGCGTCCGGTCCGGCGCAGCCGGTCAGGGCGAGGCCGGCAGCCAGGGCCGCGGCGGCGACGGCGGTGGCCCTGGTGGTGCTCGTGCGGGTCTCGGGGCTGGTCGTGGGGCTGGCGGTAGCGCGGGACGGGTGGTTCGGGACCATGCGGGTTGTCCTCTCGGGGCACGGCGAGGCGGGCCTGCGTGCGGGTGCGCGAAGGCCCGTCACCGGAGGTGACGCGGGGGGCGAGGTGGGTTCGTGCCGCGGGTGCGGCGGACGCGCGGCGAGCGCGGGTGGCGGGGCGCGCGGCGAGCGCGGGTGGCGGGGCGCGCGGGCGCCGGCCGGTGCTACCGGGGCGCGGTCAGCGGCCGGCGGGACAACAGCCGGGGACGCGACACGTCGAGCGGGCGTGCGCGATCCGCACCGTGCCGTTCATCGCTCGTGCCATGCCGGTCTCCCTCCGCTTCGATTCCCTATCGGACTGATAGGAATTCGGTGTGCGGGAAGTTACGGCCGGCCGCAGGGTGTGTCAACGGTGTCCAGGAGGGGTCTCGCATATCGGACGACGCCCCGTCCCGGGGCGCTCCGGAACGGGACGACGACGGACCGCGCACTGGCACGAGGGATCGTGCGGGCGCGCGGCCCGGGAGCCGGCGGAGGGTCAGACGTCGCCGTAGACGCCCTCGAACACGTCACGGTAGGCCGCCGCCAGGCGCAGCCCGTCGTGCCGCGCGGTGTCGTCGCCGCGGCGGACCTGCCGCATGATCACGCGCGCCCCCATGGACGCGGCGGCGGCCTCCAGGGCGGCGACGTCCTCGACGGCCGACGGGTCGGCCAGCACGGCGTCGATCCGCAGGCCGGGCGCGTGCTTGTGCAGCGCCTCCAGGTGGTCGACGGCGGTCAGGCCCTCCGTCTCGCCGTTCTCGGCGGACAGGTTGAGCGTGACGCAGCGCCGCGCCTTGGTGACGTGCAGGGCGTCCGCGAGCGCGGGCACCAGCAGGTGGACCAGCACGGACGAGTACCAGGACCCGGGGCCCAGGACCACCCAGTCGGCGTCGAGCACGGCCTGGACGGCCTCCGGCGAGGCCGGCGGGTCGGCGGGGAGCAGCCGGAGCTGCTCGATGCGGCCCTCGGTCACGGCGACCTTGCTCTGCCCGATCACCGTCTCCAGGGGCGCCTCCGGCTCGCCGGGCGCCGAGGCGTGCCGCACGTCGGCCTCGACGACGAGCGGCACCGACGCCATCGGCAGCACGCGGCCGCGGGCGCCGAGCAGGCGGCCCACCCAGTCCAGGCCCTCGACCGCGTCGCCGAGCAGCTCCCACAGGGCCACGATGAGCAGGTTGCCCATGGCGTGGTTGTCCAGCTCGCCCGTCGACGAGAAGCGGTGCTGCAGCATCGCGCTCCAGGTGCGGCCCCACTCGGAGTCGTCGCACAGGGCCGCGAGCGCCATCCGCAGGTCGCCCGGCGGCAGCACGTCGAGCTCGTCGCGCAGGCGGCCGGACGAGCCGCCGTCGTCGGCCACCGTCACCACCGCGGTGAGACGGTCCGACATGAGGCGCAGCGCGGACAGGCTGGCGGACAGGCCGTGGCCGCCGCCGAGGGCGACGACCGACGGGTTCTTGCTCCACTCGGGGGCGGGGACGTCGGGCACTCCCGGCGCGTGCGGGATCATTCGCGGCCCAGATCACGCGCCGAGACGGAGACGAGCTGTCCCCGGGCGCGCAGCCGGTCGGCGATGGCGTCCGACATGGCGACGGAGCGGTGCTTGCCGCCCGTGCATCCCACGGCGATGGTCACGTAACGCTTCTCCTCGTTGAGATAGCCGGCGAGCACCGGGGCCAGGGCGTCGACGTACCGGTCCGCGAACTCCACGGCGCCCGGGCGGGCGAGCACGTAGTCGCGAACTGGCTGGTCACGCCCCGTCAGGTGCCGCAGCTCGGTGATCCAGTACGGGTTGGCCAGGAACCGTACGTCCACCACGTGGTCCGCGTCCAGAGGGATGCCGTACTTGAAGCCGAACGAGATCACGTTGATGCGCAGCTGCTCGGTCGCGTCGTGCGCGAGCCACGCCCGGATCTCCCGCGCGAGGTCGTGCACGGACAGGTCGGAGGTGTCGATCCGCAGGTCGGCGCGCTCGGCCAGGGTGGCCACCACGGAGCGCTCCTCGGCGATCCCGTCCAGGATCCGGCCGTCACCCTGCAGCGGGTGCGGGCGGCGCACCTGCTCGAAGCGGCGCACCAGCACCTCGTCGGTCGCGTCCAGGAACAGGATCCGGTACGCGACCCCGGCCTCCGACATGTGCACCAGCACCTTGTCGAGCTCCGAGAAGAACTGCCGGCCGCGCACGTCCACGACCACGGCGACGCGCTCGATGCTGGAGCCCTTGGCCATGAGGTCGACCAGGGGCACGAGCATCATGGGCGGCAGGTTGTCGACGACGTACCAGTCGAGGTCCTCCAGCACGGCGGCGGCCCGGGACCGGCCGGCGCCGGACATGCCGGTGATCACCAGGACCTGCGGCTCGCTGCGCTCGGGGGTGTGCGTGGCGGCCTCGACCGCGGCGATTCCCTCGGGGGCCGTGGTGGGCGACGGCTCGGTGTTGCTCATGGCACCAAGCATGCCAGCGTCAGGCCTTCAGGGCGGCCACGACGGCCTCCGCGGTCTTGTCCCCCATCCCCCGAACGCTGGCGATCTCCTCGACGCTCGCGGCCTTGAGCCGCTTGAGCGAGCCGAAGTGGGTCAGCAGCACCTTCTTGCGCGCCGGACCGAGCCCGGGGACGTCGTCGAGCACGGAGGCGGTCATGCCCTTGCTGCGCCGCCGGCGGTGCTGCGTGATCGCGAACCGGTGCGCCTCGTCGCGGACGCGCTGCAGCAGGTACAGACCCTCGCTGGAGCGCTGCAGGATGACGGGGTAGTCCTCGCCCGGCAGCCACACCTCCTCCAGGCGCTTGGCCAGGCCGCACAGCGCGACGTCCGTGATGCCGAGCTCGTCCAGGGCCCGCTGGGCGGCGGCGACCTGGGGCGGGCCGCCGTCGACCACCACGAGGCTGGGCGGGTAGGCGAACCGGGCCTTCTCCTCGGGGGCGTCGGCCGCGACCTCGCCGCCCGGCAGCGGGCCGGGCAGGTCGGCACCGGCCGGGTCCTCGCCCGCGGAGATCTCGACGTCGTTCGACTTGAGCCGGTCGGCGAGGTAGCGCTTGAACCGGCGCGTGATGACCTCGTGCATCGCCTCGGTGTCGTCGCGGGCGCCGTCGCCCTCCGAGCCGCGGATGCTGAACGAGCGGTACTCGCTCTTGCGGGCCAGGCCGTCCTCGAAGACCACCATGGACGCCGACTGGAAGGTGCCCTGGGTGTGCGAGATGTCGTAGCACTCGATGCGCAGGGGCGCCGAGTCCAGGTCGAGCGCCTCCTGGATCTCACGCAGCGCCTGGCTGCGGGTCGTGAGGTCGCCCGCGCGGCGCGTGCGGTGCAGCATCAGCGCGTGCTCGGCGTTCTTGCGGACCGTCTCGGCGAGCTCCTTCTTGTCGCCGCGCTGCGGCACGCGCACGTCCACGCGGGAGCCGCGCAGGCCGGTGAGCCAGGCGCCGACCTGGTCCAGGTCGGGCGGCAGCACGGGCACCAGCACCTCGCGGGGCACGGCGTCGCGCGCCTCGGGGCCGGTGGTCTCCTCCGCGGAGCCGTAGACCTGCTGCAGCAGGTGCTCCACGAGCTCGCCGTCGCTGATGTCCTCGACCTTCTCGACCACCCAGCCGCGCTGGCCACGGATGCGGCCGCCACGCACGTGGAACACCTGGACAGCGGCCTCGAGCTCGTCGCCGACCAGCGCGAACACGTCGGCGTCGGTGGCGTCGCCCAGCACCACGGCGTTCTTCTCCGTGGCGCGGCGCAGGGCCTCGATGTCGTCGCGCAGACGGGCGGCCTGCTCGTACTCCATCTCGGCGGCGGCCTCCTGCATGCGCTTGGTCAGCCGGCGCTCGAACTTGGCGGTGTCGCCCGCCATGAAGTCGCAGAAGTCCAGCACGAGCGCCCGGTGGTCCTCGACGCTGATGCGGCCAACGCACGGCGCGGAGCACTTGTCGATGTACCCGAGCAGGCACGGCCGCCCCGACTGGCCCGCGCGCTTGTAGACGCCGGCCGAGCAGGTGCGGATCGGGAACACCCGCAGCAGCAGGTCGAGGGTCTCCCGGATGGCCCAGGCGTGCCCATACGGGCCGAAGTACCGCGTGCCCTTGCGCTTGGCGCCGCGCAGCACCTGGGCGCGCGGCACCTCCTCACCCAGGGTGACGGCGAGGTACGGGTAGGACTTGTCGTCCCGGTACTTCACGTTGAACCGCGGGTCGTACTGCTGGATCCAGGTGAACTCCAGGGCGAGCGCCTCGACCTCGGTGCCCACCACCGTCCACTCCACCGACGCCGCGGTGGTCACCATCCGCTGCGTGCGCTCGTGCAGGTGCGCGACGTCCTGGAAGTAGTTGGCCAGGCGCTGGCGCAGGTTCTTCGCCTTGCCGACGTAGATGACCCGGCCGTGCTCGTCGCGGAACCGGTAGACACCGGGCGACGTCGGGATCTCTCCCGGCTTGGGTCGATAGGTTGCTGGATCCGCCATGGCACAAACCTATGCGCTGCCACTGACAACGTGGGCGCGCGGCTCAGCGCTCGACGATGCCGTCCTCGGTGACGGAGACGTCCACCGGGTCGCTCAGCACGAACTGGCGCGGGTTGCTTCCCGGGTCGACCTCGACGAAGGCCCGCACCTCGTAGTCGCCCTCGGGCAGCTCGGTCTCGTACGTCGCCATCCCCCCGGTCTCGGGGCCCGGCACGCAGTGCGACAGGAGGCCGGCCACCGCGTCGAGCCGCTCGCCGCCCGCGGTCTCCACGGGCGCGGCGTCGGCCAGGGCCGGCAGCTCGACCACGACGCCGCCCTGCGTCCAGACCGTCGCCGGCGGGCTGACGTGCACCGCGCCCGCGGGCCCGGTCAGCGTCACGGGCAGGAACCGGTCGCCGTTGTGCGACGGCTCGCCGCCGGAGGTGTCCGTCAGCTCGCCCGCGACCTCGAGCGCCCGGTCGTCACTGGTCGACGCCAGGTCCGCGGCGGGCATGCCGCACGACCAGTCCGTCCCCTCGAACCAGGGCGGCTGGTAGCCGTCCTCGTAGGGCGCGTCCGCGCCGCCGGACCCGCCGTCGCCGGTGGGCTCGCCGCCCGGCCCGGGCTCGCCCGTGGAAGGCTCGCCCGACGGCGACGCCTGGCCGGTCGGCTCCGCGCTCGGGGTCGCGGGCGCGCTGGTCTCCGCCTCCTGCGGCGGGTCGGCCTGGCAGGCCGTCGTCGCGATCAGCGCGGCACCCACCACCACCGCCGCCGCCAGCCGGGACATCCGTGTCGTACGCATGGCTGCTCCTCGTCCGGGCACCCCAGCGGCGCCCGTCATGACCTGTGACGCGCGGGCACCAAGGACCGTTGCCCCGGGGCCCGTCGGGCAGGACCGGTCAGGCCGGACCGGTCACGCCGGACCGGTCACGCCGCGCCGACGGCGAGCGGCACCGGCGCCACGTGCACCGGGAAGTTCACCGACCGCGAGATGAAGCACATCGCGTGCGCCTTGTGGTGCAGGGCGGCCACGTGCTCGTCGGTGGCGAGCTCGCCAGCGTCCGCCACGACGCGCGGGTGCAGCGTCACGTCGGTGAACGCACCCTCGCCCCGCGACTCCACGCGCATGGTGCCGGTCGCCGCGTCCGTGTACTCGCGCACGATCAGGCCGGACTCCGCCGCCAGGTGCAGGAACCACAGCATGTGGCACTGGCTCAGGCTGACGACGAATAGCTCCTCGGGGTTGTACCGGCCCGGGTCGCCCCGGAACGCCGGGTCCGCCGAGCCCAGCAGGGGCGGCTTGTGGGCCAGGTCGATCTCGTGGTCGCGCGAGTACGCGGTGTACGAGGACGTACCCGTGTCCCCCGCGCCGGTCCACCGCACCGTCACGGCGTAGTCATGCGTGGCTCCGCTCATGGACTCACCCTAGGGTGCGCCCGGCCCGCAGGCCATCACTTCGCCCCGCACGACACGCCGCGAGTCTCAGGCCGAGGCGGCCGCCTTGGCCCGGGTGGTCTTCCGGGCCGCGGTCTTGCGCTTGGCCGCCCCGTTCGTCGGGGGCAGCACCGGCACCTCGCCCGCCCGCGCGTGGCCGTCCAGGATCTCCGCGAGGTAGGTGCCCGTGTGGCTCTCCGGCACCTCCGCGACGACCTCGGGCGTGCCCTGCGCGACGACGTTGCCGCCGCCGCTACCGCCCTCCGGGCCCATGTCGATGACCCAGTCGGCGTTCTTGATGACGTCGAGGTTGTGCTCGATGACGATGACCGTGTTGCCCTTGTCGGCCAGCGACTGGAGCACGCCGAGCAGGCGGCGGACGTCCTCGAAGTGCAGGCCCGTCGTCGGCTCGTCCAGGACGTACGCCGACCGGCCCGAGGACCGCTTCTGCAGCTCCGCCGCGAGCTTGACGCGCTGCGCCTCGCCGCCCGACAGCGTGGGCGCCGGCTGGCCGAGCCGCACGTAGCCGAGGCCGACGTCGACCAGCGTGGACAGGTGCCGCGAGATGGCCGGGAACGCCTTGAAGAAGTCCGCGGCCTCCTCGATCGGCATGTCGAGCACGTCGGCGACCGTCTTGCCCTTGAAGTGCACCTCGAGCGTCTCGCGGTTGTACCGCGCGCCGTGGCACACCTCGCACGGCACGTACACGTCGGGGAGGAAGTTCATCTCGATCTTGATCGTGCCGTCGCCCGCGCACGCCTCGCAGCGCCCACCCTTGACGTTGAACGAGAAGCGGCCGGGGCCGTAGCCGCGCACCTTGGCCTCCTCGGTCTCCGCGAAGATCTTGCGGATCCGGTCCCAGACGCCGGTGTAGGTGGCCGGGTTGGACCGCGGCGTGCGGCCGATCGGCCCCTGGTCCACGTGGACCACCTTGTCGAGCTGGTCCAGGCCCGTCACGCGCTTGTGCCGACCGGCCACCCGGCGGGCGCCGTTGAGCTGGTTGGCCATGACCGTGTACAGGATCGAGTTCACGAGCGTCGACTTGCCCGAGCCCGAGACGCCCGACACCACGGTCAGCACGCCCAGCGGGAACGACACGTCGACGTCGCGCAGGTTGTTCTCGTGCGCGCCCACGACCGTGACCTGCCGCTTGGAGTCGACGGGCCGGCGCTCGGCCGGCACGGGAATCGAGCGGCGTCCGGCGAGGTACGCGCCCGTGAGCGAGTCCTGCTGCTCCAGCAGCCCGGCGTAGTCGCCCGAGTGGATGACGACACCGCCGTGCTCGCCCGCGCCCGGGCCGATGTCGACGATCCAGTCGGCCGCGCGGATCGTGTCCTCGTCGTGCTCGACCACGATCAGCGTGTTGCCCAGGTCCCGCAGGCGGGTGAGCGTGTCGATGAGCCGGCGGTTGTCGCGCTGGTGCAGGCCGATCGACGGCTCGTCCAGCACGTACAGCACGCCGACCAGGCCGGAGCCGATCTGGGTCGCGAGCCGGATGCGCTGCGCCTCGCCGCCGGACAGCGTGCCCGCGGGCCGCTCCAGCGTCAGGTAGTGCAGCCCGACGTCGAGCAGGAAGCCGAGGCGCGCGTGGATCTCCTTGAGCACCTCGGTGGCGATCTGCGCCTCGCGCACGCCGAGCTCGATGCCCTTGAGGAACTCGGCGGCCTCGCCCACCGGGAGCCGGCAGACGTCGGCGATGGACAGGCCGTCCACCTTGACCGCGAGCACCTCGGGCTTGAGCCGCGCGCCGCCGCAGGTCGGGCACGGGACCTCACGCATGTAGGCCTCGTACTTCTCCTTGGACCAGTCGGAGTCCGTCTCGCGGTGCCGCCGCTCCAGGAACGTCACGGCGCCCTCGAACCCGGTCGAGTACTGCCGCTCGCGGCCCCACCGGTTCTTGTACTTGACGTGCACCTTGTGGTCGCGCCCGTGCAGGATCGCCTCCCGGGCCCGCGCCGGCAGCGCGCGCCACGGCACGTCCATGGAGAACTTCATCTCCTCGGCGAGCGCGGAGAGCACCCGCTCGAAGTACTCCGACGACGTCTGCGCCCACGGGGCGACGGCGCCGCCGCGCAGCGTCTGCTCGTCGTCCGGCACGATCAGGTCGGGGTCGACCTCCAGGCGGAAGCCGATGCCGGTGCACTCGGGGCACGCGCCGTAGGGCGCGTTGAACGAGAAGGTGCGCGGCTCGATCTCGTCGAGCGCCAGCGGGTGCTCGTTGGGGCACGCGCGCTTCTCGGAGAACTTGCGGGTGCGCGTGGTGTCGTCGATGTCTGCGTCCACCAGCTCGATCATCACGAGGCCGCCCGCCAGCGCGAGCGCGGTCTCCACCGAGTCGGTGAGCCGACGCTGCACGCCCTCGCGCGCCACGAGCCGGTCCACGACCACCTCGATGTCGTGCTTGAGCTTCTTCTCCAGCGTGGGCGGGTCGGTCAGCTGCACGACCTCGCCGTCGACCCGGGCGCGCGAGAAGCCCTTGGCCTGCAGCTCCTTGAACAGGTCCGCGTACTCGCCCTTGCGGCCGCGCACGACGGGCGCCAGGACCTGGTAGCGGGTGCCCTCGGGCAGCTCCAGGATCTGGTCCACGATCTGCTGCGGCGTCTGCGACTGGACCTTCTCCCCGCACACGGGGCAGAACTGTGTGCCCGCGCGGGCGTACAGCAGGCGCAGGTAGTCGTAGACCTCGGTGATGGTGCCCACCGTGGAGCGCGGGTTGCGGTTGGTCGACTTCTGGTCGATCGACACCGCGGGCGACAGGCCCTCGATGAAGTCGACGTCAGGCTTGTCCATCTGGCCAAGGAACTGGCGGGCGTAGGCAGACAGGGACTCGACGTACCGGCGCTGACCCTCGGCGAAGATCGTGTCGAACGCGAGCGACGACTTACCCGAACCCGACAGCCCGGTGAAGACGATCAGACGGTCCCTGGGGAGGTCCAGATCGACGTTCTTGAGGTTGTGCTCACGGGCACCGGAGACGACGAGACGATTGCTCACAGAGGCATCCTAGGGCGCGCCACCGACATTCGCACGCCTGTTCTATGGATCACACTGGCAGACTCGTCACACCCGCGTCGTTCAGCGGATCGCGCGGCCCTCGACGGGGCCCGTCCGGCGCACGCGAGCCTGCAGGTCCAGGGCTCGCAGGAGGTCCTGCTCGTGGGCGTAGGAGCCGTCGACGAGCCGCCGGCGGACCGCGACGACCTCCTGCGCGTACTCCGCCGCCGGGTCCGTCATCCCGAGGTCGAGGTGCACGGAGACGAGGTTCGTCAGCGCGGCCGCGAGCCCCGGCAGGTGCACGTCGGGGCTGCGGCGGGCGAGCTCGCGGCGCAGGCGCACGGCCTCCGTCGTCGGCTCCACGCCCTCCTTCAGGCGGCCGGCGTCGATGAGGGCCGCGCCGAGGTTGAGGAGCGCGTTCGCCAGGGCGGGCTCGAAGCGGCCGGGGTCCTCCCCCGCGAGCCGGCGGAGCCGCTCCACGGCCTCCTTGGTGGGCGCCACGGCGTCGGCGGCCCGGCCGAGCTCGGCGTAGAGCACGCCCAGGTTGGACAGCGAGTGCGCCAGGTGCTCCTCGCCCGGCTGGCCCTCCTCCGCGAGGCCGCGCCGGATCGCCACGGCCTCCTGCTCCAGCGGCAGCGCCTCCTCCGGCTCACCGGCCCGCGAGTGCGTGACCGCGAGGTTGGAGAGGGACGCCGCGAGCATCCGGCGGTACCGCGCCGGGTGCTCGCGGGCGAGGCGACGGCGCAGCAGCACGGCCTCCCGCTCGAGCGAGACGGCCTCGTCCAGGTCGCCCAGGCGCGACTTGACCGCGCCGAGCGAGGCGAGCGTGTAGGCGAGCGTCCAGGTGTGCGTGGCGGGGTTCTCCCGGACCAGCTCGCGCCGGACGGCGGCGGCCTCGGTGAGCGGCTCCACGGCCTCCCGGTCCCGGCCCAGCGCCGCGTAGGCGTTGGCCAGGTTGGTCAGCGCGAACCCGAGCTCGTTGCGGTGCCGCTGCGGAGCCTCCAGCACCATCCGGCGGCTGAGCTCGACGGCCTCCAGCGCGAACGGCACCGCCTGCTGCGGCCGGCTCTCGGTGAGCGTCACCGACCGGTTGGACAACGCGGTGGTCAGGAACACCGACCACTGCCGCGGGTCGCGCTCGACCAGGTTGCGCAGGATCGGGAGCAGCTCGGCGAAGGTGTCGTCCTCCTCCTGGATCGTGC
The DNA here is from genome assembly GCF_000385135.1 of Promicromonospora sukumoe 327MFSha3.1. GTDB lineage: Bacteria > Actinomycetota > Actinomycetes > Actinomycetales > Cellulomonadaceae > Promicromonospora > Promicromonospora sukumoe_B. The sequence goes on along the minus strand of NZ_ARQM01000010.1, from coordinate 1,325,045 downwards.
CCGTGTCGTTCTGCACCACGTTGAGGCTGATCAGCACGCGCGCCATCTCGGCCTCGCACCACGACCGGTCGCGCTCGGGGGCGGCCCGGACCAGCTCGAGGGCCTCCCGGTGCGCGGCCAGCGCGGCCTGCGTGTGCCCGGCCCGCCAGCGCGCGCTGCCCATGGCGTTGATCGCCGAGACCAGCGCGGTGCGGTAGCGGTCCGGGTCGCCGGCGGCGATGCGCCGCCAGGCCTCGACGCCCGCGTCCAGCACGTCCAGCGACTCCGTCACCCGCGCGACGTCCCGCAGCGCGGTACCGAGGTCGACCAGCGCCTCCGCGCGGCCGACGGCGTCCCTGGCCACCTCGACCAGCCGCTCGCCCCGGTGCACGTCGTCGACCGAGGCGTCGATCACGGCGCGCCGCTTGAGCAGGAACGCGGCCCGCAGCGTGCGCGGGTCGTCCCCGGCGGAGTCGGTGGCCCGGCGCAGGAGCTCGCCGGCCAGCGCGGTGGCGGCCGGCACCTCGGACAGCTCGACCTCCAGCCGCCGGGCGACGCGCACCACCCGCAGGGCGCTCCTGCGCGACAGGCCCCACGTGCACGAGCCGACAAGGGAGACCGAGCGGCCGAGCCGGTCGGTGAGGAGCAGGTCGCCGAGCCGGTCCGGCCCGGCGGGGCTCGGCCCGAGCTCCGCCACGACGGTGGGCAGGCCCAGCAGCCAGCGTGCGCCCACGCGGGCGGGCACGCCGGGCACCACCCGGCGCAGCACGTCGCGCGCGCCCGCGGCGTCGTCCACCCCGAGCAGGCAGGCCGCCGCGACGACGTCCTGGACCTCGTCCAGGCTCAGCTCCAGGCCCGCCTCCCGGGCCGACCTGGCCCACGAGTCCGCGGCCGCCGTCAGGAGCCCGCGCACCGGGCTGGGCTGGTCCGCGGGGAGCGGCACGCCCGTCCCCGCGAGGGCGGCGAGCGCAGCGGCGGCGTGCAGGTCGACCACGCGGTTGCCGCGGTCCGGCTCCTGGGCGGGCACGACGCCGGGGCCCGGGTCCTGGACGCCGAGGTGCCCGGCGAACGCGGCGAGCGCGGCCTCCAGCACGGCGGCGTCGGGCAGGTCGTGGGACAGCGGCAGGTCCAGGGCCGTCTGCGTGGCGTCGCCGCGCTCGAGCCGGGCCCACAGCGTGGAGCTCCAGCGCAGCCGGCGCAGCCACTCCCCGGCGACGCGGGCGAGCAGGAGCACGCGGGTGCGGCCGCGGGCGGGGCGGGCGAGAACGTCGAGCAGCGCGCCCAGGCCGAGCCGGGTGGCGGCGTCGTCGATCACGAACAGGACGTCACCCTGCGGGCGTGCGCGGACCGTGGCGACCTCGCGGCCGATCGGCACCGGGACGACGGTCCAGCCGGCCTGGCCCAGCCGGTCGCCGAACTCGCTCGCGAGCCGCGTCTTGCCGAATCCGGCGGGGGCGACGACGAGGCGCAGCCTGACGGGGGCGTCGGTGTCGGCCCACCGGCCGAGGTCGTCGAGCTCCTGCTCGCGGCCCATGAACGGGACGACCGCGCGGGCCGGGTCGAGCAGCACGGCCGGCCACCGGGCGCCGTCGCCCGGGACGGCCTGGACCGCAGCCGGGAGCGAGCCACGGCCTACCGCCGAACGGGCGGCCCGGACCGCGGCAGCCAGCCTGGTCGAGACGTCCGAGACCACCACGATGAGCAAGTCAACCGGACGAACGTCCAGGTCTGCAAGAGGTGGGAGCAGACTCGGCCGCCCCGGTAACAAAGCGGGTGAGGACAGATCGGAGCCAGTCCGACAATGCGGGCATAAGTTGCATACCGCCCTCGATCGCGACATCCTTCCCTCGGCCGGGTGAGAACCCGGCCGCTCCACGACCGCACGGACGAAAGGCAGGCACGTGAGCCTGAACCTGAACAAGCTCGTCGACAAGGCCTACAAGGACCAGAGCATCGCCGCGATCCTCGCGGCGCCGCCGTCGGCGCTGCTCGGCCTCACGCCCAAGCACGACGAGATGCTCGCCGAGCTGAAGATCAAGACGGTCGCGGACCTGGGCAACTGGCAGCACGCCGTGCACGCCCAGGCGCTCGTGACCCTCGCGGACGCCGAGGTGCCCGCGATCGCCGGCGACAAGTAGCACCCGCCGCACCGGTCACGCACGAGGGCGCCCGTCCACCTCCCGGTGGGCGGGCGCCCTCGTGCGCCGCGCCGGGGCCCGCGCCGACGGCGGCCGGGTCAGAGCCCGAACCGCTCCACGTCGCGCATCTTGTTCGTCGCGTCCAGGGCGGCGACCTTGTACGCCTCCGCCAGCGTCGGGTAGTTGAAGACCGTGTCGACCAGGTGGTCCACGGTGCCGCCCGTGGTCATGATCGCCTGCCCGATGTGGATGATCTCCGTGGCGCCCGTCCCGAACACGTGCACACCCAGCACGCGGCGGTCCTCGGTCGAGACCAGCAGCTTGAGCATCCCGTAGGAGTCGCCCACGATCTGCCCGCGCGCCAGCTCGCGGTAGCGCGCCACCCCCACCTCGTACGGCACGCCCGCGGTGGTGAGCTGGTCCTCGGTGTCCCCGCAGTAGGAGATCTCCGGGATCGTGTAGATGCCGATGGGCTGCAGCTCCAGCACGGAGGAGACCGGCTCGCCGAACGCGTGGTACGCGGCCAGCCGCCCCTGCTCCTGGGACGTCGCCGCGAGCGCCGGGAACCCGATGACGTCGCCGACGGCGTAGATGTGCTCGACGTCGGTGCGGAACTGCTTGTCCACCTGGAGCCGGCCGCGGTGGTCGGCCTCCAGCCCGGCGGCGGCGAGGTCGAGGCCGTCGGTGCAGCCCTGCCGGCCGGCGGAGTAGAGCACGCAGTCGGCGGGGACCCGCTTGCCGGAGGCCAGCGTGGTGACGGTGCCGTTCTCCCCCGCGGTGACCGACTCGACCTTCTCCCCCAGCCGGAACGTGACCGAGAGGTCGCGGAGCTGGAACTTGAGCGCCTCGACGACCTCGGAGTCGCAGAAGTCGAGGATCTTGTCGCGCGCCTCGACCACGGTGACCCGGGTGCCGAGCGCGGCGAAAAGCGAGGCGTACTCGATGCCGATCACGCCGGCGCCGACCACGACCATGGTCCGGGGCACCTCGCTGACGTCGAGGATGCCGTCGGAGTCGACGACGCGGACGCCGTCGAACGCGATGTTGGCGGGGCGCGCGGGGGCGGTACCGACCGCGACGACCACCTTGTCGGCGGTCAGCCGCCGCACGACGTCGCCCTCGGCGTCGGCCACCTCGATGTCGTGCGGCCCGGTGAACCGGGCGGTGCCCACGACGGTCTCGACGTGGTTGCGGGCGAGCTGGTTGCGGACGATCTCGATCTCGCGCCCGATGACGTGCTGCAGCCGGGCGAGGAGGTCGGGCACCGTGATGTGCTCCTTGAGCCGGTAGCTGGAGCCGTAGACGTCGCGCATCTGCAGGCCCGTCAGGTAGAGCACCGCCTCGCGGAGCGTCTTGGACGGGATGGTCCCGGTGTGCAGGCTCACGCCGCCGACCTGGTCCCGCCGTTCCACCACCGCCACGCGCCTGCCCAGCTTGGCGGCGCCGATCGCGGCCTTCTGGCCACCGGGGCCGGAGCCGATCACGACGAGGTCGAAGTGGTTCTCACGTGCGTCCATGCTCAGAGTCTGGGGTGCGGGCGGGTCCGTGACGAGCGTCTTCATCAAGAATTAACCGGCTCGCCGAACCGGATGGCAGGCTGCGCCCATGAGCACCTACGCCGTGAGCTACACCTACACCGACGACGTGGCGACCCGCGACGAGGTCCGGCCCAGCCACCGGGACTTCCTGCGGCGGCTGAACGCGGACGGCGTCGTGCGCGCCTCGGGCCCCCTCGACGACGGGTCCCGGGCCCTGCTGGTCGTGGAGGCTGAGTCGGCCGAGGCCGCGCTGGCCGCCCTGGACGCGGACCCGTTCGCGCACGCGGGCGTCATCGGCGAGCGCGGCGTGCAGCAGTGGAACGTCGTGATCGGTGGTTTCGCGGACTAGACAAGTCGGAAAACTTCACCCCATCACAATTCATACAGAGGTTTTTACCTAATAGTCACGTTCGAACCATGGCGTGGCGCGCTTCTTGGTGCACATGATGCCTGTTCGGACTCTGCTGGTTACGTTCGGGGAGGCACCGCATGACCTCTGTCGACAGCACGGTTGGCTACGGTGAGATCGGCCCGCGCATCTGCGTGACGCCGCCCTACTACGCACTTGGCGACCTGCTCAGCCCGGAACCGGGGCTGACCAGCGCCACCGTCCCTGTTCAGTCCCCCACGGGACGACAGGCACCCGTCGTCGGGATCGCGGAGGCGGGCCGGCACCTCGCCATCCTCGGCCTGTGCGCCGCGGCCACGACCAACCCCAGCACCAAGCGGCACTACTACCTCGCGCACCGCGGCATCGGCCGGATGTTCCCGCGCGTGAGCTCACCGACCAGGCTCATCGGGACCGCGAGCGCCCTGATGACCGGCCGCAACCGGGCGGAGGCCCAGACCGAGCTCCGGGACCCCCAGGGCAACCTCGTGGCGCAGATGGACGTGGAGTACCTGGTCATGACGGTCCCGGTGTTCCGGCGGATGATGGGCCCGGCCCGGGCCCCCGACGCGACGGAGCCGGCCAACCCGTACGCCGCGCCGGCCCCGCTGGTCGACGTCGCGGCCGACGCGCACAGCGCCACGGCGAAGCTCGCCGTGGAGGCGGCGATGTGTCGCGGGCACTTCGACGGCTTTCCGGCGCTGCCGGTGTCGGTGGCCGGGTACGCCGCGTTCGCGCTGTTCGACCACGTGCTGGAGGCGGCGGCGGGCCCCGACGCCTCCTGGCAGCCGGGGATGTTCCGGCTGCGGGCGGACAACCTGGCCACGGCCGGGGAGACCTGCACGGTGGACGTCGAGCCCTCGGCGCCCGCCGAGCCCGACGCGCACCCCCAGGCGTTCACCGGGACCATCCGGTCCGGGGACCGCGAGATCTTCTCGATCGACGTGGACTACACGGTGGTCTGAACGGGCGCTGACCGCGCGCAGGCCGGAGGCCGCGCCCCCTGCTGGGGACGCGGCCTCCGGCCTGCCGCTGTGCGTCAGCGCGTCACTTGGAGACGTCCTCCGACGCCGGCTCCGGCTCCGGGGCGGGCCGGGCGGCCTCGACGCGCGCGTCGTACGCCGACTTGGCGAGGCTGGCCACCGTGCCGATCGCCAGGGACGCCACGATCACCGTGAGCGACAGCCAGATCGGGATCTCGGGCGCCCAGTGGAAGCCCTCGCCGCCGTTGATCCACGAGATCGAGTTGGTGTGCAGGGCCTCGAGGACCAGCTTGATCCCGATGAAGCCGAGGATGGCCGACAGCGCGTAGGGCAGGTACACCAGCCGGTCGAGCAGGCCGCCCAGCAGGAAGTAGAGCTGGCGCAGGCCCATCAGCGCGAACAGGTTGGTGGCGAACACGATGAACGGGTCCCGCGTGATGCCGAAGATCGCCGGGATCGAGTCGAGCGCGAACAGCACGTCCGTCGAGCCGATCGCCAGGAACACGATGATCATCGGCGTGAAGAGCCGGCGGCCGTCGACGGTGGTCCGCAGGCTGGAGCCGTTGTACTGGTGGTGCAGCGGCAGCACGCGCCGCATGACCCGGATGAGGGCGTTCTCCTTGAAGTCGTCCTGCTCCTCCTCCTTCTCCGGGATCGCCTGCTGCACGGCCGTGTACAGGAGGAACGCGCCGAAGATGTAGAAGAGCCAGGTGAACTGCTCGAGCAGGGCGGCGCCCGCGAGGATGAACGCGGCCCGGAAGACCAGCGCCATGATGATGCCCACCATGAGCACCTGCTGCTGCTGGTCCCGCGGCACGGCGAACCTCGCCATGATGATGACGAAGACGAAGAGGTTGTCGACGCTCAGGGAGTACTCCATGAGCCACCCGGCGTAGAACTCCGCCGCCGGGGTGAGGCCGCCGACGGCCCAGACGACGAGGCCGTAGACGACGGCGAGGCCCACGTAGAAGCTCACCCAGATGGCGCTCTCCTTCATGGTCGGGACATGGGGGCGCCGTCCGACGATGAGGAGATCGGCGACGAGCAGCAGGACCATCGCACCGAGGGAGATCAGTTCGAAGGTCACGGGCAGTTCGTGGACCATTGCTTCCTTCCGGAACAGGGAGGAACGCGCGATCGCATCTAGCCTCCGGTGAGCACAGCAGGGCACCGGAGGTCTTCCTCGCCCGCCCGTGCACCAGCCTGGACGAGACCAGGCGACGGTGCACCACGGGCCGGCCGGGCCGAGCTGGCGTCACTGGCAGCTGTGATGACGACCTGACCGTTACGAGGTACTCCCCTCCAACGGAGGGAAAGCATACGGGACGCCAGGTTTGTTCCCGAACGTGATCTTGGGCACTCTCCGGCGGCCGGACAGAGCCGTCCGGACGACGCCGAGGCGGGCGGTCGGGCGGCCGGTCAGCCGATCGTGAGGACCAGCTTGCCGCGCGCGTGCCCGTGCCCGGCGACCTGCCGGATCGCGTCGACGGCGCGCTCCAGCGGGTAGGTCGCGCTGACGATGGGCAGCAGCACGCCGTCGGCCACGAGGCCGTCCAGGACGCCGAGGTCCTCGCCGCTGGTCGTCGCCGAGACGTTCAGGATCCGGTACGGGCGCATCCGCGAGACCAGGGGCGCCGTCATCAGCTCCGGCATGGCGCCGAGCAGTCCCTCCCGGCTGCCGTCGTTGGCCAGCACCAGCCCGCCGGGCACGACGACGCGGCCGAGCGCCCGCAGGGAGTACCGGCCCGCGTTGGTGAAGACGACGTCGAAGCGCCGCTCCCCCGCGGTGAAGTCGTCCTTCGTGTAGTCGATCACCTCGGACGCCCCGAGCTCCCGGACCATCGCGGCGTTGCGCGGGCCGCACACCCCCGTCACCTCGGCGCCCCAGGCCGCGGCGATCTGCACCGCGAAGTGCCCGATCCCGCCGCCCGCGCCGGTGATGGCGATGCGCTGCCCGGCCCGCAGCTCGGCGGCCCGCAGGAACTGGAGCGCCGTGACGGCGGCCATCGGCATCGCGGCGGCCTCGACGTGCGTCAGGTCGACGGGCCGGCGGGCGATGCTGCCCACCTCCGCGAGCGCCAGCTCCGCGAACGTGCCGCCGGTGCCGAACCCGAACACCTCGTCGCCCGGCGCGAACGCCGTGACCCCGGGCCCGGCGGCCACCACGACGCCCGACAGGTCGGCGCCGCGGACCGGCGGGCGCGGGCCGGTGAAGGTGCCCATCATCGCGCGCGCGACCAGCGGCTGGCCGGCGGCGTAGTGCCAGTCGAAGGGGTTGACGCCGGCCGCGCGGACCTTGACCAGCACCTGCCCCTGGCCGGGCTCCGGGTCGGGCACCTCGCCGACCCTGAGGTGTTCCCAGCCGTACCTGTCCTGCGTCAGTGCCCGCATTCGGCCTCCTGGCCCTGCTCGCCCGGACGTGCGCTGCACCCCTGCGCGATCAGGGTCCACCGGGCCGAGCGAACGGGTCAAGGATGAACTCGGGCCGTCACTGCAGGCAGAACTCGTTGCCCTCCGGGTCGCGCAGCACGATCCAGAACTCGCCGAGCTCGGTCATCTCGTCGACGACGATCGCCCCGAGGGCGGTCACCCGCTCCGCCTCGGCCATGACCTTCGCGATGCGCTCGGGGCCGCTCAGGCCGTCGCTCACGTTGACGTCGAGGTGCATGCGGTTCTTCGCGGCCTTGGGCTCGGGCACTTTCTGGATGAAGATGCGCGGGCCCGTGCCGTCGGGGTCGCACACGGCGTTCTTGTCGTTCCAGCGCTCCTCGGGCAGGCCCCAGGCCGTCAGGGCCTCCTCCCACGTGGCGAAGCCCGCGGGCGGCTCCTCACGCACGTAGCCCAGCACCCGGCACCAGAAGTCGCCGAGCGCCCGGGGGTCGGCCGCGTCGAAGGTCACCTGGAACGTCAGCGCCATCGTGGGTCTCCTCTTGTCGGCGGTCGGTGTCGCGGGCTCGGTGCCGGGCCGCGCTCAGGCGGTCGCGGCCTGCATCTGCCGCAGCTCCTTCTTGAGGCCCGAGATCTCGTCGCGCAGGCGGGCCGCCACCTCGAACTGCAGCTCCGCGGCCGCGGCGTGCATCTGGTCGGCGAGCTCCTGGATGAGCTCGGCCAGCTCGCTCGCCGCGGCGCCGGCCAGCCGGTTGCCGCTCGTCGCGGCCTCCTTGGGCGAGCCCGGCACCGGAGCCTTGCCCTCACCCTTGCCCTTGCGGCTGTTGCGGTACCCGCCGGCCAGCAGCTCGGCGGTGTCGAGGTCCTCGCGGGCGAGCATGTCCGTGACGTCCGCGATCTTCTTGCGCAGCGGCTGCGGGTCCAGGCCGCGCTCGGTGTTGTACGCGATCTGCTTCTCGCGGCGCCGGTTGGTCTCGTCCAGCGCCATCTGCATGGCCGGCGTGATCTTGTCGGCGTACATGTGCACCTGGCCGGAGACGTTACGGGCGGCACGGCCGATCGTCTGGATCAGCGAGCGCCCGGACCGCAGGAAGCCCTCCTTGTCGGCGTCGAGGATCGCGACCAGCGACACCTCGGGCAGGTCGAGGCCCTCGCGCAGCAGGTTGATGCCCACCAGCACGTCGTACTCGCCGAGCCGCAGCTCGCGCAGCAGCTCGACGCGGCGCAGCGTGTCGACGTCGGAGTGCAGGTAGCGCACCCGGACGTTGCGCTCCAGGAAGTAGTCCGTGAGGTCCTCGGCCATCTTCTTGGTCAGTGTGGTCACCAGCACGCGCTCGTCGCGGTCCACCCGGTCGCGGATCTCGCCGAGCAGGTCGTCGATCTGCCCCGTCGTCGGCTTGATGACCACCTCGGGGTCCACCAGGCCGGTGGGGCGGATGACCTGCTCCACGACGCCGTCGGACAGCGAGCGCTCGTAGTCGCCGGGCGTGGCCGACAGGTACACCGTCTGGCCGATGCGCTCCGTGAACTCCTCCCACTTCAGCGGGCGGTTGTCCATGGCGCTGGGCAGGCGGAACCCGTGGTCCACGAGCGCGCGCTTGCGCGACGCGTCGCCCTCGAACATGGCCCCGATCTGCGGCACGGTCTGGTGCGACTCGTCGATGACGAGCAGGAAGTCCTCGGGGAAGTAGTCGAGCAGCGTGTTGGGCGCGGTGCCCGGCTCGCGGCCGTCGATGTGCATCGAGTAGTTCTCGATGCCGGCGCAGGTGCCGATCGAGCGCATCATCTCGATGTCGTAGGTGGTGCGCATGCGCAGCCGCTGCGCCTCCAGCAGCTTGCCCTGCTTCTCCAGCTCGGCCAGCCGCTCCTCCAGCTCCTTCTCGATGCCGCCGATGGCGCGCTCCATGCGCTCGGGGCCCGCCACGTAGTGCGTCGCCGGGAACACGTAGATCGACTTCTCATCGCGGACCACGTCGCCCGTGAGCGGGTGCAGGGTCTGGATCGACTCGATCTCGTCGCCGAACATCTCGATCCGGATCGCCAGCTCCTCGTACACGGGGATGATCTCGACCGTGTCGCCGCGCACCCGGAACGTGCCGCGCGTGAACGACATGTCGTTGCGCGTGTACTGCATGGTCACGAACTGGCGCAGCAGCTGGTCCCGGTCGACCACGTCGCCGACGTCGAGCCGGACCATGCGGTCGACGTACTCCTGCGGCGTGCCGAGGCCGTAGATGCAGGACACCGAGGCGACCACGACGACGTCGCGCCGCGTCAGCAGCGACGAGGTCGCGGAGTGCCGCAGCCGCTCCACCTCGTCGTTGATCGAGGAGTCCTTCTCGATGTAGGTGTCCGTCTGCGCGATGTACGCCTCGGGCTGGTAGTAGTCGTAGTACGAGACGAAGTACTCGACCGCGTTGTTGGGCAGCAGCTCACGGAACTCCGTGGCAAGCTGCGCGGCGAGCGTCTTGTTCGGCGCCATGACCAGGGTCGGGCGCTGGAGCTTCTCGACGAGCCAGGCCGTGGTCGCGGACTTGCCCGTACCCGTGGCGCCGAGCAGCACCACGTCCTTCTCGCCCGCCTGGACGCGTTCGGTGAGCTCGGCGATGGCCGTCGGCTGGTCGCCGGCGGGCTGGTACTCGGAGATGACCTCGAACGGGGCCACCGTGCGCTGCAGGTCGGTCACGGGTCGCATGCCACTACCGTACGGCGGACCACTGACACTCCGGTGAACGAGCCCCCGTCAGTGCAGCGTGCCCGCCGCCACCGCCGGCTCGCCGACCTCGCCGCGGGCCGCCCCCAGGGCTGTGCGCACCACGATCTCCAGGGCCCTGGCCAGGGCGTCCACCGGCAGGTGCGGCTCGCCGCCGTCGGCCAGCGCGGACGCGGACTCCTGCGCCCCCAGCTCCTCCGTGGTGCGCGGCACGTGGACGAAGCCCGAGAGCACCCCGGGGCGCCCGGCCAGCGCGTGCTGCAGGGCGTAGAAGGTGGCGTTGCAGACGTACGTCCCGGCGCTGTAGGTGACCCCGGCCGGGATGCCCGCCTCGCGCACGGCGGCGACGGCCGCCTTGGCGGGGAGCGTGGTGAACCGGGCGGCAGGTCCGCCGTCGACCACGGGGGCGTCGACCGGCTGCGCGCCGCCGTTGTCGGGGATGCGCGCGTCCATCAGGTTGATCGCCACGCGCTCGACCCGCACCTCGCTGACGCCGCCGGCCAGGCCGACCGCGACGACGACGTCGGGCGCGTGCTCGTCGAGCAGGCGCAGCAGCGGGCCGTCCGCGCCCCGCACCTCGTCGAACTCGACCGGGAGGATCGCCGTGACCAGCTCCTCCGGACCCGTCCAGCGCCCCGCGAGCGCCGTGACGGCCTCCGCAGACGCGTTGACGGCGTCACCGCCGAACGGCTCGAACCCCGTGACCAGGACCTTCATGGTGCTCCTCCCCCGGGCCGGGCCGGTTCACACGGAGTCTGCCTCCGCCTCCTGCGCGACCTCTCCGGCCACGCGCTGCCACAGGATATCCACCTGAGCGCGTAGTTCGTCCTCGTCGCCGGAACCGTCGAGGGTTACGTCCGCCGCCGCGAGCCGCTCCTCGTCCGTGGCCTGCGCCGCGACGCGGGCACGAGCGGCGTCCTCGGTGAGGCCGCGCCCCGACACGAGCCGGCCGACCCGCTGCTCCGCGGGCGTGTGCACCACCACGAGCAGGTGGAAGTGGCCCTCCTGCCCCGTCTCCACGAGCAGGGGGATGTCGTGCACGACGACGGCTCCCGCGTCCGCGGCGCCCGCCATGGCCTCGCGCTCCGCCGAGAGCCGGCGCACCTCGGGGTGCACGATCTCGTTGAGCCGGGCGCGCGCGGCCGCGTCGGCGAAGACCAGGGCGCCGAGGGCGGGGCGGTCGAGGCCGCCGTCCGGCGCCAGGATGCCCTCGCCGAACGCCTCGACGATCTCGGCCAGGCCGACGGAGCCGGGCGCGACCGCCTCGCGCGCGAGCACGTCGTGGTCGACGACGACGGCGCCGAGCTCGGCCAGTCGTGCCGCCGCGACCGACTTGCCGGCCGCGATCCCTCCGGTGAGTCCGATGCGGAACATGTGGTCCTCAAAGCCGATTTCGGGTGGGTTCGCCCAGGCTACCTCCGGACCGGGCCGGTCGCCCGGACCGGGTACCGGACCACCCCCGGGGTGTGACATGTGCCGGGGCCCGTGTTCCCGCGCTGAGAATGCGGGTGCGCGGTGCGAGCATGAGCCTGCAGGACCACAGCACCAGAGCGACCAGGAGGTACGGACGTGTACGAGGCCGGCAAGACAGCGGTGGCACCGTGAGCCGCGGCACGCCCGGGCCGCAGGACGGGGCGGGCTCCGGGGCCCGCCGGCCCGCCTGGTTCACCTGGACCGTCCGCGCGGTCGCGGCCGCCGGGATCGTCGTCGTGGCGTGGGCCTGCCTGACGGCGTGGGGCGCCGTGGTGCACGGCCACCCCCTGTACGCGGTGCTGCTCGGCCTCACCGTCCTGGGCTGCGCGCTGGTGCTGTGGCGGAGCCTGCGCCCCCGGCCGGCCCGCCGCGGGTGGCGGCTGGCCGGCGACCTGGCGCTGGTCGTGGCCGGCATCGTGTGGGTCGCGGCGATGGCGTGGCTGCGCCCGTTCAGCGCCGTCCAGCCGGCGCTGGACGCGATGGTCTCGGACGACTCCGTGACCGTCACCGAGTCCACCACGGCCGTCACGCTCGTCCCCGCCCGCGGGGCGGACGGGACCGCCGTCTTCTTCCGGCCCGGCGCCAAGGTCGAGGCCCGGGCGTACGCCGCGGTGCTGCGCCCGGTCGCCGAGGCGGGGCACACCGTGGTGATCCCCAAGCAGCCGCTCGCCGTCGCCTTCCTCGCCGGCGGGGCGTTCGACGCGGCCCGCGAGCGGGTCCCGCAGGCCGACCGGTGGGTCGTGGGCGGGCACTCGCTGGGCGGCGTCGTCGCGTCGTCCGACGCCGCCGGCGCGGAGGCGGACGACGTGGCGCCCGCCGTCGGGCTGCTCCTGTACGCCTCCTACCCGGCCGAGGACCTCAGCGGGCTCACGGTCGCGGTCGAGTCCGTCTCGGCGGAGCACGACGGGCTCGCCACCCCGGCCAAGATCGAGGCCTCCCGCGAGACCCTGCCGCCGGACGCCACGTTCACCGTGGTGGACGGCGCCGTCCATGCCTTCTTCGGCGACTACGGGCCGCAGCCCGGCGACGGGACGGCGACCGTCTCCCACGACGAGGCCCGGGCCGAGATCTCGTCCGTCAGCACGCAGTTCGTCGACTCGCTGGACCGGTAGGGCCGGACCGCCCCGGCTCTCCCTCCTCCTCCCGGCCTGGCGTCACCGGGCTCGTGTCACAGAACCCGGAGCATGCTCGGTCGGTTCGTCATGATCGCGCCGCGCCGCGGCGCGTGAGACGAGAGGAACCTCGATGACCCCCATCCAGCACGCCCTCACCGACGTCCTCGACATCGCGTACGTCGAGGACGGGCCGGCCGACGGCCCTCCGGTGGTGCTGCTCCACGGATACCCCTACGACGTCCACAGCTACGTCGACGTCGCACCCCGGCTGGCGGCGCTCGGCCACCGGGTCGTCGTTCCCTACCTCCGCGGCCACGGGCCGACGCGGTTCCGCGACGACTGGACACCGCGCTCCGGTCAGCAGGCGGCCCTCGGCGCGGACGTACTCGGCCTGCTCGACGCGCTCGACATCCCCGAGGCCGTGCTCGCCGGCTACGACTGGGGCGGCCGCGCCGCCTGCGTCGTCGCGGCCCTGCGACCTGAGCGGGTCGCCGGGCTCGTCAGCGTCAACGGCTACCTCATCCAGGACGTCGCCGCGTCGGGGCAGCCCATCCGCCCCGACCTGGAGGCCGGGTTCTGGTACTTCTACTACTTCCTCACCGAGCGCGGACGGGCCGGCCTGACGGCGAACCGGCGCGAGATCGCCGAGGTGATCTGGCGTCGCAACTCGCCGGAATGGGCCTTCGACCAGGCGACACTCGACCAGGCCGCCGCCGCGTTCGACAACCCTGACTACGTCGACGTCGTGCTGCACTCCTACCGGCATCGACTGGGTGAGGCGCCCGGCGCCCCGGAGTACGACGCGTTCGAGTACGCCCTCGCCCCGCTGCCTCCGATCCACGTCCCGACCGTGACCCTGGCGGGTCTCGCCGACGGCAACTTCCCCGTGACCGACGGCATCCCGGACGCGGACCGGTTCACCGGTCCCCGGCTGCACCGCCGGGTGCCGGGCGCCGGGCACAACCTCCCGCAGGAGGCGCCGGACGCGTTCGTCCAGGCGGTGCTCGACGTGACCCGGCTGGCGGCCGGCCGTGACCAGGTGGCGGACCCGGCGTAGCCGCCTACGGGGCGGGTGCGCCCACCGCCAGGGCCGCGGCGATGTCCTTGCGCGACCGGACGCCGAGCTTGGCGAACACCTTGCGCAGGTGCCACTCGACCGTGTGGGCGCTGAGGTAGAGCTGAGCGCCGATCTCCGGGTTCGTCAGACCGTCGGCGGCGAGCCGGGCGATCTGCGCCTCCTGCGGCGTGAGCGTCGCGGCCGCTCCGGGCGGGGGCGGGGACGCGGGCGGGTCGAGGGGGGCGCCCGCGTCCGCGAGACCGCGCCGGGCGCGTTCGGCGTATCCCGACGCGCCGATGCCGGTCAGCAGCTCGTGCGCCAGGCGAAGGTACCGCCGCGCCTCGGCGTCGCGCCCGACCCGCGCGAGCCACTCGCCGAACAGGAGGTGCGCGCGAGCGAGCTCCGTGCCGGCACCCGTCTCCCCCAGCCGAGCCAGCGCCTCGCGATAGTGGGTCTCCGCGTCAGGGTCGGGGCTGACCTGGGCGGTCACGAGCGCAGCCGTGCCGAGCGCCCATGCGGTGCCTGCCGCACGTGCCATCCCGGTGATCGCACGTGCGCCCTCGGCAGCCTCCTCGGCGCGGCCGAGCCGAGCAGCCGCCTCGACGAGCTCGACCGTCGACCAGATCGACAGGCCCAGCTCCTGCGGGTAGGCGGCCCCGCGCCGCGCCGCGCGGAGCGCGTCCTCCCAGCGGCCCAGGCCGTTGTGGAGGACGGCGGCGGCCCACTCGGTGGCCGTCAGCGCCTTGCCCTCGGTGCTCAGCGCCGGGTCCTCGACGATCGCACCGATCGCCGCCCGCGTCGCGGCCTCGTCGCCGCCCCACGGCACCACGACCAGTGCGCCGTAACGGGCGAAGAAGCTGCTGCCCGTGACCTCCCCGATCGTCGCGGCCTCGTCGACGAGGGACCGCGCGGTCGCGAGGTCGCCCGCGTACATCCGGTTCGAGAGCTGCAGCAGCAGCGCCGACGGCAGCGCCGACAGCGCGCCGAGCTCACGCAGGATCCGGACCAGCTCGGCGGACAGCACGGTCCAGCTCTCGAAGTCCCAGACGTTGTGGGCCATCCGCGCGGCGAGCGGGAGCCAGCCCAGGTCCGCGGGGGTCAGACCGCCGGAGCGATACGCCGCGAGTGCCCGCAGCACCAGCGGCGCCCCGGCTGCGTAGCCGTCCACGTAGACGCGGGCCACACCCTCCAGGAGCAGGTCGCTGCGCGTGGGGTGCTCGGGCCGGTCCATCCGCAGCACCGCGGCGGCGACGTCCTCGGCGCCCTCGCCGCCAGGCAGCCGGCCTGCCGTGAACGCCGCGTACAGCGCGTCGCGGTAGGTCTCCGCCGCCAGCCCCGGGTCGAGCGTCTCGAGCCGGTGCGCCGAGGAGAGGAGCAGCGGGAGCCCCGCGCTCGCGCTGCGGGAGGCGAACAGGACCTGGCCGCGGACCAGGTCGGCCCGGGCCCGGTCCCGCTCGTCAAGCGGCGTGAGCTGGGCGCTGTCGAGCAGCTCGAGCGCCTCGGCGTACGCGCCCGCCTGGCTCTTCGCCTGGGCTGCGGCGACGGAGCGCGCGCCCCGCACCGCCAGGTCCGGGGTGAGCTGCGCCGCCCGGGCGAGGAAAGCGGCCGACGCCGCCACGCCGCCACGGGCGCGGGCACGCGCCGCGGCCTGGTCGAGGCCCGACGCGACGCGCTCGTCGGCCGCGGGGGCGGCACTCGCGAGGTGCCACGCCCGCCGGTCGGGATCGTGCCCGGGGTCCGTGGCCTGGGCCAGCGCGCGGTGCGCGTCCCGGCGCTCCCGCGGCGACGCCGACCGGTAGGCCGCCGAACGCACCAGCGGGTGCCGGAAGCGCACCATGCTGCGGAGCGTGACGAGGTCGGCGGCCTCCGCCTCCGCGACCGCCGGGGCGAGGTCGATGCCGAGCGCCTGCGCCGCGCGCCGGAGCAGCACGACGTCGCCGACGGGTTCCGCGGCGGCCAGGAGCAGCAGCCGCTGGGTGTCCGGCGCGAGCGACCGGAGCCGCCGCAGGAAACCGTCCTCGACCGAACCGCCGGGCAGCTCGCTCCCAGGTCCCGTGTCCCCGGCCGGCTCGGCCACCGTCAGGCCACGAGGCAGCTCGAGGAGGGCGAGCGGGTTGCCCCGGGCCTCGGCCAGGATCCGGTCGCGGATCTGGTCGTCGAACCGGCCGGGGGTCACCGAGGACAGCAGCACCCGGGCGTCGCGGTCGGCCAGCCCCTCGATCTGGAGGTACGGCAGGCCACGGAGCGGGTGCCCGCTCACCGGCCGCATCGCGAACAGCAGCAGCACCCGCTCGGCCAGGAGCCGCCGGGCGACGAACGCCAGCGTCTGCGCGGAGACCTGGTCGAGCCACTGCGCGTCGTCGATCAGGCACACCAGCGGCTGCCGCTCCGCGACGTCGGCGAGCAGGTTCAGCACCGCCAGGCCGATCAGGAACCGGTCGGGCGGAGCGCCGGCGCTGAGGCCGAACGCCGTCTCGAGCGCGAGACGCTGGGGTCCGGGCAGCCGGTCCATGTGGTCGCGGAACGGCGCGCAGAGCTGGTGCAGGCCACCGAACGCGAGCTCCGCCTCGGCCTCGACGCCGGCCACGCGCGCGACCCGGCAGCCGCGCGCGCCGTCCCGCACGTACGAGAGCAGCGCGGTCTTGCCGATGCCCGGCTCGCCACGCAGCACCAGGGACGCGCTTCGACCGCCCCGGACGCCCGTGACGAGGTCGTCGAGGGCTGCGCACTCCCGTCGTCGGCCGAGGAGTACTTCACCCGGCGCTCCGCTCGTTCTCTGCATGGCTCCCGGCGTGAGCATACTTGGGCCGGCCACGTGGCGCCTCAACCCTGGGGCGGCGTCGGACGTCAAGCGGCCCGCGCCGGCAGCGGGCCACGGGCTCGCTGCCCGCGCTGCGGCGTCGACCGCCGTGCGGCACGCACCAGCATCCCTTCGAGCACCGCGAGGTCTCCCGTGCGCGCGGCCGTCTGGAAGGCCCGCACGAGACGGCGGTGGTCGCCGCGGGCGACCGGCCGCTCGCGGCCCCCTTCGATGCCCTGCTGTGCCCGCCGCACCATCTGCCGCACGTTCGCGCTGCTCGTGTTCATCCGACGGGCGATCTCGCCGTACGGGTAGTCGAAGCACTTGCGCAGCAGGTACGCCGCGAGCTGGTCCGGGCTCAGGCGCGCCATCAGGACCTGCAGCGTCCGCTCGAGGAGGGCGGTCTGCTCCGCCCTGAGCACCGGGTCCTCCGGGCGGTCGGCCGGGCCGGTCAGGTCGGCGAGCTTGGCCAGGGACACGGCGCCGGTCGCCTCGTGCCGGTGCCGGGCGGACTGGATCACGTTGATCGCCAGGCGGGTGGTGGTCGTGGTGAGGAACGCAGCGGGGTTCCTGATGGCGTCGCGGTCGGCGCGCTGCCAGCGCAGCCAGGCGTCCTGGACCACGTCCTCGGCACCGGCGAAGTCGCCGGTGACCCGGCGGGCGATCTGGATGAGCCGGGTGCGCTGCGCGAGGAACACGTCGAGCCCCACGTCCAGCCTCCGGTCATGGTCGAGCTCGCGTTCGAGCTCCAGGTCGAGCTCTCGCACCCGGCCGGTCCCCGGGTCGGTCGGAGCGGCTGGCTCCGGGTGTGACATCGACATCTGCGGACTCCTCACGGACGGCACCCATCGGTTCTCGGTGGGTCAACCGTCCGTCCGTGGGTGGTCCGGGCGCGCCATGCGTGGTCCGTGGTCCGTCCGTGGGCGAGCCCGGGGGGTCGCGACCACGGACCGTGGCCACGCGCCACGTGCCCGCGGTGGGCACCCGTGGGATCGCGCGACCCGTGGGCGTCCGGAGCCGGTGGGTCCCGTGGCTCACCTGGCCGTCAGGCCGGGGCCGCCGCCGGCGTGTCCGCGCCCTCGCCCTCGGCGGCCGCGAGCGCGGCGGCGAGCCCCCGGCGCGACCTGATGTCGAGCTTCGAGTACACCTTGCGCAGGTGCCACTCCACGGTGTGCGGGCTGAGGAAGAGCTCGGAGCCGATCCTCGCGTTCGTCAGGCCTCCGGCCGCGAGCGCCGCGATCTGCGCCTCCTGCGGGGTCAGCCGCGCTGCGGTCCCGTTGTCCCGGGTGCGCACGTGCTCGCCCGTCGCGAGCAGCTCGCGCCGGGCCCGCTCGGCGAACGCCAGCGAGCCCATGCCGTCGAACATCTGGTGGGCGGTCCGGAGCTGCTCGCGGGCGTCCGCACGGCGTCGGGCCCGACGCAGCCACTCGCCGTAGACGAGGTGCGAGCGGGCGGCCTCGACGACCACCCGGTCGGCGTCGAGCTCCTCGATCGCCGTCCGGAAGAGCCGGTCGGCCTCGTCCGCGGAGTCGGTGAGCAGGGCACGGCTGCGGGCCTCGACACCGCGTGCCCACCCCGTGTCGGCGGCGCGGGTCAGCTCGACGAGCCGGTCGAGCGAGCCCTGCGCCAGTGCCCGCTCGCCGCAGTGGAAGGCGGCCTCGACATGCTCGACCAGCGACAGGCCGGTGAAGTTGTAGCCGTCGTGGTCTATGCCGGTCCGCGCGGCGGCCAGTGCGTCCTCGTAGCGCGCCAGACCGTTGTAGAGAACGCCCTGCACGTAGCCCGTCACGCCGAGGAGCGACACCTCGCCGTCCTCGGTGGCGCTGATCCGAGCCTCGTCGAAGCTCCCCGCGGCGGCCGCCTCGTCGCCGCGCCAGGCCGCGAGCACCAGCGTGGCGTAGCGGTGCGGCGCCTGCCCGGTCGCCGCCGCGATCGCGTCGGCCTCCTCGATCATCCGGTTCGCCGCCGCGAAGTCACCGTGGTGGATCTTCACGCCACCGTGGTAGATGAGGGCCGGGGGAAGCACGCCCAGCGCGCCGACCTCACGGGCCAGGCGCACCGCACGGGACGACAGGACGTCCCACGCCGCGAGGTCCCACCGGTGGTGGATGAACGACTCCAGCGCCACCGGCACGGCGAGCAGCCAGCGCATCGCCGCGTCCCGGTTACCGAGCTCCTCGTGGGCGAACGGCTCGAACGCCCGGACCAGGGCCGGTACACCGGAGTGGTAGCCGTCCGCGAGCAACGCCGAGACGCCGTCCAGCAGCAGGTCGGAGGCCTGGGAGGCGGACGGCGGGGCGTCCGACCTCCGCGCCGCGATCGCCGCGGCGCGTGCACCGTGGGGACCGTGCACGCGCCCGGCGAAGACGGTGGCGCTGATCGCCTCGAGATAGGTCTCCCGTGCCAGCGGCGAGCCCTCCGCCGTGAACCGGTCCGCCGCGTCGAGCAGGAGCGGCGCGGCCTCGTCGCTACGGCTGCGGGCGAACAGCATGCGTGCCCGCAGCCGGACGAGGCGGGCACGGTCGAGCGGGTCGAGCGGGCACAGGTCCGCGAGCGCGGCCAGCTCGGTCGCGCGGTCGGGCGCGGCCGCCGAGAAATGGGCCTCGGCGGCCGCGAGGGCGCGCACGCCGCGCTGTCCCGGGTCGGGGGTCAGGTCCGCGGCGCGCTCGAGCAGCACCGCCTCGGCGGCCACGCCGCCGCGCTGGTGCGCCCGGTCGGCAGCCTCCTCGAGCCTCGCCGCGACCTCCTCGTCCGGTCCGTCGGACGCCTGCGCGGCGTGCCAGGCCCGGCGGTCCGGCTCGAGCACGGGATCGGTCGCGTCGGCCAGCGCCTGGTGCACCGCCCGCCGCTGCGCGGCGTCGGCCCCGCGATAGACCGCCGAGCGGGCCAGGGGGTGGCGGAACCGCAGCGACTCCCCGAACTCGACGAGGCCGGCGGCCTTCGCGGGTGCGGCGTCCGGGGTGATGCCGAGCAGCTCGGCGGCGCGCAGCAGCAGCCGCACGTCCCCGACCGGTTCCGCCGCGGCGATGAGCAGCAGCGTCCGGGTGCGGTCGGGCAGCGACGTCAGCCGCCGCGTGTAGTCCTGCTCGACGCGGCTCGGGACCGGGACGAGGTCGGCCGCGTCGAGACCGTAGGCCAGGTCGGCCGCGGTGCGGCCGCGGGACAGCTCGAGCAGCGCCAGCGGGTTGCCGCCCGTCTCCGCGACGAGCCGGTCGCGGACGCGAGGATCCATCCGGCCCTCGACCGATGCCTCGAGCAGGTCACCCGCGGCCTCCTGGTCCAGACCGCCGATCCGCAGCTCCGGCAGCCCGGTCAGGGCCGCGGCGCCCTCGGGGTCCCGGACGGTGAGCACCATCGCGACGGCCTCGGCCAGGAGCCGCCGGGCCACGAACTCCAGGGTCTGGCGGGAGACCTGGTCGAGCCACTGGGCGTCGTCGACGAGAACGAGCACCGGCCGGGTCTCCGAGGCGCGGGTGAGCAGGGTGAGCACGGCCAGCCCCACGAGGAAGCGGTCGGGCGGGTCACCCGCCGCCATGCCGAAGGCCACCTGCAGCGCGTCGCGCTGCGGCTCCGGAAGGGCGTCGACGGCCGCCAGGAACGGGGCGCAGAGCTGGTGCAGGCTCGCCCAGGCGAGCTCCATGTCGGCCTCGACGCCCTGCGCCCGGGAGACGGTGACCGCGGAGGACTGCACAGCGACGTACTCGAGCAGCGCCGACTTCCCGATGCCCGCCTCCCCGCGGACGACGCGGACCGCGGACCGCCCGGCACGCAGCCCGGCGAGGACGTCGTCCAGCACCGCGCACTCGCGGTGCCGGCCCACCAGGTTCGGTAGTCGGGCTGCGCTCACGGTGCTCCTGCGGGTAGGGCGCGCACCCGGGGCGGAGCGCTCCCCGACAGAATATTCGGTTCTGTCACACATCGGTACGGCTACCAGGTCGACAGCGGACAAGCACCCGTCCGCGGCCAAGGAGTTGCCATGCCGTCACACGAACACCAGCTCGCCACGTCCGTCCTCGTCGTCGGGACGGGAGGGGCAGGCCTGCGGGTCGCCATCGAGCTCGCCGAACGGGGCTGCTCGGTGCTCGCCGTGGGCAAACGGCCGGCGGACGACGCGCACACCACGCTCGCCACCGACGGCATCAGCGCTGCCCTGGCGATCGCCGACCCGGACGACAGCTGGGAGCAGCACGCCGCCGACACCCTTCGCGCGGGCGGCCTGCTGGCCGACCCGCGCGCGGTCCAGCACGTGGCCCGGGACGCCGGGCAGGCGATCCACGACCTCGAGCGGTTCGGGATGCGGTTCGACCGGCAGCCGGACGGCCGGATCGCCCAGCGCGGGTTCGGGGCGCACACCTACCGGCGTACGGCGTTCACCGGCGACCACACCGGCGTCAGCCTGCAACGGGTGCTCCGCGCGCACGCCGCCCGGCTCGGCGTCCCGATGCTGTCGACGTGCTACGTCACCCGCCTGCTGGTGGACGACGGCGCGGTGTTCGGCGCCTACGGGTTCGACCTCGTCGACGGGTCGCGCTACCTGGTCCACGCCGACGCGGTGGTCCTGGCGACGGGCGGGCACACGCGCATCTGGCGGCGCGCGGCGGCGCGGCGCGACGAGAGCACCGGCGACTCCTTCCGGCTGGCCGCCGAGGCCGGGGTCCGGCTGCGCGACCCGGAGCTGGTCCAGTTCCACCCGACGGGCCTGCTCGGGCCCGGGAACGCCGCGGGCACGCTGGTCGCCGAGGCCGCGCGCGGCGAGGGCGGCGTCCTCCTCAACAACCTCGGCGAACGGTTCCTGGCCCGGCACGACCCCGTGCGGATGGAGCGTGCCGGCCGCGACGTCGTGTCACGCGCGGCCTCCACGGAGATCGCCGAGGGGCGCGGTACCCCGGCAGGCGGGGTCTGGCTCGACCTCTCGCACCTGCCGCGGGAGACGATCCTGACCCGCCTGCCGCACGTCTACCGCACGCTGCTCGACCTGCAGATGGTCGACGTCACCAGCGACCCGGTCGAGGTCGCGCCCACGGCCTACTACTCGATGGGCGGTGCGCAGGTACGGCCCGAGGACAACGGCACGGACGTCGACGGCCTCTTCGTCGTCGGCGAAGCCGCCAGCGGGCTCCACGGCGCCGACCACGTCGAGGGCAACGCCCTTCTCGAGCTGCTCGTGCACGGCCGGACCGCCGCACGCGCGGCAGCCCTCCACTCCGCCCGGCTGACCCACCAGCGCCGCTCCCTCGGCGCCGTGCGCGATGCCGAGGCGGACGTCGACCGGGTGCTCGCCGCCAGCGGCGAGCACAACCCGCGGGCCCTGCAGCGCGAGGTACGCGACCTGGTGACGGAGCACGCCGGCGTCGTGCGGCACGAGTCCGGGCTGCGTGCCGGCCTCGCCCGGCTCGAGAACGTCGAGGACCGCGCGGCCGACCTGTACGTGCACACGGACATCAGCGGCTTCCAGGACCTCGCCCACGCCTTCGACCTGCGCTCGGCCGCCATCGCCGCCCGGGCCACCCTGGAGTGCGCGCTCGAGCGCCGGGAGTCGCGCGGCAGCCACCAGCGCTCGGACCACCCGGACGCCGACCCGGCGCTGCGGGTCAACCTGCTGTGGTCGCCGGCCGAGGGCGTGCGCCGTGCGGCCGTACCGCCCGTGCCGACCGACATCGCCGCGCTGATGCGCGACGTGCCGGTCGACGGCAGGCCGCCGGAGTAGGCGGGCAGCGGCCGGAGCGCGCCCCCCGGGCTCAGACCCGGGCGGGCAGCCGCGCGGGCTTGCGCTCCGGGGTGAAGGCCACCGGCAGCACGGCCGGGTAGCGCGACCACGGCGACGGCGCCCAGATGACGTCGGGGTCGGTCAGGCGCAGGTCCAGGCGCTCCATGAGGCTCTCGACGGCGATCTTCACCACGAGCCGCCCCGGACGGCGGGCGGGGCACGCGTGCGGCCCGACGCCGAACGACAGGTGCGACCGGTTGCCCGCCTCGAACAGGTCGTCCTCGGTGCGCACCCGCGGGTCGTTGTTCGCCGCGGCGAGACCCATCACGATCGCGTCGCCGGCCCGGATCTGCGCGTTGCCCAGCGTGCAGTCGGTGACGGCGTACCGCGCGGGCAGGTTGGCGACGGGCGGCTCGCCCCACAGCGTCTCGTCCATCGCGTCGTCCAGCCCGCGCCGCACGCCCGTGACGCGACCCGTGTACCGCGGGTCGGTGAGCATCCGGCGCAGCGTGGCCGCGATCCAGGTCACGAGCATCTCGTTGGCGGCGCAGATCGCCACCACCATCGAGTGCACGATCTCCGTGTCGTCGTCGAAGTTGGGGTGGGCCACGAACTTGGCGGTCAGGTTGGGCCCGGGGTCGGCGCGGGTGGCCACCACGTGGTCCAGCACGATCTGGTCCATGGTGACCAGCGCGGAGACGGAGTCGCCGCCGTGCCCGAACACGCCGTGCGCGCAGCGCAGGAGGGCGATGCCCTGCTGCTCGTCGAACCCGAACATGCCCGAGACGGCCAGGAACGACACGGCGGCCGCGTACTCGCCGATCAGGTCCGCGTTGCCGCGCTCCGCGAACGAGTCGATGAGACCGCCGCAGACGCCGCGCACCATGGCCGCCGTCAGCGCCTCGTCGATCCCGGCGAAGGCCTCGTCCACCGGGAGCCGGAGCCGGCGGTGCTCGGCGCCGTCGGCGTAGTACAGGGCGCGCCGCCCGGCCGGGGAGAGGATCGCGTTCAGCGACGAGCTCTGCGGCAGCCGCTCGCTCCAGTGCCGGGGGTCCCGGGCGAAGACGCTCTCGGTGCGCATCACCTCCATGACCTCGGCGTGCCCGAGCACGAGCCAGCCGGGGACGCCCGGCTCCAGGTCCACGGGGGCCACGGGGCCCCACTTCTCCTGCAGCTTGCGGAGCTCCGCGGTCATGTCCTCTGCACCGGTCAGCTCCACCAGCGCCACCCGTTCCCCGCTGCGTTGCGGCTCCAGGTCAGACATGGCACTCCACCCGTCGATATTCATGGACTCATCCATCGATTCGTGGGGCGACCTGCATAGACGCCCGATCGAGGGTTTCTATCACGGCCCGGTTGGAACGCGTAACACGCCTGTGGTCCCGGTCACCCTCCGGCCCCGATAGGGTCTGTCCGTCTGTGTGCGTGAGGCCGCGTGGCCGCCGTCGGCCGGGCCGCGTGGGACGATTCCACGGTGAGCATGCACGGAGGCGGTGGGAGCATGGGCGGCGGCCGCACGCTGCGGTCGTTCACGCAGGACGAGTCCGTCACCCGGCAGCGCCTCGGCTGGCCCACCCTGCGCCGGATCGTCTCCTTCGCCCGCCCCTACCGTGGCCGGCTCACCCTCTTCGTGCTGATCCTGGCCCTGGAGGCCGCCGCGGGAGCGGCCACGCCGCTGCTGTTCCAGCGGCTCATCGACCACGGGATCACGGCGGGCGACACGCGCCTGGTGGTGCTGCTGGCGGGCGCCGCCGCCGGGCTCGCGATCGTGGCCGCGGGCCTGTCCGTGGCGGACCGGCTCGTGTCGTCCCAGGTCGGCGAGGGACTCATCCTCGACCTGCGGGTCGCCGTCTTCGACCACGTCCAGCGCATGCCGCTCGCGTTCTTCTCCCGCGCGCGCACCGGGGCGCTCGTGCAGCGGCTCAACGGCGACGTGCTCGGGGCGCAGCGCGCCTTCACCTCGACCCTGCAGACGGTCGTGTCCAACACGCTGACCATCGCGTTCACGCTCGGCGCGATGTTCACCATGTCGTGGGAGCTCACCCTGGGCGCCCTCGTGCTGGTCCCGCTGTTCGTCCTCCCGGCGCGCTGGTTCGGCCGCCGCCTGGCCGGGCTGACCCGCCGGGGCATGGAGGTCGACGCCGACCTGGGCCAGGTGATGAACGAGCGGTTCAACGTGTCCGGGGCGCACCTCGTGAAGGTGTTCGGCGACCCCGACGCCGAGTCCGAGCGGTTCGCCGGCCCCGCCCGCGAGCGCCGGGACATCGGGGTGCGGACCGCGCTGTTCGGCACGTGGTTCCGGGTGGGGCTGGCCACCATCGCGTCGCTGGCCGTGGCGGGCGTCTACGGGTTCGGCGGCCTGCAGGCCATCGCGGGCGAGCTCACCGTCGGCACGGTCGTGGCCCTGGCCACGTACCTGACGCGCCTGTACGGGCCGCTGACCGCGATGGCGAACGTGCAGGTGGACGTGATGACGGCGCTGGTCTCGTTCGAGCGGGTCCTGGAGGTGCTGGACCTGGAGCCGTCGGTGGCCGAGCGGCCGGACGCCGCCGACCTGCGGGCCGCCGTGGCCGCCGAGGGCGCCTCGGTCTCGCTGAGCGGCGTCACGTTCCGCTACCCGCGGGCCGAGGACGTGTCGCTCGCGTCCCTGGAGTCGGTGGCCGCGCAGCGCAAGGACCCGACCACGGACACGCTGCACGACGTGAGCTTCGACGTGCCGGCGGGGTCCATGGTGGCGCTCGTCGGCCCGTCGGGAGCGGGCAAGACGACGGTGTCGCAGCTCGTCAGCCGCATGTACGACCCGACCGCCGGCGTGGTGCGGATCGCCGGGCGGGACCTGCGGGACGTGACATTCGCGTCGCTGCGGGCCACGGTCGGCGTCGTCTCGCAGGACGCGCACCTCTTCCACGACACGGTCGCGGCGAACCTGCGGTTCGTCCGCGCGGAGGCGACCGACGCCGACCTGGAACGGGTGCTGCGGCAGGCGCGCATCTGGGACCTCGTCGACCGGCTGCCGGAGGGACTGGAGACCGTGGTGGGCGACCGCGGCTACCGGCTCTCGGGCGGCGAGCGGCAGCGCCTGGCGATCGCGCGGCTGCTGCTGCGGGCGCCGGACATCGTGGTGCTCGACGAGGCCACCGCGCACCTCGACTCGGAGTCCGAGGCGGCTGTGCAGGTCGCGCTCGACCAGGCGCTGGCCGGGCGGACGTCGCTGGTCATCGCGCACCGGCTGTCCACGGTGCGCGCGGCGGACCGCATCGTGGTGCTCGACGACGGACGGGTGGTCCAGTCCGGGACGCACGCCGAGCTCATCGCGGCGGGCGGCCTGTACGCCGACCTGTACCGGACGCAGTTCGCCGAGGCCTCCTGACGGGTTCTGGACCGGGCGCGCCACGGGCCGGGCTGGGAGGATGGAGGGCGTGGACTCCCACGACCACCAGCACCTGCCCGACGGCGGCCGCGGCCGCCTGACCGCCGCCTTCTCGATCACGGCGGCGGTCCTGGTCGCGCAGGTGGTCGGGGCGCTGGTGACGGGCAGCCTGGCGCTGATCGTCGACACGGTGCACCTGCTCACGGACGCCGCCGGGCTCGCGATGGCGCTGTTCGCGGCCCGCCTGGCCCTGCGGCCGCCGTCGGCCCGCCGGACCTGGGGCTACCGCCGCGCCGAGGTGATCGCCGCGCTGGCCCAGGCGGGCGTGCTCCTGATCGTGGGCGTGTACGTGCTGGCGGAGGGCATCCTGCGGCTCGTCGCGCCGCCCGAGGTGCCCGGTCCCGAGCTGGTGCTCTTCGGCGTGGTCGGGCTGGCCGGGAACGTCGCCGCGATGGCGGTGCTGGCCGGACGCCGCACGGCGAACCTGAACCTGCGCGCCGCGTTCCTGGAGGTCGTCAACGACGCCCTGGGGTCGCTCGCCGTGGTGGTCGCGGCCCTGGTCATCACGTTCACGGGCTGGCAGCGGGCCGACGTCGTCGCGGGCCTGCTGATCGGCGCGCTGATCCTCCCGCGGGCACTCCGGCTGCTGCGCGAGACCGTCTCGGTGCTCCTGGAGTCGTCCCCGCCCGGGCTGGACCTCGACGAGGTCCGCGCGCACCTGCTGGAGCTCGACCACGTGGAGGACGTGCACGACATGCACGCGTCCCTGATCGCCACGGGCCTGCCCGTGCTGAGCGCGCACGTGGTGGTGCGCACCGACTGCTTCACCGACGGGCACGCGGCCCGGATCCTGGACCAGCTCCAGGAGTGCGTGGCCGAGCACTTCGACATCGCGGTGGAGCACTCGACGTTCCAGGTCGAGCCGCACACGCACGTGGCGCACGAGCACCCGCAGCACGCCTGAGCGACGCTGCCCCGCCGCCCTTCGGAGCAGGACTACCGGACGGTGGTCGGGTTGCGGATCGCGGCCTCGATGCGCGCCAGCACCGCCCGGGACCGCTCCAGCTCGGCGCGGTACCGCTCGGGCAGGTCGGCGGCGAGCCGGCGGCGCATCTCGACCGCCTCCCGCGCGAGCGAGAGGGCCGCGACGTTGTCGCCCGAGGCGCTCAGCGCGCTGGCCAGGTTGGAGACCGTGAGCGCCAGGTCCGGCCGGTGCTTGTCGGGGTTCTCCACGGCGAGCTGGCGGCGCATCGCGACGGCCTCCCGCATGGGCAGCAGGGCCTCGGTCGCCTTGTCGAGGTCGAGCAGCGTGGCGCCCAGGTTCGCGAGCGCCTCCGCGAGCCCCGTGCGGTACTTCTCCGGCTGGTCCCGGACCAGCCGGCGCAGCATGTCGACGGCCTCCTGCGTGGGTGGCAGCGCCTCCTCGAAGCGCCCGAGGTCCGCGTACCGCACGCCCAGGTTGGACAGCGACTGCGCGAGGTACTTCAGCGAGCGGGCGTTCCGGCGCGCGAGCCCCCGGCGGAGGCCGACCGCCTCCTCCTCGAGCAGCACGGCCTCGTCGAACCGGCCGCGCCGGGCATAGGTGACGCCGAGGTTGGACAGCGAGTGCGCGAGGTAGTGCAGGTACCGCTCGGGGTGCTCGCGGGCCAGGTCGCGCCGGATCTCCAGCGCCTCCCGCTCCAGCCGCAGGGCCTCGTCGGCGCGGCCCGTCGTGGAGTACAGGGCGCCCAGCGCGGAGAGGGCGGAGGCCAGGTCCGCCCGGGTACCGCGCGCGTTCTGGTCAGCGAGGCTCCGCTGGATCCGCAGGGCCTCGACCAGCACGGCGCCCGCCTCCTCGTACCGCCCGAGGGCCTCCAGGGTGGTGCCGAGCTGGCCGAGCGACCAGGCCAGCTCCCCCAGGTGCTCCGGCCGCTGCGCGGCCAGGCGGCGGCGGATCGCCACGGCCTCCGCGTTCGCGGGCAGGGCGTCCTCGGGACGGCCGCTCTCGGTGAGGGCCTCGAAGTTGCCGAGCACGGCGGCGACCCGCGGCTCGTACTGCACGGGGTCGCCCTCGGCGAGCCGACGGTAGAGGTCGAGCGCCGCACGCTGCGCGGCCTCGATCTCCCCCACCCGGCCCAGCTCGGTGTAGGACACCCCGGCGTTCTGCAGGGCCTGCGCGTGCTCGGCGTCGGCCCAGGGCCCGTCACCGGGCCGGAACTGGCCGCACAGGGCGATGACCTCCTCCTGCACGGCGAGGGCGTCGGCGTGCCGGCCGACCGCCCAGTACCCCGTGCCGAGGTTGTTCAGGGCCGTGCACAGCGGGGGCCGGTAGCGGTCCTCGTCCGCCCAGGCGAGGCCGCGCCACAGGCCAACGGCCTCCTGCAGCACGGGCACGGCGGTGTCGGGCTCCCCCTCCGCGACCAGCACGAGGCCGACGTCGCTCAGGGCCTCGGCGCGCGTGGCCTCGTCGCCCACCGCCCGGGCGAGCTCCGCGACGCGGTGCGTCAGCCGGTCCAGCACGGGCACCGCGAGCGGGCCCGACGAGCGCGGCAGCCGGCGCGTGACCCGCAGCAGCCCGGCCAGGTCGTCCGGCCCCTCGTCCGGCAGCGCGGCCGCCGCGGCCGCGATCAGCGCACCGGCGACGTCGCGCTCCGGGGCGGGCTCGACGGCGTCCTGGTCGGGGTCGAGGCCGGCCGGGCTGCTGGGTTCGGCCGGGGCCGGCCCGGCCGGCGCCGGCCGGTCCAGCCCCATCCCCGTGGCGAAGGCCAGCACGCCGAACGCCTCGTCCGGCCCCAGGTCGCGCGTGCACGCCTCGATCAGCCCGTCCTGCTCCGCGAACACCCGGGACACGAGCAGCTCGGCCAGGCGCGGCACCCCCAGCAGGTGGGCGCGGACCCAGGCGACGGCGTCCGCCGTCCGCCCGTCGGCGGGCCGCACGCCCGCGCGGCGCAGGGCCGCCCGCACGCCGGCCTCGGAGGTGTCCCCCACCAGGGTCGTCGTGGCCAGGGCCGCCTCCGCCGACCCGCCGGGGCCCGGCCCGAGCCCGGCCGCGGCGGCCGACGCCGCCCAGGACGCCCGCTCGTGGTCCAGCACCCGCTCCAGCGCCCGGGCCGGGTCCGCGGCCGGCCGCTCGTCGGCGCCGTCCAGGACCGCCGCGAGGGCCGCGGCCTGGAGGTCGAGCGCACGGGGCCGGTCGTCCGGTGACGGCTCGAACGGGACCTCGGGCACCGGCCGGCGCAGCACGCGCGCGAACCGGGCCGCCGCCGCGTCCAGGAGGGCGCGGTCGTCGTCCGACCGGTCGACCTCCAGCCCGAGCGCGGGCTCGGGGGCCTCCCGGTCCAGGGCGGGCTCCAGCGCCATCTGGGTGACCGACGGCGTCTGCCCCGCCCACAGCGTGCTGGTCCACCGCTGGCGGCGCCACCACTGGCCGCCGGTGCGCGCGGTGCACAGGACCCGCAGCCGGCCCCGGGCCCGCGTGGCCGCGACGGCGTCGAGCATCTCGGGCAGGCCGAGGCGGTGCCCGGCGTCGTCCACGACGAGCAGCACCCGCCGCACGGCGGCGACGTCGCGCACCGCGGCGACCTCCGCGCCGGGCGGCACGTGCACCACGGTCCAGCCGGTGCGGCGCAGCCTGCGGCCGAGCTCGAGCGCCAGGCGCGTCTTGCCGACGCCGCCCCGCCCGCACAGCAGCCGGAGCGCCACGGGCTCGCGGGAGCGCACCCACGAGCGCAGGTCGGCGAGCTCGCGCCCGCGGCCGGTGAACGGCACGACCTCGCGCTCGGGAGCCAGCAGGGCGGCCGGCCCGACGTCACGTGGCCCCGGGCTCCGTGCGTCGTCGGCTCCCGGTCGGCTCATGGGCAGTCATCCAACAGCACGGCTGAGCTCCTGACCAGCGCGCGCTGTGATACCAGCCGCGCCGACCAGACCAGCATCTTCGCAGGTCAGAGTGCATTTTGGCGGCAGACGGCCACCGTGGTCACCGCATCCCGAAAACAGCAGGGGCTGAAAACGGCGACGGCCCGCCGCCCCCCGAAGGGGCGACGGGCCGTCGGCGTTCAGCTCAGGTCAGTTGCCCGTGAGCTTCTCGCGAAGCGCGGCGAGCGCCTCGTCCGAAGCCAGCGTGCCACCGGCCTCCTCGGCCGGGGCCGAGGAGTAGCTGGTGCTGCCGCCACCGGCCGGGGCGGCCGGGGCCTCGGACGACGCCTCGGTGTCCGCGGTGAGCGCCTCGGCGACCTGCTTGCGGTGCGCGGTCCAGCGCTCGTGCGCCTTCGCGTACTCCGCCTCCCACGACTCGCGCTGGGTCTCGAAGCCCTCGAGCCACTCGTTGGTCTCCGGGTCGAAGCCCTCCGGGTACTTGTAGTTCCCGGCCTCGTCGTACTCGGCGGCCATGCCGTACAGCGCGGGGTCGAAGTCCTCGGACTCCGGGTCCACACCCTCGTTGGCCTGCTTGAGCGACAGCGAGATGCGGCGACGCTCCAGGTCGATGTCGATGACCTTGACGAAGACCTCGGCACCGACGGTGACGACCTGCTCCGGCAGCTCGACGTGGCGCACGGCCAGCTCCGAGATGTGGACCAGGCCCTCGATGCCGTCCTCGACGCGGACGAACGCACCGAACGGAACCAGCTTGGTGACCTTACCCGGCACGACCTGACCGATGGCGTGCGTACGGGCGAAGGTCTGCCACGGGTCCTCCTGCGTCGCCTTCAGCGACAGGGAGACACGCTCGCGGTCGAAGTCGACGTCGAGCACCTCGACGGTGACCTCCTGGCCCACCTCGACGACCTCGGACGGGTGGTCGATGTGCTTCCAGGACAGCTCCGAGACGTGGACGAGACCGTCGACGCCGCCGAGGTCCACGAACGCACCGAAGTTGACGATCGAGGAGACGACACCGGGGCGCACCTGGCCCTTCTGCAGGGTCTGCAGGAAGGTGGAGCGAACCTCGGACTGCGTCTGCTCGAGCCAGGCACGGCGCGACAGCACGACGTTGTTCCGGTTCTTGTCGAGCTCGATGATCTTGGCCTCGATCTCCTTGCCGACGTACGGCTGGAGGTCGCGGACGCGACGCATCTCCACGAGGGAGGCGGGGAGGAAGCCGCGGAGGCCGATGTCCAGGATGAGACCACCCTTGACGACCTCGATGACGGTGCCGGTGACGACGCCGTCCTCCTCCTTGATCTTCTCGATCGTGCCCCAGGCGCGCTCGTACTGTGCGCGCTTCTTGGACAGGATCAGACGGCCTTCCTTGTCCTCCTTCTGGAGGACAAGTGCCTCGACGGCGTCGCCGACGGCGACAACCTCGCCAGGGTCGACGTCGTGCTTGATCGAGAGCTCCCGGGACGGGATGACACCCTCGGTCTTGTAGCCGATGTCGAGAAGGACCTCGTCACGGTCCACCTTGACGATCGTGCCTTCGACGATGTCACCATCGTTGAAGTACTTGATGGTGGCGTCGATGGCAGCAAGGAAGTCCTCCTCGGTGCCGATGTCGTTGACGGCAACCTGGGGGGCGGACTTCGCAGGGGTGGAGATGGTCATTGAGTTCGATGCTCCGATGCGGACATGGCGTAGTACGGACAGGGTCTGTTGAGCTCTGCTTGTGCGGTGCTCGTGAGGTGCCGGTAGGTCGCCGGAAGGCGCACGGCACCGCCAGTTATCCTAGTGGCGCGGCAGCGGGCTGGTCAACGCGAGCCAGGGTGGCGCGGGCCGCACGGCCCACGCCACCCCGACCCGGTGGCCGGCCCGGGAACGGCCCTCAGAGGGCGAGCTCCAGGTCCTTGCCCGGGATCGCGTCGAGCAGGGTCCGTGTGTAGTCGGTGGCCGGCGAGTCGAAGACCGTGTCGACGGTCCCCTCCTCGACCACGCGACCCTGCTGCATCACCAGCACGCGGTCCGCGATCTGCCGCACGACGGCGAGGTCGTGCGTGATGAACAGGTAGGTCAGCCCCAGCTCGTCCTGCAGGCCGGCGAGCAGCTGCAGGATCTGCGCCTGGACCACGACGTCGAGCGCGGAGACCGCCTCGTCGCACACCACCAGCTCGGGCGACAGCGCCAGCGCGCGGGCGATCGCCACGCGCTGCCGCTGGCCGCCGGACAGCTCGGCCGGGAACCGCTGCAGCTGGCCCTTGCTCAGCGCCACCTGCTCGGCGAGCTCCTCGACGCGGGCCCGGCGGGCGGCCGCGTCCCCGTAGTCGTGCGCGCGCAGCGGCTCCTCGATCGCGCGGAACACCGAGTACAACGGGTCCAGCGACGAGTACGGGTCCTGGAACACGGGCTGCACCCGGCGCCGGTACGCGATCTGGTCCTTGTGCCCGCCGGCGCCCACCAGGCCGCCGTCGAACGTGATGGTGCCCCTCGTGGGCTTCTCGATGTCGAGGATCATCCGCGCGAGGGTGGACTTGCCCGAGCCCGACTCCCCCACCACGGCCACGGTGGAGCCGCGCGGGATGTCGAGGCTCACGCCGTCCACGGCGGTGAAGTCCTTGCTGCGGGACAGCAGGCCGCTGCCCCGGATCGTGAAGACCTTGCTCACGTCCTTGACCTGGACGAGCGCGTCGGACTCGGCCACCGTGCCGGCGGCCGCCTCCTCGCCCGGGGCCAGGAGGGCGTCGTCGAGCACGTCCTCGAGGCCGCGCTCGCGCGCGATCTCGATGCGCCGCGAGGCGAGCGACGGGGCCGCCGCCATCAGGCGCTTGGTGTAGTCGTGCTTAGGCGCGGTCAGGACCTGGCGGGCCGGGCCCTGCTCCACGATCTCGCCGTGGTACATGACCACCACGATGTCGGCCCGCTCGGCCGCAAGGCCCAGGTCGTGCGTGATGAGCAGCACCGCGGTGCCGAGCTCCTGCGTCAGCCCGGCGAGCTGGTCCAGGATGCCCCGCTGCACGGTGACGTCGAGGGCCGACGTCGGCTCGTCGGCGACCAGCAGCGCCGGCCGGCCGGCGAGGCCCATCGCGATGAGCGCGCGCTGGCGCATGCCGCCCGAGAACTCGTGCGGGTACTGGCCGGCGCGGCGCGCGGCGTCGGGCAGGCCGACCTCGTCGAGCAGCTCGACGGTGCGGGCGCGCGCGTCCCGCCGCGAGCGCAGGCCGTTGTCGATCAGGCCCTCGTCGATCTGCTGCCCGATCCGCATGATCGGGTCGAGGTTGGTCATCGGGTCCTGCGGCACGAGGCCCAGCTCGGTGCCGCGCAGCTGCGCCATGCGCTGCGCGGACACGTGGCCGAGGTCCTCGTCCTTGAACCAGATGTGCCCCTCGGCCACGGACCCGTTGCTGGCCAGCAGGCCCAGGACCGCCATGGCGAGGGTGGTCTTGCCGGAGCCCGACTCCCCCACGATCGCGACGGTCTGGCCGCGCCGGACGGTCAGGTTCGCGTTCGAGACGGCGCGCGCGGGGCCGTTCTCGGTCCGGAAGTCGACGGCGAGGTTCTCGACCCGCAGCACGACGTCCTCCGCCGCGGCGTCCGCCTGGGCGTCCGCGGGGGCGTCGGCCGGCGACTCGACCGGCGCGTCCACGGGGGCGTCCACCGGGCCGTCCGGCGTCTTGTTGTCAGCGATCTCGGTCATCGTCGGGTCCTGTTCCGGGGGTCGAGGGCCTCGCGCAGGCTCTCGCCCACGAGGGTGAAGCCGAGGGCCGTCACGGCGATGCAGATACCGGGCAGGATCGCCAGCCGCGGTGCGACCGCGAGCTCCTGCTGCGCGGCCGTGAGCATGCGCCCCCACTCGGCGGTGGACGGCTCGCCGCCGCCCAGGCCGAGGAAGGAGAGCGCGGCGGCCTCGATCACGGCGGTCGCCAGGGTCAGCGTCGCCTGCACGATGACGGGGCCCACGCTGTTGGGCAGCACGTGGCTCATCGTCACCGAGCGCCGGCTCAGGCCCAGCGCGGACGCCGCCAGCACGTAGTCCTGCCCGCGCTGCGCGAGCATCGAGCCGCGCAGCAGCCGGGCGAAGATCGGGATCTGCACCACACCGATGGCGACGATCACCGACATCGACGACTGGCCCGCGATCGCGGCGATCGACACGGCCAGGAGCAGCGACGGCACGGACAGCATCAGGTCCACCAGGCGCATCGCGCCGAAGTCGACCCACTTGCCGAACCAGCCCGCGAGCAGGCCGAGCGCCATGCCGCCGGCGAGGCCGAACAGCGTGGACAGCACGCCGACGAGCAGCGAGGCGCGCGCGCCCCAGATCAGCTTGCTGAGCACGTCGCCGCCGTAGCGGTCCAGGCCCAGGGGGTACTCGGCCGACGGCCCGGGGATCATCGTCGGGCGGACCAGCGCGCGGCCCGGCAGCTCGTTGGGCCCGTACGGCGCGAGCAGCGGCGCGAACAGCGCCACCAGCACGAAGACCGCGACGATGACGAAGCCGGCGATGGCGACGGGGTTCTTGCGCAGCGTGCGCCAGGCCCGCCCCCAGACGCCCTCGCCCGCGTGGTCGGCGCCGCCGGGGCCGTCGCCGTGGATGGACCTGCGCAGCGGCTCGGCCGCCGCGCCGTCGGTCACTGGAAGCTCGTTGGCACTCACTGCTGCCTCCTCAGCCGGGGGTCGATCAGCCCGTACGACACGTCGACGAACAGGTTCACGAGGGCGTACACGATGGCGATCATCAGGACGAAGCCCTGCATGACGGGGTAGTCGGCGTTGAACACGGCCTCGGCGAGGAACGAGCCGATGCCGCTGAACGCGAAGACGGTCTCGGTCAGCACCGCGCCCGACAGCAGCAGGCCGACCTGCAGGCCGATGGTCGTGAGCACCGGGAGCATCGAGTTGCGCAGGATGTGCTCGCCGCGCAGGCGGGAGGCCCGGATGCCCTTGGCCCGGGCGGTGCGCACGTAGTCGGCGTTCTGCACCTCGGACACGGCGGCACGCGTCATCCGCGCCACGATCGCCAGCGGGATGGTGCCGAGCGCGATGCCCGGCAGGATCAGGTGCACCAGCGCGTCCCATGCGGCGTCCCACTCACCGGTGAGCAGTCCGTCCAGCACGTAGAAGTTCGTCGGGTGCGTCGCGATCATCGTCGGGTCCTGCCTGCCCGTGGACGGGAACCAGCCCAGCTCCACGGCGAAGACGTACTTGAGGATGAACGCGAGGAAGAACACCGGCACCGTCACGCCGATCAGCGAGACGACGACCGACGAGTGGTCGATGAACGAGCCCGCGCGGCGCGCCGCGATGTAGCCCAGCGGGATGCCGATGCCGATCGCGATGATCAGGGCCACGATCGTCAGCTCGATCGTCGCCGGGAACCGGGTCAGGAACTCGTCGAGCACCGGGCGGCCGGTCCGCGTGGAGACGCCGAAGTCTCCCTGCAGCAGGCGGCCGAGGTACTTGAAGTACTGCACGTGGACGGGCTGGTCGAACCCGTACAGGGTGTTGATGCGAGCGACGGCCTCTGGTGTGGCCCGCTCGCCCAGCAGGGCGGTCGCGGGGCCACCGGGCAGCGCCCGGACCCACGCGAACAACAGCACCGACAGCCCTAGCAGCAGCGGTATCAGGAGCAGCAGCCGCTGCACGATGAGGCGGAGCATACGTATCCCTCGTGGGGTAACTCGAATGTCACGGACAGCGGTCGGGGCGCGGCAGGCGCCGCGCCCCGACCTGAGCAATTCACCCTAAGGCGTGATGCGCCCTAGGTATGTCATCCCGGTCACTTACTCCGTGAACGTGATGACGTTGTAGACCTCGTCCTGCACCGGCGAGACCGGGTAGCCCTGGACCTGCTCGGTGAACGCGAGCGACGGCACGGGGCTGGCCAGCGGCACGCCCGGCAGGAACTCCATCACGGCCTCGTTCGCGGCCTTGTACTGGGCCTCCTGCTGGTCGACCGGCGCGTAGCGGGCGTCGCCGAGGCTCTTGAAGAGCGCCTCGTCGTCGAAGCCCCACTCCGCCGACTCCGAGCCGAAGAAGGTACCGATGAAGTTGTAGGTGTCGTTGTAGTCACCCGTCCAGCCGAGCAGGTGCAGCCCGTGCTTGTCGCTGCCCTGGATGGTGTCGAGGTAGGTGGGGCTCCACGGCTCCGGCGTCGCCTTGACCGTGATGCCGACCTCCTCGAGGTCGGCCGAGATGGCCTCGTAGATGGCCGCGGCGTCCGGCATGTACGGCCGGGAGACGTCGGTCGGGTAGTTGAACTCGAGCTCGAGGTTCTCCTGGCCGGCCTCCTTGAGGAGCTCCTTGGCCTTCTCCTGGTCGAACTCGTACGTGGCGACGTCGTCGCTGTAGCCCGAGACGGTGGAGGGGACGAACTGCGTGGCGACCTCGGTGCCCTCGGGCAGCGCGGCGGCGACCAGCGCCTCCTTGTCGATCGCGTGGGCGATCGCCTGACGCACCTTCGGGTCGTCGAACGGCTTCTGCTTCTGGTTCATGCCCAGGTACAGGATGTTGAACGGGTCGCGGTTCAGGACCTGGTAGCCACCGTCCTTGAGCGCGTCGACGTCGGCGGGCGCGACCAGGTCGTAGCCGTCGATGTCACCGGCCTCGAGCGCCTGGCGGCGCGCGGTGCCCTCGGAGATCACCGTGAAGACGATGTTCTTGACGTCGCCGAACTCGCCCCAGTAGCCGTCGAAGGCCTTGAGGGTGACCGACTCGCCGGCCTTCCACTCGCCGAACTCGTACGGGCCGGTGCCGACCGGGTGACCGGTGGCGTACTCGGACAGCTCGGGAGCGTCCTCGGCGCCGCCGACCTCGTCCGCCTTGAACTCCTCGAGCGCCGTCGGCGACTGCATGGAGAACGACGGCAGCGAGAGCGCCGGGACCAGCTCGGGCAGCGGGCTCTTCAGCTTGACGACCGCGGTCGCGGCGTCGGACGCCGCGCACGAGTCGTACTTGCCGTTCTCGCCCTGCCCACCGAACACGTGCGTGTAGTAGTAGGACAGCGACTCGGACGCGGCCAGGCCCGTCCAGTTGGCCCACCGGTCGAAGTTGAAGCACACGGCCTCGGCGTCGAAGTCGGTGTCGTCCTGGAACTTGACGCCTTCCTTGAGGTGGAAGGTGTACTCGAGACCGTCGTCGCTGATGTCCCAGCTCTCCGCCAGCAGCGGGGCGGGGTCGGCCGTGCCCGGCTCGACCCCGACGAGGCCCTCGAAGATCTGGCGTGCGACCCGGAACGACTCGCCGTCACTGGCGAACGCGGGGTCGAGCGAGCCCGGGTCGGCGGAGGCGGCGAACACGAACGTGTCCTTGCCGCTTCCCTCGCCGCTGCCCTCGGCGTCCCGCTCGCTGGCGACACAACCACTCAGCGCGACTGCGGCCGCGGTCACCAAGGTGACGCCGCCCGCGAGGCGCGTAGCGCGTCGACGCATGGCACTCTCCTTCCTCGGGCGCTCCGGCGCATCCGGGTTCGGACGCGACGGGGCGCAGACTTTGGGGCTGACCTTAGGAGCCCTTTCGTTGCTTCCGTATTTCGCTCCGGCACCTGCAATCCAATCGTGACCCTTTTGTTACCGCTGTGTATGTGGTAATTGGCCGGGGCTTCACCCCGCCGTGCGAGCGGGGATGATGGGCCCGTGAGCACCGACGAGCCCGTGTCCTTCGGCTACCGCGACGTGTCCGACGACGGCGGCCGGGCCGCCCGGGGCTGGTGGGACGCCAACGCGGCCGAGTACCTCGACGAGCACCGCGACTTCCTCGGCGACGCCGGGTTCCGCTGGGGACCCGAGGGTCTGACCGAGGCGGAGGCCGGCCTGCTGGGCGACGTCGCCGGGCGCGACGTGCTGGAGATCGGCGCCGGGGCCGCGCACTGCTCACGCTGGCTGGCGTCGCGCGGCGCGCGGGCGGTCGCGACCGACCTCTCGGCGGGGATGCTGGCGGGGGCGGCGCGCCTGGACGCCGCGACCGGCGTCGTCGTGCCGCGGGTGCAGACCGACGCGCGGGCCCTGCCCTTCGCGGACGGCTCCTTCGACGTCGTCTTCACGTCGTTCGGCGCGCTGCCCTTCGTGGCCGACGCCGTGCGGGTGCACCGCGAGGCCGCCCGCGTGCTGCGGCCCGGCGGCCGCTGGGTGTTCTCCGTGACCCACCCGCTGCGGTGGGCGTTCCCCGACGACCCGACGCGGCACGGCCTGACGGCCAACCGCTCCTACTTCGACCGGCGCCCCTACGTCGAGGCCGACGCCGCCGGCCGGGTCCTGTACGCGGAGTACCACCGCACGGTCGGCGACCACGTGCGCGACGTCGTGGCCGCGGGCCTCCGGCTGACCGACCTGGTCGAGCCGGAGTGGCCGGAGTGGAACGACCAGGTCTGGGGCGGCTGGGGCCCGGAACGGGGCCGCTACCTCCCGGGCACGGCGATCTTCGTCACGCGCACGGACTGAGGTCTCGACAGGCTCGACCACCGGGGCCGGCGTTCGAGCCTGCCCGGTCGGTGGTCGAGCCTGCCCGGTCGGTGGTCGAGCCTGTCGAGACCTGGTGACCGGAACTCAGTGGCCCGCCTCGTGCCAGGTCGCGCCCGTGCCCACCGAGACGTCCAGCGGGACCGTGAGCTCGTAGGCCGCGCCCATCTCGCTGCGGAGCACCTCCTCCGCGGTCTCCCGCTCGCCGGGGAAGACCTCGAGCACGAGCTCGTCGTGCACCTGGAGCAGCAGGCGGGAGGAGAGCTCCCGCTCGTCGAGCGCCTTCTGCACGCGCAGCATCGCGAGCTTGATGATGTCGGCGGCACTGCCCTGGATGGGGGCGTTCAGCGCCATGCGCTCGGCCATCTGCCGGCGCTGCCGGTTGTCGCTCGTCAGGTCGGGCAGGTAGCGGCGCCGGCCGAGGATCGTGGCGGTATAGCCCGTGGCCCGCGCCTCCTCGACCACGCCCGACAGGTAGTCGCGCACGCCGCCGAACCGCTCGAAGTAGTCGTCCATCAGCGTCTGCGCCTCGCCCGTGGCGATGTTGAGCTGCTGCGACAGGCCGAAGGCGCTGAGCCCGTAGGCCAGGCCGTACGACATCGCCTTGATCTTGGAGCGCATCTCGGGCGTCACGTCGGCGGGCTCGACCTCGAACACGCGCGAGCCCACGTACCGGTGCAGGTCCTCCCCCGAGTTGAACGCCTCGATCAGGCCCTCGTCGCCCGACAGGTGCGCCATGATCCGCATCTCGATCTGGCTGTAGTCCGCGGTCAGCAGGGACTCGTAGCCCTCGCCCACGCGGAACGCCCGGCGGATCTGCCGGCCGGCCTCCGTGCGGATCGGGATGTTCTGCAGGTTCGGGTCGGTCGAGCTCAGGCGGCCCGTGGCGGCGATGGTCTGCTGGAACGTGGTGTGGATGCGGCCGTCGGGAGCCACGGACTTGAGCAGCCCCTCGACCGTGACCCGCAGGCGGGAGACGTCGCGGTGCGCCAGCAGGTGCGCCAGGAACGGGTGCTCCGTCTTGACGAACAGGTCCTGCAGGCTGGCCGCGTCGGTGGTGTAGCCCGTCTTGATCTTCTTGGTCTTGGGCATGCCGAGCTGGTCGAAGAGGACCTCCTGCAGCTGCTTGGGGCTGCCGAGGTTCACCTCGCGGTCGATCACGGCGTAGGCGTCCGCCGCGGCGTCGGCCACCCCCTGGGCGAACTGCTTCTCCAGGCCGGTCAGGTACTCGGTGTCGGCGGCGATGCCGATGCGCTCCATGCGGGCGAGCACGCCGGAGAGCGGCAGCTCGACGTCGTCCAGAAGGTGCGTGGCGTCGCGGTCGGCGAGCTCGCCCTCCAGCGCCGTCGCCAGGTCGGCGACGCCCTGCGCGCGCACGGCCTCCGCCTGGCCCTCGGCGTCGCCCTCCAGCGACAGGTCCAGCGCGCCCTGCGCACCCTCGGGCTCCGCCACCTTGAGCTCGCGGCCCAGGTGCCGCACCGCGAGGTCGCCCAGGTCGTAGCCGCGCTGGTCGGGGTAGCAGAGGTAGGCGGCCAGCTCCGTGTCGAAGACGACGCCGTCGAGCTCCAGGCCGCGCGTGGCGAGCATGTGCGCGGCGGCCTTGGCCCCGTGCAGCACCTTGGGCGCGTCGGCGTCGGCGAGCCAGGCCGCGAGCGCTTTCTCGTCGTCGGGCCCGAGCTGGGTGAGGTCGACGTAGGCGGCCTCGCCGCCGGGCTGCGCGACCGCGACGGCCCAGGCGTCGCCGCCCCCGCCGAGCGCGGTCTTGCCGGACACCTCCACGCCCACGCGCCCGGTGCGGGCGGCGAGCCACGCGCCGAGGGCGCCCGGGGCGACGTCGGCCAGGTCCAGCTCGACGGCGTCGCCGGCCGGGGTCTCCTCGTCGGCCACGCCCGCCGGGTCGACGGCCAGCAGCCGGTCGCGGAGCTGGCCGAACTGCAGGGTGTCGGAGACGAGGTGCACGGCCTCGCGGTCGAAGCCCGCCAGCGCCAGGTCGGCCACGCCCAGGGGCAGCTCGACGTCGGTCAGCAGGGCGTTGAGCTCGCGGTTGACCCGCACCTGCTCGATGTGGGTGCGCAGGTTCTCGCCCGCCTTGCCCTTGACCTCGTCGGCGGCGTCGAGCAGGGCGGCGAGGCCGCCGTGCGCGGTGATCCACTTGGCCGCGGTCTTGGGGCCGACGCCGGGCACGCCCGGCAGGTTGTCGCTGGTCTCGCCGACGAGCGCGGCGAGGTCCGGGTAGCGCTCGGGCGGCACGCCGTACTTGGCCTCGACCGCCTCGGGGTCCATCCGGGCCAGCTCGGAGACGCCCTTCTTGGGGTACAGGACGGTGACGTCGCCGTTGACGAGCTGCAGGGTGTCGCGGTCACCGGAGCAGACCAGCACCTCCATGCCCGCGGCCTTGGCCTGCGTGGACAGGGTCGCCAGGATGTCGTCGGCCTCGATGCCGGCGAGCTCGATGAAGTTGATCCGGAGGGTGTCGAGCACCTCCTTGATCAGCGGAACCTGGCCCTTGAACGCGTCCGGCGTGGCGTCGCGCGTGCCCTTGTACTCGGGGAACCGCTCCGTGCGGAACGTGACCCGGCCGGCGTCGAACGCGACCGCCATGTGGGTGGGCTGCTCGTCGCGGAGCAGGTTCGTCAGCATCGACGTGAAGCCGTAGACGGCGTTGGTGATCTGTCCTGAGCTGGTCGCGAGGGTGTCGGGCAGCGCGTAGAAAGCCCGATAGGCCATGGAATGGCCGTCGATCAGCAGGAGACGGGGGCGGCCTGAGGACGGCGTACCCGGAGTACGACTTGGCGCGGTGGAGGTCACGCCTGACAACATAGCTCGCATGACTGACACGAGCGCTTCCGCGACGCCCTCCAGCCCTGGTTCCGGGGCCGAGATCGACTGGAAGGCCATGTACGCCGGCACGGAGACCGCGGGCACTCTCTTCGAGCGCATGGAGATGGAGCTGCTGGAGCTCGCACCCGACCGGGCCGTGGGCCGCATCCCGGTGAAGGGCAACACCCAGCCCGCGGGCCTGCTGCACGGCGGCGCGTCGGTGGTGCTCGCCGAGACGCTCGGCTCGCTCGCCGCGCAGGCGCACGCCGGCCCGGGCAAGAAGACGGTCGGCATCGAGGTGAGCGCCACGCACCACCGCGGCGCACGGGACGGGTACGTGACGGGCACGGCGACGGCGATCCACCTGGGCCGCTCGACGGCGTCCTACGAGATCGTGATCACCGACGAGGCCGGCAAGCGGGTGTGCACGGCGCGCCTGACCTGCATGATCCTCTCCTGACGGACCACAGGGGGCGGGCTCAGCCCGCCTTGGCCTGGTGGTGGCGGCGCGAGGGGGCGCCGCCACCCACCGACCGCATGTCGATGGGCCCGGACTCCATGACGGAGCGGGCCCGCCGGCGCCGCGCGATGAGGTCCTCGATGCCGCCGCGGGGCGCGAACCGGCGGCCGTGGCCGCCGTCCCGAACCGGGGTCTCCGCCAGGCGGCGCTGCAGCGCCGCGACGGACGCCACGCGGTGTCCCGCTGCCGGGGCGAACCCGAGCCGGGCGAGGAACCGCTGGACGCCCCGGTTGCCCGGGACGGGCGCGGAGTAGATGTCGTGGCAGTCGTGCTCGGCCGCGAGGTCGGCGGCCGCGCGCAGCAGGGCGTGCCCGACGCCGTGCCGGCGCGCCTGCGGCGAGACGAACAGCATGTCGAGGTACAGGCTGGCGCGCTCCGCGAAGAGGTAGGCCGCCACGACCCGGCCGAGGACGACACCGACGACGCGGCCGTCCTGCTCCGCGACCAGCACGTGGCCGCCGGCCGCGATGAGCACGCTCAGGTGCTCCAGCAGCCGGTCGAGCTCCTGGGCGCCGAGCTGGGCCCCGGTGGGCGAGTCGTCGCGCGCGGCCGTGGCCAACGCCGCGACGGCAGGCAGGTCGGCCTCCCGCGCCAGGTGTATGTCGAGCACAGTGCGCACGCTTGTCTCCTCCCGGGTGTCCGGTGACCGGAGTTCACCTCCGGCCCCGCGCAGACACTAGTACTGCCCGGGCCGGCAGAGAACATGCGGCCTCAAATTTCACCCGCTCCGGACGGTGCCCCCGGAACGGGCGTCAGCAGGCTCGGCTCAGGCGCCGACCTGCTCGATGACGGCGTCGGCGACCTCGCGCATGGTGAGGCGGCGGTCCATCGACGTCTTCTGGATCCAGCGGAACGACTCCGGCTCCGACAGGCCCATCTTGGTCATGAGCAGGCCCTTGGCCCGGTCCACGCGCTTGCGGGTCTCGAAGCGCTCGGTCAGGTCCGCGACCTCGGCCTCCAGCGCGCCGATCTGCGAGTACCGCGAGATCGCGATCTCGACGGCGGGCAGCAGGTCGGCCGGGGTGAAGGGCTTGACCACGTAGGCCATGGCGCCGGCGTCGCGGGCGCGCTCGACGAGCTCCGTCTGCGAGAACGCCGTGAGCAGGACCACAGGCGCGGCGTGGGCCTTGCCGATGCGCTCGGCGGCCGAGATGCCGTCCAGCTCGGGCATCTTGACGTCCATCACGACGACGTCGGGCTTGAGCTCGATGGCCAGGTTGACGGCGGTCTCGCCGTCACCGGCCTCACCCACGACGTCGAAACCCGCCTCGCGCAGGGTCTCCACCACGTCCATGCGGATCAGGGCCTCGTCCTCCGCCACGACGGCGCGGCGGGACGGGTGTGCGGGAGCTGCCTCCGGCTCGGCATCGACCAGCGGGGGCAGATCCAGGGAAAGCTTCTCGGTGTTCTCGTCGGTCACGAAGGACATCCTACGTCGC
The DNA here is from genome assembly GCF_000385135.1 of Promicromonospora sukumoe 327MFSha3.1. Taxonomy (GTDB): domain Bacteria; phylum Actinomycetota; class Actinomycetes; order Actinomycetales; family Cellulomonadaceae; genus Promicromonospora; species Promicromonospora sukumoe_B. Next base: position 1,282,315 of record NZ_ARQM01000010.1, on the reverse strand, counting down.
ACACCTGGGCTTGGGTCCCAGCATCGCGGTGTGGTTCGATGTGCGCCGGGACATACTTCGTGTCCCGCAAGGCCGGGTTGGCGGAACAGGCAGACGCGGCGCTCTCAAAAAGCGCTGCCCGCGAGGGCGTGTGGGTTCGAGTCCCACACCCGGCACATTCGATCTCCCGCTCTCTGATGTCAGTGGTCGATGACACCATCCGACACATGAGCCACATCCGGTCCGACGACCTCGTCGTCAGCGCCCTCGCGCTGTCGGACAGAGGCCTGCCCGACGCTGAGAACGCGGCGCGACACGGTGTCTCGGTGAAGACGATCCGGCGCTGGCGGCTCGAGTACCAGGTTCGTGGCCGGAGCCGGGGCCAGGCCCACACCTCGGCGACATGCCCCCGCTGCCATGGCGGCACGCTCGACGACCCGGCATACGCCGAGCTGCCCGGCTGGTACCTGGGGGACGGTCACCTCGTCGAGGGCCGGCGCGGCGTTTTCTCGCTCCAGATCTACAACGACAAGCGGTACGTCGAGAACAACGGTCGCTTGCAGGAACTTATCCGTGCGGTGAAGCCGCACGCCAGGCCGCACGCGCGGCACAAGACAGGGTGCGTCGTCACGACAGCGGCCTGGAAGCACTGGCCCTGCCTCTTCCCGCAGCACGACCCCGGACGCGAGCACACGAGGCACATCGTCCTCGATGCTTGGCAGCAGCAGATCGTCGCCAGGCATGCGGCGAGGTTCTTGCGAGGGCTTTTTCACTCGGACGGCTGTCGCACCAGGAACTGGACCCGCCGCATGCTGAGCAGTGGGGAGGTACGCCGCTACGAGTACCCGCGCTGGCAGTTCTCGAACCGGTCATCGGACATCAGGGACCTGTGCAGCAAGGCCCTGGACGTCGTGGGAGTGCCGTGGCGGCAGTCGAACGACGTGACGATCAGCGTGTCAAAGCGCTCCGGGGTCGCCCGACTCGACGCGCTCATCGGGCCGAAGCGGTGGGGCTCAGCCGACCGGAGTGGGTTGATTCGCCGACGACCTGCCTGCCGATGCCTCCTGGTACCGCACCACCTCCAGCCCGAACTCCGCCAGGATCTCGGGCAGCAGGCGCACCACGTCGCGGTCCTTCTCGCGGTTCGACTCGGGCAGCTCGGACCACGGCACGCCGATCATCGGGTGCACGCGGGCGTCGTCGTCCCGCACGGGGCCGCTGCGCCAGCCCTGGGTCACGCGCACGGACTCCCACAGCTCGTGCTCGGCCTCGGCGAGCCGGTCCAGCTCGGCACCCTCGAACACGACCTCGGGTGCCCCGTCGCGCGGCGCGATCGTGGCGCCCATCCGGGCCAGCCGCGCGGGCAGCCCCACGACCCAGCCGCGGTTGGAGGCCCGCAGGGCGTCGGGCAGGTCCTCCCAGCGCACCATCGCGGGGACCTCGCCCCAGGCGACGCCGCGCTCGAGCTGGTTGCGCAGGTAGACGTGGTGCACGGAGCGCGCGATGCGCTCGTACATGTCGTCGTGCGCGCGGGCCTCCACGCGCTCGACGTCGGCGAGCAGGTCGCGCGTGGTCACGGTGCGCAGGCGGCCGTCCAGGTTGTCGAGCACGCGCGACGCCTCGGTGCCGAACGCGCCCGTCAGGCCCGCCAGGCCGTCCAGCAGGAGCACGAGCGAGCCCGGCCCGCCGTGCCACAGCGACGTCGCCGTGAGCGCCACCCGCAGCGAGGTGCCGTCTGACGCGTGGCACACGTACACCGAATCGGGGACGGCCGTGCTGCCCGTGCCGAGCACGGGCACGGCCCGCAGCTCGATCCGCTGCGCGACGGGCGACCAGCGCGTCCGCAGCTCGCCGGCCACGTGGTCGGCGTCGTCCGCCGTCAGGTCGACCACCAGCCGAAGGCCCTCGCCGGCCAGCTCCCACTCCCGGGCCAGGCCCACCACGAGCGCCTTGGCGAACTCGCCCGAGCCGACCACCACGAGGTGCGTCACCGGCGCGGGGCCGCCCGGGGCGTCCAGGATGCGACGCACCTCACGCACCGCGAGGGCCTGGGCGGCGATCACGTCGAGCGTGAAGAAGTCCACACCCGGCTCGGCGCAGCTCAGGTGCCGCGCCTGCAGCGCGACGCCCAGGTCGGGGTCGCTGACGTGGGCGTACAGCCGCTCCGGGCCGCTGCCCGCACGGCGGACGGCGGCCTCCGCCTCGGCGACGGTGAGCACGTTCGCGGTCGCCTCGGTGGTGTCGTCGCCGCACGCGTACAGCACGGTCGCGCCGGTGAGCCCGACGCCGGCCAGGCCCGCGGCGTCGGCGGTCCGCAGCACGCGGTGTCCGGCCGCCTCGAGGGCGGCGGTGACGGTGTCGGCGGCGTCGGTCTGCCCCACGACGATCGCGTGCCCGCGGGCGCGCCGTTCCCTGAACCGGCGGATCTCCCCGGTGAACAGGGCGCGCGCCGCCTCGAACAGCGCGTAGACGGCGGTGCCGGGCGCGAGGAACCGCGCGACCTGGAGCTGCCAGGACAGCTCGCCCCCCGCGCTGGCCGGGTCGGCGCCCAGCACGAAGAGCTGCAGGTCGTGGTAGACGACGTCGTACCAGGTCCGGCCGGGCACGTGCGTCGTGTCGAGCATCAGGCCCCACCAGCCGAGGCCGAGCGAGACCACGACGAGGACGGCGAAGCCGATTCGGGACCAGGGGAAGGAGGCGCGGGTCACGCCGGAACAATAGCGACATCTCGCACACGCCGGTGCGAACGTGTCAGACGCCCCCGCACGTGTCAGACGTACGGGTCACCGGAGTGACCTGTACGTCTGACACCTGCGGAGGCGTCTGACGGGTGCCGGCGTCAGGTCAGACCTGGCTGCGGCCGTCCGCCTGCGAGCCGATGCGGTGCACCAGGATCGAGTTGGTCGTGCCCGGCACGCCGACCGGCGCGCCCGAGACCACCACGACCGTGTCGCCCTTCTCGGCCAGACCCTGGTCCTGCAGGGTCAGGTCCACCTGGGCCACCATCGCGTCGACGGTGTCGACCTTCGGCACCAGGTACTCGTTGGTGCCCCACGTCAGGGCGAGCGTGTTGGCGACGTCCTGCTCCGGGGTGAAGGCGAGCAGCGGGATCGACGAGCGCAGGCGGGACATCCGGCGAGCGGAGTCACCGGACTGCGTGAACGTCACGAGGTACTTGACCCCGAGCGTCTCGCCGATCTCGGCGGCGGCGCGCGTGATGGCGCCACCACGCGTGTGCGGCGTCGAGCCGAGCGGCGCGATGCGCTCCCGGCCGGCCTCCTCCGTGGCCTCGATGATCCGGGCCATGGTCTGCACCGTGATGATCGGGTAGTCGCCCACCGAGGTCTCGCCGGACAGCATGACCGCGTCGGCGCCGTCGAGCACCGCGTTGGCGCAGTCCGAGGCCTCGGCGCGGGTCGGCGTCGGCGACGTGGTCATCGACTCCAGCACCTGCGTGGCCACGATGACCGGCTTGGCGTTGCGGCGCGCCATCTCGACGATGCGCTTCTGCACCAGCGGCACCTGCTCCAGCGGCATCTCGACCGCGAGGTCACCACGCGCCACCATGACGCCGTCGAACGCGGCGATGACCTCGGCGAGGTTCTCCACGGCCTGCGGCTTCTCGATCTTGGCGATGACGGGGACCGTGCGGCCCTCCTCCTCCATCACGCGGCGGACGTCCTCGTAGTCCTTGGCGGACCGCACGAACGACAGCGCGATGAAGTCGGCACCCAGGGCCAGCGCCCAGCGCAGGTCCGACTCGTCCTTGTCGGACAGGGCCGGCACCGACACGGCGACGCCGGGCAGGTTGATGCCCTTGTTGTTCGAGACGGGCCCGGGGACCTCGACCTCGGTGATGACCCGGGGGCCCTCGACGGCGGTGACGCGCACGCGCACCTTGCCGTCGTCGATCAGCAGCGGGTCGCCCACCTGGGCGTCCGACGCGAGTCCCTTGTGGGTGGTCGAGACGATCTCACGGTTGCCGAGGATGTCCTCGGTCGTGATGGTGAAGGTGTCGCCCTTGTTCAAGAAATGCTTTTCGTCTCCCGCGAACCGGCCGAGCCGGATCTTGGGTCCCTGCAGGTCGACCAGTACGGCGACCGACTTTCCTGCCGCCTTGGCGGCCTCTCGCACGTTCCGGTAGACCGCCGCGTGCGCCTCCTGCTCGCCGTGGCTGCGGTTGATCCGCGCCACGTTCATGCCGGCGTCTACGAGTTCCCGGAGCTTCTCCGGGCTCTCCGTGGCGGGTCCGATGGTGCACACGATCTTGGCTCTGCGCATGTCTCCAGCCTAGGCATGGTGGGCGCCTGTGCGCCCTGTGGGGGTGTACAACTCCCGGTGAAGTTCTCGGGTCACGACCGCAGAGCGAGCGTGCGCGGGCGCACCGGGGCGGGCAGCTCGGTGCTGCCCTGAAGGTAGGTGTCGGCCGCGGCGGCCGCGGCGCGGCCCTCCGCGATGGCCCACACGATGAGCGACTGCCCGCGGCCGGCGTCGCCGGCGACGAACACGCCCGGGAGGCTCGCGGCGTAGTCGTCGCCGCGGGCCACCAGGCCACGCTCGGTGACCTCGATGCCGGTCTGCTCCTCGAGCACACCGGTCTCGGGGCCGGTGAAGCCCATGGCCACGAGCACCAGGTCCGCGGGGATCTCGTGCTCGGTGCCCGGCTTCGGCGCCCGACGGCCGTCGGGAAGGTATTCGGTCTCGGCGACCTGGAGCGCGCGGACGTTGCCGTCGGCGTCGGCCAAGAACTCGACCGTCGAGGCCAGGTACGTGCGCTCGCCGCCCTCCTCGTGCGAGGTCGAGACCTCGAACAGGATCGGGTCGGTGGGCCACGGCTGGTGCGCCGGCCGGTCGACCGGCGGCTTCTTGCCGATCGCGAGCGTGGTGACGCTCGCGGCGCCCTGGCGCAGCGCGGTGCCGAGGCAGTCCGAGCCGGTGTCGCCGCCGCCGATGATGACCACGTGCTTGCCGGCCGCCGTCGGCGCGCCCTCGGGCAGCGCGTCCGGGGTGCCGGCGGCGACCGCCTTGTTGGCGGGCGTCAGGTAGTCCATCGCGAAGTGGATGCCGGCCAGGTCGCGGCCCGCCACCGGCAGCTCGCGCGGCACGGTGGCGCCCGTGGCGACCACGACGGCGTCGAACCGGCGGCGCAGCGCGTCCCAGCTGATGTCCTCGCCGATCGTCACACCGGCGCGGAAGCGGGTGCCCTCGGCCTCCATCTGCGCCAGGCGGCGGTCGATGTGCAGCTTCTCCAGCTTGAAGTCCGGGATGCCGTAGCGCAGCAGGCCGCCGATGGCGTCGTCCCGCTCGTAGACGACGACGGTGTGCCCGGCCCGCGTGAGCTGCTGCGCCGCGGCCAGGCCCGCCGGGCCCGAGCCGACGACGGCGACCGTGGAGCCCGTGAGGCGCTCCGGGACGTGCGGCGTGACCAGCCCGCGCGCGAACGCCTCGTCGATGATCGAGACCTCGACGTTCTTGATCGTCACCGAGGGCTGGTTGATGCTCAGCACGCAGGACGACTCGCACGGCGCCGGGCACACCCGCCCGGTGAACTCCGGGAAGTTGTTCGTGGCGTGCAGGCGGTCGACCGCGTCGGCCCACTGGCCGCGCCAGACGAGGTCGTTCCACTCCGGGATCAGGTTGCCGAGCGGGCAGCCCTGGTGGCAGAACGGCACGCCGCAGTCCATGCAGCGCCCGGCCTGCTCCTTGAGGAACGGCTGCCCCTCCGTGCGGTGGGCGTGCGTGTCCTTCCAGTCCCGCAGGCGCACCTCGACCGGACGGTTGGCCGGGAGCTCCCGGTCCCGGACCTTCAGAAATCCTCTGGGGTCAGCCACGAGCCACCTCCATGATCTGGTTCCACACGGACGGGTCCCACTCGGACGCGCCCGAGATGTCGGTGCCGGCGGCCTCCGCCTCGGCGAGGGCCAGGCGCACGCGCGCCCAGCCGGGGGGCAGCAGGCGGCTGAACCGGCCGCGCGCGGCGTCCGGGTCCGCGAGCAGCTCGGCCGCGACGGCCGACCCGGTCTCGGCGTGGTGCCGCTCCAGCAGGCCGCGCACGGTCTCCCAGTCGGCGTCGTCCAGGACGCCGACGGCGAGCTCGCCCGCCTCCAGCGCCACCTGGTTGACCCGCGAGACCCGCAGGTCCAGGAAGAACGCGGTGCCGCCGGACATGCCGGCGCCGACGTTGCGGCCCGTGGGGCCGAGCACCAGCACGGTGCCGCCCGTCATGTACTCGCAGGCGTGGTCGCCCACGCCCTCGGCGACCAGGGTGGCGCCGGAGTTGCGCACGCCGAACCGCTCCCCCACGCGTCCGCGCAGGAAGACCTCGCCGGACGTGGCGCCGTAGCCGATCACGTTGCCCGCGATGACGTCGGCGCCGCCCAGGACGGCCGCCTTGTCGGGCCGCACGGCGACGCGGCCGCCGGACAGGCCCTTGCCCACGTAGTCGTTGGCGTCGCCGAACAGGCGCAGCGTGACGCCGCGCGGCAGGAACGCGCCGAGCGACTGGCCGGCCGACCCGGTCAGGGTCACCTCGATCGTGTCGTCGGGCAGGCCCGCGCCGCGGTACCGCTTGGTCACCTCGTGGCCGAGCATGGTGCCGACCGTCCGGTTCACGTTGCGCACCGGCAACTCGATCTGCACGGCCTCGCCGCGCTCGAGCGCCGGACCGGCGGCCGCGATGAGCTGGTTGTCCAGCGCCCGGGCCAGGCCGTGGTCCTGCGCCGTGGTGTGGCGCAGGGACGAGCCCTCCTTGAGCTGCGGACGGGCCAGCACCGGGGTGAGGTCCAGGCCCTGGGCCTTCCAGTGGTCCACGGCCTTGCGGGTGTCGAGCACCTGCACCTGGCCGACGGCCTCCTCGAGGCTCCGGAAGCCCAGCGCCGCGAGGTGCTCGCGCACCTCCTGGGCGATGAACTCGAAGAAGTTCACGACGAACTCCGGCTTGCCGGTGAACCGGCTGCGCAGCTCGGGGTTCTGCGTGGCCACGCCGACGGGACAGGTGTCCAGGTGGCAGACGCGCATCATGATGCAGCCCGAGACCACCATGGGCGCGGTCGCGAAACCGAACTCCTCGGCGCCGAGCAGCGCCGCGACGATCACGTCGCGGCCCGTCTTCATCTGGCCGTCGACCTGCACCACGATGCGGTCGCGCAGGTCGTTGAGCACGAGGGTCTGCTGGGTCTCGGCGAGGCCGATCTCCCAGGGCGTGCCGGCGTGCTTGAGCGACGTGAGCGGCGAGGCGCCCGTGCCGCCGTCGTGCCCCGAGATGAGCACGACGTCCGCGTGCGCCTTCGAGACCCCTGTCGCGACCGTGCCGACGCCGAACTCGCTGACCAGCTTCACGTGGACGCGCGCCGACGGGTTCGCGTTCTTCGCGTCGTGGATCAGCTGCGCCAGGTCCTCGATCGAGTAGATGTCGTGGTGCGGCGGCGGCGAGATGAGGCCGACGCCGGGCGTCGAGTGCCGGGTCTTGGCGACCCACGGGTACACCTTGTTCCCGGGCAGCTGGCCGCCCTCGCCGGGCTTGGCGCCCTGGGCGAGCTTGAGCTGGATGTCGGTGGCCTGCGTCAGGTACTCCGACGTCACGCCGAACCGGCCCGAGGCGATCTGCTTGACGCGCGAGCGACGCTCGTCGTCGTACAGGCGCTCCGGGTCCTCGCCGCCCTCGCCCGTGTTGGAGCGGCCGCCGAGGCGGTTCATCGCGACGGCGAGCGTCTCGTGCGCCTCGGCCGAGATGGAGCCGTAGGACATGGCGCCCGTGTTGAACAGCTTGACGATCTCGCTGACCGGCTGGACCTCGTCGATCGGCACCGGCTCGCGGTCGGGGCTGAAGCGCAGCAGGCCGCGCAGCGTCATGAGGCGGTTGGACTGCTCGTCCACGCGCCGCGTGTACTGCCGGAAGATGTCCATCCGGCCCGAGCGCGTGGCGTGCTGCAGCCGGAACACCGTCTCCGGGTCGAAGAGGTGGTCCTCGCCGTCGCGCCGCCACTGGTACTCGCCGCCGGTGGTCAGGCGCTCGCCCGGCTTCTTGTTGCCGGACGGCGGGTACGCCTCGGCGTGCCGGGCCGCGACCTCGGCCGCGATGACGTCCAGGCCGATGCCGCCGAGCCGCGAGGTGGTGCCGGTGAAGTAGTCCTCGACCAGGTCGTGGGACAGGCCCACGGCCTCGAAGATCTGCGCGCCGCGGTAGGACATGATCGTGGAGATGCCCATCTTGGACATCACCTTGAGCACGCCCTTGCCGAGCGCCTTGATGAGGTTGGCCACGGCCTGCTCGGGCGTGACGTCCAGGTAGCCGCGGCGGGCCAGGTCCTCGACCGTCTCCATGGCGAGGTACGGGTTCACCGCGGCCGCGCCGTAGCCGATCAGCAGCGCGACGTGGTGCACCTCGCGCACGTCGCCGGCCTCGACCACCAGCGAGACCCGGTTGCGGGTGTGCTTGCGCACCAGGTGGTGGTGCACGGCGCTCGTCAGCAGCAGCGACGGGATCGGGGCGAGCTCGGAGTTGGCGTCGCGGTCCGAGAGCACGAGGAAGCTCGCGCCCTGCTCCACGTACCGGTCGACGTCGGCGAAGATCGCCTCCAGCCGGGCCAGCAGCGCGGCGCCGCCACCCGAGACGTCGTACAGGCCCTGGATGGTCTCGGCCTGGAACAGGCCCTCCAGCTCCCGGTCGCGCTCGACGTGCACGACCTTGGCGAGCTGGTCGTTGTCCAGCACCGGGAAGCCGAGCACCAGCTTGCGCGCGTGCTCCGGCAGGTCGGCCAGCAGGTTCGGCTCCGGGCCGATGGCACTGCCGATGGCCGTGACCAGCTCCTCGCGGATCGCGTCCAGCGGCGGGTTGGTCACCTGCGCGAACATCTGCGTGAAGTAGTCGAACAGGAGCCGCGGCCGCTGCGAGAGCACGGCGACGGGCGTGTCGGAGCCCATGGCGCCGAGCGGCTCGCCGGCCGTGGTCGCCATCGGCGACAGGATGATCTTGAGCTCTTCCTCGGTGTAGCCGAAGGCCCGCTGCCGACGCCGGACCGACGCCGGGCTGTGCGCCACGTGCTCGCGGTCGGGCAGCTCGTCGAGGTAGACGGAGTGCTCGCGGATCCAGTCCCCGTAGGGGTGCATGGCGGCGAGGCCGGACTTGACCTCCTCGTCCTCGACGATGCGGCCGGAGCCGGTGTCGACGAGGAACATCTTGCCGGGCTCCAGGCGGCCCTTGCGCACCACGGTGGCGGGGTCGATGTCGAGCACGCCGGCCTCGGAGGCCAGCACGACCAGGCCGTCCTCGGTGACCCACCAGCGCCCGGGGCGCAGGCCGTTGCGGTCCAGCACGGCGCCGATCAGGGTGCCGTCGGTGAACGTGAGGGAGGCGGGGCCGTCCCACGGCTCGATGAGGTTCGCGTTGTACTGGTAGAACGCCCGCAGCGCGGGGTCCATCCCGGGGTTGTTCTCCCAGGCCTCCGGCACCATCATCAGCACCGAGTGCGGCAGGGAGCGGCCCGACAGGTGCAGCAGCTCCAGCACCTCGTCGAAGCTCGCCGAGTCGCTCGCGCCGGGCGAGCAGACGGGCTGCAGCGGCGCCAGGTCGCCGAGCAGGTCGGACTCCATGGTGCCCTCGCGCGCAGCGACCCAGTTGCGGTTGCCGCGCACGGTGTTGATCTCGCCGTTGTGGGCCAGCAGCCGGAACGGCTGCGCCAGGGGCCACGACGGGAACGTGTTGGTGGAGAACCGCGAGTGGACCAGCGCCAGCTCCGTGGCGTACCGCGGGTCCGACAGGTCGGGGAAGAACGGCTCGAGCTGCGCCGTCGTCAGCATGCCCTTGTACGTCAGGGTGCGGGCGCTGAGCGAGGCGAAGTACAGCCCGACCTCGTTCTCCGCCCGCTTGCGCAGGCGGTAGCAGCGGCGGTCCAGGTCGATGCCGGACAGGCCGCGCGACGGGTCGGCCACCACGATCTGGCGGAACACCGGCATGGAGGCGCGCGCCGTCGGGCCGACGATGCCGGCGTCCACCGGCACGTCGCGCCACGCGAGCACGTCGAGCTTCTCCTCGGCGGCCAGCGCCTCGACGCGGGCCACCATGGCGTCCCGCTCGGCCTCGTCGGTCGGCAGGAACGCCGTACCGATCGCGTACATCCCGGCGGGCGGCAGGTCCACCCCGACGACGTCGCGGACGAACGCGTCGGGGATCTGGGTGAGGATGCCGGCGCCGTCGCCGCTGTCCTCCTCCGCCCCCACCGCGCCGCGGTGGTCGAGGTTCAGCAGGGCGGTGAGCCCGGCATCGACGATGTCGCGCCCGGGCGTTCCGCGCAGGGTCGCCACGAAGGCGACGCCGCACGCGTCGTGCTCGGCCGCCGGGTCGTAGAGGCCGCCTTCAAACGTCTGCGTCGGCAGCCCAACCCTCTGTGTCGGCAACGGCTTGGTCATGGGTCCTCACAGGCACTCGGCCGCAGCCGAGCGCAGTCCTTGCGGGTGGTCCGGGACGACGGCGGCCCGGTCGGTCTCAGGGCTCGTCGTCCGGTGGTCCCGGCGGTCGTGCCCCTCAGGTGCGCACGGAGGCGTCCGCGTCGGACTCCTCCTGTGCTGCTGTCTTGCCTTCCTCCGGCTCGGCCTCGGCCTCGCCGGTCCCTTCGACTCCTGGGTCAGGCTCCGGCTCGGCCCGTGGGCCGGCCGGTGGTTCGTCGTCCTCAGGTCGCAGCCGTACGGACTCTTCCCTGGTGGGGAACTTGCGAGCCAGCACGATCGAGACCACCAGGGCCGCTAGGCCCAAGAGGATCGAGGTCCAGACGTTGAGGCGGAGCCCCAGCACCTGCTCCGCATCGTCGATGCGGAGCATCTCGATCCAGACCCGTCCGAGAGTGTAGAGCAGGACGTACGCCCAGAATACCCGCCCATGACCCAACCTGAACCGACGGTCTAGAAACAGCAGAACTCCGGCCATCAGGAGATTCCACAGGAGTTCGTACAGGAAGGTCGGGTGGAACAGCGTGCCCTCCGGGTACGCCACGCCCGTCGCCGGGTTGGGTACCAGGTACTCGGCGTCGATGTGCAGGCCCCAGGGCAGCTCCGTGGGCCGGCCGTACAGCTCCTGGTTGAACCAGTTGCCGAGGCGGCCGACGGCCTGCGCGACGAGGAGGCCGGGCGCGACGGCGTCGGCGAACGACGACAGCCGTACGCCCTGCCTGCGGCAGCCGATCCAGGCGCCGACGGCGCCGAGCGCCACGGCGCCCCAGATGCCGAGGCCGCCCTCCCAGACGTAGAGCGCCTGGACCGGGTCTCCCCCGCCCGAGAAGTTCTCGCCGAAGTACCGCTCCGGGGACGACAGCACGTGGTAGATCCGGCCGCCGACGATGCCGAACGGCACCGCCCAGAACGCGATCTCCAGGACGTCGTCCGGGTTGCCCCCGCGCGCCTTCCAGCGCCGGGCGGTCATCCAGACGGCGATCACGATCCCCGCGAGGATCGCCAGCGCGTAGGCGCGCAGCGGGAAGATGCCGAGGTACCAGGTGTGCTGGCCCGGGCTCGGGATCTGGGAGGGAGCGGGCGCCTGCGGCAACGCTGACAGCGCGGCGGGCAGCTCGTGCAGAGCGGCCGGCAGTGCGGTCAGCAGCGTCACAGGGCCTCTCCGGAGGTGGTCTTCGCACCGGCGGGGGTGTCGGCGGGCGCCGAGGCGCGAGCCGACCGTACCCCGGCCGCGAGGTCCTCCGTCACCTCGGCCAGATTCGTGAGACGGACCGCCCACTCGTCGTCCGGCAGCGGGCCGTCCGACAGCAGCGGACGGACCAGGGCCGAGCCGACGATGACGCCGTCGGCGAAGCGGCCGACCTCGGCGGCCTGCGCCCCCGTGGCGACACCCAGGCCCACGCAGACGTTCGGCGCGCCGGCGGCGCGCGTGTCGGCGACGAGCTGCTCGGCGCGCGAGCCCACCTCGTTGCGCACGCCGGTGACGCCCATCAGCGAGGCCGCGTACACGAAGCCGCGCGACTGGCCGGCCGTGAGCCGCAGCCGCTCGGGCGTCGAGCTGGGGGCCACGAGGAACACGCGGTCCAGCCCGTGCCTCTCGCTGGCCTCGATCCAGTCGGCGCCCTCGTCCGGGATGAGGTCGGGCGTGATGAGCCCGGCGCCGCCCGCGGCGGCCAGGTCGCGCGCGAACGCGTCCGGGCCGTACTTGAGCACCGGGTTCCAGTACGTCATGACCAGCACGGGCACGTGCGGCGCGTAGTCGTTGAGCTCCCGCACCACGCGGAACACGTCCCGCACGCGGGCGCCCGCGTCGAGCGCGCCCTGCGCCGCGGCCTGGATCACCGGGCCGTCGAGGACGGGGTCGGTGTACGGGATGCCCAGCTCGATCAGGTCGACGCCGTGGTCGACGAGGGTCTTGAGCGCCTCGATCGACCGGTCGACCGTCGGGTAGCCCACCGGCAGGTAGCCCACCAGGGCGGCCCGGTTCTCCTGCTCGCGCAGGCGGGTGATCAGGTCGGCGCTGCGGGACCCGGTGTGCGGTCCCGTCGCCGGCTCGGTCAGCGTGCTCATCCCCGGCCCTCCTGCCGCTCGAGCTCTTCCGCGGCCACGTTGTCGGCGCCGTCCAGCAGCCCGAACCAGCGCGCGGCCGTCGCCACGTCCTTGTCCCCGCGGCCCGACAGGTTCACCAGCAGCAGGAGCGGCTGGCCGTCCGGCCCGGTGCGCCCCTCGGCCGCGGCGGCCTGGCCGATCCGCAGGGCGCCCGCGAGGGCGTGCGCCGACTCGATGGCCGGGATGATGCCCTCGGTGCGGCACAGCAGGCGGAACGCCTCCATGGCCTCGTCGTCCGTCACGGGCTCGTACGTGGCCCGGCCCAGGTCGTGCAGCCAGGCGTGCGCGGGCCCGACGCTCGGGTAGTCCAGGCCCGCGGAGACCGAGTGGCTCGGCAGGGTCTGGCCGTCGTCGTCCTGCAGCAGGTAGGAGCGCGCGCCGTGCAGCACGCCCAGCGCGCCGCCGCTGAACCGCGCCGCGTGGCGGCCCGACTCGATGCCCTCACCGCCGGCCTCGAAGCCGCGCAGCTCGACGCTCTTCTCGTCGAGGAACGCGTTGAAGATGCCCAGCGCGTTGGACCCGCCGCCGACGCACGCCGCGACGACGTCGGGCAGGCGGCCGGTGCGCTCCAGCATCTGCTCGCGCGCCTCCTCGCCGATGATGCGGTGGAACTGGCGCACCATCTCGGGGAACGGGTGCGGTCCCGTGACGGTGCCCAGCAGGTAGTGCGTGGTCTCGACGTTGGCGACCCAGTCGCGCAGCGCCTCGTTGATGGCGTCCTTGAGCGTCCGCGAGCCGATCTTCACCGGCACGACCTCGGCGCCGAGCAGGCGCATGCGCGCCACGTTCAGCGCCTGGCGCCGGGTGTCCTCCTCGCCCATGTAGATCACGCACTCGAGATCCATCAGGGCGGCAGCGGTCGCGGTGGCGACGCCGTGCTGGCCCGCCCCGGTCTCGGCGATGAGGCGCTTCTTGCCCATGCGCTTGACCAGCAGCGCCTGGCCCAGCACGTTGTTGATCTTGTGCGAGCCGGTGTGGTTGAGGTCCTCGCGCTTGAGGAACACGCGCACGCCGCCCTGCTCGCCGCCCGCGTGCGCCGCGAACCGCGGCACCTCGGTCAGCGGGCTGGGCCGGCCGGTGTACTCCCGGTGCAGGCGCTGCAGCTCGGCCGCGAACTGCGGGTCGTCGGCCGCCTTGCGGAACTCGGTGTCCAGCTCCTCCAGCGCTGCGATCAGCGCCTCGGGCACGAAGCGACCGCCGTACTGACCGAAGTACGGGCCGGAGACGTCGGAAAGCTTCACGTCGCTCATCTGGGATCCCTTCAGGCCGGCCGCACGGACCGCAGCGACGGGTGGGAGCCCGCGGCGACGAGGTCCGCCACCGAGGCGCGCGGCGCGCCGTCGGTCACGAGGGCCTCGCCGACCAGGACGCCGTCGGCGCCGGCCCGGGCCATCTCCATCACGTCGTGCGGGCCACGGATGCCGGACTCGGCGATCTTGATCACGTCGTCCGGGATGTACTCGGCGAGGCTGCGGAACAGGCCGCGGTCCAGCTCGAGGGTCTTGAGGTTGCGGTGGTTGACGCCCACGACGCGCGCCCCGGCGTCGACCGCCCGGCGCACCTCCTCGAGGTTGTGCGTCTCCACGAGCGCCGTCATGCCGAGCGAGTGCACGCGCTCCACCAGCGACTCGAGCACGGTCTGCTCGAGGGCGGCCACGATGATCAGGACCAGGTCGGCCCCGTGCGCGCGGGCCTCCCAGACCTGGTACGGCGTCACGACGAAGTCCTTGCGCAGCACCGGCACGTCCACCCGGCCGCGGACGGCGTCCAGGTCGGCCAGCGAGCCGTGGAACCGGCGCTGCTCGGTGAGCACCGAGATCGCCGAGGCCCCGCCGGACTCGTACTCGACGGCCAGCGCCGCCGGGTCGGCGATCGGGGCCAGGGATCCCTTGCTCGGGCTCGAGCGCTTCACCTCGGCGATCACCGAGACGGCGTCCGCCTGCTTGAGGCGGCCGAGGCACTCGAGGGCACCGGGCACGGCGTTGGCGCGCTCCTTGAGCGCGTCGAGAGGCACGCGTGCCTCACGCTCCGCGAGGTCCTCACGAACCCCCGCGACGATGTCCTCCAGGACCGACATGTAATGAGCCTCCCCGTGCCCTTGCTCTGCCCTCGGCAGGCGGCCTCGTTCGTGCGGCTGACGACGCTGCGTGCGCCTGCTGGGACCTGTGCCCCATGGCCATGGTAGGCGGATCCAGGGTGTGGTCCTGACCACTCCCGGCCCGTGAGACGACGGCCCGTCAGATCCCGGGCCGGGTGTGGCGCGCCCTCCCCGGCGGAGCGCCTGATCAGCGCGGGGATCAGATCCAGGGGGTCAGCCAGGGCTGCAGCCACGGCAGGTTCCGCGCCACGAAGAACGCGAGCGCGACGCCGAGCGTCACCCAGCCGGCGGTGCTCGACAGGCCGCGGAACGGGCGTCCGCGGGCCGCGGCGACCAGCCAGGCGAGCCACACGACGACCACCACGGGGGCCGTGACGGTCCACAGCGCGTTGGCCGACCAGGCGCCCGCCAGGTCGAGGTGCGCCAGGTCGTGCGTGGCGCGCAGCCCGCCGCACAGCGGGCAGGCCAGGCCGGTCAGCTCCAGCAGCGGGCAGAACCCGTAGGAGCCCGCCACGTGCGGGTCGCGGAGCGCCACCAGGAGGGTGGCCGCCCCGACGGCCGCCCCGGCCAGCAGCGGCGCCCGCAGGGCGGGTGCCGTGGCCGGCCGGACGGCGGTCTCAGGAATGTGGCCCACCCGCCAGGAAGCGGACGATGACGAGGCCGATGACGAACACGAGGATCGCGAGGGACAGCCAGCCCAGCGCGACGCCGGCCAGCGCCGTCCCCTCGTTGTTGGCCTCGCCGGCGCGGACGGCGCGGCGGCCCTGGTTGCCGACGATGATCGCGGGGATGCCCGTGAGGACACCCAGGAAGAGCACGATCGACGCGATGCCCAGCACGAGCGACCAGACCCCGAGGTTGTTACGGGGGTAGGCGGCGGACGGTGCGGCCATCTCCAGGGCGGTCATGGCACCGGTTACCGCTGGACCGTCTTCTGGCCCAGGCCCAGGTTGCGCAGGACCAGGCCGATGATCAGCGAGGCGCCGACCACGACGAAGCCGAGCACGAACAGGACCAGCCACGACGACCAGGACTGGGCCACCACGACACCCCACGAGGAGATCAGCACGCCCAGCGTGATCCCGACCATCGTGACCCACGCCGCGACCGTGTGGCCGTGGTTGGTCGGCGGGACGCCCGGCGGGAGGTAGGCGATCTCAGGCTTGTTCTCGGTCATCGCAGGTTTGATGCCTTTCGTGTCGTGCGGTACGCGCCCAGCCTAACCGTTTCCGGCCGGGTCAGCGGCCCGTCGGGTCGTCGCCCCGGGACAGCGCGTCCCAGGCGTCGTGGGGGTCGATCTCGTCGTCGTCGGTGTCGTCACCGGTGTTGCCGGCGCTGTCCGGTTCGCCCGCGGGGGCGGTGCCCACTGCCGGCGCCTCGGCGTCCGGCTCGCCCGCGGTCCCGGCGGCCGCGGCCCCGGACGCACCGGCCGCCGCGCCCTGCCCCGCCCGCTCGTGGCGGGCCGACGTCGCCGTCCAGCCCCGGGCGGCGATGCCGGCCCAGACCGCGACGACGACGGCGAGCACGCCCGTGGCGACCGCGGCCCACGGCCAGGCGGTCAGCACGACGGGCGAGGTCAGCTCGGTGACGCCGCTCGTGGCGGACGCCGCGTTGGTCGCGGCGGGGACCGGGTCGCCGACGACGACGAGCGTGCTGGCCACGACGAGCACGCCGGCCGCGGCGGCGACCACGAGGGCGATGTACCGGGCCACGCGCCCGGTCAGCGCGCACGCGATGCCCGCCGCGAGCAGCACGAGGGCGCCCGCGCCGACGCCGGGCGCGGCCGAGGTGCCGGACGCGGCGACAGCCACCTCGGGCTCCAGCGCCGTGGCCACCGTCGTCGTGATCCAGGTGGGTGAGCCCGTGCCGAAGGTGAGCGCGCCCAGCACGAGCAGCGCGAGGACGGTGCGGGTGCGGGTCACTTGCCGCCTCCGGTCCGGGTCGTCGCCGCGCCCAGCGGCGCGAGCCGGGAGGCGAGCTGGACGGCCCGCACGGCGGCGGCCGCCTTGTTGCGCGACTCCGCGTACTCCAGGGCGGGCACCGAGTCGGCCACGATGCCGCCGCCGGCCTGCACGCTGGCGCGGCCGTCCGCGATGTACGCGGTGCGGATCGCGATGGCCATGTCCATGTTGCCGCCGAAGTCGAAGTAGCCGCAGACGCCGCCGTAGATGCCGCGGGAGGCGGGCTCCAGCTCGTCGATCAGGGCGATGGCCCGGGGCTTGGGCGCCCCCGAGAGCGTGCCCGCCGGGAAGGTGGCCTTGAGCGCGTCCAGCGCGCCGAAGCCCGCCCGGAGCCGGCCCACCACGGTGGAGCACATGTGCATGATGTGGCTGAACCGGCGCACCTTCATGAACTCGACCACCTCGACGCTGGTCGGCTCGCACACCTTGACCATGTCGTTCCGGGACAGGTCCACGAGCATGATGTGCTCGGCCCGCTCCTTGGGGTCGGCCAGGAGCTCCTCGCCCAGCTCGGCGTCCTCCTCGGGGTGGGCGCCACGCGGCCGGGAGCCGGCGATCGGATAGGTGGTGACGTGGCCGTCGTCCACCTTCACGAGGGTCTCCGGGCTGGAGCCCACGACGGCGAACTCGCCGCCGTCGGGCTTGGCCAGGTGGAAGTAGTACATGTACGGGCTGGGGTTGATGGTGCGCAGCGCCCGGTAGACGTCCAGCGGGTCGGCCGCGCAGGCCAGGTCCAGGCGCTGGGAGAGCACCACCTGGAACACCTCGCCGTCGCGGATCGCCTCCTTGCCCGCGAGCACGGCGTCCTCGAACTCCTCGCGCGTGGACCGGAACTCGAGCTGCGGCTCGGGCGCGTCGTCGACGACGACGGACGTGACCCGGGGGCCGCCGGCCGCGAGCCGGGCCTCCATGGCGTCCAGCCGGGCGACGGCGTCGGCGTAGGCCTCGTCGACGCGCTCGTCGGTGGCGTCGGCGTTGATCGCGTTGGCGACCAGCCAGACCGTGCCCTCCCGGTGGTCCACGACCGCGAGGTCGGTGGCCAGGCACAGCGCGAGCTCGGGGGCGCCCGTCTCGTCCGGGGCGGTGGCGGGGAGCGTGGGCTCCCAGTGCCGCACGATGTCCCAGCCGAGCACGCCCGCCAGGCCACCGGTCAGCGGCGGCAGGTTGGCCACGCCGGGCGTGCGCAACGCCGCGAGCGCCGCCTCGACCACGTCGACGACGTCGCCGGTGGTCGGGATGCCGACGGGCACGTCGCCGGTCCACACGGCCTGGCCGCCGTCGCTGGTCAGGGTGGCGCGGGACGCGACGCCGACGAACGACCAGCGCGCCCAGACGCCGGACTCCGCCGACTCGAGGATGAACGTGCCGGGCCGGCCCTGGGCGAGGGTCCGGTAGAGGCCGACGGGCGTGGCGTCGTCGGCCAGCAGGGGGCGGACCACGGGGATCACCCGGCGGTCGGCGGCCATCTCGCGGAACTCCGGCAGGCTCGGCCAGGTGCGACCCCACGGCAGGTCGGCGGGTGCGGTCGCCGTGCGGGCCTCGTGGGTGTCGAGCTGGGTCACCGGGTCTCCTCGTGTCGCTGGTCGGGTGCGCCTACGGCCGCGCCCAGGTCGCCGCCGGCCTCGAAGCAGGTGCGCGTGCCGGTGTGGCACGCCGCGCCGATCTGGTCCACCTGGACCAGCACGGCGTCACCGTCGCAGTCGAGGCTCGCGGCCTTGACGTACTGGGCGTGCCCGGACGTGTCGCCCTTGCGCCAGTACTCCTGGCGGCTGCGGGACCAGAACGTCACGCGGCCCTCGGTGAGGGTGCGGCGCAGGGCCTCGTCGTCCATCCAGCCGACCATGAGCACCTCGCCCGTGTCGTGCTGCTGGATCACGGCGGCGACCAGGCCGGCGTCGTCCCGCTTGAGTCGGGCGGAGAGCGTGGGGTCGAGAACTTCGGGCACCTGAGAATCCTGCCACGTCGCGGGCCGACGGCGGTGTGATGTCCGCCGTCGGCCCGGATCCGGTACCGGAACGTGAGCCGGGCTAGCGGGTCTGGGCGACCCAGCTCGCGTGCATCTGGGCGTAGATGCCGTCCGCGGCGGCCAGCTGGGCGTGCGGGCCGACCTCGGCGACGTGGCCCTGGTCCACCACGACCACGAGGTCGGAGGCCTCGGCGGTGGAGAGGCGGTGCGCGATGGTGATCGTGGAGCGGCCGGCGGTCAGGGAGTCCAGGGCGCGCGCGATCCGGACCTCGGTGGCGGGGTCCACGGCGGACGTCGCCTCGTCGAGCACCAGCAGGTCCGGCTGCGCGAGGTAGGCGCGGGCGATCGCGACGAGCTGCCGCTCCCCCGCCGACAGCGCCTCGCCGCGCTGCCCGACGGCCGTGTCCAGCCCGTCGGGCAGGTCGGCGACCCAGTCGGCCAGCCCGAGCTCGGTGAAGGCGTGCTCGACGGCGGCGCGGTGCCCGCTGTCCGCCTCGTGGTCGCCGGTCTCGAGCGGGGCGCGCAGGCCGTAGGCGGCGTTGTCCAGCACCGTGCCGTCGAACAGGAAGCCCTCCTGCGGCACCAGCACCACGCGCTCGCGCAGCGAGGCGAAGCTCAGGTCCCGCAGGTCGGTGCCGTCCAGCTCGACGGCGCCTGCCGTCGGGTCCATGAGCCGGGTGACGAGCTTGGCGATGGTCGTCTTGCCGGATCCGGTCTGCCCGACGACGGCCACCTTGGTGCGCGGCGGCAGGTCCAGCGTCACGCCGTGCAGCACCTCGGGGCCGCCCGGGTAGGCGAAGCGCACGTCGCGCAGCGTGACGTGCGCCGGCCCGCGCTCCTGGGTCGCCGCGCCGGGCTTCTCGGCCACCTGGACCGGCGTCTCGATGACGGCGATGACGCGCCGCCAGCCGGCCACGGCGTTCTGCAGCTCGTTGAGGATCTCGGTGGCCATCTGCACCGGGCCCGTGAAGAGCTGCACCAGGAACAGGAAGGCCACGAGCTCGCCCGCGCTCAGCCCGCCGCCCACGCCGAGGAACGTGCCCACGACGACCACGACGGCCAGCACCAGGTTGGAGATCAGCACGCCCGAGGAGAACGTCGCCGCGACCAGGATCTGGGACCGCGCCTGCGCGGTGCGGGTCGCCTCGACGGAGGCGCCGATGCGCCGCCCCGTGCGCTCGGCCACGCCGTAGGCGCGAACGGTCTCGGCGCCCACGACGGACTCGGAGATCGCGCCGAGCATCGCCCCGACGCGCTCGCGCACCAGCGTGTACGCGCGGTTGACGTACTTCTGGCCGAACCGGATCACGAGGAACATCGGGATGAACGCGATCCAGACCACGGCCGTCAGGATCGGCGAGTAGACGAGCATGAGGCCCGTCGCCACGAGCACCTGGAGCACGCTGACGAGCAGCATGATGCCGCCCCACTGCACGAACAGGGAGACCGTGTCGACGTCGTTGGTCACGCGCGAGACCAGGGCGCCGCGGCGCTCGGTGTTCTGCGTGAGCGTCGAGAGGTCGTGCACGTGCCGGAACGCCTTGACGCGGAGCGTCGCCAGGCCCGCCTCGGCCGAGCGGAACAGGCGCACGTTCACGAGCGCGGCGCACAGCGCGGCCAGGACCAGCGCCCCCGCCGCGAGGGACGCGAGGAGGGCCACCTGGCCGACGTCGGGCCCGCCGTCGGCGAGCACGCCCACGTCGATCGTCTGCTGCACCGCGAGCGGCACCACGACGCGCCCGGCGGCCGCGAGCGACGCGAGCAGCAGCGTGACCCAGAGTCCCCTGGTGATCTCGGGGCTGATCTCGATGCCGCGGCGCAGCGTCGCGAAGACGCCCAGGCCGCTGGCCGACTCGATGCGCGCGCCGTCGGCGTCGAGCAGGTCCTCGGGCACGTCGGCCACGTCGGGCTCGTCCGTCACCGCGGTCATCGGGACACCTCTTCCAGCTCGTCGTCCAGCGTTCCGGCGGCGGCCTCGTCGGCCCGTTCCTGCTCGCGGCGCTCGGTCTCGGCCTCGTACGCCGTGGCGAGCTCGCGGTAGCCGGGGTCGCGCGCCATGAGCTCGTCGTGCGTGCCGACGTCGACCACGCGGCCGCCGTCGACGTGGACGACGCGGTCCGCGAGCGCCACCGACGACATGCGGTAGGCGACCATGATCACGGTGGTGCCGGGTGCGTCGGGCGTGGCGGCGGCGGGGGTGGCGGCCGGGGCCGCGCCCTCGGCCGGGGTCTCGCCGCCGGTCCCGGCGGCCAGGCCGCGGAGGATCTCCTGCTCCACGCGGGGGTCGACGGCGCTGGTCGCGTCGTCGAGCACGAGCAGGCGTGGGGCCCGCACGAGGGCGCGGGCGATGGCGAGGCGCTGCCGCTGCCCGCCGGAGAGGTTGGCGCCGCGCTCGCCCAGCGGCGCGTCGAGGCCGCCGGCCATCTCGCGCACGGTCTCGTCGAGGCGGGCGAGCCGCAGGGCGTCCCACACCTCGTCGTCGGACGGCGTGCCGGGCGTGCCCGGGTCGGCGAGCGTGACATTGCCGCGCACGGTGTCCTCGAAGATGAACGTGGTCTGGGTGACGAGCGCGACCTGGGCCGGGATCTCGCCGTCGGCGAGGGTGCGGGCGTCGACGCCGTCGAGCAGCACCTGCCCGCGCGTGGGGTCGGAGAGCCGGGCCAGGAGGCTCACCAGGGTGGTCTTGCCGGCCCCGGTGGTGCCGACGACGGCGACCGTGGCACCCGGCTCGACCGCGACGTCCACGCCGTCGAGCAGCGTGATCGAGCGGCCGCGGGCCCCGCTGATCGCGGGGACGTCGACGCCGACGTCGGTCAGGCGCACGGACATGCCGGTGCGGCCGGCGTCCCGCGGCAGGCGGGCGTCGCCGTGCTCGAGGGCGCCGGTCGCGTCGGCGACCTGCGCGATGCGCTCGTAGCCGACCAGGGCGCGGGGCAGCTCGCCGAGCACCCAGCCGAACGCCTGCACGGGCACGGTCATCATCGTGAGCAGGTAGGCGGCGGTCACGAGGTCGCCCGGTTCGACGGCGCCGGCGGCGATGCGCCAGGTGCCGACGGCGAGCACCAGGAGCGTGCCGATCGACGGCAGGGTCTGGATCACGGGGTCGAACAGCGAGCGGACGATGCCGACCCGGACGTTCGCGGCACGCAGCTCCTGCGTGCGAGCGCCGAACCGGCTCTCCTCGCGGTCCTCGGTGCCGAGCGCCTTGACCAGCAGCGCCGCCTCGAAGCTCTCGTGGGCGACGTCCGCCACGTCGCCGCGCAGACGCTGCGCCCGGGTCACGGCCGGCGACATGTGCCGCTGGTACACGGCGTTCACGGCGATCGTGACCGGGATGATCGCGAGGGCCGCGAGCGCCAGCCAGGGGTCGATCGCCACCAGCAGCGCCACGGAGACACCGATCATGACCACGACGCCGAGCGCGAACGGCAGCGGGTTGAAGACGCCGGTGGCGGCCTCGGTGTCGGACGTGGTGTGGTTCAGGAGCTGGCCGGCGGGGTGCGAGCGGTGCCAGGAGACGGGCAGCCGCAGGTACTGCCGGGTCAGGGTGGTGCGGTGGTCGGCCTGGATGCCGACGAAGCCGAACCCGGCCCAGATGCGGCGGCCGGCGACGGACAGGGCGAGCGAGAGGGCGACGGCACCGAGCACGAGGCCGGCGATCCAGACCCGGTCCTGGGCGGCCTCGTCGCCCCCGATGGCCGGGACGACGACGGAGTCGGTGGCCCAGCCGACGGCGCGGCTGACGGCGACGGTGAGCGCGCCGAAGAGACCGGAGGCGCCCACGGCCAGCACGTAGATGCCGGGGTGGGCGCGCATGCCGCGCCACATGACAGAGATCGAGCGGCGCACACGAGAGCCCTGAAGGGCCATCGGGGTGGGTCGCGGGGCTTCTGGGGGCACGGCAAGACCTCGCTTCCTGGGGGGACCCCGCAATTTTCTCATGGCGAGGGAATCGATTCGACGGATTTACGCCGAGGGCGTCAGCCCCCGGCGTCACCGACGCTATGACCTCAACTCAGGTCGAGGTCAAGGAAGTCCCGGGGAGGCGGGCCGGCTCAGCGGACGTCGAGGCCGGCGGCGCGCATCGCGTCCTTGACCTGGCCCACCGTGAGCTTGCCGAAGTGGAAGACCGACGCGGCCAGGACGGCGTCCGCCCCGGCCCGGGCGGCCTCGACGAAGTGCTCGGGGGTGCCTGCGCCGCCCGAGGCGACCAGGGGCACGTGCACGCGCTCGCGCACGGCGTGCAGCATCTCCAGGTCGAACCCGGCGGTGGTGCCGTCGGCGTCCATCGAGTTCAGCAGGATCTCGCCGGCGCCGAGCCGGGCGGCCGTCTCGGCCCACTCCACGGCGTCGATCCCGGTGCCGCGGCGGCCGCCGTGCGTGGTGACCTCGTAGCCCGAGGGGGTGGTGACGTCGCCGGTGACGCGACGCGCGTCGACGCTCAGGGTCAGCACCTGCGAGCCGAAGCGCTGCGCGATCTCGGCGATCAGCTCCGGGCGCGCGATGGCGGCCGTGTTCACGCCCACCTTGTCGGCGCCCGCGCGCAGCAGCCGGTCGACGTCGTCCGTGGAGCGGACGCCGCCGCCCACCGTGAGCGGCACGAAGACCTGCTCGGCGGTGCGGCGCACGACGTCGACCATGGTCTCGCGGTCGCCCGACGAGGCCGACACGTCCAGGAACGTGAGCTCGTCGGCGCCCTCGGCGTCGTACCGGCCGGCGAGCTCGACGGGGTCGCCGGCGTCCCGCAGGTCGGCGAAGTTGACGCCCTTGACCACTCGGCCCGCGTCGACGTCCAGGCACGGGATCACTCGGATCGCGACGGACATCAGCCCTCCTTCTTCTTCGGTGCTTCCTCGTCCTCGGCGAGGGCCTGGTGCGCGTCGAGGATGTCGACGACGTACACCACCGTCTCGCCGGCGAGGCTGCTGCTGGTGTTGGCGTACCCGCTCCCCGGCGGGACGACGAGCATCACCTGGGACCCGACGGTCTGCTCCAGGAGCCCCTGGTCCCAGCCGTCCACGAGCCGGCCGATGCCGATCTCGGCGGACTGGGGCGGGGTGTCCTCGGTCCACGTGGTGTCGACCACCTCGCCGTCGCTCCAGCGGACGGCGGTGAACTCCACGGTGAGGATCTGGCCGGCCCGCACCTGCGGCCCGGAGCCGCGCAGCAGCGGGTGCACCACGAGGTCGGTCGGCGGTTCGACGCCGCGCGGGATGCGCACGGTCGGGGCGCCCAGGTCGTCCAGGCGCACCTGCGGCAGCTCCTTGCCCGGCGGCACGCCCTCCGTGCCGGACGCCCGGGCGGGCAGCACGTCGACGACCAGCAGCACAGGGACGCCGTCCTGCTCCTCCATGAGCGCCAGGCGGGTGCCGACGCGGCGGCCCTCGAGCGCCGCGAACAGGTGGTTGCCGAGCGAGTTCTCGGTCATCGTGTACGCCGCGGGCGCGGTGCGGAACGTGTTCTGCAGCTCGGTGCCGTCGCGGCCGTCCTGCGCGTACAGGTTCAGGAGCACCGGGTCGTCCCGCTCCAGCACGTCGCCGGTGCCGGGCCAGACCATGCGCGAGCCGGGCTGCACCACCTCGAACGGCTTCTCGTACTCGAGCGTCGGCGGGGCGTCGCTGCCGCCCGTGACCTGCAGCGGCGCCTGCGACACCGAGGACGTCGGGGCCGGGCCCACCTCGACCGGCAGCGAGGCCGGCGTGCACGCGGTGGTCACGGTCACCGCGGCTGCCGCCAGACCGCCGACGAGGACGCGTACCCAGGAACTCACGCGCGTAAGTCTCCCATGCCGTGACGACGGAGCCGGAACGGCGGTCCGGGAACGACGGTGCCCCGGGAACAGGCCGTAGCCGGTTCCCGGGGCATCGTCACGTGCCGCGCACAGCTCGGGTCATCTGCTCCCGGGCCGTCTGCGCACGGCGCTCACATGCTCTCGATGAGGCGCTCCACGCGGTCGTCCACGCTCTTGAACGGGTCCTTGCACAGCACGGTGCGCTGCGCCTGGTCGTTCAGCTTGAGGTGCACCCAGTCGACCGTGTAGTCCCGCCGCGCCTCCTGTGCCGCCCGCACGAAGTCTCCGCGCAGCTTGGCCCGGGTGGTCTGCGGCGGCAGCGCCGTCGACTCGAAGACCTCCAGGTCCGTGGTGACCCGTTCCACCATCCCGCGGGCGGCGAGCAGGTTGTACAGGCCCTCCGTGCGGGAGATGTCGTGGTAGGCCAGGTCGAGCCGGGCGATCCGGGGATCGTCGAGCCCCAGGTCGTGCTTCTCCTGGTAGCGCTTGATCAGCTTGAGCTTGATGACCCAGTCCAGCTCCCGGTCCACGAGGGACAGGTTCTCCGCCTGCAGGGCGCGCAGCCCGCGCTCCCACAGGTCGAGCACCTGCTTGACCACCGGGGTGACCTCGAGGTTGGCCTCCACGAGCTCGCGGGCGCGCTCGTAGTACTCCGACTGGATCTCGATCGCCGTCATGGTCCGGCCGTTGGCCAGCGTCACGGCGTGCTTGCCCGTGCGGTCGTGGCTGATCTCCCGGATGGCCCGGATCGGGTTCTCCAGGGTGAGGTCCCGCATCGGGACGCCCGCCTCGACCAGGCGGAGCACCAGGTCGGTGGTGCCGACCTTGAGCATCGTGGTGGGCTCCGCCATCGACGAGTCGCCCACGATGACGTGCAGCCTGCGGTACAGCTCCGCGTCCGCGTGCGGCTCGTCGCGCGTGTTGATGATCGGCCGGGACCGGGTGGTGGCGCTGGAGACGGCCTCCCAGATGTGGTCGGCGCGCTGCGAGAGGCAGAACACCGCACCGCGCGGCGTCGAGAGCACCTTGCCCGCCCCGACCAGGATCTGGCGGGTGATCAGGAAGGGCACCAGCACGTCGGACAGCCGCGAGAAGTCGCCCGACCGCCGCACCAGGTAGTTCTCGTGGCAGCCGTAGGAGTTGCCCGCCGAGTCGGTGTTGTTCTTGAACAGGTGGATGCGTCCCGGCAGGTCCTCGTGCTCCAGACGCTGCTGCGCGTCGGCCACGAGGCCCTCCAGGATGCGTTCGCCGCCCCGGTCGTACGAGACGAGCTGCCGCACGTCGTCGCACTCCGCCGTCGCGTACTCGGGGTGCGAGCCGACGTCGAGGTAGAGGCGGGAGCCGTTCCTCAGGAACACGTTCGAGGAACGGCCCCACGCCACCACCTTCCGGAACAGGTAGCGGGCGACCTCGTCGGCCGACAGGCCACGCCCGTCGTCGGCCGCGCACGTGACGCCGTACTCGGTCTCGAGACCGAAGATCCTGCGGTCCATGGATTCCCCTCCCGTTCGCGGAACCTGGCTTTATTCTTCGGCGCCGGGCGTGGTGCCGGTCGCGCCCGGCCCCTCGTCCGGCTTCTCCTTCGCCGGGGATTCCTCGGCGGTCTCGTCCGCGGGGGTCTCCGGGGGCACGGTGTCCGCCGTGCTCAGTCCCGGCGTCGCCGAGCCGGTGGCGACGTCGTCCGCGGGCGGGAGGTCGTCCGCGGGAGCCTCGTCCGACGACGCCGGGGCGCCCTCGGCCAGCAGGTCGGCCAGGACCTGCCGGTTCAGCCGCCGGAACGCCCGGCGCGGGCGGTCGCGCTCCAGGACCGCCACCTCGAGCTGGGCCGCCTCGATGGTGCGCGGCGTGGAGCCGTCACCCGAGCCGAGCGCCGCCACGGCGAGCCGCAGCGCCTCCCCCAGCGACAGGTCGGCACGCCAGCCCTCCTTGACGCGGCGGCCGAGCTGCTCGGCCTGGCCGCCCATGACGACGAAGCCGTGCTCGTCGGCCACGGTGCCGTCGTAGGTGAGCCGGTAGATCTGGTCGTCGGCGGCCGTGGCGCCCACCTCGGCCACGACGATCTCCACCTCGAGCGGCTTGGACTCGGTGATGAAGACCGTGCCGAGCGTCTGCGCGTAGGCGTTGGCCAGGCCACGCGCCGTCACGTCGGACCGGTCGTAGGAGTACCCGCGCATGTCGGCGTACCGCACGCCGGCGACCCGCAGGTTCTCGAACTCGTTGTACTTGCCCACGGCCGCGAACGCGATGCGGTCGTAGATCTCCGAGATCTTGTGCAGCGCCCGCGAGGGGTTCTCGGTGGCGAAGGCGATGCCGCCCTCGTAGGCGAGCACCACCACGGACCGGCCGCGCGCGATGCCCTTCCGGGCGAAGTCCGCCCGGTCCTTCATCAGCTGCTCGGGCGAGACGTAGAACGGCATGTTCATGCGATCGACCCCCTCTCGCGGCGCTGCGCCACGATCTGCTCCGCCACGCGGGAGATCTCCGCGTCCTCGATCCGGTCGTAGCCGTCCACGGTCACGGTGGCCACCACGGGGAAGATGCCCCGCACGGTGTCCGGGCCGCCGGTGGCCGAGTCGTCGTCCGCGGCGTCGTACAGCGCCTCGACCGCGACCTGGACCGCGGCGTCCGCGTCCATCCCGCGCCGCCACAGCTTCTTCAGCGCACCCCGCGCGAACAGGGAGCCCGAGCCCACGCCGTGGTGCTCGTGCTCCTCGTAGCGCCCGCCGGTGGCGTCGTAGCTGAAGATGCGGCCCGTGCCCTTGTCCAGGTCGTAGCCCGCGAACAGCGGTACGACGGCCAGGCCCTGCATGGCCATGGGCAGGTTGCCGCGCAGCATCGTGGCCAGGCGGTTCGCCTTGCCCGTCAGCGACAGCAGCGAGCCCTCGATCTTCTCGTAGTGCTCCAGCTCGAGCTGGAAGAGCCGGACCAGCTCCAGGCCGATGCCGGCGGAGCCGGCGATGCCGACCGCCGAGTACTCGTCGGCCGGGAACACCTTCTCGATGCTGCGGCTGGCGATCATCGGGCCGGCGGTGGCCCGCCGGTCACCGGCCAGCAGGACGCCGCCGTCGAAGGTCACCGCCACGATCGTGGTGGCGTGCGGGGAGAGGGTCGCCGGGTCGGTCGTGCCCGCGGGCACGTTCCGGTTCCCGGGCAGGCGGTCGGGGGCGTACTCGGCCAGGAAGTCCACGAAGGACGACGATCCCGGACGCAGGAAGGCGTCCGGGAGTCGTCCTGCGAAGTTGTCTGCGTTCAGGTTCACTGCCCACCCTTCTGGACGAATCCGCGCACGAACGACTCGGCGTTGGTCTCCAGCACCTCGTCGATCTCCTCGAGCAGGGCGTCGACCTCGTCGTCGTCCTTCTGCGGTGCCGCAGTGGCCGCAGCCGGGGTGTCGGCGTCGTCGTCGGGAGTGCGGTCCTCGTGTGACGGGTTGATTCTTTCCTGACCGGCCATGATCGCCTCCTGGTGATTCTCTGACGTAACGCTGGTCTTGCAGCCTAGGCCCTGAGCCTTGGTGTTGACCCTAGGTTCGACCCTAGAGGCAGACACCGACATCGAAGGTCACCTTCGCCCGGAGAGTCCGGCGAGCAGCGCCGCCGCGTCGGGGCTCGCGTCGAGCAGGGCGCCGATGTGGCGCCGGGTGCCGCGGGTCGGGTCGAGCATCGGCACGCGCTGCAGCGCCTGGGCGCCGTCGACGTCGAAGATCACCGAGTCCCAGCTCGCGGCGGAGATCTGGCTGCCGTAGCGCGCCATCACCTCGCCCCGGAAGTAGGCCCGGGTGTCCGACGGCGGGTGCTGGACCGCCCGTGCGACGGACTCCTCGTCGACGATGCGGTCCACCGCGCCCTTGGCGAGCAGCCGGTGGTAGATGCCGCGCTCGGGGCGCACGTCGGACCACTGCAGGTCCATCGCGTGCAGGCGCGGGTGGTCCCACTCGAGGTTGTCGCGCGAGCGCAGGCGGTCCAGCAGGCGCAGCTTGGCGACCCACTCCACCTCGCGCGCGCAGTCGGCCGGGTCCGTGCCGAGCCGCTCGACCACGGAGGCCCAGCGGTCCAGCACGGCGTCCGACTCCGGGTCGGTGCCGAGCACCTTCAGGGAGCGCCGCACGACGTCGGCGACCTCGCCCTGGAGCTCGAGCGCCGTCATGGTGCGGCCGTCGGCGAGGTCGAGCGCCGCGGTCAGGTCGAGGTCGCGCGAGACCTTCTGGACGTCGCTGACGGGCGAGGCCAGGCGCAGGGCGCCCAGCTCGCCGCGGGCGTCCACGCCGGCCTCCGCCAGCTCGTCCAGGTGCTCGAGCACCCACAGGACCAGCGACGTCGTGCCCGTCTTGAGGTAGGTGGGCACCTCCATGAGGTTGGCGTCACCGAGGATCAGATGCAGGCGCCGCCAGCGCTGCCTGTCCGCGTGGGGCTCGTCGCGCGTGTTGACGATCGGCCGCCGCAGCGTGGTCTCCAGGCCGATCTCGGCCTCGATGTAGTCCGCGCGCTGCGAGATCTGGAAGCCGGGCGTGCCGCTCGTGGCGCCCAGGCCGACCCGGCCCGAGCCCGTGAAGACCTGCCGCGTGACCAGGAACGGGGTGATGAGCTCGGCGAGCGTGGTGAACGACAGCGCGCGGTCCACGAGGTAGTTCTCGTGGGTGCCGTAGCTGGCGCCCTTGCCGTCGACATTGTTCTTGTAGAGCACGACCTCGCTGCCGGGGAAGCTCGACAGCTCCCGCAGCGCGGCGAGCATGACCCGCTCGCCCGCGACGTCCCAGCGCACGATGTCCTCGGGCGTCATGACCTCGGGCGAGGAGTACTCGGGGTGGGCGTGGTCCACGTAGAGGCGGGCGCCGTTCGTGAGGATCACGTTGGCGGCGCTCGGGTCGTCGTACTCGTCGGCGGCGGGCCGCTCGACCTCCTGGGTCGAGCCAGGCCGGCGGCGGCCCCGGCCCGGCAGGCCGGGCTCCACGACGGGCACCTGCCCCGTGACGGGGCCGGACGGCGCGGGCCGCGTCGGGTCGTCGGTCAGCATGGAGGGCTGCGCCGAGGCACGGTCGAGGTGGAACCCGCGCGCGTCCTGCAGCGGGTCCTCGTCGTCGTAGTCCCAGCGCGCCTTGCCACCCGCCCCCTCGGCGCGGGTGGAGATGGCCCGGTAGGTGGTCACCACCTGGCTCGACAGCAGCATGGGGTTGGCCAGGGGACGGCCAGGCTGCAGCACTCCGTACTCGGTCTCGATGCCCATCACACGACGCACGCTCACGTCCACCACCCTATGCCGGAGTAGTCCCGATGGTCGGGCAGGTCCGCGCCCGTTCGACGGACGCGGACCTGCCCGGGTTGTGTCGTCAGAGGTACTGACCGGTGTTCTGGACGGTGTCGATCGTGCGGGGCGTTGCGCCCTCGCCCTTCTTCTGCACGATGGTGCGGATGAAGACGATGCGCTCGCCCTTCTTGCCGCTGATCCGCGCCCAGTCGTCGGGGTTGGTCGTGTTCGGGAGGTCCTCGTTCTCCTTGAACTCGTCGACGCAGGCGGTCAGCAGGTGCTCCACGCGGATGCCCTTCTGCCCCGTGGCCAGGAAGTCCTTGATCGCGTTCTTCTTGGCCCGGTCCACCACGTTCTGGATCATGGCGCCCGAGTTGAAGTCCTTGAAGAACAGGGTCTCCTTGTCCCCCGAGGCGTAGGTGACCTCGAGGAACTGGTTCTCCTCGTCCTCGGAGTACATGCGCTCCACGACCGAGGTGATCATGCCGTCCAGCGCCTCGCTGACGTTGTTGCCGTACTCCGCCAGGTCGTCGGAGTGGATCGGCAGCTCCTTGGTGAGGTACTTGCCGAAGACCTCCTTGGCGCCCTCGGCGTCCGGCCGCTCGATCTTGATCTTCACGTCGAGCCGCCCCGGGCGCAGGATGGCCGGGTCGATCATGTCCTCGCGGTTGGAGGCGCCGATGACGATGACGTTGTCGAGCCGCTCGACGCCGTCGATCTCGGCGAGGAGCTGCGGCACGATCGTGGTCTCGACGTCCGAGGAGAGGCCGGTGCCGCGGGTGCGGAACAGCGACTCCATCTCGTCGAAGAAGACGACGACGGGCATCCCCTGGCTGGCCTTCTCCCGGGCACGGGCGAAGATCAGGCGGATGTGCCGTTCGGTCTCACCGACGTACTTGTTGAGCAGCTCCGGACCCTTGACGTTCAGGAAGAAGCTCTTCACCTCGGGGTTGCCCCCGTTGGCCCGCGCCACCATCCCGGCGAGCGAGTGCGCCACGGCCTTGGCGATGAGCGTCTTGCCGCAGCCGGGCGGGCCGTACAGGAGGACGCCCTTGGGCGGGCGCAGCCCGTGCTCCCGGAACAGGTCGGGGTGCGCGAACGGCAGCTCGACCGCGTCCCGGATCGCCTCGATCTGCGGGCCGAGACCACCGATGTCCTCGTACTCGATGTCCGGGACCTCCTCGAGGACCAGCTCCTCGACCTCGGACTTGGGCACGATCTCGAACACGAAGCCGCTGCGGGTGTCGACCGTGAGCGAGTCCCCCACGCGCAGCGGGGCGTCCATCACCGAGCCGGCGAGGCGCACCACGCGCTCCTCGTCGGCACGGCCCACCACGAGCACGCGGTCACCGCCCAGCATCTCCTTGACGGTCACCAGCTCACCGGTGCGCTCGTACTCGCCCGCGCCGACGACGGTCATCGCCTCGTTGAGCTTGACCTCCTGGCCCGGGCGCAGCCGCGTGACGTCCAGGCTGGGGCTCGCTGAGACATGCATCTTGCGGCCGGCCGACGAGATGTCCACCGAACCGTCGGAGTGGGCTCCGAGGAAGACGGCGTAGGTACCCGGTGGCTTGGCCAGGTCGTCGAGCTGTTTCTTGAGCTCGACTATCTGATCGCGCGCCGCGCGGAGGGCTTCCGCGAGGCGTTCGTTCTTTGCTGAGAGGAGGGCAATCTGTCGCTCGTAGTCGCGGCTTGGCAAAGACTCGTGCTCGGGATGGTTGTATCCTGACGTGTTCTCGGTCATGACATCCCCTCTCGTAGGGCCCGGGAGGCGACCATATGACGCAAACGCCTCCGAGAACAGCACTCTAAGCACAGTCACTGACACTCCGGGAGTAAGAACACCCGTTTGAGACGTCCGGGGTACCCGATCGTTACAGCCCGTTCACGCGGGAGGGGGGTTCTCCGTGTCGGGT
Source organism: Promicromonospora sukumoe 327MFSha3.1 (assembly GCF_000385135.1). Classification (GTDB taxonomy): domain Bacteria; phylum Actinomycetota; class Actinomycetes; order Actinomycetales; family Cellulomonadaceae; genus Promicromonospora; species Promicromonospora sukumoe_B. Next base: position 1,250,808 of record NZ_ARQM01000010.1, on the reverse strand, counting down.
GCAACACCGAGGTCACGTCGGACCTTTCGGATCTTCTTGTCCGATATCGCGCGCTCGCCGAGCTCCTCCGGCGACCACTCGGCCTCGGCCGTCACGGGGTACGCACCCTTGGCAGGACGCCGTTTCCGCTCGGGCGGGACCACGCCGTCGGCCAGGCGACGGGTGGTGATGAGGAAGCCGGTGTGCCCGATCATCCGGTGCTCGGGGCGGACGGCGAGACCCTCCAGGTGCCAGCCGCGGACCATGGTCTCGAAGGCCGCGGGCTCGGCGAACCGGCCGTCCGCGCGGAGGTCTTCTGCTGTGCGCGAAAGTTGGGTCGTGGTGGCCACATAGCAGACAAGGACGCCGCCGGGCGCGAGCGCGGTCGCGACGGCGTCGACGTTCTCCCACGGGGCGAGCATGTCCAGGACCACGCGGTCGACGGTGCCGGGCTCGGCCACCTCGGGCAGCACGTCGGCGAGGTCGCCCACGGACAGGTTCCACGCCGGGTGCGGCCCGCCGAAGAAGGTCTCCACGTTGCCCTGGGCGATCGCGGCGAAGTCCTCGCGGCGCTCGATCGAGTGCACGTGGCCGGCGTCGCCGACCGCGCGCAGCAGCGACATGGTCAGCGCGCCCGAGCCCACGCCGGCCTCGACCACCCGGGCACCCGGGTAGATGTCGGCCATGGCGACGATCTGCCCGGCGTCCTTGGGGTAGACGACGGCGGCGCCGCGCGGCATCGACAGCACGTAGTCGGCCAGCAGCGGGCGCAGCGCGAGGTACTCGATCTCGGCCGTGTTCACGACGACCGAGCCCTCCGGCTGCCCGATGATCTGCTCGTGCTTGAAGTAGCCCTTGTGCGTGTGGAAGGTGCCGCCCGGCTGCAGCGTGATGGTGTGCAGGCGGCCCTTGGGGTCGGTCAGCTGGACCTTGTCGCCCACTCGGAACGGGCCGCGGCGCAGCTCGGCGCCGGTGGCGGTAGGGGCATCGGTGGGTGTGGTCACGACCGACCAGTCTAGGTGCCCCGCACCGCCCGGGCGACGTCGGCGAGGTCGAGCACGCCGGTGACCCGGCCCTGCTCGACGACCGGGACCAGCCGGGCGCCGCCCGACCGCGCGGCCAGGTGGTTCAGCAGGTCGGTCCCCGACATCCGCGGGTCGACCTCGCTGCCCCGCACGAACGGCACCGCCACGGCGTCGACCTGGGTCGTGTGCCGCGCGGCGGGCGGCACCGCGGCGACGGCGTCGTCGTCCAGCACCGCGATCGGGACGCCGCCCTGCCCCACCACGACCAGGCGGTGGGCCGCGGCGCCGGGCACGCCGGCGGCGGCCGCCGCCGTCCGCGCGGACAGCGCCTCGTCGAGCGTGGCGCCGAGCGAGACGGTGAGCGCGGGGACCGCGAGACCCGCCGCGGTCAGCGCGGCGACGGCCTCGCGGCGGCGGCCGTTGGTGATGGCAGCGCCCGCGCCCGCCCAGAGGAACGCGCCGATCAGGGCCGACCACAGCACCGTGGTGATGTCCGGCCTGGCGCCCACCACCAACGGCACCACCAGGGCCCAGAGCAGCACGCCGACGGCGACGACGCGGCCCACCCAGCCGGCCGCGATGGTGCCCCGGTTGCGCTTGCCGGTGACGGCCCAGACGAGCGACTCGAGGATCTGCCCGCCGTCCAGCGGCAGGCCCGGCAGCAGGTTGAACACGCCGACGAAGGCGTTGGAGACCGCGCCGGCCCAGAGCAGGAGCGTCGGCACGTTCATCACCGGCGACGCCTGGAAGGCGACCCAGAACCCGCCCGCGAGCACCAGGTTGGTCAGCGGCCCGACGACGGCGACGAGAAAGCCGTCGAGCGGCCGGCCGAGGCCGCCGGTGTAGGCGGTGTGGCCACCCCAGATGGTGATGGCGAGCTCGGTCACGTTCTGGCCCCGTGCCCGGGCGACCAGCGCGTGCGCGGCCTCGTGCAGGAACACGGAGCCGAACAGGAGCAGCACGAACACGAACGCGACGAGGTAGGCGCCCGCCCCGAGGTGGGGCGCGAGCCCCTGCACGGTGGGCAGGAAGAGCAGGGTCAGCACGATGGCCGCGAGGAACCAGGACCGCGTGACGATCACGGGTGCGCCGGCGACGCGGCCGATCACGATCCCCTTCGAGCGTTCCGGGGCGGGTGCGGGCGTGGAGGCGGGCTCCGAGGTGGTCACCGGACAAACCTAACCGGCCGCGGGGCGTGCGGGTGACGGCACGCTGTGGACAACTACCGGGGGATGTCGGTGGCCGCCCCTAGGGTTGGGGGCATGACGACGACGGAGCTGACCCAGGGCCTGGTGCCGGACGCGACGACGGAGGCGGCCGACGCCGCGACCGCCGTGCGCGCGCCCTCGCGACCGCCGGCCCTGTCCCCGTCGCGGGCCAACGACTTCATGCAGTGCCCGCTGCTGTTCCGGTTCCGCACGGTGGACCGGCTGCCCGAGCCGCCGTCGGCCGCGGCGGCGCGCGGCACGCTGGTGCACGCGGTGCTGGAGCGGCTGTACGACGCCCCGCTGGGCGAGCGGACGCTGGCCGCGGCGCACGACCTGCTGCCGGGCGAGTGGGACCGCCTGCTGGAGGCCGACGAGCGGTACTCGGGGCTGTTCACCGACGGGATCGGCCCGGACGGACAGGACCGCGCGGGCTGGCTGGCCGGGGCGGGCTCGCTGCTGGGCACGTACTTCACGCTGGAGAACCCGAACCGGCTGGAGCCGGCCGAGCGCGAGCTGCTGGTCGAGTCGCAGCTCGACGGCGGCCCGCTGCTGCGGGGCATCGTGGACCGGCTGGACGTGGCGCCCGACGGCGCGCTGCGGGTGGTCGACTACAAGACGGGCAAGTCGCCGCGCCCCGGCTACGAGACGTCGGCCGTGTTCCAGATGCGGTTCTACGGGCTGGTGCTGTGGCGGGAGCGCGGGGTGCTGCCCAAGATGCTCCAGCTCGTGTACCTGGGCGACGGCCAGGTGCTGCGGGGCGAGCCGACGACGGACCACCTGGAGCACACCGAGCAGAAGATCCGGGCCATCTGGTCCGGCATCGAGGACGCCGCGCGGACCGGCGAGTGGAAGCCGCGGAAGTCCAAGCTGTGCGGCTGGTGCGCGCACCAGGCGCTCTGCCCGGAGTTCGGCGGCACGCCCCCGGAGATCCCGGAGGGCGCGGTCGCGCTGCGGCTGGGCATCACGGGCTGAGGCGCGCGGTCGCGCACCGGGCCCGGCCGGGCGCACGGGTCTCCCCCGCGGTGCGGGTCTCCCCCGCGCCGCGGGCCGACCTCAGCCGGCCAGGTCCTGCGTGCCGAGCAGGTCGACGACCTCGCCCGACGCGATCCGGCGCAGCACGTCCAGGTCGATCTGCTTGAGCGACGCGGCCCGGCTCAGGCCCGGACGCGGCGGTACCGGCACCTCGGCCGGCACGCCGAGCGTGCGGGCACCCGACGCGAGCGCGGACGTGATCCCGGGGCCGGAGTCCTCGATGGCCACGCAGTCCTCGGCGCGCACGCCGAACAGCTCGGCGGCCACCAGGTAGGGCTCGGGGTGCGGCTTGCCGTGCGTGACCTCGTCGCCGGTGACCAGGTGCGTGAAGGTACCGGCGGGGGCGCCGTCGGCCACGACCTCGGCCTGGCTGCGGTAGGACATGGTGACGATGGCGCAGGGCACGCCGGCGGAGCGCAGGTCCTCCAGCAGCTCCAGGACGCCGGAGCGCCATGGCACGGCCTCCCGCAGCTGCTCGTTGACGCGTGCCACGAGCCAGGTCACGATCTCGGCCGGCTCCAGCGGGACGCCGGCGTCGCGCAGCATGCCGCCGGTGGTGAGCAGCGCCTGCCCGACGGCGCCCAGCGCGTCCTCGTGCGTCCAGGTCGCCCCGTGCGCGGTGACGATCTCGTGCTCCGCGCGCATCCAGTAGGCCTCGGAGTCGACGAGGGTGCCGTCCATGTCGAACAGGACGGCGGCGGGCAGGGCTGAGGATTCGCGGGGCACCGACACATGCTAGGTGCCGCGATGGAACGGCCGGTAACGGGCGTGCGACGCGGCGGATGCCGGACGATAGCGCCATGACGCACACCGCCGCCTCCGGCATCGCCGCCTTCACCTTCGAGATGGGCGTGCTCAAGCGCCTGCGCCGCGCCGGCTGGTGGCAGGTGGGGGTACGCGACCCGGAGTCGGTGGCCGAGCACAGCCTGCGCGTGGCGCAGCTCGCCGCCCTGCTGGCCGCCGAGGAGGGCGCCGACCCGGCCCGCGCCGCCTACCTCGCGCTGTGGCACGACTCGCAGGAGACCCGCATCACGGACCTGCCGCACACGGCGCGGCCGTACCTCATCAAGCCGGACAACGTGGCCGTCACCCGCGACCAGGTCGCTCCCCTGCCGGACGCCGCGGCCGCCACCGTCCTGGACGCGGTCACCGAGTTCGAGGCGCAGGAGACGCCGGAGGCACGCTGCGCCCGCGACGCGGACAAGCTGGAGTGCCTCGTCCAGGCCGTCGAGTACCGGCACGGCGGCCAGGACGGGGTCCAGGAGTGGATCGACTCGTCGTACGCGGCCCTGACCACGGACGTGGCCAAGCGGGTCGCGGACGCCGCGCTCACCCAGTCGCCGATGAGTTGGCGGGACTGAGCCGGCGGGACCGGGCCGGTGGGACCGGGCCGGTGGCCCCGCCGGCCAGCAGATCAGATCAGTCCGCGAGCAGCTCCGCCGCCCGGTCCTCCTGGTCGGCGTCCAGGTCGGTGCGGTCGAACGCGGCGACCGCCTTGTCGAAGGTCCGGTTCACCCGCGGCTCGATCTCGACGACGCTCGCCGGGGCGACGATCGCCCGGTCGTACTCCGCGATCCAGGCGTCCATGTGCGCCACGTACGCGTCGCGGGCCAGGTCGAGCCGGCCGCCGTCGGGCAGCGAGACCGCCCGGGCCTCTTCCTTGGCGCCCAGGACCTCGGCTCGCGCCTCCTCGGCGAGCTCGGGCACGTCGGTCATGAGTTCTGCGGCGAGCTCTTCCTTCTCGCCGGTGTCGGACGTGGCCTCGATCTCGTCGAACCGGCCGCTGATCACGTCGATGTAGTCGCGCATCGTGGACTCGCTGTGCTCCACGGCGTCGAGCAGCACGTCAGCGGGATCGCTGGTGCGCTCGGCCTGGGACCAGGCGATGCCGCTGCCGGCGCCGGCGACGACGAGCGCGCCGACGGCCGAGAGCATGACCCGGTGATTTCGCAGGTTGAGCATTGGTTCATCGTCACCCGGACTACAGGTGTTGCGCGCGCTGATCGGTGTGATCCGTGACGGAACTAACGGGCATATCACCTGATATCGCCCTGGAACCGCTTCACCGGCTCAGACCCCCCGGCGCTCCAGGTGCTCCAGCCGCTCGGCCGCGAGCGCCGCCCGGTTCATGCCGGCGCGGATGTACGGGGCGTCGGTGCCGGCGCTCTTGGGGTAGAAGATGCCCAGGTTGATCAGGCTGACGAACGAGGCGTAGACCAGCACGTCCTGCACGAGCCCCAGGGAGAGCAGGGTGCCGATGCCGATGATCGGGACCAGGTAGACGGCCACGGTGGGCTGCCATGCCGCCAGCCGGCCGAGCGTGGCGATCTCGCCGCGTGGCACGGACGTGAGCCCCGCCGCGCGGGCGCGGGCGTTGGTGGCCCAGGCGAACCAGAGGCAGGCCTGGACCACCACGGCGAAGGTGACGTGGCCGACGAAGGTGAACAGGGGCCACCAGTCGCGTTCCACGAGCGTCGGCAGCACCACGTAGAGGGGCGGCAGGACGGCCAGGGAGCGCAGGCCGACCTCGGCGGTGACGGCCCGCAGCCGGTGCCGTCGGTCGCGGGGCAGGGCCCACACGGTGCTCAGCTCGGCGAAGACGTTGAGGTAGAGCCGGGCGCAGACCAGCGCGAACGTCAGGGTCACCAGGCGCACGGGCAGGTTGCCCCAGGGGTCGGGGATCGGGTAGTCGGGGGCGCGGACGTCGTCGAGGAGGACCAGTCCGGCCCCGGAGCGGCCGAACACCTCGTCGGCCATCTCGAACCACTTGGCCTGCCAGGACAGCCCGAGGTCGCGGGACCACCACGTGATGACCAGGGCGGTCCCGGACCAGATCAGGACGGCGAAGAGCCAGGCCCAGCGCTGCAGCCGGCGGGCCTGCCGCAGGTGGGCGGCGCTCGTGGCGTCGCGTACCTGGCGGGTGCGCACCTGCAGCTTGCGGCGCTGGCGGGCAACGGTGCCCGCGCCGGGCGACAGGTCGCGCAGCCGCTGCAGCGTGGTGCGGGGCCGTTCACGGCCGTCCTGCTCGAGGATCGCGACCTCGTCGGCGAACACCCGGCCGATCTGCTCGAACCGGGGTTTCGCCGGGTCGACCGGGGTGACCAGCAGGCGGCGTCCGGGGTCGGCGTCGGTCAGGTCCTCCAGGAGCCGGGCCAGGCCGACGGACACGACGTAGAACTGGTCGGGGACCGTTCCGTCGGGGTTGTGCGGGATCCCGGCGATGGCGATCAGCAGCGCGCCCAGCGAGTACAGGTCGGCCAGCGGGTGGCCGACGCCGTCGCGGCGCACCTCGGGCGCGGCGAACACGCCCTCGCCCTGCCCCTGGCCGGCGATGGAGCGGGCGTGCAGGTGGTTGACGCCCAGGTCGACGAACCGCAGGCGTACCTGCCCCGGCTGCTCCTCCTGGACGATGATGTTGGACGGCGTGAGGTCGTCGTGCTGCTGGTCGTGGCGCTCGAGGTCCGCGAGCGCCGTCAGGAGGGCGCCGCCCAGGTCGCGCAGGGCCGGGGTGTCCACGGGGCGGTTGATCTCCCGGGCCGGCGGGGCGGGCTGCTCGGCCGCCCGGTGGGCCAGGTGCTCCCCCAGCGTCCGGCCCCGCACCAGGTCCATGAGGATCCAGCTGTCGTGGCTGGCCCACACGGGCACCGCCGGGGACGGCCGGTCGGCGTGCGGCTGCCCGTGCTCGGCGTGGTAGCCGCGGGTCGCGTCCACGATCGCCGGGATCGTGAGGTACGGGTGGATGACGCACTTCAGCGCGAAGGTCGCCGTGCGGCCCTGGGACGGCTTCGCGACCCGCCCGGTGAGGATGATCGAGGTGGTGCCGTGCCGGTGGAACCGCAGGCTCGTCAGGTCGAGCGCGGCCCACTCCGCGGCCGCCCCGGACGTCGCGCCCGCCCGCCCGTCGCCCGGGTCGTGGAGCGCGGCCAGCGCGCGCCGCACGTCGGGGTCGGCCACGAGCGCGCCGCTGACCTGCCCGGCGGGCCGTCCGGCGACCGTCAGCGCCCAGGGCGCGTCGCCGTGGAACCGGATCCGGTCCGAGCAGTGCATGGCGACGAGCGTGAGCAGGTAGTACCCGAGGAAGCCGGCCGTGCGCGGCGGCACGGCGGCGGCGTCCCGCGTCGTCCACCAGGCCCACAGCAGCTCGATCTCGCGCTCGCGCGAGACCTGGAACCGGTCGGCGTACGCCCGCTCGTCGAGCGGGAGGTCGAGGAGCACGGCGTGCCAGTCCTCGACGCTCCAGCGGTCCAGCCCGCCCCCGCGCGCGCCGTCGGCCGCCGTCAGCTCGCGGACCGCCCCGGTGAGGCGCTCGAGCGTCCCGCGTGTCCCGTCCCCCTGCCGCCCCCTGGTCACGGTCCGCGACGATAACGGAGTTCCAGGCCTGTGCGCTGGGAAAACACCCCGACCCGGCAAACCCGCGGGATCCGTCCCCGACCAGCGGATCCACCACACCTCCGCCGCGCGCGTATCGACATCCTGGGCGATGCTGGCCCACGATCGACGGTTTCGGCCGCCGAGTCCCGGTACCGACCGAAGGGGGAGAAAGACCGTGTTCGGACCCGATTTCTTCGAGCGACTCTCGCAGCGGATGTACTACGACCTCGACGGCAACCCGATCACGCAGGACCAGTGGTCGGTGCTCCGGCTCGGGGCCGGGTCCGCGCACATCGCCCGCGACCACATCGGGATCTACCACGTGTCCACGGTCTGGACCGGGATCGACACCACCGCACCGCTCGAGGACGACGACGACCACACCCCGCTGATCTACGAGACGATGGTGTTCGTCGAACGGCTCGACCCGGACGGCGTGCTCCCCGAGGACGAGCGCCTCGACTGCACCGAGCAGCACGCCGAGCTGCACGCCACCCGGGAGCAGGCGCTGGCCGGCCACCGACGGGCGACGGCGCTCGTGCGGGAGTGGATCGTGAAGGGCCGCCCGGAACTCTGACGACGACGCAGGGGGAGAGCACATGATCGAGACCAGAACGCCTTCTCTGACCACCCTCTTCACCGCACGCAGCGCCGCGCGGGCCGCCGCCCGGCGCGCCGTGCACGGCCCCGCGCCCTACGGTGAAGCGATGCAAGGAACCACCCCGCGGGAGCTCGGTCCCGCGGGCGCGCAGGCGCTGCTCGTGGAGGTCTTCGAGCCGAGCACCGACCGCCTCGCCCACTCGCTCGGCGTGGGACGGCGCGCGGAGCACGTGGCTCAAGCCCTGGGCCTGCCCGAGCTCCTGGTCACGGCGGCCTACCTGCACGACATCGGCTACGCCGCCGCGGCCCGCGACACCGGGCTGCACCAGCTCGACGGCGCCCGCTACCTCCGCCGCCTCGGCGCCTCCGACGCGCTGACCAGCCTGGTGGCGCACCACACCTCGGCCCTCACGGAGGCCGGCGAGCGGCACCTCGACGCGCACCTGCGGGGCGAGTTCCCGCCGCCCGCGGACGGCGAGCTGCTCGACCTGCTCACGTACTGCGACATGACGACCTCGGCCAAGGGCCGCACCGTCACGATCGACGAGCGCCTGGACTGCATCTACGACCGCTACGCGCCGGGGCACCTGGTGTCGCGCAGCATCCACCGCGCCGAGCCGCAGCTGCGGCGCATCGTGTCCACGGTCGACGCGCGCATGCGGCTCGGCTGACGAGAGCCCTCAGGTCAGGAACGGCTCGGTGCGCGTGGTGTCCACCGCGTGGTCGATGCGCAGTCGCATCGACGGGTGGATCTCCAGCTCACCGAGCCGGTCCACGGGCTGCCACACGACCTCGCTGGACTCGCGCGAGATGCGCGCGCTGCCACCGGTGACCGTGGCGTGCATGCAGATGGAGAACTGCGCGCGGACCTCGCCGTCCGAGTAGACGATCACGTGGCGGGGGTCGGTGTAGATCCCGACGAGGCCCGTGATCCGCACGTGGTACCCCGTCTCCTCCTCGGTCTCCCGGACGCCGGCCTGCCGCACCGTCTCCCCCGGGTCGATGCCCCCGCCCGGCAGCGCCCACAGGTCGTTGTCGGTCCGGTGGATGAGCAGCAGGCGCCCGCCGTCGTCGCGCACGGCGACCGTGACCGAGGGGACCACGGAGTTCACCGCCGGCGCGGCCGGGTCGTCGAAGTAGTCGCGCCGGGACATCACGACTCCCTGTCCGGGTCCTCCGTCCGCGGCCAGACCGTCAGCGGCGGCGCGGCGTTCCAGACCCGCTCGAAGCCGGCCTGGTAGGCGGGCGCCATCGACGCCTCGGGACCGTCCTTGAGGTGCAGCAGCGGGTTCGCCCCGGCGGGCGAGCCCCAGACGTGCGTGTTGACCAGGAGGTCGTCGTCGAACCGGAAGGTCGTGGCGTACAGCGTCTCGTCGTGCAGCCGCACCTCGACGCCCGGCGTGCCGAGCGCGGGGGCCAGGTAGGCCAGCACCAGTGCGATCCGGCCGGAGAGGCCCGTGCCGCCCTCCTCCCGCGTGCGGACCGCGACGGCCTCGCCGTCCGGGTCGCCGAGCAGCAGCCGGACCCGCACGCCGCGCTCCGCCATGGTGACGATCTCGGTGGTCAGGTCGAGCGTCTGGTCGGGCAGGAACGTCGCCGCGAACGCGTGCATCTCGAACCGCTGCTCCACCCCCGCCAGGAACGCCCGCCACGTACCGGACGGCACGGCACGCCGCGCCGGGTACACGCCCACGATCTCCTGGGCGGCGGCCTCCGCGCGGTCGACGTCGCCCCACAGGGCCGCGACGTCGCAGCCCAGCGCGTCGGACACCGCGACGCGATGGCGCGGGTGCGGGGTGCGCCCCTGCGCCACCCAGCGCTCCACCGTCTTCGGGTCGACGCCCACCGCGGCCGCGAGCCGTACCTGGCTCAGGCCCGCCTGGCTCATCGCCGCGACCAGTCTTTGGTTTCTCACGTGTCACCCCCTTAGGGACGTATCTATCACCGAAACGTCCCGGGCGCTGCCGATGGCACGTCCCATGCGTCCGGCGCATGGTGGTACCAGTCTGTCCACCTGCCCGACCCGTGTCCCGGAGAGCCTCGTGAACCCCATTGCCTCGCAGTCGGTCACAGAACGTCTTGGCGATGTCATCGATCTGCTGCGCCACGTCCGCGCGGACTGGATCGAGGTGCTGACGGTGACGCCCGAGCGCGTGTGCCTGCAGCCGTGGCACCTGGACGACGGCGAGAGCATCGCGCGGGCGCTGGGCCTGGACCACGCCATCGACCAGCGCATGCTGAACCCGGGCTACACGCTGTGGTCCGGGACCTGGCGCGGGGTCGAGGTCCAGGTGCGCGGCGCGCTGCGCGCCGGCGTCCCCGTGTTCTGATTCGCCCGTCCGCGAACGCGGCCGTGCCCCTGGTCACGTCGAGCGCCGCACACCCTAGGGTGGGGGGATGACCGACGCGCATCACGAGCAGCCGGAGCAGGCCTCGCCTCGCCAGACCGTGCTCCTGGCTGCCTTCGAAGGGTGGAACGACGCGGGGAGCGCCGCCACGACGGCGCTCACGCACCTGGCCGAGGTGTGGGGCGCCGAGAAGGTGACCGAGCTCGACCCGGAGGAGTTCCACGACTTCCAGGTCAACCGCCCGTACATCTCGTTGGACGACGACGGGAAACGCTCCATCACCTGGCCGACGACGACGATCTCGGTCGCGCAGGTGGGCGAGCGCAAGGTCGTGCTGGTGCACGGCGTCGAGCCGTCGATGCGCTGGCGCAAGTACTGCGAGGAGCTGCTGCGCGTCGCCGACGAGCTCGGGGTCCGCACCGTGATCACGCTCGGCGCCCTCCTGGCCGACGTGCCGCACACCCGGCCCATCCCGATGACCGCGACCTCGGACAGCGTGGGCCTGCAGTCGGTCCTCGACATCGAGGCCAACACGTACCAGGGCCCCACGGGCATCGTCGGGGTGCTGCAGCACGAGGCCGCCGAGCGCAACCTGCAGTCGGTGAGCCTGTGGGCGGCCGTGCCGCACTACGTGGCCAACCCGCCGTCGCCCAAGGCGACGCTCGCGATCCTCACCCGCGTGGAGGAGATCCTGGGCGAGACCGTCCCGATGGGCGAGCTGCCCGACGACGCGGCCGCCTGGCAGCACGGCGTGGACGAGCTGGCGTCCGAGGACTCGGAGATCTCCGAGTACGTGGCGCAGCTCGAGGAGGCCAAGGACACCGCCGAGCTGCCCGAGGCGTCGGGCGACGCCATCGCGCGCGAGTTCGAGCGCTACCTGCGCCGCCGCGACGGCGGCGGCAAGGACAGCGGGCCCGAGCGGCTCTGAGGAGCCCGCCGGCGCCCGCCGGTACGAGCACAGAGGCCTGAGCCCCCGGTGGGGCTCAGGCCTCTGACGTGTTGTCCGGCGTGACGATCACGCGCTGCTGGAGATGGGCTCGATCCGCACTCCGGCGTCCGGCCCGTGGAAGCCCACCCATGTCTCGAGACACCTTGCGGCGTCCTCGACGCGGTCGTAGACCGGGGCGTACCCCGGTCCGTTACGTACCACTCGGTATCGTGTGCTGCACCGGGGCGTCGTGGTGACGGTGACCCGGGTCTCACCCGTGAAGTCTTCCTCGTACTCCGTCATGCTCCCCATCCTGCCCCGGGTTAAATGCAAACGGAAGCAGGGGTCAAAACTAACCCGGTAAGCGCTTGACGCGGTTCTGGCCTACCTCACCGAAACCGGGTCGAAACTGGCTTCCCGAGGGGTCACAAACGCACTCCGAGCAGGGCATTCACCGTCCGGGCGATGATGCCGGGGGCGCCCTCCTCGTCGGCCGTGGTGTCCCGGGTCGGGTCCAGGGAACGCTCAGCCCACGCGTCGACGGCGGCCAGCGCGGCCGGCGCGTCGAGGTCGTCGGCCAGGGCCGCGCGGACCGCCGCGAGGGTCTCCGTGGCCGCCGGACCACCGTTGCCCGAGACCGCGTCGCGCCACCGCACGAGCCGCGCCTCGCCCGCCGGCAGCGACGTCTCGTCCCACTCCCACTCGGTGCGGTAGTGGTGCGCCAGCAGGGCCAGACGGATCGCCATCGGGTCGTGGCCGTCGTCGCGCAGTCGGGAGACGAGCACGAGGTTGCCGAGCGACTTGCTCATCTTCTCGCCCTGGTACGCCACCAGGCCGGCGTGCACGTGCGTGCGGGCGCCGGCCTCCTCGCCGCCCTCGTCCGCCGGGCACAGCACGCGCAGGTGCGACGTCGACATCTCGTGGTGCGGGAACAGCAGGTCCGACCCGCCGCCCTGCACGTCGAACCGCTCGCCGTCGGCCAGGCCGAGCCCGTCGCGCGCGATCACGGCGCACTCGATGTGCCAGCCCGGCCGGCCGGACCCGAGGGGGCCGCCGTCCCACGCCGGCTCGCCCGGGCGCTCGCGCCGCCACAGCAGCGGGTCCAGCGGGTCCTTCTTGCCCTCGCGGTCCGGGTCGCCGCCGCGCTCGGCGAACGTGGCCAGGGCCGCGGCCCGGTCGAGGTGCGCGACGGCGCCGAAGCGCGGGTCTGCGGTGAGGTCGGCGTAGACGTCGCCCAGCTCCGGCGTCGACCCGCCGGCGCCCGGCTCCAGCGACACGCGGTAGGCCGCGCCCGACTCCAGCATGGCGGCCACGGCGCGCGCGACGTCGGGGGCCGACTCGACGGCGCCCGTCCAGGTGGCGGGCGGGACCACGCCCAGCGCCGTCATGTCCTCTCGGAACAGGGCGATCTGGGAGGCGGCGAGCTCGCGCCAGTCCATGCCCGTCTGCTCGGCGCGCTCCAGCAGCGGGTCGTCGACGTCGGTCACGTTCGAGGCGTAGGTGACGTCCTTGCCGGCGTCGAGCCACGCGCGCACCAGCAGGTCGAACGTCACGTAGGTGTTGGCGTGCCCGATGTGGGTGGCGTCGTACGGCGTGATGCCACACGCGTACAGCCGCGCCCGGGGACCCGGCGCCGCCTCCACGAGCTCGCCCGTCGACGAGTCGTGGACCCGCACCGGGGCGACGGCCTCAGGGGCGGGGAGCTGCGGGACTTGGGGTGTGGGCCAGGCGTGCACGCGACCAACGATAACCGCCGCCTGTGACACTCCCTGACCATGTCAGGGCGCCGGACGGTGTGTTCTACGCGACGCCGCCGGTCGCGTCGATCGTGCCCGACATGAGCAGGTACACGACCACGCCCGCGAGCACGAGCCGGTAGTACACGAACGGCTTGTACGAGTAGTTGCCGATGATCTTCAGGAACCCGATGATCACCGCGTAGCCCACGCCGAACGCGACGACCGTCGCCAGCAGGATGGCGCCCCAGCCGGGCGAACCGGCGGGCAGCGGCTCCCCGAGGGTCTTGACGAGCTGGTAGAAGCCCGAGCCCAGCACGGCCGGGATGGCCAGCAGGAACGAGTAGTCCGCGGCGGCCTTGCGCGTGAAGCCCATGGCCAGGCCGGCGGTGATGGTGCCGCCGGAGCGGGACACGCCGGGCACCAGCGCGAGGGCCTGGGCGAAGCCGAAGCCGATGGCGCTGCGGCCGGTCAGCGTCGTCAGCTCGCGCTCCCGGCGGCCGTAGATGTCCGCGATGAGCAGCAGGATCGCGAAGAACGCGAGGGTGAACACCGTGATCCACAGGTTGCGCAGGGTGGTCTCGATGTAGTCCTGGAACAGCAGGCCCAGCACCACGATCGGCACCGAGCCGAAGATGATGTACCAGCCCATCGCGGCGTCCGGGTTGGCGATCACGCCGGGGCGGCCATGCCGCACGTCGACGGAGCCGGGGCGCGGGCCCAGGCCGGCGCGGGCGCGCCAGCCCTTGCCGTTGGCGCCCGCCAGGGCCTTGAACCAGGCGACGAGGATGACGCCGATCTTCTTGCGGTAGTAGATGATCACCGCGGCCTCGGTGCCGATCTGCGTGATGGCCGTGAAGGCCGCGCCAGGGTCGCTCGACCCGATCAGCTCACCGACGATCCGCAGGTGCGCCGACGAGGAGATCGGGAGGAACTCGGTCAGGCCCTGGACCAGGCCCAGAAGGATGGCTTCCCACGCAGTCACGGGCCGTGACACTACCCCAACGGCGCGCCTCCTGACGCACCCGCTCCAGCCGCGGGTAGCCTGCCGCACATGGAACGACGCCGGGTGGGCAGATCGGGCCTGCGGGTCTCGGAGCTCGGGCTCGGCACCATGACATGGGGCCGCGACACCGACGAGATCGACGCGGCCGAGCAGGTACGGGACTTCCTCGACGCCGGCGGCACCCTCGTCGACACCGCGGCCAGCTATGCCGACGGCGACTCGGAGCGCGTCATCGGCACGCTGCTCGGCGGCAAGGTGGCGCGCAGCGAGCTGGTGCTCGCCACCAAGGCCGGCATCCGCGCCGAGTCGCGGCCCGACGGCGGCCCCGGCCGCGTCGTGGACGCCTCCCGCGGCGCGCTGCTGGACAGCCTGGACGAGTCGCTGGTGCGCATGAGCACGGACCACGTGGACCTGTTCCTCGTGGCCTGCCCCGACCCCAACACGTCGCTGGAGGAGACCTGCAACGCGCTGCGGATCGCCGTGACCAGCGGCCGCGCCCGGTACGTGGGGCTGAGCAACCACCCCGGCTGGGCGACGGCGCGCGTGGCCACGCTGCTGGAGCCCGACGTCGGCCTGGCCGCCGTCGAGCTCGAGTACTCGCTGCTGCAGCGCGGCGTGGAGCGCGACGTCATCCCCGCCACCGACGCCCTCGGGGCCGGGCTGCTCGCCTGGTCCCCGCTCGGGCGCGGGGTGCTCACCGGCAAGTACCGGCGCGCCATCCCCGGCGACTCCCGGGCCGCCGGCTCGCTGGCCGGCTTCGTGCAGCCGTACCTGGAGGGGCCGGCGACCGCCGTCGTCGAGGCCGTGGCGACCGCCGCCGAGGGGCTGGGCCGCGCCGCCGGCGAGGTGGCGCTGGCCTGGCTCCTGGAGCGCGAGGGCATCGCGTCGGCGATCGTGGGCGCGCGGACGCCCACCCAGCTTCGCTCCTCGCTCACGGCGGCGACCCTCGAGCTGCCGTACGAGGTGCACGCCGCGCTCGACGACGTCTCCGCCCCCGACATCGGTTACCCGGAGCGCTGGTGACCGCCCGCCCGCCGGTGGTGTTCTGGCCCCTGCCCGGTCAGCGCTGCTGCGCGGGCTGCGGCTCCTCCTCGGCCTCGTCCAGGTCGTCGTCGAAGTCGATGTCGTCGAGGTCCTCGTCCGACTCGTCGTCCTCGTCCTCGTCCACCTCGTCGGCCAGGTAGAAGGGAGTCACCTCGCCGAACACTGTCGCCAGGGAGTCCTCGTACACCTCGTAGGCGTCGGCGAGCACGTCGTAGGCGTCGTCGACTGCGGGGTCGTCGTCACTCCGGCGAGTGGCGACCGCGTGATGGTGGGCCTCGAGTGCGGCTACGAGGCGGTCGAGCGCGGCACGCGGTTCAACGGTCATGCCTTGAAGGTAGCGCCCCATGGGCCACAATGGGCAGACGAAAATTGTTGCTGTCACCGGTCTGCAACCAAACCGGCATAAACTGACCTCACCCACGACCCGAGGACGGTGCATCAGATGGCGAGAGACGGCTCCGTGTTCCGCAAGAACAGTCAGTACGAGTACCGCGTCGTGACCTTCGAGCCGGACACCACCGTGCCGGACGCCCGCAAGGCGCTCACCGACGAAGCCGAGTACGGCCGTTGGGAACTGGCACGGACCCTTCTCTACATCGGCGGCAGACGCAAGGTCTGGCTCCGCCGCAAGATCATCAAGGTCTCCTCGACCCTCTGACCTCGACGCTGTCCCCGCTGGTCGAGCTTGTCGAGACCGGTCTCGACAAGCTCGACCAGCGGCCGCTCAGCAGGTGCCGAGCAGGCGGTCCAGCACGCGCGTGCCGAACTTGAGGGCCTCGGTCGGCACCCGCTCGTCGACGCCGTGGAACATGCCGGCGAAGTCGAGGTCGTTCGTCAGCTGCAGCGGCGCGAAGCCGTACCCCGTGATGCCGAGGCGGTGCAGCGACTTGTTGTCCGTGCCGCCCGACAGCGTGTAGGGCAGCACCTTGGCGCCCGGGTCCTCGGCGTCGATCGCGGCGACCATCGCGTCGACCAGCGACCCGCTGAACGGCACCTCCAGGGCGGTGTCCAGGTGGATCGGCTCGATCCGGACGTTCGGCCCGGCGAGCTCGCGCAGCGTGGCCATCCCGGCCTCCTCGTGGCCCGGCAGGAGGCGCACGTCCACGGTCGCCTCCGCCCGGCCGGGGATCACGTTGGCCTTGTAGCCGGACTCCAGCTGGGTCGGGTTGGAGGTGTTGCGCACGGTGGCGCCGACGAACTTCGCGACGGGGCCGAGCGCGTCGACCAGCGCGTCGATCGTCCTCGGGTCCTCGTAGTCGACGGGCAGGCCGGTCAGGTCGCTGACGCCGCGCAGCAGGGCGTCGACCGTGGGCGTGACCGTGTACGGCCAGGCGTGCTGCCCGATCCGCGCGACGGCGGCGGCGAGCTCCGTGACCGCGTTCTCGTGGTTGACCTGCGAGCCGTGCCCGGCGCGGCCGTCGGCGATCAGGCGCAGCCAGGCGATGCCCTTCTCCGCCGTCTGCAGCAGGTAGGCGCGCTTGCCGTCCACCTCGACCGAGTAGCCGCCCACCTCGGAGATCGCCTCGGTGGCGCCCTCGAACAGCTCGGGCCTGTTGTCCACGGCCCAGCGGGCGCCGTAGACGCCGCCGGCCTCCTCGTCGGCGAAGAACGCGACCACGACGTCGCGCGCGGGCTTGCGGCCCTCGCGCACCATCTGCCGCACGACGGCCAGGATCATGGCGTCCATGTCCTTCATGTCGACGGCGCCGCGGCCCCACAGGAGACCGTCGGTGAGCTCGGCGCCGAACGGGTCGACGGTCCAGTCGTCCTTCGCGGCGGGCACCACGTCGAGGTGCCCGTGCAGCACCAGCGCGGGCCGGGTCCGGTCCTGCCCCTCCAGCCGGACGACGACGGAGGCGCGCCCCGGGCTGGACTCGAACAGCTCGGGCTCCAGGCCGACCTCGTGCAGCAGCTCCATGACGTACTCGGCCGCGGCGCGCTCCCCCGGGCCCTCGTTGTCGCCGTAGTTCGACGTGTCGATCCGGATCAGCTCCTGGCAGATCCGGATGACCTCGTCGGCGGCGGTGGGCACGGGCGCGGAAGTCGGAACAGTCTCAGTCACAGGGGCCACGGTAACCGGCCGGACGACCCGGCCGGTCAACCGTGACCCCGCGTCTCACGACTCAGACGAGGCCGCGGCGCTCCAGCAGCGGCGTGATCTCGGCCGCCCGGCCCCGCAGGTCCGCGAACGAGGCCAGCGGGTCCTGCGACCCGCCGCGGGCGAGCAGCTTGCGCCGGAACGCCTCGCCGTTCTCCCGGGTCAGCCCGCCGTTCTCGGCGTACCACTGCACGGTGTCGGCGTCGAGCACCTCGGACCAGATGTACGAGTAGTACCCGGCCGAGTAGCCGCCGCCGAAGATGTGGTTGAAGTACGTGCTGCGGTACCGGGGCGGCACGGAGGCGAAGTCCACCCCCGCGGCCGCGAGCGCCGCCGCCTCGAAGGGCAGCACGTCGTCGACGGAGGTCGGCACCTGGTCGGGCGTGAGCTGGTGCCAGGCCTGGTCGAGCAGCGCGGCGGCGAGGTACTCGGTGGTCGAGAAGCCCTCGCCCCAGACGCGGGAGGCCAGCATGGTGTCGACCCACTGGGCGGGCATGGGCTCGCCGGTGGCGTGGTGCACCGCGAAGGACCTCAGGATCGCCGGGTCCCAGGACCACATCTCGTTGACCTGGGAGGGGTACTCGACGAAGTCGCGTGGCACGGAGGTGCCGGACTGCGACGGGTAGCGCACGTCGCTGAGCAGACCGTGCAGGGCGTGCCCGAACTCGTGGAACAGGGTGGTGACCTCGTCCCACACGAGCAGCGTGGGCTCGCCGGCCGGCGGCTTGACGATGTTGAGGTTGTTGACCACGACGGGCTTCTCGCCCAGCAGGTGGCTCTGGACGACGAGGCTGTCCATCCAGGCGCCGCCGCGCTTGGACTCGCGGGTGTAGAAGTCGCCGAGGAACAGGCCGAGGCCGGTGTCCGGCTCCCCCGGCTCGACGCTGTCGAACACCTCGAAGACGCGCACGTCCGGGTGGTAGCCCGGCAGGTCGGGGCGCTCGACGAAGGAGAGGCCGAACAGCAGGCCGGCGGCCTGGAAGACGCCGTCGCGCAGCACGCGCTCGAGCTCCAGGTAGGGGCGCAGGGCGGCGTCGTCCAGGTCGAAGCGCTCCTTGCGCACGGCCTCGTTGAGGTAGGACCAGTCGGCGGCGGCCACGCCGTCCCGTTCCGGGGCGGCGCTCACCTTGGCGAGCTCGGCCGCCTCGCGCCGCGCGTTGGCTACGGCGGCGGGCGCGAGGCGCCCGAGCATCTCGTTGACGGCGGCGGTGGTGCCGGCGGTCGCGTCGGCGGCGATGTACGCGGCGTGGTGCTCGTAGCCGAGCAGCCGCGCGTGGTGGGCCCGCAGGCGCGCGAGCTCCAGGAGCACCTCGCGGGTGTCGTTCTCGCCGCCGGTGGCGCCGCGCGCCATCGAGGCGCTCTGCACGCGCTCGCGGGTGGCGGCGTCCTCCAGCGAGGCGAGCACGTTCTGGTGCGTGAAGAGCTGCATCTCCAGGAGCCAGCCGTCCTGGCCGCGCGCCTCGGCGGCGGCGCGGGCGCCGGCCTTGGCGTCCGCGGAGAGCCCGGCGAGCTCGGCCTCGTCGGTCACGAGCACGCTCGCCTCGTTGGCGCCGGCCAGCAGCTTGCGCCCGAAGCTCGCCTCCAGCGTCGTGATGCGCGCGTTGAGCTCGCGCAGCGTGTCCTGGTCCCCCGCGGACAGCGCGATGCCGGACCGCTTGAACTGCGTCATCTGCTTCTCGAGCAGGTAGGCGGTGTCGGGCTCGAGCACCAGGTCGCCGGCCGCCGCGGCGTCGGCCAGGGCCTTCGCGCGCTCGTGGAGGCGCGCGTCCATGTTGATCGCGTCCTGGTGGGCGGCGAACAGGGGCGCGAGCCGCTCCTGGACGTCCTCGAGGCCGGGGGTGGAGTCCGAGGGCAGCTGGTTGAAGTACGCGCGGGCGGCGCGGCCCAGGAGCTGACCGGAGCGCTCCAGCGCCTCCAACGTGTTCTCGACGGTGGCGGGCTCGGGGTTGGTGGCGATGGCCTCGACCTCGGCCCGGTGGGCCGCCATGCCGGCCAGGATCGCGGGCTCGTAGTGCTCCTCGCGGATCGCGGAGAAGTCGGGCAGGCCGTACGGGAGGGCGGACGGCGCGGCGAAGGGGTTGGCCGGGTCCAGCTCCGCGGGCGTGGTGGTCTCATGGGTCGAGGTCATGGGGAACATCCTCGCCCATCGGCCCGCTCGGGACCGCACGCTTTCCGTGGGGTCGGGGGCGCGGTCTAGGGTCGTGGGCGTGGATCCTTTCCGGCTCGTGGGCACCTGGGACTTCCGGCGGGAGATCCGGCACGCCGACGGCGCCGAGTACTCGGCCGACGGCGAGGCCCGGTTCTCGGTGGAGGACGACGGCCGGGTGCGCTGGGCGGAGCACGGCACGCTCCGCTGGGCCGCGGGGACGACGCCGGTGACGCGCACACTGTTCGTCGTCCGGGAGGCGGGGCGCGACGGCGGGGCCGTGGCCCGGTGGCGCGTGACCTTCGAGGACGGCCGCGACTTCCACCCCTGGACCGCCGGCGCCGTCGAGCACCTGTGCGGCCGGGACCTGTACCAGGGCGGCATCGAGGTGCCGGCGCGGCCGACGTCGTCCTGGGAGCTGCGCTGGCACGTGACGGGCCCGGAGAAGGACTACCTGATGCACACCTGGTACACGGAGCGCTGAGTTCGGCACTCCGCAGGACGCTCAGCAGAGCACTCGGCAGTTGGCATCGAGATCGGCTCAGGCCTGAGCCGATCTCGATGCCAACTGCCGAGTCCGCGGGGCAAACTGCCGAGGATCAGCCCGTCAGGGCAGCACGTTCGGGTTGTCCGCGTGGGTCAGGGTCTCCCACGCCACGAACAGGTTGTTGGTGCCCGCCGGACGGCTGGACTCCGTCAGGGCCTGGGTGTTGCTCATGGCGTGGCCCTGACGGTTGTGCAGGGCGTTGAAGCCGACCTCGGTCACCGGGCCGAGGCCGAGGTTGACCGATCCGCCGCAGAGCCAGGACGGCACGGCGGTGCCCCGCTGGTAGGTCGAGTGGAACCCGAGCGCGTGCCGCAGCCGCTCCCCCACCTGCGGGTACAGGTCGTCACCCTGGATCGCGGCGGTCTCGGCCACGTGCGAGATCGCCGAGATGCCGTAGCCGGTGTGCGTGAAGTCGCGGCAGGTCTCCTGCGACAGGCCGTTGACCAGCGTGCGCTGGTTGTGCCAGTACGAGAAGATCTGGTCCGGTGTGTCCCGGCCGGAGCCCGGCACGGTGCGCGGCACCGACCCGTCGGAGGTCAGGTAGATGAACGCGGGCACCCGCACCAGGAACCGCTGCCGGGCCGAGGCGTAGGCGTTGCGGTCGTCGAGGAAGATCGAGATGCCGACGGCGGCCTCCATCATCGACAGCTCCCAGTTGCCGTTGCTGTTGGAGCCGTTGATCACCTCGGGCAGGTACACGTTGCGCAGCATCGTCTCGAACCGGTCGACGTCGGCCGCGGCCCAGCCCGCGCCCGTGTACCGGATGATCTCCGCGGCGCGCGGCCACACCGAGCCGGCCCAGGCCGTCTGCAGAGGGGCGTTGGAGTTGGTGTGGTCCCGGATCACCGGCGACCACGCGTTCATGATCGAGATCGCCTTGTTCGCGTACCGCGTGTCCCGGGTGATCGACCAGGCCAGGGCGTGGGTGTACGCCGCGATGGCGTCCTCGCGCTCGTCGGTGCACCCGTAGTTCGGGTTGGAGTACGACCCGCACTCGACCACGGCCCGCGGGTGCGGCGTGTAGGACAGCGACGCGTACCGGCTGCCCATCATCGAGTCGTACGCGCTGCGCCAGGGCTGCGCGCCGGCCTGCACGCGACCCCGGATGAAGTCGAGCTGCGGCGCGCTGACGTGCACCCCGGGGTGCGTGAACGTCGTCGGCACGTCGGCGGCGACGGCGTCCGGCACGGCGTCCGGCGCAGTCACCGACTGCTGCCCGACGGCGGCGCGCGGCCCGGGCGCGGCGGCCGCGGTCCCGGCGGCTGCCGCGGGCAGCGCCAGCCCGACGGCCACGACGAGGGTGACCAGGACCCGGCTGCGGCCGGCCGACCTGTGACGGATCCTCATCAGAAGCCTCCCGTGATGCGCGTGAACTCGAACCCGGGCTGGTCCCGGTTGACGGACCAGAACGCGAGGCGCGTCAGGCCGTTGTTGCGGGCGTAGTCACGGATCTGCGTCCAGGCGGCGGTGGTGGTGACCTCGCCCTGGTCGGAGCTCCCGTTCATGCCGGAGATGCCCATGTGGGCGTACGCCTGGGCGTCCGTCCAGCCGTTGGCCGCCTTGAGCTGGTTCTTCAGGCCCTCGGACGCGTTGATCGTGTCCTGCGTGATGTTCGAGGAGCCGAAGTTGAACGGCATGATCGTGTAGTTGTCGATCGGGACCCCGAGCTGCGCGGCCCGGTTGATCAGCCGGGTGCCCGCGCCCTCCGGGCCGCCGCGGCCCGTGCCGATCGTCACGGCGATCTTCACGTTCGGGTTGTTCTGCTTGACGATGATCAGGCCCTGGAGGATGCGGTCCTGCACCGTGTAGTTCTCGAACTCGTCGGAGTTCTCGATGTCGAAGTCCACGACGTTCGGCTGGTGCGCGTTGATGACCTGCTGCACGGCCCCGGCGTAGGCGGCCGGCGTCGAGCAGTTGGGGCCGAGCTTGTTGCCGGACCAGCCGCCGAACGAGATCTGCACCTGGCCACCGGCGGCCTTGATCGCGTTGATCGTCTGCTGGTCGACGCCGCCGGTCAGGGGGCGGCTGCCGTCCCACGCGGGGTTGCAGCCCCCGGACGACAGGATGAACGCCATGGTGAAGGCCCGCACGCCCGTCTGGCTCATCACCGACGTCGCGCTCGGCGGGTTGCCCCAGCCCAGGTACAGGTAGGGCGCGCCCGGCATCTTCGCCGGGTTCGGCTCCGGGTTGCCGCCACCGGACGGCAGGGTCCAGCGCTGGTTGGCGCCCGCGAAGCAGTCCCAGAGCTGGAGCGGGGTGCCGTCCGCGGAGCTCGGCCCCGTCGCGTCCAGGCACTTGCCGAGCGCGCGCAGGGTGCCGTCCGAGCCCGCTGTCCAGCGCTGCGCCGCGCTGCTGTTGCAGTCCCAGAGCTGGATCCGGGCGCCGTTCGCGGTGCTCGCGTCCGCGACGTCGAGGCACTTGCCGAGCGCCCGGACCGTGCCGTCGGTGCGGACGTCCCAGCTCTGGGCGTTCGTGCCGTTGCAGCCGTAGAGCTGGATCTGCGTCCCGTTGGCCGAGCTGGCCGCCGCGACGTCGACGCACTTGCCGCCGTAGCCGGTGATGGCACCCGTCGCCGCCTGCGCGGCCGGCGCGACGGCGCCGAGCGTGAGCGCGGTGGCCAAGGCCAGGGACAGTGTCGCGAGGCCACCGAGGACACGGCGCCGTAGACGTGCTTGCATGGTCGTCCTCCTCAAAACTTTCAAGCCTGTAAGTGAGGAGAACGTACGACTTCTTTGACACCCGCAACATTGGGGCTTACCCGTACAGGCACCACACAGGTTCCCGCTCCCGGACGACGCAGGGCACCGGCTCACAGGCTGCGAACCGGTGCCCTTGGGCGGGGTGGCGCGGTCAGAACCCCGCGGTGATCCGCGTGAACTCGAGGTCCTCCTGCGCGATGCCGCTGCAGTTGGACGTCACGCCGCCGCCCTCGCAGCCGCGGTCGCGGTTCACGGCCCAGTACGCGAACCGGGTCAGCCCGTTGGAGCTCGCCCAGTCCCGGATCTCGGTCCACTGCGCGGGCGTGGTGGTCTCGCCGACGTCGGACAGCCCGTTCATGCCGGAGATCCCGGAGTACGAGTACGCCTCGGCGTCGGACCAGCCGTTCGCCGCCTTGAGCTGGTCCTTCAGGCCCTCAGCGGCGTTGATCGTGTCGGCCACCATGTCGGAGCCGCCGAAGTCGAACGTCATGATCGTGTAGTTGTCGATCGGCGTGCCCAGCTCGGCGGCGCGCGTGATGAGGCGCGAGCCCGCCCCGCCGGGCCCGGTCGTCGTGGTCGGGATCGTCACGACGGCCTTCACGCCAGGGTTGTTCTGCTTGACGATCGCGATCCCCTGGAGGATGCGGTCCTGGACGGCGTAGTCCTCGTACTCGTCGGTGTTCTCGATGTCGAAGTCCACGACGTCGGGCCCGTGCGCGTCGATGACCTGCTGCACCGCACCGGCGAACGCCTCCGGGCTGGAGCAGTTCGGGCCCAGCTTGTTGCCCGAGTAGCCGCCGAACGAGATCTGCACCTGGCCGCCCGCGGCCTTGATCGCGTCGATCGTCTGCTCGTCGGTGCCGCCGGTCAGCGGGCGCTGGCCGTCCCACGCGGGCGTGCAGCCGCCGGACGACAGCATGAACGCCATGGTGAACGCCGAGACCCCGGTCTCGCTCATCACCGAGGTGGCGCTCTGCGGGTCGCCCCAGCCCAGGTACAGGTAGGGCGCACCGGGCATCTTCTCCGCCAGGGCCTGCGGCTCCGCCTGCACGTCGGTCCGCGGGCCGGCGAGCTCCATCGCGCCGGCGCCGACCATGCCGCTGCCGGCCAGGACCATCGCGGTCACGGCGCCGAGCAGTGCCAGGCGCCTCGGGTTGGTCTTCATCGTCGTCTCCCGAAGATGTCGGTCGGATAAGTAAAGAGACCGTACAACCGGGGTGAAAAATGGCGCATCAGGGTAATCACGTACGCCTCAGGCACGCACGTGCGTCAGGTTGCCCGCGGCGTCGAGCCGGATCTCGGCGTCCAGGCCGAGCCGCTCCAGGAACGCCGAGTCGTGGCTCACCACCAGCAGCGCGCCCCGGTAGGCGGACAATGCGTCGACGAGCTGGTCGGTGCTCGCGATGTCGAGGTTGTTCGTCGGCTCGTCCAGCACCAGGAGCTGCGCCGGCGGGTCCGCCAGCAGCAGGCTCGCCAGCGCCACCCGGAACCGCTCGCCGCCCGACAGCGTCGCCACCGGCCGGTCCACCGCCGCGCCCCGCACCAGGAACCGCGCCAGCAGGTTGCGCAGCTCCCCCGGCGGCACGTGCGGCGCGCCCTCGCGCACCGCGTCCAGCACCGACGACGCATCCGGCAGCACGTCGACCCGCTGCGGCAGGTACGCCGCGCGCTCGGTCAGCAGCTCACCCGACGCGAACGCCGCCTCGCCGTCGACCTCGCCGTCCGCGCCGCCGCCGTCCGCGCCGCCGTCGGTCCCGCTGACCGATCCGCCGTCCGCGCCCGACAGCAGGCGCTCCAGGAGCGTCGTCTTGCCGACGCCGTTCGGGCCCGTCAGCGCGATCCGCTCCGGACCCTGGACCACGACCTCCCGGCCGTCCGCGCCCCGCAGCACCGCCAGCCGGCGCCCGGCCGGCACGTCCGGGTCGGGCAGCACCACCGAGATCCGGTCGTCGTCGCGCACCGCGCGCTCCGCCAGGTCGACGGCGGCACGTGCGGCGTCCACCTTGTCGTCCAGCATCCCGCGCCGCGCACCGGCCGACTTCTCCGCGCTGTTGCGCCGGTCGTTGATCACCGCCTTGACGTACTTGCTGTTCGCGACGTCCTTGCGGCCCTTGCGCTCGCTGTGCGCGATGCGCTCCTCGGCCTCGATCCGCTGCCGCTTCTCGCGGCGCAGCGTCTGCTCGGCCGCGCGCAGCGTCTGCGCGGCGGCCTCCTGCTGCACCTGGAGCCAGGCCCGGTACTCCGAGTACGGGCCGCCGAACGTCGTCAGGGACCCGGCGCGCAGCTCGGCCGTGTCGTCCATCAGCTCCAGCAGCGCCAGGTCGTGCGAGACGACCACCAGCGCGCCCCGCCAGCCCCTGACCAGCTCGTACAGGCGCTCGCGCGCGGCGCCGTCCAGGTTGTTGGTCGGCTCGTCGAGCAGCGCGACGGAGGCGGCGCCGCTGGACTGGCGCAGCCGCACGCCGGTGATCGCGGTCAGCATGGTCTCGCCGCCGGACAGGGTGGCGACCGAGCGGTCGAGGCCGGTGGGCAGACCGGTCGCCGAGAGCAGCGCGACGGCCCGCTCCTCGACGTCCCAGTCGTCGCCGACGACGTCGAAGTGCGCCTCGTCGACGTCGCCCGACTCGATGGCGCGCAGCGCCCGCACGACGGGTGTGATGCCGAGCAGGTCGGCGACCGTGGCGTGCACGTCGAGCGTGATGCGCTGCGGCAGGTAGTCGGCGGTGCCGCTCAGCGACACGCGGCCCGACGTGGGCGGCAGCAGGCCGGCGACGACGCGCAGCAGCGTGGACTTGCCGGCTCCGTTGAGGCCGGTCAGGCCGGTGCGGCCGCGGCCGAAGGCGCCGGAGACGTGGTCGAGCGCGACGGCGCCGTCGGGCCAGGCAAAGGTGACGTCGTGCAGCACGACAGAAGGGTTGGACAACACAGCAAGGACTCCCGGGTGGTGGCTGGTGCCGACGCCCGGTGCCCTCTGCGGAGGGCAGGCGTCAGCGCGAGGTGTTCTCGTACCGGGAGATGCCTGTCATCACAGTCCTTGTCATCGCTCCCTCACACGCGCGGCACACCCGCAGGAGCGCACACAGCCTGACATGGGACGACGCCGGGGCGCAACGTGAATCACGGCACCCCCGCCGCCCGTCACGGCTCCGGCGCGGTGAGGTACCGCTGCACCGTGGGCCCCACCCAGGCCACCAGGTCCGCCCGCGACATCTGCGCGGCGGGCCCGAACCGCAGCACGTAGCGCACCAGGGCCATGCCGAGCACCTGCGAGGCCACCAGCGCGGCCCGGCGCGCGGCGTCGGCCCGGGTCACCACGAACCGCTCGGCGAGCGGCAGGATCTGGCCGGAGAACACGCCGCGCATCCGCTCGGCGCCCGCCTCGTTGGTCACGCCCACCCGCAGCAGGGTCTGCAGCACGCTGTCGTGCTCCCAGAGGTCCAGGAAGTGACCCACCAGCACGGTGCCGACGTCGTCCACCGGGATCTCGGCCAGGCCCGGGAGCACCAGCTCGACGTCGATGACTGCCGCGAACAGGCCCTCCTTGGAGCCGTAGTAGCGCATCACCATCGACGGGTCGATGCCGGCGTCCTGCGCGATGGCGCGCACCGTGGCGCGCTCGTAGCCGTCGGCCGCGAAGCGCTCCCGGGCCGCCGCCAGGATCGCCGCGCGGGTGGCGTCGGACCGGCGGCGCGGGGCATCCGTCTCTGTCATGCCAACAACTGTAGGCCAACATCCGTTGACCACGGTCCGGGCGGTCGGCTACGTTGGTCAACAAGCGTTGGCAAACACCCGTTGACCGCGCACACCAGGAGGACACCATGGACACGGACGTCATCGTCGTCGGAGCCGGGCCCACCGGCCTGCTGCTGGCCGGGGACCTGGCCACCGCCGGGGCTCGCGTGCTCGTGCTGGAGAAGCGGCCGGCGGGGCTGAGCAACCTGACCCGCGCGTTCGCCGTGCACGCCCGCAGCATGGAGACGCTGGACGCGCGCGGGCTGGCGGACGAGCTGCTCACCACCGGGCAGCAGGTCGGCAGCCTGCGGCTCTTCCAGCGTCTGACCATCGACCTGGCCGACCTGCCGTCCCGGTTCCGATACGTGCTGGTCACGCCCCAGTACGAGGTGGAGCGGCTGCTGCGCCGACGCGCCGAGGAGGCCGGTGCCGTCCTCCGGCACGACACGCAGGTCAGCGACCTCGCCCAGGACGCCGACGGCGTCACGGTCACGCTCGCCGACGGGTCGACCCTGACCGCCCGGTACGTCGTGGGTACCGACGGCGCACGGTCCACGGTGCGCGCCGCCGTCGGCATCCCGTTCCCCGGCCGGGCCGTGATCCGGTCGATGGTCCTGGCCGACGTGCGGCTGGCGCGCCGGCCTGCCGACCTGCTCACGGTCGCCGCCGCGAACGACTCGCTCGGGTTCCTCGTCCCGTTCGGCGACGGCTGGTACCGGTTCATCGGCTGGCACGGCAACCGCGACGTGGGCGAGGACGAGCCCGTCGACCTCGACGAGGTCCGCGCGATCGCGCGCGCCACGCTGCACGACGACTTCGGCATGACGGACGCGCGCTTCCTGTCCCGCTTCCACGCCGACGAGCGGCAGGCCCCCACCTACCGCGCCGGCCGGGTCTTCCTCGCCGGCGACGCCGCGCACGTGCACAGCCCGGCAGGCGGCATGGGCATGAACACGGGAATGCAGGACGCCGCCAATCTCGGCTGGAAGCTCGCCGCCGCGCTCCGGCTGCCCGACGACGCGGCCGACGCGGTGCTGGACAGCTACGACGGCGAGCGGCACCCCGTGGGCCGCGAGGTGCTGCGTACCAGCGGCGGGATCCTGCGGGTCGCCACCCTGCCGGGCGCGTTCGTCGCGGCGGTGCGGAGCGGCGTCGTCGGCCTGGTGTCGCGGGTGGCGCCCGTGCGGCGCCGGGCGGCGCTCACCGTGTCCGCGCTCGGTGTCGCCTACCCCCGCCCGCGCGGGGCGCACCCGCTGGTCGGCACGCGGGCACGCGACCTGCCGCTCGAGGGCGGCACGCGGCTGGCCGAGGCGCTCCGCGCGGGCCGGTTCGTGCTGGTCGCACCGGCCGGGGCGCCGACGCCGGACCTGCCCGCGGCGCTCGGCGAGGTGGACCCCGCCGAGCGCGTCGTGACCCGCCGGACCGACGGCGGCGCGACCACCCTGCTGGTGCGGCCCGACGGGTACGTGGCCGACGCGGCCGCGGGTGCGTGACGCGCGGCCGGCCGTGCGTCGGCTCAGTACTCGTAGCTGTAGCTGGAGGTCGTCTCGCTGAAGAAGCCCTCCCGGAACTCCGGGATGCTGAACAGGATGACGAGCCCGACCACCGCGAGGAGAGTCAGGCCGACCGTGACCCAGCCCGTGATGAGCCCGGCCAGGCCCATGCCGCCGTTGTCCGCCAGGCCCTCCTTCTGCGCCTTGCGGCTCAGGTGCCCGGTGATGACCGCCGGGATGCCGGCGAGGAACCCGACCCCGCAGCTGAACAGCATGAGGACGCTCAGGATGCCGAGCACGAGGGACCAGACACCCAGGGCGTTCTTCTCGGGCGGGGCGGCGTAGCCGTAGGGGGCACCGTACTGGTAGGGCTGGCCGGGGTACGGCTGCGCCGGATAGGGCTGGGCCCCGTACGGCTGCCCCTGCGGGTCGGGCTGCCCGTAGGGGCTGGGCGGTGCCGGCTGCTCCGGCCCCGGCTGGGCGCCGCGGTCGGCGGGCTGGGCGGGCGGGTCGTAGGGCGACTTCCACTCGTCGGGCTGGGTCATGCTTCCACCTTCCACCGGGTACGCGGGACGCTGTGTGCCGCAACACGCGGCCGGGCCGCGCGCGTGCGTGGGCCGCCGCTCACGACTGGGACACGGAGAACGCGGCGCCGAGCAGCCCGAAGAACACGAAGATGATCCACACGACCACCCCGAGGCCGAAGAGGCCCACGTTGATCCAGCCGAGGACCAGCCCCGCCGTCGCCGAGCCGGGGTTGTTCGCCAGTCCCTCGCGGACCGCCTTGCGGCTCGCGTTCCCGGTGAAGATCGCGACGATGCCCAGCACGAGCGGGCACATGATCCAGCTCAGGATGCCCGTCACCAGCGACCAGACGCCCAGGTCGTTCTTCGGCGGCGCGGGCGCGTAGCCGTACTGGTACTGCGGCTGGTACGGCTGGACCTGGCCGGAGGGGTACTGCCCGGAGGTGTACTGGCCCGTGGGGTACTGGCCCGTGGGGTACTGGCCCGTGGGGTACTGCCCGGTGGGGTACTGACCCGACTGGTACTGGGCCGGCTGGCCAGGGGCGAACTGGCCCGAGGCGTACTGGCCGGACGGGTACTCGGCCGGCTGGCCCGAGGCGTACTGGCCGGACGGGTACTCGGCCGGCTGGCCCGAGGCCTGCTGCCCCGGGTGGGCCGCGGCGTCCTGGACCGGCGGGACCGGCGGACCCGGCAGGTGCTGCACGGGGTGGCCGTAGACCGGCCCGGCGGGCGGCGTCGGGGACGCGGGCCCGTAGGGCGACGTCGGCTGCTCGGCCGCCGGCTGCTCCGCCGTCGGCTGGGAGGGAGCGGGCTGCTCCGTCGTCGGCTGGTCGGGCGCCGGCTGGTCCTGTGGGCCGGTCGCGGCGGTCCCGTCGTCGGGCTGGGTCATCGTGCTGCCTTCCGTGGTTCAGCCGCGCCGGGTGGCGCGGAGGGGTGGGGACGAGTCAGCCCGCCGCGACCCGAAGGAGATCTCACCTCGGGTCGCGGCGGGCTGGCCGGCTGCTGAGATGCGGGCTCAGCTGTTCTCGAGCTCGTCCATGAGCTCCTGGAGCTCCGGGTCCATGGTCGCGCCGCTGTCGCCGAGCTCCTGCTCGTAGCTGTTCTGCAGCTCCTGCTCGATGCCGTCCTGGAACTCCGGCGAGGTGACCACGAAGGCGAAGAACACGATGTACGCGATGATGCCGAGGGTCACCAGCACGGTGCCGATCCAGCCGAGGATGAGGCCCGCGAGGCCCATGCCGCCGTTGTTGGCGAGGCCCTCACGCTGCGCCTGGCGGCTCTTGACACCCGTGATGATGGCAGCGATACCGGTGAGCAGGCCGCAGCCCAGCACCGAGAGGATGCCCAGCACCAGCGACCAGACGCCGAGGCTGTTCTTCGGCAGCGGGGCGCCGTAGCCGGGCTGGCCGCCCTGCGCGTAGACGGGCGCCTGCGCGTCGCCCTGCTGCGGGTACGGCGACTGCTGGTACGGCTGCTGCTGGTACGGCTGCTGCTGGTACGGGGCAGGCTGGCCCGCAACCGCGCCCGGCTGGCTCTGCTCGGGCTGCTGCGGCTGCTGCGGCGGGTCGTAAGGAGACTGGCCGCCGTCAGGCTGGGTCATCGTGCTGCCTCTCTGGTTGCTCGGTACCGGGGCCGATCCGGCCCGGAGGTGCCAAACCTACAGGTAGGACCCCCCGCGCGGCAGGAAAACCGCACGGGGAGCCCTACCCCGGTCCGAACTAGTTCCTGGTCAGTAGTTCCAGTCGTTGGGGTCGCGCATCTGGTCCCAGTTGATGCCGCCGGCGAACAGGCCGACCGCCAGCGCGATGACGAAGAAGATGATCGCGGCCACCACCAGCGCGACGTTGATCCAGCCCAGGATCAGGCCCGCGGTACCCATCCCGCGGTTGTTCGCTAGGCCCTCGTCGGCGGCCCGGCGGCTCATGGTGCCCGTGATGATCGCCGCGATCCCGAGCAGCAGCGGGCAGAACACATAGCTGAGGATGCCCGTGACCAGCGCCCACACGCCGAGGTCGTTCTTGGGCGGCGTCTGGGAGTACCCGTACTGGGGCGGTGTGGTGGTCGGGCCGCCGGGCTGGCCGTACGGCGTCGGGGCGCTGTGCTGCCCGTGCTGGACATACGGCGCGTTCGGGTCGGGGCCGGGGTGCCGCGGGGAGCCCGGGTCCTGTCCGGGCTGGTGCGGGCCCGGCTGCTGCGGCGCGGGCGGCTGCTCCGAGCCGTACGGCTGGTCCGGGAGCGGCTGGGTGGGTGAGCCCTCGGGGACCTGCGGCGAGGTCGACCCGGGCAACGGCTGCGTAGGCGGCGTCTCCGGCTGGGGATCGCGCGGCGTACCGCCCTCGTTCTCGGTCATGAGGCTGCCTTCCCTTCCAGATCGGGGTCCTGTGGGACGCCGGGTCCGGTGCCCCACACTCCACCTAACCAGGGTTGACCCCGACCTGCGCGGGAACGCCGGGCGTCAGCTCGGCCGCCAGGTCTCCACCTCGTGCGCCACCGCGAACCCGAGCCGCTCGTACACGCGGCGGGCGCCCGCGTTGTCGTCGTACAGGCCGAGCGTGACCAGCCCGTGCTCCGCGATGCCGTCCGCCGTCATCCGTGCCGTCAGGGCGCCGCCGTACCCCCGGCCGCGGTGAGCGGGCAGCGTGCCGATGGCCCCGAGGTGGGCCGCCCCGGCCGGGACCGGTGTCGCCGAGCCGACGGCGACGAGCGAGCCGGCGCCGGCCCGGCCCGCCGCCGGCTCGCGCACGCCGTACCAGCGGGCCGCGCGGGCCCGGGGGCCGCGCGCGCCCGCGTGCGTGTCCGGGTTCGCCTCCGCGAGCACCGCCTCGATCTCGTCCACGTCCCGGTCGAGGTCGAGCAGCTCCACGGCGGGCACGCCGTCGCCGGACGCGGGCGGCGCCACCTCGGTGACCATGCGGTCCCAGGTGGTGGCGGGCCCGAGGCCCCAGCCGGCCAGCACCTCGCCGGCCAGGGCCCCGGTGCCGCGCGTGAGGGTCGCGGCCACGACGTCGTCCTCGGGCACCACGGTGGCCAGCAGGCGGGCCAGCCGAGCGGGCCGCCCGACGGCGTTCAGCCACCGGCCGGGCCGCTCCCCCGTCGGGTCGGCTAGCTCCAGGACGGCGGCCGCGCCGGTGTCGGCGCGGCCGCCGCTGTCCGTCCAGGCGCGCGTGACGTCGAGGACGTCGGCGCGCACCCGGTGGAAGACGTGGTCGAGCCCGTGACCGTCCAGGCGCGTCACGCGGTGGGGGCCGCCACGGGCGCGGCCTCGGGCGTGAAGTCCACGCCGGCCTCCTTGCGCTGCTCCGGCGTGATCGGCGCCGGCGCCGCCGTCAGCGGGTCGAACCCGCCGCCCGACTTCGGGAACGCGATGACGTCGCGGATCGAGGCCGACTTCGTCAGCAGCGACACGATGCGGTCCCAGCCGAACGCGATGCCGCCGTGCGGCGGGGCGCCGAACGCGAAGGCGTCGAGCAGGAAGCCGAACTTCTCCTGCGCCTCCTCCTGCCCGATGCCCATCACGTCGAAGACGCGCTCCTGCACGTCACGGCGGTGGATACGGATCGAGCCGCCGCCGATCTCGTTGCCGTTGCAGACGATGTCGTAGGCGTAGGCCAGAGCCTCGCCCGGCTCCTTCTCGAACGTGTCGATCCACTCGGGGGTGGGCGACGTGAACGCGTGGTGCACGGCGGTCCAGGCGGACGAGCCGAGGTCGACGTCGTCGTCCTCGCCGGCCGGCTTGAACAGGGGCGCGTCCACGACCCACACGAAGGACCAGGCGTCCTCGTCGATCGCGCCCGTCTTGTGTGCGATCTCCAGGCGAGCCGCGCCGAGCAGCGCGCGCGCCTCCGACGTCTTGCCCGCGGCGAAGAACACGGCGTCGCCCGGCTGCGCGCCGGTCGCCTTCGCCAGGTGCTCGCGCTCGCCGTCGGACAGGTTCTTGGCGACGGGGCCGCCGAGCTCGCCGTCCTCCGAGAAGGTGACGTACGCGAGGCCGCGGGCGCCGCGCTGCTTGGCCCACTCCTGCCAGGCGTCGAACTGGCGGCGCGGCTGGGCCGCCCCGCCGGCCATGACGACGGCGCCCACGTACTCGGCCTGGAACACCCGGAACGGCGTGTCCGCGAAGTACGAGGTGAGCTCGACGATCGGGTTCTCGAAGCGCAGGTCCGGCTTGTCCGTGCCGTACAGGCGCATGGCCTCGTGGAACGTGATGCGCTGGATGGGCGTCGGGATCTCGACGTCGACCAGCGCCCACAGGGCCTGGAGGATCTGCTCGCCGAGGGCGATCACGTCCTCCTGGTCCACGAAGCTCATCTCGACGTCGAGCTGCGTGAACTCCGGCTGGCGGTCCGCGCGGAAGTCCTCGTCGCGGTAGCAGCGGGCGATCTGGTAGTAGCGCTCCATGCCGCCGACCATGAGGAGCTGCTTGAACAGCTGCGGCGACTGCGGCAGGGCGTACCAGGAGCCGGGTGCCAGGCGGGCCGGGACCAGGAAGTCGCGGGCGCCCTCGGGCGTGGACCGGGTCAGGGTCGGCGTCTCGATCTCGACGAAGTCCTGCTCGTCCAGCACGCGGCGCGCGGCCTGGTTGGCCTTGGCGCGCAGGCGCAGCGCGTGGGCGGGAGCCGGACGGCGCAGGTCGAGGTAGCGGTGCTTGAGGCGCGCCTCCTCGCCGATGACCTCGGTGTCCGCGAGCGCCGTCGAGACCTGGAACGGCAGCGGGGCCGACTCGTTCAGGGTGACGACCTCGGTGGCGACGACCTCGATCTCGCCGGTGGCGAGGTTGGGGTTGGCGTTGCCCTCGGGGCGGCGGCCGACCTCGCCGGTGACCTGCAGCACGAACTCGGCGCGCAGCGGGTGGGCGATCTCCTCGTCGCGGATGACGACCTGGGCGATGCCGGACGCGTCGCGCAGGTCGATGAACGCCACTCCTCCGTGATCACGGCGGCGGTCGACCCAGCCCGTGAGGGTGACGGTCTGGCCGATGTGCTCGGCCCGCAGTGAGCCGGCCGTGTGGGTGCGGAGCACGAAGAAGTCCTTCCAGGGTGAGGTGAGGGTCGCCGAGAATTCTAGTCACCGCCGGGCCACCTTGGCGTCGCCGGCCGTGGCGGGCTCCGCTGCGCGTAGCCTGACGCCCATGGCCAGGACTATCGCGACCAACACGACCGTGTCCCGGGACGAGCTGCTGGAGTTCCTGCGCTCGCGCCGCAACGGGATCCTCGTGACCAGCAGGGCCGACGGCGCCCCGCAGCTGAGCCCGGTGACGTACGGGGTGGACCAGGAGGGACGCGTCGTCGTCTCGACGTACCCCGAGCGAGCCAAGGTGCGGAACCTGAAGAAGCGGCCGGCGGCGTCGTTCATGGCGCTCGGCGATGACTTCGGCGGCGCGTGGGTGCAGGTCGACGGCACGGCCGAGGTGCTGGACGTCCCCGAGTCGGTGGAGCCGCTGGTCGACTACTTCCGGGCGGCCGCGGGCAAGGAGCACCCCGACTGGGACGAGTACCGCGCGGCGATGGTCCAGCAGGGAAAGTCGCTGGTGCGGATCACGATCGAGCGCTGGGGCCCGGTGGCGACGGGCGGGTTCCCGGCGCGTCTCGCCGAGGGGTGACCTGCCCGTCGCCACCGG
This sequence comes from Promicromonospora sukumoe 327MFSha3.1, assembly GCF_000385135.1. Taxonomy (GTDB): domain Bacteria; phylum Actinomycetota; class Actinomycetes; order Actinomycetales; family Cellulomonadaceae; genus Promicromonospora; species Promicromonospora sukumoe_B. Next base: position 1,216,675 of record NZ_ARQM01000010.1, on the reverse strand, counting down.
TCGTCAGCCGGCGTCCTCGGCCTTGCCCTTGTCCTCGCCGCCCATCTTGATGACGGCCTTGTAGGTGAGCCGGGTGATGCCGGCGCAGGCCAGGCCGGCGGGCACGATGACGGCGAGCGTCAGCCAGTCGCGCTCGCCGTCCAGCAGGCTGCCGATCCAGACCATGAGCAGCACGCCGGAGAAGAGCGTGCCACCGACGGCGGCGAGCAGCACGAGGGCCAGGGCGAGGACGCCGATCAGCTTGCCCAGCTCGAGCGCGGCCTTGCCGGTGCCGACCACCGCAGCCCCGGCGGTACGCAGGATCCCGTCCTCCTCGACCTCGCGGTCGGCGCGGGCCCGGCCCGCCTGCTTGATCCGCTCCTTGTCGGGGCGCTGCGGTGGCGTCGCGCGGGGAACGGGCACGACCAGTTCCTCGGGCACGTGCCGGTCCACGAGTTCGGCGACGGTCGGCGCGTCCAGGTCGTCGTGCTGAGTGGGCTCGAAGGGGATCCGCGCCCCGTCGAGCCCGACCAGGAGGCGTCCGCCGTCGGGGTGGGCCAGCAGCGCGGCCGTCTCGGCGAACCGGACGGTCGTCCGGGTCCGCCCGTCCCGGAGCGTGGCGCCCTGGTCCCCGACGACGATCGTCGCGTCCACGTCGATGCGCTCGAAGGCACGGCCGGTGACTACCTCGCCCGTGCCCCGCCGCGCGACGTCGGTCCCGGCCCAGCCGGACCCGACCGGCGCGACCAGCAGCCCGGTCTCCCAGGAAGCACCCGCCAGGGAGACGACGTCTGCGGCAGTGACGTCGGCGATCGCCGCTCTCCGCTCGGTCGGCGACGGTACGGGCTGCCCCAGCAGCACCAGCGCGGCCTCGTCGGGCAGCCACATCGCTTCCTGGTGCGGCTCGTCGAACGCCAGCAGCAGATGGGCGCGCGCCGCTGCGACGTCGTCCTCGGCGACGGCGTACCGCAGCCGACCCAGGGTGTCGAGGAACTCGCCGGTGGCCTCGGCGGCCGTCTCCGGTCGCAGTCCTGCCGCGACCCGCAGCGTGGCCTGCCGCCCGTCGAGCACCCCGATCGTGGCAGAGACGTCGTAGGTCCAGCCCTGGTCCTGGCGCATGCGCTGGAACAGCGCCCGGCGGGCGACCTCGGCGAGCACCTGGAGGGTCGGCACGTCGGGAGCCACGACCTCCCACACCACGTTCGGGCCGCCGACCGGAGCCTCGGCGGGGAGCGGACGCACCGGCTCCGGGACTGCCGGCAGCGGGTGCGGTGCGGCGCCGAGCGCTCCGGCCGGCAACGCGAGGTCGAGGTCCGGCTCCTCGTCACCCGCGTACCAGGCGACCGCGTTGGAGCTCGCGAACCGCTCGGCGGACCACGACCGGAGATCGGCGTCGGTCGCACCGTGGAGCCCCACGTGCTGCCCAGGGCCCAGGCCGTACGACTGGAACCCGTACCGCCAGGCCAGGACCCCGAGGGCATCCGTCTGCCGCTCGTCGAGCGCACGCGTCTCGGTCTCGCGGTGCTGCACCGGCAGGCTCGCCAGGGCACGCGTCAGGTCCCGGAGCGTGGTGCGCACGCGCTCGGCGGAGCCGTTCACCCGGACGTGGGTCACGACGGGGCCGACCGAGGCACTGATGTCCAGACCCGGTCGCTCCACCGCGCGCAGGGCGAGAGCCACCACCAGAGCAGTGATGCCGCTGGTGGCGAGCGTCTCGTCGGCAAGGCCCACGCGGAACACGAGACCTCCGGCGACGCGGCCGGGACGCCGCGCGAAGAGGATCCGGGGAAGCTCAAGGGTGTCGCCGGTCATCGGTCCCCCTTCCCGTGCCGCTTGCGCAAGACCTGGACCGTGGCTGCCACCAGGGCGAGCAGCGGAAGGAAGCCGAGGCGCAGCTCGGTTCCGAAGAACTCGCGCGCGACGGCCTCCGCCCCGGCGAACAGGACGATCACGCCGAACCAGAGCGCGATCAGGCGCTCGACGGTCCCCCACACCGAACGCGCGACCTTGCCCGCCTTCTTCGGCGGCACGGCGACCGGGATGTCCTGCGGGTCCCGTGCGGGATGGTGCACCACGACGTCCTCGGGCACGTACCGGTCCACGGACGCGACGACGTCAGCCACCGAGAGGGAGCGGTAGAGGGTCGGCTCGATCACGACCCGGAACCCGTCGCCACCGGTGAGCACCCGCGCACCGTCGGGCACCGCCTCCATCAGCACGCAGTCGGCGAAGAGGACCGTGACTACGCCGTCGCGCGACACGTTCCCGACGCCCTCGGAACCGATCACCAGCGACAGGTCCGGGGCGTCGATGCGCTGGTACGACCGCCCCTTCGCGAGCGCGGGCGACCGCTCCGGTGCGGGCGTCATACCCGCCCAGTCCAGGGGTGCGGGTCCGTACCAGAGCGCGCTCGCCCAGATCTCACGCATCATCCCGAGGACGTCGTCCGCCGACACCTCCTCCACGGCGGCACGCGCACGGGCCACCCCGTCGAGGTCCCGGCCGGTCACCATGCGGTAGGCGAGCGACGGCATTAGATCGGCGGCAGGCGCCGCGGCAGCCTCCGTCGTCTCCTCGAGCAGCGCCTCGCGGGCGGCGGCCAGGTCGTCCTCGGTGACGTGGAACCGGAGGCCGCCCAGCGCGTCGGCCAGGCCACCGGCCGCCGCGTCCTGGCGCCCTTCGCCCGCCTGCACGACGATGCCGACCCGCGCGAGCTCGTCGTCCAGGTGCTCGTAGGACACGCTCAAGGACTGTGCGACGTCGGCGTCACGGCGCAGGTCGCGGTGCAGCACCTCCCGGATCACCCCGGTCGCCAGGAGCGCCGGATACCCTCGCGGCACCATCGCGTCGAGGGCCACACCGTCCCCCAGCCCGCACAGGTAGGCGGGAGTGCCCTGGAGCACGTCGGTCCGGGCGGGCGGACCCATCCGCTCACCCGACGGCAGGCTCAGGTCCAGGCCCGCAGGAAGCGCGTCCGTCGTGACCCAGGCGACCGCGTTCTCCCGCGTGAACATCCGTGCCGCCCACTGCCGCACCTCGCCCGGCGTGATCCGGTCGAGGCCCCGCTCTCCGTACCCCGCCAGCCCGTAGCCGCGCGCGCCGTGTCGGTTGACCCGCAGTGCGCCGACGAAGCCCGGCTTCCTGCCCTCCGCCTCGGACCGCAGGATGTCCTTCTCGGTCTCGAACTGGTCGAGCGGCAGATCCTGGAGCGACGCGCACACATCGTTCAGGTAGGACACGACATCGGCGGCAGATCCCGCCACGTGGAACACGGTGACGTCCGTGTGGGTGTGCCCGTTCAGGTGCGCCTCACTGAGCACCTGGCCACGCAGGGCGAGGTGCTCGACCAGGTGCGTGATGCCGGACGTCGCGAGGGTCTCGTGCGCGGTGCCGACCCGGAAGGCGATTCCGGCGCCCAGGTTCCCCTCCCGCGGAGCGAGAAGCACGGGTACCCCGCCGGACTCGGCGAGCGCGACACCCGGGAAGTCCGCCAGGTCGGGGAGCGCTGCGATGCTCATGCCGGCACGCCCGGACGGGCGGAGGCCTTCGCCGCGGCCTTGGCGGCAAGGTCCCGCTGCACCTGGTAAGGCACCTCGGCGCGCAGGTCGTAGTAGCTCCACATGCCCTCGACGGGCGAGCTCCCGAGGGCCTCGAAATGCGGCCAGGCGTCGACGGGCGCCTTGGCGATCGTGAAGAACAACGCGAAGTTCGTGTGCGCCGTCGCCGTCGCCGCGGTGCGGACGTGGTCGGGATGCAGCACCGTGGCGGCGGCTGCCTCGCGGACCCGGTCCACCATCGCGGACGGGACCTTCTTCTCGCCGTCGAGCCACCGTTCGATCGCGTGGTCGGCCACGAGCGCCGACCCGAGCGAACCTGGTGCGGCCGCGGCAGCGCACTCCTCGACGAACCGGGAAGCCTCCTCCCACGAGCCGCTCCACTTGGGCAGGATCTGCTGGTGGTACACCTGCTGCGCGGCGAACACCTGCGGGTCGAGGGCCGCGAGCCGGTCGTACCGACGTCGCGCCTCGCCGTGCCCGAGCTGCAGGCCGCGAGCCGTCGTGATCCGCGGCTCCCAGGCCGGCACGTAGTCAGGATGCTCGGAGCAGACGTCGAAGAGGACGCGCTCGGCCCGCCGGAGCCAGTCGTGGAACTGCTCGAACTGGCCCGCCGACACGTGCTCCGCCCGGGCGTGCGACCGGATCGCCCAGCCCACCGTCACATAGCGGATCGCCCGCAGGGTACGCGCGAGCGGCGTGCCGTCGTCTGCCGCCTCGATCGCCGCCGTGAGCTGCTGCGCCTCGTCCGTGACCCCCGCCGAGGTGTCCGCGAGCGCCCACAACGCGGCCGCGATGTCGTCGGGCACAATCATGCCGCGGATCACCGCGAGCGCAGCCGTCGGGTCACCCGCGTCACGGGCCGCCCGCAGGGCGGCGCCGTCGGGCACGTGTGCCAGCGGGTCGAAGAAGTTCGCGGTCGGCGCCGCGTCACGTGTGGTGGCCATCAGTTACCTGTCCGGGGGGTCGAGATCCTTGGGGGCGTCGCTGCCCGACCGGAGATTACTGGCGCCGCGCGGGCCTCCCGGGCGAAACTGCGCGACGGCCCGGGTGAACTTCCCGAAAGCGGTCGGAACGGTCATCTCACCCGGTGCGGAAGTGCACGGGCACACCACCGGACCTGCGACCATGAGCGGGTGCGAGAGATCAGGCAGAGCCGCAAGCTGAAGTCCGTCCGGTACGACGTCCGTGGGCCGATCCTGGAGGAGGCGTACCGGCTGGAGGCGGAGGGTCACCAGATCCTCAAGCTGAACATCGGCAACCCGGCGCCGTTCGGGTTCGAGGCGCCGGACGCGATCCTCGCGGACATGATCCACCACCTGCCCGAGGCCCAGGGCTACAGCGACAGCCGGGGCATCTACTCGGCGCGCACCGCGGTGGCGCAGTACTACCAGTCGCACGGCATCGACACGCACGTGGACGACGTCTTCATCGGCAACGGCGTCTCCGAGATGATCAGCATGGTGCTGCAGGCGCTGGTCGACGACGGCGACGAGGTGCTGGTGCCCGCGCCGGACTACCCGCTGTGGACCGGGGCCGTGAGCCTGCAGGGCGGCACGCCGGTGCACTACCGGTGCGACGAGTCCAACGGGTGGAACCCGGACCTGGAGGACATCGAGTCGCGCATCACGCCCGCCACGAAGGCGCTCGTGATCATCAACCCGAACAACCCGACCGGAGCGGTGTACAGCGAGTCGACGGTCAAGGGCCTGGCGGAGCTGGCGCGCAGGCACGACCTGGTGCTCCTGAGCGACGAGATCTACGAGAAGATCCTGTTCGACGGCGCCACGCACCACCACACCGCCACGTTCGCCGCCGACGACGTCCTGTGCATCACGTTCAGCGGCCTGTCCAAGGCGTACCGGATCTGCGGGTACCGGTCGGGCTGGGCCATGATCTCCGGCCCCAAGCACCGCGCGACCGACTTCATCGAGGGCCTGACCCTCGTCTCCAACATGCGCATGTGCGCCAACGTGCCGGCGCAGCACGCCATCCAGACGGCACTCGGCGGCTACCAGTCGATCGACCACCTGGTCCAGCCCGGCGGCCGGTTCTACGAGCAGTCGATGCTGGCGGACAAGCTGCTCAACGAGATCCCGGGCGTCACCTCGGTGCGGCCGCGCGGCGCCCTGTACTGCTTCCCGCGGCTCGACCCCGAGATGTACCCGATCAAGGACGACGAGGCGTTCGTGATCGGCCTGCTGCGCGCCAAGAAGATCCTGGTGACGCACGGGACGGGCTTCAACTGGCCCGAGCCGGACCACTTCCGCCTGGTCACGCTGCCCGACGTCGAGGTGCTCACCGAGGCGATCGGCCGCATCGCGGAGTACCTGGAGGAGGTCCGGGCCTGAGGCCCGCGGCCGGCCTCCCCTTTGAGGCCTAAGTTTCTTCGCTTTGCGGCTCCGCAAAGCCAAGAAACTTAGGCCTCGAGAGGGAGAGCGCCGGCGGCGTCGGCCAGCAGGGCGTGGACGTGCATGTCGTGGTGGCCGTCCGCGTGCCGGGCAGCGCCGCGGCGGGTGCCCTCCAGGGCGAACCCGGCCTTCTCCGCGACGCGGCAGGAGGCCTGGTTGAGCGTCGAGTGCTCCAGCTCCAGCCGCCGGAAGCCGACGTCGAACGCCCACCGGCTCGCCGCCGTGACGGCCCGCGGCGCCACGCCGCGGCCCCGGGCGGCCGGGACGGTCCAGTAGGCGATCTCGGCGACGCCGTCGAACAGCTCGAGGTCCTTGAGCGCGAGGCGCCCGAGCAGCGACCCGTCCGCGCCGGCGACCGCCCACTCCAGGCGGCGCTCCTGCGCCCACGCGTGCTGCCAGTTCACGATCATCCCGAGCGCCTCGTCGGGCGAGTCGATCCGGCGCACGTGCCAGCGCTGGATGTCGGGGTCGGCGTAGGCGTCCCGGAGGGCCAGGGCGTCGGTCCCGTTCCAGGGCCGCAGCGTCTCGCCGTCGCCGAGGGGCAGCGTGGGCTGTGCCCGCCGCGCCAGCGTGCCGGGCGTGATCGTGTACGGGGCGAGTTCGGCCATGCCGACACCCTAGGTCCCGGGGCTGGGCGGCCGGACGCCGACTTGAAGCGCGTCCGGGTCTTCACCCCCGGGGCGTGCCCGGGTCTCCCGCCCCGGCGCCGGCCCGTTCGGACCGCCGGTCAGGGCGCCGCGTTGACGTCGCCGGTGCGGGCGATCGCGCGCAGGTGCGCGCGGGCCTGGCGCACCACCGGGTTGGCCTCCGCGCGGGCCGCGAGGTCGATCAGGGCGACCAGGTCGGCGGCGCGCGCAAGGTCGGTTGCCCGACGCCGGTCGGGCTCGCCGGAGCCCCGGTCCGCGCCGCCGCCGGAATTCGCACCCGAGCCCGCGAACCAGCCGTCCAGGACGCCATCGACGTACGCCGGCTCACGGTCGAAGCGCAGCAGGTTGCCCAGGTCGGTGGCCGGATGCCCGGCGTGCGCGAACTCCCAGTCGAGCACGCCGGTGACCTGGAGCGTCGCCGGGTCGACCAGCACGTTCTTGGGGTTCAGGTCGCTGTGCACCAGGCAGGGCGCGGCACCGTCCAGGTCGACGGCGGCCCGCTCGGCGACCGCGCGCAGGTCCGCGACCTCGCCATCGGACCAACCGGCCTGGCCCAGCCGGGGTGCGTGGGTGTCGACCCAGTCGGGCAGGCGGAGGTCGAACGGCTCGATCCGCAGGGTGGCGTCGGCGAACAGCCCGGTCCGCGACATAGGCATGGCGGCGAGCGTTCCCGCGATCCGGCCGAGCGCCGTACCCAGGGCGCTGAGCGCCGCAGTCCGCCGTCCGCCCTCCCGGTGTTCGGAGACGAGGCGTGCCAGCACCAGGTCGCCTCGCTCACCCGGCAGCAGCTCGGTGACCAGCAGCCCGGGCAGTACTCCGTCGCCGTCGTGCGCCTGGTGGACGGCCGGGACCGGCAGGGCGGTGCGAACGCGTTCGAGCAACGCCGCCTGGATCCCTGCAGCGCCGGGAGCATGTCGCGCATCGTCGAAGAACCGGGCCACGAGGCGGTCACCACCACCCGACCCCGGGACCTGGAGGAACGTCTCCCCCGACCACCCGCCTGCCAGCGGCTCCAGGAGATGGCCGGGCAGGCGCGGGTCGACGCGCGGGGTCGCGGGCTGCATCAGAGGAGGGTCTCGTTCCCGACGCCGACGTGTCCACCGAGACGATCGGGCAGGGTGCCTACGGCTCGCGGTCAGCCGTCGACGTCCGCCAGCCGCTGCGCGATGCGCTCGATCGACCGGAGGTCCTCGGGCAGGAGCCTGTCGACGAAGTGCCGCCGCACCGACTCCAGGTGTCTGGGCGCCGCGTCCCGGAGGACGTCGAGGCCGCTGTCAGTGAGGACGAGCAGACATCCTCGGCCGTCCGCCGGGTCGGGTGCGCGCCGCAGCAAGCCGCGCTCCTCCATTCGTGAGGCGTGCCTCGAGAGTCGGCTGCGCGACCAGCGCATCTTGTCAGCCTGCTCGCGGAGCGTGCTGGTGTGTCCGGGTCTCTCGGACAGCGTGCTGAGCACCTCGTAGTCGGGCTCCGAGAGGCCGATCGCAGCCAGGTCCCGTGCCGTGGCGGCCTGCACTGCGATCACGGTGCGGCGGTAGGCCCGCCATGCCCGCTCCTCGTCCGGGTCCAACCATCGCACGGCCTCTGCCTCAGGTTTCGTTGACACGTCATCAACCTACCGCCTAGATTTCGTTTCCATGTCAACGAAAAACGTGCGAGTCCTCGTCCTGGTGTGCAGCACACGTCCGGGAGCGCTCGGACCGGCAGTGGGCCGGTGGTTGGTCGAGACGGTCGGGCCCCGCACCGCACAGCTCGGCGCGGAACTAGTCCCCCTGTCACTGAGCGAGCTCAGCCTGCCGTTCCTGGACGAGGAAGACCATCCGTCCGCCGGGGTCTACACACAGGAGCACACCAAGCGCTGGAGCGCGCTCGTGGACGCCGCGGACGGCTTCGTCGTGGTGACGCCGGAGTACAACCACGGAATGCCGGCGACCTTGAAGAACGCCCTCGACTACCTCGGTCGCGAGTGGGCGTGGAAGCCGATCGGCTTCGTCAGCTACGGAAACACTTCCTCCGGCACCCGCTCGGTACAGCACGCCAAGCAGGTCGTGACAGCACTTCGACTGGTTCCCCTCGGCTCCACGGTCGCCCTGCGCATCGGCGAGGCGGTCGACGGCGGACGAGTCCTCCCGCCCGCCGCAGCGGCCGAGTCCGCCGTGAGGGTCCTCGACGAGCTGGTCCGGGCCGCGAACGCGCTGCGGCCGATGCGCGAGATCGGACACCCGGACCACCGGGCCGGCCCGCTGCCCGGCTCCTATCTGCGGCGACTGGCACCGCAGGACTCCGCCGAGGTGCTGGCGCTTCAGCGATGCTGCTGGGTCGACGAGGCGCTGGCCAACGACACCCTGGCCGTCCCGGCACTGCACGAGTCGCTCGAGCAGGTGCGCGAGTGGCTGGGCACCTGGACGACGTCCGGGCTGTGGCAGGACGGCCGGCTGCTCGGGATGGTGCGGACCCTGCGCGCCGACGACGACCTTCACGTGGGCCGGCTCGGCGTCGTGCCTGACCTGCGGGGGCGGGGAATCGGCCGATGGCTGCTACGAGCCGCGGAGGCCACGGCCGAACCAGGCTGTGTCCGCACGGTGCTGCACACCGGCGCCCGCAGCCGACGAAATCTGAGCTTTTACCACGGCGAGGGGTATCGCTCGACATCAGCAGGGGGCGCCGACGGAGTCGTCCGGCTCACCAAGGACGTCACCCGGCAGGAACTCTCGAACGCACGGAACTGACGCTGACGGGGAGCGGGCGGGGCCGTCTCAGAACAAGGTCTCGCTGCCGACGTCGGCGGTCAGGGAGGCCGCGCCGGCGCCGTCGGCCCGGACGCCGGTGAACGCGCCGCGCGGGTAGTCGCCCTCCGCGTGCTGGTCGTCGCCGACGCGGTGCATCGCGGCGCCGCCCAGGCCGCGCTCGTAGATCAGGGGGCGCACCCGCTCCCAGAGCCAGTCGCGGTAGCCCTTGTGCGCGTACGCACCGCGCGCGTAGACGCGGCCGTAGCCCTCGACGAGGTGCGGGTGCGAACGTTCGAGCCAGCCGAGGTACCACTCGCGCGCACCGGGCCGCAGGTGCAGCGGCAGCACGGTGACGCCGGTCGCGCCGGCGTCGACCAGGTTGTCGAGCAGCCGTTCGAGGTGGGCGAGGGAGTCGGTCAGCCAGGGCAGCACCGGCGCGACCATGACGCCGCACGGCAGGCCCGCCGCCCGGATCGCGCGGATCAGGTCGAGCCGGGCCTTCGGCGTCGGGGTGCCGGGCTCGACCGCCTGCTGCAGCTCCTTGCCATGCGGCGTGTCGGCGAACGCGAGCGAGACGCCCAGGCCGACGTCGACCCGCTGCGCGGCCTCGGTGATCAGCGGCAGGTCGCGTCGCAGGAGCGTGCCCTTGGTCAGGATCGAGAAGGGCGTGCCGGAGTCCGCGAGCGCCGAGATGATGCCGGGCATGAGCTTGTAGCGGCCCTCGGCCCGCTGGTAGGGGTCGGTGTTGGTGCCGAGCGCGACCGGCTCGTGCGACCAGGACTGCTTGGCGAGCTCGGCGCGCAGCACCTGGTCGGCGTTGACCTTGACGACCACCTGGGAGTCGAAGTCGTGGCCGGCGTCGAGGTCGAGGTATTCGTGGGTCGGCCTTGCGAAGCAGTTGTGGCTGATCACTCCGTTGGCGATGAAGTCGGCGGTACCAGTGGTGATGTCGACCATCTCGGTCTCGGTTCCGAGGTTCTCGACGGAGACGATCCGCAGGGGTACCGAGGTCTTGACGGCCGCGCCGATGATCTTGAGCTTCCGGGTGATCGCGGGGTTGGTGAGGGCGAAGAACCGGCGGCGGCTGGACAGGCCGCCGATGACGCGGATGTTGGCGACGCCGATCTTGTTGGCCGGCTCCCGGACGTACGGGATGCGCAGCACGTCCATGGCCCCCGTGGTCATGCTGAGCATGCGCTCGTCGGAGTTGGCGATGCGCAGGATCTGCCCGTCGCAGCTGCCCTCCGCGTCGAAGATGCCGGCGAGGAAACCCGCGTGCCACTCGCGCGTCGGCATGCCGGGCCACTCGATCATCCCGCGGATCGCGGCCACGGTGGCTCGCTTGGAGGTGAAGATCCCGTCGATCGCCTGCCGCCTCTCGGTGGCGGCCGAGAAGAGACGGCGGTTGGTCGGGACACCGGCTTCGGCCAGGTAGTCCTGGGAGCGGGTCAGTGCCTCGCCGTCGACCAGGGCGAGCCGGAACATGGTGATCCGGCCGCTCGGGTAGGTCTTGTCGAAGAGCATCCCGTCGCCGCGGATCATCCCGGTGAGGTACCCCTGGCGGTAGTCCACGGACTCGGGCGGCGACGCGTAGGCGTCGGCGACCATCCCCAGGCCGAAGCCCTGGAGCCGGTTGTTGGTCGTCAGGTAGGGACGCTGCCCCTCGCCCTTGGGCAGCGGGGCCACGTACTTCCACCCGCGCTCGGTGAGGAACCGGTGGTCCGCGCTGGCGACGATCTCGGTGCCGTCCTCAAGGGTCACCCGGTAGGCAGTCTTGGTCGTGCCACGGCGAGCCAGGACTTCGGTCTCCACGAACCGTCGGTAGGCGCCGTCGCGTTCGGTGCCGACGATGCGGTCACCCACCACGAGGTCCCGGATCGGCTTCTGGCGGCCGTCGGCCATCAGCACGAGGGTCGACGGGTCCACGCAGTAGGTGCACGCATGGCTGCATCCGCGGTACGGGTTCACCGTCCAGCGGAACGGCATCTGGGAGGCCGCCGGAACCTTCGACAGGGCACTCTTGGCCAGTACCTCGTGGAAGGTCACGCCCGCGAACTCGGGCGACCGGACGGTGCGCAGCAGCCCGGCGCCGCGCAGCGCGGGTAGTTCGAGCCCGGGCAGCGCGCCGTCGTCGTCGTTCGATATCGCCTGCCCTTGCCAACGCATGAGTCGATTCGAACACTCGTTCGATGAGGCGTCAAGTTGTCCACACGGGCAGAACCCCGGCGCGAGGTCAGGGCAGCGACGCGGCACACCCCGCCGAGACCGCATCGCGCGACGCGGCAGCACCCGACACCACGACCGACACGCTCCACCGCCCACGCTCGGCCGCGCTCAGCGCGCGCGGCGGCTCGACGACGAGCGTCCCGGCGCCTGGGACCGCGTCGCGCACGGTCGGGTAGGTCGCACCGTCGCCGTCGGTGAACGTCACGGCGACGGTCGCGCCGACAGGGGCCTCGACCGTGAGGTGGTCCCCCGGGTCCGGCAGCCGCAGGCCGAGGACGTCGCGGTACCGGTCGACCCAGGTCACGGACGCCCCGGCCGGGCAGACGAGCGCGACACGGTCGGCCTCGACCGGCGAGAACGCGAGGACCGCAGTGGACCCCGCGAGCGCCGAGGCGAGCACGACGGCGGGTACCTGGATCCGGCGCCGGGCGGGACGGCGAGGGTGGAGCCGGTTGTCGTCCGGGCCGCCGCGGGGCACCAGACCGGCGCGGTGCGGTTCAGCGCCGCGGGGCGCCGGAACGGCGCGGAACCCGCCGGCGGGCTCGGTGCCGCGGCCCCAGCCGGCAGCACCGACCCCGTCGGTGGCGCCGAGCCCGCCAGCAGCGCTGAGTTCGTCAGCGCCGCCGGGCCGGTCGGCAGCGATGATCCTCTCGGCGACACGACGCGAGCGCCGGACCCGACGCGTCCAGGCCGCCTTCACGACGCCCTGGTTGCGACGGCGTCTCACCGGTTCCCGGGGCGCGCCGGTCACCCCGACGAGCGACTGTTCCCAGCGCTCGCCGACGACCTCGTCACCGAAGCGTCCCGAACCCGTCATCGACTGTCCCCTCGGCCCGCCGGCAGGCCGAGGGTCGGCCAGGCGGCGTCGTTACGTACGGAGTCTCATCGACTCGACGCGAGGCTAGCCGACCGCGAGCACGCGGCTTCGGGCATACCGGACAACAGGGTCCAGTTCACCCGTGAGGTTCACCCGCGCGGCACGACCCGGGGCCAGCGGTCCTCGTCCGACGGCGCCCACGAGGCGGCGTCGGCGTCGACCTGATCGCCGGAGCGGATGTCCTTGACCTGGTCGGCACCCACCACGCCGTCCTCGCCGGCGGAGCCCGGGAACCACACGAACGGGATGCCGCGCCGGTCGGCGTACTTGATCTGCTTGCCGAACTTTGCGGCGCTGGGCGCCACCTCGACAGGGATGTCCCGCGCGCGCAGCGCGGCGGCCACGGCGTCGGACGTCGCGCGCTCCTCCTCGGACGCCACCGCGACCAGCACGGCGGACGGCACCGAGCGCGTCGCCTCCACCAGGTCGGCGGACAGCAGCCGGGAGACCAGCCGCGAGACGCCGATCGACAGGCCCACACCGGGGTAGGTGTTCTTGCCGTCGGAGGCGAGGGTGTCGTAACGGCCGCCGGAGCAGACCGAGCCGAGCTGCTCGTGGCCCACCAGCACCGTCTCGTACACCGAGCCCGTGTAGTAGTCGAGGCCGCGCGCGATCTTCAGGTCCGCGACGACCACGCCCGGGGCGCGCTGCGCCGCCGCGGCGATCAGCGCGCCGAGCTCGGCCAGGCCGGTCTCCAGCAGCTCCGTGACCGCACCGTACGACTCGGCCAGCGCGCGCACCTCGTCGATCACGGCGATGTCGGACCCCGAGATCGACGCGAGCGCCAGGCAGGCCTTCGCCTGGTCGTCGGTGGCACCGCACTCGGTGACGAGCAGCTCGGAGACCTTCTCCGGGCCGATCTTGTCGAGCTTGTCGATCTGCCGCAGCACGCCCTCGACGTCCTCGAGGCCGACGCCGCGGTAGAAGCCCTCGGCGACCCGGCGGTTGTTCACCAGGATGCGCACGGGCGGCAGGCCGATCTCGCCCAGGGCGCCGAGCGCCTCGGCCATGACCAGCGGCGCCTCGACCTCGAAGTGGTACGGCAGCTCGCCCGCGCCCACGATGTCGATGTCGGCCTGCACGAACTCGCGGAACCGGCCGTCCTGCGGGCGCTCGCCGCGCCACACCTTCTGGATCTGGTAGCGACGGAACGGGAACGCGATGCGCCCGGCGTTCTCGAGCACGTAGCGCGCGAACGGGACGGTCAGGTCGAAGTGCAGGCCGAGCTGCTTGTCGGGGATCTGGCTGTTCTCCTCCTGAAGGCGGGAGAGCAGATAGACCTCCTTGGACGTCTCGCCCTTGCGCAGCAGCTGGTCCAGCGGCTCGACGGCCCGCGTCTCGATACCGGCGAACCCGTGCAGCTCGAAGGTGTGACGCAGGGTGTCGAGGACGTGCTGCTCGACGATGCGACCGTCAGGGAGCCATTCGGGGAAACCGGAGAGAGGAGTGGGCTTTGCCATGCCTCAGATCTTCCCACGAGCAGCGACCGGTCAGCCCGGGTTTTCCACAGCCTGGTCGACCAGGCGGGCGAGCACGTCGAGCTCGCCGCGCTCGTGCCACGCCAGGCGGCGCAGCACCTTCACGCTGGTCCAGCTCCCGTGCTCGGGCCAGGTCGTGGCCAGGTCCGGCGCCAGCGCCTCGACCGCGCGTCGCACGTGTGCCCCGGACTCCTCGAGCTCGGTCACCACGTCGTCCGCCCGCTCCCGCACGGGCAGGCCCAGCAGCGGCAGGTAGTAGCGCGACTCGGTGTCCGCGATGTGGAACGCGAGCTGTTTCACCGTGTGCCAGGAGGCGTAGGCGGGCAGCTGCCTGCCGGGGTCGCGGTAGTCCAGCACGCCGCGCGGCGCGGCCCGCACCAGGGCGAGGGTCCGCGCCCGGGCCCAGTCGAGGACCGCGAGCGTCGCCGCGCGCTCCCCCTCGGACGCCGGGACGGCGTCCCGCTCGAACACCGTCTCGTCCCCGCTCGTGGCGCGGCCCACGCGTTCGACGACGTCGAGCGCGCCGACGTCGAGCCCGCACCGGTCGGCGAGGTCGGTCAGCGCCGCGTCGTCGTCGGGCCCCTGTCCGCAGGCGCCCCAGTGCTCCAGGTCGAACGTCCAGGCGGCGGACCAGCCGTCCTCGGCCATGCCCGCGCCCGCGTCGACGTAGGCCCTCACCCGTGGCCCGTCGCGAGGAAGGGGTTGGTCCCCAGCTCGTGCGCCACGGTGGTGGCCGGGCCGTGCCCCGGGACGACGGCGAGCCCCGGTTCCAGCGCGCGCACGACGTCGCGCAGGGTCTTGCCCATCACCTGGCCGGAGCCGCCGTGCAGGTCGGTGCGGCCGACGGAGCCCGCGAACAGGACGTCGCCGGAGAGCACCACCTCGTCGTCGAGCCGGTAGAGCGTGGAGCCCTCCGTGTGGCCGGGCGCGTGCAGGGCGTGGAGCGTGACGGCGCCGAACGTGAGCGTCGCCGACCCGCCCGGGGTCGAGAACGGCTCGACCACGTCCGGAGCGTGATAGTCGTCGCGGTGCAGGCCGAGCGCGGACTCCAGCGCCGGGCTGAGGGTCGCGAACGGCTCGGCCAGCCGGTAGGCGTCGGCCTCGTGCAGCCGCATCGGGACCCCGTACCGGGCGCACAGCGCCCCGGCGTCCCACGTGTGGTCCGCGTGGCCGTGGGTGGCCAGGACGGCGCGCGGGGTCAGGCCGGCGTCGTCGACCAGCCGCCCGACGGCGTCCGCGACGCCCGCTCCGGCGTCCACCACCACGCAGTCGGTACCGGAGGACACCACGCAGCAGTTGGTCCCGAAGACCGGCGCGACCACGACTCGAAGCTCCACGAAACCCACGCTAACCGGTCGGTCCGACCCATGTGGACGCTTGTTCACCCCTCGCGGGCGCGGCTCAGACAGTATGACCTGGCATCCGATGCCTACACTGTCCCCGCACGGGGTGATTCGCCCCGGATCCATCAGGTGAACCGGTCCCAGCGGGACCGCGCCCGGGTCGGGGCGAGCACAAGAGAGCACGGAGAAGGGAACGCGGTGGCTTCCACCAAGCAGCGGCAGCGCGCGCAGCAGGCCAGGCAGGCCGAGAAGCGCGCGCAGCGGCAGGCGGCCAAGCGCGCGCACAAGCAGCGCCTGTGGAGCCTGGTCGCGCTGTTCACCGTGCTCGCGCTGGTGGGCGCCTTCGTGGTCGCCGCGCTGATCAACAACAACGCCGCGCCCGACGACGCCGCGGCCGAGGCCGGCGCCTGCCCGGCAGCCGTCGAGGAGGCGCGGGACACCTACGAGCTCGCCGACCCCTCGGTGGCCGAGGACCGTACCTGGACAGTCACGCTGCAGGCCTGCTCCGGCGACACGACCGCCGACATCGTGCTCGAGCTCGACGGCGCGGCCGCACCGCAGGCGGTCGCCAGCTTCGTCACCCTCGCCCAGGACGGGTACTTCGACGGCACCGGCTGCCACCGCCTGACCACGGAGGGCATCTTCGTGCTCCAGTGCGGCGACCCGACCTTCACGGGCTCCGGCAGCCCCGGCTACTCCTTCGGCCCCGTCGAGAACGCCCCGGACGACGACGTCTACCCCGCGGGCACCCTCGCGATGGCGCGGCGCGGCGACGACGCCAACTCCATGGGCTCCCAGTTCTTCCTCGTCTACGAGGAATCGACCATCCCCTCCGACTCCGCCGGCGGGTACACGGTCTTCGGCACGATCACATCCGGCCTGGACTTTGTCCAAGCAGTCGCTGACGCGGGCGTGGCAGAAGGTGCACCAGACGGTCCACCTGCCAACCCGGTCACCATCGAAGGAGTTGAGACCCAGTGAGCGAACCCACTTCTCGCTCGACCGAGCCCGTCCAGCAGGACGCGCCCGTCGAGCCCGTGGCCGAGACTCCGACCGCGGCCAAGCCACCGGCTGAGGCGCCCGAGGCGGCCGTCGAGGCCGACGCACCGGAGGCTGCCGTGGAGGCGACCGAAGAGGCGCCCGCGACGGAACAGGTCACCGAGGAAGCTCCCGTGGCCGAGCCCGAGGCGCCCGCCGAGGAGGCTCCGGTCGCGGAGGCTCCCGCGGACGAGGCGCCCGCCGCCGAGGCCCCGGCCGAGGAGGCCCCGGCCGAGGAGGCCCCGGCCGCCGAGGCCGAGACCGCTGCGGCCGAGACTCCCGCTGAGGACGCTCCCGCCGCCGAGCCCGAGGCTCCGGCGGAGCCCGAGGCGACGGCCGAGGAGCCTGCGACTGCCGAGGCGACGACGGAGGAGACCCTGGCCGAGGAGGCACCCTCCGCCGAGCCCCCGGCCGCGACCCCCGCGCCGAAGCCTGCCACCCCGAAGCCGTCCGCGATCCCGTCGCCGGCCGCGCTCGCACGGCCGCGTGCCCCGAAGCCGGGCGCGCCGTCGGCCCCCGCGGCCCAGGCCGCACCCGCGGCGCCGGCCGCACCCGTGGTGCCCGCCGCCGCGGACGCCGTCGCGCACGCCGAGGCGGAGAAGTTCGGCCGCGTCGACGACGAGGGCAACGTCTACGTGCACGACGCCGCGGGCGAGCGTGTCGTGGGCCAGTTCCCCGGCGTCACGACCGAGGAGGCGCTCTCGCTGTACGTGCGCCGCTACCTCGACCTGAGCGCCAAGGTCGGGCTGTTCGAGGCCCGCCTGGAGAGCGCCGACCTGTCGGTGCGCGAGATCGACCAGACGCTGCAGAAGCTGGGCGAGGAGACGGCCGAGCCGGCCGCCGTCGGCGACCTGGACGGCCTGCGGGCCCGGGTCGAGACCCTGCGTGGCCGCTCCGCGGAGCGCCGTGCCGTCCTGGAGCAGGCGCGGTCGGCCGCCAAGGCCGAGGCCGTCGCGTCCCGCACCTCGATCGTGGAGGCCGCCGAGAAGATCGCGGGGACCGACCCGAGCAAGATGCAGTGGCGCCCGGCGGGCGAGGAGCTGCGCGCCCTGCTGGACCGCTGGAAGGACGCCCAGCGCTCCGGGCCGCGCATCGACCGCCCCACGGAGGAGTCCCTCTGGAAGCGGTTCAGCCACGCCCGCACCGCGTTCGACCGTGAGCGCCGGCACTTCTTCGCCGACCTGGAGCAGCGCAACAGCGCGGCCAAGGTCGAGAAGGAGAAGCTGGTGTCCGAGGCGGAGGCGCTGTCGGACAGCACCGACTGGGGCTACACCGCGGGTGCGTACCGCGACCTGATGACGCGCTGGAAGGCGGCCGGTCGGGCGTCCCGCAAGGACGACGACGCGCTGTGGGCCCGGTTCCGGGCCGCGCAGGACCGGTTCTTCCAGGCGCGGGACGCCGAGAACGCCGTGATCGACGCGGAGTACGGCGAGAACCTGAAGGTCAAGGAGGTCCTGCTGGAGGAGGCGGAGGCGCTGCTCCCGGTCAAGGACCTGAACAAGGCCAAGGCGGGCCTGCGCAGCGTGCAGGAGCGCTGGGAGGAGGCCGGCAAGGTTCCGCGCGGCGACATCCAGCGCATCGAGGCCCGCCTGCGTGCGGTGGAGACCGCGGTCCGCGACGCCGACCAGGCGCAGTGGAAGCGCACGAACCCGGAGACGCGGGCGCGTGCCGAGGGTGCGGCGGCGCAGCTCGAGTCCGCGATCGCGGGTCTCGAGGCGGACCTCGCGGAGGCGCAGGCGAAGGGTGACAAGCGCAAGGTCTCGGAGCTGGAGGCCGCCGTGGCGGCGCGCCGCTCGTGGCTGGAGCAGGTCGTCAAGGCCGCGGAGGACTCCCGGGGCTGACCCTGGCTGAGGTTGTCCACAACGGGCCCGGTCGCGCGCTGCGCGACCGGGCCCGTTGCGCGTAGGTTCTGCAGGTGCCGTTCCCGTCCCTCGCCGCGCTCCTCGACCCCGGGCCGACGGCGCCGGCCCTCGTCGTCACCCCGGGGCACGTCGGGGGCCCGGTGGCCTGGTGGGACCTGCGGCGTGCGGGGGCGCTGGTCGAGCTGCACGACGGCGCGGCGGTCGCGGTCGGCGCGGTGGTGGGTCCGGAGCACCGTGCCCTGGCGCTGGCGCGCGAGGTGCCCGCCCGGTGCGTGCTGGCCGCGGCGACGGCCGCGTGGGTGCACACGGGCCTGTACGTCGGGCGCGACGCAGCGGCCTGGCCGGCGGGAGTGCCGGTGGAGCTGGCCTACTCCCCCGACACCCACCGGCCGGTCCCGCGCCCGGGGCAGCTCACGCGGCGGGCGCCGGGCCTCGCGCGGGACACCGTGCACCTGGCGGGGGTGCCGGTCACGGGGCCGACACGCACCGCCGTCGACGTCGCGTGCACCGCGCCGCCGGAGGCGGCCGTGCCCGTGCTGGTCGCCCTCGCGCGCGGCGGGGTGGACCTGCGTGCGGCGACCCGGGCGCTGGACCGGCGGGCCCGCGTGGTGGGCCGGCCCGCGGCCCACCGGGCGCTTTCTGCGGCGCGAGAGCTGCTGGCGGGCTAGGTTCGGTCCATGGCCGGATCCAAGACACCCGCTGTGGAGCTCGACGTCGCGGGCCGTACCGTGCGCGTGACGAGCCCGGACCGCGTCGTCTTCCCCCGTGACATCACCAAGCTCCAGGTCGTGGAGTACTTCGTGGCGGTGGCCGACGGGATCACCGGTGCCCTGCTGCACCGCCCCACCACGCTGGAGCGCTGGCCCAAGGGCTGGCACGAGGGCGCGCACCTCGCCACGCGCATGCCCAAGCCGGACGACCCGAAGGGGGACGGCTTCTACCAGAAGCGCATCCCGCGGGGCGCGCCGGGCTACGTGGAGACCGCGACCATCGCGTTCCCGTCGGGCCGGACGGCGGACGAGGTGTGCCCCACCGAGCCGGCCGTGGTGGCCTGGGCGGCGAACATGGGCACGCTCACCTTCCACCCCTGGCCGGTGCGGCGGGACGACGTCGAGGCGGTGGACCAGCTCCGCATCGACCTGGACCCGCAGCCGGGCACGGACTTCTCCGACGCCGCCGCGGTGGCCCCGCACCTGCGGGAGCTGCTGGGCGAGCTGGACCTGACGGGGTATCCCAAGACGTCCGGCGGCCGGGGGCTGCACGTGTTCGTGCCGCTGGAGCCGCGGTGGACCTTCACCGAGGCGCGGCGGGCCACGATCGCGATCGGCCGCGAGCTGGAGCGGCGTCTGCCGGGCCAGGTGACCACGCGGTGGTGGAAGGAGGAGCGCGGCGAGGCGATCTTCGTGGACTACAACCAGATGGCGCGGGACCGCACCATCGCGTCGGCGTGGTCGATCCGGGCGAACGGCCGGGCCACGGTGTCGATGCCGCTGGACTGGGACGAGGTGCCCGACGTGCACCCCGACGACTTCGACGTGCTGTCCGCCCCGGCGCGGTTCGCCGAGCGGGGCGACCTGTTCGCCGCGCTGCGCGCCGACCGCGACCCGGCCCTGGACTGCTCGCTGGACGCGGCCCTGGACCTGGCGGCCCGGGACGAGGCGAACGGGCTGGAGGACCTGCCCTACCCGCCCGAGTACCCGAAGATGCCGGGCGAGCCCAAGCGGGTCCAGCCGAGCCGCGACAAGGACCGGGACCGGAGCAAGGACGCCGTCGGCGAGTGAGCCGGCGGCGCCCCGCCCGGCGCGGCGGTCAGTGGGACCGCAGCGCCTTGATCAGGTCGTCCTTGCGCATCGAGGAGCGGCCCTCGATGCCGATCTCGGCGGCGCGCTTGCGCAGCTTCTCCACGGTCCAGTCGTCGTAGTCGCCGGACTTCCCGCCCTTGCGGCCCACGCTCTTGCGGGACGTGTTCGCGGCGGCGTTGGCGATCCGCGCGGACTTCTCCTTCGAGCTGCCCTCGTCCCGGAGCTTCTCGTACAGCTCCTTGTCCTTGACGCTCGGTCCGGGGTCACGCTTCGGCATGGTTGCTCCTCCCGACGGGCTGGACGTGCACCTCCACGATCACGCGATCTCACCCCGCTCGCACCCGCGGGACCGATGAGTTCGGCCGCGCCTCGGCGTCGGACCGGCATGGGAACGCTGCGCTACACCGCGAACATGTCCGCCGACGGGTACACCGTCGACGCCCAGGGAAGCTTCGACTTCGCCCGGCCGACCGACGAGCTGCTCGCGTTCGTCAACGAGACCGAGGCCGACTCCGCCGTCTACGTCCACGGCCGGCGCATGTACGAGACGATGGTCTACTGGGAGACCCACGAACCGGGCCCCGACCCGAACCCGCACGCGGACCGGTACGCGGAGATCTGGCAGGGCGTCGACAAGGTCGTCGCGTCGTCGTCGCTGTCGCCCGACGCCGTGACGTCGGCCCGGACACGGCTCGTGCGCGACCTGCAGCCGGGCGAGCTGCGGCGCATCGTGAACTGCGCGCCCGGCGTCGTCTCCATCGGCGGGCCGACCGTGGCCGCCGACTTCATCCGGCAGGGTCTCGTGGACGACTTCCGCTTCGTGGTCTACCCCGAGGTGGTGGGCGGCGGGCTGCCCGCGCTGCCCCGGGACGCGCGGCTGAGCCTGCGCCTGGTGGAGTCCCGGACCTTCGACAGCGGGTGCGTCTACCTGCGCTACCTCCCGCGCTGAGGCAGGCTCGTACCCGTGACCACTCTCAACCTGCCCGTGCAGCCCCCGGTCCGGCCGATGCTCGCCAAGAGCGTGCCGTCGGTGCCCGCCCAGCCCGCCGGCGACGACGCCGGCCCCGCGTACGTCTACGAGCCCAAGTGGGACGGGTTCCGGGCCATCGTCTACCGCGACGGCGACGAGGTACGCATCGACTCCCGCAACGCCAAGCCGATGGAGCGCTACTTCCCGGACGTCGTCGCGGCCGTCCGCGAGGCCCTGCCGGAGCGGTGCGTGGTCGACGGCGAGATCGTCATCGCCCAGCGGCCCGGGCACGGCGCCGCGCACCTGGACTTCGAGCTGCTGTCCCAGCGCATCCACCCCGCGGAGTCCCGGGTGCACATGCTCGCCGAGACGACGCCGGCGGCGCTCGTCGTGTTCGACGTGCTGGCGCTCGGCGACGACGACCTCATGGACCGCCCCCTCACCGAACGGATCGAGACCCTGGACGGTCTGGGGCTGACCGGCCCGCTCGTGTTCGCCACGCCCCGCACCCTGGACGCCGCGGTGGCCACGGAGTGGTTCGGCTCGTTCGAGGGAGCGGGCCTGGACGGCGTCGTCGCCAAGCCCGCGGACGGCCCCTACGCCCCCAACAAGCGCACGATGCTCAAGATCAAGCACACGCGCACCGCCGACGTCGTGCTGGCCGGCTACCGCCTGCACAAGACGTCGACGCCCGAGGCGCCGCTGCTCGGCTCCCTGCTGCTGGGCCTGTGGGACGAGACCGACGACGGCCCGCGCCTGCAGTTCGTCGGCGTCGCTGCGTCGTTCTCGGCGACGCGGCGCGCGGAGCTCGTCGCCGAGCTGGCGCCGCTGGTCGTGGAGCCGGGCACCGACGCGGCCCAGGAGCACCCCTGGCAGGGCTGGACCGACCCCACCAAGGCCGAGGCGGGCGACCGCCTGCCCGGCGCGCAGTCGCGCTGGAGCGCGGGCAAGGACCTGTCGTTCACGCCGCTGCGACCCGAGCGCGTGCTGGAGGTGGGCTACGACCACATGGAGGGCTCCCGGTTCCGCCACACGTCGCAGTTCAAGCGCTGGCGTCCCGACCGCGAGCCGGAGTCCTGCACGTACGAACAGCTGGAGGAGCCGGTCAGCTTCGACCTGGGCGAGCTGCTCCCGGGCGCGCCCGGGACGGCCTGACAGCGCCCGCCGCCCGCTCCACCGCCACGGCCACGCCGTCCAGGACGGTCTCCAGCCCGAACCGGAAGTCGTGGTCCGGGCCCTCCTCGGCGATCTGCTCGGGCTGTTCCTGCTCGAACAGCCCCGAGCCGAACAGCGCCGCCACCTCGGGGAACCGGTCCGGGCGCACCAGGCGAGCCATCGCCCGCCCGTACTCCTGCTCCGACTGCGCCTGGTCCAGCCCTGAGCCGGCCCGCGCCGCGGACAGGTCCGCCGCGAGCTGCGACGCGGTGCGCACGTAGCCGCTCACCAGCGTCACCACGCCCACCTTGGCCGCCCAGTCGAGGTCCGTGCCGCGCAGGGCCGCCAGGCCCGCGTCCATCCGCGCCAGGCCGTGCGGGCCCGACGGCGGACCCTGCACCGGCAGGTGCACCAGCCACGGGTGCCGCAGGTACATGCCGCGCACGTCGGCCGCCCAGCAGCGCAGCGCGGTGCGCCAGGCCGGGTCGTCGCCGACGTCCGCCGCGGCGTCCGCCCCCTCGGTGCCCGGCGCCGCCTCGGCGGGGCCGCTCGCCTGGTCCGCCATGAGCACCAGCAGCTCGTCCTTGGACCCCACGTAGCGGTACAGCGACATCGGCGTGACGCCGAGCTCCTGGGCCACCTTGGGCAGCGTGACGCCGGCCAGGCCGCCGCGGTCCGCCAGCCCGATCGCCGCCCCGACCACCTGGTCCACGTCCAGGACGGCGCGGCGGCCCAGCCGGGACGGCGCGCCAAGGCGCCAGAGCCGCGCGAGACCGGCGGGCACGTCGTCCGCGGCGGGAAGCGTGGCGCCGTCGTCGGGCGGGCCACCGGCCGGGGTCTCGGGATCGCTCACGTGGCTCATGATCACACGTCCTCGCTGCTGCCGGGTCCGGGCGGAGCATCCGGCGCTTATTACTGTACGGCTTATAGTTTCATGAGTATGTTAATGCCGCGCGCGTCACCACACCCACCCACGCACCGAGGAGAGACCCATGACGACAGCCGCGGACCCAGCCGGCGCCGCTCCGGCGTCCGGCACCCGAACCGCACCGCACACTCGCGGTCCCGTGCGGCGCGCGGAGCGCGCGCTCGCCCCCGACCTCGCCCGCGGCGCGATGCTGCTGCTGATCGCGCTCGCGAACAGCATCGGCGTGTTCTTCGCGAACGCCCCCGGCCTGGACCCCACGCCGCACGGCGCCGAGCGCCCGTGGATCGTGCTGCTGTTCCTGTTCGTGCACTCCCGGGCGTTCCCGCTGTTCGCCTTCCTGTTCGGCTACGGCCTGGTCCAGCTCGCCGCCCGGCAGGACGCCGCCGGCGCCACGCCCCGGGAGGTCCGCCGCATCCTCGTGCGCCGCAACGCCTGGCTGCTCGCCTTCGGCGCGGTGCACGGGGTCCTGCTCTACTCCGGGGACTTCCTCGGCGCGTACGGCCTGGTCGGCATCGCGTTCACGCTGCTGCTCCTGCGCCGCTCGGACCGGCTCTACCGGTTCGTCCCGGTGCTGATCGCGCTCGAGGTGCTCGCGTCCCTGGCGCTGCTCGTGCTCGTGACGCTGCGCCTGCTCTCCCCCGGCCCGGCCGGTCCCGCCGACGCCGCCGCCGTGCCCACCAGCCCGATGCCGTCGGTGCTGGCGCCCACGTTCCTCGACGGCGTCGTGGCGCGCCTGGGCGAGTGGCCGGCGCACACCCTCACGGTGCTGCCCTTCATCCTGTTCGTCTGGATCGGCGCCTGGGCCGCCCGGCGACGCATTCTTGAGCAGCCGGGCGACCACCTGACGCTGCTGCGCCGGGGTGCGGCCGGCGGGCTGACGATCGGCGCCCTCGGCGGCCTGCCGATGGGCCTGCTCGCCGCCGGCTGGCTCACGGTCGACGCCGGTACGGCCGGCCTGGTGACCACGCTGTACAACGCTTCGGGGACGCTCGGCGCGATCGGCTGGACGTGCCTGTTCGGCCTCCTGGCGCACCGCATCACGGTCTCCCGCGCTGCCCGGTCAGCGAGCGGCCGCGCCGCGGACGGCGGCCGGGCCGCCGCGCTGGTGGACGCCGTCGCCGCGCTCGGGCGCCGGAGCCTGTCCGGCTACCTGGTCCAGTCCGTGGCGTGGCTGGTGCTGGCCGCCCCGTTCCTGCTGGATCTGCCGCGGCACGCCGCCAGCCCCACGTTCGCCGCGGCCGGTTGCGCGGTGGCGGTGTGGGCCCTGACCGTGGTCGGCGCCGCGGTGCTGGAACGGCGCGGCGACCGGGGCCCGGCCGAGAACCTGTTGCGCCGGCTCACCTACGGGCGGCGCTGACCGGGGCGGTCGGTCTAGGTCGAGCCGTCATTAGTCGGGCCGTCGTTGGTCGAGCTTGTCGAGACCCGGGTCTCGACAAGCTCGACCAGCGATCGGCCTCCGGTCACACCGGGAGCTGCGGCCGTTCGACCGGCTTGGTGCCGGTGATGCGGTGCACGTCGAACACGCCCTCGACCTTGCGGACCGCCGAGAGGACGGTCGCGAGGTGGGCGGGCTCGGCCATCTCGAAGATGAACCGCGAGACCGCGAGCCGGTCGTCCGACGTCGAGACGAAGGCCGACAGGATGTTGACGTGGTTCTCGGACAGCACGCGCGTCACGTCCGACAGGAGCCGGGACCGGTCGAGCGCCTCGACCTGGATCTGCACGAGGAACATCGTGTTCGCGCCCTGCGTCCACTCGACCTCGACCAGCCGCTCGGGCTGCTTGCGCAGCCCGTCCAGGTTCACGCAGTCCGTGCGGTGCACGCTCACGCCCTGGCCGCGGGTCACGAAGCCCACGATGTCGTCGCCCGGCACCGGCGTGCAGCACTTGGCGAGCTTGACCCAGACGTCGGCCGACTCGGAACCCTTGAGCATGACGCCCGGGTCCCCCGACCGCACGCGCCGGGCCGTGAGGCCGCCCGGCCGGGCCGCCTCGGCGACGTCCTCCTCCGCACCGTCCGCGCCGCCCAGGGCCTTGACGAGCTTGTCGACCACGTGGGCCGAGGAGATCTGCCCCTCACCGACGGCCGCGTACAGCGCGGACACGTCCTGGTAGTTCATCTCGTCCGCGACCCCGACCAGGGTCTCGTGCGACATGAGGCGCTGGATCGGCAGGCCCTGCTTGCGCATGGCCTTGGCGATCGAGTCCTTGCCGGTCTCGACGGCCTCCTCGCGGCGCTCCTTGGTGAACCACTGGCGGATCTTGTTGCGCGCCCGCGGCGACTTCACGAACCCGAGCCAGTCGCGGCTCGGCCCCGCCGTCTCCGACTTGGACGTGAGGATGTCGACGACGTCGCCGTTCTCCAGCGGGGAGTCCAGCGGCACCAGGCGGCCGTTGACGCGGGCGCCCATGGTCCGGTGCCCCACCTCGGTGTGCACCGCGTACGCGAAGTCGACCGGCGTGGCGCCGCCGGGCAGCGCCATGGCCGAGCCCTTCGGCGTGAAGACGTAGACCTCGTCGCCGCCGATCTCGAACCGCAGCGAGTCGAGGAACTCCGCCGGGTCGGCGGTCTCGCGCTGCCAGTCCACGAGCTGGCGCAGCCAGGCCATGTCCTGGTTCTTGGGGTCGTTGGCCCCCGCGGCCGGCGTCTTCTCCTTGTACTTCCAGTGCGCCGCGACGCCGTACTCGGCGCGGCGGTGCATGTCGTGCGTCCGGATCTGGATCTCCACGGGTTTGCCGCCCGGGCCGATCACCGTCGTGTGCAGCGACTGGTACATGTTGAACTTCGGCATCGCGATGTAGTCCTTGAACCGGCCGGGGACCGGGTTCCACCGCGCGTGCATGGCGCCGAGCGCCGCGTAGCAGTCGCGCACCGTGTCCACCAGGACGCGCGTGCCGACGAGGTCGTAGATCTCCGCGAAGTCGTGACCGCGCACGATCATCTTCTGGTAGATCGAGTAGTAGTGCTTCGGCCGGCCGGTGACCGTGGCCTTGATCTTCGCGCTGCGCAGGTCCGACTCGATCTGGCCCTTGACCACACCGAGGTACTCCTCGCGCGCGGGCGCCCGCTCGGCCACCAGGTGCACGATCTCGTCGTACACCTTGGGGTACAGGGTCTGGAAGGAGAGGTCCTCCAGCTCCCACTTGATCGTGTTCATGCCCAGCCGGTGGGCCAGCGGCGCGTAGATCTCGACGGTCTCGCGCGCCTTGCGCTCCGCCGACTTGGACGGCACGTACTTCCAGGTGCGGGCGTTGTGCAGCCGGTCGGCGAGCTTGATGACCAGCACGCGGATGTCCTTGGCCATCGCGACGACCATCTTGCGCACGGTCTCGGCCTGCGCGGCGTCGCCGTACTTGACCTTGTCCAGCTTGGTGACGCCGTCGACCAGCAGGGCGACGTCGTCGCCGAAGTCGTTGCGCAGCGTGTCCAGCGCGTAGTCGGTGTCCTCGACCGTGTCGTGCAGGAGCGCGGCCGCGATCGTGGTGCCCTCGAACCCGAGCTCCGCCAGGATCGTGGAGACCGCGACGGGGTGCGTGATGTACGGGTCGCCGCTCTTGCGCATCTGCCCGCGGTGGGCCTTCTCGGCCACCACGTAGGCGCGCTCGATGAGGGCGACGTCGGCCTTCGGGTGGTTGCTGCGGATCGCCTGCAGCAGCGGCTCGATCGCCGCAGGGGTGCCGCCGCCGATGCTGCGCACGCCCAGGCGCACCAGCCGGTTGCGCATCCGGTTGCCGCCCGGAGGGGTCGGCGGGTTCTTCTCGGGCACCGGAGCGCGTGACACCGTGTTCTCCGCCATGTACGCGCCTCCTTCCCCGGGACGAAACCCGGAGTCGACAGTCTAGCCCTGGACCTCTATGCGCCGTCCGACCCGATCATTGACCGGACGGGGTGTCCACCCGCAGGAGAGTATCGACGTTGTGGCCCTGGAGCCTGTCGCGGCCGTGAAGTGCCTCGAGCTCGATCAGGAAGGCGAGCCCCGAGACCACGCCGCCGCACTTCTCCACCAGCTCTGCTGCGGCCGCCGCGGTACCGCCCGTGGCGAGAACGTCGTCGATGATGAGAACGCGCGCACCGGGGGTCAATGTTCCCGCACGCAGCTCGATGGCCGCCGAGCCGTACTCCAGGTCGTAGGAGACGCTGTGGGTGGGCGGCGGCAGCTTGCCGGCCTTGCGCAGGGGCAGGAAGCCAAGGCCGAGCGCGTGCGCCACCGGCGCGCCGAGCAGGAAGCCACGGGCCTCCATGCCGGCCACGACGTCCACGCCGTCGGCCAGCGCGAGGCGCGTGAAGGCCTCCACGACGTCGGCCAGGCCCTCGGCGTCGGCCAGGAGGGGCGTGATGTCCTTGAAGAGGACACCGGGTTCAGGGAAGTTCGGGACGTCCGCGATCAGGTCGCGAACGCGCGTCGCCCTCTCCGGCACCAGGCCGGAGAGGGCGACGTCGGTCATGTCGTCTGCCACGAGGCGTGAGCCTACCGGCGACGCCTGGGCTGAGCAGACTGTCCCTGGTGGTGACCCGGGACGAGCTGGGCCGAACCGGACGCGGCGGCGGCAAGCTCACCCTCGTCCGCGCCCTCGGCCACGAGGCCCGCCCGCAGGTCCATGACCTTCTTGGTGTGCGCGGCGATCTTGGGCTCGCGCTCCCGCAGCGTTACGTCCAGCGGCGTGGCGAAGAAGAGCGACGACAGCGCGCCCGCCGCGATACCGACGAACAGCGACAGCGAGATGTCCTTCAGCGTGCCGGCCCCCAGCAGGAAGCCACCGACGAAGAGGATGCCCGCGACCGGCAGCAGGGCCACCACGGAGGTGTTGATGGACCGGACCAGGGTCTGGTTCACCGCGAGGTTGGCGCGCTCGGCGTAGGTGCTGCGCGTCTGCTCGGTCACCGCGGCGGTGTTCTCGCGCACCTTGTCGAAGACGACCATCTTGTCGTACAGAGAGAAGCCGAGGATGGTCAGGAAGCCGATGATCGTCGACGGCGTGACCTCCCAGCCGATGACCGCGTACACACCGGCCGAGACCAGCACGTCCGTGAGCATCGCCACGATGGCCGCCACCGACATCCGCCAGGCGCGGAAGTAGATCGCCATGAAGACCGCGGCCGCCAGCACGAACGCGACGGTGCCCCACAGGGCCCGCATGCTCACGGACTGGCCCCAGGTCGGGCCGATGAAGTTCGACGTCACCTCGCTGACGTCTACACCGTAGGCGTCGGCGAGGGCCTGGCCGACCTGGTCGGTCTGCTGGTTGTCGAGCTGCGAGACCTGCACGCGGACGGCGTTGGCGCCAACCTGGCTGACGTGCGGCTCCTCGCCCGGGGCGACGGTGGCGACCGCGTTGATCGCGACGTCCTCGTCCGTGGTCGAGGTGCCGGACACGGTGAACTCGGAGCCACCGCGGAAGTCGATGCCGAGGTTCAGGCCCTGGAGGCCGAGCACGAGGACCGACGCCAGGGAGAACGCGGCGACGATCGAGTACCAGAGCTTGCGCTTCTGGACGATCGGGTACGACTTACGACCCGTGTAGAGGTCGTTACCCCACTGAGCAAAGCCACCCCGCGCCATCAGTGCTTCTCCTCGTTCTGAGCCTGCTGGGTCGCGTCTGCGGACCCTGCGGCAGCCTTGCGCTCGGCGGCACGCCGCTCGGCGATCGTCATCCGGCGGCCGTCGTCGGCGGTGCGCGGGGCAGGAGTCACGGACTGTGCCGTGACCAGCTCACGCTCCGGCTCGGACGCGGCGTCGTCGGGGGCGTGCGCCGCCCCGGCCGACGGGGCCGAGATCCGGCCGGCGCCCCGGTACCGCGGCGTCACCTCGATCCGGTCGGCGGACAGGCCGGAGGCCTTGTGCCCGTCACGGAAGAACGGCACCTTGGCGAGCAGCTCCATGACCGGGTGCGTGAACCAGATGACCACCATGACGTCGATGATCGTGGTCAGACCCAGGGTGAACGCGAAGCCGCGCACACCGCCGACGGTCATGAAGTACAGGATGACGGCCGACAGCAGGTTGACGGCCTTGGCGGCGTAGATCGTGCGGCGGGCACGGACCCAGCCGCGCTGGACGGCCAGCCGCAGGGACCGACCGTCACGTAGCTCGTCCCGGATACGTTCGAAGTACACGATGAACGAGTCGGCGGTGAAGCCGATGGCCACGATCAGACCGGCGACACCCGGCAGGGACAGGCGGTAGCCCATGCCCCAGCTGAGCAGCGCGATCACGACGTAGGTCATGGCGGCGGCCACGACCAGCGAGGCCACGGTCAGCAGGCCGAGCGTGCGGTACTGGAACAGCGAGTACACGACGACCAGGGCCAGACCGATCAGACCGGCGAACAGACCACGCTGCAGCTGCTCGGAACCGAGCGTCGCGGAGATCTGGTTCTGCCCGTCGACCTGGAAGGTCAGGGGCAGCGAGCCGAAGTTGAGCTGGTTGGCCAGCGTGGCGGCCGACTGCTGCGTGAAGGAGCCCGAGATCTCCGGGCGCCCGTCCGTGATGACGACGCCAGGGCTCAGCGAGGGCGCCGAGATGACGAGGCCGTCCAGCGTGATCGCGAACTGGTTGCGCGGGCTCTCCAGCGTGTTCAGGCGCTGCGTCGACTCCCGGAAGAGCTTGGTCCCCTCGCTGTCGAGGTCGAGCTGCACCGCCCACTCGTTCGTGACGGTGCCGTTCGCACCCGACCGCAGGCCCGAGCTCGCGCTCGAGATCGCGGTGCCGTCCACCTCGACCGGTCCGAGGATGTACTTGGCCGCGCCCGTGGCGTCGCACGTGACGAGCGGAAGCTCCGGACGGTCGCCGCCGCCACCCTCGAGGTTCTTCGGGTCGGTGCAGTCCAGCTCGTCGAACCGGGCCTGGACCGACGGCGTGATCTGCGCCAGGTCCGAGGGGTCCGTCGCGGCCTCGACCGCCTTCTGCTGCTCGGCGATCTCGTCCTTGGTCAGCTGGCCGCCGACGGGCGCGTCCGCCTCGGCGTCCGCACCGTCGGCCTGGGCGCCGTCGCCCTCGCCGTCCGCGGAGGCCGACGGCGACGCCGACGGGCTGGCCGAGGGCTGCGCCGTCGGGGTCGGGTTGCCGATGGTCAGGACCGGGCGGAACTTCATCTGCGCGGCCTTCGAGATCAGCGCGACGGTCTCGTCGTCCACCTCACCCGGGATCTCGACCACGATCTGGTTGTTGCCCTGGCTGGCGATCTCGGCCTCGGTAACGCCGTTGGCGTCCACCCGCTGCCGGATCACGCCGATGGCCTCTTCCATCGCCTCGGGGGTGATCTCGGAGCCGTCGGAGGTCACCGCCTTCAGGAGGACCTGGGTTCCGCCCTGGAGGTCGAGGGCCAGACCGGGTGCAAGGCTCGCGCCGTCCGGGTTGTCGCTCGACTTGCCGTCGAGCTGCCAACCTGCCAAGAGGGCGCCGAAGGGCAGCAGGATCGTCAGGATCGTGAGGAGCACGATCGTGCGAACCGGCCGCGAGCGCCGGGTGTCAGTCGCCAACGTCTGTCTCTTCTCGTGTGCGCGCCGGGGTACGTCCGGCGCGGGTAAGGCGCCGCCCGGGGTCACCGGACGGCGCAGCCGTCACTTGCCGTCTGCGTCGGCGTCCCGTCGCTGCTGGTCCCGGTACTCGCGCTGGGCGGTGTCGAGGCTGGACAGGTCGTCGGGGACGTCGGTCGCGTCGGGGCTGATCGTACTTCCCGTTTCGCTCTTTGCTGTGACGTCGGACTCATCCGCCGTGATGTCGGTGTCCTCGTCGTCGGCGACGGGCTCCTCGACCTTCTTGGAGATGGCGGCGCGGAGCCAGGTGGTCTGGCTGCCGGCGACGGACTCGATGGTCACCTGGTCGGCGGCCTCGTCGACGTCGACGACGGTCCCGATCATCCCGGAGGCGGTCATGACCTTGGTGCCGACCGTGAGGTTGTTCCGGAACTCCGCCGCCGCGCGCTGCTGCTTGCGGGTGCGGGAGGACATGAAGAACATCGCCACGAGGAGGATCGCGACGAGAATAAACATTTCCACGGTGAGGTCCCTGTTCGATTGCTGTGTCGGATGTGCTGCGCACGTTCGGTGGCGCAAGTACGACGAGGATCCAACCCAGTGTAGTGCTCGCTCGGGCACGGATCCTCGGGCGCCCCACGGTAGGGGCACCACCTGGACAACGTCAGGGGGCGGTCAAAGTTCCCGTGGCACCGGATCCGGGCGGTGTGAGTCCCAGGTGCTCCCAGGCGGCGAGGGTCGCGACGCGGCCCCGCGGGGTGCGGCCGACCAGGCCCTCGCGGACGAGGTAGGGCTCGGCGACGGTCTCGACGGTCTCGGCCTCCTCCCCCACGGTCATCGCGAGGGTGGACAGGCCCACGGGCCCGCCGCCGAACCGGGTGCACAGCGCGGTGAGCACGGCGCGGTCGAGGCGGTCCAGGCCGATGGGGTCGACCTCGTAGACCTCCAGGGCCGACTTGGCCGCGTGCAGGTCGAGCTTGCCGTCGCCGCGCACCTGCGCCCAGTCGCGCACGCGGCGCAGCAGGCGGTTGGCGATGCGGGGCGTGCCGCGGGAGCGGCCGGCGATCTCGTGGGCGGCGGCGTGGTCGAGGTGCACGCCGAGCAGCCCGGAGGAGCGCAGGATGACGCGCTCCAGCTCCTGGGGCGAGTAGTAGTCCATGTGCCCGGTGAACCCGAAGCGGTCCCGCAGCGGGGCGGGCAGCAGACCGGAGCGAGTGGTGGCGCCGACCACGGTGAACCGGGGCAGCGCGAGCGGGATCGCGGAGGCGCCCGCGCCCTTGCCGACCACGACGTCGACCCGGAAGTCCTCCATGGCGACGTACAGCAGCTCCTCGGCGGGGCGCGCCAGGCGGTGGATCTCGTCGATGAACAGCACGTCGCCCTCCTCCAGGGAGGACAGGACGGCGGCGAGGTCGCCCGCGTGCTGGATGGCGGGTCCGCTGGTCAGCCGCAGGTGCGACTCCAGCTCGCCGGAGATGATCATCGCCAGCGTGGTCTTGCCGAGTCCGGGCGGTCCGGACAGGAGCACGTGGTCGGGCGGGTTGCCGCGCGCGATCGCGGCCTGCAGCACCAGGGAGAGCTGGTCGCGCACGACCTGCTGCCCCACGAAGTCGTCCAGCCGCTTGGGCCGCAGGGCGGCCTCGGCGGCGCGCTCGATCTCGTCGGCGCTGGGCGCGACGATCCGGCCCCCGCCCTCCGTCTCGGTGGAGACGTCAGCCACGGTGGCCTCCCAGCAGGCGCAGCGCGGCGCGCAGCGTCGAGGCGACCTCGTCGGCCGCCACGGTGTCGGCGCCCGCCTCGGCGAGCACCTTGGCGACGGCGTCGTCGGCCTGCTTGGCGGGCCAGCCGAGGCCCGCCAGGGCCTCCACGACGCGCTCGGAGTGGTCGGTGGTGCCCGGGGCCGCGGCGGGGGCGGCCTCGGCCACGCCGGTGCCGGACGGCGGGCCCAGCCGGTCGCCGAGCTCGAGCACGATGCGCTGCGCGCCCTTGCGGCCGATGCCCGGCACGCGGGTCAGGGCGGCGAGGTCCTCGCCGGCGACGGCGCGGCGCAGGGCGTCCGGGGTGTGCACCGCGAGCATCGCGAGCGCGAGGCGCGGCCCGACGCCGGAGACGGTCTGCACCACCTCGAACACGTCGCGCTCGTCGGGGTCGGCGAACCCGTACAGGGTCATCGAGTCCTCGCGGACCACCATGCTCGTGGCGACGCCGGCGCGCTCGCCGACCCGCAGCCCGGCCAGCGTCGTGGGCGTGGCGTGCACCAGGTAGCCGACGCCGCCGACGTCGACCACCGCACGGTCCAGACCTACGTGGGCCACGGTCCCCGTCAGCGAGGCGATCACGGGCTCCCCCTCCTATCGAACGTTCGTGCGAGGAGCCTAACAAGCGAGAGGGGTCCGCCGGGGAGGCACGCCGTCAGCGGCGGGGGCGCTGCTTGGCGGCCTGCTCGGCCGCCGCCCACGCGCGCTGGGCGGGCGTGAGCTCGTGCCGGTCGCCGCCCTGCAGGGCACCGGCGGGGCGCCACAGGTGGCAGACGGCAAGGGCGAGCGCGTCGGCGGCGTCGGCGGGCCGCGGCGCCTCGTCGAGGTCGAGGATGCGGGTGATCATCGTCGTCACCTGCGCCTTGTCGGCCCGGCCCGAGCCGGTCACCGCCGCCTTGACCTCCGACGGGGTGTGCAGGGCGACGGGCACTCCGCGGCGGGCCGCGGCCACCATGGCCAGGCCCGCCGCCTGGGCGGTCCCCATCACCGTGCCGACGTTGTGCTGCGCGAAGACGCGCTCGACCGCGACGACGTCCGGCACGTGCTCGTCGAGCCAGCGGTCCAGGCCCTCGGCGATCTTGAGCAGACGCAGGTCCGTGGACAGGTCGACGTCGGAGCGGATCACCCCGACCGCGACCATCCTGGCCCGCCGTCCGGGCAGCGAGTCGACGACGCCGACGCCGCACCTGGTCAGACCGGGATCAACACCGAGAACGCGCACGGCGTCAGACTCTCACGGCATCGGGCTCGGTCTCGACAGGCTCGACCAGCGCGGACGGGCTCGACCAGCGCGGACGCGGCCGGGGATGGGTGCTACTCCTCCTCGTCGAGCGCCGCCATGACCTCGTCGCTCGCGTCGAAGTTGGCGTAGACGTTCTGCACGTCGTCACTGTCCTCGAGCGCGTCGATGAGGCGCATGATCTTGCGGGCGCCCTCGACGTCCACCTCGACCTGCATGGACGGGTGGAAGATCACGTCGGCGGAGTCGTACTCGATGCCGGCCTCCTGGATGGCCGTACGCACGGACACCAGGTCGGTCGCCTCGGTGAGGACCTCGACGACCTCGCCCTGGTCGGTGACGTCCTCGGCGCCGGCGTCGAGCGCGGCGAGCATGACCTCGTCCTCGCCCACCCCGTCGGCCTTCGGCACCACGATCAGGCCCTTGCGGGAGAACAGGTACGAGACCGAACCCGGGTCGGCGAGGTTGCCGCCGTTGCGGGAGAACGCCAGGCGCACCTCGGAGGCGGCGCGGTTCTTGTTGTCGGTGAGGCACTCGACCAGGACGGCGATGCCGTTCGTGCCGTAGCCCTCGTACATGATCGTCTGGTAGTCGACGGCGTCGGCGCCCTCGCCCGAACCACGCTTCAGCGCGCGGTCGATGTTGTCGTTGGGGACCGACGACTTCTTCGCCTTCTGGACCGCGTCGAACAGCGTCGGATTACCGGCGAGATCGCCGCCACCCGTCCGCGCAGCGACCTCGATGTTCTTGATCAGCTTCGCGAAGAGCTTGCCGCGCTTGGCGTCGATCGCGGCCTTCTTGTGCTTGGTCGTGGCCCACTTGGAGTGACCTGACATGCCTCTACCTGACTCCTTGCATTTCGATGGCTCTTATCAATGGCGCTCGAACTCGGCAACGCCGAACGGCGGCGAGAAGGCCGCTCAGCCGCCCGCAACCATGCTGACGAACAGCCCGTGCACGCGCGCGTCCCCCGTGATCTCGGGGTGGAAGGCGGTGGCGAGCAGCGACCCCTGCCGTGCTGCGACAATCCTACCGGCGGCCGCCACAGGACGGCCCTGCGTATCCACAGCCGGGATGCGGGACAGCACCTCGACCTCGGGCCCGGCCTCCTCGATCCAGGGCGCGCGGATGAACGCCGTGCGCACCGGTCCGCCCGCGCCGACGTCGGAGATGCCCGCGACGTCGAGGTCGGTCTCGAACGAGTCGACCTGCCGCCCGAAGGCGTTGCGCCGGACCACGACGTCCATGCCGCCGACGGTCTGCTGGTCGGCGGTGCCGTCCAGGATGCGGTCGGCGAGCAGGATCATCCCCGCGCACGAGCCGTACACCGGCAGACCCTCCTTGATCCGGGCCTGCAGCAGGTCGCGCAGCTCGAAGATGCGCAGCAGCTTGTCGATCGTGGTCGACTCCCCGCCGGGCAGGACGAGCCCGTCCACGGCCGCCAGCTCCGCCGGCCGGCGTACGGTGACGCCGCGCGCGCCTACGGACTCGAGGGCTGCCAGGTGCTCACGGACGTCTCCCTGCAGGGCCAGGACGCCGATGGTCGGAACGCTCACAACCGTTCATTCTACGGCGGCAGTCGACAGACCTGGGACGTCACGGGTCGCCCCGCCCCCAGCGGTCGCCGCGGGCCGACCCACGGGGCGAGTACTACCCCGCCAGAGAGGTAACGGAGACGTAGCAACGTTCCCTCTGTGTTACCTCCTTGGCGGTCGTGGTTCCGTCCTGGACGGGCTCAGTCGTCGAACTGCTCACCCAGGTGCCGCACCTGGCCGTCCCAGCCGGCCACCAGGTGGTCGACGACGTCCGGCAGCTCGGGCGGGAAGACTTCCAGCGGCTGCGCGCGCAGCTGTGCCGCCGTCAGCCAGCCCGTCTCGTCGAGCAGCTCGCGCTCGGCGTCGGTCCAGCCGTCGGCCGTCACCTCGACGGCGTCCGGGATGCGCGCGAGGTAGAAGACCTCGTACTGCCGGCACGTCTCGGCGTAGAAGTCGAAGATGCCCGTGCGTGTGAGCACCGGTCCCACCAAGGCCCCGGCCGGCAGGTCGATGCCCACCTCCTCGCGGGTCTCACGCAGCGCCGCCTGCACCGGGGTCTCCCCCGCGTCGATGCCGCCGCCCACCGTGAACCACCAGGACCGTTCCGGCTGGTTGACGTCGTGCCCGCGCATCACGAGCACCCGGCCGGCGTCGTCCATCAGGATGACGCGCGCCGCCGAGCGCTCGCGGACGCCGTCCGGCCCCGGCACCCAGTCGTCCCCGAGGGACGTGGTGCCGGGCCCGACCTCGGGCGGCGAGGCGGGCCGGTGCTGGTCGGCGGTCTCCGGCGGGAACCCGGTCATGCGGCCTCCTGGTGCTGGGGCGTGCTGGTGCTGGGGCGTGCTGGTGCCCACAAACTACCTCCCGCACCCGGGGCCGAGATTCTGCGCGCAGACCTCACCTGGGACGGGATGCCGCGAGAACTCGAGCTGGACGGAGATGACGGCAGGGCCGGCTGAGCCAGGTCCGGCCGCCTCGCTGTCAGGACCACGTGCTCCAGGTACGGCGCCTACGTCGTCGTGCCTGGAAGTCGCTTCGGAGATCCGTGGCGATGCCGAGCGGCTCCTCGAACGAGGCCGTCGTCTCGGGGCTGGGGGCGACCGGCGGACCACCACCCAGGTACGCGATCGCCGCCGAGACGTACTCCGCCCATCCGAGATCGCCGCGTCCGTCAGGCCCCGTGACGAACGACCGCATCGCCGGAACCGCATCCGGTCCGACGACGAGGACGCTGGCGGTCGTCAACGCGTCCACGGAATGTCGGTTGGCCGTGCTCCACGCCCCTCATACGTGCTCACGTTCCCGGCCAGGCGTCACAGCGCCAGCGCGACGTCGAGCGCCTCCTCGGCGGCACACGGGTGGTCGGGCACGACCCCGACGCCCTCCCAGTTGGTGCCGGTCACGGCGTGCACCGACCGCGCGATCGGCACGTGGAGCTGCAGGTGGGCGGTGAGGTCGAACGCCTCCCGGGGATGAGCCCCGCCCACCGTCGTCTCGCCGACGACGTCCGCCCGGCCGAGCGCCTGCAGGTCGTAGGCGAGCTCCTCGCCGCCGCTGAACGTCCGGCTGCTCGTGAGGACGACGACCGGCACGTCCGGCAGCCGCGGCGCGACCTCCGGCGTGGTGGACGACGGCTCGACGGTGCCGTCCCGGTGCACGAGGTCCAGGAGGTGCACCGGCTCGTCGCCGAGCAGGTGGCTCACCAGCAGCGCCACGGACTCGGGTACGCCACCCACGCAGTCACGGAGGTCGATCACGAGCCGACGCACGCCCTGCAGCAGCGTGAACGCCGCCGACGCGGCGGGGCGGACGTACTCCGGCGGCAGGATCAGCGGGCCGATCTTCAGCAGGCCGACGTTGCCGTCGAGACGACGCACGTCGCTGATGGCGGGGCCGTGTTCCCGGGCCAGGGCGGCGAAGTACGCGCGTACCCCGTCCTCGTCCTTCTCGGGCGGTACGCCCTCCGGGTAGTGCCGGACCCGCAGGTGCCGGTCGCCGTTGACCGACTGGAGGACGGCCGTTGCGGCCTCGGCGAACGCGGGCTCGTCGGCTGCGTCGGCGGTGAGCCCGTCGAGCGCATCGGCGACGCCGGCTGCCACGTCGGGAAAGACGTAGTGGGTTCGGACGAGGTCCTGGACCTGCGCGATCAGCATGCGCGCAGTCAACCGAAGCGCCTGACGGAGCGTCAACGGGGTTTCCGCGGGTCCCGCGGCCACCGGCGGCCCGGCCGGTTCACCGCCGCGGGTTCGCCCGCCTGGTCGGGGCCGCCGTCAGCGGGTCCTCCGGCCACGGATGACGCGGGTAGCGGGCGCGCATGTCGGCCCGGACCTGGGGGTAGCCCTGCTTCCAGAACGACGCGAGGTCGCTCGTGATCGCGACCGGGCGCTGGGCGGGCGACAACAGGTGCAGCACGACCGGGACGCGGCCGTCCGCGACCGCCGGGGTGGCGGTCCAGCCGAAGACCTCCTGCAGCTTCACCGCGAGGACCGGCGGCTCGACGCCGTCGTACGCGAGCCGGACCTCGGAGCCCGACGGGACCCGGAGCCGTTCCGGCGCGAGCTCGTCGAGCCGGGCCGCCTCGGGCCAGGGCAGCAGACGCCGCAGCGCCGAGGCCACGTCGATGCGGGCCAGGTCGCGCGCGCCGCGCACCGACGCGAGCTCCGTGCCCAGCCAGTCGTCCAGACCGGCCAGCAGCGCCTCGTCGGCGACGTCGGGCCACGGGGCGCCGAGGTGGGCGTGGCAGAACGCCATCCGTCCCCGCAGGGCGACGGCGGCCTCCGACCAGCGCAGCGCGGACAGGCCGCTGCGCCGGAGCCCGTCACGGACGGCCGCCTGGACCAGCAGCGGGTCGGGACTGGCCAGCGGGGCGTCGGCCAGCACGATCGCGCCGAGCGCCTCGACGCGCCGCGTCACGACCCGGCCGTCGTCCCAGCGGATCTGGTCGGTGGTCGTGACGAGCTCGCCCGCGACGTCCCGCGCCGTGGCCTCGTCGATCGGCGCCGCCGAGCGGATCCGGGCGTCGGCGCGACCGGGTGCCCGGTCGGCGATCGCGATCGCGAGCCAGGTCGTGGTCCGCAGCGGCGACTGCGCGTCGAGCGCGGCGCCCGTGCCACCGGACATCTGGTACGTGACCGAGTCGCTCCCCCGGACCCGCGCGATCCGGTCCGGGTACGCCAGCCCGACGACGATCCCGGCCGCGAGATCGTCCGGCAGCCCGGTCGTGCCCCGGTCGGCCGGCACTCCCGCAGGAGTAGCGCCCCGGCCGAGCCGCTTCGTCTCCTCGCGCCAGCGGGCCGTGGCGCCGCGGTCGTCACCACGGCGCAGGGCCCGCCAGCGGGCCGGCAGGTCGTCGCCCGAACCGCGGCCCGAGTCGTCCGAGAGCAGCGCGACGACCTCACGCGCCCGGTCGGCGCCGACCCGGGGAGCGCCGTCCAGCAGCGCACGGGCCAAGCGAGGATGCGCCCCGACCGCCGCCATCCGCCGGCCCCGCTCCGTGATCCGGCCGGCCTCGTCGGTGGCCTCGATGCGGTGCAGCAGCTCGGTGGCCGCGGTCATCGCCGGTGCCGGCGGCGCCTCGAGCAGGGTCAGGCCGGCGCCACCGGGTGCGCCCCACGCCGCCAGGTCGAGGGCGAAGCCCGCCAGGTCGGCGGTCGCGATCTCCGGCGCAGCGTGGTCGTCGAGCCGGCCGTGGTCGGTGGCGGACCAGCACCGGTAGACCCGCCCCGGCGCCTCGCGCCCGGCGCGCCCCGCGCGCTGGTCGGCCGACGACCGCGAGACCCGGCAGGTGACCAGCGCGCCGAGGCCACGGGACTGGTCGGTCCGCGGCTCGCGGGCCAGCCCGGCGTCGACCACGACCCGGACCCCGGGCACGGTCAGCGAGCTCTCCGCGACCGACGTCGTCACCACGATCCGGCGCGTGGCGGACGGCGTCACCGCGCGGTCCTGCTCGGCCCGGGACTGGCGGCCGAACAG
The DNA here is from genome assembly GCF_000385135.1 of Promicromonospora sukumoe 327MFSha3.1. Taxonomy (GTDB): domain Bacteria; phylum Actinomycetota; class Actinomycetes; order Actinomycetales; family Cellulomonadaceae; genus Promicromonospora; species Promicromonospora sukumoe_B. Next base: position 1,177,698 of record NZ_ARQM01000010.1, on the reverse strand, counting down.
GGGCAGCACGTTCTGGTCGGCCAGCCGCCGGGTCACCCCGTTGATCTCGCCCTCCCCGGGGACGAACACGAGGACGTCGCCCTCGTTCTCGGCCAGGGCGCGGCGGACGACGGCGGCGACGTGGTCCAGCAGGCGCGGGTCCACCCGCCCACCGGGGAGCAGCGGCGTGGCGACCGGCGGCGGCGCCCACTCGACCGCGACGTCGAACTGCGCCGCGGACGCGGTGACCACGGGCGCCGGGACGTCCGTGCCCAGGGCGCGGCTCAGCCGCACGGTGTCCGCCGTGGCCGACGTCGCGACGATCGCCAGGTCGTCGCGGAGGTTCGCCCGGACGTCGATCGCGAGCGCCAGCAGCAGGTCGGCGTCGAGGTGCCGCTCGTGGCACTCGTCGATCACGATCGCGGAGACGCCCGGCAGCTCCGGGTCCTGCTGCAGACGACGCACGAGGAGCCCCGTCGTCACGACCTCGACGCGCAGGCCCTTGCCGCCGCTGCGTTCGCCGCGCATCGCGTAGCCGATGCGCTGGCCGAGAGGTTCGCCGACGAGCGTCGCGAGCCGGGTCGCGGCCGCGCGGGTCGCCATCCTGCGCGGCTCGGCGACGATGACCGTGCCGCCGAGCGCGTCCGCGAGCGCGAGCGGCAGCAGCGACGTCTTCCCCGACCCGGGCGGCGCGACCAGCACGGCGGTGCCGTGCGACCGCACGGCGTCGACCGTGGCGGGCAGGACCGCCCGGACGGGCAGACCCGCCCCGGGCACCGAGGGTTCAGGCAGCAGCACGCCCCGACGCTAACCGATCGGTACCGGCCTTGACGCCGTCCGGTGTCGGCCGCGCACCCACCCGTCGCTCAGCCGACACCGACGGACTGGCGCCGGGGCTCGATGACAGCCACGACACGCTCCTGCCCGCGGGGATAGGGCGAACCGGTGTACTTCGTGGCCAGCCGGTCCACGATCGCCCAACCCGCGTCACCGTCGATCCATTCGATGACCTGTCCACGGATGACGACGGGCTCGAACGGGTTGTCGACGGGTGCGATCGACAGCGCCACCCGAGGGTCGCGCCGTAGGTTGCGTGCCTTGCGCATGGTCGGTCCCGTGAAGAAGACGATCAGGTCGCCGTGCGTCCCGACGAAGACAGGGGCCGCATGGGGCGACCCGTCGGGCAGGACGGTGGCCAGGTGGGCGATCGAGGCGCCGTCGAGAACGCGACGCACGTCGGGGTCCAGCATGGAGGTGCTCCTTCAGCGGGGGTTTGCGGTACGCCGCGCGACGTAGTCCGTGACGGCGGTGGCGATGTCGAAGGCCCGGGTGAAGCCGGTGTCGGCGGTGAGCCGGGTGAGGTCGAGGTAGGGGTCAGCCTGGGGTTCGTCCTGCGGTCCGGATGTCCTGGCGACCTGGTGCGGCATGTGTCGAACCTACGAGTCACGTACCGGCGGTTCTTGAACGAATCGAGCATGCCGGACGCGAGGCTCAGACCAGGACCGGCACCGTACGACGGGTCGTGAGGAAGGGCAGGTAGGAGGCGGAGTGCTCGTGGCCGCAGGCGCACCGGTCGACGTCGCCGCCGAGGAGCCGGCGCGGGGTGAGCCCGGTCAGGCGCAGGCACTCCCGGCTGAGGTGTGCCTGGTCGGCGTACCCGGCGTCGATCGCCAGCTCCGCCACACCGTCCGCCCTGCGGCGGCCCGAGGCCGTCGCGCCCGCCTGGGCCAGTGCGAGGAATCCCTGGAACCGCAGCGTCCGCTGGAGGACCTTGGGCGTGACCCCGACCGAACGCAGGCAGCGGCGGCGCAGCTGGCTCGCCGAGAGCGCCAGGTGGTTGGCCAGAGCGTCGATGTTGACCGGCCGCCAGGGCATCAGTGCCTGGACCGCGGCGCCTACCACGCTGTCCGGACGACCTGCGCCCCGGAACTGCCGCACGAGATGGGACTGCAGCAGGTCGAGCGCCCGCTCCGGCGTCCCCGCCCCGGACATGGCGTCCAGGAGCTGGTCTCCGGCGCCTGCCCACAGCTCCGTCAGGCCGATGCGCTGGTCCACGAGCTCGCCGAGCTCCACGGGAAGGGGCAGCGCCGTGCCGGGCCGGAACCGGACACCCACGACCGTGGTGCGTGCGGGGATCACCTCGATCTGGGGACCGGTCAACGGACCGAGAAGCCAGGGAGGGCTACCGATCGGGAAGTGGATCTCCACGCCGCCCGTGGGCAGGTGCCGCTGCACGTACGCCGCGTCGCCGGTCCGCTGCACCCAGACGGTCCGGACGACCCCGGCCAGTACCGGCAGCGGCGCGCGCTCGACGTAGGACCCGGTCATCCTCGTACCGAAGCGCCTGATGGGGAGCGGCGTCAAGGTAGGTCACCCACCCGCAGGAGGTCCTCCACGTCGCCGTCCCACGGCGAGGGACCCGTCCCGGCACCCTGCAAGAATGCGTGGTCGTGAGTCATCTGCTGGACCTCGGGTCCCGGAAGTTCTGGCGACTGGTCGGCAGGCCCGTCGACCTCGCCGGGGAGCACTCCTGGCTCCGCGCCCCGGTGAGCCGCTCCTCCACGGTCGCGGACGGCTGGCTCGCCGCCGAGGCCGCGCACCACGGGGGCACGGTCGACGACGAGGTCGCGAGCACGGGTCCTTCGGCGGGCCCGGCGCCCGGCCTGCTCCCGGCGATGTCGCGCCTCGACGGTCCCGGGTTCGACGCCGCCGGGCTGGACCCGCGGATCCGCGACTTCTACGAGCACACCGCCGCCTGGCACATGGAGGTCTGGAGCGGGTGGTCGCCGCTGTTCTGGGCCGCCGGCGAGCTGATCGCGCGCGTGTTCGCCCGCCGGGTGGAGCAGCTCTCCCTGCCGATGCGCCCGCTCGACGTCGCGCACGGGATGGACAGCCGGGTCCGCGTGATCCGCGACCGGGACGGCGAGCAGGTGGGTGCCGCGTGGCTGCGGACGCTCCGGCCGTCGGGCCGCTACGTCTTCAGCGGCTGTTACTCGGCACGCCGGCTCCCCGGCGCGGTGGGGCCGAGCGTCCACGTCGCGTTCCCGCTCGAGTCCGGCAACGTCCAGGTGTTCCTGCGCCCGGCCGTCGGCGACGACGGCGACCTCGTCCTGGAGTCGCCTCCGGGACGGTTCGGGCAGGACGGCGCGTACGTCACCGTCCACGACGGCGGACGGGACTTCGCGGCCCGCGTGCCGCTCCACGAGACCTTCCACCTGTACCGGGACCCGTACGGTGTGCTCCGGACCGACCACGAGCTGCGGATGTGGCACACCCGGATGATGCGTCTGCACTACAAGATGGAGCGCGCCCGATGATGCACACCTTCCACCTCGCCGAGCTGCCGGCGGGGGTGACGGCCCGCGCGCTGGTGCGGCCGCCGTCGGGCACCACCACGCCGGGGCTGGACCACGCCGAGTGCCTGGCCCTCATGCGCCTGGGGGCGCCCGTCGTCTCGCCGGACCGGCTGCAGCTGCGGCGGATCGCGGTGTTCGCGCAGTGGCGCGACGAGGACGCCGTCGACCGGTTCCTGTCCGACGACGCCCTGGGGCGTCACCTGGCGACCGGCTGGCACGTGCGGATGGAGTACCTGCGCCGCTGGTCCAGGCTCGCGGCGCTGCCCGGCCTGCCCGCCCGGGCCGGGACCTGGGAGAAGGACGAGCCCGCGGTCGCGGTGACCGTCGCGCGGATGCGGCTGCCCGAGGTGCCCCGTTTCCTGCACTGGGGCCGGCCGGTCGAACGTCAGGTGCGCGACCACCCCGGCACCACGCTCGCCCTGGCCGCGATCCGGCCGCCGCGCACCATCTCCACGTTCTCCGTGTGGCGCACGGTGCGCGAGATGGAGGAGATGGTGCACGGCCGCGCCGAACCCGCGGACCGGCGGCACGCGGACGCCATGGTCGAACGGAGACGCCGTGACTTCCATCGGGAGTTCGCGACGTTCCGGTTCCGCCCGCTGTCGGAGCACGGCGCCTGGGAGGGGCGGACCGGGATCGTCCCGGCCCGCTGATCCGCCCGCAGGCCGCCGAGGCGTACGGTCAGGAGGCGACGACGCGCGGCAGCAGCGTCTCGGTGAACTGCCAGATCAGGGACGAGTCGTGCGTGTGGAAGGCCGCCCCCGAGTAGAAGGTGCGGTTGCGGCCCTGGAGCGCGCCGAGCCGGCGGTAGAAGCCCGCGCGGACGGCGGCGGCAGGCACCGTCAGCTCGAACGGGGTGTGGCTGGCGAAGGTGGCGAAGCCGGGGTTCGTGGTCGGTACGGTGCCCGCGTCCCGCAGGCGGCGGACGCTCGCCCGGATCTCGGCCTGCACCGCCCGGTCCGACAGCGCGACGGGGCTGCCGAACTTGACGTTGTGCAGGCCGGGGATCCCGGTCGGGGAGATGACGTAGACGCCGGGGAGCTCGGGCAGGTTGTGCGGGGTGTCCAGGCCGACGTTCCGCACCGACAGGTTGTCGGGGATCCCGGAGTCGCGCAGCACGCCGGTGTAGTAGGCGCTGTTGCGGAACTGGCCGAAGAGGTTGCGCTCCAGGCCGTCGAGGTCGAACCCGTCCAGGTTGTCGAGCAGCGGCGGGATCGTCACCAGGATCTTCCGTGCACGGATCGTCCGCCGTCCGGCCGGCGTGTCGACGCGGACGACGGCGTGCCGCCCGCCGTCCCGGTCGGTGGAGAGGACCCGGCTGTTCAGCAGCACGTCGTCGCCCAGCTCGGTGCGCGCCTTCTCGTACAGCTCGCTGTTGTCCCGGCGGGAGGTGGTGAGGAACCCGGTCTGGAGGTTGCGCAGGATGTCCGAGCCGAAGTTCTTCATCACGTACAGGGTCGGCTGGCGCAGCAGGTCACCGAGACCCTGGCCGAACTGGAAGACCGTCGGCACCACCGCGTCGAGGCCGTACCGGCGCACGAACTCGCCGAATGGCAGGAGCAGGTCGGCGGGCACCGGGTCGGGCAGGTCGAAGCCGTGCTCCAGGTACGGGAACCGGGCGAGCTGCTCGCCGTACAGAGCCAGCGCCGCGCCGGGGTTCGGCGGCGTGTAGCCCGCTGCCTCGCGGCCCGTGCGGTAGTCGGCATAGAGAGTCTCGCCGCCGCCGAACGACGCCTTCTGCAGCGGGATGTCGAAGCGCTCGAACCACTGCCGCACCAGGGGCTGGTCGTGCCAGACGACGACGCCGATGTCGACGCTGCCACCCGTGGCGGGGTCGGTGTAGGTCTGCGTGTGCCCGCCGAGCCGCCCGTTGTGCTCCACCACGACGACGCTCTGCCCCAGCTCCCGGAGCCGGACCGCCGCGTACGTCCCGGCCGCACCGCCACCGATCACCGCGACGTCGCGCACGATGTCGCCCGCGCCGCGCGGTTCCGAGCCGGCCGCGGGGCTCGCCGCGGCGGACCCGAGCGCCACCGCCCCGGCGCCCGTCCCGATCAGTCTCAGCAGATCTTTGCGGCTCAGGTTCATGGCGAGTTCCTCTCGAGAGGGCGGCGCAGGAGCGCGGCAGGGGTGATGGACGTTCGTCACATCGCGGTGGCGATTTGTCGCAAACGTCCCGTGCACCCTAGCAACGGGTGGTCGCGCGGCACAGGGCGCCAGATATCCTTCGGCGGTGCCAACGAAAGCGGGGATCGACCCGGACGAGCTCGCCACCACCCTCCGGGTGCTGAGCCAGCTCCACGACCTCGAGCCCGACCACCCCGACGTCAAGACGGTCAAGCAGGCGACCGGCTACATGTGGAAGCTGCTCAAGAAGTCGCGCAAGGCCGCGGTCCGCGAGCAGATCCAGGCGCACGACCGGAGCATCATCGAGCGGACGGCGACCGGCTCGGCGGCGCGGATCGACGACGAGACCGCCGGCATCCCGCTGGTGTCCTCCGCGCCCGGGGCGTTCGCCGGGGAGCTGCGCACCGCCCGCGGCTGCTACATCTGCAAGACGGACTACACCCTGGTCGACTCGTTCTACCACTGGCTGTGCCCGGACTGCGCCGCGAAGAGCCACGCGCGCCGCGACCAGCGCACGGACCTGACCGGCCGCCGCGCCCTGCTCACCGGCGGCCGCGCGAAGATCGGCATGTACATCGCGCTGCGCCTGCTGCGCGACGGCGCCCACCTCACCGTGACCACCCGCTTCCCGAAGGACGCGGTGCGCCGCTTCTCGGCGATGCCCGACGCCGCCGACTGGCTGCACCGGCTCAAGATCGTCGGCATCGACCTGCGCGACCCCACCCAGGTGATCGCGCTGGCCGACGACGTCGCCGCGGCGGGCCCGCTCGACATCCTGGTCAACAACGCCTGCCAGACGGTCCGCCGGACCCCGGGGGCCTACTCGCAGCTCGTCACGGGCGAGTCGGCGCCGGTCGCGCCGCTCCCCTACGGGCTCCGGGCGCCGGAGATGGTCACGTTCGACCACGTCTCGGAGGCCCACCCCGCCGCGATCGCGGGCGCCCTGGCCGCCCTGTCGGTCGCGCACCACGAGGGACAGTCGCAGGACGACGCCGTCGCGACGCACACCGCGGCGTCCCTGACGGCACTGGCGCTGAGGGCGGGCTCGGCCTCCCTGGACGCGCACCTGGCCGGCACGGCGGTCGACGCCGGCGGGCTGCTCCCCGACGTGCAGAAGAACAACTCGTGGACCCAGGTCGTGGACGAGGTCGACCCGCTGGAGCTCCTGGAGGTCCAGCTCTGCAACGCGATCGCGCCGTTCCTGCTCATCTCCCGGCTGCGTCCCGCGATGCGGGCCGCGACGGCGACGTCGCGCCGCGGGTACGTCGTCAACGTCTCCGCGATGGAGGGGCAGTTCTCCCGCCGGTACAAGGGCGCGGGACACCCGCACACCAACATGGCCAAGGCCGCCCTCAACATGCTGACCCGGACCTCGGCCGGGGAGATGTTCGAGAAGGACCGGGTCCTGATGACCGCCGTGGACACCGGCTGGATCACGGACGAGCGTCCGCACGAGGAGAAGCTGCGGCTCGCCGCCGAGGGCTGGCACGCGCCCCTCGACCTGGTCGACGGCGCCGCGCGCGTCTACGACCCGATCGTCCAGGGCGAGGCCGGGACCGACCTGTACGGCTGCTTCCTCAAGGACTACGAGCCGTCGCCCTGGTAGGGGCCTCGGCAAGGCGAACCGCCTCGCGGGCGATGCGGAGGCCGAAGCAGCAGCACGGCATAGGTCAGGACGAACACCGGAATGCGCCAATGTCTCCGTGCAGCGACGAAAGCATGGGCCACGGTCCGCGTGGCGAAGGAGGTCGACGAGGGCTCAAGCTCCACTGAGTGGCCTCGGGCCGAGACAAGCTCCCTCGTGCTACTCTGGCTCAATCACGATCAGCCCGTTGCCGCAAGGCGCGGGCTGATTTTCTTTTCCAGGGAGGTCCATGGCGGAGTAGGCGAAGCCGTGGCTGTCCGTCGACGAGCAGGTCGACCGGCTGGCGGGGCACGGAATTGAGATCGAGGACCGCGGCCGAGCCTCGTCGGTCCTGCGGGCGGTCGGCTACTACCGCCTCACCGGCTACCTCTACCCGTTCCGCGAGTCCGAACAGCACGTCGACGACGAGGGCCGCACGCGGATCCGCGTGCTCAGCGACTACCGGGCGGGCACGACACTGCGGCACGCCGAGGACATCATCGACTTCGACCGGCGGCTGCGCATGCTGGTCATGGACGGCGTCGAGCGCATCGAGGTCGCCGTCCGCATGCGGATCGGGTACGTGCTCGGCAGGAGGTCCCCCTTCTCCTATGAGGACCCGAACTGCTTCACTGAGGCCTTCACCGCCGAGAGCACCGGCGCCCGGGACCCCGCGTCGAGCAGGCACGTGCAGTGGCTTCAACGCGTCAACGACAGGAAGGCCAGCTCCGACGAGCAGTTCGTCGAGCACTTCCGGGAGAAGTACGACGACCGCATGCCGGTCTGGGCGCTCACCGAGATCCTCGAACTGGGCCACCTCTCCGTCCTCTACCGCGGCATGCACCAGCAGGACGCCGAGGAGATCGCCCTGGCGTTCAAAGTCCCGACAAAGAAGATCATGACCAGCTGGCTCGCCAGTCTGAACTACGTGCGCAACGTCGCGGCGCACCACTCCCGGCTGTTCAACAGGAAGCTCCAGCACGCGCCGGCCCGTCCGAAGGCAGGACAGATCCCAGTCCTCGACCACCTGCGGGACGAGAAGACCGCCAAGGGCGTCTTCGGGACCTACAACGCCCTCGCCGTGATCGCCTACATCCTGCCGTCCATCGACGCCGACTCGGACTGGGCGAAGCAGCTGGCAGCACTGCTGCGCGAGTTCCCGGACTCGCATGCCCTGACGATCGCGTCGATGGGGACTCCGCAGGGCTGGGAGTCGCTCGACCTCTGGCGCGGCTGACCTGACGGCCCGTGGGCCAGTGCTGCAGGCGAAGTCGGATCTCCATCCGCATCGCCTCACCCATGGCGGCTTTTCCAGCCACGCTCTGATGTCACGGGGACGTGCGCTCCTCACCCGCTACGGGAGCGCCTCCCGGCCCGCTCCCTCTGGGCGCGGGCGTGCTCGACCTGGCGGTAGCAGGTCTCGTGGCGGTCGGCCCACGTACTGTCGGCCTCGTCGTGCACCACCTGGGCAAGCACGCTCCAGACGCTCTCAGGGATACGGCGCAGCAGGACGATGTCCTTGCGGCGCCAGGCCAACAGATAGCGGACGGCGCCGGACCATGCAGGGTCGGTGGCGGGCACACCGGCCAAGGCCGTGAAGATGGCCTGCAGCGGCAACTGCTCGAGCAGGGTCGCCGCTGCCCCCTCGTGGACCGGGTAGCCGGAGTAGCGGCCGGTTCCGCCTGACCGCCAGCGCAGGAGCGCCAACGCTTGGTCGGGTTCTCTTGGGTGCGCCTCAGCAAGGCTGCGGGCGAGGTCGTCGGCCAGTCGCTCAGGATGCCCTGAAGCGGCCTCATCGAGGATCCGGGGAACCCATGCACGAACGGCCTCGGGTGCTGCCACCGACCAGGACTCGAGAGCCCGCGCCTGGTCTCGCCGCTGCTGTTCGCGACGGTCGACCCGTTCAGCAGGGCGCGTATAGCCGTGAGCAGCCAGCCAGGCGATGAGCTCCGGACCGTGCGCGAGCTCGACGTCGCCGTCAGGCGAGCCCTGCCAGCGCAGCGTCGAGCCGTGGTGCCAGCCGAGGACATCGATTGCGGTGCCCTCGTGGTCGAGCAGCTCGAACGCGGAGTCGCCGAGGCACGTGCAGTACATGCCCGTGGGTCGGGAAACCTCCAGCAACCGGGCCAGATCGTCGAGCTCGGCACGTTCCCTGATCGTCAGCGCGGGCTCGACGTCGCGCGGTCGGCCCCCGGACGCACCGCGGTCGTACACGCGGATGACCGACGCCGAGCGCACCAGGCCGTTCAGGACCTGCGCATCGAACGCGTAGTCGTCGGACATGCACGCCAGGGTAGCGGCGCGCCTGGTGGGGCGGACCCTCGCAGGAAACGGAGAGAACGAAAAGGCCCCGCGGACACGGCGTCCGCGGGGCCTTTCCTACGACGGCTCAGCCCACCAGCCGCGCTCGGCCAGCCGGTGCGGCTCCGGGATCTCGTCGACGTTGATGCCGAGGTCCAAGATCGGGCGCGCTGTGAGTCGAGATCATCCAGGGAAGATCCTGGGCCAGGAGTCTCGGGGGGTCTCGATCCAGGATCGTAGGTGTTTCTCCATCGCTTCACTCACCGTCCCGATGCCCTCAGGGGCATCGATGCGTCTGAAGTGTGCGAACGTATCCAGGTAGGCGCGTGCGACGGCTGGGTACAGATCAGCTGCTTCAACCGATGCGCGGCGAGCCTCCACCCCGTAGTGATCGCCTTCGGGCCGCCCGACGGTCAGCAGGAGAAACCCCGGCCAGCCCCGAATGCTCTCCAGACGTATTGGAATCGCCCTCTCGAAGAGTCCCGTCTCTCCCAGACGATTTTCGCGACAGTCATCGAGCATGTTGGTCAGAATCGGCCACAGCGCCCCGACATCATCCCAAAGATCAGGCCCGAACATTTCAACCCCGTCGATGGTCATGCTTATGAAGCCTTCTACGTATCCATACCGCGCCTGGGTAAAAGAATCCATATCCTGAACCGGATCGAACTTTGGAGATCCGTGCCGGTCGGACAGATACGTCTGAATGGCGATATCGCTCACGGTTCACTCATCCCCACAGGGTGGAACGTACCAATAGCCCCTTGGTTCACACCGAGCCGGTACTTTACCCCGTCGATCGTAGCCTCCACATTGCCGATCTGCTGCTCCGGCCTCGGCTTTCGTGCAATTACCTCAATTTCGTCAGCCTTCTGTCGGACGACCTGATCGATGAGGCCAACGATGTCGTCAACGGTCCTCGACTCCCTGAACATATCGTTGCTCAGCCTTGCCTGCTCCGGATCGAAGTACGTCGGGTGATGCCTTTCGAGGATGTGCTGCATCCCGCCACGTTGGAGAACTAGCGTGGTTTTGCCATACCTGAATGTCTTCGGCTTCCAGTTCTTGAGAACCGCGAGGCAGCCAGAATTGTGAACAAGGACTTCAGCGTCGCCGACGTGGTAGGTGTGCAGACCGAGAACCGCAAGGTTGTAGGCCGCTCCTTCACGTACCGTTCCAGTATCGATTCCGACGACAGCCAGCTCGGTGCCGTTCGCCGACAGGACCTTCTCGCCGGGAGCGAGGTCCTTCGCGTCCTCGAAGGCGTGGTCCCCCGACGACCAGAACGGGTGGTCGGCGGTAGTGGTGATCTTGTCACCGCTGGCAAGCCTGAGGTCCACGAGCGTGTCCTGGTGGACGAACGTGTCGAGCACTCGGCGCGGGCCGCTCACTCCGGATACAGGATCACTCGCATGGACGTCGTCACCGGGCCGGACGTCCCGGATGGGCTTGTGTGTGCCGTCAGCCATCAGCACGGGCGTCGATCCGGCGAAGGACGCGAAACACCCCGCCGGCACCGCGACCGGCAGCTTCTTTCCCTTCGTCGCGACGAAGGTGACGATCTTCTCGACTGCCCTGACGACCGCCGGTATCGCCTTGAGTGCCTTGATCGCCTTTCCGACCGGCAGCACGTTGAGCAGCGTCATCACGCACGCGAGGATGTCCGCCTCGGTGAAGCACTTCTCGAGGTCAGTCAGACCGATGAAGTCCTTCATGATCGGCCAGAGCTCCTGAATGATCAGCTGCTCGACATCAGCCTCGACAGCAACCGCGGACTCCGGCACGGACGAATCGAGCGGGACCAGCGGCTCCGGCACGGTAGACCCGCCGACCGTTCGCGTCAGGCAAGCCTCTGAATCCTCGGCGCCCTGCTCGAACACCAGCTCGTGGTAGACCTCGGTGCCGACGATGCACGCTCCGAAAGGGCCGTCCATGATCCCGCCCCAGGTGACGACGGTCTGGTCATCGCCGATGCGGTCCTGCAGGTAGCCGTCGAGCTCTGACGTGAAACGGAGACGCGCCAGGTTGTATTCGGACTCGAAGTACAGAACCTTGCCCTGGAGGATCTCGTCCCCGACGGCCTTGTATTCCTCGACCCACTCGGGTCTGTCGGAGACGAACTGCCGAGGCCCCGCGTAACCGACGCGGGGGTCGGCCTCCTTGCTCTCGTCCTGACCCGCGACAGCATCGAATCGGACGACCGAGACCTGCGGCAGCATCGTTGATGCCTCATCCGCGTCATCCACACCCATTGCGTCGACGTCCGTGGCACCGGTGCCGGCCAGCTCTCCACCCAGCGTCCGGTAGGTTCGCGCGTACGGGTCAAGCGTGTCAGCGGTGATCGCGGGGTCACTCTTCGCACTGGCGTAGTCGAGTACGCCATCGGCGTCCACATGGCTGTCGATCGCGTCCAGCTCGCCCATGACGGCGGCAGCCGTGAGGTCGTCGGGAACCTGATCAGGATGCTTCTGCCGTACCTGAGCGATCGCCTGCTCGAGGAACAGTTCGATGTCCGGCAGCTTGTCCAGCTCAGCGCCGGCGTCCACCACAGGCGTGCCCCCGCCGTCCGTCGAGGTCGGTGGCGGCGCATCCGTGGCTCTGGTGCAACCAGTCATGACCACGGCGATTGCCGTGATCACCACCAGCACGACCCCTCGAACCGCCAAGGCGTGAGCCTCGCGAGCAAACATCCACGGCCTTCCCCACACGACGCAAGAGTCCAGGGCAGCACCTTGCGCCGTTCCCCCCGTTCAGACGCCACACCGTAGGCAGGGTGAAAGTCACCGGTCAATGCCGACGACCAAGCCGCCACGCCACGCGACAACTTGACCGAGGCCCCGCCGCGCGCGTCTACGATCCGATTTTCCAGGACGAGCCGCGTCGCCCTGGTAGGACCCACCTCCTGACGTCGATTCAGCAGGCGCCAGGCGGCCGTTACCCGGCGGGTTACGGCTCTGGCACAGCCTGCTGAACGCAAGTCAGCCCCGACAGACGAAGGGGCCCCGCGGACACGGCGTCCGCGGGGCCCCTTCGACGGCGGTTCAGCTCACCAACCCCGCTCGGCCAGCCGGTGCGGCTCCGGGATCTCGTCGACGTTGATGCCGACCATGGCCTCGCCCAGGCCGCGCGAGACCTTGGCGACCACGTCGGCGTCGTCGAAGAACGTCGTCGCCTTGACGATGGCCTCGGCGCGCTGCGCCGGGTTGCCCGACTTGAAGATGCCCGAGCCGACGAAGACGCCCTCGGCGCCGAGCTGCATCATCATCGCGGCGTCCGCCGGGGTGGCGATGCCGCCCGCGGTGAACAGGACGACCGGCAGCTTGCCCGTGGTCGCGATCTCCTTGACCAGCTCGTACGGCGCCTGGAGCTCCTTGGCGGCCACGTACAGCTCGTCCTCGGGCAGCGACGTGAGGTGGCGGATCTGCGCGCGGATCTGGCGCATGTGCGTGGTCGCGTTCGAGACGTCGCCGGTGCCGGCCTCGCCCTTGGAACGGATCATGGCGGCACCCTCGGTGATGCGGCGCAGCGCCTCGCCCAGGTTGGTCGCACCGCACACGAACGGCACGGTGAAGTTCCACTTCTCGATGTGGTTCGTGTAGTCCGCGGGGGTCAGCACCTCGGACTCGTCGATGTAGTCGACGCCGAGCGACTGCAGCACCTGCGCCTCGACGAAGTGGCCGATGCGCGCCTTCGCCATCACGGGGATCGAGACGGCCTCGATGATGCCGTCGATCATGTCGGGGTCGCTCATGCGCGACACGCCGCCCTGGGCACGGATGTCCGCGGGCACCCGCTCGAGCGCCATGACGGCCACCGCGCCCGCGTCCTCGGCGATCTTCGCCTGGTCGGGCGTGACGACGTCCATGATGACGCCGCCCTTGAGCATCTCGGCCATGCCACGCTTCACGCGCGCGGTGCCGACCGTACCCACGGTGTTCTCGCCGGTCACGGATTCAGTCACGGTTACCTCGCATAGTTCTCGCCGGTGGGATCGACGCCGGTCGTTCCGGGCGCGGTCGGCGCCCTGACCCGATCTTATCGCCCGGCCTGCGACGTCCCTGACGGCGACCGCAGAACGGTCACCATCTGGACAACCCGGTCACCCGCCGGCCGGCTCCAGGCCGTGCGGCAGCGCGTCGTCGAGCTCGACGGTGCGCGGCATGGGTGCCCGCCCGGCCAGGTGGAACAGGCGCACGTACCAGAGCCGCCGCACCCGCCGGGTCTGGGCCACGGCCTCGTTGTGGAACCGCCGCGCCAGCGTCACGCGGTACCAGGCGGCGGCGAGCCCCTCCAGCACCTCGCCGCCCGGCCCTGCCCGCAGGTCGTGCACGGCCTCGGGCGAGCCGAACGCCTCGCGCAGCGTCGCCGTGAGCCCGGACTCGGCCCGCTCCCGCGCGGAGTCCAGCCCGTCCATCTTCAGCGCGGCGGCGGGCGAGGTCACGGCTCCGGCGTCGGACGCCGCATAGGCGGCGTCGGCCACCAGCACCGCGCTCGCCGGGTCCAGCGCGCCCGACGTCGCCAGCTCCACCGCGGCCGAGGCGCGCCGTACGAGCTGGGCGTCCAGGGCGATCCGCGAGGCCGCGACCTTGCGGTGCAGCCGGTCGACCCGGGAGGCGCCCCGCCAGGCGAGCAGCAGGGCGACCACGAGGGCGCCGAGCGCGACCAGCGCGATCTCCGACCAGCTCACGCGTCACCCCCGGCCCGGCGCGGGAACAGCCCCATGAACCGGCCCATCACGTCGCCGGCGATCGCGTGGTCGGCGTCGAGCGTCATCTCGTAGACGGCCAGGACCTGCTCCGTCACGCCCGACCAGTCGAACCGCTGGACCCACTGCGCGGCGTGGGCGCGGTAGGCGTCCCGGCGCGCCGGGTCGGCCAGCAGGTCCAGCACCGTGGTCGCGAGGTCGCCGGGGTCGCCGGTACGGAACAGGGCGCCCGCGGCGCCGTCGTCCAGCACGCGCTGGAACGCGCCCAGGTCGCTGGCCACGACCACGGACCCGGCGCTCATCGCCTCCACGAGCACGATGCCGAAGCTCTCCCCGCCGGTCTGCGGGGCGACGTACAGGTCGGCGGACGCCAGCAGCGCCGCCTTGTCGGCGTCGGACACCGCGCCCAGGAACTCGACGGAGGAGGCCAGCTCCCCCAGGGTCTCCCTGGTCTCGGCGACGATGCCGTTGCCGCGGCCCGCCACCAGGAACCGCGCGCCAGGCACCCGGTCCAGGATCGTCGGGATGGCCTGCACCAGGACGCCCAGCCCCTTGCGCGGCTCGTCGAGCCGGCCGAGGAAGGCGATGGTCGGCGCGTCGGGCGTGCCGGTCCACTCCGGCCGCCGGGGGCTGGTCGCGAACACCTGCGTGTACACGCCGTTCGGGATCACGACGGCGTCGCCGCCCAGGTGGTCGACGAGCGTGCGGCGCGCGTCCTCGGACACCGCGATGCGGGCCGCGATCTTCTCCAGCGACTGCCGCACCAGCGGGTAGGCGACCTGCAGCGCCCGCGAGCGCACCTGCGAGGTGTGGAACGTGGCGACGACGGGCTCGGTGGCCTGCCACAGCGCGATCATCGACAGGGACGGGACCATCGGCTCGTGCAGGTGGACGATGTCGAACGGGCTGCCGTCGATGCCGCCCTCCAGCCAGCGCCGCACGCGGGTGGCGGTCAGCGGCCCGAAGGTCAGCCGCGCGACCGACCCGTTGTACGGCACGGGCACCGCGCGGCCGGCGGCGGTGACGACGCCGGGCAGCTCGGTGTCGTCGCTGGACGGCGCGAGCACCGAGACCTCGTGCCCGGCGGCCTGGAGCGCCTCGGCGAGGTCGCGCACGTGGAACTGCACGCCGCCGGGGGCGTCGAACGAGTAGGGGCAGACGATGCCGACGCGCAGCGTGCGGTGACCGCGCCGCCGCACGGCCCTCATCCGTTCTCCTGGGCCCCGCGCCGCCGGGTCTCGCGCTCCTCGGCCGCGCGCCGCTGCGCCTGCCGCTGCCGCGCCGGGCCGAGGTCCGCGACGAACACCCGCTGCAGCATGTGCCAGTCGTGGGTGTGCTCGGTGATCGTCGTCGCGAGCTGGTCCACCCAGCCCTGCGTGAGCACGCGCGCCTGCTCGGCGCGCGGCAGCCCGGGGTCGGGCTCGGGCAGGGGCGGGTGGAACCGGATGACGATGCCCCACGGCGTGCCGGCCGAGCGGCGGCGCGCGCCGCTGAGCCGCTCGTAGGTGATGCCGACGGCGCTTACGGGGACGCCGGCCTCAAGCCCGAGCAGGGCCGGTCCGGCGGCGACCCGGGCGCGGTGTCCGGCGAGGTCGACCTCGATGCCGGTCGAGGTGAGGTCACGGTCGCTGAGCAGCGGGATCAGCCGCCCACCCTCCTTGGCGCCGCGGACGAGCGCGCCGAGCACGTCGCCGTCGCCGAGGGCGAGCACGTCGATGCCGAGGGAGCCGCGGAAGCGCACGAACTGCTCGAAGAGCTCGTCCGGCTTGAGCCGCTCGGCCACGGTGAGCACGCCCGCGAGGTTCTGGGAGGCGTACGCCCCGGCCAGGTCCCAGTTGCCGAGGTGGCCCAGGGCGAGCGAGACGGCGCCGCCGTCGGCGATCACGGGCCGCACGTGCTCGTCGTAGCCCTCCAGGCGCACCCGGGCGCGGAGCTGGTCGGCGGTGACGCCCTGGAGCGTGAACGCCTCGCGGAAGTAGCGCATGTAGCTGCGCATGCCGACCCGGGACAGCCGGCGCACGGCCGCGGCGTCCAGGTCGGGCCGGACCCGCGCGTAGTTGCCCTCCATGCGGCGCACGCCCTTGCCGCGCCGCAGCCAGGCGACGTCGGCCACCACGGTGAACAGGCCCCGGAGCACCGGCTCGGGGATCTTCACGGCGTTGCGCCACGCGAACGTGTAGGCCTTGGCGACGTCCATCAGGCGCCCTGCCCGGCCAGCGGACCCTCGTGCGGGTCGGTGCCGGTCTCGACGACCTGGCGCGTGAGCTGCGCCCGCACGGTGGCGATGCGCTGGAACACGGTCACCAGGCTCGCGAGCGCCAGCAGC
The DNA here is from genome assembly GCF_000385135.1 of Promicromonospora sukumoe 327MFSha3.1. Lineage (GTDB taxonomy): Bacteria > Actinomycetota > Actinomycetes > Actinomycetales > Cellulomonadaceae > Promicromonospora > Promicromonospora sukumoe_B. The sequence goes on along the minus strand of NZ_ARQM01000010.1, from coordinate 1,161,280 downwards.
GTGAGCACCACCTCGAGCACGACGACGGGCAGACCCACCTGCATGAACGTGAACGGGACCAGCGCGAGCAGGAGGCGGTCGGCGCGCTCTGCGATGCCGACCTGCGCGGTCGCGCCCACGCTCTCGGCCCGGGCCCGGGCGTAGGGCACGACGCTGCCGAGCACCAGGCAGGCGAGCGCGGCGGCCGTGCCCCACAGGCCGTGGTGCTCGTCAGGGTGCACCACGAACCAGAGGGTGATGCCGGCGAACACGGCGCCGTCGGACAGCCGGTCGAGCGTGGAGTCCAGGAACGCGCCCCACGGGCCGGAGCGCCCGGCCTGGCGCGCCATGACGCCGTCGAGCGAGTCGAACAGGACGAAGAAGCCGATGAGGAGACCGCCCACGAGCGTGTGCCCGGTGGGCAACAGCGTCAGGGCCACCACGGTGACGACCACGGTGCCTGCGATGGTCACCGCGTCCGGTGAGACCCGCAGTGCCAGCAGCAGCCGCGCCAGGGGCGTGAACAGCCTGGTCATGAAGGAGCGCAGGCCCCGTAACATCAGTTCTCCTCTCAGCCCCCCGCGGTCTCCCAAGCCTCTGCGAGCCGACGACGGGTGTCCGCCAGCAGCTCGGGCAACGCCTTGGTCTGGCCCACCACGGGCAGGAAGTTCGCGTCGCCCAGCCAGCGCGGCACCACGTGCTGGTGCAGGTGCGCGGCGATGCCCGCCCCCGCGACCTCGCCCTGGTTGATACCAAGATTGAAGCCTGCGGGGGCGTGAACGGCACGCGACACGCGCATGGCCTGCTGAGTCATCCGCGCGAGCTCGACCGTCTCGGCGTCGGTGAGGTCCGTGTAGTCCGAGACGTGCCGGTACGGGAGCACCATCATGTGCCCGGAGTTGTACGGGTACAGGTTCAGCACCACGTAGCAGTCCTGCCCGCGGGCGACGACGAGGCCCTGCTCGTCGTCGCCCTGCGGGATGCGGCAGAACGGGCACTGCTGGGTGGTGCCGTCGGCGGGCTTGTCCTGCCCGCCGATGTAGACCATGCGGTGCGGCGTCCAGAGCCGCTCCAGGTGGTCCTCGGCCGGGCCGAACGCGCGGGGCGACTCGGCGGTGGGCTCGCTGCTCATCTGGCGCCCGTCAGCCGCCGTCAGACCTGGACGCGGTCGCGGACCGCGGCCACGATGCGCTCGACGGCGTCGGCGACCGGCACGCCGTTCTCCTGCGTGCCGTCACGGAACCGGAAGGACACGGCGCCCGCCTCGACGTCCTCGCCGCCGGCGATGAGCACGAACGGGACCTTCTCCTTGGCCGCGTTGCGGATCTTCTTGCCGAACCGGTCGTCGGACAGGTCGAGCTCGGCGCGGATGCCCTGGGCGCGGAGCTGGGCGACGACGTCCTTGAGGTAGTCGTCGAACGCGTCGGCCACGGGCACGGCGAGCACCTGGACCGGCGCGAGCCAGGCCGGGAACAGGCCGGCGTAGTGCTCGATGAGCACGCCCATGAACCGCTCGATGGAGCCGAACTTGGCCGAGTGGATCATCACCGGCTGCTGGCGCGTGCCGTCCGCGGCGGTGTACTCCAGCCCGAAGCCCTTGGGCTGGTTGAAGTCGTACTGCACGGTGCCCATCTGCCAGGTGCGGCCGATGGCGTCCTTGGCCTGCACGGAGATCTTGGGGCCGTAGAACGCGGCGCCGCCCGGGTCGGCCACGAGCTCGAGGCCGGTCTCGCGGCCCACGCGCTCCAGGATCTCGGTCGCGGCGGCCCAGTCCTCGTCGGAGCCCACGAACTTGTCCGGCTTGGAGTCGTCGCGCGTGGACAGCTCCAGGTAGAAGTCGTCCAGGCCGAAGTCGCGCAGCACGCTGAGCATGAAGTCGAGCAGGTGCTTGACCTCGTCGGGCGCCTGCTCCGGTGTCACGTAGGAGTGCGAGTCGTCCTGGGTCAGGCCGCGCACACGCGTCAGGCCCTGCACCACGCCCGACTTCTCGTAGCGGTACACCGACCCGAACTCGAACAGGCGCAGCGGCAGCTCGCGGTAGGAGCGCCCGCGCGAGGCGAAGATCAGGTTGTGCATCGGGCAGTTCATGGCCTTGAGCCGGTACTTGGACCCCTCGAGGTCCATCTCCGGGAACATGGTGTCCGCGTAGTAGGGCAGGTGGCCCGAGGTGTGGAACAGGCCGTCCTTGGTGATGTGCGGCGTGCCGACGTAGGAGAAGCCCTCCTCGATGTGCCGCTGGCGCACGTAGTCCTCCATGACCCGCTTGATCACACCGCCCTTGGGGTGGAACAGCGGCAGGCCGGAGCCGACCTCGTCGGAGAAGCTGAACAGGTCCATCTCGGCGCCGATGCGCCGGTGGTCGCGGCGCTCGGCCTCCGCGAGCCGCTCCAGGTACGCCTTGAGCTCGTCCTTGGTGGGCCACGCCGTGCCGTAGACGCGCTGCAGCATCGGGTTCTTCTCGCTGCCGCGCCAGTAGGCGGCGGCGTTGCGCATGAGCTGCACGCCGTTGCCGATCAGGCGGGTGTTCGGCAGGTGCGGCCCGCGGCACAGGTCCTTCCAGACCACGGTCTCGCTCTCGCGGCCGGCGCCCCGGACGTTGTCGTAGATGGTGAGCTCGGCGCCGCCCACCTCGACGTTCTCGCCGTTGTCGTCGTCCGAGCCGCCCTTGAGGCCGATGAGCTCCAGCTTGTAGGGCTCGTTCGCGAGCTCGGCGCGCGCCTCGTCCTCGGTGACGACGCGGCGGCGGAAGGTCTGGCCCTCCTTGATGATGCGGCCCATCACCTTGTCGAGGGCCTTGAGGTCCTCGGGCGTGAACGGCGTCTCGACGTCGAAGTCGTAGTAGAAGCCGTCGGTGACGGGCGGGCCGATGCCGAGCTTGGCGTCCGGGTTGACCTGCTGCACGGCCTGCGCCAGCACGTGCGCGGCGCTGTGCCGCAGCACGGCCAGGCCGTCGGGCTCGCTGATCGTCACCGGCTCGACCTTGTGGCCGGCCGGGATCTCGCGGTCGAGGTCCCACAGCTCACCGTCCACGCGCACGACGACGACGTCGCGGCGGTCGCCGTACAGCTCGACGCCGGAGGTCGTCGCCGTGGTCGTCGTCGCCTCCGTGGGGCTCTCGACCGGGGTGAGGTCGGCAGGGACGGGCGGCGATACGACGTCGGACACGGCTGTGCTCCTAGCGGAAGGTCATGAGAACTGATCGAGGGGCGCCGTCGTCACCGACAACGCCCCTCGATCGTACCGACCGTAGGTCGCGACCGCCGCCAGCGTGGCGGACGGCGGGTGCTAGCGCCCGTCGCGCTCCTGCTCCTCGGGGCCGCCCCACTCCTTCGCCTTGTCACCCAGCGAGTCGATGGCGCCGTCCGCCTGGTCGGGCGCGAAGCCCTTCAGCTTGTCGGTAGCGGCGTCCACGTTCTCGTCGGTGAGCTGCTCCTTGGCCTTCGCCACGTTGTCCGGGTCCGTGACGAACTCCTTGGCCTTGTCAAAAAGCCCCATGATCGACTCCTCTTCGACACTGGCACACAACGTGCGCCCCCTGCGCACGACGGGGTCCCGTCGCCATCGTCGAACCTACGCGCGGAAGGCGGTTCGCGCACGGCAACCCCGTCCCACCTGGTTTCTCGCGCGGCGGAAAGAATCGGCGGACGCCGCCCGCGTCTCGTAACGTCAGCCTGTGGAGTACCTGATCGTCGCAGTCGTCGCCGCCATCCTCATCATCGCCGTCACCGCGCTGGCGCCCAAGGCCGGCGTCGCCGCGCCGCTGGTCCTGGTGGTGCTGGGCGCGGGCGTGAGCCTGCTGCCCTGGGTGCCGGCGGTGGAGATACCCCCCGAGGTGATCCTCGGCGGTGTGCTGCCGCCGCTGCTCTACTCGGCGGCGGTCGGCCTGCCGTCGATGGACTTCCGGCGCGACTTCACGGCCATCGGCGGGCTCTCGGTGACGCTCGTGGTGATCAGCTCGGTGCTGCTCGGCCTGCTCTTCCGGTGGCTCATCCCGGGGATCGACCTGGCCACGGCCATCGCCCTGGGCGCGATCGTGAGCCCCACCGACGCCGTGGCGACCTCGATCGTGAAACGGCTCGGCGCCTCGCCGCGCAGCGTCACGATGCTGGAGGGCGAGTCCCTGCTCAACGACGCCTCCGCGCTGGTGCTGCTGCGGTCCGCGATCGCGGCCACCGCCGCCTCGGTCAGCCTGTGGGGCGTCGTGGGCGACTTCGCCTACGCGGCCCTGGTCGCCGTCGCGATCGGCGTGCCCGTCGGCTGGCTGGGCCTGCGGGTGCGCCGCCGGCTGGGCCACGCCGCGCTGAGCACCGCCATGTCGTTCGTGGTCCCGTTCGTCGCCTACATCCCGGCCGAGGAGCTCGGTGCGTCCGGCCTGGTCGCCGTCGTCGCGGCGGGCCTGGTGACCGGCAACGGCTCCCCGCGCTACCTGCGCCCGCAGGACCGCATCGCCGAGCGGTCCAACTGGCATACCGTGGAGCTGCTGCTCGAGGGCGCCGTGTTCCTCATCATGGGCATCGAGCTGTTCGGCCTCATCGAGGACGCCGAGGCCGGGACGGGTTCCGTCTGGCAGGCCGTCGTCGTCGCCGCGATCGCCAGCGTCGCGATCCTCCTGGTGCGCACCGCGTTCGTGACGCCGCTCATCGCGATCCAGGGCCGCCGGGCCCGGCGCGGCGAGGCCGTGCGCGAGACCCTCACCGCGTTCCAGGACCGCATCGACCAGCGGGCCGCCGCGACTCCCCCGCCGGCCGAGCCCGCCGAGGGCGGCCGCGGGCGCAAGGGGCGTCGCTCCACCGCGGAGCGGCTGGAGCGGATCCAGGGCACGCTGCGGCGCCGGACCGCCGACATCGACTACGACCTCTCCCGGCCGCTCGGCTGGCGCGAGGGCACGCTGCTCGTGTGGGCGGGCATGCGCGGTGTGGTCACGCTCGCCGCGGCGCAGACGCTGCCGGCCGACACCCCGGGCCGGTCGTTCCTGATCCTGGTCGCGTTCGGCGTCGCGTTCGGCACCCTGCTGGTCCAGGGCAGCACGCTGCCGTGGGTGGCACGGCGCCTCGGCCTGGTCGGGCAGGACACGGCCGGCGACCTGCCCGCCCTGCGGCGCGAGCAGGAGCGCGCGGCGCGCGCCTTCCTGGCCGAGCCGCACCGCCCGGACGGCACGCCGTACGACGCCGGTGTGGTCGCCCGCGTGCGCAAGGACACCTTCCGGGAGCACGAGTCCCAGGACGAGGACGCCGTGCTCACCAAGGAGCGCTTCATCCAGTACCGCGAGCTGCGCCTGGCCACGATCGCCGCCCAGCGCGAGGAGCTGCTCGCCGCACGCTCGGCGGGCACCTTCGACTCGGCCCAGCTCGGCACCGCCCTGGACCTGCTGGACGCCGAGCAGATCGCCGTCGAGATGCGCAAGGGCAAGTTTTCGCTGCGCGAGGAGGACCCTGAGCGTTAGCCTCCCCGGCGTGACGCTCTACACACCGCTCCACCTCGACTGGCCGGGCTGCCTCAACGTCCGCGACCTGGGCGGGCTGCCGCTCACGGGCGGCGGCACCGTCCGGGAGCGCGTCCTGGTGCGCTCGGAGTCCCCCAGCTACCTGACCGACGACGGCGTCACCGCCGCCGGCGCCTACGGGCTGTCGCGGATCATCGACCTGCGCCGCCCGGAGGAGCTCGAGGAGTGGCCCAGCCGCCTCGCGGACCTGCCCGGGTACCTGCACCTGCCCGTGCAGGGCGCGGACGAGCCCGAGGAGGGCCCCTGGGTGCACCTCTACCAGGGCCTGCTGGACCGGCACCCGGAGCTGTTCGCCCGCGCCCTCGCCGCCGTCGCGGACGCCCCCGAGGGACCCGTCCTGGTGCACTGCGCCGCCGGCAAGGACCGCACCGGGCTCGTCGTGGCGCTCGCGCTCAGCCTGGCCGGGGCCGACGTCGACGCGCTCGCCGACGACTACGAGGTCACCAACGAGCGGCTCGCTCCCCGGTACGCCGGGCGGGCGGCCGAGCCCGGCTACGAGCCGCCCGCCGCACGCCGGGTACCGCCCACCCGGCAGGTGATCCTCGGGGCGCTGGAGCACCTGGATTCCCGGCACGGCGGCGTCGAGGCGTACCTGACCGCCGGCGGGCTCACGCCGGGGCACGTGCGGGCACTGCGGGACCGGCTGGTCGGCTGAACTCGTCGGCTGAGCGGACGCCGTCGTCCGGGGTGGCCCGGGTGTCGTCGTCGGGCACGAGAAAGGCCCCGGACCGAGGTCCGGGGCCTTGCTGGTGGGCGATACTGGGATCGAACCAGTGACCTCTTCCGTGTCAGGGAAGCGCGCTACCGCTGCGCCAATCGCCCGAGGTGGGTACGGGATTCGAACCCGTGTGTACGGCTTTGCAGGCCGCTGCCTCGCCTCTCGGCCAACCCACCGTGCTCCCCACCAAAGCGGGTATCGAGCGGATGACGGGACTTGAACCCGCGACCCTCACCTTGGCAAGGTGATGCTCTACCACTGAGCTACATCCGCGCTATGACCATCCAGAACCCTGCGGGCCTGGCGTGGTGACGCTCCGGAAGAGTAGTTCACAAACGGCGTGCCGGTCCAATCGAAATGAGCGCGCCACCTGCGGGCGCGCGTTCTGGCCGCCGCGGGACGCGGACGGCGGCGCCGGGATGGCCCGGCGACGCCGCCCGCGCAGGTCAGGAACGGGTGCGTGTCAGTAGATCGAGACGCCGTACGCGCTGAGCGCCTCGGTCACCGGCTGGAAGAACGTGGTGCCGCCCGAGGTGCAGTTGCCGCTGCCGCCGGACGTGATGCCGAGGGCCGTCGACCCGCTGTACAGCGCGCCGCCGGAGTCGCCCGGCTCGGCGCAGACGTTCGTCTGGATCATGCCCGACACGACGCCCTCTGCGTACCGCACGGACACGTTCAGGGCGGTGACGGTGCCGGAGTGCACCCCGGTCGTGGAGCCGTCGCGCGTGACCCGCTGGCCCACGTAGGCGTTGCCCGCGGAGTAGCCGCCGGGGTGGCTCAGCGACGTGTTGTCGTACCGGACGATCGCGTAGTCGTTGCCGGGGAAGCTGGAGCCCACGGTGGCGCCGACCAGGGTGGTCTGCGCCGAGTTCGTGTACCAGGTGGGCACCGAGTTGCCGCAGTGCCCGGCGGTGATCAGGTAGTACTGGCTGCCGCTGCGGACGTTGAAGCCCACGGAGCAGCGGTACCCCGAGCCGTAGATCGCGTCGCCGGAGCCCAGCAGCGGCTTGAAGACGCCGGCGGTGCGCTTGACGGTCAGGGCGTCCTCGTCGGCGCCGGCAGCCGCGCGGACCTGGGCGAGCTCGGCCGCGGAGACGGTCGAGTCGGCGGTGACGACCACCTTGCCGGTGGCCGTGTCGGTGTACCAGGCGACGCCGTCGACGTCGGCCTCGCCGACCGCGGCGTGCACGGTGGCGAGCTCGGCCACGGTGGGCCGGTCGGGCGCGGCGACGGCCGCCGGCCCCGCGAGCGTGGACGTGGCGAGTCCGAGCCCCGCCGCGAGCGCGATGAGACGGGCCTTGCTGGCCGAACCGGGGCGGATCGTGGTGCGAGTGAACCTCATGGCACATCCTCCTGGGTTGTGGGCACGCTGGCTGCGTGCCCTGCTCGGCAGGAACGGGGCGCCGTCGCCTGCCGTCTCGCTGGCCGCCGAGTATTACTGCTGGACAATTCACCCCACAAGGCTCCGAACCAGTTGTAACCGGCTGGTAACGAAATCGGGGCTGACGAAGCTCTTTCACCCTGCATATTCATGGATCGACAGGGTTAAACCTCGCACTCAGGCTTCTTTTCGCCTCATAACCCCGGGCAGGGGCAGGAGGGGTTATGTTCGGCGGCATGAGTGCTTCCGACGTCATCCCCGCCAACCTCCTCCACCTGCTCGAGAAGCCGAACTACGCGTTCCTCGGCACCATCCGGCCCGACGAGACCGTCCAGGTGAACCCGATGTGGTTCGACTTCGACGGCGAGAACCTGCGGTTCACGCACACCACCTACCGCGCCAAGTACCGCAACCTGCAGCACAACCCGTCGATGAGCCTCACGATCCTCAACGACGAGAACGCCTTCAATTACATCGAGGTGCGCGGCAAGCTCGTGGAGGTGGTCCCGGACCCGACGGGCGACTTCTACGTGCACCTGGGCAAGCGGTACGGCAACGCCGAGCAGCAGCCGCCCGCCGACAGCGCGGACCGCGTGATCCTGGTGATGAGCATCGAGCACTACACGACGCAGTAGTCGCGTCCCGGACGGCGGGCCGCACCCCGGCCCGCCGTCCGCCGATGAGTTTCTCGCGCACGGCCGGTCACCACGGGCACACATCGAACCGAGGAGAGACCGATGCAGAAGCTCATGGTGGACTTCATCATCTCGCTGGACGGCTACGCGGCCGCCGAGGGCTGGCCGGGGTTCTGGGGCCTGGAGGGGCCGGAGTACCTGGCCTTTCTCGGAGAGGACGGCGAGAACCAGCACACCACCCTGATGGGTGCGAACACGTACCGGCTGATGCACGGGATGATGGCCGAGGCGCCCGAGGACCCGATGGCCGACATGCCCAAGGTGGTGTTCTCCTCCACCCTGCAGACGCCGCTGTCGTGGGCCAACACGGAGCTGGTCACCGGGGACGCCGTCGAGGCGGTGCGCAAGCTCAAGGAGACCTCCGACCGCCCCCTGCGCACGCTCGGCAGCCTGAGCCTGTGCCGGTCGCTGCTCGAGGCGGGTCTCGTGGACAGCTTCCGGGTGGTCCTGTTCCCGGTCATCACGGGCGCCAGCGGCCGGGAACGCATCTTCGACGCCTACCCCGACGTCGCCCTGGAGCTCGTCGACAGCCGGATGTTCGACGGCCGGCTGCAGCTCCTGGAGTACACGCCCACCGTGCTCGACGGCCCGCCCGGGGACGGCAGCTGAGGCCGGACGAGGTCGGACGGGAGGAGACGTCATGCTGACGCAGGTAGCGGACGACGTACTGGTCCACCAGAGCGAGCTGCTCCGGAACAACACCGTCGTCGTGCGGGGCCAGGACGGCGTACTGGTCGTCGACGCCGGGATCACGGGGGCCGAGCTGGCCTGCCTCGCGAACGACCTGAGCGAGCTGGGCCTGCCCGTCGTCGCGGGCTTCTCGACGCACCCCGACTGGGACCACGTGCTCTGGCACACCGACCTGGGCGAGGCCCCGCGCTACGGCACCGCCCGCTGCGCGGCCGACATGCGGGACCTCCGATCGAGCGCTGACTGGCGGTCCCGGGTCACCGAGGGGCTGCCGCCCGAGATCGCCGACGACGTGCCGCTGGACCTGTTCGGCCTGCTCACCGGGCTGCCCGCCGGGACCGCCCGGATCCCCTGGGACGGCCCGGACGTACGGGTCGCCGAGCACCCGGCGCACTCCCCCGGCCACGCGGCGCTGCTGGTCGAGGGCAGCGGCGTCCTGGCCGCCGGCGACATGCTGTCCGACGTCTTCGTGCCGATGCTCGGCGACTTCACCGACGAGAACGACCCCGTCGAGGAGTACCTCACGGGGTTACGGGCCCTGGAGGACGTCGCGGGCGACGTCGGCGTGCTCGTGCCGGGGCACGGGTCCGCCGTCGCCGGGGCGGACCGGGTGCGCGCCCGGATCGACCTGGACCGCGCGTACCTGTACGCCCTGCGGGACGGCCGGACTCCCGCCGACCCGCGCATCGACACGGCCGAGCCCGGCTGGGAATGGGTGGGCGCCATCCACGAGGGGCAGGCGGCGGGTCTGGCGCGGTGGAACGAGCGTCACCGGTAGAACTGCACCCCGTACGCGGCGAGCACCGGCTTGATGGGCTGGTACAGCGAGATCCCGTGGGCGGGGCACTTGCCGCCGGCGGAGCCGGACGTGATGCCGAGGGCATGCCGGCCGCTGGACAACGCCCCGCCGGAGTCGCCCGGCTCGGCGCAGATGTTGGTCTGGATCAGGTCTCGCACCAAGGCGCCGCCCCCGTACCGGACGGTCACGCCGACGGCGGTGACGACTCCCGAGTGCTTGCCGGTCGTGGAGCCGACACGGGTCGCCTTCCGGCCGACATAGGCGGTCCCTGGCACGAACCCGCTGGGCCGGACCAGGGACCGGCTGTCGTAGCGGACGAGCGCGTAGTCGCCGCCCGGGAACCGGGACCTGACGGTGGGGCCGATCTTGTGGGGGTATCTCAGAGTGACTCGCCAGGAGGCCGCCTCGTTGCCGCAGTGCCCGGCGGTGATGAGATAGAGACTCCGGCCCCGACGGACGTTGAAGCCGAGGGAGCACCGGATACCCGAGCCGTGGATGGCTGTTCCCGGGCCGGCCGACCGACGCACCGGTCTGAACTCGCCTTCCGTCCGCTGAAGGTTCAGCTCGCCGATCTGGTCGCCGGCCGCCCTGCGCACGTCGTTGCGCTCCGCACCGGTGACCGTGGAGTCCGCCAACACCACCACCTCGCCGGCGGTCTTGTCGGTGTACCAGGCGACGCCCTCCACCTCGGACTCCCCGATGGCCTCGTTCAGCTCCGCCAGCTCGGCGTCGGTCGGCTCGTCGGAGCCCACGGCCTGCGCGGGCGCGGCCGTGGCCGGTGCCAGGAGTCCGAGGACCATGGCGAGAGCAGCTATACGTATCCGCCGCGTGGCGACGGGGCGGGATGCGGTGGGACGTGTGTTCATGGCGACCTCTCAGTGTTGAGGCCGGCCGGCGGCTTGTTCCGCGAGGAGCGCGACCGCGCGCCCTCGGCGTCGTCCGTCCGGTCGGCACGGTCCTGCTCAACCTGACGTAGTTCGACTTGCAGCACTTCCTCGCCGAATTTAACCCGCTCCTCGGTGAGACGCAGGGCGGTATCGGACATAGCGAAAGGCCCCCGGTCCGGCGTCTCCGCCGGCCCGGGGGCCTTTCCTACGCGTGGGCGATACTGCTGCGTATGGGACCCCAGTGGGACTGGGATTGGCCACCACGCCGCCCGATGACACATTCGAACTTTCACGACAGCCTATCGTGCAGCACCGATCGCCGGGGCACTGCAAGCGACCACGAAGCGCCAAGCCCGGAACCTGGGGGAAGTGCCGATGGGTGGCCGTGCTCGTACACCTGCGGGCGACACCACCGATCGGTCATGCAGCCGCGAGAGTGGACAGATCGACCGTTTGACTGGGTCGATCGAGCTTCTTCGCGTCACTCTTCATTAAGCCAAGGAATGATATCCGGCGGGGTGGCGAGGGCAGGGGGATCGCCGAATACCGTGAGAGACGGGGAGCTTTGCTCATTAAAGTCGTCGACCCCCTGGGCCATGTTGGCCATAACTTGGTAGAAGTAGTCATCTCCCGAGTGAGGAATCTCTTCAATATGCATTGCGCCGAAACCAGATTCGCGCGGATTATCCGGGATCTCGCAGGCTATGGAATGACTCCTCAACGCTCTGGTACTCGTCGTTTCGAATCGAGCGAGCTCGAAAGCGCCCTGAACGCGGAATGTTGCAAGACGAAACCCGACCCTCCACAAAAACTCCATTTCCGGAGATTTCCGCTGACCGCTCCATACTTTCAGAAGGTTGTTATACTTCGGCCTGAAATAGCTAATCATGGCATGTTCGGCGAGGTTGATAGTTCCATTTGTGGCACGCCCCCCATTGCGCTTTCCGAACCACTCGAAGAACTCTTCAAGAAACCCGTGCTGCGGATTTGCCACCGAAGGATTCTCGATGTGATCAGCGTTCACGAATTCGGTTGCTGAGATGATGAGCGGTGTAACGAATATGTCCCATTCGGTGGTCGCGTGATCCTCGTAAATTTGCTGTAGCGTGCTATGCCTCTTGAGCCTCGCCCCGACATCTTCCGCCTTTCCGATGTAGAGAACCTCGTGCCGCGAAAAAATTGGATGGGCATTTGATAGCAGCGTTGCGAGAGCCCAGGATTCGCCGTGAGCAAACTTGCTCTCGATATGGAACTTGAAGTACTGGCCACTTGGGTCGGCGGAGAATTTGTAAATCTCGGATGGAAGCCGCGCATCGACCATAGTGGAGTCGTCGTTTCCTATAGAAAATGTTGCTACCTTGTTTGAGTAATCAACGATTCTAGTCCTCGGCCGTCGGGTAACTATATAGAGATTAGCTGCGCCGACTGCGAGGGCTAGGGTGCTCGTGGAAAATCGGCGTTGGTACGTGTGAACTGCCTCTGTCGAAACCATGAGTGTGCCAGTCACAAAACTCCTTCGATCGGCTGCGTTGCCGTGGCGGTCGCTGCACAGGAAATAGTACATTACGTGGGTGCTCGTTTGTTGATCGGCAGGCAGCCGCGCATTGGTGTTAGGAGCCAATGATCGCTGTTCAGTGGTGTGGGACAGATCGAGTCAGTGCGTCGGGTTCTCCTGCAGGTGGGACGGTGTTTCTGGCGGTGTCCAGCGGCTTGGTTGGGCACCGAGAGCGCTTGGAATTCTGCAGTTCCTCCGACTCCACCTCGAAACAGAACGGCTAAAGCCCTTCGAATCACAGAACTCACGCCGAAACAGATCGCGAACTCTCCGACATGCTCAACAGGGAAGATCAAGAAGGAGCGCCCACCTCAAAGTTCGCGCGGACGGAACCGCTCACGGCTTGTGCATTAGGTGTGCGGCCTCCGTCGTGGTGTCCGCGGGACACGCCGTCCGGCTTCACGCCTGCCCGCGTCACGCAGCCGTGCCAGTCGCGGGTGCGCGTCTGTCGCTTACCCGTGCGTCGCTGTCATTGCTCGTCGCCTGTATCGCTACTACCGGGCACCGGCGGCGGCGTGGTCCTTACGCGCGGTCCTTTGATGAACCTCCCGGGCCATGGAAGAGGCCCCCCACCACTGTTACGGGCATGACGGACTCATGGCGCTGATGCCTGGTCTCCCGCCTGGCCCGCACGCAGCTGGGGCAGAAGAGAGCTGGAACCAGCGATCGCAACGGCCATGTCCATCCGGGCCGACCCAAGTGGCCAAGATCCGCGAACTACCGCATGCTGCGGAACTTCGGCAACGCCCTCACGGCCGCAGCCGGCCCACATACCCGCACCTGGGACCAGTACATCTCCGACGCTCGGAGGAGTCAGTGATCGATGACGGTATCGAGCTGCGCCAATTCACCGACCTCGACAGGATGTGGAACTATCTGATCGAGATCCTATGCCGACATGCGTGGGAACAAGCTCCACCTACCACACCACTCGTTGGAACGGTTCGGCGAACGACTGGCCCGACACGGCGACGAACCCGGGTGGGAGACAGTGATCGCCTTCGCTGACGACGAACCCGTGGGATATGACTACGTCAATACCCTCCAGCCCGACGACCGCTGGTGGCGGCGAATAGATCCACCCGTGCCCGAGGAGCGAGGTGAGAAGTCGACCATGGCGCTTAAAGAGATCATGCTCCGAGTGCCGTGGCGCGGAACGGGTGTCGCGAGGCGCACACACGATGACCTGCTGGCCGGTCGGCCTGAGAAGCAGGTCTCTTCCTGGCGACCTCCCTGGCTGGTGGTGGGAAGGTCAAGGCGTTGTACGAGCGCTGGGGCTATCAGGAGACCAGCACTCAGCAACTCGCACTGGATGGCCCTGTTCTCACCGCGATGATCCGCGCCACCCGGCAGCCGTTATCCGCGAACTGGAGACGCCCTGCATGACCAGCGAGACACCCACACCCGACCTGGCCGAGACCATCGCCGAACTCGTCAAGGCCACAATGAGCGACATCCGCCCCAGGCTCGTCCAGGCCGCACTCACCGGACATCGTGCCGAGAACGAGAACCTGCGGCACGAGGACAACTTCCTGTCCGACTACGACCTGTGGATGCACCAGCGATACAAGGAACTGCTGTCCGAGGTAATCCCGTCGTTCATCTACGCCTCGGAAGAAGACGACCCGCAGGTCATCGGCAACGATCCCGACCCCGACCTGTGCGTACTTGTCGACCCGCTGGACACCAGCGAGCTAGCCGTACGCGCCCTCCATGGGTACACGCACCTGATGGTCTACTCACGATCCTTGAGGCGACCGGTCATCGCAATCGTCGGCGACATCTTCCACCACGTGCAGCTCTACCTCGCGTTCCAGGACCACGATGGTTCAGACCGAGCATTTCTGATCACCGCGGACGGAGACCGGCACGCTCTCGACTCCCCGTCGAACGCTCACCTCTCGCAGGCGCTGGTGACCAACTACCTGATGCGGCCCACCGCACGCTTCCGCGTCCTGGCGCAGCAGGAACAGTTCCTCGACGCGCTCAGCGCACCGGGCGAGAACGGGAAGGCACGAGGACGGATCGGTGTCGACTTCGGCTCCATCAGCCTGTGCCACGTCGCGGCCGGCTTCACGGACGCGACTATGGAGATCGCCAAGGGCTTCGCCGTGTGGGACCTCTCCCCCGGGCACTACATCCTGCACGCCGCCGGCGGCGTCACCATCGACCTCGACGGCAACCCCATCACCCTCGACAACGGGCTCAACACCCTGCCCGAGATCAACACGACCATGGGCACACGACGAAAGTTCATCGCCGCGGGCAACCAGGCACTTGCCGACGAGATCCGAGCCACGATCCAGGTCTAGAGCTCACTCGGAAGTCGACGCTGGCTGATCCATTCCAGGACATGGATGGTGATGGTCGTGTGGTCGGCATCGACCCTCGTGGCGTGCTCGCCAGTCGCGGCGTCGTGCTGCTTGATCTCGTAACCACCACGCGCTCGTGGACGGGTATGGACCGAAACTGACCAGTCTCGGTCCTCGTCCTCGGGGTAGATGACGAAGAACGTGTTGTCGCTGGTGTTCAGGTTGGCCAGCATGCTCAGGATCTCTACGTGTCCGGGGTCCTCGACCTGCTCGCCGTCCTCGGTGTCTGCAAAGCACGGGGGCCGCAAGGACAGCCAGGGCGGGAGCGCGTCGTTCACGGAGGTCAGGATGCCAGCGATCGGTCTGAAACCCTGCACGTGAGGATCCGGTCAGGACGCGTCTACGAACGCCCGCCCTCGTCACACACCGGACATGCGAAAGGCCCCCGGTCCGGCGTCTCCGCCGGCCCGGGGGCCTTTCCTACGCGTGGGCGATACTGGGATCGAACCAGTGACCTCTTCCGTGTCAGGGAAGCGCGCTACCGCTGCGCCAATCGCCCGTCGTGCTGCGAGGTGGGTACGGGATTCGAACCCGTGTATACGGCTTTGCAGGCCGCTGCCTCGCCTCTCGGCCAACCCACCGCCCGGCCAGACCTCGACCGACGGGTGCTCTCTTCAGCCGAAGAATCACGAGAGCGACTTTCCGAGCGGATGACGGGACTTGAACCCGCGACCCTCACCTTGGCAAGGTGATGCTCTACCACTGAGCTACATCCGCGAAGCCGGGCATCCTGGGGTTTCCCCCGGTGTTCCGGCGTTCTGAACATTAATCGAACGGAGGGCGAACCGTCCAATCGCACGCGCCGCCCGTACGGTTGTCCCGTGTCACCCAGCCCGGCCCATCTGCCCGCAAACCGCACGATCTCCCCGGTTCCGTCCCACCACGACGCCCCGGCGACCGCCCCTGAAGTGACGGGCGCCACCGGCTGGGCGAGCTTCGCCGGACGTGTCGCGACCGACGCGGTCGAGTGCGTCGACGTGCGCGAACAGCCCGAACGGCTGGAGAGCGGCACCTGGTTCGTCGTCGCCGACTTCGAGGGTCCGGCGCGCGCCTGGCGCTTCGCCCGGGTGCACGACGCTGGTGCGGCCGCGGAAGGAAACTGGCACGGCCCGGCGTCCGACACGTGGACATCTTCGATGGACCAGGCCTCCTACGAGGCCGCCGTGCGCCGGGTCCGCGAGCACGTGCGCGAGGGCGACGTGTACCAGGCCAACATCTGCCGGGTGCTGTCGGCGCCCCTCTCCCCCGACGGCGCCGAGCCCGACGCCCAGGCCCTGGCCGCCCGCCTGGCCGCCGGCAACCCCGCGCCCCACGCGGCCGCCGTCCACGTGCCGGCCGCGACCGGGCTGGAACCCGTGTGGGTGGTCAGCGCCTCGCCCGAGCTGTACCTGTCCGTGGCGGACGGGCCCGACGGGCTCGTCGTGGAGTCCGGCCCGATCAAGGGCACGGCCCGCACGCCCGACGGCCTGACCGACAAGGACCGGGCCGAGAACGTGATGATCACCGACCTGGTGCGCAACGACCTGCAGACCGTCTGCCGCCCGGGCACGGTCGAGGTCACCTCGCTGCTGGCCGTGGAGGAGCACCCCGGACTGGTGCACCTGGTCTCGCGTGTGCGCGGCACGCTGGCCGACGACGTCGTGCGTCCCGGCGAGCTGTGGCGCAGGCTGCTGGCCGGGACCTTCCCGCCCGGTTCGGTCTCGGGCGCGCCCAAGTCCAGCGCGCTGCGCATCATCGGCGAGCTGGAGCCCGCCCCGCGCGGCCCGTACTGCGGCGCCGTGGGCTGGGTCGACGACGGCCGGGCGTCCCTCGCCGTCGGCATCCGCACCTTCTGGTGGGCCGACGGCGTGCTGCGGTTCGGCACGGGCGCGGGCATCACGTGGGGCTCCGACCCGACGGCGGAGTGGCACGAGACCGAGCTGAAGGCGGAGCGGCTGGTGGCGCTGGCGTCGTCCTGACGGGAGGGGCGGTTTCCAGGCCGGGTGTCGGAGGCCCGGGCTACCGTGGATCCGTGGCTCGCGTCCCTGGCCCCGGGGTCCCGGAGGTCCTCGCTCCCTATGTCACCGCCGTCGTGCCGTACGACCTCGACATGGGCGCCCCGGGCGTGCACCGGGGCATGCCCGGCACCGGGCTGACGTTCGAGCTGCCGCTCGGCGAGCCGATCGACGTCTCGTGGGCCGGGTCGGCCGGTTCCCGGCGCCGGGCCTGGTCGTGCGTGTCCGGTCTGCACACCCGGCCCGCCGCCATCCACCACCACGGGTACCAGCGCGGCATCAGCGTGACCCTCACACTGCGCGGCGCCCGGGCGCTGCTGGGCGTGCCCGCGGGCGAGCTCGCCGGTGAGCTGACGAGCCTGCCGGAGGTCGCGCCGCACCTCGCGGACCTGCCCGAGATGCTCGACGGGTCCCCCGACGCCGCGACGGTCACGCGGGTCCTGGTCGAGCGGCTCGCCCGGGCCGGGGAGCCGGGCCCGCGGGCCGACGTCGGGCGGGCGCTGGCCCGCATCGCGGGCGGCGGCCAGGTCAACCATGTCGCCGCCGAGCAGGGCTGGAGCCGCCGCCACCTCCAGGACCTCGTCCGCGCCGAGTGCGGGCTCACGCCGCGGGACCTGCGGCGGGTCGCCCGGCTCGCCCGCTCGCGCCGCGCCCTCGTCGTCGCCGCCCGGTCGGGACGCGCCGGTTTGGCCGACGTCGCCGCGGCCGCCGGGTACGCCGACCACGCCCACATGACCCGCGAGTGGGTGGCCCTGGGCGGGTGCACGCCGTCCACCTGGCTGCGCGAGGAGCTCCCGTTCGTTCAAGACGTCGCCGACCCGGCGGGGGCATCGTGGGAGGCACCCGAACGAGGAGAACAATTATGAGCACCGGACTGTGGGTGACCCTGAGCTACCGCGACGCGGACGCCGCCCTGACCTGGCTGAAGGCCGTCGGCTTCACCGAGCTCGCCGTGTACCGGGACGACGCCGACCCCGCCGTCGTCCAGCACGCCGAGCTCGCCTGGCCGGACGGCGGCGGCGTCATGCTCGGCACGCACCGGCCGCGGCCCCAGTGGCCCGACCAGGTCGGGACGGGCTCGGCGTACGCCGTGACGGACGACGTCGACGGCACCTACGCGGCCGCGCTCGCCGCCGGAGGATCGAGCCTCCGGGAGCCCGTCGACCAGGACTACGGTGGCCGGTCCTGCGTGGTCCGCGACCCGGAGGGCAACCTGTGGAGCTTCGGGAGCTACCGTGGCGAGGGGTGATCCCTGCACCGATGATTCCTGGCGGCGTCCGCCGTCAACCACCCCATGGGAATCGTGAAAGCAGACCTGGCAGTCTCGCTCGACGGCTACTCCGCCGGGCACGACCAGAGCCTGGAGCACCCGTTCGGCCCGCTCGCGGGCGAGCGCCTCCACACCTGGATGTTCGAGCACGGCGACGCGCACAAGGCCGAGGTGGACGCCATCGTGGGCGCCGCGGCCTACATCATGGGCCGCAACATGTTCACGGCCGGCCGCGGGCCGCTGGACCCGGACTGGAAGGGCTGGTGGGGCGACAACCCGCCGTACCACGGGCCGGTCTTCGTGCTCACGCACCACCCGCGCGAGTCCGTCCCGATGGAGGGCGGCACCACCTTCCACTTCGTCAACGACGGCATCGAGAGCGCACTCGCCCAGGCCCGGGCGGCCGCCGGTGACGGCGACATCTCCATCACGGGCGGTGCCACGACGATCAACGAGTACCTCGCCGCCGGGCACGTGGACGAGCTGCGCCTGCACGTGGTGCCGTTCACGCTCGGCTCGGGCACGCGGGTGTTCGACGGCGTGCCACCCATCGAGTTCTCGTCCACGAGCGTGCGGCACACGCCGGAGGTCACCCACGTCACCCTGCGCCGGTGACACACTGGGCGGCATGACGGTCATCTGGACAGAGGGGCGCATGGTCGCGCCCGGCGAGGCCGCGCTCAGCGCGGTGGACCACGGCATCACGGTCGGCGACGGCGTCTTCGAGACCTGCGCCGTCCTGAACGGGCACGCGTTCGCCCTGACGCGCCACCTCGCGCGCCTGGAGCGGTCGGCGGCCGGCATGGGCATGGCGACGCTGGACCTGCGCAAGGTCCGGGACGGCGTCGACGCCGTGCTGGCCGCCTCCCCCGACGCCGGGCGCCTGCGCATCACCGTGACCGACGGCGTGGGCCCCCTGGGCTCCGGCCGCTCGGACGGGCCGCAGACGGTGGTGGTGGCGGCGACCGAGGCCGCGATCGTGCACACCGGGCGCGCCGCCCGCTCCCCGTGGACGCGCAACGAGAACAGCGCGGTCGCGGGCCTGAAGACGACGTCGTACGCCGAGAACGTCGTGGCCCTGGCGGACGCGATCGGCAAGGGCGCCGACGAGTCGGTGTTCGCGAACACCGCGGGCGACCTGTGCGAGGGCACCGGCTCGAACGTGTTCCTGGAGCTCGACGGCGAGCTGGTCACTCCCCCGCTCAGCGTGGGCTGCCTGGCCGGCATCACGCGCGAGCTGCTGCTCGAGTGGGGTGCCGAGGCGGGCCTGCCCGTGCGCGAGGCCAAGGAGGGCGAGCTGCCGTTCTCGGTGCTCGACCGGGTCTCCTCCGGCGAGGCACGGATGCTGCTGACCGGCTCCGTGCGCAACGTCCAGCCGACGGTCTGGCTCGACGGGGTGGACCTGCAGATCGGCGAGCTGTCGGCCGCCGCGCGCGACCTCTTCGAGCGCAACATGCGGGAGCGGACCGACCCCTGACACCCTCCGGCGATTCGGATTTCGCATCCGCGCTCGAACCAGGCTAATATCGTCCACGCACGCCCCGACGGGGCAGGCAGCACGGGCGATTGGCGCAGGGGTAGCGCGCTTCGTTCACACCGAAGAGGTCACTGGTTCGATCCCAGTATCGCCCACCGTGCAGAAAGGCCCTCCGGCCAGCGAAAACGCTGAGCGGGAGGGCCTTTTGCGTTGCCCGGGCGCATCACTGCTGACTCCTGTTCACCGGGCCAGGAACGGCCGCATCGGACCGCAATACGGCTCCCGGGCGCCTGCTGAACTTCCATCAGCTCGGGACTTCACCCTCAGGCCCCTCGCCACGGCCCGCGTCAGGCCAGGAGCATGTGCGGCATGACTGATGCGACCGACGGCGTCCAGAACTCCCCGACCATTGCCAATAAGTCGGCAGGCCCGATCACCCTGGGACTGGCCGGGCTGATCATCGGGCTGCTCCTCATGACCGCGGGCGTCGGCGCCTTCGGAACCGTGGGCGCCATCGTCGGGTTCGCGGCTCTCCTGGTCGGCCTCGCCGCCCTGCTCGACGGCGTGCACAAGCTGGTCCAGAACCTCGACAACGCCACCCAGGCGATCCTGGACCGCCGCCCCTGATCGGGTGGCCGCTACTGACCCCCGTTCACCAGGCCAGGAACGGCCACCTAGCACCGACATACGGCCACCCAGCGCCTGCTGAACCACCTTCAGCAACGCACACCGGGTGAAACCTCTGCCCGACTCGTGACATTGGCAGGGTTCCTCACTAATATCCGATTCCCTGACAGTCCAGTAAGTACAACGGCGTGCTACCCGGATACACGAGGAGATCTCCCCATGTCACGAACACTGTCACGAACCCAGTCACGTGCACGAAGGCCCAGACTCCACGGCAACAGGCTCCGCAGCGTGCTCGCCACGTTCGGCGCGCTCGCGGTCGCGGCGGCCACGCTCGTCGTCGCGCAACCCACCCCGGCGGCGGCCGTGCCCGCCACCATTCCCCTGACCATCACCAACGACTCCGGACGCGGCGACCAGGTCTTCGTCTACGTGCTGGGCGACCCCGGCACGGGCCAGCTCGGCTGGGCGGACGCATCCGGCACCTTCCACGCCTGGCCCACCGTGGGCGGCACGCCCGTGGACGCCCCGGACGCCTCGATCGCCGGGCCGGCGGACGGGCAGTCCAAGACCATCCAGCTGCCCAAGATGTCGGGCCGCGTGTACTTCTCCTACGGCAGCAAGCTCAGCTTCAAGGTCGTCAACGACGGCCGCCTGGTGCAGCCCGCCGTGCAGAACCCGAGCGACCCGAACCGCAACAAGCTGTTCAGCTGGACCGAGTTCACGCTGAACAACGACGGCCTGTGGATCAACAGCACGCAGGTCGACTTCCTGTCCGCGCCGTACCAGACGGGCCTGCGCAAGGCCGACGGCTCGGTCATCAGCACCGGCATGCTCAAGCCGAACGGCTACCAGAACGTCGTCAACGCGCTGGCCGCCACGCCCGGCTGGGGCAACCTGGCCCAGCGCGCGCCGGACGGCTCGCTGCTGCGCATCCTCGCGCCCGGCCACGCGATCGGCACCGGGCAGATCGACGCCAACATCCTGTCGTCGTACGTGGACCAGGTGTGGGCCAAGTACACGAACGAGAACCTCACGGTGGCGCCCTACTCCTACGACCCCGCCGCGGTGTTCACCGGCCGGGTGCAGAACGGCGTCATGCGGTTCACCAACGCCTCGGGCGCGTACGTGACCGAGTTCCGCAAGCCGTCGAGCGACTCGGTCTTCGGCTGCTACAACGACCTGGCCGCGCCGAACAACGACATCGGCGCCATCGCCCGCACGCTGTGCGCCGGATTCCACCGCTCCACGCTGCTGACCCGCACCACCCAGCCGGGCACCAGCACCTCGGGCTTCTACGAGGCGTCGGTCACCGACTACTACTCCAAGTTCATCCACCAGCAGATGGCCAACGGCAAGGCGTACGGCTTCGCGTTCGACGACGTCCTGGCCCAGGAGTCGCTGGTGCACGACGGCAACCCGTCCGCGGCCTACATCCAGCTCGACCCGTTCTCCGGCACCGCCACCCCCATCGCCGGGTCCGACGGCGGCGGGGGCGACGGCGGCACCGGCACCCTCCCCGCGGGCACGGGCCCGGTGCACGCGTCCAACGGCATGTGCGTGGACGTCCCCTGGGCAGACTCGTTCAACGGCAACCCGCTGCAGATCGTCAACTGCACCGGCAACACGGCACAGACCTGGACCCGGTCCGGCTCGACGCTCGCGGCGCTCGGCCGGTGCATGGACGTCGCGTCCGGCGGCACCGCCGACGGCGCCGTCGTGCAGCTCTGGGAGTGCAACGGCACCGGGGCGCAGAGCTGGACCTACCGGTCGGGCGACCAGGCGATCGTCAACCCGCAGTCGGGCAAGTGCCTGACGGCGGTCGGGGGCGCTCCCCTGCACGACGGCCAGCGCCTGGAGATCCGCACCTGCTCCGGCACGGCCGCGCAGCGCTGGACCTTCTGACCACTGGACCTTCTGACCCACCGAAGCGACTTCGGTCGGTTGTCTTGAGACCGGTCGGTCGACCGACCGGTCTCAAGACAACCGACCGAAGTCAGCGGCGCACGCGGTAGCGCAGGTGCAGGGCGCGCTTGCCCTGGACCACCTCCGGGTCCTCCAGCAGCAGGTGCCGGCCCAGGTCGGCGAAGTACGGGATGCCCGCGCCGAGCAGCACCGGGGCGAGGCTGACGCAGACGTCGTCCACCAGGCCGAGTGCGAGCGCCTGCTGGGCCACGTTCGCGCTCGCGATGCTGACGTCCTTGTCGCCGGCGATCTCGCGGGCACGGGCGACGGCCTCTGCGACGTCGCCCACGAAGGTGGTCCGCGGCCAGCGGTCCGCGTTCTCGGGAACGTGGTGCGTGACGACGACGACCGGGGCGCCCACGGGATGGCTGTCGCCCCAGCCGTCGGTGATGTCGAACAGGCGCCGGCCGGACACGAGCGCGCCGGTGCCCTCGGTGAGGTCGCGGAGCATCTCGGCGCTGGCCTCGTCGACCGAGAGCGACACGCTCTCGTTGGCGCTGGGCACGGTGACCGGCCCCACCGCGTACCAGTCGAAGATGTCGTCTATCCGGTCGTCCGGGTCCGCGATGAACCCGTCGAGGGACATCGTCATGTGTGTGAACACCTTGCTCATCTCGGCCTCCTTTTCCGGTTTCCCTCACCCTCCGACTGCGGCCAACCCCATTACTCATCGCCGCCCGGCTCCCTAGGCTGGAGCGATGGATCACTGGAACCTGGCCGACGGCGGCGTCGTCGAGCTCCCCGACGGACGGCGCGTCCGGGGAACGGGGCTGCGCCACCCGCGCAGCGAGGTGCCGCTGCCCGACTTCGCGGTCTACCTACGCGGCCGGGACCCGGCGGTGCCGGGCCGGGAGTACCGGTGGGTGCGCTGGCGCGACTTCAGGCTGCCCGACTCGACCGAGCAGGCCCTGGCCGCGCTGCGGGAGGCGCACACGCGGGCGGAGGTCGAGCGGGTCGAGATCGCCTGCGGCGGCGGGGTGGGCCGCACGGGCACGGCGATAGCGGTCCTGGCGATCATGAGCGGGGTGGCGCCCGACGACGCGGTCGCGTGGGTCCGCGCGCACTACCACCGGCGCGCGGTGGAGACGCGGGCGCAGCGCCGATGGATCGCGGAGGTAGCGGCGTCGGATCTCGGGCGGGGGCGCCACCCGTCGGGGTGATCGGTCGCCGGCCGTCGCGGACCGGGTCGGGCTGTCCGGAAAGGTTGCGGGGCCATTAGGACAGGCTGGGCGGGGCCGTTCGGACAGGGCAGGCGAGGCCGTTCGGACAGGCCGGCCGGGTCCGTTCGGACAGAGCTGCGCGGGGCAGTTCGGACAGGGCTGCGCGGGCTCGCCCCGAGGGCTGGCGAGATCCTTGCGATCGATGGCGAAACCTCTGGCGGGATCCTTGCGCACAGTGGCCTTCCAGCCGCTTTCGGGTCGGCGTCGGTGAGCGCAGCATGGTCGGTGACGAAAGGAAACCGATGACCCGCATCGCCATCAACGGCTTCGGCCGGATCGGACGCAACACCCTGCGCGCGCTGCTCGAGCGCGACACCAAGCTCGAGGTGGTCGCGATCAACGACCTCACCGCGCCCGACGCCCTCGCCCAGCTGCTCAAGTTCGACAGCGCGCTCGGCCGGCTGGGCCGTCCGGTCGAGGTCGACGGCGACGAGCTCGTCGTGGACGGCCACCGCATCAAGGTGCTCGCCGAGCGCGAGCCCGCCAAGCTGCCGTGGGCGGAGCTCGGCGTCGACCTCGTGCTGGAGTCCACGGGCCGCTTCACCTCCGCCGACGCCGCCCGCGCGCATCTCGACGCCGGTGCCCGGAAGGTGCTGGTCAGCGCCCCCTCGGCCGGCGCGGACGTGACGCTCGCCTACGGCGTGAACACCGACGCGTACGACCCCGCGGAGCACGTGATCGTCTCCAACGCGTCGTGCACCACGAACGCGCTGGCCCCGCTGGCGTCCGTGCTGGACGACCTGGCCGGCATCGAGCACGGGTTCATGACCACCGTGCACGCCTACACCCAGGAGCAGAACCTGCAGGACGGTCCGCACCGCGACCCGCGCCGGGCCCGCGCTGCCGGCGTCAACATCGTGCCGACCACGACGGGCGCCGCCAAGGCGATCGGCCTGGTGCTGCCCAACCTGAACGGCAAGCTGTCGGGCGACTCGATCCGCGTGCCGGTGCCGGTGGGCTCCGTCGTGGAGCTGAACACCACGGTCGAGCGCGAGGTCACCCGCGAGGAGGTGCTGGCGGCGTACCGCACCGCGGCCGACGGCGCCCTGAAGGGCATCCTCGACTACTCCAACGAGCCGCTGGTCTCCAGCGACATCACCGGCGAGGCGGCCTCGGCGATCTTCGACTCGGCGCTGGTCCGGGTCGACGGCAAGCACGTCAAGGTCGTGGCCTGGTACGACAACGAGTGGGGCTTCTCCAACCGCGTGATCGACACGCTGGAGCTGCTCGCCCAGGGCTGAGCCTCGGGTGGGCCGCCGCACCCGGGCTGACGCCTGAATCCGGCAGGTCGGCAGAATGTCAGGTGGTCGGTAGCTCGAGCTACCGACCACCTGACGTTCTACCGACCACCCGACCTGTTGCCGACCATCCGACCTCTGCCCAACCTGCCCGCCTACTCGTCGCCGCCCGGGCCCGACGAGAACGTGTGCCGGTACTCCGTGGGCGACGTCCCCAGGATCCGGTGGAAGTGCAGGCGCAGGTTGGCCGCGGTGCCGAGGCCCACCCGGTGCGCGATCTGCTCCACGCTCAGGTCGCTGCGCTCCAGCAGCTCGCGCGCCAGGTCCACGCGCGCCCGGAGCACCCACTGCATGGGCGTGTAGCCGGTGTCCTCGACGAACCGCCGGGAGAAGGTGCGCGCCGAGACCCGCGCGTTGCGCGCGAGCGCCTCCAGGGTGAGCTGCTCGGCGAGGTGCTCCAGGGCCCACTCGCGGGTCTCCGCGAACAGGTCGCCGAGCGGCTCGGGCACGCTGCGCGGCACGTACTGCGCCTGTCCCCCGCTGCGGTACGGGGCGGCGACGAGCCGCCGTGCGACGTGGTTGGACAGGCCGACGCCGTGGTCGCGCCGCACCAGGTGCAGGCACAGGTCGATGCCGGACGCCGCGCCCGCCGAGGTGAGCACACCGCCCTCGTCCACGAACAGGACGTTCTCGTCGACCTGCACCAGGGGGTGCCGCTCGCGCAGCGCCCGGGTGTAGTGCCAGTGGGTGGTGGCGCGCTTGCCGTCGAGCAGTCCGGTCGCGGCCAGCGCGAATGCCCCGGTCGAGATGGCGGCCAGCCGCGCCCCGCGCGCGTGCGCGGCCTTCAGCGCGTCGACGACGACGGCGGGCGGGTCCGCGGCGGCCGGCGTCCGGTACCCCGGGACGAACACGGTGTCGGCGCGCTCGAGCGCGTCCAGGCCCTCGGCCACGTGGTACGAGAGGCCGTCGCCGCCGGTCACGAGCCCGGGCGCGGCGCCGCAGACCCGCACCTCGTACGGCATGCTCGGCCGGTTGGCGAACACCTGCGCCGGGATGCCGACGTCGAGCGGCTTGGCGCCCTCCAGCACGAGCACGGCGACCTGGTGGTTCTTACGGCGTGCAGCACTCACGCGAGGAATCCTAGGCGGCGCGGCTCGCCGGGGGGCGGATCTTCCGGACGGCGGTGCCCCGTGACGCCGCGCCCCCGTCGTCCTGACGTGCCAGCATGGGCCGGTGCCGTCAGACCTCGTCATCAGACCAGCCACCCTCGCCGACGCCCCGGCCCTGTCCGCGCTGCGGTGGCGCTGGGCGCAGCCCGGCCGCACGCCCGGCCCGGACGAGGCCCGGGAGTTCGCGGCCGCGCTCAGCGGCTGGATGCAGGCACAGGGTGACCGGTCGGTGTGCCACGTCGCGACCGTGGACGGCGCCCTGGTTGGGATGGCGTGGCTCGCGCTGTTCGACCGGGTGCCCAACCCGGGCGACGCCGTGCGCCGCTCCGGCGACGTGCAGAGCGTCTTCGTGGTGCCGGAGCACCAGGGGCGCGGCATCGGCCGACGGCTGATGGAGTCGCTGTGCGCCGCGGCCGACGACCTGGGCGTCCGTAAGCTCACGCTGGACTCCCGCGACTCCGTCATGCCGTTCTACGAGCGCCTGGGCTTCACGGCGCAGGGCGGCATGATGACGCGGGCACGCCGCTAGCCGATCCCCGTCAGGGCCGCCGGCTCACACCCGCCGCCTCACGCACGCCGGCCCAGCACCGGCGCCGGCCCCGTGGACTCCCGCAGCACCAGCCGGTTCAGCGGCAGCCGTGCGGCCTCGGGCTCCGGCTCGCCCCGGACCAGCGCGATCAGCCGCTCCATGGCCACCCGCCCCTGCTCCTCGCGGTCCACGACCACGCTGGACAGCGACGGCGTCGCGAACCGGCCGAGCTCCAGGTCGTCCCAGCCCGAGACGCTCAGCCGCTGCGGCACGCCCCAGCCCCGGTCCAGGGCGGCCCGGACCGCGCCGGTCGCCATCGGGTCGTTCGCCGCGATCACCGCGGTGACGGGGCTGTCCTCGGCCAGGGCGCGCACCGCGTCGTACCCGCACTGCGCCGACCAGTCGCCGTCGACGACGCCGTGCGAGACGAGCCCGAGCCGCTCGATCACCTCGGTGTACACCTGCCGGCGGGCCCGGGCCGACGACCAGGCGTCCGGCCCGGCGATGTGCACGAAGTGCCGGTGCCCGACGCCCGCGAGGTGCTCGATGATCTCGCCGACGACGGAGGCGTCCGCGAGCTCGCCGATGCCGCGCAGCTCGTCGTCGTACTCCCCCACCACGACGAACGCGGCGCTGGAGGCGGTCCGGGGCTGGTCGCTGAGCCCGGGCAGCGAGCTGAGCGAGAGCACGCCCTCGACCTGCCCCGAGGAGATCAGCTCCCACGCGTGCCGGCTGCGCTCCACCGGTCCGCCCTCGACGCTGACGACCTCCATGAGGAAGCCCGCCTCGTGCGCGACCGCGGCGGCGGCGCTGAGCAGGCGCGTCGGCAGCAGGAGCGCGGGGGCGGGCAGCACTACCGCGAGCCGGCCGGTACGGCGCGTGCGCATGGAGCGGGCCACCAGGTTGGGCCGGTAGCCGAGCTCCTCGATCGCCGCCTCGACGCGCCGCACGGTGTCGGGCTTGAGGCCGCCGTTGTGCCGCAGGTACCGCGAGACGGTCTGGTGGGAGACCTGCGCGAGGCGCGCGACCTCGACGATCGTCGGCCGGCGCACGGCATTCTCGGACATTCCGCCATCCTCTCGCTCGGGGCGGCCGACGGGCCACCGACACCAGCGTTGACAGCATAGTGAACGTTCACTATGTTGACGCCGGACGGAAAAGTGAACGATCACTATTCCACGTACCCCACCTGCGAAGACGCACGACACGATCCGAAGGAGCATCTGTGTCCTCAGCTCCCACCACCCCCCACGGAGGGTCCGCGGCCGGCAGGCACGCCCGTCCGGCAAGCCCGGAGCGCACGTCGTGAGCGCTATCGGCGAGCTGCGGACGCTGCGCCGCGACGGCCGGGGCGGCCTGACCGCCGACCAGAAGCAGGCCCTGGCCAAGGAACGCCGCCGGGACTCGAAGGCCGCGGCGGTCTTCCTGGCGCCCTGGCTCCTGGGCCTGGTCGGCATCACGATCGGCCCGATGGTCGCCTCCCTGTACCTGGCCTTCACGGACTACAACCTGCTGCAGGACCCGAACTTCACCGGCCTGGAGAACATCCAGCGCATGCTCGGCGACGAGCGGCTGGGCAAGTCGCTGCTGGCGACTCTCACCTACGTGGTGGTCTCGGTGCCGATCCAGCTCGCGGTGGCCCTGGGCCTCGCGCTCCTGCTGGACCGCGGCATCCGCGGCCTGGCCCTGTACCGGTCGGTGCTCTACCTGCCCTCGCTGCTCGGGGCGAGCGTGGCCATCGCCGTCCTGTGGCGCCTCGTGTTCGGCCGGGAGGGCCTGGTCAACGCGTTCCTCGGCCTGTTCGGCATCCAGGGACCCGCCTGGGTGGCCGAGCCGGACACCGCGCTGGGCACCCTGATCGTGCTGCACGTGTGGACCTTCGGCGCGCCGATGGTCATCTTCCTCGCCGGCCTGCGCCAGATCCCGCGGCAGTACTACGACGCGGCGTCGACCGACGGCGCGAACAAGTGGCAGCAGCTGCGCAAGATCACGCTGCCGCTGCTGAGCCCGATCATCTTCTTCAACCTGGTGCTCGGGCTGATCGGCAGCTTCCAGTCGTTCACGCAGGCGTTCATCGTCTCCAACGGCAGCGGCGGGCCGGCCGACTCGACGCTCTTCTTCTCGCTGTACCTCTACCAGGAAGGCTTCGCCGGCTTCCGCATGGGGTACGCCTCGGCCCTGGCCTGGCTCCTGCTCATCATCATCGGCGCGTTCACTGCCCTGAACTTCTGGGCCTCGAAGTACTGGGTGTTCTATGACGACTGAAACTCTCGCGACCACCGAACCGACCACGCAGCCGGGCAAGCGCCCCCTCGTCGTCAGGCAGCGCCGACGCCGCCCGCGGATCCTGGCCCACGTGGGCCTGGTCCTCGTCGCGATCGTGATGCTCTACCCGCTGCTGTGGATGGTGACCAGCTCGCTGCGGCCGAACGACGAGATCTTCACCAGCCCCGGGCTGCTGATCGACACGTTCGACCTGAGCCACTACCCCGACGGCTGGAACGCGCTGAGCAAGCCGTTCGGCAGCTACCTGCTCAACTCGGCCCTGGTCGTGCTGGGCTCCGTGGTGGGCAACCTCGTGTCCTGCTCCATGGCGGCCTACGCGTTCGCCCGGCTGCAGTTCCGCGCCAAGACCGTCGCGTTCGCCGCGATGCTCCTGACGATCATGCTGCCGGTGCACGTGCTGATCATCCCGCAGTACGTGATGTTCGCCCAGCTCGGCTGGATCAACACCTACCTGCCGCTGATCGTGCCCAAGCTGCTGGCCACGGACGCGTTCTTCGTGTTCCTCATGGTGCAGTTCGTGCGCGGCATCCCGCGCGAGCTCGACGAGGCGGCGCGGATCGACGGCGCCGGGCACGCCCGGATCTTCCTCCAGGTGATCCTGCCGCTCATGGTGCCCGCGCTGGCAACCACCACGATCTTCACGTTCATCTGGACCTGGAACGACTTCTTCTCCCAGCTCATCTTCGTGACCGACCCCGACCTCTACACGGTCCCGGTCGCGCTGCGGCAGTTCATCGACGCCCAGTCCCAGTCCGACTTCGGGGCCCTGTTCGCGATGAGCGTCGTCTCGCTGATCCCCGTGTTCCTCGTGTTCCTGTTCGGGCAGCGGTTCCTGCTGCGCGGCATCGCGACGACGGGCGGCAAGTGATGGGCGGACGACCTACGACCGGAGGAAGAACCACGATGCGACGACGCGCGCGACGGGGTGCGCTGGCCGCCACGGCCCTCGCCCTGAGCGTCTCCGTGGCCGGGTGCGGCATCGCGCCCGACCCCGCCGACGCGGAGCTCAGCGACGAGGACGTCACCCTGACGATGACCTGGTGGGGCGCGGACGCCCGCCACCAGTCGACCCTCGACGCGATCAAGCTGTTCGAGGAGGAGCACCCCACCATCCACGTGGAGCCCACCTACGCGGACTGGGGCGGCTACTGGGACCGCTTGGCGACCACGGCGGCGGCGGGAGACATGCCCGACGTCGTCCAGTTCGACCAGCTCTACCTCTCCTCGTACGCGGGGCGCGGGGCGCTGCTGGACCTCGACGCGGTGCCGGAGTTCCTCGACGCGAGCTCGCTGCCGGACAACGTGCTGGCCTCCGGCGAGGTCGACGGCAGCCTGTACGCCGTGCCGATCGGGGTGGCGGGGAACGGTGTCGTGGTGAACACCAGCCTCTTCGAGAAGTACGACGTGCCGGTCCCGGACACCGACACGTGGACCTGGGAGGAGTTCGACGCCGCCGCGCAGGCGATCACCGAGGCGTCCGGCGGCAAGGTGCGCGGCCTGTCCCCGTTCGGGGCGGACTCGTTCAGCCTGGAGGTGTTCGCCCGCCAGCAGGGCGACCAGATCTTCGACGACGAGGGTGACGTGGCCATCGACCCCGCCACGGTCGCCGCGTACTGGCAGCGTGAGCTCGACTGGATCGAGTCCGGCGCCGCGCCGGACGCCGCCTCCCTGAGCGAGAAGGCGGGCGTGCCCCTCGACCAGGGCGACACGGTCGTGGGCAACACCGCGATGGCCTTCATCGCCGCCGGCCAGTTCACCGCGATCGCCGCGGCGGCGCCCGACTTCGAGTACGAGGTGGCGGACTGGCCCGCCGACGCGGACACGCCGGAGGGCTTCCAGTACCCCAAGCCGTCGATGTACTGGGCGGCCTCGTCCCAGTCCGAGCACCCGGCCGAGGCGGCCCTGCTGATCGACTTCCTCGTCAACGACCCCCAGGTCGCCCGCGCCTTCGGGACCGACCGAGGGATCCCCGCCAGCGAGGCGTTCCAGGAGGCGCTCGAGCCCACGCTCGACGAGCCCGCGAAGAAGCTCCTGGACTTCACCAAGCTGGTGGGCGAGCGCTCCGGCGACGCCCCGCCCATCACGCCGAACGGCGCGAGCGAGATCGAGACCATGCTGTCCCGGTACAACCAGCAGATCCAGTTCGGGCAGCTCTCCCCGCAGGAGGCCGCCGCCGGCTTCATCGAGGAGCTGCAGTCCGCGGTCGACGCCGCGGGCTGACCCACCCGGCTGCTCCCACCAGGACCCGCCGCCCCCTGGGGCGGCGGGTCCTGGCGTGTTGGTGCAACGTTGACGCACCGGCCCGGGTTCACTAGCGTGCGGGTGAGATCAGAGTCGATCAGAGAGGTATCACCCATGGTCGTACGACGCTTCTTCGCCGTCCTCGCCCTTGCCACGCTCGCCCTGTCCACCGCCGTCGCGCCGGCCACGGCGACGAGCAGGGCCGAACCGCCACCGGGCGGGGCGGAGAACGGGACCCGCCTGATGGAGGGCACCTCGCTGTACCCGCGGGCGATCCGGCTGGAGCACTCCGGCGAGGCGAACGGCACCATCGTGGTCAGCACGGTCACGTTCGACGGCGACACCGGGCACGGCGCGATCTTCCACAGCACGGACGCCGGCCGCAGCTTCGAGCGGGTCGGCACGGTCTCGGACCCGGGGGCGACGAAGGGCCTGTGCTGCTCGACGCTGTTCGAGCTGCCGCGGGCGGTGGGCGACCTGCCGGAGGGCACCCTGCTGTGGTCGGCATCGGTGGGCCAGCAGGAGGACGAGGCCACGCGCCGGATGACGCTGCCGGTCTGGGCCAGCCGCGACCAGGGCCGCACGTGGGAGCACGTCTCGACGGCGGCCACGGCGCCGGGCGGCAAGGGCCTGTGGGAGCCGGAGTTCGCCGTCTCCCCCGACGGCGAGCTGGTGCTGTACGTCTCGGACGAGAACCAGCAGCCGGCGCACAGCCAGGTGATCGTGCAGGCCACGTCGCCCGACGGCGTGACCTGGTCGCCGCTGCGGGACGTCATCGCGCTCGCGGACTCCGGGCTGCGCCCGGGGATGCCGGTGGTGCGGCGGCTGCCGGACGGCGACTACCTGATGAGCTACGAGGTGTGCGGCCCGGTGCAGGACTGCCGGCACTACACGCGCCGCTCGGCCGACGGGGTCGCGTGGCAGCCGGTCACCGAGATCGGCAGCCCGGTCGCGACGGCGGACGGCACGCACTTCCGGCACACCCCGAACATCTCCTGGTACGACGACGGCACGCCGGACGGCCGGCTGCTCGGCGTCGGGCAGATGCTCTACGGGGCGGACGGGAGCGTGCTGCCCGGCAGCGGGTCGACGATCATGACGAACGAGGGCGTGCCGGAGGCCGACTGGGCCACGGCCGAGGCGCCGGTGAGCATTCTCGACCCGTGGAACAACTACTGCCCCAACTACAGCCCCACGCTGCTGGCCCTGCCCGGGCGGGACGAGCTGCTGGAGCTGTCCACGGGGTACGAGTCCGAGGGCGGCGCCTGCACCACGTACTTCGCGGTCGCGGGCCTGCCGGACTGAGGCACCCCCGTGGTGGCCGCCGCCTCACCGCGAGACGGCGGCCACCATCAGCACCACGGGCGCGACCACGAGCACGTACATCAGCCCGAAGAACAGCGTGTGCACGACGACGAATCCGGCCAGCGTCCGCCAGTGCGCCGCCACCCGGAAGTGCTCGACGAGCTTGCGCACGAACGACCAGGGGTGCAGCAGGTCCCAGGAGTTGAACCGGATGTACCGCCCCAGGTAGATGCCCACGCTGACCAGCACGAGGGTGACCCCTACCAGTACCCAGGAGTCGGGCTGCCGGTAGGGGTCGTCGTCGTTGGGCCGCACGATCAGCACGTAGGCGAACTGCACCAGCAGCACGTTCATCAGCATGTTCAGCACGCCCGACAGCGCCAGGGACAGCACCATGACGATGTCGTACCAGAGGGGCGCCGGGTCCTCCACGGGCCGCCGGTGGGAGAAGTTCAGCTCCGTGACCAGGTAGGCCGCGTTCGGGAGCAGCAGCACCCAGACCAGGAGCACCAGCGCGATCACGGTCAGCATGAGCGCCCGGTTCGGCACGAACGTGATGATGCCCAGCACCAGCAGCAGCCCGATGCCGAGCACCACGGCCGGGGCCACGGACAGGCCGATGTTGAGCACCATCGGCCAGTACACCGGCAGCCGGAACAGCGGGGCCCGCAGCAGCACCAGCGCCAGCGCGAACACGTTGAGCAGGACGATGCCGGCGGGCAGCAGCAGGATCGCGTTCATCGCCGGCCATCATCACCGTGGCCCCGCCGTCGTGCCCGGTGAGGGACGGCGGCGGGGCCACGTGTGCGTCAGCGCACCGGCGGCGTCAGCGCACGGGCGCCCCCGGCCCGAGCGGGATGCCGAGCGCCCACCAGGCGAAGAACAGCGCGGTCCAGGCCAGCGTCATGCACACGGCGAGCGGCAGCGTGTACGAGGCCAGGGTGCCGATGCCGGCGTCCTTGCGGTACCGCTGCAGGAACCCGAGCGCCATGATGAAGTACGGGCTCATCGGCGTGATCGCCGTGGACCCGGAGTCGGCGATGCGGAACAGCGCCTGCGTGGTCTCGGCGGGCACGTCCAGCAGCATCAGCATGGGCACGACGACGGGTGCCGCGATGGCCCACATGGCCGAGCCGCTGGTCACGAGCACGTTCACCACGGACAGCAGCGCGAGGATCGCCAGGAACACCACCCAGATCGGCACGCCGCTGGTCTCCAGGGCCTCCGCCGAGTTCACGGCGATGACGTCGCCGATGTGCGTCCAGTCGAAGTACGCGAGGAACTGCGCGATGGCGAAGAACAGCACGAGGACCGGCGCCATCTGCCGCACGCCCTCGGCCATCAGCCTCGGCACGTCCCCCGCCTTGGTGATCTCCCCGGACCGCCACCCGTACACGATGCCGACCAGCGCGAACAGCACGGCGACGATCGCCGCGATGCCGTCCAGGAACGGCGACTCGGTCAGGCTCCCGCCCTCGCCCCGCAGCGGGGACGACGGCAGCAGCACCACCACGGCGATCAGCACGATCGCCGCCAGGCCGGACAGCAGCGCCGCGCGCAGCGCCTTGCGGTCGCGCGGCGAGAGCTCGAGGCCCGCGACGTCGTCCAGGTCCGCGTCGGGGTCGGCGTCGAGGTCGGGCCGCTTGGCCAGCACCAGGTTGGTGACCAGGGTGATCACGATCGCCAGCAGCAGCGAGGAGCCGATGTTGAAGAACCAGTTGCTCACCGGCGACACGTACGCGTTCGGGTCGATGATCCGCGCCGCCTCCGTGGTGATGCCCGCGAAGATCGCGTCGTTCGGCGTCGGCACCGGGCTCGCGTCGTAGCCCGAGGCGATGGACGTGTACGCCACCACGACGCCGAGGATCGGCGACTTGCCGACCGCCCGGAACGCGAGCCCGCCCAGCGGCACCAGGATGATGTACGCCGCGGCGCTCGCGACGTGCGAGACGGTGCCCGCGAACGCGACCGCGAAGACGACCCAGCCGACCGGCACCCGGGAGACGGAGACCTTCATCGCCGCCGACAGGAAGCCGGTGCGCTCCGCGATGGCGACGCCCATGATGACCACGACGATGGTGCCCATCGGGCCGAACGTCGCGAAGTTGTCCACGGCCGTGGACACGGCCATGGCCAGGCCCTCGCCGCTGAGCAGGTTCTGCACCACGACGGTCTCGCCGTCGGCGGGCGAGACGACGGACACGCCCGCCGCGGCCAGCCCGGCGCTCGTCACGCCGAGGATCGCCGCCAGGATCCAGAACAGCCAGAACGGGTGCGGCAGGGCGTTGCCCAGCCGCTCGACGACGGCGAGCGCCCGCAGCACGCGCGGCAGGCGGTCCGGCTCGGTGCCGGGAGCGGTCTGCTTCGAGGTCGCGGTCATGACGCCGCTCCCTGCTGCTCGTGCGCACCCTGGCCCGTGAGGAACCGCACCGGCAGCCGCTCGTCACCCAGGAACTCCCAGAGCACCTCGTGGGCCTCGATGCTGTGCGTCGCGTACCCGCCGCCGGAGTAGCTGTCCTCCCCCGGCCAGGTGTGCCCGCCACCGAGCACCGCGACGTGGGTCACCTCGGCGCCGCGGTCGCAGCCCGTCCAGCGGGTCGTGGTGACGTCGAACGCCGTCTCCTCGACGTCGGGGCCCGCGGCGCACCCGTTGCGCTGCACCCAGCCGCCGGTCCAGTCGAGGATGGCGGGCAGGCCGCGGTCCGGGTCGCCCGCGTACGGGATGGTGACGTCGTCCGTGCCGTGGAAGCCGATCACCGGCACCGGCCGTGCCGGGTCGCAGGCCGGGTGACCCGTGCCGTAGAACGCGGCGGCCACCGGCGCGATCGCCGCGATCCGGTCCGACAGCTCGCACGCCAGGATGCCGGTGAAGCCCGCCCCGTTGGACTTGCCCGTCGCGTACACGCGCCGCGGGTCCACGCACAGGTCCTGCTCCAGGGTGTCCAGCAGGTCGTTCGTGTACGCGATGTCGTCGACGCCGGGGGCCGAGTACGGCGCGCCCTCCCAGGCCTGCCGGTCACCGTCGCCCGTGCCGACCACGCCGTTGCCGTACGCGACGATCGCGGGCAGCGCGTCCAGGCCGGAGAACGCCTCCGTGCCCGCACCCGTGTTGCCCCGGCCGTGAAACACCAGGACCACGGGCCACGCCCGGTCGCTGCGGTAACCGTCCGGCAGGTGCAGCTGCACGGTGCGCTCGCGGCCGTCGCTGGTCAGGGTGCGCAGCACGCTGGTGCCGGGCTCCTGCCCGGGGTCGGTGCCGCAGCCCGCGGAGCGCAGCGGGTTGCGCCCGGTGCGATCCGGGTGGTCCGACGGCGAGGCGGCGGCGTCGGCCGGAACGGCCGGCGCGGGGGCGGAGGGCGCGAAGGCGGCCGCCGACGTCGTGCCGCCGACCGGGCCGGCCAGGGTCGCCGCGGCGAGCGCCGCGGCGGCGAGGAGCGCCACGCGCCGGGCGGGCCGTCGCCGGCCCTCCGGGGCGGGGCGAGGTGCTGCTGTCGTCGTTGACATGCGAGTCCTTTCTGGGCGCCGGCCCGCGGTTGCGGGCACGGCGGAGCGGACACCTGGCGGGCCAGATGCGTGCGGTGGGGTTTGCTCTGCTGTGCGGTGGTGTGCCGGCGCTACGCGGGCGGCCACTCCGTCAGGAACGTGGTGATGCGGTCGACGATCGCCTTGACGATCGCGGCGCCGTCCTCGGCGGTGGCCCGGCGCGGGTCGCCGAGCACGCCGTTGGGGCTGAGCCGGT
The DNA here is from genome assembly GCF_000385135.1 of Promicromonospora sukumoe 327MFSha3.1. GTDB lineage: Bacteria > Actinomycetota > Actinomycetes > Actinomycetales > Cellulomonadaceae > Promicromonospora > Promicromonospora sukumoe_B. Next base: position 1,125,641 of record NZ_ARQM01000010.1, on the reverse strand, counting down.
CGTACGGCAGGGTCAGGGCGGGCTGCGCGTGACGGCGCGCCGTGCGGGAGACGTCGTCGAGCTGGTCCGGGCTGGTGGTGCCGGGCTCCAGCCGGTCGGTGTGCACCAGGTGCGGGGCGAGGTGCAGCATCTGCGCCGTCTCGGCCTCGCCGGAGTGCCCGTGCACGGCGCTCGGCGCCATGGCGGCCACGGCGTCGCCCGCGAGCGTCGTCAGCGGCGACCAGGCGAGCTGGATCCCGGGGTGGGACACCAGCAGGTCCTGCGCCACCGTGGTCAGCGTCGCGTTGTTGCCCCCGTGCCCCGTGACCACGAGGAACCGCGTCCAGCCGTGCCGGTGCAGGCTCGTCACGTACTCCCGCACGACGGCGGCGAACGTCGTCGTCGTCAGCGTGACCGTGCCCGCGAACGCCATGTGGTGCGGCGAGACCCCCACGGGGATCGACGGCCCCACCACCACCTGGCCGGGCAGGTTCGCGGCGACCTGCGCCACCACGCCCTCGGCCCGCACCAGGTCCGTGCCGAGCGCCATGCCCGGACCGTGCTGCTCCAGCGCCCCGGCCGGGATCACCACGATGGTGCCGCGGGCGACGGCGTCCGCCGCCTCCGCCGTCGTCATCTCCGCGAGGCGGTACGGGGCGCTCACGGTGCCGCCTCCCCGAAGTCCGCCGCCTCCAGCGACTCCCGGATCGTCGACAGGTGCTCCCGCGTCAGCCGCTCCGCGGCCGCGCCGTCGCCGTCGCACACCGCAGCCAGGATCTCCAGGTGCTCCGCGTGGTCCCGCTGCCGGTCGTCGTACCGGAACCGGATCTCCGTCTGCTCCGACGCACGCACGTGCAGCAGCGCCTCCACCGTCTCGCGCAGCAGCCCGTTGCCCGACGCCGCAGCCAGCTCCACGTGGAAGTTCAGCGCCGGCCGGAACCCGTGCACCGGCGGCTGCAACGCCGTCGCCGCCGCGGCCTCCAGCCGCTGCAGGGCGGCGGCGTCGCGGGCGCTCGCGGCGAGCGCCGCGATACCGGGCTCGATGACGAGGCGGGCCTGGACCAGCTCGATCACCGAGGAGCGCGTGATGTGCGGCCGGTGCGGGTTGGCCAGCACCGACCGCTCGAGGCCCGGGCCGATGTAGGTGCCGGAGCCGTGCCGCAGCTCGACCACGCCGGTGGCCTCCAGCCGCCGCAGCGCCTCCCGGACGGTGGGCGTGGTGACGGCGAAGCGCTTGGCCAGGTCGCGGGAGGACTCCAGCACGTCGCCGGGGCCGAGGCTCTCGGAGCGGATCAGCTGGACGATGTCGTCCGCGAGCTGCTCGGAGAAGGAGGCTCTACCTTGAGTCATGAAAGTGACTAAATCACTTGATCACCAAGTCGTCAAGGTCTCCCCGGACTGAGCCGGGTTCAGCAGGCCCCGGACGACCGCGACCGGCTTCGTGACGGTCGCCGGCGGCCTGCTGAATCCCGGTCAGCGGCCGACCGCCAGCGCCGCGTAGTCCGGGAGGGCGATCTGGTCGACCGCCTTGTCGATGCCGCCCATCATCATGCTCGCCAGCGGCGTCCTGAGCAGAGCGCCCATCACCGCCGTACGCGCCTTGATCTCGAAGCGGGTGGGCGGCAGGAAACCCCGCGCGCCACCCGGGAGCTGCTTCATGTTGACGGCGGCGTACGGGCGCACCGTCGCCTCGTACGCGGGGAACGCGACGGCGGGGTCGCCGTCGGCCTTCGCGAGCTCGCCCGCCAGCACGTAGGCCCCCACCAGGGCGAGCGACGTACCCATGCCGACGGACCCGGCGGTGCACGCGTCGCCCAGGAGCGCGACGCGCCCCCGGTGCCAGGACGGCATCTCGATCTTCACGTGCCGGTCGAGGTAGAAGTCATCGGCGCGCTCCATCGCCGCCAGCAGGCGCGGCACCTCCCAGCCCTCCCCCGCCAGCACGCCGGCGACCAGGCGCTTCTGCCCGGCGATGTCGTGCCGGTCGTACTCGAGGGGGTCGCCCGCGAAGTGCACCATGCCGCGGGCACCGCCGTGCGCCGGGTACAGCAGCACGTTGCGCCCGCCGACGCCGTTGCCGGCCGGCATCGAGTACAGCAGCTCCCAGCCGTCCAGGCCCCAGGTGTCGGCGCCGCCCGCGGGCTCGGCGGTGAACACCGCGCGGTGGTACCCGGAGTCGACGGCCCGCCAGGCGCCGTCGAAGGCCAGGCGGCGCGTGGTGGAGAAGACGCCGTCCGCGCCCACGACGAGGTCGAACCGGCGCGGGGCGGAGCGTTCGAAGGTGACGTCGACGCCGTCAGGCCGCTCTTCGAGCGCGGTGACGCTGTCGTCGAAGAGGTACTCGACGCCGTCGGCGGCGTCCATGATGATCCGCATGAGGTCGCCGCGCAGGATCTCGATGTCGGCGATCACGCCGCCCGAGTGGCCGAACATCTCGGCGGGCAGCTCCATGATGCGCCGCCCCGCGGCGTCGAGGTAGGCGATGCCCCGCACGCCCGTGTGGGCGGCGCGGACCTGCTCGGTGATGCCCATGCGGTCCAGCACGGTGCGGGCGGCGCCCCGCACGTCGATGCCTTGGCCGCCCGGGCGAGGCGCGGGGGCACGCTCGACGACGGTGACGTCGAAGCCATGGCGGCGGAGCCAGAAGGCGAGGGCGGGGCCGGCGACGCTGGCGCCGGAGACGAGGACGTGGGTCATGGCTGCTCCTGGTTCGAAGGCTGGGCCCGCCGGTCTCGGCGAGCGGTTTCGTACACCGTACGAACCGTCCTATGCTGGGTAAAGGAAGCGGTAGTGCACCAGGTAGTGCACCCCGCGAACGCCCAGGTCAGCAGGCCGGACACCCGCGGTGGGCGGTCCGGGTGCACTAGTACAGCACCAGCACAGGGAGCCGCAGATGACCAGCACGTCCGAGCGCATCGCCGACGAGATCCGCGCCCGCATCCGGTCGGGCGAGCTCGCCCCTGGCGCCCCGGTGCCGTCCACGCGCCGCATCGTCGCCGAGCACGGGGTCGCCATGGCCACGGCGAGCCGGGTGCTCGACGCCCTGCGCCGCGACGGGCTCGTCGAGGTGCGGCGCGGGGTGGGCACCGTGGTGGCGGCCGGGGCCGTGGGCGGCACGACGGCGGGCGGTCCGCCCGCGAGCGCCCCCACGGTCGACGACGTGGTGCGCCTCGCCATGGCCACGGCCGACGCCGAGGGGCTGGGCGGGCTGTCCATGCGGCGCATCGCGACCGACCTGGGCATCCCGACGATGACGCTGTACCGCTACGTGCGCGGCCGCGAGGAGCTCCTGGCCCGGATGCTCGACACGGTGTACGCGACCTCGCCGCTCCCGGACCCGCTGCCAGACGGCTGGCGGGCTCGCGCGGAGGTGTGCGCCCGCACGATGTGGGCGGCGTTCCAGCGCCATCCGTGGGCGGCGCACGTGATGTCGATGACGCGGCCGCAGGTGCTGCCCCACGGCGTGGCGCACACCGAGGCGCTGCTGTCCGCGTTCGGCGACGTCGGCGGACGGCGGCTGGACCTGGACACACGGATGCACCTGACGGTCTCGGTGTTCCAGCTGGTGCGGGGCCTGGGGGTGGGCGTCGAGCCGGCGACCCAGGCCCGCCGGGACGACGGGCTGACCGACGAGGAGTGGATGGACCGCACGCTGCCGGACCTCCAGGCCGTGGCCGACCCGCGCCGGTACCCGCACCTCGCGGCGGCCACGGGCACCGACATCGACCTCACGCTGGACTCGCTGTTCGAGTTCGGCCTGGCGCGCCTGCTGGACGGGTACGCGGTGTTCCTCGGCGAGGCGAGCTGATGTCCCCGCACGAGCGCGACAACCGGCTGCTGCTGCGCGCCCGGGACGCCATCGACCGCGACTACGCCCGGCCGCTCGACGTGCCGACGCTGGCCCGGATCGCGCACGTCTCGCCGTCCCACTTCAGCCGCAGCTTCCGGGCGACGTTCGGCGAGACGCCGCACCGCTACCTGCAGCGGCGCAGGCTGGAGCGGGCGATGGCGCTGCTGCGCAACACGGCCACGCCGGTGACGGAGATCGCGCTGCAGGTGGGCTCCAACAGCCTGGGCACGTTCAGCCGCACGTTCCGCGACGTCGTCGGCGTCTCACCGACCGAGTACCGGCGGCGGACGCGGCCGGTGGCCGCGCCCGTCTGCTTCGTCAAGAGCTGGATGCGGCCCGCGGGCTGAGCGGCTTCCTCGACCGAGCAGTTTCGGAGAAGCGCATCCCACGGGGCCGGTCCTAGCGTGGTGGGCATGTTCAAGAACATCTCCATCACCGCCGTGACCGTGCTCGACCAGGACGAGGCCCTGGACTTCTACGTCGGCAAGCTCGGGTTCGAGGTCAGCAACGACGTCGACATGGGCTTCATGCGCTGGCTGACCATCTCCCTGCCCGAGGACCCCGACCGCCACCTGCTCCTGGAGGTGCCGGGCCCGCCGTCGCTGAGCGAGGAGGTCGCGGCCCAGGTCCGGGACCTGGTGACCAAGGGGGCGCTCGGAGTCGCGTGCATCCTCACCACCGACGACTGCCGCCGCACCTACGCCGACCTGAGCGCCAAGGGCGTCGAGTTCACCGAGGAGCCCGTCGAGCAGCCGTACGGCATCGACTGCGCCCTGCGCGACCCGTTCGGCAACCACATCCGCATCACCCAGCCGGCCACGGGCCCGGTCGAGGTGACCGACGCCGACAAGGCCCGCTGGAGCGCGGGCCAGGCGGGCTGAGGCTCGGCAGCCGGCACCGGCGGTCGGCAGTTGGCACCAGGGTCGGCAGTTGGCACCAGGGTCGGCAACTGGCACCGGGGCTCAGGTGTTGACACCGGGGTCGGCAGTCGGCTCAGCGGCTCAGGCTCCCGCTCGGCAGTTTGCCCCGCAGACTCGGCACTTGGCGCCGGCGCTCGGCAGTTGGCATCGAGATCGGCTCAGCCCTGGACCGATCTCAGTGCAGGCTGCCGAGTCTGCGGTGCAAACTGCCGAGTCGGCGGGGCAAACTGCCGCGCCTGCGAGCAAGGTGCCGAGTCTGCCGGGCAAACTGCCGAGTCCGCGGGGCAAGGTGCCGAGTCCGCGGGGCAAACTGCCGCGCCAGCCGCGTGCTCAGAGCCGCGGCGGGCCCGCCTCCACCCGGCGCAGCACCGCCGGCAGGGAGTACAGCTCCGGCGCCGTGTACCGGCCGCGCTCGTCCCACCAGGTCGCCCCGGCCTCGACGAGCGGGCCGACGACGTCGGCCGCGGCCTCCGGCGCGGTCAGCCCGCCGACGACGACGTCGTACGCCCCCGTCCCGGTGCGGTGCTCCGCCACGTATCCGGCGACCTCGCGCACCTCGTCGGGCGTCGGCGGCTCGCCGTGCCCGGACGCGAAGAGCGGCACGACGCCGTCCCACCTCGCCGCCCGCCGGAACGGCCGGCGCGCGGGCCAGAATCCGCCCACCCAGACCGGCGGCCGGGGCCGCTGCACGGTGGCCGGGAGGATCTCGACGTCGTGCACGCGGTAGTGCGGACCGTCGTGGTCCACGCGCTCCCCCGCCCAGTAGCGGGCCAGCAGCCCGAGGCCCTCGTCGAGCTTCTCCGCGAGCACCACGGGGTCGGTCTCGTCGCCGAAGCTGCCGAACTCGTCCTCGACCGGCCCGCCCAGCCCCGCGCCGAAGACGACGCGGCCGCCGCTGAGGGCGTCCAGGGTGGCGACCTGCCGGGCGAGCTGCTCGGGCCGGCGCCGCGCCACCGGGGTGACCAGCGTGCCCAGCCGGATCGTCGACGTCGCGAGCGCCGCGGCCGTGAGCAGCATCCACGGGTCGCCGAACGGCTGGCCGCGGCGCGCCTCCTTGCGGTGCACCACGTGGTCCCAGACGAACAGGCCGTCCCAGCCGGCGTCCTCGGCCGCACGAGCCACGGTGGCGACCGCGCGGGCGTCGGCGAAGTCGCCGAAGTTGGGGACGTTGACGGAGAAGCGCATCAGGCCTCGCTCCCGGCAGCGCCGCCGCGCAGGTCGCTCAGGTCGCTCAGGTCGCGCCACATGATCCGCAGCCCGACGTCGCCCAGCTCGGGGTGCCGGAACGCTCCCGGCGCGATGCCGAGGGTGACGAAGCCGAGGCTCTCGTACAGGTGGACGGCGGCGGCGTTGGTGTCGACGACGGCGTTGAACTGCACGGCGGCGTACCCCTCGCGGGCAGCCCAGGCGATCATGTCCTGCACCAGGGCACGGCCGGCGCCGGAGCCGCGCACCGCGCGGTCGACCATGATGCTGCCGGACGCGATGTGGCTGCCCGGCCCCGGCCGGTTGGGGTACATGTTCGCGGTGCCGACCACGACGCCGTCGCGCACCGCGACCACCACGCGCGCGGGGGCCTCGAGCCAGCCGGCGCGCGCGTCGGCCTCGCCCATGGCGGGGTCGTAGGCGAAGGTGTCGGCCGCGCGCACGACCTCCTCGACGATGGGCCAGATGGCGGGCCAGTCCTCGGCGCCGGCCTCGCGCACGCTGGTCACGGGCCGGGCCCCGGCGTCGGTCGTGTCGTCAGGACGGGAGCCGGCTGCGGCGTCGCTGGGTGCGCTCATGCGGCCACCCTGCCGCACGAACGCCCGAGGCCGCCACGACAAAACGGGTCGACCACAGTGGCTTCTGCCGCAGGGCGGGCTCGCGCGGCAGCAACTGCTGTGCTCAACCGATCCAGCGGGTCGTCAGGGCCGCGGCCAGTGGCGCTTCGAGCGGTCCTCGATGACGCGGTTGTAGCGGCCCAGCAGCTCGCCGAACCGGGCGCGGTCCGCCTCCGACCAGTCGTGCAGCAGCTCGGCCAGCAGCACCCGGCTGGCCGCGCGCTCCTCGCCGAGCAGCCGGGCGCCCTCGGCGGAGAGCCGCAGCTTGCGGGCCTGCCCGCCGTCCGGGTCGTCGAAGCGCTCGGCCAGCCCCGAGCGGCGCAGCGCAGCCGTCTGCCGGTTCAGGGTCGAGACGTCGAGACCGGTGGCGGCCGCGAGCTCTGCGAGGCTGGCGGGCCCCCCGGCGTCGAGCAGGCTGAGCAGCGTGTACGCGCTCTGGTCGAGCAGCCCGCCCTTGCGGCGCGTGCGGCCCGCGGGCAGCGCGGCCAGGTGCCGGCCGAACAGCATGCCCTCGTACTCGATCTCGTCGATCGCGGACGTCATCGTCGTCATTCCTCCGATCCCGCACGGGCTATTGCCTATGCATCATGCACAAGATATGGCATCCTGAGGCCGAACCCCAATGTGCATGATGCACAGCAATCTTTCGAGGAGACTCGTGACGACTACCGCGTCCCGCCCCGCACCACCGCCCGAGACCGGGGCCACCGCCCCGGCGATCCACCCGAACCGCATCGTCGCCATCCTCGCGATCGGCGGCATCGTGGTCGCGATGACCCAGACCCTCGTGGTCCCGATCATCGCCTCGCTGCCGACCATCTTCGACGCCCCGGCCTCCGACACGTCCTGGATCATCACGGTCACGCTGCTCGTCGGCGCCATCTGCACCCCCGTCTCCGGGCGGCTGGGCGACCTGTACGGCAAGAAGAAGATGATCCTGGTCTCGCTGGTACCGCTGGCCCTCGGCTCCGCGGTCTGCGCGCTGGCCACCACGGTCCCCGTCATGGTCACCGGCCGCGGCCTGCAGGGCCTGGCCACCGGGTTCATCCCGCTCGGCATCAGCATGTTGCACGACCTGCTGCCCAAGGAGCGCACCGCCGGCGCCATCTCCCTGATGAGCTCATCGCTCGGCATCGGCGGCGCCCTCGGCCTGCCGTTCGCCGCCGCGGTCGCCGAGTTCGCGAGCTGGCGCATCCTGTTCTGGCTCATCGCCGTCTGCGCCGTCGTGGTCGGCGTCGTCGTCTGGCGGGCGATCCCCGCCCCGGCCGCACCCGCCAAGGTGTGCGCCCCGTTCGACTACGTGGGCGTGCTCGGCCTGGCCGCGGGTCTCGTGGCCCTGCTGCTCGCCGTCTCCAAGGGCGCCGAGTGGGGCTGGACGAGCCCGCTGGTGCTCGGCCTGTTCGCCGGCTCCGTGGTCGTGCTCCTGGCCTGGGGCTGGTGGGAGCTGCGCACGCGCGACGCCCTGGTCGACCTGCGCACCACGGCACGCCCCGCCGTGCTGCTCACCAACGTGGCCTCGATCATGATCGGGTTCGCCATGTACGCGCAGTCGCTGATCCTACCGCAGCTCATGCAGGCGCCGGCCGCGACCGGGTTCGGCCTGGGCCAGTCCATGCTGCAGATGGGCCTGTGGATGGCGCCGTCGGGCATCGCGATGACCCTCATGTCGCCGGTGGGCGCGCGCATCACCCGCGCTCGCGGGCCCAAGACGACGCTGGTGCTGGGCGGCCTGGTCATGGCGCTGGGCTACGGCCTGTCCACGCTGTTCATGGACACGCTCGTGGGCCTGTCGGCCACGGCGTTCGTCGCGGCGGCCGGCGTCGGCTTCGCCTACGGCGCGCTGCCCGCGATCATCCTGGGCTCCGTGCCCGCCTCCGAGAAGGCCGCCGCGAACGGCTTCAACGCGCTCATGCGGTCCATCGGCACCTCGGTGTCGGCCGCCGTGATCGGCGTGGTGCTGGCCCGGATGAGCACCACCTTCGGCGAGCACACCCTGCCCACCGAGGGCGGGTTCCGCGTGGCCCTGCTGCTCGGCTGCGGCATGGCCGTGGTGTCCGCGGCGATCGCCGCCACGATCCCCGTCAAGGCGCTGCGCGAGACCACCGCCGGGCACTGACCGCAGGTCGCGCTGGCCCCGCCCGGCGGAGGTGCGCTTCTACCCAGTCATTCGGCCCGGAATCACCTGGGTTTCGGGCCGAATGACTGGGTAGAAGCGCACCTCGGGGCCGACGACGCCCCCTCCCCTACGGGCGACGTCCGGCGTACCGTCGGAGCATGTGCCGAAACATCACCACGCTGCGCGGCCTCGAACCGGCCGCCACCGACGAGGAGATCACCGCCGCCGCGCTGCAGTTCGTGCGCAAGGTCACGGGCGTGACCAAGGTGAACGACACCACCCGCGACCCGGTGGAGCGCGCTACCGAGGAGATCGCGGACATCGTGACCCGCCTGCTCGACGAGCTCCCCGAACGCCGTCAGCCGCCCAAGACCGTGCCGCCGCTGCGCCGGGCCGAGGTCCAGGCGCGGATCGCGCAGCGCATCAAGGAGCGTGAGGAGCACGAGCGCATGCACGAGCTGGGCATCGCGCACTCGCACTGAGCGGCCCGCGCCGCTACAGTTGCGGCGTGCTCGCACACCTCTCCTGTTGCTGTCACTGACCACCCACGCCGGTCCGTCAGTCCCCCACGCGCGCCGTCGCGCGTGCAGAACAGGAAGAGAAACAGGTGCAGTACGTCAATTCTGTCGTTGACCTCGTCGGCAACACCCCGCTGGTCCGGCTCACCCACGTGACCGAGGGCGTCACCAGCGCCACCGTGCTGGTCAAGCTCGAGTACCTCAACCCCGGCGGGTCCTCCAAGGACCGCATCGCGGGCCGCATCATCGACGCGGCCGAGCGCGAGGGCAAGCTCCTGCCCGGCGGCACCATCGTCGAGCCCACGTCGGGCAACACCGGCGTCGGCCTCGCCCTGGTGGCCCAGCAGCGCGGCTACCGCTGCGTCTTCGTGCTGCCCGACAAGGTGGGCGAGGACAAGCGCAACGTGCTGACCGCGTACGGCGCCGAGGTGGTCGTGACGCCGACGGCGGTCGCGCCCGACAGCCCCGAGTCGTACTACTCGGTGAGCGACCGGCTGGTGCGCGAGATCCCCGGTGCCTTCAAGCCCGACCAGTACTCCAACCCGAACGGCCCCCGGTCGCACTACGAGACCACGGGCCCGGAGATCTGGCGGGACACCGACGGCCGCGTGACGCACTTCGTCGCCGGCGTCGGCACGGGCGGCACCATCACCGGCACCGGCCGCTACCTGCGCGAGGTCTCGGGCGACAGGGTTCGCATCGTCGGCGCCGACCCCGAGGGGTCGGTCTACTCCGGCGGCACCGGCCGCCCGTATCTGGTCGAGGGCGTGGGCGAGGACTTCTGGCCGTCCGCCTACGACCCGAGCGTGCCGCACGAGATCATCGCGGTGAGCGACGCCGAGTCGTTCGCGATGACCCGCCGGCTCGCCCGGGAGGAGGGCATCCTCGTGGGCGGCTCCAGCGGCATGGCCGTGGTCGCCGCCCTGCGGGCGGCCCGCGACCTCACCGAGGACGACGTCGTCGTGGTCCTGCTGCCCGACGGCGGCCGCGGCTACCTCGGCAAGATCTTCAACGACACCTGGCTGCGGTCCTACGGGTTCGCGCCCGCCATCGAGGACCACACCGTCGCGGACGTGCTGGCCGCCAAGGCGGACCGCACCCCGCCCCTGCTCTACGTGCACCAGACCGACACGGTGCGGGAGGCGATCGACCGCATGACCCGGTCCGGCGTCTCCCAGCTGCTCGTGCTGACCGCGGAACCGCCCGTGGTGCTCGGCGAGATCGCCGGCGCCGTGCACGAGGACGAGCTGCTCGACGGGGTGTTCGCCGGCAAGGCGAACCTCTCGGACGAGGTGGGCGGGCTGATCGGCCGCCCCCTGCAGCTCATCGGCGTCAACGAACCGGTCGGGACGCTGCGCGCGGCCCTCGCCGACGAGACCGCACTGCTCGTGACCGACGGCGGCAAGGCCCTCGGCGTGGTCTCCCGCTCCGACCTGCTCGACTACCTCGCGGTCTGAACCGCTCGCACACCTTCGAAGAGAGACCTGACCTCCCATGACCGACGCCCGACCGAGCCGTTTCGACACGCTCGCCATCCACGCAGGACAGCACACCGACCCGACCACGGGCGACGCGATCCCCGCCATCCACGTCACCTCCACGTACGCGCAGGACGGCATCGGCGGCCTGCGCGGCGGCTACGAGTACTCGCGCGGCGGCAACCCGACGCGCACGGCCCTGGAGGAGCAGCTCGCGGCGATCGAGGGAGGCGCGCACGGCATCTCGTTCGCGTCCGGCCTGGCCGCCGAGGACGCCCTGCTGCGGGCCGTCGTCGCGCCGGGCGACCACGTGCTGGTGCCGAACGACGTCTACGGCGGCACGCACCGCCTGATCCGCACCGTGCACGGCAAGGCGGGTGTGGCGCACACGACCGTGGACACGGCCGACCTCGACGCCGTGCGCGCCGCGGTCCGGCCGGAGTCCAAGGTGCTGTGGGTCGAGACGCCGTCGAACCCGCTGATGAAGATCAGCGACATCCCCGCGCTGGCCGAGCTGGCGCACGAGAACGGCCTGCTCCTGGTGGTCGACAACACGTTCGCCTCCCCCGCGCTGCAGCGCCCGCTCGACCTGGGCGCCGACGTCGTGGTGCACTCCACGACCAAGTACCTCGGCGGGCACTCCGACGTCGTGGGTGGCGCCGTCGTCGTGAAGGCCGGGGCCGACGAGCTCGCGGAGCAGGTGCGCTACGTGCAGTTCGCCGCGGGCGCCGTCTCCAGCCCGTTCGACGCGTTCCTGACCACCCGTGGCATCAAGACGCTGTCGGTGCGCATGCAGCGCCACTCCGAGACGGCCCAGACCCTCGCGGAGCGCCTGGTGCACCACCCCGCCGTCGCGCGCGTGCTGTACCCCGGCCTGCCGGACCACCCGGGGCACAAGGTCGCGGCGCACCAGATGTCGCGGTTCGGCGGCATGATCTCGCTCGACCTCGCCGGCGGCGAGGCGGCGGCACGCACGTTCGCCGAGTCGACCGAGGTCTTCCTGCTCGCCGAGTCGCTCGGCGGCGTCGAGTCGCTGGTCAACTACCCGAGCGAGATGACCCACGCGTCGGTGCGGGGCACGGAGGCCGAGGTCTCGCCGTCGATCGTGCGCCTGTCGGTGGGCCTGGAGGACGTGACGGACCTGCTGGACGACGTGCTGCAGGCGCTGGACCGCGCCCACGCCGCCCACTGAGCCCGCCCGGCCGAACTAAGGTGGGGGCCGTGACCGAACATGCCCCCGTGAGCGCCGTGATGCACCGCGCCAAGGCGGACGCCCGCGCCTCCCACGTCACCGTGGGTCAGGTGCGGCACCTGCCCGGCGCCCGCGAGGAGATCGACTGCTCCTGCGGCATGACGCTCACGAACGGCCCCCACTGGTCGCTGGACGAGCACATCCGGCTGCACCGCGCCGAGGCGCGCTACCTCGCGCTCAGCGAGGTGGCGCCCGCGGGCATGCCGCGGCTCATCCCGGTGGGACCGGAGCGGCTGCCCCGCTGACGCTGCCCTCCTGCAGGAACGGCTCGAGCTCCGGCAGCAGCGCGGCCGGCTTCATCATCGGCGTTCCGTGATGGGCACCCGGGACGACCGCGTGCCGTGCGCCGAGCGCCCCCGCCAAGGCCTCGGACCCGCTCCGCATGAAGGGTTCGCCCTTGCCCCCGACCATGACCAGCACCGGGACCGACGTCGTGCCCCACCGCGCCGCGTCCAGCGGCGTGCCGTCCTGGAGCCCGACGCAGAGGCGCGCGTCGTAGACCGTGGTCGGCGCCATGGCGACCATCGCACGCCAGGCCGGCAGCATCAGCCGCATCGCGGCGACCATGACCGCGGGCGCCCCGAGTGCGACACGGTTGAACTCGGAGACCGCCCGCGCGGCCCGACCGGCCCGGACCAGCTCGGCGAGCCGGTCGCCGAGGTCACGCGGGACGGGCGGGCGACGGTCGTCCACGATGACCGGGGCCTCGTAGGCGGCGACCCGCGTGACGGCTCCCGGGAGCGCCGCCGCCGCGTCGAGCGCGAGCACGGCCCCGGACGACGCCCCGACCAGTGCGGCTGACCCACCGTGCGCGCTGATCAGCGCGTCCAGGTCGTCGATCTCCCGCTGGGGCGACCAGTCGCCGGCATCGGTGCTCGCTCCCCTGCCGCGCCGGTCGTAGTTGACCACGGTGCACGACGCCGCGAGCAGCCGGGCGAGCCCGCGGTTGTCCTTCCGGTCGGCCAGGGCCTGTGCCACGAGCACGACGACCGGACCGCTGCCCGCACGTTCATAGGCGATCGTGGTGCCGTCCGCCGAGGTGACCGTGCCCTCGAGACGGGCTCGTGCTGTGTCGTTGCTGGTCATCGCTTCTCCGTTGTCGTCTCGTCGCCCGGGCCGGCCGGACGTGCCTCTGCGGTGGTCGTGACCTCGGCCGCGAGCCGTTCCAGCGCGTCCGAGAATCCTTCGACCATGCCGATCGCCTCGGCCTGCTCCAGCCGGGCAGCGGCGGTGAACGTCACGGTGATCGTCACCGAGGTCCGGCCGCCCGACGTCGCCATGCGTACCGCCGTGGGCATCTCGCTGCCCTCGACCGGCAGGCCCGACGGGTCGGTGAAGGCGTCGTCGAACTCGAGCCGGTGGGGTGCGTCGACGACGCGGTAGGTCGCCTGTCCCCACTGCTCCTCACCGAGCCCGTGCTCCGCCTCCGGACGCAGGCGGTACCGCCAGGATCCGCCCGGTCGCAGGTCGAGCTCGAAGACGTCGACGAGCCACCCGTGTGGTCCCCACCAGCGCCGCAGGTGCTCCGGCCGGGTCCAGCAGGCCCACACCAGATCGGCGGACGCCTCGTACGAGCGCTCGACGACGAGCCGGTTGCCCTCGAGGTCCTTGGTGACGCGCACGGTCATTCCGACTCCTCGGTCCGGGACTGTAGCTCCGTCAGGTAGCCGTCGAGGCGGTCGGTGCGGGTCTCCCACACCTGCGCGAAGGAGTCGAGCCAGGCCGTCAACGAGCGGAAGGGCGCGGGGTGCAGGTGATAGATCCGCGACTGCGCCTGCCGCTCCGCCCGCACGAGTCCGGCGTCGGCGAGGACCCGGAGGTGCCGGGAGGTCTGCGGCTGCACCAGCTGCAGGCGATCCGCGATGTCTCCGACCGAACGGGGCCCGTCCCGTAGCAGCTCGACGATCCGCTTCCGGTTGGGTTCCGCGAGCGCGGTGAGCACCTCGAGCTCGAGCGCGGCGGTCATCGGTCCCGGTGCGGGTCAGTGGTCATGTCCATCCGCCGACCATACATATTCGTGTATATACACGCAAGTGCATATACGATTGCGCACGACACCCCGGCCCGGCACAGCCGGGCTCGACAGGATGCGGGCGGATGGCGAACGGGCACGTCGCCCGAAGGGCACGCTCGACCTGACCCGCCGGCGTCACTGCCGATCAGGGGCCTCGCCGACCGGGCGCCTCAGGCCCGGTCGCCCTCAGAGCTCGTCGGGGTCGTCCCAGGACACACCGCTCGACGCGCCCGAGATGGGGTCGAGCTCGCAGCCGGCGAGGTTGCGTGGCGCCTTGGAGACGTCGCCGCCCCCGAGCAGGCCGCGGCGAGTCGCGACGCGGCGGACGGCCGGCGGCGCGATGTGGGCGTAGGAGGCGTTGGACTCGTCGATGAGGTCGGTCGGGACCGAATCGGCAGAGTCACTGGTGGACTGGGGTTCCGCCGTGATCATGGCCTCATCTTCGCAGGGATCGGCTGATTCGCACATCCGCTTGGCACAGTATTTTGAATTCTGGCGAAAGCCTCCACGACCACGGCACGCCCACCACGACATCTCCCCCCGCGTTCCCCGCAGGGGTGCCATGATCGTCCGATGCAAACCTGGCCCGGCCGCCCGTACCCCCTCGGCGCGACCTTCGACGGCACGGGGACCAACTTCGCGCTCTACTCGTCCGTCGCCCAGCGGGTCGAGCTGTGCCTCCTGGCGGACGACGACTCCGAGACCCGTATCGAGGTCACCGAGACCGACGCGCACGTCTGGCACGTCTACCTGCCCGGCGTCGGCCCCGGGACGCGGTACGGGTACCGCGTGCACGGGCCCTACGACCCGGCGTCGGGCCACCGCTGCAACCCGGCCAAGCTGCTGCTGGACCCGTACGCCAAGGCCGTGGACGGCGACCTGGACGCCGACCCGTCGCTGTTCTCCTACCCGTTCTCGGACGTGGAGCAGGCCACGACGGGCACCACGCCCGACGACGCCGACTCCCTGGGCCACACGATGGTCTCCGTGGTGGTCAACCCGTTCTTCGACTGGGGGCACGACCGCCCGCCGGACACCCCGTACCACGAGACCGTGATCTACGAGGCGCACGTCAAGGGCCTGACCATGCGGCACCCCGACGTGCCGGAGGAGCTGCGCGGCACGTACGCGGGGCTGGCCCACCCGGCGATCATCGAGCACCTGACCGACCTCGGGGTCACGGCGATCGAGCTGATGCCCGTGCACCAGTTCGTCACCGACCCGTCGCTGGCCGCCAAGGGCCTGACCAACTACTGGGGCTACAACACGATCGGGTTCTTCGCCCCGCACAACGGGTACGCGGGCTACGGCAGCCGCGGCCAGCAGGTCATGGAGTTCAAGGCCATGGTCAAGGCGATGCACGAGGCCGGCATCGAGGTGCTGCTCGACGTCGTCTACAACCACACCGCCGAGGGCAACCACCTGGGCCCCACCCTGGGCTTCCGGGGCATCGACAACGCCGCGTACTACCGGCTGGTCGACGGCGACGAGGCGCACTACTTCGACACCACCGGCACCGGCAACTCGCTGCTCATGCGCTCCCCCGCGGTGCTGCAGCTCATCATGGACTCGCTGCGGTACTGGGTCGAGGAGATGCACGTCGACGGGTTCCGCTTCGACCTGGCGGCCACGCTGGCCCGGCAGTTCCACGAGGTCGACCGGCTGAGCGCCTTCTTCGACATCGTGCACCAGGACCCGGTGATCTCCCAGGTCAAGCTGATCGCCGAGCCGTGGGACCTGGGCGACGGCGGCTACCAGGTGGGCGGGTTCCCGCCGCTCTGGACGGAGTGGAACGGTCGCTATCGCGACACGGTGCGCGACTTCTGGCGCGGCGAGCCGGCCACGCTGCCGGAGTTCGCCTCCCGCCTGACCGGGTCCAGCGACCTGTACGAGCACAGCGGCCGCATGCCCAGCGCCTCCATCAACTTCGTCACGGCGCACGACGGCTTCACGCTCGCCGACCTCACCTCGTACAACGACAAGCACAACGAGGCCAACGGCGAGGACAACCAGGACGGCGAGAACCACAACCGCTCCTGGAACTGCGGCGTCGAGGGACCCACCGACGACGCCGGGGTGGCCGAGCTGCGCGCCCGCCAGCGCCGCAACCTGCTGGTCACCCTCATGCTGAGCCAGGGCGTGCCGATGATCGCGCACGGCGACGAGATCGGGCGCACCCAGCAGGGCAACAACAACGCCTACTGCCAGGACAACGAGCTCTCCTGGGTGGACTGGGGCGGCCCGGACGGGCTGGACGCCGAGCACGCCGCGCTCCTGGACTTCGCCCGGCAGGCGGTCCGCCTGCGCCGCGAGCACCCGATCCTGCACCGCCGGAGGTTCTTCGACGGGAAGGTCTCCCCGGGGGCCGCGGGCGGCCCGGCGGACATCGAGTGGCTGGACCTGACGGGCGCCCGGATGGACGACACGGACTGGAACCAGGCCTACGCCCGCACCGTGACCGTGTTCCTGAACGGCGACGCGATCACGGAGACCGGGCGGCGCGGCGAGGCCGTGGTCGACGACTCCTTCCTGCTGCTGCTCAACGCCCACTACGAGGACCTGGGGTTCACCCTGCCGCCCGCCGGCTACGGGGACTCCTGGACCGTGGTCCTGGACACGGACGGCAGCGCCGAGCCGGGAACGACGCTCCAGGCCGGCACGGGTCTGTCCGTGACTGCTCGCAGCGTGGTCGTACTGACTCGCCCATCCGGAACACCGGGCTAGGCTGTCGGCCGTGACCGGACCGAGGAGTGGAACCGGAGGCAGCACCCCACCGCCCCGACCTGGCCCTGACATGCCTGTTCCCGGGCCCAGACCGGTGGTGTGGGCACCGCGCGCCCGCATCATCGAGGTGCTCGTCCCGTACGACCCGTACGAGGAGCCCGAGCACATGCCGCTGCGCCTCGTGGGCGCGGGCGAGCCCGGGTACTGGGGCGCCGACAGCGTGCTCGGGCACGGCACCGACTACGGGTACTCCGTGGACGGCGGCCCGCTGCTGCCCGACCCGCGCAGCGTGTGGCTGCCGCAGGGCATCCACGGGCCCACCCGGGTGTTCGACCCCGCCTTCGAGTGGACCGACGGCTCCTGGTCGCCGCCCGACCTGTCCACGAGCGTGCTCATGCACCTGGACGTGGAGACGTTCACGCCCGACGGCACCCTGGACGCCGCCGCGGAGCTGCTGCCCACCATCGCCGGGCTCGGCGTCGACGGCGTCGAGCTCGCGCCCGTCGCGGCCTTCGACCCGGCGCGCGGCCCGGCCCGCGGCGTACGCCTCTACTCCGTGCACGAGCCGTACGGCGGCCCGCGCGCGCTGCAGCGGTTCGTCGACGCCGCGCACGCCGAGCGGCTCGCCGTCGTGCTGGACATCCCGTACCGCTGGGCCGTGGCCGACGAGCTCGGCCTGGAGGCCTACGGCCCGTACCTGACGGGCGGCGGCGGCCGGCCGCGCGTGCAGCGGACCGACTTCGGCGACGCGGGCGAGCACGCGCTGCAGGCCATGCGCCCGCGGACCGGCCAGGTGCCGCTGGACCGGCCGCGCACCGGCCCCATCCAGCTCCGCACCGGCCAGGTGCCCACGATCGGCACCCGGGCCGGCAAGGTGCCGTCCTCGCCGACGGTGCGCACCGACTACGTGGGCGACCGCATCAACCTCGACGGCAGCGGCAGCCGCGGGCCCCGGGACTTCCTCGTGGACGACGCGCGGCACTGGCTGCGCGAGTACCACGTGGACGGCCTCGTGCTCGACGTCGACGCGCTCGTGGACCGCTCCCCCACGCCGTTCCTCGGTGAGCTGGCCGACTACGTCGTCGGCCTGGGCGAGCAGCTCGACCGCCGGTTCAGCCTGCTCGTGGACGGCCCCGGCCGCAGCGACCGCCTCACCTCGATCCTGCTGCGCATCCTGTCCGGCCCCGGCAAGACCGAGGACATCCAGGCCCTGCAGATGCTCGCCGACCTGGTGCACCCCTCCGTGCGCCGCGCGACGCGGCAGAACGGCGGACGGCGCAACCGCGTGCGGGCCGGCGCCAGCGTGGTCGAGGACATCACCCGGCTGCCCGCCGCCCAGCTCACCGTGCCGTGGGCCGGCGAGGAGAGCCCCGCCACGGCCCTGCTGGGCGTGGACGACGTCGACATCCGGGCCAGCGTGCTCGCGACCGTCCTGCTCGCGGGCAACCCGCTGGTGCTGGACACCGTGCACGTTCCGGTGGTGCCACGCAGCGCCAACGAGCAGCGCCTGGTGCGCTGGGCGCACGACCTGATCGGCATCCGGCACGCCATCACCGACGAGCTCGACCTCCCCCTGGAGATCCGGTCCACCGCCGACCGGTCGGTCATCGCGGTGCTGCGCGGCAGCCTGGCGTTCGTGCTGAACACCGGCCACGGCCTGGCCGCCCTGCGGCTCGGCAGCCTGCTGCGGCCGGCCGAGGGCGCCAGCAAGGCCCCCTTGCCGGGGGCCTTCCGGCTGGCCGCGGCGTGGGAGCCCGGCGCGACCCGGCTGGTGGGTGACACGCTGACCGTGCCGCCGCGGATGACCGCCGTGCTGCGCGCGGAGGTCTGACCTGGGATTCTGAGGTTCGGTGACCGGCGTCGGCCGGTCGGGCTCGAGGAGGCGTCCGATGGCGAAGGATCCGGCACGGAGGACGGGCCGCTGGACGACCCCGGCCGACGAGGCGCTGCGCTGGGTGCGCGGCACCGACCTGACCGCCCTGGACCCGGCCGGCACGCCCGGCTGGGCGGGCACACGGGCCGACGGCGAGAAGCTGTTGGCCGACCGCGGCGACGAGCTGGCGGACCTGCAGGAGCGCCTCTTCGCGCACGGCCGCAGCGGCGGCGACCGGTCCGTGCTGCTCGTGCTCCAGGGCCTGGACACGTCGGGCAAGGGCGGCATCGTGCGGCACGTGGTGGGCATGGTGGACCCGCAGGGCGTGATGCACCGCGGGTTCGGCGTGCCGACGCAGGAGGAGCGCGAGCGCGGCTACCTGTGGCGCATCCGCAACGCCCTGCCGCGGCCGGGCTACGTCGGCGTCTTCGACCGGTCGCACCACGAGCAGGTGCTGGTGGTGCGGGTGGACAAGCTGGAGCCGGAGGCGACCTGGCGCCGGCACTACGACGAGCTGAACGCGTTCGAGGCCGAGGTGGCGGCGTCGGGCACCGAGATCGTCAAGGTGGCCCTCATGGTCTCGTCCGACGAGCAGAAGAAGCGCCTGGCCAAGCGCCTCGACCGGCCGGACAAGCACTGGAAGTACAACCCGAGCGACATCGACGTGCGGCTCAAGCTGCCGGAGTACCTGGCGGCCTACCAGGAGATGCTGGAC
This sequence comes from Promicromonospora sukumoe 327MFSha3.1, assembly GCF_000385135.1. Lineage (GTDB taxonomy): Bacteria > Actinomycetota > Actinomycetes > Actinomycetales > Cellulomonadaceae > Promicromonospora > Promicromonospora sukumoe_B. The sequence continues at coordinate 1,106,379 of NZ_ARQM01000010.1, read as the reverse complement.
CGCACGTCCACCGACGTCGCGCCCTGGTACGTGGTGCCCGCGGACCGCAAGTGGTACTCGCGCCTGGCCGTCACGGAGCTGCTGGCCGGTGCCCTGCGGTCGCTCGACCTGGGCTGGCCGCCCGCCGACTTCGACGTCGCGGCGGAGAAGGCCCGGCTCGCGGCGACGTGAGCCTCAGTTCGGGCTGGGGACGAGCCGGCGCCCTTCCTCGGCCAGCGCGCCCAGCCGGGACAGCGCCCGGTAGTACTTCTTGCGGTACCCGCCGGCGAGCATCTCCTCGGTGAACAGCCCGCGGGTGTCGCCGGAGCCGGCGAGCAGCACGGGCACGTCGCGGTCGTACAGCCGGTCCACGAGCACCACGAGGCGCAGCGCGACCGCCTGGGCGGTGACGGGGTGCACGCCGGTCAGGGCGACCACGGAGACGCCGTCCAGCAGCGCGCCGTAGCGGCTGGGGTGCACCGTGGCGAGGTGCTCCAGCAGGTCGTCGAAGGCGTCGAGCGTGGCGCCGGGGCGGGCCGCGGCGGCCGCGACCTCCGCGGCGCTCAGCGGCTCGGGGTCGGTGACGACGTCGCGGTGGCGGTAGTCCTCGCCGTCGACCCGCAGGGTCTCGAAGCGGTCGGACAGGGCCTTGATCTCGCGCTGGAAGTCCTGGGCGGCGAACCGGCCCTCGCCCAGGGCGCCGGGCAGCGTGTTCGACGTCGCGGCGAGCGCGACGCCGCGGTCGGCCAGCTCGCGCATGAGGCGGGACATCAGGGTCGTGTCGCCGGCGTCGTCGAGCTCGAACTCGTCGATGCAGACCAGCTTCTTCGCGGCCAGCGCCTCGACGGTCGGCAGGAACCCGAGGGCGCCGACCAGGTTGGTGTACTCGACGAACGTGCCGTACGCGGCAGCACCCGATCCGAGGGCCGGGCCGGCAGCTTCCCCCACGGCGTGCGCGAGCGACGTCAGCAGGTGCGTCTTGCCGACGCCGAAGCCGCCGTCGAGGTAGACGGCGGGGGCCGGCTGGCGGCGGGCGAACAGCCCCCGCTTCGGAGCGACGATCTGCTGGGCGATCTCCTGCAGCCGGGTCAGCGCGCGGCCCTGGCTGGGGTGCGCGGGGTTGGCGCGGTAGGTCGCGAAGCGCGCGGCGGCGAAGTGCCGCGGCGGGACGAGGTCGGTGACGAGCCGGTCGACGGGGACCTGCGGCCGGACGGCGCTGAGGGCGGCCTGGGTGGTGCGGGCGGCCTCGGTGGTCCGGGCGGTCTGGGTGTCGGCGGGGGCTGTCACGAAGCCAAAGATTACCGGCGCCCGGGGTCACCGGGCGTGCCACGAGAGCAACGTCACACGTGCGTGACGGCGGGCGCGGCGGCGTCGTCGAGCACCCCGCGCAGGGCCGTGACCACCTGGGCCGTCGTCCGGGTCTGGGCGGGGTCGGCGTTGCGGTCGTCGCCCGCGACGGCGTGGTCGATGACGAGCTCGTGGAATCGAACAGCACGGGACGGCTCCGCCTGTCCGGCCTCCAGGCGCAGCACCTGGACCAGCATCGCGAGCCCGGCCCCGGTGACGCAGATCGCGCCGGACCCGGCCATGGCCTCGCGGGACGCGGCGCCGTTGAGCACGACGTAGGGGTCGCCGGGCCCGAGCAGCGGGGCGAGCGCGCGGGCGACGTCGAGGTGCGCGGTGAGGTGGGAGGCCAGCGTGGCGGTCCACCGGTCGGGGTCCTCGTCGAGCAGGGCGGCGCCCTTGTGCCAGCCGCCGATCGACGCCACGACGGCGCCGGGCAGGGGAAGGCCGTCCCGCGCGCAGACGGCGCGGACGGCGTCGGGCAGGGTGTCGGCCCGCTCGTAGCCGACGGGCACGACGCCGTCGCCGGCGTCCGGCAGCGGGCGCCGCGCGGCGGCGAGCACGGTGTGTCCGCCGGCAGCCAGGCCGCGGGCGACCCGGCTGCCGACGTATCCGCTGGCCCCGACGACGAGGACGGGGCGGGGGCTGGTCATGCGGTTCAGACTAGGTCAGACCGTGACCGGCTGCGGCACTGCCCTGGGGTCGGGACCGAACCGGTTGGGCCCGGGCTCTCCGGGCAGGGCCAGCAGCACGATGATGACGATCCCGCCGACGAACGGGACGAGGCACAGCAGGTAGAACCAGCCGGACTTCCCGGTGTCGTGCAGGCGCCGGACGCCGGCCGCGAGCAGCGGGACGAACGCCCCGATCGCCACGATCGCGACCAGCGTCGAGCCGATCGACCCGAGCACCCCCGGCTCCTGCGTGACCGGGTCCATCATGATCAGGGCCGGGAGCAGGAGCGCCACGAAGATCACGACGTTCACGACCGCGAGCCCGAGGTAGAAGAGCCAGTACTCGGCGGCCCGGGCCCGGCCGGTGAACACGCCGTACTTGCGCAGGCAGGTCCGGACGGCCTCGGTGAGGGTCACCTGGGTCAGACCGCTGCGGCGGCGTCGACGGCCTTGGGGTCCGGGCCGAACTGGTTCGGGCCCGGCGTGCCGGCGGAGGCGCCCCACACGATGATCAGGATGAAGTTGACGACGGGGATCAGGAGCAGGAACGCCAGCGCGCCCGGCTTGTCGGTGTCGTGCAGGCGGCGCACGATGACGGCGAGCGTCGGCAGCAGCAGCGCGAGCCCGACCAGCGAGACCACGAGGTAGCCGGCGGTCAGGGAGCCCGGCATCGCGGGGATCGGCGCGGCGGGGTCGCCGGCCATGGCGTACTCCATGGTGGCGGTCGTGTAGGCCGTGAGGCCCGGCACGATGAGCGCGAAGTAGAGCACGCCCTCGACGATGGCCACGGCCAGGTAGTACCACCAGAACTCGGAGCGCCGGGCACGGCCGCTGAACGTGGCGTACTTCGACAGCACGGTCCGGATGGACTCGATGAACGACATCAGGAAAAAGCCTCTCTCACGGTTCTTACCGGAAATCTCCAGCAAGTGCGCACACAGTGTCCCGATCAGTCAATCGGTGCGCAAGGCTTAAATCCGGGCAGAAGTACCCATGGGTGAGAAAGTCTCCAGAACGTGTCAGACGCTCAGGTCACCATGGTGACCTGAGCGTCTGACACGGTGGTGCGGCTCAGTAGCCCGTCGCGGTCGGCTCCGGGTAGTACTGGGCGTACTTGCGGCGGTAGTTCTGCGTGATCGCCTCGACGATGAGCCGGCGCTTGAGACCGGAGTCGGCGTCGTACTTCAGCGGGTTGACCACGTCACCGCTCGCCTTGAGCGCCTTGAGCCGGTTCTTGAGCTCCGGGTCCAGGACGTACTTGGACAGCAGCCCGAACGGCACGACCGTGTACAGCACCTCGCGGACCGCCCGCACAGGGCGGATCGGGCGGTGCAGCACCCAGTCCTCGACCAGCACGCGGGCCACGTTGGCCCCGCCCGCGGTCACGTAGTAGTTGTTCCGCCCGATGCGGGGGTTCACCTCGAAGTACACGTGCTTGCCGGTGCGCGGGTCCAGCTTGTAGTCGAAGTTCGCGAACCCCACGTAGCCCGTCAGGTCGAGGAACCTCGTGGCCGCGTCCATGGCGTCGTCGTACGGCTCGACCAGGATCGCCGCCGGGATGCCGAGCGTGCCCGGCGTGTGCTCCTCGAGCAGCACCCGGCCCGTGGCCAGGAGCGTCACCTCGCCCGACGTGTCGCGGTACGCGGTCAGGGACCGCATCTGCGTCTCGTCGCCCGGGATGAACTCCTGCACCAGGAACGTGCCCGGGTAGTTGGCGTCCGCCAGGTGGCCCAGGATCACGTCGAGCTCCTCGCGGGAGTCGATGTGGTGGATCTTCGCCTTGCCCGGGAAGTCCACGTAGTACCACTCGGCGCTGTTGGACGGCTTGCCGACCACCGGGTACTGCAGGTCGACCGCGAGCGCCGGCACGGCGGCGCGCCCGCCCTCGGCGACCAGCTTGGCGACGTCGACCGGGACGGTGCGCGGCGTCGGGATGCCGAGCTGGTCGCAGACCTGGGCGAAGCCCTCCTTGCTGCTGACCTGCTCCAGCACCGGGAGCGACGGGTACGGCAGCACGTAGCCGGCCGCCTCCAGCCGCTCCCGGTTCAGGATGACCGTGCGCACGTGCCAGTCGGCGTTGGTGAGCAGCACGAGCGTCTTGTCCCGGTGCTGCTGCGCGATGCCCTCCAGCGTGGAGAGGAACACGTCCACCTCGTCCAGGCCGGGCACCACCACGTTCTCGGCGATCGCCGAGTCCTGCATGGCGCGCGTGGCGACCTTGGACAGCACGACGGCGCGCGTGCGGTACTGCTCGTGGAACGCGCGCACCAGGGCGTACATCCCGACGTCGCCGCCGATCCCCACCACCAGCATCTCGGGAGCTGCCTGCTCCCCTCCGCCTACCTGCCCCTGCTCCGCGGGGAAACCCCTCACGCCTCGGCCTCCGTGCGGTCGCCGGACCACTCGGTGTGGAACGTGCCCTCGCGGTCCACGCGCTTGTAGGTGTGGGCGCCGAAGAAGTCGCGCTGCGCCTGCACCAGGGCGGCGGGGAGCCGCTCGGCGCGGACGCCGTCGTAGTACGCCAGGGACGACGAGAACGCGGGCGTGGGCACGCCGTTCTGGGCCGCGCCGGCCACCACGCGGCGCCAGGCGGGCAGGCCGCTCGCGACGGCGTCGGTGAAGTACGGGTCGGCGAGCAGCAGCGGCAGGTCCGCCTGGCGCTCGTAGGCCTCGGTGATGCGGTTCAGGAACCGGGCGCGGATGATGCAGCCGCCGCGCCAGATGCGGGCCATGGCGCCCCGGTCGATGTCCCAGCCGAACTCGGTGGCGGCCGCGGCGATCTGGTCGAAGCCCTGCGAGTAGGCGACGACCTTGGAGGCGTACAGGGCCTGGCGCACGTCCTCGATGAACGCGTCGCGGTCCTTGACCTCCCACTCGGCGGCGTGGGCGGGCAGCGCGGCGAGGCCGGCCGCACGCTGCGGCACCGAGCCGGACAGCGCGCGGGCGAACGTGGCCTCGGCGATGCCGGTGATGGGAACGCCCAGGTCCAGGCCGTTCTGCACCGTCCAGCGGCCGGTGCCCTTCTGCTCGGCCTGGTCGAGCACGATGTCGACGAACGCCTTGCCGGTGGCCGCGTCGACGTGCTGGAGCACGTCCGCGGTGATCTCGATGAGGAACGACTCCAGGTCGCCCGTGTTCCACTGCGCGAAGATCTGCCCGATCTCCGCGGCCGAGACACCCAGGCCCTGGCGCAGCAGGTCGTACGCCTCGGCGATGAGCTGCATGTCGGCGTACTCGATGCCGTTGTGCACCATCTTGACGAAGTGCCCGGCGCCGTCGGAGCCCACGTAGGTGCAGCACGGGGTGCCGTCCACCTTCGCGGAGATGTCCTCCAGGATGGGCCCGAGCGAGGCGTAGGACTCGCGGGTGCCGCCCGGCATGATGGACGGGCCGTTCAGCGCGCCCTCCTCGCCGCCGGACACGCCGGTGCCGACGAAGTGCAGGCCGTGCTCCTTGAGCGCCTTCTCGCGCCGGATCGTGTCCGGGAAGTGGGCGTTGCCGGCGTCGACCACGATGTCGCCCTCCTCGAGGAGGGGGATCAGCTCGTCGATGACGGCGTCCGTGGGACCACCGGCCTTGACCATGATGACGACCTTGCGGGGCCGCTCGAGCGAGGCGACGAAGTCGGCCATCGACTCGGACGGGACGAAGTCGCCGTCGTCGCCGTGCTCCGCGACCAGCGACTCGGTCTTCGCGTACGAACGGTTGTGGATAGCCACCGTGTACCCGTGACGTGCGAAGTTGCGCGCGAGGTTGCGACCCATCACCGCCAGGCCGGTGACGCCGATCTGTGCTGTGCCAGACACGTTCTTGCTCCTTCTGCAGTGGAAACGGAGCGGCGTGCGCCGAGCGCGCGCCGCGACCCGCTGCCAGCCTAGTGCCCTGGCTCACTTCGCCACCGCGCAGATCACGATGCGGAGACGACCGCGCGCCTCCGCCTGCCGGCCCCGTGGCCGACGTACGGTGAACGGGTGACAAGCGGCCCGCCCACCGGCGTACCCGTCGACTTCGCAGCAGCCCTCGCCGACCTGCGGAGCGCGGCCCTGCGCGCCGAGGTGCGCCTCACGGAGATCCCCGCGCCCCGCCGGGTCGCGCCGTTCAGCGTGGCCCTGTCGGGGGACGTGCTGCCCGGCGCCCCGCCCGGCCCGCGGAGCGCGGACGCGCCCGACGAGCACGACCACGACGTCGACCCGCTGGCCACCGGGCGGTTCGTCGTCCTGTACGACCCGGCGGGCCAGGAGGCGTGGCACGGCACGTTCCGGGTGGTGACGCTGGTGCGCGCCACGCTGGAGCCCGAGATGGCCGCCGACCCCCTGCTGGCCGACGTCGCCTGGTCCTGGGTGGGCGAGTGCCTGGAGACCGCGGGCCTCACCCCGGGCACCGACACCCTGGCCGACGGCGGCACCGTGACCCGCGTGCTGTCGCAGAGCTACGGCGCCCTGGAGGGCACGCCGGGCGCGGTGGACCTGGAGATCCGGGCGTCCTGGACGCCGGTCGGCACGCGGCTCGGCACGCACCTGCGGGCGTGGGCGGCGCTGCTGACGACGGCCGCCGGGGTGCCTCCGCTGCCCGAGGGCGTCGCGGCTCTCACCAGGCGTTTTACCGACCGATCCAGGCAACGCCATACGGTAGGCCCATGACCACCACGGAGCGAGGAGTCCCTACGGAGACATCACCGCCCGTGCCGGCACCCGTCACCCCACTGACCGAGCCCGCTGACGGGCTGCCCGACGTCGTGGCGACACCAGGGGCCTTCGCACGGGTCGTCGAGGCGTTCGCCGCGGGCTCGGGGCCCGTGGCCGCCGACGCCGAGCGGGCCTCGGGGTACCGGTACGGCCAGGCGACCTACCTGGTGCAGGTGCGACGCGAGGGTGCGGGCACGGCACTGATCGACCCGGTCGGCGTGCCGGACATGTCGGCGCTCGGCGCCGCCGTGGGCGACGCCGAGTTCGTGCTGCACGCCGCCTCGCAGGACCTGCCCGGGCTCGCCGCGCACGGCCTGCACCCGGCGCGCGTCTTCGACACCGAGCTCGCGGCGCGGCTGCTCGGCATGGAGCGCGTGGGCCTGGCCGCCGTCGTCGCCGAGGTGCTCGGCCTCGGCCTGGCCAAGGAGCACTCGGCCGTGGACTGGTCCACCCGCCCGCTGCCCGAGGACTGGCTGCGGTACGCCGCGCTCGACGTCGAGGTGCTCGTCGAGCTGCGCGACCGCCTCGCCGAGCGGCTGCAGGCCGCCGGCAAGTCCGAGTGGGCCGCCCAGGAGTTCGAGGCGGTGCGCACCGCCGCCCCGCCGGCGCCCCGGGTGGACCCGTGGCGCCGTACGTCGGGCATGCACGTGCTGCGCAACCCGCGCCAGGTCGCCGCCGTGCGGGCCCTGTGGGTCGCGCGGGACGCGAGCGCGCAGGCGCGCGACATCTCGCCGGGCCGGGTGCTGCCCGACCGCGCGATCGTCGCGGCCGCCAAGGCCATGCCCAAGACCGCCGGCCAGCTCGTGGCGCTGCCCGAGTTCGCGGGCAAGGGCACCAAGCGCCGCGCCGCGTACTGGCAGAAGGCGATCGACGAGGCGCGCGCCCTGCCGGACGCCGAGCTGCCGACCGTGCGAGGCCCCCGGTCCGACGGCCCGCCCCCGCCGCGCACCTGGGGCGACCGCGACGCCGTCGCCGCCCGACGCCTCACCGCGGCGCGCGAGCTCGTCACGGCGCTGTCGGCGGAGCTGAACATCCCCGTGGAGAACCTGCTGCAGCCCGACGCGCTGCGCCGCCTGTGCTGGACGCCACCCACGACCGCCGACGCCGCCGGGATCGCCGAGTTCCTGCGGGGCCGGAGCGCGCGCGAGTGGCAGACGGACCTGCTGGCGCAGCCCCTGGAGCGGGCGTTCGCGCAAGCTGCACAGGAACCGGTGTGAAAGGCGCACGCCGACCCCAGTAGAGTCGTCCCCATGCCAGCCCTGTCGGAGCCAATCACGCTCGCCGTCGACGTCGTCACCGATCCTTCGACCTGGGACCGGGAGGTGCTCGCCCTCGGCGGCCACCCCCTCCAGCTGTGGGGCTGGGGCGAGGTCAAGGCGGCCGGGAACTGGCGCGCGCACCGCCTGCGCGTCACCGAGGACGGCTCCACCGTGGGCCTGGCGCAGCTCCTGGTGCGGCCGCTGCCCGCCCAGTTCCGGGCCCTGTCCTACGTGCCGCGCGGCCCCGTCGTCGCGCACCACGACGGCGAGACCGCGCAGGCCGTGTTCGGCGTGGGCGACACCGCGACCCGCAACGCCGTGACCAACACGGTCGTGGAGTGGGCGCGCGAGAACGTGGGCGGGGTCGGCATCACCATCGAGCCGGACTGGCCCGCGGGCACCCAGCTCGACCTCAACGGCCGGCGCTACGCGCCCAACCAGATCCTCATCCCGAGCACGCTCATCCTGGACCTCACCCGGCCCGCGGACGAGCTGATGGCGGACATGCGCAAGTCGACGCGCTACGAGATCCGCAAGGGCGGCCGCGCGGGCCTGGACATCCGCCGGGTCACGGAGGACGCGGAGGTGCTGCGCGTGCTCGACGTCTACAAGGAGACCGCCCAGCGCGCCGGCTTCGCCATCCACTCCGACGAGTACTACCTGGACATCAACCGGCAGCTCGGCGACAAGTCGGTGCTGGTGGCCACCTACCTCGACGACGTCCCGGCGTGCTTCGCGTGGTGCGTGAACTCGGCCAGCACGTCGTTCCTGCTGTACGGCGGTGGCAACGACGCCGGCCGCAAGGCGACCGCCACCGCGCCGACGTACTGGCGCACCATCGAGATCGCCCGTGAGCAGGGCCTGGTGCGGTACGACATGAACGGCCTGCTCAACGACGGCATCAGCGACTTCAAGAAGAGCTTCGCGAAGCACACCGACGAGCTCGTGGGCTCGATCGACGTCTCGTTCTCGCGCTGGTACACGACCTGGAACAGCGCGCTGCCGACGGCCAAGAAGGTGGTGCGCAAGCTCCGCGGCAACTGACCCGCACCCACCCCGCAGGGGCGCGTGACCGCGCTCCGGCCAGCCTGGCGACACCAAGGTGCGCTTCTACCCCGCCATTCGGCCCGAAATCAGCGTGATTCCGGGCCCGATGACTGGGTAGAAGCGCACTTCTGTGTTTCGATACCGCGTTTCACGATTGCCCGGGACTCGGTCTCAGGTCGTGCGTGCTTTTTACCGGTACTCGCGGTAGCGTGTATCTCGATCCAGCGGCGTCGCACACCGGACGCCGCCGTCCCGAAAAACCCAGGAGTCCTGCTGATGACCGCAGCCCCGGAAACACCGCGCGCCCGCCGCGCCGTCCGCGACGTCGTCTTCGTCGACGGCGCCCGCACGCCCTTCGGCAAGGCCAAGCCCGACGGCATGTACGCGCAGACGCGTGCTGACGACCTGATCGTGAAGGTGGTGCGCGAGCTGCTGCGGCGGCACCCCGAGCTCCCCCCGGAGCGGATCGACGAGGTGGCGATCGCCGCCACGACGCAGCAGGGCGACCAGGGGCTCACGCTCGGCCGCACCGTCGGTATGCTCGCCGGCCTCCCCCAGTCCGTGCCGGGCTACGCCATCGACCGCATGTGCGCCGGCGCCATGACGGCGACCACCACCACGGCCGCGGGCATCGCCATGGGCGCCGCCGACGTCGTGATCGCGGGCGGCGTGGAGCACATGGGCCGCCACCCGATGGGCTTCGACGCCGACGTCAACCCCCGGTTCGTGGCCGAGAAGCTCGTGGACCCGCAGTCGCTCAACATGGGCGTCACGGCCGAGAACCTGCACGACAAGTTCCCGCAGCTCACCAAGGAGCGCGCCGACCGGTTCGCCGTCGAGTCGCAGGCCAAGTACGCCAAGGCGCTGGCCAACGGGAACATCGACCCGGACCTGGTGCCGGTCGCCGTCCGCTCGGCGGAGCTGGGCTGGGGTCTGGCCACCACCGACGAGCTGCCCCGCCCGGAGACCACCTTCGAGTCCATCCAGGGCCTCAAGACGCCGTTCCGCCCCGGCGGCCGGGTCACCCCGGCGACGTCGTCCCCGCTGACCGACGGCGCCACCGCCGCGATCCTCGCCTCGGGCGACGTCGCGGCCGAGCTGGGCCTGCCCGCGAAGATGCGGCTCGTCTCCTACGGGTACGCCGGCGTGCCGCCGGAGATCATGGGCTACGGCCCGGTGCCCTCCACGGAGAAGGCGCTCAAGGCCGCGGGCCTGACCATCGACGACATCGGCCTGTTCGAGCTGAACGAGGCCTTCGCCGTGCAGGTGCTCTCGTTCCTGGACCACTACGGCATCGCCGACGACGACCCGCGCGTCAACCCGTACGGCGGCGCCATCGCCATGGGGCACCCGCTGGCCAGCTCGGGCGTGCGCCTGATGACGCAGCTCGCGCGCCAGTTCGAGCAGCACCCCGAGGTCCGCTACGGGCTCACCGCCATGTGCGTGGGCCTGGGCCAGGGCGGCAGCGTCATCTGGGAGAACCCGCACCACGCCGACTACTCCGGCCACACGGACGAGGAGAACTGACCCGTGACCGAGAACTCTTCGACCACCTTCACCGAGCGCGTCACCCACGCGCTGGTGCGCGACGTCCAGCTCCCCGGCGGCGCCGGCGTGCTCGCCCTGGTCACGCTCGACAACGGCCTGGACCACACCAAGCCGAACACGCTCGGGCCGGGCGGCATGGCCGAGCTCCGGGCCGCGCTGGAGGCCGTGCGCGGCCGCGCCGAGGCCGGCGAGATCGCCGCCGTCGGCGTGACGGGCAAGCCGTACTTCCTCGCGGCTGGCGCCGACCTCAAGGGCGTGACCACGCTGAGCGGCCATGACGAGGCCGTCGAGCTGGGCCGCATGGGCCACGCCGCGTACACGATCCTGGGCGACCTGCGCGCCACCACCGGGGTGCCGACCTTCGCGTTCGTGAACGGCCTGGCGCTCGGCGGCGGCCTCGAGGTCGCGCTGAACTGCGACTACCGCACCGTGGCGTCCGACGCCGCCGCGCTCGGCCTGCCCGAGACCGGCATCGGCCTGGTCCCCGGCTGGGGCGGCGCCTACCTCGTGCCGCGCCTGGTCGGCGTGGAGAAGGCGATCGAGGTCATCCTGACCCGCCCGGCGGCGAACAAGCCGTACAAGCCCGCCGAGGCCCTCAAGATCGGCCTGGTGGACGAGCTGTTCGAGGCCGCCGACTTCCTGGAGCAGTCCATCATCTGGGCCGCCAAGGTCGTCACCGGCGAGATCGAGGTGCCCCGCCGCGAGCTCGACCCGCAGCCCGTGTGGGACGCCGTGATCGGCGCCGCCAAGGCCCAGCTCGACGCCGTGGTCGGCACCTCGCGCCCCGCCCCGGGCCGCGCGCTGGAGCTGATCGCGGGCGCCCGCGACGCCGCCAAGACGGACGCGTTCGCGGCCGAGGACGAGGCTCTCGCGGACCTCATCATGTCCGACGAGATGCGCGCCAGCATCTACGCGTTCAACCTCGTGGGCGCCGGCAAGAAGCCCGCGGGCGCGCCGGACCCGAAGCTCGCGCGGCCGATCACTCGCGTCGGAGTCGTGGGCGCGGGCCTGATGGCCGCGCAGATGGCGTTCCTGTTCGCGCAGCGGCTCGGCGTGCCCGTCGTCATGCGCGACCTGGACCAGGAGCGCGTGGACAAGGGCCTGGCCTTCGTCCGCGAGACGGCGGAGAAGCTGGCCGGCCGCGGGCGCCTGACGCCCGAGGCCGCGACCCGCATCGTCGCGTCGGTGACCGGCACCACGGACATCGGCGAGTTCGCGTCGTGCGACTTCGTCATCGAGGCCGTCACCGAGGTCATGGGGCTCAAGAAGAAGGTGTTCGCCGAGCTGGAGGGCATCATCTCGCCCGAGGCGATCCTGGCCACCAACACCTCGGCGCTGTCCGTCACCGAGATGGCGGCCGACCTGGCCCACCCCGAGCGCGTGGTCGGCATCCACTTCTTCAACCCGGTGGCCCAGATGCCGCTGGTCGAGGTGATCAACGCCGAGCACACCTCCGACGAGGCGCTGGCCACGGCGTTCGCCGTCACCAAGAAGCTCCGCAAGACCGCGGTCCTGGCGGGCGACCGCCCGGGCTTCGTGGTCAACCGGCTGCTGCTGCTGGTGATGGGCAAGGTCATGGACGCCATCGAGAACGGCACCCCGGTCGCCGTCGCCGACCGCGCGCTCGCGCCGCTCGGCTTCCCGATGCCGACGTTCGAGCTGCTCGACCTGGTGGGCCCGGCCGTCGGCCTGCACGTGCTCACCTCGCTGCGCGAGGACCTGGGCGAGCGCATCCCCGCCTCCCCCGGCCTGCAGAAGCTCGTGGCCGACGGCACCCGCGTAGTGCTCGACGCGCCCGCCAAGGGCCTGCCCAAGCCCGTCGACCCGGCCATCCAGGCCGTGTTCGGCGACGCGCTCGTCGCGGGCGAGACCGGCCGTCACGGCCAGGTCGTGCTCGACGGCGACGGCGTGCTCGACGCGGTGCTGACCACCCTGACCACCGAGATCGGCCTCATGCTGGAGGAGGGCGTCGTGCCCTCGCCGCAGCAGATCGACCTCGCGATGATCCTCGGTGCCGGCTGGGGCTTCCACACGGGCGGCATCACGCCGTACCTGGACCGCACCGGCTACAGCGAGAAGGTCCTGGGCCGGCGGTTCCTGCCGGACGGCGTGGCGAACGTGCCCGCCGCCTAGGCAGCAGACAGGCAGAGCCTGAGCAGCACCGGGACCCTCCGGCGGCGGCGCGCACCTTGCGTGCCGACTGTCGGAGGGTCCCGCTACGCTCGCGCACATGACGGATGCCAGCTCGGGCACGCGAGCGCACTACGTCGTCGTCGGCGACGGCCCCCTCGCCTTTCGCCTCACCCGGGCCCTCGCGAGCCGGTTCCGCGGGTCGGTCACGGTGCTGATGCCCGACCGCACCTCGCGGTACGCCGAGGACATCGTGGCGCTGGAGCTGAAGCACGTGGACGTGCAGGAGGCGGCGCGGGTCGACGAGGAGGCCCTGAAGGCGGCGGGCATCGAGCGGGCCGCGGCGGCCGCGCTCGTGGACCAGGACGACGGCGGGAACGTCGCCCTCGCGCTCCTGCTGCGCGAGCGGTGGCCCGGGCTGCGCGTCGTGGTCCGCATCTTCGACGAGTCGCTCGGCCGGCACCTGGAGCACGACCGCTGCACCGTCCTGTCGTCCTCGGCGTTCTCCGCCCCCGAGATCGTGGGCGCCGCGCTGCGGCGCCAGGTCCGCCTGCCGGTGCGGCACCGCCGCCTGGTCACGGTGTCGGACGAGGAGGAGGCCCTGCCCACCCGCATGGTCCTGTTCGCGTCCGACGGCGACGACGGCGTGGTGGCGCTGCCGACCGAGGGCGAGCTGGGGGCGCTGACGCCCAAGGTGCTCCTGGCGGACGCCGGCCCGGACGACGTCCTGCCGGAGGTCAGGGCCGAGCTGGAGCCCGACGAGGACGAGGTGGACCCGCACCGGCGCCGCCGGTTCGGCGACTACCTGCGCACCCTGGCGATCACGTCGGGCTGGAACCTGCTGCTGGCCGCGGCCGTGCTGCTGGTGGTGGTGCTCGTCGGGGCGGTGACCATCGAGCTGGCCACCGGCGCCTCGTTCTTCGGGGCGCTGTACGAGGCGGTGCTGCCGTCCCTGGCGGGCAGCGACCCCGACCACGACGCGCACCCGGTCGTCAAGGTCACCCAGGTGGCGCTGACGGTCGTGAGCGTCGCCGTGATCCCCTGGGTCACCGGTGTGGTGGTCGACGGCGTGGTGCGCACCCAGCGGCTGCTCGACACCGGCTCGCCGCTGCACGCGATGTCCGACCACGTGGTGGTCGTGGGCATGGGCGACCTCGGCACCCGGATCGTGCGGTCCCTGGACCGGCGCGGCGTCCCGGTCGTCGCGGTCGACATCGACGAGTCCGCTCGCGGGATCGCGGTGGCGCGCGCCCGCGACGTGCCCGTGGTGATCGGCGACGCCCGGCGGGCCACGACCCTGCGCAGCGCCTACGTCGGGGCGGCGCAGGCGATCGTGGTGGTCACGAGCGGCGGCGCCACGACCATCGGGATCAGCTTCGCGGCCCGCTCGGTCCCCCGGGCCAAGGACGCGCCGCCGAGCCTGCGCACGGTGCTGCGGGTGTTCGACCGGGACCTGGCGCGGCGCATCCGGCGCGAGATCCCGGACTCGGTGGGTCTCAGCTCGTCGTTCCTCGCCGCGCCGTCCTTCGCCGCCGCGATGATCGGCCAGGAGGTCAAGGCCACCATCCCGTACCGGGACCGCGTGCTCGTGCTCGCCGAGATCCGGGTCGAGCGCGGCAGCGAGCTGGACGGCGCGCACAGCAGCGACGTCAGCTTCGACCGGCCCGGCGCGGCGCGCAGCCGCCTGCTGGCGTTCGACACGGTGACCCACTCGAGCGGCGGGGGCGGGCGCATGTTCGAGCCGTCGCAGGGCCGCCCGCTGAACCCGGGCGACCGCGTCTTCGCCATCGCGACCACGACGGGGCTGCTGCACCTGCGCGAGCTGGCGGCGGCGCCGCCGGTGACCCCGGCGGCCCTGGCCCGGGCGCCGATCGGCCTGAACGACTGACCCCGGATCGGCCCGTTCGCCGGTCCACCGCGACCCTAGGTTCGAGGTCATGAAGAACGGTCTCAGCGTCCCCCAGGGCGCGGCGCTCACCCTCGGCGCCATGCTCGGTACCGGTGTCATCTCGCTCCCGGCGCTGGCCGCCGGCGTCGCGGGCCCCGCCTCGCTCGTCGCCTGGGGAGCCCTCGTGCTCCTCTCCGTCCCGCTCGCCACGACGTTCGCCGCCCTGGGTGCCCGGCACCCCGACGGCGGCGGCGTGGCCACGTACGCCCGGCTCGCGTTCGGCGAGCGGGCCTCGACGATGGTCGGCTGGGCGTTCTACGCGACGATCCCAGTGGGGGCGCCCGCCGCGGCGGGCTTCGCGGGTGCCTACGTGGCCGACGCGACCGGCGGCGGCGTCGGGACCGCCCTGACCACGACCGTGGCCATCATCGCGGTCTGCGCCGTCATGAACTGGTTCGACCTGCGGGTCTCGGGCACCGCCCAGCTCGTCATCGCGGGCACGGTCGCGCTGCTGCTCGCGGTCGCCGTCGTGGTGGCGCTGCCGCACGCGCAGCCCGGCAACCTGACGCCGTTCGCCCCGCACGGCTGGGGCGCGGTGGGCTCGGCCGCCGCGCTGCTGGTCTGGGCGTTCGCCGGGTGGGAGATCCTGGGCTCGCTGTCGGCCGAGTACCGGAACCCGGCCCGCGACATCCCGCGGGCCACCGCGATCGCGGTGGCCGCCGTCGGCGTGCTGTACCTCGGCGTCGCCTTCGCGACGGTCGCCGTGCTGGGGCCGACGCCGGGGCCCGCGCCGCTGTCGGACCTGCTGGTGCTCGGGTTCGGCGAGCAGGCCCGGCCCGTGACCACGGTGGTGGCCGTGCTCCTGACGGTCGGGGCCATCAACGTGTACTTCGCGGGCGGCAGCCGGATGGGCACCGCCCTGGCCCGTGACGGCGCGCTCCCGTCCTGGCTGGCCGCCGCGCCGGGCCGCACGCCGCGCCGCTCCCTGGTGCTGATCACGGTGGTGGCGCTCGGCACGACGGCGACGCTCGCCCTGCTGCACCTGTCCACCGACGCGATCCTGCTCATGGCGACGGCCACGTTCTCGCTGCTCTACGTGGTGGGCGCCGCCGCGGCGCTGCGGCTCCTGCCCCGCTGGCGCGCGTCCTGGTGGTGCGCGGCGGTGTCGCTCGCGGCGGCGCTCGGCCTGCTCGTGATGACGGGCGCGCACATGACCGGGCCCGTGCTCGCCGCGCTGGGCGGGCTCGCCTGGACCGCGTGGCGGCGACGCCGGGCGCGGACGGCGGCGCCCGTCACGGCTCCAGCAGCCGCCCCAGCGTCTGGATCCCTGGCCGGATCGAGCTCGTGACCGCGGCCCCGACGCCGAGCACCAGCCCGTCACGGTGGGGCCCGGTCGCGAAGGCGGCCAGCGACTCCAGGCCGACCGACCCGCGCCGGGCCCGGGCGACGACGGCCTGCGAACCCACCGGGACGCCGTCCGCGAGGTAGGCCGCCACGTGCAGGCCGGCGGCCGACGGGACCACCTCGAGGGGCAGCCCGGCCAGGGCGTCGAGCAGGATCTCGTGCCGCTCGGCGTAGACGGCGGACGCCTTGCGGACGTGCCGGGCCAGCAGGCCGTCGTCGATCAGGCGTGCCAGCGCCCCCTGCACGTGCACGGCCCCGTGCCCGTCGGTGAGCTGCCGGGCGGCGAGCAGCGCGTCGCGCAGCGACGGCGGCGCCACCAGGTACCCCACGCGCAGGCCCGGCAGCAGCGACTTGGAGAACGTGCCCACGTAGACCACGCGGCCGTCGCGGTCCAGGGCCTGCAGCGGCTCCAGCGGCCGGTTCACGCGGCGGAACTCGCTGTCGTAGTCGTCCTCGACGACCGCGGCGCCGTGCCGGGCCGCGTGCGCCAGGAGGGCCCGGCGCCGGGCCAGCGACAGCGGCATCCCGAGCGGGAACTGGTGCGACGGCGTGGTGTAGACCAGCCGGGCGCGCGCCGGGATCTGGTCCACGACCAGGCCGTCGGCGTCGACCGGCACGGGCACCACCTCGGCCCCGTGCAGCGCGAAGAGCTCGCGCGCCTCGGGGTAGCCCGGGTCCTCCACGGCGACGACGTCGCCCGGTTCGAGCAGCACGCGGGCCACGAGGTCGAGGGCCTGCTGCGCGCCGGTGGTGGCCACGACGTCGTCGGCCCCCGCGCGGACGCCGCGCGAGCCGGTCGCGTACCGGGCCACCGCGGCGCGGAACCGGGGCAGGCCCGCCGGGCCGCCGTACGAGCCCGCGGCGGGGCCGCCCGCGCGCGACTCGGCCGCCAGCAGCCGCCGCCAGGTGTCGAACGGGAAGAGGGTCGCGTCGGGGATGCCCACCCGGAAGTCGTGGGCCGGGGCCGGCCGGTCGCCGCTCGCGGGCCGCACCTGCCAGCGCCAGCCGGCCCGGGGCCGCAGGACGCCAGGGTTCCGGCGGCGCGCGGGCGCCGTGTCGCTCGCCGCCGCGGTGGCGAAGGTGCCGGCGCCGGTGCGGGTCTCCAGGAACCCCTCCGCGACGAGCCGCTCGTACGCCGTGGCGACGCTGGCCCGCGAGACACCGAGGTCGCGCGCGAGGTCGCGGGTCGAGGGGAGCCGCTCCCCCGCCGGGACACGGCCCGTGGTCAGCGCCGAGTGCAGGGCGCGGTAGATCGCGTCGGTGCGTCCGGTGCGGCTGCTGAGCTCGACGGCGAGGTCCATCCGCCGATCATGACGCATCGGACGGGCCCGCTCGTCACAGTTCGGACTCAACGGATAAATCACCCGGTCGACCAACGATTTTCGGGCTTTTCGCCCTCGCCGCCGATCTAGCATCCCGGCACATGAGCACCGATACCGCACCGGACGCGGCCCCGACGGAGGAGCCGTCCGGCGCGACGTCCAAGGGCCCCGGCACGACGGACGAGACCGGCTCCGAGCCGAGGTCCGAGCCCAGGTCAGAGGCAGCGGCACGGGCGGCGGCATGGGCGGCGACGGCGCGGGCGGCGGCCACGGGGGCAGGGGCCACGGGGAGGGCGCGGGCGGGGTCACCGAACGGGTCCGAGGCGACGGCTGAGGCTACGTCCGAGCCGGCCCCCACGGCGCCGTCGTACCCCGGCGTGAGGGACGAGGTGCCCGGCGCGGACGAGGTGCCCGGCGCGCCCGCGGACCCCGGCACCCGCCCGCGCACGGCCGCCCTGCTCAACCTGAGCGGCCTCGGGCTGGGCTACCTGCACCTGCGGGCGTGGCTCCGCCTGGCGGTCGCCCTGGCCGCGACCGCGGGCCTGGCCTGGGTCGCGCTGCCGATCGGGCGCGAGCCGATCGCCGTCTGGTGGGCCGTGGGGTACGTGGGCGCGCTCGGGCTGTTCGCCCTCGACGCCGCGCTGCTCGCCCGGAGCCGCGCCCGCCGCCCGGCCGGGTCCACGGACCGGCGCCGCACGACCTGGTCGCCGGACGCCGCCGGCCGGGTCGCGTGGGCGACGCTCGCGATCGTGCCCCTGCTGGGCACGGGGTACGCAGTGGCGCAGCACGAGGTGCTGGAGACCCACCTGGCCTCCGACCTGGACCGCGCCGAGGCGAGCCTGGAGTCGACGGGCACGGTGTTCGGCCCGTTCAGGGAGACGTACGACGCCGCGTACGCGACCTACCTGGGAGTGGCGGCGGACCACCCCGCGACGCGCGCCGCCGACCGGGTGCCGGGCCTCATCGACGACCTGTACGCGCAGGCCAAGACCGACGACCCGTGCACGGGGCTGGTCGTCGTCCGGCACTTCGCCGAGCCCGGCACGCCCGGGCCGCTGCACGAGGTCGCGCAGAGCGAGATCCCGAGAGCCCTGCACGACTGCGGACTCCGGTCCGCCGAGGCCGGCAACTTCGACATGTCCCGGACCTACCTCTCCGAGCTCCTGGCGGACCACCCGGCCAGCGACTCGGCCCTGGCGGTGCCCGGAAACCTCGCGGAGTGGCGCGACGGCGTGCTGAAGGACCTGAGCGGCAAGAACGGCTGCACCGACACCAGGGCCGCGGCGGCGTCAGCGGGCTTCCTCGCGAAGTTCGAGTCCGGTGAGGTCAGCGCCCTGTCCGACGAGGCGCGCGAGCAGGTGCCCGCCGAGCTCCTGAGGTGCGGGCTGCAGGAGTTCGAGCGCAAGCGGTACGCGACGGTGGTGCAGGCCCTGACCGGTCTGGTGGAGTCGTACCCGCGGGCCAAGGAGGCCGACTACGCGGAGCGCGTGCGGATCGCGGCGGGGATAGCCCTGGTGGACCCGGAGGCCGGCGTCCGGCTCCCCGCCCGGGACGAGCCCGACGGCACGGTCACGCTGACCGTCTACAACTACAGCCCCGACCCCTTCCAGATGGTCTACACGGGGCCGGCCACCGGCGTCGTCGAGATCGACGCGTGCGACGACTGCGAGTACTACCCGGAGGGCGAGCAGCCCGTGTGCAGCGGCTACTCGCTGACTCTCCCCAGCACAACGATCACCATCCCGGCCGGCGACTACCTGACGGCGACCCGCCGCGACAAGACGGTGCTCGGCTGGGAGGGCAAGGGCGTCGACAAGGTGTCCTACACCGCCGACGGCGGGTTCTGCACCTGGTCGTACCGGTACTGACGGCAGGACCAGCCGGACCCGGGCCGCCCAATTCGGTTCCCTCGGCGGCCCGGGCCCGGTTGAATACGTCCTGACATGACTACGTACTACACGTCCGACCTGCACTTCGGACACCTGAACATCATCCGGTTCTGCGACCGCCCCTTCGCCGGCGTCGGGGACATGGACGCCGCCCTCGTGCGGCTCTGGAACGAGACCGTCACCGAGGACGACACCGTGTGGGTGCTGGGCGACGTCGCCCTCGGCTCCCTGGCGGACTCCCTCGCCAACATCGGGCGGCTGGCCGGGCGCAAGATCCTCGTGCCGGGCAACCACGACCGCTGCTGGGAGGGCGACCGCGCGCTGCGCAAGGGCGAGCCGGACGCCCGCGAGCGGCGTCGGGCCAAGGAGCACGAGCGCTACCTGGCCGCGGGCTTCGCCGAGATCCACGACCGGCCCGAGCCGGTCGCGGTGGGCAACGCGACCGTCGAGCTGTCCCACTTCCCCTACGAGGGCGACTCGCACGGCGCGGACCGGTTCGTCGAGTACCGGCTCGCGGACCGGGGCGGCTGGGTGGTGCACGGCCACGTGCACGACACCTGGCGGCAGCGGGGGCGGCAGATCAACGTCGGTGTCGACGCCTGGGGCGGCCGGCCCGTGTCCGCCGCGACGATCGCAGGGCTCATCGCCGACGGCCCGCGCGACCTGGAGCCGCTGGGCTGGGCGTGAGGCCGGGCTGGCGTGAGGCCGGGCCGGCCCGGTCCGGACATGACAAGAGCGCACGTTCGCGGTGATGAACGTGCGCTCAGGCGTCAGGGTGCGTGGCGCCGCAGGTTCGCGGGCCGCACGCACTGCGTCAGCGGAAACGCCAGGGCGTCTGCCGCCGCGCGGGGGTCATGCCGATACGAGCGACTCCGAGTCGCGGTGCTCACGGTCGAACTTGTAGGACTCGATCTCAGTGGCGCTGAACATCAGGTCCGACCCGACCATGTGATAGTCGATCTCACCGGCCTCGAGCAGGTCGATGACGTGCAGCTTGGACACACCCAGCAGACGGGCGGCCTCAAGCGTCGTGAGGTCCTTGTGCTGATTGCTGGCTTCGGCTTCCAATGTGATTTCGTTCACACGGCCAGTCTTGCGCGTTCCGGTGCCCAGAGTCCAGTCGAATCGGTGCGAGTTTCGATATCCGTCGATGATTCTTTTCTCCGCGAGACTGATGCGCCGGGCAATTACTCACGCCCGCGGCGGGGATATTCCTCGCATTGATTCGCACGCCCTTCGCTGCGCCGCTGGTCACGGCGTCTGGAGCCCCCGGTACACCGCGGTCCGCAGCTCCGTGGCGTACGGCTCGAGCTCCGGCATGCCGAGTCGGGCGGCCACGGCGATCTCGGCCTCGGCGTCGTACGGCACACGCACGAACTGCAGGCCGAACGGCGCCGGGCCCGGTTCGCCGACGACGCCCTCGAGGATCACGTACCCGGGAACGGGCTCGTCCAGGGGGTTGCCGACGCTCCCCACGTTGAACAGCGTGCGCCCCCGGTCCACCTCGAGGAACGACTCGTGGATGTCGCCGTAGCCCACCATCGACGGCGGCGCGCCGTCACCGGTCATCGGCGTGTTCCAGAACATGCCGTCGAACTCCTCGGCGGTGTGCCGGGCCCGCACGCGCACGTGCGGGCTCGTCGCGGAGGCGTGGAACAGCCGGATGCGCCGCCCGCTCAGGAGCAGGTCGTGGCTCAGCGGGAGGGTGCGCAGCCACTCGTGCTGGTCGGGCCGCAGCTCGTCGCGCCACCAGACCATCCCGGGGGACGCGTCGTCGCCGAGCGTCGGGAGGAAGTCGTCCCAGTTGCCGCGGATATTGACGTCGCACGCGTCATTACAACGGTCGACGACGGCACTTCCCTGCGGCCCTTTACCGACGAAGTCCCCGAGATTGATGATCTGGTCAATTCCTCGTGACGCGATGTCATGGAGCACGGCGTCGAGGGCCGTCAGGTTGCCGTGGACGTCGCTGATCAGGGCAATTCGTTCGAGGGACACGCCCTGGATCGTCCCACAGCCGGGAACGCTCAGGCAGGGGCCAGGTGATATCCGACGAGACGGTCGATCTCGTGCAGGATGTTCGCCACGACGGGCCGGTCGATCCGTGGTCCGTCGAACCCGGACGCGACGATCCGGACCCAGTCCCGACGCCGCCGGAAGACATGGAACTCGACGTAGCCCTTCGGCTCCTCGGCCCAGGGATCGGCGATCGTCGCGCTGTGCTGCGGCCAGGACCGGTAGGTGTGCACGCGGACCAGCCCCGCCGCGCCCTCGGCCGCGAGCCGCTCGGACAGGGCGATGAGTGCCTCGTGCGCCCGTTCGACCCGCGCGACGAACTCCACCTCGTCGTAGAAGTCGTCCATCACGCCGGACAGCGCGGACCGCTCGCGCAGCCACCGGGGGTCGACCATGACGAGGTCGACCTGCACCCCGCGGCCCGCGGCCTCTGCTATGCGTTCGACGTCCTTCGACACGCCGGTCAGCCCGACCCCGAAGCAGAGCACGCTCTGCTCCGCAGCGCCCCACACGGCATAGGTGTCGGCCTCCCGGCCGAAGTCGCTCCCGGCGGCCTCGATGCCCCGCATCCGCCGTCGCTCCTCCTCCAGCCGGCGCGACGACTCGACCAGCTCGCGGTATACCCAGAGCGGGGCGACGACGATCACCACCGCCGTCATGCAGTACACGACGATCTCGGCGGCCCGGTCCGGGACGACGTCCGGCACGAAGGTCAGCGCGAGGTTCGAGGCGACCCCGAGGGTGATCACGATCAGACCGCTGCGTGTCCACCCCCAGCGGTCGGTCCGGGTCCGTCGGTCCACTTCCGCCACCCCCGGGCCCCGCCTCGGTCGCTCGGTACAGCAGCAGTCCTCATCGGTCCAACAACCAGCAAAGCCTACTGGTCAGGAACGCGGGGGTACAGGACACCCGCGCCTACGCCGCCACCAGCCCCCCGAGCTCCTGCGCCTCCGCCCGCGCCCGCCGGGCCTCGTCGAACCGCTCCTGGTCGTGGAGCGTGAGCGCCAGCGTGCGCAGCGCCTCCGCGAGCCGCGGCCGGTACCGCGCGGCGTTCTCGGCCAGGAGCTCGCGCAACAGGGCCACGGCCTCGCGCACGAGTTCGACCGCCTCGTCGCCGAGCTTGAGCACGGTGAAGATCGCGCCCAGGTTGCTCAGCGACTGGGCCAGCCGGGGCCGGTACCGCTGCGGGTCGGCGTCGACGAGGTCCCGCCAGACCAGGGCCGCCTCGTGCTCGGCGTCCAGCGCCTCCTGCGACCGGTGCAGCCGGGAGTGGGTCACGCCCAGGGCCGACAGCGCCTCGGCGAGCTCGGGCACGTGCCGGGCCGGGTCCTCGGCGGCGAGCCGGCGCAGCACCTCGACGGCCTCCTGCTGGAGCGACCGACCTTCCTCCCACCGGCCGACGTCGGACAGCCCCGTGCCGAACGCCCGCAGCGACCGGGCGAGGTCGGTGAGGTACCGGCCCGGGTTCTCCAGGGCGGTCCGGCGGCGCAGCGCGACGGCCTGCTCGAGGTGGGCCAGGGCTTCCTCGGCCCGGCCCTGGTCGCGCAGCACGTCGCCCACGGCCTGGAGCGTGTCGGCGAGGCCGGGCAGGTGCCGGTCGGGGTCGGCCGCGGTCAGCCGGCGCTGGAGGTCCAGCGCCTCCTGGGCCGGGGCCAGCGCCTCCGCGCCGAAGCCCAGCTCCAGCAGCACGCGTGCCACGTCCGTCAGGGACCGGGCCAGGTACGGGGCGCACTGGTCGGGACGGCGGCGGGCGAGCTCGCGCCACAGGGCCTCGGCCTCCCGGGCCGGTTCGAGCGCGGACGACGGCTGCCCCAGGTCGGTGAGGAGCGCCGCGCGGGTGTGCCGCGCCACGGTCAGGTCGAACCGGGCGGTGCCGGGGTGGTCCGCGGCGGACAGCCGCACCAGCGCCGTGGCCTCCTCGGCGTGGCGCAGCGCCTCGGCCGGACGACCCTGGGCCGCGCACGTGGTGCCGAGGTTCGCGAGCAGGCCCGCCAGGCGCGGCCGGAGCCTGTCGGGGTCCACCTCGGCCGCGCCGCGCAGCAGGGCGACCGCCTCCCGCTCGTAGGGCTCGGCGTCGGCGGCCCGGCCCGCCTCCCCGAGCGCGGTCCCGGCCTCGCCCAGCGCCTCGGCGTACCGCGCGGCGTCGTCGCGGCAGGTGGCGGCCAGGGCGCGCAGCGTGACCTCGGCCCGCAGCTCGCCCAGCGTGAGCGACGGGCGCGGGAGCACGCCCGCGACGGTGCGCAGGGTGTCCGCGTCGTCGGGCAGGATCGCGAGCGCGGCGCCGAGGCCGTCGAGCGCGGCGTCCAGGTCGCCGGTGCGCCCGTCGAGCCGGTCGGCGACCATGCCGGCGGCGCGCAGCGCGGCCCTGCGCAGGGACGGCGCGCCCGCCCCGCGCAGTGCCGCCCCCAGCAGCTCGGGCACGTCCGTGAGCTCCCCCAGGAGGTGCGGGTCCACCAGGGCGCCGGGCAGCGCCCGGTGCGGGTCCAGGTCCAGCAGCCAGCGGCCGACGGCGTCCTCCGCGCCTGCCCGCACGCCCGGCAGGACGGCGGCGACGCGGCGCACCAGGCGCTCGGCCGCGTCCGGCGTGCGCACGCCGGTGAGCGTCGCGGCGGCGACCAGCCCGTCCAGGGCCGCCGGGCCGAGGCCCGCGTCGCCGAGCAGCCCGGCCCCCTCCGCGGAGCGGAACCAGGTCCAGCGCTCGTGCTCCAGGAGCTCGTCGAGCGTGTCGGACACGTCGACGGGCAGCACGCCTCGCGGACCCTGCTCCTGGGCGCGCAGGACGGCGCACAGCGCCGCCGCGTGCAGGTCGAGCATCCGCGCGCCGCCCGGGACCGAGGCGACCGAGACCTGCGGCACGGCCACGCCCAGGGCCCGCGCGTACGGCTCGGCGAACGCGGCCACGACCCGCGCGTCGACCTGCCCGGGCAGGACGGCGTCCGGCAGGGCCGCGGGGGCGCGGCCGTCCTCGAGCAGCTCCCGGAGCACCGGGTCGAGCGTCCCGAGCCGGTCGAACCACGGGCCGGCGGACCGCTCGACCAGCAGCACGCGCAGCGCGCCGTTGCGGCCCCGTGCGGCGGCGGCCAGGAGGTCCGCGAGCGCCGGGCCGCGGGTGCCGGCGTCGTCGACCAGGAGGAGGGCGGGGGCGCCGTCGGGGACCAGCGCCAGGGCCAGGTGCTCCGCGCCGTCGGGCACGTTCAGGCAGGTCCAGCCGGCGCGGGCCATGTGGTGCGCGAACTCGCGGGCGAGGCGGGTCTTGCCGACGCCGCCCGGGCCGGTGACCAGGCGGATCCCGACGGGGTCCGGGCTGGTGCACCACACGGCGAGCGACGCGTGCTCGGCGGTGCGGCCGACGAACGGGACGATGCGTCGTTCCGGCGCGAGGAGCCGCCCCGGCGACGTCGTGTGCGCGACCCCCGCCCGGGGCCTTGACGACAACGTGGACACTCCGTCAGTGAACCCGAATCCTCCTTGATGCGGATATCACACCGAAATGGGCGGCGAAGGGTCAGGTCATGGTGTGCGGCTCAGCCGCTCCTGCTCCTCCGCGAGGATGGTGCGCGACAGCGTGGCCTCGGTCGGGGCGGCGACGTCCACGGCCGACGGCGACGCGTCGGTGATCTCGGACTGGCGGGCGAACTCCTCGAACAGCGCCGACTTGGACCCGAGGATCTCCATCATCCGCTGGTCCACGGACTGCTCGACCAGGAGCCGGTGCACCTGGACGGTGCGGGTCTGGCCCATGCGGTGGGCGCGGGCGACGGCCTGGGCCTCGATGGTGGGCTTGACCTGCGGCTCGCAGAAGATGACGACGCTCGCGGCCTGGACGTTGAGGCCCACTCCCCCGGCGGTGATCTGGCTGACCAGCACGGACGGCCCGCCGGGCGCGGACAGGGCGTCCACCATGGTCTGCCGCTCGGGCACCGGGACCGAGCCGGTCAGCGGCC
Organism: Promicromonospora sukumoe 327MFSha3.1; assembly: GCF_000385135.1. Classification (GTDB taxonomy): domain Bacteria; phylum Actinomycetota; class Actinomycetes; order Actinomycetales; family Cellulomonadaceae; genus Promicromonospora; species Promicromonospora sukumoe_B. Next base: position 1,081,250 of record NZ_ARQM01000010.1, on the reverse strand, counting down.
CCACGGCGAGGTCGCCGAGCAGGTCCATCACCTGCTCCAGGACCGAGAGGAAGTACGAGAAGACGATGACGCGGCGGCCGGCGTCGACGGCCTCCGTGACGAGCTCGCGCAGGCGGACCAGCTTGGCGGAGTCGCCGGCGTCGGACACCGCGAACGCCGCGCGCCGCATCTTCATGAAGTTCCCGGCGAGGACCGCGTCGCGGTAGGCGGCGCCGTCGACGGGGCCGAACTGCTCCCACTCCTCGACCTGCACCATCTCGGGCAGCTCGGTGAGCACGTCCTCCTGGTTGCGGCGCAGGTAGGCGGGCGCGACGATCCGGCGGAACGCCTTGGCGCCGGACAGGCCGGCGTTGGGGTCGAGCTGGCCGGCCACCTCGGGCTGGAGGTAGGCCACCATGTTCTTGAACTCGGCGACCTTGTTCTCCATCGGGGTGCCGGACAGGAACAGGACGCGGTCGGACCGGTCGGCCCAGCGCCGCACCTCGCGGCCGCGGAGCGTCTCGGGGTTCTTCACGTAGTGCGCCTCGTCCACGACCATGAGGGCGGGCCGCAGGTCGTAGGGCAGGTCGAGCCGACCGAGCACCTCGAACGTCGTGACGGCGACGCCGCCCTCGGTCACCCAGCGCGCCGCCGCCTGCTCCCGGTCGGTGCCGTGCAGCACCACGGCGGCCAGGTCGGAGTGCTGCTCCACCTCGCGCTTCCAGTTGGTCACCACGCTCGCGGGGCACACCACCAGCACGTGCGTGCCGCCGGTGGCCACGAGGTGGGCGGCCACGGCGATGGACTGCATGGTCTTGCCGAGCCCCATCTCGTCGCCGAGGATCGTGCGCCGCTGCACCAGCGCGTACCTCGCGCCGAACTGCTGGTAGCCGCGCAGGTTGGCACGCAGCAGGGACCGGTCCAGGGGCTGCGCCTCGACCCGCCGCACGACGTCGGCGGGCAGGCCGCCCTCGGCGGCCTCGTGGTCGTCGCCCAGGTCGACGACCTGGGAGAGCAGCCCGTAGTACTCGGCGGAGCGCGCCTCGAAGTCGGCCCACACCTCACCGCCCTCCGGCGGCTGCCCGACGGCGGCGCGCACCGCCCGTGCGTCGTCCGTCAGCCGGGCGGCGCGCACCTGGGCGTCGAGCACCGAGACCGCGGTGAGGGCGGCGGCCTTCTTGTCGGCGGGCGCGACCAGCCGCCGCCAGAGGCTCGTGGCGAGCTGGGCGGGCTCGAGGTTCCCGGGGACGACGTCGGCCACGCGACGGGCCTCGTCGAGGTGCCGGTGCCGGGCGTCGGTGGCCAGCCCGAACGCGTACAGGGACTGGACCAGCACGGTCGCGTAGGGGTCGTCGGGGTCGACGTCGATGCGGAACCGCAGCTCGGCGTCGACCTCGTCGGCGAGCTCGCGGGCGGCCGACGTGGCGAGCTTCGCGGTGCCCGCGCCGATGCCGGCCTCGACCAGCCGGTCGGTCCCCGCCACCAGCACCTGGGCGACGTGCTTGTACCCGGCCTTCTCCAGGACCGCGACGCGCAGCTTCTTGCGCCGCTCCTCCAGCGCCGTGACGGACACGGCGCGCAGGTCGGCGTGGACCCGCACCTCACGCGTGGCCGTGTACGCGTCGCGGACACGCTCGCGCAGACCGAGGTCCGCGGTGGTGAGCAGCCGGGCGTCGTCGAGCAGCGCCTCGGCCTGCTCCAGGACGCGGCGGGCCGCGCGGGCCTTCCAGGGCCGGGGCGGGCCGGCGGGGGCGGCGGCCGGGGTGTCGGCTGGGCTGGGGAGGGTCGTCTGCTCGGTCATGGCGCTGCGAGCGTACCCGGATGGTCTGACATGCCCCATTTATGCCAGGGCTATGTTGAGCGCATGACGAACGAGCAGAGCAAGTTCGGCGGGACGACGGTCACGACGGTCGAGGAGCTCCGCGAGATCATCCCGCCGCCGCTGGAGACGGCCGCGAACAAGGTGCGCCCCGCCCTGCACGAGCTCGACCGGCAGTGGCTCGCGGCCTCGCCCCTGTGCCTGGTCGCGACGTCCGACGCCGAGGGCAACCTCGACGTCTCCCCCAAGGGCGACCCGGCCGGGTCCCTGGTGCGGGTGCTGGACGACCGCACGATCGCCGTCCCCGAGCGCCCCGGCAACCGGCGCACCGACGGGTTCCTCAACGTGCTGGCCAACCCGCACGTGGGGCTGATCTTCGTGATCCCCGGCCGCGGCGACACCCTGCGGGTCAACGGCCGGGCGCGCCTGGTGCGCGACGCGCCCTACCTCGCCGAGCTCCAGGTGCGCCGCAACGTGCCGGTCCTCGCGCTGGAGGTGGACATCGAGGAGGTGTTCCACCACTGCTCCAAGGCCTTCCTGCGCTCGAAGACCTGGGACCCGGAGACCTGGGGCCAGGACGAGGTGCCGCGCCGCGCCGTCATCTCGCGCACGCTGGAGCGCCCGGACGACAGCCTCGAGACGCTCGACGCGCACTACGGCCCGAGGTACGCCGACACGATCTACGGCTGAGCCCCTGGGGCGGGTGATCTTCGCGACTCTGGTTGGCAGCACTCCGGCGCCGGGGGACGATGCGAACATGTCCGCACCTTCCGAGGGCCCGACGTACCCCGCGCCACGACCGCGGAGGACCGGCCCCAAGGTGCTCACGTTCGGCGGGATCGCCGTCCTGGTCCTGGGCATGATTCTCGGCGTCGTCGGGGTCGCGGGCGCGGCACGGGGTGTCGTCGACCTGATCCCCACGGACCTCGTCACCCGCGAGGGGACGGCCGGCAGCGACGCGCTCGCGCTGGGGCCGTCCACCACGCCGCTGCCCTTCGACGTCCGGGAGCGGGGCGGCTACCTCGTCCTCGAGGTCTCGCAGGACCCGTCGGCCCGCCTGCCCGCCTCGGCGGTGAGCGCCGAGGGGCCGAGCGGCCCGGAGCGCATGAGCCGGCCCGACCAGTCCGGCTCGCTGGAGGTCAACGGCTGGTCGGTGTTCCCCGTCGGGGTGCTGGTCCCCGACGAGGAAGGTACGCACGCGATCGTCGTCGACCCACAGGTGGCCTCCGCCGACGTCAGCATCGCCGTGAGCGGCCCGTACAACGCGGGCAGCGTGGCCGGCATCGGCGGCAGCGGGATCGTCCTGCTGATCGGCCTCCTGGTCGGCGGGCTGGGCCTCGCGATGCTGATCGCCGGGATCATCTGGTGGGCGGTCGCGCGGAGGTGAGGCGGTCCGGGGCGGCCCCGGGCCGGGGCGGACGTCACGCGGGGTCGGCGGTCACGCCGGCTCGTCCATCCCGAGCATGGCCCGGACCGGGGCGACGCCGGTCAGCGTGACGTCGGGCCGGTGCAGGTCCGGGCGCGCCGCCCACATCTCGCGGGTCATCCGGTAGCGGTTCTCGGTCGCCGGGCCGCCCTTGCGGTCCACGAGCGCGACGCCGTTCGGCGCGTACCCGAGCGACCGCGTCACGCCGTTGGACTCCGGGTTGTCGTCGAAGGCCTCGGTCGTGGCGTCGGCGGCGCCGAAGCCCTCGAACAGCAGGTGCAGCGCCAGCAGCCGCATGCGCTTGCCGAGGCCCTTGCCGTGGTGCGCCAGGCCGAGCCAGGAGCCGGTCCCGGCCGAGCGCGTCGCGGCGAACGCCTTGGCGCCCACGCTCTGGACGCCGACCGGCTCGCCGTCGAGGAACACGCCGAGCTCCAGCGCCCAGGCCTCGGCCGCGATCCGGCCGCGCGACGCCCAGTGGTACTGCAGGAGCCCGCGGCGCACCTCGTCCGGCTCGCCGACGTTCCACGGGACGAGGAACGGGCTGCGCTCGGGCGGGTGGATGCCCGCGACGGCGAGGTCGGCCAGGCGGACGAGGTCGGCGTCGTCGGGCAGGCGCAGCTCGAGGTCACCGCTCGTGACCCGGAGCCCGAACGGCGGGAAGGCGCTGGCGAGATCCATCGCCCGACCGTTCCAGGTGCCGCCGGGCCCGGGCAACCTGAAATCGGCCGACGGCGTGTCGAGCTCCGGAGCAGCTCATGCTCGGACGAGGGGTGTCGGGTGGGCTGCATTTCGCACCGGGACGGCCGGCGACAGGCGGGCTCACACCAGGGTCGCGTCCGCCGCGTGCAGCGCCACCGCGCCGAGGTTGCCGCCCGACTGGGCCGCCCAGGCGTGCTGGCGCATCGCGCCGTTGCCCTGGGACCAGAGCCCGCCGAGCAGCTCGGTCACGGTGTCGAGGTCGCCGAGGTCCACCAGGGCGTCGCGGACGTGCTCCACGAGCGCGCCGACGACGTCGTGCGCCGGGGCCGGCCGCCAGGTCCGCGGGTCCACGAGGGCGCCCGACAGGCCGGACCGGCCCGCCCGCCACAGGGCGGTGCGCAGGATCTCCACGGGCACCTCCGGCGGCGGCTGGTCGCCCGCCCGCGCCGCCGTCTCGACGAGTCCCCGGGCCAGCGCGGCCAGGAGCGTCGCCGTGTCGGCGGACAGGCACACGTCCGCGACCCGGATCTCCACGGTCGGGTACTTGGCGGAGAGCCGGGCGTCGAAGTAGACCATCCCCTGGTCGAGGATCGTGCCGGTCGCGACCAGGCCCGCGACGGCGGCGTGGTACGCCTCGGGCGACCCGAACACCCGCGTCGGGCCCGCCGTCGGCCAGCGCGACCAGACCTGCGAGCGGAAGCTCGCGTACCCGGAGTCGTCGCCCATCCAGTACGGCGAGTTCGCCGACAGCGCCAGCAGCGGCGCGAGCCACGGGCCGATGCGGTCGAGCACGACGACGCCCTCGGCGTCGTCGGCCACCGCGACGTGCACGTGGCAGCCGCTCGTGAGCTGCTCGCGCGCCGTCAGGCCGAACTCGGCGCGCGCCTGCAGGTAGCGGAGCTTGCCGACCGTCGTCCCGGCGAACGCCAAGGGCGACGTGCCCAGCGCCGCGATGCGCGCGTCGTGCCGCTCGGCCGCCGCCTGCGCGCCGGCCCGGCCCTCCCGGATCGCCGCGGCGACGTCCTCGAGCGTCGAGCGCGGCGGCGTGGCCGTCTCGATCTGCTCCTCCATGAACTCGTGCTCCAGCGGGCCGTCGTCCGGCTCGGCGGTGCCGAGCACGTCCTGGGCGCGCGCGATCGGCGCCCCGTCGGCCCCGACCAGCATGAGCTCTTCCTCGACGCCGACGGTGCGCCTGTTCGTCGTCACCGTGTCGTCACAGCAGGGCGAGCGCCGCGAGGGCGTCCCGCGTCGCGTCGGCCGCGGTCATCCGCTGCGCGCGCACGATGTGGTCCCGGCTGGCGTGGTCGAGGAACTGGACCGGCAGGCCCATGTGCACCTGCGGTGTGCCGATGCCCTGCTCCCCGGCGCGCTGCGCCAGCATGTCGCCCACGCCGCCGTCGACCACGCCGTCCTCCAGCGTGACCACGAGGTCGTGCTCGCCGCAGAGCTTGACCAGGTTCTCCGGCACGGGCAGCACCCACGTCGGGGAGGCCACGGTGGCCTCGACGCCGTGCGCCGCGAGCGCGGTGCCGGTCTCCATCGCGCAGGCCGCCATCGACCCCACGCCGACGACGAGCACGCGCCGGGTCACGGCGCTCTTCTGGCGGGTCGGGTCCGGGGTGAACCGGCCCACGACGTCCACGCCGTCGAGCTCCTCGACGGCCGGGATGTCGTCGCCGAGGGCGCCCTTCGGGTAGCGGACCACGGTGGGCGCGTCGTCGACGTCGACGGCGGCGCGCAAGGCCGCGCGCAGCGTCGTCTCGTCGCGGGGCGCGGCCAGGCGCAGGCCCGGCACGATGCGCAGCATCGCCATGTCCCACATGCCGTTGTGGCTGGCGCCGTCGTCACCGGTGATGCCGGCGCGGTCCAGGACGAAGGTGACGCCCGCCTTGTGCAGGGCGACGTCCATCAGGACCTGGTCGAACGCGCGGTTCAGGAACGTCGCGTAGACGGCGACGACGGGGTGCAGGCCGGCGAACGCCATGCCCGCGGCCGACGTCGCGGCGTGCTGCTCGGCGATGCCGACGTCGAAGGTGCGCTCCGGGAACTGCTCCTGGAAGGGCGCGAGGCCCACCGGGTGCAGCATGGCGGCGGTGATCGCGACGACGTCGGACCGGCGGCGGCCGATCTTGACGATCTCGTCGGCGAAGACCTTGGTCCAGCCGAACCGGCTGGCGGCCACGGGCAGGCCGGTCTCGGGGTGGATGACGCCGACGGCGTGGAACCGGTCGGCGATGTCCTCCTCGGCGGGCTTGTAGCCGCGGCCCTTCTCGGTGATGGCGTGCACGATCACGGGCCGGCCGTACGCCTTGGCGCGGCCGAGCGCGCGCTCGAGCGCCTCGGTGTCGTGGCCGTCGACGGGGCCGATGTACTTGATGCCCAGGTCCTCGAACAGGCCCTGCGGGGCGACGACGTCCTTGAGGCCCTTCTTCAGGCCGTGCAGCCAGCGCCAGGCGAAGCGTCCGGGCGGGCCGGAGCGGTGCAGCGCGCGCGTGCCCCAGCTCAGGAACGCCTCGTAGCCGCTGGTGGTGCGCAGCGTGTCGAGGTGGTTGGCCAGGCCGCCGATGGTCGGCGAGTAGGAGCGGCCGTTGTCGTTGACCACGATCACGAGCTTGCGGTCGCGGCTCTCGGCGATGTTGTTCAGCGCCTCCCAGGCCATGCCGCCGGTGAGCGCGCCGTCGCCGATGACGGCGACCACGTGGTCGTCCTTGCCGCGCACCTGGTTGGCCTTGGCGATGCCGTCGGCCCAAGACAGGGCGGTCGACGCGTGGGAGTTCTCCACGACGTCGTGCTCGGACTCGGCGCGGCTCGGGTAGCCGGACATGCCGCCCCGCTTGCGCAGGTCGGAGAAGTCCTGGCGGCCCGTGAGCAGCTTGTGCACGTAGGACTGGTGGCCCGTGTCGAACACGAGGGAGTCGCGCGGCGAGTCGAAGACCCGGTGCATGGCGATGGTCAGCTCGACGACACCGAGGTTGGGCCCGAGGTGCCCGCCGGTGCGCGAGACGCTCTCCACCAGGAAACGGCGGATCTCCTCGGCGAGCTCCGGCATCTGGCCGGGCGTCAGAGCCCGGACGTCCTGCGGCGAGCGGATGTCGCTCAGCAAGCCCATGCGCGTCCTTTCGTCGTGCCCGGTGAGGGGCGAATCGGGGCCCCACTCTAAGGGGAACCGACCACTCCACTGTGCCACGCCGCGGCCTCCTCCCATGCCTGTCTCCGATACCTCCACAACGATGTGGCCGGACTCATAGGCACAGGCAGGCAAACTCTTTACTCTTGGTGAACGTGCGATTCCTCCACGAGCAGTCCCAGGCCACCGACCTCACCTACGGCGACGTCTTCCTCGTGCCGTCGCGCTCGGACGTCACGTCACGGTTCGATGTCGACCTGTCCTCCGACGACGGCACCGGGACGACCATCCCGGTGGTCGTCGCGAACATGACCGCGGTCGCGGGCCGGCGCATGGCCGAGACCGTCGCGCGGCGCGGCGGGCTGGCGATCATCCCGCAGGACGTCCCGGCCGACGTCGTGGCCGGCGTCGTCGCGGACGTCAAGGCCAAGGACCCCGTCATCGAGACGCCGGTCGTGGTGGCCCCGCAGGACACCGTGCACAGCGTGCTGACGCTGCTCGGCAAGCGGGCGCACGGCGCCGCCGTCGTCGTGCAGGACGGCCGGCCCGTGGGCGTGGTGACGGAGTCGGACTGCGCCGACGTCGACCGGTTCACCCGGGTGGCCGAGGTGATGTCCGCCGAGCCCCGCGTGCTGGACGCCGCGCTGCTGGACGGCCCGGGCGGCCTGGAGGCGGCGTTCGACGTGCTGCACTCGGCCCGGCTCGACCTCGCGCCCGTGGTGCGCGACGGCCGGCTGGCCGGGGTGCTGACCCGCAAGGGCGCCCTGCGCTCGTCGATCTACAGCCCCGCCCTGGACGCTTCGGGCAGCCTGCGGATCGGCGCCGCCGTGGGGATCAACGGCGACGTCGCCGCCAAGGCGAAGGACCTGCTGGCCGCGGGCGTGGACGTGCTCGTGGTCGACACGGCCCACGGCCACCAGTCCAAGATGCTCGCCGCGCTGGAGGCCGTGCGCTCCGTGGACCCGGACGTGCCCGTCGTGGCCGGCAACGTCGTGACCGCCGACGGCGTGCGCGACCTCGTGGCCGCCGGCGCCGACATCCTCAAGGTCGGCGTGGGCCCGGGCGCCATGTGCACCACGCGCATGCAGACCGGCGTCGGGCGGCCGCAGTTCTCCGCCGTCCTGGAGTGCGCGGCCGCCGCGCGCGAGCTCGGCAAGCACGTCTGGGCCGACGGCGGCGTGCGCCACCCCCGCGACGTCGCCCTGGCGCTGGCCGCGGGCGCGTCGCAGGTGATGGTGGGCTCCTGGTTCGCCGGCACCTACGAGTCCCCCGGCGACCTGAAGGACGACGGCACGGGCCGCCTGTACAAGGACTCGTTCGGCATGGCCTCGGCGCGTGCCGTGGCCGCCCGCACCGCCGGGAGCGGCACGGCGTTCGCCCGGGCCCGCAAGGCCCTGTACGAGGAGGGCATCTCCACCGGCAAGATGTACCTCGACCCGGCCCGGCCCGGCGTCGAGGACCTGTTGGACGAGATCACGTCGGGCCTGCGGTCCTCGTGCACCTACGCGGGCGCCCGGTCCCTGGCGGAGTTCTCGGAGCGCGCCGTCGTGGGCATCCAGTCGGCCGCCGGGTACCAGGAGGGCATGCCGGTCGCGACGAGCTGGTGAGCGGGCTGCACCTCCGGCTCAGCCGATGCCTACTGTCGGCCGAGCCTGCGGTTCCGCTACGGGCGCGTGCCTTGCTCCGCTGCGGCCCGCACCCTCCGCTGCACCTCCGGCTCAGCCGACGACCACGAGTCGCCGCGTCGGGCGGGTCAGCGCCACGTAGAGGTCGCGCTCCCCGCCCGGCCGCGCGGCCGTGATCCCGTCGGGGTCGGCCACCACGACGGCGTCGAACTCCAGGCCGCGCACCTGGGAGACGGGCACCACGCGGACGTCCGTCGCGGCCAGCGCGTCGGTGAGCTCACCGACCCGCGCGTCGGCCGCGACGACGGCGACCAGCTCGTCGGGCTCCGCGGCCGCGAGCGCCCCCGCCTCCTGGGCCACGGCGGCGACGAGGTCGCCCGGCGCGGGGACCGCGACCTGGCGGGGCGCGTCGCCGTACCGGACCGCGCGCGTCGGCGCCTGGTCCGGGGCGATCCGGGCGAGCAGCGGCGCTGCCTCCGCGAGGACCTCGGCGGTGGTGCGGTAGCAGACGGTCAGGGTGCGCACATCGGCGCGCCGGGCCAGGTCGGTGCCCAGCGCGTCGGCCCAGGAGCGGGCGCCGGTCGCGGGGCCGGCCTGGGCCAGGTCGCCCACGACGGTCATCGAGCGCCCGGGGCAGCGGCGCAGCACGGAGCGCCACTGCATCGGCGTCAGCTCCTGCGCCTCGTCGACGACGACGTGCCCGTAGATCCGCGCGGGCGGGCCGTTGAGCAGGTGCTCGGCCTCGTCGAGCAGGGGCAGGTGGGCGGTGGTCCAGGCCGGGGTGTCGGCGTCGGGCACCGCCAGCTCCGGGCGGGCGTCGAGCAGGTCCAGCACCACGTCCTGCGCCACGAGGTAGGGCCACGCCTCCTCGACGGCGCGCTCCAGTGCGACGTCCTCGGAGAGCTCCGCGGCGAGCGCGCCCGGGTCGAGCTCGGCCACGGCGGCGGCGTGGCCGAACTTGCCGCCGTCGTCGGGGGCGTAGCCGAGCCGTGCGAGGTCGCCGGCGGCGGCCTTGTCGACGTCGACGCCGCCGGTGAGCACCTCGATGTCCTCGTCCAGCTTCGCGAGGAACACGCGGGCGCGGGCCTGGACCTCGTCGGCCACGACGTCGACCACGAGGTCCTTGAAGATGGCCCGGGCCTGGTTGTGCGGCAGGCCGGTGCCGCCGGCCGTCTCGCGCGCCTCGGCGAGCGCGTGCTCGTCGAGGGTGACGGGGTCGCCGTCGACCAGCACCGTGAGGGTGCCGGACGGCGCCTGGTAGCCGCGGACGACCTCGGCCAGCTCGTCGGCCAGCCGGACGTCGCCGGCGGCCCGGCGCAGCGTGTGGCCGGCCGCGGGCGCCTCGGGCAGGCCCAGGGCGTCGGCGACCAGGCGGTCGGCCGTGCTCAGGGCGACGTCGTTCTCGCCGAGGGACGGCAGCACCTCGGCGATGTAGTCGAGGAACCGCGTGCCGGGGCCGAGCACGAGCACGCCGTCGGTACGCGCCTCGTCGAAGCCCGCCAGGACGTACGCGGCGCGGTGCAGCGCGACCACGGTCTTGCCGGTGCCGGGGCCGCCCTCCACCACGGTGACGCCGCGGTGCGCGGAGCGGATGATCGCGTCCTGCTCGGCCTGCAGGGTCGCCACGACGTCGCGCATGCGGCCGGTGCGCCGCGCGCTGATGGCCTCCAGGAGCGGCCCGTCGCCGACGACGTCGTGCGGCCCGGGCTCGGTGCCGTCCAGGATCTCGTCGCTCACCCGGGACACCGTGCGGCCGTCCAGGGCCAGGTGCCGGCGGCGGCGCAGGCCCATCGGGTGCACGGCCGTGGCGGCGTAGAACGGGCGGGCCGCCTCGGCGCGCCAGTCCACGAGGAGCTGGTCGTCGCCGTCGCTCAGCCCGGTGCGGCCGATGTGCAGCGTGCGGCCCTCGGCGTCGTCGATCCGGCCGAAGCAGAGGTGGTGCTCGGCGGCGTCCAGGGTGCGCTCCCGCCGCCTGAGCATCGCGACGCGGACCTCGCGCGTGTAGGCCTCGGCCGGGTCCGTCGACGAGGCGCGGACGGCGTCGTCGAGGTCGGCCCGGACGCGGCGGGTCTCGCCGTCGAGCCGGGCGTACAGGGCGTCGACGTGCTGCTGCTCGGCGGACTGCTCGGTCTGGCGTGGGTGCACCGGGTCTCCATTCGTGTCGGAACCTGGTGTCAACGCGATCGTGCCGCAGAACGTTCCCGGGCCGGCACCGCGCCCGGGCGTGGCGCGCCGGTCAGGACTCGTGGGCCCGCTGCCCGAACGTCCCCGAGGTGACCGTGGCCCACGAGGCGCGCAGGATCTGCTCGAGCACCGCGAGGTCCACCCGCTCCAGGTCCTTCAGGTACAGGCAGCCGACGCCGGTGGTGTGCGGCCCGAGCGCGGCGAGCCGCTCCTCGTGCGCGCCGACGCCGTCCGGCAGGTAGATCGTGGTCGCCGGCTTGCGCGGCGCGAAGGCGATCGCGGGCGCGTCCCCGGAGCGGCCGCTGGCGTACTCGTAGTGGTACTCGCCGAACCCGACGACGGACGCGCCGAACATCCGCGGCGGCTCGCCCGTGACCCGCTCCATGAGGTCACGCAGCGTGTCCGCGTCGCGGCGACGGACGGCGGGCGTCACCGCGTCGAGGTAGGCGCCGGGGTCGACGTCGGTCCAGGTGGTCGGCATGCCGCCAGTATCCCGCGCGGGGGCGGGACCGGCACGCCGCCCGACCTGCGGCGCCCGCACCTGGCCGGATAGGGTGAGCGCCCCCCACCCAGCCCGGACCCACCCGGAGACAAGGAGCCCCCGTGGTCGCCGCCGACCTCGACGTCACCGTCGATCTCGCCCGGTCCCTCCTGGCCGAGCAGCACCCCGACCTCGCCGACCGCCGGCTGCGGCTGGTCGCGAACGGCTGGGACAACGTCATGCTCCGGCTCGGCGACGACCTCGCCCTGCGCCTGCCGCGCCGCGAGCTCGGGGCACAGCTCATGCGCAACGAGCACCGGGTGCTCCCGCTGCTCGCGCCCCGGCTGCCCGTCGCCGTTCCCGACCCGGTCCGCACCGGGGAGCCCAGCGCGGCGCTCGGCTACCCGTGGCCGTGGGGCGTGGTCCGCTGGGCCGACGGCGTCGCGGCGGCGACCGTCCCTGCGGACCGCCGCACGCCCTGGGCCGAGCACCTGGCGCGGGTGCTCGTGGCGCTGCACCGGCCCGCGCCGGCCGACGCGCCCGAGAACACGTTCCGCGGGGTCCCGGTCGCCGAGCGGTCCGCGAGCCTGGAGGAACGGATCCCGCTGCTGCCGGAGCGGTACCACGCACGCGCCCGGGAGCTGTGGGCCGAGGCCGTCGCCGCCCCCGCGTACGACGGCGTGCCGGTGTGGCTGCACGGCGACCCGCACCCGGCCAACCTCGTGGCCGACGGCGACCGGCTGTCGGCCGTCATCGACTTCGGCGACGTGACCAGCGGCGACCCGGCGTCCGACCTCGGCATGGCGTGGCTCACCTTCGACGCGGAGGGCCGGGAGCGGTTCCGCGCGGTGATCGACGCCGAGGCGCGCGACGGGCGCGGCTGGGACGCCGGGACGTGGCGCCGCGCCCAGGGCTGGGCCGTGCTGTTCACGTCCATCTGCTTCGCCTACCCGGACACCCACCCGGTCATGGTGGGCGTCGGGGAGCACGCCGTGGAGCAGCTCTTCGGCTGACGGGGCCGGGCGGGAGTGTCGGTGGCTGCCGCTAGGTTCCTGCCATGACCTACGACCTCCCCTTCTTCGCCCTCCTCGACGGGACGCCCGACGGCACCCCGTACCCGCAGAAGGTGCACGACCTCGGCCTGCTGCACGTCCCCTCCGGCCGCATCGAGGCGTCGGACCCGTACGTCACGCTCGGCGAGGGCCTGGTCGTCCGCGTGGAGCCGGGCTCCTACCCCGCGTTCGTCACGGTCGCCGACGTGTCCGAGGAGCGCGACGGCAGCCACCTGCGGGAGGCGTACCTCTCGCTCGTGCTGTCCGACGGCGCACCGGTCGCCGAGGTGCGGGGCGTCACCCCGGAGGGCGCCGAGCCGGCGGACGACGGCAAGCACTACGGGGTCGGCGTGGACGCCGGCACGGTCGGGTTCGCGGACGCCGAGGCGATCGTGCGGTGCATGCCGCCGGAGGACGACTCGACCGACTGGTACGACCTGCTGTTCGACTCGGGCGAGCCCACGTCGTGGTTCGAGCTGATGGACAGCCCCGAGCACTACCGGGAGGGCAGCGCGAACATCGCCATGCCGCTGGCCACCGCCGGCGAGAACGTGGTGCTCAGCCACTCCGGCTGGGGCGACGGGTTCTACCCCGTGGTCACGACGCACGCCGCCGACGGCACCCTGCTCGGGGTGCACATCGACCTCCTGGTCGCCGGCCCCGACGACGACCAGGAGGACGACGAGGACGACGCCGCGGAGGCCGACGACTGACGGTGCCGCACGGGCGCCGCCCGGAACCGGCTCAGAGCTGCACGGCCGACGTGTTCGCGCCGCACACGAGCACCGCGACCCGCTCGCCGGGCTCGGGCACGTAGGCCCCGGACAGCAGCGCCGCGAGCGCCGTCGCGCCGCCGGGCTCGGCCACCACGCGGGCGGCGTCCCACAGGGAGCGCTGGGCGGAGGCGATGGCCTCGTCGGTGACCAGCACGGACCGCTCGACGAACCGCTGGGCCAGCGGGAACATGAGCCGCCCCACCTGCTTGGGCGCGAGCGAGTCGGCGGCGATCCCCTCGGTGGGCGCGTCCACGGGCTCGCCCGCGGCGAGCGCGCGGTGCAGGGTGGGCGCTCCCTCGGGCTCGACGGCCACGACGCGCACGTCGCCGCGGAACCAGGCGGCGATGCCGCCGATCAGCCCGCCGCCGCCGACGGCGACCAGCAGGGTGTCGAGGTCGGGCAGGTCCTGGCCGATCTCGAGGCCGAGGGTGCCCTGCCCGGTCAGCGTGGCGGGCTGGTCGTAGGCGTGCACGGTCATGGCGCCGGTGCCGGCGACGAACTCCTCGCTGGCGGCCAGGGCGTCGGCGTACCGGTCGCCGCCCACGACGAGCTTGGCGCCGTACCCGCGGATGCGCTCGGCCTTGGCCGGGGTGGTCACGCTCGGCACGAAGATCGTGGCGGGCACGCCGAGCCGGGCCGCAGCGTACGCGACGGCGGCCCCGTGGTTGCCGCCCGAGGCGGCGACCACGCCGGCGTCGGGCACGTCGCGGGTCAGCAGGCTGGTGAACGCGCCGCGGGCCTTGAACGAGCCGGAGTGCTGGAGGCACTCCAGCTTGAGCGCCACGGGCTGCGCGGGCCGGCCGAAGTCGGCCAGGTCGACCTCCAGCACGGGCGTGTGCCGCACGTGCGGCCGGATCAGGGCCTCCGCCGCACGGATGGCGGAACGGGTCACCTCTGTCGTCGGTACGTCGGTCATCGAATCCTCCATCAGCTGATCCCCAGCTCTCGGTCCCGGTCCCAGTCCTCGGTCCAGCCGAGCTGGTCGAACATCGCGTCCAGGATCCCCGCGGTGAACCCCCACACGAGGTGCGTCAGGTCGCCGTCGTGCACGTGGAAGCCGGGGCCGCGCCAGGTCTGGTTGCCGCGGCGCAGCACGGTGGTGAACCGGTTGGCGGGATCCAGGAGGTCGGCCACGGGCGCGCGGAAGACGTGCGCGGACTCGGCGACGTCGACCACGCGCACGGGCGTGGGCCGGGCCCACCAGCCGAGCACGGGCGTGACCACGTGGTTGCTGACGGGCATGGGCAGCTCGCCGAACGCGCCGAGCACCTCGACGCCGGCCGCGTCCAGGCCGGTCTCCTCGACGGCCTCGCGCAGGGCTGCGGAGACGGCGTCCTCGCCGTCCTCGGCGCGGCCGCCCGGGAAGGCGACCTGCCCGGCGTGGCTGCGCAGCGTGGCGGCGCGCGCCAGCAGCAGCACGTCGAGGTCGGCGGGCACGGCCAGGTCGTGGTCGCCGCGCTCGGCGGCGAGGCCGTCGAGCACGCCGAACAGCACGAGCACGGACGCGGGGCGCGCGCCGCCGGTGAACTCGCCGCGCGCGTGGGGCCACGGCCCCTCGAAGCCTCGCTCGGCGAGGGCGACCAGCTGCTTGCGTGCGGATGCGGAGGAGCTCACCGCCCGACCTTAACCCCGCCCCGTGACCCCGCCGGAAACCGGCCGGCGGACCTCAGCGGGCAGCGCCCACCAGAGGGCTCACCAGAGGAACGACCGCACCGCCGTCGCCACCGCCGAGGGCCGCTCCCGGTGCACGGCGTGCCCGGCGCCGACCACGACGCGCGCCCGCACGCTCGGGTTGCGGATCATCAGCTCGACGCCGGTGCGGGGGTGGAACAGCGCGCCCCGGGCGGGGTCGGCGCCCAGCACGAGGGTGGGCACGGTCAGCCGCGTGACGACGGCGGAGTGCCGCCAGGGCGCGTTGTCGCGCAGGGTGTGGGCCACGGCGGCGGCGTCCGCGGCCTTGGCGGCCGCGGCGACGGCCGCCGCGTCCCGGCGGTCCCAGGCCGCGTGCGCGCCCTGCACGGTGCGAGCCGACGGCGGGTGGGTGGCGTCGCGGATCTCGGCCCTGGCCACCGCCTCGAACCGCTCCTCCTCGACGTCGAGCGCGGGGTCGAGCAGCACGAGGCGGCGGGTGAACCGGCGGTCGGCGTCGACGGCCAGCGCACCGAGCAGGCCGCCGAGGCTGTGCCCGACCACGAGGTCCCAGCCGCTGCCGAGGGCGCGCACGTCGGCCACGTGGTCGGCCAGCAGGTAGGAGTCGGCGCGCGGGCTGGTCCCGTGGCCGCGCAGGTCGGGGGCCACGACCTCGTAGCCGTCGTCGGCGAGGGTCTCGGCGAGCCGCCACCAGGTGGCCCCGGCGGACACGATGCCGTGCAGCAGCAGCACCCGGCCCGGACCGGTGCCCCACCTGGTCGTGGCGAGCGCGACGGCCGCAGGTGGTTGGGAGGTGCCGCCCGGAACTTCGTGCCACATCGCCATGAACAGAGGGTAACGAGCAGATGTATACCGGCTTGAAACAATTGCCCGTTTCTACCGCAGGGCGGCGAGATCGGCGCCACGCGCCGCCAGCAGGGACCGCGCGGCCTCCAGCGCCCGCCGGTAGACGGCGTCGTCGCGGAGCAGGAGGGACCGGTCGTTCGCGGCGTTCAGCAGGGCGTTGACCTCGAAGGTGACCTGCTCGGGATCGGTGCCGGGGGCGAGCTCGCCCTGCTCGAGCGCGAGGCGCGCCTGGTGCACCAGGTACGACTCCCAGGACTGCTGGGCCGCGACGACGGCGTCGTGCACGGCGCCGTCGCGCATGTCGAACTCGACCTCGACGGTGCGGAAGAAGCACCCGCCCTGGAACACGCGGGACCGCGAGTACTCGGTCCAGGCCAGCACCAGCGCCCAGAGCCGTGGCAGCCCCCGCTCGGCCGACCGCGCGGGGACGATCACGTGCTCGGTGTAGATCTCGACGGCGCGCTCCAACGCGGCGAGCTGCAGCTTCTCCTTGGAGCCGAACAGGCCGGCGATCCCGCTCTTGTTCACGGGGACGGCCTCGGCCAGCGTGCCGAACGACAGCGCGTCCAGTCCGCGCACGGAGGCCTCCTGCACCGCGTGGTCCAGCACGGCGCGGCGCGTGCGGTCACCCCGGAGGCGGCGCAGGTCGGTCGGCTCGGTCGGCTCGGTCACAAAATAAGTGTACGACCGTTCGCTCATCAGATAGTGTGCGAACGATCGTACAGTTTTATGACCGCACCCCGGAGGTCCCCCGTGCCCCAGACCCCGCGCGCCGCGCGCACCCTGTTCAGCGCCCTCGGCCGCGTCGCGCCGCCGGCCGCCCTGGCGCTCGGCGCCGCCACCTACTGGCACGTCGGCGCACGGACCCCGGTCCGGCCCGCCGACCAGGCCGTCCACGACGCGGCGCGGCGCACCCCGCTCGAGCACCGCCCCACGTTCCGGCGCGGCCAGGACGGGCGCCTCGGCGCCGGCGGCACCGTCACGGTCGCCACCTACTCCTGGGGCGATCCCGGCGCACCCGGCGTCCTGCTGGTCCACGGCTGGCAGTCCCGCGCGTCCGCGTTCGGGCGCGTCATCGAGGACCTGGTCGGCGCCGGGCTCCGGGCCGTCGCCTACGATGCGCCCGGGCACGGCGCCTCCGGCGGGCGGCGACGCACCGGCCTCGACGACCTGGCGATCATCCGCCGGCTGTCCGACACCGAGCCCGCCCCGTGGGCCGCGGTCGTCGGACACTCGCTCGGCGTGCTCGGCGCGGGGATCGCGCTGCACGAGGGGGTCGCGGCCGAGCGGTTCACCGCGGTCTCCGGCCTCACGTCGGTCCGCGTCACGACCGACGGCTTCGTCCGCGGCTCGGGGCTCCCCTGGGCGCTCCGCGACGCCTTCGCGACGGCCGCCCAGCGGTACGGGCTGCCCGACCACCCGGACGTCTACGAGCGGTTCGACCTGCTGACCCGCACCGTCCCGACGTCCGTGCCGACCCTCTGGCTGCACGACGACGGGGACCGCATGAACCCGCACCACCTGTCGGTCCAGCTCCACGAGGCGCACGCGGACTCGAGCGAGCTGTTCACCACGACCGGGCTGGGGCACAACAAGATCCTGGGCGACCGCGCGGTCCGGTCCAGGATTCTCGACCACCTCGCCGCGCCGGCGTGGTGAACTCGGCGTGAACTCCTGCCGACATCACCAACCGGATACCAGAAACCTTCCCTGACCTGGCATAACACCGTAGCCTGCCGTCCGATTTGTACTTTTTTCGGACGGGAGGAAGACGATGGAGCACACGAGCGACGGAGCACTGGCAGCCACCGCGGTCAGCGTCCTGGGGACCCTGTGGTTCGCCTGGACCGTGCGGCACTCCGGACCCAGGTCCCGGTTCCTCCCGATCGGGGGCGTGGTGCTCGGCGTGGTGGTCGGCGCGCTCGGCGTGCTGACCACCGTGCGCACCTGGCCAGACGGCACGTCGGTGACCGGCGGCGTGGTGAGCATCTACGCCGCCGCACTGCTGGTGCACGGCGCGGTGACCCGGTTCGCCACCGGCGCGATCGCGAGCAGGTACCGCAGGGCGAAGGCCGCGGCCAAGGACGCCGACAAGGCGAGCGTCACCACCGGCAAGTCCCGGCTGCACCTGATCCCGACCGTCGTCTCGGTCTCCACCGCGATCCAGGTGGCGGTCATCGCGAACACCCTGGACGTGCCCCACCTGTACCTCGGCGCCGCCGCCGGGCTGGTGGCCGCCGCCGCGGCCTGGCTGCTCGGCGGGCTGCTACGCCTGGTCACGAGCCCGCGCGGGCACCGCCCGACGGTGGCCCTCGCCCACCCGCTGACCGGCCTGCTCACGGGTGCCGTGCTGCTCGCGACCGCGGTCTGGCTGCTGCTCGGGACCGCGTGAACCCCCGAAACTGCGTGACCCACCGGGATCTTTGCTTGGTCACATAGACGAAGCCTGTCGCTGTTTGTCCAACTTTTGCTTGACACTCGCCATAAGTCCTCCTATGTTCGAAAAGTCACCCGGTGGAGTACGTCCTGCCCCGGGGGCGTGGCCGTCGTCGCCGACGACCACGTGACGCACCCATGGAGGGAACGACGATGAGGTCCACCTCTCTGACACCGCTGTCACTCCCGGCGTCGCCGCCGCCCGCGTCGCACGCCTGAGCCAGTCCCTCCTGCACTTCAGTCTCGTCGGGACGGGCACTTCCGCCTGCCCGATGGTGTCGAACGGAGACTCATGCCCGAGAACAGCACTGACGCCACTCCCCTGCCCGGCGGCGTGTCCCGTCGCTCGATCCTGACCGGAACCCTCGCCGGGCTCATGGCGCCGACGGCGGCGCTGGCGCTCGGCTCCGACACGGCGGTGGCCGTGTCGTCGTCGGTCCGGCCGCTCGCGTCCACGCGGCACATCACCGTGTACGCGGAGGCGCTGCCCGGGGGCCAGTACGGCTACGGGCTCACCCCCGGCAAGGCCACCATCCCCGGCCCCGTGCTCGAGATGTGGGAGGGCGACACCCTCCAGGTCGAGCTGGTGAACAACACCGACAAGCGCCTGTCGATCCACCCGCACGGCGTGGACTACGCGACCGACTCGGACGGCAGCCCGTTCAACGACTCGTTCAACGAGCCCGGCGAGACCCGCACCTACGTCTGGAAGAGCCACAAGCCGAAGCAGCGCGCCGACGGCACCTGGATGGCCGGCTCCGCGGGCTACTGGCACTACCACGACCACGCGATGGGCGGCGAGCACGGCACCGAGGGGCTGCGCAAGGGCCTGTACGGCGCCCTCGTGGTGCGGCGCGAGGGCGACCCGCTGCCCGACCGCCAGCACACCGTCGTGTTCAACGACATGACCATCAACAACAAGGTCGCCCCCGACACCCCGATGCTGGAGGCGAACAAGGGCGAGAAGGTCGAGTTCATCGCGATCGGGCACGGGGACCAGCTCCACACGTTCCACGTGCACGCGCACCGCTGGGCGGACAACCGCACCGGCTGGCTGACCGGCCCCGACGACCCCTCCCGGGTGATCGACACCCGCGACCTCAACCCCGGCTCCTCGTTCGGCTTCCAGGTCATCGCGGGCGAGGGCGTGGGCGCGGGCGCCTGGATGTACCACTGCCACGTCCAGTTCCACTCGGACGGCGGCATGGCCGGGATCTTCCTGGTGCGCAACGCCGACGGCAGCATGCCGGCCGGCGCCCAGGACGCCATCGACCGGTTCCACGAGCACGGCGGCCACACGATGAGCGGCACCACGAGCGGTGCCGCCACCACCGAGACCGAGACGGGCGCGGCAAGTCATGCCGGGCACCACTGACCGCACGACTCCCCGTTCACGCGCAAAGGAGCAGTGATGCAACGAACACGAAGAGGCCTCATCGCCGCGGTGGCCGGCGCCGCCCTCGTCGCCACGATGGCGGCGACCCCGGCGGCCGCGCAGCGCAGCACGACCGCGGCGGCCGCGCCCGCGGCCCTGACGACGGCGAAGACCGCACCGGCCCAGACCGCGCCGGTCACGGCCCCGAAGGCCACGGCGGAGGGCGAGCCCACCGTGCTGGTCTTCCACGGCGCGCCCGCCGAGCAGTCCGACCCGGTCACCCTGGCCACCAAGACCATCCGTGAGCTCGGCGCCGAGAACGGCTTCACCGTGCACACGGCGAGCGACCCGGAGGTGTTCACGGCCGAGTCGCTCGCGGAGTACCGCGGCGTCGTCTTCCTGTCCGCCGAGGGCGTCGAGCTGAGCACCGCGCAGGAGGACGCGCTCAAGGCCTACGTGCAGGGCGGCGGCGGGTTCCTCGGCGTCCGCGACGCCGCCCGGGCCCAGGCCCGGTCGCAGTGGTTCACCGGCCTGATCGGCACCCGGCCCGCGGGCAACCTGCCGGACCCGCTGCCGGTCGAGAGCGCCACCGCGAGCGCCGAGAACCCGCCGAACGAGGTGGCCTCGAAGCTGATCGACGGCGACTCGCGCACCAAGTGGCTCGCGTTCGAGCCGACGGCGTCGATCGAGCTGGAGCTCGCCGAGCCGCTCGCGGCCGCCCGGTACGCGCTGACCTCGGCCAACGACTCCGAGGGCCGCGACCCGGCCGACTGGACGCTGCAGGGCTCGACGGACGGCGAGACCTGGACCGACCTGGACACGCAGACGGACCAGGACTTCCCGGACCGGTTCGCCACGAACGACTACGACCTCGACAACGACGTCGCGTACCAGCACTACCGCCTGGACATCACGGCGAACGCGGGTGACGACCTCACCCAGCTCGCCGAGATCCAGCTCTTCGACACCTCGGGCGAGGAGGAGCCGGACCCGGAGGTCCCGGTGCAGGAGGCGACGGTGAACGTCGTCGACCGCGCGCACCCCGCCAACGACGGGCTGCCCCTGAACTGGACCCGTGAGGACCGGTGGCTGAACTGGTCGCCGAACCCGATCGGCGAGGTGCACACGATCGCGCAGGTGCAGGAGTGGGACTACGACCCGGGCGAGGCGGCCAACGGCCCGTTCCACCCGATCTCGTGGTGCCGTGACTACGACGGCGGCCGCTCGTTCTACACCGGCATGGGCGGCACGGCGGCGAGCTACGCCGAGGAGGGCTTCCGCGACCACCTGCTGGGCGGCCTGCTGTGGTCGACCGGCATGGTGCGCGGCGACTGCCAGGCGACCATCGCGGCGAACTACGAGGCCGAGCGTCTGACCGGGGCGAACGCCGCGGGCACGCTCGACCAGATCGGCGAGCCGCACGGCCTGACGGTCGCGCCCGACGGCGGCGTCTTCTACGTCGGCAAGGGCGCGTGCCCCTCCGGGCCGGTCGTCTCCTGGGACGACCCGAACGTGGGCCTGGGCTGCGGCACGATCCACCGCTGGGACCCCGAGGCGGGCGAGACCAACCTGCTGACGACGCTGGACGTCATGGGCAACCGCGGCAGCGGCAGCGAGCTGGTCAAGAACGAGGAGGGGCTGCTCGGCATCACGCTGGACCCCGACTTCGAGGAGAACCAGTGGATCTACGTCTACTGGATGCCGCACGAGTCGATCGACGTCGAGCGGCGCGTGGGCCAGCGCACGGTCTCGCGCTTCACGTACGACGCCGCGGCCGACACGATCGACCAGTCCACGCGCAAGGACCTGCTGGAGTGGGACACGCAGATCCACAGCTGCTGCCACGCCGGTGGTGGCATGGACTTCGACAACGACGGCAACCTGTACATCGGGTCCGGCGACAGCAACTCGTCGGGCGGCTCGGACGGCTACTCCGGCAACAACTGGACGCAGGAGTACGCGGGCCTGTCGTTCCAGGACGCGCGCCGCACGGCCGGTAACACGAACGACCTGAACGGCAAGATCCTGCGGATCCACCCGGAGGACGACGGCACGTTCACGATCCCCGAGGGCAACCTGTTCCCCGAGGCGGACGACCCGGGCGACAAGACGCGCCCGGAGATCTACGTGATGGGCGTGCGCAACATCTCGCGCCTGGCCTACGACAAGAAGAACGACTGGCTGACGGCGGCCTGGGTGGGTCCGGACGCGGGCATGCCGGACCCGGAGCTCGGGCCGGCCAAGTACGAGACCGCGACCATCATCACGTCGGCGGGCAACCAGGGCTGGCCGTACTGCATGGGCAACGGACAGCCGTACCGCGACCGCAGCAACGAGGACGCCACGGTGCTGACGGGCTGGTACGACTGCGACAACCCGAAGAACACCTCGCCGCGCAACACCGGCCTGGTGGACCTCCCGCCCGTGCGGGACAACATGATCTGGTACTCGCCCAGCGGTGGCGGGCCGGTCTTCCCCGAGGGTGAGAACGGCATCCCGTCGTACGTGGACGAGGAGGCCACGTACACGCTGCCGTACCTGCGCGGTGGCGGTCAGGCCGTGATGGACGGTCCCACCTACCACCGGTCCGACGTCGACACCGACAGCGGCGTCGCCTGGCCCGCGTACTGGGACAACAAGTGGTTCATCGGCGACCAGTCCAACGCCAGCAACCGGATCGCCGTCACGGTGAACCCGGACACGGTCGAGGAGGCCGGTCCGCCGGTCTTCGCCGAGGACCTGCGCAAGATCATCGCCGGCGGCGCGGGCAACGAGCAGGTGCAGAGCTGGATGGACGCCAAGTTCGGCCCGGACGGCGCCCTGTACCTGCTGGACTACGCGGGCGGGTTCTTCTCCCTGCACCCGAACCAGAAGCTCGTCCGGATCAGCTACAAGGGCGGGGCACCGACCCCGGCCCCGGCCGCGTCCGGCGCGAGCGTGCAGAGCTCCCCGCTGACCGTCGCCTTCACGGGTGACCGCTCGGGCGGCGTCTCGTACGCCTGGGACTTCGGGGACGGCCACACGTCCACCGAGGCCAACCCGCGGCACACCTACGCCCGCGTGGGCAGCTACGACGCGACGCTGACGGTGACCTACGCCGACGGCGAGACGTCCACGGTCGAGGTCGCGGCCGAGACCACCTGCACGATCCCCGACGACCGGGGCACCGTGTTCCTGGGCGACAAGGACAGCGGCGTCACCAACGACGACCTGGGCGGCTGCACGATCAACGACCTGATCGAGGACGAGCGGGAGTGGGACACGAACGGCCGGTTCGTCAACCACGTCACGGCCGTCGCCGACCAGCTCCGGGCCGACAAGGTGATCACGGTCGCCGAGCGCAAGAAGCTGATCAGCGCGGCGAAGTCGTCGGGCGTCGGCGGCGAGGGCAGCACCGGGTACCGGTGGCTGTTCGACGGCACGGCGGAGCAGCTCGCGGACTGGCGACAGGCCCCGGGCGGCAAGTTCGACCTGCTGGACGACGGGTCGATCCTGTCCACCGGCGGGCTCGGCATGCTCTGGCACCCGGGAGAGGAGCTCGGTGACTTCTCGCTGAAGCTGGAGTTCAAGGACGTCGCGCCCGAGGGGCGGTACGCCAACAGCGGCGTCTTCACGCGGTTCCCCGACCCGCGGGTGGCGCGCGACGACCGGCCCGAGTGTGGGCAGGGCACCGACGACGAGGCCTGGGTGGCGATCTACTGCGGCCACGAGATCCAGCTCTACGACGGTCCCACCGGTGAGGTCCAGAAGACGGGGTCGGTGTACAACTTCGACCCCAACACCCTGGAGAACGCCGGGGTGACCCCGAAGGGCGAGTGGAACACCTACGAGATCCAGGTGGTCGGCCAGCAGTACACGATCATCCGCAACGGCGAGGTCATCAACGAGTTCGAGAACTCGCCCGGCAAGGAGTCCTCGCGTGCCGGCGACCCGCCGACCGACCTGCGCCAGTTCCTGCGCGGCTACATCGGCCTGCAGAACCACAGCGGCGCGGACGCCATGGAGTTCCGCAACATCCGGGTGCGTGACCTGTGACCAGGCCCGCGGAGACGAGAGGTACACCCATGCGACACAAACTGTCCCGCCTCCTGGCGGCGGCAGCGGTCAGCGCCCTGGTGGCGGTGCCGCTGGCGCCCGCCACCGCCGTCGAGTACGCCGGTGAGGTCACGCCGGCGTCCGCCACCCCGGTGGCCGGCAGCACGTCGGACCAGACGCCCGCGAAGGAGGCCGCCCCCCAGGCGGCCGACCAGGTGCTGACCTTCACCGCCAGCGCGAGCGTGTCGGCCTATGCCTCCGCGCCCACGACGGCGGCGGCCGGGCCCACCACGATCGTGTTCGAGAACAGCACGGCGACCGGCAACAACATCGGGATGTCCCACACCCTGACGTTCGAGACCGGCTCGTCGGAGTACAACCAGGACGTCACCCTCGACATCCTGGCCAACCCCCTGGACGCCAACGGCGGCCGCTACGAGGCCGAGGTCGACCTGACCCCGGGCACGTACCGGTACTTCTGCGCCATCCCGGGGCACGGCACGATGACCGGCGAGCTCGTGGTCACCGAGGGCGGCGGGGGCGACGACACCACCGCCCCGACCGTCACCGCCGAGGTCCAGGGCGACCAGAACGACGAGGGCGCCTACGTCGGCGCGGCGACCGTGAACCTCGCGGCCGACGACGGCGACGGCTCGGGCGTGGAGAGCATCGAGTACGACCTGGACGGCGCCGGGTACACCCCGTACACGGAGCCGGTCGTCCTCGACGAGCCCGGCGAGCACATGCTGGAGTACCGGGCCACCGACGTGGCGGGCAACGTCTCCGAGCCGGAGATGCTGCACGTCACGGTGGTCGCGCCGGACGGCGAGGACACCACGCCGCCCGTCGTGACCGCCGAGGTGACGGGTGACCTCGACGGCGACGGCGCCTACGTGGGCTCCGCGTCCGTGAACCTCACGGCGCGGGACCCCGGCTCGGGCGTCGCGGGCATCGAGTACGACCTCGACGGCGCCGGCTACGCGGCGTACACCGGGCCCGTCGTCGTCGACGAGCCTGGCGAGCACACCGTCACCTACCGGGCCACCGACCGGGCCGGCAACGTGTCGGAGCCGGGCTCGGCGACGTTCACCGTGGTCGAGGCGCCGCCGGAGGACACCACTCCCCCGACCGTCACGGCCGAGGTCACCGGCGAGCAGGACGAGGACGGCGCCTACGTGGGCTCCGCCACCGTGCAGGTCCTGGCCGAGGACACCGGCTCGGGCGTCGAGTCCGTCGAGTACAGCCTCGACGGCGCCGCGTACACGCCCTACACGGACGCGGTCGTGGTGGACGTGACCGGCCCGCACACGGTGTCCTACCGGGCCACCGACGCCGCGGGCAACACGTCGGAGCCCGGCACGGTGGAGCTGGTCGTGGTCGGCGGGCAGGACCCGCCGGACACCACGCAGCCCATCGCGTCGGCGCAGGTCGACGGCGACCAGGACGACGAGGGCTTCTACCTCGGGTCCGCCACGGTCACCGTCAACGCCCGGGACGACGAGTCGGGGGTGGCGTTCATCGAGTACGCGCTCGACTCACCCGCCTTCCGGGAGTACACGGGCGCCGTGGTGGTCACCGAGGCCGGTTCGCACGCGTTCCGGTACCGGGCCACCGACAACGCCGGCAACGTAACCCGGACCGGCACCCTGCGGTTCGACGTCGCCCGCGGCGAGATCGACGCGTGCCCCGTCTCCGACGAGCGCCCCACGGTGGTCATCGGGAACAAGGACAGCAAGGTGACCAACTACGACACCGGCAACGGGTGCACGGTCGCCGACCTGATCGACGCCGACGGCGGGTGGGTCAGCCACAGCGCGTTCGTCAGCCACGTGACCCAGGTCGCCGACCAGCTCGACGACGCCGACCTCATCACCGCGCAGGAGGCCACGAAGCTGATCCGGGCCGCCCGCCAGTCCGACGTCGGGAGGTAGGCACCGCACCACCGCAGTGACGACGCAGGCCGTCTGCCCCCGGGCAGGCGGCCTGCGTCGTGCTCCGGCCTGGTGCCAGGGGCATCCCGTCGGCACACTGGTCGGATGACGTCCCCGGATCTCTGGGCCCTGCTCGGCGTCCCGTCCAGCGCCGCGGCCCACTCCCGCGGCCTGGAGAAGGCACCCGCCGCCCTGCGCGCGGCCGGGCTGCTCGACGCCCTGCGGGCCGCCGGCGTCGACGTCCGGGACGACGGCGACCTCCCGGTCGCGACCTGGCGCGCGCACCGCGCGCCGGGCGAGCCCAACGACGGCGACCGCGTGGTCGAGGGACTGCGCGGCGTGCGGCGGCGTGTCGAAACGGTCCTGGCACGCGGCGAGCGCGCCCTCGTGCTCGGCGGGGAGTGCACGGTCGCCCTCGGGGTGGTCGACGCCGTCGCCGAGCGGCACCCGGACGTGGCCCTCGTCTACGTCGACGGCGGCCAGGACCTCCAGCTGCCGCCCGACCACCCCGACGAGCCGATCCTCGACTCCATGGGCGTCGCCCACCTCCTCGACCTGCCCGGCGCCTGGGAGCCGCTCGCCGCCGTCGGCCACCGGCGCCCCCTGCTGACGGCCGACCGGCTCGTCTACCTCGGGTACGGCGACGACGAGGAGGACGTCCACGGGCTCGTGCCCGCGGTGCGGATCCCGGCGGCTCAGGTGCTCGCCGACCCGGAGGACGCCGCGCGGCGTGCCCTGGCGGCCGTGGGCGGCACCCCGTTCGTGCTGCACCTCGACGTCGACGTGCTCGACTTCCTGACCCTCCCCGTGGCCGACGTCCCGACGTACGGCCGCGGCCTGGCCCCGGCGACGCTGGACCGCGCGCTGCGCACGCTCGCCGCCGACCCCGGCCTGGTCGCCATGACGTGCGTGGAGGTCAACCCCGACCACGCGGACGAGGCGGGCCTGCGCGGCGTCGGCCGGCTGCTGGCCGGAGCGCTCGGAGGGTGAACGACGACGGCGCCCCGCCCCTCCGCGAGGAGGGACGGGGCGCCGTGGTCGTTCTCAGTGCATCAAGAGACGAGCGACCGCAGCACGTACTGCAGGATGCCGCCGTTGCGGTAGTAGTCCGCCTCGCCCGGGGTGTCGATGCGCACCACGGCGTCGAACTCGACCTGCGAGCCGTCAGCCTTGGTGGCCGTCACCTTGACCGTCTCGGGCGTGGTGCCCTCGTTCAGCGCGGTGACGCCGGTGACGTCGAAGGTCTCCGTGCCGTCCAGGCCCAGCGACTCGGCGTTCTGGCCGGCCGGGAACTGCAGCGGCAGCACGCCCATGCCGATGAGGTTCGAGCGGTGGATGCGCTCGAAGCTCTCGGTGATGACGGCCTTGACGCCCAGGAGCGCGGTGCCCTTGGCGGCCCAGTCACGCGACGAGCCGGAGCCGTACTCCTTGCCGCCGAGCACCACGAGCGGGGTGCCGGCCGCGGCGTAGTCCTGCGCGGCGTCGTAGATGGTGTCCTGCGCGTTCTTGACGAAGTTGAAGGTGAAGCCACCCTCGACGTCGTTCAGGAGCTGGTTGCGCAGGCGGATGTTCGCGAACGTGCCGCGGATCATGACCTCGTGGTTGCCGCGGCGCGAGCCGTAGGAGTTGAAGTCGCGGCGGCCCACGCCGTGCTCGGCGAGGTAGACGCCGGCCGGGCTGTCCGGCTTGATCGAGCCGGCCGGGCTGATGTGGTCGGTCGTGACCGAGTCACCCAGCTTGGCGAGCACGCGGGCACCCGTGACGTCGGTGACGGGCTCCGGCGTCATGCCCATGCCGTCGAAGTACGGGGGCTTGCGCACGTAGGTCGACTCGGCGTCCCAGGCGAACGTGTCGCCCTCGGGGGTCTCCAGGGCGGCCCAGCGCTCGTCGCCCTTGAAG
Source organism: Promicromonospora sukumoe 327MFSha3.1 (assembly GCF_000385135.1). GTDB lineage: Bacteria > Actinomycetota > Actinomycetes > Actinomycetales > Cellulomonadaceae > Promicromonospora > Promicromonospora sukumoe_B. The sequence goes on along the minus strand of NZ_ARQM01000010.1, from coordinate 1,053,910 downwards.
ACGTCGGCGTAGTCCGACTCGAACATCTTGCGGTCGATCGAGGACTCGATCGTGGCCTGGACCTCGTCCGGCGACGGCCAGATGTCGCGCAGGAACACGGGGTTGCCGGCCTCGTCGCGGCCCAGCGGGTCGTGCTCGAAGTCGAACTCCATGGTGCCGGCCAGGGCGTACGCGATGACCAGCGGCGGGGAAGCCAGGTAGTTCATCTTGACGTCCGGGTTGATGCGGCCCTCGAAGTTGCGGTTGCCCGAGAGCACCGAGACGACCGACAGGTCGTGCTCGTTGACGGCCTCGGAGACCTTCTCGTCCAGGGGGCCGGAGTTGCCGATGCAGGTGGCGCAGCCGTAGCCGACCAGGTGGAAGCCCAGCTTCTCGAGGTACGGCCAGAGGCCGGCCTTCTCGTAGTAGTTGGTGACGACCTGCGAGCCCGGGGCCATGGAGGTCTTGACCCACGGCTTGGAGACGAGGCCCTTCTCGACGGCGTTCTTGGCCAGCAGCGCCGCGGCGAGCATGACCGACGGGTTCGAGGTGTTGGTGCAGGACGTGATCGAGGCGATCGCGACCGCGCCGTGGAACAGCTCGAACTCCTTGCCGTCACTGTTGGTGACGTGCACGTGCTTGCGGCCGTTCGCGGCCGGGGCCGGCGCGTCGGAGGCGGGGAACGACTCGGCGCCCGCCTCGTCGGCACCCGCGGAGAACTCGGGCGCGTAGTTCGGCAGGTCGTGCAGGAACGCCGACTTCGCGTTCGTCAGCTCGATGCGGTCCTGCGGGCGCTTCGGCCCGGCGATGGACGGGACGACCGTGGACAGGTCGAGCTCGAGGTACTCGGAGAAGACCGGCTCCGCGGAGTCGGCGTCGAGCCACAGGCCCTGCTCCTTGGCGTACGCCTCGACCAGGGCGAGCTGCTCCTCGGAGCGGCCCGTCAGGCGCAGGTAGTCGACAGTGACCGAGTCGATCGGGAAGATCGCGGCCGTCGAGCCGAACTCGGGCGACATGTTGCCGATGGTGGCGCGGTTCGCGAGCGGCACCTGGGCCACGCCCTCGCCGTAGAACTCGACGAACTTGCCGACCACGCCGTGCTGGCGCAGCATCTGCGTGATCGTGAGGACCACGTCGGTGGCGGTCACGCCGGCCGGGATCGAGCCGTTCAGCTTGAAGCCCACGACGCGCGGGATGAGCATCGAGACCGGCTGGCCGAGCATCGCGGCCTCGGCCTCGATGCCGCCGACGCCCCAGCCCAGCACGCCCAGGCCGTTGACCATGGTGGTGTGCGAGTCGGTGCCGACGCAGGTGTCGGGGTACGCCCTGAGTACCTGGGTGCCCGCCGACTCCACTTCCCGGGTCATGACGGTGCGGGCCAGGTACTCGATGTTGACCTGGTGCACGATGCCGGTGCCCGGCGGGACGACCTTGAAGTCGTCGAACGCGGTCTGGCCCCAGCGCAGGAACTGGTAGCGCTCGTGGTTGCGCTGGTACTCGAACTCGACGTTGCGCTGGAACGCGTCCGCGCGGCCGGCGACGTCGATCTGCACGGAGTGGTCGATGACCATCTCGGCGGGGGCCAGCGGGTTGATCCGCGTCGCGTCGCCACCGAGGGCCGCGACGGCCTCACGCATGGTGGCGAGGTCCACGACGCAGGGCACGCCGGTGAAGTCCTGCATGATCACGCGCGCCGGCGTGAACTGGATCTCGGTGTCGGGCTGCGCGTCCGGGTCCCAGGACGCGAGGGCGCGCACGTGGTCGGCGGTGATGTTCGCGCCGTCCTCGGTGCGCAGGAGGTTCTCGGCGAGGATCTTCAGGGAGTACGGGAGACGCTCGGTCCCCTCGACCGCGCTGAGCCGGAAGATCTCGTAGGACTTGCCCGAGACCTCCAGCGTTCCCTTTGATCCGAACGTGTCCACGGTGCTCACTCGGGCTCCTTCTGCGGGGCTGACGGTGCGCCGGCTCTCACAGGCGCGGTCGTCGCGCGAAGGAGCCGCCGCATGGGTTCCAGGGGGCTTCACCCAGCCTAGGCCGGGCTGCTGGAGCCAGCATAACGCATTTATCTTGACGTCAAGATATCTGTCGGCTGCGCGCCCGTCTCGTCCTGCCCGGCCGCCGGTGCCTGCAGCGTGCGCAGCACCCGCCGGGCGATCATGGCGTTGCCCGCGTCGGTCGTGTGGACCCCGTCCTCGTGCACCAGGCGGCCCTGGACGATGTTGGGGTCGAGCAGCGACACGTACGTGGCGCCCGTCTCGGCCGCCGCGGCCCGCACCGCGCTGTCCATCGCCCGCGCCTCCAGGCCGATCGCCCGCGGCGTGGACGGCCCGACCGACACGATCGCGGCGTCCGGGAACCGCTCGACGGCCAGGGCGTACGTGTCCTTCACGGCCTGGAAGACCCGGCCGGGGTCCTTCCGCAGACCCTTGAAGTCGTTCTGCCCGCCGGCGATCACCACGATGTCCGCGCTGCCCGGGGGCACCGACCGGAGCTGGGTGGGGTAGTTGTCGCGCTTCGCGTTCCCCTTGACGAACCCGGTGCCGCCGACGGCGACGTTGAGCTCACGCCAGCCCATCCGCTCGGACACGAGCGTGCTCCACCGCAGCTCGGGCGACGACGTGCCCTGGCCCACCGTGTAGGAGTCGCCGATGAAGAGCACCACCGGCTCCCGCTGGACCACGGGGGACGGCGACGGCGACGGGGACTGGGCCCACACCGACGGCGCACCCCTCGGCGCGGGCTCAGAGGCCCCGCCCGTACCGCCGACGGCGATGCCGCCGGCTCCCAGAACCATGCCTACGAGGACGGCGACCGCGAACGCCGCTACCACCGACGCCGCGATCCCACCGCTTACCAGCCACCGCTTCACGGTGCGCATCCTATGCGCACTGACCTGGGGCTTCGTCCATCGTCCCGTCAACCCAGCCGGTCCAGGACAGCGACGGCCTCGACGTGGTGCGTGTGCGGGAAGAGATCGAACCCGCGCACGCCCGCCAGCGCGTACCCGTGCGCCGCCAGGTAGCCGACGTCGCGCGCGAGCGCGGCCGGGTCGCAGGCCACGTAGACGATGCGGCGGGGTTCCCGGGAGGCGATCGCGTCCACGACGGCGCGCCCGGCGCCGGAGCGCGGCGGGTCGAGCACGACGACGTCGGCCGCGGGCACCTCGGCCTCCCCCGGCCCGCCCGCGAGCACGCGGTCCACGGCGCCGAGCCGCAGGTCGACCTGCTCGTGCGAGTGCGCGTTGCGGCGGGCGTCCTTGACGGCGCGCGCGTCGCCCTCGACGGCCACGACGCGGCCCTGCGGGCCGACGGCCTCCGCGAGCGGGAGCGTGAACAGGCCGGCGCCGGAGTACAGGTCCAGCACGGTGGCCCCGGCCAGCTCGCCCGCGCTCGCGCCGGTCGCGTCCAGCACGGCGCCGGTCAGCACGGCGGGCGCCGCGCGGTGCACCTGCCAGAACCCGTCGGCGGCAACGCGGTAGCGGTGCTCGCCCCACGGCCCGGTCACGACCTCGGTCACGGCGCGGCGGGCGTTGGGCCGGGTGTCGGCGTGCCCGCGGCGCCACGGCTCGCCGTCGACCACCAGCACGGGGTCGCCGTCGGACGGCGCGACCAGCTCCAGCCGGGTACCCGGCTTCCAGGTGCGCGTGAACACGTCCTCGGCGACGGCGAAGGCCGCGACCTCGGCCGAGGCCAGCGGCATCTTCTTCAGCGCCACGACGTCGTGCGCCCGGTGCTTGCGCATCCCGGCGTGCCCGTCGGCGTCGGCCACCAGGTCGATCCGCGTGCGGTAGTGCAGGCCGCGGCGCTCGTCGTCGCCCGGCACACCCTCGACCGTGACGTGCTCGGCGAGCCACGCGGCGTCGATCCGGGCCAGGCGCTGCAGCTGCTCGACGAGCACGTCCTGCTTCCAGCGGCGCTGCGCGGGCAGAGCCACGTGCGACAGCTCGCCGCCGCCCACGCCGTCGGCCCCGGCCGCGGGCCACGCGGGCTCGACGCGGTCGGGCGAGGCCGTCAGGATCTCGACGGCGTCGGCCCGCCAGAAGCCTGTGCCGCCCTCGGTGACGCGGGCGCGGACGCGCTCGCCGGGCAGCGTGTGCCGGACGAACACGACGCGGCCGTCCAGGCGGGCCACGCAGTGGCCGCCGTGGGCCACGGGGCCGACCTCCAGCTCGAACTCCTGCCCCACCTCGGGGGCGGGGGCGGCGTCGCTCACCCGGCGGGCGCGGCCCGGCCGCGGGGAACGCTGGGGACGACGGCGCACACGGCCGCCCTGCTCGGGGTCGGCGGGCGCGCTGCGGCGATCGGAGTTGCGGGGCATGTGCTCAAGTATCGCGCACGGGCCGGCTTCGTCGCCGCGCTGACGCCGTCGGACGGGTCACGTCACATCCGCCGGCCGCGCAGGAACGTGTCACCCTCCAGGCCCGTCTGGCCGCGCGTCGAGGCGAGCTGCCACGGCACGGAGGCCACGACGACGCCGGGGGTGAACAACAGGCTGCCCTTGAGGCGCAGCGCCGACTGGTTGTGCAGCAGCTGCTCCCACCAGTGCCCCACCACGTACTCGGGGATGTACACGATCACCAGGTCGCGCGGGGACTCGCGGTGCACCGAGCGCACGTACTTGACCACGGGGCGCGTGATCTCGCGGAACGGCGAGTCGAGGATGCGCAGCGGCACGGGCAGGTCGAGGGCCTCCCACTCCGCGGTGAGCCGCTCGACGTCCTCGCGGTCCACGCCCACGCTGACGGCCTCCAGCTCGTTCGGCCGCGCGGCACGCGCGTAGGCCAGGGCGCGCATGGTCGGCTTGTGCACCTTGGAGACCAGCACGACGGCGTGCACGCGGCTGGGGAGCGCGCGGGCCGCCGAGACGTCGTCGAGCGCGAGCTCCTGGCTGACCCGGTCGTAGTGCTTGCGGATGCCGCGCATCAGCACGAACAGCACGCCCATGGCCAGCAGGGTGATCCAGGCACCGTGCGTGAACTTGGTCAGCAGCACGATGATCAGCACGATGCCCGTGAGGCCGAACCCGACGCCGTTGACCAGGCGCGAGCGCTTGTACCGGCTGCGCACCGCGGGGTTCGGCTCGGTGCGCAGCTCGCGCGTCCAGTGCCGCAGCATGCCGAGCTGCGACAGCGTGAACGAGACGAACACGCCCACGATGTAGAGCTGGATCAGCCGGGTGACCTCGGCGTCGAACACCACGATCAGGACGATCGCCGCGACGGCGAGGGTGATGATGCCGTTGGAGAACGCGAGCCGGTCGCCGCGGGTGTGCAGCTGGCGGGGCAGGTATCCGTCGCGGCCCAGGATCGAGCCCAGCACGGGGAACCCGTTGAACGCCGTGTTCGCGGCGAGCACCAGGATCAGGCCCGTGACGGCGGACACGGCGTAGAACGCGGGCGGGAAGCCGGAGAACACGGCCTCGGCGAGCTGGCCGATCACGGGGATCTGCACGTAGTGGTCCGAGACCGGCTGGCCGTTCAGCGTGAGCTGGCTGTGCGGGTCCTCCGCGAACTGGACCCCGGTGGCCTGGGCCAGCATCAGGATCGACATGATCATGGTCGCGGAGATGGTGCCGAGCAGCAGGAGCGTCGTGGCGGCGTTGCGCGACTTGGGCTTGCGGAACGCGGGCACGCCGTTGCTGATGGCCTCCACACCGGTCAGGGCGGCGCAGCCGGACGCGAACGCGCGGGCCAGCAGGAACGCGCCCGCGATGCCGACCAGGCCCTGGTCGAACGCGGCCTCGGCGGACAGCTCGAACTCCGCGCTCTGCGCCTGCGGCAGCGTGCCCGAGAAGAACCGGAACGCGCCCGTGACGATGAGCGCGCCGATGATCGCCATGTAGCAGTAGGTCGGGATGGCGAACGCGGTGCCCGACTCCTTGACCCCGCGCAGGTTGACCAGGGTGAGCAGAACCACCGCGATGACGGCGGCGAGGGCCTCGTGCCCGCGCAGCCCCGGGATGGCGGCGGACGCGTACTGGGCGGCCGACGAGATCGACACGGCCACGGTGAGCACGTAGTCCACCAGCAGCGCGGAGGCGACGCCGATGCCCGCGGTCGGGCCGAGGTTGGTGGTGGCGACCTCGTAGTCGCCGCCACCGGACGGGTAGGCGTGCACGTTCTGCCGGTAGGACGCCACCACGATGAGCAGCACCACGACCACCACGAGGCCGACCCATGGGGAGAACGCCAGGGCGGCGATACCCGCCAGTGACAGGGTCAGGAGGATCTCGTCGGGCGCGTACGCGACCGAGGACAGCGCGTCCGAGGCGAACACCGGGAGGGCGATGCGTTTGGGCAGCAGCGTGTGCCCCAGGCTCTCGCTGCGCATGGGGCGACCGACCAGGAGGCGCTTGGCCGCATCGACGATGTCCGACACGTTGGATGACTCTATGCCCGTCGATGGCCGCGGGCGCACCCGGCGCACCATCGTCACCCCCGGCGCGGTAGCGTTCCGTCCGTGCACTTCGTCATCATGGGCTGCGGCCGGGTCGGCTCCAGCCTCGCGCAGGAGATCGAGGGCCGCGGGCACTCCGTGGCCGTCATCGACCAGAACCCGGACGCGTTCCGGCGCCTGCCCGCGGACTTCTCCGGCAAGAAGGTCACCGGGGTGGGCTTCGACCGGGACACCCTGGTCCAGGCCGGGATCGAGGACACCTACGCGTTCGCCGCGGTGTCCGACGGCGACAACTCCAACATCCTGTCCGCCCGCGTGGTCCGCGAGACCTACGGCGTGGACAACGTGGTGGCGCGCATCTACGACCCGCACCGCGCGGAGATCTACCAGCGCCTCGGCATCCCGACGGTCGCCACGGTGCGCTGGACGGCCGACCAGGTGCTGCGGCGCATGCTGCCGCTCGGCTTCACCGACGAGTACCGCGACCCGTCCGGCACCGTCCGGCTGGCGCAGATCGAGTACCACCGGCGCTGGGTGGGCCGGCCAGTGCTGGGCATCGAGGCCGCGACGGGGGCGCGGGTCGCGTTCGTGACCCGCTACTCGTCGGCGATCCTGCCGACGGCCGACGTCGTGCTCCAGGAGAACGACGTGCTGCACCTGCTCATGGCGGCCGACCGGTCCGCCGAGATCGAGCGCATCCTCACCGCCGCCCCGACCGCCGAGGAGGACTGATGCGCGTCGTCATCGCCGGGGCGGGGTCCGTGGGCCGCTCGATCGCCCGCGAGCTGCTGAGCCACGACCACGAGGTCACCCTGATCGACAAGAACCCCGCGGCCATGCGGGTCTCGCAGGTCCCCGAGGCGGAGTGGGTGCTGGCGGACGCGTGCGAGCTGCCCGCCCTGGAGGCGTCCGAGCTGGAGCAGGCCGACGTCGTGGTGGGCGCCACCGGCGACGACAAGGTGAACCTGGTGTTCTCCCTGCTGGGCAAGACGGAGTTCGGGGTGCCGCGCACCGTCGCGCGGGTGAACAACCCGAAGAACGAGTGGATGTTCGACCAGTCCTGGGGCGTGGACGTGGCGGTCTCGACGCCGCGCATCATGACGGCGATGGTCGAGGAGGCCGTGGCCGTCGGCGACCTGGTGAAGATCTTCAGCTTCAGCCAGTCGCGCGCCGACATCCTGGAGCTGACGCTGCCCGCCGACTCCCGGGTCGCCGGGACGCGCGTGGGCCAGGTGGTCTGGCCGGCGGACGTCACGCTCTCGACGATCGTGCGCGACGGCCGCCCGCTGGTGCCGAGCCCGGACGACACCCTGGAGGCCGGCGACGAGCTGCTGCTGGTCGCCGGCTCGGACGCCGACACGGACGCCCTCCAGAAGCTGCTGGTGCCGAAGGGCTAGTCGGGCAGGGCTGCGGTCAGGCCGCTGGCTGCGACTACGGCCGGCGCACGACGTACCAGGTCAGGTACAGCACGAGCGCCCACAGCGGCACGCCGAGCAGCAGGTGGAACGTGCCCAGCCAGGCGACGTCGCCCGCGAAGTAGAGGGGCGTCTTGACCGCCAGGCGCAGGGCGAACAGGCCCACCCAGAGCCAGGTGGCGATCGAGTACATGCGCATCTTGGCCGGGTCGGACCGCCAGGCGGTCAGCGCGGCGAACGCCGAGGGCTGGCCGTCCGGGCGGTCGGCGTCGGCCTTGACGGCCTCCGGCGTCAGGCCGGCGCGCAGCGCCTCGACCACGTAGCCGACGGCGGGGCGGCGCGCGAGGATCGTGCCGAGCAGCACCACGAGGTAGCCGGCGTTCAGCAGCAGGCCGCCCGCGTAGTAGTCCTCCGCGTCGCCGGACGTCCAGGCCCACACCACGCCGACGGCGATGCCGAGCAGCCCGCCGAGCGCCTGCGTGACCGGCGTGCGCTGCACGAGGCGCGCCACGACGAGCACCAGCGCGGCGACGACCGACGCGATCAGCGGGACCATGAGGTCGTTGGTGATGACGAACGCGACCACGAACACCAGGCCGGGAAGGACCGCCTCGACCAGGCCGCGCACCCCGCCTACGGCCTGCGCGGCCGAGAACTCCTCGCCCGCGAGGGCGCGCATGCCGCGCGCGGGGGTCTGCGCGTGGTCGTTCTGCCGGGTCTGCTCGTGCGGGGGCACGTCATGACGTGCTGGATCGCTCATGGGGGCTATTGTGCCTCGCCCGGCCGGGGCCTCAGCTCGTACCTCGGGTTGAACATCGTGCGGCGCCCGTCGACGTCGCACACCATGCCCTCGACGCGGATGCGGCGGCCCGGCTCGATGCCCTCGATGGTGCGGCGCCCGAGCCAGACGAGGTCGAGCGCGCCGGAGCCGTCGAACAGCTCCGCCTCCAGGGTGGGCACGCCCTCGCGCGGGCGCAGCACCACGGAGCGCAGCACGCCCGCGACCTTGCCGCGGGACCGCGTGGGCAGCGACGTGACCGCCGCACAGCCGACGTTCTTGGACGCGTCGGCGCGTTCGGCGGTGTCGCTGACCTCCTCGTTCGAGGCCAGCGTCGCCGCGATACGCGAGGCGAGTGCCGAACGGAGACCCATCAGTGGTTCACCTCGTCAGCCGATCTGGGTGATCTCGGGGCCGCGCCGCAGCGGGTTGAAGTCGGACATCTGCGGTGCCGCGTTCTCGGGAGCGGCCGGCTCCGGGGCCGGCTGTGCACCATCCTTGCGCGCCGACTTCGGCAGCGCCAGGGGCAGCAGGTCCCGCGGCGGGCGCGGGCTCTGGTCGCGCACCACGACGATGTTCGCGAACACAGACTCCAGGGGCTTGGCTGCCTCGGCGTCCAGGGCCGCGCGGCCCGCGAGCACGCCGCGGATGAACCAGCGGGGCCCGTCCACGCCCACGAACCGCGCCGGCCGCTGGCCGGACTGCCCGTCGGGGCCGGTCACCGGCATACGGACCAGCAGCTCGCGGCCGAACACGCCGGGGACGTCGTCCACGATGCCGCCCTGCCCGCTGACGGACTGCGCGATCTCGTGCCGGATCTCGTCCCAGATCCCGTCGGTGCGCGGCGCGGCGAAGGCCTGGATCTGGAGGTTGGACCCCTCCAGCGCGGCCGTCACCCCGGTCACCTTCTGCGTCTTCTTGTCGATCTCCATGCGGAGCTCGAGCCCGGGCATCACGGGCAGCCAGATGGCACCGAGGTCGACCCGGGGGCCCATCTCGTCCACCTGGGACCGGTCGAAGGGTCCGTGGGGCCGCTTCTGCTGCTCGGCCTCCACCGACGCCCACTCGACCGAGGCGGGCTCATCCGCCGTACCTCGTCGGCTGAACAGACCCACAGCCACACTCCTTCGTCGTTCTTCCGTTGCCCGCCCGGCGGCTCGCCGGACGCTCGCCGCTCCCGGCCGCGCGCGATTGCTCCGCCGGGTGGCGTTATCCGCTCGTTACTTACAGCCTAGACCTGTCGGGGCCTGACTTGGACACGCGTTCAGCGTCCGGCGAAACCGCCGCTGGAGCCGAAGCCGCCCTCGCCCCGGTGCGAGCCGGGCAGCGCCTCGGCCATCAGGAAGCGCGCACGCTCGACCTTCTGGATCACGAGCTGCGCCACGCGGTCGCCGCGCGCCAGCTTCACGGCCTGCGTCGTGTCGGTGTTGAGCAGCGTGACCTTGATCTCGCCGCGGTACCCCGCGTCCACCGTGCCGGGCGCGTTGACGATCGTCAGGCCGTGCTTCGTGGCGAGCCCCGAGCGCGGGTGCACGAACGCCGCGTAGCCGTCCGGCAGCGCGATCGACACCCCGGTGGGCACCAGCACCCGCCCCTGCGGCGGGATCTCGACGTCGACCGTGGTCACCAGGTCGGCGCCGGCGTCGCCGGGATGCGCGTAGGACGGGAGGGGGACGTCGTCCAGGAGGCGGATGAGCACGTCGACCGTGCTGCCGTCAGGGGTTGGCTCAGGGGTGGGCACGCCGGAAGAGTACGCCACCTGGGCCCGCGCCGCCGCAAGAGTGCTCGGGCAGTGCTCGGGGCTGGGATGATGTGTCCATGACGGCGACCACCCTCACCTTCCACGAGCGCCTACTGCCCGGTCCCGGCGGCTGGCTCGGCACGGTCGGTCTGGGCGCCATCGCGGCGATCGCGCTGTGGCCCGTGCACGCGGTGACGGCGGTGACCGTGGGCCTGCTGGTGTGCGTCGGCTCGGCGGTCGCCCTGGCGGTGTCCTCGCCCGTGGTGGAGGTGTCCGACGGCGTGCTGCGCGCCGGGGCCGCCCGGATCCCGGTCGCGCTGCTCGGCGCCGCGCAGGCCCTGGACGTCGCCGCCATGCGGCACGAGCTGGGCCCCGGCCTCGACGCGCGCGCCTACGTGTGCCTGCGCGCGTGGGCCCGGACCGGGGTGCGGGTCGCGGTCGACGACCCGGCCGACCCCACCCCCTACTGGCTGGTCTCCACGCGCCGGCCGGAGCTGCTGGTGAAAGCCCTCACCGACTGACAGGGCCCCGGACACGACGAAGGCTGCCATGCACCGCATGACAGCCCGGTCGTGTCGTCAGCGCCTAAGGCCTGGCAGAAATCAGGCAGCGCACTCCGTGCAGATCATCTGGCCGGCCTTCTCGTAGGCCAGCTGGCTGCGGTGGTGCACCAGGAAACAGCTCGAGCACGTGAACTCGTCCGCCTGACGCGGCAGCACACGTACGGCGAGCTCCTCGCCCGACAGATCGGCGCCCGGGAGCTCGAAGCCCTCGGCCGCTTCCGTCTCGTCCTCGTCCACAACGCCCGAGGACTTGTCAGAACGACGTGCCTGCAGCTCCTGGATCGAGTCCTGCTCGACATCCTCGTCGTTCTTACGCGGGGCGTCGTAGTCAGTTGCCATGTGGTGTTCTCCGTCGATAGGTGGTCGCGCCGGAAGGGTTCGGGACATCCGGGGGTTCGACGCCGCCCCGGCCGGGACCCCGCGAGCGTCGTCGAACAGCGACCGCAAGCGGGTGTACGCGCAGATAATGCACACGGCCCCGGTTTTGTTCCCGAGTCGGCCCACGGATTGTGCACCATTTCTGTCAGGCGCGCTACATCTGCCGGTGTAACCCCGGTCACGTATGCTCTGACCTGCAAGAACGGCCCATTTTCGGCCTTTTGGCCGTGGTCAGCAGTGACCAGCCTTGCGTGGGTGTGTCATATAAAAGATCACCCGTGATCTACCCCGCCGGCGCCGTCCGCGTCGACCTCCTCCAGGATCCTGGCGAGCTGCTCGACGAGCTCCGCGGGGCCCGCGACGGTCATCGCGTTGCCGGCCGGCCCGCCCCGCAGGCCGGTCACGACGGCGCCCGCCTCGGTGGCCACCACGACGCCCGCGGCCATGTCCCACGGGTTCAGGCCGCGCTCGTAGTACAGGTCGAGCGCGCCCTCCGCGAGCAGGCACAGGTCGATCGCGGCCGACCCCAGCCGGCGGATGTCGCGGATCTCGGGCAGCACGCGGGCCAGCACCGCGGCCTGCTCGCGGCGGCGTCCGGCGTCGTACCCGAAGCCCGTGCCCACCAGCGACGTGCTCAGGGACGCCGGGGCGCCCACGTGGACCGGGACGCCGTCACGCGTGGCGCCCTCGCCGAGCCCGGCCGACCAGGTGCGCCCGTCGGCGACGCTGTGCACGCAGCCGGCCAGGACGGTCCACGAGGCGGGCTCGGGCGGGCCGGCCACCACGGCCACCGACACGGCCCAGGAGGCCACCCCGTACAGGTAGTTCACCGTGCCGTCGATCGGGTCGAGCACCCAGGTCAGGCCGCTCGTGCCCGGCACGTCGTCGCCCTCCTCGCCCAGGATGGCGTCGTCGGGCCGCTCGGCGGCGATCATCTCGCGCAGCAGGTCCTCCGAGGCGCGGTCCATGACCGTGACCGGGTCCACCTCGCTCGACTTCGTGGCGGCGACCTCGACCCGTTCGGGTCTGCCCTCCCGCACGAGGGTCCCGGCGGCCGTCGCGAGGCGGACGGCGAGATCGCGGAGTTCGGTGACGGTGACGCCGTCGGGCAGCTCGTGCGGTGCGGGTGAGATCACGCGCCCATCCTGCCGCACCCGCACGCGGGCTACGATCCGGCGGCACACCGACGCGCCTGCGCCGCGCCGCCCCCGCTCGGTGGCAGGCTCGGCACACAGGACTACCCCGGGAGGACTGGCATGGACGAGCTGGAGCTGGTGAGGCTGCACGAGGACGGTGAACGCCTCGTCCTCGCCGCACGCGACGGCACCCAGAGCACCCTGCCCATCACCGACGCCCTGCGCGCCGCCATCCGGGGTGACCGTCCGCGCATGGAGTCGATCCGCGCCCAGGAGGAGTCCGCGCTGCGGCCCCGCGAGATCCAGGCGCGCCTGCGCGCGGGCGAGACGTGCGAGGCGCTCGCCGAGGCCTCGGGCCTGCCCGTGGAGCACGTGCGGCGGTTCGAGTACCCGGTCATCTCCGAGCGCGAGCACGCGATCTCCCGGGTGCGCGCCAAGGCCGTGCTGACCGACGACGACACGGCCACCACGCTGGGCGAGGTCTCCGACGAGCGGCTGCGCTCGCGTGGTGTGCGGCCCGACGACGCCGCGTGGACCGCCACGCGGGAGGGCAACCACCCGTGGATCGTGCAGGTCGAGTTCGTCGCGGGCGAGCGCCCGCGGCTGGCCCGCTGGTCCCTCGAGCCGCGCGGCGGCTTCGTGACCGCGCTCGACGACGAGGCCCGCTGGCTCGGCCTGCCCGAGGACGACGAGGGCCCGGAGCTGGCCGGGGTGTCCGCCCTGCCGCCGGCGCGGCTCGGCGCGCGCCCGGGGCGGCCGGCGCCGCCCGAGCCGGACGACACCGACCTGCTCCTGGACAACCTGTCCGAGCGGCGCGGCCAGCGGCCGTCGCGCCGTCCCGCCCCGGACCCCGGGCTGCCCGACCTGCTGGACCTCGAACACCTGGACGGCAGCTCCGCGAGCCCCGGCACGGGCTCGGCGGCGAGCCCGGACGAGGCCCCCGAGCCCGCGCCGGAGCCGGCCGCCGCCGTCGTCGACATCGGTGCGCGGCGCCACGGGTCGCGCCCGAAGATGCCGTCGGTGAAGGTGCCGGACTCCCCCGCCGACCTGGAGTGGGAGGCGCCGAGCCAGTGGGAGATCCCGGGCCCAGGGTCGCCGTCGGGCCCCGCGCCGACGCCGCCGGCCGAGCACGAGACCCCGCCGGAGCCCGAGCCCGCCCCGGCGCCCGAGCCGGCCAACGCGCCCGACAAGGAGCCCGCCGTCGCCAAGCGGAACGCGCCCAAGCGCGGCCGCAAGTCGCGCGCGCAGGTGCCGAGCTGGGACGAGATCGTGTTCGGGTCCCGGCCCGAGGTCTAGCTGGCCTAGCCCCAGAGGGACTCGTCCGCCGACCGGCGGCGGGCGGTCAGCGCCGTCATGCGGCGCATGTGGTGGCGGCGGCACAGCACCTCGTACGCGACCTCGCCGAGGCCGACGTCGCCGATGACGACCTGCTCGCCCTCGGTGACCATGATGCCGTCGACGGTGCGCGCGTTGTGCGTGGCGCGCGCGCCGCACCAGCACAGCGACTGCACCTGGAGCAGCTCCACGCGGTCGGCGAGCTCGACGAGCCGGGCCGAGCCGGGGAACAGGCGCGTGCGGAAGTCGGTCGTGATGCCGAACGCGAAGATGTCGATCTCCATCTCGTCCACGAGCCGGGCGAGCTGTTCCACCTGCGCGGGCGAGTAGAACTGCGCCTCGTCGCACACGAGGTAGTCGACGGCCTGGCCGGCGGCGCGCCGGGCGCCGATCTCGACGAGGAAGTCGGTGTCGTCGGTGACCTCGACGGCCGCGACCTCCAGGCCCAGCCGGCTGGAGACCCGGTCGGAGCCGGCGCGGTCGCCCCGGCTGTAGATGAGGCCCTCGCGTCCGCGCGCGCGGAAGTTGTGGTCGGTCTGCAGGGCCAGGGTGGACTTGCCGGAGTCCATGGTCCCGGAGAAGAAGACGAGCTGTGCCACGGGTGGTTCCTAGGAGATCGCGGTCAGGAGCGGCACGAGCATCTCGTGCGGGGTGAGGGAGCCGTGCACGCCGGGCAGGGCCCGGGCGTTCGCGGAGTGCACGCGGGAGTCGACGACGGTGGCGGCGCCGGTCATCGCCACCACGACGTCGCCGATCGCGGGCAGCACGTGCTCGGCGACGGGCCCGAACCAGCCGTCCGCCACGGCCTGGTCGCGGAGCAGCACGAGGGCGTGCTCCCCGAGCCGCTCCGTCCAGCGCGCGACGACGTCGGACGGGTCGGTGCCGGGCTCGGTGTAGACGTGCAGGGCCCGGGGCTCGCCGCCGACCAGGGCGACGCCGGGGTGCAGCGCCGGGTCGGTCGCGACGTCCCACTGGAGGGCGGGGTCGGCCTTGATCTGGCCGTGGTCGGCCGTGACCAGCACCAGGGTGCCGCGCGGGACGCTGCGTACCAGGCGGCGCAGCTCCTGGTCGGTGGCCTCCAGGGCGTCGCCCCACTGCCAGGAGTCCCAGCCGAACCCGTGGCCGGTCTTGTCCACGTCGCCCTGGTACAGGTAGACGAGGCGCTGCCCGTTGCCCACCGGGTCGGCCGGCCGCCGCAGGGCCGCGACGGTGGCGTCGACACGCTGCTCGAACGTCTCGGCGGCCACGTGGGCAGGGCCGCGCAGCGCGGCCTGGCTCATGCCGGAGCCCGCGAACTTGCGCGGGCCCGGGGCCACCACCCGCGTGCCGGCGGCGGCGAGCGTCTCCAGCACGGTGGGCTCGCGCTGCACGTCGGCCGGGTCGCCCAGGTCGCGCCACTGCACGACGGCGGCCAGCGCGCCGGTCTCCGGGTTGCGCTGCGTGTAGCCGAGCATGCCGGTGCGGCCCGGCGCGGTGCCGGTGCCGAGGATGCTCAGGCCGGCCGCCGTCGTCGACGGGAAGCTGGAGGTGAGCGTCGCGGCCGCCTCGTCCCGCTCGCGCAGGAGGCCGCGCAGGAACGGCGCGTGGCCCCCGCGCTCGGCGAGGTTGCGGATGCCGAGGCCGTCCACGAGCACCACGACCACGCGGTCGGCGTCGGGCAGGCCGAGGGCCGCTCGGCAGCCCGCCGCGGTCAGGCCCGTGGCCGTGGTGAGGTCGTGGCCCAGCGCACCCGCCGCGGCGGGGAGCACCGCGGCCAGGCTCGCGGTGTCGTAGGACGGGGCCACGAGGCCCTCGGGAAGCCGCGGGGCGCTCACGCAGACGTGGCGCGGGACAGGGCCTTGGCGAAGTCGACGGCCGCGCGGACCGCGTTGTCGCCCTCGGCCTCGCCGGAGACGCGGACCACCACGTCGTCGGGCGTCACCTGGCCGGTCAGGCCGTGGTCCGCGGTGCAGTTGGGGTCCACGCACGAGGCCGGCTCCAGGTCGACCCGGGACACGGCGCCCCAGCCCACCGCGAGCGTGACCTCGCGCGTCGCACCGCGGCGCGGGTACTGCGCCGGGTCGGCGATCACGTGGGTCAGCGCCACGGAGCGGATCTCGCGCACCGGCACCACCTCGGTGGTGGCGGACGCCGAGCCGGGCCGCGCCGGGTCCTCACCCGTGTGGTCGTCCACGTGCGCGGTGACCAGGCGGGTCGGCGTCAGCACGAGCACCGTCAGGTGCCGGCGCACCTCCGAGTCGAAGGTGGTCTCGGCCTGCACGAGGTGGGCCACCACCTCCTCGCCGGCCAGGGCCACGTCGAGCACGTCAGCCACGAGCTCGGGGTAGTAGCCGGCCCGGTGCAGGTGGGCGGTCAGGTCGTCACGGGCATCGGTAGGGGCATGGGGCACAGGCGAATCATCCCACGAGAGCGGGTCGCGCCGTTAGCCCGGCAGCGCCCTGCGCAGGGCGTCCGTGCGTCGCTCGGCCGGTCGCAGGCGGATCGTGGCGTGCAGCACCGAGGCTCCCCGCTCGGCGACGGCGACCGGGTACAGCTCCACCGAGGCGAGCTCCGGCAGGTCCTCCGCCATGACCGAGACGCGGGCGAGCACGTCCTCCAGGGCGGCGACGTCGGCCGCGGGCGCGCCCTGGTACCCGAACAGGCGCGGGGCGGCGCGCACGCCGCGCACCATGCGGGCCACGTCCACGTCGGTCAGCGGGGGCACGCCGTGGGTCACGTCGTCGAGCAGGTCCACGGCGTCGCCCGCCACGCCGAACGAGACCACGGGGCCGAACAGCTCGTCCTCGACCGACCGCACCACGCACGCCACGCCCGTGGGCGCCATGGCCTGCACCTCCAGCACCGGGTCGGTCCCGGGCAGCAGGGCGGAGGCCGCGGCGAGCATCCGCTCGGCGTCCTCGGCGAGGTCCTCGGCGTCGGCGATGTCGAGGCGCACGCCGCCCAGGTCCGCGCGGTGGCGCAGCGCGGGCGAGGCGACCTTGAGCGCGACCGGCCAGCCCAGGTCGCGCGCGGCGGCCACGGCCTCGTCCGGCGTGCGCACGCTCCGCGAACCCCACAGCGTCAGGCCGTAGCAGGCCAGCAGCTCGGTCGCGGCGTCCTGGTCCAGCACGGCGCCCTCGGGGTGGCGGCCCAGCAGCGACTCGACGAGCGTGCGCGCCTGGGTGCGGGCCACGCCGTCGGACACGCCCTCGCGGAGCGCGGGGCGCACGGGTGTGCCGTGGTCCTGGGCGCGCCAGCGCGCGTAGCGCACCACCTCGCCCAGGGCCCAGACGGCGTCCTCGGGCGTGGAGAAGGCGGGGATGCGGATCTCGTCGCCCGCGCCGGGCAGGCCGTCCGGGACGGTCGCGGCGAGCACGTCGGGCATGCCGTGCAGGCCCAGGGCGCTGACGACGGTGGTGCGGCCCGTGCGCGCGGCGGCCAGCGCGACGGCGCGCGCCATCGCGTCGGTGCGCGGCAGCACCACGGGCACGGAGACCATGACGACGGCGTCGCACGCGTCGGGCCCGTACAGGGCGTCGACGGCGGCGGCGATCTCGTCGTCGGGCGCCCCCGCGGACAGCGGCTCCGGCGGGCCGACGACGGTCAGTCCGGCGGCCGCGACGGCGTCGGCCACCAGGGCGGCGAGCGACGGCGAGCTGGCGAGGATGCCGACCCGGCCGCCCGCCGGGAGCGGCTGGTGGGCGAGCACCTGCGCGACGTCCATGAGCTGGTGGGTGTTCTCCGCGCGGATGACCCCGGACTGGCGCAGCACCTCGTCGAGCATGCGGCGCGGGGCGCGCGTGGCCCGGACCGTGTGCCCGGGCGGCACCACGCTCCCGTGCCGGCCGGCGACGACCACGACCACGGGCTTGACCAGCGCGAGGCGGCGGGCGATCCGCGAGAACTTGCGGGGGTTGCCGAGGGTCTCCAGGTACAGGCAGACGACGTCGGTGTGCGGATCGTCCTGCCAGTACTGCATCACGTCGTTGCCCGAGACGTCGGCCCGGTGCCCCGCCGAGACCAGCGTGGACAAGCCCAGGCCGCGGCGCTTGACCGTCTCGGACGCCGTGACCGCCGTCGGCGCGCTCTGGCTGAACAGGCCGACCCGGCCGGGGCGCGGGGTGGTCAGCGCCAGGCTGGCGCGCAGGCTCGCACCAGGCACGTTGGTCAGGAGGCCGTAGCTCGCGGGGCCCACCACGCGCATGCCGGCGCCGTGCGCGGTGCGCAGCAGCTCGCGGCGCCGGGCGACGCCGGCGGGCCCGGTCTCGGCCCAGCCCGCCGAGAGCACGACGACGCCGTGGGCGCCCGTGCCGCGCAGGCGGCGGACGGCGTCGATCACCTCGTCGGGCGGGGCCGCGACGACGGCGAGGTCGACCGTGGCACCGTCCTCGAGGTCCGCCCAGGTCACGTCGTCGCCGAGCACCAGGAGCTCGGTGTCGCCGGGGTCGGCGGCGTAGGCCTCGCGGACGCGGGCGACGAGGAGGTGGTCGATCTCCGGGGTGTCGCCCGCACCGCCGTCGGCGGGCCCGACCAGGAGCACGCGGCGGGCCGACAGCAGGCCCTGCATGGAGCGGGCCTCGGTGCGGTGCTCGCGGTCGGCCATGACCTCGCGGGAGCGGTCGGTGGGGTCGAGGTCCACGGAGACGGTGACCACGCCGTCGTCGAGGTGCTGCTCGACGTCGTAGCCCGCCTCCCGGAACACGCCCAGCATCGCGCGGTTCTGGGGCAGCACCTCGGCGATGAACCGGTGCACGCCGCGCTCGCGCGCCGCGGCCGCGATGTGCTCCAGCAGGACCGAGCCCAGGCCCTGGCCCTGCAGCGCGTCGGCGATGTTGAACGCGACCTCCGCGGTGCGGCGTCCGGGCTGGTCGTCGGTCACGTCGTAGCGCGTGACCCCGACGATGTCCTCGGCGTGCTCCGTGCCCGGCCGGACCGCGACGAGCGCCGCCCGGCGCACGTGGTCCACCGTGACGAGCTGGGTGAGCAGCCGGTCGGGGATGCGCTGCAGGGCCGCGAAGAACCGCAGGTAGGTCGAGCGCTCCGACTGCGCCATCTGGAAGCGCTGGAGGGCGTCGGCGTCCTCGGGCCGGATGGGGCGTACGTGCGTGGTCGAGCCGTCGCGCAGCACCACGTCGGCCTCCCACTCGACCGGGTATCCCCGTCGGTCGGCCGGTTCTGGCTGGTCCACGGGACCAAGGTTAGGTCGGCGGGCGTCAGCCCACCAGCACCATGCCCACGAGCAGCATCACGGCGAAGCCCACGAGCACCAGGCGCTGGCGGCGGTTGGGGCCCGACGCCGTCAGGATCGCCGCCAGAGCGGGGCCCGCCGCGAGCAGGAGCCACGCGCCGAGCGCGGGGGCCACGTTGGCCGACACCGCGGCGACGGCGACGACCACCAGGCCGTGCACCACGCCGAGCCCGACGCGCATGGCCACGACGATGTGCAGCACCGCGGCGAGGATCGCCAGGCCGGCCCACATGGTGATGCCCTGCTCCAGGCAGCCCCACTCCTGCTGGGCGCACTGCCAGGACTGCATCCACCACGTCACCAGCGCCCCCAGCACCAGCACGGGCACCACGCTGAGCCCCACGACGCCGTAGGCGAGGCCGATCCGGGCCAGCCAGCCCGGGACGGCGGTCGGCCTGCTGACCAGCGGCAATTCGGGCATACCTGAATACTGCCAGGTGACAGCACCTGATTGCACATGCCACGGCCCCGTGACCTGGAACGAGATCTGGTGTAAGCGCGGCGAGGTCGGGGCTCCGGTGTCGGTGGCGCGGGGTACCGTTTGCCTGTCCCGTCCACCCCCTTCAGTCCAGGAGTCCCACGAACCATGGCGCGCAAGCCGTCGCAGCCGCTCGACGAGAGCGAGATCCACGAGAAGGTCGTGGACATCGACGTCGCCTCGGAGATGGAGACCTCGTTCCTCGAGTACGCCTACTCCGTGATCTACTCGCGGGCGCTCCCCGACGCGCGCGACGGCCTGAAGCCCGTGCAGCGCCGCATCCTCTACATGATGTCGGACATGGGGCTGCGGCCCGACCGCGCGCACGTGAAGTCGTCGCGCGTGGTGGGCGAGGTCATGGGAAAGCTGCACCCCCACGGTGACGCCCCCATCTACGACGCGCTGGTGCGCCTCGCACAGGACTTCTCGCTGCGGCTCCCGCTCGTGGACGGCCACGGCAACTTCGGCTCGCTCGACGACGGCCCCGCCGCCCCCCGGTACACCGAGGCGCGGCTCGCGGCGCCGTCGATGGCGATGACCACGGGCCTCGACGAGAACGTCGTCGACTTCGTGCCGAACTACGACAACAAGCTGACCCAGCCCGAGGTGCTCCCCGCGGCGATCCCGAACCTGCTGGTCAACGGCGCGTCCGGCATCGCGGTCGGCATGGCCACGAACATGGCGCCGCACAACCTCGTCGAGGTCGTCTCCGCCGCGCAGCACCTCATCAAGAACCCCGAGGCCACCCTGGAGGACCTGCAGCGGTTCGTGCCCGGGCCCGACCTGCCCACGGGCGGCAAGATCGTGGGCCTGGACGGCGTCCGCGACGGGTACCGCACCGGCCGCGGCACCTTCCGCACCCGCGCCACCGCGCGGATCGAGAACGTCACCCCGCGCCGCAAGGGCATCGTCGTCACCGAGCTGCCCTACCTCGTGGGCCCGGAGAAGGTGATCGAGAAGATCGCCGACGGCGTCAAGGCCAAGCGCATCCAGGGCGTGACCAACGTCCAGGACCTCACGGACCGCACGCACGGCCTGCGGCTGGTCATCGAGGTCAAGACGGGCTTCGACCCGGACGCCGTGCTGGAGCAGCTCTACCGCGTCACGCCGCTCGAGGACTCGTTCGGCATCAACAACGTGGCCCTCGTGGACGGCCAGCCGCGCACGCTCGGTCTGCTCGAGATGCTGCGGGTGTGGGTGGACCACCGCATCTCCGTGGTCCGGCGCCGCTCGCAGTACCGCCTGGACAAGCGCCTGGAGCGCCTGCACCTCGTGGACGGCCTGCTCATCGCGATCGTCGACATCGACGAGGTCATCCAGGTGATCCGCTCGTCCGACGACGCCGCCATCGCGCGCGACCGCCTGCGCGAGATCTTCGACCTGTCCGAGCCGCAGGCGTCGTACATCCTCGACCTGCAGCTGCGCCGCCTGACCAAGTTCTCCCGCATCGAGCTGGAGAAGGAGGCCGAGGAGCTGCGCCGCGAGATCGCGGAGCTGGAGCAGCTCCTGGGCGACGAGAAGCTGCTGCGCCGCCTGGTCAGCACCGAGATGGGCGAGGTGGCCAAGACCTACGGCACGCCGCGCCGCACGGTGCTGCTCGACGCCGCGGGCGGGTCCGTCGGCTCCGTGGCCGTCGCCCCGGCGAACGGGCGCAGGAAGGGCGTCGAGCCCATCGACCTGCAGATCAAGGACCAGCCCACCCGCGTGGTGCTGTCCGCGACGGGCCTGCTCGCCCGGCTGCCCGACGACGTCCCCGTGCCGCGCGAGGGCAACCGCGCCGCGCACGACGCCATGCGTGGCGACGCCGGGGCCTCCACCCGCGGCCACGTGGGCCTCGTGACGTCGGCCGGCCGCATGCTGCGGATCTCCGTGCTCGACCTGCCGTCGCTCCCGCCGACCGACGGCGCGCCGTCGCTTTCGGGCGGCATCCCGGTCAGCGAGCTCGTCGAGCTGGAGCGCGGCGAGTCCGTGCTGGGCGTGACGGGGCTCGGCGCCGACGCGCCGACCATCGCCGTCGGCACCGCTCAGGGCGTCGTCAAGCGCATCGCGCCGTCCGACGCCCCGGCCAAGGGCGACGAGTGGCCCGTGATCGCGCTCAAGGACGGCGACACCGTCGTCGGTGCCGCGGTCGTCTCGGACGACGACGAGCTGGTCTTCGTCGCCGACGACACGTCGCTGCTGCACTTCCCCGCCTCCGCCGTCCGCCCGCAGGGCAGGGCCGCCGGCGGTATGGCCGGCATCAAGCTCGCCGAGGGGCGGCGTGCGGTGTTCTTCGGCGCGGTCCCCGCCGGGGTCGAGGCGACCGTCGTGACCATCGCGGGCGCGGGCGACGCGCTGCCGGGCATCGAGCCGGGCGCCGGCAAGGTGACGCCGTTCGCGCTGTACCCGGGCAAGGGCCGGGCGACCGGGGGTGTGCGGTCGCAGCGGCTGCTCAAGGGCGAGGACGGCCTGATCCTCGCCTGGGTCGGCGCCACTCCCCCGCGTGCGCTCGGCGCCGGCGGCCAGCCGGTCGAGCTGCCCGAGGAGGACCAGCGCCGGGACGGCTCCGGGACGCCGATCTCGGTCCCGGTCGCGGTCATCGGCTGATCTGGCGAGAGTAATTTCGTCGGGGGTGTCGATTCCGGCACGGCTCGCCCGTCCAAGGCGTGTCAACATCACCCCGAACGAGGAGCTCGACATGACCGACACCTGGGTCTTCCTGATCCGCGAGAACGACTGGGACTCGGACGCCTACCTCCCGGAGAACCTGCGCGGGCAACGCCGCCAGGAGCTCTCGGAGGACATGGCCGCCCACGAGCGCTTCAGCGAGGCCGTGGCCGCCCTGGGCGTGAAGATCACCGGCGGCGACGCCCTGCAGAACTCGAAGTACGGCGGGTTCGTCGCCGTCGGCCAGGACGGCGGCGAGCCCGTGTACACCGACGCCCCGTTCACCGACACCAACGAGGTGATCACGGGCTTCTACCGGGCCGAGTGCGACGAGGCCACGGCACGCAAGATCGCCGCGCTCGTCCCGAGCGGCAACGTCGTCGAGTGGCGCAAGGTCATGAACTTCGGTTCCTGAGTGCCGATCGACCCCGCGGCGTTCCGCACCGCCTGGCCACAGGTGGTGCGGTCGCTCGCCGTGACGACACGCAGCCTCGACCGCGGCGAGGAGTACGCGGCGGAGGCGTTCGCGCGCGCCGCCGCGCAGCCCGACGACACCATCGACGACCTGGTCGGCTGGTGCGTGCAGGTCGGCCGCCGGACCTGGTTCGACGCGCTGCGTCACCGGACCGTGTTCGACCGGCTCCAGCCCCAGCTCGCCCGCCCGGAGGTGGCCGACGTGGACGTGCCGCACGCCCCGGGCGACGACCTGGACGACCGCCTCGCGCTGCTGTTCGTGGCGTGCGACGACGCGCTGGCGCCCGGGGCGCAGCTCGTGCTGGCGATGCGGGTGGTGTGTGGGCTCACGGTCCGGCAGATCGCGGGTCACCTCGGCATCGCCGAGGCCACCGCGGCCGCGCGGCTCACGCGGGCCAAGTCGGCGCTGGCCCGGGCGCGCGGCGAGTTCGCCGTGCCGGACGGGCCCGCGCGGGCCGTGCGGTTGCCCGTGGTGCTCGCGTGCGTGGCGGGGCTGTTCACCGTCGGGCAGCGGGAGGCACTGCGGCCCGTGGACGCCACGGAGGACCCGGCCAGGGACGCCTACACGCTGGCGGAGGCCCTCGCCGCCGAGTACCCGGACGACCCCGAGGTGCTCGGCCTGCGCGCCGTGTGCCGGCTCGGCCTGGCGCGGCGCCCCGGCCGCGTGCGCGACGGTGTGGCGCTCCCGCTCGACGAGGTGGACCGCACGGCCTGGGACCAGCGCCTGCTGCGTGCCGGCCTGGACGACGCCACGGCGGCGCTCACCCGGTCCTCCGCGCCGGGTTCGGTGCCGCCGGGCAGGTTCGCGCTCGAGGCGGCGATCTCCGGGGTCCACGCGACCGCGCCGGACGCCGTGGGCACGGACTGGCCGCGTCTCGCCCAGCTCTACGACGTGCTCCTGGCCGCCTGGCCGTCTCCAGCCACACGTGTCGCCCGGCTCGTGGTGCTCGGCCGGCTCGCGCTGCGCGACGGCGGCGACCTCGCGCCTGTCGAGCACGATCTCGAGGAGCTGGTAGCCGACGGTCCGCCGTACGCGGCCCGGGACGCGAGCCTCGCCCTGGCGGACCTGGCCCGCAGGTCCGGGCGCGCCGACGAGGCGGCGGGCCGGTACCGGGAGCTGCTCGACGTGGTGCCGGAGGGACCGCTGCGGGAGTTCTGCCGGCGGTACGCGGGATAGGGCGCTGGCCGCCGGCCTGCCTCATGGTCGACGCTCAGAACGGCGGTTCGGTCGGGGTGCTTGAACCCGCATCAGCGCCCGCAGCCGCCGCGCTGTCCTCCTTCGTCGAGTGCCGTCGGGGCGGACGCTTCCTGGACACCGACCGCAGCGTCAGGTCGTAGCTCGTGTCGGCATCGGCCGTCTCTGCCGCAGTTCCTTCGGTGGCATCGGCCTTGGCGGCGTCGGCCATGTCGATGTGGGTGTCCAGCACGGTCGGCGGGCGCGTGTGCACCCGGCCCGAGGGCGCGGTCCAGGTCGTGACGCCGGTGGTCGCCTCACGGACGACGCTCCAGCCGCCGTGCGTCTTCAGCAGGTGATGCCGCCGGCACAGGGGCTGGAGGTTGTCGGCACGCGTCTGCCCCGGGGTGCCCGGGGGCAGCGTCTCGGTGTCGAGGTCGTGGTCGAACGGCACGATGTGGTCCAGGTCGTCTTGGTCCGCAGGCTGCTCGCAGTGCGGGAACTCGCAGGTCCCGTCGCGCGCGACCACCGCCTGGCGCAGCACCTTGCCCGGCCGGTACGAGGTGGTCGAGTAGTCGGTGAGGATGCCGGTCAGCGGGTCGGTGACCAGGCGCTGCCAGGTGGCGTCGGCTGCGATCCGGCCGGCGAGATCCGCGGTGACGGGCCCGAAGCCCTCCAGCTCGCCGGGGGCGTCGTCCTGGCCCAGCAGGGCGCTGGCCGGCACCGTGACCCGCACCACGGGCCTGGTCGGCACCACGCGCACGATGGTCGGCCGCGCCGGGGCCCGCCCGCCGCAGGTGCAGCCGTGGGTGCCCGCGGCCTCGCTGGTCTCGTCGCTGCCCGCGCCATCGGCCGTCCGCAGCCGGCCCGTGACGATCCCCGTCAGGCAGTCTGCCCGCAGCTGGCCCAGGTCCCGCTCCTCGCCGGGCGTGCGCCGGAGCTGGTGGGCCAGGTCGTCGAGCACACCCCACACCGCCGCGGCGTCGACCGCAGGCAGGTAGGCCGACAGCCAGCCCATGTCGTCCCCGGCCCGGTCGATCTGCACCGAACGACGCGCCGCCGCGGCCTTGGCCGCTTCCTCGGCGCCGTGCCGCGACTTCGCGAACGCCAGCAGCTTCGACCGCAGCCAGCGCCACGTACGGAACGGTGCCTGGGGCAGGTACCGCGCGATCGCTTCCGCGCGCTCCTCGAGGGTGAGCTGCGAGGCGGACCGCAGCAGCGTGTGCGCCTTCTTCACGTCGATCCGCCCGGTCGTCAGGGCGCGGATCACGGAGGGATGGTCCACCCCGGACTCGCCGCGCACCACGACCTCGGACGCCTCCGTCCCGGTGACCACCAGCTCGCCCGTGACCTGCGCGACCAGCGAGCTGTGCGCCAGCGGGCTGTTCTCGCGGCTCGCCCGCTCGGCCACGGTCCGCGCCTGCAGGCCCGCGGCCCAGGACTGCAGCCGGCCGCACGCGATCATCAGGTCACCCAGGGCGGCGTCCGGGAGCTCCGCCAAGAGCTCCGCATCCGGGTCGGTGGCCTCGGCGACCACGTGCGCCAGCTTGATGCCGATCGCACCGGTCAGCGCGGCGCACAGGTGCTCCACCGGCCACAGCGCGACCGGTACGGCTTCGGACGGCCAGTCCGGCCCGCCCTCCAGCTCGTCCAGCCTGACCAGCTCGGCGAAGACGTCGTCGTCCAGGAGCGTGTAACTCATGCCCTCGTAGTTCTGCCCGTCGTCCATTCCACCAGCCCTTCGCCTCATGCACCACTTAACCTTGTCAAACCTGCGGATGCTCGTTCGACGGTAGCCGCCGCCACCGACATCCACCCGGTATCCACAGGTGTTTCTGCCTGCCTCGACCCCAAGAACCCCAGTTGCCTCGGCCCGTGTCGGTGTCCAGTGGTTGACTCCAGCACATGACCGACGACCAGCCCTACGAGTTCTCCACCGACCCGGCCCGCATCGACGCCGCCCGCGTGCACGAGCTCGTCGCCCGGCACACCTACTGGGCCAAGGACCGCCCACGCGAGGTGATGGACGCCGCGATCGCGGGTTCCCGGCCCTACGGCGTCTACCGCCGGGCCACGGGTGAGCAGGTCGGGTTCGCCCGCGTCGTGACCGACAGCGCGACGTTCGCGTGGCTCGCCGACGTCATCGTCGACCCGGGGCTGCGCGGGCAGGGCATCGGAAAGCTGCTGGTCGCGGGTGTGGTCGCGGAGCTCGACCAGCTCGGGCTGCGCCGCACGATCCTCGCGACCGCCGACGCGCACGGGCTGTACGAGCAGTTCGGCTGGACGGCGGTCACCGAGGAGTACAAATGGATGGAACGTCCCGGCGGCGCAGCGGGCGCACCGGCAGCCACATCCCACCCAGGAGCAGCCACATGAGCCTGTCCGTCGAGATCGGTGACCTCACCCGCGTGGAGGCCGACGCCGTGGTCAACGCCGCGAACTCGCTGCTGCTGGGCGGCGGCGGGGTCGACGGCGCGATCCACGCCGCCGCCGGGCCCCGCCTGCTGGAGGCCTGCCGGCGCCTGCGCAAGACCACGCACCCGGACGGCCTGGCGGTCGGCGACGCCGTGGCGACCCCCGCGTTCGACCTGCCCGCGTCCTGGGTGATCCACACGGTGGGGCCCAACCTGCACCGCGGCCAGGACGACCCGACCCTGCTCGCCTCCTGCTTCGCGCGGTCGCTCGACGTCGCCGCCGAGCTCGACGTGCGGTCGGTCGCGTTCCCAGCGGTGAGCGCGGGCGCCTTCGGCTGGCCCGTGTCCGACGTCGCGCGCATCGCCGTGGCGACCAGCCGGAGCTGGCTCGCCGAACACCCGGACGGCAGCCCCCGCGAGGTGCGGTTCGTGGTGATCGACGAGCGGGTGCAGCGCGCGTTCGACGACGTCCTCGACCGGTAGGGGGCCGGCGACGCCCGGCCTCGTCGTCAGCTAGTGAGCAGCTTGCCCAGCTCCTCCGGCGTCGCCGCGATCGCCGCCGCGCCCGCCTCCTCCAGCTCGCCCGGGGCCCCGTAGCCCCAGGCCACGCCGACGGTCGCCACACCGTGGTGGGCGGCGGCGTGCACGTCGTGCTCGCGGTCGCCCACCATCACGACCTGCCCCGCCCCGGCCCCGAGGGCCACCGCGTGCGCCAGCGCGCGCTCGACCACGACCTCCTTGCCCTGCACCAGGCCCGCGGACTCGGCCGCCGCGCCGTGGACGCCGTCGAGCCCGCCCTCCAGGTACTCCGCCAGCCCGAAGTGCTCC
Source organism: Promicromonospora sukumoe 327MFSha3.1 (assembly GCF_000385135.1). GTDB lineage: Bacteria > Actinomycetota > Actinomycetes > Actinomycetales > Cellulomonadaceae > Promicromonospora > Promicromonospora sukumoe_B. The sequence continues at coordinate 1,026,949 of NZ_ARQM01000010.1, read as the reverse complement.
ACGATCTGCTTCGCGTAGTGCTGTGGCTTCGCGGTCGCGACCAGGAGCGTCACCCCGGCGTCCCGCAGGGCCGCGAGCGCCTCCGGGATGCCGGGGAACACGGAGTTGCCGCCGATCATGCCGTGCACCTCGAAGTCGCGCCGGTAGGCGGTGATCACGGTGTCGGCGTCGGCCGGGGACAGGCCGATGCCGGTCATGCTGGCTCCGAGGGGCGGACCGACGAAGGTCCGCAGGACCTCCTCGGCCGGGACGGCGAACCCGGCGTCGGCGAAGCCGGTGCGCAGGGAGGCGATGATGCCGGGCGCGGAGTCGGTGAGGGTGCCGTCGAGGTCGAGCAGGACGTGCGTGATGGTGCGGGGCAGCGAGAGGGTCACGCGACGAGCGTGCCACAGGTTCAGTGGTGCCCCTGGTGCGCGTCCGCGCCCGGAGCGACGTCCGGCCCGGAGCCCCCGGCACCGGCACCGGCATCAGCACCCCCGTGATCCCCGTGCCCTGCCCCGCCGTCGTGCTGGGGCACCGTCCCCGCGTTCTCCCCCGGTTCGACGACGACGAACTGGCCCATCATCCCCTCGTCCTCGTGCAGCAGCATGTGGCAGTGGAACATGTAGGGCACGTCGGGGTCGGTGTAGTCCTCGAACCGCATGAGCAGCCGGTAGGTGCGGTTGGGCTCCAGGTACACGGTGTCCTTGGGCCCGGCGAGCTCGGGCGGGGGCGGGTCGCCGTCGACGGTCAGGACGCGGAACTGGACGTCGTGCACGTGGAAGGTGTGCGGCATGGGCACGATGCTGCGCACCTCCCACACCTCGGTGGCGTCCACGGTGGCGGTCTCGTCGATGCGGCCCATGTCCATGGTCCGGCCGTTGATGTGCCGGTCGTCGAGCTCGAACTCGCGTGTCACGGTGGCGTCGGCCTCGTGCAGGGCGTCGGCGGCCGCGTGGACCGACGGCTCCCACGCGGGCTCGGGCGACGGCGCCAGCCGGTCCGCCGCGCGTAGCTCCAGGACGTCGAAGTCGTCGTTGCCGCCCATCGCGAACGGGACGACGACGCCGCCGAGGTCGGCCTCGAACGAGTGCAGGCGCGTGGTCTCGCCGGGCTTCATCCGGACGACGACCTCGGCGCGCTCGCCGGGCGCGAGCCGCACCTGCTCGAGCCGGACGGGGGCGTCGAGGAGCCCGCCGTCGGTGGCGACCAGGTCCATGTCCCGGTCGGCGAAGCCGAGCTGGTAGGTGCGGGCGGTCGAACCGTTGAGCAGGCGCAGGCGCACCGCCTCGGTCGTCACCTCGTGGTACGCCCCCACGGTCCCGTTGGCCAGCACCGTCCCGCCGAGCGTGCCCGGCTCGCTGCCGTTGTCCGACAGCTCGAGCTGGCCGGCGTCGTCGAACACCTTGTCCTGCACGACGACGGGCACGTCGTCGACGCCGTACTCCTGTGGCAGGTCGGCGGCGCGGGACGCGTCGTCGTCGAGCAGGAACAGGCCCGCCAGGCCGCGGTAGACGTGCTTCTCCGTGGCGCCGTGGGGGTGCGGGTGGTACCAGAGGGTGGCGGCGGGCTGGTCGATCTGCCAGGTGGGCCGCCAGGTCTCGCCCGGCTCGACCTCCTGGTGCGGGCCGCCGTCCATGGCCGCGGGCAGGTGCATGCCGTGCCAGTGCACGCTGGTGGGCTCGTCGAGCTCGTTGGTGACCTCGACGGCGACGCGTTCGCCGCGCTCGGCGCGCAGGGTGGGGCCGAGGTAGGGGCCGTCGAAGCCCCAGGTGCGTGTCTCGACCCCGGGCAGGAACTCGGTGGTGCCCTCCTGGGCGGTCAGGGAGAAGACGCGTGTGCCGTCCACGACGCGCGACGGCGCCAGCGGCGGGATCGCGAGCTCGTTGGTGAACTCGACCTCGTCCACGGGGGTGACGGAGCCGGGCACCAGGGCGCAGCCCGCGAGCCCGAGCAGCAGGGCCAGCGCGCCCGCGGAGGCGGAGCCGATGACGTGACCGGGGCCGACGCGCCTCATCGGCCCGCCCCGCGCAGCCGCTGCACGCCGGCGGCCGCGACGCCCGCCAGGGCGCCCCACATCGTGTCGATCGCCAGGGCCGGGATCAGGGTCCATGCGGGCCCGCCGCCCGGGCCGAAGCCCGACAGCACCGGCACGAGCGTGCCGATCGCCACGGCGACCAGCCCGTGGGCCAGGCCGGTCAGGGTCAGGGTGAGCACGGGGCGGGGCACGCGGCCCAGCCCGACGACGCCGATCCAGACGGCGGCGGTGATGCCGATGATCGTCAGCGCGCGGGGTGCGCCGGTGCCGAGCGCGCCGGTCAGGCCGGTCAGCGGCCAGAGCAGCGCCAGGGCGGACAGGCCCGCGACGAGGGTCCACGGGACGGGGACGGGGCCGGCCGCGGGTCCCGGCGTCGGCCGGGCGGGAGGCTGTGGTGAGGTCATGCCCCGACGGTGCCCGCCGGCCCCACCCGGCCACATCGGCCCGGGATCGTCTCCTGGTGTCGCCTGGAGGCGACACCAACCCTGGACCCTGGTCTGATGCCTCAGGGTCGGGCCGTCCGTAGGGTGTCGGTGTGCCCGAGCAGAACGAGGTCCCGCACGCCGTGGACCCACGCGTCACCGACGTCGCCCTGGCGATCGCCATGGCCCTGGTGGTCGCCGTGGTGATCGCCGCCGACCCCGACGCGGCCCGGCACGCCGGGCCCGGCGCCTACCTGTTCGCGGCGGGGTTCGGGGCGCTGGTCCTGCTGCGGCGGCGGTTGCCGCGCACCGTGCTCGTGGTCACCGTGCTCGCGGTGTTCGCCTACTACACGTTCCAGTTCGCGCCGATCGGCATGGCGCTGCCCGCGGTCGCGGCCCTCTACTCGGCCGCGGAGATGGGCCGGACCGGCTGGGCGGTCGGCGGGGGCGCCGTCCTGGTCGCGGTCGCCACCTACTACCGGGTCACGGGCACGGCCGAGGAGTACCTGACGCCGTACGACCTGGTCACGAACCTCGCGCTGGTCGCGGCGGCGATCGCGCTGGGCGTCGCGGTGCGACTGTCCCGGGAGGCCCGGGCGCACCAGGCGCACGCCGCCGAGCAGCGGCTGCAGGCCGAGCGGCTGCGCATCGCCCGGGACCTGCACGACGTGGTGGGCCACAACCTGTCCGTGATCGCCCTGCACTCGGGTGTCGCGGCGGAGGCCGTGGGCCGGGACGACGACGCGGCCCGGGGCGCGCTGGAGCACGTGCGGCAGGCGACGTCGGGCACGCTGCACGAGCTGCGGTCCACGGTGCGGGTGCTCCGCGCGCCCGTGGGCGACGCCGCGAGCCCGGCCCCGACCGGCCTGGCCGGCGTCGAGGCCCTCGCGGCCTCCGCCCGCGCCACCGGGCTGGCCGTCGACGTGACGCTCGACGTGCCGGACGGCGTCCTGGACGGCGCGATCGACGCCGCCGCCTACCGGATCGCGCAGGAGTCCCTGACCAACACGCTGCGGCACGCCGCCGCCTCCCGGGTCGCGGTGTCCGCGCGGGTCGACGGCGACCGCCTCGCGGTCCGCGTGTCCGACGACGGCCGCGGGGCCGGTCCGTCGCCGGTGCCCGGCTCGGGGATCTCCGGGATGCGCGAGCGTGTCGCCCTGCTCGGCGGCACGCTGACCACGGGCGACGCCCCGGGCGGCGGGTTCGTGGTCGCCGCCGACCTGCCCCTGCGTCTGGAAGGCTGAGCGCCATGATCCGGATCGTGCTGGTGGACGACCAGGAGCTCGTGCGGGCGGGGCTGCGCGCGCTCGCCGAGAGCGAGGGCGACATCGCGGTGGTCGGCGAGGCCGCCGACGGGCAGGCGGGCGTGGCCCGGGTGCGGGAGCTGCGCCCCGACGTGGTGCTGATGGACATCCGGATGCCCCGGCTGGACGGCCTGGCCGCCACCCGGCAGATCGTCGCGGACCCCGCCCTGGCGGGCACGCGCGTGCTCGTGCTGACGACCTTCGACGAGGATGAGCACGTCTTCGAGGCCGTCCGGTCGGGCGCTTCCGGCTACCTGCTCAAGGACGTCGCGCCCGCCGAGCTGCGCCGCGCCGTCCGCGTCGTCGCGGCCGGCGACGCGCTGCTCGACCCGGCCGTGACCGCGACCGTGCTGCGCGCCGTCGCCGCGGCCCCGGCGCCCCGGGCCGGCGCCGACGACCGGCTGGCCGCGCTCACCGAGCGCGAGCGCGAGGTGCTCCAGCAGCTCGGCCGCGGGCTGACCAACGACGAGATCGCCGCCGAGCTCTACCTGAGCCCCGCCACCGCTCGCACCTACGTGAGCCGGCTGCTCGCCAAGCTCGGTGCGCGGGACCGGGCCGCCCTGGTGATCCTCGCGTACGAGACGGGCCTGGTCAGGACACCCTGACCAGGCCCGTCCGCACCTACCGGGACCTCAGAGCGCGCGCAGCCGCGGCAGCACGTCCTCGCTGAACTGCGTCAGGAACCGCTCCTGGTCGTGACCCGGCCCGTGCACCACGAGGTGGTTCAGCCCGGCGTCGACGTAGGGCTTGATCATCGCGACGGCCTCGTCGGGGTCGGACGCGACGATCCAGCGCTTGGCGACCTGCTCGATCGGCAGCTCGTCAGCGAGCTGCTCCATCTCGGTGGCCGAGGTGACGCTGTGCTTCTGCTCCGGCGTGAGCGACAGCGGCGCCCAGAACCGGGTGTTCTCCAGCGCGGCGGCGGGGTCGCGGTCGTAGGAGATCTTGATCTCGATCATCTTGTCGACGTCCGCGACGTCGCGCTCGGCCTTCCCGGCGCCCTCGGCCACGGCCGGCAGCAGCTTCTCCGTGTACAGGTCCATGCCCTTGCCGGACGTGCAGATGAAGCCGTCGCCCGCGCGCCCCGCGTACTTCGCCACGAGCGGCCCGCCGGCCGCGATGTACACGGGCACGGGATTCTCGGGCCGGTCGTAGATGTTGGCGCCGACCAGCTCGTAGTAGTCGCCCTTGAAGTCCACGGACTCCTCGGTCCACAGGGCCCGCATGAGCTGCACGGCCTCCCGCAGGCGCGCGAACCGCTCCTTGAACTCGGGCCACTCCATACCGGAGACGGCCGTCTCGTTGAGGGCTTCACCCGTGCCGACGCCCAGGATCACGCGGTTCTCGGTGAGCAGCGCGAGCGTCGCGAACTGCTGCGCGATCACCGCGGGGTTGTAGCGGAACGTAGGGGTGAGCACGCTCGTGCCGAGCTGGATGCGGGAGGTGCGCTCCCCCGCCGCGGCGAGCCAGGCGAGGGCCGACGGCGCGTGACCCCCCTCGTGCCGCCACGGCAGGAAGTGGTCGGAGACCATCGCGCTGTCCAGTCCCACCTCCTCGGCGCGTACGGCGAGCTCAACCAGCTCGCGCGGCCCGAACTGCTCGGCGGACGCCTTGTACCCGATCTTCAGAGTCACGGTTGTGACCCTACGCTCCATCGCCCGGGTGCGTGGGCAGGCGTCGCACAGATCACAGAACCGCTGGTCAGGAGCGGCGCATCGCCGTCGCGGCCCACCCGCCCGCGAGCGCGACGAGCACCACGAACACCCCCAGGACCAGCGGGGCCGGCAGGTACACGAGGCCGACGCCGACGGCGAGCACGGGGACCACCAGGCCCGCGTAGCCCACGAGGAAGACGAGCGCCAGGGCCTCGGCCCGCTCGCCGGGCGGCACCAGCGCCGCCGTCCGGCCCAGGGCGGACTTGAAGAGCAGCCCCGCCCCGCCGCCGGCGAGCAGGCCGCCCGTCAGGAAGAGCGCCGTGGAGGGCAGCACGACGCCGCCGAACAGGGCGGCCGGGCCCACGATCATCAGGACCGTCGCGGCGCGCAGCTGGCGGGCCGGCGCGACGGCCGCGACGACGGACTGCCCGAGCGCGCCCGCCAGGAACGGCGTGGCCGCCACGACGCCGGTGACGACCAGCGACGTCTGCCCCAGCTCGTCGTGCACGAACGACGCCGCGACCGAGCTGAACAGGCCGAACACGGCGAAGGCCGTGAACGCGCCGACGGCGTTGGCCACGAACGGGCGCCGGGCCTCGGGGCCGATCGCCACCCGCTGCGGGCGGTAGGGCCGCAGGCCCGGGCGGTGCAGCACCGTCTCGGGCACCAGCAGCGTGCCCACCAGGAGCAGCACCAGCACCCCGGCGAACACCGCGTACGGCAGCACCAGCGGCTCCGCCGACGGCTCGGCGATCAGCCCCGACAGGAGCGGGCCGAGCCCCAGGCCGCCCAGGTTGGCGACGGTCGCGACCACCGCGGCCCGGCCGGGCGCCGGACGGGACCGGCCACCGTCCAGCTCCGCGAGGTAGGCGGTGGCCGTCGCCGTCAGCGCGCCGATGCCGATGCCGGACACGAGCCGGGCCGTGACCAACCCAGCCAGGTCGTCGCGGGCCAGGAAGATCACCGCGGCCAGGAGCTCCAGCGCGGCGGCGAGCAGGACCAGCGGGCGCCGTCCGACCCGGTCGCTCAGGTGACCCACGAAGAAGAGGCTCGCCACGACGCCCACCGCGTAGGCGGCGAAGATCACCGTCACCGTGAACGGCCCGTACCCGTCGCGGGCCACGTACAGCGGGTAGAGCGGGGTCGGCACCGTAGAGAACGCCATGAGCAGCAGAAAGGTCAGACCGGTGACCCAGAACCCGGCGCCGTGGCGGCGCGGGCCGGCCGGGGTCGGTGCGGGCGGGGCGGGGTAGGTCTGCGTGTTCGTCACCCCAGCAGTCTGCGCCCGCCGCATTCATCAGGACAAGCGAATCATTGCGATGCTACCTATCGCTGTTCGCGATAACTCTGCGACGATGACCCCATGGACACCCGGCACCTGGAGTACTTCATCGCCGTCGCGGAGGAGGGCAGCTTCACGCGCGCCGCGCACCGGCTGCAGACCGTCCAGTCCGCCGTCTCGGCGGGCGTGCGCACGCTCGAACGGGAGGTGCACGCGACGCTCTTCGTGCGCTCGACCCGCCGGGTCGAGCTGTCCGACGCCGGCCGCGCGCTGCTGCCCGAGGCCCGGGCCGCCGTCGAGTCGCTGGACCGCGTCTACGACGTCGTGGCCGCCGCCGAGAGCGGCCTGCGGGGGCGGCTGCGCCTCGGGGTCTTCGCCAACTCCGACATGCTCGACATCCCGGCGCTGGCCGGGCGGTTCCACCAGCTCTACCCGGGCGTCGCGCTCAGCGTCGTCGCCTCGCCCACGGGCTCGACGGGCCTGGTCGACGACGTCCGGGCGGGCCGGCTCGACGTCGCGATCACCGGCCTGCCGGCCGAGGACCTGGCGGGCCTGCGCTCGCACGAGCTGCAGGCCGACGAGTTCGTCGCGGTGGTCCCGGAGACCCACGAACTGGCCGGGCGCGCGGTGCTCTCCCTGGAGGACCTCGTCGGCGAACCGTTCGTCGACGGCCCGCCCGGGTTCGGCAACCGCGTGATCATCGAGCGCGAGCTCGCCGCGCGCGGCCTGCGCCGGAGCGTCGTGGTCGAGAGCCCCGACATGAGCCTGGTGGCCGCGTTCGTCGCGGCCGGGCTCGGCGTCGCCGCGATCCCCCGCATGGTGCTGCGCCCCGCGCCCGGCGCCGTCGTCGTCCCCCTCGACGTCTCGCTCACGTTCTCCATGCGGTCCGTCAGCCGGCTGCGCGCCACCCGCCCCGTCGAGGCGGCGCTGGCCCTGCTGCACGGGGTCGCTAGGAGCCCGGGCCCGCGAGCGCCCGGTACGTCCGGCTCGTGAGCTCGTGGTCGAGGTGTGGCTCCAGCCACGCGCTGGTCTCCACCACGCGCGGCAGCGACACCCCGGTGGTGATCCCCAGCCCGTCGAGCATCCAGAGCAGGTCCTCCGTGGCGAGGTTGCCCGTGGCCGACTCCGCGTACGGGCACCCGCCCAGGCCCCCGGCCGACGTGTCGAACGTGGTCACGCCGTGCCGGAGCGCGGCGGCGACGTTGCCGAGCGCCTGCCCGTAGGTGTCGTGGGCGTGCAGGGCCAGCACGTCGTCGGGCAGGCCGGCGGCGTTCAGCGCGTCCAGGAGCGCGGTCACGTGCCCGGGCGTGCCGACGCCGATCGTGTCGCCGAGCGAGAGCTGTTCCGCGCCCAGGTCCATGAGCCGTTTGCCGGCCGTAACCACCTGGGAGATCGGCACGTCGCCCTCCCACGGGTCGCCGAAGCACATCGAGACGTACGCCCGCACGCGCATCCCCGCGGCGCGGGCCCGGGTCATGACCGGCTCGAACATCGCGTACTGCTCGTCGAGGGACCGGTTCAGGTTGCGGCGCGCGAACGAGTCGGTGGCGCTGGCGAACACCGCGATGTGCCGCAGGCCCAGGTCGTAGGCGCGCTCCAGGCCGCGCTCGTTGGGCACGAGCACCGGCAGGTCGCGGGCGCGGTCGCCGATCCGGTCCACCAGCGCCGCGAGCATGTCGGCGGCGTCGGCGAGCTGGGGTACCCAGCGCGGGTGCACCAGGCTCGTGGCCTCGACGTACGGCAGGCCGGCGTCGAGCAGGCGCTCGACCAGGTCCACCTTGACCGCGGTCGGCACCACGGCCTTCTCGTTCTGCAGCCCGTCCCGCGGCCCCACCTCGTAGACCGTCACGCGCTCGGGCAGGGCCGGGTCGCGCACCACCTGGGGACGGCGGTACTCGCGGGGCGACTCAGGCATCGGCTCAGGCATCGGCTCAGGCATCGGGCACCTCCAGCACGAACAGCACCTGCCGCGCCGCGACCTGCTCCCCCGCGGCCGCGCGCACGCGCACCACGCCGTCGGACGGCGCCACCAGCGCCAGCTCCATCTTCATCGCCTCCAGCACGCCGAGCGCCTGCCCGGCGGTCACGGTCTCGCCGTCGCGCACCTCGACGCGGGTCAGGGACCCGGGCATCGCGGCGACGACGACGCCGTCGGACAGGTCGGCCTCCGCGGCGCGGGAGCCCCCGGGCCGGGTGAACCGGAACGTGTGCCCGCGGGTGCTCACCTCGACCGAGCGCGGGCGCACGTCGACCACGAACCGGGCCGTGACGCCGTCGAGCTCCAGCAGCGCCAGGCCGCCGGAACCACCCGCCGCGCGGCACGACGTCGGCGGCTCACCGTCGCGCCGCACCTCGCCGCGGGCGGTGCTCACGCGCAGCACGACGTCGTCGAGCTCGACCCAGGTGTCGGCGGGCGGCCCGGCGAGCCGCCAGCCGTCGCCGCCGTCGCGCGCGGCGTCCGCGGCGACCGTCCAGGCCGCCGCGACGAGCGCGGGTCCCGGGTCCGGCGCGGGCAGGTCGTGCGTGTCGAGCCACGCGGTGTGCACCTCGCCGTCGCGGAACGCGCCGGAGTCCGCGAGCGCCCGCACGAACCCGGTGTTGGTCACGAGCCCGCCGATCGCGGTGTCGTCGAGGGCGTCGACGAGGGCCTGGCGGGCGGCCTCGCGGTCGGCGCCGCGGGTGATGATCTTGCCGACCATGGGGTCGTAGGCGGCGGGGACGACGGTGCCGTCCTCCAGCCCGGCCTCGACCCGGATGCCGGGCGAGCCGGGCCAGCGCACCCGGGTCGCGGTGCCGGCCTGCGGCAGGAACCCGCCGTAGGCGTCCTCGGCGTAGATCCGGGCCTCCATGGCGTGGCCGACGACGGCGACGTCGTCCTGCGTGAAGCCGAGCGGTTCGCCGGCGGCGACCAGGAGCTGCTGCTCGACGAGGTCGATGCGCTGCCCGCCCACGCGCACGACCTCCTCGGTGACGGGGTGCTCGACCTGGAGGCGGGTGTTCATCTCGAGGAACCAGGCGCCGTTGCCGGGTGTGGCTCCCTCCTCCACGAGGAACTCGGCGGTGCCGACCCCGGTGTAGCCGACCTCGCGGGCCAGGTCCACGGCCCACGTGTGCAGCCACTGCCGCAGCAGCGGGTCGAGTCCGGGGGCTGGCGCCTCCTCCAGCACCTTCTGGTGCCGGCGCTGGGCCGAGCAGTCGCGCTCGTGCAGGTGGAGGACGTTGCCGTGCTCGTCGGCGAGGACCTGGACCTCGACGTGCCGGCCGCGCTCGACGAACCGTTCGAGCAGCAGGGTGTCGTCGCCGAACGCGGCGGCGGCCTCGCGCCCGGCCGCCGCGATCGCCGGGGCGAGCTCGGACTCGGCGCGCACGATGCGCATGCCCTTGCCGCCGCCGCCCGCGGCGGCCTTGACCAGGAGCGGGAAGGACAGGTCTCCCTGCATGGCGAACCATCCACCGCCCCTGACGTTCCCGAGCGCGTGCAGCACCGGCACGCCGGCCTTGCGGGCGACCTGGTGGGCCGTGTCCTTGCGCGCCATGGCGTCCATCGCCTCGGGCGGCGGCCCCACCCAGGTGAGCCCGGCGCCGACGACGGCGCGTGCGAGCTCGGCCCGCTCGGACAGGAACCCGTACCCGGGGTGGACGGCGTCGGCGCCGCTCTCCTTGGCGGCGGCGAGCAGCGCGGGGATCGACAGGTAGGACTCCGCGGGCGGCGTCGGGCCGAGGCGGACGGCGACGTCGGCGGCACGGGTGTGCGGGGCGCCGGTGTCGGCGTCGGAGTGGACGGCGACGGTGCGCAGCCCGAGGCGGCGGGCGGTGCGGATGATCCGCAGGGCGATCTCGCCGCGGTTGGCGATCAGGAGGGTGTGCATCGTCATCACATCCGGAAGATGCCGTAGGAGGGCTCGGGGATCGGGGCGGCGGCCGTGGCGGCCAGCCCGAGGGCGAGGACGCGGCGGGTGTCGGCGGGGTCGATCACGCCGTCGTCCCACAGGCGCGCCGTGGCGTAGTAGGGGTTGCCCTGGGTCTCGTACTGGGCGCGGATCGGGGCCTTGAAGGTCTCGACGTCGGCGGCCGGCGCGTCGGCGAGGTCCTTGCGGACCGTGGCCAGCACGGACGCCGCCTGCTCGCCGCCCATCACCGAGATGCGGGCGCCGGGCCACATCCACAGGAACCGGGGGTCGTAGGCGCGGCCGCTCATGCCGTAGTTGCCGGCGCCGAACGAGCCGCCGAGCACCACGGTGAACCGGGGCACGGAGGTGCAGGCCACGGCGGTGACGAGCTTGGCGCCGTCCTTGGCGATGCCCCGGTGCTCGTACTCCTTGCCGACCATGAACCCGGCGATGTTCTGCAGGAACACCAGCGGGATGCGCCGCTGGTCGCAGAGCTGCACGAAGTGCGCGCCCTTGAGCGCCGACTCGGAGAACAGGATGCCGTTGTTGGCGACGATGCCGACCTGGTAGCCGTCGATCCGCGCGAAGCCGCAGACCAGCGTCTCGCCATAGCGGGCCTTGAACTCCTGGAGCTGCGAGCCGTCGACGATGCGGCGGATCACGTCGCGCACGTCGTACGGGGTGCGCGGGTCGGCGGGCACGTCGTAGAGCCCGTCGGGGTCCGCCTCGGGCTCCTCGGGCGGCACCCGGTCGAGCACCTGCGCGGGCGCCGGGGTCGTCGCGATGATCTCGCGCACGATGCGCAGGGCGTGGGCGTCGTCGTCGGCCAGGTGGTCGGCGACGCCGGAGGTGGTGGTGTGCACGACGCCGCCGCCCAGCTCCTCCGCGGTGACGACCTCGCCCGTGGCGGCCTGCACCAGGGGCGGCCCGCCGAGGAAGATCGTGCCCTGGTCGCGCACGATGACGGCCTCGTCGCTCATCGCGGGGACGTACGCGCCGCCCGCGGTGCACGAGCCCATGACGGCCGCGACCTGCGGGATGCCGCGGGCCGACAGGTTGGCCTGGTTGTAGAAGATGCGCCCGAAGTGCTCGCGGTCGGGGAACACCTCGTCCTGCATGGGCAGGTAGGCGCCGCCGGAGTCGACGAGGTAGACGCAGGGCAGGTGGTTCTCGGCCGCGATCTGCTGGGCGCGCAGGTGCTTCTTGACGGTGACCGGGTAGTACGTGCCGCCCTTGACGGTGGCGTCGTTGGCGACGACGACGCACTGCCGCCCGGCGATGCGCCCGATCCCGGTGACGATGCCCGCGCTGGGCACGGCCCACTCGCCCCCGTACATGTCGTAGGCCGCGAGCGCCCCGATCTCCAGGAAGGGGCTGCCGGGGTCGAGCAGGCGGTCGACCCGGTCACGGGCCAGCAGCTTGCCGCGCCCGGTGTGGCGGGCGCGCGCCTCGGGCGAACCGCCCTGGCGCACGCGCGCCACCCGTTCGCGCAGCTGCGCGGTCAGGGTGCGCAGATCCGGTCCAACGCCGACGTCGGTGGTCATGTGCCGCAGCATAGCCCGCCGGTTAATGATCGTTAACCCCTGGGGTTCGACGACGGCGCCCGACGGCGCGTCCCGGGTCAGCGGAAGCCGCGCCGGTAGTCGCCCGGGGCGACGCCGCACACCTGGCGGAACGTGTCGTAGAAGCTGCTCTGCGCGGTGAACCCCGCGGCGTGCGCGATCTCGGCGGCCGTGCGGTCCGAGGTGATCAGCAGCCGCTGCGCCTCCGCGACCCGGCACCGCGCGATGTACGCGCCGACCGTGGTGCCGACCACCCGCTTGAACAGCGTCATCGCGTGACTGGGGCTCAGGTGCACGGCGCGGGCCACGTCCGTCGCGGTGATCGGCGAGCGGTAGTGCTCCGCGACGAACTGCGCCATGGCCGTGGCGCGGGCGGCGGCGCCGGACAGGGACACCTCCGCGGCCTGGGGCCCCGGACCCGCGGTGCCGGCCGCGCCCGCGGGACCGGCCGGGCTGTCCAGCACCCGCCGCACGAACGCCTGGGCCTCCAGCATGACCACCGTGCGGTGCCCGCCGTCGAGGACGTCGTGGTGCCAGCTCGCGAACAGCGCGGCGACGTCGCGCACCAGCGCGGCCGCGGGCACCACGACGGGCCGGGCGCTCAGCAGCACCGCGACGTGCTCCGTGGGCAGCGCCCAGCGCAGCACCTCCGCGAGCGGGATGTGCACCCAGGACACGTCGGTCGGCGTCGTGCACGGGTGGACGAGCTGGTGCGGGGTGCCGCCCCAGAACAGTGCGACCTCCCCCGCCTCGACCCGCAGGCCGGAGCCCCCGAACAGGTACTCCAGCCGGCCGGTGTGCACCAGGTTGAGCTCCAGGTCGTCGTGCCGGTGCGGGCGCGCCATCACGGGCGGCACGCCGTGCCGCACCCACAGGGCGGCCTCGTCCAGCTCGACCTCGTCGTCCGCGAGCACCATCCGGGCAGCATAGGGGCCCGCCCCGCGCGGGCGCCGGTCGAAGGATCCCGGAGACGGCGGGCACGCAGCCGGAGGTCTCACCGGCATCCTCGGACCTAGCGTCGCCGCATGGCTCATTCACCGAAGATCACCATCATCGGCGCCGGCGGCTTCGTGTTCCCGTTCCGCCTCATCGGCGACCTGCTCAGCTTCCCCGCCCTGCAGGGGGCCACGCTCACGCTCATGGACCTCGACGCGGGCCGCCTCGACCGGGTGGCGGGCGCCGCCCGCGAGCTCGTGGACCACCACGGCCTGCCGACCGTCGTCGAGCAGACCACCGACCGGCGCGCGGCCCTGGCCGACGCCGACTTCGTGATCATCACGTTCCAGGTGGGCGGCGTGGAGTCCTACCGGCACGACGTCGAGATCCCGCGCCGGTACGGCGTCGACCAGACCGTCGGCGACACGGTCGGGCCGGGCGGCGTCTTCCGGTTCCTGCGCTCCGTGCGCGCCTACCAGGACATCGCCGCCGACGCCCTGGAGCTGTGCCCCGGCGCCCAGTTCATCAACTACGCCAACCCGATGGCCATGGCCACCGCGTACCTCAACGCGCTCGGCCTGAGCACGGTCGGCCTGTGCCACTCCGTGCAGGGCACCACCCGCATGCTCGCGCGCACGCTCGGCCTCCCGTACGACGAGGTGTCCTACCGCTGCGCCGGCATCAACCACCAGGCGTGGATCCTGGAGTTCCGGCACGGCGCCGAGGACGTCTACCCCCGCCTGCGTGAGGTGATGAAGGAGCGCCACCAGCGCGGCCGCGCGGCCGCGGACCTCCTGACCGACGACGGCGACCACTCCGACGCCGCGCTCGCCGCCAGCACCTACGAGGGCGGCAACGAGCAGGTGCGCACCACGCTGATGAACCACTTCGGGTACTTCGAGACCGAGTCCAGCCACCACGCCTCCGAGTACGTGCCGTGGTTCCGCAAGGACGACGCCACCACCAAGGAGTACATCCCGGAGCGCTGGGACTACTACGAGATCTGCGCCGCGCACGACGAGCAGGGCGACGTCGACGAGCAGCTCGAGCGGCTCAAGGCCGACCTGACGCCGTCCGTCGAGTACGGGGCGTCCATCGTCAACGCCGTCGTCACCGGGGTGCCCGCCGTCGTCTACGGCAACGTGCCGAACGCGGGGCGGGTCATCACCAACCTGCCCGACGACGCCTGCGTCGAGGTCGCCTGCCTCGTGGACGCCAACGGGGTGCAGCCCACCAGTCTCGGCGACCTGCCGCCGCAGCTCGCCGCGATCAACCGCACCAACGTCAACGTGCAGACCCTCGCCGTGCGCGCGGCGCTGACCGGCGACGTCGAGCACGTGCACCACGCCGTCGCGCTCGACCCGCTCACCTCCGCCCACTGCACGCTGGAGCAGATCCGCGCCATGACCGACGAGCTGCTCGCGGCCCACGCCGCCCTGCTGCCCGCCGCGCTCGCGCCCGCCGTCCCGGCGCACTGACCACCCGGTGGCCCCGGGCGACGGCGCCCGGGGCCACCGGCCCCCCACCGAGACATCAGCACCACCCTCGACGAAGAGGAGACGACATGCCGACCCATGGGCTGTCCCGCCGCGCGTTCATCGCGGTGGCGGGGATCAGCGTGGCGGGCGCGCTCGCGGCCTGCACCGGCGCCCCGACCGGGACCAAGCACCTGCGCCTGTCCTCGTGGAACATCCCGCTCGACCTGGAGTCCTACCAGGCGATCGCCGACGAGTTCGTGGCGAGCCACCCCGGCACCAGCGTCGCGGTCGAGGTGACCACCGGGCAGTTCCACCAGTGGTTCATCACGCGGCTCGCGGCCGACCTCGCGCCCGACATCATCCGCATCACGCCCCAGCAGATCGGCCGCTACGCCGCGAACGGCAGCCTGGTGGACCTCACGGGCGCCGTGCCCGCCGACTACCGGGACGACTACTCCGAGCCGTTCTGGGCGATCGGCGCCAAGGAGGACGGCCTGTTCGGCGTCTTCCAGCACACCGACAACTTCATCACCTACTACCACCGGGGCGTGCTGGACCAGATCGGCGTCCCGGCCCCGGCGTCGCTCGACGAGGCCTGGCACTGGGACGAGTTCCTCCAGATCGCCCGCGAGGCCCGCCGGGTGACGGGCGGCTACGGGTTCGGTTACGGCTGGAGCGGCCCGGAGACGGCGTACCGCTGGCTGCCGATCGTCTACCAGAACGGCGGCGCCTTTCTCGGTGAGGACGGCGAGACGCCCTCCATGGACAGCCCCGAGGCCATCGAGGCGCTGGCCTTCGGCCGCCGCTGGTACGCGGAGGGCCTCGTGTCGCCGGCGAACATGAGCAAGTCCGGCGGCGGGGCCGTGGCCCGCGACCTGTTCCTCACCGGGCAGATCGGGCTGATGCTCGACAACCCGGAGTCGATCGCCGCCCTCGACGAGGGCCTGCCCGACGAGTGGGGCACCGCGCCCATGATCCGCAACACCGGCGAGGCATCCGACCTGGGCGGCAACGCCCTGGCCGTCACGAGGTCCAGCAAGCACCCGGAGCTGGCCGCCGAGCTCGTCGCGCACATCACCAGCCGCGCCAACGTGGTCGAGTTCTGCCGGCGCGGCAACTGGCTGCCCGCCCGCTCCTCGCTCGACGCCGCCGACATCGGCTACGAACGGCACGCGGACACCATGCAGCAGTTCATCGACCAGGCCGGGACCATCCCGCTGTCGATGGTGCGGGCGGAGTCCGGCCGGTACTTCAGCTCGCTCAACTCGGTGTTCGCCGACTACCTCGACCTGTGCCTGCTCGGCGAGCTCACCCCGGCGCAGTCCGGCGCCCAGATGACGGAGGCGATGCGCAGTGTCACCACACGTTGAGTCCCCGCCGCGACGGCGCGCCCGCTGGGCGCCGTACGTCTTCGCCGGGCCCGCGGCCCTGCTGTTCCTGGCGTTCTCGCTGCTGCCCATCGTCATCGCGATCGCTCTGTCCTTCCAGGACACGGCCACGCTCGGCGACGGCGAGTGGGTCGGCACCGCGAACTACGAGACGATGCTGGGCGACCCCCTCCTGCGCACCGCGCTGTGGAACACGGTGCTCTTCACCGTCGGCACCGTGCCCACCGCGATGGCCATCGGCCTCGCGCTGGCGGTGGCCCTGAACCGGCCGCTGCCGGGCCGCGGCGTGCTGCGCGCCCTGTTCTTCGTGCCGATGGTCGCCGCCGGCGTCGTGGTCGGCGTCATCATGTCGTGGATCTTCAACCCCGACTACGGCGTGGCCAACAACGCGCTGGCCGCCCTGGGCCTCGGCGGCCTGCCGTGGCTGACGTCGCCGCGCACCGCGATGCTCACGCTCATCGTCGTGGTGGTCTGGACCCGGATCGGGTTCTGCATGGTGATCTACCTCGGGGCGCTCCAGTCGATCCCCGCGGAGCTGCGCGAGGCCGCCGCGATCGACGGCGCGAGCGGCTGGCAGCGGTTCC
The DNA here is from genome assembly GCF_000385135.1 of Promicromonospora sukumoe 327MFSha3.1. GTDB lineage: Bacteria > Actinomycetota > Actinomycetes > Actinomycetales > Cellulomonadaceae > Promicromonospora > Promicromonospora sukumoe_B. The sequence goes on along the minus strand of NZ_ARQM01000010.1, from coordinate 1,010,431 downwards.
GGCGTCTGACGGTGCCGATGCTGGCGCCGACCACGTCGATCCTGCTCATCCTCAACGTCGTGTTCTCGCTCCAGGCCTTCGACGTCATCTACGTGATGACCGGCGGCGGGCCCGGGTTCTCGACCACCGTGCTCATCCAGTACGTGTTCCGGTCGGCGTTCGCCGACGCCCGCATGGGGTACGCGGCCGCGCTCGGCCTGCTCCTCGTGCTGATCCTGCTGGTGTTCACGCTGCTGCGGCAGCGGGCCACCAGGCGAGCGGAGGAGCTCCTGTGACCCGGACCAGCGAACGACGCACCCGGCGCTGGCTGCTCACCGCGGCCCTGACCGCCGTCGCCGCCCTCGTCGTGTTCCCGCTGTACTGGATGGTCGTCTCGGCGCTCACGCCGGGCGGCCAGTCGCAGAGCAGCGAGTTCTACCTGTGGCCCGACGCGCCGACCACGGACAACTTCACCGAGGTGTTCGCCCAGCAGCCCGTGTGGCAGTGGCTCGGCAACTCGTTCTTCGTCGCCTCCGTGGGCACCGCGCTGTCGGTGTGCGTGTCGCTCGGCGCCGGGTACGCGCTCGCCAAGTACCGGTTCCGCGGCCGCGGGCTGCTGTACGCGGCGTTCCTGGTGACGATCATGATCCCGATCCAGGTCACGCTCGTGCCCGCGTTCCTCGTGACGGCACGCCTCGGGCTGGTCGACTCGCCGTGGGCGGTGATCCTGCCGACGCTGTTCGACGTCGTCGGCATCTTCATCGCCCGGCAGTTCATGCTGGGGGTGCCCGACGCGCTCATCGAGGCGGCCCGGCTGGACGGCGCCGGGGAGCTGCGCACGTTCTTCCGCGTGGTGCTGCCGACCTGCTGGCCGCTGGTCGGCGTGCTCGTCATCCTCGGGTTCATGAACCGGTGGAACGACTTCCTGTGGCCGCTCGTGGTGCTGCAGGGCAACGAGAGCCTGACCGTGCCCGTCGGGCTGTCCACGCTGACCAACAACCCCGCGTTCACCTCCCCCTGGGGTGCGGTGATGGCGGTCGCGACCGTCGCCGTGGTGCCGCTGCTCGTGGTGTTCCTGGTGTTCCAGCGCACGTTCGTGCAGGGCATCGCCAGCACGGGGATCAAGTAGCCGCCGCCGACGGCCGCGCTCGTAGACTGCACCGGTGACCCCGCGCAGGCAGCAGATCCTGAGCACGGCAGCCGACCTGTTCGCCGCCCGTGGTTTCCACGGCGTCTCCATGGGCGACATCGGGGCGGCCGTCGGCATCTCCGGCCCGGCCCTCTACAAGCACTTCGCCAGCAAGGAGGACATCCTCGGGCAGTGCCTGCTGCACGCCTCCGACCAGCTCCTGGCCGGGGCACGCGAGCTGCTCCCCGACCCCGCGGCGGCCGACGGCGCGCTCGCCGCGCTGATCGACCGGCACGCCGACTTCGCGCTCGACAACCCCGCGCTCATCGTCATCCAGGAGCGCGAGTGGGGCGTCCTGGGCACGGAGGCCCGTGCCCAGGTGCGCAAGCACCAGCTCGCCTACATCGACGTCTGGACCGACGCGCTGCGCCCGCTGCGCCCCGACCTCGGCGGGACCGAGGCGCGGGCCGCCGTGCAGGCCGCCTTCGGCCTGCTCAACTCCACGCCGCACAGCGCCCGGATCGGGCGCGCCGCCATGCGGGCCCTGCTGACCCGCATGGCGCACGCCGCCCTGCTCGCTCCGGCGGAGCTCACTCCACCGGCAGACCCAGCCCCCGCGCGATGAGCATGCGCTGCAGCTCGGACGTGCCCTCGCCGATCTCCAGCACCTTCGCGTCCCGGTAGAACCGGGCGATCGGCCCGTCCTCCATGACGCCGTAGCCGCCGAAGACCTGCGCCGCGATGCGCGTGGCCGTCACCGCCGACTCCGTGGCGTAGAGCTTGGCGACCGAGGAGGCGCGCCGGAACTCGTCGAGCGGCGCCCCCGAGTCCTTCAGCGCCGCGGCCCGGTACGTGAGTGCCCGGCTGGCCTGGAGCATGACCTCGATGTCGGCGACCTGGAACGCCACGCCCTGCTTGCGCCCGATCGGGCCGCCGAACGTGGGGCGCACACCGGCGTGCTCCACCGTCAGGTCCAGCATGGCCTGGATGCAGCCGGTCGCGAGCGCCGCGACGGCCACGCGGCCGGTGTTGAGGCAGAGCATGAGCTGCTTGAAGCCGTTGCCCCGCTCCCCCAGCAGGTTCGCCTCGGGCACGCGCACGTTCTCGAAGCGCAGCGGGTGGGTGTCGCACGCGCGCCAGCTCATCTTGTCGTGCAGGGGCTCGACGACGAACCCCGGGGTGTCGTTGGGGACGATGATCGCGGACAGCTCCGGGCTGCCGTCCGGCCGGGTGCCGGTGCGCGCCGCGACGGTGCAGAGGCTGGTGATGGGCGTGCCGGAGTTGGTGATGAACTGCTTGGCGCCGTTGACCACCCACTGGCCGTCCGTCAGCTCGGCGGTGGTGGACATGGCGTTGGCGTCGCTGCCCGCGCCGGGTTCGGTCAGGCCGAACGAGCCGAGGGTCCGGCCGGCGATCAGGTCGGGCAGCCAGGTCTCCTTCTGCTCGTCGGTCCCGTACGCCAGCAGGCTGCCGACGCCGAGGCCGACGCCGGCCCCGAGCGTGATGCCGACGGACTGGTCCACGCGGCCGATCTCCTCGACGGCGATGCTGAGCCCGGTGAGCCCGAGGTCGGACCCTCCGTATTCCTCCGGGGCGGTCAGGCCGAACAGGCCCAGCTCCCCCATCTGGTGCACCACCTCGACGGGCAGGCGACATTCCCTGTCCCATCGGGCGATGTGGGGCGCGATCTCGCGGTCGGCGTAGTCACGTACCGCGTCCCGGAGCTTGGTGTGCTCCGGGTGCTCTGGTGAGGTATGCATGTTGCGCATGTCACAGAGGTTAACCACCATTAACCTCACAGCGCCAGGCCCCACCCGGAGGACTTCTCGATGACCGACCACAACCAGGTCACCTACGACGTCGTCGCGCCGTCGCGAAGCGACGCGCCGCCCGTCCCGCACGCCCGCATCACGCTCGACGCGCCCCGGCGGCGCAACGCCCTGTCCGCCGCCCTGCTCGACGGGCTGCGGGCCGCCCTCGACCGCGCCGCCCACGACGACGTGCACGCCGTCGTGCTGGCGGCCAGCGGCCCCGCGTTCTGCTCCGGCGCCGACCTCACCGAGGCCCTGGCCGACGGCATGACGGCGTCCGCGCGCCGCCTCGCCGACGTGCTGCGCGACCTCCTCGCCCTGCCCAAGCCCGTGGTCGCGCGGGTGCACGGGCCGGTCCGGGCGGGCGGGATCGGGCTCGTCGCCGCGTGCGACGTCGCGGTCAGCGCCGACCACATCACCTACGCCTTCACCGAGGCGCGCCTGGCGCTCGCGCCCGCCGTCATCTCGCTCGCCGTGCTGCCGCGGATGACGCCGCGGGCCGCGCAGCGCACGTTCCTCACGGGGGCGCAGTTCACCGCCGCCGAGGCGGCTGGGTGGGGGCTGGTGACGAGCGCGGTGCCGGCTGAGGCTCTCGACGCGGAGGTGAACGCCGTCCTCGACGGCCTGGCCGCCGCCGACCCTCAGGGGCTGGCCGCGACCAAGGAGCTGCTCAACGCGGACACGCTGGCGCGCTTCGACGCGCGCGTGGACGACGTCGTGACCTCGTCGGCGGACCTGTTCGCCTCGCCGCGGGCGCGGGCGGCGATGGAGAAGCTGCTGGCGCGCTGAGCCGCAGCACGGCGTCGGCTGCGACGGTGGGGGCCGCGACGGTGTTGGATGGGGGCGTGGCTACCCGGATCTCCCAGCGCAACGCACGCTTCCAGCAGCTGACGACCCTCGTGACGAACCGCAACAAGCGGCACCGCGCCGGCGAGTTCCTGGTGCAGGGCGTGCGGCCGATCAGCATGGCCGTCGAGCACGGCTGGGAGGTCCGCGCCCTGCTGTACGACGCCGAGCGCCGGCTCTCGCAGTGGGCCCGGGACCTGCTCGCGGCGCACCCGCACACCGAGCACGTCAAGATGGCGCCCGACCTGCTGGCCGAGCTCGCCGAGAAGGAGGACGCCGAGCTGCTCGCCGTGCTGGCGATGCGGCCCGACGACCTGGACCGCATCGAAGCCGGGCCCGACTTCCTCGGGGTCGTGTTCGACCGGCCCACGCAGCCGGGCAACATCGGCGCGATCGTGCGGTCGGCCGACGCGTTCGGTGCCCACGGCGTGATCACCACGGGGCACGCCGCCGACGCCTACGACCCCAAGTCTGTACGCGCCAGCACGGGATCGTTCTTCGCGACGCCGGTGGTGCGCTCGCCGTCCACGGCGGAGGTCATGGACTGGGTCGCCGAGCGCCGGGCCGCCGGGCTCCCCCTGATGGTCGTGGCCACGGACGAGCACGGCGACGCCGACGTCTCCGCCTACGACCTGACCCAGCCGGTGCTGCTGCTGGTCGGCAACGAGACGGCGGGCCTGACCCAGTCGTGGCGCGACGCGGCGGACGTGACGCTGAGCATCCCGATGACGGGATCGGCGAGCTCGCTCAACGCCGCGAACGCGGCCACGGTGATCCTCTACGAGGCGAGGCGCCAGCGCCTGGCGCGCTAGAGCTCGATCGAGAGCATGCGGCTGCCCGTCGTCTTCGTGTAGCCCAGGCTCGCGTACAGGCCGTGCGCCCCGCTCGGGTTCGCGGTGTCGACGTCGAGCGCGGCGTACTCCATGCCGTCGGCCGCGAAGGCCCGCATGCCCGCCGCGAGCGCCGCGAGCGCGGCCTTGCGGCCTCGGTAGGCGCGGCGCGCGCCGAGGATGTCCGTGTACCCGAACGAGTACCCGCGCACGGCGAAGTCCTCGGGGTAGTGGCCGGCGAGCTCGTAGCCCACCACGAGCGGTTCGCCGGCCCGCAGCGCGGCGGCGGTGTCGGGGTCGGTGTCGGGCGAGGCCAGCAGCGCGTCGACGTCGGGGGCGTCGTCGACCACGAGGAAGGACCACTGCGGCGCGAAGCCGGCGCGCTCGGCCCACTGGTCGCGGTTCTGCGGCTGGCTGCCCCAGTGGTCGCGGAACGCGTCGTTGTGCGCGAGGCGCGAGGCCTCGTCGAGCTCCTCGGACCAGGGCACGAGCCGCAGGGAGCCGGACAGCGGGACCTCGGGCACGGGCGCGGCGTCGGGCCCGGTCAGGGGGCGGGCCAGGTCGGAGTAGTAGCGGCGCACCGACATGCCGGCCCGCTCGTACAGGCGGATCTTGCCGGCCGGGCCGTTGTCCTCGGCGAACACGGCGATGCGGGCGGGCACGTCCTTGCCGGACTCCGCGAGCATCTGCCGGGCGCGGCCGATCGACCAGGCCAGCACCTCGCGGCCGATGCCCTCGCCGCGGCGGTCGGGGTGCACGCCGCCCCAGGTGAAGGCGCGCACGGTGGTGACGTCTCCGGGCGGGCCGGCGACGTAGCCCCAGGCCACGAGGGCGCCGTCGGCGTCGAAGCCGAGCAGGGAGTCGCGGGTCATGTCGCGCCAGGCGCCGTCGAAGATCTCCTCGAGCTCCTCGGCGGTCTCGAGGTAGGGCTCGGCGTCGGCGCGGGCGATGAGGTTGCGCAGGGCGAGCCACACGGGCACGTCCTCGCGCGTGGCGGGGCGCCAGGTGAGGTTGCCCGCGGTGGGCACGGTCACGGCCGCCGGGGCGGCGGCGCGGTCGGCGATCGGAGCGAGGGCGGCGGGCTCGTCGGTCTCGGTGCTCATGGTGCTTCCTTCAGGGTTCAGGTCGGGGTGTTCACAGCTCGATGGCGTACAGCGTGGAGCCGTCGCTCTTGGTGTAGCCCAGCCGGGCGTACAGCGCGGGGGCGCCGGTCGGGTTGTCGGTGTCGACGTCGAGCTCGGCGTGCTGCATGCCGTCGTCGGCGTAGACGCGCATGGCGTGGGTGAGCAGCGCGACGGCGATGCGGCGGCCGCGGTAGGCGCGGCGCACGCCCAGCAGCTCGGTGTAGCCGGCGGTGTAGCCCTGCGTCGCCCAGTCGTCCTCGTACCGCCCGGCCCGGTGCAGGCCGACGACGTAGGGCGTGCCGGGCGGCACGGTCAGGTCTCCGGGCTGCTCGTGCTCGGAGCCCGGGTAGCGCACCGACTCGTCGACCACGACGAACGACCAGTCCGGCGCGAACGAGCTGCGGTGCGCCCGCCAGGACTCGGGCGTGCGCGGCTGGCTGCCCCAGTGGTCCCGGAACGCGTCGTTGCGTGCCAGGCGGGTGGCGTCCTCCAGGGCGTCGGTCCACGGGACCAGGCGCAGCGGCGGCTCCAGCCCGACGGCGGGCACGGGCGCGGCGAGGTCGCGCAGCAGGTTGGCGTAGTAGCGCACGGGCTCGAACCCGCCGGCGCGCAGCAGGTCGCGCCGCTCGGGCGGGTCGGTGTCCATGAGGTCCACGGCGATCCGGGCGGGCAGCCCGGCCAGCCGCGGGTCGCCGTCGGAGGCCGCGAGCGCCTGCCGGGCGCGGCCCGTCGCCCAGGCGAGGAGCTGGGTGCCGATGCCCTGGCCGCGGCGGTCGGGGTGGACTCCGCCGACCAGGGTGGCCCGCAGCAGGTCGACGCCGTCGGTCGGGAAGCGCTCGACCCAGGCGTAGGCCAGCGGCGCGCCGTCCGCGTCCAGGCCGACGAGGGTGTCGGCGTCGGCGTCGAACACCGGGGCGTCGAAGCTCTCGGCGATCTCGTCGGCGGACGTGAACCAGTCGCGGCCGTCGGCCTCCTGGACGGCGCGCATCAGCACGGCCAGCGCGGGCACGTCGGCCCGCGTCCAGGGGCGCCAGGTGAGGCCGCCCGCGGTCGGGTGGGGCAGGACGGACGGCGCGGCCGCGCGGTCGCCGATGGTCGCGCGTACGGGTGGGGACATGCCGTCACGCTAGGCGACGGGAGTGCCGTGGGCCACGGGATTTACGCGCCGGCGCCCACCGGGACCAGGCGGGCGAGCTTGTCGGCGTCGGCGGACCCGGCGTCCGGGTGGTAGACGACGAGCATGAGGTCCTCGGCGCCGGCGATGCTCAGCCGTTCACGGTTGACGGTCAGGTCGCCGACCTCGGGGTGCGCGATGCGCAGCGGGGTGCCGCGCTGCCCGCGCACCTCGTGGCGCGCCCAGAGCTCGCGGAAGCGGCCGCTGGCCGCGGACAGCTCGCCGGTGAGCTCGACGAACCGGGGGTCGTCGACGTCGCTGCCTGCCGCCTGCCGCAGGCTGGCCACGAAGCACTCGGTGACGTTCGCCCACTCGGGGTACAGCGCCCGCACGGACGGGTCCAGGAACAGGTCGCGGAGCTGGTTGCCGCCGACGGCGAGGTGCGGGTCGATCGCGCGGGCCAGGTCGTTGGAGGCCAGCACGTCGAAGTACCTGCTCTCGATGAACGCGGGCTGCACCAGGGAGCCGAGGAGCTTGCGGGCGCCGTCGGGCACGGTCTGCGCGCGGGGCCGGGGCAAGCGGTGCCGGGGCGCCTCGGCGACCAGGGACAGCAGGTGGGCGAAGTGGTCGTCGTCGAGGCGGAGCACGCGCGCGAGGGACTCCAGGACCGCGACCGACGGGTGGCGGTCGCGGCCGCGCTCCAGCCTCAGGTAGTAGTCGGCACTGATGCCGGCCAGCATCGCGACCTCCTCGCGCCGCAGCCCGGGCACGCGCCGGCCGCCGGCGTCGGGCAGGCCCGCCTGCCGGGGCGTGACCAGCTCGCGCCGGGCCCGCAGGTAGGCGCCGAGCCGGTTGGCCGACGCGCGCCGAGGGGGTCCTGTCACTCCCCCGGCTCGGGAGGGTCCTGGCTGGTCGTGGTCGCCGCTCATAACGTTCCCAACGGCCCGCCCGGGCCACCTATTTCTGGAGGAACGCATGACCGTCACGCTGATCACCGGGGCCAACAAGGGCATCGGGTTCGAGACCGCCCGCCTGCTGCTGGCCGCGGGCCACGACGTCTGGATCGGCGCCCGCGACGCCGGGCGCGGGGCGAAGGCCGCCGCGGAGCTGGGCGCGCGGTTCGTCCAGCTCGACGTGACCGACGACGCCTCGGTCGCCGCCGCGCTGGCGACCGTCGACGCCGAGGCGGGCCGGCTCGACGTCCTGGTGCACAACGCGGGCATCCTGGACACGAACCTCGACGGCCCCACGGCACTGCGGTCGTTCGACACCAATGCCGTGGGCATCGTGCGCGTCACCGAGGCGGCGCTCCCCCTGCTGCGCCGGTCGGAGAGCCCCAACGTGGTGACGGTGTCCAGCAGCGCCGGGTCGTTCTGGGCGGTGACCAACCCCGAGCGGCCGGAGTTCGGCCTGCCGATCGCGCTGTACGCCGCGTCCAAGGCGGCGGCCACGATGCTGACCGTGCAGTACGCCAAGGCGCACCCCGGCATCCGGTTCAACGCCCTCGAGCCCGGCACGACGGCCACGGACATGACGGCGTCGTTCGGCATCGGCCGCACGCCCGCCGAGTCGGCCGCCGTCGTCGCGCGGCTGGCGACGCTCGGCGCGGACGGCCCGACCGGCACGCTCCAGGACGAGAACGGCACGCTGCCGTTCTAGGTCCCGGGGCGGCCGGCCGGTCCGGGCGCGGGCCGGCCGCGGGCCGGGGCGCGGCCTCAGGCGAGGTCCGCGAGCTCCTTCTCGAACCGCGTGCGCAGCGCCGCCTTCTCGGCGGGCGGCAGCCAGGACGCCTCGACGCCGGCCAGCGCCATCTGGCGCAGCCGCTCGTCCGGGACGGCGAGGTCGTCGGCGAGGATGCGGTACTCCCCCGCCAGCGTGGTGGGGAACATGCCCGGGTCGTCGGAGGCGGGGATCACGTTCAGCCCCGCCTCCAGCATCTTGGCGATGGAGGCCCGGCGCCACGGCTGCCACGAGCGGCGCGACGTCGTGGAGATCACCGTGAACGGCACCTGCTCGTCGCGCACCCGCGCCACCACGTCGTCGTCCTGCAGCACGAAGTAGCCGTGGTCGATGCGGTCGCAGCCGAGCACGTCCAGGCAGGTGATCGTGTTGACGGCGACCGGGGCGTGCTCGCTGGAGTGCGCGGTACGGCCCAGGCCCGCCTCGCCGGCGAGCCGGTAGGCGGCCGCGAACCGCTCGGGCGGACCCGCGGTCTCCAGGTTGTCCAGGCCGATGCCCGCCACGTACTCGTGCGGGTGGTCGACGACGGTGCGCACACGCTCCAGCGCATCCTCGCCTGAGCCGGACCGGTCGATCGCGGCGATGAGCCGGCCCGACATGCCGAAGTCGCGCTCCGCCATCCGGATGCCCTCGGCGTAGGCCTCGACCGAGCCGAGGTAGCCGAGGGACGCCAGGTGCTCGGGCACCGCGTCGAAGGAGACCTCGAGGTGGCGCGTCGCGCTCGTGCGGTGCGCCGCCTCGAACGCCTCGTACGTGATCCTGGTGAGGTCGTCCGCGTCGCGCAGCACCTGCGTGACCCAGCGGGAGGCCTGGAACAGCGAGTAGGAGACCTCGGGCTCGTCGGCGCTGCGGCCCTGCGGCACGGGGACGCGCGTGTCGCGGTACAGGTCCGGGTCCGGCGGCAGGGAGTTGATGTCGGCGAAGATGCGCTCGGGCTCGGCCGGCAGGTCGAGGCCCTCGCGCCGGGCCAGCTCCGCGAAGGTGCTGGCCCGGACCGTGCCGATGAGGTGGCAGTGCAGGTCGACCTTGGGCATGCGGTCGAGTGCGGTGCCGGTCGGTTCAGTGTTCGTGTCAGTGCTCGTCATGGTGTCGGGCCCGGTCAGCCGGCCGTCACCTCACGGGCGAACCGGTCCACCCACTCGCCGCGCGTGGGCACCAGCTCCGCCGGGTCGAGCGTCGCGTAGCCCGCGGCGACCGGGTCGGCCGCGATGTCGCCGACCACGGCCGAGATCGAGTCCGGCACCGTGGCGGAGGGGTTGACCGGCAGGTCGCCCACGAGCTCGGCGGACTTCGTCTGCGCCTCGGCCGACAGCAGGTAGTCGATGAACTGGTGCGCGCCGTCGGCGTTCGGGGCGCCCGCGGGGATCATGGCGCGGTTGGTGGCCATGTACCGGCCGGTGGCCGGCGGCGTCCACGCGAACGGCTCGCCCGAGGCGACCAGGTCGGTCGCGAAGCCGCTCAGGGAGTCGGCGGCGACGATCTCGCCCTGGGTGAGCAGGTTCGTCACCTCGGTGGAGGACGAGTAGAACTGCAGGATGCCCGGCGCCCAGCCGCCGATGGTGTCCAGCGAGGTGTCGATGTCGTACGGCCCGTCGCCGTACGTCTCCCCCACGCCCGAGATCATGAGCTGGCCGGCCGTGACCGAGATGTCGGGCAGCGCGAGGCTCCCGGCGTGCGCGGCGTCGCCGTACAGGTCCCAGTCGGCGGCCTCGTCGGCCGAAAGCGCCTCGGTCGAGTAGATGGTCCCGTTGAGCTGGTAGCTGTACGCGGGGCCCGCGTAGGAGTCCTCCAGCGCGAAGTCGGCGACCTCGTCGAGGGCGGGCACCTTGGCGGCGTCGACCTGCTGGAACAGGTCGGTCTCCTGGCCCAGCGCGGCGTAGTAGTCGGACAGCAGCATGACGTCGATGCCGGAGCTGTCGCCCGCCACCTGGAGCTGCGAGAGCCGGTCGGCGTTCGAGCCGGTCTCCACCTCGACCTTGATCCCGGTCTCGGCGGTGAACGGGTCGATCACGGCCTCCTGGAACTCCTCGACGCCGAACGGGAACGTGGACACGACGATGGTGTCCTCGGCCGCGGCGTCGTCCCCGGCGGAGCAGCCGGAGGCGAGCAGGGCGGTGGCCGCGAGGCCCGCGACGACGGCCGCGGAGCGGCGGGCGGTCGGGGCCGTGAGGCGGCGGACGGGCACGGCGTGGGTCATGAGATTCCTTCGGTTGCGGGTTCGGCGGTCAGCGGGGCCAGCCGCGCCGTGGGCGCGAGCAGGCGGACGCGGTCGCCGGCGGCCGGGGCCGGTCCGGCCCCGGCAGCGGTGTGGTCGGCACGGTGGTCGGCGACCAGGCGCACGGTGGTACCGGCCGGGTCGGTGGCCTCGCAGGTCACGAGCACGTCGACACCGCGGTAGGCGACGTCGCGCACGACGGCGTCCAGCACGACAGCGCCGTCGGCCTGCCCGTCCAGCGGGGTGTCCGCGGGGACGACGCACAGGTGCTCGGGGCGGACGGCGGCCTCGCGGCCGTCGGCCAGGGTCAGGAAGTTCTCGTAGCCGAGGAACTCGGCGACGAACCTGTCGGCCGGCGCGGGGAAGACGTCGCGCGGCGCGCCGGTCTGCACGACCTTGCCGGCACGCATCAGCACCATCTCGTCGGACATCTCCAGGGCCTCGTCCTGGTCGTGCGTGACGAGGACGACCGTGAGCCCGGTCTCCGACTGGATGCGGCGGATCTCGGCGCGCATCTGCACGCGCAGCCGCGCGTCCAGGTTGGACAGCGGCTCGTCCAGGAGCAGCAGGCGCGGGCGGATGGCGACGGCGCGGGCCAGCGCGACGCGCTGCTGCTGGCCGCCCGAGAGCTGCTTGGGCTTGCGGTCGCCCAGGTGCCCCAGGCCCACGAGCTCCAGCGCCTCGGCCGCCCGGCGGCGCCGCTCGGGCGCCGGCACCTTGCGCATGGTCAGGCCGTACGCCACGTTGTCCGCGACCGTGAGGTGCGGGAACAGCGCGTAGGACTGGAACACCATGCCCAGGTCGCGCTTCTCCGGCGGCGTGCGCGTGGCGTCCTGGCCGTCGATGAGGATGCGGCCCGACGTCGGCGTCGCGTACCCGGCGAGCATGCGCAGCGTGGTGGTCTTGCCGCAGCCGCTGGGGCCCAGCAGCGTGGTCAGGCGGCCGCGCGGGATGCGCAGGTCGATCGAGTCGACGGCGGTGAAGCTGCCGAACCGCTGGGAGACGCCGACGAGCTCGGCGGCGGGGGTGGTCATCGGTTGATCCCTCCGAAGATCTTGGCGAAGCCGACCGTGCGCTCGGCAACCACGGCGACGACGACCGTCGCGGCGAGCACGAGCGTGGAGGCGGCGGCCACCATCGGGTCGTAGCTCTGCTGGACGTAGTCGAGCATCGTGACGGGCAGCGTCCGGAAGTCGCGGGTCTGCAGCAGCAGCGACAGCGGCACGTTGTTGAACGAGGTGACGAAGCCGAGCAGCCCCGCCGAGATGAGGCCCGGCCGGAGCATCGGCAGGGTGACGGTGACGAACGCCCTCAGCGGCGAGGCGCCCAGGCCGCGGGCCGCCTCCTCCAGGGCCGGGTCGGCCAGCGCGAGCGACGCCCCGGTGACGCGGACGGCGTACGGCAGCAGCAGGGCGGTGTGACCCAGCAGCAGGGTGGTGAAGTTGTCCAGGTGCAGGCCGATCATGAGCTGCTGGTACAGCGCCAGGCCCACGACCAGCTCCGGCACCACGAGCGGCGAGAGGAACAGGCCCTCCAGCAGGCCCTTGCCGGGCAGCCTGCCGCGGTGGATCGCCAGCGTGACCGGCACGCCGAGCACCAGGGCCAGCGCCGTGGCCAGCACGGCGAGCTCCAGGCTGGAGACCACGGCCTCCATGAACGGCGAGTAGGCCAGCGCCTCGCCGAACCACTTCAGCGACAGCCCCTCGGGCGGGAAGCGCAGCGTGCTCCCGGCCGTGAACGCCGTGGCCACGACGAACAGGATGGGCACGATCATGATCACGTAGCCCGCGACGGCGAGCGTGCCCGCCACGGGGTGGCGCAGCTTCAGGCCCCGGCTCACGAGGTGGCTCCCTTCCGGCCCACCAGCGCCGAGATCCCGGAGACCAGGAAGACCAGCACCGTCATGACGATCGCGGTGGCCGACGCCGCGGCCCAGTCCACGGTGACGCTCGCGTAGGAGAAGAGCTGGGTCGACAGCATGCGCTGGCTGGACCCGCCCAGCAGGTACGGCGTCGTGTAGGCCGTCACCGAGCCCGCGAAGACGAGCGTGGCGGCGACCACGATGCCCGGCAGCGACAGCGGCACCAGGATGGTCCAGAAGGACCGCGTGCGGCTGGCGCCCAGGCCCCGGGCCGCCTCGTCGAGACCGGGATCGACCTGCGCGACGGCGGAGTAGCACGTGATGACCGCCAGCGGCAGGAAGAGCTGGACCAGGCCCAGCACGATCGCCAGCTCGGTGTACAGGAGCTGGGGCGCCTTCTCGACGATGCCCAGCCCGGTCAGGAGCTGGCCGATGACGCCGTTCGAGCCGAGCACCACGAGCCAGCCGAAGGTGCGCACCACGTTGCTCAGCAGCAGCGGGAAGATCGCCAGCGCGAGCAGCACGCCCGCCCAGCGGGACTGCGACCGGGCCAGCAGCGACGCGATCGGGAAGCCGAGCACCACGCACAGTGCGGTGACGATCAGGCCGATGCGCACGGTGCGCCAGATGATGCCGAGGTCGTAGGGGTCGGTCAGCATCGCGCCCATGCGCTCGATCACCTGGGCGAACGTCACGCCCGGCGGGGCGAAGAGCATCGCGACCGCCGGCAGCAGGAACCCGACGAGCAGGAAGGCCAGCCCCGGCAGGAGCAGCAGAAGTGTGGAACGTGCTCGCACGAGCCGTCTTTCGTTGATGGAACCGGTTCCATCGGACCCTAAGGCATACGCGCCCGTGCTCCCGCCCCGTCTCGTTAACTTCCTGTTACGAGGCCGGGCAGAGCGGGCGGAATCGGTTGCATCGGCCGTCTAGAGTGTCCCCACCGACAAAGGAGGTACGGTGCCTGATCTGTCCGACGTCGCCGCGGTGGCCGGCGTCTCGAAGGCGACCGCGTCGCGCGCGCTGAACGGGAGCGGCCTGGTGGCCGCCGAGACCGCCGTGCGCGTCACGGCGGCGGCCGCGCGGCTCGGCTACGTGCCCAACCGGGCGGCGCGCGAGCTCGCCCGCGGACGCACCGGCATCATCGCGATCGTGGTCCCCACCCTGGACAACACGTTCTTCACGCCGATCATCGCCGGGGCCCAGGCGCGCGCCGAGGAGGCGGGTCTCCAGCTCACCGTGGCCGTGCACGCCCTGGACTCCGCGAGCGCCGTGGAGCGCCTCGCCCGCCAGGTGGACGGGTTCCTGGTGGTGGCGCCGCGCGGCAGCGACACACTGGTGGCGAGCGCGGGCGCGGCCAAGCCCGCCGTGCTGGTCGACCGCGAGATCGACGGCATGACGTCCGTCGTGGCCGACACCGCCTCCGCCTTCGGCACCCTGACGTCCCGGCTCGCCGCCGAGGGTCACGAGCGCATCGTCTACGTGGGCGGGCCCGAGGGGTCGTGGCAGGACCGGCAGCGCACCGCCGCCGTGCGGGACGCCGCCCGCGCGGCCGGGGCGGAGCTGACCGTGCTCGGCCCCCGGCCGGCGACGTTCGTCGCGGGGGTCGAGGTGACGCCCGCCGTCGTCGAGACGGGCGCGACCGCCGTCGTCCCCTACGCGACGTCGATCGGGCTTGGCCTGCTGCTCGCGCTGGGCACGCGGGGCGTGGAGGTGCCGCGCGACCTGGTGGTGAGCACCGAGCCCACGGTCATCGAGGCGCTCGGCCTGGAGCACACCCCCGCCATCGACGTGGACGGCGAGGAGCTGGGCCGCACCGCGATGGACCTGCTGGCGCGGCAGCTCGACGGGCAGGACGAGCCCGGCCGCCAGGTGCGGCTGCCGGTGCCGGTCCGGGGCTGAGCGCTACCGGCTCGGCCGCGCCTGGAGGAGCCACAGGTACGTGTCCGCTTCCGCGTCGGTGACCGTGCGGGCGCGGATCGCGTCGTCCAGGGCGTCGCGCAGCTGCTCGTCGCAGCCGGGCAGCGACATGGTGCCGGGCATCGTGGGCCTTCCTCTCGCGGACGTGCTGAACCAGTCAAGCCCGTGACCTTGGGACAGGGTCAACGCCGACCTGCCGTGCGGGGTTCGCCGGACGTCCCGCGGGGCTTCGAGACCGTCGCGTCCAGGCTGTCCTCGGCCGCCAACGCGCTCATCCACGTGTACACCCAGCTCTACAGCCGGGACGCCCTGGCCGACCTGCGGCGCATGATCGAGGAGGCGCCGACCAGCAGCGGCATCGGCTTCGACGCCCTGCCCGTCGACGCGGACGAGGTCACGCGGCAGCGGGTCGTGGAGGAGCTCACCCCGGAGATCGTGCGCCAGCTGCGGCGCTACCCCTGGCTGACCGAACCAGGAGCGCACCTGTCCAAGAGCGAGCAGGTCACCCGGGAGATGTTCGCCGAGGCCGTCGTCGAGCTGTACAACCCGGCGCAGATCGACGTCCTGCGGCGAGCCAGCCTCGCCGCACGCGCGGAGCTGGACCGGGAGCCCGTCTCCGCCCCACCGGACTGACGGACTGACGGGCGCCCGACGCCTGTCCCTCCGCCGCCGCCACCCGCCGGGAAGAAGTCTTCGCAGCGAGGAGGGTAACGAGCAGGTAGCAGTGCTACGTCTCCGTTACCCCTCCAGCCGCGCAGGCTTCGCCCCCGCCCCGCGGCGGGTCAGTGGACCGAGAAGCCGCCGTCGACGAACAGCGAGTGGCCCGTGACGTAACCGGAGGCGGCGCTCGCGAGGAAGACGGCGGCGCCCGCGAAGTCCTCGGGCACGCCGTTGCGGCCCACGGTGGTGCGGGCGGCGAGTGCGGTGACCTTCTCGGCGTCGTCCTGCAGGTGCTGGTTCAGGGGCGTGAGGACGAAGCCGGGCACGAGGGTGTTGGCGGTGACGCCGCGCGCGGACCAGGCCTCGGACTGGGAGCGGGCGAGCGACTCGAGGGCGCCCTTCGAGACGCCGTAGACGCCGCTGTCGACGAACGAGCGGTGGGCCTGCTGCGAGCTGATGTGGATGAGCCGGCCGAAGCCGCGGGCCGCCATGCCGGGCGCGAACCGCTGCCCGAGCTGGAACGGCGCCTCCAGGTTGACGGTCATGGTGACCTCCCAGGTCTCCTGGTCGACCTGGCCGAGGTGGGGGCGCAGGTTGATGCCCGCGCTGTTGACGATGACGTCGGGCTCGCCCACCTCGGCGACCGCGTCGGCGGCGGCGCGGATGCCGGGACGCGTGGAGAGGTCGGCGACCACGGTCTCCACGGTGCAGCCGCGCTCGCGCAGGCCGGTCGCTACCCCGTCGAGGCGGTCGGCGCCGCGGGCCAGGAGCACGGTGCGCGCACCCGCCAGGGCGAGCGCCTCGGCGATGGCGCGGCCGATGCCGGAGCTGCCGCCGGTCACCACGGCGGTGCGGCCCTCCAGGGAGAACAGGGAGGCCAGGTAGTCGTGCGTCGTCATGCAGGGACGATACTCCCGCGGTATCGACGGCCGGGCACGCACGGCGTCGTCGTCGAACCAAGGCTTACGCTGCCCGGGTGACCGCACTCCCCGCCGCCCTGCCCGCGCTCGCCGAGCGCTCCGCCGCCCTGCTGGAGGCCATGCGCACGCGCGTGGTCGTGGCGGACGGCGCCATGGGCACGATGATCCAGGAGGCGAATCCCACCCTGGACGACTACCAGGGGCTGGAGGGCTGCAACGAGATCCTGACGGTCTCGCGGCCCGACCTGATCGCCGGGGTGCACGACGCGTTCCTCGAGGTGGGCGTCGACGCGATCGAGTCGAACACCTTCGGAGCCAACTGGTCGAACCTGTCGGACTACGGCATCGACGACCGCATCCGCGAGCTGGCCCGCGAGGGCGCCCGGATCGCGCGGGAGCGCGCCGACGCGTTCTCGACGCCGGACAAGCCGCGCTGGGTGCTGGGCTCGATGGGGCCGGGCACCAAGCTGCCGTCGCTGGGTCACACCACGTACGCACACCTGCGCGACACGTTCGCGGAGCAGGCCGCCGGGCTGATCGAGGGTGGCGCGGACGCGCTGCTGATCGAGACGAGCCAGGACCTGCTGCAGGCCAAGGCTGCGGTCACGGGCTGCCGGCAGGCGATGGCCGCGGCGTCGGAGGGCGGCGTCGGGCGGCGGGTGGCGATCATCGTGTCGGTGACGGTCGAGACCACCGGGACCATGCTGATGGGCTCGGAGATCGGCGCGGCGCTGGTGGCGCTGCAGGCCCTGGACATCGACGCGATCGGCATGAACTGCGCGACCGGCCCGGAGCAGATGAGCGAGCACCTGCGGCACCTGTCGCAGCACGCGCAGATGCCGGTGGCGTGCATGCCGAACGCGGGCCTGCCGGTGCTGGGTCCGCACGGCGCGTCCTACCCGCTGACGCCGCAGGAGCTCGCGGCGGCGCACACGCAGTTCGCGCGCGAGTTCGGCCTGGGCCTGGTGGGCGGCTGCTGCGGCACCACGCCGGAGCACATGCGGCTCGTGGTCGAGGCCGTGGGCGGGCAGCCCGTGGCCCCGCGCGAGCCGGCGCGGGAGAACGCCGTCGCCTCGCTGTACTCCGCGACGGACCTCCGCCAGGAGACGAGCTTCCTCGCGATCGGCGAGCGCACCAACGCGAACGGCTCCAAGGCGTTCCGCGAGGCGATGCTGGAGAGCCGTTGGGACGACGTCGTCGACATCGCCCGCGCCCAGACCCGCGACGGCGCGCACCTGCTGGACGTGTGCGTGGACTACGTGGGGCGCGACGGCGTCGCGGACGTGCGGGACGTCGTCTCCCGCCTCGCCTCCGCGAGCACGCTGCCGCTGGTGATCGACTCCACGGAGCCCGCCGTGATCCGCGCGGGCCTGGAGCTGCTGGGCGGCCGCGGCGTCGTCAACTCGGTCAACTTCGAGGACGGCGACGGGCCGGCGTCGCGGTTCGGCCGCATCATGCCGGCGGTCGTGGAGCACGGCGCCGCCGTCGTCGCCCTGACGATCGACGAGGAGGGGCAGGCGCGCACGGCCGACGGCAAGGTCGCCATCGCGTCCCGGCTCATCGACACGCTGGTGGGCGACTGGGGCATGCGGGTGGACGACATCATCGTCGACGCCCTGACGTTCCCCATCGCGACCGGCCAGGAGGAGACGCGGCGCGACGCCATCGAGACGATCGAGGCGATCCGGCGCATCAACCAGAAGTACCCCGGCGTGCACACCACGCTCGGCGTCTCCAACGTGTCGTTCGGCCTCAACCCGGCGGCGCGCGCGGTGCTGAACTCGGTGTTCCTGCACGAGGCGGTCGAGGCCGGGCTGGACTCGGCGATCGTGCACGCGGCGAAGATCCTGCCGCTGTCCTCCATCCCCGACGAGCAGCGGCAGACGGCGCTCGACCTGGTGTGGGACAAGCGCGAGTGGGACGCCGACGGCAACCTGACCTACGACCCGCTGTCCAAGCTGCTGGACCTGTTCGAGGGCGTGGACGCCGGGGCGATCCGGGACGCCCGCGCCGCGGAGCTGCTGGCGCTGCCCGTGGGCGAGCGGCTCGCGCGGCGCATCATCGACGGCGCCCGCAAGGGCCTGGAGCCCGACATCGAGGAGGCCCTGGGCTCCGGGATGAAGGCGCTGGACATCGTCAACGACCACCTGCTGGAGGGTATGAAGGTGGTGGGCGAGCTGTTCGGCAAGGGCGAGATGCAGCTCCCGTTCGTGCTCCAGTCGGCCGAGGTGATGAAGGCCGCCGTCGCGCTGCTGGAACCGCACATGGAGAAGATCGAGGGCTCCGGCTCCAAGGGCACGATCGTGCTGGCGACGGTGCGCGGCGACGTGCACGACATCGGCAAGAACCTCGTGGACATCATCCTGACGAACAACGGCTACACGGTGGTGAACATCGGCATCAAGCAGCCGGTGAGCGCCATGATCGACGCCGCGATCGAGCACGACGCCGACGTCATCGGCATGTCGGGGCTGCTCGTGAAGTCGACGGTGGTCATGAAGGAGAACCTGGAGGAGCTGGCCTCGCGCGGGTACGAGAAGCGCTGGCCGGTGCTGCTGGGCGGCGCCGCGCTGACGCGGACCTACGTCGAGGACGACCTCGCCGGCGCCTTCCCCGGAACGGTGCGGTACGCGAAGGACGCGTTCGAGGGGCTGCGGCTCATGGAGCCGCTGGTGCGGGTCGCGCGCGGGGCATCGCCGGACGACGTTGGCCTGCCGGCCCTGCGCAAGCGGCGGCACAACGTGGTCACGGTGACGCAGACGGCCCAGGAGGACCTGCCCGCCCGGTCAGACGTCGCGACCGACAACCCCGTGCCGGCCCCGCCGTTCTGGGGCACGCGCATCGTCAAGGGCGTCCAGCTTGCGGAGTACGCGGCGTTCCTGGACGAGCGGGCCACGTTCATGGGCCAGTGGGGCCTCAAGCCGGGCCGCTCGGCGGACGGCGCCTCGTACGAGGAGCTGGTGGAGACCGAGGGCCGCCCGCGGCTGGCGGAGTGGCTGGACCGCATCCGCACGGACCAGATCATGGACCCCACGGTGGTCTACGGGTACTTCCCGGTCTGGTCGGAGGGCGACGACGTCGTCGTCGCGCACCACGGCGACCTCGCCGGGATCGGGGCGCCCGACGGCGGGTCCGGCGGCGAGCCCGGCACCGAGCGGCTGCGGTTCCACTTCCCGCGGCAGCGCCGCGACCGGCACCTGTGCCTGGCCGACTTCGTGCGGCCGCGCTCGTGGGTCGAGGAGACGGGGCAGTTCGACGTGCTGCCGGTGCAGCTCGTGACGGTCGGTGACACGGTCTCGGCGCACACCGCGAAGCTGTTCGAGGCGAACAGGTACCGCGAGTACATGGAGCTGCACGGCCTCTCGGTGCAGCTCACGGAGGCGCTGGCGGAGTTCTGGCACGCGCGGGTGCGCTCCGAGCTCGGGTTCGCGTCCGAGGAGCCCAGCACCGTGGAGGGCATGTTCAAGCTGGAGTACCGCGGGGCGCGGATGTCGCTCGGCTACCCCGCCTGCCCCGACATGGAGGACCGGCACAAGGTCGTCGAGCTGCTGCGGCCCGAGCGGGTGGGCGTCACGCTGTCGGACGAGCTGCAGCTGCATCCCGAGCAGTCGACGGACGCGTTCGTGTTCCACCACCCGGAGGCGAAGTACTTCTCGGTGTGAGTCCCGGGGCGGCGGTCCGGCTCCGGAGCCGGTAGAGGCCGGTGGAGACCGTAGGACGTGCCGCCCCCGGTATCCGGCCAGGTGGCGCTACGGTACGAATGCCTGCCTGGCAGACGTCGACGCAGACGCCGACCCGAAACGGAGTTCCTGTGGCACGAGACACCGGCTTCCCCCGCCGTACCGGCGCACTGCTCGCCGTGACGGGGGTCGCAGCGGCGGTCCTGGCCGGGTGCGGCACCTCGCCCACCACCGGCGCGGCGGCCGACCTGTCCCCCGACGCCGTCTCCGCGGCGCTCCAGGAGGGCGGCGACCTGCTGGTCTGGGCCTGGGAGCCCACGCTGGAGCATGTCGTGGAGGACTTCGAGGCCGAGTACCCGAACGTGGACGTCGAGCTGGCGAACGTCGGCACGGGCAACGACCACTACGTGGTGCTGCAGAACGCGATCCGCGCGGGCTCGGGCGTACCCGACGTCGCGCAGGTCGAGTACTACGCCCTGCCACAGTTCTCCATCGCGGGGTCGCTCGCGGACCTCGCGCCGCTCGGCGCGCGAGACCTGGACGGCACCTACTCCCCCGGCACCTGGGAGGCCGTGACCGACGACGGCGCCGTGTACGGCCTGCCGATCGACTCCGGCCCGATGGCGCTGTTCTACAACGCGCGGACCTTCGAGGCGGCCGGCGCCAAGGTACCGGCGACGTGGGACGAGTTCGTCGAGACCGCACGGAAGATCCACGCGTACGACAGTGATACCTACCTCGTCGCGGACGACGGCAACGCCGGGTTCGCGACCTCGATGATCTGGCAGGCGGGTGGGTCGCCCTACACCGTCGACGGGACCACGGTGCGCGTCGACCTGACCGACGAGGGCTCCGCCAGGTTCGCCGGCATGTGGCAGCAGCTCCTGGACGACGACCTGGTGGCGAAGGTGCCGGAGTGGTCGGACGAGTGGTTCCAGCGGCTCGGCGACGGGACGATCGCCGCGCTGGTGACGGGGGCGTGGATGCCCGCGAACCTCGCGTCGGGCGCACCGGGGGCGGCCGGCGACTGGCGGGTGGCGCCCATGCCGCAGTGGACGAAGGGCGCGACCGCGACCGCGGAGAACGGCGGCTCCGCGCTGTCGGTGACCGAGGCCAGCACCCAGAAGGCGCTGGCCTACGGGTTCCTCCAGTACGCGAACGCCGGCGACGGGGTGCAGGTCCGGCTCGACCACGGGAACTTCCCGGCGACGACGGCGGACCTCACGAGCCCCGAGTTCCTGGCCATGGAGCCGAAGTACTTCGGCGGACAGCGGATCAACGAGGTGCTCTCCGCGTCCGCGACCGGCGTCGTTCCCGGCTGGCAGTACCTGCCGTACCAGGTCTACGCGAACAGCGTGTTCCCCGACACGGTCGGCCAGGCCTACACGGGCTCGACGACGCTCGCGGACAGCCTCACCGACTGGCAGGACTCGATCGTGAGGTACGGCAACGAGCAGGGCTTCACCGTCTCCGGCCCGTGAGCGCGCCGTCGGGCGACCGTTCGCACCTCACTGCGACGCGTCGCCGCCCACCGCGGCCTCCGCGACCGCGCCGCCGATCGACGCGACGGCCGCCACCAGGATGGCCTGGTTGACCGCCGCCGCGCCCCAGGTGCCCTCCCGCAGCTCACGGGCGCGCTCGGTCACCGCGCGCGACCTGCGGATCGCCGGGTGGAGCTCCGCGAGCGTCCCGCCGGCGGAGAGCACGGCCGTCAGGGCGGCGGTGCGCGAGTCGGGTGCCGCGCCGTCCTCGAGCACGGCGCGGACCCGTTCCAGCAGCGCCGCCTCGTACGGGAGGTCCTGCGCGGGCATCCTGGTCACCGGGATGATGCCCAGCATCTTGGACCGTTCCCTGGCCAGCATGCCCCGCTCCACCAGCCGGTGGCGCAGCTGCCCGTCCAGCTCCAGCCCGATGTCGACGAGGACCGTGTGCACGTGCCGGGGCCGCTTGGCCACCTGCCGCATCGCCTCGTCCAGGATCGTGTCGCCGAGCGCCTCACCCGCGACGGCGTGCACCCGCTTCCTGTGGTCGAGGTCGACCCGGCCCAGCAGCGCGAGCTCCATGAGCACTGCCCCGCCGAGCGTGTAGTGCAGGTTGGCCTCACCCTTCACCACACCCGACTCGTCGTCGAGCAGGAGCAGCATGAGGTCCTCGACGATCAGCAGCTCGGGGCGGATCTCCTGGTGCCTCGGTCGGCGCATCGGTCTCTCCTCGTTAGTCACGCACCCATGAGAGACCGTGCCCCTGGGGCAGAGTCAATCGCCCCGGGTCGCCGTGGCCTGCTGCTCGGCCGGCCGCCGCGTGCGGCGTCGTCGGACGCGACCCACCACGAACCAGACGAGGCCGGCGGCGACGGCCGCGACCACGATGTACTGCAGCACCGAGGCGTACGGGTCGACGGCGTGCCAGTTGGCCCCGAGCAGGTAGCCGGCGACGACGAAGATGCTGTTCCAGATCAGGCTCCCCGCGGCCGTGAGCACGGTGAAGACCGGCAGGCTCATGCGCTCGGTGCCCGCGGGGATCGAGATGAAGCTGCGGAACAGCGGGACCATCCGCCCGAAGAAGACCGCCTTGGTGCCGTGCCGCGCGAACCAGGCGGTCGTCCGGTCGATGTCCTCGACGTCGACGAGGGGGATCCGGGCGCCGATGGCGCGCATGCGGTCGTGGCCCAGCCACGCTCCGAGGCCGTAGAGCACCCAGGCGCCGGCGACGGAGCCGATGGTGGTCCAGATGATCGCGCCGGCGAGGGACAGGTCCCCGAGCCGCGCGGCGAAACCGGCCATCGGGAGGACGACCTCGCTGGGGATCGGCGGGAACAGGTTCTCGACGAAGATCGCCAGGCCGGCACCAGGGGCGCCGAGCGTCTCCATGAGTTCCACGGTCCACAGGGCGATGCCGTCGAGTTCAGGGGTGGGGTCAGCTGCGCTCACGTGCCGACCGTAGGTCCACGAACCTGAAGGGGAGATGAAGACGCCGGCCTCAGGCGCGTTCAGCACTCGTTCAGGGAACATCGGAGACGATGGGGCGTCCGGCCGGAGGAAAGGTGGTCCCATGCGTGTGCTCGTGGTCGACGACGAGGTGCGGTTCGCCGACGGCCTGCGCCGCGGCCTGGAGGCGGAGGGTTTCTCCGTGGACCTCGCCCACAACGGCACGGACGGCCTCTGGCGCGCACGCGAGGTGAGCTACGACGCGATCGTCCTGGACCTGATGATGCCGGGCATGAACGGCTACGCCGTCTGCCAGACGCTGCGCGACGAGGGCAACTGGACCCCGATCCTCATGCTCACGGCCAAGGACGGCGCCTGGGACCAGGTCGAGGGCCTGGACCTCGGCGCCGACGACTACGTCGTCAAGCCCACGGAGCACGTGGTGCTGCTCGCCCGGCTGCGCGCGCTGATCCGCCGGGGCCGGCCGGAGCGCCCCACCACCCTCGTCGTCGGCGACCTGCGCGTCGACCTCGCCACCCGCGAGGTGCACCGCGGCGCGGCGCCGGTGAAGCTGACCGCCCGGGAGTTCGCCGTCCTGGTCTTCCTGGCGCGGGAGGCCGGCACCGTACGGAGCAAGAGCGAGATCCTCGCCGCGGTCTGGGAGGACCAGTTCGAGGGCGACTCGAACATCGTCGAGGTCTACATCGGGCACCTGCGCGCCAAGCTGGACAAGCCGTTCGCGCTCGACACGATCCAGACCGTGCGCGGAGCCGGCTACCGGCTGATGCCCCATGCGGCGTGAGCCGGTGGGGCGGGACCCGCTACCCGGCGGCCGCCGGTTCTCGCTCCGCGTCCGGATCACCGCCTCGACCGTCGGGATCGTGCTGGCGGTGCTCGCCGTCGGCGGGTTCGCCGTCGTCACGCTGCTGGAGCGCTCGCTGGTCGGGTCGGAGGCGCAGACGGCCGAGGACCAGGCCCAGCAGTTCGCGCTGGACAGCGCGACGGCCGGGGAGCTGGCCAAGTTCGACGCCGACGAGGTGATCATCCAGCTCCAGCTCGACGGCGAGGTGGTCGGCGTCGCCGACGAGGACCTCAAGGACACCCTCCCGCTGCCCGTCTCCGACAGCGAGCGGATCGTGAGCGTGCTCGACGAGCGGTACCTGGTCCAGTCCGCCCCCGTCACCCTGGACGGCCGCGTGCACCACGTCGTCGTCGGCCGCTCCCTGGACACCGCCGACGAGGCGGTGCGCGCGGCGACCACGCTGATGGCCGTGGCGGTGCCCGCGGTCAGCGCCTTCGTCGCGCTGATGATCTGGATCGTCGTCGGACGCTCGCTGCAGCCCGTCGAGCGGATCCGGCGGGACGTGGAGTCCGCGGGCGACGACCTGACCCGCCGCATCGCACCGCCGGGCGGCACCGACGAGGTGTCGCTCCTGACCTCCACGATGAACAAGATGCTCGACAAGCTCGAGGCCGCGCAGCGCGCCCAGCGGCGGTTCGTCTCCGACGCCTCGCACGAGCTGCGGTCGCCGGTGGCCGCGATCCGCCAGCACACCCAGGTCGCGCTCCGGCACCCCGACACGACCGACCTGGGCACCCTGGCGGGCACCGTCGACGTCGAGGCGGCGCGCCTGCACGAGCTGATCGACGACCTGCTGCTCCTGGCCAGGCTCGACGAGGGGATGACGCGGAACCGGCGCGAGATCGACCTGGACGACGTCGTCCTGGCCGAGGCCGCGCGGCTGCGCACGCTGGGGATCGTGGTCGACACGACCCGGGTCGGCCCGGCCCGCGTGCTCGGGGACGAGGTGCTCCTCGTGCGCGCCGTCCGCAACGCCGCGGAGAACGCGCGGCGGCACGCCCGCACCCGCATCGACCTCACGCTCACCACGGCGGCGAGCCAGGTCGTGCTGTACGTCGACGACGACGGCGACGGCGTCCCGGAGCAGGACCGGGAGCGGATCTTCCACCGGTTCGAGCGCCGCGACGACGCCCGCAGCCGGGTCAGCGGCGGCTCCGGGCTCGGGCTCGCGATCGTGGCCGAGGCGGCACAGCACACCGGCGGGACCGCGGAGCTGTCGGACGCGCCCACGGGCGGGGCCCGGCTCGCGCTCCGGCTCCCCGAGCACCAGGACCGCTGAGATTCTTGCTGAACGTCTCTTCAGGTTCGTTCAGCCCCGGTTCATGGGCCGGTGCCCAGGATGTCCGCATGAGCGACTTCTGGACGGCGGTCCGGCCGGTCGGCGAGACAGTTCCCGGGGTCCCCCGGCACGCGCGGTCCGGTGAGCGGCAGCCGCGCCACGTGCGCAGCTGGCGCAGGGCGTTCGTGGTCCGCACCGTCACGATGAGCGTCGTCGGCACGCTGGCCTTCGGCACCGCGGCCGGGGCGACGGCGTACCACAACGCCGTCTCGCAGATCGACGTGCAGGACCTCGACGGCCTGGTGGCCGAGCAGGTCAAGCCGAAGGACCCGTCCGACCCGTTCAAGGACGAGCCCGTCAACCTGCTGCTGATGGGCACGGACATCCGGGACGGGTCGAACGCCGACATCGGGGGCGTGGTCGACGGCATGCGGTCCGACACCACGATGCTGGTGCACATCGCGGCCGACCGGCAGTGGATCGAGGTCGTGTCCATCCCCCGCGACTCCATGCTGGCCATCCCGGCGTGCGAGCTCCCGGACGGGTCGCGGAGCGCGCCGTACACGGGCCGGTTCAACTCGGCGTTCTCGACGGGCAGCGGCGGCGCTGCCGCTGACATGCGGTACGCGGCGGCCTGCACCATCAACACGGTCAACTCGCTGACGGGCGTCACGGTGTCCAACCACGCCGTGGTGAAGATGAACGGCGTGATCGACGTCGTCGACGCGCTCGGCGGCGTCCGGATGTGCCTGCCGGAGGCGCTGCACGGCGACCCCCGCTCCGCGCGGATCGACCTGGAGGCCGGGGAGAACCGGCTGGACGGGAAGACGGCGATCCAGTTCCTGCGGGTGCGCAAGGGCACGGGCCTGGGACTGGAGATGGGCAGCGACCTGGCGCGGATCGAGCGGCAGCAGATGTTCATCAACGCGACGATGCGGCAGATGCTCTCCGCGGAGACGCTGGCCGACCCCACCAGGACGTACCGGCTGATCAACGCGGCGCTGGGCTCGCTCAGCGCGGACCCGGCGATCGCGGACCCGGGGAACGTGGCGGGGCTGGCGTGGTCGTTGCGGCAGATCGAGAAGCGCAACATCGTCATGACGTCGGTCCCGGTCTACGACAACGCCGACGGCGCGACCGTGTCCTGGTCGCCGGAGACCTCCGAGATCTTCGACCGGCTCGCGGCCGACCAGCCGCCGGAGGACGTCACGCTGGAGACCCCGGAGCCGTCGGGCTCGCCGAGTGCGAGCGTCGGTGTGAGCGAGGGCGCGGGCGGCGGTGCGGGCGGCGAGGAAGCGGCGGCCGACGGCGACGCCGGCCCGCCGAGCGACGGGACGACCGACGACCAGCCCGCCGAGCCGCGGACCAGCCCGACCCCCGAGGAGCTGCCCGAGGGCATCTGCGCCTGACGACCCTGGTCTACGGCTTCTCGTTCTCGCCGAGAGTCTCGTCCTCGGCCGGGGCGGTGCCCCGCACCATCGCGAACACCGGGAAGAACGCCACACCGAGCGCGATGCCGATCGCGAGGTTGTCCAGCGTGATGCCGAGCGCCACCCCGATGCACAGGCCGACGGCGACACCGGCGCCCCAGCTCCAGCCGGTGGTCGTTCCGGCGTCGTCGCCGTCCTGGTCGTCCGGTCCGGTGGGTGCCATGTGCCCAACGTAGGCAGACAGGTGCGCCCGAGTCCTCCCCCCGAGGTCTGATCTTGCGCCGGCCCGTCCCCCTGGAGGCCTACAGCCCGTCCACTCGCCTGACCACGGCGTCGAGCGTCGGCCACGGGGCGCCCGCGCGCAGCACGCGCAGGAGCTCCTCGCCGAACTGCCTCCCCCGCGGGAACTGGTCGTCGACGTCCCACCGCCAGGCGGCGACCATCGCGAGGACGAGCTGCCGGCAGTCGTCGAGCAGCTCTTGATCGACCCCCGGGTAGTGCTCGGCGACCGCTTCGGCCATGTGGGCGAGGTCGAACTCGACGGGCCCGCGGCAGCAGGTCTCGAGGTCGATGAACAGCGGGCCGTGCTCCGTGACGAGCACGTTGCCCGGGTGCGGCTCGCCGTGCAGCAGCTGCTCGACGGCGCCGCGGTCGTCGATCGCCCGGCGCAGGCCGGCGAGCCTGCCGCCGAGGAGCGCGCGGTCGGCGTCGGCCAGCTCGGGCGAGCGGTCCGGGTCGGCGACGATCTCCTGCGCCTCCGTGATCCGGTCCGTGAAGCGCGGGCTCGGCAGGTCGACGGTGCGCATGCCGTCGTGCAGCAGCTTCAGCGCCTTGGCGACGTCGGCCGGTGACGGCTCGGGCGACACGGGCGCGTAGTAGGTCCACAGCGTCACGGCGAAGCCGTCGCGCACGTACACGCGCGGGTCCACCCGAGGTTCCAGCGCCGCCAGCGGGGCTCCCGCCGCGACGAGCCGCTGGGCGAGGTCGACCTCGAACTGCGCCACCTCCTGGCCCAGCGGGGCGACGCGGGCGAAGACGTCGCACGGCGTCAGCCGCAGCGCCAGCTTGTTGGAGTCGTGCAGGACGACGGCGTCGTCGGCCGGCAGGTCGAGGGATGTCGCGATCGAGGTCGCAGCAGCGATGGCGCGCGTGACGTCGGTGATCTCCACGGTCGCATCGTGGCACGGGCGGGCAAGGAGATTTCGCCCGGCATCGGTTCACGGCGGGCCGCCCGGCAAGACCTCACGCCACCTGGAACGATTGCCCGGTTCTGCACGCCGCCGCGAGAGGAGACGCATTGACCGGGTACGCCGTCGTGGACGTGGAGACGACCGGGTTGTTCCCGGGCGGGAGCGACCGGATCGCGGAGATCGCGATCGTCCAGGTCGACTCCGACGGCCAGATCGAGGGCACCTGGACCACGCTCGTCAATCCCGGGCGAGACCTCGGGCCGCAGCAGATCCACGGGATCAGCGCCTCCGACGCCCGCTACGCACCGGCGTTCGGCGACGTCGCAGGCATCGTCGCCGAGCTGCTGCGCGGACGCACGTTCGTGGCGCACAACGCCCAGTTCGACCGCCGGTTCGTCTGGCACGCGTTCGCCGAGGTCGGGTACGACGTCCCGCTCATCGCGCCCACCACCCTGTGCACGATGCGCACCGGCGCCCAGCTCTTCCCGACCGCCCCGCGTTCCCTGGCCGGTGCGTGCTTCCACCACGGCGTCACCCTCGACTCCGCGCACGAGGCCCTCTCCGACGCCCGCGCCGCGGCGGAGCTCCTGGGCATCTACCTGGCCCACGGTGCCCGCAACGTCGTCCCGGACTGGGACGATGTCGTCGAGCTCGCCGCGACCACTCCCTGGCCGATGATCCCCGTCACCGGGGCCGCGCCCGTCCGGCGGGGCGTCGCGACCGAGCGCGACGCCCACTTCCTCGCCCGGCTCGCCACGGCTTGCACCTCACCCGTCACCACGTGGGAGAAGGAGAAGTACCTCCAGCTGGTCGACCGCGCCCTGCTGGACCGGCACATCTCGGCCCGCGAGCACGACCAGCTCGCCGAGTTCTGCGCCCAGGTCGGGATCGGGCGGGCGGACGCCGAGGCCCTGCACCGCGAGTACCTCACCGGGCTCGCCGCGGTGGCCTGGACCGATGGCACGCTCGACCCGACCGAGGCGGCCGACTTCCTGGCCGTGGCCGGCATGCTCGACGTTTCCGAGGCCGACGCACAGGACATCCTCGAGTCCCCGCAGGGCGCAGACCCGAACGCTGGCAGCGCCTCCGCCACCGACCAGGGATCGAGCCGCTTCACGCTCGCCCCCGGCGACCTGGTCGTCTTCACCGGGGCGATGGACGAGCCGCGGGACGTATGGGAGCGCCGAGCCAGGGCGGCCGGACTCGTCCCGCATCCGGCCGTCACCAAGAAGGTCCGACTGGTCGTCGCGGCGGACCCGGACTCGATGTCCGGCAAGGCCCGCAAGGCCGAGTCCTACGGCATCACCGTGGTCGGCGAGACCGGGTTCGTACGCATCCTCGACAAGCTTGCGCGTTCCGCGCGCCCGGCCGCGGGAATTACGACGCCGTAAGGCGCTGGTTCGCGAGGAACCGCGCCTTCTTCTCCTTGTTCCCGCACGTGCCCATGTCGCACCACCGGCGCGACCGGCTCTGGCTGGTGTCGAAGAACGCCGCCTGACAGGTCGGCGAGGCGCACAGGGCCAGCTTGCCGTCCCGCTCCCCCGCGAGGATCCCGATCGCATCGGCGGCGATGACGCCCAGCGCGTCGTCGACGGCCGACGTCGCCGAGAGCCGCCATTCCCGATCGCCCTCAGGGCCGAGGACAGCGGAAGCACGGCCCCGGACACTGAAGTCGTTGATGACCCGAACGGCCGCAGCGGGAAGCACCTCCTGCCGCGCCCCCGCCGTCGCCGCCTCGTGGATCGCCTCCCGCAGCTCCCGCGCGCGTTCGAGCTGCGCGGCGGTACAGGACCGGACGGCGAGGCCGCTCACCGCCAGCCAGTCGGCGAGCCGGCCCGGCGTCGGGATGCGCTCCACGGGGTCACCGTGCCGTTCCGACAGCGTGCCCGTGAAACTCGTCGCGAGCACCTTGCCGAGGCGGAAGTCCGGGAACCGAGCGGTCATGGAACCACCTTAGCCGGTTGCGGCTGGTCGTGAACGGCTGCTAGAACCGTCTTAGCCGGTTCCCGCGAGCCCGAGCCGGCACCACCGACGAGGAGGTCCCATGACCAGCCAGCCAGGCGACGTGCAGCCGTTCGAAACCCGTGCGACCGACGCCGACCTCGACGACCTGCGCGCCCGGCTGGCCGCGGCTCGGCTGCCGGAGGCCGAGACGGTCCGCGGCTCCGCACCCGGCCCGAGCCGGTGGGACCAGGGCGTCCCCCTCACCGACCTCGTCGACGTCGCGGACTACTGGCGCACCGGGTACGACTGGCGACGCTTCGAGGCACGCCTCGACCGGATCGGCCAGTTCCGGACGACGATCGACGGCCTGGGCATCCACTTCCTGCACCGGCGTTCCCCGCGGGCCGACGCCACGCCGCTGGTCCTGACGCACGGCTGGCCGGGCAGCGTCGCCGAGTTCACGCACGTGGTCGACGAGCTGGCCGAGCCGGCCAACCCGGACGCGCCCGCGTTCCACGTCGTCGTCCCGTCACTGCCCGGGTTCGGCCACAGCGAGCGGCCGGCCACCACCGGGTGGGGCATCGAGAGGATCGCGGCCGCCTGGGTCGAGCTGATGGGACGGCTCGGCTACGACCGGTTCCTGGCCCACGGCGGCGACTGGGGCGGCGTCGTCACCACCATCCTCGGCGGCCGGTTCCCGGACCACGTCATCGGCATCCACACGACCGTCGCGCAGCCGCCGCCCGGTCTGACGACGGACGGGCTGACGGCGGCCGAGCGCACCTGGGTCGAGGAGTCCCGCGACTTCTGGGGCCGCCGCGCGGCGTACGCGAAGCAGCAGGCGGCCCGGCCGCAGACCATCGGCTACTCGCTCGTCGACTCACCGGTCGGGCTGCTCGCCTGGATCCTCGACAAGTTCGCCGAGTGGTCGGACACGACCGACAGCCCGTTCGAGACGATGTCCCGGGACAGCGTCCTGGACAACGTCACCCTGTACTGGCTCACGCGCACCGGCGCGTCGTCGGCCCGCATCTACGCCGAGAGCCACGCCTCCCTCGACCCCGACCTCCGGGTCGACGTCCCGACGGCGGTCACCACCTACCCCCACGACATCGAGCGGTGGCCCCGGCCCTGGGCCCAGGAGCGGTTCCGCCGGATCGTGCGGTGGCGGACGCCGGAGGCGGGCGGGCACTTCCCGTCCCTGGAGGTTCCGGAGTACTTCGTCCAGGACCTGCGCGAAGGCCTCGCGGCGGTGCAGCGGGGATGACGGCGGCCGTGCGGACGGGCGAGCCCCGTCCGCACGGCCCGCGATCAGCGCCCAGTCACAGAGAACGGCACCCGCAGCAGGTCCGCGTCCCGCGACGACCACCCGACCAGCAGCTCGAACCCACCCGGCTCGACGACGCGGTCGCCCGCCTGGTCCACGATCGTGCAGTCCGCGACCGGCAGGTCGAGGTCCACCACGACGCTCTCCCCGGGGGCGACGTCCACCTGCCGGTAGGCCTTGAGCTCCTTGTCGGTCCAGCTCACGGACGTCACCGTGTCACTGACGTAGACCTGCACCGTCTCGCGCGCCGGACGGGCGCCCGTGTTGGTCAGGGTCACGCGGGCATGGATCGTGTCGTCCGGGCCCAGCTCGGCGGACCGCAGCTCGAGGCCGGTGTACTCGACCGTGGTGTACGACATCCCCTCGCCGAACACGAACGCGGGCTCCTGCGTCAGGTCGGCGTACCGGTCCCCGTGCTGGCCGCGGAGCTGGTTGTAGTAGATGGGCTGCTGGCCCACGTGCCGGGCGAACGAGATCGGCAGGCGCCCGGACGGCTCGATCTGCCCGAGCAGCAGCTCGGCGACCGCCCGGCCGCCCTCCATGCCCGGGTTCGCCGTCCAGACCACGGCCGCGGCGTCCAGCGCGGACTGCGGCAGCACGAGCGGCTTGGACGCCATGACGACGACGACCAGCGGCGTCCCGGTCTCGGCCAGCGCGTCCAGCAGCGCGACCTGCCCGCCCACGAGCTCCAGCGTCGCGGTGGACCGGCCCTCGCCCACCAGCTCGACCTGGTCGCCGACGACGGCCACGACGTAGTCGGCGTCCCGCGCCTGCTCGACGGCCTGCGCGATCAGGGCCTCGTCGGGGTCGCGCGGGACGACCACCTTGGGCCGGGGCTGCCCGTCCGGGAAGGTCTCGCCCTCCGGGGGCGTCACCAGGGAGAGGATCTCGGCGCCGAGCGCGCTGGTCACCGTCCAGTCCTGCGGGGTCAGCTCGCGCAGCCCGTCCAGCACAGTCGTGATCATGTCGCGCGGGTGGCCGTCGGGCAGCCAGTCGGCCTGGCCCGAGCTGCCGGCCCAGTCGCCGAGCTGTGCCTGGGCGGCATCCGCCAGCGGCCCGACGACGGCGATGCGGCGGGGCCGGTCGGCGCCCGCCATCGGCAGCGTGCCGCCGACGTTGCGGAGCAGCACCAGGGACCGCCGCGCGAGGTCCAGGTTCACGGCCGCGTGCGCCGCGGACCCGATCAGGTTCGTCGCGCGCTCGGCGTCGGGCCGGCGCGGGTCCTCGAAGAGGCCGAGCTCGAACTTCAGCGTCAGGATGCGGGCCACGGCCCGGTCCAGGTCGGCCTCCTCCATCAGGCCGGCCGCGATGGCCTCCTGGGCGCCCTCGAAGAACTGCGGCGTGGTCATCACCATGTCGTTGCCGGCCCGCACGGCCGCGGCCGCGGCGTGGGCGTGGTCGGGCTGGATCTTCTGCTCCCAGACCATCCGGCCCACGTTGTCCCAGTCGGTGATCAGCGTGCCGGTGTAGCCCCACTCGCCGCGCAGCACGTCGTTCAGGAGCCAGTCGTTGATGGTGATCGGCACGCCGTCCATGGACTGGTAGCCCAGCATGAAGGTGGCGCAGCCCTCCTTGGCGACCCGCTCGAACGGCGGCAGGAACCAGGAGCGCAGCTTGCGCCGGGAGATGTCCGCCTCTGACGCGTCCCGCCCGCCCTGCGTCTCGGAGTACCCCGCGAAGTGCTTCGCGGTCGCCAGGATCGCCGTCGGGTCGGAGAGCCCAGAGCCCTGGTAGCCGCGCACCATGGCGGAGGCGAGCTCGCCGATCAGGTACGGGTCCTCGCCGAACGTCTCGTCCACCCGGCCCCAGCGCAGGTCGCGCGCGATGCAGAGCACCGGGCTGAATGTCCAGTGGACGCCGGTCGCGGCCGCCTCGACGGCGGTGACGCGGGCGGCCTGCTCGATCAGCTCCGGGTCCCAGGACGACGCCATGCCGAGCTGGGTCGGGAAGATCGTCGCGCCCTCGAAGAACGAGTGCCCGTGGATGCAGTCCTCGCCCACCAGCAGCGGGATGCGCAGGCGCGTCTGCTCGACCAGGTCGTGGGCCAGCTTCAGCCGGCTCGGCGAGGTGTGCAGGATCGACCCCACGTGCTTGCGCAGGATGTCGCCCTCGTAGTCGCCGCGGGCGTCGAGCTGGAGCATCTGCCCGACCTTCTCGGGCACCGTCATCCGGGACAGCAGGTCCGCGACCCGCTCCGGGACGGGCAGGCTCGGGTCGAGGTAGGCGGCGACGGCCGTCGCGGTGCGCTCGCTCATCGGACCGCCTCCCGTGCGTCGACGGTGAGGGTCCGCGGGGCCTTGTACGTCCACTCGCGGTCGGCGTCGGTGATCTCGCGCAGGATGCGGGCCGGCACCCCGCCGACGACGACCATCGGCGGCACGTTCGCGGTGACGACGGCACCGGCAGCGACAACTGAGCCGCGGCCGATCGTGACACCCGGCATGATCGAGACGTTGCTGCCGATCCACACGTCGTCCTCGATGACGACCGGGGCGGAGAACTGCTCGCCGTGGGGGCGGACGTCCGGGTGCACCGGGTGCCCGGTGGCGGTGATCGTGACGTGCGGGGCGAACATGACGCCGTTACCGATGGTGACCGGCCCGTCGTCCACCAGCGTCAGGCCCGTGTTCGCGTAGACCCCGTTGCCGACCGTGGTGTGCACGCCGTAGGCCACGAACAGCGGCGGCTCGAACCACGCCTGGTCGCCGAGCGAGCCGAAGAGCTCCTCCAGCACCCGGCGCCGGCCGGCCACGTCCCGCGGCTCGAGGCCGTTGAACTCCCGGGCGAGCTCCTTGCCGCGCACCCGGGACTCCTCCAGCGCCTCCAGGCCCGGACCGAAGTCCGTGTACAGCTCTTGGGCGTCGATCCGTCGCCGGACTTCCTGCTCGCGCTCGTCCACCACAGCTCACTCTCGCGTCGGCAGGCCCTCGTCCGGGGCCCGCGATTCTCTGGCGCCGTGCTCACGGCCGGCGCCCCGCGTGCGAGCGTACACACAAAACTTACAGGGCGGTAAGCGTTTGATCAGACGGTGGATGGTCGTGCCGGGCGGCCGCGCCAGGGCATGCTGTACCCATGCCGAAGACCCTGCCCACTGGCCCCACCGTGATCACCGACGACAGCGAGGTGCGCTTCGTCGCCGGGGCCGACCAGTTCGCGCTCAAGCTCAAGGACGGGCACCTGCACGTGCGCGCCATCGACACCAGCGGTGACGAGGCCCAGGTCGTCGTGATCCCGACGTCGCGCAGCACCCTCAACCTGGAGATCAAGCACGCGGGCGGCCACGGACCGGTGTCCGTCGAGGGGCCGACTGTGCGCTGAGCAGCCTGGCCCGGGCTCCGGCCCGGGCCGCACCGGTCAGTGCATGCGGCTCGCCCAGAAGCCCGGCGGGATCTCCTCGGTGGCGTCGGCCGGCAGCGTCCAGCCCGCCCCGAGGAGCCGGGCCCGCTCCTCGAACGTGATCGCGACGTCGTCCGGGTCGGCGGGTTCCGGAGCCCGGCCGTCGGGGGTGACGATCGACTCGACCCGCCAGTCCCTGCCGTCCCAGCGCAGGGTGCCGGCCTGGTGCGTCCAGCGGATGTCGACGTCGGAGGCGTCCTGCGCCTCGCCGTCGCCGCTCAGGCACGGCGCCCAGGTGGAGACGACCACCTCGGTGGGCACCCGCTCCGCGCCGTAGCTCCCCACCGAGACGACCTTGTAGGCACCGAACTCGTAGGCGCACCCGGTGAGCGCGTCCGCCCCCAGCCGGTCCTGCGCCTCCGCGGCCGCCTGGTCGGTCAGGCCGCTCGCGGCGTGCCCCTCGTCGGTGAAGATCCGCTCGGCGATCTGCGCCCGCTCCTGCGGCGTCCGGAACAGCGCCGCGTCGGCCGCGTTGCCGTAGGTCATCATGGCCGAGACCGCGCCGTCGACGCTCTGCGGGAAGCCGACGGGGACACCGGCGACGTCCTCGGTCGCACCGGCACCCTCCGCGGCCTCGCCCACGGGCAGGGCCGTCGGGACGTCGGTCGGTTCGAACACCGGGTCGAGCTCGTCCCCTCCGCGGAGGCCCAGCACGCCCACGACCGCGGCGATCAGCACGGCCCCGACCAGCCCGCCGATGATCCGGTTCCCCAGGCGCCGGTCGCGCCGCACCTGGGGATCGCCCCCGGGCAACGCGACCTCGTCCGCGGTGGCGGGCTCCGGGCGCGCCGTGTCCTCTTCGTGCGCAACAGGCATCGGGCTCCCCCTCGTCGAGACCTGGTGGACCGTAGGTTCGTGAGCAGGGCTCAGAATCGGCAGGGACAGCATAATCCCTGATCAGAGGGCTGTCGGCCGCACCACCGCCCCCGACGCCGCCGCCTTCTCGATCGCGCACAGCAGCCGCACGGTCTCGACGGCGTCGTCGATGCCGACGGGCACCGGCGTCGACGTCTCCAGCGCCTCGACGATGCCCGCCCACTGCGCCAGGTGCCCCGCGTGCCCGATCGCGAGCGGCTCGGCCGCGCCGCTCGCCGGCCCGCCCGCCGCCGGTGCAGGCACCCCCGGGACGTCCCAGCGCAGCACCTCCCCCTGCCCGAGCTCGACCGAGCCCCGGGAACCGAACAGCGAGATCGTCGCGGGGAACCCGGGCGGCGTCGCCGTCGTCGTGGTCACCACGCCGAGCGCACCCGAGGCGAACCGGAGGGTCGCCACGGTCGTGTCCTCGGCCTCGATCGCGTGCGCGAGGGTGCCGGACTGCGCCGTCACCGACTCGACCGGGCCGCACAGCCAGCGCAGCAGGTCCACGTTGTGCACCCCCTGGTTCATCAGGGACCCGCCGCCCTGGTCGGCCGCGGTGCGCCAGCCCGCCGCGCGGTAGTAGTCGTCGTCCCGGTGCCAGTGCACGTGCGTCATCGCGAGGCGCAGCTCCCCCAGCGCGCCGTCGTCGAGGGCCCGCTTGAGCGCGACGTGCTCGGCCTCCAGGCGGCGCTGGGCGATCATCGAGACGGATCGCCCGCGCTCGTGCGCGGCGCGCGCGACCCGCAGCGCGTCGTCGACGTCGAGCGCGAGCGGCTTCTCGACGACGACGTGCCGGCCGGCCTCCAGCGCCGCCAGCGCGAGCGCCGCGTGGGTGCCGCTCGGGGTGCAGATCGCCACGACGTCGACGTCGGGGTGGGCGATCACCTCGCCGGGTGCGAGGCGTACCGCCGGCAGGTCCGGCTTGCCCGGACCGGCCGGCGGGCGCGCCCGCCCGCTGTACGCGACGAGCCGCGCCCGCCCCCCGAGCTCAGCGAGGGCACGGGCGTGCATCGCGCCGATGCCGCCCATCCCGATGATCCCCACCCCGAGCGGAGCCTCCTCACTCGGGCGCATGGCTGGCGCCGAGCAGGTCGCGTAGCCGCTCGGCCGCCGCCGTGAACCGGGGGTCGGTCAGCGTCGGCCCGTACTCGCGGCGCTCCGGCAGCCCCGGTTCGAGGGTCTCCACGATGCGCCCGGGCCGCGGGCTCATGACGACGATCCGGCTGCCCAGGTACACCGCCTCCGGCACGGAGTGGGTCACCAGCACCACGGTGGTGCCGGTCTCGCGCCAGATGCGGTTCATCTCGATGTTCATCTGCTCGCGGGTCAGGGCGTCGAGCGCGCCGAACGGCTCGTCCATCAGCAGCACGCGGGGCTCGTGCAGCAGCGCGCGGCACAGCGCGACGCGCTGCTGCATGCCGCCGGAGAGCTCGTGCGGCAGGGCCTTCTCGAACCCGGTCAGGCCGGTGAGCTCGATCAGGTGGTCGGCGCGCTCCTCGGCGCGGCGCCGGTCCATGCCGCGCATCTCGGCCTGGAGCAGGATGTTCTTGCGCACGCCCCGCCACTCGAGCAGGGCCGAGCGCTGGAAGGCGAACCCGATCTCGCGCTGCGGCCCGGTGACCGCCCGCCCGTACAGGCGCACGTCGCCCTCGGTGGCGAGGGTCAGCCCGGCGATGATCTTGAGCAGCGTCGACTTGCCGCAGCCCGACGGCCCCGCGATCGTGACGAACTCCCCCGGCAGCACGGCCAGCGAGACGTCGTCGAGCGCCACGGTCTCCGAGCGCTTGGAGGTGAAGCGCCGGGTGAGGTGCGAGACCTCGATGATCGGTTCGACGTCGGCGGCCCGCGCTGACGCGCTGTGCTCGGTCGCGGGCCCGGTCGTGGCGGTCACATGCCCTCCCCGAAGGACGCGTCCCAGTACGCGTCCGGCGTCGGCTCGCCCTCGAACTCCGTGTTCTCGGTGAGGAACGTGAGCGTGTCGGTCCACTGCTGCTCGGTGTTCACGCCTGGCGCGGGGGCCTCCTCGAGGTTGAGCAGGCCGATCGTCGCCTCGAGCTGCGCCGCGAGCACCTCCTCGTCGGGCGCCTGCTCGGCGTCGGCGGCCATCGCGGCGACGGCGGCGTCCGGGTCCTCGGACGCCGCGAGGAACGACTTCGACGTCGCCCGCACCATCGCCTGGACCAGCTCGGGGTCGCCGTCGATCGTCGCCTCGTGCGCCAGCAGGCCGGTGCCCAGCATGTTCATGCCGAAGTCCGAGAACGGCAGGGCCGAGACCTCCTTGCCGGTCTGGTTCTCGATGGTCGCCGCCTGGTCGTGGTAGAAGCCCTGGATGGCGTCGACCTTGCCCTCGATCAGCGCGGCGATCTTGCCGGCGGCGTCCACGTTGACCACGGTCACGTCGTCCGGGTTCACGCCGTTGATCTCCAGCCACGCTGGGAACGTGCCGTACATGGCGTCGCCGGGCGTGCCGCCGACGGTCTTGCCCACGAGGTCGGCGGGCTCGGTGATGCCCTGGTCGTCGAAGAACTCGACGGAGCTGGGGCCGGTCTGCAGGAAGACGCCGACGCTGCGCACGGGCATGCCGGAGCTGATGCCGTTCGCCAGCGGCGGGGTGTCCGCCCACCCGAAGTCGGTGTTGCGCTGCGCGACCTGCTGCACGGTGTTGCCGGACCCGTTGCCCGGCTGGATCGTGAGGTCGATCCCCTCGTCCTCGAAGATGCCCTCCGCCACGCCGTAGTAGAACGGCGCGTGCTCGCCGTACGGCACCCAGTTGAGGGTCACGGTGACCTCGCTCAGGCCCTCGGCGTTCTGCTCGCCGAACCCGCCACCGGCGGTCTGCCCGCAGGCCGCGACCGTCGCGAGCGCGACGCCCGCCACGCCCAGCGACATCGTGATCCTGCCGCCACGCCTCTGCTTCGTTGCACCACGCATGGGAGAGCCTTTCTGGTCGTGCCGCCACGGTGACGGCGGGAACGCGGAAGAGAGCCGGTCCGGTCAGACGGTCGCGAGCGCGAGGTTGCCGCGCCGCGAGGCGTGCCACGGGATGAGGAGCCGTTCGAGCACCTCGACCAGCACGAACAGGACCACGCCGATGAGCGACATGAGGATCAGGTCGGCGAACAGCAGCGGTGCGTCGAGGTTGCCGCTGGCGAGCAGCAGCACGTACCCGAGGCCGCGGTCGGCGCCCACGAACTCGCCGACGACGGCGCCCACGACCGCCAGCGTGACCGCGACCTTGAGGCCGGACATGAGCTGCGGCAGGGCCCCGGGGAACCGGATCTTGCGGAAGGTCTTCCACCGGGAGGCGCCCATCGTCGCGGACATCTCCAGCAGCTCGGGGTCGACCGAGCGCAGCCCCGCGACGGCCGAGACGACGACCGGGAAGAAGGCGATGAGCACGGCCAGGACGATCTTCGGCGTCATGCCGAACCCGAACCAGACGACCAGGATCGGGGCGATCGCGATCTTGGGGATGACCTGCGCGAAGAGGATGAGCGGGTAGAGGGACTTCTCGGCGGTCCTGGAGTAGACCAGCAGCACGGCGGCCGCCACGCCGATCACGGCCGCGAGCACGAACCCGACGATCGTCTCCAGCGTGGTGACCCACGTGTGCTCCAGGAGCATCGGCCACTCGGCCGCCATGGTCTCCGCGACCGCGCCCGGGGAGGGCACGAGGTAGGCGGGGACCAGCTCGCGCCAGGCCACGAACCACCAGAGGGCGAACAGCGCGAGCAGCACGGCCGCCGGCCGCCACGAGTCCGCGAGCAGCGCGAGCGCCCGGCTCCCCGCCGTCGGCCCGCCGGAGGGCTGGGCCGGCGG
Source organism: Promicromonospora sukumoe 327MFSha3.1 (assembly GCF_000385135.1). Lineage (GTDB taxonomy): Bacteria > Actinomycetota > Actinomycetes > Actinomycetales > Cellulomonadaceae > Promicromonospora > Promicromonospora sukumoe_B. The sequence goes on along the minus strand of NZ_ARQM01000010.1, from coordinate 971,573 downwards.
CCGGGACCGGGGCGAGGACGGCGTCGTGGGACGGGCCTCCTGGGTGGTCACCATGGCGTGATCCTCCATAGTTCGCTCATTCCGTTTCGTCGCACGGGGTCGACGTCGACACCGTGGGGCAGCGGGTCAGGGCACACCGGACGTCGTCGTCCCGGAGGTGCCGGTCGGTAGAGCAGGTCAGCGGCTCCGGCCTGTGGAGCCGCTTTTCACGGGGGACACTATGAGCCCCACCAGGGCCGGACAACGAGTTGCCACTTGTTGCCCCGCCACCGCGAGCCCCCGGTGGCACGCGGTTGCCACCGGGACCGGGTCAGCCGTCGTGCGGGTCGGTTCCGGCGTCGTCCGCGACGGCCTCCAGGTCGACGGCGACGGAGCGGAAGCCCGCGGACCGCACGGCCCGCAGGACCTCGCCGCGCAGGGGCTCCGACGTCATGGTCGCGAGGTCGCGGTGCGGGGCCTCGAGCCGGGCGAGGTCGCCGTGGTGGCGCACGCGGATCTCCTCGAGGCCGAGGCGGCGCAGCTCGCTCTCGGCGGCCTCGACCTGGACGGCCTCGTCCGCCGGCTGGTCGCCGGGCTCGTCGTCGTCCCCGGGTGGCGGGCTCGTCCCTGATGCGGCGCGCATGGTCATGCGGTCATTCGAGGGTGCGGCACCAGGGCAGTCAAGGTGTTGCCACCTCTTGCCGGGCAGGCAAGGACCTGCCACGCCCGCGCGGGTCTGCGGCAATTGGTTGCCGTCGGCGGGCCGCGCGCCGTACGCTCCCCGCGCATGGGCGAAACTGCCGAAACAGGGAGCTCTCGGACCAGACCGACCATCTACGACGTCGCCAAGGCCGCCGGCGTCGCGCCCTCGACAGTCTCACGGGCGTTCTCCCGGCCGGGTCGTGTCAACGCTGACACGGCGGACCGGATCCGTCGCGTCGCCCACGAGCTCGGCTACCGGACGAGCCCGATCGGGCGCGCGATGCCCGACGGCCGGACGGCGCTGCTCGCGATCGTCGTGGCCGACCTGACCAACCCGTTCTTCTTCGAGATCATCCGCAGCGCCGAGAAGACCGCCATCGACGCGGGCTACACGCTGCTGGTGGTGGACGCGCACGAGTCCAGCGGGGCCGAGCGCCGGGCGCTGGAGCGCACCCTGCCCCTGGTGGAGGGCGTCGTGCTGGCCACCTCGCGGCTCTCGGACGCGGCGATCCGCGCGGTCGCCAAGCAGCGGCCGACCGTCGTGATGAACCGCGTGGTGGCGGACGTCCCGAGCGTCGTGACCGACAACGCCCAGGGGATGCGGCGCGCCGTCGAGCACCTGGCGGGCCTGGGGCACTCCCGGCTGACGTACCTGGCCGGGCCCGAGGCGTCGTGGGCGGACGGCATGCGCTGGCGCGCCTTCCGTGAGGCGACCCAGGAGCTGGGGCTGCGAGCGCGCCGGCTCGGCCCGTTCGCGCCCACGCTCGCGGGCGGGCTCTCGGCCGCCCAGGCGCTGACCACGCACTCCGCAACCGCGACCGTCGCCTACAACGACCTCGTCGCGATCGGCACGATGCGCGGGCTGACGCGGCTGGGGATCGAGGTGCCCCGCGACCTGAGCGTGGTCGGGTTCGACAACATCTTCGGCTCCGACTTCTGCACCCCGCCGCTGACGACGGTCGCCTCTCCCCTGCGCCACTTCGGCACGTTCGCCGTCCAGCGCCTGCTGAACCAGCTCCGCTCCCCGTCGGCGGGGCCGTCGGTCGCGACGTCCTCCGGCCTGTCGGCACCGGCGCTGCTGCCCGCCAAGCTCGTCGAGCGCGGTTCCACGTCCCGCCGCCCCTGACCCGTCGGGTACTGCCCCAGGGGCAACAAGTGGCAACTCGTTGTCCGGGGTCACCCCTGACCGCATAGTGACGTGGCGTACCCAGCCGTCGGCGCAACGACGCCGCCCTCGGCGGGCACGGTCCCCGGCAGGCAAGGTCCTCGATGGAGAGGCAAGGCCCATGGAACGTAGATCGACCCACCGCACCCTCGCCGCGATGCTCGGCGTGCTCGTGCTGCCGTTCACGGTGCTCCCGGCCGCGGCGCAAGCCTCGGCCCAGGCGGCCACCGACCCGACCCGGCCCCAGGAGCCCGGCGTCACGATGCGCGTCTTCGACGTCCAGGTCCCGCTGGAGGACTACTGCACGCTGAAGCCGGGCCAGACGCCGAACATCGACGAGCTGAAGCCGACGATCGACTGGCGCACGGCGGACGACTTCGGCCTCACCGACCGGTTCGTCACCGAGGTGACCGGCTTCCTGAACGTGCCGGACGCCGGCAGCTACGACTTCCGGGTCACCAGCGACGACGGAGCGCGCCTGCTGCTCGACGAGACCCTCGTCGTCGACCACCCGGGCAAGCACGGGGCGACGCCGAAGGACGGGTCGGTCGAGCTGGAGGCCGGGTACCACGCGCTGCGCATGGACCACTTCGACGGCGACTTCGGCCAGCAGCTCACGCTGGAGTGGCGCCCGCCGGGCGCGTCCGGCTTCGCGCTGGTGCCGAACTCGGTGCTGAGCACCGACGCCGAGGTCACCCGCGTCACCTCCCCGGGGCGCAAGGTCTGCGAGGGCGTCGACGAGGCGCCGGGCGACGGCCTGCCGCTGACCGAGGTGCACCCCGACTACACGCTGACGAACCTGCGCCCGGACGGCTTCGAGCCGCAGGTCACGGGCATGGACTGGCTGCCGGACGGGCGCATGGCCATCGCCACGTGGGGCGGCGACCGCGAGACGGTGCTCGGCGAGGTGTACCTGGTCGAGAACGTGACGGGCGACGGCGGCGCCGACGACGTCACGTACACCAAGATCGCCGAGGAGCTCGAGGAGCCGATGGGCCTCAAGGTGGTCGACGGCCGCATCTACGTCTCCGAGAAGCACGGCCTGACGGAGCTCGTGGACACCGACGGCGACGAGGTCACCGACGAGTACCGCGAGGTCGCGACCTGGCCGTTCGGCGGCAACTACCACGAGTTCGCGTTCGGCCTGCTGTACGAGGACGGCTACTTCTACGTCTCCACCGGCATCGCGATGGTGCCCGGCGGCGCGACGCGCGACCCGCAGCTCGTCGAGAACCGCGGCTCGGTGCTGAAGATCGACGAGGACACCGGCGAGGTCGAGTACCTCGCGGGCGGCCTGCGCACCCCGAACGGCCTCGGCTTCGGGACCGACGGCGGCATGTACGTCACCGACAACCAGGGCATGCACGTGCCGACGTCGAAGCTGGTGCGCGTGCAGGAGGGCGCGTTCTACAACCACTACACGAACCCGGACGGCCCGTACGACGACCAGCCGGTGACCGAGCCCGTGGTGTGGATGCCGCACGGTGAGATCTCCAACTCCCCGAGCAACCCCGTGATCCTCACCGAGGGTGTGTTCGAGGGCCAGATGGCGATCGGGGACGTGACCTACGGCGGCCTGCAGCGCGTCTACCTGGAGGACGTCGCAGGCCAGGAGCAAGGCGCCGTCTTCCGCATGACGCAGGGCCTGGAGTCGGGCGTGAGCCGGACGAGCGTCGGCCCGGACGGGTCGATCTACGTGGGCGGCATCGGCTGGTCGGGCAACTGGGGCCAGGCCGGCAAGCTCGGCTACGGCCTGCAGAAGCTCACCTTCGACGAGAACCGGGCGTTCGACATGCTCGAGATGCGCGCGATCGAGGGCGGCTTCGAGATCGAGTACACGCTGCCGCTGTCGGCCGAGACCGCCGAGGACCTGGCCGGGAAGTACGAGGCGGCGCAGTGGCGCTACGTCTCGACGCCGCAGTACGGCGGCCCCAAGGTCGACGAGGAGGACCTGGAGGTCACCTCGGCCACGCTGTCGGACGACCGCAAGACGGTGACCCTGATGATCGACGGGCTGAAGCCCGGCCGGGTCGTCAACGTGCACTCCCCGCGGCCGTTCGCGGCCGAGGGCGGCGCGGAGCTGTGGAGCACCGAGGCCTGGTACACGATGAACCGCCTGCCCGACGGTTCGACGCCGCCGCCCGTCTACGAGGCCGAGGCCGCCGACATCGCCGGCGGCGCGGGCTGGAACACCAACCACGCCGGGTACTCGGGCGCCGGGTTCGTGGACCGCAACTGGGAGCCGGGCGCGCGCACCACGTTCGCCGTCGAGGCCGGCGAGGCGGGCCCGCACGACCTGGCGCTGCGCTACGCGAACGGCCAGAACTCCGACCCCAGCCCGACGCCGCGGTCGATGAGCCTGTACGTCAACGGTGTCAAGCAGAAGCAGGTCTGGCTCGACAGCACCGTGAGCTGGTCCAACTGGCAGACGCAGACCGAGACGGTCGAGCTGCGCGAGGGCGCCAACACGATCGCGTACGTCCATGACGACGACGACCTGGGGCACGTGAACCTCGACAGCCTCACCGTCACGCCCAGCGAGCGCATCACCCTGTTCGACGGCGGCGACCTCGACGCGTTCGAGAAGGCGAGCGGCGGGCCCGCGACGTGGCCGGTCGCGGACGGCTCGATGGAGTCGTTCGGCGGCGACATCCGCACCAAGGAGAAGTTCGGCGACTTCCGGATGCACGCCGAGTGGTACCAGCCCCAGCACGCCGACGACGTCACCGGCCAGGCCCGCGGCAACAGCGGCGTCTACATCCAGGAGCGCTACGAGGTGCAGGTGCTGGAGTCCTTCGGCATCGACCCGCCGAAGAACAACGACGCCGGCTCGATCTACCTGAAGAAGGCCCCGGACGTGAACGCCGCGACCGAGATGGGCACGTGGCAGACGTACGACATCCAGTTCCGTGCCGCCCGGTTCGCCCCGGACGGGACCAAGACCGAGGACGCGCGCCTGTCCCTGTGGTGGAACGGGCAGCTCGTGCACGACGACGTTCCGATCGACGGCAAGACGGGCAACGGGAAGGCCGAGGGGCCGACGCCGGGCCACATCAAGCTGCAGGACCACGGCGACGCAGGCCTGAACCCGCGGTTCCGCAACGTCTGGATCGAACGTCTGACCGGGGAGGAGACCTCGCAGGCACTCGCGTCCAAGGTCTCGGCGCGGCTCGCCCCGCCGAGGGTGAAGGCGGGCCAGGAGGTGCGAGCCGAGGTCCGCGTGCCCGGCGCCAAGGGTAAGCCGGCCCCGACGGGGACCGTCCGGGTGACGGTCGGCGACACGTCGGTCAAGGCCACGCTGGGCCGCGGCCCGGCCCGGCTCGTCGTCCCGACGTCCGGCCTGGGGAAGGGAAAGCACCCGGTCACCGTGCAGTACCTCGGCGACCTGGTGTACGGACGGAGCACGACGACGGTCGACCTGACCGTCCGCTGACCAGGAGGGGTTCATCTGATGCGACGAACTGCCAGCACCACCACCCGCGCCCTGCGGCGCACCGCCAAGCCGTGGCTCGCCGCCGCCGTGGCCGCCACGCTGACCCTGCCGGTCCTGGCGCCGTGCGCGGCGGCGGCGGGGCCGGCGGGCGGGCCCGGCGGGGGCGCCGGAACCACCGCGTGCGCGTACGGCTACACCAGCGACGCCACGGTCTGGTTCGGCGCCGGCGCCGACTCCGGCGTGACCAACCACGAGACCCGGGCCGGCTGCACCGTGATGGACGAGATCATGGCCGACGCGCCGTTCGCGACGCACGGCAGGTTCGTCCGGACGGTCACCTCGGTGACCAAGGACCTCGTGCGCGAGCGGGTCCTCACCGCCCGCGAGCGCCGGGACATCCTGCGCGCCGCGGCCGCCTCGGAGGTGGGCAGGCCGCACCCGGTGACGGGCGAGCGGTCGGTCGACCTGTCCAGGATCGGCCTGGTGGGCTACACGGTCCGCGCGACCATGCCCACGGACGCCGAGGGGACCCTGGGCGCGCTCGCGGAGTGCGGCTTCCAGAACATCGAGCCGTCGGGCGCCGCCGGCAACTTCTACGGCTACACGGCCGCGGAGCTGGCGCCGCTCACGGACGAGGCGGGGCTGGAGGTGCCGTCGCTCGGCGTGAGCCTGTCGAACCTGCAGAACGACGTCGACCTGGTCGCCGCCGAGGCGCACGCGATCGGCGCGAAGTACGTGCGTATCTCGGGCTCCGGCTCGTGGACGCTCGCGGACTACTCCCGCACGGCGGCGATCCTCAACGAGGCGGGCGAGGCGCTGAGCGCGGAGGGCATCCGGGTCGCGTACCACAACCACGGGTACGAGTTCGAGACCGAGGAGGACGGCGTCACGGGCTACGACGTGCTGGTCCGGGAGACGAACCCCGCGTTCGTCACCATGGAGCTCGACGTGTACTGGGCGGCCAGCACGGAGACCGCCGCCACGGACCTGTTCGCGCGCTACCCGGGCCGGTTCGAGCTGCTGCACCTCAAGGACATCGCCGAGGACGGCTCGTTCGCCGACGTCGGCGCGGGCACCATCGACTTCGCCGAGATCTTCGCCACCGCGCCGCTCGCCGGCGTCCGCTACGGCTTCACGGAGAACGACCAGCCGTCGCCCGACGGCGTGACGTCCGCGTGCACCAGCCTCGGCTACCTCGCCGAGCTGCGCTACTGAGCCCTGCCCGCACCATCCGACCCAGCACGAGGGAGTGTTGATGTCCGCACCGCACCGCCGGGCACGCCGTCGGTTCCTGGGTGCGACGACCGGTCTGGTCGTCGCGCTCGGGGCCCTGGTCCCCGCCACCACAGCCGCCACCGCCCATCCGGGCTCCGACCACGGCGAGGCCGCCACGTTCGACAAGGTCCCGCTGGTCACGGAGGGTCTCGCCGACCCGTTCGAGCTCGACGTGGCCGACGACGGCCGCGTCGTCTACATCCAGCGCACCGGCCAGGTGGTGGTGCTGGACCAGGAGACGCTGCGCCAGACCACGGCCCTGGACCTCGACTACTCCCTGGACCTGCTGCAGCAGTCCGACGGCCTGCTGGGTCTGACCCTGGACCCCGACTTCGCCGAGAACGGGTGGCTGTACCTGCTCTGGAGCGACCCCGACGTCGCGAAGATGAACCTCTCGCGGTTCACGATGGGACCGGACGACACCATCGACCCGGCCTCCGAGAAGCGGCTGCTGGACTTCACCATCTGGCGGGGCGAGGGCCGCGCCAACTCGCACATGGCGGGCTCGCTCGCGATGGGTCCCGACGGCGACCTCTACGTCGCGACCGGCGACAACTCCGACCCGTTCGACCAGGCGGGCTACACCCCGATCGACGAGCGGGAGGGCCGCCGGGCCTGGGACGCGCAGGGCACGTCCGCGAACACGAACGACCTGCGCGGCAAGGTGCTGCGCATCACCCCGCAGGACGACGGCACGTACACGGTCCCGGACGGCAACCTGTTCGCGCCGGGCACCGAGGGCACCCGCCCGGAGATCTACGGCATGGGCTTCCGCAACCCGTTCCGGATCACCGTCGACCCCGGCACCGGGGCGGTGCTGATCGGGGACTACGGGCCCGACGCCCGCGTGGCCGACCCGCTGCGCGGCCCCGAGGGCCAGGTCGAGTTCATCCGGATGACGGAGCCGGGCAACCACGGCTGGCCGTACTGCCACGCCGACAACCAGCCGTACATCGACTACGACTTCGCCACGGGCGCCTCGGGCGAGCCGTTCGACTGCGCCAACCCGGTCAACGAGTCCCCCAACAACACGGGCCTGCGCGAGCTCCCGCCGTCGCAGGAGCCGCTCGTCTGGTACGGCTACGGGGTCTCCGAGGAGTTCCCGGAGCTGGGCTCCGGCGGCGCGGCCCCGATGGGCGGCCCGGTCTACCGGTTCGACCCGGAGCTGGACGTCAAGACCAAGTTCCCGGAGAGCTTTGACGGGCACTGGTTCGTGTCCGAGTACGCCCGCAACTTCTACAAGGTGCTCTCGCTCGACGAGACCACGGGTGAGCTCGCCTCGATCGACCCGTTCCTGGAGGGGGAGACGTTCGTCGCCCCGTTCGAGGCCGAGTTCGGCCCCGACGGCTCGCTCTACATCATCGACTTCGGCCTCGGCCGGGGCGCCGGCCGCGGGAGCACCAACACCGACGCGGGCATCTACCGCATCGACTACGCGGCCGACGGCCGCCGGCCGATCTCGCGGTTCACCGCCGACGTCGACTCCGGGCCGGAGCCGCTGACCGTCGCCTTCGACGGCGGCACCAGCGAGAGCCCTGACGGGCTCGACATCACCTACGAGTGGGACTTCGAGAACGACGGCACCGTCGACTCGACCGAGCCGAACCCCACCCACACCTACACCGAGCGAGGGCAGTTCAGCGCCCGCCTGACGGTCACGGACAGCGAGGGGTTCACCGGCGTCTCCGTGCAGAAGATCACGGCCGGCAACACCCGGCCGGACGTCTCCTTCGGGGCTCCGTTCCACGGCGGCTTCGCCGAGCTGGGCGACACGGTCGACTACGCCGTCGACGTCGACGACCCCGAGGACGGCTCCACCGAGGCCGGCACGATCGACTGCGAGCTGGTCACGGTGAACACCCAGCTGGGCCACGACACCCACGCGCACCCGCTGGACAACTACACCGGCTGCTCCGGGTCGGTGTTCCTCGACCCGGCGGACCACGGCGTCGGGCAGAACGTCTACCCCGTGCTCGGTGCCGGCTACGAGGACCTCGGATCCGGCGGCGTGCCCGCGCTGGCCGGCCAGGACGTCATCCACCTACAGGTACGCGACAAGGAGGCCGAGTTCTACGCCGACAGCTCCGGCGTCACCGTGGCGGACGGCGCCGACGCCCGGGGCGGGCGGCTCGTGACCGACGCCGACCACGGCGACTGGATCGCGTTCGGGCCGGTCGACCTGCGCGGCATCGACGCCCTGACGGTCGGCGCCGTCCGCGGCGCGGCCGGCGCGACCGTCGAGGTGCGGACCGGCAGCCCGACCGGGCGCAAGCTCGGCCAGGTCAAGGTCGACGCCGCCACGGCCGCCGGGCAGGTCGTCTCGCCGACGATCGACCTGCCGGACCAGCAGGGCGAGACCACGCTGTACCTCGTGGTCAAGAGCAAGCGGGAGCCGGCCGACGGCGCGAACCTCGGTCTCGACTGGCTCGTCTTCCACGGGCGCGGCGTCGCCGACGCCACGGCCCCGGTCGTGACGGCCGAGGCCGGGCGCGGGGGCGTCCGGGCGGGCGGCTCGGTCGACCTGTCCGGGTCCGCCGTGGCGCCCGAGGGGCGGGAGATCGTCTCCTACGAGTGGGACCTCGGTGACGGCACCACCGCGGACGGCGCGAGCGTCAGTCACGTCTACGAGGAGCCGGGGCGCTACACCGCCCGGCTGATCGCGACGGACGGCGAGGGCACCCGCGACTGGACGACCGTGCGGCTGACGGTCCGGGGCTAGCCGCCCGGAGGCAGGCCGGCCCGGACCACCGCGCGGTGGTCCGGGCCGGCCTGTCCCCGCACTACTCCGCGAGGATCTCCTGGCTGAGCGCATCCATCTCGGCGAAGACGTCGTCCTCGCGCTGCCCGGTGAAGTACCCCTCCATCAGCGGGCTGATCGCGGAGCCCATCTTCTGGCCGCCCGCGAACACCGGCGTCTCGAAGAGCGTCCCGTCGACGAACTGCTGGGTGTAGGGGGCGATGTCGATCCCCCGGTCGAGCAGGGCGGCCTGGGTCTTCTCCATGGACGAGTCGATCGACGGGAAGAAGGTGCCGTCGGCGCCCGCGACGTCCTGGCACTCGGGCGAGTTCATGTAGGCGATCCACTTGAACGCCGCCTCCGGGTGCTTGCTGCCCGCCCAGACCGAGTCCGCGTTCGAGTTGGACATCCCGGCGCGCTCGCCGTCCTCGCTCAGCACCGAGGGCGCGATCCCGACGTCGACCCCGTCGAGCGCGAAGAACGTCGTCGCGTACCAGGACCCGCCCGAGACCATGGCGACGCTGCCCGTGCCGAGCTGCTCGGCCGGGCCGAGCGTGGACTGCCCCTCGACCGGTGACAGGCCGCGCTCCCCGAGGCCGCGCAGGTACTTCGCCGTCCTCACGAAGCGCTCGTCCTCGTACCGGAACGTGGTGGGGAAGCTGTCCTTGTCGCCCAGCGTCCAGCCGGTGGTCGAGGCGAAGTTGGCCCAGGTGTCCTGCCCGTTGATGCCGTTGGACCCGAGGCTGTTGATGCCGTAGGTCGCCACGTCGTCCTTGTCGAAGCCCGGCTCGTCGCCGCGCACCCCGTTCGCGTCGACGGTCAGGCGCGCGACCACCTTCTCGAACGTGCCGCCGTCGTCGGGGTTCCAGGTCATGTTCTGCACGTCGTCCTCGGTGAGGCCGGCGTCGGCGATCTTGTCCTTGTCGTAGAAGAAGCCGACGGTCGCCCAGTCCTTCGGCAGGCCGTAGGTGGCGCCGTCGCTGTACGTCCAGGTGTCGACGCCGACCCCGAGCTGACCCGTGTCGTAGCCCGACTCCTCGATCAGGTCGTCCAGCGGCAGGAGCTGGCCCTGGTCCACGTACTCGGGGTAGTTGGACGTGTGGTTCATGAACGTGTCCGGGGCGTTGCCGGCCACGAAGCCCGCGGTGAGCTTGGTCCAGTAGTCGTCCCAGGCGTACTGCTGCACCTTGACCTCGATACCGGGGTTGGCCTGCTCGAACGGCTCGACGCACTTGCCCCACGACACCGCCTGCTTGTCGTCCCAGGTCCACCACTGGATGGTGCCGGTGGCGGCGTCGCCGTCCCCGGATCCTCCGGCGCCGCACGCCGAGAGGGCGAGCAGCGTCGCCGCGCCCCCGAGTGCGAGCAGGGTGCGTGCCGGTGTGCTGCTGCGGGACGACCGCGACGCGCGGGTGGCGCGGGTCCGGTGCCGATCGACGGTGATCATGGTCCATGACCGTAGGGTCGGCCGTCACCCCGCCGGAATGGGGAGTTCGGCGGAGCCGCCTGGACGATCCGACGGTCGCGGGCCGGCAGCTTCAGCAGGTCCGCCAGGGCCGTCCAGCGCGAAGACGCGCCCCTGCCACCTCGAGCGCATCAGCCGGTCGTGACCCGCGACGACGATCGCACCGGGCGCCCGCGCGAAGGCGTCCTCCAGCTCGTCGACGAGCGTCGGGGACAGGTGGTTGGTCGGCTCGTCCAGGAGCAGCAGGTGCGGCGGGCGGGCGAAGAGGAGCGCGAGCGCCAGGCGGCGGCGCTGGCCGACGGAAAGCTCGCCGACGGGCACGCCGGCCTCGCGGGGCGTCAGCAGCCCGAGCGCCGTCAGCGGCACCCGCTCGGCGGCGTGCTCCCCGACCGTGTCGAGATAGATCTGCTCGGCCGACCGGTCGGGGCGCTCGAACACGGTGTCCTGGGCGAGGTACGACACCGCTGCGTCCGGGTCCCGGCGGAGGTGCCCGGCGAACTCCACCTCACCGGCGATGACGCCGAGCAGGGTGGACTTCCCGGCACCGTTGGGGCCGGTGATCAGCAGCTTCTCCCCCGCTTCCACAGTGAGCCGCGGGACGCGGAGCCGGCCGGGAACCTCGATGTCGGACAGCTCGACGAGCGGCCCGTCGGACGCCGGCAGGGCGACGTCCGGCGCGGTCAGGCGCAGGGGCGGTGGTGGTGCCGCGACCTGCCGGAGCACGGCGTCCTCGAGCCGCCGCCGCGCGTCCCGCACCCGCCGCGCGACCTGGTTCTGCACCCGGCCGGCCCGGTGGCCGTAGCCCATCTTCTCCGAGTCGCGGCGGTCCCGGGCCGGCGCGAGGGCGGGGTCGGTGTCGACGACGATGCGGGCCAGGCGGTAGATCTCCTCCTGCTCCTCGCGATGGCGCTGCTCCCAGCGCTGCCGGGCCGCTCGCTTGTGCCCGATGTACGCCGAGTACCCGCCGCCGAACGCGACCGGACCGGCTGCGGCGGGGTCGAGATCGACCAGGCCCGTGCAGACGGCGTCGAGGAGGGCGCGGTCGTGGCTGGCGAGCACGAGGACGCCCGGGAACACGCGCAGCTGCTCCTCGAGGAACGCGACGGCGGCCTCGTCGAGGTGGTTGGTCGGCTCGTCGAGCACGAGCGCGGCGGGCTGCCGCAGGAGCAGCGCGGCGAGCGCCAGCCGGCCGCGCTGGCCGCCGGAGAGCGTGCGCAGGGGCCGGTCGGCGGGGACCGTGTCGAGCGTGAGCGAGCGCAGCACCCGCGCCGCGCGGCGGTCCGCCGCCCACGCGTCGACCCGCTGCGCCTCGGCGAGCCGCTCGGCGTAGGCCTCGGACGCGGCCGCGTGGCCGGGGTCGTCGGCCGGGACGCCGGCCAGGTGCTCGGCGGCGGCGTCGAGACGTTCGAGCGTCTCGCGCACCGTGCGCAGCGCGTCCGCGACCACCTCACCGAGGGTCGCGTCCGGTTCGAAGGGCAGCTCCTGCGCCAGGTACCCGACGTCGGCCGGCCGCTCGACCCGCCCGGAGTGCGGGTCGATCACCCCCGCCAGCAGCTTCAGCGCGGTGGACTTGCCGGTCCCGTTCTCCCCGATGATCCCCGTGCGCTGGCCGGGGCCGACCCGCAGGGAGACCCCGTCGAGGATGCGCCGCCCGCCGGCGAGGTAGGTGACCGCGTCCATCAGCAGGTGATCGTTCACGAACGGACCCTACTGGCCGTGACGTGGCCGCACGTCCCTGTGGACACCCCGCCCGTACCCGGCTAACGTTCCCGCCATGACGTCGCCCCGCATCTGCCTGGACTGGTGGCCCGCCGACTAGGCGGGCTCGCGACGCATCCACTCACACGTCCACGACCGCCTCGCCCGAGGCGGTCGTTTCGTGTTTTTCCACGAGACTCCCGGTCGAGGGCGAGCACCCCGAACCGAGAGGCTCCACATGTCCTTCCACCCTGGCTCGACCGGCCGGCACCCGCTCCTGGACCGGGTCCTGGCCTCCGACGGCTCGCTCCCCTTCGCGCTCCTGCGCCGCCACGGCGGCACCGAGGTCGAGGTGCTGACCGGCGACGTCGTCGACGCGGACCTGCTGCGCGACATCCCGCTCGACGGCGCGCCGGTGCTCGCCGTCGTCCCCTACCGCCAGGCCCGCGAGCGCGGCTTCACCGTGCGCGACGACGGCGCTCCCCTGCGCTGCCTCGTGGTTCGCGAAACGGAGCGGGTCCCGCTGTCGGACGCGCTCGCCGTGCTGCCGCCCGAGCCGGTGGCCGCCGAGCCCCTCGGCTTCGACACCCCCGACGACGAGTACGCGGGCATCGTGCGCCGCGTGATCGACGACGAGATCGGACAGGGCGCCGGCGCCAACTTCGTGGTGATGCGCAGCTTCGAGGCCCGCACGGACGCGGCGCCCGTGCCCACGCTGACCTCGTGGTTCCGGGCGCTGCTCACGCACGAGGTCGGCTCGTACTGGACGTTCGCGGTGCACGTCCCGGGGCCCGGCTCCGCCGTGTCCCTGGCGGGCGCCACGCCCGAGCGGCACCTGACCCTGCACGACGGCGTCGCCCGGATGAACCCGATCAGCGGCACCTACCGGCACCCGGCGTCGGGCCCCACGCGCGAGGGGGTGCTGGACTTCCTGCGCGACACCAAGGAGAACGAGGAGCTCTTCATGGTGGTCGACGAGGAGATGAAGATGATGAGCGCGCTCTGCCCGGACGGCGGGCGCATCGTGGGCCCGTACCTCAAGCAGATGGCCCGGCTCAGCCACACGGAGTACCTGCTGGAGGGCCGCACCACCGTCGACCCGCGCGACGCGCTGCGCCTGACGATGTTCGCGCCCACCGTGACCGGGTCGCCCATGGAGAACGCCTGCACGGTCATCGCCCGCCACGAGACGCGGCCGCGCGGCTACTACTCGGGGTTCCTCGCGCTCTTCGAGCCTGCCGACGGCGTGGCCGGCGAGGCCGGCCCGGCCGGCTACTCGCTCGACGCCCCCATCCTCATCCGCACCGCGTACCTGCACGACGGCGGCCGCGTGTCCGTGCCCGCCGGCGCGACCCTGGTGCGGCACTCCGTCCCCGAGCACGAGGTCGCCGAGACCCGGGCGAAGGCGGCGGGCGTGCTCGCCTCGCTCGGGCTGGTCCCGCGCGGCGCGGCGCCGGACGCCGTCGTCGACCTGAACGCGCAGGAGGGCGTCGCCGAGGCGCTGGCCGTCCGCAACGCCCAGCTCGCGGAGTTCTGGGTCCGGCCGCAGGACGCCGCCCCCGTCGCGGCCCCCGAGCCCTCGCCGCTGACCGGGCAGGACGTGCTCGTGATCGACCACGAGGACCAGTTCACGACCATGCTGGCCCACCAGCTGAACCACCTCGGCATGAACGCCCGCGTGGTGCGGTGGGACGCCGTCGACGACGTGCTCACGGACGACCTCGTCGTCCTCGGCCCGGGACCCGGCGACCCCCGCGACCAGGACGACCCGCGCATCGCCGCCATCACGCGCCGGATCCACGAACGGGTCACCGCGGGCCGCCCGCTGCTCGCGGTCTGCCTGAGCCACCAGGTGCTCGCGGGGCTGGCCGGCTTCCCGCTGTGCCCGCTGGCCGCGCCGCGCCAGGGCGTGCGGCTGGCCGCCGACGTGTTCGGCACCACCGCCGCCGTCGGCTACTACAACACCTTCGGCGCGCGGCTGACCACCGTCGACGCCGCCGACGCCGACAACCCCGTGGCCCGGCTCGCCCTGGAGCCGTCGGCCGACGACGACGGCGTGCTCACCGCGCTGCGCGGCCCGGGCGTGGCCTCGGTGCAGGGCCACCTGGAGTCGGTGCTGTCGTCCGACGGCATCGGCGTCCTCGAGGCGCAGGCCCGGCACGCCCTGGGGGTGATCGTGCGCTGACCTCAGCTCGCCGGGTCCCGCAGGGTCGACATCGCCTCCAGCAGGGTGTCGTGGATGTAGGTGAGCTCGGGCGAGGCCACGTCCCAGCTCTCGTCGGGCTGGTCCTGCTGGTCCTGCTCGTCGGGCGCGGCCGGCCGGTCCCAGACCGCCTCGCCGTGCTGCCACACCCACCAGAGGTTCGCGCTCGGGTCCTGGACGCGGGCGAACGTCGTGCCGAAGAAGTCCGTGGGACGCGTGACGAGCCGGGCGCCACGGGAGAGCGCGCGCTCGAGGGTCGCCTCGAGGTCGTCCACGTAGACCTGCAGCAGGCTCGGCGTGAACGGCCAGCCGGGCTTGCGCTCGGCCAGCATCACGGTCGTCGTGCCGAGGACCACCTCGCCCTGGAGCAGCAGTCCGTCGTCGTCGACCGTGCGGGCCTCGGGCCGCTCCGAGCCCCCGAAGACCTCGACGACGAACCGCATCAGCTCCTCGGCGTCGCGCGTGATGATGAACGGGTTGACCGTGGCGTAGCCCTCGGGGGCCGCGGGGATGGGCATCGTGCTCCTTGTGACCGGTGGGGTTGCGAAACCCCAGTCCAGCAGCGCCCGCGGGTCCCGGGCTTGAAGATTTCCGCCGTCATCGGCCGGCCAGGACGCGGGCGGGCGTCTGCCCGTGGAAGGCGCTCAGCGACCGGGTCAGGTGGGCCTGGTCGGCGAAGCCGCACCGCGCCGCGCACTCGGCGGGAGGCACGCCGCGCAGCAGCAGCTCGAAGGCCTCCCGGGCGCGGGCGAGCTGTGCGATCTGCTTGCCCGTCAGGCCGGTGGCGGCCCGCACCCGCCGCTGCCGGTGCCGCTCCGAGTACCCGGTGTTCTCCCCGGACAGCATCCGCCGCACGACGTCGTCCGAGTGCAGGAGACCGAGCTCGAGCAGCTGGTCGACGAACGCCTCGAGCTCGTCGTACTCCGGGAAGGCGACCCGGTGCCGCCCGATCGTGACGTGCCGGTCCTCGACGGTCAGCCGCTGCTCCCCGCCCAGCAGCAGCCGCTTGCTCACGCCGGGCACCACGACGTGCGCCTTGAGCTGCACGCCCCAGCTGTGCTCGCCGACGGTCGAGCTGATCCAGCGGTGCCCCAGGGCCGGACCGGCCAGGCCGGCGGCCTGCTCGCCGTCCGGCTGCCGGGCGAACCACAGGTCCCAGTACTCGACCGCGGGCGTGAGGTAGCGCTCGTCGCGGGTGGCGCGGGCCTGCCACACACACTCGACGTCCGGGGAGTCGGGATGCCGTTCCTCGTACATGCCGCTCTCCGTACCCGGAGCGTCGTGGGCATCGGCGGTCATGCCTGGAACCCTGCCACGTCGAGTGTCAGTGTCCAGTGGAAGCATCGGGACATGGAACAGATACAGCGTCTTCGACCCGAGGGGCTGGTCCACAGCCCCGCCTTCAGCCACGTCGCCGTGGTCCCGCCCGGCGCCACCACCATCTACGTCGGCGGGCAGAACTCCGTCGACGCCGACGGCACGCTCGTCGGCGCCGACGACGTGGCGGCCCAGGCCGCCCGCGCCCTGGAGAACGCGGGCGTCGCGCTCGCCGCCGCCGGCGCGACCTTCGCCGACGTCGTGCAGTGGACCGTCCTCTTCGTCGACGGCGTCGACCTCGCCGCGGCCTACGGTGCGATCGCGCCGGTGCTCGCGTCGGAGGAGCCGCCGCTGGTGCTCGGTGCGCGAGTCGCGGGGCTCGGGGTGCCGGGCGCGCTGATCGAGGTCAGCGCGGTGGCGGCGGTGGTGCGGTAGACCGGGGCTCCCCGCCGGTCAGTGCATGACCGCGAGCAGCGCCCCGACCCCCACGAACAGGCTGCCGAACACCCGGTTGACGACCCGCGACCCCTTCTCCCCCGACGTCAGGCGGCCGAGCCCGCGCGCCGTCGTCGCGAAGAAGAACCACATGACGACGACGTCGATGACCACCACGGTCGCGGCGAGCACCGCGTACTGGCCGAGCAGCGGGCGGTCCGGCTGGACGAACTGCGGGACGAACGCGAGGAAGAACACGACGGCCTTCGGGTTCATGAGGTTCACCAGGAGCCCGCGCCGGAACATCGACCCGGCGGGCTCGGGCAGCCGCACGCCGCCGTCGGCGTCCGCACCCGGACCGGTCCTGGCCAGGAACTGGCGCACGCCGAGGTAGACCAGGTAGGCGGCGCCGGCGTACCGGATGGTGTCGAAGAGCCAGGGCGTGCCCGCGACGAGCACGCCGACCCCCGCGGCGACGATCACGAGGTGCACGAGCAGCGCCGCCTGCTGCCCGAGGATCCCCCAGATCGACCGCGCCCAGCCGGACGTCATGGCGTTCGACATGGTGTTGATCGCGCCCGCGCCGGGCGTGAGGGAGATCAGGACGCCCGCACCGACCAGGGCGAGCCAGAGGGAGAGCGGCACGGCGGTCAGCCTACGGCCAGACCGGGCACTTCCGGCACAGACCCTTTAGCACAACGCTAATGATCCCGCGCTTTAAACACTAATATCCCCATTCACGTTGCACTGTCCGTGTCGTGTACTTAACGTATGTAACGCGAACACCGTTCGACTCACGGGAATCGTCCCGTGATCCCCATTTCATGAAAGGCATTCGCTCACATGAGCCTCGTCGACATCATCTCGAACCTGCTCGACAACCTGGGTCTGACCCTCGAGCAGATCCTGTGCCTGCTGGGCCTCTGATCTGGCGTAACACCGCCCGGGTCACCCGGTAGCGGTCGCTGGTACTCCTCCCCCAGCAGGCGAACGCCCCTCGCGGACCACCGCGAGGGGCGTTCGTTCTTCTGCGCTGCGCACAATTGGTTGCGTCAACGCATTCCTGGCCGTTCCGGCTGGACAATTCAGCGAGCCGAAGATAATGCAGGCCGAGCCATTTCAGCGACGGTAACGGCGCGACAGATATCAGGTCCCGAACGTCTCCAGCAGCGTCGACCGTTCCGCGTCGGTGAGGTTGGTCGCGACGAGCTTGCCGCGCATGCCGTGGAACCGCTCGCCCACCCGGTCGAGGTCGCCGTCCTGGGTCACCGCGAACAGCGCGGACGTGCCGACGGTGACCTGTTCCCGGATGGTCTCGAGCTGTTTCCGGTCGATGCCGACGGCCTCGGTGTGCTTGGCCAGGGCGCCGATCGCCGCGCCGGCGGCGGCGCCGATGACCGGCATGAAGAACAGGGTGCCGAGGAGCAGCCCCCAGAACGCGCCCCACCCGGTGCCGCGCCACTCGTTCTCGTGCGCCTGCTTGGTGGTCGGGGTCGCCTGTCCCTCGGGCCAGGCCACCACGGCGTGGTCGAGCACGGTGATCAGGCCCTCCGACGCCGCCTGCTTGAGGTTGGCGGCCGCCGCCTGGGCGCCGTCGGGATCGTCGAACTTCCAGACAGTGAACGTCGTCATGGTGATCTTCAGCCTTCCGGACGGACGAGCCCCCCGTCGTCCGATCGTCGCACCGGGGTGCACGCCCCGCTTGCCGAACCGCGCCGGTCACCCGGGGGCGAATCGTCAGCCGCCGTTCGGCCCCGCGTCACCCCTGCGCCAGCCTGCCCGGCCACGATGCCGACGTGGAAAACAAGCTCTCGCGCCGCTCCCTGCTCCAGGCGGCAGCGGCCGTACCGATCATCTCCGCGGCCTCCGCCGCGGCGGGCACGACGTCGGCGTCCGCCGCGCCGCTGTCCGCCACGCCCCAGGCCGGCCGGCCGGACGCCGCCGCCGCGCGGTTCACCATCGCCGTCCTGCCCGACACGCAGTACCTGCTGGACGACGGCGGCTCCGACGCCGAGCCGGTGCGGGCTACGCTGCGCCACCTGGTGCGCGAGCAGGCCCAGGACAACATCGTGTTCATGACCCAGCTCGGCGACGTGACCGAGCACGGCACGGCCACCGAGATGCGCGCCGCGAGCCGCGCGTTCGAGGCCGCCGGCCGCCTCCCGTACAGCGTGCTGGCCGGCAACCACGACGTCAGCGGCGACGACCAGCGCGGCGACTCGCCGTACCTGCGCACGTTCGGGCCGCAGCGCTTCTCCCGGATGGAGACCTACGGCGGCGCCTCCCCCGACGGCTACAACAGCTACCACGTGGTGCGCGGCGGCGGCCGGGAGTGGCTGGTCCTGGCCCTGGACTGGCGCCTGTCCGACGCCGGGCTGGCCTGGACGCAGGGCGTGCTGGACGACCACGCCGAGCTGCCCGCGATCCTGACCACGCACGACCTGGTCTGGGCCGAGGACGACGGCGCGGCCCACCTCTCCGACAACGGGCAGCGCCTCTGGGACCGCCTCATCAAGGGCAACGACCAGATCTTCCTCGCGCTCGGCGGGCACTACTGGCCGTCCGGCCGCACCACCCTGACCAACGACGCCGGCCACCCGGTGCACCTGCACATCACCAACTACCAGGACCGCTACTACGGCGGCGCCGGCATGGTGCGCTACTACGCGTTCGACCTGGCGCGCGGCGTGGTCGACGTCGAGACCTTCTCGCCCTGGCTGCTCGCCAAGGACGAGCCGACGCCGCTGGAGGCGGAGCACGTCGAGCTGAGCGGCGACGTGGACCGGTTCACCGTCGAGATCGACTTCGACGAGCGGTTCGCCGCGTTCGCGCCCCCGGTCCTGCCGGCGCCGCGTCCGCCGTCGGCCGTGATGCCGCGCGGGACCGTCGCGTACTGGCGGTTCGACGAGGCGGGCCTGGGCGCGGCGGGGTCGGACGGCGCCCCCGTGGCGCCCGGCACCGTGGCCCGCGACCTGAGCGGGAACGGCAACGACCTCACCTCGACGCTCCTGCACGCCAGCACCCCGGCCGCCCTCACCTGGTCCGCCGAGCACCACGACGACCAGCCGGCCCACGCGAGCCTGCGGTTCGACGGCGGCAAGGGGCCCGACCGGGGCGCCGTGCTGCACACCGGGCCGGACGCTCCGGTCAACACGATGAAGTTCGAGTCGGGCTACACGATCGAGACCTTCCTCAAGCTCCCGGAGCCCTTCGAGGGCGACCACTCCTGGATGGGCGTCCTGAGCTGGGAGGGCCGCGCGGGCGACGCCGGCAAGCAGGGTGGATGGTCCGAGGACGACGCACCGTGCAGCCTGAACGTCACGGGCGAGCGGTTCCTGCAGTTCGTCGTCTACCCGGTGCCGGTCGACGACGACCCGACCTCCTGGAGCCACGCGCTCCCGGTCGGCCGCTGGACGCACATCGCGATCGTCAACGACGGCCGGCACACCACGATGTACGTGGACGGCTCGAAGATCGCGCGCAACGCCTCCCTGGAGTCGCGCGGCATCTCCACGGTCGGCAAGCCGTTCGCCCTCGGCGGCACCCAGGGCGGCGGGAAGTTCGGGCAGGGCTTCTACGGCTCGATCGGCGACACCCGGATCGTCTCCCGGGCCCTGCGGCCCGACCAGTTCCTCACCGCCGTGAAGCGCTGAAACGCCGTCCGACCTGCGTAAACATCTCTCGGATTGTTTTCCGGGAGGCACAACCTTTCACCCGGCCGCTGCGTCGTAGGAGGTATGAGACACACACACGAGAAGGCACGTTCCATCGTCCTGACGGCCGGCCTCGTCGTCGGCCTCACGGCGGGGGCGACGACGGCCGCCGTCGCCGCCCCCGCACAGGTGGCGTGCTCCGCCGTCGCCAAGCACGCGCCGAGCCACGTGGCGGACCCGCCCGGCTGCGACCCGATCGGCATCCCGATCGAGCTGGGCGAGCCCACCGACGGCGCCACCGACACCTGGCAGTCCACCGAGACGGACGGCGTCGGCTACAAGCTCCCCGCCGACTGGACCGGTCGCGCGATCGTGGGCGACGGCGGCGCCGGCCACGAGTGGGAGTCGCCGGAGACCATCTACTCGGACGAGTTCGGCGACCTGCACTGGCGGGTCCTGATGCAGTCGCCCTTCATCGACCAGGAGATGCCCGACCCCGAGGAGCTGAACGAGCTCGGGTGGTACGCCTCGTACATCGACATCGACGGCGCCTCGGAGGCCGTTCTCACGGCCGCGCAGACCGACCACTGGGGTGCCCCGGGCGTCGAGACGATCGACTTCCAGGTCTTCGTCCAGTCCGAGGAGACCGGCGTGGTCAGCCGGTTCATGGGCGAGCTGCCCCCGGGCGAGGAGGGCCAGTTCCTGCTGGACAACTTCGTGCCGACGATCGAGCCCTGATCCTGGGGTGAGCTGAACCGAGGCGGGTCCCGGAACGGGGCCCGCCTCGGTCGTTCCCCGGCCCGTGCGTCAGCCGGCGAGGTGCTCCGCGAGCCGGTCGACGAAGGCGGCCTGGGCGCTGACGACGACGCGCCGCGCGTCGTCGGGTGCGAACCAGGCGACGCGGTCGATCTCGGGAACCTCGATCCGCTCGCCCGAACGCGGCGGCCACTCGATCTCGACCGTGTTGCTGCTGATCCGGGCCAGGTCGGGCCCAGGCCGCGGCCACTCGCGCGCCCACGCGAGCACCACCTTGCCGGACCGCTGCCGCACCTCGCCCAGGTCGACGTCGGGGGCCGACGGCGCCGGCAGGTCCAGCCCGAGCTCCTCGGCCGCCTCGCGCAATGCTGCGGCGTGGGGCTCCTCGCCGGGTTCGAGCTCACCCTTGAGGACCGTCCACGCACCGGCGTCCTTGCGGGCCCAGAACGGCCCGCCCATGTGGCCGAGCAGCACCTCGAGGCCGCCGTCGGGCAGCCGCCGGAAGGGCAGGAGGCCCGCGCTCGTCGTCGCCATGGGTCCCAGTCTGGGTGCTCGCGGCGTCGGCGCCACCCCGGCGCGGCTACGGTTCCGGGATGAGGACGATCACCGACCCCGCGGACCGTTTCGACATCCCGTTCACCGCCGACGAGAAGCAGACCCTGCTCGGGATCCTCGCGTTCCAGCGCGACACCCTGCGCTGGAAGTGCTCGGGGCTGAGCAGCGAGCTGCTCGCCTACCGGCACGCGCCGAGCACGCTCTCGCTCGGCGGTCTGCTCAAGCACCTCGCGGTGATCGAGGCGGCCTGGGTCAACGTGACGTTCGCGGGGACGGTCGAGACGCCGTCCTGGTACGTCCAGTACGAGGCGCAGCGGGAGCGCACCGACTGGACCTTCGCCACCGCCGTGGACGACTCGGCCGAACAGCTGCTGACCTGGCTCGACGAGGCGCAGCGGGTCACGGAGCGGGTCGTCGCCGAGGCGGAGCTCGACGCGATCGCCCAGGAGCCGTTCTGGGACGGCGAGCGGGCGACGCTGCGGTGGATCCTGCTGCATCTGGTGCAGGAGTACGCCCGGCACCTGGGGCATGCGGACCTGATCCGGGAGGCGATCGACGGGTCGGCGGGGATCTAGGGAGTTGGGCTCGGGAGGGTCGTGGTAGGGGGCGGCGGCGGTTGGGGTGGTGGTGCGGTCGCTGGTGCTGGCGCTGTCCCGGTGCCGTCGCTGGGGCTGGTGCGCCCTTACCTCGCATTGGCGCGCTTCAGGGCTTGTCCACAGGGCGAGCAGCCTGATTCTGCCATCGGCGGATCGGGCCGATTCAACGAGCGGTGCGTACGTGTGTGCCATATGTTGATGGCATGACGCGAACCGGTGGAGTGCCAGGACGAGCAGGCGAGCAGCCTGCTCGATCGGTGCTGCCCGGGAACGGGGCGAGGCGGCCTGCCGGGTCGGCGCTGACTGGCGGTGCCGAGCAGTCGGGTGCGTCCGATGTCGCCGGTGCGTCCGCGCCTGGCGGGGCCGTCGACGTGGCGGGCGTGCGGGCGGTACGGCTGGCCCTGGCAGAGATGATCTTGCCCGGAGCCACTGACACTCCTGCCGGTGTGCCTCGTGTGGTGCAGGCGGAGTGGGTGGACCTGCTCGGTGAACTCGAGGCCGTGAAGAACGCGATCACCGCTACCCAGGCGCGGCTGACGGTGGCGCTGGACGAGGCCACCCGCGCGGACGAGGCCCGGCAGAGCATCCGCGCCGAGCGGCGCGGGCGGGGTGTCCCCAACCAGGTCGGTGCCGCCCTTCGAGTGAGCCCGCACGCGGGTGCCGGGTTCGTATCCACCTCCCGGGTCTGGGTCACCCAGATGCCCCACACCTTCGCCGCACTGCAGGCCGGAGTGCTGTCCCAGTGGCGTGCCACCCTCCTGGTCCGCGAGACCTCCCACCTGTCACTGGAACACCGCGCCCTCATCGACGAGGAGATCTGCGGACCCGCACACCTGACCGAACTGACCCGGATGAGCACGAAGCGGCTGATCGCCCGGATCAAGGAACTCGCCGCCCAGCTCGACGTGCACGCCTGCGTGAAGCGCAACGCGAAGGCCGTGACGGAGCGGCGGGTCTCGATCCGCCCAGCACCCGACCTGATGGTCTACCTGACCGCCCTGGTCCCGATGGCGCAGGGCGTGCAGGCCTACGCCCAGCTCAAGGCAACCGCCGACGCCACGAAGGCCACGGGTGACGAGCGTGGGGTGGGTCAGATCATGGCCGACACCCTCATCGAACGCGTCACCACCCGTGAACCCGGCCACGCGAACGATGTCCCGGTCACGATCAACCTCCTGGTCTCGGACGACACTCTCCTCGCGGGCGGCAACCAGCCCGCCGTCGTGGTCGAGGGCGCACCGGTAGGTGCGGGCGTCGTGCCGGCCCCGGTCGCCCGGAACCTTGCCGCGCACGCGATCGACACGGACACGGCGTGGCTGCGCTCGATCTACGTCAACCCGCATGGTCGCCTTCTGGCCACGACGTCGACGTCGCGGTTCCACCCTCAGGGCCTGGCAAGCCTGCTGCGGGCCCGAGAGCAAGGCATCTGCGCCACCACCTGGTGCGACGCCCCGATCCGACACGCGGACCACGTCACGCCACACGCCGAGGGCGGCCCGACCAGTCTCGACAACGGTCAGGGCCTGTGTGCCCGGTGCAATCACGCGAAGCAGGCACCGGGCTGGGCACAGAAGGCCACTCACCTCAACGGCCTCCATGCCGTCGAGACGGTCACCCCGACGGGGCACACCTACGTCTCGGTCGCGCCTACGCCGCCGACACCCGCCAGGAGTGGCGACGCCGGTCGTTTCATCGAGGTGGTCCGCGGCACCAGTGCGCCCGCCGACCGCGACCCCTCGACGGCCAACGAGGCCAACGAGGCCAACCGTGGTCAGGACGCGACCCCAACCCGCGACCGGACCGCGACCCCACCCTGGACCCCGGCCGTCGGCATGACCGGTCCCGCACCCGGACGCGTCCCCCGCAGCCGCTACTCGATCGGCTGCCGGACCACCCCGGCCCACGGCGCGATCCCCTACCGACCGAGCCCGCCGCCTCGCCAACCACGCCCGACGCAGCAATCGCATCTGGCCCATCAACCGCTCAACCGGCCAGCCAACCGGACGCCCGGCCGAGCCCGCGCCCGATCAAGCCGGCCCGACCTCTCCTGGCCCCACCCCACCTGACCGCCGCAGCACCAAGACTCCGGCTGCCCGGTCACAGGAGGTCCAGCGACGTCCCGTACTCCGGCTCGACGACCCGCGTGCGCGGCGAGAGCCGGCGGATCTCCTCGGTGAGGTCGCGCATCCGGGTGCGAGTGGCGTCGCTGGCCTGCGGCGGGTCGGCCAGCGGCGTCTCGAAGTCGTCCCAGTGCACCAGGACCACCTGCTCGGGCTGGTCCAGCACGCTCAGGAGCCGTTCCGCGTAGCCGGCGGTCACGTCGGTGCTCGGCACGGGCAGCGCCACCGTGTCGACGCGCAGGCCTCGCAGCGCCTGGTCGTCGTAGTCGCTGCCACCGAGCAGCAGCACGGACCGCCCCTGCGGCGACCGCAGCAGGTAGGACAGGGTGTCGCCCTCGGGCAGGTCGGCGATCGTCCGCGGCCGGGCCGGCTTCTGCGTGCGGATGCCGGGGAACAGGAGCGCGCCGGTCGCGGTCCGGCTGTGCAGCGACGGCACGACCCGCACCACGAGGTCGCCCAGGTGCATCTCCTCGCCGCCGCGCACCACGGCGAGCTGCCCCTGCGGCACCCCCATGGCCAGGGCCAGGTGGTAGCCGGTCAGCGTGGTGAACACCATGGCGTCGCGGGTGCGGGCCAGGTGCGGCACGTCGGCGAAGTGGTCCCAGTGGGTGTGGGTCACCAGGATCGAGTCGACGGCGCCGTCCGCCGTGCCGGCCCTGCCCAGCGCGCGGTCGAGGGCGGCGGCGTCGACCCGCAGCCTGGCGGTCGCGGCGAACTTGCCCGCGGCGAGCCCGGTGTCGAACCGCGTCACGTACGGGTCGAGCAGGACGGTCGTGGCCGGCGTCCGGATCTTCCAGCCCGAGGTGCCGAGCCAGGCGAACGAGGCGAAGCCGCTCGGCGCGGCGGCCGGCCGGGTCCCGGACGCCGGGGCGGCGTCCGCCGCCAGCGCGTGGGTTCCGGCGACGCCGCCGAGCACGCCGAGGGCTGCGGTGCCGGCACTGGTCATGAGGGCACGGCGGCTGAGGCCCCGCGTCGGGGAGGTGGGTGTCGTCATGGCGCACACCCTGGACGGACGCCGTCGGGAGGGTCAAAGAGTCATGAGGACCCGGCCCGGGTCGTTCCCGATATGGCGGGCGGTTACCCTCCCGAGGTGGACCTGCTGCGGCACCTGGGCTTCTTCCGCGCCGTCGCCGACGTGCGCCACTTCGGCGACGCCGCCGCCGACCTCGGCATGACGCAGCCGCCCCTGTCGCAGGGCATCCGCCGCCTGGAGCGGCACCTCGGCGTGCGCCTGTTCGACCGGGACGCGCGCGGCGTGCGCATCACCGCCGCCGGGCAGCAGCTGCTGCCCGCCGCGCGCGACCTGCTCGACGCCGCCGACGACCTCGTGTCCGCCGCCCGCGACCTCGCCCTCCCCGAGCAGGTGCGCCTCGGCATCGCCGCCGACCTGGAGGACGCCGTGCCAGGGCTCCTGCGCGACCTCGCCGCCGGTGGGACGGCCGTGGCGCCGACCGTCGCGGGCAGCGTCGAGCTGGTCGACCTGCTGCGGGACGGGCTGCTCGACGTCGGTGTGGTGCGGCATCCTGGGGTGCACGACGGCCTGACGGCGGGCGAGGTGCTGGTGGTGCCGACGCGGCTGGTCGGCGCAGACAGCACCTCTCTGGGGCACATCACCCTCCCCGTCGCCGTCCCGCCGCGGCACCACCAGCCTCCGGCGCACGACCAGCTCGTGGACGCGCTGCGGCGAGCCGGGCACAGCGGCGCCGTCGTCGAGGCGCGGGACGCCGCCCAGCGCCGAGCACTGGTCGCGGCGGGGACGGCGGTGGGGCTGGTCCCCGTGGTGGACGGCGCGGCCGAGCCAGGATGCCCGCCGCTCCGGCTGCGCGTCGTGCTGCCGCACGTCACGCGGCGTCGGCCCGAGGTGGACCATGACGCGGTGGCCGCGGCGATCGCAGCGGGCCTGGGATGACACCCACCATCCCGGACACCGTCGCGACCCTCCGGGACATCGCCCGTGACGCCGGCGTCACGGCCCACGTCCACGCGACCCGGCTGACCGGCCCGGCCGGGACGACGTCGCTGGCCGACACCGAGCCGGTCGCGGTCGCCTCCCTCTACAAGCTGCCGCTCGCCCTGGTCTGGGCGGACCTCGTCGCCGAGGGCCGGCTCGCGGCGGACCAGCCGGTCCGCCTCGCCGCACCGAACCGGATGCCCGGCCCCACGGGCGTGGCGATGCTGCTCGACGACGTCACCCTGAGCACGCGCGACGCCGTCCGGCTGATGCTCGCCGTGTCCGACAACGCGTGCGGTGACGCCGTCCTGGACCTGGTGGGCCGCGACCGGGCGCACGCGCACCTGACCCGGCTCGGCCTCCCGGCGACCCTGGTCCGGCAGGGGTCCGCCGAGGAGACGCGCGCCGTCCTGCGGGACACCGGGACCGACGGCTGGGCCGCCGCCCAGCGCGTGCTCGCCGACCCCGACCGCGCCGCCGAGACCTCCCAGTACGACCCGGCCCTGGCGAGCGCGGCGACGGCGGCGCAGCTCGGGCAGGTGCTGCGCCTGCTGTGGTCGCGCCCGGGCCCGACCCACGACACCGTGCGCGACGCGCTGGCCCACCAGGCGTGGCGGCACCGGATAGGCAGCGGGTTCCCGCACGACGACGTCCTGCTGCTCGGCAAGACCGGGACCCTCGGCCGTCTGCGGCACGAGGCGGCGGTGGTCCGCTTCCCACACGAGCACCCGGTCGGCGTCGTGGTGCTGACCCGCGCGGCCCGGCCGGAGCGGCACCTGCCCCGGGTCGACGCCGCGATCGGCGAGCTGGCGCGGGTCGCGGTCGGACCGCTGCGGCTGGCCGACGACGAGTGACGGGCCGGTGCGGGACCATAGCCCCATGCCCTCCCCCGTCCGCCCCGGCCTGCCCGTCACCCCAGCCCTGACGATCCCCCGGGCCGAGCTCACCGAGCGGTTCTCCCGCGCCTCCGGACCGGGCGGCCAGGGCGTCAACACGACGGACTCCCGCGTGGAGCTGTCCTGGGACGTCGGCCGGTCCGCCCTCCTGAGCGACACCCAGCGCGCCCGGCTCACCGAGCGGCTGGCGGGCAGGCTCGTGGACGGCGTCCTGACCGTCGTCGCCTCGGAGAACCGGGAGCAGCGCCGCAACCGCGACGCCGCCGCCATGCGCCTGGCCGCGCTCGTCGCCGACGCGCTGGCGCCCGGCCCGAAGGCCCGCCGCGCCACGCGGGCCACCCGGGGCTCGCAGGAGCGGCGCCTGACCGCCAAGAAGCAGCGGTCGGACACCAAGCGGCTGCGCTCCTCCAAGCCCCGGCGCGAGGACTGACTCCCCCGCCGGGGCAACGATCAGCTCCGCTCCGCGTCCAGGCTCGCGTGGATCGCGTCGAGCTCCTCCCAGGCCACCTGCGGACGCTCCAGCCCCCGCTTCGCGAGGTAGGCCGCGGCCCGGGCGCGCAGGCCCCGCACGAACCGGAACGGCGTCAGCAGGCCCGCGGTCCGCACCCCGTCCACGACCCGCTCCGGACGGAACACCAGACCCCGCGGGCTCTCGGCGAGCTCGCCCAGCACGACGAGGCTCCGGTTCCCGGCCAGCAGCTCGTCGTGGCGGTGGAACAGCAGGCTCGCGGGACCCGGTCGTGCGTCGGTGCCGGGCACCAGCAGGCCGCCGTCGACGGCCTCGGGGACCACCCGGTCGAGGGTCGGCAGACCGGCGTCGTCCAGCCGGGCCAGGACCCCGCTCGTGAAGTCGCCCAGCTCCTTGGCGAACGGCGCGGGCAGGCCCGGCATCGCCGGGACCGAGAGCGGCCGGACGGCGTCCGCCAGCGGCTCCCGCGTCGTGACGGCGGCGGGCGTCACCGTGATGATGAGCCGCATGTAGTAGACGTCGAGCAGCCGGCGGGCGAGCCCGCCGGTCGACAGGGTGCGCGACGACGGCTGTGCCGCCGCGATCCGCCGCCACAGGTCGGCGTTGCGCGCGAACGAGGTCACGACCTCGTCCGGGCACTCGGCCTCACCCTGAAGCAGCACCTGCCCCGCCTGGTCGAGGCCGCTGCCCGTGGGGTCCGAGAAGAGCACGGCGACCCGCGGGTCCCGCCGCACGTTGAGGGCCTTCTGCGCGAACCCGATCGACGTCGACAGCACGAACGTCCCGGCGTCGGGCCGCCACACGCCCGAGACCGGCCACGCGACCGGGGTGCCGGACCGCGAGACGGTGGCCACCTCGCACGTGAGATAGGACGAGATGACGTCGGCTGCGCCCGGTGCGACCAGCTGGTCGTTCTGCATTGTTGATCTCCGTCTGAAAATGGGCCCTGACCAGGCCGCGGACAGAGTAGCGGGCTCGGGGCAACACGCGTGCCGGCTAACCCCGCGGCACCTGGATCCCGTACTGCGCGACCTTCCGGTACACCGTCGCCCGGCTCATGCCGAGCTCGTCCGCGGCAGCCTGCATCGACGTGCCGTGCCGGCTGAGCACGCGCACGATCTCGTCCCGCTCGAACGCCTCGATCCGTGACAGCCGGCGCGAGGTCCCGGACAGGATGCCGGGCGGCAGGTGCGCCACGTCGACGACGTCGGACCGGGCCGCCGCGAAGCGGACGGCGTCGGCCAGCCCGCGCACGTTGCCCGGCCACGGGTGGTTGCCGAGCGCGCGCTCGGCGGCGCGGGTGAACGTGATCTCGTGGCCGCGCAGCCGGCGCGCGACCTGGCGGGCCAGCGGGAGCACGTCGTCGGGCCGGTCGCGCAGCGGCGGCACCTCGACCACGGACCCGACCAGGGAGGCCAGCGGCGCGGGGATGCCCTCGAAGCTCTCGGCGGTGATCGCGAACCCGACGCGCCGGGCCGCGTCGTCGCCGCCCTGCGCGCGGGCGGCGAGCACCAGGTCGCGCAGCCGCTCGGCGGCCCACAGGGGCAGGGACTCGACCCCGCGGAGGATGACGGCGGTGTACGGCTTGTCGAGCTCGGGGGTCCAGAGGTCGAGCCAGGCGTCGATGTCCTGCGGCGCGGGCGCCCGGGCCGCCAGGATCCGGTCCCCCGGCCGGACCGACCGCTGGGCCTGGGCGAGCAGCGTGGCCCGGCCCGAACCGGGCTCGCCGACCGCCGCGACGACCCGCCCCTCGGCCACGCCCGAGCTCGGCCGCGCGAGCGCATCGGCCCACGGCGCGGACAGGCCGTCCAGGGTGCCGGCGCCCGGCTCCAGCCGGGGCTTCTCGATGCGGAACACCTCGCCGCGCGGCTGCGGCCGCGGGTGCTGCCCGCGGGACCGGGCGAGCATGAGGGCCGCCGTCGTCCCGGCCGCCGACTGCGCGAGCGCCAGCAGCAGGTCGTTCGACGTGTCCGACCAGGTGGTGAGGTTGACGGCGCCCTCAACCCGCCCGGTGAGCGGGTCGAGCACGGGCGCGGCGGCGCACGTGTAGGTGCACAGGCTCAGCGCGTAGTGCTGCTCGGCGCGCACCACGGTGGGCGCGCGGTCGGCGAGCGCCAGCCCGAGCCCGTTGGTGCCGGCCTCGCGCTCCGCGTACGAGAAGCCGGGCGCCAGGTGCACGGCGTCCAGGGCGCGCAGCAGGGAGCTGTCGCCGCTGAGCCGGTTGAGCACCAGGCCGTCGGCGTCGGTGAGCATCAGGCTGACCGGCTCGTCGACGAGGGTGCGGTGCAGGTTGGTCAGCACCTCCTGGCCGCACCGGTAGAACAGCGACTCGTCGTCGTAGGTGCCGGTGAACACGGGCTCGACGTCCTCCAGCGGGACGCCGTACTCCTCGCTGCGCTGCCAGGAGTCGAGCAGGCGCTGCGGCACGGACACGACGGGTGCGTCGTGCAGGCGTGCCCGCTCGGGCAGGTGCCCCTCGCGCATCCGAGCCTCCGTCGGTCCGTTCTGGCGTGCCGCCCACGGTACAGCCGCGCCCGCCGGGCCCGCCTGGCGACGTCGTCTCAGATTGAGACACCGGACCCCTGCCCGGCCGTCCGGGCCGGACGTACGTTCGGCGGAGCCGGTGTCGACGACGACACCGAGGGACGGAGGACCAGATGTACACCAAGGACGGCGAGCGCTACTTCATCGTCGACGCGCACATCGCCCTGTGGGACGCGCGGCCGGAGAACCAGCGCAACATCCACGGCAAGCAGTTCATCGACTGCTTCTACGACTACCACTCGAACCTGTCGCCGGACTCGGAGAAGTGGCCCTACGAGGAGTACCTCTACCAGGGCGGCGAGCGCCTGATGCGGGACGTGTTCGAGCACGGCTACGTGGACCACGCGATCTTCCAGCCGGCGCACCTGGGCGAGTTCTACGTCAACGGGTTCGGGCAGACCGAGGAGGCGTTCGCGCTCGCCCGGGCGAACCCGGAGCGGCTCACGTACAACCACCACTTCGACCCGCGCAACGGCGAGGCGGGCCTCGACCGGCTGCGGGCCGACGCCGAGCGGATGAACCTGAAGGGCGTGAAGCTCTACACGGCGGAGTGGCACGGCGAGTCGCGCGGCTACAAGCTCAGCGACCCGTGGGCGTACCGGTACTTCGAGGCGTGCCGCGAGCTGGGCATCACCAACATCCACGTGCACAAGGGCCCCACCATCCGGCCGCTGGACCGCGACGCGTTCGACGTGGCCGACATCGACCACGTGGCCTCCGACTTCACGGACCTGAACTTCGTCGTCGAGCACGTGGGCCTGCCGCGGCTGGAGGACTTCTGCTGGATCGCCACGCAGGAGCCGAACGTGCACGGCGGCCTGGCCGTGGCGATGCCGTTCATCCACACGCGGCCGCGCTACTTCGCGCAGATCATGGGCGAGCTCCTGTACTGGGTGGGCGAGGACCGCATCCAGTTCTCGTCCGACTACGCGCTGTGGACGCCGCGCTGGCTGGTCGAGGCATTCGTGGACTTCCAGATCCCGGACGACATGTCGGCGGAGTACGGCCCGATCACGACGGCGCAGAAGAAGAAGATCCTGGGCCTGAACGCCGCGAAGATGTACGGCATCGAGGTGCCGGAGGAGCTGCGGCTGCCCGACGCCGGCGAGCCCGCCGTCGGCCCGCGGGAGCCCGGACGCGCAGACCTGGCGGCGGCGCGATGAGCACGCTGACCCACGCCCCCGCCCCGACCGAGGCCGACGTACGCCGTGCGCTGGACGCCGTCCTGGACCCCGAGCTCGACCAGCCGGTCACGGACCTCGGGTTCGTGCGCTCGGTCGCGCTCGACGGCGGCCGCGTCGAGGTGCACCTGCGCCTGCCGACGTCGTTCTGCTCGCCGAACTTCGCCTACCTCATGGCCTCGGACAGCAAGGACGCCCTGGCCGCGCTGCCCGGCGTGACCCACGTGGTCGTCGAGCTCGACGACCACCACGACTCGGCGATCATCAACGCGGGC
Source organism: Promicromonospora sukumoe 327MFSha3.1 (assembly GCF_000385135.1). Taxonomy (GTDB): domain Bacteria; phylum Actinomycetota; class Actinomycetes; order Actinomycetales; family Cellulomonadaceae; genus Promicromonospora; species Promicromonospora sukumoe_B. The sequence continues at coordinate 940,168 of NZ_ARQM01000010.1, read as the reverse complement.
CTGGCCGCCGACGCCGGGTACCGGGGCACGTTCCGGCACGAGGCGGAGGAGGACCTCGACGAGCTGCGCGAGACGTTCCGCCGCAAGGCCCACACGGCGGCGATGGAGCGCGCGCTGACCGCGCTGCTCCGCGAGCGCCCGGACCTGCCGGAGGCCGAGCTGGCCGGGATCCACCTCTGGGACCTCCCCGGCGACGCCACGACGGCGGCGCTGCTGCGCCGGCGCGCGGCGGTCGGGCTGTCCAACGCCGCCGACGCGCTGGTGCTGGTGGACCACGACGGCGTCGGCTACGCGCCCGAGCAGGTGCCCCTCGCGCTGCGCCGGGCCCGGTCCACGCGTATCTCCGTGGACGGCAACGCCCACTTCTGCCGCGGGCTGCTGCGCACCCGCTACCCCGGGTCCGAGAAGGACCAGTCCCCCCTGAAGGAGCACACCCCATGAGCACGATGCGCGCCGTCCAGGTGGTCGGCTACCACCAGGACCTGGAGCTGACCGAGGTCGCGGTCCCCGAGCCCCGCGGGCCGTTCGACGTCGTCGTGAAGATCGGCGGGGCGGGGGTCTGCCGCACCGACCTGCACATCCTCGAGGGGCAGTGGGCCGAGAAGTCGCAGGTGGTGCTGCCGTACACGATCGGGCACGAGAACGCGGGGTGGGTGCACGCCGTCGGCAGCGCGGTGACGAACGTCGCCGAGGGCGACAAGGTGATCGTGCACCCGCTGATCACCTGCGGGCTGTGCCGGGCGTGCCGGTCGGGCGACGACGTGCACTGCGAGACCAGCGACTTCCCCGGCATCGACACGAACGGCGGGTACGCCGAGTACCTGCGCACCTCGGCGCGCAGCGTGGTGCGGATCGACGACTCGCTGGAGCCCGCCGACGTCGCCGCGCTCGCCGACGCGGGCCTGACGGCGTACCACGCCGCCGCGAAGGCGGCCCGGCGTCTGACCCCGCGCGACCGGTGCGTGGTGATCGGGGCCGGCGGCCTGGGGCACATCGGCATCCAGGTGCTCAAGGCGCTCACCCCGGCCGAGCTGATCGTCGTGGACCGCAACGCCGACGCGATCAAGCTCGCGCTCGAGATCGGCGCGGACCACGGCATCGTGGCCGACGGCGGGCACGTGGACGCGGTGCTCGCGCTGACCGGCGGGCACGGCGCCGAGGTGGTGGTCGACTTCGTCGGCGAGGGCGGGGCGACGTCCGAGGGGCTGCGGATGCTGCGCGAGGCCGGCGACTACCACGTGGTCGGATACGGCGAGAACATCGACGTGCCCACGATCGACGTGATCTCCAGCGAGATCAACATCGTCGGCAACCTCGTCGGCTCGTACAACGACCTGTGCGAGCTGATGGTGCTCGCCGCCCGCGGCGCGGTCACGCTGCACACGGCGAAGTACGCGCTCGACGACTTCCAGTCGGCCATCGACGACCTGGACGCGGGCCGGGTGCGCGGGCGGGCCATCCTGATCCCGTGAGCCTGGTCGCGTGAGACCCGTCGCCGCGGCCGCGCGTACGATCCGAAGCGATGACCCGCGACGAATCGTCCGCGCTGGCCGCGGCCCTGCAGACCGCCCTGCCCGACGGCGCCGTGCTCACCGGCGGCGCCGACGTCGAGCGCTACGCCCACGACGACGCCGAGTGGGCCGACTTCGCGACGCCGGCCGCGGTGGTGCTGGCCACGAGCCTGGACGACGTCGTCGCGACCGTCCGGATCGCCGGCGAGCACGGCGCCCCCGTGGTGCCGCGCGGCGCCGGGACGGGCCTGTCGGGCGGGGCGAACGCGATGGCCGGTGCCGTGGTGCTGTCGCTGGAGCGGATGACGCGCATCCGCGAGGTCAACGTGGCCGAGCGCTACGCCGTCGTCGAGGCCGGCGTGCTCAACGACGACCTGCGCCGGCACGTCGCCGGGCACGGCCTCTGGTACCCGCCGGACCCGGCGAGCCAGGCCATCTCGACGATCGGCGGCAACGTCGCCACCAACGCGGGCGGCCTGTGCTGCGTCAAGTACGGCGTCACGCGCGACTACGTGCTGGGCATGACCGTCGTGCTCGCCGACGGGTCGGTGGCCCGGCTCGGCCGCACCACCGCCAAGGGCGTGACCGGCTACGACCTGACCGGGCTGCTGGTCGGCTCCGAGGGCACGCTCGGCATCATCGTCGAGGTGACGCTCAAGCTGCGCCCGCTGGGCGGCCGCGAGGACCGCGCGATCGTCGGCTGGTTCCCCTCCCTGGCCGACGCCGGGACCGCGGTGGCCGCCGTCTCCGCCGCCGGCATCGTGCCCGCCGCGCTGGAGCTCATCGACAGCACCTGCCTGCGCGCCGTCGCCGACTGGCAGGAGTGGACGCTGCCCGAGGGCGCCGCCGCGCTGCTGCTGGCCAAGGTCGACGAGCCGGGAGCCGCGGGCGAGGCGCTCGCCGAGCGGGTCGCCGGCCTCTTCGAGAAGGCGGGCGGCACCCAGGTGGAGCGCGCCTTCGCGCCCGACGAGGTGGACCGGCTGTTCCTCGCCCGCCGCCTGGCCTACCCCGCGCTGGAGCGGCTCGGGCCCGTGCTCACCGAGGACGTCTGCGTGCCGCGCGGCGCCGTCCCGGAGATGCTGGGCCGCATCGAGCGCATCGCGCGCGACGCCGACGTCGTGATCGCGAACATCGCGCACGCCGGCGACGGCAACCTGCACCCGCTGATCATCGCGCCCGAGGGCAACGACGCCGCCAAGGCCCGCGCCAAGGCGGCCTTCGACCGGATCGTCGACGAGTGCCGGGCGCTGGGCGGCACGGTGACCGGCGAACACGGTGTCGGTCTGCTCAAGCTCCCGGGCGCGGCGGCCGAGCTGAGCCCCGCGGTGCTCGCGATGCACCGGGCGGTCAAGGACGCGCTGGACCCGCGGGGGCTGCTCAACCCGGGCAAGGCGTTCCCGGCGGCGGGCTGACCAACACCCCTGGCCCAAGGCGACAAATCACCCCTAAACTGACGTCCGCGTGGTTGAAACGTTGCAACGGAGCTCGCTTCTCACCCGATCGCAGCCGCCTGGAGGCGTCATGGCCCTGGACCGCAGAACGTTCCTGAAGACCGCCGGCGTCGCCTCGACGGCCGCGGTGCTCCCAGCAGGCCCCCGGCCGCACGACGCCGCCGGCGACGTCCGGCTGGCCGACCCGCTCGTCGAGAAGAAGACCGGCCCGCTCGGGATCGACGTCGATCGCCCCCGGTTCTCGTGGACGATCGAGTCCGGCCGGCGCGGCGTCGAGCAGGAGTCGTACCGGCTGCGGGTCAGCACCGGCGGTCCGCGCCCGCGCCAGGTGTGGGACAGCGGCGTCGTGCCGTCCCGCGAGTCCGCCAACGTCGAGTACGCCGGGCCCGCGCTGGCCCCCGCGACGGAGCACACCTGGCGGGTCGACGTCGTGACCAACCGCGGCCGGAGCACCACGACGTCGTCGTTCCGCACCGGGCTGTACGCCGACGCCGACTGGGCCGGGGCCGAGTGGATCGGCAACGAACGCGGCCCGGACCAGGTGACCGACCTGCGGTTCGACGGCGCCGCCTGGATGTGGGCCGCCGAGGGCGAGCTGCCCGGCCAGGACCGGGCGTTCCGGATCACGCGCCCCGCGCCCGCGGGCGCGGCGGCCACGAAGGCCGAGGTGCTGATCACCGCCGACGACGCGTTCACGCTCTGGGTGGACGGCGCCGAGGTGGGCGGCACCGAGCCCGCCGAGAACGGCTGGCAGTCGGCCTGCTTCTACGCGACCGACCTGTCCTGCGCCCCGGGCGGGGACACCGTGCTCGCGGTGCGGGGCGCCAACGACGCCGTGAGCGCCGGCGCCGTGCTCGCCGTCGTCCGCCTCACGTATTCGGACGGGACCACCGCGACCCTGACCAGCGGGAACCGCTGGAAGGCCGCCACCACGTTCGACGCCGACTTCGCCCGGCCGGACCTCGACGACTCCGCCTGGGAGCAGGCCGCCCAGATCGCGGCCTACGGCTCCGGACCCTGGGGCAGCGGGGTGCGCCTGCCGACGCCGGACCCGCTGCCGGCGCCGCTGCTGCGCAAGGAGCTCGAGGTCCGGGCGGGCCTGCGGCGCGCCACGCTCTACCTGGCCGCGGGCGGGTACGCGCACGTGTCGCTGAACGGCCGGCCCGCCGACGACCAGGTGCTCGCGCCGGGCTTCTCCGACTACGACGACACCGTGCAGTACACGGCCACGGACCTGACGCGCGGGCTGCAGCAGGGCCGCAACGCGCTGGGCGTCGAGCTCGGCCGCGGCTTCTACGGCATGACGGGCGGCAACGTGTGGCGGTGGGAGGCGCCGCCGTGGCACGACGAGCCGGTGGTCCGGGCGGTGCTGCACCTGGAGTACGCCGACGGCGTCGAGCGGGTGGTCACGGACGCGACCTGGCACCTGCACGCAGGCCCCACGGTGTTCGACGACCTCTACGGCGGCGAGACCTACGACGCGCGCCGCACCCTGCCGGGCTGGGACACGGCCGGGTTCGACGACGACGCGTGGGCCGCCGCCACCGTGGCCTCCGGCCCGCGCGGCACGCTGGTCAACCAGAGGCAGCAGCCGGTCAAGGTCATCGAGTCCCTGCCCGCCGTCGAGGTGACCGAGCCCGAGCCGGGCGTCTACGTGGTGCGGTTCCCGCGCGTGCTCGCGGGCTGGGTGCGGTACGCCGTCACGGGTCCGGCCGGGACCACGGTCCGGGCCGCGCACGGCGAGAAGCTGACCGCCGCCGGCCGCGTGAACCTGAGCAACAACGGCGGGTTCCAGGCCGGGTTCCAGACCGACCGGTTCACCCTGGCCGGCACCGGGCAGGCGGAGACGTGGGAGCCACGGTTCTCGTACAAGGGCTTCCAGTACGTCGAGGTCACCGGGTGGCCGCAGGACGGCCCGCCGCCGCTGGACGCGTTCACCGCGCAGGTGGTGCACACGGCCGCCGCGGAGACCGGCACGTTCGACAGCTCCAGCGAGGTCATGAACCGCACCCACCGGGCCGTCGTGGACACGCTGACCAACAACATCCACGGCATCCCGACCGACACGCCGATGTTCGAGAAGAACGGCTGGACCGGCGACGCCGCCGTCGGCGCGGAGATGTTCCTGCTGAACCTCGACGTGCACGAGCTGTTCGCCAAGTGGCTGCGCGACGTGCACGAGACCCGGGACGAACAGGGCCGGCCGCTGGTCATCGCGCCGAGCTCCGGCGACTGGGGCGAGTGGGGCGTGTGCCCGCCGTGGCACGCCGCCTACGTGATGATCCCCTGGTGGCTCTACCAGTACGGCGCCGACAAGCGCGTGCTCACCGAGTGCTACGACGGCATGAAGCGGTACGTCGACCTCGAGTTCGACCGGTCCGAAGGCGGCATCGTGCCCGACGCGCGGCTCGGCGACTGGGTCAGCCCGGAGGCGAGCCCCGCGGGCGGCAACGCGCCGGAGGACCTGCGGGTCTCCGCCACGGCATTCCTGTACTCGATGACCCTGTTCATGCGGCGCAGCGCCGGGTTCCTCGGCAAGTCCGCCGACGTCGAGCACTTCGCCCGGAACGCCGCCACGGTCAAGGCCGCGTTCAACGCCGAGTTCCTGGACGCCGGGGCCGGGTACTACCGGGGTGACGGCGACCGCGGGTACCGCCAGACGCACAACGTGCTCGCCGTCGAGTTCGGCCTGGTGCCCGACGCCGCCACGACCCGGCGGGTGGTCGACGGCATCGTGGCGGACGTGCGCGCCAAGGGGACCACCCTCAACACCGGCGTGCTGGGCACCAAGTGGCTGCTGCCGGTGCTGACCCGCCACGGGCACGCCGACGTCGCCTACGAGCTGGCCACCCAGACCCGGTACCCGAGCTGGGGCTACATGATCGAGCACGGCGCGACCTCCATGTGGGAGCACTGGTCGCTGGAGGCACGCTCGTACGGGCACTACTTCCTGGGCACCGTGGACGACTGGTTCTACCAGCACGTCGCCGGCATCCAGGCGTCGCCCGAGACGGGGTTCCGGGACATCACGATCGCCCCCGCGGTCACCCGGCACCTGGACCGGGCGGCGGCGTCGGTTCGGACGCCCTACGGCAGGGTGGCCAGCGAGTGGCGGCGCACGGGCGACCGGCTCCGCCTGGACGTGACCGTCCCCGTCGGGTCGACGGCGACGGTGCGGCTGCCCGCATCCGGGCCCGACGCCGTCACCGAGCAGGGCCGCCCGCTGGCGCACGTCGAGGGCGTCGCGGACGTCTCGGCCGAGGACGGCGTGGTGCTGGTGCGGGTCGGGTCCGGCCGGTACGAGTTCGTCGCCTAGTCGCTGCCGCCCCGGGCCTCGCTGTCCCTTGCCTCCTCGAACCACTCCGGCGGGGAGAACTGGGACAGCGAGAGCTCGGCGCCGAACGGGTCCCGGATCGCCGCCTCCTTGGTCCACTCGGTCTCCTGCCGCGCCAGGACGGTGGCGCCCGCCCGCTCCGCGGCGGCGGCGGACGCGTCCCGGTCGGCCACCGAGAAGGTCACGGACCAGTGCGCGGGGCCGTCGGCGCGCAGGATCCCGGCCGCGACGTCGGCGAACCCGTCCGGCGCGCCCTCCTGCCGCTCGTAGATGCCCGGGTCGAAGGTGCGGGCCAGGTGCTCGCCGTACCCGGGCACGCGCAGCATGCCGCCGCCGAGGTCCGCGTAGTGCTCCCAACCGAGCAGCGGGCCGTAGAAGCGCAGCGCGGCGTCCATGTCCGGCGTGTTCAGGTTGCTGAAGTTCCACGTGCCCGGGGCGTTGACGGACTGCGCGCCGGGGCGCGTGCCCGCCTGGACCAGCCGGCAGGTCGCGCCCTGCGGGTCGACGATCCGCGCCATCCGGCCGGCGGGCTCCCCCGGCGGCCCGACGTCCTCGGGCCCCGAGCTCACGATGCCGCCCAGCTCGACGACCCGGACGACGACGGCGTCGACGTCGTCCACCGCGATGTAGGTGTGCCACATGACCTCGCCGTCGAAGCCCGCCGACGGCGTCCCGATGGCGCCGACCGTGGTGGCGTCCGTGCCGTCGAGGGACGCGACGACGTAGCGCTCTGGGGCGCCAGGCGGCAGCATCTCGGTGTACCACCAGCCGAAGAGGTCGGCGTAGAAGGCGAGCGCCGCGTCGACGTCGTGCGCCTCCAGGTCGATCCAGCTCGGCACGCCGTGGGGGTAGGTGCGGGGCGGGGTGGTGGGTGTGTCAGCCATGACGTCCTCCAGGTCGGGTCCGCTACCCCCGATACTGCCTCCCGCCACTGACATCCGCTGCCGGGCGTCACCGGCCCCGGCGCGCCTCGATCCCGTCGAGCACCACGTCGAGCCCGTCGGCGAAGTCGTCGTCGTCGGCCGGTCCGCGCTCCCGGTAGGCCCGGTAGAGCGCCTGGAGCCGCGGGTACTGCTCCGCCGCGGCCTCGGCCGCCTCGAGCGCCTCGGTCCGGGACCGCTCGTCCCCGGCGACCCGCCGGGACGCGGCAGCCTCGGCGCCGGCCATGCCCGTGACGTAGGCCAGGACCGTGCCGAGTGCCTGGTCGGCCCGGACCAGGTCGAACCCGGCCGCCTCGAACAGCGCGAGCATCCGGTCGGACACGCGCATCAGGTGGGGCCCGCGGTAGGTCACGCCCACCTCGTCGAGGACCGAGGTGATCCACGGGTGGCGCAGGATCGCGGCCCGCAGGTTCGACGCGCAGGTGGTGACCGCGGCCCGCCAGCCCACCGGGTCCTCGACGTCCGGCACCACGATCTCCCCGTAGACCTCGTCGACCACCAGCTCCATCAGCTCGTCCTTGGTGGCGACGTGCCAGTACACGGCGGTCGCCGCCGCGCCCACGCGGGTGCCCAGGCGGCGCATGCTCAGCGCGTCGAGCCCCTCCTCGTCGAGCAGGGCCAGGGCCTCCGACACGATCTGGTCCAGGCTCAGCGCCGGCTCGCCCTTGCGGCGTCGGCCCGCGCGCGACCGTGGCGGTGCGGCTGCTTCGTCCGGCATACGTCCCCCTGCTCGATCCTCGGTGAGGTTCCCACCCTACGACAATTGGACAGCGTTCAGTTTAATTGTACGGTGTTCAATATGAACTTCGACCTCAGCCACTGGCAGACCCGGCTCGACCAGCTCGCGGCCACCCACCACGTCCCCGGTGCCACCCTCGCCGTCCTCACCGAGGGCGAGATCCACGAGCTGGCCACCGGCCGCCTCCACACCGGGACCGGCGTCGAGACCACCACCGACTCGCTGTTCCTGACCGGCTCGGTCGCCAAGGTCTACACGGCGACGGCGATCGCCCGGCTCGCCGACGAGGGGCTGCTCGACCTGGACGCCCCGGTCCGCGCGGTCCTGCCCGACTTCACCGTCGCCGACCCCGAGGCGTCCCGGACCGTCACGCCGCGCCAGCTCCTCTCCCACACCAGCGGCCTCACCTGCGACTTCAACTACGACGGCGGACGCGGCGACGACTGCCTCGAACGCTTCGTGGCGGCGGCCGCGACGGTCCCGCTCGACTGCCCGCCCGGCATGGTGTCGTACTCGAGCGTCGGCTACGTCGTGCTCGGCCGCATCATCGAGGTGCTCACCGGCACGACCTGGGACCAGGCCCTGAAGGACCTGCTGTTCGCACCGCTCGGGATGTCGCACTCGATGACCCTGCCCGAGGAGGCGCTCGCCTTCCGCACCGCCATGAGCCACCTCGGCGAGCCCGGCGCCTACCCGGAGCCGGCGCCGGCCTGGGACCTCATGCCGCGCGCCGCCGGACCGTACGGGCGGGTCATCACCAGCGCCGCCGACATGGTCCGCCTCGCCCGGATGCACCTCGACGGCGGTACCGCGCCCGACGGCGGCCGGGTCCTGTCGGCGCGAGCGGTCGAGGAGATGCAGCGCCGGGTCACCGGCGTCCCCGACAAGTGGACCGTGAGCGCCGACGGCTGGGGGCTCGGCTGGACGCTCTACGACTGGGACGGCGTCCCCGGGTTCGGCCACGACGGCGCCGCCATCGGCCAGTACGCCTACCTACGGGTGGTGCCGCACGCCGGCGTCGCCGTCTCGCTGCTGACCAACGGCGGAGGCGCCCGGCAGCTCTACGGCGACCTGCTCGCGGAGCTGCTCGCCGAGCTGGCCGGGGTCACCATGCCCGGAGCGTTCGAGCCCGCAGCCGAGCCGCCCGCCGTGGACCTCGCGCCCCACGCCGGCGTCTACCGCCGCGAGGGCGTCCGCATCACCATCTCCGAGCAGGACGGCGAGGGCCGGATCCGCTACGAGTTCGTGGACGACATGGCCGGGCTCTCCCCTGCGATCGAGGGGCGGCTCATCCCGCTGTCGGGCACCGTGTTCGCCGCCACCGGCGCAGGCCCGTCCTTCAGCGAGGGCTACATGCCCGTCGTGTTCGCGACCCTCCCCGACGGGAACGCCTGCTGCTACATCGGCATGCGGTGCGCACCGAGGATCGCCGCGTGACCGGCATCGGTAGGGTGCGCGCATGGCAGACCTGGCAAGCGTCACCTGGCCGCCCGAGCCGATCCGCACCGAGCGGCTGGTGCTGCGCGAGCCCGGGGCCCACGACCGCGCCGCCGTCATCGAGCTGAACGCGTCCCCCGAGGTGGGCGCGTACATCGGCGGCGCGCGCCCTCGCGACGAGCTGGAGGCCGAGATCCCGGCCGTGCCCAAGGGGCGGCCGGGCCAGTTCGTCGTCGACCTGGACGGGGCGATGGTCGGGGTGATCACGCTCGAGAGCCGCGACGGCGAGCACCAGAAGCTGCGAGCCGCCGGGAAGATCGAGCTGGGCTACCTGTTCCTGCCGCAGGTGTGGGGCCGGGGCTACGCCGCCGAGGCGTGCGCGGCCGCGCTCGACTGGCTCTCGGGCGTACTCCCGGGCGAGCCCGTGGTGCTGACCACGCAGACCGCCAACGTGCGCTCGGTGCGCCTCGCGACGCGGCTGGGCTTCGTCGAGACGGCGCGGTTCGAGGCGTACGGCGCCGAGCAGTGGTTCGGCGTGCGGGCGCCGGGGGCGGACGGCGCGGGCCGGTCACCCCGATGACGGAGTGACGCGACCTCAGCGCTATTCCGCGATGTCGGCCTGCGGGAGGCCCTGGGCCGCGCGTGCCCGATCCACGATCTCCTGCACGACAGCCGCCTTGCGCGCGGTGTAGTCCGGACCGTCGGATGCCAGCTGCGCCGCCCTCCTCTTGACGTCGAGATAGCGCTCCGCGTCCTGCTGGTGAGTCAGCAGCCAGTCGCGGAACAACCGCTGATGGCAACCCGCCCACTGCTCGACGACGAAGAAGTGGGCGATGTGGGTGCGCCGAGGTCCCTGCTGCTTGACGAGGACCAGATGGGACCGCGGACCACGCGCGATCCGCAGCCAACCCCGTGCAGCCAGCTCGTCGAGACGCGCACGGACCTCGGCGAGCGAGCCGACACGAACGGCCAAGTCGATGATCGGCTTGGCTGCCATCCCCGGGATCGCGGTGGAGCCGATGTGCTCCACCTCCCAGGACGGCTCGACGTCGAGAAGCTCGGCGGCCGCGCGCGTATAGAGCTCGGGCCACCTGTGGTCGTACTCCTCGAGCATCAGTTCACACGTCCCTGCAGGTGCCGCTCGACGTCGGCCAGCAGGAGCGCGCACCGGGCGACCGTCGGCGGGCTGTCGCCGAGCCGCTCCCGGTCCAGCACCTCGCGGACCGTGACGACCGAGCCCGGCGGGAACTGCTGCCAGGTGAGGTCGATCGCGACCGTGTCCGACCCGACCGGCAGCTCGCTCCAGAAGTGCACCTCGTCCCGCGCCGGGGTGCGCACGACGCCCTTGACGATCTCGCTCGCGGGCAAGAAGAGCTGCACCACGCGCGTCGTCGGATAGCACTGGCCGAGCGCCGGGTTGCCCGGCTCCCAGACGCCGCCGTAGGAGGTGCGCGGACTCCACGAGGCCTCCAGCGCCTCGCGCAGGGCGATCAGGTCGACGGCGCGGTGAATCGGCACGTCGGCCATGGTGGCACAGCCCTCGCACCGCCGGCCGAAAAGTCGATTGCGTGGCCCGACGGCGGGCGGGTAGCGTCTGCGGTGATCGTGTACCGACCGCAGGAGGTGAGACCCGTGAACGCAGTGACCGCACCGGGTGCTCCCCCGCAGTCCACGATCCCGACGGCGATCTAGTCGCCACGGGAGCGCCACACCGGCAATCGCGAAAGGCGACTCCCATGAACACCACACCCTCTTCTGCTGTGCCCCGTACCCGCGCGCTCGTCCTCGGGGGCGGCGGGACGACCGGCAACGCCTGGCTGATCGGCGTCGTCGCCGGCCTGTACGACGCCGGCGTCGACGTGACCGCCGCCGACCTGACCCTCGGGACGTCGGCCGGGTCGACCACGGCGGCCCAGCTCGGCGGGGCTACTCCCGCCGAGCTGTACGCCGCCGTCCTCGCCGCACCGGCCCCGGCCCCGGCCGGCGCCAGGCCGACCCAGGATCCCGCCCGTGTCCGGGCAGCCGCCGAACAGATGGAACGCACCCGCCGGATCGTCGAGGGCGCCACCGACGTGGCCGACATGCGCCGCCGCCTGGGCGCGGCGGCCCTCGACCTGCCCGGCACGTCGGACGACACGGTGCAGGCACAGTGGCGCGCCACCGTCGCCGCCCGCCTGCCCGGCCAGGACTGGCCGGACCGGGCGATCGTCCTCACGGCCGTCGACGCCCGCACCGGCGAACCCGTGCTGTTCGACCGGCACAGCGGCGTCGACCTGGCGGACGCCGTCGCGGCGAGCTGCTCCAGCGGCTTCGCCTACCGCATCGGCGAGCGCCGGTACATCGACGGCGGCTACCGGGCCAACGCCGAGAACGCCGACCTGGCGGCCGGGTACGCGCGAGTGCTCGTGCTGTCCCCGTTCGGCGGCCGCACGCGGGCGCCCGCCGACTGGGGGCTCGACCTCGCCACGCAGGTGAGCGCGCTGCGGGCCGGAGGCAGCCGGGTCGAGACGGTCTTCCCGGGCGACGCCGCCGAGCTCATGTCCGGCGCCGGCGCGATGGACTACTCGCGGCGTCCGGCCGTGGCGCAGGCGGGCTACGAGCAGGGGAAGTCCCTCGCCGGCCCGGTGGGCGAGCTCTGGCGCTGAGCTAGGGCGCCGACCGCCCGCGGTGCCGCCGCACCGCGGCGCGGTTGGCGCAGCGCACCGAGCAGTAGCGCTGCCGGCCGTTGCGGGTCACGTCGACCACGACGTTCGTGCAGGGCTCCGACGCGCAGCGTGCCAGGCGGTGCATGCCGCGCGTGACGAGGTGGAGCGAGGTGCCCACGCTGATCACGGCCCGCAGCACCGCGGACAGCACCTGGTTCTCGTCGCGGTAGTGCAGGTGCCAGCCCTCGCCGTCGTGGTCGGTCAGGCGCGGGTAGGCCGCCACGGCGGCCATCTGGGCGTTCAGCAGCGCGGCGCGCTGCTCGGGGTCCGGCGTGTCCACGACGCGCAGCCAGTCGTCGATGGCCTGGCGGGCGTGCGCGTGGTCGGCCGGCTCCTCGCGGAACTCCATCGTCATGCCGAACTCGCGGGTGCGGGCCTCGATCCCCGCCCGGTCGTCCGGCCAGTCGTTGGCCAGGGACGCGGCGAGCAGCACGGCGTACTCGCCGTAAGGGTTGAGATGCACAAGACCATTACAGCATCGTGGGCGCCATGACGACGACAGAACACTCGTGGACGACGGACTCACGCCACCCCACCTCGGACGGCTGGGTGCTCTACGTGCGGTGCACGGGGTGCGGGGCGCGCCGCGTCGACCTGCAGGCCCGTGCGGACGCGCCGCCGGCCGCCCTCAGCAGGGCGGTCGGCGGCGCGACGACGGCGCCTACCGGCGCACGACCAGCCGGTCGACGTTGATGCCCGTGCCGGACGGCGACCCGCTGCCCAGGCCCGACGCCACCAACGTCAGCGTGTGCTCACCGGGCTCCAGGTCCGGGCTGGTCCAGATGAGCTGGTTGCCCACCCGCGTGCGGCCGTAGAAGTCGGCGGTGCCGACCTCGACGCCGTCGATCAGCACCGTCGCCAGGCCCTGGTTGGAGGCGCGCAGCCCGTACAGGTCCACCGACGAGCCCGAGAACCGGAAGTCCACCGCGTCGCCGGTCACCGTCGTCGACGTCACCGAGGAGTGGTACAGCCCGGTCCGGTTGATGCAGCCCGGGCAGCTCAGCCAGCCGTCGCCGCGGTACTCGAGGCGGCCCAGGCCGGTGCCCTCGCTCTGGTCGTCCACGGAGCTGGTCCCGCTGCCGCCGGGCGCGACGTCGACCCGGTCCACGGAGACCCAGCCGTCCCGGCCGGCCGAGGAACGGCCCGAGGCCACCTCGAACCGCAGGGTGTGCGGGCCGTCGGTCAGCACCGGCGTGCGCCACTCGACCTCGCCGAGGTCGCCGTAGGGCAGCACCACGGGCTCGTTGCCGTCGACCGACACCCGCGCGCTGCCGCCCCGCGGGCCGGCGACGCCGGTGAGCGTGGCCTGCGTGCCGTCGAACGTGACCGTGAACGCGTCGCCGCGGTCGCGGCTCGCGCTCACGGTGCCGCCGACGGCGTCGCGCAGCTGCCGGGCGGTCACCGCGTCGCAGCGGCCACCGTGCCGGGAGTCGTGCCCCGAGCCGACCGAGCAGTGCGCCCACCCGTCCCCCTCGTAGGCGATCGTCGCGGACTCGCCCGGGGCGCCGGTGTCGGCGTCGTCGATCGTCGCGACCGGGCGCAGCGGGTCGACGCGCAGGTCGGCGAACTGCACCGGCGCGTAGTCGCCCGAGAGCCCGACCATGCCGGACACCCAGGTGCCGTCGGTGACCTCGCCGACCCGCTCGCCGTCGATCGTCGCCGTGATCACGTCGCCCTCGAAGGACAGCGCGAGGTCGTGCCAGCCCGCGGCGTCGTCCCCGGAACCGGCGTCGCCCGCGAGCGCGCCGCTCGCCAGCTCCAGCCAGGCCTTCCCGCCGGGCTCGCCCCGACCGACCGACCAGGTGCCGTCAGCGGCCAGGCTGAGCCCGTAGCCGCCCGGGACCGGTGCCATCGCGTCGTTGGAGACGCGGCCGAGCACCTCGGCGGTGCCGTCGGCCGGCACGTAGGCCTGGACGCCGACGGTGTAGTCGGACCAGTTCAGGTCGCCCAGGATCCCGGCCGGCTTCTTCCACGCCGCCCACGAGATCGCGGGCAGCGGCGAGACCTGCGTCAGGCACGTGCCGCGGCGTCCGCCCTCGCACGGCCGCTCCTCGTAGGCGCCCTCCATCTGGGAGAAGTACGGCGTCTGCCCGCTGGGGCCGCCGTCGGCGAGGCTGTTCGCGTACGGGAAGGGGAACGCGGACTCGTGGCTGCCCTCCGCGTCGCCGAGGCCCTTGCCCCTGGTGGTCGTCACGGTGACGACGGCGTTCGCGGGGACGGTCACGGACCAGGTGCCGTCGGCGGAGCGCCGCGGGTCGGCCTCGCGCACGAGCCGGTCGTCCGCCGTCGACTGCCACACGTGCAGGTCGCGCGCCTTGAGCCCGCCCGCGACCGACAGCGTGACCGTGCGCGGCGCGGCCGCCCCGATGGTCTCGATCACGGTGCTCCAGTCGCCGCCGTCGGGCGCCGCGCGCGTGACGAAGCTGCCCTGCGCGGTGTCCGTGACGTCGAGGTAGCCCGAGGAGGTGTCGAGGTACCGCCAGCCCGGCTCGGCGAACTGCGTGGTCTGCGCGACCGCCCAGACGGCCGACTGCACCTGGTACGCCCCCGACCACGGCGTGTTGGCCCGCATCAGGCCCGCGTCGGAGATGCTCAGGCCGTCGTAGTAGCTGGTGAGCAGGTTCCAGAAGGTGACGCCGGTGATGCGTCCCTCCAGGTAGGCGTGGTTGACGAGCGAGGGCACCGACGCGGACGAGCCGCCCGCGCCCCACTCGGCCGACCACGGCCCGCCCTCCGAGATCCACAGCGGCTTGCCCAGGGCCTGGGCCGCCGCGGAGCTGGGCCCGCGCGAGTAGTGGTTGCCCAGCAGGTCGACGGCGTCGAACAGCTCGGGGTCGTCGGCCATGTCGACGGCGATGGGCCACTCCCCGCGGCGCGCCGCCTCGTCCGAGGCGATGATCCGCACGTCCGCGTACCCGGCCGCGTCGAGCGCCGCGCGGTAGTCCTTGACCCACTGGGACTCGTACTCGCGCTCGTTGCGGATGCCCACGTTGTCGATGGTCAGCCCGTGCCCGGCGGCGCAGTCGAGCCAGTCGACGAAGTACTCGATCGTGTCGTGGGAGTAGTACTCGCCGTCACCGAGCCAGCCGGGCGCGCCCCAGGCGAGCGCACCCAGTGTGATGTCCGGGTTGCGCTTGACCGCCTCCCGCATGAGCCACCACTCGTAGCCCGCGTCGCAGCTGACCTCGCCCCGCACGTGCGCGTGGCTCGACTCCGAGCCGTCGGTCGTGTTGGTGTCGCCGCCGATCTCGACCTTGAGCATCTCCAGCGACGCCCCGTAGCCGGGCTTGAACAGGTAGTCGAGGACCTCGGCCCGCTCCTCGCGCGGGTAGTCCAGGAGCAGCCGCGACGTGGCGCCGCCCCCGGAGATCGCCCCGATGCCGTCGTACGTGCGACCCTCGCTCGCGCCGTCGACGGCGATGGTCGCCGCGCCGTCGACGGGCGTGCCGACGGCACCGTCGGCAGGCGTGCCGGCGACCGCCGAGGCGCCGCCCACCAGCGCCCCGGCGGTGAGCAGCGCTCCCGCCAGGACCGACGCCGTCAGGCGGCGCCGTCGTCGGCCCCGTTCGGGTGGGCCCGAGCGTTCGGGCGTGTGTGTACCGCGCATGCTGGTTGCTCCTTGGTGTTCGTGCAGATGGTGCTGGTGGGCAGGTAGGCGGGTGGGCTACAGGCACGCCTCGGTGCGGCCGGCGCCCACGGTGGTCTGGCGCGGCGCGCCCCGCTCCGGCAGGAACGTCAGGCGCACCCGCGAGTCGGCGTTCACCTCGAAGCAGGCGCGCTGCCCGGTCGCCACGAAGTCGCGCACCACGACCCGGCCGCCGACGGCGCGGAACACCTGGCGGCCGTCCTGGCGCAGCTCGGTGCGGTCGGGGCTCACCGTCGCGGCGTAGGTGCTGCCGCCCACGCGGACGTCGTCCACGGTGTTGCGGCCCGTCAGCACGAGCGAGCCGAAGGTGACCGAGCCGGGTGTGCCCCACGGGTCCTCGGCGACCAGCTCGTGCACCGCCATCAGCGGCATCACGTTGGACCACGTGTAGTAGCGCCAGGCGCTGTCCACAGCGGAGCCGTTGATCACCTGGCCGGGCTCGGGGTCGAAGTACTCGGGGAACTGCTTGTCGCGGTCCCAGGTGTCGAGCCACATGTCCGTGCTCTTCTCGGCGAGCTCGCCCGCCGCCTGGTCGAGGCCGTACCGCTTGAGCCCGTCGTAGACGGTCGCGTTCATGGGCGGCCAGACGGCGCCGCGCCACTGCTCGCAGGAGTTCTCCTGGTTCCAGCCCACGTAGTAGGTGTAGGACGCCGACGCGTTGGGCGCCTCCAGGCCGTTGGCGCAGTACTCGGCGTCGTCCCGGCTGATGCTCGGCACGGCGTACTCGCCCCAGAACTTCTCCGGGTCCAGGAGGTTCTCGCGCACCGTCCGGCGGGCCCGCTCGTCGGTCGCCACCCCGCCGAACAGCGGGTAGAAGATCGTGGGCGTGACCACCTCGCCCCAGCGGCCGTCGAGGTGCCGGTCGAGGTACATGCCCTGCTCCTCGTTCCACAGGGTCTCGTTGACGGCGCGCCGCACGTCGTCGAACAGCGCCCGGTAGCGGCGCGCGTCGTCGTCGCGGCCCAGGGCGTCGGCGAGCTCGGCCATGGTCTGCGCCATCAGCGCGTAGTAGGAGGTCAGCGCGACGTCGGTGAGGTCGGTGTTGTCGCGCTCGTCGCCGCTGCCGCCCTCCTTGGCGATGCGCTCGGCCGACCAGTACACGGGCAGGTCGTCCAGGCCGAGGTGGTTGCCCACCTTGCTCGGGTCCGCGTCGTAGGGCGCCTCCAGGAGCCCGTCGCCGTTGACGTCCCACTCGGGCAGCTTCTCGATGAAAGCCGCGAGCGAGGGGTAGGCCTCGCGCACCAGGTCGATGTCGCCCGTGGAACCGTAGATCCGCTTGACGGCGTAGGCGTGCATGGGCCCGGCGTGCAGCTGGTCGTAGCGGGGCCCGCCGGTGTCGAAGAGGTCGCGCTCGTGCTCCCGGGCCAGCTCGGGGTCCACGGTGAGCGCGACGACGGCGTCCCACGCGGAGTCCCAGCCGGTGAAGATCGTGTCGTTCTCGGCGCCGCCCCGGCCCCAGCCCCACACGAGGAACCGCTGGCGGAACCGCTCGTCGTAGTTGGCGTTGAGCGCGATGGCGCTGCGCATGGCCGTGGCCGAGCGGCCGGCCGGGCCGCTGCCGCTCAGGGTGCCGACGTCGGCCTGGGCCCGGGCGCGGGCGATGGCGGCGAGGATCTGGCCGTGGCCGGCGCTGGTCGCGGTGCTGGTCGCGGCGTCGTCGGAGACGGTCGAGGTGAAGGTGATCGTCTCGTTCCGGTCGAGCGTGTAGCGCAGCGCGGCGGCGGCGGAGCCCGGCGCGGCGTCGTCGCCCTGCATGCCCGCGACCAGGTCGGAGATCGAGGCGTAGGACGCCCCGGCGTCGGCCCGGCGCGTGGGGGTGAGCGCGAAGTGGCCGGTCACGTCCGGGTCGTCGAGCCCCGGGCTGGACGCGCGGATGCCGCCGTCGGTGACGCGGTAGCTGCTCGGCTCACCCCACGGGGGCGCCGCCTCGAGGAACATCGTGGTGTCGTCCTGCAGGGCGGTGACGGCGCCGACCAGCGTGTTGGGGGCCGTGCGCGCGAACCTTATGACGATCGTCTGCTTGTCGCGCTGCGTCTGCTCGTACCGCGCCTCGAGGCTCGGGAGCTGCTCGCGGGCCTGGTCCACCTGCTCCGGCGACCAGTCGTCGCGGTGGGCGAGGATCTCGCGCAGCGCGCCCAGGCGGTCGGGCGTGATCGTCCGGTCGTCGCTGCTGATCCGCACCTCGTAGTACGAGCCGTCGACGGTGACGGGGCCGACGTCAGCGACGTGGGCCAGCAGGCCCTGGTTCTCGCGGATCAGCTTGCCGGCCGAGGTCAGGAGGTTCACGCGCAGGGCGAACCGGCTCTCGCCCTCCCCCACGTACAGCGCGCCGTTGTCGTCGCGCTCGACGTGGCCGGGGAGCGCGAAAGGGCGCTCGATCTCGCTGGTGCCGTGGCTGCTGCCCCTGCTGTCGGTGCTGTCGGTACGCGCGTCGGGGACGCCGCCCGCGGGAACCATCGACGCCGCGACGACGGCCGCCGCGATGCCGAGGACGAGGGGGCTCCGGCGCACTGCCCGGATCACGCCGCTGTGATCGGTCATGGCTGCTCCTTCATTGTGAGCGCTAACATGCCTGGCCGACACAGACTAGTAAGATGTATGACGAATGACAAGGTCGCTCGTTGCGACCGTCCGCTACGCCCGGGCGAACAGCTCCGGCCGCTCCGCCTGGATGTGCGTGATGTCCTGCAGCACCACGCGCAGGTGCTCACGGAGCCGCGCGACGGCCGCGGCGACGTCGCCCAGGTCGAGGGCGTCAACCACGCTCTCGTGCTGCTCGATGAGGCCGGTCATCTTGCCACCCTCGGGCAGCGAGAGCCGGCGGGCGCGGTCCATCTGCGCCTTCGCGGACGCCACGATGCGCCACGCGGACTCGTGCCCGCAGGCGCGCATGAGCCGCAGGTGGAACTCCTCGTCGAGGTCGAAGAACGCGGCGGCGTCCTCGGCGTGCTCCGCCTCGTGCTGCCGCACGATCAGCGCGCGCAGCTCGGCGACGTCGCCCGCGGTGACCAGCGCGCCGCCCTGCTCCAGCGACGAGCACTCGATGGCCTCGCGCACGAACTGGGCCGAGACGACGTCCTCGTAGCGGATGGGCCCCACGAAGCTGCCGCGCTGCGGGAACACCTCCACGAGCCCCTCCTCGGCGAGCAGGATCAGGCTCTCGCGCACGGGGGTGCGGCTGACGCCGAGGCGCGAGCCGATCTCGGCCTCCGACAGCGGCTCGCCGGGAGCCAGCTCCAGCCCGATGATCTGCCGGCGGAGCCAGGTGTGGACCAGGCGGCGGGTGTTCTCCCCGCGGACCCGGGCGGTGGTCAGGAGTGGCGGCGTCGACATGCCCTGATTCTGCCGTAGATCCGCGATCGTGTTCTAGCGCACTAGTATGCTAGCGTCCCGGGGTGATCCACTGCGAGGAGGCAGCATGAGCGGCACCCCGGCCGGCACGGTCGACCCGAAGACGCTGCGAAAGACCGTCGGCGCGTCCGTCATCGGCACCATCGCCGAGTACTACGACTTCTTCATCTACGGCACGGCCTCGGCCCTGGTGTTCAACCAGATCTTCTTCCCCGAGGCCGACCCGCTGGTCGGGACGCTCGCCGCGTTCTCGACGTACGCCGTCGGCTTCTTCGCCCGGCCGCTCGGCGGGCTGGTCTGGGGCCACATCGGTGACCGGCTGGGCCGCAAGAAGGCGCTCGTGTTCACCCTGCTGCTCACCGGGCTCGGTACCTTCGCCGTCGGCCTGATGCCCACCTACGAGCAGATCGGCATGTGGGCGGCCGTCATCCTCGTGGTGGTGCGGCTCATCCAGGGCTTCGGCGTCGGCGGCGAGCAGGGCGGCGCCGTCCTGCTCACGGCCGAGGCGTCGCCGCAGAAGCGGCGCGGCTTCTACGCGAGCTTCGTGCAGCTCGGCTCCCCCGTGGCCTACCTGATCCCGACGGCGCTGTTCGCGGGCCTGCAGCAGTGGATGGACGAGGACGCGTTCCTCGCCTGGGGCTGGCGCGTGCCGTTCCTGCTGTCGATCGTCGTGGTCGCCGTCGGCCTGTACATCCGCTCGAAGGTCGACGAGTCCGAGACCTTCAAGGCCGCGCGCGAGCGCAAGGCCGAGTCGCACGCCCCGCTGCGCCAGCTCTTCGGCCAGCGCCGTCGCGAGGTGGTGGGCGGGTTCTTCGCCAAGTTCGTCGAGGCCGCGATGTTCCCCTTCTACACGATCTTCCTGGTCGCGTACGCGGACAACAACGGCTACAGCTCCGGCCTGGTGCTGGAGGCGGTCATCATCGCGATCCTGGTCGAGATCGTCATGATCCCGGTCTGGGGGCACATCACCGACCGCATCGGACGCCGCCCGGTGTTCCTGACGCTGGCCGTGCTGAACCTGCTGCTCATCGTGCCCGCGTTCCTCGCGGTGCAGACGGAGAACCTCGCGGTGATCACGGCGCTGCTCGTGGTCGGCCTGGGACTCGGCCACTCGGGCACGTACGCGCCGCAGGCATCGTTCTTCCCCGAGCTCTTCGACTCCTCGGTGCGCTACTCGGGCGTCTCGGTGGTGTGGCAGTTCGGCGCCATGGTCGCCTCGGGCCCGTTCACCGTGGTCGCCACGGCACTGCTGGTCGCGGCCGACGGCGGCTTCTGGCTGGTGGCCGGGTACACGGCGCTGCTCGTGGTGTGCTCGATCGTCGCGCTCGTCATGCTGCCCGAGACGGCGCCCGCGCGGCGCGGCGGCGTGGAGTACGCGAGCTGGCCGGCGCTGGGTGGCGGTGTTCCGGCGCACGGCGCTGCGCCGGTCGACGGCGGCACGCCGGCCGCGGCGAAGCAGGACTGACGACACGCCGCGCGGACGTCGCCCCGGAGACGGGGTGGCGTCCGCGTCGCCGTGTCAGACGTGGTTGGCGCGGACCGGGGCCGCGGGGGCGGACGGCGCCCGGGTCAGTACCTTGACGACGTCGTCGATCCCTGCGGACGCACGGTCCGCGTGCCGCCACGCCGGGTACCGGACCGCCGCCTGCTCGGTCAGCACCCGGTGGATCGTGACCGCCTGCCACCCGAGGTACCGGACGGCGGACGTGACGTGGCCCCGGATCTTGAGCTGTCCGACGGCGACGGCGACCGCGGTCTGCGCGGCCGCGGTGACGAGGTGCTCGTCTTCCTCGGGGCCGGCCGCCCACTCCCGGGCCACGGCTGAGTCGGCCGACCAGAGCCCGTCGGGCACCCCGAAGCCGTCCAGGCTGTCGGCGAGCAACGCCGGGACATCGTCGTCGGACCCGCCCGCCAGGTACCACTCCGCGAGCGCCCCGAGGGTGTCGTGTCCGTGGTCGTTGCCGAAGGGCGCGAACTCGTCGGCGCCGTCGTAGAACGACCACGGCGCCAGCGCGACGAACGCGGGGTGGCTCGTCTCGGGAGCGAGCCCGTCGTCGTCGGAGTCCACGTAGATACCGCGCGCCTGCCAGAGTGCCGGGTCTCGCATGGTCAGGAAGCGTAGCGACCGCCTCTGACACCGGCGGCCCACTCGGGAAGTGCCTCGCGGTGGCCGAGCCACGCGGTCGGCACCCCCACGACGCCGTCGGACTCCCCCACGCCCGTGTAGGCGCCGACGATCCCGCCCACGATCGCGGCCGTCGTGTCGACGTCGCCGCCCGCCGCGATGCAGGCTTTGATGGCCGCCGGGTAGTCGGTCAGCCGGGTGGCCGCCGCCCACAGGCAGAACGGCACCGTGTCCTGCGCGGAGACGCGTGCCCCGTTGCCGAGGCGCCAGGCAGCCTCCTCGACAGACGCGTCGAGCAGGTCGCGGGCGAGGGTGATGCCCTGGGCCGTCGCCCCGGGCAGGAGGTACGGCTCGACGCTGTCGAGCACGTCCTTCGGCTCCGGGCGAATGCGGTCGACGGAGGCCCACGCCACGAAGGCTGTCGCGACCGCGACGACGACGCCACCGGCGATCCCCTCCGCGTGCGCGTGGGTGACCTCGGAGGCGCGGATCGCCTGCTCGGCGGCCCGGTCCAGGTCTCCCGCGAAGTACGCGCCCAGCGGCGCGACCCGCATCGCGGCGCCGTTGCCGTAGGACCCGGCGGGGAACGCCGCGACGGTGGCCCGCTGCCAGGGCACGGCGTCGCGGATCTGGTGCAGCACCTGCACGGCGCCGGCCCCGTAGCCCCGGTACGGGTCGCAGCGCTCGGCGAAGGCCCGGGCGATCCGGTCCTGCTCGATCCCACCGTGCTCGACCAGCTCGGCGGCCACGGTGCAGGCCATGTCGGTGTCGTCGGTCCACGGCCACTCGCCGTCGGGCAGGACGCCGTTGTCGAGCAGCATGACGGGGTCGTTCGCCGGGACGAAGTACTGGGCGCCGAGCGCGTCACCGACCGAGAGGCCGGTCAGGCTGTCGGCGCACAGGGCGATGCGGGATTCGAGGTCAGAGGGGCGGGGCACAGGCAAATCCTGTCAGAGGCTCCGGCTACGGTGCGTCGCTTCCACAGCCACCCTCACTCGACGAACCGCTCCACCGACTCCACGCGGTAGACGGCGTCCGCCGGGACGTCCTCGAAGAAGTCGACGGCGACCTTCTCCTCCTTGCCGGGGCCGAGCTTCTCGACGAACACCGGGCCCCGGTCGTAGGACTTCTTGCCGTCCTTGCTCTCGGCGACCAGTGTGGCGCTGTACGTGAACACCTGGGTCCCGCTGTTGGTCACCGTGACCGGGACCGTGATCCAGCCGGGCTGCTTGGTCTCGGCCGAACCGACCGCGAGGTCCTCGCCCAGGTCCGCGAAGCCGACGTCCTCGAACTTCGAGATGGTCAGCGCCGGGACGGTCACGGTGCCGCCGAGGTCGGTCCTGAGCTCGAACGAGCCGGTCACCACGGCGTGGATCCGCAGCAGGTCGCCGGTCTCCACGCCGTCGAGCATCACCTCCGGCCCGATGACGACGGCCGGGTCCTCGAGCTCCCGCTCGGTGCCCGGCTGGTCCACCCCGAGGCCGCCGAGGAACCGGTCGGTGCCCGTGGTGCTGTCGAACCTCGCGACCTCCGCGAAGACCACGACGGCCTGGCCCTCGGCCTTGCCGGGGTGCTCGACGACGGACTTCCACTGGGCCGCGTCGACCTCGACGAAGTCGGCAGGAGGAGCAGGCGTGGTCTCGCCCTCCGGCGCGGCCGTGCTCCGGTCCACGATCGCCTTCGCCGCGTCGGACACGAACGTGGACGCCGCCATCGCGACGAACACGCCGAGCACCACGCCGACCACCGACAGGACGATGCCGGCGATCGCGGCCCCGCGGCCGGTCGGCGGGTCGGTGCGGCGCGACCGGGCCAGGCCCACGAACCCGAGAATGATGCCGAGGATCGACGGCACGAAGAGGAGGCTGAGGAACAGCGACGTGATGCCGAGCACGAGGCTCGTCGTCGCGTGCGGGTTGACCTGCGCGGCCGGCACACCGGCCGGACCGTACGGGGACGGCACCACCGACGGCGGCGTCGGCCCCGGAGCCGCGGACGACGGCGGGGGCAGCGGCAGGGTCTCCGACGTCGCCGGTTCGGACACGGTGAATCTCAGGTCCTGGGTCCGCTCGGACTCCCGCTCGCCCACCGTGGTCCTCCGTCGCCGTGCCTCGTCGTGCGCGTCGCCGGTTCCCCCTCGGCCCGAGCGGCGTGCGCTCTCTTGGAAGGGAATCGTACGGGTCGAGAGCGGACAAGTTGCCGAAAAAGCTCGAACAAGGACATTGCCACCCGGGTGAACTCCCGGGTCACGTGCGCACGTCGAGCTCCCCCACCACCTCGCCCAGCAGCTCGCCAACGGGCCGGAACCCGCACCGCAGGTAGAACTGCTCAGGGCTGCTGGCGTGGGTGGCGTCCCACAGGACCGTGATCCGGTCGACGCCGCGACGGCGCGCCTCTGCGGCGACCTGCTCGACGGCGAACCGTCCCACGCCCCGCCCGCGGGCCGCCGTCGCGACGTTGAGCCGCCAGATACCGGCGCGGAAGGCGGGCTCGGGCTCCTCCGGGCTCCAGCTCGCCATGACGAAGCCCACGACCGCGCCGTCGTCGGTCACCGCTCTGGGCCAGGCGGTCGGGTGCACGTAGGCCTCGGCGACCGACCAGGCCGTGGGCGCGACCGGCTCGTCGTCGCCGGCCTGCGGCGGCAGGCGCAGCACATCACCGAGGTTGTCGGCGCTCAGCTCTTCCAGGCTCAGGACCATGGCACCGAAGGTACGCGGCGCCACTGACACGACGCGGGGTACCGGCAGCACGCACCGGTACCCCGCGTCGTCGTCCGCACTACTGGCCGGTGAAGACGAACTGCGAACCGGGCTCCTTCTCGACGTCCCCCTCACCGGAGTTGGTGACGGTCACGTTCGAGAGGATCGCGTTGCCGCGGGCGCCGCCCATCGCGAGGATGCCGGAGCCGTTGTTGGACTTGTCGATCCGGACGTTCGTGATGCGGACGTCGGGCATGTTGCCGCCGCCGTTCTTGAACTGGATGCCGTCGTACGTGGAGTCGACGATGTCCGTGTCCCGGATGGTGACGCCGGTGATGTCGTGGGTCTGCGGGAAGATCGTGATCGCCCCGAACTCCTGGTCCTCGTTCCAGAACGCCCCGCCCGTGCGGTACAGGCCGTTGTTGGCGATCAGCGTGGTCCCCGAGAACGGCAGCGGGTCGTGGTCGGTCGCCAGCATGATGCCGGGGTAGTTCATCGTGTCGTAGACCAGGTTGTTCTCGATGGAGTTGTCGTAGCCGCCGTAGATCGCGATGCCGTTGGCGCGCCACGGGAGCTGGACGGTGTTGTTGCGGAACGCGTTGTCGTGGCCGATGTCGACGTTGCGGTCCTTGACGTACGGGTTGGCCCAGACGGCCAGCGCGTCGTCGCCGGTGTTGCGGAAGGTCGAGTTGAAGACCAGCGAGTTGCGCGTCCCGTTGCTGAAGTTGATGCCGTCCGCGTAGGTGTTGCGGATGCGCATCCCGGAGAACTCGACGCCGTCGCCGGGGCCCCACAGCTCGGGGATGTTGGTGTAGTCGCGCCCGACCCAGACGCCGACGTTCGCGTGCTCGATCCACACGTTGGTGATCTTCGTGTCCTGGCCGAAGCGCCCGTTGAGGCCGACGCCGCCCTCCTCCTGCCCGTTGTTGCCGCGGATGTCGCCGGAGCCGAAGATCGCGATGTCGGAGATCTGGACGTTGTCGTCGATGTCGAACCCGAAGTTGCCCTCGTGCGGGTGGTTGATGACGCCCGGGGCGAGGTGGGGCTTGATCAGGCTGTAGAGCTGCGAGTGCCACATGCCCGCGCCGCGGATGGTGACGTCGCTGATGCCCACCTGGTTGTGCGTGCCACGGTTGAGCGGGTCGTCGGTGAGGATCTTCTTCTCCTGGCGCCACTGGCCGGCCGGGATCCACACGCAGTCGATCTCGCCCTCCTGGTTGGCGGTGACGGCGGCCTGGATGGCGGCCGTGTCCTCCAGCCCGTCGTTCGGGACGGCGCCGTACTCGGTGATGGACGTGCACTGCGCGGGCTTGGAGGTGGGCGGCGCGACCTGCTCGAGCTCGACCAGGTCGATGATGTAGAAGGCCGCGTCGTCGCCGGAGTCGCGCTGCAGCTTGAACACCGTGCCGGCCGGGAACGACCGGTTCAGCAGGGCGTGGGACTCGTCGAACAGGCGGCGGGCATCGCCGCCCGGGGTGTTGACGAGACCCTCGGGCTGGTCCGTGGTCCCGTACAGCCACGAGTGCTTCGAGGAGAGCGTCAGCTTCTGCACGAACTGGCCGTCCGCGTAGAGGCTGATCGTCTTCTCCTGTCCCCCGCCGCCGGCGGAGTCGGGGATGGAGTTGCGGACGACGATCGAGTTGGTCTGGTTGGTGGACGTGAACTGCACGTACTGGCCGGTGCTGTTCAGCCGCACCGACTCGCGGCCCGACGACTCCGTGGCGAAGTTGGTGTGCCCGAACGTGCGCAGCGGGTCGGTCTGCAGGAGCGTGCCGGTGTGCTGCCCGTCCTCGGCCTCGTAGGTCGTGTACGGCACGGCGGCGCCGCGCCCCACGGTCACCGACAGCGTGCCGGTGTTGTTGTCCTCGTTCGTCTCGTCGACGACGTCGGTCGCGTCGGCCGTGGCGGTCACGGTGACGCCGCCGTTGGTCGCGGTCCACGACCCGCTCGGCGTGACGGTGACGGTCCCGCCCGCCGGGACGGCCGGCGTCGTGCCGTTCAGGGTGGTGGAGCCGGCCACGACGCGCGTGACCGAACCGGCCGCCGCGGCCTGGTTGCCGCGGTTGCGCACCTGGACGCTGAACGACACGGCCGAGCCGACGGCGGGGTTGGCCGGGTTCGAGGACACGGAGACGACCTCCAGGTCCGGCCCGGGCGCCTCCCCGACCACGAGCTTGGCGGACGCCGTGAACGCGTTGTCGGTCTCGTTCTGCTCGGCCACGGCGTTTCCGGGGTCGACGACGGCGCCCACGGTGTACTCGCCCGCGGGCTTGGTGCCGGCCGCGACCGTCACCTGGGCGGTCGCGCCCGGCTGGAGCGCGGCGACGTTCGCCGAGCCCGCCGTGCTGCCGCCGATCTTCCCGTCCAGCGTCGTGGCCGCCGAGGCCCGGTCGCCCGTGTTCTTCACGGTCGCCGTGAGCGTCAGGGGCGTGGTCGCCGTCGGCGAGGCCGGGGACGCCGTCACCGCCGTGACCGTGAGGTTCGGGTTGGGCGCCGGGGCGCCGTAGACCTCCAGCTCGGCGACCTGCCCGTTGCCCGCCCCGGTGTTGGCGGTGAAGCGCAGACGGACGTCGGTGACGGTGCCGGTCACGGGAACGTCCACGAGGTTGCCGCTCCCAGGCGCGAAGGCGTACCCGGCGGACGCCTTGAGCTCCTGCCACGCACCGGTGCCGGAACGTCCCCAGACCGAGAAGGTCTGTGTGCGCGCGCCCCAGGCGCCGTCCGGGTTCACGCGCACCCGCACGCTGCTGACCTGCGTGGGCGCGGCCAGGGAGACGTCAAGCGTGGACGGGTACTGCCCGCCGGCGCCCTCCCAGTACGTACCGGTCTGCCCGTCCACCGCGTTGGCGGCGACGTAGGTCCACTCGGTCGACGACGCGGCCGCGGGGCGGTCCTTCGCGTAGTTGGTGCCGGTCGGGTCGGTGGGATCGGTGGGGTCCGGCGGGTCGGTCGGGTCCGGGTCGCCCGTGGGCGTGCCCCAGACCTGCAGCTCGGAGACCTGGCCGTTGCCCGCGCCGGTGTTGGAGCTGAACGCGAGGCGCACCTCGTCGGCCTCCCCGTCCAGCGGGACCTCGACGGTGTTGCCGCTCGCCGGGTCGAACGAGTAGGCGGCCGACGCCTTGAGCGTGCGGAACGACGACTCGCCGTCGGACCGGCCGAGCACGCTGAACGTCTGCGTGCGCGGCGACCACGCGGCGGGCGGCGGCAGCTTCACGACGACGCGCTCGACGTCGGCCTCCTGCCCGAGGTCGACCGTGAGGTGCGCCGGGTACTGGCCGCCCGCGCCCTCCCAGTAGGACGAGACGTTCCCGTCGTTCGCGTTGCCCGCGACGTACGTCTGCGTCACGGACGACGCCGTGATCGGCTTGCCGAAGGCGAGGTTGGTGGCGTCCGCGGCGTGCGCGACGACGGCCAGTCCGAACGGCGCGACGAGCGCCAGCGCGGCGCCCGTCACGACCGTGTGCTTCCAGGGGATTCTCATGAACGTCCTCGTTCTCCCGCCGGGGCGGGCTCGGTCACCCGCGGGCGTCGTCGCCCGACGCCGGCGCGCCCGCCGTGGCGCGCGTCGACGTCCTGGGTGGATCGGGTCGGCGCCACCGAGGCAGCCGTGGAAAACTGCCGAACCGGAGGCGAGAGTGCAGAGTTGCAGTACGTGCACTGCTTTGTGCTCGTCGTCTGTCAATTTCTTGCAGTCTTGCGGTTCGGATATTACGAGGGCGAATCCTGGGGCGTCAAGAGTCCCCACTCGGTCTGCGGGGGCGGGCACGGGCGCAGGTGCACCGGCGGGGCGGTAGGCAGGGGCCGAGCTCAGCCGCCGGGGAGCGGCCCCCCAAAAAATCCCCCGCTCCCGCACTGGTGCCCCGCACCCGCCGGGCGGACCGTGGGGGGATGGATACCAGCCCGGATGCCCCCACGGCCGAGGCCGTCGCCGAACGTCTCTTCGGCGCCGTGCTCGGCACCGTGGACCTGATGTCGACCTTCCTGGGCGACCGCCTGGGCTGGTACCGCTCGCTGGCCGACGACGGCCCCGCTACCGCGCCCCAGCTCGCCGAGCGCACCGGCACCGATGCCCGGTACGCGCGCGAGTGGCTGGAGCAGCAGACCGTCACCGGCCTGCTGCACCTCGACTCCGACGGCGCCGCCGACGAGCGCGTCTTCAGCATCCCGGCGGCCACCGCGGAGGTCATGACCGACCAGCACAGCCTCAGCTTCCTGGCGCCCGTCGGCCGGATGTTCGGCGCCGTCGGCCCCGCTCTTCCCCGGCTGCTCGACGCGTACCGCACCGGCGCCGGGATCAGCTGGGCCGAGCTCGGCGACCACGCACGCGAGGGGCAGGCGGACGCGAACCGGCCGTGGTTCGAGCACCGGCTGGCCGACGCGCTCGCCGGCGTCACCGACCTGCACGAGCGACTCGCGCGCCCTGGGGCGCAGATCCTGGACGTCGGCTCCGGCGGCGGCTGGTCCAGCATCGCGCTCGGCAGGGCCTACCCCGACGCCGCGGTGCACGGGATCGACATCGACGCGCCGTCGGTCGCGATGGCCGCCGCGAACGCCCGGACGGCCCACGTCGACGACCGGGTCCGGTTCTCGCACGGGGACGCCGCCGAGCTCCCGGCCGAGCTCTACGACGCGGCCTTCGCCTTCGAGTGCGTCCACGACATGCCCCGGCCCGTCGACGTCCTCGCCGCCGTCCGGAGGTCGCTCGCGCCCGGCGCCCCGCTGGTCGTGATGGACGAGGCCGTCGCCGAGACGTTCGCACCCGACGGCGACGAGCTCGAGCGGCTGATGTACGGCTTCAGCCTCTTCGTGTGCCTGCCCGACGGCCGCTCCAGCCTGCCGAGCGCGGCCACCGGGACGGTCATGCGCCCCGACCGCCTGCGGGAGTACGCCCAGGCCGCAGGATTCGAGACGGTCGAGGTGCTGCCGATCAGCGACTTCGGTTTCTTCCGCTTCTACCGGCTCACCTGAGCGCTCTCGCTCGGCCCAGGGTCCTCGGCGGCGGCGTCCGGCACCCGGAACGTCACCGTCCGCACCGGGTTGTCGAACTCCGTGGTGCGCAGCGACACCTGCACCTCCCACTCCCCCGTGGTCGGCAGCACGACGTCGCCCGCGTACACGCCCGGCCCGAGCGAGCTGAGCG
This sequence comes from Promicromonospora sukumoe 327MFSha3.1, assembly GCF_000385135.1. Classification (GTDB taxonomy): domain Bacteria; phylum Actinomycetota; class Actinomycetes; order Actinomycetales; family Cellulomonadaceae; genus Promicromonospora; species Promicromonospora sukumoe_B. Next base: position 911,089 of record NZ_ARQM01000010.1, on the reverse strand, counting down.
AGAGCTCCCCGAGCTCCACCTCGTCGGACGCCAGGCTCATCCGCGGGGCCTCGAAGCCCTCCGCGGGCTCCCCCGCCGCGTCGGTCATCTCGATCGTGAGCGTGGCGGGCCCCACGGCGACGGGGTCCAGGGTGATCCGCGCCGCGATGTCGTCCAGCTTCACCGACTCGGTGGCGCTCTCCCCGCGGTCCTCGGCCGCGACCGCCGACGCCGTCTCCGGGCTCCGGTCCACCAGGAAGCCGGTGACCGCCAGCACGACGACCAGCACGCCCGCCTCCGCGAGCGCCGTCCGGACCAGCGGCGTGGCCGACGCCGAACGGTCGGTGCGGGCGGGCGCCGTGCGGCCGCGGGAGACCGCACCGCTGCGGGACGCCTTGCGGCCGCGGGGCGGAGGCGGGCGGGTGGGCTCGGGCTGCGCCGCCGCCGTCCGGAACCTCGGTAGCAGCGCGTACCGGTTCCACGCGGCGATGCCGATCGCGACCAGGGCGGCGAGCACCTTGACCAGCAGCAGGGCGCCGTAGCCGGAGTCGAGCAGGGCCGCCCAGCTCCCGGAGATCCGCCACGCCAGCACGGTCCCCGCGACCACCAGCACCGCGAGCAGCCCGGCCGCCCAGGTGGAGAACGCGCCGAGCACGACGGCGCCGTGCTCGCCGCGCGCGAGGTCGCCGAGCACCAGGGCGATCGCCACCAGGCCGCCCAGCCAGAGGGACCCGGCGGCCAGGTGCAGCACGTCCCCGCCGAGCACGAGCGCCTCGGGTGTCGCGGCCCGCGTGTGCCCGGTGAACGCGGGCGCGGTGACCGCCAGCGCGCAGCCGGCCAGCACCAGCACGGTCCGTCCCCGGCCGGGGGCGGACGCCGGGAGCGCGCACACGGCCAGGGCGAGTCCCGCGACGACGGCGGCCGGCACCGCGTACTCGGTGGCCGCGAGCGCCGTCCAGGTGTCGCCGTCGGCGAGCGCGGAGGCCGGGAGGCCGAGCTGGTAGAGCGCGACCAGCGGCACGGCGGCCGCCCAGCCGAGCGCGCCGACGCCGGCCGCCACGCGGGCGACGGGCCGCAGCCGGGCCCGCGAGCGGTCGGCGGCCGGGTCGCGCGGGAGGAACAGCACCGCGAAGGCGGCCAGCCCGGCGGCCAGGAGCAGGCCCACGTAGCCGACGCCGCGGACCACGCCGAGCAGGGCGGGTGCCTCGGTCCCGGCGTCGGCGCCGGTCCCGGGCACGTCGACGACGTCGCTGGGCGCGCCGACCGCGAAGCTCAGCGAGCCGCCGATCGGGTGCCCGTCCTCGGACACGAGCCGCCACACGACCACGAGGGTGCCGTCGGCGACCTCCTCGTCGAGGTCGACGAGGAGCCGTGACGCGCGGACCGTGGCCGTGGAGGCCACCTCGGTGCCCGTCGCGTCGAACACCTTGATGCCCGCGGGCACGCCGATCACGGACTCGTTGAACGTGAACGTGACCCGCTCGGGCGCGGTCTCCAGCACCGCGCCCTGGGCCGGGTCGGTGCTGACGAGGGTGGCGTGGGCCGAGGCGCTGCCCGCCGGGCCCACCAGGAGGGCGGCCAGGACGGTGAGCAGGAGCAGCCAGCCCCCGGCGCGGCGGCCGGCGTCGGCGAGGCTCATGAGTTCCGGCGCCGGCGGAGCAGGACGACGCCGCCCGCCAGCGCGCCCGCGACCAGCAGGGCGGCCGCGCCGTAGGTGACCAGGGGGTTGCGGCCGGAGTCGGCGGCAGCGGGCGCGGCGTCGGCGGGTGCGGCCTCGGCGGCGTCGTCAGCTCCTGCTTCGGCATGCTCGGCGACCGCACTGGCTTCGGCCAGAGGCTCGGCCTCGGCCTCGTCTCCACCCTTCCCCTCCGTCACGACCAGCACCGGCGCCGGCCGCTCCAGGTCGTCGTGCCCCTCCGCGTGCTCGGCGACCTCGGTCCAGGCGGCCTCGCCCACCTCGCACCGCTGGACGACCGGGAAGACGAGGGTCGCCCCGTCGTCGTCGGGCAGGCGCACGGAGAAGGCGACCTCGGCGTGCTCGCCGTCCGGCAGCGGGGTGTCCGTGCTGTAGGTGAGGGCGTCCGCGGCCTGGTCGACCGCCCAGCGGTCCGTGCCGGAGGCGCGCACCTCGGTGACCCCCTCCGGCATCCGGATGGTGATCGCGGTGGTCGCGGACTCGGCGCAGCCGTGCGGGATCTCGACCCGGAGCTCGGCCGTGGCGCCCGCCGCGGTGGTGGACGGCGTGATGGTCACGTGGGCCGAGGCCGGCACGGTCGCCAGCGCCACCAGGCCGGCGGCGGCGAGTCCGGACAGGGTGGCGCGCCGGACGGCGGTCTTGCGATTCATGGCGACTCCATCGTCGAGTTGGCGATACCAAATCAGCCCGCCGAACCACTGTCAAGAGTGTGAACTGAGGGCCCGAAACCGTGGACGTTCACCCACCGCACCGCGTACGGTGGTTCACGTCACTGAACCAAGGTCGCTCCCGTGAACTGAGTCCCGGCGGAGCGGCCGCCACCGGAGGGAAGCCATGCCCAACATCACCGTCGAGCTGCTGCGCGGCCGTACCGTCGAGCAGCGTCGTGACTTCGCCAAGGCCGTGGCCGACAGCGCGGTCGAGATCCTGGGCGCCCGCCGCCAGGACGTCCGCATGGTCTTCAGCGAGATCACGCCCGACATCGTCGCCAACGGCGGCGTGCTCGCCAGCGAGGACGACAGCCGGGCGGGCGTCGTCGCCACGTTCGCGGAGGACTGACAGCCAGCTCTTTCGAGGTTCGGGCCGGGCCCGGAGGATCCGTCCTCCGGGCCCGGCCTTCTCTACCTCACCGCCTACTTCACCCTGACCGTCACCCTGGTCTCGGCCGCGAGCGCGAGCTCGCTGCCGAGGTAGGACGCCGTGAGCGTCAGGTCCTTCCCCTTGGGCTGGTTCACCTCGAAGCGGGCGAGCCCGTCCTTGATGTCCCCGGTCAGCGTCTGGCCGTCCTTGACCGCGATGCGCACCTGCCCCGTCACCGGGACCTCGTGCGCGGCCGTGAACGACACGTCGACGACGACCTTCTTGGCCTTGCCCTTCTTCGCCTCGATCTCCATGGTCGGCACCACCTTGTCGACCACGACCCGCACCTTGGAGGACGCGGGCTTGTGGTCGGCGTCGCCCCCGTACCGCAGGGTGAGGTCGTACACGCCCGGGCGGACCGTGTTGGCCGGCAGGACGAGGGTCGCCCGTCCGTCCGCGACCGTGCCGCTCGCCAGCGCCGTGGTGCCGTTGCTCAGCTCGACCGTGCCCGTGGCCGTGTCCGGGGACACCGCCACCGAGACCGTGCCGGCCGTGCCGTAGGTGATCGGCAGGGCGACGCCCGCCACGGCCGTCACCTTGGGCGACTTCACCGTGATGGCCACCGTGGCCGGCGCGGACGTCGCCGTGCCGTCGGAGGCCTTGTAGGTGAACACGTCCTTGCCGGAGAACCCGTCGTCGGAGACGTAGGTGAACGAGCCGTCCGCCTCCAGGGTGACCCGGCCGTTGGCCGGCTGCGTCACCGCGGTGGCGGTGAGCACGTTGCCGTCCTCGTCGGTGTCGTTGGCCAGGACGCCTGGCGCCGGGAGCGTCAGGGGCTGGCCGCCCACTGCCGCGTAGGCGTCGTTGCCGGCCACCGGCGCGGTGTTGACCGGCGGCTGCTCCCCCTCCTCGACGGTGATGGTCACCGTCGTCGCCGCGGACTGCGCGGCGCCGTCGGAGGCCTGGTAGGTGAAAGTGTCCGTGCCGAAGAACCCGCTGTCCGGCGTGTAGGTGAAGGACCCGTTCCCGTTGAGCACGACGTCGCCGTGGGCCGGCTGCGTGAGCCCGGTCGCGGTCAGGTCGTCCCCGTCGAGGTCGGTGTCGTTGGCCAGGACCCCCGGCGCCGCCACCGTCAGGGGCTCGTCCTCGACGGTGCCGTAGGCGTCGGCGGCGCCCACCGGGGCCGTGTTGGCCGCGGTGCCGGCGTGCAGGTCACCGACCTGCTCGGCGGTGAGCTCGTAACCGAACATCCGGAAGTCGTCGACCAGGCCGTCCCAGCGGGCGTCGGGCCAGCTGGTACCGCCGATGAGGTTGGCCGTCGTCTGCCCGCCCACGCCGACGTCACCGATGGTGACGGTGAAGTCGTCGCGCGTGGCCTGGAGCTCGCCGTCGAAGTAGATCTTCCCGACCGAGCCGCTCTGGGTGAACACGACGTGCGTCCACTCGTTCAGCGGCAGGTCGTTGCCCTGGCCCAGCACCAGACGTTCCTGGGCGCTGCCCGGGGTCCCCGGCGCCTTGAAGGTCGCCGCGAAGCCGGTGGCGCCGCTCGTCTGGGTGTTGGACTGGAGCAGGAAGAACGTGTCGGTGCTGCTGCCGATCTGCAGCAGCGGCACCCACGTGGGCAGGGCGTCCGGCCGGGCCCAGATGGAGACGCTGAACTCGTCCTCCATCCCCGCCTCGATGTTGTCCGGCAGCCTGACCTGGTTGCCCGTGCCCGACGCGCCGCCGGGCAGGTTGACCGCCGAGCCGAACCGTCCGGCCGGGTTCCAGCCCGCCGACCCGCCGAGGGTGGCCGCCCCGACCGAGCTGTCCAGCCCGGTGTTGGCCGCCGTGGTGCCCTGACCCTCGTCGAACCTGTAGTGGATCGGCGTGCCCGTACCGGGCGGCGGCCGCTCGACCGTGTGCTCCACGGTCCGTGCGGAGTCGCGCCACCCGTCGTCGGCCACGAAGCGGACCTGCACCTCGTGGTCGCCCGGCGAGAGCGCCACGTCCGTGAACCGCACCGCGCCGTCGGCCAGGTCGACCTGCCCGCCCACGCGGGCGCCGTCGACCCACAGCTCCGCGACGCCCGTGGGCGCCGCGCCGGTCTCGTCCTCGACCGTGGCCGAGACGTCGACCGGCTCGCCGAACGGCGACGGAGAGCCCGGCTCGACCGCGACCGTGGTGGTCGTGGCGAGCGCGCTGCCGTCGGCGTACAGGGCCTCGATGTCGGCGTCGCCGAGCGCCGAGGTGTAGACCCGGACGTCGTCCATCAGGCCGTCGTAGGCCGGGTCCGGGAATCCGTTGCGGCCCAGCCAGTTGTTCGCCGTCGGACCGACGTCGGTCATGTCGATCGTCAGGTCGTTGCGCGACGCGACGGCCTCGCCGTTGAGGTAGAGCGTGCCGGTCGCACCCTGGCGGGTGAACGCGACGTGGTTCCACTCGTCGACGGCCACGTCCCGGGTGGGCGTGGCGTAGACCCGCTCCTCCAGGGCCGCACCCTTGGCCTTGAACGTCGCGGCCAGACCCGTGCCGCCGGCGGCGGCGTTGGTCTGCATCTGGATCTGGAAGAAGCTGCCCGCCCCCGCCAGCCCGTCACCGATGTGGAACAGACCGGTCCAGCCCGTCCGCACGTCGGGACGCACCCAGAACGAGGTGGTGAAGGCCTCCTCGCCCTGCAGCAGGTTGTCGGGCAGGTCCACCGCGTTGGCGTTGCTGCCGCCGGCCAGGTCGAGCGCGTCGCCGAAGACGCCGTTCTCGCTCCACCCGGTCGTCCCCGTGAGCGCCGCGGCGCCCACCGAGTCGTCCGTGCCGGTGTTCGCGGCCCGCGTGCCGGTGCCCTCCTCGAACTCGTAGTGCACGGGGACGTCGCCGGCTCCGGGGTCGGAGCCCACGATCACTAGGTCGTCGATCATGACGCCCGCGCCGGAGTCCCCGGCCGCGAGGGTCAGGTCCTGCGACCGGGCCCCGGCGGTGAAGGTGCCGACGTACGTGCCGAACTTGCTCTGCGACGACAGGTTCGACCCCGCCGACAGCGTGGTGGACAGGTCACCGACCGAGAGGTCCGCCGTGCCCGGGGCGGTGCCGGCGGACCGGCTGTCGCGGGCGTAGCGCAGCGAGACGCGGTACTCGCGGCCCGGGTCGAGACCCTTGACCGTGCGTGTCAGGTCGCCCTCGGTGCCGACGGCGAGGTGGTAGCCCGTCAGGCCGAGACCGCCCTGGCTCGAGGCCGCCGCGCGGACGAGCTGGACGTCGCCGTCCACCTCCCACGGGGACATCCGGCCGTTGCCGGGCGCCACGTCGACGACGGCCGGCGGGTTGGCGGAGCGCCACTCGGCCGGCAGGCGCGGGTACTCGATCTGGTCGACCAGGTGCGGGGCCCGGGCGTCCATCGCGACCTCGGGGTCGATCTGGACGATGTCGGCCACCGAGGGCGTGCCGTCCTCGTCGAAGACGAAGAGCATGTACGCGCCGGGCGGGGCATAGGTGCCGTCGACCGGGGTCTCGATGGTCAGGTCGTCGCCCGACTGGGCGAACGCCAGGTCCTGGAAGTTCTGGTCGTTGTTGAACCCGTGCGTCACGGAGCCGTTGCGGACCAGGGTGACGCGCGAGACCTCGCCGTCGGCCTGGACGCCGAACGTGCCGTCGTAGCCGACCTTCTTCGGCACGCCCGTGACCGCGGGGCGGACCGCCGGCTCGTCGCCGTCGAACAGGTACGCCGGCGAGTAGAACTCGACGTCCGTGTAGTTGCGCGGGCCCGGCGTGCCGCCGCCGCCCACCATCACGCGGCCGTCCGGCAGGAGCAGCGCGGTCGAGTGGTACAGGCGGGCGTGCTCGTACGGCACGTCGATCGTGGTCCACTCGCCCGTCTCCGGGTCCCAGATCTCGGCCGTGGTGACGTAGCCGCCGTTGCCGTTGTTGTCCCGGGAGCCGCCGGTGACGATCACGTCGCCGTCGGGCAGCACCGTGGACGTGGCCCAGTGCCGGGCGTACTGCATCGGCTCCGTCTTCTCGACCACGGGCGCGTCCGTGCCGCCCGTGATGTCCACGGTGAAGCCGGCGCGGGCGCCGTCCGGACCGCCGCCGTTGGCCCACCAGCCACCGCCGACCTGCAGGATCTTGCCGGGGCGGTACATGGTCGCCGTCGACGTGGCGCCGACCGGGTTGCCGAGGCCGCCCTGGTTGGCGACGTCCGCCGGCAGGGTGCCCCGCAGGGTCACCTCGCCGTCACCGGACGGGTCGAGCTCGTACATCTGGGTGCCGGTGATGTTGAAGACGTTGCCGTTGCCCGGCGCGACGAACGCGCGCGGGTACCACCAGCGGTTCTCGTCGGGCCCGTTGCCGTTCCCGCCGTCGCCGTACGCGGCCGCGCTCGTGGCGCCCTCCAGCAGCTTCCAGGAGCTGCCCTCGTCCGGGGTGTAGAGCTCCGGCGTCAGGACGCCGGGGCCGCCCGGGCCGCCCTTGAGGCTGCCGCCCTGCACCACGACGGAGCCGTCGGGCAGGGTGGTGCCCGTCGGGTACCAGCGCGGGTAGTTCATCGGGGCCTCGTTGCGCAGGCCCTGGTTGGTCGTGTAGCTCGTGACGCCGATGGCGGCGTCGTTGGGCGCGTTGCCGCCCAGGCCGTCGTCACCGCCGACCGTCATCGTGGCGCGCCGGTGCGGCATCTGCACCTGCATCGAGCAGAACAGGTCGGTGTACGTCGAGTTCGTCACGATGCCGTCGTTCACGTTCGCGGCCGTGCGCTCCTCGGTCGGGTCCCAGACGTCGATCTCCATCTGGCCGCCCTGCACGACGCACGAGTTGCCGCCGAAGTCGTAGGGCGTGTTGTCGGTGCAGCCCGACGACACGCTGCCGAACGACTGCACCTTGCCGTCGGACGTCAGCGCCGCGTTGATCGGCACCAGCGGCCAGGGCGTGACCCCGCTCCAGGCGCCGTTCTCCGCCTTGTCCGGCGGCGAGCAGTCGGCCGGGAGCAGGCCCGCGGTGTAGGCCAGGCCGTTCTTCATCTGGGTGCGGATCGGGGCCTCGGCGTACGCCGTGCCCTCGTGCCCCATCCCGGAGTACCACGACCGGCCCTCGTCGATCTCCTGGCACCAGGTGATCGGGTGGTTCGTGCCGTTGTTGCCCCCGCCGTACGACGACTCGTCGGCGTTGAGCAGGGTGCGCACGTTGGGCGCCGGGTTGACCACCCAGTCGTACCACTCGTCGCTGCGGGTGAACTCGGTCGGCAGGCCCTGGGTCAGCGGGTGCGAGGTGTCCTTGACGACCACGCGGCCCGGGCGGACCGCCGGGTTCTCGGGGTGGCCCTCGGACACCGCGCCCACGAGCCGGGCGTAGAACGGGTTGACGTCGTGCTCGCTCTGCCCGACCGACCAGCCGGCGTAGTGCAGGCCGAGGTACCCGCCGCCACCGCGGATGTACCCCTCCAGCGCGGCGCGCTGGTCCACGTTGAACAGCACGCCACCGGTCTGGGCGAAGGCGACCGTGTCCTTGGTCGCGAGGTTCGCCGTGGTGAACGCCGCGGGGTCGTCCGTCTCCTGGATCTCGACCGGCTGGTCGTACTCGACGCCCAGGTCCGTGACGAGGTCGCGGACGGCCTGGCGGGCCTGGACGTGCGACGCGTGGAAGTTGGACTTGTAGAAGAGCAGGACGCGCAGCACGCCGTCGTCGACGGACCCGGCCGCGGCCGGCGCGGCAGGGGTCGGCGCGGCCTGGGCGACGCCGCCCATGAGCGGCGCGGCCACCCCCAGGGCGACCAGCATGGCCGCCAGTCGTATCGGGGCCCGGGTCAGACGACGCGCGTCGCGCCGCCGGTCAGGTCTGCGGAACAGGTTCATCTTTGATCCCTTTTCGCACGTGGTGGATGGACATGAGGGCAGGCCGGGACGGCCGATCCCCGCACGGGGTCGGCCGCCCCGGAGCTGCACTCCGGTGGTGCGTCTTGCGTTCAGTGCCCCCTGAACATGTGGTGCCCCCTGAGCCTCAGCGCTCTCGGGGCCTGGTCAGCGCAGCTCGGCGATCACCGTCTTGAGCTCCGTGTAGTCGTCCAGGCCGAACGAGCCCAGCTCGCGGCCCCAGCCGGACTGCTTGAAGCCGCCCCGCGGGAGGGTGACGTCGTCGGCGTGCCAGGTGTTGAGCCAGACCGTGCCGGCGCGCAGGCGGCCGCCCACGCGGTGGGCGGTGCCGAGGTCCTTGGACCAGACGCCGGCGGCCAGGCCGTAGACGGTGTTGTTCGCCGCGGCGACGACCTCGTCCTCGGTGTCGAACGGGATGGCGGTGATGACGGGCCCGAAGATCTCGTCGGTCTGCACGGCCATCTGCTCGGTGACGTCGGTGATGAGGGTCGGCGAGAAGAAGTAGCCGCGGTCGGCGGCCGGGTCGGGGCTGCCCGCCGCGATCGTGGCGCCGTCGGCCACCGCGCCGCGCACGTAGCCCATGACCTTCTCGTGCTGCTCCTGCGAGACCAGCGGGCCCATGGTGGTGGCCGGGTCGAACGCGTCGCCCACCTTGATGGCCTTGGCCGCCGCGGCGACGCCCTCGATGACCTGGTCGAACACCTCGCGCTGGACGTACAGGCGCGAGCCGTTGACGCAGCACTGGCCCTCGTTGAAGTAGCCGGCCAGCGCGGCGCCGGCGATCGCGGCGTCCAGGTCGGCGTCGGCGAAGATGATGTTGGGCGCCTTGCCGCCCAGCTCCAGCGACACCTTCTTGAGGTTCCGCGAGGCGCCCGCGGCGATCTTCTTGCCCACCTCGGTGCTGCCGGTGAAGGCAACCTTGTCGACGCCCGCGTGGTCCACCAGGGCGGCACCCGCGTCGCCGAACCCGGGCAGCACGTTGACGACACCGGCCGGGACGCCGGCCTCCAGCAGCAGCTCGCCGAGCCGCAGCGCGGTGAGCGGGGTCTGCTCGGCGGGCTTGAGCACCACGGTGTTGCCCGCGGTGATCGACGGGATGATCTTGAAGGCGGCCATGGTCAGCGGGAAGTTCCACGGCACGATGCCCGCGACGACGCCGATGGCCTCGCGCCGCGTGTACGCGTGGAAGTCGCGGCCCGGCACCGACATCGGGATGGTGGTGCCCTCCATCTTGGTGGCCCACCCGGCGAAGTACCGGAACAGCTCGGCGGCCACGCCGACGTCGCCGCGCGCGGACGCGACGCTCTTTCCGTTGTCGAGCGACTCGAGCTGCGCGAACTCCTCGGCGCGCTCGTCGATCATGTCGCCGATGCGCCACAGCAGGTGGGAGCGGTCGCGCGGCGTCATCCTCGACCACGGCGAACCGTGCTCGAAGGCGTTCCGGGCGGCGGTGACGGCCCGGTCGGCGTCGATCGCGGAGGCCTGGGCCACCTGGACGAGGACCTCCTCGGTCGCGGGATTCACCGTCGCGAAGGTCTGGCCGTCCTTGGCGTCCACCCACTCGCCGTCGATCAGGAGCTGCTTGGGCGAGGAGAGGAACTTCGAGACGGCGGGCAGGAGAAGGGAGTTCTCGGACATGGGGAACCTTCCGTGGTGTCGGGGTCCGGGTATCGGGCGTCGGGATCGGACGGCGGCTGGGTGGTTGCCGGGGCTACTTGATGATCAGCACCTTCGATCGGTCCAGGGTGAGCGCGACGGCGGCGACGATGATCGCCCCGTACAGGATCTGCTCGTAGGCCGACGGGACGCCGACGATCGGCAGCCCCACGCGCAGCAGGGTCACCACGAGCGCCCCGGCGAGGCTGCGCCACAGCGAGCCGTGGCCGCCGGTGATGGCGGTGCCGCCCACCACGATGGCCGCCACCGCGGGGAGCAGCAGGTTGTCCGCCATGGTCGGGCTGCCGCTGAAGTTGCGGGAGACCAGCATGACGGCGGCCAGGCCCGCGCAGGCACCCGAGAGGGTGAACGCGCCGATCTTGACCAGGTCGACGGGCGCGCCGCCCAGGCGGGCGGCGGACTCCGAGTAGCCGGTGGCCCGCACCCAGCTCTCCAGCGGGGTGAGCTTCAGCACGAGGGAGACGACAGCGACGAGCACCAGCGCGACGACGAACGCCATCGGCAGCACGCCCGCGACGTAGAGCGTGAGCCACTTGGTGGAGTCCCGGTCGGACAGCGGGATCGGGCCGGCGTCCGAGATCACCAGGGCGATCGCGGCGAAGATGCTCATGCCGCCGAGGGTGACGATGAACGACGGGATGCGCAGCAGCACGTGGACCACGCCCTGCAGCGCCCCGATCGCGCCGGTCGCCGCGATGATCGCGAGGGTGGTGGCCCCGCCGAGGTCGGGCAGCCACAGCGCGAAGAACACGGTGGCCAGCGAGCAGAGCGCGGCGATCGACAGGTCGATGCCGCCGCACAGGACCACCACGGTGGCGCCGGCCGCGAGCACGATGAGCGGGGCGGCGGTCCGGACCGCCGCCGTGAGGCTGCTCAGGGTGAGGAAGCCGGGGTCGGCGATGGTCAGCGCCGCCAGCAGCACGACGAGCGCGATGACCGGCATGAACGACGTGAGCCGCTGGCCCACGGTGGGCCGGTGGACGACCGGCGCGTCGGGGGCCGGCTGGGCGAGGACGGGGGTGGACATGCTCAGACCATCTCCTTGACGAGGTCGAGCGGGGTGGGCTTGCCCCCCGCGGGGGCCGCGACCTCCTTGGTCGCGCGGCCGTCGCTCATCACGATGATGCGGTCGGACATGCCGATCGCCTCCTCCAGGCTGTCGGCCAGCAGCACGGTGGCCACTCCGCTGTTGGCGAGCTCCCGCATCAGCCGGTAGACCTCCGAGCGCGCCCCGATGTCGAGGCCACGGGTCGGGTGGTCGAGCAGCAGCAGGCGCACGTCGCCGGCCACCAGCCAGCGCGCGAGGACCACCTTCTGCTGGTTGCCGCCCGACAGCCGCTGGATCGCGGTGCCCCGGTGCGGGGTGCGGATCGAGAGCCGCTCGATCCACCCGTCCACGAGCGACGCCTGCTTGCGCGGGCGCACCACGGGCCCGCTGCAGCGGGCCTGCTGCTTGGTCAGGGTCATGTTGTCGGCCACCGACATCGGCCCGACCATGCCCTCGGTCTTGCGCTCGGCCGGCACGTAGCCGACGCCGGCGGCGCAGGCCGCGCGGGTGCCGGACAGCTCCAGCTTCTTGCCGTCGAGCACCACCTCGCCCGCCGTCGTGGGCTCGGCGCCGAAGAGCGCCCGGCACACGTCCTCGCGGCCGGAGCCGTGCACGCCGACGATGCCGACGATCTCCCCGGCGTGCACGTCGAGGTCGACGTCGCGGAAGGTCTTGCCGGACAGGCCGCGCACCTCGAGGCGGGGCCGGCGGGGCTCGTCGGACCGCTCGGCGGCGCTGTCGTGGTAGTGGTCGTCGGCCCCGGTCGAGCCGATCATCATGCGGTGCAGCTCGGCCGGCGCCGCACCCTCGGCGGGCACCTCGCCCACCGACTGGCCGCCGCGCAGCACGGCGACCCGGTCGCAGACGTCGAGCACCTCGTCGAGCCGGTGGGAGACGAAGACGACGGACGCGAACTCGCGCAGCCGGCGCACCTGGGTGAAGAGAGTGTCGATCTCCTTGGACTCCAGCACCGAGGTGGGCTCGTCGAGGATGATCACCGGCGGGTGCGAGGTGCGCTCCTCGATCCGCAGCACCTTGGCGATCTCGACCATCTGCCGGTCGGCGAAGCTCAGGGTGTCGGTGCGCGCGAGCGGGTCGATGTGCGACCCGATCTTGTCGAGCTGCTCCTGCGCGAGCGCGCGCATGGTGCGCCAGCGGTAGACCCCGCGGCGCACGCCCGGGCCCTCGCTGCCGAGCACGATGTTCTCGGCGGCGGTCAGGTTGGGCACCAGCGACTGCTCCTGGAACACCATGCCGATGCCGTGGTCGGCGGCGTCCATGATGCTGCGCAGCCTGACCTTCTCGCCGCGCACCCAGATCTCGCCGGCGTCGGGCCGGACCAGGCCGACCAGCGCCTTGAGCAGCGTGGACTTGCCGGCGCCGTTCTCGCCGGCCAGGCCGAGCACCTCGTGCTGGCGCACGACCAGGTCGACGCCGTCGAGCGCCTTGACGCCCGGGTAGTGCTTGACCAGGCCGCGCACCTCGAGGGCGGCCGGGGACCCCGGCGCGCGCGGCCCGGGGTCGGTCTGCAGGTCGGTTGTCACTTGGTCACCTGGTTCCTACGACGCTGTGGGATGACGGCGGCCGCGACGGCCGCGACGACGATGAGGCCCTGGACCCCGCCCTGCCAGTACGGGCTGACGCCGACCTGGACCAGGCCGTTGGTCAGCACCGTCACGAGCAGCACGCCGACCGTGGACTGCAGGATGCCGCCCCGGCCGCCGATGAGCAGGGTGCCGCCGACGACGGCGGCCGTGATGGCGGAGAAGTCGAAGCCCCGCCCCGCCTGGACCAGGCCGGCGCCGAGCTGGCTGGTGACCATCACGCCGGCCAGCCCGTAGAACGCGCCGGCCATGGTGAAGACCGCCACCTTGTAGGGCGCGACCCGCACGCCGGACAGGGCCAGCACCTCCTCGGCGCCGCCGATCGCGAACGCGTACCGGCCCAGGCGGGTGTAGCGCTGGACCAGCCAGGCCGCGATCACGCAGGCCAGGGCGATCCAGGTGAGCCGGGCCAGCCCGAGGAACCGCTCGACGGCCCAGCCCTCCAGCATCGCGTCGGAGATGTTGGGCTGGACGCCCGCGAACATGAGGGTGGCCACGCCCAGGCCGACGGCGGAGACGCCGAGGGTGGCCATGAACGAGGGCACCTTCAGCACCACCAGCGCGAGCCCACTGAGACAGCCGAGGGCTGCCGCGACGAGCACGGCGACGAGGACGCCGACCAGGCCGAGGTCGTTGTCGTTGCGGTTGTTGGCGACCAGCAGGGCGACCGTGATCGCGGAGGCGCCCATGATGCCGGGCGCGGACAGGTCGATCGACCCCATCATCAGCACGAAGCTGATGCCGCAGGTCACGACCGCGAGGACGGCCGCGGCGTCCAGCACGTTCTGTACGTTCGAGAACGTCCGGAAGCCGGGGCTCATGGCCGCGAAGACACCGAAGAGCACGACGAGCGCGATCGGTGGACCCGCGTCCATGAGGGACACCCCCCGCCGAGGCCGGGGGCGCTGCGCGTGCACGACGTCGGTGTCGGCTTCGGCGGGGGATGTCGTCATGGTCACGACATCGCGCCCTGCGAGCGGCTGAAGAGGTTGTCGCAGGCGAAGTCGGCCTCGTCGGTCTCCGGGGAGACGAAGTCGGCGACGTTGTCCTGCTCGATGAGGAACTGCTCCGCGTACCAGGCGCGGTCCTCGTCGGCGATGTCCTCGGCGGCGAGCTCGCCGGTGGCCACGCAGTAGCCGATGGCCAGGCCGATGCCGCCCTGCCACGGGCCGTCGCTGGAGACGGTGGCGGTCATGGTGCCGTCCTCGATCGCGGTGAGCGCGTCGGGCACGGCGTCGATGCCGACCACGGCGACGTCGTCGCGACCGGCCTGCTGGAGCGCCTCCAGCGCGCCGAGCGCCATGTCGTCGTTGGCGGCCCAGATGCCCTTGATGTCGTCACCGTGCTTGGTGAGCAGCGTCTTGGTCACCTCGAGCGCCTCGGCGCGGGAGAAGTTGGCGGTCTGGTCGTCGAGCAGCTCGACGTCCGGGTTGGCGGCCAGCGACTCCTCGAGCCCGGCGAACCGGTCCTTGGCGGCGCCGGTGTCCAGGATGCCCTGGAGGGCCACGATGCCGCCGGAGCCGCCGATGGCCTCCGACAGCGCGTCGCCGATCTGCTTGCCCGACTCCACGCCGTTGTAGGTGAGGTGGGACAGCCAGTAGTCGTAGTCGGTGACGTTCAGGTCGGCCGGCTTGTTCCACTGGGTGACGAGGTAGGCGCCCGCCGCCTCGGCACCCTCGACGATGGGCGGGGTGTCCGAGTCGCCGTTGGGCAGGATGTTCATGACCAGGCAGTCGGTGTCGCCGGCGAGGAGCTGGCTGATCTGCTCCTGCTGGCGGGTCGAGTCGCCGTCGTACGTGAGCCGCTCCTGCGTGAGGCCGACCTGCTCGGCGAAGGCGTCGCCGCCGTCGAGCCACGAGGCCTCGTAGGGGTTGGACTCGTTGCGGACCTGACCCACGAGGGTCACGTCCTCGGGGGCGCAGCCTTCGGCCGCGGCGGTCTCGCCGCCGCCTCCGGCAGCGGTTTCGGTACAGCCCGTGAGCGCGGCGGCCACCAGGGTGACGCCGACGACGGCGGCCGTGTGTCGAGAGGTGAACTTCATTGTCTATCCTCGATTTCGTTCGGTGCCGGGGTCCGGCTCTGTGATGCGGAACTGCTGTGGGTCAACGCGCCAGCCAGCCGCCGTCCACGGCCAGCACGTGGCCGTTGACGTAGTCGGCGGCGGGCGAGCTGAGGAAGACGGCCGCTCCGGCGATGTCCTCGGCGGTACCCCAGCGGCCGGCCGGGATGCGTTCGAGGATGGAGCGGGAGCGGTCCGCGTCCTCGCGGAGCGCCGTGGTGTTGTCGGTGACCATGTAGCCCGGGGCGATGGCGTTGACCTGGACGCCGTGCGGCCCCCACTCGTTGGCCAGCGCCTTGGTCACCCCGGCGACGCCGTGCTTGCTCGCGGCGTACGACACCACCCGCAGGCCGCCCTGGAAGGACAGCAGGCTGGCGATGCTGACGACCTTGCCGTGGCCACGTTCGACCATCGGCCGGCCGAGCTGCTGGGTGAGGAAGAAGAGCCCGTTCAGGTTGACGTCGAGCACCCGCTGCCAGGCCTCGCGGCCCACGTCCACGGAGTCCTCGCGGTCGATGACGCCGGCGTTGTTGACCAGGACGTCGATCTGTCGCGAGCCGGCCAGCTCCGTGCCGACCCGCTCGACGGCGTCCAGGTCGCTCACGTCCAGGTCGACGACGTCGGCCTTGCCGCCCTGCGCGAGCACCAGGTCACGCGTGGCGTCCTGGTTGCCGGGCCGGCCGATCAGCACGACGTCGGCCCCCGCGCGGGACAGCCCGAGCGCGACCGCCTGGCCGAGGCCGCGGCCCGCGCCGGTCACCGCGGCGCACCGGCCGGTCAGGTCGAAGGGCGAGGTCGTCACAGGTCGTCCACCGCCACGGGGCTGAGGTCGGTGTAGACGTTGTTCTCGCCGGCCATGGCCCAGATGAACGCGTACGAGCCCGTGCCGGCCCCGGCGTGGATGGACCACGGCGGGGAGATGACGGCCTCGCGGTTGCGGAGCACCAGGTGGCGGGTCTCGCCGGGCTTGCCCATGAAGTGGAAGACGCGGTCGCTCTCGTCGAGGTCGACGTAGCAGTAGATCTCGGTGCGGCGGTCGTGCAGGTGCGGCGGGAACGTGTTCCACACCGAGCCGCCGGCGATGACCGTGACCCCGAACTGGAGCTGGGCGGACTTGACGTCCTGACCCCAGACGTACCGGAAGAGGTTGCGCTCGTTGGCCGCCTCGGCCGAGCCGAGCGCGACCGGCTCCACCTCGCTGTGGCGCAGCGCCTGGGTCGGGTAGGCGGTGTGCGCCGGCGCGGACACGAAGTAGTAGGCGGCGTCGGCGCCGACGAAGGTGACCTCGCTCCCCCGGCCGACGAACAGGCCGTCGAGGTGCTCCAGCTCGAACTTCTCGCCGTCGACGACGACGTGGCCCGCGCCGCCCACGTTGATGACGCCGAGCTCGCGGCCCTCGAGGTGGCTGTCGGTGCCGAGCACGTCGGTCCAGGCCGGGAGGCCGACCTCGCCGTCGGCCGGGACGGCCCCGCCGACGAGCAGCCGGTCGTCGTGGGTGTACGTGCCCCGGACCTCGCCGCTGACGAAGAGGTCCCCGACGAGGAAGCTCTCCCGCAGGTCCGCGGTGGTTGCCGTCTCCGCGCTGCCGGGAGATGTGGAGTATCGAACCTGGATCACGTAGCTGCCCCTCGGTCGGTCTGGCGAATCGCGTTCGTCTGTGAACTGCGTTCGTCTATGTGAACTGGTCCGAAGATAGACGTGACCCGGGCCACGGGTCAAGGGCCGGAACCCTGTCCATGTATGCGAACTCGCGGTACTGTCGTATTCACCCCCGGGGTCAGTTGCCCGGGTGCCCACGGAGAGACCCGGCAGGACCAGAGGAGAGCGTTGATGCAGCTGCAGAAGGAGTTCCAGACGACCGGCACCACGGAGACCGGTCCGGTCAAGTCGGCGGCGCGCGCCCTGGACCTGCTCGACGACATCGCCGCGAACGGCCCCGGAACCCAGCTGCAGCTCTCGACGCGCCTCAGCATCCCCAAGAGCAGCCTGCACGCGCTGCTGCGCACCATGACCGACCGGGGCTGGCTGCAGACCGACCCGACCGGCACCGTCTACCAGCTGGGCATCCACTCCCTCGTGGTCAGCTCCGCCTACCTCGACGGCGACCCCGTGCTGGCCCGCGCCACGGCCGTGCTCGACGAGGTGGCCGCCGCCACGCAGGAGACGGTGCACCTGGGCCGCCTCGACGGCGCCGACGTCATCTACACGGCCAAGCGCGAGTCGGTGCACCCGCTGCGCATGCACTCCGCCGTCGGGCGCCGGCTCCCGGCGTACGCCACGTCGCTGGGGCGCGCCCTGCTCGCCGAGATGCCGGCCGAGTCCCGGGGCGACCTGGTGCCCGAGTCGATCGCCGCGATCACGCCGAACACCACCACCGACAAGGACGCCGTGCTGGAGATCATCGACCGCGCGGCCTACCAGGGCTACGCGACCGAGAGCGAGGAGTCGTGCATGGGCGTGCGCTGCTTCGGCGTGGCGCTCCCGTTCAGCAACCACGCCGTGGACGCCATGAGCGTCGCGGTGCCGATCAGCCGTCTCGGCGACGGACGGGAGGACCTCATCATCGAGACCCTGCTCAGCGTCCGGTCCCGGCTGGCGGCGGTGCAGGGCAACAGCATGGTGCGCTGAGCGGGTGCGGAGCGCGGGCCTAGGCTGACCTCGTGGCGCTGGCGATCTGCCTGCTGTTCGACAGGCCGACCGAGCGGGTCCTGCGACGGCTGTGGCAGCGGCTCGAGGACCAGGGCGTGCCCACCCTCGCCACGCACACCCACCGCCGGCACCTGCCGCACCTGTCCCTGGCGGTGCTGCGCTCCTGGGACCTGGACAAGGTGCGCGCCGCCGTCGAGGCCCTGCCCGACGCCGGGCCGACGCCGGTGCGGTTCGACGCCGTCGCCGCGTTCCGGCGCGGCCGGATGAGCCTCGTCCCGGCGGTCACGAGCGTGCTCGCGGCGCGCCAGGAGCGGGTGGTCGAAGCGCTGGGAGCCTCCGACGAGGAGCTGCACAAGCACTACGTGCCCGGCGTCTGGACGCCGCACGTCACCGTGGCGACGCGCGCCCGGCTGGAGCAGACGCCGCTGGTGCTGGAGGCGGTCTACGAGATCGTCCCGCTGACGGGCACGCTGAACCGGGCCGCCCTGGTCGACGCGGGCACGGGCCTCGCGTACCCGCTGAGCAACGTCCCCTGATGCTCAGGACAATTGAGATCGGTCGGTTCGTCGTCCTTGTCAGAACACCCCTGTCACGACCGCCCCGGGGTCAGGACGTCGACGCCGTCCAGGGTGAACGTGCCGCTGACCACCCGGACCGTGACCGTGTGCTGCCGGTTGCCCAGGCCGCGCAGCCAGTACGACGTCTCGCGCGTGCCCACCGGCCCGACCTGCACGGTCCGCGGGGCGGCGCCGTCGACGCTCACCTCCAGGGTCGCGGCGGCCGTCGCGCCGAACAGGTTGATCCCGGTGCCCCGGAACGGCACGGTCACCGACCGGCTCGCCGCGAGCACGTGCTGCGTGCGGTTGAAGTGGGCGTAGCCCGCCTGCGTGAAGGTGAACCCGTCCGGGTAGGTCAGACGCGGGTCGGCGTCGTCGATCTTCTCCGAGGCCCAGGCCTGGCCCCGCACCGGGGTGACCGCCAGGTTGTCGTACTGCGTGTTGTAGAACCCGCTGGTCAGGGCGATGCGGCCGGCCAGCACCGGGTTCGCGGACGTGTCCGTGTACCGGGTCAGGCGCACGCCGTCGAGCGTCGCGGTGACGACGTTCTCGCGCGCCTCGACCGCGAGCCTGTGCCACGCGCCGCCGTCGAACCCGGCCACCGCGCCGGAGGCCACGACCTGGTCGAGCTTGCGGAGCTGCCAGCGGCCGTCCTCGTGCACGCGGACGGCGTAGGTGGCCTGGTCGCCGCCGCGCGCGTACGTCTGCCGCACGCCGAGGCCGGCGAAGTTCTCCAGGCTCGCGTCGCGGTCCACGTCGTCGAGCCGGAAGTCCACGGCCGCGGTGTAGTCGGCCCACCGGTGGTCGCCGAGCACGGTCGACGGCGACGCCGTCTGCAGCACGTCCTGCCGCCCGTTGCCCCACACGTTCCAGGTGAACCCGCGGTTGCCCGCGTTGATCTGCTGCTGGAGCACGTGGCCACGCTTCCGGTCACCGCGGACCACCTCGAAGGCGCCGTCCTGGTCCGCCGTGTAGCGCGGCGTGCCGCCGCGGCGCTCCAGATAGGTCATCCGCTCGCCGCCGACCCGGGTGACCGGGTACTCGTCGTACTCGAAGTCGTCGCGGTACGGCAGCGGGAGGATCGTGTCGGCCGTGTCGGGCGCGAGCTCCCCCGGCACGTACTCGTCCGTGGTGCCGGACACGCCGTGCGCGAGCGTCGACAGCGTCAGGATCGAGTAGGCCGGCACCTTGACGCGGTAGACGGCGTGCTCGACGCCGTCGATCGTCTCCGTGCGGACCGGCTCGTAGACGCCCGTGTTCTGGAAGTAGTTCGCGTCGTACGCCTGGCCGGCGTCCGGCCCGCGCGTCTCCCACGCGTACAGCGGCCGGTCGGCCGGACCCAGGTCGGCCACCTTGACCTCGAAGTACCGGTCCGTGCGGGTGTTGTTCGCGTGCACCTGCGACCACTGGGTCTCGCCGTCGGCACTGCCGCCGCCGTCGGCACTGCCCTCGCCGTCGGCGGACGCAGGTGTGCGGGCCGTGAGCACGGTGCGGGTCGAGCTGTCGACGTTGGTGCCGCCGTCGCCCTTGGTGCCGTCGCCGCCCGTGGCGCCCTCGACGTACTCCCAGCCCTCGCCGACGAACTGGTGGAAGTGCCGCACGGCGACCAGGCCGACGTCGCCCTCCCAGTAGCCCGACCACGGGTCGGAGGCGCGGACCAGGTGCTTCGGCGAGTACTGCGTGCCCTCGTACATGGCGCTGACCGCGGGCTGGAACAGGAACGTGGTCATGTGCGCGGGGTCGGCGCCCGCGCCGCTCCAGCGGTAGGCGTTGATGAACCGGTCCGCGATGTCGGCAGCCGAGACCGTGCCCCCGACGCCGCCCCGGGACGGGTCCGCGGCGAGGCGGTACTGCGGGTCGATCATGGGGGCCACGCCCTCGGAGTACAGGATCTCCTTGCCGAACTCCTTGTTCAGCCGGGTCACGTTGGGGCCGCCCACGATGTCGTAGTGGTAGCCGAGGGCGTCGATCTGTTCCAGGGCCGCCGGGTCGGCCAGGATGCGGGCGGCGACGGCGTCGCCCTCGCGGTACGAGTCCAGCGCCACGATCTTGATCTTCGAGTAGTCGTAGCGGGCGTCCGGCGCGGCGGCGTCCCGCTCCAGCCACTGCGCGAACTGGACCGTCCACGCCAGCTCGGACGCCTGGTACGTGCTGCCCCGGACCTCGTTCTGCGACGGGCTCATCCAGTCGAACTCGACGCCGAAGGTGTCGTACGCGGCGTCGATCGTCTCCTTGTACCACTGGTACCGCTTCACGGGGTCGTTCCCGGTCCAGGACGGCTCGCCCCAGCGCAGCGCCTCGGTCTCGATGTCCGGGTTGATCGACAGCGCGTCGGCGATGAAGTGGAAGCCCGCCCCGCGCAGCACGTTCGCGGGCTCGTCGGCGCTGCGCTTCGTGGCCGGCTCCGCGCCCGACGACGAGTTGCTGTCCGCGCCGAGCTCCACCTTGATGTGCTTGAGCCCCGCGCCCGTCTCGGGGTCGAAGAGCATCCGCATGATGCGCCAGTACGCCTCGGGCTGCTCCTCCTTGTAGTCGAGCAGCAGGTTGGAGGTGTTGTTGCAGGACACCGACCCGAACCCGCCGAACGTGTTGAACGCGGTCCCGTCGGCGCCGCGCTGCACGTCGTCGCCGTCGACCAGGAGCTCGCGCCAGTCGATGCTCGGGTCGTCCAGCCGGAGCACCGGCAGGGCCGGCTGGGAACCTGTGGTCGACGACGACGACGTCGCGGTCACGTCGCGCGGTGCGCTCGCGCTCGCGCTGGGGGCCAGGAGGCCGCCCGCGGCGAGGACGAGGACCGCGGCGACCGCGGTGCTCCTGGTGGTGAACCTGGCCGTGCGGCGGTGGGGTCGTGGCATGGGGCACTCTCCGTCGTCGTTGACTGGACCGGGCACACGGGGCGACGATCAGCGATGATCGTTCATGATCGCTTTGCGCGACCACTCCCCGCTCTGCTGAGGCCGAACGTAGGCCGGAGCGCCCGGCGAGGTCAACATTCTGATCGATAGTGATCGAATGCCGAAGGGCACCCCGCCGGGCACTGTCGCTACCGCCCGATCCCGTCCAGCTCGGCGAGGTCGTCCGCGCCGAGCTCCACGCCCGCACCGGCCACGTTCTCCCGGAGGTGCGCGACCGACGACGTGCCCGGGATCAGCAGCACGTTGGGGGACCGTCGGAGCAGCCACGCCAGCGCCACCGCGATCGTCGTCGTGCCCAGCCGGGCGGCGACGGCGGACAGCGCCTCGGACTGCAGCGGACTGAACCCGCCGAGCGGGAACCAGGGCACATAGGCGATGCTGTCGGCGGCGAGCCGGTCGATCAGCTCGTCGTCGTCACGGTGGGCGAGGTTGTACATGTTCTGCACGCTCACCACCGGTGCGATGCTCCGGGCCTCCGCGACCTGACGCGCGGTCACGTTGCTCAGGCCCAGTTGCCGGACCAGCCCTTC
Source organism: Promicromonospora sukumoe 327MFSha3.1 (assembly GCF_000385135.1). Lineage (GTDB taxonomy): Bacteria > Actinomycetota > Actinomycetes > Actinomycetales > Cellulomonadaceae > Promicromonospora > Promicromonospora sukumoe_B. The sequence continues at coordinate 889,461 of NZ_ARQM01000010.1, read as the reverse complement.
CTGCTGGAGCGCGGCCATCGTCTCGAAAGCCTCCGCGAGCGAGCCCTCCCTGCGGCCCGACCCGTCGCCGAGGCGCAGGTGGACCAGGTCCAGCGCGTCGAGGCCGAGGGTCTCCAGGTCGTCGTCGATCTGCCGCCGCAGCTGGTCGGGCCGGCGCTCGACGGGCCAGCCACCCTGTTCGTCGCGAGAGGCGCCGGCCTTCGTGACGACGTGCAGCGTGTCGGGATAAGGGTGCAGGGCCTCACGGATGAGCTCGTTCGTGACTCGTGGCCCGTAGGCGCCGGCGGTGTCGAGGTGCGTGATGCCCAGGTCGACGGCCTCGCGCAGCACGGCGAGGGCGCCGTCCCGGTCGGCAGGGGGACCCAGCACCCCGGGACCGGCAAGCTGCATGGCGCCGTAGCCGAAGCGGGTGACGGTCAGGTCGCCCAGGGTCCAGGTGCCGCCGGGCAGGGTGGGAGCGATGGTGCTCAAGGTCGTGGCCTCTCGTCGGTGGAGGTCGCGGACGACGGCGGGTGCCCGGCCGTCCGGCCTCCGACGTCGATCGTGCGACCGCCGTCGCGGCGACGTCCAAGACCGGTTCGATCAGGGCTGATACCCCACCGGTATCACCGATCCCGTGACGCCCGATGCCGTGGCGGCCGATGCTGCCGCGCCCGATACCGTGGACCGATGGACGGACTGGAGACCCGCGAGCTGAGGTACTTCGTCGCGGTGGCGGAGGAGCTGCACTTCGGCCGGGCCGCGGAACGCCTGAACATGGCCCAACCGCCGTTGTCACGGGCCGTCCAGCAGCTCGAGCGACGCCTCGGCGTCGTACTCCTGGACCGGGACCGCCGGGGTGTCTCGCTCACGGCCGCCGGGTCGGCCATGCTGACCGAGGCGCGGCTCGCCCTCGACGCGGTGGACGCCGTCGTCCGCCGGACCCGGCGCGCGGCGGCGCCGGAGCCTGGGCTCGTCCTGACCACGAAGGCGGGCTCGTCGCACGAGCTGCTCAAGCGGCTGCTCGACTCGTACGCGGCGCGGCCGGGTGCCGTGGAGGTGGACGTGCTGCTCTGCGAGATCGGCGGGCAGGGTCAGCTCCTGCGCAACGGCAGCGCGGACGTCGCGATCGTGCACGCCCCGTTCGACGTGCTGACGGGCCTGGACACCGTGGAGATCGTGACCGAGGGCCAGGTGGCGATCGTGCCCGCCGCGCACCCGCTCGCGCAGCGCGCCAGCCTGACCATGGCCGAGGTGAGCGACGTACCCGGCCTGCCGATCGCGCGCTGGCCGCAGCACGACGGCACCTACCCGCCCGGCCCCGGGCCCGAGGTCCGCAGCCAGTCCCAGCTCGCGCAGCTCGTCGCCCTCGGTCGCACGCTGCTGGTCATCCCGGGCTCCAGCCGGGCCTGGCAGTGGCCCGAGCACGTGGCGGTGCCCGTCGTCGACGCACCCGACGTGACGACGCTGCTCGCCTGGCCGGCGGGTGTCCGGTCGGCGGCGCTGGACGACCTCGTGGAGACCGCGACGCGGCTGGCCGCGAGCGCGATGTCCTGACCGGGCTCCCGTCCGCGAGCGTCTCAGCAGCTCCCGTGCAGCTCGTCGTCCCACCAGCCGAGCACCCGCGCCGCGTGGAACGTGAGCCACTTCGACGGCTGCCCCGCGTCGACGTCGACCTCGAACCACACCCGGCCGGGGTGGCGCCGGCCCTGCAGCCAGGTGCCGTCCGGCTGCCGCTGCGAGCGCACCAGCTCGACGGCCTCGGCCACGCGCGGGTCGGGCGGCGTGTCGCGCAGCAGCGAGGCCGCGCGGAAGTAGTCGGTGGCGGTGAGCACGTCGTAGAACGCGCGGAACGGGTAGGCGAGGCGGAACACCCAGTCGGCGAGGGGCTCGCCGGTGGTCAGCCGGTGGATGAGGTGCCGCTCCAGCAGGTACTCCTCGGCCCGCCGCTGCGCCTCGCGGACGGCGTCCGTGCCGCCGGTCGCCTCCTCGTGGGCGAGCAGGCCCTTGAGCGAGTTGAGCGTGGACCGCACCGAGGCGCGCGTCGAGCCCTCGACCCACTCGCAGTTCCAGCCGCCCTCGGCCATCTGGTGGGCGACGAACCAGTCGGCGACGCCCGCGACGTCCGCCCCGAGCCAGAGGCCGTTGGCGAGCGTGAACCCGTTGATGCAGGCGTCGACCTCGCCGCCCCAGTAGGGCAGGTCGTCGTACTCCCACCGGGCGTTGGCGGCGATCAGGGCGGCGGTGTCCCGCTCGCGGAGCACCGCGGGGTCCAGGCCCCACTCGCGCAGGGTGTTGAGCGACCACGTGGTGGCGGTCCACGGCTGCCCCGCGCCGGGCTGCGCCTCCGGGCCGTCGAAGTCGAAGCCCGCCGGGAAGAACGCACCGCCGGCCCAGGTGCCGGCCTCGTCCTGCAGCGCGAGCAGGCGGGCCCCGAACCCCTCGGTCGCGATGCGGGCCCGCGTGGCCTGCCAGACGTCGGCGGGCGCGCGCAGCAGGTCCTTCTCTACCTGCCAGCGCAGGGCCGGGTCGCTGTCGAGCAGCCACGCCGCCACGTCGTCGGACACGGGTACGGAGGCCATACGCCCGAGCGTAGGACGCACGGCCCGCCCGTTCCACGCAAGTGGCGGGTGACCCACCGCCCGGCGTTGCGACGCGATGGGCCGCGGCATACGTTCGACGGGACCTGCTGACCCGGGAGGCACCGCCCGAGCAGCGCGAACGCCGATCGGCCAGGGGGCGCACCCATGACGAACGTTGCCGAGACCATCGTCGAGATCATCGAGGACGCGGGGGTCGAGCGGGTCTACGGCCTGCCGGGTGACTCGCTGAACGGGTTCACCGACGCGATCCGCCGCACCGACAAGGTGGCCTGGCAGCACGTGCGGCACGAGGAGGCGGCGGCGTTCGCGGCGGCGGCCGAGGCCGCGCTGACCGGGGAGCTGACCGTGTGCGCGGGTAGCTGCGGGCCCGGCAACCTGCACCTGGTCAACGGCCTGTACGACGCCAACCGGAGCCGGGTGCCGGTGCTCGCGATCGCCGCGCACATCCCGGCGACCGAGATCGGCAGCACGTACTTCCAGGAGACCCACCCGCAGGAGCTGTTCCGCGAGTGCAGCGTCTACACCGAGCTGGTGAGCCTGCCCGAGCAGCTCCCCCGCGTGCTCGAGATCGCGATGCGCACCGCCGTCGAGAAGCGCGGCGTCGCCGTCGTCGTCGTGCCGGGCGAGATCTTCCTGGCCGACAACGTGGGCCGCAAGAAGTCCGCGCCGATCCGGGCCACGCAGCCCGTGATGCGCCCCGGCGAGCACGAGCTCGGGATCGCGGCGCAGATCCTGAACGAGGCCAAGCGGGTGACCATCCTGGGCGGCGCCGGCACCGAGGGCGCCCACCGGCAGGTGCTGCAGATCGCCGAGAAGCTCAAGGCGCCGATCGTGCACGCGATGCGCGGCAAGGAGTTCCTGGAGTACGACAACCCGTACGACGTCGGCATGACGGGCCTGCTCGGCTTCGCCTCCGGCTACCGCGCCATGGAGAGCTGCGACGCGCTGCTCATGCTCGGCACCGACTTCCCGTACCCGCAGTTCTACCCGTCCAAGGCGCAGGTGGTGCAGGTCGACGTGCGCGGCGAGCAGCTCGGCCGGCGCACGCCGATCGACCTGGGCCTGGTGGGCGACGTCGGCGACACCATCGAGGCCCTGCTGCCGCGGCTGGACGACAAGAGCAGCCGCCGGCACCTCGACTCCTCGATCAAGCACTACACGCGGGCCCGCAAGAGCCTCGACGAGCTGGCCGACAACGACCGCAACCGCGAGCCGATCCACCCGCAGTACGTCGCGCGGCTGGTCAGCGAGCTGGCGAGCGACGACGCCGTGTTCATCCCCGACGTCGGCTCCCCCGTCGTGTGGGCCGCGCGCTACCTGACGATGAACGGCCGGCGTCGGCTCATCGGCTCGTTCAACCACGGCACGATGGCCAACGCGCTGCCGCACGCCATCGGCGCCCAGTCCGCGTTCCCGGACCGGCAGGTGGTCGCGCTGGCGGGCGACGGCGGCCTCGGCATGCTGCTGGGCGAGCTGCTCACCCTGCGGCAGAACAAGCTGCCCGTGAAGGTCGTGGTGTTCAACAACTCGTCGCTGAACTTCGTCGAGGTCGAGATGAAGGCCGCGGGGTTCGTGAACTACGGCACCGAGCTCGACAACCCGAACTTCGCCGACGTCGCGAACGCGATGGGCATCCACGGCCGCCGGGTGGAGCAGCCCGACGACCTGGAGGGCGCCCTGCGCGAGGCGTTCGAGCACGACGGCCCGGCGCTGGTCGACGTCGTCACGGCGCGCCAGGAGCTGTCCGTCCCGCCGGCGGTCAACGCCCAGCAGGTCAAGGGCTTCACGCTCTACGCGATCCGCACCATCATGTCGGGGCGCGGCGACGAGCTGGTCGACCTCGCGGACACGAACGTGTTCCGCCGTCTTTTCGACTGACGAAGCATCACCTCCCCGCATCACCCGCTCGGATATGGACAAAGCGGGCATCACGACAAAGACTGGGCCACTGACTGGTCCCGCAACAGGTCGTTTGTTTCGTCGTGAGGAGTGCTCGTGGAGACGCTGGTCCTGGATGCCACCGGCAGGGCGCCGCTGGAAGAGGTAGCGCGGCTGCGGGAGCGGGGACCCGTCACCCGGGTCGCGCTGCCCGGCGGGGTGGAGGCGTTGGCCGTGACCGACCTGGCCCTGCTGCGCCCGATGCTCGTGGACCCCAGAATCTCCAAGGACGCCCGGCAGCACTGGGTGGCGCTGCTCGACGGCGACATCACGCCGCAGTGGCCGCTGTACACGTGGGTGACCGGCCGGTCGATGTTCAACGCGTACGGCACCGAGCACCGCGCCATGCGCAGGGTGGCGGCGCGGTCGTTCACGGCGCGCCGGACCCGAGCGATGGAGCCGCGCGTCGCGGCGGCCACCACCGCGGCGCTGGAGGCCCTGGCCGACGCCGGCAAGGGCGGCGCCGAGGTGGACCTGCGCGAGATCTTCGCCGCGACGATCCCGGTCGAGGTGATCTGCGACCTGCTCGGCGTGCCGGACGACCAGCGCGCGGACATGCGCCGGTGCGCGGACACCCTGATCAACACCGGGGCGTCGCGCGAGGCCCAGGGCGCCGCCCAGCTCGAGCTGCGCTCCATGCTGGCGGCGCTCGTCCACGACAAGCGGGAGCGGCCGGGCGAGGACCTGATCAGCACGGTCGCGGCCGAGCTGCCCGACGACGAGGCCGTCTCGACCGCGAACCTCATGCTCGTGGCCGGCCACGAGACCACCGTGAACCTGCTGGCTTCCGCCATCGAGCTGCTGCTGACCCACCCGGACGTGCTGGCCGCCGTCCGCTCGGGCGAGGTGACCTGGTCGGCCGTGGTCGACGAGACGCTGCGCGTGGCGCCCCCGGTGATCTACATCCCGCTGCGGTTCGCGGTCGAGGACCTCGAGCTCGGCGGCGTGCCGATCGCCAAGGGCGACCCGATCATCGCCGTGTTCGGCGCCCCGGGGCGCGACGCGGCCGTGCACGCCGAGCCCGCGGTCTTCGACCCGGCGCGGGCCGACCACACGCACCTCGCCTTCGGCGCCGGCGCGCACCACTGCGTGGGCGAGCCGCTGGCCCGGCTGGAGGCCGAGACCGCCCTGCGCGCGCTCTTCGAGCGCTTCCCCGGCCTGCGGCTCGTCGAGCCCGACGGCGACCACGGGCAGGTGCCCGGGTTCGTCGCCAACGGGCCGGTGCGGCTGCCCGCGGTGCTGGGCTAGCTAGCCGCGCCCGGGCCGCCGGCCGCGGGGTCAGTGCCTGCCGCGGGATCCCCTCAGCGGAACGCCCCGCGGTCGGTGGCCCGCTGCCAGGTCACCGGGAGCTTCTCCGCGTGCCGCACCCACGGCGAGGCCGCCGCGGGCAGGCTGCTCTCGGGCACGGTGAGCTGCACGTCCCGGTGCCGCAGCAGGTGGTCGACGGCGGTCCGGGCGATCAGCCGGGCCAGCCGCGGCGCCGGGCAGGCGTGCGGACCGGTGCCCCAGGACAGGTGGGAGCGGTTGTCCACCTCGTCCCACAGGTCGTCGGTGTGCACGGCGGGGTCGGCGTTCGCCGCGGCGATCGCCAGCACCAGCGCGTCGCCCTTGCGGATCGAGCGCCCGCCCAGCTGCACGTCGTTGCGGGCGTAGCGCAGCGCCGGGGACTGGGCGATGGGCGAGCGGCGCCACAGCACCTGGTCGAGCGTGCCGTCCAGCGTGAGCCGGCCGCCCGACATCCGGGCCGACAGCTCCCGGTCCGCCAGGAGCTGGTGCAGCGTCTGGGTGATCCAGGCCGTCAGGAAGATCGCCGCCGCGCTCACGGGCACGATCGCGCTGGTGGCGATCTCGCCGTCGTGCGCGAAGTTGGGGTGGCCGACCAGGTGCCCGATGAGGTCCTGCCCGCCGTCCTGCCGGCGCTGGCCGATGTGCTCCATGACGATCGCGGCCGTGGACGCCTGGGCCTTGGCGACCTGCTCGCCGTCGCCGCTGACCACGGCGGCGGAGTCGGCCATGAGCCGCGCCCCCGTCTCCAGGTCGAACCCGAGCGTCGTGGTCATCGCGAGGAACCCGACGGGCCGGCTGTACACCTTCACGAGGTCGCCGCTCCCGGAGTCGCCCATCCGCTCGATGACGCGCTCGCACATGTACCGCGTCTGGTCCCGCACGGCGCGCTCGTCGAGCGCGGCCAGCGCGTCGTCGAGCGGCGCGCGCAGCCGCTCGCGCTCGGGGCCGTCGTGGTAGAACGACGTCGGGCGCGGCGCGGGCGGGGCGAACGTGCCGATCGCGGTGCCGGCGGGCAGCAGGTTCTCGCGGTTCCAGCGCCAGTTCGCCGCGTTCCGGCTGTAGTCCACCTCGGAGCGCATCACGTGACAGTTCTCCGCGTGCCCCAGCACCAGCCAGGCCGGGACCACGACGTCGTCCTTGCGCTCGATCTCGACCGGCGCCACCTCCCCCCACTGCGCGCGCAGGCGCGCGTAGTGCGCCTGCGGGTCGGGGCTGCTGGTGATCTCCGTGAGCGACGTCAGCCCCCTGTGCTCCTCCAGCGTGGCGACGTGGCGGGCGGTCTGCGGATTCATGGGGGTCATCCGACCATGACCGTCGGGTGGTGCGGAAGGGCCGGCATTTCTCATCTCGAACACTTTCATCTCCTGGGGCCGGAGGCGGAGCGTGCTGGCGTTCCTGCTGGTCAGGGGCTTTGTGGTACAGCGAGTTCGGCGCCGTCGCGTACCGCGAGCGCCAGCGTGTCCCACGGGTCGAGACGGGATCCGGCCGCGCGGCCGTCGGCCAGGCCGTCGTCACCGAGCGCGTCGCGGACGGCGGCCTCGACCGCGGCGAGCTCGGCGGCGTCGTCCGGGTCGGGGACCTGGCCGAGGTCCGCGAAGGCGCGCTCCGCGAGGCCGAGCAGGCGGGCGGCGCGGGGCAGGTCGCCGTCGGCCACGGCCAGGGCGGCGGCCCCGACGTAGGCGTAGGGGACGAAGTCCCGGTAGTCCCCGGCGACGATGCGGGCGCGGCTGGTCGCGAACCGCTCGCGCGCCGCCGTCCGCTCGCCGAGGCCCAGCTCGGTGAAGGCGAGGTTGTGCAGCTCGGAGGTGACGGTGTCGGCGTTGCCGAGGGCCTCGTTGAGCTCGATGCTCTCCTGGTAGAGCACGCGGGCGCGGGGCAGGTCGCCCGCCATGCGGGTCACGCCGGCCAGGACGTGCCGCGGGCGCTCCTCCAGGGCGCGGTCACCGGTCTTGATCGCGGCGGCCAGCGCGGCCGACGCGATCCGCGCCGCCTCGTCGAGGTCGCCGGCGCGGATCGCGAGCCGGGACCTCATGTACAGCGCCTCGACGAGGGCGGGCTGGTCGTCGGCCGCGCGGGCCCGCTCGGTCTCGTCGCGGGCCAGGCGCGCGACGGCGTCGTCGTCCCCGCGCCGGAACGCGGCGCGTGCAGTCTCGCTGAACGTCATGGGTAGGGCCTCCTCGTGACAGAGGGGAGCCTAGCGGGGCGGGCCGGCCGGGCGGGCGCGGCCCCCTCGCTTTCGAGGCCTAAGTTTCTCGTCTTTGGAGACGTCCAAAGACGAGAAACTTAGGCCTCGAAGGTGAGTCGGGCGGGTGACGCCGGGGGAAGGCTCACCCCTCGTCGACGAAGTGGTTGTCGTGCTCCGCGTGCAGCCGCTCCATGTCCGCCTCCCCGGCGGTGGCGAGCTGGGCGAAGTAGTCCTCGCGCCGCACGCCCGGCGCGAGCACCATGAGCACGGTGGCGGGCTCGTCGCGATCCTTGCGGAGCCCGTGCACGGATCCGCGCGCGGAGAACGCGGTGTCGCCGGGGCCCAGGGCGCGCCACGTGGCGCCGTCGAAGAAGTCGACCTGGCCCTCCTCGACCACGAACGTCTCGCTGAACGTGGTGTGGAAGTGCGGCGCCGGCCCCCGGCTGGAGGGCGCGAGGCGCCAGCGGTACAGGCTCAGGGTCCCGTCGGTGTCCCCCGGGCTCGCGAGGACCTCGATCGTGGAGCCGCTGGCGCCGAGGCGGATGAGTCGGGATGCGGTGTGCTCTGCCGTTTGCTGTGTCATGCCCCGAGTCTCGGCAGCGGGCACGTCCGGCCGCGCTCGATTCGGCCGTGGCCGAACAGTCTGGTCCCACCTGCGGCGACAACCCAGAATGAGGCGGTGATCCATTACCGGCTGGGCGCAGGCGCCACCGGCGTGCGGTGGGCGATGTCGCCGGTGCACGAGGTGGTCAGCCTCGCCCGGCTCCTGACCGAGCCCCGCCGGCACCCGGTCTTCCACCCGTGGCTGCGCCGTCGCCGGCAGCGCCTGGCGGGTCTGGACCTGTCGGCCCTGACGGTCTTCATGGCGGACGGCGCCTACCGGCCCGACTTCCTGGACCCGACGCCGCCGACCAGCGAGCCGAGCTTCGACGAGGGCATGGCCACCCTGCTCGCCGCCCCGGTCGAGCAGGTGCACGCCGAGCTCGTCGACGCCACGGCCCGTCTCGAACCCGCGGCCCGCCGCCGGCTGCTCGACGACCCTGCACGCACCCGGGCCGACGCCGCCGCCGCGGTGCGCCGGCTCTGGCGGGCGGCCGTCGAACCCGAGTGGCCGTCCATGCGGCAGGCCCTGCGCGCCGAGCTGCTGGACCGCGCCGTGCAGGTCAACCGCGAGGGTCTGCGCGCCGTGCTCCCCCGGCTGCACCCGTCCGTGACCAGCGATGGCGACACCGTGACCGTCCGGTCCGCCGTCGACGTCGCGACCGACTGCCCGGACGGCCTGATCCTGGTGCCGTCCCTGTTCATCACCGACCGCGTGCAGTGCACGACGTCGGACCACTGGTCCCCCGCGATCTGCTACCCGGCCACGGGTCGCTACCTCTGGTCGGCGCCCGCCACCCCGCGGTCGCTCGACCGGCTGCTCGGGGCCACCCGGGCCCGGATCCTGGCCGCGCTGACCACGCCGCTGCAGACCACCGTGGTGGCCCACCTGGTGAACGTCACGAACCCGACCGCCAGCGAGCACCTGACCGTCCTGCGCGATGCCGGCCTGATCGACAGCAGCCGCGCCGGCCGGACGGTCACCCACGAGCTGACCGCGGCGGGCCGGGCGGTCCTGGACGCGGCACCGCCGCCCCGCTAGCGTCGTGGCCGGACCACACCGCACAGGGGGCACGTGATGGCCGAGGGGACCGTGACGGCGTACGACGCCGAGGCCGGGTGGGGCGTCGTCGTGCCGGACGACGGCGGGCCGCGCCTGCGCGTCCACCAGGTCGAGGTCCTGACGCACGGCGCCCAGGTCCTGGAGCGCGGCGAGCGGGTCTCCTACGCGGTCGGGCAGGACGACGACGGTCCGGTCGCGACCGCCGTCACCCCGCTGGGGCCGATCCTGACCGAGGAGGAGCTGACGCGGCGCGGGCTCGTACCGGAGCCCGAGCCGCCTGCCACAGACCGGGCCGGCGCAGCCCCGGCCGGCAACGACCCAGCCAGCGCGGTCCCGACCGGCGCCGACCCAGCCGGCGCGATCCCGACGAAGCGGCTCCTCGCCGAGCCGCCCGAGCCGGCCAAGTTCCCCACCCCGGTCCGCGTCGTGATCGGGCTCGTCGGCCTCGCGGCCCTGCCCTGCCTGGTGATCGGCGTGATCCAGGTCGCGAACGGGCACGAGGAGTGGCTACCCCTGCTGATCAGCGGCGTGATCATGCTCCTGGTCCTGGAGCGCATCCCGCACGAGCGGTGGTGAGCGGGCGCGCCGCACCCGCGGGCGCCGTCAGGCGAGCGGCCGGTGGTCCTCGCTCGCCAGCCAGTCGTCGAAGGTGATCCGAGCCTCGATCCGGTCCGGACCGCCGCGCAGCGCCCCCGAGGCCAGCCCCCGGGTGTAGGTCAGGGGGAGGGTGACCTCCCAGACCCGGCGGCGGACGCCCTCGTACGCGAGCTGCCGCCGGGCGAGGTCGGCGAGCTGCTCGTCCCGCGGGCCGACGAAATCCGTGGCGCGCCCCACGGGACCGCCCTCCGCGACCGCGACGAGGTGCTCCCCCACCTCGCGCGCGGCGACCGGCCGCATGGGCGCGGTGGGCATGACGGCCACCGGACCCTTCTGGCTGGACAGGAGCCGGCCCACGTACTCGTGGAACTGCCCCGCCCGCGCGATCGTGTACGGCACCTGGCCGGCCCGCACGGCGCGCTCCTGGGCGACCTTGCCCGCGTAGTACGACGCGTCCATGCCGTCGATGCCCACGATGGACAGGGCCACGTGGTGGCCCACCCCGTTCGCCTGCCCGGCGGCGAGCAGGTGGTGCGTCGCGGCCTCGAAGAACCGGCGCGACGTACGCGCGAAGAACGTCGTCGTGTTGGTGACGTCGACGACGGTGTCCACGTCGCGCAGCGCCGCCGTCAGCCCGTGTCCCGTGGTGACGTCCACGCCGTCCGCCCGCGAGAGCACCACCACGTCGTGCCCGCGCTCGCGCGCCGCCCGAGCGGTATGCCTGCCGACCGCTCCCGTCCCGCCTGCGACTGCGATCCTCATCGGTCTTCCTCCGGTCCGTCCTCATTGTGTCGCGGCGGGGGCGGGCCCGCCCGCGCTCGCCGCCACGACCTGAACACCGGTCTGACGACGCGGCCGTCCCGGATGTGAGGTCGCCCGGTGCTCACACAGTGCTCACACACCGCGGGGCTGCGTCGTCAGGGTGATGATGAACGAGAACGAGACAGGACGAGGACCGGCCGTGGACGACGAGAAGGACACCGGGCAGCACGACGATCCGGACACCGGGCTGGACGGCGTGTTCGCCGAGCGCCGCCGTCTGCTCTCGCTCGCGTACCGGATGACGGGCACCCTCGCCGACGCCGAGGACATCGTGCAGGAGACCTACCTGCGCTGGTACCGGCTGGAGGAGGCCGAGCGCAGGGCGATCGACAACCCCGCCGGGTGGCTGACGCGCGTGGCGAGCCGCATCGCCCTCGACCTGCTGGCCTCGGCTCGCCGACGCCGGGAGCGGTACATCGGCCAGTGGCTGCCCGAGCCGCTGCCCGCCGACCTGTTCGACGGCACCGCCGACCCGCTGGACCGGGTGACCCTCGACGACGCCGTGAGCACCGCGCTGCTGGTGGTCCTGGAGGCGATGACGCCCGCGCAGCGCGTCGCGTTCGTGCTGCACGACGTCTTCGCCGTGCCGTTCGACGAGATCGCTGAGATCGTCGGGCGGACGCCGGCCGCCGTCCGCCAGCTCGCCGCGACCGGACGCCGCCAGGTCCGCGAGAACCGCACCGCCGCCGTGCCGCGCGACGAGCACGACCGCACGGTCCGGGCCTTCCTGCACGCTGCGCAGGCGGGCGACATGCGGCAGCTCATGCGCGTGCTGGCGCCCGACGTCGAGCTGCGCACCGACGCCAACGGGCTCGTCACGGCAGCGCTCAACGTGATCGAGGGCCCCGAGCGCGTCGCACGGCTGGTGCTCGGCGTCGACGCCAAGATGCCGGAGCTGACGCACCACCTGGAACCCACCGCCGACGGTCTGGGCGTGGTGCTGCGCACCGGCGACCAGGTGGCCGGCGTGATGACGCTCCGCGTCGAGCAGGAGCTGGTCACCGACGTGTGGATCATGCTCAACCCCGCCAAGCTCACCCACTGGCTCCCGATCCCCGGGACGGACGAAGGACGTGACGATGACTGACCCCGCGGCCCCTGTGCCGACCCCCGCGGCGACCGCGACCCGCCCGGTGGGCGGTGTGCAGTACGGCGCCCTCGTCGCGACGGTGGTCATCGTCGGCTTCGTGGGCGCGTGGTCCTACTTCCTGCCGCAGGCGTACTACGACCACTTCCCGTCCGTGCTCGGCGAGTGGGTCTCCAAGGACGGACCGTACAACGAGCACCTGGTCCGCGACCACGGCGCCATGTACCTCGCGCTGGGCGCAGCGAGCCTGTACGGGCTGATCCGGCCCTCCCAGGTCGGCTGCCGGCTGCTGGGCATCGCGTGGACCGTGTTCGGGATCCTGCACTTCGCCTACCACGTCACGCACCTCGGCCACCTGCCCCCGGACGAGGCGGTGGGCCAGGTCGTGGTGCTCGCCGTCGCGATCGTGCTGGCGGTCATGCTGCTGATCCCGGGCAGAACAGCGGCACCGGCCGCCGGGCCGCCGCCCGGCGGGGAAAGCCCTACCCGGACGGGGAGGTAACGCAGGCGTAGCAGTGCTACGTCTCCGTTACCCGCTGCCGGGAGGTCAGGCCAGGTGCCAGACCTCCTGCATGTCGCGCCAGCCCTCGCCGGGCGCGGCGTCCTCGCCGAAGGCGGTCTGGCACGGGTCGGTGTGCGTCCACCACTCCTGGGTCACCGGGTCCTGCGCGATCCGGGCCATGTCGGCCTCGTGGTCGTCGCCGGTGTACTCGTAGTACGCGAACAGCGTGTTCTCCAGCACGAAGATCGTGTAGTTGTGCACGTTGCACGCCTGGAGGGTCGCCTCGACCTGCGGCCAGACGGCGGCGTGCAGGCGCAGGTACTCCTCGCGCTTCTCCGGGACCACGTCGACCACGAGACCATGTCGTTCCACGGACCCGGACGCTATCAGAGGCCCACGACGCGGCTGGTCAGAGCCCGATCCGGCGCGGCTCGCCACCCAGCAGGCCGGCCCGTTCGTCGGCGAGGGTCACGGCCAGCAGCTCCGGCAGGCCGCGCGGCCCGAACAGGACGTCGTCGCCCGCGGCGGCCAGCTCGGCCGGCGTCCACCACCGCGCGTCGACGATCCCCTCGGCGTCCGGGTGGCCCGGCGTGCCCGGTGCGAGGCCCGACGTCGGCTCGAACCGCTCGGTGCGCACGAGGTAGAAGTCCTCGTGCACCCCGGCGAAACCGGGCCGCGGCATCCCCGGCGGGTAGGCGACCTCCCGGGTCCACACGGGCGCGAGCGGCCGCTCGTCCGGCACGACCAGCCCCACCTCCTCGAAGAGCTCGCGGCGCAGCGCCTCCTCGACGGTCTCGCCGGGGTCGACGCCGCCGCCGGGCCCGATCCAGACGGTGCCCACCTGGTCGATCGCGTGCGCGACGAGCAGGACGCTGTCCTCCGCGTCGACGACGAGACCACGGCACTGACGGCGGAACGGGAGAGAAGGCATCCGGGGACCGTACCGCGGGGCGCCGAGCTCGGACAGGATCAGGTGCCGGGCGTCGCCCCGGCCGGCAGCTCCCCACCAACCGTTGCCCCGACCTGCCGCGGCCCCGCCGCGAGCCGCCGCCGGTACGCGGCCGGGCTGACGCCGAACGCCCGCGTGAACGCCGTGCTCAGCGCGAATCCGCTGGAGTAGCCGACCCGCTGGGCCACGGCGTCGAGCGTGCGGGCGCGGTCGGTGAGCAGGTCCCGGGCCAGGGCGAGCCGCCAGCTCGTCAGGTACCGCAGCGGCGGCGTGCCGACCAGCTCGGTGAACCGCGCGGCGAGGGTCGCGCGGGAGACCGCGGCCCGCCGGGCCAGGTCGGCGACGGTCCAGGCACGCTCGGGCTCGGCGTGCATCGCGCGTAAGGCGGCGCTGACCGCCGGGTCGCCGATCCCGCCCACCCAGGAGGGCCGCGCCGGCGGGTGCGCGGCGGTCCACGCGCGGATCGACTCGATGGTCACCACGTCCACGAGCCGGTCGAGCACCACGCTCTGCCCCAGGCCGTCGTTCGCCATCTCGCGCACCAGGTGGCCCACGAGCGCGGGGTCGAGCCCGCCCGCCGGCACGACGCCGGCGTCGGGCAGGATCTCGGTGACGAACCGCCCGACGCTGCCGACGTCGGCGTAGCTGGCGACGATCATCGTGTCGGGGCCGTCGGGGTCGTTGCCCCAGTGCCGCAGCCCGTGCGCGAGGGCCAGGTCGAGCGGGGCGCCGTCGGGCGTGACGCAGCGCTGGCCCGGCTCGATGACCGCGACCGTGGCGCTGCCGGCGGCGTCGGCCACGCGGTAGGGCAGCGGGCCGCGCACCAGGGCGACGTCGCCCTCCCGGAGGTCGTGCACGGTGTCGCCGGCCTCCAGCCGGCAGCCGCCCGAGGTGACGATCACAACGGTGAGCGCGGACTCGTCCTCGACCCGGACGGCCCAGGGGGCGCGCATCGACATCAGGAGCGTGAAGGCGCCCTCCGCCTGCGGGTGCGCCAGGAGCTGCGACAACGGGTCCATACGCCAACTCTAGACGCTTGAACATGCAGAGCAGATCCTGGGCTATTCAGCGTCCAGCGTTCCGGCGTTTCGATGTACCCATGACCACTTCACAGACCACCGCACCGATCCTCGTCACCGGCGGCACGGGCCGCACCGGCCGCCGCGTCGCCGACCGGCTCCGCGCCCAGGGCCGCCCGGTCCGCATCGCCTCCCGTGGCGGAGCGGTCCCGTTCGACTGGCACGACGACGCCGGCTGGGATGCCGCCCTCGCCGGCACGGTCGCCGTCTACCTCTGCTACTCCCCCGACCTCGCCCTGCCCGGCGCCGACGCCGTCGTCGACGCGTTCACCGCCCGGGCCGTGCGGCACGGCGTCGAGCGGATCGTCCTGCTGTCCGGCCGCGGGGAGGACGGCGCCCGCGCCTGCGAGGACATCGCCCTGGCCGCGGCGCCCGCCACCACGGTGGTGCGCTGCTCCTGGTTCCAGGAGAACTTCAGCGAGCACTTCCTGCTCGACGGCGTGCTGGACGGCCGCATCGCCGTGCCCGCCGACCAGGTGCGCGAGCCGTTCGTCAGCCTGGAGGACGTCGCCGACGTCGCGGCCCTCGCCCTGACCAGCGACGCCCACGCCGGCGAGGTGCTGGAGCTCACCGGCCCGGAGGCGCTGACCTTCACGCAGGTGGCGCGCCTCCTGAGCGACGCGACGGGCCGCCCGGTCGAGCACGTAGCGCTCACCCCGGACGACTTCGTCGCCGAGCTGACCGCCGCCGGCGTGCACCCCGACGAGGCCGCCGGGCTCGCCTGGCTCTTCCAGGAGGTGCTCGACGGGCGCAACACGGCCACCACGGACACCGTCGAGCGGGTCCTGGGCCGGGCGGCCACCCCGTTCGAGGCCTTCGCCAAGAACGCGGCGGCGGCCGGGGCGTGGGTCCCGCGGGCCTGACGGCCGGCCCGCGCGTTAGTGGTGGTGCCCGCCGCCTCCGCCCGGCACCACCGGGGTCGCCCCGGGGCGGGTCCACTGCGGGGTCGGCCGGCTGGTCGGCCCCCAGGTGGCCTCGCCGTCGGCGTCGGTGGCCCAGTACCAGCAGGACGTCTGGCCGGCGGGCCAGCCGTCCGGCACGTCCTCCCAGGCCTCACCCCGCCCGTACGGCGTCATGTCGAGCAGGCCGAAGATCCCGGCCGCCGGCTCGTTGCCCCGGCCCGTGGTGCGGTAGGTGAGGTACACGCGGTCGCCGTCGCGCAGGAAGCAGGCGATGTGTCCCATGTCCACGCCGACGGGCGCCGCCAGGCCGCGCACCGAGTACCAGGGCTCGGTGTAGCCCATGAAGCGCAGGAACGGGACGACCTCGGCCCAGGGCCCCTCGGTGAGCATCGCGAACGACACCCCGCGCGCCCGCAGGTACGGGGCGGCCTGCTGGACGTGCCAGGCGTTCAGGGTGCAGCCCGGGCACTGCCCGCTCACCGGGTCGCCGTCGTGCCACATGTGCTGGTAGACGACGAGCTCGTCGCGGCCCTCGAACAGGTCGACGAACGGCACCGGGCCGTCAGGGCCGACCACCTCGACGCTGCCGTCGAGCTCCGTCATCGGCAGCCGGCGGCGGGCGGCCGCGAGCGCGTCGCCCGCGCGGGTGTGCGCCTTCTCCAGGGCCAGCAGCTCGTCCCGGGCCGCCTGCCAGGCGTCCCGGTCGACGACGGGCGGGCGGGCGGGGGCGGTGCTGGTCGGGGTGCCGGTCGTGAGGTCGGTCGGGCTGGAGGTCGTCTCGGTCATCGTCTGCTCCTGCGTGTCGGGAGGGGTGCGGCACAGGTACCGACGATGACCGGGCTCCCGACTCATCGCTGTCGAGGTCAGCGCTGGTCCCGCACAGCAGCGGCAGGTTGGTGAGACCAGCCCAGAGGTACTCGATATCCACCCGGGCCGAACCCTCCCGCCCGGGGTGTGTTGCTCTGCGTAGACAATGTCCACGCAGAGCAACACACCCCGCAGACCAACGTTCTCCCCGGGGCGGTAACCCACCAGCCGGCCGGCCCGGCCTCCCAGCCCAACCGGCCAACCCAGATGACTCAAGCCCGCTCAGCCCTTCGGCTCGGCCCGGCGCTCGGCCGCCGCGGCGCGGCTCGTGCTCAGGTGCTCCTGCGCGAGCCGCGCCGCGGCCTCGGCGTCGCGATCCCGGACGGCGTCCAGCAGCGCGCGGTGCTCGTCAGCGATGGCGGCGAGGTCGGAGTGCTGGGCAAGCAGCCAGCGCACCCGGCTCGCGGTGACGGCGTGCAGCTCGGCGAGCACCGGGTTGCCGGACGCCGCGACGACCGCCTCGTGGAAGTCCGCCGCCGCCCGCCGCGCCGCCGGGCCGTCGCCGCGCGCGGCGGCGTCGGCCTCCCGCTCCCAGGCGCGGGTCAGCGCCGCGAGCTGCTCCGGGGTGCGCCGCTGCGCGGCGAGCCGGAACTGCACCGGGTCGGTCGCCTCGCGCACCTCCTGCAGGTGCGCGACGTCGGCGTCGGTGAACTCCCGCACAACGGCCCACGTGCGCGGCCGCGGCGTGACCAGGCCCTCCGCGACGAGCGCGCGCAGCGCGTCCCGCACCGGGATGCGGCTCACGCCCAGCTCCGCCGCGAGGTCCCGCTCGACCAGCCGGCTGCCCGGCGCGCGCGTCCCGTCCACGATCTGCTCGCGGACCGCGCTCGCGACCCGCACCGACTCGGGCTCGAAGTCGACGGACGCCCCGGAGACGGGCTCAGCCGAGGGCTCTGTCGAGGGCGCGTTCATGGCGCCATCCTGCCAGTTCCATAAATGGGATACCATTTTTGGATGACCTCCCCCGTCCGACGCCACGCACCGTTCCGGCGGGCGCTCGGCACCGGCGCGGCCGCCCTCGTCGCGGGCCTGCTCCTGGCCGGGTGCGGACCGGCGGCCCCGGCGGCGGCCCCAGGTGCGACGACCGCGGGGGCTCCGTCCCCGAAGGCAACGCCACCGGCACCGTCCGCGACACCCGCGCCGACGCCGTCCGCCTCCCCCGAGGACACAGCCGCGACCGACGAGCAGCTCCTCCTGGTCACCCAGGCCGACCGCGACACGATCGCCCTGGTCGACCCCCGCGAGCGCACAGGCTCAGCCGACAGCCCCACCGACAGCCCTGCCGTCCTCGACGAGATCACCGTCGGCGCCGCCCCCTGGGACGTCGCGGTCCACGCGGAGACCGGCCGCGCCTTCGTCTCGACGGCGGAGGGCGTCGCGGTGGTGGACCTCGCCACGCGCGAGCGCACCGACCTGGTCGGCTACGAGCACGGCCCCGCCCGGGTCGCCTACGGCGAGTACCGCCCCGGCGGGCTGGGCCTCGCGGTCTCCCCCGACGGCGCCACCGTGTACGTCGCGGTGAGCACCGGCGAGGAGGCGTTCCTGGAGCAGATCGACGTGGCCGACGGCGACGTCGTGCGCTCGGTCCCGGTCGGCCGGCGGCCCTTCGACGTGCTGGTCGGCGACGACGGCCGCGAGGTCTACACGATCGACCACGACGGGTTCACCGTCACCGTCGTGGACGCCGGGACGTTCGACGCGCACGCGATCGAGGTCGCCCCGTTCGGCACCGAGGGCGGCCTCGCGTCCTTCGAGAAGCCGCACTACGCGGTGCTCGACGCGGACGGCAACCTGCTGCTGCCCTACCAGGGCCGCGCGCTCGCCCGCGTCGACCCCGCCACCGGCGAGGTGACCACCACCGGCCTCGACGCCGACACCCACCAGCACGGCGTCGCCCGCGCGGACGACGGCACGCTCGTCGTCGCCGGCAACGGCCCGTTCGGCAACGCGGACAGCGGCGCGAGCATCGAGGTCGTCTCCCCCGCGGGCGACTCGACCGTGCTCCCGACCGACCGGCGGCACGAGACCGTGGCGGTCTGGCAGCACGACGGCGCCGCGTTCGGCGTCCTGGCCGGCGGCTACACGCAGGACGGCGCCTGGGACGGCCTGACCGTCCTCCCGCTCGCGGCCGCCCTCGACGGCACCGACGAGTCGTACGAGATCCGCGTGCCCGGCCGGCCGCAGGCGGTCGTGCCGGTCACGCTCCCCGAACCCGAGACCAGCTCCGTGGAAGGAAACCCATGACCGCCACCACCACACCCGCCACCACCGTCACCGTCCTGCGCGACGTGCGCCCCTGGGGCGGCGAGCGCAGCGACCTGCACGTCGCGGACGGCGTGATCACCGCCGTCGTCGCGCACGACCCGAACGCGCACGCGAGCACGACCCGCACGCCCGGCACCACGGACCCCGGCGTCGTCGACGGTGGCGGCCTGCTCGCCCTCCCGGGCCTGGTCAACGCGCACGCCCACGTGGACAAGTCCTGGTGGGGCAAGCCGTGGGTGAGCTACGGCGGCGAGCCGGGCACGCAGGGCCGCATCGCGCACGAGCGTGCGCACCGCGACGAGCTCGGCATCCCCGGCGTCGACGTGACGCTCGCCGTGCTGCGCGAGTCGGTCCGCACGGGCACCACCGCCGTCCGCTCGCACGTGGACGTCGACCTCGGCGTCGGGCTGCGCGGCATCGAGGTGGTGCGCGAGGCCGTGGCCGCGCTGGGCGGCGCGGTGCACGCCGAGATCGTGGCGTTCCCGCAGGACGGCGTGCTGCGCCGCCCGGGCGTGCTCGACCTGCTCGACCAGGCGGCGGCCGCGGGCGCCGAGCACATCGGCGGCCTGGACCCGGCCTCGATCGACCGCGACCCCGTGGGCCAGCTCGACGGCCTGTTCGCGATCGCGGAGCGGCACGGCGTGGGCATCGACGTGCACCTGCACGACGGCGGCGAGCTCGGCGCGTTCCAGATCGAGCTGATGATCGACCGCACCCTGCGCACCGGCCTGCAGGGCAAGGTGAACGTGGCGCACGGCTTCGCCGTCGGCCAGCTCGCCGGCTCCCGCCAGGCCGACCTGGTCGCCGCGATGGGCGAGGCGGGCATCACCATGTCGACGGTCGCGCCGATCGGTGCCGCTCCCCTGCCGCTGCACGCGCTGCGCGCCGCCGGGGTGCCCGTCGGCCTGGGCACGGACGGCATCCGCGACCTGTGGTCGCCCTACGGCACCGGCGACCTGCTCACGCTGACCACGCAGCTCGCCCGGCTGTCCGGCTTCCGCTACGACGAGGACCTGGTCACCGCGGCCCGGATCGCCTCGGCCGACGCCGCCCGGTTCGTCGGGCGCGAGGTGCACGACCTGGTCGTGGGCGCGCCCGCCGACGTCGTGCTGGTCGACGCCGAGAACGTGCCCGACGCCGTCGTCCGCGCCCCGCGCCGCGCGCTGGTCGTGGCCGCCGGCCGCGTCGTCGCGAGGGACGGCGAGCTCCTGGTCTGAGCTCGGCAGCTCCACCCGATCCCGCGGGGCGAACTGCCGAGCTGCACGCAACCTGCCGAACTGAACGAAAAGCACATTGATCCAACCATTCAGCCGTGGGTCACGGTCAGCGCCTTGACCTGGCAGCACACTCGTCCGTAGATTGCAGGCATTTCATCGGATGTTTGCGAGGGAGCGGCATGGCCACGATCACCGGAGTGCGCGTCGAGGACGTGCGGTTCCCGACGTCGGTCACCGCCGACGGTTCCGACGCGATGAACAAGGACGCCGACTACTCGGCGGCGTACGTCGTGCTGGAGACCGACGCGACGGACCCCGGCGCTGACCCGGCCGGATCGGGCGCCCCGCTGGGCGGATACGGCCTGACGTTCACGATCGGGCGCGGCAACGACATCGTGGCCGAGGCCGCGCGCCAGCAGGCCGCCGCGCTCGTCGGCCGCGACGTCGACGAGATCGCCGCGGACATGGGCGCGCTCTACCGGGACCTGACCGCCGACAGCCAGCTCCGCTGGCTCGGGCCGGAGAAGGGCGTGGTGCACCTGTCGCTGGCCGCCGTGCTCAACGCGGTCTGGGACCTGGTGGCCCGCCGCGCGGGCAAGCCGCTGTGGCGGCTGCTGGTGGACATGACGCCGGAGGAGCTGGTCGACGTCGCCGACCTGCACTACCTCTCGGACGCCCTGACCCGCGAGGAGGCCCTGGCGATCCTGCGGGAGCGCGCGGGCACCCGGCAGGAGCGCCTGGACCACCTGGAGCGCACCGGCTACCCCGTGTACACGACGTCGGCCGGCTGGCTCGGCTACAGCGACGACAAGCTGCGGCGGCTGTGCCAGGAGGCCGTCGACGCCGGGTACCAGCACGTCAAGCTCAAGGTCGGCGCGAACCTGGCCGAGGACGTGCGCCGGCTGACCATCGCGCGCGAGGTGCTGGGCCCCGACCGGAACCTGATGATCGACGCCAACCAGGTGTGGGACGTGCCGCAGGCCATCGAGTGGATGCGCGCCCTGGCGCCGTTCGACCCGCTGTGGATCGAGGAGCCCACCTCGCCCGACGACATCCTGGGGCACGCCGCGGTGCGCCGCGCCGTCGCGCCGATCGGCGTCGCCACGGGCGAGCACTGCCACAACCGGGTGATGTTCAAGCAGCTCATGCAGGCCGAGGCGATCGACTACTGCCAGCTCGACACCGGGCGGCTGGCCAGCATCAACGAGATCGTCGCCGTGCTGCTGCTCGCCGCCAAGTTCGGCGTGCCGGTGTGCCCGCACGCGGGCGGCGTCGGCCTGTGCGAGATGGTGCAGCACGTCTCCGTGCTGGACTACGTGGCGATCGGCGGCGACCTGACCGGCCGCGTGACCGAGTACGTGGACCACCTGCACGAGCACTTCACCGACCCGTGCGTCGTCGCCGACCGGGGCGCGGGCACGGCGTACGTGCTGCCGGCGCTGCCGGGGTACTCCACGCAGATGTACGAGGAGTCGATCGACCGGTTCCGGTTCCCGCAGGGGACGTACTGGGCCGGCCGCACTTCGGTGGGCGATGCTCCTGTGCGCGATACTTCCGAGCATGTCCCGCACTGACGAGGTCGTCGACGGCATCCGCAGGATGATCCTCGACGGCAGGCTCCGCCCCGGCGACCGCCTGCCCGTCGAGAAGGACCTGGCCGACGAGCTCCAGGTCTCCCGCGGCTCGCTGCGCGAGGGGGTCCGGGCGCTGTCCATCCTCGGCGTGCTGCACACCCGGCAGGGCGACGGCACCTACGTGACCAGCCTCGACCCCGGCCGGCTGCTGTCCCCCATGGCGCTCGTGCTCGACCTGCAGGACGAGGGCGCCATGCCCGCGTTCCACAGCGTGCGCCGCGTGCTGGAGACCGAGGCCGCGGGGCTGGCGGCCACGCGCATGACCGACGAGGCGCTGGCCGAGGCCCGCGCCGTCCTGGACCAGGTCGCCGAGGTGCGGGTCGGCACGGAGGTGGACCACGACCGGTTCATCGAGGTCGACATCGCGTTCCACCGCGTGATCGCCGCGCACAGCGGCAACCCCGTGCTGGAGGCGCTCATCGAGTCGTTCGCGGGCCGCACCCTGCGGGCGCGCCTGTGGCGTGTGCTGCACGCCGAAGGTATCGAGGCGCGCACGCACGGCGAGCACGAGGCCATCTGGCGCGCGCTCGCCGCGCGTGACCCCGAGGCGGCCCGGATCCGGATGGCGGCCCACCTCCTGGGCGTCGAGGACTGGCTGCCGAAGCCGGAGAACCTGGACGACGACGCCTGAGCTACTCGTACAGCACCTACTCGTACAGGACCGCGGCGATCTCCTCGTCGTCGATGTTGGTCTCGTCGTACCAGTAGAAGCCGGAGTCGATGACGGGCTCGACCTCCTCGCCGTCGATCGCGGCGACGGCGGCCTTCACCGTCTCGTAGCCCATCTTGATCGGGTCCTGCGTGATCGCCCCGGCCATCAGGCCGTCGCGGATCGCGTCGGTCTGTGCCTTGCCCGAGTCGAAGCCGATCACGGTCAGCTCACCAGCCCGGCCGGACTCCTGCACGGCCTTGACGACGCCGATCGCCGACCCCTCGTTCGTGCCGTAGATGCCCTTGAGGTCGGGGTGCGCCTGCATGATCGCCTTGGCGGCGTCGGCGGACTTGAGCTGGTCGCCCGCGGCGTACTGCGTGTCGACGATCTCGATGTCCGGCGCGTTCTCCGCGATGTACTGCGTGAACCCCTCGACGCGCTGCTGCCCGGTCTGCGACGTCTGGTCGTGCCCGACGATCGCGATCTTGCCGCTGCCCACCAGCTCGGCCATGTGCTTGGCCGCCTCGGCCGACGCCGCGAGGTTGTCGGTGGACACCGTGGTCACCGGCACGTCCGAGTCGACGCCCGAGTCGAACGCGATGACCGGGATCCCGCGCGACTGCGCGTCCGTCATCATCGGGATCGACGCCTCGGAGTCCAGCGCCGCGTAGCCGATCGCGTCCGGGCTCTTGTCCAGGGCCGTCTGCAGCATGGTGAGCTGCTTCTCGACCTCCGTCTCCGTCTCGGGTCCCTCGAAGGTGACCTCGACGTCGAGCTCGGCCGCGGCGTCGTCGGCGCCCTGCTTGACCGCCTGCCAGAACTGGTGCTGGAAGCCCTTGGAGACCAGGGCGACGTACGGCTTGTCGCCCGTCCCGGGGGCCGCGCCGCCCGAGCCCGAGGAGCACGCCCCGAGGGCGAGGACGAGGGCGGTCACGGAGGCGGTGGCGGCGAGCGCCACCAGGCGCCTGCGTGGTGTGCTGCTGTTCATCCGGGTCCAGCTCCTTCGATGGTCGGTGAGAACTGTGGTCGGTGAGAACTGTGGTCGGTCGGTCGGTCGGTCAGGCTTCCTTGCCGCGCCGCAGCATGTCGGCGTACACGGCGAGCACGATCACGATCCCGACGGCGACCTTCTGCCACTCCTGTGGGATCGACATGATCCGCAGGCCGTTGGTCAGCGTCGCCATGATCAGCGCGCCGATCACGGTGCCGAGGATCGTCGCCTTGCCGCCGCGCAGCGAGGTGCCGCCGATGACGACGGCGGCGATGGCCTCCAGCTCGTACCCGAGCCCGAGCCCGGGCTGCGCGGAGTTGAGCCGGGACGCCATGACGACGCCGGCCAGGCCGGTGAACAGCCCGGCGACGACGTAGATGACCACCTTCCAGCGCCGCACGTCGACACCGGAGATCGCGGTGGCCTCCTCGTTGGAGCCGATGGACAGCGCGTAGCGCCCGGTGAGCGTCTTGCTCAGCGTCACGCCCGCGAGCACGGCGGCCACGAAGAAGATCAGGACGGCGTTGGGCAGCCCCGGCAGCAGCTCGCCGCCGGCGAGCTGGCCGAACCCGGCGACGTCGCTGAAGTAGATGGGCTTGGTGCCCGAGATGACCAGCGAGAGCCCCTGCGCCACCATCATCATCGCGAGGGTCGCGATGAACGGCGGCAGCCGCAGGTAGGCGACGTTCAGGCCGTTGAGCAGGCCGATCAGCGCCCCGATCGCGAGCCCGCCCAGCACCCCGACCACGAGCGGCAGGCCGAGGTTGGCCAGGAAGACGCCGGTCATCACCGAGCACAGCGTCATGCCGGTGCCCACGGACAGGTCGATGCCGCCCGTCGCGATGACGAGCGTGGCTCCCAGCGCCATGATCCCGGTGACGGCCGTGGCCAGCAGGATGCCCTTCACGTTGGCCCAGTCCAGGAAGTACGGGCTGGCCACCGAGAAGAACACGAAGATGACCACCAGCCCGCCGAAGGCGAGGAGCTGCTGGAGCTGCTGCCGGTTCCCGAACGAGATGGTGCGTCGCGGGGCCGTGGTTGTGCCTGACGTCGTCATCGTGCGTCTCCAGTCATTCCGGGTCTCCGGTCGTGACGAGCGAGCGGTCCGCACCGAACCGCGTCGCGAGCTCCATGATCTGGTGCTGGTCGGCGTCGGCGTTGGCGAGCGTCCCGGTGACCCGGCCCTCGCACATGACGACGATCCGGTCGGCCAGCCGCAGCACCTCCGGCAGCTCCGACGAGATGACGATGATCGACTTGCCCTGCGCGGCCAGCGCCGTGAGCAGCGTGTAGATCTCGTCCTTGGCGCCGACGTCGATGCCGCGCGTCGGCTCGTCGACGATCAGCACGTCGCAGTCCCGCACCAGCCACTTGGCCAGCACCACCTTCTGCTGGTTGCCGCCCGACAGGTTCTTGGTGCGCTGGGCGACCGACGGCGTCCGGATCGAGAGCCGGTCCACCATCTCCTTGGCGACGTGGCGCCCGTCGGCGTCGCGCACGAACCCGCCGCGCGTCAGCCCCGGCAGCGAGGACAGCATCACGTTGCGCACCACGTCCTGGTCGAGCAGCAGGCCGTAGCGCTTCCGGTCTTCCGAGAGGTAGCCGATCCCGTGGCGGACGGCGTCGGCGGGGCTGCGGACGGTGACCGGCCGGCCGTTCACCTCGACGACGCCGGTCGACCGGTCCGCCCCGATGATCGCCCGCGCCACCTCGGTGCGGCCGGCGCCCATCAGGCCCGCGAAGCCCAGGATCTCGCCGCGGCGCAGCTCGAAGGACACGTCCTTGAGCAGCGCGCGGGTGCTGAGCCCGCGGACGGCGAGCACGGTGTCATGTCCTGAGCCGTCGCGTCCCGAGCCGCCGTCGGAAGCCCCGGGATCCGGCGGCCCCGGCCGCACCCCCGTCTCGAGCTGCCGCCCCACCATCGCGGCGATGACCTCCCGCGTCTCGGTGGTCGCCGTCGGCAGCGTGTCCACGTACCGGCCGTCCCGCAGCACCGTGATCCGGTCGGAGATCTCCTTGATCTCCTCCATCCGGTGCGAGACGTAGATGACGCCGGTGCGCGGCGAGACGAAGTCGCGCACGATCCGGAAGAGCGTCGCCACCTCGGTCTCAGTGAGCGCCGCCGTCGGCTCGTCCATGATCAGCACCCGCGCGTCGAACGACAGCGCCTTGGCGATCTCGACCATCTGCTGGCCCGCGACGCTCAGGTGGGACACGGGCTGGCGCGGGTCCAGCGGGATGCCGAGCCGCTCGAACAGCGCGGCGGCGCGCCGCTCCAGCTCGTCGTCGCGGATCAGGCCCGCGCGCCGGGGCTCGCGGCCGATGAAGATGTTCTGCGCGACCGTCAGGTCGGGCATCAGGTGGAACTCCTGGTGGATCACGCTGATGCCGAGCTCGTTGGCCTGGCGCGGCCCGGCGGGGCTCATCGGCGCGCCGTCGAGCTCCATGGTCCCGGCGTCGGGCCGGTAGATGCCGGAGAGCAGCTTGAGGAGCGTCGACTTGCCCGCCCCGTTCTCGCCCACCAGCGCGAGCACCTCGCCGGGCCGCAGGTCGAGGTGGACGTCGTCGAGCGCGCGGACCCCGGGGAAGGACTTGCTGATCCCCGTGGCACGGAGAAGTGCGGGGCCGTCCGTCACGTGAGCTCCCTTGCGTACGTGCGACACAGATCCAACCTCAGGCATCCAACGTCTGACGTTCAACTTCTGGCATTCAACCGCAGACATCAGATGCATCTCAAGGCCCTACGGCAGATTCCCTGCGAATTTGCCTCATTCAGCCCATGAGGGAGGAGATAGATCGGACGTTTGGCGTGCGGCAGCCCGACGTCGGCACCGTCAGCCCGACGTCGGCGCCTCAGCCCGACGTCGGCACCGCCTCCGGCGCGAGCAGCCCGGCGTCCGCGAGCGCCTGCCACAGCTCCCCCGGCACCGCGACGGCGGCCCGCTCCGCGGCCTGCACCGCGTGCTCGGGCGCGCCGAGCCCCACGACGGTGCTCACCACTGCCGGGTGGGTACGCACGTAGGCGAGCGCCGCCTGCGGCAGGGTGACGCCGTGGTCCTCGCACACCGCGGCGATCCGGCGGGCGCGTTCCAGCGGGCCGGCGGCGACGGGCGCGTAGTCGTAGGTCGCGTCCGACGGCGGCCGGTCCTGCGCCAGCAGCCCCGAGTTGTAGACGGCGGCCGCGACGACGGCGACGCCACGCTCGGCCGCGGCGGGCAGCAGGTCGGCCAGCGCGGGCTGCTCCAGGAGCGTGAACCGTCCGGCGCACATGACGACGTCGACGTCGGTCTCGCGCACGAACCGGGTCAGCATGGCGGACTGGTTCATGCCCGCGCCGATCGCGCCGACCACGCCCTGGTCGCGCAGCTCGACGAGCGCGGGCAGGGCCTCGTGGGCCGCCTGCGCCCAGTGCTCGTCGGGGTCGTGCAGGTAGGCGACGTCGATCCGGTCCAGTCCGGTGCGCTCCAGGCTGGCCTCGACGGAGGCGAGCACGCCGTCGCGGGAGAAGTCCCAGACCCGGCGTGCGGCGGCGGGCACGTCGAACATCTCGGGGTCCCGCCGGTCGGCGGTCTCGGGCGAGTCGACCAGCAGTCGTCCGACCTTGGTGGAGATCACGAGCTCGTCGCGGGGCCGGGTGCGCAGGTACGCGCCGAGGCGGCGCTCGGACAGGCCGAGGCCGTAGTGGGGCGCGGTGTCGAAGTACCGGATGCCGGCGTCCCACGCGGCCTGGAACGTGGCGTGCGCCTCGTCGTCCGTGGTCGCGCGGTACAGGTTGCCGGCGGGGGCGGCGCCCAGGCCGAGCGTGGTGAGCCGGACCCCGGTGGCGCGCACCTCGGTGGTCGGCATGGTGGTCTGCATGCGGTGTCCTCTTCGACGAGCGGGCGACATCGCCGGCGACGTCGTCGGCGAAACATCAGATGTATAGCACCGAACGACCCTCGGGTGGAACGGCGCCTGCTGGACCGACCTGGGCGCAAGGGCCCCGCTGCGCGGCCCCGGTACGCTCGCCGCGTGACGGCACTGTGGTGGACGGAGTCCGGACCGAGCGATGCCCCCGTGGTGCTGCTGCTGCACGGCGGCGGAACGGGCGCCTGGATGTGGCGCGACCAGGTGCCCGCCCTGCGCGAGCGGTACCGCGTGATCACGCCGGACCTGCCCGGCCACGACCACAGCGCCGGGGTGCCGTTCGGCTCCCCGGGCGAGATCGTCGCGGACCTCGCGGGCCTGCTCCGCGAGGTCGCGCCGGTTCCCGCTGGGACAGCCGGCGTCCCCGGAACCACCGTGGTCGGCTTCTCGTTCGGCGCCCAGCTCGCCCTCTCGCTCGCCGCCGCGCACCCCGACCTGGTCGCGCGCGCCGTCGTCGTCAGTGCGTTGACCGAACCGATGCCGTTGCCCTTCCTGAGCGCAGGACTGGTCCGCGCGGCGGCTCCGCTCGGCGGGCAGCGCTGGTTCGCGCGCCTCCAGGCGAAGGCCCTGTACGTCGACGACGCGATGTTCGACGACTACCTCCGCACCGCCCGGTCGCTCTCGGCGGCGGACCTGGTCGCGATGACGTCGGCCAACGCGGCATTCCGCATCCCCGAGACGTGGGCGCGGTTTCCCGGCGAGGCGCTGCTGCTGGCCGGCGCCGCCGAACCGCGCGCCCTCGTGCGCGGGATGCGCGAGCTGCACCGCCGGCTGCCGTCGTCGGAGCTCGAGGTGGTCCCGGGCGCCGGGCACGGGCTGCCGCTCCAGCACGCGGCCTGGTTCACGCGGCGGCTCTCGGACTGGCTCGCGCGAGGCCGGTCCCCGCGAGGCACAATGCAGGATGACCACTGACGAGAACCCCCCGGTCGACGTCAAGCCCCGCTCCCGTCAGGTGACGGACGGCCTCGAGGCCACCGCGTCGCGCGGCATGCTCCGCGCCGTCGGGCTGGGCGACGACGACTTCGCCAAGCCGCAGATCGGCGTCGCGAGCTCCTGGAACGAGATCACGCCCTGCAACCTGTCGCTGGACCGCCTGGCCAAGGCCTCCAAGGAGGGGGTGCACGCCGCGGGCGGCTACCCGCTGGAGTTCGGCACCATCTCCGTCTCGGACGGGATCTCCATGGGCCACGAGGGCATGCACTTCTCGCTCGTGTCCCGCGAGGTCATCGCCGACTCCGTGGAGACCGTGATGCAGGCCGAGCGGCTCGACGGCTCGGTGCTCCTGGCCGGCTGCGACAAGTCGCTGCCCGGCATGCTGATGGCGGCCGCCCGCCTGGACCTGTCCAGCGTGTTCCTCTACGCCGGCTCGATCATGCCCGGCTGGGTCAAGCTGACCGACGGCACCGAGAAGCAGGTCACGATCATCGACGCCTTCGAGGCGGTCGGCGCGTGCTCCCGCGGGCTGATGAGCCAGGAGGACGTCGACCGCATCGAGCGCGCGATCTGCCCCGGCGAGGGCGCGTGCGGCGGCATGTACACGGCCAACACGATGGCGTCGGCCGCCGAGGCGCTCGGCATGTCGCTGCCCGGTTCGGCAGCCCCGCCCGCGGCAGACCGCCGTCGTGACACGTGGGCGCACCGGTCCGGCGAGGCCGTGGTGAACCTGCTGCGCAAGGGCATCACGGCGCGCGACATCCTGACCAAGGAGGCGTTCGAGAACGCGATCGCCGTCGTCATGGCGTTCGGCGGGTCCACCAACGCGGTGCTGCACCTGCTCGCCATCGCGCACGAGGCCGAGGTGGAGCTCACCCTCGACGACTTCTCCCGCGTGGCCGACCGCGTGCCGCACCTGGGCGACCTCAAGCCGTTCGGGCAGTACGTGATGAACGACGTCGACCGCATCGGCGGCGTGCCCGTGGTGATGAAGGCGCTGCTCGACGCCGGGCTGCTGCACGGCGACGCCCTGACCGTCACCGGCCGCACCATGGCCGAGAACCTCGCCGACATCGCGCCGCCCGACCCGGACGGCAAGATCCTGCGCGCCATGGACAACCCGATCCACCGCACCGGCGGCATCACGATCCTGAACGGGTCGCTGGCGCCGGGTGGCGCCGTCGTGAAGTCGGCCGGCTTCGACTCCGACGTCTTCGAGGGCACTGCCCGCGTGTTCGAGCGCGAGCGTGGTGCGCTCGACGCCCTGGAGGACGGCACGATCCAGGCCGGCGACGTCGTCGTCATCCGCTACGAGGGGCCCAAGGGCGGGCCGGGCATGCGCGAGATGCTCGCCATCACCGGCGCCATCAAGGGCGCGGGCCTCGGCAAGGACGTGCTGCTCATCACCGACGGCCGGTTCTCCGGCGGCACCACCGGCCTGTGCGTGGGGCACATCGCGCCCGAGGCCGTCGACGCCGGACCCATCGCCTTCGTGCGCGACGGCGACCGCATCCGCCTCGACGTCGCGAACAAGACGCTCGACCTGCTGGTCGACCCGGCCGAGCTCGAGTCGCGGACGACGGGCTGGGCGCCCCTGCCGCACTCCTACCAGCGGGGCGTGCTGGCCAAGTACACGAAGCTGGTGCAGTCGGCGTCGAAGGGCGCTGTGCTGGAGTGACCGTGCTGGGGTAGACAAGCCCACACTGCGGACCAGGTCGTTGCCGAAGGTAACTATCTGGCACGATGGCGATGTGACGAGCGGCGGCGGTTCAGGCGGTCCCGGTTCAGGCAGTCCCGGTTCGGATGGTTCCGGGGACGACCGGGACTTCCGCTTTCGTGACATCGCCGTCGTCGCCTACCTGCCCTCCGTCGTGAGCTCGATCGGCCACGGCGCGGTGATGCCCGTCCTGGCGATCCACGCCGGCAACCTGGGCGCGGCCACGGCGATGGCGGCGTTCGTCGTCGCCCTGCTGGGGATCGGGCAGCTCGCCAACTCGCTGCCCTCGGGCGCGCTCGTGGCGCGGCTCGGCGAGCGCCGCACCCTGGTGATCGCCGGCCTGGTCGACGCCGTGGCGATGATCGTCGCGTTCCTGGTGCCCTCGGTCTGGCTGCTGTGCGTCTGCGTGTTCGTGAGCGGTATGAGCTGGACGGCGTTCCTGCTGGCACGGCAAGGGTTCCTGATCGACGCGGTGCCGCTCAGCCACCGGGCGCGCGGGATGGCGCTGCTGGGCGGGTCGATGCGCCTGGGCATCCTGATCGGCCCGCTGCTGGGCGCGCTGCTGATCCACCTGTTCGGGGTGCGCTCGGTCTTCCTGCTCGCGGCCTGCGCGTCGGTCGCCTCGGCGCTGATCGTGCTCCGCATGCCCGACTTCGGCCGGGTGCGCCGGGGCACGGTGCCGCTCCCCGTGCGCTCGGTGCTGTGGGAGCACCGCCGCACCCTGCTCACCCTCGGTGTGGCCGTGATCATCATCGGCGCGTCGCGGTCCGTGCGCACCGGCCTGCTGCCCCTGTGGGCCGACCACGTGCACATCTCCGCCGCGGTGGTCTCGCTGCTGTTCGCGGTCGCGGCCACCATCGACATCCTGCTCACCCTGCCCGGCGGCTGGCTGCTGGACACCAAGGGCCGGCGGGTGGTGGCCGTCCCGGTGGTCGTGGCCGTCGGCGTCGGCTGCCTGCTGCTCCCCCTGGCCGACTCCGCGCTCACCGTCGGCGCGGTGATGGCGCTCATCGCGCTGGGCAACGGGCTCGGGTCGGGCATCGTGATGACGCTCGGCGCCGACGTCGCGCCCGAGGAGGGCCGCGCCCAGTTCCTCGGCGGCTGGCGGCTCTGCGGCGACATCGGCAACACCGGCGGGCCGCTGCTCGTCTCGGCAGTCGCGGCGATCGCGCCGCTGGCCGCCGCGCCCGTGCTCATCGGCGTGCTGGCCCTGCTCGGCGCGATCTGGGTGGGCCACTGGACCGGCCGCGCCGACAAGGACCGGCGCGCCGGGGGCGGCGCGCCCGCGTAGCCCGGTCTCGCTCCCAGGACGAATACCGGGCGGAACGACGGCGCCCGTGCCACGGTGAGACCGTGACAGCGCCGCCGGAACCCCTCGACGCAGCCGTCGACGCCGCCGTCGATGCCCTCTACACCCAGCCGCTCGACGGTTTCGTCGCCGCCCGCGACGCCGCCGCCCGCCTGGCCGCCGACGCCGGTGACGCCGTCGGCGCGCAGCGGATCAAGCGCCTGCCCAAGCCGTCGGTCGCGGCCTGGGTGATCAACCACGTGGTCCGCGAGCGGCCCGACGACGTCGCGGCGCTGACCGCCGTCGGCGACGAGCTGCGGGCCGCGACGCAGGACCGGGACCGCGCCCGCATCCGGGCGCTGGACCACCTGCGCAAGGAACGCACCGAGGCCCTGGTCGGCGCGGTGCGGCAGGCCGGAGAGGTCGACGGGCGGCCGGTGTCGGCCGCCGTCCTGGACCGCCTCACCGAGACGCTGACCGCCGCGGTCATGGACGCCGACGCCGGCGCGGCCGTGCGGGCCGGCCGCCTGGCCCGCGGGCTGCAGCACGCCGGGTTCGGCATCGTGGACGAGCTCGGCGAGGAGGCTGACCTCGTGGCGCTGCGGCCCGCGGCGACGTCGGAAGCGCCGGCGAAGCCGGCGAAGGAACAGCCGGAGCAAGAACAGCCGGAACAGGAACAGCCGCCCGGGCAGGAACAGCCGGAGGACACCGCCGACGCCGCCGAACGGGCCGTCGAGGAGACCTCCGCGCAGGTGGACCGCCTGGAGGAGCGCCGCGACGACGTCGCCGACCGCCTCCGCACGGCCGAGGCCGCCGCAGACGACGCGCAGGACGAGGCGGCCCGCCTGGACGACGAGATCACACGGCTGACCGAGGAGCGCGACGCGGCGCACCGTACGCTCGACGAGGCCCGGACCGCCGCGGACGCGGCCCGCGCGGACCTCGCCGCCGTCGAGCAGGAGCTGGGCGACGCCGAGGACCGCGCCGCCCAGGCCCGCCGTCGTCGTCGGGCGGCACGCGGGAAGTGAGTGCGCGGCTAGCCGCCCGGCCCTGCCATCGGGGGCGCGGGGATCATCGGAGGTGCGGGGACGGGGCGAGACGACGCACCGGAGCACCCCGGCAGGTCCTGCATGGCGCCGTGCTGCCGCAGCACCGCGATCACCGCGCGGCGGCTGGTGAGCCGCCGGATCCCGGCGGCCGCCTCCTCGTCGAGCCGGTCGAGCAGGTCCGCGGCGGCGTCGGGATCGTCGAGCACCTCCGGGAGCTCCGCGAGGGGCACACCGAGCTCGGTCAGCCGGATGATCCGCAGCAGCCGCGCGAGGTGCCGCACGTCGTACTCGCGGTAGTCGTTCGGCGAACGGCCGGGCTCCTCGATGAGCCCGATCTGGTGGTAGTGCCGCAGGGTACGGATCGTGACGCCGGCGAGTGCCGCCAGCTCGCTGGTACGCATCGCCCACTCCTCGTGTCGAGGTCCGGTCGCATAGGCAGTGCCCCCCGACCGACCGTACTGCGGGGCAGGCCGGGCTCAAGCGCGACGCGACGACGGGATGCGCACCGGACTCGCTGGTTCACCCAGCACCGGCCTCGTCTGCCCCTCCGCAGGGGGCCCCACACTGCGGAGGGGTTTGCACGGCAGCCTTCGTCCCAGACACGAGTGCTACCAATTGCAACGTATCAGCCCGAAATTAACCCCGAGCGCTGGAATGCGACGAACGTCCGCAATGCGCCAGGTGAAATGACCATTCGGATTACGCCCGTTTCTACCCGTGGATTTCGCATCGCGAACCCCCTCACCCGGCCGCGGCCGCAACACGGCCGGCGGGCAGCGCCGTGACCAGGCGTTCTACCGTCTCCTCCGCGGACGAGCCCTGCCCGACGACGATCTCGTGCTCCACGCCCAGCCGGTCGTCGAGGGTGAACCAGCCGGCCATCTGCTCGGGCGTGAAATCGGCGGACTGCGGCCGGGTGGCGTGCCGCCGCACCGTCTCGTCAAAGGGCACGTCGAGGTACGCGCACACCGTCGTTCCGGCGTGGTCGGCGACCAGGCCGGTGAGCATCGGGCCGTAGTGGTCCATGGCGAGGATGCCCTCCAGCACCACGGAGTAGCCGGTGTCGAGCGCGTGCCGCACCACGGTGTCGATCATCGCGATGTTGGCCCCGCCAGGCACGTCCTTCTCCCACATCAGCACGCGGCGCAGGTAGTCCTGCTGCACGAGCGCCGTCCCGCGGCCCATCCGACGGCGCAGCGCCGCCGCGACCGTGGACTTGCCCGCCCCGGAGGGACCGCGCACGACGACGAGGCAGGTCTGCCGGCTCCCGGTCACGGCCGGATCAAGCCTTGCTGCCGCTGAGCGCGAGCGTGCCACCGAGCCCGATCATCATGCCGCCGCCGGTGGCGCGGACCGCGGCGAGCCGGCGCGGCGACGACGCGAACCACGAGCGGGCGGCGCCGGCCAGCAGCGCCCAGATGCTGTCGAAGACCAGCGCGACCAGCGTGAAGACCAGGCCGAGCACCATCATCTGCAGCGGCACCTGCCCGGCACGCACGTCCACGAACTGGGGCAGCGCCGCGACGAAGAACACGATCGTCTTCGGGTTGGTCACGCCCACCACGAAGCCCTGGCGCAGGATCGCCCAGTGCGACGACGTCCGGCGCCCGGCAAGCGCTGCCGGCCCGGCCCCGGCCGGCTCGGCGCCGTCACGACGGTGCCGGATCGCCTGGACGCCCAGGTAGACCAGGTAGGCGGCGCCGAGCAGCTTGATGACCGTGAACACCACGATCGACTCGGCCACGACCGTGCCGACGCCGAGCGCGACGGCGGCGACCAGCGGCAGCGCGCCGAGCTCGTTGCCGAGCACGCTCAGCAGCCCGCCGGGGCGGCCGAGCGAGAGCGAGCGCCCGACGACGAACAGGACGCTCGGCCCGGGAATCACGATGAGGATCACGGACGCCACCACGAAGGCGACGAGGGTCTCGAAGGCCGGCATGGGGTCACTCTATTCCCCGCTCGTGTGCACCCCTTCGAGCTGGTCGGCCCGGCGCACGTGCCGGGTGACCCACGGTCCGAGCAGCGCGAGCACCGCCGCGAAACCGAGCGCGACCAGGCCGATGCCGCCGAAGTAGGCGGTGTCGGACGCCCCCTCGGTGGCCTGCACGAGCTGCGCCGTGATGGCCTGCCCGGCGGCGGGCGCGAGGAACCACAGCGCCATCGCCTGCCCCTGGTAGGCACGCGGCGCGAGCAGCGTGGTCGCGGCCAGGCCCACCGGCGAGAGGCACAGCTCGCCGAGCGTCTGGATCACGTACACGACCGCCAGCACCCAGCCGGGCGTCAGGTTGTCGCCCGCCATGGCGGACGCCGCCGCCAGCACCAGGAACGAGAGGGCCGCGAGCGCCAGGCCGATCGCGAACTTGTACGGCGTCGGCGGGCGGTCCTTGGTGCGGACCCAGAGCCAGGCGAACACCGGGGCCAGGATGATGATCGAGGCGGGGTTGATCGACTGGAAGAACTCGGGGCTCACGGTGAACCCGAGCACCTCGCGCGAGGTGCGGTCGGCCGCGAAGGTGGCGAGCGTGGTCGCGGCCTGCTCGAAGATCATGAAGAAGAGCATCGCGGCCACGAACAGCGGGATGTACGCGACCAGGCGGGGTCGTTCGGCGTCGGTCACGCGCGGCGAGCGGTACATGGTGATGAAGAACGCGATCGGGGCGAGGAACGCGATGTAGCTGAGGGCGTCGATCAGGGCGTGCACGCCCCAGCCGCCGGCCACGAGCACGGCGATGAGGTACACCACGACGACGGCGCCGAAGATGATCGCGAACATGCGCACCAGCGCCGGCCGCTCGCCCGGCTGCACGGGGTTGGGCACGATGTCGCCCGCGCCCTGCAGGTTCTTGCGGCCCAGCACGAAGAACACGAGCGCGATGCCCATGCCGATCGCGGCCACGGAGAACGCGGCGTGGTAGCCCCAGACGGCGCGCACCGCGCCGACGATGATCGGCGAGAAGAACGAGCCGATGTTGATCCCCATGTAGAAGATCGAGAACGCCGACTCGCGCCGTGGGTCCTGCCGGTTGTACAGCGCGCCCACCATGGACGACACGTTCGGCTTGAGCAGGCCGGTGCCGAGGGCGACGAGCACGATGCCGAAGTAGGAGAACCCGGCGGCGGGGATCGAGAGGCACACGTGCCCGGCGGCGATGATGATGCCGCCGTAGAGCGTGGAGCGCCGGGCGCCGATCATCCGGTCGGCGAGCCAGCCGCCCACCACGGACAGCAGGTAGACGCCGGTGCCGTAGATCGAGACGACGGCCTCGCCGAGCGTCTGGTCCAGGCCGAGGCCGCCGTTGGCGATCGTGTCGGTCAGGTAGTAGACCAGGATCGCGCGCATGCCGTAGTAGCTGAACCGCTCCCACAGCTCCGTCGTGAACAGCGTCATCAGGCCCAGGGGATGCCCGAAGAACCGGCGGTCGCCCGCCAGCGCGGCGGGCGGTGTCTGGTCCGGTCCGGTTCCTGACGGCGGTGTCGCCGAGCCTGTGCTCATCACCCGATCGTCGGTGCGTTACGGGCGGGGCGCACGTCGGGCGGGAAAGTCTGCGCGGGCTCCGCGGTGGGAGCGCCGGCAGACCACCGGCCCGCTAGCGCGGCCGGCTCCAGAGCATCCGCCCGACGACCCGCCGGCGGACCACCACGCCGACGTGCGCGGCCAGCGCCGCGAAGAAGCACAGGTGCGCCGCGATGTGCAGCGGCAGGAGGTCGGTGCTGCCCACGACCAGCGCGATGCCGGTCGCGGGGACCACGAAGAGCATCGCGAGCAGGATCCGCTCGGCCCAGTGCATGATCCTGCGGTCCGTGCCGGTGAGCCGCGGGTCCCAGGGCGGCAGCGTCGTCGTCCGGCGCCACACGAGCCGCAGCACGCCGACGGCGATGATCCCGAGGCCCAGCAGCACGTGCCAGCCGGGGAGCGCGAGCCCGCCACCGCCCAGCCCGCCATCCGCGCCACCGCCCGACCAGAGGTCCGACCAGGCGGAAGCCACGGCCTCGTCGGCGTCCTGCTCCCGCAGGTCCTGCGCCCGCTCGCAGCTCTCCTCGAGCTGGTCGAGCCGCTCCTCCTCGGCGTCGGTGGTGTCGCCGCCGCTGCGGTCCTCCCCCGGCGGGTCGCAGTCGACGGCGGAGGCGCTGTCGCCTCCATCTACCCGTCCGTCGCCCCCGTCGTCGTCCATCGCGTAGCCGACGGCGAACTGGGTCACCAGCAGCGCGACCGTCACCCAGTGCAGGACCTTCGTCACGATGCCGTAGCCGTGCTCGCCGTTGCGCCACCTCATGCGGCTACCTCAGCTCACGCCGGTGACGCTGTCCAGTCCTCGGTCCCCGGTCGCGGAGAAACGTGCGCGGTACTGGCTGGGCGAGGCACCCAGGCGGGCCACGAAGCGGCGGCGCATCGTCTCGGGGCTCCCGAATCCGGCGGCGCCGGCCGCCGCGGTGACGGGGTGACCCGCGTCGAGCAGGGCGCGGGCGCGGTCCAGTCGTACGTCCTCGACGAACCGCGCCGGCGAGGTGCCGAGCTCGGCGGCGAACAGGCGCGCAAGATGTCGGGGCGAGACACCGGCGACGGAGGCGAGGGACGTCGCCGTGTGGTCGAGCGCCGGCTGCGCCGCCACCAGGTCGACCACCTCCCGCAGCACGGAGGAACGGGGCGCGCGCAGCTCGAGCGGGGCGGAGAACTGCGACTGGCCCCCGGGCCGGCGCATGAACATCACCAGGTTGCGCGCCACGTCCCGCGCGAGCTCGGGGCCGTGGTCCTGCTCGACGAGCGCGAGTGCCAGGTCCATGCCGGCCGAGACCCCCGCGGAGGTGAACACCCCGCGGTCCTCGACGAACAGGGCGTCGAGCTGCACGGAGACGTCCGGGTAGGCCCGCGCGAGCAGCGGGCCGTGCCGCCAGTGGGTCGTGGCACGGCGCCCGTCGAGGACACCGGCCGCGGCCAGGACGAACGACCCGGTGCAGATCGACACCAGCCGCCGCGTCCGGGGCCGCATCGCGCGGACGGCATCGACCAGCTCTCGCGGGACCGGCCGGCGGACGAGGTCGTCACCGCCCGCGACGACGACCGTGTCCACCTCCCCCAGTCCGGCCACCGCCGTGTCGACGGGCAGGCGGGCACCGATCGACGTGCGCACGAACTCGCCCGTCGCCGAGGCATAGCTGAGCCGGTACGCCGCCCCGAAGGTGTTGGCCTCGGCGAGGACCTCGGCCGGACCGGTGACGTCGAGCATCTTGACGCCGTCGAACACGACGAACACGATGCTCCGCTCTATCGCCATGCGGCCCACTCCCTCCCCCGCCGCGGGCCGGACGGCGCCGCCGTCACACTCAAGCACGTCGACGGGCGGTGATCACTCGGGCCAGTCGTTGTCCTGGATGATCCGGACGAAGTCCTGCCGCCGGAACGACGGGTCGAAGTGCGCCAGCACGTCGTCGTTCATGGTGCCGAACGTCGTGTCGGGCCGGCCGGCCATGCCCTCGTAGAAGGCCCGCAGGATGCGGTTCTTGAAGTCCGGCCGCGGGTGGGCGGCGACCGTCTCGTCGCGCTGCCAGGGCGCGATCTCGCCGAGGTCGAGGCCGAGCACGTCGGTCTCCACGCCCAGGGTCACGACGGCGACCTCGGGCGCGAGCAGGTGCGGCACCTCCGGCGTCGTGTGCAGGGCGACCGCGAGCCAGACGGCCCGCGCCTCGTCCGCCGAGCGACCGTGGTCGCGCAGGAACGCCGACGCCGCCTCGGCGCCGTCGATCTCGAACCGGCGGTCCTGGGTGCCGTACGCCGCCGTCAGGCCGAGGTCGTGGAACATCGCCCCGACATAGGCGAGCTCGGGATCGACGGCCAGGCCGCGGGCGGCCGCCTTGAGCATCCCCCACACGAAGACCCGGCTGGAGTGGTGGAACACGAGGTCGTCGGCGGCGTCCCGCACCAGGGCGGTCGCGTCCCGGACGAGGTCGGTGTCCGGGACGGTGATCCCGGCGATGGTCTCCGGCACGGGGGGCTCCTCTGTCGATGCTTGTGTCGATGCTTGTGCTCGGTGCACCTGTCCACAGTCCCCGACGGAGCACTGCCCGCACCCCGTCCGGCCGGACGGGTACCCCACAGATCCGGACACGGCCGGGCCGTCGGCGCGAGCCGGCCCGACCCGCGCTCCCTAGGCTGGGCCGCATGACGACTCGCCCCTACCGGTCGGCCCTGCGCGAGCAGGCGGCGGCCTCCACGCGCGCCGCGATCCTGGACGCGGCCGAGGAGCTCTTCGCGCAGGACGGCTACGCCCGCGTGACGATCGGCCGCATCGCGCAGGCCGCCGGCGTGGCCCCGAACACCGTGTACGTGGCGTTCGGCAACAAGGTCGGCCTCGTGCGCGGGCTCACGGAGCGGGCCTCGGGCGAGGACAGCATCCAGGAGACCCTCGCGGCCATCGAGGCGTCGGACGACGCCGGCGCGATCGTCGACCTGACGGTGCGCAGCACCGGCGACATCGTCCACGGGCACCGGCGGCTCATGACCGTGCTGATCGCCAACGCGGCGGCGGACCCCGAGATCGGCGCGACCTTCGAGGGGACCGAGCGGCTGCTCCGCGAGCGGTTCGGCCTCATCACGGGGCGGCTCGCGACGCTGGGCGCGCTGCGCCCGGACCTGACCGTCGACCGGGCGACCGACCTGCTGGCCTACTACCTGAGCCCCGAGTCCTGGCTGCGGCTGGGCGCCCTCGGCTGGGACCCGGACGCCAGCCGGGCATGGCTGCGGGGGCAGCTCGGGCTCGCTTTGCTCGGACGATATTCAGAGTAGTCCTACACTAATCAATGTGCGCATACTCTTCTCAAGCACCCCTGCCCACGGGCACCTGCTGCCCCTGCTCCCCCTCGCCCGCGCGTTCCGCGACCGCGGCGACCAGGTCGCCGTCCTGACCGCGGGGGCCTTCGCCCCGCTGCTCGACGCCGAGGGCATCGAGCTGGCCGCCGCCGGGCCCACCGCCGACGTCCTGTTCGCGGAGTCCGGCCGCCGGACCGGCGTCGACGCCGCCGCGGACCCCCGCCCGGAGGCCGTCGCGGACTTCTTCGCCGGCACCCGCGTGGACCTCACCGCCGACGACGCCGTGGCCGCCGCCCGGGCGTTCGCCCCCGACCTGATCGTGGCCGAGGCCCTGGACTTCGTCGGCCCGCTCGTGGCCGCCGCACTGGGTGTCCCCTACGCGACGATGGCGTTCGGACCGGCGATCCCCGCCGAGTTCACCGACGGCATGCACGCCCTGGTGGCGAGCCGCTACGCCGACCGCGGCCTCGCCGTCGTCCCGGCCCGGTGGCACCTCGACCCGTGCCCCGACCTGCTCCAGCCGCCGGGCTGGCAGTCGCCCGCCAACCGCGTCCCGGTCCGGCCGGAACCCCACCGGGGTCCGGGAAGCGCGCCGGGCACTGTGGTGGGTACCGAGGCGGGCACCGGGACCGAGGCGGGAACCGGGACGCGCAGCGAGCGCCCCCGGGTGCTCGTCACGTTCGGCACGCACTTCTCGGACCCGGCGACCCTGACCCCGATCCTCGCCGAGCTGCGCACCGTCGGCGTGGACCTCGTCGTCACGCTCGGCCTCACGGCGACCGCCGCGGACTACGAGCTGCCCGGCAGCGCTGGAACGGACGTGGCCGGAGACGTCACGTTCGCGCCCTTCACCCCCCTCGCGGACCTGCTGCAGGACGTCGACCTCGTCGTCACCCACGGCGGCGCCGGTACGACCCTGGGAGTCCTGTCGCGCGGCCTCCCGCTCGTCGTCGTCCCGCAGGGCGCCGACCAGTTCCTCCAGGCGGCCGTGGTCAGCGCGACCGGCACGGGCATCGCGGTGCAGCCGGGCCCGGACGTCCCGGAGTCGGTGGCCAAGGCGGTCGTGACCCTCCGCACCGACCCGAGCTACGCCGAGGCCGCGGGCAAGGTGGCTGCCCAGGTCGCGACCATCCCGACGCCGTCCGAGGTGGCGACCCACCTGGCCGAGCTTCTCTCCTGATCCAGCCCTGGCCTGACCCGGCTCTGTCCTGATCCAGCCCTGGCCTGACCAAGCTCCGTCCTGATCCAGCGCTCGACCCAGCACGCTCGTCGAGCGCTGGGTCAGGACGGCGCCGGTCCCGTCGAGCCCCGCCAGATGATGGTGTTCAGCGGCCCGTCCGACGCCGCCTCGGCCCCGCGGGCGGTCTCCGCGCCCGGCTGGAGCGTCGCGACCAGCCGCGCCATCGCCGCCCGGCCGAGCTTGCGGTGGTCGACCCGGACCGTGGTCAGCGTGGGCTCGAGGTACGCCCCGAGCTGGTTGTTGTCCCAGCCGGTCACGCTGAGGTCGCCCGGGATGGTCCAGCCGCGTTCGCGGGCGCCGAGCACCACGCCGGCCGCGCCGACGTCGCTCGCGGCGACGACGGCGGTCGGGTGACCCTCCTCCGGCAGGGAGAGCACGGCCGCGCGTGCGCCCTCGGCCGACCAGTCGCTCTCCAGCACCAGCGCGGGACCCAGCCCGAGCCGTTCGACCGTGGCGACGAAGACGTCGCGGCGTCCGCGCGCGGAGGCGTAGTCGAGCGCGCCGGTCACGTGCGCGAACCGGCGATGGCCCAGCTCGGCCAGGCGCACCACGAGGTCCTCGACCGGTGAGCCGTCTGCGAGCTCGCCCACGCCGCGGAACTTGTCGTCGTAGTCCGCGGACACGACGATCGCGGCCCGCTCGGGGAACCGCCCGCCGGAGCCAGGGGGCAGCGGCGCGAGCGCGAGCACGCCCTCGACCTGCCCGGAGTCGGCGAGCTCGAGGACCCGCTCGAACCGGTCGGCCGGCGATCCCTCCACGCTGAACGCCTCGACGGTGTACCCGTGCTCGTGGGCCACCTCCATCACGCCGCTCAGGATCTGCGGCGGACCGTACGTGGCGACCGCCGGCAGCAGCACCGCGACCCGGCCGCTGCGCCGGGTGCGCATGGACCGCGCGGTCAGGTTGGGCCGGTAGTCGAGCTCCTCGACGGCCTGCCGTACCCGCGCCACCGTTTCGGGCCGCATCTTCGCGTCGTTGCGCAGGTAGCGCGAGACGGTCTGGTGGGAGACGCCGGCGGCCTTGGCGACCTCCCAGATCGTCGCGCGGCGTCGCCCCGTCGAGCTGCTGGTCGAGCCGTCCGCCGGGCTGTCCGTCGAGCTGCGCGTCGAGCTGTCGTTCACCATGCCCCATCCTCGC
Source organism: Promicromonospora sukumoe 327MFSha3.1 (assembly GCF_000385135.1). Lineage (GTDB taxonomy): Bacteria > Actinomycetota > Actinomycetes > Actinomycetales > Cellulomonadaceae > Promicromonospora > Promicromonospora sukumoe_B. The sequence continues at coordinate 848,167 of NZ_ARQM01000010.1, read as the reverse complement.
TGATCATCAGGGCCCTCCGGACACCGCCCGGTGAGAGACCCTTGCGAAGTGATCGATCACCTCCTAGCCTAACCCGCGAACGGTGATCGATCACTCTGCAACGGAGCAGCCGTGGAACAACGATGTACCAGGCCCCCTGCCGTAGTCCACGGCACGGGACCTGCAGCACGCGACAACCAGCAGCGCGTGACGACCAGCACCACCCGGACCCCGTCCGGCAGGTCGTCCGCGCCCGGGGCACGCCCCGGGCCGCCTGCCCGATCACCGAGGAGCATCACGATGCCCGAGCCCTTGCCGAAGGCTCTGCCGGAGAGCGCACGCACAGTGCCCAGCGCGCCAGGGACCGCAGCATGACCGCGGTCGAAGAACCCCGCACAGGACGCGCGGGCACACTGCGCCCGAAGTCAGGTGGCCGAGGCTCCGGCAGCCGGACGCCGTCCGGCACCGGCCCCCAGCCCGTCCGTCGCCGGCAGTCGTGGTGGCAGCGGCTGGTGCGCGACCGCGCCGTCCTGCTCCTGGCGCTGCCCGGCATGGCGGTCATCATCGTCTTCCAGTACCTGGCGCTCGGCGGCAACGTCATCGCGTTCCAGGACTACCAGCCGTACCTCGGCATCGGGCGCAGCCTGTGGGTCGGGTTCGAGAACTTCCAGATCCTGTTCTCGGGCGACCCGGAGTTCCTGAGCGCGCTGCGCAACACGCTGGTCATCACCCTGCTGCAGACGGTGTTCGTCTTCCCGGCGCCGATCATCCTGGCGCTGCTGCTGCACAGCCTGGTGTCCAACCGGGTGCGGCAGATCGTGCAGTCGGTGCTCTACCTGCCGCACTTCCTGTCCTGGGTGATCGTCGTCGCCGTCTTCCAGCAGGTGCTCGGCGGGGCCGGGCTGCTCAACAACTTCCTGCGGTCGCACGGGTGGGAACCCATCGACATCATCGGCAACTCCGACGCGTTCTACGCGCTGATCACGTCCCAGGTGATCTGGAAGGACACCGGGTGGGCCACCATCCTGTTCCTCGCGGTGCTCGCCGGCATCGACAAGTCGCTGTACGAGGCCTCGGCCGTCGACGGCGCCTCCCGCTGGCGCCAGACCTGGCACATCACGCTGCCGGGCATGCGGCCGATCATCATCATGCTGCTCATCCTCAAGCTCGGTGACTCCCTGAGCGTCGGCTTCGAGCAGCTCATCCTCCAGCAGCAGGCGGTGGGCCTCGGCGTGTCCGACGTGCTGGACACCTACGTCTACAACCAGGGCGTCCTGGGCGGGTTCTGGGGCGTCGCGGCCGCCGTCGGACTCGTCAAGGGCCTGATCGGGCTGGCCCTGGTCCTCGTCGCCAACAAGACCGCCCACGCCTTCGGCGAGGAAGGGGTGTACCGAGCATGAGCGCGACCACCACCGCGAGGACCTCCACTGCGAGAAGGCCCCGCACGACGGGGCCGGACGGCGGCAAGCGCCCCCGCACCCGCCCCGTGATCGACGGCGTGGCCATGCCCGGCCCGTTCGAGCGCACGGTCAAGGGCGTGGTGCTGACCATCGCCTGCGCCCTGGTGATCCTGCCGTTCGTCGGCATCATCTCCACCAGCCTGGCCACGCCCGAGCAGGTCACGGAGGCAGGCGGCTTCGTGCTGCTGCCCACGGGGATCGACCTGAGCGCCTACCAGATGATCTTCGCCGGCGGCGTGGTCACGCAGGCGCTCTGGATCAGCATCCTGGTCACCGCGATCGGCACCACGCTGAGCCTGGCCCTGACCACCACGCTCGGCTGGGCGCTGAGCCGCAAGGGCGCGTTCGGCGTGCGGGCGATGCTGCTCGTGGTGCTGATCAGCCTGCTCTTCAACCCCGGGATCATCCCCAGCTACCTCGTGGTCCAGCGGCTCGGCCTGCTGGACACGCTGTGGGCGCTGATCATCCCGACGTCGGTCTCCGCGTTCAACGTGGTGGTCGTGCGGGCGTTCTTCGTGCAGCTCCCGAACGAGGTCATCGACGCCGCCCGGATCGACGGCGCCACCGAATGGCAGCTCTTCTGGCGCATCGGCCTGCCGCTGTCCAAGCCCGTGCTCGCCGTCGTCGGCCTGTTCTACGGCGTCGGCTACTGGAACGCGTTCTTCAACGCGCTGCTCTACATGTCGGACGCGAGCAAGTGGCCCCTGCAGCTCGTGCTGCGCACCTACGTGGTGGACGGCGCCCAGCTCGGCTCGCAGGACCTCGGCATCGACGCCGCCGCCCTGCCGCCCCAGACGTCCCTGCAGATGGCGATCCTCGTGGTCTCCATCGTGCCGGTGCTGCTGGTCTACCCGTTCCTGCAGCGCCACTTCGCCAAGGGCATGCTCACCGGCGCCGTCAAGGGCTGACCCCGTCTTCTGTCCCGCTTTTTACCCCGCTCGATGAGGAGTAGTCATGAACCGTTTGCTCACGGAGACCACCATCAGCCGCCGGAGCCTGCTGATGGGCGGCATGGGCCTCGGCGCCTTCGCCGTGCTCGGCCTCGCCGGCTGCAGCAACGAGGGCCGCGGCGGCGGTGCCCTGACCGGCAACGCCACCGTCGCCCTACCCACGTACGTCCCGTACGACGGCGTGCCGATGGACATCAAGGGCACCGACGGCGTGCCCGACACGATGCTCAAGTACCCCGCCAACCCCAAGAAGGTGACCAGCGGCCAGCCCGGCGACGGCGAGGACGTCGGCATCTTCGGGATGACCAACACGCCGGTGCCGCCGGGAGCCGACAAGAACGCCTACTGGCAGGAGCTGCACGAGCGGCTCGGGTTCGCCCTGACGATCGCGCTCACGCCGGCAGGCGACTTCTCCGACCGGTTCCAGACGACGGTGGCCGGTGACCGGCTGCCGGACATCTTCGAGATGTTCCCCGGCGACGTCCCCGGCCTGCCCAGCCTGCTGGAGGAGCGCGCCACCGACCTGACCGAGTACCTCTCGGGCGACGCCGTGAAGAAGTACCCGTTCCTGGCGAACATCCCGACCGAGAGCTGGCAGTCCTGCGTCTTCAATGGCAAGATCTTCGCCGTGCCGGTCCCCCGCGGCCCGGCGCAGAGCGGTGTGTTCTACGCGCGCCAGGACTGGTTCGAGGCCGAGGGCATCGACCCGAACGTGACCTCCGCCGAGGAGTTCTACGACCTGTGCAAGGAGCTCTCGGGCGGCAACACCTGGGCGCTCGGGCGCGTGCCGCTGGGGCACATCCGGCAGATGTTCGAGATCCCGAACGGCTGGTCCGAGGACGGCGGCAAGCTCACCAGCGCGAACCTGCACGAGCGCCAGCAGGAGGCCCTGGAGCTCGGGCGGCGCCTCGTCGCCGACGGCTTCGTGCACCCGGACGGCGTCCCCGCCACCCAGCCACAGCGCAAGACCTGGCTCGTGAACGGCACCATCCGGATGCTCGACGACACGTTCAGCGCCTGGCCCGACTTCTCGAACTACCCGATCGACGAGAACTTCCGGCTCGCCGTCGCGGCGCCCCCGCTCGCCGAGGGCGGCGGCACCGCGGGCATCCACCTTGGTGCGCCCGTGCAGAACATCACGTCGATCAGCAAGAAGTCCGCGGGCCGCGTCGAGGCGCTGCTCGACGTGATCAACTACCTCGCCGCCCCGTTCGGCTCCGAGGAGCACCTGTTCCGGACCTACGGCGTCGAGGGCGTGCACCACGAGCTCGACGGGACCGACCCGGTGCTCACCGACAAGGGCCGCACCGAGATCCAGCTCGGGCTCAAGTACGTGGTCGAGGGCCCCTGGGTCAACTTCCAGGCCGGCGACCCCGACGTCGCGCAGGCCGAGCACGACGCGCAGGCCGCCGTCGTGCCGACCGCCGTGGCCAACCCGGTGCAGGGCCTGTTCAGCGAAACGGCCAGCCGCAAGGGCGGCCAGATCGGCGAGAAGCTCGCCTCCGTGGAGTCGGACATCCTGGCCGGTCGCAAGCCGGTCACCGCCTGGGCCGACGGCGCCAAGGCGTGGGCCAAGGGCGGCGGCGACAAGATCCGCGACGAGTACCAGACGGCACTGGCGGAGCGCCAGGGCTGAGCTGACCCGGGGCCGTCGAACGTAGGTTTCGGCGGCGCATGGACGCTCATGCGCCGACGAAACCTACGTTCGACCGCACTCGGCCGCACTCGGCCACGGTGGGCCGGGCTGGGCCGGGCTCAGTCGTGGGTCGGGCGGGGGTTGCGGCGGGCCGCGTAGAGGCGGTTGCCCTCCGGGCCGGTCCACTCCAGGCGGACGACGCCGGCCACCGCCGCGTCGCCCACGCGCGCCGGGTCGGCCCAGTAGCCGGCCGCCGGGTTGCGGAAGAACGTCGCCCACGGCCGACCGTGGTGGTCGAGGAAGAAGTTGTTGTGCCCCGCGCCCACCCCCGCGGTCCAGCGCTCGGAGTACGGCCCCTCGAACCGGTCGGCGACGGCGACGACGGCGTCGTACTGGTACTGCACCCGCCCGGCGCCCGGGTTGTCGTAGGCGTTGCGCGTGGTCCCGTCCGGGTTGGTCGACGTGCGGTCCCAGGCCGCGTGCACCAGGAAGTACTTGCCGCCGTGCTTGAACACGTAGGCGCCCTCCAGGTACGGCTCGGGCGTGTACGGCGTCTGCCGGAACAGCGGCAGGTTCGTGGTGGGGACGATGTCCTCCATGTCGTCCTGGAACGGCGCGTAGAGGTGGTTGTGCAGCACCAGCCAGGCCTCGTCGTCCTCGGTGTAGATGCTGCCGTCGATGTGGTGGTAGGCGCCCGGGGCGATGAACGCCGGGCCGCCGATGAAGGGGTCGCCGAACGGCTTGTCCACGTTGCCCTCGGCCAGCCGGTACGGGCCCTCGGGGCCGCCCTCGCTGATCAGCAGGAACGAGCCGACCTTGGTCGAGTGGTCGCCCATGCAGGCCACGATGTACCAGGTGCCGCGGAAGTAGTGCACCTCCGGGGCCCAGACGTTGCCGCGCTTGCCGAACTGACCCTGGCCGCCGTCGCGGTCGTCCCAGTACTCCTGCCACGGCGCGACGACGGTGCGGCCGGGGCGGTTCTCCCCCACGAACTCCGGCGACCAGACCTTGCCCTTCTCGGCGCCCTGCGTGCTGCTCTGCCCGCCACCCTGCCCCGAGTCTGGCCGGATAGCCGTCGTGTCGGCCAGCCGCCACGGCCCGCGCAGCGACGGGGCCACCCACAGGAAGATGCCGTCGTTCCACGGCCCGGCCGCCGGAAGCCCCGGGACGCGCGTGGTACCCGTGGCGACGTAGACGGGCTTGCCGTCGACGACGAAGCAGTTCACGTAGGTGTCCCGGATCCAGACCCGGCCGAGCTCCTCGTCCCGCGGGCGCAGCTCCAGCGGCAGGACGAACGAGTTGTCATCGCGCGGCCAGAGGTCCGTGCGGGTGTCCGCGAGTCCGTAGGGCTCGGGGTCGGGCCAGTTGATGGGGTGGCGGCCGTGCGCTGTGCTGCCGGCTGTGCTGTCCGCTGTCGCTTCCGCTGCCTCACCGGCTGTCGCGCCGGCTGGTCCCCCGCCGGAGGCCGCGCCTGCCGCTCGCCCCTGCGCCGCGGCCGACGCGGCAGGCCCGGCGAGCCCCGCCACGAGGGAGCCGGCGACCCCGGCGGCACCCGCCAGGACCGCCCGCCGGTCGACGGGAGATCCGTTCGCTGGACCTGTCATGGGCACGCCCTCCGTTCCGTGCGCGGCGACGTCGCCGCGCGTCCGACGCGACGCTAACCGGCGAAATTCCGCCGCTCAAGACGCGACAGAAAGGTGCGGTCGGGGCCGGTCGGGGCTGGTACTGGGCTCGGCGGGACTGGTCCTGGTCCGGGTCGGCGGGACGCAGGTCCGGGTCGGCGAGACGCAGGTCCGGGTCGGCGAGACTCTGGTCCGGGTCGGCGAGACTCTGGTCCGGGTCGGCGAGACTCTGGTCCGGGTTCTGGTCCTGGTCCTGGTCCTGGGCCTGGGCCTGGTCTGCCTGGCGGCTGGCCGACTGGCCGACTCGCCGACCGGCCGGCCGACCGACCGGCCGACCGGCCGACCGGCCGACCGGCGACTATGCCGCCCGGTCCTTCACGACCCAGTCCGCCAGCGCCGACAGCGGGACCAGCAGCTCGCGGCCGCGCTCGGTGAGGTCGTACTCGACCCCGGGCGGCACGGTGGGAAAGACGGTCCGGGCGACCAGTCCGTCGTCCTCCAGCGCGCGGAGGGTGCGGGTCAGCATCCGCTGGCTGATGCCGTCGACGCGCCGGTGGAGCTCGTTGAACCGGTGCGCGCGCTCGGCGAGCAGCATCAGGACGAGCAGCGTCCACTTGTCGCCGAGCATCCGCACCGCGTGCGTGACAGGGCACGCCTCGTAGTCCGCGGCCGGAACCCGGCCCGGCATCAGCCCGCCGACGGCGGCGGCGACCATGTGCGCGTCCGGGTGAGAAACGTTGGGGCGGCGCGCGTCGGGGTGGGGCACACCGGTGTTCCCATCTGACATGAAAGTGCCTTCTTCCGAGAGGTCCGCGGGGCCATGAGGATCGATGTCGTCACCGTACTGACCCCGAACGACCAAGGAGAGAAGATTGAGCACCTCCCCCACGCTGCTGGTCCTGGGCGCCGGACCCGGGCTCGGCATGTCGGTCGCCCGACGGTTCGGCAAGGAGGGCTACCAGGTCGGCCTGGTCTCCCGCAGTGCAGACCGGCACCCGGGCTACCTCAACGACCTGCGCACGAGCGGCGTCCGCGCCACGGCAGTCGCCGCCGACGTCCGCGCGCCCGGCGAGCTGCGCCGCGCGACCGACGAGATCCGCGCCGAGCTCGGCCCCATCGACGTCGTCTACCACGGACCGGGCGCGGACAACCCGGCGGCCGCCCCGATCGGCATCCTGGAGGCGGGTCCGGACGACGTGCGCGCCGCGGCGGCCCAGGTCGTGGACCCCGCCGTCGAGCTCGCGGGCCTGGTCCTGCCCGACATGCGCGAACGCGGCAGCGGCGCCATCGTCTACGTCTCCGGACTCAGCGCGGTCGTGCCGCTGCCGTTCCTCGGCCCCTTCGCGCCGGCCTCCGCTGCCCTCCGCACCTACGCCCTGACCCTCGCCGAGGCCGCCGCCCCCGACGGCGTCCACGTGGGCTCGCTGGTGATCGGCGGGCTCATCGACCGCGGCGACATCCACCGGTTGCTGACGGCTGGTCATGGGCACGCCGGTGGAGATCGCGCTGTTGATGCTGATGACGACGACAACCTCGTGGGGACGCCTGGCTCCGACCTGCCCCCAGGGGCGGTGCTGGACCCCGACGACCTCGCCGACTCCGTCTGGCGTCTCGCGACCGGCGCGGAGCGCGAGGTGGTGGCGAACGCGATGGGCTTGTAGGTCACGGCCACCAACCGACGGCGGAGGACGAGGAGCACGGTCGCGCCGCGCCATGGGCGCGACCGTGCCATCTGACCGGCTGGCAGCACCCTCAGTTGTCGTGGCAGCGGGTGCGGCCGGTCGGGCCGCGTCCGGTTCGGCCCTGACCGGACCGGTCCGCACCTTTCCAGTGCGGTCCGGTCGGGTCCGGTCAGGTCCGGTCGGTCGGGCCGTGGTGGTCATGCGGCTGCGGCCGGTGGTGTGCCCGTCGGGTTGTCGGGCAGGCCGTAGCCCGGGGCCGGCTCCAGGGGTTCGGGCAGACCGATCCGGCGGCCGCGGGCGTCGGTGAACACCCACCCCGTCTCCAGCAGCACCCCCACCGTCGTGGTCGTGGTGGTGGGTTTGCCGGCCCAGTGCATCGTGATGCCCCGGGAATCGACCAGCTGATGATGAAACCAGCACAACAACGCACTGTTCGACACCGACGTGCCCCCACCATCGCCCCAGTGCGTGACCGCGTGATGCACCTCGCACCGCGACGGCGGCTGATCACACCCCGGGAACACACAATGCCCATCACGAGCGATCACCGCACGACGCATCTGCCCCGACACCGTCCGCTGCGCCCGCCCCACATCCAGGACCGCACCATCGGGACCGAACACGACCCGCGTCACCGCACTGTCACACGCCAACCTGCGCAGCAACCCGCGCGGGATCCGGCCACCGGACTCGGTGAACACCGCACCACCCGAACCCAACAGACCAGGCGCGACAACCGAACCAGCACCAGCACCAGCACCAGCACCAGCACCAGCACCAGCACCAGCACCAGCACCAGCACCAGGGATGCTCGACCCACCGAGCACCCCCGGCCAACCCGTGGTCCCAGTGGAAGGCGCCGTACCTGTCGCGCCCGCAGGCGTCACCGAACCCGGCCTGGAGCCGCCGGCGCTCGACGCACCAGGCCCACCCACCCAGGCACCCTTCCCGGGGCGGCCCGACCGAGTTCTCCTCTCCGGGGTGGCCTGCCCGCAGGTCAGGCACAAACCGTCCCGGGTCCGCGTGACCTGGGTGACCAGCTCCGACCAGGACACCGTCACGTTCAGGTGCGGTGGGATCGCCGCGCCCGGTGAGACCAGGTTCGCGTCCAGGGTCAGGCGCGCCAGGTCCGCCAGGCCCTGCGCCCGACGCTGCCCCGGGGTCCGGTCCTCCCCGGCGGCCGGGGCACCGATCAGTGCCGTGACCGCGGTGGAGAGCAGCAGGCCGTGCTCATCGGTCAGGAAGCCCGCGACGTGGTAACCGCCCAGGGTCTTGGACACGTCCAGGAACTCGCCCCGGGCGGCCTTGTCGTCCTGCACGTCGTCGGTGTCCGGGTCGGTCACGGTCGCGAACCGGCGGGCCACGACCCGGAACTGGTCCGCGTTCAACACACCCGCCTCGCGCAGGACCAGGCCCTCACCGGTGACCAGGGTCCCGTCCGTGATCGCGGTCTCCAGCACGCTCGTGATCGTCTCGCGGGTGCGGGTGCCGTCCGGGTCATCAGCAGGGTCGGGCAGATCCACCGGCACGGTGTGGACGAACTGTTCCGGGGTGGTGGTCTCCCCCGTGCGGGTGTCGACCAGCCACGCCAGGGCGTCCTGACGGGTGGGGCTGGTGGGGGCGACCTCGCTCATCACGCGGGCGTGGTCCACGCCCAGGGTGCCCGCGACCAGACGCTCACGCGTCACGGGCAACGCCTGAGCAAGGCGGCGGGCGGTCGCCACGTCCCTACGGGCCGTGGCCGCGGCGATGCCCTCGCGCAGGCGTAGCCAGGACGTGAAGGTGCGGGACATGCCGCCGGTACGCCAGGAGCCGTCGTCCTCGATCCGGGGCAGCACCGTGAAACGCACACCCTCAAGACGGCCGGTCACCTGACGGACCCTCGTGTGAGCCTGCATCAACCTCGCGACCGACGGGGCACCCCAACCATCCAGGACCTCCGGAGCGACCAGATCAGCCAGCTCCCCGACCGCAGCCTCGATCCGGTCCAACACGGTCTCCAGCGACGCCCCACCAGAACCACCAGCACCACCAGGAGCAGCACCGGCACCGCCTCCGGCGGCACCAGAACCTCCAGCCCTGCCGCCCCCACCAGCCGGGGGCACGCCCTCCGGACCCGCTCCGTTCGTGGACTCCATCGATGCCACCCCCTGCCCTCGTCGTTCGCCTGACACCATTGTCTCGAACATTCATACGTATCGCGAGGGACATTTGAAATCTGTGGATAACCCTTGGCGCGCCGGTGAATGGTTGCCGACGGCATCGGGTGCGGCGCAGACCACGGCCCGTGCCGCGAGCGCAGCCACTCCCGCCGCGCTCGGTTACGAGCCGGGCGAGCCGAGTGGTCCGGCCCAGCGGCAGCCCTCATCGAGCGAACGTCGGCACCGCCGCACAGCCACGCGGCCACACAGCCACGCGGCTGCACGACTACACAATCGCGCGACTACACAACCGCGCATTCGCATCGTCATGCACCAGCACAGCGACCTGTCCCGCCCCAGGGGCACCGCTCGACCAACACCGCCCGAGCAGACACCGCCCAGGAGCAGCTCAGATGCCGGCCTTCTCGCTCCCCCGCAGGATCGACGTCATCTTCTTGCCGCGGGCCACCTCGTCGACCAGCTTGTCCATGTAGCGGATCTGCTGCATCAGCGGGTTCTCGATGTCCTCGACCCGGTAGCCGCAGATGACGCCCTTGATCAGGGACACGTTCGGGTTCATCGCCGGGGCCTCGGCGAAGAAGGTCTCCATGTCGACCTCGCTGTCGAGGACACGGCGCAGCCCCGCGTCGTCGTAGCCCGTGAGCCAGGTGATGACCTGGTCCAGCTCGGCGGTGGTGTGGCCCTTTCGCTCCACCTTCTGCACGTACATGACGTAGATGCTGGCGAAGCTCATGGCGAAGATCCGGTGTCGTGCCATGCTGCGACCATAGCGGAAGCCTCTGACATCACCCCGGGACGACATCACCCCGGGACGCCAGCAGGGCCGCTAGCCGAGCTCGATGACGATCCCCGTCAGATCGTGCAGCACGCTCGCCGCCCCGGCCGCGACCGCCTCGCGCGCAATGACGGGCGTGACGGCGTTCGGGCGGACGGCGTCGTTGCCCAGGCCGGTTCCCCGGAACTCCGCGCCCGGCCAGACGACGGCGGTCACGTTGTGCGTCGGCTCGGGCAGCTGCGCGCCGACCAGCAGGAAGTCGGTCTCCAGGTACTGCGCGGTGATCAGGGAGAAGACGTCCACGACGCCGTCGCCGACGCCGACGACGAGGTCCGACGCGGCGGCCACGGCCTCGTCGATGCGCTGCTCGACCTCGTCGTCGTCGCGGGCAGGCAGCACGGTCAGGTCCGCGCCGTGGGTCTCGGCGTAGTGCTCGACGGCGCCCGTCAGGGTCGCGGTCGACGCGTCGTCACCGCGGGCGACGACGACGATCGAGAACCCGGCGGGCGCGGCGACGTCGTCCCAGGTGCCGGGCGTAGGGCGCACGGTCGCCTCGGGCGCGGGCTGGTGGCTGGACCCGACGAACCGCGCGGCGAAGCCGGTCAGGGGCGCCGGGCTCGCGCCGTCGTGGGGGGTGGCCGCGTGCGGCACTGCCCCGCCGCACGCGGCGAGGGTGAGCGCGACGGCGGCCGCGGTGAGCGGCGCCAGGACGCCCGCCTTGAACCTGTTCGGACGGGCGGCTTCGGCAACCGCCGCGGGCCGCCTCACGGCGCGACCGTCTCGGCGGGCTTCGCGCCGGAATCCTCGGCCTCCGGTCCAGGCTTCGGTCCAGGCTCCGGTTCAGGCTTCGGTTCGGCGTCCGGCTCGGCCCCCGAGTCAGTCCCCGCCTCAGTCCCCGGCCCGGTCTCGGCCGCCGCGGACGAAGCACCAGTACCCGCCGCCTGCTCCGCCAGCGCCTTCGCGACGGCGGCCTGCACGCGGGCGTCCTCGCGCTGGCCGCGGGTCCGGCGGCGGCGCACGATAACGACGACGGCGGCGGCCAGCAGCACCACGATCGCGAGCGGCAGCCACGGCACGGCCGCGCCCGTCGCGTGCGCCTCGACGGGCGCCACACCCGGGGTCGCGCCGGCGACGTCGGGCAGCTGGGCGACGAGCACGATGTCGGTGCTCATCCAGAAGAGGGGCGCGACGCCGTCGACCGGGACGGAGACCGGCCAGGTCTCGCCGGGCAGCAGCTCCGGCAGGTCGTCGGCGGCGCCGTGCGCGGCGAACCAGCCGAACGGGCCGGCGACGGTCACGTCCTGGTTCGCGGCGAGCCGCACGTTGCCGTCGTTGCGGACCGTGTAGGTGACGGTCGCGTCGCCGGGCCCGAACGGGTTGAGGGTCTGGTGGTACTCGACGTGCGGGTCGGTGACGGTCAGGCTCGGTTCGAGGTCGCCAGCGACCCGCAGGTACACGCGGATGCCGGAGCGGGTCTCGTAGTCGAGCCCCGCCTCGTCGGCGGTCACGGTGCGCGAGGTGAGGATCGCCCCGGCGTAGTCGCCGGGCGTGGCGTAGTCGGGCACGCGGAGGGTGAAGGGGACGTCGGCGCTCTCGCCGGGCTCGAGACGCACCCGGTCGACGCCGGGCTCGAGCCAGGCGCCGACGTTCACGGAGCCCGTCTCGCCGGAGTTCTCCGCGTAAGAGCTCTCCGCGTCAGCGTTCTGCTCGTCCCGCGTCAGGACGTCGAGCTGGCCCGCGGTGGTCGTGTAGCCGTCCGCGGCGTAGACGTCGAGGCTCAGCGTCCCCTCGCCGTGGTTGGTGACCACGAGCTCGTCGGACACCGTCGCGCCGGGGTCGATGGTGTAGCGGAAGTTCTCCCGGTCGGTCCCCTGGTCGTTGGTCGCGGTGCGCACGCCCCAGGTCACGTCGTCGGTCGGCGCGCCGGCAAGGGCGGCGGTAGGAGCCGCGGCAGAAGCTACGGCGGCCGGTCCGGCGAGCGCCGTCCCGAGGGTGACGGCCAGGGCCGCGAGCGCGGCGGAGGTCCGGACGGCGGCGCTGGCCGCGAACCGGGCCCTGACGGAACGTCGTGCGTTCGCGCGGATGACGGGCATGGAACTTCCTTCGGGAGCACAGAACGACAGGGAGCACAGAACGACTGGGAGTACAGAACGACGGGCACAACACAGCCCGGACGGGCGACGTCCCTCATGAGGACGCCGCCCGCCCGGATCGGGTCAGCTCAGCGCGGTCAGCGTGAGCGTGGCCCGGTAGGTCCCGTCGGTGACGTCGACGGGGATCTTGAGGTCGAGGTCGGCGCCGAAGAGCGCCGAGCCCGTGGTGTGGCCGGCGCCGGCGCGGCCGAGGGTCGCGGACTGCGACAGACCCGGTCCGCCGTCCAGCCCGGTCGCGACCGGTGCGCCGGCGACGGAGCCGCCGCCCGCCTCGATCACGTCGGGCGTCCAGCCGAGGTACTTGCCGGAGAACGACTGGTCCTTGGACGTGAAGTCGCCCACCTGGGCCGAGAGCGACCACTGCGGGCCGCCGCGGCGGGTGTCGGTCACCCGGATCGGGTTGATCGCGCCCTCGGCGGCGTAGTGGTCGCCGGCGGCCTCGGCGGTGCCGAGGTCGACCAGCGTGTTGGCGCCGTCGATGCTCCAGACGAACTCGCCCGGAGCGCCCTGCGGCACCACGACCTGCAGCTTCTGCGTGTTCGGGTCGACCGGCTTCGCGATGGTCACCTGGTCCACGACCGAGTTCACGGGGCGGTCGGCGTCCTTGGCCTCGGAGCGGACGGTCCGCACCGAGATCGCGTCGTCGGACACCTCGACCGCCGTGTAGTTGCGCACGTTCTCCTGGTTGAAGGCGGAGAGCCACCAGGAGCCGGCCGCGTTGGCCGAGTAGTACTTCGAGCCGGAGGCCGAGTTGGCGGTCACGTACAGCACGCCGCCGGGGCCTGGGGTGAGGATGTCGGCGCCCGCCTCCTCGGCGGGGTCGGCCTTCTCGCCGTTGCGGATCAGGTACGAGCGGGCGTAGGTGTGGTCGTGGCCCTGGAGCACCAGGTCGATGCCGAGCTCGGAGAACAGCGTGGGCCACGTGTTGCGGCGGTCGATCACGTCGCTGTCGGTGGCGTGCGGGCCCACCGAGTAGATCGAGTGGTGGAAGGAGACGACCTTCCACTTCGCCTCGTCGCCGTGCTCGGCCACGACCTCGCGCACGAAGCGCTCGTGCGACGCGTAGTCGCGGCTGTTGGAGTTGAGGTTGAGGAAGAGCACGTCGTTGTAGACGAACCAGTAGTCGCCGCCCGAGCTGGTGCCCGAGCCGGGGCCGGCCGTCTCGTCGAGGTTCGGCGTGTTGAAGTGCTGGCGGTACGCCTTGTTGCCGACGTCGTGGTTGCCGTTGTTGGCGACGAACGGGATCTGGCGCAGGTGGTCCGTCGAGAGGAAGGACTCGTACTGCGCCTCGCTGCTCGCGGACTCGACCTGGTCACCGGCGGAGAAGAGCATCTCGGCGTCCGGGTAGGCGGCGGTGGCGACGTCGAGCGTGTCGACCCAGCCCTCCGTGTCGCGCGACACGTTGCCCGACGAGCCGAGCTGCGGGTCGCCGAAGAACAGGAAGTCGAAGTCGCCGTCGAAGGCCTGCGTGCGGAACGTGTAGACCGCGGACCAGGCGCCCTCGGCGCCCGCCCCGCCCTCGGTACCGTCCCGGCCCGCCGTACCGACCCGGTAGGAGTACGCGGTGTTCTCCTCCAGCCCGGTGAACGTCGCGTGGCGATAGAACTCGCCGCTCGACGACGGGCCGCCCGTGGCGGCGACGCTGACGGCGTCGTCCGGGAAGACGCCGCCCACGACCTCGCCCGCGGGGGCGATCTGGGCCACCTGCTCGGTGTCCTGGTCGGAGTACCAGGCGAGGTTGCGCTCCGCCTGGGTCGCCCCGATGCCGAGCACGAGGTCGGTCACCGTGGTGGTGGGCTCCTCCTCGGGCGTCTCGACGGGCACCAGCGACGCGAGGTCGAGGTAGACGTCGGAGCTGCTCGCGCGGTCGTTGTACAGGCCGACGGCCAGCGTGTTCACACCGGCCTTCAGGACGTCGGCCGGCACGCTGAACTTCTGGTTCACCGGGTTGCCGGCGCTGGCGCCGGCGTAGGTGAGGTTCTTCTGCGCGTCCGGGACGGCCTCGACGCGCTCGTCGACGAAGCCGGCCACCTTGGTGCCGTTGACGAACACCTGCACGGCGTCGTCGAACGTGATCTCGCCGCGCAGCGAGGCGATACCCGCGAGCTGGTCGGCCGTGACGTCGAACGTGGTGCGCAGGTGGTAGGTCGGGATCGCGACCTTGGTCGCGGCGGCCGGGTCGACGTAGTGGTCGAGCACCGTGGTCACGGGGAAGCCCGAGCCGAGGTCCGGCGTCGCCGAGCCGTTCTTCGCGCCGAACGGTCCGGTGGCGCGCTTCCAGCCCGAGTCGTCGAACCCAGCGTAGGTCCAGGTGAGCCGGTCGGCGTTGCCCGCGGCCGGGTCGGTGTTGTCGTCCGAGTACGTCCAGGTGGTCGTGTCGCCCAGGAACGTCTCGGGCAGGTCGGCCGCGCCCGCCGACGTCGCCGCGTACGTCAGGCCGCCGGCGACGACGGAGACGAGCCCCACCGCCGCGACGGCTGAACGGCCCCAGCGGCGCGGGCGCGCAGCCGGGACGTGGTCATTCGCTTGCATGAGTCCTCCAGTGAAGGGAGCGCCGAGCGGCGCCGGACCGACACTTGCCCCGGCAGACGAATCGGTCCCGACGGCGGAGTGAGCGGCAGGTGAACATGCGGCGTGACGTGGGGTGATCTTTCACGCCGGAGGTAACCAGCTCAGCCCAGGCCCAGCAGCCGCTGCACGAACCAGAACAGCCCGACCAGCGCGACGCCGGAGGCGACGACGACGCCGGCCCACAGCGCGACGCGCGGGGCCCGGCCGCGCAGCAGGGTCAGCAGCGGGAAGACGACGGCGATGATCCCGAGCTGCACTGCCTCGATCCCGATGTTGAACACGAGGAGCGACCACAGCAGCGTCCAGGAGAACGGCTCGTCGATGCCGAGCGCCCCGGCGAACCCGAGGCCGTGGACCAGGCCGAAGGCGAAGACGGTGCCGAGGCGGAACCAGTCGGCACGATCCAGCCCGGCACGATCCAGCCGGAGCCGTCCCGCACGGCCCGGCTCCAGCGCACCCTCCAGCCCCTGCGGACCCCACGCGCCTCGCCGCCGCAGCCCCCACACGTGCCAGGCCGCCACCACGGCGATCGAGAGCGCGATGACCGGCTCGACCACGACCCCCGGGGCGCTGACGACGCCGAGCGCGGCCAGCATGAACGTCACCGAGTGCGCCAGGGTGAACGACGTCGCGGCGAGCACGACGTCGCGCAGCCGCCGGGAGCCCACGATGAGCGCGAGCAGGAACAGCAGGTGGTCCGGGCCGAGCAGCAGGTGCTCCGCGCCCAGCACGAAGAAGTGGCCCATGCGCTCGTACCAGTGCTCGACGGTCGAGAAGGACGGCGTGTGCTGGGTGAGCGCCGCGCTGCCCGCGGCGCCGTCGAGCTCGTAGTCGAGGATCGTCGTCGTGCCGGTCACGTAGCCCTCGTCGTCGCCGAAGAGGGTGCTGCGCACCTCGTAGTCGACGGGCTCGCCCTCGCCGTCGGCCCCACCAGCAGTGCCGGAGCCAGAGACGGCGGAACCAGAGACGCCGCACGCGTGGTCCAGCACCAGCACCGCGTACGGCACGCCGTCCCGCTCGGTGACCTCGAACTCACCGGACTGCTCCGGCGCGCAGACCGCGCCGTCGGCCGTGACCTCGAACCGGTCGGTCACGTAGCCGAGCACCGTGTCGGCGTGGGCCGCGAGCGCCGTCGGCTCGTCGCCGGTCTCCCAGACGGCCATGCCCTCGTCGAAGAAGCCGCGGTCGTCCTGGTACTCGGCGGCGGAGACGACGAGCAGGTCGTACTCGAGGCCGAGCTCGGTGCGTACGACGCCGGGCTCGGGGGTCGACGCGTCGGCGTAGACGGTGGAGGTGAAGCCGTGCGCTCCCGCCGGGGCGGCGAGGGCGGGCAGGACGAGGAGCGAGAGGAGCGCGGTCAGCGTGGAGGCTGCCGCGACTGTCGGAGAGCGACGCACGCGGGGCACCATCCACCACCGGGATGAACGGTCCGCGAACGGGCGGCGAACCGGGACCGGACAGCCGGTCCCGGTTCGCCGCCCGGCAGCACTACAGCGTCGGCACCAGCACCGTCATCAGCTCTCCGGACCCCAGGTGCACCAGCGCCTTGCCGGGCGTGACCTGGGTCGAGACCGCGGAGCGCGGGAGGCTCGCGCCGACGAGGTCGCCGTCGAACCGGTCCTGCGGGCTGAGCAGCGCGCCGCGCCGGCTCTTCTTGACGTCGACCTGCCAGCCGGAGAACCCGCTGGCCACCTCGGAGGCGTCGCCGCCGAGGATCAGGCCGCGCCGGTTGTCCGCGGCCGTGCGCAGGTAGGCGCGCAGCCAGGTCTTGGCGGGGGCGTCGGCCACGAGCTCGGCGTCGTCCACGACCAGCACGACCGGCTGGCCGTCCGGGTCGAGGTGCGGCTTGAGGTCGTCCTCGGTGATCTCCGTACCGGTCAGGACGGCGCGCACGCCCTCGCGGCCCTCGAGGTCGCGCAGCAGGCTGGGGCGCGGCGCGAGGATGACCACCTGGGTGCCGCCGCGCAGCAGCGACTCGGTCATCACGGTCAGCATCGTGGACCGGCCCGACTTGGCCGGGCCGCCCACCAGGAACGCGGGCGCGTCCCCGGCCAGGTCCATGCCGAACGCCGTCAGATCGTCGCCGCCGACGCCGAGCAGCGCCCACATCGGCTGCGCGGCCTCGGGACCGACGTACTGGTAGGCGGCGTCGACCGTGATCGTGGACGGCAGGTCGTCCACGCGGAACGGCCCGGTGCCGGGCACCACGTCCTCCCGCTCGCGGATCGCCGCCGCCATGACACGGGCGGCGCTGGTCTGGGCGCGGCCGGCCGGGTCGTCGCCGAGGATCGCGACCTGCACCTCCATGCCGCTGCCCGACCGGAACGCGCGGCCCGGCTGGATCTCCTCGGGCAGCTTCTTGTGGTCGATGCCGACCATGCCGTAGTCGAACCGGTCGGTCAGCCGCAGCACGAGCGCGTCGTCGGTCAGCACGCTCATCCGGCTGGAGAGCAGGCTGCGGTCGCCGGCCACCATGAGGTGGATGCCGGCGCTCGCGCCGTCGCGCAGCAGCTCCTGGACGATCTCGACGAGCTTGCCGCTGTCGACCTCGCCGTAGGTGCTCATGAAGCTCTCCCACCGGTCGATCAGCACGAGCACGCGCGGCAGGCGGGTGCCCGGCTCGGCGAGCTCACGCTGCTCGGTGACGCTGGCGAAGTTCCCGGCGGCGAGCACCTGCTGACGCCGGCCGAGCTCGGCCTGCAGCCGCGTGAGCAGCCGCTTGGCCCGCTCGGCCTGCCCCCGCTGCACGACGGCGCCGGTGTGCGGCAGCTCGTTGAGCACGGTCAGCGCGCCGTTGCCGCAGTCGATCGCGTACAGGTGCAGGTCGGCCACGGACATCCCGGAGGCCGCGGCGAACGCGCTGGTGCGCAGCGTCGTCGACCGGCCGCTGCCCGGGGCGCCCACCACGTAGCGGTGCCCGAACTCGTCGAGGTCGATGACGGCGGGCCCCTGGCGCTGGTCGGACGGCGAGTCCTCCACGGCCCAGGCGAACTGGGACTGCACGCTCGGCTGCACGATGTTCCCGAACGGGAGCAGGTCCGGCAGGGCGGGCAGCCACGGCCGCCTCGGGTCGGCCCAGCCGCCGAGGCGCGCGGTCTCGCGCAGCGTCTCGACCAGGGCCGCGAGGTCGGTCTCGACGTCCTCCTGCCGCTTCACGCGTGGCCGTACGGGCGCCGGGGCGCCGAGGTCGGCCACAGGGATCCGGGCCACGAACGGCGCCTCGACCTGCCCGACGTCGGACAGCGACAGGCGCCGTCCGCCCACGCGGGCCGACTGGAACGGGACCAGGGACGAGTGCCCGAGGCGCGCGTAGGCGCGTCCGGGCTGCGTCTTGGCGATCTCCGCGGCCTCGTTCGCGTCGATGACGTCCTTGGACTCGCTCTTGTCCGTCATGCGCAGGGCGATGCGCAGGTTGGTGTTGGCGCGGATCTCCGGGGAGATGACGCCGGACGGGCGCTGCGTGGCCAGGATCAGGTGGATGCCGAGCGAGCGGCCCCGCTGGGCGATGTTGACCAGGCCGGTGACGAAGTCGGGCAGCTCGCGCACCATGGAGGCGAACTCGTCGATGACGATCATCAGGCGCGGCAGCGTGGGGCCCACGTACCCGCGGCCCTGCACGTCGAGGTAGTCCTCCAGGTCCTTCGCGCCGGCGGCCGCCAGCACGTGCTCCCGGAAGGTGAGCTCGGCGCGCAGCGAGTCGAGCGCGCGCTCCACGAGGTGCGTGTCGAGGTCCGTGACCATGCCGACCGTGTGGGGCAGCTGCTCACACTGGCTGAACGCCGCGCCACCCTTGTAGTCGACGAGCACGAAGTTCATGGTCTCGGGGGTGTTCACCACGGCGAGCGAGGCGACCACGGTCTGCAGGAACTCGGACTTGCCGGAACCGGTGGTGCCACCCACCAGGGCGTGCGGCCCGTCGCGCACCATGTCGAGCACGAACGGCCCGTCCAGGGAGACGCCGACGACGGCGGCCGTGCTGCCCTTGCCGGTGCTGGAGATCATCCGCCACCGGGCGACCATCTGGTCGGCGCCGACCTCCTCGATGTCGAGCACCTCCACGAGGCGCGCCGAGTCGGGGATCAGGCCCTCGCCCTCGGTGGCGGTCACGTCGTGCACGGCCGCGACGGCGCGTGCCACGGGCTCGTACCAGTCGTCGTTCACCTCGTCGACCAGGATGGTGCGCAGGTCGTCGGCGTCCTGCCGGCGCAGCGTCATGCCGCCGTCCACGCGGGCGAGCGCCACGACCGTGCACTCCTCCGGCAGCATCTGCTCGTCGCCGTCCAGGCACACGACGCTCACACCGACGCCGGGGCCGTCCCGCAGGATCGAGACGACGCCGGGCAGCGCGCGCAGGCGCCGGGCGCCGTCGAGCACGACGACGACCTGCGGGCCGGACATGACCTTGCCGCTCGCGCCCTCCATCGCGGCACGACGCTGCGTGATCAGGGAGTTCACCTCGGCGACGCGGGCCGCGAGCGTGTCCGTCGTCGTGCCGATCAGGGCGACGGCCTCCTGCCCGAACGCCGGGCGGACGTGCGGCAGCCAGGCCGCCCAGGCCCACTCCTGCACGTGCTCGGAGCTGGTCAGCACGTAGACCTGCACGTCACGCGGGCTCTGCAGCACGCCGAGCTGGCCCACCATCCAGCGGGCCCGGCGACGCGGCCAGTCCCCCGGACCCGCCAGGCCGACGACGCCGGCCTCCTTGAGCGGCACCGTGACCGGCACGGACCGCACGGTCGCGCGGGTCTTGCGGCGGTGCTCCGGCTCGGCGCTGTCCTCGACCTCGACGCGGCTGGTCGCGTCCGCGAGGCCGAGCCGCACCGTGAGGTGGTCGCTGTCGGTGCTGCGGCGCTCCCACAGGCGGCGCGTCGGCGTCGTGGCGATCAGCCGCAGCTCGGCGGCCCCCGGGCTGGAGACCCGGCGCCGGTGCTGCTCGCGCCGCACCGCCTCCAGCACCTCCTCCTCCAGCCCCGCCCGCTCCTCGGCGTGCTGCTTGAGGCGCTCCTTGTGCGTGATCGTGCCGTTGCGCTTGGACATCCACCAGTTGCCCCAGCCCATCAGCGGCGAGGCCAGCGCGAACATCAGGTAGTACGGCGACTGGAACGCGAACGCCATCACGATGCCCAGCACCGCGGGCATCGCCATGCCGAGCCACGGCAGCGGGTTCCGGGCGGGCGCCACCGGCTCGCTCGGCAGCCGGAAGTGCGTGGGCGGCATCGGCGGCAGCAGCCGCGGCGGCCGGTTGTAGTCCAGGTGCCCCGGCTCGGTCGCGGGCCGCAGGTCGGCGTCGGGCCGCGTGGCCGGCTGCACCGTCAGCACGCTCGGGCCGATCCGGAGCTGCGTGCCCGCGGGCCACGGCTCGTCGTCCTCGCCCAGCGGGTCCTCGGACCGGTCCAGGTGCACCAGCCGGCCGGCCGAGCGCGGGTCCGGCATCCGCCGCACCCGCACCGCGCTGTCCAGCCCGACGACGACGGCGACCGCCGCCAGCCCACCCTCGCGCGGCTCGTCCACGCGGACGCGGCCGTCGGGGCCCACCTGCAGGATCGACTCGCCCACGCCGAGGCGGGCCACGGCCCCGGTGCCCGTGCCGCCCGTGACGCACAGGTCGACCGGGCCGCCCGAGACGCCGTTGCCGGCGTCGGGCTCGCCGAAGCTGACGACGGCACCGTCCCGGATCCCCGAGTCGGCGACGAGCAGCTCGGTGCTCCCGCCGAGGGCGTCCCGGAGCTGGCCGTTGAGACCGCCGGCGCCGCCGGTGCCGTGCACGGACCGGTCCTGCACCCCGTGCCCGTGCACGGCGCGGCCGTCCACGTACATCGTGCTGCCGCGCGGCGCGCCCAGCTCGGCGGCCAGCCGCTCGGCCAGGTCCGCCGCCTTGGTGCGCTCGTCCAGGTCCAGGGACAGGAGCGTCTCGCGCGCGCCGTGGCGCGCGGTGATCAGAGCGTGCATGTCATTCGCCTCCCCGCCGCACGGCGGTCTGCTCGTCGAAGCGCACGTCGGGCAGGAACCCGCTGCGCAGCCAGCCGTCGTCGCCGGCGGTGAACCGCCACTTCGCCGACGGGGACTGGCCCAGGACGATCACCACCCAGGTGAACTCCGGGCTCGCGAACTTCGCCGCGAGCTGGTCCTGCTGCGCCGTCGAGGGCGCCTGCGACAGCACCAGCACGCCGCCGTCGCCGACCTCGAGCTCGGGCAGCACCTGCTCGATGCCGGACAGGTGCTCCACCTGCTCGGGCCGCGGGAGGCCGTTGCCCACCATGACCACGCGCGGGTCGTTCGACCACGGGTTGCCCGTCAGCTCACCGAGCCAGCGGCGCAGCACCTCGTGCCGCACGCGGGTGGGGCCGTCCAGGCTGATCACGCCGCGGGCCACGGAGAAGTCGACGAGCACGCGGCCCGTCTCCCCCATGCCGAGGTTGACCAGGCGGGCGAACCGGGTGGTCGGGCTCTCCGACGCGGCGCCCGACTGCAGCTTGGCCAGCGGCGCGGACCAGCTCTGCCCGTCCTCGCTCACCTGCCAGGGCTCCGGGGCCGGCGAGGCCGGGTTGGTCAGGCGCAGCCGCATCGAGCTGCCCTCGATGAACACCCCGGTCGTGCCGGGCACCTCCAGGCCGTCCCGCTCGCAGGCCGCCATGAGCACCCGCAGCGCGCGGTCGACCGTCCACGCCGCCGACGTGTCGGTGCGCAGCAGGCTGTCGTCGAACGGCTCGGCCTGCTTGCGGCGCTTCAGGAGCCACGCGACCAGCAGACCCAGGAGCCCGATCACCACTACCCCACCGGCGACCGGGAGGATCACCGGCCACGGCACCACCACGGCCGCCCGCTCGGCGGTCCCGGCCACCTCGTCGGTCGGCGTCGGGCTCGGCTCGAGCGAGGGCACGGCCGACGGCGAGGGGGACGGCCCCTCGTACCCGGGCAGCGGGCCGAACTTCAGGCCCTTGCCCTGCGCGTCCTTCGGCATGCGCAGCACCCAGCCGGGCGTCAGCGTCCTCGGGTCGGTGAGGTACTCGCCGTCGGGCTGACGGTGTCCCTCGGTCAGCGCCGCGATCTCCGGCCAGCGCTCCCGGTCGCCCAGGAACCGCTCGGAGATGTCGTTGAGCTTCTCGAACGTGCCGTCCGGCGTCTCCCGGACCACGTAGTACAGGACCGACCCGGGCGGGCCGCTGCGGCTCGGCACCGGGGTCGGCGTCGGCGTGGGCGACGGCGAGGCCACGGCCTTGGGCGTGACGCTCACCTGGGGCTTCGGCTTCTTCGGGGTCGGGGTGGGCGACGGCGTGGGCTTCGGCGCGCCGTAGACACGCATCTCCCAGATCGAGTTGCCCGCCGTGCCGCTGCGCGCCCCGGAGTACATGCGCACGTACCGGGCCTCGCCGAGGATGTTCATGACGTCGTTGCCGCCGTCACCCGCGCCCACCCAGTGCGTCTCCCAGGACTCGCCGTCGGTCGACAGCTCGATCCGGTAGTCCGTGGCGTACGAGACCTCCCAGTCGATCTCGACGCGGTTGACGGTCGTGACGCGCCCCAGGTCGATCCGGAGCCACTGGGGGTCGCTGAAGGCGCTCGACCAGCGCGTGTTGGGGTTGCCGTCCACGGCCTGGCGCGCGGGGAACTCGGGCTTCTCCAGGGACGACGCCACGGCGGGCTGGCCCTGCGAGATCAGTACGGGGTCGTCCTGTGCCTGCGCCGGGACGGGCCCGGCGAGCGTCAGGAGCATCGTCGTCATCAGAGCCGCCGCGACGGAAAGGCGCGTGACCCTCATCGGTCGCTCACTCACCGGCCCGTCGCACCGCCGTCTGCTCCGTGTAGCGGACGTCGGGCAGGAAGCCGCTGCGCAGCCAGCCGTCCTCGCCGGCCGTGATGCGCCACTTGGCCGACGTCGACTCGCCCAGCACGATGACCACCCAGCTGAACCGCGGGTCCGAGAACCGGGCCGCGAGCAGGTCCTGCTGTGCCACCGACGGCGCCTGGGAGAGCACCAGCACACCGCCGGCGCCGATCTCCAGCTCGGGGATGACCTGCTCGATCGCCGTCAGGTGCTCGACCTGCTCCGGCTGCGGCAGGCCGTTGCCGACCATGACGACGCGCGGGTCGTTCGACCACGGGTTGCCCGTCAGCTCGCCCAGCCAGCGGCGCAGCACCTCGTGCCGGGCGCGGGTGGGTCCGTCCAGGCTGATCACGCCACGGGCGCGGGCGAAGTCCACCAGCACGCGGCCGGTCTCGGCCACGCCGATCGTGACCAGGCGCGAGAAGCGCGCGGTCGAGGCCTCGCTCGCGGGGGCGGCCTGCAGGCGCGCCAGGGGTGCCGACCAGCTCTGGCCGTCCTCGTTGGCCACGAACGGCTCGGGCGCCGGGGAGACCGGCTCGGCCAGCCGCAGGCGCATCGCGCCGCCCTCGATGAAGACGCCGGTGACACCCGGCACGTCCACGCCGTCCCGCTCGCAGGCCGCGAGCAGCACGCGCAGGGCCCGGTCCACCATCCAGGAGGCCGACGTGTCGGTGCGCAGCAGGCTGTCGTCGAACGGCTCCGGGCGGTTGCTGCGCGCGCGGCGCACGACGTAGACCACCACGAGCACCAGGGCCGCGGCGATGACCGTGAGGCCGACGCCGATCAGGACGGGCTCCAGCCAGGAACCACCGTCGCCGGCCTGGTCGCCCGCCGCCTCCTCGGTGCCCTCGCCGGCAGCCGGAGCGCTCGCCTCGGGCGACGCGCTCGGGCCCGGGAGCGGGCCGTTCTGCAGGCCCTCGCCCTTCGCGTCCTCCGGCATCTGGAGCACCCAGCCGACCGTGACGACCGCCGGGTCGGTGAGCTTGCCGCCGTCGGGCTGCGTGCGGCCCTTGTTCAGCTCGAAGATCTCCGAGTTCCGCTCGCCGTCGCCCAGGAACCGCTCGGCGATCATGTAGAGGTACTCGGGCTCGCCCTCGGGCGTCTCACCGATCACGTAGTACGGGACCGACGGCGCGGCCGGCTCCTCGGCCGGGGCGCTCGCCTCACCGGCGCCCTCCGCCGGGCCGGTCGGCAGGACGCCGACCTCGAGGCCCTCGCCCTCGGCGTCGTCAGGCATCTGCAGGACCCAGCCCGGCAGCAGCACGGTCTCGTCGGTCAGGGCGTCGCCGTCGGGCTGCGTGCGGCCCTCGTTGAGCGCGAAGATCTCCTTGTACCGGTTGCCGTCGCCGAGGAACCGCTGGGCGATGTCGAACAGGAACTCCTGCTCGCCCTCCGGCTTGGCCGGCACCACGTAGTACTTGACCTTCTCGCCGTCCTTCGTGTCCGTGGCGAGGGTGGTACCAAGATCCGTGACGATGCTGGTGACCTGGGCGTTCGACGGCAGAGCTGTCGATGGCAGAGCGGTCGCGACGAGGAGGGCCCCCGCCGCGGTCGTGGACAGGATCGCCGCGGCCAGGGCGGCGGCGATGCGGTGGGGGTGCTGCACGGTTGCTCCGTCTTCAGATGTGTGGCGTCAGTCGGGATGTGGTGCGCCGGCCGGGCGTTCCGGGCTCACGCGGAGCCGGGGACGCTCCGCTCCGGCAGGTTCATGATGTTGGTGCCGACGCCGGCCCAGCGGAACGTCGTCATCACGGCGTCGAAGAAGAAGACCAGCGCCTCGGCCAGGCGCTCGGTGTTGTGGTTGTTCCAGACCGTGCTGAACGACAGGACCAGCCACTCGCCGTCGACCTCGTCGCGGGAGACCGCGTAGAGCACCTGGCGGGTGGAGAGCTCCGGCCAGTCCTCGTCGCGCTTCATCTTGTGCTCGGTGTGCACCACGCGGACGCCGGGGCGGCCGTCGAGCTCGACCAGCTCGCTCTCCTCGTAGCCGTCGCCGAGGATGCTGGTGACGATCTGCAGCGGGTCGGTGCCCGCGTCGCTGACGACCTCGATCTCGGCGATCGAGGCGGGGATGTGCACGCCCTCCATCGGCTCGGTCGGCAGGTAGACGGCGCCGGTCCCGGCATCGCGCGCGGCGGCGAGGTTCTTGTGGAGCTCGTCCCGCAGCATGTGCCGGTACGGCTCGGCCCGGTCGCGGGGCAGCGAGTCGGGCAGCGCGCGGGCGACGACCTCCTCGATCGCCGCGTCCAGCTCGCGCTGCTGCCCCTCCCCCGTCGGGAACCGCGCCCAGCCGGGCGGCAGGAGGAGGACCCAGGCGTCGGTCGGCTTGCCGGCGCGCCCCGGGTTCGTGCCCGGGTTCGCGGGCTGCTGGTCGGTCATGTTCCGCTCCGAGTCTGTTCGCCCCGAGTGATCCGGACGGCGGGCAGCAGCTCGTCCAGCGCCGCCCCCACCGCCTCGGCGATGATGATGTCCTGCGTACGCCACAGCAGCACGGTGTCGACCACGGCGTCCGCGTGCTCGGTGCGCCGGCCGAGGCCGACGCTCAGCCACACCTCGGCGTTGTCCGGGTCGAGCTCCGTCCGGGTGACCCGGATGCCGTCGCCGTCGGGCAGGTCGAGGTACTCGATGTTCGGCGGGTTCACGGGGTTGCCGCCCGTGGCGCCCAGCACCTGCATGAGGGTGTCGTCCTCGGCGCCGGGCTCGCTGAGCGCGACGCTGACCAGCACGGGCACCGGGCCGCGGTCCTGGAGGCCGACCAGCGCGGCGACCCGCGCGTCGGGCGCGACCTGGTCGGCGAACGCCACGAGGTTCGTCACCGACTCGGCGACGTTCCGGTGCATCAGCTCCCGGTCGGCGTCCGAGACGGGCACGCCCAGGTCGATCATCTGGTCCATCGTGGGCTCGACCGAGGCGAGCACCGCCGCGACGACCTGGTCGTGCCACTCGCGCACGACCTCGGCCGGGTCCGCGCTGGACGGCACCGCCGTCCAGCCCTCCACCTCGTCGATGGTCCACGCCCAGTCCCGGCCGGCGGCCGTGACCGTGCCCTCCGCCGCACCGGGTGCGCTGCTCTCGCTCACTAGATCGGCTCCCCGGCTCCGGTCGTGATGTGGTTGTACTCCCAGTCGGTCGTGCCGGTGAAGTTCTCCCGGAGGTCGTCACCGAACGACGACGCCGGCACGCCGGTGCTCCACGCGCCCGAGACGAAGCCGGTGAACCAGCTGCCGGAGCCCAGGACGTACACCCACGGCTTGACGAAGCCGCCGGTGATCCCGGTGATCTTCAGGCCGTCGAGGGCGGCGTTGATCGCGCCGAGCTGCTTGATGCCGCCGATGCCGATGGCCCCGGTGAACGAGGGGATCTTCCACGCGCCCGGGTTGATCTTCAGCAGGTTCTGGAGCTTGGACAGGCTCGTCAGGTTCTCGCTGATCTTGAGCCCGCCGGACAGCACGCGGTTCAGCGCGAACGCGCTGAACGGGCCGTCGATGTTGTTCCGGAAGACCGCCATGCGCTCCGCGATCCGCGACAGGTCGTTCATCCGGATCGCCGTGGCCGACTGGGACGCGGCCTTCGAGGCCTTGACGGCGGCGCCGATCACCTTGGCGACGGCGAGGCCGGCGACGGCGGTGATCACGCCGATGGCGCCCCAGACCACGCCCATCCAGCTCTCCTCGCCGGTGGCGGCGAGCACGATGGAGCCGAGCAGGCCCACCACCGCGACGCCGAGCGCCACCCAGGCGAGCACACCGAGTCCTGGGATGATCATCGCCAGCACCGCGAGCGCCATGCCGATCCAGCCCAGGATCTCGACGAGGCCCTTGAGGAACTTCATGAAGTTGTGGCGGAGCTTCTCCTGCCACGTGTGGTTCAGGCCGTCCTCGCCCCAGTTCTCCTTGATCTTGGTCGCGGCCGCCGAGGCGGCCGTGTCCAGGGCGGTCATGGCGTTGCGGGCCTTGGTCTTGGCCGCCTCCAGCTCACCGTTCGCGGTCGAGATCTTGTCCGCGCGGTTCTGGGACTCGTTCTTCTGCTCGGTGGTCAGGGGCGGCGCGTCGTCCGGCCGGTCCTCGTTCACCGGGTCGGGCAGGCCCTCGGCGCCCTTGCGGGCGGCGGCCGCGTCCTCGGCCATCGTCAGGGCCTTGCCCGTCTCCGAGCGCGCCGTCTCCAGCTCCGGGCGGTACGCCACGAGCGCGGCGTGCACGTCCTCGTAGCGGCCGGCGGCCTTGCCCAGCGCCTCGTGGCTCTCCCGTGCGCGCTTGCGCATGGCGTCGGCGGCCTCGCCCTTGAGCAGGGTCTCGTCGCCGTCGCCGATCTTCTTGAGGAGCGCCGCCTGCGTGGTCATCATCTCGGTGATCTCTTTGTAGTGCTTGATCACCGCGTCCAGACCGGACGCCTCGGCCGGCACAGGGTCGTCGTCGTAGTCCAGCAGATGCCACTCACCCACGCGGGCGGCGCTCATCCAGTCTCCTCAGGGTCGCGCTGGTCGGTTGTGTCTTCGGGTCGTGCCGGGGTCAGCCCTACTTGTCGGGCGTCAGCGACTTCTCCAGCTCGATCTCGGTGTCGTTCCAGGTCTCCGCGGCCGTCTCCATCTTTCCCTGGAGGTCCTTGAGGTTGTCCTGGAGCTTCTCCCGCTTGACCCACCAGCTTTCGACGAAGTCGCCCATGGCGTTCTTCACCGTCTTGTGACCCCAGATATCGCCGCCGTCCCAGAGCTCTTTCATGTTCTCGAGCTCGTTGAGGACCGACTTCAGCTGCTCCGCAGCGTCGTCGACGGCGATGGAGGTGACGACGAGGTCAGCCATCCGACGACTACTTGTTCAGCGCGTTGGCGAGTTCCTCGTCGGTCTTGCGCAGCGCCTCGGCGGCCTGCTTGAGGTACTCGCCGATGCCGTTGAGACCCTCCATGACCTGCTTGCCACCCTTGTCGAGCTCCTTGTAGGACTCGTCGAAGCGCTTGGAGGACTTGTCCGTGACATAGCCGTCCTGAACCAGGTTGTCGACCATCGACCGCAGCTGGTCCAGCTTGTGCTGCATGTCGTCGGCCTCCTGCTTCATGCGCTGGGAAGCGTCCTCCATCTGCTGGAAGGTCACATTGATGTTGGCCATGATCGGTCCTCTCGGGTTGCCTCGTGGAAAACAGGGCGATCGTACATGAACCGGACACCCCCGGGGTGAATCTACGGGTGATCCCTCACACCGATCCCGGGACCCTTCGTTCGGGCAGGTGTACGGGGTCCGCACCGGGGCCGCGCCAGCGGAACGTGGCCATCACCGCGTCGAAGAACTCGACCAGGGTCTCGGCCAGCCGCTCGGTGCCCCGGCTGCTCCAGCTGGTGCTGAAGGTGAGGACCAGCCAGTCGCCGTCGTCCGCGTCCCGCGAGACGACGTACACGACCTGACGCGTGGAGACCGTCGGGCGGTCGCCCTCACGGTGCACATCGTGCACCGTGTTCGTCAGCCGCGCACCCGGACGTCCGTCCAGGTCGACGGGCCCGCTCACCGTGTAGCCGGTGCCCAGCACGTCCGCCGCGACCACGGCCGGGTCCGCCCTCCGGTCCCCCAGGATCTCCGTCTCGGTGATCGACGCCGGCACGGCCATCCCCGCGACGGGTTCGGTCGGGAGGTAGACGACGCCGGGGGTCCCGGCGCCCACGAAGGTGGCGCGGAGGGAGTCCCGGAGCGCCGGGGCCTGGTCCGGCAGCGCGCCGGCGACGACGTGCTCGATCGCGTCGTCAAGCTCGTCCTTGCGCTCCGGGCCCGTGGGGAACCGCGCCCAGCCCGGTGGCAGCAGGAAGGCCCACACGTCGGTGGGCTTCCGACCCGGCTGCGCCCCGGGCACGGCCTCGGGCACGACGCCGGTCATGCCGCGGTCCGGACGACGTGCACCGCGGGCAGGAGCTCGTCGAGCAGCTCCAGCATCGCGGCGCCGAGCATCAGGTCCTGGGACCGCCACACGAGCACGGTGTCCACCACGACGTCGTCGTGCTCGGTGCGCCGGCCGAGGCCGATGCTGAGCCAGCCACCCCCGGAGAACCCGCCGACGTCGAGGCGGGTCACCCGCACCCCGTCGCCGTCGGGCAGGTCGGGGTACTCGACGGTCGGCGGGCTGACCGGGTTGCCGCCGGTAGCGCCGAGCGCGGCCAGCAGGCCGTCGTCCGGGTCGGCCGGGTCGCTCGCGCCCACGGCGACGAGCACCGGCACCGGGCCGCGGCCCAGCACGCCGAGCGCCGCGACGACCCGGTGGCCGTCGGCCGCCATCCCGTCGGCGAACGCCCGCAGGTTGGCCACGGACTCCGCGGCGGCCCGGTCGAGCGCGGCGCGCCCGGCGTCGTCGAGCTCGATGGGCTCGGCGGGCTCGACGACGCCGGGCGCGGGGTGCTCGGGGTGCTCGACGGACTTGGCGGGTGCCGTCGGCTCGTCGTCCTCGGCCGGGAGGCCGAGGGCGTCGGCGTCGTACTGCGTCCGGAGCGACGCCCGCACCGCGCCGAGTGCCTCCCGCTCCCAGGCCGCGACGTCCTCGGCGCCCTCGGTGGCGAGCGCCGGGACCACGATCCAGTTGTCCGGCGGCTCGACCCGCCAGGTCCAGCCGGGCAGGCCGGGTGCGGGCACCGTGCCCGGCGTTGTCGGCGTCCCCGGTGCGGTCGGCGTGCCCGGCGTCGTCGGCGTAACCGGCGTGCTCGGCGTACCCGCTGTGCTCGGTGTGGTCATAGGACCGGGTTCTCCCCGTAGAGGCCGCTGTAGTCGGCGTCCCGCCAGCCGTCGAGGCTCCAGCGCGGGTCCGTCGGGTTGAAGTTGGACGGGTTGATCAGGCTGAACGGCCGCATGGCCCACCCGAAGGTGTACGAGATCGGGCCGATGTACATCCAGGGCTTGATCGTGAAGCCGGTGACGCCGATCTGGCCGAGCGCCGAGGTGATCTTCTGCACGTCCTTGATGTCGCTGATGCCGATCAGGCGGTCCCAGCGCCAGGTGCCGCCGCCGAGGCGGTCCATGAGCCGGCTGAGGTCCGTGGCGAAGTACTTCGGGTTGGTGAAGACCTGCCACCAGCCTGGCGAGACGCTGGTCTTGCCCGCGAAGTCCTGCCAGCCGCGCAGGTTCCGGCCCAGCGGTCCCAGCGTGATCGTGAGGTCGTTGATCCGGCGGGTCAGCTCCGGGCTGCGGCCGATGTCGACCATCCTGCGCAGCCACTCGCGGTCGCGGAGCAGGAACTGGAGCTGCCGGTTCTGGGTGCCGAAGGAACCGGCGCCCTTGGCCAGCAGCGAGGCCTGGATGCCCTTGAGGGAGCTCGCCATCTTCGCGGCCACGCCGATCAGGCCGAGGCTGAGCACGCCGATGATGACGCTGAGCCAGCTCCCCTCCCCCTGGATCGCCAGGATGAAGCTGGCCGCCACCGAGACCACGGTGGCCACCACGCTCAGCAGCGTCAGCACGTTCAGCCCGGGTATCAGGATGCTCAGCACCGCCAGCGCCATCCCGATGTACATCAGGATCTCGATCAGCTTCTTGAGGAACTTGTTCAGCTTGTGCAGGAACGCTTCCCAGCCGCTGTGGTGCAGGCCGTCGTCGGCCCAGTTCTCGCGGATCTTGTTCGCCGCGGCGGTGGCCGCGGCGTCGAACCGGACCATGGCGGCGCGTGCCTTGGCCTTTGCCGCCTCCAGGTCACCCTTGGCCTCGTTGATCTTGCCGGTGCGGCTCTCCGACTCCCGCTTCTCCTTGTCGGTCAGCGGCGGGGCGTCGTCCGGCCGGTCGGCGTTCACCGGGTCGGGCAGCCCCTCGGCACCCCGCTGGGCGGCGGCCGCGTCCTGGGCCGCCGTCAGGGCGAGGGCCGTCTCCGAGCGCGCGTACTCCAGCTCGGGCCGGAAGGTCTTCAGCGCGTCCCGGATGTCGTCGTACCGGCCGGACGCCTTGTTCAGCGCCTCCGCACTCTCCCGGGAGCGCTTGCGCATCGCGTCGGCGGCCTTGCCCTTGAGCAGGGTCTCGTCGCCGTCGCCGATCTTCTTGAGCAGCTTGGCCTGCGTGGACATCGCCAGCGCGATGTCCTCGTAGTGCTTGATCACCGGGTCCAGCCCGGCCACGTCGGCCGGGACGGGGTCGGAGTCGTAGTCGAGCAGATGCCATTCCCCGGCCCGGGTGTCGCCCATCGTCGTCCTCCTACTGCTCGTCGAACGACGCCGCGAGCTCGATCTCCAGGTTGTTCCACTGCTCCGCGGCCTGCTCCATCTTCTTCTGCAGGTCCGAGAGGTTGGTGGTCAGCTTTTCCCGCTTGACCCACCAGTCCTCGACGAAGTCGTCCATGGCCTTCTTGACGGTGTCGTGACCCCAGACGGTGCCGTCCTCCCACAGCTTTCCCATGTTCTTGAACTCGTCGACGATCGCCGCCAGCTGCGTGGCGGCGTCGTCGACGGCGACCGACGTGACTACCAGGTCGGCCATGGGACTACTTGTTCAGGGCGTTCGCGAGCTCTTCGTCGGTCTTGCGGAGCGCCTCGGCGGCCTGCTTGAGGTACTCGCCGATGCCGTTGAGACCCTCCATGACCTGCTTGCCACCCTTGTCGAGCTCCTTGTAGGACTCGTCGAAGCGCTTGGAGGACTTGTCCGTCACGTAGCCGTCCTGAACCAGGTTGTCGACCATCGACCGCAGCTGGTCCAGCTTGTGCTGCATGTCGTCCGCCTCCTGCTTCATGCGCTGGGAAGCGTCCTCCATCTGCTGGAAGGTCACATTGATGTTGGCCATGACAGAACCCCTCGCTCGTCAGTTGCTGGTGCGTTGGACGACTCACGTACGACTCACGTACGCAGTAATCGTGATCAACCGGACTAACCGGACGGCGACGCTCGCGTGAACAGCCGGGAAACGGCACGCGGCGCAGCGACGACGGGCCCGGGGATCACCCCGGGCCCGTCGCATCTTGGTCAAAATGTGCCCCTCACCTGGGGCTTTGCTATCTCAGCAGTGCCCCAGGAAGGGCCGGTCCTCGAACCTCCGGTCGAGGAACGCGATGACGCCGGGCGCCCCGGTCACCATCGTCGAGACGTGCTCGCCGAGGTGCCACTCCCACTGGACCTCCGCGCCCGCCGCGCAGTACTCGTCCCGCAGGGCGCGCGCCTGGCCCGGGGCGACGATCTCGTCGAGCGTGCCGTGGAAGAGCCGGATCGGGACGTCGGGCGGGTTGGCGCCGAGCCGGTTCTCGTCCAGCCTCGCCTGCCACTGCGGCGACCGCAGCGGGTTCGTCGTCGTGAACATGCCGATGTCCTGGAACGCGTGCGGCAGCGTGGCCTCGACGCACGCGTCCTTCTCGCGCTCGTAGGTCTCGCGGCCGCGTTCGTTCAGGTAGGACTCGAGGTCCAGCTCCGGGTAGGCGGCGTCGAGCCCGTAGGCCGCGAACAGGAGGAACCCGAACCCGACCTTCCCGTCGAGCCCGTCGGCGACCTCGGTCAGGTCGGCGGGCACGCCGCCCGCCGCGACGCCGACCAGGTCCAGCTCGGGCGCGTACTCGGGCTGGAGCTCGCCCGCCCACATCGCGCCCCCGCCGCCCTGCGAGTACCCGGAGAACGCGACCTTGCCGCCGGCCTCCAGCCCCGCGGCCTCGAGGTTCGTCGCGGCCCGCACCATGTCGATGACGGTGCGCCCCTCGGACTGGCCCACCACGTAGGTGTGCCCGCCCGGGGTGCCGAGCCCCTCGTAGTCGGTCACCACCACGGCCCAGCCGGCCAGCAGCATCGGCTCGATGAACGGCCGCTCGTAGTCGAGCCAGCGCGACGGCGCGCACGTGTCGCCGACGCCGCGCGTACCGCTCGCCACGGAGACGATCGGCCGCGGACCCTCACCCCGCCACGGCGTGGTCGGCACCAGCACCCGGCCGGTCACCGGGATGTCCTGCCCGGTCGCGTTGGTCGAGTGGTACATCACCAGGTAGTTGCGGGCGGTGAGCTGCCGGGGCTCCTCGCGCCACCGCACGATCGCGCCGTCCGCGCCGTCCGGGAGCGGGGTGGGTGGGGTGTAGAAGTCGTCGAGCGGCACGGCCCGGTTGGGGATCACGGGGACGTCGGGGACGTCGGAGGGGCTGGAGGGGCTGGTGGTGCTCGGGGCCGGGGCGGGCTGGTCGGCCTGAGCGAAGAGGTCGGCGGGGGCGGGTGACTCGTCCGCCGAGGCCGGGACGGCGGCCACCGCAGGAAGGGCCAGCACGGTCAGGGCGGCGACGACCGCGGCCCAGCGGAGCCTGGCCCGGCGACGGCCGGGGTCGGGTGCTGCGAATGACACCCGGTTCGGCGCGGCGGGCGGCCCGGAAACCGGCGGCGCGAGCGGGTCGGCGGGCGGGCCTGCTGGCGGGACACCGGACGGCTCGGCTGGCGAGGGCGAGGGCGCGGACGAGGCGTGCGAGTCGTTGACGAGCGGCATCGGATCTCCTCGGTGAGGTCCTCGGGCGCTCGGCATTGAGCGACCGGGCCCGCGGGCGGGCCGTTACTGACTCTAACCGCAATAGTGCTGGCAGGACAGGCCCACTCGACTTCAGCCCACTCGACTTCGGCCCACTCGACTTCGGCCCACTCGACTTCGGCCCAATGACTTCGGCCCAATGACTTCGGCCCAATGACTTCGGCCCAATGACTTCGGCCGGTTGTCATGAGACCGGTCAGTTGACTGACCGGTCTCATGACAACCGGCCGAAGTCGGTGGCTGTCTCGCGCGGGGCGGGCAGCTAGCCCTTGGCCGGGGCCAGGGCCGAGGCTGCGCTCTTCTCGGCGCGCTCCACCAGGTCCGCGACCAGGGCGGCCAGCGGGACCAGGACCAGGTTGCCCAGCAGCATGGTGCGCAGGAACGGCAGCCCGGCGACGTAGCTCGCGAGCAGGCCGTCGAGGGTCGACGGGTACATCCCGTCCAGCAGCCACACGCCGAAGTTGGTCCAGGCGAAGAACCACAGCGAGCCGACGACGCCCACGCCCAGCGCCGCCGCGTACCGGCCGGGCCCGCGCAGGTGCCGCGCGAGGATCGCGCCGACGCCCACCACGGCCCACGCCGACCAGGTGAACCACATGATCTGCGTGTTGCCGAGCACCGCGTCGCTCACCGCGACCACGGCGAACGGCACCACGGCCGCCCACCGGTTGCGCAGCAGGAGCACGGCGAGGAAGGTCGCCGCGGTCGCGATCTCGAGGTTCGGCGGCGCGCCGAGGCCGGGCGCGACCAGCCGCCACACCACCGCGGCGGCCAGCACGAGCACCACGGTCGCCGGACGCCACCAGCGGTGCGCCAGCTCCCGGACGGTCAGGTCACGAGCGGCCCGGTCACCGTGCAGGTCGGGCGCGGCAGGGTCGGCGCCGCTCCGGCTCGCACCGGGGCGGGCGCCGTCGTCCGACGGGCTCAGAACGTGTCGATCGTCCACGTGATCTCCTGACCGTCCTCGGTCTCCAGGGATCCCGCGCCCACCTGCGCGGGTTCGCCGTCCACGGACAGCGACCAGAACTCGTTCTTCGAGTCGTCGGCGGCGCGGCCGTTGATCGCCGTGACGAAGGCGTTCTCGCCCTCGCCGGTGACCTCCGCCGACGGGTCGGCCTCGAGCAGCAGCTCCAGGGCGGTCGCGCCCGTGCGGCCGGGGTAGCTCAGGGTGTCCGCTGCGGCCGACGCCGACGGGGCGGCCGTCTCGGCGTCCGACTGCTGGCTCAGCGTCGCGGAGACCATGGTCTCCGGCTCCGCGGTCGTACCGCCGCAGGCGCCGAGCAGGCCGGCGACGAGAAGAGCGGTGGCCGCGGCGGCGACTGCCGTCAGCGGGCGGCGAGAGGTCTTGTTCACGCCGGTCAGTCTAGGTCGGGGCACGCGGCACGGCGCCGCCGTCTCAGGCGGCGGGCGGCCGGCGCTCCGACCGCCTCAGGCGTCGATCCGGGACCGGTCCAGCTCGGCCGCGCCGTTGATGAGGAACTCCTTGCGGGGCGCCACGTCGGTGCCCATGAGCAGCTCGAACGCGCGCTCGGCCGCCTCGGCGTGCTCGGCGGTGACGCGGCGCAGCGTGCGGTGCCGCGGGTCCATGGTGGTCTCCGCGAGCTGGTCGGCGTCCATCTCGCCCAGACCCTTGTAGCGCTGGATGTCCGGCTTGTAGCGCCGGCCCGCCTTGTCGAGCTTCCGGAGCGTGACGCCCAGCTCGGCCTCGGAGTAGGTGTAGATGTACTCGTTCTTGCGCCGGCCGCTGCCGATCACCTCGACCCGGTGCAGCGGCGGGACGGCCGCGAACACGCGCCCGGCCTCCACCATCGGCTTCATGTACCGGTAGAACAGCGTCAGCAGCAGCGTGCGGATGTGCGCGCCGTCGACGTCGGCGTCGGTCATCATGATGATCTTGCCGTAGCGGGCGGCCTCGATGTCGAAGGACCGGCCGGAGCCCGCCCCGAGCACCTGGATGATCGCGGCGCACTCGGCGTTGCGCAGCATGTCGCTGATCGACGCCTTCTGGACGTTCAGGATCTTGCCGCGGATCGGCAGCAGCGCCTGGAAGTCGCTGGACCGCGCCAGCTTGGCGGTGCCGAGCGCGCTGTCGCCCTCGACGATGAACAGCTCGGAGCGCTCCACGTCGTTCGAGCGGCAGTCCGCGAGCTTGGCCGGCAGGGAGGAGGTCTCCAGCGCGTTCTTGCGGCGCGAGATCTCCTTCTGCTTGCGGGCCGTGATGCGCGCGCGCATCTCGGCGACGATCTTGTCCAGGAGCAGCGAGGCCTGCGTCTTCTCGTCGCGCTTGGTGGAGCTCAGGAGGGCCTGGATCTCCTTCTCGACGACGCGGGAGACGATCTGGCGCACCGGTCCGGTGCCCAGCACCTCCTTGGTCTGGCCCTCGAACTGCGGCTCCGCCAGACGCACGGTGACCACGGCCGTGAGGCCCGCGAGCGCGTCGTCCTTCTCGATGCGCTCCGCGCCGTCCTTGGTGGAGACCTTGAGCTTGCGTGCGTTGGCCTCGACGTTCTTGCGGATCACCTTGAGCAGGCCCTGCTCGAAGCCCGTCAGGTGCGTGCCGCCCTTGGGGGTCGAGATGATGTTGACGAACGAGCGCACCTCGGTGTCGTAGCCCGTGCCCCAGCGCAGCGCGATGTCGACCTCGCACTCGCGCTGCACCTCGCGCGGCGACATGTGGCCGCGCTCGTCCAGCACCGGAACCGTCTCGGTGAAGTTGCCCGAGCCGCGCAGCACCCAGGTCGCCGTGACGGGGGTGTCGGGGGCCAGGAACTCGACGAAGTCCGCGGCACCGCCGGTGTGCTTGAACGACTCCTCGTGGGGTCCGTTCTCGCCCGGGGTGCCGGGCAGGCCGCGCTCGTCGCGCACGACGATCTCCAGGCCCGGCACCAGGAACGTGGTCTGCCGGACGCGGGTGACCAGCTCGTCGTAGCTGAATACCGCGGACTTGGGGAAGATCTGGCGGTCGGCCCAGTAGCGCACGCGCGTGCCGGTGCGGCCGCGCGCGACCTTGCCGACGACGGCGAGCTCGGAGTGGTCCACGAAGGGCTGGAACGTGGCGTCCGGGCTGGGCCCCGACGCCGGGTCGGAGAACATGCCGGGCTCACCGCGGTGGAAGGTCATCCGGTGCGTCTTGCCGCCGCGGTCCACCTCGACGTCGAGGCGCGAGGACAGCGCGTTCACGACGGAGGCGCCGACGCCGTGCAGACCACCGGACGCCTGGTAGGAGCCGCCGCCGAACTTACCGCCCGCGTGCAGCTTGGTGTAGACCACCTCGACGCCGCTCAGCCCGGTCTTGGGCTCGATGTCGACCGGGATGCCACGGCCGTCGTCGGACACCGTGACCGAGGTGTCGGCGTGCAGCACGACACCGATCTTCGTGGCGTGGCCGCCCAGGGCCTCGTCGACGGAGTTGTCGATGACTTCCCAGAGGCAGTGCATCAGGCCACGGGAGTCGGTGGTCCCGATGTACATTCCGGGACGCTTACGGACCGCCTCGAGACCCTCGAGGACGGACAGGTGGCGAGCGGTGTACGACTCGGACGTTGCGGTCACGGCGACAGCGTAGACGAGGTCACCGACAACCTACGTCAGGCGCCCCGGGAGAACGCTGGAACAACCGACCGAACGGCTGTGTGACAGCAAGATTCACCCGATGACAGAAATTACCCTTTCAGCGCAATTGGGGGCGGAAGGGGACCAAGACTGTGAGCCACGCCGCTATGCTCGCAGCGAACCGCCCACCCGGGCCGGCATGAACCGCGCGAGCGAATGGTTGGATGGAGATGTGACGACCTTGACGACCGAACCGCTCACCGCCCTCGACCGCTGCGACCGCTGCGGCGCGCAGGCCTACGTGCGCGTCGTTCTGCCCGTGGGCGAGCTGCTCTTCTGCGGCCACCACGCGCGCGCACACGCGTCCGCCTACGCGGACGTCGCCACCCATGTCCAGGACGAGACCGACCGGCTCCACGCGGAGCACGGCCAGGCCTGACACCCAGGCCGGACGACCACCGGACCACAAACGCCGACAGACCGACGCCGGCGGTGAGCCACCCCGAAGGGTGACCCACCGCCGGCGTTCTCATACCCGGGCCAAGACCCGGACCAGAACCGGACCAGAACCGACCGAGAACCCGGCCGGCCCCGTCAGCCCGCCGCGAGCTCCGCCACCTCGGCGGCCGACAGCGCCCGGTCGAAGACCCGGACGTCGTCGACGTCGCCGCGCAGGTGGTCCACCTCGTTCCCGCCGTACTGGCCGCGGCCGATCACCAGCGGCCCCTGCGTCTCGGGTGCGGTGCAGACGTCCTTCGTGGCGACCCGCTCGCCGTCCACGTAGAGCGACAGCTCCCCCGTGGCGGCGTCGCGCACACCGGTCAGGTGGTACCAGCGGCCGGGCTCCGGCTTCTCGGGTGACAGCGCCCGTGCCCCCACGAAGCTCATGGCCCAGCGCTCGTCCTGCCCCGAGTACTGCAGGAAGAACGCGCTGTTCGCGCCGGTGTCCTGGCTGACCACGGTCTGGAAGCCGCCATCGGCCACGTCCAGCCTGGCCCACGCCGAGACGCTGTAGGAACCATCGGTGCGCACCAGGGTCTGCCCCGTGTCGGCCTCGCCCGCGCCGTCGAACGACAGGGCGCCGCCGGCCACGCCGTCCGCCCAGGTGGTTCCGGTCAGGGTCGCGTCGGCGTCGCCGACGCCGTCCGCGGCCACGGTGCCGGAGCCCTCGTCGAAGCCCCAGGCGTGCACGCCGGCCAGGCCGGGCGTCCCGGGGCCGACGACGGGCGGCTCGGCGCCCGACCCGTCCGCGCCCGCGATGACGGCGTCGTTGACCTCCCGGACCTGGCCGAAGTCCATCTTCTCGACCTGCCGGTCGTAGGTGAAGAAGCCGTTGACCTCGTGCTCCACGTCGGTGATCTGCGTGTAGATCGACCCGCTGATGCCGCACTGCTGCGCCGACGTGAGCACGTCCCGCGTGTTCTCGACGTAGCGCCGGGTGAGCGTGGCGACGTCGGGCGCCATCTCGTAGGCGTGGCCGTCCTCGAACCACATGTGCCCGTCGACCTCCAGGCCGAACCCGCCGTGCTCGCCGTCGATCGACGCCCGGGTGGCGTCCGGCACCGGCTGGGCCGGGCCCACGTACTGGTGCCAGTCGATGATGTCGCCCGCGCCGCTGTCCCCCAGCGAGTCGCAGCAGTTGACGCCGGAGTGCGCGTTCACGAGCCGGGTCGGGTCCTGCGCCTTGACCTCGCGCGCGATCCGCCCGGTCGCCTCCTGGGACCACTCGCCCCAGCCCTCGTTGAACGGGATCCAGCCGATCACCGAGGTCCAGCTCTTGTTCTGGTCGACCATCTCGTGCAGCTCGCGCTCGAAGCGCTCCTGCGCCTCGACCGGCGGGCGGCCCGTCTTCATCGACGGCATGTCCTGCCAGACCAGCAGGCCGAGGCGGTCGGCGTGGTAGAACCAGCGGTCCGGCTCGACCTTGATGTGCTTGCGCACCGTGTTGAAGCCCAGCTCCTTGTGCTGCTCCAGGTCGAACGCGAGCGCCTCGTCCGTGGGGGCGGTGTAGATGCCGTCCGGCCAGTAGCCCTGGTCGAGCGTGGACAGCAGGAACACGACCTCACCGTTGAGGGTGACGCGGTTGCGCCCGTCCTCGCCCGGCGCGATGCCGATCTCGCGCATGCCGACGTACGAGCCGACGGTGTCGACCACCTTGCCGCGCGCGTCGCGGACGCGGACCTCGAGGTCGTAGAGGTACGGGTCGTCGGGCGTCCAGAGGTGGGCGCCCGGCACGCGCACGGAGAGCTCGTCACCGACGGCCCCGGCGGCGCGGGCCGCGAGCTTGCCCTTCTTGCCGGCCGCGGCCTCCTGGCGGACGACGACCTCCGCCGTGCCACCGTCGGCCGCCGCGCTGCCCTCGACGGTCAGTGCGATGGTGCTCGTGTCGACGTCGGTGGTCATGTCCAGCCGCGTGGCGTGCGCCGCCGCGACGGGCTCCATCCAGACGGTCTGCCAGATGCCGGACGCGCCCTCGTAGAAGATGCCGCGGTCCGGGACGTTGCGCTGCTTGCCGACGGGCTGCCAGGTGTCGTCGGTCCGGTCGGTGACGCCGACCAGCACCTCCTGCGGTCCCGACGCCGTCAGCGCGTCGGTGACGTCCGCGGAGAACCGGCCGTAGCCGCCCTCGTGGTGGGCCACCTCCTGCCCGTTGACCCACACCGTCGCGGTGTGGTCCACGGCGCCGAAGTTCAGCACGGTCCGCTGGCCGCCGGTGCGCCAGGACGCCGGGACCTCGACCGTGCGGCGGTACCACATGTGGTCCTCGTGCCGGTCGATGCCCGACAGCTCCGACTCCGTCGGGTACGGGACCAGGATCTCCTCGGCGAGCGTCTGCCCGAACGGCGGTGCCTCGCCCTCGGTCGCGCCCGCGAACTCCCACAGGCCGTTCAGGTTCTCCCAGCGGTCCCGGACCAGCTGCGGGCGCGGGTACTCCGGCAGCGCGTTCTCAGGCGTGACGTCCTCGGTCCAGGGCGTCGGCAGGTGGGCGTTCGTGACGGGCCAGGCGGCCTGGCCGGTGGCCGACGGCGTCGCCGCCGGCGCCGAGGTCCCCGGCACGACGGCGAGCACGGCGCCCGTGGCGAGGGCCAGCACGGCGGCGCCCAGCCGCCGTCGGCGGGCCGAGGGTCTGGGCGAAGGGCTCGCCGGGTGGCGGACTGTTTGGCGCGCTGACTGGCGGGCTGACTGAGCGTTGGGCGGGGTGCGGTGCGACCTTGCTAGCGACATCGGCGTCACCTTCCTGGTCCCGGAACACGGTAGGCATCACGTCAGGCAACACAGCAGGCATCACAGCAGGCATCGTTGCCAGGGGCT
Source organism: Promicromonospora sukumoe 327MFSha3.1 (assembly GCF_000385135.1). GTDB lineage: Bacteria > Actinomycetota > Actinomycetes > Actinomycetales > Cellulomonadaceae > Promicromonospora > Promicromonospora sukumoe_B. The sequence continues at coordinate 808,053 of NZ_ARQM01000010.1, read as the reverse complement.
ACCGTAACGTCCGGGCGCGGCACAGCCTAGGGTGTATTCAGGATATTTCCATTGAATTCATCCCCCACTTGACTGCGCGTCCAGCCCGCCCGGCCTCACTTCCGTGCGGTCACCGTGTCCGCCCAGGACCCGCGGAGCCCGAGCTCGGTGCGCCAGCCCTCCGCGGTCTTGGTGAGCGTGCGGGTGCCACCCGTGGTGGAGACCGCCTGCATCGTCTTGATCTGTCCGCTGGAGTAGCGCGCGGTGACCTTGACGGAGCGGACCCACGAGAGCTTGAAGACGCTCCTGGCCTTCGCCTGGGTCAGGACGCCGGTCCACGACACGTACGGGTTGCCCGGCGCCTGCCGGGAGTACGGGTCGGTGACGTGCCGGAGATGCGACTGGGCCGCCGTCCCGAACGCGTCCTGGTTGTTGGTGGTGCCGGAGAAGCTGCCCCCGCGGCCCGACGACGCGAAGTACGGCGTCTCGGCGATGCCGTCCGACGCGTTGCGCACCACCGTGACCGTGCCGGCGGCGTCCTGCCGGGTGGCGTCCACGGCCGCGCGCCAGGTGGCGCCCGACGCGCCACCCTCCTTCTTCCAGCCGGTGTAGTTCTGGCTGCGGGTGTCGTCGTAGAGGTGGCAGTCGCACGAGGCCTTCAGGCCCGCGGTCTTGGCGAGGATGGCGTAGTTCCGCGCGACGACGGCCTGCGCCTGCAGGGCCGCCGCTCCCCCGTAGCCGCTCGTGCCCCACAGCGAGGCCATCTCGTCGAGCCCGTAGAGGTACTCGTCGTTGATGACCACCTGGTTGACCACGTTCGGCAGCGTGCCGGGGCTGGTGATCCGCAGGCGGCCGTGACGGTAGGTGCCCTGCGCGCCGGACACGCTGACCGTCCCGGCGACGCCTTCAGGTTCCAGGTACTCGGTGCCCGTCCACTCGAGGTAGAGGGTCGGGCGGGCGCCGAACTTCTGCCGCACGATGCCGTTCTCGGTGATCCGCGAGGTCACGCCCGACGTCGTCCGGGCGATCGAGATCCTGCGGGCCGACGTGCCGGTGGCGAGCTGCGCCCCGGCGCCGTCCAGGAGCCGCCAGGACCCGGCGGACAGGCTCAGGGTCGTGGTGGCGGGGTCGCCCGAGCTGCCGAGCACCTGCACGTCGATCGAGGTGCGGGGGTTGTTGGCGGTGCTCACGGTCGCGCCCGGGTAGTAGTAGCCCAGGATCTGCGCGGCGGAGCTGCCCCCGCGTGCCATCTGGTAGGCACCCCACTGCGCCATGCCCACGCCGTGGCCGTAGCCCGAGCCGGCGATCGCCCACGAGCCCGGCACGACGGTGACGGTGAGCGTCGAGCTCGTCGCCTTCGTGGTCTTGAAGCGGTACTTCGTCGTGGCGGACGGCTTGACCGCCGTCGACGCCTTGCCCGAAAGGTTCGTCGTCACGGTCTTGACCTGGACCCACGCACCGTTGCTGTACCGCTGCAGGTTCACCTTGACCCGCTTCTGCGCCCTGCCGTTGTAGCGGTAGACCGCCGTGAGGGTCTTCGAGACGGTCGCCGTGGTCGTCGTCGTGCCGGACGCGCTGAGCGTGTAGCCGGCCGCCGCCGCGGGCACCGTGGTCAGGCCGACGGCGAGGAGGGAGGCGAGGACGGCCGCGATCACCCGGGCGAGAACTGCTGCGGGAGCGGCGCTGTTCGAAGGGGACACATCGGGCACGCTCCCACACGACGACGCCGGGCGGGTGTGCTTCCGAAGAAGATCACCCGCCCGGCGTCGGTGGTGCTCGTCCTGACCCCCACTCGAGTCCGGACGGTTCGTGCTGGTGAGTCGAGGGTCAGTCGAGGTAGTCCCGCAGCACCTGCGACCGCGAGGGGTGGCGCAGCTTCGACATCGTCTTGGACTCGATCTGGCGGATGCGCTCACGCGTCACGCCGTAGACCTTGCCGATCTCGTCGAGCGTCTTGGGCTGGCCGTCCTGCAGACCGAACCGCATGGAGACCACGCCGGCCTCGCGCTCCGAGAGGGTGTCGAGCACCTGGTGCAGCTGCTCCTGGAGCAGCGTGAACGACACGGCGTCCGCGGGGACGACGGCCTCGGAGTCCTCGATGAGGTCACCGAACTCGCTGTCGCCGTCCTCACCGAGCGGGGTGCTCAGCGAGATCGGCTCGCGGCCGTACTTCTGGACCTCGACCACCTTCTCGGGGGTCATGTCCAGCTCCTTGGCCAGCTCCTCCGGCGTGGGCTCGCGGCCCAGGTCCTGGAGCATCTGGCGCTGGACGCGGGCCAGCTTGTTGATGACCTCGACCATGTGCACCGGGATGCGGATGGTGCGGGCCTGGTCGGCCATGGCACGCGTGATCGCCTGCCGGATCCACCAGGTTGCGTAGGTCGAGAACTTGTAGCCCTTGGTGTAGTCGAACTTCTCGACCGCACGGATCAGACCGAGGTTGCCCTCCTGGATCAGGTCCAGGAACAGCATGCCGCGGCCCGTGTAGCGCTTGGCCAGCGAGACCACGAGGCGGAGGTTGGCCTCCAGCAGGTGGTTCTTGGCCCGCTTGCCGTCGTGCGCGATCCACTTGAGGTCGCGCTCGAAGCGGCGCTGGTCCTTGTCGTTCCGGTCGAAGTCGGTGGTCGCGAGACGCTCCTCCGCGAACAGGCCGGCCTCGATGCGCTTCGCGAGCTCGACCTCCTGCTCCGCGTTCAGCAGCGCGACCTTACCGATCTGCTTCAGGTAGTCCTTGACCGGGTCTGCGGTCGCACCGGCCGTGACGACCTGCTGCGCTGGCGCATCGTCGTCGTCCCGGTCGGAGACGACGAAGCCGGAGCTCTCGTCGCCCTCCTTGACCGTCTTGCCGCCACGGCCACGAGTCGTCTTGGTGACGGTCTCGGGACCTGAGTCGGTCTCGTCCTCGGGGTCCTCGACGGCGACGCCGTCGGGCTCGATGTTGTCGTACTTCGACTTGCCCCGAGCGGCAGGCTTCTTCGCGCCGGCCTTGCCCGCCGGCTTCTTGCGCGTGCTCGTCGTCGCCTCGTCATCGTCATCGTCGACGTCGTCGAAGTCGAGATCGACGTCGTCGGGCATGTCGTCGTCCTTCGGCTTCGCCGTGGAGCGCGCCGGGGCCGACTTCTTGGCGGTCGTGGTCTTCGCCGCCGTCGCCCGGGTGCGCCGGGCCGGCTTCGCGGAGGCCTCCGCCTCGTCTGCGGGCGCCTTGGCGGCGACCGCGGTGGACCGGGTGGCCGATGCGGCGGCCACCTTGGTCACGGTGGGGAGCCCCACCTGCACACCGGCGTTGGCCAGTGCGCGCAGCACCGCCTTCAGCCGCTTGGCGTCACCGACCTGTGCCGTCTCGCATGCACGCCGGAAGTTCTCGGCGTCGACCGAGCCGTCGGCGGCACCGCGAGCGAGGAGCTCCTGCAAGGCAGGATGCTCGAACTCACGGGGCAGGTTGTCGCGTGCAGGGACAGGAGCGATGTCCTGGGGGGCTTTCAGCGGAGTGGGCGCCACAAACCGACCTTTCGGCATTCGAGGGGGCGGTGTACTGCCGGCGGGGCCGTCACTGGACCTTCTTCTTCCGCCGGCGAACATATATATTGTACCGTCGGCCTCCCTGTACCCCGCGACGAACGCGGTGATATGGGCAAAGTCAGTGCGAAGTCACGTCGGGCGGGACCACCCCGCGGGGTTTCTGATTTCGCGTGCCCAGAGTCAACGAACCGGGTGCCCGCACCATTCCCGATCTGGCGAAGATCCGGCGAACTTGCCCCGGACCAGGCGCGGGACGACGGCCGGATCGGACCCCGTCAGAGCCCCAGAACGGTCCCGGGCCGGAGCCGACGCCGGGATGACGGGCCGCACGTCAAGGCGAGGCATGGCCGGAGCACAGGTGGGGCATGGCCGAGGCTCAGGCTCGGCTCTTCAGGCTGAGCTCGGGCCGGGGTTGGGGGCAGGGTTGGGGCCGGGCTCAGGTGTGGGCGTGATGCGGCAGGCCGGGCCCAGACCGTGAACTCAGTCCGTGAGCCCGGACCATGAGGCCCAGACCGTGAGCCCAGACCGTGAGCCCAGACCGTGAGCTCAGACCTTGACGGCCAGCACGGGGCACGGGGCCTCGACGAGGATCCGCTGCGCGCCCGCGCCGAGGATGAGCTTGCCGACTGGGCTGCGCCGGCGCAGGCCGATCACGATGAGCTCCGCGCCGGTGCTGGTGGCGGTGCGGATCAGGTCCTCGGCGAGGTCGCCGGTGCCTTCCTCGACGCGCAGGTCGACGCCGGCCGCCGCGCCGCTGGCCAGCTCGTCGAGCTCGGCCCGGCACTCGTCGACGGGACGCTTCCCGCTCGTGACGACGACCAGCGGGGCCTTGCGCTCCCTGGCCTCGGTGACGGCGGTGCTCAGGGCCTCCTGGCCCTCGGGCGTGGCGAGGTGTCCGACGACGATCGTCATGTCAGCCGACGCTACCCCACACCACGCCCGGGTCCGTGCCGCACACGGCAGGCGGACCGCACCCGGGGCGACCGGTCCGGGTCGGTTCACCCGGTGAGATCACCCGACGCGCTCACCCGGACCGGCTCACCCCGCGAGATCACCCGGTGTTCACCCGTGAACGCCCGCGAGCGCCGCCGGCCGGGCTCGCCGGGCCGGGCTCACCCGGCTGGGCTCAGCCCGTAGCCATCGCGCCCGGTTCCGTCGCCGCGCCCGGTTCCGTCGCCGCGCCCAGTTCCGTCGCCGCGCCCGGCTGAGCGGCGGTGCCGGCTCCGCCGTGGAACAGGGTCCGCTCCCGACGCACCCAGCCCGGCGGGACTCCCCCGACGACAGCGCTGCGGAGCAGGAGCGCGAGGCGGTAGTCGGGGTCCACCCCGAGCGCGTCCGACACCCGCTCGACCGCCAGCCCGCCGTCGCCGTGCCACCACGCGATGAGCGCCAGCAGCAGGTACGCCGGGGCCCGCCGGTTGCGAGGAACGTGCCGGACGACGGCCTCCAGCACCCTCCGGGCCGGCTGGGTGCGGTCCTGGTCCGGCGGGATGCCCCGCTCCGGGTCGACGATCTGGGCCATGACGGCTCCCGTGGCGAGGTCGGTGTCGCCGTCCGCCTCACGCCGCGCGGTGCGCAGGGCCGCCTGCTCGGTGCCCGGCACGAGGCTGAGCAGCACCGCGTCCCGGACGGGTACGTCCGCGAGCGCCGCGCCGATCTTGCCGAGGTCCACCGGGGACAGCGGCACGGGCTGCCCCGGCTCCGCGTGCGCCACGGCCCGCACCGCCGAGCGCCACAGGCCCAGGCTCTGCGCGCCCCAGTCGGCGAGCTCCCGCTGCGTCTGCTCGGCCCGGGCCGCGGCGGACCTGGCACCGGTGCGGGCGGCACGCCGGGCGGTCGTCCGCGCCGCGCTCCGGGCCGCCTCGCGAGCGGCGCTCCCACCCGGCTGCGGGGCCGGCACTGCGACGTCGAGGGGACCGCCGCCGTCCGGGAACCGGGTGCGGTGCCGCAGGCGCCGGTAGGTGTCGGTCCAGCGCGCGGCCGCGCGGCGCGCCTGCGTGCGGGCGGCCTCCGGCGCGGGGCGCAGCGTGTACCGCTCCTCACGGGTGCCTGCCACGGTGCGGCCCTCCAGCACCATGTGGGCGGCCACGCGGCTGCCCTTGAGCACGGCGAGCGGGCGGCCCTCCGGCGGGCAGCACAGCGGGTCCTGGCAGTCGAGCGCGCGGAAGCCCGTGGGCGCCACGAGCCAGACCTCGGTGCCCGGCAGCCGCCGGTCGATCCGGGCCCGGAGCACGTCCGCGGCCCGGCGTGCGGCCCCGCTCGGCGCGGCGGTGTCGGTCGCCGTGTAGAGCACCACCACGGCCCGGTCCGCGCCGTCGGCCACCAGGTGGTCGGTGAGCCAGCGGGCGGTGGCTCCGCCGTCGGGCCCGGCCGGGTCGCCGGGCCGGCGCAGCCGGAGGTCGGCGAGGTCGACCCGGGCCACGAGCCCGACACGCTGCCGCGGGCCCGTCAGGCTCACCACCACGACGGACTCGACGGGCTCGAAGCCGAGCCGGTAGGGGATGTAGGCCAGGAGATCCTCCGGCCCGGCAACGCGGATCACGCGGGCGTTCGACACCGCCGGGGCGCGTCCGCGGTCCGGGACGACGGTGCCCGGCGAGGTGCTGCTCCTGGGGGTCGTCCGCTCGGGGACGTCTCGCGCGGAGAAGTCACGGGCTGTGCGGTCACGGGCAGAGGGACCAGTGTCGGGAAAGCTGTCGGGGAGGCCGCCGTCGGGCAGGCCGCTGTCGGAGTTCGGCTGGAGGTCGGGGTTCATGTCGTCGATCCCAGCCCGCCGGCGAACCGCGGGCGCGCCCAGGAGGGCCGTGTGGACAACGGGATTCCTGTGGTCGCGCTCCCCGCCGCGAGGTCCCGTCAGGAGGGTCCGTCTCAAGGTCCGTCGCAAGGGTCCGACGCGAGATCCGACACGAAGATCTCGACCCCGCCGGATCCGCCTGCATCACCGCACGCTGTCGCCGCCCCGCCCGGTACGGCTACGGTGTGCGCGTGTCCCGATTCGCCACAGTCCGCCGGACGGCCGCGCTCGCCGCCGCCGTGGGCCTGGCGTTCGCGACCGCGGGCTGCGGGGACGAGACCGGCGCCGCGACCGAGCAGGCCGGCGCGGGCAGCACCGCGACGGGCACGCCCGGGCCGAGCGCGGCCGCGTCGGGCGGGCCGACCGAGCTGCCGACCTTCGACCCCTCGTCCGCGGTGGCCACCTACGCGCAGGGCTTCCCGCCCGACCTGTTCCCCGTGCCCGAGGACGCCACGCTGCTGGCGTCGTCGGCCCAGCCCGTGGCCGCGGCCAAGGGCTCGAAGACCAAGAGCGTCCCGATGACGCAGGTCACGCTGAACCTGTCGTCGAGCCTCCCCACGGAACGGGTGGTCGGGCAGGCCAGGAAGATCTTGACCCGGCAGGGCTTCAAGCAGATCTCGGCGCCGGACGCGAGCGGCCTCACCGCGCAGACCGCGTTCGTGCGGATCACGAAGACCAAGTCCGGCGAGGTGCAGGAGTCGCTCGTGGTCGGCGTGCTCGACGATGGCGAGCGGCGGCTCTGCTCGATCAGCGGCACCGTCCGAACCCCATAGGCTGGTCCCGTGCCAGCCTCACCTGCCCGTACCAGTGCCCTGAGCCCCGCAGCCCTCGTCGACGCCGAGCACCTGCGCGCCGACGTCGACGCCGCGGTGACCGCCCACCTCGCCCGGCTGACGGCCGAGGTCGGGGCGATCAGCCCGAGCGCGGAGGCGATGGTCGAGGAGGCCGCCGGGCTGCTGATGGGCGGCAAGCGCCTGCGGTCCGCGTTCTGCTACTGGTCGTTCCGGGCGCACGGCGGCTCCGCCGACCCGGCCGACCCCGCACGGATCGCGACCGTCCGAGTGGGCGCCGCGCTCGAGCTCTTCCAGGCCGCAGCCCTGCTGCACGACGACGTGATGGACAACTCCGACACCCGCCGCGGCCGCCCCACCGCGCACCGGGCGTTCGCAGCGAAGCACGTGGGCGCGGCCTGGTCCGGCGAGCCGGTCCGGTTCGGCGACTCCGCCGCGATCCTGATCGGCGACCTCGTGCTGCTGGCCGCCCAGCGGGAGCTGTCGGCCGCGCTCGAGGCCCTGCCGGCGCCCGTCGCCGCCGCGACCCGCGCCCGCTTCGACGCGATGCAGAGCGAGGTCGTGGTGGGCCAGTACCTCGACGTGCTGGTCCAGGCCGAGCCGTGGGGCCAGGACCCCGCCGCCGACGAGGAGCGCGCCCGCGACGTGCTGCGCGCCAAGACCGCCAGCTACTCGGTGGCCGCGCCGCTCGCGCTCGGCGCGCTGCTGGCCGGCGCGAGCCCGCGGGCCGCCGCCGACATCGAGGCGGCCGGCCTGCCCCTGGGCGAGGCGTTCCAGCTCCGCGACGACGTGCTCGGCGTCTTCGGCGACCCGGCCGTCACGGGCAAGCCCGCCGGTGACGACCTGCGCGAGGGCAAGCGGACCGTGGTCGTGGCCCGCACCCTGGCGCTGCTGCCCGACGCCGAGGGCCCCGAGGCGACGGTCCTGGTGGCCGCGCTGGGCAACCCCGACCTGTCCGAGGCGGAGGTGGCGCGGGTGCGCGAGGTGATCGTGGCCTCCGGCGCGCTGGACGCCGTGGAGCAGCTCATCACCGACCTCGCGGTGCGCGGCCACGCGTTGCTCGACCTGGCGGACCTCGCCGAGCCGGGCCGCGGCCTGCTCACCGACCTGGCCCACGCCGCCGTCGACCGGGCGGCCTGACACCCGAGCGGGTCCGAAGGGAGCTCACCACGTCCAGAGCGTGACCTCTTCGCCCTTCTTCAGCTTCTCCCCCGCCGCGGGCTCGGTCTCCTTGACGCCCTCGCCGAACAGCTCGCCGAAGCCGCGCACCACCGACGTGTAGCCGGCCTCGTCGAGCAGGGCCTGGGCGTCCTCGACCGACAGACCGACCACGTCGGGCACGGTGCCCTGCTCGCCCCTGCTGACGACGATCGTGATGGTGCTGCCCTGCTCGGCGCCCTTGCCGGCGTCCGGCTTGGTACGGATGACCGCCCCGGCCTCGACCTTCTTGTCGGACTTGTCCTCGCGCGCGACCTCGAACCCCTGCGCGGACAGCGTGTCCGTGGCGTCGGCGGCCGACAGGCCCGTCACGTCGGGCACGGTGACCGGCGGCGCCCCGTCCGAGACGGTGAGCCGCACGGTCTCGTCCGTCGGGACGGAGCCGCCCTCACGGACGGAGGCCCAGATCACCTCGTTGCGCACGACGTCTGCGGAGTACTCGCGCGAGACCTCGACGTCGACGAGGCCGACGTCGCGCAGGGCGGCGCGTGCCTCCTCCTCGGTCATGCCCACGAGCCCGCTCGGCACGTCGGCCAGCTCGGGGCCGAGCGAGACCACGAGGTCCACGGGCTCGTCGCGCAGCGTGCGCCGGCCCTCGTCGGGAGTCACGGAGATCACCTCGCCCTCGGGCACGTCCGAGTCGTGCTGCGGCACCCTGGAGGGCGTCAGCCCGGCCTCGGTGAGCGCCTCCTCGGCCTGCGCCTCGGTGACGCCCACGACGCCGTTCGGCACCACGGCGTAGGCACCCGGACCCTGCTCCGTGTACCACCAGGCGCCGAACAGGACCACGACCAGGGCTACGACGAGGGCGATCTTGCCGCCGAACCGGGACCGCCGCTCAGGCTGCGGCTGGGGTGGCTGCGGCGGCTGCTGGGCCGCCCAGCGCCCGGCGGGCGGCCGCTCCACCACCGCGGTGCGCGCGGCCTTCACCGCGGCCGACGACGGCGGGGGCGCCGCCTTGGCGGGGATGTCCAGCACCTCGTTGGGGATCTGCCGGAACGTGCTGCGCAGCACGTCGAGCGCCACGGCGGCGTCGTGCGGGCGCCGGTCGGGGTCGCGCGCCGTCAGCGCCTGCACCAGCACGTCGAGCGGGCGGCCCAGGTGGCCGGCGAACGCGCTCACGGGCGGCACGTCGGTGTTGACGTGCGCGTAGGCGACCTGGATGGGCCCCTCGCCCTCGTGCGGCAGGCGGCCCGTGAACAGCTCGAACGCGAGGATGCCCACGGCGTACACGTCCGCGCGGGCGTCGACGTGCCCCGTGGCGATGGTCTCGGGCGCGAGGTAGGCCACGGTGCCCAGCACGGTGCCCGTGGTCGTGTTCGACACCTCGGAGATGGCGCGGGCCAGGCCGAAGTCGGCCACCTTGGGGCGGCCGGTGCCCTCCTCCAGCAGCACGTTCTCCGGCTTGATGTCGCGGTGCACGATCCCCTTGGCGTGCGCGGCGGCCAGCGCGGAGAGCACCACGTCGAGGACGGCGAACGAGCGGCGCAGCGTGAGGTCGCCGTCGCGGATGAGCTGGCGCAGGTTGGTGCCCGGCACGTACTCCATGGTCAGGTAGCGCATGTCGCCGTCGGTGCCCTGGTCGTAGACCGCGACGACGCCGTGGTGCTGCAGGCCTGCCGCGGAGCGCGCCTCGCGCTCGAACCGCTGCCGGAAGCTCGCGGCCTGCTCCCCCTCCGCCAGGTGGGGGTGCATCACCTTCAGCGCGATCTCACGGTTCAGGCGCGTGTCGTGCGCGCGGTACACCGTGGCCATGCCGCCGCGCGCCACGCGCGCGACGATCTCGTACCGCCCGTCGACGAGGCGGCCGATGAGAGGGTCTGCCGTCACCTGAGCCACGGGTGGGAGTGTACGGGTGACCACCCACGCCCTGGCAGGAACCCGCATACCGGACAGCGGGCCGTTGCCGGATCGTTGCCGTGTCACGGTCTCGCGCCCCGTCGCCTAGGCTTGCGCCGTGACAGATCTCGACACCCTCGTGGGCGACTGGCTGACCCTTCCCGACCTCGCCGAGTCCCTCGACATCGAGGTGGGCAAGGCGCGCGGGCTGGTCAGCGACCGGCACGTGATCGGCATCAAGCGCGGGGAGCGCACCACCTTCCAGGTCCCGGCCCTGTTCGTGCTGCCCGACGTCGAGGGCCGCCCCGGCGTCATCCCCACCCTGCGCGGCACGATCATGGTGCTGGCCGACGCCCAGTTCACCGAGCCCGAGATCCTCGAGTGGCTGTTCACGCCGAACGACGAGCTCGGCGAGCGGCCCGTGGACGCGCTCATCCACGGCAAGCGCGCCGCCGTGCGCCGCGTGGCGCAGACGCTGCTCTGACCCTCCGGTGGGCCGGTCGCCCGGCCCACCGACCCGGCTGTCCGGCCCACCGACCCGGCTACCGCCGCAGCATCTCCGCGACCTGGAAGGCCAGCTCCAGCGACTGCTGGTGGTTCAGGCGCGGGTCCACGAGCGTCTCGTAGCGCAGCGCGAGGCCCGCGTCGGAGATCTCCTCGCTGCCGCCGAGCACCTCGGTGACGTCGTCGCCCGTGAGCTCCATGTGCAGGCCGCCCGGGACGGTGCCCAGCGCCTTGTGCACCTCGAAGAACCCGGCCACCTCGTCGAGCACGTCCGTCAGCCGGCGGGTCTTGTAGCCGCTGTCCGACGTGATCGTGTTGCCGTGCATGGGGTCGGTCACCCAGGTGACGTTCGCGCCGGACCAGGTGACGGCCTCGACGAGGGACGGCAGCACGTCGCGGACCTTGCCCGCGCCCATGCGCGTGATGAACGTGAGCCGGCCGGGCACGTTGTCCGGGTTGAGCCGCTCGGTGAGCGCGAGGGCGTCGTGAGGTGTCGTCGTCGGGCCGAGCTTCACGCCGATCGGGTTCGCGATCCGGGACATGAAGTCGACGTGGGCGCCGTCGAGCTGGCGGGTGCGCTCGCCGATCCACAGGAAGTGGGCGCTGGTGTCGTAGGCCCGGCCCGTGCGCTGGTCCGTGCGGGTCAGCGCCCGCTCGTAGTCGAGCACCAGGGCCTCGTGGCTCAGGAAGAACTCCACGGAGCGCAGCGCGTCGAAGTCGGCGCCGCACGCGTGCATGAACCGGATGGCGCGGTCGATCTCGTCGGCCGTCTTCTCGTACCGGGCGTAGGCCGGGTTGCTCATGAAGCCGCGGTTCCACTCGTGCACCTGCCGCAGGTCGGCGAAACCGCCCTGCGTGAAGGCCCGCACGACGTTCGCCGTGGCCGACGAGATCCGGTAGGCCTGCTCCAGCCGCTCCGGGTCGGGGATCCGGGCCTCCGGCGTGAACGGGAAGCCGTTGATCATGTCGCCGCGGTAGGCCGGCAGGGTCTCGCCGTCGCGCGTCTCGGTGTCGCTGGAGCGCGGCTTGGCGTACTGCCCCGCCATGCGGCCCATCTTGACGACGGGCGTGCTCGCTCCGTGGGTGAGCACCACCGCCATCTGCAGGATGGTGCGGATCTTGTTGCGGATGCGGTCGGCGTTCGCCTCGGCGAACGTCTCCGCGCAGTCCCCGCCCTGGAGCAGGAACGCCTCGCCCCGGCCGGCGGCGGCGAGCCGCTCGGTCAGGGTGTCGGCCTGTGCGGGCACCACGATGGGCGCGGCCTGGGCCAGGCGGCCGGTCGCGGCCGCCAGCGCGGCCGGGTCCGGCCAGGTGGGCTGCTGCCGCGCCTCCAGGGTGCGGAAGTGGTCCAGCCCGGCCTGGCCGGTGGCCCCGGCAGGCTCAGCAGGCCCGGTGGGACCTGCCGGACCTGCCGGATCGGTGACGGTGCTCATCGGCCCGCCGCCGGTGCCAGGGGTGCCGGGAGTGCCAGTGGTGCCCGCACGTCGCTCAGTGCTCCGCGGGAGCGGCCGGCACGAGCGGCTGGCCGATCTCGGCGAGGATCTGGCCGAACCACTCCTGCGAGACGTCGAACGCCTTGCCGCCGGCGATGCGCGGGAATGCGATGGCCTTGAGGCGGTCGCCGTCCTCCTCGTCGTGGCCGATGACGCCGGACTCGCCGCGCAGGGCGCACTCCACCGCGTAGTCGGTCATCGACTTGATGAGGCGCAGGTCCTCGGCGTTGGCGGCCGCGGCACGCGAGAAGTAGCCCGACTTCTGGACCATGACCTTCTCGGCGCCCAGCTTCTCCGCGAACTGCTTGGCGAACCACTGGCCCGGGTTGATGGTGTCCAGCTTCACGTGCCCGAACGGGTCGCGCTCGACCGTCTCGCCGGCCGCCTCGAGCTGGGCCACGATCTCGTGCATGCCCGCACCCTCCGAGAGGAAGATGTTGACGTTGCCGATCTCGTCCATGACGCCGCGCAGGCGCTTGGCCTCGCCCTCGAGGTCGATCTCGAGCTCGGGCAGGAACACGGCGTGCACGTCCCAGCGCTCACGGGACAGGCCGAGGGCCGGGGCCCACTCCTGGTCGTCGAGCCAGCCGCGGTAGGCCTGCGCCGTGGCGGCGGTCAGCCAGCCGCAGTGGCGGCCCATGACCTCGTGCACGATCAGCATGCGCGGGCCCACGCGGTTCTCGCCGATGACGTTGGCGGCGAACTTCGCGCCCTCCTCGGCGGCGGTCCACGCGCCGAGCGACTGCTTGATCGGCACCACGTCGTTGTCGATCGTCTTCGGCAGGCCCACGACGGTGAGCTCGTAGCCGTTCTCGTGCAGGTAGGCGGCCAGGTCGGCGGCGGTCGTGTTCGTGTCGTCGCCACCGATGGTGTGCAGCACGTCCACGCCGTCGGCCTTGAGCTGCTCCGCGGCGACATGCAGCGGGTCCTGACCCTCCTGGACCAGGCCGCGCTTGACGGCGTCCTTCACGTTGGTCAGCTTCACGCGCGAGTTGCCGATCGGCGAGCCGCCGAACTTGTGCAGGACGTGCGCCTGCTTACGAGCCTCGTCGTCGATCTCGATCTTGTTGCCCGTCAGCAGGCCGTGGTAGCCGTGCAGGTAGGCAATGATCTCGATGTCGGGGTCGAGCTCGGTGTAACGCTCGATCAGACCGCCGACCGACGACGACAGGCAGGGCGCGAAGCCGCCGGCGGTCAGCAGGGCCACACGACGAACAGCCATCGGAGGAGCACCTCTCATCAGGGGGATTTCGGGGGCGCCCCCGCCGGCATCCAGCCCGCGCGGCACCCTTCGTCGTCATCCTACTGAGCGCCGGGGACACCGCTCGGCGCGTCCGGTGACTGAGCACGCCGCCGGACAGGGTCGGACGACCGCCGGACGACGTCGGCGGCCCGGTTCCGGCGCGCGACCGGGCCTCGACACGTGCCCGGACGGCGTGCGAAAATAACCCCGAACCTCTCGGTGCCATGTTGCCCGAGAGGCTTTTTGTTATGACGAACTCAGCGAAGACGACCCCAGCAGACACCCCCGCCCGGCTCACCGTCCGCCCGACGACGCCGGCCGACCGGCCCGTGCTCGAACGGCTCTGGCTCCTGTTCCGGCACGACATGTCCGAGGTCTCCGGCGCACTGCCCGACCCGAGCGGCCAGTTCCGGCGCGAGCGCCTGGACGCGGCGTTCACCGACCCGGGATGGCGGGGCGCCGTCGCGCACCTGGAACCCGCGGGCGGCGCCGCCTCCCCCGTCGGGTTCGCGCTGGTGCGCGGCCTCGACGGCCCCACCCGGGTGCTGAGCTCGTTCTTCGTGGTCCGCGGCGTGCGGCGGATCGGCGTCGGCCGGGATCTCGCCGCGCAGGTGCTGCAGAGCTTCCCCGGGTCGTGGGAGGTCCCGTTCCAGGACGCCAACGCGCCCGCGGTGCGGTTCTGGCGCACGGTGGCCACGGACGCCGTCGGCGAGGCGTGGACGGAGGAGCACCGGGCCGTCCCGGGCCGCCCGGACGTCGCCCCGGACACCTGGATCTCGTTCACCAACGGCTAGACCTGCCGGGAGCTCACCCACCCGCTGGTCGAGCTTGTCGAGACCGGTCTCGACAAGCTCGGCCAGCGAGGAACCTCAGTTGAGCAGGTGCAGGCTCTCCTTGTTCTTGTCCGCGTACAGGCGCTCCACGTCGGCGTCGAAGTCCTTGAGGAACACCGCCCGCTTCACGCTCTGCTTCGGCGTGAGGTAGCCGTTCTCGATCGTCAGGTCGCCCGCGAGCACCGTGTACTTGCGGATCGACTCGGCCTTCGAGACCGACTTGTTCGCCCGCTGCACCGCGCCGTCCAGGGCCGCGAGCACGTCCGGGTCCTTGCGGGCCTCCTCGACGGACATCGCCGGCTTGCCGTGCATCTTGAGCCAGCCCGGCAGGCCCTCGGCGTCGAGCGTGAAGAGCGCCCCGATGAACGGCTTGCCGTCGCCGACGACGACGCACTGGCTGACCAGCGCGTGCGCGCGGATGCGGTCCTCCAGCATGGAGGGCGCCACGTTCTTGCCGCCCGCGGTGACGATGATCTCCTTCTTGCGGCCGGTGATCGTCAGGAACCCGTCGTCGTCCAGCACGCCCAGGTCGCCGGTGCGGAACCAGCCGTCGTCCGTGAACGACTCCGCCGTGGCGGCCTCGTTCTTGTGGTACGCCCGGAAGATGTGGTGGCCCTTGAGCAGGATCTCGCCGTCCTCGGCGATCTTCACGCCGCAGCCGGGGAGCTGGAGGCCGACCGAGCCGATCTTGGTCGCCGTCGGCCGGTTCACGCTGGTCGGGGCCGTGGACTCGGTGAGGCCGTAGCCCTCCAGCACCTTCAGGCCCAGGCCCCGGTAGAAGTGCCCGAGGCGCTCGCCGAGCGGGCCGCCGCCGGAGACCGCGAACTCCGCGCGGCCGCCGAGCTTGGCGCGCAGCTTGGAGAAGACCAGCGCGCTGGCGACCGCGTGCTGCAGCCGCAGGCCCAGCCCCGGGCCCGACGGCGTGTCGAGCGCCCGCGACCACGCGATGCCCGTCGCCGTGGCCCAGTGGAAGATCTTGGCCTTGCCGCCGGCCGCCGCCGTCTGCTCGGCCGTGTTGTAGACCTTCTCGAACACCCGCGGCACCGCGAGGATGAAGGTCGGCCTGAACTCGCCCAAGGCGTCCACCAGCGTGGTGGTGTTGCCCCAGTGGCCGGTGACGACGCCGCCCGCGACGGCGAGCACGTGGATGTAGCGCGCGAACACGTGCGCCATCGGGATGAACAGGAGGGTGCGTCCGCCCTCCTTGGCGAACACCTCCGGCACGGCCTCGACGGCGTTCACGGCGAGCGACGCGAAGTTGCGGTGCGTCAGCTCGGCGCCCTTCGGGCGACCCGTGGTGCCCGAGGTGTAGATGATCGTGGCGAGGTCGTCCAGGCCGGCGATGGCCCGGCGGCGGGTGATCTCGTCGTCGGGCACGTCCTTGCCCTCGGCCGCGACCGCGTCGAGCGCACCGTCGTCGATGACGAGCACGTCGGTCACGAGCGGGCAGGCGTCGCGCACCTCGGCGACGGTGTCGGCGTTGGCCGTGGTCTCCGCGAAGACGAGCTTGACCTCGGCGTCGGACAGGATCCACTCGACCTGCTCGGCCGAGGACGTCTCGTAGACCGGGACCGGCACGGCGCCCGCGGCCCAGGCCGCGAAGTCCAGCACGGCCCACTCGTACCGCGTGCGGCACATGATGCCCACGCGGTCCCCCGGTTCGATGCCGCGGGCCACGAGGCCCTTCGCCACGGCGACGACCTGGGCGTCG
The DNA here is from genome assembly GCF_000385135.1 of Promicromonospora sukumoe 327MFSha3.1. Lineage (GTDB taxonomy): Bacteria > Actinomycetota > Actinomycetes > Actinomycetales > Cellulomonadaceae > Promicromonospora > Promicromonospora sukumoe_B. The sequence continues at coordinate 792,129 of NZ_ARQM01000010.1, read as the reverse complement.
AACTCGCCGGCGGTGACGACCCGCCAGGGCTCGCCCTTCCCCGCAGGAACCTCCATCATCGGCTTGCCGGCACCGGCGGCGACCCGCTCAGCGAGAACGTCGTTGAGGTTGGAGGTGGGGGGCAGCTCGATGAGGATCGGGCTGAAGATCTCGTCCATTCTGACTCCAGTGGCAGTACTGACCGTGCCTGCAAAGATACCGGGAAACGGACTCCGCGTGTTGCACTCCGCGCGGTCGCTACCCTGGGTGTGCGCACCTTCTCGGTGCAGCCCCCTTTTCGACGGTCCACGCGGCCGTCGCGCAACGAGAGAACGTGAGGACGAATGCACGCCATCGGGGTCGACATCGGCGGCACCAAGATCGCTGTGGGAGTCGTCGACGAGGAGGGCCAGATCCTCGCCCAGGTGCGCCGGGAGACCGACGCCGACGACGTCGCGCACATCGACAGGGCCATCGCGGACGCGTGCAACGAGCTCGTCAAGGAGCACGAGGTCGGCGCGATCGGCCTGGCCGCGGCGGGCTTCGTCAGCCCGGACCGCACGTCCGTGAACTTCGCCCCCAACATCGCCTGGCGGGAGTACCCGCTGGCCGCGAAGGTGGCCGAGCTGGTGGACGCCGACCTGCCGATCGTGGTGGAGAACGACGCCAACGCCGCCGGCTGGGCCGAGTTCCGGTTCGGCGCGGGCCGCGAGGCCACCGACATGCTGATGCTCACGGTCGGCACCGGCCTGGGCGGCGCCGTCATCTCCGAGCGCGACCTGGTGCGCGGCAAGTGGGGCATGGCCGCCGAGGTCGGGCACATGCGGGTCGTGCCCGAGGGGCACTACTGCGGGTGCGGCCACGAGGGCTGCTGGGAGCAGTACGCCTCGGGCAGCGCCCTGGAGCGCGACGCCCAGCACGCCGCCGTCGCGCGCGTGGACCAGGCCGGACGCCTGCTCGAGCTCGCCGGGGGCGACCCGGAGAAGATCCGCGGCAGGATGGTGACCGAGGCCGCCCAGGAGGGCGACGAGCTGTCGGTCGAGCTGCTCGCGACCCTCGGCCGCTGGATCGGCGAGGGCTCCGCGTCCGTCGCTGCGCTGCTCGACCCGGAGCTCATCGTGATCGGCGGCGGCGTCGGCGCGGCCGGCGACCTGCTGCTCGGCCCGGTGCGCCGCGGCTTCGAGGCGCAGCTGTCCGCCATGGGCCACCGGCCCGTGGCCGCGATCGAGCTCGCCCTGCACGGCAACGAGGCGGGCATCGTGGGCGCGGCGGACCTCGCGCGCCGCTGATTTCTCCGGCGCAAGATCTCCCGCTCAACACGCCCGAGAACGTGTCAGACGCTCAGATCACCCGGGTGATCTGAGCGTCTGACATTGACGAACCTTCTAGACGACGGCGCCGGGGCCGTCGTCGTCCGGGTCGCGCTGGTGCGGCATGCGCCAGATCAGCACACCGAGGCCGGCGACGAACAGGCCCAGCCCGATCTGCCCGGCGAGCGGCGGGATCGAGACGGCCGGCACCGCCGCCGAGACGATCATGCCGATCACCGCGAGCACGGGGATGCCCACCACGAAGCTCCACGCCATCGTGAGCAGCGGGTCTCGGGACAGCAGCGCGGGCGGCTCGGGCGGCGTGAAGTGCGAGTCCGCCTCCTCCTGCGCCTCCGCCTCGGGCGACAGCGGCCAGTCGCGCGGGCCGGAGGGCTGGTCCGGGCGCGTCCGCGCCCGTTCCTCGTCGGCACCGGCCGCGCCGTCGGCCTCCGTGCCGCTCGTGGTCCAGTCGCCGGCGGCCCAGCCGCCGTCGCTCCAGCCCCCGACCTGACGGCGGCCCGCCCGGTCGCCGCCGGCCCGGTCGCTCCCGGCACCATCACCACCAGCACGCTCACCACCAGCGGGACCGCGCGCGCCGTCGTCGTCGCTGCCCTCGTCATCGGACCGCGATGTCTGAGAGGATGCGGCGGACTTCTCCGTGCCGCCGGTCTCGCCGTCGGCCCGGGATACGTCCATGTCGCCGAGCGTGGCGACGATGTCGGCCCAGCGCGAGGCCACGTCGTCGTCGCCCAGCTCGCGTGGGGTGTCGCCGGGCACGTCGTCGTCGCGGTCGTCGGTGTTCGATGCGGCCATGGGCACACTCTATTGTCGTCGGGGGGCCCGCGGGGGCGGGTCTTGAGGAGGAATCTTGTTCTACTGGGTGATGAGGAACGTGCTGGTCGGCCCGCTGCTGCGCCTCGCGTACCAGCCGTGGGTCGTCGGCGCCAGGAACGTGCCGCGCAGCGGCGCCGCGATCGTGGCCAGCAACCACCTCGCGGTGATCGACTCGTTCATCCTGCCGCTGCTGATCAAGCGCCGCGTGACGTTCCTCGGCAAGTCCGACTACTTCACGGGCAAGGGCCTCAAGGGCAAGATCGTGGCCTGGTTCATGACCGGCATCGGCGTCATCCCGGTGGACCGTTCCGGTGGCGCCGCCAGCGAGGCGGCGCTGCGCACCGGCCTGCGCGTGCTGCGCGAGGGCAGCCTGTTCGGCATCTACCCCGAGGGCACCCGCAGCCCCGACGGCCGCCTGTACAAGGCGAAGACGGGCGTGGCGCGGATGGCGCTCGAGTCGGGCGCGCCGGTCATCCCCGTCGCCATGGTCGACACCGACGTCGCCCAGCCGGTGGGCCGCACCGTGCCCGCGTTCATGCCGCTCGGCGCCGTGATCGGCGAGCCCCTGGACTTCAGCCGGTACAAGGGCATGGAGACCGACAAGTTCGTGCTGCGCGCCGTGGCCGACGAGATCGAGTACGCGATCCTGTCGCTGTCCGGCCAGGAGTACGTGGACGCGTACGCGGCCAGCGCCAAGGAGCGCGCGGCCCGCGGCGAGCCCCCGATCCCGACGGCCGAGGAAGGCCCCGGCGGCCTCCCCCTGCCGGAGGTCGAGAAGCCGCGGCGCCCGCAGCGGTAGTCCGCGGAACGTCGGCCCGGCCCAGCCCAGCCCGGTACCGGCCCGGCGCTCGCCTAGCGGGCCGGCGCCGCGCTCGACGCCCGCACCACGAGGCTCGTGGCGAGCTCGGTGCGCAGGGTGTGCCCGCTGGCCGTGCGGGCCCGGTGCACGAGGTCGACGGCGGTGGCGCCCATCTCGGCCAGCGGCTGCCGCACCGTGGTGAGCGCCGGGTCGATCCAGGGCGCGATCGGCAGGTCGTCGAAGCCGACGAGCGAGACGTCGCGCGGCACGACGAGGCCCTCCTCGCGCAGCGCGCGCAGCGCCCCGAGAGCGGTGTCGTCGCTGCTGGCGAAGATCGCGGTGGGCGGGTCGTCCAGGCCCATCAGCCGCTGCGCGCCCTCGTAGCCCGAGGTGACGCCGTAGGCGCCCACGTAGACCAGGTCGTCGTCGGTGGTCAGGCCCGCGCGGATCATGGCGGCGCGGTAGCCCGCGAGCCGCGCGATGGCGTTGTCCTGCTCCAGCGCGCCGGTGATGGTCGCGATGCGCGTGTGGCCGAGCGACAGCAGGTGCGCCGTCGCCTCCAGCCCGCCCTGGAAGTTGGTGGCCCCGACGCTGAGCATCCCCTCCGGGGGCCGCTGCCGCGGGTCGACGACGACGAGCGGCGTGCCGGTCTGCTCCAGGGCGCGCCGCGCCTCGGCGTCGGGCACCGCGACGATGCTGACCAGGCCGTCGGTGCCGCGCTCCAGCGCGTGCCGCACCCAGGAGCTGCAGTCGTCGGGGTCGGGCTCGACCGCCAGGACGACGTCCAGCCCGAGCCTACGGGCGCCCGCGACGGCGCCGCGGACGACGGCCTCGGACCAGGTGCCCTCGAAGTCGACGATGCGCACGTCGATCATGCCGGTGGGCTTGGCCGCCGGCGGGCGGACCACGTAGCCGTGCCGCTCCAGCACCTCGGTGACCCGGGCCCGCGTCTTGCCCGCCACGTCGGGGCGGGTGTTGAGCACCTTGGAGACGGTCGGGACCGAGACGCCCGCCTCGGCCGCCACGACGGCGAGCGGGATGTGCGGCTGGTCGGTTGCCATGGGTCCTCCGTCGGACGTTTTCCGAAATCTGTCTCCGAAACCAGGATGGTAGCCCATCGCGTGACTCGCCTCCGCACCGTTGGGAGACCGGGGCAACTGGCCTGAGATCGTGCTACCAGGCTGGTTGACACCGCACGGCGCCCCGTCTAACCTCCCGTGGTCTTTCCGAGATTCGCCTTCGAAATTTCGGAAACAGATCAACAAGGGAGTGATCGTGAACAGGACACCTCGCCTCGCCGCAGCGGCGACGGCGTCGACCCTCACGCTGGCCCTCGCCCTGACCGGGTGCGGCCGCAGCGACGAGGCCGGCACCACGGCAGACAGCGCCAGCAGCATCTCGGACGGCCCCGCCACGGGCACCGTCGAGGTGTGGGCGATGGGCACCGAGGGTGAGCTGCTGCCCGAGCTCGCCGAGCAGTTCGAGGCCGACAACCCCGACGTCACCGTGAACGTGACGCCGGTGCCGTGGGAGTCGTCCACCGAGAAGATCAACACGGCCATCGCCACGGGCGAGGTGCCCGACGTCATGCAGGTCGGCACCACCCTGATGAGCGGGTTCGTGGGGCTGGACGGCCTCGCGCCCACGCCGGAGGACATCGACTCCTCGGCGTTCTTCCCGGGCGCCTGGGAGACCACCGAGGTCGACGGCACCTCCTACGGCGTGCCCTGGTACGTCGAGTCGCGCGTGCTGTACTACCGCACCGACCTCGCCGAGGAGGCCGGCGTCGAGGCGCCCGAGGACTGGGCCGGGCTGGCCGACTTCGCGGCCGGCCTGCAGGACGCCGGCGCCGAGCACGGCATCGCGCTGCAGACCCGCGGCAACTCCACCGCCCTGATGTACTTCCCGTTCTACTGGCAGGCGGGCGGCGAGATCCTGGACGACGCCGGCGAGTTCACGCTCGACAACGACGCCCAGGTCAAGGCGCTGGAGTACTACTCCTCGTTCATGCGCGACGGGCTCGCCCCGCCGGTGCTCGTCGAGGAGGAGAAGGTGCAGAACTTCGTCGACGGCAAGCTCGGCTCGTTCGTCTCGGGCCCGTGGGAGCGCGCCAACCTGCTCACCACCGCGGGCGACGACTTCGCCGACAAGTTCGGCGTGGTGCCGCTGCCCGCCGACGAGACGACGGCGTCGTTCATCGGCGGCTCCAACCTCGCCGTCCTCGCGGACGCCGCGAACCCCGACTCCGCCTGGAAGTTCGTGCAGTTCGCCACCGACCCGGCCGTCCAGGTCGACTGGTTCGGCATCTCGAACGACCTGCCGGCCGTCCAGTCCTCGTGGGAGGACCCGGCGCTGGCCGACGACGAGGCCGTGGCCATGTACCAGGGCGTGCTGGAGACCGCGCGCTCGACCCCCGCGATCCCCACCTGGTCGGAGATCGAGCACGAGCTCGACCTGATCATCGAGCAGACCATCGCGGGCGACCTGACCCCGCAGGAGGCCGCCACCAAGATGCAGGAAGCGGCCACCTCGATCGGGACAGGCCTGGACTGACCCGTGGCCATCTCCGCACGCCGCCGCCGCACGGGCCTCGCCGCCTGGGGCTTCGCGCTGCCCTTCACGATCCTGTTCGCCGTGTTCATGCTGGTCCCGGTGGCGTCCTCGCTGTACATGGCGTTCACCGACATGCACGGCGCGGACCTGAGGACGCCCTGGGCCGTGAACTTCGTGGGGTTCGACAACTTCGCGGCCGCGCTGGCCGACCCGAAGTTCCAGCAGGCCGCCGGCAACACGCTCTACTTCGTGGGCGTCGCGATGCCGCTCACGCTCGGTATCGCGCTGCTGCTGGCGGTCCTGCTGAACTCGGGCCTGGTCTGGTTCCGGTCCGTGTTCCGCGTGGGCTTCTACGCCCCGGTCGTGACGTCGATCGTCGCGGTGGCGGTCGTGTGGCGGTTCCTCCTGCAGCCCGACTTCGGGATCGTGAACTCGGCCCTCGGCCTGGTCGGGATCGACGGGCCGCGCTGGCTCACCGACGAGGTCTGGGCCATGCCGTCGCTGATCATGATGGCGACCTGGCGCAACGTCGGGTACTCCATGGTGATCCTGCTGGCCGGGCTGCAGGGCATCCCGCGTGACCTGTACGAGGCCTCGGCCATCGACGGCGCGGGTGCCGTGCGCCAGTTCCGGTCCATCACGGTGCCGCTGCTGCGGCCCACCCTGCTGTTCTGCGCCGTCATCACCGGGATCGGCTACCTGCAGTTCTTCGAGGAGCCGTTCGTCATGACGCAGGGCGGTCCGCTCGGGGCCACCAACTCGGTGGCCTACGAGGTCTTCAACCAGTTCGGGTTCGGGAACTACGGCCTCTCGGCCGCGATGAGCTACGTGCTGTTCGTCGCCATCGTGATCCTGTCCTACCTCCAGTTCCGCCTGCTCAGGACGGAGAAGTGATGACTGTCCTCACCGAGCGGCCCAGGACCCGCCGCCCCGCCGGGGACCAGCCCTCCGAGGGCCGGTCCGCCGCCCGCCGGTTCACGCCGCGCGCGATCCTCCTCAACGTCGTGCTCCTGCTGGGCCTCGCGGCCTCGTTCGGGCCGCTCGTGTGGATGATCGTCTCCTCGGTCAAGCCCGAGGGCGAGATCCGGCAGTTCCCGCCGACCCTGTTCCCCGAGCAGCCCACGTGGGACAACTACACCGAGCTCTTCGCGACGCTCGACTTCCCGCGGTTCTTCGCGAACTCGGTGGTCGTGGCGCTGGCCGTCACCGTCGGGTCGGTGCTGTTCAGCGCCATGGTCGGCTACGCGCTGGCCAAGCTCGACTTCCCCGGCCGCCGCGTGCTGTTCCTGCTGATCATGGGCACGCTCATGGTCCCGGGCATGGTCACGTTCGTACCGCTGTTCGTGCTCGTGGCCAACCTGGACCTGATCAACACCTACGCGGCGCTGATCCTGCCCTTCCTGGCGGCGCCGTTCGGCGTGTTCCTGATGCGGCAGTTCATGCTCGACATCCCGGACGAACTGCTCGACGCCGCCCGCGTCGACGGCGCGGGCGAGTTCCGCACGTTCTTCGCCGTCGTGCTGCCGCAGACCAAGCCCGCGCTGGCGACGCTCGGCATCCTGACGTTCCTCGGGTCCTGGAACAACTTCCTGTGGCCCCTGGTCGCCGTGCAGTCGGCCGACAAGTACACGCTGCCCGTGGCCCTGGCCCTGTACTCCACGGGGCAGAACACCGTGCAGTACGGCCTGCTGGTGGCGGGCGCGACCGTCATCGTGCTGCCCATCCTCATCGTCTTCCTCGCCCTGCAGCGGCACATCGTGCAGGGCATCTCCACCACCGGCCTGAAGTAGGAGTTCTTCCGTGACCGAACAGATCACGCTGCCCACCGCCCCCGAGTTCCTGTGGGGCGCCTCGACCGCCGCGCACCAGATCGAGGGCGGCAACACCAACAGCGACTGGTGGGCCAAGGAGCACGTCGCCGGGTCGCTGTGCGCGGAGAGCTCCGGCGACGCCGTCGACAGCTACCACCGCTACGGCGAGGACATCGCGCTGCTGGCGGCCGCCGGCCTGAACGCGTACCGCTTCTCGATCGAGTGGGCGCGCATCGAGCCGGCCGAGGGCGAGATCTCACGGGCGCAGCTGGCGCACTACCGGCGGATGATCGACACCTGCCTCGAGGCGGGCGTGACGCCGATGGTCACGCTGCTGCACTTCACGCTCCCCCGCTGGTTCGCGGAGCGTGGCGGCTGGTTCGCGCCCGACGCCGTCGACCTGTTCAGCCGGTACGTCGAGACCACCACGGAGATCCTGGGCGACGTCGGCCACGTCGTGACCATCAACGAGCCCAACATCACCTCGATGATGCTCGGCGCGAGCCGGCGCACCAACCTGGACGCCGCCGGGCTCGCCGCCCCGGACCAGGCCGCCTCGGAGATCCAGGCCACCGCCCACCGGCGCGCCGTCGACATCCTGCACGGGCTGGGGCACGTCAAGGCCGGCTGGACCATCGCCAACCAGGTGTTCCAGGCGGCGCCCGGCGCCGAGGAGGCCCGCGACGCCTACGCCTACCCGCGCGAGGACTTCTTCCTGGAGGTCGCGCGCGGCGACGACTTCGTGGGCGTGCAGAGCTACCTGCGCACCATCATCGGGGCGGACGGCGAGCCCATCCCCTTCGGCGACGACGTCGAGAAGACCCTGACGGGCTGGGAGTACTACCCGCAGGCGCTCGGCGAGGCGCTGGAGTACACCCACAAGATCACCGGCGGCGTGCCGATGATCGTCACCGAGAACGGCATGGCCACGGCCGACGACTCCCGCCGCATCGACTACACCACCGGCGCGCTGGAGGGCATGGCCAACGCCATCGCCGCCGGCTGCCAGGTGGACGGCTACCTGCACTGGTCGCTGCTGGACAACTACGAGTGGATGAGCGGGTTCCGGCCCACGTTCGGCCTGATCGCCGTGGACCGCACCACCTTCGTGCGCACGCCCAAGCCGAGCCTCGCGTGGCTCGGCCGGGTCGCGCGCACGGGGCTGCTCGCCCGCTGACGCACCACCTGTCAGCCAGACCCTTTCCGCACTGCCCTGTCCCCACTACGACGACGTAGGAGACACCTGATGAGCAGGATCCGCACCGCGCTCGCGACCGGAGCCGTCGCCGCCCTGGCGTTCGCCGCACTGCCGGCGAGCGCCACGGGGGCGACGCCGGCCCCGGAAGCCGCGTCCCAGAGCACTCCCGGCACGACCACTCCCGGCAACACCACCTCAGCCAAGGACCGCCGCCAGCTCCATGCGTGGGCCGCCGACACCTGGCGCTCGTTCGAGGCCATGGTCGACGACGAGACGGGCCTGCCGGACGACAACATCGGCGGCGACCTGGACCCCGCCAGCCGCGGCGGGTACACGTCGCCCACCAACATCGGCGCCTACCTGTGGAGCACTGTCGTGGCCCGCAACACGGGCCTGATCGACCGCAAGGAGGCCCGCGAGCGCCTGTCGACGACGCTGCACACCGTGGCCGGGCTGGAGAAGCACGAGCCGAGCGGCATGTTCTACAACTGGTACGACCCGGCCACGGGCGCCAAGCTCCTGACCTTCCCCACGAGCGGTGACCCGGTCAAGCCGTTCCTGTCGAGCGTGGACAACGGCTGGCTCGCGACGGGCCTGCTGCTGACCGCGCGGGCGGAGCCGTCGCTGGCCCGCGCGGCGGACGCCGTCCGCGAGGACATGGACTTCGGCTGCTACTACGACCCGGCGCAGAACCAGATCCGCGGCGGGTTCTGGGACGAGGACCCGCGGGAGACCGCGCCGGTGGCCGGCGACTACTGCGAGATGGGCGCCGACGTCTGGTACACGGGCCACCACTACGGGGCGTTCAACACGGAGCCGCGCATCGCGTCCTACCTGGGCATCGCCGAGGGGCAGATCCCGGCGGAGCACTACTTCGGCACGTACCGCACGTTCCCCGACACGTGCGACTGGTCCTGGACCGAGACGCGCCCGGTGGGCCAGTGGGCCGAGCACCTGGGTGTGCCCGTGTTCGAGGGCGCGCTGCCGTACCGCGGCATGCGCGTGGTGCCGACCTGGGGCGGCAGCATGTTCGAGGCGCTCATGGTGCCGCTGTTCGTGCCCGAGGAGACGTGGGGCCCGCGCTCGTGGGGCCGCAACCACCCGCTGTACGTGCAGGGTCAGATCGAGCACGGCCTGCGGGAGGCGGACTACGGGTACTGGGGCTTCTCGCCGTCCAACGACCCGGCCGGCGGGTACCGCGAGTACGGCGTCGACCAGCTCGGGCTGGACGGGCCGGGCTACACCTCCGACCAGGAGCGCACGACGGTCGACCAGCCGTACGAGGGCTGCCGCGAGGGCTCGCCGGCGCCCACCGAGTACGGCGACGGCGTGGTGACGCCGCACGCGTCGTTCCTCGCGCTGCGCTACGCGCACGGTGACGCGATGACGAACCTGCGCAACATCGCCGCGGACTTCGACGCGTACGGCCCGGGCGGCTTCTACGACGCCGTGGCCGTGCGCAGCGGCCAGGTCTCCCAGCGGTACCTCGCCCTGGACCAGGGCATGATCATGGCCGCGCTCGGCAACGAGCTGGCCGACGACGCGATGCGCCGCTACGTCTCCCGCGGCGCCCTGGAGCGCGAGGTGCGCCCGCTGATGGCCATGGAGACCTTCGCCGTCGGCCGCGACTGAACCCCTCCGTGTCAGACGCACAGGTCACTCCGGTGATCTGTGCGTCTGACACGCTGGATCTTCCGCACCATCTACGAAGGGGTAGTTCCTTGGCCTCCGTCGACCTCGCGTCCCGCCTGGGACGCACCGTGCTGTACCAGATCTACCCGCAGTCCTTCGCGGACTCGAACGGCGACGGGATCGGCGACCTCGCCGGGATCGCCGAGCGCCTGGACTACCTCGCGTGGCTCGGGGTGGACGCGATCTGGCTCAGCCCGTGCTTCGTCTCCCCGTTCGCCGACGCGGGCTACGACGTCGCCGACTTCCTCACGATCGCGCCGCGCTACGGCACGAACGAGGACCTGGCACGGCTGACCGAGGAGGCCGGACGGCGGGGCATCTCCGTGCTGCTCGACCTCGTGGCCGGCCACACGTCGGACCAGCACCCCTGGTTCCGCGCGTCGGCCGACGACCCGGACGACCACCGGTTCGTGTGGAGCGACGTGCCCGCCGAGGGCTTCCAGTCCGGTCGGGGGAAGCGGGGCGGGTACTACAAGCCCAACTTCTTCCCCGTGCAGCCCGCGCTCAACTTCGGGTACGCCCGCACGGACCCCGCCGAGCCCTGGCGGCAGCCCGTCGACGCGCCCGGGCCGCTGGCCAACCGGGCCGCCCTGCGCGAGATCATGGCGCACTGGTTCGGCCTCGGCGTGGCCGGGTTCCGCGTCGACATGGCGGCGTCCCTCGTCAAGGACGACCCCGGCCACGTCGAGACCGGCAGGCTGTGGCACGAGATGCGTGCCTGGCTGGACCGCGAGTGGCCCGGCCGCGTGATCATCAGCGAGTGGGGCGACCCGAAGGTCGCCGTCCCCGCGGGCTTCCACGCCGACTTCTTCCTCCAGTTCGGCGGCGACGACGACGGCCTGCCGCTGCGCTCGCTGTGGAACAACAACGCGGGCACGGTGAGCGAGTCCTGGGGCGAGCTGGCACCGTGGGCCGGTGCGGACGGCGCCGGTGACGCGGCCACGTTCGTGCAGGCGTGGCAGGCCGCGACGGATGCCATCGCGGCGACGGACCGCGGCGGCGTGGTGGGCCTGCCGACGTCGAACCACGACTTCACGCGGCTGGTGGCGGGCCCGCGCGACGCCGAGCAGGCCCGCGTGGCGCACGTGCTCACGATGACCTGGCCGGCCCTGCCGTCGGTCTACTACGGCGACGAGATCGGCATGCGGTACGTGCCGGGCACCCCCACGCTGGAGGGCTCGCGGCTCGGCCCGGCGTACGACCGGGCCGGCTCGCGCACGCCGATGCAGTGGGGCGATCTGCCCGCGGACCCCTACGGCCCGGGCAAGCCCGCGGACTCGGCCTACCTGCCGGAGGATCCCGACCCGGAGCGTCCGACGGTCGCCGCCCAGGTGGACGACGCCGGCTCGCTGCTGCGCCTGGTCCGCGACCTGATCGCGCTGCGGCACGGCGACGAGCGGCTGGACGCGGCGGCGCCGGTCGATGTGCTGGCCACGGGATACCCCCTGGCGTACGTGCGGGGCGGCACGCTGGCCGTGCTGCTCAACCCGGGGAGCGCGGCGGTGGAGTTCCCGCTGGCCGGTGCCGCCGGGGGACGGACACTGCTCGGCCGGGGGTTCCGGGTCGAGGCGGGCGGCGGGGCGGGCGGCGGGGCCGGCAACGGGACAGGCGCCGACGTCGTGCACCTGGACGGCTCCGGCTACGCCGTCCTGGACCTCGCGGGCGCATGACGCACTCATGGTGACGAGCCCTGGTACGCGCACCGGCCCGGTGCGCGTACCGGGTTAGCCTTGGCCCCGTGGAACTGATCCGGAAGGGCAAGGTTCGCGAGGTCTACGCGGACGGCGACGATGTGATCCTGGTGGCCTCCGACCGCGTGTCGGTGTACGACGTCGTGCTGCCGACGCCCGTGCCCGACAAGGGCGCGATCCTCACCCAGCTCTCGCTGTGGTGGTTCCGGCAGTTCGCCGACCTGGTGCCCAACCACGTGATCAGCGAGGACGTCCCCGAGGAGTGGGCCGGCCGCGCGATCCGCTGCAAGAAGCTGACGATCGTCCCGGTCGAGTGCATCGCCCGCGGGTACCTCGCGGGCGGCGGGCTGGACTCGTACAACGCCACCGGCAGCGTGTCCGGCGTGGCGTTCCCCCCGGGCCTGGTCGAGGCCGACCGGCTGCCGGAGCCCGTGTTCACGCCGTCGACCAAGGCCGACGAGGGGCACGACGAGTACATCTCCGTCGACGAGATCGCCAAGGAGCTGGGCGCCGAGACCACGGACCGCCTGCGCGAGCTGACCCTCGCCATCTACGACCGCGGCGCCGAGATCGCGCGCGAGCGCGGCGTCATCATCGCCGACACGAAGCTGGAGTTCGGGTTCGACGCCGACGGCGTGCTGACCCTCGCCGACGAGGTGCTCACGCCCGACTCCTCGCGCTTCTGGAAGGCGAGCGAGTACGAGCCCGGCCGCGGGCAGTGGTCCTACGACAAGCAGTTCGTGCGCGACTGGTCCTCGACCCTGACCGGCTGGGACCGCACCTACCCCGGGCCCGAGATCCCGGCGGACGTCGTCGCCGAGACCCGCGCCCGGTACGTCGAGATCTACGAGCAGCTCACGGGCGAGACCTGGGGCTGAGCCGCCTCACTCTCCGCGCGGCTTGAACTTGACCACCTTGTTGTCCCCGGGGCGGTTGAAGTTCCCCTTGAACGCCCAGTTCAGGTAGCCGCCGTCGCCCTTGCGCGTGACCGTCCCCGAGTCCAGCCCCACCACGTAGAAGTCGCCCACCGTGGCCAGGTGCACCTTGCCCGTGACGTCGGGCCCGAACTCGAGCCCGATGTCGCGGTGCCGGACGATGATGTTCTTGTCCGGGAACGCCTTGGCGTACTCGTCGGCCAGCGACCTGCTCTTCTCGCTCCGGCTGCCCGGCACGTCGCCGTCGAAGTCGGTGCCGGGGTACGTGCCCTCGTCCCTGTCGTACATCGGGTTGAACCAGTCGCCGCCCAGGCCCTGCTTCACCTTGCCGTTGGTGTAGTAGTCGTCGTCCGGCTCGAACTTCTCGTGCCGGCAGCGAGGGGCGGGCTCGACCTTGACCTTGTTGCCGTCCACGTCCGTGATCTCGAACGACGACTCCTTGAGCACCCGCTCCTCGTCCGTGGTGATCCACTCGCCCTTGAGCAGGTCGATCCCCTGCCAGCTCACGCCCGTCTCGACCTTCTCCTCGGTCTTGGTGTCGTCGTAGGTCAGCTCGCGGACGTTGCCGTGCTCCTCCAGCGCCTCGCGCAGCTCGCCGCCGTCCTCCTGGTCGTCCCGGTCGATCTCGATGTCGCCCTTCTTGAGCTTGCCCTCGTCGTCGCGCGGGAACAGCTCGTCGACCATCGGCGTGAACTTCTCCCGCAGGTCCGGGTACTGGTTGAAGTCGAGGATGAACTCCTGGACGGACGAGGTGCCCTCCTGCTTGTTCTTGCTGTAGCTGCCGCCCGCCTCGAAGCCGTACGGCAGGTCCGTCTCCACCTCGAACCCGGCCTCGTAGAGCGTCGCGAGCGCCTGGTCGTCGATGGTGATGTACATCTGCACGAGGTCGCCGTTCTCGTCGAAGTACACGGTGGTCTTCGTCGAGCCCTTCCACGTGGCGCCGACCCCGCCCTTGCCCATCAGCTTGCCGAGCTTGTCGCTCTTGCCCCACGGCCCGCCCGGCCCGAGCGCGCCGGAGACCAGGAAGCCGCCGATGTCCGTGGACGTGTAGCTCACCTCGTAGAGGCCGTTGTCCCAGAGCCGGTCCTCGACCATGACCTCGCCCTCGTAGCTGCCCTCCGCGCTGCCGCCCGCACCCACGCCCTTGCCGTCCTTGCTCTTGCCGCCCTTCTGCCCGTCGATCCCGACGTTGACGGTGACCTTCTTGGTCTCGGTGTCCGCGTCGTTGACGACGTGGTGGTCCGGCTCGTCCTCGAGATGGTCGTTGTAGCGCCGCTTCGCCGGCTCGCAGCCGGCCTGGAGCTGGCCGCCGAAGGCCCCGCAGGCGCTGTCCATGCCCGACTTCAACCCGTCGGTCCTCGACTGCCACGAGATCCACTCCTGCGCGTCCTCGACGCTCGTGAACTCGTACGCGGTGTCGCTCGTGACGCCGTCGATCGCGGACACGCCGAAGGAGATGGGCGAGCCGAAGATGTCGTCGCCGGACACCCCACCGCCGAACCCGCTGCCCTTGAGCATGTGCACCCGGACGCGGCCGTCACCGAGCCGCTCGATCATCACCGCCTCCGTGGTGCTGAACCGGAAGAACAGGAACGACGTCGTGTGGTCCTCGATGTGGGTGTTGACCTGGACGTAGCAGTCGGGCTCCATGTTGTCGTACGCCGTCGTGACGCACTCGTAGAGCCACCCCGACGTCGCGGCGCGCTCCCTGCCGGGCTTCGAGTCCTTGTACGCCTCCCACTCGGCGTCGCACACGTCCTGGGGCACCGGGAGCCACTTGCAGCCGATGCGGACCTTCGGCGGGTCGAGGCTGACGTCCTCGCTGGTCGGCATCGTCCGGTTGCACTCCTCGTCGTCCGGGTCCTCGCTCTCGTCGCCCCAGCCGGCGGTCACGCAGTCGACGATCTTGTCGTTCCCCTCGCGCTCCAGGCTCTCGTCCCGGCCGCCCGAGATCACCGTCTTCCAGACGTCGTCGAGCTCGGTCTCCGAGACGGTGAACAGGCACGTCACGGGGATCGGGTACCAGACGCAGCCGATCTGGATCACGACCATGGCGGTGTCGTGGTCCTCCTGGGCGACCCGGGACAGCGTGAGCTCGTCCTCGCACGAGGTGTCGCCGGGCCGGTCGTCGTCGCCGGGGCCGCCCGGCCCGTCGTCGTCGCCGGGCCCGTGCCCCGGCCCGTCGACGCAGTCCTCGGGGCTCTCGGGCTGCCCGATGGACTGGACGGCGCAGACGAGCTGGCCGCTCAGGTCCCGGCCCACCGGCGTCGCCGCCGCGAGCGCCACGGCGACCACGAGGAGCAGCAGGCCGACGACGGCGACGTACTCCGCGAGCGCCTGACCTCGCTCGTCGGGGGCTGGACGCTCGTCGGAGGCGGGCCGGCGGATCATCCGAAGACTCTAGGAACTGGTGTCCGCCCAGGCCAGAGGCCTCGGGCCCAGCCGCCGGTGGGTCCGCGGGCCCACTCGGGTGCCCGGCGTGTCGGGGCGTGTCAGTGACTCCGGCTAGCGTGCAGGCCGTGAACACCTCCACGTCCGCGGGCACCCGGGCCCCGTACCAGGCGACCTTCGAGGAGCTCGGCACGCCGCTGCGGGACGTGACCTTCGTGGTGGTGGACCTCGAGACCACGGGCACCAACGCCAAGGAGGGCGGCATCACCGAGATCGGCGCCGTCAAGGTGCGCGGCGGCGAGGTGCTGGGCGAGTTCCAGTCGCTGGTCAACCCGGGGCAGCCGGTCCCGGCGTTCGTCGCGCGGCTGACCGGCATCACCAACGCCATGGTCGCCACGGCGCCGGACATCGCGCTGGTGCTGCCGAGCTTCCTGGAGTTCGCGCACAACACGGTGCTGGTGGCGCACAACGCCCCGTTCGACGTCGGCTTCCTCAAGGCGATGTGCTCCCGGCTGGACTACCCGTGGCCCGGTTTCACCGTGGTGGACACGGTGCCCCTGGCCCGGCGCCTGGTCACGCGGGACGAGGCGCCCAACCACAAGCTGTCCACGCTCGCCAACCTGTTCCACGCCACCGTCTCCCCGGAGCACCGGGCGCTGGCCGACGCGCGGGCGACGGTCGACGTCCTGCACGCCCTGTTCGACCGGCTCGCGCCGATGGGCGTGACGCACCTCGAGGACCTGGCGACGGCGGCCGACCCGGTGCCGCCCGAGGTGCGCCGCAAGCGGCACCTCGCCGACGGGCTGCCCGACTCCCCCGGTGTCTACCTGTTCCGCGGCCCCGGGGACGAGGTGCTGTACGTCGGCACGTCGGTCAACATCCGCAAGCGCGTGCGCTCGTACTTCACCGCCGCCGAGAAACGGCGGCGCATCACGGAGATGGTGCGCATCGCCGAGCGGGTCACGCCCGTCGCGTGCGCCACGCCGCTGGAGGCGCAGGTGCGCGAGCTGCGGCTCATCACCGAGCACGCCCCGCGCTACAACCGGCGCTCCAAGTTCCCGGAGCGGCACTCGTGGGTGCGGCTGACGGACGAGGCGTACCCGCGCCTGTCGGTCGTGAGCGGCGTCGTGGCGGGCGCCGCGCACATCGGGCCCTTCGGGTCCCGGCGGACCGCCCAGGAGGCCGTGCACGCCCTGCACGACGCCCTGAACCTGCGCCAGTGCACCGCCCGCATCCCGCTGGTCTCCAAGCGGCCCGGCAGCCCCTGTGCCCTGGCCGGCATGGGCCGCTGCTCGGCGCCGTGCGTGGCGACCGGGGGCCCGGACACCTCCTACGCGGACGTGGCCGAGGCCGCGCGCGACGCGCTGACCGGCGACCCGGCCCCGGTGGTGCGGGCGCTCTCCGACCGGATCGCGGCGCTGGCCCACCAGGAGCGGTACGAGGAGGCGGGCGAGGTCACGCGCCGCCTGCGGGCGTTCGTGCACGGAGCGCACCGCGCCCAGCGGATCGGCCCGCTGGCCGGGTGCGCCGAGCTGGTGGCCGCGCGCCCCTCCGGCATCGGGGACGCCCCGGGCAAGCCCGGCGGCTGGGAGATCGTGGTGATCAAGCACGGCCGGCTCGCCGGCACCGACGTCTCGGCACCAGGCGCCAGCCCGCTCCCCCTCGTGGACGCCCTGCGCACGACGGCGGAGCACGTCGAGCCGCCCGTGGTGCCCGCGCCCGCCGCGCACCCCGAGGAGACGGACCTGCTGCTCGCCTGGCTCGACTCCCCCGGCGTCCGGCTGGTGCACGTCAGCGACACCTGGGCCTGCCCGGTGCGCGCGGCCGGCGCGCACGCCGACCTGACCTGGGCGTCGGAGCGGGTGCGCGTCGAGATCGGCGAGGCTGACGCGGGTTCCGGGGCTGACGCGGGTTCTGGGGCTGACACGGACTCCGCAGCGGGTGCCGGGGAAGCCGCCGGGGCCGCCGTGCCCGTGGCGGAACCCGCGAACGGCCGGCACGTGGATACGATGACGGCATGCTGACCGCGATCGTCCTCATCGACGCCGAGACGTCCCGCATCCCCGAGGTCGCGCAGGAGGTCGCGAACATCGACGGAGTGAGCGAGGTCTTCTCCGTGACGGGCAAGACCGACCTGGTCGCGATCGTGCGTGTGCCCGAGCACGAGCAGCTCGCCGGCGTCGTGTCCGACCGCGTGAACAAGGTGCCGGGCGTGCAGAACACCGAGACGCTGATCGCGTTCCGCGCCTTCTCCAAGGCGGACCTGGAGCAGGCGTTCGCGCTAGGGCTGGACGACTAGCTCGGGGACCAGCTCGGGCTCGGGGTCGACGTCTAGCCCTTGCTCCCGGGCCGCGGCTCCTCGCCCGGTCCCGTGGCGCCCTCGCCGTCGGCTCGGGGGCCGGAAGTACCCGGCCTGGAACTCCCCGGGCCGGTGCCGCCCGGCCGAGTGCTGCGCGGCCCGGCGGTTCGCGGGCCGGAGGTGCCCTGCCCGACACCCGCGGGCGTCCTTGCCTCGATCGCGTCGTGCTCGCCGTGCGAGTGGGCTGCCGCGAGCTCCGCCGGTGTCGCCGGCTCGACCCGGTCCTCGTAGAAGAACTCGGACAGCCGCTGCCACCGCCGGTCGGAGCGGTAGCCCTTGCGCTTGACGCCGCGCGCGTCCATGGCGGGCTTGATCTCCAGCGGTCTCGGCGAGGTGTGCTGGGTGCGCAGCCAGACCTCCTGCGGGTCGAGCGGGGTGTGCACCTCGACGTACTCGCCGGTGGCGAAGCGCACGATGCGGCCCGACTCGTGGCCGTGCAGCACCAGCTCGCGGTCCTTGCGCTGCAGCGCCAGGCACACCCGTTTGGTCACGAAGAAGGCGAACAGGGGCCCCACGAACAGCAGCACGCGCAGGACCCACGTGATCGCGAAGATGCTCAGCGCGAAGTGCGTGGCGATGAGGTCGTTGGTCGCGGCCAGGGCGCACACGAGGAACGCGACGAACAGCGCGACGGCGACGGCCGTGCGCACCGGACGGTTGCGGGGCCGGTCGAGGACGTGGTGCTCGCGGTGGTCACCGGTCGCGCGGGCCTCGAGGAACGGCCACGTGCCAAGGAGCGTGAACAGGATGCCCGGCACGATCACCGCGGGGATCAGGATGTTCATGGGCAGCGTGTAGCCCCACAGGACCCACTCGAAGCCTGGCCCCGGCATCAGCCGTAGCGCGCCGTCGACGAAGAGGATGTACCAGTCGGGCTGCGTCCCGGCGGAGACCGGCGCCGGATCGTAGGGCCCGTAGTTCCAGACGTTGTTGATCGCCATGGTGCCGCCCATGAGCGTCAGCACGCCGGCGATGATGAAGAAGTTTCCCGTCATCTTGGCCACGTACACCGGCAGGGCCGGGTAGCCCACGACGTTCTTGTCGCTGCGGCCGCCGCCCGGGTACTGCCCGTGCTTCTGCAGCACCATCAGGAACAGGTGCAGCGCGATGAGGGCGATCAGGAGCCCGGGTATCACGAAGATGTGCAGGGTGAACAGCCGTGGGATGACCTGGTCGCCCGGGAACTCGCTGCCGAAGATCAGGAAGGACAGGTACGAGCCGATCAGGGGGATCGCCTTGACCACGCCGTCGATGATGCGCAGGCCGTTGCCGGACAGCACGTCGTCCGGGAGGGAGTAGCCGGTGAAGCCGGCCGCCAGGGCCAGGATGAGCATCGTCAGGCCGACGATCCAGTTGATCTCGCGCGGCTTGCGGAAGGCCCCGGTGAGGAACACCCGGAACATGTGCAGGACGATCGAGCCGATGAAGATCAGGGCCGACCAGTGGTGGATCTGCCGCATGAGCATCCCGCCGCGCACCTCGAACGACATGTGCACGGTGGACTGGAACGCGGCCGACATGAGCTGGCCGTTCATCGCGGGCGGATACTCGCCCTCGTACCGCACCAGCGCCATGGACGGGTCGAAGAACATCGTCAGGAAGAACCCGGACGCGATCAGCACGATGAACGAGAACAGCGCGATCTCGCCGAGCATGAACGACCAGTGGTCGGGAAACACCTTGCGCGCAAGCTCCTTCACCAGCACCCCGATGCTGGTGCGCTGGTCAAGATAGTCGGCTGCCTTGCCGACCGCACTCGGACGCTGCTTCATCGCCACGTCATCACCCCGTTGATAGGCGGCGCGGGCCACTTCCTGACCTCCAGTAGACACCGTGCCGCGCTTCGCTACCACCCTCCACGACGAAGAGGCAGGTCAGGACGTGACATGACAGATCCGGCGCACCCCGTTTTTCGGGGTGCGCCGGATCTGGTCCGTCGGTCAGGCCGTTGCGGCCCGCCGCGGGGTCAAGCAGCGTTCATGCAGGGTTCAGGCAGGTGGTCAGGCCGAGGCGACGACGAGGCCCGCGGTCTGCGTCTTGGCCCGTGCCAGGCGCTCGGAGACGTTGCTCCACGACACCAGGTTCCACCAGGCCTTGATGTAGTCCGGGCGGACGTTCAGGTAGTCGATGTAGTAGGCGTGCTCCCAGCAGTCCAGCATGAGGACCGGGGTGAGCGCGAACGGGATGTTGCCCTGCTGGTCGAACAGCTGGACCACGACCAGCTTCTGGCCGACCGAGTCCCAGGCCAGGACGGCCCAGCCGGAACCCTGCACACCGGCGGCGACGGCGGTGAAGTGCGCCTTGAACTTCTCGAACGAGCCGAAGTGCTCGTCGATCGCGGCGGCGATGTCGCCGGTCGGCTCTCCGCCGGCCTCCGGTGCCATGTTCGTCCAGAAGATCGAGTGGTTGATGTGACCACCGAGGTTGAACGCGAGGTCCTTCTCGATCTTGTTGACGTTTGCCAGGTTGCCCGTCTCGCGGGCCTCCTCGAGCTGCTCCAGGGCAGTGTTGGCACCCTTGACGTACGTCGCGTGGTGCTTGGAGTGGTGCAGCTCCATGATCTTGCCCGAGATGTGGGGCTCGAGCGCGGCGTAGTCGTAGGTCAGGTCAGGGAGCGTGTAGACAGCCATTGCTGAGGTACCTCCAGGATCGGTCCGCGCACCGGACGGTGCGCAGGGTGGGACGCCGTCCTGGTCGTGCGCCGGTGTGGTGCCCGCCGGGACGGCAATGGCCCGTGTCCCCGGCCGCAGACGCGGACCGGGAGACACAGGCCATCGCTTGGTGTCGCAGGTCGCTCAGTGCTCCCGCGAGGTTCCCGCACCGGCCTCGACGGCCTGGTGCTCGGAGCCGGTCAGCTCGTCGTGCTCACCGTGCGAGTGCGCGGCCGCGACCTCCGCCGGCGTGACGGGCGAGACACGGTCCTCGTAGAAGAACCGGGACAGGCCCTGCCAGCGCTTGTCGGCGCCGTAGCCCTTGCGCTTCACACCGCGAGCGTCCGTCTTCGGGGCGATCGTCAGCGGGGCGGGAGCGTCGTAGTTGACGCGCAGCCAGCGCTCCTGCTCGTCGAGCGGGGTGTGCACCTCGATGTACTCGCCGTTGGCGAAGCGCACGATGCGGCCCGACTCGTGACCGTGCAGCACCAGCTCGCGGTCCTTGCGCTGCAGGCCGAGGCAGATGCGCTTGGTGACGTAGTACGCGAACACCGGCCCGACGAAGAACAGCACGCGGAACACCCAGGTGATCGCGTTGATCGAGAGCGCGAAGTGCGTGGCGATGAGGTCGTTCGACCCGGCCAGGGCCAGGATGATGAACGCCGTCAGGAACGCGACGCCCAGGCCGGTGCGCGCCGGCTTGTTGCGCGGGCGGTCCAGCACGTGGTGCTCGCGGTCGTCACCCGTGACCCGGGCCTCGAGGAACGGGTACACGATGAGGAACGTGAACAGGATGCCCGGGATGACCACGGCCGGGATCAGGACGTTCAGCGGCAACGTATAGCCGAAGATCACCCATTCCGTGCCCTGGCCCGGCATCAGGCGCAGCGATCCCTCCAGGAACAGCATGTACCAGTCCGGCTGTGCGCCGGCCGAGACCGGCGACGGGTCGAACGGCCCGTAGTTCCACACGTTGTTGATCGACATCGTGGCGCCCATGAGCACCAGCACGCCGAACACCATGAAGAAGTTGCCGGTCATCTTGGCGACGTACACCGGCGCGGCCGGGTAGCCCACCACGTTCTTGTCGGTGCGGCCACCACCCGGGTACTGGGTGTGCTTCTGCAGCACCATCAGGAACAGGTGCAGCGCGATGAGGGCCAGCAGGATGCCCGGCACCACGAAGATGTGCAGCGTGAACAGGCGCGGCACGATGTGGTGCCCCGGGAACTCCCCGCCGAAGATCATGTACGACATGAACGAGCCGACCAGGGGGATCGACTTGACCACGCCGTCGGTGATGCGCAGGCCGTTGCCGGACAGCACGTCGTCGGGCAGCGAGTAGCCGGTGAAGCCGGCCGCCAGGCCCAGGATCATGAGCAGGATGCCGACGATCCAGTTGATCTCGCGCGGCTTGCGGAACGCGCCGGTGAAGAACACGCGCATCATGTGGACGACGATCGAGGCCATGAAGATCAGCGCCGACCAGTGGTGGATCTGCCGCATGAGCAGGCCGCCGCGCACCTCGAACGACATGTCGAGGGTCGAGGCGAACGCCACGGACATGAGCTGCCCGTGCATGCTCGCCGGGTGCTCGCCCTCGTAGCGCTCCAGCGCCATGGACGGCTCGAAGAACATCGTCAGGAAGAAGCCCGAGATGATCAGCACCACGAACGAGAACAGGGCGATCTCGCCGAGCATGAAGGACCAGTGGTCCGGGAAGACCTTGCGCGCGAACTCCTTGACGGCGACGCCGATGGAGGTGCGCTGGTCGAGGTAGTCCGCGGCCTTGCCGACGGTCGTCGTCGGCTTGGCCGGTGCCTCGTGCTTGGTGTCTTGGGTCGCGGTGCTCACTTCAGGCGCTCCCAGAAGCTCGGGCCGATGGGCTCGGCGAAGTCGTCCTGCGCGATGAGGTAGCCCTCGTCGTCCACGGTGATCGGGAGCTGCGGCAGCCGGCGGTTGGCCGGGCCGAAGACCACGTTGGCGCTGTCGGCGATGTCGAACGTCGACTGGTGGCAGGGGCACAGGAGGTGGTGGGTCTGCTGCTCGTAGAGCGCCACCGGGCAGCCCACGTGCGTGCAGATCTTCGAGTAGGCCACGATGCCCTCGTGGGACCAGGTCTCGCCGGGGGGCGACTGGTCGGCCTTGAGGTCCTCGGGGTTGAGACGGACCATGAGCACGACGGCCTTGGACTTCTCGTTGATCCACTCGTGCGTCTCGCGGAACTCGTCGGTGGTCTCGGGGACCACGTGGAAGACGGAGCCGACGGTCACGTCGGCGGCCTTGATGGGCCGGCCCGACGGGTCGATCGCGAGGCGCGTGCCGGTGCGCCACATGGTGTGCTTGAACTTGGAGACGTTCCAGTCACCGCCCACCGAGCCGATCAGCGGCACGGCGATGGCGAGCGGGAAGAGCGCCAGGGCACCGAAGAACGCGCCCTTGAGCACGCCGCGGCGGCCGACGACGCCCGAGTCCTGCAGGCCGTCGTTGAGGTCCTTGACGGCGATCGCGCGGTCCGCGTCGTTGGTCGCGAGCGGGTGCCGCTCCTGGACCATCTCCTTGTCGCCCATGAGCGCCTTGGCCCAGTGGATGCCGGCGATGCCGATTCCCAGCAGGGACACCGCGAGGCCGAGGCCGATCAGCAGCGTGGAGAGGCGGACGCCCGACGTCGTGCCGTCCGGCGGGACCATCACGTAGGCGACGATCGAGCCGATCGTGCCCAGGATGGACAGGACGAACAGGAAGGTGACGGTCCGCTCGGCGCGCTTGGCGGCGCGCGGGTCGGTGTCGGTCAGCCGGTGCTTGTGCTCCGGGACGCCCGGGTCGGCGAACCGCTCGACGTCGGTGCCCGCCTGCGGGGTGACCGTCACCTCGTGCGAGGTGTCGGCGGGGTTGTTCTGGTTCTCGCTCACGAGGACTTCGCTCCGATCCACACTGCGGCGCCGATGAGCAGACCGAGGCCGATCGCGAAGGCCCAGAGGCCCTCGGACACCGGGCCGAGGGCGCCGAGCGCGTTACCGCCGGCCGACCCCTCGCGCTGCTCGACGAGGAAGGACACGATGTCCCGCTTCTCGTCCGGCGTGATGTTGGCGTCGTTGAACACCGGCATCGACTGCGGGCCGGTGAGCATCGCCTGGTAGATGTTCCGCTCCGACGTCTCCCAGAGGGCAGGTGCGAACTTGCCCTCGGAGAGCGCGCCGCCGGCGCCCACGGCGTTGTGGCACATGGCGCAGTTGGTGCGGAACAGGGCCATGCCGTTCGAGGGGTCGCCCTGAGTCGGGTCGACCTGCTCGTCGGTGGGGATCGCCGGACCGGCGCCCAGCGAGGCGACGTAGGCGGACAGCGCGGCCGTCTGCTCCTTGTCGAACTGCGGCGGCTTGGCCTCGGCCTGCGGGCCGTTCATCTGCATCGGCATCCGGCCGGTCGACACCTGGAAGTCGACGGCGGCAGCGCCGACGCCTACCAGGGACGGCACGCCCTCGGTGCCCTGGGCGTTCGCGCCGTGGCACGTCGCGCAGTTGGCCTGGAACAGCTTCTTACCGGTCTCGATGTCCGCGGTGCTGACGGTCTCGGCCTTAGCCGTGCTCGGAGCCAGGGCGGCGTAGACGCCGCCCGTGGTCAGCAGCGCCAGCAGCAGGAGAACGACCGGCGCCAGCCGGTGGTGCCTGCGGGCGGCGAGTGCCTTCACGAAAATTTCCTCGTCTCGCTGTGAGTGTTGAGCTTCTGTAATGAACCTGGGCCACCGCACGTGGCCGGGTGGGACGGCCACCCGGTGGGGCGGCCGCGCGACCGGTCAGCGCAGCAGGTAGATCACCGCGAACAGCGCGATCCACACCACGTCGACGAAGTGCCAGTAGTAGGACGTGACGATCGTGGTGGTGGCCTCGTGGTGACCGAAGCGCTTGGCGGCGAACGAGCGACCGAGCACGAAGAGGAACGCGATCAGGCCGCCGGTCACGTGCAGGCCGTGGAAGCCGGTGGTCATGTAGAAGACCGAGCCGTACGGGCTGGACGAGATGGTCAGACCCTGGTGCACCAGCTCGGTGTACTCGAAGATCTGGCCGCCGATGAAGAACGCGCCCATCAGGTAGGTCATGGTCAGCCACTCGTGCATGCCCCAGGTCCAGAACTGGAAGAGCTTCCCGGAGCGCGACGGCTTGAACTGCTCGGCCTTGAAGACCGCCCACTGGCAGGTGAACGAGGACAGCACCAGGACGATCGTGTTGATCGTGGAGAAGGTGATGTTGAGCTTGTCCGCCTGCAGCGCCCACTCCTCGGCCGGCATCGTCTGCCGGACCGTGAAGTACATCGCGAAGAGCGCTGCGAAGAACATGAGCTCGCTCGCGAGCCAGACGATCGTCCCGACCGAGACCGGGTTGGGACGATTGACTGTCACGTGCTGGTGCGTGGGGGTGGCTGCAGCCGTTGCGGTCGACACGACAGCCATTATGGCCGACGTTCGGGTGTCCCGAACGCCGAACCGTCACAGACGCTCGCGTCGAATCTCACAAAGTCCTTCCAACGCCCTATCCGGGCCGTCACTTGCTGACGCGATTCAACAGAGTGCCATGAAAAGGGCGCGGACAAATCTGCCGTGCGGCCTGGGTCTGTGCCACGATCGACGCATGACCGGCATGACGACGGATGTGACCAGCGCAGGTGCGAACGGTGCGGCTTCCGGCAGCACGACGTCGAGCCCGCGAGTCCTCCTGTACAGCGACGACCGCACGGTGCGCGAGCAGGTGCGCCTCGCCGTGGGCCCGCGCCTGCACGCGGGCGCGCCCGAGATCACCTGGGCGGAGGCCGCCACGGCGACCGCCGTGGTGGACAAGGCCGACAACGAGACGTGGGACCTGCTCGTCCTCGACGGAGAGGCCGACCAGGCCGGCGGCATGGGCCTGTGCCGCCAGCTCAAGAACGAGATCTACGAGTGCCCGCCGGTGCTCGTGCTGACGGGCCGCCCGGCGGACGCGTGGCTGGCGACCTGGTCGCTGGCCGACGGCGTCGTGGCGCGCCCGCTGGACGCCGTGAAGGTCCAGGAGGCCGTGGCCCACCTGCTCGCGCCGTCGACGGCGGGGACCGCGTGAACCTCGAGGCACCCACCTGGTCCGGCCTGCTCGCCGGGCTGATGACCGGCACGGACCTGAGCCAGGAGGAGGCCCGCTGGGCCATGGACCGGGTGATGACGGGCGAGGTCTCCCCCGTCCAGCTCGCGGGCTTCCTGGTGGCGCTGCGCGCCAAGGGCGAGACCGTCGACGAGCTCGCGGGCCTGACGCACTCCATGGTCGAGCACGCGACCCGCATCGACGTGCCCGGGCCCTCCGTGGACATCGTCGGCACCGGCGGCGACCGCGCGCACACCGTGAACATCTCGACGATGGCGTCCGTCGTCATCGCCGGCGCGGGCCTGCGCGTCGTGAAGCACGGCAACCGGGCCGCGTCGTCGTCGTCGGGCAGCGCGGACGTGCTGGAGGAGCTGGGCATCCGCCTGGACCACACCCCGGAGCGGGTGGCGCAGATCGCGCGCGAGGCCGGCATCACGTTCTGCTTCGCGATGGTGTTCCACCCGTCGATGCGGCACGCGGGCGTGGCCCGCAAGGAGCTGGGCGTGCCCACGGCCTTCAACTTCCTGGGGCCGCTGACCAACCCGGCCCAGCCGCGTGCGGCGGCCGTGGGCTGCGCGGACGCGCGGATGGCGCCCCTGATGGCGGGCGTGTTCGCGGAGCGCGGCAAGTCCGCGCTGGTCTTCCGCGGCGACGAGGGGCTGGACGAGCTCGCGGCGACCGCGGGCGCGACCATCTGGGAGGTGGCCGACGGCCACGTCACCGAGCACCGCCTGGACCCCGCCGAGGACCTGGGCCTGACCCGCATCAAGGTCGAGGACCTGCGCGGCCAGGACGCGGCCTACAACGCGGGCGTCGCGCGCGCCGTCCTGGCGGGCGAGGCCGGGCCGGTCCGCGAGACCGTGCTGCTCAACGCGGCCTCGGGCCTCGTGGCCGACGGATCGCTGCCCGGCACGGGCTCCGGCACGCTCGTGGAGCGGCTCACGGCCGGGATCGGCCTCGCGGCCGAGGCCGTGGACTCCGGGGCGGCACAGGCCACCCTGGACCGCTGGATCGCGGCCAGCCGCTAGCCGGCTCTGCCGCGCGGACACGAACGGCGGTAAAGCGTTAAAGACGCCGGGCGGCGCATCTCCCGCAGGAGGTGCGCCGCCCGGCGTCTTTCACGCGTTACCGCGTCAGTGCGAGTGGATACCCCGCGAGTACTCGAACACCCAGCCCACGAGCGCGATGACCGCGACACAGAAGCCGATGTAGAGCACCCACCAGCCCACGGCCAGGCCGAGGAAGCAGATCGCGGCGGAGCCGGCGATCGCCAGGGGCCACCAGCTCCAGGGTGCGTACACGCCCTGGTCGCCTGCGGCGTCCTCGATGTTGCCGTTCGGGTCGTCCTCGGGCCGGGCGTCGATGCGCCGGGCCGTCAGCGTGAGGTACGCGCCGATCATCGCCACCAGGCCACCGACAAGCGGCATGCCCAGGTAGCCCACGGGCTCCTGCCACTCGGTCATGAAGCCGTAGACCACGCCGGCCAGGACGAAGAAGGGCGTTCCCCAGAGGAACAGCCGTGCCTCGATCTTCACTTGCTGGTCCCCTCGTCCGGCTGGTCAACGATGGTCGTGCTGCTCTGGCCGGAGTCGCCGGTGCCGTTCGCGGCGCGCTGCTGGGCCTGCTTGTCCTGACCGCGCCGGTCGGCCTCGCCGTAGATGTTGTCGAGCACACCGCGGTTGTACTCCGGGTGCTCCATGGCGACGACCTCGGGGTGGTGCAGGTCGAACGCCGGCGACTCCGAGCGGATACGCGGGAGCGAGGCGAAGTTGTGCCGCGGCGGCGGGCAGGACGTGGCCCACTCCAGGGAGCGGCCGTAGCCCCACGGGTCGTCGACCGTGACCTTGGGCGCCTTGCGCCAGGTGATGTAGACGTTCCAGAAGAACGGCAGGGTCGACGCCGCGAGGATGAACGCGCCGATGGTCGACACCTGGTTCTCCCAGGTGAAGCCCTCGTCCGGCATGTAGTCCGCGTAGCGGCGGGGCATGCCCTCGACACCCAGCCAGTGCTGGATGAGGAACGTGGTGTGGAAGCCGACGAACAGCATCCAGAAGTGCACCTTGCCCAGGCGCTCCGACAGCATGCGGCCGGTCATCTTGGGCCACCAGAAGTAGAACCCGGCGAACATCGCGAACACGACGGTGCCGAAGACCACGTAGTGGAAGTGCGCGACCACGAAGTACGAGTCGGACAGCTGGAAGTCCAGCGCCGGGCTCGACAGGATGATGCCGGTCAGACCACCGAAGAGGAAGGTCACGAGGAAGCCGATGGACCAGAGCATCGGCGTCTCGAACGTGAGTTTCCCTCGCCAGAGCGTGCCGATCCAGTTGAAGAACTTCACGCCGGTCGGGACCGCGATGAGCATCGTCATGAACGCGAAGAACGGCAGCATGACCGCGCCGGTCACGTACATGTGGTGCGCCCACACCGTCACCGACAGCGCGGCGATCGCGATGGTCGCGTAGACCAGGCCGGTGTAGCCGAAGATCGGCTTGCGGCTGAAGACCGGGAAGATCTCGGACACGATGCCGAAGAACGGCAGCGCGATGATGTACACCTCGGGGTGGCCGAAGAACCAGAAGAGGTGCTGCCAGAGGATGGCGCCACCGTTCTCCGGGTTGAAGATCTGCGCGTCGAGACGACGGTCGGCACCCAGCGCGAACAGCGCGGCGGCCAGCGGCGGGAAGGCCATCAGCACGAGGAGGCTGGTGACCAGCGTGTTCCAGGTGAAGATCGGCATCCGGAACATGGTCATGCCCGGGGCGCGCATGGTGATGATCGTGGTGATGAAGTTGACCGCACCGAGGATCGTGCCGAAACCGGCCAGCGCCAGGCCGAAGACCCAGAGGTCTCCGCCCAACCCTGGACTGTAGGTCGTGGTCGACAGCGGCGCGTACGCGAACCAGCCGAACGACGCGGCACCCTGCGGGGTGAGGAAGCCGGCCGTGGTGATGAGGCCACCGAACAGGAACAACCAGTAGGCGAACATGTTCAGACGCGGGAACGCGACGTCGGGCGCGCCGATCTGGAGCGGCATGATCACGTTCGCGAAGCCCGCGAACAGCGGGGTGGCGAACAGCAGCAGCATCACGGTGCCGTGCATCGTGAAGAGCTGGTTGTACTGCTCCTTGCTCTGCACGAGCTGGATGCCGGGCTCGAAGAGCTCCGCGCGGATCAGCAGGGCCATGAGGCCGCCGATGCAGAAGAAGATGAACGACGTGATCAGGTAGAGGTACCCGATCGTCTTGTGGTCAGTGGAGGTGATCCACTTGATGATCGTCCGGCCGAGCGTCTGGCGCCCGGGGGCCAGGCCCGGGATCAGCTCGGTCGTGGTCGCTGCGGCCATCAGTGCCCAGCCTCCTCTTCCGTGGTTACCGCCGGGTCCTCCACCGGACCGGCCGTGCGGGCGAGGTCCATGCCGAGCGAACCCGTCTGGCCCTTCGCCTCGAGGTCCGCCATGTGGGCGTCGTACTCCTCGGCGGACACGACCTTCACGTTGAAGAGCATGCCGGAGTGGAACTCACCGCAGAGCTCGGCGCACTTGCCGGCGTACGTGCCCTCGCGGGTCGGCGTCACCTGGAACGTGTTGGTCCGGTGCGGGATCATGTCCTGCTTGTACAGGAACGCGGGGATCCAGAACGAGTGGATGACGTCACGCGAGTCGAGCGTGAACTCCACGGTCTCGTTCACCGGCAGGTAGAGCGTCGGGAAGGACGTCGAGGTGCCGACGGCGCCGTCGAGCTCGTCCTCCGCGGTCACGCTGCCGGGGTCCGCCTCGTGCTCGCCGTAGTCGTAGACGTTGGCGTCGAGGTAGTTGAAGTCCCAGCTCCACTGCTTGCCGATCACCTGGATGTGCTCGGTCGCGGTGCCGTCGACGGTCTTGATGGCCGTCACGTCGCGGTCGGTGTACCAGAACAGCACGAGCACCATGATGATCGGCACTGCCGTGTACATGAGCTCGAGCGGCAGGTGGTAGCGCGTCTGCACCGGGAGCTGGTGGTCGTCCTTGCGCTTCCGGTAGGCCGCGATGCACCACAGCATCAGGCCCCAGGTCACGATGCCCACGGCAAGGGCAGCGATCCACGAGCCCACCCACAGGTCGGTGATGCGCTCGGTCTGGTTAGTCACCTCCCCGTCGCTGTAGCCGGGCAGGTATCCGCGCTGGACGGATTCACTTGCGCAGCCAGAGGCCAGCACTGCGACTGCGGCGGCAAGAGCCGACGCACGCAGGATGGCCCGCCGGGTGCGGGTAGGTGGCTTCGAGTGCAAGGGAGGCCTTTCACGTCTCGTCCGGCGCGTCGCACCGGTTTCCTCCCGAGCTCCACGCAGAACCTTCGTCCTCGATGGGATGCAGCCTAGCGCGCTCCGGGGCCTGATGATGCCCGGAACGCCCCCGGAGGAACGTGACGCACTCCGCACCTGGGGCACACATCGACGCTGTTCAGGACACCCACCCAGGTCGTGTCAGAACGATCGCCGTGCGGGACCTGCGGGTACGGGTGCGAGGATCAGGAGGACGACGGCGGAGGCACGCCGCGAACCGCCGTCCGAACCCCGGATCAGACCCTCGTCAGACCCGCGTCAGACCCTTGCGGACCGCCCCCGCGGACCCGCACCCAGCAGCAGGAGGACGTGTGAGCCACGCCACCCCGGCCGACCCGGCCAGGTCCACCACCCCCGGCCGGGTGTACCTCGACAACGGCGGCCGCGCGCCCTGGCACCCGCTCGCCCGGCAGGCGTTCGAACAGTCCCTGGCCGACGGCTGGGCCGACCCGCGCCGGCTGCACGCCGAGGGCCGCCGCGCGGCCCGGCTGCTCGACGCCGCGCGCGAGGCGATCGCCGCGGTGCTCGGCGCCCGGACCCAGGAGGTCCACCTCACGCCGGGCCACACCGCCTCGCTGCACGCGGCGGTCGCGTCGGCCGCCGCGGCCCGACGGCGCGCCGGCTCCGCCGTCGTGGTCGGTGCCGTCGAACGTGCCGCGGTGCTGCACGCGGCGCGGCTGGCCGGGGGCGGCTCGGCTGGTGCGGGCGGCGTGGCCGGGACGGGCGGTTCTGATGGGACCGCCGAGGCGCCCGGCCCCGTTCCCGTCGACCGGTTCGGGCGGGTCGACGCCGAGGCGATGGCCGTCGCCGTCCGGGCCCCCGGGGTCGCGCTGGCCGCCCTGCAGCACGCGAACGGCGAGGTGGGCACTCTCCAGCCGGTCGGGGCCGTGCACGACGCCGCCCGCGCGGCCGGCGTCCCCCTGCTGGTCGACGCCGGGGCGAGCGTCGGGCACGTGGCGGTGCCCGACGCCTGGGACCTGCTCGCCGCCGACCCGGCCGACTGGGGCGGCCCCGCGGGGATCGGCGTGCTCGCCGTCCGGCAGCGGGTGCGGACCGTGCCCGTCGGGCCCGAGGACGAGGACCCGTGGGCCCCGGGCGGCGTCAGCGTGCCGCTCGCGTTCGCGGCCGCGGTGGCCCTGCAGGCCGTGGAGTCCGACCGGGTGGCGCAGGAGGCGCGGCGCCGGGCGCTCGTGGAGCGCGTGCGCGCCGAGGTGGCCCGCATCCCCGACGTCGAGGTGGTGGGCGACCCGGACGGGCGTCTCCCCCACGTCGCGACCTTCTCGTTCCTCTACGTGGACGGCGAGGCGCTGGTCACGGAGCTGGACCGGCACGGGTTCGCCGTCGGCTCCGGGTCGGCGTGCACCGCGAGCACGCTGGAGCCGTCGCACGTGCTCGCGGCGATGGGCGTGCTCACGCACGGCAACGTGCGGATCGCCCTGGACCGGTCCACGACGGCCGACGAGGTCGAGCGGTTCCTCGCGGTGCTGCCCGGTGCCGTGGCGCGGGTCCGGGAGATGTTGGGCGTCGGCGGCCTGTGACCTCTCGCAGGTGTCAGACACACAGGTCACTAGAGTGACCTGTGTGTCTGACACGCTGGTGGACGCTCGCGGGCTGCGCTGCCCGCTGCCCGTGATCCGGCTCGCCGCGGCCGCGAAGGACCTGCCGGCGGGCACCGAGCTGACGGTCCTGTCGACCGACCCGGCCGCCAAGCACGACGTGCCCGCCTGGTGCCGCATGCGCGGCCACGAGCACGTGGGAACCCGGGAGCACCGGGCCGGGGGTTCGCGCGACGAGGACTGGGACGGCTGGGCCGTCACGGTCCGGCTCGGCTGACGCGCGCCTCTCCCCTTTGAGGCCTAAGTTTCTTCGCTTTGGACAGCCCCAAAGCGAAGAAACTTAGGCCTCAAAGGAGAAGACGGCCCCACGCGAACCAGGCCCGGGCGACGTCGGGAGGCACCCGGGGACGACGACGGGCCGGTCACCGTGATGGTGACCGGCCCGTCGTGCCGAGAACGTCGCTCAGCGGGAGGCTGCGATCAGGAGAACGACCCGCCGCAGGCGCATGCGCTGCCGGCGTTCGGGTTGTCGATCGTGAAGCCCTGCTGCTCGATGGTGTCCTTGAAGTCGATCGTGGCGCCCTCGAGGTACGGCACGCTCATCTTGTCCACGACGACCTCGACGCCGTCGTAGTCGCGCAGAGCGTCCCCGTCGAGCACCCGCTCGTCGAAGTAGAGCTGGTAGATCAGCCCGGAGCAGCCACCCGGCTGCACCGCGACGCGAAGGCGCAGGTCGTCGCGGCCCTCCTGCTCGAGCAGGCTACGGACCTTGCCCGCGGCGACGTCGGTGACGTTGACGCCGTGGGTAGCGATGTCCGTGGTGGTGTCGGTCATGTCATCTCCCGATCGTGTTCGACATACCGGTAGTCGATCCTTGAACGTTGCCAACCCATCGGCTGGTCCGTCTGTTCCCGCTTGCCGGTCTGTTCTCAGATCGTACGCCCACGTCCCGCCGGATCCCATCACCGTCCGGGATGCGCGTCGGCCTCCGCGCCCTCAGCGCGCCCAGCCCGGCGACCACGTCCGGGCCACGCGGGCGAGGTCGTCGCCGGCCACCTCGTGCACCCCGCTCAGGCCCGCCGTGGACCACTCCCGCCTGCTCACCTCGCTGCGGCCCGTGACCACCACCACCGGCACCGCGTGCGGCGCGGCGGCCGCCGCCGCCTCCACGACCACCCCCTTGTGCAGCCCCTCGCCGTCCAGCCGCGTGACGTACGCCACGACGACGTCGGCGCGTCCGGCGACGTCGGCCAGCTCCGCACCCTCCGCCCGCGGCAGCGCGGACGGGGCGGGCCCGGGCGCGGCGGGCCCCGGGTGCGCGGGCCCGGCGTCCTGCGCCCCGACGGCGGCAGGCCGGCCCACCGGGATCGCCGGCCCCGCCAGGAGCACGCCCCGGGCGGCGCCGTCGTCGTGCACCGGCCGAGCCGGGGGCGCGGTGACGAGGCCGGGCACGCGGAACTCGCGCGCCTCGGTGGTCGCGTGCGGGGCGGCGGCGAGCCACGCGGCGGCGAGTCGCTCGGCGTCGGGCAGGGTCTCGGCAAGCAGCAGCACGTGCACGAGAGGCATCGTGGCACCGTCCTGACTGAGTGTCACCACCGCGTGTCATGATGGTGACCGTGAGCACCCTGCTGGCTGAATACTCCGGCTTCTCCGAGCCCGCCTCGTCCCCGTTGCTGCTGCTCGGCCAGGGGCGTGACCTGGCCTCCGAGCGCGGCGTGGAGTGCACGGGCGAGCTGCCCGCGCCGAGCGACCCCGACCTCGTCGACCGGGCGCGCGCCGCACGGGCCGCCCTCGGCAGCCGCGCGTTCGTCCTGGGTCACCACTACCAGCGCGACGAGGTCATCGACTTCGCCGACGTCACCGGTGACTCCTTCAAGCTCGCCCGCGAGGCGGCCGCCCGCCCGGAGGCGGAGTTCATCCTGTTCTGCGGCGTGCACTTCATGGCCGAGAGCGCGGACATCCTGACCTCCGACCAGCAGCAGGTCGTGCTGCCGGACCTCGCGGCCGGCTGCTCGATGGCCGACATGGCCGCGATCGGCCAGGTCGAGGAGGCCTGGGCCGTGCTGCAGGACGTCGGCATCGCGGACTCCACGATCCCCGTCACCTACATGAACTCGTCGGCCGCCATCAAGGCGTTCACCGGGCGCCACGGCGGCACGGTGTGCACCTCCTCCAACGCGGAGGTCGCGCTGCGCTGGGCGTTCGACCAGGTGGGCGGCGTCGACGGCACCGGAAAGGTGCTGTTCCTGCCCGACCAGCACCTGGGCCGCAACACCGCGGTCCTCGAGCTCGCGATGTCGCTGGACGAGTGCGTGGTCTTCGACCCGCGCAAGCCGAACGGCGGGCTGACCGACCAGGAGCTGCGCGACGCGCGGATGATCCTGTGGCGCGGCCACTGCTCGGTGCACGGGCGCTTCTCGGAGCAGAACGTCACCGACATCCGCGCGGCAGTGCCCGGCGTCAATGTGATGGTGCACCCCGAGTGCAAGCACGAGGTCGTCACGGCGGCCGACTACGTGGGCTCGACCGAGTACATCATCAAGCAGCTCGAGGCGGCCGAGCCGGGTTCCGCGTGGGCCATCGGCACTGAGCTGAACCTGGTGCGCCGGGTCGCGCGGGCGCACCCGGACAAGCAGGTGCACTACCTCGACTCGACGGTGTGCTTCTGCTCGACCATGAACCGCATCGACCTGCCGCACCTCGTGTGGGCCATGGAGTCGCTCGTCGAGGGGCGCATGGTCAACCGGATCGTCGTGGACGCCGACGACGCCCACTGGGCGCGGGTCGCGCTCGACCAGATGCTGGCCCTTCCCGGAATCTGACCGGGCTGAGCGTGTGAGCGGCAACGGCGGGCTGCGCATCGGGATCTTCGTCTTCGACGGGGCGGAGGAGCTCGACGTCGTCGGGCCCTTCGAGGTCTTCGCGGAGTGGGGGTCCCACTCCCAGCTGCGGCCGACCGTGAGCACGTTCTCCTGGGACGGCGCCGGCGTGCGCCTCGCCAAGGGCCTGCGAATCCTGCCGGCGCACGGCGCGGACGACGTCGGTCCGCTGCACGTGCTGGTCTACCCGGGCGGGCTCGGCACGCGGCCGCTGCTGGCCGAGCCGGGGCACCTGGAGTGGCTGCGCCAGATCCGCAGGCAGACGCCGATCATGGCGAGCGTCTGCACGGGCGCCCTGCCGCTCGCGGCCGCCGGGCTGCTCGCGGGCCGGCCCGCCACCACGCACCACGAGCACTACGACGAGCTGACCGACCTGGACCCGAGCGTGCTCGTGGACACCGAGGCGCGGTACGTGGACGACGGCGACGTGATCACCTCGGCGGGCGTCTCCTCCGGCATCGACATGGCACTCCACCTGGTCGAACGCCTGGAGACGCCGGCCGTGGGGCGGTCGGTGCGCAGAGCGATCCAGCACCCGCCGACGCAGTCCGGACAAGGTATCTAGTACTGCCGGTTCTCGGTATAACCTCGGGCGCATGGCTCGCATGCTCCAGCTCACCTGGACCGGACTCTTCCCGCGCAAGGCCCGCCCCGGACAGACCCTGCTCGACCCCTCGGTCACCCGGATGCGCGTCGGCCCCCTGGACCTCGACTCGTACCTGCACGTCAACAACGGCACGTACCTGCAGATGATGGACGTCGCCCGGAACAACCAGATCGCCGACCTCGGCATGTTCCCGGTCGCCAAGGAGAAGGGCTGGGCCCCCGTGGTCGCGGCCTCGACCATGAAGTACCGGCGGTCCCTGCAGCCGTTCGACCGGTTCGAGATCACCACGCGGATCCTCGGCTGGGACGAGCGCGTCTTCTACCTGGAGCAGGTGTTCACGCGCGGGGACAAGCTGTACGCCCGCGGAATCGTCGCCAGCCGGTTCCTGGACCGCAAGGGCAACCGGATCTCCGCCCTCGAGGTGGTCCGGGACGCGACCGGCGCGGACCTGCCCTCCCCCGAGCTTCCCGAGGACGTCGCGGCCTGGGCCCGCGCGATGGACGTGGCACCGCGCGAGCCCTCGACCACGAGCTGACCGGGAGGGGCTAGAGCCCCTCGCCCACCTTGGTGAGCAGCAGCGCCTCGGCCAGGACCACGTTCTGCAGCTCGCCCAGGTGCACCGACTCGTTGGCGCCGTGCGCCCGCGAGTCGGGGTCCTCGACGCCGGTCACGAGGATCGCGGCGTCGGGGAACACCTCGAGCAGGTCCGCGATGAACGGGATGGACCCGCCCACGCCGACGTCGACCGGCGCGGTGCCCCACGCCTCGGTGAAGGCGGCACGCGCCGCCCGCATGGCCGCCGTGTCGCCGGGGGCGAGGAACGGCTTGCCCTGCTCGCCCGACCGCCACGCGGCCTGCACGCCGAACGGAGCGTGCTTCGCCACGTGCGCGGCCAGCGCCGCGTCGGCCGCCGCCGGGTCCTGGCCGGGGGCGAGCCGCAGCGAGATCTTGGCGGTGCAGCGCGGCGCGATCGTGTTGGACGCCTCGGCCACCGAGGTGACGTCCATGCCGATCACGGACAGCGCGGGCTTGGACCACAGCCGCCCCGACAGGGTGCCGGTACCGGCGAGCGCCACGCCGTCGAGCAGCGAGGAGTCGGCGCGGAACGCGGCCTCGTCGTAGTCGACCTCGGGCTCGGGCGCGGTGACCAGGCCCTCGATGGCGACGTCGCCGGCGTCGTCGTGGAAGGTCGCCACGAGGCGGGACATCAGGGTGACCGCGTCGAGCACGGCGCCGCCGAACATGCCGGAGTGCACGGCGTGGTCCAGGACGCGCAGCTCGATCTCGCCGTCGACCAGGCCGCGCAGCGACGTGGTCAGGGCGGGGACGCCCACCTTCCAGTTGGTGGAGTCGGCCACGACGATGACGTCGGCGGCGAGCAGGTCGCGGTAGGTCTCCAGGAAGGCGCGGAACGACGGCGAGCCCGACTCCTCCTCGCCCTCGAGGAAGACGGTGACGCCCACGGGCAGGTCGGCGCCGTCGGGCAGGCCGAGGGCGCGCAGGGCGCCGAGGTGGGCCACGATGCCCGCCTTGTCGTCGGCCGCGCCGCGCCCGAAGAGGCGCTCGCCCACCTGCGTGGGCTCGAACGGGTCGGTGTCCCAGGTGGCCGGGTCGCCCGGGGGCTGCACGTCGTGGTGCGCGTACAGCAGCACGGTCGGCGCGCCCTCGGGGGCGGGGCGGCGGGCGACGACGGCGGGCGCACCCGGCGTGCCGTCGGGGCGGGGCGCGGACAGGATCTGGACGTCCGGCAGGCCGGCGTCGCGCAGGAGCTGTGCGGTGGCGGCGGCGCTGGCGGCCACGTGCTGCTGGTCGAACGCGGCGGCCGAGACGCTGGGGATGCGCACGAGCGCCTCGAGGTCTGCCTGGAGGGCGGGGAACTGCTCGGTGACGCGGGCCCGGAGGGCCGCGGTGGTATCGGTGGTCACGCCCCCACGTTAACGGCTCGGAACCGGCCGCCGCCGGGAGCGATTAGGCTGGGAGGGTGTTCTCCCGCAGCAAGACTTCGACACCAGACGGCGTGACCCCCGTGGGCGACTCCCCCGACGAGGTGACGCCGACGTCCGACGCGGCCCAGACCGCCGCCGGCAAGGGCCGCCCCACGCCCAAGCGCAACGTCGCGCAGGCCGCCAACAAGCGCCCGCTGGTCCCGGACGACCGCCGGGCGGCGCGCAAGGCGCAGCGTGAGAAGTCCCGCGTCGACCGGGAGCGCGCCTACCAGGCGATGCAGACCGGTGACGAGCGGTACATGCCGGCCAAGGACAAGGGCCCGGTGCGCCGGTACGTGCGCGACTTCGTCGACGCGCGCTGGAACCTGGGCGAGTTCTTCCTGCCGGTCGCGTTCATCTTCCTGTTCGCGACGTTCTTCACGCAGCAGTACCCGCAGCTCAGCATCTTCGTGATGCTCGGCCTGTACGGGTTCCTGTTCCTGACGATCGTGGACGTGTGGCTGCTGTGGCGGTCGCTGAAGAAGCGGCTGACGGCCAAGTTCGGCGAGGTGCCGCGCGGCCTGGTGATGTACACGGTGACCCGCGCCTACCAGCTGCGCCGGTCGCGGCTGCCCAAGCCGATGAGCAAGAAGCGCGGCAACTACCCGGAGTGACCCGGGACTGACACCCGAAGACCTGTGGGGGGGCGGAACCGGACGGTTCCGCCTCGCCACAGGTCTTCGGTGCGTGGTGTCAGGCCAGGCGCTTCTTGGGCATGCCCTCGAGCGTCTTGGCCGGGTCCCGCTCGACGACGCCGGTCAGGGCCTCGTCGATCTGCTTCATCAGCTCGGCCGGGATGGTCACACCCGAGGCCTTGACGTTCTCCGCGACCTGCTCGGGGCGGGAGGCGCCCACGAGCGCGGCCGCCACGTTGTCGTTCTGCAGCACCCAGGCCACGGCGAGCTGCGCCATGGACAGGCCCAGCTCGTCGGCGACCGGCTTGAGGTTCTGCACGGCGGTCAGGGTCTCGTCGCTCATGAAGCGGCTGATCGTCTGGGCGCCGCCCTTCTGGTCCGTGGCGCGCGAGCCGGCCGGCGCGGCCTGGCCCGGCAGGTACTTGCCGGACAGGACGCCCTGGGCCATGGGCGACCACACGATCTGCGAGACGCCGACCTCCTTGGAGGCGGGGACGACCTCGTCCTCGATGACGCGCCACAGCATCGAGTACTGCGGCTGCGAGGAGATGAGCTGGAAGCCCAGGTCCTTGGCGAGCGCGGCGCCGGCGCGGATCTGGTCGGCGGTCCACTCGGAGACGCCGATGTAGAGGGCCTTGCCCTGGCGGACGACGTCGGCGAACGCCTGCATCGTCTCCTCGAGGGGGGTCTCCACGTCGTAGCGGTGGGCCTGGTACAGGTCGACGTAGTCGGTACCGAGGCGCGTCAGCGAGCCGTTGATCGACTCCAGGATGTGCTTGCGCGACAGGCCCGTGTCGTTGGGGCCCTTGGGCCCGGTGGGCCAGTACACCTTGGTGAAGATCTCGAGGGACTCGCGGCGCTCGCCCTGCAGCGCGTCGCCGAGGACCTGCTCCGCGACGGTGTTGGCGTACACGTCGGCGGTGTCGAAGGTGGTGATACCGGCGTCGAGGGCGGCCCGGACGCACGCCGAGGCGACGTCGTTCTCGACCTGCGAGCCGTGGGTGAGCCAGTTGCCGTACGTGATCTCGGAGATCTTGAGACCACTGTTACCGAGGTACCGATAGTTGACCATGAAGGCACCCTATGCCAGGCCTTCGAATCGAATCGACCCCCTGGTTACACGGCGGGGTGCGGAGTGCGGTGCAGACCTCGCAGCACCCCCGCGGCCAGCAGGGCCTGCCCCGCGACGTAGACCACGGGCGTCAGCCGGAGGGCGAACACGTAGATGCCGGCCTCGCCGACGAACAGCCCGACGGGCAGGAACGCGGCCGCCGCCACGACCAGCAGGGCACCGATGCCCGCGAGGCGGTCGACCCGCCAGGCCGCCACGGTCAGGAACGCCACCGCGACGCACCAGGCGGCGCAGGCCGTGACCGCACCCACCACGTACTCGCCGACGTCCAGGTGGGCCACCCCGGAGATCAGGACGACGACGGCCGCGCCGCCGACGACCCAGCAGGCCGCGGTGGTCAGGCGGAACAGGCGCCCGCTGCCGAGCCACCCTCGGATCGCGAACGTCTGGACCACCAGGGACAGCGCGAGCAGGGCGATGACGAGCATGGGGGCGTAGATGACCCCCTCGAGCTCCATGCCGCCCAGCAGCACGTCCCACACCCCGGGCAACAGGGTGCGCGTGACCACGGCGTCTCCCAGGTAGCCCAGGGCCAGCGCCACGAGGGTCAGGGCGACGGGCCGCGGCCGCCTGCCGGCGGCGGCCGTTCCCGTCGCGCCCCCGGCTGCACCGGGCCGCGACGCCGCCCACAGCGTCAGCGCCAGCAGCGGTAGCAGCAGGAGCTGGGCCACGACCGGAGCCGTGACGCCGCCGTCGCCCCACGGCTCCACGTCGCCCGTCAGCCGGACCACGACCGCGAGCAGGAACGCGCCGAAGGCGATCCGGGCGGTCCACCCGGGCAGCAGCGTGCGGATGCCGGGACGCGTCAGGACGTCTTCGCTGGTCATGGTCATCATGGTGCGGGGCGGACCCTCCTCGCGCCAGCAAAACCGTGCGGCCGGTGCCAGACCTCAGTGCCGGTCGGTCAGGCCCGTCGGCGCGAGCCACCGCGCGGCCACCTGCACCACCGGGCCGACGCCGAAGGCGAACACCACCGTGGCCCAGCCGAAAGTGCCACCCAGCAGCACTCCGACCACGACCACCGTG
This sequence comes from Promicromonospora sukumoe 327MFSha3.1, assembly GCF_000385135.1. Taxonomy (GTDB): domain Bacteria; phylum Actinomycetota; class Actinomycetes; order Actinomycetales; family Cellulomonadaceae; genus Promicromonospora; species Promicromonospora sukumoe_B. The sequence continues at coordinate 752,678 of NZ_ARQM01000010.1, read as the reverse complement.
ACCTCGATCGCGGTCTTGACCAGCCACACGGGCCAGCCGGTGCGCTGCACGATCCCGGTCATCAGACCGTCGCGCGGGCCCGGCCCGAGGCGGGCGCCCACGTAGGCCGCGGTGCTCACCCCGAGCAGCACGGTGCCACCCAGCGCCAGCGCGATGCCGACCGGGAGCCCCGGGTGCGGCAGCAGCCGTTCGAGCACCCACAGGGCCGGGTCGATGACGAGGCTGATCACGATGATGTTGGCGATCGTGCCGATCCCCGGCTTCTGGCGCAGCGGGATCCACGCGAGCATGACCAGCAGCCCGACGCCGAGGACCACCCAGCCGTACGCCAGCCCGGTCCGGTCCACGATGCCCTGGTCCAGGACCGCCCACGGCATCGCGCCCTGGCCCGAGTGCAGCATCATCGCGGTCGCGACGCCGAAGCCCACCAGGCCGAGCAGGAGCTGCACGCCGCGGCGCCAGGGGCGCATCAGGACGGGCGCGGCCTCGGGTGCGGGAGCGGGCTCGACGCCGCCCTCCACAGCTGCCGCGAGGAGCGGTGCGGGCGTGGGCGTCAGGACGGGGGTGGTGCCGGCCGCGGCGTCGGCCGAGAGGTCGGGGGCGGGCTCGGCCGGGCGGCCGGTGGTCGTCGTCATGCCCTCATGGTGCGGGACCATTGGCCTTGTCATCCAGGGCCAATCGCGCAAGAGTGGCCCCTATGTCCGCCGCGACCCCGACCGTGCTGCGCCAGCTCTCCCCCGCCACGACCGCCCGGCTGCTGGGTGCGTGGCACGCGGGCGGGCCGGCGTACATCGCCCTCGCCGACGCCCTGCGGGCCGCCGTCCTGTCCGGCACGCTCGCGCCCAACACCCGCCTGCCCAGCGAGCGCGAGCTCGCCGCCACGCTGCGGGTGTCGCGCACCACGACGTCGGGCGCGTACGCGCGGCTGCGCGAGCTGGGCTTCGCGGTGAGCCGTGTCGGGTCGGGCACGGTCGCCACGCTGCCGCAGCGCAGCGCCGAGCCTGCTCCCGGCCGCCCGGCCGGCGGCGACGCCCCCGTGCCCGACGACGCCCTGCGGGCGGCGACGCCGGCGGGTGCCACGTCCGGCGTCGGGCACCTGGACCTGTGGCAGGCCACGCCGCCCGCCCCGCCCGAGCTGCACGAGGCCTTCGCCCGCGCCCTGGAGCGGCTGCCGGCCTACCTCGACTCCGGCGGGTACGAGCCGCACGGGCTCGCGCCGCTGCGCGAGGCGGTCGCCGCGCGCTACCGCGAGCGCGGCGTGCCGACCACGGCCGACCACATCCTCGTGACCACGGGCGCGCAGCAGGCGATCGCCCTGCTGGCGCACACCCACCTGCGGCCGGGCGACCGCGCGGTCGTGGAGTCGCCCACCTACTTCCACGCCATGGAGTCCATGCGCGACGCCGGGGGCCGGGTGGTCGGCGTGCCCACGGGGCCGCTCGACGTCGACCTGCTGGCCTCCACGGTGCGGCGCGCCCAGCCGCGCCTGGTGTACCTGGTGCCGGACTTCCAGAACCCGACGGGGTTCGTGCTGTCCGCCGACGAGCGCGCCGCGGTCCGGGAGATCGCCGACCGGTTCGGCGTCACGGTGGTCGGGGACGAGACGCTCGTCGAGCTCAACCTGTCGGACCAGCCGATGCCGCCTGCCTTCGCCGGGGACGGCACGTCGCCGCACGTCGTGTCGGTGGGGTCTGCGTCCAAGGCGTTCTGGGGCGGCCTGCGGGTCGGCTGGGTCCGGGCGCACCCGCAGGTGATCTCGCACCTCGCGCGGGCGCGGCAGTCCGCGGACATCGCGACGGCGGTGCTGGAGCAGCTCGCCGTGGTCGAGCTGCTCGGGCGCCACGAGGAGGTCATGGCAGGCCGGCGGCGCATGCTGCGCGAACGGCGGGACCTGCTGGTCGGCCGGCTCCGCGAGGCGTTCCCGTGGGACGTGCCGACGCCGCAGGGCGGGCTGTTCTGCTGGGCCGACCTGGGCCGGCCCGTCGCGCAGGCGTTCGCCGCGGCGGCGGCCGCCGAGGGCGCCCTGGTCGCGGCCGGGCCGATCTTCAGCCCCGACAGCACCGGCGCGGCGTCCCGCGTGCGGCTCACCTTCACGCGGTCGCCCGCCGAGCTGGCCGACGCCGTGCCGCGGCTGGCCCGGGCCTGGGCGCGGGTGGCGCCGTCGGGCAGGGCGAGGCACTGACCGCGCCCCTGGCACGGCTCCGGGCGAGCCTCAGTGGGTTCGCAGCTCCACGCCCGGCGCCGCCTGCGTGCCGTCGTGCAGCAGGCTCGCCTGCACGGCGCCGACGGCCGCGAGCTCGCGCCAGTGCTCGCCGAGCCACTGCTCGGCGTCGTACTGCGCGGTGAAGACGGGCGTGACGGGCTCGGTCAGGCGACGCCCCTCGGCGTCGTCCAGGGCCCACTCCCACTGCGGACGGATCACTCGTACCTCCCACTTGCCGTGGAGCCCGCCGAACGGGTCAGGGCGCGGTTGATCTCCGACGCCCACAGCGGCCCCTCGTAGACGAACGACGTGTACCCCTGGGTCAGGTCGGCGCCCGCGCGCAGGTACGCGCGGACGTCGTCGGCCCGGGTGATGCCGCCCACGCCGATGATGACGGGTCCGGTGCCGAGGCGCTCCCGCAGGCGCGCGACGACCTCGATGCCCCGACCCAGCAGCGGCGGGCCGGACAGGCCGCCCGGGCCGCGGTCGTGCCCGATGGTGGTGTTGACCGCGACGACGCCGTCCAGGCCCAGCTCCAGCACGAGGTCGGCGACGGCGTCGACGTCGTCGTTCGCGAGGTCGGGCGCGATCTTGACCAGGAGCGGCACGCGCCGCCCGGTGCCGCGGCCGGCGGCCGTGCCGACCGTGGCCTCGTCGGCGGCGGCGCGGACGGCCTCCAGGATGGGCCGCAGCGACTCGGTCGCCTGCAGGTCGCGCAGGCCCGGCGTGTTCGGGGACGAGACGTTGACCACCAGGTAGTCCGCCCAGGGGGCGAGCAGCCGGGCCGACGTCGCGTAGTCACCCGCCGCGAACTCCGGCGGCGTCACCTTGGACTTGCCGATGTTGGCGCCGACGACGATCGCGCGGCCCGCGGCGGTGCTCCGCAGCGCCCGCAGGCGCTCGGCGGCGGCCGCCGCGCCCTCGTTGTTGAAGCCCATCCGGTTGCGCACGCCCCGCACGTCGAGCTCGCGCCACATGCGCGGCTTCTCGTTCCCGGGCTGCGGGCGGGCGGTGACGGTGCCGATCTCGACGAACCCGAAGCCGAGCATCGTCAGGCCCCGGATCGCGCGGGCGTTCTTGTCGAACCCGCCGGCCAGGCCGAACGGCGCCGGCACCACGCGGCCGAAGAGGCGCACGCTGCCCGGGCCGCCGGCGCGCTGGCCGAGGTACGGGGCCAGCGCCCCCTGCGCGACGTCCCGGAGCACCGGCACCTTGCCGGCGCGCTCGATCATCGAGAACGCGAGCTCGTGGGCCCGCTCCGGGTCCATCCGGCGGAAGATGCCGTTGAACAACAACGAGTACGGCCAGCTCATGCGGTCCTCTCCTCGGACGTGCTGCGCGACGTCCGCCACAGCCACCACAGCCCGACGAACGGCAGGACCAGCGGCACGTAGCCGTAGCCCTGGCCGAACCCGGACCAGACGGTCGACTCCCCGAACACGCCGGGGTCGGCCAGCGACAGGGCGCCGATCGTGACGACGCCCACCGCCTCGATCCCGACGGTGATCCAAGCGGTCACGCGCCAGGCGGGCGTGCCGATCGCGAGCGCGAAGGTGGCGACCACGTACACCGCGGCCGCCAGGGTCGAGAGCGTGTAGGCCACGGGGGCCTCGCCGAACTTCACGACGAGCTCGTAGGACGACCGGCCCAGGGCGGCGAACGCCAGGATGCCGTACACGGTCACCAGCACGCGGCCGAAGCCCCGCCCGGTCCGCCGTGCGGCCGTCCTCTCGCTCGGCCCCGTCGGTCCAGCCGGTCCGGTCGGTTCCGTCGGATCTGTCATCACGCCCCCATCCAGATCTGCCACATGCGCCACTCCAGGAACGCCACCGTCAGGGACGCCACGAGCAGCACGACCGAGCTCCACCTGGTGCGCTCGGCGAAGGCCCACGCGGCGGCGACCGGCAGGATCACCAGGGTCGTGGCGAAGTAGCCCCAGAACAGCAGCGGGTCGCTCGCCCCGCCACCGCCCGCGCCCTGCACGATCGCGACGACACCCTGCACGAGCAGCAGGACCTCGATCGCGGCGCCGCCCCACAGCTGGTTCAGGATCACGGCGCGGTCGCGGGCGACGAACCAGCCGGCCCACCCGGCCAGGGCCACGCAGAGCGCGACCACGAGGAGCAGGAGGCCAAGGATCACGTCCGCAGACTACCGGGCGGCACCGGCCCACCGGCAATCGGATCGCGCGTGACCTGCGCCTCGATCGGCCCGTCCAGGGCCGGTAGGCAGGCCGTTCCCCCGCTCACGGACCGGCGGTCAGAGGTGCGGGATACGATCGGCTGCGTGACCGACGTGACCCTCTCCAGCAAGAATCCCACCGCCGTGAAGGCCGAAGCGCTCGTGGTGGCGACCGCCCAGACGTCGGACGGCGTAGCCGTCGTGTCCGACCAGCTCCCCACCGACCTGCTCACGCAGCTCGAGACGCTCGCCCCGCAGCTCGGCGTCACGGGTGCGCGCGACGAGGTCCGCAAGATCCCGGCCGGCGACAAGCTCGCCGCCGACGTCCTGGTGCTGACCGGCCTGGGCGAGCGCACCGAGGACGGCACGTTCACCGCGGAGACCCTGCGCCGTGCCGCCGGTGCCGCGACCCGCGAGCTCGCGGGCCTCTCCTCCGCCGCCATCGCGCTGCCCGCCTCCGACGACGCGGAGATCACCGCCGTCACCGAGGGCGCGCTGCTGGGCGCCTACGCGTTCAACCGCTACCGGACCTCGGGCAAGGCCACGAAGGACGGGGCGAAGGACGCCAAGGACGCCAAGAACGGCGCCCGGAACGGCAAGGACCCGGTCGCCGCGATCGAGATCCTCACCCCGCTGCACAAGAACGCGAAGGCCAAGCTCGCCGCCGAGCGCGCCGAGATCCTCGCCGCGGCCGTGCACGCCACGCGTGACCTGGTCAACACCGCGCCCAACGAGCTCTACCCGGCCACCTTCGCCGACGCCGCCAAGGCCGCGGCCAAGGACGTCAAGCACCTCAAGGTGACGGTGCTGGACGACAAGCAGCTCGCCTCGGGCGGCTACGGCGGGCTCACCGCCGTGGGCCAGGGCTCGTCCCGCGGCCCGCGCCTCGTCAAGGTCGCCTACACGCCGGCCAAGCCGACCGCCAAGGTGGCGCTCGTGGGCAAGGGCATAACGTTCGACTCGGGCGGCATCTCGATCAAGCCCGCCGCCGGCATGGAGGCCATGAAGTCCGACATGGCCGGCGCCGCCGCCGTCCTGTCCACGGTGGTCGCCGCGGCCAAGCTGAACCTGCCGGTCGCCGTCACCGGCTACCTCTGCCTCGCGGAGAACATGCCGGGCGGCAACGCGCAGCGCCCCGCCGACGTCATCACCATCTACGGCGGCAAGACCGTCGAGGTGCTGAACACCGACGCCGAGGGCCGCATCGTCATGGCGGACGGCCTGGTCTCCGCCGTCGAGGACGGCCACGACGTGGTGCTCGACATCGCGACGCTCACCGGCGCGCAGATGGTGGCGCTCGGCAACCGCACGTCCGCCGTCATGGGCACCGACGCGGTGCGCGACGAGGTCAAGGCCGCCGCCGACGCCTCGGGCGAGCTGTTCTGGCCGATGCCGCTCCCCGAGGAGCTCAAGTCGAACATCAAGTCCAAGGTGGCCGACGTCGCCAACTCCGGCCCGCGGTGGGGCGGCATGCTCAACGCCGGCCTGTTCCTGCAGACCTTCGTGGGCGACCACCCGTGGGCCCACCTGGACATCGCCGGGCCGGCCTTCAACGAGGGCGGCGCGCACGGGTACACCTCCGGCGGCGGCACCGGCGTGGGCGTGCGCACGCTGCTGAGCTTCGTCGAGGGCCGCGCGGCGGCCGCGGCGGCCGCTCCCGCGAAGTAGAACCACGGCGAAGTTGTGGCGAGGTAGAACTCCAGCGAGGTAGAACCCTGGCGAGGCGGCCGAAGCTGCCTCGCCAGGGTTCTACCTCGCTCTGGTTCTACCTCGCTGGAGTTCTACCTCGCTGGAGTTCTCTCTCGCCGGAGTTCTACCTCGGCGGGATCACTTCTTGCGCTGGGCGCTGTTCCAGTCGCGCATCCGCTGCGGGTAGCCGGTGAACCGCACGTTGTACACGGGCACCCCGAGCTGGTTCGCGATGTCGAAGGCGGTGCGCTCGTCGGGCACTCGGCGGCGCGTCCACTCCCCCGTGCTGGCCACGAGCAGGATGGTGCTGGGGATGTCGGTGGTCGGCGGCTCCACGTAGGCCTCGACGCCGACCCGCGAGGAGATGAACTCACCGAGGTGTGCCAGGGTCTGGCGACGCGCGTCGTTGCTGGTCGGGCGCGCGCCGCCGCCGGGCGTGGAGCGTCGCTGGAAGAAACGCGCGAGCGAGCTACGAGACTGGCGGGGCATGCACCGAGGGTACTAGCGAGAGCGGCAGTGTCCTAGGCATCTCCACGCACATCGCAGGAAACTCGCACTTCCGGAGCCGCCCGCCTTTTCACAACGGCGTCATTTGCGTCAATGTCGCCACGGTCACACCCGACAGACGGGGTGCACGATTGGGGCCACGCCCGCTGAAGTGTCAAGATGGCTTGCGGCGCCAACCCGCGCAGCAGACGCAGTCACCTCCGCCATCCATGAGGAGCCAGCACTTGCCTACGCATGACAACCCGGACACGTACGACGTCGTCGTGCTCGGTGGGGGAAGCGGCGGCTACGCGGCCGCCCTCCGCGCCGCGCAGCTGGGCCAGAGCGTGGCCCTCGTGGAGAAGGACAAGCTCGGCGGGACCTGCCTGCACGTGGGCTGCGTGCCCACCAAGGCGCTCCTGCACGCGGCCGAGGTGGCCGACGCCGCCGCGCACGGCGCGCAGTTCGGCGTCCGCACCTCGCTGGACGGCATCGACATGCCCGGCGTGCTCGCCTACAAGGACTCCGTGGTCGCGGGCCTGTACAAGGGCCTGCAGGGGCTGATCGCCTCCCGGAAGATCACCGTCGTCGAGGGGCACGGCACGCTCGCCTCCCCAGGCGTCGTCGAGGTCACCGCCGCGGACGGCACGAAGACCGCCTACACCGGCACCCACGTGGTGCTCGCAACCGGTTCGTACGCCCGGAGCCTGCCGGGCCTCGACCTCGGCGGCCGCGTCATCACCTCCGACCAGGCGCTCACGCTGGACACCGTGCCGAAGTCCGTGGTGGTGCTCGGCGGCGGCGTGATCGGCGTGGAGTTCGCGAGCGTCTGGAAGTCCTTCGGCGCCGACGTGCAGATCGTCGAGGCGCTGCCCCACCTCGTGCCGAACGAGGACGTCGCGCTCTCGAAGGCGCTGGAGCGCGCGTTCCGCAAGCGCGGCATCAAGTTCTCCCTGGGCGACCGCTTCGCCCAGGTCAAGCAGTCCGACGACGGCGTGAAGGTCGAGCTCGAGTCGGGCGCCACGTTCGACGCCGAGCTGCTGCTCGTCGCCGTCGGACGCGGCGCGCGGACCGCCGACCTCGGGTACGAGGCCGCCGGCGTGCGCGTCGACCGCGGTTTCGTCCTGACCGACGAGCTGCTCCGCACCGGCGTCACCACGCCGGCAGGCGGGCAGGTCTGGGCGGTCGGCGACATCGTGCCGGGCCTGCAGCTCGCCCATCGCGGGTTCGCGCAGGGCATCTACGTGGCCGAGCAGATCGCGGGCCAGTCGCCCGCGCCGATCGACGAGGCGGCGATCCCGCGCGTCACCTACTGCGAGCCGGAGGTGGCGTCGGTAGGCGTCACCGAGGCGAAGGCCGCCGAGCTGTACGGTCCGGACCAGGTGGAGACCATCGAGTACAACCTCGCGGGCAACGGCAAGAGCAAGATCCTGGGTACCCAGGGCTTCGCCAAGCTGGTGCGCCGCAAGGACGGACCCGTGGTCGGTATGCACCTGATCGGCTCGCGTGTGGGCGAGCTGATCGGCGAGGGCCAGCTCATCGTGGGCTGGGAGGCGTTCCCTGAGGACGTCGCCTCGCTCGTCCACGCACATCCCACCCAGAACGAGGCACTCGGAGAGGCACACATGGCACTGGCCGGCAAGCCTCTGCACGCCCACAACTGACCATAACGACAAAGGAGACCTCACAGGTCATGTCTGAGAACGTGCAGCTGCCGGCCCTCGGCGAATCCGTCACCGAGGGCACTGTCACCCGCTGGCTCAAGGCTGTCGGCGACGAGGTCGCCGTCGACGAGCCGCTGCTCGAGGTGTCGACCGACAAGGTCGACACCGAGATCCCGTCGCCGATCGCCGGCGTCCTCGAGCAGATCCTCGTCCAGGAGGACGACACCGTGGAGGTCGGCGCGACCCTCGCCGTCATCGGTGACGGCTCCGGCTCCGGTGCCGCCCCGGCGGCGCCCGCGGCCGAGCCCGCCGCTGCGGAAGCTCCCGCCGAGGAGGCTCCCGCGGCCGAGCCCGAGCCGGCTCAGCCGGCCGAGGCCACGCCCGCCGAGGCGCCCGCCGCCGAGGCCCCCGCGCCCGCCGCCGCTCCGGCTCCGGCCGGTGGCGGCACCGACGTGCCGCTGCCCGCCCTGGGCGAGTCGGTCACCGAGGGCACCGTGACGCGCTGGCTCAAGGAGGTCGGTGACGACGTCGCCGTCGACGAGCCGCTCCTCGAGGTCTCGACCGACAAGGTCGACACCGAGATCCCGTCGCCGGTCGCCGGCAAGCTCCAGGAGATCCTGGTCAAGGAGGACGAGACCGTCGAGGTCGGCGCCATCCTGGCCCGCGTCGGCTCCGGCGCCGCCGCTCCGGCGGCCGAGGCCCCGGCAGCTCCGGCCCCCGAGGCGCCGAAGACCGAGGCTCCGGCCGAGGCCACCCCGGTGCCGGACCCGGCCGCGGACTCCCCGGCCCCGGCCGAGGCCGCCTCCCCCGCTCCGGCGGCTCCGGCTCCGGCCGCGCCCGCCCCGGCCGCTCCGGCTCCGGCCGCCCCGGCGCCCGCTGCCCCGGCCCCGGCCGCGCCGGCTCCCGCCGCTGCCGCTGGTCGCACCGCCGGCTCGTACCTGACCCCGCTCGTGCGCAAGCTCGCCGCGGAGAAGGGCGTCGACGTCGCCACGGTGACGGGTACCGGCGTCGGTGGTCGCATCCGCAAGGAGGACGTGCTCGCCGCGGCCGAGGCGAAGGCCGCTCCGGCCCCCGCCGCTGCCGCCGCGCCCGCTGCCGCCAAGGCCCCCGCGGCCAAGCTCGAGGTGTCGCCGCTGCGTGGCACCACCGAGAAGATGTCGCGCCTGCGCAAGATCGTCGCCGAGCGCATGCTCGAGGCCGTGCAGACGCAGGCCCAGCTGACCACGGTCATGGAGGTCGACGTCACGCGCGTCGCGAAGCTCCGGGCCAAGGCCAAGGAGTCCTTCGCCGCTCGCGAGGGTGCCAAGCTGACGTTCCTGCCGTTCTTCACGCAGGCCGCCGTCGAGGCGCTCAAGGCGTACCCGAAGATCAACGCCACGATCGACACCGAGAAGGGCGAGATCACCTACCACGGCTCGGAGAACGTCGGCATCGCCGTCGACACCGAGCGCGGCCTGGTGGTCCCGGTCATCAAGAACGCGGGCGACCTGAACCTCGCCGGCATCGCCCGGCAGATCCAGGACCTGGGTGCGCGCACCCGGGCCAACAAGGTCACGCCGGACGAACTCTCGGGCAGCACGTTCAACATCACGAACACCGGCTCGGGCGGCTCGCTCATCGACACGCCGATCGTGCCGCTGGGCCACGCCGCCATCCTGGGCACGGGCACCATCACCAAGCGCCCGGTCGTGGTGACCGACGCCGAGGGCAACGAGAGCATCGCGGTGCGCTCGATGTCGTACATCTTCCTGTCCTACGACCACCGCCTGGTCGACGGTGCGGACGCCGCGCGCTTCCTCACCGCGATCAAGAACCGTATCGAAGAGGGCGCGTTCGAGGCCGAGGTCGGCCTCTGACCAAGGCCTCCGGGTCGGCCGGGTAGCCTCGCGCGCCCGACGTCGACCAGCAGGTAGAACGCTGTGGCCGGTCCCGCTCCGGGGCCGGCCACGGTCGTTCCCGGGGGCAGCCGTGGCCCTTCCCGGAGACGACGGGAGGAGTGCCGGGCAGGCTAGATTCGCGGGATGGACGTAGTGGTGGCCGGGTCCCACGGTCTCGTCGGTTCCGCGCTGGTCGCGGACCTCGTGGAGCGGGGTCACGGTGTGCGCCGCCTGGTGCGCCGGGGCGCGGAGGCTGACAACGGCTCGGCCGCCGGGGCGACTCCCGCCGGGGACGACGCCGCCGTCCGGCAGGTGCCCTGGGACCCGCGGACCGGGGAGCTCGACCCGGCCGCGCTGGAGGGCGCGGGCGCCGTCGTGAACCTGGCCGGGGCCGGGATCGGCGACCACCGCTGGACCCCGGCCTACAAGCAGAAGCTCCTGGGCTCCCGCACCACCACCACGAGCCTGCTGGCTCGCACGATCGCGCGGCTGGACGGGCCGCCGGTGCTGGTCAACGCCTCCGCGGTCGGGGCGTACGGGGACCGCGGGGACGAGCTGCTGACCGAGGCGTCGGAGCGCGGGGACGACTTCCTCGCCCACCTGGTCAAGGCGTGGGAGAACGCCACGGCCCCCGCCGCGGAGGCCGGCGCGCGGGTGGTCTGGCTGCGCAGCGGCATCGTGCTCGCGCCGTCGGGCGGGGCGCTCGGCCGGATGCTGCCGCTCCTGCGCCTGGGCGTGGGCGGGCCGCTCGGCAGCGGCCGGCAGTGGTGGAGCTGGATCACGCTGGCCGACGAGGTCGCGGCCGTCCGGCACGTCATCGACGCGAACGTCCGCGGGCCCGTGAACGCCGTCGCGCCCGAGCCCACCACCAACCGGGAGCTGACCCGCGCGCTCGCCCGGGCACTGTCGCGTCCGGCGGGGCTGGCGGTGCCCCGGTTCGCGCTACGGATCGCGCTCGGGCAGCTCGCCGACGACCTGATCGCCTCGCAGCGCGTGGTGCCCGCCGTGCTGAACCGCACGGGGTTCACCTGGACGCACGCCGACCCGGAGGCGGCGGCCCGCTGGGTAGCGGGCCGCCCGGCCACCGGCGCCTAGCGCCGTCCGCTCTGTCGACAGCCGATCTTGCCGACAGCTGACCGGGTCAGCGGACCTCGCTGACCCGCCAGCCGCCCGGGGTCCAGACCAGGGTCAGGTCCGCCGACTCCTTCGAGGCGGGCACGGCCGTCTGACCGCTGTCGGACACCTGGATGTGGGCCGTGATCGTGTACTCGATCCGGACGACCGCCTCGATCGGCGCCCGCTTGTCCGACGCCTTGCTCTCGCCGGAGTCCGACGTCTGGGTCGTCTTGTTCGACGTCGTGGTCGCGCTCTGCACGGCCGACGCGGCACCCGGGCCCTGCGTCACGACCTCGGTGGAGCGGATCTCCGCGGAGGCGCCGACCACCTGGGCCTTGTTCTGCTTGAGCTCCTCGAGAACCTGCTGGTCTGCCAGGTAGGCCGGCGACCCCTCGAGGTTGACCATGCTGATGTCGGACACGGCGCCCGCCAGCAGAGCCAGGCGACGCTCGGTCAGCTCGACCGCGGCACCCGCCGGGTCCTTGGCGTTGCTCACCGGGTTGATGCCGCCCCACACGGGGGCCGAGGACTCGGGCGACGGCGCCGCGACCGCGGGCTCCTCGCCGCCGAAGGCCTCGGGGATCGCGGTGACGCCCGCGGAGATCCCCGCGACGACGCCGGCCGCGATCATCACGGAAGCGAGCACGGTGCCCACGGTGGTGCGCGGTTCGACGGCCTTGGCGCCCGGCCGGGTGCCGGCTCCGCGGCCGGTGACCGGCAGTGTCGCCCGGCGGCGGGCGGTGGCCGCCCAGGTGCGGGCGTCGACGGCGGCGATGGACCCCGTGAGGGTCCGGGCGGCCGAGCGCCACGCCGACGGCGTGTGCGCCCCGAGCGGCACGTGGCCGGCGAGGGGCACCGGGCCGCTGATGGCGGCCGAGACGAGCGCCGAGCCGTCCGGGAGCCGCACGGGCACGGGCCGCACGGCGTCGTTGGCGAGCGCCGCGAGCGTGCCCGGCTCGGGCCGGTCGCGCGGGTCCTCAGCGCGGGCGCGGGCCAGAACGGACCGCAGCGCCTGGTCGGCCTTGGCGTCCAGGCTCGGGCCGGGGAAGCCCAGCACGGACTCGACGAGCGTGGCCAGCGAGGTCACGTCGACGGGGTCGTCGCTGTGGTCGGGCAGCGTCACGCGGGGGCGGAGCACGGCGCTGCCGTCGCTGCGGAGCAGCACGTCGGTGGGCCGCACGCCGCCGTGGACCAGGCCCACGCTGTGCAGCGCGGCCAGGGCCTGCGCGACGGCGACGGTGATGCCCGCGCCCTCGGCGGCGGTCAGGGGGCCACGGGAGCCGACGGCGGTGGGCAGGTCGACCGCGCCCGTCCGCGACAGCCGGACATCGAGGTTGTCCGGTCCGTTCGGCGAGATCGCGATGAGCGGCACGAGATGGGGGTGGTCCAGTGTCGCGAGGGTGTCCAGGCGGCGCACCAGAAGGTCCCGAGACGCAGCGTCCGTCGGGACGGCTACGCGGACCAGTTCCGCGGATTCGATGTAGTGCACCCGTTCATGAGAACTCCGTGAATCGGAGCCCGCTCTTTATCCACAGGATTTGCCGAATCGTGAGCCCTGTGGGTGAACTCCTGGAAACGACAAAGGGCCCGGCGGGTGACCGCCGGACCCCTTTGGCCGTACCTGGGTGCGCCGTCGGCGCCGCGCCAGGACCTGCGCGAACGTTTGCGTCAGACGTCGACGAGGCGTCCTTCCTTGGCCGAGATCCGGGCCGCGTCCAGCACCTCCGCCGTGCGCACGGCGTCGGCCGGGTCGACCGGCACGTCGGCCTCGCCGGCGAGCCATTCGGCCACGGCCGAATAGAAGTCCTCGTGCCCGCCGCGGGGCTGCGGCACGGCGGTGCGCTCCCGGCCGCGGGTGAGCCAGCCGTGGGTGCCGTCGGGCTGGTCGTCGTCGAGCACGTCGAACGGCGAGGCGTCGCCCTCGAACGAGTTGACCACGTACGCGCCGCCGTCCCCCAGCACGCGCGTGCGGGGTCCGGGCGCGCCGACCAGGGAGCCGGCCCAGAGCCGCGAGACCACGCCCTTGGCCGGCGGCTCGACGCCGAACAGGACGTCGGCGGCCGCCGCGCGGCCCGGGACCACCCCGGGCTTCGTGCCCGGCGCGGCATGGTGCAGCACGAGGAAGACGTCGTCCTCGGTGGGCGTCGAGAGCGCGCGGGTCTCGGCGTACACGGACACGACCGGCCCGAACAGCTGGGTGGCCGAGTCGACGAGGTGCGGGCCGAGGTCGAGCAGGAGCCCGCCGCCCACGGTGTCGTTCTCCTTCCACCGCTGCTGCGGCTTGGGCCGCCAGCGCTCCCAGTGCCGCTCGAAGGTGTGCACCTTGCCGAGGTCACCACGGTCCAGCAGCGCCTTGAGCGTGAGCTGCTCCGGGTCCCAGCGCCGGTTGTGGAACACGGTGAACGGCGTGCCCGACGACGACGCGGCGCTCACCACCCGGCGCGCCTCGGCCGCCGTCGTCGCGATGGGCTTGTCCAGCACGAAGGGCTTGCCCGCCACGGAGACGGCGTTCGCGTGCTCGGCGTGCAGCGAGGAGGGGCTCGCGATGACCACGAGGTCGTAGAGCCCGGGCTCCGCGAGCATCGTCGTCAGGTCGTTGAACAGCCGCGCGCCCGGCCAGTCGCCGGCCGCCTGGACGCGCCGTCCGGGGTCGCGCGCGACGACCGCCGTTACCGACATACCCGCAGCTCGCGCCAGTCGAGCGTGAATTTGCCTGCCCGCTCCGCCGTAGCCGACAATCCCGATCCGAAGTGCCATGGCCCCATCGTGCCCCGCGGGGAGCAGCGACGCGAGATTACTGGTCAGCCGCTTAATCCCCGTAACACAACTCTGGCAGACTGGGGCAAGAGGTACGTTTCGCACGTTCTTAGTCTTTGTCCGGCCATCTGCGGTCCGGACCACCGGCCGACAGATTGAGGGGCTCGTGTCCGCCACAGCCAAGAAGTCCAGCCAGAACCGCAAGACCCTGCAGCTCGTGCTGATCGCCGTCGCGGCGCTCGTGCTCGCGGGAAACTTCATCGTCAAGTCGCTGGGTGACGACGTCGCCCCCGCGGAGGGCGCGGAGGGTTCCGCCCTCGCGACGCTGGACACCCTCACGGTGCAGGACGCCGCCACCAAGGACGGCTACGACCGCGAGTCCGACTTCGGCAGCACCTGGAAGGACGTCGACGGCAACGGCTGCGACACCCGCAACGACATGCTCCAGCGGGACCTCGACGACTTCGTGCTGACCGACGGCGACTCCTGCGAGGTGGCCTCCGGCACGCTCGACGACCCGTACACGGGCGAGACCATCGACTTCGAGCGCGGCGAGCGCTCCGGCGACGTGCAGATCGACCACGTCGTGGCGCTGATGAACGCCTGGACCACCGGCGCGGCCGACTGGGACAAGGACCTGCGCGTCGCGATCGCGAACGACCCGCTCAACCTGGTGGCCTCCGACGGCCCCGCCAACATGGGCAAGGGCGCCAAGGACGCCTCCGAGTGGCTCCCCGAGAACCAGGCGTACCGCTGCGAGTACGTGGCCCGGCAGATCGCGGTCAAGCACAAGTACGACCTCTGGATCACGCCCGCCGAGCACGACGCCATGGAGGACGTGCTGGCGAGCTGCCCGTCGGAGCCCCTCCCGGCGCCCTGACCCGGCCAATGCCTCTGGTTACCTTGGGGTAGCCGGTTGACCTCGGTTCAGCAGGCTCCGCGCGACCGTAACCGCACCCCGGACAGTCGCCCGCGGCCTGCTGAATCCCCCTCAGCTGGGGGGCTCCGGTGGCAGCTCTGGACGGGGCTTCCCCCAGGGGGCAGCCTCTCTGGACGTGGGAGCAAGGGTCGTGGCGCGACCACAGGAGGTCGGACGGCGGGGTTGTGCACAGGTGCCGCTTGCCCGACGGCGGCGAGGGGCCGCCCGGTGATCTGATCCCGGCATGCGTCCACTCGGTGCGGTTCCCCCGGCGATCTTCTCCCTCGCCGCGCGGCAGGAAGGCCTGGTCTCCGTCCGGCAGTGCTGCGCCGCCGGGGTCGACCGGCGCCGGATCGCCCGGCTCGTCAGCCACGGCGTCTGGCGGCGGGAAGGCGAACGGGTGCTCGACACGGATCCCGTCGAACCGGGAAAGCGGGTCCGGGACGACTACTTCGACCACCTCCGGCGCCGGTCCGCCGTGAAAGGCCTGCTCGTCTGGCCCGGGACGGCGGCCGTCGGGTCCGCGGCGCTCGCCCTGCACGGTGTCGCCGGACTGCCCCGGAACATCCAGCCCGAGGTCGCCTTTCCCCGGGGCGTGCGCCATCACGGGCGGGACGGCGTCGTCGTGCGCCAGTACGGGAACTTCGAGTCCCAGCCGTACAACGGCTGGCGCATCGCGAAGATCGGGCACGCGCTGGCCCAGGCCCTACCGAGCCTCTCCCGGGACGACGGCGTCGCGGTGGTCAGCAGCGCCCTGAACAAGAAGCTGCTCGACGACGCCGGGCTCGCAGAGGTGGAGCGCCTGCTGCACGGACGCCGCGGCGCGGCGCCCAGCCTGAGCCGCCTCGACCTGGCGAACCGCGGCGACGAGTCGCCCGCAGAGACCCGGGCCAGGCTCTCCTGCGTCGACCACGGCGTACCCCCGCACCGGGTTCAGGTCGTTTTCCGCAAGGGCGGGCAGTTCCTCGGCCGGTGCGACCTCGGCTGGCGCCTGCGCGACGGACGGTGGCTCGTCGTCGAGATCGACGGCATCGGGCCGCACTCCACGCCGGAGGCGCTGGTCAAGGACGCGCCCAGGCAGAACCGGCTGCTGGCGACCGGCAAGGTGGTGCTGCTGCGCTTCAAGCCCGCGGACAGCGACCAGCCCGGCGGCATCGGCGCCGTCGTCGCCGCCCACCTGAGAGACCTCCCATCCCAATCCCCACCCCCGGCTCGCCCGGCGGGCATCTCCCTCGACTGAGGTTGGTTCAGCAGGCTGGCAGCGGCCGTAATCGGGCTGATTACGGCCGCCTGCTGCCTGCTGAATTCCGGTCAACCAGGGTTGGCCCGTGCCCCGTCACCGGGCGGGCTTAGGGTGGCGGGCATGGATATCCGTCATCTCTCCGGGCACGTGGAGTACCACGAGGGCTGGGACCTGCAGCGGCGCACCCACGAGGGCGTCCGCGCGGACGAGCTGGCCGACACGGTCTTCTTCCTCGAGCACGAGTCCGTCTACACGGCGGGGGCGCGCACGCACCGGGACGAGTACCCGACCGACGGCACCGAGGTCATCAAGGTGGACCGCGGCGGCAAGATCACCTGGCACGGGCCGGGCCAGATCGTCGCCTACCCGATCATCAAGCTGGCCAAGCCGTTCGACGTCGTCGAGTACGTCCGCACGCTGGAGCAGGCCGTGATGGACGTGTGCGCCACGCTCGGCGTCGAGACCATGCGGGTCGAGGGCCGCTCGGGCGTCTGGCTCGCCGCGGACTCCCCCGACGTCCCCGACGCGCGGCTGGAGCGCAAGATCTGCGCCATCGGCGCGCGCGTCGCCAAGGGCGTCACCATGCACGGCCTGGCCCTGAACTGCGACGCCGACCTGGCGGCGTTCGACCACATCGTGCCGTGCGGCATCCCCGCGGAGGACGCCGACGTCACGTCGCTGACCGCCGAGCTCGGCCGGCAGGTCACCGTCGAGGAGGTGCGGCCGCTCCTGCAGGCGGCGCTGATCGAGCGCCTGGCACCCCTGCTCGCGGCCGACGAGGCTCCGTCCGCGGCCGACGAGGCGCCGTCGGAGGCTCTGACCGCGACCGCGTGACGAACGCCACTTGTCACCCGCCCGACGCCCGCGCGACGCCGGGCGCGCGAGGCATAGGCTGGGCCAACCCGCTGACCTGGGAGGGATCTGCGTGACCATCGCACCTGAAGGCCGACGCATGTTGCGCATCGAAGCGCGCAACTCGGCCACGCCCATCGAGAAGAAGCCCGAGTGGATCAAGACCCGGGCGGTGATGGGTCCCGAGTACCGCGACATGAAATCGCTCGTCAAGGGCGAGGGCCTGCACACGGTGTGCGAGGAGGCCGGCTGTCCCAACATCTTCGAGTGCTGGGAGGACCGCGAGGCCACCTTCCTCATCGGCGGTGACCAGTGCACCCGCCGCTGCGACTTCTGCCAGATCGACACCGGCAAGCCCGCCGACTTCGACAAGGACGAGCCGCGCCGCGTCGCCGAGTCCGTGCGGACCATGGGCCTGAAGTACTCGACCGTCACCGGCGTCGCACGCGACGACCTGGCCGACGGCGGCGCCTGGCTCTACGCCGAGACCGTGCGGCAGATCCACGCGCTGAACCCGGGCACCGGCGTCGAGCTGCTGATCCCGGACTTCAACGCCATCCCCGAGCTGCTCGACGCCGTCAACGAGTCGCGCCCCGAGGTGCTCGCGCACAACGTCGAGACCGTGCCGCGGATCTTCAAGCAGATCCGCCCGGCGTTCACCTACGAGCGGTCGCTCTCGGTCATCACCCGCGCCCGCGACGCCGGTCTCGTCACCAAGTCCAACCTGATCCTCGGCATGGGCGAGACGGTCGACGAGGTCAAGCAGGCGCTGCAGGACCTGCACGACGCCGGTTGCGACATCATCACGATCACCCAGTACCTGCGCCCGTCGCTGCGCCACCACCCGGTGGACCGCTGGGTGCGGCCGGAGGAATTCGTGGAGCTGTCCGAGACGGCGGAGGAGATCGGCTTCCTCGGCGTCATGGCGGGGCCGCTGGTGCGTTCGTCGTACCGCGCGGGCCGCCTGTGGGGCCAGGCGATGACCAAGCACGGCCGCCCGATCCCCGAGGCACTGTCGCACCTCGCCCAGCCCACCACCTCCCGCCAGGAGGCGGCGAGCCTGCTGGCGCGCTGACCCGGCACGCCGAACGCTCGCAGCGCACTAGAATCGATGACCATGGCCCGAACCTCGTCCGGAGGCGAAGCGCGCGACGACGCGTCCGTCACCAAGCAGAAGAAGCCCAAGAAGCGCCGCTGGTATCACCAGCTGTGGGACGTCTACAAGATGACCCGCAAGCAGAACCCGCTCGTCACCTGGTGGATGCTCGCCGCGTTCGTCGGTGTCGTCGCGGTAGCGCTGCTCATCGGCGTCCTCGCGGGCCCGTGGGTCTACGCGCTGGTCATCGGCGTGCCGTTCGGCGTGCTCGCGGCGATGTTCGTGCTGTCGCGCAGCGCCGAGAAGGCTGCCTACACGCAGATCGCCGGGCAGCCCGGTGCGGCGCGCGCCGCGCTCGGCACCGTCCGCGGCGGCTGGACGTTCGAGGACGAGCCGGTCGCCGTCGACGCCCGCAACCAGGACTTCGTGTTCCGGGGCGTGGGCCGGGCGGGCGTCGTGCTCGTCTCCGAGGGGCCGTCGCACCGCGTGACGCGGCTGCTCGACCAGGAGCGCAAGAAGGTCAGCCGCATCCTGTCGAACGTGCCGGTCACGGTGATCCAGTGCGGCGACGGCGAGGGGCAGGTGCCGCTGACCAAGGTCGCGCGCGCCGTCACCAAGCTGAAGTCGACGCTGACCCGCGCCGAGGTGGCCGAGATCAGCAAGCGCCTCAAGGCCATCGGCGGCATGAAGCTGCCGATCCCGAAGGGCATCGACCCGACCCGCGCCCGCCCCGACCGCAAGGGCATGCGCGGTCGCTGACCGGGCGCCGTCCGACGGCCGAACCGCCTGACCTCGAAGGGGGCGTCTCCCGCACGGGAGGCGCCCCCTTCGTTCGTCCGCCGACCGGTCCCCGGGCGTCCGATGGACGGACGCCGCCGGGCCGCCGCATGTGAGTTCTGGCACGCTGTGATAACGCGGCCGGGTCCACGACCAGCAGATCTCCTCTCGGTTACACCGTCGAGAGGCGTGAGAAACACACCGGCAACAATCAGTAACCCGAGAGAAACCACCTGCCCTTAGGTTCGTGGCGATCCGCGTGCAAGCCCCAGATCGTTCGGCACGGTGCGACGGACTCCCCCTGGACTTATCGAGCGAGCAAGGAGCGCAGATGTTCAACAACGCCGAGGAGGCGATCGCCTTCACCCGCAACGAGGGGGTGGAGTTCGTCGACGTCCGGTTCATCGACCTGCCGGGTGTCACTCAGCACTTCAACATCCCGGTCGAGCAGTTCGACGAGGACGCCTTCACCGAGGGCCTCATGTTCGACGGCTCGTCGATCCGCGGGTTCCAGGCGATCCACGAGTCCGACATGAAGCTCGTGCCGGACATCGCGACGGCGTACATCGACCCGTTCCGCAAGGCCAAGACGCTGATCGTGAACTTCTCGATCGTGGACCCGTTCACGGGTGACGCCTACGCCCGCGACCCGCGCAACATCGCGGCCAAGGCCGAGGCGTACCTCAAGTCGACCGGCATCGCCGACACCGTGTTCTTCGGTGCCGAGGCCGAGTTCTACGTGTTCGACGACGTGCGCTTCAAGACCGCCGCGAACGAGAGCTACTACTCGATCGACTCCGTCGAGGCCGCGTGGAACACGGGCCGCGAGGAGGAGGGTGGCAACCTCGGGTACAAGACCCGTTACAAGGGCGGCTACTTCCCCACCTCGCCGAGCGATCGCTTCGCGGACCTCCGCGACGACATGGTCAAGACCCTCGGCCAGGTCGGCCTCTCCGTCGAGCGCGCGCACCACGAGGTGGGCACCGCCGGCCAGCAGGAGATCAACTACAAGTTCAACTCCCTGCTGCACGCCGCCGACGACCTGATGAAGTTCAAGTACGTCATCAAGAACGTCGCGTTCGAGGCCGGCAAGTCGGCCACGTTCATGCCGAAGCCGATCTTCGGCGACAACGGCTCGGGCATGCACTCGCACCAGTCGCTCTGGAAGAACGGCGAGCCGCTGTTCTACGACGAGAAGGGCTACGGCGGCCTGTCCGACCTGGCTCGCTGGTACATCGGCGGCATTCTGAAGCACGCGCCGTCGCTGCTCGCCTTCACCAACCCGTCGGTGAACTCGTACCACCGCCTGGTGCCGGGCTTCGAGGCTCCCGTGAACCTCGTCTACTCGGCCCGCAACCGCTCCGCCTCGATCCGGATCCCGATCACGGGTTCCTCCCCGAAGGCAAAGCGCATCGAGTTCCGCGCGCCGGACCCGTCGTCGAACCCGTACCTGGCGTTCGCCGCGATGCTGATGGCCGGCCTGGACGGCATCAAGAACCGCATCGAGCCCCCGGCCCCGGTCGACAAGGACCTCTACGAGCTGCCGCCCGAGGAGCACGCGCAGATCGCCCAGGTCCCGACGTCGCTCGGTGGCGTGCTCGACGCGCTCGAGGCCGACCACGAGTACCTCACCGCCGGTGACGTGTTCACGGAGGACCTGATCGAGACCTGGATCGCGTACAAGCGCGAGAACGAGATCGACCCGATCCGCCTGCGGCCGCACCCGCACGAGTTCGAGCTCTACTACGACATCTGAGCCTGACCGGCTAGATCCCGGGCCTCACGAACCTTCCGAGGCCCCGTAGCACACGAAGAGTCCACACGAGCCGCAGTCACCTTCCCGGTGACGGCCCGTGTGGGCTCTTCCGTGTCCGGCCCAGTTTCTGTGTCCGGCCCAGTTCACCCCGGCCCCGGAGTGCCGAATCAGGGCGGCGTGGCATCGTCGAACTATGAGCACCGACGAGGCAATGACCAGCTTCAGATCAGCGGAGGACTGGGCCGGCCAGGCATACAGCCAGCTCTCCGGCGGAACAGGGCTCGACGCGGCGACGGCGCAAGCGCTCGCCGACCTGGCCCGAAGCATCGGCGCGCTGGCCAAGGGGCTGGGGCAGATGACCACCGAACCGCCGCCGTGATCGACATCCGGCTGGGACCCTGACCGGCGCGGGCTGAAGGCAGTTGACCACAGCAATTCCTGCCGGACGGCGGCCGCTCGTGGCAGCAACCGCTGTGGTCAACCGCGCGACCGCCGAGCAGCGCCGGCATCAGGCCGGTGCCGCTACGGTTCTGGCGTGGAGAACTCAGCCCGGACCATGACCTTGCACGAGCGCACAGCCCTGTCCCTGCTGTGCGGCGGCCTAGAGCGCCCCTCGGTGGTCGCGCGATGAGCGCCGAGAACGCCGGCACCGGCGGCTGGGTCTGCGCCACCTGCGGCACCATGCACTCGGGCCTCGCCATGGTGTTCGGACCGGACGCCCCGGACCCGTGGCTCGCGGTGTCCGACGCCGAGCGCGCGGCCGGGGAGCTCAACGCCGACATGTGCGTCCTGCCGACCGCCGACGGTTCCATCCACTACTTCGTGCGCGCCCACATCGAGATCCCGGTGCACGACTCGGACGACGGCCCCTTCTGCTGGTCCGTTTGGGTCTCGCTCAGCCAGGAAAGCATGCGGACCCAGGCTGAGCACTGGAACGACCCCGGACGCGCAAAGCTTGAGCCCATGTTCGCCTGGCTGTGCTCGTCCTTGCCCTACGACGCCCCGACCGTCCCGCTTCCGGCGCGGATCCACACCCGGGAGCCGGGCCGGGTCCCCTGGGTCGAGCTGCAGCCCGACCTCGACCACCCGCTCGTGCACGAGACGCACACCGGCATCACGATGCACCGCGTCGCTGAGCTCAACCGGACGCTCACCGAGGGCGCCTAGCTCGGTCCGGCCCGGTCGGCGTCCGAGGCCATGAACGCCGTCGTCCCACCACCAACGGTCGCCCGTTTCGGGGGAGGTCTCGCGCCCGGCCGTCCGTCATCGTGTGGTTTGCGGAGGAGGCGTCGCCTGACCTCAGGGTGCGCGCCCGATGGAGCGCGCTGGAGGCGACCATGACGCGGACCGTCGGCCGGATCTCGGTGGACCCGGCGACCACCCACGCGATCGAGGTCGCCAACCGGCTCCATGTGGACGTCGTGGAGGGGCTCAGCGCCGCCGAGGCGACCCGCCGCCTCAACATGTACGGCGCGAACCGGCTGGTCGCCGCCAAGAAAGAGTCCGCCCTGCAGGCGTTCGGGCGGCAGTACCGCGACTTCATGCAGATCGTCCTGCTGGTGGCCGCCGTCGTGAACCTGTTGGTCACGGGCGACGTCGGCACCTCGATCGTGCTGGCCGGCCTGACCCTGTTCAACGCGGTCATAGGCCTGCGGCAGGAGGCCAAGGCCGAGGAAAGCGTCGCCGCGCTGGCGCAGATGATGAAGACGGTCGCCCGGGTCCGGCGCGACGGTCAGGCGGTCGAGGTCGACGCCGGGGAGCTGGTGCCGGGCGACGTCGTCCTGGTCGAGGCGGGCAACCGTGTGCCGGCAGACGGTCGCATCACGCTGGCCGCCACCCTGGAGATCGAGGAGGCGGCGCTGACCGGCGAGAGCCTCCCGGTCAGCAAGTCGACCGACCCGGTGGCCGGCGACGACGTCCCCCTGGGCGACCGGACCTGCATGGCCTACATGAACACCTCGGTCACGCGTGGGCGCGGCGAGATGGTGGTCACCGCGACGGGCATGAACACCGAGATCGGGCACATCGCGAACCTGCTGGCGAGCACCGAGGCGGACAAGACGCCGCTGCAGAAGCAGCTGGACGGCCTGTCCAAGATCATCGCGTCGATCGCGGCGGTCGCGCTGGTCTTCGTCGTCGTCCTCGGGCTGATCCGGGGCGAGTCGTTCGACTCGCTGTTCATCACGGGCGTCGCGCTGGCCGTCGCTGCGATCCCGACCGGCCTGCCCGCCGTCGTGACGGCCCTGCTGTCCATGGGCACCCGCGAGATCGCGCGGCGCCACGCGATCGTCAAGCGGCTGCCCGCGGTGGAGACGCTCGGCTCGACGTCGGCGATCTGCTCCGACAAGACCGGCACCCTGACGCTGAACAAGATGACCGCCCGCGAGCTGGCTATCCCGGGCCACCCGGTCTTCGCCGTCACGGGCGAGGGCTACGGCACCACCGGCGAGATCAAGCACGTGGGCGGGTCGGGTACCGACCTCGACCCGTACCTCCTGCCGATGGTCCTGTGCGCGGACGCCGTGCTCGACGGCGAGAACCTGATCGGCGACCCCACCGAGGGCGCGCTGATCGTCCTGGGCGCGAAGGGCGGGCTCGACATCGAGGCCACCCGGCGTGACCACCCGCGGCTGGCCGAGGTGCCGTTCGACTCCGAGTACAAGTTCATGGCCACGTTCCACGAGATGACCGACGACGACGGGCGGCCCGTGGTGCGCTGCTTCGTCAAGGGAGCCCCGGACGTGCTCATCGCGCGTGGCACCAGCTACCGCGCCCCCGACGGCGCCGTCGTGCCGATCACGGACGAGAACCGCGGCCTGGCGCTCGAGGCGAACAACCGCATGGCGAACTCCGGCGAGCGGGTGATGGTCGTGGCCCGGCGCGACGTCGATCCGGCGGTCTTCGAGGTCGCCCGGACGCACGGCCGGAACCTGATCGCCCTGGTCAGCGAGCTGACGCTGCTGGCGATGGTGGGCATCGTGGACCCGCCCCGGCCGGAGGCCAGGACCGCGATCGCGGAGTGCCGGTCGGCGGGGATCCGGGTCCGGATGATCACGGGTGACCACGCCACCACGGCCGCTGCGATCGCCGCGGAGCTGGGCATCGAGGGCCGCGCGCTGACGGGCGCCGAGTTCGCGGACCTGACCGACGAGGAGCTGCTGGTGCAGCTCCAGGACATCGGGGTGGTCGCGCGGGTGGCGCCCGAGGACAAGATCCGGCTGGTGCAGCTGCTCAAGCGGTCGGGCAACGTGGTGTCCATGACCGGCGACGGCGTCAACGACGCGCCCGCGCTCAAGGCCGCCGACATCGGCGTCGCGATGGGTATCACCGGGACCGAGGTCTCCAAGGAGGCCGCGGTGATGATCCTGACCGACGACAACTTCGCGACCATCGTGAATGCCGTCTCGTACGGCCGCAGCCTCTACGACAACCTCGTGAAGTACCTGCGCTTCCAGATGTCCACGCTGGTCGCGTACATCGCGATCTTCCTGGTGGCGGGCATCGCGAACATCGCGGCCGGGACGCCACTGAACCCGCTGCAGATCCTGTGGCTGAACATGGTCGTCGACATCCCGATCGCCATCGCGCTCGGCTTCGACAAGCCCACCAAGGGGCTCATGGACCGGCCACCGCGCCCGGTCGGTGCGCCGGTCCTGTCGCGGACGGCCTGGATCCGGCTGTGCGTGCAGGGCGCGATCATGACCGCCGGGTCGCTCGTGGCGTACCAGCTCGGCCTCGGTCTGAGCGGCCCGATCGTCGCGGCGACGATGCTGCTCACCACGCTGTCGCTCTTCCACGTGCTCGCCGGCCTGCTCTCCCGCGACCAGCTCGGCACGATCTTCGACCGCGACGCCATACCCGGGGCCGCCCAGCTGCGGCGGTACGGGCTGGCGCTGCTCGCGATCATCGCGATCACGACCATCGACCTGCTGGAACAGATCTTCGGCACGACGGGGCTGGACGGGCAGCAGTGGGGGCTGTGCATCCTGCTGGCGCTGAGCCTGCTGGTGATCGAAGAGATCATCAAGATCTTCCTGCGGCGTCGGGAGGCGACGGAGGTCGCGCCGGGGCCGGTGCCGATCGCGGGGGTGGCGCGGCCGGCGTGAGCCCCCAACCTGCCGACCATGCAGTTGCTGCCAGGGTCAGGCCCGTCCTGGCAGCAACTGCATGGTCCGATATGCGGTGTCGCCGCGCCCGGCCGCCGCACCACCCGCGCCGCCTCACGCCCGCGCCACCTCCCGCACCGGCTCGAAGCGGTCGTGCTCCGTGCGGCACATGCCCTCGCCGTGCGTCAGTCCCGGCAGCTCCCGCTGCAGCCCCGCCACACCCGAAGCCGGGATCTCGCCGCGCATCACGACGATGCCGCTGCCGGAGGCCCGCGACTCGAACGGCACCCCGCCGAGCCGGCCCACCAGCGAGGCCACCGGTCCGACCGTGTCCTCGGGCAGCTCGATCACGAGCCGGTGCACCGGCTCGCACACGACCGTCCCGGCCCTCCGGATCGCCGCGGCGAGCACGCGCGGCGCCAGACCGCGGAAGTCCGCCCCCGTGCTGGACATCGCCTTGTTGAACTTCTGGTGCATGTGGCTCTGCCGCGGCGAGTAGCCGGAGTGAGTCATCACCACGCGGGCGTCCGGCACGGGGAACCGCAGCGGTCCGCGGGCCAGCTCGCGGCGCACGGTGTCCTCCGTCGCGTCGAAGAACGCCGGCGGCATCGACCCGCGCTCGCACTCCAGCTCGAACGTCACGCCGCTCCCCGGCGTCGCGGGCTCGACCCGCAGCCCGATCGTGGCGTGGAACTCGTTCCCGTTCTGCTTCTTGATCTCCACCGCGTGCCCCGTACCCACCAGGCGCTCGGTGCGCGCCGTCCGCACCTCGCCGAACCGCGCCCCGACGCGGTACTCCCGCTGCAGGATCGCGGCCAGCACCTCGCGCTGCACCTCCCCGTACAGCGACACGGTGATCTCCTCGTCGCGCCGTCGCACCCGGATCAGCGGGTCCTGCTCCGCCAGCTCGGACAGCGCCGCGTACAGCCGTCCGCGCTCGCCGGGCGCGGCGTCCACCACCGTCTCGTACGACGGCGGCGGGAACTGGCTCGCCCGCTCGTCCCCCGGCAGCCGGGGCCCGACGACGTCGCCCACGCGCGCCGTCGCCAGTCCCTGCACGACGGCGATCTGGCCGGGCCTCGCCGTCGACCGTGCCTCGAGCGTTCCCCGATCGGCGACCCGCAGGCCCGTGACCCGCTCGGAGCGGCCGTGGCCCAGGTCGATCCGGTCGCGCACCCGCAGGGCGCCCGACCGCATCCGGACGAACGCCCGCTTGCGGCCGTCCTCGCGGTCGATCGCGAAGACGACGCCGGACGGCGCGGCGGTGTCGGCGGCGGGCTGAGCAGCGGTGTCGACGACCGACGGCGCGTACTCGCCGAAGCCGACGAAGGACGACTCCGTGTCCGGGCCAGACCCGGCAGCGTCGTCGGCACGCCTGCTCCCACGCACAGCCAGTTCGCCGTCGGCCACGACCGGGAGGTACGTCCCGAGCGCGGCCGCCAGCTCGGGCACGCCGACGCCGGTCACCGCCGAGCCGAACAGCACCGGGTGCGCGGCCCCGCGGCGCGACTCGTCGCCGAGCCAGGCGCGCAGGCCGTCGTCGGGCAGAGGCTGGACCCGGGCCGCGGGCGTGCCGGCGTCGAGCACGCGCTGCACGGGCAGCACGTCAGGGCTGAGGCGGCGTGCGACGGCGTCGGCCACCGCGTCGGGACGCGCGCCGCGACGGTCGATCTTGTTCACGAACACGATCACGGGCAGCCGCAGGCGCTGCAGGGCGCGCATCAGCACGAGCGTCTGCGCCTGCACGCCCTCGACGGCGGACAGCACGAGCACCGCGCCGTCGAGCACGGCGAGGCTGCGGTCCACCTCGGCGATGAAGTCCGGGTGGCCGGGGGTGTCGAGCACGTTGACGGCGACGTCCCCCGCGGGGAAGGACGCAACGGACGCGCGGATGGTGATCCCGCGCTCGCGCTCCAGCGCGAGCGAGTCGGTG
Source organism: Promicromonospora sukumoe 327MFSha3.1 (assembly GCF_000385135.1). Classification (GTDB taxonomy): domain Bacteria; phylum Actinomycetota; class Actinomycetes; order Actinomycetales; family Cellulomonadaceae; genus Promicromonospora; species Promicromonospora sukumoe_B. The sequence continues at coordinate 726,023 of NZ_ARQM01000010.1, read as the reverse complement.
AGGGTGTCGCCGCCGTCGACGGAGCCGAGGCGGTCGATCACGCCCGCGTGGTGCAGCAGGCGTTCGGTCAGGCTGGTCTTACCGGCGTCGACATGAGCGACGATCCCGAGGTTGAGGTACGACAAAAGCTGTCACGTCCGTGGGCAGGTGGGTCAGGGCACGGGGCGTGACAGCTGTCATTGGTGTTCCAATCTCTCGGGTTGCCTCCGACCCTGCCCCCAGGGCGCGGGTCGGGGCAACGGTTTATTCGACGGCGGCCTCCACCAGCCCGGCCGTGAAGCCGGGCCAATCGGCGCCGGGCCGCGGCCGTGCGACGTCGGCGCCGGTCACCACGGCCCGCCGCGCGGCCTCGGCGACGATCAGGTCGGCGGTCTGCTCCGCCGTCTGCTCGCCGGAGTCCAGCCACCAGCCCAGGTCGCCGAGCTCCCGCTCCTGGTTCCGGGCCAGGGGCGCGACGTCGTAGTCGACGCGCGTCTCGGGGGCCCGCGTCGCGTTCCGGTGCCGCGCCACCTCCAGCGGCGGGCACAGCACCACCAGCATCAGGGGCCGCGCCCGCAGCCGCCCGTGGACATAGGCGAGCTCCGCCCGGGTCTCGACGACGGTGTCGACCACCGGCGTGAACCCGGCGTCCGCGAAGTCGTCCGCGGTGGAGCAGGCCGCCGTGGCCCGCAGCCGCAGCTGCGCCAGCCCGTCGGGCCCGGGGTTCCAGCTGCCCTGCTCGTCGATCATGTTCGCGCGGCCGCTGACCAGCATCATGCCGAACACGTCGCCGTCCACCTGGGCGGCGCGCGGCAACCGCTCGGCGACGAGCCGGGAGACGGTTGTCTTGCCGGCACCGGGCGTGCCGGTGAGCACGAGGCAGCCGGGCAGGTGCTCCGGTCGGTTCATCGGTGCGCTCCTTCGGTGGTCGGGGCAGCCGGCGCCGCGTCCCGCCAGGCCCAGCGGAGCGCGTCGGGCAGCAGCACGCCGGCGTGGTTCGGGTTGTGGCCGCCGTCGCCCAGCACGAGCCGGAAGTCGTAGCCGGCCTCCGCGAGCGCCGCACCGACCCGGAGGTTCTCGGCGAGCCAGTTGCGTTCGGGCCGGTCCCAGCCGAGGTCCCGGTGCCCGGCCTGGAGGAAGATCCGCAGCGGCTTGCGGGGCTCGGCGGCCAGCTCGGACGGGTAGGGGTTGCCGCCCGGCATCTGGGCGAAGCTGGACAGGAAGCCGACCACACGGCGGAACCGGTCGGGGCGGTGCCACGCCGCGGTGAACGCGCAGTTCCCGCCGCTGCTGCCGCCCACGATGCCCCAGCGGTCGGGGTCGTCGGTGACGGCGTACCGACGGCGGACCTCGGGGATCACCTCGGTCAGCAGGAACGTGGCGTAGCGGTCGTCGGCGGCGTCGTACTCGGTGTTGCGGTTCTTGCGCTCGACGGGGTCCGGTCGGTCCGGGAAGATCCCCGGGTCCACGAAGACGCCGATGGTCGGCGGGATCGCGCCGTCGTGCACCAGGTTGTCCAGCACGATGCCGCCGCGGACGTCGCCGTCGGGGTCGAGGTACCACCAGCCGTCCTGGAACAGGAGGAGGCCGGCGGGGCGGGCAGGGTCCGGATCGGCAGGGTCGGCCGGGTCGTGGGCGGCGGGCACGTGGATCCACACGGTGCGGGTCGTGCCGGGGTAGACGGCGCTGTCGGTCAGCCGCAGCTCGACGGTCTCGCCCGGCGGCACGTCGGGGCGACGTCGGGAGTCGGGCCCGAGCTCGTACCGGACGTCGTCGAGCTCGGCCGGCAGGGGACGGAACGGAACGGCAGCGGTCACGCCCCGACGGTAACGACGCCCGCGCCGCGAGTCCCGACTTTTCCCGACGGCAGGCGTTGACCACAGCAGTTGCTGCCACTCCAGGCCGTCCCGTGGCAGCAACTGCTGTGGTCAACGCCGCCCGGTCGGCGGTCCGGCAGCGGCAGCCGCCGGGCCACCGAACAGCAGCTCACTCCGCCCCGTAGAACACCCGCTCCATCACCGCGCGGGCCCGCCGCGCCACCCGCAGGTACAGCTCCTCCAGCTCCGGCCCGGTGCCGACGTCGCCGAGCAGGCGCGCGATGCCGGTCAGGGCGTGGCTGTCGTGCGGCAGCATGTCGACGCCCGATCCCGTGGTGCGACCGGACCACAGCACGATCGCCGACCGCAGCCGCGACGCCAGCACCCAGGCCTCCCGCAGCACGTCGGCGTCGTCGTCGGCAAGCAGGCCGGCCTCCCGGGCCGCCTCCAGGGCCGAGATGGTGCCGGTGGTGCGCAGGCCCGGCACCTCGAACGCATGCTGGAGCTGCAGCAGCTGCACGGTCCACTCGACGTCGGACACCCCGCCGCGGCCCAGCTTGAGGTGCCGCGCCGGGTCCGCCCCGCGGGGCAGGCGCTCCGACTCGACGCGCGCCTTGATGCGCCGCACCTCCCGCAGCACCGACGCGTCGGGCCCGTCCTCCGGGTACCGCAGCGGGTCGATCAGCTCGGTGAACCTGGCCCCCAGCGACCGGCCGCCCTCGGCGCCGGGCCCGAGGTCCAGCTCGCCGCCGGCGTCGGCGGGCGCGCTCCCGTCGTCGGGCAGCGACGCCGCCACGGCGCCCTCGCCGGGGCCGCCGGCCGCGACCACGCTGAGCGTGCCCGACAGGGCCCGCGCGCGCAGCAGCGCCTGCGCCTCCCAGGGCGAGGACCAGCGGCCGTAGTACTCGACGTACGACTCGAACGACCGCACCAGCGGACCGTTGCGGCCTTCGGGGCGGAGGTCGGCGTCCACGGGCAGGCCCGGCTCCGGCCCGACGGCCGTCAGGATGCGCCGCATCCCCTTGGCCACGGCCAGGGCGTAGTCGTTGGCCTCCTTGTCGGCGGCGCCGCCCACCGCCTCGTAGACGAACATGATGTCGGCGTCCGAGCCGTAGCCCATCTCCTGGCCACCGAGCCGGCCCATCGCGACGATGAGCAGCCGCGCGGGCTCGTCGCCGCGCGCGACCTTCCGTTCGGCGCGCGCCTCGTGCTCGGCGATGCGCAGCCCGCCCGCCAGGACGACGTCGGCGGCGTCCGAGATCGCCTTGGCGGCATCGACGGGTCCGAGCTCGCCCAGCACCTCGGCCACGCCGGTGCGGGCCAGCTCACGCCGCCGGAGCGCACGCAGCGCGATCGTCGCGTTGTCGACCTCCTGGGCGCGGCCGAGCAGCGCGTCGGCCTCCGAGGCCAGCCGCTGCGCCCCGCGCGGCGCCAGCGAGTCGGACTGCGCGAGCCAGCGCACCGACTCCGGGGACCTGCCGATCGCGTCGGCGAGGTACCGCGACGAGGACAGCACCTGCGCCAGCCGGGACGCCGCCTCCGCGGAGTCGCGCAGCAGCCGCAGGTACCAGTGCGTGGAGCCCAGCGTGTCCGACAGCTTGCGGAACGCGAGCAGGCCCTCGTCCGGGTCGGCGCCCTCGGCGAACCAGCCCAGCAGCACCGGTAGGAGCTGCCGCTGGATCGCCGCGCGCCGCGAGACGCCGTCGGTCAGGGCCTGGACGTGGCGCATCGCGCCCGCCGGGTCGCGGTAGCCGATCGCCGCGAACCGGGCCATGGCCGCCCGCGGCGCGAGCGACGCCTCGCTCGTGGACAGCAGCGCGGTGGCCGGCAGCAGCGGCCGGTAGTAGACGGCCTCGTGCAGGTCGCGCACCTCGCGTTTCACCGACCGCCAGGTCTTGACCAGGTCGTCCGCACCGCCGTAGCCCAGCCCTCGGGCCAGCCGGCGCAGCTCCGCCTCGGCGGTCGGCATGAGGTGGGTGCGGCGCAGCCGGAAGAGCTGGACCCGGTGCTCCAGCGCGCGCAGGAACCGGTAGCACTCCCCCATCCGGCGCGCGTGCTCGCGCCCCACGTAGCCGCCCTTCGACAGGGCCGCGAGGGCGTCGAGCGTGGTCCGCGAACGGATGTCCTCGTCCGCCCGGCCGTGCACGAGCTGCAGCAGCTGCACCGTGAACTCGACGTCGCGCAGGCCACCCTTGCCGAGCTTGATCTGCCGGTCCGCCTCGGCCACGGGCACGTTGTCCTCGACGCGCTTGCGCATGGCGCGCGCGTCCTCGACGAAGTTCGGCCGCTCCACGGCCTGCCACACCAGCGGCCCGACGGCGGCGGTGTACGCCTCCCCCAGCGCCAGGTCGCCCGCCACGGGCCGCGCCTTGAGCAGTGCCTGGAACTCCCAGGTCACGGCCCACCGCTCGTAGTACGCGACGTGGCTGGCCAGCGTGCGCACGAGCGGGCCCTGCTTGCCCTCGGGCCGCAGCGCCGCGTCCACCTGCCACAGCGCCGGCTCCGCCGAGGCGCCCGAGCACACCTGGGCGAGCCGCCCGGCCAGCCGGGTCGCGACTCGCAGGGCGTCGTCCTCGTCGCGGGCCGGTGTGCCGTCCGGCAGCACGCCCGGCTCGGCCACGTAGATGACGTCGACGTCCGAGATGTAGTTCAGCTCGCGGCCGCCGGTCTTGCCCATGCCGAGCACCGCCAGCCGGACGCCGGCGGCGTGGTCCTCCTCCTCGGATCGCGCGACGGCCAGCGCGCCCTCCAGCGCGGCCGCGGCGAGGTCCGCGAGCGCCGAGGCGACGGCGGGCAGCACGGCGGTCGGCTCGGGCGCGGTCACGTCGGTCGCGGCGATCCGCAGCAGCCGGGCCCGGTAGGCGCGGCGCAGGCGGTCCGTGTACGACGGCGAGGTGCTCTCACCCGGGTCGGTCCCGCCGGGCAGGGTTCCGCCGGGCGTGGAACCGCCAGGCCCGGAAGCGCCCGACCCGGCGGCGACGTGCGTCCCCGCGACCGGCTCGGCGGACTCCGGGTCGGCGTCGACGGCGCGCAGCAGCTCGGCGCGGACCGCCTCGGCGGGGACGCCGGTGCCCGGGGTGCGTTCGCGGATCAGGTCGAGCAGCGCGGGGTGCCGCACCAGCTCGTCGCCGAGCGCCGACGACGCGCCCAGCACGCGCAGCAGCCGGTCTCGGACGGTCGGGCGGGGCCGGGCGGCGTCGTCGCCGCCCTCGTCGTCGTCCGAGGAGCCGCGGTCGTCCGAGGAGGCGCGCTCCGCCTCCTGGATCTCGCCGTTCGCCGCCAGGACCGCGCGGAGCCGGTCCGGGGCGGCCGCCGCGAGGCGGACGAGCTGGAGCAGGGCGAGGTCGGGGTCGGCGACGCCGGCGAGCGAGCGCAGCAGCGCGACGTCGCCCGGCTCCAGGACGACCGCGCCGCGGTCGGGCCCGGCGGCGCGGTCCGCGCCGCCGTTGCCCGGGGGCCGGACGTCCAGGACGGCGACCAGGTCGGGGTCCCGCCAGAGCGAGGCGGACCGGGTGAGGTCGGCGAACCCGGCCCGGATCAGATGGGTCGTGAGGGTCTCGGGTCGGCGGCTCTGCACCCCCCGACCCTACGACGCGGGCGGGGCGTGCAGCACCCCCTGGTTCCCGAGGTCAGAGCTGCAGGAACCGCTTGAGCTCGAAGGGCGTGACCTGGGCGCTGTACGCCTCCCACTCCTCGCGCTTGTTGCGCAGGAAGTAGTCGAAGACGTGCTCGCCGAGGGTCTCGGCCACGAGCTCGGACTTCTCCATGAACTGGATGGCCTCGTCGAGGTCGCGCGGCAGGGGCGCGATGCCCAGCGCGCGGCGCTCGGCCGGGGTGAGCTCCCAGACGTCGTCCTCGGTGTGGTCCAGGAGGTCGTAGCCCTCCTCGATGCCCTTGAGGCCCGCGGCGAGGATGACGGCGAACGCCAGGTACGGGTTGGCGGCCGAGTCCAGCGCGCGGTACTCGATGCGCGCCGAGTTGCCCTTGCCAGGCTTGTACATGGGCACGCGGACCAGCGCGGAGCGGTTGTTGTGCCCCCAGCTCACGTAGCTCGGGGCCTCCTGCCCGCCCCAGAGCCGCTTGTAGCTGTTGACGTACTGGTTGGTGACGGCGGTGATCTCACCCGCGTGCACCATGAGGCCCGCGATGAACTGGCGCGCCGTCTTGGACAGCTCGAACTGGGCGCCGGGCTCGTAGAACGCGTTGCGGTCGTCCTCGAACAGCGACACGTGGGTGTGCATGCCGGAACCGGGCTGGTCGGCCAGCGGCTTGGGCATGAAGGAGGCGAAGACGCCCTGCTCGAGCGCCACCTCCTTGACCACGGTGCGGAACGTCATGAGGTTGTCCGCGGTGGTCAGCGCGTCGGCGTACCGCAGGTCGATCTCGTTCTGGCCGGGGCCGGCCTCGTGGTGCGAGAACTCGACCGAGATACCCATGGACTCGAGCATCGTGATCGCGGCACGGCGGAAGTCGTGCGTCGATCCCCGGGCCAGGTGGTCGAAGTACCCGCCCTGGTCGACCGGCTCCAGCTTCGGGTCGGCCTTGGTGAGCTGGTTGAACAGGTAGAACTCGACCTCGGGGTGCGTGTAGAAGGTGAACCCGCGGTCGCTCGCCTTGGCGAGGGTGCGCTTGAGCACGTTGCGCGAGTCCGCCAGCGACGGCTCCCCGTCCGGCGTCAGGATGTCGCAGAACATGCGGCCGGTACCGTGCCGCTCGCCGCGCCACGGGAGCACCTGGAAGGTGGTCGGGTCGGGCTTGGCGACCATGTCGGCCTCGAACACCCGGGTGAGCCCCTCGATGGCGCTGCCGTCGAAGCCGATGCCCTCGCTGAACGCCGACTCGAGCTCCGCGGGTGCCACTGCTACCGACTTCAGCACGCCGAGCACATCGGTGAACCAAAGCCGGATGAAGCGGATGTCGCGCTCCTCGACCGTGCGGAGCACGAACTCCTGCTGCCTGTCCATGGGCCCATCTTGCACTAAACCTGTTACAGGTGCGTGTACCGAGCATGGACGACCGGTCGTAGGCTTTCCAGCGGCACCGAGGCTCGTTCGAACCACAGGAGGACCATGTCCGCCCACACCTCACCCACTCAGGGTCCCAAGCGGGTCCGCGTGCATCACCTGGCCGAGGCCAAGGCCAAGGGTGAGAAGCTCGCGATGCTCACCGCGTACGACGCGGTGACCGCCGCGATCTTCGACGCGGCCGGCATGGACATCCTGCTCGTGGGTGACTCCATCGGGAACGTCATGCACGGGCACAGCACGACGATCCCCGTGACGGTCGACGACATGATCCCCGCCGCGCGCGCCGTGGCCCGCGCCACCAAGCGCGCCTTCGTCGTGATCGACCTGCCGTTCGGCTCCTACGAGGCCGGGCCGCAGCAAGCCCTGGAGACCTCTGTGCGGATCTTCAAGGAGACCGGCGCCGACGCCGTGAAGCTGGAGGGCGGCGTCCGCTCGGCCCCGCAGATCCGTGCGCTGACCGACGCCGGCATCCCCGTCGTCGCGCACCTCGGCTACACGCCGCAGTCGGAGAACCTGCTGGGCGGTCCCCGCGTGCAGGGCCGCGGCGACGACGCCGTCGAGCGGCTGGCCGACGACGCGAAGGCCGTCGAGGAGGCAGGCGCCGTCGCCGTCGTCCTGGAGATGGTGCCCACCGACGTCGCCGCGCGGATCACCGAGATCGTGCGCATCCCGACCATCGGCATCGGCGCGGGGCCGCACTGCGACGGCCAGGTGCTGGTGTGGACGGACATGGCCGGGATGACCGACTGGTCGCCGCGGTTCGCCCGCCGCTACGCCGAGCTCGGCGCGGCGCTGCAGCAGGCCGCGGAGGACTACGTGTCCGAGGTCAAGGACGCCTCGTTCCCTGACGAGGCGCACTCCTTCGAGAAGTAGCACACGTGTCAGACGTACAGATCACCCGGGTGACCTGTACGTCTGACACGTCGGGTGTTACTTGTCGCGCCACTCCTTGTCGTCCTGCTCCCAGGACTCGTTGCGCGACTTCGCGCTCTCCAGCGCTCGCTCGGCCTCGGCGCGGGTGCTGTACGGGCCCATGAGGTGCGACCAGGCCGAACGGCGACCCACCTCGACCGCCTTGGTCTCGGTGTTGTACCAGTACTGCTCGTCGGTGCTCATGAGACGATCCTGACATGAGCGACCTGGCGTTCGGCATAGACATCGGTGGTTCGGGCATCAAGGGTGCGCCCGTCGACCTCACGGTCGGCGACTACGCGGAGAAGCGGACCCGCATCCCGACCCCGCAACCGTCCACCCCGCAGGCCGTGGCGGACGTGCTCGCGGAGCTCGTCGACACCTACCACCTGCCCGACGACGTCCCGATCGGCGTCGCCTTCCCCGCCCCGATGCAGCACGGCGTGGTGCGGTCCATGGCCAACCTCGACCAGTCCTGGACCGGCGTCGACCTGCCGGGGCTCGTGCAGCGAGCCACGGGACGCCACGTCGTCGCGGTGAACGACGCCGACGCGGCGGGCGTGGGCGAGGTCCGCTACGGCGCGGCCCGCGACGCCGACGGCGTGGTGCTGGTCGCGACGCTCGGCACCGGCATCGGCTCGGCCCTCGTGGTGGACGGCGTGCTGGTGCCGAACACCGAGCTGGGGCACCTCGAGATCGACGGGCACGACGCCGAGTCGCGCGCGGCCGACTCGGCGCGCGAGCGCGAGGACCTGTCCTGGGAGGACTGGGCGGAGCGGCTGCAGCGCTACTTCGGGGTGGTCGAGGACCTGCTCTCCCCCGACCTCATCGTCGTGGGCGGCGGTGTGAGCAAGCATCACGAGAAGTACCTGCCGCACCTGCACCTGCGGGCGCCGATCGTCCCGGCGCAGCTGCGCAACGCGGCCGGCATCGTCGGGGCGGCGGCCCTGGCCGCGGGGCGCTGAGCCAGGGCTCTGACGGGCTCTGTGCCGGGGCGCTGAGCGAAGGACGCCACGGCAGCGCGCCCGGCCTCCGGGCCGGGCGCAGTCGTTCCCAGGGCCGGTCAGGCCTCCCGCGCGGCGCCGCCGCCGTGCGCGGCCTGCGCGAACAGTGCGTCGACCCCGAGCATCTCGATGACGTTCCGGACCACCGCGGGCGGCTCCGGAAGCGAGACGGTCAGCCCGTCCTGCGTTCCGTAGGTGTACATCTGCATGAGGAACGCGACGCCTGTCGAGTCCATGAAGGTCACCTTGGACGTGTCGATGACGACCGCCTTCGCCCGCTCGAGGGCGTTGGCTATGGCAGCACTCGACTCACCGCGCAAAGAGACATCGATCTCTCCCCACATGCTCACGACGCTCGTGCGGGCCTGTTCTTCGAACATGATCCCGCCCGTGCGCCCCCTGTTGTCGAATTCGGTGTTGCTCACTTGCATCGCCCCTGTTCATTGCTCCCCGACATGGCCGCCGGAACGGGTCGCCCGACCCCCCGGGCAACTCTGGGAGATTGCAACGCCTTCGTCGCGATCACGGGCAGCCTACATCCGTGAAGATCGCAAGTGGAACAGCCAGTAAGGGTTACATTTCAAGAACCCCAATGGTATAACCCGGTATTTCTACGGGCAAACTAGCACAAGTCTGCCGGTCAGATCGGACATATAGATACCGAGTTGGACATACGTCCAAGTAAAATTTTCACCAGATTTAATTCTCCGACGACCGATTTGGGCCATCCGGGCCCTCTGCGACACCGGGATTGCGAACGTTCGGTGCGCTTTCCTTCTCCCACGCGTCGAGCTGCATAGTGAGCGCCTTCGCGAGCTCGAACACCTGCTGCGGGGGAATGCGCACGCGGGAAACCACCCGGCCCGGCACGGTAATCGAGGTGACTTCACCCGACTCGGGGTCGGCCACCGGGCTCGGGGGCTGCTTCACGGCGATGAAGTCCAGGATGAACGACGTCGGCGTGTGCCAGACGGAGGCGAAGTCGGCCGGTACGCCGGTCTCCATCTCGTCGGGTACGTCGATCTGGAACTCCTGGGGCAGCTCGTCGGACGACACTGAGGCTCCTCGATAGGCCGGGCGGTGCACCCGACCGTACCGTGGGGCAGGTTGGTGCGACAGTGGAAACGGACTCGAGGGACATATGGTTCCGGACCAGCTCGCGGACCAGATCCCCGGTCCCGAAAAGATGCCGCGCCGCCCAGGTCCACGGGACTAGACTCGCGCGTTCGCGCGGAACGTCCCGCGACGAGCACCCCGGCGCCGACAGCCTTTCTTCCTGTGCCTGCGCCACCACCCCACCCCCGAGACCCTGGAGGTCCTCCCATGCCCGCCGACGCGTCCGAGCTCGCCACGGAGCGGGAGTTCCTTGCCGAGGCCAGGTCACAGCTCGGGCGGATGCGCGACCGGGTCGCCGCGCTCGACGGCAGCTACGCGGGCAACTGGGTGAGCGCGGAGATCCTGGAGGCCACCCTCGCGCGCCGGATGGAGCAGCTCACCGACGACCCGGAGATCCCGCTCTTCTTCGGCCGCATCGACCTCGTCGCCGGCGAGGCCTCCTACTCCGGCGAGACCTCCCCCACCGGCGAGACCTTCCACATCGGACGCCGACACGTGTCCGACCCGGACGGCGAGCCCATGGTCGTGGACTGGCGCGCACCCGTCAGCACGCCGTTCTACCGGGCCACGGCCAAGGAGCCCATGGGCATCTCGGCCCGGCGCCGGTACGGGTTCGCCCGCGGCCACCTCACGGCGTTCGAGGACGAGTCGCTGACCCGGCCCGAGCTGACCGGCGACCTTTCCGACGGCGATCTGGCCGGGGACGCGCACTCGGAGATCCTCGAGGCCGAGATCGAGCGCCCGCGCTCCGGCCCGATGCGCGACATCGTCGCGACCATCCAGCCCGAGCAGGACGTCATCGTGCGCATGCCGCTCGAGAGCACGCTCGTGGTGCAGGGCGCGCCGGGCACGGGAAAGACCGCCGTGGGCCTGCACCGCGCGGCGTACCTCCTGTACGCGCACCGCGACCAGCTCACGCGCCGGGGCGTGCTCGTCGTCGGGCCGAACAAGAGCTTCCTGCGGTACATCCGCGACGTGCTGCCCGCCCTGGGCGAGATCCACGCCCGCCAGGCGACCATCGAGGAGATCGTGGGCGACCACGCCCCGGTCCGCGCCACCGAGCCCGCCGACGTCGCGACCCTCAAGGGCGACGGGCGGCTCGCCGAGGTGCTGCGCCGCGCCGTCTGGTCCCACGTCGGCACCCCGGAAGAGACCCTGGTGCTGCCCCGCGGCTCGTTCCGCTGGCGGGTCCCGGCGTACGAGGCGCGCGAGGCCGTCGAGCAGGTCCGGGCGCGCGACGTGCGCTACGCGCTGGGCGCGGCCCAGCTCCGGCACGCCCTCGCGCACCGGGTGCTCGTCCAGATCGAGGAGACGGGCGACGCCCTCGACGACAAGGCCTGGGACGTGCTGGCCCGGACCAAGCCCGTGCGGGACTACGCGGCCGCCGTCTGGCCGGCGGTCGAACCGCGCCGGCTGCTGCACCGGCTGCTGTCCGACCCGGAGTTCCTGGCCGAGCACGCCGACGGCGTCCTGACGGAGGACGAGCAGTCCCTCCTGCTCTGGGCGCGCCCGCCGCGCACGGCGGGCTCCGCCCGCTGGACGACGGCGGACCTGGTGCTGCTCGACGAGATCACCGACCTGCTGGACCGGACGGAGTCCGTGGCGCACATCGTGGTCGACGAGGCGCAGGACCTGTCCGCGATGATGCTGCGCGCCCTCGGCCGGCGGGCCGCCACCGGCTCGCTCACCGTGCTCGGCGACCTCGCCCAGGCCACCACGCCCTGGGCGGCGCGCGACTGGGCCGACGTGCTGGCGCACCTGGCCAAGCCCGACGGGCACGTCGAACAGCTCACGGCCGGGTTCCGCGTGCCGGCCGACGTGATCGAGCTCGCCGCCCGGCTCCTGCCGAGCATCGCCCCCGGTCTGGAGCCGCCGCGGGCCGTGCGGCGCGCCCGCGGCCGGCTCACGATCACCGCGACGCCGCTCGACGACGTGCTGGTCGGCGTCGGCATCTCGGACCTGGAGGGCTCGGTCGGCCTGATCGTCCCCGACGCCGTCGTGCCGCAGGTCCGCGAGACGCTCGCCGCCGTCGGGCTGACGTTCGCCGTCGTGGGCGAGCAGGACGACGCGGAGCCGGCCGCGGGCCCGGCGACCGACGGCGACGGGCCGGACGCGGATGCGGCCGACGGGGCGCCGGACGACGGCTCCGAGTTCGACTTCCACCTGGACCTGGTGCCCGCCTCGCTGGCGAAGGGTCTGGAGTTCGACCACGTGGTGCTGCACGACCCGGCCGCGATCGTCGCGGCCGAGCCCAACCACGCCACCGGGCTGCGCCGCCTCTACGTCTGCCTCACCCGAGCGGTCACGTCGCTCGTGGTGCGGCACGACGGCGACCTGCCGCCCGAGCTCGGTCTCACGGCCCGGGACGAGATGGCTGCGGCCGCCGGGGTCGCGGGCGACTGACCCGGCCGGCGCCTGTGTCCCGCGTCATACCTGCCCGATGTCACGTTCCGACGCCCCGCCCCCATCTCAGGGGCATCAACGTCGAGCGAGGGAGCAGGAACGATGAACGCACAGCACACCGGCAGCACCGGCAGCACCGCCGCCCACCGCGTGGTGATCCTCGGGGCCGGGTACGCGGGGATGGCCGCGGCGGTCCAGCTCGCGGCCCGGACCAAGGGCCGCCAGGACGTCCAGGTGACCCTGGTCAACGGCTCCGACCGGTTCACCGAGCGGCTCCGCCTGCACATGACGGCCACCGGCCAGGAGGTCGCCGAGCTGAGCATCCCGGAGCTGCTCGACGGGACGGGCGCGCAGCTCGTCCGCGGCTGGGTGACCGCGGTCGACGCCGAGGCGCGGACCGTGCGGATCGACGACGACCGGGAGCTCCCCTACGACACCCTGGTCTACGGGCTGGGCAGCGTGGCCGACACGACGCGCGTGCCGGGCGCCGACGACCACGCCTACGGCCTGAGCGGCGCGCAGGACGCCGAGCTGCTGGCCGACCGGCTGGGCCAGCTCCGCGGCGGGACCGTCGTGGTCGTGGGCACCGGGCTGACGGGGGTCGAGTCGGCCGCGGAGATCGCCGAGCAGCGGCCGGACCTCGACGTCGTCCTGGTGGGACGGACCGAGCCCGGCGCCACGATGAACGCGAAGGCCGGCACGTACCTGCGGGGCGCGCTCGACCGGCTGCGGGTCACGGTCCGTTCGGGCGCCGACGTCGTGAAGGTACAGCCCGACGCCGTCGAGCTGGCGGGCGGCGAGCGCATCGCGGCCGACGTCGTCCTGTGGACGGGCGGGGCGCGTGTGTCGCCGCTGGCCGCGGCGGCCGGGCTGGAGGTCGATGACCGCGGCCGCGTCGTCACGGACGCGGCGCTGCGCTCGGTCTCGCACCCGGACGTCTGGGCGATCGGGGACGCCGCTGCGATCCGTCAGGGCTACGGCGTCATGCACGGCACCTGCCAGGGCGGCATGCCGACCGGCGTGCACGCCGCGCTGTCGATCGACCGGCTGCTGCGGGGCAAGGAGCCCCGCCCGTTCCGGTTCGGGTACTACCACACGCCGGTCAGCCTGGGCCGGGCGGACGCCGTCGTCCAGTTCACCCACCCCGACGACAGCCCGCGGCGAATCAGCCTGACCGGGCGCACCGCGATGAGGTACAAGGAGACGGTGACCGCATCCCCCTGGCCGACCTACGGCCGCATGAAGAAGGTTCCCGCCTCCGGCGCGTTCTGGCCCACCGGCGGGCGCTTCACCCGGAAGGCGGCGCGATGAACGACGCGGGAAGCGTGCCCGCCGGGCTCAGCCGTGAGAGCAGGCCCGAGCAGCAGGTCTTCCACGAGCACCGCCGGCTGCTGTTCTCCGTGGCCTACCGCCTGCTGGGCAGTGCCGCCGACGCCGAGGACGCCGTCCAGGACGCGTGGATCAGGTGGTCCGCCGCGGACCGCTCCCAGGTGGCCGACCCGAAGGCGTACCTGACGCGGATCGTCTCGAACCTGGCGCTGGAGCGGCTGCGCTCCGCCCGGCACAAGCGCGAGACCTACGTGGGCCCGTGGCTGCCGGAGCCGATCCTGACCGGCGGGGACGCGTCGGACGCCGCCGTCGGCGCCGAGTCGGTCTCGATGGCGATGCTCGTGGTGCTCGAGACGCTGAGCCCGCTCGAACGGGCGGTGTTCGTGCTGAAGGACGTGTTCGGCTTCAGCCACGCCGAGATCGCCGAGGCGACGGAGCGGTCCGAGCCGGCGGTGCGCCAGGCCGCGCACCGGGCCCGGGAGCACGTGCAGGCCCGGCGCCCCCGCTACAGCGCCGACCGGACCCGGCAGCGCGAGGTCACCGAGCGGTTCTTCGCGGCCACGACGGGCGGAGACCTCAACGCCCTGCTGGAGCTCCTGTCCCCCGACGTCACCTTGTGGACCGACGGCGGCGGCAAGGTGCGCCAGGCGCTGCGGCCCGTGGTCGGCGCCGACACGGTGGCCAAGTGGTTCGCCGCGCTGGGGACCGTCACCTACCAGGGCATCGAGCCCGCCGACATGCGCGCGGAGCTCGTCGAGATCAACGGCGGGCCCGGCGTCCTGTTCAGCGGGGCCGGCCGGGTCATCTCCACGGTCACCTTCGCGTTCGACGACGACGGGCGCATCGCGGCGATCCACAACGTGGCCAACCCGGACAAGCTCCAGGCGGTCGCCGCCGGCGTGCGGCACGACGTCGGGACGACGTGAGCCGGGCCGGCGTCGGCAGGACGGCCCGGCCCACGCCCTTCGGGATCAGGGCTCGACGGGCTCCCCCGTCGGGTCGTCCGCCACCAGCGGGGCCAGCTCGGCCCCGCCCACGGGCTCGGCGTCCCACGCGACCAGGCGCCAGCCGGTCTCGGGGTCGCCCTCGACCTCGACCGTGCCGGTGTTGGCGAGCGGCGTCCGCTCGGCGTGCTCGACGTCCACGCCCCCTACGCGGGCGGCCGCCCACGCGCGGATCGCGGCGCCGTGCGAGACGGCGACAACGCTGTCAGCGCCCTGCGCCGCGAGCTGCGCGATCGCGTCGTCGTACCGCTGCAGGAACGCGCGCCCGTCGGGGCCGCCCGGCATGGCGCGGCTGACGTCGCCGCGCGCCCAGGCGAACAGGGTGTCGAGGTAGCTCAGGTGCGCCTCGTGCGCGTCGGCCATCTCCAGGTCGCCGGCCTCGATCTCGCGCAGGCCGGGCAGCTGCACCGGCTCGATCCCGCGGTCCTTCGCGAGCGGCGCGGCCGTGAACGACGTCCGGATCATGGAGGAGACCGCGATGGCGCCGATCTCACGGTCCCGGAGCGCGTCCGGGACCGCGGCCGCCTGCTTCTCCCCGAGCGGGGTCAGCCCCGGGCCGGGAACCGCCGTGTCGAGCAGCCCCCTCACGTTCGACGGGGTCTGTCCGTGGCGCAGCAGCAGAAGTCGCATGGGCGCATTCTCTCCGACGGCGCCCGATGGGTCCGAACCCGTCCGTGGCTCGACGTGCTCAACCATGGGATCAATCGTGCGATCAGCCGTGGATCAGCCGTGGATCAGCCGTGGATCATCGACATCAGCTGCGCGTGGGTCCCGGCGTCGGCGGCCACGACCAGACCGCGGCTCGCGGGCCCCGCAGGGGCGCCGTCGAGCCCGGTGACCAGGCAGCCGGCCGCCCGGCACAGGGCGATGCCGGCCGCGAAGTGGACGCTGTCCGCCAGGCCGTCGCCGTCGGTGACGTACGCGGCGCGCCTGCCCGCCGCGACCCACGCCACGGCCAGCGTGGTGGACACGACCCGCGGCCGGAACCGCTCGCCGAACCGGGGGTGGGCCAGCAGGTCCACGGCCCGGAAGCCCGGCGCGGCCGGGAAGGGCGGGTCCAGGTTCACGTCGACCAGCCGGGTGGCGGACGTCGGCTCCAGCCGCAGGTCGACGTCGTCCCGGCGCACCCAGGCGGACACGCCGTCGGTGCGGAACACCTCGCCGCTGAACGGGTCCGCCACGGCGGCAGCACCGTCCCGCAGCGCCACGTTGACGGCGACCAGCATGCCGCCGGCCGCGTAGTTCAGCGTCCCGCACAGCGGGTCGACCAGCCACTGCCGCGCGGACCCCGCGGCGCCGTGCTGCCCGCTCTCCTCGCCGAGCACCGCGTCGTCGGGCCGGGCCGTGCGGAGGACGTCGAGGACGGCACGCTCGGCCGCGACGTCGGCCGCGGAGGCGAAGTCGCCGGCGCCCTTGTCGAACCGGGTGAGCGGTCCGCCGAACATCCCGCGCACCACGGCCGCGCCGGCCAGGGCCGCGGCGGCCGCGACGCCGGCGTCGTCCAGGTCCGGGTGCGGGTCCGGGTGCAGGTCTGCGGGAGACATGCCGGGCAGGCTACCGGGACCGCCGGATGTTAATTTCGGAAGGTGGCTGACGACGCGCCGCACGGCCCGCTGATCGCCCGTCCGGCGCGGTGGGTGCTGGGGCGGGTCGAGCGTTCTGGCGGGTTCGTCACGCGGGTGACCTGGCACCTCGTCGACGGGTCGTCGGTGCGCTGGGCGTCGCGGGCGGTACGCCGCCGGGGCCGGGTGGAGGTGCGGGACGCGAGCGGCGCCCTGACGCGCGTCGTCGGCGCGGAGCCCACCACCGCGGCCCGCCTGGCCCGGGTCAACGTGGTCGCGGGCGTCGCCTTCATCATCGGCGGGGCGATGTTCGCTCTCGGGCCGCTGCTCGCCCAGCTCGGCATCGGCAGCATCCGGACCGTCGACACGGTCTACCTGGTGGGCGGGCTGTTCTTCAGCACGGGCGGCTACGCGTCGGTGGTGCAGGCGTCCAACGTGCCCACCGCCATCGACGAGCGCGGCACCCTGAGCGCCACGGCGTGGCGGTGGTGGGCCTGGCTGCCGCGGCAGATCGGCTGGCTCAGCGTGGCGGTGCTGTTCGCCGGCACCCTGTTCTTCGGCGTCAGCCTGGTCGCCGCGTTCGCGTCCGACCTGACGGCGCGGCAGTCGAACGGCTGGATCTGGCTGCCGGACATGACGGGCTGCGTCTGCTTCCTCCTGTCAGGGCACCTGGCCCTGCTGGAGGTGTGCCACGGCCGCATCGGGGTGCGGCCGCGCGAGCTGGGCTGGTGGGTGGTGGCCGTCAACCAGGTGGGCTCGGTGTTCTTCTTCCTGGCCGGGCTCGCGGCGTTCACCCGGCCGGCGACGTCGACCGTGGTCGCCGCCGGGCTGGTCGACTGGGGCACGTTCATCGGGGCGGTCTGCTTCGTCGTCGGCGGGGCGCTGCAGCTCGGCGAGCACCCGGACCGTTGATTTTCCGGGGCCGAGAAGTTCGCCCACCCACCGGTCGACGGCGTCTGGGGCCCGTGCTTCACTCGAAAACATGGCCACGCGTGACGAGCGCACGACGGCGCTGTACGGCAACCGTTTCCTGACCGAGGAAGTTCCGTCCACGGTGTTCCCGGACACCGGCATGAGTCCGACGGACACCATGCGGATGCTCGGCGAGGACCTCGCGCTCGAGGGCGACCCGATGCGCAACCTGGCGACCTTCGTCACCACGTGGATGGAGCCCGAGGCGCAGCGGATCATCGCCGAGAACCTGCACCGCAACTTCATCGACCACGCCGAGTACCCCATCTCGGCGGAGATCGAGCAGCGCTGCGTGCGGATGCTCGCCGACCTCTTCCACGCGCCCGGCGAGACCACCGGGTGCCGCACCCAAGGCTCGTCCGAGGCGATCATGCTCGGCGCGCTGTCGCTGAAGTGGAAGTGGAAGGAGCGGCGCCAGGCCGCCGGGGAGCCCGTGGACCGCCCCAACCTCGTGTTCGGCGGGGACGTGCACGTGGTCTGGGAGAAGTTCTGCCGCTACTTCGACGTCGAGCCCCGGATCATCCCCCTGGGCGTGGGCAAGTACACGATCGGGCCCGACGACGTGGCCCCTTACCTCGACGAGAACACGATCGGCGTGGCCGCCGTGCTCGGCACGACGTTCACCGGGCACATGGACGACATCGTCGGCATCAACCAGCTGCTCCTGGACGTCAAGCGCGACCGCGGGCTCGACATCCCGCTGCACGTGGACGGCGCCAGCGGCGGCTTCGTCTGGCCGTTCCTGTACCCCGACTCGCGGTGGGACTTCCGGCTGGAGCAGGTCCGGTCCATCAACGTCTCCGGCCACAAGTACGGCCTGGTCTACCCCGGGATCGGCTGGCTGGTCTTCCGCGAGACGTCCGACCTGGCGCAGGACCTCATCTTCTACGAGAACTACCTGGGCAAGACCGACGCGACGTTCACGCTGAACTTCTCGACGGGCGCGGCCATGGTGCTCGCGCAGTACTACAACTTCGTGCGGCTCGGCCGCGAGGGCTACACCTACGTGATGACGCAGATGCAGCAGAACGCCCGGGTGCTGGCGGCCAACCTGCGCGACACCGGCCGGTTCGAGGTGATCGGCGACGACGCCGAGCAGCTCCCGCTGGTGGCGTTCCGGCTCGCGGGCGACCACGTCGGGTACGACGAGTCGGACATCGCCTGGCAGCTGTCGGCCGAGCGCGGCTGGATGGTGCCGGCGTACACGCTGCCGCCGGACGCGCAGGACGTGAAGATCCTCCGTGCCCTGGTCAAGGAGACGATGAGCCGGGCGCAGGTCGACCGCCTCACGGAGGACATCGATGAGGCGTGCAAGACCCTCGACCTGAAGGGCGGCGCGCACCCGAAGGAGCGCCGTCAGGCCAAGACCGGCACGGGCTACTGACTACTGCGGTGCGGGCAGCGGATCGTCGTCGTAGGCGGGCAGGCCGTCGATGCTCGTCCGGTTCTTGGTCCGGCGGTACTCCTGCTGCCCGTCCTCCCCCTTGCGCTCGAAGTACGGTCCGACCAGGCCGCGCTCGCCCTCGTAGGACATGAGCGGCACGCCCCAGCCGCAGCTGTCGGAGACCCGCTCGACGTCCACCACGACGACGGCGCGGGCGCCGGGAACGTCGGTGAAGCGGGCCGCGAGCGCCGCGTACCCGTCGTCGTACCGGCTGACGACGCGGCCGGTGCCGTGCAGGCGGACGATGTTCGGCGGGCCGTCGAACGCACAGAACATGACGGTGATGCGGCCGTTCTCCCGCAGGTGCGCCACGGTCTCGCTGCCGCTGCCCGTGCCGTCGAGCCAGGCGAACGTGTGATCGTCGAGCACGGCGAAGGTGCCGGGGATGCCACGCGGAGAGAGGTTGACGTGCCCGTCCGCGGACAGGGGCGCCGTCGCCACGAAGAACATGGGCTGCCGCTCGACGAACTCGCGGAGCCGGCCTTCGATCCGTTCGTGCAGCTTCATGCCCGCATGCTGCCACGGGGCCGGGCGGCGGCGTCTACCTGCCGACGCGGCTACCTGCCCACGCGGCGTCGGACGGCGATGAGGAGCGCCCCGAGGAGCACCGCGGCCGTCGCGGTTCCCGCCAGGACGGCGGCGGGCGAGCCGGTCACCGCGAGCGCGCCGGGGCCGTCGGGCGTCTCGGGCGTTCCCGGTGTGCCCGGGGTGCTGGGCGTCGGTGTGCCGGACGGCGCCGGGGTGCTCGGCGACGGGGTGTCCGAAGGCGAGGGGCCGGGGCTCGGAGCGCTCGGGCTCGGGCTCGGAGCGCTCGGGCTGGGGCTCGGGGCGCTGGGGCTCGGGCTCGGGGACGGCCCGGGGGTGCTGGGCGACGGGGACGGGCTGGGGCTCGGTCCGGGCGCCTCGTCGTCGCACAGGAGCAGACCGCCGAACGTGTGGTGGTGGATCTCGCCGCCGCCCGAGGTGGTGACGCCGTCGGCGAACCACTGGCCGTTGGTGGTGATCCCGGAGGCGAGCTCGACCGTGGCGTTCGGGGCCCAGATGGCACCCAGCTCCAGACCATCCACGGTGACGGTCCCGGTCACGGCGGACAGGTCGAGCATGATGTAGCGCGCGTAGTCCTGCTGCTCGCCGCTGCCGGCGGACCAGCCCTCGAAGTCGAGCGGCCCGATCGTGGTGGTGCCCTCGGGCACGCGGATCACGAGCGGCGCCTGCGCCGTCGGCACGTAGCCGTCGGCGCGGTCCATCTTGATGGTCGCGCCGGCGACGTCCGCGTAGTCGATGACGTTGGGCATCGTGGTGGAGAAGCCGGAGACGTAGACGAGCCCGCCCTCCTCCTCGACCGTGACGGCGTTGGACAGCTCCGGGTTGCCGTACATCGAGGCGAGGCACTCGTTCGTCCGCTCGACGTCCGCCTCCAGGTCGGGGAAGTAGTCCGCGACCGCGGCCTGGTCGGTCTGCAGGTCGGAGACCGCGAAGCCGGCGTACGGGGCGGCCTTCAGGTCGAGGAACCCGCCCTCCGGGTTGGTCACCCGGGGAAAGTCGCCGCCCGCGTTGTTGCCGACGCCGCCGCCGCGCACCTGGGCGGTGAGCCCCGTGGTGTCCGCGAGCTTCGCGAGCGCGTTCGCCTCCGGGCTGGAGGTGGCGATGGTCCCGGAGTCGTCGCGGTTCGAGATGTCGAAGGAGCCGGTGCCGGTGAACGTGCCGGCGAGGATCCGCACCGGTTCGCCGTCGACCAGGGGCACGGTGTAGTCGGCGCGGCCCGCCGACTGGTGGAGGACGTCGTATCCGTTCGGGTCGTCCGACGAGATGCTGCCGAAGGCGGCGACGGAGCCCTCCAGCTCGGCGTTCCCGAGGTGGGCGTTCCCGGTCGTGAGGATCGTGAAGTCGCTGTTCACGTCGAACGGGTTGTACGTCGAGACCGCGGCCTGCGCGGTGACCACGCCGGGCACGCCGGCCAGGCCGGTCAGGGCCGCCAGTCCGGACAGCCCGACGACGGCGGCCGCGGCCGCCACGATGCGGCCACGACGAACACCGCTCCTGAAGAAACTCACGTGTGTGCCCCCTGCACTCCGGCCGCGCGAGGACCGCGGCCTCGCGGCGCAGACGCGCCGTCGCTGGCGACCATAACGCCGGGCCAAAGAACCCGAAACTGCCAAACCGACGTTTGGCGCAAACACATACATCGGTGTGGATATATCGGGCTGAATGCAGTGCTGGGGGTGGGGCGCTCGGACGTCGGGTGTCTCGGACATCGGGTGTCTCGGACGTCGGGTGTCTCGGACGTCGGTCCGGAGGCGCCGGTTAGGGTCGGCCGCATGTTCCTGCTCGAGACGGATCGCCTGCTGCTGCGGCCCTGGCGCGTGTCCGAGGCCGCCGTTCAGCACGAGATGTGGACCGAGCGCGACCCGCGCGTGCCCCCGCACCGCCGGATCGGCGCCGACGGCCGGCCGACGGTCGCGGACGTCGCCCGGTGGATCGAGGACGCCGCCGCGCCGTCGACGCTCGGGCTGCCGGCGCTGGAGCTGAAGGGCTCGGGCGAGGTGATCGGCTACTGCGGCCTGATCACCGGCTCCCAGGTGCCGGACGACGAGCCGGAGCTCGCGTTCGAGCTGCTGCGCCGGGCCTGGGGCCACGGGTACGCGACCGAGGCCGCGTGGGCGGTGCTCGGCTGGGCGCGGGAGTCGGGCTACGAACGGCTGTGGGCCACGGTCCGGGCCTGGAACGACGCCTCGCTCCGCGTGCTGGCGAAGGTCGGGTTCGCGGAGTCGGGGCGCGTCGAGCCGGACGCGGTGCACGGTGACTCGCTGTTCCTCACCCGGGAGCTGTGAGGGCGGCGTCCGTCACTCGGCGTCGAAGAACACGTCCGGACGCCCGAGGAACCTCTTCCAGAGGGCGACCGACTCCAGCTGGGACCACGTGCGCTCGGCGATGCCGTCCTCGGTCATCTCCAGGATCTGCGCGCCGGGGATCGCCGCGACCAGCGGGGAGTGCGTCGCGTAGATGACCTGCGCGTCGTGGTCGGCCACGAGGTCCTGCAGCCGGTACAGCAGCTGCAGGGTCGACTCGAACGACAGCGGCCCCTCGGCCTCGTCGAGCAGGTAGAGGCCGGGGCCGGCGAACCTGCCGGAGATCGCCTGGAGGTAGGACTCGCCATGGCTGACCTCGGTCGAGAGCCGGTCGCCGTAGCCGCTCACCCCGGCCCCGGTCATGAACTCCAGCATCCCGGCGGCGGTCTCGGCGCGCAGGTAGAAGCCCTTCGCCTTCTGCCGGAGCATCCGGGAACCGGAGATCGTCCGGTCCAGGACGAGGGCTTCGCCGAGCGGGCTCGGCTCCAGCTGGCTCGCGTACTTGCGACCGCCGTGACCACCCCGCACGTCGATCCCGTACTGCTCCGCGATCGCTTCGAGCACCGTGGACTTGCCGGACCCGTTGGCCCCCATCAGGACGACGATGCCGCTGGTCAGCCGCACACCGCGGGCCGCGATCTCGGCGACGGCCGGCACCGTCCACGGCCACACGCCCCGCTCGACCTGGGCGGGCCTGACGCTCAGTCGCTCGATCAGCACCCGCACAGGCTACCGACCCTCGGGGTCCGCCATCCGGGACCGGAGCACGTCGAACTCGCACCCCGGTGAGTCCGGGTCGAAGCCGTGCTCGATCAGCCAGCGCGACGCCGTCAGGCTGCGCAGCGACCACCACGCACGGATCACGTCCCGGTCCGCACCCGGGCCGTAGCCGGCGAGCAGGTCGTCGAGGCGTTCCTCGTGCCCGAGGGTCAGGATGGCGAGGTCGAACATGGCGTCACCGGGCGCCGCCTCGGACCAATCGATGACGCCGGTCACCTCGTCGCCGTCGACGAACACATGGGTGATCTGCAGGTCGCCGTGGATGAACGCGGGCGTCCACGGCCGGAGCGCGGCCTCGGCGATCTCGCGGTTGCGCCGCACCACCTCGGCGGGCAGCGTGCCGCTGGCGAGCAGCCACGCGCACTCCGTGTCGAGCTCGGCCGCGACGTCGTCGAGCGTGCGTCCCGGCCACGGCGGCAGGGGCGCGTCGTGCAGCTTCCGGATCGCGGCTCCCGCCGCCGCCCACGCGGCCGACGACGCGGCCGACGGCGCGCCGAGCACGCCGAGGGCCGTGCCGGGCACGGCGGCGATCGCGAGCGCCGGGGGTTCGTGCCAGAGGATCGCGGGGGTCGGGATCGGCGCGAGGCCCATCGCCCGCACCTCGACGTCGGCGTGCGCCAGGTCGCCGTCGACCTTCAGGAACACGTCGCCGACGCGCAGCGTCGCGCGCTGGCTGTGGGCCACGACGACCTCGACCTGATCCGTGCCTGGCTTGTCCGTACCAGCCTTGTCCATGCCGGCCATCCTGACGGAGGGCGGCCACGGATCTCGCCGTTATTTCGGCGGGACGCCATCCGCCGTCCGCGGCCCCTCCGAGCGCGCTAGTCGCGCTCCCTGTTGAGCACTGCCTTGGCCATGCGGTCGACGTTGTCGGCGAGCTGGTAGACGCCGACGACGAGCTGAATGACGCCGAAGATGATTACGGGTAGTAGGACTACGGGCAGCCTAGGCAGGAGCTGTCAGCAACACCGCCAGATGTTCCGCGTACTCGGTGAGCTGGTCCGCCGGTGCCCCGTTCCGAGCGATCCGAAATCCCTGACGACGCCCCCAGAACGAGGCCTGCACCAGGTGGAGCTGGGCCCAGCGCTGAACACGCTCCCGGTCGAGCTCCGCGGCCTCGGCGAAGACGTCGAGGGTGCGACGAACGGCTTTTTCCAGGTCATCGGCCTCGAGAAACGTCACCGCACGCGCCTTCAGGAACGCGCCGACGTCGTAGGCGGGATCTCCCGCGTACCCCTTGGGATCGACCGCCAGCCACGGCTCGCGGTCGGCGCGCAGGATGTTGCGCGGATGAAGATCGCCGTGGACGAGCACGTCCGGCTGCATGCTGCCGATCTCACGGACGGTCGCCACGGCGGCGTCCACCACGTGGGCCGGTAGCCGGTGCGGCAGCTCCTCGGCGTCCCGGTGCAGCTCCTGCTCCCATCCCTCGGCCCGATGGCGCAAGCGGGGCAGGCCGGGTGGCGCGGGAATCGCCAGTCTTCGACTGAGCCGGCCTGCGACCGCCGCGACCTCGTCGCTGAGGTCGGCGGCGGCGTCGTCGGCGTCGGCATCTGTGTTTGCGTCAGCCAGGGTCGAGGTGTGGGCCCGCTCCAGGAGCATCGCGAACCGCGCGTCGTCCCTGGCGTGCAGCAGCACGGCGCCGCGCCCGCCCCACGCCGCGAACGCGTCCGGCCCGTGGACGTTGCCGGGGTGCGGGAACGACACCTTCAGCACCGCGGCGTCGCCGGACCGCCGTCGGACCGGAACGATGACGCCCACACCTCCGTGCAGGACGGCGCCGTCGGGCGCACACTCCCAACGCTCCATCAGCCCGTCCACGGTCACGGGCAGCTCGGCGAGCCATGCTGCCCCGGACTCGCCTTCCCGCTCGACGGTGGTTCGCGCGAACGCCTCCGGTACGTCGATCATCCGAGCACCCTAGGGGCCGCGGCGCGGGACCCGTTCCATCGCGCCGATGAGTTTTCCGCGACGCGCCGGTCTGTGCTGGAGACCGACCGACGGAAGGCACGAAGCCATGCGGAAACTGCTCTATGGCATGAACCTGAGCGTGGACGGCTACATCTCCGCCCCCGGCGACGAGCTCGGCTGGAGCGAGCCGAACGAGGAGCTGTTCCAGTGGTGGCTCGACGAGGAGCGGGCGATCGAGCTGTTCCTGTACGGTCGCAAGCTCTGGGAGATGATGAGCTCCTACTGGCCGACGGGCGACCAGCAGCCGGGCGCCACGCCGGCAGAGATCGAGTTCGCGCGGAACTGGCGGGACACGCCGAAGGTGGTGTTCTCGTCGACCCTCGACAAGGTCGACTGGAACGCCCGGCTGTTCGACGGCGACGCGGTCGCGGAGATCGCCCGGCTCAAGGCCGAGGGCGACGGACCGATACGGGTCGGCGGAGCGCAGCTCGCCGCGGCGGCCATGCGGGCCGGGCTGATCGACGAGTACACGATCGTCACGCATCCGGCCCTGGTGGGTGGCGGCAAACCGTTCTTCACCGCACTGGACAGCTGGGTGAACCTGAACCTGGTGGAGACGCGGACGTTCTCCGGCGGGGTGGTCCTGAACCGGTACGAGACGCGGCGCTGAGCGCTGGCCTGGTGACCTGCAGAGACCTAAAGGCGGACGAGCCGGTCTGTACGCTGGGTTCTCCCGGATGGTGTGCTGGTATGTCTCGCGGTGTCCGACAAGTGGGTTGGGCATCGCGAGATCGTTGGAACTGGGTAGCAGTCGGGAAACCCACCGTGCGCCGGCGGTTGCCTACTCGTAGCCGGTCGCGGCATGGAGCATCCGCGCCATGAGATTCCAGGACGGCGTCTCGGGTACCGTCTCGGCGTGGTTCAGGTAGAAGCCGTCGAGGTCACGGGTCCAGGCGGCAAGTGCACGGAGATAGGCAGGAAGCGTGACGTTCTCCCAGGCGTCGGGCGCGGCCATGATCGTGGTCGCGAGTTCGTCGATGAATGTCGCGAGCTCGCCGCGCGTGCGAGGTGAGTCGAGCAGCGGCGGAGCTGTAGGGCTGCGGTGCGGATGCCACGGTTCGGGTGGAGCGGGTTCCTTGCGCAGGTACACCCACGATTCTTCGGCGAGCAATGATCGCGGCTCGGGCGGGGTGGCAGCGACGGCACTGAGGCTGACCACTACGTCGTCGGGGAAATCGGCAACGACATACGTCTCCACCAGTGAACAGTCCTCGCGATCCGCGGGGCCAGGTTCGTGGTCGTAGATCATCCGGCCCTCGATGCTAGAACCACCAAAACTGACTGCCACTCCGCGCAGCCCGGGTGTGACCACATCCCAGAGTGCGCGCTGAAGCGAGAGGAGAACGCTCGTCCGTGAAAGCGCGGTGATCATGCGCGGCTACCAGCCCATGTCTTGTGCGACGGACAACTGGGCTTCCTCGATCTCCGCCTGGGCAACGCCCGGAAGGTCGGTCTCCGTCTCGAGCCTCGTCACCAGGTCCATCAGTGCCTGCTTCTGCGCAGGGTGCGAGATCGGAACGGTGTCCAGGTCTACCGACATGAGCCAGTCGAACAACACGACTGCGTCGGCACGCCACAGGTCCACCTGCACGATCGGCAACTCCGGGTCCATATAGGGATCATGGCAGAGGCCGGGCCGCAGCAGTCACGAGAGCGCGACCATGGTGAATTTCGATTCTGGCCTCGTGTTATCTGCAGTAGTTCGTGGATCGCAGTTCGGACATCCGGCACGGTGTGATGAGAGCGACGACGGCCGGGAACGTTGGGATTCGAACGTTCCCGGCCGTTGGTCGTGTTGGGGCCGGATGGGCTGGTGCGGACCTCTTGCGGACTATCTGCGGACTGGCACGGGCCCGCAATCTGCGGGGGAGCAGGCAACCCGTCGGGGCAGCAAGGCGACGCGTGCTGCAAGTGCGAGAAGGAATGGCGTTGTCTGGCAGTCGGGACTCATTCGCGAAACTCCAGTGCGTCATCATCCGCCGGGACGGCCTTCAAAGCGGCCCAGGCCTCGTCCTGGAATGCGTAAAACTCGGACGCGCGGCCACTCGCCCGGACAACCAGGGGCTTGGCTTCTCGCAGTGGCACGCCGAGCCCGCGCCGCAGGGCAGCCATCGTTTCGATGATTGACCACCCAACTTCGAGCAGGGATCTCGCCGTGAGTTCGCGCGCGACCGCGATGAAGGTGTCGATCGACTCCCTGACGACCGGCCACGGCTGCGCCGCGGTGGTCCCCGTGATGAAGCACGAGCCGGCGGCCCAGCCGCCGTCGGTCCGGATGATACGGATGACGCCCGTCTCCTCGTATGACGACGGATCGTGCACGAAGTCGTGGTCCGGCTCAGTGCCTTCGCCCACCCACTGAGTCAAGGCAACAGCAAGCTCGGCGACTTCGAATCGCGGTTCCTCGAACAGGATCCTGTCGTCGTCGCGCAATTGGAGGTCGGCCTCGACGTAGAGCAGGAGTTCTGCCGCCGTGATGCGGCGTCCGGTCGCCCAGAAGTTGCGCAGGTCCGTGAGGTTCGGCGCGCCGATGCGGAGCCACCGGCCGGAGGTCCATCCGTCAGTCGTCTCGGTCATGCCCACCGCCACCATGCTGCGTCACCGTTGATGTGGAGCAGGAACGCCTCGACGTCGTTCCCGTCGGGGTCACGCAGGGTTAGAGCATTGCCGACGATGTCGTAGGCGGCTTCCCACGCCTCCGGGTCGTCGTCGATCTTGTCGAGCGCCCGGCGTTCGTCGTCGAATACAGGACGCCAACTCTCGAACGCTGGAGCGGGCGCGAGCGTCGCGTTCAACCAAGGGAAGTCGCTGTCGGTCACCGTGAGCAATGCCAGGAAGCGGTCATCGTCCATGAGGGACCACGACCGGTTCAGCGGCCCAGCCACGACGTCCACGAACCGCCGCTCGACCGACCACAATGCGTCCCTCAGGATGAACTCGGCACATGCCTCGACCTCGTCATCGAACATCCACGTGGGTCCGCGGACTGTTCCTGTCGACGGCGAAACCCAAGTGACACGCCGCCCCTCCAAGGCCCAGGATGGCGTGAACCGCTTGTCCTGCGAGTACGCAGCCCAGGAGTCGACCAGTTCTGGTTCCGCCTGGAGGTCGGCTCGGACCCGGGCGCCCAGCGTGTCGCGGTCACCGAGCCCGGCTGTCCGCACGGGGTGCCAGATGTCCGATATCGCTCTCGGGTTCCAGTCCCGCGCCAGCCGGGCGATCTCGGTCTCCACGCGCCGAGGGTAGCGCTCGGACAATGTGGCTGTGGGGAGACTCCCCTCGTGCGCTGCGTAATCGTGCAGCGGTTCGGCGGCGGGACGACAACCGGCGTCGGCCACTACCTCGAATGGCTCGGCGAGCATGCCCATGAGGTACCTCCCGGCGCCCGAGCCCTCGCGCTTGATCTGGAGCACCACACGTTGTGCATAGTGGTTCCCACGCAGAGCGTCGTTCGACCGGACGTCCAGACAGTTCTAGGACGAGGGCGTCGAGGTCGCCCTGGCCCTGGCAGCGCCGCTGCCGAATTGACCTCTGCAAGGGCGCGGCTTCACCGCGCAGTCTGGACCCCGCTGCGGGCCCCGCGCCCTACGTGCACCCCCGTCGCATCTCTCCGGCACATCAGGCTTTGCGTTGATTGATGTACTCCCCGAGCGCCATGTCCGGCCACTTACGCCACACCTTCCGGCGACGACCCCGAAGCCTCAGTTCGGCTGACTCGGTGACCTCGGCATCGTTGTCGCCGGTCGCGTCGGTGAGGGTTCGCCGGTCCGCGTGCCGGTTCGCACGGTTCACCGAGGCCTTGCGGAAGGGGACCGTCTTGCGGGACGCCTTGTCGTTCTCGCCGTAGTTGTTCCGGCGGTCTCTGGCAAGGCTGAGCTGTTTCTTCTCCTGTGGCGTCTTCCGGGACCGCATGGCGCAACGGTAACGGGCAGGTTGAGCCGGCCAACTGCCCGTCGTCGAGGTACAGACGCATCGCCGCCGTGCCGTCGACCAGCAGATCGCCGCATTATAATTCCAGCAATGAAATCTACCGCAGGTTTCGGCCCTCACGCCGGTGCGATCGACGTCCGCTTCGGGCACCGCTAAAAGAATCACCCTGCGA
This sequence comes from Promicromonospora sukumoe 327MFSha3.1, assembly GCF_000385135.1. Taxonomy (GTDB): domain Bacteria; phylum Actinomycetota; class Actinomycetes; order Actinomycetales; family Cellulomonadaceae; genus Promicromonospora; species Promicromonospora sukumoe_B. The sequence continues at coordinate 697,752 of NZ_ARQM01000010.1, read as the reverse complement.
ATGGCAGTTTGTACGAGATGATGCCCCGTTGGGCGCTTCGCGAAGCGCCATTAGCCCCAGTCTGGACGGATCGTCCTGCGATGCCCATCTCCCGCAGAGGCCGCTAGACCTCACTGGGGGCAGCTCGGACTACTACATCGGAAGTAGCTCGCGGTATCATCACCAATTGCGACACCAAACCGTTCGAGTCGATTCGGATGATTGATGAAGCAGTGGGCTCGCTGGTTGCTGATCGGCGTGAGCGCGGCCGTGACCGCGCTATCGGGCACCTTTGCGACCGTCACGGCCAACCAGGTCACGCGCGCTGGCGGAAGCATGATTCTCAGCAACCAATTTTGGATTGCGGCAGGCGTTTCATTCATCGCCGCCGTTTGTGCGGCCATCACGGCCCAAGCACTCACGAACGCCAAACACGCGTCACGGGAAGATCTCGACCGCGCCCCGGAACCCGCCTCGACTACCGAGGCGACAGTTGACCGCGACGCATTCAACGATGCCAGGTCGGTCGAGATCAACCAAGGACCGAGCACCGTCGACTCGGGGCTGCCGCACCGCCAGGCGGTCGAACGCCACCCCCAAACCACGACTCGCTCCCCCTCGGAGGTTACGGGAGCGTTCAGATGGTTCCCAGAACCGCTCAAGCGTCTCATCCCGACGAAATGGGATCTGGTCCGCAGTTTATTTCTGGTGGCGGCCTGTTGGTTCAGCTCGATTGTTGCGGTGACCTTTCTTGATATGTCCGGCCGGCCCCCAGGCCTCGAATCCACCGATGTCCTTGAGCCCAACCTGATTACGTGGCCCGCCCTCCTGCTCACGTTCATCGCGCCTTGGGCGGTGCTCTTTCGAAAGCGCTACCCGGCGGCAATCTGTCTGGCCACGAGCGCCATCCCTGTCCTTCTTCCCTACGATGCACTGACGCCGTTGGTGGTCCTACCGGCGGTGTTCACGTCGCGACCCTTGCGCATCACGATCAGCTGCACAGCGGCAACGAGCGTGGCGATCGCAGCCGCGATGGCTCGGGACCTAGCCATGCACGATGAATACCAAATTCTCGCATCCCCCGACCCTGTTACGGGCAGCGTCGACGCACTTCCCGTCACTGGGTATGTGGTCATCGGGATCTTATGCCTAGCGGCATCTATTGGCACTGGCCTTTGGCTCCGACTGCGGGCAGCCGGTCGCAACGCGAACCCTCCAGGAGGTGCTAAACCCGCAATTGGACCTGCTGAGCACGACCTTGACTAGGTCCTGCCGTCGCTGGCCGCGAGCGTACATCCCCGTCCCACCGCGCGGCGCCCGAGCCACCAACTCTGGGAGCGGACGAGCCGGTCTGCACGCCGGGTTCTCCCGGATGGTGTGCTGGTATGTCTCGCGGTGTCCGACAAGTGGGTTGGGCACCGCGAGATCGTTGGAAATTCGCTGTTCTGCCGGGTCCGGGGCGCGTTGGTGGAGGTGGCGTCGGATGGCCTCAGCCGGCGGTCATGTGTACCCGATGTGTACCGAGCGGCCCTTCTGTCGGACCACGTGCAGGCTCGCCGCCGTCCGAGTGTGAACGGCCTTGTGCTTGCCTCTTCACTCCCGATAGAAGACCTCGTCGTCCTCGCTCGGCACGAGGGGCGCGAACTGCCGAAGCTCGTCACCGCGGATCATCCACAGCCGGAAGAAGTCCTCTTCCTGGTCCATCACGAACAGTTGCACCGCGTTCGGCTCGCGCCACGGCATCTCGAAGAAGCGCTGCCGGACAGCATCGAGGTCAGCATGGTTCAAGGCTCCTGCCCACACCTCGCACTCGGGTGCCTTCCACCCGCCCCATTGGTTGTCCTCCGTGCTTGTGAGCAGTCTCAGGTACCCCACTCCGCCACGCTCAGGACCCGACCGGCGGGGGGCTTCTGTCCGTAGCCACTCGCTCAGCGCCTCCGCGTTCTCGGTGTCGTCCAGGTCGACCGAGATCATGACGTTCGCCACCCAGCTCATAGCGATCGTTCTACCGGAGCGGACAGCAGGTCACCACAAGCGGTCATGAACAGAGCGTGGGTCTCGCGAGGGGCGTTCCGGGCGCTGGTGTTCGCGACGGCGATGAGCCCGGACCTGGCCGCCGTGGGGAAGAACGCCGCGTGTTTCGTGTTCTCTGCCGCCCGTGATAGAAACGCCTGATCGGGCGTCTACGCAGGTCGCCCCCGATTTCGATGGATAATTGAGATGAATGTCGAGGGGTGGAGGGGCATGCCTGACCTCGAACCGCAGCGGAGCGGGGGCCGGGTCGCGCTGGTGGACCTGACCGGTGCAGAGGACATGACTGCGGCACTGCGCAAGCTGCAGGACCAGTGGGGGCCGGTGGCCCCCGTGGACCTGGAGCCAGGCGTACCGGGCTGGCTCGTGCTGGGGCACGCCGAGGTCATGGAGGTGATGCGCACCGAGAGCGTCTTCGCCCGGAACCCACGGCACTGGAGAGAGCAGCTACCACCGCAGTCGACCCTGCACGCCATCCTGTCCCCGACCGGACGGCGGAACCTGTACTTCTCGGACGGCGCGGAGCACCGGCGGCTGCGGCTCCCGGTGGACGAGGCGTTCGCCGACATGGACGAGGTCCGGACGGCAGCGCTCGTGCGCGTCGTGTGCGCCCGGCTCATCGACTCGTTCGCCGCCAAGGGCAGTGCGGACCTGATGGGCGAGTATGCGGCGGCGGTGTCGTTCCTGGCGGTGTCGGGCATGTTCGGCTTCGACGAGCGGCAGGGGGTCGACCTGTTGCACTGCGCGAGCGAGATCTTCGGGCACGGCGGCGATCCCGTGTCAGCCCTGGTCCGGATGGACCAGATCGTGATGGACCACGTCATCGCGACCCGGGCGGAGCCAGGCCCGAACCTGACCACCAGCTTCATCGAGCACCCGAATTTCGAGGACGACACCGAGATCGTGCACTCCATGGTGATCGCGATCTGCGCGGCCAACGAGATGCTCGTGACCTGGATCGCGGCCACACTTCGCCGCATGCTCACCGACCCCCGGTACACCGGCCGCGTCACCGGCGTGCGCCGCGGCCTGGACGACGCGATGGACGAGACGCTGTGGAGCGAGCCGCCCGTGGCGAACCTGCCCGCCCGGTACGCCGTGACCGACTGCACCCTCGGCACCGCCCAGATCCGCGCCGGTGACGCGATAGTGATGGGCGTGGCCGCCGCGAACAACGACCCGCGGGTACGCACCAGTGACGACCTCTTCGAGGCGGGCAACCGGTCGCACCTGTCCTTCGGCGTCGGGCCGCACGCGTGCCCCGCCAAGCGCCCAGGGCGGCTCGTGGTCAAGATCGCGGTGGAGAGCCTCATGGAGCGGCTCGACCTGAGGCTCACCGACCCGGTGGTGAAGTGGGCGCCATCGCCGTGGTCGCGCTACCCGTCCACGCTGCCGGTGACGTTCACTCCCGAGCGCCAGGCCGCCCGCACGCCTGCCCGCGTCTGACCTGCCCCTGGAGCGTCAGACGGCATCGACGTGCGCCTTGCCGTTAACGCAGGTCTTCGTGCGCCATGCCCGCGCAGGGTTCGCCGTCGGGGACCTGCATCTTGAGCATGAACTCGAGGTTCCGGCGTGCCTCGTCGAGGATGTCGGCGACTCGATCTACCGATGCTCGGGACGAGCACCAGCGGCTGGGGGACTCAGGCCGTGATGGCGAGGGTCTTCGGCACCGGGGTCGACCTGGCAGGCGGTTGCCGAGGCTGCCAGGTTGCGCCAACGGCGCACAAGACTACCCACACCGTCACATGGCCGCCTCATAGTCATTTTTTTACGCAATGGTCACACGGCGACCCTCAAGAGCCGAACGTTCTGCCCGGTATGCACGTTATGTTTAACGTTGTCCGTCGGCAGACGAGATGGTGTCTTGGCTGAATAAGGAGCCCCCAGTGCCTGACCACAGCGGTAGATCCCGGAAGACGACAGACGCCGTCGCAGCCAGTTCGGACCGCGATGCCCGCCGCCGCGTGACCAAGCTGATCCGGCACCTGAGCTCGCCCGAAGGGCGCGCCGACCCCCACGCCGTCTACGACGAGCTGCGGGCCATGGGCCCGGCGGTCCGCATGCCGTGGGGAGCCTGGATGGTCACCTCGCACGGCGCGAGCCACGAGGTGCTCAGCGGATCCGGCTGGCGCACCGTGGACGCCGCCTGGCGCACCGCGCGCCAGCCGACGTGGGTGCGGCACCCGGGCCTGAAGTTCCTGCACGACTCCGCGCTCGGCACCAACCCGCCCGGGCACGCCGGGCTGCGCCGCAGCCTTGGCTCGTTCGTCTCGCCGCAGTCGGTCGCTGACCTCACACCGCAGATCGTCCAGACCGTCCACGAGTACCTCGACCGGTTCGATGCGGTGCTGCGCGCCGACGGCGAGGCGGACTTCGGGGCCCTGGTCGGCGACCGGCTGCCCATGGCGGTGCTCTGCATCGTTCTCGGGCTGCCGCGCGAGGACATCCCGCTGCTGTGCGAGATGAGCCGCATGCTCTCGAACGTGCACGACCTCGCGCCGAGCAAGGCGCGGATGGCGCAAGCCGACCGCGCGGGCAAGCTGTGGAACGCGTACTGGGAACAGCTCGTAGCCCAGCCCAGACCCCGGCTCGCGGAGGACTCCCCGCTGGGAGAGTGGCTCGACACAGAGACCGACCCCGCGGTGCGCGCGGTGGCCGGCTCCCAGCTCAACGTCATGATCGAGGCGGGCCTCGAGACGACGACGTCCCTGCTGTCCGACGGCGTGGTGCAGCTCCTGCGCCGGCCCGACCAGGCCACGTGGATGCTCGAGCACCCGGAAGCCGTGCACGGCGCCGTCGAGGAACTGGTCCGTTTCGTATCGCCCGTACAGCTCATGACCCGGTACGCGGCACAGGACACGGAGCTGCCGGGCGGCATCCCGGTGTCAGCCGGGCAGATCGTGCACGCCGTGGTCGCCGCGGCCAACCACGACCCCGACGCCTACGACTCGCCGCACGACCTGAACCTCTCGCGCCCGCCCCGCCGCAACCTCGCCTTCGGCGTGGGCATGCACTACTGCCTGGGCGCGCCGCTGGCCCGTCTGGAAGCGACGACACTGTTCCCCGAGGTGCTGCAGCGGTTCGATCTCGAGTTCGCCGGGCCAGTGGGCTACGACGAGACCCTCGCCTTCCGCGGAACACGTTCGGTGCCGGTACGGCGGCGACCCCGTCCAGCCGCGACCGCGGGTGCTGGTGCGGCGGTGGCCGCTGGTGAGAGCGCGTCGGCCGCCGGACCCGTCGTGGTCAACCGCGAGGACGCCGTGCTGGTGGTGACCCTCACGCGGCCCGACGGCGACAACCGGCTCGACCGAGCGACGCTGACCGCCCTGGGCGACGTGCTCAAGACGCTGCCCGACGACGTCGCCGCCGTCGTGCTGCGCGCCGAAGGGCGCCACTTCTGCATAGGCGGCGACCTGGACGAGCTCGGCCGGCTCGCCACCAACGACCCCGACGGCTACCGGAACCTCGTCGAGCTCAGCGACGAGGTGCTGCGCGCCTGGCGCACCTGCCCGGCGGTGACAGTCGCGGCGCTGCACGGCAACGTCGCCGGAACAGGGCTCGGGCTGGCGGTCGCGAGCGACCTGCGCGTGGCCGCCGAGGACGCACGGTTCCGCGCGCCCGAGACGGTCGTCAGGATCCCGGTGGGTCCGAGCGAGGTGCTGGACCGCCTGGTCGCCGAGATCGGTTCCGGCTGGACCCGCGCGATGCTGCTGCTCGGCGATGCCATCAACGCCCAGGAGGCGCTGGAGGGCGGGCTCGTGCAATCCGTCGTCCCGACCGAGAACGTGTGGAACGAGGCCAAGCGCCTGGCCCGGCGCATCGCCCGGCGCGACCGGGAGGCTATCCGCGTCACCAAGCAGACGATGGCCCGGCTTCCGCACGACGGTCCCGATCCGGCGGAGGGCACCGACGTGTGGGAAGCACCACTAGCCCAGGCCCTGCGGCGCCGGATCAGCCTTGGCGGCGCGAGGTAGCGACTCCTCGTCGACGAAAGGCCGGCGGGGCCAGCGACAATGCTGGTGCAGGTCAGGGCTCTAAAAGCGGACGAGCCGGTCTGTACGCCGGGTTCTGTTCCCGCGCGGGGTTACCCCCGCGCGGGCGACGGTCATCCATCTAGGCCCTGCGTTGCCGCAGGGCTCGAGCGGTCTACCCGACGGTGTTTCTCCAGAAGAGAATCGGGCGAGCAGCCCTCGAACACCGTCTGTCTGACCTTGCTCCAGGTGGGGTTTACCTAGCCGCCGCCGTCACCGGTGGCGCTGGTGGTCTCTTACACCACCGTTTCACCCTTACCCCCGGTCCGAGGACCGAGGGCGGTCTGTTTTCTGTGGCACTGTCCCGCGGGTCACCCCGGGTGGCTGTTAACCACCACCTTGCCCTGTGGAGCCCGGACGTTCCTCGGCGGGCACCCGAGGGTGCCCGACGCGACCGCCCGACCGACTCGTCCGCAAGCAGAAGAGTACCGTCATCTCTCCGCACCGCCCGCCGGTTCAGACGTCCACGCGATAGCTCAGCGCCAGCTCGTCGCCCGACACCCCGCGAATCCCCCAGTTCTCGCGCGGGCTCTCCAGGATCACGACCTCCAGGTCGTCCGCGGGCAGCCCGAGGCGCGGTGCGACGTCGTCGTACAGCGCGGCGATCAGCGCCCGCTTCGCCTCGCGGCCGCGGCCGGTGAAGCAGACGATCTCGACGACCAGGTAGGCGTCCGAGCGCGGGGCGACCAGGTCGCCGTCGTCCAGCAGGAGGAAGCGGTGGAACCGCTTCTCCGCCGGGAGCTGCCAGGTGCGCACGAGCGCCTCGTGCAGCGCGTCGGAGACCTCCGTGCGCCGCCCGCCCCACACCGACCGGTTCCCGTACACCTTGATCTGCACCATGCACGTCACCCTAGAGGGATCTGGCTGCCCGCCGGACGGCGCAGGTGAACGTAGGCTTCGTCGGCGTCTGAGCCGCCAGAAGCCGACGAACCCTACGTTCACCGGCTGCTCGGTCCACGGTCATCGGCCGCCGTCAACGTGACCCGGCTCATGCGCGCGCACCGGGTCCGCGACCTAGGCTGAGCGGGTGCTCCTGCTCCTTCCGCCCTCCGAGGGCAAGACGCCCGCGCCCGACGGCGCCGCTCCCCTCGACCTGGCCGCGCTCGCCCACCCGGAGCTCACGGCCCGACGCCGGCAGGTGCTGACCGAGCTGGCGCAGGTCAGCGCACGGCCCGGTGCGACGGCGGCCCTCGGGGTCAGCGACGGGCTCGCCGAGGAGGTGGCGCGCAACACCGCGCTGCACGAGGCGCCGGCGGCGCCCGCCGCCCAGGTCTACACCGGCGTCCTGTACGCGGCGGCGGGCCTCGCCGGCCTGCCTGACGCCGCGGCGCGGCGCGCCCAGGAGAGCGTCCTCACCTTCTCTGGGCTGTGGGGCGTGGTCGCGCCCGGCGACCGCATCCCCGCCTACCGGCTCGGCATGGGCGTCGGCCTGCCCGACGCCGGCCGGCTCGCCACGTTCTGGAAGCCCGCCCTGACCGAGGTGCTGGACGCGCGGGCCGCGGGCGACGTCGTCGTCGACTGCCGGTCCGCGACGTACGTCGCGGCGTGGAAGCCGCGCACCGCTCCCGGACCGGGCGGGGAGCCGCCCGCCGAGTGGGTGGAGGTGCGCGTGCTGCGCGAGACGAACGGGAAGCGGACCGTGGTGTCGCACAACGCCAAGCACACCCGGGGGGTGCTCGCCGGGCACCTGCTGCGGCGCGAGTCCGAGGCCCGGACCAGCGAGGACGTGCTCAAGGCCGCCCAGGAGCTGGTCGGCTCGGTGGTGCTGACCGAGATCGGCTCGGGCAAGGACCAGACGCTGATCGAGGCGAACCTGCTGGACGGCAAGGCCCGCGGGCCGCGGACGCTGGAGCTCGTCCTGGCGTAGGACGGCGGCTGGGCAACCGTTCGAAGCGGTCCGTTCGAAGCGATCCGTTCGGGGGGCCGTGGTCGAAGCGCCCTGGTCAAGGCAGCGGGGTCGAAGGGCGCGCTCGGCCCTCCCCTTCGAGGCCTAAGTTTCTTCGCTCTCGGTCGGGTGAAAGCGAAGAAGAGTCGGCCCTCGAAAGGGATGAGCCGGGCCAGAACCCTGGCGCCGAAGCCAACCGACCGGTTGGATGTGCGGTCATGAGGATCAGCAGCCTGACGGGCGCCCGAATCGCAGTGGCCGCGGCGTTCTTCGCGCAGGGCTTCGTCTTCATCAGCCTCACCACCCGGCTGCCGCGATTCCTCGAGCAGTGGGGCATGGACGAGGTGGCTCTATCGCTCCTGCTGCTCATGATGGTGCTGCTCGCGGGGGTCGGATCCCTGGTCGCCGAGCGCGCGGCGCACCGCCTCGGCAGCGCGCCCATGCTCCGGCTCGGGCTCGCCCTCATGGTCGTCGCCGTCCCCACGATCACGCTCGCCCCCGCGATGGCGTTCTTCGTGGGCGGGGTCGCGCTCTACGGCATCGCCCTCGGACTGGTCGACGCGACCACGAACATGCAGGCCGTCGACCTCGAGCACCGGTACGGCCGCCCCATCCTGCCGTCGTCGCACGGCTACTGGACCACCGGCGGCATCACCGCCGCGATCATCGCCCTGGCCACCGGGCACCTCTCCCCCGAGGTCGGCGCGGCCGTGGCCGTGGTCCCGCTCGCGATCGCGTTCGCGCGGTTCCTCCCGCGAGTCGCGTCCGGGGCGGGCACGCCCGGGCTGGTCAGCCCATTGCCGGGCGCGACGACGGCGGGGGCCGGCTCTCCCGGCGTCGGCTCCCCGAGTGCTGGTTCTCCGGGCGCCGTCTCCCCCGGCACCAGCGCAGAGGCGACCCCGGTCCCGTGGCGGCCGATCTGGCTGGTCGGGGCCGGACTGGTCGTCTTCTACATGGTCGACACCACGGCGTCGGCCTGGGGCCCCGTGTACCTGGCGCGGTCCTTCGACGCCCCCGGCAACCTCGTCGCGCTGGCGACGTTCCCCTACCTCGTGACGTCGATCGTGGTGCGGCTCGCGGGCGGGCAGCTCGTGACCCGGTTCGGTGTGGTGCCGCTGCTCCGGATCGGCGCGGTCGTGGCCTGCGGCGCCCTCACGCTCGTCGCGCTCGCGCCGACCTGGCAGGTCGCGGTCGCCGGGTTCACGATCCTCGGCGCGGCGGTCGCGCTCGTGGCCCCGCTCAGCTTCTCGGCGGCGGGGCGCATCGCGTCGGCTCCGGCGGACGCAGGGACGGCCGGCCGGACGGCGGGGACGGCGGGAACGATTGCGGGAGCGGCGGGAACGGCGGGAACGACGGGGACTACGGCGGGAGCAACGGCCGGCGCTGCAGCCGGTTCAGCAGCCGATTCAGCAGCAACCTCGGCCGCGGGCAAGGCCGACGCCATCGAGCCCGACCGTGCCCGCACCGACGCCGTGATCGCGCGCTTCAACCAGTTCAACTACGTGGGCGCGCTGCTCGGCTCGGTGCTGACCGGCTTCGTCGGTGCCGAGAACCTGCGGCTCGGCTTCGCCCTGCCCGCCGTCCTGGTGCTGGCCCTGGTACCGCTCGCCCCGGCGTTCGCGCGGGGCGCGCTCGGCCGTCGGTAGCTCAGCCGTCGGTAGCCCAGCCGTCGGTAGCTCAGCGTCAGTGGTTCAGCCGTCGGTCGGGACGCCGACGGCGGTCACCTCCGTGCTGCCGTCCGCCCACAGGCGCAGCACCGACAGCGACGCCGGCGGGATGCGCAGCCGGGACCAGGTCGCGGCGGGCGCCCCCAGCGCCTGCCCGACGGCGGTCCGGATCTGCCCGGCGTGCCCCACCACGACGACGGTGCGGTCCACGCCGCCGGCCAGCAGCTCGGCCAGCCCGTCCCACACGCGGGCGCCGAGCTGCGCGTACGACTCGCCGCCCGGCGGCTCGAACGTCCCGGTCGAGCGCCACTGGGCCAGCGCACCGGGCCACTCCTGCTCGATCTCCGGGACGGTGCGCCCCTCCCACTGCCCGAACCGGAACTCGGCGAACCGGTCGTCCGTGCTGACGTGCAGCCCGAGGCGCCGTCCGACGGCGGCCGCCGTCTCCTGAGCGCGCACCGCGGGGGACGCGACGAGCGCCGTCGGGCGGGGCAGGTCCGGCCAGAGGCCGCCGCCGCGCATCCCACCCGACGACGCCGCCCCCGCCCTGGGCGCACGCCCGACGCGGAACACGGCGTCCGCGGCCTGAGCCGCCTGGATCCGGCCGCGGGGGCTCAACGGCGGGCCCGGGACGTCCGACCCGGAGCCGACGCCGGCCTCCGTCAGCGGGGTCACGCCGTGCCGGACGAGGACCACGGTGAGCGGGAGGGCGTCGGTGTCGAGGCCGGGTGCCTCGCTCATGCCCTGCTCATCCGGCGGCAGCGCCCGTCGGGGAGGCGACACGCACCAGGATGCGGCCGCACTCCTCGCAGCGCACCACGGCGTCGGGCGCGGCGCTGCGGATCTTGTCCAGGTCGACGGGCGGCAGGTCCATGCGGCAGCCGTCGCAACGGTTGCCGTTCAGCACCGCGGCACCCGTGCCGCCGAGCTGCGCGCGCAGCTTCTCGTAGAGGGCGACCAGGCCGGCGTCCAGGCCGTCCACCGCGGTGACCCGGCTGGCCGCGAGCGCCGCGGCCTGCGCGTCGAGATCGGCCCAGCCCTTGTCACGCTCCCCCTCGACCTTGGTCTTCTCCGCGACGAGCTCGTCGTTCGCGGCCTCGACCTTGGCCAGCGCGTCCTCGTGCGCGTCGAGGCGCTCCATGACGTCGAGCTCGACCTCCTCGAGCGCGGCCTGGCGGGCGGCGAGCGAGCGGAGCTCGTCGGTCAGCGCGACGGCGTCCTTGGCGCTCACGCTGCCCGTGTCGAGCCGCTGCTGGTCGCGCGCGGCGCGGTTGCGCACCTGCTCGACGTCGCCCTCGGCCTTGGTGAGCTCACGCTTCAGGTCTGCCACCCGGGTGCGCGACTCGACGAGCGAGGCGCGCAGGTCGGCGATGCGGCCGTCGAGCTCGGTCAGCTGCGTGAGCGCGGGCAGGCTCTTGCGCTGGTGCTCGAGCTGCTGCGCGCGGGTGTCGAGCGCCTGGACCTCCAGCAGCCTGCGCTGGTCTTCGGGTGGTGCAGTTGCCACGGGAGGTGTCCTCTCGGTCGTGATCTGGGGGTGGTCCAACGCTACCCCGCGACCGACGGCGCGGGCGCACCCGGCCCGAGGCCCGCTCGCACCGAGCACGCCCACGTGTCAGACGCACAGATCACTCTGGTGACCTGAGCGTCTGACACGGCGGGAAGGGCTCGGTCAGCGGGACGGGACCTGGCCCGTCCAGGGGTCGGTGACCAGCTCGCTGACGCGGGCCTCGACGGCGAGGCCGTCGGCCGCGAGCGCCGCGGCGAGGTCCTCGACGGCGTAGCGCAGCCAGGGCCACTCGCTGGCGTAGTGGGCGGTGTCGACGAGGAACGGGGTGCCGGCGGGTCCGGGGGTGCCGGCGGCGCGGGCCTCGAACTCGGCACGTTCGCGCAGCTCGGATGCGGGGTGGTGGCGCAGGTCGGAGGTGACGTAGACGTCGGCGTCGGCGGCGCGGACGGCGTCGAAGTACCCGTCGCCGGAGCCGCCGAGGACGGCGGCCGTGGTCACGACGGCGTCGGGGTCGCCGGAGAAGCGGATGCCCTGCGCGGTGGCGGGCAGCACGGCGGCGACGCGACGGGCGAAGCCCGCGAGCGTGGTGGGCTCGGCGAGGCGGCCGACGCGGCCGATGCCGCGAGCGGCGTCGTCGGTTCCCGGAGCGCCGGCGGCGCTCAGCTCCAGCGGCCGGCGGTCGGTGATGCCGACCAGGTCGGCGAGCGCGTCGGCGACGCCGCGCGGGGCGGCGTCGGCGTTGGTGTGCGCCACGTGCAGGGCGCAGCCGCCGGTCAGCAGCCGGTGCACCACGGAGCCCTTGAAGGTCGTGGCGGCCACGGAGCTCACGCCACGCAGGAACAGCGGGTGGTGGGTGACCAGCAGGTCGGCGCCCCAGCCCAGCGCCTGGTCGACGACGGCGGACACCGGGTCGACGGCGAACAGCACCTTGCGCACCGGGGCGGCGGGGTCACCGGCGACGAGCCCGACGGCGTCCCATCCCTCCGCGGTCGACGGCGGGTAGAGGCCGTCGAGGGCGGCGACCACCTGGGCCAGCGTGGGGGCGGTGGGGTCGGGGGCGTCGCTGCTGCTCACGCGTTGCAGCGTAGTACGGGGGCGGTACGGGAGTAGTACGGGGGTAGTACGGGGCCGAAGACGGCATAGGCTCGGACCGTGACCGAGTCAGCATCCTCCCCAGCGCCCCGCATGAACGTCGAGTCCTTCAACCTGGACCACCGCGCCGTGTCCGCGCCGTACGTGCGCCTGGCGGACCGCAAGCAGCTCCCGGGCGGCGACGTCATCGTCAAGTACGACGTGCGCTTCACCCAGCCCAACGTCGCGCACCTCGAGATGCCGACGGTGCACTCGCTGGAGCACCTGTTCGCGGAGCACTCCCGCAACCACTCGGACGCCGTCCTGGACTTCTCCCCCATGGGCTGCCAGACCGGCTTCTACCTGATGCTGCAGGGCGAGCCCGCCTACGACGACGTGCTCGCGCTGATCGACGCGACCCTGCGCGACATCATCGCGGCGACCGAGGTCCCCGCCGCCAACGAGGTGCAGTGCGGCTGGGGCGCGAACCACACCCTGAGCGGCGCGCAGGAGGCCGCCTCGGCGTTCCTCTCCGCCCGCGGCGTGTGGTCGGAGGTCTACGCCAAGGACGCGCCCGGCGACGCCTCGGCCCGGGACGCCGCCGCCCGCGACGCGGCCGCGCTCGAGGCCGCCGCACGGGACGCCGCGGCCGGGACCCACCGGCCGGGCTCGCCGCTGCCGCTCGGGTCGGTCGAGACCGAGGGGAAGTAGCCGGTGGCCGCCACTGTCTCCGGGACCGGCGAGCGCCCGGTCGCCGTCGTGCTCGTCGCGATGGACGACGAGGCCGCGCCGTTCCTCGCCCTGGCGTCCGAGGTGGGCGAGCCGGAGCGGGTCGGTCTCGCCGAGCAGCGCCGGATCGTGCTCGGCGGGCAGCCCGTCGTGCTGGTGCGCACCGGCATCGGGTTCGTCAACGCGACGTCCGCGGGCGCGGCCGCGATCCTGCGGTTCGGCGCGGACGTGCCGCTGATCAGCGCGGGCAGCGCCGGCGGACTCGCCAAGGACGTCGCCGTGGGCGACGTCGTCCTGGGCGCCCGCCTCCTGAACGCGGACGCCGACGCGCGCGCCTTCGGCTATGTGCTCGGCCAGGTGCCCGGCATGCCCGAGGCGTACGACGCCGCTCCCGCGCTCGCCGACGCCGTCCGCCGCGCCGCGGCCGGCATCGCCGACCTCGAGGTGCGCGAGGGCGCGATCGGGTCGGGCGAGAAGTTCGTGACGGCGGACCTCGCGGTCACGCTCCGCGCCGACTTCCCGGACATGCTCGCCGTCGACATGGAGTCCGCCGCACTGGCGCAGCTCTGCCACAACTTCGGCGCGCGGTTCGTGTCCGTGCGCGCGGTGTCGGACCTGTGCGCCCCGGACGGCACGGAGTTCCTCACCCACGTGGACGACGCCGCACAGCGTTCGGCGCGGCTGGTCACGGCCGTGGTCGGGCTGCTCGGGGGCTGAGGGCGGGGCGCGCTGGGTCGCGGCGTCGTCGGGCGACGTCGTCGTGGGGCGACGTCGGGCGGGCCCGCCGGGCGGGCCTACCGGGCGGGCGACGCCGTCCGGTAGGACGGCGGGCGCGCTACGCGGCTTCGGTCTCGCGGGCGCTCGCCCGTAGCTGCGCCACGGCACGGCCGATGAGCGCCGCCCGGCGCCGGTCCTGGCGGGCGTGCACCACGATGCGGCGCGCCACGGCGGGACCGACGACGGGCCGGATGACCAGGCCGTCGGGCAGGTCCGTGACGGCCAGTCGTGGCAGGACCGTCACCCCGACGCCCGCCGCCACCAGGCGGAGCGTGGCCCGGTGGTCGTCCAGGCGGGCGGCGTACCGGGGGACGAACCCGGCGGCGCTGCACGCGGCGAGCACGATCTGCCCGATCGGGCTGTCGTAGATGTCGTAGTCGATCCAGGGCTCGTCGGCGAGGTCGCGGAGACTGACCTCCGGGCCGGACGCGAGCGGGTGCGCGGTCGGGAGCACGGCCACGAAGCCCTCGACGGTCAGCTCGTGCCGCTGGTACCCGTCGAGGTGCACCTCGGCGCCGCCCGCGGGCTCGGTCCTGACGTCGAGGTCCGGCAGGCGGCGTCCGCGGCCGTCCACCGGCTCGTTCAGGCTGATCTCGACGGTGAGGTTGGGCTGGAGCTCGCGCACCGTCCGGACGACCGCGGGCATCCACTGCTCGGCCGCCGAGGCGAAGCACGCCACCGCGAGATGCTGCCCGTGACCTGCACGGAGGTCGGCGACCACGCGTTCGAGGCGGCCGAAGTCGGCCAGGAGCGACTGCGCCTGGTCGGCGAGGTGCCGCGCGTCGTCGGTGGCGACGATGCCGCGCCCCTGCTTCTCGAACAGGACCAGCCCGGTCTCACGCGCGAGCGCGGTCATGTGCTGGCTGATCGTCGCGGGCGAGTAGCTGAGGTTCCGCGCCGCCTGGTTGACCGACCCGGCCGCCAGGACCGCGCGCAGGATCTCGAGCCGCCGGGGGTTGAGCATGCGGTGACTGTAGGTCGGGAGGGCGGCCGGGCGCGGCCGCGACCGTACGTTGATCACGAACGGTGCGCCGGTTTTGTTTGCTTGTCCTGATGCTTCTGGGCGACAGAGGATGGCATCCGGCTCGGGCTCCCGGGAGATACGGCGAGAGGGATGGCTAGAGGGATGGCTGGAGAAATGGCGACGGACACGACGTTCTTGGACGAGGCGGACCGCCTCCTGATCCGCTACGGACCCAGCTTCAGCCCACGGCTGATCGACCGCGCGGCGGGCTCGTACGTGTACGACAGCGAGGGCACGCCGATCCTCGACTTCACGTCCGGGCAGATGAGCTCGATCCTCGGGCACGCGCACCCGGACATCGTCGCGACGGTGTCGTCATCGGTCGCTTCGTTGGACCACCTGTTCAGCGGCATGCTGAGCGCGCCGGTCCTCGGGCTGGCCGACCGGCTGACGGCGACGCTGCCCGCGGGCCTGGACAAGGCGCTGCTGCTGAGCACGGGCGCGGAGTCGAACGAGGCTGCGATCAAGCTGGCGAAGCTGTACACGGGCCGGTACGAGATCGTCTCGTTCGACCGCTCGTGGCACGGCATGACCCAGGGCGCGGCGTCCGCCACCTTCTCCGCGGGACGGCGCGGGTACGGCCCGCCGACGCCCGGCAACCTCGCCCTGCCGACGCCGAACGCCTACCGCTCCCCGTTCCGAGCGGCCGACGGGTCCTACGACTGGGCGGCCGAGCTCGACTACGGGTTCGCCCTGGTCGACCAGCAGTCCGCCGGCAGCCTCGCCGCGTGCGTCGTCGAGCCGATCCTGTCGTCCGGGGGGATCATCGACCTGCCGCCCGGTTACCTCCGGCGGCTGAAGGAGATGTGCGAGGAGCGCGGGATGCTGCTCGTCCTGGACGAGGCGCAGACGGGGCTCGGGCGCACGGGCACCATGTACGCGTTCGAGCGCGACGGCGTGGCCCCCGACATCCTGACGCTGTCGAAGACGCTCGGCGCCGGGCTGCCGGTGGCCGCCGTCGTGACCAGCGCCGAGATCGAGCAGGTCTGCCACGAGCGCGGGTTCCTCTTCTACACGACGCACGTGTCCGACCCGCTGGCGGCGGCCGTCGGGCTGACCGTGCTCGACGTGATCGAACGCGAGGGCCTGGTCGAGCGGGCGGCGCGGCTGGGCGAGCAGCTCACCGGGCGGCTGCTCAAGCTGCGCGACCGGTACGAGGTGGTCGGCGACGTCCGCGGGCGCGGCCTGCTGCAGGGCGTCGAGCTCGTCGAGGACAAGGCGAGCAGGACTCCCGCCGACGCCCTGGGCAACGCGGTGACGACGGCCTGCCTGGAGCGGGGGCTGCACATGAACATCGTTCAGCTGCCCGGGATGGGCGGGATCTTCCGGATCGCGCCGCCGCTGACGATCAGCGAGGACGACCTGCACGGGGGCGTGGACATCCTGGAGGCGTCGCTGAAGGCGGTACTGGGTGGGTAGTTCCCGGCCGAGCGTCAGCCCTTGGCGTCCGCGTAGCTCTCCGTCACGGCGACGCTGAGCGGGAAGTCGACCGGGAAGTCGCCGAACAGCAGCCGGCCGGCCTCTTCGGCGGCGGCCCGCACCTCCTGCGCGACGACGTCGGCGAGCGCCGCCGGTGCATGCACCACGATCTCGTCGTGCAGGAAGAACACGAGGTGCGGCCGGCGGTCGAACGGCGCAGGGGCGAGCCCGGGTCTGGCACCGTCCGACGTGTCCTCGCCCAGGGCCCAGAGCCGACGGCGGATGGAGGCGATCCAGCACAGTGCCCACTCCGCGGCGGTGCCCTGGACCACGAAGTTCCTGGTGAACCGGCCCCAGGAGCGGGTCTGGCTGCGGGCACGGGACTGGGCGTCGGCGCCAGCGTCCTCGTCGAACGCGGAGCCCTGGACCGCGGCCCACGACTCGCCCGGCCGGGGCGAGCTGCGACCGAGGCGGGTGGTGACCACCTCGCCGCGCTCCCCCGCGCGTGCCGCGCGCTCGACCAGGTCGATGGCCTGCGGGAACGCTCGCGCGAGCCGGGGCAGCACCTGTGCGCTGACGCCGGTGGTGCCCCCGTACATGGCGCCGAGCATGCCGACCTTCGCGTGCTCGCGGGAGTCGACGGCGCCGGTCGCGACGATCCCGGCGTACATGTCGGTGCTCGCCCCGTCCTTGGAGCGACCGGCGGCAGCCATGCGCTCGTCGCGTGCCAGGGCGGCCAGCACGCGGGGTTCGAGCTGGGCGGCGTCGGCGACGACGAAGGTCCAGCCCGGGTCGGAGACCACCGCACGCCGGACGTTGTGCGGCAGCTGGAGCGCGCCGCCGCCCGTGCTCGCCCAGCGGCCCGTGACCACGCCGCCCACGACGTACTCCATGCGGAAGCGGCCGTCGGGCGCCCAGGTGTCGAGCCAGTTCCAGCCGTTCGCCGTGTAGAGGCGGTAGAGGCTCTTGTACTCCAGGAGCGGCGCGATGACCGGGTGGTCGAGCTTCTCCAGCTCCCACTTGCGCAGGCTGCGCGCGCCGACGCCCGCGTACTCCATGGCCCGCAACAGGTCGGGATGGGAGTCGGGGTTGAGCGTCGGCGGGGCGTCCAGGGCGCTCCGGATCTGGTTGGCCAGCGCCTCGAGCTTGGCCGGACGCGCGCCCGGTCGTGGCCGTGGGCCGAGCGCCTCGGTGAGGATCTGGTCGTGGATGTCGCCGCGCCACGGCAGGCCGGCGTGGTGCATCTCGGCGGCGGCCAGCGCGCCCGCGGACTCGGCCGCGAGCAGGAGCCGGAGCCGGCCGGGGTCGGTGCTGTCCTTGATCGCGCGGAGCTGGGCGGTGAGCTCGGTCAGGGGGTCGAGGGGGTTGGCGGGGTCTGTGCCGACGCCAGGTGCGGCGATGCCGGCTGTGCCGAGGTTGGCCGGGCCGAGGTTGGCCGGGCCGAGGTTTCCCGGGCCGAGGTTTCCCGGGCGAAGGCCGGATGCACTGGGGCCGGATGCGGCGCCGTCGGCTGTGCTGGGGCCCCTACCGGGGCTGACCGTGCCGAGGTCGAAGAGCGGTTCGGAGCCGGGGTGGCGGTCGGGCCGGACCAGCGCGGCCGCCGTCGGCCCGCCCGGGGGCGGAACCGCGGCGAGGCGGTCCCAGGCCGTGGGCCCGGCCTCGGCGAGCGCCGTGCGCGCCGACAGCGCCGAGGTGCGCAGTACGGCGTGCGCGAGCCGCAGGTCGTGCGCGCGGTCGACCCGGACGCCCTCCGCGAGGAGGGCCGGGTACCAGCCGTTGGTGTCGTCCCAGGTCCAGCGGACGTGGGACGACTCGGCGGCCATCACCTCGCGGGTCAGTCCGGAGGCCTCGACGACGTGCGCCTCGCCCTCGGGCGTGCCGGTGTCGGACACCGACCGTAGGCCGATATCCGCGCCGTCCTGCGAGACCACCGTGTGCATGGGGACCAGTCTGCCGTGCGCCACTGACACTCGGAGGTCGGGGGCTCCTCACCATGGCGTCCGGTCCCAGGACTGTTGGGCCACACCGCGATGGGTTATCCACAGATCTCAAATCTCACGAGAAATGAGCACCTTTGTTCGATAGCCTCGTCGAGTCGCCGGCACCAGGCCGAGCGTCGGATCGAGGGGGTGACCGGATGGTGCTGGCACAGCCGAGCACGACGAGCGCCGGGGCGCGCTCGCTCGAGGAGATCGTCACGGACCTCCAGGTACTCACACGGGAGCTGGTCGGCGTCGCCGGCCCGGGTGCGCTGGACGACACCCTGCCGGGCGGGACGTCCGGGATCACCAGCCGCCTGACGGCGGCATCGCCCCTGCTGCGCGCGGTGTGCTCGCAGCTGGAGGTGCTCCGGATGACCTGGCTGCCACGGATCGAGGCGGACGGCAGCTGGGCGCTCGACGGTTCACGGACGTTCCGGGTCTGGCTCGCCCGCCGAGAGAAGGTCACCATGCGCACGGCGAGCCGAGACGTGCTGACCGGTGAGCGGCTTCTCGAGCACCTTCCGGCCACGCTCGCCGCCGCCCTGAGCGGACGGATCGGGATGGACCAGGTGCGGGCGATGGTCGACGTCGGCCCGACGTCGGACGACAGGCGCAAGGCACTGGTGAGCCCGGTCGACGCGACGCCCGGTGGACACGGCGAGGGCGACCCCGTGGACGACGGCGCCAAAGCCACTGCGGACGGCACCGACGGTTCGGCCGGCTGACGCCGGCGAACCGACCGGGCCGGCTGATGGGGACACGGCTGGCGATGGCGCGGGGGCACTGGTTCACGCGCCGACCGGGGAGGAACTGCTCCTGGATCTGGCCGACCAGCATGGCCCGCTCGTGTTCCGCCGGCTGGTGGACCGGTTCGCCCGCGTCGCCGACCCGGAGTCCGACGAGCGCGGGTACAAGCGGGCCTCGGAGCGTGAGCACCTCGACGTGGCCAAGACCTTCGGCGGCTATCACGTCGACGGATTTCTCACCGACGAGCATGGTGAGGCCCTGCGCACCGCGTTGGACTCGGTGATGGGCACCCCGACGCCGGGCGACGACCGCACCCCCACGCAGCGACGTGCTCAGGCGCTTGCCGACCTTGCCCGCACCGAGCTCGACAACGGCCACACCGGTACAGGCGGGCCGTACGACCGCACGTCACCGTGACCGTGTCGTGGAGGGAGCTCACTCGCCTGACCGGTCGATCCGGTGCGCCTGGCAGCGACCTCGGCGCACGGACGATTGATGGTGGCGGTTACGGTGAGAGCCCCAGCAGCAGCACCAGCGCTAGCGGGGACAGTGGAAGCGACAGTGGAAGCGACAGCGACAGCGGGGCCAGCGCGGCTGATGGCGGACGCGGGGTCGACCGTAACTACGCGTCGGACCGGCGCCGGCCCAAGGACCTGCCGGGGAACGACGGCACGCCGAGCCTGACCGACGTCACCGCGGCGCCCGCGAGATTCGGCATCTCCACATCGCTCGTGCCGACGAGCACCCTGCGGCGTCTGCTCTGCGACGCCGCGGTGAGCCGGGTGGTCTTCGGGCCGGACAGCCAGGTGCTTGATGTCGGTCGGGCACAGCGCACGGTCACCGGGCAGATGCGCCGGGCCGTGATCGCCCGCGACAAACATTGCGTCTACGTCGACTGCACGCAGCCACCAGCGCGCTGCGAGGTCCACCACGCCGAACGCCACTGGGCCGACGGCGGAGAGACCAGCGTGCGCAACGCGGCCTTGCTGTGCTGGCACCACCACGACCTGGTCGACCGAACCAACGTCACGATGCGGTGGACCGGGAACCCGGACGGCGCCCGCCACTCCGGCTGGACACTCGTCGACCGGCACGGGCGCGAGCTCACACCGACAGGTACCCCGCGCGGTGCGGCGGGGAGGCGAACATGAACCGGCCGGTCGAGCCGGACCAGCACCGACCAAGCTAGAGCGAGCCGGTAGGGCTGGTCCGGTTCGGTCAGGACCACTCGGTCAGGACCACTCGGTCAGGGCCGTTCGGTCAGGGCCGTTCGATGAGGGCCGGGCCAGACCGGGCCAGCCGAGCCAGTCGGGCAGGCCGGACCGGCCGAGCCAGTCGGGCAGGCCTGTCCGGTCAGGTCAGGTCGGGCCGGTCGGGCCGGTCAGGTCAGGTCAGGTCGGGTCAGGCCAGTCGAGCTGAGCCGGCCGCACCGGACCAGGCCGGTCGGGCCGAGCCAGGCCAGGCGGGCCGGGCCCGTCCGCCCGGCCCACCGGATCAGCCCGCCACGTCTGCCACCGCTCGCGCTCGGCCCACCACGAACGCGGCGTGCAGCACCGCGGGCGGAGTCAGGTCGCCGGCCAGCAGACCCTGGGCCGTACGCTCCAGGGTCGTGAGGCCAAGGTCCCGGGCCAGGGTGCGCGCCTGCTCGATGTCGGACCGCTGCCGTGTCGTGAGCGCTGGCCGACCTGTCGCGGCAGCGGCCAGCAGGACGTCGCCCAGCAGCAACGTCACGCGGCGCACCGGGGCCGGTGGGGCCGGCGCCGGACGCACCGTCTTGGCCGAGGACGCCTGAGCCTTGAGCTTTCGCAGCCGCCGGCGCCAGAAGTCCCAGTAGCTGCTCTCGAGCGACCACGCGGGGGTGATCGTAGGGCTGACCAGCCTGATCGCCCCCTTCTTGTCGCGCACGAAGAGGCCGACCGGCTCGTCCCGTTCCTCGCGGCGCTCGATCGTCACCGCGACCAGCTTGGACCGGACCGACAGCAGCGTCTGGACCGCCTGCTCGCCCGCGACCGGCAGTCGCAGCAACCGGGCGTCGCCCTCCGAGGTGACAACAGAAAGCGTCAGCTCCTGCCGCACCTCGTCGATGCCGACCTCGCCGACGTCGCGCACCAGCACCAGCCGGACGTTGGCGGGACGGCGTCCGAACCCGACGACGTCGCGCGGCTGTACCCCCGCGCCGGTGCGCTCCGCGATCACGCGGAGCTCGTCGAGGTCGAACCCGTCGCCCTCCAGGCGCTGGTGCACCGGGGTACCGCCGGCGCCGAGGCTGCCGTCCGGCTTGGTGCGCACCCTGGTCAGGGCGAACGCGCCCTCGCACAGCGTGCTCAGGGACCTGTTCCACAACAGCGGGCTGGTCCAGCTGCGCTGGAACCGCGGGTCGGTGCCCGAGGGGCGCCCCGTCACGGCCTGACGCACCTGGCCGGAGTCGAGCACGGAGTGCGCACCTGATTCGGTTTCGGCGTCCCAGCCCAGGTAGGCCAGACCGCGCGAACCGCTCTGCGAGGTCCACCACCGGGCCCCGAGCGGCACCCAGCGCGCGATGTCCGCCTCATCGTCGGCGTCCTTGCCCTTGCCCTTGCCCTTGCCGGACGCGGTGGTGCCGACCGGGCCGGCGCCAGTACCGCCAGCGTCACCACCGCCGGCACCAGCACTGCCGGAACCAGCACTGCCGGCACCAGCACCGCCGGCACCGGTTCCGGCAGCGGCCGGGTCCGTCGCCCGCTCCAGCACCTCGCACATCGCCCAGACCTCGGCGAGGACGTCGAGCAGGTCGGACTCGGTGACGGCGTCGTCGCGACCGGCAAGGCCCGCGACCATGCCTCCGGCGACCTTGACGAGGCTGTGGAACCGCACGTTGCCGACCCGCTCGGGCGCGACCTGGTCGAACCCGGCGACCCGCACCCGGCCGGCCAGCGCGGTCAGCGACTCGGCGTCGTCGGAGCCGAGGTGGGACAGGCCACCCGACATGAGCCGTCCGACGACGTCGCGCACCTCCGCGAGCGCCTCCCGGCGGCGCTTGAGCACTGCCGGGGTCGGGCCGCGCTTCGCCGACATCTCAGAACCTGCGGCCGTCGCTCCGGAACCAACCGATCCGTACCCGGCCGAAGCTCCCGGTGCACCGAGAGCAGCAGGGGCACCGGGAGCGGCAGGAACACCGGGAGCACCGACGCCGGGCTCCCCCGAATCGCCGGGCTCCGCGCTCGCCCCCGCCGACCTGGGCACCGACTGCGCCACGACCGACGTCGAACCGGCCTGCCCCGCACCAGACGGCGCCGCACCAGTCTGTGCCGCACCAGACTGCCCCGCACCGACGGGCGGCGCCTCGGGCGCGACCCCGACCGCCCACAGGCAGGCGGTCAGCACGTGCTGGCACACGCCCGCCGTCGGGCAGTCGCACGAGACCGCCGCGGGACCGCGGCCGTCCACGCGGACGGTCACCCCGGACACGTCGAGGACCGCGCCCTTGGCGTCGTGCGACACCTCGGTCACGGTGTCCTTGCGGGCGCGACGCAGGAGGCCCGGGTTGCCGAGCGCCTTGAGCGCGTCATCGTCCAGGCCGGCGTACGGCGCCGCCCAGGCGTAGGTCTGCTTCTCGCTCACGAGAGCACCTCCCCCAGCCACTCGGCGAATCGTTCGGGCGTCAGGGCGGCGACCTCCATGCCGCACTCGGCCAGGTGCCGGGCCGTGCCCTGGTCGTAGACGGGCTCCGCCGCCTCGTCCAGGGCGGCGAGCCCGAGCATGGTGACGCCGGAGGAAGCCATCCGCCGCACCGTCGTCAGCAGGCTGGACACCGATCCGCCCTCGTAGAAGTCGCTCACCAGCGCCACGACGGTCCGGGACGGGTTGCGGACCTGCTGCTCGGCGTGCCGCACAGCGCGCGCGATGTCGGTGCCGCCGCCGAGCTGCGCGGTCATCAGCACCTCGACGGGGTCGGCGGCCAGGTGCGACATGTCCACCACCGAGGTGTCGAACAGGTAGAGCTGCACGTTGATGCCGGGCAGGCCCGACAGGATCCCCGCGCACACCGCGGAGTACAGCAGCGAGGGCGCCATCGATCCCGACTGGTCGACCAGCAGGATGACGTCCCAGGTCAGGGTGCGCTTGGCCCGCGCGGAGAAGCGGACGTCCTGCACCATCATCCGGCCGTCCGCGTCGACCCGGCCGAGGTTGGCGCGGAGGGTGCGCTTCCAGTCGAAGTTCCGCGCGACGCGGTGCATCGAGCGGCGCGACCGGTCGATGCGGCCGTTGACCGCGGTGGTGAACCGCGGCCGTAGCCGCTTCACGACGTCGTCGACGACCCGGCGGATGATTCGGCGCAGGCCGGTCGCGGCCTGGTCGTTCAGGGCGCCGCGCACCTGCAGCATCGCGACCGCGAGCTCGCGCGACGGCTCGAGGGTCTCGAGGGCGGTCTCGTCCTGCAGCAGCTCGGTGAGGCCGTACCGGCTCACGGCGTCGACCTGCATGCGCTCGAAGGTCTCGCGCGGGAACAGGCTGCCGGCCTCGTTGAGCCAGCCGAGCGCGGTGACGTCGACGCCGTGCGGCTGGGAACCGCCCAGCCCCGCACCGCCGCCGCTGCGCCCGCCGCCCTCGCCGCCTGGTCCATCCCGGCCGACGCGGTGCCCGCGGGCCGTGTACTCGCGGTCGTACAGGTACCGCAGGGACCGCTCCAGCCCCTGGTCCTGCTGCCCCACCTGCAGCTCGTCGGCGGCGTACCGGCCCAGGACCAGGCGCCAGCGACGGGCGGCCTCGTCGTCCGATACCGCCAGTCCCGCTGCCAACCCGGCTGGCGGCGACACCGACGTCGGGGAAGCGGACGTCGGGGAGGCGGACGTCGGGGATACGGGACCCGATCCGCTGCCGGACCCGGGGTCGACGGCGGAACCGAACTCGGAACCGGACTCGGAGCCGGACTGGGAGCCGGGCTCAGGGCGGGTCGCTGACGCGTCCACCACCGGATCGGACTGCGTCCGATCGATCGTGCTCATGCTTCTCCTCCTGCCGGGGTGGTGCCCACGGCACTCTCCATGTCAGTTGCGGCGGCTTCAGTTGCAGCGGCGTCAGTTCCGGGGGCGTCACTTCCTGGGGCGTCACTTCCTGGGGTGCCAGCTCCGGAGGCGTCAGTTCCGGCGACCCAGTGGGCCAGACCGTCCCGCTCCAGCACCGCCGCCAGCTCGCGGTCCAGGGCCAGGCCGGTGACGAGGTCCTCCTCGGACAGCGCGACCCGCACGTCCACCTGGTCGACCCGCGCTCCCGTCCGCTCCGCGACCCGCTTGGCCAGCCGGTGCGTCTCGGTGGGGCGCAGCCACGTGAAGGCCCGCCGCAGGTCGGGCAGCACCGCCAGGAACGCGCCGCCCTCCAGCGTGCGCAAGGCTTCGTCGACGGCGTCGAACATCTCCGGGGTGTGCAGGATCAGGTCCGGCGCCGCCCGCATGACGCCGCCCAGGAACCGCACGGCGGCGCCTGGGTCGGCGCCCGCGGCCAGGGCCCCACGCACCCGCGTGACCAGGACGTCGTCGGCCACCTCACCGTCCGTGAAGCCAAGGGCGAGAAGGGCGCCGGCCACCGCTGGGGCGGTGTTCTCGTCGTCGCGCAGTCGTGCCAGCTCGCGTGCGACGGCGAGGCGGTTCACCGCGCCGACCGTTGCCCAGTCGGCGCCGGCGGCTGCCTTGCCAACGGCTGCACCGTCGGCGGCTGCACCGTCGGCAGTCGCATCGCCAACGGCTGCATCATCAGCGACTGGATTGCCTGCCACAGCGCCGCTCGCCGCAGCGCTGTCAGCCAGTACGCCGCCAGCCGGCACGCCGTCAGCCAACGTGTCGTCGGCCGCCGCCGCGTCGCGCAGGAGGGAACGCAGGCCGATCAGGGTGCCGATCGCGGCGTCCTCGTCCTCGGCGCGCACCTTGCCCAGGTCGTTGACCAGGTAGGCGGCCGTGGCAAGCGCCTGGCTCACGAGGTCGAGCAGCTCGCCCGCGTACTCTTCGGCGCCCAGCTCGACCCGCGCCTCCCACAGGCCGAGCAGCCGGCGCGCGCCCGAGACGACGGAGTCGACGTCGCGGTCGGTGTCCAGGGTGACGCGCAGCAGGGAGACGATCCGCGGCAGGTGCGAGCCCATGCCGATCACCAGCGCCTGCGCGACGAGCCGGGCGAGAGCGTCGACCGACGCGGACCCGGTACCGGACACAGACCCCGTCGCCGAACCCGTTCCGGAGGCAGCCCCCGACCCTGCGCCCGACCCCGCTCCGGCGCCCGACAGTCGTGCCTCCGCCTCGGTCAGCCGGGCGACGGCGACGGCCTCCAGCGTGGCGCCGAGGTGCACCATCTCCACGAGACGCGCCTCGACGAGCGGCGTCCAGCAGTACTGCCACTCCTCCGTGATCAGGCCGAGGCCTCGGCCGGCCACGTGGTCGGGCCCCGAGACGAGCTGTCCGAAGCCGGCCCCGACGAAGTCGAGCAGGGCCAGCACCTGACGCTTGGCCCGATGCGACGCCGTGCGGCGCGCGTCCAGGCGGGCCGTGCGCGGGAGCGAGTCGTCGACGACGAGCCGAACCGCGCGCACCCGCTCGCGCACGTCGCGCACGAGCGGCGGGGACGCGCTACCCGGCGGCACCTCGCCGAGCGCCCGCCCGCCGAACACCTCCGCGATCGCCAGTCCCAGCGGGCGTTCGGGCTCACCCGGCCCGCCGACGCCGCCGTCGTCCTGCACGTAGCACGAACGCATCGCGTCGAGCAGGTCGGTGCGACCCGCGAAGGCCCGCTCGCGCAGGTCCGCGAGCCGGGTGGCCGACTCGGCTGCGGCGCTGACCTGCGGCAGGCTCACCGCGTGGCCCCGTTCGACGGCGCCGCGGGCGACGTCGACCAGGATCTCGGCGGCGAGCGCGCGGGCGCCGACCGGTCCGGAGGCCACGGCAGCGCTGGTCACGCCGGCAACAGCACCGGTCGCGGCACCGGGGACGGAGTCGGGCACAGCACGTGCCGCCGCCGACTTGCGGCCCTTCCGGCCGGGCGCCTTGCCGGCAGCACCGCCGACAGCGCCGACGACAGCGCCGCCGGCCGCGCCAACATCACCACCGCCGGCCGTGCCAACGACAGCGGCGTCGCGCACGCCACCGTCGAGCGCGCCACCGACGAACACACCGCGGACCGCGAGCTCCCGGAGGTGTGCCGCGTGCAGGCGCTCGTAGTAGCCCGGCGAGGGCATGCCCGCGCCGTATCCGCGGAGACCGTCGAGCCGTTCGTGGTCGTACCGCACGAGCCACGCCTCGCCCTCCGCGACCGGGCCGAAGCCGCCCTCCGGCTGGCGGTCGCGCACCGGGGCGCCCTCCGCCGCGCCGGACAGCGCCTCCACCAGCGCGAGCGTGTGGAAGGCGCCGGTCACCACGAGCACCGGCCCGCTCGCCGCGCCCGCGACCTCGGTCGCGACCTCGGCCGTAACCTCGGCCGCGGCCTCGGCGACGCGAGCGGCCATGCGCGCCTCTCGGTCCAGGGAACCGTCGGCGGCGAGCACGCCCTCCTCGTAGTCGAGACGCGCGAGCGCCGCCCACGCGAAGACGTCGTCGAAGACGGCCCGCCAGTCGGCCAGCTCGGCGCTCGACCGCGACTCGAACAGGTGGTCCCAGACCTCGTCGTGGTCCCGGCACCCGAGCCGGCGCGCGAGCGCGGCGACCGCCTCGGAGTGCGCCAGGTACCGCTCGGACATCAGCGTGCGCGCGAAGGGATCGGGCTCGGCATCGGCCCCTCCGGCGCCCGAACCGCCACCGTTCGGACCAGCACCATTCGGACCAGCACCGTTCGGACCAGCACCGTTCGGACCAGCACCGTTGGGTCCGGACCCTCCAGTACCGGACCCGCCCGGCCCCGGCCCACCCCGCCCGGACACAGCGCGCTCCGCCGCCGACCGCTCGCCGAAGGACCGGTCGATGAACCGGAGCTCGGCGCCGACGTCGCGCCCCGCGTGCAGGGCCACCCACTCCGGGGAGAAGGAGGCGAGCGGGTAGAAGCCGGAGCCGCCGCCGGACTCGGAGTCCTCCGCCGACGAACCGGACCCGGAGCCGCCGAGGCTCAGCACCGCGATCGGCGGTCGCGTCGCCTCGTGCAGCAGGTCCGGGATGAGCCGCGTGAACTCCTCGGGCCCCTCGATGAGGACGGCCGCCGGCCGCAGCTCCTCGATCGCGGCGCGCACCGCCACGGCGCACGCCGGGCTGTGGTGCCGCACCGGCGCGAAGTAGACGCCGCGGTCGGCACGCAGCCCGCCGACGGCGTCCGCGGCCGCACGCAGGCGCTGAGGAGCCGCCTCCCAGACGGCATCGGCGCGCCGGCGGTCCCCGACGGCGCCCGCGCGTGCGGCACCGGCCCCACCAGCAGACACCGCTCCGCCGTACGTCACCGCTCCGCCGTACGTCACCGCTCCGCCGTACGTCACTGCTCCGCCGTCCGGCGCCGCGCCGACGCCCGCCGCCGCGCCCCCGCCCGTCACCGCCACAGCGGCTCTGCCGCGGTGAAGAACGCCTTCCAGCGCGCGTCGGTCCGGGCGCGCTCGCGCACCACGTTGTCGACGTAGTGCCGCAGCCGACGCGCGTCCTCCTCCTCGCCCTTGAGCGCAACGCCGGCGACCTGCCGCGCGACCTCGGCCGCGGTCACGGTGCCGTCGCCCAGGTACCGGGCCTCCAGCGACGCCGCGACGGCGACGTTGACGGCCTCGGCCGTCGACATGACCGTCTCCGGCCGCTTGACCGGCGCGCCCTCGCGGGTGCTGCCCGTGCGCAGGTCCTGGAACACGGTGACCAGCACCTCGAGCACGTCGCGCGGGACCTCGGGCCGGTCGCCCTCAGGGCCGAGCTCGGCCGCGAGCTGACGCTGCACCAGCTCGATCTCGAACGCCCGGTCCCGCACCGGGGCCACGGTCTCGAAGCTGAACCGGCGCTTGAGGGCGGCCGACATCTCGTGGACGCCGCGGTCCTTCAGGTTCGCGGTCGCGATCACGGTGAACCCCGGTCGGGCCGCGACCCGCGCGTCGGGGCCGAGCTCGGGGACCATGAGCTGCTTCTCCGACAGGATCGATACGAGCGTGTCCTGGATCTCCGGGGCGCAGCGCGTGATCTCCTCGAAGCGCACGACGCGGCCCTCGCGCATGCCGGTGCAGATCGGCGACGGCACCAGCGACCGCTCGCTCGGCCCCTCGGACACGAGCAGCGCGTAGTTCCAGGAGTACCGCACGTGGTCCTCGGTGGTGCCCGCGGTGCCCTGCACCGTCAGGGTCGAGCTGCCCGACACCGCCGCCGACAGCAGCTCCGACAGCATCGACTTGGCCGTGCCCGGCTCGCCCACGAGCATCAGGCCCTGGCGCCCCATCAGGGAGACGACGGCGCGGTCCACCAGCGGGTCGTCGCCGTAGAACTTGCGGCTCACGCCGAGCTCGTCGGAGCCGACGACGAACGCCCGCACGGCCCGCGGGCTGAGCCGCCAGCCCGGAGGAAGCTCGTGCCCGCGCTCGGAGTCCCAGGCGGCCAGCGTCGCCAGCTCGGCGGCGTAGCGGACCTCTGCGGGCGGGCGGATCTCGTCGTTTCCGGCAGTCGTTCCTGCCGTCGCGGTGGTGTCCGGGAGGGTGGTTTCGGTGGTCATGACGTCCTTCTGTGCTCACAGCGAGTGATGACGCAACGGCCCAGGTCAGGGCGTTGCGGTCGGCGTGCGGGTAGCGGGGGCCACTGACACGCCTGTCGGGTCCGGTGCCGGCTCCGTGCGGGGAGCCGGCACCGGACCACCGAGCCTCAGTACTGGCTCTTCTTCTCCCAGTCCGCGTCGAACGCGCCGCCCTCGGCGACGTTCACGTAGTCCCGGTAGGACACCGCGAGCAGCACCTTGGGCACGTCCTTGATCGCGAGCCGGCCCCGGTCGTCCCAGGTGCCGGTGCGGCGGAACACGAGGTGCTCCACGGCGGCGGTGATGTTCTCCTCGGGCAGGAACGCGCCGGTGAACTCGATCTCGACCGTGAGGTCGAGCGTCGGGTACTCCTTGCGGTAGGCGGAGAACCAGCCGGCGTCCTCGGCCTGCGACCTCGAGTAGCCGAGCTTCGTGGCGCGCCCCCGGATCGTGAACGAGTCGCTGAGCCAGCCCCGGCGGGTGTCGATCAGGGTGGCGGTGTCCGGCAGGTCGGGCAGCGCGCCGGCGGCGTCCTCTCCGTCGACCGCGGCGTCGGCGCCCAGGCCCTGGTCGAAGAGCGGCGTGATCTCGTAGTCACCGAGGTGAGCACGCCAGGCGGGCGTACCGGTCTCCTCGTCGTCCCCGAGGGTGGCCGCGTGCACCAGCGACACGAGCGCGTCGTCCGGCAGGGTCACGTCCTCGTCGTCGACGCCGATCAGCGCACCGCCGTCGCCCGGCCGGAACGTCACGGTCCCCGCGCCCGACCCGGCGCCCGCGGCAGCCGACCCGGCAGCCGATCCAGCCCCAGGCACCTCCGCGGCCCACACCAGGCGCGCGGCGAGGCGCGACATCAGCGGGTGGCCCAGCACGAACTCGCGCCAGTCGGCGAACGTCCAGGTGCGACCGGTGACCATGGCCTCGGCGAACCGCTGGGTCTGGAGCGCCACCACGGCCTTCAGCTCGGCGCGCGACTCCTTGAGCTGGCGCTTGGCCTCGGCGTACACCTCGTCGTCGTCCGACGCGCGCTTGGCCGGCAGGGCCTTGACGACCTTGCCCGCGGGGTTGCGCAGCTCGAGCGTGAACGCCTCGGTGATGCGGCCGGTGACCACCCGTGCCTCGGCCTCGTCCCCGGCGGCGGGTCCGCCCAGGTCGAGGCGCAGGATGCCGTCGTCGTCGAACCCGGCGGTCTGCACCGTGCGGTCGGCGAGCTGGTCGCCGTCCCAGCCGTTGCGGTCCGCGATGTCCTGGGCCAGCATGCCGGCCGTCTCCTGGACGGTGCGCTGCTTGAAGCGCCGCGAGACCGCGAGCAGCTGCTGCACCGCGGCGCGGTCGCCGTTGGCGGCCAGGGCCCGCATGAGGTACTCGGCCTGGGCGCGACGGCCCTTGTGCGCGGTGAAGTAGTGCTGGGCCGTGGTCGCGAGCCCGGACCCGGGCATCCCGACGGTCAGCGCGAGCAGGCCCTTCTCCTGCGTGGCAGACCCGAGGTAGGTGGCCTGGTCCTCGCGGTAGAGCCGCTTCCAGAAGTCCTCGACGGTCTGGCCCGCCTGGTCGGCGTAGTACTCGGGGTAGCGCTTGATCGCGGACTGGAGGCCGTCCCACCGGGACTGCGCGTACTGGTCGGCGTACTCGCGGGAGTGCTCGACCGAGGGGTTGCGCGTGTCCTGGGCGACCCAGGCGCGCAGCACGAACGAGCCGAGCGCGGCCTGCGAGGCGGGGTCCAGGAGCCCGACGTACCGGGCGATCAGGCCCTCGCCGCTGGGCGACTTCAGCTTGGTCGCGAGCACGGCCCACCAGCGCACGACGTCGCGGGGCACGACGTCGCCCGCCCCGCCAGCACCAGCAGCCCACCGGACCTCGGGCAGCTGCTCGAACGGGAACCAGTCCAGGCTCGCCGGGACCTTGGCCTTGAGCCCCTTGGCGGCCTCGGCCTGCAGTACCTCGGGCGCGAGGTCGGCCGAGATGTCGTCGCCGAGCGTCTCCAGCGCCGAGAGCAGCGCCGCCCGCGCCGCCTCGCGCCGCTCCTTCTTCAGGGCGGCGCGCAGGGCCGGGACCGCCGCGGCGTCGCCGATACGGCCGAGCCAGGCCGCGGCCGACGCCCGCACCTCGCTCTTGGTGTCCGCGAGCGCCTGCTCGGCCAGGGGCCGGGCGCCGGTGTGGGCCTCGAGCACGTGCTGCGCGGTGATGCGGTGGGTCTTGCCCGCGCCGAGCGCGAGCGCGGTGAGGTTGGGCAGCAGCAGCGGGGGCACCACGGGGAACTGGCGCAGCACGTCGAGCGCCCTGCCGACGCGGTCGCTGCCGCCCTCGCCCGACTGGAGCGTGCGCTCCAGGAGCTGCGGCCGCTCGGCGAACCACGGCCAGGACACGGTCGTCGGGATCTCCTCCTGCCCCCACCAGCGGTTGAGCACGAGCTCGGTGATGAGCTCCTCGGGCTCCTTGATCTGCACGCGTTCCAGGGCGTCCTGCAGCTGGCGCAGGTCGGTGAGCTCGTCGAGGTGGCCGCGCAGGGCCCACAGCAGGTTGTTGTTGCCGTTGCCCCGGTGCGAGAGCGCCTGGAGCCGGATGTGGAGCATGAGGCCCTGCCCGGCGAACGGGTCACGACGGCGCTCGGTGAGCCACTGGACCAGGGCCGACGCGTGGTACTTGCCCTTGACCGGCGTCTGGCCGGACAGGTGTCCGGGCAGCGCGTCGAGGTCCTTGTCGGTGATCTTCTGCAGCCGGTCGAGGTTGCTCTGGGCGGACCGCAGAGCCCAGTCCTTGGCGTTGCCCGAGGAGCGCTTCTTCATCTCGGCGAGGTTCGTGCGCGCCTCGACGGTCGCCTTCTCGACGTCGGCGCGGAGCTGGGCCAGCCAGGCGGCGTCGAGCGCGACGTCGGGCAGCGGCGCCCACTCCGGGAGCTCGATGACGACGTCCTCGGTGGGCGTCTCCAGCGCGCGGGAGCGCTCGACGGTCTGCTCCAGCAGCTTGACGCGGGCGCTCTGCCCGTTGGCGATCTTGCCGTTCTCGTCGCGCAGCGGGACGAGGGCCGCCTCGCACGCGGCGATGCCGCCGTCCAGGGCGGCGAGCCGGGTCACGGCCTCGGCGAGGCGGCCGGACGGCGCCGTGGCCAGGTGCGGCGCGAGCAGCTCGACCTGCTGGTCGTCGGGCAGGCTCGCGAGGTACTTGAGCGCGGCGGCGCGCACACCCTTGGCGGGGTCGACGGCGAGGGCCGCGACGATCCGCGCGA
The DNA here is from genome assembly GCF_000385135.1 of Promicromonospora sukumoe 327MFSha3.1. Classification (GTDB taxonomy): domain Bacteria; phylum Actinomycetota; class Actinomycetes; order Actinomycetales; family Cellulomonadaceae; genus Promicromonospora; species Promicromonospora sukumoe_B. The sequence continues at coordinate 666,044 of NZ_ARQM01000010.1, read as the reverse complement.
AGTCGTCGCTCGCGGCCTCCTGCGTGGAGACGCGCTTGCCGATGCGGTCGAGCACCTCCTCCTTGCCGGCGGCGCCCACCGTGTGGACGACGTCGGCCAGCAGGCTGGCGTGCCGGGCGACGTACTCGTCGAACCCGAGGGACTTCAGGATCCCCTCGCGGGCGTCGGAGTACCAGGAGCGCCCCTTCGCGGAGCGGTGCGCGATGCCCACCAGGACGACGCGCGGGGCGTCCTCTGCCGGGACGCCGCCCTCGATCGCGGCCTCCTCGAACGTGGACGGCGTCCAGCGCGTGCGCGTCGCCTGGTCGCCGGAGCCGGACCGGCTGCGCTTCGGCGTGCCGATGTGGCCGATGTCGTGCAGCAGGAGGGAGAGCCACTCGGGCACGCCCGGGATCTCGACGGTCTCGGTGATCTGCGCCAGCACCCGGCCGAGGCGGACGACCTGCGGCATCGCGCCGACCGCGTAGACGCGGCGGCGGCCGTTGAGGCCCTTCTCCTTGGTCCAGTTCTTGTGGTGGGCGGCGACCTTCTTCTCCTCGTCGGGCGAGACCCAGCTCGACCAGTAGCTCGAGCGGCCCGGCTCGTCGAGGAGCTTGTCGATCTCGCCCGTGCTGGCGGACGCCAGGCTCGTCAAGATCTCCGGCGTCGTGCCCTGCAGCACGTAACCCACCGCGTCCTCGTACGAACCGGTGCCGAGCAGCGACAACGGTGCGAGCGCATCCGCCACGCCTCGCGCCGTCTCGTCGCCGCCCCGCACCCGGTCCATCAGCTCCTGCAGCATCTCGCCCCATCACGTCGTCGTCGGCCATCGGGGCAGAGCTCGCCCCTGAAATGTGTTGCTTTCAGCAGCACGCGCCACAAGTTACTGGTGGCCTCTGACACACCCGCGTGCCCGGCCGGACGACGGACAGGACGCCCGGGTGAAACGTCCGGCCGATCGCCCGGAACCACCCGGGTCGACCGGCCGGACGCACGCCGGACGGACGCCGGACGCTACGGCAGCCGCTACGGAACGAGCCGGTGCAGGTCCCGCGGGAACGGTGTCACCTCGCGGACGTTGGCCGCCCCCACCAGCCGCGCCACCCAGCGCTCCAGCCCGATCGCGAACCCGCCGTGGGGCGGCATCCCGTGCCGGAACGCCTCCAGGTAGGTCGCGTACGACGCCGGGTCCTCGCCGCGGGCCTCGATCGCCGCCACGTAGTCGGCGTACCGGTGCAGGCGCTGGCCGCCCGTGACCAGCTCCAGCCCGCGGAACAGCAGGTCGAAGCTGTTGCTCCACCGGCTCTCCCCCGTCGTCTCGTGAGCGGGTTCAGGGTGCGTGTAGAACGGCCGCTTGGCCATGGGGTAGCCCTCGACGGCGACGAAGTCCGACCCGTGCTCGGCCAACGCCCACTCCCCCAGGGCCCGCTCGTGCTCGGGCGCGAGGTCGGGCTCGTCGGCGGGCGCGCCGACCAGCTCCAGGGCGTCGGCGAAGTGCAGCACCGGGAACTCGTCCGGAACCTGCGGCACCTCCACGCCGAGCCGGTCGGCCGCCCCGGACGCGCGGACGGCGTCCGCCATCCCGGCCAGCACGTCGCGGAGCACGGCGAGCACGTCGCGGTGGTCGCGCACGAACCCGAGCTCGACGTCCAGCGAGCGGTACTCGGCGAGGTGCCGCACCGTGTCGTGCGGCTCGGCCCGGAACACCGGACCCACCTCGTAGACCCGCTCGAAGACGCCGACCATCTGCTGCTTGTAGAACTGCGGCGACTGCGCGAGGTAGGCGGGCCGGCCGAAGTAGTCGACGGGGAACACGTTCGCCCCCGACTCCGTGGCCGTGCCGACCAGCTTGGGCGTGCAGACCTCGGTGAAGCCCGCCGCGTCCAACGTGGCGCGGAACCCGCGCAGGCTCGCGGCCGCGACCTCCCAGCGCGCCTTCTGCGCCGGATGCCGCCAGGCGACGGCGGCGTGGTCGAGCAGCGTGGGCAGCGCGGCCGTCAGGGCGGGCCGCCACAGCTCGACCGGCGGGGTCTCCGCCGGGTCGGTGAGGGGCGTGATCAGCGGGTTCGCGCCGTCCGCCCCGGTCACCTCGACCCCGCCGGGCGCCTGCGGGTTGGCGGTGACCGTGCCGGTCACCTCGACGGTCGTCTCCTCCGGCGGCACGACCGGCACCGCTGGCCCGTCCGGCTGCACGTTCGGCACCTTGTCCGACGTCGCGGGCCCGGCGCCGGTGCGCACCACGACCTGGGCGAGCCCGGTGCGGTCGCGCAGCACCAGGAACGTCACCGTGGCGAGCTCGCGACGCCGGTGCACCCAGCCCTGCAGCCGCACCCTCGACCCGGGCGGGACGCCCGGCAGGTCACGGGCGAGCACGCGGGCCGGTTCGACGGCGCCGGATTCGTGGACGCCGGACTGGTGGGCGCCAGTTTCGAGAACGTCGGCCTCGGAGCCGCCGGTCTCGAGGTCCCGGACCTCGGACGCGGACGTGCTCGGGGACGACAAAGGGGACGGCAAAGGTGGTCTCATCATTCCTCCAGAAGGCGCAGGCCCTGGAGGAGCGGGCGGGGGCTAGGTCGCGGTGCCACCACTCCTTTGCCGGGAAGCCCCGGCCTCTCGTCGGTACGCCGCACGCGCGGGTGGGCGGCTGCCCGGCGCACCGGGCGGAGGTTTGTCAGGCCTCCCGCTCACCACCGCACACGCTATGCCCGACGGCGCCCGCCGCGCCACCACGATGCGGAAACGAGCCCGACCGCGTGGTCGGCAGAACGTCAGGTGTTCGGCAGCTCGGATTGCCGATCACCTGACGTCCTGCCGATCACCCGACGCGGGCCCCGGGCCCCGACGCCGAGCCGCGGGACGCGGCGAGCCACTCGCGGACCGCCTGGCCGACCGCGGCGTCGTCCTCCAGGGGCACGAGGTGACCGAGCCCGGGGAAGGCGACCACCTCGGGGTCGCCGGGCAGCGCCTCGCGGAGCCGGGCGGCCTGCTCGAACGGGATCCACGGGTCGGCGTCGGCCCAGCCGACGCGGACCGGGCAGCGCACCTCACCGAGCCGGCGCACGACCGGCGCGGTGTGCTCGGGCGAGAGCTGCGCGATCTGGTGGTAGAACGCCGCCTGGCCCACGCCGTCGAGCCACGGTTCGGCGAGCATGCCGACGACGTCGTCCGGCAGCCCGTGGTTGGCGGCACCGGCGATGTACTCGCGCACCAGGGCGCCGTGCAGCGGGCCGGGCACGGCCGCGAACACGGCCTCGTTCTCGGCCACGAGGCGGAAGAACGGCGAGCCCCAGGGGTCCAGCGTGACGATGTCGAGCAGGAACAGGCTCGCGACGTCGGCGTCCTCCAGGAGGTGGGCGCCGAGGGCGACCGCTCCCCCGATGTCGTGCGCCACGACGTGCGGCCGGTCCAGCGGCCGGTCCAGCGACCGGTCGACCGCCCAGTGCCGCAGGAGCGCGGCCAGGCGCCGGCGCTGGGTCACGAGGTCGACGGCGACGTCGGGCCCCTTGGGCGAGGCGCCGTAGCCGGGCATGTCCCACAGGAAGACGCGGTACTCCTGGCTCAGGGCGCGGGCCACGGGCGCCCACACCCGCGCGGACCAGGGCGTGCCGTGGCACAGCACGACGTCGCCCGCCGGTTCGCGGCCGGCCGGCTCCAGCACCCAGGTGGCGACGCGCTCGCCCTGCCCTCGGAAGTCACCGCCCCCGGGACCAGGGCCGAGATCCAGCTCGACGACGACGGGCTCCGGCAGCTCGGAAGTAGTGAGAGAGGCAGCGACAGAGGCAGCGGCTGTCGTCACGGCTGATGTCAGAGGCTGTGCAGATGACATCGCTCGACCGTACCGAAACCGCCGTCGGGCACCCTCCAAAGTCACCCATAGGAAGGTTAGGCTGGCCTTACTTCTGTTGCTATGATCCCGTCGTGATGACACATTGTCAGCACGTCAGAACTGCGTCGGAGGAGACCACGTGAGCCTGCCCGCCGAGGAATTCGCCCCAGTCCCCCTGTCGGCCGTGCTCCGTCAGGGCACCCGAGACGCCCACGCCGGCGCCAACTCAGAGCAGTTCATCGAGGAGCTCCTGTCCGGCGCGCTGACCCGGGAGGCCCACGCCGACCTGACGGCCCAGCTCCTGCCGGTCTACGAGGCGCTGGAGGAGGCGAGCGCCGCCCTGGGCGACGACCACCGCGGCGCCGGCCTCGTCTTCACCGAGCTCGCCCGCGTCCCGGCGCTCGAACGGGACCTGGCCTTCCTGTACGGCCCCGGATGGCGCGAGGAGATCCGCATCCTGCCGGCCACCCACGCGTACGCGGACCACGTCCGCGAGGTCGGCGGCAGCCTGCCGCACTACACCGCGCACTCCTACACGCGGTACCTGGGCGACCTGTCCGGCGGGCAGATCGTCAAGCGCATGATGAAGGAGCACTACGGCCTGGACGAGGAGGGTGTCGCCTTCTACACCTTCCCCGACATCCCGAAGGTGAAGGTCTTCAAGGACGCCTACCGGCACCAGCTCGACCTGCTCGACCTGGACGACGACGAGGTCGCCGCGACGCTGGCCGAGACGCACCTCGCGTTCAAGCTGAACCGCGCGGTCTTCACGGAGCTGGCCGCCGTCCACTGCTGACCGCCCCTGCGTGTCAGATGCTCGCGCACGGGGTTCTGACGCCTCTTCGTCCGACATGTCACAACGTCTGACTTGTCACAGCTCAGAGGGGTCACAACCCGGCGGTCTGCGGTGTCAACTCGAGTATGGACACCATCGAACGGCGCATCTCCACCACCGCACTGGTCATCGGCACCGGGGGCTCCGGCCTGCGGGCCGCGATCGAGCTCGCCGAACAGGGGGTGGACGTCCTGGCGCTGGGCAAGCGGCCCCGCATGGACGCCCACACCTCGCTCGCCGCGGGCGGCATCAACGCGGCTCTCGGCACGATGGACGCGGAGGACAGCTGGCAGCAGCACGCCGCCGACACCATCAAGGAGAGCTACTTCCTGGCCAACCCGCACACGGCCGAGATCGTCGCGCGGGGCGCCGCCCAGGGCATCGCCGACCTGGAGCGGTACGGCATGGCCTTCGCCCGGGAGGAGGACGGCCGCATCTCCCAGCGGTTCTTCGGCGCGCACACCTACCGCCGCACCGCGTTCGCGGGCGACTACACGGGCCTCGAGATCCAGCGGTCCCTGGTCAACCGGGCGACGCAGCTCGACATCCCGATCCTGGACTCGGTCTACGTCACCCGGATCCTGACGCACGACGGCGCCGTCTTCGGCGCCTACGGCTTCGACCTCACCGACGGCACGCCGTACCTGATCCACGCCGACGCCGTGATCCTCGCGGCGGGCGGGCACAACCGGATCTGGCGGCGCACGTCCTCGCGCCGCGACGAGAACACCGGCGACTCGTTCCGCCTGGCCGTCGAGGCGGGCGCGCGCCTGCGCGACCCGGAGCTGGTGCAGTTCCACCCCTCGGGCATCCTGGAGCCCGAGAACGCCGCGGGCACCCTGGTCTCCGAGGCGGCGCGCGGTGAGGGCGGCATCCTGCGCAACGCGCTGGGCGAGCGGTTCATGGAGAAGTACGACCCCGAGCGCATGGAGCTGTCCACCCGCGACCGCGTGGCCCTGGCCGCGTACACCGAGATCAAGGAGGGGCGCGGCACCGAGAAGGGCGGCGTCTGGCTCGACGTCTCGCACCTGCCGCGGGAGACGATCATGACGCGCCTGCCGCGCGTCTACCAGACGATGCTCGAGCTGCAGATGCTCGACATCACCACCGACCCGATCGAGATCGCGCCCACCGCGCACTACTCGATGGGCGGCGTCTGGGTGCGGCCCGAGGACCACAGCACCGAGGTGAACGGCCTGTACGCGATCGGTGAGGCGTCCAGCGGCCTGCACGGCGCCAACCGCCTGGGCGGCAACTCGCTGATCGAGCTGCTGGTCTTCGGCCGCCTCGTCGGCCGCGCCGCCGCGGCCTACTCCGCGGGCCTGGAGGCCCAGCTCCGCTCGCACGACGCCGAGGCCCGTGCCCGCGCCGAGGTGGCCGACCTGCTGGCCGCCGACGGCACCGAGAACGTACGTGCCCTGCAGCGCGCCGTGCGCAACACGATGACCGAGCACGCCGGCGTCGTCCGGGACGAGGAGGGGCTGCTCGCGGGCCTCAAGGAGCTGGCGGAGATCGAGGAACGCGCCACGCACGTCGGCGTGCACCCGGACATCGCGGGCTACCAGGACCTCGCCCACGCCTTCGACCTCAAGGCGTCCCTCATCGCGGCGCGGGCCACGCTGGAGGCCGCGCTCGAGCGGCGCGAGACCCGCGGCTGCCACAACCGCAGCGACTACCCGGACCTGGACCCGAACCTGCAGGTGAACCTGGTCTGGTCGCCGACCACAGGCATCGTCCGCGAGGAGATCCCCGCCGTCCCGGAGGAGATCGCCGCCCTGATCGCGGCCCAGGAGGTCTCGACGGCGGGCAAGCTCGTCGAGTGACCGGCCCACGGCTCGGTTGAGCGGACCTCGGCCCTTTTCGAGACTCGGAGAGGGCCGAGGTCCCGCGCTCAGCGGAGGTGGCGGGGGTCGTGGGTGTCGCCCGTCGCGCGCTCCGTCCAGCCCGGCCAGACGCGCTGCGCGTCGCGCGGGTGCAGCTTGCCACCCAGGTGCATCGCCCGCCACACCCCGCGGTATCCGGGCAGGATGCCGGACGCGATGATCACGTGCCCGACGACGACCGGGGTCACCACGTACGTCGACCACCGGTGGATCTGGGCGAACCACACGAACGCCGGCCCGCCGCTGACCAGCACGAGCCCGATCCCGGACCCGATCAGGGCCAGCAGCGTGACGACGAGCACGAGGTTGGCGACCCGCTGCCCCGGGTCGAACCGACCCTCGTGCCGGCCGAACCGGCCCGTCAGGATCGCGGCCGGCCAGCGCCGGAACCACGCGCCGTCGCCCCGCTGGAACCGGACGGTCTCGCGCCAGAAGACGCGCCATCCGCGCGCGCCGACGACGGCGGTGAGCGCCGTGAGTCCCGCGAGCACCCAGCCGGCCACGGTGTGCACCTCGGTGTCCGGGACCCCCGTGACCTGGGCGATGAAGCTCGGGCTGCCCTCGTTGCCGAGCAGCAGCCACCACCCGGTGATCAGCAGCACGACGACGGACAGGTACACGCCGGCATGGAACCAGCGGGCGGCCCGCGGGTTGCGCTCGACGGTGCCGCCGGCGACGTCGAGCTGCTCAGTAGGACTCACCGCTGTCTCCCGTGCTGCCGTCCATGCTGCCGCCGGACCCCACGGTCACGTTGACCTGGGTCTCCACCCCGGCCGCGGAGTGGTCGGCGTTGCGCAGCGACGCGTCGATCTCGTGGTCGCCTGCGGGCAGGTCGGTGATCTCGACGCTGTTGCCTTCGACGACCTGGTACTCCTGGTCGTTGCCGTCGAAGAACACGTGGACGTGGTCCTTGCCAGTGTCGGGCGCACCAAGCTCCTCGCTGGACTTGAGCTCGACCGTGAACGGTGTCTCGACCGTGGCGCCGTCGGCCGGGGACGTGATCTCGAGGGTCATGCCGCCCCCGCCCCCGGATCCGCCCGAGTCGGTCGAACCACCACCACCGCCGTAACCGCCCCCGGTGCCGCCGTTGCTGCCGCAACCCGCCATGAGCAGGACCGCCAGCCCCGCGCCGGCGGCGAGCCTCGCTCCTCGTAGTCTGGACATGGTTGTCTCCTTGGTCCCGGGTCTCCCCGGGGTCGGTCCGGACGTCGTCGGCGGCGCCCGTCACCAGTCCCTACGTGGCGGGGCGCCCGGCGGATCTCTCGCCCCGCGGACTCGTCACGAACTTCGGCCGGCACGAGATCGGCCCGGTCCGGATCGGCCGGCACGAGATCTGTCCTGCAGAGATCCGTACGCGGGTCACGCACGTAGGAATGGGCATGACGGCATCGGACGAGGCGCTCCTCGCCGGCATGGCCGCGGACGACCAGGACGCGGCCGCCGTCTTCGTGCGCCGGCACCAGGCGCGGGTCTACGGGCTCGCGCTGTTCGTCGTCGGCATCCCGGCGGTCGCGGAGGAGGTGGCGCAGGAGACCTTCGTCCGGGCGTGGCGGCACGCCGACGGGTTCGACCCCCGGCGCGGGCGCGCGACGACGTGGCTGCTCGCGATCGCCCGGCACGCCGCGATCGACGTGCTCCGGGTGCGCCGTGACGTGCCCGTGGACCCGGTGATCATGGCGGAGCGGGTCACGGCGCAGGCGGTCGGCGACCCCGACCGGCTCGCGGACCAGGTGGCGACCGGCACCACGGTGGACGCCGCGTTGTCCCACGTGCCCCGCGAGCAGGCGACGGCGGTGGTGCTCGCGTCGGTGTTCGGGCTCAGCGGCGCCGAGATCGCGGAGCGCACCGGGGTCCCCCTCGGGACGGCGAAGACCCGCATCCGGCTCGGGCTGCGGCACCTGCGGGACGAGCTGGCGAGCAGCCGGGAGGTGGATCGACCATGAACTCGCGCGACAGGAGCGGGGACGGGGACCGGAGCGGGGACATGTACGGCACCGACCGCTGCGCCGAGCTGCGCGACGCGCTCACCGAGGTGGCGCTGGGGGTCGCCGACGGCACCACGCGCGGCGAGGTGATGGCACACCTGGCCACGTGCGACCGCTGCCGGGACGAGCTGTCGTCGCTGTCCGCGGCCGCGGACGAGCTGCTCCTCCTGGTCCCGGAGCGTGAGCCCGCTGCCGGTTTCGAGGGCCGCGTGCTGGACCGGCTCACGCCGAGCCCGACCAGATCAGCCGAGGAGGCTGGGGCTGCCGGAGAGGCTGGGCTCGCCGAGGCCCCCCGGTCCGCACCAGCGGCCGGGGCTGCCGGAGCCAGAGGCCCCGCAACCGTCCGCCGACACCGGGTACGCCGCGCGGCGCTCGCCGGCGTCGCCGCGGCGGGACTGCTCGTGGCGGGCGGCGCGGTGGTGTGGACCGTCACGGCGCCGGACCGCGAGCTGGCCGCGAGCTACCGCACCACCCTCGACACGGCGGGCGGCCACTACCTTGCCGCAGCGGACCTTGTCGCGGAGGGCCCGGCGAGCGGCAGCACAACGGGAGAGAGCACAGCGGGAGACGGCACAGCGAGCTCTGTCGGCACCGTCTTCCTCTACGACGGCGACCCCTCCTGGGCCTACGTGGTGGTCCGCGACGCCGGCGCCGCGGCCGGCTACGACGTCACGGCGCTCGTCGCGGCCGGCGGGACCCGCCGCACCGACACGGGCACAGCCGCCCCCTACGGCCGGGGAGTCCACGCGACGGAACCTGGCCACACGACCTTCGACCGCAGGAACTCCGACGCCGGGACCCCACCCGGAGCAGGCACGCCCGGCAGCGCCGAGACCCGGGAGAGCGCGCTGGGGTCGTGCATCGTGACGACGGGCACCTGCTCGGCGGGCGGCGTGCTCGACGTGCCCGTCCGCGACGTCCGTTCCGTACGGCTCACCGCCCCGGACGGCACGACCTGGGCCACGGCGTCCCTCCCCTGACCCACAGCACGAGCACCAGCACCAGCACCAGCGGAAGCGCCCGGCCCCCGACCCAGCCCAGCCGAGCCCGGCCACCAAGCCCCACCTCACTCCGCCCCGCGCACCACCAGCCGCGGCTCCACCAGCACGTAGGCCGCGTCCTGCCCGGCCTCCCGCTGCAGCACGACGTTCCCCGTCGGCCCCATCAGCAGGTCCAGCACCCCGGCCGCGACCTGCTCGGGCAGCTGCTCCACGCTGCTGATCCCCAGCGCCTCGGCGGCCGGCGTGTTGTCGAAGCCGACCACCGGCAGCCCCGGCCGGCCCAGGGCCGTCGCCGCGAGGTGGGCGCCGATCGCCAGGGAGTCGCTCACGCAGACGACGCCGTCCACGGGATCGTCCGCGAGCACCGACCCGACCAGCTCGCGCGCCAGGCCCACGCTGTCCTCGGTGTGCCAGCGAGGTCCGGTGTGCCCGGCGTCGGACATCGCCTCGCTCCAGCCGCGGGCGCGGTCGTCGCCGGTCCCGGAGCCCTCGGGCCAGCCGAGGAACGCGATGCGGGGTCCGGCCTGGTCGAGCAGGTGCTTCGTCGCGGCGCGGGTGCCGGCGGCGCCGTCGACGTCGGCCCACGGGTGCGCGGGCGCGCCGTCGTCGTCGGAACGCCAGGGGCGGCCGAAGGAGACGAACGGCACGTCGCGCTCCTGCAGCCAGGTGGTGCGCGTGTCCTCGTGGGAGGTGCCGGTCAGGACGACGGCGTCGATCTCGCCTCCGTCGACGAGGTCGCCGATGCGGTCGATCTCCTCGGCGGGCGTGCGGGCGGCGTAGAGCAGCACGCGCATGCCGCGCTCGCTGGCGCGTTCGGTCAGGGCGTGCACGAACCGGTCGAGCACGACGCCGGAGATGCCGCCCGCGTACGGGTCCAGGCGCACGCCGATGGTGGAGCTGCGCCGGGTGCGCAGGCGGCGCGCGGCGGCGTGCGGGCGGTAGCCGAGCTCGACGATGGCACGCTGGACGCGCTCACGGGTGGGGCCGCGCACGATGTCCGGGGAGTTCAGGACGTTGGAGACGGTCTGCCGCGAGACGCCGGCCGCACGGGCGACGTCCTCGACGGTAGGCGCCTTCGCCATCATGCCCCTCCCCTGTTCAACCCTGTCGATACGAATCCGGTCGGAAACCAACCTTCCGGAGACCGGCCCTGCCGGAACCAGTCCTGCCGAACCACGCCTGTCGTGAATGTTCGGAATCGTCATCCTAGGTGGCACATCCCGTCACCCGTCCACCTTGACATCGCGCTCGGCGCCTCCTTAGTGTCCTGCCCAGCATAATTTGATCGTTCAAACTTCGTCACCACCACGTGCCTCATCAAGGGAGAAGAGACATGACAAGGCCCATCTCACGACACCTCGCCGGCGCGGGCGCCGTCCTGGTGGCCGGTGCGCTCGTGCTCACCGGCTGCGGCGGTTCCGGCTTCGCCGACGGGCCCGCGGCGCAGGACGACGCCGCCGCCGACTCGCTCACCAGCTCCGACGACCCGCTGTCGATCCTCATCGGCAGCTCCGGCGACGCCGAGACCGACGCGGTCACCGAGGCGGTCGCCGCCTGGTCCGAGGAGTCCGGGGTCGAGGCGGAGGTGCAGGTCGCCAGCGACCTGCCCCAGCAGCTCTCGCAGGGCTTCGCGGCCGGCTCCCCGCCGGACCTGTTCTACCTGGCGCCCGAGGCGATCGCCGGCTACGCCGACAACGGCTCGCTCCAGGCCTACGGCGACCTGCTGGCGAACAAGGACGACTTCTACCCGTCGCTCGTGGAGAACTTCACCGTCGACGACACGTTCTACTGCGCCCCCAAGGACTTCTCGACGCTCGGCCTGGTCATCAACACCCAGCTCTGGGCGGACGCCGGCCTGACCGACGCCGACGTCCCCACCACGTGGGACGAGCTCGCGGCCGTGGCCAAGACCCTGACCACCGACGACCAGGTGGGTCTGTCGTTCGGCGCGGAGTACCAGCGCGTCGGCACCTTCATGGCGCAGGCGGGCGGTGGCCTGGTGGTCGACGGCGCCCCGGTCGCCGACAGCGCGGGCAGCGTCGAGGGCCTGGAGTACGTGCAGAGCCACCTCGAGGACGGCACGTTCGCCTACGCGGCCGACGTCGGCGCCGGCTGGGGCGGCGAGGCCCTCGGCAAGGGGCTGGCCGCGATGGTCATCGAGGGCAACTGGGTCACCGGCGCGCTGACGAACGACTTCCCGGACGTCGAGTACACGGTGGCCGAGCTGCCCGCCGGTCCCGCCGGCCCCGGCACGCTGCAGTTCACCAACTGCTGGGGCATGGCCGCCGACAGCCCCAACCAGGAGGCCGCGCTGAGCCTGGTGGAGCATCTGACGAGCACCGAGCAGCAGCTCGCGTTCTCCGAGGCGTTCGGCCCGATGCCGTCGATCGAGTCGGCCGCCGCCGACTGGACGAGCGCCAACCCCGACCTGACCGCGTTCCTGGACGGCGCCGCGTACGCGCAGTTCCCGCCGAACTGGGCCGGCGCCACCGACGTCATCACGGACCTGAACTCCCAGCTGGAGTCGCTGAAGACCGGTGACGTCGCCACGATCCTCGGCACCGCGCAGTCGAACCTCGAAGCGATCGCCGAGTAGCACGCCCATGTCTCTTCTCGCGACGCCGCGCGACGCCGGTTACCGTTCCGGGCCCGATGGGGCCCGGAACGGTGCCGGACGCGGCATCCGACGCGGCGAGGCCGTGGCCGGGTGGCTGTTCATGCTGCCCGTGCTGGTGATCCTCGGCGTGTTCCTGCTGGTGCCGGTGCTGATGGCCCTGTGGGTCAGCTTCTCGGACTGGTCCGGACGCGGCAGCCCGCTGTCGTCCGGCGTCGGCTTCGTGGGGCTGGACAACTACGCGGCTGTCACCACGGGTGGCGGCCTCGCCGAGCGCGATTTCGGCATCGCTCTGCGCAACAACGCCTGGTACGTGCTGCTGGTGGTGCCGCTGCAGACGGCGCTGGCGCTGTTCCTGGCGGTGCTCGTCAACCGCGCGGTCCTGCGGGGCCGCGGCGTGTTCCGCACGGCGTTCTACTTCCCGTCGGTCACGAGCTCGGTGGCGATCACCGTGCTGTGGCTGTTCCTGTTCTCGACGTCGGGCGTGGTCAACACGGTCCTGGCCCGGGTCGGGATCGCCGGGCCCAACTGGTTCAACGACCCGAGCGGAGTGCTGCACAACCTGCTGGGCGCGCTCGGCCTGCGTACCGGGCCGGACGCCCTGACGCAGCACGGCTTCCTCGGCGTCACGTGGTGGGACTGGCTGGCCGGGCCCTCGGTCGCGATGTCGGCGTTCGTGCTCATGGCGATCTTCACCACCAGCGGCACGTTCATGCTGCTGTTCCTCGCGGGCCTGCAGAACATCGGCCCTGAGGTCGAGGAGGCCGCCATGGTCGACGGCGCAAACGCCTGGCAGCGCTTCTGGCGCATCACGCTCCCCCAGCTCCGGCCCACCCTGTTCACGGTGCTGACCCTGGGCCTGATCGGCTGCTGGCAGGTGTTCGACCAGATCTACACCGGCACGCAGGGCGGGCCCGGCAAGACGACGCTGACCCCCGCCTACCTCAGCTACCAGTCGGCGTTCCTGTCGCAGGACTGGGGCCAGGGCGCGGCGATCGCGTTCATCCTCTTCGTCATCATCGTGCTGCTGACGATCCTGCAGCGCTGGATCCTGCGCGAGCGCCCCGACGTGCCGCGCCGGTCGCGGCGCGGCCGCCCGAATCCCCGCCCGAACCCGAGCGGGAACCCGGACCGGACCACGGAGGCAGACCGATGAGCCTGACCCTGGGCCGCAACGCGGGCCGCACCACGGGCGGCGGCAGGAGCCGCGGCACGAACCGAGGCACGAACGGTGGCCTGCGCCGCCGCCCGCGCAAGGCGCTCGCCTGGCAGATCGGGCTGTACGCGCTGCTGATCGGCCTCGCGCTGGTCTACGTCTACCCGTTCCTGGTACAGCTCGCGACGTCGGTCAAGACCGAGGCGGACGCCGCGGCCGACCCCGTCTCGCTCGTGCCCGACCCGCTGACCTGGTCCGCGTACGCGCGCCTGTTCCTGCGGTCGGACTTCCCCGTGTGGTTCGCCAACTCCGCGATCGTGACAGTGCTGGTCACCGCGGGGCGCGTGTTCTTCGACTCCCTGGCGGGCTACGCGCTGGCCCGGCTGCACTTCCGCGGCCGCGGCGTGATCTTCGCGGCGCTCGTCGCGGTGATGGCGGTGCCCACCGTGGTGCTGCTCATCCCGAAGTTCCTGGTGATCAACCAGCTCGGCATCTACGACTCGTACGCGGGCATGGTGCTGCCGCTGCTCGTGGACGCCGCGGGCGTGTTCATCATGAAGAACTTCTTCGAGTCCATCCCGGCCTCGGTCGAGGAGCAGGCCCGCATCGACGGTGCCGGCACGTTCCGGATCTTCTGGTCCGTGGTGCTGCCCATGGCGCGGCCCGCGCTCGTGACCATCGTGATCCTGTCGTTCCAGGGGTCGTGGAACGAGCTGAGCCACTTCATCGTCGCCGCCCAGTCCCCCGACCTGACGACCCTCACCAAGGGCGTCGCCTCCCTGGCCAGCGGCCAGCTCAGCCAGGGCAGCCAGTACCCCATCAAGCTCGCCGCCGCGGCGATCATGACCATCCCCGTGGCGGTCGTGTTCTTCGTGTTCCAGCGACGCATCATGAACACCAGCGAAGGAGCCGTCAAGGAATGACGACGAGCATGACGACGAGCATGACGACGCCCACCACCCCACCGTTGCAGCCGCTGCTCGGCGACGCCGTCATCGCCCTGCGCGCCCCGACCCAGGTCTGGTCGGGCCGCGACGGCGACCTCGGCGCCGCGCCGATCGACGGCGTCTACCACGGCGACGTGCGGCACGTGCGCGGCCTGACGCTGGAGTGCGCCGAGTCGGCGATCGAGTACATCTCGCTCGCCCCGGACAGCGCCTCGCACGTCGTGTTCGGCGGCCTCCTGCGCGGGGCGGACGACGCCACGCCCGACCCGAAGGTGCGCCTCGTGCGCGACCGCCGCGTAACCGACGGCTCGCTCGCCGAGACGTGGACCGTCGCCTCGCACCTGGCCGAGCCGACGCGCGTGACCCTCCGCCTGCGGCTGCGCCCCGACTTCGCGAGCATGCACGAGGTCAAGGCCGGGCTCGCCGCGCCGGGCGGCGCCCCGGAGATCACGCTCGGCGACGGTTCTGGGCTTGGTGACGGCTCAGCGCCTGGCAGCAGCACCGCGGTCGCGCGCTCCGGCGGCCACTCGTTCACGCTCACGGCCGCCGGCGCGACCGTCACGACCGGCGCGGACGGCGAGATCGTCGCGACCTGGCCGCTGGACGTCCCGGCCCGCGGCCGCGCGGAGGCCGCCTGGTCGCTCGCCCTGCACGACGACGCCATGGTCGTCCGGGGCGCCGCCGGCACCTGGCCGGGGACGGCGGAGGCGCTGCGCGGGGCGGCGGCCGGTGACTCGACCCCTGCCGGCTCGACCCCTGCCGGCTCGACCCCTGGCAGCTCGACCCCTGCCGACCCGGCTCCCGCGGGCGCCGCCCGGATCGCCGTCTCCGAGGGCGCCGACCCCCGACTCGGCCGCTGGCTCGACACCGCGCTGGACGACCTCGACGCCCTGCGCCTGACCCTGCCCGGCCACCCCGACGACGAGTTCTTCGCCGCCGGCGCCCCCTGGTTCTTCACGCTGTTCGGCCGCGACGCCCTCTGGGCCGCCCGGCTCGCGCTCCCGCTCGACGTCCGGATCGCGGCGTCCACGCTGCGCGTCCTGGCGCGGCTGCAGGGCACCGACCACGACGTCGACACCGCTCAGGAGCCCGGCAAGATCCTGCACGAGCTGCGCGCGACGCCGCTCGAGATCCCCGGCGAGGGCGTCGTCCTGCCCCCGCTGTACTACGGCAGCGTCGACTCCACCCCGCTGTGGATCTGCCTGCTCGCCGACGCCTGGCGCGCCGGCATGCCCGACGAGGAGGTCGCCGCCCTGCTACCGGCGCTGCGCGGCGCCCTGACCTGGCTCGTCGAGCACGGGGACAGCGACGGCGACGGGTTCCTCGACTACATCGACCGGTCCGGGCGCGGCCTGGCCAACCAGGGCTGGAAGGACTCCGGCGACTCCATCCAGTGGCGCGACGGGGCACTGGCCGACGGCCCCATCGCGCTCTGCGAGGTCCAGGGCTACGCCTACGAGGCGGCGCTCGCGGGCGCGGACCTGCTGGAGGCGTTCGGCACGGAGGCGTCGCCGTCGGACGCCGCGTCCTCGGATGCCGGGTCCACGGAGGCGCCGTCCGGGGAGACCGCCGCCGTCCTGAACCCGGCCGGGCTGCGCGCCTGGGCCGCCGACCTGCGGGCCCGGTTCGCGGCGTCGTACTGGGTGCAGACGCCGGAGGGCCGGTACCCGGCCGTGGCGCTGGACAAGGACAAGCGTCCGGTCGACACGCTGACCAGCAACATCGGGCACCTGCTGGGCACCGGGATCCTGGAGCCGGACGAGGAGCAGCACGTGGCCGACCTGCTGCTGGGCCCGGCGATGTCGACCGGGTTCGGCATCCGCACCATGTCGACGGGCGCGGCGGGCTACTGGCCGCTGTCGTACCACGGGGGCAGCGTGTGGACGCACGACACCGCCATCGCGGTGCACGGCATGCACCGCGCCGGCCTGGCCGGGCACGCGCGCCGCGCGGTGGACGGGCTGCTCGCGGCGGCCGAGGGCTTCGACTACCGCGTGCCCGAGCTGCACGGGGGCGACCCCGCGACGCGCGCCGGGGTGCCGACCCCGTATCCGGCGGCCTGCCGCCCGCAGGCCTGGTCGGCGGCGGCGGCGATCACATGCCTCGCGGTGACGAGCGCGCCGCGCGCGGACGCCGTCGTCGGCTGAGGCCGATACGAAGGTCCGTCCCGAACGAGCGGTTCGGGGCGGGCCTTTCCCGGCCTTCCGGGGGCCAAAGGTAATCTTCCGACATGAACCGGGTGACCCTGCAGGACGTCGCGGAGCACGCGGGGGTCTCGATGAAGACCGTGTCCAACGTGGTCCGCGGGTACCAGCACGTCAGCCCGGGGATGCGCGAGCGGGTGCAGGCCGCGATCGACGAGCTCGGCTACCGGCCCAACCGCACGGGCCGCAGCCTCGCCACGGGACGGTCGAGCATGCTCGGGCTCGCGTTCCCCGACCTGCGGCGCCCGTACTTCGCCGAGCTCGCGCACGTCTTCGCACGGGTCGCCGAGTCGCGCGGCTACCGGCTCCTGCTCGCGGAGACGGGCGCGACGGCGGACGGCGAACGGTCCGTGCTGCGCGACCGCGAGGCCGGGATCATGGACGCGATGGTGATGCAGCCGCAGGTCCTGGCCGCGCGCGAGCTGGACGGCGAGCGGCACGGCATGCCCATCGTGTTCCTGGGCGAGGACCCGCAGCCCGACGGCGCGGACCAGGTCGCGATCGACAACGTGGCCGCCGCCCGCGACGCCGTCGGACACCTGGTACGCGCCGGACGCCGCCGCATCGGGTTCCTCGGGCACGAGACCGACCGGATCTCCTGGACGTCCACGCTCCGGATCGAGGGCTACCGCCAGGCGCTCGCCGACGCCGGCCTGTCCGCCGACCCGGAGCTGCTCGTCACCCGGCGGCAGGACGGCGACGCGCGCGACGCCGAGGAGGCCCTCCACGCCGCGCTGACCGCCGGGCTCCAGCTGGACGGGCTGCTGTGCCGCGACGACCTCGCGGCGATCGGCGCGCTGCGCGCCCTGCGGCGGCACGGCCTGGACGTGCCGGGCGACGTCGCCGTGATCGGCTGGGACGCGATCGAGCTCGGCGCGAGCACCGCGCCGAGCCTGACGTCGGTCGCCCCGGACACGCGGGCGCTCGCCGAACGTGCCCTGGACCTGCTGCTGGAGCGGCTGGAGGGCTACGCGGGGCCGGGCCGGCACGTCACGGTGGGCCACACGATCGAGTTCCGCGAGAGCGCGCCGGCGGTTGGGGTGGAAGAGGGCGGCGCGGCGCGCGGCGACACGGGGCGCGGGGGCACGGGGCGCGGGGGCACGGGGCGCGGGGGCACGGCGCGCTGAGCTCGGCACTTTGCCCTGGGCCACTCGGCAGTCCGCCCCTGGGATTCGGCAGTTCGCTGCGCTGATCGGCAGTCCGCCCCTGGCGGTCGGCACTTGGCACCTGGTGTTCGGCAGTTGGCATTCAGATCGGCTCAGGCCTGGACCGATCTCAGTGCCAACTGCCGAGCACTCGGGCAACATGCCGACGTCACCGCCCGGTGGCCCACCCCGGTAGTTAGGAGTCCGTCCTTGGGCTCGGCAGTTCGCCTCGGGGCTCGGCAGTCGGCAGTCAGCACCTGGCGGTCGGCAGTTGGCATCGAGATCGGCTCAGGCCTGAGCCGATCTCGATGCCAGCTGCCGAGCACTCAGGCAACATGCCGACGCCGCCACCCCACAGACCGCTCCAGTGCTCGACAGCCGACCGTTGGCGTCCAGCGGCCCGACCCGTGGCTCGGCAATCAGCGCCCGGTGTTCGACAGTCAGCACCTGGCGTTCGGCTGTCAGCACCTGGCGGTCGGCACCTGGCACCTGGCGGTCCGCACCTGGCACCTGGCGGTCCGCACCTGGCACCTGGCGGTCCGCACCTGGCACCTGGCGGTCCGCACCTGGCACCTGGCGGTCCGCACTTGGCACCTGGCGGTCGGCAGTTGGCATTGAGATCGGCTCAAGCCTGGACCGATCTCAGTGCCAGCTGCCGAGCACTCGGGCAACATGCCGACGCCGCCGCCCCGTGGCCCACCCCGGTAGTCGGGAGTCCGCCCTTGGGCTCGGCAGTTCGCCTCGGTGCTCGGCAGTTCGCCTCGGTGCTCGGCAGTTCGCCTCGGTGCTCGGCAGTTCGCCTCGGGGCTCGGCAGTCGGCTCCAGTGCTCGGCAGTTGGCATTGAGATCGGTCCACCCCTGGACCGATCTCAATGCCAAGTGCCGAGCACTCGGGCAGTGTGCCGAGCTCGGTGCGCGACACGAGTGCCCGGCCGCCGAGCCGGGCACTCGAGGTCAGGTCACCGAGGTCACGGCCTCGAGGTCAGGTCACCGAGGTCACGCCCCCGAAGTCACGCCTCCGGCGTCACCGCCGCTAGCTGTTCGACCAGGGCCGCGCGGACCTGGGCCGGCAGGTCGACGGCGGAGAGCTCCGCGATCTTCTCGGCCGCGCTGCGCGCGCTGCTGACGATGTCCCAGGCCGCGAGCTTCTCCGGGTTCGCCGACTGCGCGGACTCCAGGATCACGCGGGCCGCCTCGGTGCGGTCCGTGCCGACGCGCAGCGGTCCGCCGTCGACCCGCACGACGACCTCGGCCGTGGGCGCGGCGGAGGCGGTGACGCTCCACCGCCCGTCGACGCCGTCCACCGGGACGACCGTGCCGTTCACCGTCACCGACCCCTCGGGCCGGGCCGCGAGGAACGTGAGGGTCCACTGCCGCTGCGCGGGCAGCGCCGACGCGTCGCCGCGCGCGGGCTCGATCCGGAACTCACCGCGCTCTCGGTCCCACGTCAGCGAGGTACGCGCGGCCGGGCCGGCAACTGCACCGACACCATTCGCCCCTGCGAAGCCGTCGGTCCCAGCGCTACCCGCGCCGTCCGCTCCCGCGAAGCCGTCGCCAGCACCACCCGCGCCGTCAGCCCCCGCGAAGCCATTCGTCCCAGCACCACCCGCGCCGGCACCCTCCGCGTAGCCACCAACACCCGACCCGACACCACCCTCAAGATCCTCCGCCAGCACGAACTCCCCCGACGCCCCCGGCGCGACCAGCACCTCCAGCGCCTCCGGGTTCCGCGTCGCGTCCAGCTCGTCCCCGCCGTCGAGCGGCAGGATCCCGCCGCCCCGCAGCAGCGCGGGCACCGACCCCAGCGTCCGGTGCATCTCGACCGTGCGTCCGCCCTGGTAGACGGCGTCGGTGAAGATGTCGGTCCACAGCCCCTCGGGCAGCCACACCTTGACGCGGCCCCGCAGCGAGGCGGCGTCACGGGGCGTCGTGACGGGCGCGACCAGCAGCTCGCTGCCGAACGCGTACTGGTTGGGTACCTCGTACGCCTCCTGCCGCCGCGGCTCCAGGTGGTACATCGGCCGCACGAGCGGTACGCCGGCGGCGGCGCGGTGGTTCATCGTGTGCAGGTAGGGCACCATGCGGTGCCGGAACCGCAGCGCGTCGTCCATCGCGGTGCGGTGCTCAGGCGGGAAGACCCACGGCTCCTTGCGGATGAACGGGTTGTTCGCCGAGTGCAGCCGCATGATCGGCGAGAAGACGCCGAACTGCACCCACCGGGTGGCGAGCTCGTCGTCGCGCACGCCGCGGGTGTGCCCGCCGATGTCGTGGCTCCACCAGCCGTAGCCGATGTTGGCGGCGGTCGCGGTGAACTCGGGCTGGAAGTCGAGCGACTCCCAGGAGACCACGGCGTCGCCGGAGAACCCGACGGCGTACCGGTGGCTGCCGGGGCCCGCGTACCGGGAGAACGTCATGCCCGGCTTGCCGTCGCGGGCGGCGTCGAGGTGGTGGAAGTGGTTGAGCACCCACAGCGGGTCCACGCCCGGCATCCCGGACGTACGCCCCTGCTGCCAGTCGATCCACCAGAAGTCGACGCCCTGCTTCTCGAGCGGGTGGTGCAGCTCCGCGAAGTAGGCCTTCAGGAACGCCGGGTCGGTCGGGTCGAACGGGATGGGCTGCTCGGTGTCCGGGTCCACGCCCAGGGCGCGGGCCATCGCCGGGTACGCGTCCTCGAAGGCGCGGACGCCGTCGGCCGGGTGCAGGTTCAGCGTGGTGCGCAGCCCGCGCTCGTGGAGCGCGCCGAGGAACGCGGCGGGGTCCGGGAAGAGCGTGGGCTCCCAGGAGTAGCCCGTCCAGCTGCTGCCGAACCGCTTCGGCACCGAGTCGACCCGGTGCCAGTCCATGTCGATCACCGCGACGGAGAACGGGATGCGCTCCTCGTCGAACCGGTCCATGAGCGCCAGGTACGACTCGTCGCTGTAGGGGTGGTACCGGCTCCACCAGTTGCCGAGCGCCCAGCGCGGCAGCCGCATCGGACGCCCCGAGACCCGGTAGAGGTCGCCGACGGCGTCGGTGTAGTCGCGGCCGAACGCGAACACGTACAGGTCGCTGCGGCCGGGCACGCGCGAGCCCACCCAGCCGTCGTCCTCGAACAGGAACGACGTCGAGTCGTCGACCACGCCGATGCCGTCGCGGGAGACGACGCCGGGTTCGAGGTCGGCCCGGCCGTCGACGTCGTCCAGGGTGCGCGCGGTGCCGCCCAGGTCCCGGGGCTCGTCGCCGTACCGCCAGCGCCCGGAGTCGCTGCCGAGGATCTCGACGACGAGCCCGCTCGCCGAGAACTCACCGCCGTCGTACCGCAGGCGGGCGCGCGCCGTGGTGACCACGACGCCGTCGCCCACCCGCTCGACGCCGAACTCGGCCGGGGGCAGGTCGCGCCGGATCGCGAAGGTCGAGGCGCGGTCCTCGAACCCGCCGTCCGCCGAGCGCTCGATCCGGAAGACGCCGTCGCTCAGCACGGTGATGCGCCAGCCCGCGCCGTGCACCTGCTGCTCGGACCGCGCCCGGGGCGCGGCCTCCGGCAGCGGCCGGACGACGGACAGGCTGTCGACGATCTCTGACATGGAACTCCTCGGTGCTTTTCCGGCTCGGTGCTTGGTACGGCTCGTGCGGCTCAGCTCTTGACGGCGCCCTGCGTCACGCCGCTGATCACCCAGCGCTGCGCGAACAGGTAGGCGATGATGCTCGGCGCCATCGCCATCAGGTACGACGCGAAGGCGACGTTGTAGTTGGTGCCGAACTGGCTCTGGAAGATGTTCTGCACCACGGGCAGGGTCTGCAACGTGGGGTCGGACATGATGAGCGACGGCATCATGAAGTCGTTCCAGGACGCCAGGAACGCGAAGATGCCGACCGTGGCGTTCATCGGCCCGAGCAGCGGCAGGATGATGCGCCAGAAGATCTGCCACGTGCTCGCGCCGTCGATCCGCGCGCTCTCCTCCAGCTCGATCGGGATGGAGCGCAGGTAGGCGGTGTAGAGCAGCACGCTGAACGAGAGCTGGAACATCGCGTGCAGGATGCCGACGCCCAGCGGGTTGTCCAGGCCGGTGAGCGCCGTGAGCTGGATCTGCGGCAGCGCGACGACGGGGAACGGCAGGAACAGGGCCGCGAGCAGGTAGATCATCGACCACCGGAAGAACCGGCGGTCCCAGTTCCGGGCGATGGCGTACGCGGCCAGCGAGCTGAGGAACAGCGTGAGCAGCACGGCGATCGCCGCCACGGCCAGCGAGATGCCGAACGAGACCGGGAACCGCGTCAGCGACCAGGCCTCGGCGAAGCTCGCCGGGTTGAACGGCGCGGGCAGCGAGAACGCGTTCCCGTCCGCGGACTGCGCGCTGGTCTTGAACGCCATCGACAGCGTCACGTACAGCGGCACGAAGACGGTGAGCGTCGCCAGGCCGAGCAGGATCGTGAGCGGCCAGTTCGTCCGGTGCACCCGGCCCGCGTGGGCCGGGCGTGCGGGTCGGGCGGACGGGCGCGGGCCGGCCGCGCGGGGGCCGTCAGCGCGAGAAGTTTCGACGGTGGTCACAGCTGGACCGCCCTTCCACGGGTGGCGACGATCTGGGCGACGGAGATGAGCGCGGTGACGATCAGGAACACCGTGGCGTTGGCCATCTGGTAGGCGTAGTCGCCGCCGGTGAAGCCGCCGAAGATCGTCATGGCGACGCTGCTGGTGGCCGTGCCGGGACCGCCGCCGGTCAGGCCGACGATGACGTCGTACACGCCGAGGTAGCCCTTCACGCCGAGGATGGTGTTGATCAGGATGAAGCCCGCGATGAGCGGCACGGTGATGGACCGGAACTGCCGCCAGGGCGTGGCGCCGTCCAGGGCGCTCGCCTCGTACAGGTCGTTCGGGATCGACGTCAGCCCGGCCGTGTAGACCAGGAGCGCCCCCGGGATGGTCTGCCACGCGGACACGATCACGATGGACAGCCAGGCCAGGTCAGGGTTGCCGAGGATGCTCTCCTCCAGCGGCCCGAACCCGACCGCCGTCGCGATGGCGGGCAGCGAGTTGGAGAACAGGAAGTTGAACACGTACGCCACGACGATCCCGGAGACCACCATCGGGATCACGAACACGGTCCGCAGCGTGGTCGCGAACCGGATGCGCCGGGTCAGCGCCACGGCCAGGGCGAGCGCGATCGTCTGGGCGACGACGACGGTGACCAGCGCGAACCCGAGCGTGAACCCGTACGACTGGAGGATGCGCGGGTCGCTGAACAGGGCGGCGTAGTTGCTCAGGCCCAGGAACGACCAGTCGCCGAAGCCGACGTAGTCGGTGAGGCTGTAGAAGATGCCGATGAGCGCGGGGATGATCACGAACGCCGTGAAGATCAGCAGGGTCGGGATCAGAAACACGTAGTAGAGCGGCTCGACCCGCCGCCTCGTGCGCTGGTACATCGTTGTGTCAGTCATACCGTGGCCTCCCGTCCGGCGAGCCGGCGCCAGTCGGCGTCGAGCTGGCGGAGCATGCCCTGGAAGTTGCCGCTGCGGATCGCGGACTGCAGGTAGTTGCCGAGCGGGATCGACGTCGGCACGAACGTCCCGGCCCCCTGGTAGAAGGCGGCGCGGTCCACGTAGTCCTGGAGCCCGGCGAGCCGCTCGTCCTGCTGCGGCGGGGCGTCCTTGAGCGTCGAGTACGCGAGGTTGTCGGCGTTGTAGGCGTTGAGGATGTCGGGCCGCATGAGGAACTCGACCAGCTCGCGGGCCTCGTCCTGGTGGGTCGACGCCGTGGGGATCCACAGGCCCAGGTCGATGTTGACGCGCGCCTGCCGGTCCTCGGGGTTCTCGGAGACAGGCAGCGCGAAGGTGCCGATCTCCAGGTCCGGGTCGACCAGCGCGATCTGGCTGAGCGCCCACGGACCCTGGAGGTACATGGCGGCCTCGCCCTTGCCGAACGCGAGGTTGCCGTCGGCGTAGGCCCGCACCGCGTGGTCCTTGTTGAAGTACGACGAGATCGTCTTGGCGCGCTCCATCGGCACCGCGAAGTCCTTCTCGAAGGAGACCTCCGAGTCCGGCCCGACGTCGGTGCCCAGCTCCTTGAGGCGAGCGAAGAACTCGCCCGGCGCCACGAGGCTGCCCACCGAGTAGTCGAAGAGCCCCTGCCAGAGCGTCCAGGTGTCGCGGTCGGTCGCGTAGATCGGCGTGATGCCGGCGCTGACGAGCTCGTCGCAGACGTCGACGAACTGCGACCACGTCTCCGGGACGGGCAGCTCGTGCTCCGCGAAGATCCTCTTGTTGTAGATGACGCCGGCCGCGGCGAGCGAGTACGGCAGCACACTGGTGCGGCCGGGGTAGGTCGCGTACTGGTCGGTCAGCTCGCCGATGTCCGTGCGGACCGTCTGCGCCGACGGCAGGTCGGACAGGTCCCCGAGCACGCCGCGCTTGATGTAGCGGGCCAGCTCCAGGTTGTCGTTGAAGCAGCCGACGTCGGCGGGCTCGTTGCGCACGAACTGCGGGGCGATGGCCACGGTGCTGTCGTGCACCACGGTGATGCCCGGGCGCTCCTTCTCGAACCGGCGGAGCAGCTCGTCGAAGTAGGCGATGACCTCCTGCTTCTGCTCGTAGAAGCGCAGGGTGACACCCCCGCCTCCGCCGGACGGCGAGGACGACGGCGCGCAGCCGGCCACGCCCAGCGCGACCAGCGCGGCGGAGCCGGCCAGGAATGACCGCCGGCTCACCGGGGCGGAACGACCAGAACCTGGACTCACGCTGCATCTCCCATGCTCGAACTCCGTTGCTCGCGGCGACCGTCGGAATTTACAGCGCTGTAAACAATCTCGTCAAACGTCCGGCGATCCGCGGGCGCCCCGCGTGGCGGCGCGTGGCAGGATCACGCACGGAGGTCCAGATGAACACCGCACAGCCGCCCGAGCGCACCAGCGAGCGCCTCATCGCGTTCCTGGACGCCGCGATCGCCATCTCGATGACGCTGTTGATCCTGCCGCTCATGGAGAGCGTCTCGGAGGCGGTCGCCGACGAGCGGACCGTGGTCGAGTACGTCCGGGACCACTCCTGGCAGCTGGTCGCGTTCGCGCTGAGCTTCGTGATCATCGCGATGTTCTGGCGCCTGCACCACGGCATCCTGCACGCGGACACCCCCACGGGCCGACGTCGGACGAACCTGCAGCTCGCGTGGCTGTTCACCATCACGCTGATGCCCGTGGTCACGGCGCTGACGGGCGGCCTGGACACCGACCGGCAGGTCGTGGCGTCGTACGTCGGCACGCTCGCGGTGAGCGCCTGGCTGCTGTTCACGATCGCGGTCGTCGAGCGCAGGACCCGGACCGCCGCCGGGCTGCCCGTGGATGCCGCGATCGCGGCGATGCCGCTGTCCCTGGCGCTGCTGTTCACGCTCGCGCTGCTGCTCGGGCTGCTGGTTCCGTCGTACCTCTGGCTGTTCGTCATGGTGCTGGTGACGCCGCTGCGGGCGCTCCTGCTGCGGGCCCGCGTCGTCGGCCGGTAGAACGCCCCGTAGAACACCTCGGGGAAGGCGGTCAGGAATCGAGAAGCGTTGCCCGCAGGCCGCTCCCTAACGTTGTGGGCATGGCAAACATCGACTCCGTCACCCTCGAGGTGGCCGACCCCAGCACCGCACGTTCCTTCTACGACGCCGCCTTCGGCCTGGGCGAGGACCGCCTCCGGCTGACCGCGGGCGAGACGCCGTCCTCCGGCTTCCGCGGGTTCCACATCTCGCTGGTCGCCGACCAGCCGGGCGACGTCCACGCCCTGTTCGACGCCGCCGTCGGCGCCGGGGCCACCGTGCTCAAGCCCATGGCCAAGTCCATGTGGGGCCACGGCGGCGTGGTCCAGGCGCCCGACGGCACGATCTGGAAGGTCGCGACGTCCGCCAAGAAGGACACGCGGCCCGCCGAGCGGCGGTTCGACGAGATCGTCCTCCTGGTCGGCGCCGACGACGTGTCCGCGAGCAAGAAGTTCTACGTGGGCCACGGCCTCACGGTCGGCAAGAGCTTCGGCTCGTACGTCGACTTCAAGATGGGCTCCAGCCCCATCGGCTTCGGCCTGTACAAGCGCGCCGCGCTGGCCAAGGACGCCGGGGTGCCGCCGGAGGGCACGGGCTCGCACCGGCTCACGGTCGGCGGCGACGTCGGCGAGTTCACGGACCCGGACGGGTTCGCGTGGCAGTAGGGGTCCCCGGCAGAACACCTGCACCTGGGGCGAGGTAACGGAGAGGTAGCAATGCTCCCTGTCCGTTACCTCGCTCCCCGTCACACGTCCGCGAGCGCCCCGGCCACGGCCGTCCGCAGCGCCGGCACGACGTCCGCCTCGAACCAGGGGTTCTTGGCCTGCCAGCGAAAGTTCAGCGGCGACGGATGCACCAGCGGCACCGTCTGGGGCAGGTACTCCTGGTACGCGTGCACGGTCTCCGTCAGGCTCTTCTTGGCCCGGCCGCCGAGGTAGTACTTCTGGGCGTAGCTGCCCACGAGGACCGTGAGCCTGCGGCTCGGCAGTTCGGCGAGGATCCGCGGGTGCCACCGCTCCGCGAAATCTTTGCGCGGCGGCAGGTCGCCCGAGGCCCCCTTGCCCGGGTAGTAGAAGTCCATCGGGAGGATCGCGAACAGGTCCGGGTCGTAGAACTGCTCGTCGGTCACGCCGAGCCAGGAGCGCAGCTTGACGCCGCTGGCGTCGTTCCACGGCTTGCGGCTCTCCTGGGCCTTGCGGCCGGGCGCCTGCCCCACCAGGACGATCCGGGCTCCCTCCGACACGGAGTAGAGCGGCTCCCAGCCGAGCTCGGCCGCCCACGCGTTGGACGGGTCGGCGACGATCTCCGCACGGATCAGGTCAAGGGTGCTGGCCACCGGCCCAGTCTGTCCCCCGTGCGAGCTACCCGCGAGTGTCCACCCTGTGGTGACGACTGTTGACCTGGGAATTCATAGCGTTCGGGGTGGCACGCGGCGCCCGGCCGCGGCCTCTTCCCAAGGAGTCATCGTGCGTCTGGTGTGGCAGCTCATCGCGGTTGTGGCGGTCTCGTTCCTCGGCGGCCAAGGCCTCATGGCGGTCCAGGACAACCCCTGGCTGACGTTCGCCGTCGGCCTCGCCACGGCCGTGGTCGGCGTCGTCGTCTACAGGTGGGTGGTGCGGCTGACCGAGCGCCGTCCCGTGGTCGAGGTGGCCCTGAAGGGTGCCGCGCCCGCCCTGACCTGGGGCACGCTGCTCGGGCTCGGGCTGTTCGGCCTGGTCATCGTCAACCTCACCTTTCTCGGCAGCTACACCGTGCACGGCCTGGGCTCCCCCATGGGCGCGCTGGGGCTGCTCGGCTTCATGGCCGCCGCGGCCGTGACCGAGGAGCTCATGTGGCGCGGCGTCGTGTTCCGGATCGTCGAGAGCTGGACCGGCACCTGGGTCTCCCTCACGATCACGGGCCTCCTGTTCGGCCTGGCGCACCTGCTCAACCCGAACGCCACCCTGTGGGGCGCCGTCGCCATCGCGCTGGAGGCCGGCGGCATGCTCACGGCCGCGTACGTCGCCACCCGCAAGCTCTGGGTGCCGATCGGCCTGCACCTCGGCTGGAACGTCGCCGGCAGCGCCGTCTTCAGCACCGAGGTGTCCGGCAACGACACCCCGCAGGGCCTGCTCGACGCCTCGACGTCCGGCCACGTGCTGGTCACCGGCGGGGCCTTCGGCCCTGAGGGCAGCCTCTACTCCGTGGTGTTCTGCGTGATCACCGCCGCGATCTTCCTCGTCGTCGCCCACCGCCGCGGCCGCATCGTGCCGCTGAACCGCGCCGCCCGGGCCGCGCACGCCGCCGCTGCCGCCGCTGCTGACAAGGCCGCTAGGCTCCCCGCGTGACCGACCTGCGTGGGGCCATGGACCGGTGGCGCCGGCTCGACGTCACCGTCCGGGACCTGCCGCTCGCCCTCGGGCTCGCCGGGCTCGCGTTCCTCCCGTTCCTGCGCGACTACGGCACCCAGGTCGGCGAGCTGCCCGCCCGCCCCCTGGACGGGTGGGCGGTCCTCGTCATCGCCCTGCAGTGCCTACCCCTCGCGGTCCGACGGCGGTTTCCGGCGGCCTGCATGCTCCTGGTCGCGGTCGGGTTCGCCGCCGCCCAGGTCACCGGGTACCACTCGTTCGCGGGCAACACGCTGGGCATCGCGCTCGTGAGCACCGGCGCCCACCTGGACCGACGACGCCGCGTGGTCCCCGCCGTCCTGACCGTGGGCTACGTGGCGCTCGCCGTCGCGCTCGACCGGCTGACCGGGGCCGAGCGCGTGGACGAGCTCGTGACGTTCTACCTGGCGATGGCGCTCGCCTGGGGCGTCGGCACCTGGCTGCGCTCGACCCGGGCGGCCGAGGCGGAGCGGCGGCTGCGGGTCGCGCAGGACACGCTGGTGGCGGAGCGCACCCGGATCGCCCGCGAGCTGCACGACGTCGTGACCCACCACGTCACCGCGATGGTCGTGCAGACCGAGGCGGCGAAGTACCTGACCGCGGCGCCCGAGCGCCTGGAGCAGACCCTGGACGCCGTCACCGACACGGGCCGGCATGCCATCGCCGACCTGCGACAGCTGCTCGACCTGCTCGATCCGGGGCACGACGGCGCCGCGCGGACGCCGTCGGCGGGCGAGGTGCGCGACCTGGTGGAGCAGACCCGCCGGGCCGGGCAGCCGGTGGAGCTGGTGGAGGACGGCGAGCCGGCCGGCTCGGCGGACAGCGCCGGGCTGACCGCCTACCGCGTGGTGCAGGAGGCCCTGACCAACGCGCTCAAGCACGCGCACGGCGCCGCGACGACGGTGGACGTGCGGCACACGGAACGGGAGATCGTCGTGGAGATCAGTACTGCGGGTTCGGGCGCGGGCGGGGGCCAGGGTTGCGGGGCCGTCCCCGGCGGGAGCGGCAGAGGCCTGGCCGGGCTCCGCGAACGCGTCGAGACCCTGGGCGGCGAGTTCGGCACGGAGCGGCGGGACGACGGCGGCTTCGTCGTCCGGGCACGGATGCCCCGCGCGTACTCGGCCGTGGCGGACCGGACGTGAGCGCGGCGCCGATCCGGGTGCTCGTGTGCGACGACCAGGCGCTGATCCGCACGGGCTTCGCGACGATCATCGACGCCCAGCCCGACCTGGAGGTGGTGGGCGAGTGCGCGGACGGGCGCGCAGCCGTCGACCTGGCGCGGCGGCTGGAGCCGGACCTCGTGGTGATGGACGTGCGGATGCCGGTGCTCGACGGGATCGAGGCGACCCGCCTGCTGGCGGGCGCGGGCGTCGAGCGGCCGGTCAAGGTGCTGGTGGTGACGACGTTCAACCTGGACGAGTACGTGTACGAGGCGCTGCGCGCCGGGGCCAGCGGGTTCCTGCTCAAGGACGCGCCGGCAGGCCAGCTCCTGCAGGGCATCCGCACCGTGGCGAGCGGCGCGGCGCTGCTGGCACCCGAGGTGACGCGGCAGCTCGTCGGCCGGTACGCGGCGCGCATCCGGCCCGCCGAGGCCCCGGTCGCCGAAACGGCCCTGACGCCGCGTGAGCTGGAGGTGCTGCGGCTCATCGCTGACGGGCAGTCCAACGGCGAGATCGCCGCGACCCTCGTGATCAGCCAGGAGACCGTCAAGACGTACGTGTCGCGCATCCTGGCCAAGCTGGGCCTGCGCGACCGGGTCCAGGCGGTGGTCCACGCCTACCGCACAGGTCTGGTCACCTGATCGAGGCCGACGTCGCCGGCAGCCGCCGACCCGGCCGGCGGCCGGACGCCCCCACGCCGTCGGCGGCCGTAACTGCCGACCCGGCCGGCGACCTCCCCTTTGAGGCCTAAGTTTCTTCGCTTTGGACCGGCGAAAGCGAAGAAACATAGGCTTCGAAGGAGAGCCCAGCCACCAGTTCCAGTCGTCAGCCAGCAGCCAGCAGCCGGCAGCCGTCCGCCGTCCAACGGACGTCGCTGACGTCCCGGCCGGGTCCTCACCTTTGAGGCCTAAGTTTCTTCGCTTTCCGGCGTCGGATAGCGAAGAAACTTAGGCCTCAAAGGGGGACCCAACCGTCAGATGCGGCTGTCAGAGGCAGCCGTCAGCCGCAGTTCGCCGCCGGGTAGCCCGCCGTCAGGCCGGCCTCGCCCCGCTTCCCGACCGTGACGCTCCCCGCCTCGAGCGCCGACCCCCGCGTGCTGACGACGGCCTGCCCCGTCCGCCCCGGCGCGACGTCGCGCACCACGCGGGTACCGAACGGCGTCCGGATCTCGATGTCCGCCCTCCGGTCACCGAGGTTCCGCACCGTGGTCACGAGCTGGGCCTTGTCGCGCCCCACGCACCGCGCCGCGACCTCCGGCACGACGGCGGCAGAACGTGCCCCCACGCCGAGCGTCGGGATCTTCACGTACGAGCCGGGCGTCGCGAACGTCAGCCGCACCGCCGACGCCCAGACGGGCTCGAACTCGACCGACGTCGGCGCGCCGGTCGCGGCGGGCGCCACGTCCTGGGCCGTCGTCGGGTGCCACGTGCCCTGGGCGTCGCGGTACTCGACGCCCACGGTCGCGATGGTGCCCTCCGTCGTGGTGAAGCCGACCCGGTCGACGGCGCGCGCCTCGGCCGGCTCGACCGTGAACGTCACCTCGTCGCGGCCCGCGCTGCCCGACCACGTCGACCACGAGGTCGAGGCGTTGCCGTCGCACGCGTTGGCCGCCGGCATCGTCTCCCACTCGGTCTGGTGGAAGCTCGCCGAGACCGTGGTGCCCTCGGCCCGGCAGAGGTCGACGACGTCGTCCGCGCCCCAGACCTGCACCTCCGAGATCGACTGCCATGTGTTCGTCGCCGTCGTCAGCCGCACGCGCAGGGCGTTCGTGCGCGGCAGGTCGGACACGTCGAGCGTCGCGACCGGCGCGGCGGAGGCGGCGTCCTGCGCGAGGTCGACGCGCACGTCCGTCGTCGTCCACGCGCCCGACGCGTCCAGGTACTCCGCGGCGACCGTGGACGGCCAGGTGGCGCCCGCACCGTCCTTGTAGGTGTGCACCACCACCTCGGTCAGGTCCTGCGTGAGCGGCCACGTGAAGGACAGCCAGCTGTTGCGGGGATAGCCCGACGACGTCCAGTCGTCCCAGCCCTTGCCCTTGACGTTGCCGTCCACGACGGTCGGCGCGAGGTTCGCCCGGCTGGAGGCCGCGACGGACGCGCCGGGGGCGAGGTTGGCGACGCCGTCCTCGTGCACCTCGACGGTGCGCGTGAAGGTACGTCCCGCCGTGAAGCCGTCGCCGGCGGCGAGCGTGCCCGTGAGGGTCTGCGTGCCGCGCGTCTCGAACGACGTCGCGCTCCAGGTCACGGCGACGTCGGAGGTGACGCCGCCGACCTCGACCGGGACGGCGTCTGGCAAGGCGGCGCCGAAGTCCTCGCCGGGCGCCACCTGGTCGGGCACGCCGTCGTCGGTCACACGCCAGATCTCGGTACCGGTGCCCTTGTCGTCCCAGTAGCTCTCGTCCCAGCCGTCGGCCCAGCGGGCCGGGTCCTCGGTGGCGGGGTTGCGCATCTCGGCGCGGCCGCTCTCGCCGATCGTGACCGGGAGCCACACGTAGTTGGAGTTCGCGGCCCCGGCGTTCCAGCGGTCGCCCATGTAGACGAAGCGGCCGCCGCCCAGGTCGAGCACGTTCGTGGACTGCGAGCCGAACGTGGTGCGGCGGGTGTCACCGACCGAGAGCAGGCCGTCGCCGCCCTCGGGGATCGCGTTGTAGGCGACGTTCTCGTGCTGGTCGCCCGCCTCGACGCCGCGGATCCAGGAGCCGAGGATGCTGTCGGCCGTGTAGTAGGTCTGCGGGTTCGGGGCCCAGCCCGTCGCGCCCGACGCCACCGTGTAGTACTTGCCGCCGTGCTGGAACAGGGCGGGCGCCTCCAGCACGCCGCACTCCTTGACGATCTGGAAGTCCTCGCCGCGCACCGGCGCGCCAGTGGTGCCGTCCGCGAACAGATACGGGTAGCGGCCGTCCTCCGAGTACTGCCCGGCGTCGACCATGTCGACGTCGGTGGTGTGCGTGACGTTCGTGTAGTCGGCGTCGAGCTCCGCGATGTACAGCGTCCGGTTCTCCTCGGAGGAGTAGACGATGTACGCGGTGCCGTCGTCGTCCTGGAAGACGGTCATGTCGCGGGCCTGCCCGGGCACGGCCGCGGAGATGCACGCCTGGTAGTTGGTCCGGTTCGGCATCCGGTACACGCCCGTCATCTTGAACGGCCCGGTCGGGCTGTCCGAGACGGCGACCCCGGCCATCGAGCGCGCG
Source organism: Promicromonospora sukumoe 327MFSha3.1 (assembly GCF_000385135.1). Lineage (GTDB taxonomy): Bacteria > Actinomycetota > Actinomycetes > Actinomycetales > Cellulomonadaceae > Promicromonospora > Promicromonospora sukumoe_B. The sequence goes on along the minus strand of NZ_ARQM01000010.1, from coordinate 634,270 downwards.
TACATGCTGCCGCCCGGGGTGGTCTGCCCGTCGGAGTGCCACCACAGCACCCACTGCTTGGTCGCCTCGTTGTAGAGCACCTTGGGCCGCTCGAAGATCGTGGTGTGGTCGGCGGCGTCGTTGGTGTTCAGGTGGTAGTCGAGCTCGGCGATGCGGTCCGCGCGGGGCTCGCCGGCGTCGTCGACCGTGTCGTAGAGGGCGTCGAAGTAGTCCGACTCCAGCTCGGCGGCGTCGGACACCGAGCGCAGGACGATGCCCTCGTCGGTCCAGTTCCTCGTGTCGTAGGACTTGTAGGCGTGCACGCCCGGGCTGCCGTAGTAGCCGTTGCTGCGGTCCTCGCCGTACCAGTAGTAGACGGTCTCGCCCGCCTCCTCGCCCTGGACGACGGAGCCGGCGTCGACGCCGAGGTCCTCCGCCGAGACGGAGACGACCTGGCCGCCGTGGGCCTGGATGTGGTTGCCGCCGTCGTCGAGCCAGGACGGCGTGAAGTAGTCGGCCGCACCGGAGCCGGGGTCGAGGATGGGCGGGTAGGCGGAGTAGGCGGCGTCTGCCGTGGTGGCCTTGACCGGCGCGGCCGGTGGGGCGTCGTCTGCCACGGCCGGGGCGGCCGGGACCGCGACCGCCGCAGCCAGCGCCACGGCGAGGGCGGCACCCAGGGGTACCGGACGGGTGGCTGCCGAACGGGCTGCGGTCCAAGCGGATGGTGCGGTGCTGCGCGGGGCGCGGCGGTGACCCATGTCCGTCTCCTTCATCCTCGAAGTCTGTGGACGCGGAAGTCTGTGGACACGCGAGGGCGGACGGCGCCGGCCTCGCGGAACGCGACTCTGCGTTCCGGCGGGCCCTGCGGGACCGCCGCGGAACAGGCTGGCACCCGCCAAATGTTGGCGTCAACACGATGTCCGAAAGTGATCGACTCCGGGGTGGGGTCCGACGTCGGGAGGCAGAGCCCGCGGGCCACTCAGACGGCCCGCCCGGGCGCCCCGCTCAGCCGTGCGCGAGCAGCTTGAGCCCGACCACCCCGACCGCGAGCGCCGCGAGCACGCCCAGCGCGAGGATGCGGGCGGGCCAGGGCAGCTTGGTGCGGCGGATGCCGAGCCAGGCGATGAGCACGAGGGTGGCGATGAGCACGCCGACGCCGACGCGCAGGGCGGTGGTGACCTCCCACCAGCCGAGGCCGGCGATGGCGAGCGCGAGCAGCGGGAAGACGAGGGTGACCAGGGCGCCGGCGCTGGTTCGGGTCATGGCGGCCAGGTGGTGCCGGTCGGGGAATCCGCCGTGGGCGGCGAGGTGGGAGATGAGCTCGGCGAGCCAGGCGGCGGCGACGGTGCCGACGGCGGTGATGGTGAGCGACGCGGCCGCCGTCCCGGCGCCGAGCCCGTGGGCGTGCGCCATGAGCGTGAGAGTGACGGCGAGGGTGGCGAAGGTGACGTAGACGCGCTCGCGGAGCCGCTCGGCGAGGTCCTCGCGCTGCTCGGGGGTGATGGTGGCGCGGGTGCCGGGCTGGTCCGGGTGCGCGGGGCGGCGCGGGGTGCTCATGGGGTCATTCTCTCGTGTCGCTGTCTCGCGTCGCCGCAGGTCGCCGCCCGCGTGGGCGTGGCGGTCGACCGGTCTCTCGTCAACTAGCCTCTCGTCAACACCGGTCGGACGAGGGAGCCCGAGCATGTCGAACGAGGAGAACCAGGTGGTCGCGATCACCGGGGCCGCGGGCCGGATCGGCCGCGCGATCACCCCGCTGCTGCGGCGTCCGGGGCGGGAGCTGCGGCTGCTGGACCGGGTGGTGCCCGCCGACCGCGACGAGCGGGACCGGTGGTTCGCGGGGGACATCACCGAGGCGGGCGCCCTGGACGAGGCGTTCCGCGGCGCAGACCTGGTGGTGCATCTGGCGGCCCACCCCTGGGAGCGGCCGTGGCCCGAGATCATCGCCGTGAACATCGACGGCACCCAGCGGACGCTGGACGCGGCGCACGTCGCGGGCGTTCCGCGCGTGCTGTTCGCGAGCTCGATCCACGCGGTGGGGTACGCGACGCCCGCCGAGGCCGGCGCCGTCGACGAGCTGCACCCGCGCCCCGACACGTTCTACGGCATGAGCAAGGCCGCCGGCGAGGCCCTGGGCAGCGTCTACGCGGACCGGTTCGGCATGACCGTGGTGAGCGCGCGGATCTGCGCCTTCAGCCCGGACGTCGCGGGTGGCCACTCGGTCGCCCTGTGGCTCTCCCCCGCCGACGCCGCCCGGCTGGTCGAGGCCGTGGCCGCGCTCGACCGGCCCGGGCACCACGTGGTCTGGGGCGTCTCGGACAACGGGCCGGGCTGGTTCCCGCTCGGGCCGGGGCGCGCGATCGGCTTCCACCCGCAGGACGACGCGGTGCGCCGGGCGACCGAGCGTGACGGCGTCGCGCCGCCGGAGCCGGAGCGCGACCGGATCCTCGCGGGGATCTTCGCCGACGAGGACCACCCGCTGGGCGGGGAGTGGTGAGGCCGCCTCAGTGCGCGGCCGCGCCCGACCAGTCGCGCAGCGCGGTCGGGGCGATCCGCGCGTCGGGTCCGGGCAGGAGCGCGCCCCGGTCCACGATCCCGCCGAAGTAGGTCGCGTCGGGGTCGCGGACGACGGTGCCGGCCTCGCCCAGGTGCGCCAGCGCGGTGCGGACGAAGACGTCGAGCTCGAACCGTTCGGGTCCTGCGAGGTCGAGGTCCGGCGTGGGCGACGGCTCGTCGACGAGGCGGGCGAGCTCCGCGGCGACGTCCGCCCCGGCGACCGGCTGGACCAGGATCGGGGCGAGGCGCGCCGGTCCGCCGTTCGGGCCGGCCGAGGCCCGCGCGATGGTGGGCGCGAACTCGAAGAACTGGGTGGCGTGCAGGATCGTGGAGGGCACCTCACCTGCGCGGACGGCGTCCTCCAGGCGCACCTTGGCCGCGTAGAACGGGACGCCGGGCGCCCGGTCCGACCCGACGATGGACAGCATGACGTGGTGCTGCACGCCCGCCTCGCGCTCGTACCGCGTGAGGTGCTCGCCGGCGCGTTCGAAGAACTCCGCGATGCGGGCGGGGTCGAGCGAGCCGGTCTTGGCGGTGTCGATGACGACCTGGGCGCCGTCGAGCACCTCGCGCAGGCCCTGCCCCGTGACCAGGTCGACGCCGCTGGTGCGCGAGGCGACCCGGACGTCGTCGCCCCGCTCGCGCAGGAGCCGCACCACCTGGGTGCCGATGGTGCCGGTGCCGCCCAGCACGGTGATCGTCGTCATCGTCGGTCCTTCCGCGTAGGACACCATCTTGTGCCGCGGCGGCCTTACTGGCTCGGCGTCGGGGGCCCGCCCTAGAGTCGTGGCGTGTCCGAGGAACGCACCGCCTGGCGCCCCACGGGGCTGACCTGGTCCGACGACGGCGCCGGGCTGGAGTGGCTTGCTCCCACTGGCGGCACGCGCACCAGCCCGCTGCCGGTCGGGGCGATCCTGGCGCTGACCGTCGGCGCGGACCGCCGGTGCCTCGGGCTGTGGTGGGAAGGACGGCGAGTGCCGTGCGTGGCGGCGACACCTTCCGGCGGGGCGCTGCTCGACCCCGGGGCGAAGTCGGGCCAGTGCGAGTCCTGCGCGGCGATCGCGCGGACCCGGTCGGTCGCCACGGACACCCGGCTCGACGACCCGCGGGAGTTCCGCGTGTACCTGGCGCACCACGGCAGCGTGGTCAAGGCCGGCATCACCGCCGCCCAGCGCGGGCAGGCGCGGCTGCTGGAGCAGGGCGCGCTGTCGTCGCTGTTCCTCTCGGCGGGCACGCTCATCTCGGCCCGGCGGTGCGAGTCGCTGCTCACCACGGCGCTCGGCCTGCCGCAGCAGGTGCACACCGCGCGCAAGCGGGCCGCCCGCGCGGCGCCGGGGACGGCGTCGTCCCGCGCCGCGGAGCTCTCCGCCGTCGTCGGGCGGGCCGCCGCGCTGGACTGGCCGCCGGGCCAGGCCTGGGACCCGACCGAACCTGCCGACCACACCGTTGCCTACGGGCTGGCGGACGGCGGCGTGGTGCCGACTCGGCAGCTCGATCCGCTGCGGCCCGGGGTGACGGTCACGGGCGAGGTGCTCTGCCGGGTCGGGCGGGATCTGTACTTGTCGATCGCGGACGGGGTGCTGCTGGTCGACACCGGCCTGCTGGCGGGCTGGGACCTGGGGCGGGCGGAGGCGGGGGCGCGCGGGACCGCGAGCACCTCACCCGTGGCCGCGCCGGCCGGGACGGGTCCGGGCGCGGAGCAGGACGCGCTGTTCTGACGAAGGCCTGGATTCTGACCACGGCCTCACGCAGCGGCCTCCGCCGGACGACTGCGCACGTCAGAGCCGCAGCAGGTCGCGCGCCAGGCCCTCGCGCAGCCCGGCAGGCGGGTCCACCCACCCGTACCCCTCCTCGCTCAGCGCGCCGGGAAACCCGCCGGCCGCGAACGCGTTGTTGAGGTCGTCGACGAACCAGAGCGTCGGACCGACCAGCCCGTCGACGCCGACGCCGGGCAGCTGGATCCCGTACGGGCCGTCGCCGCTGATGTTGGCCTTGTGCAGGGCGTCGGGGGCGAAGTCGATCTGAAAGTCGTCATCCGGATCGGCGTCCGCGCTGAATCCGGACAACTCCATCTCGTAGTACTCGCGCGCACCGCCGCCGTAAGCGATCTGCTCGAACTCGACCACCAGCGGGTCCGCGAGCACGCTCTCGGGCCACCGCGGGTGCTCGCCCACGAGCCACACGTCCCCGACCTCGCGGATCCACGCCGACACCGTCATCGGGACCGGCCCGAACCTCGCCTCCAGCCAGTCGGCCAGAGCGGGCGCGTCGTCGGAGGGCGGGAAGTGCGCCGCGCGTGGCGTGGCCTCGTCGTCGTTCTGCGCCGCGACGAAGCCGTCGGCCTGGAGACGGTCCACGATCGTCTCGACGTTGCGGCGCGCCCGCAGAGCCATCTCGCGGGCCACGGCCTGCGCGTCCTCGCGGTGCGGCTGGTCGAACGCCGCCATCCCCAGGGCGCGCAGGTCACGCCACACGCCGTCGTGCTCACCGGCCTGGTACCGGGCGAAGTAACTGGTCACGAGGGAATCCTGGCAGATCCCGCACCTGTTCAGGGGCGTTGCCGTCGGGGACGGCGCCGTCAGGCGCGGGCCCGCTCCCCCGCCCGCCGGCGCATCTTGATGTAGTTGCCGCAGCCGGCCATGGAGCACCAGCGCCGGGCGTGGTTGCGCGAGGCGTCGTAGAACGCCCAGCGGCAGGTGTCGCGCGCGCAGACCTTGAGCCGCTCCCACTCGCCCGCCGCGGTGCTGGCGCGGATCGCGTCGAGCACCCCGGCGATGCCGCGTTCGAAGTCGCTGCCCGCGGTGGTGAGCCGCAGATCGCCGTCGGCGTCGAACGAGGCGCGCAGCGGGAGGCGCGCGAGCTCGGCGTCCAGCCCGCTGCGGGCGGCGGGGTCGGCATCATCCGCGTGCCCGGCGTGGCCGAGCAGCACGGCGCGCAGCCCCTCACGGATCCGGTGCGCGGCGGCGACGTCGTCCGCCGTCATGCGGGCTTCCGCGGGGACGAGGCCGCGGGTGGCGAACCAGTCGCGCAGGGCCGTCGCGGTGCCGAGGCTCTCCGCGTCCTCCTGCGGCTCGTAGCTGTTCACGAAGTCGCGCACGAGCCCGGCCGACGGCGGGGCCGGCGTGTCGAAGCCGTTCTCCTCGAGCTGCATGACACCAGCGTAATGGCTTGACCGGTGTAGGTGCCGTGGGCAACCATGACACCGGCCATCGGCTTACGGTGGTGTACAACGATGTGCAGGGGGAACGATGACGAACGCGGCAACGGTGCGGCGCACGGGACTGCTGGTCGTGGCACTCGGTCTGCTCACCACGCTCGGCCCGCTCTCGATCGACCTCTACCTCCCGGCGTTCCCCACCCTGCGCGACGAGTTCGGGGCGGACGACGGCGCCGTGCAGCTCACGCTCGCCGGCATGACCGTCGGGCTCGCGCTCGGCAACCTCGTCACCGGCGCCTGGAGCGACCGGGTCGGACGACGCCTGCCGCTGCTGCTCGCGTCCGCCCTGCACGTGCTGGTCACACTGCTGTGCGCCGCGGCCCCGACGCTGGAGGCGCTCGCCGCGCTGCGGGTGGCCCAGGGCGTGGCGGCCGCGGGCAGCTCGGTGCTCGTGCTCGCCATCGCGCGCGACGTCAGCGACGGGCCGGGGCTCGTCCGGCTCATCTCCCGCATCACGCTGATCACGACGACGGTCCCGCTCCTCGCGCCGGTCGCCGGGGCGGTGCTGCTGCCGGTGGTGGGCTGGCGCGGGATCTTCGGGGTGCTCGGGGCATTCTCGGCCGCGGTGCTGGTGGTGACGGCGATGGTGGTGCCGGAGACGCATGCGGGTTCGGTGGGCCGGGGCGGCGTGGGCGACCGAGGCGAGGCAGCCGACCGAAACCACACGGCGCCTGCCGACCGCGGCCTGCGCGCCCGCCTCCGCGCCGTGCTCCGCGACCCCGGATTCCGCGCCGCGACCCTGCTCGGCGCCATGACCTACGCGGGCGTCTACGCCTACGTCGCCGCCTCGCCGCTCCTGCTCCAGGGGGTGCACGGCCTGACCGCCGGCGAGTTCGCGGCCGTCTTCCTGGCCAACTCGCTCGGCCTCGTGGTCGGCGTCCAGGCCAGCGCGGCTCTCCAGCGACGTCGGCCCGACGCACCCGTCCTCATCGGGTTCGCCGCCCTCACCGCAGGCGCTGCGCTCGCGATCCTCCCGCTGGAACGGGCCGGCGCGGGCCTGCCGGGCCTGCTCGTCTGCCTGTGGCTCTTCGTCGCGGGCTGCGGCGGCTGCTTCGCGGGCGCCGCCGGGCGCGCCCTGCGCGACCAGTCGGCCCAGGCCGGCACCGCGACCTCCCTGTACGGCTTCGGCACCTTCGCCGCGGCGGGGCTGATCGCCCCGGTCGCCGGGCTGATCGGCCTGCACGACGCCGCGCCGATCGCGGGGGTGCTGTCGGTGACGGCGCTGGTCGGGACGACTGCGGCGGTGGCGATCCGCCGTCGGGACCGACGAGCGGTGCTGCCGCCCTCGGTCGTCTGATCCACGCAGCACCAAGTACCGACCTCTGAACCTGACTGGAGAATCGCACCATGTTCGACCTGCCCGAGCTGCGCCGTCACGTCCCGCTCGCGGTGGCGTTGGGGGTCGACTCCGTCGGCACCGGGATCAGCGGCCCTCTGCTGCTCCTGTTTCTGACCCGCGTCGCCGACATCCCCCTGGCCCGGGCCGGGCTCACGCTCTCGGCGACCTTCGCCGTCGCCCTGGTGGTCCCCGCGCTCGTCGGCCAGGTGGTGGCCCGGCTGGGCGGGCGGAACATCCTGATCGCCGCGCAGGTGCTCCAGGCCGTCGGACTCACCGGGCTGCTGGTGGCCCGCGACCTGCCCGCCGTCGCCGCCTGCACGCTCGTGGCGGCGATCGGGCAGCGGGCCTTCTGGTCGTCGGTCTTCGCCGTGATCGCCGACGCGTCCGACTCCGGCCCGGCCGAGGACAAGGACCGCTGGTTCGCGTTCACCAACATGGTGCAGAACACGGGCTACGCGCTGGGCGCGCTGGCCGCGGGCGCGCTGCTCCTGCTCCCGGGCGACCTGCCGTACCTGCTGGCCATCGGCACGAACGCGGCCTGCTTCGCGGTCTCCGCGCTGCTGCTCCTGGTCGACCGTTCTGGTCGGCGGGTCCAGGCCACCGACGCCGACGCCCCGGTCCGGGCGCACCGCCTGCCGACGCTGCCCTACCTCGGGCTGATCGGCGTCGCGGCGCTGTTCGCGTTCTGCAGTACCGTCCTCGGATCGGGCCTCGGGATCTACGTGGTCGACGGCCTGTCCGCGCCCGCCGCGCTCGTCGGGCCGCTGCTCGCGATCAACACGATCCTCAGCGCGCTCGGGCAGGCGCCAGCAGTGCGCCTCACGCGCCGCCGGTCGCGCGTCGCCGTCATGGTCACGGCCGGGATCATCTGGTCGGTCTGGGGCCTGTACACCGCGGCGCTCGGCCTGGCCCCGGCGTGGCTGATCGTGCCCGGCCTCGTGCTGTCGGTGCTCGTCTACTCGGTCGCCGAGCTGCTGCACGGCCCGCGCTCGATCGCGTACGCCGCCGACGCCGCCCCGCCCGGCCAGCGCAGCACCTACCTCTCGTGGTTCCAGTACTCCTTCGCGCTGGCCAACATCGCGGCACCTGGCGTCTTCGCCGCCACGTTCAGCGTGGACCCGGCTCTGCCCTGGGTCGTCACCTCGGTGGTGGCGCTGGTCGCGTGCGTGGGGATGGTGCTCATCGCGCGAGCGCTGCCCCGGGAGGCGGCGCGGCCGTGACGGGGCCTGCCCCGACGACGACGGCTCTGCTCGGTTCCGCGCCCTCACACACGGTCCCGAGCAAGCCGCTCACCCGAACGCCAGCAGGTCACCCCGCATCCGCTCCGTCTGAGGCTGCGCCCCGTAGACCCGGTCCCGCGCGTCCAGCGCACGGAACACCAGCGCCCGGCCGAAGTCGTCGATCTGCCCGGTCAGGCGGAGCAGCGTGAACGCCGCGCCGATGACGACGTCGACCATGTCGACGTCGTCATCGTCGAGCGCGGCCACTACCTCCGCCTCGTCGCCGAACCACTCGGGGTCGATCTGCGCCAGGGTCGTGCTGCCGTCCAGCTCGTCGGCCCGTCGCGCGGTCAGGACGACCAGGTCCCACCCCTCGTCGTTGCCGAACGGTGCGAAGTCGTCGGCCTGCTCGTCGTAGATCGGGTCGCGGAAGTGCGCGGCGAAGGCTGGATGCTTGGGCCCGAGGTCGCCGTCGTCGTCGGCTGCCACGTCTGGGAGATCGGGTCGTTCAATCACCGGAACCTCCGCCCACCGCACCGACCGGCGCCGCCGACCCCAACGCCTGCCGCAGGTCCTCGATCGAGGCCTCGACCTTGCCGAGCCACTCGCTCAGCGACTGTTCGCCGGCCTCCTGCCACAGCTCGTAGACCTCCGAGCCGGCCCCGAGCACCCGGTCCGTCTGCTCCAGCAGCCACGCGGCACGCTCGTTGTCGAGCAGGTCGTGGGCCGCCTCCACGGCTTCGCCGTACGGCAGGTCGCGCAGCCCGCGCGCGGCCAGCGCCACCTCGATCAGCGCGAGGACGGCGGCGCCCGCGTCGCTCTCGATGTAGTCGCCCCGCAGCTCGTCGGCGAGATCGGTGAACGAGAGCTCGCGGTCCGCGAGCGCCCCCAGCGTGTCCAGGGCGCCGTCGTTGCCCAGGATGTCAGTGCTCCATGTACCCATGGCGAGGAACGTACGCGGAGCCACTGACACTCCCCCGGCTGCCCGGACCCGAACGGCCGATGACCTACCGCAGCAGCTCCCGAAGCCAGGCGATGCTGGCCTCCGCCTGTACCCGCTGGAACTGGCGCAGGTGCGGGATCCCGGGCGGCGGCTCCTGCAGCGAGCCGTGCACGAAGTAGGCCGCCAGCACCGCGACCTGTGTCGCGACGGCCTCGGGCTCGGTCCCACGCGGGAGCGGCGTCCGGTCCAACACTTCCGACGGCGCGGGCCCGCCGAGCGCGTGCATGGCCGGCAGCATCCCGACGAGATCGATGAACCCGGCGCCCCGCGCCGAGTGCGGCCAGTCGACGACGACACCGCGCGGCCGGTCGTCCGACTCGAGGACCAGCACGTTGTCCGCGCGGAAGTCGGCGTGGACCAGCCGGCCGCCCGTGAACGCCTCAGTCTGCCGCCCCGGGGCTGCGACCTGCGCGATCAGGTCGACATGCTCGGCGAACCAGGGGTCGTAGGTCGCCAGCCCATGCGGACGCTCGTCGGCCAGCGCCTGCGCCTCGGACCGCGGCTTGCCGGCGTAGTCGGGGAACGCGTCGCCGTCGGGCGCCGGGTGCTCACCGATCTCGAGGGCGAGGCGCGCGAGCAGGTCGACGTCGTCCAGGTCCCACGGGTCGGTGCGCACCGCGCGCCCGTGCACGGGCTCGAAGGCCAGCACGGCCCAGCTGGGCACCTCCGCGCCGCCGACGCCGCCGACGTCCGGCACGTCGAGGGACCACAGGAAGCGGGGCGACGGGAGTGTCGCGGGCAGCCGCGCGGCCTTGACCGCCTCGTTCCGGTGCAGCCGCAGGGCCTCGGTCTGGTCGGGAGAAGCGGTCTTGACGAAGACCGGGCCGCGCTCGGTGGTGAGCACGCTGGCCAGGCCGGGCGAGTAGCCGCCGTCGTTCGAGACCCAGGAGGTGACCCTCGCGCCCAGGCGGTCCTCGATCGCCGTCCGGATCGGGTCGGGCAGGTCGGGCCAGGTGGGGCGTACGCGGGTCATGCCAGTGCAGCCTGCCGGAGCACGGTTCAGGGAACCAATGGAATTTCCAGACGAAGCCGGAGCCGGCGGCGCGGAGGGAGGTTCAGAGTCCGTGCAGCAGCTCGATGAACTCGTCGGCCATGGCGAGCTTGCGCGCCAGGTCCGCGCGCCGCTCCTGCGCGGAGGTCACGTAGGCCTCCAGCCGGGCCCGGGCCTCCGGGGTGTCGTCCTGGGCCAGGGAGTCGGTGAGGTCGAGCAGGTCGGCCATCTCCTCCAGGCTGAAGCCGAGCGGCTTCATGCGCCGGATCAGCAGCAGGCGCTGGACGTCGGCCTCGGTGTAGAGCCGGAAGCCGCCCTCGGTGCGGCCCGACGGCGTGAGCAGGCCGACCTCGTCGTAGTGGCGCAGGGTGCGCAGCGAGAGCGCCGTCCGCTCGGCGACCGCCCCGATGTGGAACGTGACCTCGTTGATCACCGGTCGCTGCGCCATGGGGCCAGCCTCCCACAACGCGACCGCGCGAACTCTACCCTCACGTCAGGGTAGAGTTGCCGCCCGTGCCTCAGACCCCTGCCGCTCCCGGCCCCGCCACGTCCCCGGTATCCGGCGCCCCCGAGGCCGCCGCGTCCGGTTCGTTCCGGGCCGCCTTCCGCTCCGTGACGACGCTGCGCACCGAGGTGCTCGCGGGCCTGGTGGTGGCGCTGGCCCTGATCCCGGAGGCGATCGCGTTCTCGATCATCGCGGGCGTCGACCCGCGGATCGGCCTGTTCGCGTCGTTCACGATGGCCGTGACGATCTCGTTCCTCGGCGGGCGCCCGGCCATGATCTCGGCGGCGACGGGCGCCGTCGCCCTGGTCATCGCGCCGGTGGTGCGCGAGCACGGGCTCGACTACCTCGTGGCGACCGTCATCCTCGCCGGCGTGATCCAGGTGGCCCTGGGCCTGCTCGGCGTCGCGAAGATCATGCGGTTCATCCCCCGCTCGGTGATGGTCGGCTTCGTCAACGCGCTCGCGATCCTGATCTTCCTGTCCCAGGTGACGCACCTGATCGGCGTGCCGTGGGTGGTGTACCCGCTGGTCGCGGTGGGTATCGCGATCATCGTCCTGCTCCCTCGGTGGACCAAGGCCGTGCCCGCGCCGCTGGTCGCGATCGTGCTGCTGACGGCCGCCGTCGTCGTCGCGGGAATCAAGGTGCCGACCGTGGGCGACGAGGGCGCGCTGCCCGAGTCGCTGCCCTCCCTCTTCTTCCCGGACGTGCCGCTGAGCCTGGAGACGCTCCAGATCATCGCGCCGTACGCGCTGGCGATGGCGCTGGTGGGCATCCTGGAGTCGCTGCTGACCGCCAAGCTGGTCGACGACGTCACCGACACCCACTCGAACAAGACGCGCGAGGCCTGGGGCCAGGGCGTCGCCAACATCGTGACCGGGTTCTTCGGCGGCATGGGCGGCTGCGCCATGATCGGCCAGACCATGATCAACGTGCGCGTCTCCGGCGCCCGCACCCGGCTGTCGACCTTCCTGGCCGGCGTTTTCCTGCTGATCCTGGTGGTCGGGCTGGGCGACGTCGTGGCCATGATGCCGATGGCGGCGCTGGTCGCGGTGATGATCATGGTCTCGGTCGGCACGTTCGACTGGCGCTCGATCCGACCCTCGACGCTGCGCCGCATGCCGAAGTCGGAGACGACGGTCATGCTGGCGACGGTCCTCGTGACTGTGGCGACGCACAACCTGGCCTACGGCGTGATCGTGGGCGTGCTGACGGCGATGGTGCTGTTCGCGCACCGGGTCGCGCACTTCACGTCGGTCACGCGGCTCTCGGGCGGTTCTACGGAGGACGACGGCGGGGTCGGTGGTGACGGCGTCGTCGTCGGTGGCGAGGACGGCGTCGTGGGTGGAGGTGGCGAGCGGGTCTATGTGGTCGAGGGCGAACTGTTCTTCGCGTCGTCGAACGACCTGGTCTACCAGTTCGACTACGCGGGCGACCCGAAGAACGTGGTGATCGACCTGAGCCGGGCGCACATCTGGGACGCGTCCACGGTCGCGTCGCTGGACGCGGTGCGGGCCAAGTACGAGGCGCGGGGCAAGACGGTGACGATCGTCGGGATGAACGAGGACTCGGCGGCGCGGCACGGAAGGCTGGCCGAGGTGGTCGGGGGCGGGCACTAACGCACGGGTTCAGCCCTGATCGGCCGGCGGCACGGCGACTGGATGGCCGTTCTCCAGCTCGGCCACGCCGCCGTTGGTGATCGCGTGTAGCGCGGCGGCGATCCGTCGCGCGACGAGCGGGCGCATCCGCTCGCGCGCCTCGTCGACGGTGCACCACGACCAGGACCGCAGCTCGTCCTCGGGGAGCCGGATGGCCGCGGTCTGCTGCTCGGTCAACCGGCCGCCGTCGTACACGAGGACCAGGGCCTCCGTGCGCCCGTCGACGGCTGAGACGTGGTCGACGACGACGAGGCGTCCCGGGTCGAGTTCCAGCCCGAGCTCCTCGCGGACCTCACGCGCCCCGGCCGCCCGGGGCGACTCACCGAGCTCGACGGCGCCGCCCGGGGCCTCCCAGACCTGCTTGTACGTCGGCTCGCACAGGAGCACGCGGCCGGCGTGATCGGTGAACACGACGGACGCCGCCATGCGCTTCCGCGGGATGGTGTGGGTGTGCTCGGCCGAGCCGATGTCCTGGGGCTGGTCGTGGGTGGGCATGGCGGCGAACATAGACGAGACCGGCGGCCCGCGAGGCCCCAAGGATCAGAAGCGAAGCTCGGAGATCGCAGCCAGGTCGATGCCGTACCGGTCGTAGACCTTCATCGTGTTCTCCCCGGTCAGGTCATCGGTGCCAAAGCCGAGTACGCCGGCGATGCGGATCACTTCCTCGGCTGATCCGGCTTCGATCTCCAGGTAGGTGGGGATCCGCGGCCAGGTGTCGATCTCGATCTCGGCACCGTCGAGGACGAAGCTCACCCGCTTGTTCTCCTGGTACGACTTCGCGGTGAAACCGAGCATCCCGAGCAGCGCGTTCGTCTCCTCGAAGCTGTCGACCACGACCTCGGTCTCATGTGTGCCGTCGATCGCGTCACTCTTGATCTCCTTGACGGTGAGCGTCGTCTCCTGGCCGGTGTCCCGCAGCCGAATCCACTTGGACATGTCTCCGGGGATGATGTCGTAGACATACCGGCGCATGAGTTTCTCGCCCAGTTTCTGCCCGCCCTTGTCGAGGATCGTCCGCTCGACGGCGGCAGGGTCGATGTCGAGGATCTTGCCCTCGTGCTCGATCGGCACAGCAGGTCCTTTCGGTTGATGCTCTGGGTCAGCCAGGGGCACTCGGGGCACAGGTCGATGCGCTGGATGCAGACACCTCCCTGGTGCTGCCGTATCGATCCGTCTGGCATTCCGGCGCACGCCTATCTCAGCGCAACGGACCGACGACGTCGCGCTGCACTGCCCACTTGCCGATCAGAAGACCGCTGCGGAGAACCAGTCAAACCCGACCTCACCGTTGCGCTGGATCAGCACGCTCGCGAACCCCTCGTTCGTCGTCTTCACACCAACAGGCACCTTGAGCGCGAACGAGCTCTGCCCCACCGTGAGCGCTGCCGGGCTGTTCAGGCCCGTGATCCGCACCGTGCCCGCCGAGAACACCTGGAGGGTCACCTCGATGGTGTGGGTCGCGTTCGGCGGAAACTTGAACAGGTAGACGATGTGGTACGGCGTGTGCGAGGCAAAGCTCGGGAGCCGGTGGTACGCCGGTTCCGCCTCCGTGGCGATGAGGCAGTCCTGCACGTACATGCCGAGCGCCCGCCCGCCCGGCAGGGTCCGCCGGGACTGCCGAGGGGTGAGGCGCCCGATCGGTGTGGCGTCGAGCGCGGCGGCGACGTCGACCTCGCCGAAGGTCGCGGACAGGTCCGTCCCGTCCCGTTCGGCCTCGTAGAGGACGTCGCGTACCGGCAGGTCACTCCCGATCTCGATCAGCCCGGCCGCGTGGAGCCGTTCGAGGACGGCGCCGTCGGGCCCGGTCGCCGTGATCTCCCTCAGCTGGGTGAGGGGGTCCGTCTCCGCGTAGGTCTCATCAGACATGATCGCTCCTCGTCGAGCGCCGCCCGCGGGCGGGTTGCCGCGGGTTCCTGACGGCTCGATCGTAAGAGCGGGACAGCGCGGGTTCGCGGTGGCCCGCGTTGTTCACCCCTTGCGGCCGCCCGAGAGGCCGGCGTCCGCGACCGCCCGTTCGAGCGCGTCGACCGACTGCTCGAGGATGTCGCGCAGCAGGCGCGCCTTGTGCAGGGCGTTGCGCGCCTCGGCCGGGGTGTCGGCGTCGAAATCGAGCGTGACGACGCGGCCGCAGTCAGCGATCGACAGGCGTGCGCTGACCCGCTTGGCGTCGTCGTCCGCGGTGTATCCGGGCTCGACGGTGAAGTCCGCGAGCGCGTACGCGCCCGCGTGGTGACCGCGGCGGTTCAGGAAGGTGCGGCGGTAGAAGCGTCGGAACGCCATGGGTACCTCGTCTCAGGACAACTCCCGCCTGAGTGGGCGGGGTCGGAACCCGCGGATGCTTCTCGCCATGTCGGCACTGTAGGTCGGTGGGGTGGGGGCTGGCACGGGATTACCGGCTCCACGGTCGGCTCGGCATCGTGTCCGGCAGGCATGTCTTCCGATGGCAGGTCGCCTCGGGGGCTGGTTCTCTCCAGTCATGACACTCGTCGTGATCGGGGCGATCCTCTTCCTGGCCGGCACGGCGGTTGCCTTCATCGCGGGCCGGCCACGGGACGGTGTCCCCGCCCCGGGCTGGTTCCCCGACCCGGCCTCCCGCGTCGCTCGCCAGCGCTACTGGGACGGCCGGGCCTGGACAGGCCAGATCGCCGACGGCGGCCCACCCGCCGAGCGCGGCCGCCGGTTCCGCCGACGCTTCTGGGGCTCGTGGGTCTGGCACCTGCTGGCGGCCGTCGTCGTCCTGCTGGCCGGGTCGGTCCTGTACCAGTCGTCGGGGAACGTCCACGTGATGGGTCTGGCGAGCCTGCTCGGCATGACCGGCGTCTGCTGGGCCTTCTACGGTTTCGTGAGCCGCCGGCTCGCCCTGCACGACGTCGTCGGCTCCCTCAGCATCGTGTCGGTCGTGGTCGGAACCAGCGGCGCCGTCATCCTGATCGCCGCGAACATCAACTCCTGGATCATCAACGACGCGGGGATCGCGACGGCGACGGCGTGGGTCGGCGTCGTCGAGGAGGGGACCAAGCTGCTGGTCCCGCTGCTGCTGTTCGTCCTGGGCCGCTACCGCGACCCGCGCGCGGGCATCGCGCTGGGTCTGGCCTCGGGCTTCGGCTTCGCGATCACGGAGACCACGCAGTACGCCTACGCCACGGCGACGGCGTCCGGCCCGAACTTCTGCGGCACCGGCACCCTGGACTCGACGCCGGCCGCGGTGGTGCAGGAGCAGATCTTCCGGGTGTTCACCGTGTCGCCGCTGCACTGGCTGTGGACCGGCATCGCTGCGGCCATCGCGTGGCGGCTTTGGCACCTGTACGGACGCCGCGGCATGTTGGGCGCGCTGGGCGGGATCGCGCTGGTGATGGTGGTGCACTCGCTGAACGACAGCTCGGCGACGGCGTTCTGCGACGATACTGCTGCCAGCACGGTCGCGGTGGTGCTGCGGTGGGTGCTGGTGGTGGTGATGTATGTGGTGTTCCGGGCGTGGGCGCGGAAGTCGGTGCCGCCGCAGCTGGTGGGGGTGGTTGGGCGGGGGTGGTGGCCGAGGCTGCACTCCGGGGACCTTAGCGCGTGACGACACATCCCCCGACGCTCGGCTTCCGAGGCTCGGGACGGCGTGTCTCGCTTCTCAGCCCGAGACACCGCCGAAGACGCGCGCGATATGCCTGCCGCGCTCGAATCACGATGCCCGCTGACAAGGCCCTCACTTGAGTAGCTGTAACCAGATCTGGTCGTATCCGTACGCGGCCAGCGCGTGGCCTCGCTCGGCAGCGGCAGATTTGTCCCAGACGGTCTGTGTGACCACATCTGCAACGTCGATCCCGGAAGAATGTGCCTTGAATATCGGCAATTTTCGATCGAACGGCAGGTTGTCGAGCTCTTTGTTTAGCGCTTCGCCAACCCAAACGAGATTGCCGATGCCATGAATCCAGGGGCCGTTGCCGTCGGACTGCGGCGCAATGTGCTCGATGTTTGCCTTTTCCGGATCGAGCGGCGAGTTCGGGAACTTGGACTCTTGAATCTTACGGAGGGTGTATGCGGTAACCCGCTTCACCTTCGGCTCGCTCGCCGAGTACCGGATCTTCTCGGGGAAGGTGGCCAGGAACGACTCGCGGTTAGCGACCTTGCCGCGCAGCTGGCTTCGGAGCCCGTCGACCACAGTTGCGACTGCTGACTCATCTCCGGCAGCAGCACCCAGGTCACGGGCATGCTTCGCGTACATTTGGCTGATCCCACCGGTTGAGCTCTCGCCGACGACCGCCGTGGTGATGTAATGGAAGGCCTCGACAGCAGACACGGCTCGCTTCAGTTGCTTGGTCGAGACCTGGCGGACTTGATGAGCATGGAGAAGTGCCAGCAAGAATGGTCGTGGCTGGCGGACACCGAACGCATTCATGGCGAGCAGGCTGTTCCGAACACCCACGAGCTCCCTGTTGCAGGCCCATTGGCCGGGTTCAGCAATCCGGGCATAGACCTCCGCCTTGGCTTGTAGATCCTTGAGCAACGAGTCGCCGGGCAAGTTGCTTCGTTTGATCTCGCTGAACACCTTCCGCTCCGCGACATACTTATCGCGCGTGAGCCACCAGTGGTGAATGAAGGCGTTCACCGGAGCGTTACCCCCATCGTCGACCAGATGTTGACGCATCTTGTCCCACATGACCCGGGCGGTGTCGATGTCACCGTTGCTTTCGCGGATTTTTCCGAGCAGGTGGTTCTTCAGCAGGTCGACGGTCTCTAGGTCCTTGCCACGCGAGTTGAGGGTTTCGAAGACAATATAAGCGTCGTCCTCGTTGTTCAGCTGGATCCAGATGACGCGGAGTGAGAGGATCTTGTCGCGGATCTCACGAAGACGGAGCGCGGCCTCACTCGACGGGGCAGTCGTCGGTGTGGTCTCCAGGCCCTCGATCGAGACGCGGAGTCGCGTGCTTATGTCCTTGAATGCGCTCCGTAGCGCGCGGTGCTCATCGTTGATGGCAGCGAGTTCGACGCGGTCAGATGCACGCAACTGGAACTGTGCGTGGAGATACTCGCCCGCCGAGCCTGACTTCAGAACGAAGTGCGGGAGGCTGTCGTCATCCGGGCGTTCGATGTACGGCTGGATGCCATCGGCGAGCAGCTTCTCGCCGAGTTCGGCGAACAGATCGCGGATCGCACAGATCGCAAGCGTGATGGTTGTCATCCGCTGTTGGCCATCGACGATCCCGTGGAGCCCCCTCTCCATCTCGTAGCACACCATCGGCCCGATGAAGTACCCGTCGGTGTTGTCGACGATCGCGTCGTTCCAAAACTCGTCGAGGTTCTCGGGAGACCAGGAGTACGGCCGCTGAAACCTGGGGATCTGGTAGAAGTCGGCTTTGAGCACGTCGCGGATCTCGCGCAGGGTGGGGTTGAAGTTGACGGTCGCCATGACTGGCACTCCCTCACGAGATCGAAGTTTGCGGACCCGATCGTAGGCAACCTCGCCGGGGTACGTCTCCACCTTAGGTGTGATACCCGATCAAATCACCCTATTTGCCGCTACAGGAGACCCTCCTCACTCGCCGCCCCTGGGCCGCCCGCGAGCAACTCCGTTTGGCCGATCGTGACCTGGATCGATCGGACCTACCACCGCCAACGGCGCCGACATCGCCTGGGCAGGATGACACCGATCGGGCTCGAGACCGTCTACGCTGACCAGCCCCTGCCCCTCCCATCAAAGGAGACGTGTCAACCATCCCTGCGGCAGTCCCAACCGGACCCAAGGGCCGTTGCTCTACCTGCCCGATCTTGATCCTGGCAAGCAACGACGCAGGTCAGCACGCCACACACTCATGGCCACTCCCGAGCCGCTGAATAAGGCTCTGAGTGGTCATAGTGGCTGTGTTGAGCGGGGCTCGGGGCCTCGCGGCACGTAGGCTGGCACCAGAAAGGGGCCGGAGCAGCTGTACCGGCGCCTAGCGAATCCGGGGTGAGCTTGAGCAGGGGCGGGGTGTCGGAAGTTGTGTCCCGAGCGTGAAGCTGCTTACCTACTCCGTAGGGCAAGTTCGGACTGATGTACGACGCGGCTGGATCTTCAGCGCGCCGTGACCGTGACAGGAGTCGAGTGACCAGCGACGCGTTTACGTTCGTCGACCTCTTCGCCGGAGTCGGAGGGTTCCACGCAGCCCTTTCTGAGCTCGGCGGGCGTTGCGTATATGTGGCAGAGAAGGACAAGCACGCCGCAAGCGTCTACAGAAAGGCATGGCTCTCCGGTGAAGACGTCGCGTTCTCAGAGGACATCAACGACGATGTGCAGATCGATGCGAGCCACACCATCGACGAGCTCCTGGAACGGGCGCGCGGCGGCCAGATAGACCTGGGCAAGATCCCCGACGAGTTCGACGTACTGACCGCTGGTTTTCCTTGTCAAGCATTCAGCAAATCGGGAAAGCAGATGGGTGTACTCGACAGGATTCGGGGCACCCTATTCTACAACATCTTGGTTGTAGTCGCGATCCGGCGGCCAAAGATTGTGTTCCTTGAGAACGTGAAGAACCTCGTCGGGCCAGAGCACCGAGAAACGACTTTCCGCACGATCATCACGGCTCTCCGAGCGCTCGAGTATGTGGTGAGCGACGAGCCGACAGTGTTCTCGCCGCACTTCCTCTCACCTGAGCATGGCGGCGGCCCCCAGAGCAGGGAGCGCGTGTTCATCCTCGGGCTGCGCGGGGACCTTGCCCGCGGCGAAGAAGAGCCCTTTGCGGGACCAACGCGAACGCCCGGATGGCAGGCAGAGAAGTGGTCACTGACAGAGACGTCGCTGGCCGACGGTGTACCAGCCGCGATCACCGAGGGATGGCTGCGTACGGCCCGAGATTCAGTCCTCGCCCCGCGCGCGAACGAAGTCTCGGCACTGCGTGGGGACACCAAGCCCTACAAGGTCACGGACGCCGCTTGGTTCAAGGTCTACGAGACTCTGGTAAAGAAGGTGAGCGCGAGCACGAACCACCGGCCTAACGCACGCGGCTCTCGATTTCCTGGCCATCCCATCTGGTTTGACGTCACTGATCCGGTGTGGGCCCAAAGAGAGCGCGACGATGCGCGGGCGCACGACGGGCTCGGTCGCAAGGCGCGTCCCTGGAAGGATGAGTTCCTCGATAAGTCCGAGCGATTTGTGGCAGAGTTTGCTGACATTCTGGAGCAGCCGGCGAGACGACCGCTGCTCGCGGAGATCCGTGCCCTGGGGAACAACGCCTGGAGGAAGTTCGAGTGGCAGGCGCAGGATGCCACGTCACTTCGCGACTGTCTGATACAGGTCCGGCCGTCGGGCGTGCGGGTCAAAAAGGCGACTTATACCCCGGCCCTCGTCGCTATCAACCAAGCTCCGATCCTAGGACAGGACCTCCGCAGACTGACCCCATACGAGGCGGGAAGAGTGCAAGGCTTCCCTGACCAGGTCTATGCAGCGATGCGAGACCTTCAGCCCGACGCGCAGTCGTACAAGCAGTTCGGCAACGCGGTCCATGTCGGCACTATTCAGTTTGCCCTCGTTCGTTTTATGAAGCACCATTTCGACTCAGTAGAGCAGGACTATCTCGGAGGCCTCGACGTGCTGCTCGAGAACTGCCGTAGACACTCTGCATGGAACTTCGATCCGATTACGACGGCCGGCAGCCCAAGGAGAGGCGCATCGCGCGCCGGCTCCTCTCATCCCCACGAGCGGACCCTGTTCTGAGGCGGGGCAGACCGTCGCGGTGGAGTTCACCCCGCATCTAGCCGGATCGTTCACCCGACATCGTGCCAAGCCTCTCACCTCGCTGTGTAGTGTGATGAATCCAGGTCAGCGAGCTGAAGGAGCAGCAATCGGTGCAGTACACGAGCGCTAACTCGAAGGCATCCGCCGTCGCGCGGATGTACGTGCTCGGTGGGCGAGCCCCTGAGCCGCTGGGGCCTGGTGCCAAAGAGAAGAGATCGGCTTTCGAAGCGCTCGGCACTGCGATCGGCATGGATTTGGTCGATGTGCGGTCGAAGCACCGTTGCGCTGCGGCCATCGCGGACGCCGTGGGCGTCGAGTGGGATACAGGCTGCTGGTCCGCCGGAGACACCATCACGTCCGTAGGCATCAACAGGCTCGTGGACGCTGTGACCATGGCAAAGGTCGCGCACCTCGGACCGGAGGAGGCCAGCGAACTGATCGAGCGGCTCCTCGCCGCGGGACATTCGAACGACGACAGGAGAGAACTCATGCCGGAGGCCCTCACCGACGTGCAGCAGAACGTGGCGGACTACCTCGCCCGCCTTAGCGAGCCTGGTCCTCTGCCCGAAGACTTCGGTCGGGAGCCGTTTGCCTTTCGGGCGACTGACGTGCGGTTCGACGACGGGACGTGGCGCCAGAAACTGCTGGAGGTCGAGGGCTGGATCCGACTAGGGATCACGTTGGACGACTCGTCGCCGCAAGCTTTTGACGCAAGCTTGGCCAAGGCTCTGAATCTCGTGCCCACACATGCCGGCAACGAGCTCCTCGCAGCTCTCGCGCTGCTGCTCGAGGAGGCGTCTGCGCGGCGTGATGAATTCCTGCAGGCGATGGAGCAGACCGCGGAGGGAACAGAGACAAAGACCAGTGCCTCTCTCGCGTGGGCTGCATCGTGGGACGACGCCGCCGACGACGACGGCACTGAACCGAGCGGCATGATCGATGCCAGGGCGGAGACCTGGCCGATCCAGACGTTCATCCAGTATGCCCGCGACGACGAGCTGGACCTCAGCCCTTCTTACCAGCGGGCTGATGTTTGGCCGACCAACTACGCTCAGCGCCTAATCGAGTCGATCCTCCGCGGCATCCCGCTGCCGTCGGTGATCATCCTGGAGAAGAGCGAGGACCGCGGAACCGTCTACGAGGTCGTCGATGGCAAGCAGCGACTCACGTCGGTGCTGCGTTTCACAGGTGCGCACCCGCACGCCCTCGATGTTGTCGCTCAGAAGAGCCTGGAGTGGAACGAGCCGGACCTTCCACATGTGTTCGAAACCGACTATCCGCGTTTCAAGGAGATCTGGAACAAGAACGAGCGCGACCGCCTCACCACGGAGATGGAACGGAAGAACCATTTTCCGTTCCCGCTCCGGTCGAGCGAGACGCCTGACAGCCCGAACCCTCTAGTTGGTGATCTTGCGCCACTGCGCGAAAAGTACTACGGCGAGATCCGGGACCTCACCATCCCGGTCCAGGGGACGCCACGGCGTGTTCGATATGTCTTCGAGCAGGCGGCTACGTACAAGATCCCCGTCATCATCTATAAGACGGCTACGATGGCGCAGATTCATGAGGTATTTTCCCTGTATAACACGCAGGGCAAGTCTCTCAACGCCGAAGAAATTCGCAACGCCCTGTATCACCGGCTCGACCTGATGCGTGGTCTCCTCGTCATGGGGGGAGACTCCACGGATCTGAGCGTGGCCTCCTTCCTCTCGGATGACTGGGGAGACCTCAAGTCGACGAGCGAGGTCCTTGCGCGGTACCAGTTCGGCGACGTTGGTTACAAGCGTACGAAGGTGTTGTCGTGGGTCGCCGCAGCGCTGCTCCTCAACGACGCAGGAAAAGACGGGATCACGCGTTCCACGTCTGCCCACATCAACGCGTTGTTGCAGCGAGTGCAGGCAGACGCAGGCGACCCTCTGCAGAGATCCACGACCGTCCGGGATCTTATGCTCCTGATCGATCACGCCCTGGATGCCCACGCCACTGTGGCAGACGCATGGCCCAAGCGCTTCCGTAGCGGCAACGACCGCGGCACCGGAAAGTGGCAAGAACTTCGCTTGGTGGCGACACTGGTCGCTCTGTCTGCGGCAGCCGTCGTGTTGGACGACCAGCTCGTCGACCGGTTGGAGGACGCGGTGCCGGCCATCAGTGACTCTGCGGCCAGGTGGGGCAAGCCTGTTCGCAACCAGTCGAAGGAACAGTGGCGCTGGATCGGCTTCGTAGTCAGCGAGATCCTCGCGATCCTGGACGTCGACCCTGAGGACGCGCACGCCGCCCTGGTCGAGCAGTTTGGTTCCTCTGGTCTCAAGTTGATTGTCGACCACGCTCACGCGCCCGAGGGTTACGTCCGCCCATGAGAAGCGAGGCTGGTGCTAGGTACGGCGTCGAGCACGTCGCGCTGGCCCGAAGGCCCGGGACGTGGTGGTCGGCGTACGAAACCAAGCTGGCAGCGTCGGGCATAGGCGTGACTAGTCGTGAGGTGATCGCTGATGACGCACGGTACATCGTGGAGCACGGCATCTTCGGTGCAGGGGAGCCAGGCGGTCCTGCCTGGCCGCTGACGCGAGAGCGTCGAGGACTAGTCATGGGCGCTGTGCAGTCGGGCAAGACAGCATCGATGATGGCGGTCGCCGCGATGGCGCTCGATCGGGGCGTCGACGCACTCGTCATCCTCGCCGGCACGAGGACAGCCCTCTGGCTCCAGACATTCGAGCGGTTCGTGGACCACATCGACACCGACGCGAACGCTCACACTCGTCGAGTACGCATACCGGGCGGCCCGGCATCTGATCTGCCAGGCACCGACCTCAGCAATCTTTACGAGATGCCGGGGCCCCGCATGAACCGCGCCCTGGCGCGTCGGCGCCCGGTCATCGCCGTCGTGATGAAAAACGCTGCACACCTGGAACGGGTAAGTCGCAATCTGCAGGATGTCGTCTACCCCCTCGCATCGGAGCGGGGCGGATCGTTCCACCTACTCGTGATCGATGACGAGGCTGATGACGCTTCTGTCGTCGACACGTCGGCGGTCGCAGGAAGCAGGCCTGTACCACGGCGCATCGTCGATCTGTGGGAGTCAAGACAGCGGCCGGGCGAGACGGTGCGACCGGAGATCTTCGCGACTTATCTCGCATACACCGCGACACCCCAGGCGAACTTCCTGCAGGACGGCACCAACCCGCTCGCTCCTACCGATTTCGTCGCCAGTTTGCGCACCCCGGGGGCCAGAGGCAACGCCGCCGTTCGTGAGTCGACCTTTCGCACAGAGGACGGGCTCAAAGGTTGGTACACGGGCGGAGAAACCTTCTACAAGGACCTGGCTGACGCACCACTCTGCGTGAAAACCGACGACATCCCTGAGGAAGAGCGTGTGCCTGATGCCGTCAGGGCGTACCTCGTAGCGGCCGCCGTGCGCCTACTGCGTTCGCCTGACCGGCTCGGTCCGTTTCATGCGCGGGGCAAGCGATACGCGACCTTCAGGGAGGCGCGGTCCGCGGTCATTGACCCCATGTCGATGCTGATCAACCCGTCCGCGGAGAAGGACGAACACTTCGATACCGCCGACGCTGTGATTGCTTGGGCGGGCGGCGCGTGGTCGGGTCGGTCTAACGAGGCTGCGTCCGAAGGCCGTGATCTCGGCGTCGAGGGGATCGCGACCGACATGGTGGAGCACCGCGATCGGTGGACAGCATGGCTCGATTCGTACCGTGAGAGCGCGAACCTTGTAGTGGGCAGGTTGGCCCCGGCTGAAGAGCGTCTAGTCCCGACTTCGGACGAATGGGACAGCGTGGCTCGCCTGATCCTCGAGGACATCGCGCCCGGCACTCGCGTCGCTGTCATCAACAGTGACGAGAGAGCAGATGACCGTCCTGAGTTCTCGCCCCGACAGTGCGCCGACGGCTCTTGGCGTCCGGCGACCAACCTCTCTACGATCTTCGTGTCAGGGAACGTCATGTCGCGCGGACTGACTCTCGAGGGCCTGACCACGACGCTGTTCACACGCAGCGCATCCACCCCGCTCGCTGACACCCAGATGCAGATGCAGCGCTGGTTCGGCTATCGGGGCACGATTATCGACCTGTGCCGTGTGCTGACGACACGTGACCAGATCGACCTGTTTACCCACTATCACGAGAACGATGAGGCACTCCGGCGCGACGTACTCAAGGCCATGGGATCGGGCACTGCGCCGAACCCGGTCATTCTGCAGGGCCGTGCGTTCAAAGCGACCGGGAAGATTGCAAACCTTCAGGCCGACCCGCTGTTCCCGGGGCCTAAACCATTCGTCCGCCACATGAATCCAGCTGGCTCTGACAAGAACAACCTCGAGCTCGTGGCGAGCGTCTTCTCCGATGACAGGGTGATCGCCGTGCCCTCCGGATCGGGACAACGCGGCCTGCTGCTCTCCGAGGCGCTCAGCCTCACCGAGGCCGCGAAGCTGCTCGAGTCTTTGAGCTACGAGGACCACGGGCCGGGTCCGGACAGCGGGGAGGCCGCCAAGTGGCGGTCGGTAGCCCATCACGCGCGGATACCCGACGATGACCCGTGCCTCCCGCTCTACCGCTCTCCCCTAGTCGCAGACTCACTGGATCTGTCTAAGGACTCGCCGTACACAGTCGCGGCATATCTGCGCCTGTGGTCAGCTGTCGTGCCTCGAAGCGTCCCCGGTCTCCTAACGACCGACGACATTCCGATGATGTGGAGTCTCGTCGAGCCCGCGGCACGAGCCCGAAGGCAGCCGAGGTTCTGGGTCGGTATTCGGTTCGGGCGTGGTGAACCGCTGACCGGGGGGCCGCTTGCCCACCTCCGTTGGCCAGCAAGGCCCATGATACGAAGGCTTGCAGACGGTACGACGTCGCTCGACGCGGACTGGGGATCGAGGAACTACTCCGGCGACGTCATCCAGGGCGATGACCTGTTCGACTACGTCGCGCGAGGCGTGAACCCACCACAGGTGCTTGACGGCAGGCGCCCACCCGGGGAAGACGGCCTGATCCTCTTCCACCTTGTCGGGCACCAGGGGGCGGACCCGACGATCGCCGTCGGCGTCTCAATCCCGCTCGGGGGACCCGACCACATCCGAGCACGATCGGAGGTATGACGTTGACCTACGCCCGCACCGAGTCCTTCGAGTGGCTGAGGACCGAGATCGATCGGCACCCACACGCGAGCACTGGGGGAGACCGCGACCTCATCTGGGCGGACACCGCGCACACGGTCGCTGTCTCGCGCGACGACAAGGGAACTATTGAGATCTTCCTTGTCGGGGACCCGATCGAGCCGGCGACGCGTGTTCTCCGGGATCTGCTCGAGCACCAGACGTGGACGACCAGGGGAGGCGGTGCGCTCGCCGCCAACCGCATGGCGCTCCCTGAGTCCTCAAACCTGCCGGGCGTGGCCGCATTCATCTGTGCGGAGCTCTTGGCCAACGGGTTCGGGAGGGAACGGCAGCCAGCTTTCTCACGCACGGAGCCAGTGATCGCCGCATTGTTCGCACAGCAGCAGCTTGGCAGCGAGGTCCTCACTGGCCTGGTCGGCGAACTGATTCTGCTGGACGAACTCACGCGCCAGTCGAGTGCACCAGACGAAGTGGTGGCGTGCTGGTTCGGGAGCGTCCCGTCGTCACGTGACGTTCAGTTGGGCGAGGTCGGCGTCGAGGTCAAGGCAACGACGGGAGCGACGGCCAGCCACCTCATCCAGGGGTTCCACCAGGTAGAACTAGGGCATCCCGTGGAGGGAGTGCCAGAAACAGCTCTCTATCTGTTCAGCGTCGGCGTCCGGTGGTTGCCACCTGCGGCGGTGGGCGGTACCTCGGTCCCCGAACTGGTCGACGCCATCGCAGAGCGGTTGAGCACCTCCGACCGCGAACAGTTCATCACACGGGTACGCCAGTACGGCGGCGACATCGGGGTCGGGTACGACCACACTGCTGACCGCAACCGACCGAGGTACGCCAAGCGTCTGATGGGGGCGTTCGAACGGCTCTACGATATGAAAGATGAGCGGATCCGCGTACTGCAGTCGTCGGATGTCGCAGGAATCCCTCACATCGAGCACGACTCGGTGACCTTTCGAATCGCGCTGCCCACGCAGATCAATGGCGATCTCAATCCGACGACCGATCTTGTGCGCGCCGCGAGCAAGGTTCTTGAAGAGGCGGGCTTTGCGCGACGCTGAACGACTGCCTCAGAGCACCCGGACCAGGCCGACGGCGGGGATGGTGCCGCAACATGTCGGCGCACACCCGGGGGGCTCGTCATCGGCGATCAGCCGCCGGATGTCGACGGCACGGCGGAAGGACACGGCCCCCGAGATAGCGCTTCGCCGCGAGCTCCACGGTCGTGGGCTGCGTTACCGAGTTACTTACCCGATTCCCGGGCAGCGGCGTCGGACGATCGACATCGCGTTCACTCGTGCCAGGGTCGCCGTCATGGTTGATGGCTGTTTCTGGCACGGATGCCCGGTCCATGGAACAAAGCCTCGCTCCAACGCTGGGTGGTGGGCCACGAAACTTGCTGCCAACTCGGCCCGTGACGCTGACACGAACCGTGTGCTGACGGAGATGGGATGGCGCGTCTTGCGGATCTGGGAGCACGAGACACCTGCTGCTGCGGCGGACGTCGTAGTTGCGGTCCTGCGTGACCAGTCGGCGTGACGTTTTGTCCAGCAAACGCTTGAGCCGCGCAGACTCCTCCGGATTCAGGCTGCCGCCGCCACGACGCCGGGCTTCGAGATGCAGCATCGCCGCGTAGTAGTGGTCCTGGTGCCTCGGCGCCACCGCCCGCGGAAAGAGGGCTTGCGAGGTGCTCGTCAACGCTCGGGATTCTCTCCTGTCGCTCTTCCCGTCGCCTGTTGCGACGGGCCGGTCTTCCTCCCGAGGCACCGTGCGCGCGGAGCGCGGTTGCCGGGCCAGCACGCGGAAGGTGTAGAGCTGATCACTCTTGGCCTGGGCACGGATGCTGGCCGAGGTTCTCCCAGCAGGCAAGAACCATGAGGTCGGGGCCATCGAGCACTCTGCATCTCCAAGAATTTCTGCACAAACACACATCCGCCCAACCTGCGGAAAGTCAATGTCGAGGAGTGCCACAGTTTTGTGTCACCACCCCCCTGAGGTGACACAAAACTGTGGCGCATGCCCCCGTTCGAACGTCGAGTGTTGGCAATCGAGGCCACGGTGCCGGCCCAAGTTCGCACGGAGGGAGCATGGCCATGCATGTACTCAGTGACACCCTCTGCCTGCACGAGGGCCAGGGCGGAAGCAACCAGCCTCGGCCCCACAGGGCACCCGGTTTCGGAGCAGGCGCACTCACGAACGCCTCGAGCTCATGATCAACGAGAGCTCCCCCACCCCCTCAAACAGGCTCGTCAAGAGACTGTGCACCTCTCGGGTCCAGTTCAGCATTCGTTCGACACCAGGTGGTTCCGTTCGCCCGATGTGTCCAGCGAGGATAGGAACGCCGTCGTTCATCCGGCGGTCGCGTTGACCCACAGCATGAGAAGTTCGGATGCCGCATGATGACTACGCACGACCCGTTCTACGGAGAACGCAGTGGGGTTCGCCCGCGCGTCGCAGGGGGAGCCCATGTCGAGAACGATCCAGCGCTGGACCGGGCGCGAGTCTCGAGCGCTACGCCACGCGTTGCGGTTGAGCGTGCGTACGTTCGCGCAGCATCTAGGTGTCAGCGACCGGGCCGTGTCCAAGTGGGAAGCCGATGATGGAGCCCGCGCACCAGGCCCGGAGTCTCAAGCCATCCTCGACACCGCCTACGGGCGCGCAGAAGCAGGTGTGCAGGAGCGGTTCTGGGAATCGCTTGGGGTACCGATCGCCGTCCTCTCCCCCACCACGAGCGGGTTCGCCATCGTTCCGGATCTGGAGCCGGCCTTGATCGCCCGCCCTGATGTACTCCAGACGCTCGTCGCCATGATCGGTGAGGCGGCGGAGGCTCCAGGCGCGCAGACCATCTGCGTGGCCGGACCTGGCGGGTTCGGCAAGACGACCCTTGCGACGCAGGCAGGTCATGCGCCGTCCGTTCGCGATGCCTTCCCGGAGATTCTCTGGGTCGAGACAGGCGAGAACTGCACGCCTGGGCGGATCACTCACCTGATCTCCGACCTGTGTTTCCACCTCGACGGCACCCGGCCTGAGCTCTCCGATCCGGAACAGGCAGGGTTCCACCTGGCGAGGGTCATCGGTGAGCGCCGGCTGCTTCTGGTCGTGGACAACGTCTGGTCCGGGGCAGACCTGGCACCGTTCCTGATGGGAGCGCCGAACTGCGTCCGGCTGGTCACGACCCGGAACGTCCGGGTCGCACCGAGCACCGCTCGAGTGACGCGGTTGGGCCCGATGCGCGCGGACCAGGTCGCCGAGCTCCTGCAGCGCACCATCCCGGCAGCTTCCACTTCCTCGCTCCTGCCGCTGGCGGACCTCTGCGGCGGCTGGCCGCTGCTGGCCAACCTGGTCGGTGCGAGCGTGAGCAGCGATGTCGTTGCCGGTGCGCATCCTGAGCACGCAGTCGACGTGGCACGAGACGCGCTCCGAACGCATGGCCCGCAGGCCTTCGACATCTGGGACACCGACCAGCGCAAGGTAGCCATCAGCCAGGTCATCTCCGCGACACTCCGCGCTCTCGACGAGAACGTGCGCATCCCGGGAGGAAGCGACCTGAGCGAGCGGTATGTCTCGCTGGCTGTCTTCCCGCCGGCGACACCAATCCCGTTGGAGGCCCTGACCCGATGGTGGGGCCACTCGTACGGGTGGTCGCCCGTCGCGGTCCGGCAGTTCTGCAAGGTCCTCGCCGACCGGTCGCTGCTCAGCGCCTACCGGGCCGATCAGGACGTCGTCGTCCTGCACGACGTCTTCCGCGCGTATCTGCTCAGCCTGGTCGCTCAGTCGCTGCCGGGGCTGCACAGGTCGTTCCTAGAGGCGGCCAGGCCGCCGTCCGGCTGGTTGGAGATGCCCCGCGCTCGGGTCTACGAGTGGGCGAACCTGGCATTCCATCTCTACGAGTCCAGAGACCATGAGGCGCTGGCCCATCTGCTCAGCGATCCGCGGTATGTGATCGCCAAGGCGACCGTCAGTGGAGCGCACGCCTTGCGCGCCGACCGTGACCTCGCGTTGGCCGCCGGTCACGACAACGCCGGCGAACCTGTCGTCGAGGCGTTGAAGAGGGCTCAGTTCCTCACGTCGCAGGGCTACCTCCTGCATGGCCAGCAGACCGAGCAGGACATGGCCAGCACGCTTCTCGTAGCCCTGTCCCGGGTGGGAGAGGAAGCGGACCAGACCCTCCTCGGGATCACCCATTCCGCCGGCACCTCACTTCCGTGGGCAGCCGGCGTCGAGGACCCGGACCTCCCCGGTCATGTGGGTACGGTCGTGTCCGTCGCTGCTCGCGAGAACCTGCTCGTCTCCGGCGGCGAGGACGGCACCGTGAGGTTGTGGGACCTAGCCGCACGAACCCTGATCCGGTCGCTGCGGGGCCACACCGGATGGGTGCACGCCGTCGCGATCTCGCCCGATGGCAGCGTGATCGCCTCGGCCGGCGAGGACAACGCCATCCGTCTGTGGTCGACGGCTGACGGGACACAGATCGGAATCCTGCCGGGTCACGACAAGCGGATCCGCACGCTGGCGTTCCTCCGTCGCGGCGGCGAGCTCGTGTCCGGCGCCGAAGACGGGCTGGTGCGGGTCTGGGACCTGGCCGCCCTGGTTCTCGCTCGACAGACGATGACGCGCGGCACAGGCATCTGGTCGCTGTCCGTCTCCGACGACGACACGCTCGTGGCCGCCAGCGGCGAGGACGAGTACGTCCGCCTCTTCGACCTACGCGATGGCGAGCTGCTCGCCGAGAAGGCTCTGCACCGCAGCTGGGTCAGGTCGGTGACATTCCTTCCGGGGCAACCGGTGCTCGTCTCGGCGTCCGCCGACGGCACCGCCCGCACCTGGGACGTCAGCAGCAGGCAACTTGATCCAGCGGAAGTCCTGGACGCCGACGGCGAGCGCCTGCGTGCCCTCACAATCTGGGACGGTCACGTCGTGACTGCCGGTGAGGATGCCGCTGTCACCGTCCACGGTGACGCGCGGCTGCGGGCGCGGATGCCGGCCGGGGTCAACTGGGTCAGGACTATCGCGTCGACGCGACACGGGATCGTGGCCGGCTGCGAGGACGGCGGACTCCGCATCTGGCGACCCGAGGACGGGTCCGTCCTGGAGACCCTCGCTGAGGGACGTAACACCGTGTGGTCGGCCGCCTTCACCGGAGGGGACGGCTCGGTGGCTCTTGGTCGCGCTGACGGCACCGTGCGCTTGCTCGACGCCGCGACCGGGCAGGAGACGTCGCGTCTTGCGGCGGGTCATGGTCGGGTCTGGGCACTGGCCGCGGCCGGCCCCTACCTCGCGGCGGCCTGTGGTGATGGGCACTTGCGTGTCTGGAATGCCGGGGAGCAGATCCTTGAACTGAACGACGACGTGGTTCTTACCTGGGCGGTTGCCATCACCGAGGACGGCTCGCTCATGGCTGCCAGCGACACGAACGGGCATGTGCGCGTCTGGTCGTTGCCGGACGGGAAGCTGCGCTGGGATCAGGATGCCAAGGCAGGGCGCGTCCGCTCGCTCGCCGTGTCCGCCAAGGCGGACCTGGTTGCTGCGGCGGGCGGTGATGGCGTGGTCCGCACCTGGACGCTCAGCACAGGGGAGGAACGTGGTGACCTTCCGGTGCCAGGTTGGGCGCGGACGGTCACGTTCGATCCTTCGGGGGCGCGGCTGGCCGTCGGCGCGGGCAACGGTGACATCCACGTTCATCGGATGGGCGTGCCCGTTGCCGAGGCCGTACTGCGAGGGCATCGAGGCCGGGTCCTGATGCTCGGCTTCTCCGAGGACGGTTCGTGGCTCGCGTCGACCGCGGCCGACGGGACGGTCCGGCGCTGGGCGCTTGATGACGCCGGCACTCTGCCAGGGCGGAGTGCGGTGCAGGTGCGCGTGGACGCCAGCGGCCAGTGTGCCGCATTCGATCCCCGCACCGCGAGCGTTGTCGTCGGCAGCGCCGGCGGGACCACTCTGTTGACATTGCGTGAGGATGAGCGAGGAATCAGGGAGTGACCATCGACGACGACCAGGACCATCCCTCAGCCGCGGAAGCCATCTTGTCGAACGTGCCTGGCTCTTTTCCCTGGGGCGTGCTGACCCAGAGGCACCCCGACCTGATCGCGACAGTCCGCCGGCTCGTGCCCTACCCACCTGACATCCAGACGTCGCTCGACCAGTTGCTGGTGACCATCGCCGGCGCCATTCCGCCGCTCCCGGCCGACGCCCACGACCACGCGGTGTGGCAGGAATGGGCCGCCCCGTATCTGGATCGTTCCTGGCTCGATGTTCCGTTCCTGTGGGCCGAGTCCTACTTCTACCGCCTACTGCTGGAGGCCACCGCCTATTTTGGTTCGGGCCCCTGGGCGGGGATCGACCCGTTCGCCCCGCAGAAGAACGCGGAGCTCGACACTCCGGACCTGGCCCGCGACCTGGCAGACCTCGACCGTCTTGTCACAGCACCCGACCAGGTTGGCCTCGCCACGGCGCTGATCGCTTCGCTGTGGGGAAACCGGGCGGACCTCGGGTTCCGGATGTCCGATCCGTCGGCCCAGAACAAGGAACAAGTCGACGACCTCGTCGCCGACGACTCGGCAGTGCTGTGGCGCCTCCTGGATGCAGGGGCACCGAACCAGGTGCACCTCGTCGCAGACAACGCGGGCCGGGAGCTTACCGCCGACCTCGTCCTGATCGACCGGCTCCTCGCGACCGGGCGCGCTGCAACGGTGACGTTGCACCTGAAGCCGCATCCCTACTATGTCTCCGACGCCACGACCGCCGACCTGCTCCAGGTACTCCGACGTCTGGAGGCTGCGGCCGGAGCCGCCGCCAGTATCGCCGATCGGCTCCGTGCCGCAATCAGTGACGGACGGCTTCAGGTACACACCCATGCGTTCTGGTGCAGCCCTCTGGGCTTCCACGGGCTGCCAGCCGACCTGACCACCGAGCTGGCCGAGGCAACCGTCGTGATCATCAAGGGCGACCTCAACTATCGCCGCCTCGTCGGCGACGCCCACTGGGCACCCACAAGCTCGTTCGAGAGCCTCACGTCCTATTTCCCCGCGCCGCTGGTCGCGCTACGGACCCTCAAGTCCGACGTCGCCGTCGGCGTGGACGTGGACCGCCTGGCGCACCTGGAAGCCACCGCGTCCGGATGGCGTACGGACGGCACGCACGCAGTCATCCACGTCCGGCCCTGAACTCACCGCCCCCGAAGCCCGTCCTCCCGATCGGAGGGCGGGCTTCGTCGTGCTGCAGGTTCGACGTGTTCGACGGCCGTTCGGCGGCGATGCACCGGCCGATCGTTTTTCGTCCGCGCCGCTAAGACGACGCTGGTGGTCACGGCGACGCAAGGTCGGCGGCCCGGATGTCTGGGCGGAAGCAACCACTGGAGAGAGGCCGATCCGGATGGACAGCGCAACCACGTCAGAGAAGATCGAACGGGACCTCGTCGTCCTGCACCGATCCGCCACGATCATCGAGGCATTCCGCAGCGAGAACGAGCAGAGCGACGGCCTGCTACGTCTGGCCGGGCACCTGGCGAGCCAGCACCAGCGCCAGTGGGACGCCGAGACCATCAGCCGGGACACGACGGCCGCGGATGCGACGGTCGCCGCTTCCAAGCGCACGATCGACTCGCTGAACACCGCCCGGGTCACCGTCGTCGAGCAGATCGATGATTACGTCGCCTCCTGCTCCACGGCACCCGACGACGCCCCGCTGCACACCGAGACGGTCGGGTCGGTGATCGACCGGCTGGCGATCGCCTGGGTGCGCGCGAACAAGCTGATCGATGCCGGCGCGAAGGATCGTGCCCGCCAGGCACTGCACCAGTTGCGTGAGCTCGCCGCGGCCTACGACGACCTGGTTCGGGATGTGACTGGTGGAGCTCGTCGGGTTCCCGCCTGGCGCCACCTCAAGCAGTACCAGGCGGCATCATGAGCGCGGCGGCCGTGGCTCACCCACTGAGCCTTTCCCTCAACGGAGTCGACAACGTCGGCAAGACCGCACAGCTCTCCTGGCTCGCGCGAGCGATCGACGGGGCACATCACGTCGGTTCGGCCGACAAGTGGCACCGCCGTTGGGCCGACCTCGCGGGTGACGGCTTCGCCCAGTGGTGGTTCCAGGACTCGAGCACTTCCGAGCACACCGCCTTGATGTTCACCAGCCACGTCGCGCGCCGTGAGGCAAGCGGCCCGCTGGCCCTGGAGGACCGCGGCCTCCCGATGATCCTTGCGGCGTGCGCAGCGACCTCTGCGGTCAAGGACGGGCTGGCTCCTCATGACGCACTCGACGAGGTCACCCGCATCACGCGCGACCTGCCCCAGCCCGCGCACCGGCACGAAGTGCACCTGCTGTTGCGGCGCCACAGCGACCCAGCACAGGAGGCGACCATGTCGCTCCAGCGCGAGGTACAAAGCGTCGGCGACCGATACCGGGCCTATCAGGAAGCACTCGCCCAGGTGCTCGCGATCCAGGTCGAGCGGGGGGCCTACGACATGGTGATAGATCAGCGTGACGCTCCGATCCTCGACGTTCAGCGGGCCATCCGTGCCCGGATCGCCGACATCGGAGTAGCGGTCGATTCGCTGCCCGACCCACAGCTGGACCGCGTCTGGGTGTTGGGCGGTATGTCGGAGTCCGGCAAGAGCACGGTCGGCGAGCTGCTGCGCGACGAGCATGGCGTGGCCCGGCTCAAGATTGGCTACCTGCTTGAGGTCGCCGCGCTCCGCGTCGGGCAGGACGACCCATACGCCTGGTCCGAGGCAGAACAGGCCGGACGCCTGACCGAGGAGATCCTGCGTTTCGCCTCCGCGACCAGGGCGAGGAGCATCAGCCTGGAGAGCGCCCACCGCTTCGAGCAGACCGCCAGCCTCCGCAAGACGTGGGGATCGCGCTGCCAGGTCGTCTACGTGGATGCTGGACCAGAAGCCCGGGCCGATCGCGCCGCAGAGAGCCGGGCCGAGCTTCGGGAACGGGATGCCATCAAGCTGAGCCGAGGCGCCGGCCGCATCCTCGAGGTCGCCGACCACGTCCTGGACAACTCGGGGCCGCTTAGCACCCTCAAGTTCGCCGTCGGATCCATGGTCCGCAGTATGCACACCACGCGTGTGACGCCACCCTCGTGGCGCCCGCGCAGCGACGAGGAGTGGCTGCGGAAGGCCACTCAGGTGCTCGCCGACGACGCCGTCGCACTGGTGATGGCGACCGGCAGTACAGGGACCCGGCACTGGGTCGAGGAGTGGAGCGACGTCGACCTGCTCGTCGTGCGCGACGAGCTCTCTGCCGAGTGGCTTCGTCAGGCCACAGCAGACCTGACCAGGCCCGGCTTCAAGGTAGCGCTGAGCGCTTTCACCGTCGCCGATCTAGCGGCGCACCGTGTACCACCCAGAGTCGTCCATTCGCTCCGAGGCGCACGGACAGGCGTGGGTGTGCTGCACCGGCGCCCGGACTTCGCGATCCCGCTGCCGACCCATCGAGAAGACGACGCAGCTAGCCGGGGCGAGCTCGGCCTCGTCCTGATGAACACACGCCGCCTGCTAGCCACCGACGACCTCGACACCCGCGCCCTCTACAAACATCTGGTGATCGTCGGCCGGATCCTGCTCCGTGCAGACGGAATCGATGCCCGGACTCCCCCGCTGGTGTTCGAAGCCCTCGCCGACACCCACCCCCGTCTGCGGTGCTTGCCGCCTTCTCTCGACGAGGTAGTCGCTGACCCGAACAGCACGGACATCCAGGCGCAGCTCGTGCTAGCCGCCGAGAACCTTCTGCACTACGTCGACTCGATCGGAAGGACCGCCCCATGACCGTCACCGGCTCCGCTGCTTCGTTCACTGCCCAGCGCGTACACAGGCTCGGAGTCCCCGAGCACGCCCGAGACGTCCGTATCGTCCACGACCTCGACGGGATCCTGGATCAGGTCGCCCCCGAATCACTCATCGCCACGGGCGACGCACTCTGGGACCGATGGGCGCACGACCCCGCGTTCGTCACGCCCGACGTTCTGCTCGGCCTGGACGCCGGAGGCATCCTCCCGACCGTTGCGGTCGCTCTTGCCAGCGGTATCCCCTATCGGCTTGCGTGGAAGCTCGACCTCGATCTGCCCCACAAGGCTCAGTTCTCCGAGCCGCACGCCCGCCGCACCGACGTCTACACCTACGGCGACCTGCGCGGGCAGCGCGTCCTGATCGTCGACGACGAGATCACCACCGGGCGCACCCTGGCCAACCTCGTCACTGTGCTCCGGGCGCGCGGTGCCGACGTGACCGGTATCGCTTGCCTGATCGAGGACACGTCTGGTGATGCACGAGCCGTCATAGAAGACCTGGGAGTGCCGCTGTGCACGCTGACACGCATCTGAGCGCCGTCCATCCGCTCGCCCCGGTCACGGCCTTCGGTGGACGCACGGTGGTTCGTCGAGAGGATGCCCCGTTGGGCCGGGTTCTGCCCTACCGGCGCGGCCGCCACACAACTCTCCCCACCAGGGTCCGGGCAGCGACGCCGGGATGGAGCGTCGATCTCGGTGCCGGTGGGCTCGGAGACGTGCTGCTCGCCCTGGGTGCCGTCACCGCGTTCATGGACGCGTTCCCCGCCGGCAGCCCGACCTATCGCGGCCCGCGGCCGGAGCTCTTCGCCCGGTGCCACCTGCCACTGCGCACCGTCCGGGACCTCGGTGCGAGCATCGTGAGCGCTGAAGGCCCCGGACAGTACACGTTCAACGCAGTCCCGGAACGACCGCCTACGTGGCTCGACCGGCGGGACGACGATCTCCTCGAGGTCCACGCTGCCCTGCCGATGCGCTACTACCTGGAGGTCGAGCAGTGCCTTGGCCGTGAGCTGCCTCGCGCGTCCGCGCCACTGCCCACGTTCACCGGCACCGGCGCGCTTGATCCCTGGCACGTCGTCTTCGTTGCGGCAACGAGCATGCCCGATCGCAAGGACTTTGGACCGGACGGGTTCGAGGAGGTCGCCCAGTACCTCGCCGACGCGCGTCCCGGCCCGTGGCGGTTCACCCTCCTCACCGGCAATGACGCCTCATCGACTCGTGCACCGACTGGCCTCGAGCTGGTCGCCGGCCTCGATGCCGCCGACTGTCTCGACGTGTTCGCCACGGCAGGGCTGGTCATCGGCAACGACACCGGCCTGACGCACCTCGCGGCCCTCACCGAACGCGCAGACGGTACGTCCCCGCAGGTCATCGGCCTGTACGGGCGTCACCCCCACACGAAGTGGACGACCGGCCGGAGCAACCATCACGGCGTGGCCACGCCGTTCTCCCAGATGCTCGCCCAAGCCGACCGGTGCCCCGTCCGTGACCAGCTCGACGACACGGTCTGGGGCAATGCCTCGGACCTGCGCCAGGTACCACCGGCGACAGTCGCGCGTTTCGCGCTGCAGAAGCTGGCCGGGAGGTGACCCTCATGCCCCGGATCTCCAACCACCGCCGCTACACCCGCAACCACACCTGGCACCTCGACGTCGCCGGATGGCCGCTGTTCGTCAAGGCCAACCCCAACCGTGCCGAAGCACGCCAAGAGCTGACCGGGCACGCCGCGATCGAGGCCTACTACCCGATCCCCGCGCTTCGGTGGGCCGGATCCGCGGGCCCCTGGGCGGTCCACGTGTTCGATCGGTCGCTCCACCGAGACGAGGGCGGCAGTCTGCTGGTCGACGAGATCTCACGCGCCGAGACCACGAACGACCGCGCGCGGCTCGACATGTTCCTGGACGACATCTTGACCTACTACCGAGACACCCTTCTGAGCACAGCCAGGCACATCCCCGCCCGCCGCGTCGTCGGAAAGCTCTACGGAGACCGCCTGCGCACGAGCGGACGAGTCGATCAGTACTACGGCAGGTGCCCGCCCTGGCCGCTGCGTTCGGGCGAGGTCGTGCCCGCTGGCCTTCGCATGGAAGTGAACGGTCGCCCCCACATGGTGGACTTGCCTTCGATCGTCGAACGCCTCCGCGCCGACTTCGCCGCCGACCGGCGTGTCTGGGCAGCGATCTCGCAGGGCGACCCGACCGACTTCAACATCGGCTGGTCACCCCGCTCGGGTCCGGTGTGGTTCGACTACGACACCGGTGGCCTGAACGCCGTCGCCGGCGAGTTCGCCTGCTTCCTGATGTACCAGGTGCTCCACGGGGCATGGCTCACCCCGCGGTACAACCGCGATGCCTTCGACGATCACCCCGAGGCCCTGCACAGCTCCGTGTTTCACCGTCCGCGGATCTACACCGAGCAGTCGGACACCGGCCTGGCAATCACCTACGCCTTCGACCCTGGGGCTGTCCGCACCCACGTGGTCGGCCGCTATCTCACCGAGGTCGTGCGACCGGTCGCGGAGGCGCTCGGTGTCCGGGACCTCTGGGCCTGGTTACGCCCGTATCTCATCGCACGCGTCCTGGGTGTCTACGACATCACGCGCCTCGACGGCCCCGATGTCGCGCTGTCGCTCGCCCTTCTCGCACAGCTCGCCGATGACGACGTCAGCCCGACCGTCCCGTTCCCGTGCTTCGCCACCACATCGACAGGAGCGCCCCGATGAACCCACCACGACCGGTCGCGATCATTACCGGAGCCGGCGGCGGCATCGGCGTAGCGATCACCGCACGCCTCGCGCCCCGCTACGACCTGATCCTGACCCACCTCAGCGACGACGCCGAGTTCTCCCGCGTCACGGCTGAGGCGGACAGGAACGGCGCTGCGGTCAGCACCGTCACCGGCGACCTGACGGAGACCGCAACGATCGACCGGCTGCAAGGTCTCATCGACGAACAGCATGAGCGGGTCACCGTGCTCGTCTCGAATGCCGGCGCCTATCCCCGCATCCCGTGGGTTGAGCACGACGGCGACACCTTCCGCCGACAGATCGACGTCAACCTCACGACGCACGCCGCCGTCGCGCACCTGGCCACTTCCGCCCTGAGGGCCAACGAAGGTGGACGAGTCGTCGCGATCTCATCGGTCCTGAGCCAGCTCGGCCGGGTCGATCTCGCCGGGTACATCGCGGCGAAGGCCGGGCTGGAGGGCTTGGTCAGAGCGCTGGCCCGCGAGCTCGGACCGGACGACGTCACCGTCAACTGCGTCCGTGCTGGATCCATCGAGGTACCCGCAGAGCATGCGGTGGTCGACGATCACGAGGCGATGGTCGTCCGGCAGCTCGCTCGCCAGGCAATCCGACGGCGAGGCGTGCCAGACGACGTCGCCGGTGCCGTGTCGTTCCTGCTCTCCGAGGACGCTGCCTTCATCACGGGGCAGTGCCTCACGGTCGACGGCGGGTGGCACCTGTCGTGAGCGCTACCGTCACCTGGATGCGGCACGGAATCTGTGCCGACGGCTTCCACCGCCCGGACGCTCACGCACGTCCGCGAAGCCTGCTCACACGCCTCGGAGCACGACAGGCGGAACGCACAGCCCAGACTCTGCGGAAGTCCGGGATGGCCGACGGAGTGATCGTCTCCAGCACGCTCCTGCGTGCCCGCAGCACCGCCCGGATCGTCTCCGAGCTGACCGGGCTAACGCTGTCCCCTGCCGACTCGACGTTCGACGAGTGGCGCGCACCAACCTGTGTACTAGGCAGGTCACCGGCGCAGTACCCGGACGTCTACGTCGAGTGGCGGGGCAGGAGAACCGCAGACCCAAGGAGTGCGCTGCCCGGCGGCGAGAGCCTCGACGAGTTCCACGGTCGCGTACGCCGGGCGATGGCCACCGCCGACCTCCTGGCGGAGGCCGGCCGGCCCGTCGTCGTCGTGGCGCACCGCCTCCTGATCGGTGCCGTCGCGGCGATCAGCGCCGGCACCGACGATCCGGTAGCCGTGTTCGACCACGCACGGCACTTCGAGCTCCGTCCGGCGAAGTCATGGACCCACGAGAAGAGAGGCACTCCCTATGTCCACGCATGACGAGACCCTGCTGCCCCACGAGTCTCCTCGTGAGGCCGAGACCCGCGGAGCCCTTGCCGAGCACCTCGCGGTCACCCCGATACCGCCCGACGAACTTGTCGACAACATCGCGCTCTATCTGCGGCGGCGGCCATTGGCCGATGTGCTCGCCATGGATGCTCTGTACCGCATCGTTCGGGACGTCCCTGGCGTGATCATGGAGTTCGGCGTCCACCGCGGCCGGCGCATCGCCACCCTCACCGCGCTGCGCGCCGTCCACGAGCCGTACAACCCTCACCGCAGGATCATCGGCTTCGACACCTTCACCGGGTTCCCCGACGTCAGTGCCCACGACACCACGCGCAGCGCCATTCCCGGGCGATTCGAGCTGGGCAGCGAATACCCGGACCACCTCCGCGCCGTCCTGGACGCCCACGAACGCGACGAACCCCTGGGACACATCCGCCGGACGCTTCTCGTGCAGGGTGACGTACGCGAAACCCTGCCGCAGTACCTTGCCGACAACCCGCAGACAGTCATCGCGCTCGCGTACTTCGACCTGGACCTCTACGAGCCGACCCTGGCAGCACTCAGCGCGATCCGCCCCTTTCTCACCCTGGGCAGCATCCTGGCGTTTGACGAGCTGGCCCACGCCAAGTGGCCGGGCGAGACGTCCGCGCTGCGCGACTGGCTCGGCACGGACGTCTCGGCCCTTCGGACCATTCCCGGGTTCGCGACACCTGCCTACCTGAGGTGGGAGGGCCGGCCTCTGTGACCTGGGCTGGCAAGGGCACAACGTCCCAACGCTCTCGGGCAGAGCTCAGACGGCGAAACCAGCCTCGGCCAGGAGCGCGTCCCGGTTCGCGAGCACGAACTCTTTGAGCACCGCGGGCTTGAGGTCGATCACTTCCAGCGAGCCGTCGCTCAAGGGCACGTAGTCCAGGTCATACCCGCCACGCTCCGGCTTGGTGAACTCCGACCCGTAGCGCTCGGTCAGGTTCAGCGACGTCAGCCGTGCAACGAAGAAGTGCTGAATCGCGACGCCCGCGTCAGTGGGGTCCGAGGCGAGAAACACCTGCTGATAGCCGTCAGCCGTCGCGCCGAGCTCCTCGGCCAGCTCACGACGCAACGCATCCTCGACGGAGGGGTCGGATTCCTCGACTCCGCCACCGGGAGAGGTCCAGTACGGATCCTGACCAGGCTTGGTCCGCTTGATCAGGACCATCCGCCCCTCGTCGTCGATCACGATGCCTCGTGCCCCTCGACGCCCCACTGCAACAGCCTCCGCAACGCCCATGTGCGATCCCTTTCGTCACCGGCGGGCGGATCTCGCACCGCCCACTTACCTGGCAGACAACCAACGCTATCCGTGCGCGGCGCGACGAAGCCGCTGCTGAACGTGGTGTGCGTCGGCGGTTCGACGCATGTTCAGCACGTCAACCCACAAGGAGAGATTTCGAGCCGTACCGTCTTTGACGATGTCGAACACACGATCGACTCCCAGGGAGTTCAGTTGACGCAGACCGAGGCGCGCACGACCAGTCAGCCCGAGGCAGCACCAAGTTCCGAGGACTTGCGCGAGGCCATGATCGCCGAACTCATCGAGACCGGGTTCCTCACGGATCAGGCGGTCGAGGCCGCGTTCCGCGCTGTCCCGCGTGAGGTCTTCGCACCAGCAGGCACCCCGGTGGACCTCCCGTACGCGATCCACGACGCCCTGCGGACGCGGTTCGGCGACGACGGCAAGGCCCTGTCCTCCCTGTCCGCGCCAACGATGCACGCGGGCAACCTCGCGCAAGCCCGGATCCAGGAGGGCCAGCGCGTGCTGGAGATCGGGTCCGGCGGCCCCAATGCCGCCATGCTCGCCCACCTTGTCGGGCGTACCGGCACCGTGGTCAGCGTCGACATCGATGAAGACGTCACAGCCCGCACCCGCACCGGCCTCGAACAGCTGGGCCTGA
Organism: Promicromonospora sukumoe 327MFSha3.1; assembly: GCF_000385135.1. Classification (GTDB taxonomy): domain Bacteria; phylum Actinomycetota; class Actinomycetes; order Actinomycetales; family Cellulomonadaceae; genus Promicromonospora; species Promicromonospora sukumoe_B. The sequence goes on along the minus strand of NZ_ARQM01000010.1, from coordinate 593,175 downwards.
CCGACCGGGTCGAGGTCATCACGGCCGATGCCGCCGAACCCCTCGGACGCGGTGTGTTCGACCGGATCATGGTCACCGTCTCTCCCTGGACCCTCCCACAGACCTGGGTCGGGCAGCTCGCACCCGGGGGAATCCTGATCGTCCCCCTCCAGATCGCCCCGGGACTCCAGCGCATCATCGGGTTTCGCGAGCAGGACGGGACGACTGGTCTCGGAGTCGACCGTGCCCGGCGGATTCGTCCCGCTGCAGGGCACTGAGTTGTTCACCCCGCCCTCAGCCCGGTTGACAGGCCCATCGGGGAAGCCAGTCACGTTCACGTTCCCGGGCAACGAGATCCCTCAGGGGTTCGGGGTCTCGGACGACGTCCTGGCATCCGACCCGGTCGAGGCCTGGTCCGGCGTGATCTACAAGAACCGCACGATCTGGCTCGACCTGCTCACCTGCCTCCTGGTCCAACCGGATGCTTGTGCGATGGAGGCGGAGGACCCGGCCGATCGTGGCTCGGAGATGTCGTTCTACCCTGCCCTTGTCGACGGGGCATCGTTCGCGGCACTGCACCGCCGTTCGGCCGCCGAGACGACACTTGAAGTCGGCGCGATCGGCAAGGGCCCTGACGCGACCCGCCTCACCCAGAGGCTCGCGGACACGATCTCGCACTACGGTGCCCACCACCGCGGCACCAAGCCGACCTTCGAGTGGTGGCCCACCGGCACAGAACCCGACGACATCCCGCCGACCGCGTCGGCGCTGACACGACCACACGGCACCTTGACAATCAGTTGGCCGACGGCCGAGCAGCCATGACATCTCGTTCTACGCGCCAGCCAGCTCACTGGGAACTCACCATCGACGACGCCGGCACGAACCTCGGCACCCCGCCATGACCATCGGAGACCGGTCCGCTCTGAGCGCGGTCCAGCCGACCTTCGGACTCCGGGTCCGTTGGGAGGACCTGGAACTGCGCCTGCCCGACGACAGCGAGCTCCTCGCTCTCGCCAGTCTCGCCGCCAGTGGCGTGCACAACCTCGATGTCGTGCCGTTCTCCTGGCCCTGGACCCGTGGCACCAGCGAAGAGGTGAGCCGGAACGTTCTCGCGCACCAATGGCGAAACCGGGGGCGGGCCGACGCCGACGACTGGGTGCTCTCGCTCGCCCTGTTCCGCGGCGGCGCGATCATCGGAGAACAGCAGATCTCCGCGAAACACTTCCCGGTCACTCGGTCTGGACTGACCGGTTCCTGGCTCGGGCTCCGGTACCACGGCCAGGGCATCGGCACCCGGATGCGTCTCATGGCGCTACATCTCGCCTTCGAAGGCTTCGGTGCCATGGAGTTGATCAGCGATGCCTACGAGGACAACCCTGCTTCGAACGCCGTCTCCCGCCGACTCGGGTATACGGTCAGCGGAACCCGATTCGCGGCCCGAGAGGGACGCTCGGTTCTCGAGACCAGATACCGCATGACCCGCGAGCAATGGAACTCGCGTGGTGACGGGCTGCGCGCAGAGATCACGCTCGAAGGCCTTCCGCCGGTTCGCCAGCTGCTCGGAATGACTCGGCCGGATTAGCTATTACTCCGACGACGGGGCTGGGATCAGCGGCTGGGTCAGATGTCTCTCAGACACCTTCCACAAGAACGACGCGGAAGATAGCTCCCTTGAACCGGTGCTCCGCCGCAGCCTTGTAGGCGGGACTGTCGTACCACGCACGCGCTGCGGTCGTGGTCGGGAATTCGATCACCACGACCCCCTCGGGCGCGGCGCCTTCGAGTACCTGCTGCTCACCATAGGCGGCGAGAATCTTCGCGTCATGCCCCTCGAACGACTTCCCTACATTCTCCAGGTACGCGTCGACCTCGGACTGGTCGTGCGTGCTTTCCTTGAAGAACACGGCGTAAGCACTCATGGCGGGGCCCTTTCGAACGGCTTCTGGCGATGGTGTCGTTGAGGCGTCCAGTCATCAATCCATCTCACGCCTGTGAGCGCCGAGCATAGCGACTGGTCAGAGATGCCGATCGCGTCGAGTCACCGCAAGACAGCGATCGGGAGCTCGACGATCTCCGTTCGCTGCACGATCCCCCTCCCAGCATCAGCCCCACCACACCCCACTGATCGCGATCACCACACCGATCAGCGCGAGCACCCCGTAGAACGGCAGGATCGACCACGACCTCCAGACGCTCCAACCGGGCAGCCATGCCCTGCGCGCGGCTGCCAGCCGGCCTGGCCGCGAACCGGGCCGAGCCGAGACAGCAACTCCGGAAGGATCCAGCGAGAACGCCCTGATCGGCGCAGCGTTCCGCGCGACGGCGTCGTAAAGACGCCGGTACTCACGCTCGACGCGCAGGTAGTTGGCGTCGATGTACATGAGCAGGAGCACCGTGGCCAGCCCGAGCAGCGTCAGGCCGGCGGACCGCTCGGTCACGCCGAACCCGTACAGGGCGGTGACCACCGGGAGCAGCCAGGTCTTCACGTTCGCTGAGGCGCCGGCCATGCGGGTCACGACGGCCTGGACGAGCTCGAGATGCTTGCGACGGTCCTCACCGCTCGGCTCGTCACCCACAGCCACCCCCGTCTGGCATGCCTCGCGCAGCAGCGCCCACGCCTCGTCCTTCTCGGGCTTCGAATAGTTCGTCTTCGCGGGCCAGATGCGCCCCATCGCGTCCCCGGCCCGTCTCGGCACGAGGTGCACGTGCAGGTGGAACACCGTCTGCGTGGCGGCCGCACCGTTGGACTGGATGACGTTGAGACCCTCGGGATGGAGCACCTTTCTGACGACGCCGGCGAGCCGGACGCAGACTCGCCCGAGATAGGCGGCCTCGCTCTCGTCGAGCATCCAGATGTCCGGCACATGACGGCGTGGAACGACGAGGACGTGCCCGACGACCGCAGGCCGGGTCGGGAAGAAGGCCACCACGTGTTCGTCCTCGTAGATCACGCGGGCGGCCGGATCGTCCCCGCGAACGATCCTGCAGAACGAGCACCTGTCGGACGTCGTCAAGGTCGGCACCTCTCCGCGCGGGGCAGGGCACGGGCGTCACCGCCGACCGTGTCCCGGATGTCACCTTCGCGACGATCCTTCCAGACGCTTCGCGTGACGGAAACACGTGCCGAAACACATGCCACCGCGTGGTGGCGCCGGACGACGCCGGTCGGGGAGGATGGCGGCCACCAGGCATCTCCACCCAGGTCAGAGGAGTGCGATGACGCGGGACGTGTACGAGTTCGCCCAGGTCTTCAACGAGTCGCAGGCGTCGGACATCACCTACGTAGCGCCGGCCGAAGCACAACGCCTCAAGGGGTCGCTCGTGACGCCGGGTAAGCACGTCACCCTCGTCGGACCGTCCGGGAGCGGCAAGTCGACCGTCGCCGAGCGAGCGCTCGCAGCAGCCGGGTTCGACACCGACCGCGTCCTCTCCTTCAACGCGCGGGCCCACACCAGTGCGCAGAGCATCTTCACCGTCCTGGGCGCCGAGCTCGGCGTCGGGCGGACGGTGAAGGCGGTTGAGCCGAGGCTGCGGGACTTCGACCTGATCAAGATCGAGGACGTCCACCGCCTCTCGCTCAAGGCGCGCACCCAGCTCGCCTCGCGCCTCAAGCTCTGGCACGAGAGCGGCATCCGCTTCTTCATGATCGGAATCGCCAAGACGAGCGACGCCATCCTCGGCCACGACCCGGAGCTCGCGATCCGGAACGACACCTGGTACCTGGGCACGCAGAGCGACGCCTTCATGGACACCCTCATGACACAGGGGGAACTCGCCCTCAACATCCGGTTCGACGAGGCGAGCCGGGGCGCGGCGATCAGGGCCGCCAGGGGGTCGCCGTCGATCTTCCAGGCGATCTGCCGCGCTGCCTGTGTCGAGGCCGACGTGATGCGGACAGTCCCGGAGCCGCGGCAGGTCGCCATCGACCTGGCCGTCGTTACCCCCCAGATCGCCAAGCAGTTCGACGGTCGCTACATCCGCAGTCTCGTCCACCTGACACAGGGGCGGCGTTCTGTGCATGACGTCTACTTCAAGCTCGTCCAGCGCGCCGCGGCCAGCCCGGGATTCCGCACCGCCTACAAGGAACTGGACGCCGCAGTCGTCGGAATCGCCGACCCGGCCGACAGAGGCCGGGTCAGGAGCGCGTTCAACCGCGCTGTCGACATCCTCCCGACCTTGATCGAGGAGAGCGGCCTGGACGAGACCTTGACCTACGAGCACCGGACCCTGCGGATCGACGACCCGACGTTCCGCTTCTACCTCGACCACCTCGACCTCACCCGGGTCAGCTCCGGGGTGGTCCCCCGTCGACGCAAGTACGAGTACGACGTGGCGGTGTCGTTCGCGGGGAACGACCGGCCGGTCGTCGACAAGTTCGTCGAGGTGCTCGAGGAACGGCACATCAAGGTCTTCTACGACTACAACCAGCAGGCGGAACTCTGGGGGAAGGACCTGCGCCGCGGGCTCGCCCGCATCTACGGGGAGCAGGCACAGTTCATGATCATCTGCCTCTCCGACGACTACCCCGAGCGCGACTGGACGACGTTTGAGTACGAGGTCGGACGGAACGCGGCGAGCAAGCGTACCGAGGAATATCTGCTGCCCCTCCTCGTCGGGAATCGGCCACCCATCGTCGGACTGCCCGCGACCTTCGGCTTCCTCAGCCTGCAGGACCAGCCGATGGAGAAGGTCGCGGATTTCGTGCTGGAGAAGCTCGCCGCGGCGCAGGAGATCTCCCCGAATGCCCTTCGGCTACGTCGGGCGCCCTGACATCGACGGCGCTGGCCGGTCGAACAGCTTCTATGTTCCAGACACGCTCCCAGAGTTCCTTCGCGAACGTGCGATCAACGAGATGGACGAGACGTTGCTCAGGTTGCAGAAGGCCGGTAACGAGGTGATGGAGGGTGGCGGTGTGGTCGAGCTGACGACGAACAGCACGAAGGCTGCCGGGTTCATCGAGTCTCGGATGAAGGAACTCGGAGTCCGAGGCTATGTTCGGATCGTCCCGGAGTGATTGGAGACCCATGACAGACCTTCTGGTGGCAGTAACCCCGGGCGAGCACAGGTTCGACCCCGACCAGATCGCCGCTGCCGCTGTTCGGCGATGGCCGTCCACCGACGACGTCGACATCACGGGTCCTGAACTCGCTGACCTGGCCCGCCTGCTGAGCAAGCAGCTCACCATCGGTGACGGCCGGCATGTCGTGGTGGCGAACTTTCACGCGGACAATCAGGCCATCGGGGTGGAGGGCGACGACGACCTCGAAGCCGAGTTCATCGCCCTCCTGACCCAGCACACAGCATTCCCGGACGACGGGATCGTCGTCGTGCACTGGGCCGACGACATCGTCGCCCTCCGGCCAAACATGACGCCCGATGAGGTCAACGCACTGCGCGGTTAGGAACCCATCGCATCGACGACACGCACGTCTGAATCGTCCTCACTCGCCGTGGCGGACGAACATGCGGATGTCGTCGAGAGCGTTCGCGGCATTGCCAGCGGCCTCACGGTCTTCGAGCAGTTCCTGCAAGACCGGCATTACTTCCTCAAGGTCGATCTGCCCGTGCACGCGAACGAGGTGTCCGACGGCCAGTGCCGCAATCGAGCGGACCGAGCCGTCCACGTCCCGCATCAACTCGATGAGTTGGCGTTCCATCCATTTCCGGTCCAGCTCGGTCGAGGCAAGCGCGATCGCCGCTTCACAGATGGCAGGCACGTCACGATCCGTTCGTGCCCGATCGAAGTCGCTTCGATCGAGAGGAGTCGGCTGGCGGTAGATCCGCTTCACCGGATTCCCCGTTCGAAAGCCCGGCACCCCTGCAGTCCCTGTCACCGCGGCGTCCCGAGACTCCCCGAAGGGAGCCACTCGACGTCCCAGCCATCCTCGGTCACGCCGAGCTCGAATTCGCTCATGCCGGCGAACCACCAGTCACCGATCGTAACCAGGGAACCAAGCTGTCCCCCGCAGATGATCGCGATGATCGAGCCGCTCTCGTCCGCTTCGGCAACGACGAACTTGCCCGTGTACGGGCCAGCGGTGAAGCGGGCGTCTCGCCGACTCATCGAACTCACTGCAGGAATCGACATGCTCCTACTGCTCCGTGTTCCGCGTGGCGGCACCTTGACCGACCGCACGGTCGCAGAACGCCTGGAAGTCAGCCCACCCATCTCTGAACTCGATCGCCCAGCCCGGCCGCACGAGGTCGCCCCACGACGGGTCGCTCAGGTTCAGGTCCACGAACGCGGCCTGCAGCCTGTCGAGGATCTCCGCGACCGAGCCGAGCGGCGCCGGCTTGTAGTCGTGCGGGATCTCCTCGATCGTCATCCCGGGTGGTGCGTTGAACAGGCTGATGTCCCAGCTCATCGTGCGGCTCCTTGTCGTTCTCTCGCAACGACACGCACCGTAGCGGCACCCGCCGACATTCCCGGCTCTGCCTGCCAGAACACGGTATGCCACCCGTCCGCAACGGCACCGCAGCCTCGTTGGTCGGAGGGAGCGCGGTAGAAGGCGTCGTCGTCGTACGCAACGCTGTCGTCGGCACCACGTGGAAGGTGTCGAGATAGGTCTCGTCGTCGCTGCCGATGGTGATCAGACGCAGTCCCAGGTCAGGCGGCCTTCGAGTGTGTAACGGGAGAGGAAGACGTAGGCGGTGCCACCGCCGAAGTTCAGCGCGTACGGATCGTCGTCGATTCCTTCGGCGCCGTCGAGCTGGAGGAAGAACCTCCACGACATGCTGTCAGGCGGGACTGCGGGGAGGTGCGGCTGCCAAAATACCGGTGCGCCACCAACGTAGCTGCGGGTCACGTCGGCGCTCTCGTCGACCTCTTCGTCGGGATCGAGGTACAGCCCGCGCCGTTCGGCGTCGCCCTCTGCGACCTTCGCATCGAGGATGCGGTCCGTGGCCGGGTCTAGGGGTGTGAGGTCGACGTGCAGCTCGACCGGTACCTCATCGTCCCAGGTGGGCCCACGGGTCCACAGCGTCGGACCTGTGGCGGTATCGGCCGTGCGCACGACGTCGGGCACGCGGCCGCCGGGTTGGATGATGACGGCGTTCTCTCCCGCCTCGGAGTCCCAGGTCTCGCGCAGACCGGAGCCCTCGGCAGACATGAACAAGTACGCGATCCGGCCATCACTCTGCGGAACGGGAAATTGCCCGATGAACATCATGGGGGCACCGTCGGTCCGCGACAGCGGCCATTGCGGCGTTTCGAGCCAGACCGGCTGTCCCCCGAGCTTTGCTTCGGCCGTGGTGATGGGTTCTGCAGCGGGACGGAAGAACATCCCCAGGCGCGGGGTAAGCCACGCATCGCACGCGCCGGCGACCTTACTGGTGAGCTGCTGCACGGACGTCATCCTGCCGCAAGCGTGAGACCCTCCCGGCACTCGAGGCGATGCTCGGGCGCGGCTCATGGGACCCGGCCACAGCGGATATGTATCTGCAGCGTTCACGTGCGGATGGCACCGGCAGCAGGAGCAGCTCTGCCAGTGTTCCGGTACCGCCCGGCCCTACCTCCCGAGGCTGCCTGAGCAGGGGTGAAGCAGCGTCCGATCGTCCAGCGCAGCGGTGTCGGTCACGGGTGCTAGGTTCCGGCGCATGACGCTACCGAAGCTGGTCGAGACCACTCCTGGAAGGTTCTCGTTGCTGCTGCACGCCGGGACGACGCCGGTCGACGCACTGGTCGAGGAACTCGGGCACGAGCCGAACGGATACTTCTGGGAGGGCGTCGCGCGCAGGCTGATCGCTACCGAGGCTCCTTCGCTCGAGAGCCGGTTCAACTACGACCCGGAGGGCGACATGTTCTGCGCCTACGGCGAGGACAAAACCGCACTCGAAGCGTTGGGCGAACTGATGGACGGCGTCGCCACGGACGACAGCAGGATGCGGAGCCTGGTCACTGCAGCCGATGCGGACGGGTTCGACTTCGACGACTAAGCGGCGAGAGATCCACGCCGCCCGGCGAGGCATCTTGCGGGCTGAGACTGGAACCGGCAGATGCAGGGCGGCTGCGGGAGTTGGGTGCACACCGGTGATATAGAGCCGGAAAGCGCGAAAGGCGCTCTCATGTCGCACATCAGCCGACCACCCACTTGGTCCCGCTGGCCGATACCGCCAAGCTCTCCACGTGTCCGTCAAACGCCGCATCACCGCACCGCCGACAGCACTCACCTAATTTTGCCCGCAGGCCCTGGCTTCTACGGGCAGCCATCACGAGAGTCCTACCACCGCCCAGAGATACAACAGCCCGAAAATGATGAACAACACACCGCCTGTGATGTGTCGCCTCCGCATGTCGAGTCCCAGCGGAGCCTCCAGAACGAGATCTCTCAAAGGCTCGGGGAAGAACCGATTGACGATGTATTCGTTGAACCTTCCGAGCGGCCGTGCGAACACAATGAAGAGGACCCCGGCCACAACGAATCCAGCGCCCGCAACGTACAGTTCAATGGGAACTGCCGTGTCCATCGGTACCTCCTGATCCGAGTTACGGCGCACCGTACCGATCATCGTCCCCTTCTGGTACTGCAGCACCACCGAAGCATCGGGGTGTCCACCACGCTGCATGAGCCCGGCCAAGATCGCCACCTCCTGCGCAATCCGGGTCAGCCCCCGTTTGCCGCAGGTCGTGAAACCGATAGTTGTCAGGCAACCCCGCCACGACACCCCGAGTGCCCGCCCAGATGCCGTTCCACCGCGACGCTGACAGGTACTGGCCACCTCGCGCTTCGCCCCGGCACCACGGGCACCATCCGCCCCCATCCCCGCCCTAGGCTCGACCCGATGCCTATCGCGCCCTCCATCCCGGCCACACCACCAAGCAATACCCTCCGCACCCGCCTGACCGACGCCAGCCTGATCACCCTGGCCCTAGCCCTGGCCCTGATCTCCCTCCAGATCCAAACCAACGAACCCACCCCCCTCCCCACCCCGCTCCTCCTAGCCGACCGAGCAACCGGCCTCCTCGGCTGCATCGCCCTCTGGTGGCGCCGCAAGTACCCGGTCCAGATCGCCATCGGCCTGGCCGCCACCAGCGTCTACTCCGAAACGGTCACCGGCGCCGCGATAGTCGCCCTCTTCACCGTCGCCATCCACAGCTCGATCCGTGCCACCGCAACCGTGGCCGCGATCAGCATCGCCGCCCTCAGCACCTACCAACTCATCTGGCCTGACCAGGCCACCCCACCCAGCACCGTCTTCGTCATCATCGCCCTGGGCCACGCCGCCACCGTCGCCTGGGGCCTGACCATCCGCAGCCGACGAGCACTCGTCGCCTCCCTCCGCGAACGCGCGGCCGCCGCGGAGCGAGAGGCCCAGCTCCGCGCCGAGCAGTCCGAGCGCGAGGCCCGTCAGGCCATCGCCCGCGAGATGCACGACGTCCTGGGCCACCGCCTCTCCCTGCTCAGCGTGCACGCCGGCGCCCTCGCCTACGCCCGCACCGCGCCGCCCGACGACGTCGGTCGCGCCGCCGAGGTGGTCCGCGAGAACGCGCACCGCGCCCTCCAGGACCTCCGCGAGGTGATCGGCGTCCTCCGCGCCCCCGTGGGCGAGCTGCCGATGCCGGCCGTCGCCGACGTCCTGGAGCTGATCGACGAGGCCCGCAAAGCCGGCACGAACGTAGAACTCCACGACGACGCCGGCCTCACCACCGGCCACCGAACCCTCCCCGACGTCCACGGCCGCACGCTCTACCGCGTCGTCCAGGAGTCCCTGACCAACGCCCGCAAGCACGCCCCGGGCGCCCCCGTCACCGTCCGGATCACCGGGCGGCCCGACGACGCCGTCGTCGCCGAGGTGGTCAACGCACCCCCGACCACCCGGACGAGACAACCACAGGGAAACAGCACCGGACTCCAGGGACTCCAGGAGCGCACCCGCCTCGTCAACGGCACCCTCGACTTCGGCCCGACCGACCTGGGCGGCTGGCGCGTCCGCCTGCGCCTACCCTGGCCGTCGTGAGTGATCCCACGCCCGGCGCAGACCCGGCCATCAACGTCCTCATCGCCGACGACGACGCCATGGTCCGCTTCGGCCTCAAGATGATGCTCGACGGCGCCCCCGACCTCACCGTGGTCGCGGAGGCCGGTGACGGCGCCGAGGCGATCGAGCTGGCCCGACGTCACCACCCCGACGTCGTGCTCATGGACATCCGGATGCCCGGCACGGACGGGCTCACCGCGACCGAGATCCTGCGCAAGGACTCCCCCGCGCCGCAGGTCATGGTGCTCACCACGTTCGACGCCGACGCCCACGTGCTGCGCGCGCTCCGCGCCGGCGCCGCCGGGTTCCTGCTCAAGGACACCCCGCCCGACGAGCTCGTCGTCGCCGTCCGGCACGCGGCCCAGGGTCGCCCCGTGCTCTCCCCCGAGGTGACTCGGCGGCTCATCACCAAGGTCGCCGAGTCGGACCAGGACGGACGCCGGGCCAAGGCTCGCGAGCGCCTCGACGTCCTCGGGGAGCGGGAGCGGGAGGTCGCGATCGAGATCGGGGCCGGGAGGTCCAACGCGGAGATCGCGGCGCGATTCTTCCTGGGCCTGACCACGGTGAAGACGCACGTGTCGTCGATCCTCACCAAGCTGGGTCTGAACAACCGGGTGCAGGTGGCGCTGCTGGTGCAGGAGGCGGGGCTCGGCTCGCCTGCCGACCCGGAGTAGCGGGCAGGCTCCGACTTCTGGTCGGCGGGTCCGGACCCATCGGCCGATGCGGGGAGCGGATGAGATTTCTAGGGTCGATCGCATGCCTTCACCCACACGACCAACCCGCTCATCGCACGTAGTGCTGCGGATCGCCGCGGTGCTCGCCGCCGTCTCGCTGGCCGCGACCGGGTGCGCCGGCGGTTCCGGTGCGGCGCTGACGGCGTCGGCGAACGACGCCGCGCCCGGCCCGACCGCACAGGCTCCGACCCCCGACCCGATCGACTGGACCGAGTGCGGCCCGGGCCTGGACTGCGCCACCGTCGAGGTCCCGCTGGAGTACAGCGACCCGGACGGCGAGCAGATCCCGCTCTCCGTCGTCCGGCACCGCGCCACGGACCCGGACAACCGCATCGGCAGCCTGTTCATCAACCCGGGCGGCCCGGGCGTTCCGGCGTCCGACATGGTCCGGTCGATCGACCCCAAGAGTGAGACCAGCCCGTTCTCGCCCGACGTCGTGGCGCGCTTCGACGTCGTCGGCATGGACCCGCGCGGCGTCGGGGAGTCGGACGCCGTCCGCTGCCTCACCGACGAGCAGCGCGCCGAGCAGGCGGCCGAGGACCGCGATCCGACCATCCCGGGCGGGAAGTCGTTCAGGCAGCTGGTCAAGGACGCTCGCACCTTCACGAAGGGCTGCGCCACGCACCAGGACCGTGCGTTCCTGGCGAGCCTGTCCACCGACAACGTCGCCCGCGACCTGGACCAGGTACGCGCCGCGATCGGCGAGGAGCAGATCACCTTCTACGGCGCCTCGTACGGCACCGTGGTCGGCCCGATGTACGCCACGCTGTTCCCCGAGCGCGTGCGCCAGATGGTGATCGACGCCCCCGTCGACACCGACCTGTGGCAGAACGACCCGCTCCAGCTGCTCGACGACGTCTCCCGGTCCAACGAGGAGACGCTCGACCTGTGGTTCGAGACGTGCCGCGCCGAGGGCGTCGAGGCCTGCCCGTTCGGCGACGGCGACCCGGAGGCCGCGTTCGACGCCCTGATCGCCGACCTGGAGCGGGAGCCCCTGCAGGTCCCGCCGATCGAGGGCCTCACCCCTGGCGGGACGCTCGACGGCGCCATGGCGCTGGAGGGCGTGAGGGCTGCGGCAGGCGTTCGTACCCTCTGGCCGCAGCTCACCGCCGGTCTGCTCGCCGCGCAGCAGGGCAACGGCGCCTTCCTCCACTTCATGGTCGTGAACCTGACGGTCGCGCCGTTCGGCGGCCCGTTCGCCACGCTGCAGGAGCCCCACACCGCCGTCCGCTGCGCCGACTGGCCCGCCCTGCGCAACCTCGGCGACCACCGCGCCGCCGCCCGCGAGATCGACGCCCGCGGCGAGCGCCTCGGCAGCCGGGCCGCGTACAGCGCGCTGAACTGCGCGTTCTGGCCGGCCGCGAACAAGGACCGGTTCACCGACGAGCTCACGGGCGCCGGTGCCCCGCCGATCCTGGTGGTCGGCGGCGAGGTCGACAACGTGTCGCCGTACCACTGGGCGCAGGCCGTGACCGAGCGCCTGGAGGACGCCGTCCTGCTCACCCGGACGGACGTCGGCCACACCTCCTACCGGACGAGCGGGCCGTGCATCGACGACGCAGTGGATGCCGCGCTGATCAACGGCGTGCTGCCCGCCGAGGGGACGGTCTGCGAGGCGGTGCCGGCGGGGACGACGCGGGTGCCGGCGCAGGCGGGCGCGGGCGAGTGACCTAGCGTCCGGCTCGGTTCGGAGTGTCGGACGACGGCGGGGCGGCGCGCGATGTTGGCGCCGTCCCGCCGTCGCGGCGCTATGCCGGCGAGAGCCGGAACCGGCGACGAACCGAGGCCGGCCCACTCCTGTCCGGCCGCGGGTCGACGGCGATCCAGGTGCCGTCACCAAGGGCGACCGGCTCGTCGCGGGGCGACGGCGCTGGTTCCCCGACGGCCCGCGCTGTCCCGGACACGAGGTCGATCACCACCGGCACCGCCCATTCGACGAAGTCGACCTCCGTCTCGTCGTCGCCCTTGACCATCACGAACACCTGGTCGTCCCCGAGGAACCCCGCCCCGTACTCCAACAGCGGTTCCTCGCCTGGAAGCTGGTCGGGCGCAAGGTCCTCGACCGCGAACGAGGCGACCACGGCGCCGTCGGGCCAGGAGTGCACCGCGACGTCGTCCGGCCCGGCGTACTCGCAGGTCAGCAGCCGCGTGCCGTCGGGCGAGAACGCGCAAGGCACGCGGTCGCCGTCGAGCATCCCGGTCAGCTCCAGGACGGTGAGCGCACCGTCGTCGAACCGCGCAAGGTAAAGGATCCCGCCGTCCTGGCCCTGCGCGACGCCGACGAGCAGGCTCCCGTCCGCATGGGCCAACAGCTCGGCGCCGTGCCCGACCGAGTCCAGGGCCGCCGACCCGAGCAGCAGCCCGGTCCGCGAGTCCAGGGCCAGGAGCCGGTCGTCATCGCCGCGGTCGGCCATGGCATCGGCGGCGTAGACCCAGGTGAGAGCGCCGTCGTGGCTGAGGACCAGGCCCGAACAGGCGAAGCCGCGCTGAGGTCCGCTGTTGCCGAGGTCGTGGGACCAGACGGCCACACCAGTGGCGTCCAGCCGGACGACGACGTCTCGCGCCGCGTAGACGACCTCGCCGTCATCCGTGGCCACGACGTCGTCCACGGTGTCCTGGCCGCGGTGCTCTGCGGGCAGCGGGAAGGCCGCGTGTTCGGCGAGGGGGCTGCCGTCGGCGGGGGTCAGGGCAAGATCTGCGAGGGCGATGCGGTCGCCGTCAGTCCAGGGGTACCAACGCACGTGGGCACGGTAGCGGGTTCGCGGGCGCAGACAGATCCGCGCTCGGCAGGCTCTTCCGCCCCGGCCGAGCGATCACGCCCCGCCCGCAGTCCCCTTCTCCAGCCGCTCCACGCTCCACCACTCGACGGCCCGCCCCTGGCTGTCCGAGAAACCGACGACCGTCTCCTCGGGATCGACCAGCGCGATCCGGTGCCCGTCGTCGATCAGCTTCGTCGCCGTCTCCGACGCCGTGCGGCGCGCCACGGGCAGCACCTCGTCCACGCGGCTCAGGTCGAACACCACGAGCTCTGTCGCGGGCGGGTCCTCGATGAGCACCCTCACCAGCGACTCGATGCTGCTCAGCACCAGGTCGCCCTGCAGCACGTAGACCGTGGCCGGCTGCCTCTCGATCGTCACCTCGCGCGTCTCACGTAGCGACGATCGGGCGGGCCGGCTCGCCTCCATGAGGTGCAGCCCCAGGTCGTCGGAGAGCAGCTGCATCATCTCGACGCCGCGGGCGCTATTGCCGTGCGGGTCCAGGCGCGGGGAGAAGACGGCAACGCCGATCTGCCCGGGCAGCACGCCGATGATGCCGCCGGCCACCCCGCTCTTGGCCGGGATGCCGACCGTGGTGAGCCAGTCGCCGGCGGCGTCGTACATGCCGCACGAGGCCATCACGCTGAGCAGGTGCCGGGTGCCGGTCCGGCTGAACAGCCGCTCGCCGGTGTTGGGCTGGACGCCGCCGTTGGCCAGCGTCGCGGCCATCAGGGCGAGGTCGCGCACGGTGACCGACGCCGCGCACTGCCGGATGTAGCCGGTGACCGCCGTGCGGGGCTCCTGGCGCAGCGCGCCCGAGGAGTGCAGCAGATAGGCGAGGCCGAGGTTGCGGTCCCCGGTAGCCAGTTCCGAGGCGGCGACCGCCTCGTCCACCTTGATCGGCCGCTCTGCGAGCCGCGAGAACAGGCCGAGCATGCGGTTCACCGCCGACTCCTCGTCATCCTTGAGGAGGGCGTGGGTGGTGATGGCGCCCGCGTTGATCATCGGGTTGCGCGGCTTGCCGGTCTGCGGGTCCAGGGAGAGCTCGTTGAAGGCTTCACCACTCGGCTCGACGCCGATGTGCCTGAGCACGGTCTTCAGCCCGCGGTCCTCGATCGCCTGCGCGTACGCGAACGGCTTGGACATCGACTGGATGCTGAACTCGTGGTCGGTGTCGCCGCTGGCGTAGACGGTCCCGTTCACCGTGCACAGCGCGACCGCCACCCGATCGGGGTCGGCCGCCGCCAGCTCCGGGATGTAGTCCGCCAGAGCGCCGGATTCGATGTGCGCCGTCTGCTCGATGATGGTGTCGAGGTAATCGAGAATTGGTGATCGCATCAGGTCTCCCCCGTGGTCCGTGCCGTTCGGCAGGTCAGGTTGTCACATTTCGCTCGGACCCGAGAGGCGAGGCGCCAGCGCGTCCGTCAGGAGCCGACGACGCCGGCCGGGGTCGACCGGCCCTCGAGCGCCCGGCCCTCAGTACCGCTCCTCCCACCGGGACATGAATGCCTTCGCAGCATCCGCTGAACCGAGCATCGTCGTCTCGGGGTAGCCGGGCCGTTCGGCACGCCTGATCCAGGTCGGATGAACAAGGGCGAACGTGTCGTCCTCGAGGCGGACGATCACATCGTCGGTGGCCGTGAAGAACGCCTCCACCCGGACGATCCGACCGTGCAACTCGTGGCCGGCGGTGATCTCACGCGTCAGTTCGTTCAAGACCCCCTGCCGCTGCCGGCTCAGTCGTTCCTCGTCCGATCCGAAGCCGTCCCATCGCGGTTCGCCATCGTCGTCGGTCACGACAGTCCGTTCCGAGCATCGAGGAACGCGAGACGCAGTTCTTTTGCGCGGCGATACAGGCTCTCAAAGACCGCGGTGGACGCTGACGAGGCGAACGCAGGCGGCGTGCCACCGAGGTGCACGATTCCTGCGGCGACCACCTCGTACGACCCGTCCCTGCGTAGTGGGTCCGCAATCCATTCCGCGTAGGTCTGCAGGGCGTCGATCGCCTCGGCACCAGCAACGAGAGCGCTCACCGCAGCAAGCGGTGGTGCCGTCAGCCCGCCTGCTGAGGATGCCATTGCGGTGACGAGCTCGTGTTTGACCTCGTCGTCAGGCATGGCCAGTGCGAACCAGGTGCCCATCACCAGGGGCCGCCACCCCCACGCCGAATCGAGAAGCTGGCACACCTCGGCAACCGTGACGGTTGTGCTGACCTGCACCAGCTCGTCACGCAGCTCAGGTTCCAGATCCACGACATTCGCGCCCATCATCTGCAGGTAGAAGGGCACGACGAGCCGCTGCTGAATGTCGCTCAGCGACGTCACGGCGTCGCCCACTGGGCAGCGCCCGCTTCGATCCACGAGGTCAGGTCCGTCGCGCCGTCGAACGTGTACAGGGAGTACTCCGGGCAGCCCGGCAGCACCGTGACGTCGGATGCGGAGTGGTCCGGTGCGAACCAGACCACCTTCCCCGTCAGCCGGTGCGCGAGGGTCAGGTTGCCGTTCGCCTCAATGGCTACCGGAACGTAGTCGTCTGCCTTGATCGGAATTTCGAGCCCTTCGTCGGCCCACATCCATTCGTAGGCGCCCAGCATCTGCTCCACCGAATGTGCGGCGGCCTCGCGGGTCAGGACGTCATTGCAGTTGAGCCACCACCAGTCGTCAGACACCGCACCGAAGTGCTCGACGATCCCGCCCGTGGCAGCCCACACCGCCCGCAATACCTCCGGAGCATTCGCGTCGTCACAGTGCGTCGGCGGCTGACACAACCAGCCGCGACGGTCCGACGGCGGCCCCCAGGCAAGTAGCTCGTGATCGATGCCGTCGAGCCGGACGGGAGTGACCGTCGCCGTCGACAGAAGCCTCGACATGACAGGCATGCCCGCGATGTCGATGGGCCAATTCTGTCTGGGCGCGGCCAGGTCAACACTCTGTTGGGTGAGCCATGAGCACTCCGCCAGGAGCAGGTCGAAGTCGTTCACGCGCAGCTCACTCGGTGCCGCCGGGTTCGTCCAAGGTGCCTCACGGATAGCGAGCGTAGCCAACGCCCACTCACCGCAGCACCACGACCCCCGGCCCCGACACCCTCACCGTGGTCCGACCCGACCCGCTCTCGACAACCGCAGCCTCACCCCCGAGCATCACGCCGGAGTCGAGCACTACCGACGCCGGCTCGCCGTCGCGCTCAACCACCACCGACACCGGTCCCTCCTCCAGCACCAGCACCACATCCACGCGCCCACCAGAGCCAGAATCACCAGAGCCACCAGCCGAACGCGTCATCACCACCACCCCGTCCCCGACCTGCACGGACGTCCCGGAAGCATCCCCCGAGGCCACAGCCGCCTCCGCGCGCCGCAGCCTCACCAACCGCCGATAGAACTCCAGCATCCGAGCCCCGCCCTCGCCCGAAGCCTCCCCCCAGTCCAACCGCGAAGCCTCGAACGTCGACAAAGCCTGCGGATCAGGCACCACAACCCCAGCCCCATAAAGCTCGACCCACCCGTGCCCGCCGAACTCCGCCGCCCGCCCGCGCGAGATCGCCGCCGCGAGCTCCGGCTCCTCATGGTCCGAGAAGTACTGGAACGGCGTCGTCGCGCCCCACTCCTCGCCCATGAACAGCATCGGCGTGAACGGCCCGAGCAGCACCACGGCCGCGCTCACCGCGAGCGCCCCCGGCGTCAGCACGCGCGACGGCCGGTCGCCGAGTGCCCGGTTGCCCACCTGGTCGTGGTTCTGGGAGCAGACGACGAAGCGTCGTCGGTCCAGCTCGGCGGGCACGGGCGCGCCCCAGTTCTTGCCGCGGAAGGTGGACCAGCCGCCGTCGTGCACGAAGACGTCGGTGAGCGCCTTGGCGAGCGTGTCCGGAGTGCCGAAGTCGGCGTAGTACCCCTGCCGTTCGCCGGTGATCAGGGTGTGCAGGGCGTGGTGGACGTCGTCGGCCCACTGCGCCGTCATCCCGTACCCGGCCCGTCCCTGGAACGCCTCACGAGTGGGTGTCACGGTCCGCGGATCGTTGGCGTCCGACTCGGCCACCAGCGACAACGGCCGCCCCAGATCGGCAGCAAGCAAAGAAACCGCGTCCGACAGCTCCGCCAGCACGTGCCGCGGCGAGTCGTCAACCAGGGCGTGGACAGCATCGAGCCGCAGCACATCCACGTGGAAGTCCCGGAACCACCGCAGCGCCTTCTCGACGACGAACGCGCGCACCTCGGCGGAGCCGTCGCCGTCGAGGTTCACGGCCGCGCCCCACGGCGTCTGGTGCTGGTCGGTGAAGTAGGGACCGAACTCGGCGAGGTAGTTCCCCGACGGCCCCAGGTGGTTGTCGACGACGTCGAGGCACACGGCGAGCCCGCGCGCGTGCGCGGCGTCCACGAAGCGCTGGAGCGCGGCCGGGCCGCCGTACGGTTCGTGCACCGCCCACAGTGCGACGCCGTCGTACCCCCAGCCGTGGTGCCCGCCGAACGCGGCGACCGGCATCAGCTCGACGACGTCGACCCCGAGGTCGGCGAGGTGGTCGAGGCGCCCGACGGCGGCGTCGAGCGTGCCCTCGGGCGTGAACGTGCCGACGTGCAGCTCGTAGATGACGGCGCCGCGGACGTCGCGGCCGGCCCAGCCGCCGTCGGACCACGGGAAGGCTCCGGCGTCGAAGGTGCGCGACGGGCCGTGCACGCCCGCGGGCTGCCAGGGGCTGCGCGGGTCAGGGCGCGGCGGGCCGCCGTCGAGCGAGAAGGCGTAGTCGGTCCCGGCCAGCAGCGGACGGCGGGAGCGCCACCAGCCCCCGGAGTCGGCGTCCATCGCCTCCGTGCTGCCGCTGGCCGACAGGACCAGGTCGACGCGGGATGCCCGCGGCGCCCAGACCCGCAGGTCCCCGATCATGCGTCCACCCCCTGAGCCGAACCGTCATCACCAGCAGCCTCCGCCACCAGCAGCGCGACCGGCCAGTCCCCCAGCAGGTCGCCGAGCCGCACCGCCCCGGCATCGGCCAAGGCCCCGGTCAGCACCGACCGCCACGCCTCTCCGGACGCAGGTTCCGGCAGCACCATCGACGCCTCCGACAGCCCCGGTGCATCCCCGAGCCGCGTCGCGACCACGACCACCCGGGGCCCGGCAGCATCGAGCCGCGCAAACCCGACGGCCCGTCCGGTGGTCACCGGCAGCGGCTCGTACCCGGCGTCCTCCCCGACGAACGCCCCGGGATACTCCCGCCGTACCCGCAACGCGGCGGCCGTCACCACGAGCTTCTCCTCCGCGAGCCCCACCGGTGTCCGCCCCGCGTCGAGCGACCCGAGCACCGTCGCGAGCCCCTCCAGGTCCACGGGCCGCCGGTTGTCCGGATCGACGAGCGACGTCCCGGTCACCTCGGTCCCCTGGTAGACGTCGGCGACGCCGGGCACGGTGAGCTGCAGCAGCTTGGTCGCGAGCACCGACCGCCGCACGGTCGGCGTCACCTCGGCGACCCACCCGTCGAACCCGGCGACGACCTCGGGGTGCGTCAGCAGCGAGGTCGCGTACCCGACCAACGCCTCCTCCCGGACGACGTCGGGCGCCGTCCACGTGGTCCACGCCTTCTGCTCGCGCGACGCCTTGACCAGGTACGCGGCGAGCCGCTCGGCCTCGATCGGCCCGTCCGGCGTCCAGGTCCCGGCGAGCGTCTGCCAGAGCAGGTTCTCGGTGCGACCGTCGAGATCGGCAGGTCGCACGTCCGACGTCGCCTCCCGCAGCCGGTGCACCAGCCCGACCCAGGCCTCCGCGTGCGAGGACACCGCCCCGATCCGCGACCGCACGTCCTCGCCGCGCTTCGTGTCGTGCGTGGACCCGGCGGTCATCGTCGCGGGCCACGACTCGGCGGTGTGCCGCGCGTGCGCGTGCAGCTCGTCCGGCCCGACGCCGAACCGCGCCGGCGCCCCGCCCACCTCGCACAGGCTGACCAGGTGGGTCCACCGGTAGTACGCCGTGTCCTCCACGCCCTTGGCCATCACGGCGCCGCACACCTGCGGGAACCGGACCACGAGCTCGGCACGCCGCTCCTCGTCGCGCCGCCCCGCCGACCCGGCCTCGCGCCCGAGCACCAGGTCGACCACGAGGTCCAGCGTGTCGTGCCGGTCCGGGTCGAGGCGCGCCCGGGCGACGTCGGCCGCCTCCCGCACCACGCGCTCCGCCTCCGCCGGCGCGGTCTCGCCGGGGACGACGTACGCGCGGTACCGGCCGAACGCGACGACCAGCTCGACCACGCAGTCCTGCAGCGACCGGAACGTGTGGTCGCGCAGCCGCACGTCCTCTCGGCAGATGTCGGCGAGCATCGTCGTCAGCAGATGGGTCTCCGCGTACAGCGAGGTCTCGACGATCTGCCGCTTGGCCTGCTCGATCACGTCGTCCAGGCTGGTCTGCTCGCCCGCCACCTCGTGCATGAGCGCGGCGAGCGGGGCCGCGCCGTCGGCATCCACCTGCAGGGCGTGCAGCCGCCAGGCCGTGTCGTAACCAGTGGTGCCGGCGACGGGCCAGTCGTCGGGCAGGGCCTCGTCCTCCTCGAGGATCTTCTCTGCCACGACCCACGCCCCGCCGGTCGCCTCGTCCAGCCGCCGCAGGTAGCCGCGCGGGTCGGCCAGCCCGTCGGGGTGGTCGATCCGGAAGCCGTCGACCACGCCCGCGTGGAAGAGCTCCAGCAGCAGGGCGTGCGTGGCGTCGAAGACGTCGTCGTCCTCCACGCGGATGCCCGCCAGCGTGCCGACGTCGAAGAAGCGCCGGTAGTTGAGCTCCTCGTCGGCCACGCGCCAGTAGGCGAGCCGGTAGTGCTGGCGGCCCACCAGCTCGGCGAGCGGCAGGTCCTCGGTCTCGGGCCGCACGGGGAACAGGTGGTCGTAGTAGCGCAGCACGGGCTGCTCCTCGTCGCCCTCCCCGGGCACGACGGCGCGGTCCAGCACGAGCTCCCCCGCCGCGAGCACCGTGCCGATCCGCGCGCCCAGCACCGGCATCAGGAGCCCCTCGCCCGCGGCGATCTCGAGGTCGAACCAGTGCGCGTACGGGGACTCGTGGCCGTGCTTGAGCGCGGACCACAGCGCCCGGTTGTGCCAGGCCGGCGTCGGCACGGCCATGTGGTTCGGCACCACGTCGACGACGACGCCCATCCCCCGCGCGTGCGCCGCGGCCGCGAGCCGTTCGAGGCCGTCCCGGCCACCCATGACGTCGCTGATCCGGGTGTGGTCCACGACGTCGTACCCGTGCGTGGAACCGGGCGCGGCCTGCAGCACGGGCGAGAGGTAGAGGTCCGTGATCCCGAGGGTGTCGAGGTACGGGAGCGCCTTCTCGGCGTCCGCGAACGTCAGTTCCGGACCGAGCTGGAGCCGATACGTGCTGACCGGGGTGCGGCGGCCGGGTCCAGGGAGATGGGAATGCACTGTGCCTCCGTCGCTCGGTGGGGGCTCGGACGTCCCGCGCGCTTCACACGATGGCTGATCCCGGTGCATATCGCCAGGCCACCGGGTGAATCTCTCATCCTGGTCTCACGTACTTCTCATGATGGGCTGGAAGCGTGGTCCTTCCGCCCCGACGGAAGGAACGGACCGCATGTCCAAGCTCTCGAACATGATCGGCCTGGCCAAGAAGATGCTCGACTCGCAGAACGACGGGCAGCAGCAGCAACAGGGCGCGCCGCAGGGCGGTTCGACGGGGCAGAGGTCCTGGCAGTCCACCCTGAAGGACGTCGCCGACGCGGTGAGCGGGCGCAACCAGCAGCAGGGCGCGCCGGGTCAGGGCTACCCCGGCCAGCAGGGGTACCCGGGCGCTCAGCAGGGCTACCCCGGACAGCAGCAGGGGTACCCGCCCGCGCCGCAGGGCTACCCGGGCCAGCAGCAGGGTTACCCGCCCGCCCAGCAGGGTTACCGGGGCGCTCCAGGCACCGCCGACGCCGACCGGCAGGCCATCGCGCGCTACGACTACCTCATGCAGACCGCCGACCCGCACCAGGTCGAGCGGATCCACGCCGAGTCCTTCGCGCGCCTGACGCCGGCCCAGCGCCACGCCGTGCTGCAGCGCATGCAGACGGAGCTGCCGCCGCACGAGCAGCCGCGCTCCGCCGACCACGCCGAGCTGGCCCGGGCAGCGGCCCGGAGCGAGGCCCGTCGTCCGGGCTCCATGCGGTCCGTGCTCGCCAAGGTCGGCACGGGCGGCGCCGTCGCGGGTGTCGCCGTCGGCGCCGTGGGCATCCTGGGCGCCGTCGCGGCCGGTGCCGCGGTCAGCAGCGTGGCCGGCCCGCTCCTGGAGAACGCCGCGAACCTCGGCGTCGACTTCGAATCGCTCGCCGCGGGTGTCGACGTCGAGGGCCTGACGGCGGCGGCCGGCGAGTACGGTGCCGGCGCCCTGGGCGAGGCCACGGCCGGCTTCGAGGAGTACGGGGCCGGTGCGCTGGGCGAGGCCGCCGCAGGGGTCGAGGGCCTCGGCGCCGGTGCGATCGACCAGGCCACGGCTGGCATCGAGGGCTACGGCGCGGACGCTCTGGGCCAGGCGACCACGGGCGTCGAGGACCTCGCCGGCACGGCCGAGGGCGCGGTGTCCGGCGTCGGGGACCAGGTCTCCGGAGTCGGCGACCAGGTCTCGGAGGCGGGCCAGGGTCTCTCGGACATCGCGGAGAAGTTCGACCCCCGCAACTTCTTCTAGGCCGCTCTCATCGCGACGACGGCGCCCGCACCTGGTGCGGGCGCCGTCGCGCTGAAATGTGCCTGCGGTCAGCGCCGGAGCGGGTCCCATGCGAGTCCCTCCCGGAGGCCCATGGGCGGCCTGTGGTGAGCACACGCCGCCCGTCGTAGCTCAGGCCCCGTCCGGCTCCGCCCGGTCGCCGACCGTCACGGCAGCGGCGTCCAGCACGGCCCGAAGGAGGCCGTGCGGGAAGCCGTCGTCGGCTCCCGGATCCGGCGCGAGCCGGATGCTGTAGAACGGCTCGGCGTCGGCGTCCCGCTCGGTCACCCACCGGTTCCCGGCCTCGTCGCTCTGCCACCTGACGTCCTTGCCGCGGAAGTCGGCACGGTCGAGCCAGTCGGTGCCTCGCGGCCAGTACCCGTCCCAGTGCTCGGGGCGCAGCGCGGCGTAGGCCTCGTCGACGGCAGCGACGGCACCGTCCACGTCGTCGTCGTCGAAGACGGCGGCGAACCGGCACAGCAGGGCCAGCGCCGCGCCCGGGGGCCACTGCCCCGGGTTCCTCGCAGAGATCGCGCGGACGATCAGGTCGAGCTCCGACCAGCGCAGCGCGTGCGGGTGCCAGTGCGCGAGGTCGTCCCAGCCGAGCTCGGCCGGCTCGTCCACGCCGGGGACGGCGACACCCAGGCTGTAGGAGTCGGCCCAGACGTCGATGCTCAGGACGACGTCGTGGCCGGCACCGACCTCGAAGTCCACGTCGAACGACAGGTCATCGTCGTCGCCTTCCTCGTCCTCGTCCTCGTCCTCGTCCTCGTCGTCGTCCAGCAGGTCCTCGAGCTCACCGAGCCGGTCCGCGCCGGGCCCGTCCGCGTAGGCGTAGGTGTACCGGGCCCAGAACTCGGGATCGTCGAGCGACTCGTGCAGCGCCGAAAGAGTGGTCACGCCAGAAAGATAGGGCACGTCCCGGTCGACTCCGACCAGCCCAGGGCAGGTCAGCCCTTCGGCCTCGTGAACCGCCCGAGCAGCAGCCTCAACCGCTCGTCGTGCAGCGACATGGGAAGGCGGCCGCTGCGCTCCAACGTGGCCAGGCCGTGCAGGCTTGCCCAGAAGGTCTCGGTGAGGACGCCGGGATCGTCGTCCCCGGCCAGCGGCTCGACCGCCTGGAGCAGCTCGCCGAACCCCTCCCGGAGGTACGCCGGGCCGTCCGGGGTGGCGAACTCCACCTCGACGGCGTGGGTGAACATGGCGTCGTACAGCGCCGGGCGCTCCCGGGCGAAGTCCGTGTAGGCCGCCGCGACCGCAGCCAGCGCTTCGGGCCCACCGCGGACGGCGGTGCGTGCGGCGCGCAGCTCCGTCACCAGCTCCTCGAAGCCCTGGGCCGCGACCGCCGTCATGATGGCGTTCTTGCCCTTGAAGTGGCTGTACAGGACGGGCTGGCTGTACTCGATCTCGGCGGCGAGCCGCCTGGTCGTGACCGCGTCCCAGCCCTCTGCCTCTGCCAGCTCGCGCGCGGCCCTGACGATCAGTTCCTCACGCTGAGCCCGCTCACGCTCGCGGCGCGTCCCTGTTGCCATATCCAGATCCTAGCACTGCTAGGAATTCTGTCCCTGCTCTGCTAGCGTCGCTATATCAGCTATCACTGCTAGCAAGGAGATCTGGCATGACTGTCGTCGCGTACGCCCTGGCCGTGGTCCTCAACCTGTTCATCCTCTTCATCGGGACGCGGTTCCTGATCAGCCCCTTCCCCGCCGCGGCCGGCTACGGCGTCCCCGCCAAGCAGGACCGGGCCTACCTCGAGATCAAGGGGCTGCGGGACGCCACGTTCGGGATCGTCGGGCTGGCGCTGCTCGCGTTCGCGGGAGCCCACGCCGCGGCCTGGTTCATGCTCGCCGTCGCGGTGGCGCCCCTGGGTGACACGGTGATCGTGCTGCGGCACGGAGGGCGCAAGTCGGTCGCGTTCGGGATCCACTTCGCCACGGCCGTCGTCGTCCTGATCAACGCGGGGCTGCTGTTCGCCGTCTGATCGGGTAGTCGATCTCCGTGCGCACGAGCAGCGGCGTCGAACGTAGGGGTGGTCGCACTCTGAGCGCTCAGAGTGCGACCACCCCTACGTTCGACCACCTTGGGCCAACGGCCCGCACCCAGACGGGCAGGGCAGCACGGCCGCCTCTGACCGCTCATCGGCCCGGCGAGGGCGACACCGTCGTCGCCGCAGCTCACCGCACGTAACCGGCACTAGGTGGGCCCGGAGGGATTCGAACCCCCGACATCCACGGTGTAAACGTGGCGCTCTAACCAACTGAGCTACGAGCCCCGGCAGCGCTGCCTCAGCAGCACGCACCAGCAGCGGCCAACAATACCTGCCCGGCACCCGAAACCCGGCCAGATTTTCGACCCGAGCAGGTTCCGAGCGCGGTCAGATCTCCGCGACCGCCCGCCGGTAGTCCTCCAGGTCACGCGCCTGCCCGCGCGGGTTGACCACGCACCACCGCACGATCCCGTCGGCGTCGATGAGGAACGAGCCGCGCAGCGCGATGCCCGAGCCCTCGTCGAAGACGCCGTAGTCGCGCGCTACCTCGCCGTGCGGCCAGAAGTCCGACAGCAGGTCGAACTGGTAGCCCTCGGCCGCCTGCCACGCCTTGAGCGTGAACACGGCGTCGGTCGAGATCACGAACAACCGCACGCCAGCGGTCTCGAAGTCCTCGATGTTGTCGCGCAGCTCGCACAGCTCGCCCGTGCAGGTGCCCGAGAAGGCGAACGGCACGAAGACCACGAGCACCGGCGTGCCGCGCAGGTCGGACAGCGTGGTCGGCGTGCCATGCGTGTCGGGGAGCGTGAAGTCGGGTGCGGGGTCACCCGGCTTCAGCGTCACCTCGGCAGCGGCGTGCGCTCCGGAAGACTCGGTCATGAGCCGCTACTTGCCACGGCCCCGGTAGCCGAGCTTGGTGGCCGACCAGTCGTCCGCGATCGCGAACGTGCTGGTGGTCTGCAGGCCGGCGGTGGTGGCCGCCTCCTGGATGTCGCCGTGGCCGACCTCGCCGTCGCGGCCGGGCTTGGGCGTGAAGATCCAGATCAGGCCGCCGTCGTCCAGGACGGTCTGCACGTCGACGAGCGCGTCGGTGAGGTCGCCGTCGTCGTCCCGCCACCAGAGGATGACGCCGTCGGTGACGTCACCGAAGTCCTCGTCCTCCAGCTCGCTGCCGATGATCTGCTCGATGTCAGACCGGAGCGCTTCGTCGACGTCGTCTCCCCAGCCGAACTCCTGCACGACCTGGCCGGCCTCGAAGCCGAGGCGCCCCGCGCCCTGGGTGTCCGTGCTCACTTGGTTGATCGTTCCCTTCTCTGTCCGGCAGTACCTGCCGGGTCGTCTCCGTCTTCTTCTGTCGGCCCTTGGGTCGGGCCCTCCGTCGCCAAAGGTAGTGCACGGACCCCCGCCATGCCTCGTAGCCAGGACGTGTGGTGTCTTTTTGATGAATCGATGAGTCACGGGCAACGGGCGAGTCATGCACTCAGTCTCAACATTGCGATACTGCGTATCAATACTGGTGCGAACCGACACAGACGTAACGCAGATCACGCAGTCTTGACCGCCCTATGGTGTGGGCGGAGGCTGTGAGGGGACAGAATAGATAGGACCACCTGTGCGTGGGCGTGCACAGCCGCAACCCCAGCTGTGGCGACGCTGCCGACGCGACGGGTTCTGACGAGGCGGCGAGGAGCGCGAACCGCGACCGCGCCGCGCGACACCGAGAGAGGTAGCTGGTGGCTTCGTTTGACGAGACCGGACCGCTGATCAACGGTCTGCTCAGCGCCGTACCTGACATCGACCCGGCCGAGACCGAGGAATGGGTCGAGTCCTTCGACGGGCTGATCGACGACAAGGGCGGACCCCGCGCCCGGTACGTCATGCTCAACCTGCTGCGCCGTGCGCGGGAGCGGAACGTGAGCATCCCCGCGTCGATGGCGACGCCCTACGTGAACACCATCGGTGTGCACGAGGAGCCCTACTTCCCGGGCGACGAGGCGATGGAGCGCCGGTACCGCTCGTGGATCCGCTGGAACGCGGCCGTCATGGTCACGCGCGCCCAGCGTGAGGGCCTCGGCGTCGGCGGGCACATCTCCTCCTACGCGTCCGTCGCGACGCTGTACGAGGTGGGCCTGAACCACTTCTTCCGCGGCAAGGACCACCCGGGCGGCGGCGACCAGATCTACTTCCAGGGCCACGCCTCCCCCGGCGTCTACGCCCGCGGGTTCCTCGAGGGCCGCCTCACGGCGGACCAGCTCGACGGTTTCCGCCAGGAGAAGTCGCACGCCGGTGGCGGCCTGCCGTCCTACCCGCACCCGCGCCTCATGCAGGACTTCTGGGAGTTCCCGACCGTGAGCATGGGCCTCGGCCCGGCGTCGGCCGTGTACCAGGCCTGGACCAACAAGTACCTGCACAACCGCGGGATCAAGGACACCAGCCAGCAGGACGTCTGGGCGTTCCTCGGCGACGGCGAGATGGACGAGCCGGAGAGCCGCGGCATGATCCAGCACGCCGCGCAGCAGCAGCTGGACAACCTGACCTTCGTCGTCAACTGCAACCTGCAGCGCCTCGACGGCCCGGTCCGTGGCAACGGCAAGATCGTCCAGGAGCTGGAGGCCCAGTTCAAGGGCGCCGGCTGGAACGTCATCAAGGTCGTCTGGGGCCGCGAGTGGGACGCCCTGCTCAACGCCGACAAGGACCGCGCGCTGGTCAACCTGATGAACGTGACCCCGGACGGTGACTACCAGACCTACCGTGCGGAGTCCGGCGCGTTCATCCGCGAGCACTTCTTCGGTCGCGACCCGCGCACCAAGGCCCTCGTCGAGAACATGACGGACGAGGACATCTGGAACATGAAGCGCGGTGGCCACGACTACCGCAAGCTCTACGCCGCCTACTCCGCGGCGCGCGCGCACACGGGCCAGCCGACCGTCATCCTGG
Organism: Promicromonospora sukumoe 327MFSha3.1; assembly: GCF_000385135.1. Classification (GTDB taxonomy): domain Bacteria; phylum Actinomycetota; class Actinomycetes; order Actinomycetales; family Cellulomonadaceae; genus Promicromonospora; species Promicromonospora sukumoe_B. The sequence continues at coordinate 566,129 of NZ_ARQM01000010.1, read as the reverse complement.
CGCACACCGTCAAGGGCTACGGCCTGGGCGCCGGCTTCGCCGGCCGCAACGCGACGCACCAGATGAAGAAGCTCAAGGGCGACGACCTCAAGACGCTGCGCGACTCGCTGCGCATCCCGATCTCGGACGCCGAGCTCGAGGCCGACCCGTACCTGCCGCCGTACTACCACCCGGGTGCCGACGCGCCGGAGATCCAGTACATGCTGGAGCGCCGCCGTCAGCTCGGTGGGTTCGTACCGGAGCGCCGCACCACGGCGAAGACCACCCTGACGCTGCCCGAGGACAAGTCCTACGAGCTACTGAAGAAGGGCTCCGGCACGCAGCAGGTCGCCACGACCATGTCGTTCGTCCGACTGCTCAAGGACCTGTTCAAGGCCAAGGACTTCGGCAACCGCATCGTGCCGATCATCCCGGACGAGGCCCGGACCTTCGGTCTGGACTCGATCTTCCCGAGCGCCAAGATCTTCAACACGCTCGGCCAGAACTACCTCGCCGTGGACCGCGAGCTCATGCTGAGCTACAAGGAGTCCGAGTCCGGCCAGATCATGCACACCGGCATCAACGAGGCCGGTTCCGCGGCCGCGTTCCAGTCGGTCGGCACGTCGTACGCGACGCACGGCGAGCCGATGATCCCGGTCTACATCTTCTACTCGATGTTCGGGTTCCAGCGCACGGGCGACCAGTTCTGGGCGGCCGGCGACCAGCTCACGCGCGGCTTCATCATCGGCGCCACCGCGGGCCGCACCACCCTCACGGGTGAGGGCCTGCAGCACGCCGACGGGCACAGCCCGCTCATCGCCGGCACCAACACCGCGATCGTGCAGTACGACCCGGCCTACGGGTACGAGATCCGGCACATCGTGCGCGACGGCATCGAGCGCATGTACGGCCCCGGCGAGAACGGCCACACGCCGGACGGTCGCGCGCAGGACGTCATGTACTACCTCACGGTGTACAACGAGCCGATGGTCCAGCCGGCCGAGCCGGAGGACGTCGACGTCGAGGGCATCAAGCGCGGCATCCACCGCATCGCGGTGTCCGACGCCGAGGGCCCCAAGGCCCAGCTCCTCGCCTCCGGCGTGGGCGTGCCGTGGGCGCTGGAGGCGCAGCAGCTCCTCAAGGAGGACTGGGGCGTCTCGGCCGACGTCTGGTCCGTGACGAGCTGGAACGAGCTGCGTCGCGACGCCCTCGCGGCGGAGCACGACGCCCTCGTCGACCCGTCGGCGCCGCTGCGCACCCCGTACGTGACCGAGAAGCTCTCGGGCGCGCAGGGGCCGTTCGTCGCCACCAGCGACTACGACCACCTGGTCCCCGACCAGATCCGCGCGTGGGTCCCCGGCGACTACGCGGTGCTCGGTGCGGACGGCTTTGGCTTCTCCGACACCCGCGCGGCCGCACGGCGCTACTTCCTCATCGACGGCCCGTCGATGGTGGTCAAGACGCTGCAGGTCCTCGCCCGCCGTGGCGAGGTCCCGGCCGACGTCGTCAGCAAGGCCGTCGAGAAGTACAGCCTGCTCGACGTCACCGCCGGCACGTCCGGCAACACGGGCGGCGACAGCTGACCGTGTCTCCGAGATAGAACCAGGGCGAAGTAGAACTCTGGCGAAGTAGAACTGCAGCGCACCGACAACCGGTGCGCTGCAGTTCTACTTCGCCAGAGTTCTATCTCGCCAGGGTTCTACTTCGCCGGCGTTCTACTTCGGCGTCGTCTGCTCCGCCGCCGCGATCGCCTGGGCCAGCTCCGCCTGGAGCGGCTTGACCGCTCGTGTGTCCGGGTGCAGGTCCAGGGCCCGCAGGTGCTGCTTGGCCTCGAATACCCGGCCGGCCTCCAGCGCGGCGAGCACGAGATGCTTTCCCACGACCGGCGAGTGCTCCCGCACGCGCCAGTGCCCGACGCCGAGGCCCAGGGCCTCCACGGGCATCCCGGCCTCGCGCAGGATCGCGAGCCCCTCGGCCAGCGCGTTCCCGTCCGGGTCGCGCTCGGCGGCGGTGATCAGGCGGCGGACGGCGCCCTCCGGGTCGTCGGCCAGCGACAGCCGGCCCAGCTCGATGAGGGGGTACCAGCCGCGCGGGTGCCCGGCCAGCTCCTCGGCCAGCGACCAGACCGCGAGGTCGGCCTCCCGCTGCCTGGACTCCGGGATCTCGTCCGAGTCCCGCAGCGGGTCCTCCAGCGTCGGGTCCTCCGCGGCCCGGCGGCGGACGATCTCCGCCAGGGCGGCGAACGCCTCCTCGTTGTTGGGATCGTCGGTGAGCTGCGCTCGTAGCGCGTCCTCGTGCCCCACGTCCCCACGCCGGGGTGCCGACGGTGACTGCCGACGTGTGCCGACCGTGGACGCGGACAAGGGCCGACGGATGAGGCGACGGAGCCGGTGCATCAGGGCCATGCCTCGACCCTACAGTTTCTCACCCGTACTCACTGGGATAGCACTGTCGCGAAAGTCCGTTTGTGGACTCTCCACAAGTCGGGCTCGTATGCTGCCGGGGTGCCAGCAACACGACGGGCCGCTCGAGCCAGTGCCCAGGAGACCGACCAGGAGGCCGGGCAGGTAACCGACCGCACCACCGAGCAGGGCACCGGCCAGGACGCCGGCCAGGCACCCGAGACCGACGCCGGGCTGGACCCTGCCGGCTTCCCCATGAACCTCCAGCGCGTCCGCGAGGCCAGCGGCCTGCTGACCGCCGCCGCGATGCGCCGCCTCGACGAGGACCTGAACTGGTACCGCGAGCTGCCCGCCGAGGACCGCTCCTACGTGGGCCTCGTCGCCCAGGCCGGCATCAACGCCTTCACCTCCTGGTTCACGGACCCGGACCGCCCGCCGCACGGCGTGAGCGAGATCTTCGCCGCCGCGCCCACCGAGCTGACCCGCTCCATCTCCCTGCAGCACACCCTGCAGCTCGTGCGCGTGGTGGTCGACGTCGTCGAGACGCACTCCGACCGGATCGCCGCCCCCGGCGGCGAGCGCGACCTGCGCGAGGCCGTGCTGCGCTACTCCCGCGAGGTCGCGTTCTCGGCGGCCGAGGTCTACGCCCGCGCCGCCGAGTGGCGCGGCGCCTGGGACGCCCGGCTGGAGGCGCTCGTGGTCGACGCCCTGGTGCGCGGCGACGGCGACGACTCGCTGCGCTCCCGCATCTCCGCGCTCGGCTGGAGCGGCAAGGGCAACGCCCTGGTCGTGGTCGGGGTCGCCACCGAGGAGCTCGACGAGATCCGCACCGCCGAGATCCGCCGAGTGGCCCGCCGCGCCGCGGGCGACGCCCTCGTGGGCATCCACGGCGACCGCCTCGTGCTGGTGCTCGGCGGCGAGGGCGACCTCGTGGCGGCGGCCGCCTCGCTCCTGTCCCGGTTCGGCACCGGCCCGGTCGTGATCGGCACCCAGGTGCCCAGCCTGACCGACGCCGCCCGCTCGGCCCGCTCCGCCCTCGCGGGGCTCACGGCCGCCCCGGCGTGGCCGCAGGCGCCCCGCCCGGTGATGGCCGACGACCTGCTGCCCGAACGCGTGCTGACCGGCGACTACACCGCCCGCGCCACCCTGATCGCCCAGGCGTTCACCCCGCTGCAGGACGCCGGTGGCGCCGTGCTGGAGACCCTCTCGGCCTACCTGGGCACGGGTCGTTCCCTGGAGGCCGCGGCCCGTCATCTGTACGTTCACCCCAACACCGTGCGCTACCGCCTGCGCAAGGTCTCCGAGATCACGGGCTGGGACCCGCTCGACGCGCGCGAGTCGTTCGTGCTGCAGGTGGCGCTGGCGCTGGGCCAGCTCGGCCGCGGCTGAGCCCGCCGAGACGTACGTCACTAACCTGCGCGCCAGACGGGCGCCTTGTAGGTTCCCGACAAGGCCCCCCGACCAGGTTGGTACAGGTCGCGACGTCCCGTGAGCGGCCAGGGTTGGCAGAGTGGACGCGTGCTCGCCGTCGTCTGCCCTGGACAGGGCTCTCAGACCCCCGGGATGCTCAGCGACTGGCTCGAGCTGCCCGGCACCGAACAACGCCTCGCGGCAGCCTCCGAGGCCGCGGGCCTGGACCTGGTCGCGCACGGCACGACGTCGGACGCGGACACGATCCGCGACACCGCCGTGGCCCAGCCGCTGATCGTCACCACCTCCCTGCTCGCGCTGCGCGCCCTGCTCGACGGCCGCGCCGCCGCGGACGTCGTCGACGTCACCGCCGGCCACTCGGTCGGCGAGCTGTCGGCCGCCGCGGTCGCGGGCGCCCTCACGGACGACGGCGCGGCCGGCCTGGTCGCGCGCCGTGCCCGGGCGATGGCCACGGCCGCCGCAGCGGCGCCGTCGGGCATGAGCGCCGTCGTGGGCGGTGACCCGGACGAGGTGCTGGCCGCGATCGAGGCCGCGGGCCTGTGGCCCGCCAACGTGAACGGCGCCGGCCAGACGGTCGCCGCAGGTTCCCTGGAGAACCTGGCCAAGCTCGCGGAGAACCCGCCGACCCGCGCCCGCGTGATCCCGCTGCAGGTGGCCGGCGCGTTCCACACGCCGTTCATGGACGCCGCGCGCGCCGAGTTCGAGCCGGTCGCCCTGGGCTGGGACGCCGCCGACCCGGCGCTGCCGTTCCTCGCCGACCTGGACGGGACCGCCTACACCGGCGGCGCCCACGGCCACGGCACCGGCGCCGACGTGCTGCGCAACATCGCGGGCCAGGTCACGGCCCCGGTGCGCTGGGACCTGATCATGACCGAGCTCGCCGCGCGCGGCGTCACGGGCCTGCTGGAGCTCGCCCCCGGCGGTGTCCTGACGGGTCTGGCCAAGCGCGGCCTGAAGGGTGTCGAGACGGTGGCGGTCAAGTCGCCCGCCGACCTCGACGCGGCCCGCGAGCTCATCGCGGCCCACAGCACAGTCGCCGGCACGAGCACACCCGGAGCAGCCCAGTGACCTCCCTCCAGCAGGCCCAGCCCACCCAGTTCTCGCGGATCCTGGCGATCGGCGCGGAGCGCGGTGAGCTCGTCGTCACGAACGACGACATCGCGGGCCCCATCGACTCCTCGGACGAGTGGATCCGCCAGCGGACCGGCATCGTCACCCGGCGCCGGGCCGGCGCCGACAAGGACATGCTCGACCTCGCGGAGGCCGCCTCGAACCGCGCGCTGGCCGCCGCCGGCCTCACCGGTGCCGACATCGACGCGGTCATCCTGTCGACGATCACGCACATGCACATGACGCCGTCCGCGGCCGCGATCCTGGCCGAGCGCATCGGCGCGACGCCCGCCGCGGCCTACGACGTGTCGGCCGCGTGCGCCGGCTACGCCTACGGCATCGGCCAGGCGGACGCCCTGGTCCGCTCCGGGCTCGCCCGCCACGTGCTGGTGATCGGCGCCGAGAAGCTCAGCGAGATCATCGACCCGACCGACCGCTCGATCTCGTTCCTGCTGGGCGACGGCGCGGGCGCCGCGATCGTCGGCCCCTCGGACACGCCGGGCATCGGCCCGACGGTGTGGGGCTCGGACGGTTCCAAGGCCACCGCGATCCGCCAGACGCACTCCTGGACCGAGCTGCGCGAGGACCCCTCGCTCGGCTGGCCCACGCTGCGCCAGGACGGCCAGACGGTCTTCAAGTGGGCGAGCTTCCAGATGGCCCCCGTCGCCGAGAAGGCGATGGCCGAGGCCGGCGTCACCGCCCAGGACATCCAGGTGTTCATCCCGCACCAGGCCAACATGCGGATCATCGACCAGATGAAGAAGCAGCTCGGTCTGCCGGATACCGTGGTGATCGCGCGCGACATCGCCGAGACCGGCAACACGTCCGCCGCGTCGATCCCCCTGGCCGCCGAGCGGCTCCTGTCCGAGGGACAGGCAAACTCCGGCGACCTGGCCCTGCAGATCGGGTTCGGCGCGGGCCTCGTCTACGCCGCACAGGTCGTGGTGCTGCCGTAGCGCAGGACGGTCCACGGACGTGACCCGTTGTGCATTCCGGTCGCGGGATGCGCCAAGATCTGACCAGCAAGACTCCGGTGCCCGACGGCGCCGGTGACCGTTACCGAAAGATAAGGAAGTCCCATGGCCAACACGGACCAGGAGATCCTCGAGGGCCTCGCCGAGATCGTCGCCGAGGAGACGGGCCTCGACACGGCCGACGTCCTGCTCGAGAAGTCCTTCACGGACGACCTCGACATCGACTCCCTGTCGATGATGACCATCGTCACGCACGCCGAGGACAAGTTCGGGGTTCGCATCCCGGACGAGGAGGTCAAGAACCTCGCGACCGTCGGTGACGCAGTGAGCTTCATCAAGGGCGCCCAGGACTGAGCCGCCCCCCGACGGCGGCCGCGCGGCCGGCTGAGATCCACCGGCCCGCGCCGCCGTCGGGCATCGCTGCCCACCGGCAGCACCCCTTAGCACCTGCCCCCATTCGTCCCACACCCTCGGGAGCATCATCATGACCTCCGCACGCGAAGTCGTCGTCACTGGCCTCGGCGCCACCACCCCGATCGGCGGGGACGTGGCATCCACGTGGGAGGCCGCGCTCGCCGGCGTGTCCGGTGCGCGCACCCTCGAGAACGACTGGGCCGAGAAGTACGGGATCCCCGTGAACTTCGCCGCCACCATCAAGGTGGACCCGGCCGAGGTCCTGTCCCGCCCCGAGACCAAGCGCATGGACCCGTCCGCGCAGTACGCGATCGTCGCGACCCGCGAGGCCTGGGCCGACGCGGGCAGCCCCGAGGTCCCGGGCGAGCGGCTCGGCGCCGTGGTCTCCTCCGGCATCGGCGGCATCCAGACCATCCTGGACGGCTGGGACACGCTCCGTGAGCGTGGCGCCCGGCGCATGCTGCCCATGACCGTCCCCATGCTCATGCCGAACTCGCCGACGGCCTACGTGTCCCTGGAGCTCGGCGCCCGCGCCGGCACGCACGCGCTGGTCTCGGCCTGCGCCTCCGGCGCCGAGGCGGTCGGCTACGCCGTCGAGATGATCCGCTCCGGCCGGGCCGACGTCGTCGTCGCCGGCGGTACCGAGGCGTCGATCCACCCGATGCCGCTCGCCGCGTTCGCGGCGTCGCGCACGCTCTCGCTGCGCAACGACGACCCGCAGCACGCCTCCCGCCCGTACGACATCGACCGCGACGGCTTCGTCCTCGGCGAGGGCGCGGCCGTGCTGGTGCTGGAGAGCGCGGAGCACGCCGCCGCCCGCGGCGCCCGCGTCTACGCCAAGGTCGGCGGTGTGGGCCTGTCGTCCGACGCGTACCACATCACCTCCCCGGACCCCGAGGGCACCGGCCAGGTGACCGCCATGCGCTTCGCCATGGAGGACGCCGGCGTCACCGCCTCCGACGTCGTGCACGTCAACGCGCACGCCACCTCGACCAAGGTGGGCGACCTCACCGAGACCGCCTCGATCCGCAAGCTCTTCGGGTCGGACGCCGACCACGTGCAGCTCTCGGCGACCAAGTCGATGACCGGCCACCTGCTGGGCGGCGCCGGCGCCATCGAGTCGGTCTTCGCGGTCAAGGCCGTGGCCGAGCGCCTGGCCCCGCCGACGATCAACGTCGAGAACCCCGACCCCGAGCTGCAGGTGCCGCTCGTGCGCGACGAGCCGGCCAAGCTGCCGGGCGGCGACATCGCCGCGATCAACAACTCGTTCGGGTTCGGCGGCCACAACGTCGCGCTGGTCATCCAGAACCACTGAGAGGTCCGTGTCAGACGCTCAGGTCACCCCGGTGACCTGAGCGTCTGACATGTCGGGGCGCCTCGCGGCTCTCCTCCTCCTGACATGGGAGAATGTCACCATGGCAATGCGTGAGATCCGAGTGGTTCCCGACCCTGTGCTGCGCACCCCGTGCGACACCGTGACGACGATCGACGACCGCGTACGCGGCCTCATCGCCGACCTGGTCGAGACCGTCGACGACGAGGGGCGCGCCGGGCTGGCCGCCAACCAGATCGGTGTCTCGCTGCGGGCCTTCTCGTGGAACATCGAGGGCGAGATCGGCTACGTCATCAACCCGCGCATCGTCGAGCTCGGCGAGGAGCTGCAGGACGGCGGCGAGGGCTGCCTGTCCGTGCCCGGGCTCTGGTACCCGACCGTGCGCGCGAACTACGCGCGGGTCGAGGGCATCGACCTGGACGGCAAACCGGTCACGGTCGAGGGCACCGGGATCATGGCCCGCTGCCTCCAGCACGAGACGGATCACCTGGACGGCATGGTCTACCTGGACCGCCTCCAGAAGGAGACCCGCCGGGCCGCGATGCGGGAGCTTCGCGCGCGCCTGTGAGGGAGCCGGGCTCTATTTAGTACATATCGCTCATGTGGGATGAGTCATCAAGAGATTCGTCCGGGTACTAGTGGCGGTACGTCCCTTTAGGCAAGAATGTGCCGCACGAACTCGTCGTACGAAGTGATTCTTTCGACAGCATGCGCACCGTTTCGCCTCGCATGTCACGGATGGATCGGGCAGGATGTGGTCCGAAGCACCGCTGTGCAGCCGACCACAGCGTCACCGCCCTGGTGAGGACGTAGGGGAAGACGTACCTCGATCCAGGGAGGAAGACATGGCCGGTGTCATCACGCGGGGTGTGCTTTTTGTGCATTCCGCACCTCGTGCCCTGTGTCCCCACATCGAGTGGGCCGCGGGGAACGTCCTTGGCGTGCGCGTTTCCATGGACTGGACCGCGCAGCCTGCTGGGCGCAGCCTGTACCGCGCCGAGTACTCGTGGCAGGGTCCGCAGGGCACGGGCGCCAAACTGGCGTCCGCCCTGCGCGGGTGGTCCCACCTGCGGTACGAGGTCACCGAGGACGCGAGCAACGGGGCCGACGGCGCCCGCTGGTCGCACACGCCCGACCTCGGCATCTTCCACGCCATGACCGACGTGCACGGCAACGTCGTGGTGCCGGAGGACCGGGTCCGCGCCGCCCTGGAGCTCGCCGACCCCCGCGCCATGCGGGACGCCCTCGACCTCGCCCTGGGCGCCGCCTGGGACGACGAGCTCGAACCGTTCCGCTACGCCGGCCTGGGCGCCCCGGTCCGCTGGCTCCACCAGGTCGGCTGACGTCGGCCTCCGGCCTCCGGCCAGGCCGTTGAGCACAGCAGTTGCTGCCAGAACGCGGCCCGTTCTGGCAGCAGCTGCTGTGCTCAACGCGTTCCGCTCCGGGGTGGGCGGACGAAGAGGCAGTCGGCCGCCATCATGAAGAGCGAGAAGAACGGCAGGCCCATGACGACGGCGATGCCCGCGTGCATCAGGAGCGCCCCGCCGACGGCCGCCAGCCGCAGGTGCCGCTGCAGCAGCAGGAGCGGGAACGTGAGCTGCAGCGCGAGCGTCCCCCACGTCACGGCGGCGACGAGCCAGCCGTGGCCGACGATGAGGTCCGCCAGGCCCGGCCACGGCCGGAACTGCGGCAAGGAGAGCGGGTAGTACACCGCCGACCCGTCGCGCCACTCCGGTCCCTGGAGCTTGAACAGCCCCGACAGCACGTAGACCAGGCAGATCTGCGCGCCCACCGCCAGCACGGCGGCGTTGTGCAGCAGGTTGCGTAGCTGCGTGCGGCCGGGTCGGCTCCGCCGTCGTCGGGCGTCCAGGGACAGGCGGGCGGACGAGTCCGCGAAGCACAGGTAGACCAGCAGGATCCGCGAGATGTTGTCGCCCTGGTCGGCGACCAGGGGGTTGATCGCGGTCAGGCCCCACCAGCCGAGCAGGAGCACCGGCACCAGGAACCGGGCGTGCCAGCCGAGGGCTACCAGCACCGCCACCAGGAACAGGGCCACGCAGCCGGCCGTGAGCAGCGGGCCGTCCGCCAGGGCGTGGGCGCCGAGCGGCGTGGCCCAGCGGGCCCCGGTACCCCACAGCGCCTGCCGGCCCGGGAAGTTCACCGCGACGTACCCGGCGATACCCAGGCCGAGCACGATGCGCATCAGCGCGACGCCGTAGGTCGCGTGGGCGCGGACGGTCATCCAGCGGACACCGGCGTCGAGCAGGCGGGTCGGGTCGGGCGGCCGGGTCAGGTCGGGTGCGCGGGTCACGGGGCGGGCTCCGGCTCGGCCGGGCCGACGACGCCGGGTTCGTCCTGGCCGACGACGCCGTCGCCGCGCAGCGCCGCCCACGTGCGCCGGAACGCCGCGTCGTCCTGGCCGGGCACCACGACGGGCGGGCGCGCGCCCAGCACGAGCTCGGACGGCGCGGGCCGTGCGCCGCTCCCCCGCGGCGCGACCTCCTGACGCAGGACGCTCGCCTGGACCAACACGGGCGCGGCAGGGGCGGACGAGGCCGCCGACCCAGCGCCGGCCGACCCAGCACCGCCCGGCACCGCGTCGTCCCCGGAGGCCCGCAGCACCTGCGTCGCGTACGCGGCCACGGCGCGGTCCCTGCCCAGGTAGTCGTCGACGGCGTCGGGCGCGCCCCCGGCGTCGAGCAGCGCCGCGCGCAGGCCGGCCCAGGGGGCGGCGTCGGAGCCTCCCGAACCGCCGTCCGCACCCGAGCCCGCCGCGACCGGCGAGACCAGCAACGCCGCCCGCCCGTCCTCGGGCAGCTCCAGGAACGCGCTCCGCAGGTCCGTCGCCAGCCGGCGGGAGGGCCGCTCGGTCGCCGCCGGGAGCACGTGCCCGGTGAGCGCCCGGACCTCGACCGCCGTGGCGTCAATCCAGGGCCCGGGCGCCAGGTCGCCGTCGGGCCCGCCGGCGTACACGCCTCGCACGCGCAGGGAGTACTCGACGTGCAGCGGCGAGGGCGCGAAGACCGACCAGTTCTGCGCGAACACGGGCGTCATGTAGGGCTCCAGCGCCCGGTGCACGGCCGTCGTCGGCGCGTCGCCGATGGACTCCCCGGCGGGCCGACCGGTCAGGTAGCCCGGCGCCGCCCAGACGAACGTGGCCACCAGGTGCGCGAGCAGCACGACCCAGACCACGACGACCAGCCCACGGACCCGCGCCGGGACGGACGGGACGGCCGGCTGACCCGGCGTCGTCGTCGGGCGGGAACGGGCAGGAGGGGCGCCCGGGGTGGTGCTCACCGCGCACAGGGTGCCAGAGACCCGGTGCCCGGCGACAGTTCGCCCGTACCGGGCCCAGGTCCCGAGCCCCGCTCAGGCCCCGCCCGACCGGCCCTTCTGCACCGCGCCGAGCAACACCCGGATCCCCAGGCCGAGGACGACCAGGTCCAGCAGGATCTGCCCGGAGACGAGGAGCCGGACGGCGTCGGTCCGCGCCACGATGTCACCGAACCCCACCGTCGCGAACGTGCTGACGGTGAAGTACAGGGCGTCGGTCCGGCTGAGGTTCTCGCTGAACGTCGATGGCTCCCGGTCGCTGAGCGCGAAGTACGTCGAGGAGAACAGCAGCAGGAAGAACGGCACCAGCGTCGCGAGGGCCTGGATCCCCCGGATGCCGGGGAACCGGGACCGAACGATGGACCGGACCTCCCAGTACGACATGGCGCCGAACCCCACGAGGCCGACGGCCAGCACCAGGACCAGCGACGACACCGAGAACCGGTCGAGCGGCAGCACGTAGTAGAGCGCCACCAGCACGGCCGACGTCGCGGCGGCCCGCAGCAGGCCGAGGGTGATCAGGGTGCGCCGGCGCCGGGTGGGCAGCGCCCGCAGGTCGTGGGCCCCCGCGTCGCCCTCGTGCCGCGGTGCACGTTCGTCCACGTCGACCACCTCCTGACCCTGAGTCCAGGGTGACCCCGGACGCACGCGGCGGCCACCGCGATCCGGTGGGATCGCGGTGGCCGCCGGGGTGGAGGTCAGCCCTTGACGCAGAGCACCGTGCGCAGCCGCGCCACGACCTCGACGAGGTCGGACTGCGCGGCGATCACGGCGTCCAGGTCCTTGTAGGCGCCGGGGATCTCGTCGAGCACACCCTGGTCCTTGCGGCACTCGACGCCCGCCGTCTGGGCCGCGAGGTCGTCCAGGGTGAACTCCTTCTTGGCCTTGGTCCGCGACATGCGCCGGCCCGCGCCGTGCGACGCCGACCAGTACGACTGCGGGTTGCCCAGGCCGCGCACCACGTAGGAGCCCGTGCCCATGGACCCGGGGATCAGGCCCAGGTCGCCCTGGCCGGCCCGGATCGCGCCCTTGCGGGTGACGATCAGCTCCGCGCCGTCGACCTGCTCGCGCGCCACGTAGTTGTGGTGCACGTTCACGCCCTCGTCGAAGGTGACCTCGCGGCCGCCGTCGGACATGGCCGTGAACTCGTCCCGGACCGCCTGGACGGCCAGCGCCATCATCACGGCCCGCGAGCGGGCCGCGTACTCCTGGGCCCACCACAGGTCGTTCAAGTACGCGTCCATCTGGGGCGTGCCGGCCAGGAACACGGCGAGCTCCCGGTCCACGAGGCCCTTGTTGTGCTCCAGGTCCTTGGCGATGCGGACGTGGTGCTCGGCGAGCTCCTTGCCGATGTTCCGGGAGCCGGAGTGGAGCTGGAGCCAGACCTGGTCGTCCTGGTCCAGGCAGACCTCGACGAAGTGGTTGCCGCCGCCGAGCGAGCCGAGCTGCTTGCGCGCCCGGGTCTCGAGCTGCCGCACCTTCGGGTTGAGCGTCTCGAACCGGTCCCAGAACGCCTGCTCGCCACGGAGCCGCTCCTGCCCGCCCGAACCCTTGACGGGCCGCAGCCGGCGCAGGTCCACCTGCTCGTCGTGCGAGTGGAAGCCGACCGGGATCGCGGCCTCGATCCGCTTGCGCAGGCGGGAGAGGTCGTCGGGCAGGTCCGCGGCGGTGAGCGAGGTGCGGACGCCGATCATGCCGCAGCCGATGTCGACGCCGACGGCGTTGGGCGACACGGCGTCGCGCATGGCGATGACGGAGCCGACGGTCGCGCCCTTGCCGAGGTGGACGTCGGGCATCACGCGGACGCCTTCGACCCAGGGCAGGGCGGAGATGTTGCGCAGCTGGTTCAGTGCCGCGTGGTCGACGTCGTGCTCGTGCGCCCACATGAGGGTCTGCGCCCGGGCGCCCGACAGGGCGACCGGGAAGTCCGAGGACATGGGAGTGCTCCAGTTCTGTAGGGGATGGCTCGCAGAACCTAAGGGCGGACGGCGGAGGCGCGCCAGGACTTTTCGGCGCCGGGTTGGGCATCGAGCCCGGTGTCAGCCGAGGTCGGTCCCGTCCAGGGCCGACGACGGTTTCTGGTCCGGCAGCCGCATCATGCGCACGGCGTTGCCGAGCCCGGCCAGGCCGGCGAGCAGCGGGACGAGCAGCGCCACCTGCAGCGACCGGTTGCGGGCCTCCTCGTTGATGGCGAGCACCTCGGCCTCGACGGCCGGGGGCTGGCCGGTGATCTGCTCGGCGAGCTGGGTGTTGCTCATCACCTCGGCGTCGGTCTCCAGCACGGTGGCGATCTGCTGCTGCTCGGCCGCGGGGATGACCTGGCTCTCCTGGGTGAGCTGGTTGAAGCCGAGCGCGAGGGACGCGAGCAGGATGCCGCCCGACATGGCCAGCCCGAACGAGAGCCCGAACGACCCGGCGGCCGAGTTCACGCCGGCGGCCTCGCTGACGCGCTCCTCCTCGACGGGGGCCAGGGTGTAGTTGTTGAGCTGCGAGACCAGCAGGCCCAGCCCGCAGCCCGTGATCGCGAGCGGCAGCACGAGGTACCAGCCGCTGTCCACGCGGGGCACGAACGGGATGATGAGCGCGATGCCGAGGCTGGCCAGCAGGAACCCGGTGCGGATGATCGCGGCCGGACGGCGGTTGCCGGCCTTGCGTCCGGCGACGAGCGCGGCCCCGAACATGGTCAGCGAGAGGGGCGTCAGGGCAAGGCCGGCTTCGAGGGCGTTGTACTCCAGCGTCATCTGCAGGAACAGCGGCAGGGCTATCATGGCGCCGCCCAGCGTGACCTGCTGGAGCATCTGGCCGGTGACGCCGGTGGTGAACCCGGCGTGGCCGAACAGCCCGGGGTCGAGCAGCGGCACCCTGTGCTCGCGGACGCGGCGCACCAGCCAGAGCGCGAGGGCCACCAGGGCGGCGGCGCCGACCAGCAGGAGCACGCCGACGAGCTCGCCGCCCTCCTGCCAGACCAGGATGCCGAGCACCACGCCGCCCATGCCGATCACGGACAGGATGGCGCCGACGACGTCGACCTGGCGGCCGCCGGTGTACGGGACGTCCCGCACGAGCCGGATCTGGCTCAGGACGATCACGATGATGACCGCCTCCAGCCCGAACCCGACCCGCCACGACAGGTAGGTGGTGACGAACCCGCCCAGGAGCGGGCCGACGGCGGCGGCGATCGCGGCCGCGGCGCCGACCATGGCGTACGCCTGCTTCTGGGCCGGGCCCTCGAAGTTGCCGTGGATCAGCGACTGCATCGCGGGCAGCAGCAGCGAGGCGCCGAGCCCGCCGATGATCGCCCAGAAGATGATGATCGCCGTCAGGCTCTGCGCCAGCGTCATGGCCAGCGCCCCGGTCGCGTAGGCCAGCAGCCCGAGGACGTAGGCGCGCTTGCGCCCGATGAGGTCGCCCACCTTGCTGTTGATCAGGATGAACGCGGCCGAGACCAGCGCCTCGAGCGCGATCGCGGACTGCACCCCGCTGGCCGTGGCGTCCAGGTCCCGGATGACGGCGGAGATCGACACGTTCATCAGGGAGGTGTCGACCACCAGCACGAACATCGCGGCGGACAGCAGCAGCATCAGCCGCCTGCTGTGCGCGGTCACGGCCTCGGCGCCGTCGCCCGGTTGGGTACCCATGTCGCCGCCCTCGGCTCACGGGGCGGGTCGGCAGCCCCCGGCGGTGCCACCCGTCGCTCGTCTCGAGCGTACCCAGGCGGACGCCGTGGCGCCGCGCGGGCCCCACCTGCAGGAACCGCCCGAGGCAGTAGGATCCTTGCGCGGCTTGGTGCCGCACGCCCCGTTAGCTCAGCTGGTCAGAGCAGGAGACTCATAATCTCTTGGTCCTCGGTTCAAGTCCGAGACGGGGCACTTACCTCACCCGCGACGATGCGAGTACGAAGGTCCTCTGCGTTCGCATGACTGCGGCCAGTGGTTCAGCTCGGACCCGGCGCCACCACATCCAGCCTTGACTCGCGCCGACGGTGCACCGACTATGGCCGAACAAGGTTCGCCAATATTCGAGCATGGGAGCAAATAATGCGCGCACGCTTCATCGGCAAGGACCCTGAGTCGCCCGACGTCAACTCACCAACGCTGTTCGCGACAGACCGGACCGACCGCAAGACGTTCCTGGTCCAAGGCTGGAAGGTGACCGACGGCGACGCACTGGCGGACGTCGGCACCATCCCCGGCCACGAGGACATCGTCGAGGTGCCGTACGAGATCCTGGAGATGTACATCGCGCTCAAGGAGCAGGAGGGCCGGCCCTGACCTCCCAGATCCCGCCAGCGCCCGACCTGGGCCAGCTCTTCGCCGAGTTCGAGTACACGGCTTACCGCCTTGAGACCCTCGACCGGTACAACTCCCCGAACATGCGGGAGCCCATGGCGCGGTACCTGGAAACGGGGACCACCGACATGGCCTGGCTGGAGGGGTGGCTGAACACTGTGCGAGCCCGGGTCGCCGGGGGCAGGGTGGTCCGGCGTGTGCGGGTCGTGTCGTTGCCGCTGTCGGGCTACAACCGGTTCGGCCTCTGGACCGCCGCGTTCAACAACGATGCGGGGGAAGACATCCGTTACCTTGCGCGCGACGGGGCAGCCGGGCTACCCGAGTTCGACTACTGGCTGTTCGACTCACACACGGCTGCGAGGATGCACTTCGACGACGGAGTAGCCCTCGACTCCGACCTGATCACCGACCCGACCACCATGGTCGAGCTCAACTACCAGCGCGACGCCGCATGGCATCGCGCCATCACGAGAGACGAATTTGCCGCGGAACACCTCGACCAACCCTGATATCCGGGCGGCGCGCAACGAGCTCGGCGCGCGCCTCCGGGACCTGCGGCGAGCTGCCGGCCTGACCGGTCAGCAGCTCGCCGCTTCCTTGTCGTGGACCCAGCCGAAGGTCTCCAAGATCGAGAACGGCCGGCAGACCCCGACCGACGACGACGTGCGCTCGTGGTGCCGCGTGACTGCCAACGAAGGCGAGACCAAGGCCCTCCTCGCGGATCTCCACACACTCCAGACGCGACACCGGGAGTGGCGGCGCGTGCTGCGGGCAGGTCTCGCCGCCGAGCAGACCGTGATGGGACGTCAGGAGCAGGACACCCGGATCTTCCGTGGTTTCCAGCCCACGATCGTGCCGGGCCTGCTGCAGACCCCCGACTACGCACGCGGCATCATCGAACGAGCCGGGAACGGACCAGCTTCTCGGGCCGAGGTCGACGAGGCGATCGCCGCGCGGATGCAGCGGCAGAACATCCTCTACGACACCTCGAAGAAGTTCAGGCTCGTCCTGACCGAGGCGGCCCTGCTCAACTACGTGTGCCCGCCGAAGGCGATGCGCGGCCAGATCGATCGGCTGATCAACGTGGCGATGCTGCCGAACGTCCGGCTCGGAGTCGTCCCGTACGACAAGCCCTTCGCCGTCGTACCCCTGCACGCGTTCTGGGTCTACGACGACCAGCTGGTCATCGTCGAGACGGTCTCGGCACAGCTCAACCTGGCGCAGCCCCAGGAGATCGAGCAGTACACGAAAGTCTTCGAGGCGATGGCCCTCACCGCCGTCTACGAGGACAAGGCGCGGGCTGCACTGACCCGGATGGGCGAATCGATCACCGCTCGCGAGAATAAATGAGAATACTCCTCGCGACCCCCGATACAGGTCAATAATCTCCCCGACATGACGACGACCAGGATGATCGCGTGCGACATCGACGGGACCCTGCTCCGCACCGGGCGCCCGCCGACGCCGGCCGTGCAGCACGCGACGCAGGAGGTGCTGCGGGCCGGCCACCACATCGTCCTGGCGACCGGCCGGTCCGTGAAGGGCGCGGTGTCCGCGGCCCGGCAGCTCGGCCTGCGCGACGTCTGGATGGTCACGAGCAACGGCGCCGTCACCGCGCACCTCGTCGGCGAGCACTACCAGGTCGTCGAGGAGCACGACGTCGACGCCACGACCGTCATCGACGTCGCCCGGCGGGAGGCGCCGGCCGTCCGGGTCGCCGCCGAGATCGTCGGCGTCGGCTGGCGGGTGAGCGCCCCGTTCCCCGGGTACGAGCTGAACGGCGCACAGCGGCAGGCACCGCTCGACGAGTTCCTGGCGAACCCGACGCCGCGGATCGCCCTGCACGGGCCCGACGCCCACCGGATGGTTCCGGCGCTCATCGCACAGGGCGTCACCGCCATCGCGACCCGGCTCGACTGGGTCGACGTCACACCACCCGCTATCTCCAAGGCCTCCGCGCTGGAGAAGGTCCGCATCGAGCTCGGCGTCGACCAGGAACGCACCGTCGCGATCGGCGACGGAGAGAACGACATCGAGATGTTCGGGTGGGCCGCGCACGCCGTCGCCATGGGCCACGCCTCGCCGTTCGTCCTCGAAGCAGCCAGCCATCGCACGGGATCGCTCGACGACGAGGGCGCCGCGAGCGCTCTGCTGTCGCTGCTCGGACAGGGTCCGGGCCTCACCTGACCGGCGTCACCTCCGTACTCCTTCGCCCCTCCCTACATGAATAACTCACCCTCATCCCAGGGAGGCAAGCCGATGCGTACCCCAATCGTCGCGAGCCTGAGCGCCTTGGCCCTGACCTGCTGCCTCACGGCATGCTCTGCGCCGGCGGAGCCCGTCACAGACGAGGCGGCGACTGCCGAGACCACGACCTCCGCCCCGGCGTCGAAGCCGAAGGAGCCGACCGAGAAGAAGGAGAAGAAGTCCACCGAGGAAGCCGAGCCGGAACTCACCGAGTCGCAGCAGCAGGCTATTGCGGCGGCGCAGGACTACCTCGACTACCAGGCCTTCTCACGGCAGGGTCTGATCGATCAGCTCTCCAGCGAGTACGGCGACGCCTTCCCCGTGAAAGATGCCGAGTTCGCCGTCGACTCGCTCGACGTCGACTGGAACGAGCAGGCAGCCAAGGCCGCTCAGGACTACCTGGACTACGACTCGTTCAGTCGACAAGGCCTCATCGATCAGCTCTCGTCCGAGTACGGCGACCAGTTCACCGTGGAGCAAGCGACTTACGGCGTCGACCAGACCGGCCTGTAGCGCACCGCTCGCGGTCCCAGCCAGCACCGCAGGCGGCAAAAAAACCACCTCCTCCGCTCCTGGCCGGGGCGTGAGCAGCCAATTAGCCTGCACAACATGACGACCGGGCCCCGGAACAGTCGCTTGATGATCGCGTGCGACATCGACGGGACTCTTCTGCGCACCGGGCAGCCACCGACGCCGGCCGTGCTGCGTGCGACGCAGGAGGTGCTGCACGCCGGCCATCACATCGTCCTGGCGACCGGCCGGTCCGTGAAGGGCGCCGTGTCGGCGGCCCTGCAGCTCGGCCTCCGCGACGTCTGGATGGTCACGAGCAACGGCGCGATCACCGCGCACCTGGTCGGCGACCACTACCAGGTCGTCGAGCAGCACCCCGTCGACACCGCGACCGTCATCGACATCGCGATGAGGGCGGCTGCGGTGGTACGTATCGCCGCCGAGATCGTCGGCGTCGGCTGGCGGGTCAGCGCACCGTTCCCCAGGCACGAGCTCAACGGCGCCCAGCGCCAGGTCCCGCTCGGCGAGTTCCTGGTCAACCCGACGCCCAGGATCGCCCTGCACGGGCCTGGCGCCCACCAGATCGTCCGAGCGCTGCTCGCGTGCGGCCTGACCGCGGTCGCGCCCCGGCTCGACTGGGTCGACGTCACCCCGCCCAGGATCTCCAAGGCCTCCGCGCTGGAGAAGATACGTATCAGCCTCGGCGTCGAGCCGAGCCGCACGGTCGCGATCGGTGACGGCGAGAACGACCTCGAGATGTTCAGGTGGGCCTCCCACGACTTCGCCATGGGCCACGCCGCGCCGTCCGTCGTCGGGGCCGCGACCTACAGCACCGGCTCGATCGACGACGACGGCGCCGCGACCGTCCTGCGGTCGCTGCTCGGGTGAACTTGTCCGGGGCGAATGTCGCACGGGCACGGTGGCCCCGGCCGACCGCTACCGTCAGGCCATGCGGAAGAGGTACCTGATCGCGGGCGGGGTGTCGTCGGCCGTGTACGTCGTCGCCGGGCCGCTCCTCACGATCCTGTCGATCACCGCGCAGACCGATGCCGCGAGCCCCGAGGAAGACTTCTTCCCGATCGGGGCGGCAGCCGGCTGGATCCTCGTCGCGATGCCGCTCAGCCTGGTCATCACGACTACGGCCCTCGTCGGAGAGGTGTTCGCGCGCAAGGTGCACCGGACAGGCGGCAAGCTGCTGGTCGTCGCCCTGGTCTCCGCAGTGCTGGTCTTCGGCACCGCCACACTCCTGGGCGCCCTGATCGGCCTGCCCCTCCGGGAGTGGGCGGTCATGTCCCTGACGCTCCTGCCCGGCTGGCTGGTCGCCGCCGTCGGACCTCGGTTCTGGTGGTGGATCGCCGAGCTGGACTCCAGGTTCGCCCAGCTCGACGCCGAGCCCGACCCCGCACAGGGCTGAGCCCCGGGAAGCGCGCACCCGCGCTCCCCGGGGCTCCCCCGCGGCCGTCCCAGGCCCTACAGGTCCACCTCGTTCCCCCCGATCGTCACCACGAGCCGCCCGTCCGAGGCGAACGACCAGTCGAGCGCCCCCGAGTACTGCGCGCAGCGCGACCCGTTCGAGCCGGACCACCACTGGTTGCCGCCCGCGTCGTTCCCGATGATGCGGTCGTTCGAGCCGCTGTTGCAGGACGTGTTGTCGCGGAACGTCGACGAGCCGCCGTCGAAGTTGAAGTTGCGCTCCGCGCTGCCGATGCTCAGGTTGTTCGACACCGTGAGCGACCCCAGGTTCCGGTTGTAGCCGAAGCCGTGCTTGCCGTTGTCGTAGGCGATGCTGCGGCGCACCACGTGGTTGACCGCGATGTCCTCGCCGCCGAGCTTGTAGCCGTTGCGGTCGCCGTTGCCGGCCTGCGAGCCGTCGGACAGCGTGCCGTTCTCGTACGAGAGCGAGTCCTCGATGGTGACGGCGCCGATCGGGCCGGTGTCGTCCTTGGTGTACAGGTCCCAGCCGTCGTCGATGTTGTTGTGCGACACCGTGTACCGGAACACGTTGCCGCTGCCCACGGTGAGCTTGGGCGCGAACCCGTCGGCGTCCTCCCCGTCGGAGTCGGCGTTGTCGTGCGACTCCGAGGAGACGACGAGGTTGTTCGACGGCCACTCGCTGCTCGGCGCCCCGGCGGTGTACCGGGAGATCTGCAGGCCGGAGTCGTGGTTGAACCGGGTCACGACCCGCTCGATGATGTTGTTGTCGCCGCCCAGCAGGATGCCGTTGTCACCGGCGTGCTCGACGACGAGGCCGCGCAGGTGCCACCAGTCGCCGCCGATCGCGATGCCCCGGTTGGCGGAGTTCTCGCTCTGGGCCGAGAAGTTCAGCACCGGGGTCTCGCCCGGGTACGCGAACAGCTCGGTCCGGTTGCCGGAGGTGCCGCTGTTGCCCGGCGCGATGTCGAGCGTCTCCGACAGGTTGTACCTGCCGCCCCGCACGGAGATGCTGCCGCCGGGCTCGATCCGGTCGATCGCCGAGGCCAGCGTCGTCGGGTCGGACTCGGTCCCCGAGGCGCCGTCGGTGCCGCCCGGCGCCACGAAGAGCGCGTCCGCGCTCGGCTGCTCACCGGGCTCCTCCCCCGGGTCCTCACCGCCCGGCTCCTCGCCGCCAGGGGCGGCGCTCGCGTACGTCTCGAGCTCCGCGACCCGCGGCGTGGCCGAGGAGCTGGTGATCTCGAAGTTGATCTTGGTCAGCGAGGTCGCCGCGAAGCTGATGACGCCGGCCCCGCTGCCCGTGGCCAGCACGGCGCCGTTGCCGTTGTTCACGACCCGCCAGGAACCGATGTTCCCGACGGCGCCGGACGCCTCCCGCACGTTGATCGCCGACACCGTCGTGGCGCTGCCCCACTTGACCGAGACCCGGCCCGTGGCGCCTGCCGGCGACCAGTACGTGCTCGTGTCGCCGTCGAGCACGTTGCCGTAGCTCGTGCCGCTCGCCTTGCTGGAACCGTCGGCGCCGGCGCCGAGGCTCAGGTTGGCCCCGGTCGGCGGGTCCGTCGGGTCAGTGGGGTCGGTCGGGTCCGTCGGGTCGGTGGGATCGGTCGGGTCCGTCGGGGTGCAGCTGCCGTCCGAGACCTGGAGCCCGTTGTTCGCCCCCGCCGTCTCGGCGACGACGGCCGGCACGCAGCTCGCGGCGTCCAGCGGGTACGAGTAGGGGATGCTCACCGAGGTGTTCGACGTCGGGTTGGGTCCCGCGGGGTTGTTGTCCTCCCCCGGGCTCGACCACGTCACGTTGTCGAAGACGTTGCCCGCGACCTGCCAGTAGCCGGCCTGGTCGGTGTAGAACGTGCCGAGCACGTCCTTCGAGTCCTCGAAGTAGTTGTTGTCCACCTTCGCCTTGGCCCCGGCCCGCGAGTTGATGCCCGACTCGACCAGCCCCACGTAGTGGTTGTTGTACATGTGCGCCACACCGCCCCGCAGCAGGGGCGTGCGGGAGTTCAGGTTCTGGTACAGGTTGTGGTGGAAGGTGACGAAGCCGTTCGAGACGTCGCTCTCGCTGGACCCGATCAGGCCGCCGCGCTCCGAGTTGCGGAGGGTGCTGTACGACAGCGTCACGTACTTGGTGTCGTTCTTCATGTCGAACAGGCCGTCGTAGCCCTCCGACTCGCCGCCCGAGGCCAGCAGCGTGAGGTGGTCGGCCCAGACGTTGCGGACGCCGCTCTCCATGCCGATCGCGTCGCCGCCGTTCGACGTGGGCGAGCCCGACTTCTTCACGTTCTGGACGGTCACGTTCTGGATGATGATGTTGCTGGCCTCGCGGATGTGGATGCCGATCTGGTCGAAGACGGCACCGCTGCCGACGCCCACGATCGTGACGTTGCTGATCTGCTTGAGCTCGATCACGTCGTCGGCCGTGCTGCAGCTGTCGCCCGAGACCTTGCTGGTGTTGCCGTGGTTGATGGTGCCCGACACCTCGATGACGATCGGGGTGTCGCTGCTGGCGCGGTTGCACAGCGCCGTGTGGATCGCGGTGCCCGTGGTGGCCCGCACGGTCTGGCCGCCGGCGCCGCCGGTGGTCCCGCCGTTCTGCGTGGCGAAGCCCGTGGCCGGGCCCGTGGCCGCCGCCGCGTCCGGCACGGACTGGGCGGTCACCCCGATCGTGACCGCGAGGGTCACCGCGGCCACCGCCGAGAGGAACTGGACAGCTCTGGGTCGTCTCATCGTCATTGCCTCACGTTCGTCGTTGAATGCGGGACATTGCTGTGGTGCGCGCAGCGGGTGAATACGAGTAACCGGTTTCCCAGATCCTAGTAACCGGTTTCTCGGATGGCAACCCCCTGCCCGGAGACGCCGTCGGGGCACACGACGAGGCCGGCCCGGCGCGCGGTGTGCGCGCCGGGCCGGCCGACAGAGGGATCGTTCGTCGTGCGTCAGGTGCGCCGGCGGTTGACCAGGCTGATGACAAGGCTGGCGACGAGGACGATGACGCCGATCCAGATCAGGAACTGTCCGATCTCGGTGGCGACGCCGAGGACGACGAGCACGACACCGATCAGGACGAGGATGAGCCAGCTGGGCACGGTGAACTCCTTACTTCCGGCGGCGCTGGGGTGCACCGCGCTGTCTTCACCCTGTACGGGGATGCGTTCACTCGCACGGCGAAAAAGACAACGCGGTCAAAAGCCCGCGATACGGCGCAAAGCTCCGGGTCAGGAGCTCTCGCGCGCCAGCACCGACTGCCAGTGCCACGGCTCGGGCACGCGGCCGTTCGGCTCCGCGAACGCCGGGTGGATCCAGCCGTAGGTCTCGGCGTGGGCCTTGAGCCAGTCGTACTGCGGGGTGTCGAACGTCTCGACGCCGCCGCCGATGTCGACCGCGAGCCCGAGGCCGTGGTTCGAGCAGCCGGGCGGCGCCGCGATGGGCGACGACGGGTCGTACAGCTCCTCCTGGGAGCCGTACGAGCGGTAGGCCGAGTTGATCGTCAGGTGCGTGCCGAACTCGGCCTGGTAGGCCTTGTCGAGCTCGATCAGGCCGTCCAGCACGTCGGCCCGCACGACGAAGTCGGGCGCCCACGGGATGCGCGCGAGCTGGTCCTTCTGGAGCTTGCCGCTGTCCGGGTCCCACACCTGGTCCGGCGCCGGGCAGGTCACGCGGTCCTGCGCGGTGGCCATCGCCTCCGTGGCCGCGGTGACGACGGAGCGCTTGGTGCTCAGGTCGTACTCGGCCTCGCCCAGCCGCTGGAGGTTCGTGCCGGTGAAGGCCGTGCTCGCGGCGGCGTCGGCCGCGGTGCCGGTGTCCAGGGCGGCGCGCAGGCTGGACCGGACGGCGTCGTCGGCCCCCTTGCCCTCCGTCGCCGCGTAGACCTTCTCGCCGCGGCCGGTCGCGGCCGCGAGGCTCTTGCGGGCCGCGGTCACCTCGTTCCGGGCGAGGTCCACCATGGACGCGCGGACGGCGTCCGACGCCGCGCCGAGCGCCTCGCCTGCCTCCGCGGTGCCCATGGTGAGCCGGGTCAGGAACGGCTCGGCCAGCATGGCGTCGGCGGCCGCGATCTGCTCCGCCAGCTCCTCGCGGGTCGCCGGGTCGGCCACCCGGGACTCGGACGACGCCAGCAGGTCACGGGCCGCGACGTTCTGCGTGCCGAGGTCCTCGACGTCGGACACCAGGTACCAGGCGAGCCCCGCCAGACCGAGCAGGACGACGACCACGATGGTCGCCGCGAGGGTCATCCGCAGGGCGCGCCGGCGGCGGGCCTTGGCCTCCCGTCGCTCTCTTGCCGAACCGTCCGGCTTCCCGTCCGTGGGCTGGGCGGAAGGCGCGGTGTTCGTCAAGGTCACGAGGCTCGAACCTACGGCACCCGAGGGGCCTCCGCCGAACGTTCAGGGGGTGAACTACGTCGCGTCGACGCACTGTGCGGCACCACGAGCGGCCGGCCGGTGAGCGGATCGTCGATCACGACGCTGGGCAGGCCGAACACCTCCTCGATCAGGTCGGCCGTGACGATCTCCTGCGGGGCCCCGGAGGCGACCACGGCGCCGTCCTTCATCACCACGAGGTGGGTCGCATAGCGGGCCGCGTGGTTGAGGTCGTGCAGCACCGCCACCAGCGTGGCGCCCTCGTCGTTGAGCCGCGCGAACAGGTCGAGCAGCTCGATCTGGTGCGCGATGTCGAGGTAGGTCGTGGGCTCGTCGAGCAGGAGCAGCGGCGTCTCCTGGGCGAGCGCCATGGCCACCCAGACCCGCTGGCGCTGGCCGCCGGACAGCTCGTCGACGGGCCGCTGGGCGAGCTCCTCGGTGCCGGTGGCGGCGAGCGCCGCGGCCACGGCGGCCCGGTCGGCGGCTGCGTCGCGGCGGAACAGGTCCTGGTGGGGGTAGCGGCCGCGCGCGACCAGGTCGGCGACCGTGATGCCGTCGGGGGCGACGGCGGTCTGCGGCAGCAGGCCGACCTGGCGCGCCACCTCCTTGGTGCGCAGCTCGGCCACCGAGCGGCAGTCGAGCACCACCTGGCCCGCCGCCGGGCGCAGCAGGCGGGCGAGCCCGCGCAGCAGCGTGGACTTGCCGCACGCGTTCGGCCCGACGATCACGGTGAACGAGCCGTCGGGCACGGCCAGGTCCAGGCCCTGGGAGACGACGCGGCCGTCGTAGGCGAGCGTGACGTCGTCGGCGCGCAGCCGGGATGGTTCCATCGGGTCCTCCGGGCGGTGGTGACGGTTCGGTTGGTTCGGCTGGAGGGCCGGTTGCGGCCGGGCGATCATGCGCGCCTCGCCTCCCGGATCAGGACGCCGAGCAGGTAGAGGCCGCCGAGCACGACGGTGACGACGCCGACGGGCACGGGCTGGGCCGGGACGTACTGGGCCAGCAGGTCGGCGCCGAGCAGCAGGAAGGCGCCGGTCAGGGCGGAGTGCACCAGCGGGATGCCGGCCCCGGTCCAGAGCCGCTTGGCGACCTGCGGCGCGGCGAGCGCGACGAACGCGATGGGGCCGGTCGCGGCCGTGACCAGGGCGGTGAGCAGGATGCCGAGCCCGATGATCGCGAGCCGTGTGGGCTCGACGCGCACGCCGTGGGCCGCGGCGGCGTCGTCGCCCAGCTCGAGCTGCCGCAGGGGCCGGCTCGCCCAGACCACGAGCGGCGCGGTGACCAGCAGCACCCCGACGGCGGGGACGACGTCGGACCACGAGGTGAGGCTGAGGGAGCCGGTGCCCCAGATCGCGGCCCCCATGGCGACCTCCTCCTGCGCGCGCAGGAGGAGCCAGGTGTTCAGGGCGTGCAGCATGGCGGTGACGCCGATGCCCACGACGATGAGCCGGAAGCCCTGGACGCCGCGCCGGTAGGCCAGCAGGTACACCAGGATCGCGGTGCCGAGGCCGCCCAGGAGCGCGCCCGCCGTCGTCGTCACGACGCTGGTGCCCAGGACGACCGTGACCACGATGACCCCGGTGTAGGAGCCGGTGGCGAAGCCGATCAGGTCGGGCGAGCCGAGCGGGTTGCGGGTCAGCGTCTGGAACAGCGCGCCGGAGATCGCGAGCGCCGCGCCGAACAGGATCGCGGCGGTGACGCGCGGCAGCCGCCACTCGAGCACCATCGTGGACTCGAAGCCGCTGGTCCCGGTCAGGGCGGTGAGGACCTGGGGCACGGTGAGCGGGTAGTCGCCGAGCATGAGGGCCACGACCGCGAGCGCGACCGTCGCGGCCGCGAGGGGCAGGGCCGTACGGACGGCGCTCACAGTGCGAACGCCTTCTGCCGGCGGACCAGTGCGATGAGCACGGGCGCCCCGACGAACGCGGTGACGATGCCGACGGGCATCTCCCCCGGCCAGAGCACGACGCGGGCGAGCACGTCCGCGGTGAGCAGCAGGACGGGCGCGAGGAGCACGGTCAGCGCGATGATCCAGCGCTGGTCGGGTCCGGCGATCCAGCGCGCGACGTGCGGCACCATCAGCCCGATGAAGGAGATGGGCCCGACGATCGCCGTCGCGCCGCCGGCCAGGAGGGTCACCGCCAGGACGGCGCCCACGCGGGTGACCCAGACGGTGGAGCCGAGGGCGGTCGCGACGTCGTCGCCGAGGGCGAGGGCGTTCAGCGAGCCGCCCAGCAGCAGGGCCGTGACCAGGCCAATCGCGATGAACGGGAGCACCGGCCCGGCGACCTGCCAGCCGCGGTCCACCAGCGACCCGGTCTCCCAGGTCAGGAGCGCGTTGAACGTGCGCGGGGCCGCGATGCGCAGTCCGGAGACGACGCCGGCCAGGACGGCGGTGAGCGCGACGCCGGCCAGCGTGAGCCGGACGGGGTCGACGCGGGCGCCGCCGGAGCCGCCGACCAGGGCGACGGCGACGGTCGCGACGAGCGCGCCGGCCAGCGCGAGCCAGACGTACTGCTCGGGGCTGCTCAGGCCGAGCAGCACCACGCCGAGGGCCACGAAGAACGACGACCCGGCGGTGACGCCGAGGATCCCGGGGTCGGCGAGCGGGTTGCGGGTGACCGCCTGGATGAGGGCGCCGGCGACGCCGAGCGCGATGCCGACCGCGCAGCCGATGACGGTGCGCGGGACGCGCAGCTCGACGACCGCCCGCCAGTCCCCCGCGGGGACGTCCTGGCCGAGCAGGGCGGCCACGACGACGTCGGGCGGGACGGGCCTGCTGCCGATCGCGAGGCTGGCGACGACCACGACGAGGAGCGCGACGGTACCGGCACCGAGTGCGAGGTAGCGGGTCGCGACGGGGTGCTGGACCGTTGAGTGGGGCATAACGGAGGTTAGGCTAACCTAATCGGGCAGTGTTCCGGCACCGCGCCCACCTGCACGTACCCGTTCCACGGAAGAGAGCTCCGCCCCGATGCGTTTCCCACGCCCGCTCGCCGCAGTCCTGGCCGTCCCCCTCCTCGCGCTCGCCGCGTGCTCGACCGCGGAGGGCTCGCCGTCCGCGGAGGGTTCCGCGGACGCCGACGGGGCCTATCCGGTCACGATCGACACCAAGTTCGACGGGGTGACGATCGACGAGAAGCCGGAGCGCGTGGTCGCGCTCGGCTGGGGCGACGCGGAGGTCGCGCTCGAGCTCGGCGTGCAGCCGGTCGGCGCGTCGGACTGGCTGGCCTTCGGCGGCGAGGGCGTCGGCCCCTGGTCGGAGGGCCTGTACGACGAGGCACCCGAGATCCTCGGCACCCTGGAGCTGTCCTACGAGGCGGTCGCGGCGCTCGAGCCCGACCTCATCCTCGACACGCACAGCTCCGGTGACGAGGAGCGCTACGAGCGGCTCTCGTCCATCGCGCCGACGGTCGGCGTCCCCGAGGGCGGCGACTCGTACCACACGGACTACGACGTGCAGGTGACGATGATCGCCCAGGCCCTGGGCGTGCCGGAGCAGGGCGAGGAGCTGCTCGCGGGCGTCGACGAGGCGTTCGAGAAGGCGGCCGCCGACCACCCCGAGTGGGAGGGCACCACCTTCACCGCCGCCACCCGCACCAGCGAGGGCTGGGGCGCCTACGTCAACGACGGGCGCTCCCTGTTCATGGAGCGGCTCGGCTTCGAGGCCAGCCCCACCATCACCGACCTCCCGGTCGAGGAGAACGGCTGGAGCGTGCGGATCTCCGAGGAGCAGCTCGACCTGCTGGACTCCGACCTGATCGTCGCGTTCCCCATCTGGATCGACGCCGAGGAGATCACCGAGGACGCCGGCTGGAAGCAGATCCCGGCGGTCGCCGACGGCCGCGCCGTCGTGATCGGCGACGACCTCTCGGCCGCGTACTCGCTGGGCACGCCCGCCGCGCAGCTCTACGCCCTGCAGGAGCTCACGCCGCTGATCGAGGAGGCGCTGGGCTGATGGCGATGACGCTCACGGCGCCGGCTCCGGCCGCGACTGTTCTGGCCGCGCCCGCTCCAGCCGCGCCCGCGCCCGCGCGGCTGCCGCTCAAGCCCGCCGCCGCGCAGGTCCGCACGTTCGAGGTGGTCGCGAGCCGCACCGTCTCCCCCGGGTTCCGCCGGGTCACGCTGCAGAGCACCGGGGACGGCTTCGAGGACGAGTTCGAGCACTTCGGCCACGACCACTGGTTCCGGCTGCTCTTCGCCGGCGTCGGACAGGAGCTGGACCTGCCGTTCGGCCCCGCCGACGGCTGGTACGCCCGCCTGCTCGCGATGCCGGAGGCGACCCGCCCCGCCGTCCGCAACTACACGGTGCGCGAGGCGCGCCGGGTGGACGGCCGCTGGCAGCTCGACGTCGACGTCGTGGTGCACCGCGACGCGGCCGGCCAGGTGGACGGCGCCGGGGCCCGCTGGGCGCAGCGGTGCCGTGACGGCGAGCGGGTCGGGCTGCTCGACCAGGGCCGCATCTTCGACGCCGACGAGCACGCCGGGCCGGTGCTCGTGATCGCCGACGAGTCGGGCCTGCCCGGGGTCGAGGGCATCGCGCACAGCCTTGCCGGCCGGGACGCCACGTACCTCCTGGAGGTGCCGCACGCGGCCGACCGGCGGGCGCTGCCCGCCGCCGACGTCCGCTGGCTGGTGCGCGACGGCGGCCGGCCCGCCGGTACGACGGCGCTCGACGCGCTGCGCGCGACCCGCGTGGACCCGGCCGCGTACGTGTACGTGGTGGGCGAGGCGTCGTTCACGCTGGCGGCGCGGGCGCACTGCCTGGCGGTCGGGGTGCCGAAGTCGCGGATCGACTTCTGCGCGTACTGGAGGACGGACCGGGTGCGGGCCTGAGGTTGGCAGGTTGGGTGAGGTCGGCAGTTGGCATCGAGATCGGTCCATCCCTGGACCGATCTCGATGCCGACTGCCGACTTCGCCCCGCACCCTGCCCGACCGGTGCCGCCGGGCCCACTAGCCTGGGTCTCATGGGGTTCAGCTCGTGGTTCGCGCACCGCCCGCAGAAGGCGGTCCGCCGCGCCGTCCGCTCGCACCGCACCGACTCGGTGCTGGCCCAGGCCCCGCTGGTCACGTCCACGGGCGAGGCCTGGGCCTTCGCCACGCGCGCCGAGCTCCTGCTGATCTCCGCGCCCGAGGCGCCCACCGCGAAGGGCGACACGGAGTCGCGGGGTGCGCCCTCCGTCGTCGTGCACCGGGAGTGGGCCGACGTCGACCGGGCGACCTACGACACCGAGTCCAACGTGATCCGGGTGCACTGGGTGGACGGCGACGAGCCGACGCCGATCGCCCTCGACGGCCGCCGCACGGTGCTGCCGCAGGTGCTGCGGGAGCGGGTGCAGTGGTCGGTGGTGCTGGCCGAGCCCGTGAAGCTGCCCGGCGGGCGGTCCGCCCGCGTGGCGGTGCGACGCCGGGTCGACGGCGAGCTGTTCTCGCAGGTGATCGGCGGGAACGGCGTGGACCTCGCCGACCCGGACATGGCACGGGTGATCGACGCCGCCGAGGCGCGGGTGCGCAGCGCGGCGGGGCTGCCTGCCTGATCCTGGCCTGTCTCCCGTCAGTCCTGCGGGGCCGTCAGTCCTGCGGGACGAGGCGGAGCGTCGTGGCCACGACCTGCGGGCCCACGACGGTGCCGACGATGTTCTTGTCGTACTTGGCGTACTTGCCCCGGTAGACGTCGTCCAGGGCGGGGTGCACGTCCTCGACCGGTTCCTGGAACCGGACGTCGCGCTCGACGTCGCCCACCTTCACGCGGCCCGTACCCGAGGCCTTGGCGCGGCGGAACCACCCGTTGTCCGGGCCGTACGCCGAGCGGACGTACACGTCGCCGCCCAGCCGGGCGGTCCAGATCGTCACGTACGGGCGCAGGGTGCCGTCCTCGCGGTAGGACGAGACCCGCAGCTCGTCGGTGCTGTCGACCTGCGCGAGCTCGTGCTCGGTCCAGCTGCTCATCGCTGCTCCCTCCGGGCGCCCCTGGCGCCGCCTGGATCGGCCGCGGGGCGCGACCGGTCGCCTCTACGGTGCAACACTCGGCCGACGTGAGGGAGTCCCTGGCGTTACCTCCAAGGTCCAGGGCCATGGGACTACCGTGTGACGGCTGCCGCTGATCGATCGCGAAGGAGACCGTCATGCACCACCGCACGCTCGGCCAGGGCCTGGAGGTCTCCGCCGTCGGGCTCGGCGCCATGGGGATGTCCGAGGGCTACGGCCCCAACCCGGGCACGCGCGAGGAGATGATCGGCGTGCTGCGAGGCGCCGTCGAGCGCGGCGTCACCCTGTTCGACACCGCCGAGGTCTACGGCCCGTACGTCAACGAGGAGCTGGTCGGCGAGGCGCTGGAGCCGGTGCGGGACCAGGTGGTGATCGCCACCAAGTTCGGCTGGCGCATCGAGGACGGCGCCACGGTGGGCCTGAACAGCAGGCCGGAGCACATCCGCGCCGTCGCCGACGCGTCGTTGCGCCGGCTGCGCACCGACGTGATCGACCTGTTCTACCAGCACCGCGTGGACCCCGGCGTACCGATCGAGGACGTGGCCGGCACGGTCAAGGAGCTGGTCGACGCCGGCAAGGTGCGGCACTTCGGGCTGTCGGAGGCGAGCCCCGCCACGATCCGGAGCGCGCACGCCGTGCACCCGGTCACGGCCGTGCAGAGCGAGTACTCGCTGTGGACGCGTGACCCCGAGCCGGAGGTACTGCCCACGCTCGCCGAGCTCGGGATCGGGTTCGTGCCGTTCAGCCCGCTCGGGCGGGGATTCCTGACGGGGTCGGTCGACGCGTCGACGTCGTTCGCGGCCGACGACATGCGGGCGTCGATCCCGCGGTTCACCGCCGCGAACCGCGACGCGAACCAGGTGCTCGTGGAGCACGTGCGCGCGCTCGCGGAGGCACAGGGTGCGACGCCGGGCCAGGTGGCGCTCGCCTGGCTGCTGGCGCAGCGGCCGTGGATCGTGCCGATCCCGGGGACGCGGCGGCTAGGGCGGATCGAGGAGAACGTTGGTGCTACCGGGTTGGCGCTGTCGGCTGACGACGTGGCGGACCTGAACGGGCTGGCTGCGCGGGTCGGGGTGCTGGGCGACCGGTACAACGAGGCCGGGATGGGGATGGTCGGGCGGTGAAGTCACGGTCTACCCAGCGATTACGCCGGAATCTGGCGGCTTCTCGACGCCAGATGACTGGGTAGACCGTGACTTCCGTGCGCGGGTCGCGCGGTGTGATGGAGACCGCTGTCATCCAGGGCGGATTCGAGTCGGGACTACCCGCTGAGACCTGTTAGAGTTTTCACCGGTCGCCCACCCGGTCAACGGGACGGGTGAACACGATCCCGCGTAGCTCAGCTGGCAGAGCATCCGACTGTTAATCGGACGGTCGTTGGTTCAAGTCCAACCGCGGGAGCATCCAGAGGCCCCGAACCCCCAGATCACCTGGGCGTTCGGGGCCTCAGTCGTTTGCCCGGACACCGAGTCGTAGAGTCGACCCATGGCCTTCGAGGTCGCGGCCGAGTCCTACATGCGCTTCATGGGCAGGTACTCCGAGCCGCTCGCTGAGAAGCTGGTCGACCTGGTCGACCCGCGGCACGGTCAACGTGCGCTCGACGTCGGGTGCGGGCCCGGCGCCGTGACCGAGCGGCTGGTCCGTCGGCTCGGTCCGGACGACGTCGCCGCGATCGATCCGTCGGTCCCGTTCGTCGAGGCGGCCCGACGGCGCTGCCCCGGCGTCGACGTCCGGCACGGCGTGGCCGAGGCGCTGCCGTTCGAGGACGGCGCCGTGGACCTGACGCTCGCGCAGCTCGTGGTGCCCTTCATGACCGACCCCGTGGCGGGGCTGCGGGAGATGGCGCGGGTCACCGCGCCGGGCGGCCCCGTCTCCGCGAGCGTCTGGGACTTCGGGGGCGAGCGGGCACCGCTGTCCACGTTCTGGCGCGCAGCCCGGGACGTCGACCCGGGCGCCGTCGACGAGGCGGCGGAGGTCGGTGCGCGCACCGGCCAGCTCGCCGACCTGTTCCGGGCCGCCGGGCTGGAGGACGTCCGGTCCTACGAGCTCACCGTCATCTCGGCGTACGCGGGTTTCGCCGAGTGGTGGGAGCCGTACACCCTCGGCGTCGGTCCGGCCGGGGACTACGTCGCCGCCCTCGACGCCGACACCCGGCGAGCGGTCGAGGCGCGCTGCCGCGAGCTTCTGTCCGCGGGCCCGTTCGAGGTGTCGGCTACGGCGTGGACGGTCGTCGGCAGGACCCGGCCTGGCTCTTCCGCCGCAGCGGCAACCGTGCCAGGGGCGTCCTAGGAAGACTCGAGATCAACACGGTCCGCGGTCCAGCGGTAGTCGCCGGAAGGCTTGATGCGCGGCCTGGGCGCAGTTTCCGTGCTGGACCATGTCTCGCCTTGCCGATCGACGCCCACTGCGAGGACCGTCGCCTCCGCCGAACCGATCTCTTCCCACAGGTGCTCCGACACCAGTCGAAGCCCGCCCTCGACCGGGTCGACATCAGGAAACACGTCACGCGCGCTCTCACCGGCGGACGCAAGGAAGCGCACCAACCCCTGGAGGTCCACGACGAACTCCACCGGAGGGACGCCAGGCGACACCTGGACGAGCGCGCGGGCTTCGTGATCATCAACCGCGATGTGGCCGACAACCGTGCCCCCGCGGGAGATCAGGTCGCGAGCGAGTTCCGGGATGGAGTCGGCGTTCGGCACTGGGTTCCTGAGGTGTAGGCGGTGATGTGCGATGGCTGATACGAGCCGAGCAGAGCAACCGTCGCATCAACCCCCGACCAGCGCCTCTCCCAGTGGCGTGCGGACGTGGAGCACGCGCGCCCCGTCGCGCCGGGCGTCGACCAACCGGGCCGCGCTCAGCAGCGCGAGGTGGTGCGACGCCGTCGACACCGCGAGCCCGCACGCGGCGGCGACCTCGCTCGTGGACAGCGGGGCGCGCAGCGCGAGCAGCACGCCCGCCCGGCCCGCACCGAGCAGGCGAGCGAGCGCCTCGGCGGTGCCCGGTCCGTCGTCGGCCCACCGCTCGGAGACGCCGAGCGCCGGGTAGAACAGGGTGGGCTGGGCCGGCGGCTCGGTGACGACGGAGCAGCGGGGCGCCATGACCGAGGGCACCAGCACGAGCCCGCTGCCCGCGCAGTCGAGGACCTCGCCGTGCATGCGCAGCCGCACCCGGACGGCGTGCGGGGCCCAGCTCACGGCCTCGTGGAGGGTCTCGACCATCGCCCCGAGGCCGTCCGTCGTCGCCCGCCGGGAGCGCACGCCGACGTCGGCACGCAGGATCCGCTCGAGCTGTGGCCAGTACGGGGCGAGCAGCGCGTCCCAGCACTGTTCCCAGGCGTCCGCGGCGGCGGACCGGGTGCGCTCCGGGTCGTCGGCCATCGCGCGCAGCAGGCGCTGCTCGGTGCCGGTCGTGCGGTCCACGCGCTTGAGGACGTCGACGCGCAGCGGGCCGAGGTCGGCGTCGCGCAGGCGGGCCAGCTCCTCCTCGGGGCCGAGGTCCCAGCCGGGTGTCGAGGTGAGGAAGTCGGGCATGTACCCGTCCGGTCCGACGAGCAGGCGCATCAGCTCGAAGGCACGCGACGGCGCCTGGTCGCGCGCCCGCCGCAGCCAGCCCCACTGGAGCGGGTGGTACTGCGGCTGCACCAGCACGCGCACGGCGTGGGCGAGCTCGTGACCGGGCGAGACGCCGAACCGGATGGCCGAGATGTCGTCGGGCGCGAGCCGGAACTCCACCATGTTTCGATGCACGTCGAAACCGTAGTGCGCCTGCGCGACCCCGACGAGGCTGGGGTCATGCCGGCCGCACGGGCCGGCTCCCGATACTCAAGGAGTCAGACATGGCCGCGATCGTCACCGCCGACACCATCCGCATCTCCGGGTCGCGCACCCTGCGCTTCGAGGGCCGCGACCACGGGTCGGGCGTCTCGTTCTTCCTCGTCACCAACGACCCCGGCCAGGGGCCCGGGCTCCACCGGCACCCGTACACCGAGACCTGGTCCGTCCTGGAGGGCGAGGCCACGATCACCGTCGGTGACGAGACGATCGTCGCCCACGCGGGCGACACCGCCGTGGTCCAGCCGGACGTCTGGCACGGCTTCAAGAACACCGGAACGGGCACGCTGCGCATGATGTGCATCCACGCGTCGGCCGAGATGATCCAGGAGAACCTCTGATGTCGTTCCAGGCCTACCTCGACAAGGTCGAGACCCAGACAGGGCTGACGCCGCGGGACCTCGTCGGTCTTGCGAAGGAGCAAGGATTCGACCTCGGCAGCAGGACGACGCCGGTCGTCGCGTGGCTGAAGGAGACCTACGGACTCGGCCACGGGCACGCGAGGGCGGTCGCGCACGTCGTCACCAAGGGTGACCGGATCAGCGGCAAGCACGTCGGTTCGACGGGCACGCACCGGGACGCGAGCGACCGGCTGTGGCTGGACGGGAAAGACTCCCGGCCGGCGGACTGGTGAGGCAAGCCGTCAGCCGAGCGCCCGACGAAACACTGCGACGTTGTCGAGCACGAGCGCTCTGTCCGCTGCCGCCCAGTCCCGCGCGGCCATATGGATCTCCCGCATGCGTGCGTCCGCGCCCTGCCGGGCCGACTCGCTCAGCTTGAACATCCTCGACTGCTGCCGCAGGACCGCGTCCAGCAGATCGACGTCGCTCGATATCCCGTACCCGTCGCGGACCTGTCTCAGCCTCCGCGCCTGGTCGGGGACGGGCACGTTCCCGACGGCCTGGATGCACCAGGTCCAGGCGAGGTAGGCGAGATCATCGAGGGCGACGCCAGGCCCGGCGGTGTCCCAGTCGATGAAGGCGACCGGCATTCCCTGCCGAAAGATGGTGTTGAACGGGCCGGGATCCCGGTGCGTCAGGCACTCCTGGTCACCGGCCAGCGGAGTTCCGCGCGTGACGTCGTGCAGCAGGCGGAGCATCGCTCCACCGAGCCGGTAGGACGCCTCCGCTCGCTCGCTTGGATGGGTGGTCGTCACGCCCGCGATGTACGAGAGCCGGTCGCGGCCGTCCCCCGCTTGCCCCAGGTACCGAGGGGCGTACGGGTAGTTGAGCCGCTCCAGCGCCGTGAGCGTCCGCGCCACATCGCCGGCACCAGTCCCGCGAGCCCGCAGCACCTCGGCGGCGTGCCTTTCTACCGACGCCGAACGGCGCCCGCCCGAGAATCGCTCTACGACGTCGTCGCCCTCAGCCACTGGTCCCCCATCGCAGCGCGCGCATCAACCCTGATCGACGGCCAACCCTAGACTCCGCCCGGCAGCAGCCAGCGCCCCCACCAGCACCCCGGGCTCCTGCCCCGCCGGCAGGTCGCTGACCTGCCCGTCCCCGACCTCGATCACGCGCCACACGCCGTCCGACCGCAGCGCGAGGTCCGTCGTCACGAACGGCGCGCCCAGCGTGCGCACGCAGGCCCCGACGGCGTCGAGCGCCTCGGCGGACACCTCGACCGTCGTGCCGGCCGGCGCGTCGGGGTGCGGCGTGACCAGCACCGGCGCGCCCGCCAACCACCAGACCCGGGCCTCCAGGGCGCGCCCGTCGTCGTCGGCCACGAACTGCTCGAAGGCACGCACGACGATCCCGCCCGCCAGGTCGTCCCCTTGCAGCTCGACCATCCGCGCGACGACCCCCGTGGCGGCCCCGACATCGGACAGGTCGGGCACGAAGCACGCCTCGTCCCACTCGTGCTTGCGCGACTTCACGTAGTCCTTGACCACCCCGGGTCCGCCACCAAGGGCCGCGACCAACGTGCCGACGTCCGCTCCTGTGGGCGTGCGGCCCGCCACCCACGGCATCCAGACGCTCGCCGGCGTCAGGTCCGCGAAGACGGTGTACCAGCCAGGCAGCTCGTGCGCGGAGCGGTACGCGGCGGCCGTCGTACCGAGCCAGATCCCCCGCGCCGCCAGCTCCGTGGCGAACCGCGTGTAGGCGTCACCGGCGATCATCCAGCCGCGGTACCACGCGGCCCGCCCGCCGTCCGACGGCGGAACCCGGCGCACGGCGGCGCGGACGTCCCCGGCGAGGATCGCGTCGTGGTCCACGACCGCGACGTCGAGGCCTGCCCGCCGTGCGGCATCCGCCTCCCGCAAGAAGTGGTGGTCGGGGGCTCGCGGAGCCAACGGGTCCGACGAGACCAGGATCAAGGGCGCATGCGCGCAACGTACAGCGGCCCTCACGCCCGAATCGTCGACTTCGGTCCCTTGTCTTGAGATCGGTCGAACAACCGACCGTTTTCAAGACAACTGGCCGATCTCACGGCGATACGCCGATCCATCCCCCGGTCGGCGCCGAACTCTCTCAAGAACCTGTGCGATCTGTCCGGTATCGGCTGTGGCGAAAACCGCTTCCTGTGCTTGAATATAGCCAGGCTAGCGAAAATCACCGGAGGGGTGACAGTGACGACCGAGAGAGTGGTCCTGCTCGACGACGACGGGACACCCGTCGGCTCGGAGCTCAAGAGCGTGGTGCACTCCGAACGGACGCCGCTGCACCTGGCGTTCTCGTGCCACGTGCTGAACTCCGCCGGCCAGGTGCTGGTGACGCGCCGTTCCCTGCACAAGCAGACCTGGCCGGGGGTGTGGACCAACTCGTTCTGCGGCCACCCCCAGCCGGACGAGCCGAGCGAGGAGGCCGTGGTGCGCCGTGCGCAGGACGAGCTCGGCATCACCCTGCGCGACGTCCGGCTGGAGCTCCCACTGTTCCGCTACCGCGCGGTGGACGCCAGCGGCATCGTGGAGAACGAGATCTGCCCGGTCTACGTGGCGGTGTCCGACGACGAACCGCAGGTCAACCCGTACGAGGCCATGGAGGCCAAGTGGGTCGACGGCGCTGCGCTGGGCGAGGCCCTGCGCACCGTGCCGTGGGCGTTCTCCCCGTGGTTCGTCGAGCAGGGCGCCGAGATGCCGTTGTACGCGGCGCTGGTCGCCAGAGCTGGCAGAAACGGTGTGACGTGGCCATGACCGAGATCCTGACCCGCGACCCGGTCGAGGTCGTGCTGAGCGACTTCTTCGCCGAGCGCACCCGGCGTGCCACTCCGCTCGCGGAGCACTACGCGCTGCTGTGGCGGCGGCTGGCCCGGTCGAGCGAGGGCGGCAAGCGCCTGCGCCCCCGGCTCCTGCTCGACGCGCACCGCGCGTTCGGCGCCCCGCACCCCGAGGACGCCGCGATCGCCGCGGCGGCCTTCGAGCTGGTGCACACCGCGCTGCTGCTGCACGACGACGTCCTGGACAAGGACCTCACCCGGCGCGGCCGCCCCAACCTCGCGGCCGAGTTCGCGACCGACGCGATCCGCGGCGGGCTGCCCGCCGGCGCCGCGACCGCCTGGGGCACGGCCTCCGGCATCCTCGGCGGCGACCTCCTGCTCAGCTCCGCGTACGCCCTGGTCTCCCGGGTGCGGTCCGCCGGGCGGGCCGAGCTGACCGACATCATCGACGAGGCCCTGTTCCGGGCCGCCGCGGGCGAGCACGACGACGTCGCGTTCGGCCTGGGCACGGCCCCGGCCACCCCGGAGCGCCTGCTGCGGATGATGGCGAACAAGACCGGCAGCTACTCGTTCGCCGGGCCGCTGCGCGCGGGCGGCGCGCTGGCCGGCGCGGGCGAGGAGGCGTCGGCCGACCTCGAACGCGTGGGCATCGCCCTGGGCATGCTGTACCAGGTGCGCGACGACCTGCTGGGGGTCTTCGGCGACCCGGTCCGCACGGGCAAGAGCACCACCGGCGACCTGCGCGAGGGCAAGCGCACCCTGCTCGTCGCCTGCGCCGAGGGGGACCCGGCCTGGACCGAGGTGCGGCACCTGTGGGGCAAGCCCGACCTGTCCGAGGACGAGGCCGAGCTGCTGCGCACGGCCCTGGTCGCCAGCGGCGCCCGTAGCTCGGTCGCCGACCTGGTGGAGGCCAAGCGGCGCGCGGCCATCGCGACGATCGAGCGGACGACGCTGCCCGTCGCGCTGCGGCAGGAGCTCATCGGGCTCGCCGGGATGCTCGCGGAGCGTGAGTCGTGATCCCGTCGTCGTCCCTGACCCTGTACTCGCTCACGGCCCACGCGGCCGCCGCGCAGGTCATCGGTGCCTACTCCACCTCGTTCAGCCTGGCCACGCGCCTGCTGCCGCCGTCGGTGCGCGGCATGGTCGAGGACATCTACGCGCTGGTCCGGGTGGCCGACGAGATCGTGGACGGCCCGGCCCAGGAGGCGGGGCTGGCGCACGAGGAGCGCCGCGCGGCCCTGGACGCGCTGGAGCAGGAGACGTACGTGACGCTGGACCGCGGGTTCAGCACCAACCTCGTGGTGCACGCGTTCGGCACCACCGCACGGGCCGTCGGCATCGACGAGACGCTGGTCCGGCCCTTCTTCGCCTCGATGCGCCGCGACCTCGACCCGGTCGAGGCCCTGGGCGACGAGGAGTACCGCGCCTACGTGTACGGGTCCGCCGAGGTGGTGGGCCTGATGTGCCTGCGCGCGTTCCTGGACGGTCACGTCGTGCCGCCGGCTATCCGCACCCGCTTGGAGGAGGGCGCCCGGCGGCTCGGCGCGGCATTTCAGAAGATCAACTTCTTGCGTGACCTCGGCGACGACCAGGAGCGCCTGGGCCGCACCTACTTCCCCGGTGCGGGACCCGAGCGGCTGGACGAGGCACGCAAGGCCGAGGTCGTCGCGGACGTCGACGCCGACCTCGCCGCCGCCAGGGCCGTGCTCCCGCTGCTGCCCCCAGGGCCGCGCCGGGCCACGGCCCTGGCCGCCGGACTTTTCTCCGAGGTGAACGAGCGCCTCCGCAACACCCCCGCCGAACAGCTGCACGAGCGGCGGGTCTCGGTACCGGCCGCGGTGAAGCTGCGTATCGTCGTGGCGACGCTCGCGGGGAACCAGACGAACAACAAGCGATGGGCGGCATGAACGCACACAACGGGCAGCGCGTGATCGTGGTGGGCGGCGGTATCTCAGGTCTCGCGACCGCCGCCCTGCTGGCCAAGGACGGCGCGTCGGTGACCCTGCTGGAGGCCCGCTCCGACCTGGGCGGGCGCGCGGGACGCTGGGAGCGGGACGGGTTCAGGTTCGACACCGGCCCGTCCTGGTACCTCATGCCCGAGGTCTTCGAGCACTTCTTCCGCCTGCTCGGCACGAGCGCGGCCGACGAGCTCGACCTCCAGCGCCTCGACCCGTCCTACCGGGTGTTCTTCGAGGGCGACCCGGAGCCGTTCGACCTGCCCGCCGACGGCGCCCGCGAGGCGCTGCTCGCGCTCGACCCGCCGTCGGCCCCGAAGCTCGAGGCGTACCTGGACTCGGCGGCCGAGACGTACCGGATCGCCACCGAGCGCTTCCTGTACGCGACGTTCGCCTCGGCGGCGCCGCTGCTGGACCGCACCGTGGTGCGGCGCGCCCCGCGGCTGCTGCGCCTGCTCGGCGAGTCGCTGGACCACTTCATCGCGCGGCACACCACGGACGACCGGGTGCGCCGCATCCTCGGCTACCCCGCCGTGTTCCTGGGCACCTCACCCGGCTCGGCGCCGAGCATGTACCACCTGATGAGCCACCTCGACGTGACCCAGGGCGTGCTCTACCCGCGCGGCGGGTTCGGCGCGGTGATCGACGCCGTCGCCCGGTGCGCCGAGCGCGCGGGCGCGAAGCTGTTCACGAGCCACCGGGTCACCCGCATCACCGTGTCGGACGACGGCGCAGCTACCGGCGTCGAGGTCACCGGACCGGACGGCAGCACCCAGGTCCTGCCCGCCGACGTCGTGGTCTCCACCGCGGACCTGCGTGTCACCGAGCACGAGCTGCTGGACGCCGAGCACCGCAGCCGCGGCGACCGCTGGTGGAAGCGCCGCGACCCCGGGCCGGGCGCGGTGCTGGCCCTGCTGGGCGTGCGCGGCGAGCTGCCGCAGCTCGCCCACCACTCGCTGCTGTTCGCCGAGGACTGGCAGGGCGGCTTCGAGTCCATCTACGGCTCCGCGCGCACGGTGCCGTCGCCCACGTCGCTGTACGTCTGCCGGCCGAGCGCCACGGACGACGTCGCGCCGCCCGGGCACGAGAACCTGTTCGTGCTCGTGCCGGTGCCGGCCGACACGACGATCGGCGCGGGCGGCGTCGACGGCGCCGGGGACCCGGGCGTGGAGCAGATCGTGGACGACGCGATCGCGCAGATCGCGGGCTGGACCGGCACGCCGGACCTCGCCGAGCGGATCGTCGTGCGGCGCAGCATCGGGCCCGTGGACTTCGAGCGGGACCTCGGTGCCTGGCGCGGCGGCGCCCTCGGGCCGGGCCACACGCTGCGGCAGAGCGCGATGTTCCGCGGCTCCAACGCCTCCTCCCGGGTGTCGAACCTGCTGTACGCGGGGGCCACGACCATCCCCGGGATCGGCCTGCCCATGTGCCTGATCAGCGCGGAGCTGGTGCTCAAGCGCCTGCGCGGCGACACCAGCGCCGGCCCCCTGGAGGAGGCCGCATGAGCTTCGTCTACCTGGCCGTGCTGCTCTTCTCGGCCGCGGGCGTGCTGATCGTGGACTGGCGGTACCGGCTCTTCCTCTGGGACTCCCCCGTCCGGGCGGCCGCCGTGCTCGTCACGGGTACCGCGTTCTTCCTGGTGTGGGACCTGGCGGGCATCGGGCTCGGCATCTTCCTGCACGGCGCCGGCCCGTACATGACCGGGCTCATGCTCGCCCCCGAGCTGCCGGTGGAGGAGATCGTGTTCCTGGCGTTCCTCTGCGAGCTCACGATGGTGCTCGTCCTCGGTGCCGACCGCGTCCTGCGCCGGGCCCGCGTCCGGGCACGCGTCCGGGCCCGGGACCGCTTCCGCGACCGGGAGGACGTGCTGCGATGACCTATCTGATCCTCGCGCGCGCCTTCATCGCCGTGGCCGTGGCCGTCGCGTTCATCGCCCACCTGCGCGCACGCCTGGCCGGGACGCGCCCCATCGGCTGGCGACCGATCGTCCTGGCCGCCGTCGCCCTGTTCGTGCTCACCGCCGTCTTCGACAACGTGATGATCGCGAGCGGTCTGTTCACCTACTCCGACGAGCACATCTCCGGGCGCCGGATCGGGCTCGCGCCGGTCGAGGACTTCGCCTATCCCCTGGCAGGCGTGATCCTGCTGCCCGCCCTCTGGTACCTGTTCGGGAGTCGACGTGCTCGCTGACCTCGCGCGCGCGTCGCGCCCGCTGAGCTGGATCAACACGGCCTACCCGTTCGCGGCCGCGTACCTGCTGACCACC
Source organism: Promicromonospora sukumoe 327MFSha3.1 (assembly GCF_000385135.1). GTDB lineage: Bacteria > Actinomycetota > Actinomycetes > Actinomycetales > Cellulomonadaceae > Promicromonospora > Promicromonospora sukumoe_B. Next base: position 525,119 of record NZ_ARQM01000010.1, on the reverse strand, counting down.
GGCGAGGTGGACGTCGCCCTCGTCGTGGGCACCCTCTTCTTCCTGGTGCCCTACAACCTGGCGCTGTACGGGATCAACGACGTGTTCGACTACGCGTCCGACCTGGCCAACCCCCGCAAGGGCGGCGTGGAGGGCGCGCTGCTCTCTCCCCGACGACACCGCCCGATCCTGATCGCCTCCCTGGTGACCTGCGTGCCGTTCGTCGTGGCGCTGGTCGTGCTGGGCCCGCCGTCGTCCTGGCTGGTGCTCGCGGTCAGCCTCTTCGCGCTGGTCGCCTACTCCGCGCCGCCGTTCCGGTTCAAGGAGGTGCCGGTGCTGGACTCCCTGACGTCCAGCGTGCACTTCGTGAGCCCGGCGGTGTACGGGCTGGCGCTCGCGCAGGCCGCGCCCACCCCGCAGACGTTCGCCGCGCTCGGCGCGTTCCTGCTGTGGGGCATGGCCAGCCACGCGTTCGGCGCCGTGCAGGACGTGGTACCCGACCGCGAGGGGCGGATCTCGTCGATCGCGACGGCGTTCGGCGCGGCCACCACGGTGCGGCTCGCGCTGGGCGCCTGGGTGGTCGCGGGCGTGCTCGTGGCCACCACGGGCTGGCCCACCGCGCTGCTGGGTCTGCTCGCCGTCCCCTACCTCGTGCTCGCGGCGCCGTACGCCAACGTGAGCGACGAGGACTCCGCCCGGGCCAACGGCGGCTGGCGCCACTTCCTGTGGGTCAACTACGCCGCCGGCGCGGTGGTGACGATCCTCCTGATCGCGGACGCGGCCGGCTACCTGTAGGGAGGGAAGCATGACTCTGCACATGTCGAGCGTCGTGGGGCACCCGCGCTCCGAGGTCTTCGCGTGGCACGAGCGCCCCGGCGCGGTCCAGCGGCTCACCCCGCCGTGGTCGCCCCTGACGGTGGTCAAGGAGGCGACGTCGCTCGACGGCGGCGAGGCCGTGCTGCGGCTCCCCCTCGGCCTGCGCTGGGTCGCCCGGCACACCGGCTACGCGCCGCCGGAGCGGTTCGTCGACGAGCTGGTCTCCGCGCCCCTGCGCTGGGTGGTGCCGTGGCGGCACACCCACGAGTTCCACGCCGACGGCGACCGCACCCGCATCACCGACACCGTGGACACCCCGGTGCCCGAGGCCGTGCTGCGGTCCATGTTCGCCTACCGGCACCGCCAGCTCGGCCTCGACCTCGCCGCGCAGGCCAGCGCCCGCAACGCCGGCGACCGCCCCATGACCGTGGCGATCACCGGCAGCAACGGCCTGGTCGGCGGGGCCCTGGCCCCGTTCCTGACCACGGCCGGGCACCGCGTGGTGCGCCTCGTGCGCGGCACCCCGCACGGGCCCGACGAGCGCCGCTGGGACCCGCAGGCCCCCGCCGAGGACCTGCTGGAGGGCGTCGACGCCGTGGTCCACCTGGCCGGCGCGTCGATCGCCGGCCGGTTCACCGACGCGCACCGCGCCGCGATCCGCGGCTCCCGCATCGGCCCGACGACGGCGCTCGCCGAGCTGGCCGCACGCACGCCCGGCGGGCCGCGGGTGTTCGTCAGCGCCTCCGCCATCGGCTTCTACGGCCCGGACCGCGGCGACGAGGTGCTGGCCGAGACCAGCGCGCGCGGCGACGGGTTCCTCGCCGACGTCGTGCACGACTGGGAGCAGGCCACGGCGGGCGCCGCCGAGGCGGGCGTCCGCGTGGTCAACGTGCGCACCGGGCTGGTGCAGTCACCGCGCGGCGGCACGCTGCGGATCTTCCACCCGCTGTTCGCCGCCGGGCTGGGCGGCCGGCTCGGCGACGGGCAGATGTGGCAGTCCTGGATCGGCATCGACGACCTCGTCGACGTCTACCACCGCGCGCTCTACGACGAGCGGCTGACCGGGCCGGTCAACGCAGTCGCCCCCACGCCGGTGCGCAACGCCGCCTACACCGCCACGCTCGCGGCGGTGCTGCGCCGCCCGGCCCTCCTGCCCGTGCCGCCGCTGGGGCCGAAGGTGCTGCTGGGCGAGGAGGGGGCGACCGAACTGGCGCAGGCCAGCCAGCGCGTCTCCCCCGAGGCGCTGCTCGACCTGGGCCACCGGTTCCGGCACCCCACCCTGGAGCCCGCGCTGCGTCACCTGCTCGGCAAGGACCCGCGGCCCCGGAGCTGACCCTCCGGCGCCAGGGTGCGCGCGTCGACGAGCTCGTACGGGGCGGCCTTGCCCGACAGGCCCCGCCGGCCCCGCGTGAACAGCACGGCCAGCACCAGCACGGTCGCGACCGTGCCCGCCAGGCCCTGCGCGGAGTCGAACCTGTCGGCCAGCGCCTGGACCAGGCCCCACAGCGCACCCCCCGCCAGCCCGCGCCGCAGGCGGGCCCACGGCGCCAGGCGCGTACCGCCGTCGGGCGGCACCACCGCGAGCCAGACCGTGCGCTGCCCCAGCGACTCCCCCGCGCCCGTGACCAGCGGCAGCACGAAGACCACGACCCACGCCAGCCCGCTGGTGAACAGCCACACGGCCAGGGAGTCCGCCGGCGCGCGGCCGGACACGAGGTAGTAGCCCAGGCCCAGGGTCAGCGCGAGCACCCCGCCCAGGACCGTGTAGGCCAGGTAGTCCACGAGCATGCCGAACAGGCGGCGCCACAGCGTCACGGGCCGCGGCGTGCCCCGGCCCGCCGCGAGCGTCCGCGCGCCCGGCATCCAGCGCAGCACCCACGGCGCGATCACCGCGCCGAGCACACCGCCCAGGGTGTTGGTGAGCAGGTCGTCGACGTCGGCCAGCCGGTACGAGCACGGGATCAGGCCGAAGACGCCGGTGAGCTGCGTGACCTCGATCAGCAGCGACGCCCCCAGCGCCGACGCCGCGGACGCCAGCAGCCCCCAGCCCAGGTAGCGCCGCACCAGCACGCCCCACGGCACGAACAGCACCACGTTGAACACGCCCTGCAGCACCGAGATGTCGCGCACCGCAGCGCCCAGGGACAGGCCGGCGGTGCGCTCCCGGATGTCGGCGACGATCTGCAGGGGGCGCAGCTGGGCGCCGTCGTACCCGTAGCTCGCGCACCAGGCCGCGAGGTCGCCCGAGGGCAGCGGCAGCAGCGTGTACGCCACGAGCGCGGTGCCGTAGACCGCGAGCGCCGCCGCGCCGAGCAGGCGGGCCGGGCTCGTGGCGCCGTACCGGCGTACCTGGATCAGGAGGATCGGGATGAGCAGGGCCACGAAGAGGCCGGTTCCGATGAGCACGCCTATCCGGGCGGGCCAGGTCCACACGTCGGTCACCCGGAAACGCTATGCGCCGGGTGAAATCCGCGCGCGTCGGGGGCCGTACGCAGGGGACTTGCCTGTCGTCCGCGTCGTCCCGTACTTTGTCCGTACTTTCTTGTCCTGACAATTGCGGCCATCGCCGGTCGCGCACAACGAGAGGTTCCGCCATGGATGCCGGACTGACACCGAGGTCGACCGTGCCCCTCTACGACTGGATGAACAAGATCCCGGGCGGGCTGATGCTCGTGCCGCTGATCCTGGGCTCGGTCGTCGGTACGTTCTTCCCCGGCTTCCTCGAGCTGGGCTCGTTCACCACCGCTCTGTTCAAGGACTCGGCGCTGCCGCTGATCGCCGTCCTGATCTTCGCCACGGGGATGCAGATCACGGCGCGCACGTCGGGGCCGGTGCTCGCCGCCACGGGGACGCTGCTGCTCACGAAGTCCCTGATCCCCGCCGCCCTCGTCGCGCTGGCCGGCGCCGTCTTCGGGATCGAGGGGTTCCTGGGGGTCTCGATCCTGGCCCTGATGGCCACCATCGACAACAGCAACGGCGGCCTGTGGCTCGCCTTCACGGGCCGGTACGGCGACGAGCGGGACCGCGGCGCCTACATGGCGTCCGCCATCAACGACGGCCCGTTCATCTCGATGCTGTTCCTCGGCGCGTCCGGCCTGGCCGACATCCCGCTGACGGCGTTCCTCGCGGCGCTGGTCCCGCTGGTGCTGGGCTTCGTCGTGGGCAACCTCGACCCGCGCTGGACCGAGGTCATGCGGCCCGTGCCGAACATCGTCATCCCGTTCTTCGCGTTCGCCCTCGGCACGGGGATCGACCTGCGCGACGTCGTGACCGGCGGTGCCTCCGGCATCCTGGTCGGCGTCTTCGCCGTGCTCCTGACCGCCGCCCTGACTTACTCCGGCTACCGGTTCATCCTGCGGCGCGGCGCCAAGTCGGGCATCGCGATCGCCGCCGCGACCACGGCCGGCAACGCCGTGGCCACCCCCGCGATCATCGCCGGGGTGGACCCCACGTTCGAGCCGTACGTTGCGGTCGCCACCGCGCAGGTCGCCTCGGCCGTGCTGGTCAGCGCGATCCTGGCGCCGCTCCTGGCCACGATCGTGCTCAAGCGGCAGGGCGGGCTCGCCCCGGCCGACGACGCCGACACCCCGGCCGCCGCGACCCCGGCCGGCGAGGGGCGCGGCACCGCATGAGCGAGCACACCGTCGGCGTCGTCGCGGACGACCTGACCGGGGCCGGGGACTGCGTGGTCCAGTTCGCCCGCGCCGGCTGGACCAGCCACCTGGCCCTCGGCCGCGACCTGCCCTCCGGCGAGCGGGCGGCGGTCGCCGTGGTCACCGACGCCCGGGCCCTGGACGACGCCGCCGCGGCGGCCGCGACCGAGGCCGCCGTGCGGGCGCTGGCCGATGCCGGGCGCCTCTACGTCAAGATCGACTCGACCGTGCGTGGCAGCGTCGCTGCCCAGGTCAGCGGGGCCCTGGCCGCGTGGCGGGACCGGGTGCCCGGCGCGTTCGCCGTCGTCTGCCCGAGCTACCCCGCCCTCGGGCGGACGGTCCGCGACGGGGTGCTGCTGGTCGACGGCGTACCGGCCGCCGACACGGCCGCCGGGCAGGATCCCGTGACTCCCGTGCACCGCAGCGACCTGACCGCACTCCTGCCCGGCGCGGTCCGGGTACCCGCCCACGACGATCCGAAGGTCCTGGCGCTCCGGCTCGCCGAGGCGGGCGAAGCCGCGGGCACCGTCGTCGTGGACGCTACCGAGGACGCGGACCTGGACCGCCTCGCCGACGCGGTGACGCTGCTCGGCCCCCTCGCGGTCCCGGTCGGCTCCGCCGGGCTGGCCGCCGCTCTGGCCCCGCGCTGGGGCGGCAGCCGCGCCGGGCTGGAGCCGCCCCGGGTCACCGCCGAGCGCACGCTCGTGGTGCTGAGCTCCCTGAACGAGGTCTCCCGCGGGCAGGCCGACGCGCTGCTGACCGCCGAGCCCGGCACGCTGCTGATCACCCCGGAGGCCGGGACCGGCCCGGACGAGCAGGCCGCGCGGGCGCTGGGCACCACCGCGCCCGCGACGGTCCTCGTCCGCACGCCCGAGCCCACCGGCACCGGACGGGAGCGCGCCGCCCACGCGGCGGGCGCCCTGGCTGACCTCGTGGCCGCCGTCACGGAGCGCACGCGCCCCGACGCCGTCGTGCTGATCGGGGGCGACGGCGCCCGCGCCGTCCTGGCCCGGCTCGGGGCCCGCAGCGTGCGGGTGGCCGGGTCCGTCGCCGAGGGCGTCCCGCTCGGACACCTCGAGGGCGGGCCGGCGCACGGCACCGTCGTCGTCACCAAGGCGGGCGGGTTCGGCACCCGCCGGACCGTCGTCGACGTCCTCGAAAGCCTGAGATCGTACTCTTCGCACCAGGAGGTAAACCCTTGAGCATCCCCACCCTCGCCGTCACGCTCGGCGACGTCGCAGGCATCGGCCCGGAGATCACGGCCAAGGCCCTGCTCGGCCACGACGACCTGCGCGCCCTGTGCGTGCCCGTGGTCGTGGGCGACGCGGACGCGCTGCGCCGCGCCGTGGCCGCGATCGGCGGCGACCCGGAGCGGGTCCGCGTGATCGCGTCCCCGGCCGAGGCCACCAACACGCCGGGCACGATCGAGCTGCTCCAGACCGGACCGTCGCTGGCCGACGTCCCGGTCGGCGAGATCAGCGCGGCGGCCGGCGACGGCGCCTACCGGTTCGTGGTCGAGGCCTGCCGGCTGGCCCGGGAGGGGCAGGTGGACGGCATCGTCACGCCACCGCTGAACAAGGCCGCGATGCACGCGGGCGGGCACAGGTGGCCCGGGCACACGGAGCTGCTCGCCCACGAGTTCGGGGTCAAGAACTTCAGCCTCGTGCTGTCGGCCGGCGACCTGTACTTCTTCCATCTGACGACGCACGTCTCGCTGCGCCAGGCCATCGAGGACATCACGCCGGAGCGCACCCGCGACGTGCTCGACCTGGCGGGCGCGTTCACGACGGCGCTGGGCCGCCCGGACGAGGCCATCGGGCTCGCGGGCCTGAACCCGCACGCCGGCGAGAACCGCCTGTTCGGCGACGAGGACGCCGACGTGCTGGCCCCCGCGGTCGAGGCGGCGCGCGCCCGCGGCCTGAACGCCCACGGCCCGCTGCCGGCCGACGCCCTGATCCCGGCCGCGGTCAAGGGGAAGTGGAACATGGTCGTCGCCTGCTACCACGACCAGGGGCACGCCCCGTTCAAGGCCGTGTACGGCGACGACGGCGTGAACATCACCGTGGGGCTGCCCGTGGTGCGCGTCTCCGTGGACCACGGCACCGCGTTCGACATCGCGGGGCAGGGCATCGCCCGGGAGGCGAGCCTGGTGCTCGCGATCGAGCGGGCCGCCGACCTCGCCCCCGGCTGGGACCACGTGTGGCGGACGGCGCAGCAGAGCGCCCCGAGCGCGGCGAGCTGACCGTGGGCCGCCCCGCCCCCGACGGCCAGCCCCTCCACCGGCGCATCGGCAGCGAGCTGCGCGCGCAGATCCTGGGCCGCACGCTCGCGCCCGGCGCGCAGGTGCCCACCGAGGCCGAGCTGCAGGAACGCTACGGCGTCTCGCGCTCCGTGGTGCGCCAGGCCCTGGCGTCGCTGGAGCAGGAGGGGCTCGTGGAGCGGCGTCGGGGGCGGGGCACGACCGTCCGCGAGCGTGGCGAGCTGCACCGCCTGGTGCAGCGCGTCCCGGGCCTGTCGACGCAGGTCGAGGGCGAGGGCGTGCACGTGACCACGCGCGTCCTGGAGCTCGGGCTGGAGCCCGCCTCCGATGCGACCGGCGAGCTCGCCTCCGACCGGGTGCTGCGCCTGCGTCGCCTGCGCAGCGCCGGCGACGAGCCGCTCGCCCTCATCGAGACCTGGCTGCCCGAGGAGCTCGGGGACCTGACCGCGCAGGAGCTCACCGACACGTCGCTGCACGCCACGATCCAGCGCCGGTTCGGCACCCACGTGGTGGCCGGCAGGCGGCAGGTCCGGGCGGTAGGCGCCGACGCCGACACGGCCGAGCTGCTCCGGGTGACCGCCGGGACGCCGGTGCTGCTGCTCGAGGGCACCAGCACGGACGACGCCGCCCGGCCCGTCGAGGTGTTCCGCACCTGGCACCGGGCGGACCGGGTGGTCTTCGACATCAACGTGATCCAGGAGCCCGACGCCGCCCCCGCCGGCCCCGCCCCGGGCGACGCCGCCGGCCTCCGCGAGCGCCTGGAGTCCCTCGGCCGCGAGATGCTCGACCTGGCCCGGGAGCTGGAGCGCGCCGAGGGCCGCTGAGCGCGGCCGCCGCCGGTCGTCAGACGGCCGCGGCCACCCAGTCCTCGTCGTCCAGCACCCACTCCGTCCCGGCCCCCTGCGGCCGCACGGTGTCGACGAGCCAGTACGTCTCGTCGGGGTTCCACCCGGCGATGACGCTCGCCGCGTCGTCGTCGACCGGGATCGCCGTGCCCGCCGCGGCGAGGTAGGCGGCGGCGGTGAGGTGCACGGCGTCGTGCTCGGCGGCGACGGCCGCCCAGTCGGGCAGCAGCCAGCGCCCCACGCGGCCGGTCGTGCTGTACCAGTCGTGCCGCTTCTGGGCGGTCACCTCCAGGGGGTAGTCGCTGCACAGCGCCGCCCATGCCTCGGGGCCATCCACCTCGAGCACGCGCGCGCCGGCGGGTACCTCCACCTGGTGGGTCACGGCCCGCTCCCACCCCATGTCGTCCTCCACCAGCCGCAGCCCGGCCGGCCCGTAGCCGTCGAGTCCGCGCAGGGTGTGCGTGAGGTCCGACGGCGGGGCGGACCACCAGGTGCCGCTGAACGGCGCCGTCGGGTCGCTGGGGCGGTCGGTCTGCGCGCGCCGCTCCTCGTCCAGCACCTCGGCGCGCCACCAGGTCAGGCGCTCCGCCACGGTCGCGGTCGTGCCCGAGGCGCGGCCGTCCCAGGTGACCGCGTGCTGATCCGCGCGGGCCAGCGGCGTGCTCCACCAGGCCACGGTCTCGGACCGGGCGACGTGCGCGGCCACTCGCTCCAGGGCGGCCCGCACCACGGGCGTGGCGGCGAGCAGGTCCTCGCCGTCGGGCTCCTGCCAGTACCGGGCGACGCTCACCGCCTGGGCGAGCGTGCTCAGGGCGGTGCCCCGGTCGAGCGCGGGGAGACGGAGGCCGGCCAGCAGGGCGGCGACGGCCTCGGGCGTCGCGCGCGGCTCCGCCTCGCGGTGACCCGAGCCGAAGAACGACACGACCGTCGTGTCGCGCGCCGGGTCCAGCTCGTGGCCCGCCGACATCACGGCCCCCGCCAGCGGCAGGTCGGAGGCGGCGGCGTACTCCAGCAGGAACCGGCGCCCGCGCCAGCCGCTCAGCAGGACCTCCGGGGTGATGGTCGCCATCTTTCGCTCCTCCTGTCGACGGCTTGCGCACCGTAACCCGGCTGCGATCAGCTCGCAGCAGCATTTATCGGCGCTGTCGACCAGCGCCGTTGCGCCGTGGGCGCACACCACGCCGTCGAGGGCTGGCCGGGCGCTATGTTCGCCAGGTGAGCGACGACCTGACCGCGTGGCTGCGCGCGAACGCGCGCCGGCTGGCCACCCTCGACCCGGACGGCGACGACGACGCCGACCTGCTGCCGCTGCTGGAGATCGTGGGCGACGCGCGGGTCGTGGCGGTCGGCGAGTCGATGCACCGGATCCACGAGATGTACCAGGTGCGGCACCGGATCCTGCGGTTCCTGGCGCGGCACGGGTTCACCGCGTACGTCATGGAGTCCGGGTTCCCCGAGGGCTGGCTGGTGGACATGTGGGTCTCCGGGCGCAGCGCCCTGCCCGTCCGGGAGGTGCTGGAGCGCGGTGTCACCTACAGCATGGGCCGCTGCCAGGAGATGCTCGACCTGCTGACCTGGCTGCGCACGGACGGCGGCGTGCGGTTCTATGGTGCGGACGTGCCGGACTCGGCCGCGAGCGCCCGCCCGGCGGTCGAGGCGGCCCTGGGTTTCCTGGACGACGTCGACCCGGGCTACGCGGCGCGCGTGCGCACGGAGCTCCTGCCGCTGTTCGGCTATCTCCCCGCCGACCGGACCGGGATCGCCCAGGCCGCGCCGGCGCTGCACGCCTACATCGCGCTGCCGGCCGCCGAGCGGGCGGCCCTGACGGCGCTGATCGCCGAGCTCGCGGAACGCATCCGCGCGCGCCGGGTCGACTACCTGGAGGCGGGCGCGGATCCCCGGGCGACGGCGTTCGCGACGCACGCCGCGCGGGTCGCCCGGCAGACGGACGCCTTCCTGGCCGCGATGCCCGCCGGCGCGACGCGCGCCTATCCCCCGGGCAACGTCCGTGACGTCACCATGGCGGACACCGTCGAGTGGATACTGGACCGCGAGCCGCGCGTGGTGGTCGCCGCCGCGAACGGCCACGTGCAGCGCACGCCGTTCCACGCCCCGCCGTTCGTGCCGGAGCCGATGACGACGATGGGCCGCGAGCTCGCCGACCGGCTCGGCGACGACCTGGTGGTGCTCGGCACCACGTTCGGCGGCGGCACGTCCTGGCTGCACCGGCCCGGGCCCGACGACGCCCCGGGGCACTCGACGCCGTTCACCCAGGAGCTGGGCGCGCCGGACCCGGCGAGCTTCGACGCGGCGCTGGCCGCCCCGGGCCTCGGCTCGTACTACGTGGACCTGCGTACCGTCGACGGCGCGGCCGCGGCGGCCCTGGACGCGACGCGCGGCACGCACAACGGCGCGGAGCTGCAGCTCGTGGACGCGCGGCGGGCGTTCGACGCCGTGGTGCACGTCGACCGGGTGACGCCGTGGCACACCTGGATCCCGATGCTGCCAGGGCAATGACTCAGGCCGGGACCAGCCGCCGGGTCTCCTCCGCGACCGTTTTCCAGCAGGCCGCCGGCAGGTCGTGGCCGACGTCGGAGAGGATCGCCAGCTTCGCGCCCCGGACCTCGCGGGCGGTGGCGCGGGCCGCCGCCGTCCGGATGACGGGGTCGTCCTGGCCGTGCAGCACCAGCGTCGGCGCGCCGATCTCGCGCAGCCGTCCGCCGTGCCAGCGAGCGCGGAGCAGGCGGCCCAGCGCCGTCAGGTCGCGCGGGCCGGCGTCCAGCCCGCGCTCGATCCGCTCGCGGGCCGCGTCCTCGTCGGTGGGGTTGGCCGGGGACGCCATGAGCTTCGCGACGGCCAGGGAGGCCGCGACGTCGCCGTCGCGTCCCTCGGGGTACCGCTTCGTGGCGAGCCGCGCGGCCAGCCCGAGGTGCAGGTAGCGCGGGATGTCGCGCCACGACATGTCGCTCGGCGGGGCGTCGCACGAGACGAGGCCGAGCACCCGCTCCGGGTGCCGCAGCGCGAAGCGTTGCGCCACGATCCCACCCAGCGAGTGCCCGAACACGACGGCGCGGTCCCAGCCGACGGCGTCGAGCACCGCGGCGGCGTCGTCGACGACGTCCTCCGACGTGTAGGGCACGGTCCCGGTACCGAGCAGCGCGGTGAACGACCCGCTGCGCTCGCCCGGACGGAACCTGGTCGACGCGCCCGTGTCCCGCTGGTCGTACCGGACGACGTCGAAGCCCTCGTCGGCGAACGCCTGGCACAGCCCGTCCGACCACCAGCACCGGGAGACGGCGAGCCCCATCACGAGCAGGAGCGGGACGCCGCCGCCCGGTCCGAACCGGTCGTAGGCGATCTCGACGTCGCGACCACGCGCGTACGCCGTCGGCGACCACAGGTCTTGGGCCATCAGAACAGTCTCGCCCTAGTCCCTGAACGGCGCCCGGGCGACACCAGGCACGGCAACCGTGTTGCGCAGAGTAGACGTTGTCCACTCTGCGCAACATCGCCCGCAGACCATGTGTTTTCCCTGGCCCGTGGCACCATCGATCTCGTGGACACCCAGTCAGAGACCACCCGGCATGCCGATCGATTTGTCCCCCGTGACGGGTTCGCCGCCAGGCCCCAGGCGAGCCAGCACGTGTCGCTGGAGGCATTCCGCGCTGATCAGGACGCGCTCGTGGACGGCGAGGTCGCCGACCCCTTCGAGCGCTGACCCGCCACCTCCTGCCGTGCGGGAGCCCGCCGCGCCCCAGCCGTGAGCGGGGCGACGCCGTGAGCGGCGCGCTCAGCGCTCCCGCAGCGCCCCCGCCAGCTCGCGCCGCGAGGCGATCCCGAGCTTGCCGAACACCTTGCGCAGGTGCCACTCCACGGTGCGCGGGCTGAGGAACAGCTCCGCGCCGATCTCCGGGTTGGTCCGGCCGGCGACGGCCAGCCGCGCGATCTGCGCCTCCTGGGCGGTGAGCGCGTCCGCCGCGACCGCGCCGCGCTTCCGTACCGTCTCGCCCGTGGCCGCCAGCTCCCGGGCGGCCCGGCCGGCGAAGCCCTCCGCGCCCGCCTCCGCGAACACCTCGTGGGCGGCCCGCAGGTGGTCCCGCGCGTCGCTCCGCCGGTTCTCGCGGCGCAGCCACTCGCCGTACAGCAGCCGGGCGCGGGCGGTCAGCACGGTCAGGCGCGTACCGCCGAGCAGCTCGACCGCCGCGCGGTAGCGGTCCTCCGCGGCGGCTGCGGGACCGGCCAGCGCGTCCGCGAGGGCCTGCGCGCCCAGGGCCCAGCCCGTCCCGGCGGCGGCGGTCCGTTCGGCGAGACGCTCGCGCGCCTCGCCCGCCGCCGCCTCGTCCCCGGTGCGGGCCGCGGCCTCGACCAGCTCGCCGAGCGTCCAGCCGGTCAGGGCGAGGTCGTCGTGGGCGACGGCGCGCCGGGCGGCCGCCAGGGCGGCCGGGTACCGGCCGAGCCCGTTGTGCAGCACGGCCTCGGCGTAGCCGGCCAGCCCGATCCAGCGGCCCTCGCCGCGGGCCTCGGCCTCCCGGACGGTCGCGTCGATCAGGCGGGTCGCGGGCTCCTCGGCACCCTGGTGCGCGGCGAGGGTGAGCGCCGCGGACGGGTGCAGGGGTCCGGGGGCGACCGACCCGGCCTCGCCGAGCAGGGCGGACGCCTCGGCGAACCGCCCCTCCGCGACCAGGGCGCCGGCCCGGAACGTGAGGGCCGTGGGCAGCAGCGAGCGCGCGCCGGTGGCCCGGGCCGTGGCGAGCGCCTGCTCGGTGAGCCGGTGCCAGGCGGCGTCGTCCCACAGCTCGTGGGCGACCGGCCCGGACAGCCACAGCAGCGCGGCGTCGCCGTCCGGCACGGCCGCCAGGGCCCGGCGCAGGGACGGGAGGGCGCCGGCGTGCCCGCCGAGGACCCGCTCGGTGAGCCCGGTCAGGAACAGGCCGGCGACGTCCTGGCCGGGCGGCACGCCGCGCGCCGCCTCGGCGGCGCGGCGCAGGTCGCCGTCGCCGAGCCGGCCGGCGTGCATCGCGGCGCCGAGCGCCCAGAGGTAGGTCTCGCGGGCGGCGTCCGGGTCCAGCTCCGCGAGCCGCCGCGCGGCCTCGAGCAGCGGCGTCACCGCGCCCCGGCCGCGGTCGAGCGCGAACGCGACCTGGGCCCGCAGCCGCTCCGCGCCGGCGCGCTGCAGCGGGTCGAGCGGGCCGAGCTCCGCGGCCGACAGCAGCGCGGGCACGGCGTCCAGCGCGCCGGACGCGTACCGGGCGCGCGCGGCGGCGAGCGCACGCGTGGCGCGCGGCTTGGGGTCCTTGGTCAGCTCGGCGGCGCGCTCCAGGAACGCCGCGGCGGCGGACCGCCCGCCGCGGGCCAGCGCCCGGTCGGCGGTGCGCTCCAGCTCGGCGGCGACGTCGTTGTCCGGCCCGAGCGCCGCGTGCGCCCGGTGCCAGGCGTGGCGGTCCGGGTCCTGGCCGGGGTCGGTCACCTCCGCGAGCGCGCGGTGCACGGCGCGCAGCTCGGCGGGGTCGGCCGAGCGCCAGCACGCCGACCGCACGAGCGGGTGGTGGAACCGGACCCGGGTGCCGATCCGCACCAGGCCCGCAGCCTCGGCCGGCGCGGCGGCGTCCGGCCCGACGCCGAGCCGGTCGAGCGCGCGCCACAGCAGCGGCACGTCGCCGACCGGCTCGACGGCGGCGGCGAGCAGCAGCACGCGGGTGTCCGCCGGGAGCGCCGCGAGCCGCCGCTGGAAGCCGGCCTCGACCCGGTCGACGACGGGCGTCGCGCTCGGGGCGCCGAACCCGAAGGCGAGCTCGGCCGGGGTCAGCCCGCGGGGCAGCTCCAGCAGCGCGAGGGGGTTGCCGTGCGTCTCGGCGAGGATGCGCTCGCGGACGTGGCCGTCGACCGGGCCGGGCAGCACGGTGTCGAGCAGCGCCCTAGCGTCGTCGGCGGGCAGGCCCTCGACGCGGAGGTCGGGCAGGCCCGGCAGCACCTCCTCGTCGCCCGGGCTGCGCAGGGCGAAGACGAGGGCGACCGACTCGGCCTCCAGGCGGCGGGCCACGAAGGTCAGGATCACCTGTGACATGCGGTCGACCCACTGCAGGTCGTCCACGAGGCAGACCAGGGGCCGCTCCGCGGCGGCCTCGGCGAGCAGCCCGAGCACGGCGAGCCCCACGAGGAGCGCCTCGGGCGGCTCGCCGGGGCCCAGCCCGAAGGCGGTGGCGAGGGTGTCGCGCTGCGGCTGGGGCAGCCGGTCGAGGTGGTCGAGCAGCGGCGCGCACAGGTGCTGGAGCGCCGAGTAGGCGATCTCGGACTCGGGCTCCACGCCGACCGTGCGGACCACCCGGGCGGTCCCGGCCTCCGCGGCCAGGTGGTCCAGCAGCGCGGACTTGCCGATGCCGGCCTCGCCGCGCAGCACCAGCACGCGGCTGTGCCCCGCCCGGACCTCGCGCAGCAGCTCGTCGAGCGTGCCGGTCTCACGCCGCCTGCCGCGCAGCACGCTTCCCGCCGTCTCGCTCGCCACACGCACCTCCTCGCGGAGGTTACACCGGGCGGGTTCTCAGCCCGGGCGGCCGGTCACAGCCGGTCCGCGTCGACGACGGCGCGGGCGAAGGCCGCGGGTGCCTCCTGCGGCACGTTGTGGCCGATCCCGCGGAACGTGCGGTGGTCGTACGGCCCGGTGAACATGGCGCGGTAGCCCGCGCCCTCGCCGGGCGGCGTGAACGGGTCGAGCTCGCCGTCGATCGTCACGGTCGGCACACCGATCTTCGGCCCGGCCGCGAGGCGCGCCTCGACGTCGTCGAACCGGGGGTCGCCGTCGGCCAGGCCGAGACGCCAGCGGTAGTTGTGCAGCACGATCGCGGCGTAGTCGGGGTTGGTGAACGCGGCCGCCGTCCGGTCGAAGGTGGCGTCGTCGAACCGCCACGTGGGCGAGCTGAACTTCCACACCACGCGGGCCAGCTCCTTGCGGTAGTGCTCGTCCTCCAGGCCCAGGCGCCCGCGCTCGGTGGCGAAGTAGTACTGGTACCACCACGCCCACTCCCGCTCGGGCTCGATGGGCGTCTCGTTGGCCGCTCGGTTGGTGATGAGGTAGCCGGTCACCGACACGAGGGCCCGCACCCGCTCGGGCCACAGGGCGGCGACGATGTCCGCGGTGCGGGAGCCCCAGTCGTACCCGGCCAGCACGGCGCGGCGGATGTGCAGGGCGTCCAGCAGCGCGACGACGTCCCGCGCGACCACGTACTGCTGGGCGTTGCGGAACGTGTCGGGCGACAGGAACGTGGTGCTGCCGTGCCCGCGCAGGTACGGCACGATCACGCGGTAGCCGCGGGCGGCGAGGAGGGGCGCGACCTCGGCGTAGCTGTGGATGTCGTACGGCCAGCCGTGCAGCAGCACCACCGGGGTACCCCCGGCGGGCCCCAGCTCCGCGTACCCGACGTCGAGCTCGCCGGCCCGGACCTGCTTGACCACGGGGAACGACGGCGGCGCGGGCGGGGTGGGGCGGGCGGCCGCGGGCTGCGCGGCGGCCGGGAGGGCGGTACCACCCACCGCGGCGGAGGTCGCGATCAGCCCGGCGGTCCTGACGAATGTCCTTCTGTCCATGCCCCTACCCTGGGGCCGCCTCCCCGGGGGCGCACCAGGGTGTCTCCCTGGGGCGGCCCCGGGTGCTGCCGGGCCAGGCTGTGCACCATGAACAAGCTAGCCATCATCATGACGGCGCTGGTGTCGGTGTCGGCCGCCGGGCTGCTGCCCATGGCGGCACCGGCGAGCGGTCCCGCCGAGGGCGCACACCCCGCGCCGTCGTCGTGCTCCGCCGTGCCCGTCTCCGCGCCGCGCGGCGCCCACGTCGAGTCCGTGACCGCCCAGGCGTACCCCGCCGGGACCGTCACCTTCCCCGAGGCCACGCCGCCGCTGCAGACGCTCGCGCCGATCCCCGACGTGCCCGCCCGCTGCGAGATCACGGTGACCCTCACGCACGGCCGGGCCGGCGACCACGAGACCGTCAAGGTCGCGCTGCCGCAGGACCGGGCCGCCTGGTCGGGCCGCTTCCAGGCCACCGGCGGGAGCGCGTACCTGGCCGGCGACCTGGGCGCCACCCTGGTCGCGGCCGTCAAGAACGGATACGCCGCGGCGGCCACCGACGCGGGTATCGGCCAGTCCCCGGCCGACGTGAGCGGCTGGGCGCTGACGCCGGACGGGCGGGTGAACGGGCCGCTCCTGGAGAACTTCGCGTCCCGCTCGGTGCACGACCTCGCGGTGGTCGGCAAGTCCGTGACCAAGGAGTTCTACGGGCACAAGGCCACCTACTCCTACTGGAACGGGTGCTCCACGGGCGGCCGCCAGGGCTACGTGGCCGCGCAGGAGTACCCCACGGACTTCCAGGGCATCCTGGCCGGCGCGCCCGCGGTGAGCTGGGACCGGTTCGCCGTGGCCACGCTCTGGCCGCAGGTCGTGTTCAACGAGGAGGACGTCGCCCCCGCGCCGTGCGAGCTGGAGGCCTTCAACACCGCGGCCGTCGAGGCCTGCGACACCGCGGACGGCGTGCGGGACGGCGTCATCGACGACCCGCGCGACTGCCGCTGGGACCCCCGCGAGCTGGTCGGCACGCAGGTCGACTGCGACGGCGCGACGCACACCATCACGGCGCAGCTCGCCGACGCGGTCCGCAAGATCTGGCAGGGGCCGGTCTCCAGCAGCGGGCGTCCGCTCTGGTACGGGCCGAACAAGGGCGCGGCGTTCAGCTGGCTCGCCACGCCCGGCAAGCCCTTCGTGGTGGCCGACCAGTGGGTCAAGTACTTCGTCGCGAAGGACCCGGGCCTGGACACCACGAACCTGACCTACCGGCAGTTCGACCGCCTCTTCGCGACGTCGCAGCGTGACTTCCACGCCGTGATCGGCAGCGACGACCCGGACCTGTCCGCGTTCGCCCGCTCCGGCGGCAAGCTGCTGAGCTGGCACGGGCAGGCCGACCAGCTCGTGCCCACCCAGGGCACGGTCGACTACCGCGAGCGCGTCAACCGGGCCATGGGCGGCAACGCCCGGGTGGACTCCTTCTACCGCCTGTTCCTGCCCCCGGGCGTGGACCACTGCGGCATCGGCACCGACCCGCTGGGCTCCCTGGTGGAGTGGGTCGAGCAGGGGCACGCCCCCGCGACGCTGCCGGCCGTGGTCACCGACGGTGACGGCAACACCGTGACGCGCGAGGTGTGCCGCTACCCGCAGGTGACCCGCCGGGTCGGTACCGACGTCCGCTGCGTCAGTGGGTCAGCTTCAACCCGATAACACAGCCGATCAGGCCCGCGATCAGCAGGACGCGGACCACGGAGACGGGTTCGGCGCCCGTGGCCATCGCCCAGGCGACGGTGGTCGCGGCGCCGATCCCCACCCAGACCGCGTAGGCGGTCCCGACGGGCAGGTCGCGCAGCGCGAAGGCGAGGCCGCCCATGCTGGCGACGAGGGCGACACCGAACACGATGCTCGGCACGACGTTGCTGAAGCCCTCCGACCGGCTCAGGGCGGTGGCCCAGACGGCCTCCAGCAGGCCGGACAGGACAAGGACGATCCACGACATGGTGTGCTCCTCAAGATGCCGTCTTGTCGCACACCGGGTACGGCAACCCTCGTCCGGGAGCCCCTGTGGGCTCTGCCTCGATCTTCGCACACACTGGGGTGCATGACGGAGCAGATGACGGGCATGCGGCGGCTGAGCAGCGTGCTGGACGGCCCGCACGCCGTGCGGATCGTCGTCTCGCTCCTGGCCGGCGCCCTGCTCGGCTGGCTGCTGGCGTGGGACTCCACGGCGGCCGCCCTGCTCGGCGGCTGGGCAGGCGCCGGGCTCGTGTTCGTGGCCTGGACGGCGCTGGTCATCGTCCCGATGGACCCCCTGGCCACCAGCGAGCACGCCGTGCGCGAGGAGCCCACCCGCGGCATCGCGCACGTGATCGTGCTGCTCGCCGCGGTCGCGAGCCTGGGCGGGATCGTCGTCGTGCTCGTGGGCGGCGTCCGGGCCGACGGCACCGTCACCACGGCCGCCGTCCTCACCTCGGTGGTGGTCTCCTGGGCCTGCGTGCACACGGTGTTCGCGCTGCACTACGCGCGCGTCTACTACACGGCCCCGGCGGGCGGCATCGACTTCCACCAGACGACGCCGCCCCGGTACACCGACTTCACCTACCTGGCGGTGACCGTCGGGATGAGCTTCGCCGTCTCGGACACCGACCTCGGCTCCTCCGAGATGCGCCGGATCGCGCAGGTGCACGCGCTGCTCGCCTACCTGTTCGGCACGGTGATCGTGGCCCTGCTGATCAACCTCGTCGCCGGGCTCGCGAACTGAGGTGCGGCAGGGCCGCCGTCCGACGCCGGACGGCGGCCCTGCCACCCCGGGTCAGCCGACCGGCTCGAAGCTGCGCCCGTCGAACCCGATGAAGCTGTGGATGTCGCTGGCCGGGAAGGTCAGCGCCCGGCCCGTGCAGTCGGTGCTCTCGTACACCCGGATGCCCGTCGCGGTCTCGTTGAGCTCCGCGTGCACGACGAACGGCAGGGTCGTGCAGCCCGTCCCGGCGTCGGGGTAGGTCACGGTCTGGCCCGTGAACGCACCCGACCAGAACGTGAGGTCGCCGTCGGCCGCCGAGGCCGTCGTCGGGACGGCGACGGCGAGCAGACCGGCCGCCAGGGCGGCGGCCGCGAGACGCTTCTTGGCACGGATCATGGTGTTCTCCTTCGAGAAGGTCGGAGTCATGAACGCGACCGCACTCGGCGGTCGCTGCGTACGACGGGGCAGCGGGGCGAAAGGTTCACCCGAATCGGGTGAATGTTCGCCGGTGCGCCCGCCTTTCGCACGTCCGCCGTGCGAACCCACCGCTCAGCGCGGGCGCAACGCGATCCTCGCGGTTACTTTGAAAAGACGGATCGGGCATTCCACCGGTGCGTTCCGAACCATCGGATGGCCGTCGAGAACGGGGCGAGTCATGGATTTCTGGGATTTCTTCTGGCTGATCGTCTACAGCTTCTTCTTCGTGGCGTACCTGATGGTGCTGTTCCAGATCATCGCCGACCTGTTCCGCGACCACGAGCTCTCCGGCTGGTGGAAGGCACTGTGGATCATCTTCCTGATCTTCCTGCCGGTGCTCACCGCGCTCGTGTACCTGATCGCCCGCGGCCGGGGCATGGCCGAGCGGCACGCCGAGGGGATGGCGCAGGCGAAGCAGGCGACCGACACCTACATCCGCGAGGTCGCGGGTCCCTCACCGGCCGACCAGATCGCGAGCGCGAAGGCGCTCCTCGACGCCGGCACCATCACGCCGGCGGAGTTCGAGCGGCTGAAGTCCAAGGCGCTCGTCTGAGGCAGGAACCGTGAACGACGCCGCCGACCCGCCCGGCCCGCCCGACGAGGCGGACGCGGCCGCCCGTCTGGCCGCCCTGGAGCGCGAGAACGCAGAGCTCCGGCGGCGGCTGGACGTGGCAGCCGGCGCGCCGGCACCGTCGGCACCGTCCGCTCCGGCCCCGGAGCGCCACCGGGGCCGGACCGCGGCGGCCGTCGTCCTGATCCTCCTCGGCGCACTCCTGGCCCCCGTCGGCGTGGTCGCCGCCTGGGCCGAGCGCACCCTCACCGACACCGACCGCTACGTCGCCACGGTGGCGCCCCTGGCCCAGGAGCCGGTGGTGCAGCAGGCGGTGGCCGGCCGGCTGACCACCGCCGTCATGGACAAGATCGACGTCGGCGCGCTGCTCAAGGACGTGCAGGACGGCCTCAACGAACGCGACATCGCGCCCCGGGCCGCCCAGGCGATCACCGCACTGGAGGGCCCGCTGACCAGCGGCGTCGAGTCCTTCGTCCGCAACGCCGCGGACCGCGTGGTGGAGAGCGACCAGTTCGAGTCCGCCTGGACCCAGGCCAACCGGGTGGCGCACGAACAGCTCGTCGACGTCATGCGCGGCACCGGGGGCGACGTCGCCCAGATCAGCCAGAACGGCGAGCTGACCATCCAGCTCGGCGGGCTCGTCGACATCCTCAAACAACGCCTCGTGGACCGGGGCCTCACCATCGCGGGGAACCTGCCGACGATCAACGCCACGTTCACCGTGATGCAGAGCAGCCAGCTCGTCGAGATCCAGAACCGGTACGCCCAGGTCGTGGCGCTGGGCACCTGGCTCCCGTGGATCGTGCTGGTGCTGCTCGGCGCCGGCGTCGTCGCCGCCGTCCACCATCTGCGCGCCCTCGTCGTGGCGGGCCTCGCGCTCGCCGGCGCCATGCTGCTCCTGGCGATCGGCCTCGCCATCGCGCGCGGGCTCTACCTCGACGCGCTCAGCGGCAAGGTCCTGCGCCTGGACGCCGCCGAGATCGTCTTCGACCAGCTCGTCTCGTTCCTGCGCATCACCCTGCGCACCGTCGGGGTGCTCGGCATCGTGGTGGCGCTCGCCGCCTACCTCGGCGGCTCCAGCGCGTCCGCGCGGGGCCTGCGCGCCGGGATCGGCAAGGGCATGAGCCGCACCCGTGACTGGGCCGAGGGCCGGGGCGTGTCCACCGGCGCCACGGGCGTGTGGCTCGCCCGCTACCGGGGCGTCGCGCGGGCGGCCGTGATCGCGCTCGCGGTACTCGTGATCCTGCTCGCCGGCAGCCCGACGCCGGCGCTGATCGTCGGGGTCGCCGCCGGGGCCGTGGTGCTCATCCTGCTGATCGAGCTGGTAGCGCGGCCGGGAGCCGCCGAACCACCGCCGTGACGGCCTCGCGGCCCGCCCGGTTGGCGCCGACCGTCGACTGCGACGGCCCGAACCCGATGAGGTGCACCCGGGGCTCGGCGACCGGCTGGGTGCCGTTCATCGTGATGCCGCCCAGCTCGTTGCGCAGGCCCAGCGGGCCCAGGTGTGCCAGGTCGGCCTTGAACCCGGTGGCCCACAGGATGGCGTCGAGCGGCGTGAGGCTGCCGTCGGCCTCGCGGACGCCGTCGGGCTCGATCACCGTGAACATCGGTCGCCGCTGCAGGGCGCCGCGCTCCTTGGCGGCCAGCGCGTACGGCGTCCAGACCAGCCCGGTGTAGGAGACGACGCTCCCGGTGGGCCGGCCGGCGTCGACGTCGGCCATGACCTTGGCGATGGTCTCGCGGCCGAGCGTCTCGCTGCGGAACTCGTCGTGGAAGACCGGCTCGCGCCGGGTGTACCAGCGGGTGGTCGCCACGCGCGAGATCTCCTCCAGGAGCTGCAGCGCGGAGATCCCGCCGCCGACGACGGCGACGCGCTGCCCCGCGAAGTCCTCGGCCCGCGCGTAGTCGCGGGTGTGGAGCTGCCGGCCGCGGAACGTGTCCTGCCCCGGGTAGCGGGGCAGCACGGGGTTGGTCCAGGTGCCGGTCGCGTTGATGACGGCGCTTGTGGTCCACGACCCGTGGTCGCTGGTCACCACGAGGTCGCCGGCCGGGTCGTCGTCGGCCCGCCGGACGGCGACCACGCGCACCGGGCGCAGGATCGGGAAGCCGAACTCCCGCTCGTACCCGGCGAAGTAGCGCGGGACGGCAAGCCGGCTGGGCTCGGCGGCGTCGACCGGGGGCTGGGTCAGGCCCGGGAGGTCGAAGATCCCGTTGACCGTGGCCATCCGCAGGGACTCCCAGCGGTGCTGCCAGGCCCCGCCGGGCGCGGGGTTGGCGTCGAGCAGCACGTAGGTGCGCTCGGCCCCCGGCTCGTCGAGCGCGCTGACGAAGCCCCGGCGCCGCAGGTGGTAGGCCGCCGACAGGCCGGCCTGCCCAGCCCCGATCACCACGACGGTCGCTCGCATCGTCTCGCTCACACCAGGGACAACAGCCCGCCGCGGCGGTTGTTCCGCCTAGGCGGGCGTTGTGATGCGCCGCACGGCCTCGGTGACCGTCCCGGGCTGCGGCGCCTCGGTGTCGAGGGCCCGGTGGATGGTCAGTCCCTCGATCAGGGCGTCCAGGAGCCGCGCCGTGACCGGGTCGAAGTGCCGCTCCAGGGCGGCCCGGGAGCGCGACATCCACGCGTTGGTCAGCTCGCGGTAGGCGGGCTCGCGGGACGCGAGCGTGTATAGCTCGTGGGTCAGCACCAGGTCGCGCTGGGTGCCGAAGATGTCCTGCGTGATGATCGCGACGACGGCGGCCCGCGCGCTCTCCAGGTCGGTCGCCTCGCTCATCCGCTGCTCGAACCCGTCGCTGCCGGCCCGCGCGAACCGGCCGAACGCCTCCCGCAGCAGCTCGTCCATCCCGGCGAAGTGGTAGGTCATGGACCCGAGCGGCACGTCGGCGGCCGCCGCCACCTTGCGGTGCGAGACGCCGGCCACCCCCACCTCGGCGATCAGGTCGAGGCAGACGTCGATGATCCGGCTCCTGCGGTCGGGGTCGTGCCGTCGCCCGGTCACGGTCAGCCCTCGGTGATGTCGCGGACCACGCGGGCGGGGTTGCCCACCGCGACGACGTTCGCCGGCAGGTCCTTGGTGACGACGGCGCCGGCCCCGACCACCGTGTTGTCGCCGATCGTCACGCCGGGGCAGACGATGACGCCGCCGCCGAGCCACACGTTGTCGCCGATCGTGATGGGCTGCGCGGCCTCGAGCTTGTCGCGGCGCGGGGTCGGCTCCACCGGGTGGGTCGGCGTCAGGAGCTGCACGTTCGGCCCGATCTGGCAGTCGGCGCCGATCGTGATCGTCGCGACGTCCAGCGCCATCAGGTTGTAGTTGGCGAACGTGCGCGGGCCGATGTGGATGTTCCCGCCGTAGTCGACGAACAGCGGCGGCTTGACGTAGGCGTCCTCGCCCAGCGTGCCGAGCAGGTCGTCCAGGATGGCGCGGGCGTCGTCGTCGCCCGCGACCGACGCGCGGTGGTAGGCGTCGGCGAGCGCAAGGCCCCGCTGGGCGAGCCGCACGCTCTCCGGGTCCTGACCGCCGATGTAGAGGTCGCCGGCCAGCATGCGCTCGTGGTGGGTGCGCGGGTCGCCGGCGAAGTAGTCGTGAGTCATGGG
Source organism: Promicromonospora sukumoe 327MFSha3.1 (assembly GCF_000385135.1). Lineage (GTDB taxonomy): Bacteria > Actinomycetota > Actinomycetes > Actinomycetales > Cellulomonadaceae > Promicromonospora > Promicromonospora sukumoe_B. Next base: position 502,629 of record NZ_ARQM01000010.1, on the reverse strand, counting down.
GCACAGCGTAGCGGGCGATGTGTACGACCGTACGTAACGCGGGTACGCTCGTGCGCATGTCGCTCTCCCCGGACGCCCGTCCGCCGCTCGCCGTCCGGCGCGCCCGCGCCGCCGTCGGCGCGCTGTTCCTGACCAACGGTGCCCTGTACGCCAACCTGGTGCCGCGCCTGCCCGAGATCAAGACCGCGCTCGACCTCGACAACGCGTCCTACGGCCTGGCCATCGCCGCGTTCCCGACCGGCGCGATCGTCTCCGGGCTGGCGGCGGGCTGGATGGTGCGCCGGTTCGGCTCGGGGCGGGTCGCGGTGGTCGGCACCGTGCTGACGGGACTCGGCACCCTGGCCGCGGGACTCTCCCCGACGTTCGCGCTGCTCGTGGCCGCCCTGTTCCTGGGCGGCGCGTCCGACTCGATCACCGACGTGGGGCAGAACACCCACGGCCTGCGCGTGCAGCGCCGCTACGGGCGGTCCATCATCAACGGCTTCCACGCCGTGTGGTCCATCGGCGCCGTGCTGGGCGGGTCCATGGCCGCGGGCGCCATCGCGCTCGGCCTGTCGCTGCAGGTGCACCTGGCCATCGCGCTGGCGATCTTCGCGACCGTGGCGGTCGTGTCCCTGCGGTTCCTGCTGCCGGGGCGCGACGACGAGACCGATGACGATGCCGCGGAGCCCGCCTCCCGGGCGGCCGGGATGCGCGCCCCGCGCCTCAGCGTCCGCACCCTGGCGATCGTCACGGCGCTGGTGCTGATCGGCATCGGCGGCGCCCTCGTGGAGGACGCCGGCAGCTCCTGGGCCACCCTCTATCTCTCGGCGGGCCTCGGCGCCCCGGCGGCGCTGGCCGCGACCGCCTACGTGTCGCTCGTCGGCGCCCAGACCGTGGGCAGGCTGCTCGGCGACCGCCTGGTGGACCGCTTCGGGCAGCGCACGGTCGCCTGCGCGGGCGGCGTCATCATCGCGCTCGGCATGGGCCTGGCGCTGGCCTGGCCCAGCGTGCCCGGCACGATCGCCGGGTTCGCCGCCGCCGGCTTCGGCAGCGCCACGCTCATCCCGGCCGCCATGCACGAGGCCGACGAGCTGCCCGGCCTGCGCCCCGGCACCGGCCTGACGATCGTGTCCTGGCTGCTGCGGCTCGGGTTCCTGTTCTCCCCGCCGCTGGTGGGCCTGGTCGCCGACTCGGCGGGCCTGCGCACGGGCCTGCTCGTGGTGCCGATCGCGGGGGTGCTGGTGATGCTGCTGTCGCCGGTGCTGAAGGGCCGGGTCGTCTCCCGGCCGTGACCGCCCCCTCCCCTTTGAGGCCTAAGTTTCTTCGCTTTGGGATGGCCCAAAGCGAAGAAACTTAGGCCTCGAAGGAGAGACTTGTCGGCCGGTCAGAGCCGTCGGCCGGTCAGGATCCGTCGAAGAGCGCGTTGACCTGCTCGTTCGCCTCGGTCAGCGAGCTCACGTCGGCCTTGCCGCCCAGCACCTCGTCCATCGCGGGGGTCATGATCGCGTGCACGTCGGAGGCGTGGTCGGTCACCGGGAAGAGGAACGTGGTGCCGTCCTCGACGTGGGTGGTGAACGGCGAGACGTCGATCCCCTTCTCGGCGAACGCCTCGGTGGCGATCTCGGCCGAGCTGGTGATGGCCGGGAAGACGACGCCGGCCGCGCCCACGAGGTCCTGGCAGTCGGTCGAGCCCAGGAACGCGACCCACTTCGCCGCGCCCTCGGGGTTGTCCGTGCCCGCCCAGACCGAGTCCGCCAGGCCGTTGAACATGCTCGCGCGCTGCCCGTTCGGGCCGGTGGGCGTGGGCGCCAGGCCGACGTCGACGCCGTCGTACCCGAAGTACGTGGAGAGCATCCAGTCGCCGCTGATGTTGATGGCGGACTTGCCGGCGCCGAAGTTGTCGTTCACCGAGGCGCCGATCGTGGTCTCCAGCGGCGGCGCGTAGCCCTTCTCGATCAGGGAGTACCACCAGGCGATGGTGTCCTGGAAGCGCGGGTCGTCGTAGTTGTAGTGCGTGCCCCAGGGGTTCTTGTCGGTGTGCGTCCAGCCCGTGGTGGCGGTGTACATGCTCCACTCGGTCTGGCCGTTCTCGTACCCGGCGCCGGGGATGCCCAGGCCGTAGACCGCGACGTCGTCCTTGTCGAAGCCCGGCTCGTCGCCGCGCACGCCGTTCGCGTCGACGGTCAGGCGCGCGATGGTCTCCTCGTAGGTGCCGCCGTCCTCCGGGTTCCAGTCGAGGTCCTGCATGTCCTCCTCGGACAGCCCGGCGTCCTCGACCATCTTCTGGTTGTAGAAGATCGCGACGGTGTCCCAGTCCTTCGGCAGGCCGTAGCGCTTGCCGTCCTGCGCGACCCACAGGTCCGCCAGCCCGGCCGAGTACTGGTCGAGGTCGACGTCGGCGATGTGGTCGTCCAGGGCCAGGAGCTGCCCGTTCGCGACGAACTCGGGGTACTTGGACACGTGGTCGGTGAACACGTCCGGCCCGGTGCCCGACGAGAACGCGGTGGTCAACGCCGACCAGTAGTCGTCCCAGCCGCGCTGCGTGATCTTGACCGTCAGGTCGGGGTTGGCCTCGTGGAAGGCGTCGGCGCACTGCTGGTAGGCGGGCTGCTGGTTCGAGTCCCAGAGCCAGTAGTCGATCTGACCCTCGGCCTCGGCGCCGCCCGAGCCGCCCGCGCAGGCGGTCAGGGACAGGGACGCGAGGGCGACGGCGCCCGCGAGCATCTTTCGCTTCATGGTGTTCCTTTCCGTCCCGGCTACTTGATGCCGGAGAAACCGATGGAGTTGATGACCCGGCGCCCGAAGACGGCATAGAGGATCACGATGGGCAGGGCCGCCACGAGGGACGCGGCCATGAGCCCGGCCCAGTCGGGCGCGCCCTGCGGCGTCTGCGAGCGGAAGACGCCCAGGGCCACGGTGAGCACCTTGGACTCCTCCGTCTGGCCCACCAGGAGCGGCCAGAAGTAGTCGTTCCAGGTGTTGATGAACGTGAGGATGCCGAGCGTGGTGACCGGGGCCGCCGAGATCGGCAGGATGATCCGGAAGAAGATGCGCCAGGGCTTGGCGCCGTCGATCATCGCCGCCTCGTCGATCTCCTTCGGGATGCCGAGGAAGAACTGCCGCATGAAGAAGATCGCGAACGGCGTCATGAACAGGCTCGGCAGCATGATCCCGGGCAGCGTGTTCAGCAGGCCCAGCGACTTGATCGTCAGGAAGTTCGGCAGCGAGGTGAAGATCGGCGGCACCAGGAGCGCCCCGAGGAAGACGGCGAACCAGGCGTCCCGCCCGGGCCAGCTCAGCCGCGCGAAGGCGTAGGCCGCCATCGAGGAGAACAGCACCTGGCCCACCGTCACGGCCGTGGCGACCACGAGCGAGTTGCGCAGGTAGAGCCAGAAGCTCAGCGACGCGCCCGAGCCGCCCTCCGCCATCGCCTCCTCCGGGGTGGCCAGGCCGAACACCCGCTTGAACGGGCCGAGCGTGAAGTCGGCGGGCAGCAGCGAGAACGACTGGGCGGCGAGCGCCTGGTTGTCCGAGAACGCGGTGCGCAGCATCCAGTAGAACGGCAGCACGGTGGCCAGCACGAAGAACCACAGCACGACCCAGGCGAGCACCCGGCCCCAGGTGATCCGTGTACGCATGTGGGCTCCCATCAGGAGAGGTCGGACTCGCCGGCGCGCAGCAGTCGCATCTGCGCGAAGGCGGCCCCGGCGAGGACGAGGAACAGGACCACGGACATGGCGGACGCGTAGCCGAAGTGCCCGCGGGCGAACGCCTGCTCGTAGATGTAGAGCTGGAGCACGCGCGAGGCGTTGCCGGGCCCGCCCGCGGTGGTCACCGCCACCGTGTCGAAGACCTGGAAGGCCCCCGTGACGGTGATGACCAGCACGAGCACGAGCACGGGCCGCAGCAGCGGCAGGGTGATGCGCCAGAAGGTGCGCCACTCCCCCGCGCCGTCGACGGCGGCCGCCTCGTAGACGCTGGCCGGGATCATCTGCAGGCCCGCGAACACCAGGAGGGCGGTGTAGCCGAGGTGCCGCCAGGTGTTGACGCCCGCGATGGTGGCGACGGTCCACGCCTCGTCGCCGAAGAAGGCGACCTTGGGCAGCCCGATCGCGTCGATCACGGCGTTGACGATGCCGATGTTGAAGTCGAGCATCCAGAACCACAGCAGGGCCACGACGACGTTGGCGATGAGGTACGGCAGCAGCAGGCTGCCGCGGATCAGGACCGACTTGGTGAGGCGGTGCATCAGTACCGCCAGCCCGACGGCGAGGACGGTCTGGAACCCGATGTTCAGCACCACGTACAGGAACGTGACGCGGACGGCGTTCCAGAAGACGTCGTCCTTGGCCATGTCGACGTAGTTCTGCAGGCCCACGAAGACGGGGCTGCCCAGCACGTTGTACTCGGTGAGCGAGAGGTAGGCGCCGCGCAGCGTCGGGTAGAGGTAGAAGACCAGGAACCCGAGGGCCGCGGGGGCGATCATCCCGAGGGCGGGCAGGAGCTGGTTGCGGGGCCGTCGGGCGACGGCGGCTGTGGTCATCGGTCGGCCTCGATCTTGTAGACCCGCACGTCCTCGCCCGGCACGACGGCGCGGAGCCTGCCGGCCGCGTGGCTCTCCTGGCCGGTCCAGAGCTCGGTGACGTCGTAGCGGCCGCCGTCCAGGCCCAGGTCGCGCAGCGCGAGGTCGGCCCGGCGCGGCGTCGCGCCGTAGTTGAACGCTGCGACGTAGGTGGTCCCGCCGTCGCGCAGCACGAACGTGTCGGCGGCGGTGAAGGCGTCGGGTCCGGCCTGCACGGGGGCGAAGGACCGGCCGAGCTCGGCGAGGTGGTTGATGCCGGGGTTCTGCAGCAGGTCACGGGCCCGCTGCTTGATGACGGGGTGGCCGGTGCTGGTGAGGTCCTCGCTGACCTGGTAGATGCCCGTGATGGCGGCGGAGGTGACGCGCGCCCGGTTCTGGCCCTCGGGCCAGATGCTCGGGTCGTCCAGCAGGTACGCGTTGGCGTTGCCGTCGTACTCGTAGTTGCCGAACTGGACGTGGTCGCCGTCGTTGAACGCGTAGACCTCGTCGAGCCACCAGCCGTACGTCAGGGAGTTGAGCAGGTACTCGGTGCTCTTCTGGTAGCGGTCGGGCTGCGTGGGGTGCCAGTTGTTCAGGGCGCCGTGCACGTCGCAGGAGATGCGGCGGGCGTGCGCGAACTCGGAGGCGAACAGGGGCGAGATCGCCAGGTCGACGAACATGTCGTCGCCGACGACGTCGACCACCTGCGCCATGCCCTGGCGGAAGGCCTGCTGGCCGGTGTGGACTCCCGTGTCGTACCAGTCGTCGGCCTCGACGTAGCCGTGGGTCAGGAAGTCGAGCTTGACGTAGCGGACGCCGAGCTCGCGGAACTTGCCGAGCGCGATCCGGGCGCGGTTCTGCACGCCGGGGTTGGTCGGGTCGAGCGCCCAGGCGCCGTCGATGTTCACGGGGACGCCGTTCACCTTGAGCGCCATCTCGCGGTAGGTCTGGTTCTCGCAGGTGTCGCAGAGCGCGGTGCCGCCGATCTTCTCGTCCAGGCCCTCGCGCCAGAAGTTGGCGAACGGCTGGAAGTACAGGGCCGGCTCCTGGCCGCGTGCCTTGACGTCGGCGACGTACCGCTCGAGCTCGGCCCAGGAGGTGTCCGGGTCCTCGAAGGCGTACTCGGGGGCGAGCATCTTGTCCCAGTAGGAGTCGACGCCCACGTAGGGGCCCTTGGCCGACGCGGCGTTGCGGAACGCAGGGGTCTCCTCGGCGAGGAACTGGGAGACCTCGTCCATCACGTCGGCGTCGCCGCCGCGGGCGCCGAGCCCGCCCCAGCTGTTGAACCCGAAGGGCGTGCCCTCGTCCCAGGTGCGGGAGTCCGCGGCCTGCGCGGCGGCCTTGCCGAAGGTCTCCATGCCCTCCCGCCAGTCCGGGAACAGGCCCACGAACATGCGCGGGGAGCGCACCGTGGTGCCGCTGACCTCGGCGTGCGGCTTGAGCTCGCGGTTGAACTGGTACTTGTTCATGCCGTCGCCGTAGTCGTAGCTCCAGTCGGTCAGGCCGGCCGCGGCCTGCAGCCGGTCCAGGCCGCCGCGGTTGTTCCCGTCGGCCACCACGCCGGACTTCCACGTGTCGCGGTCCAGGGAGCCGACGACGAGGCCGCGGCGCGAGGCGTCGTCGATGAACGCGGTGACCTCGAAGCTGCGCCGGGCGGGCGTGACGTCCTTGATCGCCGGGGTCTCGTAGCGGACCCAGTGGTCGTTGTCGAAGGGCACGAGCACCATGCGGTTGTCGCCGTTGCGGCCGAGGTCCACCGAGCCGCGCCGGTCGGTCATGACCGGCACCATCATCGAGGTGGCGACCGGGCCGTCGGTGCCCGTCACGTCGAGCCGCACCGAGAACGAGCGGTCGCCGTCGAACGCGAACTCCTGGCGCAGCGTGGGCAGGCCGCGCTTGGCGCACGTGACCGTGGTGCGGGAGGTGAGCCGGCAGGCGCCGTCGTACTGCTTGGTGGTGACGAGCTCGTCGCCCAGGCGCACGCCGCTGTAGAAGCCGGTCACGGTCTCGCGGCCGCCCCAGCGGGCGGTGGCGGTGCCGCTGCCCAGCGAGTAGTCGATGACGACGTCGCCGCCGCGGAGCACCGCGCGCTTGCCGCCCGGCTTGACGCGGGTCGGGTCCACGGGCACCGGGTCGGCCGCGTCGGGGTCGGTGAGCGTCCAGTCCTTGGCGGTCGCGCCGGCGACGTCGACCCGGTCCAGGTCGGGGCCGAGCGCGCCGGCCGGGGCGCTGAGCGTCAGGCTGTTCTCGCCCGCGTGCAGGGGCAGGTCCACGGTGGTGGTGCCGACACGGTCCCAGCCGCCGGTGGAGGCGACCGGCACGGTGACGGCCGCGCCGCCGTCGGGCGTGATGGTCAGGGCGCGGGAGTCGTCGCCGCTCAGGTAGTGCAGGGTCACCTCGTAGGTGCCGTCCTCGGGCGCGATCACACCGGGGACCGTCACCGTGGCGGACGGGTCGATGCTGCCGACCTTGCCCTCGCCCGAGCAGGCGGAGCAGCCGCTGCGGCTCGCGCCGTCGAGGACCACCTGGGTGGCCTCGGCCTCGACGGAGGCCGATCCGGGTGCGGCCGCCGTGGCGGCGTCGGCGGCCGTCGCGACGGGTGCGACCCCGGCCGTGGCCACGACGGCGAGCGCCAGGCCGGTCGCGAGCCACGAACGGGTGGCGCGCCGGGCTGGTTCGGGCTGGACTGACATGGAGGCTCCTCCGGCGTCGTTGCTGGGTGCGGACACTCAAGCGTCTTTTTTTGTTGCTGTCAATTAAGTGGCGCCGATAGAGTCGTGACATGTCCGCGAGAACTGCCGCACCCGCGCTCAGCCCGGCGGGGACGCGTGTCTTCCAGCAGCTGGTCCGGAGCGGGGACGCGTCGCGCACCGCCCTGGCCCGCGACACCGGCCTGACGCCGGGCGCGATCACGCGCGCGGTGCGCCCGCTGCTGGAGGCGGGGCTGCTGCTGGAGACGGGCGACCGGGCGTCTACCGACGGCGCACTGGGGCGGCCCGCGACGATGGTGACCGTGCAGGCGGGGGCGCACCAGGTGATCGGCGTGAAGATCACCGCCGACCAGCTCTTCGGCGTCGTCTGCGACCTGCGGTGCCGGGTGCTGGACGAGGTCACCGTGCCGGTGGCCGACCACGCGCCCGAGGCGATCATCGGGCAGATCGCGGACCTGGTCGAGGGGCTGCGGGCGGGGCGGCCCGAGGTCGGCAGCGTGGGCCTGGCGGTGTCGGGCGACGTCGACGCCGCCTCGGGGCACGTGGCCTACTCACCGTTCCTGGGCTGGCACGACGTGCCGCTCGGGGAGCTCGTGGCGCAGCGCACCGGCTTGGCGACCACCGTGGAGAACGACGTGCGCGCCCTGCTGACCGGCGAGCGCTGGTACGGCGTGGGGCGCGGCATCTCGTCGCTCGCGCTCGTCACGGTCGGCACCGGCATCGGCTGCGCGCTGCTGGTCAACGGGCAGGTGGTGCACGGCAGCTTCGGCGTGGCCGGCGAGGTGGGCCACGTGCTCGTGGACCCCGAGGGGCCGCTGTGCCACTGCGGCAACCGGGGCTGCGTCGAGGCCATCGCGGGGTCGGCCGGCATCCTGGAGCGCATGGCCCAGGCCGGGTTCGAGGGGCTCGGCATCGGCGACGTCGCCGACCTGGCGCGCTCCGGTCAGCCGGACGCCGTGCGGGTGCTCGCCGAGGCCGGCCGCGCCGTCGGCACGGGTATCGCGACGATCGCCAACCTGCTGGGGGCGCAGCACATCGTCATCACGGGCGAGGCGATCGGGAGCAGCCCGGGGGCCGGGGCGGGCTCCGGCGGCGAGCAGGACTACGACGTCATGGACCCGCACGTCCGGAGCGCGTTCGAGCAGCGGGCGTTCGGGTCAGCCGCGCGGTCCGAGATCGAGCTGCGCCCGCTGCGGTTCGTCGACTGGGCCCGCGGTGCGGCGGCGTGCGCCGTCGAGGACTTCGTGACGCACTACGGCAGGTCCTGAGACCTGATCCTGGCCGGCGCGTGGTTGGCCACCCCGTCCAGGTCACCGATCGCGACGATCCCGACGGCGACCTCGCCGTCCACCACCGGGATCCGCTCGACGTCGGCGGCTTTCATCACGCCCGCGGCGACCTCGGCGGGCACGTCGGGCCCTATCGTCACGAGGTCCTCGCTGGCCACCTCGCCGACCATCGCCTCGAGGCCGAGCCCCTCGGCCAGCCCCCGGATGACGAGGTCCCGGTCGGTGACTATCCCGATCACGGTGGAACCCGCGCGGACCACGAGCGCGCTCACGTCCTGGAGGGCCATCGCGCGGGCGGCGGCCTGAAACGTCTCGGACATCCCGATCGTGGTCGGCGCCGGTGTCATGACATCGGCGACTGTCTGGACCATGTCCCTCTTCCTTCCTCCTCAGGGCCGGCATCGCGCCGGCAACTCCTAAGTTGCCCCGCGCTCCTGTCACTCGCATCCGATCCGCGCGCGGTCCGGGTGAACGTTTCCGCGGGCCGCGTCCGTGCAGGTCAGGACGCGGCATGTGAGGCAATCGTCCGGGCGGATCTCTCACTTTCCCGAAGCGGACGCAGGCGTCCGTTAGCGTCCCCGGCGAAGCACCGGAACAACGCACGGAGACGAATGATGCGCGCAGTGACGATCCAGGAGTTCGGCGACCCGAGCGGGATGGTGGTCTCGGACCTCCCCGTGCCGGTCCCGGGACCCGGGCAGGTGGTCATCGAGACCGAGGCGATCGGGGTGGGCGGGGTCGACGCCGTCATCAGGCGCGGCACGCTCGGCGGCTGGGGCTTCACCGCGGGGCTGGTGCCCGGCAGCGAGGTGGCCGGGACCGTGACGGCGGTCGGCGCGGGCGTCGACGGGACGTGGCTGGGCCGCCGCGTCTGGGCGTTCACGGGCACGAGCGGCGGCTACGTCGAGCAGGCGGTCGCCCGGGTGGACGACGTCGTCGAGCTGCCCGCCGGGCTGTCCCCGACCGACGCGGTGACCCTCGGCAGCTCGGGGCCCGTGGCGCACTTCGCGCTCGCGCACGCTCACCTCACGCCCGGCGAGTCCGTGCTGGTGCGCGGCGCGGCGGGCAGCATCGGCATCGCGGCGGTGGAGCTCGCCGCGCGGGGCGGGGCGAGCGCGGTGGCGGTGACGACGTCGTCGGCCGAACGAGGCGACCGCCTCCGCGAGCTGGGCGCGACCCACGTGCTCGACCGGTCCGGGGCCGGCGACCCGGAGGCGCCCGCCGCCTATGACGTGATCGTCGACATCGTGGGCGGGGCCGGCACCCCGGAGTTCATCGACCGGCTCGCTCCGAACGGGCGGATGATCGTGGTCGGGGCGATCGCGGGTATGCCGCCGGCGGACTTCGGCGGGCGGCTCCTGGCCGCGTTCCAGCAGTCGCGCACGTTCGGGACGCTGAGCCTCGACTCGGTGCCCGCGCCCGCCCTGGCCGCCGTCCGGGCGGAGCAGCTCGCGGCCGCGGCGCGGGGTGAGCTGCACGCCGTGGTCCACGACGTGCTGCCGCTCGACCAGGCGGCCGAGGCGCACCGGGAGATGGACGCGGGGACGGTGTTCGGGCGGATCGTGCTGGTGCCGTGAGGTCAGGGCCGTCGGGCCTTAATGCCCACCAGCAGGTGGTCGAGCGCCTGCTCCGTCTGCACGAGCGCCTCGGGGTCCGATGAGCGCGCCAGCCACAGGGCAGCCTCGTTCATGGCCCCGGAGAGCAGGCGGGTCAGGGGTTCGACGGGCTGGTCCACGATGATCCCGGCCTCGACGAGGCCGGTCAGCGCCTCGGCGAGGTGGCGGGCCGAGGAGTCCTCGTCCATGGCGCGCCACTCGTCCCAGCCGAGCACCGCGGGCGCGTCCAGCAGGACGATCCGGCGGACCGTCGGATCGTGGCCGGCGGCGAGGAAGGCGTGGCAGCCGGCGCGGAGCTGGTCCCACGGGTCGGTGTGCGCGTCGGCGGCCGTGGCGACCCGCTCCCCCAGCTCGTGCTGCACCTCGGCGACGACGGCGCGGAAGAGCCCGGCCTTGCTCTCGAAGTGGTGGTAGGCGGCCCCCTTGGTCACGCCGACCGCCTGCGCGACGTCGGCGAGGACGACGTCGTGGTAGCCGTCGGCGGCGAACCGCCTGCGCCCCTCTGACAGGAGCGCCTGCCTGGTCGCTGCCCGCTGTTCCGCCCTGGTCATTCTTCGATCCCTCTCGTTCGCATACCCTGGGTATGTTACGTTCACATACCCAGGGCATGCCAACCCGGAGAGCCGAAGGAGACACGACATGACCACGCTCGGAAGCTTCTACCCGGTGATCGCGACGCGCGACGTCGCCGCCGCGCGCGACTTCTGGACCCGGCACCTCGGGTTCGAGGTCACCTTCGAGGCCGACTGGTACGTGAGCCTGCACCGGCCCGACGCCCCGCAGTACGAGCTCGCTCTGCTCGACCACACCCACCCGACCATCCCGGCGGGGCACCGCACCCCGATCCAGGGCGGGCTCCTGCTCAACTTCGAGGTCGACGACGTCGACGCGGAGCACCGGCGCCTCGTCGGCGAGGCCGGGCTGCCGGAGCTGCTCAGCCTGCGCACGGAGGCTTTCGGGCAGCGGCACTTCATCGTGGGCGGGCCGGACGGGGTGCTGATCGACGTGATCACCGTGGTGCCGGCCGATGCGGAGTACGCGGGGCAGTATGCCGAGGGGCATGTGCCGGGATAGCCGCGCGCCGCCTTGACCGTGCCCCCGGGGCACGGTCTGAACTGGTGCGATGGACACCAGAATCAGGACAGACCAGCCCGGCTGGCTCGAGATCGTGGTGGGCATCGCCGCGATGGCCGTGGTCGGCTTCGCACTCCCGGCCCTGCTCAGCGACCAGATCGACCTGACGGGAGCGGGCGGGGGCGCGTTCCTGGCCTGCCTGTCCGGCATCGCGGGAATGGCCGGGTTCGGCGTCGCGGTCCTGGTGCGACGCCGGCCGGTGGAGTCGTTCGGCGTCCGCGGGACCACCGCCCGCTGGCTGTGGCTTGGCGTGGCGGGCGGCGTGGTCGCGCTGCTCGCCAAGGGCGTGCTGGTGCCGCTGTTCGTGTGGCTGACCGACGCCCCGACGGACACCCAGGCCGGCTACGCCGCCGGCGCGAGCGGCGGGGTCTGGCTGCTGGTGGTGACCGCGGTCGGGCTCGTGGTGCTCACCCCGATCGGCGAGGAGCTCCTCTTCCGCGGTGTGGTGACCACCGGGCTGCTCCGTTACGGGCCGGTGATCGCGACAGTGGGCAGCGCCGTGATCTTCGCGCTGCTGCACGGCATCAACGTGGTGCTCCCGGCCGCATTGGTCGTCGGGATCATCACCGCGGAGCTCCGCCGACGCAGCGACTCGGTGTGGCCGGGCGTGGTGGTGCACGCGTTCAACAACTCGATCACGGTGATCGCTTACGCGGTGGCGCCGGAGATCGCGGGCTAGCTGCGCGCGGTCCAGCGGCGGTAGGCGTCGGGGTCGACGTTGCTGCCGCACACGATGGTGACGACGTCCCGGCCCGCAAAGCGGGCAGGGTCCTCCAGGACGGCCGCGATACCGAGCGCGGCCGACGGTTCGACGACGAGACCGGCATGCTCCAGCAGCAGCCGCATGGCCGCCACGATCGACTCCTCCTGAACCAGGACGGCGTCGTCGGCGACCAGGAGCAGGTCCTCCAGGACGGCCGGGATGGGGAACCGGCCCGCGACGCCGTCCGCGATGGTGGTGGCCGAGTCCGTGGTGACGACGCGGCGCGCATGCCAGGAGCGCGTCATCGCGGGCGCGCCCGCGGGCTGGACGCAGATCATCTCGGTCCCGGGCATGCGCGACCGGATCACGTGCCCCACGCCTGTCGCGAGGGCGCCTCCACCGAGCGCGACCAGGACGACGTCGGCTGACGGCGCGGCGTCCGCCAGCTCCAGGCCGATCGTGGCCGCACCCTCGCAGGTCTCGATGTCGAGGCTGTCCTCGACGAGCCGGATGCCTTCGCGACGGGACAGGGCCGCCGCCCGCTCCCGGGCCGCCTCGTGGTCGCCGTCCACGAGCTCGAGCGTGGCGCCCAGGGCGCGGATGCGGTCGAGCTTGGCCGGGGTCACGGAGGACGACGCCACGACAGTGATGTCGAGGCCACGGCGCCGGCCCGACCAGGCGAGGCCCTGGCCGAGGTTGCCTGCGCTGGCGCACACCGCGGCTCGTGCGCCGCTCTCGGCCAAGAGGCTCGTGACGAGCTCGGTGCCACGCCCCTTGAAGCTGCGGACGGGATTCGCCGTCTCCAGCTTGATGCTCACCGTGCAGCCGAGCTGGTCCAGGGGCTCGCAGCGGTACAGCGGGGTGTCGAGGAAGACGGGGTCGATCCTCCGGCGAGCATCCTTGATCCGGGCATCATCGAGTCGCGTCGGCCGCATGGCTCCGCAGGGTAGTCACATGGGGTGTGCCCACGAAAGGTCGGCGCGACCGGTCCGGCTGGGCGGTCGAGCTGCGGGTCCGGTCGATCGCGCCGCCCGTTGCTTAGGGGATCGTGGTCGAGGCGGTGGTGTGGGACGGTAGGCGATCGCGCCGTGGGCCGGGGTGGTCTGGCAGCCGATCGAGTAGCGACTGCGTGGGTTGTGGCCGGGTGGGGGACCGGTCATGCCGACCGCGGGGGTCCAGGCCGGTGTTGCCGGCGCGTCACTGGGCGTCTCGGAATCTGCGACGGGCGCCAGTTGGTCTGCCGACGTGTTGCCGTCACCACGCCTGGTGGAGCCCGCGATCGATACCCCTTCACGGCCCGAGGCGGTGGCTGGGACGAAGGAGGCATTACGCATGGGTGTCGTGTCCTGAGTCCTGGCTGGTGTCGGCGGGGTGGGCGCGACCGAGACATACGTGTGCCCCGTCGGGGTGATGGTCTCGACGGCGTGGAGGCCGTTGAGCTGGGTGGTCTTCTGTGACCAGCCCGGTGCCTGCTTGGCGTGGTTGCACCTGGCGCACAGGCCTTGGCCGTTGTCGAGACTGGTGGGGCCGCCCTCGGCGTGTGGGGTGACGTGGTCGGTGTGCCGGATCGGGGCGTCGCACCAGGCGGTGGCGCAGATCCCCTGCTCCCGGGCCCGCAGGAGGCTCGACAGGCCCTGCGGGTGGAACCGGGAGGTGGACGTCGTGGCCAGGAGGCGGCCGTGGGGGTTGACGTAGATGCTCCGGAGCCAGGCTGTGTCGGTGTCGATCGCGTGGGCGGCGAGGTTGCGGGCGACCGGTGCCGGGACCACGCCCGCGCCGGAGGGCGCGCCCTCGACCACCACGCCGGGCTGGTTGCCGCCGGCCAGGAGGGTGTCGTCGGAGACCAGCAGGTTGATCGTCACCGGTACGTCGTTCGCGTGGCCGGGTTCACGGGTGGTGGCGCGTTCGATGAGGGTGTCGGCCATGATCTGACCGACCCCACGCTCGTCCCCGGATGCCTTCGCTGTGTCGGCGGTTGCCTTGAGCTGGGCGTAGGCCTGCACGCCCTGCGCCATCGGCACCAGTGCCGTCAGGTAGACCATGAGGTCGGGTGCTGGGCGGATCGAGACCCGCCGCTCCGTGACGGCCTTCGCGTTGCGCTTGACGCAGGCGTGCACGTCGAGCTGGGCGGCGAGTTCCTTGATCCGGGCGATCAGCCGCCGGGTGCTCATCTTCGCCAGCTCTGCCAGGTGGACGGGGCCGCAGATCTCCTCGTCGACCAGCGCCCGGTGCTCCAGCGACAGGTGCGAGGTCTCCCGGACCAGGAGGGTGGCCCGCCACTGGGACAACACTCCGGACTGGAGGGCAGCGAAGGTGTGTGGCATCTGCGTGACCCAGACCCGAGACGTGGACACGAACCCAGCCCCGGCATGCGGGCTCACCCGCAGAGCGGCACCGACCTGGTTGGGCACGCCGCGCCCCTGCCGCTCAGCCCGGATGCTCTGCCATGCCTCGTCAGCCCGGGTCGCCTCGTCCAGCGCGACCGTCAGCCGCGCCTGCGTGGCGGTGATCGCGTTCTTCACCGACTCCAGCTCGCCGAGTAGATCGACCCACTCCGCCCGTATTGCCGCGGGAACGCCGGCAGGAGTGTCAGTGGCACCGGGCAAGATCATCTCCGCCAGGGCCCGCCGCACCGCCCGCACACCCGCGACATCCACCGCCCCGCTCCCGGGCAGTACAGATCGGGCAGGCTGCTTGCCTGCTCGTCGTGGCACCTCACCCGTTCGCGTCATGCCATCAATATATGGCACACCCGTTCGATTGGCTCGCTGGAACAACCCTGTCTGCCAAGAGCAGAACGGAGCCCCCGGCCTCTCCCCTACCGAAGCATCGCGAACGCGAAGACCACACCGAGGAACAGCACTGAGAACCCGCTCAGCACGGCCGCCGCGATCACCCTCTGTCCGCGGTTGCCGGAGACAAGCTCAAGCACTGTGAGGACGATCCCGACCAAAGCGACCCAGGGACCGAGCGGAGGAACCACAACAACCAGCACCAGCCCCGCGATGCTCAGGCCGAGGGCCCATCCGGCGCGGGCACCACCAGGACGAGGCTGCCCCACCGACCCGCTGCCGTACACGCGGTTTTCCGGGATCGACGATGCCTCCGAAGATGACTGCGACACATGTGCTCCTACCCTCGAGACCGTGGCGCGCGCCGCGCCGCCCTCATCCAACTCGATCGGGGAACACAGACCGGCTTCGGTTCCGGGTGAACTTGACTCACACGCACCCGCCCCTACGCGGACCCCAGCTCCACCACCCACCGCGCCCGCTCCACCATCGCCACGTCGAGGAACGTCCCGTCGGCCAGCGCCACCGCCCCGACCCCGGCGTCCGCCGCGCCCGCCACACGCGACAGCACCTCCCGGGCCGCCGCGACCTCCTCGGCCGACGGCAGGAACGCCGCCCGGATCACCTCGAGCTGCCCGGGATGGATCGCTGTCCGCCCCGAGAAGCCCAGCCGGCGCCCCACCCGGCACGACGCCGCCAGTCCCGCCAGGTCCCGCACATTCGTGTAGGCCGACATCACCGGCGCCACCAGTCCCGCCGCCCTTGCCGCGACCACGACGCGGCTTCGGGCCCAGAGCAGCCCGTCCTCGTCGTCGACCCGCAGGTCAGACCTGAGGTCCGCCTCCCCCAGACCGATCGACGCGACCTGCGGCGACGCCGTCGCGAGCTCGAAGGCCCGCTCGACGCCGAGCGCCGACTCGACGAGCAGGTGCAGGGCGCGGCCCGGCAGCGCGTCGGCGAGCTCCTGCACCTCAGCAACCGACTCCACCTTCGGCACCCGGGCGCCCACCGTGGAGGGCAACACCCCAAGAAGAGAGACGTCCTCGGCATGCCACGGCGTGCTCCGATGGTTGATCCGCACCTGCACCCCGCGCGCAGCGACAGAAGCAAGGGACACCCGAGCGTTCTCCCGCGCCTCCCCCTTGCGCGACGGCGCGACGGCGTCCTCCAGGTCGACCAGCACCGCGTCCGCGGCCGAGGCGAGCGCCTTCGCCACCCGGTCGGGCCGGTCGGCCGGCACGTAGAGCAGGGTCAGCGGCGTGCCTCCGCCCGCGGCTGCCCCCGTCATACCGCCCCCGCCTCCCGCAGCTCGGCCACCCGCTCCGCCGAGAAGCCCAGCTCCCCCAGCACCTCGTCGGTGTCCGCGCCGTGCGGCCGGCCCGTGAACCCGATGACGCCGTCGTTCTCCGAGAGCCGGAACAGCGGCCCCTGCATCAGCATCGGCCCGAGCTCCGGGTCCTCGATCTCGTGAACGGTCCCGAGCGCCTGGAACTGCGGGTCGGCCACGATGTCCCGCGCGTCGTACACGGGCGCGACGGCGGCCTGGGCCTCCTCGAACGCCGCCACCACTTCCTCCCGCGTCCGAAGAGAGATCCAGCCCCCGACCGCGGCGTCGAGCTCGTCCGCGTGCCGCGCCCGGTCCACGCCCCGCGCGAACCACGGCTCGTCCACGAGCTCCGGCCGCCCCACCAGGCGCATCACACGCTCCGCGATCGACTGGGCCGACGTCGACACGGCCACCCAGTGCCCGTCGCTGGTGCGGTAGGTGTTGCGCGGCGCGTTGTTGCTCGACCGGTTGCCGGTCCGCGCCTGCACCGTGCCGAGCTGGTCCCAGCGCGTGATCTGCGGCCCGAGCATCGCCAGGATCGGCTCCACGATCGCGGTGTCCACGACCTGCCCGCGCCCCGTCCGCTCCCGCGCCGAGAGCGCCGTCATGATCGCGAACGCCGTGGCGAGGGACGCCACGCCGTCCGCCAGCCCGAAGGGCGGCAGCGTGGGCGGGCCGTCGGGCTCGCCGGTCATCGCCGCGAACCCGCTCATCGCCTCGGCGAGCGTGCCGAACCCCGGCCGCGTGCGGTACGGGCCCGTCTGACCGAACCCGGAAACGCGAGCCAGCACGAGCCCCGGGTTGCGCGCCGAGAGCTCCTCGTAGCCCAGGCCCCAGCGTTCCAGGGTGCCGGGCCGGAAGTTCTCGATGACGACGTCGGACCGCTCGGCCAGCGCCAGGAACACCTCCCGCCCGCCGTCCGAACCCAGGTTCGCGGTGACCGTGCGCTTGTTGCGCCCCAGCGTCTTCCACCAGAGGTTGACGCCGTCCTTGGCCGCCCCGTGCGTGCGCGACGGGTCGGGCTTCGTGGGGTGCTCGACCTTCACGACGGAAGCGCCCAGGTCGCCCAGGTGCATCGCCGCCATAGGCCCGGCGAACAGCGTGGACGCGTCCACGACGCGCAGCCCGGCCAGGGCGCCGACGGCGGGATCGCGCGACACGCTCATGCCGACACCTCCCACGCACAACGGAACCCCACGGTCGCGGCCCGCGCGAGCCCGAGCCCCGGGAGCAGCAGCTTCACCGCGTAGTCCGGCGCGTGCCGCCCGCCCTCGACGTACCAGTCGGAGTCCGGGGCGCGGTAGTCGCTGCCGCCCTTGAGCATGACGAACCGGGTGCGGCCGTCGCTGTGCTCGCTCTCGGTCCAGCTCCAGACGGCGACGCCGGGCCGCTCCACCCCGAACGACGACGGCGCGGCCTCCCCCGCGAGCTGCCACTCGTCCTCCGTGGGCAGCCGGCCGCCGCGCCACGCGCAGTAGGCGCGGGCGTCGTCGAGGTCCACGAACGTGACGGGCTCGTCCTCGGTGCCCGCGGCCGGGCGGCCGTCGGACCAGTGCGCGAGGAACCGGTGCCCCTGCGCCGGCGCGTAGCCGGTCGCGTCCAGGAACGCCGCGAACTGCGCGTTCGTCACCTCCGACGCTGCGACCGCGACCGCCGTCGGGAGGACGCCGTCGCGCTGCAGGGTCCGCGCGTCGTGCAGGCGCGGCGGCAGTGGCTTCCACTCGTCCACGTACGGCGCGCCCTGGTACATCCCGGTCTCGCGGGCGCGGTAGCGCACGGTCAGGACGTAGTCGCCCGCGGGGACGACGACGGCGTCCGGGTCAGGCGCACCCGATCCTCCGGACGGCGCGAGCCCGACCCGGCGCGCGAGCCGGTGCGGGAACCGGGCGTCGGCGTCGTGCGGCAGGTCCCGCAGCGCGTCCCGGAGACCCGGCAGCCAGGCGGGCTCCTCGGCGTCGGGCCCGACGTCGAGCAGCGCCGCGATCCCGCGGGCCGGGACGACGGCTTCCGTCCCGTCGTCCAGCACCGGTCCCGCGTAGTCGGCCTCGCCCCGGTTCACCAGCGTCCAGAGCGTCACCCCGTCGAGCTCCCACCGCGACGCATACACGCCCGCGGCCTCGGCCTCCGGGGCCAGGGGCGCCAGCGGCGTCCACTCGCCGTCGAGCAGCAGGTCGCCCGCGGCCCGCTGAACCGTCACGAGACGCCGCACCGTCGCCGCGTCCCGCCGCGACCAGCCGACCCACACGCCGAACACGACCTCCCACACCATGACGCCGACGCCGTTCAGCCACGCGGACTGCAGCTCCTCGGAGTGGTCGCGGTGCCAGCGCCGCACGTGGTGCTGCATGTGCCGGCGCTCGTACCAGTGCGCGCGCAGCACGCCCGGCACCGGGGAGTCGGCGAAGAACTGGGCCCAGGACGAGGAGTGGTCCTCGATGCGCTCGACCGGCAGCTTGGACTCGCCCTCCAGCACGATCCCGGGCCGCGCCGCCTCCAGCCGCGCGACCAGCTCCGGCTCGGCCTTCTTCAGCGTGTCCAGGAAGACGCCGTCCGCCCCCAGCTCGCGCACCACGGCGGCGAGCTCGGTGAGGTCGTCGTCGCCGCGCCGGGTGCCGACGTCCCACGGGTTGTAGTCGACGAACACGTGCATCCCGGCGTCGTGGAACGTCGCCACGAGCGCGGCCAGCCCGGGCACGTCCCGGTAGTAGTCCCACTGGTTGCGGTCGTCCAGCCCGATCACGGGGTAGGCGTGCCAGAGGACGACGGCGTCGAGCCCGCCGAACCGCTCCCGGGCATCGGCGAGGAACACCTCCGGCGTGAACCGCCCCTCCTCGAACGAGTAGAGCAGCTCGTCCCACAGCCAGACCTGCGCCACGGTGCTGCACCGCGCGGCCCACGCGGCCTCGGGCCGCCCGTAGGCGGCGCCGGTGTAGCCGTGCCGCTCCCGCGCGTCGGCCCGCCAGGCGTGCAGCATCTCGCGCCAGGCCGGGCGGTCGGCGGGGTCGGCCGGCCCGGAGAAGATCTTGGCCTCGTCCAGGGCCGTGCTCCGCTCGGCGGTCAGCGGCCCGACGACGACCTCGGTCGGCCGGTCGATCGGCCGCGGGACCAGCGGGTCGAAGGTGTAGCTCATGGTGCCTTTCCCAGTTCTTCTGCCAGCACGACGACGTCGGCGGCGTCCGGCACGGCGTCCTGCGCGCCGGGCCGGGTGACGGCGAGGGCCCCGGCGGCCCCGGCGAGCCGGGCTGCCTGAGCGAGGCCCGCCGGACCGGACTGCGCCAGGGCCGCGGCGAGGACGCCGCAGTACGTGTCACCTGCGCCGGTGGTGTCGACCGCCGCGACCTCGGCGGCCGGGACCCGGACCGGGTCGGTACCGCGCCGGGCCACGAGACTGCCCGCGGCGCCCAGGGTCACGACCACGGCGGGGACCCGGGCCAGGAGGGCCGCCGCGAGATCCTCGGGCGTCGTCGCGCCGGAACCCGGCCCGACCAGGTCCGCGGCCTCGTGCTCGTTGACCACGAGCACGTCCACCTGCTCCCACAGCGCGTCAGGCAGGTCCCGCGACGGCGCCGCGTTGAGCACGAACGACGCGCCGTCCCGACGTTCCCGGGCCGCCGCGATCACGGTGTCGAGCGGGATCTCGAGCTGCGCCAGCACGACGTCGGCCGCGGCGATCCGCCGCGCCTGCGCCGCTCCGACCCGCACGTGCGAGTTGGCGCCGGGCGCCACGACGATCGCGTTCTCGCCGTCGGGCGAGACCGTGATCAGGGCCGTGCCGGTCGGGGCGTCGACCCGGTCGACGGTGTCGGTGCGCACGCCCGCCCCGCCGAGCGAGGCGAGCAGCAGCTCGGCCGACTCGTCCCGGCCGAGCGCACCGACGAACGTGGTGTCCGCTCCCCCGGCGCGCGCCGCGGCGACCGCCTGGTTGGCGCCCTTCCCGCCCGGTGTGCGGCGCAGGTCGCCGCCCAGGATGGTCTCGCCGCCGGCGGGGTGCCTCGGCACGTCGACCACGAGGTCCACGTTGGCCGACCCGACCACCACCACGGTCCCGCTCATGCGGCACCCCCGGCAGGCGACGCCAGCGCCACCGTGCGCGCCGCCAGGTCCGCGATGCGCTGCTCGCCGCCCGGCAGGGACGTCGCGATGCGCCCGTCCAGGGGCGCGGTCCAGCGCTCGCCCATTCCTTCGGGATCGAGCGCCCCGACGACGCCGCCCACGGTCGCCCCCGCGGAGTCGGTGTCCCAGCCCGCCGTGACGGCGATCGAGACGCTCGGCCCGAACTCGCCCCGGCCCGCGGTCAGCGCGAACGCGATCACGGCGGCGTTGTTCAGGGTGTGCACCCAGTGCAGGTGCCCGTACTCGGCGTGGATGCGGTCCAGGCCGGCCCGCACGCCGGCCTCGCTCCCGTCACACTCGCGGCCGAGCGACCGGCCGAGGGCTACGGCCGCGGCGAGACCGCTGCCAGGCGGTACGACGGCGTCCGCCGCGTCCAGCACGTCGTCGACGTCGGCCGCGACCACCGCCGCGGAGGCCAGACCCGCGGCCCACATCGCGCCGTAGACGCCATCACCGGTGTGGCTGAGCCGGGCGTCGGCCCAGGCCAGCCGGGCCGCGCCCCGCACGTCGCCGGGCGAGACCCAGCCGAGCAGGTCGGTGCGGATGAGCGCGCCGATCCATTCGCGGAACGGGTTGTGGTGCGTGGCCGTCTCCGGCACGGGCACCGCGTCGAGGATGTTGCGGTAGGCCGCACGCTCGGCCGTGAAGGTGCGTCCGGCGGGCAGGTTGTCCAGCCAGAGCTGCGCGACGTCGTCCGTGGTGAACCCGCGCCCGTGCTGCTCCAGGAGGGCGAGGGCCAGGATCGGGTAGTTGAGGTCGTCGTCCTCGGGCATGCCCGAGATGTTCTCCTCCAGCGAGGTCGGCGCCGACCGGCGGTTCCACGGCCAGCGGGCCGCGACGTCGTCGGGCAGGCCGACGGCGGTGAACCAGCGGTCCAGCGGCCAGCGGCCCGTGGAGCGGAGGATCTCCTCGATGCCGGCGCGCGGGATCTTCTCGACCGGCTTGCCGAGCAGGCAGCCGGCGGCGCGGCCGGTCCAGGCGCCCTGGACGCGGGCGGCGTAGGCGGTGTCGCCTCCGGCCGGACGGTTCGGCAGGGACGGGGCGGGTGCAAGCAGGGCCTCGACGTCGGACCATGAGTCCGGAGCGGAAACTCCTGGCCTTGCATCCAGCTCGTCCAGCAGCTCCCGGGCCAGCGCCCGCAGCGCCGGCGGCGCCGGGACGGGACCCGCACCGCTGACCGCCGGGGTCGGGTCGCCGCCCGCGGCGACCCAGCGGTCGCGGACGTCGGCGACGTCCTTGCCCTCGGCCGCAGACTGCACGAGCTCGTGCGCCAGCAGGTCCTCGGGCTGGGCCCAGGTCAGCCTCACGCGGGCTCACCCGCCCCGACGGCGTCCAGCTCCGTGAGCCGGGCCAGCGCCCGCTCGCGGTCCGCCCGCAGGATGTCGCCCGCGGCGTCCGCCATGAGGCGGCCCGTCTCGCGGACGTCCATCTTGCTGGCGGTCTCGATCTCGTCGAGCCAGTCGGTGGGCACCACGCCGCTGCCGCCCAGGCCGGCGGCGACGGCGCCCGCCATGACGGCGATCGAGTCGGCGTCGCGCCCGTAGTTCACCGCGGCCAGCACGGAGCCGCGGAAGTCGCCGCGGTGCCCGAGCAGCAGCCCGAGGGCGACCGGCAGCTCCTCGATCGACTTGGTCCGCGAGGGGCGGCGCGCGTCCATCGACATCTGCCGGTACTCCGGGCCCACCGAGTCGTACGGGGCGACGACCTCCCGCACGAGGCGGGCGAGCTTGCGCTCCTCGTCGTCGCTCGCGGGCGCCTCCGGCCAGCCCTCGAGAGCGTCGACGACGGCGCGGAGCGCGTCCGCCGTCCCGTCGTGCGCCACGTCCAGCGCGGCCGCGACGACGTCGTCCAGCGTGGCGCCCGGGGCGACCGAGGCCGCGACCATCGCCGCGAAGACCCCGGCCGCCTCGCGGCCGTAGCTGGACTGGTGCGCGCCCGTGAGGTCGATCGCCTCGGCGTAGGCGCCGCGGGGGTCGCCCGCGTTCACCAGCCCCACGGGCGCCGCGTACATCGCCGCGCCGCAGTTGACGACGTTGCCGACACCGGCCTCGCGCGGGTCCACGTGCCCGTAGTGCAGGCGTGCCACCAGCCACTTCTCGGCGAGGAACACCCGCTGGAGCAGCAGCGCCGTCGACTCGAGCTCGGGGATCCACCGCGGCTCCCCGATCATCAGCGGCACCAGGTCCTCCGCCATGGCGTACGCGTCGAGGTGCGCGCGCCGCTTGGCGTAGACCTCCACGAGCGCCCGGGTCATGAGGGTGTCGTCCGTGACGTGCCCGTCCCCCTTGTGGTACGGGGCGATGGGGCGGGCGTCGCGCCAGTTGGGGTACCAGGGCCCGACGATGCCGCGCACGCGGCCCCCGTGCCGCTCCTCGATCTGCTCCGGCGTCCACCCCTCGGTCGCCCCACCGAGGGCGTCCCCCACTGCGGCACCGGTGATCACGGCCACCGACCGGTCCTCTAACCAGCTCACGGTATCTCCCTCGTCGTTCCTGCGTCGCGTGCGTCAGTCGTCGCTCGCGTCGGTCTTACTGCGTGATCTCGTCCCAGCCGCTCGTGAGCTGGTCGGCGAGCTCCGCCTCGTCGGTCTCCTGCGCCAGGTAGCGCTGGTAGGCCGGCGTCGCCACCGTGTCCTTCCACTGCGCGTACGAGTCGGCGAACAGGTACGGCGCGGCGGTGAAGTTCTGGCCCGAGGCCAGGATCGTGCTCCAGCCGTTCTCGTCGCCGAGCTTGGCCGTCATGGCCTCCTGGGCCGACGTCGTCGCCGGGATCAGGGCGTCCGCCTCGTTCAGCGCGGCCAGGTGGTCCGTCTGCGTGAAGAACTCGATGAACTCGGCGGACTCCTCGACGTGCTCGGAGTCGATGTTGACCGAGAGCGTCTGCGGGTTGGCGGCCTGCTGCGGGCCCTCGGGGCCGGCCAGCGGGGGCAGCGCCACCCAGTCGAAGTCCTCGGGGGCGTCCTTGGCGATGTTCGCTGCCTGGTACGAGCCCTGCACGGTCATCGCCGTCTGACCGGCGTAGAACGACGCGATGGCCTCGGACCCGGACTGCGTCATGGTCACCGGCAGGATCGTCTTGTCGTCGTAGGCCATGGCGTGCACCAGCTCGGGCAGCGCCATCTCGCCGGCGCCGACGGTCAGGTCGGCGTCCTCGCCGGTGCCCGTGATGTAGGTGCCGCCGAACCCGGGGGCCAGCGACATGAAGGCCGCCGTCGGGCTCGACAGGCCCCAGCCGAGGCCGTAGACGTCGCCCTTCGTGGTGGCCTGCGCGATCTCGCGCAGCTCGTCCCACGTCATGGTGTCGCCCGTCGGGACCTCGACCCCGGCGTCCTCCAGCAGCGTGCGATTGGCGAAGACCACGTAGGACTGGAGCTCGGTCGGGTAGGCGACCACCTGGTCGTCGACCGTGACCGAGTCGAGGATGCCCTGCGGGATGTCGGCGCGGCGCTCGTCCGACATGAGGTCGGTCAGGTCCGCGAGGTAGCCGTCGCGGGCGAACGAGACGATGCTCGCGGCCTCGTAGTGGATGATGTCGGGCGCGGCGCCGCCGTTGAACTGGGTGATCAGCTTGTCGTAGACGCCGTCCCAGCCGGCCGGGACGATCTCGACCTGGACGTCGGGGTTCGCCGTATTCCAGTCCTCGACGATCGACTCGGTCGCCGCGATGGCGGCCGGCTGGTCGGACAGGGCCTGGAACTTCAGGGTGACCGGGCCGTCGTCGCCCGCGTCGCCGCTGCCGCAGGCCGCGAGCAGCAGGGTGGTGGTCGTGAGGCATGCGGCGATGAACACTCCACGAGACTTCATGGGTCGGCCTTTCGGGTTGGTGGTGCGGGTACGGACGGTCATCCCTTGACCGCCCCGGCCATGAGGCCGCCGGTGAGCTTCTTCTGCATGATCGAGAAGAAGACGATGCTGGGGATCGCGGCGAGCACGGAGCCCGCCGCCAGGGGGCCGAGCGCGACCTTGCCCTCGCCGCCGATGAACGTCGACAGCGTGATGGGCAGGGTGTAGTTCTCGGGCGACTGGAGCAGGACGAGCGCGAAGAAGAACTCGTTCCACGAGGACACGAAGCTGAACATCGCCGTGGCGACGACGCCGGGGGCGAGCAGCGGGACGACGATCCGGCGCAGCACGACGAGGCGGCTGGCGCCGTCCATCGACCCCGCCTCCTCCAGCTCGACGGGGATGGCGGCCACGTAACCCTGCAGCATCCACAGCGCGAACGGCAGCGTGTAGGTGGTGTGCACGAGCGTGAGCCCGACCAGGCTGTCGGTCAGACCGATCGTCCGCAGGATGAGGAACAGCGGCAGGATCACGAGGATCACCGGGAACACCTGGCTCACCAGGATCCAGCCGACGCCGGCCGCGCGGATGGCGCCCTTGAGGCGCGCCAGCACGTAGGAGGCCGGCAGCGCGATCAGGATGACGAGCGCGGTGGACGCGAGCGCGACGATCGCGCTGTTGGCCGCCGACTGCACGAGCCCCTGCCGGGCCAGCGCCTCGGAGTAGTTCTCCCAGTGCCACTCCTGCGGCAGCAGGTTCACGACCAGCGAGTTCAGCTCGCCGGACGACTTGACCGAGGCCGAGATCAGCCACAGCAGCGGGAACCCCAGGAACAGGATGTAACCGGCCAGCGCCACGTACTGGGCGGGGCGGACGAGGGTGCGCATCGGCTCAGCCCTTCTTCTCGGTGCGGTCTTCGCGGAACTGCGAGCGCAGGTACAGCGCCAGGAGGAGGACCACCACGACGACGAGCACGACGCCCATCGCCGCGGCGTAGCCGATGTTCCGGTTCTTGAACGCCTCGAGGTAGGTGAACAGCATCGGCAGCATGGTGCGGCCGCCGGGCCCGCCCTCGGTCAGCACGTAGACCAGGGAGAACGAGTTGAAGTTCCAGATGAAGTTGAGCGACGTGATCGACGCGACGATCGGCCGCAGGCTCGGCAGGGTGACGGCCCAGAACCGGCGCCAGGCGCCGGCGCCGTCCATCGCGGCGGCCTCGTGCAGCTCGGCCGGGATCTGCTGCAGCCCGGCGAGCAGCGTCACCGTGGTCTGGGGCATGCCCACCCAGACGCCGACGACGATCACCGCGGGCAGCGCGGTCGAGAAGTCGGCGAGCCAGTTGATGTCGTCCGGCAGACCGACCGAGCCCAGGAACGCGTTGAGCGGACCCGCGTTGGGCGAGTAGATCATCTTCCACATGATCGCCACGACGACGGGCGGCATCGCCCACGGGATCAGGGCCAGCACGCGGGTGAGCCCCTGCAGCCGCAGCCCGGAGTTGAGCAGCAGCGCGAGGCCGAGCGCGGCGACGAGCTGGAGCAGCGTCACCGAGACCGCCCACACCATGCCGATGCGGAACGACTCCCAGAAGAACGAGTTGCCGGCCAGCCGCACGAAGTTGTCGACGCCGACGAACTGGTAGTCGGGGCGGCGCACCAGCTCCGCGTCGGTGAACGCGAGCAGCACGCCCATGAGCAGCGGCGCGACGGACAGCACCAGGATCGGCAGCAGCGACGGCATCACCAGCGCGGCGGCCTCGCGGCGCCGGGCCCGCTCGATGCCCCGCGGGGCTCGGTTGCGCCGGGGCCGCGGCGGCGACGGCCGGGGCGAGGCGAGGACGGTCATCGTGCGCTCATCTCCTTGGCGGTGGACTCGCGCACGAACAGGCGCGGTCCGATGGCGATCTGCTGGGCGGGCTCGGCGACGTCGTCGACCCGGTCCAGGACGAGCCGGGCGGCGGCGGTGCCGCGCTCGGCCGACCCGAGCGAGACGCTCGTCAGGCTGGGCTGGAAGACGCGGCCGATCTCGGTGTCATCCATGCCGGTGACGGCGAGGTCGCCGGGTACCGAGAGCCCCAGCTCCCGGGCGGCGCGGATGACGCCGATGGCGAGCAGGTCGTTGGCGGCGACGACGGCGTCGAACGGACCTGCCGCCGGGGTGCGGGACAGCAGCCGGCGCGCGGCGGCGAGCCCGGCGGCGACGGTGAAGTCGTCGGCCCGCTCGGTCTCGGCGTGGTCGCCCGCGAAGTCCGGGCCGCTCGTGGCGGCGTCGAACCCGCGCTGGCGGGCGGCGCCCGGGGTGGTGTCGAGCGGGCCGTTGACGAAGCCGATGCGGCGGCGGCCGATCTCCACGAGGTGGGCGACCGCGTGGCCGAGGCCGGCGGCCGAGTCGGTGGAGACCGAGTCGATCCCCTGCTGCTCCAGCGAGCGGCCGATGACGACGACGGGCACCGGGGCCTGCCGGATCGCCTCGACGAGCGCGTCGTCGGTACGCAGCGGGCTGACGATGAGGCCGTCCACGAAGCCGCTGCCGAGGCTGCGGACCAGGTCGACCGTGGAGCCGACGGTGTGCCCCGTGGACATGACGACCACCCGGTACCCGTGCGGCGCGAGCACCTCGTGGATGGCGGTGAGCATCTCGACGTAGACCGGGTTGCCGATGTCGGCGACGGCGAAGGCGACCTGGAAGGTGCGCTTCATGCGCAGCGACCGGCCGATCGCGTCCGGGCTGTAGCCCAGCTCGGCGGCGGCCGCGCGGACGCGGTCCACCATCTTGCTGCTCGCGCCCGTGCCGTGCAGCGCGCGCGAGGTCGACGCGAGCGACACCCCGGCGCGCTCGGCCACCTGCATCAGGGTGGCGCGTGATGACGACACTGTCACTCCACTTCTTCGTGAGGCCCTGCCCGCTTTGGAAACGTTTCCAGTTTTCAGGCGGGCGATCACTGGAAACGTTTCCGGTGATGGGCGCCAGTGTTGCACCGGGGCGGCGGGGACGTCAAGCAGCGGGCCGGCCGGGGGCGCCGGGCCAGGCCGGGCCGGGCGCCGGGAGTGCGCTTCTACCCAGCGATTAGGCCCGAAAACTGCCTCGTTTCGGGCCTAATGACTGGGTAGAAGCGCACATCCGGGCGGCGGGTCACGCGTATCCGGTCACGCGTGGGACGACGTCGGGGTGGGGGTCGACGTGCGGTGGCGGGAGCGGTAGGCCGAGACCTTGACGCGGTTGCCGCAGGTGCGCATGGCGCACCACTCGCGGCGGTGACCGCGCGAGCGGTCGAGGTAGACCTGCGTGCACTCGGGGCGGCCGCACTCCCGCAGCAGGGCGGCGTCGGGGCCACCCAGGATCTCGACGGCCTCGCGGGCGACGGCGGCCAGACCCTGTGCGGCGGTGCCCGTGCGGCGGATGCTCGCGGCGGCACTGCTGCCGGCCGCGTCGCCGGCGCCGCGACCCCCGCCGACGCCGTCGCCGACCCCGGCGACCTCCAGCCGCACCGTGACCGGGGGCTCCGCGGCGTACCGGTTGAGGACCTCGACGGCCGCGGTGAGCGCGGCCGGGCCCACAGCAGCGACCTCGGCAGGCCCGGCAGGCCCGGCCTGCCCGGCCAGCTCAGCAGCCGCAGCGGCGCTGGCGGCCGCGAGCGTCGCGCGTCCGCCCAGCCGGTCCTCGACGAGCAGGTACAGGGACTCGCGCAGCTCCACGGCGGCGGCCAGATCGGCGTCGTCGGCGTGGGGGGCGGCGTCGAGCATGCCCGACTCGACGAACCAGTCGTCGAGGAGCTCGGGCGTGGCCAGCTTCTCGGCCGGCACGGGATTGCGGCGGGCGCGCAGGGTGCCGAGGAAGTCGAGGGCGAGCGTCCCGCAGGGGAAGGCGTGGTTCACGTAACCATTCTGAACGGTGACGGGGTGACGCACAAGTCCCCGTAACCAGTTTGACGGGTTACGGATCGTGTGTCAGAGTTCTGGTCATCGCAGTAACCGCTCAAACCGGTTACCCCAACTGAGGAGCCTGACCATGACCGCCGTCCGCTTTCACCTCGACTCGACGCTCTCCCCCGAGGCCGCCATGGCCGTCCTGACCGACTTCGGCCCGGCCCGGGCCGAGGCCTGGCCCACGATCGACGCCGACCACCTGACGGTCCACGAGCAGGGCGAGACCTGGGCCGAGGTGACCGAGGGCACCGCCGCCGCCTGGGAGCGCGCCCGCTACGAGTGGGACGCCGAGCGCGGTCGCGTGGACATCACCACACTGGACTCGAAGGTGTTCGGGCCCGGCGGCGGCTGGGTCTTCCAGGTCACCCCCGACGACGGCGGCAGCCGGATCGACGTCGAGCTGACCCGTCAGCCCCAGACCCTCCAGCGCAAGCTGCTCGCGGCGCTGCTCCCCCTCGTCGGCCCCTCCTCCCTGCGCAAGTCCTTCGCGGGCCCGCTGCAGGCCCGGTAGTCCCCCGACCCCCGACCACATCCCCACCGAAGAACCCCCAGAAAACGGAGAGAATCATGGAACTCAAGCTCGAGGTCGTCGTCCTGCCCGTCGCCGACGTGGACCGTGCCAAGGCCTTCTACGGACAGCTCGGCTGGCGCCAGGACGCCGACTTCTCCACCGAGCGCGGCCTGCGGGTCGTGCAGCTGACCCCGCCCGGGTCCGCCGCCTCGATCATCTTCGGCGAGCACCTGACCGACGCCGCCCCGGGCTCCGTGCGCGGCCTGCACCTGATCGTGTCCGACATCGCCGCGGCCCGGGCCGAGCTCGTGGAGCACGGCGCCGACGTCAGCGAGATCTGGCACGACCAGGACGGCGTCTTCCACTGGGCCGGCACCGAGAACCGCGTGCCCGGACCGCACCCGGAGCACGACAGCTACGCCTCGTTCGCCTCGTTCGCCGACCCGGACGGCAACGAGTGGGTGCTCCAGCAGATCGTCGACCGCCTCCCGGGCCGGTGACGGACATGACGAGCGCACCCGACCCGGCGTCGAACGAGATCCTGCTGGACCTGCTCAAGCGCGCTGCCGCGGCGCACGGGGTCCACGAGGAGCAGGAGCTGGGCGGCGTGTACGACGAGGCCTGGCCCGAGTGGTACGCCGAGCACATGACCCGGGCCCTCGCCGAGCGGGGCTACCGGATCGTGGGGGCCGACGATGAGCCGGTCTGACCGGCTCGCGCTGGGTCGCGCCGAGCAGATGCTCGGCGCGGCCCCGCCAGCTGTCGTCGAGCAGGTGCACACCGAGGCCTTCGAGCGGCTGACGGCGGCCGAGCGGGAGGCCGCGTTCGACCGGCTCACCGCCGCCACGGGCGGCGGCGACCGGCCCGCCGACGCGTCGCCGGCCGCCCTGGGCCGCGCCGCCGCCCGGGTCGAGGCCCGCCAGCGCGGCGGGCTCGCCCGGGCGCTGGGCACCGACGGTCCGGGGGCGGCGCTGAGCAGCGCCGTCAGCGCGGCGATCCTCGGCGTCGTCGCCGCCTACGCGGCGTCGTCCGCGGCCTGGGAGGCGTGGGGCGCCGAGGGCGACGACGAGCCGCCGTCGTACGGGGGCGGCGGGATCGGGGACTTCGGCTTCTGATCGAGCCAGAGGCCGTGCTCCCGCGCCGCCCACGACCGCCGGACGGACCCGGTGCGCATGCCGCGCCGGGCCTCCGGGTCGGCGAGCGCCTTCAGCACGTGGCCGGCGACGACGACGGCGAGCGCGTAGGCGCCGGCGTCGTGGACGAGCACGACGCCGGCGCGCGGGACGAACCCGAGCCCGAACTTGAACCACAGCAGCAGCCCGGTGCCGAGCATGACCAGCACGGCGCCCGCGAGCCAGGAGGCCCAGAGCTTCTGGCCGGCGTTGAACTTCCCCGCGAGCCGGCCGCGGTGCGGGTCGGGTGACCGCAGGCCCGCCAGCCAGCGCCGGTCCTGCGCGGTGAACCGGTCGAGGCGCCGCAGGTCGGCCCGGAACGGGCCGGACCAGAGCCCGAGCAGGGCGGGCACCGGCAGCAGCAGCCCGGACCACTCGTGGACGGTCTCGACCAGGAGCCGCCGACCCACGAGCTGCGCGACGGGCGCCACGTAGAGCGCGACCGCCGTGAGCAGGCAGACCAGGAACAGCAGCCCCGTGGCCCGGTGGACGGCCCGCTCGGCGGGGCTGAACCGGAGCACGCGCTCAGGCACCGACCGGCTCCTCGCCGGGCAGCCAGCCGTCCACGGGGTAGCCGTAGTCCTCCCAGTAACCCTGCTGGACCTGGCTGGTGACCTCGATCCCGGAGAGCCACTTGGCCGACTTGTAGAAGTACATCGGCGCGACGAAGAGCCGCACCGGGCCTCCGCTGTCGTGCGGGACGGGCTCGTCGAACATGCGCAGCGCGACGACGACGTCCGACCGGCGCGCCTGCTCCAGCGTGAGGCTCTCCGAGTAGGCGCCGTCGAAGCAGGTGAACCGGACGGCGGCGCCCTCGTCCCGCACCCCGGCGGCGTCCAGCAGGTCGCGCAGGAGCACGCCGGTGAACGGCACGGCGTCGACCTGCCAGCCGTCGGTGCACACGGCGTCGTGCACGACCGTGGTCTGCGGCAGCGCCGCGAGCTGGTCGAGCGTGTACGTCGCGGGCCGGTCGACGAGCCCGCCGACGGTGAGCCGGTAGGTCGTCGCGTCCTTGCGGGGCACGGAGCCGACGACGCTGAAGTAGCGGAAGCCGCGGTCGTCCGGAACCACCGCGGGCGCCACCCGGGACAGGGACGCGCGCACCTCGCCGAGCCCGCTGCGCACCGCGGGTCCC
This sequence comes from Promicromonospora sukumoe 327MFSha3.1, assembly GCF_000385135.1. GTDB lineage: Bacteria > Actinomycetota > Actinomycetes > Actinomycetales > Cellulomonadaceae > Promicromonospora > Promicromonospora sukumoe_B. Next base: position 471,875 of record NZ_ARQM01000010.1, on the reverse strand, counting down.
AGGGCCACGCCCGCGGCGCCCAGGCCGAGCATCGCCAGCACGATCCGGCGCCCCACCGGGCGCCCCGCGGGCCCCGTGGCATCGGGCATCCCGGCGTCGGGCATTCCTTTGTCGATCATGCCGCCACCCTCGCCCGGACGCGGGCCCGACGGCGCCAGGGTGCTCCCCTGGTCGGCACCCTGGCGCTACTGGGCGGCGCGCCGCCCGGCGGTCCGCGCACTCAGGAACGCCACCGCCGCGACGACGACGCACAGGGCGGCCGTGGTCAGCAGGCCCACGGTGAAGCTCGTGCCGGCCGCGATGAAGCCGACCACGAGCGAGCCGAGCCCGGTGCCCGTGTCGAACCCGATGTTCCAGACGGCGCTGGCGACGCTGCGCTCCCGGTCGGGCACGGCGGCGAACGCGGTGACCAGCGTGAGGTTCTGCAGGCTGCCGTAGGAGACGCCCACGAGCGTCATGCCCAGCACGAGCCAGGCCGCGCCGGGGCGGGAGCCGGTGATCGACCAGCCGCACAGCACGAGGGCGGCCGCGCAGAGCAGCAGGAGCGGCGGCACGAACCGGCTGGGCCCGTACCGGTCGGCCAGGCCTCCGACGAGCCAGCGGGACAGCGCGGCGGCGACCGTGAGCCCGAGCAGCCCGGCCATGGCGGCCAGGGCGCCGTACCCGAGCTGCGGCGCGAACGTGAGCAGCGCGCCCCCGGGCGTGGTCACGGCGAGCAGCACCAGGGAGGGCAGGACCAGGGGCAGCAGCAGCCGCGCCCGGCCGGGCGACCGTTCGGCCCCGCCGGGGCCCTGGCCGTCCGCCGGCGTGCCGTGGGCGACGGCGTCCAGCCGGTTGCCCAGGGCCGCCGCGAAGGGCACGGCGAGCGCGGGCAGCGCGCCGACGACGAACACGACCCGGAAGTCGACGGACTCGGCGACCCAGGCCGCGCTCGGGGTGAGGAACACCTGCGGGGCCGCGACCGCGAGGCCGTAGACGCCGATCGCCCGGCCGCGCCGGGCGGCGCCGACGAGCTCGGCGATCGCCGTCGCGCCGCAGACCGTGACGACGGCGAACCCGGCGCCCCGCACGGCGGAGGCGGCCAGGATCCAGCCGAGCTGGTCGGTGAGCACGAGCGCCAGGGACGGCAGGCCGAGCAGGAGCACGCCCGCGACGAGCGTGCTGCGCCAGCCCAGGCGGCGCAGGGCCCAGGGAACGGTGGTCTGGAAGGCGACGGTGGCCGCCATCAGCACGGCGTTCACGAGCCCCGCGCCGGCCTCGTCGGCGCCGCCGTGGATGGCCCACAGGGGCGCCGTCGGCAGCAGGAGGGCGTAGCCGGCGAACCCGCACAGCGACATCCACACCAGGGCCCGGATCCCGGGTACGCGCAGGATGGGCTGGTCGGGGTCGGTCGGGAGGCTCACGTGGCCTCACCCTACCGACGCCGTTCAGGGGCGCCGGGCCACCGCCCAGCGGAACGCGTTCAGCAGGCGGTAGCCGCCGTCCGGACGGCGGAACGGCGCGGCCGCCTCGACGACGACGGGCGCGAGGTCGGCGATCGTCGCGTCCCCCTCGCCGAACAGGATGCCGCGCACCAGGTCGTCGGCGTTCCGGGCGGTCCAGGCGGCCGGGGCGATCCCGCTGTCCAGGACCTCCCAGCCGGCGTCGGCGAGCACGGCGGCGAGCCCGCCGGGCAGGCGCAGCGGGCCGTCCTCGGGCGGGTCCTCGTCGTCGGCCTCCGCGAGCGCCACGTTGATGCCGTCGAGGTCGTTGCGGCTCCGCTCGGCCCAGCCCGCCAGGCCGACGACGCCGCCCGGCACCAGCACCCGGGCGATCTCGGCCAGGGCGTCGTCCAGGTCGTCGGCGAACTGCACCGCGTTCACGGCGAGCACGGCGTCGAAGGCCGCGTCGTCGAACGGGAGGTGCTCGACGTCGCCGCGGCGCACGTCGGCGCCGACGGCGCGGGCCCGCGCGAGCTCGACCATCCGGGCCGCCGGGTCGACGCCGCTGGGCCGGGCGCCCTGGTCCTGGAGGTGCTCGAGCAGCTCGCCGCTCCCGCAGCCGACGTCGAGCACGCGGCTGCCCGGGCCGATCCCGGCCGCGTCGAGGAGCGGCGCCCAGACCGGGCGGGCGAAGGTGCCCCAGTAGCGGCCCCAGTCGTCGGCGACGGCGGACCAGGGGTCGGCGGGGGCGGTGGGCATGCGGCGAGACTAGCCGAGCTCCCCCGCGACCTCCCGGAGCGCCCCCACGACCGCGTCCACGCCCGCGGGGCGCTCCGGGCGCGTGACGGCCACCGCCGCGCGGCTGAGCCAGGCCGGGTCGTCGACCCGGACCGTCACGACGCCGGCCGGGACGGCGGGGACGGCGAGCTCGGGCACTGTGGTGATGCCGAGCCCGGCCGCGACCAGGCCGAGCCGCGCGTTCCACTCCCGGACCGCGTGGACGACCCTCGGCGCCGGCAGCGTGGGCCACGCCCCGAACTGCGGGTCGCCGCGCAGACCTTTGCCGACGACCCAGTCCTCGTCGGCCAGCTCCGCGACCGGGACCTGGTCCCGGCCCGCGAACCGGTGCTGCTCCGCGACCGCGACGAGCGACCGGCCGTCCGCGAGGTGGTCGCGCCGCAGCCCGGCCAGGTCGTACGCGGGCAGGTCGGCGCCCATGCCGATGACGGCCACGTCGATGCGCCCCGCGCGGAGCTGGCGCAGCTGCGTGGGGGTCGACGCCTCGTGCAGGTCGACCGTCAGGCCCGGGTGCCGGTCCCGTACGACGGCGACGGCGCGCGGCGCGAGCACCCACGTCGCCGTCGGGAACGCGCCGAGCACCACGCGGCCGCCCAGCGTGTCGCCCAGGCCCGCGAGGTCCTTGCCGACGGCGTCCAGCTCGGCGAGGACCACCCCCGCGCGGCGGGCCACGAGCGTGCCGGCCGGCGTGGGCACCACCCCGCGCGCCCCGCGGACGAACAGCGGCACGCCCGCCGCCGACTCCGCGGCCGCGACCTGGCGGGACACGGCCGACTGCGTGTACCCGAGCAGGTCCGCCGTCGCGGTGAACGACCCGGTGCCGACGACGGCGTGGACGACCCGCAGCGCGGTGACGGTGAGCTCGGCCATGGGCCCATCATGAGCCATGCGGATGGCGCATGTCTCGTGTGCACAAGAGTCGCTGGTGGAATGGCTCGGCGCGGCGCACGCTGGAGGCATGCACACCACCACATGGTTCATCACCGGAGCCGCCAAGGGTCTCGGCCGCGAGTGGGCCGAGGCCGCCCTCGAACGCGGCGACCACGTCGCCGCGACCGCGCGGGACGTCACCGCGCTGGAGCCGCTCACGAGCAAGTACGGCGACGCCGTGCTGGCCCTCGCGCTGGACGTCACGGACAGGCCGGCCGTCCAGGACGCGGTCGACCGCGCCGTCGGGCGCTTCGGACGGCTCGACGTGGTCGTCAACAACGCCGGCTTCGGCCAGACCGGCATGGTCGAGGAGCTGACCGAGGACGACCTGCGCGCTCAGCTGGAGACCAACTTCTTCGGCACGGTCTGGGTGACCCAGGCAGTCCTGCCGGTCCTGCGTGCGCAGGGTTCGGGCCGGATCCTGCAGGTCACGAGCGAGGGCGGCGTCCGGGCGTACCCGGGCTTCGGCGCCTACCACGCCTCCAAGTGGGCCGTGGAGGGCATCTCCGAGGCCCTGGCGCAGGAGGTCGCGCCGTTCGGCATCCACGTCACGAACGTCGAGCCCGGCCCGTACGCGACGGGGTTCGGCGCCGGCCTGCGGGCGAGCGCCGAGCACCCGGACTACGCCGAGGCCCGCGTCGCCGCGGCACCCGAGTTCGAGCTCGGGGACCCGCGCGCCACCCGCGCCGCCCTGCTGCGGATCGTCGACGCCGAGCGGCCCCCGCTGCACGTGTTCCTCGGCAAGCCGCTCGCCGACGTCGAGCAGATCTACGCCGAGCGGCTGCGGACGTGGCGCGAGTGGGAGCCGGTCGCGCTGGAGGCGTTCGGGGCCTGAGCCCCGGACGCCTCCGGGCGGCGTCGGCGAGACCGGGTCAGAGGACCCGCTGCGCCTTGGTCATGTTCTCCCGGAGCTCCTCGGCGTTCTGCCGGGAGACGTAGGCCGGGCGGTCGCGCTCGAAGCGCCAGGACTCGCTGAGCGGGCCGGCGCTGACGGTGTCGAAGCCCGCCGCGTCGTAGAACGCGGTGACCAGCTCGACGGCCTCGGGGAAGTCGCTCGCCGTGGCCAGGGCGCGGCGGTTCGGCGTGCCGGCCGGGGTTCCGTCCGTGGTGATCGTCGGCGCCGTGATCTGGTTGAACGCCTTGACGACCTTGGACGTCGGCAGGTGCTCCTGGAGCAGCCCGGCGGTGGTGGCCTCGCCACGGTCGAGGGACTCGATGTGGCCGTCGCGCTCCCAGTAGTAGTTGTTCGTGTCGAGAACGATCTTGCCGGCCAGCGGCTCCACCGGGAGGTCGCGGTAGGCCTTCAGCGGCACCGAGACGACGGCGACGTCGGCCGCGGCGGCTGCCTCCTCGGCGGTCGCCGCGCGGGCCTTGGGGCCGAGCTCCGCGACCAGGTCGGCGAGGGTCTCGGGACCGCGCGAGTTGGCGATCACGACCTCGTTGCCCTGCGCGATCGCCACGCGGGCGACCTGGCTGCCGATGTTCCCTGCTCCGATGATGCCGAAGGTAGTCATACGGGCGGCAACCCCGGGAACCGGCACCGCATTCCACCCGCTCCCGCCCGGTGCGTGCCCGGCCGCCGTTCGTACGATGGCCCCCATGGTGAACGGCGACACGGCAGACCGGGCACGGTCGTACCGGAAGGCCCCGGAGCGGCGCGCGCAGATCCTCGCGAGCGCCATCGCCGTCTTCGCGGAGCGGGGCGTGGGCGCGTCCCTGCGGGCGATCGGCGAGGCGATCGGCGTCTCGCACGCGGCGCTGCGCTACTACTTCGCGCACCGCGACGAGCTGCTGGTCGAGGTGTACCGAGCGCACGAGGCGACGGTGCGGGAGGCCACGGCCCACGAGCCGTCGGCGCCCGAGGAGGTGTCGGCCGTGACCATGATGGAGCGCAGCGCCGAGCGCAACGCGTCGATCCCCGGCCTGGTCGAGCTGTACGCGACGCTCACGACCGACGCGCTGCAGGCGGAGCAGCACCCCGAGACCCGCGAGTTCGTGCACGCCCGGTTCCGGCGCGTCCGCGCCGACCTGGCCGAGCGGGTGCGCGCCGGCCAGGCCTCCGGCGCGGTCGCCGCCGACATCGACCCGTCCGACGCCGCCGCGCTGGTCGCGGCGGCGTCGGACGGGCTGCAGCTCCAGTGGCTGCTGGACCCGGAGGCCGTCGACGTCCGGCGGTCGCTGGCCCTGCTGGAGCGGCTCCTGCCCGGCCCTACCCCGTAGCCGCCGCCGGGTCCCAGCCCTCCGGGAGGGGCGCGATCGGGTCGACGGCCGAGTCGATCTTCACCGGCTGACCGGCCTCCGCCGCGTCGCGGATCCCGAGCAGGATGTCCAGGACGTGCGCCGCGACGGCGCCCGACGCCCGCTCGGTACCGCCGTCGCGGATCGAGCGCACCAGGTCGACGACGCCGGCGCCACGGCCGAACCCGGGACCCGTGGCGGGCAGCGCCGTCGGCTCGTCGGAGCCGTACGTCCACAGCGTGGAGGTGCCGTCGAACCCGTTGGGGTCGGGCAGCACGATGGTGCCCTCGGTGCCGTTGACCTCGACGAACCCGCTGCGGGGCAGCGCGTGCTGGAACGAGAACGTCGACTGGGCCGAGCGGCCCTCGCCGAACTCGATCAGGGCGGCGTGGTGGGTCGGCACCTCGACGGGGAACACCTCGCCCGCCCGGGGGCCGCTGCCGATGGTGCGGCTCTGGCGGGAGGTCGAGGCCACCGCCTGGACCCGGGTCGCGGAGCCCAGCACGTGCACGAGCGTGGTCACGTAGTAGGGGCCCATGTCGAACAGTGGGCCGGCGCCGTGCGCGAACAGGAAGTCGGGGCTGGGGTGCCACGACTCCGGCCCGGGCACGTGGAACATCGTGGTCGCCGTGAGCGGCTCCCCGATGTCGCCGCGCGCGATCGCCCGCAGCGCCGTCTGGATGCCCGCGCCCAGCACCGTGTCCGGGGCGCACGCGACGCGCAGGCCGCGCGCCTCGGCGTCGGCCAGGAGCGCCGCCGCGGCGTCCCGGTCCAGGGCGACGGGCTTCTCGCTCCACACGTGCTTGCCCGCGGCCAGGATCCGGTGCCCCACCTCGGTGTGCACCGCGGGGACGGTGAGGTTGACGACGACGTCCACGTCGTCCCTGGCGAGCAGCTCGTCCACGCTGCCCGACGCCGCCACGCCGTACTCCTGCGCCCGCTCGGCGGCGCGCGCGAGGTCGAGGTCGGCCACGAACCGGACCTCGACGTCGGCGAACCGGGTCAGGTTCTCCAGGTACTGGGTCGAGATGTTGCCCGCCCCGACGATGCCGACGCCCGTGGCGCCCGGGCGGCTCATCGGTCGTGCTCCGTCAGCCAGGCCAGCGACCGCGCGATGCCGTCGAAGACGTCGCCGCCGTACGCGTCGAACTCGATGACGCGGGTCGCCGCCGGGGCGGCCGCCAGGATGGCCGGCACGTCCACCTCGCCCGCGCCGGCGGGCTGCTGCGCGGCGACGTCGCCGTCGAGCGTGCCGTCCTTCACGTGGATGAGGCGCACGCGGTCCCCCAGCGCGGCCAGCAGGGCCGGCGCGTCCGCTCCCCCGACGGCCGCCCAGTACGTGTCGACCTCCAGCACCACCTCGGGCGCCAGGTGGTCCACGAACACCTCCAGCGCGTGCCGGCCGTCGATGCGGGTGCTGAGCTCCCAGGCGTGGTTGTGGTACCCGAACTCCAGACCGCGCTCGCCCGCCAGCGCCGCCAGGGCGTTGACCCGCTCGGCGAGGCGAGCCACCTGGTCAGCCGTCTGCCACTCCTCCGCGGGCAGGAACGGGTCGATCACGGTGTCCATCCCCAGCGCGGCCGCCGCGTCGAAGATCGCCGCCGGATCCTCCGCGGCGAGCACGGGCGCATGGCCCGACGGCGCCGTCACGCCCGCCGCCGCGAACGCCCGCCGGAACTCGTCGGTGCGCTCGTGGAAGGCGTACGGCTCCACGTACCTGAGGCCGATCTCGGCGAGGCGCGCGATGGTGCCGGGAAGGTCGTGGGCGACTGCGTCTCGGACCGAGTAGAGCTGCACGGATGTCGGCGTCGTCGTCGGCATGGAACCCCCTAGTTCGTCGGTGAACCCGGCTCTTCGGTGAGCCGTCGACGATGCTATCGACGAAATTCTTACAGTGGAAGATTCTTCGCCGAACGCGCTCCGGTCATCGTGAGCCACCAGGTCAGCCGACCTGCCTGGTCGAGGTGCGCCAGGCGGTCCGGGGTCGCGCGGTCGAGGTTGGTCTCGGCGCCGAGCATGGGCTCGACGCCGATCGAGCGGTACGGGGCGGCCTCCGGCCAGCCGCCGAGGTTGCGCCACACGACGAGCGAGACCGGGGCCGGGAAGGGCGTGCCCCAGCGCAGGCTCAGCCGGTCGGCGCCGTCCACGACGTCGAGCCGGTCGGTCGCGACGACGGCGCAGCGGGCGGTGCCGTCGTCCGGGCCCAGCACGTCCAGCGGCACTCCCCCGCCGTCGGGCCAGGTGGTGGGCCGGGTCGCGCCCGGCTCCGGCCACTCGACGACGAGGGTGTCGGGGCGGCCGGGGACCTCCAGGCGGGCGTCCGGGCCGACGTCGACCAGGAGGTGGACGGCGTGCAGCAACCCTGCGCCCGGCGGGCCGGTGATCGTGTAGTCGGCGCGAACCTCGCCGTCGTGCGCGGTGAGGCGGCGGGTCAGGGCGAGGTTCCCGGCTCGGACCGTGGCAGCCTCGCCGTCGGCTGTCCAGGGTCTTGACCACACCTCGCCGTGGTCGCTCGGGCCGCCGATCGTGGGGAGGCACTCCTCGCCGCCGCCCGCGTCGACGAAGGGGTCGCCGGGCACGACGCCGGCCCGGGCGGACGCCGGGACCCGCGGGTTGCGCCAGAGCCACTCGCGCTCCGGCGTCGCCAGCGAGGTCCAGCGGCCACCCAGGGCCGGGTCGGTGCGGACGGTGAGGGGACGGTTGCTCACACCCGGTCCAGGATGACGACGTCGCAGTCCCGCCAGGTCCACCGGATCGGCAGGCCGTCGGTCGCCAGCTCCTTGCCCGTGCGGCTCTCGTCGGTGCCCCGGACGCGGTAGCGGGCGTCCGGGTCGAGGTCGCCGAGGTGGACCGTGAGCCGGGCCTCCCCGGCGCGGCGCCAGGCCAGCACGACCACGGCGTCCTCCCCCGTGTACTGGACCGCGCACGCGGCGTCGGCCGGGGTTCCGTGCCGACGGGTCAGCCCCGTGTGCACCACCGGCCGGATCTGTCGGTACAGGTCCACGAACGACGCCGCCCGCTCCCGGGTCGTCTCGTCCCAGGCCAGCAGGTCCGAGCCGATGCCGAGCACCCCCGCCATGGCGACCACGAACCGGAATTCCAGGCTCGCCGGCCCGCTCTCCCGGTCGGGGTCGAGGAGGTCCGGCAGGTCCGTGACCCACGAGCTCATGGTCCACGCGGGCAGCACACCCAGGAACCCGTGCTGGATCGCGAGCCGGTCGCGCGGTCCGGTCTCGTCGCTGGGCCAGACGACGTCGGTCCGGGCGAGCACCGCGTGGTCGATCCGGCCTCCGCCGCCGGCGCACGCCTCGACGGTGACGTGCGGGAACTCGGCGCGCAGCGCGTCGAGCACCCGGTAGTAGGCCTGCGTGTGCCGCCAGGACCAGTCGTCGCCGCCCGGGGCCGTGCGACCGCCGTCGGCGATCGAGCGGTTCATGTCCCACTTGAGGTAGCTGATGTCGGTCTCGGTGAGCAGGCGGCGCAGCGTCCCGAGCACCCATTCCTCGACCTCGGGCCGGCCCAGGTCGAGCATGTACTGGTGCCGCAGCGTCTCCAGGGGGCGCCCGTCGACGTGGTGCGCCCACTCGGGATGCGCGCGGTACAGGTCGCTGTCGGGGCTCACGGCCTCGGGCTCGACCCAGAGGCCGAACCGCATGCCGAGCGCCTTGACGCCGTCGGCGAGCGGCCCGAGGCCGCCGGGAATCCGCTCGGTGTCGACCTCCCAGTCGCCGAGTGCGGCGCGGTCGGTCGTGCGGCCGCGGAACCAGCCGTCGTCGACCACGAAGACCTCCGCGCCCACCTCGGCCGCGGCCTCGGCGAGCCGGAGCTGGTGCTCCACGCGGACGTCGAACGTCGTGGCGAACCACGAGTTGTAGACGACGGGCCGGTGCTCGGGCCCGCGCGTGCGGGCCAGCGTCGCCTGGTAGGCGTGCCAGGCGTGGGCCAGGTCGTCGGCGTCGCCCTCGACGCGCACCCCGGCCAGGACCGGGGTGGTGAGCGCGGCGCCGGGCGCGAGCGTGAGGATGCCCGACTCGTCGTCCGGTCCCGCGGAGACCCGGACGTGGTCGGCGAAGGGGACGGCGTCGAGCGCCATCCGCCAGGAGCCGCTGTACGCGAGCGCGACGCCGAAACGGACGGGGGCGTCCGTTCCGGCGGAGTGGACGGCCCCGCCCGTTGCGGCGGAACGGAACACCCCGTCCGTTCCGGCGGGCACGACCGTCACCACCGGCGCGTACGTGTGGCTCGTGATGCCCTGGCGGCTGCCGATGCTCAGCGTCCCCGCCCCGAGCGAGGCGCGGAACGGCGTGAACTCCCGCGACCACGCCCCGCCGAGCAGGTCCACGTGCGCCTCGCCCGACGTCGGCACGTTGAACGTGCCGCCCCAGCCGCGCAGCAGCTCGATCGGCTGCTCCGAGTGGTTGCGCAGGTCGGCCCACTTCTCCACGACGTCGTGGGCGGGGTGGGTGCGGACGTGCAGGGTCGCGGCCAGGCCCAGCACGTCGTCGGCGAGCGGGCAGACCAGGTGGGTGCCGCCGTCGTCGTCCTGGACGAGGGAGACCTCGCCCGCGAGGGCGAGGCGGGCGCCGCGGACGCCGTCGGCGCGGCGCACCACGAGCTCGGCGCCGTGCACGTTGCGGGTGCCGAGCGCGGTGGCCTCCAGCGGGAGCAGGTCGAGGTCGGCCTCGAAGGAGGACGTCGCCGCCACCGGCGGCACGGCCTCCTCAGCAAGAGGCCCCCAGCCGATCGCGACCAGCCCGGCCTCCCGCGGGGCGAGTCCGACGACGTACTGACCCGTGCGGGTCGGGAGAGTCCAGGTCACTTGTTGGCTCCTACGAGAAGGCCGGACACGAACTGCTTCTGGAACAGGAAGAACACGATCGCCGTCGGCACGGCCGCGATCAGCGCGCCCGCCGCGACCACGTTCCACGCGCTGGCGAACCCGCCCTGCAGGTTGAGCAGGGCCGCGGTGATGGGGAACTTGGCCTCGGTGCGCAGCACCGTCATCGCCCAGATCAGGTCGTTGAAGATCCAGGTGGTGGCCAGGGCCGCGAGCGCCGCCAGCGACGGCCGCGACAGGGGCAGCACGATGCGCCAGAAGATGCCGCCGGGGCCGGCGCCGTCGAGCCGTGCGGCCTCGAAGACCTCGTTGGGCAGGCTGCGCATGAACCCGTGCAGCACGAAGGTGTAGAAGCCGATGCCGAACCCGACCTGGACCACGACGAGCGCGGTGAGCGTGTCGCCGATGCCGATGGCCTCGGTGATGGACGAGACCGGGACGAGCAGGATCTGCGGGGGCAGGAGGTTCCCGGCGAGCATGGTGAGCAGGATGGTCCGGCGGAACGGGATGTCGAACCGGCTCAGGGCGTAGGCGGCGAAGGACGACAGGGCGAGCGAGGCGACGACGGCGCACACGGTGACGAGCACGCTGTTGCCGAGCGAGCGCAGCACGCCGCCCTCGGTGAGCGCGGTGGCGAAGCCGTCGAGGCTGAACGACGCCGGGAACGCGCCCAGGCCGCGGCCCGCGATGTCGTCGTAGGAGCGGATCGCGACGAACAGCACGAACACGATGGGGCTGAGCCACAGCAGCGTGACGGGGACCATCGCGACGTGCAGCCACGGCGAGCGGGCGGGCTTGGGCCGGCGCAGCCGGGGGGCGGGCCGGTCGCGGACCGCCGCGGGTGCGCCGGCGGCGGGTGGGGCGAGTGCTGACATGTCAGTCCTCCGTCCGGGCCTGGCGGGCGAGGTAGGTGATGATGAAGCCGATCGCCAGCGCGAAGATGACCACGGCGATGGCGGAGGCGTAGCCGAGGTTCCCCGTGGTGAACGCCTGCTGGAACATGTAGGTGCTCAGGAGCTGGGTCTCGTTGTAGGGCCCGCCGCGGGTCATCGCCCAGACGATGTCGAAGGTGCGCAGGGAGTCGATGACGGTGACGGCGAAGACGACCATGTTCACGCCGCGCAGCTGGGGCATGACGATGCGCCAGAACCGCTGCCACGCGTTGGCGCCGTCGACGGCGGCGGCCTCCTCCAGCGAGCCGTCGGTGCCCTTGAGGCCGGCCAGGTACAGCACCATGATGTAGCCGACCTGACGCCAGACGGCAGCGATCAGCACGGCCCAGAGGGCGACCGTGGGGTCGGCGAGCCACTGGCGTTCCAGGTGCTCGAGGCCGAGCAGGCCGAGGGTGCCGTTGATCGGCCCGTCGGGCGCGTACATGACGCGCCAGAACAGGCCGCTCACGGCGAGCGAGACGACCATCGGCAGGTAGATGGCGCTGCGGTAGATGCTCACCATCGGGCCGGGCTTGTTCAGGGTGACGGCGAGGGCGAGGCCGCCCACCACGGACAGGCCGCCGAACCCGAGCACCCAGATCACGTTGTTCTGCAGGGCGGTCAGGAAGATCGGGTCGGCGGCCAGGTCGCGGAAGTTCTGCAGGCCCACGGGCTCGGCCAGGCCGATCCCGTCCCAGCGGGTCAGGGCGAGCGAGAACGAGTTGGCCGCGGGCCAGAACACCCAGAACAGCTCGACCACGAGCGGGACCAGCAGGAACGCCCAGACGAGCAGCGGGACGCGCGCGAACCGGTTGGGGCGGCGGGTCGCGGTGGACGGCTGCGCGCTCACGACGCGAAGACCCCCTCGGCCGCCGTCTGCCACTCGTCGAGGATGCTCTTCATGGAGTCCGGCTGGGCGAGGAACTTGGTCAGGGCGGTGTCGGCGGTGGCCTGGAGGGCGTCGGAGGAGTCGCGGTTGAAGAACTGCGTGATCTCCTCGGTGTTGTTCAGCAGCTCGATGCCCTTCTGCACGAGAGGGCTGAACGACGTCGTGTCGACGTCGGGCGAGGTCGGCAGGTTGGAGGACTTGGACTGCTCGATGTACTGCTGCTGCGAGTCGGCGGACGCGAGGTAGCTCAGCAGGTCCAGCGCGCCCTGGTGGTTGTCGCTCCGCGCGGCGGCGAAGAACCCGTCGGTCGGGGCCTCCTCCGCCGTCGGCACCGAGTCGTTGATGACCGGCACCGAGAAGAAGTCCAGGTCGTCGCGCTGGTCCTCGGGGAAGTACCCCGAGACGAACGCGCCGACGAGGTACATGGCCGACTTGTCCTGGGCGACGGGCGTCGCGGCGTCCTGCGCGGTGTAGGACGCCGCGTTCTTGTCGAAGTACGGGATGAGCCGCTTGTACTCCTCCATGACGGCCACCACCTCGGGGTCGTTGAAGGCGTGCTCCCCGGCCAGCAGCTCCCGGTGGTACTGCGCACCGTTGATCCGCAGGTCCAGGTAGTCGAACCAGCCGGACGCCATCCACGGCGTGGACGACAGGCCGTTGGTCAGCGGCACGATGCCCTGGCCGCTGAGGTTCTCGCACAGCGCGTGGAACTCGTCCCACGTCGTGGGCGGCTCCACGCCCCACTTCTCGAACGCCGACTTCTTGTAGAAGACGCTCCACCAGTAGTAGCTGGTCGGCACGAAGATCTGCTTGCCCGCGGCGTCGGAGGACAGGCTGCGCAGCGCGTCGGAGTACCCGGCGCACGCGCCGTCGCCCTCCCACAGCGACGACACGTCGAGCAGCAGCCCCTCCTCGGCATAGGACCGGGCCACGGACCCGGCGTACCAGCTCAGCACCTCGGGCGAGTCGCCGGAGCGCAGGTAGTTCGTGAGCTGAGCCCGGAACTGCTCGGTGGCCACCGAGTTCATCGTGACGTCGCCGCCGGGGTAGGCCTTGACCAGCGCCTCCAGGGCGGCCTTGGGGTCGGCGTCCTGGATCGAGTTCTGCAGCGTGATCAGGCCGGAGCTCGTGCCGCCCCCGCCCCCGCCGCTGCCGCCCGACGTCGTCCCCACGCACGCGGCCAGCAGGCTCGCCGCGCCCAGCGTCATACCGCCCGCGAGGAGCTCGCGGCGGGTCAGTGCTCGCTTGTAAGTCGTGGTTCGCTTGGACATCTTCGTTCCTCCTTCGTGCGCCCTCGTTGGCGCACCTGGTACCTCTCAGATCACGGGCGCGGGTAGGTCCGCGCCCGTCAGATTCCCGGGGCCTGGTGCACAGCCTCCCCGACGACGGCGGCAGTCCCGTGCAGCAGCGCCTCGCCCCGGCGGGCGACGGCGTGCCGCAGGTCGGCCGCGTGCCGCGACGCCAACAGCTCCGGCCGGCGCAGCAGCGCGTCGGCCGTCGCGGTGTCGTCGGCCAGCAGCGCGAGCTGGGCGTCGAGGAACAGCACGCGCCGGTCGCGCACGCGCAGCGGGTCCTCCTCGAACAGCAGCAGGTCGGGCAGCGACGTCGCGAAGTAGTCGACCCGCGGCACCTCGACGGCGTACCGGTCGCGGTAGGCGCGCAGCGCCGCCGTCAGCTCGTCCGCGGCGCCGGCGTCGCCGGTGCGGCGCAGCGCGAGGACCGTCCAGAACGTCTGCTCGCCGTGCTCCTGCGTGCTCATCTCGACGAAGTCGCCGCGCTGGGCGGCGGCGGTGCGCCAGGCGTCGGTGGCGTCGCCTGTCCCGGCGGCGGCGGCCGCCAGGGCGTCGCCCAGGAGCAGGTGCAGGTTCGCGGTGCTGGCCAGCGGGTGGCGGGCCTCGCCCAGGTTCGACGGCGGGGTCAGCGCCGCGCGCACGTGGGCGACGGCGTCGTCGGGCCGGCCGTCCGCGAGCGCGTCCAGCGCGCGGTGGGTGTGCGCGCGGTCCCAGGCCAGGAGCGCCTGGCCCTCGCCGCCCTCCCACGGGTGCAGGCGGCGTCCGCCGAGGATCGTCAGGGCCTCCTCCGCGCGGCCCTCGGTGACCATGAGGTGCAGGGCCTCGACGGCGAGGTCGTCGCGATCGAGGGCGCCGGCCGGCAGCTTCGCGAGCCGCGCCGCCGGGGTCTCCCCCGTCAGCGCCGCGAGCTGGTCGCTCTCGTACCGGAGCCGAGCGTCGCCGGGCGCCGCCGCGAGCGCGCGCCCGTAGGCCTCGCCAGCCGCCCCCAGGTCCCGCTCGTGGTTGACGGCGGCCACGCCGATGTTGCGCCAGGCCACGGCGTCGGCCGGGTCCAGGGCGACGGCGGACCGCCACAGCGCCAGGGCGTCGGCCCGGCGGCCGGCGGCGTAGGTCCAGTGGCCCAGGAGCGACCGCGCGCGGGCGTCGTCCGGGTCGGCGTCGGCCGCCGCACTCAGCACGGCGGCGTCGGCGAGCCGGCCGGGGAAGCACCACGTGGCGTCGAGGCCGCGGGCCCGGGCCCGCTCCGCGGCGGCGTCGTCCGCGCGGCCGGCCAGCGCCAGCACGTGGGCGCGGTGGTAGGCGAGCAGCGGGCGCGCGGCGGTCTGCCCGGCGGGCCGGTGGTCCTCGCGGGCCTCGGCCTCGTCGAGGCAGGCCAGGGCGGTCTCGTGCTCCCCCACCCCCGCGAGCTCGATCGCGACGTCGAGCAGGGTCTGGGCGTCGCCGCTGGCGGGCTGCCCGTCCAGGTGGCGCAGCCAGGCGTCGAGCGGGTCGAGCGCGCGGGCCGCCGCCAGCGCCGACGTCGCCGCCGCGTGCTGCCGCAGGCGCCCGTGGCACACCACGGCCAGCGCGAGCGCCTGGAGGTGGTCGGGCTCGGTGCGGCGGACGTCGTCGAGCCGGGCCAGCGCGCGCTCGTGACGGCCGGCGCGCGCGTCGAGGCGCGCCATCCGGTAGCCGGCGGGGGCACGCCAGGCCCGCGACCACGCGGCCTGCGCGTATGCGTCGTAGGCACCCGCGTCGTCGCCGAGCTGCTCGCGCACCAGGCCCAGCAGGTACAGCGCCGTCGTGTCGCGGGGGCTGCGGTGCAGCCGGGTCAGCCGCTCGACGGCGCGCTCCAGGTGGTCGCGGGCCCGCTCGGGGTCGCCCGCCACGTAGGCGCGGCGGCCGAGGCCCACCAGGCTGTCCACGTGCCCCGGGTCGCGGCGCAGCGCCTCGTGCCAGTACGGCTCGGGGGCGCGCGTGGCGTGCCGGTACAGGTCCAGGTGCGCGGCGATCAGCGCCAGCTCCTCGACGGTGCCGACCTCGTCGGGGGCGGGTGGCTCCTCGGCGGGGTCGGGCTCGGGCACGGCTCCCGTGGGGGTCTCGGTCCAGGCCACGAGGGTTCGGTCGCCGTGGGTGACCGTCACCGTGAGCGGGCCCGTCCCAGCCGGGACCTCGTGCTCCAGCAGGGCCGGGCGGGTCGGGTCGACGTCGACGACGTCGGTGGCCAGCACCGCGCCGTCCGCCGACAGCGTGACCGTCAGATCGTCCAGGGGCCGCGGCACGACGACGCCGATCCGCGCCGTCGTCCCCGAGCCGTCGTCAACGCCTCCACCCGAACCCGACCGCTCCAGCCGCACCGCGGCCTCCAGCGTGGCCCGGTCCACCGGGCCGACGTCGCGCACGGGGTACCAGTACTGGGAGAACACCTTGGTCTCGCCGGGGGCGAGGTAGGCGAAGTCGGGCTGGTTGTCGGTGAACACCCCGGCCATGAGCTCGACGTAGTGCGAGCCGTCGTCGGCCAGGTTGGCGTCCCAGGCGTGCCCGAACGGGGCGTTGCCCCAGGTCCACTGCTTCTTGCCCGGCGAGATGGCGCGGTCCGCCACGTGCACGAACCCGAGCCCCGACGCGTGGTCGTACCCGCCGAAGAACTCCTCGTCGCTGCCCAGGCACATGTACGACGTCGGCACCGGGATGTTGCGGTACCAGTCGAGGCGGTCGCCGCCGCTGCTCGCGAGCGCCGGGTAGTCGACGCCGTAGTAGGGGCGGTCGGCGTGCGGGAAGGCGGTGATCGCGCGCCGGGCGTGGTCGGCCACGTAGGTCACGTCGTGCGGGAAGAACGACTGGTAGTCGTCGTCGACCTTGGCGGCCACGTTGGCCCACCAGAGGAACGACTGCGGCAGCTCGCTGCGGTTGTACAGCCGCACGGTCAGCTCCAGGACGGCGCTGTCGGGCCGCAGGCGCACGCCGTGCATGCCCTTCATCCGCGTGAACGGGTCGTGGTCGGAGCACCAGACGACGACGGCGCCGTCGGGCTCCTCCTCGATCTCGACGTCCACCGGGAGGTAGGTGGCGGGGCGGTGGTGCTGCGGCCAGTTGAGCTCCACGCCGCCGGCCACCCACGGCCCCGCCAGCCCCACGAGGGCGGGCTTGATCACCGGGTTGGTCCAGAACAGGTCGCGGCCGCTGCCGCGCTCCCGAGCCACGTGGATGCGCCCGCCGAGCTCCGGCAGCACGACCACGCGCAGCCACTCGTTCTCCAGGTGCACCGCACGCCAGGCCCGCTGGTGGGGCTCGTCGGCGATCTGGTGGTGGAACGGCAGCGGGTACACGCGGCCGGACGACCCCTGGTACACCCGCCGGTCCAGGTACGCCGGGAACCGGTCGGGCGGCAGGGGCGCATAGGTGGTCAGGTTGAGCGGCGCCTCCCAGGCGGCTGCGGCCCGGCCGGCCAGGTCGCCGGGCCGGTCGGGCAGTTCGAGCACGGACTCCACATCGAGCATGTGACCGACGCTACGAACCCCGGGGGCGCCCCGGGAAGCGACGTATCGACTTAACTGCCTGGACGATCCGACGATTCACCGGGTGCGCCGGCGGCTGACGCGGGCGGCCCGCCGGGTCTACCCTCCAGGGGTGCGCATCCGTGACGGCTTCCCCGGACAGCGCCTGCGGGTGCTGCCGACCACCGTGGTCCGCGCGACGTCGCAGGCGGGCCCCACCTCGCGCCTGCTGGTCACCGACGCGGGCTACTTTCCGCACGCGACCAACCACGGCCGGGTCCGTGCGCGGGGCGCCGTGGGCACCATCGTCATCGTGTCGTCGGCGGGGCGCGGCTGGTGCCGCACGCCCGGCGGCCTGCATCGTATCGGCGCTGCTCAGGCGCTCGTGATCCCCGCGGGCGTGCCGCACGAGTACTGGGCGGACGACGACGACCCATGGACGATCTGGTGGATGCACGCCCGGGGTGAGGACGCGGGCGAGTTCGAGCGCGACCTGGCCCGGCACGCCGGCCCGGACGACGTCGCCGTCGTCGAGGTGCACGACCTGGTGCGCGTGGTCGCCGACCTCGAACGCGTGGTCGACGCCCTGGAAACCGACGAGACCTACCCCAGCCTGCTGCGCTGCGCGGGTGCCGCCTGGTCGGTGCTCGCCCAGCTCGGGGCGGACGCCGCCGCGGGCAGCCCGGTGCGGGGCGAGCCCGTGCGCGCCGCGCAGGAGTACCTGCGCACGCACCTCGACGCCGTGGTCGAGGTGGCGGCGCTCGCCCGGCGGTTCGGGCTGAGCACGTCGCACTTCTCGGCCCGGTTCCGGGCGGCGACCGGCGGCGGCGTCGTCGAGTACGTCAAGCGGCTGCGGATGGCGCGGGCGTGCGAGCTGCTCATCACCACGGAGCTGCCCGTGGCCGACATCGCGCGGTCGGTCGGTTACCCCGACCCGTTCTACTTCTCGCGCCAGTTCCGCAGCGTCCACTCGTGCAGCCCGACGGACTTCCGCAACGGCCTCCACGACCGCTGAGCGCGCGGGGGCGCCGGCTGGGGCTGGCGGCGGGCTGGTGGGCGCGGGGCTGGGGCGAGTGGTCGGCAGGATGTCAGGTGGTCGGCAGCTCGGACTACCGACTACCTGACATTCTGCCGACCGCTCGGCGGGCTTCCGGAGGCTCCCCCGCGTCGGATCGTCCAGGCGGGTGCGTCGTCCTCTGCATTCCGCCGAGGTGTGAGCGCGCGGTTTGCTGGGCGGGTTCCCTCCCTCGGCCTCGTGCCGAGCCGACGACGACGTCAGGAGACCCATGTTCACCGTACGAACCTGGGCGGCGCGAGCCAGCGCCGCCCTGCTCACCACCGCCCTGGCCGCGACAGGGCTGGCGGACACCGCCTCGGCCGCACCCGCAGCGCCCGCCGCGCCCGCCGCCCGACCCGCGCCGTCCGACGCCGCCCCCGCGTCCGGTCCCAGCCCCACGCCCTACCAGGGCTGGAACACGTACTACGGCCTGGGCGGCGACTTCACCGCCGACGAGGTCCTGGACGTGGCCGACTTCCTGGTCTCGTCGGGCCTCGCGGACGCCGGCTACGACATCGTGTGGCTCGACGGCGGCTGGCAGGCCGACGTCCCGCGCGGTGACGACGGCCTGCTGCAGGGCGACGCCGAGCGGTTCCCCGACGGCATGGCCGCTCTGGCCGACGAGATCCACGACCGCGGCCTGCGCGCCGGCATCTACACCGACGCCGGGCCGTACATCCCGGGCACGTGCGGCCTGGGCAGCGGCGGCCACTACCAGACCGACGCCGACACCTTCGCGGAGTGGGGCTACGACGCCGTCAAGGTCGACTTCCTGTGCGGCATCACCGCAGACCTGGACCCGCAGGAGGCGTTCACCGCGTTCGCGGAGGCCCTGCGCGACAACAGCTCCGGCCGGCCGATGATCTTCAACCTCTGCAACCCCGTGACCTCGCCGGACTGGGGCGACTACCCGGAGGAGCAGCAGTCCACCTGGTCGTGGACCTACGCCCCCGACATCGCGGAGTCCTGGCGCACCTACACCGACGTCGGCTTCGTGGGGCAGATCCAGTTCAAGGACGTGCTGCGCAACTTCGACGCGAACGCGCGGCACCCGGAGGTCGCGGGCCCGGGGCGGTTCAGCGACCCCGACTACCTGGGGCCGGAGCTCGGCATGACCACCGAGGAATTCCGCACCCAGATGTCGCTGTGGACCGTCGCGGCGGCGCCGCTGGTCATCTCCAGCGACCCGCGCACCCTGAGCCAGGAGTCGATGGACATCCTGCTCGACGAGGACGTGCTCGCCATCGACCAGGATCCGCTCGGCGTCCAGGGCACCCGGGTCGGCGCCGCGGGCACCACGGAGACCTGGGCCAAGCCGCTGGCCGACGGCTCGGTCGCCGTCGCGCTGCTGAACCGCGGCGACCGGGCCGCCGAGGTCGCCACCACCGCCCGCGACCTGGGCCTGCGCGGCCGCTCGTTCGAGGTGCTGGACACGTGGACGGACGCTCGGACGCAGTCGTCGGGCACGGTGCGCGCCGCGGTCCCGGCGCACGGCGCCGCCCTGCTGCGGGTCACGCCGTCCCGGGCGCACGGGGCTCCACGGCTGGTCGCCGCGCCGCCCGCGTTCACGGCCGTCGGGGCCGACGCCGTCGCGCCCACCACGGACCTGGTGGCCGCGGCCGGGGACCGGCTGACCACGCAGGTCACGCTGCACAACGACGGCGGCACGGCCGTGCGCGCGCCGCGCGTCGCGCTCACGCTCCCGGAGGGCTGGTCGGCCCGCGCCGCCGGGCCCGCGCCCAGGGTGGTGCGGCCGGGCGGTTCGGCCACGGTCACGTTCGCGGTGTCCGTCACGCCGGGCGCCGGGACCGGCGGGTACGACGTCGCCGCGTCGGTCTCGTCCGGCTCCGGGCACCTCGCGACGCCGCCGTCGCGCGTGACGATCGCGCCCGGGGCGCCGTCGGGCAGCGACGTCGTGCTGTCCCGGCACCCCTGGGTGAGCGCGACCAGCGGCTGGCTGACGCCGACGGTGGACCAGAGCGTGGGCGGCGGCTCGCCGCTCACGGTGGCGGGCACGGTGCACGAGACCGGGCTCGGCGTCGCCAGCCCGTCCCGGGTGCGCTACTACCTCGGCGCCGCGTGCACCTCGCTGGCCGGGAGCGTCGGCATCGACGACGCCGTCGGCACGGTCGGCCCGGAGGGCGGCACGGCGACGTTCGCCGTCGTCGGCGACGGGGACGTGGTCTGGTCGAGCGGGACCGTCGAGCGCGGCACCGAGGTGCCGTTCGACCTGGACGTCGCAGGAGTCCGCGACCTGACCCTCGAGGTGGGCGACGCGTCCGACGGCGGCTACAACGACCGCGCCGACTGGCTGTCGCTGAACCTCACCTGCGCCTGAGCCGCCGAACGTAGGGTTGGTCGGCTCTCCAGCGCTGAGAAGCCGACCGACCCTACGTTCGCGCTCCCGGCCCCGGCCGGCCGCGTGGGGTCAGCATGTGGGCGCGTCCTGCAGGAGCTCCGCCAGGTGCGGGGCCGGGCTGTCCGCGCGGTCCGGGGTGGTGACCATCGAGACCACCCAGTCCGCGGCGCCGTCCGCCGCGACCGGGACGGCGACCAGGCGGGCGGCCTGCGGCTTGGCCGCCACGTGCCGCGGCACGACGGCGACGCCCAGCCCGCGGTCGACCAGGTCCAGCAGCGTGTGCACGTCGTTGACCGTGAACCGGACCCGGCGGCGCACGCCCCGCGCCGCGAACGCGTCGTCGTTGAGCTGGCGGATCGCCCAGGACGGGTGGAAGTCGATGAAGCTGTCCCCGCCCAGGTCGGCCCGGTCCACGGCCGCGCGGGCGGCCAGCGGGTGCTCGGGCGGGCAGAGGAACACCACCGGCTCCTCGCCCAGGACCACGCGCGGCAGCACGCCCACGTGGTCGGCCGTGGCGACGAACGCGGCGTCGAGGTCGCCGTCGCGCACCCCGGCCAGGAGCTCGTGCGAGCCCGCCTGCGTGAACGCGATCTCCACGCGCGGGTAGCGCCGGTGGAAGCGTTCCAGCAGCGTGGCGACGTCGACGAGGCCGAGGCACTGCTCCGCGCCGACCCGCAGCGTACCCGCGAGCTCGCGCGAGACCTGGACCACCGCATCGCGAGCTTCCGTCGCGGAGGAGAGCATGGACCGGGCGAAAGGCAGCAGCGCCAGGCCCGCCTCGGTGGGCTCGACCCGGCGGGTGGTCCTGGTGAACAGCTTGGTGCCCAGCTCGACCTCGAGGTTACGGATGGCGGCGGACAGCCCGGACTGGGAGACGCCGGTGAGCTCGGCGGCCCTCGTGAACTGGCGTTCGTCCGCCAGCGCCACGAGGTATTCCATCTGACGCAGTTCCATTAAGAAATACCAGTTCTGGGAATGATGATGAGGAGTTGTTGGACTTCTAGGTTATCGCTTCCTAGTCTCTGGTCCGAACCCGTTGCGACACGAGGAGAAAACATGCAGCTCCGTTCCATCGGCGGCCGTTCCGTCTCCGCGATCGGCCTCGGCGGCATGCCGATGTCGATCGAGGGCCGGCCCGACCGCGAGCGCTCGATCGCCACGATCCACGCCGCCCTCGACGCCGGCGTCACCCTGATCGACACCGCGGACGCCTACCACCAGTTCGCCGACGAGGTGGGGCACAACGAGGAGCTCATCGCCGAGGCCCTCCGCACCTACGGCGCCGACACCTCCGGCGTCCTGGTCGCCACCAAGGGCGGCCACCTGCGCCCCGGGGACGGGTCCTGGACCAAGGACGGCCGGCCCGAGTACCTCAAGGAGGCCGTGAAGGCCTCGGCCAAGCGGCTCGGCGTCGACGCCATCGGCCTGTACCAGTTCCACCGCCCGGACCCGAACGTGCCCTACGGCGACTCCGTGGGCGCGATCCGCGACCTGCTCGACGAGGGCGTCATCGAGCTCGCGGGCATCTCGAACGCGAACCCGGACCAGATCCGCGAGGCCAACGACATCCTCGGCGGGCGCCTGGTGTCCGTGCAGAACCAGTTCTCGCCGCGCTTCCGCTCCTCGCTGCCGGAGCTCGAGCTGTGCGCCGAGCTGGGGATCGCGTTCCTGCCCTGGAGCCCGCTGGGCGGCATCTCGCTGGCCCGCTCGGGCGAGCTCGGCGCCGAGTACTCGGCGTTCCAGGAGATCGCCGACGCGCACGGCGTCTCGCCGTTCCGCGTGACGCTGGCGTGGGAGCTCGCGCTCGCGCCCGTCGTGGTGCCGATCCCCGGGGCGTCGCGCCCGGAGAGCATCACCGACTCGGCCCAGGCGAGCGAGCTGACGCTCACCGCCGACGAGGTCGCCCGCCTGTCGGCGGCCTGAGCCCTACCGCACCAACGACTGGAGAGAAAACCCGTGAAGACCTTCACCCTGCCCGGGACGGAGCTCACCGTCCCGAACGTCGTCCTGGGCCTCATGCGCATCCAGGAGAAGACGGACGAGGAGGTGCGCACCCTGGTCAAGACGGCCCGGGACGCCGGCATCTCGTTCTTCGACCACGCCGACGTCTACGGCTCGGCCCTGCACGGCTGCGAGACCCGGTTCGCCGAGGCCATGCAGCTCACGTCGTCGGAGCGCGAGCAGATCGTGCTCCAGACCAAGGCCGGCATCGTGCGCGAGGGGCCGTACTTCGACTACTCGTACGAGCACCTGGTCGAGTCGGTCGAGGGCTCGCTGGCCGCGCTCGGCACCGACTACATCGACATCCTGCTGCTGCACCGCCCGGACGCCCTCGTGGAGCCCGACGAGGTGGCGCGCGCGTTCGACGAGCTGTCGGCGTCGGGCAAGGTGCGGGCGTTCGGCGTCTCGAACCACACGCCGGGCCAGATCGAGCTGCTGCGCAAGTCCGTGACGCAGCCGCTCGTGGCCAACCAGCTCCAGCTCTCGGTGACGCACGCGCCGCTCGTGGCGCAGGGCGTGGCCGCGAACATGCAGGGGCTGGACCAGTCGATCAGCCGCGACTCCGGCACGCTCGACTACTGCCGCCTGCACGACATCACCGTGCAGGCCTGGTCGCCGTTCCAGGCCGGGTTCTTCAACGGCGTGTTCCTCGGCTCGCCCGACTACCCCGAGCTGAACGCCGTGATCGACCGGCTCGCGAAGAAGTACGACGTGCCGGCCATCGCGATCGCCACCGCCTGGATCACGCGCCACCCGGCGCAGATGCAGGTGGTGCTCGGCACCACCAACCCCGAGCGGGTAGCGGGCGCCGCGCTCGGCTCCGAGGTGCCGCTGACGCGCGCCGAGTGGTACGAGATGTTCCGGACGGCGGGCTACACGGTCCCGTGACCCGCTGACGGGAGCCCCTCCGGGCCGACGTCGGATCGGCGGCGGGCCCGCGGGGCGACCGTATGACTGCGGGGTGTGTTGCTCTGCGTGGACAGTGTCCACGCAGAGCAACACACCCCGCAGTCGTGGTCGTTCCCCCCCCGCCGCGACCTCCGGGTGAATTCCCGCCCTGACCGACGGCTTTCCTTCTCGGCGCGTGTCGGCTCTGCCAGGGTGTGCGGCATGACCGCGACCGCACGCGGCCTACGCGCCGATGCTCCCGGCCGCGCAGGCGCCGTCCCCCTGACCGCCGCCCTGCTGCTGGTCCTGTCTGGTGTGTTCGCACTGCCGGCAGGCCTCTACTCCTCCGAGTACCACAGCGACAGCTGGGCGGTGGCCGCCGTCGCCGGCCCCGCGTCCGTGCTGCCCACCCTGGTGCTCGCGGCCGCCGCCGTGGCGTCGGGGTCACGAATCCTCCTGTTCGTGAGCAGCGCACTGACGATGGTGCACCTCGTGGCCCTGGCCACGCTGGCCTCGGCAGCGGCGGACGGGCCGGTGGATCCTCAGCTCTTCCTGTCCGGACCGGTCGAACTGGGCCTGGCACTGGTCGGCCTGACCCTGGGCTGGTGGGACGTCTCACGGACGCGGCGCCGCCCGGGGATCGCGCTCCTGGTGGTGGCGCTGGCACCGGCGCTCGGCCTGCTGGTCGACGCGCGGCAGGCCGGGGACGGCCCCTGGTACCTCATCGGTCTCGGCATCCTCCTGCTCCAACAGGTTCCGGCGCTGCTCACGGTCCTCGCGGCGGGTCTCGTCTGCCTGCCGGGCCGGGGAGCGCGAGCCGGCGGTGCCGCGCTGATCGCGCTCACCGGGGCAGGCCTCCTGTGGGCCGACTCCCTGTTCTCTCCGGCGGCGGAGCTCTCCGGGCTACGGCTCGCGGCCATCGCGGCCGCGCTGCTGTGCGCTCTCGTCGCGACGGCCCAGGCTTCGTCCACCGCGGCGGACGCCGAGGACGACGAGCCTGCAACCCCCGACGAGCCCACCGGCCACGGCCGGTCGGAACCCGAGACCGAACCCAAGACCGAGACCGAACCGCCCACGACACCGGCCGACGACGTGCCCGTCTTGTCCGGCCTGGCCCTCCCCGCCGTCGCCCTCGCGATCCTCGTGCTCGCGACCGGGCTGGACGTCCTGAAGCTGTTCGCGCAGGGTCCCGGCATACGTCCCGACCTCGCCGGCATGGGACCGCTGCTCGGCTTCCTGGTCGACGCCGCCCTGCTGGCCGTGCTCACGCTCACGGCCGGCGCGGTGACCCTCGGGACGCGCGGCGCGCTCGTCGTGGCGAGCGGGTGCTCGGGGCTGCTCCTGCTCGTCCTGCTGGCGAGCCGGATGACAGCGGGTGGACGCCTCACCCCGCACGAGGTGCTGCCGTTCGTCGCCCTGGGCCCGGCGCTCGCGCTGGGCTGGGTTGGTACCCGGCCCGAGCGGGTCGGGACGGTGCTGCGCTGGGCGGTGGTGGTGCCGCTGGTGCTCGTGGCCTCCCCGCTGCTGCTCCTCACCGATCCCGGCGTCGACCTGGGGTACCTGAGCCGGTACCTGATGTCGTACCCGGTGGCCGGTGCCGGGCCCGTGGTCGCCGCGGCCCTGCTCGGCTTCCCGCGCCGTGGCACCCGGCTCGCAGCGGCGGTGCTGCTCACCCTGATCGCGTTGATCCACGTCTACTGGCTCATGTACGACACCTCGGGGCTCCGCGTGGCCGTGGCGCTCGACCTGGCCCAGATCTGCGGGTACGGGCTCGCCGCGGCGCTGGCCGCGGCGGCCGCCCTGCCTCGCCGCGGCGAGACGGGGCAGCCGGCCCCGCCGGCGGGCTAGGCCTGGGGCGCCACGTTGTGGTTGCTCGCGAACAGGTTGCCCGGGTCGTAGGCCCGCTTGACCTCGCGCAGCCGGGCCAGCGTCGCCTCGGGGTAGGCGTTGCGCACGTCCTCCTCGGTGGCCGTGGACATGAAGTTCACGTAGCCGCGCCCGCCGACACCGAGGGCATCAGCCGTCGAGGTGATCCACTCCCGGAGGCCCGGGAGACCGTCGAGCGCCGGGGTCATGCCCTGCACCGTGACCATCCAGGCCGCGTCGCGGTGCGCGAAGGCCGTGTCCGCCGGGTCCGCGTCCGCGATCGCGCCGCCCATGGGCCGCAGGTTCACGGCGGCGACGCCGGGCGGCGCCCCGAGCACGGCCCCGACGGCCGCGGTGGCCCACGCCTCGTCGGGCGCCCAGGCGCCGTCGCCGAGGAACCCGGTCCGGGCGTCGCCCGGCATGCCGCCCTCCGGGCCGCCGACGCCCGCGAACATCTGCGGGTAGGCGATCTCCCCCACGCTGTCGTGCACGGGCCCGAGCGCGCGGAGCGGGGCGTAGACCGTCTCGGCCTGGTCCGCCGGACCGGCGAAACAGACGAGCGCCATGACGATCGGCTTGCCGTGCGCCTCGGCGGGCAGCATCGGCAGGGGCGGGGCCACCAGGACGTTGACCATGCCCGACAGCTCGGCGGGCGCCTCGGCCAGCGCCGTCAGCACGCCCGCGAGCGTGGCCGGCTCGGCGGGCCAGACGAACATGCCGCCCGTGACCACGGGCAGCTCACGCAGCCGCAGCTCGATCTCGGTGACGACGCCGAAGTTGCCGCCGCCGCCCCGCAGCGCCCAGTACAGGTCGGGGTTCTCCTCGGCGTCGGCGCGGACCACCCGGCCGTCCGCGAGGACCACCTCGGCGCCCAGCACGTTGTCGACGGTGAGCCCGTGCGCCCGGCTGAGGTAGCCGATGCCGCCGCCGAGCGCGAGGCCCGTGAGGCCGACGCCGCCGGTGTCGCCGAACCCGGTGGCCAGGCCGTGCTCGCCGGCCGCCGTGATGTAGTCGCCCGCGAGGACGCCGCCCTGCGCCCGCCCGACGCCGGCGTCCCGGTCGATCTCGACGCCGTCCATGAGGCGCAGGTCGAGCACGAGCCCGCCGTCGAGCAGGCTGTGCCGGGCGAGGTTGTGGCCGCCGGCGCGCACGGCGACCGGCAGTCCGGCCTGGTGCGCGACGGCGAGCGCCGTCGCGACCTCGTCGGTGTCGCGCACACGCGCCACCGCGGCCGGGGTGCGCTCGGCGCCGCCCATGAAGACGGCGGCGGCGTCGGCGAACCCGTCGGACGCCGGGGTGAGCAGGCGGTCGCCGAGCGCGGCCGCGAGGGGTGCCAGGGCGCCGTCGAGCGTCCCGGAGGTGGTGGTGGAGCCGGTGGTGCTGGGGGTGTCCTGCGTGGCCATCGTCGAGCCTCCGTGTCGGTACCGGATCTTCCAGGTGACAAACGTTAGGCATCTAAGGATTAGGCGTCAATGCATTTCGGGAACGGCCGAACTATCCTGCGTCCATGCAACCAAGCGCACGGCCCGGCGGCGATCCAGACGGCCCCGCGCAGGGGGTGAACCCGGCGCAGGCCGGGCCCGTGCCGGTAGCGGTGGCGATGTGGCAGTCGGTGCACCGGGTGATGCGGGCGTTCGACGCGCAGCTCTCCGACCAGGGCGCGAG
Organism: Promicromonospora sukumoe 327MFSha3.1; assembly: GCF_000385135.1. Lineage (GTDB taxonomy): Bacteria > Actinomycetota > Actinomycetes > Actinomycetales > Cellulomonadaceae > Promicromonospora > Promicromonospora sukumoe_B. The sequence continues at coordinate 445,226 of NZ_ARQM01000010.1, read as the reverse complement.
CTGGCAGGTCTGGCACATCCTGCTCGCGCTGCACCAGGGCACGCCGGCCACGCAGCGGGAGCTGGCGCACGCCGTCGGCATCCGGGAGGCCACCCTCACCCACCACCTGCGCGGCATGGAGGACAAGGGGCTCATCGTCCGCACCCGCGAGGAGACCAACCGTCGGGTGCAGCGCATCGAGGTCACCGCGGCGGGCGAGGAGCTCTTCCGCCGGCTGAAGGCGGAGGCGATCGAGTTCGACCGGACGCTGCGGCGTGCGATCGGCCCCGAGGTGGCCGACGCCGAGGCGTTCTTCGCCACGCTCGGCCGCCTGGCCGACACCGTTCCCGACGGCGGGCGCGACATCCTCCCGGAGGGCTGGCCGGGCAACCGCCGGGGCTGAACCGGCGACCGCCGGGAATAAAACACCCGGTGACCGGGAATAGGCGGTGCCCCGGGCAACCTTGTAGGTGTCGTGCAGCACACCCCGGAATCCCAGGCATGACCGCGACGTCCACCACCACCGACACGCGGCTCGGTCTGCGTGGCGACCGTGGTCCCATTCTCGGCGCGCTCATGCTCGCCACGGCGCTGGTGGCGCTCGACGCCACGATCCTCGCCACCGCCTCGACCACGATCGCGCGCGAGCTCGGCGCGTTCGAGCAGGTCCCCTGGCTTTTCTCGGCGTACACGCTGGCGCAGGCCGTGACCGTGCCGCTGTACGGGCGGCTGGCCGACGTGTTCGGCCGCAAGCGCGTGATCCTCGTCGGGATCGCCCTGTTCCTGCTCGGCTCGATCCTGTGCGCCGTGGCCCTGACGATGCCGGCCCTGATCTGGTTCCGGGTGCTGCAGGGCCTGGGCGCCGGCGCGATCCTGCCGATGTCCATGACGATCACGAGCGACATCTACACGCTCGCCGAGCGCGCCAAGACGCAGGGCTACATGGCCAGCGTGTGGGCGATCTCCTCGGTGCTCGGCCCGACGCTGGGCGGCGTGTTCAGCCAGTTCGTGAGCTGGCGCTGGATCTTCTGGGTCAACGTGCCGATCGGGGCGGTGGCCCTGTTCGCGATCTGGCGCAAGTTCCACGAGAAGGAGCGCGACGGCGCCCGCGAGCCCGTCGACTACGTGGGCGCCGTGCTGCTCACGGGCGGCAGCACGCTGCTCGTGCTCGGCCTGCTGGAGGGCGGCCACGCCTGGGGCTGGGCCTCGGTGCGGTCGATCGCGATCTTCGTCGCCGCCGTGGCGCTGCTGGTCGCGTTCGCCCTGACCGCCCGGCGCACGGCTCACCCGATCTTCGACCTGCGGCTGCTGCGCCGCCGCGTGGTGGGCGCCTCGACGGCGGCGTCCCTGATGGTCGGCGTCATCACGCTCGGCCTGTCCACCTACATCCCGATCTACGCGCAGGGCGTGCTCGGCGTCGGGCCGCTGGTGGCCGGGTTCGCGCTGGCCGCGCTCACGCTCGGCTGGCCCATCGCGGCCACGCTGTCGGGGCGCGTCTACCTGGCGATCGGCTTCCGCTGGACCAGCACCATCGGCTCCGTCGTAGTGCTCGCGGGGGCGCTGCTCACGCTCCTGCTCGACGCCGACGCCGCCGTCTGGCAGATCTCGGCCGCCGTGTTCGTGATCGGGCTGGGCATGGGCCTGGTGGCCGTGCCGACCCTGCTCGCCGCCCAGCACAGCGTGGGCTGGGGCGAGCGCGGCGCGGTGACCGCCACCAACATGTTCGCCCGGTCGATCGGGCAGGCCGTCGGGGTCGCCGCGCTCGGCGCGGTGGTCAACGCCCTGACCGTCGTCGGCGCGGACGGCACGCCCGAGGGGGCCGGGCTGGCGAACGCCATGCACCTGGTCTTCTGGTGCGTCGTGGCCTGCGCCGCCGTGATGATCGTGACGGTGCTGCTGCTCCCCCGCGACAACCCGAGGGTGGAGCAGTCCGCGTAACGGTGACGCGGGCCGCGTGACGGTTACGCGGTCGGCGTGACGGCGAAACCCTCCCGGACTCCGTCGAGCACGTCCTGCACGTGCTTGCGGAAGCCGGGGCAGGTCGCGATGTCGTGCGCGCGGCACTGCAGCGCGTGCTCCGTCATCGCGCGGGACGCCGCCATGTCGGCCATCCGGCGGTCCAGGTCGGCGATGTGGGCCTCCAGGACCTGGTGCCGGTCGTACGCCCCGGCGTCGAGCATGACCCGCACCTGCTCCAGGCTCATGCCTGCGGCCTTGCTGCGCACGATGACGCCGACGCGCACCACGTCGTCGCGCCCGTAGCGCCGGCGGCCGGCGCCGTCGCGCGCCGGGCGCAGCAGGTCCTCGTCCTCCCAGTAGCGCAGCACATGGGTCTCCAGCCCGAACCGACGGGCCGTCTCGCCGACCGACCAGGTCTCGCTTGACTTCATGTCAACATGAAGTCACATCCTGGGGTGGTACCGCAAGACGTCCCGGGAAACGGAGCCCTGCCATGTCCGCCACACCCCCTCTGACCTCCTACGACGCCGTCGTGCTCGGCGGCGGCCCCGCCGGGCTGCAGGCCGCGCTCACCCTGGGCCGCATGCACCGGCGCGTGCTGCTGCTCGACTCCGGCGAGTACCGCAACGCGACCGCCGGGCACATGCACAACTTCGTGACGAACGACGGCACGCCCCCGGCCGAGTTCCGCGCCACGGCGCGCGCCGAGCTCGCCGCCTACGCGACCGTCACGGTCCGCGACGCGGCCGCGACCGCCGTCGTGCCCGACGGCGCCGGGTTCCGGGTCGAGGTGGGCGGCGAGCAGCTGACCACCCGCGGCGTCGTGCTCGCGACCGGGCTGCGCGACACCCTGCCCTCCATCCCCGGGCTGGAGCCGCTGTTCGGCACGGTCGCGGCCGTGTGCCCGTACTGCCACGGGCACGAGCTGAGCGGCAAGCCAGTGGCCGTGCTGGGCAACGGCCCGCACGTCGCCCGGGTCGCGTTCCTGCTGGAGCGCATCGCGAGCCGCCTGACGATCCTGGCCGACGGCGGCGAGCTCGACGCCGACACCCGCGCCCTGCTGGCGGACGCCGGCGTGGCCGTGCGACCGGAGCCCGTCAAGGAGCTGGTGGCCACCGCCGACGGCGCGCGGGTCGTGCTCGCCGACGGCCCTGCCGAGGAGGTCGGGGGCATCTTCGTCGCGGCCGAGTTCGGTCAGCGCACCCCGTTCGCCGAGCAGCTCGGGCTGAACCTGCTGCCGTCGGGCGCCGTCGAGGTCGACGCGATGGCCCGCACGAGCCTGCCCGGTGTGTTCGCGGCCGGCGACATGGCGCACACCGCGGCGATGCCGGGGCCGATGGCGTCGGTGCTCCTGGCGGCGGCGTCGGGCCAGCTGGCCGCGGTGTCCCTGGACGCGGACCTCCTGGGCAGGGACCACCCGGCGCCCACGGCGGCCTGAGCCCCTACGCGCTCTCGCGCAGCGCCCTGCGCTCGCTCTCGATCGCCAGCAGCTCGGCGAACGCCGCGTTGTAGGCACTCTCGTCGGACGGGTCCAGCCGCTGCAGGCGGCTGCGCGCGTCGTCGACCCGGCGCTTGAGGCCCAGGTCGACGACGCGCCGCACCAGGCCCTCGACGAACGCCGCGACGGCCGCCTCGCGGTCCTCGGGGAGCGAGGCGACCGAGAGCTGGGTCACCACGATCGCCACCGACTCGGGGGACTGCTCCAGCACCGCCGCGACCCACTGCGCGGCCGACTGCTGGCTTCCGGCGGCCACTCCCCCGGCCGCCCGGATCGCGGCGTGCACCGCGCGCCAGGCCGGCACCGCGAACGCGTCCTCGCCCAGCTCGTCGAACGACGCCGGCACGTGCTGCGGGTACTGCAGCACCGCCACCAGTGCGAGCCGCTCGTCGCGGGCCACCGGGTCGCGCGGGTCGGGCGCCGGAAGCTGCGCCACCTGCGCCGGGCGGCCACCACCGGGCGCACCGGCCACCGGGGTCGCGCCCGACGGCGGGCGGGCGCCGTCCGGCCGGTCCGCCGGGCGGCGCTGCGGCGTCGACGCCGCGCGCGCCACCTCGCGGCGCACCTCCTCGATCTCGGTGCCGATCCAGCCCGCGACCTGGCGCACGTAGCCGTCACGCTGGCTGCGGTCGCGGATGCCGACGATCTCCGGCGCGGCCGCCCGTACCGCGAGCACCCGTCCCTCCACCGTGTTCAGGTCGAACTGCCTGAGCTTGGCCTGGATGACGAACGCGAACAGCGGCTTGCGGCCGTCCACCAGCGCGCGCACCGCCTCCGGGCCCTTGGCCATGCGCAGGTCGCAGGGGTCCATGCCACCGTCGGCCACGGCCACGTACGTCTGCGCGAAGAACCGCTGGTCCTCGCCGTAGGCGCGCTCGGCGGCCTTCTGGCCCGCCGCGTCGCCGTCGAACGTGAAGATGATCTCGCCGCCCACGGTGCCGCCCGAGGCGAGCTGCATGCCGCCGCCCGCCGTCGTGTCGCCGAGCAGGCGCCGCACCACCTTGGCGTGGTCGCCGCCGAAGGCCGTGCCGCAGGTGGCCACCGCCGTCGTCACACCCGACAGGTGCGCCGCCATGACGTCCGTGTACCCCTCGACCACCACCACGCGCTTGCCCTTGGCGATGTCGCGCTTGGCGAGGTCGATCCCGTACAGCACGTGCGACTTCTTGTAGAGGCTGGTCTCCGGGGTGTTCAGGTACTTGGGGCCCTGGTCGTCCTCGAACAGGCGGCGCGCGCCGAACCCGATCACGGCGCCCGTCACGTCCCGGATGGGCCACATGACGCGCCCGCGGAACCGGTCGTAGATACCGCGCTGCCCCTGCGACATCAGGCCGCTGGCCACCAGCTCCGCCTGCGTGAACCCGCGGCCCTGGAGGTGGCGCTGGAGCGAGTCCCAGCCCTTGGGCGCGAAGCCCACGCCGAACAGCTCGGCATCCGACCGGTCGAAGCTGCGCTCCGCCAGGAACGTGCGCGCCGCCGTCGCGTCGGGCCCCATGAGCTGCTCCGCGTAGAAGTCCGCGGCCACCCGGTGCGCCTCCAGCAGCCGCTGGCGCTTGCCCGGCTCCTCGCGCGGGCGGGCGTTGCCGCCCTCCTCGTAGCGCAGCGTCACGCCCGTCTTGCCCGCGAGGTACTCGATCGCCTCGGTGAAGCTCAGCCCGTCCATCTTCATGACGAACTCGATGACGTCGCCGCCCTCGCCGCAGCCGAAGCAGTGGTACCGGCCCACGCTGGGCCGCACGTTGAAGCTGGGGCTGCGCTCGTCGTGGAAGGGGCACAGCCCCACCAGCGCGCCCACGCCCGCGGGCTTGAGGGTCACGTGCGCCGAGACGATCTCGTCGATCCGCGCGCGCTCGCGGACCTGGTCCACATCCTCGCGTCTGATCAGCCCGGCCACGTCGGAATTCTATGCCCGGCAGGAACGGGCGTACTCCCCCGGCGGTACGCCGACGGCGCGGACGAAGTCCCCGGAGAAGTGCGCCTGGTCGTAGTAGCCGACGGCGGCCGCCAGCCCGGCGAGGTCAAGCCCGGGGTCGCGGCCCAGCATCTCGGCGGCGAGGTGCACGCGGTGCCGCCGCAGCACCCACTTGGGGCTCACCCCCACCCAGTCGGCGAACAGCCGCTGCAGCGAGCGCGGCGTGGTGCCGAGCCGGCCGGCGAGCGCCGTGACGGAGGTGCCCGGCACGGCGTCTGCGATGACGGCGAACGCCTCACGCAGGGCGGTCAGCGCCGCCGTGGACCGGGCGGTGCGGGACCGCTCGACGGCGGCCCGCAGCAGCGGGGTGACGGTGCGGACGGCGGCGTCGGGCCGCCCGGCCGACGCCTGGGCGAGAGCCTCCGCGCAGACGGGCGCCGCCGTCGGGCCCAGGAAGGACGCCGGCCCGACGGCGCCACGCTCCCCCGGGTGCGCCAGCCCGAGCAGGGCGCGGTACCCGCCGGGGCGCAGCTTGGTGCCGACCACGGCGCCGGTCCCGGCAAGGGTGCGCTCGAAGAGGCCGGCGGGCATGGCGTAGGCGAGGAACCCCTCGCGCTCGGCGACCACGTGCCCCACGGGGTGCGGCATCACGTTCTGCGTGAACGCGACCCCGGGCGGCAGGTCCCAGGTGATCACCCAGTGCCAGTCCACGAGGTCGGCGAGGTCGGCCGCCGGCTCCACGCGGGCCAGCGCGAACCGGTCGCGCGCCCGCACGGGGTTCACGATGCCGAGCGTGGGCCCGGAGTCGAGCGCGCTGTCGGCCGTCTCGCCGTCGAACACCTGTCGCATAATTCCAAGACTGGCACACCCGGGACGCGCGAGCATCGGTGGCATGAAGAACTCAGCCCTGCACCCCAACATCGCCGTGTCCGACGCCCGGGCCGCCATCGCGTTCTACGAGGCCGCGCTGGGCGCCGAGACGCTCGACGTGATCACCGCGGGCGACGCCGTGATCCACTCCGACCTGATCCTGCGCTCCGCCGCGGGCGAGTCCACGTTCACGGTGGCCGGCGCGTTCCCGCCCGACTCGGCGGCCCCCGAGCCGGGCGCGCCGACGCACGCGAGCTTCACCGTCCCGGTCGAGGACACGGACGCCGCCTACGCGCGGGCGATGGGCGCCGGCGCGACCAGCCTGGCCGAGCCGGCCGACTGGTTCGAGGGGTTCCGGCAGGCCGCGGTGCGCTGCCCGTTCGGGCACCGCTGGTACTTCGTGACGGTCGCGGAGTCGGTCACCCCCGACGACGTCCGGCGCGCCAGCGACGCCTGGGTCGCGGCCCGCGACTGACGCCCCCTTTTCGACGTGTCAGACGTACAGGTCACCCGAGGGAACTGTGCGTCTGGCACGCTCCCTGGTTGGTTTGCCGGGCTAGCGCGGTTCGGTACGCTTTGCCCCGACTCAGGGAGGAACAGAAGCACCATGGGAATCAGGTATCGCAAGCGGCTGTCGTTCGGGCCGCTCAAGTTCAACATCACGCAGCGGGGCCTGTCGTCGATGAGCTTCAAGGTGGGTCCCTGGACCTGGAACTCCAAGACCAAGAAGCACTCGATCAACCTCCCCGGCGGTCTGAGCTGGTACAGCAACAACAAGTGACGCGGCGCGGCGGAGGCAGTGCCCTGCCTCCGCCGGCGACGGCCCCCTGACGGAGGCCACCAAGCCGCGTGATTCCGGGATTCCCGGCCGCGTGGCTAGAGTGGCCAGCGTGGAGCAAGCCCTCGGGAAGAGCATCCCGCCGTCGTACAGCGCGCAGGACGTCGAGCGCTGGGTGACCGAACCGCCCAAGTCGCAGGCCCGGACCCCGTTCGAACGGGACCGCGGGCGCGTGGTGCACTCCTCCGCGCTGCGCCGGCTCGGCGCCAAGACCCAGGTGCTCGGCGCGGGGCACGACGACTTCGTGCGCACCCGCCTGACCCACTCCCTCGAGGTGGCCCAGGTGGGCCGCGGCATGGGCCGCTCGCTCGGCTGCGACCCCGACGTCGTCGACACCGCCTGCCTCACCCACGACCTGGGGCACCCGCCCTTCGGGCACAACGGCGAGACGGCACTCGCCGAGATCGCCGAGCCGATCGGCGGCTTCGAGGGCAACGCGCAGACCCTGCGCCTGCTGACCCGCCTGGAGCCCAAGGTGATCGGCTTCGACGGCGTGCCCGCCGGCCTCAACCTGACCCGCGCCAGCCTCGACGCGAGCGTCAAGTACCCGTGGGCCTACGGCGCGGGCCCGGCCCGGCCGGACGGCACGGCGAGCCGCAAGTTCGGCGTCTACCCCGACGACGCCCCCGTGTTCACCTGGCTGCGCAAGGACGCGCCCGACGGCGTCAAGTGCCTGGAGGCGCAGGTCATGGACCTCGCCGACGACATCAGCTACTCCGTGCACGACGTCGAGGACGGCGTCGTGGCAGGCCGCGTCGACCTGGACCTCATGGCGGACGCCGAGGAGCGGGCGCGCGTGGCCGAGTACGTGCGGTCCTGGTACGGCGAGTGGTACCGGGCCGACGCGATCGACGCCGCCATCGGCCGGCTGCAGGAGTACCTGCGCGGCGAGGGCCACCTGGTGCGGGCCTTCGACGGGTCGCGCGGCTCGCTAGCCTCGCTCAAGGACATGACGAGCCAGCTCATCGGCCGGTTCATCGGCGCTGCGATCGACGCGACCCGCGCCGAGTACGGCGACGGCGCGCTGACGCGGTACGCCGCGCGGCTCGTGGTGCCCGACGAGATCGAGCACGAGATCCTCGCCCTGAAGGGCATCGCCGTGGCCTACGTGATGGCGCCCCGCGGCCAGGAGCCCCGCTACCTGCGGGAGCGGGAGATCCTGACCGACCTGGTGCGCGTGCTCGCCGACCGCGGGCCCGACGAGCTGGAGCCGCCGCTCGCGGCGGACTGGCGCGCGGCGCCCGACGACGCCGCGCGCCTGCGCGTGGTGGTGGACCAGGTCGCCTCGCTGACGGACCTGTCGGCGATCGCGCTGCACCGGCGGCTGGTGGCCCCGGCCTCGGCCTCGTAGGCCATCCGGTCGCATTCCAGGGGATTGTCTCCGCCGCTTCATTGCGAATCAGATTTGACGCAAAGGCAGTCAAAGTCGAGACTGCTCATATCTGATTCATCGCGCCAGCCGGAGAGGTTGAATCACATATGGTTCAGAGATGGTTTCGCGCCCGCGGCCTCCCCGCGCTCGGGGCCGCCGTCAAGGGCGCTCGGGAGTCGGCGGGCTTGAGCCAGTCCTCGCTCGCCGAGCTGATCGGATCCTCACGACCGACACTCTCCCGGCTGGAGCGCGGGATCCCCGTCACCACCGACGCACTGACGAAGGCACTGACCAGCGCCGGATACGAGATCTACGTCGTCCCCCGCACCGCACAGGTCCGGATCGAGTTCGACGATGCCGGCTGACAGCACTCAGTGCGCTTCGAGGCCTAGGTTTCTTCGCTTTCAGTTGACTGAAAGCGAAGAAACCTAGGCCTCGAAGGGGTTGGCCGCATCACCACTCAGCCCTTGACCGAGCCCGCCGTCAGCCCGCCCACGATGTACTTCTGCAGGAACAGGAACAGCGCGAGCACCGGAACCGCCGAGATGACGGCGCCGGCCGTGAACAGGCCCCAGTTGGCGTCCTGCAGCGAGGAGACCCAGCCGTAGAGGCCGACGGCGAGCGTCCAGTTGTCCTCCGACTGCAGCAGCACGCGCGCGATGATGAACTCGCCGAACGTGCTGATGAAGCTGAGCAGCCCCACCACGGCGAGGATCGGCGCGGTCAGGCGCAGCACGATGGTCCAGTAGATCTGGGCGTGCGAGGCGCCGTCGATCTTCGCGGCCTCGTCGATCTCGCGCGGCACGGTGTTGAAGAACCCGTACATGAGGAACGTGTTCACGCCGAGCGCGCCGCCCAGGTACACGCAGATCAGCGAGAGCTTGGAGTCCAGGCCGAGGCCGGGCACCACGTTCCCGAGCGAGATGAGCAGCAGGAAGATCGCCACGAACGCGAGCATCTGCGGGAACATCTGGATCACGAGCAGGGCCGTGAGCCCCACGCGGCGTCCGCTGAACCGGAACCGCGAGAAGGCGTACGCGGCCGCCGCGCCCATGAGCACGGTGCCCGCGCCCGTCGCGACCGCCACCACCAGGGTGTTGGCCATCCAGGTCCAGAACCGCGTGCCGGCGAGCGCCGCGTAGTTGGCCCCGGAGACCGACGCGAACAGCTGGTTCGAGCCGGTCAGGGTGCCGCCGTCGGCCAGGGACGCGGAGACCACGTAGACGAGCGGGAAGCCCGCGTAGACCACGGCGATGATGCCGACCAGGTGCCGCCAGCCGATCTCGGAGAACCAGCGGGCGCGCTGCCCGGGACGCCGGGCGACGTGTGCGGTGCGCGAGTTCATCAGGCGATCTCCTCGAGCGATCGGGTGCGCCGGAACGCGAGGGCGGAGATGGTCGCGACCACCACGAAGATGACGATCGACAGGGCGCTGGCCAGGCCGTAGTCCTTGGCGGCCGTGCCGTCGAGCCCGGAGACCGAGTAGACCATCGAGATGAGGATGTCGGTGTGCCCGAGCGGCACCGAGGCGTCGTCGAACCGCGGGCCGCCGCCCGTGAGCATGTAGATCAGCGTGAAGTTGTTGAAGTTGAACGCGAACGACGAGATGAGCAGCGGCGCCGTCGCGACCAGCAGCAGCGGGAGCGTGATCGAGCGCCACGTGCGCCAGCGGCCGGCGCCGTCGATCTTCGCGGCCTCCAGCACGTCCGTCGGCAGCGACTGCAGGGCGCCCGTGCAGATCAGGAACATGTACGGGAAGCCGAGCCACAGGTTCACGCCGAGCACGGCCAGCTTGGCCAGGACCGGGTCCGTGAGCCACGGGATCGACGCCCCGCCGAGCAGCACCTCGTTGACGAACCCGTAGGACCGGTTGAGCATGCCCGACCACAGCAGGGCCGCGAGGAACCCCGGGATCGCGTACGGCAGGATCACGAGCGTCCGGTAGATCCGACGGCCGCGCAGGCGGGGGTCGTTGAACGCGATCGCCAGGAACAGGCCGAGCAGGAACGTGGACGCGACCGAGAGCACGGCGAACGCGAAGGTCCACACCAGGATCTTGCCGAACGGGCCGGCGTACCGGTCGTCGCCGAACGCGGTGACGAAGTTGTCGAACCCGACCAGCACGCGCCAGCCCACGGGCAGGGTGGTGCCGTCGGCGGCCTCGAACTGGCCGTCGTCGTTGGGCGTGTACGTCACGCCCGTGGTGGTGTCGGTCATCGTGTCGGACGCCGCGTCGTAGGTCAGCGTGGACGTGAAGACGTAGCCCGTGCGGGCGTCCTGCGTGCGGACCGAGCCCTCGTTCGGGTCGTCCGAGACGGGGACGCGCAGCTTCGTGACCTCCTGCTGGCGCTCCAGGACGGCGGCGTACTCCAGCACGTCGTACCCGGGCAGCGCGGTGACCCGGCCGGCGTCGACGGAGGCGCCGTCCACGGGCTCCAGCGGCTGGTCGGCGGTGCCCGCCTGGACCGCGCCGTCGGGCGAGACGATCGCGAAGCCGAGCGTGTCGCCGTCGGCCACCACGGTCAGGGGCGAGGAGGGCGAGCCCTCCACGCGGCGCTCGTTCTGCACCAGAAGGGCCTCGATGGCCTGCTCCTTGGTGCTGTTGTGCCCGTCGCCGTAGTTGGTGAACGCGACGTAGCCCGTGTAGGCCACCACGTAGACCTGGTAGACGAGCAGGAACGCGAGGCCGGGCAGGATGTACTTGAGCGGCAGCGCGCGCTTGGAGAAGTAGGCCCAGTTGGCCACGAGCAGCAGCGCCACCATGGCGGCCAGCACGCCCCAGGAATCGGCGGCCCACGCGGCGAGCACCGCGTAGACGCCCAGGGCGTCGACCAGGGCGATCAGGGCGAGCTTGACGAGAAACCCGGGGCTCCAGCCGGTCCGGCCGGAGCCCCGGGTCACGGGTGAGTACATCAACCGATCTCGCCCTGGATGTCGGCGACCATCTTGTCCCAGGCCTTCGCCGGGTCGGACTTGCCGGAGACGATCGCGGCCTCGGTCACGCCCCAGTACGCCCACACCGCACCCATCTCGGGCAGCGACGGCATCGGGACGGCGTCGGCGCCGACCTCACGGAAGCCAGCGGTGATCGGGTCCTCGGAGGCGGTGTCGGCGGCCTCGATGAGGGCCGGCGGACGGTCGCCCGCCTCGTACAGCGCGAGCTGCGCCTCGGGGGTGGCCATGTAGTTGACCAGGAAGTCGTTGGCGAGCAGCGCGTTCTCGCTCTGCGCGCTCACGTAGAAGCCGGCCACGCCCACGAACGGCTGGGCGGGCTCGCCGCCGGCGCTCGGGATCGGGTCGATCGCGAGGTCGAGGTCGCCGAACGACTCCAGCATCCACGGGCCGCCCACGATGAACGGCGACTCGCCCTTGGCGAAGGCCGCCAGCGCGATGTCGTACGTGACGTCGGTGCTCAGGTTGCCGGCGTCGCCCTGCTCCGCGAGCCACTCGGCGAAGGCGGTGCCGCCCTCGCCGCCGAGCGCGAGCTCGGGCTTGTACGAGCCGTCCGCGTTCTGCTCGAAGACCGGGGCGCCGAACGACGTCTGCAGCGGGTAGAAGGTGTAGGGGTCACCCTCGGTGGAGGTCTGGATCAGCAGCGGGTACTTGGTACCGGCGTCCTTGCCGGCCGCGATCGCGTCGTCCCAGGTGGCGGGCGCCTCCGGGGCGAGCTCCGTGTTGCGGATGAGCGCGATGTTCTCCACCGCGTAGGGCAGGCCGTAGACCTGGCCGTCCTGCGTGAAGGCCGAGACGGAGACCGGCTCGAACTTGTCGGCCGTGTCGCCGAGCTCGATCGGGGCCACGACGCCGTTGGTCGTGAGCTCGCCCAGCCAGTCGTGCGCGCCGACCGTGATGTCCGGGCCCTTGCCCGTGGGCACCTGCGCCAGGAAGTCGGGGCGGATGTCCTCGAAGTTCTTCAGGACCACCTCGACGTCGGCGCCGGTGGTCTCCTCGAAGCCGACAGCGGCCTCCTCCACGGCGGCCTGGCGGGTCTCGTCGACCCACACGGTGAGGGTGGCACCCTCGCCGTTCGGTGCGGCCGACTCCTCGCCGCCCGCTTGCTCCTCCGCGCCGCCCGCGCAGGCGGCCAGCGCCAGCGTCGTGGTCAGGACAGCGGCGGTCAGGATGCTCCGTCGCATCGTCACTCCCGATGGTTCGCGGCCCGACGTCGGGCCTGGGTTTCGATGCCCGAACCGTACGGGCACATCGGCCAATTATGCAAGAAGTTGCGATAAAGTTTCAGCATCGCTTGCAGCCGTTACCAGGACGACGGCGGCGACCGCGGGACGCGACAGGGTCGCGACACCCGTGGATCACCCGGGACGAGGAGGTCACATGTCACTTAGGCTGCCAGGCGTGCGCACCCGACTGACCGACCTCGCCGAGCAGGCTGGGGTCTCCACCGCGACCGTGTCGCGCGTGCTCAACGGCAAGCCCGGCGTGGCCGGCGAGACCCGGCAGGCGGTGCTCGCGGCCCTGGACGTGCTGGGCTACGAGCGCCCGTCCGCCCTGCGCGCCCGCCCCGCCGGCCTCATCGGCCTGGTGGTGCCCGAGCTGTCCAACCCGGTCTTCCCCGCGTTCGCGCAGGCCATCGAGTCGCAGCTCGCCTCGCGCGGGTACACGCCGCTGCTGTGCACGCAGTCGCCGGGCGGCACCACCGAGGACGAGTACGTCGAGACCCTGATCGACCACGCGGTGGACGGCATCGTGTTCGTGTCCGGCAAGCACGCCGACACGCGCGCCTCCACGGAGCGCTACCAGCGGCTGCGCGGCCGCGGACTGCCGATCGTGCTCATCAACGGCTACGCGGAGGGCATCGACGCCCCGTTCGTGTCGCCGGATGACAGCGCCAGCATCGAGCTCTCGGTGCGGCACCTGGTGGCCCTGGGCCACCGCAGCATCGGCATGGCCATCGGGCCGGACCGGTTCGTGCCCGCCAAGCGCAAGATCGAGGCGTTCGTGGCCCAGCTCCTGCGGCACGGCCTGGCGGACACCGAGGAGGAGGCGCGCAAGCACGTCAGCCTCACCCTCTACACGCTGGAGGGCGGCCAGGCCGCGGCCGGCGAGCTGTTCGACGCCGGGCACACCGCCGTGGTCTGCGGGTCCGACCTGATGGCGCTGGGCGCCGTGCGCGCGGCGCACGCCCGCGGCCTCTCGGTGCCCGACGACGTGAGCGTCGTGGGCTACGACGACTCGCCCCTGGTGGCCTTCACCGACCCGCCCCTGACGACGGTGCGGCAGCCCGTGGCCGACATGGCGCACGCGGCCGTGAGCGCCCTGCTCACCGAGATCCAGGGCGAGCGCGCGCCGCGCTCGGAGCTGTTGTTCACCCCCGAGCTGGTGGTGCGCGGTTCGACGGGCGCGGCCCCGCACGCGACCGCCTGACGGCTGTCTGACGCAGCACACTGGCCGATCCGGGGCGATTCCTCCCGTACGCTTGCTGCAAGCGTTACAGCCCCCTTTTCCCGACCCCTGAGGACGCCACACGTGACCAGCACGACCTCGCTCAGCACCGTCGACCTCACCGCCGGCGCGCCCGCCCACACCCCCGCGACCAGCGGCGAGTGGTGGCGCGACGCGGTGATCTACCAGGTCTACCCGCGCTCGTTCGCGGACGGTAACGGCGACGGGACCGGCGACCTGCCGGGCGTCACCGCCAAGCTGGACCACCTGGCGCAGCTCGGTGTGGACGCCGTCTGGCTGAGCCCGTTCTACCGCTCGCCCCAGAAGGACGCGGGCTACGACGTCGCCGACTACCGCGACATCGACCCGCTGTTCGGCACGCTCGCCGACTTCGACGAGATGCTCGCCGGCGCGCACGAGCGCGGCCTGAAGGTCATCGTCGACCTCGTGCCCAACCACTCCTCCGACCAGCACGCCTGGTTCCAGGAGGCCCTGGCCGCCGCCCCCGGCTCGGCCGAGCGCGAGCGGTACATGTTCCGCGACGGCCGGGGCCCGGCCGGCGACGAGGTGCCGAACAACTGGCAGTCGATCTTCGGCGGCCCGGCCTGGACGCGGCTGGCGCCGCGCGAGGACGACGGCCCGCTCGGCCCGCAGTGGTACCTGCACCTGTTCGACTCCACGCAGCCGGACCTCAACTGGGACAACCCCGAGGTCCGCGCCGAGTTCGAGGACGTGCTGCGGTTCTGGCTCGACCGGGGCGTGGACGGGTTCCGCGTCGACGTCGCGCACGGCATGATCAAGGCCGCCGGCCTGCCCGACTGGGACGGCCAGGTCGCCATGGTCGAGGGCACCGTCGAGGAGGCCAGCGAGGCCGGCGAGTCCGACCCGGCCGCCCCCGAGGACGGCTCCACGGGCGCGGGCAACCGCGGCCCGATGTTCGACCAGGACGGCGTGCACGACATCTACCGCGCCTGGCACAAGGTGCTCGCCGAGTACGACGGCGACCGCTGCCTCGTGGCCGAGGCCTGGGTCGAGCCGCTGAGCCGCCTGGCCCGCTACGTGCGGCCGGACGAGATGCACCAGGCCTTCAACTTCTCGTTCCTCACCGCGCCCTGGGACGCCGCGACCGTGCGCACGGTCGTCAACGCGTCGCTGAGCACCATGGAGGCCGTCGGCGCCCCCACCACCTGGGTGCTGTCCAACCACGACGTGGTGCGGCACGCCTCGCGCTTCGGCCTCGAGGAGATCGGCGGCCGCCAGCTCAACGGCATCGGCGCCACCGACCCGCAGCCCGACGCCGCGCTCGGCCTGCGCCGTGCCCGCGCCGCGACGCTGCTCATGCTCGGCCTGCCGGGCTCGGCGTACGTGTACCAGGGCGAGGAGCTGGGCCTGCCCGACCACACCGCCCTGCCCGACGACGTCCGCCAGGACCCGTCGTTCTTCCGCACGAACGGCGCCGAGCCGGGCCGCGACGGCTGCCGCGTGCCGCTGCCGTGGGTCGGCGGCGCACCGGGCAACGGGTTCGGCCCCACGGGCAAGACCTGGCTGCCGCAGCCCGACGTCTACGCCGAGCTCGCCGCCGACCGGCAGTACGGCGTCGAGGGCTCGACCTTCGAGATGTACCGGGCAGCCCTCGGCCTGCGCCGGGCCGAGAACCTCGGCGCGGGCGTGCTCTCGTGGGTCGACTCCCTGGCCGAGCACCCGGACGTCGTCGCCTTCCGCGTGGCCGACGTCGTCGTGGTCGCCAACCTGAGCGCGACGCGGTTCGCGCTGCCCGCCGGGGCGCAGGTGCTGGTCGCCTCGGGCGAGCTGGACGCCGCCTCGGGCGAGCTGCCGTCGGACACGACGGTCTGGCTGCGGGGCTGACCTGGCGCGCTGACCGCCGGCCGCAGTCGTTGGTCGAGCTTGTCGAGACCCGGGTCTCGACAAGCTCGACCGGCGGTGGGTCGGCTCGACCGGCGGTGGGTCGGTTCGAGCAGCGAAGGGTCGGTGGGTCAGCCCGGCGTGATGCCGTAGTGCTCGCGGACCTCGCCGACGGTCGGCGGGCCGTTGAAGCCGAGGTCGTTCGCGCCCACGACGATCGACCCGTCCTCGTTCGAATACTCCTGCGGGGTCGCCCAGGTGTCCTCGAGGTCGCCCGCCGCGGCGATCGACCGCAGCACGCCGTCCATCACCTCGACGGCCTCGTCCTCGGTGGTCGCCGAGACCACGACGTCACCGCGCTGCCAGCCGCCCCCGAAGTTGTCGCTGCACTCCCACTCGGCCGAGATCACGCCGGAGACCGCCGTCGCCGCCTCGGCGAACGCCTCCGCGCACCGGTCGGTGTCGCCCGACGAGCACGCCGAGACGGGCAGCACGAACGCCGCCGTCAGGATGATGGGCAGGTACCGCGCTCGCTCACGTCGCATCATCCTGCAGTTCCCTCCCCGTAGTGTTCCCGCACCTGGCGGATCGTCGGCACACCGGGGAACCCCGCGTGCCGGGCCCCGACGACGACCGAGCCGTCCTCGTTCCGGTACTCCTGCGGCGTGGCCCAGCGCGGCTCCAGCCGCGGCTCGGCCGCGAAGGCCCGCAGCAGCGCCTCCATCACCCGCACCGCCTCGTCCTCCGACGACGCCCGCAGCACGACCTTGCCGCGCTGCCAGCCGCCGCCGAACTGGTCGCTGCACTCGAACTCCGCCGAGACCACGCCGTCGACGGCGAGCGCCGTCGCGGTGAGCAGCTCCTCGCAGTCGGGGTTGCGCGCCTTGCCCAGGCTGAGCAGCGCCGCGAGCCCGCCGCCGACCGGTCCCGACTCCGAGAGCCGGTCCACGAGCCGGCGCCGGCGGCGCGCCCAGCCTGTGCCCATCAGTTCTTCCGGCCGACGTGGACGTCCTGCGCGGTCACGATCGAGTTGGAGTCAGGAGACGTGAGGAACCCGCTGTCCCGCAGCTCCTGCTGGTAGGCCAGGTACCCGGGGTCGGTGCTGTTGGCCATGGAGTTCGGGTACGCCTCGGCGTGGTCGTGGTTGGCCACGGCGTTGAAGGCGGAGCCCGGGTCGTCGAACGTGACGCTGGTGTGGTTGGCGCTCTCGTTCTGCCCGCCGGGCAGGAACGGGAAGCGCGAGTCGCCGAGGTCCAGGCGCGGGACGACGTCGTGCTGGTGCTGCATCTCCAGCACGCTGACCGACGGGTCGATGTGCGCACTGTCGATCGGCGAGCCGTAGGTCATCGCGTGGGTCACGTTGAACTCGTTCACGAAGCCGGGGTCGGACGTCAGGTCGGCCACCGTCATGCCGCCCTGCGAGTGGCCGACCATCATGACCTCGGCGCCCGGCGGGATGTCCGCGTTCCGCATGGCGAGCATGACGGCCTCGCTCATGGTCGAGCGCGAGCCGCCCGCCGTGACCAGGTTGCCGGTCAGGTCCATCGGGTTGTCGCCGGCCGACGGGTTCCACGCCTCGGTGCCGGGCACGTTGACGATGACCCGCGGGCCGTCGGGCCCGTCGATCGTGGTGATCCGCACGTTGCCGTCGCCGGCGTTGTACGAGTCGGTCACGCCGAGCGCGACCTCCGAGATGCTGGAGGGCTCGCGCGGCGCGGCGACGTCGGTCGGGTCCCCCGCGTACGGGTCGCCGTCGTCGAAGACCTTGGGGTCGAACATACCGAGCGAGCCGGCGGTGAGACCCAGGCCGACCGTGGTGCCCGCGAGCCGGATGCCCGACGCGAGCACCTCCGTGGTCCGTGGCCACTCGCCGTCGAGGATCGCCCCGCCGGTCGCGTCCCAGAGCTGCAGGCCGGCGTCGCCCACGTTCATGAACGCGCCGCCGATCGCGCTCCCGCGGTCGCCGAGCCACCCCAGGACGTCGGAGCCCCGGTCGCCCAGCCAGCCGACGGCGGCGGAGCCCTTGTCGCCGAGCCAGTCGACCGCGTTGCCGCCGGCGTCCCAGAGGTCGTTCGCCCGGTCGCCGATCCAGCCCGCGGCGTCGCCGGCCTTGTCCCCCACCCAGTCGACGGCGTCGCCGCCGGTGTCCCAGAGGTCGCCCGCCTTGTCGCCGAGCCAGTCGAGCACGCCGCCGCCGTCGTCGTCCCCGCCCGTGTTGCTCGACCCCTGTGTCGAGACCCCGGCGAAGCCGCCGCCGTCGTACGTGTTGGAGGTCTGGTCCTGGGCGTCGGCGTTGGCCCGGGCCCGCTGCGCGTAGGTGGTCAGCGACTCCGCGACCGTGCCGAGCATGGGCGCGTGCTGCGACTCCCACTCGCCGCGCATCTGCTCGACGTTCGGCCCCGCCCCGTCGAAGCCCCAGACGGCGACGGAGGTGATCGACTTGACCGACTCCAGCTGCGACGCGCCGTCCTCGAGCATCTTGGCGAGGGCTCGTACCTGTTCCGGATCCTGCCCCTGCATCGTGTCGCTCACTGCCCGGCCTCACCCTCGGCACCGGTGCCGGGCTCCGGCGTGGTGGCGTCCACCGCGCCGACCAGGGCCCACTGCAGCTCCGCGGCGACCGAGCCGGCCGGCCGCTCGACGGGCGCCACCGCGCCGTCGTCGGTCCGCACGTCCAGCAGGCGGCCGTCCACCACGGACCAGAGCCGCGGCCAGACCACCTCGGGCGCGTCCGAGTCGCCCCACGCCTCGACGCTGACCTGAAGGTTCGCCTCCTCGTCGTCGAGGAGCCGGACCAGCTCGGCCCGGTCCACGACCGGGCCGCTGGACGGCGTCGAGCCCTGTGCGGGCCCGGGCACGGCCGACGCCGGGGCCCGCAGGGCCTCGAACGGCGGCAGGGCGGCGGTCAGCGCGGGCCACAGCTGGTCGGCCGTGGCGAACCGCAGCTCGGCGCCGGGCGCCAGGAAGGTCTCCCCGTCGCGCTCGGCGATCACCTGGATCACCAGCAGCGCGTGGTCGCCGATCAGGGTCAGCCGGGTCACCGTGCCGCTCGAGCCGGACGTGGCGATCAGGGTCGCGCGCACGGGCGCGCCCAGGTGCTCCGCGAGCGCCGTGCCCACGGCGGTGGTGCCACCGCCGTCCCGCGCCTCGGCCGTCACCGCAGCCCACTGCTTCGCGTCAAGCTCCAGAATCCGGCCGGCCATGCGCAACTCCCTTTTCGACACCCGTCAGCAACCCTCGGCATACCGCAGCCGAACCGTATCCCCGGGCACGGGGCCCGTCCACGATTGAACTACCCATGGCCAAAGGTCAGGTCAGGCCGTATCTTGCCCGGCCGCGGGCGCCGGGGCGAACCGGGGGCCGTGCGCTCAGAAGGCCGGGTCGCGGACGATCGGGCAGGTCATGCAGTGGCCGCCGCCGCGGCCCCGCCCCAGCTCGGCGCCGTTGATCTCGATGACCTCGATGCCGGCCTTGCGGAGCAGGTCGTTGGTGGTGGTGTTGCGGTCGTACGTGAACACGACCCCGGGCTCCACCGCGACCGCGTTGTTCCCACTGTCCCACTGCTGACGCTCGGACTCGTACACGTCGCCGCCGGTCTCGATCACGCGCAGCTCGCCGAGCCCGGTCTCGCGCGCGACGACGTCGAGGAACGGGGTGTCGCCCTCGTCCGTGACGACGACCTCGCCGGCGCGCCGTCCTGAGCCTGTCGAAGGGCCGCCCGGCCGCAGCACGAAGGCGTGGATCGCCTCGACGATGCGGGGGTAGACGGTCACGGTGTCGACGTCGGCGAAGGTCATGACGGTGTCCAGGTGCATGGCCGAGCGCAGCTTGGGCATGCCCGCCACGACCACCTTCTGCGCCGCACCGCCCGCGAACAGGGCCGCGGCGACCTGCGTGATCGCCTGCCGGGAGGTGCGCTCGCTCATGCCCACCAGCACGGTGCCGTTGCCCACGGGCATCACGTCGCCGCCCTCGAGCGTGGCGCGCTGGTGGTCGGTCTCCGGGTCGCCCCACCAGACGGTGGACCCCACGAAGTCCGGGTGGAACTCGTAGACGGCCTTCATCAGCAGCGTCTCGTCGTGCCGGGCCGGCCAGTACAGGGGGTTGAGCGTCACGCCGCCGTAGAGCCAGCAGGTCGTGTCGCGGGTGAACAGGGTGTTGGGCACCGGCGCCATGAGGTACTCGCGGGCGTCCTGCGTGTACTCCGCGAGCGAGCGGTAGGCGGCCGGGAGGTCGGGCACGTCCTGCGTGGCCAGGCCGCCGATCAGGTGCTCGGCGAGCCGCTCCGGGGCCAGCGCCTCCAGGAACTCGCGGGTCGCGTCGATCATCCCGGTGCCGACCACACCCGGCACGATCTTGCGGTCCAGCAGCCAGTCCCGCGCCCCGGGCACCCGCATGGTCGCGGCGAGCACGTCGTGCAGCTCCACGACGTCGACGTCCCGGGCCCGCAGGTCGGCGACGAAGCCGGCATGGTGCTCGATCGCCCGGTCGACCCACAGGACGTCGTCGAACAGCAGCTCGTCCGAGGTGGTGGGCGTGAGCCGCCGGTGGGCCAGGCCCGGACGGCAGACCAGCACCTTGCGCAGGCGCCCCACCTCCGAGTGCACCCCGTAGGCCGCCGAGGGCCGCGTCGTGTCGTCGCTCTGGATCGTCATGGTGTTCCCTTTCAGACGGAGATCGCCTTCAGATGGAGATCGCGCCCGTGGCCAGGGCGACGACGCCGATCACCGCGCCGACCACCGACACGACGAAGATCACCAGCTCCCGCCCGCTGAACACGCGCCTGCCCTGCTCCCTGCGGGTCATCGCGAACAGGATCGTCGCGGGGGCGTAGATCACGAACGACAGCAGCACGAACGTGAGCCCGGCCGCGAACAGCAGGAACGCCGTGTAGAGGACGGCGAGCGCCGCGATCACCAGGTCGCCGGCGGTGCGGCTGCCCTCCGCCGGCCCGCCGCGGCCGAGCGCCAGCTTGAGCGCGAAGCCGGCCGCGAGCAGGAACGGGATGAGCGACAGGGCGCTGGTCAGGTCGAGCGCGAACGTGAACGCGTCCTCCGACAGCAGGGTGACGAACAGGACCACCTGGATCAGGACGGTCGTCATCAGGAGCGCGGCACGGGGCACGTCGTTCGCGTCCGACGTCGCGAGGAACCGCGGCATGTCCCGGTCCTTGGCCGCGACGAACAGCACCTCGGACGACATGAGCGTCCAGGCCAGGTAGGCGCCCAGCACCGAGACGATCAGGCCCACGCTCACGAACACGGCGCCCCAGCCGCCCACGGCGGCCTCCAGCACGCCCGCCATCGACGGCTGCCGCAGCTCCGCGATCTCCTGCATCGGGAGGATGCCGTAGGACACGATCGTCACCGAGGCGAAGATCGCGAGCACCATGAGGAAGCCCAGGACCGTCGCCCGGCCGACGTCCTCCCGGCGCCGTGCGTGCCGGGAGTAGACGCTCGCGCCCTCGACGCCGAGAAAGACGAACACCGTGGCGAGCATGGTGCCGCGGACCTGGTCGAACAGCGGGCCGGTGATGCCGTAGCCCTGGAAGTTCTCCGCGAGCACCTGGGGGTCCAGCAGGAAGGCCGCGATGAGCACGAACATGATGATCGGAACCAGCTTGGCGACGGTGACGATGCGGTTGATCGTCGTCGCCTCCTTCACCCCGCGGCGCACGAGCAGGTAGAACAGCCACACGCAGGCCGACGAGGCGACGAACGCGACGAGGGTGTCGCCCTCCCCGAGCACGGGCAGCACCGCGCCCAGCGTCGACATGATGAGGATCCAGTAGGTGACGTTGCCGACGCAGGCGCTCGCCCAGTACCCGAACGCGGAGAAGAAGCCGAGGTACTCGCCGAACCCGGCCTTCGCGTACGCGTAGACCCCGGAGTCGAGGTCGGGCTTGCGGATCGCGAGCCGCTGGAACACGAAGGCCAGCATGAGCATGCCGGTACCGGCGATCGTCCAGGAGATCAGCGCGCCCAGCACCCCGGTCTCGCCGGCGAACCGGCTCGGCAGCGAGAAGACGCCTGCACCCACCATGGAGCCCACGACCATGGCGGTCAGCGTGGCCACGCTGATCTTCGCCGTACGGCCCTGCGTGCTGCTCTCGGACTGCTGCGCCATCGCGAGACCCCCATGCGGTCGTGCACGGTCCGGTTGCCCGGTTTCACGTCCCCGTCGCACGCGCCCCCGCACGATGCTCCGGCAGTGCCATTAGAAACATGTCCGACAGAGGTCGGCAAAAGATGCTTCGGCGGTGCATGGCGGACCTGTGGCCCGCGTCGCAGCGCCCTCGCGCCCGCGTACGCCAGAATGGACCCGTGACTTCCGCGCTCGCCCCGACCCCGCTGCTCAAGCCCCTCCAGATCGGGCCCGTCACGGTGGGCACGCCGGTGGTGCTCGCACCGATGGCCGGCGTGACCAACCGCGCCTTCCGCACGCTCTGCCGCGAGGCCGGCCAGTCGGGCGGCTTCGACCCGGGCCTGTACGTCGCGGAGATGGTGACCAGCCGCGCGCTCGTGGAGCGCAACGTCGAGGCCCTGCGGATCGTCACCTTCGGCCCGGAGGAGACGCCGCGCTCGGCGCAGGTGTACGGCGTGGACCCGGCGACCGTGGGCGCGGCCGTGAAGATCATCGCGGGCGAGGACCGGGCCGACCACGTCGACCTGAACTTCGGCTGCCCGGTGCCCAAGGTGACGCGCAAGGGCGGCGGCGCCGCCCTGCCGTGGAAGAAGCAGCTCTTCACGGACATCGTCCGGGCCGCGGTCGAGGCCGCCGAGCCGCACGGCGTGCCCGTGACCATCAAGATGCGCAAGGGCATCGACGACGACCACCTGACCTACCTCGAGGCCGGCCGGATCGCGGAGTCGCTCGGCGTCGCCGCCGTCTCCCTGCACGCCCGCACCGCCGCCCAGCACTACTCCGGCCAGGCCGAGTGGGAGGCCATCGCGCGCCTCAAGGAGGCCGTACGCACCGTCCCGGTGCTCGGCAACGGTGACATCTGGTCCGCCGAGGACGCCGTGCGCATGGTCGAGGAGACCGGGGCCGACGGCGTCGTCGTGGGCCGCGGTTGCCAGGGGCGCCCGTGGCTGTTCGCCGACCTGGCCGCCGCGTTCAACGGCTCCGACCTGCGCGTGCGGCCCGGCCTGCGCGAGGTCGCCGACACGATCTACCGGCACGGCCTGCTCATGGTCGAGTACTTCGACGGCGACGAGGGCAAGGGCATGCGCGACCTGCGCAAGCACATGGCCTGGTACCTCAAGGGCTACGCCGTCGGCGGCGAGAAGCGGCACTCCCTCGCCCTGATCGACACCCTGGACGAGCTGCGCGAGCGGCTCGACGCCCTGGACCTGGACGCGCCGTACCCCGGCGAGGACGCCGAGGGCCCCCGCGGCCGCGCCGGCTCGCCCAAGACCCCGCACCTGCCGTACGGCTGGCTGGACTCGCGGGACCTGTCCGAGGAGTTCGAGGCCAAGCTGCGCGAGGCCGAGCTGAGCGTCAGCGGCGGCTGAACGGCGGGCGGCCGGGCCCGGCGTCCGCCACCCCGACCAGGTCCGTTACGCTCCTTCCGTGCTGTCCGACGTCGCGCGCCGTGTCAGCGTGCCCGAGATCAAGCCCACCACCGCCGACGACCCGCCCGAGATCGGCGGCTACGAGATCCGCGGCCGGCTGGGCCAGGGCGGCATGGGCGTGGTGTACCTCGGGGCGACCCGCAGCGGCCGCCTGCTCGCGATCAAGGTGATCCACCCGGAGCGCACCGGCGAGAGCGAGTTCCGGACCCGGTTCCGCCGCGAGGTGTCGGCCGCGACCCGGGTGCGCAGCCGCCGCACGGCGGCCGTCGTCGACTTCGACGTCGACGCGGCCACGCCGTGGCTGGCCACCGAGCACGTGCCAGGGCCCACCCTGGCGCACGCCATCGCCGAGCTGGGCAGCCTGCCCGAGGACGCCGTCCGCGAGCTCGTCCTGGGCCTCACCGAGGCCCTCGACGCGATCCACCGCGAGGGGCTCGTCCACCGGGACGTGAAGCCTACCAACGTGCTGCTCGGCCCCGACGGGCCGGTGCTGATCGACCTGGGCGTCGTCGCGGACGCCGACGCCACCTCGCTGACCACCACCGGAGCCCAGCCGGGGACGCCGCAGTTCATGTCGCCCGAGCAGGCCCGCGGCGAGGCCGTCGGCACCGCCACCGACGTGTGGTCGCTCGGCGCCGTCACCCACCTCGCGGCGTCCGGGACCCCGCCGTTCGGGACGGGCAGCCTGGCGTCGGTCACCTACCGGATCGTGCACGAGCCGCCCGCCCTCGACGTCGTGCCCGCCGGCCTGCGCGGCCTGGTGGCCGCGTGCCTGGCCAAGGACCCGGCCGCGCGCCCGACGACGGCGGCGGTGCTCGCCTCGCTCGCCCACCTGCCCTACGTGGAGCCCGAGGTCACGGGCCTGACGAGCGCCCGCCTGACCGGCGCGGACACGGTGCTGGGCGCGGGGTCGGAGCCGGCCGAGGAGTCGGCGGCTGTGCCGGACCGCCCGGAGGAGAACCCGCCGGGCCGGGTGCGGCGCCGGGTCCTGACCGGCCTGGTCGCGCTCGGCCTCGTGCTGGCCGGCGGCGGGGCCGCGGCGGCGCTCGTGCACTTCCTGGGACCCGACGACACGTCCGGCACGGTCGGGGCGCCCCAGGCCGACGGGTCCGCGCCCGCGGAGCCGTCCACC
Organism: Promicromonospora sukumoe 327MFSha3.1; assembly: GCF_000385135.1. Taxonomy (GTDB): domain Bacteria; phylum Actinomycetota; class Actinomycetes; order Actinomycetales; family Cellulomonadaceae; genus Promicromonospora; species Promicromonospora sukumoe_B. The sequence goes on along the minus strand of NZ_ARQM01000010.1, from coordinate 420,829 downwards.
ACGCCGAGCCCCAGCCCCAGCGCGTCGGAGCCGTCGAAGAAGCCGTCGCCCTCCCCCAGCGCGCCGTCCGCCACGCCCGTCGAGGAGCAGGAGACCGAACCCGCCGAGGAGCAGGCCGCCGCCCCCGCCCGGTTCCGCCCGGGCACCGTGTCGATCCCCGCGTCGGTCCAGGTGGGCCAGAAGATCACCGCGCAGGCGACCGGCTGGTCGCCGGAGCCGTCCGGCACCACGTGCGTGTGGAGCATCGGCGGCGAGGAACGGGACAACCTCGGGTCCTGCAGCTACACCGTCGCGCTCGGCGACGTGGGCAAGCCGGTCCAGGTCCGGCTGACCGGCACCCGGTCGGGATACGCCGAGGCCGCGGCGCTCTCCGACGCCACCGGCACGGTGCCGCAGCCCAGCGTGCCGCAGCCGAGCTGCTCGATCCTCCTGAGCCCGGGCAAGGAGAACTCCGGCTGGTTCGCCCACTGCGACGTCGACCAGGACCCGGACGTCACCTACACGTGGTCCTGGGTGGACGTCACCCGCGGCGAGACCATCAAGTGGGGAAACTACGCGCCCAGCCGGCGCATCTGGATCGGCGGCGGCCGGGCCGGCCACCAGGCGCGGGTGACGGTGACCGCGGAGCGGGACGGCTACCGCAGTGCCGAGTTCGGCAGGAACTTCACGCTGCCGGACGAGTGGGTCCCGGCCGGCCAGTAGCCGGCCCAGGGCGTCACAGCCAGCCGTTCTCCCGCGCGAGCCGCACCGCCTCGGCGCGCGTCCGCGCACCGGTCTTGCCCATGGCGGAGGACAGGTAGTTGCGCACCGTGCCCTCCGACAGGTGGGCCTCGCCCGCGACCTGGGCCACGGTCCCGCCGTCGGCCGCCAGGGTCAGCACCCGCGACTCCTGCTCGGTGAGCGGGCTGGCCCCCACGGTCAGCGACGCGACCGCCAGGTCGGGGTCCACCACGCGCAGGCCCGAGTGCACGCGGCGCACGGCGTCGGCGAGCTGGCCCGAAGGCGTGTCCTTGACGACGAACCCGGCGGCCCCCGCGTCGAGCGCGCGCCGCAGGTAGCCCGGGCGCCCGAACGTGGTCACGACGAGCGACCGGCAGCCGGGAACGTCCGCGGCGAGCGCGGCGGCCGCGGCGATCCCGTCCAGGCCGGGCATCTCGACGTCGAGCAGGGCGACGTCGGCCCCCGCCTCGCGCGCCGCCGGCACCACCTCGTCGCCGCGGCCCACCTGGGCCACGACCTCCAGGTCCGGCTCCAGGTCCAGCAGGGCGGCGAGCGCGCCGCGCACCAGGGCCTGGTCGTCGGCGAGCAGCAGGCGGATCATGCGGGGTCCTCTCCGTCGGCGTGCACCGCGAGGCGGAGGCCGCCCAGCGGGCTCGGCCCGGTCTCGACGACCAGGCCGGCGGCCGTGGCCCGTTCGGTCAGCCCCCGCAGCCCGTTCCCGCCCGACGACGCGGGCCGGTCCGGGGGCAGGCCACGCCCGTCGTCGTCCATGACGAGGCTCGCCGGGGTCAGGGCGACGACGACGCGGCGCGCGGCGGCGTGCCGGAGCACGTTCGTGGTGCCCTCGCGCAGCGCCCAGGCGAACACGTCGCGGTACTCCTCGGCGACGTCGTCGACCGTGCCGGGCAGCTCCGCGGCCAGGCCAGCGGCGTCGAAGGCCGAGCGGGCGGCGGCGAGCTCGCCCGCGAGCGTGACCTGCCGCTCGCCGGACACCATGCCGCGCATGTCCGCGAGCGCCGACCGCACGAGCGCCTGGATCTCGGTGAGCTCGGCCTCGGCCCGCTCGACGCCGGGGGCGCGGGCGGGGGCGCCGTCCTCGGCCGGTTCGCTGCGCAGGAGGCGGGCGGCGAGCTCGCCCTTCACGGACACGACGGTCAGGGAGTGGCCGAGGATGTCGTGCATGTCGCGGGAGATGCGGTCGCGTTCCTGGGCGACGGCGAGCGCGGCGACCTCCTCCTGCGCGAGGCGGAGCCGGCGGTTGCGCTCGGCGGCGCGGCGGAAGGCGTACATGGCGAGGGCGGCGAGCAGGGTGGTGAGCACGAGGCCGTCGTCGGGCTGCCAGCCGGCCACCACGCGGGGCAGCGCCACGAGCGCGAGCACGACGGCGGCGACGGCCGCGGCGGCGACGCGCGGGGAGGCGAGCACGACCACCGTGGTGCACACGAAGACGAGGCCGATCAGACCCGCCTGCCCGGCGGCGACCGCGACGAGCGCGACGCACGCGAGCTCGGCGAGGACGACGAGGGCGGCGGTGCGCCGCGTCGTCGTCCGGCCGGACCAGTGCCGCACGAAGGACCAGGCGAACAGGGCGGCGAGCCCGGCGACGCCGGCCAGCCCGGCCACGCGCAGCGGGACGGTCGCCGCGGCGGCGGCGTCGCGCAGCGGCACGGCGAGGAAGACGAGCCAGATCGCGGCGAGCAGCGGGCCGGTCCAGGCCCGCCGCGGCGCCGGGCCGGTGACGGGCCTGTCCGTGGGTTCGTTGTCGGTCGTCACGCGGTCATCCTCACACCCGGGCCGTGTCCGTGCGGAACCGCCAGGCGGCCCCGGCGAGGAAGATCGCGGCCCAGGCCACGATGTTGACCACGGCGACGACCTCGAGGGAGCCGCCGCCGAGCGGGGCGCGGGCGAGCTCGGCGAGGCCGAAGGTGGGCATGACCCGGGAGAGCGCGGCCATCGGGGTGCCGTCGCTGAAGGGCAGGAACAGGCCGCCGGCGAACGCCAGCGCCGTCAGGATGAGGTTGAGGTACTTGAGCACGCCGTCGGTGGGCAGGAGGTACCCCATGAGCAGGCCGAACGCTGCGAACACGAGCGAGCCGGCCCAGGCGGCGAGCGCGCACAGGACCCAGGCGGACACCGGCATCCGGGCACCCGCGAACGCGCCTGCCGCGAACGTGACGAGCACGGAGCCCGCGCCGAGGACCATCGAGGCGAGCACCTTGGCCTGCACGTAGGCCCACGGCGCGAGCGGGGTGAGGCGGAGCTGGCGGGTCCAGCCCTGGGCGCGCTCGACCGCCACTCCCGCGCCGCCCGACGTCGCCGTCAGCAGCGCGCCGTACAGCGCGACGGAGACCAGGAGCGAGGCCGTGAGGTTGGTGCCGGGAGCGATCTCGGTGGCCCTGTTCTCGGCGGAGGTGCCGGCCCACAGGAACACGGCGGGCGGGACGAGGAGCGAGAAGAGGACGGTGCGGCGGTCGCGGAGCATGCGGCGCAGCTCGAGCCGCAGGTAGGCGCGGATCGCGACGGGCTGGGAGACGGCGGTCATCGGGTGCCTCCTTCGGCGGGGGTGGCGGGTTCCTCGGTGAGGTCGAGGAAGACGTCCTCGAGGCTGCCGGACCCGGCCAGGGCCTTGACCTCGGCGACGGTGCCGTCCGCGACCAGGCGGCCCCGGCTGATCAGGACGACCCGGTCGGCGTAGGACTCGGCCTCCTGGAGGTAGTGCGTGGCGAACACGACGGTGCGGCCGGCCTCGGCGTCGTGCCGGATCGCGGTCCAGAAGTCGCGCCGCCCCCGCACGTCCATGCCGGTGGTGGGCTCGTCGAGCAGGAGGAGGTCGGGCTCGGAGACCAGGGCCATCGCGAACCGCAGGCGCTGCTGCTGGCCGCCGGAGCACTTGCCGACCGGGCGGTCGGCGAGGTCGGCGATCCCGGCGCGCTCCAGGAACGGCCCGGCCGGGCTCGTGCGGCCGAACAGGGCGGCGGTGAGCTCGACGCTCTCCCCCACCGTGATGTCGCGCAGGAGGCCGCCGGTCTGCATGACCGCGGCGACCTGGCCGTCGGCGATGGCCCGGGCCGGCTCCTTGCCGAACACGCGGACCGTCCCCGACGTGGGCGCTGCCAGGCCGAGCACCAGGTCGACGGTGGTGGTCTTGCCGGCGCCGTTGGGCCCCAGGAAGGCCACCACCTCACCGGGCCGGACCGCGAGGTCCAGCCCGTCGACGGCGCGGACGGTGCCCCCGGCGCCGCGGAACTCCTTGGCGAGGCCCCTGGCCTCGATGGCGTAGCTGCTGGTCGGTGTCATGCCTCCACCCTGCTGGGGCGCCGCGGGCGGTACCGCTGCCGGGTGTCACCAGGTCGGGATGACATCCGTCATGTCGCCTCCCGGCGGCGGCACCCGGCCCATGATCGACGAGGCCATGACGATCCCCGGCTCGTCCCGGCCCGCCGCCGGCTCACGGTCCCGCAGGAGCGCGGCGCCGTCGTTCGCCCACACGAAGCCGGGGCGGCCGGACGCCGTCCGGTACAGCGCGTCGAGGTGGTCCGGGTGGCGCTCGGCGAGCAGGCCCAGCACCCACGACGGCGCGTCCGGGTCGGCGAGCACCTGCGCGAGCCTCCGGGGCTTCCACGGCAGCAGGGGCGCGGTGTGCACCTCGCGGAGCTGCGCGTACCAGTCGAGCATCCGCAGCCCCCGCACCGGGTGGTGCACCAGGGCGAACGTCGCGTCGTCGGGGTCCGCGGCGTCGTCGGGCAGCCAGCGCGCGTCGCGCAGGGCGCCGAACAGGGCGAACTCCTCCGCGGGGGCGCCGATCCGGTCCTTGAACCGCAGGCAGCAGTCCAGGACGTGCGACGCCGTGCCCTCCACCACGACGTCCCCGAACAGGTCCCGGAAGGCGCGGTGGTGGTCGGCGACGAGCTCGCGGGCGCGGGCGAGCGTGCGCGGGTTGCGGTAGGCCGGGCAGGGCGACGACGTCAGCAGCGCGACGACGGCGCGCACCACGCCCTCGATGACGTCCGGCGAGAAGACCGCCGGGGTGCCCGCGAAGATCCAGGCCGCGCCGACCGGCAGGACCCGCCCGGACAGCGGCAGCCCGGGGACCAGCGCGACCGAGCGGATCTCGGAGCGGCCCGTGAAGACCCGGTACTCCAGGTCGTCCTCCAGGTTGTGCAGCACCGCGTGCTCGTCCACCAGGTCGGTCACGACGAAGTAGCCGAGCACCCCGCCGTCGCGCCACTGCTCCAGCAGCGCGCGCTCGGCGTCGTCGATCACGAGGCCCGCCGGGGCTGTACCGTCGTCCCCGGGAGCGGGGCCCGGCCCGGCGGCCGGGGCCTCCCCGAGCAGTCGCCGGACGAGGGAACCGCCCGTCTCCCGCGGCCCGGCGTGCACCAGCATGTCGGTGGCGCAGGCCCGCGTCACCTCGTCGTACTGCTCGGGGTCCACGTCGCTCACCCGCACGGGCGACTCGGTGCGGACGTAGGCGACCTGGCGCGCCACGGCGTCGGCGTTGGCCGGCCGGAGCACGTGCCGGACCAGCCGGTGGGCGAGCCGGGTCGCGAGATCGAGGCGCTCGCGCAAGGTCAGCAGGCCGAGCGCGGCGGCCGGTTCCGGGGCGGCGGAAAGCGTTGAAGTCATAGCGTCATCATTCGGCAGGAACTATGATCCTGCTTGATCACCCGGGATCATCTGTGGATAACTTTTAGCCCCGATTCGAGCGCCCGGGAAGATCGTTCGATAAAAGATTGAGGTCGATCTTCGGCGTGAAGAGCGCATAGGACGCAAAGTAGACGAAGATCAGCCTTGCACCATCCCAACCGTCACTCACCTGTTCTGACCGAAAGGGACTTACCCAACATGGCATCGGAGAAACGTCCCCGACGCGTTCCGGCGGTCATCGCCGACACGCGGAGGAACCCGGGCTTCGCCCTGGGTGCCTTCGGGCTCTCGGCCTGGGCCTACATCGGCATGTCGCACACCATCGCTGCCTATGAGGGCCCGCGGCTCGGCTACGCGCTCGGCGTCGCCTACGAGGCACTGGTGATCGGTCTCGCCTGGGAGGGCCGCCGCCGCGCGGACCGCGCGCTCGAGACCGGCCGCCCGGTGTCCGGGCACGCCCGCTGGCTCGGCGGCGCGATCGTCGTCGGCATCCTCTCCGGCGCGCTCGCCGCCTGGCACGGCTGGCTGCTCGGAGAGGGCATCTTCGCCATCTCCCGCGCCGTCGCGCCCGTCCTGGCCGCGGTCGCGGTCCACCTCTTCTTCCAGTCGGCCTCCAGCTCGCGCGCCCTCGACCGGGCCGCGGAGATCCACAACGACCGCCAGACGGCCGTCCTGGACATGCTCGACGCGGTGCGGCTCGCGCAGATCGCCCCCGAGGAGGAGCGCGCGGCCCGCATCGCCGACGTGAACGCCGCGGTGGGCCGGGTCCACCGGCACGTGCCCGCGGCCGTGACCGCGGAGGTGACGCGCCCACACCTGGAGTCGGAGCGCACCATCCGCGACGTCGTCCAGGAGGCCGCGACGCTGGCCGGTGAGTGGATGCCGGAGCCCGACGCGCCCCGGCGGACGCCGGAGGAGGCGGCCGCCCGCGCCGCCGCCCTGACCGAGATGGTGCTGCCGAAGCTCGCGCTGCCCATCAACCCGGAGGACGGGAGCCCGGTCGAGGGGGTCCTGGCCGAGGAGGCCCCTGTCCAGGAGGCCCGCGTCGAGGAGACTCCCGCGGAGGCCGCCCAGGCCCCGGCCGAGGTCGCCGAGACGATCAGCGCCGAGCGGCTCCACCTGCAGGACAAGTACGCGCCCGTGAAGGCGGACCGCACCGCCCTGCCGGTCAGCCAGCCCGTGGAGGCGCCCGTCGCCGACTGGGAGGAGCTCTCCACCGAGGTCGCGGCGTCCCCGGCCCCCGCGCCCGTCGCGGCGCCCGCGGAGCAGGCACCGGCGCTCACCACGGCGCAGATCAGCGAGATCCGCGTGCTGCGGTGGGCCCAGAACCTGAGCATCGAGGAGGTCGCGGCGCGTCTCGGCGTGCCCATCGCCTCGGTGAACCGGTACGCCCCGAGCACGGACCCGACCACCGAGACGGGTTCCCTCATGGCCATCCCGGCGGCCGCCTCCTGAGCGGTTCCTGATCCGGCCCCCCGGCGGGGCCGACGACGACGGCCCGGCCCCACGCGCGTGACGCGTGGAGCCGGGCCGTCGCCCGTCCGGCGGGAGCAGGTGCCGGTCAGGGCCGGTCAGCCGAAGTTGACGCCCTGCGCCAGCGGCAGCTCGGTCGAGTAGTTCACCGTGTTCGTCGCCCGGCGCATGTACTGCTTCCACGCGTCCGAGCCGGACTCGCGGCCGCCGCCGGTCGACTTCTCGCCGCCGAACGCGCCGCCGATCTCCGCGCCGGAGGTGCCGATGTTGACGTTCACGATGCCGCAGTCGGAGCCGACCTCGGACAGGAACGTCTCCGCCTCGCGCACGTCCAGCGTGAAGATCGAGGACGACAGGCCCTGCGGGACGTCGTTGTGCACGGCGATCGCCTCGGACAGCTCCGAGTAGGTCAGCACGTACAGGATCGGCGCGAACGTCTCGCGCCTGACGACGTCGGCCTGCTCCGGCATCCGGATGATCGCCGGGTGCACGTACGCGGCGTCCTCCGCGCCCGGGACGGAGACGGCGGTGCCGCCCACGACCAGCTCGCCGCCCGCGGTGACGGCCTCGTCGACGGCGGCCAGCATGCGGTCGCGCGCGCCGGCGTCGACCAGCGGGCCCACCAGGGTGCCCTCGGTGCGCGGGTCGCCCACGGGCAGGCCGGTGTAGACCTTCGCGAGCCGCGCGACGACGTCGTCCACGATCGACTCGTGCACGATCAGGCGGCGCAGCGAGGTGCAGCGCTGCCCGGCCGTGCCCGCCGCGGAGAACACCGCGCCGCGCACGGCGAGGTCGAGGTCCGCCGACGGCGCGACGATCGCCGCGTTGTTGCCGCCCAGCTCCAGCAGGTACTTGCCGCCGCGGGCCGCGACGACGGGCGCGACCTGCTGGCCCATGCGCTCCGAACCGGTCGCGGAGACGAGCGCGACGCGCGGGTCGGCCACCAGGGCCTCGCCGGCCTCGCGGTCGCCGAGCAGGAGCTGCGCGACGCCGGCCGGGAAGCCGGCCTCGGCCAGCGCCCGGTCGAGCAGCGCGGCCGCGCCGACGGCGGACAGCAGCGTCTTCTCGCTCGGCTTCCACACCACGGTGTCGCCGCAGACCAGCGCGACGGCCGTGTTCCACGACCACACCGCGACCGGGAAGTTGAACGCGCTGATCACGCCGACGACGCCCATCGGGTGCCACGTCTCCATCAGGCGGTGGCCCGGCCGCTCGGACGGCATGGTGCGGCCGCCGACCTGCCGGGAGAGCCCGACGGCGAAGTCGCAGATGTCGATCATCTCCTGGACCTCGCCCAGGGCCTCGCTGGTGATCTTGCCCGCCTCGATGGTGACGAGCTCCGCGAGGTCGGCCTTGTGCTCGGTGAGCAGCTCGCCCAGGCGCTTGACGACCTGACCGCGCACCGGCGCGGGCACCGAGCGCCACGTCGTGAACGCCTCGGCGGCCTCGCCGACGGCGGTGGCGGCCTCGGGGGCGCCGTCGCGGCGCAGCTCCAGCAGCGTCTGCCCGGACAGGGGCGACACGACGGGCAGGCCCGTGCCGGCGGGCACGGTGGCGCCCAGCCGCTCCAGGGCGGCCAGCGCGGTGTCGCGCAGCTCGGTCGTCAGCGGGCTGTCGGTGGTGGTGCTGGTCATCGCGTTGCTCCCGTTGTGCGGTGGGTGGTGGTGAGGGTGGCCGGGTCGACGCCGAGGGTCTCGGCGGCGGCGGTCAGGGACCTGGCCACCTGGTCGGCGTACAGGTCGAAGGGGTCGTTCAGGTCGCGGCCGAGCGCGCCTGCCATCCAGTCTGCGTCACGCTCGGTGCCCTCCTGGCTGGCGTCCTTGGCGCCGTCGGAGGTCAGGTTGGACTGGAAGATGCCGGCCGCGGAGCGGGGCAGGAAGTCCTCGTAGACGATCGGCTGGCGGACGACGGCGGGGACGCGCGACTCGCGGGTTGAGCCTGTCGAAACCTGGGTCTCGACAGGCTCGACCACCGGTTCGTAGGTGAACCAGCCGAGCTCCTGGTCGGCGAGCGCCGCCTCGGTCGTGGGAAAGGTCTTCTGCCAGACGGCGCGCGCGAGCTGCTGGCGCTGCGCCTCCGTGAAGCCCGGGTCGTCGGCGCGGGCCGCGGCGGCGGCCTCGTCGATCTCGACCACGGCGGCGTCGTACGCGGCGCGGCCGGCGCGGGTCAGGGCGATGCCGCGGGCCTCGACCTCGCCGAACCGCACGCGCAGGGCGTCGCTGATGATCTCGCCGTCGGCGGTGCGGAAGGTGCGGGGCTCGGCGAGCGCGCGGAACGACGTCTGGCGCAGCAGCACGTCCGGGCCCTCCCAGTCCGGCGGGCCCTGGATCGCGTCGATCATCGTGATGCCGCGGGCCTCCATGCGCGCGTACAGGTCGTCGATGTCGAGCACGCGGGGCGTGAGGTGGTTGATGTGCGTGGAGGCGATGCCGCCGATGTCGGCCGCCACGGCGCTGACCGCCTCCAGCTCGCGGTACCAGGCCTGGTCCACGGGCTCGGCGGACAGCTCGAACGCGGCGGTGGCCAGGCGCAGGAACTCGGCAGCCTGGTCCTCGGGGAGGCCGCCCTCGGCCTCGGCGCGGTCGGCGAGGGCGAGCAGCTCGGGGCCGAACAGGGTGCGGGCGCCGAGGAAGTTCTCCAGCCGCTGCTCCAGGTCGGCGGTGAAGAACCGGCGGTCGGCGGTCACCAGCATCGACGTGAAGACGCGGAACGGGTTGCGGGCCAGCTCGGACCGCTCGATCGGGCGGAACGCCGTGGAGATCACGGGCACCGAGCTGGACGACGCGTCCCGCAGGTCGTAGAAGCCGACCGGGCGCATACCCATGGCGCCGAAGATCCGCGCGACCTGCGCCATCTCGGTGGGGGTACCCACCCGGATGGCGCCGTGCCGCTCCGCGGTGACGCGCGCGATGGAGCCGAGCCGCTCGGCGTCAGCGCCGTGCTGCGTCACGAAGTCCGCGTTGACCTCGTGCGACACGTCGAGCAGCGTCGTGTACGCGGGCACCTCCTTGCCGTACATGTCCGAGAGGCTGCGCGCGAACGCGGCCCGCAGCTGCCAGGGTTCGAGGAACGCCGGTGCCGGCATCGGTCTCTCCTTGTCCTTCAGATGATGTTCGCCTCAGGGCCTCGTCGCCCTGGGCTCGTGGTGCGGGTGCTGGTGGTGGGCGGGGTGGGCTCGTCGTCCGCGGCGAACCGGTCCGCGCCGAACCCGGACACGTCGATCGCCGGGGTGCGGCCGGCGTACAGGTCCCGCACCACCTCGCCGACGGCGGGGGCCTGCAGGAACCCGTGCCCGGAGAAGCCCGTGGCGTACAGCACGCGGCCGGGCACGCCGGTGGCCTCGCCGATCAGGGCGTTGTGGTCCGGCGTCATCTCGTAGAGCCCGGCCCAGCCGCGCGCGACCGGCACGTCGGTCAGCCCGGGCGCGCAGCCCTCGATCGCCTCGCGCAGCAGCGGCAGCCAGCCCGGGTCGTAGGTGCGCTCGAACGCGATCGGCGTCTCGGGGTCCGCGATGCCGAGCAGCAGGCCGCCGGGCTCCGCGTTGTGGAAGTAGAACGTGGTGCCGTAGTCGATCGTGAACGGGATGCGCGGCGGGGCCGGGTCCAGCCGCGGCGTGAACCCGATCTGCCGCCGGTAGGGGTCCACGGGCAGGTCGAGGCCCGCCTTCGTGGCCAGGTCGCGCGTCCACGCCCCGGTGCAGAGCACGACGGCGCCCGTGCGCACCCGGCCCTGGTCGGTCCAGACGGCGACGACGGCGTCACCCCGGGTCTCGACGTCCTGCACGGTCACGTGGGTGCGGACGGTCGCACCGTGCCGCTCGGCGCCGGCCGCGTAGCCCTCGACGACGGCGTGGGGGTACGCGAACCCGTCGCGCGCGGCGTACGCGGCCCCGGTGTAGCGGTCGGCGTCGACGTACGGGTTCAGCCGGCGCACCTCGTCGTGGCCGAGCATGCGGCTGGCGACGCCGTGCTCGTTCTGCATGGCGACCGACTCCTCGAACAGCGCGACGTCGTCGGCGTCCGGCAGGAGGAACAGGTAGCCCGGCTGCTGCAGCCCGATGTCCGCGCCGGGGCGGACGGCGAAGTCCTCGTACAGGTCCAGGCTGCGGTCGCCCAGGTCGACGTTGGCCGGGTCGGAGAACTGCGCGCGCACTCCCCCGATGGGCTTGCCCGAGCTGCCCGAGGCGAGCTCGTCGGCCTCCAGGAGGAGCACGTCCACGCCGTCCTCGGCGAGGTGGAACGCCACCGACGCGCCGAGCGCGCCGCCGCCGACCACCACCACCTCGGCGCGGGCGGGCAGCGGGCCCCGGCGGTCCGTGGGGCGCCGTGGTGAGGTCATGCACGCATCCTGCCACGCGCTCCGGCCGAGATGGGCCGACACCGGAATTGTTCTTGCGACAAGCCCCGAACTCGGTGGAATCAGGTGCTGAAGCGGCCCGCGTGCGCCGTCAGATCATTGTGCGCGCGTCACCGTGCGGCGGCGCGGCAGTCCGCGCACGTGCCCCACAGCTCGATCGTGTGCTCGATGTCGTCGAAGCCCTGCGCGGCGGCCACCTTCGAGGCCCAGGCCTCGACCGTGGGACCGTCGATCTCGACGGTGCGGCCGCACATGCGGCACACCAGGTGATGGTGGTGCTCGCGGCGGGCGCAGCGGCGGTACAGGCTCTCGCCGTCCTCCGCGCGCAGCACGTCCACCTCGCTCGCCTCCGCGAGCGCCTGGAGCGCCCGGTAGACGGTGGCCAGGCCCACGGACTCGCCGCGGGCACGCAGGGCCTCGTGCAGCTGCTGGGCCGAGCGGAAGTCCGCCATCTCGTCGAGGGCCTCGACGACGGCGGTGCGCTGGCGGGTCATGCGTGCGGCCATCAGCGGCACTCCTTCGCGGCGGCGGCCGCACGTTCGGTGGCGGCCGCGGGCAGGTCGACGTCGTCGGGCAGGTCGGGGTGCGGGTCGTGCACGGGGCGCCGCCGGCCCAGCAGCGGCGCCAGCATGGAGACCACCGCGTACACCCCGATGGCGAGCACCACGATAGTCGCGCCGGGCGAGACGTTGTACCAGTACGTGATGCTCAGGCCCGTCACACAGACCACGACGCCGACGACGCTCGCGGTGAGCATGGTGCGCCCGAACGCGTGCGTGACCTGCTGGGCGATCGCGACGGGCACGATCATGAGCGCGCTGACCAGCAGCAGGCCCACGACGCGCATGGCCACGGTCACGGTCAGCGCGGAGACGACGGCGACCACCACGTTCAGCGCCCAGACGGGCAGGCCCGAGGCCGTGGCGAAGTCCTCGTCGTGGCTGACGGCGAACAGCGCGTGCCGCAGCCCGACGCCTACGGTCAGCACAACGAGCGAGAGCACGACGGTGAGCCAGAGGTCGGCGTCGGACACGGTGGAGATCGAGCCGAACAGGTACTGCATCAGGTTGCCCGAGGAGCCGCCCGCGATGCCGATGAGCAGCACGCCGCCGGCTATGCCGCCGTAGAACATGATGGCCAGCGCGAGGTCGCCCGAGGTGCGGCCGCGCCGGCGGACCACCTCGATGAGCACGGAGCCGACCACCGCGGCGACCACGGCGCCGGGGATGGCAAGGGCGTCGTTGGGCGTCAGGCCCATGCCCGCGCCCACGAGCCAGCCCAGCGCGACGCCGGTCAGGGCCACGTGCCCGATGCCGTCGCCGAGCAGGGAGAGCTTGCGCTGCACCAGGTAGGTGCCGACCACGGGGGCCGTGACGCCCACCAGGAGCGCGGCGATGAGCGCCCGCTGCATGAACGGGTCGGTCAGCATGAGCATGATCACGGGCGCACCTCCAGGTCCAGGGCCCGGGACTCGGCGTCCAGGGCGTTGTCGTCGGCGTGCGGGTGCTGGTGGCGGTGCCCCGCACGGTCGTGGTCGTGGCGGGCCGGCGGCGGGGCGCCGTCGTGCACCACCTTGCCGTGCCGCAGCACGACGGCGCGCGTGACCAGCGGCTCGAGCTCGCCGAGCTCGTGCAGCACGACGAGCACCGTGAGGCCGCCGTCGACCAGGCGCTTCATCGTGGCCGCGAACGCCTCCTGGCTCGCCATGTCGACGCCGGCCACGGGCTCGTCCAGGACCAGCAGGTCCGGCTCCCGCACCAGGGCGCGCGCGATGAGGATGCGCTGCTGCTGCCCGCCCGACAGCAGGTGCACGGGGTCGTGCACGCGGTCGGCCAGGCCCACCTGCTCCAGCGCGACGGCGACCTGCTGGCGCCAGCCGCGCGGCAGTCGCAGGCGGCGCCCGTGCAGCAGGCCCGAGGCGACCACCTCCTGCGCGGTCGACGGGATGCCGCCGCCCGCGCCCGACCGCTGCGGCACGTAGCCGATGCGGCTCCAGTCGACCCGGCTGCCGCGGCCGCCCGCCCCGAGGGGCTCGCCGAGCAGGCGCACGCTGCCCTCGGACGGCGTGTTGATGCCGACCAGGGACTTGACCAGCGTGGACTTGCCCGAGCCGTTCGCGCCGAGCAGCGCGACCACCTCACCGTGCTCGACCGTCAGGTCGATGCCGCGCAGGATGTGGCTCGCGCCCGCACGGAAGTGCAGGCCACGCGCCTCGATGACGGGTTCACTCGGCTCGGTCACACGCCTAGTGTCCGTCATTCGCAGACCAGTCCCTCCTCGAGCGCCTTCAGGTTCGCCTGCATCACGGAGACGTAGTCGTCGCCCGCGGCGGTGGCGTCCTCCGACAGCCCCTCCAGCGGGTCCAGCACGGCGGTCTTGACGCCCAGGTCGGAGGCCAGGGTCTCGGTGACCTTGGGGCTCACCAGCGTCTCGGAGTACAGCGTGGTGACGCCGTTCTCCCGCACCACGTCACCGATCTCCCGCAGGCGCGCCGGGGACGGCTCCGCCTCGGGGTCGAGCTGCGAGATGCCCACCTGCTCCAGGGCGTACCGGTCCGCCAGGTAGCCGAAGGCCGCGTGGCTCGTCACGAGCGTCGCACCCTGACAGGCGGCGAGGCCGTCCGCCATCTCCTGGTCCAGGTCGTCGAGGCGCTGGCCGAGCTGGAGGGCGCCCGCCGCGTACTCGTCGGCGTGCTCCGGGTCGACGGCGGCCAGCTCGTCCGCGACGGCCTGCCCGACGGCGGCCAGGCGGCTCGGGTCCAGCCAGAAGTGCGGGTCGGTGGAGCCGTGGTCGTGGTCGTCGCCCTCCTCAGCGTGCTCCGCGTGTTCCTCCTCGGTCTCCGCCGCGTGCTCGACGAGCCCGGCGGCGTCCGCGGCGTCGACCACGTGCTCGGGCGCGCGGGACTCGACGCCCTCGTCGACGGCGGCCTGGAAGCCGGACAGGTACACCACCAGGTCGGCGGTGCCGATCTCGCGGACCTGCGCCGGCGAGAGCTCCAGGTCGTGCGGCTCGGCGGCCGGCGGGGTGAGGTTGTCGACGGTGACCAGGTCGCCGCCGATCTGCTGGGCCACGTACTGCAGGGGGTAGAACGACGCGAGCACGACGACGCCGTCGGACCCGCCGGCCGCACCACCCTGGTCCTGCGCCGAGCAGCCCGCGAGTGCCGCCGTACCGGCGAGGACGAGGCTGGTCAGTGCGGCGCCCGTGGCGCGAGTCGAAGTCATGAGAACGATTCTCACGCTTGTTGAGAACCGTTGTCAAAGATCGGCACCGAGAGGTCGGTCACGCGCTATTTCACGCGGGCTTGGACCGGCCCGGACGGTAGGCTGGGCGGACGTTACTTCCACCTGTTCCCCTGGAGAGATCCCTCGTGTCCGACAAGTCAGTGCGCTCTGCGCAGACCGCCAAGCTCGACGCCGTCGTCTCGCTCGCGAAGCGACGAGGTTTCGTCTTCCCGTCGGGCGAGATCTACGGCGGTACGCGCTCTGCGTGGGACTACGGCCCCCTGGGCGTGGAGCTCAAGGAGAACATCAAGAAGCAGTGGTGGCGGGCCATGGTCACGAGCCGCGACGACATCGTCGGCCTGGACTCCTCGGTCATCCTGCCCCGCCAGGTCTGGGTCGCCTCCGGCCACGTCGGCGTGTTCACCGACCCCCTCACCGAGTGCCTCTCGTGCCACAAGCGGTTCCGCGAGGACCAGATGATCGAGGAGTTCGAGGAGAAGAAGGGCCGCGCCCCCGAGGGCGGCCTCGCCGAGATCGTCTGCTCCAACTGCGGTACCCGCGGCCAGTGGACCGAGCCCCGCGACTTCAACATGATGCTGAAGACGTACCTCGGCCCCGTCGAGGACGAGTCCGGCCTGCACTACCTGCGCCCCGAGACGGCGCAGGGCATCTTCGTGAACTTCGCCAACGTCGCGGCCGCCGCGCGCAAGAAGCCGCCGTTCGGCATCGGCCAGATCGGCAAGTCGTTCCGCAACGAGATCACGCCGGGCAACTTCATCTTCCGCACCCGCGAGTTCGAGCAGATGGAGATGGAGTTCTTCGTCAAGCCGGGTGAGGACGAGGAGTGGCACCAGTACTGGATCGACTACCGCACCAACTGGTACACGGACCTGGGCATCTCGGCCGACAACCTGCGGCACTACGAGCACCCGAAGGACAAGCTGTCGCACTACTCGACCCGCACCGTGGACATCGAGTACCGCTTCGGCTTCCAGGGCAGCGAGTGGGGTGAGCTCGAGGGCATCGCGAACCGCACGGACTTCGACCTGAAGACCCACACGGAGAGCTCCGGCAAGGACCTGGCGTACCGCGACCCGGTGACGAACGAGAAGTACTACCCGTACGTCATCGAGCCGGCCGCCGGCCTGACCCGCTCGCTCATGGCGTTCCTGGTCGAGGCGTACGCCGAGGACGAGGCGCCCAACACCAAGGGCGGCGTCGACAAGCGCACCGTGCTACGCCTGGACCCGCGCCTGGCCCCCGTCAAGGCCGCGGTGCTCCCGCTGTCCAAGACGGCGGACCTGCTGCCGACGTCGGAGAAGCTCTCCGCGGAGCTGCGCAAGTACTGGAACATCGACTACGACGTGACGCAGGCCATCGGCAAGCGCTACCGCCGCCAGGACGAGATCGGTACGCCGTTCTGCATCACCGTCGACTTCGACACCCTCGACGACCAGGCCGTGACCATCCGCCACCGCGACACGATGCAGCAGGAGCGCGTCGCCCTGGACAAGGTCGTCAGCTACCTGGCCGGGCACCTCGTCGGGGCCTGAGCGCATCGCTGGTTGAGCTTGTCGAAACCGGGTCTCGACAGGCTCGACCAGCGGCGGCTCGACCCGCGGTCGGGCTCGACCAGCAGCTAGTCAGTCGCGCGCGTCCTGGGCCTGCTCTCGCAGCAGGCGCAGGACGCGCGCCGCGTTCCGGTCCGTGGTCTCGATCTCGTGCAGCGGCTGCACCCGCAACGGGCCGTGCTCACCGACGACGGTGACCGCCCGCCCGGCCTGCGAGGCCGGGACGAACCGCACCGTGAAGACGCAGAGCCAGATCTCCAGCAGGAATCGACCGCCCTCACCGAGCTCCACCAGGTGGGCCACACCCTTGGCCGACGTCACGCCGTCCAGGTGGTAGCTGCGCCCGGCCGGCGTCACAGCGGCCGCACCGGTGCGGACGAGCGCCGCGAGCCAGTCCACTCCCTCGGCAGTGTCCGGCAGCACGAGCTCGATGGGCTCCGCCAACGGGAGCGGCGCTCCCAGCACCGCCGCGGCGGCAAGCCCTTCGAAGCGGTACGCCAGGTCGCTCAATCCCTCCATGAGCGACACCGTCATGCTCAGGTCGTCGGCTGTGGAGGTGTCACCCGCCTGGGCCGCCACGGCGCTCCGGACGTCCTCGTCGAGCGGTTCGAGGTCGATCCGCATCTGCTTGCCTGCGGCCGCGAGGAGCGCGGTCAGCATCGCCCAGGACGGCTTCCGCGCTCCCGACTCGATCGCCGCGACGGTCCCCCGGGACACGCCCGCTCGGCCAGCAAGCTTCGTCTGCGTCTGCCGGGCCGCCTGCCGCGCTTCCTTCACGAGCCGCGCGGCGTCGAGCCGCGATCCGTCGAGTTCCATCGCCCCATCGTGCCGGGCGCACCTCGACGACGCAGGGGCGATCGCCCGAGCCTGTGGATAACCAGGAGCGGGCAGGGCGGGCATCCGAAACGGACATCTCGCCGCAGGGTAAACGTAGGTCTGCGGGGTGTGTTGCTCTGCGTAGACATTGTCGACTCACAGCAACACACCCCGCAGACGTACTTACTTTCCCGGAGGTCAGGGCCGAGCCCCCGCACGGCCGGGTTCACCCGGGTGAGGTCGAGGAGAACCGTGTCAGAAACAGCGGCTGAGCAGGTCTGGGACTCATAGCGTGCCGCGTTGGGCGGCGCGCCGACTCGAGGAAGAGACTGGTCCCCGCATGATCCGACGAATCATCGTCGCCCTGGTGAGCGTGTTCGCGCTCGCGCTCACGGCGTCCGTCCCCGCACAGGCAGCGACCGGCTACACGACCAACATCACGGCGCAGGCCAAGCCGCACACGGTCGCGAAGGGCAAGGCGGTCGTCCTGACGGGCAAGCTCACCTACAAGAGGGACGGGAAGTGGCGCGCCCTGTCCGGGCGGGAGCTCACGGTCCGCTTCGACCCGGCGGGGCCGGCCGCGTCGAAGAAGATCGCGAAGATCAAGACCACCAAGACCGGGGCCTACTCCTTCAAGACCACCGCGACGAGGTCCGGCACGTGGACCGTGAGCTTCGGCGGCAAGAAGGGCTCGCTCCGGTCCGACTTCGCCCGTGACTCCGCCTGCGTCTACACCGCCGGCAGGTGGCAGTGCCCGGTCAGCCCCAGCAACCCCGACCTCGACTGCCCCGACGTCGGCAAGACCGTCTGGGTCGGGACCAAGGACTACCACCGCCTCGACGCGGACAACGACGGCTGGGGCTGCGACTCGTACTCCTGATCCGGCGGTACGCGCCCCGGGCAGGGGCGCGTACCGACCACCCTCGGCATTGTGGAATGCTTAGGCAATGCTTACCTCACCTGCGGCTGCGCCCGCGGGACGCCGTGAGGGTGCGGAAGCCGTGGCCCGCCGTGCCCGACGCCGGACGCTCGCGTTGCTCGCGGCGGTCGTCGCCCTGGTGCTCGTCGTCCTCGCGAGCCTCGCGCTCGGCGTCCGCGACATCAACCCGGCCGAGGTGTGGCGGGCGCTGACGGCGCCGGTCGCGGGTTTCATGGACCACGACGTGGTGCTGGAGCAGCGGCTGCCGCGCACCGTCGTCGGGCTGGCGGCGGGTGTCGCGCTCGGCATGGCGGGCACGCTGATCCAGGGCGTCACGCGCAACCCGATCGCCGACCCGGGCCTGCTGGGCCTGAACTCGGGCGCGTCGCTGGCGGTCGTCTGCGCCGTCTGGCTGCTGGGGATCACCTCGCCCATCGGCTACGTGTGGTTCGCGTTCCTCGGGGCCGCCGTCGCTGCGGCGATCGTGTTCTCGGTGGGGCGGGGCCAGCCGGTGCGGCTCGCGCTGGTCGGCGCCGCGGTGACCGCACTGATCACGCCGCTCATCACGCTCGTGCTGCTGCGCGACCAGCAGGCGTTCAACCTGTACCGGTTCTGGTCCGTCGGCTCCCTGACGGGCCGCGGCCTGGACACCGTCACGGCGCTGTGGCCGTTCATCGTCGTCGGCCTGGTCCTGGCCGCGGGGCTCGCGCACCGGCTCAACATGCTGGCCCTCGGGGACGACGTCGCCACCGCGCTCGGCCAGCGGGTCGGCACCACGCGCGTGCTCGCGGCGATCGCCATCGTGCTGCTCGCGGGCACGGCGACGTCGCTGGCCGGGCCGATCGCGCTCGTCGGGCTCGTGGTGCCGCACACGGCACGCCGCCTCGTGGGCACGGACTACCGCTGGATCATGGCGATCGGCGCGCTGCTGGGCCCGGTCATGCTGCTGTCCGCCGACGTGCTCGGCCGGCTGGTCCTGCCCCGCTCCGAGCTCGAGGCCGGCGTGGTCGCGGCACTGCTCGGCGCGCCGGTGCTGGTCGCCGTCGCCCGGGGCCGGAACGTGGTGGGGGCCTGATGTCCGCACCCGCCACGGCCACCACCGTCAGCACCGTCGCCGAGCTGCGCGCCGTCCGGCGCCGCCGGCAGACGCTCGTCGTGTCCGGGATGGTCCTCGTGGTGCTCGTCGCCGGGACCGTCGCGCTCCTCATCGGCGCCGCCGGCCTGACCCCGGGCCAGGCGATCGGCGGCGTCCTGGGCCTCGGCGACAAGGGCGACGTCTTCGTCGTCCAGAAGCTGCGGCTGCCCCGCATCGAGGCGGCCGTCGTGATCGGCGCCGCGTTCGGCCTGGCCGGCGCCCTCTTCCAGTCGACCCTGCGCAACCCGCTCGCCTCCCCCGACATCCTCGGCATCTCGACCGGGGCGAGCCTCGGGGCCGTGCTCGGCGTGCTCGTCCTGGGACTGAGCGGCGTGGCGCTGTCCGGGATGGCGTTCACGGGCGCCGCGGTCGTCGCCCTGGCGATCTGGCTGCTGGCGTGGCGCAGGGGCCTGCACTCGATCCGGTTCGTGCTGGTGGGCGTCGGATTCGCGTACCTGGGCTCGTCGCTGATCGCCTGGGCCCTGGCCCGCGCGCAGGAGCACGAGGCGGCGGCCGTCCTGACCTGGACGGTCGGCTCGATCTCCGACGTCCGCGGCGAGCAGCTCACGCTCGTCGCCGTCGGGACGCTCGTGCTGTCCGCCGCGGTGGCGGTCGTCTCGCGGACCCAGGGCCCTCTCGCGCTCGGCGACGACAACGCGCGCGCCCTGGGTGTGCACGTCGACGCCGCCCGCGTGGGCACGCTGCTGCTGGCCGTCGCGCTCGTCGCGCTCGCCACCAGCGCGTCCGGCCCCATCGCGTTCGTCGCCCTGGTCGCGCCCGCCATCGCGCGCCGCCTGGTGAACGACGGCGGCGCCGCGCTCGTCGCGTCCGCCGTGACCGGCGCGGCCCTGACCCTGGTCGCGGACGTCGTCGCGCAGCACGGGCTGCTCGGCGTCGCGGCGCCGGTCGGGGTCGTCACGGGGCTCGTGGGCGCCCCCTACCTGCTGTGGCTGCTCGCCACGAACGAGAAGAGGAGCCGATGACCAACCTGCGCGCCGAGGGCGTCAGCCTGGGCTACGACGGCCTCAAGGTCATCGAGGGCCTCGACCTGACGCTGCCCGACGGCAAGATCACCGCCGTCGTCGGGCCGAACGCCTGCGGCAAGTCCACGCTGCTGCGCGGCCTGGCCCGCCTGCACCCGCTCGACGGCGGCCGCATCACGCTCGGCGGGACCGACATCACGGCGATGCCGCGCAAGGAGCTGGCGCGCAAGGTCGGCATGCTGCCGCAGTCGTCCGTCGCGCCCGACGGCGTGCGGGTCGCCGAGCTGGTCAGCCGCGGCCGGTACCCGCACCAGGGCTGGTTCGGCCGGCACTCCTCCGACGACGACGCCGTGGTCACCACCGCGCTGGAGTCCACAGGAGTAGCGGAGCTCGCGGACCGGCCGGTCGCCGAGCTGTCGGGCGGGCAGCGCCAGCGCGTGTGGATCGCGATGGTGCTGGCGCAGCAGACCGACATCGTGCTGCTCGACGAGCCGACGACGTTCCTCGACGTGCGCCACCAGCTCGACCTGCTGGACCTGCTCACCGAGCTGAACCGCAACCAGGGCACGACCGTCGCGATGGTGCTGCACGAGCTCAACCTCGCCGCCCGGTACGCCGACCACCTGGTCGTCATGTCGGCCGGCCGGATCGTCGCCGAGGGGGAGCCGTCGGACGTGCTGACCCGCGAGGTGGTCGACGAGGCGTTCGGGCTGCGCGCCCAGGTGGTCCCCGACCCCGTCGCGGGCTCCCCCCTGGTGGTCCCGGTGGGCCGTTTCCACTCGAAGTAGGCGTGGTTTACCTCACCCAGACCTCTTCCAATTCCGCAACATCAACGTGACCTAATGCGGTTAGGGTTACCTCATCTCGACCGGCACCCCGCCGGTCGTTCGACTGATACCCCCGGGAGAAACCGTGCGATCTCGCCGATCCCTCGCAGCGGCCGTCGGCCTCGTCGCCGCGTCCGCCCTCGCCCTCGCGGGCTGCGCGTCCGAAGAGCCGGCCGGCAACGACGACGCCGCGCCGTCCGCCGCCGCCTCCGGCGCGACCGACGAGTTCCCGCTGACCATCGAGCACGCGCTCGGCGAGACCACCATCGAGGCGGCGCCCGAGCGCGTCGCCACGTGGGGCTGGGGCTCGACCGAGGCCGCGATCGCTGCGGGCGTCTTCCCGGTCGCCGTCGCCGAGCAGACCTGGACCGTGGGCGAGGGCAACCTGCTTCCCTGGGTCGAGGAGGCCTACGACGAGGCCGGCGTCGAGCACCCGACCGTGCTGACCGACGCCGAGGCCGGCGCGACGGTGCCCTACGAGGAGTTCGCGGCCGCCGAGCCCGACGTCATCATCGCCACGTACTCGGGCATCACGCAGGAGCAGTACGACCTGCTCAGCGAGATCGCCCCGACGGTCGCCTACCCGGAGACCGCCTGGCAGACGCCGTGGGACGAGATCATCACCGCGACGGACGCCGCCCTGGGCCGCAGCGCGGCGGGCGAGGCCAAGGTCGACGAGATCAACACGTACCTGGCCGAGCAGGCCGAGGCGCACCCCGAGTTCGAGGGCAAGACCGTCGCCGCGATCGTCGACTCGCCCGACGAGGGCCTGATCTACGTCTACCGGGCCGGTGACCCGCGCGCCGGGTTCCTGGAGGGCCTCGGCTTCGAGACCGCCCCGGCCGTCGAGGAGCTCGCGCCGGACGACGGCTCGTTCTTCTACACGCTGTCGTACGAGGAGCTCGACAAGCTGGAGTCCGACCTCGTCGTGGCCTACACGTACACCGAGGAGGAGGCCGCGGCGCTCCCCGACAAGAAGGAGCTGCAGGCCCTGCCCGCCGTCAAGAACGGCATGGTGGCGCAGCAGGTCGGCACCGTCGCGGTCTCGGCCGTCTCCCCGCCGACGGCGCTCTCGGTCGAGTACCCCGAGGGCATGCCCAAGCTGATCGACGCCCTGGCGGAGACGCTGAACAAGTAACGCCCTTCGCCGACCGAGCCGCCCGTTCGCTGGTCGAGCTCGTCGAGACCCCGGTAGGTCTCGACAAGCTCGACCAGCGAGCGGGCAAGCTCGACCAGCGAGCGGTTCTCTACTTCGCGGCGTCCGGCTTGTCCAGCGCCCCGCCGTAGCGGCGGTCGCGCTTCGCGTACTCCTCGACCGCGTGCCACAGGTGCCGGCGGTCGACGTCGGGCCACGGCTCGTCGAGGAACACCATCTCGGCGTACGCCGCCTGCCACAGCATGAAGTTCGACGTCCGCTGCTCGCCCGAGGACCGCAGGAACAGGTCGACGTCGGGCAGGTCGGGCAGGTACAGATACTTCTGCACGGTCTTCTCGCTGATCCGCTTCGGGTCCAGCTTGCCGGCGGCGACGTCGCGCGCCATGGCTGCGGCGGCGTCGGCCAGCTCGGCCCGGCTGCCGTAGTTGACGCACATCGTCAGGGTGCAGAGGTCGTTGTCCTTGGTGCGCTCCTCGGCCTCCTGGAGCACGTCGATCACCGACTTCCACAGCTTCGGACGGCGTCCGGCCCAGCGGATACGCACGCCCCACGAGGCCATGACGTCGCACTGGCGGCGCATCACGTCCTGCGTGAAGTTCATCAGGAAGCGCACCTCCTCGGGCGAGCGCTTCCAGTTCTCGGTGCTGAACGCGTAGGCCGAGACGTACTCGACGCCCACGTCGACGGCGCCCGCGACGACGTCGAGCAGGGAGTTCTCGCCCGCCCGGTGCCCCTCGACGCGCGGCAGACCGCGGGCGTTCGCCCAGCGGCCGTTTCCGTCCATGACGACGGCGACGTGCCGCGGCAGGAACTCCTTGGGGATCCGCGGGGCCTGCTCGCCGGACGGGTGCGGGAAGGGCGCGACCAGGTTCGCGTTCCGGGCCATCAGCGCTCCACCATCTTCAACGATCGCAACGTTCTCTCCAGGTAGTACTGGCCGTAGGCGGCGACGAGGCCGCTCGCCTCCTTGCGGTGCCGCGCGTCGGACGCGTCGGCGGTCGCCCAGTCGCCCGCGAGCAGCGAGGACAGCAGGGCGAAGGTCTCCGGCGCGGGCGCGGTGGAACCCGGCGGCCGGCAGCGCGGGCAGACGGCGCCGCCCTGCGCCACGTTGAACGAGTGGTGCGGGCCGGGCTCGCCGCAGCGCGCGCAGTCCTCGAACGACGGCGCCCAGCCCGCCACCGCGAGCGCGCGCAGCAGGTACGAGTCGAGCACCAGGCCGGCGTCGTGGTGCCGCTCGGACAGGGCCCGCAAGCCGCCGGCGAGCAGCCAGTACTGCTGCACCGCCGGCTCGTACTCCTGCGCGACCAGCCGGTCGGCGGCCTCCAGCATCACCGTGCCGGACGTGTACAGGCCGTAGTCCTCGCTGATCGCGCGGGCGTAGGCGCCGATGGTCTCGACCTGCGTCACCGTGTCGAGGCCCATGCCGGGCCGCGGGTTGCGGCCGGTGTGCAGCTGCACGTCGACGGCCATGAACGGCTCCAGCCGCGCCCCGAACTTGGACGACGTGCGCCGCACGCCCTTGCCGACGCCGCGCACCTTGCCGTTCTCGCGCGTCAGGAACGTGACGATGCGGTCCGCCTCGCCCAGCTTCTGGGTGCGCAGCACGATCGCGTCGTCTCGGTACAGGGGCACAGAGCCATTCTGCCCCCAGTCACCGACACTCCGGCACACCCGCGGGTCGCGGTGACGCGGCGCTGCGCTCCGCGTCACCGCTCCACGAACCGGGTCCCGTCCGCCGTCAGCTCCGGCTCCCACACGAACCGGTGGATCACGTGCTTCTCCAGGATCCAGCGCGCCAGCAGCGCGACGCCGCCCCAGACCACGAAGAGCAGGAGGGTCTGCAGGAAGTTGATGCTGATCTTGTCGAACCCGCTCAGCGCCAGCGTCGGGATCAGGAAGATCAGGCCCAGGAACGCCGGCAGGAGCTGGATGCCGACCCACTGCACCACCGAGAGCATGTCGACCCGGCGCTCGGCGACCACGCCGTGGAAGTCCATCACGTTGACCACGTGGTCGGCGCGCCACTTGGCGACGTGCCGGGCCACCGTCCACTGCGCGTCGCGGGCGTCGAGGGCCGAGCTGCCCGAGGGCAGCCAGATCCCGAGGATCTGGTGGATCTCGACGGGCGTCAGGTACCCCTTGTCGAGGATCGCGAGGCTGTGCACGGGCGGCTGCCGGAAGTTGGTCGGCAGCACCAGGGCGGCCAGGAACAGCAGCAGCCCGCCGGTCCCCAGCAGCCCCACGAGAGCGTCCGGGAGCCACGGCAGGAGCAGGGTCGCGGTGGCGAACGCCAGGGCGCCGAGCAGCGCGCAGACGATGCGGTTCTTCATGGTCATGGTAGGTAGGACTTTACCGGCATCTCGTCGTGCGCTGGGGCGATACGTCCGTTTCGAGATCTAAGTTCCGGGGGGTCAGAAGAACAGCGTGTCCCGGCTGTCCAGGGGCCGGGAGACGATCCACCAGGCCGCCACCTGCAGCGCGAGGACCACGGGCAGCACCACCAGCGCCACGACGCCGAGCGCCGCCATGGTGGGCTCGGAGACCGTGCCGTGGACGAGCCGCGGCCACGCCGCGAGCGCCGTGCCGACCACGGGCGCGGCGACCATCACCGACGTGACGACCACCGGCAGCGGCCCGCTGCGGCGCAGGCGCCAGGCGACGACGGCGTCGCCGTGCAGGCGCGTGACCACGACCGCCGCGATGCCGAGGGCCAGCGCGGCGAGCCCGCTCCCCCAGGCGACGCCGAGCAGCGCGCCCCAGCTCCCGGCGAGCGTGATGCTCGCGACCACCAGCACGACGTCCCACACGTCGCGCCACACGTTCCCGGGACGGCGGCTGCGCAGCCAGATCCCGGCGTCGCGCAGGGCCCAGGAGCCGACCAGCGTGATCGCCACCGGGTACCCGGCCCGGAGCAGGTCGGCCTCGGCGTGCGGGAACACACCGATCAGCACGCCGAGCGCGGCGATCAGCCACACCTCCCCGGGCAGCAGCAGCGGGCCGACCGCGCCGAGCACGAGCCGGCGCTCGGCCGGCTCCCGGCGTCGTTCCTTGCCGTCCTGGCCGTGCTCCTGCAGCAGGGTGGCGCCCGCGCCCTGGACGGCGCCGTCGAGCACCACCCACCCCGTGACCAGGACGGTGAGCAGCACCGCCCAGGCCGACGCGTTCATCGGGTCTCCTGCGGCGGCCCGAAGCGGAGCAGCACGGCGTCGTCCGCGCCGTCGTCCCGCAGGACGTCGGCCGGCGCGGCCCCGAGCACGAGCCGGTCGGTCCCGGCGCGGGCGAGCCGCGTCAGGACCCACCAGTCGAGGACGGCGAGCGTCACCATGAGGCCCGCGAGCAGCACCAGCGAGGCCAGGACGGCGCGCGCCGACTGGTCGGAGGTGACCTGGTCGACCCGCAGCACGCCCTGGATCACCCACGGCTGCCGCCCCAGCTCCCGCACCAGCCAGCCCGCGATCCCGACGAGGAACGGCAGCGGGAGCAGGGCCGTGAGCACCGCGTAGAGGGTGCGGCGGCCGCGCATCCGGAACAGGGCACCCCCGATGAGCAGCAGCGGGAGCACCAGGGCGCCCAGGAACACCAGGTCCGCGGACCGCATCATGACCTCGAGCAGCACGCCGACGGCGGCATTCTCGCCGAAGCCTCCCTCGATGTAGCCGAACTGGGCGTACCCGAACGCCTGCACGAACAGCACGCCCACCAGGCCCGTCCAGATCCCCGCCCGCATGGACCGGCGCCAGAGGTCCTCGTCGGGGCTCACCGGCAGGCGCTCGCCACCGCCCACGCGCCGCAGGTGCCACGCGGAGACGCCTACGAGCACGAACCCGCCGGCCATCAGACAGGCGCCCACGACGTGCAGGCCGGACACGAGCGCGGCCGGGTTGGCGACCAGCGCGCCGAAGTCGGTGATGCTGGCGACCTGGGCGTCGGGCGGGCCCTCCAGCACGTACCCCACGGGGTTGCGCAGGAACCCGTTGGCGACCATGACCGCGAAGGCGGAGGCGTAGCCGGTGAGCACCACGGCCCAGAAGATGGCGGCGTGCAGCCCGCGCGGGAACAGGTGCCAGCCGAACACCCACAGGCCCAGCAGCGTGGACTCCAGGAAGAACGCCACGAGCGTCTCCACGGCGAGCGGCGCCCCGAAGACCTCGCCGGCGACGTCGAGCAGGCCCGGGAAGTGCAGCCCGAACTGCAGCTCCAGCACGATCCCGGCCGCGATGCCGAGCGCGTAGTTCACCAGGTAGATCTGGCCCCAGAACCGGGTCGCGTTCCCCAGCACGACGGCGCGCGGGCCCGTGGCGCGGGCCCAGCGCGTGTTGAAGATCGCCACCACGGGGCCGAGCCCGAGCGTGAGCAGCACGAAGAGGAAGTGCACAGCGGCCAGCAGCGCGAACTGCAGGCGGGCGAGTTCCGTGGCCTCCACGTTTCCGAGACTACGTAGCCGAACCGGTCGCGGCGACAGGATTCGGGCAGGACCGGGGGAAACCTCAGGGATCACCCGGATCGGGTGGTGGGGCTGCCCCTACCCCGGGGGTGAATCACCAGCGATCGACGTCGTCCCCGCCGCCGAGGTCGGTGCAGTCGATGCCGACGGCGCCGTGCGTGCGCAGGTACAGCCCGGCGCCCGAGTCCCCGCGGACCGAGCCGGCGAGCGGCTCCCAGTGCTCGCGGCCCAGCAGCACGGGGTGCCCGGGGCGGCCGTCGTAGGTGGCGCGGGCGAGGGCGCCACGGGCGGCGTCCGGCTCGCCGAACGGCTCCAGCACCCGCCGGACGGCGTCGGGCCGCAGGCCGGGCAGGTCCACCAGGGAGACGACGGCGGCGTCCGCGCCGGTCTCCTGCGCCGAGGCCAGGCCGGTGCGCAGCGACGCCGCGAGCCCGGTCTCCCACTGGTCGGCGACCACGGACGTGGCGCCGGCCTGCGCGAGCCCCTCGGCCTCGTCGGACCTCGCGCCGAGCACGACGACGACGTCGGCGCACCCGCCGTCGACCAGCGCCTGGCAGGCGAGCTCGAGCCAGGGCGTGCCGCCGTCGGTGCGGGCGAGCGCCTTGGGCATGCCGAACCGGCTGCCCGCGCCGGCCGCGAGCACGATCCCGACCGTCGTCGTGCGGTTCCTGGCATCCATGGTCTGCTCCGTCCTGCCCGGCGTCGGCCGGGTGCACCGCCGTAAAACGTACCGGACGAGGTCTGCTCCGGGGATCCCCCGGCGCGTGTCAGTACGGGATGCGCGTGGTGTGCTCGCGCCAGGCCTCGAACGGCTCGCCGGCGCGCTCGATCCGGTGCTCGACGACGGGGTTGGGCCACGTCGAGCGGTCGCGGTCGAGCAGCTCGTAGAACTCGCGGTCGTCGAATCCGGCGCGCTCGGCGTCGTGCCGGTCCGCGGCGAAGACGACGCGGTCCACCCGGGCCCACAGGGCCGCCGAGAGGCACAGCGGGCACGGCTCGCACGAGGCGTACAGCGTGGTGCCGGCCAGCGAGAACGTGCCCAGCGCCTGGCAGGCCGCGCGGATCGCGACCACCTCGGCGTGGGCCGTGGGGTCGAGGTCCCGGGTCACGCGGTTGCCGGCGGCCGCGATCTCGGTGCCCCCGCGCACGACGACGGCCCCGAAGGGGCCACCGCCGTCGGCCACGTTCCGGGAGGCGACCTCGACGGCGCGGGCGAGCCAGGCGGCGTCCGCGGGGCCGGCGGAGGCCCGGAACGGTGGGCCGGAGGTGTCGGGTGCGCTGCTCACCCTTCGATGCTCGCACCGCCGCGTTTCAACTGCGTTCCCAGGAGGTGACCTGATCGAAACGCCCGTTTCACCCGGGTTGCATTGGTTCCCTGGTCGGGCCCCAGGTTTCGAGATCGGTCGGTTGCATCGAGACCGGTCGGTTGACGGACCGGTCTCATTGCAACCGACCGGTCTCATTGCAACCCGGCTGGTCGCGGCGTCGTCTGGCTCAGCAACGAGGGCTGGACCGTGCTGCCAGACGTCGCCGCGAGGCTGCCCGCGGGCGCGGATCCCCAGTTCATCCTGGCCCGGGACGGCGAACCCGTGGCGCTCACCGACCCGCACGGCCGGTCGGTGCGGTCGCTGTAGCGCGCAGCAGCGCCCACAGCCGGTCGGGGCGCATCGGCAGGTCGCGCGGGCGGACGCCGGTCGCGTCGGCGATCGCGTTGGCCAGCGCCGGGGCCACCGGGTTGTAGGGCGCCTCGCTCATCGACTTGGCGCCGCGGGGCCCGAGCCGGTCGACGGTGTCGGCGAACAGCACCTCGGTGTCGGGGACGTCGGCGGCCTGCGGCACGCGGTAGTGCCGCAGCCGGTCGGTCACGACCACGCCGTCGCGCACCACGAGCTGCTCGGTCAGGGCCGAGCCGATCGCCTGCGCCACCCCGCCCTCGACCTGCCCGCGGAGCTGTTCGGGGTTGATCACGACGCCGGCGTCGGCGGCCTGCACGGACTGGAGGATCCGCACGGCGCCGGTCTCGCGCTGCACCGCGACGCGGAACCCGTGCACGTTGAACGCGACGGACCGGGGCGAGCCGTCGTGCGTGGCCTCGGCGGTCATCCCCACCAGGTCTCGACAGGCTCGACCAACGGGTCCACCGCTGGTCGAGCCTGGTCCACCGCTGGTCGAGCCTGTCGAGACCACCGCGTCGAGCTCCGCGCGGAGGGCCGCCGCCGCGCGCTGGACCGCCAGGCCCGCCACCACCGAGCCCGCGGAGCCGAAGGCGCCCGTGTCGTGGCCGGACGTCGCCGTGTCCGACGGGCGCACCCGCACCCGCTCGACCGGCACGCCCAGCTCCGTCGCCGCGAGCTGCGCGTGCACCGTCGTGGTGCCGTTGCCGAACTCGGCGGTGCCGACATCGACCACGAAGTCGCCGTCGGGCGCGACCGTGACCCGGGCGTGCGTGTGGTGCCCGCGCGGCGGGATGGTCGCGATCATCGCGAGCGCCACCCCGCGCCCCTCGGCCCAGCCGTCCGGTGCGGTCTCGCCGCGGCCGGAGGCCAGCGCGTCGTCGACGAGGTCGAGGCACTGGTCCAGGCCGTAGGACCCGTACTCCAGGTCCCCGTCCACCGGTTGGCCGACGACGAACGGGTCGCCCGGGCGGATCACGTTGCGGCGGCGCAGCTCGACCGGGTCGGCGTCGAGGCGCGCCGCGAGCTCGTCGAGCGCGCCCTCGATCGCGAACTGCACCTGCCCCAGCCCGTACCCGCGGAACGCGCCGGAGGGCAGGTTGTTGGTGTAGACCGACTCGGCGTCGACGCGCTTGTTCGGGGCGCGGTACACGGCCATGGACTCGTGCACGCCGTGGAACATGACGCCGGGCGCGTGGTTGCCGTAGGCGCCGGTGTCGGCCAGCACGTCGATCGCGAGCGCCGTGAGCTCCCCGTCCGCGGTCGCCCCGGCGCGCACCGTGACCCGGAACGGGTGACGGCACGGCACGGTCGTGAACTGCTCGGTGCGGCTGAGCTCCCACTGCACGGGCCGTCCGGTGCGCAGGGTCGCGAGCGCGACGACGTCCTCCACGAGCAGCTCCTGCTTGCCGCCGAACCCGCCGCCGACCCGGCCCGCGACCACGCGGACCTGGTCCTGCGGCAGGTCCAGGAGCCGGGCGAGCTCGTCGCGCACGAGGAACGGCACCTGCGTGGAGGTGCGCACGTGCAGCACGCGCTGCCCTGGACCGGTCGCCGGTTCGGCGTCCTCGCCGTCCTCGCCGGGCTCCAGCCAGGCGCGGGCGCCGTGCGTCTCCAGCGCGACGTGGTTCACGCGGGCCGTGGTCCAGGTCCCGGTCACGGTGGCCGCCGACGCCGCCAGGGCCGCCTCGACGCCGTCCTGCCCGGGTGCGGCGTACTCCTCGTGGACCTGCGCGACGACGTTGCGGCCCGCCTCCGCGACGCGGTGCTCCGCGGGCGTCTTGCCGGGGTGCAGCACGGGTGCGCCGGGGCTGCGTGCGGCCTCGGGGTCGAGGACGGCGGGCAGCACCTCGTACTCGACCCGCACCCGGGCGAGCGCGTCGCGGGCCTGCCGGGGCGTCTCGGCGACGGCGACCGCGACGCGCTGGCCGACGAACCGCAGCACGGGGTCGAGCATGCGGGTGTCGTCGGGGTCGTCGAGCCGGTTCTGGTGCCGCCCGGTCGAGTAGAGGGTGTCCGGGACGTCGTGGTGCGTGAGCACCAGGTGCACGCCGGGCGCCTGCCGGGCCGCGGTCGCGTCGATGCGGGTGATCCGTGCGTGCGGGTGCGGGCTGCCGAGCACGGCGACGTGCAGCAGGCCGGGCGGTTCCGGCTCGTCCAGGGTGTACGGCTCGCGCCCGCGCACGATCCGGGCCGCGGCCGGCGCGACGACGGCCCGGCCGAACGCGGCGCCCGGCTCCGCGACCTCGGTGTTCACGCGTCCGGCGATGGCGTCCCGGATCGACCGGTACCCGGTGCAGCGGCAGAGGTTGCCCTTGAGGAGCTCGGCGGTCGAGAGGCCGTCGCCGGTCGTCGGGTCGCCGGTCGTCCGGCCGTCGCTGGTCGTCGGGCCGTCGCTGGTCGTCGGGCCGTCGCCGGTCGTCCGGCCGTCGCTGGTCGTCGGGCCGTCGCCGGTCGTCCGGCCGTCGCTGGTCGTCGGGCCGTCGCTGGTCGTCGGGCCGTCGCTGGTCGTCGGGCCGTCGCTGGTCGTCGGGCCGTCGCTGGTCGTCGGGCCGTCGCTGGTCGTCGGGCCGTCGCTGGTCGTCGGGCCGTCGCTGGTCGTCGGGCCGTCGCTGGTCGTCGGGCCGTCGCTGGTCGAGCTTGTCGAGACCCAGGTCTCGACAAGCTCGACCAGCGGAGGGGCGGGCTCGACCAGCGGTGTGGCGGGCTCGACCGGCGGCGTGGCGGGCTCAGCCGGCGGCGTGGCGGGCTCGGCCCGCGAACCGGCGATGGTGCACACCATGCCCGCCGTGCAGAAGCCGCACTGGAAGCCGGCGGCCTCGACGAAGGCGCGCTGCACGGGGTGCAGGGTGTCGGCGTCGGCGTCCGGGTCGCCGCCCGGGCCGAACCGGCCGAGCCCGGCCGCCGTGACCACCTCGGCGTCGACGGCGCGGTGCGCGGGCACCAGGCACGACTGCACCGGGGCGCCGTCGAGCAGCACGGTGCACGCGCCGCAGTCGCCCGCGTCGCACCCCTTCTTCACGGCGGTGGTGCCCTGTTCGCGCAGGAAGGTGCGCAGGCACTGGCCAGGCCGGGGCTCGGCCGTGACGTCGGCGCCGTCGATCCTCATGCGCCGCGCCCTGTCCGCATCGGCCGAGGCCGGGGCCGGGGCCGGGGCCGGGGAACCCTGCGCTGCCGCCGGCTGGCCGGGCCAGCCGAACCCGTCAGGTTGTGGAGCGTCTCGGGGAAAGTCCATTCCTCCGAGGTGTGTTGCTCTGGGTAGACATTGTCGACGCAGAGCAACACACCTGGCGGAGTACACGTTTCCCCGCGGTGATATGTCCCCCTGCACGTGTTCATGCCGCACCGCCCAGCTCGTCGAGCGCCTCGTGCGCGAGGCGCCGCGTCATCGCGCCACGCCAGTCGGCGGTGCCGTGGGTGTCCTCGAACCAGCCGACGGTGCTGCCGATCCAGTCGAGCCAGCGGTCCAGCATGTCGTGGTCGCGGGCGTACAGGCCGTGCGGCGCCGACACCGACGCCGTCACGACGATCCGAGGAGCCCGCTCGCCCGCGCGGCCCGTCACCATGGCCGCAGTCCGGCCGGTCGGGGTGAGCGACGCCCGGCGGAACACGGTGCGCTGCCCGATCGCGGCGGCCGGCACCCGCACCTCGCGGAGCACCTCGCCCGGTTCCAGGGCGACCACGCCCGGGCCCGTGACCAGGTCGGACACGGCGACCTCGCGCGAACCGGCGCCCGTCCAGACGACCGCCCGGGCGCCGAGCGCCGCGAACAGACCGATCATCGACCCGGCGGGCAGCGCCAGTGCGAGGTTGCCGCCCACGGTCGCGGTCCGGGCGACCTTCGCCGACAGGGACAGCGCCGAGACGCACTCCCGCACGATCCCGAGCCCGCGATACGGGCCCGCGGCTGCCGCGCCGGTTGCCCCGGCTGCACCGCCGAGCGCCCCCGGCCCCGACACCAGCTCCGCCAGGGTGCACGTGCCGGCCACCCGCAGCCCCGACCCGTCCACGGACCACGGCTCCCAGCCGAGCCCCGTGAGGTCCACCAGGCCGGTCACCCCGGCGGGCACCGGCTCGGAGTACAGGAACGTGCCCCCGCCCAGGAACGCCTCGCCGGGCCGCAGCACGCAGTCGGCGCGGGTGCGCGCCACGCGCACGGTGTCGATGTCCAGGTCCACGGTCCGCGTCTCACCTCTCGTCGATCTCGCGCAGCAGCTCGTACCGGGCGTCGATCGCCTCGACGCGCGCGGTCGAGCCGTCGAGCACCTCGTGCACGCGGTCCGACAGCATCGCCACGACGCTGACCGGCGCCACCAGCGAGTCGAACGCGCCCTGCGTGCTGATCGGGCACTCGATCCACCAGGTCACGGTGCCGGCGAGGTGGCGCAGGCTGGCGTCGGCGAGCAGCAGCACGCGGACGCCGTCGGCCAGCAGGGCCTCGACCATCTCGCCCACGCGGAACGCGTGCCGGCGGATCGAGACCACCACGACGACGTCGTCGGGGCCGAGCCCCACGAGGTCGTCGGCGAGCGACTGGCCGGGCCCGGGCGCCAGGTGCACGCGCCCGCGCACCTGGACCAGGTTGCGCCGCAGCTGGGTGGCCGGGCCGAGCGAGCCCCGGCGTCCGACGACCACGACGTCGCCCGCGGTCGCCAGGGCCTCGGCGATCTGGTCGAGCGTCGCGTCGTCGAGCGCGGCGTAGACCTTCTCCAGGTTCTTGACCTCCTGCTCCAGCCGCTCGCGCAGGCCGGGCGAGGGGTCGACGGCGATGGGCAGGCCGCGCCCGCGCTGGGTGCGCAGGTCCTCGCGCAGCCCCTCGAAGTCCTCGTAGCCGAGCTTGCGGAACAGCCGGCTCATCGTGGCCTTCGAGACGCCGGCCAGGGCGGCGAGCTCCGTGGCGCGGTAGGTGCCGAGGTCGCCGAGGTGGTCCAGCAGGGCGTCCGCGGCGCGGCGCTCCTGCGGGGACAGCTCCCGGTAGCCGGCGGCGATGCGGTCCTCGAGCGGGCGGTCCGCGAGCGACGTCATCGGGCCTCCTCCGCGAGCGCCAGCACGGCCGCGGTGTACGCGTCGAGGGCGAGGTCCACGTCCTCGGGGTCCACGTGCTCGTCGGGGTGGTGGCTGATCCCGTCGCGGCAGCGCACGAACAGCATGCCGACGTCGGTCACGGCAGCCATCGCCATGCCGTCGTGCCCGGCGGGGCTCCACAGCCCGAGCGGGTCGGACGACGTCGTGGTCGCCTTGGTGATCCCGGCCGCCACCGCCCGGCTCAGCCGCGGGGCGCAGGCGGTCGACGGCGCCCGGTGGGTCTCGGTGTGCTCGATCGTCACGCCCCGCCCGTCGGCGATCTCGCGGCCGGCCGCGGCGATCCGGTCCCACAGCGCGTCGCGGTCGGCGTCGGTGCGGCCGCGCAGGTCGAGGGTCACCTCGGCCCGGCCGGGGATCACGTTGACGGCCCCGGGCTCGACGTGGATGTCGCCGACGGTGGCGAGGCAGCCGGCTGCCCGGGCCAGCTCCTCGATGCGGGTGACGAGGTGCGCGGCGGCGACCAGCGCGTCGCGGCGGCGGTCGAACGGCGTGCCGCCCGCGTGCCGGGCCTCGCCGGTCACGGTGAGCACGAACCGGCGCGCCCCGGCGATGGTGGTCACGTACGCGAGCGGCAGGTCACGGTCCTGGAGCACTGGCCCCTGCTCGATGTGCGCCTCCAGGTAGCCCACCAGGTCGGCGGGGCGGCGGGCGGCGTCGCCCACCCGGTCCGGGGGCAGGCCGAACCGCGCGAACGCCTCGCGCAGGGTCACGCCGTCGGCGTCGGACTGGTCCCACCAGGCCTCGTCCCACTGGCCCGACGCCGCGCAGCTGCCCAGCAGCGCCTTGCCGAACCGGGTGCCCTCCTCGTCGGAGAACCCCACGACCTCCAGCGCGAACGGCAGGGCCTGGCCGCGCAGCCGGTGCGCGACGGCGATCGCGAGCACCACGCCGAGCATGCCGTCGTACCGCCCGGCGTCGGGCACGGTGTCGAGGTGCGAGCCGAGCACGAGCGCGGGCTCGCCCGGGGTGCCGGGCCGCTGGGGCGCGCCGGCCGCGGACCGGCGGCCCCAGATGTTGCCGGCGGCGTCCGTCTCGGTGTCCAGACCGGCGTCGAGCATCCAGGCGCGCACCGCCGTGTTCGCGGCCGCGTGCTCGGGCGAGAGGTACACCCGCTCCAGGGCGTCCGGGCGCGCGGAGTGCCGCGTCAGGTCGTCGCAGCGGTCCATCACCCAGGCGGTGGTGCCGATCGCGGTCACGGGGACGCCTCCTCGTAGACCGCGAGCGCCGCGGTGACGCCGCCGCCGGGCTCCGTGGCGAACCCGGCGCGGCGCAGCTCGTGCTCCAGTGCCGCGAGGGTGGTCAGGACGGCGTCGCGGCGGGCGTTGAAACCCATGGTGCCGATGCGCCAGACCACACCGTGCAGGGGGCCGAACGAGGTGCCGATCTCGATGCCGAAGTCGTCCAGGAGGGCGCCGCGCACGGCGTCGCCGTCCACGCCGTCGGGGATCCGCACGGCCACGACGTTGTGCATCTTGTGCGCGACGTCGCCGAAGACCTCCAGACCGAGCCCGCGCACGCCGGCCAGCATCGCGGCGCCGTGCCGGGCGTGCCGGCCGGTGGCCGCGGCCATGCCCTCGGCGACCAGGAGGCGGGCGCACTCGCGCGCGGCGTAGAGCATGGACGTGGCCTCGGTGTGGTGGTTGAGGCGGCGGGGTCCCCAGTACTCCATGATCTGCGCGAGGTCGAGGTAGTTGGAGCGGATCGGACTGCCGTGCGGCTCCGTGTCGTCCGCGGTGCGGATCCCGGCCTCGACGTGCCGGCGCCGCTCGATCGTGGCGACCGCGGCGGGCGAGAGGGTCACGGGCGCGCTGCCCGACGGGCCGCCGAGGCACTTCTGCAGCCCGGCCGTGGCGGCGTCGACGCCCCACTCGTCGGTGTGGAACGGGTTGCCGCCCAGGGTCGCGGTCGCGTCGACGTACAGGAGCGCGTCGTGCTCGTGCGCGATGCGGCCGAGGTCGGCGAGCGGCTGGGCCATGGTGGTGGACGTGTCCCCGTGCACGACGGCGACCACGCGCGGCCGCACGCGGCGGACGGCGTCCTCGATCTGGCCCGGGTCGAAGACGGTGCCCCACTCGGTCTCGATGGTGTGCACCTCGGCGCCGGCCCGCGCGCCGATCTCGGCGAGCAGGTGCCCGAACCGGCCGAACACCGGCACGAGCACGCGGTCACCGGGCTCCAGCAGCGACACGAGCGCCGCCTCGATGCCGGCGCGGGAGGTGCCGTCGACGAGCAGGGTCTGCTCGTTGGCGGTGTCCCAGACCGTGCGCCACAGCACCATGGCCTCGGTCATGGTGTCGGTCATGAACGGGTCGAACTGGCCCACCAGCGGCGCGGCCATGGCACGCAGCACGCGCGGGTCGGCGTCCACGGGACCGGGGCCCATGAGCAGCCGGGCGGGCGGATGGACCTGCCTCATGCGGGCCTCCGCAGCAGCGTCCCGTCGCTGGTCGAGCCGTCGACCGGCAGAGGCACGACGGCCCCCCGGACGGTCAGGCCGTCGTACGCGCTGATCTTGTTCTTGTGCGCCATCTCGGCGGCCCGGAAGGTCGTGCTCGCGTCCGGGTCGTAGACGAGCAGGTCGGCGGCGGCTCCCTCGGCGATCACGCCCTTGGGCCGCGGCCCCCGGTCCAGGCCCACGAGCGCGGCGGTGCTCGCCGAGGTCCAGCGGGCGACGTCGGCGAGCGGCACGTCCCGCCGTCGGGCGGCGTCCGCCAGCGCGACGAAGCCCGCCTGGAGGCCGGCGATGCCGCCCCAGGCGGTCTGCAGGTCCGCCTCGCCGGGCGCGCCGCCGCCGGACTTCTCCTCGGCGGTGGCCGGCGAGTGGTCGCTGACCACGCAGTCGATGATCCCGGCACGCAGGCCGTCCCAGAGCGCGTCCTGGTTGCCGCGGTCGCGGATGGGCGGGCAGCACTTGAAGGCGGCGTCGCCGTCGGGCACGTGCTCGGCGTCGAGCACCAGGTAGTGGTGGCAGGTCTCGACGGTGACGGGCAGGCCCTCGTCCTTCGCCTCCTGCAGCAGGTCGAGCGCCCGCGCCGACGACAGGTGCAGCACGTGCGTGGGCGTGCCCGTCTCGCGGACGGCGTCCAGCAGCGCGGCGATCGCCGTCGTCTCCGCCTCGTGGGGGCGCGAGACCAGGAAGTCCGCGTACGCGCGGCCGGGCCGGCTCGGGGCCGCGGCGAGCGTGGCCGGGTCCTCGGCGTGGACGGCCAGGAGGCCGCCGAACCGCGCGATCCGGTCCATGGCCTTGAGCAGCTCGTCGGGCCCCAGCGGCGGGAACTCGGGCACGCCCGAGTCGGCGAGGAAGCACTTGAGGCCGAAGACACCCGCGTCCCACAGCGGCTCCAGGTCGTCCGTGTTCCCGGGCACGACGCCGCCCCAGAAGCCGACGTCGCAGTGCAGCTCGCCGCGGGCACGCACCGCCTCGGCCGCCGCCCGCTTGACCTCCAGCGCGGCGACGGTCGTGGTGGGCGGCAGCGAGTTCAGCGGCATGTCGACGATCGTGGTGACGCCGCCCAGCGCGGCGGCGCGCGTCGCCGAGGCGAAGCCCTCCCACGCGGTGCGGCCGGGCTCGTTGACGTGCACGTGCGTGTCGACGACGCCGGGCAGCACCACCAGGTCGCCGAGCCGCACGACCTCCGGGGGCTCCTCGGGGACGGCGCCGAGCACCTGCCCGAACAGGTCGTCGGCGGGCTTGAGCACGGCGTCGGGGTCGGAGGTGCCCCACCAGACCTGGTCGATGCGGCCGCCGTCGACCTTCAGCACCGCGGGGCGCAGCTCCCCCTCGACCAGCACGCGCTCGGACGCCAGCACCAGGCTCATACGAATCCTCCGATCGTGGACCACACGGGATGCTCCGGGTTGTCCGGGCCGCCCTCGGACCGCTGGACCGCCGCCTCGATGAGGCCGTAGGGCCGGTCGGCCGCGAAGAACACCTCGCCCGGGTTGTCCAGGCCGAACGGCTCCAGATCGACCAGGAAGTGGTGGTTGTTCGGGCAGGACAGCCGGATCTCGGCGATGTCGCCGAACGCCTCCAGCACCGCGCGGCCCATCGCGAAGGCGGTCTGCTGCAGCGCCAGGGAGTGCAGCTCGGCGAACGTCGTCAGCAGCAGGGCGCGGACGGCGGCGAAGCGCTCGTCGAAGTCGGCCGGGCCCGCGGCGTCGGCGAACGACGGCGCGTACCGCCACCACGCGGTGACGTCGGTCGCGAGGACCCGGTCGTCGGTCTCGGGCAGGGTCGTGTACCGGTCGCGCGGGAACCCGGAGAACTCCGAGCCCGTCGACTTGAGCACCGTGACGTCGCGCAGCCCGGCGAGCACGGTCAGGCCCGCGTCGTCGGCGTGCACCAGCGCGGTGCGGCGCTCGGCGGCGCCGCGGACGAAGGAGTGGTCGTGGCCGGCGGCGTCCGCGCCGCCCCCGGCGGCCCCGCCGTCCGCACCCGGACCGATGCGCTCCCAGCCGTACTGCTCCGCACGCCAGCGCCCGCCCGTGACCTGCGGCTCCGCCAGGAAGTGCCGCGCGAGGCGCAGCAGGAACGTCTCCGGCGAGCCGACGCCGTCCCGCGCGAAGGCGTACATCGTGTTCTTCTGCGTGTCGGTGGCGATGACGCCCGTGTTGTCCCCGGACTCGTGCGTGGCCCGGAAGTCCCCACGCAGCTGCGACGTGATGCTCAGGTCGGTGATGCGGTGCCGCGGGGTGTCGCGGTCGACGCGCACCAGCCGGACCTCGGCCTTTCCGTACTGGTTGGGGCCCAGGACGATCGACATTCAGCTCCCCCGGTAGGTGGTGTAGGCGAACGGGCTCAGCAGCAGCGCGACGTGCGTGTGGTCGGGACCGAGCACGACGTCGAGCACGACCTGCCCGAAGAACGTCTCGCGGTCCTGCGCCCCGAACCAGTCGCCGGCGGCGAACGTCAGCACGTGCCGGCCGGGCGTGACCTCGCCCCAGGCGATGCGGCCGTCGGCGTCGGTCACCTCCCGGCGGTCACCGAGCGTGACGGTCAGCCCGGCGGCGGGCAGGCCGCGGGCGGCGTCGAGCACGTGGGTCGACGCGGTGCTCACCGGGTCACCGCCGGATCGACGGCGGCCGGGGCCGGGGCGCTCTCGGTGACGATCGTCTCCAGCCGCAGCAGGGCGATCTGGCGCAGCTGCTCCGCGGTCACCAGCGCCTCGGTCGCGGGGTCGTTGGCCAGGCGCTCGGTGAGGTTGTCCAGGATCTGCTCCGCGGTGCGTCCCGCCGCGCGGACCAGGAAGATGCGGCCGAACCTCGCCTCGTAGGCGGCGTTGCCCTCGGCGATCCGGGCGGCGGTCGCCTCGGCCGCCGTCGGCTGCTCGGTGCGGGACATGCGCGCCGCGGTGCCGTCGCCCGCCGCGCGCTCGCCGATGCGCGGATGGTCCGCCAGAGCGGCGTCGACGTCCTCGGCCGTCCAGTCGGCCGCGGCCCGCATGGCGTGCAGCAGCAGCTTGTCGCGGCAGGCGAACGGGCGGCCGGACACCACCGCGTCGACCCACGAGTCGACGTCGGCGCACGGCCGGACGGTCGCCGCGGCGTCGGCCGGGGACAGGGCGTTGAACGTCGCGAGGTCCATGACACAAATCTACGGTTTCAACGCGATTTGCGAACGGCACAAGAGTTTCAGCCCTGTAAACCTTCGGTGCCGCGGCCGAGCGGGCTGTGGGCGGGCCGCCGAACGTAGGGTTCCTCGGGGCATGAGGCCCCATGCCCCGACCAACCCTACGTTCGACGCCGCCGGGCGGGTATGTCAGCTTGCCAGCCGGGCCGCCAGGTCCAGCAGCGCGCCGTCCGAGCCCGCCGGACCCACCAGGCAGGCGCCCGCCGGGAGCCCGCTCGCCGTCGGCACCGGGACCGACACCGCCGGCAGCCCGCCGAGCCCCGCCACGCAGGTCAGCAGCATCGTCGCCTCCCGTGCGGCCTCGGCCTCCTGCGGCAGCGGCGCCACCGTCGCCGCGGACGGCAGCACGAGCACCCGCTCCCCCAGCCGCTCCCGGATCTCGGCCCGCGCCCGCCCGACGTCGGCCCGCGCGGCAGCCGCCTCGTCCGCGCCGACCGACCGAGCCCGCTCGAACCGGGCGCGCACCGCGGGCCCGAGCGTGTCCATGCGCCCCGCCAGCCACGCGCCGTGGGCGGCCCACGCCTCGGCGGCCTGCAGCGTCTGGAACGCGGCGAGCCACGCGGGCTCGGGCGCCCAGTCCACCGCCCCGGCCCCGGCGGTCCGGGCGAGCTGCCCGACGGCGTCGCGCACCTCGGGCGCGGCCAGGTCGAGCAGGGCATCGCTCGCCACGAGCGGGACGTCGTCGGACAGGGCGACCCGGTCCGGCGGGAGCAGCACCTGGCCCACGCGGGCCAGGGTGTCGGCGTCGCGCGCCAGCCAGCCCACCGTGTCGAAGGACGGCGCCAGCGGCAGCAGCCCGCCGGACGCGACCGCGCCGTGCGTCGGCCGGATGCCCCACAGCCCCTGGTAGGCGGCGGGCACGCGCACCGACCCGCCGGTGTCGGTCCCCAGGGCGACGCTCGCCTGACCGGACGCCACCGCCGTCGTCGGGCCCGACGTCGAACCACCGCTGATCCGGCCGGGCGCGGCCGGGTTGGGCGGCGTGCCGTGGTGCGCGTTGGCGCCGGTCAGCGAGTACGCGAACTCCTCGGTCCGCGCGATCCCCTCGACGGCGGCCCCGGCCGCGAGCAGCCGCGCGACGGCGTCGGCGTGTGCTTGCTCGACGGGCGCCGCAGCGAGCCACGCCGGGTTGCCCGCGCCGACGCGCTGTCCGGCCACGGCGAACAGGTCCTTCACCGCCACGCTCTCGCCGTCGAGCACGCCGGGGCCGGTCGGGGCGACGAGCGGACCGGGTTCGGGCCGGACGCGCCACACGCTGAGGTCGAGAGCCATGCGCCCATGCTGCCAGGCCGGACGAACCAGCAGGTCAGACGATACGTCGCGGCGGAGCGGGTGAACTCTGGGGCTACCCCTTCTCGGACCTCCCGCCCTGTGCGATCCTGCGAGACCGGGACGGCCACCCGGCGCCCCTGTCGTCCGTCCGATCGGGGTGTCACACCATGCTGCAAGGACTTGGGCTGTCCGGAACCGCTGAGTCGGTCTACCTCCAGATGCTCCGGGACCGCGACGCGGGGCCCGACCTGCTCGCCGCCGCGCTCGGGATCGACGAGGCGCAGGTCCGCGACGCGCTGGACGAGCTGTCCCGCCTGATGCTCGTCGAGGAGTCGTGGGCGGGCGACGAGGGGTTCCGCCCGGTCAGCCCGGAGGTGGGGCTCGCCGCCCTGCTCGCCCGGGAGCAGGCGCACGTCGCGCGGCGCAACCAGGAGATCGAGGAGGGCCGGGTGGCGCTCGCCCGGCTCGTGTCCGAGCTGCAGAACGTGCGCCGGGGGCCCGACGTCGAGGTGCTGGGCACCGCCGAGGAGGCGCGCGACCGGCTCGCGACGCTCACCGCGGCGTGCACGCACCAGCTCTGCACGTTCGTGCCGACGCGCGCCACGTCGTCGCGTGCGCTGGAGTCGAGCCGCGCGCTGAGCCAGGTGCTGCTGGACCGCGGGGTGCGGATGCGCACCGTCTACCTGGAGAGCATCCGCAACGACCAGCCCACCTGGGACCACGCGACGTGGCTGCGCAACAACGGCGCCGAGGTGCGGCTGGCCGCGACCATCCCGGTACGTCTGCAGATCATCGACCAGGACCACGCGATGGTCCCCCTGGCGGACGCCGAGTCGGGGTCCGGCGCGGTCGTGATGACCTCCCCCGGCGTCGTGGCCGCGCTGATGGCCCTGTTCACGCAGACCTGGCGGTCGGCCACCCCGCTCGGCGCGGACCGGCGGCGGGACCACGACGGACTGTCGGTGCAGGAGCGCGAGCTGCTGCGGCTGTGGGCCAAGGGCGCGACCGACGAGGCGGCGGGCCGGCGGCTCGGCGTGTCCCTGCGGACGGTGCGCCGCCTCAGCAGCGTGCTCATGGAGCGGCTCGACGCCGGCAGCCGGTTCCAGGCCGGGGCGCGGGCCCTGGAGCGCGGCTGGCTGGCCCCCGCGGACCTCAGCTGAGGCCCGGCCGACCTGAGCTGAGGCCCTCCGGGCCCCAGACCCGCACCGTGCCCAGGGTCCAGCCCTCGCCCAGGGCGTCGGCCGCGGTCAGGACCAGGCGGCACCCGGTCGCCGCGGCCTGGTCCAGCGGGACCAGGAGGAAGACCACCACGCCGAAGCCACGGGGCCGCACGCCGGCGTAGACGTGGGCCAGCTCGTCCCGCGGTACGGCCGCGGCCCGGACCTCCTCGACGAGTCTCGCCGACGTGATCCAGGCCGCGTGGTTCGGCGCCTCGACGGTGATGCTGACGATGCGCACGGGACATCAGGGCTGGGCGGTCGGCGGGGCCGCGTCCCACACGGGTGCCGCGACCGGAGCGGTCTCCCACTGCGGGTCCGACTCCCACTGCGGGTCGGACGCGACGGCCGCCCCCTGGCCGGCGGCGGTGAGCAGTGCGGCGAAGAGGGCGACGGCGGCGACGCGCCGGACGGCGTTGATCTGCACGATGATTCTCCATCTCGACAGGGGATTCTTTTTTGTCTCTGCCCTCATCCTTTCCCGCACCCGGGGCACCAACAAGGGAAATGGCCTGACACGCAGGTGCCGCGACAATTCCGGCCGTGAATACGGCAAATGGCACTGTCCTGCCACCGTTTCCGGTGGCAGGACAGTGCCATTCATCTTCTGCTTCGGATCACATGTTCACCCGGATGCCGAAGTCACCTCCGTACACGTTCGTCACGTGCACGCTGGTCGAGTTGCGTGGTGGCGCCGCCTCGACCATCTGACCGTTTCCTAGATATATGGCTACGTGGTACGTGCTGGACCAGCCGCCCCACATGATCAGGTCGCCGCGCTGCAGGTTGCTCATGGAGACCTTGGTGCCCTTGCTGAGGTGGGCGCCGGTGTAGGTGCCGATGTCGACGCCGGCACCCTGCCAGAACGCGTACTGCGTCAGGCCGGAGCAGTCGAAGCCGAACCGGCTCCGGTCGTCGTAGCCGCCCGGGCTGCAGCAGATGCCGTAGGTCGGGCCGTACTTGTTGCCGCCGCCCCAGGAGTACGTGTAGCCCTGGCCGGTCTGCGCGAGCGCGGCCTGGATGACCCGCTCGACCTTCTGGTTGTAGTCACCGCTGGTGTCGCCACCGGGGCTGCCCGGGTCGACGGGGCCCTCGGAGACCGGGCACGTGGTGCCCGTGATGAACTTGTGGGAGGCGTTGTTGTTGTAGAGCGTGCCGTTCAGCGCGCCCTTGAAGCCCGCCGCCACGGCCTGCGAGGACCCGCCGTAGTAGCTGTTGTAGTAGACGCAGACGGTCTTGCTGGACCGGTTCCACACCGACGCGGCGTTGTTCTTGATGCACTCGCCCTGGCCGGCGCCCGCACCCTTGAAGTCGAAGCACGACGGCTGCGACGTGCCGTAGTCACCGACGGAGTCGGTGAAGTCGGAGATCGACCCCGCGTTGCCGCTGTTGTAGTAGTAGCAGAGCTCCCCGGACTCGCAGGTGCCGCTGCGCGAGCCGCTGCCGGACGCGGGTGCGCCGACGAACTGGTGCGAGGCGTTGTTGTTGTAGAGCGAGCTGTTCAGCTGGCCCTTGAACCCGGGAGCGACGTCCTGGTAGGTGCCCGCGTAGTTGCTGTTGTAGTAGACGCGGACCGTCTTGGTGGACCTGTTCCACACGGACGCGGCGTTGTTCTTGATGCACTCGCCCTGGCCGGCGCCGGCGCCCTTGTAGTCGTAGCAGGTGGGCTGGGCGTCGCCATAGCTGCCCGCGGACTCGGTGAAGTCGGAGATCGACCCGGCGTTGCCGCTGTTGTAGTAGTAGCAGAACTCGCCGTCCTCGCAGGTGCCGCTGCGCGCCCCGGTGTCGTTGCCGGTGGTGCCGACGAGCTGGTGCGAGGCGTTGTTGTTGTACAGCTCCGCGCTGAGCTGGCCCTTGTAGCCCGAGCCGATGTTCTGGTACTCGCCGCCGTAGCCGGTGTTGTAGTAGACGCGGACGTTCTCGCCGGTGCGGTTCCACACCGAGGCCGCGTTGTTCTTGATGCACTCGCCCTGGCCGTTGCCCGAGCTCTTGAAGTCGTAGCACGAGGGCTGCGCGGTGCCGTAGTCGCTGACCGAGCCCGTGAAGTCCGAGACGGACCCCGCGTTGTCGCTGTTGTAGTAGTAACAGAACTCGCCGCTGTCGCAGACCCCGTCACGTGCGGCGGCCGAAGCGGGCCCCGCCACGCCGACCACGGCCCCGAGGAGCGAGGCCACCAACGAGATCACCGCGAGAAGCGCAGACGCTCTTCTCATCATCATTCTCCTTCCAGCGGGCCAAGGTATGACCCGGTGATTTATCTGCCGGTCCGGGGTGCCGGATCGGATACGGAGATGTTTGCAATGCGGTAAATGAGCCGGGAAGTGGGAGAAAGGTGCCACGGGCATCCGTGTCACCAGTGGGCCACCAAAATGGTTGGCGGGCCGGCCGGGCCGAGAGGTTGGATCAGCCCATGACGATCATGAGGGGCGATCCCGGGATCGACGACCTGAACCTGGCCGCCGCGGCGCTGCGGGAATGGCAGTCCGACGCCGCGCCCGTGCAGCTGCACCCCGGGGACATCGGCTGGTTCCGGCGCTTCGGCGCCCCGGCGGCAGCCGCCGCCGTCCGCACCTGGAGCCGGGACGGTCGGGTGCTCGCCGTGGGCCTGCTCGACGGCGCCCGGCTGCTGCGCCTGACGACCGCACCCGACGCCCGCCAGGACGAGGAGCTGGCCCGCCGGCTGGTCGCGGACCTGTCGGCGCCGGACCAGGGCGTGCTGCCGGACGGCGCCGTGAGCGTCGAGGCGCCCGACGACGCCCTGGTGCAGGACCTGCTCGGCGAGGCGGGCTGGGGCCTCGACGACCCGTTCGCCCCGCTGGTGCGCGACCTCACGGACCCGGTCGACCCAACCCCGGTCGACGACGCCGGAGTGCGGGTCGAGGTGGTCGGCCCCGAGCAGGTGAGCGAGCGGACCGCCGTGCACCG
Source organism: Promicromonospora sukumoe 327MFSha3.1 (assembly GCF_000385135.1). Lineage (GTDB taxonomy): Bacteria > Actinomycetota > Actinomycetes > Actinomycetales > Cellulomonadaceae > Promicromonospora > Promicromonospora sukumoe_B. The sequence continues at coordinate 376,757 of NZ_ARQM01000010.1, read as the reverse complement.
GGCCGCGTTCGGCGGCCCGACGTTCGTCGACGAGCGCTGGCACGACATGGCGGCCGGGCCCCTGTACGCCGACGCGCGGTGCCTCCTGGCCCGCGACGCCGCGGGCATACCCGTGGGCGCGACGACGGTGTGGTCGGCCGGACCCGGGCGGCCGGGACTGATCGAGCCCCTGGGCGTGCACCCGGACCAGCGCGGACACGGCTACGGCCGGGCGATCACGGTCGCCGCGGCGGCCACGCTGCGGGAGCTCGGGTCGTCCAGCGCCGTGGTCATCACAGAGAGCTCACGCACCCCGGCCGTCGCGACCTACCGCTCGGCGGGCTTCGAGCAGCTGCCGGACTGGTACGACCGCCGCCGGCCGGCGTGAGCCTGGCTGCCCCCGCCGCCCGCGGGGAGCCGCCGCCGTCGGGGACGACCGCCGTCGAACGTAGGGTTCGGCGCCGTGTGAAGGCCTATGCGCCGACGAACCCTACGTTCGACTACTGCCGGACCAGCACGACCGGCACTGGGCGGCGTGAGCCTGCCTGCCCCCGCCGCCCGCGGGAGCTACCGCCGTCGAACGTAGGGTTCGGCGCCGTGTGAGGGCTCATGCGCCGACGGACCCTACGTTCGACTGCTGCCGGACCAGCACGACCGGCGCCGGCCTGCCCTCGCCCGCCGGCCCCCGCCGCCGCGAGGGCCACCGCCGTCGAACGTAGGGTTCGTCGGCGTACGGGCGCTCTTGCGCCGACGAACCCTACGTTCGGCCGCTGCCGGACCGGTACGACCGGCGCTGGGCGGCGTGAGCCTGCCTGCCCCCGCCGCCCGTGAGAGCTACCACCGTCGAACGTAGGGTTCGGCGCCGTGTGAGGGCTCATGCGCCGACGGACCCTACGTTCGACTGCTGCCGGACCGGCACGACCGGCACCGGCCTGCCCTGGCTCGCCGGCTCCCGCCGCCGTGAGGGCCACCGCCGTCGAACGTAGGGTTCGTCGGCGTACGGGCGCCCTTGCACCGACGGGCCCTACGTTCGACTGCTGTCGGGCTGGTACGACCGCCGCCAGTCGACCTGCCCCCGGCGGACCCGGCCTGCGGGGCTACCGCCGTCGAACGTAGGGTTCGTCGGCGTGTAAGGGCTCTTGCGCCGACGAACCCTACGTTCGGCTGCGGTTGCGGCCGCGGTTGCGGCTGCGGCCGGCCGCGGCGCCGGACCCGCTACCTCGGCAGGAAGTCCGCCTTGCGGATCCGCGCGTGCACGCCCTTGACGACGTCCACGACCTGCGAGATGTCGAAGTCCGTCGCGGCGGACAGGTACGCGTAGGCGTGCGCGGGCGACATCCCGTACCGCACGCCCAGCAGCGCGACCGCCGCGCGCACACAGTTCTGCACGGCGACGTCGAGGTCGCGGTCCAGCCCGGTGGGCACCAGGAACTCGGCGGTCTCGGCGAGCGGGCCGGCCAGCTCCCCGAAGGCCGCGACGGCGTCGGACGCCGGGATCACGTCGAACCCGAGCCGCACCCGCAGCGAGGCCTCGAACGCGGTGAGCGCCACCTCGCCGTCGCCCTGCGCGAAGTGCGGGTCGCCCACGTAGGCCAGGGCCCCGGCCACCTGCACGGGCAGGTAGAGCGTGGACCCGGCGCCCAGCAGGTTGATGTCGATGTTGCCGCCGAACGGCCCCGGCGGTACCGAGTGCGGCCGCTCGTGCCCGGCCGCGGCGACGCCCATGATGCCGAGGAACGGGTGCAGGTCGAAGCCGACCCGGGCGGCGGAGTCCTCCGCGAGCGGGATGGAGCCGCGCCCGACGCCGTCGGCCCAGAAGTCCACCTGGGCGAAGACGCTCACGATGCCGGCCCCGCCCGCCGGGAACTCGTCCGGCAGGGAGCCGCGGCCGTGCCGGTTGGAGATGACGCCGTACGGCACCCGCGGCTCGGTCGACAGCACGCGGATCGCGAGCAGGTCGCCGGGCCGCGCGCCACGGACCTCGACCGGCCCCGTGACCACGTGGCCGCCGTGCGCGCCGGGCACGTCGGGCAGCCCCGGCGTCCGCGCCCCCAGGCGGGACCGGCGGGCGGCGGCGAGCTCGACGGCGTCCGCCAGGACGGCGTCCTCGGCGACGCCCCGCTCGGCGAAGTACGCGAGCGGGTCCCCGCCCTGGTCCTCCAGGAGGCCCTCGTGGGACAGGGTGTCGACGACGACCTCCTGCCCCGGGTCCACGCTCAGCACCGCGGTGTCCGCCGCGCAGGGCAGGCGGCCCCAGTACGCGGTGTCGGGCGAGGTGGGCAGGTAGGCGGCCCCGTCGACGACGTCGGCGGTGGGGCCGGTGCCCGTGCCGGGCTGGAGAATGCTCTGCTGGCGCACGGGCCGAGGGTACACAGCCGTGCCGCGCCCGGTCCCGCGATCGGCCTCGTGCCCGGGCCCCCGCCGCTCAGTCCCGCAGCAGGGCCCGGGCCGCCGCGCGCGCGACGCCGAACGCGTCCGGCTGCGCGCGCGTCGTGTGCGCGACCATCGCGCCCTCGTAGAGCAGGTGGACCTGCTCGCCGAGCCGCTCCGCGTCGGGGTGCCCGGCGTCGCGCAGCAGGCCCTGGAAGGCGGCGAGCATGTACTGCTTGTCGGCCAGGATCACGGCGTTGCCCGGGTGTTCGGTGCCGCCGATCTCGCCGTGCGCGTTGACGAACGCGCACCCGCGCACGTTGTCGTCGGCCCACTCCTCGGCGACCTCGAGCGCCGCCAGCACCTGGTCGGTGCCGGTCGCGCCGCGTTCCGCGAGGTGCTCGCGGAACCACGCCGCCCAGCGCTCATGCCGGCGGGTCAGGTAGGCGGCGACCAGCGCGTCCTTGGAGCCGAACCGGTCGTACAGCGTCTTCTTGGTGACGCCGGCCTGGTCGGCGATCAGGTCGACGCCGACGCCGCGGATGCCGCGCTCGTAGAAGAGCTCGCTGGCCGTGACGAGGATCCGCTCGCCGGCCGGGGTGTCGGGGTTGGGGCTGCGTCGTGGCACGGGACCTCTCCTGACCTGCTGGGATACGGAGGATACTGCGAGTATACCGACCTGTATGGTTATCTGCTGGGCATGAGCTTTCTCCGACACCTCGCCCCCGCCCTGCTCGTGGTGACGTGGAGCTCCGGCTTCGTGGGCGCCACGTTCGCGGCCCCGGTCGCGCCCGCCACCACCACGCTGCTGTGGCGCTACGTCGTCGCCGCACTGCTGATGGTGGTGGTCGTGCTAGCGCTCGGCCGCCGGTACGGCCCGCGCTACCTGCGGCGCGAGGCCGTGCTCGGCGCGCTCGGCCAGGCCGGATACCTGTACGGCGTGTTCCGCGCGGTCGAGGAGGGCCTGCCGGCCGGGACCGCCGCACTGCTCGCCTCGCTCCAGCCGGCCCTGGTCGCGGTGGTGCTGTCGGGTGCGGGGCGTCGACACGGGGGCGGACGCCGCCAGGCCGTCGGCCTGGCGATCGGCTTCGCGGGCGTCGCGCTCGCCGTCGGGCCCGACGTCGCCGCCGGGTCCGGCGCCGCGGGCGCGCTCTGGGCGGTGCTCGGCATGCTGTCGCTGTCGGCGGCCACGGTGCTGGGCGACCTCTGGCCCGCGCCCGACGACGGCCGCGGGCACGACGTCCTGGACTCCCTGGCCGTGCAGGGCGTCGTCGCGCTCGGGGTCTTCGCGGTGCTCGCGCTGGGGAGCGGGCAGGCCGCACCACCCGCCGACCCGACCTTCTGGCTCGCGATCGCCTGGCTCGTCGGGCTGGCGTTCCTGGGCGGGTACGGCATGTACCTGTACGTGCAGCGCACGCGGGGCCCGGTCGCGGTGAGCACGTGGCTCTACCTCACCCCGGCGGTCTCGGCCGCGTGGGCCTGGGCCATGTTCGGCGAGAAGCTGCCGCTGCTGACGGTGGCGGGGTTCGTGGTGAGCCTGGCGGGGGTGCTGCTGACACGGCCGCGCCGGCCGTCTCGGCCTGCCCCGCGGGCCCAGCCAGCGGCAGATGCGACCGGGCCGGCACCTGCACCGGCAGAGCGCTACGCCCCGCCCCAGCGCGCCAGGTGATGCCACACCTTCTTGAGGTCCTGCGGGTCGTGCTCCCCCGCCAGCACCGCCTCGCCGACGACGCGGGCGTCCAGCCACCCGCCCGCCGCCCGCCCGGCGGCGACCTTCCGCGCCACGTCCACGATCGCCGGGCCGCGGAACTCCGGGCGCGCGGCCACCTCGTCCACGTGCAGCCGGAACCCGGGGTGCCACTCGACGGCGACGCCCAGCCGCCCGGCGGCGTCGGCCACGGCGGTCTCCCGGTAGCAGGGGTCCAGCACCAGCGCCTCGACGTCGTCCGGCAGGGCGACGACGCCGTGCACCTGGGCCTCGACGTAGTCGTCCAGCAGGTCGTGGACGCCGGCCGCGGTGTCGGCGTCCGCCAGCGCGACCAGCGCGCTCGGGTCGGCGATGGCGAAGTGCTCCGGTTCGAGGAACGAGTCCGGGTAGCAGAACGTGGTGCGCCCCAGCACGTGCGGGCGCAGCCGCAGGTGCGACGAGCCGAAGCGGACGGCACCGCCCGCCGCCCGGCCCCGGTGGTTCAGCGCGCCGTAGCGCGGGCGCAGGTGCGGCTCGGCGGCGTCGTACCGGCCGTCGAACATGCGCTGCTCCCAGCGCCAGCGGTCCCCGCCCGCATACGCGGTGAGGCCGCCGTTGCTGGTGCCGGTCTCGAACTGGGAGCGCCACACCCGGTCGTGGGCGAGGCGCTCGATCAGCGTCTCGCTGCCGTCGGCGACCAGCCGGTCGGGGTGGAAGTTGATGGTGACCGGCCAGCTCATGCGTGCAGGTTAGCCGGGGCCGCCGGATGCTCGGCAGTTGGCATCGAGATCGGCTCAGGCCTGAGCCGATCTCGATGCCAACTGCCGAGTCTGCGGGGCAAACTGCCGCGCTTCAGCGCCTCAGTCCTGCGTCTCCAGCATCCGCCGCCGCGCCCGGACCATCGCGGCGCCCGCGGCCGTGAGGCCGAGCGCCACCGCCGCGGCCCCGGCCACCTGGAAGCCCGTCTGCGCCAGCGCGCCCGGAGCCTGCGCCTCGCCGATCGACTGGATGGGCAGGCCCGTGTCGACGCCGGTGCCTAGCCCCGGCAGGTTGGACACCGGGATCGTGCCCGAACCGTCGCCCGAGCCCGGCCCGTCACCAGGCCCACCCGGACCACCAGGCCCACCGTCACCCGGGTCGCCCCCGCCCGGACCGCCGTGCACGGGGCTCTCGAGCAGGTCGTCCACGACACCGTTCTCGCCGGTCACCGCGCCGATGGTGCCGGGCACGTCGCCGCGGCCCAGGTTCTCGCCGATCGAGCCGACGTCGTCGATGATCTCGTTCGGCAGGTTGTCGGTCAGGCCGCGCTCGGGCTCGTCTGCACCGAGCACGTCGTCGACGGCGCCGTCCTCGCCGGCCACCGAGGTGACCACGCCGGACACGCCGCGCACGACGTCGTCCACGGGGCCGCCCTTCGCGGTCGGCGCCTTGGCCTCACCGCCGGTCACGCCGCGCACCACGTCGTCGACGGCGCCGTCCCTGCCGGCCACCGCGTCGACAGCGCCCGTGACACCCTTCACGGTGTCGTCGACGGCGCCCTCCTTCTTGGTGACCTGCTCGACGGTGTCGGTCACCTGGCCGAGCGTGCTGTCCACCGCACCGCCCTTGCCGACGACGGCGTCGACCGTGCCCGACAGCACGTCGCCCAGGCCGCCGGCCGACTGCTCGACGCTCGACGGCGCGCCGTCGGCCGCGGTCGCGGACATGCCGCCCGTGACGAGCAGACCGCCCGCGACGAGCACGGACGGCAGCGCGCGGCTCACCAGCTTTCGCTTCATGGTTCTCCCCCTGCATCTGTAATTCGTTCGGGAACGCGAATCACGATGACCGAAATATCGGGTGAATTCAAGGAAATCCGGTATGTTTCGCTCCATGATCGCGCCAGGCTCAGGGGCAGCCCCGCAGATCCAGCCGCTCGAGCCCGGCGACCCGCAGGAGCTGGGCGGTTACCAGCTACTCGGCCGGATCGGGGCGGGCGGCATGGGGGCTGTCTTTCTCGCGGAGACCCGCACCGGACGCAGGCTCGCCCTCAAGGCGATCCTGCGCGAACACGTCCAGGATCCGGAGTTCCGCACCCGGTTCCGCCGTGAGGCGGCGGCCGCGATGAAGGTGCGCGGCCGGTTCCTGGCCACCCTCATCGACGCCGACCCGGAAGGCGAGCAGCCGTGGCTGGCCGTCGAGTACGTCGAGGGCCCGGCGCTGTCCGCCGTCGTCCGCACCCGGGGCCCGCTGCCGGAGGCCGACGTGCGCAGCATGCTGGCCGGCGTGGCCGAGGCGCTGCGCGCCGTGCACCAGGCCGGCATCGTGCACCGCGACCTCAAACCGTCCAACATCCTGCTCGGCGCGGACGGTCCGTTCGTCATCGACTTCGGCATCGCCCAGGGGTCCGACTCGACGTCGCTGACCCGCACCGGCCTCAAGGTCGGCACTCCCGCGTTCATGGCGCCGGAGCAGGTGCGCGGCAGCCTCGCGACGCCGGCCGCGGACGTCTGGGCGCTGGGCGCCGTCGCGCTCTACGCCGCGACCGGGCAGCGCGCGTTCGGCGAGGGCGACACCACCGTCGTCTACTACCGCGTGGTGCACGAGGAGCCCGACCTGACCGGGTGCCCCGAGTGGCTGCTCCCGCTCGTCCAGGCCTGCCTGTCCAAGGACCCCGCGGCCCGGCCGGACCTGGCGGAGGTGCTCGACTTCCTGAACGACGTGCCCGCCGGCCACCGGACGGGCCCCGCGAAGATCCTCCCGGCCGTGGCGGGCGGCGCGGGCGCCGTCGACCCGGACGACGACGCGACCGCGCTGCGCGACGACGAGACCGTGGTCAAGGCCCTCCCGGCCGGGCCCGCGCCCGCCCCCGAGCCCGAACCGGAGGCGCCCCGGCGCGGCCTGCTGACCCGGCCGATCACCTGGCTGGTCGCGGCCGCGGTCGTGGTGATCGTCGGCGGCGGCACCACGGCCGCCGTCCTGGGCCTGCGGTCCGGCGGGGCGGAGGCCGACCCCACGCCGTCGGGCCCGCCGTCGGTCTCGGCGCCGGCCAGCGCCTCGGGCGAGCCGTCCGCATCGGCGTCAGCCGAACCGCCGTCGGTCATCGACGAGTGCCTGCTGGGCCGCTGGAAGCAGACGGACCTGGCCACGGAGATCTCGGCCCAGGGCGAGACCTACCCGACCGCGGGCTGGAACGGGCGCGTGGTGGAGTTCCGGCCCGACGGCACCCAGGTGGTCGAGTTCGACGACGCCGAGCCGCTGCACGCCGACCTGCCCGCCGGGGAGTACGTCGAGACGTGGAGCGGCACGGCCACGTACACGGTCTCGACCAAGGGCGGCCGGCTCACCTTCGAGACGGTCGACTTCGACGACGCCGAGGTCACGCGCGAGCTCGCCGGCAACGGCGACACGTACCAGCCCGAGGGTCTGTCCCAGCCGCTGAAGTACACGTGCGACGAGACCACGCACACGCAGTGGACCACGGGCTTCGAGGCGACGTTCGAGCGTCTCGACTAGGTCGTCGGGCGCCGGGTGCCCGTCGGGAGACCGACGGGCACCCGGCGCCCAGGAGCCGCGTCAGACCGCCGCGCGCTCCGCGCGGTTGACGGCCGACACGATCGCCTTCAGCGACGACAGCGTGATCGACGGGTCGATGCCGACGCCCCACAGGACGTCGTCGCCCACCGCGCACTCGACGTACGCCGCCGCGCTGGCGTCGCCGCCCTCGGACAGGGCGTGCTCGGTGTAGTCCAGCACGCGTACGTCCACGCCTACCTGCGCGATCGCGTTGACGAAGGCGTCGATCGGCCCGTTGCCGGTGCCGGTCAGCGTCAGCTCCTTGCCGCGGTCGGTGACGTCCACCTCGAGCGTGTCCTGCTCGCCCTCGGCGGAGACGGCACGGGTGCCGCGCAGCGTCAGCCGGCCCCAGTGCTCCAGGCCGGACGGCGCGTTCTCCTCGACGGGCAGGTACTCGTCGGTGAAGATGCGCCAGATGTCTGCGCCGGTGACCTCGGTGCCCTGCTCGTCGGTCACCTGCTGCACGGCGTGCGAGAACTCGATCTGCAGCCGGCGCGGCAGGTCCAGGTTGTGCTCGCTCTTGAGCAGGTAGGACACGCCGCCCTTGCCGGACTGCGAGTTCACGCGGATGACGGCCTCGTAGGACCGGCCGACGTCGCGCGGGTCGATCGGCAGGTACGGCACGCCCCAGTCCAGGTCGTCGACACCCACGCCGGCGGCCTCGGCCCGTCCGGCCATGTGCTCGAAGCCCTTCTTGATGGCGTCCTGGTGCGAGCCCGAGAACGCCGTGAACACCAGGTCGCCCACGTAGGGGTGGCGCTCGTGGACCGGCATCTGGTTGCAGTGCTCGACCGTGCGGCGGATGCCGTCGATGTCGCTGAAGTCGATCTGCGGGTCGATCCCCTGCGAGAACAGGTTCATGCCCAGGGTCACCAGGTCGACGTTGCCGGTGCGCTCACCGTTGCCGAACAGGCAGCCCTCGATGCGGTCGGCGCCGGCCAGGTAGCCCAGCTCGGCGGCGGCCACGGCCGTGCCCCGGTCGTTGTGCGGGTGCAGCGACAGGATCACGTTCTCGCGGTGGTTGAGGTGCCGGCTCATCCACTCGATGGAGTCCGCGTACACGTTGGGCGTCGCCATCTCGACGGTCGCGGGCAGGTTGATGATGACCTTGCGCTCCGGCGTCGGCTCGAAGACCTCGATGACCTCGTTGCAGATCCGCACGGCGAACTCCAGCTCGGTGCCCGTGTAGGACTCCGGGGAGTACTCGTAGTAGACCCGCGTGCCCGGGACCGTCTCCTCCAGCTTGCGGCACAGCTTGGCGCCGTCGAGCGCGATGTCGACGATGCCGTCCTGGTCGGAACGGAAGACGACCTCGCGCTGCAGCACGGACGTCGAGTTGTACAGGTGCACGATCGCCTGCTTGGCGCCCGTGATCGCCTCGTACGTGCGCTCGATCAGGTGCGCGCGAGCCTGCGTGAGGACCTGGATCACCACGTCGTCGGGGATGCGGTTCTCGTCGATCAGCTTGCGCACGAAGTCGTAGTCGGTCTGGCTGGCCGACGGGAACCCGACCTCGATCTCCTTGTAGCCCATCTGGACCAGGAGCTCGAACATGCGCAGCTTGCGCTCCGCGTCCATCGGCTCGATCAGGGCCTGGTTGCCGTCGCGCAGGTCCACCGCGCACCAGCGCGGGGCCTTCTCGATGCGCTTGGCGGGCCACGTCCGGTCGGGCAGCTCGAGGTGGATCTGCTCGTGGAAGGGCCGGTACTTCTGGATCGGCATGCCCGACGTCTGCTGCGGGTTGTCCTCGATGATCCCGCCTGCTGCGCCGTGCACGGCTGTCTCGTGAACTCCGCCGGGGGTGGTGGCGGTGATGCTGTTCTCCATCATGTGTCCTTCGCTCGGTGAGGTTGGCCGGCACACCAAGCCTCCGCGACGAGGGACCGGCCTGTCTAGGCCTCGTCGCGGCAGCGAAGGAGAAGGATCACCGTGAGACGCACGCCGTCACTGTACCCCTGGTCCGGACCCGGAGCGCCAACCACGCCCACGATCCGGACCTGACCCTGCTTGCAGGAGCGGCGTCCCGCGCACACGAGTCAGGCGTACAGGTCACGGGAGTGACCTGTACGCCTGACTCGTCGGGGGTCAGCGGCGGCTGCGGAGGGCCGCGTCGACCTGGGGGTCGCCCAGGGCGCCGAGCCAGTCCAGCAGCGCCGGGTAGGTCGACGGGTTGGCCGCGACCTGGGGCCGCAGGTGCGGCGACTCCTGCACGATCTTGGCGAGGTCCGCGAGCGGCGTGGCCGGGTCGAGCGCCTGGGCGGGGCTCCACCGGCCGCCGGCCACCACGGGCGGCAGCACCGCGGTGTGCCCGGACTCGGCGTCGCGACCCGCGGTCGCGGCACCCTGGCCCTGCGGCTGGCCGCTGACCACCCGGCGCGTCGTGTGCTCCACGTCCTCGTCGAGCCCGCCCGCTGCCTCCGACGGCGCCTGCTGGCCCACCGGGTGGATGCGCGCGGTGGCGTGCGACGTCGGGTGCGACGGCTGCGCCGCCACCGGCGTGGCGCCCGAGCGGACCGGGGGCATGCTCGCGGTCGCGTCGACCGGGGCGGCCGCCGCCGGCATGTCCTCGACCGTGCGCATCGCTCCGAGCGAGACCTCGCCCGACGTCGGGGTCTCGCCCGACGTCGGCTCCACGGCCCGGACCGGCACGACGCCGCGCTGGGCGGCGGTCGCACCGGCGACGGTCCGCACGGCGCCCGTCGAGGTGACCCGGCGGGGCTCGGCGGGACGCCGCAGCTCGGGGGCGCTCCGCACGGGCTCCTCGGGCAGCGTGGCCGGCGTGGCCTTGTCGCCCTTGGGCCGCGGCGGGGCCCATACGTAGGCCTGGGTGCGGTCGGCCTCGACCTCGCCGCCGATGCCGGCGGTCTGGAAGTGCTCGCGGACCGCCTTGGGCACCATCAGCGCGCTCGCCGCGACGATCGGCAGCGCGAGCGCCATGAGCAGGTCGCCCAGGTTCACGCCCAGGCTGGCGCCCGACGTCGCGATGACCACCACGAGGCCCAGCACGCCCGCGACGCACGCGGCGCCGACGGCGGGCACGTGGCCGGTGTTGGGGTCGCGCTTCAGGGAGCGCCGCGCGAACCAGGCGATACCGGCGACGACGGCGCCGAGCACGAGCCGCAGCACCAGCGTGACGCCGGCACCCGAGCCGACGAAGCCGGGGTCGATGAGCTGCACGAGCGCGGCCAGCGCGCTGCACACGGCGAGCAGCACGATGACGTCGAACGCGCGGATGGCCACGCGGACCCACACACCGGCGGCGTGCTCGGTGCTCTCCTCGGCGTCGGCCGCCGCGGGGTCGCGGCGGACGGCGGGCGAGCCGGCCACGGCCGCGGCGAGCGGGAGCAGCACGAGGCCGAACCGGCTCGGGTCGGTGACGCCGGGCTGCATGGACTCCATGCCGGTCAGCGCGCCGCCGGACGTGAAGACGAACAGGAGCGCCAGCACGATGCCGACGGCGACGAGCACGAGGCGGGAGGGGCGGTCGTGCCGCACGGTGCCGCCGACCAGGAGCCAGACGAGGCCGAGCGAGAGCACGAGCCACACGGGCGCCAGCAGCCGGTCGCCGAGCGTGGCGCCGTCGGCGAACTCGGCCAGCAGCGTGGAGACCACGGCGCCCAGGGCGATGAGCGCCCCGACGCCGGCGAGGCCGAACCGCCAGGCGCGCACCACGGCGCCGTCCTGGTCGACGGGCCCGAGCTCGCTGTCGCGCGGGGTCGCCGCGAGCGCCGCGCCGGCGAGCGCGAGGCCCAGGCCGGTGCCGACGCCCGCGCCGCTGCGCAGGTCGAGCACGAGGTGGACCAGGCCGATCACGGCGAGCGGGAGCCCGGCGATCAGGCGGGCGCGACGCGTGGTGTGCACGGTCCACGTCGCGGGCAGCACGCCGAAGCGCGCGAGGTAGGGCAGGGTCAGCGACGCGAGCGACAGCGCGACGGCCAGCACGACCTCGACCCGGTCCGCGGAGCGGTCCAGCAGGTTCCAGGGCAGCGCGAGCGACACGAGGAGGGCGAGCGCGGCGATGGCGTCGCGCACGTAGTCGGCGGCCGCGATGTTCGCGAACGGCCGGACGTCCCCGGCGCCGTCGGCGGCGGTGCCGGGCGTGGCGCCGGTCCCGGTCTCGGGGGTGAGCGTGGCGACGTGCTCGTGGCCGAGGCTCTCGGTCGGTGCGCCGTTCGCGTCGTCCGCGACGTCGCCCGAAGTTCTCTCGTCACGCTCCGAAGCGTGCTGGTCCATCATCCGTTCACTCCTCGATAACGCCACTGGTCGAGACTGGGGAAGTGGGGCTGGCGGCGCTGGGGTCCACCCCGTTTCTACCCGCTGCGAACCGGCTCTGTCCGGCTGTGCCACGGCGAGTCCGGTCACACCTGCATTTCTGCGCACGTCCATCACATCTGGGATGCGTGGAACTTCCGCCCTCGGCGACAGCCGCGGGCACATCGAGGTCTCAGGAGAACGCAGTGGGCTCAGCCGCCGCACCAGCACCCCGCACCTGCGACGTCTGGCTCGTGCCGGTCAGACGCCGAGAAGCCTGGACGCGCCTGCTGACCGTACCGGATCGGGAGCATCTCGTGGGCCTGGACGCTCTGGCGACGGACGTCCACCTGACCTCGCGCGCGGCGCAGCGCCTGATCCTGTCGCGTTACCTGGGTCTCGCGCCGGAGGAGATCGTGGTGGAGCGCACATGCGAGCGCTGCGGGGACCCGCAGCACGGGCGCCCGCACGTCGAGGACGCCGGTCTGGACTACTCGGTGTCGCACACGCGGGCGTGGGTGCTGGTCGCCGTCGTCGGGGAGGGCCGGGTGGGGGCGAACCTGGACGCCCGGCCCGCGGACGGCGACCTGGACGATCTCGCGGCGGCCGCGCTCACCCGGGCCGAGCACCACGCGTGGCGCCGGCTGCCCACGCGGGACCGCGCCGACTCCCTCCTCGCCTCGTGGACCCGCAAGGAGGCGACGACGAAGCTCACGGGGCACGGCCTGGCGATCCCGCTGCGGGACCTGGACGTGACGGGGCCGCGGCCGAGCCTGGTGACGGCCGACCCGTCGGTGCGGCTCCCCCACCCCCGCCCGTACCTGACGGACGTGCCCGCGCCGGCGGGGCACAGCGCGGCGCTGGCGACGACCACGCACGTGGACCAGGTGCGGCACCTGCGCCTCCCGGACGCGCTGCCGGACGCCGTGGCGCCCGTGGCGCCGCGACCGCTGGCGGCGGCGGCTCAGATGCCCAGCTGGTAGGCGCCCCAGTACGCCAGGGTCACCAGCAGCGCCGCCGAGCCCAGCACGATCGCCCAGAATCCCGTCGAGACGACGGCGACGGCGGCGCGGCGGGGCTCGGGTCCTCCGGTCTCGACCAGCGACATCCGCCGGTCGCGGAGCCGGCCCACCAGCAGCGCCGCCGCGACGACGGCGACGATGCCCAGCAGCCGCACCGCGATCCAGCCGCCCTGCACCACCCACGCGTTCTTCTCGTAGTCCAGGGCCAGCCGGGCGACGGCCCCGAGGTAGGCGCCGAGCCCGAGCAACGTCGCCACGGACCCGACGCCCAGCAAGGTCAGCGGCCCGCGCAGGCCCCGGCCGAGGCGCACGCCCGGGCGACCGGAGCGACGTCCGGCGAGGCGGCCGGTCAGCACCGCGCCGCCCACGAGCAGCGGGCCCACGACCAGCAGCCCGGAGGCCGTGACGACCACCCCGACCAGCCAGTCGCCGTCGCCGTACCAGTGCGGCTGCGGCACGGGGGCCGCGAGGTAGAGCTGCTCCGGCTGGGCGCCGGCGACCTGCGGCGGGGCGGACGCCGTCGCCGGCAGCCCCAGCACCCAGTCGGCGACGTCGCGCGCGAAGTCGGGGTGCAGCACCAGGCCGGCGGGCGTCTCCACGTTGATGCCGTGGTTGGCCCGCTCGTAGAACCGCACGGTCACGTCGTCGGCGTCCGCCAGCAGCTCGCGCGTGCCCTGTTCCAGGGGCATCGAGGCGTCGTTGGTGCCGAACACGGCGAGGATCGGGTCCTGCTGCTCGCGCAGCCAGGGCCGGACGTCGAAGTCGGCGTACTCGAACCCGCCGCCCGGCACCTTCATGCCCACGGCGCGCGGGATGGCGCGGAACACCCCGGCCGGCACGTCGGTGTTGCGCAGGTAGTTGTCGACGGCGTACGCGGCCTGCTGGCGCGGCGGCACCACCGGGGCCGACACCAGGACCTGGAACGCGAGCCGCGGGTCGTCCACCATCATCACCGGCGACACCCACGCGCCCTCCGACTCGGCGTACAGGCCGACGGAGTCCGGGTCGACGCCGGGCACGTCCCGCAGGAAGCTCACCGAGAAGGCGTAGTCGCGCGCCATCGCCTCGTAGTCCCGGTGCCGGGTGGAGTAGTTGTCGAGGCGCTTGTCGGGCACCAGCGTGGTGATCCCCGCGCTCGCGAGCGCCGTCGCGGCCAGCGTGAAGGCGTCGGCGGCCTTTCCGGTGCCCGCGCCGTGCACGAACACGATGCCGGGGCGGCCGGGGGCGTCGTCCGCGGCGTCCTGCCCGGTCAGGACCGGCTCGCGGAGCAGCCCGCCCACCTCCAGGCCGTCGGCCAGCGGGATGGTCACGGGCGTCTCGCGCACCTCGTGGTCGCCAGGCTGCCCGGCGTCGGGCGAGGCGCCCCCGATCGCGGTCGAGGTGGTGCTCACGCCGAGGTGGTTCGTGACCGGTTCCGGCTCCCAGGCCGGTCCCGCGACGGCGCCCGTGACGGCCAGGGCGACCAGGATCGCGGCGGAGGTGGCGACGGTCCTGAAGAACACCTTCGGATGCTACTCCCGGGACCTTGGCTTCACTCGGGCGGGCGCGAGTCGAGCATCTCCTGCGTGTCCCACGTCAGGGCGCCCGATGCCAGGTCGGCGACGACGCCGCGCACCCAGCCGAGCTCGGCGCGCGTGGCGACGAGCAGGTGCTCGTGCTCCAGCAGCAGCACGCGCGGCAGGCCCCACTCCTCGGCGTCGGCGGCCTCCCGCTCGGCCGCGGCCAGCGTGGCCTCGAGCGCGGTGACGCGCTCGGCGAGCCGGTCGCGCACGAGGTCGGGCCCGGTGATCGCGAGCACGGCCAGCACCGCCCGGAACTCGGGGAACTCGCGCGCGGGGGTCGCCAGCGCGGCGTCCATCCAGCGGCGCAGGGCGGCGGAGCCGTCGTCGGTCAGGGCGTAGACGATCCGGGCCGGGCCGGCGTCGGCCGCCTGCTTCTCGTGCACCTCGATGAGGCCGTCGCGCAGCAGCCGCTCGATCGCCTGGTAGACGCTGTTGGAGCGCGCGACGTTGACGACGTCGTCCTTGCGCCGGGTCTTGATCAGCCGCTGCATGCGGTAGGCGTGCATCGGCTCCTCGGCGAGCAGCGCGAGCAGCACCATGGCGAGCGGCGAGCGCGGCCGGGAGTCCTGGGTCACGGCGCCCAGCCTAGGCGGCGGTACGGGATCGGCTGCTCGGCGGAACACCTTGCCATCTTATGGTTACCCATTTTATGGTGAGGACATGAGAGCGATCATCATCGGAGCGGGCATCACCGGGCCCGTGACCGCCATGGCCCTGCAGAAGGCGGGCATCGACGCCGTGGTCCACGAGGCCTACGACCGCACCGCGGACGGCGTCGGCGCCTACCTCAACCTCGCCCCGAACGGGCTCGCCGCCCTGCGCGTGCTGGACATCGACCCGCACGACCTCGGCGGTTTCGACACCCCGGCGCTGGAGCTGCGCGGCTCGGGCGGCCGGCTCCTGGCCCACCTCGCGATGGGTCGCGACGACGGCCCGGGCACGGTCAGCCAGACCGTCCGGCGCTCGGACCTCTACACGCGGCTGCGCGACGAGGCCGTCCGGCGCGGCATCACGGTCGAGTACGGCAAGCGCCTGGTCGACGCCGCGGCGGTGCCCGGGGGCGGCGTCGGCGCCTCCTTCGCCGACGGGAGCACCGCCGAGGGCGACCTGCTGATCGGCGCCGACGGCCTGCACTCGCGCACCCGCGCGATCCTCGACCCGGGGTGCCCGCCACCGCGCTACACCGGGCTGCTGAACACCGGCGGCTACGCGTCGGGCGTCTCCGTGGACGAGCCCGAGGGCGTGTTCACCATGATCTTCGGCCGGCGCGCCTTCTTCGCCTACGTGCAGCGCGCCCCGGGCGACGTCTGGTGGTTCGCGAACGTGCCGCGCGCCCGCGCGGCGTCCGACGACGAGCTCGCCGCCTGGACCCCGGACCGCTGGCGGGCCGAGCTGGAGCGCCTGTTCGCCGACGACGCCGGCCCCGCGCTGGAGCTGATCGCCGCGACGCCGCAGGTCATCAGCCCGTGGAACACGCTGGACCTGCCGAAGGTGCCGGTCTGGCACCGGGGACCGATCGGTCTGGTCGGCGACGCCGCGCACGGCATCTCGCCGACGTCGGGCCAGGGTGCCTCGCTCTCGATCGAGGACGGCGTGCTGCTCGCCCGCCTCCTGCGGGACCACGGCGAGCCCGCCGCGGCGTTCGAGGCGTTCGAGGCGCTGCGCCGGGGGCGGGTCGAGAAGCTGATCGCACAGGCAAAGCGCACCTCGAACCAGAAGATCCCGAACCCGCTGACCCGGGTGCTGCGCGACCGTGTGATCCTGCCGCTGGTGAGCCGGGCGGCGGCGCGCAGCACGAACGACTGGGTGACGGACTACCGCATCGACTGGGACGCCCCGGCGGGTCGGGATGCTTGGGCGGGCCGGGACGCTCCGGCGGGCCGGGACGCGACGCCGGGCCGGGACGCTCCGGCGGGCCGGGCGGCGTCCTGAGCCGTGGGCCGTGCCGACGTCTGCCCGTTCCCCTTCGAAGCCTAAGTTTCTCCTCTTTCAAGCGACGCAAAGAGGAGAAACTTAGGCCTCGAAAAAGCGTGGGGTCAGGCCAGGGTGCCGTGTCGCCCGGCCCCCGCCGCGAAGCGGGCCGCGCCCTCGTAGGCCGCGGCCGCCAGCGAGCGTTCGCCGTGCGTCCACTCCTGGGCCAAGGCGTCCGCCTCGGGAAGCCCCCACTGGTCCAGCACCGAGGCCCGGTCCCCGCGCAGGCAGACCTGCGGGAGCGCCGCGAGCGACGCCGCCAGCTCCACCGCCGCCGACACCGCCTCCCCCGCCGGCACCACGCGGTTGGCCAGCCCGATGCGCAGCGCCTCGTCGGCGCCCACGGACCGGCCGGTCAGGATCATGTCCATCGCGTGCGACTGCCCGATCAGCCGCGGCAGCCGCACCGTGCCGCCGTCGATCAGGGGCACGCCCCAGCGGCGGCAGTAGACGCCGAACACGGCGGTCTCGTCGGCGACCCGCAGGTCGGCCCAGGCCGCGAGCTCCAGCCCGCCCGCGACGGCGTGCCCGGAGATCGCGGCGACCACCGGCTTGGTCAGCCGCAGCCGGGTGGGACCCATGGGCCCGTCGCCGTCGGCCGCGGCGCGGTTGCCGTCCGGCGTGCCGAGCGCCTTGAGGTCGGCGCCGGAGCAGAACGTGCCGCCCGTCCCGTACAGCACGGCGGCCGTGGCGGCGTCGTCGGCGTCGAAGGCCCGGAACGCATCGGCGAGCGCCGCGGCCGTGGGGCCGTCGACGGCGTTGCGCCGCTCCGGGCGGTCGATGCCGATCAGGGTGACGCTGCCCTCGCGGGTGACCAGGACGCTCACTTGCGACCCTCCCACAGGGGCTCGCGCAGGGCGCGGCGCAGCACCTTGCCCACGGGAGAGAGCGGCACGGAGTCGACGGCGCGCACGGCCTTGGGCACCTTGTACCCGGCCAGCCGGTCGCGGACCGCGGCCTGCAGCGCGGCCTCGTCGACGACGGCGCCGGGCGCGGGCACCACGAACGCGGTGACGGCCTCGACCCAGGTGTCGTCGGGCGCGCCGACGACGACGGCCTGCGCCACCGACGGCTGGGCCAGCAGCACGTCCTCGACCTCGCGGGGGTAGACGTTGTAGCCGCCGGTGATGATCATGTCGCTGCGCCGGTCCACGAGGTAGAGGTAGCCGCGCTCGTCGGTGCGGGCCATGTCGCGGGTGCGCAGCCAGCCGTCGCCGGCGAACATCTCGGCGTTCAGCTCGGGGGCGGCGTGGTAGCCGGCCATCGTGAAGGGCGCGCGCACGCGGATCTCGCCGATCTCGCCGGGGGCGACCGGCACGCCGTCGTCGTCGGTCACGACGACCTGGGCGTCGAGGGCGGGCTGGCCGCACGAGCCGAGCAGGGTGGCGTCACCGTGGTCGGTGGCGTCGAGCACGGTCAGGCACAGCGGCGCCTCGGTCTGGCCGTAGTACTGCGCGAAGCGTGGCCCCCACACGTCCATGGCCTGCTCGATCACGGGGCGCGGCATGGGGCTGGCGCCGTAGATCGCGGTGCGCAGGGAGGCGACGTCGGCCTTCTGGGCGACGCCCGACGAGAGCAGCATGCCGATCATCGTGGGCACCAGGTTGATCTCGGTGGCGCGGTACCGGGCGATCGCGTCCACGTAGCCCTGCGGCTCGAACCCGGACAGCACCACGGACTCGCCACCGCGCAGCCAGTAGGGCAGCACGAACGTGCCGCTGGCGTGGATCAGGCTGGCCGCGTGCAGCATCACCGAGTCGCGCGCGGGGCCGACCAGGTTGGTCAGGATGTTCGTGACGATCGCGGCGTAGCTGGCCTGGGTGTGCTCGACCGCCTTGAGCGTGCCCGTGGTGCCCGACGTGTACAGCAGCAGGATCGGGTCCTGCGGGTTCGCGGGCAGGTTCGGGTCGGTGGTCGGGACGTCCTCCATCGCGGCCAGCAGGTCCGGGCCGCCGGCTGCGCCGGGCGCGCCGAGGCCCAGCGTGGTGACGCCGTGCGCGGCGGCGAGCTCGGCCGCCCGCTCGGCCAGGGCGGCGTCGTGCACCAGCAGGCGCACGCCCGTCTCGTCGAGCATGCGGCCCTGCTCGACGGCGGACAGCCGCGCGTTCAGCGGCACCCGGGTGACCCCCGCCTTGAGGCAGGCGAAGTCCATGGCGATGGACCACAGGCCGTTGCCCATGAGCAGCGCGACCCGCGAACCGGGCTCCGCGCCGTGGGCGTGCAGCACCCGCGCCATGGCGTTGGCGGCCGCGTCCACCTGCGCATACGTCAGCGACTCGGCGCCGAACCGGACGGCGGTCCGGGGGCCGAACCGGGCGGCCCCGCGGCGGACCAGGTCAACGGTGAGCATGCTCTTCCTCCACGAAAGGTGTCCGGTAAATACCTTTCGTGACGGTACTACCGGCTCAGCTCGGCGCGGAAGGGCACCTCGACCACGTCACACTCAGCGCACCTCGTAGATCTCCGTGCCCGACGAGCGCGCCCGCCGGTAGCGGACCGGCAGGGCCTGCGGGTGCCGCACCCAGGGCGACGGCACCCACGCCAGGTCGTGGTCCTCGACCGCCAGCTCCAGGTCCAGCTCGGTCAGCAGCCGGTTGATCGCCACGCGCGCGATGATCCGCGCCTGCCGCGACGCCGGGCACCGGTGCGGGCCCACGCCCCAGGCCAGGTGCGCGCGGTTGCCGACCTCGTCCCACATGTTGCCGGTGTGCACCAGCGGGTCCTGGTTGGCCGCGGCCACGGCCATCACCAGGGCGTCGCCCTTGCGGATGAGCTTGCCGTCGATCTCCAGGTCGTTCATCGCGTACCGGGGCAGCGGCGGGTTCGCGGCGGGCGCCTCGCGCCACAGCACCTCGTCCAGCACCTCGTCCAGGGCGATCCGGCCGCCGGTCCAGCGCGCCGCGAACCGCTGGTCGGTGAGCAGCAGCCGCAGGGTCAGGGCGATCCATGCGGTGAGGAACTCGCTGGCCGCGATCAGCGGCACGGACATCGAGTCGGCGACCTCGCGGTCGTCGTGGAAGCTCGGGTGCCGCACGAACGACGACGTCAGGTCCGTGCCCGCCACCTCCTTGCGGGCCTGGACGTGCGCCATCAGGTTGCGGCCCATCCGGTCGCGCGCCTCGGCGGCCTCGCCGGTGTGGTCCATGATGTGCGCCGAGTCGACCATCATCTGGTCGGCGGTCGCGGGGTCGAACCCGAACAGGGACGTCACCGCGAGGAAGCCGACCTTCTTGGCCCAGTCCGACACGAGGTCGGCCTCGCCGCCGTCCCCGAGGCCCTCGATCAGCCGGTTGCAGACCTCCTCGACCTGGGCCACGACCAGCTTCTCGGGCAGGGCCTCCAGCCCGTCGTCCAGGGGCTGGCGCAGCCGGCGACGCCGCTCGCCGTCGTGGTGGTAGGAGGAGTTGCGCGGCTCGCGCGGCGAGATGCCGAGCAGGGCCGAGCGCTCCGACAGCAGGCCGTCGTAGTGCCAGCGCCAGTTGCGCGGGTCCCGGGAGAACTGCGACTCGTTCCGCGTGATCTCGCAGATCTCCGCGTGGCCCATCACCAGCCACGCCGGCACGCCCGGCTCCATGTCGACGGGCGCCACGACGCCCCATCTGCTGCGCAGGACGTCGTAGATCTCCTGCGAGTCCATGCCGCCCGTGGTTGCCGACAGGGGGGTGAGCCCGCTCAGGCTCGTGAGCTCGACGGGGGACGTCCGAGCGACCACTCTCTCCATGCGGCAATCACAGCACAGTGTCCGTATTGCCCGTAATCCTGGCTGCGATATTCGGACTGGTCAGAGCTCGTCGGGGCCCAGGCCGACCCCGGGCGGCGCGTGAGCAAGTCCGGATCGGCACTTTTCTGAGTGCTCGGCACTTGGCATCGAGATCGGTCCAGGCCTGAGCCGATCTCGATGCCAACTGCCGAGTCTGCGGTGCAAACTGCCGAGTTCGTGGGGGACGCCGTCAGAAGCCCAGACGGCGCAGCTGCTTCGGGTCACGCTGCCAGTCCTTGGCGACCTTGACGTGCAGGTCCAGGTACACGCGCTGGCCCAGCAGCTTCTCGATGCCGCGCCGCGCCTCGGTGCCGACGGTGCGCAGCCGGGACCCGCCGCGGCCGATGACGATCGCCCTCTGGGAGTCGCGCTCGACGAACAGGTTCACGCGCACGTCCAGCAGCGCGGGCCGGCCCTTCTCCGGGTCGCCCGAGCCCTCGCGCTCCACGATCTCCTCGACGACCACCGCGAGGGAGTGCGGCAGCTCGTCGCGCACGCCCTCCAGCGCGGCCTCGCGGACCAGCTCGGCCACCATGACGGCCTCGGGCTCGTCGGTCAGCTCGCCGTCCGGGTACAGCTCGGGCCCCTCGGGCAGGTGCGAGACGAGCACCGTCTCCAGGGTGTCGACCTGGTAGCCGTCCTTCGCGGAGACGGGCACGATGTCGGCCCACTCGCGGTCCACGGACTTGGCGAGCTGCTCGACGGCGATGAGGTGCTCCATCAGGTCGTTGCGCGGCACCAGGTCGGCCTTGGTCACGACGGCGACGACGGGCACGGCGCGGCGCCCGGTCATCAGCTCGGCGAGCTGCGCCGCGATGTACCGGTCGCCGGGGCCCACCTTCTGGTCCGCCGGCAGGCAGAACGCGATGACGTCCACCTCCGAGAGCGTGTCCCGCACCAGGTCGTTGAGCCGCTCGCCGAGCAGGGTGCGCGGGCGGTGCAGGCCGGGCGTGTCCACCAGCACGAGCTGGGCGTCCTCGCGGTGCACGATGCCGCGGATGGTGTGCCGCGTGGTCTGCGGCCGTGCCGACATGATCGCGACCTTCTGCCCCACCAGCGCGTTCGTCAGGGTCGACTTGCCCGCGTTGGGACGGCCCACCAGGCAGGCGAACCCGCTCCGGTGTTCCTTGATCTGATCGCTCATGAGGTCACTTCCTTCTGGTCACGCTTCTGATCACGGTGGTCGTGCTGGTCGAGACCACCGTTGCTGTCCTCCGGCTCGCCTGCCGGTTCCGTGCGGTGCACGAGGATCGTGGAGAGCTGCTTGCGCCGCCCCTCGATCCGTTCCGCCTCCAGGTGCACCCCGCCGACCTCGACGGAGGCCCCCGCGAGCGGCACCTTGCCCAGCGCCTTGGCGAGCAGGCCACCGGCGGTGTCCACGTCGTCGTCGTCCAGGCGCAGGTCGAAGAGGTCGCCGAGCTCGTCGACCGGGAGGCGGGCCGGCACGCGGAACGTGCCACCGCCGAGCTCCTCGACCTCCTGGACGGGCACCGTGTCGTGCTCGTCGGTGAGCTCGCCGACGACCTCCTCCAGGAGGTCCTCGATGGTCACCAGGCCGGCGACGCCGCCGTACTCGTCGACGACGAGCGCGATGTGGCTGGCCGAGGCCTGCATCTCGCGCAGCAGGTCGTCGATCGGCTTGGACTCGGGCACGAAGACGGCGTCGCGCGCGACGTCGGAGGCCGGGCGCCGCGAGGGCTCCCGCAGCCCGCCGTCGTCGACGGGCCAGTGCACCGCGGCCACGACGTCCTTGAGGTAGGCGACGCCGACGACGTCGTCCACGGACTCGCCGACCACGGGTACCCGCGAGAACCCGGAGCGGAGGAACAGGCGCAGCACCTTGTCGAGCGACGTGTTCGCGGTGACGGTCACCATGTCGGTGCGGGGCACCATGACCTCGCGCGTGATGGTCCCGCCGAGCTCGATGACCGACCGGAGCAGCTCGCGGTCGGACTCCTCGAAGGCGCTGGACTCCCCCACCCGGTCCGCGATGTCGCGCAGCTCGGCCTCGGTGGGCGGCGACGGGTCGTGCCGCGGCACCGAGATGCGGGTGAGCCACGCGACGGCGCGCGAGACGGCGGTCAGCGGCCCCACCAGGGCGATCAGCACCCCGACGGGACGGCGGAAGCCGAGCGCGCGCGGCGAGACCCGCACGAAGATGACGCCGACCACGACGCCCACGACCAGCGCGATGAGCATGACCGGCAGCTCGTTGGGCACGCCCTCGCCCGGGATGGCCTGCTGCACCAGCAGGGTCCCGGCCGCGATCGCGACCACCTCGGCCATGACCCGCACCAGCGCGAAGGACGCGACGATCGCCGTCGGGTCCACGACGAGCGCCTGGGCGCGCCGGATCCGCGCGGCACGCTCCGGGTCGGGCGACTGCCCCAGCTCGGCCTCCGCGAGCGCCTCCGTAAGGGAGGCGCGCGTGACGCGCAGGAGCGCGGCCTCGCCGGCCGACAGCATGCCCGCCAGCGAGAGACCGACCAGCACGACGAGGGTCAGGAGCAGGACGATCACGCCGGTCACCGGGTCGCGAGGAACGTCAGGAGGAGCTTGCGCTGCAGCGCGAACATCTCCTTCTCCTCCTCGGGCTCCGCGTGGTCGTAGCCGAGCAGGTGCAGGATGCCGTGCGTCGTCAGGAGCAGCAGCTCCTCGGTGGTGGAGTGGCCGGCGGCCTTGGCCTGGGTGACCGCGACCTCCGGGCACAGCACGATGTCGCCGAGGGTGCCGGCGGGCGTGACGTCGCCGTCGCGCCCGGGGCGCAGCTCGTCCATGGGGAACGAGAGGACGTCGGTGGGTCCGGGCTCGTCCATCCACTGCACGTGCAGGTCCGTCATGACGGTGGTGTCGACGAAGATGATCGACAGCTCCGACTGGGGGTGCACCCGCATGGCGTCGATGACGAAGCGGCCGAGCGCGGCGAACTCCGCCTCGTCGACCTCGTACCCGGACTCGTTGTTGACCTCGATGCTCACCGGCGCTGCCTCTTGTTGCTTCCCGAACGGTGGTCCTGCGGCTGACGGCCGGGGCGCTGACCGCCCGCGACGACGTCCCACCGCGCGTACGCGTCGATGATGTCGCTGACCAGGCGGTGCCGCACGACGTCGGACGACGTCAGGCGGCAGAACTCGACGTCGTCGACGCCCAGCAGGATGTCCTCCACGACGCGCAGCCCGGAGGTGGTGCCGCCCGGGAGGTCGACCTGCGTGGCGTCGCCGGTGATCACCATCTTGGAGCCGAAGCCCAGGCGGGTCAGGAACATCTTCATCTGCTCGGTCGAGGTGTTCTGCGCCTCGTCGAGCACGATGAACGAGTCGTTGAGCGACCGGCCGCGCATGTAGGCCAGGGGCGCCACCTCGATGGTGCCCGCCTCGATGAGCTTGGGCACCTGCTCGGGGTCGACCATGTCGTGCAGCGCGTCGTACAGCGGGCGCAGGTACGGGTCGATCTTCTCGGACAGCGTGCCCGGGAGGAACCCGAGGCGCTCGCCTGCCTCGACGGCCGGGCGGGTCAGGATGATCCGGTTGACCTGCTTGGCCTGGAGCGCCTGGACGGCCTTGGCCATGGCGAGGTAGGTCTTGCCGGTACCGGCCGGCCCGATGCCGAACGTGATGGTGTTGGTGTCGATGGCGTCCACGTACGCCTTCTGCCCCACCGTCTTGGGCCGGATGGTGCGGCCCCGGTTGGACAGGATGTTGAACGTGAGCACCTCGGCGGGGCGGGAGGCCGAGGCGTCGCTCAGCATCGCCACCGACCGCTTGACGACCTCAGGGGTGAGCTGGGTGCCCGCCTCGACGACCTCGATCAGCTCGTCGAGCAGCTGGGTGACCAGGGCGACGTCGCCCGCCGGTCCGCTCACCGCGATCTCGTTGCCACGGGCAAGGACGTCGACTCCGGGGAAGCCCTCCTCGACGGCCCGCAGCACCGAGTCCCGGCTCCCGAGGAGCGCGACCGTCGGGATGTGGGCCGGTACGACGATCTTGTGCTCGATCCGGGTCTGTGACTGTGTGCTGGACGAAGTTGTCATGAGCCGGCCCGCCGGGCCGATCCGCTCCTTCACGCGGTAGGGATGACGACATGGTCATCCTATCGACCTGCCAGGGCCACGCCACGGTCTTTCCTGCTCCGGGTCGAGAAGAAGTTCAGGCGAACCCGGGGAGCTCGCCTCCGGCGAGCAGGTGCGCGTGCACGTGGAAGACCGTCTGGCCGGCCTTGGGCCCCGTGTTGAAGATCAGGCGGTACTGGCCGTCGCCGAGCTCGGTCGCCACGCCGTCCGCGAGCGCGACGACGCCCGCGAGGCCCTCGGGGTCCGACGCCGCGAGGGCGGGCACGTCGGGGTAGTGCTCCCTCGGCACCACGAGCACGTGCACCGGCGCCTTGGGCGCGATGTCCCGGAAAGCGATGGCGGTGTCCGACGACGCGACGACGTCCGCCGGGATGTCCCCCGCGACGATCTTGCAGAAGAGGCAGTCAGGGCTGTCGGTACTCGTCATGTCGGCAGGCTACCGGCGGGCGTCGGCGGGTGAGACTTCGCCATGTTTTTCCATACCGTTACATAGTTCGAAATGCCCGGGTGAAAGGGGTGTGGGAGAGTTTGCGGCGTTCGATGGAGATTAGCGTACTGAGACACCATTTCGTCGCGGTCAACCTCGCAGGTCCCGTCGGTCGCCCTCACTCACCACACACAGCAGTCACCTGGAGGTTCGCGTGGGTTGGTTCATCGCCCAATCGCTCGCATTCATCATCATCGCGGCCCTGATCGGCCTCGCGATCGGCATCTGGATCGGCTGGCTCGTCTGGGGTCGCCGCAAGGGCAAGCACACGGCCGAGAAGAGCGAGGCGGTCGGGCGCGCGAACACCGCCGAGGGCGGCACCACGGCGGACGACGCCGAGGCGGCCGGGACCGACGCCGAGCCCGTGCGCGTGCTCGCGGTCGCCGGGGCCGCCGGTGCGGCCACCGCCGTCGCCGCCGCGGACGAGCCGGGCGAGCAGGCGGGCGCGGGCGACGCCGTCGACACCAAGGAAGGCGGGGCCGCGGGCGACGCCGGGGCCGGCGAGGCCGCTGCGGAGCAGGCCGGCGCCGAGGCTGCCGACGAGGCCGGCACCGCCGGCCCCAAGGCCGACGACGAGAGCACCGCCCAGGCCGGCGAGGACGAGCACGCCGGGGCCGACGGGTCCGCCGTCGTCGCCGAGGCCGAGGCCGTCGCGCGCGAGGCCGCGGAGCAGGCCGCCGCCGCCAAGGCGGCCGCGCTCGCCGAGGCCGGGGACGACGCCGCCGACGAGACCGCCGTCGAGGCGGTCGTCGAGCCGGCCGCTGCCGCCGAGCCTGCGGACGACCTGCAGCGCATCGAGGGCGTCGGCCCGAAGATCGCCGCCGCGCTGGCCGCCGCCGGCTACACCACGTACGCGAAGATCGCGGCCGCGACCGAGGACGAGCTGCGCGCGGCCGTCGCGGGCCAGGGCATCAAGTTCGCGCCCGCCGCGAGCAGCTGGGCCGACCAGGCGCAGTACCTCGTGGACGGCGACACGGCCGGGTTCGAGGAGTACCAGGACTACCTCGTGGGCGGCCAGGAGCGGCGCGCGAAGTTCAACGAGAACGTCGACTACACCGACGTCGACGAGATCGAGGGCGCCGAGGCCAAGGCCGAGGCCATCGCCGAGGACGAGGCCGCGACCGCCGCCGCCGAGCAGGCCGAGCAGGCCGAGGCCGCCGGCACCGTCGAGGCCGAGCCGGCCGAGGTCACGCCGGAACCCGAGCCCGAGCCCGAACCGCAGGACCTGCAGCGCATCGAGGGCATCGGCCCCAAGATCGAGACGGCCCTGACGGCCGCCGGCTACACCACGTACGCCAAGGTCGCGGGCGCGAGCGAGGACGAGCTGCGCGCGGCGCTGACCGCGAGCGGCATCAACTTCGCCCCGGCCGCGACGAGCTGGGCCGACCAGGCGCAGTACCTGGTGGACGGCGACGAGGACGGCCTGCGCGAGTACCAGGACTACCTGATCGGCGGCCAGGAGCGGCGCGCGAAGTTCAACGAGAACGTCGACTACACCGACGTCGACGAGATCGAGGGCACCGAGGCCAAGGCCGAGGCGCTGGCCGAGGACGAGGCGGAGGCCGCGGCGGCCCCGGAGCCGGTCGCCGAGCCGGAGCCCACCCCGGAGCCCGAGCCCGAGCCGCAGGACCTGCAGCGCATCGAGGGGATCGGCCCCAAGATCGAGGCGACGCTGAAGGCCGCCGGCTACGCCACGTACGCGAAGATCGCGGCCGCGACGGAGACGGAGCTCCGGGCGGCGCTCGCCACGGGCGGCATCAAGTTCGCCCCCGCCGCCACGAGCTGGGCCGACCAGGCGCAGTACCTGGCCGACGGCGACGAGGACGGCCTGCAGGAGTACCAGGACTACCTGATCGGCGGCCAGGACCGGCACGCGAAGTTCCGCAAGGACGTCGACTACACCGACGTCGACGAGATCGAGGGCACCGAGGCCAAGGCCGAGGCGATCGCCGAGGACGAGGCCAAGGTCGAGGCCGCCGAGGACGACGCTGAGGCGACGGGGTCCGAGGTGAAGGCATGAACATGAAGGTCGTCCTGCCCCCGGTGATCATCGTGGTCCTGGGGCTGGGTGCCATCTCGGGCGTGCAGAACACGGGGTTCCGCGAGCACATCGAGTCCACGCTGACGGAGAGCGCGCAGGGGGCCCTCTCCGCCGCGGGGATCGACGCGGTCGTGGCCTTCTCGGGCCGCGACGCCGACGTGACCGCGCCGAGCGACGCGGTGGCCCTCGAGGCCGCCGACGTCGTGGGCGGCGTCACCGGCGTCCGGACCGCGGCGGCCTACGGGCCGGACGGCCTGGTCTCGGCCGACGCCGACACCGAGCCCGCGGAGGCCGAGGCCGCAGAGCCCGCCGCGCCCGCCGAGGAGGAGACCGAGGCCGCTCCCGAGCCGACGGACGAGGCGACCGCCACGCCCGAGGCGACCGAGGCGACGTCGGACGGCGAGACCGAGGCGACCGAGGACGACGGTGCCGAGGAGGAGGACGAGCCGAAGCGCGAGCCGACCCGCGAGGAGCGGGAGGAGGCGCAGGAGGACCTCGTCGAGATCCCGAACATCACGTTCGTCACGGACAGCGCCGAGCTGACCGAGCACGGGCGCAAGGTGGTGCGCAAGGCCGCCGAGGTGCTCGCGGAGCACCCGGAGGTCGAGGTGCGGATCGAGGGCCACACCGACTCGGTGGGCACCGACGAGCACAACCAGGACCTCAGCGAGCGCCGCGCGGAGAAGGTCGTCGACGAGCTGGTCAAGCAGGGCGTCGAGCGCGACCGCCTGACCTGGAAGGGCTTCGGCGAGTCGGACCCGCTGGTGGTCCCGCGCACGTTCGACGACCTGGAGAAGAACCGCCGCGTGGAGTTCGACGTCACGAACTGAGCGGCATCCGCCGGTCGAGCCGCTGTCGCCGGTCGAGCCGCTGTCGCTGGTCGAGCTTGTCGAGACCCGGGTCCCGACAAGCTCGACCAGCGGCGTTACCAGCGGCCCAGGCGCTCGCTCAGGAGGGCGATCGCCACCGGGCCCGCCGTGGACGTGCGCAGCACGTGCGGCCCCAGGCGCGCGGTGACGGCCCCGGCCTCGGTCAGCAGGGCGACCTCCGCCTCGGAGATGCCGCCCTCGGGCCCCACCACGACGAGCAGCGGACCGGCCTCGGGCAGGGGCACGGTCGCGAGGCCCACGGTGGCCTCCTCGTGCAGCACCGCCACCGCGCCGCCCGCGGCGACCACCTCGCGGGTCCGTGCGGCGAGCTGCTTGGTGCTCAGCGGCAGGTCGACGTCGGGCATGCGCGCCCGGCGGGCCTGCTTGGTCGCGGCCCGCACGGTGCTGACCCAGCGGGCCCGCGACTTGGCGGCCCGGTCCCCGCGCCAGACGACGACGGACCGCTCCGCCTGCCACGGGATGATCGCGTCCGCACCGACCTCCGTGGCGGCCTCGATCGCCATCTCGTCGCGGTCACCCTTGGCGAGGGCCTGGACGAGCGTCACGACGACGCCGGGCACGGGCTCGACGTCGGCGTGCTCGACCCGCAGGTGCACCTCGGCGCCGTGCACCGCCTCGACGACGGTCCGCAGGCGCACGCCCGCGCCGTCGACGACGTCGATCCGCTCCCCCGGACCCCGGCGCTGCACCACGCCGGCGTGCCGCCCCTCGGCGCCGTCGAGCACGTACACCGAGCCGGCGGCGTACTCCGACAGCGGATGGGCGGCCGACGCCTCCGCGAGAAAGACTGGCGCGCTCATCGGCGGCGGGTCAGCGGCCGCTGAGCTTGTCGCGCAGGCGCGAGAAGACGCCGCCCTGGACGGTGGCGAGCCGCGGCTCGGGCCGCTCCTCGCCGCGCAGGGTCGCGAGCTGCTGCATCAGGGCCGTCTGCTCCTCGTCCAGGTGCGTGGGCACCTGGACCTCGATGTGCACGTTGAGGTCGCCGCGCCCGTTGGAGTGCAGGTGCCCCACGCCGAGGCCCTTGAGGGTCATGACCTGGCCCGGCTGCGTGCCGGGGCGCAGGTCGATCTCCTGCAGGCCGTCCAGGGTGTCGAGCTCGAGCACGGTGCCGAGCGCGGCCGCCGTCATCGGCACCTGGAGGGTGCAGTGCAGCTCGTCGCCGCGTCGCACGAAGGTGTCGTGGGCGCGCTCGCGGATCTCGACGTACAGGTCGCCGGCGGGGCCGCCACCGGGGCCCACCTCGCCCTGCGCGGAGAGCTTGATGCGCGTGCCGGTGTCGACGCCCGCGGGCACGTTCACCGAGACGGTGCGGCGCGACCGCACGCGGCCCTCGCCGGAGCAGTCGGTGCACGGCTCGGGGATCACGGTGCCGAACCCGCCGCACGCGGAGCACGGCTGGTTGGTCATGACCTGGCCGAGGAACGACCGGGCGACCCGCTGCACGGAGCCGCGGCCCTGGCAGACGTCACAGGTGCGGGCGTGGGTGCCCGGACGCGCGCCGTCGCCGCCACAGGTGTTGCAGACCACCGCGGTGTCGACCTGGATCTCGCGCTTGGCGCCGAACACGGCCTCGGCGAGGTCGAGGTCGAGGCGCACGAGCGCGTCGTTGCCGCGCCGGGCGCGCGGGACCGGCCCGGTCGGCTGCCCGCCGCCGAAGAAGGTCTCGAAGATGTCCTGGAACCCGAACCCTGCGCCGAACCCGCCGCCCGCGCCACCACCGGGCGAGGTCGGGTCGACACCCATGTCGTACTGCTGGCGCTTGTCGGGGTTGGAGAGCACCTCGTACGCGCGCGCGACGTCCTTGAACCGGTCCTCACCGGCGTCACCGGCCACGTCCGGGTGCAGCTCACGGGCCAGCTTGCGGTATGCCTTCTTGATCTGCTCGGGCGAGGCGTCGCGCGGAACACCGAGAATCTCGTAGTAGTCGGTCACAGGTCTCTCTTCGTGATGAGTTGAGTATTCAGCTGGGCAGCACTCGCGACAGGTAGCGCGCGACGGCGCGCACCGCGGCGATGGTGCCCGGATAGTCCATACGGGTGGGGCCGATAGAGCTCAGGATCGCGACGGTGTCGCCGTCGGACGAGCCGTAGCCGGACGTGACGACGGAGGTCTCCGCCAGTCCCGCCAGCCGGTTCTCGTGGCCGATGCTCACCGCCACCCCGGCGTCGTCGGTCATGTCGGTGAGGAGGCCGAGCAGGACGACCTGCTCCTCCAGCGCCTCCAGGACGGGCCGCAGCCCCTGCTCGAACCGCATGCTCGACCGCGCCAGGTTGGCCTGACCGGTGAGCACGATCCGCTCCTCGCTCTCCTCGCTCAGCGCGGCGGTGACCACCTCGGCCACGGCGGTCGCCAGCGGGCGGTGCTCGGGCGGCATGGCCTCGGCGACGCCGGCGAACGCGTCACCGATGTCGGCGAGCCGGCGGCCGGCCGTCGCGGCGTTGAGGCGGGCCCGCAGCTCGCCCAGCGTCCCGTCGTCGAGGTCGACCGGCACGTCGAGGAAGCGCTGCTCCACCCGGCCCGTGTCCGTGATGACGACCACCAGGAGCCGGCCCTCGGCCGTGGGCACGAGCTCGAGGTGCCGCAGCCCGGAGCGGCGCAGCGAGGGGTACTGCACCACGGCGACCTGGCCCGTGAGCTGGGCGATGAGCCGCCCGGCGCGTGCCACGACGTCGTCCAGGTCGACCGCCTCGGACAGGAAGGTCTCGATGGCGCGCTTCTGCGGGAGGGTCAGCGGCCGCACCTCGGCGAGCTGGTCCACGAACAGGCGGTAGCCCTTGTCGGTGGGGATGCGTCCCGCCGAGGTGTGCGGCTGGGCGATGAGCCCGGCCTCCTCGAGGGCCGCCATGTCGTTGCGCACCGTGGCCGGGGAGACCCCGAGCTGGTGCCGCTCCGTGAGGATGCGCGAACCGACGGGCTCACGCGTGCGGACGTAGTCCTCCACGATCGCCCGCAGGACATCGAGTCTGCGTTCCTCGCTCACCGCGCTCACCTCCGTCCCCAGGTAGAACGTCCGGGAGTTGCACCCGGGTTCCGGCCCGCTCTCCGACACTGCCGTCCAGCACTCTCACCAACCGAGTGCCAATCCTACGCGGCGCACACGAGCGGCCGGGTCCCCGACCCGCCGCAGGCCGGCCACGACCCCGCGAGCCGCCCTGGACCGCTGCGGCAAACCTGCCCCTGACCTGCGGGTCTTACCCGTTCGCCGAGGGCTGACCGGTCGAGCATAGGGCGATGCCTTAGACGTGCCCAGCCCTTGGCGCAGACCGGCCACGAAAGATGCGGCGACCGCCCGATCCGGGCGACGTACCTCACAGACCAACCTGGAATCACCGCCGGCGAGGGGCCGGCGGTGACACCGGGAGGAACCACCATGTTCGGTTTTACGGACTACGCCGACTACCGCCGCAGCGAGCGCGAGATGGACGACCGCAACGAGCGCGCCCGCAAGGCCCGGGAGCAGCAGGACCTCGCCCGCCGTCAGGCCGCCGCCCGGCGCACGGCCGAGCGCGCGGACCGCGGCAGGGCGGCCGACGCCGTCCGGCCGCGCGTCGCCTGACCCCGGGCACGACCGTGCCGGGCAAGGGGCCGCACGACGGGCGGAACAGCAGAAAAGACCGGAACGACCAGGGACCGGCATGGGACGATGAGCCCATGCCGGTCCCCCGTGCCCGCCTGGTGGGCCGAGCCCCGGAGCTCGGCGCGCTCGAGGCCGCTCTCGCCGACGTCCGCTCGGGCGGCAGCCGCACCGTGGTCGTCGGGGGCGAGGCCGGGATCGGCAAGACGCGCCTGCTGGACGAGCTCGTGTCGCGCGCCGGCGACGTCACCGTCGTCGCCGGACAGTGTGCCGACGAGGGCTCCGGCCCGCTCCCGTACGCGGCTCTGGTCGGGCTCCTGAACGGCGTCGTCCGGGCGACGGGCCACGAGGCGGTCGTCGCCGCGGCCGGTCCCTCCGCCGGAGCCCTGTCCGCCCTCGCTCCCCAGCTCGTCGCGCCGGCGCCCGGCGCCGGGGCCGACCGCGTCCCCGAGGTCCTCACCGACCTGCTCACGGGCCTCGCGGGCGAGCGACCCGTCGTGGTGGTGATCGAGGACCTGCACTGGTCCGACGACGTCACGCGCGCCGTCGCCCTCCGTCTCGCCCGCACCGCGCCGCCCGGCCTGCTCCTGCTGCTCACCTACCGCAGCGACGACGTCGGCCGCGCGCACCCCCTGCGGGTCGTGCTCGCCGAGCTCGACCGCGCCCGGCTCACGACCCGCGTCGAGCTGACGCGCCTGGGCGAGACCGAGGTCCACGAGATGGCGCGGGACCTGCTCGACGTCGGCCTCGACGCCGAGCAGCTCGCCGACCTGGCGGACCGCAGCGAGGGCGTGCCCTTCTACGTCGAGGAGCTGGTCGGCTTTCTCGGCACCGAACTGCCCGACTCCCTGCGCGACATCCTCCTGCTGCGCTACTGGAACCTGAGCCGGGAGGCCCGGTCGCTGTGCCGCGTGGTCGCCGCCGCCGGGCCGCGCGTCTGGTACGACGTGCTCGACGACGTCCTGGCCGACCCGTCGACGGGTCCGGGACAGCGCACCCCGGGCGCCGACGCGGAGGAGGCCGTCCGGGAGGCGGTCGAGGCCCAGGTGGTGGTGGTCACCGAGGTCGGGTACGCCTTCCGGCACGCGCTGGTCCAGGAGGCCGTCTATGCCGAGCTGCTGCCCGGCGAGCGGCACCGCCTGCACGCCGCCTACGCGCGGGCCCTGGAGCGGGCCCTCGTCCGGCGCGCCCACTCGGTGGCGAAGCTGTCCCGCATCGCCGACCACTGGTGGCGGGCGGGGATGCCGGACAAGGCGCTGGCGGCGGCCGTCGCCGGGCACCGCAAGGCCGCGGAGGGCGCGGCGTCGTCCACCGCGGTCACCCTGGGCGAGCGGGCGCTGGAGCTCTGGGACCAGGTGCCCGACGCCGAGGCCGTGGCCGGCCTGCCGCACCACGAGCTGCTCCGCACGGTCGCCGAGTCGCTGCGCGGAGCCACCCGGACCGCCCGGGCTCTGGCCGTGGCGCACGAGGCCGTCGACGAGTGGCCCGCCGACGACCCGGCGGGGCTCGCCGGCATGCTCTCCGACGCGGCGCTCATCGCGGGCCACGCCGGCTCGGACGAGGGGCCCGCGCTCATCGAACGGGCCCTGGCGCTCGCCGAGCCCGGCCGGGACGACGACGTGCGCGGCCTGCTCCTGATGCTGCGGGCGCGCCGCGCGATGCTCGGCGGCCGGCCCCGGGAGGCGATCGAGGCCGCGACGGCTGCCCACGACGCCGCCAGTGCGACCGGCGACACCGAGGTCATGTCCGTCACGCTGAACCTGCGGGGTCTGAGCCGGGTCCAGCTCGGCGACACCGGCGGCTTCGCGGAGATCGACGCCGGCCGCGAGGTGGCCGGTGACAACTGGCACGGGCTGAGCCGGTACTACGTCAACGGGTCGGACGCCCGGCTCGTCGTGGGCGACTGGGCCCGGGCGGCGGAGATCGCCGAGGAGGGAACAGGCGCCGCGCGCCGGCACGGCTCGTCCGACTCGACCCGGCTCATGATCGAGGGGAACCTCGCCGAGGCGCAGATCGGGCGCGGCGACTGGGCCGAGGCCGCCGCCTGGTACGAGCGGACGATCCCGCTGATCCACGACAGCGTCTACTCCGCCTACCTCAGCGAGCGCCGGGCCTGGCTCATGATGTGGCAGGGGCGCGTGGAACAGGCGCAGGCCGAGGCGCGCCGGAGGGCCACGAGCTGGGAGCAGTTCGGGCGCCTGGAGGAGCAGATCAGGTCGCGCACCAGCGTGACCCAGGCGGAGCTCGCGCTGCTGCGCGACGAGCCGGCCGAGGCCCTGGAGCGCATGTCGGTGGTGGTCGCCCCGGACCACCCGCGCATGCCTGCCTACGACCTGCAGCAGCTCGCCGCGGCGGCGCAGGCGATCGCCCGGCTGCGCGCCGCCGGGCAGGACGTCGACGACGCCCCCTACCGGGCGGCCCTCGCCGAGTGCGCGCACTGGCCGACGTACCCCCTGTGGGCGGCGCTGTTCGAGGCGGAGCTCGGGACGGGGCCCTGGACGGCGGTCGCCGACCTGCCCGGTCCCGGACCCGTGCACCTGCGCCCGTACGCGCTGTACCGCGAGGGCGCGCGGCTGCTCGACGCCGCGGACCGGGCCGGAGCCCGGGCGGCGCTCGGCGCGGCGGTCGTGGACGCGGAGAAGATCGGTGCGGGACTCGTCGTCGGGCAGGCGCAGGGTCTGATCGACCGCGCGGGGCTGGTCGACGGGGCGGCCGGCGCTCCGCCGTCGGGCGCCGGGACCGACGCGCTCACCGCGCGCGAGCGGCAGGTGCTGGCCCTGGTGGCCGAGGGCCTGACCAACGGGCAGATCGCCGAGCGGCTGTTCATCTCGGCCAAGACGGTCTCGGTCCACGTGTCTGCGATCCTGCGCAAGCTGGGCGTGGCCACCCGCACGGAGGCGGCGCTCCGCGGCGTCCGGTGACGGCGGGAGACACTCCGGCGGGGCGGAGATCCAGCACTCGGCGAGGAAGCCGACCTAGGCTCTCGACGTGGTCGACGAACGGTACGGGTCCGATGTGCTCTCCCCCGAGTTTCCCGGCGCGCAGCGCGGGCGGCGGCCCACGTCGCAGCCCACGCCCGCCGAGCTGGGGCTCGTGGTCGAGGAGGTGCAGACCGGCTGGGTCGGGGCGATCGTCCGCGTCGAGAAGTCGGGCGGCATGCACGTGGTGGTCCTGGAGGACCGGCGCGGCCGGACCCGCACGTTCCCGCTCGGGCCGGGCTTCTGGGTCGAGGGCAAGCCGGTCGAGCTGACCGCGCCCGTCACCAGCCGCGCCCCGGCGCAGCCCACCCGCACGGCCTCCGGGTCGGTCGCGGTGCACGGCGGCCGGGCCCGCGTGGCCCGCGGCAGCCGCATCTGGGTCGAGGGCAAGCACGACGCCGAGCTCGTCGAGAAGGTCTGGGGCGACGACCTGCGCATCGAGGGCGTGGTGGTCGAGATGCTCGACGGCGTGGACAACCTCGCCGAGCGGCTCGCCGAGTTCGGGCCCGACGCCGAGCGCCGGGTCGGCGTGCTGGTGGACCACCTGGTGCCCGGTTCCAAGGAGCAGCGGCTCACCGACGAGGCGCTCCGGACCGTTCCCACGGGCACCGTGCTGGTGCTGGGCCACCCCTACGTGGACGTGTGGCAGGCCGTGCGCGCCCAGCGGCTCGGCCTGGAGCGCTGGCCCGTGATCGACCGGGGCACCGAGTGGAAGCTCGGCATCCTGCGCTCCCTGGGCTGGCCTGCACAGACGCAGGCGGACGTCGCCCGGGGCTGGCAGCGGATCCTGGGCTCCGTGCGCGACTTCCGTGACCTGGACCCGGCCCTGCTGGGACGGGTCGAAGAACTTATCGATTTCGTGACCTCGGCGTAAGGCACAACCTCTACGGTTGGTCATATGTCCGAAAACCCGCAGGAGCCGCAGGCTCCGCAGCAGCCCGGCCCCGCACCCCAGCAGCCGCAGGACGGCCCCGCCTACGGGACGCCGCAGCCCGCCCAGTCGCCCTACCAGGGCCCGCCGCAGGCCGGCCAGCCCTACGGGCAGCAGTACCAGCCGCCGCCGCTCACGCCGTCGGACGAGCGCCTGTGGACGGTCCTGGCCCAGGTCGGCCCGTTCATCCTGTCGTTCATCCCGCCGCTGGTGATCTGGCTCGTGCTCAAGGACCGCAGCCAGTTCGTGGAGCAGGAGGCCAAGGAGTCCCTGAACTTCCAGATCACCCTGGTCATCGCGCAGATCGCCGCGTGGATCATCACCGGGATCACCTTCGGGATCGGCGGGATCGTCTTCCTCGCGTTCATCGCCGCGGTCGTGTTCATGATCATGGCGGCCGTGGCCAACGGCAAGGGCGCGCCGTACCGCTACCCGGTGAACATCCGCTTCATCAAGTAACGCCCGCAGGACGGCAACGACCATGCACCTGCTGCCGGCCGGATTCCCGGGCCGGCAGCAGGTGCATGGTCGTTCGTGTGTCGGACGGCGGCGTCAGGCCACGGCGGGTCCGGCCGGACCAGCCGGGGCGGGACCGGCCTCGATGGCCGCGACCGGGCCGCCGGTGAGCCGGCGGAACGCGAAGGCCAGCGTCAGGAGCGACAGCGGGATCGTGACGAACAGGCCGAGCCCGCAGACCAGCAGGCCCACGATGTTGATGCCCAGGAGCGCGAGCTCCAGCAGGAACACCGCGCCGAAGTTCTGCCCCACCAGGCGGAACGAGCCGGTCAGCGCGTCCCAGGCGTTCAGGTTCCGGTCGACCACGTTGTGGTAGGTGAACGGCGCGAAGATCGCCAGGGCGATGAGGCCCAGGCCGCACAGCAGCGCGCCCACGAAGCCGGCGACCAGCAGCAGGAGCGCCGTCAGGATGATCATCGGGTAGCTGTTGACCTTGAAGAGCGTGCCCCAGGTCGCCTTGTAGCCCGAGGCCTCGCGCAGCGCGGCGTTGATCCCGAGGGCCCCGAGGATCGAGTTGATGATCCCGCCGAGCAGCCCGAGCAGCGAGCTGCCGAACGACACCCCCACCGCGGTGCCGGTACTGATGTCACCGCGCCTCGCCGCGTCACTGATCTCCTGGTAGTCACCGAAGTTGCCGGCGTTGAAGATCGTGCCGACGGCGAAGGACAGCAGGACGAACAGCACCCAGAAGAGCCAGTTGCCGGTGAACCGCTTCCACCCGTAGCTCAGTGCCTCGCCGACGGCGAACGTCGCGGCCGGCTGCGTGCCGTACTGCCCGCCCGGACCGCCGTAGGCCGGCGGCTGGCCCCCGTAGGCGGGCGGCTGTGTGCCGCCGCCGTAGGGCGACTGCGCGGGCTCGCCGTAGGGCGACTGCGCGGGCTCGCCGTAGGGCGACTGCGCGGGGCCACCGTAGGCGGGTGGCGTGGGCTCGGCGGGCGGCTGCGTGGGACCGCCGGCCGGGTTCTGCGGCGGCGTCGGCCCCCCGGCGCTCGGCTCGTATGGGTTCTGCGGAGTGTTCTCGCTCATGTGATCCCCTTTTCACTGTTCAGTGATCCGAAGCCACCTTCACCTTTTCTCCGCATGTCCGCATGTGCAACTGCCGAGTCGTTACCTCCAGGTCAGGACTGGACCGGCTCGCCGGTCCACCGCTGGACCAGATACGCCCCCACCAGCAGCATCGCCGGCGCGACCACGACGAGCCCCAGACCGCAGGTGAAGATCGACGCGAAGGCCAGGCCCGCGAAGATCGCGAACACGGCGAGCGCCGTGCCGACGTGGGAGAGCACCAGGCCGACACCGCCCGCGAGCGCGCGCCCGAAGCCCTCGCCCTTGAGCAGCAGGAAGGGCACGGCGAGCAGGAGCAGCGTGCACACCACCTGGATCAGGCCGCCCACCAGGGGCACGGCCGTGCTGACGAAGCCGATCACCCCGGCGATCAGGGCGTAGCCCACGAGGCCACCAAGGCCGCGCAGCAGGAAGAAGTCGCGGAACCGGACCCGGCGGGTGCGGGTGGCCGCGAGCGCGCCAGCGTACAGGAGGGCCTGCAGCAGGAAGCTGACGGCGGTCCCGGCCGCGCCCAGCGCCTTGGCCTCCAGGGTCTGCCCGGCGGCCTGGGCGGCGGCGAGGGCCGCCGGGTCGGTGGCGTTCATCAGCCCGTCCAGCGTGGACGGGCTGGCCAGGAGGACGACGGCGACCTGCGCGACGCCGAGCACGAGGCTCATCAGCACCCAGGTGCCCCAGCTCGTGCCGAACGCGCCCCACGCCCAGCGCCAGGCGCGACCGATCGTCGGCGGGTCCTGGTCCGGCTGCGGCGCCGGCTCCTGGACCGGCGGGTACGCCGGGACCTGCTGGACGGGCTGCTGCTGCTGGAAGCCGCCGTACGGGTACTGCGCGGGCTGGTAGTCCGGCCGGCCGTACGGGTTGGCGGGCCGGCCGTACGGATCACGCGGCCCGTAGGGATCCACCGGCTGCGGGGACTGTCCGTCCTGCGGGTTCCAGCCTCCGTGGGTGTTGCTCATGCGCGTGCCCCTTGCCAGGCGGTCCGAGCCGCCTCCCCCGAACGTTACGAACAGCACAAGATATCGACGGTCTCACCTACCGCGCAAACAAACGAAAAGGCACCTCGACCCCTTGAGAGGGGCGGGTATCAGGCGGTCAGGTCACGCACGACGGCGTCGGCCAGCAGGCGGCCCTTGCGCGTCAGCACGGCGCGGGCGGGCACCCCGCCGACGGCGGTCGGGCCGGTCGAGCCGGGGGTGCCGTCGCCCGCCGTGCCGACGCCGAGCGCGGCCCGGCCGTCGAGCAGCCCGCGGGCCACGAGGCCCGCCACCGCGGTGCGGCCCTGCGCCGTCAGCACGCCGAGGTCGAGACCCTGGCGCAGCCGCACGCCGAGCATGACGCGCTCCAGGTGCGCCTCGTCCCGCGTGAGGAGCTCGCGCCCGGCGCCCGGGCTGTGCCCGGCCTCCAGCCGCGTCGCGTAGGCGCGAGGGTGCTTCACGTTCCACCAGCGGACGCCGGCGGGGGTCTCGTCGGCGTCCGGGGCCGGGGCGGGGGCCGGCGGAGCCGACACGTAGCTGTGGGCGCCCGGACCCACTCCCCACCAGTCGTCGCCGCGCCAGTACCCGATGTTGTGCCGGCACTCGTGCCCGGCGCGGGACCAGTTCGACACCTCGTACCAGCTCAGCCCGGCCTGCGTGAGCAGGTCGTCGGCCAGCTCGTACTTGGCGGCCTGGTCGTCCTCGTCGGGCAGCGTCACCTCGCCGCGGCGCACCTGGGCCGCCATCTTGGTGCCCGGCTCGACCACCAGTGCGTACGCGGACACGTGGTCGACGCCGGTGGCGAGCGCCGTCTCGACGCTGGTGCGCCAGTCGTCGAGGGACTCGCCGGGCGTGCCGTAGATGAGGTCCAGGGACACGTCCAGCCCGGCGTCCTTGGCCCACCGCACGACGTCGGGGATGCGCAGGGGGTCGTGGGTGCGCTCCAGCGTCGCCAGCACGTGCGGCACCGCCGACTGCATGCCGAACGAGACCCGCGTGAAGCCGGCCTCGGCCAGCACGCGCAGCGACTCGGGGGTCACGGAGTCCGGGTTGGCCTCGGTGGTCACCTCGACGTCGTCGGCCAGGCCCCAGGCGTCCCGGATGCCGGTCAGCACGCGCGCCAGGTCCTCGGCGGGCAGCATCGTCGGGGTGCCGCCGCCGAAGAAGACGGTCGAGACCGCGGCGGGCGACCGTCCGGCGTCCGCCAGGACCCGCCGCGCGAGGGAGACCTCACGCAGTGCGGTGGTCGCGTACGCCGCCTGGTTGGCGCCGCCGCCCAGCTCGGACGCCGTGTAGGTGTTGAAGTCGCAGTACCCGCAGCGCACCGTGCAGAACGGGACGTGCACGTACACGCCGAACGGCGCGGCGGTGGCGACCAGGCCCGAAGGGCGCGCCCAGGTCGGCAGCCCGCCGTCGTCGGGCACGGGGATGCCGGAGGGAAGTGCGGGCACCTACTTCTTCTTGTCCTTGGGGCTGTCCGAGTCCGAGGAGAGCGCTGCGATGAACGCGTCCTTCGGCACCTCGACGGAGCCGATGTTCTTCATGCGCTTCTTGCCCTCCTTCTGCTTCTCGAGCAGCTTGCGCTTCCGGCTGATGTCACCGCCGTAGCACTTGGCGAGCACGTCCTTGCGCATGGCGCGGATGGTCTCGCGGGCGATCACGCGCGCGCCGATCGCCGCCTGGATGGGCACCTCGTACTGCTGGCGCGGGATGAGCTCCTTGAGCTTGGCCGTCATCATGACGCCGTAGGAGTACGCCTTGTCCCGGTGCACGATGGCGCTGAACGCGTCGACCTGCTCACCCTGCAGCAGGATGTCGACCTTGACGAGGTCGGCCACCTGGTCGCCGGACGTGTCGTAGTCGAGCGACGCGTAGCCGCGGGTCTTGGACTTGAGCTGGTCGAAGAAGTCGAAGACGATCTCGGCGAGCGGCAGGTGGTAGCGCATCTCGACGCGGTCCTCGGACAGGTAGTCCATGCCCTGCAGGTCGCCGCGCTTGGACTGCGAGAGCTCCATGACGGCGCCCACGAACTCGGCCGGGGTGAGGATCGTGGCCTTGACGACGGGCTCGCGGACCTCCTTGATCTTGCCCCCGGGGAACTCCGACGGGTTGGTCACCTCGACCTGGGTGTTGTCTTCCAGCGTCACGTCGTAGATGACGTTCGGGGCGGTGGAGATGAGGTCGAGGTTGAACTCGCGCTCCAGGCGCTCGCGCACGATCTCGAGGTGCAGCAGGCCGAGGAAGCCCACGCGGAAGCCGAAGCCGAGGGCCACCGACGTCTCGGGCTCGTAGTTGAGCGCGGCGTCGTTGAGCTTGAGCTTGTCCAGGGCGTCGCGCAGCACCGGGTAGTCCGAGCCGTCGATCGGGTACAGGCCCGAGAACACCATGGGCTTGGGGTCGCTGTAGCCGCCGAGCGCCTCGGTGGCGGGCTTGGCCGCGTTGGTCACGGTGTCGCCGACCTTGGACTGGCGCACGTCCTTCACGCCGGTGATCAGGTAGCCCACCTCGCCGACGCCGAGCCCCTTGGTCGGGTGCGGCTCGGGCGCGCTGACGCCGATCTCCAGGAGCTCGTGCGTGGCACGCGTGGACATCATCGCGATCTTCTCGCGCGGGTTCAGGTCGCCGTCGACCACGCGCACGTAGGTGACGACGCCGCGGTAGGTGTCGTAGACCGAGTCGAAGATCATGGCGCGCGCCGGGGCGTCCGGGTCGCCGACCGGGGCGGGGACGCTCTGCACGATGCGGTCGAGCAGGGCCTCGACGCCCACGCCCGTCTTGCCGGAGACCTTGAGCACGTCCTCCGGGTCGGAGCCCACGAGGTTCGCCAGCTCCTCGGCGTACTTCTCGGGCTGGGCCGCGGGCAGGTCGATCTTGTTCAGGACCGGGATGATCTCGAGCTCGTTCTCCATGGCCAGGTACAGGTTGGCCAGGGTCTGCGCCTCGATGCCCTGTGCGGCGTCGACCAGCAGCACGGCGCCCTCGCACGCGGCGAGCGAGCGGGAGACCTCGTAGGTGAAGTCGACGTGGCCGGGCGTGTCGATCATGTTCAGCGCGTGCGGCGTGCCGTCGAGCTCCCACGGCATCCGGACCGCCTGCGACTTGATGGTGATGCCGCGCTCGCGCTCGATGTCCATCCGGTCCAGGTACTGGGCGCGCATGGCGCGCGCGTCGACGACGCCCGTGAGCTGGAGCATGCGGTCGGCCAGGGTCGACTTGCCGTGGTCGATGTGCGCGATGATGCAGAAGTTGCGGATCAGCTCGGGCGCGGTGGCATTCGGCTGGATGCGCGCCGTGAGCGCAGGACCGGGGATGGGCAAAGCGTTCTCGCTCCGTCGTCAGGTGATGGTCAGGATGGGCGGGGCCAACCGTCATTCTCCCACGTCCCGTGCGAGCGGGGCGCGGTCGTGCCTACGGTCACCGGGTAGCGACCCCGATGGACGGAGGAGAACCATGGCGCATCTGACCAGCCGCCAGGTACTGGCGATCGTGACCAACTACGGCGTCGAGCAGGACGAGCTCCTGGTACCCGTACGCCACCTGCGCGACCACGGTGCGGTGGTGACCGTGGCGGCCGCGCAGCCGGGAGACGTCCGCACCCTGGTGGGCGACGAGAAGCCGGGCGACACGGTGCAGCCGGACACCACGATCGACGCCGTGGACACCGCGGGGTTCGACCTGTTGCTCGTGCCCGGGGGCACCATCAACGCCGACGCCCTGCGGCTGCGGCCGGAGGCGGTGGCCGCCGTGGCGGAGTTCGCGTCCTCGGGCCGGCCCGTCGCGGCGATCTGCCACGGCCCGTGGGCGGTCGTGGAGGCCGGGCACGTCTCGGGCGCGACGCTCACCAGCTACCCGTCCCTGGCCACCGACGTGCGCAACGCCGGCGGGACCTGGGTGGACGAGCCGGTCGTGCGCGACGACGGCGCGGGCTTCCCGCTGATCACGTCCCGCACGCCCGGCGACCTGCCGGCGTTCCTCCGCGAGATCGACGCGGTGCTGGAGGACTGAGCCCCCGGGCACCGCGCCGGTCCCGACCGCGCCCGCCACGCGGCGGGCGCGGTCCCGTCAGGCGGGCGTGCCCGCCGTCGTGCGCGGCAGGAGGCGCCGCAGCACGTCGGCGAGGGTCACCACGCCGAAGTCCGCCGCGGGGCCGTCCGGCCCGTCGGCGTCCGAGCGCGGCACGACGGCGAGGTGGTTGCCCGTCTCGCGCATGCTGGTCAGCGCGGTGTGCAGGGGCACGTCCGCGGCCAGCTCGAACACGGGCCGGGTCACGTCGGTGACCGGCGCGTCGTCGGCCAGCAGGAGCGTGTCGCGCACGTGCACCACACCCTCCGGCCGCCCGCCCTCACCCTGCACCAGGATCCGCAGGTGTCCGGAGGCGCGGGACGCCTCCTGCACCTGCGCGGCCGTGGCACCGTGCCCGACGGCGGACGGCGCCGCGTGGTCGGCCAGCAGGTCCTCGACCGTCAGGCGGCGCAGGTCGAGCGCGCCCGAGAGCTGGTCCGAGTAGGCGACGTCGAGCGCGCCCACGCTGGCCGAGTGCTCCACGAGGTGCCGCAGGTCGTCCGGGCCCTGCCCGGAGGCGACCTGGTCGGCGGGCTCGACGCCCACGCGGCGCAGGCACCAGTTCGCGGCGCCGTTCAGCGCCAGGAGCACCGGCCGGGTCACGACCATGAACGCCCGCATCGGCAGCGCGAGCATCGTCGCGCTGGCCTCGGGGTGGGCGATGGCCCACGACTTGGGCGCCATCTCCCCCACCACCAGGTGCAGGAACGTGACGATGACCAGCGCCAGCACGAAGCCCGCGACGTCGGCCGCCCAGTACGGGGCGCCCCACGTCTCGAACAGCGGCGTCAGCCAGTGGTGGACGGCCGGCTTGGTGATGGCACCGAGCGCCAGCGTGCAGACGGTGATGCCGAGCTGCGAGCCCGCCAGCAGCACGGTCA
Organism: Promicromonospora sukumoe 327MFSha3.1; assembly: GCF_000385135.1. Taxonomy (GTDB): domain Bacteria; phylum Actinomycetota; class Actinomycetes; order Actinomycetales; family Cellulomonadaceae; genus Promicromonospora; species Promicromonospora sukumoe_B. The sequence goes on along the minus strand of NZ_ARQM01000010.1, from coordinate 334,135 downwards.
GCTCACCGGAGCTGCGCAGCGCCGCCCGCGCCGAGCGGCTGGTGGGTGCGGCGTCCTCCAGGCGGTGCCGCTTGGCGGCCAGGAGCGCGAACTCCACGGCCACGAAGAACGCGCTCAGCGCGATGATGACGACGGTGGCGACGAGGACCACCCAGGGGTTGCTCATCGGGCCTCCTCCGACTCGGTACCGGCGTGGTGGTCGGCGGGGGTCTCCGCCTGCTCCTCAGGGGGTGCCTCGACGACCGTGACGCGGACGTGGGACGGCACGTGCCGCTCCACGTCGAGCACCTCGATGCGGAGCACCTCGGCCGGCGGCGGCTCGGGCGCCACCAGCGTGGCCGGGTCGATGGGCAGCGGCACGTCGACGACGTCGCCGGCCGCGGGCAGCGAGCCGTGCACGGCGATCGCGAGGCCCGCGATCGTCTCGTGGTCGCCCTCGGGCAGGTCGCGCTCGACGGCGCGCTCGACCTCGTCGAGGTGCACGTCGCCGGCCATGACCCAGACGCCGTCCGACGCGGCGGTCACGGGGTCGATCTCGTCGTCGTGCTCGTCAGTGATCTCGCCGACGAGCTCCTCGGCGAGGTCCTCGACGGTCAGCACGCCGGCGAAGCCGCCGTACTCGTCCACGACGCACGCCATCTGGTTGCGCGTGGCCGACAGCTCGCGCAGGGCGTCCGGCAGGGCCATGGACGTGGGCAGCACCAGCGCGGGCCGCAGCAGGTCGGCGACGGTCGTCGCCTCCGGCCCGGCGGCGAGCAGGTCGGTCAGGTGCACGACGCCGGTGACCTCGCCGTCGTCGTCCACCACCGGGTAGCGGGAGTGGCCGGCCGCCATCAGCTCGCGCACCTGCGCGAGCGTGTCGTCGGCGTGCACCACGCCCACGCGGGCGCGCGGGATCATGGCGTGCTCGACGTCGTGCACGGGCTCGATGCGCAGCAGCCGCAGGAGCGCGTTGGAGGCGGCGTCGAACACCTTGATGAGCCAGCCGAAGACCGCGAGGTAGATCGTGGTCGAACGGGCCAGCCACAGCGCGACCGGCTCCGGGCGCGCGATGGCGAGGTTCTTCGGCACGAGCTCGCCGAACAGCATCTGGACGAGGGTCGAGAAGACGAGGGCGAGGACGGTGCCGATGGCGACGCCGGTGCCGACCGGCACGCCGACGCCGCCCAGGGCCTCGCCGAGCGCCTCACCGACGAGCGGTTCGGCGACGTAGCCGACGAGCAGGCCGGTGACGGTGATGCCGAGCTGTGCGCCGGAAAGCATGAAGCTGGTGCGCCGGGTCACACCGAGCGCGCGCCGCGCGCCGGCGTCGCCGGACTCGGAGCGGGAGGCGAGGCGGGCGCGGTCGACCGCCATGTACGCGAACTCCTGCGCGACGAAGTAACCCGTCACGGCGGTGATCGCCAGGATCACCACGACCCCCAGCAGGAGGGAGATCACCCAGGTCAACGCATCCACCTCCTCTCGGTGGTGCGGAGACGTGCGTTCGGGCCGGGACTATGACTGTCGGGGTCCATGATCCTTCACTGGTGGTGGTGCGGTCTGCCTCGGACCGAAGGTCTCCGGCCGGATGCGCCGTGCGCATCGCGTGGAGAACGACGGAGGTGGTCCTACGGTTCCACGGCGTGCGGCAGCCGTCATCCGGAGCGTGGCACCGGGGTGTCGGTGGGGCGCGGTACCTTTCCGCACATGACGCTCGACCACCTGTCGCTGCTGGCCACGTTCCAGGACGACTTCCTCGCCGCGGTGCCCGCCGCCGACCCCGACGCGCGGGTCCCCGCCTGCGGTGACTGGACCGTGCGCGGGCTCGTGGAGCACCTCGCCGAGGTGCACCACTGGGCCGCGGGCAACGCCCGCGGGGTCAAGGGGCCGGCGCTCGGCGAGGGCCCGTTCGATCTCGCGCCGCACTACGCCGCCCAGGCGGCCCTGCTGCGCGAGACGCTGGCCGAGCTCGACCCGGGGTCCGGCTGCCGGGTCCTGGCCCACCCCGACCCGCTGGGCCCCGGCCCGGTGCGGTTCTGGCACCGCCGGCAGACCCACGAGACGCTCGTGCACCTGCACGACCTGCTGGCCGCCTCGGCGGGCGAGGCCGCGGCGGGCCTCGTGGGCGCGGCGCCGGAGGTGTGGGCCGACACGGTCGACGAGGTGGTCGGCGTGCTCCAGCCCCGGCAGGTGGGCCTGGGCCGCATGGAACCGCTGCGCCACCCGGTCGCGCTCGTGGCGACAGACGTCGGTGGTGCTCCGCTGTGGGTGCTCGGCGCACCGGGCGAGCGCGCGGACGAGGTGGCGCCCGACGTCATCGTGGCCGGGACGGCCGAGGGGCTCGCGCTCACGCTGTGGCGCCGGCTCACGCCCGCCGAGGCCGGGCTCACCGTCACGGGCGACCGGGCCGACTTCGAGGCCGCGCTGGCACGGGCGATCGTGCCGTAGCGCCCACGGTGTCCGGACGGTTCAGGAGTACAGGGTCTGGACGTCCAGCTCGATGGGGAACGGCCGCTCGACCTTGAGCGTCTCGCGGAAGATGCCGACGGGCGCGTAGGTACGCGTCATGCCGTCGAGCTCGTAGACGTGGACGACCGTCGACGCGTTGCCGTCCTCGTCCTCGATCCGCCAGAAGTGCTTGATGCCGGCTGCGGCGTACTTGTGCGGCTTGACCGTCAGGTCGCGGTGCTCGGACTCCGGTGAGACCACCTCGACCGCCAGCACCACGTCCGCGGCCTCGTAGCAGGTCGCGTCGGGACCGAGCGACACCGTCGACACGACGGCGTCGGGCTCCGGCCGGTTGCGGTCGTCGAGACGAACCGTCATCTCGCTGTTCGCCTCGAAGCCGGCGGGCGCCTGCTCGCGGAGGATCCGGTCGAGCTGGCTGATGACACGCCGGTGCCAGTTCCGCTGGGGGGACATCATGAAGACAAGTGCTCCGTCGATAAGTTCCGTGTGGCGCGGAGCCTCCGGCAAGGAGTCCAGGTCCTCGGCGAACCAGCCCTCGGGACGTGGAGGATTCATCCAGTCGGGCAGCGTGGTCATGTGGTCACGGTAGCAACGCGCGCGCTCTATGTCAGCGGATCATGCCAGTGCCAGCAGAAGGCCGCACCGTGGGAGAGGCGGTTCTCGCGAACTGCGTCACTTCTGTGCCGGAACCGCGAAACCGCGCGGGTCTCAGTCCGCCAGGACCGTCGCGATCCGGGCCTGGCCCGCGCGGGCGAAAGCGGGCCAGCGGTCCCAGTAGTACGGGAGCGCGATGACCGCCTGCACCAGCATCCAGCCGCGCCCGCGCTGCCACGCGTCGTCCGGGTCGGCCAGTCCCGCGGTGGCCGTCGCGCGGAAGTCGGCGCGCTCGCCGTCCGCCAGGGGCAGACCCCAGGCGGGGATGAGGTCGGCGGCCGGGTCGCCCACGCCCATGGCGCCCCAGTCGATGACGCCGGTCAGCCGCCCGGCGCGGGTCAGCAGGTTGCCGGGCAGCAGGTCGCCGTGCAGCCAGCTCGGTGCCGCCGCGGGGCGGGCGGCCAGGGCGGCGTCCCACACCCTGGTGACGGCGGGGCCGTCGATGCGGGTGCCGGAGGCGCGGATCGCCGCGCGGACGTCGTCGTCCAGGTTCGCGAGCGGGACGCCGCGCGAGGTGCCCTCCTTGACGGGGCCGCCGGCGGTGGGGACCATCCGCAGGGCGGCGACGAGCTCGCCCAGGTCGCGCGCGCCGAGCGCGTCGAGGCCCTCGGGGGACGCCGGCTCGCCCTCCAGCCACGGCACCACCGACCAGCGGAACGGGAAGCCCTCCCCCGGCTCGCCGACCGCCACCGGCGCGGGGACCTCGACCGGGAGGTGGGCGGCCAGGTGCGGGAGCCAGCGCGCGTCGGCGAGCGCCTGCTCCTGCGCCCAGGCGATCTTGGGCATGCGGACCAGCAGGTCGTCGCCGAGGCGGAACAGGTGGTGGTCGGTGCCGCCTGCCGGTCCGGGCCGCACCGGCAGGCCGGACCACCGGGGCAGCTGGGCCGCGACGAGCCGGTGCACGAGGTCCGGGGTGGAGACGAGCTCGTCGTCGTGGAGGCGCATGGCCACACCGTGGCACCGCCCCGGGGGCGGAGCCAGCGCTTTTCGTCCGGCCGATGAGTTCCGCGTGCCGCCGTCGTCGGACGGTCATGACTCAGTACACGACAACCAGCCAGGGCGACCGGGTCGCCTACGACCTGCACGGCTCCGGCCCGGCCCTCGTCTTCGTGACGGGCGCGGGACCGGACCGGGCCGACGACCCGGTTACCGCCGAGACCGCCCGCCGCGCCGCCGACGCCGGCCTGACCGCCGTCACGTTCGACCGCCTGGGGCGCGGGGAGAGCCCGGCCGAGGGCCGGCTCGACCTGGACCGCGAGCTGGCGGCCGTGGCCGCGATGATCGACGTCGCGGGCGGCCCCGCCGTGCTGGTCGGGCACTCGTCCGGCTGCGCGATCAGCCTCCGGGCCGCGGAGGCCGGGCTGCCCGTGGCGGGCCTGGCGCTGTGGGAGGCGCCCCTGGGCGACCCGGCAGCCACGACGCAGGCGTGGGCCGACGAGATCGAGCGCCTGCTCGACGCTGGCGACACCGAGAACGCCATGCGGCACTACATGAAGGACATGCCGCCGGAGTGGCTCGCGGGGATGGAGGCCTCCCCCGCCTGGCCGGACCTGGCCCGCACCGTGGCGGCCTACCGCGCCGACGCGCAGGCGCTGGCGTGGGCGCAGCACGGGCTGGAGGACGGCACGCTCGACGTCACGGTCCCGGTGCTGGCCATGTACGGCACCGAGACGTTCCCGGAGATGCCCGTGGCCGCCGCGAGCATCGTCGCGCAGGTGCCGAAGGGCACCGAGAAGGAGATGCCGGGCGCCATGCACAGCTGGGAGCCGGAGCCGATGGCGGCCGAGCTGGCCGAGTTCACGCGAGCCTGCGCGGGGTGAGGCTGCCCGCCTCGGGTGGTAAGTCTCGGATGCACGGTTCACCCGTTCCGGTACGGTTCCAGGCGTGACCTTCGCATCAGACAACAGCTACCCCGGCGACTACGAGGGTGAGGTCCACCCCGTCTACCACCCGCAGCTCGACGGCGAGCCGGACCCGGGCGAGGTGGTCTGGACCTGGGTCCCGTTCGAGGAGGACCACAGCCAGGGCAAGGACCGCCCGGTGCTGCTCGTGGGCCACGACGGTCCCTGGCTGCTGGGCCTCCAGCTCACCAGCCAGGACCACGACCGCGAGGACCTGCTGGACGAGGCGCGCGCGGGGCGCATCTGGATGGACGTCGGCACGGGCCGGTGGGACCGGTCGGGCCGCGAGTCCGAGGTCCGGATCAACCGCGTCATCCGCATCGACCCCGACGACGTGCGCCGCGAGGGCGACGTGCTGGACGAGGCCAGGTTCAACGAGGTCGTGAAGTACATGGACCGAGCGCTCGACCTGACCTGAGCCGGCCGGGGTAGGCGGCGCGGGGCGCCGGGGTACGCGGCGCGGGGCGTCCCGCCCGACGTCGTCCCGCCTGCTCGCGGGGCGGCGTCGGGCTACCCTGCCCAGCGTGAACCAGCAGAACCCGTGGCTCAAGCTGCTCGGCGAGGTCGTCGAGGCAGTCGCCCGCACCGTACTCGACCAGAACGACCGTCGTACCGGGGACAGCCGGTCCGGGAGTGACCGGCCCTCGTCCGGGCCCCGGCCGACGGCGCCCCGCCCCTCCGGCCGCGACGTCCCCGAGACCGACGGATACCCTGGCGACTTCGAGGGCAAGGTCAAGCCCGTCTACCGCCCCGAGCTCGACGGCGAGCCCGACCCGGGCGAGGTCGTCTGGTCGTGGGTTCCCTATGAGGAAGATCACAGCCAGGGCAAGGACCGGCCGGTGCTGATCGTGGGCAACGACGGCCCGTGGCTGCTCGCGCTGCAGCTCACCAGCCAGGACCACGACCGCGACGCCGAGCAGGAGGCCCGCGCCGGACGCCGCTGGATGGACATCGGCACGGGCGACTGGGACAGCTCGGGCCGCCCCTCCGAGGTGCGCCTCAACCGCGTGATCCGCATCCACCCGGACGCCGTCCGCCGCGAGGGCGCGATCCTGGACCGCGCGATCTTCGACAGGGTCACCGCGGCGCTCTGACGCGACACCGACCGACGCCGCACCGAACGTGTCAGACCCTCAGGTCACCCGGGTGACCTGAGGGTCTGACACGTCTCCGACAGGACTACGGCTGGACCGAGACCACCAGGAACGCCGCCATCAGCACCAGGTGGACCACACCCTGGAGGGTCTTGGCCCGGCCCGGGGCGATGCTCAGCATCGCCACCACGACCGAGACAGCGAGCAGCACCATCTGCGTCGGGTCGAGGCCGAGCGTCAGCGGCCCCTCCATCCAGATCATCGCGACGGCGATGGTCGGGATGGTCAGGCCGATCGACGCCATCGCGGAGCCGTAGGCGAGGTTCAGGCTGATCTGCACGCGGTTGCGCAGAGCGTTGCGGACGGCGGCGATGGACTCGGGCGCGAGCACGAGCAGCGCGATCACCACACCGACCACGGTGTAGGGCAGCCCGGCGGCCTCGACCCCGTGCTCGATCGTCGGCGAGAGCATCTTGGCCAGGAAGACCACGGAGACCAGCGCGACCAGCAGCAGGGCGACGCTGAACCACGCCTCCTTGACGGGCGGCGGGTCGGCGTGGTCGTCGCCGTCCTCGTCGAGCAGGCCGGTGACCCGGCCGTACTTGTCGCTGGTGACGGGCAGGAAGAAGTCGCGGTGCCGCACGGTCTGCGTGAACACGAACGCCCCGTAGAGCGTCAGGGAGGCGACGGCCGCGAAACCGAGCTGGAAGGGCGTGTAGGCGCCGCCCTCGGCCGACGTCGTGAAGCTGGGCAGGACCAGGGAGACCGTGGCCAGCGCGACGACCGTGGCGAGCGCGGACCCCGTACCCGAGGCGTTGAAGCTGACCAGGTGGTGCTTGCTCGCGCCGACGAGCAGCGACAGGCCGACGATGCCGTTGAACGTGATCATGACGGCGGCGAAGACGGTGTCGCGGGCGTACGTGCTCGCGGAGTCGCTGCCGCCGCTCATCAGCATGAGGATGAGCCCCACCTCGATCACGGTCACCGCGACCGCGAGGATGAGGGAGCCGAACGGCTCACCGACCCGGTGGGCCACCACCTCCGCGTGGTGCACCGCTGCGAGGATGGAACCCACCAGCGCGGCGCCGATGGCCGCGAGGATCGCAGGGTGCTCGTGGTTGCTCCACGTGAAGACGAGGAGCACCAGGGCAAGGATGGGGACCACCACGGTCCATTGGAAACGGCCCCGAAGTGTCCTGGTACTCATAGCCCGATTCTATGGTGGCTCGTCAGAAGCCCTTTACGGGCCGACGGCCGTGGTTGCCGGTCTCACATCCGGCCGCCCCACGAGACCCCGGACCCTCTGGTAACCTTGGAGGTCGCGTGTCCGCCCAGGTCGGCGGGCACAGTCGCAGCTCCTCTCCACGGGTCCCCACCCCAGTCCCGGAACTGCGACCGCCCTCTACGACCTATCCGCTCGCCGTCAGGCGAACACACCAGGAAGTCCACTCGTGGCAAACATCAAGTCCCAGATGAAGCGCATCAAGACGAACGAGAAGGCTCGTCTGCGCAACAAGTCCGTCAAGTCGGAGCTGAAGACCCACGTGCGCAAGGTGCGCGAGGCCGTCGCAGCCGGCGACAAGGAGACCGCGACGGTCGCCCTTGCCACCGCGTCGCGCAAGCTCGACAAGGCTGTCGCCAAGGGCGTCATCCACGCGAACCAGGCCGCGAACCGCAAGTCGGCCATCGCGAAGTCGGTCGCTGCTCTCTGAGCTGACTTCGACTGACGCCGTCCGCCCTCCGGGGCGGGCGGCGTCTTTCGTGTGCGCCGACACGACTGGGTCGCCGCGGCATCCCACGCGGGCCGGGGCCCGGGGGCCCCGCACCGAGGTGCGCTTCTACCCAGTCATTGGGCCCGAAATCAGCGCGTTTTCGGGCCTAATGGCTGGGTAGAAGCGCACCTCGGTGCGGCGGCCGCACGGCATGACCAGGCGCGGGGCGAGCACCGGACCGGGTACGTCCACGCACACAGGCAATGGGCGCACTGTGCGTGCAATTTCATATTGACCACCAAGATGTGCCGTCGGCGTGCAGCCGTTATGTTGACAGAAACCACCTGCACCGGATTCTTTTAGATCCCGGCACACCGTCGCAATTCTTTGCCCCGGACACATTAATCGTCCGTCAGGGAGTCCTCACATGTCTGAGCCTCCTGTGCCGCCCAGCACTCCAGCACCCCAGCCACCGCCGCAGGGCTACTCCCCTCCAGCTCAACCCCGAGGGAATGCGTCGGCGATCACGGGATTTATTCTCGCACTCGTGGCCGTCTTTCTCTGCCTTGTCCCGATCATCAACAACTTTGCCGCCGGTCTCGCAGTACTGGCATTGATATTCGGGATTGTCGGTCTGATCCGGACCCGTGGAGGACGAAGTCACTACCGTGGACTCGCCATCGCCGCGATCATCGTGTCGGTCGTCGCGACCGGCGGTGTCATCGCTTCGCAGGCGTTCTACGTCAGCGCCATCGATACCGTCTCCGAGAGCGTCGACGAAGCCGGAGCCGAGGTCGACAGCGACATGGACAGGATGGATGGGGGCGCGACGGAGGAGATCCTCAAGAACGACCTCACGGTGAAGATCGGTTCCTTCGAGACCAAGACCGATGACCTGGGTATGGCCGAGTCCGTTCTGCCGGTCAAGATCACGAACAAGGCAGACGAGCCCTACAGCTACGAGGTCTACGTCGAGGCCGTCGACAAGTCCGGGGACCGCATCGAGGAGGACTGGGCCAGCTCCAGCACGCTCAAGCCCGGTCAGTCGCAATCCTTCGACCTCTTCCTGGCCCCTACCGAGGAGAACGTGGACGAGCTGGAGTCGGCGACGTTCCAGGTCTTCGAGGTCTCTCAGTACTGAATCAGGTACGGCTGGGCAGTGCCGTCGACACCGAACCGGGGGCGCCCGTCAGGCTCGGCGGGAGCGGGCTATCGTCATGACCGCGCGCTCCACGGCGAACACCGTGTCGCGGGCCTCGCCCTTGACGTCGGCGTCGGCCTGCGCGACGGCGGAGATCGCCGTCGCGAGCCCCTCCGGGGTCCAGGCGCGCAGGTCCTTGCGGGCGCGGTCCACCTGCCAGGGGGCCATGCCGAGGTCGCGGGCCGACAGGCCGCCGCCCCGCATGGAGGCGACCTTGGCCAGGTTCCGCAGGCGCAGCGCGAGGGCTGCGACGATCGGCACGGGGTCCAGACCGGTGTCGAGCGCGTGCCGCAGCAGGGCGACGGCGCCGCCCGCGTCCCCCGCCACCGCGGCGTCGGCCACGCGGAAGCCCGTGGCCTCGACCCGGCCGCCGTAGTAGCGGTCCACGGTGGCGGCCGTGATGGTGCCGGTGGTGTCGGCGATGAGCTGCGAGCACGCCGCGGCGAGCTCGCGCAGGTCGCTGCCGAGCGCGTCGACGAGGGCCCGCACGCCCTCGGCGTCCGCCCGGCGTCGGGCCGCCTTGAACTCGCCCACCACGAACGACGCCTTCTCGGCGTCCTTGGTCACGGGCTCGCAGACCATGACGGGCGCGCCCGAGCCGGTGATCGTGTCGAGCATCTTCTTGCCGCGCTGCCCGCCGCCGTGCACCACGACCACGGTGGTCTCCGCGTCGGGTGCGCCGACGTAGGCGATCAGGTCGGCCATCAGGTCCTCCGTGCCCGACTCCGTCGAGCGGACCACGACCACCTTGGCCTCGCCGAACAGGGACGGGCTCGCCGCGACCATGAGCTGGCCGGTGCCGTAGGTGGCCCCCTCCAGCTCCACCTTCTCGACCTCGGGGTCGCGCTCGCGCACGAGCCGCACGACGCCGTCCACCGCACGCTCGGTCAGGAGCGGCTCGGCGCCGCGCACCAGCACGACGGGAGCCACCGTGGGCTCGTCCCAGCTGCGGCCGGCGGGGGCGGTGGCGGTACGGCGTCGGGTAGCGGGAGGCACGGACACAGCCTGCCACGCGCCACCGACAACGGGCGGTCACGCCGCGATGTGCGGTGCGCTACTCCCAGAGCAGGTCCGCCAGTGCGATCCGTCCGCCGTCGGTCCAGGCGTTCGCGACCACGCACGCACCCTGCTCGGCACAGTCCGCGACTCCCCCGCCGACCAGCTTGATCTCCCGCTCGACGCGGAGCCGGGTGACCAGGGTGCCCGCGCGGTCCGCGATGACGCGCCTGCCGTCGTCGTACAGGCAGTTGTCGCCGTCCACCCCGCCGTCCGGGGTGGTCGCGCACTGCACGATCCGGACGGTGGAGCCCGCGGCGAAGCCGGCGCCCGTCACGGTGACCCGGCCGGCGTCGGCCTTCAGGCTCGGCTCGGACAGCTCGAGCACCGGCGCGTCCGGCGGCTCGGAGCCGCCGGGCAGGGGCGCCGGGGCGGACACGAGCACCCGGTCCGACAGGTCGGCGACGGCGAGCGTGCACGGGTCGCCCGTGCAGTCCACCTCGGACACGGCGCCCACGTTGACGAACGCCCGCGCCTGGCGCGTCTCGGAGATCCGCCCGTCGTCGTCGGCGACCACCTGCTCGCTGGTCGACATGTCGCACTCGTCGAGCGCGCTCGCGCCCGGCGTCGTGCCGGCGGTGCACTGGACCAGGTACTGGTTGCGGCCCGCGAAACCCGTCCCTCGCACGATCCAGGCGCCGCCCGCGGACCGGACCGTGAGGGTGGGCTCCTCCGCGCCGTCGGCGCCGCCCGCGCCACCCGCGCCGCCGTGGGCCCGGCTGGTGCCGTCCGCACCCCGGCTCTCCTGGCCGGGCGACGGGCTCGCACCGCTCCCCCGTGCCGAGCCGGACGACTCCTGGCCCGTCGGTCCGGCGGTGCACCCGGCAAGCAGGAGCAGGGCCGTCGCGACGGCGACGGGGCCGATCAGCCGCGCGCGCATCACGGGTAACCCAGGTACACGTCGATGGCCCCGGCCAGGCGCCAGCTCCAGGTGTCACGGTCCTTCATCCAGTTCACGCCCCGCTGCCAGACGTGGAAGTCCTGCTCCAGGTAGCAGGCGACGGCGTTGGTCTGGTTCAGCTCGCCCAGGTCCGTGCGGTACTGCCGGGAGTCGTTCGTGCCCGGGCTGCTGACGCCCACGTGCTGCACCATCGCCGCGGCGCACGCCTTGCCAGCCTTCGACACGTACATCACGTGCGTGCCGTACCGCGACGCGGGCTTCTTGCTCTCGCACGCCGCGCTGATCGCGTTGGAGTGCAGGGGGACGTGCAGGTCCGCGCCCACCTTGTTCGAGTTGGCGATGTTCTTGCGGGTCAGGCCGTTGCCCCGCACCACCTTGTAGCCCCGCTCCAGGAGGTTGAGCTTGTCGGTGCTCCCGCCCTGGATGGTCGACATGGCGAGCCGGTAGGAGTTGCCGTTCTCGCTGAAACCGTCACAGCCGGTGTTGTCGTGGCAGACGGTGTCCCCACGGTCGTGGCACGCCTGGGACAGGTAGATCACCTTGCCGTTCCAGTCGTCCGGCACGTAGGTCACGTCGGCGGCCGCCGACGGGGCCACGGCCACCAGGCCGGCGGCGCCCACGAGGAGGGCGGTGAACACGACCACCAGCCGTCGGAGAGCGGTACGCATCGTGGCCCCCTCAGCCCAGGTCGATCGGCAGGTCGGTCGCCGCGCACATGTCGCCGCCCGTGGCGTAGGCGAAGGCGAGGCAGTCCCCGTCGAGCGTGAACTTCACCGAGTCGACGGCACCGTTGCTGTACGCCGTGAACAGGAGCGCCTGCCAGACGTCGCCCGGGTAGACCCCGGCGTCGGAGAGCGCCTGCTCGAACCCGGCGGCGACGTCGACCGTCGCCTCGCCCTTGGTCAGGTACACCTTGGTGGCTGCGAGGCCCGCGTCCGGCAGGTAGGAGGCCAGCACGTCGTCGACGGCGGTCGCCAGCGTCCGGGACGGCCCGCCCTGCGTCACGCGCTTCGCGCCCGCGGTGAGCTGGACGTCCTCCCCGGTGCCGCAGCCCAGGACCGGCGTGGTCGAGCCGTCCTCGGAGCGCTTCCCCTCGGGGACGTCCGGGCACGCGACGTCCGGCGCGACGTCGTCCGCGGACGCCTGCGCGTCGAGCTCGGCACGCTCCTCACCGGTGCGGGAACCCGTCCCGCCGACGACGACGGTCCAGCCGTCGAGCACGTCGGCCGACTCGTCGAGCCACTGCTCGGCGGCCGCGGGGTCCTTGGCGGTGTCGACCCGGACCACCTGGTCCTCCTCGGAGACGTCGGTGACGACCTCCTGGTCCAGAAGCTCCTGCCGGAGCTGAAGCTGCGCGGAGACCTGGTCCCGGCCGGCGGCGCTGAACGCCGCCGCGGGGACGAGGAGCGCCACCGCTGCTGTCACCGCGATGATCCGGCGGTGCCGCCGGGCGGTACGTCCTAGTTCGACCACGTTGCCCCCTGATACGTGCTGAAAAAGCTCCTTCGTCTTTCAACCACGTTAGGGCCGTCGCCAGGATCCGCAACGTTTCGCGAAAGTGTGGCGCTGGCTTGCGTCGTCGTGCGTCGGCAAGCGCTTGCCTGGCACTAGCAGCCTGCGAGGGCCACCTCCCCTCCGCGCACGACGAGCGCGACCGTGCCGCACTCGTCGGTGCGCACCACCGCGGCGCCGACGCCCGCGTAGAGGTCGAGCGCCTCGTCGGTGGGGTGCCCGTACTCGTTGTCCCGCCCGGCGGACACGAGCGCGACCGCGGGACGCACCCGCTCCGCGAGCGCGCGGGACTGCACCGCGGACCCGTGGTGCGCGATCTTCACGACGTCGGCGCGCCCCGTCAGCGGCACCAGCGCCGACTGGCCGGCGTCCTCCAGGTCGCCCAGCAGAAGCACGTCCAGCCCCGCGACCCGTGCGGACACCACCACGCTGGAGTCGTTCGCGCCCGTTCCCGCGCCCGCCTGCAGCACCTGCCAGACGAGGGTCCCGGCCGTGCCCCGGTCGCCGGTCCCGGCGGCCCGCACGGGGACACCGGCCGCGGCCAGGGCCGCCTCGGTCGCGCCCGCGTTCGCCGCCGGCTCCGGCACCGGGGACACCAGCGCCGCGGCGACCTCGCGGCCGGCGAGCACCGGCCCGAGGCCACCCACGTGGTCGGCGTGGAAGTGGGTGAGCACGAGCAGGTCGACCCGCTCGACCCCCAGCTCGTCGAGGCACCGGCCCGCCGCCGGACCGTCGGGTCCGACGTCCACCACCACGGCCGAGGCCGGGCCGGTGCGGAGCGCGAGCGCGTCCCCCTGCCCGACGTCGCACGCCGCGACCTGCCAGTCCGCCGGCGGCCCGGTGCGGGCCACGAGCCGGGGCACCGCGACGGCGACGACCAGTGCCGCCGCCGACGCGGCCGCCAGGAGCACGACGAACCGGGCCCGGGTCAGCCGTCGGCGCCGCGCGGTCAGGGCCTCGCGCAGCCCGGAACGAGCCGCGGCACGCCAGGACTCGGGCCAGCCCGGACGCGGTGCGCGCCGCAGCACGGCCCACAGCACCAGGCCGGTGAGCGCCGCGAGCAGGAGCGCGCCCGCCGGCCCGCCCGGCCAGGGAGCGGTCGCACCGGGCAGCGTGGCGCACCGGTGCGCGACCGCGGCGATCCACCAGGTGGCGCCGCTCGCCGCCCAGGCCACCGGCCCGGCGACGGCCGGCAGCCAGGGCGCGAGCACCGTGGCGAGCAGGCCGAGCACGGTGGCCGGGAACAGCGCCGGCCCCGCCAGCAGGTTGGCGAGCACCGAGACCGTGGAGACCGACGGGTCGAGGAGCACGAGGATCGGTCCGCACGCGACCTGAGCGGCGAGCGGGACGGCCACCGCGTACGCCAGGGCCTGACCCGTCCAGGGCGCCAGCCGCGTGCTCAGCGGCGCCGTGAGCAGCACAAGCCCTGCCGTCGCCGCGGCCGACAGGGCGAACCCGAACGAGCGGGACAGCCACGGGTCGACCACCAGCAGCCCCACCATCGACCCCGCGAGCGCGGGCAGCGCCTGGGAGGGCCGGCCGAGCGCCGTACCGGTGAGGGCGAACGCCGCCATGACGGCGGCCCGGAGCACGGCCGGTTCGGGCCGGACCAGGAGGACGAAGGCCAGGGAGGCGAGCGCGATGACGAGCACCCGGACAGGCCGGGGCAGCCGGGCGGTCGAGCAGAGCAGGGTCAGAACCGCGACCACGACCGCGAAATGGCCCCCGGAGACCGCCGTGATGTGGCTCAGGCCGGTGACGCGCATCTCCTCCGAGATGTCGTCGGGGAGCCGGGTGGTGTCGCCGATGGCGGCGCCCGGGACCAGCCCGCGTGCCTGCGGGGAGAGCGGGTCGGTGACCTCCAGGAGAGCCGCGCGGTGGATGTCGAGCACGCGGAGCGCGGACGGCGGCGCCCGGATCTCGGCGGCGCTCCGGGCGCTCATCCGGGCGGTCTCGGCGGCGCCGGGGTCGGCGGGGCGCAGCGGGCCCGTGACGGTCACGGTCGCGCCGTACCGGGGCGCGGTGTCGGACAGCACCTGGACGTGCGCCCGGGCCGACGACTCGACGCCGCGGGCGTCGACCGTCCGGGCGGCAAGGACCCAGCGCTGCCGGCCCGCGCCCGGGGCGAACGAGAACGGCTCGGGCTGGGACACCACGACGCCGGTGAGCGTCGCGGTGACGCCTTGCTCGGCCGGCTCGACGAGCGGGGCCCTGCCGGCGAGCTGGACGTGCGCGGAGAGCGTGACCGCGAGGACGCCTGCGGCGGCCAGGGCGAGGTGTGCGGGGACGGAGTGCAGGGCGAGGTTCCGGTCGGCTCGGCGCCGGGCCACCACGGCGACGCCGGTCGGCCAGAGGCACGCTACGGCGGCCACAACCCCGGTCAACAGGGAAAACACCACTGTCGCCGGCCCGGTCCAGGCCGCCGCCGGTGCGGTCAGCAACCAGGCGGCGACCCAGGTCGCGAGGGCGGCGGGCACCAGCCGCAGGTCGGTCATGGGCCCACCTGCGCGCTGTCGCGGAGCTCGTCCAGGGTGGCCGGGCCGATACCCGGCACGTCGTCCAGCTCGTCCACGCTCGCGAACGCCCCGTTCGTGTCCCGCCACTCGACGATCGCCTGCGCGATCGACGGCCCGACACCGGGGAGGGCCTCCAGGGCCGCCGCGTCGGCGGTGTTGATGTCGACGGCGCCCGTTCCTGCCCCGCCGCCTGCCCCACCGCCGCCCGCCCCACCGCCGGCCACACCACCCGCGCCGGCGGCGCCGGCCGGCGCTCCGGGAACGGGCTCCCCCGGCTTCGGCACGTAGAGCTGCTCACCGTCCACCACGGCGCGGGCCAGGTTGACCGCGGTGAGGTCGGCCTTGCCGGTCACGCCGCCGGCTGCCTCCACGGCGTCGGCCACCCGGGCGCCGTCCGGCAGGGTGACCAGGCCCGGCTCGGCGACCTCGCCGACCACGTGCACCAGCAGGCCGCTCGAGACCCCGGCCGGCGCAGTTGCACCGTCGCCATCCGTGCCGTCGCCATCCGTCCGGCCGCTACCCGTGCCGGCACCGTCCGCCCCCGAGGCCGCCGCACCCGACTTCCTCGTCGCCGGTGCCCAGCGACGCGTCAGCCGCCCCGCCCCCGGCACCGACCTGGGCCAGCGGCTCGACGCCGTCGCCGCGCAGGGCGAAGGCAGCCACACCCACCCCGAGCAGGAGCACCGCCACGACCGCGACCACCGCCGTCGTGCCGGTCAGGGCCCAGCGGCGGGCGCCGTGCTCGGCCCGTGGGTCGGCGGGATGACCGTGCGCGGCCGCGTAGGCCGCGGCCACGCCCGAGGCAGAGCGCCGGGCGCGCAGGCGCTCCACCAGGTCGTCGGCGCCCGTCCCGGGGTCGGACGCCTCCCCCGAGGCAGGGTCGCCGTCGGCCGCCGGTTCGGCGACTGACGGCCCAGCGACAAACGGCAAGGCGACGGACGGCACGGCACCGGACAACGGTTGGTCTCCCAGGCCGTCGGACCCGCGCACCGGGCCGAACGGCCAGGGATCGGGGCGGCGCTGCTGCGCGGTCTCTGGCTGCATGACTCAGGACGCTAGGCGGGTCGGGCACACCGCGGACGGGCCCCGCGGTCCACCTGTGCACAGACCCCGAATACGAGCCCCTGTGGTCGGGCTCGTACCCGCACGGCGCCGTCACGAGGGTCTGTCCGCGCCGCCCACGAGGGGCCAACAAGTTTCGGCCACAACTTCGGCCACGGCCACCGATGAGTTCCGCCGGAGGCCGTCGTCGGACCTGACGAACGCGCGCGAACCCGAGCAGCACAAGCGGTCCCGGGCCGCGCGGAAGAGATCAGGAGCGAGCACCATGACCGAGAAGAAGACCCACGTCCTCGACGTACCGGGCGCCGTCCTCACCTACGACGTGCGCGAGGCGGCCGCGCCGTCCGACGAGCCGACGCTGCTCATGATCGGCCTTCCGATGGGCGCCGAGGGGTTCACGACTCTGGCGAGCCACTTCACCGACCGCACCGTGGTCACCTACGATCCGCGCGGAGTGGAACGCAGCACCCGCACCGGGGCGCCCGGGATCGCGGACCACGCCGACGACGTGCACCGCGTCATCGAGGCGGTCGGTGGCGGCCCGGTGGACCTCTTCGCCTCCAGCGGCGGCGCCCTCGTGGCGCTCGATCTCGCGGCCCGGCACCCGGGAGACCTGCGGACCGTCGTCGCGCACGAGCCGCCGCTACCCAGCGTGCTGCCAGACCGTGCGGCCATGGTCGCGGCCCTGACCGACATCCATGACACCTATCAGACGAAGGGTTTCGGGGCGGGGATGGCGAAGTTCATCGCGCTGGTCATGGCCCGTGGCGAGCTCACCGCGGACTACCTCGACCAGCCCGACCCGGACCCCGCCGTGTTCGGTCTGCCGACCGAGGACGACGGCAATCGCGACGACCTGCTGCTGGGCGTCAACATGCGACTCCTGGCGCAGTACGAGCCGGACTGGACCGCGGTACGGGCCAGCGCGTCCACGCCGCTGATCGCCGTCGGCGAGGACACGAACGACGAGATGACCGGCCGTTCCTCGCGGGCGGCCGCCGCGCTGCTCGACGCCGAGGCGGTCGTCTTCCCCGGGGGCCACGGCGGTTTCAGCGGCGGGGAGTACGGGCAGCCGGCCGACAAGCCGGTTGAGTTCGCGACACGGCTGCGGGAGGTCCTCGCACGCTGAGCCGGGCTCCGCGTCAGTGGCTGTGGTCGCCCAGGTCCGCGACGACGACGGCTAGCGTGCCCGGTCCCACGTGCACCCCGAGGACGGCGCTCAGCGGCGTGACCTCGACGTCCGCGCGGGTGCGGGTGTGCAGGCGGCCGGCCAGGGCCTGGGCCCGGTCGTGCGCGCCGAAGTGGTGCACCGCGACGACCGGCCGCGTGGCGCGCGCGACGAAGTCGGCGGCCTGCTCCAGCAGCCGCTCCGCGCCGGCCGCGCGGGTGCGCACCCGCTGGGAGAGCACGACCGCGCCGTCGGACAGCCGCAGGATCGGCTTGACGCCCAGGACCGTGCCGAGCGCGGCTGCGGGACCGGAGAGCCGGCCCCCGCGGCGCAGGTGCTCCAGGGTGTCGACGACGAACACGGCGTCGGCGGTCCCGGCGACCTCGATGGCCCGCGCGGCGACGTGGGCGGCGTCGGCCCCGGCCGCCGCGCACTCCGCGGCGGCCCGGGCGGCGAAGCCGAGCCCTGCGGCCGCGGTCCGGGAGTCGACGGCGCGCACCTGCAGGGGCGACCGTGCGGCGGCGGTGCCGGCCGAACCGACGGTGCCCGACAGCGCTCCTGACAGGTGCACCGAGACGACCGACCGGACGCCCTGGTCGCCGAGGGCGCGGTAGACCGCCGCGAACGCCTCGGGCGAGGGCTGCGAAGTGGTGACCTGCTCGCCCTCGGCGACCAGCTCGGCCAGGCGGTCGGGGGTGATGTCCTCGCCCTCCGCGTACGCCTCGTCGCCGACCAGGACGCGGAGCGGCACCACGACCGGGCCGCCCGGCAGACCGGTGGGCAGGCAGGCGGTGGAGTCGGTGACGACCCGCACCTCCTGGGGTGCCGGGCGGGAAGGACGACGACGGTTGCGCATGACCGCGACACTCTATCCGTGCCGGGATCCCGACGGCGAAACGCGGCGAAGCCTCCCCGCGCGCGGCTCCGGGGCCCGACTTAGCATCCGAGACATGTCCGATGCATCGACGCCAGATCTCGCAGCTCTGCGCGAGGCCGCCGCCGCGGCCCAGAAGGCCCTGGAGGACGCGGAGCGGGCTGCCGCGCCCGCGGCCCCCGAGACCGGCGACGACGCGGCGCCGGTCAAGGCCGCCCCGGCCGAGAACGAGCCGGCCCCGGCCGAGACGGCGCCGCAGGGCTACGCCGCCGAGGTCGCCGCCGGCTACGCCGCGGAGGCCACGCTGCCGCTGGGCGCCCTCCTGGAGGGCGAACCGGGCGGCGAGACCACGCCGAACCCGCAGGTCCAGGTGGGTTTCGCCCTGTCGATGCTGAACCGGCACGGCCTGGTCGCGGGCGCCACGGGAACCGGCAAGACCAAGACGCTGCAGGGCATGGCCGAGGGCCTGTCCCTGGCCGGGGTGCCGGTCTTCCTGGCCGACGTCAAGGGCGACCTGTCCGGCCTGGCGCTGCCGGGCCCGGACAACCCGAAGGTCGCGGCGCGCGCGGCGAGCATCGGGCAGGACTGGACGCCCACGCAGTACCCGGTCGAGTTCTACTCGCTGGGCGGCCTGGGCAAGGGGGTGCCGATCCGGACGACGGTCACCGACTTCGGGCCGATCCTCATGTCCAAGGTGCTGGGCCTGAACGAGACGCAGGAGTCGAGCCTGACCCTGATCTTCCACTGGGCCGACAAGAAGGGCCTGGCGCTGCTGGACCTCAAGGACCTGCAGTCGGTGATCGCGCACCTGACCTCCGACGAGGGCAAGGCCGAGCTGAAGGGCATCGGCGGGGTCTCTGCGGCGACGGCGGGCGTCATCCTGCGCGAGATCGTGGGCCTGGAGGGGCAGGGTGCCGACGTGTTCTTCGGCGAGCCCGCGTTCGAGACGTCGGACCTGATCGCGACGCGGGGCGACCTCGGCGTGCTGAGCGTGCTGGAGCTGCCCGCGGTCCAGGACCGGCCGCAGCTGTTCTCGACGTTCCTCATGTGGCTGCTGGCCGACCTCTTCCAGGACCTGCCCGAGGTGGGCGACGTCGAGAAGCCGAAGCTGGTCTTCTTCTTCGACGAGGCGCACCTGCTGTTCACCGGCGCCTCCAAGGACTTCCTGCAGCAGGTGGTGCAGACGGTCCGGCTGATCCGGTCCAAGGGCGTGGGCGTGTTCTTCGTGACGCAGTCGCCCAAGGACGTGCCGTCCGACGTGCTGGCCCAGCTCGGCAACCGGGTGCAGCACGCGCTGCGCGCCTTCACGCCCGACGACGCGACTGCGCTGCGGGCCGCCGCCCGCACGTTCCCGAAGTCGCCGTACGACCTGGAGCGCCTGCTGCAGGAGCTCGGCACCGGTGAGGCCGTGGTCACGGTGCTCACGGAGAAGGGCGCGCCGTCACCGGTCGCGTGGACGCGGGTGCGGGCACCGCAGGCGTCGATGGACCCGGCGAGCGACGCCGAGATCGACCGGGTGGTCGCAGCCTCCCCCGGCCAGGCGAGGTACGGGACGGCGATCGACGCGGAGTCGGCGTTCGAGCTGCTCCAGGCGCGGGCGCAGGAGCAGGCCGCCGGGCAGGCGGCCGCGGCGGGCGAGGCGTCCGCCGCCCAGGACCAGCGGGAGATCGCCAAGGAGCGCGCCCGCCTGGAGAAGGAGGCGGCGACCCGCGAGAAGGCGGAGGCGCGGCACAAGGAGCAGGCGGCCCGTGACCGCAACCGCGTGGTCAGCTCGCTGGCAAAGACGGCTGGCACGGTCCTGGTCCGCGAACTGACGCGCTCGCTGTTCGGCACCCGCAAGCGCTGACGGGCGAGACGCCAAAGGACCCCGGACGCGCGACAGCCCCCGACTGTGCGGGGGCTGAAGGCAGGGCGCTGGGGATCTCTCCTCGGCGCACTTTCACGATAGGCCCGGGACCGGTCACGGGCCACTGGGGCCGTGACCGGTCCACGGACCGGACGCTCGGCTAGGCCGGGACGATGTTGACCAGCTTCGGGGCGCGGACGATCACCTTGCGCACGCCGCGGCCGTCCAGGAACTTGACCACGTTCGGCTCGGCCAGGGCCGTCGCCTCCAGGTCCTCGGCGGAGATGTCCGGGGCGACCTCGAACTTGGCGCGCACCTTGCCCTGCACCTGGACCACGCAGGTCACGGTGTCCTGCACGAGGTACTGGTCGTCCGCGGCCGGGAACGGCGCGTGCGCCAGCGACTCCTCGTGGCCGAGGCGGGACCACAGCTCCTCCGCGATGTGCGGCGCGATGGGCGCCGTCATCAGGACGAGCGGCTCCACGGCCGAGCGCGGCACGGCCGGCAGGCCCGTGAGGTGGTTGTTCAGCGTGATGAGCTTGGCGATCGCGGTGTTGGGCCGCATGTTCTCCATCTCGAGGCGCACGTCGGCGATGGCGCGGTGCACCGCGCGCAGCGTCGCGGTGTCGGCCTCGTCGTCGGTGACGGTGAGCTCACCGGTCTCCTCCGAGACGACGTTGCGCCACAGCCGCTGCAGGAACCGCTGCGACCCGACGACGGCGCGCGTCTCCCACGGGCGCGACAGGTCCAGCGGGCCCATCGACATCTCGTAGACGCGGAACGTGTCGGCGCCGTACTGCTCGTACATCTCGTCGGGCGTCACGACGTTCTTGAGCGACTTGCCCATCTTCCCGTACTCACGGTTGACGGGCTGGCCCTGCCACGTGAAGCCGGTCTGCTCGTCGCCCTCGACCTCCTCGGCGGGCACGTACTGGCCGCGCGAGTCGGTGTAGGCGTACGCCTGGATGTAGCCCTGGTTGAAGAGCTTGCCGAACGGCTCGACGCCGCTGACGTGGCCCAGGTCGAACAGGACCTTGTGCCAGAACCGCGCGTAGAGCAGGTGCAGCACGGCGTGCTCCACGCCGCCCACGTAGAGGTCGACGCCGCCGGCCGGGCCGGACGTCGGGTTGTGCTGCGGCCCCAGCCAGTAGTTCTCGAGCTCGGGCAGCGCGGCCGCCGTGGTCTCGGCGGGGTCGAGGTAGCGCAGGTAGTACCAGCACGACCCGGCCCAGTTGGGCATCGTGTTGGTGTCTCGGCGGTACTTCTTGGGCCCGTCGCCGAGGTCGAGGGTGACGTGCACCCAGTCGTCGTTGCGGCCCAGCGGCGCCTCGGGCTCGGAGTTGGCGTCCTCCGGGTCGAAGGTGCGCGGCGCGTAGTCCGGCACGTCCGGCAGGTCCACCGGCAGCATCGCGTCGGGGATGGCGACCGGGCGGTCGTCCTCGTCCCACACCACGGGGAACGGCTCGCCCCAGTAGCGCTGGCGGCTGAACAGCCAGTCGTTGAGGCGGTAGGTGGTGGTGCCCTCGCCGATGTTCCTGCTCTCCAGCCAGGCGATGATCTTCGCCTTGGCCTCGACGACGCCCAGGCCGTCGAGCGAGATCTCGTCGTTCGCGGACCGCACGGCCACGCCGTCGCCCGAGTACGCCCCGGTGTGGCCCTCGGGCAGGCCGCCTTCCGGCTCGACGGTGTGGATCACCGGCAGGTCGTAGGCCTCGGCGAACGCGAAGTCGCGCTCGTCGCCGCCCGGCACGGCCATGATGGCGCCGGTGCCGTAGCCCATGAGCACGTAGTCCGCGGTGAAGACCGGGACCTGCAGCCCGCTGACCGGGTTCACGGCCAGGTGGCCCGTGAACACGCCGGTCTTCTTGCCGGCGTCGGCCTGCCGCTCGACGGCGGTCTTGGCGGACGACTCGCGGCGGTAGGCGGCGACGGCCTCGACCGGGGTCTCGTACCCGCCGGTCCACGCGGAGCGCGTGCCGTCGGGCCAGGCCGTGGGAACCTCGTCCAGCAGCGGGTGCTCGGGGGCCACCACCATGAACGTGGCGCCGAACAGCGTGTCGGGGCGGGTGGTGAAGACCTCCAGCGAGCCGGCCGCGCCGGCCGGGTCGCCCTCGGCGGTGCCGACGACGTCGAACCGGACGTTGGCGCCCGTGGACCGGCCGATCCAGTTGCGCTGCATGGACTTGACCTTGTCCGGCCAGTCGATGAGCTCCAGGTCGTCGGTGAGGCGGTCCGCGTAGGCGGTGATGCGCATCTTCCACTGGCGCAGGTTGCGCTGGAACACCGGGAAGTTGCCGCGCTCGGAGCGGCCGTCCGCGGTGACCTCTTCGTTCGCGAGCACGGTGCCCAGGCCCGGGCACCAATTGACCGGCGAGGAGTCGATGTAGGCGAGCCGCTGGCCGTCGACGACGTCGCGCCGCTCGAGCTCGCTCAGCCCGGCCCAGACGGCACCGCCGGTGTTGTCGCCGTCGTGCCCGGGGACGGGCCGCGTGCCCGCGGCGAGCTCGGCGCGCAGCTCCGCGATCGGGCGCGCGCGGCCCTTGCCGTCACCGGAGCCGGTGACGGGTCCGGGACGCTCGGCGTCGGCGTCGTACCAGGACTCGAAGATCTGCAGGAAGATCCACTGCGTCCAGCGGACGTACTCGGGGTCGATCGTCGCGAAGGTGCGGCGCGGGTCGTGGCCCAGGCCGAGGCGGCGCAGCTGGCGCCGCATGTTGCCGATGTTGGCCTCGGTCGTGGTCCGCGGGTGCTGCCCCGTCTGGACGGCGTACTGCTCGGCGGGCAGGCCGAAGGCGTCGTAGCCCAGCGCGTGCAGCACGTTGTCGCCGCGCATGCGGCGGAAGCGCCCCGTGACGTCGGTGGCGATGTAGCCCAGCGGGTGACCCACGTGCAGGCCCGCACCCGAGGGGTACGGGAACATGTCCATGATGAAGTACGGGTCACCCTGCGCCGGGCTCCCGCCCGGCCCCGTAAGTCGCCCCTGCGGGTTCGCCGCGTGGAACGTGCCCCGCTCCTCCCAGATGTCCTGCCAGCGCAGCTCGATCTGCTGCGCGAGGGCGGGGGTGTAGCGGAAACGGGGCTCGTCGGGAGACGTGGTGCGCTCGGGTGCGTCGGGCATGGTCACCCGGCCGAGTCTACCGAGTGCGCCGGGCCCGGGCCCTCGGTCGTCCACAGGCTCCAGGGTTCATCCGACATTCGCCCCCGCCTCCCCCGAAGTTCTCACCCCGGGTGCTCGAATTGCCCGCATGATGCCCTTGTCGCGAAAGATCCTCGCCGTCAGCATCGCCGCCGCCACCGTGTGGACGGCCTCGACCGCCGCCGCCGCTCCGCTGCCCGGCACCCCACCCACCACCGTGACCGCCTCGGAGAGCGCCAGGACCGCCACCGTGCCCGCCGCCCCGTCCACCCGCCGCGCCGACCACGTCGTCCTCCTGGCCCTGGACGGGTTCGACGTCGAGTACCTCGACCTGGTGCGCGACGGCGACGGCTCCCCCGGCGCGGCCGAGATGCCGAACCTGCGCGCACTGCTGCGCGAGGGCAGCGTCACCACCTCGTCCGGCGTGATGACGTCGATCACCAACCCGTCGTGGTCCTCGGTCGCCACCGGCGCCTGGCCCGAGACGCACCGCAACACCGCCTACTGGTTCGACGCCGCGAGCAACACCGCGCGCGGCCAGCAGCGCGACCTCGCCGTGCCCACGATCGCGCAGTCGGTCCGGGAGCAGGGCGGCACCGTGTTCTCCGCGCAGTGGTTCATCCTGCAGAACTACGGCGTCACGTTCGGCGACCCGGACGGCCTCTACACGCAGCCCGGCGGCGACTGCGCGCGCCGCACCGACGACGTCGTCTCGGTGCTGCGCGGCGAGCCCGTCAGCTCGAACGGCGAGCTGGTCCGCACCACCGGGATCCCCGACCTGATCACGGTCTACTGCGACACCCTCGACGCGATCGGGCACGCCGGCGGCGACGCCGACCCGCGCATCCCGGGCGCCCTGGAGGACATCGACCGGCAGATCGGCCGCATCGTCGCCGCCACGAAGGAGGCGGGCGTCCACGAAGACACCGCGTTCGTCGTCACCGGCGACCACGGCATGACCACGTTCGACAAGGGCTTCGCCGCCGAGGGGCTCGCCGCGATCGAGGCCGCTGGCTTCACGCCGCAGGTCCTGACCAGCGGGCAGACGCCGGCGGCCGGCACCGACGTCGCGGTCGTCGGCGGGGTCGCGGACGTGCGGATCATCGGCGAGCGGGCGGGCGACCGCGCCGCCGTCCGCCGCCTGGAGCGGGCGCTGACTGCGCTGCCGCAGGTGCGGAACGTGTTCGACAAGGCCGACCAGCGTCGCCTGCGGATGAGCCCGAACTACGGTGACCTGGTCGTCGAGCCCGAGCCGGGCTGGTCGTTCGGGCCCACGCCCGCCACGCCGGCCGGGCGGCACGGGGCGACGACCGAGTTGCGCGTGCCGCTGGTCCTCGCCGGTGCCGGGGTGCGGCCGGGTGCGCACCCGCGCGGCCCGCGGCACGTCGACGTCGCGCCGACGATCTCGGCGCTACTGGGCTACGCGCCGCCGTCGGGCAGCGAGGGCCGGGTGCTGCGCGAGGCGCTGAGCCGCTGACCACGGGAGGACGAGAAAGAGGTGTGTTGCGCTGCGTAGACAGTGTCTACGCAGCGCAACACACCTCCAGGACGTGGTCTCTCCGCCAGGCACGCCGCGCCGTCAGCGGCCACGAGGGCAGACCGTCAGAACGACGCGACCAGGTCCCCGCCCACCGCGAGCATCAGCCACGCCACCGCGGCGACGTACCCGATGACCAGGATGATGTGCCGGTTGCCGACCATGATGTTCCGCAGGCCGGCGCTCGCGGGCAGGTCGCCCGACTGCACGCCGCGCACGAGCTGGTACCAGAGCAGCGGCCACATGATGGTCCACACGACCATGCAGTAGGGGCACAGCGCGACGATCGCGTAGAAGCTGGTCCACATCAGGAAGAACACGAGCGCCTGGCCCAGCACCGTCCCGATCAGCAGCGACGTCCAGTACCAGCGCGGCAGGCGCGTGCCGAGCAGCAGCATCACGCCCGTGGTGATCACCACGGGGAAGGCCGCGACGCCCAGGTACGGGTTCGGGAAGCCGAGCAGGGCGCCCTGCCACGAGGACATCGCGGCGCCGCAGTCGACGAACAGGTTGATGCTGCAGGACGCCGTCCGGTCCGGGTCGAGCAGCTTGAGGTACTTCTCCCAGGCCAGGGCGAACGAGGCGGCGAAGCCGACACCTCCGAGCACCACCAGCAGCAGTCCCATGGTCCGCGCGCCCAGCGGAGCGCCCCCGGGCGCCGCGGCGTCGTGCGTGCTGTCCAACGAGCTCTCCGACGACGTCGTGGTCGCCCCGGTATCGGTCACCCGCCCTACGCTACCGGCGCAGGCTGGGACATTGCTGAATCCTGGGTCACAGTGGGGTCTCCGTGTGCTGGTGCACGACTCGCTGCCGCCCGAAGGCCAGGATCATGCCGAGGCCCAGCACGGTGACGACGGCGCCGGCCCAGGCGGGTGCCAGGTAGCCCCAGCCGGCGTCGATGACGACGCCGCCCAGGAACGCGCCGGCGCCGTTGGCGACGTTGAGGCCGGCGTGGCACAGCGCCGCGCCGAGCGACGGCGCGCCGGGCGACAGGTCCATGAGCCGGGTCTGGAACGCGAGGCCGAGCATCTGCGAGGTGACGCCCAGCAGGAACAGGGAGACCAGCGCGGGCACCACGGACGCGCCGGTCAGCGCGAACAGGACGAGCGACGCCGCCGTGGCCACGAAGCCGATCAGGACGGCGCGCAGCACGCCGCGGTCGGCGAGCCGCCCGCCGATCTGCGTGCCCACGGTCATGCCGACGCCGAACAAGGCCAGCACCCACGGCACGGCCCCGCCCGGCAGGCCGGTGACGCCCGTCATGGTGGGGGCCACGTAGGTGTAGACGGCGAACATGCCGCCGAACCCGATGGCCCCGGCCACGAACGCGAACCACAGCGGGGCGTTGCGCAGGGTGGCCAGCTCGGTGCGCACCGAGCGGCCCTCGCCGCCCGCGCCGGCCGGGATCAGGCGCCACAGCCCCAGGAGCGTCGCGATCCCGAGCGCGCCGATCAGCACGTAGGAGGTGCGCCAGCCGAAGGCCTGCCCCACCCACGTCGACAGCGGCACGCCGACGACGTTCGCGATGGTCAGGCCGGTCATCATCGTCGCGACCGCCCGGCCGCGCTGGGCCGGTCCGGCCACGGCGGCACCGACCGCGGCGCCGACGCCGAAGAACGCGCCGTGCGGCAGGCCCGCGAGGAACCGGCCGGCCACGAGCCAGCCGATGTCGGGCGCGGCCGCGGACAGCACGTTCGCGACCGTGTAGAAGCCCATCAGCGCGAGCAGCAGGCGCTTGCGCGACATGCGCGCCGCGGCCACGGTCAGCAGCGGCGCCCCGACGACGACGCCGAGCGCGTACGCCGTGATGGTGTGCCCCACCTGGGGGTCGGTCGCGCCGAGGTCGGCACCGACGTCGGGCAGCAGGCCCATGGCGGCGAACTCGGTGGTGCCGATGGTGAACCCGCCCACGGCGAGCGCGACGAGCGCGGGCGCGGCCCGGCGCATCGAGCCGGGGCTCGTCGCCTGGTCCGGCGCCTGGTCCGGGGCGTTCTGAGGGGCGCTGGTCGCCATGGTCTCTCCGGGAGTCGTATCGATTCGGGGGATGCGTCGGCGACACCGGCGACGAGCAGTGAGGAACGGGAAGAAGACTACTCCTGGGCCACCCACACGCGGGAGGCCGCCAGCAGCCCGAGATCGGCCACGCGCTCGTCGCCGTCCGCTCCGTCGTCCGCCGCGCCGTCAGCTCCCGGGACGGGCGGACAGGTCCAGGCGACGGCGACCGTTCCGGCGAACTCGCGCCGCGTGGTGACCTCCACCCGGATGTCCAGGTCCAGGCCCAGCTCGGCGAGGTAGCGCAGGGCCTCCGGGTCGGCGTCGGAGATGCGCACCACGGTGCCCGCGTCGCCCGCGTGCATGGACGACAGCGGCACGGCGTCAGGCCGCACCACGGTGCCGTCCGCCGCCGGGATCGGGTCGCCGTGCGGGTCGCGCGACGGGTTGCCCAGCCGCTCCGCCATGCGCTCCACGAACACGTCCGAGACCGCGTGCTCCAGCACCTCGGCCTCGTCGTGCACCTCGTCCCAGCCGTACCCGAGCTGTTCCACGAGGAACGTCTCCAGCAGCCGGTGCCGGCGCACCATCACCAGCGCGAGCCGGCGGCCGTCGTCGGTCAGCCGGATCGCGCCGTACCGCTCGTGCTCCAGGAGGCCCTGCCCGCTCAGCCGGCGCACCGTCTCGGACACCGTGGACGCGCCCACCCCGAGGCGGTCGGCCAGGTGCTTGGTGGTCACCTTCTCGTCCGACCACTCCTGCGCCGACCACACGGCCTTCAGGTAGTCCTGGGCGACGGGCGTCAGCTCGGCCGGGTCGGTAGTGATCTCCACGCCCCGAGCCTAGTTGCCCGACGGCGAGGACGACGGCGTGCTTCCGGCACCCGGGACGTCACCGGGTGCCTCGTCCGGCACCTCGGCGGGCAGCGGGACGGTCGGCGGGATCGCCTGCCGCTCGCTCACGGCAGCCTCCCCTTCGGGAGTGACCTCCACGAGCTGCCAGTCCACGAACCTGCGCCGCTCCGGGTCGAACCGCAGCACCGTCATCTGCGAGGTGTCGCGCAGCGGCCCCACCGACGTGTTGCCCTTCGAGGCCCCGCCCGTGCTCGCGTTGACGTACCGCACCCCGTAGCCGACGACCTCCGGCCCGATCCGCTTGTGCATGTGCCCCGAGAGCTGGAACGGCACGCAGCCCGACTCCAGGGCCGCGTCACCCACCGCGGGCTGGTGGATCATCAGCAGGTCCACCCGGTCCTCGCCCGTGTACCCGCCGAGCCCCGGCTCGCCGGCCGCCTCGCACGCAGTGTCCCGCAGCCGCTCCCCGGCCTGCGCGGGCGTCTCCTCGCGCGCGATCACCGTGCCGCCGCCGATCCGCGTCTCCAGCGGGTCCCGGTCACCCAGGATCCGCACGCCCTCCACCTCGACCACCTCGCCGTCGAGCACGACCTGCCGGTTGGCCAGCTCCGTGGCCGTCGTCAGGCGCGAGTCGTGGTTGCCGTCGGCGACGACGAACGGGACGCCGTCGGGCACCGCGGAAGCGAACGAGTCCACGCACACCGACTCCACGCTGGTGCCGTTGATCGTGGTGTCCCCCGCGTTCAGCATGACGTCGGGCGCCAGGCTCTCCGCGAGGTCCCGGATCAGCGGCGTCATCCCCGTGTTGCAGTGCAGGTCCGAGACCACGAGGAACGTCACGTAGTCGGGCGCGTCCGGGTCCGCCGACGCCGTGGCGCCGTCCTCGGCCCGCGCCGCGTCCTGCTCCGCGACCCGCGCGTCCCACGCCGCCATCAGCTTCTCCCGGGCGCCCGCGTAGAACACCTCGTTCGCCTGGTACGTGTCCACGAGCTGACCGCTGTACGTGTCGATCACGCCCGCCAGACGGCCCGTGATCCGCGCGCCCTCCAGCGCCGTCCCCGCGAACACCGGCGACGCGGGCAGCGCCGCACGCTCCTCGGGTCCGGCGCTCGCCGTCGCGGTCGCGGCCACCAGCACGACGACGACGGCGGAGGCGGTGATCTCCCAGGTACGGGCCGCCATGGCCCGGCCGAGCTCACGCCGTCGGGCGGCACCGAGCAGGAGCCGGATGCCGTAGGCGCCGCCGACCAGCACGACCGCCGCGAGGGCCGCGCCGCGCAGGGCGTCCCAGACCAGTGCCGTCGCGACGGTGCGCACCGTCTGCTGCGGGGTGTCGAAGAACTGGAGGTACCCATCGAGGTCGCCCGCGAGCGCGTCGAAGCTGGCGGCGTCGACGGCGGCGAGGTCCGCGGGGATCTCGTGCACCGTGATGCGCACGCCGAGCGTCAGGGGCAGCGGCGAGTCCGTCACGACCGTGCCGAGCGGGCCGAGGTCGGCGACGAGCTCGTCGTCCGCGGTGATCGCGTAGGTCGCCTCGTGCGGGCCGAGGCTGAGGTCTGCCTTGGCGGTGGTGATCCCGAACATGAGGCACAGCAGGGCGGCTGCCGCTCCCGCGAGGGTCCAGCGCAGCCAGCGGGGCGGTTTCGAACGACTCATCGTCTCTACCTTTTCATGCACGCGCACCGGTCACCCGTCGCTGGCACGATGAGCGCCATGTTCGTGCTCAAGTCGCTCTGGCAGCCGGCCGAGGCCCCGGCGCGGGTCTGGTCGGTGCTCGCCGACCCGCGGTTCACCTGGCCCGACTGGTGGCCGGGCCTCACCGCCGACGAGACGGGGAGCGCCGTCGGCTCCGACGGGCTGGCGGCGCCCGGGACGTGGGCCCGGCTGCGGGTCCGCAGCCCGCTGGGGTACGCGCTGGCGTTCCGGCTGGACCTCGTGGAGACGACGGCGCCGTCCGACGGCGTGCCCGGGCGTGCGCGGCTGGACGTCTCCGGGGACCTGACGGGGCTCGCCGACGTGGCGGTCTCGGACGCCTCGGCGCCCGGCCGGCCGCGCACGGACGTGCGCCTGGTCTGGCAGGTGGCGCCGGTGCCGGCCTGGTTCCGCGGGGCGGCGCGCGTGGCCCCCGGCCCGCTGGCCTGGGCGCACTCGCGGGTGATGCGCGCGGGGGAACGCGGCCTGGCGGACCACCTGTCCGCGTGAGCCGGGGCGGTCCGGCCGGGCGGCTCAGCCGGTCTTGCGGGACTTCTTCGCGTCCGCGACGGAACGCTTGAGGGCCTCCATGAGGTCCACGACCTCGGCGCCCCCGCCCTCCTCCTCGGCCTGCTCACCGAAGGTGGCGGCCGTGTCGACGCTCTCGCCGGCCTCCAGCTTCGCGTCCACGAGCTTGCGCAGCTGCACCTGGTACTCGTCCTCGTAGTCCTCGGGCGTGAAGTCCGCCTCGAAGCTGCTCACGAGCTGCGCCGACATCGTCATCTCCTTGGCGCTGACCTTCGCGGGCTCGTCCAGGGACGGGAACGTGGCCTCGCGGATCTCGTCGGCCCACAGGAGGGTCTGCAGCACCAGCACCTCGTCCCGCACACGCAGCGCCGCGAGCCGGGTGCGCTGCCGGAGCGCGAACTTCACGACCGCGGTGCGGTCGGTCTCCTCCAGCGTGCGGCGCAGCAGCACGTACGCCTTCGTGGACTTGGAGTCGGGCTCCAGGTAGTAGGTCCGGTCGAACATGATCGGGTCGATCTGGTCGCTCGGCACGAACTCGACCACCGAGATCTCCCGGTCCCGCTCGGCGGGCAGGTCGGCGAGGTCCTGCTTGGTGAGCACCACGGTGCGCTCGCCGTCGTCGTACGCCTTGTCGATGTGCTCGTACGGCACCACCTCGCCGTCGATCTCGCACACGCGCTTGTACCGGATGCGTCCGCCGTCGGCGTCATGCACCTGGTGCAACGGCACGTCGTGGTCCTCGGTCGCGCTGTAGACCTTGACCGGGACGTTGACGAGACCGAAGGTCACGGCACCCTTCCAGATGGCCCTCATCCTTCTATGGTGCGCCCCAAGCGCACTACATGCCCAGGTTTAAGCCCTGACCGACGTCAGAGGCCCGCGCGGTCCAGCTTCTCGCAGAGCTCCGCGTTGGTGGGCTCCACCAGGTGCTCGCCGTCCGGGAAGACCAGCACGGGGATCTGCTTGCGCCCGGTCAACGCCTCGGCCTCGTCGGCCCGCGCCGGCTCCGCGACGAGGTCCACGTAGACGTAGTCCACGCGGCGCACGTCCAGCACGGCCTTGCTGCGGCGGCAGTCCCGGCACCACTCGGCGCCGTAGACGGTGAGGCGCTCGGGCCGGGTCGACGGCGCGTCGCCGGCCGCCGTCAGGGGCGAGGCGAACGCGTCGGTCGAGATGTCAGAAATCACGCGCCGGAGCCTAGCGGAGTTCTTCACCCCGTCACGACCCCGTCCGAGTGATCTCGGCGACTCCGAGCGCGCGCGCCCGGGCGGCGGCACGATGGTGGGATGGCGACGACGCAGACGGTCACGGTCGACGGGCACCGCCTGCGCCTGAGCAACCTCGACAAGGTGCTCTACCCGGCGTCCGGCACCACCAAGGGCGAGGTGCTGCACTACCTGGCCGAGGTGGCGCCGGTGCTGCTGCCGCACGCCGCCAACCGCCCCGCCACCCGCAAACGGTGGCCGGACGGCACCGGCGGGCAGATGTTCTTCCAGAAGAACCTCGACGCCTCCACCCCCGACTGGGTCAAGCGGAGGTCGATCCAGCACAAGAAGTCCGCCAACGACTACGTGCTGGTCAACGACCTCGCGACCCTGACCTGGCTGGGCCAGACCGCCACCCTGGAGCTGCACACGCCGCAGTGGCAGTTCGGCCGCACCGGGGCCCGGCTCGACCCTGACCGCCTCGTGCTCGACCTCGACCCCGGGCCGGGCGCCGGCCTCGCCGAGTGCGCACAGGTCGCCCGCTGGGCCCGCGACATCCTGCGCGGCATGGACCTGGAGCCCTACCCCGTCACCTCCGGGTCCAAGGGCATCCACCTGTACGCCGCCCTGGGCAAGGCCGCCGACACCCGTCTCGACTCCGACGCCGTCTCCGCCGTCGCGCACGAGCTCGCCCGCTACCTGGAGGCCGAGCACCCCGACCTGGTGGTCAGCGACATGAGCAAGGCCCTGCGGTCCGGCAAGGTGCTCGTCGACTGGTCGCAGAACAACGGCAGCAAGACCACCATCGCGCCCTACTCCCTGCGCGGCCTCGACCGGCCCTGGGTCGCCGCGCCCCGCACCTGGGCGGAGCTGGAGGACCCGGAGCTCGCCCAGCTCACGCCCGACGACGTGCTGGCCCGCATCGCCGCCGACGGCGACCTCCTCGCGCCCCTGCTGGAGGGACACCTCGCCGCCCTCGAGCCCACGACGGAGCGGCTGGCCACCTTCCAGAAGCTGGAGACCTACCGCGCGAAGCGGGACCCGGCGAAGACACCGGAGCCGTTCGGGCCGGACGGCGACGCGCGGGTCTCGCAGGTCTCGCAGGTCGAGCCTGTCGAGACTGCCGCCCCGCAGGTCGAGCCCGACCCCACCTTCGTCATCCAGGAGCACCACGCCCGCCGCCTGCACTGGGACTTCCGCCTGGAGCACGAGGGCGTGCTCGTCAGCTGGGCACTCCCCCGCGGCGAACCCACCGACCCCACCAAGAACCACCTGGCCGTGCAGACCGAGGACCACCCGCTGGAGTACGGGTCGTTCGAGGGCAGCATCCCCGGCGGCGAGTACGGGGCCGGCGACGTCACCATCTGGGACTCCGGCACCTACGACCTCGAGAAATGGCGCGACGACGAGGTCATCGTCACCCTGCACTCCGCCGAGCGCGGCGCCCGCCGCCTCGCCCTCATCCGCACCGGCGGACGCGACGGCGACGCCGAGAACAACTGGCTCATCCACCTCACCAAGGCCCAGCCCGGCACCCCAGCGCCGTCCGCCGCCGAACCCGCGGCGCCGTCCGCGGCCCGCGAGACCGGCACCCGACGCGAGACTCCGCCGGGCGGCCGATGGCGCGCGATGCTCGCCACCGCCGCCACCCCCGGCGACCTCACCCGGCCCGACGACTGGGCCTTCGAGATGAAGTGGGACGGGTTCCGCACCCTCGCCCACGTCCAGGACCCCGGCACCCTCCGCCTGATCAGCCGCTCCGGCCAGGACCTCACCGTCACCTTCCCCGAGCTCGCGGCGCTCGCGGGCCAGGTCGACGCCGCCCGCCTGCCCGTGGTGCTCGACGGCGAGATCGTCGCCCTCGACCGCGCCGGCCGGCCCGACTTCCGCCGCCTGCAGCACCGCGCCAACCTGCGCAAGGAGCACGACGTCGCGCGTGCCCGCGCGCAGGTCCAGGTGGACCTCATGCTGTTCGACGTCCTGGTGGCCGACGGCGAGGACGTGACCGGCCGCACCTACACCGAGCGGCGCGAGCTGCTGGAGTCCCTGGTCACGCCGAGCCCGCCCGTGCACCTGCCGCCCGCCTTCGACGGGGACCTCGACGCCGCCGTCCGCACCTCGCGCACCCTGCGCCTGGAGGGCGTGGTCGCCAAGCGGCGAAGCTCCACCTATGCCGGACGCCGCTCGCGGGAGTGGCTCAAGATCAAGCACCAGGCCATGCAGGAGGTGGTCGTGGTGGGCTGGCGCCCGGGCCGCGCCGACGCGTCGGTGATGGGCTCGCTGCTCATGGCGGTGCCCGACGGCGAGGACGGCGGCCTGCGCTACGTCGGCCGGGTCGGCACAGGCTTCAGCGAGCGCGAGCGCCGCGAGATCACCGCGCGGCTGCGGGGCATGGAGCGCAAGACGCCGGGGGTCTCCGGGGTGCCGCCGGAGGACGCGTCCGACGCTCGCTGGGTCACGCCGAGCCTGGTGGGCGAGGTGACGTACGCCGACTGGGTCGAGGGCTCGGACGGCGCCTCGGGCGAGCGGCGCATGCGGCACTCGGTGTGGCGGGGCTGGCGCCCGGAGAAGGCGGCGTCGGACGTGGTCGCGGAGGTGCCGCCGCCGGGATGAGCAATGCCCCGACGCCGCGGATGTGCGCTTCTACCCAGTCATTAGGCCCGAAATCACGCCGGTTCCGGGCCGAATGGCTGGGTAGAAGCGCACCTTGGGTTGCGCGCGGCGCTTGGCACACTATTACTGGGACGGCAGGACGCGGTGTGCCGCGGGCCACCCGGCGGGCGCGGAATACCCGCGTCCGCAACGCTGGTTGTCGCCTGCATGCGAGCGATCACGTATGCAGAGTTCGGCAGCGCGGACGTCCTGGAGCTCACCGAGCAGCCGGACCCCCACATCGGCCCCGACACCGTCGTCGTCCGGGTGAAGGCGGCGTCGGTCAACCCGGTCGACTGGAAGATCCGCCAGGGGTACCTGCAGGGTCTCATCGACACGGAGCTCCCGGCGATCCCGGGCTGGGACGTCGCGGGCGTCGTCGAGCAGGTCGGCCTCGACACCCCCGAGTACCAGGTGGGCGACGAGGTATACGGCTACGTGCGCAAGGACACCGTGCGCGGCGGCACGTTCGCCGAGCTGGTGGCCGCGCCCGTGCGCACGCTGGCCCGCATGCCGGCGTCGCTGAGCTTCGAGGAGGCCGCGGCGGTGCCGCTCGCGGGCCTCACCGCGTACCAGGCGATCCAGCGGGCCGGCGTCAAGGAAGGCCAGACCGTGCTGGTGCACGCCGCGGCCGGCGGCGTCGGCGCGTTCGCCGTGCAGATCGCCAGGGCGCTGGGCGCCCGCGTCGTCGGCACCGCGAGCGAGCGGAACCACGAGTTCCTGCGCGGGCTGGGCGCCGAGCCCGTCACCTACGGCGACGGCCTGGCCGACCGCGTGCGCGCCCTCGCGCCCGACGGCGTGGACGTCGTCCTGGACTTCGTGGGCGACGGGGCCGTCGCGGCCAGCGTCGAGAACCTGGCCGACGGCGGCACGGTCGCCTCGATCGCCGACCCGACCGCCCGCAGCGAGCACGGCGGGCACTACGTGTGGGTGCGCCCCTCGACCGCCGACCTGGACGCGCTCACCGCCCTGTTCGACGCCGGCAAGCTGTCCGTCGAGGTCGCGCAGGTCTTCGACCTGGCCGACGCCGCCGACGCGCACCGCGCCAACGAGTCGGGCCACACGCGCGGCAAGGTCGTCGTCCGCGTCTGAGCCCGAAGGCCGGGCGGGCTGCGGGCTACGGCGCGCCGATCCGGGTGGTCGGCAGAATGTCAGGTGGTCGGCAACCCGGGTTGCCGACCACCTGACATTCTGCCGACCACCCAGATCAGGCCAGACCCAGCCGCCTACCGCCGCAATACTCAGCCGTAGACCGGCGGGTAGCTGATCTTGCCGCGCAGAGTGGGGTCGGCCGGGTCATAGGTCGGCAGCAGGTAGACCTGGGCCGCCTCGGGCGGGGCCCAGTCCGGCAGCTCCATCTCGATGCCGTAGTCGCCGGCCGTGCGGAAACCGAGTGCGCCGTAGTACTTGGGGCTGCCCTCCAGCACGACGTACGGCTCGCCTGCTTCCTCGGCGCCGGCCAGCGCAGCCCGTACGAGGGCCGCTCCGATCCCGCGCCGCTGGTGCTCCGGCAGCACGCCGAGCGGGGTGAGCATCGCAACCGGGCGTTCTCCGGCCTCGCCCGTGACGGTGCATCCGGTGATCATCACGTGGCCGACCACCTCGCCGTCGGACACCGCCACCAGCGACGTCGCGGGGCGGTAGATCCAGGACTCGCGGATGCGGTCGACGCCGTCGGCGACCTCGTCATCGCCGAACGCCGCGACCAGTACCTGCCGGATCGCGGCGAAGTCCGCCGACCGCTCAGGCCGGATCACGAGCTCGGTCATGCGTCGGCCTGGTCCGCGGCGCCCGCGACGCTGACGGCACCTGCGTCGTCGGCCGAGCCTGCTGCGACTGCGCCGTCGACCGGACCGGCGGCGTTCGAACCGTCGGCCGAGCCCGAGCCGTCTGCCGCAACGTCCTCGGCTCCCGCGGGCTCGGTCGCGAGCTCCGCCCGCGAGCGCAGCACGCAGAACTCGTTGCCCTCCGGGTCGGCGAACGTCACCCAGCCCGAACCCGGCCCGTAGATGCCGCGGTGGTCGTTCACGACGGTGGCGCCGAGCCCCTTGACCCGCTCGATCTCGACGTCGCGCAGGTCCGCGCGCGGACGCAGGTCGAGGTGCACCCGGTTCTTGACCGTCTTGACCTCCGGCACCTCGATGAACAGGACGTCGACGCCCTTGCCGTCCGGGTCGACGATCATGCACTCCTCGTGGCCGGGCAGGTTGGGGTCGCCGGGCACGTCCTGGTAGCCGAGCACCGGTTTCCACCACTCGGACAGCGTGTACGCGTCGGAGCAGTCCACGGTCACGTGCGAGACGAAAGAAGTCATGCCCGGGACCCTGACACAGCGGCCCGCGCCCGCCAACGCATTAAGGCACCGGGCGGTCGGCAGAATGTCAGGTGGTCGGCACCTCGGAATGCCGACCACCTGACATTCTGCCGATCACTTTGCGCGTGCCTCGCGGGCGGGGCGAGCAGCGCGGGCGGGTGCCGCCGGCGGGACGACCGGGTGGTGAGGCGGCGGCGGGAGGAGGTGCAGGGGCGTCAACGCTTTGCGGGTGGCAGGCGGGAGGCGGCGGAGGACGCGCTCTTCCGCCTCAGCGGGTGTGTCCGACGACGTCACGCGGACGACGCCCCAGTCCTCCTCGCGGAGGTGGTCCTCGCGGCGCTTCTCGTCGAACAGAGCGCGGTCGGCGTCGTGACCGGGGCCGAGAGCGCCCCGGGTGTACTTGACGCGCCCGTCGAACTCGGCCAGCAGCCGGAACTCGGCCCAGCCCAGATCGGCACGGTAGTCGCCGTGCGGCGTGCGCACCTGGAGCTGTGCGGTCGGCCGGGGCAGGCCGGCCCGCAGCACGATGTACCGCAACCAGGTCTCCCACGCGGACTCCGCGCCCGGGTCCGCCAGCTCGAGCACCAGCCGTGCCCGACGCCGCCCGCGTGGGTCACGCCGGGCGTCCAGCACGGCGAGGGCAGCGACCCGGTCCATCCCGCCTGCGAGCGCGTCGTCCGCGACGACGAGCGCGAGCAGCGGGTGCAGCGCGACGCAGCAGTCGACGACCGTACGCTCCAGGCTGGTCGTCGCCACGCCGTCGATCACGACCTTCTCGTCCTCGGTGAGGCCCAGCCGGTGGCGCGCGATGTCGCCCGCCGAGGCCGACGACGCCCGGTACTTCTGCACGACATGGACGCGGTCGGGCGGCTGCCACAGCCGCAGCCCGTGCAGCAGCGCGGCCGACTCGTGGCTCACCCACGCATCGCGAACCTGGGCGGCGACCGCCAGCGTGCGTGCCAGGGCCCGGTCGTCGGCATCACGGAACCGGTCGCCGGTCGACGGCTGCGGGGAGCGATAGGCACCTCGGCGGATCTTCTCCGCCCGTTTCGCCCTGAGCGCGCGCCGCAACGCCTCTCGGTCATGGTGGCGAGCAAGGACGATCCCCGTCTGGTTCATGCCTCGACGGTGCCGTACATCCGCATGCCGCGGCGGGCGCTTTCCCCTGCCTGTGCACGAACCCCGAAAACCGGCACCTGTGGTCGCGCTCCTTGCGGCTCGGTCCCTCAGCGAGGGTCTCACTGCGCCACGAAACGATCTGCTCTGCGCCCTGCGCTGGCCTCAGCGATCAGCAAGTGGTCGCCGGGACTCCGGACGGCGGCGGAGGGCGTCAGGGAGGCGGTCGGCAGAACGTCAGATGGTCGGCAGAACGTCAGATGGTCGGCAGCTCGGAATACCGACCATCTGACATTCTGCCGACCACGCTGAAGCGCCCCGCCAGCACCCGGCCCCAGCACCCGGCCCGCCCAACGGAGCTGTCAGCTCGGGGCGGCCTTGCCGTGGCGCCAGTAGCCCACGAAGTCGACGTGCGCCTTGGGCACCCCGCGCTCGCCCACCAGGTGCCGGCGCGCGCCCGTGGCCAGCGCCGACTCACCGATCGTGAAGGCGTAGACGTCGCCGCCGTGGCCCGAGAGGTCCAGGGCGCACAGGTCCGCGAGCGCCGCCCGGCCGGGAACAGCATGCGCGGCGGCATCGTGCGTGCCGCCCTGCCCGGCGTCGTCCCCGGCAACCTCGGACCGCACCACCCAGCGCACCTCGACGCCCGCCGGGGCGCGGAACTCCTGCTTGTCCGCGGCCGTGGGCACCTCGACGACGGCGACGCCGCGGGCGTCGTCGGGCAGGGACTCGCAGATGCCCGCGACGGCGGGCAGGCCGGACTCGTCGGCGACCAGGAGCGTCCAGTCGTGGTCGTGCCGCGGGTTGTAGGCGACGCCCTGGTCGAGCAGGCCGACGCGCAGGCCCTGCTCGGCGGCCTGGGCAAACCCGGCCCCCGGCCCGGCGGCATGCCCGGCACCATGCCCGGCGTCGTGCCCACCCGCTTCCTCGCCGTCGTCCTCCCCCGCGTGCAGCACGAAGTCGACGTCGAGCTCGTTCAGGTCGGGCCGCGCGGCTCGCACCGTGTAGTTGCGCACCCAGGGCCGGCGGGCCCTGGGCGTGGTGAGGTACTCGGCGTACCAGAGCCCGGAGGTGCGCGTCGGCAGGCGGAGCATGTCCTGCCCGGCGCGCGGCAGGAAGAGGCGGAACCACTGGTCGTAGCCGGCGGGCGTGAACCGGTCGAGCTCGTCGCCGCCCAGGGTCACGCGCATCATGTTCGGCGAGACCTGCTTGGTGCCGATGACCTCGGCCATCACGACGTGCGGATCGACGGCCCTGCGGCCCTTGTATGCCATGTACTGAGGTTAGGCATACCTAACTGGTTTTGACCAGGTTTGCGTCGGGATCTACTCCACGCACGTTGCGGATGCCCACCAGGGACAGCAGCCCGCCGAGCACGAGCAGGCCCGCGGTGACCAGGAACGCCCGGTGCAGCGAGGCGACGTCGAGCACGCCGCCGGTGATGATGCCCGCGAACGCCACGGTCACCAGGCCCGCCACCCGCGCGACGGCGTTGTTCACGGCGGAGCCGATGCCGGCGTCGTGCGTGGGGACGGCGCCGAGGATGGCTGCCGTGAGCGGCGCGACCGTGATCGAGAGGCCCAGCCCGAACACGAGCTGACCCGGCAGCACCTGCGTGAGGTAGGCGGCGGTCTCGTCGATCGAGAGCATCAGGAGGAAGCCGGTGCCGGCGATGATCGGCCCCACCGTCATGAACAGCCGCGGCCCGTACCGGCCGGCGAGCGTGCCGAACCACGCGGACAGCGCGATCATCGCGATGGTCGTGGGCAGCTGCGCCACCCCGGACCACGTGGCGGAGTACCCGGCGACCTGCTGCAGGAACAGCGTGAGCACGAAGCCGCCCAGGGACAGCGCGCCGTAGATCGCCGTCGTCGCCAGGTTGCCCCAGGCGAAGTTGCGCGCGCCGAACAGGCGCAGCGGCAGCATCGGGTCGGCCGCGCGCCGCTGGTAGAGCACGAACGCCACCAGCAGCACGGCTCCCCCGATGATCGAGGTGAGGATCAGCGGCGACGTCCACCCCAGCCGCGCACCCTCGATCAGCCCGAACACGACGCCCGCGAGGCCGAGCGCGGCCATGACCGCGCCGGGGACGTCGATGCGCCGGCCGGGCTCGCCCTCCGCGGCGGGCACCCCGCGCAGCAGCCAGAGGGTCACGACGATGACGGGCACGTTGATCCAGAACACCCAGCGCCAGGACACGAAGTCGACCAGCATGCCGCCCACGAACGGGCCGACGATCATCGCGCCGGTGGTCAGCGACGTCCACCGGCCGATCGCACGCGACTGCGCCTCGCCGCTGAAGGTCGCGATGATCAGCGCCAGGGAGCTCGGCACCAGCAGGGCGCCGCCCACCCCCTGCAGGGCGCGCGCGAGGACGAGGAACGGCCCGGTCGGCGCGAGCGCGCACAGCACGGAGGCGGCCCCGAACCCGACGAGCCCGATCGCCAGCACACGCTTCCGGCCGTAGACGTCGGAGACCGAGCCGGCCACCAGCATCAGCGCGCCGAGGGTGATGAGGTACGCGTCCACGACCCACTGCTGCAGGGGCAGCGCCTCCATGCCGGGACTCGCGAGCTCCTCCGCGATCGAGGGCAGGGCGACGCTCACCACCGTGCCGTCGAGGAACGACACGAAGGAACCGAGGACGGCGACGACGAGGACTCGTCTCTGGAGCGTGGTCACGGGCATCACGCTATGCCTGGCCACCCACATCCGCCCCGGGCGTCGCGAGGATTTCGCCCGCCCTCTCGTACGCCGCTCCCTACGCCGCCCCGCGCATCGGGCACGATCTGCACATGGACCTGACCATCCGCCCGGCGACCGCCGACGACGCGGCCGCCTGCGCCGCGATCTACGCCTACTACGTGCGCGACACGCACATCAGCTTCGAGGCCGAGCCGCCGGACGCCGCCGAGATGGCGCGCCGCATCGCGAGCTGCTCGGAGCGCCACGCGTGGCTCGTCGCGGCCGAGGCCGGCACGGGCGACGTCGTCGGCTACGCCTACGCCGCGCCCTACTCGCCGCGCGAGGCCTACCGGTGGGCGGCCGAGACGAGCGTCTACCTGGAGCACGGCCGACGCCGGACCGGCGCGGGCCGCGCCCTGTACGAGGCGCTCTTCGAGCGGCTCGCCGAGCGGGGCTACCGGCGCCTGGTGGCCGGCCTCGCCCTGCCGAACGAGCCGAGTCTCGGCCTGCACACCGCGCTCGGGTTCGAGGTGGTCGGCACGTTCCACCAGATCGGCTGGAAGCACGGCCGCTGGCACGACGTCGCGCGCCTGCAGAAGGACCTCGCGCCCGCGCTGGGCGCGACCCCGCCGTCGGGCGAGCCGGGCTGATCTACCTGGTCAGACGGTCGCCGTCAATTCCGCGCTGCGATCATCACGCCCGTCCGGAACACGAAAGGATTCGGGCATGGACAGCATCGTCCGCGTCGCGACTCCCGACGACGCCGCAGCCTGCGCCGCCATCTACGCCCCCTTCGTGGCCGACTCGGCGGCGACGTTCGAGACCCGTCCGCC
Source organism: Promicromonospora sukumoe 327MFSha3.1 (assembly GCF_000385135.1). Taxonomy (GTDB): domain Bacteria; phylum Actinomycetota; class Actinomycetes; order Actinomycetales; family Cellulomonadaceae; genus Promicromonospora; species Promicromonospora sukumoe_B. The sequence continues at coordinate 293,643 of NZ_ARQM01000010.1, read as the reverse complement.
GGACGCCCGCGAGATGACGCGGCGCATCGAGCGGTTCTTCGGCCGCGAGACGTGGCTCGTGCTCGAGTCGCACGGCGAGGTGGTCGGGTTCGCCTACGCCAAGCCGTTCGCGGACCGCCCGACGTTCCGCTGGACGCTCGAGACCAACGTGTACGTCGCGAGCGACCACCAGCGCGTGGGCGGCGGGCGCGCGCTGTACGAGGCGCTCCTGACGCGGCTCGCGCGCCGCGGCTACCACCGCGTCGTGGCCAGCATCGTGCTGCCGAACGACCCCGCGATCGCGCTCCACGAGGCTGTCGGGTTCCACCGCGCGGGCTCGTTCGAGAAGATCGGCTGGAAGCTGGGCGCGTGGCGCGACGCCGTGCTGTTCCAGCGGGACCTGGTGGCCGACGACGGCCTCGCCCCGGGCAACCGCACCGCCGACGCCGAGCTGCAGGGCCTGCTCACGCCGGAGCCCCTGGAGGTCACGCGCACCCCGCTGCTGCGGCCGCACCCGGCGGAGGACCAGGTCGCGTACTTCGGCGACTGAGCCGGGGACGCAGCGCAGGGTGGGGGCCGAGGCACGAGGCACCCGCCCGGAGCGGAGCCGCAGGCTCAGTCGCCCAACAAGCAGAGTCTGAGCTTCGCATCCCGTTTTTGCGCTCGCCCCGTCCCGCGCCGGTTGCCTAGGGTCGCCTGCATGACCCTCACCGTGCGCCGGATCGAGTACACCGACCAGCCCGACTACACCCGGCTGGGCGGCGAGGCGTTCGGCGTACCCGCGGCGGGCCCCACGGTGCCGACGAGCGAGGAGTGGGCCGCGTCGGGCTTCCGCGAGTGGGGCGCGTTCGACGACGACGGGCTGGCGGCCCGCCTGCGGGTCTACGGGTTCACGTCGTGGTTCCACGGCGCGCGCGTGCCGACGGCGGGCTTCGCGGGCGTGGCGGTGGAGCCCGAGCGGCGCGGCTCCGGCCACCTCGCGCGTCTGTTCGGCGCGGCGCTCGACGAGGCCCGGGAGCAGGGCGACGTCCTCTCGGCGCTGTTCCCGTCGGCCCCGGGCATCTACCGGCGCCTGGGTTACGAGGTGATCGGCTCGTTCGACGACGTCGACGTGCCGCTGCAGAACCTGAACCGCGTGGCCGCGCCCGCCGGGGTGACGACGCGCCGGGCGACGACGGCCGACTTCGACGCCGTCGTCGCCGTCCACCACCGGTGGGCGAGCGCCCAGAACGGGCCGGTGTCGCGGGCGGAGAAGCCGTTCTGGACGCCGCCGGAGAAGTTCTTCGCCGACTACACGGGCGTGACGCTGGCCGTCGACGCGGCGGGCGAGGCGGTCGGCTTCGCGAGCTGGAACCGCGGCGAGGGGTACACGCCGACCACGACGGTCATGGAGATCGACGACCTGATCGCCCTGACCCCGGACGCGGCGCGGGCCCTGTGGCGCACGCTCGGCACCTTCTCGACGGTGGTCGGGACGGCGCGCGTGGCGACGTCGGGCCTGGACCCCGCCTGGCTGGTGCTGCCCGACCTGACCACCAGCGTGCACGCCGCGCACCCGTACATGCTGCGGGTCCTGGACGTCGCGGGTGCGCTCGGCGGCCTGCCGTCGGTGCTGGAGGGCGCGCGCGTGCCGTTCGCGGTCCGCGGTGCGGCGGACCTGGCTGGCGCGTGGACGCTCACGGTGTCCGACGGCGTCACGCGCCTGGAGCGCGATGCGGTCGCCGTCGAGGACGCGCACCACGAGCGGCCGGTGCTCGACCCCAACGGGCTGGCGCTGCTGTACGCGGGCGCGCAGTCGGCGGCGAACCTGCGGTTCGGGGGCCACCTGACCGGCCCGGCCGACCACGACGCCGTCCTGACGGCCCTCTTCGCGGGCCGCCAGCTCCACGTCCGCGACTACTTCTGACGGAACCCGCCCGGACCGGGCGGATAATCGGCACGTGGAGATCCCTGTCGCCTGGTCCGTCGTGCTCATCGTCACCGCCCTGTGGAACCTGCTCATCTGGCCGCGGTTCTGGCAGCGCATCGTCGCCGACCCCCGGTCGCGGGACGCCGACGGCCGCCCCACGAAGTTCCTCACCGTGCACTCCGTGCTCATCGGCGTCTCGCTCGTCCTCGGGCTGGCGGTCGGCGTCCTGGGCGTGCTCACCCTGGTCTGACGCACCTCGTCCCGGCACGTCGCCGGCAGTTTTCGGTTGTCACCATACCTGGAGGTAGGTATGGTGCGGGGCATGAGCACCACCACCTCAGCGCGCGACCGCCTCGTGGACGCCGCCCAGGACCTCTTCGCCGCCCAGGGCGTCGGGCCGACGAGCCCGCGCGCCGTGCTGGCGGCGTCGGGCGTGGGGCAGGGCAGCCTCTACCACCACTTCCCCACCAAGCACGACCTGGCCGTGGCCGCCGTCGGCGCCACCGTGGACGAAGCGCTCACCCGCGCGCTGCGCACGCTCGGCGGCGACTCCCCCGCCGTCGAACGACTGGTCGCCTACCTCGAACGGCCGCGCGACGCGCTGGCCGGCTGCAAGATCGGCCGCCTCACCTCCGACCAGGCGGTGATGGACGACGACGGCCTGCACGACGTGGTGACCGCCTACTTCGTGCGGCTGCTCGGCACGCTCACCCAGGTTCTGCGCGAGACCGGGCTGCCCGACGACGCCGCCCGCGACCGCGCGCACGCCGCCCTCGCGATCGTCCAGGGCGGCTACGTCCTGGCGCGCGCCACGCGGGACCCGGACGCGCTCGCCGCCGCGGTGCGCGGGTTCGTCGGCCTGCTGACCCAGACCGTGCCGGCCCCGACCGTGCCGGCCCCGACGGTGCCGACCCCGAACCTGCCGACCCAGGAGGAGAACCAGTGACCTTCCGCGAGCGCCTGCGCGCGCTGCCCGCCTTCGGCCGCCCCGGCCTGCCGGTCTTCGACACCGCGGCCGCTCCCGCCGTCCCGCACGACCTGTTCGTGGCGTGGCTGGAGCAGGCGATCGACGCCGGGATCCTGGCCCCGCAGGCCGCGACGCTGTCGACGGCCGACGCCGCGGGGCGGGTGCACGCCCGCACGCTGGTGCTCAAGGACGTGACGGCGGACGGGTGGTGGTTCGCCTCGCAGTCCTCGGGGCCCAAGGGCCGCGACCTGGCGGCCAACCCGCACGCGGCGCTGACGTTCTTCTGGCCCGAGCTGGGCCGGCAGGTGAAGGTGACGGGCACGGCGGCGTCGGCAGGGCCGGAGGCGAGCCGGGCCGACTTCCTGGCGCGGTCGGACCTGTCGCGTGCGTCGGGCCTGGTGAACCGGCAGAGCGAGCCGCTCGGCTCCCCGGAGGAGTACGCGGACGCGTTCGCCGAGGCGCTGCGCACCGTCACCGCCGACCCGGAGCTCGCCGCCCCGGACTGGACTGCCTACGTGCTGGCCCCGACGTCGGTCGAGTTCTGGCAGGCGCCGGACGACGGCCCGCACACCCGCCTGCTCTACACGGCGGAGGCCGACGGCTGGTCCAAGGGCCTGCTCTGGCCCTGACCCCCCTCTCGTGTCAGACGTACAGATCCCTCCGGTGACCTGTACGTCTGACACGTGCCCGCCCCGACGAAGGGAAAACCCTGTGACCACCCCCAGCACGAGCACGCCCAGCACCACCGCACCCGCCACCGACCTGATCGCCCACGCCCGCACCGACTCTGCGGCGGGGCTCGACGCCCTGCTCCTCGCCGTCGGGCGGCTGACCGCCGACGACCTCGCCGGCCCCTCGACCCTGGAGGGCTGGACGCGCGGGCACGTCCTGTCGCACGTCGCGGGCCTGGGTGGGGCGATGGTCCGGCAGGCGCAGGCCGCCGAGCGCGGCGAGGTGGTGCCGGTCTACGCGAGTCCGGAGGCCCGCACCGCCCTGATCGAGGCGGGCGCCGGGCGCACCGTCGCCGAGCACGTCGCGGCGCTGACCGCCGTGCGCGACGACCTGGCCGGTGCCTGGCCGCAGGCGGGCTCACCCCTGTGGGACGCCCCGAGCGGGTACCGCGGCGGCCCGCTGTCGGGCTGCGTGCTCGCCTGGTGGCGCGAGGTGCGGATCCACTCGGTGGACGCCCTGCACGGCACGGCCCGGGAGGTCGGCTACGACACGTGGGACGACGCCCTGTGCGCGCACCTGCGCGACTTCCTGGCGGTCCGCCTGCCCGACGGCGTGACGGTGGACGACGTCGCCGGCGACCCCCGCGACGTCACCGTCTGGCTGGCCGGCCGGGTGCCGGCGACGCCGCTGCCGGGCGACCTGCCCGAGCTGGGCCCGTGGCCGTCGGCGGTGCCGTCCCGCTGACGTGTCAGACGCTCTGATCACCCGAGGGATCTGTGCGTCTGACACGTCGGAGAACGCTCACGGGCGCTCCCCCACGGCGGCGGCGAAGCTGACGCCGGTCAGGCGCTCGGAGAGCTCCCACACTCGCGCGGCGTCCTGCGGGCTGCGCAGCGGCGCGTACATCCGCTGCTCGGCGGGCGCGCCGCCGAGGTTGCCGGGGCCGCTCGGGCCGTAGAGCGCACCGGGCCGGGCGGTGGGGTCGGTCGCGGCCATCAGCGCCGGCAGCCCCGCCGTCCGCACGGTGCCGAGCAGGATGCCGTGCTCGGAGAGCCAGCGGATCCCCCGGATCTGGGGTGTGTCCTCGCTGCGTCCGAGCTCCGGGCGTGCGGCGAGCAGGCTGGTCGGCGCCACGCCGGGATGGGAGAGGTTGCTCGTGATGCCCCAGCCCGCCGCCGCGCTGCGCCGCTGCAGCTCCAGGCCGAACAGCCCGAAGGCGATCTTGGACTGGCTGTAGGCGCGCATGCCGTCGTACTCGCGCTCCCAGCTCACGTCGTCCCAGTTGATCGAGCCGCGTCGGGCCGCGACGCTGACCTGCGAGGTCACGCGGGCGCGGCCGGCGCGCAGGAGCGGCAGCACCGCGCCGACCAGGGCGAAGTGGCCCAGGTGGTTGGTGCCCGTCTGCAGCTCGAACCCGTCGGCGGTGGTCTGCCGGCTCGGCGGCCGCATCACGCCCGCGTTGTTGATCATGAGGTGGATCGGCTGCCCTGCGGCGCGCAGGGTGTCCCCCAGCGCGGCGACCGAGGCCAGCGAGGACAGGTCGAGGCTGCCGAGCACCAGGCGCGCGTCCGGGACCGTGCGCCGGATCGTGGCCATCGCCGCCTCGCCCTTGCGCTGGTTGCGCACGGGCATGAGCACCTCGGCGCCCGCGGCGGCCAGGCGGGTGGCCATGACCAGGCCCATGCCGTCGCTCGCGCCGGTGATCAGTGCGCGCCTCCCGGCGAGGCTCGGCACGGTGATGTCGATCGGTGTGCGTGACATGGTCCCGCTCCTTCGTGTCGGTGACTTCGTCTCGGTGACTTCGTGGTGGCGACGTCAAACCCGATCCTCGGCGGCCCGCCGGGACCTATCCAGGGCCTGCCGATCACAGGCTCGCCGGGTCACGGGTCGGCTCCGTAGAGGGGGATCGGCGGGCCGTGGCTCCGCCGTCGGACACGGGGTAGAAAGACACGGGGCAGAAAGAGCGGGACTCAACACGAGGGGGCATCGTGATCGATCGCACGGGGCTGGCGGAGTTCCTCCGCCGACGCCGCGAGCTGCTGCAGCCCGAGGACGTCGGGATGCCGCGCGGACAACGCCGCCGGACGAGCGGGCTGCGCCGCGAGGAGGTCGCGGTGCTGTGCAACATGTCGACCGACTACTACTCGCGCCTCGAGCGGGAGCGCGGGCCGCACCCGTCGGAGCAGATGATCGCCTCGATCGCACAGGGGCTGCACCTGTCGCTCGACGAGCGCGACCACCTGTTCCGCCTGGCCGGGCACCAGCCGCCGGTGCGCGGCACCACCAGCGAGCACATCAGCCCCGGGCTGCTGCGCATCCTGGACCGCCTCGACGACACGCCCGCGGAGATCGTCACCGAGCTGGGCGAGACCCTGCGCCAGACGCCGATGGGCGTCGCGCTGACCGGGGAGACCACCTGCTTCACCGGGCCGGAGCGCAGCATCGGCTTCCGCTGGTTCACCGACCCCGCCACGCGCGAGCTCTACGCGCTGGAGGAGCACGAGTTCCTGACCCGCATGTTCGCGTCGGGCCTGCGGCAGGTCGCGACCGTCCGCGGGCCGGGCTCGCGCGCGGCGCACTACGCGGAGCTGCTCCTGGCCCGCAGCGAGGAGTTCCGCCGGGTGTGGGAGGACCACGAGATCGGCGTCCGCCCCAACGAGGTCAAGCACTTCGTGCACCCCGAGGTCGGCGCGCTGGAGCTGACGTGCCAGTCCCTGCTCGACCCGGACCAGTCGCACCGGCTGCTCGTCTACACGGCCCTGCCCGGCAGCGAGAGCCACGAGAAGCTGCGGCTGCTGTCCGTGCTCGCCCCGCAGGCGGTCCGCTGAGCCGGCCCGCGCGCCGACGCCGCCACCCGCGCCCATACCGTGAGCGAGGTCACGGGACACATCACGTGATTCATGCCACAGCGCTCGTTCCTCTTTTCACAAGCGCGCTATCTTTCTGAGCGTGACTTCTTACCTCCAGACAGCCCCTCGTCCCTCCGAAGAGGTCGACGTCGCGCTGATCGGCGGAGGGATCATGAGCGCCACCCTCGGCGCGCTGCTCACGATCCTCGAGCCGACCTGGCGTGTCGGGATCTACGAGCGCCTCGACGAGGTGGCCCTCGAGTCGTCGAACCCGTGGAACAACGCGGGCACCGGCCACGCCGCCCTCTGCGAGCTGAACTACACCCCGGAGCGCAAGGACGGCTCCGTCGACATCTCCAAGGCGGTGAAGATCAACGAGCAGTTCCACACCTCCCGCGAGTTCTGGAACCACCTGCTCACCGCCGGTCTGATGGAGGGCACCGACTTCATCAACCCCACGCCGCACATGACGTTCGTGCGCGGGGCCGACAACGTGGACTTCCTGCGCCGCCGCTTCGACGCGCTGAGCGCCCACCCGCTGTTCCGCGACATGGAGTTCAGCTCCGACCCCGCCGTCATCGGCACGTGGGCCCCGCTGATGACGCTGGACCGTGACGCCGACGAGCCCATCGCCGCCACGCGCGCCGCGGCGGGCACCGACGTCGACTTCGGCGCGCTCACCAAGAAGCTGATCGGCTTCGCCACCTCGGGCAACACCGAGCTGCACGTGAACCACGAGGTGCGCGGCCTCAAGAAGCTGCGGGACGGCCGCTGGCGCCTCACCCTGAACGACCGCTCCTGGAACGCCGGCACCCGGCGCCGCACCGTGACCGCGAAGTTCGTCTTCGTCGGCGCGGGCGGTGGCGCGCTGCCGCTGCTGCAGGCCTCGGGCATCAAGGAGGCCCGCGGGTACGGCGGCTTCCCGATCTCGGGCGAGTTCCTGCGCACCGCGAACCCGGAGATCGTGGCCCAGCACAACGCCAAGGTCTACGGCAAGGCCGACGTCGGCGCACCGCCGATGTCCGTGCCGCACCTGGACACGCGCATCGTGGACGGCAAGAGCTACCTGATGTTCGGCCCGTACGCCGGGTTCAGCCCCAAGTACCTCAAGAAGGGCAAGTACCTGGGCCTGATCACGTCGCTGCGCCTGCACAACGTGTTCTCGATGCTCGGCGCCGGCGTGAAGAACCTCGACCTCACCGGCTACCTCGTCGGCCAGGTCGCGGCCGCCCCGGAGACCAAGTTCCACGAGCTGCAGCGCTTCATGCCGACGGCGCAGCCGGCCGACTGGGAGAAGATCACCGCGGGCCAGCGCGTCCAGGTCATCAAGTGGGTCAAGGGCAAGGGCGGCGTGCTGGAGTTCGGCACCGAGGTCGTGGCCTCCGCCGACGGCACCATCGCCGGCCTGCTGGGCGCCTCCCCGGGCGCGTCGACCGCCGTCGCCGCGATGACCGGCCTGCTGGAGCGCTGCTTCCCCGCCGACTACGCGAAGTGGAAGCCGCAGCTCAACTCGATGATGCCGAGCCTCGGCGGCGTCGACTACGACGCGGCCCAGCTCGCCCCGGCGGAGAAGGTCGCCGCCGGCGCCTGACCGCCGGCTCCCGTCGCGCGGAAGCAGTCGAACGTAGGGGTGGTCGCACTCTCAGCCCTGAGAGTGCGACCACCCCTACGTTCGTCTGCCTGACCGGCGCAGCCGGTCAGCCGCCCAGCGGGCCCTCGGGCAGCTCGCGGAGGCGCGCCAGCGGCGAGACCAGCACGCTCCACGTGGCGAGGCAGTGCACCGCCGCCATGAGCAGGATCGTCTCGCGCACCCCGAGCACCCCGCCCAACCAGCCCGCGACGACGCCGGCCACCGGCATGGTGCCGAAGTTGACCACCTGCATCACCGTCATCACACGCCCGCGCAGCCCGGCGGGCACGTAGCGCAGGCGCCACGCGTTGCGGACCACGTTGCCCGAGACCACGCACAGGCCGACCAGGAACCCGCCGGCCCCGCTGATCGCCGCGCCCCAGCCCGGCAGGCCCGCGCCCACGAGCAGCGCCGTCGGCCCGGAGACCACGAGCAGCACGGTCGAGGCCCGCCCGCTGCCGAGCCGCGCGCTCAGGAACGGGGCCGCGACCGCGCCGACGACGCCGCCCGCGCCCGCCAGCGCGAGCACCGCGCCGACGCCGGCCTCCGTGAGCCCGAGGTCGCGCACCAGGAACAGCACCAGGAGCGCCCCGTAGCCGGTGAGCCCGAAGTTCGACGCGCCGCCCATGCCCACGAACCACGGGAGGTAGCGGTCCCGGCGGACCAGGTCGACGCCCTCCCGGATGCGTGCGGCGAGCGGTTCGGCCGGGCCCGCGGGCCGGGCTGCCGGGTTCGGGACCCGGATGCGCCACAGGCACACCGCCGACCACAGGAATGTGGCGGCGTCGAGCGCGAGCCCGAGCGCCGCCGTCAGCCACTGCGCCAGCAGGCCGCCCAGGCCGGGGCCGGCGACGTTCGCCGCGGACTCGGTGCCGAACAGGCGCGCGTTCGCCGCCTCGAGCTGGCCCGACGGCACCACCTCGGGCAGGAACACCTGGTAGGCCGTACGGAAGAAGACGGTGCTCACCCCGCCCACCAGGGCGACCACCGTGAGCTGCACCAGGGTGAGGGCCCCGAGCACGAACGCCACGGGCACGCTCGCGAGCGAGACGCCGGCGGCCAGGTTGGCGACGATCATCACCGGCCGGGCCGGGAGCCGGTCGACCCACGCGCCCACGGGCAGCCCGATGAGCAGCCAGGGCAGCCACGCGGCCGCGGTGATCAGGCCCATCCAGGCCGGACCCGCGTCGAGCTGCGTCACCGCGAGCAGCGGCAGCAGGGCCGACGTCGTCGCGTTGCCGACCACGCTCACGCCCTCCCCCAGCCAGAGGAGGCCGAAGGCCCGGTTGCGCGTCAGGGGAACGGCGGGCTCGGCGGGCGTGGTCGACGTCGTCATGCGAGCAGGCTATATGTACAACCACTCTTGTACAACAGTCATTGTGGAACCGTGGCGGGGCGGGGCTACGGGCGCGACGGGAAAGCACGCGCGAACAAGAAGACGTGCTCGGCGCCCTCCTCGGCCGCCTTCTCGTCCGACGCCGCAGCGCGCCCCCGCTCCTTCCAGCGCAGCACCACCTCGTTGATCTCGGCGCTCAGCTGCTCCAGCTCGCCGGGGGTCAGGCGCAGCCAGCTGTCGGTCGAGAGCTCGGCCCGGCTCCACTCGTCGTCCTGCTCGGAGCGCTCCAGCCACGCGCGGGCGCGCTCGACCTGGCGCGCCAGCATGAACTCCTCGGCGGCCACGGCCTGCCGCTGGCTCTCCGCGTCCGGCGGCAGGGTCGACCGGCCCCAGGTGATGGACCGCGAAGCCCGCCGCCACCAGCGTTCGCGCCGGTCCCGGGCCAGCTCCGGCGCCTCCTCGACGAGCTCGGCGGACGCCAGCACCCGCATGTGGTGGCTGATGCTCCCGACGGCCAGCCCCGTGCGCTCCGCCAGGGTCGACGCCGTGGCCGGCCCGTCGGCGGTCAGCGAGTCGAACAGGCGGGAACGGGCCGGGTTGGTCAGGGCCGCGACCGCCCGGGCCTCGGTGAGCGTGCGGACGTCGTCGGTAGCCATGCAGGCAGGGTAGGACGGCGCCGCTTGCCGCGTCGCCCCCGATGCCCCCTGCCCCGGGACGCCCCGGAGGCGGGCTCAGCCCGCGAGCGTGGTCAGCAGCTCCGACCAGCGGGCCAGGACGGCGTCGACCGTGGCGACCGCCGTCGGGGTGCGGGGCATGCGGGCGCGCACCGCGATGCCCTCGTCGGTGCGGGACACCCAGACCTGGAGGTCGTCGGCCCGGGTCGCGGCCGAGACGTGGTGTGCGGCCCGCCCGGCGGACGCCGCGTGCCCGGGCAGCCGCCGGTAGTCCAGGTAGGACACCTGGAAGATGTCGACGCGCGGGAACCGCAGCGGGCCGGGCAGCGTCTCGACGACCTGCTCGAGCGGCACGGCGGCCAGCTCGCGCGCGGCCCGCAGGGCCTTGCCGGTGGCGGCCAGCGCGCCGTCGGCGTCGTCGCCGGTCTCGATCCGCAGCGGCACCGTGGTGGTGTGCCAGCCGACGGCGCGGCGGGCGGCGTCGTCGCCGCGGGTGTGCACTGGCAGCAGGGTCTCCAGCGTGGCGGGCCCGCCCAGGTCCGCGACGGCGCGGGCGAGGGTGACCAGCACGGCCGCCGACGTCGACGCGCCGGCCGAGCGGGCGCGCCCGGCGACGGCGTCCGCGGTCGCGGCGTCGGCCAGCGGGCGCACGACGGTGCGCTGCGGCGCCCGCTTGCCGTCGGGCACGCCGAGGGGCAGCGGGAACGTGGGCAGCGCCCAGCCGCGGTCGCGCAGGAACCCGTGCCAGGTCGCCAGGCGCGGGTCGTCGGCGCCGACGAAGGGCGGGCCGGCGGCGGTGGGCAGTTCTGCGGGGCCGCCGCGCCCGACAGGGCCGCCCTCCCCCGCGTGCTCCGCGTACCGGGCCGCCAGCTCGTCGACGACGACGGTGGTCGACCAGGCGTCGGTGTGCAGATGGTCCATGCCGAGCACGACCGTCGACCGGTCCGGGCGGCTGACCGCGGCGGGCAGGAACGCCGGGTAGCCGAACGGTGCGCACCGGCGGGAGAGCTCGGCTGCGAGGTGCTCGCGGGTGTCGTCGGCCGTCCTGGTGACGGGGCCGTCGTGGCGGTGCCAGGCCAGCCCGGCGGCATCGTGCCGCACCAGACCCACGGCCTGCGGGGCCGGCCGGCGGACCGCCTCGACCCGGAGGCCCGGGTGGGCGGCCACGAGGTCGCGGAACGCGGCCTCCAGCGCGTCGCGGTCCACGGGCCCGTCGACGTCGAACGCGGCGGTGATCCACACGCTCGGCTCGCCGGCGTGAGCGCCCAGCAGGTGGTTGCGCTGGTTGTAGGTGGGTGTGGCCGACGTCGGCACGAATCCCGGGCGCGGCGTGACGTCCCAGGTGATCACCTGGCCCGGCGCCGGCGCCCAGAGGTCAGCCGACAGGACCCGCACCGGTCGCCTCCAGGCGCTCGTCCCGGACGGCGTCGCCCGCGCCGGGCGCTCCCGGCGCGGCGACCGCCGCCGCGAACGTGGCCCGCAGCTCGGCGAGGTAGCGGTCCACGGCGGCCTGCGCCGCGGGGGTGTCCGGCGTCTGCGTGACGACGTACAGCCGCTCGTGGTCACGGTTGACCCACAGCGACGCGTTCGCGGTGCGGCCCTCCCCCGTGAAGTGCAGGCCGTTGTCGTACGCGGGCCGGCCCACGCCGGGGAACCGCCGCAGGTCGAGGTAGCTGATGAGCTGCGGGCTGCCGAGCGACGCCGGGTCGAGCACGCCGCCGGCGAGCATGACGCCGAGCGCTGCGTGCACCGGCACCTCGGCGGCCTTCCGGGCCTGGCGGAACGCGGCGTCCGCGACCGGCAGGACGGCGTCGAACGGCGCTGGGCCGGCGCCGTCGGGCACGGGGAAGGTGACTGGCGCGAAGTTGCACAGCCAGCCCTGGGCGGTCTCGAAGCCGGGCCCGCGCGTGCCGACGACGGTCACGCCGAACCACGTGTCCGCGCCGGTCAGCCGGGTGTCCGTGAGCGCGATCCCCGCGAACACCGCACCGGTGAACCGGGCGCCGTGCGCGGCGGCGAGCTCGTCCATGCGGGCGAGGCCGGCGGCGTCCAGCAGGGTCGCCGACCGGATCTTCACGGGCGCGGTCTCGCCGGGCGGCAGGCCCAGGTCCAGCGCGAACTGCGGCAGCTTGCCGGCGTGCGCGGTCACGGCCGCGGACCAGGCCTGGATCTGGGGCGCGTCGGGCGGGGTCGCCGCGGCGAGCTCGTGCTCCGCGCTGGCGTGCGCCAGGAACGAGCCGACGGTGGGCGGCGGTTCGGGTCTCGACAGGCTCGACCCGCGGGCGGCGTCCGCGTCCGAGCCGGCGAGCTCCGCCGCGTACAGCTCCTCGATCTCGCTGAGCACCATGAGCTGCGACCCGCCGTCGGTGAACGCGTGGTCGCAGCCCCAGAACAGGCCGAACCCGTCGTCGGTCACCACGGCGCCGAGCGCGAACGGCGCCCAGGAGTCGGGGCGGCACGCGGCGTCGAAGGTCGCGGTGAGGTGCCCGGTGACCCACTCGTCCCAGGACAGGCCGGGGGCCGGCGAGAGGGCGGGCACGGGCTCGGCCGTGAAGCCGACGACGTCCGCTGGCACCAGGTGCCGCACCGGGGCGCCGCCGTCGGTGCAGGGGTCGACGTCGAACCAGGTGCGCAGGCCCTCGTGCCGCCGCACGAATTGGGTCAGGGCGCGGGCGAGCGCGGCGCCGTCGAACGGCCCGTCGAGGTGGGTCGCGGTGCCGGTCCAGGCGCGGTGCGTGCCGCCGGACGCGCGGCGCGCCGCGTAGGCGCGCAGGTGGTCGCCCTGCAGGAACGACGGCGGGCCGGGGTCCACCGGGGCGGCCTGCGCGGCGGCGAGCGCCTCCGGCGTCGGCCGCAGGTGGACCACCCGCCCGGGGAGGGCGGTCCAGGTACCCATGGCGCCCAGGATCATGCGACCGCCCCGATCGTGCCGGCGGTGCCGAAGGCCCGGAAGCCGGCGCGCAGCTCCTCGATCAGAGCGTCCATGGCGGAGTGCGCCTCCGGGGTGTCGGGGTAGCGGGTGGAGACGTTCAGCCCGTCGTGCGTGCGCAGGAACCAGAGGTAGAGCTCGTCGGTGCCGTACGCGGGGCTGCGGAGGGTGCGGGCGTCCCAGGCGCTCCAGCGCTCGGCGCCGGGCACGAAGCGGGTGTCCACGTACGAGACGGCGAGGTGGGGGCCGTCGGTGATGCCGCCCAGCTCGGCGATGCGCGCGAACGAGTAGCGCACCAGGGGCTTGCCGGCCGCGACCGCGGCGTGCACGCGCTCGACGGCGGTGGTCAGGGCGTCGCCGTCGACCATGCGGGCCGGGCCGCCGCGACCGTCGACCTCCCGCAGCAGGGGGTCGGTGCCGGTCAGGTCGAGGTCCACGGGGCACAGGCCCACGTACCAGCCGACGGCGGCGGCGTGCTGCGGCGCGTAGCGGGTGTGCATCGGCAGCACGAACCGGAGCCGGTCCAGGCCGTGCACCTTGCGCGCGGCGTGCGCGAACGCGGCCAGCACGCCCGACTGGGCGGAGGCGCCGCGGGCGCGGCTGCGGGCGCTGAGGTCGTCGGTCTGGTCCACGGTGGCGAGCCACGCCGAGCGGGACGCCTGCGGGCGGCCCGCCTCGGCGGCGTCGGCGGCGGGGCGGGTGACCGTGCCGTAGCGCGGGAAGGTCGCGTCGGCGCCGAGGAAGTCGAGCCAGCGGTGCACGGGCTCGCCGTCGGCGGCGAGCGTCATGGCGAGCTTGCGGTCGTCGGCGGAGAAGTCGACGTGGGAGCCCACCTCGAGGGTGCGGAGCTCGGCGTCGGGCACGCCGCGGCGGGCGGCGTCGTACAGCGAGACGATCTCCTCGAACCACAGGAGCTGGGAGTAGGCGTCCATGACCGAGTGGTCGGCGCCGAAGGCGAGCACGAAGCCGTCGTCGCCGGCCGGGCCGCTGCCGTCACCGGGGGCGGCGGGGACCACGGTGGCCAGCACGCAGTGCGGCCAGGCGGTCGGCGAGACGTCGGCGAGCAGGCTGGGCAGCAGCGCCGTGACCTGGTCGGCGCTCAGGTCGCCCACCACGAGGTCGCGGATGGCGACGGCCTCGGCGGGGGCGGTCACGCGCCGCCAGCCGGCGCCGGCGTCGCGGGTGACGGTGGTGCGCAGCACCTCGTGCCGGCTCACCCAGGCGTGGATCGCGCGGCGCAGCGGCTCGGGCTCGTACGGTCCGGGCACGCGCAGCACCGACCCGATCCAGGACCCGGGGGCGGAGTCGCGCAGGTGCGCCTCGTGCCCCGGGGACAGCGCGCGGGGGTCCTGCTGCCACCGCCCGGCGTCGGCGCGTGGCGTCCAGGACGTCACGGTTCCGGCGGGCAGGTCGTAGGCCGACAGCTCGGTGTATTCCATGCGTGCGCGTCCCTCGATCGGTCTGTGGGCACGGCCAGCACGACGTCGGACGAGTTCCGCGGTCCCCTTGCGGCGACCTTTATACCGGATTCGCCGGGTGAAAGTTAGTCCCCCCGTAATGCCCGGTATGGTCACATGCTGAAGCCCACGGTCCCCTCGGGACCGGTATCCGACCCGGGAGACGAGCGTGACGGACCCGCCACCCGCACTGCGCCTGCAGTTCGCCGACGACATGTTCCTGCGCCGCCACGAGGGCGCCACGAGCCCGGCCGTGAACCAGGTGCTGTGGCGCCTGGACGGCCCGTTCGACGCCGACCGGCTGCGTGACCTGGGCGCACGCCTCGCCGCGGGGTCGCTGCACCGGCGCGTGGTGCGCTCCCGCGTGCCGGGCGCGCGGCACCGCTGGGCGCCGGCCGGCACCCTCCCGGTGGTGGACCTGCAGACCACGGCCGTGGCCGAGGACCGCCTCGGCGACTGGGCGCAGACCCAGGCCGACGTGCCACTCGACCCGGCCCGCGGGCTCTCCTGGCGCATCTCCGCCGCGGACGTCGTGGCGCGGGCCGGCACCGGCGCCGCCGGGACCGTCGTCGGGGGCGTCGTCTCGCTCACCTGCGCGCACGCCGTCGCCGACGGTGCCGCGCTGATCGACGCCGTGGTGCGCGCCGCCACGAACGCCGAGCCCATCGTGGTGCCCGCGCCCGAGCGCGGCACCCGCGCCCTGCTCGCCGACGCCGCCGACGCCGCGGCGCAGGCCGCCGCCGTCGGCCGCTGGGCGGGGGCCAAGGCGCGGGCGAGGGCGCAGTCCGCCGCGCGCGAGATCGGGGGCACGCGGGCACCCGCGGGCACGGTGCACGAGCCGGTGCCGCCGCCCCCGCCGGAGGCCGGGGAGGCCGCCGGGGTCGCCGGCCACGCCGGGGCGGGGCCGGCCACCCGGGTCATGCCCGCGGTGGTGGGTGCGCCGAACGGGCCGGGGATCGTTCCGGGTACCGCGGCGGAGCCGGTCGGCCCGGGCGCACCGGTTCCCGCCGCCGTCGCCCAGGCCGCACCCCAGCCCGCCGACGACGCCGCCTGGCGCGCGCCCGTACTGCACGTCGAGCTGCCCTCGGACCAGGTGACCCAGGCCGCGGCCGCGCACGGCGGAACGCCCAACACCTGGTTCGTGGCGTTCCTCGCCCGCCTGGTGCACGCGACCGGCCGGTTCCCGGGCGAGCCCGTGCCCGTGGCGCTGCCCGTCTCGACCCGCGACGCCGACGACCCGCGCGCCAACTCGACCAAGATCGCTCGGGTCACCATCCCGGCCGACGTCCTGGCCCACCGCGACCTCGGCTGGGTGCGGGCCGCCGCCAAGGAGGCCTACACCGCCGTCGGGCAGGCGGAGGCCGGGCTGGCCCCGGTGCCGCTCGAGCTGGTGCAGATGCTGCCCGACACCCTGGTGAGCCGGCTGCCGCAGCCGCCGGTCGCGGCGGCCCTCGCGTCCAACCTGGGCCGCCCGCCCGAGGGGTACACCCACGCGGCGGGCACCGCGGTGCGCTCCGTCGCGACCCTGTCGCACTACCAGGGCGCGACGGCCGCCGAGCTGCGCGCGGCGGGCGGTGGGCTGGTCGCGTTCTGCACCACGGTGGGCCGCACGACGACGCTCAGCGTCGCCGCCCTCGACCCCGACCGCGTGGCCGACGCCGCGACCCTGCGCCGCCTGGTGCTGGCCGAGGCCGAGGCCTGGAAGCTCCCGGCGGCGCCGTGGTGAGAGGGCGGGGTTCAGGCCCCGTCCTCCACCGCGTCGGCCGCCGCCGCGACCGCCCGGTCCGGGGGCACCAGGCGCGCCCCGAGCGTGGCGGCGCGGGCCGCGGTGGCCTCGTCGAGCACCTCGGCAAGCGCCCCGGCGAGCACTCCGGGCTGCGTGAGCGTGCTCGCCCGGCGGGCCACGCCCACGCCCGTGCCGCGCAGCAGGTCGCCCCACATCGGCTGGTCGGCGGAGTACCAGCCGACGACGGCGGGCAGGCCCGCGCGCAGTGCGGCCGCCGTCGTGCCGGCTCCGCCGTGGTGCACCGCGGCGCGGCAGCGGGGCAGCACGGCCGCGTGGTCGACGGCGCCGACCACGCGCACCCGCTCGGGGTCCGGCCCGGCGGCGCGCGCCGCGCCGTCGGGCCCGGCACCGGGGCGATCCGCCCCGCCGTCCGACCCGGAGAAGTCGTTCCAGCCCGCGCTGACCAGGGCCCGCACGCCGAGCTCGGCGCAGGCCGCCTCGACGGCCGCGAGCAGGGCGCGCGGGTCGGCCACGGGCATGGAGCCGAAGCCCACGTAGACGGGCGGCTCGCCGTCGTCGAGCCAGGTGTCGAGGCTCGCCGAGGCGCCCGCCCCGCCGCCGTCGGCCCCGGAAGCCGAGCCGGCCTCTCCGAGCCGCGCCCGGGCGGCGTCGTCCAGCGCGAGGAACCCCGTGAGCGGACGCCGCGGCCCCCACTCGTCGACCAGCCCCGGCGCGAGCGCGGGGTCGTAGGCCTGGACCTCGACCGCCCCGGCGTCGCGCAGCCGCGTGGGCAGGTGCACGCGCGTGCCGCCGAGCCCGAGCGCGGCGCGCTGCTCGTTCTCGGCGCGGCGGGTCAGGCCCCAGCGCACCCGCTCCCCCAGCGTCCAGACCGCCCGGGTGGTGCGCGGGCCGCGCACGCCGCTGACGGGCGAGACCACGCCGTTGGCCCGCACCGGGCAGTAGTGCAGGGCGGCCATCCGCAGGCCGCGCCGCTCGGCGACGGCCGCGGCCACCTCCTGGCCCAGCAGGCCCGTGACCACCGTGTCTGCGCCGCCCACGTCGTCGAGCAGCGCCGTCAGCCCGGTGCGCAGCTCGTCCCAGCCGGCCGACGCCACGGCGCGCAGCGCCCGCACCCGCCGCACCGGGTGGGCCGACCGCATGTCGCGCCGCACGAGGTCCGAGCCCAGCAGGGCCGCGGAGTCGATGCCCAGCGGCACCGGGTCCAGGCCGAGCCGGCCGGCCAGCGGCACCAGGTTGGGGGCCACGCCGGTCACCACCTCGTGCCCGCGCCGCCGCAGCTCGAGTGCGACCGCGAGGGCCGGCTGGACATCTCCTCGACTGCCCACCAGGGCAAAGACATGACGCACGCGCGCACCCTACCCACCAGCCCGGCACCGGAGATCCCTTGACCAGCCCAGTGACCAGCCCGCCGAACAGTCCGCCGACGACCCGCTCCCCCGTGACGAGCAACCGCCTGACCTACGACGACGACCTGTTCCTGCGCACCCGCCGGGTGCTCGGGGTGGCCGTGGTCAACCAGACCGTCTGGCGCATCCCGGCGCCCCTCGACGTCGACGCGCTGCGCGCCCTGCACCGCGCCCTGGCCGAGGGCCCGCTGCAGCGCGTGGTGCGGCCGGGCCGCCTGCCGGGCGCCCGCGCCCGCTGGTCGGCGTCGACCAGGCTGCCCGACCTGCTCATCGGCTCCGCGCCCGTGCCCGAGCCCGCGGTGCTGGCCTGGGCCGAGCAGCAGGCGCAGGTGAACCTGGACCCGGAGACCGGCCCCACCTGGGCGCTGTCGGCGGCGCGGACCACCAGCGGCGGGACCGTGCTCAGCTTCGTCACCTCGCACGTCGTGGCCGACGGCGGGATGCACGTGGGCGCCTTCGAGGCCGCCGTCGCCGGCGCCGCCGCGCGCGGGGCGTTCGCGGGCGGGTACGCCGAGGGCGCGCCGTCGTCGTCGGGCCGTCGCCTGCCGAAGGAGGGCGAGCGGATCCGGACCGGGCTCGTGGCCGACCTGCGCGACGCGACGAGCCAGGCGCGGGCCGCCGTCGGCGGGCTGCGCAAGATGGCGCGGCAGGGTTCGGTGCCGCCGATCATGGCACAGCAGTCGGCGGACCGGCCGCGGCCCGCCCCGCGCCCCGACGACGCCGAGCTCGCCCACCCGCCGATCGTCGTCGTCGACACCGACGCCTCGACCTGGCACCGCGCGGCCCACGCCGCGGGCGGGACGGCGAACAGCCTGCTCATCGCGGTGTGCACGGAGATCCTGCTCGCCGCCGGCGCGGCGACGGCCGGGATGCCGGTGCGCGTCTCGCTGCCCGTGAGCCTGCGGGAGCCCGGCGACCTGCGGTCGAACGCGACCTCGGGCGTGTCCATCGCCGTGGACACCACGGTGACGCCCGCGCCCGAGCGGGCCGGCGTGATCGCCGACATGACCCAGATCCGGTCCCGCGCGAAGGCTGAGTTCGCGGCCCTGACCTCGGGCACCCGGGTGGACACCCTGGGCCCGCTCAAGCCGCTCATGCAGATGGTGCCGGACGCCGTCGCCAAGATGGCGGCGCGCGACGGCACCGCGCCGCTCTGCCTGGCCTCCAACCTCGGGCGGCTGCCCGCGGCGTTCGCCGCCCCGATGGGGACGCCGGCCTCCAGCGTGCTCATGCGCGGCGTGACGCAGGGGCTCACGCGCGGGCGGCTGCGGCAGATGCGCGGCGGGCTGGACTCCTGGTGGTCCGAGCACAACGGCATCGCGACGCTGGCAGTGCTCGGGCTGGACGACGCCCGGCTCGGCACCCCGGCCCAGGTGAGGGCGGCGGTCGAGAGCGTGTACGCGCGACACCGGCTCCCGGTCCGCTTCTGGTGAGGTCGGGCCGCTGACCCCGGCCGCCCATCCGCTGGTCGACCTCCCCTTTGAGGCCTAAGTTTCTTCGCTTTGAGCCAGCTCAAAGCGAAGAAACTTAGGCCTCGAAAAAGTGGGGTCCCGCGGAAACAGGGCCGGCCGACGTCGGCCCGGCAGCCCGTCGGACCGGCAGTCCGTCGACCCGGCAGTCCGTCGACCCGGCAGCCCGGCAGCCCCTCAGGCGACCGACGCCGCCAGCCGGTCCACCGCCGCCGTGAGCACCGGCAGGTCGATGCCGTGCCGACCGCCCGCGCGCAGGATCGCGCCGCCGATCGCGTCCAGCTCGCCGGGCCGCCCGGCCGACAGGTCGGCCTCCAGGGAACCGACCGTCAGGGGCGGCATCCCGCCGAGCAGCGTGCGCAGCTCCGCGCCGGTCGACGGCACGCCCTCGGCCGTGGCGACGGCGGCGATCTCGTCGAGCAGGGCGGCGGTGAGCGCCGGGTCGCGGTCCAGTGCGTCGGCGATCCCGGTCTTCCACGTCGAGGTCAGCAGCGACAGGGCCGCCAGGAACCGCAGCTTCTTCCAGAGCACCTCGGCCTCGGTGCCGCCGGTCCGCAGCACCGCGCCGGTGTCCCGCAGGGCGGCGGTCAGGCCGAGGTCCGCGGCGTCGTCGGGCACCACGATGGTCAGCAGGTCGAACGAGTGCGTGACCGTCGCCGGGTCCGGCCCGCCCACGGGGGTGCGGCGCGTCTGGCCGGCGATCGTCGCGCCGAAGACGCGCGCCCCGGGCGCCGCAGCGCGCAGCGCCGCCATGTGCTCGACGCCGTTGAGCAGGGCGATCACCTCGGCCGGGTCGGCGTCGCGCAGCAGGTCGGCGGCCGCGGCCACGCCGTCCGCCTTGACCGCGACCAACACCTGGGCGCCGCGCGGCACCGTGGTGGACGCCGCCAGGGGTGCGTGCCACGAACCGAACATGTCGGAGACGACGTCGAGACCGTGCTCGGCGATGTGCGCGGCGGTGGCCTCCCGGGCGACGACGGTGACGTCGTGCCCAGCGCGCTGCAGGAGCGCGGCCATCAGCCCGCCGATCGCGCCGGGGCCGATCACCGCGACCGGCACGTCGCTCACGCGGCCATCCGCACCGGAGGGTGCCCCTTGGACTCGGGCAGCGCGGTGGTCCCGGCCGACCTGCGGCGGCGGATCGTCACCAGCACACCGGCCGACGCCGACGCGAACGCCAGCACGCCGAACCCGGTGGACCACGCGTCGAGCTCGACCGAGAGCGTGAAGGCCACGATCGCGCCGACCGGCGCCAGCATGCCCACCAGCACGGACACCCGTGTCAGGCGCAGGGCCCGCGCGATCCGCGCGACCCCCCAGCCGACGACCGCCCAGGTGAGGACGGTCAGCGCGGCGCCGCCGATCGAGGCGAAGATCTCACCGGCATTGTGCGCGCCGGAGGGCGGCCCGAACCAGAAGAGCTCCGTGGTCGCCACAAGCACCAGGAACCCCACGATCGCGGCCGTTCCGGTCACGAGAGAGCGTGTCAACACTCGGCCTCCGCACTGAGGGACTACGCCGGACTTTCCTGGCGCGCCCCTTTATACCAACTCGTTACCGCGCGGTGTCAGCGCGTCACCGTCAATTCACCCACAGACAGCCACCGGAATGCAAAAGGTGCTGGTCGCGGCGGATCACAGCGCCTGGACGATCAGTTCCACCTGTTCCTTCGCGTCGCCGAAGAGCATGGCGGTGTTCTCGCGGAAGAACAGCGGGTTCTGCACACCCGCGTACCCGGTGGCCATGGACCGCTTGAAGACGACGACCTCGCGAGCCTGCCACACCTCCAGCACGGGCATGCCCGCGATGGGCGACGCCGGGTCGTCCTGGGCGGCCGGGTTCACGGTGTCGTTGGCCCCGATCACCAGCACGACGTCGGTCTCGGGGAAGTCGTCGTTGATCTCGTCCATGCCGAGCACCTGGTCGTAGGGCACCTTCGCCTCGGCGAGCAGCACGTTCATGTGCCCGGGCAGCCGCCCGGCCACGGGGTGGATGCCGAACCGCACGGTGGTGCCGCGCGCGGTGAGCCGGGACACGAGGTCGGCCACCGGGTACTGGGCCTTCGCCACGGCCATGCCGTAGCCCGGCACCACGATCACCGACCGGGCGGCGGTCAGCCGGTCGGCGACCTCGAGCGCCGTCGTCTCCCGGTAGGTGCCCGGCTCGGCCGGGCCGCCCGCGGCGGCCGCCGGGGTCTCGGCGCCGAACCCGCCCAGGATCACGCTGACGAACGAGCGGTTCATCGCCCTGCACATGAGGTAGCTGAGGATCGCACCCGAGGAGCCGACCAGGGCGCCCGTGATGATGAGCAGGTCGTTGCCCAGCATGAACCCGGCGGCCGCGGCCGCCCACCCCGAGTAGGAGTTCAGCATGGAGACGACGACGGGCATGTCGCCGCCGCCGATCGCCGCCACCAGGTGCCAGCCCAGGGCCAGCGCGACCACGGTCATCAGCAGCAGCGGCACCAGGCCGGCCGGGCCGGCCACCAGGAACCACCAGAGCAGGCCCGCGCAGGCGACGAGCGCGGCGAGGTTGAGCCAGTTGCGGCCCAGCAGCAGCAGCGGCGACGAGCGCAGCCGGGCCGACAGCTTGCCGAACGCGACCACCGAGCCGGTGAACGTCACGGCGCCGATGAGCACGCCGAGGAACACCTCGACCAGGTGGACGGTCTGGCCGGCGCCGGCGTCCGCCCCGCTCGTGGCGGGCTCGGAGAGGTAGGAGCCGAAGCCCACGAGCACGGCGGCCGCGCCGACGAACGAGTGGAGCAGCGCGATGAGCTCGGGCATCTGCGTCATCTCGACGGTGCGCGCCCGCCACGTGCCGACGGCCGCGCCCACCAGCAGCACGAGCAGGATCAGCCCGGCCGTGACGCCCACGGGCCGCTCGGAGCGGTCCAGCGCCAGCGCGATCGTCGCGACCAGCGCGAGCCCCATGCCGGTCATGCCCAGCAGGACGCCGCGGCGCGCGCTCTCCTGCCGCGACAGCCCGGCCAGCGACAGCACGAACAGCACCGCCGCGACCAGGTACACCGCCTGGACGATCGACTCGACGCTCATCGGTCACCCCCGTCGGCGGGGCTGTGGTGGAACATGCCGAGCATGCGGTGGGTCACCAGGAACCCGCCGAAGATGTTGATGCTCGCCACCGCCGAGGCCAGCACGGCGAGCGTGGTCACCACCGGGTCCGCCGAGCCGATCTGCAGCATCCCGCCCACCAGGATGATCCCGGAGATCGCATTGGTCTGGGACATGAGCGGGGTGTGCAGGGCGTGGCTGACGTGCGAGATCACGTAGAACCCGACGACGACGGCGAGGGCCAGCACCGTGAAGTGCGCGGCCTGGTCGGGCGGTGAGGCGGCCACGGCGAGCACGGCCAGGACGGCGGCGAGGCCGAGGAGCACGGTCCGGGCGAACGGCGCCCGGGCCCCGCTTTTCGGCGGTCGAACCCCGCTCTTCGCTGGTCGAGCTTGTCGAGACCCCGACTCCGCCGGTCGAGCTTGTCGAGACCCAGACCCCGCCGGTCGAGCTTGTCGAGACCCTGGTGAGGTCTCGACAGGCTCGACCAGCGAGGGCTCGACCAGCGACTGCGGCGCCGACACCGACACCGGGGGCGGAGGCCACAGCACCTCGCCGCCGGCCGCCACGGTCATGCCGCGCACGACGACGTCGTCCGGGTCGAGCGCCAGGACGCCGTCGCGCCCGGGCGTGCCGAGCTGGACCAGGTTGGCCACGGCGGTGCCGAGCAGCTCCGAGGTGTGCCGGGGCATGCGGTCGGGCAGGTCGGTGTACCCGAGCACGACGACACCGTTGTCGCTGACCACACGCTCGCCAGGCACCGTCAGCTCGCAGTTGCCGCCGCTCGGGGCCGCGAGGTCGACGATCACGCTGCCGGGCCGCATGCCGGCGACCATCTCGGCGGTGATCGTGGTGGGCGCCGTCCCGCGCACGAGCGCAGTGGTGACGACGATGTCCGCGCCGGCGGTCTCGACGGCGTACGCGCGCAGGGCCGCGGCCTCCTGGTCGGCGGTCAGCGCTGACGCGTACCCGTCGGCGCTGACCTGCTGCGCGGCGTCGTCGGCCCGGACCACCGTGGCGCCCATGGACTCGATCTGCTCCGCCACCTCGGGGCGCACGTCGAAGGCGCGCACCTGCGCGCCGAGGCTGCCCGCCGCGCCGATGGCCGCGAGCCCGGCCACGCCCGCCCCGATCACGAACACGTTCGCGGGCGGGGTGGTGCCCGCGGCGGTGACCTGCCCGGCGAACATGCCGCCGAACTCGGCGGCGGCCTCGACGACGGCCCGGTAGCCGGCGACGTTCGACAGCGCGCTGAGCACGTCGAGCGACTGCGCCCGGGAGATGCGCGGCACGGCGTCCAGGGCCAGGGCGGTGACACCGCGGTCCGCGAGCGCGCGCACCAGGTCGGGCCGGGCGGCGGGCGCGACCTGCGCGACGAGCACGGCCCCGGGGCGCAGGGCCGCCGGTCCGGGTGCGGTCAGGTCGTCGGGCGCCCGCGTGGCGACCACGACGTCGGCGGCCCACGCCTCGGCGTCGGGCACGACGGCGGCTCCCGCGGCCGCGTAGGCCGTGTCGGGGAAGCCCGCCCTCGCCCCGGCGCCGGCCGTGACGGCGACCTCGTAGCCGAGGCCGACCAGCCGGCCGGTGGTCGCGGGGGTGGCGGGCACGAGCGGCCCGCCGTCGTCCGGTACGCCGATGCGCATGTGACCCTCCTTGCTCACCCCCGCAACCTACCGCCGGGACCTCGCCGCCGGGCACTACCACCTGCCCAGGGGCCCGGTGTTATGTCTCGGGCCCGGCCTTCTCGACGGGCACGGGGAAGGTGACGGGGATGCTCACGGGCTGGCGGATCCACAGGGTGGGGTCCCAGCGGACGTCGGCGGCGGGGATGCGCAGCACGACGTCGAGCCGGCGCAGGATGGTCTCGACGGCGATCCGGGCGATCACGCGCGCGGTGCGCGGGGCCGGGCAGGCGTGCGGGCCGGTGCCGAACGACACGTGCGCCCGGCTGCCCACGTGGTCCCACGGGTCGCCGGTGTCCATGCGCGGGTCGGTGTTGGCCGCGTGGATCGCGAGGATCAGGGGGTCGCCGGCGACGACGAGCTTGTCGTCGAGCACGACGTCCTGGCGGGCGAACCGGGGCAGGCTGTGGATGGTGGGCGTGGAGCGCGACAGCACCTCGTCCATGGCGCTGTCCAGGTCGATGCGGCCGCCGTGCAGACGCCCGGAGAACCGGGCGTCGGTGAGGGTGAGCAGCAGGGTCTGGGCCACCCAGGCGGTCAGCGTCAGGTTGCCCGAGTAGGCGACGGTGAGCAGGGTGTGGGTGACCTCGACGTCGTCCCGCATGCCCGGGTGGGCGAGCAGCGAGCTCGCGAGGTCCCGGCGCGGGTGCTCCCGGCGGAGCGCGACGAGGTCGCCGAGCATGCGGTCCACCTCGTGCACGGAGGGCGCGGCGTCGGCGCCGCCCCCGGCGACGCGCCGGGTCAGGTCGAACAGGTGCTGCCCGTCCTCCGGGTCGAACCCGATCATGTCGGCGATGACGAGGAACGGGATCACCGACGCGTACTCGAGCATCAGGTCGGCGCGGCCCCGGTCCTCGAAGCGGTCGATGAGCAGGTTGCAGAAGGAGCGCACCTTGGCCGCGGTGATCGGCTCGGAGAGCTGCTCGAACGCGTCGTCGAGGGGCTCGCGCAGGCGCTGCCGCAGCGCGCCGTCGGCGTGGTTGGCCGAGAACCGCTGCTGCGAGGTGAAGGCGGGGCGCAGGCCCGAGGTCCGAGGCAGGCCGCCGCGCGCGTGCCCGTTCCACAGCTGCGGGTTGGTGGCGAACACGTGCTCGTTGCGCATGATGTCGAAGACGCGCCGCTGCCCCATGACGAGCCAGGCGGGCACGCCGGGTTCCAGCTCGACCGGGGCGATCTCGCCCCACTGCTTCTCGAGCTCGTCGTAGAGCGCACGCGGGTCGGGCAGGGCCGAGGCCTCTACCAGCGGTGTCAGGCGCGAGACCGCGCCGAGCCGCAGGGGACGGGTGCCGCGCCAGGCCCGGTCCTGCGTGTTGTGGATGTCATCGAGCACTACGGCGGGCCCTCTCGGCGGACGGTGCGGGTCGCCACGACCGGGTCTCCGACACGGCCCCGCGCACGTGGGGCACTTGTCGGATATCACCCGGTTCAGGTATTTTCATTGATCCACCGTCTCTGTGCGGTCGCCCTCGATCGCGCAGGGTGAACCCAACCGTGTTCCGTGACCTCGGCCACACCCGTGGCTAACATGTCTGCAAGGGCAGACAACTGTCGCACCCTCGCACCACCTTGTCGATACCCATCCGGTTACGATATTCGTCGCAAAAAGGGACCGTCGGCCTCCACCGACGAGCAAGGGGGGCACGTGACTCTGGACTCCGAGCGGGAACGCCCGGACGACCTGGTACAGAGCGTTGCCCGCGCCTTCCGCGTCCTCGAGGTCGTCACCCGGTTCCCCGGGCTGCCGGTCAAGGCGATCGCGCGGCGCAGCGGGCTGAACCTCTCCACTACGTATCACCTCGTGCGCACGCTGGCCTACGAGGGGTACGTCACCCGGCTCAAGGACGGCACCTACGACGTCGGCGAGCAGGTCAGCCACCGGTTCTACGAGCAGCTCGGCTCGCTCGGCCGGGGGCCCAACACCCGCGAGGTGCTCCGTCACCTCGCGCAGAGCAGCGGCTACAGCGCCTACCTGGGACGTATCAGCGCGGGCCGCGTGGTCGTCGTCGACTACGCCGAGGCCCCGGGCTCCCCGTACATCGAGGACCTGGAGCGCGGGCTCGACGTCTCCGCGCACGCCACCGCGCTCGGCAAGGCACTCCTGCTCGGCATGTCCCGCCGCGAGCGCCACGAGCTGGTGGTCGACGCCGGGATGCGCAAGTTCACGCCGCGCACCGCCGCCGACATGACCTCGCTGGACGCCCAGCTCGCCCGCCTGCGCCCCGACGCCGTCGTCGAGGAGCACGGCGAGTTCCGCAACGACATCGCCTGCGCCGCCCACCTCGTGCCCCGCCGCCCCGGCGACGACACGGCGTGGGCCGTGGGGCTCAGCATCCCCGGTGAGGTCGTGCCGCCGCACGCGCGCCGCGAGCTGAGCCTGGTCGCGGGAGACCTCACGGGGATCTGATCCTCGGCTGCCGGGCTCGGCCCGGCAGCCGGATCAGTCCCGCAGCCGACGCAGCCCGGCCAGGCGCTCCGGGTTGCGGAACACCATGACGCGCGCCAGCAGGCCGCCCTGGTCCCCCGTGCCGTACTCGGCGACGGTCGCCATGGCGGGCTCGCCGTCGAGCAGCGCGAGCATGCCGAGCGCCCCGTTGATCTCCACGGGCACCCACTCCATGCGGCCCACGGTCGCATCGCCGGCGAAGGCGACCAGGGCGCGCGAGACCTTGTCGGCGCCCCGGATCACCCGCCGGGCCGCGCGGACGACGCCGCCGCCGTCGGTCACGAGCTCGACCTCGGGGGCGAGCGCCGCGAGCACGCCCGCGACGTCGCCGGTGAAGCACGCGGCCAGGAACCGCTCCGTGGCCTCCGCGTGCTGCGGGCCGGCGGGCGTGTACCGCGGACGCCGCGCCCGCACGTGCTCCCGCGCGCGGTGCGCGGTCTGTCGCACGGTGGCCGGCTCGCGGTCGAGCACGTCGGCGATCTCCTGGTACGACAGGTCGAACACCTCGCGCAGCACGAACACGGCGCGCTCCACGGGCGACAGCGTCTCCAGCACCACGAGCAGGGCCAGCGAGACCTCCTCGGCGCGCTCGACGGGCAGGGCGGCGTCGGGCGTCGTGAGGATCGGGTCCGGCAGCCACGGACCGACGTAGGTCTCGCGGGCCCTCCGGAGCGTGCGGAGCCGGTTCAGCGCGAGCCGGGTCGTGATGCGCACCAGGTAGGCCCGCGGGTCGTCGACGTCGGAGCGGTCCTTGGCCGACCAGCGCAGCCACGCCTCCTGGACCACGTCCTCGGCGTCGGCCGCTGCGCCGAGCATCTCGTACGCGACGGTGAACAGCAGGCGGCGGTTCTCGGTGAACGGGAGCGCGAGGTCGGCGTCGGGCACTACGCCTCGCCCACCTGGGCGAGCGGGCCGGACATCGGCACCTCGCACCGGTCGCTGAACCCCTGCGCGGTCAGGCCCATCGCGGCGTTGATCCGACTGCGGAGGTTCTCCACGGCCACGATCGCGACGAGCTCGGTGAACGCCTCGGCGCCCAGGGCCTCGGTCAGGCGGGCGGCGAGGGCGTCGTCGACGGTCGGCGGGGTCGCCGTCGCGGCCTCCGCGAGGGCGAGCACGTCGCGCTCCAGGCCGGTGAAGCGCTCGCTCGACCGCCACGCGGGCACGTCGTGCAGCTTGGCGGGGTCCACGTGGTCATGCTGCGCCTCGAAGTAGCCGAAGTCCACGCACCACGTGCAGCCGATCTGGACGGACACGGCCATGACGGCCAGCGACTTGAGGCCGGGGTCGAGCGCCTTCCAGCCGCCGACGCCGAGCTCGGTGAGCGCGTAGGTGCGGGTCACCTTCCCGTGGTGCCCCACGGCGACGAGCGGGTCGAGGACGGCGCCGTACCGCCACCGGGAGAACGCGGCCATGGCGCGGTTGGTCAGGGTGCGCGGCAGCTCGGCGCTGACCCGGGTGCTGACGGGGCGCGGCGGGGTGCTGGAGTTCGGGGTGCTGGACATGATCGGGCTCCGTTCCACGACACGGGTGATCCCATCCAGACACCGCGGGCCCGTCGGACGTGACACGAACGGCCGGTGACCCCGGTCACACCGCCGTCGATCGAGCACCCCGCCGACCCGGCCGCCGTCGGCCATCCCCGCCGTCGGCCCAATCGCCGTCGACAATCCCCTTCGATGCCATCCCCCTTCGAGGTCTAAGTTTCTTCGCTTTGGGGCACCGCAAAGCGAAGAAACTTAGGCCTCGAAAGAGGAACCTCGCCCGCAGCCCGGGTCGGACTGGTCCGGCGTCGTCGGCCACGCTCGCTGTCGACCAGCCCCGCCGTCGGCCGACCCGCCGTCGACCACCCCCGCCGCCGACCATCCCCTTCGAGGCCATCTCCCTCGAGGCCTAAGTTTCTTCGCTTTGAGTCGTGGCAAAGCGAAGAAACTTAGGCCTCAAAGGAGACGCCCGGCCGCGACCTGGGACAGACCGGGCAGACCGGCCGGGCCAGACCGGACCAAGCCGAGCCAGACCGGACCAGGCCGGGCCAGACCCCAGACCCGGCCGGTCGGTCGGACCAGCTCACACCGGGACGCAGAGGGTCAGCGACCTGTGGTGGGCCTCGATCGTGACCGGGACCGGGCCAGTCGGCTCGCCGTCCGCGTACGTGACCAGGCCCACGGGCGCCGTCAGGCGGACGGCGGGGGTGCGCAGCGTCGTGACCTCCGGCCGCTCGACGTGCCGGCCGGACTTGATCAGGGAGTCGAACGCGAGCAGCCGGAACCGGCCCATCGCCTGCACCAGCGTGACGTCGAGCAGCCCGTCGGCCGGGTCGGCGCCGGGGCAGATCGGCACGCCGCCGCCGTAGGTGCGCGTCAGGCCGACCGCGAGCATGTATCCGTCCTGCTCCAGCGCGGGCGCGGCCGCCGGCTCCAGCCGGTAGGCGAACCGCCGCAGCCGCAGCCACTCCAGGTAGATCGCGGCCAGGTACCGGGCAGGCCCCTTGGGCCAGGTCATGCGGTTGGTGCGCTCGTTGGTCAGCGAGTCCAGGCCCGCGCACAGGACGGTGACGAAGTGCCGCACCGTGCCGTCGTCGGCGGTGACGGTGCCCGTGTCGACGCGGCGGCGGGCGCCGTCGAGCGCGAGGTCGGCGGCGGCCGCGGCGTCGTCCAGGGGGATGCCGTGCTCGCGGGCCAGGTCGTTGCCCGTGCCGCCGGGGACCACGGCCAGCGGGATGCCTGACTCCAGCAGCGGCCCCAGCACGGAGGAGACCGTGCCGTCCCCGCCGACCACGACGACGACGTCGGGCCGCTCGGCGACGGCCAGCCGGCCCAGCGCGACGGTCTCGCGCTCGTCGGCGCCCTGGTGGACCCGGACGTCGGCGCCGCGGGCGCGCAGCCGCTCGACCGCGACGCGCGCGCTGTCGACGCCCACGCCGTGCCCCGAGGCGGGGTTCACGAGCACCGCGATGTGCCCGGTCTGATCGGTCATGCGCGCAACCTACCGGAGGTGTCAGACGTAGGGGTCACCCGGGTGACCTGTACGTCTGACACGTCGGGAGGCGGGGTGGGGTGCGCGGTCATGCGAGCAGCGCGCCCGGGTTCATGATCCCGGCCGGGTCCAGCTCGGCCCGCACCGCGCGGAGCATCCGCAGGCCGGTCGCCCCGATCTCCTGCTCCAGCCAGGGCGCGTGGTCCGCGCCGACGCCGTGGTGGTGGCTGATGGTGCCGCCCGTCGCCATGATCGCGTCGTTCACCGCGGCCTTGACCCGTTCCCAGGGCTCCAGCGGGTCGGTGCCGAGGCCCGCGATCACCGTGAAGTAGAGCGACGCCCCCGTCGGGTAGACGTGCGAGATGTGGCACAGGATGCGGTTCTTCGCGTGCTCCCGCTCGAACCCCTCTGCGAGCGCCGCGGTGACCGCGGCCTTGAGCGCGGCCAGGTTCGACCAGGTCGTGGCGGTCTCCAGCGTCTCGCAGAAGACGCCCGCGCCGAGCAGGGCGTCGCGCAGGTAGGGCGCCTTGAACCGGCCGTGGTCCCAGGACTCGGCGAGCTTGCCGGCGGCGGGCCGCCCGCCCGCCTCGCGCAGCACACTCGTGGTGGCCTCGCGGCGCGCGGCGGCCAGGTCGGCGGGCCCCTCGTGCAGCACGACGGCGGAGCAGCCCCGGGTCAGCGCCTTGCCGATGTTGCCGACCTGGGCCAGCGAGACGGCGGTCTCCTCCTCGTCGGACAGCCGGATCACCGTCGGCGCGGTGCCGAGCTGCGCCACGCGGCGCAGGGCGTCGGCGCCCGCGGCGAAGTCGCGGAACGTCCACGCGTCCATGAGCCGGGCCTCGGGCGTGGGGTGCACGCGCAGCCGCACCTGCGTGATGACGCCGAACCTGCCCTCCGAGCCCAGGAACCAGCGCAGCAGGTCGGGGCCGGCGGCCGAGCCGGGCGCCCGGCCCAGGTCGAGCGTGCCCGTGGGGGTGACCACCCGCAGGCCCGTGACCATGGCGTCGAACCGCCCGTAGCCCGCGGAGTTCTGGCCGGAGGACCGCATGGCCGCGAACCCCCCGAGGGTCGCGAACTCGAAGCTCTGCGGGAAGTGCCCGAGCTCGAACCCGTGCGCGGCGAGCGCGGCCTCGGCGGCGGGCGCCGTCGTCCCCGCGTGGAACGTGGCCTCGTGCGAGACCTCGTCGAGCGCGACCAGCCCGGTCAGCCGGCGCAGGTCGAGGCTGACGACGCCGCGGTGCGCCCCGGGGTCCGGGGCCAGCCCGCCGGTCACGGCGGTTCCGCCGCCGAACGGCACGACCGCCAGCCCGCGCTCGGCCGCGAGCGCCAGCACCGCGGCGACGTCCTCCTCGGAACCCGGCCGGACGACGGCGCCCGGCGCCGCCTGCTCGGGCTGCCTGCGCCGCAGCAGGTCGGGCGTCGACTTGCCGCCCGCGTGCAGCAGCCGCGCCTCGTGCCCGGCGTCCACGTGCTCCGGCCCGACGGCGGCGGCGAGCGCCGCGAGGTCGTCGGCCGGCAGGGGCGGGGTGCTGATCGTGACGTCGGCGAGGTCCGGCCCGGGCGGCGGCGCGGGCGTGCGGCCGAGCACGGCGGTGAGCAGGAGCTTCACGCCGCCGGGCAGCCCGTGCGCGCGGGCCGGGTCGCCCCAGCCGTCCCACCGCATGTCGATGCGCTCGTTCTCGGGCTGGGTGCTCACGCGTCCTCCGGGTCGGGTCGTCGGGTCGGGTCGGATCGGGCCGGGGCCGGCGTTGGCCTCGACGCGGCGTCGCGTTACAGTGTTACACAAGATGACAATTCGTAATGCAGGCCCGGATGCAGTCTCGCCCGCCCCCGACCCGCTCGGCGCCACCCCCGACGGCGCCCCCGACCGCACCGAGGCGCGCCTCCTGGAGGCCGCGTCCCGGCTGGTGGCGACCCGCGGCACGCGCGGCCTGTCCGTCACGGAGCTGGCCCGGGCCGCCGGCGTCTCGCGGCCCACGGTCTACCGCCGCTGGGAGTCCGCCGACGACGTGCTGCGCGCCCTGCTGATGCACCGTGCCCAGGTCGCGATCACCGCCGTCGGGCCGCAGGCCGCCGACCGGGCCACGATCGTCGACAAGGTGGTCCGGTTCGGCGAGCTGCTGCGGGCCGACCCGGTCTTCGGGCACCTGCTGACCGAGGAGCCCGAGGTGTTCACCCGGTACGCCTTCGAGCGGATCGGCCGCTCGCAGCGCGTGATCCTGGAGTGGCTCGCCGCCGGGATCGCAGCGGCGCAGCCGGGCGGCACGGTCCGGTCCGGGTCCCCCACGGACATGGCGGTCATGGTGCTGCTGGTGTCCCAGTCGGTGGTGCTGTCCCACCGCACCGTGACCACCGTGATCGACGACGCCGCCCTGCGGGCCGAGCTCGCCCGCACCCTCGACGGCTACCTCCGCCCCTGACCCGGCGGCCGGCCGGCCGCTGTCCGCCGTCCGACCCGCACCGACCCGAACCGACCCAGACCCGGAAGCAGGACCGATGCACCGCACCGCCCTCACCGCCCGGCGCCGCGCGCGCGAGCTCGACGAGCTCGCGTCCGAGCCGGTGGACCTGCTCGTGGTCGGGGGCGGGGTGACCGGCGCGGGCGTCGCGCTGGACGCCGCGGCGCGCGGCCTGTCCGTGGCCCTCGTGGAGGCCCACGACCTGGCGTGGGGCACCTCCCGGTGGAGCTCCAAGCTGGCGCACGGCGGCCTGCGCTACCTGGCCACGGGCGACGTCGGCGTGGCCCGGGAGAGCGCGCGCGAACGGCACGTGCTCATGACCCGCACCGCGCCGCACCTGGTCCGCGCCCTGCCCCAGGTGCTGCCGCTCACCAGCGGCGTCGCGCCCCGGCAGGGCATCACGGCGGGCATCGGGTTCGGGCTGGGCGACCTGCTGCGGCGCGACGCCGGGACGTCGTCCGACGTGCTGCCCGCGCCGCGCCTGGCCCGCCCCGGCGAGGCCGCGCGGCTCGTGCCCGCGGTCGCCCGCGAGCACCTGCACGGGGCGTGGGTGGCGCACGACGGCCAGCTCGTCGACGACGCGCGGCTCGTCGTCGCCCTGGCCCGCACCGCCGCGGGGCGCGGGGCGAGGATCCTGACCCGCGTCCGGGCCACGGACCTGCGCGCCGACGGCACCACGCTCCAGGACACCCTGACCGGCGCGGGCCTGACCGTCCGCGCCCGCGTCGTCGTGAACGCGACCGGCGTGTGGGCCGGCACGGTGGACCCGTCGGTGCGGCTGCGCCCGAGCCGGGGCACCCACGTCGTCGTCCCCGCCGCCCGGCTGGGCGACCCGGCGGGCGCCCTCATGGTGCCGGTGCCCGGGTCCGCCTCACGGTTCGTGTTCGCGCTGCCCGCCCAGCTCGGCCGGGTGATCATCGGCCTCACCGACGAGGAGGCGCCCGGCCCCGTGCCCGACGTGCCCGAGCCCACGCGCGCCGAGATCGACTTCCTGCTCGCCACGGTCTCCCGCGTGCTGGACCGCCCCCTGCTGCCCGACGACGTCGTGGGCGCCTTCGCGGGGCTGCGTCCCCTGATCGACCTGGCCGGCCCCGGCGACGGCGGGGGCACCTCGTCCGACGTCTCACGCCGGCACCTCGTGGAGGTATCGCCCGCCACGGGCGCGGTGAACGTGCTGGGCGGCAAGCTGACGACCTACCGGGCCATGGCCGAGGACGCCGTCGACCTGGCCGTCAAGCACGCCGGCCTCACCGCTGGACCGTGCTGGACGGCGGACCTCCCGCTGGTCGGAGCGCACCCGCAGGTCGAGCCCCATCCGCAGGTCGAGCTCGTCGAGACCCCGCCCCCCTCCCTCGTCGCCCGCTACGGCGCCGAGGCCACCCGGGTGCTGGCCACGGCGACCCTGCCGGGCGCCACCGCCGCCGTCGGGCACGGGATCGCGGGCACGGAGCACCTGGACGTCACACGCGCGGAGGTCGAGTGGGCCGTGACGCACGAGGGCGCGCTCGACGCGGACGACGTGCTGGACCGCCGCACCCGCATCGGCTTGGTACCGGCGGACCGGGCCGCCGTCCACGACGTCGTGGCGGAGCTGGTCGGCGCGGCCCTCGCGCGCGGCTGAGCCGCGCACCTACTCCGAGGGCGGGGAAGCGGGAGCCTGCGAGGGCGCGGGTTCTCGTTCGCGGATCGGCGCGCGCAGCACCGAGAGCGCCACCATGCAGGCGATGAACCCGAGCAGCCAGCCGCCGGGGATGTCGCTGAGCCAGTGGTAGTCCAGCCAGGACATGAGGGCGCCCGCGATCATCACGATCACCGCGACCACGGGGATCATCTTGCGCAGCCTGGACACGCTCGGCCACAGCCCGTTCTGGGTGAACAGCAGGCACAGGATGAAGAAGCCGGTGAAGAACGTGTTGGCGGCATGACCGGACGGGAAGGCCTGGCCGCCGGCGTGCAGCACGTCCATGTTGTGGTGCGGGCCGGTGCGGCCCAGGCCGAACTTGGTGCTGTAGCCGATCAGCGCGATGGTCGCGAGGCCCGCCAGCACGGCGAGCACCGGACGGCGCGTGAGCAGGTTCCAGAGGGAGCCGGGGCCACCCTGCTTGCGGGCCACGTACAGGGCGGTGCCGCCCACCATCGGGATGGTGAACATGCGCTCGCCCGTGACGCTCGCGACGATGTCGAGGAAGGCCTTCTCCCAGCCCACGGGGTGGTGGGAGTCCACGTAGTAGTGGAACTGCCAGTCCCAGGCGATGAAGGGGCCGCGGACCACGACCTGCCAGATGCAGACGCCGAAGACCAGCAGGGCGATGACGGCCGCGACCACGGAGCTGCGCCAGGTCGGACGGGTCGCCGGGTCGAGCAGAGCCTCTGTCGTTTGTGACTCCACTCGGGTAACACCCCTGCCCTCTGATTGCGCCATCGAGCCGATCCTACGGGTCTCGGGGTGAATGTTCGGTACCGCAATTGTGTCCAGCAGGCGCGGCCGGTGACGATCCCGGGAGGGTCGCGCCGGCCCAGGAGCGACCGTACCGCGTCAACCTGGACCGGTCGCCCAGGCCAGGCGCCTGCGGCCCCTCGGCGCGGCCCGCGCGAGCCGGTCCCGGCGGTCACCACCCGGACGTGCGCAGGGTCACGTCCACGTTCACCCGCCGCGCCGGAGAGTTCACCCGGCCCACCGGCGAGTTCACCCGCGCGGCGGGGCCGTGCTCTGGCGCACCTTGAGCTCCACCGGCACCACCTCGTGCAGGGCCTCGTCGTCGACGTCCGGGCCGATGCGGGTGGCGGCGCTGCTGCCGGTGTCGGCCCCGGAGCCACCCGCCCGCACCTCGGCGAGCAGGCGGGCCACCAGGCGGCGGCCGATCTCGCCGAAGTCCTGCACCACGGTGGTCAGCGGCGGCCAGAGGTACTCGGCCAGCAGGATGTCGTCGAACCCGACCACGGACACGTCGCCGGGCACCGCGCGGCCGGCCTCGTGCAGGGCGCGGAGCACGCCGGCGGCCATCTCGTCGTTGGCGCAGAACACGGCCGTGACCTCGGGGTCCTGCGCCATCCGGCGTCCGGCGTCGTATCCGGAGGCCGCCGTCCAGTCGCCCGGCACGACGTCGGGCACGGGACGGCCGGCCGCCTGGAGCGTGGCGCGCCACGACTCCTCGCGGAGCTGCGCGGGCGCCGACCCGGCCGGGCCCCGCACGTGGTGCACCGTGCGGTGCCCCAGGTCCAGGAGGTGCTGGGTGGCGCGGCGGGCGCCGTCGACCTG
This sequence comes from Promicromonospora sukumoe 327MFSha3.1, assembly GCF_000385135.1. Lineage (GTDB taxonomy): Bacteria > Actinomycetota > Actinomycetes > Actinomycetales > Cellulomonadaceae > Promicromonospora > Promicromonospora sukumoe_B. The sequence goes on along the minus strand of NZ_ARQM01000010.1, from coordinate 258,726 downwards.
GTCGGCGCCGACCGCGGGGTGGTGCCCCACGAACCGCGAGTCGGAGACCACCACGGGCAGCCGGGAGGGCAGCGCGAGCGTGTCGGGCGTGACGGTCTCGGCCCGGACGATCACCAGCCCGTCGATGGCCTGGTGGGACAGCCGGGTCGCCGCGGCCGAGACGACGTCGGACGACGGGTTCTCGACGTCGATCAGCGTGACGGTGTAACCCTCGTCACGCGCGGCCTCGGTGACGGCCTCGATGGTGCGCGACTCACCGGTGCGCGCCAGCCCGTGGGCGATCATGCCGATGGTCCGGAAGCTCCCGTAGCGCAGCGCACGCGCCGCCGTGTTCGGCGCGTAGCCGAGCTGCGCCATCGCAGCCAGGACCCGGTCCCGCGTCGCCGGCCGCACGTTGTCCAGGCCCATCGACACGCGGGACACGGTCTGCGTGGAGACCCCCGCCAGCACGGCGACGTCGACCAGGGACGGACCTCTGCCCTCCACGACACCCACCTCCTCGTGATGCGTCTCGTCCCGGGGTCCGCTTGACACCTCGGTGACTCACGAGCACCCTAGTCCGCGTCACCATGTTGACGTCAACACGACGACCATGCTGACCCCACTCGTGAAGGAGCGACCCCACTTGACCACGCTCGCATCGCCTCCGGCCGTGCCCAAGACCGCGGGACGGATGCGGCTCCGCACCCGCTGGACCGGATGGGGCTTCGTCGGCCCGTTCATGGCTGTCTTCGCCCTCGTGTTCCTCGCGCCGATCGCCTACTCCCTCTGGCTGAGCCTCTTCCAGACGCAGCTCGTGGGCGGTACGACGTTCGTCGGCCTCGACAACTACGCCCGCGTGCTCGCGGACCCGCAGTTCTGGGACGGCACCGGCCGCGTGGCCCTGTTCCTGCTGGTGCAGGTGCCGGTGATGCTCGGCATCTCGCTGCTGGTCGCCCTCGCGATCGACAGCGGCCGCCTGTACGGGCGCGACTTCTTCCGCCTCGCGATCTTCCTGCCCTACGCGGTGCCCGGCGTCGTGGCCGCGCTGATGTGGGGCTTCATGTACGGCGAACGGTTCGGCCTGGTCGGCAACTTCAACGACCTGTTCGGCACCAGCATCCCGGACCCGCTGTCGTCGGCCCTGGTGCTCCCCGCGATCGGCAACATCGTGACCTGGGAGTTCGTCGGCTACAACATGCTGATCTTCTACTCCGCGCTGCGCGTGGTGCCCACCTCGCTGTACGAGGCGGCGGAGATCGACGGCGCCGGCCCGTGGCGGGTGATCACGGCGATCAAGCTGCCCGCGATCCGTGGCGCGCTCGTCGTGGCGACCATCTTCTCGATCATCGGCTCGTTCCAGCTCTTCAACGAGCCCAGCATCCTGCAGCCGCTGTCCCCCAACTACATCTCGACCCACTACACGCCGAACCTGTACGCCTACTCGCTGTCCTTCTCGGGCCAGCAGTACAACTACTCGGCCACGGTGGCGATCGTCATGGGCGTGCTCACGATGATCGTGGCCTACGTGGTGCAGCTGCGCGGCATGCGCAAGGAGGCCTGAGCCATGAGCAACGTCCTGATGACCGCGCCCACCGTGCGCCCCAAGAAGGCCCCGCCCCGGCTGCGGAACCGCCGCAGCTCGCACGCCCGGCCCACGCGCAGCATCCTGCTCACGGTCCTGACGGCCCTGATCGGCATCTACGCGCTGATCCCGCTCGTCTGGCTGCTGATCAACGCGACCAAGACGCAGCCCGACCTGTTCAGCTCGTTCGGCCTGTGGTTCAGCGGCGACTTCGCGCTGTGGGACAACATCGTCGGCGTCCTGACCTACGACGGCGGCGTCTTCGGCCGCTGGTTCCTCAACACGCTGATGTACGTCGTGCTCGGCGCGGGCGGGGCCACCCTGCTGGCGCTGCTCGGCGGCTACGGCCTGGCCAAGTTCGACTTCCCGGGCAAGCGCGCCGTGTTCGCCGTCGTCATCGGCGCCGTGGCCGTGCCGGGTACCGCGCTGGCCGTGCCCACGTTCCTCATGTTCGCGAACATGGGCCTGACGAACACGCCCTGGTCGGTCATCATCCCGTCGCTCATCTCGCCGTTCGGGCTCTACCTCATGTGGACGTTCGCGGCCGACGCGGTGCCGGACGAGATCATGGAGGCCGCCCGCCTCGACGGCGCGAGCGAGGCCCGCACGTTCTTCCAGGTGTGCCTGCCGATGATGGCGCCCGGCATCGTGACGGTGCTGCTGTTCACCGTGGTCGCCACGTGGAACAACTACTTCCTGCCGCTGATCATGCTGCGCGACCCCTCCTGGTACCCGCTGACGCTGGGCCTGAACGCGTGGAACGCCCAGGCCACCACCGCGGGCGGCGAGGCCATCTTCAACCTCGTGATCGCCGGCTCGCTCCTGACGATCCTGCCGCTGATCGTGGCCTTCCTGCTGCTCCAGCGCTACTGGCAGTCGGGTCTGGCCGCCGGCAGCGTCAAGGAGTGACGCGGCCGGGCCTGCCGCCCGAAGACTTCCCCCCAGACAGATCCGCTTGACGATGAAGTGAGAGGAACCACCATGACCATCCGCCACCACCGCGCTGTCGGCGCGTTCGCCGCGGCCGGCGCCCTGGCGCTCGCCCTGACCGCGTGCGGGTCCGGGTCCGACGGCGGCGACGCCGCGGAGACGGTGTCCCCCGAGGACATCTCGGCCGCGCTCGAGGAGGGCGGCGACCTGCTGGTCTGGGCCTGGGAGCCCACGCTGGACAAGGTCGTCGAGGACTTCGAGGCCGAGTACCCGAACGTGAACGTCGAGCTGGCGAACGTCGGTACCGGCAACGACCACTACGTGGCGCTGCAGAACGCCATCAGCGCCGGCTCGGGCGTGCCCGACGTCGCGCAGATGGAGTACTACGCCCTGCCGCAGTTCTCCATCGGCGGGTCGCTCGCCGACCTCGCGCCGCTGGGCGCGAGCGAGCTCGACGGCACCTACTCCCCCGGCCCGTGGGGCGCCGTGACCGACGGCGACGCCGTGTACGGCCTGCCCATGGACTCCGGCCCGATGGCGCTGTTCTACAACGCCAAGACGTTCGAGGACGCCGGCGTCGAGGTGCCCGCCACCTGGGACGAGTTCGTCACCGCCGCCGAGAAGATCCACGCGTTCGACAAGAACACGTACATCACCGCGGACAACGGCGACGCCGGGTTCGCGACGTCGATGATCTGGCAGGCCGGCGGCCACCCGTTCGAGGTGAGCGGCACCGACGTGACCGTGAACCTCGCCGACGAGGGCTCGGCCAAGTTCGCCGACATGTGGCAGCAGCTCCTGGACGACGACCTCGTCGCCGACGTCCCCGCCTGGTCGGACGAGTGGTTCCAGGGCCTGGGCAGCGGTGAGATCGCCGCCCTGGTGACCGGCGCCTGGATGCCCGCGAACCTCGAGTCGGGCGCCGCCCCGGCGTCGGGCGACTGGCGCGTGGCCCCCATGCCGCAGTGGACCGAGGGCTCGAACGAGACCGCCGAGAACGGCGGCTCCGCCCTGTCGGTGACCGAGGCCAGCACCAAGAAGGCCCTGGCCTACGGCTTCCTGGAGTACGCGAACGCCGGCGACGGCGTCGCCACGCGTCTCGAGGGCGGCAACTTCCCGGCGACGCTCGCCGACCTCGAGGACGAGAAGTTCCTCGCCGAGGAGTCGGAGTACTTCGGCGGCCAGAAGATCAACGAGGTGCTCTCGGCGTCGGCCACCGGTGTGGTCCCCGGCTGGCAGTACCTGCCGTACCAGGTCTACGCCAACAGCGTGTTCCCCGACACCGTCGGCCAGGCCTACACGGGCTCGACCTCGCTGTCGGACGGCCTCGCCGCCTGGCAGGACTCGATCGTGAAGTACGGCAACGAGCAGGGCTTCACCGTCGGCGAGTGAGCCGCGGCTGATCGACCAGGGACGACGGCGGGGGGCCTTCCCCCGCCGTCGTCCTCTTGCCCCACCCCCAGTACCCGCAGACCGCACCCCCTGAGGACGCACACATGCCCACGTTCGACATCGGCCCCGAGGACTTCGAGCTCGACGGCCGCCCGATGCAGGTCGTCAGCGGCGCGCTGCACTACTTCCGCGTGCACCCCGACCAGTGGGCCGACCGGATCCGCAAGGCCCGGCTCATGGGCCTGAACACCATCGAGACGTACGTGCCGTGGAACTTCCACGCGCCGGACCCGGACGTGTTCGACCTGACCGGGCGGCGCGACCTCGCGCGGTTCCTCGACCTGGTGGCCGCCGAGGGCCTGTACGCGATCGTGCGACCGGGGCCGTACATCTGCGCCGAGTGGGACGGTGGCGGGCTGCCCGGCTGGCTGTTCGCCGACCCCGAGGTGGGCGTGCGCCGGCACGAGCCGCGGTTCCTCGCGGCGATCGGCACGTACTTCGCGAACCTGCTGCCGCTCGTGGCCGAGCGCCAGGTGACGCGCGGGGGGCCGGTGCTCATGGTCCAGGTGGAGAACGAGTACGGCGCCTACGGCGACGACCCGCTGCCGGAGCGGCAGCAGTACCTGCGGGCGCTCGTCGACCTGACCCGCGAGCAGGGCATCGACGTGCCCCTGTTCACCTGCGACCAGGCCGACGACGAGATGCTGGCCCGCGGCGGCCTGCCCGAGCTGCACAAGACGGCGACGTTCGGCTCGCGCAGCACGGAGCGGCTGGAGATCCTGCGGCGGCACCAGGCCACGGGACCGCTCATGTGCATGGAGTTCTGGAACGGCTGGTTCGACTCGTGGGGCCTGGAGCACCACATCGCGCCCGCCGAGGCGAACGCCGCCGACCTGGACGACCTGCTCGCGGCCGGCGGGTCCGTGAACCTGTACATGTTCCACGGCGGCACCAACTTCGGGCTGACCAGCGGCGCCAACGACAAGGGCATCTACCGGCCCATCGCGACGTCGTACGACTACGACGCGCCGCTGGCCGAGGACGGCACGCCGACCGCCAAGTACCACGCGATGCGTGAGGTGATCGCGCGGCACCTGCCGGTGGCGGAGCTCGACGTGGGGTCCTCTGGTTCTGAGACTGGTTCTGGGGCTGGTTCTGGGGCGCCGGTGCTGGAGGTCGGCCTGACCGCGCAGGTGCCGCTGGCCCACGCGCTGCCGAGCCTGCTGCGCGAGGATCTGCAGGTCTTCACGTCGACGCCGACCACCGACGACCTGCGGCTGTGGTCCGGCTTCGCCGTCTACCGCACGCGGATCCGCCCCGACGACCTGGTGCTGACCCTGAGCGAGGTGCGCGACCGCGCCGTCGTGCTGGTCGACGACGAGCAGGTCGGCGTGCTCGACCGCGGCTCGCACACCTTCGCCGTCGCGCTGCCGGCCCGCGCGGGTGACCTCACGCTCCTGGTGGAGGACCAGGGCCGGGTCAACTACGGCAAGCGGATCGGCGAGCCCAAGGGCCTGATCGGGCCGGCGCGCACCGCGGTGCGCACGATCGACGACTGGGAGGCTGCGGCACTGCGCGTCGAGGACGCGCCGGAGCTGCTGCGCGCGGCGCTCGACGCGCCGGGCCGCGCGCTGCCCCCGGTGCCGGACGGCGCGGTGCCGGGGCCGGTCGGCGCCGGGCTGTTCCGCGGCACGTTCGACTCCGCGGGCGGGGCCGACCACTTCCTGCGGCTCGACGGCTGGACCAAGGGCCTGGCCTGGGTCAACGGCGAGCTGCTGGGGCGCTACTGGAGCCTCGGGCCCACGCACACGCTGTACGTGCCGGGCCCGCTGGTGCGCGAGACGGGCAACGAGCTGGTGCTCCTGGAGCTCCACGGGGCGTCCGCGGGGCGGGCAAGCTTCGTGGCAGGACCGGACCTGGGCATCACGGAACAGTAGGCATCAGGGCTGGCTTCGGCGCTGAACCGGCCACCGTCGAACGTAGGGTTGCTCGGCTCAAGAGCCGTCTTGAGCCGAGCAACCCTACGTTCGACTGCGTGGGTCGTTCGTGGCCGACGACAAGTGGACTCCGCGGGAGGCATCTCCTTCGAGGCCTAGGTTTCTTCGCTTTGGGTCACCCGAAACCGAAGAAACCTGGGCCTCAAAGGAGACCACTCTCGCGCGGTCAGAGCGCTCGGCGCCGAACGTAGGGTTGGTCGGTCCAAGAGGGCTCTTGGGCCGAGCAAGCCTACGTTCGCCGGCCGGCGCTCTCGCGAGGTCGTGTCAGACGGCGCGGGTGCCGTTTCGCCAGACCTCGTGGACCAGCGGGACGCCCGGGCGGTAGGCCAGGTAGGTGTGGCTCGGGGCGTCGAGCACGGTCAGGTCGGCGCGGGCGCCGACGCCCAGGTGTCCGACGTCGTCCCGGCGGAGCGCCAGTGCGCCGCCCGCCGTCGCCGACCAGAGGGCCTGGGCCGGGCTCATCCGCATCTCGCGCACCGCGAGCGCGACCACGAACGGCATCGACGACGAGTAGCCGGAGCCCGGGTTGCAGTCCGTGGCGAGCGCGACGGGCACGCCCGCGGCCAGCAGGCGGCGCGCGTCGGGGTACGGCGACCGCGTGGAGAACTCGACCGCGGGCAGCAGGGTCGCGACGGTGCCGAGCCGCGCACCAGAGCCGACGTCGGCGGACCGGACGTCCCCGGGCATGACGTCGCCGGACCCGGCCCCGCTCCACGAGGCGGCCAGCGCGTCGACGTCGGCGTCGGTCAGGTGGGTGCAGTGGTCCACGCTCGCCGCCCCGACCTCGACGGCGAGCCGCACCCCCGGGCCCGCCGAGAGCTGGTTGCCGTGCACGCGCGCGCCCAGCCCGGCGCGGAGTCCGGCGCGCAGGACGGCGCGGGCCTCGTCCTCGTCGAAGGCCGTGGGCGCGGCGGGCTCGCAGAACACGTCGATCCAGCGGGCGTGCGGGGCGCAGGCGGCGAGCATCGGCCCGGTCACGAGGCCGACGTACCCGGCGCGGTCGTCGGCGTACTCGGCCGGGACGGTGTGCGCGCCGAGGTACGTCGTCTCCGGGGTGAGCTCCCGTGCGATCCGCAGCGTGCGGGCCTCGGTCGCGACGTCCTGGCCGTAGCCGCTCTTGATCTCGACGGTCGTGGTGCCCTGCGCGAGCATCTCGCGCACCAGCGCGGTGCCGCGCGCCCGGAGGGCGTCCTCGCTCGCGGCACGGGTCGCGGCGACCGTCGTCGCGATGCCGCCGCCGGTGTACGGCTCGCCGGTCATGCGCGCCGCGAACTCGGCCGAACGGTCGCCCGCGAACACCGTGTGCGAGTGCGAGTCCACGAAGCCCGGGAGCACGCAGCGCCCCGCGAGGTCGACGACGTCGTCCGCCGCGGGGGCCGACGTCGCCGGCCCCGTCCAGGCGATGCGCCCGTTCTCTACGACGACGGCGGCGTCCGGCACGAGGCCGAGGCCGTCGGGCGCGATCCCGCTGCCGCCGGACGATATCCCGGCCGAGGCGCCGCCCGAGGCGCCGCCCGGCCCCGTCCCGCCGTGGTCCGGGTCGTTGGTGACCAGCTCGCCGATGTTCGTCAGCAGCACGCTCATGCGTCGCTCCCCCTGGTGATGTCGTGCGTCAGGTCCCGCTCGGTGTCCCGCTCGGCGGCGGCCCAGATCTCGTCGATCGCCTCGGCGAGCATCCGCGCGACGTCGCCGGCCCGGTGCACGCCGTCGCGCACCACGAGCTCGCCGCCCGCGACGACGTCGGACGCGTCCGCCGCGCCCGCGACCAGCACGAGCTGTGCGGGGTCGCTCCCGGCGGTGCGCACCGTGTCGGTCCGCACGGCGACGAGGTCCGCGGGCGCGCCCGCGGCGATGCGCCCGGCGCCAGGCCGGCCGAGCGCGGCGTGCCCGGCCGACGTCGCGACGTCGACCAGGGCCGCCGGGTCGAACGCACCGCGCCCGCCGGTGGCGAGCCGCTCGTGCTCCTCGACCCCGCGGGCCTCGGCGAGCACGTCGGCGGTCACGTGCTGGTCCGTGCCGACCGACAGCGGGCTCCCCGCGCGCGCCAGCCGGAGCCCGGGGGCGATGCCGTCGGCGAGGTCGCGCTCCGTCGTCGGGCAGAGGCAGACGCCCGTACCCGAGGTGCCGAGCAGCGCGACGTCGTCGTCGGTCAGGTGTACCGCGTGCACGGCGGTCGTGCCGGGGCCGAGCGCCCCGGCGTCGTGCAGCAGGCGCGTCGGGGTGACGCCGAAGGCCGCGAGCGCCCCCTGGTTCTCCCCGGGCTGCTCGGACAGGTGGACGTGCAGGGGCGCCCTCGCGTCCTGGGCCCAGCGGGCGACGGCGGCGAGCTCGTCCGGCGCGACGGCGCGCACCGAGTGGGCGGCGGCGCCGACGAGCACGCGGTCGTCGTCGGCCCAGGCGGTGCGGAGCGCGTCGACGCGCCGGGCCCACGCCTCGGCCGTGCCGTCGCCGAACCGGGCCTGCTCGTGAGCGAGCGGCTGGTGCCCGTCGGGGCCGAGGCCGCCGTGCAGGTAGCAGGTGTCGAGCAGCGTGAGGTGCACTCCGGCGTCGCGGGCGGCGGAGCGGAGGGCCTCGGCCATGGCGTTCGGGCCGCCCTGCGCCGCGGGGTACGGGGTGCCGTCAGGCCGGTGGTGCACGTAGTGGAACTCGCCGACGGCGGTGGTCCCGCCGAGCGCGAGCTCCGCGTAGACGGCGCGGGCCAGCCGCTCGTAGAGGTCGGGCGTCAGGGCCGCTGCCAGGGCGTACATGCCCTGGCGCCAGGTCCAGAACGATCCACCGTCGGCGTGGGTGCGGCCGCGCAGCGCGCGGTGGAAGGCGTGCGAGTGCGCGTCGGCTAGGCCGGGGAGGACGACACCGCGGAGGCGCACGTCGCCGTCGGCGGCCGGGACGCCGTGCTCGACGGCGACGATCCGGCCGGCCTCGGTCTCGACCCGGACGGACTCGGCGATGTGGCCGCGGGGTTCGCCGGGTGAGCCTGGTTCGCCGGGTCCGGGCAGCCAGGCTCGCTCGCACCAGTAGTCGCTCATGCTTCTCCTCTCGTGCTCGGTGTCCCGTCGCTGATCACCTTTGAGGCCTAAGTTTCTTCGCTTTGGCGTGGCCCAAAGCGAAGAAACTTAGGCCTCAAAGGTGATCGTGGCGGGTCGAGTCCCGGGACGGACCGGCCGGGGCCGACGCCGGGGCTGTCGGGAGCGGAGTCGGGGTCGGGGGGAGCGGGGTCGGGGCTGCCGAGGTCGGCGTCGCTGCCGTTGGGACAGGCTCCGGGCCCGCCGGGGACCGCTCCAGGTCCGGGGCCGTCAGCAGGTCGGCGAGGACGGCGGTCAGGGCGTGGACTCCGGCGTCGCAGTCGGCCGGTTCGGCGTGCTCGGCCGGCGAGTGGGAGACGCCGGTCGGGTTGCGCACGAACAGCATCGCCGTGGGGATTCCGGCCGCGGCGAGGATGCCGGCGTCGTGCCCGGCGCCCGTGCCGATCACGGGCGCGGGCAGGCCGGAGCCGGGCCGCCCGACGACGTCGGCGAGCCGGGCCGCGAGGGCCGGGTCGAAGACGGTCGCGGGGGTCCACGACTCCTCGACGGGCTGCCACCGGGCGAGCCCGACGCCTGGCACGCCGGCCAGACTGCCGCTCAGGCCGCCGGCCAGCTCCGCCGTCGAACGTAGGCCTGCTCGGTCCATGAGCCCTGATGCGCCGACTACCTCTACGTTCGCCGAACCATCGCTCGGCCCGCCGGCAACGTGCGCCGTCGAACGTAGGCCTGCTCGGTCTCTGAGCCCTGATGCAGCGACAACCCCTACGTTCGACGCCGCGCCACCCGACCGACCCTCGCTCGCCGGCGCGCCGATCACGGAACGGACGGCGTGTTCCGTTTCGGCGCGGGCGTCGATCCACGCCCGGACGCGCGACGGGATCGCGTTGACGCCGTTGGGCTCGACCTGCACCTTCGCCAGGGTCGCGAGCGCCCCGGCGTGCTCGGCGGCGGCGCGGACGTCGGTGATGAGGCGCGCGAGGTCGAGCATCGGATCGTGCCGGTGGGCCAGCGGCGTGGTGCCGGCGTGGTTGGCCTCGCCCGCGAGATCGACCCGCCAGCGGCCGTGCGGCCAGATCACCGCGCCGACCGCGACGGGGGCGGCCTCATGTTCGGGCAGGTCGGCGAGGTACCGGCCCTGTTCCACGTGGAGCTCGACGAAGACGCCGATCCGCGCCAGCGTCTCGGGGTCCCGGCCATAGTGCTCGAGCGGCACGCCCCGGACCGCAGCCCCCAGCACCTCCGCCAACCTGTCCCCGGCCCCGTCCCGCAGCGCGAGCAGCCGGTCGGCCGGAACCGTCCCGGTCACGGCCCGCGACCCGAGGCACGCCAGCCCGAACCGCGCCCCCTCCTCGTCGGAGAAGTTCACGATCCCGAGCGGCCGCACGGGCACGACGCCGGACGCCCGCAGCGCGTCCAGCGCCGCGAACGCGCCCGCCACACCCAGCGGGCCGTCGAAGGCGCCGCCGCCCGGCACCGAGTCGAGGTGACTGCCCGTGACGACGCCGGGCCCGTCGGCGTCCGGGTCGCCCCACCACGCCCACTGGTTCCCCGCGCGGTCCAGCACGACGTCGAGCCCGCGCGCGGCCGCCTCGGCGGCGAACCACTCGCGCAGGGTCAGGTCGTGCGCGGTCCAGGCGAACCGCTCGTACCCGCCGGACGCCGCCCGTCCGACGTCGGCGATCGCGTCGAGCAGGGCGCCGACGCCGGACGAGCCCGTCACGCCCCCTCCCGCATCGGCACGCGCAGCCCGCCGCGCTCCGCCGCAGCGGCGGCGTCGTCGTACCCGGCGTCGACGTGCCGCAGCACGCCCGTCGCGGGGTCGTTGGCGAGCACCCGGGCGAGCTTCTCGGCCGCGAGCGGCGTCCCGTCCGCGACGGACACCTGCCCGGCGTGGATCGACCGCCCCATGCCGACGCCGCCGCCGTGGTGCAGCGACACCCACGTCGCGCCCGACGCGGTGTTCATCAGGGCGTTGAGCAGCGGCCAGTCCGCGATCGCGTCGGAGCCGTCGGCCATCGACTCGGTCTCCCGGTACGGGGACGCCACGGAGCCCGAGTCGAGGTGGTCGCGGCCGATCGCGAGCGGCGCGGAGATCTCCCCCGACGCGACGAGCTCGTTGAACCGCAGCCCGGCGACGTCGCGCTCCCCGTGCCCGAGCCAGCAGATGCGGGCCGGCAGCCCCTGGAACGCGACCCGGTCCTGGGCGGCGCGGATCCAGCGGCCCAGGTGGTCGTTGTCGGGGAACAGGTCGAGCACGGCCCGGTCGGTCACCGCGATGTCCTTCGGGTCCCCGGAGAGCGCCGCCCACCGGAACGGCCCCTTGCCCTCGGCGAACAGCGGCCGGATGTACGCGGGCACGAACCCCGGGAAGTCGAACGCCCGCCCGTACCCGCCCTGGCGGGCCTCGTCGCGGATCGAGTTGCCGTAGTCGAACACCTCGGCGCCCGCGTCCTGGAAGCCGACCATGCCCTCGACGTGCCGGGCCATCGACTCGCGCGCCCGCTCGGTGAACCCCTCGGGGTCCTTCTCCGCCTCCGAGGCCCAGTCCTCCAGCGCCACCCCGGACGGCAGGTAGGAGAGCGGGTCATGCGCCGAGGTCTGGTCCGTGACGACGTCCACCTCGACGCCGCGGCGCAGCAGCTCCGGCACGACGTCGGCCGAGTTGCCGACCACGCCCACCGACAGCGCGCGCCGGTCCTTCTTCGCGGCGAGCGCCAGCTCGACCCCCTCATCGAGCGAGGACGCGACGACGTCGAGGTAGCGCGTCTCGACGCGCCGGTGCAGGCGCGCCGGGTCGACGTCCACCACGAGGCACACGCCCCCGTTCAGCGTGACGGCCAGGGGCTGGGCGCCGCCCATGCCGCCGCAGCCGCCGGTCAGGGTGAGCGTGCCGGCCAGCGTGCCGGAGAACTTCTTCGCGGCCACGGCCGCGAACGTCTCGTACGTGCCCTGCAGGATCCCCTGGGTACCGATGTAGATCCAGGAACCGGCCGTCATCTGCCCGTACATCGTCAGCCCGAGCTGCTCCAGGCGCCGGAACTCGGGCCAGCTCGCCCAGTCGCCCACGAGGTTGGAGTTGGCGATCAGCACGCGCGGCGCCCACTCGTGCGTCCGCAGCACGCCCACCGGGCGGCCCGACTGCACCATCAGCGTCTCGTCCTCGCGCAGGTCGGTGAGCGAGCGGACGATCGCGTGGTAGCTCGGCCAATCGCGCGCCGCCCGGCCGGTGCCGCCGTAGACCACCAGGTCGTCGGGCCGCTCGGCCACCTCGGGGTCGAGGTTGTTCATGAGCATGCGCAGCGGCGCCTCGGTCTGCCAGCTCCGGGCGGTCAGGGTGGTGCCGCGCGGGGCGCGGACGGCGACGGGGGTCCCCCGGTCGTACGGCTGGTTCACTTCGGTCTCCTTCGACTCAGGTCGGCAGGTTCGGGCGGGTGCGGGCGGGTTCAGTGGAGCTGTCCGACGGCGTCCGCGGCGGCCGCCGCGACCTGCCCGCCGGTCACGAGCCCTACGACGTGCTCGATCTCCGGCGCCAGGTACCGGTCGGGTCCGGGACCGGGCACGACGGCGCGGACGGCGTCGTGCACCGCGCCCGTTCCCGCGGCCGGGGCCTCTTCCCGCAGGTCGAGCGCGCGCGTCGCCGTCAGCACCTCGATCGCGAGCACGCGGCCGAGCCCGTCCACCGAGCGGCGCAGCTTGCGGGCGCCGGACCAGCCCATCGACACGTGGTCCTCCTGCATGGCGGAGCTCGGGATCGAGTCCACGCTCGCGGGAGCGGCCAGGCGCTTGAGCTCCGAGACGATCCCGGCGGCCGTGTACTGGGCGATCATGTGCCCGGAGTCGACGCCGGGGTCGGCCGCCAGGAAGGCGGGCAGCCCCTCGGAGCGCGCCACGTCGAGGAACCGGTCGGTGCGCCGCTCGCTCATGCTGGCCAGGTCGGCGGCCGCGATGGCGAGGAAGTCGAGCACGTAGGCGACGGGCGCCCCGTGGAAGTTGCCGTTCGACTCGACGCGCCCGTCCGTCGTGACGACGGGGTTGTCGATCGCCGAGGCCAACTCCCGGCCCGCGACCGTGGCGGCGTGGTCCAGCGTGTCGCGGACGGCGCCGTGCACCTGCGGCGCGCAGCGCAGCGAGTAGGCGTCCTGCACGCGGGTGCACGCGGGGTTTCCGGCGTCGTCCAGCTCGCGGTGGCTCGCCATCAGGGGCGAGCCCGCCAGCAGGCGGCGCAGGTTCGCCGCCGACGCCGCCTGGCCCGGGTGCGGTCGCATGCCCACCAGGTCCTCGGCGAACGGTGCGTCCGAGCCGAGGAGGGCCTCGACGGACAGGGCGGCGGCGACGTCGGCCGTGGTGAGCAGGCGGCGCAGGTCGTGGATCGCGAGGCAGAGCATGCCGAGCATGCCGTCGGTGCCGTTGATGAGGGCCAGGCCCTCCTTCTCGGCGAGGACGAGGGGCTCGATCCCGGCGTCGGCGAGCGCCTGGGCGGCGTCGACGACGCTCTCGCTGGTCGAGCTTCCCTCGCTGGTCGAGCCTGTCGAGACCCCCGAGCCGACCCCGCTGGTCGAGCCTGTCGAGACCCCCGAGCCCGTCGAGGCCCCGACCCGCACCTGCCCCTCCCCCATGGCGGCGAGCGCAACGTGGGCGAGCGGCGCGAGGTCGCCGGAGCAGCCGAGCGACCCGTACTCGTGCACGACGGGCGTGATGCCCGCGTTGAGCATCGCGGCGTAGGTCTGCGCCGTGACCGGACGGGCGCCCGTGTGTCCGGTCACCAGGGTCGCGAGGCGCAGGAGCTGCAGCGCTCGCACCACCTCGGTCTCGACGTGCGCGCCCGAGCCCGCGGCGTGCGAGCGCACGAGGCTGAGCTGGAGCTGGGCCCGCATCTCGGTGGGGATGTGCCGGCGGGCGAGCGCGCCGAAGCCGGTGGAGACGCCGTAGTGGGGCACGGTGTCGTGCGCGAGGTCCTCGATGACGGCGCGGGTCCGCTCCATGCGGGCCAGCGCTGTCTCGTGGATCTCGACGGACACGCCGTGGCGGGCGACGGCGACGACCTGCTCCACCGTGAGCGGTGTGCCATCGAGGACGACGTGCCCGGGCAGGTCGCTGTTCTGCGCGTCCTGGTGCGGGTCCTGGCGCTGCTGGTCCTGGGGCAGCTCGGTGCCGGCCGCGCCGGTGGCGGGCGTCGTCGCCGCGTCGTGCAGGGTGCTCATGCGCTCATAGAACCCCGCCAGGGCCTCCGTGGCGCGGCCGGAACCGGCGATAGAGTCTGGGATACGAGACATCTGCCCCGAGCGAGATCGGGGGTGCGGGTCGTGGAGTGCGTGTGGTCGGTAGTTCGGGGTGGTCGGCAGAACGTCAGGTAGTCGGTAACCCGGGTTGCCGACTACCTGACGTTCTGCCGACCACCCGGAACTGCCGACCAGCCAACTCAGCATCAGCCCCAGCAGGAGGTCACCCCGTGGGCACCAGCAGCGCCGTTCCCGCCGCGCGCCACACCGCGCGGCTGCTCTCGTTCCTCGCGGCGCAGCCCGGGCCGGTGCCCGCGGGCGCGATCGCGCACGGCATCGGGGTGCCCCGCTCCAGCGTCTACCACCTGCTTTCGGTGCTGGGCGACGAGGGCTTCGTGCGGCACTTCCCCGACGAGCGCCGCTACGGCCTGGGCGTCGCGGCCCTCGGCCTGGGCAGCGCGTACACGCGGCAGGCGCCGCTCACGAGGCTGGCCGCGCCCGTCGTCGCGCGCCTGGTGGAGGCCGCCGGCGAGAACGGGCACCTCGCGGTGCTCAACGGCCGCGAGGTGTTGTATCTGGTGGAGCAGCGGGCGGCGGGGCGCCCGCCCCTGGTGACCGACGTCGACGTCCACCTCCCGAGCCACCTCACCGCGAGCGGGCGGGCCGTGCTCGCGCTGCTGCCGCCGGCGCAGGTGCGGGCCCTGTACCCGACGCCGGGTTCGTTCACGGACCTGACCGGCTCGGGACCGAGCACCCTGCGCGAGCTCCGCGACGTGCTCCGGCTGTCGCGCGAGCGTGGCTTCGCGGTGGAGGACGGCGAGGTGACGGCGGGCTTCGCGTCGGTGGCCGCCGCCGTCGTCGACCACACGGGACGACCGGTCGCGGGCCTGGCGATCACGTTCCGCTCCGAGTCGTACGACGACGCCGCCCGCGCCGGGCTCGCGGAGCAGGCGACCAAGGCAGCCCAGGAGGTCAGCCGAAGGCTGGGGGCAAGGTGAGGTCCAGACGACGCCGACGATCGCGCAGAGGGGCGGGCGTGCTCGTGGGTCGGTCGGCACTCTGCATCGAGGTCGGCACAGGCCTGGACCGACCTCGATGCAGAGTGCCGACTTCGCGCTGCAAACTGCCGACCTCAGGGGGGCGAACAGCGGCCGGACACCGCCGCGAAAAGGGCTCCTGAACTGCAAGAATGCGCCGTTCTACAGCCCATTCGAACAGCAGGCAAAAGCATCTTCTCCGATGCCCCGGACAACGCGCCTGGCGTCGTCCGGAATTGACGTCGCCGCACCCTCCGCACGGGCGCCGCGGCTCACTTCATCGAGAGGTCGACCAGCGGGACGGTGAACTCTCGGGACCGCAGCGGGCCGGGAGCCACCACCACGGCCTCCTTACCAGCCCAGCCCTGCCGGACGGTCTTCACGATGCCCTCGGAGCCGCGCTCCATGCTCGACATCCCGGTCACCCTCACGTAGACGCCCGTGGCGATCACGCCGGCCATAACCTTCTACTCTCTGTCGCAATTCCGAGCCAGGGCCGACCGATTTTCAACGTTCGTCTCGTGACCATTTGGCACCCAGATCGATGGGTGGCCGAGATCCTGCCAGCAATTACGGAGAGCCGTCAAGACAAATGCAGAAGTAGAAATAGAACACATTTCCAGCATTCATGTCGGCACATTTCTTTACTCGAACGCCCGTTTCCGTAGGTCTGCGCCAGGCCCTCCCCGGCCGCATCCTGCGGACCCCACCCCGACACGCTGACCTGGGACTATCCGTACCTCACTGGCGAAGCGGACGACCGCCGCAGACCCCCTAGAGTGGGCATCACACCCCTTCCGCCGCCGTCCTGGGAGATGTCTCGTGAGTTCACAGCCGTCCGAGTTCCGCCTGCTCGTCACCGGTGGCGGCACCGGCGGCCACACCTACCCGGCGCTCACCACGCTGCGCGCGCTCCAGGCGCGGCTGGCCGAGGAGGGCACCGCGGTGAGCGTCCTCTGGGCGGGCACGGCCGACGGGCTGGAGGCCCGCGTCACGGCGTCCGAGGGCATCCGGTTCGTGCCGGTGGCCACGGGCAAGCTGCGCCGGTCGAGCAACCCGCTGGGCATGCTGTCGGCCAGCAACATGAAGGACATGGCGCGGGTGCCGCTCGGCGTCGCGCAGGCGCGGTCGATCGTCTCGGAGTTCAAGCCCGACGTGATCCTCTCGACCGGCGGCTACGTCGCCGTGCCGGTCGGCATCGCGGCGGGGCTGCTCCGGCGTCCGCTCGTGGTGCACGAGCAGACCGTCCGGCTCGGCCTGGCCAACCGCCTGCTGGCCAAGCGGGCGACGCGCGTCGCGGTGTCCTCGCCGTCGACCATCGAGCTGCTGCCGGAGGCGGTGCACGAGCGGGCCGTCGTGACCGGCAACCCGGTGCGCGCCGAGGTGCTGACCGGCGAGCCGATCAAGGCCGTCGACGCGCTCGGCCTCGACTCGTTCGACCCCGACCTGCCCGTCCTGTACGTCACGGGCGGTGCCCAGGGGTCGGTGCAGATCAACGACCTGGTCGCCGAGACGCTGCCCTGGCTGCTCCAGCGCGCCAACGTGATCCACCAGTGCGGCCCGAACAACCTCAAGGAGATGTTCGAGCGCACCGCGAAGCTCGGCCCCGAGCTGGCTCCGCGCTACCGGGTGCTCGGGTTCGTCGGGGCGGAGCTGCCGGACGTGCTGGCGCTGGCCGACGTCGTCGTCTCCCGGAGCGGGGCCGGGACCCTCGCCGAGCTGACGGCGCTGGGCAAGCCCGCCGTGCTGATCCCGCTGGCGTCGGCGGCCGGGAACGAGCAGGTGCTGGGCGCCCGCCGCCTCCAGGACCTGGGCGCGGCGGTCTCGCTGGAGGGCGACCTCAGCTTCTCCGACCTCCGTGGGGCGTTGGCCGGCCTGCTCGACGACGCCGGACGGCGCGACCGCATGGCCAGGGCCGCACGGAGCAACGGCGTGCCGGACGCCGCCGAGCGGCTCGTCGACCTGCTGCTGGAGGTCGCGAAGCCCGGGGCGTGAGCCTCGGCTTCGGTCAGGCGAACCGCTCGCGGACGACGACGTCGGCCAGCCGCCGCACGGGCTCCGCGACCTCCGGGTGCGCGCCGATGTCGACCAGCCGCAGGTACTTCTCCGCCGCGGCGAGCTGGGCGACCGCGCCCGAGTAGGTGCCGAGCACGTCGGCGAACTCGGCGCGGACGCGGGCGGCGATGTCGGGCTGGAGGACGGCGGAGCAGGCCAGGACGGCGGCGTCGTACCCGGCGGGCGCCCAGCCCCAGTACTCCCAGTCGAGGATCGTCAGGCGCGGGCCCGTGAGGTTGCCGAAGTGCAGGTCGCCGTGGGCCACCTCCCACTCGACGCGGCCGGCGTCGATCTCGATGCCGAACCGGGCGCGGATCGCCTCCGTGAGCTCCTCGGGCCGGAGCACCCGGCGTTCGGTGCCGGTGGCGGCGCGCAGGGCGTCGAGGCCCGCCCGGAGCGCGGCCCACCAGGTGTCGGGCAGGTCGACCGGGTGGTCCAGCACCAGGCTGGAGCCGACGGCGGGCTCGTCCACGAGGGTGAGCAGGTCCGCCCGGACGACCTGGCCGCCGTCGGCCCACTCGGCGGAGTGCAGGTGCCGGGGCATCGGGACGGCGTCGAACGGCGCGCCCGTCGCCGTCGCGATGCCGTCCCAGTACTCGCCGCGAGCCCACTGCGGCTCCTGCGCGGTGACCCGCAGCCACGCGGGCCCCGACGTCCGGACGGCGAGTGTGCGGTCGTAGGACCCGCGCACCGGCTCGCCGTCGATCGTCACACCAAGGCGGACGGCGGCCGCGGCGAGCTGCTTGGCGAGCCAGTCCCGGCGTTCGTCTGACATGTGTCTCCCCTGGTGTCGCGACCCGCCCGCGATCCTGGCGGGGGCGGGGGCGTCCGGCAAGTGCACGTCGTCGGGACCTCACCAGGCGAGGGCAGCTCGAAGCCGGGCACGTATCACGGTGCGCTGCAGATGGTGATCGACCCCAGCGGACGCACCATGCACGGGATGTGGCTCGGATTCGGGCGCCGGTTCAGCGTGAACGCCGGCGAGTGGACCCTCACCTGGCAAGAGGGATCCACCAGAAAGTCCGCCCAGCGGGGTTACTACGAGCAGATCTGATCGTCGAAGTCCGGCCCAGTGATCACCGCGACGATCTGGGTCCCTGCCGGAAACCGGCCCTGAGCCACAAGGTCATAGATC
The DNA here is from genome assembly GCF_000385135.1 of Promicromonospora sukumoe 327MFSha3.1. Lineage (GTDB taxonomy): Bacteria > Actinomycetota > Actinomycetes > Actinomycetales > Cellulomonadaceae > Promicromonospora > Promicromonospora sukumoe_B. Next base: position 240,374 of record NZ_ARQM01000010.1, on the reverse strand, counting down.
CCGAACATCATCTTGGCCACGTAGACCCAGTCGAGCCTCAAGCCGTGGCGGCTCTCGAAGTCATCGACGAACGCTGTCAGCTCGGGCTTGGTCTTGGCGTATCCACCGAAGTGATAGCCGGTTTCGACCTGCCAGTTGCTGGTCGCATCACCCAGCGCATCACGCTGGAGAGTCGCGACATCGTCGACCAGGAAATCTCCGCTCTTGAGTGACGAGAAACCGATCGCACGTTGCCCGGCACTCAGCCCCGCCGCGATACCAGCCAGGGTGCCACCAGTGCCGACACCACAGCAGATGACGTCGAAGTGCTCGGCGATCTCGCCGACCATCTCGGCGCACCCGCGCACGGCCAGAGCGTTGCTGCCACCCTCCGGAATCAGATAGAAACCCCCGAGATCACGATGAAGTTGGTCGATCACCACCGGATCGGCCTTCATTCGATACGTCTGTCGATTCAGATAGGTCAGTTGCATTCCATGGTCGACGGCGAACTGCAGCGACGTGTTCAGCGGGTCGTACGCCTCGCCCCGGATGACGCCGATCGTCTCGAAACCGAACAGAGCACCTGCAGCCGCCACCGCCCGAATGTGATTGGAGTACGCACCACCAAACGTCAGCAGCCTCGGGGCACCAGCCGCACGAGCTGCCTTGAGGTTGTACTTGAGCTTGCGCCACTTGTTGCCCGGCAGATCCGGATGGATCAGGTCATCACGCTTGAGCAGGAGACGGACGCCAGCGGCATCGAGGCGTTCGTCATCCAACACCTCGATCGGTGAGGGGAGCAATAACGCCGGCGCGGCCATGACGACAGTCTGGCATCGGGCACGTTCGATGCCGCCTAGCCTGTGCAGGCAGACCACATCTCGGAGGCGACCTGACCATGCATCTCACCGACGACGATCTCGTCACCATCGGGGACCCCCGCCTCAAGGCGCCCACCGCGGAGATCGAGGCCACTGAGGCGCGCGACGTCCTCGACGCCCTGACCACCCTGCTCCGCAGCCTCCACGGCGCCGGGCTCGCCGCGCCGCAGATCGGCATCTCGGTCCGCGCCGCGATCATCGAGGTCCGCAGGACCGAGATGTTCCCCGACCGGCCCGAGACCGGCCTGATCCAGATCCTGAACCCCACGATCCTCGAGCGCTCCGCCGAGACGGTGCTCGACTGGGAGGGCTGCTTCAGCGTGCCCGGCTACATGGGCCTGGTGCCGCGGTCCGAGCGCATCACGGTGCGGTACACCGACGAGACCGGGCAGACGGTCACCGACGAGGTCACCGGGTACGCCGCCCGTGTGTTCCAGCACGAGATCGACCACCTGGACGGGCTGGTCTACCTCGACCGGATGCCTGACATGACGACCCTGACCACCACGCAGAACTACCTCGACCACCGCCGGCCGGGAGCCGCCTGAGTCGGATCACGCCGAGCCCGACCTATAGGTGATACTGGGATATTTCACCCAGTAGCCGGAGGCTCTCGATGATCCTGGTTGGCCCGCTCGCGGCAGGGAAGTCCACGCTCGGCGCGCTCGTCGCCGAGCGGCTCGGTCACGCGTTCGTCGACATCGACGACATCGCCTGGTCCTACTGCGCCGAGGTCGGCTGGAGCCTCGACCGGCTGCTGGAGCGCGACGACGCCGTCGGCTGGGCAGCCGCGGAGCGCGAGTGGGAGCCGGCCCGCGCCCACGCCGTCGCGCGGGCCGTCTCGGAGCACCCGGACGCCGTGATCGCGCTCGGCGCCGGGTACACCAGCTTCACCGACCCCGCGTGCGCCGAGCAGGTGCGCCGCGCGCTGGCGCCGGTCCCTGACGTGATCCACCTGCTGCCCAGCCCCGACCCGGAGCGGTCGGTGACCGTGCTGCGCGAGCGCGCGGTCGCCGCCCGGGGCAAGGACTGGATCATCGAGGGGCGCGACTGGATCGCCGCCTGGGTGGCCGACCCCCTGGCCGCCGAGGTCGCCGCCGCCACGGTCTTCACCGACGGCGTCGGCCCCGGCGAGTCAGCCGACCAGCTCGTCGCGCTGCGGGAGTGCCTCCTCGCCGAGCTGGCGGCTTAGGCCGAGCGACGGCGACCCGGGATCAGCGACAGCGCCCCGGGATCACGCCGTCGCCAGCAGCCGCTCCAGCGACGCCCGTGCCGGCGGGCCCCACGACTTCTTGCCGCCCGGCCGGCCGTGCTCGCCGGCCTCGCCGATGAGCAGCCCCACCAGCGACTTCGCCACGGCCCAGCCGCGGGCGCGCCGGAGCGTCGCGTCGTCCACGGCGGGCCCGTAGGCGGCGTGGAAGGCGTCGACCCCGCCGTCCGGCAGGAGCAGCCAGGCCGCGGCGAGGTCGACGGCCGGGTCACCGGCGAACAGGTCACCGAAATCGATGACGCCGCACAGGGTGCCGTCCGCCGTCAGCACGTTGGCCGGGTGCAGGTCACCGTGCAGCCACAGCGACGGGCCCGCCCACTCGGGCGCCGCGGCGGCGTCGTCCCAGACGGCGCGCACCGCCTCCGGGTCGGCGACCAGGCCCCGCTCCACGGTCTCGGCGAGCTGCAGCGCGAAGCCCGGGGTGTGCTCGGCGAGCGCCCCGCCCCGGCCACGGCCCGACGGCGCCCCCTCGGGAGCGGGCCGGTGCAGCGCCGTCAGGAACTCGGCCAGCGTCCGCGCGGCCTCCTCGCCCCGCGTGACCGGGGAGCGGTCGGCCGGCGCGCCCGGCACCCAGGTGGTCACGAGCCAGGGCCGCGGGAACCGCTCGGCCGGCTCGCCGAGCCGCTGCGGCACCGGGACCGGCAGGGGCAGGCCCGGCGCCAGCGCGGGCAGCCAGGCGTGCTCCTTGCGCAGCAGCTCGTCCGCGGACTCCGTGGCCCACGGCAGCCGGACGGCGAGCTCGTCACCCAGGCGCCAGAGCTGGTTGTCCCAGCCGCGGGCGCCGAGCTCCAGCGGGAGCTCTGCCAGGTCAGGGTGCTGTTCGCGGAGCAGGTCCCGGATCAGGTGGGCGTCGATCACGGTGTCGGCATGCGTCATGCGCAGCCACGGTAGCGGGGTCCGGGATCACGACCGGTCGTACTGCACGTAGAACCGCACGGCGTCGGTCGCATCGGGCTCGTCCAGGGTCCCGGTCGCGACCACCCCGGTGCACACCCGGCGCAGGTCGATCAGGCTCCGGACGGGACACTCCTCGCCCTCGGGCGCCACCTCGGCCGCGAGCGCCGCGCCCGTCGTGCCGGCCGGGGCCAGCACGGTCAGCTCCTGCCAGCAGCCTCCCGAACCGCAGCCGATGTCCACCGAGGTGACGCGGGCGCCGTCGGGCAGGTCCGGGAAGGTCGACACGGGCGGCACCGCGGACTCGTCGAGGGCCAGCCACAGCGGGGGCGCCGCCAGGACCGCGCCGACGAGCGCGAGGCCCGCGATCACGAGCGTCACCACGGTGCGGGTTCGCAGCATGCGCAGACTCTACGGGTGCCGTTCGTCCGGCGAACCCGCCTTAGGGTGCTCGCATGAGCGACGTCCCCTACGTCCTGGTCCCGACCGCCCCCAGCCTCGACGAGTACCTGCACCTGCGCTCGGCCGCAGGCCTGTCCCCCAAGTCCGCCGAGCAGGCCGCGCCCGTGCTGACGGCGAGCTGGGCCTTCTGCCACGTCCGCGAGGCCGCGACGGACCGCGCCGTCGCCATGGGCCGCACGCTCGGCGACGGCGGCTGGTACTTCCACATCGCGGACATCGCGACGCTGCCCGAGCACCAGAGCCGCGGCCTGGGCCGCCGGGTCATGAACTGGCTCCTGGACCAGATCGCGGACCGCGCCCCCGCGGGTGCCTACATCACGCTCAACGCGGACGAGCCGGGCCGGCCCCTCTACCGCAGCCTGGGCTTCGTCGAGACGGCGCCGGCGAGCATCGCGATGCGCCTGGCACGGCGCGAGCCATGACGTCGAAGCCCCGCGGCCGCACGCCCTGGATCGTGGCGGCCGTCCTCACCGCGGCCGTCGTCCTGCTGGTCGCGCTCGGCATGGCCGCGTTCGACACCGCCCAGGACCGGTGGGCCTGGCGCCTCGCCGACCTGGACCGCAACGAGCTGCACCTCTCGCCGCACCCGGACGCGATCGAGGACGGGACCGTGGTCCAGGAGTCCGCGAGCGATGTGGTGGTCGAGTACTCCCGCGAGATCCAGGACTGGACGGGGCAGCCCACCGGGGACGCCGACACCGTCTGCTACCACTTCCCCCTCACCGACCCCGACCGTTTCAGAGAGGTCCCCTGCCCATGACCACCGCCGTCCTCCTGATCGACCTCCAGGCCGACGTCGTCCGCGGCTGCTTCGACGCCGACGGCGTCGTCGCCCGCTCGGCCGCCCTCGCGGAGCGGGCCCGCGCCGCCGGGACGCCCGTCGTCTGGGTGCAGCACCACGAGCCCGGCCTGGAGCGGGACACACCGGGCTGGGCCTTCGCGGACGGGCTCGCCCGCCACCCCGACGAGCCGCTGGTACACAAGGCCTACCGCGACTCGTTCGCCGACACCGACCTCGGTGAGGTGCTGACCGGGCTCGGCACGACGCGCCTGGTCGTGGCCGGCGCGCAGTCCGACTTCTGCGTGCGCACGACGACGCAGCGAGCCGCCGCGCTTGGCTACGACGTGACGCTCGTGAGCGACGCGCACACCACCACCGACACCGAGTGGGACGGCGTGCCGATCACCGGCGAGCAGATCGTGGCCCACACCAACATGTACTTCTCCGGGCTGCGGTATCCGGGCGCCACGTTCGGCGTGGCCCGGCACGACGAGGTTCCGCTGGGCAGCTAGTCCTGCTAGCGTCCCTGGCAGTCGTCCGGGTCCGCATCGGCCCGGGCACATCGTTTGCATACCGCCCGGTGTCGGGGGCGGCGGCAGGGGCGCGTGTCCCGTCCCACCGCAGCCCAGGATGCCCCCAGGCGGGCCACGGGTCGCACCCCAGCAGCACTTCGCAGCACCAGGCGCCGGCGACCCCGGGTGGCCCGTCCCGCCGGACGGCGACGAAGGACACCCATGTCTGCTGCCACCGGCGGCTACCGCTCACTGCTGCGCGCGCCCGGCGCCGCCGCCTTCTTCATCAGCGCCACCTCCGGCCGGGTCGGCATCGCCATGACGGGCCTCGGCCTGGTCTGGCTGCTGCACGACCGGACCGGCTCCTACGCGACGGCCGGACTGGCCACCGCAGCCTTCGCCCTCGCGGAGGCGCTCGTGGGCCCGCACCTGGCCCGGCTGGTCGACCGGTTCGGCCAGACCCGCATGCTCCCCCTCTACCTGGTCGCGCACGGCTGCGCCGTCGCCGGCGTCCTGCTGTCGACGACGCCGGCCGGTGCGGTCGTCGCCGCGGCCTGCGCGGGCGCGGCGGTGCCCCAGCTCGGCGCCCTGTCCGCCGCCCGCTGGGCGCACCTGCTGCACGGCACGCGGGACGACGACCTGCCCACCGCGTTCTCCCTGGAGTCGCTCGCGAACGCCACGAGCTTCCTGCTCGGGCCGGTGCTGGTCACCGCGCTGGGCGCGGCGGGGTACCCGACAGCGGGCAGCTTTCTGGCGGCCGGGCTGATCCTCGGCGGCGGCACCGCCCTGGCCCTCCAGCGCCGCACCGCGCCGCCGCCGCACCCGCTCGGCGAGCACGCCAGCGCCGGGCGGGCCGCGCGGTCCTCGCTGCTCGCTCCGGCGTTCCTGCTGCTGGCCCTGCTCAACCTCGCGATCGGCCTCTACTTCGGCACCATGGGCGTGGCGGTCACGGCGTTCGCCGTCGGCCAGGGCACGCCCGGGGCCGCGACGCCGATCATCGCCGCCGGGAGCCTCGCCGGCCTCGCCTCGGGCTGGCTGTACGGCCGACGACGGCGCGGCACCCCGGCCCGCGTGCAGCTCGTGGCCGTCACCACCTATCTGACGGCGACGGCGGCGCTGCTGCCGTTCGCGCCGTCGGCGGGCTGGCTCGGCGCGGCCCTGGTGCTCACCGAGGCCGCCGTGCCGCCCACCCTGGTGCTGCTCACCGTGCTGACCGAGCGGTCGGTGCGGGCGTCCGTGCTCACCCAGGCGTTCACCTGGAACAACTCCGCGAGCGCCGCCGGCTCGGCGCTGGCGGCGTCGCTCGCGGGCCGGGCCGCCGACGTCTGGGGCGCGCCGGCCGCCCTGGCGCAGGCACCGGTGGCGGGGCTGCTGCTCGTGGGCCTCGCCGTCGTCCTGCTGCGGGTACGGCGGTGACGGGGCCGCGCGCCGACGAAAGTCAGGCGCCCGCTACGTATACCGCCATCTTGTCGAGGCACGCCTCCAGCCCCTGCTGCGACATGTCGCGGGCCGCCGCACTGGTGTACCCGTGCTCGACCATGTGGATGCGGCTGCGCCCGTCGCCGAGGCCGGTGATCTCGACCTCGTGGTGCCCCTCGGCGGGCACGTCCGGCATCGGCGGAGCCTCGGGGAGGCCGGCGGCGTCGGTGAACCGGAACGTGTACTCGATGCGCCGCACCGGCTCGACGACCGTGAAGTCCCAGGTGGACCACGTGTCTCCGCCGCCGTACTCGGCGGGGGCGCGCATCGCGAGCAGGGCGCGGCCGCCCACCCGCAGGTCGACCTCGGCGGCGGGGCAGGTGAACGGGCCCGGCCCCCACCAGGCGCGCAGGCCCTCGGGCGTGCTCCACGCGGCCCACGCCGCCTCCACGGGTCCGTCGAGGTCGCGGGTCACGTCGACGTCGAAGGTGTCGGTCATGCTGCCTCCAGGTGCGCTCGGGGGGCGCGACACGCGTCCCTGCTGCTGTAGACGGCACGGCACAGCGGAACTCATCCCCTCCCCTCCCCTCCGGGGAAATGAGATCGGTCGCCTGCCTTGAGACCGGTCAGTTGACGGACCGCTCTCGATACAGGGGACCGAAGTCGATGAGTTCGGTCCCCTGATTGAACCGATCTGCCATTTCGCCCGTAGTACCGGGCAGAGGCTGATATCCGGTCGGCCTGCGAACGAGAGGGGCGGCACGTGCGCACTGGGGCAAAGGTAGGCATCGGCGTCGGAGCGGCAGTGGTCGTCATCGGCGGGGCGGCGGCGATCTTCGGGCCGGGCCTCTACGCGGACTGGGCCAACGAGGCAGCGGAGGCGGCCCCGAGCCTCGCGGCGGAGGCGGCACCCCTGCCCGACGCCGAGGCCGCGGCCGGCACGTGGACCGTGACCGACGGGTCCTTCGCGGGCTACCGCGTGGACGAGGTGCTCCAGGGCGAGGACGTGACGGTGACCGGGCGCACCGAGGACGTCACGGGTTCGGTCACGGTGGCGGACGGCGCCATCACCGCCGCCGACATCGAGGTGGACATCGCGAGCGTGGCCACGGACGAGGCCAACCGCGACGGGTACTTCCGCGACACCGCGATGGAGGTGGACCAGTTCCCGACCGCGACGTTCGTGCTCACGGAGCCCGCACCGATCGAGGAGGGCGCCACGTCCGTCGCGCTGACCGGCGACCTCACCGTGCACGGCGTCACGCAGCCGGCCACGGTCGACGCCGAGGTGGCGGGCGACGCGACCAGCGGCGACCCCGTGCAGGTGGTGGGCAGCGTGCCGGTCACGTTCGAGGACTTCGGCGTCGAGGCGCCGGACCTGGGCTTCGTGACGGTGGAGGATGAGGGCAGCATCGAGTTCTCGCTGCAGCTGGCCCCGGGCCAGTGACCGCGCGGTAGCCGGGCCGGGAACGAGAGAGCAGCGACGACAGGGAAGGAGCCGCTCGTGGGTGCCGAGGACGAGCTCCTCGAGGCGGTGCACGACACGCACGCCGACGCGCTGTACCGGTACGTCGTGCGCCGCACGGGCGACGAGGAGGAGGCGCGCGACGTCGTGCAGGAGACCCTGCTGCGCGCCTGGCGGCACCCGGAGGTGCTGGAACGCTCCGAGGACTCCGTGCGCGCATGGCTGTTCACGGTGGCGCGCAACCTCACGGTGGACCACCTCCGCAGCGCCCGGCGCACCCGCGAGCACCCGACCGGGCACGTGCCCGACCGGGAGGGTCGCGACACGACCCAGGCCGTGCTGGACTCGTGGCTGGTCGCCGACGCGCTGCTGTCGCTCTCGCCGCCGCACCGCGCGGTGGTGGTGGGCGCGTACTACGGGGGCCGCTCGGTGGCCGAGCTCTCGGCCGAGCTGGGCGTCCCGGCGGGGACGGTCAAGTCCCGCCTGCACTACGGCCTGCGGGCGCTGCGGCTGGCGCTGCAGGAGAAAGGAGTCACGGCATGATCCCCGCGGGGACAGGAGACGGCGACGAGTTCGCCGAGTGGGACGCGGCCTACGTGCTCGGCGCCCTCGGCCCGAGCGACCGGCGCGCCTACGAGCGGCACCTGGCCGGGTGCGCCGCGTGCCGCTCCGCCGTGGCCGAGCTCGCGGGCCTGCCGGGTCTGCTCGGCACCATCAGCCCCGCGCACGCGCGGGCGCTGACCGAGGACGACGCCGTGCCTGGTGCGCCAGCGGACGGCGGGGCGGTGGGCGTCGGGGGCGGCGGCGTCGGGGGCGGCGGCGTCGGGCTCGGGGGCCGCACGGTCGACAGCGCCGGGCACCGCACGGCCGACGACGGCGGCCCGTCCCCCGCCGTCCGCGCACCGGTGGTCCCGCTCGCGCCGCTGGCCCGCGCCGCGCGCCGCTCCCGGTTCCGGCGCCGCGCCCTGGGCGCTGTGGCCGCGAGCGCCCTGGTGGTCGCCGGGGCGGTGGGCGGTTCGGTGCTCTCCGGGGGCGGCCTGTTCGGCACGTCGGACGGCGGCACCCCGCTCGGGGCGGGCGCCACGGCGTCGTCGGCCCCGCCGTCGTCGGCCACCCCGCCGTCGAGCACGCCCCCCGGAACCACGGCGGCCGAGGCCCGGACCATCGAGCTGCGACCCGTCGACGGCGCGGACATGCGCGCCGAGGTGGTGGCGACGCCCACCACCTGGGGCACCAAGTTCAAGTGGTCGTGCCACTACCCGCCCGATCCCGGGGACCAGCCGCCGGAGGGCGCCTACATCCCGTCGGAGCCGATCAGGTACGAGCTGGTGCTCGTGGGCCGGGACGGCGCGCGCACGGTCGCGGCGACGTGGTCGTGGTCGGGCGGCGAGACGACGGGGCTGGACGCGTCGACGGCGGTGTCGCTCACGGACATGGACCGCATCGAGATCACGCTCGGCGGGCACGAGGAGGCGCTGGCGACGGCCACGCTGTGACCTGCGCCGTCGTCGCTCTTCAGGAGTGCCCGGGCTCCTCCCACCGCTCCAGGACCACGACCGCCGTCTCGGTGGTACGCAGCGCGGCGTACGCGTCGAGCCGGTGGTCGTAGGTGCGCCACGCGGCCCAGAGCCGGTCGCGTTCGGCGCCCTGCGCGGCGTGGGCGCGCACGGTGCGGGACTCGCCGACGAGGTCCACGGTGGCCTCGGGGTGGACCTTGAGGTTGAGCCACCAGTTGGGCTCGCCGTCGGCCCAGCCGTTCATCGCGAGGGCGACCAGGTCGGCGCCGTCGTCCAGGTAGGCGAGGATCACGCTGTGCTCGCACCCGGTGCGACGCCCCGTGGTGGTCACGCGCAGCATGCCCCAGCGGTGTCCGCGGGGGCGGCGCAGGCCGAGCCGGCCGCCGCTGACGCGGTACATGCCGCGGTGCACCTGCCAGGCGAGCCGGACGAACCAGCGCGGCGGGATCCGCGGGGCTGAGCTCACCTCGTTCGACACGGTGACCACCTCCGGTGCTCCCTCCAGGGTACGGAGACCAGCCGTGTCAGACCTACAGGTCACCCGGGTGACCTGTAGGTCTGACACGTGCAGGGTCAGCCCCAGATGGCGTCGGCCCACTCCGGGTGGTCGACGAACGGGTTCCGGTTGTGCTGGAACTGCTCGTAGATGACGTCGTTCCGGTTGGCCTCGAACGTGGACACCGGGTCGGCGTCGTTCCACTCCAGCAGCGTGGAGAGCTTGCCGTGGTACGGCGCGGATCCGTTGTTCACGGTGTCGTTGGGCTCCAGGTCGGCGAAGCTGTCCTCGCCCTCCCAGCGCACGGCCATGTACAGGATCATCCGCGCGACGTCGCCCTTCACCTCGTCGCGCGGCTCGAACGAGTCGGAGTCGGTGTAGTTGCCGGGCGCGCCGGACACCGTGCTGCCGCCCTCGTCGAAGTCCTTGTTGCCGCGGATGCTGTTGACCTGCACGTCCGTGGGGCGCAGGTGGTGCAGGTCGGTGCCGGGCCCGGTGGCCGTGCCGAAGTCGCCGTGCGACTTGGCCCAGACGTGCTCGCGGTTCCAGTCGCCGACGTCGCCGCCGTTCAGGCTCTTGGCGCGCGACTCGCCCGTGTACAGGAGGATCACGTTGTCCGGGTTCGCGGGGTCCTCGTCGCTGGCCATCAGGCCGTCCCACACCTCGCTGTAGGAGACCGAGTCGCTCACGCTGATGATGTCGTTCAGCTCGGCCTTCAGCGCCTCGCCCGTCAGGCCCTCGGCGCTGTCGTAGTAGCCGGCGGGGACGTCAGACGGCGCGGCGTCGGCTGCCGCGACGGTCGCCGCGCCGTCCTGCGCGACCGCGCCCGGCGCCGCGACCAGCACCCCGGCGGCGACCGCCAGGGCCGACAGCCCGCTCCCCCAGGCCTTTCCGAGACCCTGTGCCCGCCCGAGACCCCGTGCCCGTCCGAGACGTGTGCGCATCGTCGACCTCCGTGTGAGTCCGCCCGCGACCCCCTGCGGGCCCCGGTGCCGCCACCACACTTCCACGCCGGGAGCGTGACCTGTCGTGCCATCAGTAAACTTTGGGTGAAATCTACCGACAAGCCTCGCTTTCATCCGATCACGGACCATGCACTTGCTGCCAGATGCAGCGCGATACCGGCAGAAAGTGCATGGTCGGTACGTCGGAGTCGGACCGTCGGGCTCGGGCCGTCGGAGTCAGGCCGCCGGCCGTCAGGCGGCCACGACCGCCACGCCGGTGCGCCCGCCGTCGACGTCGAGCACCGAGCCGTGCACGAACCGCGCGTCGTCGGAGGCGAGGTACGCCACCGCGGCGGCGATCGCGTCCGGGTGCCCGGGCGCGCCGGCCGGGGTGCCGAGCGTCATGTTCTCCGAGAACGAGACGGCCGGGTCGAGCTCCGGCGGGCGGACGACGCCCGGCGAGACCGCGTTGACCCGCACGCCCTGGGCGCCGAGCTCGGCGGCCCAGGACCGCGTCAGGGACTCCAGCGCGGCCTTGGTCGAGGCGTAGGCGCCGCCCGACGGCGCGGCCAGCCGCGCGACCCACGAGCCCAGGTTGACGATCGCGCCGCCGCCGTCGGCCACCATCCGGGGCGCAACGGCCTGGGTGAGGAAGTACGGCGCCTTGACGTTCACGGCGTAGAGCTGGTCGAGCGCGTCGGCGTCGGTGTCGGCCAGGGTCGGGGCCGTGCGGTAGATGCCGGCGTTGTTCACCAGCACGTCGATCCGCCCGCCCAGCACGTCCGCCGCCTCGGCCGCGAGCGCGTGGCTCGCCTCCCGGCTGCCGTCGAGGTCGGCCCGGACGAAGTCGGCCTTTCCGCCGTCGGCCCGGATGCCCGCGACGACGGCCTCGCCGCGCTCCGCGTCCCGGCCGGAGACGACGACGTGCGCGCCCTCCGCCGCGAGCCGCTGGGCGATGGCGCGGCCGATGTTGCTGGTGGAGCCCGTGACGAGGGCGGTGCGGTCCTGCAGTCGCTGTGTCATGCCCTTGACGCTAGGAACCAAATTTTGGACCAGCAAGTACAAAAAACGACTACAGTCGACGACGTGAAGTTCACCCCGAAGGGCCAGGCGACCCGGCAGCGCATCGTCGAGGGCGCCGCCGAGTACCTGCGGAGCAACAGCCCGGGCTCCGTCACGCTGGACGACGTCGGCGCGGTGACGCGCACGAGCAAGGGCCAGATCTTCCACTACTTCCCCGACGGCAAGGAGGGGCTGCTGCTCGCCGTGGCGCGGCACGAGGCGGACGGCGTGCTGACCGACCAGGAGCCGCACCTCAGCGCGCTCGACACGTGGGAGTCGTGGACCGCGTGGCGCGACGCCGTGGTCGCTCGGTACCGGGCCCAGGGCCGGCACTGCCCGCTCGGCGCGCTGATGGACCAGATGTCGGGCTCGCCCGGCACCGCCGAGGTGATCACGGAGCTGCTGGCGCAGTGGCAGCGGGCGATCCGCGCCGGGGTGGTCTCGATGCAGGCGAGCGGCCAGGTGCGTGCCGACCTGGACCCCGACCGGACGGCGGCGGCGTTCGTCGCCGGCATCCAGGGCGGGGTCCAGGTACTGCGCGCCACGGGCCGGTCCGACCAGCTCGAGGCCGCGTTCGACCTGATGATCGACTACCTGCGCAGGGCGTGACCGCGACCGGCCACGCCCCGCCCGACCTGGCTGCGCCGGCCTACCGCGCCGCGTACGTCGTCTCGTCCAGGCCCGACTGGGTCGGGTCGTGGTCCACCTCGCCGACGTCGTACATCGTGGTCATCCAGTGGTAGAAGTTGTCGCCACGATCCCGGAGCAGCCGGTACAGCCGCCCCATCATGCGGCGCCGCACGTCGGCCAGGCCCGGGTCGGCGTAGGCGTAGGCGTTGGTCAGCTCGTCCGGGTCGGTGTGCAGGTCATAGAGCTCGTTGACCGAGTCCGGGTTGACCACCAGCTTGTACCGGTCCTCCCGCAGCATGCGCTGCGGGTAGGGGAAGTGGTGGCCGTGGAACTCGCACACGATGTCCTGCTGCCACTCCACGTCCTCACCGGCCGCCAGCGGCAGCAGGCTGCGCGAGTCCACCGCGGGTGCCGGGTCGATCCCGGCCAGCTCCAGGATCGTGGCCGTGCAGTCCAGCAGGCTGACGAACTCGGTGCGCACCTGGCCCGCAGGGCCGCCCGGTACCCGCAGCAGGCCGGGCGTGCGGTAGATGTCCTCGTACATCGCCGGACCCTTGTCGTGCAGCCGGTGCGCGCCCGTGAACTCGCCGTGGTCGCACGTGAAGAACACCGCGGTGTCGTCCACGAGCCCCAGCCGCTCCAGCGCGTCCATGACGCGCCCGATCTGCTGGTCGATGAGCGTCACGTAGCCCCAGTAGACCGCGATGAGCTTGCGCGTCACCTCGATCGGCATGGTGTCGAACGTCCAGTGCGCGCTGTAGTTGGCCTGCACGGGCGGCTTGCCCTCGAACGTCTCCGCGATGGAGGCGGGCAGCTCGACGTCGGCCGGGTCGAACATGTCGAAGTACTCGTCCGGCACGATGTACGGCAGGTGCGGGCCGAAGAAGCTCAGCTCCAGGAAGAAGGGCCGCTCCCCCGACCGGAAGTCGTCCGCGTACCGTTCCAGCAGCTCGATGGTGCGCGTGGCCAGGTAGTGCTCGAACGTGGCCTCGACCGGCTGGTGCAGTCGCGCCGCGAGCAGGTTGCCGGGGCCGCCGTTGGGCAGCGTGCCGCGCACGCGGTCGCTGATCTCGTACGGCGGCAGGTCGTGCTCCGCCAGGTAGGCCAGGTAGTCCGGGTTGTCGACCGGGTTGTGCCAGCCGGGCAGGTCCGGCCCGTCGAACCCGAACGACGCCGCGTTCTTCTCCGTGCCCGCGTGCCACTTGCCGACCAGGCCGGTGTTGTACCCGCGCTCCCGCAGCGCCTCCACGAAGGTGAAGGTCCCCTCGGCCAGGTCCTCCTGGTAGCCCACGTTGCGCTCGTGGTTGGCCAGCACCTGGTGCCGGAACGGCGCCTGCCCGGTGAGCAGGCTCGCGCGCGACGGCGTGCAGATCGCCGTCGGCGTGTACCAGCGGTCGAACCGCGTGCCCGACGCCGCGAGCCCGTCCAGCACCGGCGTGGACGCCAGCGGGTTGCCGTAGGCGCCCAGCGTGTCGGCCCGGTGCTGGTCGGTCATCAGGAACAGGACGTTCTTGGCTGCCACCGCGTCACTCACCCGCCTTGACGAACTGGTCGCCCAGGTAGAACTCGCCCGGGTCCACGGCCTCCGGGAGCTGCCCGGCCCCGACGAAGTAGTCCTGCATGCCGGTCAGCCACGTGTCGGTGGTGCCGTCCTGGGTCAGCCCGTCGATCTCTTCGGCGTCGAGCACCTGCACGTTCGCGGCGTCCGCCTCGACGTCGGCCTCCGGGAGGTCGTTGAACTCGGCGGTGAGCGCGATCGCCTCGTCCATGTTCTCGGTGCGGTAGGCCATGGCCTCGCGCAGCACCTTGAGCACGGCGTCGACCTTCTCGGGGTCGTCGGCCACGACGTCGTTGCCGGCCACGAACGCCGTCGGGAACGCGACGGTCTCCTCGAAGTCGGTGTTCTGGGCGAGCTCCACGAGGTCGGGCACCTGCTTCTTGACCGTCGCGAGCGCCGGGTACCAGAAGCCGGCGGCGTCGACCTGCCCGGAGGAGAGCGCGGCCACGATGGCCGGCGGCTCCATGGGCACCAGCTCGACGTCGTCCTTGGTCATGCCCGCCTCCGCCAGGGCGAGGGTGAGGATCATGTCGCCCGAGGTGCCCTCCGGCACGGCGACGGTCTTGCCCTTGAGGTCCTCGACGGAGTCGATGCCGGGCTGCGCCACCACGCGGTCGGCGCGGCCGAGCGTGTTCAGGGCGACCACCTTGGCCTGCCCGGAGGCGGGCAGCCAGAAGGCGCCGGGCCCGATGTACCCGAAGTCGAGGTCGCCCGTGCCGAGCGCCTGGATCTGCAGCGGGCCGTTCGTGAACGACGACGTCGTGGCGTCGATGCCGTGCTCGTCCCACAGCCCCTGGTCCTCGGCGATGGCCAGCAGGCTGGTGCCGTTGAAGTCGGGGATGTAGCCGAAGCTGACCTCGATCGTGCCGTCCTCGCCGCCGGCGCCGGCCTCGGCGGAGCAGGCACCGAGGGACAGCACGAGGGCGAGGCCGGCCGCGGCCGCGCCGAGAGTTCTCCTGGAGATTCGCATGGGGGTCCTCAGTTCTTGGTCCGGGTCTGGGGCTGGGTCTGGGGCTGGGTCTGGTGGTACACGGCGCGCCACACGCGGTTGCGCAGCTCGGCGAACTCGGGGCTGAGCCGCACCTCCTCGGTGCGCGGGTACGGCAGGTTCACGTCGACCACCTCGTGGATGCGGCCCGGCCGGGCGGCCATGACCACCACGCGGCCGGCGAGGAACACGGCCTCGTCCACGTCGTGGGTGATGAACAGGACGGTGCGCTTCTCGGTGCTCCACGTGTCCAGGAGCTGCTCCTGGAGCCGCACGCGGGTCAGGGCGTCGAGCGCCCCGAAGGGCTCGTCCATCAGCAGGATCGACGGGTTGACGGCGTAGGCGCGGGCGATGGCGCACCGCTGCTTCATGCCGCCCGACAGCGTCTTGGGCAGTGCGTCCGCGAACTGCTCCAGGCCCACCAGGCGCACGTAGTGCTCGGCGCGCTCGCGCCGCTCGGCGGCGGGCAGGCCCGCGACCTTGAGACCGAACTCGACGTTCTTGCGCACCGTGAGCCACGGGAACAGCGCGTACTGCTGGAAGATGACGCCGCGCTCGGGGCCGGGGCCGGTCACGCCGGCGCCGTCCACCAGCACCTCGCCCGACGTCGGCGTCTCCAGGCCCGCGACGATGTTCATCAGGGTGGACTTGCCGCAGCCCGAGGGGCCCACGACGGTGACGAACTCGTTGTCGGCCACGTCGAGGTCGACGCCGTCGAGCGCGACGAACTCCTCGTCCTTGAGGGCGAACGTCTTGCGGGTCTGACGCACCGAGATCTTGGCGGTGCCCGTCAGGGTGGGGGTGTCGGTGCTCATCGTCGTTCCTGCCATCCGGTCAGCCGGGTCTCCGCGAGCAGCAGCAGCCGGTCCATCACGAGGCCGAGCACGCCGATGGCGACGATGGAGACGAAGATCGTCGCGAGGTCGTAGTAGGTCTGGGCCTGCTGCATGCGGAACCCGAGGCCCGCCTGCGCGGCCAGCAGCTCGGCGGCCACGAGGGTGGCCCACGCCGAGCCGAGGCCCACGCGCATGCCCACGAGGATGAACGGCGAGGACGCCGGCACCACCACGCGCAGGAAGATCGTGCCGTCCTTGGCGCCGAGCACGCGGGCCGCGTTGATGAGCGTCCGGTCCACGCTGACGACGCCCTGGTACGTCGAGATGACGCAGGCCAGGAACGCCGCGAGGAAGATGACGAACACCTTGGGCAGCTCGCCGATGCCCATCAGCACCAGCACGAGCGGCAGCAGCGCCAGCGGCGGGATGGTGCGGAAGAACTGGATCCACGGCTCGAACAGGCCCCGGGCGGGTGTGTACCAGCCCATGAGGAACCCGACCGGGATCGCGGCGGCCGAGCCGAGCAGGAACCCGGCCAGGACGCGGCCGAGGCTGGCCAGCAGGTCCTCGGCGAGGGTCCCGCTCGCGGCGAGCTCGATGCCCTTGGCCAGCACCTCGGGCGGCGTCGGGAGCTGGAGGCCGGTCAGGGCCAGCACCCACCAGACCCCGATGCCACCCACGATCGAGACGGCGTTCAGGGTCAGCAGCGTGGCGTGCTTGCCCGCCCGGCGGCGGGGTGGTGACCCGTTCCTCGCCGGGGTGGGGGTCGACACGGTCGACGTGGTCACAGGGTTCTCCTCAGGCGTGCGTGCAGGGGTGCGGGCATCGGGGTGCGCAGGGTTCCGCGCAGGTCCTCGCGTCCGTCGGCGGCCTCGGGCTGGGGGTAGCCGACCAGGAGCGGGGAGAGATGGAAGGCGGCGGCCAGGGCGCCCAGCGCCCCGTCGGTGTCGCGCAGCCGCCCGGCCCGGACGACGACGGGCTCGTCGGTGGGCAGCGGGTGCAGCTCGTAGCGCAGCGTGGCGGCGGCCTGCTCGACGATCACGGGCGCGACGTGCACGATCTCGCCGCCGATCACGATCTCGTCGGGGTCCAGGGTCAGGGCCGCCATGCTCAGCACGCGCCCGACGGCGGCGCCGACCTCGCGCAGCACGCCCTCGACCACGGGGTCGCTGGTGGCGACGACGGCGGCGAGGTCGTCGAGCGTGCTCACCTCGACGCCCTTGGCCCGGCACGCCGCGAGCACGGCCGGGGCGGAGGCCACGGTCTCCAGGCAGCCGCGCTTGCCGCAGCGGCACCGGCTGCCGGCGGGGTCCACCGACACGTGCCCCAGCTCGCCGGCGAACCCGTGCGCCCCGGTGCCGATCCGGCCGCAGACGACGAGTCCGCCGCCCACGCCGTCGGACAGCCGCACGTACAGGAGGTCGGTCGCGTTCTCGGGCTGCGACACCGCCTCCGCGAGCGCCGCCAGGCGCGTGTTGTTGTCGACGACGACGGGCGCGCCGAACCGCTCGGCGAACGCGCCGTGCACGTCGTGCGGGGCGGAGCGGCGGGCCCAGGAGACCTGCTTGCCGTCGACGCGCCACCCGCCGTACGGGCCGACGACGCCGATGCCGACCGCCTGGAGCTCGCCGAAGTGCAGGCCGTGCTCCTTCGCGAGCCGGTCGACGAGCCGGAAGGCGCGGTCGAGGCGCTCGGTCCACGGGGTGTCGTCGTCGTAGTGCTCGACGCCGGACGCGACGGTCTCGCGGGCGGCGTCGGCCACGGCGGCGCGCACCCGGCGGTGCCCGAAGTCGACGCCGAGGTACTGGCCCGAGCCCGGGTCGAGCGCGAGCCGCTCGGCGGGCCGGCCGCTGCCACGCCGGGTGGCGGCGTCGGTGTCGACCACGACGACGGCGCCGCGGCGCAGCAGCTCGGCCGTGGTCTCGGACAGGGTGGTGCGGGACAGGCCCACGCGGCGGGCGAGCTCGGCACGGCTCAGGGGGCCGTCCCGCAGCGCGGCCACCACGCGGCTCTCGTGGGCCCGCCGTGCGGCGCTGCCCGGTGTTGTCGTCGTCGACATGCTGGCGACCATAAGGACCCCCGAATTTTTCCGTCAACGACCCGGCAGAAAAACCAACCAATTCTGTCGGAATCAATCAGAACCCGCCTCAACCGCTGGTCGAGCCCGTCCGCTGGTCGAGCTTGTCGAGACCCGACACCGCTGGTCGAGCCTTCGTCGCCGGTCGAGCTTGTCGAGACCCGGGTCTCGACAAGCTCGACCGGCGACGGGACCAGCGACGGAACCAGCGCCGTGTCAGGGCAGCGCGTACGTGCGGACGTAGTCGAACGTCGCCGTCGCACCCGCCGTGTTCATCGAGACCAGGCCGATCCGCGGGGCCCGGTCGTCGGGCAGGGTCCAGACGCCGCCCCACCGCCAGGTCTCGCCGTCGGTGCTGGACGCCATGCGCACCTCGTACTCGTCGTTCGCCGCGTCCCGGTGCACGGCGAGCCGCAGCCACGTGGTCTCCCCCGGGGCCGCGCCGAACATCGGGGCGCTGTACGCGGCGGCGGGCGGCGTGCTCGTGGGCCGGGCGGCCTCCTTGGTGAACTCCACCGTCTGCGCCGCGCTCCCGGGCTTGCGCAGCAGCCCGAGCTGGGAGTGCACCAGCTTCACGAACTGGTCGTCGCCCGCGTGGAGCACGAGCCCGGCCTGCCGGTTGACGCCCACGCCGTCGAGGTCGAGCTTCGTCTCCACCAGGTAGTCCCCGGCGGGAGCATCGCGGGTCAGCACCGAGGCCGTGTTGGTGCCCAGGTACAGCTCGGCGTTCTGGGTGGGCCAGGCCAGGGCGCCGTCGTCCAGGTGCGCACCGGCGGCCGGGCCGCGCACCCAGGACCAGCCGGAATCCTCTGCCGCGGCCGCGCCCGGCTCGACGGCGCCCGGCTCGACGGCGCCCGGCAGACCGCCGCCGTCGAACTCGTCCGAGTGCTCCGGCAGCAGTGCGCCGGGCTCCGGGTCGGGGACCCGCTCGGTCACGTGACGCGCCGCCGCGACCAGGCTCACGTTGTCGGCGTCGGCGCCGCCGCGCGCGGTCACACTCACCGGGACCCGGCCGGCGCCCCCGCGCACCCGGAGGGTGGCCGTGCCGAGCGGCTCCCCGAGGTCGTCGGCGGAGACCGTGGCCGTGTACGCGCCCGAGCGCGCCTCCCGGTCGAGGGTCACGACGTTCCAGTCGGCGTACGGGAAGTCGTCCGGCAGCGCCGCCACCGCCCGCTGGGCCCGGGGCCCGCGCCCCGTCTCCAGCCGCAGCTCGCCCGCGGCCCGGTCGATCCAGGCGGTCACGGCCCCGGAAGCGGCCCCGGAGCCGGCCCCGGAACCCAGCGCGAGCCCCGCGGCCCCGTCACCGCTGGTCACCCGCAGGTCCGCCTGGGCGCGCAGGTCACCGCCCGCCCGCTCCCGGCTGGTGAGCGACCCGCCGTCGAGGGCCACGTACGGCCCGGCGTCCGGCTCCTCGCCGACGACGACGGCGCCGTCGGCCCGCCATCCGGCCAGCGATCCGTCCGCGAACGTGGTGGCGACGGCGCCGTCGGTCACCGGGGCACGCTGCGGCCCGGACGACGGCCCGGCGCCCGCGTTGACCACGGGCCAGCCGTCGATCCAGTCGAGCCGGTCGATCATGAGCGGCCGCTTGGACAGGTTCAGCACGCCGTTGCGGGTGTCCACGGGCGGGAAGTCGGGGTCGGCCTCCGGGATCGCGTGGTACGCCATCCAGTCCTGGCCCGCCAGGTCGGTGATCAGCGAGTGGTGCCCGGGGCCCGCGAACCCGTTCCCGTTCGAGGTCAGCACGTAGCCGCCCTTGCTCGACTCGGCCATGAGGTCGACTCCGTCGTCGTCCAGGAAGGGGCCCCGCGGGCTCTCGCCGCGCCCCACCTTGACGGTGTACCCGCTGTACGCACCCTCGCAGCAGCCGGCGTCGGAGTACATCAGGTAGTAGAGGTCGTCGTGGCGCACCACGTACGCGCCCTCCATGCGGCGGCCCTGCGCGACCTGGGTCACGGGCCCGGTCAGCTCCCCCGCGCCGGGCGTCAGCTCCGAGACGCAGACGACGTCGTAGCTGCCCCAGTACAGGTAGAGCGTGCCGTCGTCGTCGGTGAACAGGGCCTGGTCGATGTTGCCGGTGGGGCAGCCCTCGACCGGCGCCGAACCGACCAGCAGCTCGTCGCGGTGGGTCCACGGGCCGGTCGGGGTCGGCGCGGTGGCCACGGCGAGCCCGCCCGTGGAGAGCCCGTAGGTGAGCAGGTACTCGCCGTCGACGTAGCGGATGTCGGGCGCCCAGGCGCGGGAGTTGTCGCGCCAGGTGGCCGGCACCTCGTCGGGCTGGATCACCTCGCCCGCGTACTCCCAGGTCACCAGGTCCGTCGAGCGCAGGATCGGCAGGATGCGCTCCCCCGGCTCGCCCTGGCTGTTGAACACCGGGTTCTGGGTGCCGTACGCGTACCAGGCGCCGTCCTTGCCGCGGATGACGGCGGGGTCGGGAAAGGTGTCGGTGACCCCGGCGGTGACGGGGTTGGTGTAGGTCGCGGACGGGGTGCTCGGTGGGGCAGCGGGCTTCGGCGGGGCGGCGGACGTCGCGACGTCGGCGGCACCGGGCGCGACGTCGGCGGCACCGGGCGCGACGTCGGCGACAGGCGCGGCGACGGCGTCAGCGGCGGTGCCGACGTCGGCGTCGGCGTCGGCCACGGCCGGCACGACAGGGCCGAGGCCCCCGGCGAGCACAGCAGCGGCGCACGCCGCGACCCAGGCGGTGCGGACAGGTCTCCGTTGATCTGATCCAAGGCGCATGCGGCCCATCGAACGGGGCCCGATTTTCTCCGGCAAGTACCCGACAGAAAAAGTAGGGAATTCTGCCACAACCCGACACTTCCGGTTCCACCACTACTGACCCCGGTTCACCAGGCTCCAGAGGGCCGCAACCGACCAGTAAACGGTCGCTTCCGGCCTGCTGAACGGGGCTCAGTCCAGCCGGCCAGCCACAGCCGCTGCCGCAGACGGTTGGTCTACCCAGTGATTGGGCCCGAAACCGAGTCGGTTCCGGGCCCAATCACTGGGTAGAGAGCAACAAACGAACGACCAACACCTACTTGATCGCACCCATCGACAGCCCTCGCACCAGCTGCTTCTGCGCGATCCAGCCCGCCAGGATCACCGGCAGCGACGCCAGCAGCGCCGCCGCGCAGAGCCGGGCCAGGAACAGGCCCTCGCTCGTCATGGTCGACACGATGAGCACCGGCACCGTCGCCGCCCGGGAGGCGGTGAGGTTGAGCGCGAAGAAGAACTCGTTCCACGAGAAGATCACGCAGATCAGCGCCGTGGCCGCGATGCCGGGGGCCACCATCGGGATGAGCACGGACCGCAGGGTCCGCATCAGCCCGGCGCCGTCGACGGACGCCGCCTCCAGCACCTCCCCGGGCACCTCCAGGAAGAACGACCGCATCATCCACACCGCGATCGGCAGGTTCATCGCGGTGTACAGGACCACCAGGGTCCAGATGTTGTCGAGCACCTTGAGCTGCCCGGCCACCACGTAGATCGGCACGATGACCGCCACGACCGGCAGCATCTTGGTGGAGATGAAGAAGAACAGCACGTCGCTGACCTTCTCCACCGGCCGGATCGACAGCGCGTACGCCGCCGGGATGCCCAGCAGCAGCACCAGCACCGTCGAGACGCCGGTCGCGATGGCGGAGTTGGCCACGTAGACCGCGGACCCGCCCTCGATCACGGCCCGGAACTGGTCGAGCGTGGGCGTGAAGAACCACGTCGGCGGGTCGGACGCCGCCTGGTTCTCCTGCTTGAACGCCGTGGCGGCCATCCAGGCCACCGGGAAGAAGAAGGCGAGCGCCAGGAGCCAGGTCAGCGTGGTCAGCACGCCACCGGTGGCTCGACGGCGGTACGCGCGCGTCACGTCGGACATGCTCACTCCTTGACCTCGAAGCTGCGGAAGATGAGGCGCAGCGCGGCCGAGGCCACGATGATCGTGGCGATCACGACGACGACGCCCATGGCGGCGGCCTGCCCGATGTCGAAGCCGAGGAACGCGCGCTGGTAGATGTAGAACGGCAGGTTGGCGCTGGCCGTACCGGGCCCGCCCGCCGTCATGAGGTAGATCTGGTCGAACGTGTTGACCACGTAGATGACGCCGAGCAGCACGCCCAGCTCGATGTACCGGCGCAGGTGCGGCAGCGTGATCGAGCGGAAGGTGCGCCACGGGCCGGCGCCGTCGACCGAAGCGGCCTCCAGCACGTCCTTGGCCTGGGCCTGGAGGCCGGCGAGCACGAGCAGCATCATGAACGGCGTCCACTGCCAGACCAGCGCCATCAGGATCGCGATGATCGGGTAGGTCGACGTCCAGTCGACCGCCTCGATGCCGAACACGCCGAGCACCCAGTTGAACAGGCCGTACGTGGGGTTGAGCAGCGCGACGGACCACAGGACCGACGTCGCCACCGGCATCACCAGGAACGGCGTGATGAGCATGGTGCGGGCCACGCCCCGGCCGAAGAACGGCCGGTCGAGCAGCAGCGCCAGCACGATGCCGAGCACCATCGCCACCAGCACGCAGCCGAGCGTGATGACCACGGAGTTCAGCGCCGTCTGCCGGAACGTCGAGTCCTGGGCGATGTCGATGTAGTTCGACAGCCCCACGAAGATGTCCTCGCCCGGCCGCAGCAGGTTCTGCCCGCGCAGCGAGTACCAGATGGTCACCAGGAACGGCAGCTGCGTGACGATCACGGTGAAGATCAGCGCGGGCAGGAGCGGGCCGCGGCGGCGCCACCCCTCGGCCTTGCTGATCGTGCGCTCCGCCGCGGCGGCGCGGGCGGCCCGGCGCGAGCCTTCGAGCCGGTCGATGGTCGAGGTGCTCATTGCCCCTCCTGGGCCCGGTAGGTCTCCGCCACGGTTTCGGCGTAGCGCTGGGACTGTGCGATGGCCTCGTCCACGGTCACCTGGCCGGCGATGGCCGCGGACATCTGCTGGCCCACGCGGGTGCCGAGGTCCTGGAACTCGGGGATGCCCACGAACTGGATGCCCGGGTAGGGCACGGGGTGGGTCATCGCGGACTCCTGGGTGGCCCCGTTCATCGACTCCAGGGTCGCGTCGGCGTACGCCTCGGAGACCTCGGCGTACTCGGGGATCTCGTAGGTGGACAGCCGGCTGCCCGGGGGCACCCGCTCCCAGCCGATCTCCTCGCCGACGGTCTTGATGTACTCCTTGTCCGTCATCCAGGAGACGAAGTCCCAGGCGGCATCCTTGTGCTCGCTGGTGGACGGGATGGCGAGCGACCAGCTGTACAGCCAGCCCGCGGTGCCGGTCTCGGCCACGGGCGCGGGCGCGTAGCCCACCTTGCCCGCCACCGTGGACGACGCCGGGTCCTCGATGGAGGACACCATCGACGTCGCGTCGTACCACATGGCCGACTGGCCCTGGGCGAACCGGGTGAGGCAGTCGCCGAACCCGGACGTCGCGGCGCCGGGCTGGCCGGAGGTCTGCACGGTGTCGATGTAGGTCTCGATCGCCTCGCGGCTCTCGGGCGAGTCGAGGGTGGCGTTCCAGTCCTCGTCGAACCAGCCGCCGCCGAACGTGTTGATCGCGGTGCTCATGGGGGCCATGACCTCGCCCCAGCCGGCCAGGCCGCGCAGGCAGATGCCCGAGAAGTCCTCCGCGGGCTCGTTCAGCTCGGCGGCCAGCTCCTGGACCTCGTCCCACGTCGGGTTGGCGGGCATCTCCAGCCCCGCCTCCTCGAACAGGTCGGCGCGGTAGGCCAGGAACGACGACTCGCCGTAGAACGGCACGGAGTACATGTCGCCGTCGCGCGACAGCGCCTCGCGGACGCTCGGGACGAAGTCCTCGGCGTCGTACCCCTCGGTCTCGTCGATGTACGGCTGGAGGTTCTCGATCCAGCCGTTCTCGGCCCACATCGGCGTCTCGTAGTTGGAGATCATGACGACGTCGAACTCGCCGCCGCCGGTCGCCACGGACGCCGTGATCTTGGCGCGGGCCTCGTTCTCCGGCAGCGACACGAACCGTACGTCCACGCCCGGATGGGCGGCGCGGAACTCGTCCTGCAACGAGATCGCGTCCTGCATCTGCGGGTTGGACACGATCGCCACGACGATCTGCTCGCCCTCGCCGCCGGCCACGGCGCCCGCCCCGGCACAGCCGGACAGGGCCAGTGCGACGGTCGCCGTCGCCGCCACGGCAGTCGCTCTCACCGAAGCACCCGGCGCCGACTTACCCCTCGGAGGTCGGAACATCCTCGTCCTCTCCTCGCGGCTTCTCCGCCACGCTCATTTGAGAAATTGAAACTGCTCATCTGCATCCGCAGAGTAGTTGGGTATGCTCAGGTGAGCAAGGCCCCCCGCTCAGAAGTCGCTCGATCAGCCCCCGCGCCGCCTGCGGGAGTGAGGAACGCAGGTGACCCAGAACGACTCGAACCTCATGGTCGAGGTGAGCACCGACTACTACCTCGACGGCAAGTCCAAGGTGGAGATCGCGCGCGACCGCGGCATCTCCCGCTTCCAGGTCGCCCGCCTGCTCGCGCAGGCCCGCGAGCAGGGCGTGGTGCGCATCGAGATCACCGCGCCCCAGGTCGACGGCGAGCGCGGCGCCCGGCTGGCCGCCCGCCTCGGCGCGCGCGAGATCCTGATCGCACCCAGCGGCCAGGACCCCACCGCGACGCGCGAGCACGTCGCCGTCGAGCTGGCGCGCGCCGCCCGGGAGCACATCACGGAGGGCTCCACCGTCGGCGTCTCGTGGTCGCGCACCGTCGAGGCCGCGGTGCGGCACATCGGGCAGCTCCCCCACTGCGACGTCGTCCAGCTCGTGGGCGCGCTGCCCGTCGAGGGCAGCGGCAACTCGCTGGCCCTGATCACCGCGTTCGCCCAGATGCCGGGCGTGCGCACCTGGCCGGTGTGGTCGCCGCTCCTGGTGGCCGACGCCGCCACCGCCGCAGGCCTGCGCCGGCAGCCGGAGATCGCCGACGCGCTCGCGCGGGCCGACCGCCTGGACGTCGCCGTCGTCGCGATCGGCCACTGGTCGGAACGCAGCTCGACCGTGTTCCCGCAGATCAGCGCCGAGGAGCAGCAGGCCGCCACGGCGGCGGGCGCCATCGCCGAGTGCTCGGGCCGCCTGTTCGACGCCGCGGGCCGGCCCGTGCGGACCAGCCTCGACGAGCGGGTCGTCGGGGTGACGCTGGAGCAGCTCGTCGCCACGCCGCGCGTCATCGCCATCGGCTACGGCTCCGCCGTCGCGCCCGGCCTGCTGGCCGCGGTGAACGGCGGCGTCGCCGACACCCTGGTGGTCGACGACGCCGCCGCGACGGCCCTGGAGACGATCGTCCCGGGCTAGCCCCGGGCGACCAGGGACTCGACCGTGGCGCGGGCGCCCCGCTCGTGCAGGGACGCCAGCGCCGCCGAGTACTCGGCGGTGAACCGCTGGTCGTCGACCAGGTCGCCGAAGACCTCGCGGTCGCGCAGGAACGCGAGCGGGTCCTCCTGCTGCGCCAGGGCCGCGGCGTGCAGCCGGTCGGCCAGGCGGTCCACGATCTCGATGGGCTCGCCGGCCTCGTCGGTGCCCTCGTCGTACCGGGCCCAGGACGCGACCACGAGCGCGGCGTGCTCGATCGGCCCGCCGTGCGCCAGATGGTGCCGGACCACGGGCAGCAGCCACTTCGGGATGCGGTCGGAGGACTCGGCGCACAGCCGCGCGAGGGTGTCGGCCACGTGCGGGTTGGCGAACCGCTCGATCAGGGTGCGCTTGTACAGGTCGAGGTCGATGCCCGGCACCGGCTCAAGCGTGGGCGTGCCCTCGTGGTCCATGTAGCCGAGCAGGAACCGTGCGAACACGTCCTGCCCGGCCACCTCGTGCGCGTACCGGTGACCGGACAGGTAGCCGACGTAGCAGAGTGCCTGGTGGCTGGCGTTGAGCAGGCGCAGCTTCATCAGCTCGTACGGCTCGACGTCGGAGACCACCTGCACGCCGGCGTCCTCGAACGGGGGCCGCCCGGCGGGGAAGCTGTCCTCCAGCGCCCACTGCTCGAACGGCTCGGCCACCACGGGCCAGGCGTCGTCGACGCCGAACCGCTCGGCGACCATGGCGCGGTCGGCGTCCGTGGTGACGGGCGTGATGCGGTCGACCATGGAGCTCGGGAACGCGACGTTCTCCTCGATCCAGGCCGCCAGGTCGGCGTCCTTGGCCCGGGCGAACGTGGTGAACGCCCGCTTGGCGACCTCGCCGTTGCCCTGGATGTTGTCGCAGCTCATCACGGTGAACGGCGGCACGCCCCGGTCCCGCCGTCGGCGCAGGGCCTCGGTGACCAGCCCGAACGTCGTGGCGGGGACGGCGCCGTCGGCCAGGTCGGCGGCGACCGCCGGGTCGGCCAGGTCGAACTCGCCGGTCACGTGGTGGATGTTGTAGCCGCCCTCGGTGACGGTCAGCGAGACGATCCGGACTTCGGGCGAGGCCATCTTCTCCAGCACCGCCTCCGGGTCGTCGGGGGCGAGCAGGTACTCCTTGATCGACCCGATCACGCGCGCCTCCAGGCGCCCGTCCGGGTGCTTGAGCACCAGGGTGTACAGGCCGTCCTGGGCGGCGAGCGCGTCGCGCATGCGGGCGTCGCCCGGCAGCACCCCGACGCCGCAGATCGCCCAGTCGAGCGCCTTGCCCTCGGCCATCAGCCGGTCGAGGTACATCGCCTGGTGCGCGCGGTGGAAGCCGCCCACGCCGAGATGGACGATCCCGGTGGTCAGCCGGGACCGGTCATAGGTGGGAACCGTGAGGTCCGCGCCGCTGGGCGCGGACGCCACCAGGCCGCCCACGGTCTCCTCGTCGAGTGCCGTCATCGTGCTCCTCCGCCGCCCTTCCGACTCTGTTGATCGCCGTCAGGCTAACAGATGAGCACGATGACCCTCACAGATGAGCACACGCCCCGACTACGGCAGGGCGACCGGGAACGGCTCGCCGAAGTCGGCCGAGCGGCTGACCGCGCTCCACCGCTGGTCCGACTCGAGCAGGCGGCGGTCCTGGGCCACGGACATCTCGGTGGCGTTCACCCCGAGCGGCAGGTGCTCGGGCACGTCGTCGCGCTTGGCCACGGCCACGAGGATCTGGGCGGCGCGGTCCGGGTCGCCGGCCGCGCCGGCCCCGGACTGGCGCATCCGCGAGTTCATGGCGCCGACGGTCGACTCGTACCCGGCGGGGGCGTCGTGCACGGTCATGGAGGCGCCGGCCCAGTCGGTGCGGAACCCGCTGGGCTCCACGACGAGCACCTTGACGCCGAACGGCGCGGTCTCGGCGCGCAGCACCCGGCTGAAGCCGTCGATCGCGAACTTGGCGGCCTGGTAGGACGCGATGCCCGGCGAGCCGCCGACCCGCCCGCCCACCGACGAGAACTGGATCACGAGGCCGCCGCCCTGCTCGCGGAGCAGCGGGATCGCGGCCCGGGACACGTGGTAGACGCCCCAGAAGTTGGTCTCGAACTGGGTGCGGAAGTCGGCCTCGTCCCCGGTCTCGATCGGGGCCACGTTGGCGTAGCCCGCGTTGTTGACGATGACGTCGAGGCGCCCGAACCGAGCCTTGGCCTCGGCGAGCGCCGCGCGGACGCCGTCCGCGTCGGTGACGTCGAGCCGGAGCGGGAGGACCCGCTCGCCGTACTGCGCGACGAGGTCGTCGAGCTGCTCGGGACGCCGGGCGGTGGCCGCCACCCGGTCGCCCGCGGCGAGCGCGGCGAGTGCGAGTGCGCGGCCGAAGCCACGCGAGGAACCGGTGATGAACCATGTCTGCTGCATGTCGTTAATACAACACCGTTGCTCTAACTTGCGCAACCCTGTTGCGCTAAGATGTGAGCATGACGACACGGGACTTCCAGCGGGCCCGCTCCCCCGAGGCCAAGGCCGTCCGGGAGGCGGCCATCCTCGACGCCGCGCGCAGGCTCGGGGCCGAGCGGGGCATCCGCGAGGTGACGCTGACCGACATCGCAGCCGCCGTGGACATGCACAAGTCCGCGATGCTGCGGTACTTCGAGACGCGCGAGGAGATCTTCCTGCGGCTCACCGCCGAGGGCTGGCGGGACTGGGCGCCGGCCCTCGCCGAACGGGTGGGCGCCGTCGAGCGGCCGGACGCCGACGGCGTCGCCGCGGTGGTCGCCGCGACGCTCGCGGAGCGCGGCATGTTCTGCGACCTGCTCGCGCAGACACCGCTGAACCTGGAGCGCAACGTGTCGGTGGAGAAGGTGCGGGAGTTCAAGCTCACCACCGGCGAGGGCCTGGGCCGGATCGTCCCCGCGGTCCGCGCGGCCCTGCCGGGCCTCACCGAGGAGGACGGCGTCGACCTGGTCGCGGCGGCGACGTCCCTGGCGGGCACGTTCCACCAGATCGCGACGCCGGGGCCGGAGGTCGCCACGCTCTACCGGTCGGACCCCCGGCTGTCGCACGCCCTGGTCGACGTCGAGCCGCGCCTGGCCCGGATCCTCGCGGCGATGCTCCGCGGGATGCTGGCGTAGGCCCTAGTCGTCGAGGACGAGCCAGACCACCCCGTCGTCGGCCGACCGGGACCCGCGCCCGACACCACCGGTCAGGTACTCCTCGGCGATCGCCTGCACGACGGCGTACATGACCCATTCCGCCAACCCCGCTGCCGGGTCCCACATCGTCCAGAGCGGGTCGGAGGCGTCATGAGGCACCGGGATACGCGCGCCGTAAGGACCCGCGGCATCGTCCGGCGCACCGGAGAACGTCACGCGGAGCGTGGAGTCCGCGATCTCGGCGTCGAGCAGGCCCAGCTCGCGGCCAGTGGGCGTGGTGGCGAAGGCTCGACGCACCTCGTCAAGCAGCGTCGAAGAATCCGCAATCACGAGATCAGCCCGGTTCCGATCAGGCATTGACGGCATTCTTGACCCAATTCGGGCACCAGGTCACTCCTTCACAGTAGGCCGTGATCACGCCCTTGGCTTCACCATCGGTCAAGCGGATCGGGTTCGCAATCACTCGCACGGTCTTTGTCTCGACGACCCGGCAGGCGATTCCGCCTGGAGAACACTCAACGCGGTGAACCGGGGTCCTGTACCGGATCGCGCTCGGACTCTCGACGACGCGAGACTCCGGGTGCTTCGTTGTCGTGCGCGCTGCCGCGGTCGTGAGGTTGTGCTTGTTGGAAACCTTGAGCCAACCCCAACTGGCGCTTCCCCATCTCATCGCGAGCGCCCTGCCCGTGTTGTCATTCCACGTTGCGACAACCTGATACGGGCTGTTTGGGTCATCCTGTTGCTTCGCGGCGGTCAACGACCGTGTAGGAACCACGCCACGAGCGATCTGAGCTACCGCATCATCAGTCACGCCGACCTGCCGCAGCTCTTCTGCACCGAACTGCCCCTGCGGCAGTTCCCCGATCACAGACAATCCAACAACCTCGCTCGATCTCGGCTGGCCTTCAGCCGACGCGGAAACCGCACCCACACCAGGGATGACCAACACGAGCGCCACCCCAAGGCCGGCTTTCCAGCCCTTGAATCTTCTCAGCCTCGCCCGATCAAACTGGTTACCAGCTCGGACATTGCTCCTCATCCCGACCCCCGTGTGCTCCCACCAACAGGTTCCCAGCGAATCGGTTCCCATCTCTATCCGAGAACTGCACTGTGCACAACCTGCGCCGATTTGCACTCAGCGCGAATGACCGCCACGACCTGACTGATTTCGGCGAGACGATTCAGTGCACCGCCCGGTCGTACCGCCGGGACAGCACCCCCAGGTGGTCCAGCAGACCCGGCGGACCCGTCACCGTGAAGTCCAGGCCCAGCATCCCGATCCACACGGCGACCGTCTCGATGCTGTCCCCGCCGGTGACGAGCAGGCAGGACGTCTCGTCCCGCGGCTCCACCGTGCCCACGGCCGGGTTGATGCGGTCGAGCACCTCGTGCGCCGGCGCGTGCACCACGATCCGCGTGTGCACCGCCCAGCCCGTCCGCGCCACCTCGCGCACCACGAACTCGGTCAGGTCGAACGGCGGCTCGACGGGCGTGAAGCGGCGTCCGCCGGGCCGGCGCAGCTCGAGCCAGTCCACCCGGAACGGCTCCCAGCGGCCCGAGCCGACGTCCCGCCCCACGAGGTACCACCGGCGCTGCCACGCCACGAGCCGGACCGGCTCCACCTCCCGGGGCTCCTCGCGGAACCAGAAGCGCAGCCCCTGGTGGTCGCGGATCGCCGCGGCCAGCTCGGTGAGCAGCGCGGGGTCGACAGCGGGGTCCTCGACGTTGCTGTCGGTGTTCACCGGCCCGGCCTCCGTCGCGTCGCGCAGCGCCACGACCTGACGGCGCAGCCGGTCGGGCAGCACCTGCTCCAGCTTGCCGAGCGCGCGGGCGCTGGACTCCTCGATGCCCACCACGGCGGTCGCCGCCCGCAGCCCGACGGCGATGGCGACCGCCTCCTCGTCGTCGAGCACCAGCGGGGGCAGCTTGCCGCCCACGCCGAGGCGGTACCGCCCACCCGGCCCGCGCACGGCGTCGACGGGATAGCCCAGCTCACGCAGGCGTGCGACGTCGTTGCGCACCGTGCGGTCGGTGACGTCCAGGCGCATCGCGAGCTCCGGCCCGGTCCACTCGGCACGCGACTGGAGCAGGCCCAGGAGGGCGAGCAGCCGCCCCGCCGTCGTCGTCATCGCGGCTCCTCTTCGACATCTGAAAAATGATCTGGGACCTCTTCAGAATAGAGGAAAGAAACGTTCCTGAACCGCTCGTAGTGTCGGAGACATGAACACCAACGACACCAGCATCCGCCCCTTCCGCGTCGACATCCCCCAGGCCGACCTCGACGACCTGAACGACCGCCTCGCCCGCACCCGGTTCGCGCCGGCCGCACCCGGCGACTCCTGGGACTACGGCACGCCCGAGTCCTACCTCCGCTCGGCCGTCGAGCAGTGGCGCGACGACTTCGACTGGCGCACGGTGGAGGAGCGCGTCAACGCGTTCCCCCAGTTCCTGACCGAGATCGACGGTCAGACCGTGCACTTCCTGCACGTGCGCTCCGCCGAGCCGGGGGCCCGCGCCCTCGTCCTGACCCACACCTACCCGGGCTCGGTGCTCGACTTCCTCGACATGATCGGCCCGCTCACCGACCCCGTCGCGCACGGCGGCCGAGCCGAGGACGCGTTCCACCTGGTGATCCCGTCCATCCCCGGCTTCGGCTTCAGCACCCCGCTGGTCGAGCCGGCCGACGGCGGCACCTGGACCATGGCCCGCGTCGCCCGCACCTGGGACACCCTGATGCGCCGGCTCGGCTACGAGTCCTACGGCACCCACGGCAGCGACGCCGGGACGATGATCGGCCGCGAGCTGGCGGTCCTGGACCCCGAGGGGTTCCTGGGCGCGCACCTGCTGCAGCTCTTCTCGTTCCCCTCGGGCGCCGACGGCGAGATGGACGGGTTCGGGCCCAAGGAGTTCGCCGCCCTGGCGCACATGCAGTGGTTCCAGAGCGTGGGCGCGTACAACACGATGAACGCCTCCCGCCCGCAGACGGTCGCGGCGGGCCTCAGCGACTCGCCCGTGGCACAGCTGGCCTACAGCGAGCTGTTCGAGAACTTCGGCAACGGCACGAGCCTGGTCTCGCTCGACCAGGTGCTCGCGCAGGTCAGCCTCTACTGGTTCACCAACACCTCCGCCACCTCGGTGCGCTACCACTACACCGAGCAGCGGTCGGGTGCGGAGCCGGTAGTGAGCACGGGCCGGATCGGGGTGGCCGTCTTCGCCGACGACTTCCAGACCATCCGGTCGCTGGCCGAGCGGGACAACGCCAACATCCAGCACTGGGCCGAGTACCCGACGGGCGGCCACTACGCGGCGATGGAGGTCCCGGACCAGCTCGTCACGGACATCCGCACCTTCTTCGCCACCCCCGCCCCGCCGAAGTAGAACCGGTGGCGAAGTAGAACGCCGGCGGAACCTTGATCAGGTTCGGCCAGCGTTCTACTTCGCCAGAGTTCTACTTCGCCACGGTTCTATCTCGGCAGGGTGAGGTCAGTGGTCCTCGTGCGAGTGGGCCTCGCCGCCCGTGACGCCGTTCAGCTCGTTCGGGGTGACGCCCAGCTCGGCGGACTTCCAGACCTCGCCCGTCTCGACGTCGACCGCGTGGATCGAGTCGTTCGCCGGGTCGGTCACGTACACCGAGCCGTCCAGCGTGAGGATCGCGGGCCGCGGCTCCTGCCACTCGACCGGCTCCTCCCACTCGTCGATCACCGGGATCGACTTGGTCAGCTCGCCCGACTCCGGGTCGATCACGTGCACCTGGCCGTCCGTTCCGAGCACGAGCGCCTCGCCGTCGTCGCCCCGGGCGAGCGAACGGAAGGTGTAGGACGACGGCAGGTCGACCAGCTGGAGGTCGCCGCTACGGGTGTCGATCAGCGAGACCTGCGTGGGCCGCTCGAGCTCGGCGTCCTTGTCCTTCTTGTAGTCGCCCAGCACGACCGGCGACGCCTCGGTGCCGGCCTGGTTGCCGATGCGGCCGTAGTCGTCGGGCGAGCTCACCTTGGTGATCTTGCCGTCCGCGTAGACGACGGCACCGTCCTCGCAACCGATGACGACGGCCTCGTCGGCGGCCACGGCCTCGCCGTGCACCCCGGGGCACTCGTCGGACGCCGCGATCTCCTTGTCGTCCCCGTCGAGCGCCCGGATGCCGGTGCGCGCGTCCTCGGTGCCCTCGGAGACCACCAGGGTGTCGTCGGTCAGCTCGACGGCCACACCGTGGTGGGCCGACGGCGTCGTGTACTCGCGGGCCGCGGCGTCGGCGTCGGCCACGTGGGCCGAGTCGAGCACGCGCACCAGGCCGGTGCCGTCGTCGAACAGGGCGGTACGACCCTCGTGCACCACGACGTGGCCGGGCTCGGAGGCCTCGTAGGCCACGTCCGTGAGGATCGGGTCGGCGGTCCAGTAGTGGGAGTGGTCCCCGTGGGCCTCGGCCCAGGAGCCCAGGTCGAGGGCCTGGAAGCCGCCGGTCGTGGAGACCATCAGGTGCCGCTCGTCGCCCGCCGCGTTGAGGCGGGTGAAGCCCTCCAGCTCGATCTCGCCCACGGTCTCCAGGCTCATGGCGTCCAGCACCAGGACGCCGCCGTCATAGGTGACCGCGAGGCGCGGCGTGCGCGCCTGGGCCTCGGTGGCGTCCGGCGACTCGTGCTCCTCGTGGGCGTCGGCCGACGCCGACTCGGAGCCGGCCGGGTCACCCTCGGCCGCACAGGCCGCGAGCAGGACGAGGGACAGTGCCGCGCCGAGGCCGGCGGCCGCGCGGGTGGGTTGATTTCTCATCGTCGGTGGGGCGGTCCAAGCCGCCCGCTCCTTCCATCTAGAATGACAATCATTCTCGCTACCGAGGAGGAGTCAACCAGAAGTGAGAACGATTCTCAAACAGCGTTCCGCGCCACGAACCCCGCGATCCGGGCACTGACCCGGTCCGGGACCTGACCGCGCACGCCGTGCCCACCCCCGGGGAAGATCTCGACCTCGGCGCCGGGCAGGTGCTCGGCGAGCCGGAGCCGGGCCGCGTCCGGCTCGGAGAGCACCGACTCCGCGCCGTACAGCGCCAGCAGGGGCGGGGCGATCGACGCCAGCTCGGCGTCCTTGAGCGGGCGCGCCCAGCCGGCCGCCGTCCGGTAGCCCAGCGCGGCCCGCATGCACGCGAGCTCCGCGTCGGTCGGGTACACCCCCGGCGTCAGCCACTCACGCATCCGGCGCCAGCCCGCCTCGGTGGGGTTGGCGCCGAAGCCGAGCATCCGGACCAGGGCCCGGAACGGGGTCCTGGTGACCACGCCGTTGGGCTCGATCAGGGACACGCTCGCCACCCGGTCCGGGGCGTGCAGCGCCACCAGGGCCGCGTGCCACGACCCGAGCGACTCCCCCGCCACGTGCACCCGGTCCAGCCCGAGCCCGTCCAGCACCTGCGCGAACCAGGCGCCGTAGTCGGCGTCGCGGGCCAGGGGCGCGGTCTGCACGCTGCGCCCGGCCGCGCCGACGGTGTCCAGGGCCAGGACCTCACGGTCGGCGGCAAGGGGGCCGACGACGTCGTGCCAGTACAGGCCGTTGCCGCCGAAGCCGTGGAGCAGCACGAGGGGCAGCCCCTCGCCCGATCCGGAGCGGCGCACGTGCGTGGGCCCGTAGGCGGTCGGCACGTCGGCCGTCGTCGCCGGTAGAGGCCAGAGGCCCTCCATCGCGGCGTACGCGCGCAGGTACTCGGCGCGCGCCGCGTCGTTCCTGAACCGTCCGACCCTCGCCATGGAAGCCCCCTTCTCGCCTCGCCGGCACACCGTGCCGATCATCTTGTTGGTATGAACGTATCACTTATGATGGTGCACGCATACCATCAAGAACGAAGAGAAGGCGGGACCACATGCCTCGGCTGGCCGACCACGATCAGCGGCGCGAGCAGATCACCGACGCCGCGCGCCGAGTCATCGCCCGCGGCGGCCTGGGCGCCGCGACCTTCCAGTCCGTGGCCGCCGAGGCCGGCATCTCGGTGCGGCTGGTCCAGTACTACTTCGGCACCAAGCGCGCGTTCCTGCTCGCCACGCACCGGGCCGTGGTCGCCGACGCCGGGGCGCGGTTCACGCGGCGGCTGGCGACCCTCGGCACGGACCCGGGGCCCCGCGCGGTGATCCGCGCGATCCTGACCGAGCTGCTCCCGGCGGACGCCGCACGGCGGGAGGACGCCGTGGTCCTCAACGCGTTCCACGCGGGGGCCCTGAGCGCGGGCGGGGCCGACGGCGGTGCCGGGTCCAGCCGCGGGGCCGGGTCCGACGGCGGGGCTGGGTCCGACGGCGGGGCTGGGTCCGACGTCGGCGCCGAGGACACCCTGGGCGCACCCCGGTACCTGATCGCCGCGATCGCCGACCAGCTCCGTCGCGCCCGCGCGACGTCGTCGGCCGACAGCGGCGAGGGCGGCGACGCCGACCTCGACGCCGAGCTGATCATGGCCGCGGCCGCCGGCCTGACCCAGACGCTGCTGGCCGACGCGAGCGCCGCCGGGCGCGCGGACGCCCTGCTGGACCGCCTGCTCGACCGCCTGGTGGGGGCGTGACCCGGCTTGAGGTTCTGTTCAGACCACGAGCTCGTGCCCGCATAAGCGAGCTTGAAACGCTGCAACATCGTGGCTCGAACAGAACCTCGGACCTCGGCCAGCAGGAACGGCAGCGACACCAACGACGCGCCCACAACAGATATCCGGCTGCGACAAATCGTTAGTAGAGGTTGGAGTAGGTGACGTAGAAGGTCGCGGCGACCAGCGCCGTCCCGCCGGCCGCGAGCGCCACGGGCAGTGCTCCGCGCACGCGGCGTACCAGCATGCCGGCCAGCAGCGCGAGGCCCGCGACGCCGATCAGCGTCCAGTAGACCGGGCTGGTCGACTCGCGGATGATCGTCAGCCCGTAGACGGACTCGCCGACGCCGATGCCCGCGAGCAGGGCGGTGCCGAGCGCGGCGCGGACCCCGGTCGCCCGGAGCCAGGACGCGGCGACGCCGACGAACGGGCCTGCCACGACGCCGACCAGGGAGAAGAGCATCGGGTCGTACACGTAGCCGCGCAGGTGTGCGGCCGCCGTGT
Organism: Promicromonospora sukumoe 327MFSha3.1; assembly: GCF_000385135.1. Lineage (GTDB taxonomy): Bacteria > Actinomycetota > Actinomycetes > Actinomycetales > Cellulomonadaceae > Promicromonospora > Promicromonospora sukumoe_B. Next base: position 205,072 of record NZ_ARQM01000010.1, on the reverse strand, counting down.
ACCCGAGCACGAGCAGCACGAAGCTCGCCGCGCCGAGCACCGCGGACGGCGCCGTGCGCAGCCGGGCGCCGTACACCAGCAGCGCCGTGAGCACGGTCCAGCCGCTGGCGGAGTTCGCGAAGGAGCTCAGCGCGCTCGGCAGGAAGCCCTGCGCGTACGACGTCAGGCCGCCGAGCAGAAAGCTGCACACCAGCACGAGCCCGCACCGCAACAGGGGGTGCGCGACGGCAGTGGTGGCGAACGAGGTACGGGCGACCGTGGGCATGCTCGGAAACTACCCGCCCGGACAGGCGGCGGCATCGGACCCCGGGTGGATCCCGGACGGCGCCGCGTCCACCCACGGTCTGGGAGCCCGGCAACGCCAGTGCCTCCCCCGACGGCGCGTCACAGCGCCCGGGCGACGTCCCGGACCAGGGCGGGCGTCCGCCGTCGGCCGACCAGCACGAACCAGTCGGCGAGCGGGTACGACAGCCGCACCACGAAGTAGTTGACGTACTCCAGTGCGCCGAACGCCCAGACGAGCAGGCACACGACCAGGGCGCCGCCGTCCGCGCCGGTCAGCAGCAGGCCCGCGAGGCAGACCGCGAGCAGCACCGGGTCGAGCAGCCGGAACGCCCGGTAGACCAGGGCGATGCCGCGCGGCATCCCGGGCCGCCCGGAGCCGGGCAGCCAGCCGCGCGCGGCGAGCCAGTAGGCGCTGCCCTGGAGCAGGACCACGAGCAAGGGCGCCATGGCCCACCACAGCGCCCGCCCGCCGGCGTCGCCCAGCCGGGCGGCGACCACGGGCTGGGCGACGACGAAGACCACCACCGCGGCCAGCTCGCCCAGGCCGAGGCTCAGGTAGGTGCGGCGCAGCCCTGCGCTGCCGTGGCGGGAACCGGCTCCGTCGATCACCGGGCCAGCGTAGGGGCTGGTGGGCGGGCCCTCACCGATCGGACCCGGCGGCGTCCGCGACCGGCTGCCGGAGGATCGTCCGCTGCTTCTCGGGCGCGACCCTGCGGAAGTCGCTGAGGTAGATCTCGTGGTGCCGGCCGGTCCGGCGCAGCCCCTGGGCGGGGATGAACTCGTCGTGCATCCGGGCGAGGGTCTCCGCCTCGGCGTCGAAGGAGCCCACGTGCAGTGTCTGCACGCAGCGCCCCTCCTCCAGGGTCTTCAGTCGGACGTCGCCGAGGCGCGCGGGGCCGCCCTTCGCCCGGACCTGCGCCACCGCGGCGTCGAACGTCGCCTGGTCGGTCCAGTCCGGGACCATGATCAGCAGGGTCCAGTCCCAGCGGGACTTGTCGCGGGCCGCCGTGAAGGCGTCCATGTCGTCGGCCCACCAGAGCCCCTCGAGCGGCATGACGACGTAGTCCCGGCCGAGCTCACGCTTGCTCGCGAACTTGAGCGTGTAGGCCACCGGGTAGAGCGCCTCGACCGCCTCCGCGAAGGCCGGCGAGGTGTTGGGGTCGCCGTGGCCGTCGACCGCGAGGTACCGCAGCTCGGGCACGTCGACGATCCGGAACTGGTCCCGCTTGGCCTGGTAGGCGTCGAGGCTCTTCTTGTGGTCGACCTTGTCCATCTGCTCCCTCTCCCGCGACGCGGCTCCCGGTCGCTCAGATCGTATGGGGGTGGCTGAACATCCGGTCGGGGTCGAGCCGGCTCTTCACCCGCCGCAGCCGCGGGACGGCGTCCCCGTAGTAGGCCCGCGCCCAGTCCCTCAGCCTCGGGTCGGGCACGTTCTGGTAGGCCTCGCCGGAGGCGTGCGGGCGCAGCGCGGCATGGACGCGCTCGAGCCAGTCCCCCGCGGCGCGTTCGGGCGGGACACCCGACGACGGCGCGCTCGCCGACGCCGGAGCCGACGACGCGGCTCCCGGCGTCCAGTACGCCTCGTGCTGCACCAGGAACCGGCTGTCCCGGTGGACGAACGCCGTCCGGTCCCGCCCCACCCGGTTCGTCGCGCCACCCAGCGCGACGAGGGCGACGACGGCCTCGATGCCCGGGCCGGCAGCCCCGACGGCCCCGACCACGGCGTCGACGCCGGCCGGGGACAGCAGGTCCGGGAGGAACTGGCTCCGCACGTCGTAGTGGTGCGGTGCCGCCGGGCCGGACTCGCCGTCCTGGTCACCGCCCAGCCGGCGCATCGCGTCCGCGTGCGGCTCCTCGCGCACGTCCGCGCCCCGCGTGCCGCCGGGCAGCCTGTCGACCAGCCGCTCCAGCTCGTCCCGGTCGTCCAGGCTGAACACCGTCGCGGCGACCGTGGGACCGTCGCTCGCGCTGACGAGGCGCAGCGCGCTCCAGACGTGGTCGGGCAGGGACAGCGTCCACTCCTGCCAGCGCGCCAGCACGCGGCGGGCGTCCCGCCATGGCCAGGTCAGGTCCGCCGACACCGTCCGCCCGGCCGGGTGCGTACGGAACCGCAGGTCGGTCACGACGCCGAACAGGTTGCCCCCGCCGCCGCGCAGCGCCCAGAACAGCTCGGGGTCCCGCTCGGCGTCGCAGACGACCTCGCGACCGTCGGCCGCAACCAAGGTCGCCCCGACCAGGTTGTCGCAGGTGAGGCCGTAGGCACGCGACATGACGCCGTGCCCGCCGCCGAGCGTGAGCCCGGCGATGCCGACGGTGGGGCACGTACCCGCGGGCACGGTCACGCCCTGCCGGGCGAGCAGGTCGTACACCGTGCCGAGCCGGGCGCCCGCCCCGACCACGGCGGTGTCGCCGTCGACCCGCACCCCCGCCATCCGGCCGACGTCGACCACGAGACGGCCCGTGCCGCTGGACCAGCCCGCGTAGGAGTGGCCGCCGCTGCGGAGCGCGACCGGGAGGCCGTGCCGCCGGGCGAGGTCGAGGCACGCGGCGACGTCCGCCGCGTGCTCCGGGTAGGCCACGGCAGCGGGCCGCAGGTGCGCGAACCGGCCGTTGAACAGCGGGCGGGCGGACTCGTAGCCCTCGTCCCCGGCCACCAGGACCGTCCCGTCCAGCGCGTCGCGGAGGGCCCGCCAGGCCCCCGGCGGTGTCGAGCTCGACCGCATCGGTCACCTCCTCGGGAGACACCTTCCCCCGAATCGGCTCGCCGCGACAGGAAAACGAAAGAACGCGGGACACCTGTGCTCAGGTGTCCCGCGTCTCGTTCGGTGGAGCTGGGGGGACTCGAACCCCCGACCCCCTGCATGCCATGCAGGTGCGCTACCAGCTGCGCCACAGCCCCAAAGGCGTTCGCCCTGGTGGGGGCGAGCGCCGTCAGTCTAGACCGATTCGGCCCGCCAGACCAAAGCGGCCTCCGGACCGCCCGTCACGGCCGGTCAGGACCGCGTTCCGGCGCGCACGCGACGGCGGTCAGGCAGCGAACATCAGGCCGCGACGATCAGGCCGCTGGTGGTCGCCCGTGCCCGGTCGAGCCGCGCGCCGACGTCGGACCAGTTCGCGAGGTTCCAGAACGCCTTGACGTACTCCGCCTTGACGTTGAGGTAGTCCAGGTAGAACGCGTGCTCCCACATGTCGAGCATGAGCAGCGGGGTGACACCGAGCGGCACGTTCGACTGCTGGTCGAAGAGCTGGAACACGAGCAGCCGCCCGCCGATGCTGTCCCAGCCGAGCACCGCCCAGCCCGAGCCCTGGATGCCGGTGGCCGCGGCGGCGAAGTGCGCCTGGAAGGCCGCGAAGCTGCCGAACTGGTCCACTATCGCCGCGCCGAGCTCGCCGTCCGGCTCGCCGCCGCCGTCGGGCGAGAGGTTGTTCCAGAAGACGGTGTGGTTGGTGTGGCCGCCCAGGTTGAACGCGAGGTTCTTCTCGTGCAGGTTCACGGCGGCCAGGTCGCCGGTCTCGCGGGCCTGGGCCAGCGCGTCGAGCGCGGCGTTGGCGCCGGCCACGTACGCGGCGTGGTGCTTGTCGTGGTGCAGCTCCATGATGCGCCCGCTGATGTGCGGCTCGAGCGCCGCGTAGTCGTAGGGCAGGTCAGGCAGGGTGTAGACGGGCATTTCCGCGTCCTCTCGTCGGATGCCCCCGACGCTAGAACCTCAACCATGGTTCAGGTCAACGGGCCCCGGGGCGTGAGAGGCGTCACACCGCCCCGCTTGACCGTGCCCCGAGGGCACGGGCTGGAGTGGAGCACGCACGTTCCGACGAAGGACCACGGACGAGGGGTGCGAGACATGGATCCACGACGAACGATCAGACGAGGGCTGACCCTGACGACGATCGCGGGGCTGGCGGGGGCTCTCCTCGCCGGCCCGGCGGCGGGGGACGACGGCGGGCAGAGCGCGCCGCCCCCGGGACCGGACTGGGCGCAGTGCCCGGCCGACGTCGTCACGACGGTGCCGCTGGAGTGCGCCACGGTGCCCGTGCCGCTGGACCACGACGACCCGGACGGCGAGCAGATCGAGATCATGATCTCGCGGCTCGCCAGCGCCGATCCCGAGAAGCGCCAGGGGGTGCTGCTGCTCAACCCGGGCGGGCCCGGCGGTTCGGGGCTGAGCCAGCCGGCCGACCTGCAGGGCCTGGGCATCCCGTCCTCCGTGCTGGACGCCTACGACCTGATCGGCATGGACCCGCGCGGCGTGGGCCACTCCTCCCCCGTGAGCTGTGGTTTCACCGCCGAGCAGAACTACCCCGGGAACATCCCGCCGTACGCGCCGGACGACGCCGCCGTCGCCGAGCAGGCGGCGTTCGTCGAGGAGATCGCCGCCCAGTGCGCCGCGCACGACACCGACGGCCGGATGCGGCACATGAGCACGGACAACACCGCTCGTGACATGGACCTGATCCGGGAGGCGCTGGGCGAGAAGAAGCTCAGCTTCTACGGCGCGTCCTACGGCAGCGCGCTCGGCGGGGCCTACGCGTCGCTGTTCCCCGAGCGGGGCGGCCGGATCGTCATCGACAGCAACCTCGGCGCGACGTCGCTCGACCGCGACTCGCACCGCCGGTTCGGGCCCGGCATGGAGAAGCGGTTCCCCGACTTCGCCCGGTGGGCCGCCGAGCGCCACGAGAGCTACGAGCTGGGCCGCACGCCGGCCGCGGTCCGCGAGAACTACCTCGCGACGGCCGACCGGCTCGACCGGGAGCCCTCGGCCGGGGTCGACGGCTCGCAGTTCCGGTTCCTCCTGTTCGTCATGCTCTACAAGGAGGCCAGGTTCGGCGCCGCCGGACAGTTCTGGCAGTCGGTCGCCGACGGCGACACGGAGGCCGTGCGCAGCCAGACCGAGGAGCTGCGGGAGCTGGTTCCCGGCCTCTCGCCGGCCGCGGCCGGCGTCGCCATGCAGCCCGGCACCGCCCAGGAGCCGGGCGCCGACGAGCCGCGGGGTCAGGAGACGAAGGCTGAGGCGACGCCCTCGCCGTTCGACAACGCCTGGTCCGCCTACCTCGCGGTGACCTGCAACGACACCGACTGGCCCAAGGACGTCGAGACCTACCGGCGCGACGTCGCCGCCGACCGGGAGCAGTACCCGCTGTTCGGCGGGGCGGGCGCGAACATCACGCCGTGCGCCTTCTGGCACCACGACCGGGACGAGCCGCCGCTGGAACTGAACCCCGAGGGCCCGGACAACGTGCTCGTGCTGCAGAACCTGCGCGACCCCGCCACCCCGCACCTCGGCGGCAGGATCGCCCGCGCGGAGCTCGGCGACCGGGCCCGTCTGGTCAGCGTCGACGCAGGCAACCACGGCGTCTACGTCTACGACGACAACCCGTGCGCCCTGAACACCACGACGAAGTTCCTGCTCGACGGGAAGCTGCCGAAGTCGGACGTGTTCTGCGCCGCGTCGACGTCGTCGGGCCTCGCGCTGGACCGCTCCGGCCTGCGCGAGCGGGCGAACACCCTGGCGCGGCTCGGTCTCTGACCTGACCTGACCTGACCTGACCTGACCTGCGCAACCCGCGCCGGAGACAAAAAGATCCGGGGCCCGTCATCGACGGGCCCCGGATCTCTTCTGGGTGGAGCTGGGGGGACTCGAACCCCCGACCCCCTGCATGCCATGCAGGTGCGCTACCAGCTGCGCCACAGCCCCAGATTGGTCTCCCCCGAGCCGTACGGCCGGGCGAGCGTCGCTAGTCTATGCAGACCGACGCCGGGGACCAAATCGAATCCGGGTGCGCTCGGTCACTGCCGAGACTCGGGCCCAGCCTGCCACGTGTCGAGCGGGTATCCGGCCCCGACGTTGTGCGCGACGAGCCGCCACGCGGGCGACGCGCCGGGCCCGGAGGCCCGCAGGTGCGACCAGTGCACGTTGTGCAGGCCGTGCAGCCCGCGCCACGTGGCGGGGTCCAGACCCAGCAGCCGGGTGATGGCCTGCGTGATCGCCGAACCGTGCGAGACGACCACGAGCGTCTCCCCCGAGCCGAGGCCGGCCGCGTGCCGCAGCACCGCCTCCTCCATGCGCCGGGCGGTGACCTCCTTGGACTCGACGCCGTTCGCCGCCGGCTCGCCGCCGCTGCGCCAGACCGCGTGCTCGTGCGGCCAGCGCTCGGCGATCTCGGCGTCGGTCAGGCCCTCCCAGTCGCCGAACGACCGCTCGCGCAGGCCGGCGTCGGGCACCACCTCGAGGTCGAGGTGCCGCGCGTACGCGGCCGCCGTGTCCTGGGCCCGCTGCAGGTCGCTGGCCACCACGAGGGAGGCCTTGTGCGACGCCGCCAGCGCCGTGGCGCCCTGCTCCGCCTGCCACCGCCCGACCTCGTCGAGCGGGATGTCGATCTGGCCCTGGAGCCGCAGGCTGGCGTTGTACGCCGTGCGCGCGTGGCGCAGCAGGACGATCGTTCCAGCGGTCACAGGCGGGGGTCCCCGGCGAGGTGGATCGCCCCGTCGTCGGGGTCGCTGTACTCGCCGGTGTCGCCACCGCCGCGGGCGTCCTCCGGCAGCGGGATCGGCGGGCAGTCCTTCCACAGGCGCTCGAGCGCGTAGTAGGTCCGGTCCTCGGCGTGCTGCACGTGCACCACGACGTCACCGAAGTCGATCAGCACCCACCGTGCCTCGGACTTGCCCTCGCGCCGGATCGGCTTGACGCCCTCCTTGAAGAGCGCCTCCTCGACGGAGTCCACGATCGCGGAGACCTGACGCTCGCTGGCGCCCGAGGCGATCAGGAACACGTCGGTCAGCACGAGCTGCTCGCTGACGTCGAGCGCGATGATCTCCTGCGCCTTGATGTCGCTGGCCGCCCGCGCAGCGATGATCGCGAGCTCGGTAGCCCGCTCGGTTGCCGTCATGCCGCATTACCTCCGGTGAAGCCGGGCAGCCCGCCCGGCAGGGTGCCCAGCAGGGCCGCCGCCTGCTCCTCGGGGAAGCCGCTGTCCCCCTCGAGCACGAGCTTCCAGATCAGGAGGCCGAGCACGAACGCGACGACCACCAGGATGATGTAGTGCAGCCAGGTGTACTGGGGACCCTCGTCCTCCTCCTCGCCCCACTCCTCCTCCACCTCGCGGCGGGAGGAACGGGACGGGGCGACGGGGCCGGCGCCGAACTGCGCGCCGGGACCACCCGGGCGCTGCTGACCCGGTCCGCCCATCGGGCCGGAGCCGGGACCGCCCGGGCCACCGGGGCCGGGCTGGGCGCCGGGGCGCCCGGGGAACGGGGAACCGGGAGCCGTGGGCCCGGGGCCGGACGGCACCGCCTGCGGGGCCGCAGCCGCGCCGGCCTCCCAGGGCAGGGCGGCCGCGCCGCCCGCCGCCGCACCGCTGGGCGGGGCGCCGGCCGGGCGACCCGGGGCGCCGGGGCGCTGCTGACCGGGACCGCCGGGCGCGCTCGGCGCACCCGGACGGGCGCCGAACGGCGACGGCGGCTGCTGGGTCGGGGCCGACGGCGCGGCCCCCCACTGCGTGGTCTGACCGGCGTCGGCGGGGGCCGACGGGGCGCCGGGCGCCGGAGGCGGCGCGAACCGGCCCGACCGGCCCTGCTGCGGGGCGGGCGGCACGGGCGCGCTCGACGGGCGCGAGCCGAACGGGCTGGGCGGCGCGCCCTGGCCGGGGCCGCCGGGGCCACCCTGGCCGCCGGTGGGCGCACCCTGGCCCGGGGCGGGCGGGCCGCCCGGGCGGGTCTGGCCGGCACCGGGGCCGAACGGGGGCGGCGGGTTGTTGCCGCCGGGCTGCTGCACCGGGGTGAGCCGGCCGGTCGCGTCCACGCCGCGCGAGCCGCCCGTCGCCTGCGGCGGGCGGGCGACCGGCGGGTTGCCGGGTGCCCAGCCGCCCTCCGGGGCGGGCGCGGGTGCGGGCGCGCCGCGGTGCGGAGGCTGCTGCTGCCCGCCCTGGGGCGGGTAGCCGCCACCGTTGCCACCGTTGCCGGCAGCGGCGGCCGCAGCAGCCTCACGCTCGCGGATCTCGCGGCGCGTCATGGGACGACCCTTGTTGTCACTCATCGTGAAGACCTCGATACAGTCCGTGCTTGGCGATGTACTGGACCACGCCGTCAGGCACCAGATACCAGACCGGCAAGCCCTCCTCGGCCCGACGACGACAGTCGGTCGAGGAGATTGCTAGTGCAGGGACCTCGAGCGTCGTCACGCCGTCCCGAGGAAGCCCGTCCACGGTGAGCTTGTGCCCGGGCCGTGTGACAGCGACGAAGTGTGCCATGTCCCACAGCTTCTCGGCATCCTTCCACGAGAGAATCTGCTGGATGGCGTCCGCTCCCGAGATGAAATAGAGGTCCGCGTCCGGGCGCTGCGTACGCAGGTCCCGGAGCGTGTCCACCGTGTAGGTGAGGCCTTCCCGGTCGATGTCCACGCGGCTCACCGTGAACCGCGGGTTGGACGCCGTGGCGATCACCGTCATGAGATAGCGGTGCTCCGCGGGGGTGACCCGCTGCTTCTGCTTGAAGCCCGGCCGGCCGGTGGGAACGAAGACGACCTCGTCCAGCTCCAGCTGCGCGACCGCTTCGCTGGCGGCGACGAGGTGACCGTGGTGGATGGGGTCGAAGGTGCCGCCCATCACCCCGATGCGCGGCCTGGTCCCAGCGGGGGCACTCATACGGTGCGTGGGCTCATCTGGTCGTCAGGCTCCCGTTTCGACGGCTCAGTGCCGGTTGCCGACGTTGCGGAACGCGTACGTGACGAGCAGCGCGGCCACGAGCGCACCGAAGGCGATCAGGCCGAGGGCGATCGGGGCGATCGGCTCGTTGGCGTGCTCCGTGGCGGCCTCGGCGGCCAGGACAGCGGTGTGCAGCACGGGTGGTTCCTCCCAGTCGAACGTGCTCAGGTGGGCTTTAGTCTCTCACGGACGAATTGCGGCGGGCACACCGCGGCACTGGGTCGCAAGGAGATCCTGCGGAGGTCTCCCGGACGCCAGCGAGCCGTCACGGCTTGACGTGACCGTCGCCCGTGACGACCCACTTGGTGGTGGTGAGCTCCGTCAGTCCCATGGGGCCGCGCGCATGCAGCTTTTGCGTGGAGATGCCGATCTCGGCACCGAGGCCGAGCTCGCCGCCGTCGGTGAACCGGGTGGACGCGTTCACCATCACCGCGGCGGAGTCGACCTCCGCCACGAAGCGGTCGGCCGCGGCGATGTCCCGCGTCACGATCGCCTCGGTGTGCCCCGAGGACCAGGTGCGGATGTGCTCGATCGCCTCGTCCAGCGACGGCACCACCCGGACCCCGAGCTCCAGGGCCAGGTACTCCGTTGCCCAGTCCTCGTCCGTGGCAGGGACGGCGGTGGCCCCGGCAGGGGCAAAGGACAGGGCCGCCGCATCACCGTGCAGCACCACGCCGGCGTCGGACAGCGCCGTGAGCGCCGCCGGGAGGAAGGCCGCGGCGGCGTCCTCGTGGACGAGCAGCGTCTCGGCCGCGTTGCAGACTCCGACGCGCTGGGTCTTGGCGTTCATCACGATCGCCACCGCCATGTCGACGTCGGCCGTGGCGTCCACGTAGACGTGCACGTTGCCCACGCCCGTCTCGATGACGGGCACCAGGGACTCGCGCACGACCGTCTGGATGAGGTCGGCGCCGCCGCGCGGGATGAGCACGTCCACGAGGCCGCGGGCGCGCATGAGCGCCACGCCGCCGGCGCGGCCGTAGGCGTCGATGGACTGGACAAGGTCGGCGGGCAGGCCGCGCGCCTCCAGCGCGCCGCGCATCACCTCGACGATCACCGAGTTGGACGACGCCGCGGCGCTGCCGCCGCGCAGGATCACCGCGTTGCCGGACTTGAGCGCGAGGCCCGCGGCGTCGACGGTCACGTTGGGGCGGGCCTCGTAGATCATGCCGACGACGCCCATCGGGACGCGGACCTGGCGCAGGCGCAGGCCGTTCGGCAGCGTCTGCCCGCGCACCACCTCGCCGACCGGGTCGGGCAGGCCGGCGACGTCGCGCAGCGCGGCGGCGATCTGCGCGATCCGCTCGGGGGTCAGGGCGAGCCGGTCCAGCAGGCCGTCCGTCATGCCGTTCGCGCGGCCGCGCTCCAGGTCCTCGGCGTTGGCCGCGACGATCCGGTCGGCGTCGGCCACGAGGGCGTCGGCGACGGCGCCCAGGGCGGCGTCCTTGGTCATGCGGTTCGCCGTGGCCAGGGTGCGCGAGGCGACCTTGGCGCGCCGGGCGACGTCGTGCACGGCGGTGGTGACGTCCTGGGTACCCGGGGCGGCGGCACCGGCCTCGCCCGCGGGCGTGCCCGTGGCGCCGGCCGCGCCCGCGCCCGACGGCGGCGGGGTGCCGGCTCCCGCGGAATCGCCTCCGGCAGGGGTCGCCTCGTCCTGGCTCACGATCGTCATGCGTCGAGAGTACGTCGGGTGCGGGCGGATGCCGAGGTCGATTCCGTGGTGCGGGACGGGCGCCAGCGGGTGCAACCGACCGAACTCGGCGAGATCGGTCGGCTGCACCGAGACCGGTCGGTCAACTGACCGCTCTCGACGCAACCGACCGAAGTCGAATCCCGTCCCTGGAAGGGACCCTGTCAGCCCTTCGGCTGGTCCAGCACCAGGTCGTCCCGGTGCACGACGACGCGGTCGTACCCCTCCCCCAGCTCCTCGCGCAACGCGTACGTGGACCGGCCGAGCAGCGCCGGGAGGTCGCTCGCGTCGAAGGCGACGAGCCCCCGGGCGACGACGACGCCGTCGGGCGCGACCAGCTCGACCGGGTCGCCCGCGTCGAACTGGCCCTCGGCCCGGGTGATCCCGGCGGGCAGCAGCGAGGCACGGCCGCCGAGCACGGCGCGCGCGGCGCCGTCGTCCAGGTGCAGCCGGCCCTGGGTGCGGGCGGCGTGCGCGATCCAGAGCCGGCGCGCCGAGGTGCGGCGTCCGGTCGCGGCGAAGAACGTGCCGACGTCCTCGCCGGCGAGCGCGGCGGCCGCGTTGGCCGTCAGCGTGAGGACGGCGGGCACGCCCGCCCCGGTCGCGATCCGCACCGACTCCAACTTGGTGACCATGCCGCCCGTGCCGACCGAGCTGCCGCGCGCGGTCACCTCGACGCCCGCGATCTCCGTGAGGTCGTCGACCAGCGGGATGCGGCGCGCCCCGGGGCGCGACGGCGGGGCGTCGTGCAGGCCGTCGACGTCGGTCAGGAGCAGCAGGGCGTCCGCCCGCACCAGGTGCGACACGAGCGCCGCGAGGCGGTCGTTGTCACCGAACTTGAGCTCGTCGGTGGTGACGGCGTCGTTCTCGTTGATGACGGGCACCACGCCCAGCGCGAGCAGGCGCTCCAGCGCGCGCTGCGCGTTGCGGTAGCGGTGGCGGCGCACCGTGTCCTCGGCGGTCAGCAGGATCTGGCCGATCTGGATGCCGAACGCCCCGAACTCCTCCTGGTAGCGACCCGCGAGCTGCCCCTGGCCCACCGAGGCCGCGGCCTGCATCGTGGCGAGGTCGCGGGGCCGGGTGCCCAGCCCGAGCGGCCCGATGCCCGCCGAGACAGCACCCGAGGTGACCAGCACGACCTGGGCGCCGGCGGCCTGCCGGGCGGCCAGCACCTCGACGACACCGCGCAGCGCCCCGACGTCGAGGTGCCCGTCCGGGCCGGTCAGCGACGAGGAGCCGATCTTCACCACGACGCGCTTGGCGGCGGCGACCGCGGCCCGCGGACCCGGGACCGGCGGGGCGTCCTTGAGGTCCGGAGCGTCCTGACGGTTGACCGAGGGATCGAGGGAGTTCACACCTCATCCTCTCCGGAGCGGTGCCCGCGACGCTCGCTCATTCCACGAGCCGGGCACAGAACCGCACGTGTCAGACGTACAGGTCACCAGAGTGATCTGTGGGTCTGACACGTGCGGTGTGGTCTGACAGGTCCTAGTCGTCCTCGGGGTCCGTCCAGTGGCCCGCCTCGCGCTCCGTCCACAGCTCGCGCCGCGCCTCGGCCTTGGCGTCCATGCGCTCGGTGAACTCGCGCCGCTTGTCGCCGCGCGTGGGCCGCTCGTTCTGGTCGAGCCGCAGGTCGGTGCCGCGGCCGCCCAGCAGCTCCGCGCCGGTCTGCAGCGTGGGCTCCCAGTCGAAGACGACGGCGTTGTCCGGGTCGCCGATGCGCACCTCGTCGCCCGCGACGGCACCCGCCTTGAACAGGCCGTCCTCGACGCCGAGCTTCGCGAGCCGGTCCGCGAGGAAGCCGACGGCCTCGTCGTTGTTGAAGTCGGTCTGCTTCACCCAGCGCTCGGGCCTGGTACCGCGCACCTCGAACCAGTAGGCGGTCTCGCCACCCAGCCGCCGTACAGTGAACTTCGACTCGTTCACGGCGCGCGGGCGCAGCACGATCGGCGCGGGGTCCGGCGCGGGGGCGTCCGCGCGGGCCTTCTCGACCACCTCGGCCAGGGCGAACTTGAGCTCGCGCAGGCCCTCGTGCGACGCGGTCGAGATCTCGAAGACGCGCAGCCCGCGCGCCTCCAGGTCGGCCTTGACGAAGTCCGCGAGCTCACGCGCCTCGGGCACATCGATCTTGTTGAGCACCACGAGACGCGGACGCTCGGCGAGCGGCACGCGGCCGCCCGCGATGCCGATGTCGCCCGAGTAGGCGGCGAGCTCGGCCTCGATCACGTCGAGGTCGCTGATCGGGTCGCGGCCCGGCTCCAGCGTGGCGCAGTCCAGCACGTGCACGATCATCGCCGTGCGCTCGATGTGCCGCAGGAACTCCAGGCCCAGGCCCTTGCCCTCGCTCGCGCCCGGGATCAGGCCCGGCACGTCGGCGACGGTGAACCGCGACTGGTCCGCCTGCACCACGCCGAGGTTCGGCACCAGCGTGGTGAACGGGTAGTCGGCGATCTTGGGACGCGCGGCCGAGATCGCGGCGATCAGCGACGACTTGCCCGCGCTCGGGAAGCCCACCAGCGCGACGTCGGCGATGGTCTTGACCTCGAGCTCGACCTCCGCGGTCTCGCCCTCCTCGCCGAGCAGCGCGAAGCCGGGGGCCTTGCGCCTCGGCGACGACAGCGCGCGGTTGCCGAGCCCACCCTTGCCGCCCGCGGCGACGACGTACTCGGCGCCAGCGCCCACGAGGTCGGCCAGGACGTTGCCGTCCAGGTCCTTGACGACGGTGCCGTCCGGCACGGTCAGGACGAGGTCGCCGCCGTTGGCGCCGTCCCGGTCGTCGCCCATCCCCTGGGTGCCCGACGTCGCCCGCCGGTGCGGCGAGTGGTGGTACTCGAGCAGGGTGGTGGTGTTGGCGTCGACGACGAGCTTGACCGTGCCGCCGTCACCACCGTTACCGCCGTCGGGCCCCGCCAGGGGCTTGAACTTCTCCCGGCGGATCGAGGCGCAGCCGTTCCCGCCGTTACCACCGGCGGCGTGCAGAACCACGCGGTCCACGAAGCTGGCCATGTCTCGATCCTCTCAGGTACTGCTCAAGGTGGAGCGGCCCGGAGCCGCTCGTGAAAAGACGTGAGGGGGCGCACCGTCACCGGTGCGCCCCCTCACGCGAAAGCCGAATCAGGCCGCGTCTCTTTGACGCCTGAGCCTGCGGTTACGCTGCGGGCGAGTGCCTCGTTCCTCGGCTCTCACCCTGCGCTGCACCTCCGGCTCAGGCGTCGGCGGCGACGATGTCGATGACCTTGCGGCCACGACGGGTGCCGAACTGGACGGCGCCGGCGTCGAGGGCGAACAGGGTGTCGTCCTTGCCGCGGCCGACGTTCACGCCGGGGTGGAAGTGGGTGCCGCGCTGGCGGACGATGATCTCGCCGGCCTTGACGACCTGGCCACCGAACCGCTTCACGCCGAGGCGCTGGGCGTTGGAGTCACGACCGTTGCGCGAGGAGCTCGCGCCCTTCTTGTGTGCCATCTGGCTGACCTGTCTTTCGGGACGAAGGAGAAGAAGAAGTATCTGGCTCGCGCGGGCTCACTCGTCAGAGGAGGCCCGCAGCGGAAGTCACTTGATGCCGGTGACCTTGACGCGGGTCAGCGACTGGCGGTGGCCCTGACGCTTGCGGTAACCGGTCTTGTTCTTGTACTTGAGGATCGTGATCTTGGGACCCTTCTCGTCCCGCACGACCTCAGCGGTGACCTTGACCTTCGCGAGCTTCTTCGCGTCGGTGGTCACCTTCTCCCCGTCCACGAGCAGCAGGGCCGGGAGCTCAACGGTCTCACCGGCTGCCGCCTGGACACGGTCCATGACGACGATGGTCCCGACGGACACCTTCTCCTGGCGGCCACCGGCCTTGACGATCGCGTACACCACGTTCAACTCATCTCTCTAGTCTTGGCGTGCGCGCACGACGGATCTCACCGGCTTTGCTGTGACTCGCTCCGCCGCGGCGGTCGAGTGCGGTGCGCCATGGGCACGCAGGACGGGTGCGCAGACAGCACACCGAAGATCAAGGTTACGCGATGCCCTCAGCGGGTTCAAACCGGTAGCCACGTGGCCTTGCCCACGATCCACCGGCCCACGACCGCTCGCTCGTGATCAGTCGTCCGATCCGCCCCAGCGGGCCACCCGGTCCCCGTTGTCGGCCAGCCACTTCTCGGCGACCTCCTCCGGCTCCAGCCCGTCGTGGTCGACAGCCGAGATGAAGGCGCTGAGGTCGTCGTCGGTGAGGTCGACGTCCTGCAGGATCCGAGCCGCGACGGGCGACGTCTCCGCCAGGGTGGCGGCCCAGGCGACGTGCACGTCGACGCGCTCGTCACCCTGGTCGTCAGCCCACGGGATCGACGCGAGCCGGCGCAGCGTGAACTGCTCGTGGATGCCGTCCGGCTCGTACCCGTAGAAGAGCAGCGGCCGCCCGGACGCGGCCTCCTGCTCCAGCCGCGCCTTGAAGATCGTCGCCGAGTAGGACTCACCCTCGATCCCCTCGTGTCCTGGCCTGTCCAGCCAGGCAGCCAAGTTCTCGGTCGACGCCCAGCCGCGCGGGCCGATCCACATCTCCCCGATGCCGTCCCCGTCGCTGTCGAACAGGGCGGCGACCTCGGGATCAAAGAGGTCCTCGGCCTCGGTCAGCACCCGCTCGGAGCCGGCGGCGTCCAGCACGTAGACGCCCTGCGTGCCGGTGTAGGAGTGCTCGCTCAGGCGGATGGTCCCGTCGGCGACCCACTCGCGGACGGCCACCCCCTGGTTCTGCAGCCACAGGTCGGGATGGACCTGGACCGCAGGATCGTCGGCGCCCATCCCGGCGACGGCGTCGACGTGGTCCATCTCCTCGATCCGGACCGTGACGTCGGCGTCGCCGAGCACGTCCTGCAGGATCTCGGCCGTGACGCTCGCCCCGGGCCAGCCCGGGTCGGCGATGGTGACGGTCGCCTGCTCGGTCTCGGGAGCGGCCTGCACCTCACCGGGCCGCGGGGCGGACGCGGTGGCCGTGCCGATCTTGCCGCTGAACGCGGTAGGCATGAGCACGACGGCGAGAATGACGAGGGTCGCGGTGCCCAGGTAGAACACGTTGAAGCCGCGGCCGGCGGGAAGGGACTCGACCACCCGGATGGGGCCGTCACCGTCCCGCGTCCGGATCCCGTCGCGCACCTGCGCGGCGGTGAACTCACCTGACTCGAGGATGTCCGCGGGAAGGTAGTACTTCTTGCCGATCTCGCGGAAGCCCTGCTCCAGCCGCCAGATCTGGCTGGTGAACCCGTGGATGTTGTTGCGGTCGTAGTCGCGGATCGCGAACATCGCCAGGAACGCGCCGCCCGCGAAGACGATCGCGCCGGCGTTGCCGAGCGGGGAGTCGCCCCGCAGCAGCAGCACGAAGACGATGGAGCCCAGGCCGGTGAGCCACAGCGCGGCTCGCTCGCCCAGGGAGAGCCGGTCGAGGTGGATGGAGAGCCAGCCGTTGAACGCGTCCAGGGCACTCTCCTGCTCCGGGGTGCGCACTCCGGACTCCCCGGCCATGGCGTGCTTGATGCGGAGCGCGCGACTCTCCTTGCCCTCGGCGGTCGAGTCGTACTCCAGCTCGATGAGGTCCTGCAGGAGCGCGTCCGCGGCGTCCTTGTCGGCCGAGTCGTCGGTGGCGATCATTCGGCTCACGACGGTCGCCCGCGCGTCGAGCTCCTGCGTACGCCGGCTGGCCACCTGCGCGAGCGTGAAACCGGCGAGGATCGCGAACAGCCCGGTGATCGCCGCCGCCATCTCCGGCACGGAGCTGAGCACGTCCCGCGGCAGCACCTGGGAGGCGAGCGCCACGTACACGGTGGCCACCAGGGACAGGGACAGCGCGTTCATGGACCGGTGGCGCGCGTGCAGCGTCAGGTTGGAGAAGAGGATCAGGACCAGGCCGACGATGGCGATGGGGCGGACCGGCTCGTCGAAGAGCAGGTAGAGCAGCACGACCGAGACGGCGGGCGAGAAGTACGGGAGCGAGGACAGTGTCAGGGACTTGTACTCCTGGAACGCCCACGTCCAGGTGATCTCGGCGACCAGGTACGTACCGATGCCGATCAGGGCGCAGACCAGCAGCACCTGGGCGTCGAAGGCGTAGAAGCGCAGGGTGTGGTCGGTGGCCCACAGGGCCAGGAGCACCGCGACCAGGGCCGTGGCGTTGGCCACCGAGATCGCGTAGAAGGTTGCGATAGGCCGGGAGTCCACCACGCGGTCGAACGACCGGGTCGAGTTGATCGCGAAGGGCAGGTAGAGCCCGCTGCCGACCGCCGCGACGAAGGCCCAGACGATCTCGCCGCTGTCGCCGGCGCCGGACTGCGCCGCCCCGACGTTCGAGACGCCGATCGCGGCCGCCCCCACGAAGGAGGCCAGCACCATCAGCCACTCGTTCCAGCGGAGCTTGGCTGCCGTCGCCGGGGAGAAGATGCGCATGGCGATCACCGCGATGAGCGGCCAGGTGAAGGCGATGATCGTCGCGTCCACCTTGGGCGCGCCGTACAGGGCGCGGTAGAAGCCGTAGTACCAGAGCGCGAGGAAGAGCCCCGAGATCGCCGCCGACCCGGCGCCGGAGAGGCTGGACCGCCCGCCCCGCAGCACCGCCAGGCTCTTGCGGCGCAGCACCAGGGCGCCGACCAGGCTCGTGAGCACCGAGATGGCCCCGGCCACGACGTACACCTCGGCGAAGTCGCCGCGGTCGCCGATGATCGAGATGAAGACCGGTTTGAGCGACCAGAAGGCGACAGCGGTGAGCGCCGCGATCGTGACGGCCGCTACGGACAGCTTCGGTGGGACGGACGTCTCGGTGGCCAAGGCCTCTCCTGGTACGCACGGTCACGGGCCGGCGCAGTCTACGGGGACACCGGCGCGGACCGGGGCACCTGGCGACCTCGATCGGGCTGTGCCTACCCTGGGCTCAGGTGATACGTGATGGTTTCCGAGCCCGCCGCCGAGCACGACGACATCGCCCGGGCGATGCGCGCCGTACCCCGCCGCGATTTCCTGCCCCGCTCGCAGCGGACGTTCGCGGGCCAGGACCAGCCGCTGCCGATCGGGCGCGGCCAGACGTCATCGCAGCCCAGCACCGTGGCCGCGATGCTGCGCCTGCTCCGTGTGCCGCTCGGCGCGCGCGTGCTCGACGTCGGCGCAGGCTCCGGCTGGACGACGGCGCTGCTCGCCTACCTGACCGGGCCGCAGGGCTGGGTGCTCGGCGTCGAGCGCGACAGCCGGCTCGCCGACTGGGGCGCCGCCAACGTGGCGCGCACCGGAATGGGCTGGGCGACGCTCCAGCACACCGAGCCCGGGGTGCTCGGCCAGCCCCAGGAGAACGGCTGGGACCGGATCCTGGTCTCGGCGGCGGCCGCCGCCCTCCCCCGCACCCTGGTGGAACAGGTCGGGATCGGTGGGCGCATGGTCATCCCCGTGCGAACGACGCTGCTGCTCATCGAGCGGCTGCCCGACGGGCGCACCCGCGCGACCGACCACGGCGGCTACCGGTTCGTCCCGCTCATCGAGGACTGAGCCGGAGCGCAGTGCAGGGTGCGGGGCGAGGAACGAGGCACGCGCCCGGAACGGAGCGCAGGCTGAGTCCGACCAAAGGAATCGAGGACTGAGCCGGAGCGCAGTGCAGGGTGCGGGGCGAGGAACGAGGCACGCGCCCGGAACGGAGCGCAGGCTGAGTCCGACCAAAGGAATCGAGGACTGAGCCGGAGCGGAGCGCACGCGCAGTCCGAAATGTCTGGCGAAGGTAAAAACATCGTCTTCAACTCTTCGCGATGTGTCCACATCTGCCCCTCGGGCCACAACCTACGCACCCGTAGGCTCGACGCCATCCGCATGACGGGCGACACCGTCCGACTCCACGGCTGGGAAGTCGAACCCGAGCATTGAGGACCGCATGGCCCAAGCTGCCCCCGTCGTCCGCGACGGCTTCCGCCCGACCAAACCACGTGATCCTCTTGCCGAACCCGTGACCAGCACGTATTCGTCCCTGGCCCGCACCGTGCGCGACGCCGGGCTGCTGCGCCGGGCACACCACTACTACGCCTGGACCCTCGCCGCGCTCACCGTCGCGCTCGGCGGGATCGTCACCGGGTTCGTGCTCCTGGGCGACTCGTGGTTCCAGCTCCTGATGGCCGGCGCGCTCGGCCTCGTCCTGACCCAGTTCGCCTTCGTCGCGCACGAGGCCTCGCACCGGCAGGTCTTCGAGTCGGGCCCCCGCAACGACCGCTGGGGCCGGCTGATCGCCAACGTCGTCGTAGGCATCAGCTACTCGTGGTGGATGACCAAGCACACCCGGCACCACGCCAACCCCAACAAGATGGGCAAGGACCCGGACATCGAGAACGACACGATCGCGTTCACGGAGGAGGGCGTCCGGCAGCACCGCGGGCTGAAGCGGTGGATCAACCGCTACCAGGGCTGGCTGTTCTTCCCGCTGCTCACGCTCGAGGGCGTGAACCTGCACGTCACGTCGGTCCGCTCGCTGTTCTCGGGCGGCCCCGAGACGCTGCGCTCCCGGATCCGCGAGCTCGTCACCATCACGGTCCGCCTCGGCGTCTACGTCGCGATCCTGTTCCTGGTGCTGCCGGCCGGTCTGGCGTTCGCGTTCCTCGGCGTGCAGCTTGCCGTGTTCGGCGTCTACATGGGCGCGTCGTTCGCCCCGAACCACAAGGGCATGGCGATCATCCCCGCCGACTCCCGCATCGACTTCCTGTCCAAGCAGGTGCTCACCTCGCGGAACATCCGCGGCGGGCGGTTCATGAACATCCTGATGGGCGGGCTCAACTTCCAGATCGAGCACCACCTGTTCCCGAGCATGCCGCGCCCGCACCTGATCCGGACCGCCGAGATCGTCAAGGAGCACTGCGCGAACCTCGGCATCCCCTACACCGAGACCAGCTTGGCGCAGTCGTACGTGATCGTCGTCAACTACCTCAACAAGGTGGGGCTCGCCGCGCGCGACCCGTTCGACTGCCCGCAGTACAAGCTGATGCGCAAGGTCTGACGTCGGCAGGTCGGCCCGCCCGGTCAGCCTGCACGCTCAGCCGGCACGCTCAGCCGGCACGCTCAGCCGGCGACGACGGCGTGCCGGCGGCACCGGGCCTCGTACGACTCCGACCCGCCCACGTGGGCGGCGACCGGCACGAGCGCGCCGCCGTCGGACTCCCCCTGTGCCTGGGGCAGCCGGACATGGAAGGCGGCGTCGGCCCCGCAGACGGAGCACACCGCCGTGAGCTTCTCCACGGACTCGGCCAGCGCCATGAGCTCGGGCAGGGGCGCGAAGGGCTGCCCGTCGAAGGTGACGGACAGCCCGGCGACGACCACCACGAGCCCGCGGCCGGCCAGGTCGGTGACGACCGGCACGAGGCCGGCGCCGAAGAACTGCGCCTCGTCGACGGCGACGAGCTCGGTACCGGGGTCGGTACCGGTGCCGGGGTCCAGCAGGCCGGGGATCTCCCCGGCGTCCGACACCGTGTGCGCCGGGACGCCCTGCCCGGCGTGCGACGACACCTGGCCGACGCCGCGCCGGTCGTCGAGGGCGTGGCTCACCACGAGCACGCCCCGGCGCGCGATCCGGGCCCGCCGCACCCGGCGCAGCAGCTCCTCGGACTTGCCGGCGAACATCGGGCCGGCGATCACCTCGAGGCGCCCGGCGCCCAGGCCGTCCTTCACCTGACCGTCTCTCATAGGCGCCAGTCAAGCATCCTGACGCCCACCCGGCCGGGAGATGAGCGAGACGCATGGGGAGGGGTAACGGAGAGTGAACGCTGCTACGTCTCCGTTACCCCTCCCCGTGCGAACACACTTCCGCGGCCGACTACACCTACAGCACCCGCGCCACCCCCGGGATGCGGCGCAGCAGGTAGGCGGCGCCCCAGCAGAGCGGCACCGACAGCACGAGCAGGATCAGGAACTTCACGCCCGCCGGGGCCACGAGCGGCGCGAACAGGATCGCCACGCCCACCAGCACCAGCGGGTGGACGACGTAGACCGCGAAGGAGTGCTGCGTGGCGAACCGCGCCCAGGCGGGCTGCCCCGAGAACCGCTCCCGGAACAGCACCAGCAGGCCCACGACCGCGCCGATGGCCACGACGTTCTCGACGAGGCTCTGCGCGAGCAGCAGGACGATCCCGGCGTCGGGCGCGGAGGCGAGGGCGGACGCGCCGAGGGCCGGACCCACGCCGACGAGCGCCACGACCAGGGCGACCCGGCCCTGCCGCACGGTGAGCGACGTCAGCCAGCCGCGGCGCGTGGCGAGCACACCGGCCGCGAAGAGCAGCACGTACTGCGGCAGGTAGGCCGGGGTCGGGAGGCCGACGCCCGTCCAGTACGTGCCGAGCGGCACGGCGAGCCGCCAGAGGTAGGTCACGACGGTCAGGACCGCGACGAAGGCGGCGATCGTGCGGAAGGCCAGGGGGCGGGCGACCAGGCCCGAGGGGGTGTCGGCGGCGCCGTCGGTCCCGGTCACAGCACCGGGACGGGATGCGGAGCGGGCTCGCAGGGCCCGGAACGCCGCGTAGGCGAGCGACAGGACGAGCAGCACCTCGACGAACCACATCGGGCCGGGGTCGCCCGCGGTGAACCAGAACCGCAGGAACGACTCCCCCTGGTCGCGGCGCTCGGGCCACCCCGGCAGCGCCAGCACCGGCCGCGCGACCAGCCAGAACACGATCAGCGGGACGCCGAGCCGGACGAGCCGGTCGCGAGCGAACGCACCTGGCCCCTTGCGGTCCACCGAGCCGGGCACGAACAGGCCGGAGAGCAGGAAGAAGAAGCCCATGAACCAGAACTGGTTCGCGACGACGAACGCCACGAGCGCGAGGCCGGACAGGCTCTCGCTGGGCTCGGTCCAGTACCACATCGGCAGCGCGCCGTAGGTCAGCGCGCTGTGGTGGGCCAGGACCAGCACGGTCAGCAGGATCCGGAGGTTGTCGACGTACCCCAGGCGGGTGCTCGTCGGCCTCGCGGCGGTGGTTGTCATCTCGGTCTCCGTCGTCTCGATCGCGCCTCGTTGGTTCATTACTCGACTAATGAACCATAGAACGTACGGAGCCCGCAAGAGAATTGCCCGCGGAAGTCCGGAGAGGCATCCGAGCCGACACCTCCCGGGCACAAAAAACGAGGGCCGCCACCTCGCGGTGGCGACCCTCGTCGGGTTCAGGTCAAAGGCCCAGAAGCCTCGCCCAGAAGCCCTTCTTCTGCTCAGGCGACCTCGTCGCCAGCTCCTTTGGGCGGTTCCGGCTGCCCAGTGCCGGAGCCCCCCTCCGGCGTGTCGTCGGTCGACGGCGTGGCGTCCGCCGGCGAGCCGGCGTCGGCGGGCGAGCCCGTGGAGTCGGGCGCGTCACTGGCGGCCGGGGTGGCCGGGGCCGACGAGCCGGAGCCCGCCGAGGGCAGCTGGATCTCGTCCAGCGTGGCCGGACCGTCCTCGGCGGCGTCCTTGGTCTCGTGCGCGTGCTGCGCCGCGGCGGCGATCGTGGCGAGCGTGGCCTTCACGGCCTCGCGTGCCTCCGACCGCTCCTCGGGCAGGCTGGCGACCGGTGCGGCCGGCTCCTGGGCGGGAGCGGCCTTCTCCTTGGCCTCCTTGCCGCGCTTGCGGCGCGAACGCGCCGCCCGCGGGCTCTCCTCGACCGCGGCGGGTGCACCCGAGCCGGAGCCGGAGCCCTGCTTCTCGATGGGCTCCTCGTGCACGATGAAGCCGCGGCCCTTGCAGTGCTCGCACGTCTCGGAGAACGCCTCGACCAGGCCCTGGCCCACGCGCTTGCGCGTCATCTGGACCAGGCCCAGCGACGTCACCTCGGCGACCTGGTGCTTGGTGCGGTCCCGGCCCAGGCACTCGACCAGGCGACGCAGCACCAGGTCGCGGTTGGACTCGAGCACCATGTCGATGAAGTCGATGACGATGATGCCGCCGATGTCGCGCAGGCGGAGCTGCCGCACGATCTCCTCGGCCGCCTCGAGGTTGTTCCGCGTGACGGTCTCCTCGAGCGTGCCGCCGGCACCGGTGAACTTGCCGGTGTTGACGTCCACGACCGTCATGGCCTCGGTGCGGTCGATGACCAGCGAGCCGCCCGAGGGCAGCCAGACCTTGCGGTCCATGCCCTTGGCGAGCTGCTCGTCCACCCGGTGCACCGTGAACACGTCGGTGTTCTCGACCCACTTGGACACGCGCTCGCGCAGGTCGGGAGCGAGCTCCTCGACGTAGTGCGCGATCTCGTCCCACGCACCCTCGCCCTGCACCACCAGCGACGAGAAGTCGTCGTTGAAGATGTCGCGGACCACGCGGATCGCCATGTCCGGCTCGCCCTGCAGCAGGGCAGGGGCGTTCGCCTTCTTGGACTTGGCCTGGATGGCGTCCCACTGGCCCTGCAGGCGCTGGACGTCGGCGCGCAGCTCCTCCTCGCTCGCCCCCTCGGCGGCGGTGCGCACGATGACGCCGGCGCCGTCGGGGACCACCTCGCGGAGGATCTTCTTGAGGCGCGACCGCTCCGTGTCGGGCAGCTTGCGGCTGATGCCGGTCATGCCGCCGCCGGGCACGAACACGAGGTAGCGGCCGGCCAGGGTGACCTGGCTCGTCAGGCGCGCACCCTTGTGGCCGATCGGATCCTTGGTGACCTGCACCAGCACCGAGTCGCCCGACTTCAGCGCCTGCTCGATCCGGCGCGGCTGGCCCTCCAGGCCCGCCGCGTCCCAGTTGACCTCGCCCGCGTACAGCACGGCGTTGCGGCCCTTGCCGACGTCGACGAACGCGGCCTCCATGGAGGGCAGCACGTTCTGGACCCGGCCCAGGTACACGTTGCCGGCCATCGACGCCTGCGACTGCTGCGAGACGTAGTGCTCCACGAGCACGCCGTCCTCCAGCACCGCGATCTGCGTGCGGCCGTCCTTCTCGCGCACGATCATCGACCGCTGCACCGACTCGCGGCGGGCCAGGAACTCGGCCTCGGTGATGATCTGACGACGGCGGCCGTGGTCGCGGCCCTCACGGCGACGCTGACGCTTCGCCTCCAGGCGCGTGGAGCCCTTGAGCGCGGTGACCTCGTCGCTGCGGCTCGTGCGGGCGGCCGCGGCCTCGGCCCGCTCGCCGCGGGTGCCCCGGCGACGACGCCGACGACGGCGGCTGCCGCCCTCGCCCTCGCCGTCACCCTCGGCGGAGTCCTGCCCCGAGTCCTCGGCGTCGCCGTCCTCGTCGTCGGACGCCTGGGCGTCCTCCTCGGACTCGTCGTCCTGGTCCTCGTCGGCCGAGTCGTCCATGTCGTCCGAGCGGTTGGTGCGCCCGCCACGGCGGCCGCGGCCACCCCGGCGACGACGACGGCGCGACGGGCGCACGTCCTCGTCGTCGTACTCCTCGAAGTCGCCCGGGGCGAGCTCCTCGAGCTCGACGCCCTCGGCGACCAGCTCCTCCTCGATGGCGCCGACCTCGTCGACCGCCGCGGCGTCGTCGTCGCTCAGGTCGGCGGCGACGAACTGCGGGGCGGCGGGGGCGGCGGCCTCGGGCGCCTCGGGTGCTTCCGGCGCGGCCTCGGCCGGCGCGCTCTCCTGCGCGGCGGGCTCGGCCGGGGTCTCCGCGGGCTGCTCGGCGCTCGGGCCCGTGCGGCGCACGGCCCGGCGGGAGCCGGACCTGCGGGTACGGGGCTCAGGGGCCGTCTCGGTGGCGGACGCCGCGGGCGCCTCCACCGGTGCCTCGGCAACCTGCTCGGCGGGCGCGGGAGCCTCGGCCGGGGTCACCGGCTTCTCGGCGGCCGGCTCGACCGGGCGCGCGACGGGACGGGCGAACTGCGGCGTCAGGTCCTGCGGGCGCGGCGGACCGGCCGGGGCCTGGGCGCGGCGCGAGCGGCGCGCGGAGTCGTCCGGGGCCTGGAACAGCAGCGCCGTCGTGGCCAGGCGCGGCACCCGGGTGCCCGAGGTGGTCGCGGCGGGCGACTGCGCGGGCTGCGCCGGCGCCTCCGGCTGCTCGAACGCCGGGCGGCGGCCGCCACGGCGCGTGCGGGCCCGCGCGGCGGGCTCCTCGGCGGGGGTCTCCGCGGCAGGGGTCTTCGGGGCCTCGGCAGCGGCCGTGGCCTCCTCGGCCGGGGTCGCCTCGGCGGCGGGCTTGCGGCGCGACCGGCTGCGCTTGGGGGCCGGCTCGGCGGCCTGCTCGGCCTGCTGGGCGGCCTGCTCCTGCGCGGCCTGCTCCTGCGTGCCCTCGGCGGCGGGCTCGACCGTGGTGTCGACGTCGGCGACCGGCTCGGCCTTCTTGCGGCTGCGGCGCTTCGGCGCGGACTTCTCGGCGGGGGCGGCCTCGGCCGACGGGGCGCCGGGCAGGACGATGTCGTCCAGGCTGACGACCCCGCGGGCGGGCGCCTCGGCGGCCGCGACCGGCTCGGGGAGGTCGATGTCGAGCGGCGCGGACTCCTCCGCGGCGGGCTCGGGCTCGGCGACAGCGGCGGGCTCGGGCTCGGTGACCGCGGGCTCGGCGGCGACGACGGGCTTGGGCTCGGGCTCGGCCTCGGCCTCGGCGACGGGCGCGGCCTCGGGGGCGACGTCCGCAGTGACATCTGTCTCAGTCTGCGTCGCCTCGGCCTGCGTCGTCTCGGCCTGCGCGGCGGCCTCGACGACCGGCTCGGCGGCGACCGGCTGGTCCTGCACCGGCTCGGCGGCGGGCGCGGCCGGAGCCGGCGCCTCGGTCGCCGTGGGCGTGGACACGCCGCGCGTGGCGCGGCGGCGCGGCCGCTTGGCGGCGGGCTCACCGGCCGCGGGCGTCGTCGGCGTGGCGACCGCGGCGGTGCCGCCCGTGGTCACGGGCTGACCCTCGGCCGGGGTCGCGGGGATGTCGGACGAGCCGACGACGATGGGCTCGACGTGCTTGGCCGTCGAGACGACGGACCGGGTGGCGCGACGGCGCGGGCGCTTGGTGGACGTCGCGTCCGCCGAGGCCTCCCCACCAGTGGTGACCTGGGCGTTCACCTCAGGTGCGTCGTGATCATCCTGTGACCCGATGGTCGAACCGGTGGTGCTGGAAGGCGTCACGTTGGGTGCTCCTGTAGCCCGGCGCCCGCCCCACACCACGCGGACCGCCAGGCGGTCGGTCGTCCGGTGGATGCATCGCGGCGAAGCGACACATCTGGACGGAAGTCTCGGCTGCGGCCCCGTTCCTGCGATCTTCGCGGACGCCTGCGGCCACGTTCTGCGTGACTGCGGCACCGCGTGCGGATCGCGGGCAGTGTTGGACTCTGCAGGCCGCGCAGGGATGTGGGCCTACGCGGGTTCGACCAGTATCGCACAGGAGACCCCTTCCGCATCGCCCCTGCTGAAGGCGCGGACAACAAGACGCCGAACGGCACCCCGAGTGCGTGTACAGTGCCTTGTGAAGACATTCACAAGCGACGGATTCACCCCGCGGCAACGCGCGGACCTGGCAGATCAGGCCTAGCGTCCAAAGGGACAGAGCCGTTCGGAGAAACCACAGGAGCCCGGAGTGGAAGCTCTCGACCTGGCACGCTGGCAGTTCGGCATCACCACCGTCTATCACTTCATCTTCGTCCCCCTCACGATCGGTCTGGCGCCCCTCGTGGCGATCATGCAGACCGCCTGGGTCCGGACCGGGAACGAGCGGTGGCTGAGGCTGACCAAGTTCTTCGGCAAGCTCTTCCTGATCAACTTCGCGCTCGGCGTCGTGACCGGGATCGTGCAGGAGTTCCAGTTCGGCATGAACTGGAGCGAGTACTCGCGGTTCGTCGGCGACGTGTTCGGCGCCCCGCTGGCCATGGAGGCCCTCGCCGCGTTCTTCGTGGAGTCGGTCTTCCTCGGCGTCTGGATCTTCGGCTGGGACCGGGTGAACAAGAAGGTGCACCTGGCCTGCATCTGGGCCGTGGCCGTCGCGGTGAACCTGTCGGCCTTCTTCATCCTGGCCGCCAACTCCTGGATGCAGCACCCCGTCGGTGCCCGGTACAACCCGGAGACGGGTCGCGCCGAGATGGAGAACATCTGGGCGATCCTCGGCAACAACACGCTGTGGGCGGCCTTCCCCCACGCCGTCGCCGCGGCCTTCCTGACCGCCGGGACGTTCGTGGCAGGCATCGCCGCCTGGTGGATGGTGCGCCTGGCCCGGACCAAGCAGCCCGAGTCCGTCGAGCTCGCCCGCAACGTGTACCGCCCCGCCGTGATCCTCGGCACTGTCGTCATGCTGGTCGCCGGCGTCGGCGTCGCGCTGTCGGGCGACGTCCAGGGCAAGCTCATGTTCGAGCAGCAGCCGGGCAAGATGGCGTCCGCGGAGGCGCTCTGCGACGGCGAGGAGGCCGCGAACTTCTCGATCCTGACCATCGGCGACCTCTCCAACTCCTGCGAGGGCGTGCGGCACGTCCTGGAGGTGCCGGGCCTGGCCAGCTACCTCGGGACGGGGCACTTCTCCGGCCCGGACAGCTTCCTGCCCGGTGTCAACGACGTGCAGGAGCAGTACTCCGAGAAGTTCGGCGCCACCGACGAGGCCGGCAACGAGATCTCGTACACGCCGAACCTCGCCGTCACGTACTGGAGCTTCCGGCTCATGATCGGGTTCGCGGCCGGGTCCGCGCTGCTCGCCCTGGCCGCTCTCTGGTTCACGCGCGGCGGCCGGGTCAGCGACAACAAGTGGCTCGCCCGCATCGGCATCGCCGCTATCCCCACGCCGTTCCTCGCGTCGTCGTTCGGCTGGATCTTCACCGAGATGGGCCGCCAGCCCTGGGTCGTCGCCCCGAACCCCACGGGGATCGACCAGATCCGGCTGCTCACGATGAACGGCGTCTCGGAGGTGGTGAGCCCCGGCATGGTGCTCACCTCGATGATCGTCTTCACCCTGCTCTACGGCGTGCTGGCCTTCGTCTGGTACCGGCTCATGCACCGGTACGCGATCGAGGGTGTGCCCAGGACCGTCCGCGACGAGTCGCCCGAGGCGGCCGGGGACGACTCCGACCGGCCACTCTCGTTCGCCTACTGATGCGCAGGCCCAGCCCCGTGCACACCAGCCTCATGACGACCAGCCCCATGACGACCAGCCTTTCGAAGACAAGGAAGTGACCGTGGACCTCGCACTCGTGTGGTTCTTCATCATCGCGATCCTGTGGACCGGGTACCTCGTGCTCGAGGGGTTCGACTTCGGCGTCGGGATGCTGATGTCCCTGCTCCCCCGCGGCGACGCCGCGCACCGGGAGAAGGAGCGACGCGTGCTGGTGAACAGCATCGGACCGCTCTGGGACGGCAACGAGGTGTGGCTGATCACCGCGGGCGGCGCCACCTTCGCCGCCTTCCCCGAGTGGTACGCCACCCTGTTCTCCGGCTTCTACCTCCCGCTGCTGCTCATCCTCGTGGCCCTGATCGTGCGCGGTGTCGCCTTCGAGTACCGCGGCAAGATCGCCGACGCCGTGTGGGCGCGCCGCTGCGACATCGCGATCCAGGTGGGCTCCTGGGTGCCCGCCGTGCTCTGGGGCGTGGCGTTCGCCAACCTGGTCCGCGGCGTCCAGCTCGACGAGGCGCACCAGTACGTGGGCGGCTTCTGGGCCCTGCTCAACCCGTTCGCGCTGCTCGGCGGCGCCACCACG
Source organism: Promicromonospora sukumoe 327MFSha3.1 (assembly GCF_000385135.1). GTDB lineage: Bacteria > Actinomycetota > Actinomycetes > Actinomycetales > Cellulomonadaceae > Promicromonospora > Promicromonospora sukumoe_B. The sequence continues at coordinate 176,862 of NZ_ARQM01000010.1, read as the reverse complement.
CTCGTGCTGTTCCTGCTGCACGGGGCGGTGTTCGTGGCGCTCAAGACCGACGGCGAGATCCGGGGACGCGCCCGGCGGTTCGCCGGCGTGCTGTCCCTGGTGGCCGTGCTCGTGGCCGGGGGCTGGGCGCTCTGGGCGCAGCTCGCGTTCTCGGTGACCTGGACCTGGGCGGTCGTCGTGGTCGCCGCGCTGGGCCTGGTCGGCGTCGCGCTGACCAACCGCGCCGGGCGCGAGGGCTGGGCCTTCGGGCTCTCGGCCGTGACCATCGTCGCGGCGGTCGTGCTGATCTTCGGCTCCATGTACCCCGACGTCATGCCCGGCCTGGACGGCGGCAACTCGCTGACCATCGCCGAGGCCTCCTCGACCCCCTACACCCTGACGATCATGACCTGGGTCGCCGTGTTCCTCACGCCCCTCGTGATCCTGTACCAGGGCTGGACCTACTGGGTGTTCCGGCGTCGGCTCACGGTGGACCACATCCCCGCCCCGGCCGGCCTGACCTGGAAGAAGATCAAGGAGTCGGCGTTCTGACGCCGTCCGGGTACGGGACCATCGCGACATGAGACCGCTCGACCCCCGCCTGCTGCGCCACGTGCACGCGGCCCGCTGGTACGTGGCGCTCACGGTCGGCCTCGGTGTGGCCGCCGCCGCGCTGATCGTCGCGCAGGCGCTGCTCATCGCCGCGCTGCTGACCCCGGTCGTGCGCGGGGACGGCATCGTCGCGCCCGACCTGATGTGGCCCTTCGCGGGACTCGCCGCGGTGGTGGCCGGGCGCGCCGTCGTCGCCTGGGCGCAGGAGCGGTACGCGCTGCGCGCGGCCGCCCGCACCATCGCCGAGCTGCGCCGGGCTGTCGTGGAGGCCTGGGCGCTGCGCGGGCCCAGGGCCTCGTGGCCGACGGCGGAGGGTGGTGTCGCGACGACGTCGCCCGGCCCCGCGGCGCCGTCGGGCGGCGGGAGCGGGGCGAGCCCCGAGGCCGAGGTCGCGACCCTCGCGACGCGCGGCCTCGACGCGCTCGAGCCGTACCTGGTGCGGTACGTGCCGCAGCTCGTGCTGACGGCGCTGGTCACGCCCGCTCTCGTGTGCGTGGTGCTCGGCCTGGACTGGGTATCGGCCCTGATCGCGATCGTGACGCTGCCGCTCGTACCGATGTTCATGGTGCTCGTCGGGCGCCTGACGGCGGGGATGTCGCAGCGGCGGCTCGCCACCGTGGAACGGCTGGGCGCCCAGGTGCTCGACCTGGTCGCGGGGCTCCCGACGCTGCGCGCGTTCGGCCGGTCGTTCGGGCCGGGCGCACGGGTGCGCGCGCTGGGCGACGCCTCCCGGCGGGCCACGATGGGCACCCTGCGCATCGCGTTCCTGTCGTCGATGGTGCTCGAGCTGCTCACGACGCTGTCCGTGGCGATCATCGCCGTGGGCGTCGGGCTCCGGCTCGTCGAGGGCGCCATGGAGCTGCAGCCCGCGCTGGCGGTGCTCGTGCTGGCCCCCGAGATCTACCTGCCGATGCGGCGGGTCGGGGCGGAGTTCCACGCCTCGGTCGACGGCGTGGCCGCGGTGGACCGGGCGTTCGCGCTGGTCTCGGGCGGTGCGGCGGGGGTCGGTAGCTCCACGGGGTCGGGCGTCTCGATGGGTGCGACGGACACCGTCCGGGCCGCGGGCGAGGGCGTCCCGGTGGCGCGCACGCTCGTGCTCGACGGCGTCTCCGTGCGCGCCGGCGGCCGCGGGGTGATCGCCCCGGCCGGGCTGTCCGCGCGGATCCCGCTGGGGTCCGGCGTGCCCGGCGAGGGCCGGGTCGTGGCGCTGCGCGGGCCGAGCGGGTCGGGCAAGTCGACCGCCGTGCTCACCGCCCTCGGCCTGCTCGAACCGGATGCCGGACGGGTCGGGCTGCTGCCGGACGGCGGTGCGGACGGCGCCGCGGTCGGCGCTCCCGACGACGTCCCGCTCCGCGGCCTCGACGACGCGGGGTCCGGCGGGCTGGACGCGTGGTGGTCGGGCCTCACCTGGGTGCCGCAGCGGCCGGCGCTCCCGCCGGGGCGGCTGCGCGACGTCGTGCTCGACGGCGCCGCGGCGACCGACCAGGACCGAGCCCTCGCGGAGGCCGCCCGTCTGACGGGACTGGACGCCGTCGTCGGCAGCCTGCCCGACGGCTGGGACACCCGCATCGGGCTCGGCGGCGTGGGGCTGTCCGTGGGGCAGCGCCAGCGGGTCGCGCTCACCTCCGCCCTGCTCGACGACGCCGCGGCCCGGCCGCTCGTGATCCTCGACGAGCCCACCGCGCACCTGGACGCACGGGGCGAGCAGGCCGTGCTCGACACCGTCCGGGCCTGGCGGGACGCGGGCCGCACCGTGCTCGTCGTCGCGCACCGGGCCTCGCTGCTGGCCCTCGCGGACCAGGTGATCGACGTCCGCTCGGCGGCGGACGCAGCGGACGCGGCGGACGCAGCAGACCGGGCCGACGCGGCGGACCGGGCCGCGGGACCGGAGACCGACCCGCACGGGGCCGGGACCGCCGGGCGGGAACCCGAGCCCGAACCGGAACCGGGCCCGGCGAAGACGTCCGGTCTCGCGAACGGTCAGGAGGCACGATGAACGACCAGGTGACCCGGGAGCCGGAACGGGCGGCGGCGTCCGCGCCCGTGCCGCACCGTGACGCCCGCCGTGCGCGCCGCTACTCCGGACCCGACCCGCTGCGGCGCATCCTGCCCCTGCTGGAGGTGCGGCCGGGCAAGGTCGCGGCCGCGATCGCGCTCGGCACGCTGGCGCTGACCTGCGCGATCGGGCTCGCGGCGGTCGCCGCCTGGCTCGTCGCCCGGGCGTCGCAGATGCCGCCGGTGCTCACGCTGTCGGTGGCCGTGGTGTCGGTGCGGGCGTTCGGCATCGGGCGCGGCGTGCTGCGCTACTGCGAGCGCCTCGCCTCGCACGACGTCGCGCTCCGCGGGATGGCGGCCCTGCGCGCCAACCTGTACGAGCGGCTCGCCGCCGACGACCGGCCGGTCACGGTGCGGCGCGGCGAGCTCCTGGCGCGGATCGGCCAGGACGTGGACGACGTCGGCGACGTGGTGGTGCGCGCGATGGTGCCCGCCGGGGTCGCGGTGGTGACGTCGCTGGGGTCGGTGATCCTGCTGGGCGTGCTGCTGCCGTCCGCGGGCCTCGCGCTGGCGGTCTGCCTGGTGCTCGCGGGCGTCGTGACGCCGTGGCTCGCGGCGCGGGCGGCGGCCCGCACGGAGGCGCGGGGCGCGGCGGCCCGTGGCGAGGTGACGGCGTTGTCGCTGGAGATCCTGGAGGAGTCGGCGCCGCTGCGGGTCGCGGGACGGTTCGGCGCGCGGCTGGGTGACCTGGACGCCGCGGACGCGCGCCTGTCCGCGATCGCCGACGACGGCGCCCGCACCTCCGGGCTGGCCGCCGCCCTGGGCGCGCTGGCCCAGGGTCTGGCGGTGCTCGCGGCGCTGGCGTTCGGGATCCCGGCGGCGCTGTCGGGCACGCTGTCGCCCGAGGCGCTGACAGTGATCGTGCTGACGCCGCTCGCCGTGTTCGAGGCGACCGCGGGGCTGCCCGCCGCGGCGGTGCAGCTGCACCGGTCGCGTGAGGCCGCGCGGCGGCTGCTGGCGCTGCTCCCCGCGGACCCGCCGGACGTGTCAGACACACAGGTCACCCGGGTGATCCGTACGTCCGACACGGCGAGTGTGCTCGGCACGGACGACGCGGGCGCCGACGGTTCTGGTGACGGCTCTGGTGACGACGCCGCGCTGCTCACCCTCGACGACGTCGCGGCGGGCTGGCCCGGTGCGGACGGGCCGGTCGTGGCCGTCGAAGGGGTGTCCCTCACGCTGCGGCCGGGATCCGTCGTCGCGCTGGCGGGAGCGTCCGGGGTGGGCAAGACCACGCTGCTGATGACGGCGGCCGGGCTGATCGGTTCGCTGGCCGGCGCCGTCGGCGGACGGTCGGCAGTCCGACAGGTGATCGGCGGCCCGGACCACCGATCACCTGACGGACTGCCGACCGAGCGGGTCGGGGACGCCCTGTTCGTCGCCGAGGACGGGCATCTGTTCGACACGACCGTGCTCGAGAACCTCCGGGTCGCGCGCGGCGACGTCACGCCCGACGAGGCTCGTGCGGCGCTGGACGCCGTCGGGCTGGGCGACTGGCTCGACGCGCTCCCCGCGGGCCTGGACACCGTGGTCGGCACGGACGCCGCGGCGGTGTCGGGCGGCGAGCGCCGTCGGCTGCTGGTGGCACGCGCGCTGCTGGCGCCCGCCCGGGTGCTGCTCGTGGACGAGCCCGCCGAGCACCTCGACGGGCAGACCGCCGACGCGCTGGTGCACGCCGTCGCCGCCCACGCCCGCGCGACGGGACGCGCGGTGCTCGTAGCCACGCACCGGCTCACGCCGCTGGCCGTCGCGGACGAGGTGCTGCTCCTGGCCGACGGCGCCCGGGGCGACGTCGGCGACCCCGGAAGGTCCGGAACGCCCGGGGTGTCCGGGATCCCGGGGCCCTCCGGCTCCCCCGCGACCGTCGTGGCCCGCGGCCGGCACGAGGACCTCCTCGCCACGGACCCGGCCTACGCCTGGGCAGCGGCGCAGGAGGCCTGACCGCCCGGAGCCATGAGCGATCGACCATGCACCTGCTGCCAGACGGAACACCCGCCTGGCAGCAGGTGCATGGTCGGTCCGGCGGCCGGCGCGCGCCCCGCCCCGCCCCGCCCCGCCGTCAGACGTGCCCGGCAGGCAGCCGGACCGTGGCGCGCAGGCCCCCACCGGGGCGGGGCGCGAGCGCGAGGGTGCCGTCGTGGGCCTCCGCGATGCTCCGCACGATCGCCAGACCCAGGCCCACCCCCACGTGGTCGGCGCCCGTCCGGGCGGCGCGAGCGCGTTCGGTGCCGCGCTGGAACGGCTCGGCGAGCGTCGAGACCAGGCCCTCCGTGAGCCGCTCCCCGGTGTTCTCCACGACGAGGGTCGCGCCGTCGGGCCGGGTGTCGGTGCGGACGTGCACGGTGCCGGGCTCGACGGCGCCGTCCGGCAGGTTGTGGACGATCGCGTTGTGCACCAGGTTCGTCGTCAGCTGGAGCAGGAGCGCCGGCGAGCCGGTGGTCGGGGTGACGTCGCCCGAGGTCTCGATCGTGACGCCGCGTCGTCCGGCGAGCGGCAAGAGGGTCTCGGTGGCCTCCTCCGCCAGGAGGGAGAGGTCGACGTGCTCCGGGGTGAAGGAGCGCTGGTCGGCGCGGCTCAGCACGAGCAGCGCCTCGGTGAGGTCGATCGCCCGGGAGTTGACGGCGTGCAGCCGCTCGACGAGCGCGCCGGTGTCGCCGTCCGGGTCCTTGCGGGCCACCTCGAGGAACGTCTGGGCGATCGCGAGCGGGGTGCGCAGCTCGTGGGAGGCGTTGGCGGCGAACCTACGCTGCTCGGCGACGTGCGCCTCGAGCCGCGCGAGCATGGCGTCGAAGGAGTCGGCGAGCTCGCGGAACTCGTCCCGGCGGCCGGGCAGGCGGATCCGGTGCGCGAGCGACCCGCCCGAGGCCAGCCGGGTCGCGTCGGTGATCTGCGCCAGCGGCGCGAGCATGCGGCCCGCGAGGAACCACCCGCCCACCAGGCCGAACACGAGCAGGAACGCCAGCACCACGAGGGCGGCCGGCAGGAACACCCGCGGCCCCCACCCGCCGATGAACACCCCGGGGTTGAGGAGCTCGCGCAGGGAGTCGATCCCGTCCCGGGGCGAGTACCGCAGCAGGAACAGCCACACGACGCCGAGTACGAGCGTGGCGGCCAGCATGAGGAACCCCGTGTAGCTCAGCGTGAGCTTGAGGCGGACGCTCAGGCCGGGCGCCCTATCCACGGCCGGGTCCACGGGCGGGTCCACGGCCGGCTTCCGCGGGCGCCTGCACGTCGATCCGGTAGCCGACGCCGGGCACCGTGGCGATCACCCAGGGTTCGCCGAGCCGCTTGCGCAGCGCCGAGACCGTGATGCGCACCGCGTTGGTGAAGGGGTCGGCGTTCTCGTCCCAGGCCCGCTCCAGCAGGTCCTCGGCGCTGACGACGCCGCCGTCGGCGGCCACGAGCACCTCCAGGACGGCGAACTGCTTGCGGGTCACCGGCACGTAGCGGCCGTCGCGGTAGACCTCGCGCCGGAACGGGTCCACACGCAGGCCGGCGATCTCCCGCACCGGCGGGCGGTGGTGGGCCCGGCGGCGGTCGAGCGCCCGGAGCCGCAGCACGAGCTCACGCAGCTCGAACGGCTTGGTGAGGTAGTCGTCGGCGCCCAGCTCGAACCCCGAGGCCTTGTCGTCGAGCCGGTCGGCGGCCGTGAGCATGAGGATCGGCATGCCGCTCCCGGACGCGACCACGCTCCGGGCGATCTCGTCGCCCGACGGTCCGGGGATGTCGCGGTCGAGGACGGCGATGTCGTACGCGTTGACGCTCAGCAGCTCCAGCGCCGTGTGGCCGTCGCCCGCGACGTCGGCGGCGATCGCCTCCAGGCGCAGGCCCGCGCGGATGCCGTCCGCCAGCTCGGGTTCGTCCTCGACGATCAGCACGCGCATGCCCTCGATGCTACGGAGCCGGGGTATATCGCGGGCGTATCAAAATCCGCATACACCCCGGCAACCGCCCGCTGCCTTGGCTGGGCGCATGTCCACCAGCAGACGCGCACCCGCGACCGCCACCCGGCGGGACGCCGCCCAGGCCGACCCCGGCCGACTCACGCCCCTCCCCGCCGGCGAGCCCGGCGACGATCCCGCAGGCAAGCCCGCCGGCGAGCCCGGCGGCCGGCCCCCGGCCGCGAGCGCCCGGGGCCTGACCAAGACGTACGGCCGGGGCGCGGCCCAGGTGCACGCCCTGCGCGGCGTCGACCTCGACGTCCCGAGCGGCCGGTTCACGGCGATCATGGGGCCGAGCGGGTCGGGCAAGTCCACGCTGATGCACTGCCTGGCGGGGCTCGACCAGCCGAGCGGCGGGACGGTCGTCGTCGACGGCACGGACCTCGGTTCCCTCGGCGACGACGCCCTGACGGTCTTCCGCCGGGAGCACATCGGGTTCGTGTTCCAGTCGTTCAACCTGTTGCCGATGCTCACGGCGCGGCAGAACATCCTCCTCCCGCTGGAGCTGGGCAGCCCCCGGCTCGACGACGCCGCCCGCGAGCGCGCGCACGAGCTCGCCGAGAGCCTGGGCGTCGCGGACCGGCTGGACCACCTGCCCGCGGAGCTGTCCGGCGGGCAGCAGCAGCGGGTCGCGATCGCGCGCGCCCTGATCACCTCGCCGAGCCTGCTGTTCGCCGACGAGCCCACGGGCAACCTGGACAGCACGACGTCGGCGGAGGTGCTGGACCACCTCCGGCGGTCGGTGCGCGAGCTCGGTCAGACGGTCGTCATGGTCACGCACGAGCCGGACGCCGCGGCGTACGCCGACGACGTCGTCACCGTGCAGGACGGGCTGATCGCCTGATGCGTACCGTCCTTCTCGCCTCGTTGCGGCGGCACCTGCGGCGGTACGTCGCGGCGGGGACCGCCGTCGTCGTCGCGGTCGCGTTCGTGGTGGCCGTGGGTGTACTCACGACGGGGACCCAGACCCGGATCACGGCGGGCGCGGGCGCCCCGTTCGCCGGCGCCGACTACGTCGTCACGAACCTGGGCACGCAGAACGCCATCACCTACGCCGCCCAGCACGGGGACGAGGTGGCGGTGCTGGGCAGCGCGACCCTGCCGCTGCGGGCGGGCGACGAGCAGGCCGCAGGTAAGTTCGTCGGGTCGGTCGCCGACCTGCCGCGGCTGCGCTGGCAGACCCTGGACACGGGCCGTTTTCCCGAGCGGGAGGGCGAGGCCGTCGTGGACGCCTGGACCGCGCAGGAGATGACGATCGCCGTCGGCGACACGGTCACGCTCGGCGCGGGCGGCGACGCGGTCGACCTGCGGGTGGTCGGGATCGGCGCGGCGTCGGCCAGCCTGGGCCAGGCCTCGGTGTACATCACGTTCGACCAGCTGCTGCACTGGCGCGACGACGACACCCTGCTGCTGGACCGGGCGGTGGTCGTGGGCGACCCCGGCCGGCTGCCCGACGGCGCGGTGGCGCTCACGCCGCAGGAGCACGTCGCCGCGGAGATGGCCCAGCACACGGGCAACGTGAACACCATGGCGCTGCTCCTGCTGGTGTTCGCCGGGATCGCCGTGCTCGTCTCGGTCCTGGTCATCACCAACACGTTCGCGATCCTGTTCGCCCAGCGGGTGCGCGACTTCGCGCTGCTGCGCTGCGTCGGTGCCACCCGGCGGCAGGTGGTGGGGTCGGTGCGCCGGGAGGCCGTCGTCGTCGGCGTGCTCGCCTCGCTCGGCGGGGCCGGCGCGGGGATCGCCCTCGGCTACGGCCTGATCGCGCTGGCCGGGGCGCTCACCCGGAACAGCCCGCTGGGCTTTCCCGACGGGCTGCCGGTCCGGTGGCTGCTGGGCGGGTTCGCCGTGGGCGTGGTGGTGACGCTGCTCGCCTCGTGGCTGCCGACCCGGCGCGTGGTCCGGGTGAGCCCGCTGGCGGCGCTGCGGCCCGACGGCGTCGTGGACGCGCGGACCGGCGCCGGCCGGGTCCGCGTGGTCCTCGGGGCGGTGCTCCTGGCCGGCGGGGCAGCGCTGCTGACGGTGGCGGCGGTCCGGAACAGCGCGGTGAGCATGGTGGCCGGGGGCGCCGCGCTGTTCGCGGGCGTGCTCCTGTTCGGGCCGCTGCTCGTGCCGCGCGTGGTCCGCGGGATCGGGGCGCTGCTCGGACCCGGCGGCCGGCTCGCGACCGAGAACGCCGTGCGCAACCCGCGCCGCACCGCCACCACGACGGCGTCCCTGCTGGTGGGTGTCACCCTGACGACGGCGGTGCTCACCGGGCTGGCGACGACGCGCGCGTCCGTGGACGCGAACCACGGCAGCGCGCACCCGCTCGACGTGGCGCTCACGTCGTGGGACGGGCCGCTCGACGCCGACGTGCTGGAGCAGGTGCGCGCGACGCCCGGGGTGGGCCAGGCGATCACGGTCGAGGGGGTGCTGGTCGAGGTCGATCGGGGGTCCGGTGGCGGGGGCGGGTCGGCCGGGGCCGAGGACGGGTCGGGCGGCGGGGCCGGATCGGACGGGTCCGGAGCGGACGGCGGCGGGACGTCCGACGTCGACGCCGACCAGCCGCCGCTGCTGCTGCTCAGCGCGCCGGACGCCGGCCTGGTCGCCCGTGACGGCGGGACCTTCGCGGCGGTCGGGGCTGGCACGGTCGCGCTGGACGCCGACGTGTACGGCGACGACCCCGGGGACTCGCTCGGCGACCCGGTGACGGTGCGGGTGGCGGACGGCGGAGCGGATGGCAGCACCGCTGCCGGCGGCGGCGCGGCCGGTGCGGACGACGCCGCGGGCGACGGCGAGCACGACGTCGCCGTCGCCGTACCCGAGGTGGAGCTGCAGGTCACCGCGGGTAGGGGATGGGGCGGCGCCGGTCTGGTCGCGTCCGGGACGCTGGCTACCCTGGGCACGCCCCGGCCGCACGCCGTCTGGGTGCGCGCCGCGGCCGACGCCGACCCGGTCGCCCTGGTCGGCGCCCTGGAGACGCTGGCGGGCACGGTCGGCGCCGACGTCGACAACGGACTGCGGGCCGAGGTCGCCGACGACCAGATGCTGGGGATCATCACGGGCGCGACGCTCGGGCTGCTCGGAGTCTCCGTGGTGATCGCCCTGGTCGGCATCGCGAACACGCTGGGGCTCTCCGTGCTGGAGCGGGCCCGGGAGCACGCCGTGCTGCGGGCGCTCGGGCTCACCCGCAGGCAGCTGCGGCGGATGCTCGCGACCGAGGCGGTGCTGCTGTCCGTGACGGCCGCGCTGCTCGGCACGGTGCTCGGCGTCGGGTTCGCCTGGGTGGGCTACGAGACGTTCGTGAAGGCCGCTCTCGACGCCGCGACCTGGCGGATCCCGTGGCTCGAGCTGGCCGCCGTCCTCCCGGTGGGTGTCGTCGCGGGCCTGCTGGCCGCGGTGCTCCCGGCCCGCCGCGCCGCAGGAGTCACTCCGGCGGCGGCCCTGACCCTCGACTGACGGGAGGTCCCGGCCGCAGCGCTGTCTGGCTGCACCCAGCTGACTCAGCTTCAGCAGGCCCCGGACGACCGTCAACCTCCAAGTTACGGCCGCCGGCGGCCTGCTGAACCTGAGTCAGCCAGGTGCAGCCACGAGGCATCAAACATCACCGCAGTTGACGGACGGCGTCAGGGCGCCGAGGTCTCCAGGATCGCCATCGCTGCGGCCCGGCCCGGGATGCCGCTGACGCCCCCGCCGCGGCGGGCGCCGGCTCCGGCCAGCAGCACCCGCGGGTGTGCCGTCGCGACGCCCCAGCGCTCGGCCGGGCTGCCGGCCGCTCCGCCGGCATCCCCGTCCCCGCTCCCGGCCTCCGCGAACGGCCAGCTCAGGTCCCGGTGGAAGATGTGCCCGCCCGGTAGCCCGACGTCGCCCTCCAGGTCCACCGGCGTCCGCACCTCCAGGCAGGGCGCGCCGTCGGCGTCGACCGCGAGCACGTCCTCGATCGGCTCGGCCAGCACCGTGTTCAGCGAGGCGAGCGTCGCCGCGAGCGCCCGGTCGCGGGCACCGTCGGGGTTCGCGCGGAAGAGCCGGGCCGGCATGTGCAGCCCGAACAGCGTGATGGTCTGGGCCTCGGTCCCGGCCAGCGACGGGCCGAGGATCGTCCGGTCGGACAGCGTGTGGCAGTAGATCTCGCTGGGCGGCAGGTCGGGGATGCGCCCGGCGGCGGCCTGCGCGTAGGCGTCCTGGAGCTGCGTCAGCGACTCGTTGACGTGCAGCGTCCCGCTGAACGCCGCGACGGGGTCGACGTCGTCCCGCAGTCTCGGCAGCCGCGTGAGCAGCATGTTCACCTTGAGCTGGGCACCCTCGGGCCCCGGCCCGGCGACACCACCGGGCCCGGACCCACCGGCCACAGCCCCGGAAGCAGCTCCCCGCCCGGCCCCGGTCAGCAGCCGGTCCAGCTCGGCCGGCGCACAGCCCGCGAGCACGTGCCCGGCGGTCACACCCCGGGTGCGCCCGCCGTCGTCGGTCCACGCCACCTCGGCGCCCACGGCCCCCGGGTCCACCGCGGTCACCGTGGCCGAGGTGACGATCGTCGCGCCGGCGGCCACGGCGGCGTCGCGCAGGGCGCCCGAGACGGCGCCCATGCCGCCCACGGGGACGTCCCAGTCGCCGGTCCCGTTGCCGATCACGTGGTAGAGGAAGCAGCGGTTCTGCCGCAGGGACGGCTCGTCGACGTCGGCGAACGTGCCGATCAGCCCGTCGGTGGCGGCGACGCCGCGGACGACGTCGTCCGCGAAGGTGCGGCGCAGCACCTCACCGAGGGGCTCCTCGAACAGGGCGCGCCACGCCTCCTCACCCACGCCGTCGGTCACGAGGTCGCGGACGGCGGCGCGCGGGAGCAGGGGCTCGGTGAGCGTGGGCGCGAGGCGGCGGGCCACCTCGGCGGTCATCGCGTAGAACCGGCCCCAGGCCTCGAAGTCGGCGTCGGACCCGGTGAGCCGGCGGAACGAGGCGCGGGTGGCGGCGTCGTCCTGGGTGTCGACGAGCAGGCCGCCGTCGGCCACCGGGGTGTAGGAGGACCACCGCCGGCGCACGAGGCGGACCGGCAGGCCGAGCTCGTCGACGACGCGGCGCGGCAGGAGCGAGACGAGGTACGAGTAGCGGGACAGGCGGGCGTCGACGCCCGCGAAGGGGCGGGCCGAGACGGCGGCGCCGCCGACGTGGTCCGCACGCTCCAGGACGAGGACCGAGCGCCCGCCGCGGGCCGCGTAGGCCGCTGCGGTGAGGCCGTTGTGACCGGCGCCCACGACGACGACGTCGTACCGGGCGCGCAGGGGGTCGAGCAGGGAATCGGACATGCACGCCATGGTGGCACGGGGGCACTCATTGCCAGGAACGTTCCATCACAAGACGGTATGTGACCTAATCGTGACATTTGATCGGGAGACGAGTACGGTCGATCTCGCCGCTCCAGCAACGGGTCGGTCCAGGCCCGGACGCCGAACCCTGTCACCGGTCCTGAGCAGCCAGAACCGTGACAGGGGCGGGGGAACCAGGTAAGCCGGGCACGCGAGTGTCCTCGGGGTGAAGCCTCCTTGTGAGGCCGGGTGATTGCTCTCCCCATCCGAACCCGACAGCTCACTTCGTAGGCGTCCGAGGAGATCACTGGTGACCGTACTCACCGACCGCACCCAGGACTGGGCGGACGACCAGGTAAACCGACCCAGCAACCGGGCGCGGCACCGCGCCGAGGGCCCCGCTCTCACCCCCTTCACCGCTCTGACCCAGACAGCAGCCGAGAACGCCGCCCGTACCGGCGCGATCGCGGTAGTCACCTCCGGCATGCTCGCGTCGGTCTTCACCCAGACCGCGCACACCGCGCCTGCCGAGTCCCACACCCAGACCACCCTCGCCAACAAGACGTACGACAGCACGGCCCGGGCCGGTCTCGCCGAGAACCTCGTGACCAAGGTCGAGGTCGCGCAGGACGCCGACTTCTGGGCCGAGCAGGGCCGCGTCAGCGTGACCCCGTACGCCGAGACCAAGGCCGGTATCGCCGAGGCCAAGGCGAAGGCGGAGGCCGAGGCACGCGCCAAGGCCGAGGCGGAGGCCAAGGCGAAGGCCGAGGCGAAGGCCGAGGCCGAGGCGAAGGCCGCCGCCGAGGCAGCGGCAGCCGAGGCGGAGGCCGTCGCGGCCAAGGCCGCCGCGTCCTCCTCGGGCCTGGGCCAGCAGGCCGTCAACCTCGCCCTCGAGTACGTGGGCGTGCCCTACGTGTGGGGCGGAGCCTCCCCCAGCGGCTTCGACTGCTCCGGGCTCATCCAGTACGTCTACGGCAAGCTCGGCGTCAGCCTCCCCCACAGCTCGGCCTCGATGTCGACCGTCGGCTACCAGGTCTCCGCCGCGGAGGCCCAGCCGGGCGACATCGTCTGGACGTCCGGCCACGTCTCGCTCTACGCGGGCAACGGCATGGTCGTCGAGGCCCAGCAGGCGGGCGTCCCCGTGCACTACACGGAGATGTGGCAGAAGAACCCGGTGTTCATCCGGGTGACGGGCTGACCTGACGCCTACGCACTGCTCGCAGGACCGCACGACTCGCAGGACGGGGCGCCCGTCCGGCCGCACCCGGGAACCTCCCGGACCGGCCGGACGGGCGCTCTGCCTCGTCGCCCCGTCCGGTAACGTCCCCGGCGTGAAGATCCTCGTACCGGACGTGCCCTTCGACCTCGACTTCCCGTCCCTGCTGCCCGACGGCGGAGCCTCCTTCGCACCCGGCGGCACCGACACCGTCGCCACCTACGCGATGACCGAGCCGATCCCCGCCGAGCACACCGACGCGGAGCTGCTCGTCACCTGGTCCAGCCCGCCCAAGATCGTGGCCGACGCCGCCGAGCGGCTCACGAAGCTGCGCTGGGTGCAGACCCTGTCGGCGGGCCCCGACGTCGCGCTGCGCTCCGGGTTCGCGCCCGACGTCGTGATCTCGTCGGGCCAGTCCCTGCACGACGACACCGTGACCGAGCACGCCCTGGCCCTGATCCTGGCGTCGGTGCGCCGCATCGACCAGTCGCTGGAGGCGCAGCGGGAGCACCGCTGGGCCAAGGAGATCGCCTTCGCCCAGGCCGACGGCGTGACCGGCCGCGAGTACACGCTCGACGGCGCGCGCGTGACCATCTGGGGCTTCGGCTCCATCGCCCTGCGCCTGGCGCCGCTGCTGACGGCGCTGGGCGCGCAGGTCACGGGCGTCGCCTCGCGCGCGGGCGAGCGCTCCGGCTACCCGGTGGTCGACGCCGGCGGCCTCGACGCGCTGCTGGCCGAGACCGACCTGCTGGTCTCGCTGCTGCCGGCCGTGCCCGCCACGCGGCACATCCTCGACGCCCGCCTGCTGGGCCTGCTGCCGTCGTCGGCGCGGTTCGTCAACGTCGGCCGCGGCGCAACCGTGGACGAGGCGGCGCTGGAGGACGCCCTGCGCTCCGGCCGGCTCGCGGGCGCGGCACTGGACGTCATGGAGACCGAGCCGCTGCCCGCGGACTCGCCGCTGTGGGACGTGCCGAACCTGATCCTCACCCCGCACGTCGCGGGCGGGCGGCCCCGCGGCGCGGCGCGGTTCCTGGCCGAGCAGCTCACGGCCTGGCGCGCGGGCGGCGAGCTGCGCAACGTGGCCGCCCGATAAGACCCGGCAAGAACTCTTTCGAAGTAGAACCAGGGCGAGATAGAACCGTGGCGAAGTAGAACCAGGGCGAAGTAGAAGCTGAGCCTGCTGGAGTTCTGTCTCGCCCTGGTTCTGTCTCGCCCTGGCTCTACTTCGGCGGAGCGGGGGTGCGCGGGGGGCGCTGGCAGACCGGGCAGCTGAACGACGACCGGTTCATGAACGCGTCCCGGCGCACCAGCGCGCCGCAGCGGCGGCACTCCTCGTTCTCCCGCCCGTACACGGCGAGCGACCGGTCGAAGTAGCCCGACTGCCCGTTCACGTTGACGTACAGCTCGTCGAAGCTCGTGCCGCCCTGGACCAGCGCCTCGCGCATCACCTCGGCCGAGGAGTCGAGCACGCGGCGCACGTCCGCCGCCTTGAGCTTGTCCGTGGGCCGGGCCCAGTGCACCTGCGCCCGCCACAGCGCCTCGTCCGCGTAGATGTTGCCCACGCCGGACACCACGGTCTGGTCGAGCAGGGCGCGCTTGACCTGTGTCCGCCGACGCCGGACCCGGCTCACCAGGGCGTCCAGGTCCAGGTTCGGGTCGAGCAGGTCGCGGGCGATGTGCGCCACGGGCTCGGGCAGCACGGGCAGGTCGGAGCCGTACCCGGCGGGGACGGTCGCGCTCGTGCCGTCCGGCACGAGGTCCTGGACGCTCAGGTGCCCGAACGTGCGTTGGTCCACGAAGTCGAGGTACCGCGCGCCCGACGGCGCGCCCTCCAGGTGCAGGCGAACCCGCAGGTGCGGGTGCTGCCAGTTGTCCTCGGGGCTGGCGGCGCCGTACGGGGCCGGGGTCTGCGCGGACTGCGCCGGGTCCTCGCCCGCCGTGGCACCGCGCACCAGGAGCTGGCCAGACATACCCAGGTGCGCCAGCAGCGCGGCGGCCGGGCGGGTCTCGACAGGCTCGACCAACGGGGTGGGCTCAGCCGGCGCGGTGGGCTCGGGCCGCGGGCCGGACTCCGCCAGCGGCAGCCAGAGGAACTTGCCGCGGCGCACCGCGGACGCCAGCCGCCGCCCGGCGAGCTGGTCGCGGAAGGAGTCCGGTCCGCCGTCGTGCCTGCGGACGCTGTACTCGCGGAAGACCTCGACGTCGCGCACCGTCGCGCCGACGACCAGGCGGTCGAGACCGTCGCGGACGGTCTCGACCTCGGGCAGCTCAGGCACCGGCGGCCGGAGCCTTGCTCGCAGCGGACTTGCCGTCGGCAGCCTTGTTCTCAGCAGTCTTGCCGTCAGCAGCCTTGCCGTCGGTGTCCGCGCCGGGCAGCGGGAGCTTCTCCAGCAGGGCCCGGTAGGTCTCCTCGGCGGCGCCCTGCTCGGCGTGCTTCTTCGCCGTGCCCGAGCCGGACCCGTAGGTGACGCCGTCGATCACGACGGTCGAGTGGAACACGCGCGCGTGCTCCGGGCCCTCGAACGTGGCGATGTAGTCGGGCGAGCCGAGGCCGCGCTCGGCGGAGGCCTCCTGCAGGGAGGTCTTCCAGTCCAGGCCCGCGCCCAGCCCGGCGGCGACGTCGAGCGTCGAGTCCACCAGCCGGTGCACCAGGGCGCGCGAGGTCTCCAGGCCGTGCGACAGGTAGGTCGCGCCGATCAGCGCCTCGACTGTGTCGGACAGGATCGAGTCCTTCTCGAAGCCGCGCGTGCGGATCTCACCCTTGCCGAGCAGCACGTACTTGCCCAGGCCGAGGTTCCGCGCCACCGCGGCCAGCGCCCGCTGCGACACGGTCGCGGCGCGCATGCGCGCCAGGTCGCCCTCCGACTGGTCGGGGTGACGCCGGTACAGCGCCTCCGTGACCACGAGCCCCAGCACGGTGTCGCCCAGGAACTCCAGGCGCTCGTTGGTGGGGATGCCCCCGGCCTCGTGTGCGAACGACCGGTGGGTCAGTGCCAGCACAAGAAGCTCGGGGTCCAGATGGACCCCGAGCTTCTCGAGCAGCGCGGTAGGTTCCGGCCTTGCCGGCGACGTCCCGCCCTTGGCCACGTCAGCCCGCGTGAACGGTCTTCAGGGCGTCGCGGTACGTGCGGCCCTTGTAGGTGCCGCACGTCGGGCACGCCGTGTGCGGCAGCTTGTTGGCCTGGCACTGCGGGCACGTCGTGAGGGTCGCTGCGGTGGTCTTCCACTGCGAGCGACGCGCACGGGTGTTGCTGCGCGACATCTTGCGCTTCGGAACAGCCACGGCTAGCTCTCTTTCGTCTCGTCCGACACGCTCGTAGATTCGAGCATGCTCTGTAGCGCCGACCAGCGAGGGTCGACAACGTCATGGTGATGACCGGGGTCGTCAGCCAGGCGCGCTCCGCACTCGGAGCACAGGCCAGGGCAGTCCTCCCGGCACAACGGTTGAAATGGTAGTGCAGTCACGACCGAATCCCGAAGCGAGGGCTCCAGGTCGGCCATGTCGTCCTCGAGGACGGACTCCTCGTCCTCCACGTCCGTGTCCCCCGCCTCGGCCGACGCAGCGGCACGCTCGGGGTAGGCGAACAGCTCGGTGACGTCGACCGTGAGGTCACGGGAGATGTCGTCGAGGCAGCGGCTGCACTCGCCCTTGGCAGTGCCGCGGACCGTGCCGGAGACCAGCACACCCTCCATCACGGACTCGAGCCGCAGGTCCAGCTCCAGGTCAGAACCCTCCGGGATACCGATCACGGCGGTGCCGAGGTCCGACGGCGCCTGCACGGTCGCGCTGTGCGTACGCATCGATCCGGCACGCCGAGAGAGCTCGTGCGTGTCGAGCACGAGCGGCGAGTTCGGTTCGCGGGAAATGACGGGCTCCGATGAGGGCAGGAGAAGAACAGCGTCCGATCGGACGATGAAGGGGGTTGGACCGGCGCACGACGTCACGCCAGGGACCAAAAAGCAATCCTACGACATGGAACGGGCGTTACGCGCGCCCGTGCCCAGTGACAGGCCTCACGAGCCCGCGGCGGGCTGTCCCAGCGCGGACCGCAGGGCCTCCGGCACGCCCGCCGGGACCAGGTCGTCGACCGGGCCGCCGTGCCGCACGATGTCCTTGACCAGCGACGACGCGACGTGCGCGTACCGCTGGTCCCCCGGCAGGAAGATCGTCTCGACGCCCGACAGGTGCCGGTTCATGAGCGCCATCGGCTGCTCGGCGTCGAAGTCACCACCGCCGCGCAGGCCCTTGACGACGCCGACCGCGCCGATCTCCCGGCAGAAGTCCACCAGCAGCCCCGGCACCACGGCGACCCGCACCCGGGCCAGGCCCGGCTCGCCCGACGACTCCAGGGCCGCGCGCACGAGGCCGGCGCGCGTCTCCAGGTCCAGCAGGCCCGACTTGCCGGGGTTCTTCGCGACGCCGACGACGACGTCGTCGAACATCGTGGCGGCGCGGCGGACCACGTCGAGGTGGCCGAGCGTGATGGGGTCGAAGGACCCGGGGCAGACGACTGTGGTCACGCGCCCACGCTATCCGACGGCGGTGCGGCGGTCGGCTCGGGGTCGGCGGGCTCGGCGTAGTAGACCGCCGTCTCGCCGTAGTCCTTGCGCGCGAAGGCGGCCAGGCCGGCGGGCCAGACGGGCTCGGGCGTGCGCGTGGAGCGCTCGACGACGACGACGGCGCCGTCGGCCAGCACGCCCGGCGTGGCCAGGTGCGTCAGGACGAGGGCGAGCGCGTCCTCGGCGAGGTCGTACGGCGGGTCGAGGAAGACGAGGTCCAGCCCCGGCGCGCGGACGCCGGACCCCGCACCGGTGCTGGTCCCGGGCCCGGGACCGCCACCGGACGCCTGGGTCGCCAGCGAGGCCGCGAACCGCTCCGCCGTCTCGGTGGTGACCCGCACCCCGGTCAGGCCGAGGGCCGCGACGTTGCGGCGGGCGACGTCGGCGGCGGGGCGCGCGCTGTCCACGAGCGTCACCGCCGTCGCGCCGCGGCTGGCCGCCTCCAGCCCGAGCGCACCGGAGCCGGCGTAGAGGTCGAGCACGCGGGCGCCGTCGAGCACGTCGAGGTGCTCCAGCCGGGAGAAGATCGCCTCGCGGACACGGTCGCTGGTGGGGCGGGTCCCCTTCGCGGGCACCGCGATGGACCGCCCGCCCACCGATCCCGCAACGATCCTGGTCACGCCGAAAACCCTAACCCGCCCCCGGAACCGCCCGGGGACCCGCCGGGCGCCGGAGGTTCAGGACCGGTCAGGGCTCAGGACAGGTCAGGTCAGGTCAGGACCAGGGGGTGTCGACGTACGCGACCACCGGCAGGTGGTCGCTGCCCGTGCGGCGCAGGGCGCGGGTCTCCGTCACGGTGGCGCCCCGCGCCAGGACGTGGTCGATCTGCGCCACCGGGAACACCGTGGGATAGGTGAACTCGAAGCCCGTGGCGGGCGCGGTGACCAGGTTCGTCAGCGGCGCGATCGCGTCGTCGGCCAGCACGGCGTTCAGGTCGCCCGCGACGATGACCGTGTCGCCCTGCTCGGCGTCGACCGCCTCCGCGAGCTGGAGCGCGCCCGCGTTGCGCAGCTCCGTCTCGAACCCGCCCGTGCCGAACCGGACCGACGGGAGGTGCGTGGCGAACAGCGTGACCGCGGCGCCCTCGCGCTGGATCACGACGCGCAGGCAGCGGTCCCAGGTGGCGTCCACGCCCTCGGGCCGGATGTCGACGGCCTGTACGTCCTCCAGCGGGAACCTGGACCAGATGCCGACCGTGCCCTGGGTCTCGTGGTGCGGCAGCGCCTCGCCGAACGCCTCCGTGTACTGCGCCGCGACGTCCTCGGACACCTCGGTGAGCGTCACGACGTCCGGCTCGGCCGCGAGCAGGACCTCCGCGGTGCCGTCAACGTCGGTGTTGGTGTCGCTGACGTTGTGCTGCACCACCGTCAGGTCGCCCTGGGCGTCCTCGACGGGGAGCAGCTGCGGCAGGAAGACCCAGATCCAGGCCGCCAGCGGCAGCAGGACGGCGAGGACCGCGAGCGCCGAGCGCCGCAGCAGTGCGGCGAGGATGCCGAGCGGTACCGCGAGCCCGAGCCAGGGCAGGAACGACTGGACGAGGCTGCCGAGGTTTCCCCACCGGTTCGGCACGAACTCGTGGCCGACGAGCAGGGCGGCGGCCAGGACGGAACCGAGCGCGAGCAACCTCCCGCGCTGCCACGCGGTCTTCGCGGGCCCGCTCGTGTGGATCGCATGCCTGGCGTCGACCGTCACGGGCCGGGACTCTATCGGTTGCGTGTTCCGAGCGTAAGAAGCCGGTTATTTGATTTACGGGATTTTTCCATGCCGCACACGGTCACGTGCGCTCCAGGAACTCCTCCTGGTCCTCGTCGAGCTGGGCCCGGATGGCGGCGGCGAGCTCGGGGAACTCGGTGAGGTCCGGGGAGGCGGCGACGACGTCGGCGGCCGCGGTGCGGGCCTCCTCGATGAGCCCGGCGTCCTTGACCACGCGCAGCAGGCGCAGCGAGCTGGCCCGCCCGGACTGGGCGGCGCCGAGCACGTCGCCCTCGCTGCGCAGCTCGAGGTCGAGGTTGGCGAGCTTGAAGCCGTCGGTGGTCTGCGTCATGGCCTCGAGGCGCGCGTGGGCCGGGGTGCCGGGCTCGGCGTCGGACACGAGCAGGCACAGGCCCGGGTCGCTGCCGCGCCCGACGCGGCCGCGCAGCTGGTGCAGCTGGGAGATGCCGAACCGGTCGGCGTCGAAGATGACCATGGCGGTCGCCTCGGGGACGTCGACGCCCACCTCGACGACCGTGGTGGAGACGAGCACGGGGGCCGCTCCGGACGCGAAGGCCGCCATGGCGGCGTCCTTCTGGTCGGCCGGCATCTGCCCGTGCAGGACGCCGATCTCGACGCCCGCGAGCTCGGAGCGGCCGCGGAGCTCCTCCGCGACCTCCAGGACGGCGCGCAGGGGCGGCCGGTCGGACGCGCCGGCGGTGCCCGCGTCGCCGGGGTCGCCCGGGTCCAGGAACTCCGGGACGTCGTCGAAGTCTCTGGCCGTGGCACGGCTCGCCCTGCCGGCTCCCGAGCCGGATCCGGCTCCCGAGCCGGGAGCGGGCTCCTCGTCGGGGTGGATCCGCGCGCAGACGACGTAGGCGCGGCGGCCGGCGTCGACCTCCTCGCGGACGCGGGCCCACGTGCGGTCGGTCCAGCGCACGTTCCCGGCGGGCACGGCGACGGTGGTGATGCCCGCGCGCCCGGCGGGGACCTGGGTGAGCGACGACGTCTCCAGGTCGCCGAACACGGTCATCGCGACGGTGCGCGGGATGGGGGTGGCGGTCATGACCAGCAGGTGCGGCGAGACGCGGCCCTTGGCGCGCAGCGCGTCCCGCTGCTCGACGCCGAACCGGTGCTGCTCGTCGACCACGACCAGGCCGAGGTCGGCGAACTGCACCTGCTCCGAGAGCAGCGCGTGGGTGCCGACGACGATCCCGGCCTCGCCGCTCGCGGCGCGCAGCAGGGCCTCCTTGCGGGCCTTGGCCCCGAGGGAGCCGGTCAGCAGCGCGACCTGGGTGCTCGTGCCCGTGCGCCCGGCGCCGAACAGCGTGCCGGCGTCGGCCAGGGGGCCCAGCAGGGTGCGCAGGGTGCGCGCGTGCTGGGCGGCGAGCACCTCGGTGGGGGCGAGCAGGGCGGCCTGGCCACCTGCGTCGACCACCTGGAGCATGGCGCGCAGCGCGACCACGGTCTTGCCGCTGCCGACCTCGCCCTGCAGCAGCCGGTGCATCGGGCGCGGGCGGGCCAGCTCGTCGGCGATCTCCGCGCCGACCTCGCGCTGCCCGTCGGTGAGCGTGAACGGGAGGGCCGCGTCGAAGTCCGCGAGGATGCCGTTCTGCCCGGCGGGCAGCGGCGGGCGGGCGGTCGCGTCCTCGGCGGCGGTGCGGGCCCGGCGCTGCGCGAGCGCGGCCTGCAGCACGAACGCCTCCTCGAAGCGCATCCGGTGGCGGGCCCGGTAGGCCTCCTCCAGCGTCGCGGGACGGTGCAGGCTGCGCAGCGCGGCGGCCCGGCCGGGCAGGCCCTGGCGCTCCCGCACCTCGTCGGGCACCGGGTCAGGCACGTCGGCGTCGGCCAGCGTGTCCAGCACGACGCGCAGCGCGCCCTGGACCTTCCAGCTCGGGATGCCGGCGGCCGCGGGGTAGATCGGGATCGGCTTCGTGGCGTGCTCCAGCAGCGCCTCGTCGCTGTCGAGGTCGGACTCCTCACCCATCAGCGTGAAGTCCGGGTGCGTGAGCTGGCGCGTGCCGCGGTAGAGGCCGACGGTGCCCGTGAACAGGCCCTTGGCGCCCGGGACCAGGCGCTTCTCGTGGTTGTACAGCGAGCCGCGGTGCTTGCCGAAGAAGGTGAGCGACAGCCGGCTGCTCCCGTCGGTGACCACCACCTCCATGAGCGCGCCCTTGCGGTTGCGCATGGCCCGCACCGTCGCCTGCTCGACCCGCGCCAGGATCGTGACGTGCTCGCCCACCTCGAGCGCCGCGATGTCCGTCAGGGCGCCCGGGTCGGCGTACCGGCGCGGGTAGTGGCCCAGCAGGTCGCCCACGGTCTTCAGGCCGAGCTTGCCCAGGGCCGTCGCCGTGCGCTTGTCGAACGCCCGCTCCAGCCGTTCGTCCGTCCGTTCGGTCATGCGTCCACCTCCGGGACGTCGGTCTCCGTGCCGAGATGCACGCCGTCGCCGGGACGACCGGTCGCCAGGAGGACGAGCTCGGCGTCCGGCGCCTGCTCCCCGAGGACGGCGGCGAGCCGGTCGGCCAGGTCCGCGGGCACATCGGCGTCGAGCAGCGCCGTGACCACGGTGGTCCCGGGCCCGCCCGACTCCCGCAGCGCCCCGACGGCGTCCGCGCCCGGCACGGCGCGCACCGTCAGGCCCGCGAGCGCCTCGCCCACGAGCGCCCGGGCGTCGACGGGGTCGGGGACGCCGACGTCGTCCGGCAGGCCGAGGGGCAGCAGGGTGCCGAGGGCGGCGAGCGCCACGACGGCGTGCACGTCGGTGGCGGCGGGCACCGTGATCAGCTCGTCGACGTCGAGCGGCTGCTCGATGCCGGCCGTCACGTCGGGGGCCCCGAGGATCAGCACCCGCCGGGCGCCGGTCGAGGCGGCTGCGCGGCCCACGTCGTCAGGGGTCAGGGGCTCGACGGTGCTGCCGAGGCCGCCCGACAGGAGCACGACGGCGCCCGTGTGCGCGAGCTCCGCGGCCAGGCCGGGCGCCGACGTCACGGCGACCACACCCCACTCGTCCTGACCGGCCGCGGCGAGGTGCCGCACGTGCACCTGCGCGAGCGTCCTGGCGCGGGACACCTCGGCGGCGATCGCGAGCGCCTGGTCGAGATGGTCGGTGTGCACGTGGGCCTGCCAGACCGCGGCGTCCGCGCCCGAGTCGCCGCCGACCACGACCACCGAGTCGCCCACCTCGGCGAGCGAGGCGCGCAGCCCGGCGGCGACCGTCTCCGACGCCTCGCCGGCCGGACCGGTGAGCACGAACATGAGCTCGAGCCCGCCCGAGCCGGCGTCGTGCGACGCGAGGCCCGCCGGCTCGGCGGTCCCGGAGGCCGGGTCCGGCGCCGGGCTCGCCGACGACGTCGCGGGGTGCGCGGGGTCGGCGGCGTCCGGTGCGCTCGGCAGCGCACCGGCGTCGAGGAGCTGGTCCAGGTTCACGGCCTCCATGCTGCCCCGCACCACTGACACTCCGCCCGGCCCGGTGCCCGGATCAGCATCCGCGCCGGCGTCCGAGCCGGTCTCCGAACCGGGGTCGGCCGCCTGCTCGGCGGCGACGACGAGCGCGTCGAGCACGAGGACCAGCCCCAGCGCCCCGGCGTCGAGCACCCCCGCGGTGCGCAGCACGTCGAGCTCGTCCCGGCTCGCGCGGGCGGACGCCCGGGCCGCGGCAGCGGCGGCGGTCACGACCGGCAGCACCCCGGCGTCGACCCCGGCGTCGGCCCCGGACCGCGCCGTCCGCGCGGCCGCCCCGGCGGCGTCCGCGGCCGTGAGGATGGTGCCCTCGGCGGGCACCGCGACCGCGGAGCGGGCGGACGCCGCGGCCCGCGTGAGCAGGTCGGCCGCGGTGCCGCCGCGGCGGGCCGCAACGGCCAGGCCGCGCAGCCACTCGCTGAGGATCACGCCGGAGTTGCCCCGCGCGCCCAGCAGCGCGGCGCGGGCGAGCGTCGCCAGGAGCTGCGGACCCGTGGCGTCCGCGGGAGCCGCCGCGACCGCCCGGTCGCCCTCGCGGAGGGTCAGGTACAGGTTCGTGCCGGTGTCGGCATCGGCCACGGGGAAGACGTTGACCCGGTCGATCGCGCCGCGCTCGCGCCGCAGCGCCGCCGTCGCGCCCTGGGTCCAGGCCCGGACGAGACCCGGGTCGTCGAGCCTGACCGCCTCCGGGTACGACTGGGGACCCGAGTCAGCCGTCCGGCTGCCGCTGTGGACGTCGGTCACGTTCTGTCCTCCTGCACCTGGTGTCACGGGCCCCGCTGTCGCGGGCGCCCGTTCCACGAACGACCGGCCTGCCCGGGCTCCCGCTCGGACGGATCCCACCGTACCCAGCGCGTGGGACGATCGCGTGCGGCCGTCCACAGGCCCGGTGTGACGCACCACCCCGCGGCTACGGTTTGAGGGGGTGGGCTGCGATCAGGTACTCTGTCGAAGTTGCCTGGAACGCCAAGAAGCGTTGATTGCTCCGAAAGCGTCCAGGCGTTCCCCTTTAGACCACCATCACGTCGTGCTGTCGTTATGCACAGGCGTGCACGACATTCAGGAGACACCGTGGCTGCCAACTGCGACGTCTGCGGCAAGGGCCCGGGCTTCGGGCACAGCGTTTCGCACTCCCACATCCGCACCAAGCGCCGCTGGAACCCGAACATCCAGCGCGTTCGCGCGATCGTGGCTGGGACTCCCAAGCGCGTCAACGTGTGCACCTCCTGCCTCAAGGCCGGCAAGGTCACGCGCAAGGTCTCGGCCTGACGCTGCCGCAGCTGGGTCGCTGACGCGACCCGCACCAAGCTTGACGAAGACGCTCGCCGGTCCGCCGGCGGGCGTCTTCGGCTTTCCGGAACCTTCATCCGGAACCAAAGAAGTGGTTGCGCCCAGCACCGCACGGTGAAAAGGTAAGGTCATGATGGCACCGGAAGACGTGACCATCCGCCCAGCAACGACGACCGACGCCCAAGCTATCGCTCGTGTCGACATCGCCTCTTGGCGTGGTGCTTACTCAGAGATCCTGTCCGACTCCTACCTGGCCTCGCTCGACGTCAGCGACCGCGCCGGGCAGTGGACGGCGGCCGTGACCGCGCGAGACACGACGGTGCTCGTCGCCGAGGACGAGAGCGGAACCGTCGGGTTCACCAGCGTGGGACCGTCGCGCGACGAGGACGCCGAACCCGGCGACCTGGAGATCTACGCCATCTACCTCCACCCGCGCGCCTGGGGCAGCGGTGTGGCCCGCGACCTGATGCGCACCGTGCTCGACGGGCTGCACACCGGGTCGGTCACCCTCTGGATCCTGGAGGGCAACGACCGCGCGCAGCACTTCTACCGGCGGCACGGGTTCCAGCCCGACGGCACCGAGCGCATCGACGAGATCGGCGGCCGCCCGCTCACCCAGGTCCGCTTCCGCAAGCGCTGAGCCCCCGGCGTCGCCTGATGTCCGGGGGACGGCGGTTCGCACCAGGTCGTCGGCGGGTCGTCGGCGGTTCGCGCCAAGTCGCGCCATGTCATCGGCAGCGTGGACCGAGAACGCGGCAGTTTGCACCGCGAACTCGGCAGTCGGCTCCACGTATGCGGCAGTTTGCACCGCGGACTCGGCACTCGGCTTCACGCACGCGGCAGTTTGCACCGCGGACTCGGCAGTTGGCATTGAGATCGGCACAGGCCTGGACCGATCTCAATGCCAAGTGCCGAACGTTCAGGGATGTGCCGACCTCAGGACCGGAAGTGGTCCCACCCCTGGCCGACGGCGGGGGCCTCGCCGCCGATCGTGACCGACGGCGCCTCGGCGTCGGCACTTCCAGCACTTCCAGCACTCCCAGCACTTCCGGCACCATCGGCACCACCAGCACTCCCGGCATCACCGGCACGCCCGGCACTCCCGGCACCACCAGCACTCCCGGCACGCCCGGCACCACCGGCACCACCGGCACCACCGGCCCGCCCAGCACCACCGGCGTCAGCACCGGGGGCCGCCTCCAGCGCCCGGCCCACCGCGGTCCAGCCCTTCGGCAGCTCCACGTCGGAAGGGAACGTGGCCAGCAGGCTGTGGTCCTCCCCGCCGCCCCAGATCCAGCCGTCGAGCATCCCGTCGACGTCGGCCCGCCCGGGACCCCAGCCGGGGTCGCCCAGGCCCTGCGCGGCGGCGACGGCGCGGGCCGCCGAGCGCAGCACGTCCCGGTCGGCGGCGAACGCGCCCGGGTCGAGGTCGAGCCGCACACCGCTCGCAGCGGCGAGGCGCCCGGCGTCGCGCAGCAGGCCGTCGGACAGGTCGAGCATCGCGGTCGCGCCCGCCTCCGCGGCAGCCACTCCGGCGGCCAGCGGCGGTTCGGGGCGCAGGTGCGCGGAGACGAGCTGCTCCCACGCGTCCTCCAGGTGCACCCCCTCGGACACCTCGACCGGCACCGGCGAGAGCGGCGCGCGCACGAGCCCGGCCTCCAGCAGTGCCAGCCCGGCGGCCGACCAGCCGCGCACCCCGGCATGCGCGAGGACGTCGCCCGGCCGCGCGCCGGACCGCAGCACGGCGTCGCGCCCCTCCAGGTCACCGTGCACGGTCACGCTCACCACAAGACAAGGCCCGCTCGAAAGGTCGCCGCCGACGGCGCCCGCGCCGACCGGCGCGCAGCCGTCCGCCAGGCCCTTCGCCAGCCCCGTCACCCACTCGACGTCGGTCTCGCCTGGTACCACCAGCGACGTGACGAGCGCGGTGGGCCGGGCGCCCATCGCCGCGATGTCGGCGAGGTTCTGCGCGGCGGCCCGCCGTCCGACGTCGTAGCCCGTGGACCAGCGCGCACGGAAGTGACGGTCCTCGACGAGCACGTCGGTGCTGACCACGAACCGCCCGTCGGGGGCGGCAAGCACGGCGGCGTCGTCGCCGGGGCCGAGCAGCGTGGCGCTCCCCCGGGGCAGCAGGGGGACGATGCGCTCGAGGATCTGCTCCTCGGAGAGGTCACGTACGCGGGTCACTGGAAGACCCTAAAGGCCCGCCCGCCTCCCGCGCGGCACCGACCCGGCGCAGGCCCGGCACCGACCGCCGCGAACGGGCCCGGCGCGGGCCCGCCACTACCCAGGCGCAGTCCCGGCACTGGCCCGGCACAGACCCCGGCCAGCACCCGGCAGCCCGCAGACCCCGGGACGGGCACCCGTCCCAGCCGGGTAACGTATCTCCGTGCTCCCCGCTCGAACCTTCACCCGCCGGACCGCCGTTGTGCTGGCCGCCACCGCCCTCACCGCCGTGTCGCTGGCCGGCTGCTCGCGGACGATCGGGGTGGAGGTCGCGCCGAACGCCGCCGACCCGCTGTGCGCCGAGGTGGTGCTCGCGGTCCCGGACGAGCTGGGCGGCGACCTGGCCAAGGTGCCGACCGACGCCCAGGCCACGGCGGCCTGGGGCGAGCCCGGCGCCGCGGTCACGCTGCGCTGCGGCGTGGAGCAGCTGGGCCCGGTCGGCGACTGCCAGCACGTGGACTCGGGCGACGGGACCTCGGTCGACTGGATCGTCGCCACCGACGACGAGGACACCTGGTCGTTCGTCACCTACGGCCGCGAGCCCGCGGTCGAGGTGATCGTGCCGCCCGCGGTCACCGAGGACCACTCGACGGCGTTCATCTCCGACCTCGCACCCGCCGTCACCCAGGTACCTGCCACGAAGGAGTGTCAGTGAGCCCAGCCGTGCGAGAACGGCCCGCCACGGGGCGACCCGCCACGCATCCGGCCGGGCAGACGGACGCCCCCGTCCAGTCCCGGCGTGAGCGGCTGCGCGACGAGCTGCACCGCGAGGTGCTCGACGCCGCCCGCCACCAGCTCGCCGGGCAGCACGGCCTGAGCAAGCTCACCATGGCCGCGGTCGCCAAGGAGGTCGGCGTCACGCCGCCCGCGCTGTACCGGCACTTCGAGAACCGCCAGGACGTGATCGCGCAGCTCTGCGTGCTGATCGTCGAGGAGGTGCTCGACACGCTCGCCGCCGCCGTCGCGCGGCAGGAGCCCGGCGACGTCGCCGCGGCGCTGGTCGCCTCGACCCGCACGTCGCTCGACTGGGCGGTGCGCAACCCCGCGGAGTTCGACCTGATCATCGGCTCCGGCATCCGCTCGGAGCTGCCGGAGAACCACGACCTGCAGCGCCGGATGGCCGAGATGGTGGGCGGCCACTACGTGCCGCTGTTCCGCCAGCTCGCCGCGTCCGGCATCCCCTTCGTGGCCGACGACGAGCTCGACCCGGAGCTGGCCGAGCAGGTGCGGCGGTACCGCGACGCCGTCGGCGGGCACGACCTGCCGCTGGGCGTCGCCCACCTCATGGTGACGAGCTGGCGACAGGTCTACGGCCTGCAGTGCATGGCCGTCTACGGGCACCAGGAGTTCGCGTTCGGCGACCACGTGGCGCTGCACGAGGACCTCGTGTCCTCGCTGCTGGTCCGGTTCGGCCTGGACCCGCACCCGACCGTCCGCTGAGGAACCTCAGCGCACCATCGAGTCCCGCCCCGCCTCCAGGGTGTGCAGTGAGTCCGCGTTCGAGATGAGCTGGATGCTGCCGTGGTAGCGGATCGACGGGTCCTTCATCGCGGCGCCCACCAGCTCCGCCAGCGCGGCGAGGTGCCGGTCGTCGTGCGCGCAGATGCGGTGCACGTGCTGCGAGGCCGTGACCATCTGCAGCGCGAACACGGGGTACCGCCAGATCGGCTTCCAGAACCCGGTGCGCTGCCAGACCCGGGTGGCCGGCCAGGCCAGGCCCGCGCAGGCCGTGGCCAGGGCGGCCTCCCACGGGATGTCGTCGGCCCCGGCCATGCGGAGCAGCAGCAGGACCACCGCGGCGATGCAGAACGGGAATGCCACCTGGTTGGCCCACGCCCCGATCGGCTGCGGCTTGGCCACGCCGATCACCTCGACCCGCATCACGTTTCCGAGGGCGAAGGAGGTCAGCCCGATGCTGAGCACCCCGTTCGCCACCCGCACGTCGCGCACCGCGTAGCGGTAGCGGGGCTCGCCCAGCATCCTGCCTCCTCCAGCGCCCTCGTCTCGAGCGCCACCGTCTCAAGCACCACGCGCCGGACGGTCCCGGCCCTGGTCAGAGGCAGGGTACAGGCGATCAGCGCAGGCCGGTGGGCCGTTCGAGGGCGAGCTGGATCAGCTCGTCGATCAGCTCCGGGTAGGGCACGCCGGACGCGGCCCACATGCGCGGGTACATCGAGAACGGCGTGAAGCCCGGCATGGTGTTGATCTCGTTGACGACCACCTGGTCGTCGGGCGTGACGAACACGTCGACGCGCGACAGGCCCTCGGCCCCGACCGCCTCGAACGTGCGCACGGCGATCTCCTGGATCTCCTTGATCACGTGGTCCGGGAGGTCGGCCGGGCAGGTCAGCTCCACGGCGGACTCGTCGAAGTACTTGGCCTCGTAGTCGTAGAAGCCGTTCTTGGTCTCGTCCGTGACCACGATCTCGCCCGGCAGCGACGCGCGCGGGCGCTCCCCGCCCCGGCCGCCGAGCACCGCGCACTCGATCTCGCGGCCCACGATGCCGGCCTCGACGATCACCTTGGGGTCGTGGCGGCGCGCCTCGGCGACGGCGGCGTCCAGCTCGTCCAGCGAGTCCACGCGGGAGACGCCGAGCGACGAGCCCGCGCGGGCCGGCTTGACGAACAGCGGCAGCCCCAGGGGCTCGATCGTCTGGAGCACCACGTCGCGGCGGTTGTCCCAGTCGCCCGGCTTGATCACGGCGTACGGGCCGATCGGCAGGCCGTGCCCGGCGAGCACCATCTTCATGAAGTGCTTGTCCATGCCGACGGCGGACGCCAGCACGCCGGAGCCGACGTACCGCGCGTCGGCGAGCTCGAGCAGGCCCTGGACGGTGCCGTCCTCACCGTACGGCCCGTGCAGCAGGGGGAACACCACGTCGACGTCCGCCAGGGCGGACGGCACCTGACCCGGCTCCATGACACGCAGCGCGGAGTCGCCCACGGTCAGCGGGAGCACCACCTCGGCGTCGGACGCCGGGACCTCGGCCGCCTTGCCGTCGGTGATCGCCCAGCGCTCGGGCTCGTCGGCCGCGATGACCCACTGGCCCTTCGGGGTGATGCCCACGGGCACCACCTCGTACTTCGAGCGGTCGATCGCGCTCATGACGCCGCCGGCGGTGGCGACGGAGATCCCGTGCTCGCCGGAGCGGCCGCCGAAGAGGATCACGACGCGGGTCTTGCGGGCAGCGCCCGGCGTCGGCACGAGGTTCGTCGAATCCCCGGCGGAGGCTGGTTCAGGAGTGTGGTGCGACATCGCGCCCGACCCTACCGGACCCGGCTACCCCGCCGTGGCCCGCAGGTCCTTGCGCAGGATCTTGCCGGACGCCGACTTGGGCACCGCCTCGATGAACTCCACCGAGCGCACCTTCTTGTAGGGCGCCACCTGCTCGGCCACGAACGCGATGACCTCGGCCTCCGTCAGCGACGCCCCGGCCACCGGCACGACGAACGCCTTGGGGATCTCGCCGGCCTCCTCGTCGGGCAGCCCGATCACCGCGACGTCCGCAACCTGCGGGTGGGACAGCAGCAGCGCCTCCAGCTCGGCGGGCGGCACCTGGTAGCCCTTGTACTTGATGAGCTCCTTGAGCCGGTCGACCACCTGGAAGACGCCGCCGGCGTCCACCGTGACGATGTCACCGGTGTGCATGAACCCGTCGGGCTCGAGCGTGGCCGACGTCGCCTCCTCGTTGCCCAGGTAGCCGATCATGACGTTCGGCCCGCGGCACAGCAGCTCGCCCGGGTCGGAGACGCCCTCGGCGGGCTGGTCGATCTCCGCGCCCGTGGCCGGGTCGACGATCTTCGCCTCCATGCCCGCGACCAGGAGCCCCACCGACCCGGACGGGATGTCGGGGCGGTCGAACGGGATGCAGTGCGAGACCGGCGACATCTCGGTCATGCCGTACCCCTGCAGTACCCGCACGTGCTCACCGAGCCGCTCGCGGACGGCGCCCGCGAGGCTCTCCCCGAACGGCGCGGCGCCCGAGAGCACGGCCCGCACGCTGGACACGTCGTAGGAGTCGACCAGCGGGTGCTTGGCCAGCGCGAGCGCGATCGGCGGCGCCACGAACAGGAAGGTCGCGCGGTGCTCCTGGATCACGCCGAGGTACTGCGCCAGGTCGAACCGCGGCAGCGTCACGAGCCGGGCGCGGGTGCGCAGGGCCAGGTTGAGCAGCACCGTCATGCCGTAGATGTGGAAGAACGGCAGCACGCAGGGCACCACGTCGTCGGACCCCACGCCGATGGCCATCGACTGCGCCACGTTCGCCACGAGGTTGGTGTGCGTCAGCATGACGCCCTTGGGCCGGCCCGTGGTGCCGGACGAGTACGGCAGCACCGCCAGGTGCGTGGCCGGGTCGAACGACACGTCGGGGGCGGGGTGCGGGTCGGCCAGCAGGTCGGCCAGGGAGGTGTGGCCCGAGCCGCCGTCCGGACCGTCACCGGCCCCGCCGCCGTCGAGCACGACGATCTGGTCGTCCCCGAGGCCGGCGCCCTTGGCGCCCGCCTCCCCCGCCGCGAGCAGCGGGGAGACGGTGACCATGAGCCGGGCGCCGGAGTCGGCGAGCTGCTTGGTGATCTCCTGCGCGCTGGCCAGGGCGTTGACCGTGGTCACGGTCACCCCGGCGCGCAGCAGCCCGTGGAACACCGTCACGTAGGCGGGCACGTTCGGCGCGTGCAGTGCGACGACGTCGCCCACCCCGAGGCCCCTTGCCGCCACGGCGCCCGCCACGGCGTCGATCTGGGCGATCAGCGAGCGGAAGGTGGTGGCCGCCCCGCTGACGCCGTCCACCACCGCCACCCGCTCCAGCTCCGCGTCCGTGATGGTGCCGAACAGGTACTCGTACACGCTGACGGGCGGGATCTCCACGTCGGGCAGCGGGCTGCGGATCACCATCGTCGGACTCCCTCTGTCAGGTCGCCGGCCCACCCTTGGACCGCCGCGAAAACCATCGTGTCGTAGGACTCCGCCGTCACGCCACGCCGCCGTCAGGCGCGGAACACCGCCGTCAGGCGCGGAACGCCGCGAGCAGGACCGGCACCAGCCGCCCCCACGACGGCGCCGCCGCGTAGCGGGTCAGCGCCCGGCCCGTGTCCGTCACGCTCCGGGACCCACTGAACCACGGCGGCTTGGGGAAGAGCGAGGGCTCGCCGTGCAGCACGCTCCGCGGGAACGGCCGGAACGCGCCCGTGACCACGCTCCGCTCGGGCTCGGCGAGCAGGTGCCCGTTGTGCACCACGTCGATCCCCGAGCCGACGTCGGCCACCGTGTGGCCCGGGAACGCGCCCCACGTGGCGCCTGCGAGCAGGAAGCTCAGGCCCGTCCACGCGTTGATCGCGATGTTGCCGTAGCGCAGGTCGGCGATCGCGTGGTCGAACGCGGCGCCCATCGCCCGGCGGTCCCGCGGCCGCACCAGCACGTTGGCGCCGAGCGTGCCGTACAGGGAGTCGTTGGCGAAGCCGACGGCGGCGCGCAGGAACTCCGCGCCCGTACCGGGCAGCTGCGTCCAGGCCAGCACCGGGGCGAAGTACTCGTCGGTGCACGCCGGGTCGCCCGGGGCCACCTCGGTCAGCACCCGGCCGGCGAGGTGCTCGGCGTCGGGGTGCGCGGCGTTCGCCCGCGAGACCTTGTCGGCGGTGCCGGGGTACCACGGCTCGCGCGCGGGCATCCGCGCCAGCGCGGCGCGCAGCTCGGCCAGGAAGTCGTCCTTCTGCGGCCAGTCCGCCGACAGCACGACCATCTGGCCGGCGATGCAGTTGTGGCCGGCGTTGTGCAGGCGCATCGAGACCAGGTGCTCGGCCTGGTAGCGCAGGTCGGCGGCGGACCACCGGCCGGGCACCACGATCATGGGCGCGACGCCGCCCAGCTCGCTCGTGATCGGCACCTTGAGCCTGGGATCGTCGTCGGCCCGACGGCGCTCGGCCTCCTCGCCCGTGCCCCACACGATGGCGTCGTGCGTCACGGCGGAACCGGTGATGTGCACCTTGTCGATGCCGGGGTGCCCGGTCAGGTAGGCCCCGACGGCGCCGTCGCCGGTGACCACCCGGACCACGCCGACGTCGATCAGGGGCGCCAGCGCCCGGCGGTAGACGTCCAGCAGACCGGCGAACGTGGGGTTGAGCTTCACGATGGAGGCACGGTTGTGGGCGACGAGCTCGTAGAACGCGTCCAGCGGCGCGATCGACGAGATGTTGCCGGCGCCCAGCACGAGCCCGACGCCGCCGTACTCGCCGACCCGGTCCGCGCCCAGCCCGGCCTCGGAGCGCACCTGCCGCTCGCTCACGCCCGGCGGCATCCAGACCTCGGCCCGGATGCCGTTGAACAGCACCCACTCCTGGGCGGTGCGCGGGAGCACCCGGACCGACACGCGGCCGCCCGGGGCCCGGCCCACCCGGAGCCCGTCGAGCGTCGAGCGGCCGCGCGCGAGCGCCGCATAGGACCGGGCGTACGCGGCGGCGCTCTCCAGCGCGCCGTACGGGCCGGTCATCCACTCCTCGCCCGCGTACGGCGCGGCCGGGTCGACGTGCTTGGCCCGCGCGGCGGTCGTGGCCCACTCGTCCGCGACCTCGGCGATCGACGCCTGGACCTGGCGGAACAACGCTCCCCTGTCGGCGACGGGCAGCTGGGCCCATCGCTCCGCACCGACCTTGAGCTCCTCGACCGCCTGGTCGAGCTCGCGCCCGGTGGTGGCTTGCGTGTCCGTCAAGCTCATCAGCTGTCTCCTTCGACCGCGCTCGTTCAACCGTGTCTCGTCCGGTCGCGCTTCTTCTCGACCGCCGGTTCCCGGCGGCCGGTTCTCAACCACCGGTCCGGTCGTCGTTGACCGGCGCTCCAATAGCCTAGGGGGCGAAAGCGGTCCAGAGCGAGACCCCGTCGCGCCCGGCCGACAGACCGGTGCGCAGACCGGCGTGCTTTACAGATCGGTCTTCGATGCACAACGACCGCGCCGCGATTAGGCTGCCTGGCATGTCGGACATCGCCGCGACTGGGCGTCATGACCTCCGCGATGCGCTGGACCTGCTGAGCGAGCAGGTCGCCGACGGCATCCTGCACGCGGAGCCCGTCTACCAGGAGACCCGGCTGCCCGCCGCCGTCGTGCAGCCGCTGGTCCGGGCGAACGTCGCGGAGATCCTCACCGCGCTGGCCGGTGAGACCTCGTCGCTCGCGCCCGCCCGCGAGACCGGCCGGGTCACGGCCGCCGAGGGCATCCAGCTCGACCTGCTCCAGGACGCCTACCGGCTGGCGGGGCTGCGCATCTGGGAGGAGCTCGCCCGGCGGCTGCGCCACCACAGCGACACCGCCGCGCTGCTGCGCGCGTCGTCGCGGGTGTGGTCGGCGATCGACCGGTCCTCCAACGTGGCGGTACGCAGCCACCTGGAGGCCGCGGCCGGGTTCGGCGAGAACGTGGCCCGCACCGAGCTGCTGCGCGGCGTCCTGACCGGCGCGGTGCACGACCTGGAGACCGCGCGGCGGGCGCTCGGCCTGCCGGCCGACGTCATGCTCGTGGTCGCGGTCACGGCACCGGGGGCGGCGTCGGCGCCGTCGTCCGGTCCGGTGTCCGCGGCCCCGCACGCTCCGTCGTCCGCCCCCGGGCCGGACCACCCGGAGGGCGCGGTGACCACCCGCTGGCTCACCCACGACGGCGACCGGCTCGCCCTGGTCGCCGCGCCCACCTCGGACGACGCCCACGAGGTGCTGGCCGGGCTCGCGGCCGGCGCGCGGACGGGCGCGAGCCGCCCGTTCACCAGCCTCGCCGGCGCCCCCGCGGCCCTCGCGCAGGCCCGCACCGCGGTGCGGTCGCTGACGCCGGGGCAGGCCGGGCTGTCGTGCTTCGGCGACCGCCCGCTGGACGCCCTGCTGGCCGCCGACGACGAGCGCGCCGCCGAGCTCGCGCACGCCGTCCTGGGCGGCCTGCGGGAGCGCGACCCCCGGGACGAGGAGCTGCTGCTCGCCACGGTCGAGGCGTGGTTCGAGCACGGCGGGTCGGGCACCCGGGCCGCGGCGGCGCTCCACTGCCACCGGAACACGGTGCTGAACCGGCTCGCGCGCGTCGCCGACCTGACCGGCCGCGACATCAACGACCCGCGCGCCGCGGCGGAGCTCTACGCGGCGGTCCGCGCCCGGCGGCTGCGGCCCGCTGCGCCAACTGCGACACTTCCGACACCCGACCACCCCCATCCGGGGCCGTCCCAGGGTTAGCCTCGTGACGTGACCGATCTACTGTCCGACGAGCTGCTTTCCGACATCCGCCGTCGTGCCGCCGACTACGACCGGGACAACGCCTTCTTCTCCGAGGACCTGGCCGACCTCCAGGCCTCGGGCTACCTCGGCGCGATGGTCCCCACGGCCCTCGGCGGCGCCGGGCTCACGCTGCGGCAGACCGCCCGCCTGCAGGCCCGGCTGGCCGCGCACGCGCCGGCCACCGCGCTGGCCGTGAACATGCACCACGTGTGGGTGAGCGTGGGCCGCTACCTGCACGAACGCGGCGACTCGTCGCTGGACTGGCTGCTGCGCGAGGCCGCGACGGGCGAGGTGTTCGGCTTCGGGTACTCGGAGCCGGGCAACGACCTGGTGCTGCTCGGCTCGCGCACGGAGGCGCGGTCCGACGGGTCCGGCGGGTTCACCTTTCACGGTCGCAAGATCTTTACGTCGAACTCCCCCGCCTGGACCCGGCTCGGCGTGCTCGGCCTGGAGAAGACGGGGATGCTGCGCGGCCGCAGCGGCTCGGCGCGCCTGGTGCACGCGTTCATCACCCGCGAGGGCGGCGGGTTCGAGATCCTCGACGACTGGGACACCATCGGCATGCGCGCCTCCCAGTCGCGCTCCACGGTGCTCGACGGCGCCCACGCGCCCGCCGACCGCGTGCTGCGCCTGCTCCCGCCCGGACCCTCGCTGGACCCGTACGTGCTGGGCATCTTCACGTCGTTCGAGGTGCTGCTGTCGTCGGTGTACGCGGGCATCGCGGACCGCGCGCTGGAGCTCGCCGTCGAGGCCGCGGGCAAGCGGAAGTCGATGAAGACGGGCAAGTCCTACGCCCAGGACCCCGACGTCCGCCGCCGCATCGCCGACATGGCGCTGGCGCTGGACAGCGTGTGGCTCCAGCTCGACGGGATCACCGGCGACCTCGACGCCTCGGCCGCGGACCCGGCGCTGGACCGCGGCGCGGGCTGGTTCCGCGCCACGGCCGGGCTCAAGGTGCGGGTCACCGACGCGGCGCGCGAGATCGTGGACCAGGCCGTCCGGGTCTCCGGCGGCTCGACCTACTTCAACGGCTCCGAGCTGGGCCGCCTGTACCGGGACGTGCTCGCGGGCATCTTCCACCCCAGCAGCGACGACGCCGCCCACGCCACGGTGGCCCAGTCCCTCCTGGGGCCGCTGGAGTAACCGGGGCGCTGGCGCTGGCGGGGCGAAACCGGGTGGTCGGCAGAATGTCAGGTGGTCGGCAGCTCGAGTTGCCGACCACCTGACATCCTGCCGACCGCTCGACGTCTTACCGTCCTCCCGCGCCCGGTCAGGCGCGGAGCGCCGCGTCCAGGTCGCGCCAGAGGTCCTCGACGTCCTCGATGCCGACCGACAGGCGCAGCAGGTCCTCGGGGACGGTGTGCGCCTCGGTGCCCCAGCGGCGGCGGCGCTCCAGCATCGACTCCACGCCACCCAGCGAGGTCGCGGGCAGCCACAGCCCGACGGCGTCGACCACGGCGTCCGCCCGCTCGACCGGCCCGACGCCGGCGCGGGGCGCCGGCCGCACCCCGAGGATCGCGCCGAACCCGTTCATCTGCGCCTTCGCGCGCTCGTGTCCCGGGTCGCCGGGCAGCGACGGGTGCCGCACCTCGGCGACGTCGGGGTGCTCCGCGAGCCGGCGGGCGAGCTCGGCGGCCGTGGCCTGGGCCCGCTCGAACCGCAGCGCGAGGGTGCGCAGGCCGCGCAGGGCGAGCCACACCTCGAACGGCCCGGCGATCGCGCCGTGCAGCGTGCGGTGCTCGCGCAGGGTCGCGGCCAGGTCGGCGTCGCGCGTCACGAGCGCGCCCAGCACGACGTCCGAGTGCCCCGCCAGGTACTTGGTGACGGAGTGCAGCACGATGTCGGCGCCGTGCTCCAGCGGCCGCTGCCCGAGCGGCGTCGCGAACGTGTTGTCCACCACCGAGCGCACCCCGGCGGCCCGCGCCGCGGCGAGCACGGCGGGCAGGTCGGCGACCTCCAGCATCGGGTTGGTGGGCGACTCGGCCAGGAACAGGTCGGCGCCCTCCAGCGCGGCGACCACGGCGTCGGTGTCCGCGATGTCCACGTACCGCAGCGTCACGCCGTGCCGCTCCGAGATCTGGCGCGCCAGCACCATGCCCGCCTGGTAGGCGTGCCGCGGCAGCACGAGCGTGCCGCCGTCGGGCACCAGGGAGAAGACGGCGGCGATCGCGGCCATCCCGGAGGAGAAGACGAGCGCCTCGCCCGGCTCCCCCGCACCCGCCTCCAGCGCGGCCAGCGCCGACTCGAACGGGTGCCAGGCGTCGTTGTCGCCCCGCGCGTACGAGAGCTCGCCGGAGGTGACCACGCCGCGCGACACGTACGTCGAGTTCAGCGGCACGGACGGGTTGATGTGCCCGCCCTGCTCGCGCGCCGGGCGCCCAGCGGCGACGACGAGGGTGGCGGGGGCCAGCCCGGCGTGCTGCGTGACGTCGTGCTGCGTGACGGGGTGCTCAGGGGTGGTGCTCATGGTCGGGAGAATACGACCGCCCCGCGACGGGCGCCCCGCCCGTCCGCAGGGCGACCTGTCAGACCACCCCGCACGTGTCGGACCCACAGGTCACCCGGGTGATCTGTGGGTCTGACACGTGGCGCGGGTGGCTCACGCGTCTGACACGTGCGGGGCGGGCTGCCGGACCCGGCGGATCACCAGCGACATGAGCGCAGCGCCCGCGCACAGCGCCCCCGCGCCGTACCAGACGGCGTCGTACGAGCCGGTCATGTCGCGCACCAGGCCGCCCGCGAAGGCCACCACGCCCGCACCGACCTGGTGCGACGCGAGCACCCAGCCGAACACGATGGGCGCGTCCTCGCCGTAGAACTCGCGGCACAGGGCGAGCGTCGGGGGCACGGTCGCCACCCAGTCCAGCCCGTAGAACACGATGAAGAACACCATCGGCATCTCCACGTTCGGGGCCATGAGCGAGGGCAGGAACAGCAGGGCCACGCCGCGCAGCGTGTAGTAGACGCCGAGCAGCACGCGCGGGGAGTACCGGTCGGTCAGCCAGCCCGACCCGATGGTGCCGATCACGTCGACGACGCCGATCACGGCCAGCAGGCTCGCGGCCACCGTGATGGGCATGCCGTGGTCGTGCGCCCCGGGCACGAAGTGCGTGCGGACCAGCCCGTTCGTCGTCGCGCCGCAGATCGCGAAAGCCCCGGCCAGCAGCCAGAACGGACCCGTGCGGGCGGCGTCGAACAGGGCGGTGACGGCGCGGCGGGCCGCGCCGCGCGTCGGCGCGGGCTTGGGCGCGTACGTGCCGCCGTAGGGCGCCAGCCCCATGTCGGCCGGGTGGTCGCGCAGCAGGAAGAGCACGAGCGGGATCGCCACGAGCGACGCGATGGCCACCGTGACCGACGCCGGCCGCCAGCCCTGGCTCTCCACGATCCACGCGAGCAGCGGCAGGAACACGAGCTGGCCCGACGCCGTGGCCGCCGTCAGGACGCCGCTGACCAGGCCGCGCCGCGCCACGAACCAGCGCCCGGTCACCGTGGCGGTGAACGCGAGCGCCATGCTGCCGCTGCCCACCCCGACCAGGAGGCCCCAGCCGAGCACGAACTGCCAGGGCTCCGACATCCAGACGGTCGACAGGGCGCCGCCCGTGATGACGACGAGCGCGACGCTGACCACGGGGCGCATGCCGAACCGGTCCATCAGGGAGGCGGCGAACGGCGCCGTCAGCCCGTAGAGCACGGACTGGAGGCCGACGGCGAAGCCGATGGTGGCGCGCGACCAGCCGAGCTCCGCGTTCAGCGGGTCGACGAACAGGCCGGGCGCCGCGGTGAACGCCGCGGCGCACATGACGGTCACGAAGCTGACCAGGGCCACCCACCAGGCGGGGTGGATGCGGGGCGCGGTGCGCCGCGGTGGCTGCGAGGCGTTCTGGCCCGCCGGCACGGGGACGTCTGTCTGGGTCACGGGATCAGCATGCTGGGCAGCGACGGCCGGAAACAGTGGCCGGGAGGACACACAACGCTAGGTTCGGGCCATATGATCGGGACATGGCCCAGCACACCCCGCCCCGGCACCGCGTGGCCGTCCTGATCCGGCCCGGCTTCATCCCGTTCGAGCTCGGCATCCCGCACCGGATCTTCGGCATCGCGCGCGACGCCGAGCACCAACCCCTGTACGAGGTCGTGACCTGCACGCCCGGCGGCCCGGGCCTGGTGCGGTCGGACTCCGACGTCCTGGTCCAGGTGGAGCACGGGCCCGAGGCGCTGGAGACGGCGGACACCGTGGTCGTACCGGCGTCGCACACCTCCGGGCCGGACGGCACGGACCCGGCCGCCGGCGAACCGCGGCTCGAACCCGAGCTCGCCGCCGCGCTCGCCCGGATCCGGCCGGGGGCCCGGCTGATGTCGATCTGCACGGGCGCGTTCGTGCTCGCGGCGGCGGGGCTGCTCGACGGCCGCCCCGCCACGACCCACTGGCTGGAGAGCGAGCGCTTCCGGCAGCTCTACCCACGCGTGGAGCTCGACCCGGACGTCCTGTACACCGACGACGGCGACGTGCTCACCTCGGCGGGCGTCGCCTCCGGCGTCGACCTGTGCCTGCACGTGGTGCGGCGGGACCACGGCACCGCCGTCGCGCAGGACGTCGCGCGCCGCACCGTGGTGCCGCCCCATCGCGACGGCGGCCAGGCGCAGTACATCCGGCGGCCCGTGGGGATCGAGCGGGCCGTCGAGCGGGCCGCTGCGTCGGTCACGGGCGCCGCGGGGAGCCGTGGCGCGAGCACGGCCGCCGCCCGCGCCTGGGCGCTGGACCGGCTCGACGAGCCGCTGACGCTGTCCGACCTGGCACGGCACGCCGCGATGTCGGTGCGCACCTTCACGCGGCGGTTCCGGGACGAGACCGGGGAGAGCCCGGCGCAGTGGCTGACCCGCCAGCGGGTCGAGCACGCGCGGACCCTGCTGGAGACCACGGTGCTGCCGGTCGAGCAGGTGGCGCGGCGGTGCGGGTTCGGCACGGCGCAGTCGCTGCGGGCCCACGTGACGGCGGCGCTGGGCGTGACGCCGTCGGCCTACCGGAGGACGTTCCGCCGGGCGGCGTGACGCACGCTGGTCGAGCGACGTCGCTGGTCGAGCTTGTCGAGACCTGGTGAGGTCTCGACAAGCTCGACCAGCGGGCGGGCTCGACCAGCGGAGCCGGCTCGACCAGCGGTTACGGGACCGGGTACGGGAAGGCGTCGGTGACGCCGATCTTGTCGTACTCCATCAGCGACGCGTCGAAGCCGTCCTCCCAGTTGCCGTTGCTCACCTCGTTGCACTGGTACGACTGGTACGACTGGTCGGTCGTCTCGCCCACCTCGATGTTGCTGAACGAGAACGCACAGCCCCCGGCGTCCATGTGCACGCCGCGGGTGCCGCTGTCCGGCATGGCCCCGGCGGGGTCCGGGATGACGTCGCCGATCACCATCTGGTCCACCGTGTTCTGGACGGGGTGGGGCTCCTGGTTGTCGACGCCGTAGGTGTAGAACGCGCCCATGTCACCGGAGTCCAGCCCCGCCTTCTCGATCCTGATGTACCGGAAGGTGTTGTTGTCGGTGTACTGGTCGCCGTCGACCACCTCCGGGCGCGACTCCAGGCTGATCCCGTAGCGCGCGGAGTGCTCGACCTGGACGTGCTCGACCAGGTTGTCGCCGGTGCTCATGAGCTCGATCCCGGCGGCGTCACCGGGCACCAGCTCCCCCACGTGGTGGATGTAGAGGTTGCGGAAGGTGTGGTGGTGCGACAGGTCGCCCTCCCCCGGCCAGCCGCCCTCGACCTTGACGCCGTCCGCGCCCAGGTTCTCGAACAGGCTGTTCTCGACCGTGAGGTGGTCGTTCGCGAACAGCGCGTAGACGCCCGTGAACCCGGTGTCCCGGACGTGCATCCCGGTGAGCGTGACGTCGCTCGTGTTCTCCAGCGTCACGGCCCCGAACCGGTTGCGCGGCATCTCGATCTGCCGGTCGTACTCGGGGTACTCGTGCTCCACGCCCGAGTCGCCCGCGCTGATCCACCCGGCGCGGTACCACCCGAGGTAGTCGGAGTACTGGACGCCGATGCCGTCGAACGTGATGTCGTGCGCCCGGTCCTCGGGCGAGGCGCCCTTGACGTCGAGCACCTTGGTGACCGTCGGCCGCATGACCCGGACGCCGTCCATGCCGCCGGTGCCGTCCGTACCGCCTGTGCCGCTTGTGCCGCCCTGCGGCTTGTAGTAGACCTCCCCCGCCTCGTGGTCGAGGTAGTACTCGCCCGCCTGGTCGAGGAAGTCCAGCGAGTTCTGCAGGAAGTACCGGGAGCCGCTGCGGGTGTTCATCATCGCGTACCGCGTCCAGTGGTCCAGGATGATCTTGTTGTCGCTGTCCGCGGTGTCGGCGTTCTTGATCGGCACGGTGTCGGTGAACCAGCTCCACGAGCCGCCCGACCAGATGGTCACCTGCGCCGGCCAGCTCGTGTAGGACCCCAGGTCCGCCGACTCGTCCCAGTCGCCCGGGTGGTAGCCGATCTGGTCGCGGACCCCCTCCTTCTCCGGCTCGATGAGCCGCGAGACCAGGTACGGCGCGTGGGTGTCCGCCGACGTGCGGTTCGGGTGCCGCGCGGTCGTGGCCCGCTCGCCGTCGACGAAGAGCGTGTAGAACGGCGTGTCGGTGTCGACCTCGGCCTTGTAGATGCCGTCCCGGTACGGCTCCCACCCGGTGACCTCCTCGGCGCCGACCAGGTTGGCCGCGCCAGGGCCGTCGCTGCTGCGGTAGACCACCTGGTTACCGCCGGTACCCGAGTCCTGCTCGGTCAGCTCGATGGTCTCCGTGACGGGGTAGTCGCCCGCCGCGAGATTGATCGTGATGTCGCACCTCATGCGCCCCGGACGGTTCAGGCCCGCCTCCCGGACGTGGTCACGGGCCCGTTCGATCGTGCGCCACGGGTCCTTGGCGGTACCCCGGCCGTCGTCGTCCCCGGACGGGGCGACGTAGAGCTGCGGGCACCGGTCCGCGCCCAGCGCGGCGAGGCCGTCGAGCCCGGCGCCTCCGGTCAGGCCGGCCACCAGGCTCAGCGCGGCGACGGCCACGGCGCCGTCCCGGATCCATTGTCTGGACATCGTCGTCCTCTCGGTCGATGAACACGTGGTCTGTCGAGGTGTCGCACGCCGTCCGAGCCGCACCTGCTGGTCGGCACCCCGCTGGTCGGCACCCCGCTGGTCGAGCTTGTCGAGACCGGGTGAGGTCTCGACAAGCTCGGCCAGCGAAGGCTCGACCAGCGGGGCAGGCTCGACCAGCGAAGCTCGACCAGCGCTTACGGCTCGGTCAGCGGGTCGGTCAGGACTCCGGGACCGGGTACGGGAACGCGTCCGTCACGCCGATGAGGTCGTACTCCATCTTGCTGGCGTCGAAGTCGGCCTCCCAGTTGCCGTTGGTCACCTCGTTGCACTGGTACGACTGGTACGACTGGTCGGTCGTCTCGCCCACCTCGATGTTGCTGAACGAGAACGCACAGCCGCCCGCGTCCATGTGGATGCCCCGGGTGCCGCTGTCGGGCATCTCGCCCACCGGGTCGGGGATGACGTCGCCGATGACCATCTGGTCCACCGTGTTCTGCACCGGGTACGGGTCCTGGTTGTCGACGCCGTAGGTGTAGAAGGCGCCCATGTCGCCGGAGTCGAGGCCGGCCTCGTCGATCTGGATGTATCGGAAGGTGTTGTGGTCGGTGTACTGGTCGCCGTCCACCACCTCGGGCCGGGACTCCAGGCTGATGCCGTACCGGGCGGAGTGCCGCACGTTCACGTGCTCGACGAGGTTGTCGCCGGTGCCCATGAGCTCGATGCCCGCCGCGTCGCCGGGGACGAGCTCGCCGACGTGGTGGATGTAGAGGTTGCGGAAGGTGTGGTGGTGCGAGATGTCGCCCTCGCCCGGCCAGCCGCCCTCGACCTTGATGCCGTCGGCGCCGAGGTTCTCCAGGAGGGAGTCCTCGACGGTCAGGTTGTCGTTGGCGAACAGCGCGTAGACGCCCATGAAGCCGGTGTCCCGGATGTGCATGCCGGTGAGCGTGATGTCGCTCGTGTTCTCCAGCGTGACGGCGCCGAACCGGTTGCGCGGCATCTCGATCTGCCGGTCGTACTCCGGGTACTTGTGCTCCTCGCCGGAGTCGCCCGCGCTGATCCAGCCCGAGCGGTACCAGCTGACGAAGTCGGAGTACTGGATGCCGATGCCGTCGAACGTGATGTCGTGGGCCTTGTCGTCGGGCGTGGCCCCCTTGACGTCGATCACCTTCGTGACCGTGGGCTTCATGATCGTGACGGCGTCGATGTCGCCCCGCGGCTTGTAGTACAGCTCGCCGGCCTCACGGTCGATGTAGTACTCGCCCGCCTGGTCCAGGAACGGCAGCGCGTTCTGGATGAAGTAGCGCGACCCGCTGCGGCTGTTCACCAGGGCGTAGCGCGCCCAGTGGTCGAGCGTGGCGAACCCCTTGCGGTAGTCCGCGCCGCCGATCGGCACGATGTCGGTGAACCAGCTCCACGAGCCGCCCGACCACAGCGTGACCTGCGCGTCCTTGAGCGGGTTGCTCTCGGGGGTGTCGTCCCAGGCCGGGTCCCAGTCGCCGTCCTGCCAGTACAGCCACTGGTGCACGGCCTCCTTCTCGGGCTCACCGAGCCGCGAGAACAGGTACGGGCCCTGGGTGTCGTCCGAGCCGCGGTTGGGGTAGCGCGCCAGCTCGGAGCGCTCGCCGTCCTCGAAGAGCGTGTAGAACTGCTCGTCGGGGTCGACCTGGGTCTTGTAGATGCCGTCCTGGTACTCCTCCCAGCCGGTCACCTCCTCGGCGCCCACGAGGTTGGCCTTGCCCGGGCCGTCGCTGCTGCGGTAGACGACCTGGTGCCCGCCGGCGCCCGAGTCCTTCTCCGTGAACGCGATGGTCTCCGTGACGGGGTAGTCGCCCGCCGCGAGGTTCACCGTGATGTCGCAGCGCTGACGGCGCTCCTTGTTCAGGCCCGCCTCCTGGATGTGCGCGCGGGCCCGGTCGACCGTCCTGAACGGGTCCTTGGCCGTGCCCCTGCCCTCGTCGTCGCCCGTCGGGGACACATAGAGCTGCTGGCACTTCGCGGACGTCGCCGCGACCGCGGCGTCGGCGAGCCGGTCGAGCGCGACCCCGCCGCCTCCCGCGGCGGCGACCAGGCTCAGCGCGGCGACCGCCACGGTGCTGGTCTGAATCCAATTCCTGGACATCTGTGTCCTTTCGTGGGTGCGGTTCTTGCGGGTGGTTCGGTGAGGTGGGTCGTGGGTGCCGGTGGGCCGGCGGGCCTGCTCAGGCCGTCGGTTCGACGACGTACGTGGCCCCGCGGCGCGTCCGGAAGACGGCGAGGCCCTCCTCGGGCCGCTCGACGTCGACCGGGCCGCCGGGGCCGGAGACCCGGACCGGGCCCTGCGTGCGCAGCCGGATCGTGTTGCCCGCCAGCGACTGCACGCGGGCGGACCGCAGGGCGCCGTCCCGCCAGGTCAGGGCGAGCTCGAACGCGCCGCGCGTGCGCAGGCCGCGCACCTTCCCCTCCGGGAAGGCCGCCGGCAGGCACGGCAGCAGCCAGACCTCGCCGGAGTGGCTCTGCACGAGGGTCTCGTTGATCGCCGAGGTGCCCCCGAAGTTGCCGTCGATCTGGAACGGCGGGTGCAGGTCGAACAGGTTCGGCGCGGTGCGGCCGGGCGAGAGGAGCTGCTTCAGGTGGGTGTAGACGCCGTCCCGCTGGAGCAGCCGGGCGCGGATGTTCATCTTCCAGGCGAGCGACCAGCCCGCCGTGACCGCGGGACCGCGCAGCTCGAGCGACCGGTTCGCCGCCGCGGCCAGCTCGGGCGTGCGGCGCGGCGTGATCTGGTCGCTGGGGAACACGCCCCAGAGGTGCGAGACGTGCCGGCTGGTC
Source organism: Promicromonospora sukumoe 327MFSha3.1 (assembly GCF_000385135.1). Classification (GTDB taxonomy): domain Bacteria; phylum Actinomycetota; class Actinomycetes; order Actinomycetales; family Cellulomonadaceae; genus Promicromonospora; species Promicromonospora sukumoe_B. Next base: position 132,431 of record NZ_ARQM01000010.1, on the reverse strand, counting down.
TCCTGCGCGGCCTCCTCCCAGTCGATCAGCCACTCCTGGACCTGCCCCAGGAAGCCGATCTGGTTGGGCGGCAGCTGCTCGCGCGCGGCCAGCGCCTGCGCGGCCATCTCGCGGTCCTGGCCGAGCACCTCGGACGCCCGGTCGAACGCCGTGAACAGGTCCCGCAGGATCTGCATGTCCATGGTCGGGCCCGCGCACATGCTCACGCCCACGTCGTCGATGTCGTGGTGCTTGAGCTCGGGCGAGTGCGACGGGCTGGTCACCAGGTAGCCGGTCGCGGCGTCCTGCACGAGGGTGTCGAGGAAGAACTCGACCGACCCGCGCAGCACCGGGAAGTACTCCCGCAGCACGTCGAGGTCGCCGGTGTACTCGTAGTGTTCCCAGAACAGCAGCGAGAGCCAGGCGCCGCCGGTGGGCCAGACGCCGTAGTACGCGAAGTCCACGGGAGCCGACCCGCGCCACAGGTCGGTGTTGTGGTGCGCCACCCAGCCCTTCGCGCCCCACATCTTCTGCGCCGTCCGGGCGCCGGACTCGGCCAGCTCCTCGATCATCGCGAAGAGCGGCTGCCAGCACTCGGCGAGGTTCGCCGGGCCGGCGGGCCAGTAGTTCATCTGGCAGTTGATGTTCAGGGTGTACTTCGACTGCCACGGCGGCAGCATCTGGTCGTTCCACAGGCCCTGCAGGTTGGCGGGCTGGCCCGGCGTCCGCGAGCTGGAGATCAGCAGGTACCGCCCGAACTGGTAGTAAAGCGCCGCGAGCTGCGGGTCCTGGCCGTCGCGGAAGGCGGCGACCCGCTGGTCGGTCGGCAGGTCGACGGACGCCGAGGTGCCCAGGTCGATGTCCACCCGGCCGAACATCTCCTGGTGGTCGCGCACGTGGGCGCGCCGCAGGATGCCGTACCCGTGGTCCGGCGTCTTCTCCAACGGGGCGAGGGCCGCCGCGAGGTGGTCGCCGCCGACGTCGAGATAGTTGCGGTGGCTGGTGCCGATGGAGACGACCAGCGTGACGGCGTCGGCGCCCCGCACGTGCAGGCCGACGTCGTCGCAGGTCACGGTGCCGCCCTCGGGCAGGGCACGGGCCAGGCTGACGAAGCGCACCTTGCCCTCCAGGCCCTCGGCCTCGCCGCTGACGCCCTCCAGGGCGAGCGTGCGGGCGTCGTGCGCGTACGTCGACGTCTCCTGGAGCGACTGGTAGCCGGCGTCGAACGAGATCCCGCCCCGCTCGCTCGCGGTCAGCCGCACGACGATCACCTGGTGGGCGTGGCTGCCGAACACCTCGCGGGTGTGGCGCACGCCGTCGGCCACGAACGTGGTGGTCGTGATCGCGGTGCTCAGGTCGAGCGACCGCCGGTAGTCCGTGACGTCGTCGGTCAGGCCGGGAAAGGTCAGGAGCAGGTCGCCGACCGGCTGGTACTGCATCTGCTCCGTGGGGCGGCCCATGAACCGCTCGTCGGCGAGGTTCTGGGCCTCCAGCCACTTCTCCTCGCTGATCAGCCGGCGGATCTCCGGCAGGGCCTCGTGCCCGAGCGGGTCGGCGTAGTCGTGCGGGCCGCCGGCCCAGACCGTGTCCTCGTTGAGCATGAGCTTCTCGGCCGCGACGCCGCCGAACACCATGGCGCCGAGCCGGCCGTTGCCGACGGCCAGCGCCTGCAGCCACTCCTCGGCCGGGGCGGTGTACCAGAGCCGCATCGGGTTCGTGTCGGGGGCCTCGGGCTCCTCGGCGGGGTCGGCGGCCGCCACCGCCGGGGCGTGCCCGGCGAGCGCGAACGCGCCCGCCGTCAGGCCGGTGGTGCGCAGGAGATCTCTTCGCGTGATCGGATTCATCGAGCGACTCCTTTGTCCTCTTGGTCAGCACGGGCGGCACGGCCAGCACTTCGCCATCACCGTTGAACGACGCGGGGCTAAATGTAGTACGTCACATGTATCACAAGTCAAGAGTGCAGAGTCAGGAAGTGTGGTCAGGAGTACTGGGTGGTCAAGAAGTGGCCGATCCGTGACCCCACCGTCGGCGGACCTGCACCTACGCTGGGAACATGGGACGAGCCGGACACCGAACCGCCCTGACCACCAGCGCTCTGGCCACCACTGCGATCGCCGCGTGCGCGGCGCTGCTCCTGGCCGGATGCACGAGCGCGCAGGGACCCGGAGGCGACGAGTCCGCACCGGCGCCGATCGCCTCGGGGCCCGGCGCGTCCCAGGAACCGTCGGAATCAGCGGGCGCGGGCGACGGCGCGAGCGAGCCCGCCGAGCCGGAGCCCGAACCCGCGGCCTCGGCCACGGAGACCGCCTCGGGCCCGGCCTTCGCCGCGAACACGGAGCCCGACACCGCGGAGCCCTCCGGCGCGGGGAACACGTTCCTGAGCGTCACGGACGTGCGGGTCGCCACGCACGACGGCTACGACCGGGTCGTCTTCGACCTGGACGGCACGGGCAGCGGCAAGCCGGGCTGGCGCGTCGAGTACGTGGACCAGGCCGTCGACGACGGCTCCGGGGACACCGTGCGCGTGGCCGGCGACGCGATCCTGCGGGTGTCGATCTCGGGCACCGCCACCCCGATGGACAGCGGCGTCGACGAGTTCTCGGGCGACCGCATCGAGCCCGCGGACACGGAGGCGATCGACGAGATCGTGTACCGCTACTGGTTCGAGGGGTACACGACGGCGTTCCTCGGCGTGGACGGGGCCGAGCGCCCGTTCCGGGCGTTCCTGCTGGAGGACCCGATGCGCGTGGTGGTCGACGTCCAGCACTGACCTCCCCACGTGTCGCTGCCCAGGGCGGGGGCCGAGCAGAACCTAGCCCGCGACCTCCGACTTCTGGGGCCGCGCCAGCAGCGCCGCCGCGAGCTCGGAGAGCGGCAGCCGGCCCGCCAGCACCTCGACGACGCCCGCGGTGATCGGCATCTCGACGTCGTGCGCGCGGGCGAGCTCCAGCACCGACTCGGACGACTTGACGCCCTCGGCCGTGCCGCCGGTGGCCTTGATCGCCTCGGCGAGGGTGAGGCCCTCACCCACGTGCTTGCCGAGCCGGTGGTTGCGCGACAGCGGCGACGCGCACGTCGCCATCAGGTCGCCCATGCCGGCCAGGCCGGAGAACGTGGCGGCGTCGGCGCCCAGCGCGAGGCCGAGGCGCGTGATCTCCACCAGGCCGCGCGTGATGAGCGTGGCCAGCGTGTTCCAGCCGAGGCCCTGCCCCTGCGCCATGCCGGCGGCCAGGGCGATGATGTTCTTCACCGCGCCGCAGAGCTCCACGCCCACCACGTCGGTGTTCGTGTACGGGCGGAAATAACCGGTCGAGCAGGCGGAGGCCACGAGCTGGGCCGTCGCCTCGCTGCGGGAGGCGACCACGGTCGCCGTCGGCTGCCGCTCGGCGATCTCGGGCGCCAGGTTCGGCCCGGAGACGACGGCGACGCGCTCGTCGGGCAGCTCCAGCACCTCGGCCATGACCTGGGTCATGCGCTTGTCCGTGCCGAGCTCGACGCCCTTCATCAGGGAGACGACGACGGCGCCCGGCGCCGCCACCTCGTGCACCAGGTGCTTCATCGACTCCAGCGTGGCGCGGGCCACCTGGGACGGCACGGAGACGACCACGATCGACGCGTCGCGCAGGGCGACCGCCGGGTCCGTGGTGCCGTGCATCGCGGGCAGCTGCACGCCCGGCAGGTACTTCTCGTTGCGGTGCGTGCGGTCGACGGCGTCGAGCACGGCGACGTCGCGGCCCCACAGGGTGACGTCGCAGCCGGCGTCGGCCAGCACCATCGCGAACGTGGTGCCCATGGATCCGGCGCCGAGCACGGCGACGCGGGGCCGCCCCGGGGTGGCCTGGGTCTGGGTCGCTTCGCTCACGGGCGCTCCACCGGGGGGTAGTTCGTCATCTTGGCCTCGTAGTCAGGGTGCTTGCGCAGGTCGAACCGGGGCTTCGGAGCCTTCTCGCCGCGGATCTGCTCCAGCTCGGCGCTGATCGCGTCCATGATGCGGGAGGTGGCCTCGCGGAGCGTCGCGGTGTCCTGCGGCCGGTCGTAGAGGTCGCTCAGGTCGACGGGCGGGCCGGTCTGGATGGTCACCTTCTTGCGCGGGAACGGCTTGGGCAGCCGGCCGTACCGCGGCAGGATGTCGGTGACGCCCCACTGCGCGACCGGGAGCACGGGCAGACGCGTCGTCAGCGCGATGCGGGCCACGCCGGTCTTGCCCTCCATGGGCCAGTAGTCGGGGTCGCGCGTCAGGGTGCCCTCGGGCAGGATCGCGACGCAGGCGCCGTCGCCGAGCTGGCTCGCGGCGTCCTTCAGCGACTCGGCGGACTTCGCGGAGTCCCGGTCCACCGGGATCATCTTGGTGCCGCGCAGGGCCCATCCCGTCAGCGGCGAGTCGAACAGTCCGCGCTTGGCCAGGATGCGGGGCTCGCGGCCCATGTCGAAGAGGTAGTGCGCCAGCGTCAGCGCGTCGAGCTCGGTGACGTGGTTGGCCGCGGCGATGAACCCGCCCTTGGCCGGGAAGTTCTCGCCGCCCTTCCACTCGTACTTGCACAGCGCGAACATGAGGTTCCGCACGAGGAACGCTACGAAGCGATACATGCGCGACTCGGGGCGTGGGATGGACACGGCCGAAAGGATACTCGGCCCAGCCCGCCTCCCTGGCCGGGTGGGGCCGAACGTAGGCCTGGTCGCCTCATGAGTCCTCATGAGGCGACCAGGCCTACGTTCGCCGGCAAGGTCCGCCTGGTCAGCCGCGGACGACCTCGGCGCCCAGGGCCTCCAGCTTGTCCTGGAAGTTCTCGTAGCCGCGGTCGATCAGGCCGATGCCGCGCACCGTCGACTGCCCCTTGGCGGCCAGGGCCGCGATGAGGTGGGAGAACCCGCCGCGCAGGTCCGGCACCTCGATGTCGGCCGCGGACAGCGGCGTCGGGCCGGAGACGACGGCGGAGTGGTGGAAGTTGCGCTGGCCGAACCGGCAGTCGCGACCGCCCAGGCACTCCTTGTAGACCTGGATCGTGGCGCCCATCTTGCGCAGGGCGTCGGTGAAGCCGAACCGGTTCTCGTAGACGGTCTCGTGCACGATCGACAGGCCGGTGGCCTGCGTGAGCGCGACGACGAGCGGCTGCTGCCAGTCCGTCATGAAGCCGGGGTGGACGTCGGTCTCCAGCACGATCGACTTGAGGTCGCCGCCGGCGTGCCAGAAGCGGATGCCGTCGTCCTGCACCTCGAAGCGGCCGCCGACCTTCCGGAAGGTGTTGAGGAAGGTCATCATCTCGGGCTGCGTGGCGCCCTTGACGGTGATGTCGCCGCCCGTGGCCAGGGCCGCGGAGGCCCAGGAGGCGGTCTCGATGCGGTCGTTCAGGGCCGTGTGCGTGTAGCCCTCGAGGCGGTCGACGCCCTCGATGCGGATCACGCGGTCGGTGTCGACCGAGATGATCGCGCCCATCTTCTGCAGCACCGCGATGAGGTCCATGATCTCGGGCTCGATCGCCGCGCCCGAGAGCTCGGTGATGCCGTCCGCGCGGACCGCCGTCAGCAGGGTCTGCTCGGTGGCGCCCACCGACGGGTAGGGCAGCGAGATCTTGGTGCCCTGCAGGCGCCGCGGGGCGCGCAGGTGGATGCCGTTGGGCCGCTTGTCCACGACGGCGCCGAACTGGCGCAGGATGTCGAGGTGGTAGTTGATCGGCCGGTCGCCGATGCGGCAGCCGCCCAGGTCCGGGATGAACGCCTCGCCGAGGCGGTGCAGCAGCGGCCCGCAGAACAGGATCGGGATACGGCTGGAGCCGGCGTGCGCGTCGATGTCGGCCACGTGGGCGGACTCGACGTTGGACGGGTCGAGGTCCAGGATGCCGGCGTCGGTGTCGTACTTGACGTTCACGCCGTGCAGGTCCAGGAGCCCCGAGACGACCTTGACGTCACGGATCTGCGGGACGTTCCGCAGCACGCTCGGGGTCTCCCCCAGCAGAGAAGCCACCATGGACTTCGACACGAAGTTCTTTGCGCCTCGAACGGTGATGGTCCCGTTGAGCGGGTTGCCGCCGTTCACATACAGCAGATCGTTCATATCCTCGTCGTCGTCTCGTTCGTTCCGATGATGGATTTCCGATGGCGGAGCCTCCGGGGGCGCCCGGTCGATCCTGCCCCTCACCGCCGGTCGTGCCAACACGGCAACCAGTGGGAGTATTCACCGTTCACCACACCTTCACTCGCGACGCACCAGGCCGCAGTTCGACACGCCGTGTGTGCACATCGCTCGCGCATGACGGGTCCGCGACGGGCGCTTGCCGACGGCCGCAGCCTACGTCAAGACCCCATCCGTATCGCGAGACGCCCTTCCCGGATGGCGGACGACGCGCCTAATCTCGCGAGCATGAGCACCTCCGCAGCACCGACCGCCGGGACCCCCGGCGGCGGGGAGAGCACAGCGCCGGCCGGGAATCCCCGCGGCCGCGTCGTCGTCGCCTCCCTCATCGGTACCTCCATCGAGTTCTATGACTTCTACATCTACGCGACCGCGGCCTCGCTGGTCTTCCCCGCGCTGTTCTTCCCGAACGCCGAGGACCCGACCACGCAGCTCCTGTCGTCCTTCGCCGTCTTCGGCGTCGCCTTCGTGGCGCGGCCGGTCGGCTCGGTCCTGTTCGGGCACTTCGGTGACCGGATCGGCCGCAAGGCGACGCTGGTCGCGTCGCTGCTCACGATGGGTATCGCGACGGTCCTGATCGGTCTCATCCCCGCGGCGTCGACCCCCGGCTGGGCCCTCGCGGCCCCCGCGGTGCTCGTGCTGTGCCGGTTCTGCCAGGGCCTCGGCCTCGGCGGCGAGTGGAGCGGCGCCGCCCTGCTGGCCACGGAGAACGCACCCGAGGGCAAGCGCGCCATCTACGGCACGTTCCCGCAGCTCGGCGCGCCCATCGGCTTCATCCTCGCCAACACGGTGTTCATCGCCCTGTCGACGTCGCTCACGCCCGAGCAGTTCGCGGCCTGGGGCTGGCGCATCCCGTTCATCGCCTCGGCGGTGCTCGTGATCGTGGGCCTGTGGGTGCGGCTCTCGCTGCTGGAGACCCCGGCGTTCCGCAAGGTGCTCGCGGCCGAGGCCGTCAGCAAGGTGCCGGTGGCCCGCGTGTTCCGCACGTCGTGGAGGCAGATCATCTCGGGCACGTTCATCATGCTCGCCACGTACGTGCTGTTCTACCTGATGACGACGTTCACGCTGAACTACGGCGTGGCGGTCGCCGAGCCGACCGACGGCTCCCCCGCCGGCCTCGGCTACGAGAAGATCGACTTCCTCTGGATGCTGATCATCGGCGTCGTGTTCTTCGGTATCTTCACGCTCGCGTCCGGGCCGATGGCGGAGAGGTTCGGCCGCCGCAAGCACCTCATCTGGGTCACGGTGGCGATCATCGTGTTCGGTGCCCTGTTCGTGCCGCTGTTCGCCGCGGGCGACATCGGCGTGCAGACCCTGCTGATCCTCGGCTTCACGCTCATGGGCCTCACGTTCGGCCCGATGGCGGCCGTGCTGCCCGAGCTGTTCCCGGCCAACGTCCGGTACACGGGCTCCGGCATCGCGTACAACCTGTCGTCGGTGCTCGGCGCCGCCGTGGCCCCGTTCATCGCCGTGTGGCTGTGGGCCAAGGGCGACGGCTCGCCGGTGCTCGTGGGCGTCTACCTCTCCGCGATGGCCGTGATCACGCTGGTCGCGCTGCTCCTGACGCGCGAGACGCGCGACATCGACTACGCGGACAACGTCGGGGACTGATCCCCGCTGCCCGACGCCGTCGCGCGCCTTCTGTACGGGAGGCGCGCGGCGGCGTCTCGCTTTTCTCGGCCGTCCTGCTCAGCCGTCGCGGGTGGTGATGCGGGCGTAGGCCAGGGACATGCCGATCACGAGGTAGCACAGCGACCGGAACGCGCCCTCGGCCAGGCCGTCGAACGCGAGCGGGTCCCGGATCAGGTCGGCGAGGCTCGCCAGCGACGTCGGCAGCAGGTACGGGTGCAGCCAGTCCAGCGCCGAGATCTGCAGCAGCACGCCGGACACGATGAGCCCGCCCAGCACGCTCACCACCACGAGCATCGGGTGCTCGGTCGACGCCGAGATCGCGAGCGCCACCGCGCCGACCGCCATCAGGTACACCGTGGCCCAGGCGACGGCGATGGCGAGGCGCCACAGCACGTCCCCGACGGAGAGCTGGGTGCCCGACATCGACACCAGGCCATCGGTCCCGGACAGGACGAGCCCGGTGACCAGGCCGGACGTCGCGACCAGCGTGGCCGCGACCAGCGCGACGACGAGCACGCCCACGGCCTTGACCAACAGCAGCCGGCCCCGGGCGACGGGCGCCAGCAGCCAGCCGCGCAGCGCGCCGGTGGACTGCTCGCCGGCCAGCGCGTCGCCGCTCGCCATGGCGACGGTGAGCGGCAGCAGGAGCATCAGGAGCGTCATCAGCGAGCCCAGCGGCAGCACGAACGCGCTGCTGGCCATGGTCACGAAGATGGGCGGCCCCTCACCCGGGCCGCCACCGCCCGGGCCGGGTCCGGCGGTCGGGTCGGGTGCCGCCGCGCCGTCGAACGTCAGGTCGACGGCGATGCCGGTGATCACCGGCAGCACGGTGAGCAGCGCGAGCACGACCAGGGTGCGCGGCCGCCGGAAGATCCAGCGCAGCTCCGAGCGCAGCAGGCGGCCGAGCGGCGCGCGGCGGCGGGCGGGCAGGACGCCGTCGGGGTCGAGGCTCGGGCTCGTGGCGAGGTCCGGGGCGGTCATCGGTCGGCCCCCGCTCCGGCACGTTCGCCGGCTCGTTCGCTCGCAGGTTCCCTGGCTCCGGTGCCGGCGCCGACGTCGTGGGTGAGCCGCGCGAAGACCTCCTCCAGCCCGGTGCGCTCCCGCCGGGCCTCGTCCACGCCGACTCCTGCACCCACCAGCACCTCGATCACCGTGGCCGGCGGCGTCGTCGACAGGTCCACGCGGACGCCGTCCGGGGCGAGCCGGGCGGGGACGCGGCGGTCACGCAGCACGTCCACGGCCCGGGCGCCGTCGGGCGTGGAGACGAGCAGCGCCGGGCTGCCGGACTCCAGCAGGTCGTCCAGCGCGCCCTGCGCGACGACGACGCCCTCGTTGAGCACGACCACGTGGGTGCACGTGGCCTCGACCTCGGCCAGGAGGTGCGAGGACACGAGCACCGTCACGCCGCCGGCGTGCAGCTCCGCGATGATCCGGCGGATCTCCTGCGTACCGGCCGGGTCGAGGCCGTTCGTCGGTTCGTCGAGCACCACGAGCCGACGCGGCACCAGCAGCGCCGAGGCGAGCCCCAGGCGCTGCTTCATGCCGAGCGAGTAGGCACGGTACTTGCGCCGGGCGGCGTCCGCGAGGCCGACCCGCTCCAGCGCGGCCGACACCGCGCCGTCCAGCGCCCGCCCGGACAGGAAGGGCTCCGCGGCAGCGAAGCGCAGCAGGTTCTCGCGGCCCGACAGGAACGGGTGGAACCCCGGGCTCTCCACCAGGGCGCCGACGTGCGGGAGCACGCGGTCGGCCGCCCCCGGCACGGGCGCCCCGAGCAGCTCGATCTCACCCTCGGTCGGCTGCACGAGCCCGAGCAGCATCCGGATCGTCGTCGTCTTGCCGGAGCCGTTCGGGCCCAGCATCCCGACCACGGCGCCCTCGGGCACCTCCAGGTCGACGCCGTCGACGGCGACCGTGCCGCGGTAGACCTTGCGCAGCCCGCGGGTGCGGGCTGCGAGGGCGGTGCGGGCGGCGGTGCCGGTCTCCGGGCCGGTGTCCGGTGCCCCGCCGCCTGCGGTCACTGCTGGTCCAGGGCGTCGACGAGCACCTGCTGGGGCACCGCGCCGACCGCGACCCGGCCGTCGTCGGTCACGATCGCGCCGCCGACCGTGATCTGCACGTGGGTCCCGGTGCCGAAGTCGCCGGACACCGGCTGCCCGATCTGGGCCAGTGTCCCGGCCAGGTCCTGCCCGCCGCCGAACGCTCCCTCGGGCATCCCGGCGGGCATGTCGGACGGCATGTCGGACGGCATGTCGGACGGCATGTCAGTGGGCATCTCCGTGGGCATCTCGGCGATCACCACGGTGTCCCAGCCGTCGCCGACCGTCGTCGTGCCGTGCTCGGCCATGCGCTCGGCTGCCTTGTCCTTGCCGGCACCGTTCTTGCCGGCACCGTCCGTCCCGGCGCGGTGCCCCGCGGCGTCGCCCACGTCGGGGGTCTCGACCTTCGTGCCCTGCGGCGGCGTGAAGTCGAACAGCGCCGGGTCCTGCGCGCCGAGGTCGAGCGCGACGAACCCGAGCGAGAGCACGGGCTCGGACCGGCCGTTGGCGTACACGTCGAACGCGAGCGGCATGCGGGTCTGCTCGTCGATCGCCACGGTGACCTCGCGCAGCAGCGTCTTCTCCGTCGGCTTGGGCGTCAGCACGAGCTCGTACGCGGCGCGGCCGGCGACGCGTGCCGTCCCGTCCACGGTGATCTCGCTGGTGGGCCGGAGCTGCTCGATGATCTCGGCGGCAGCCTGCGCGGGGTCCGCGAGCTGGGCCTCGGCGTGCTTCCGGGCGGCCGCGGCGTCGGCGTCGTCCCAGGTGACGTGCTTCGCCGTGCGCTCCTGCGAGTCGTAGGCCCAGGCCTCGTCGGGGTTCTTCACGAACGTCACCTCGGACGTCGGCTTCTCGACCTGGACCCGGGCGCTCTCCTGGCCGTCGTGGAACACCCGCGCCGACTCGAAGTCGAGGTCCTCCGTGCCGGGCAGGGCGGGCAGCCCGAGCTCGTTGCTCACCTCGGCCTCGCCGGAGAACGCCTGCGGCTCGGCCGCCAGGGCCGAGGCGACCAGGGCCTCCGGTTCGATCGCGGGGAGCACCGGATCGTCGTCCGCGCCCGCGGGCAGGGTGGTCAGCGCCAGGCCCGCGAGCCCCACGGTGATACCCGACCCCGCGGCGACCAGCGCCTTCGTGCTCGGCCTCATGTCAGCTCCTTCGCTCCCGTGGACCGTGCCCGGCCCCGTCGTGCGTGACGTCGTGCGTGAAGTCGTGCCTGACTTCTTCCACCATGCGCCCTCCCGGCTGAGAGCGCGCTGAGAGTCATCGCGCAGGTGGCCCGGCGCGGCCCGTCGGCGCACCCGCGCGGCCGGCCGTGCGGCATGCTGGCAGGCATGAGGCCGCAGATCCTCGTGGTGGACGACGAGCCCGGCGTGCGCAAGGCGCTGGACCGCGGCCTGCGCGCGGAGGGCATGGACGTCGCCCTCGCGGCCGACGGGCCGACGGCGCTGCGGCTGGCCCGCACGGGTTCGTTCGACGCGATCCTGCTGGACATCATGATCCCCGGGTTGTCCGGCTACCGCGTGCTGCAGGAGCTGCGTGCCGCCGGGGTCACCACGCCGGTGCTGCTCGTCTCGGCCAAGGACGGCGAGGTCGACCAGGCCGATGGCCTGGACCTCGGCGCCGACGGCTACCTGGTCAAGCCCTTCTCGTTCGTGGTGCTGCTCGCGCAGGTGCGCGCCCTGCTGCGCCGGACAGCGGCGGGCGCCGCCCGGACCCGCATCCTGATCGGGCCGCTGACGGTGGACCGCGCCTCGCGCACCGTGCGGTACGACGATGTCGGCGTCCCGCTGAGCCCGCGCGAGTACAAGCTCCTGGAGGCGCTGGCCTCGCGGCCGGGCACCGTGTGGACCAAGCAGGAGCTGCTGACCGAGGTCTGGGGCGACGAGCAGGCCGCGACCCGGAACGTCGTCGAGGTGTACGTGGGCTACCTGCGCCGCAAGCTGGCCGCCGTCGGCGCCGGGGACCTGGTGCGGACCGTCCGGGGGCACGGGTACCAGCTCGGGGACGCGCTCCGGTGAGCGGGCTGTCGGGCGCGCAGTCGGGCGGGCCGCCGAGCGCGCCGCCGGGCGCGCCGTCGGGCGGGCGCTGGTCCGGGGTGTCGCTGCGGCTGCGGATCACGCTGCTCGCCACGGCGGTCACGCTGGCCTGCCTGCTGGGCCTGGCGACGGCGGCCGGCCGGGGCCTGGGCCCCGTCCTGACGGACGCCGTGGACGACGAGCTGCACGTGGCGCTGACCACGGCGGCCGGCGACGTCGCGGCGGGCCGGACGCCGGACTCCCCCGACGGGCTGGAGGTGCGCGTGCTGGACACCGCGGGGGACGCCGTCAGGCCGGACCCGGCGGCCGGGGAGGGCCCGGCGACGTCCGCGGCACCGGCCCTGACGCGGGAACAGGTGCGCGCCCTGAAGGCCGGTACCCCCGTCACCGCGGGCGACGCGCAGCCGGTGCGCTGGCACGGTGTGGTCACCACGGCGCCCGACGGCAGCCAGCGCCTCGTCGTCGCGGGTACGGGGCTGGTGGGGCAGGCCGCCGCCAAGGCGTCGGGCGGTCGGTGGCTGCTGGTGACCGCGCTGGTCGGGTCGCTGGTGGCCGGGGTCGCGATCTGGTTCGCCGTCGGCTCCGCGCTGGCGCCGGTCGCGCGCATGCGGGACTCGGTGCGCCGGCTCGCGCCCGGCGCCCGCGTGGCGGTGCCCGGCGGCGCGGCGCGCGAGCTGCACGCCCTGGCCGACGACTTCAACGTGCTGCTGGACCGCCAGGACGCCACCGCCGAGCGGCTGCGCCGGTTCACGGGCGACGCCGCGCACGAGCTGCGCTCCCCCGTCGCGTCGATCCGCGTGCAGTCCGAGGTCGCCGTCGCCAGCCCCGACCCGCGGCTCTCGCAGGAGGTGCACGCCGACGTCCTGGCCGACGCCGAGCGGCTGTCCGCGCTGCTCGACGGCCTGCTGGCGCTGGCCCGGTCGGACGCCGGCGAGCTGCCGCCCGCGGAGTCGATCGACCTGGTCGACGCGGTGCGGTCGGCGGTGGCGCGGGCCGAGGCCCAGCCGGAGGCGGGGCGGGCGGGCAGTGGGCCCGTGCCGGTCGTCGTCAACGCCCTGACCGACCGGGCCTGGGCGGCCGCGGCGCACACCGAGACCGAGCTGGTGCTCGACAACCTGCTGCGCAACGCCGCCCGGTATACCCGCACGCGGGTGGTGGTGACGGTCCTCGCGCAGCGGTCCACGGTGCGCGTGCTGGTCGACGACGACGGACCCGGCGTGCCCCCGGAGCACCGGGCCAAGGTGTTCGACCGGTTCTACCGGGTTTCGGACGACCGCGCACGGACCTCGGGCGGCGCGGGGCTGGGGCTGGCGCTGGTCGCCGAGCTGGTCCGGCGCCGGGGCGGCGAGGTCGCCGTCGGCGAGTCGCCCGACGGCGGCGCGCGGTTCACGGTGGTGTGGCCCCGGGCAGTGTGACCGAAGCCGGCGAGCCTGCCGGAGGGTGATATTCCTCGCACCGGCACCGCCCCTGATCAGGGTTAGCGTGACGGGGTGGAGACGACGGCCCTGATCGCAGCGTGCGTGGCCGTCGTCCTCGGGGCCGGGCTGCAGCGCATCGCCGGGATGGGTGTCGGCATGGTGGCCGCGCCGGTGCTGACCGTGTTCCTGGGCGCCTCGGTGGGCGTGCTGGTGAGCAACGTCGCCGCGATCGTCACGGCCCTGCTCATCCTGCGCGCGCTGCGCGACGGCGTGGAATGGCGGCGCGTCGTGACGATCCTGCCGCTGATGCTGGTGGGCTCGGTGCTCGGCGCGCTCACGGTCCGCGAGGCCGACCCGGCCTGGCTCGACGTGATCGTGGGCGGGTCGGTGCTGCTCGCGCTGGGCGCCTCGGCGATCCTGCGGCGCCGCGTGCGGATCCAGGGCCGCTCGGTGGCCGTCGCCACGGGGCTGGCGGCGGGGTTCATGAACACCACATCGGGCGTCGCCGCACCCGCCTGGACCGCGTACGCGCTGGCCACCCGCTGGGACCACCGGTCGTTCGCGGCGACGATGCAGCCGCTGCTCGTGGTCATGAACGCCATGTCGGTGGCGACCAAGCTGGGCTTCGGCGCCATCCCGTCCGGCTTCGCCCCGGCGTGGTGGGTGTGGCCGGTGCTGCTGGCGGCGGTGCTGGCCGGTGTGGCGGCCGGCAACTTCCTGGCCCTGCGGATCTCGACCCGGGCGGCGTCCCGGACGGCCCTCACGGTCGCGACGGCGGGCGCCGTGACGGCCCTGGCCCGGGGCCTCCTCACGCTCTGACGGCGCTCTCGCCGACCGCTGTCCGAGGGACCCGCCCCGCCCGTGTCAGACGTACGGATCACCCGGGTGACCTGTGTGTCTGACACGGGCGGGAGTGTCAGTGGTGTCCGGGATACTGACCGCGTGATCCGAATCGTCCGCTCCCTCGCCGTGGGTTTCGCCCTCGCGTGCCTCCTCCTGATCGGCCTCCGCCTCGACCACGGCGCCCCGGGCTGGTGGCTGCCCGTGGCCCTCGTCGTGAGCACCCTCGCTGTCGCGCTGACGTCGATGGCGACCGCGCTCCTGGGGATCGGCGGGACCAGCGCGCTGCGGACCACGCCGCCGGTCGACGTCGTGGTCACCGCCGAGCGCGAGGGGCGGCTGCACCTGGCCAAGGTGCTGGACATCTCGTCGACGGGCACCGAGATCAACGACGACCCCGTGGCCGAGCTGCGGCTCGCCGTCGACTCCCGGACCCGCACGAGGTACACGACCACCACGCGTGCGCTGATCGACCGGACGCGGCTGCCGCAGTTCCAGCCGGGCGCCGTTGTCGTAGTGCTGCAGGAGAAGGCGGACGCCCCCGGCGTGACCCTGCTCCAGTCGCCGCCGCAGTCCTGGCGGGAGAAGGCCGCACGGGCAGCCGCGGACGACCGGGTCGCCCGGATGGACGAGCCGCCCGAGTGGGCCGCGCCCGTGCCCGCCGGCCGAGACGCGCGCGGCCTCGTGAAGATCCCGGTCGCCGTGCTCGCCCTGCTGGTGCTCGTGGGGTTCGCCGCCCGGCTCTACCCCGTGCGCGAGGACATCACGGCGGTGCTCACCGGCACCCCGCTCCTGGAGGTCTCCGCCGCCCAGGAGCGGCGCGTCGAGCAGGCGGCCAGCACCCTGGACCCGGCGCGCGCCCAGGAGGTGGTCGACGCGTTCGTCGCCGAGGCCGGGCACAGCGGGTTCCTGAGCGTGGGGCTCGGCAGCACGACCGCCACCGCGACGATGCCGGCGGAGCCGGGCTCCGACCACACGGACGAGCTCTGGTGGTCGCGCGGCGACATCACGCGGCACGAGCCGTCATCGATCCAGCCGCGCGACGACGAGCTGCCGCTCGAACCCTTCGACGCCGCCGACGTCGACTGGGGCGCGCTCCAGGAGCTCGCGGAGCGGCTGCCGCAGCAGGCGGGCTTCGAGCCGGAGGACCTGGTCACCGTCCAGGTCCGGGTGCCGACGTCCGCGTTCGACGACGCCGGCCTGCCCTACGAGATCATCGTCTGGGGCTCCGGCCCGTACGACGACGCCTCGGTGACCTACGACCCCGACGGCGAGGTCGTCGACATGTACGGCGGGGCGAAGGGGTCCGAGATCGCGACGTGGGAGGCCGAGCACTGACGACGGCGGGGCTGGTCGGCGTCGGGGCTGGTCGACGGCGGGGCTGGTCAGCGGCGCAGGCGCCGGTCGACGAGCAGCAGTCCGATGACCGTCAGCGCGATGATCACCACGAGACCGACCCGGTCCACGGTGGTGTGCGCCATGATCACCAGGCCGCCCACCGAGTGGGCCACGAGCGCCCCGCCGATCAGGGCGAGCGTGTGCCGCGGCGTCCAGGCCGGGGAGGACGCCGTCCGCGTCAGGTAGCGGTAGCAGGCCACGACGCCGACCGCGGTGACCGCCATCGGGATCAGTACCGTCAGGCCCTCGGTGAACGCCGGCTGCTCGGCCCCGAACACCGGGAACGAGAGCCCGAAGAAGACCAGGGTCGCCAGGCCGGACGCCGCGGCGAGGAAGCCGAGGGACGGGACCGCCGCCGTACCGGCTGGGTCCGCCGCGCGCCCGCGCGTGGCCGGCACGACGAACAGGGCGACGACCCCGAGCGCGAGCACGACCACCACCACGCCGAGCACGAACGCGGGCGGCGCCTGGTAGCCGGGGTCCTCCGAGAGCGTCACCGTGCGGAGCAGCCCCACACCGAGCACCGCGATGACGGCGGCGACGACCGTCCCCGGCACGCCGAGGTAGGGCCGGCCCCGGTGCGCGGGGAAGAGCAGGTTGGTCAGCGCGATCGGGATGCAGACCGTGAACACGGCGTGGTAGATCGCGTTCGCCTCGAGGTACGGCAGGTTGACGCCGAGCACGCGGGCGCCCCACGACGCGGCGTCGTACAGGTGCGGGCTGGTCAGCGCCTGCAGGCCGATCCCGTCCTCGACGAGCTCGTAGGCCAGGGCGAGCAGCAGGATGCTCGGCCAGCCGCGCCCGCGCCGCGCGACGAGCTCGCGGATCAGCAGCACGCCCGCGCCGTAGACCGGCATCCAGAGCAGCACCAGCCACGCCATCCGGACCGGCGTCGACCCCAGGGCGAGCTCGGCGATCAGCGGGGTGAGCACCACGAGCGTCCAGGCGGCGCCGCGGTTCCGCACGCGCGGCGCGCGGGCGGGACTCGTCGGGACCTCACCCGCCTGTACCGAACCCTCCCGTACCGAACCCGCTTCCGCCGAACCCGTCTGCGCTGAACCTGCCGGTGCTGAACCTGCCGGTGCTGAACCCGCGTGCGCGGCGTCCTGCCCCGCCGGTCCCGCCTCGGTCCCGGACGGTGCGTGCTCGTTCGTCATCACTGCTCCCCCTGACGGCGTCCCCGCCATGTGTCGCTTCCCGGTCCTGTCGCCCCGGTCCCTGTTGCTGCCCGCTTCTTGTTGCTTCCCGGTCGGCTGCTTCCCGATCGGCTGCTTATCACTGATAAGTATCACTGATAAGGAGCGTCCTGGCTAGAGTCGGCCCATGCCGCGTACCCGCCCCGGACTCGACCGCCCGACGATCGTCGCCGCGGCCATCGAGACGCTGGACGAGCGCGGCCTCGACGGGCTGTCCAGCCACAACGTGGCGCGCCGGCTCGGCGTGCAGCAGCCCGCGCTGTACCACCACTTCCGCAACAAGGCCGAGCTGCTGAACGCCGTCGCGGCCGAGGTGCTCGACCGCCGGCACACCGACCGGCTGCCCGGCCCCGACGAGAGCTGGGACGCGTTCCTGCTGCGCAACGCCCGCAGCCTGCGCCGCGCCATGCTCTCCGTGCGCGACGGCGCCCGACTGATCGCCTCGACCGGGCCGCGGGCCCCGAACCTCGCCAACTCGGTCGCCCAGGTCGCCCACCTGGAGGCGCAGGGGTTCACCGGGCCGGACGCCGTCCTGGCGTTCATCGCCGTCTCCCGGTACACGATCGGGGCGACCCTCGAGGAGCAGACGACGCCCGGCGGGCAGCCGGTCCTGGCCGACGACGCCGGCGCCGTCGAGGGTGCCGACCGGCTCGCGCAGGCCGTCCGGGCCGTCGTCGAGCTGGGCCCGGAGCACGAGTTCGAGGCCGGTCTCACCGCCCTCGTGCGCGGCCTGGCGCCGCGGGACGGCTGAGGCCGGGGCTATCGGACGGCGGGGACGCGATCCGGACGGCCGGATGGCGGTCAGACCGCGAGCTCGTCCGGCCCTCGCGCCGGCTCGGGCTCCGCGGGCGGCTCGACGAGCGCCCGGGCGGGCCTGTCGGCGTCGTACCGGAGGCCCACCTGGTCGCCGACGGCGTGCGCGGCGCCCCACGTGATCTCGGTGAGCGTCTGCTCGCCCGCGAACGGGTGCCGCCAGCGGACCGTCGTCGCCGTGCGGGGCCGGCCGTTGTAGACCATCTTGCCGGCCGGCCGGACCTCGGTGACCGTACCCGTGGCGCGCTCGCCGGTCCGGGCCAGCCGCTCGCGGGCGGCCTTCCGCAGCCAGACGCGCAGCACCGGGATGCCCGCTCCCGCGAGCGCCAGGGCGACCAGCCCGAAGATGGTCTCGAGCCAGTACCCGTAGCTCGCTTCGAGGCGCGCCTCGCCCGGGTCGGCGGGGTCGTACAGGACCGTGACGTCCTCGCCGACGTCGTACCGGGGCGGGTTGGTGCCGGTGCGGTCGGTGAGCTCGTACTCCCGGCCGCCCACGTCGTACGCCACGACCGCGTGGTACGTGTAGCGCGCGGAGCCGTTGTCGCTGCTGCTGTACTGCTCGTCGAGCCCGATGACGACGCCGTCGGCCGGCCGGGCGTCGGCCAGGAAGGCCGCGGTGCGCACCGCGAGGAAGCCCGCGACCGTGCCGAAGACCGCCGCCATGACCAGCAGTCCGACGGCGACGAGGAGCAGGGCGCGAGACCTCATCCGGGCATCGAACCACAGGCCGTCCGGGCACGCGAAGCCGTGCGCACAGCCCTGCGCCCGGCCCGCGTGCGGGCCGCAGGACTAGACGTCGAGCCGGCTGCGGACCATCGCCACGACCTTGCCCACGTTGACCGCCCAGCCGACGCCGAAGACGCGCGGCCCGATCACGTGCTCGGCCTCGGGGTCCCAGAGCCGCTCCTTGGCACGCTCGAGCGTGGGGAACCGGAAGTCGTACGGCACCACGGCCGCCACCTTGCCGTTCCACGTGCGCTCTTCCTCCGGGAGGCGCAGCTCCTTGACGACCGCAGCGACCGCGAGGCCGATGGTCACGAGGGTGACGAGCCGCTTCAGGCCGCCTCCGCGGTGCTTGTCCTGGCCGCTGCCCGACTTGCTGGAGCCCACGACGTCCTCCGGTCCTCACGGCACCGCCCCTGATCGCGGTGCCTGTCGCCACCATCCTGGGCCACCCTGCGGGAGGTCGCGAACGCAGCAGGGGGCGATCCCGGACGGGTTTGGCGGGGTGTCGGAGGCGGGTGGCATGCTCGGTGCC
This sequence comes from Promicromonospora sukumoe 327MFSha3.1, assembly GCF_000385135.1. Classification (GTDB taxonomy): domain Bacteria; phylum Actinomycetota; class Actinomycetes; order Actinomycetales; family Cellulomonadaceae; genus Promicromonospora; species Promicromonospora sukumoe_B. Next base: position 113,695 of record NZ_ARQM01000010.1, on the reverse strand, counting down.
CATGGGCTTGATCACCGACTACTTCATCGCCGGCTCCGACACCGAGGCGGCGCGGTTCCTCGACGACGGCGTCTACGGCGCCGGGCTCGACCAGGACGACCGGCACGAGGCCAAGGGCATCGACCCCTTCGTCATGCTCGGCACCCTCGAGGCGGAGCTGACCGAGCTGCCGTACGCCGAGATCTCCGGGGACCCGACGCCGCCGGTGGGCCTGCGCGAGAGCGGCGCGTCCGGCATCGTGCGGGTGCGCGGCACGCTCACCACCGCCCTCGCCGACCTGGCCCCGGGCCGCGTGCCCGAGGTCGCCGCGGCCTGGGGCCGCACCGAGGAGTTCGGGCCGGACGCGGACGAGGAGGCGGTCGCGGAGTTCCTGCGCGGCGTGTCGGGGCTGGCGCGGCGCGCGATGGTGCAGGGGCGGGAGATGTACTGCTGGTTCTCCGTGTGACCAGCGCGGCAGACGGCGCAGACGGCGCAGCCGGGCTCAGCGCAGCGCGTCGAGCAGGCGGGCACACCGCGGCGGGTCCTGCGTGAGGCCGTGCTCCAGCCCCCACAGCAGGTAGTCGGTGATGCGCCAGACCGCCCACGCCCGGGCCAGGCCGGCGTCGAGCCCGGCGGCGTCCACGAGCACGTCGAGCCAGCGCGGGATGTCCCGGTCGGACATCTCGTCGGCCCGGTGCCAGAGCACGTTCACCGCCGTCCGCTCGGCGTCGCCGCGCCGCAGCACCGGGTCGACGACGCACCACCGGCCGTCGCCGTCCCGCAGCACCTGGTCGAAGTGCAGGTCGGCGTTCACGGCGACCGGGTCCCGGTCGCCGGCGAGGATCACGGCCGCGGCGTCCGCCGCACGGTCGAGGACTCCCCCGTCGAACGGCCGGTCCAGGCGCTCCCAGACGGGTCGCTGCAGCGGGGTCAGCGTCGCGACGTCGTCCGCCGTGTGCCCGACGCCGGCCGCGACGTCGTCGCCCGCCGGGACCGCGAGGCGGCGCGCGATCCGGCCGATCTCGGGGATCGCGACGGCCAGGGGCTCACCGGTGAGGGCGCGGTCCGGGTCGAGCCGGTCCAGCAGGAGCGCGCCGGCCGCGGGGTCGGCCTCGAGCTCCGCCACGACGCCGTGGCCGCGCCAGAACTCCAGCGCCGTCGAGAGCGCCGCGACGTCGTCGTCCGGGGGCGTCAGGCGCAGCGCGGCTGGCTGCGTGGCGGACTGAGCGGACGGCTGCGCGGCGGGCTGCGGGGTGGACTGACGAGCGCGGCGGACGGGGACGACCAGGGCGTTCGACCCGTGCCGGGGTGGCCCGTCGACCGTGAGGTGCCAGCGGGCGCACCAGTCGTCCACGAGGCGCGGGAGGTCGGCCAGCCACCGCTGCTCCGCCGTCGTGGCGGTCCACCAGCGCGGCATCGCGAGGAAGGACGCGGGAACCTCGATCGCGCTCAGGAGTCCTCCGCCACGGCGCTCTCCGCAACCAGATCCTCCGCCACGGTGTCCTCCGCCACGGTGTCCTCGGCCTCTGCGAGCAGCGCGTGCCGGTTGGTCCGGACGAACGCCTTGAGCGCGGCGGGCACCAGGTCGAGGCCGGCCAGTGCGGCGTCGTCGCGCAGGTCCACGCGCTCCACCTCGTAGGTGCCCCGGGTCGGTTCCTGGAACTCCGGGCCGGACCGCAGCGCCAGGTCCAGCGACGTCAGGCGCGCCAGGAAGTAGTGGTGCACCGCGACGCCCGCGTCCTTGGGCTGGGAGGTCAGGAACACCTGCCGGACGACGTCCGCCGTGGCGCCCAGCTCCTCCAGCAGCTCGCGGCGCAGGCCGGCCTCCACCGAGGCGTCCTCCGGCTCGACGCGGCCGCCGGGCGTCACCCAGTACGGCGCGCGGCCCCGGACGGTGCGCTTGATGAGCACCAGCCGGCCCGCGTCGTCGAGCAGGACCGCGCGCGCCGACCGGCTCACGACCGTCGGCGGGATGGTCCGGGTCGCATGGATCTCGTCCACCACGGGCGCCTGGCGCAGGTATCCCTCGAACAGCGGGCCGCCGGCGGCGTCGAGGGTGGCCCGCGCGACGTCCACCATGGCCTGGTCGTCGTGCCGCGCCGCCACCCAGCGGGCGGCGTAGCCGAGGTCCCACGTGCGCAGCTCGCGCAGCAGCCACTTGCCGCCGCCGTCCCACCGCCCGGCCGCCGCCAGGGCGAGGTGCCCCACCCGCTCCCACAGCACGGAGCGCACCACGTCGGCCTCGCCGCCGTCGCGCGCGTAGGCGAGGTCGTCCAGCAGGTCGGTCACGACGTACCGGGCGTCCTCCAGCGCGGCGTCGGACGCCGGACCGGGGCCGGCGTCAAGCAGCGCGCGGCACTCGGCCTGCAGGTCGTCGACGGCGCCCGCGGGCCCGGCCACGAGCACGCCCGTGGCGATCATCCGCGCCAGCGTCGGCTTGCGCCGCGCCGTCTCCGTGGTGATGAACCAGCGGTGCCCGGCCTCGGTGTTCACGAACAGCTCGACCGGCCAGCCGCGCCAGCGCAGCGCGTCCCGGTGCCCGACGGCGTCGTCCGGCAGGCACACGACGATGTCGAGGTCCGAACCCGCGGTCCGGGAGCCCGGGTCGAGGACGCTGCCGGCGAGCAGCGCCCACCGGGCCTCCGGGTAACGGTCGGCCACCAGGGCAGCAGCGTCAGCTCGCGGGTCCACGCCCGTCATCCTTGCGCACGGCGCGCGGCCGGAACACCCGTTTTCGTGAAGTAAGGCGGCGGTACGCCAGGAGCGATCAGGCGCCCGCGGCGTGGCCGGTCTCGATCGCGGGGTAGAACTCGACCAGCCAGTCCCAGAGCGCGTCCGCCACCTGCTCGGCGTCCCGCCCGGTGGTCTCGATGACCAGGTCGGGGTCCGGCGACTGGGGCGGCTGGCGGTTGTGGAACAGCGAGAGCCCCGCCGGGTGCTCGTGGCGACGCTGCCGGTCCTCGAGGTCGCCGTCGGCCGTCCTGAGCTCGACGATCGCGACCGCCGCCGCGCCCTCCCTGGCCAGCTCGGCGAGCCGCGCCTCGAGATCCTGGTTGGCCTCCGGCTCGAACGCCTGCCCGTCCACGATCACGCCCTGGCCGGCGCGCAGCATCGCCACGACGGCGACGTTCATCGCGCCGAGCATCCGCATGCCGTCCGCGCCCGTGCGGATGCGGCGGACGCCGGGCTCGACGGCCTCGTAGCGAAAGCCCAGGTCGGAGTGCCGGGCGCCCGGCAGCCCGCCGCCCCAGTGGTCGGGGATCATCCGGAACAGCTCGTCGAGGCCGAACCGCAGCAGGGGCCGCTCCGCGCGGTCCTGGACCGCCGTCGTCAGGGTCGACTTCCCGGCGGCCGAGGGGCCGTTGATGACCAGGCACAGGGGCGGCGCTGCCTGGTGCGCAGCTGTCTGGTGCGCGCCCATGTCAGCCCACCACCGTTCGGCGCCGGACCCGGGTCACGATGCTCCTGGTCGCGAGCTTGTGGAAGCCCGAGTCGATCACGAGCAGCCGGTACACCGCCCCGAGCACCCCGGGGAAGGTCGCGTCGGTGTGCGCCTCGAGCCGCGTGCCTCCGTCGTCGGGCAGCAGGGCGAACGTGAGCGTGTAGACCGAGAACCGGTGGACGCCGTCGAGCACGAGTCGCGCCGGCGGGTCCGCGTCCGTGACGTGGAAGCCGGGCACCACCGAGCCCGCCGTCAGCGGGCGCGGGCCCAGGTGCCGCTGGTCGCGGCAGCCGATCAGGCGGACGTAGAAGGCCGGGAGCCCGAGCACCTCGACCTGGTCCAGGACGGCCTGCCAGACCGTGTCGGGCGAGGCGTCGATCAACGTCGAGCGCACGTCACGGTACCGCCGGGGTCCGACCATGCCCGGACCCTACCCGTAGCCGTGCCCGGACTCGTGCCCGGACCCGGAGAAAAGCCCCGCCACCTCACCCGGCATCCGGGACCAAAGTCCCTGACGCGCCACCCCCGGCGGACGGAAACTGCCTGGTAGGCGACTGGACCGTCCACGGAGGTACGCCATGTCCGCCACGCAGCACGACAGCAGCACAGCGCGTCTCATCGGCACCGGCCAGCACATCGGCCAGCGCATCGGCCGGGCGCGGCGCATCGGCCGGGGACTGGCCGCCGCCGGCGGCGCGCTCGCGGTACTGGTCGCGGGCCTCGCCCTCCCGGCCGCGGCCGAGCCGGCGACGCCGGTGGACTACACCTCGGGCTCGACGGCGACGCGGGCCAACGACCTCGGTTTCGACACCTGCGACGCGCCCTCGCTCGCGGCGCTGAACGCCTGGCAGGGCACGTCGCCCTACGACGTGGTGAACATCTACTTCGGCGGTATCAACCGCGGCTGTGCCGCCCAGCCGAATCTGACCCCGACGTGGGTGCGCGGGGCCGTCCAGGCGGGCTGGAAGCTGCTGCCCACCTACTTCGGGTACCAGCCGACCTGCATGTTCGGCACCAAGCCGAACCGCTATGACGCGAACAGCGCGACAGCCCGCGGGAGCTCGGACGGCGCCGACGCCGTCGCGAGGGCCCAGGCGCTGGGTCTGCTGTCCGGGAGCGGCCTGTACGCGGACGTCGAGCACTACGACCGCACCGACGCGTCGTGCCGGACGGCGGTGCGGCGGTACGTCTCGGCATGGACCAAGACCCTGCACGACTCGGGGTACCTCGCGGGCGTCTACGTGCACCAGGACTCGGGCCTGCGCGACCTCTCCGACACCTACGACTCGACCTCGTACGCCCGCCCCGACGCCGTGTGGATGGCCCGCTGGGACGGCAACAGCTCGCTCACGGGCTGGCCGACCGCGCCGGACTCGCAGTGGTCGTACTACCAGCGCGCGAAGCAGTACCAGGGCGACCACGACGAGACCTGGGGCGGGGTGACGATCAACATCGACTCCGACAACGTCCGGGCGCCGGTCGCCACGACCGCGCGGAACTACTCGGTCACCAGCACGTCGGCACTGAACGGACGGAGCGGGCCGTCCTCCTCCTACCCCGTGGTGCGGACCTACGCGCCGGGCGCGACGCTGGCCGTGGTGTGCCAGACCAGCGGCCAGCGGGTCGGCACGACGTCCGTGTGGGACCGGCTGACCGACGGCGCCTGGGTGAGCGACCGCTACGTCTCGACCCCGTCGAGCACCGGCTTCTCCTCGGCGCTGCCGCGGTGCGCCTACCCCGGCCAGGTGACGGTCGACCTCACCGCCCGTACCGGACCCGGCACGTCCTACCCGGCCTCGGGCAGCCCGTTGCGCAAGGGCGCCCTGGCCTACGTCGCGTGCCAGAAGGTCGGGACCCAGATCAGGACGACCCGCGTCTGGGACCAGCTGCGCGACGGCAGGTGGGTCAGCGACTACTACGTCTCGAACCGGTCGAACACGACCTGGAGCGCCCCGGTGCCCCGCTGCCCGTGACCTGCGTCGTCGCCTACTGCGCGTTGCCGCCGAACCCGATCTCGTTGCCCTCGGGATCGCGGTAGATCATCTTGCGCACGCCGCCCTCGAAGGTCTCGTGGTCGTCCGGCTCCAGGCCGCGAGCGGCGATCTGACCGACCCTGAGGTCGAGGTCGTCCACGAACAGCGTGTGCGTCGCGAGGCCCGCGCGCTCAGGGCGCTGTTCCACGACGATCCAGCGGTGCGGGGCGACCTCCCACACCGCCTCGGTCGGCGTCGCCTTGAAGGAGGGCGGGCTGCCCAGCAGCGTCTCCCACCACGGGTAGGCGGTGGCGTAGTCGCGGACGCACGCGACCGCGAAGAGCTCGGGTCCGTCGGAGAGAAATTCGCTCATGGCAGGACGGACGCCGCGGCCGGACCGAACTCATCGATGGCAGCCCGGCTCGGGGACCCGTCACGCCGGGCGGAGGTTCGCGAACAGGTCGTTGAACGCCTCGGTCATGGACGGGTGCGTGTAGATCTCGTCGCGCAGCTCGCTCGCGGTGACACCGTGCCGCATGGCGAGCGCGACCGTGTTGATCGTCTCGTGGGCGTCGTGGCTGAGCATCGTGACCCCGAGGATCTCGTCGGTCCCGGCGTCGACCACGGCCTTCATGAGGCCGCGCGGGTCGTGCACGATCCGCGCCCGGGGCACGGTCGCCATGTCCGCGACCTTGCGTGTCGCGACCAGGAGCGGCCGCCCGGTCGCGCGGGCCTCCGCCTCGGTGAGGCCGACCCGCGCCAGGGGCGGGGTCATGAAGAGCGCCGAGGCGACGGCCCGGCGGTCCGTCGTGGTGCGGCGGCCCTCGCCCGTCAGGTGGTCGAGCACGACGCGGTAGTCGTCGAGCGAGACGTACGTGTACTGCGGCCCGCCGTTGACGTCGCCGATCGCGTAGACGTGCGGCTGGGTGGTGCGCAGGTGCTCGTCGACGACGACGGCGCCGTGCTCGTCCGTCTTGATCCCGGCCGCTTCGAGGCCGAGGCCGGCGGTGTGCGGGCGGCGGCCCAGCGCGGCGAGCACGGTGTCACCCCGGACCGTCTGCCGGACGCCGTCCTGGTCGGTGTACGTGACGACCGCGACGTCGCCGTCGTCCTCGACGCCGGTCACCGTGGCCCCCGTCCGGATCGTGACCCCCGCCTCGGTGAGGATCTCGGTGGCGGCCGCGACGACGTCGTCGTCCTCGCTGCGCAGGAGGCGCGGGCCCCGCGCGAGGAGGGTGACCCGCGCGCCGAAGGCGGCGTGCATCGAGGCGAACTCGACGGCGACGTACCCGCCGCCGAGCACGACCAGCTCACCGGGCCGTTCGGTGCGGGCGAGCAGGTCGGTGCTGGTGACGACGTGCTCGCTCTCGCGCAGCCCCGGGACCGGCGGAAGCTCGGGGTCGGCACCGGTGTTGACGACGATCGTCCGCGCGGTGACCCGCAGGGTGTCGTCGCCGGCGCGCACCGTCAGGGTGTGCGGGTCGGTAAAGGTCGCGGTGCCGGTGACGACCGTGACGGTGTCGAGGGTGTCGAGCATCGCGAAGTTCTTGCCGCGCAGCAGCGTGGTCAGGGCGTCCGTGCGCTCCGCGGCGCGGCGGTACCGGTCGGGTCCCGGGATGTCGGGCGAGCCGGTCTCGGCGTCGTGCACGAGGGCCTTGGTGGGTACGCAGCCGATGTTGATGCAGGTGCCGCCGTACATCCGGGCGGACTGCTCGATCATCGCGACGCGAGCGCCGCGGCGGGCCATGGTGGCCGCGAGGGTCTTTCCGCCCTTGCCGAAGCCGACGACCGCGAGGTCGACGTCAAGCTCGGGGCCGGCGTCTCCGGTCCGGACCGTCATGGACTCGTCAGCGAGGTCGGTCATGCGTCGATCTTGCCGGGTGGACCGGGGCTCCACCAGCGCGCGGTGGGTGAACTGGCCGGATGCGACGATCCGGATGCGACGATTGAGCCCGTGGAGCAGATGATCGACCCCCTGGTCGCGACCTTCGTGATCCTGGCGCTGGCCGTGCTCGGTTTCGCGACCAACCGGGTGCCGCTCGTGATCGTGGCCCTGTTCGTCCCGGTGGCGCTGTGGGCGACGGGAGTCCTCCCGCTGGGCGAGGCGCTGGCCGGCTTCAGCGATCCGATCGTCCTGTTCATCGCCACGCTGTTCGTGCTCAGCGCGGCCCTGGAGACCACGGGGATCACGGCGTGGATCGGGGCGCAGCTGGAGCGGTGCTCGTCGTTCGGGCGCACCGGGCTGCTCGTGACGATGGTCGGCGGCACGGCGCTCCTCGCGGCCGTCATCAGCATCAACGGGGCGGTCGCGGCGCTGCTGCCCGTCGCGGTCGTCGCCGCCGCGCGGGCCGGCATCGTGCCCTCGCGGATGCTGATCCCCGTGGCGTTCGCCGCGAGCGCGGGGTCGTTGCTGACGCTCACCGGCACCCCGGTGAACGTGATCATCTCCGAGGTCGCCGCCGAGTCGGGCGGACGGGAGTTCGGGTACTTCGAGTTCGCGCTGGTGGGCCTGCCGCTCGTCCTGGTCACGATGGTCCTCGTGGTGACGGTCGGCCAGCGTCTCCTGCCGGAGCGCGTCCCCGAGCGCCTGGCGGACGTCGCCGCCGACCCGCGCGAACGCGTGCGTTCGTGGCAGGAGAGCTACGCCGAGGACCTCGACGCGACGAACCTCTTCACCGGCACCACCGGCGTCGTCGAGGTGCTGATCGCGCCGCGCTCGACCCTGATCGGACGTCGCGTCAGCCCCGGGATGACGACGCGGGACGAGGATCTGGTCGTGGTCGCGCTGCGGCGGGGCAGCGACTCCGCGGACGGCCCCTCGGCCTCGTCCGGGCCGCTGCCGTTGCAGGCGGGCGACTCCGTGCTGGTCCGCGGGCCGTGGGAGGCGCTGCACCGCTACACCCGGTCACCGGACGTCATCGCCGTCGAGGCGTCCCAGAGCCTGCAGCGGAGCGTGCCGCTCGGCGTCGGCTGGAAGCGGTGCCTCGGGGTGCTGGTCGCGACGATCGGGCTCCTGGCGACCGGCGCCGTTCCTCCGGTGATCGTCGGGCTGCTCGCCGCGGCGGCCCTCGTGCTGCTGCGCGTGATCACGGTTCCCCAGGGCCTGCGCGCGGTCTCCTGGGACACGGTGATCCTCATCGGGGCGCTCATCCCGTTGTCCGCGGCGTTCGTGTCGTCGGGCGCGGCCGAGATGATGGCTGAGCTGGTGATGCGGGTGACCGGGAGCGGGTCGCCGTATGTCGCGCTCCTGGCGGTGTGCGCCCTCACGCTCGTGCTGGGGCAGTTCATCTCGAACGTGGCGACCGTGCTGGTGATGGCGCCCGTCGCGGTGTCGTTCGCCCAGACGCTGGGCGTGAGCGTGCAGCCGTTCATGATGGCGCTGGCCGTGGTGGGGGCGGCGGCGTTCCTCACGCCGATCGCGACGCCGGTGAACCTGATGGTGCTGCAGCCCGGGGGCTACCGGTTCGGGGACTTCTGGCGGCTGGGGCTGCCGCTTGCGCTGGTGTTCCTCGCGGCGGCGGTGCTGTACGTGCCGGTGATCTGGCCGTTCTGAGCTGTTCTGGTCCGGCGCCGTTCTGGCCGGGCTTCTCACCCAGGCCGGCGCGCTACTGGAGCCGGCCCTCGCCCTCCGGCGAGTACCGCCAGGCCCACTTCTGGTCGTCGGACTCAGCGAGCGGCAGGTGCAGCGTGCGCAGCGCCGGCGAGTGGACGTTGCCCATCATGCCGCCCAGGCAGTGCCGGCCGCCGTCGATCGGGTCGCCGGCCGCCGTCCAGTAGTGCCAGCCCGATGCCGCCTGCTCCAACGTCACCGGTTCGCGGCAGAACACGCAGAACTTCTTCGTTCCCACCGCGGGCATCGGGGCGTAGAGACCCGACAGCGGGTTTCCGGCGTTCATGAACAGTAATCATCCCCGAACATCCGCGGCAGGCGCACATCACCAGGGCACTGCGCTACGTCCGTTACCGAACCGGGACCCAGCGGGGGCCGACGCCGTCGGACCACACGAGAAGCGGCGACCGACGCCGCACCACGCCATAGGGCGAAAGTGCAGGTCGGCCGCCGCTTCCAGGGATCGCCGCCGGACGAACCGGTCAGACGATCAGAAGTTGATCATGTGCCCGGCGATGCCGTGGATCGACTCCTGCAGGGCCTCCGACAGCGTCGGGTGGGTGTGCACGTTGCGCGCCATCTCGTCGGCCGTGAGGTCCCACTTCTGCGCGAGCGTCAGCTCGGGCAGCAGCTCCGAGACGTCCGGGCCGATCATGTGGGCGCCGAGGATCTCGTTGTACTTGGCGTCGGCGACCAGCTTGACGAAGCCGGTCGGGTCGCCCAGGCCGTGCGCCTTGCCGTTGGCCATGAACGGGAACGAGGCGACCTTCACGTCGTAGCCCTCGTCCTTGGCCTGCTGCTCGGTGAGGCCGAACGACGCGATCTGCGGCGAGCAGAACGTCGCGCGCGGCATCATGCGGTAGTCACCCAGGGTCTGGGTCTCGGCGCCGGCGATGGTCTCGGCGGCGACGACGCCCTGCGCCTCGGCCACGTGCGCCAGCATGAGCTTGGCGGTGACGTCACCGATCGCGTAGATGTGCGGCACGTTGGTGCGCATGTAGTCGTCGATGCCGATGGCGCCGCGGTCGGTGAGCTGCACGCCGGCGCTCTCCAGGCCGATGCCCTTGACGTTCGGCGCGAAGCCGACGGCCATGAGGACCTTGTCGACCACGAGCTCGCCCGGCTTGTCGTCCTTGACGCCCTTGTACGAGACGGTGACGGACGAGCCGTTGTCCTTGACGGTCTGGACGGCCGTCGAGGTCAGCACCTTGATGCCGATCTTCTTGTACTGCTTGGCGATCTCCTTGGAGACGTCCGCGTCCTCGTTCGGCAGCGCACGGTCGAGGAACTCGACGATCGTGACGTCCACGCCGTAGTTCTTCAGGACGTAGGCGAACTCCATGCCGATGGCGCCGGCGCCGACGATGGCGATCGACTTCGGGAGGTCGCGCGTGAGGATCTGCTTCTCGTAGGTGACCACGTTCTCGGACAGCTCGACGCCGGGCAGCAGGCGCACCTCGGAGCCGGTCGCGATGATCGCGTTGTCGAAGGTCACGGTCTCGGTGCCGCCCTTGTTGAGGGCCACCTCGATGGTGTTCGCGTCGCGGAACGTGCCGCGGCCGTCGACCTCGGTGATCTTGTTCTTCTTCATCAGGAAGTGCACGCCCTTGACGCGGCCGTCCGCGACCGTGCGCGAACGGTCCCAGGCCTTCCCGAAGTCGAACGTGACGTCCCCGGACATGCCGAAGAAGTCCTTCTGGTGGGTGAAGATGTGGGCCAGCTCGGCGTTGCGGAGCAGAGCCTTGGAGGGGATGCAGCCCACGTTGAGGCAGACACCACCCCAGTACTTCTCCTCGATGATCGCAACGGACTTGCCGAGCTGGGCAGCGCGGATAGCGGCGACGTAGCCGCCGGGGCCCGCACCGAGGAGTACGACGTCGTAGTGGGAAGCCATGGGTCAAGGGTATTGGTGCGCGCGAATCGTGGTGACGTGACTTCTGTCTCGTTGGGCGGACGTGCCGCCGGACGTGCCCGCAACTTGCTCCGGGCTTGCCCAGGGCTTGCGTCAGCGCACGCTGTCGACGCCCTTGTTCGCCAGCGCGTCGGCCCGCTCGTTGCCCGGGTCGCCGGCGTGGCCCTTGACCCAGACCCAGCTCACCTCGTGCTTGGCGACCTCGGCGTCGAGCTCCTGCCACAGGTCCACGTTCTTGACGGGCTGCTTGCTCGCGGTCTTCCAGCCGTTCCGCTTCCAGCCCACGATCCAGCTCTTCATCCCGTTCATCACGTACGACGAGTCGACGTGGATCGTGACGGTCGTGGGCCCCTTGAGCGCGCGCAGGGCCTCGACGACGGCCTTCAGCTCCATGCGGTTGTTCGTGGTCACCTTCTCGCCGCCGAACAGCTCCTTCTCGTGCGTGCCGGAACGCAGCAGCGCGCCCCATCCGCCCAGGCCCGGGTTGCCCTTGCAGGCTCCGTCGGTCCACATCTCCACGGTCGGGGTGGTGCTCGTGCTGGTCACGGGGCTCACCCTAACCGCCGGGCCGGACGGCGCGCGCCGTCACGGGGCCGGGGACGGCATCAGCTGCGGGCCGAGTGTCAGTGGTGCCGCATAACGTGTGTGAGACCCACCAGACCTGACGCACCAGGAGGAACGATGAAGTTCGGGTTCATCAGCAGCTTCGGCACGATCGACCAGCACGTCGCGCTCGCGCGGGAGTGCGAGGAGCACGGCTGGGACGGCTGGTTCACCTGGGACGCCATCAGCCTGGGCGGCGGTGAGTGGGCCATGCCCGTGTACGACCCGTTCAGCCTCCTGGCGGCCGCGGCGACGGTGACCGAGCGCATCACGCTCGGGGCGATGGTCTTCGCCGTGCCCCGGCACCGGCCGTGGGAGCTCGCGCAACGGGCGCTCACGGTGGACCGGCTCTCGGGCGGACGCCTGGTGCTGCCCGTCGGCGTCGGCGTGACCGACGACCGCGGCTTCACGTCGGTCCCGGGCCAGCCCATCGAGCTGAAGGACCGGGCGGCCCTGCTGGACGAGACCCTGGAGTGGCTGGAACGGTCCTGGACCGGCGAGGAGTTCGAGGCCTCGGGCGACCAGATCACCACGGGTCCGTTCCGGTTCCCCGAGGCCCCGGTGAACGGGCGCATCCCCGTGTGGCCGGTGGGCGTCTGGGACGCCGAGCGGCCGCCCACCAAGAACCTGCGGCGCGCGCTGCGCTGGGACGGGATCGTCCCGCAGCTCCGGGGCACCGCGGACGACCTGACGACGAACGACATCGCCGGGCTGGTCGAATGGCTGACGGCACACCGCCCGGAGGACGCCGCGGGCCGCCCGTTCGACGTCGTCCTGCAGGGCAAGCTCTCCAGCGACCCGGACCAGGCGGCCGAGCAGGCGCGCGCCATGGCCGACGCCGGCGTCACGTGGTGGATCGAGTCCTGGTGGGACCCGGCCCAGGACTCGCCGGAGTCGCTCCTGCAGAAGGTGCGCCAGGGGCCGCCCGAGATCTGACCGGTAGCATTTCCGGATCTAGGACATACAACACATCGCGGACGCCGACGGGGGAGCTGACGCCGACGGAGATCCGACGTGCCCGACGAGCGCCGATCCACCCCGACCCTGCCCTCGCGTGCCGACATCCAGGCGCTGCGGGCCGTGGCCGTGGTGGCGGTCCTGCTCTTCCACCTGTGGCCCGACCGGGTCCCGGGCGGTTACGTGGGCGTCGACGTGTTCTTCGTGGTCTCGGGTGTCCTGATCACGTCACACATCGCGCGCGACGTGGACGCCGGCCGGTTCTCGGTCGCCGAGTTCTGGTCGCGACGGATCCTGCGGCTCCTGCCCGCGTCGGTGCTCGTGCTCGGGGCGACGGCGGTGGGCGTCCGCGTGCTGGTCCCGGTGCAGCACCGGGAGCAGTGGTTCCGCGAGATCGCGGCCTCCGGGCTGTCCGTCCAGAACTGGGTGCTGGCCGACGCCGCCGTGGACTACCTCGCGGCGGGCGACCTGGCGTCGCCCGTGCGGCACTACTGGTCGCTCTCGGCCGAGGCACAGCTCTACCTGGTCTGGCCGTTGCTGATCGGCGGGTGCCTCGTCGTCAACCGGTGGCTCCGCTCCGGCCCCCGGTACACCGGCCACGCCCGCCACGGGGCCGGGTGGCGGGCGGTCGTGGCCGGGATGCTGGCCCTGGTCGTGGTCACGTCCCTGGTCATCTCGGTGCTCTGGACGGACGCCGACCAGGCGTACGCGTACTTCGTCACGCCGACGCGGGCCTGGGAGTTCGGCGCCGGTGCCCTGCTGGCGTTCGCGCCGTCGCTGTCGTCCCGGCAGCGCCAGCCGCGCCAGCCGGGCCAGCCGCGCCAGCCGGGCCAGCCGGGCCAACCGGGCCAGCCGTCCAGACCGACCGACCGCTCCCCCGTCCTGCCCGGGATCGCCGCCTGGGCGGGCCTGGCCCTGATCGGCGTCGCGGCCGTCGTCCTCACGGACGCGACGCCGTTCCCCGGGGCCTGGGCCGCGCTGCCCGTGCTCGGCGCCGTCCTGGTGATCTGGGCGGGGGCGACCGAGCGGTCCCCCGAAAGTCTCACCAGCCGCCTCGCCAGCCGCCTCGCCAGGTCGTCCCCGGTGCGGTTCCTGGGCGACGTGTCCTACGCGGTCTACCTGTGGCACTGGCCCCTGGTCGTGCTGGTCCCCTACGCCACGGGGCACGACCTGCGCACCGGCGACAAGCTCGCGATCCTGCTCGCCACGCTGCTCCTGGCCTGGGCCACCCGGCGCTGGGTCGAGCTGCCGGTGCTCCGGCACCGCGGCTCGTTCCGGCCCTGGGGCACGTTCGCGGCCGCCGCGGCGGTCGGCACCGTCGTCGTCGCGGTGGCCTTCACCGGGGTGCACTCGGCGCAGGAGCACATCCGGAGCGAGCTCGCCGTCGCCGAGGACGCCGCCGAGGACAGGGCCGGCGCCGAGTGCTTCGGCGCCGCGGCCCGGCCTCCGGGCGGCGAGCCCTGTGCGGACCGGGAGCAGGACCAGGGCGGGGACCCGGCCGCGGCCGCCGCGGCCCCGGCAGCGTCCCCCGCAGCAGGCCCTGCGGCGATACCGGCGCCGACCTTGGTGCCGCCTGTGGTGCCGAACTCCGTGCCGAACCCCGTGCCGAACTCCGTGCCGAACTCCGTGGCGAACTCCGTGGCGAGCTCCGTGCCGAACCCCGTGCCGGCCCCGGAGGCGGCCGCCGAGGACCTGCCCGCACCGTTCACGCTGGGCGCGGACATGTGCTCGACCACCGGCCGCGAGGAGGCCGAGCCGATCGCGTGCGAGCGCGGCGACCGCCGCAGCGGCGTCCGGATCGCCCTGGTGGGCGACTCCCACGCGGCGCACTACGCGAGCGCCCTGGTGGGCGCGGCCAAGGCGAACGGCTGGGCCCTGGACATCTTCGTCAAGGCGGGCTGCCCGTTCTCAGACGCGGGGCGGGTGCAGGACGACGTCCTGACCGCGACGTGCGCCGAGTGGGTCGACCGTACGGAGCGGCTGCTGGCCGACGGCGACTACGACCTCGTCGTCACCTCGCAGATGAGCGGCGTCGACTGGGCACTGCCGCCCGGTTCGGACAACGACCAGGAGACATGGGCCGAGGAGGGACTGGCGGGCTTGTGGGCGCGGCTCGCCGACGACGGGACACCGGTGGCCGCCGTCGCCGACGTGCCCCGGGCCGACCCGGAGGTGATCGAGTGTCTGACCACGTCCGACGCAGCCGCCGACAACGACACGGCCGCCGGCAACCACACAGCCGCCGGCAACGACACGGCCGCCGGCACCGGCCTCGACGTCGCCACCGCCTGCCGCGTCCCGCGCTCCGTCGCGACCAGCGCCTTCGACCCGCAGCGGGGCGCCGTCGAGCGGCTGCACCGGCCCGACGTCGTCCTGGTCGACTTCACGGACGTCTACTGCGACGCCCGGGAGTGCCGGCCGGTGATCGGCGGCGTCACCGTCTACCGGGACGCCGACCACCTGACGGACACCTTCGCGGGAACGCTGGCCCCGTACGTCGCGGACGCGGTCGCGCCCCTCCTGCGGCCAGGATCCTGACCACAAGAGGGGCGCGAGCGGTGCGTCAGACCGGGCGGGCCGCCTCGATCTCGACGGCCGGCAGGTGCCGGGCCGGCAGGGTCTTCGGGCGCCACGACGCCCGGGTCTCCTCGAACGCGGTGATCTTGTCGGCCTCCTGGAGGGTGAGCCCGATGTCGTCGAGCCCCTCCATGAGCCGCCAGCGCGTGTAGTCGTCGATCTGGAACGGCACCGTGACGTCGTCGGCCGTGGCGGTCCTGGCCTCCAGGTCGACGGTCACCTCGGTGCCCGGCTTGGTCTCCAGGATCTTCCACAGGATCTCGATGTCCTCGGGCGAGACGACGCCCGCCACGAGGCCCTGCTTGCCCGAGTTGCCGCGGAAGATGTCGGCGAACCGCGAGGACAGCACGACGCGGAAGCCGTAGTCCTTGAGCGCCCAGACGGCGTGCTCGCGCGACGAGCCCGTACCGAAGTCCGGCCCGGCCACGAGCACGGACCCCGCGGAGTACGCCTCCTGGTTCAGGACGAACGACGAGTCGCCCCGCCACGCCGCGAACAGCGCGTCCTCGAACCCGGTGCGCGTGACCCGCTTGAGGTACACGGCGGGGATGATCTGGTCGGTGTCGACGTTGCTGCGCCGCAGCGGGACGCCGACTCCGGTGTGGGTGGTGAACTTCTCCATGGTCAGTGCTCCTCTCAGCGCAGCGCGG
Source organism: Promicromonospora sukumoe 327MFSha3.1 (assembly GCF_000385135.1). Lineage (GTDB taxonomy): Bacteria > Actinomycetota > Actinomycetes > Actinomycetales > Cellulomonadaceae > Promicromonospora > Promicromonospora sukumoe_B. The sequence goes on along the minus strand of NZ_ARQM01000010.1, from coordinate 97,992 downwards.
GCTGGCCGGCGACGGGGATGGGCAGGTCGACGACGACGGACTCACCCAGCGGCGAGGCACCGACGCCGTCGAGCGGCGTGCCGTCGAACGTGGTGATGTCGATGTCGAACGGCAGGTCCAGGTCGCTGACGCTGGAGAGCGTGCCCCGGATCGCCGTGGCGGCCGCGACGAGCGGCGACACCAGGTGGGTACGACCGCCCTTGCCCTGCCGACCCTCGAAGTTGCGGTTCGACGTCGAGGCCGACCGCTCCCCCGGCGCGAGCTGGTCCGGGTTCATGCCCAGGCACATGGAGCAGCCGGCGTTGCGCCACTCGGCGCCGAACTCCTTGAAGATCACGTCCAGGCCCTCGGCCTCGGCCTGCAGGCGCACGCGGGCCGACGACGGGACGACGAGCACCCGGACGTCCGAGGCCTTCTCCTTGCCCTTGACGACCTTGGCCACGGACCGCAGGTCCTCGATGCGCCCGTTGGTGCAGGACCCGATGAACACGGTGTCGACCTTGATGTCGCGCAGCGGCGTACCGGCGGTCAGGCCCATGTACTCCAGCGCCTTGGCCGCGGTCTCGCGCTCCCCCTCGTCGGCGATGTCCGCCGGGACGGGAACCGACGCCGACAGGGGCAGGCCCTGGCCCGGGTTGGTACCCCAGGTGACGAACGGCTCCAGGTCGGCCGCCTCGAGGACGACCTCGGCGTCGTACTGCGCGTCGTCGTCGGACCGCAGGGTCTTCCAGTACTCGACGGCCTCGTCCCAGTCCGCGCCCTCGGGAGCGTGCGGGCGGCCCTTGAGGTACTCGAACGTGGTCTCGTCCGGCGCGATCATGCCGGCGCGGGCGCCGGCCTCGATCGACATGTTGCAGATGGTCATGCGCGCTTCCATGGACAGCGCCCGGATGGCCTCGCCGCGGTACTCGAGCACGTAGCCCTGGCCGCCGCCGGTGCCGATCTTGGCGATGATCGCCAGGATGATGTCCTTGGACGTCGCGCCCGCGGGCAGCGCGCCGTTGACCGTGATCGCCATGGTCTTGAACGGCGCGAGCGGCAGCGTCTGGGTGGCGAGCACGTGCTCCACCTCGGACGTGCCGATGCCGAACGCGAGCGCGCCGAACGCGCCGTGCGTGGACGTGTGCGAGTCGCCGCACACGACGGTGAGGCCCGGCATCGTCAGCCCGAGCTGGGGTCCCACCTGGTGGACGATGCCCTGGTCCGCGTCACCGAGGCTGTGCAGCCGGACGCCGAACTCCTTGGCGTTGGCGCGCAGCGTGTCGATCTGGGTGCGGCTCGTCAGATCGGCGATCGGCCGGTCGATGTCGAGCGTGGGGGTGTTGTGGTCCTCGGTCGCGATCGTCAGGTCGGGTCGCCGCACCTGCCGTCCGGCAAGGCGCAGTCCTTCGAACGCCTGCGGGCTCGTGACCTCGTGGACCAGGTGCAGGTCGATGTAGAGAAGATCAGGCGAGCCGTCCTCGCCTCGACGCACCAGGTGCGCTTCCCAGACCTTCTCCGCCAGCGTGCCGGCCATTGCGGTTCGCCTCCCTGTCAAAACTACCTCTGTCAGAAACAACTGTGTGGAACAACTTGGGGGAACAACTTGGGGAACAACTCGGAACAACTTTGGGCCTCGACTTGCAATCTCACGTTCCGAGACGGCAATATCGCGGTATGGACGATACTAGCGGAGTCGGCGTCTTGGACAAGGCAGCGTCCGTCCTCGGGGCACTCGAGGCCGGCCCGGCCACCCTGGCGCAGCTCGTCTCCTCCACCGGCCTGGCTCGCCCGACGGCGCACCGCCTGGCGGTGGCTCTGGAGCATCACCGCCTGGTGGCACGGGACATGCAGGGACGGTTCGTGCTGGGCCCGCGCCTCAACGAGCTGGCCACGGCCGCCGGTGAGGACCGCCTCCTGGCGGCAGCGAACCCGGTGCTCATCGCGCTGCGCGACCACACGGGCGAGAGCGCGCAGCTCTACCGCCGGCAGGGCGACCACCGTGTGTGCGTAGCCGCCGCCGAACGCCCGGTAGGCCTGCGCGACTCGATCCCCGTGGGCGCCACGCTCAGCATGAGCGCGGGCTCCGCGGCCCATGTCCTGCTCGCCTGGGAGGAGCCGGACCGCCTCCACCGCGGCCTCCGGGACGCGACCTTCACAGCCACGATCCTCTCCGGCGTCCGACGCCGCGGGTGGGCCCAGTCCGTCTCGGAACGTGAGCTCGGTGTGGCATCCGTCTCGGCGCCGGTGCGCGGGCCGTCGGGGCGCGTCGTCGCCGCCGTCAGCGTCTCCGGTCCGGTGGAGCGGCTGTCGCGCCAGCCCGGCCGGCTGCACTCGGCCGCCGTCGTCGCCGCGGCGAACAAGCTCACCGAGGTGCTGCACCGGTCCGGCGAGTAACGGTCCGGCAATAGCAGCCTGGCACGAACAGCTGGGCAAGTAACGATTCGGCGGGGCGCGGGCCCGGCGAGATCCAGGAGATCTCGCCGGGCTCCCCCGCGTGCTGCTGCGGCTGGCCGTGCTCACCCGGTGTGCGCCCGGTGAGCGGTCCGTGAGTGTTGGCCCGCCACGCCGGGCCAGGTCATTCCCCAGGTCGGGGTGGTGTCAGTAGTCTCGTCCGCGACGTGCGCACACCCGGTGCGTGCGCACCAACGTCGGAGGAATCTGATGCCGCCAAAGGTGAGACTCATCATCATCTGGGTCGTGGTGATCTTCCTGCTCTACTCGGTCATCAACGACCCCGAGCGATCCGCCGACGTCGTGCTCGCCCTCTGGGACGTCATCTGGGGTGCCATCGCGAACATCGGCACGTTCTTCGAGGAGCTCTTCACCGGGTCCATCGGCCGCTGACGACGTAGGGTCGGCGGGCGGGACTCGGCGACGTCGAGCACACCCGTCACCAGGAACATCCCTGTCAGGAGCAGTCCCGGCAGGCCTGTGACACACAGGGCCGTTCCGGACAGGACCATTCCGAACGCACCGGGGAGACCCGCATGAGCGCAACAGCGGACTTCGTGATCCGCAATCGCGCCCTGCAGCGGTACATCCTCGCGGACGAGAAGATCGTGATCGCCACACGCCGGCACTGGGCCAGGCTGTGGGAGCCGATCCTCACGACGACCGGCGCGTTCGCCCTGGGCCTGGCGATCCTCGTCGCCGTGGACCCGAACGTCCGCGACCAGCTCGCGTGGGTGTGGCTGCCGTTCCTGGTGCTCGGCGCGCGCCTGCTCTGGAAGTGGCTGGACTGGCGGGCCGAGTGGTTCGTCATGACCGACCGCAGGCTGATCCTGCTCACGGGGTTCCTGGTGCACCGGGTGGCGATGATGCCGTCCGAGAAGGTCACCGACCTCGGGTACGAGCGCACCCCGATGGGCCAGGTGCTCGGGTACGGCACCTTCATCTTCGAGACCGCAGGGCAGGACCAGGCGCTCGACCGCATCACGTGGGTCCCCCGCCCGGACTCCCGGTACCGCCTCATCATCGCGACGCTCTTCCACCCCGACGCCGCCGACGCCGAGGCCGCCGCCCAGTCCGGCCCCGCCGGCCGGCCGCAGGTCGTCGCGCCGGCGGAGACCCCGCCGCCCGCCGCCCCGCCAGCCCTGATGCCGCGGATCGGACGGCGCAGCAATCCCCCGACGCAGCGCATCGAGGTAACGCACCTGCGCGACCAGACGGGCTCGGGCGGGGTCGGTTCGGGCGGGGCCGTCGTGGGCGGCGCGTCCGGCGGTTCGGCAGGCACCGGGTCGGACAGTGCCGGCTCGGGTGGAGTCGGCTCGGACGGCGTCGGCTCAGGCGGGAGCTACGAACGAGCCGGGTACGGCGCGAGCTACGAACGAGCCGGGTACGGCCGGGCCGGCTACGACCGGCCTGGCTACGACCAGGCCGGGTACGACGAGGCGGCGCCCGGTGCGGTGGTCTCCGGCGGCGCGACCAACGGCCCCGATCAGCCCGGGGCAGGTCAGAGCGCTGGCCGGGCCGGTGCGGGCGCGGACGGCGATCAGCCCGCCCGAGTCGGCTGGTCCCCGACGGGCAGTGCCGCGGCGTCGTCGACGGGCGGCGGGAACCTGCCCGGCCGGACCAGCGGCGGCAAGGGCGGCGATCACGTCCCCGGCGGGCCGACGTCGGCGACCGACGGCTCCGACTCCCTGCCGAGCCCGTTCATCGAGGGCGGCAAGGACCCGAAGATCCGCTGACCGGCCTGCCCGGCGCCGCCCCGCACCGGGCAGACAGCACGCCGAGTCGCAGGCCGCCAGCACACGCACGATCGGCCAGCACTCGGCGCGAGTAACGTCGCACGCCGGCGCGAGATGAACCCGGCCGCCGGCGGAACACCGCCGTCGACCAGCACCGATGCGACTCGAGCGGCAGACCGACCTCGGCGCCTGACCAACCTCGGCGCCTGAAGTGAACGTAGGGTCAGTCGCCCCAAGAGAGCCGAGAGGGCGACGAAATCTACGTTCGACCGTCGGCGCTCGACACGGGCGGCAGGTGCCCGGAGCCGAGCCAGGCCGCAGGCACCCCGGGACGGCGAAAGGCCCGGTCCGTGTGGACCGGGCCTTTCTCGCTGTACCCCCAGCGGGATTTGAACCCGCGTTACCGCCGTGAGAGGGCGGCGTCCTAGGCCGCTAGACGATGGGGGCCTTGAACATCCGACAGCCGAAGCTGGTGGACTGCGTACCCCCAGCGGGATTTGAACCCGCGTTACCGCCGTGAGAGGGCGGCGTCCTAGGCCGCTAGACGATGGGGGCCTGAACTACCGGTTACGGACCGGCACCGTGAGAACGATAGCGCACCCTGCACCTGACCTGCGTCAGCGAGGATGCGCAGTGCTCTGCGCTGGGGTACCAGGACTCGAACCTAGACTAAGTGGACCAGAACCACTCGTGCTGCCAATTACACCATACCCCATGGGGGTATGACCTCCTGGACACACCTGTCTCCGACTGGTGTTCCGTGGGGGTCCTACCGCTGGAGAACATTACCTGACCTCGGACGGTGGGCAAAACGGAATGGGCGTGCCGTCCGTCACGCGGGTCGAATCGGGTCAGTTTCGGCGCCCCGTGTCGTACCCGAGAGCGGCCGGGAGCTGGGCCAGCGTCTCGATCACCATGACTCCCGCCGCCCGCAACGCCTCGGGATCCTGCGGGTCGCCGGCCAGGGCCGCACGCTGCGCGGCGTTCGGCTCAGCGGCGTTGCGCTCAGCAGCATTCGGCTCAGCGGCGTTCGGCTCAGCAGCCTTCGGCCCGCCGGCATTCGACTCGCCGGCCTTGGGTTCCGCAGCACCCGGCAGCGCAACGCCGTGCTGGGCGTGCGCGCCGTAGCCCGGGCCCCGGCGGTGGCCCGCGCGGTCCAGCCAGACACCCGTCAGGCTCGCCTGGTGCGCCGCCAGCGCGTCGACGGTGGGCTCGTCGCCCACGTACGCCGTCCGGGACGGCTCGGTGCCCAGCCTGCGCGCCCCCTCGAGGAACACGCGGGGGTCCGGCTTGCCGAAGCCCAGGGTGTCCACCCCGACCAGCACCGGCAGGTCGCCGAGCCCGGCCATCTTCAGCTTGCGCTCCTGCAGCTCCGTGGCGGCGTTCGTCACGACGCCGACGCTCAGCCCCGCGGCGACGACGGCGTCGATGGCGGCGCGGGCGTCGTCGTGCGCGGTCCACGAGCGCTCGAACGTGCCCCAGAACAGCGCGTCCCACGCCTCGAAGGACTTCTCCGTCACGGGCGCGGCGCCGAACGTCTCGTGCAGCAGCGCCGCCCGGTGCCGACGCTGCGTCACGTGGTCCATCTCGCCGCGCGTGTAGCGGCTGTAGAAGCCGCCCGGGTCCGTGCGCCAGTGGGACAGGATCTCCGGGTCACGCTCCGCCGGGACGTGCGGCAGGTGCTCCGCCCGCACCGCCTCCAGCGCCCGGGCGAAGGCGCCCTTGGTGTCGACGAGGGTGTCGTCGACGTCGAACAGGATGCCGTCCATCGTCATGCCGTCTCTCCCTTGGCAGGTTCGCGCTCCACCACAGTCTTCTCCATCGGGGCCGGGTCCGATGCCGGACCCGACGCCGTCCCAGCCATCGGGGCCGTCGCCGCCGGGACGCTCGCCGACGTCGACGCCGGAGCCGCCGGGGCCGCCTGGTAAGTCGGGCTCATCGGGGCCGTCTCCACCATCTCAACCGGTTCCGGTACGACCAGCGCCGGCCTGCGCCGGTGCGCCCACCACAGCAGCACCGCCGTGGTGACCAGGGTGGTGCTGATGCTGGCCGCGCCCTCGGCAGGCGCCACCTCGGTGATCAGCAGCGAGTCCGCGAGCCCGTCGTAGGCGATCGCGAGGCCGAACGCCAGCAGGTTGTTGGCCGCGTGCAGGGCGACGGCTACCTCCAGTCCCCCGGTTCGCCACACCAGCAGGCTCGCGACCAGGCCGAACACCAGCCGGTCGGCGAACAGCCACGGGCTCTGGGCGCCGTGCGCCATCGCGAACAGCACCGCGGACACCACGGCGGGCACGACCACCGCGAGCCAGCGCCACCGCAGCAGGCTGCCGATCCACTGCGACATCCAGCCGCGGAAGAAGTACTCCTCGCCGGCCGCCTGCAGCGGCGTGGTCAGCAGGATCACGAGCGCCAGCGCCACCCAGCCGGCGGCCGGCGTGAGCGGCCACAGGCTGGCGTCGTCGGCACCCGGCGCGGCGTCACCGGCCAGTCCGAGGCTGGAGACCAGGATGCTGCTGCCCAGCGTGAGCGGCACCAGGAGCAGCAGCGACACCCCGAGCCCGCCGAGCAGCAGGCGCCAGCGCACGCGGCCCAGCACCGACGACACGAGGCCACCGCGCCGCGCCTGCGCCCACGTCGCGACCATCGCGACCGGGATACCGAGCGCCAGGCCGAGGTTCGTCACCAGCAGACCCGACGGCGACACGAACCACGCGTCGGTGAGCGACGACGGGTCCGGGAGGTCCACGCCGGCCAGCTGCCCCACGACCAGCAGGAGCAGGTACAGCAGCATCGCCCCGAAGAACACGACCAGGCATCCCGCGATCGCGACCAGGCCGAGCAGCGGCCGCCACCACCGGAACCACGGGCCGCGCAGGGCCTGCGGGTACTCCCGCGGTGCGGACGACGACGCCGCGAGGACCGGCGCGCCCGGCGCTCCTGGCACCTCCGGCACCCCCGGTCCTCCCGACCGCACCTCCCCCGGGAACGACGACGCCGCAGCCCCCGGTGTCGGGGACTGCGGCATCGGCTGCTGCGCTGTCTCGGGCGGAACGGCTCCGGTCGGGTCGGTCGTGGGCGGCACGGCGTCAGGTGTCATGGCGTCGGTCACGCCGCTCACGTTAGACCACTTCGCTGACCGCTTCCCGGACCACCTGCCGGACCGCCTGCCGGATCATTCGCGGATCACCTCTCCGGCAACCTGCGAGACCAGCGCGCGAGACCGGTCCGGCAGACGGCGCCGCGAGCTCCCGCCGCCAGCTCCCGCCACGAGCTCACTCCGCCGAGGCGGGCACCCCGGCTGTGTCGGCACCCGCGCCAGCACCCGCACCCAGGCGGGCCAGCGCGGCGTCGACACGCTCGAGGGTGCGCTCCTTGCCGAGCACCTCGAGCGACTCGAACAGCGGCAGGCCGATCCGGCGTCCGGTCACGGCCACCCGGACGGGGGCCTGCGCCTTGCCGAGCTTCATGCCGTGCTTCTCGCCCACCGTGGTGACGATGTCCTTGAGCGGTTCGGCCGTCCAGGACTCCTCGGCGGCCAGGGCCTCGCGGACGTCGGCGAGCAGCTCGGCGGCGCCGGCCTTCATCGCCTTGTTCCAGGAGTCCTCGTCCACCAGCGGGGCGTCCAGGAAGAGGAAGTCGACGTTGGCCGTGATCTCGGACAGCAGCGCCACCCGGGAGTGGGCCAGCGGCGCGACGGCGTCGAACACCTTCTGGTCGAACTGCTCCGGCGTCCACGGCGCGGCCGGGGCCTGAAGCCACGGCGTGCAGGCCGCCGCGAAGTCCTCGACGCTCAGCGCGCGGATGTACTCGCCGTTGAACGCCGTGAGCTTCTTGATGTCGAAGAACGCGGACGACGAGTTGATGTCCTCGACGCGGAACCGGCGCACCAGCTCGTCGAACGGGAGGATCTCCTCGTCGTTGCCGGGCGCCCAGCCGAGCAGCATCAGGTAGTTGACCATCGCGTCGGGCAGGATGCCCTCGGCGAGGTAGTCCTCCAGCGCCACCTTGTCGCGGCGCTTGGAGAGCTTCTGCCGCTTCTCGTTGACGATCACCGGCATGTGGGCCCACTGCGGCGGCGTCTTGCCCAGGGCCTCCCAGAGCAGCTGCTGCTTGGGGGTGTTCGGCAGGTGCTCCTCGGCGCGCATGACGAGGGTGATGTTCTCGTCGATGTCGTCCACGACGTTGGCCAGCAGGAACACCGGCGAGCCGTTGCCGCGCGCGATGACGAAGTCCTCGAGGTTCGCGTTCGGGAACGTCGGGTTGCCGCGGATCAGGTCGACCACCTGCGTCTCGCCCTCGTCCGGCGTGCGGAAGCGCAGCGCGCGGCCCTCGGCGTACTCCAGGCCGCGGTCGCGGCAGAAGCCGTCGTAGCCGGTCTGCTGGTTCCCGGTGCGCGCGATCAGGGCGTCGCGGGTGCAGTCGCAGTAGTACGCCTTGCCCTCGGCGAAGAGCCGCTGGGCGGCGTCCTTCTGGATCCCGGCGTTCTCGGACTGGAAGTACGGGCCCTCGAAGGCCGGGTCCTCCTTGCGGATGCCGAGGGCCTCCATGGCCGACAGGATGCCGTCCACCCACTCGGGCTGGTTGCGCGAGGCATCGGTGTCCTCGATGCGCAGCACGAACGTGCCGCCCTGCTGCTTCGCCACGGCCCAGTTGAACAGGGCGGAGCGGGCACCGCCCACGTGGAACATGCCGGTCGGGGACGGCGCGAAGCGGACGCGCACGGCGGCGCCCTCGGGCGCGCCGTCGGTGGGGGTATCGGTCACGGAAGTCACGCCCACAGCCTAGGCGTTGCGCGCCCCGGCGGCGGAGCCGGGCCGACGGCGGGACGTCCGCTCCCGCCAGCGACGGATCAGGAGCGCGATCGCGTAGCCGGGCCACACCGGGATCGACAGGATGGCAGGCGCCACGACGTAGAGGAGCTCCCACCCCACGTCGTCGGGCGACAGGGACGCGGCGACGAAGAAATAGCAGACCGCAAGCACGACGGTGGCCAGGATCGCGGCCGTGCCCAGGATGACCCAGTCGTTGCGCACCGCCAGGAGCCGGAGCAGCGCGGCCGCGACACGGATCACCACCAGGGCGGCGGCCGTCACCGCGAGCGCGCCCAGGAGGACCTCGCCGGCCCCACGCCACGAGATGCCGTTGCTCCCGTAGACGAACAAGAGCACGACCGCGGTGACGCCGAACGCCACGGGAGTCAGCGCGAGAGAGCGTCGCAGAGTGTCCACCGGCCCATGATGCTTGCCGGACGCCGGGCCGGCCACGTATGTCCGCCGCTCAGCGGCCCGCGCGGCCGACACGGCCCGGGAAGGACGAACCGGTGGCCAGGCGTCTCAGGTACCGCCGCGTCGAGACCGGCACCGGTCCCACGGGGGTCTCCGCCTGATAGTCGAGCGGGCCGCCGTCGGACCAGCCCGCCCGCTCGTAGAACCGCCGGGCACGCGTGTTGCCCGCCACGACGGCGAGCCACGCCTCGGGGTGTCCGGCCGCCGCGATCCGGGCCTCACCCGCCGAGAGCAGCTCGGCCGCGATCCCGGAGCCCCGGTGGGTCGCGGCCACGAACAGCTGCTCCAGCTCCTCGCCCCGGACGGTCACGAAACCGACGATGCGCGACGCCGCGGGCTCGGCGGGGTCGGCGGGGCCGGCGGGGTCGGCGGGGCCGGCTGGGTCGTCCATCGCGGTGCCGTCGAGAACCGGGTCGTCCACGACGGCGACCGTCGTGCCCGGCACCCGGGACGCGGCGCGCGGTCCGAACGAGTCCCGCGTCCGGGCCGCCTCCAGGGCGGCCGGGACCAGCCCGCGGTGCCCGTCGCCCCAGGCGGCGTGCCAGACGTCGGCGATCGCCGGGGCGTCCTCCGGGACCGCGCGCCGGAGCTCCACGTGCCGCACCACCAGCGGTGCGACGAGGAACCGGTCCTCGTCCTCCAGCACCACGGGCTCGGTGCGCCAGCGAGGACCGGCGTACGCCGCGAGCGCCGCGGCGTCCCGCCAGCGGCTCACGTAGGTGAGCGTGTCCTGGCCCGAGCTGGTCTGCCTGACGACGATCTCGTCGCTCACGAAGCCGTCGAGCGCGGCGAACTCCACGGTGCCCGCCTCGATGAACGCCTGGAACTCGTCGAGCAGACCGGGCCGGACGTGCGCCGTGGAGCGCCTGATGATCATCGTCCGATCATGCTCCACCGGCCCGGCCCGGGCCAGCATCATCCGGGCCCGAACGATCCGGGCCGGCCTCGTCCGTGCCGGCCTGGTCCGTGCTGGCCTGGTCACGGCCGGGCTGATCCGGGCTGACCTGGTCCGCGCTGGTCCGGGCGCGGGCCAGGCGCACCAGCTCGGTCAGCTCGGGGTCGGGCAGTGCGTCGGCGGGCCACCAGCGCAGGGCCAGCGACTCGTCCGACAGCGCGGTCTCGGCGTCGGGCCCCGCGACCGCGACGAACCGCACGTCGAGGTGGTGCACCGGGCGGTCCGGGTCGCCCGTCCCGGGTCGGCAGAACGGCACGACGTGCTCGTCGAGGTGCACGGGGACGGGGTCGACCACGAGGTCCGCGATGCCCGACTCCTCGCGCGCCTCACGGGCGGCGGCGTTGGCCAGGGTGCGGTCCCCGGGCTCGAGGTGCCCGCCGAGCTGGAACCAGCGCCGGGCCTTGGCGTGCAGGGTGAGCAGCACGCGCGCGCCGTCGTGCGAGAGCACGAGGGTCGAGGCCGTCAGGTGGTCCGGGACGGAGGTGCGGAGCACCCCGTGACCGGGCGTACCGGCGGCATCCTCCCCGGTAGCTCCGGTGGCTCCGGCAGCACCGGTGGCCTCAAGGTGCGCGACGTAACGCGCCCGCAGGCGCTCCTGCTCCGACGTCGCACCGGTCCAGGCACGCAGGGTCGCGAGGGCGTCGCGGTGCAGGACGACGCCGGGCACAGGGACATCGCCGGCGTCGGCACCCGGTCCGATACCGGAGCCGGACACCGGGTTGTTCGCCGTCCCGACCGCTGTCCCGACCGCTGTCTCGACCGCTGTGTCGCCCACTGGGTCGACCGCTGTCTCACCCACTGGGTCGTTCGTCGTCTCGACCGTCACGTCAGCGGCGCCGCAGCACCGGGTTGGCCAGGACGCCGACGCCCTCGACCTCCACCTCGACGCGGTCGCCCTGGTCGATGCGGCCGACGCCGGCGGGGGTGCCGGTGAGGATCACGTCGCCGGGCAGCAGCGTCATCGCCTCGGAGATGTACGAGACCAGGAACGGCACGTCGAACACCATGTCGCGGGTGCGACCGTCCTGGCGCAGCTCGCCGTTGACGCGCGAGCGCACGGCGACGTCCTCCGGGTTCAGGTCGGTGTCGATCCACGGGCCGAGCGGGCACGAGGTGTCGAAGCCCTTGGCACGGGCCCACTGCCCGTCGGTGCGCTGGGCGTCCCGTGCGGTGACGTCGTTGGCCACGGTGTAGCCGAGGATGTACGACGGCGCGTTCTCCGGCGTGACGTCCTTGCAGACCTTGGAGATCACGACGGCCAGCTCGGCCTCGTAGGAGACCTCCTGCGTGAAGTCGGGCAGCACGATCGGGTCGTCCGGGCCCACCACCGCGGTGTTCGGCTTGAAGAACAGCAGCGGCGTCGTCGGGACGTCGCCGCCCATCTCCTTGGCGTGGTCGGCGTAGTTCTTGCCCACGCACACGATCTTGGAGCGCGGGATCACCGGGGCGAGCAGCCGGACGCCGTCGCCCAGCTCGATGCGCTCGCCGGTCGGCATGGCCGGCATGTAGAGGGGGTCGCCGCCCAGCACGGCGAGGAAGGTCTTGTCGCCCTCCTGCTGCACGAGGGCGAAGCGGGGGTCGTCTCCGGTGGTGAATCTCGCGATACGCACGAGCTCAGCGTATGCCGGACGTCGCCGTGCCCGGGATCGGTGGGCACCATCGTGTCTGTTCTCCTGCCCACCCTCCCGCCCGCTCTACCGCCCGCCCTCCCGAGGAGCCGCAGCCCTCGCGGGTGCGGCGCGAGCGCTCTCCGGGTCGGCTCAGGGGCCGGTCAGGGGCGCGGCCCAGGTGATCCCCGATGCCCTGGCCACGCCTCTTTTCCTAGCGTTTCCACCCCTGGCGTTCGCAGACAGGACGACCCGGCCGCGCTCGGCGCCGGGCCGGTTACGACACGGTGACGAGGAGCTCGGATGAGGAACGACCGGACCGGGGCGCGGCGGGTGCGCCTCCGCGCGGCACAGGGCATCGCGCTCGTGACGGCGGCGGTGATCGTGTTCGCCCCGACGGCGTCGGCAGCGTCGGCAGCGTCGGCGGCGTCCGCAAACGGAACAGGCGCTCCGTTCCGGGAGAACGTGAGCACGGCCCGGGCCGACGGCGGCGGCTCCGACGGCATTGGCTCCGACGGCGGCGGCTCTGTCGGCATCGGCTCAGACGACGGCGCGACGGACAGCGGCACGACGGACGGTGCCGACGACGCCGTCGACCCGGTCGACGACACCACGGGCGACAGCACCGACGACGATGTCGTCGCCGAGCACCTCGCCGAGTACCTCCGGGTGCACCGCACCCCCGGCCTGGCCCTCGTGACGCTCGCCGACGGCGACGTACGCGTCCGGGTGCACGGGACGACGGGCGACGGCGAGCCGGTCGGCGAGGGCACGCCGATGCGCATCGGCTCGATGAGCAAGGCGTTCACCGCGCTGGCCGTGCTGCAGCAGGTCGACGCCGGGCGGTTCGACCTGGACGACCCGGTCGCGGAGCTGCTCCCGGAGCTGCACCTGGCCGACGCCCGGTACCGGTCGATCACCGTGGAGCACCTGCTGACCCACCGTTCGGGCCTGGCCGCGACGGCGCTGGAGTACGCGTCCGACCCGGCGGCGGCGCCCGCGGAGACCGTGGGGCGGCTGGCCGACGAGGAGCTGGCCGCCACTCCCGGGACCACCACCCTGTACAGCAACGCCGGGTACGCGGTGCTGGCCCGGCTGGTCGAGCACACGGCCGACGCCGGCTTCGGCGACTACCTGGAGCGGGAGATCTTCACGCCGCTGGGCATGGCGTCCACAACCGCGACCGCCCGCTGCGACGCCGAGCCGGCGGGCCTCGCCCGGGGGTTCTCGCTGTTCGGGCCGGTGCGGGTTGCCGTGCCGGAGCTGCCGCTGGCCTGCGCCGGCAGCGGCGGGATCATCTCCACCGCGCGGGACATGGCTGCGTGGCTGCGGTTCCAGGTCGGCGACGGCACGTCTCCCGAGACCGGCGATGTGCTGCTGCGCCCGGAGACCTTCGCCGCGTTCCACGAGGTTCCGGACGACGAGGCGCCGGACGACGGCGCGGCGTACGGGTACGGCTGGCACGACACGACCGGCTCGGACGACAACGAGGCCAAGGCCGAGGCCGACACGAGCACCAGCACCAGCACCAGCAGCGACAGCGACAGCGACAGCGACAGCGACAGCGACACCGACAGCGACACCGACAGCGACACCGACAGCGAGGTCGACGCCGGTACCGACGGCCAGGACACCAGCGAGCGCGCCGCGCTGATCGGCCACGGCGGCACGCTGGCGACCTTCGCCTCCGGGATCGAGTTCTCCCCGCGCACCGGCACCGGCGCCGTCGTGCTCGCCAACGGCGCCGGCGACCCCATGGTGCTGACGCACAACGCGATCGTGGCGGTCGACGGTGGCACGACGCTGCCGACCAGCAACCCGTTCGACACGTTCAACGCCGCGCTCGCCGGCATCTCGGCACTCGTGCTGCTCGGCGGCGTCCTCGTCGTCGTCCGGTCCCGGCGCTGGGCCCAACGCAGGGCCGAACGCGGGGCTGAATCCAGCGCCGAACGCAGCGCCGAGCGCAGGGCCCACGACAGCGCCGAAGACAGGGCTGATGACAGAGCTGATGACAGGGCCGAAGACAGGGCCGATGACAGGGCCGCCGCCGGGACCCGGCGTGCCACGGTGCTGCGGCTCGTGCCGCTCGCCCTGTTCGTACTGCTGGGGGCGGCGCTCCCCTGGCTCGGCGCGACGCTCATGGGCGTGGCCGAACCCGTGGCCGCCTACCGGATCGTGCTGTGGCTCTACCCGGCCGTGCTGCTGCTCGGCGTGGCGATCGTGCTCGCCGCGGGCAGCGGCCTGACGGCGCGCCTGGTGCAGCTGAAGCGGCTCGCACGGCCGGTGCCGGTCACGCCCGGGCGAGGACCTCGCCGTTGAGCACCGCGAACCAGCCGTCGGGCGCGGCGGCCCACTCGCGCCAGCCCTGGGCGAGCTGCTCGAGGGCGACGTCGTCCGCGAGACCCGAGTCCTTGGCCTGCACGGCGAAGTTGGACTCGGTGCAGCGCTCGGCCCACAGGCCGCCCCACCAGGTGCGGTCGTCGGGGGTGGCGTAGCACCAGACGCTCGCGCCGGGTTCGATCGTGGCGGGGTCGAACCCGGCGTCGCGCACCCACGAGGCGAGGCGGCGTCCGGCGTCGGGCTCGAAGCCGTAGGCGTGCGTTACCTCGTGGTAGAGCATGTTCCACTCGGTGAGCTCGGCGGACTCCGGGTACCAGGTCATGGCCTCGTAGTCGGCGTCGCGCACGGCGACGAACCCGCCCGGCTTGGCGACGCGCTTCATCTCGCGCAGGGCCGCGACCGGGTCGGAGAGGTGCTGGAGCAGCTGGTGGGCGAAGACGACGTCGAACGAGTCGTCCTCGAACGGCAGCTCGTAGGCGTTCGCGTGCTCGAAGGTGATGTTCTTGGTGCCGTGCGCGTCCGCGAGGCCGCGGGCGGACTCCAGCACGTCGTCGGAGGCGTCGACGCCCACGACGCTGCCCTGCGTGAGCCGCTCGGCGAAGTCCACGGTGACGGTGCCGGGGCCGCAGCCGACGTCGAGCAGCGTCATGTCGGAGAGCAGGTGGGGCAGCAGGAACGCGGCGGAGTTGGCCGCCGTCCGGCGCCGGTGCGAGCGCAGCACGGACTCGTGGTGCCCGTGCGTGTACGACTCGGACTCCTTGGTGAGGTCCGTCCCGGCGCCCGGGCTGTCGGGGCTCTCCTGCTCGGCGCCACTGGTGTCGCCGGCGCCGCGGGTCAGGCTCGACAGGCTGCTGGGGGCGTCGACGGCGTCGATCGGGTCGGTGCCCGCGGGCTTGGTGCGGTCCCGGGCGGGCCCGCCGCTCCCCTCGTTCGCGGGGAACCTGCCGCCGAACGTGTCGCCGAGCTTGTGGCTGGGCGCGTCGGTTCGGGCCGTGTCGATGCGAGCGATGTCGTGCTCGTTGGCGCTGCCGGTCATGGCCGCACTGTATGTGCGCCGCGCCACGCTGCACATCCGCGTTCTCATCCTTCGGGACGGCTGTCCAACAAGCCGGCCCCGGCGGGTCCCACGAGCGTCGGACCTCGGGACGCGCAAGGATGCGCGCATGTCCACGCTTGCTCAGCCGTCCGGGGCCTCATCGGGAGCCCCGTCCGGGGCCTCATCCGGAGCCCCGTCCGGGCCCTCGTCCGAGGCGTCGTCGGGAGCGTCCCCCGGGGCCCCGTCGGGTGCGCCGGCCGGGGAGTCCGTCGCTCCGGACGAGGCGTCGTCCGACCGGCTCGCCGGTGCCGCCGGCGGCGGGCGCCGGAGCCTGCGTGACAACCTCCGCGACAACCTGCTCGGCGGACCGGGCCGCGTGCTGGGGGCGGACATCGCCCGGGGCATCGCGGTGCTCGGCATGTTCACGGCGCACGTCGGGGTCACCTCGGACGACCTCGCCACGTTCGAGGGCTGGCTGAGCCTGGCGCACGGTCGGTCGTCGATCCTGTTCGCGACGGTCGCGGGGCTCTCGCTGGCGCTGGTCACGGGCGGGTCCCGGCCGCTGGCGGGCGAGGCGATGCGCACGGCGCGCGCCCGGATCCTCGTGCGGGTCGTGCTGCTGCTGGCCCTGGTCGCGGTGCTCGACCTGTTCGGTACGCGCGTGCTGCTCATCCTGGGTTTCTACGCCGCGTACTTCGTGCTCGCGCTGCCGTTCCTGCGGATGCCGCCGGCCCGGCTGGCGGCGATCTCGGTGGGCATCGCGGTGGTCGGGCCCGTCCTCGTGTACTACGGGCCCGAGGTGCTGGCCCGGGCCGGGCTGCGCGCGCCGCACGACGGGTCGGGCGCCGCCACCGACTTCCTGCTCACGGGCCACTACCCCGCGCTGGTCTGGATGGCGTACGTGCTCGCCGGGCTCGCGCTGGGCCGCTGCGACCTGCGGTCGCCCACGCTGCACCTCGGCCTGGTCGCGGGCGGGTTCGGCCTGGCCGCCCTGACCTCGGTCGCCTCCGCGGTGATGGTGGCCGACGCCGGCGGGCTGACCACCGTCGAGGGGCAGGTCGCCGTGACGTCGTCGCAGTACGTGCAGCCCCCGCCCACCTGGTCCGACCCGTGGCCGCCCCTGGCCGGGCTGTACCTCGAGGGCCCGCACGACGACACGACGTTCGAGGCGCTCGGCTCCGGCGGATTCGCGCTGGGCGTGCTCGGGCTGTGCCTGCTGCTCGGGTCGGTGGCCCGGGGCGGCGCGCGCGAGGGCACGCAGGAGGGCAAGCAGGAGGGCGGGCTCCGGCGTGTCGCGCGCGGGGTGGTGCTGACCGTCACCACGCCGCTGGCCGCCGTCGGCGCGCTGGCGCTGACCGTCTACTCCCTGCAGATCGTCACCATCTGGTGGTGGACGCGCACCTACTGGGACCTGCTCGACCCCGCGACCAACACGCCGCTGGGCTGGATGGTCGTGGTCACGCTGGTGCTGGCGACGGCGTGGCGGGCGCTGCTGGGCCGCGGCCCGCTGGAGCGCCTGTTCGGGTGGGTCGCCAAGCGGGCCTTCCCGGACCGCTCGGCGTCCCGGAGCGCCAGTTCCTCAAGCAGTGCCACTTCCTGAAGCGCCGGTTCCTGAAGCGCCACTTCCTAGAGCGTCACCTCGCCGACGATCGTGGTGACGGTGTCGCCGCCGACCCACACCTCGCCGTCGGGCAGCTTCTCGACGTGGACGCGGCCCGCCCGGCCCATCACCGTCCCCTGCGACGCGATGTACGACGACGGCAGCACGTCGCCGGCGAGCCACTGGCCGAGTCCGGCGTTGAGGCTGCCCGTCACCGGGTCCTCCCCGACGCCGATGGACGGGACGAAGGCGCGCACCTCGACTGCGGGGGCACTGGCGCTCTGTTCTGCGGGGCGCTCGCCCGGCGCGTACTCGCCGACGACGCCGAGCTTGAGGTCGCCCATCGCCACCAGGTCGGGCTCCAGGCCGAGCACGACGTATGCGTCGCGGAGCTGGACCGCCACCCAGCCGGGCCCGTTGTCCACCCAGGCCGAGCGGACGACGTCGGACACGTCGAGGCGCAGCGAGCGCGCGATCCGGGCGAGGTCGGCGTCGTCGACGGCGCCGGAGCGAATCAGGGGCGGGCCGGCGAACGCGAGGCGCTGCCCCGAGCCGGTGTCCTGGCGGCGGACCCGCACCAGGCCGACGCCGCACTCCTGGATGACGTCCTGCCCGCGCGGGACGCCGCCGGCCTCCAGCCAGGCGTGCGCGGTGCCGAGCGTGGGGTGCCCGGCGAACGGCAGCTCGCCGCCCGGGGTCCAGATGCGGACGCGGTAGTCGGCGCCCGCCGCACGCCCGGCCTCGGTCGGGTCGAGCAGGAACGTGGTCTCCGAGAGGTTGGTCCACCGGGCGAAGTCGGCCAGCTGCTCGTCGGTGAGGCCGTCGGCCCCGTGCACGACGGCGACGGGGTTGCCCGCCGTCGGCTGCGCGGAGAAGACGTTGACCTGGCGGAACGCGCGCGGCGAAAGACTCATGCCCGCCACGCTACCGAGCCCGTCCCCACGTGTCAGACCATCCCGCACGTGTCGGCCCGTCCCCACGTGTAGCCCGTCCCCACGTGTCAGACGTACAGGTCACTCGGGTGACCTGTACGTCTGACACGTGCGGGGAAGGCTGACAGCTCAGGCCGGGAAGATCTCGTCCAGCTCCGCGAGGTCCTCCGCCGTCGGCGTCCAGGTCCAGGCCTGGGCGTTCCCCCGCACCTGCTCGGGCCGGGTCGCCCCGGCGATCACCGACGACACCTCGGGCCGGGTCAGCAGCCAGGAGAACGCGACGTCTGTCTCGGTCACTCCACGCTCGCGGCAGAAGGTGCCGAACCGGTCCAGGGCCGCCCAGGGCGCCGTGTCCAGAAGCTGCTGCTTGGTCGTGACCAGACGGGAGCCGTCGGGCCGGGCGCCGCCGGTGTACTTGCCGGTGAGCAGGCCGTTCTCCAGCGGGTGGTACGGCAGCACGCCGATGCCGTACTCCCGGGCCGCGGGCAGCACCTCTCGCTCCAGGCCGCGGGCGAGCAGCGAGTACTTGTTCTGCGCGGAGACGAACCGGGTGCCGCCCGTGCCGCTGTTCCCGACGGCGCCGCCGGTCCCGCGGGCCACGTGCTCGGCGTCCGCCACCTGCCAGCCGCGGAAGTTGGAGTGGCCCACGTAGCGGACCTTGCCCGCGCGGACCAGGTCGTCGAGCGCGGCGAGCGTCTCGTCGATCGGGGTCGCCGGGTCGGGGGCGTGCAGCTGGTAGAGGTCGATCCAGTCGGTGCCGAGCCGGCGCAGCGACGCCTCGGCCGCCCGCACGATGTACCGACGCGACCCGCGAGCGCCGAAGTCCTGGCCGTTCGCGCCGTGCAGGTCGAGCCCGAACTTCGTCGCGATCAGCACGTCGTCGCGACGGCCACGCAGCGCGGCACCGAGCAGCTCCTCGGACAGTCCGGGACGGGCGCCGTAGGCGTCGGCGGTGTCGAAGAAGGTCACCCCGGCGTCGATGGCGGCGTCGATCAGGGCGGTGGCGCCCTCCGCGGTCTCGGTGACGGTGCCGGTGCGGCCGAGGTTGTTGCACCCCAGGCCGACGACGGGAACGGACAGGCCGGAGCGCCCGAGGCGGCGCAGGGGAAGGTCGGACATGGTCGCACCTTACGGCGTCCGCCCTGCGGGGCGACGGCGGGGCCGACGGCGGGGCGGGGCCGTGGCGTCGGGCTTGGGACGGGGCCGTGGGCAGGGCCGCGAGTCCAGGCGTGTCCGGGTGCCGCCGTACCCTGGACCGGTGAGCACAGTCCTCGACGGGCCGACCGCGCCCGGTGGGCGCGGCGCTGCCGCGTACGCCGCAGCAGTCGCCGCGACGCTGGAGCCTCAGGACTGGCTACCCCTCGCGGCCGCGCACGCCGAGCGTGCCGACGCTCTCACGGCTGTCTGGCGCGCCGCGCGCGCGGAAGGTCGCAAGCACGCCATCGAGGACTTCCTCTTCACGTACTACCCGACGCGGATCGCGCACCTGCGCCGCTGGCACCCCGGTGCGGGAGTCGCGCTCGTGCTGCCGAACGACAGCGCTCCCGACCCCGACCCCGACCCCGACCCCGACCCCGACCCCGAGGACCGCACGGCATGGCGCTGGCACCGGACGAGCCCGCCGGCCGGTGAGCCCCACGCCGTCGTCCGCCTGGACGCCGAGGCCTTCCTGGCCGACCGCGGCGACACCGTGCGGTACGTCCGCGACCTGCTCGCGGCGACGTCGTCGCGCCCGGGGACGTTCGGCTGCTTCGGGCTGCACGAATGGGCGATGGTCTACCGCGACCGGGAGGCGGGCCGGGACCAGCGGCATCCGCTGCCGCTCCGCCTCGGGCACGCGGGCACCGACGCCGTGGTCGAGGCCAACCCCGTGCGCTGCTCGCACTTCGACGCGTTCCGGTTCTTCACGCCGGAGGCGACGTCGCGCAACCAGCTCCAGCCGACCCGTGCCGCACAGGTCGGCATGGAGCAGCCGGGCTGCCTGCACGCCAACATGGACCTCTACAAGTGGTGCCTCAAGCTGGGCCCGGCCGTGCCCGGGGACCTGCTGCTCGACGCGTTCGAGCTGGCCCGCGACATCCGGTGGACCGACATGGCGGCGTCCCCCTACGACGTCTCCGGGTACGACGTCCCGGGCGTGGAGATCGAGACGCCGCAGGGCAAGGCCGAGTACGTGCGGCGGCAGCGCGAGTTCGCGCAGCGGTCCGGCGAGCTCCGGCAGCGGCTGCTCCGGGCGTGCGACGCGGTGCTGGACCCGATCCCCGACGCGGTGCGCGACGCGGGACCCGCAGAGTCGTAGCCGGCGTGGCGCCGGGGCGCCATTCCGCCGAAAACGTGCCCCGAACTGCTTACACGTACCCGCACCCGAGTACGTAGTTGCCCTACTTGTCGCCGGGTACCGCCCTTTTCTAGCGTCAGATCGTCGCACCCAAGCACTCAGGAGCAGTCCAGGTACTTCCCAACTTCAGATCACGAGGTGAGCGCCATGAGAGC
Organism: Promicromonospora sukumoe 327MFSha3.1; assembly: GCF_000385135.1. GTDB lineage: Bacteria > Actinomycetota > Actinomycetes > Actinomycetales > Cellulomonadaceae > Promicromonospora > Promicromonospora sukumoe_B. The sequence continues at coordinate 77,575 of NZ_ARQM01000010.1, read as the reverse complement.
AATCGCACCGCACACACCCGTCACCCGAGTCGTGCTCGGCATCTTCGCCGTGCTGGCCCTGACCCTGACGGCGCTGGTCGCCACACCCAGCGCCATGACCCCCAAGGCCGAGGCCCACGGTTGGGTCGTCTCGCCGCCGAGCCGCCAGGACCACTGCGCCAAGCGGACGGTGAGCTGGTCCTGCAACGGCGTCGAATGGGAGCCGCAGAGCGTCGAGGCGCCGAAGGGGTCCATGCTCTGCTCGGGGGGCAGCCGCTTCACCACGCTCGACAACGCCTCGCTGGCCTGGCCCCGCACGAACATCGGCAGCACGCACACCTTCCAGTGGACGCTGACCGCCTTCCACCGCACGGCCAGCTGGGAGTACTTCGTGGACGGCCGGCTGTTCAAGACCGTGAACGACAACGGGGCGACGCCGCCCGCGACCGTCACCCACACGCTCTCGGGCCTGCCGAGCGGCAACCACACGATCCTCGCCCGCTGGAACGTGTACGACACCGCCATGGCTTTCTACGCCTGCATGGACGTGAACATCGGCGGAGGGTCCAGCGCCGCCAAGACCGCGGTCGACGCCGACCGGCAGCTGGGCGGAGGGCGCCTGCTGGCCGCGCAGCTGTGACGGTTCGCTGAGGTCCGAACAGCAGCCCGAACCAGAGCACGAACCACAGCGCGAACCAGAGCGCGAACCACAGCAGAGTCCGCACTGAGCGGCCGGTGTCCCGACTCGGGACGCCGGCCGCTCTCGCGTTCGGCTGCCGGCCGGACGTCGATCCAAGGCCGGACAGACGCCGATCCGGGGCCGATTCGAGGCAGGCCACGTGCCGATCCGACGCCGATTCGAGGCCGATCCGAGGCAGGCCACGTGCCGGTCCGAGGCCGCCCAGGTGCCGAAATACGGGGAACCGCGTACGAATTCACCCTCATTGTCACCAACGCGAACATTTCCTAGGTTCGATGCCAGCACCGAATTTCACCCGCCGGTCCAGCGCAGCCCCGGCCGACCGCCGAACCGCGTCCGGACCAGCAGTCCACTCGAACAAACGGCCCGCTCGAACAAGACGGACCGCTCGAACAAGACGGACCGCTCGAACGAAACGGCCCGCTCGAACAACGGAAGGCATCACCGTGAATCGTGCACGCACCGCCAGCCCGCCGACCCGACTCCTGCTCTCCGCGCTCGCCGCCCTGGCACTCGCGGGAGCATTCCTCGTCTCCGCCCCGAGCGCCCTGCTGCCGCAGGCGCAGGCCCACGGCTGGATCACCAGCCCGCCGAGCCGCGCGGACCACTGCGCCACGGGCGCCGTGAGCTTCGACTGCGGCGGTCTCCAGTACGAGCCGCAGAGCGTCGAGGCACCGAAGGGCTCCACGCAGTGCTCGGGCGGCAGCGGCTTCACCGTGCTCGACAACGACTCGCTGGCCTGGCCGCGCACGACCATCAGCGGCGACACCACGTTCCGCTGGCAGATCACCGCCCGGCACTCCACGTCCACCTGGGAGTACTTCGTCGACGGCCAGCTCTTCAAGACGTTCGACGACGGCGGCGCACAGCCCGGCGCGACCGTCGAGCACACGCTGAGCGGCCTGCCCGCGGGCGACCACACCATCTTCGCCCGTTGGAACATCGCCGACACCGTGAACGCGTTCTACCAGTGCGTCGACGTCACGGTGTCCGGCTCGGCCGCGGCCGACGCCCCGGCGGAGTCGGACTCGCAGGCCCCTGCCACCCTCGGCACGAAGAAGCTGGGCGCAGGCGCCCTGAGCGCGGTCTGACCGGACTCGACCTCTCACACCGGACCGCATCGCCGGACCACATCACGCTGCATCGCCGGACCTCATCACGCTGCCCGAGAACGCACTGCCCGAGAATGCACGGCACCGTTCCACCTCGGGCCACACGGCACCATCCGAGGGCCGCACCGCACTGTCCCGGGCCGGGTGCCCGACGCAAAAACACGCGTCGGACATCCGGCCCCGGACGCGTTCCGAGCGCTCGCAAGGCGAAAGGACCGCGAAGGAGCCACTCTCGAAAAGGGACAGAGGCCGCAAGGGAGCGACCTCGCAAGGGCAGGGCTCGCAAGGGCAGGGCTCGCAAGGGCAGGGCTCGCAAGGGCAGGGCTCGCAAGGGCAGGGCTCGCAAGGGCAGACGTCGCCAAGGCAGACCTCGTAAAGGCAGACCTCGCAGGACGCTCACGCAAGGGCGATTCCCACGCGTCGGTGCCGCTCACGCGTTGACGGCACCCCCGAGCAGCCGTCACCCCGTGTTGCCCAGTGCCCGCCCACACCGCGAACCCGGAGGCATTTTTCACCCGCTCTATGGGACGATGGTGCGGTGTCGAGCGCGCTGGTCGGCATCAGTCCGACACCCGTCGAAGTACCGCCCGTCGTGCACATCCTGGCCGGACGACTGCGGCCGGGCACGACGGTCGTTCCCGTGTGGCGCAACGAGTACGGCGGTTTCACCGCCCGGCTCGAGGACCCGCGGACGGCGTCGGGCGCGGCGACTTCCCGGACAGCACCGGATCCGTTCCCCGGGAGCCGGTACTCCAGCGGTCAGCGCCTCCAGAATCAGCACTCCGGGGGCCGGCGTCTCCGGAGCCCGCGCCCCGGGCACCGGTATGCCAAGTGCTCGTACCTCAAGTGGGTGCCCCGCTCGTCGTCCTGCCCTGACCCGGTCGCCGAGGCCGACCGGCTCATCTGGGCCGGCACTTTCACCGCGGTTCCCCGGGTGCTCGACGTCGGGCGCGACGCGCACGGCGCCTGGCTCCTCACCGAGGCCGTCGAGGCAGGGGACGCGATCGCGACGTCCGCCATCGAGCCCCGGTGGCGCATCCTCGCCCAGCGGTCGGCGATCGCGATCGGGATGGGGCTGCGCCGGTTCCACGATGCGCTCCCGACGGACACCTGCCCGTTCATCCGCACTGCGGAGCTGCGGGTAGCGGCCCTGCGTGGTGTCGGCCTCGGGCCGGCCGTTGCCCCGGCGGCGTCGACGGTCCCGGCGGCCTCCGCAGCCCCAGCGGCTTCGGCATCGGGGATCACCTCGCCCGCGGTGATCTCAGGAGTTTCAACAGTCCCGGCGCACCGGGGAAACCCGCCGCCCGAGCCCGCAGCTTCCGCAAGCCCCGCCACGTTCTCGACGTCCTCCGCATCCGCCGCGCCCCGCGTTTCCAGCGCGTCCTCCGCGCCCAGCGCATCCTCCGCATCCGGCGCGCCCTCCGCGCCCGGCGTGCCTTCCGCGCCCACCGGACAAGACCGCGGCCGGTTCCCCGCCGCCCTGGCCGACCCGCCGCCCGTCGACCGCCTCGTCGTGTGCCACGGTGACGCCACGGTCCCGAACACCCTGCTGGACGGCGCCGGCCGGTTCGCAGCCCACGTCGACGTCGGCGACCTGGGTGTGGCCGACCGCTGGTCGGACATCGCCGTCACCACGCGCAGCGTCACCCGCCGCTACGGTCCCGGCCTGGAGCCGCTGGTGCTGGCCGCCTACGGCGTGGCGCCCGACCCCGACCGGACGGCCTACTACCGGGCGCTGTGGGACGCTGAGGAGGCGGTCCGGGTACGCCGCGCGGAACGTCCTCGCCGGCGCACCGGCCCACAGCATCACCTGCGCCGCGCGTCGTAGACCCGGTGCATCACGAGCTCGATCGGGCCGCGCGGCCACCGACGCAGCCACAGGGGCGCCGCCACCAGGAGGATCAGCGAGATGACCGCCCAGATCAGCACGACCTGCCACGCGTCACCGCCCGCGAGGCCGAGACCCCAGTCGTAGCAGATCACCGAGGCGAGCACGTTCTGGAGCACGTAGCAGGACAGCGCCGTCCGCCCGATCCCCTCGACGCCGCGCCGCAGCAGACCCGGCCTGCTCCCCGGCCCGCCCTCAAGCCCGCGCCCCCGCCCGCGCCCGGACTGCCCACGGGCGACGAGCGTGGTGCCGAGCGCGAGGATGCCCAGGGCCACCAGCGGCGGGACCAGGTACCGGTCGACAAGCACCCAGGTCGGCCCGGCCCAGGTCGTCAGCGCGTTCAGCGGGATGCCGACCCCGAGCCCGACCCACGCGAGCCGACGACGCAGCCGCGCGCCGTCCGGCGTCATGGAGAACATGCCGGCGCGCACGAGGCGCGAGCCCACCAGGAACAGGACGGTGGCCGAAGGGACGATCAGGAGCAGCTCGATCCGGAACACGTCCATGTAGGTGAGCCGCACGAGGACCTGGTCCAGCCAGCTCGCCGTCGACAGGGAGGCCCCGCCCCCGGTCCCGGACGCACCGGCCGTGGACGCACCGGCCGTGGACGCGTCCGAGGTCACGGCCAGGAGCGCGGTGAGGCCCGCGATCGCCACGACGTACACGCCGGCCACCACGCCGCCCCAGATTCGCACCACCCGGTCGCTGCGCCCGATCAGGTAGGCGGCGAGCACGGACGCGATCGCGTACCCCATCAGCACGTCGAACTCGAAGACGAGGACGTAGTGCAGGAACCCCTCGACCAGGAGGATCCCGGCGCGCAGCAGGTACCGGCCGGGCCACGGCATACCGCGCCGCACCATCGACCGGTACTGCAGCTCGAGCCCCACGCCGAACAGCAGCGTGAGCAGCGCGAGGAACTTCCCGTTGGACAGGGCCTGCAGCACCGTCCGCGCCGGGTCGTCCGTCGCGAACCCGTCGGAGATCCACGCGGCCGGGCCGCCCGGGGTGCTGAACAGCCAGACGTTGCTGGCGAGCGTGCCCAGGATCGCGATCCCCCGCAGGACGTCGAGCGCGAGGATCCGCCCGGTCGCGACCGTTGGACCTGACGACGTCGTCGCCGGCAATGCTGACGCCGACACCGCAGACTCGGGCAGCGCAGACTCCGGCGGCGCTGACTCCGGTGGCACTGACTCCGGCGGAGCCGACTCCGGCGATGCCGACGCCTGCGGTGATGACGCCTGCGGTGATGACGTGCTCGATGACGGGTTGGTGGCCATGGCCCGAGCCTGTCCCGGCCGGACCGCCGCGGCGTCGGCCGTTCGGGCGATCTCTGCGGGCGCGCGTACATCCTTCGGAGGAGGCGAGACCGGCACGCCGCACGCGGGCGCGGAAATCACCTCGTGGTCCGGCGACCCGGTCTGCCACGCTGACCCCATGACCATCCCCACCGAAGCGGCCTCGGTGCCCGACGTCGTGCGCGACCTGGCCGGCGACGGACTCATCACCCCGGCCTGGCGCAACGAGCTGGGCGGCCTCACGTTCCGGGTCGACCCCGGCGTGCAGCGGCGCCCCTACTTCGTCAAGTGGATGCCCTATAACGACCGGGCCACGACCGAGCGCGTCGACCTGACCAACGAGGCCGCTCGGATGCGCTGGGCAACGCCGTACACGCCGGTGCCGGAGGTGCTCGAGGTGGGGTCCGACGACGAGGCGCAGTGGCTGGTCACGGTCGCGATGCCCGGTCGCTCCGCCGTCGACCCGCGGTGGCTGGCGGAACCCGAGACTGCAGCCCGCGCCATTGGGGCCGGGCTCCGGGCGCTCCACGACGTCCTGCCGGTCGAGGAGTGCCCTTGGACCTGGAGCGTCGAGGACCGGATCGCCATCGCCGAGGACCGTGCCGCACGAGGTCACGCCGCCGTCGGCTGGTCGGTCGAGGCGCGGGCCCGTGCCGCCGGCGCTCCCGACCACGACCGCCTCGTGGTCTGCCACGGTGACGCCTGCGCGCCCAACACCCTGCTCGCCGACGACGGCGCGTGGGCCGGGCACGTGGACCTCGGCGGCCTCGGCGTCGGCGACCGCTGGGCCGACCTCGCCGTCGCGACCTACAGCCTCGCCTGGAACTACGGCGAGGGTTACGACCACCTGGTCTACGAGGGCTACGGCATAGACGAGGACCCGGACCGCGTGGCCTACTACCGCTTCCTGTGGGACCTCGGATGAGCGGGGCAACGGCCGCCGACGTCACCCCGGGGCTGCTCGTCGTGACCGGCCCGCCCGGCTCGGGCAAGTCCACGGTGTCGGAGGCCCTGGCCGACCTGTGGGAGCCGAGCGTCCTGGTGGAGGGCGACGCGTTCTTCCGGTTCCTGCGGCGCGGGATGATCCCGCCGTGGCTCCCGGAGTCGCACGCCCAGAACGACACGACCGTCCGCGCCGCGGCGGCCGCCGCGGGCGGCTTCGCGGCGGGTGGCATGGCCGTGGTCTACGACGGCGTCATCGGCCCGTGGTTCCTGCCGACGTTCGCCCGGCTGAGCGGCGTCGAGGCACTCGACTACGTGGTGCTGCTCCCGCCCGTGGAGACCTGCCTGAAGCGGGTCGAGACGCGCACGGGCCACGGTTTCACGGATCTCGACGCGGCCCGGCACATGTACGAGGACTTCGCCCGGGCGACGAAGCCCGGTGCGGTCGACCCCGCGGGTCCGAGCGGGTCGGACGGCCCTGGCGGCTTCCTCGGCTCAGAAAGTCCAGGAGGCCCCGCCGGCTCGGCAGGCCCTGCGGGCTCGACGGGCTCGGCCATCCCGCCCGGGGCTGTGCTGCGCGATCTGCCGGACGATGTCGCCGGAGTGGCAGAGGCGATCGTCGCCGCCATGGCCTCGGGCCGGACCCGCTACACCGTCAGCTGATACGCCCGGTCCGCCGGGTTAACTAGGCCCGGTCGATTCGCGCCGCCCGCTCGATCCCGTCCGCCAGCTCGATCTGCTCAGTCCGCCCGTTCCACGCCGCCAACTCGATCCGCCCGATCCGCTCAGTGCACTCGGTTCGCCCAATGCGCTCGGTCCGCTCAGTTCGCTCAGTGCGCCTGGGCCGCCGCGGCCTGGTCGGCGCGCCGCGCGCGGTGGGCGGCCTGGGCATTGCGGTTGCTGCAGGTGGTGGAGCAGTACCGGCGCGACCGGTTGCGGGACAGGTCAAGAACGATCCCCTCGCAGTCGCTGTCGGCGCACACCGCGAGGCGGGAGAGCTCGTCGTCGCGGATCACGTCGACCATCGCCATCGCCGTCTCGACCAGGATGCGAGTAGCCAGGGGCGCATCGCTCGGCACGGCGTGGATGTGCCAGTCGGCCGGCGGGTGCCGCACGAGCTGTGGTACCGCGCCGGCGGCGTCGAGCATCTCGTTCACCAGGCCGGCCGCAGAGTCCCGGTCCGCGGTGAGCAGCTCGCGCAGCTTGGGCTGCAGGTCGAGCACCTGTTCCAGCTCCGCCTGGGTGCTGTCGTGGCGGCCCGTGTATCCCTGCCCGGCGAAGAACTCGTCGAGGTCCGCCACCGTAGTGATCGAGACCGGTGGCTCGGCCGCGTTCACGAGCACGACGGCGGCCTGGAGCGATTCCTCGGTGTCATGAGTGAAAACCACGTTGACACATTACTCGCTCCGCCCGTAGCGTCAGGACTCATGGGCGCTGTGACACCTGACACCAACGGACCGGGCATCTCGGAGTCCGGGCTTTCCGGGCAGGGCTTCTCCGGGCAGGGCATCTCCGGGCGGAGCATTCCTGAGCCGAGCATTCCCGGGCCTGGCGTTTCGAGCTCAGGCTCCCCTGGTCCGGACATCGCGCCCCGCAGCGGACGCTTGTCGAACAGGTGGCGACCCGCCCGCTCCGGACCGTCGCGGCAACTCACCCTGGGTCTGTTGTTCGCCGGCGCGTCCGCCGTGGCGTTCAGCCTCTCCGGCGTGTTCGCCAGCGGCCTCCTCGACACCGGGTGGAGCCCCGGTGCGATGGTGCTCGTGCGCGTCGCGATCGCGACCCTGGTGGTGCTGCCGCTGGGAATCGTGTCGCTGCGCGGTGACTGGAGCCCCGTGCGGAAGAACCTCGGGCTGATCGCGGTCTACGGCGCGGTGTCGGTCGCGGGCTGCCAGTTCGCCTACTTCTCGGCGGTCCAGCACATGCCGGTCGGCCCGGCTCTGCTCATCGAGTACACGGCCCCGGCGGCCGTGGTCCTCTGGTTCTGGCTGCGGCACGGACAACGCCCGACCCGCGCCACGATCGGCGGCACGCTGCTCGCTGCCGTCGGGCTGGTGCTCGTGCTGAACCTGATCTCGGGCGCGCCGGGAGCCACCGCCGTCGACCCGGTCGGAATCGCGTGGGCCCTGGTCGCGATGCTCGGTGTCTCCACCTACTTCGTCATCAACGCGAACGTCGACACGGGCCTGCCGCCGCTCGCCCTCGCCGCCGGCGGCCTCACGACCGCCACCGTGGCCCTGGGTGTGCTCGGCCTGACCGGGCTGATGCCGCTGGAGTACAGCACGGCACCGCCGGTGTACGCGGGGACGGCAGTGCCCTGGTGGTTGCCGGTGCTCGGCCTCGGCATCATCACCGCCGGCTTCGCGTACGTCGCCGGGATCGCGGCGGGCCGCCTGCTAGGCCCCCGGTTGTCGTCCTTCGTCGGGCTGTTCGAGGTCGTGTCCGCCATCGGCTTCGCCTGGCTGCTGCTGGGTGAGCTGCCGCAGCCGATCCAGCTCGTGGGCGGTGCGCTGATCCTCGCGGGAGTCATCGCGGTGCAGGCCGGCGAGAAGCGCGTGGACGCGAGCCCGGTCAGCACCGGCCCCGCCATCCCTGTCCCCTCGGACACGGTCCCCACGCACACGGCCCCCACGAACACAGTCCCCACGGACACGGCTGCCACGGACACGGCTGCCGCGGACACGGTTGCCGCGGGCGCTGCGCCCGCGGACGCAGCGCCCGCAGACGCTGACCCGGCGAGCACTGGCCCGGTCGGCGCCGTGCTCACGAACGCGACATCCACTGGCATGGAACCAGAAACGGCACGGCCGGCGGACGACCTGCCGGCTGGGGTCACGCCGACGACCACTCGGTAAGGCACCAGACACCGCCACAAGCACTGCCAGGCGCGGCGGGCGTCACAAGCGCGCCTGCCGGCGCCGTTGCCGTCGCCGTTGCCGTCGCCGTCGCCGTTGGCGTCGCCGTCGCCGTTGCCGTTGCCGTTGCCGTTGCCATTACCGAGCGCCACGAGCACTGCCACGCGCCACCGAGCGCCACCCAGCACCGTCACGATGCCCAGTCCGGCGGATCGCCCGCACCGAGCGGGATCGCGGTCTCGCCCGGTGCGCCGGGATCCGCGATCGTCCGGCCGTGCCTGTCCGTGAATGCCCACCCTCCGCCGCCCTCGCGCCAGCGCATGGTGACGTCGGTCGTGTCGACCAGGTCGTGATGGTGGTAGCAGAGCAGGGCGCCGTTGGCCACGGAGGTCTCGCCGCCGTCAGCCCAGTGCCTCACGGCGTGGTGGACCTCGGAGCGTGACGGCGGCTGATCGCACGACGGATAGACGCAGTGCCGGTCCCGAGCGATCACCGCTCTGCGCATCTGGCCGGTAACCGTCCGACGCGCCCGCCCGACGTCGAGCACCGCGCCGTCCGGGCCGAACACGACCCGCGTGATGGCACTGTCGCAGGCCAGCCGACGGAACAGGCTCCTCGGGATGACGCTGTCGCGCCCGTCCCCGGTCAGTGTCGGCGGAATCGACTCGAACGCCGCGCCAGGCCGCACGGAAGCGGCTCCCCCGGCACCACCAGCACCAGGAGCACCAGGAGCACCAGGAACACCAGGAACACCAGGAACACGGGTGGCGCCGCTGCCAGCACCCGTGGCCTCGCGGCTGCCAGCCCGCGCGACCAGGCGCTCCATCTCGTCGAGCGACACCAGCACACTGATCTGCGGCCGCACCGCGGCCCCCGAACCGGTACGGCCGTTGTCGAGCGCCGAACGGGCCAGGTCCGCGAGCGCCTGTGCGCGCCGCTGGGTCGCCGTCCGCTCGTCGCCCGGCGTCGGCTTGCCCATCACGGAGCCGAGGGCCGCGCTCAGGGCGTGGCCGTGCTCGTCGGTGAGGAATCCCCTGACGTGGAAGCCGTCGAGCGTCTTGGAGAGCTCGAGGTGCTCGCGCTCCTTAGCGATCCGGTAGCCCCGTTCGTCGGCGTCGGGGTCCGCCTGGTCGGCGAACCGGTCGACGATGCGCCGGAAACCGTCCGGGGTGTTCAGGTCGATGTGGGTCAGCAGCAGCTCTTCGCCCGTCATCGTCACGCCGGTCGGTCCGCCGTCACCATCAGCGGCGCCGCTGTCAGCACTCTCGTCACCAGCATCCCCGTCGGCCTCGCCGGAGTCGCCGTCAGCCTCGCCGGGGTCAGCGTCGTCAGGCCGGGCACCCCCGATCACCTCGTCCTCGGTCCCGCCGGCTTCCACCAGGATCTCCTCGGCGAGCGCCTCCGCGCGCAGGTCAGAGGTCGGCGCCTTGTCGATCATCGCGCGCAGCTGCTCGGGTCCCACCCGGCCGGCCAGCGCGCCCGCGAGGGTGGCCGGCAGGTGCGCGGCGAGCCGACGTCCGGCCTTCACGTCGCGGCTCGCCGTGCCGAACCGCACGCCTTCCCGCCGGGACAGCCACGCCGGGAACGTCCGCGACCCGTCGGTCGTCCACAGGCCGTGCGCCTCGATCCTGGGCAGCCAGGACACCCGCAGCACGTCGAGCCGGTGCACCGCCCGGCGCAGCACCGGCGACAGGACCGTGAGCCGGTCCGCCACCTCACCGACACCAGCACCAGCACCAGCACCAGCACCAGCACCAGCACCAGCCGACTCCAGGACGTCCAACGCCTCCGGACCTGCCACCTCCACGAGCTCGTCGACGATCCGTCCCAGGTCGGCGACGACGTCCGCCACCCCACGCGGGGCACCCGCCCCGCCTCCCGCCGGAGGCATCACCTCGAGAACCACGGCCGTCACCTCCTTCCCACGCCACTACGACCCCGAACAGGACCGGGCCAGAACCAGAACGAGCACCAGGACGAGGCCCAAGAAAAAGCAGTCACCGGCTCGATCCACCACCACCGTAGGGAACAAATGTCCGCCGCAACGCCCAGAACTCAAATCTGTGCACAACTCGTCGATGAGGCCCCCTGTGGTCGCACTCCCACGGTGCAACCACGGCACGACGGTCTCCCCGCCCCACCGACGCCCAGCCGACACCTCGCACGTAACGGCGAGCCCGCCCCGCATCGTCGTCCCGCTTCACCCCCTGCAAGAATGGGCGGCATCATGACCGCGCCCTCTTCGACGACGTCGACAACCTCGACCGCCCCCACCTCCGCCGACCGACCCGCCACGTCGGGCGCCCCGAAGCCGGCGGGGACCCTGATCCCCTACCTGCCCGCGCCCACGGGCAAGGACCCCGACCCGGACGTCCTGTTCGAGAAGTTCGGCGAGTGGGCCGCGGCGGGCGGGCGCGCGCTCTACCCGCACCAGGAGGAGGCCCTCCTGGAGGTCATGACGGGCTCCCACGTGGTGCTCGCGACCCCCACGGGTTCCGGCAAGTCGATGGTCGCGATGGGTGCGCAGTTCGCCGCCCTGGCCGCGCACCGGTCCGGGCGCGGCGGACGCACCTACTACACGGCCCCGCTCAAGGCGCTGGTCAGCGAGAAGTTCTTCGACCTGGTCGCCGCGTTCGGCTCCAAGAACGTCGGCATGATGACAGGCGACTCCGCCGTCAACCCGGACGCCCCGATCATCTGCTGCACCGCCGAGATCCTCGCGAACCTCGCCCTGCGGCGCGGCGACGCCGCGGACGAGACGGACACGGCCGCCGACGACGACGCCATCGCCCAGGTCGTGATGGACGAGTTCCACTACTACGGCGACCCCCAGCGCGGCTGGGCGTGGCAGGTGCCGCTGCTGGAGCTCACGAACACGCAGTTCATCCTGATGAGCGCCACCCTCGGTGACACCACGCGCCTCCGCGAGGACCTCGAGGAGCGCACCGGCCGTCCCGTCGCAGAGGTCGCGGGCGCCGAGCGCCCCGTGCCGCTCACCTTCTCGTACGTGGTCGAGCCGCTGACCGAGGTGATCCAGGAGCTGGTGACCACGCACCGCGCCCCGGTGTACGTCGTGCACTTCACGCAGAAGGACGCCGTCGACCGGGCGCAGTCCCTGCTGTCGATGAACGTCTCCAGCAAGTCGGAGAAGGAGGCGATCATCGCGGAGATGGGCGCCTTCCGGTTCGGCACCGGGTTCGGCAAGATCCTGAGCAAGTTCCTGCGGCACGGCGTGGGCGTGCACCACGCGGGCATGCTGCCCAAGTACCGCCGCCTCGTGGAGCGCCTGACGCAGAAGGGCCTGCTCAAGGTCGTCTGCGGCACCGACACGCTCGGCGTCGGCATCAACGTGCCCATCCGTACGGTGCTCCTGACGAGTCTCGTGAAGTTCGACGGCGAGCGCATGCGGCACCTCAGCGCGCGCGAGTTCCACCAGATCGCCGGACGCGCGGGCCGCGCCGGGTACGACACCGTGGGCGAGGTGCTGGTCATGGCGCCCGAGCACGTCATCGAGAACCGCAAGATCCTGGCCAAGGCCGGCGACGACCCGAAGAAGCTCAAGAAGATCGTCCGCAAGAAGGCGCCGTCCGGCAGCGTGAACTGGACCGACGCCACCTTCGAGCGCCTGCGCGACGCCGACCCCGAGCCCCTGGTCTCCCAGTTCCGCGTGAACCACGCGATGGTGCTCAACGTGCTCGCCCGTGCCTCCAGCCACAACACCGGGCACGGCGCCGGGCACAGTACCGGCCACACCGCCCCGACCGATCCCGTGGACGCCATGCGCCACCTCCTGACCGCCAACCACGACTCGGAGACGCAGCAGGCCGAGCACGTGCGGCAGGCCTTCCGCATCTACCGCTCGCTGCGGCTCGCCGGTGTCGTGGAGAAGGTCCGGGTGCCGGACGCCGACGGCCGGCTTCGCCCGTCGGCCCGCCTCATGGTGGACCTCCCGCGCGACTTCGCGCTGAACCAGCCCCTGTCGCCGTTCGCCCTGGCCGCCATGGACCTGCTCGACGTCGAGAGCCCGACGCACGCGCTCGACGTCGTCTCCGTCATCGAGGCCACGCTCGACGACCCCCGCCAGGTGCTCATGGGCCAGCAGAACCGGGCGCGCGGCGAGGCCGTCGCCGCCATGAAGGCCGAGGGGCTGGAGTACGAGGAGCGCATGGAGCTGCTGGAGGAGGTCACGTGGCCCAAGCCGCTGGCCGACCTCCTGGAGCCCGCTTTCCAGACCTACCGCCGCACCAACCCGTGGGTGGCCGACGCCGAGCTGTCGCCCAAGTCCGTGGTGCGCGACATGGTCGAGAAGGCCATGACGTTCGCCGAGATCGTGAGCGTGTACGGCCTGGAGCGCACCGAGGGCGTGGTGCTGCGCTACCTCGCCGACGCCTTCCGGGCCGTGCGCCAGGTGGTCCCCGACGAGCACCGCTCCGAGGAGGTGCAGGAGATCATCGAGTGGCTCGGCGAGCTCGTGCGCGGCGTGGACTCCTCGTTGCTCGACGAGTGGGAGCGCTTGGCCAACCCCGTGGACGACGATGCCGACCTCGTGACCGACGGCGAGCTGGCCGACGCCGGCGCCGAGGCACCCGCGCGACCCGTCACCGGAAACCCGCGCGCCTTCCGACGCCTGGTCCGCAACGCGATGTTCCGGCGCGTCGAGCTGATCGCGCGGGAGGCCTACCCGGCGCTGGCCGCGCTGGACCAGGGCTGGGACGCCGACGCGTGGGGCGACGCCCTGGACCCCCTGTTCGACGAGCAGGGCGACGACGCCGTCGGCATCGGCCCGGAGGCACGCTCGGCCGCGCTGCTGACGATCCTCGAGCCGGGCGCCGAGCTACCCGGCAGCGCCGGCGAGCAGGACGGCGTGACCGGCCGCGTCGAGCCCGGCACCTGGTGGGTACGGCAGGTGCTCGACGACGCCGACCGGAACCGCGACTGGGCGATCACCGCGCTCATCGATCTGGCGGCGAGCGACGAGGCCGGCGAGGTCGTGCTGACCGTGCTGTCCGTGGGCCAGATCTAGGCCGGCCGCCGGGCCGGGCCCGGCCCGGCAGCCGGCGTCGTCGCCCGTCGCCCGTCGCCCGTCGCCCGTCGCCCGGAAGAACATTTCCCGGGTGATTTACCGTCTATTTACCCAAGTTCGGCCGTGGCATAAACTCCGGTATTGAAGATATGGTCAGCAGCGCCGCTCGGGCGCTGCCTGGACACAGGAGTGCCAATGACGACGCACCTGCCCTCTCCCGACCGCTCCGGCCCCCGACGAACCAGACGAACCCGCCGCCCCTGGAACGCCCGCCGCCCCCTCAGCAGCTACCTGACCGGCTGCCTCGCCGTCTCCTTCGCCGTCTCCCTCGCCACGGTCACGGCCCTCGCGGCCGCGGTGCCGGGAGCCGCCCCTGCGACCGCGGCTCCCCTGCCCGCCGACGGCCCCGGCGTCGGCACGCCGTGGGTCGTGACCCTCGGCGACTCCTACATCTCCGGGGAGGCCGGACGCTGGGCGGGCGCCTCCAACAGCGACTCGGACCGGGCCGACGCCCTCGGCCCGACCGCCTACTTCGACAACGCCTCCGGCACGGGCGAGACCATCCCGCGCTGCCATCGCGCGTCCTCCGCCGAGGCCTACATCGGCGGCGGTGTCGAGGGTCTCAACCTCGCGTGCAGCGGGGCCACGACCGCCACCTCGACCGGCACGAACTTCAAGCCGGGCATCGACTTCTACGAGGGCTCGGCCGGCAAGGGCCAGGCCCGCATGCTCCAGGAGGCCGCCGCCACCAGGAACGTGCGCATGGTCGTCGTCTCGATCGGCGGGAACGACTTCGAGTTCGCGAGCGTCGTGCAGTCCTGCGTCGTCAACTTCCTCACCTCGCCCACCTGGTGGAAGAACTACTGCCACGACGACAGCTCGGTCGCGGCCAACTTCACCGCCTCGAGCGTCGCCGACGTCCGGGCGCGGGTGGTGGGCGCGCTCGACAACGTAGCGACCGCGATGAGCAACGCCGGGTACAGCACCAGCCAGTGGACCCTCGTGGTCCAGACCTACCCGTCGCCCGTGCCGAACGGTTCCGGCATCCGCTACTCCGAGTCCGGGTACACCCGCCAGTCCACGGGCGGCTGCGGCCTCTGGAACCGGGACGCCGACTGGGCCAACTCCACGGCCCTGCCCACCATCAACGGCGCGCTGCTGGGTGCCGCCGCCGACGTCGGACTGCCGAACGTCCGCACCCTCGACATGACGCACGCGTTCGACGGCAAGCGGCTGTGCGAGAACGGCGTCGGGCTGTACGAGGAGGTGGGTCTGCCCAGCTGGCAGTCGGCCGGCGCGGTCGACCGGACCGAGTGGGTCAACCAGATCCGGACGGTCTCCACCATCGGCGACTCGCCGTACTACGTCCAGGAGTCGCTGCACCCGAGCTACTGGGGGCAGCTCGCGATGCGCAACTGCCTGCGCCAGGTCTGGAACGCGGGGAGCCCGCGCAGCGGGAGCTGCACCGTCGGCAACCTCGGGGCGGCAAAGCTCACGCCGTCGGGCGAGCCGTCGATGGTCCTGGGACCGCTCGAGTAGCCCCAACAAGGAGTCGTGTCAGACGTACAGGTCACCCCGGTGATCTGTACGCCTGACATGTCCGGGAGGGATCAGGGGGCGGGTCAGGCGAACAGCCCCAGCAGTCCTCGGCCGAGGGTCGCGAACCCACCGATGTAGGCGAGCGTCACGAGCACCTTGCGCGTCGCGCTCGCCGAGATCCGCCCGACGAGCAGCTCGCCCAGCCCGATCGACGCCACGAGCGCGACGCCGACGGCCACCCACTCCCAGACGGCAAACCCGGGGAACGTGACGTCGGCGACCAGGAGCTTGGCCGTCATCGCGGCGAGCGCGTTGGTGAGGAAGATCGGCTGGGCCGTCGCCGCGAAGTCGCGCGGGTCCCACCGGTCGAGCACGGAGTAGACCGCGATGGGCGGCCCGCCGATCCCGGCGGCGACGCTGCCGAACCCGGCCGCGGCACCCGTGACCAGCAGCGGCAGGCGTGCCTCCGGCGCGAAGGGCCGCTCCGCGCCTCGCAGCCGCGAGGTCACCAGCGCGAGCGTCATGGCCACCACGACGACGGCGCCCACCCCGATCTCCAGGGCCGACGCGCTCGCCTCCCGGATGACCAGCGCCGCCGGCACGCTGACCGCCACGGACGCGCTCACCAGCCAGCCGTAGCGGCGCCAGTTCACGTGGCGGATGGTGCGTCCGAGCACGAGCAGCGCCATCAGCGCGCCCACGAGGTTGACGAACATGACGCCCTCGATCGGGCCGATGAGGAGCACGATGAACGGCCCGGCGACGAGCCCGAAGCCCATTCCCGCCACGCGTTGCAGGGAGCCCCCGACGAGGATGGCGAGAAGGAGGAGGGCGAGCACTCCCCCTACGCTAGCCACGCAGTTTCCGACCGGACTCCAGGGGATTCGCGCCCGACACCCCGGCCGGCACCCGGGCCCGTGCCCAGATCCAGCACCCAGATCCGACGGCGTCGTCCGTACCGCAAAATCGCTGCGCCGCCGCGCGGCCCGCACGGCACAATCACGTCGTGGCCAAGAACTCGAAGTCCGCCCGCGCCAGCCACGGGACGCCTGCCGTCGTGACCCTGGAGAAGTCGGGCGTGCCGCACACGCTGCACCCCTACGAGCACGACCCGTCGAGCGAGCTCAGCTACGGCATGGAGGCGGCGGAGGCGATCGGCGTCGACGCGCCGCAGGTGTTCAAGACCCTGCTGGCCGACGTCGACGGGAAGCTCGTGGTGGGCATCGTGCCCGTGGACCGCAAGCTGGACCTCAAGGCCCTGGCCCGCGCGGCGGGCGGCAAGAAGGCCGCGATGGCCGACCCGGCGGCGGCCGAGCGTGCCACCGGCTACGTGGTGGGCGGCATCTCGCCGCTGGGGCAGAAGACCCGGCACGCGACGGTGCTGGACGAGTCCGCCGAGGCGTTCGACGTCGTCTACGTGTCGGGCGGCCGGCGCGGGCTCGACGTGGGCCTCGCACCGGCCGACCTGCTGAAGCTCACGAACGGGACCACGGCCCCGATCGCCCGCGACTAGGAAGCGCAGCGCCGGTCAGGCCGCGGCGACCTGCTTGCGGTAGGTCGGCAGCAGGGCGTCGCTCGGGACGATCTGCTTGCCGAGCGGCATGAGCGAGACCGGGATGAGCTTGAGGTTCGCCCAGGCCATCGGGATGCCGATGATGGAGATCACCAGCGGGATCGCGGTGATGACGTGGCCCAGCGCGAGCCACCAGCCGGCGACGATCACCCAGATGACGTTTCCGATCAGCGAGAAGATGCCGGAGCGGGGGCTCTCGATGACCTCGCGCCCGAACGGCCAGAGGGCGTACCCCGCGATGCGGAAGGACGCGACGCCGAACGGGATGGTGACGATGAGCAGGCAGCAGATGATCCCCGCGAGCATGTACCCGAGCCACAGCCCGAACCCCGCGAAGATGACCCAGATGATGTTCAGCAGCGTTCTCATGGGACCCATCCTTCCGTAGAGCAGCAGGTCAGGGAACCAGGCACCCCCCTGATCCGACCCTGAGCCGTCGTCCCACCGTGACCTCCCGTCCAGTCTGCCGACGTCCGTCGGCCCCGGCACGCCGAAATAGACTCACCCCGTGTCCGACCAGCCCCAGCTCACCCCCGCCCAGCAGTCGCCCGGCACGGTCGCCGGGCGGCTCGCCGTCGTCCGCGAGCGCATCGCCACGGCCGCCGACGCCGCCGGGCGCCGCCCGGACGAGGTGCGGCTCCTGGTCGCGACCAAGACGCAGACGGCGGACGCCGTGCTGGAGGCGCTGGCCGCGGGTGTCGACCTGATCGGCGAGAACCGCGTGCAGGAGCTCGTCGCGAAGGCGCCGGCCGTGGCCGACCGGGTCGCCGACGGCGCGCTGCAGGTGCACATGATCGGTCACCTGCAGCGCAACAAGATCAACCAGGTGCTGGCGACGGCCACGGGCCTGGAGACGCTGGACTCGCTGGAGCTGGCCCGCGCGATCTCGGACCGCTGCGTGCGCGACGACCGCACCGGCGACCAGGCCCTGGACGTGATGGTGCAGGTCAACGTCACCGGCGAGGAGAGCAAGTCCGGCGTCGAGCCGCAGGACGCCGCCGCGCTCGCCACCGCCGTCGCCGCACTGCCCGGCCTGCGCCTGACCGGGTTCATGACGATCGGCGCGCGCCTCGCGGGTGCCGAGGGCCAAGGAGGCCAGGAAGGCGAGGCCGAGCAGACCGTCCGGGCCGGGTTCGCGCGGCTGCGCGCGATCCGGGACGACGTGCTCGCGTCGGGTGCCCCGGGCACGGGCTCCGCGACGGAGCTCTCGATGGGCATGACCGGCGACCTGGAGCTCGCGGTCGCGGAGGGGGCGACGATCGTGCGCGTGGGGACGGCGGTCTTCGGCCCGCGCGTGACCGCCACCACTCTTTGACGCAGGTCACAGACGTGCGAGGGGCCCGGCGGCTAGTGTCTTCGGGTTCCCCTGCCGACTCCTTGGAGTGATCGAGCCATGTCCACGGCCACCGTCCTGCGCCCCGCGACCGACGCCGACATCTCGCACCTGGTGACGCTGAACAACGCCTCCGTGCCCGCCGTACCCGACACCCCGGCCGACGACATGTCCGAGCTGCTCGACGCCTCGTCGCTCGCCCTGGTCGCGGTCGACCCGGAGGCGCCCACGGACCCCCTCGGCTTCGTCGTCGCGCTCGAGGGCGGCGAGGACTGGGCCGGCGAGAACTACGCCTGGTTCGAGGAGCGCGGCCTGGACCACCTGTACGTGGACCGCATCGTGGTGGGCGAGGGCGCCCGTGGCCGCGGCATCGGCCAGCTCTTCTACGACGCCGTGTTCGACGCCGCCCGCACCGCGGGCCACGACGTCGTCACCTGCGAGGTCAACCTGAACCCGCCGAACCCCGGGTCGATGCGCTTCCACGGCCGCCTCGGCTTCTCGGAGCGCGGGCAGCAGCTCACCAAGGGTGGCGACATCCTGGTCGCCAAGCTCGCGGCGGACGTCCGCGACGCGGGCACGCGCCCGACCCCCGCCGCGGCCTGACCCAGCCCCACCAGCAAGACCAGCAGGGTCGGTAGTTCGCCTCGAGATCGGCACAGGCCCGTGCCGATCTCGAGGCGAACTACCGACGTCGCTGCCTAATACCGAACGCGGCTTGCCGCCGGACGCCCGAGTCAGGCCGGCTCGATGCCCAGCCGCGCCAGCGCCTCGCGGACCGACGGCCCGCCGAACCCGCCGGGCTCGACGGCGAGCGCCGCCACCGCCGCGGACCGGTCGACGCCCGCGACGAGCATCACGAGCGCGGCCCGCAGGTCGCCGTCGGTCGCCGCGAGCGCGTTCTCGCACACGTCGGCCTCCAGGTCCGTGGCCTGCGTGAGCAGGCGCACCAGCCGCTTGCGCAGCTTCTCGTTGGTGGCGAGCACCTCGACCATGAGGTTGGAGTAGGTCTTCCCGAGCCGCACCATGACGGCCGTCGAGAAGGTGTTCAGCACCATCTTCTGGGCGGTGCCGGCCTTCATGCGGGTGGACCCCGTGATGGCCTCCGGCCCCGTGTTCACCAGGATCGGCACGTCGGCCTTCGGCGCCAGGGCGGCGAAGGGGTTGGACGCGAGCAGCACGGTGCCCGCCCCGCGCGAGCGGCCCATGTCGAGCGCTCCCCCGACGTACGGGGTGTTCCCGCTGGCCGCGATGCCGAACACGACGTCGGCGGGCCCGACGTCGGACACGAGCGCGGCGCCCGCCTCGACGTCGTCCTCCGCGCCCTCGGCCGCCTTCTTGAAGGCGCCCAGGCCACCGGCCAGGTGCGGCACGAACATCTCCTCGCCCACGCCGTAGGTGGGCAGGAGCTCGGCCGCGTCGAGCAGGCCCATGCGGCCGGACGTGCCCGAACCGACGTAGTGCACCCGACCCCCGGCGCGGATCCCCTCCACCGCCAGGTCGATCGCCTCGACGATGCGCGGGTGTGCCGCGCGCACCGCGGCGATGACGGCGGCGTCCTCGTCGGTGATCATGCGCACCATGTCCGCCGTGGAGACCACGTCGATGTCACGGGTGCGCGGGTTGCGCTCCTCGGTGGGTGAGACCGGGCGCGGCGCCGACTGTGCGTGCCGTTCGAATCCCGCCTCCGCGATCATCGGTGAGCCCCCTTCGTTCTTCTTGCTCTGTGCTCTTGGACTTCGTGCTCTTCGTACATGACTGCTCTACCGGACTGCTCTACCGGGACTGCTCTACTGCGATTTC
The DNA here is from genome assembly GCF_000385135.1 of Promicromonospora sukumoe 327MFSha3.1. Lineage (GTDB taxonomy): Bacteria > Actinomycetota > Actinomycetes > Actinomycetales > Cellulomonadaceae > Promicromonospora > Promicromonospora sukumoe_B. The sequence goes on along the minus strand of NZ_ARQM01000010.1, from coordinate 57,536 downwards.
TCGACTGCTCCTGCTCGACCGCGACCGCGACCGCTCAAGCGCGCCACCGCAGCCGCCGCGTTGGCCCGCCCGGTCCCGCACGCCACCACGACCGCGGGGCCTCCACCGCTCAGCGTCCCGAACCAGTCCCCGACCGGCCCCGGGAGTCCCGTGTGCACCACCACCAGGTCCGGTCGGACGGCCCACAGCCGCTCCAGCCGGGCGCGTTCCGCCGACCCCGGGACGGGGTCCCGGGTGATCACGACGAGCGGTTCGGCACGACGCGGAGCACCTGCAGGGTCCTCCGCGGGAGGCCCTCCATGAAATTCTGCACCACGTTCGGTACCGATCCTGTCGAGATCCGCCGATACACCGTACCGGGTGAATCGGGCAATAAGCACTGGAAGTCCATCATCGTCCAGTCCGGGCCCCTGGGACGACCCCCCGGGCGGGTCCGTCTCCGGGTACATCCTGGCTCCGGGCCACTGCGCGGCGATCGCGGTCTGGACGTGCCGGGCCGTGCGTCCGGCGGCGTGGTCCAGCCGGACCCGCAGGTCGACGACGTCGGGCGCGGCGTCAGGCCCGAGCGGCACCAGACCCGCACCCGAGACGTGCACGACGGCGTCGGCGATGCCCGCCCCCAGCTCGGCCAGGTCCGCGAGCGCCTGGCGCGCGACCGCGGCGTCCGTCACCGCTCCCGCGGCGGCCCGCCGGTCGCGGACCGCCGCGACCATCGCGCGCGTGCGTGCCCCGGACTCCTCGAGCCGCTCGACACGCAGACGCCCGGCGGCGACGGCCCGGCTCAGCGCGTCGTACGACTCGGTGTACAGGCCGGGGTCGAGGCCCAGGCAGAGCAGGTCGGCCCCGGCCTCGATCGCGCGGACGGCGGCCTCGCCGACCGAGCCGGTGAGCTGGCGCAGCGCGCCCATGTCCAGGGCGTCGGTGATGATCGGGCCGTCGTGGCCGAGGTCGCGCAGCAGGCGCGTCGCCGCCGGCTCCACGGACGCGGGCGCCGGCCCGACGGCGGGGAAGAGCACGTGCGCGGTCATCACCGCATCGAGCCGCGACTGGTCGAGCCGAGACTGGTCGAGCCGCGACTGATCAACACGAGACCGGTCCAGCCCAGCCCGGTCCAGCCCAGCCCGCCCCTCGGGGCACAGCGCCCGCGCGAACGGCACGAGGTCACGCTCCCGGACCACGTCGAGCGGCTCGTCCACCACGGGCAGGCCCACGTGCGAGTCCACCGTGGTGGCGCCGTGCCCGGGGAAGTGCTTGCCGCACACGCCCACGCCGGCGCTGCGCACGCCGCGGGCGAACGCGATCCCGTGCCGCGCGACGGCGTCGGGCGTGGTGCCGAACGCGCGTACCCCGATCACGGGGTTGTCGGGGGCGGAGACGACGTCGAGCACCGGGCCGAGCAGCAGGTCGATGCCGGTCGCGGCGAGCACGCGGCCGAGGGCCCGCCCGGCGTCCAGCGAGATGGTGCTCGGCAGCTCGCCGAGCGCGGCCGCCCCGGGCAGGGACGAGCCGTCGGCCGCCTCCAGCCGCGACACGTCGCCGCCCTCCTCGTCGACGGCGATCACCAGGTCCGGCGAGATCGCGTGCAGGGCAGCCGAGAGCGCCGCCGTCGTCGGGACGTCCGGCGTGTTCCGCGCGAAGTAGACGACGCCGGCCAGCCCGGCCCGGGCGGCGTCGGCCAGCCAGGCGGGGACCGCGCCCCCGAGACCGCCGGAACCACCGGAGCCGCCGGAGCCACCGGAGCCGCCGGGGCCACCGACAGAGCTCTCGAACCCCGGCAGGAGCACGCCGTTGACGGCCCGCTCCGTCCGGGTCGGCCCCGCCGGCGCGTCGGTCATTCCCCCGCCCCGGTCATTCCTCAGCCCCGGTCATTCCTTCACGGCCCCCGCCGTCAGACCCGAGGCGAGCCGGCGCTGGACCAGGATGAAGAAGATCATCACCGGCACCGTGATGATCGTGGAGGCCGCCATGATGGCGCCCCAGTCGTTGGAGTGGACGCCGAAGAACGAGCGCAGCCCGATCGCCACCGTGTAGTTCTCGGTCGCCCCGCCGAGCATCGTCATCGCGAAGATGAACTCGTTCCACGCGGTGATGAAGCCGAAGATGCTGGTGGCGACCAGCCCGGGTGCCACCAGGGGCAGCAGCACGGACCAGAACATGCGGCCCCAGCTCGCGCCGTCGAGGTAGGCGGCCTCCTCCAGCTCGACCGGCACTGCCGCCACGAACCCGCGGAGCATCCAGATGCCGAACGGCAGGGCGAGCGCGACGTACACGACGATCAGGCCGGTCAGGGTCTCCAGGAGCTGGAGGTCGCGGACCTGCACGAACAGCGGGATCACGAGCGCCTCGAGCGGCACCATCTGCACGATGAGCACCAGCATCAGGATCTGGGTGCGCATCCGGAACCGGAAGCGGGCCACCGCCACCGACGCGAGCAGCGCGAGCGCCGAGGAGATGACCACGGTGCCGAGCGCGACGAGCAGGGAGTTGCGCAGGAAGGTGCCGAACCCGCCCTCCGTGAGCACGAACACGTAGTGCTCGAGCGTGGGCTCTGCGGGCCAGAAGCTGCTGGTGTGCCCGGCCTGCGCGTCGAGCGAGCTGTTCAGCATCCAGTAGACGGGGAACAGCGTGAACACGAGCAGCAGCGCCACGAGCACGCCCTTGCCGAGCTGCCGCAGGGGCGACCGGCGCCCGCCGCGCCGCAGCACCTGCGGGCCCGGCCGGGTGCGGCTCACCGCGCGCGGGGGCGTGCGGGTGGCGCTCATCGTTCCTCCTCCGCCAGGACGGTCCGCACGTAGACCGCGGTGATGGCGAGCAGCAGCAGGGTCAGCAGCACGGCGATCGCCGAGCCGAAGCCGTACCGGTTCTGCCCGAACGACTCGACGTAGGACCACACGCCCAGGTTGAGCACGGACCTGTTGGAGCCCGCGCCGCCAGGCATGAGGTAGACCTGCGCGAACACCTTGAAGTCCCAGATGGTCGACAGGATGATCACGACGGCGAACACCTGCCGCAGCTGCGGCACGACGATCGAGAAGAACCGCCGGAACGAGCCGGCGCCGTCCATCTCGGCGGCCTCCAGCATCTCCTTCGGCACGCCGAGCAGCCCCGCGAGCACGGTCACGGCCACGAACGGGAAGCCGTGGTGGATCACGTTGAGCAGCACGATCGCGTAGAACGTCCACCGGTTGGTGAACCAGTTGGTCGGGTCGTCCAGCAGCCCGAGGTTCATCAGGACGTCGTTGAAGACGCCACGGTCGGCGTCGAAGATCCACACCCACACGTACGTGCCGGTGACGGCGGGCATGGCCCAGGCCGCCATGATCGCGCTGGAGGTGACGGTGCGCCAGAAGGTGCCGAGCGACGCGAGCAGCACCGCGACCGCGGTGCCGAAGGCGACGGTGCCGACCACGGACAGCACGGCGAACCCGACGGTGTTGGGCAGCACCACCGTCCACAGCTCGGGCGTCGCCAGGATCTCGCGGTAGTTCTCCAGGCCGATCCAGTTGGGCTCACCCGTGGTGATCTCGCGCAGGCCGTAGTCCTGCAGCGAGAACAGGCCCACCCGCACCAGCGGCCACAGCAGCAGGACCGCCAGGACCAGCAGCGCGGGCGCGAGCAGCAGCCAGGGCCGCACGGCGGCGGCCCGGGCCCGTCCCGCCCATCCGCCGGCCACCCCGCCGGCCGCACCGGCCCCGTCGGGGGCCGCTGCGCGCGTCGAGGGCATGGGCGTCGAGGGCGTGGGCGGGGCGGGCGCCGTCATCCAGCGCCGTTCAGGATGCTCGTCATCTCCTCGGCGGCGGCGGTCGACGCCGTGGCGACGTCGGCGTCACCCGAGAGGATCGACTGCATCATCGTGCTGGTGGTGAGCTTGGCCTGCACCGCGCCGTAGGTGGGCGCTGCCGGGACGGACGCGCCGCCGTCGACGAACTGCTCGGCGAAGGGGGCCACCAGCGGGTCGGTGCTGGCCAGGGTCTCGTCCAGCAGCGACACCTGCCCCGGGAAGTACCCGGACTGCTCGGCCCACTGCTGCGCGAACTCACCGGTCGTCATCATCTCGACGAACGTCCAGGCGAGGTCCTTGTCGTCGGCCGTCTCGAACATGCTCAGGTGCGACCCGCCGAGCACGGACGGGGCGATGCCGCCGTCCTGGCCGGGGATCGGCACGGCGGCGAACTTGCCCTCCATGTCGGGGTTGGCCTCGACGATCGCGCCCGGGGTCCACGACCCCATGACGGCCATGCCCACGTCGCCCGCGGCGAACGAGTCGAGCACGTCGGTCTCGCGCCAGGTGGTGGCGCCGCTGGAGGAGTACCCGCCCTCGGTGGCCAGGCCCGTCCAGAACCCGATGCCCTCCTGCGCCTCCGGGCTGTCGAGGCCCGAGGTCCAGGTGTCGCCGTCCAGCGTGGCGACCTCTCCGCCGGCCGCCCACACCCACGGGTAGACCGTGAACTCGGCGTCCCCGGGGACCGCGACGGCGACCTTGTCGGGGAACTCCTTCTTCAGCGCGGCCGCGGCGTCCTCCAGCTCGGCCCACGTGGTGGGCGGCTCGACGCCGGCCTGCTCGAACATCTCCGTGTTGTAGACGAGCGAGCGCACGCCGGCGTACCAGGGCATGCCGTAGAGCTGCTCGTCGTAGGTGCCCGCCTCGACGAGGCCCTCGACCAGGTCGTCGGTGACACCGGCGCCGTCCACGTACTCGTCGAGGGGCGCGAGCGCGCCCGCGTCGGCGAACTCGGGGGTCCAGGTGGTGCCGGTCTCGGCGACGTCGGGGGTGGTCCCGCCCGCGATGGAGGTGACGAACCGGTCGTGGGCGTCGCCCCACTCGACGAACTCGACGTCGAGCGTCGCGCCCGTCTCCTCCTCGAACGCCGTGGAGACGTCGGCGAAGAAGTCTTCCGCGTCGGGGTTGGTGCCCTGCATGATCCAGACGCTGAGGGTGCCGTCACCCTCGCTGTCACCGCTACCACCACCGCCGCAGGCCGCCGTCGTGGCCGCGACAAGCAGTGCTCCGGTTGCCGCCGCCAGGGAACGTCGCATCGCTCGGGTCATCGTCTGGGCTTCCTTCCGCTGGTCCTGCGCTGGGTCTTGCGGTGGGTCCTGCGCTGGGTCTTGAGGGGCCTTGCGCCGAGAGCCGCGAGAGTAGCCAGGTCACATTTCCAAGAAATGAAATTCCCAATACGCGGCATTGCGTGGAGATTACTGACCGGGTGAAGTATCTGCTAGGGGTGTTACCAAACCGTGATTGCCCATCATGGCACGCCCCCTTTTCGCCCGCTGCTAAGGCACGCGCGCGGTCCATTCCGGTGTGCCGAACTTCGAATCCACCAGGGCCTGGGCCCGCCGCCACTCGTCGGCCGTGACCTCGCCCGGCACGGTCCGGTACCGCTCGCGGAACGAGGCCTCCAGCGCGTCGAGCACCTCGGCACGGGTGAGCCCCGTCTGCGACCGCAGTGGGTCCACGCGCTTGTTCGCGCTGCGGGTCCCCTTGTCGCTGAGCTTCTCGCGGCCGATCCGCAGCACGTCCGTCATCTTGTCGGCGTCCATGTCGTAGGCCATGGTCGCGTGGTGCAGGACGGCGCCCCCGGCGAGCCGCTTCTGGGCGGCGCCGGCGATCTTCCCGGCGGGCGAGGCGATGTCGTTCAGGGGCACGTAGGTGGCGTCGATCCCGAGCCCGTGCAGGGCGCCGATCACCCAGTCGTCGAGGAACGCGTAGGACCGCTCGAAGCTCAGCCCGTCCACGAGCGAGCCCGGCACGTACAGGGAGTAGGAGATGGTGTTGCCGGGCTCCATGAACATGGCCCCACCCCCCGAGATCCGCCTGATCACGCGGGCGCCGTGCCGTGCGGCACCCTCCGAGTCGACCTCGTTGCGCAGCGACTGGAACGACCCGATGATGACGGCGGACTCGTCCCACTCCCAGAACCGCAGGGTCGGCCCGCGGCGCCCCGCGCCCAGCTCCTCGGTGAGCACCTGGTCGAGCGCCACGTTGAGCAGCGGCGAGACGGCGGGGGTGCGGATCACCTCGAACTCGTGGTCGTCCCAGGCCGTCGCGTGGCCGAGCGCGCGCCGGGTGGCGACGGCCACGGCGTCGGCGTCGAAGCCGACGGCGGTGGCGCCGTCCAGGGCGGTCCGCACCGCCTCCGCGAGCTGCGCCTTGGAGGCGTCGGCGGGCATCCCGTCGAGGGCCTCGCCCATGGCCTCCAGGGCCTCGTCGGGCTCCAGGAAGAAGTCCCCGCTGACCCGCGTGCCCACCAGACGGCCGGGTGGTCCCGCCGCCGAGTCCACCTCGGTCTCGACACGAACCAGCTTTCCGAGTGGAACCTTGAACTCTCCTCGCACGTGTTCACACTAGGCGACGGTGCCTGTGGTGTCCGACGTCGGAGCCGCCTTAGGTACGGAAGGCAGGCGCCGACGTCGGGCACGTCCGATATTTGGCGAGAAGGCGCAGCAGAACAGACCAGAATTTCCTCTTCTCTTTAGACAACCTTGCCCTGGTTTCGTGTCAGAATGACCTGGTGTCGGAACTCTCACAGGGCATTGATGGAGTGGCGGTCGAGGCCGTTGACGCCTGGGTCGTCGCTCTCGACGTAGGCGGTAGCGGCTCGCGCCTGGTCGCCGAATTCGGCAACTCCGTGAACCCCGAGCGCATCAGCCTGAGCGGGCGCGCCGTCAAGGTGAACCACCACGGCAGCGACGCCTCGGCAGTCGTGGCCTCCCTGTGCCAGTCGTTCAACGCGTGGGCCGCCCGCATGGGCCACCACGGCATGAGCGACGGCAGCACCGCGCCCGTCTCCTCGGCCGCCGTCGGCGTGACCGGGCTGACCTCCCTGGTCGAGAAGCCGCTCGACATCCACGACATCCTGGCGCGCGAGCTGCGGACCAACCGCACCGCCGTCGCCGGTGACGCGCTCACCGCCCACCTCGGCGCCCTGCGCGGACGCGCCGGTGCGGTGCTGTCCGTCGGTACCGGCGCCGTGGCGTTCGGCTACGACGGCGTGAACCGCTGGCGCCGCGCCGACGGCTGGGGCCACCTGCTCGGTGACCTCGGTGCGGGTGTCTGGGTCGGTGGCGAGGCGCTGCGCGCCGCCGGTCGCTACCACGACGGCGCGAGCCGTGGCGCATCGAAGCGCCTGCTCGAGGCGGCCGTCGCCAAGTTCGGCCTCATCGAGAGCTGGCCCAACCAGTTCTACAAGAACGCCGAGCGCGCCAAGCAGCTCGCGTCGATGGCTCCCGAGGTGATGATCGCGGCCGCCGAGGGCGACAGCACGTCGATCCGCATCCTCGAGGAGGCCGGCCGGCACCTCGCCGACACGCTCGCGAGCGCGCTGGGCCGTGACATCCCGCCGCTGGCCTCCACGACCGGTCGCCTGGTCCAGGAGGAGTCGCCGCTCACGGTGTCGCTCACCAAGCACCTCTCCGAGGACCGCCCCGACGTCTCGCTGGTGCCGAGCCAGGGCTCGCCGCTCGACGGCGCGCTCCACCTGGCCCGCCGGCTGCGCGAGGCGCCCCACTCGGTGACCGGGTTCCGCCCGTGGCTCACCATCCGCGTGGACGGCCACCACACCAGCCGCGACACGCCGGAGGACGTGGGCGCCGCCGACGTGCTCACCGCTCAGCTGTCGGCCACCGACCTGCCCGGTGACGAGCTTCAGTGAACGACGGCAGTCACCCGCATGGTCCTTCACTGACGTGCTGTGCCCGGATCCCCGGTACGGGTGTATGTTCTCGACCCAGCCTCACCACACCATCCCGGGAGATGCGACATGACAGGTGACGTCCTCGTCCGACTCAGGCGCGCACTGCCGACCCTGCGACCCGCAGAGGCGCGAGTGGCGCAGACGGTCCTCGACGACCCGAACACCGTCGTCGCCTCGACCATCACGGAGCTCGCCGGGCACGCGGACACGTCACAGGCCACCGTGGTGCGCTTCTGCCGCGCCGTCGGCTACGCCGGCTACCCCGAGTTCCGCATCGACCTGGCGCAGGCGACCAGCCGCCGCGAGGTCGAGATGGAGCGGTCGGGCATCGCCGAGGGCGAGATCAACCAGACCGACGACATCGAGGCCGTCGTCTCCAAGATCGCGTTCCACGAGGCGCGCACCATCGAGGAGACCGCGCGCATGATCGACACCGAGGCGATCGAGCGGGTCGCCACGGCGATCTCCGAGGCCAAGCGGGTCGACGTCTACGGCGTCGGGTCGTCCAACCTCGCCGCCGCCGACCTCGCGATGAAGCTGCAGCGCATCGGCGTCTTCGTGTTCAGCTCGCCCGACCCGCACCAGCAGCTCGCCTCGTCGGCGCTGCTCGAGCCGGGCAACGTGGCCGTGGCCGTCTCGCACTCGGGCCAGACCCGCGAGACCAACCAGGCCCTGGAGATCGCCCGCAAGCGCGGCGCGCTGACCGCGGCGATCACGAACTTCCCGGACGCCCCGATCGGCCTGGTGTCCGACGTCGTGCTGGCCACCACGGCCCGCGAGACGCAGTTCCGCGTGGGCGCCATGTCGAGCCGCATCGCGCAGCTCACCGTCGTGGACTACCTGTTCGTCCGCGTCGCGCAGCGCACCTACGACCGCTCGTCGATCGCGATCAAGGCGACGTACGACGCGGTGCGCGACCAGCGCCTGGACTTCGGGACGACCAAGGCCGAGCAGCGTCCGGCGGCCCCGGTCGCCTGACCCACCCCGCCGAACTCACCCTGCCGAAGTAGAACCAGGGCGAGATAGAACTGGGGCGAGATAGAACTGCTGCAGTTCTATCTCGCCCCAGTTCTACTTCGGCAGGATGGGTTCAGGGCCGCGGGTCCACGCCCGACTTCAGCAGGCCGTACACGTACGCCTCCGTCACGGCCTCCCACGCGGCCTCGACCACGTTCGGCCCCACGCCCACCGTCGACCACGACCGCTCGCCGTCGCTGGTCTCGGTCAGCACCCGCGTGATCGCGTCGGTGCCGAGCTCGGTGTCCAGCAGCCGCACCTTGAAGTCGATGAGCTCGAACCGGGCCAGCTCCGGGTAGACCCGCGAGAGCGCGGTGCGCAGCGCCTGGTCCAGCGCGTTGACGGGGCCGTTGCCCTCCCCCGTCGTCACGATCCGCTCGCCGCCGGCGCGGAGCTTGACGGTCGCCTCGGCCACCGCGACGGCGTCCGGCGCGTGGACCGACGGCGGGGCCGCGCCCGCGGGGACGGTCTCGACGATGGTGCGCCACGACTCGACGGTGAAGAAGTCCGGCCGCTGCCCCAGCTCGGACCGCAGCAGCAGCTCGAACGACGCGTCGGCGGCCTCGTAGGTGTAGCCGGCGGCCTCGTCGTCCTTCACGCGGTTCGTGACGCGGGAGAGCAGCTCGCCCTGGCCGGCCAGGTCGAAGCCCAGCTCGCGGCCCTTGAGCTCGATCGAGGCGCGGCCCGCCATGTCGGAGACCAGCATCCGCATGTCGTTGCCGACCAGCGTGGGGTCGGTGTGCTGGTACATGTCGGGGTCGACCCGGATGGCGCTGGCGTGCAGGCCGCCCTTGTGCGCGAACGCGCTCGCCCCGACGTACGGCTGGCGCGCGAACGGCGAGATGTTCGTGATCTCGCTGATGGCGTGCGAGATCCGGGCGGCCTCGCGCAGGCCGCCGTCCGCCAGGAGGGTCATGCCGGCCTTGAGCTCGAGGTTCGCCACGACCGTGACGAGGTCGGCGTTGCCGGTGCGCTCGCCGTAGCCGTTGACCGTGCCCTGCACGTGCGTGGCGCCCGCCTCGACGGCGGCGAGCGAGTTCGCGACGGCGCAGCCCGTGTCGTTGTGCGCGTGCACGCCGAGCATCTGCTCCGGCCCGACGCCGGTGCCGGCCCGCAGCTCGCTCACGATCTCGCCGACCCAGGTGGGCAGCATGCCGCCGTTGGTGTCGCAGAGCGTGACCACCTCGGCCCCGGCCTCGAACGCGGTGCTGACGGCGCTGGTCGCGTAGTCCCGGTCGAACCGGTAGCCGTCGAAGAAGTGCTCGGCGTCCAGCACCACGCGGCGTCCCTCGCCCACGAGGAAGCTGACGGTGTCGCCGATCATCGCGAGGTTCTCGGCGCGCGTCGTCTTCAGCGCGCGCTCCACGTGCCGCACGTCGGACTTGGCGACGAGGGTCACCACGGGGGTCGCCGCGTCGAGCAGCGCGCGCACCTGCGGGTCGTCGCCCGCGCGGACGCCCGCCCGCCGGGTGGCGCCGAAGGCCGCGAGCACCGCGTTCTTCAGGGTCAGCTCGGTGGCGGCCCGGGCGAAGAAGTCGGTGTCCTTGGGTACGGCCCCCGGCCAGCCGCCCTCGATGTAGCCGACGCCGAGCTCGTCGAGCAGCGCCGCGATCGCGAGCTTGTCGGAGACGGAGAGGTTCATACCCTCCTGCTGCGCGCCGTCACGCAGCGTCGTGTCGTACACCTGGAACGAGGCGGTGGTCATCGATGCTCCCAACGATGTGTCTGGCTTGCGTGGCTGAGGTCAGATCTTCAGGCCAACAAAAAAGACCCTCCAGGGTGTGGAAGGTCTGCGCGTCCGGTGCGGTTCTCGCCGGACGCGCTACGAAATGATGATCACCTGTCGCAGGGTGGAGCTCGGGGTGAGGCACTGATTCATGCGGGTCATAGTGCCACAGCGTGGCGGGGCCCGGTAGCGGTGACCACCTGCCGGGCGGCGACCGTCCAGGGAGGCACGCCTCCTCGCCCTTGGCCGAGGCACCGGGGAGATCCCGCCGATGTCGGGAATCTCGCTTATCGCGAACGACTTTGAACTTTTGTTTGCTAATCGCCATAAGTGGGACTAGCGTGCTCGCGACGACGCCGTCGGACTGGGGAGCGATGATGCACCACGCCTCTGCACGCCACAAAGCAACCGCACGAACCGGTATCTGGTTCGTCGGGGCCCGCGGATCGGTGGCGAGCACCGCCACCGTAGGACTCGCGGCCATCGCCGACGGTCAGGCACCACCGACGGGCTGCGTCACCGCGCGGGAGCCGTTCGCCTCGGCCGGCCTCCCGGCGTTCGCCGACCTCGTGGTGGGCGGGCACGACATCTCCTCGGTCACCATGACCAAGCGCGCGGAGTGCCTGGTCGAGACCGGCATGATCGGGCCGCGCCTGTTCGCCGCCACCCACGACGCTCTCGAGCGGGCGGACGCCGAGGTGCGCCCCGGCTACGACCCGCACGGCTCGCAGACTTCCGGCTCGCCCGCCGACGGCGCCCGGGCCGAGTCCCAGCAGGCCGCCGCCGAGCGGCTCGCCGCCGACATCACGTCGTTCCAGGAGCGGCACGACCTCGCGCGCGTCGTCGTCATCGACCTGTCGTCGACCGAGCCGCCCGTGGTCCCGGCGCCCGAGCACGACGACGTCGACGCGCTGCTCGCGGCCCTGGCCGACCCGGCGCGCGCGGTGCTGCCGGCGTCCTCCGTCTCGGCGTACGCGGCGATCCTTGCCGGAGCCGCGTACGCCGCGTTCACGCCGTCGGCGGGCATGGGCCTGCCCGCGCTGACCCGGCTCGCCCGCGAGCGCGGCATCCCCGTGGCCGGGCAGGACGGCAAGACTGGGCAGACCTGGCTGCGCACCGTGCTGGCGCCCGCCTTCGCCGCCCGTGGCCTCAAGGTGCTCTCGTGGGCCGGCACCAACCTGCTGGGCGGGGGCGACGGCGCCACCCTGGCCGACCCGGACACCGTGCGCAGCAAGCTGGCCAGCAAGAACCGCGGCCTGACGGCGCTGACCGGCAGCGACACCACTCCCCTGCACATCGACAACGTGCCCGACCTGGGCGACACGAAGGTGGCCTGGGACCACGTGCACGTCGAGGGTTTCCTCGGGTCGCGGCTCACGCTGCAGACCACGTGGAGCGCGCACGACTCGATGCTCGCCGCGCCGCTCGTGCTCGACCTGGCTCGCCTGCTCGCGCTCGCGCACGCCGCCGGGATCAGCGGTCCGGTGCCGGAGCTGGGCTTCTTCTTCAAGGATCCCTGGGGCTCCGACGTGCACGACGCCGCCGACCAGGCCCGGGCCGTCGAGGAGTGGGTGCGCGGCACCGCGGCACAGGTCGGCCGATGAGCCCCCGGCCGACGGGCAGGCCCGGCCTCGCCGACGTCGCCGAGCTGGTCCGCGCCCCCGCCGCGCTCAGCGTCGTCGGCGACACCCTGGCCGGTCTCGCCGCCGGCCGGGCCGGTGCGCACGCCGCGTCCGGGGTACCGACACCGCTCCGCGCCCGGCACGCCCTGCTGCCCGTCGCCTCCGCCTGCCTCTACCTGGGCGGCATGGCGCTGAACGACTACGGCGACCGGCACGTCGACGCCGTCGAGCGGCCCGAGCGGCCCATCCCCTCGGGCCGGGTCACGCCGCGGGCCGCGCTGGCGATCGGCGCGACGCTCACCGCGGGCGGCATCGCGGCGGCGGGCCTCGCGGGCGGACGGCGCGCGCTGGCCGTCGCCGTGCCGCTGGCCGCGTGCGTCTGGACCTACGACCTGGTCGCCAAGGACCGGCCGGCCGGACCCGTCGTCATGGCAGCGTGCCGCGGGCTCGACGTGCTGCTGGGCGCCACGCCCGGCCGCCTGCGGTCGGCCCTCCCGGCCGCGGCGGGCCTGACGGCGCACACCCTCGGGGTGACCGTGCTCTCGCGCGGCGAGGTGCACGGCACCACGCCGCAGGTCGCGGGCGGGGTGGCCGCCGGGACGGTGGCGGGCGCGATCGCCGTGGCGGCCGCTCGTCCGGGCGCGGGCGCCGCGTTCGGCACTGCCGCCCGCTCGACCACTGCCCGCTCGACCACCGCCCGCTGGATCACGGCCGCTGCCGCGGGGGCCTATGCCGCGGCCACGCTGCCGGGGCAGGTCCGGGCCACGGCCCGGCCCACGGCCGCCAACGCGCGGACCGCGACCCGGGCCGGGATCCAGGCGATGGTCCCGCTGCAGGCAGCGTGGGCGGCCCGCGCCGGGGGCCTCGGCACCACCGCGCTCCTGGCCGGCGTCGCGGCGGCCGGCCACGGGCTGCGCCTGCTGGGCCGCCGGCGCGGTCGGGCCGGGGTGAGCATCACGTGAGGCCCCCGTTCCTGCTCGGTTACGGCACGAACGGCTTCGGGGACCACCCGCTCCGTGCTGCCCTGGACGTGCTCGACGACGTCGGGTACGACGCCGTCGCGGTCACGCTCGGCTTTCCGCACCTGGACCCGTTCGCGCCCCTGGCCGGCGACGACGTCACCGCGCTGCGCGCTCACCTGCGGCGGATGCGCGGGGGCACCGGGGCCGCCGCGGTCGTGGAGACGGGCACCCGGTACCTGCTCGACCCGCTGCACAAGCACCGGCCCACGCTCGTGGACCGGGACGCGACCCTGCGCATGCGGTACCTGGAGCGCGCGGTCGAGATCGCGGCGGACCTCGACGCCCGGTGCGTCTCGTTCTTCTCCGGCATCCTGCCCGACGACGCGAGCGCCGCCGACGGCTGGTCCCGGCTCAGCGAGCGCGTCGGTGAGCTCGTCGAGTTCGCCGGGGAGCGCGGTGTGCGGCTCTCGCTCGAACCCGAGCCGGGCATGCTCGTCGAGACGGTCGACGACGCGCTCCGGCTCCTCGGCGACCTGGGCACGCCGCCCGAGCTGGGCATCACCGTCGACGTGGGGCACTGCCTCGTGGTGGAGCCCGGCGGGGTCGAGGGGGCGCTGCGCGCCGCCGCGCCGTACCTGAGCAACGTGCAGCTCGACGACATGCCGACGACGCACCACGAGCACCGGCCGTTCGGCGAGGGCGACATCGACCTGCCGCTGGTGCTCGCGACGCTCGCCGACATCGGCTACACGGGGGTGGCCGCCGTCGAGCTGCCCCGGCACTCCCATGACGCGCCCCGGCTCGCCCGGGACAGCCGCGCCGCCCTGATGCGGGCGTGGGCGCAGGCGAGCAGCACCGGCACGACCAGCAACGACGCCAGCAGCACAGACGCCATCAGCAGCGAGGGGGCCCTGTCATGAACGTCGACACCACCGCAGGTCCGGACAGCATCGTGGGCAACTCCCCCGGGGCCGCCTGGTTGGACGAGGCGCGCGCCGAGGTCGCCCGTGATCCCGACAGCGTGACCCGCGCCTTCGCGTTCGCGGCCCGCCGGGTGGGGCGCGCGCCGCTGCACCCGGAGACCGACCCGAACGGCGTCGTGCACGGGACGGTGGACGACGCCGCGCGCGCCGCGCTCGTCGTCGCCCTCGCCGACGCCGTGGGTGTCGGCATGGGCGTGGGCACGGCCGTAGGCGCCGTCGCGGACCAGGACTGCGCCGACCGCCTGGTGCTCCTGTACCGGCAGGGCGACGGCGCCGAGCGGCGCGGCGTGCTGCGGGGGCTGGACGCGCTCACCACCCTGGGCGACCTCCACCCGGGCGCCGAGCCCACCACGCTCGTCACCGCCGGGCTGGAGCTCGCCGCCGACGCGCTGCGGGCGAACGACCCCAGCCTGGTCGCGGCCGCCGTCGGCCCGTTCGGGGCGCGGTACCTGGACCAGCACACCTGGCGGCACGCGATCCTCAAGCTCGTCTTCCAGGGCACGAGCCTGGCCGCCGCGAGCGACCTGGAGCGCCGGGCCGACGAGGAGCTGGCCCGCATGGCCCGCGACTTCGCCGCGGAACGCCGGGCGGCGGGCCGGTCCGTCCCGGACGACCTCGACCGCCTCACGGCCACCCGGCCCACGAACGCCCGGCAGGCAGACGCCCGGCCGACGGTCACGGCCACCACGGACACCCGGCTCAGCACCACGAAGGAGTGACGTTGCGCATCCTCGACCCGCACATCCACATGACGAGCCGCACCACCGACGACTACGAGGCCCTGTACGCCGCGGGCGTCCGGGTCGTCGTCGAACCCGCCTTCTGGCTGGGGCAGCCGCGCACCAGCGTGGGCTCGTTCACCGACTACTTCGACTCCCTGCTGGGCTGGGAACGGTTCCGGGCGGCGCAGTTCGGCGTCCGGCACCACGCGACGATCGCGCTCAACCCCAAGGAGGCGAACGACCCGCGGTGCCGTGAGGTGCTCGCCGAGGTGCGGCGCTACCTGCTGAAGGACGGCGTGGTGGCCGTCGGCGAGGTGGGCTACGACTCGATGACGCCCGAGGAGGACGAGGTCTTCGCCGCCCAGCTCGAGATGGCCAAGGAGGCCGGGCTGCCCGTGCTGGTGCACACCCCGCACCGCGACAAGCTCGCCGGCACGCGCCGCACGCTCGACGTCGTCCGCGAGTCCGGGATCGCGCCGGAGCTGGTGCTGGTCGACCACCTCAACGAGACCAACGTCGCCCTGGTGCGCGACGCCGGCGCGTGGGCCGGGTTCTCGATCTACCCCGACACCAAGATGGACGAGCACCGCATGGTCGCCCTGCTGCAGGAGCACGGGACCGACCGGATGATCGTGAACTCCGCGGCGGACTGGGGCCGCTCGGACCCGCTCAAGACGGTCCGTACGGGCCAGGAGATGCTGGCGGCCGGCTTCTCCGACGACGACGTCGACCAGGTGCTGTGGCGCAACCCCGTCGCCTTCTACGACCAGTCGGGCAACCTCGTGCTCGACCCGGTGCCCGGGTTCAGCGCGGGCGAACCGCCGACGCCGGGCGTCGAGTTCGAGGGATCGTCCGTGCTGCGCGGCGCGCGGGCCTGAGCGGACCTGAGCGAACCTGAGAAGGGATTTCCCGATGCTGCTCTCCTACTGCACCAACGTGCATCCTGCCGAGGACCTCGACGGGGTGATCGACCAGCTCGCCCGGTACGCCGGGCCCGTCCGCGAGGCCGCCGGCCTGGACACCCTCGGCGTCGGGCTGTGGCTGCCCGCGGAGCTGGCGCACCGCCTGGACACGTCTGCCGCGGACCGCGAGCGCCTGCGCGCGGCGCTCGCCGAGCACCGGCTCCAGGTGCACACGCTGAACGCGTTCCCGTACGGCGGGTTCCACCGCGAGGTCGTCAAGCTCGCGGTGTACTCCCCCACCTGGGCCGAGCGGGCGCGGCTGGAGTACGTGCTCGCGTGCGCGCGGGTGCTGGCCGACCTGCTGCCCGAGGGCGTCGCCGGGTCGATCTCGACCCTGCCGCTCGCGTGGCGCGCGCCCTGGACCCGTGCCGACGACGACGAGGCCACGCGCGCGTTCGCCACCCTGTCCGCCGAGCTGCGCGAGCTGGCACGGCGCACGGGCCGCACGGTGCGGGTCGCCGTCGAGCCGGAGCCGGGCTGCGTGCTGGACACCGTCGAGGACGTCGTCGCGTGGCTGGCGCCGCGGACCGGCGCCGAGTTCCCGGACGACCGGCGCATCGACCCCGAGCACGTGGGCGTCTGCCTGGACACGTGCCACCTGGCGGTGTCGTTCGCTGACCCGGCGGGCGCCGTCCGGAGGATCACGGACGCGGGCCTGCGGGTGGTCAAGGTGCAGGCGTCGGCGGCGCTGGAGGTCGCGGACCCGTCCGCCCCCGGCGCGCGGGACGCCGTCGGCCGGTTCGTCGAGCAGCGGTACCTGCACCAGGTGCGCGAGCTGACGGCGGCGGGCGACGTGCTGGCCTCGGACGACCTGCCCGTGGCGCTGGGCAACGAGGACCGGCGGCCCGGACTGCCGGGCGACGGGCCGTGGCGGGTGCACTTCCACGTGCCGCTGCACCACGAGCCCGCGGCCCCGCTGGCCGCGACCACCGACGTGCTGCGCGACGCCGTCGCCGCGGTGCGGGAGGCGCCGCACGGTGCCGAGGCGCACCTCGACGTCGAGACGTACACCTGGTCGGTCCTGCCGCCCGATGCTCTCCCCACGCAGCGGCCCGACGGCGCGGACGAGCTCGTCGCGGGGATCGCGGCCGAGCTGCGCTGGGCCGGCGAGCACCTGCTGACCGAAGGAGTCAGCAGCGTCGCCGAAGGAGTCAGCACCGTCACCGAAGGAGTCAACGCATGAGGCCCGTCCTGCTGCTCGACGTCGTCGGGCTGACCGCCCGCGCCCTGGCGCACATGCCGCGGCTGCGGCGGCTGGCGGAGTCCGGCTGGCACTCCGAGCTGGCCACGGTGCTGCCCGCGGTGACCTGCAGCGTGCAGTCGACGATGCTCACCGGCCTGATGCCGGCGGAGCACGGCGTCGTCGGCAACGGCTGGTACTTCCGCGAGCTGGGCGACGTCTACCTGTGGCGGCAGCACAACCGGCTCGTCGGCGGCGAGAACGTGTGGGAGGCCGCCCGGAGGCAGGCCCCGGGCTACCAGGCCGACAACGTGTGCTGGTGGTACGCGATGGGCATGTCCACCGACGTCACGATCACGCCGCGCCCGATCTACCACGCCGACGGCCGCAAGTCGCCGGACGGGTACGTGCGGCCGCCCGAGCTGCACGACGAGCTGGTGGGCCGGTTCGGCGACTTCCCGCTGTTCCAGTACTGGGGTCCGACGGCGTCGATCGCGTCGACCCGCTGGATCGTGGACGTGACGCGGCACCTGCTGCGCACCCGGACGTCCAACCTCACGACGGCGTACCTGCCGCACCTGGACTACGACCTGCAGCGGTTCGGGCCGCAGTCGCCCCAGGCCGACCGGGCGGCGGCCGAGCTGGACGCCGCGCTCGCGCCCCTGCTCGACGACGCCGAGGCCGCGGGCGTCACCGTCGTCGCCGTCTCGGAGTACGGCATCGGGCCGGCGGACCGGCCGGTGGACATCAACCGGGTCCTGCGCCGCGAGGGCCTGCTGGAGGTCTACGTGCAGGACGGGCGCGAGCAGCTCGACCCGTGGACGTCGCGCGCGTTCGCCGTCGCGGACCACCAGGTGGCGCACGTCTACGTGGACGACGCCGCGGACCTGGCCCGCGTGGCGAGCCTGCTGCGCGAGGTGCCCGGCGTCGACGAGGTGCTGGACCGCGAGGCGCAGGCCAAGTACGGCCTGGACCACGAGCGCGCCGGTGAGCTGGTGGTCGTGGCGGAGCCGGGCGCCTGGTTCACCTACTACTTCTGGCTCGACGACGACCGTGCGCCCGAGTACGCCCGCGGCGTCGACATCCACCGCAAGCCGGGCTACGACCCCGCCGAGCTGTTCTTCAACCCGGCCGACCCGCTCGCCAAGGCCAAGGCCGGCCTCAACCTGGTGCGCAAGAAGCTGGGCCTGCGGTACGCGATGGGCACCACCCCGCTCGACGCCTCGTACGTGCGCGGCACGCACGGCCGCCTGCCGGACTCGTCCGAGGACACGCCGCTGGTCCTGTGCTCGGACGGCCAGGTGCCGACGTCGGTCGCCGACTGGGTCGAGGCCGACGCGGGCCAGGTGCCGGCGTCGGCGGTGAAAGGCCTGGTGCTGGACCTCCAGGGCTTGCGCTGACTCCTGCGCTGACTCCTGCACTGACTCCTGCACTGACTCCTGCACTGACGTGTCAGACCCACAGATCCCTCTGGTGACCTGTGGGTCTGACACGTCGGTCCGGGTGCTAGCTCAGCTCGACGAGCCGATCGCGGTGAGCACGACGAACGGCTCGTCCTGCGCCACGTAGACGTCGGTGCTGTACCCGCCCCCGGACACCGCCGCGTCGAGCTCGTCCGACGACAGCCAGGTGCCGTCGGGGATCCGCTCCTCGATGGCGCTCACGACGTCGGGCGGGGTACTCACCTCCTCAGGGAGATAGGTGGCGCGCAGCTCGTCGGCGACCGCGGGATCCACCTCGACCACGGCGTCGATCCAGTACGTGCTGGGCCCGGGGGCGTCACCCAGGGTGCCGCCCATCCACTCGGCGCCGACCGGCGTGCCCAGGGCCGGGAACCGCTTGGTCAGCGGTTCCAGGTCCGTCCGCAGCTCACCGTCGCCGATCTTCTCACCCATCGTCGACTCCTCGGACATGCCGCCTCCTCCTCGTCCACCCGTACCGCTCGTCCCGTCCGGCCCGCCGCAGGCGGTGAGGAGGAGCACGACGGCTCCGACCCCAGCGACCAGCGCCCTGCCGGCCATGCCACGACCTGTCGTCATCACCGACCTCCTTCCGGCTCGGCGACCTGCACGCTGCCCGGGTCGCCCACGGTCCACGTGACCACGCGCGTGACCTGGCCGTGGCTCTCGAACGGCTTGGCCCACCCCAGCTCCGTGAACCGCCCGTTGACCGTGTCCGGCGTGCCGCTCGCGATGTCCTCGTCGCCGGCGTTGAAGTTGTAGTAGTCCTCGGCGTGCACCGTCACCGTCATGGTCGCCTGGTTCCCCTCGACCTTGACGTCGGCGCTGCTCCACTGCTGGTAGCCGCCGATCGTCTTCTGCCAGTTCTCCGTGGAAGGGTAGAGGTTGTCGTCCGACGTCGCGTGCGCGTCCCCGGTCACGGAGAACTCCCCGTTCGCGCCGGAGGCGATGAGCTCGTCGACGCCCTGCTGGGTCCGGGCGATCTCGTTGTCCACGAGCTGTCGCACGTTGTCGTCGTCGCCGTACGCCTCCTCGTAGTCGAACTCCTTGGGCAGCCCGGTGTTGTCGCGGTAGTGGCTGTAGAAGTCCGCGGCGTCCTGCAGACCCGGGTGCAGGTGTGCCGCCTTCTCCTTCAGGCCCCAGGTGTTCCAGTCCACGTAGTCGCCGAAGCCCGGGTCCGCGGAGCCGTACTCGAAGTCGTCGTCCCACGTGATGTCGGGCTTCGTGGGCGGCCCGATCACGTAGCCGGGTCCGCCCGCCTCGCCCGGCCGAGCCCCGGGGGCGAACGGCCCCATCGGCGGCGGCGCGGGCGCCGGAGCGTCCGCGGTGTCGTCGCCGCGGTCCCGGCCCGCGTCGGTGCTCGCCGCGGCCAGCTGATAGCCCGGCTGACCCGTGGCCGTCGCCGCCGAGACGCCCGCGACGGTCCCGCCGACCGCGGCTCCCCCGACCGCGGCTCCCCCGAGGTCGGCACTCGTCCGCTCCTGGGCGTCGGCGTTGGCCCGCAGCTTCTCGGCCAGGTCGGAGAGCGCCGCCGCCGCCAGCACGGCCGCCGGGCGGTGCCGTTCGTGCCACTCGTCCTGGAACATCTCGGACGACGGCCCGAACCACGGCACCTCGCCGACCTGGCGGGTCACGATCTCCAGCGCGCTCGACAGGCGCTCTGCCTCGCCGTCCAACGACGTGGCCATGTCCCGCAGCTGCTCGATGTCAGCACCGACAAACCCGTCCACTGCCCGCCCCTGTCGCCGCCGTGCCTGCCGATGCCCGTGCCTGTCGAGCCCGTGCCTGTCTGTTTCAAGGCCACTCGATACGCGTCATGCCTGCTCAGACGATAGCCATCGGGCCGTCCGGACACCATGGGCACCACTCCCCACCCCGGCGGCGTGGCGCGCCGGCGCACCTGGAGACCGTAGACCGTGCAGCGTCGTCCGATCCGTGGTCTAGTGGAGATAGGGCTACCCAAACCGGGAGGTAACGCTATGAGCGACCCGAACCGCCCCTACGACCCCGACTACGGCGAGCAGCCGCCGCCGGCCTACCCGCCGCCTGCCCAGACGCCCGGTGTCCCGACGCAGCCCGTGGGCCAGCCGCCCGCCGACGCGCGGGCCCAGCCCGTCACGACCGGCACCGAGAACCCGCGCCTCGCCCTGGAGGTCGGCCGCTACTGGGCCGGCGCCCTGGCGACCATGCTGGTGGCCGCGCTCATCGGCCTGGCCGCGAGCTTCATCCTCGAGGAGGTGCTGGGCCTCGACGTGCAGCCGCAGGCCGACCTGCTCGGCACCGGCTCCGACACCATGGCCTGGGTGGTCGCGGGCGCGCTCTTCGCACTGCTCGCCGCGCTCGTGCTCTGGCTGCTGGTGCTGAGCACACCGCGCCCCCGGTCGTTCTTCGGCTGGGTGGTCGCCCTCGCCACGGTGATCCTCGCTGCCGTGCCGTTCGCCGGGCGCGCCGACCTGGTGCCGGCGATCCTCGCAGCCGTGGTCTGGATCATCATCGGCTCGGCCGTGTACTCCCTGCTCACGGGGACGCTGAGCCGCACGGTGGTGCAGCGCACCTGATCCGCTGACCCGCCCCGGCTCCCAGTGCGGGTCAGGGCGGGCGCGGGTCAGGCCAGGCCCGCGTCCCGGGCGGCGATCGCCGCCTGGACGCGGGAGGTCACGCCGAGCTTGGCGAGCACCCGCGACACGTGGGTCTTGGCCGTCGCCTCGCTGATGGTCAGCGCCGCGGCGAGCTCCGCGTTCGACAGGCCCGAGCCGAGGCCCGCGAGCACGTCTCGTTCCCGCGGGGTCAGGTCGGCGGGCAGGCTCGCCGCACCGGCGCCGTCGCCGTTCCCCCAGCCCCTAACTCCCCGGCCGACGCCGTTCGGGCCGACGACACCGTTCCGGTCACCGGGGCGGGCCCGGGGCGCGGACAGCTCCGCGATGATCCTCCTGGTGACCTCCGGCGCCACGACGCCGTCCCCCGCCGCGACGTGCCGGACGGCGTCCACCAGCGCGGACGCCTCGGCGGTCTTCAGCAGGAAGCCCGCGGCACCGGCCCGGAGGGCGCCGAACACGTACTCGTCCAGGTCGAAGGTCGTGAGCACCAGGACCTCGGCCAGCCCCTCGTCGACGATCTGCCGGGTCGCGGTGACGCCGTCGGTCCCCGGCATGCGCACGTCCATCAGCACCACGTCGGGGCGCAGCGCGCGGGCGTTCGTGACCGCGACGGCGCCGTCGCCCGCCTCACCGATCACCTCGATGTCGCCGGCCGTGGCGAGCAGCATGCGCAGGCCCGCCCGGATCGCCGCGTGGTCGTCGGCGAGCAGGACCCGGATCACGCGTGGACCTCCGGTGACGGCTGCTGCGGTGACGGGTGCTGCGGTGACGGGTGCTGCGGTGCCGGCTGCTGCTGTGAGGGCTCCTCCGGGACCGAGCCCGCGCCCGCCCGGTCAGGAAGCGGCAGGACGGCGCGCACCAGCCACCCCGACCCGGGCGTGGCACGGGACGACGGCGGTTCGTCGGGGCCGGCGTGTTCCGGACCCGCCCAGAACGACCCGCCGAGGGACTCGACGCGCTCCCGCATCGACACCAGGCCGATCCCGGTCCCCTCGCCGACGTCCCCCGCGACGTGGGATCCCGGCACGTGGCCCGTCCCCACGTCGCGCACCCCGATCTCGAGCCGCCCGCCGGCGGCGAAGCTCAGGTCGGCGCGGGCGCCGCCGTGCCGGTGGACGTTCGTCAGCGCCTCCCGGACCACCCGGTACACCGCGTGGTCCACCGCGGCGGGCAGGGGCGTCGCGCCCGTCAGCACTCCGTCGGGGTCGGAGACCGCCAGGTCCAGGCCGGCCAGCCGCGCCTGCTCGATCACCGGGGCGAGCTGCGCGGCCCGCGACGGCGCCACGTCCTCCGGCCCCACGTCGTCGGCCCGCAGCACGCGGATCATCGCCTGCATGTCCTGCAGCGAGGCCAGGCTCTCGGCGCGGATGCTGCGCAGCGCGGCCCGGTCCCGGTCCGGCTCGGCGGCGCCCGCGAGCGCCCCGCCTGAGGTGATGGCGATGGCGGAGAGGTGCGAGGCGACGACGTCGTGCAGGTCGCGGGCGACGGTGGCCCGCTCGGCGCGGACGGCGTCGTGCCGCGAGGCCTCGGCGAGGCGGAGCAGCGCGGCGCCGCGCTCGCGCTCGAGCCGTTCCCGCTCGCGGGCGGCGGCGGTGAGCTCGCGGCCCTGTCGCACGTTGGTGCCCCACCACATGGGCATGACCAGCAGGGTCAGGGCCTGGAGCCCGACGAGGACCGTCGGCCGGAGCCCGCCCGTGACGACGGCGATGACGGTCATCAGCGCGGCGGTCAGGATCGTGACCCCGACGATGCTGACCCGCCGTGCGGTCCGGGTGCCGTGCAGGTGGACGGCGTACAGCGCCTCCCAGAGCACGACGATGAGGCCGACGCTCCCGCCGAGCACGACGTCGAGCACGAAGGCGACAGTGGCGACGCCGAGCACGGCGAGCGGGTGGATCCGGCGCCAGATCAGCGCGGTGCAGCCGATGGCGGCCGGGATCGCGAACCACCAGGACGGGACGTCGGGCAGGCCGCTCCAGGAGGTCCGGATCAGGCCGAGCGCGTCGAGCGCGAGGGCGGTGACCAGGATTCCGCCCGCCGTGATCATGTCGCCGCGCCGGTCCTCGGCCGTGACGACCTTGACGACGGGTGCGATCAGCTCGGACAGGCGGGGCATGCGTCCATCTCAGCACGACGCGGCGCGCGACGGGTCATCCGAAGGATGTACGGGGTCTCGGCGGTTCGGCGGATGTGCTCGTGCGCCGCGGGCACCAGGGTGGACGGCATGGACCTCATCTCCGGCGAGCTCACGGGTGCCGCGCTGATCGGTGCGCTGGCCGTGCTCGCGCTCATCGACTCGACGAGCTTCGGCACCCTGCTCATCCCCGTGTGGCTGCTCATGTCGCCCGGGCGGGTGCGCGTGGGCCGGATGATCGTCTACCTCGGCTCGATCGCGGGCTTCTACGCCCTGGTCGGGCTGGCGATCCTGCTGGGGGCGGGCGCGCTGAGCGACACGCTCACGTCCCTGTCGGGCTCGCGGCCGTTCCTGATCGCGCAGCTCCTGGTCGGCGTCGGCCTGTTCGTGTGGAGCTTCAAGCTGGAGCCGTCCAAGGAGCGCAAGGCCGAGGAGGCGGCGGCGCAGGCGGGCGGAGCGAGAGCAGGCACCGCCACCCCGGCAGCCGGGACCGCGGACGCCGCGTCCGGCGCGACTCTCCCGGCGCGCCCGGGCAGGTTGAACCGCTGGCGCGAGCGCGCGCTCGGCAGCGAGTCCGGCAGCTGGCCGGCGCTGGCCGGGCTGGCGGTCGGGGCCGGCCTGGTCGAGGTCGCGTCGATGCTGCCCTACCTCGCCGCGCTGGGCCTGATCGGCACGCAGGGTCCGGGGTGGCCGACGTCGGGCCTCTGGGTCCTGGGGTACTGCCTGGTCATGATCCTGCCGGCCCTCGTGCTGACCGCCGCGCGGGTGTTCGCGTCGCGGCTGGTGGAGCGGCCGCTCGGCCGCCTGGACGGCTGGCTGACACGGAACGCGGCGAGCACGACGGCGTGGGTCGTCGGCATCGTCGGGTTCCTCGTGGCCCGCGACGCGATCGGCCGCCTCTGGGGCTGACCGACCGCGCCGACAGTGATCAGGGCCGACAGCGATCAGGCAAGGCGGCGCATCCAGCCGTGCCGGTCCTCGGCGCGGCCGTACTGGATGTCGGTGAGCTCCTGGCGGATCGCCATGGTCAGCTCGCCCGGCTCGCCGCCGTTGACCTCGTGGTCGAACGTCGAGCCGGCGAGCCGCCCCACCGGCGTCACGACGGCTGCGGTGCCGCACGCGAAGAACTCCTTGACGGCGCCCGACTCGAGGCCCGCGACGACCTCGGCGAGCGGGATGCGCCGCTCCACCACGTCGTAGCCGCGGTCGGCGGCGAGCTGTAGCACGGAGCCGCGCGTGATGCCCTCCAGGATGGAGCCGAGCTCAGGCGTGTGCAGCGTGCCGTCCTCCATCACCACGAAGACGTTCATGCCGCCGAGCTCTTCGAGGTAGGTGTTGGTGGCTGCGTCCAGGAAGCACACCTGGTCGAAGCCCTCCTTCTGGGCCTCGAGCTGCGGCAGGAGGCTCGCGGCGTAGTTGCCGCCGAACTTCGCGTCGCCGGTGCCTCCGGGCGGGCCCGCCCGGTGGTACTCCTGGGACACGTAGATCGACACGGGCCGGACGCCGCCCGCGAAGTACGGGCCCACGGGCGAGGCGATCACCAGGTACTCGACCTCGAGCGACGGGCGCACGCCGAGGAACGCCTCGGACGCGTACATGAAGGGCCGCAGGTAGAGGGAGGAGTCCTCGCCGTCGGGCACCCAGTCGATGTCGGTGCGGACCAGGGCGGCCAGCGAGCCGATGAAGTCGTCCACGCTCAGCGACGGCAGCGCGAGGCGGTGCGCCGACCGGGCGAAGCGCGCGGCGTTCTGGTCCGGGCGGAACGTCCAGACCGAGCCGTCGGCGTGCTTGTAGGCCTTGAGGCCCTCGAAGATCTCCTGCGCGTAGTGCAGGACGGCGGTGGCCGGGTCGAGCAGCAGCGGACCGTACTTCTCGATCCGCCGGTCCTTCCACCCGTCGGCGCTGCTCCAGGAGATGCGCGCCATGTGGTCGGAGAACTTGGTCCCGAACTTCGGGGCGCGGAGCGCCTCGACGCGGTCCTCGTCCGACGTCGGCGCGTCGGTGGGCCGCACGTCGAAGAGCGCCACCAGGTCTTCGAGCCTGGTCGGGAGGATGGGGTCCGTCGTAGTTGTCATGTCGATGCCTTTCACCGGAATGCTGCTGTCAGTCTTCCACGCCCGGCAAGGCGGCGGAGCGATCCGAGCCGGACGTCTGCCCGGACGGCTCCCGACATACGAGAGCGGCGCCCGGGGATCGGTCTGCGAGACCCGGGCGCCGCCTTCGTGAAGCGTGCTACCCGATCACGCGGGCCGCGATGTCGCGGCCTACCTGGTCGGTCGTGCGTACTACGTCGCCGCGCGCCGCGAGGTCGGCGGCGACGGCGTCCTGGACGCGCGCGGACTCGGCCGCGAAACCCAGGTGGTCGAGCAGCAGGGCGACGGAGAGGATCGTCGCGGTGGGGTCGGCCTTGCCCTGGCCGGCGATGTCGGGCGCGGAGCCGTGCACCGGCTCGAACATCGACGGGGCGGTGCGGTCCGGGTTGATGTTGGCCGACGCCGCCAGCCCGATGCCGCCCGAGATCGCGGCGGCCTGGTCGGTGAGGATGTCGCCGAACAGGTTGTCGGTGACGATGACGTCGAACCGGCTCGGGTTGGTCGTCAGGTAGATGGTCGCGGCGTCGACGTGCGCGTAGTCGGTGGTGACGTCGGGGAACTCGGCGTT
This sequence comes from Promicromonospora sukumoe 327MFSha3.1, assembly GCF_000385135.1. Taxonomy (GTDB): domain Bacteria; phylum Actinomycetota; class Actinomycetes; order Actinomycetales; family Cellulomonadaceae; genus Promicromonospora; species Promicromonospora sukumoe_B. Next base: position 31,813 of record NZ_ARQM01000010.1, on the reverse strand, counting down.
GACCGCCTCGACCGTGCGGCGCCACAGGTGGCCGGCGTGCACCAGCACGTTGTGCTTGTGCACCAGCGTGAGGTGCTTGCGGGGACGGGCCGCGGCGCGCGCGAAGGCGTCCCGGACCACGCGCTCGACGCCGAACGCGGTGTTGACGCTGACCTCGGTGGCGATCTCGGCGGGGGTGCCGACGCGCAGCGCGCCGCCGTTGCCCACGTACGGGCCCTCGGTGCCCTCGCGGACCACCACGAAGTCGATCTCGCCCGGGTTCGCGAGCGGGCTGGAGACGCCCTCGTAGAGCTTGGTCGGGCGCAGGTTCACGTAGTGGTCCAGCGCGAAGCGCAGCTTGAGCAGCAGCCCGCGCTCCAACACACCGCTGGGGACCGACGGGTCGCCGATCGCGCCGAGCAGGATCGCGTCCTGGGTCTTGATCCGCGCGAGGTCCTCGTCGGTGAGGGTCTCGCCGGTCGCGTGCCAGCGCCGCGCACCGAGGTCGAACTCGGTGGTGGAGAGCTTGGTACCCGACGGCGCCAGCGCCGCCTCGAGGACGGAGAGACCCTGCTCCACGACCTCGGTACCGATGCCGTCACCCGCGACCACCGCGAGATTGATGCCGTCTGTAGTAGCCACCTGTGCCATGTCCGGAGCCTACGCGTGCGATCACCCCGCTGAGACGCGGGTCTCACGGTATGGACGAAACCTGGGGCCGGTCGGGCGGGCGGAGGGGCTGGCTCGGTTCAGTCGAACTCGAACGACGTCGCGCCGCCCTCCTCCCGCACGTAGAGCGCCGTCGCCCGGGTGGGCGTCACGCGGTAGACGTGCCACGGCGCCGGCCCCGCGGACGGCGCGCTGTACGGGGCGGTGAGCGCCGTGCCGGACGCGTCCGGCTCGCACGGCCAGCCGCCCTCGTTGAGCCGCCGGGACACCTCGGCCACCTCCTCCCGGTCCGTGACCAGGCGCGCCGTGCCGTCCACGACCGTGTCGTAGTCGGCCGTCGCCACCGCGACGGCGCACCTCGGGTCGCGCTCCAGGTTCCGGGCCTTGAGCGCGCTGCGGCCGGACACCACCCAGTAGGCGCCGTCGAACCAGATGGCGCCGATGCCGGTGACGTGCGGGCTCCCGTCCGCGTTGACCGTGGTGAGCCAGTGCGAGTGCCGGTCCGGGCCGCCGGTGCCCGGAGCCTGCGTGAGCCGGTCCAGGTTGGCCGCCACGGGCGCCCAGTCCAGGGTCGGCAGGTCATAGAGGGTCGCGAGATTCTTGGTCTTCATACCCTGGCCGACCGACCCGGCGGCAAGAACTCATCGGCGGCCGCACGCCTGCTGCTCCGGACCGCTGATCCGGACCGCTGCCCCTGGGCTACTGGTCCCGGGTTACCGGTCCCGGACTACTGGTCCCGGGCCGACAGCACGCAGAACTCGTTGCCGTCCGGGTCGGCCAGCACGGTCCAGGTCGCCTCGGCCGGCTGGCCGACGTCGATCACCGTGGCGCCCAGCTCGACCAGCCGCGCGATCTCCGCGTCCCGGTCGTCGCTCGTGTGCGGCGCGAAGTCCCAGTGCAGCCGGTTCTTGCCGGACTTCTCGTGGTCGACCGGGACGAACACCATGCCCGGCGGCACCTGGTGGAAGTCCAGCTTGCCGGAGAGCTCGAGCGCCCACGGCGGCACCACGACCACCTCCGAGTCCAGGTCGAAGACGACCTCCCAGCCCAGGGCCTCGGCCCACCAGCGGGCCAGCTTCCGGTGGTCCGTGGACTCCACCACGTTCGAGTACCAGCGCAGCGCCATCGCCTTCACCTCTCGTCGAGACCGATGCCCCCACGCTAGACGGACCCACTGACACTCCCTGGGCCCCTCCCGAGCACCGTGGTCGAACGTAGGCTTCGTCGGCGCAAGAGCCTCCTTGCGCCGACGAAGCCTACGTTCGACGGCTCTACCCGGGTGCAGTGGGCAGGGTTGAGTCAGCGCTTGGGGTAGAGGAGCTCGAAGCGCTCGCACACGACCGGCATGTCCGCCGAGAACTCGCGGCCCTCGCCCAGGGTGCGGCGGAAGTACGCCTCGTGCCCGGCCCGCCATGACTCCAGCGTGCGGTCGCCCTCGCCCTCTGCGGCCGCGAAGTCGTCGTCGACCTCGTCGAACGTGGTGGTCTCGACGCTCGTGGTGCGGATCAGCGCGCGCGGGTGCCGCTCGCCGTCCAGCAGGATCGACAGCTCGCCGACCACGGGGAGCGGCGCGCCCTCGTCGTCGTAGTCCCACAGGGCCGACGACGTCGCCGTCTTGTCCCCCGCCAGGACCGCCGCGAGGAGCGTCTCCGCCAGCTCGGGCTCGTCGCCGAACGACCAGGCGGGCGGCGGCACTGTCTCGCTCACGGTGTGCCCGACGACGATGCTCGCCTTGGCCATGCCGGCGTACTGGCGCGTCGCGCCCCAGAAGTCGAGCACCTCGGCGGCGAGCTCGGCGTCCTCCACCGGAACCGACTCGGGGTCGAACGTCGCGGGATCGAACGTCGCCGGGTCGAACTCCTCCGGCTCCGCAGCAGACCCGGCCGCAGCAGACTCTGCCGCAGCGGACCCGGCCGCAGCAGACCCGGCCGCAGCGGACTCCGTCACAGCCGGCTCAGCCTCGGCAGGCTCACGCTCCGCGCTGTCGCGGGACTCCGCCCCGGCGGCGGCGGTCTGCTCGTTGTCGTCCGCGGCCTGCGGATTCGCGTCGTTGGTCACGGGGACATCTTGCCCTAACGGCCCGTGCCCGACGAGGTCCGGCGGGCCGTAACGAACACTGAACGATCCGATAACGAACGCTTACCTAATTTGCATGTGTGTGACTGGACATGGTCTGGTGAAGGGCGGTTCACGTTGTACCGACATATTTTCCTGCAATTTTCCTGCCACCAGACCAATTTCCCGCCAAGACAAGGGGGCTTCGTGCCAGCTATCGAGGCACACCACCTGTACAAGGTGTTCGGCCGCAAGGGTCGCGAGGGCGTCAAACGCCTCGAGGCCGGTGCCGGCACCGACGAGCTGAAGGATGCCGGTCTGACACCCGCGGTGATCGACGCGTCGTTCACCGTCGAAGAGGGAGAGATCTTCGTCGTCATGGGCCTGTCCGGGTCCGGCAAGTCGACGCTGATCCGCATGATCAACGGGCTCCACGCCCCGACCTCCGGGCACGTGGAGCTCTACGGCGAGAACATCACCGCCGCCACCGGCAAGGACCTGCGCCGCCTGCGGCGCAAGCGGATCAGCATGGTGTTCCAGCACTTCGCGCTGTTCCCGCACCGCTCCGTCATCGACAACGCCGCCTACGGCCTGGAGACCCAGGGCGTCGGCAAGGAGGAGCGTCGCGCGCGTGCGCACGAGGCCCTGGAGCTGTGCGGCCTGAGCGGCTGGGACGAGCACCTGCCGAGCGAGCTCTCGGGCGGCATGCAGCAGCGCGTGGGCCTGGCCCGGGCGCTGGCCGCCGACACCGACATCCTGCTGATGGACGAGGCGTTCAGCGCGCTCGACCCGCTGATCCGCCGGGACATGCAGGACCAGCTGATCGAGCTGCAGCAGAAGCTCGGCAAGACGATCCTGTTCATCACCCACGACCTCAACGAGGCCATGCGCATCGGCGACCGGATCGCCATGATGCGCAACGGGCGGATCGTCCAGGTCGGCACCGCCGAGGAGATCCTCACGGACCCGGCGAACGACTACGTCGCGCAGTTCGTCGCCGACGTCGACCGGACCCGCGTCCTGACGGCGGCGTCCGTCATGGAGAAGCCGGCCGCCGTCCTCGGGGCCGAGCAGGGGCCGCGCGCCGCGCACAAGCTCATGCGCGAGCACCAGATCCCGGCCATGTTCGTCACCGGGCGCGACCGCACCCTCAAGGGGTACGTGACCGAGGACGAGGTCGGCCGGCACCTGGAGCAGAAGGACCTCACCGGCCTGCTGCACCCGGTCCCGGACGGCGCCCGGGTGTCCCCGGACACCTCGCTCGCCGACCTCTTCGGCCCGGCCGCCGAGACCCCGGCCATCGCCGTGGTCGACGACGCCGGGCGGCTCAACGGCGTCGTCCCGCGCATCACCCTGCTCTCGGCGCTCGCCGCGCACGCAGAGACCGACGTCGCGGACGCTCCCGTGACGGCCGACCACGAGAACAAGGACGACGAGACCAAGGAGGCCGCCCGTGCCTGAGAGCGCCGCCCCCGTGACGATCGTGCCGCCGATCCCGATCGGCACCTGGCTCGAGACCGGCTTCACCTGGTTCAAGCAGACGTTCGACGCGCTGTTCGACGTGATCGGCGACCTCATCACCGGCGCCATCAACGGCATCGCCGACCCGCTCCTGGCCCTGGACCCGCTGGTCCTCGCGATCATCCTCGCGCTGCTCGGCTGGCTCCTGCGCAACTGGAAGCTCGGGGTCGGGACCCTGGTGGGCCTCGTCCTGATCATCGGGATGGACATGTGGGAGCCCGCCGTCGAGACCCTCGCCCTCGTGGTGGTCGCGACCGTGGTGGCCCTGATCCTCGGCATCCCGCTGGGCATCCTCGCGGCCCGCTCGCCCGTGGTCAGCCGCATCGTCAAGCCCGTCATGGACTTCATGCAGACCATGCCCGGCATGGTCTGGCTGCTGCCGGTGCTCAAGCTGTTCAGCATCGGCGTGGCCGGTGCCCTGGTCGCCACGGTGATCTTCGCGCTGCCCCCGGCCGTCCGGCTCACCGAGCTCGGCATCCGCCAGGTCGACGGCGAGGTCGTCGAGGCCGGGCAGGCCTTCGGCGCCGGACCGCGGCAGATCCTCAAGGACATCCAGCTGCCCCTGGCCCTGCCGACCGTGATGGCCGGCGTCAACCAGGTGATCATGCTGGCCCTGTCGATGGCCGTGATCGCGGGCCTGGTCGGCGGCGGCGGCCTCGGCAACGAGGTGGTCGGCGCGATCTCGACCCTGAACCTCGCCCGCGGTTTCGACGCCGGCATCTCCGTGGTGATCCTGGCGATCTTCCTGGACCGCCTGACGGCGTCGATCGGCTCCCGGCGCCCGGGGCACGGCCGCCTGCGCGAGCTGCGCGACCGGTTCACCCGGACCCCGGCGACCGCGACCAGCGCCTCCTGACCCTTTTCCCAGACCTACCTCCATACATAACGAACCCCAGATATACGAAACGGAAGGACACCGATGATCGGCACGACCGGCAAGCGGATCGGAGCGGCCGCACTGGCTCTCGGCCTGGGCCTGAGCCTCGCGGCATGCAGCTCGGGCGACGAGAGCGGCGACGGCGACAAGACCATCACGCTGGGCATCATCCCCTCGTGGACCGACGGCCTGAGCACCGCCTACCTGTGGAAGAACATCCTCGAGGAGGACGGCTACACGGTCGAGATCACCGAGATAAACGACGCCGCGCCGCTGTACACCGGGCTCGCGGAAGGTGACATCGACATCTTCCCGTCCGCGTGGCCCGAGGTGACCCACGCCGCCTACATGGACGAGTACGGCGACGACCTCGAGGACCTCGGCACCTACTACGACGGCGCCAAGCTGACCATGGCCGTCCCCGAGTACTCCGAGCTCCAGTCCATCGAGGACCTCATCGGCAAGAGCGCCGACTACGACGGCAAGATCGTCGGCATCGAGGCGGGCGCGGGCCTGACCAAGGCCACGCAGGAGCAGGTCATCCCGGAGTACGGCCTGGACGCGGACGGCTGGACGCTGCAGACGTCGTCGACGCCGGCCATGCTGAACGCCCTCGACGAGGCCGTGCAGGCCGAGGAGGACATCGTCGTCACGCTGTGGCGGCCGTTCTGGGCGAACAACACGTTCCCGGTGCGCGACCTCGAGGACCCGAAGGGCGCCCTCGGCGAGGCGGAGGGCCTGCACGAGCTGGCCACCGCCGGGTTCAGCGAGGAGTTCCCCGAGGTCGCCGAGATGATCGGAAAGGCCAAGCTGGACGACGAGCAGTACGGCAGCCTGGAGGACCAGGTCGTCAACGAGCACGAGGGCGACCCGGCCGCCGGCGTCGAGGCCTGGCTCGCGGACAACCAGGACTGGGTCGACTCGCTCAAGAGCTGACGCCCGAGCGCGGATGATCGGTAGTCCGTCACATGATCGGCACCCCGGGTTGCCGACCAACTGACGGACTGCCGACCACGCTTCCCGCAACAGAGCAGCGCCCCATCCTCCGCACGGAGGATGGGGCGCTGCTCTTGTCGCTCGCGCTACCGGGTCAGCGCGCGGCCGAACCCTCGACGTAGTCCGAGTCGGCCGGCTTGATCCACGAGAACATCTTGCGCAGCTCGCGGCCCGTGGCCTCGATCGGGTGCTGCTCGCCCTTGGCGCGCAGCTCCTTGAACTCCGGGGCGCCCGCGTCCTGGTCCGCGATGAAGCGCTCGGCGAAGGCACCGTTCTGGATGTCGGCCAGGACGGCCTTCATGTTCTCCTTCACGCGCGGGTCGATGACGCGCGGGCCGGAGACGTAGTCGCCGTACTCGGCGGTGTCCGAGACGGACCAGCGCTGCTTGGCGATGCCGCCCTCGACCATCAGGTCGACGATCAGCTTGAGCTCGTGCAGCACCTCAAAGTACGCGACCTCCGGCTGGTAGCCGGCCTCGGTCAGCGTCTCGAAACCGTACTGGACCAGCTGCGAGGCGCCACCGCACAGGACGGCCTGCTCGCCGAACAGGTCGGTCTCGGTCTCCTCGGTGAACGTCGTCTTGATGCCGCCGGCGCGCAGGCCGCCGATGCCCTTGGCGTACGAGAGCGCCAGCTCCCAGGCGGTGCCGGACGCGTCCTGCTCCACCGCGACGATCACGGGCACGCCGCGGCCGTCGGCGAACTCGCGACGCACGATGTGGCCCGGGCCCTTGGGGGCGACCATGAGCACGTCGTGGCCGGCCTCGGGCTTGATGTAGCCGTAGCGGATGTTGAAGCCGTGCCCGAAGACGAGCGCGGCGCCCTCCTTGAGGTTCGGCGCGATGTCCTCGGCGTACAGGTGCCGCTGCACCTGGTCCGGGGCCAGGATGACCACCACGTCGGCGTCGCGCACGGCGTCCGGCACGGTCGCCACGGCGAGGCCCTCGTTCTCGGCCTTGGTGCGGGAGGAGGAACCCTCACGCAGGCCGACGGTCACCTGGGCGCCGGAGTCACGCAGGTTCAGGGCGTGCGCGTGGCCCTGGCTGCCGTAACCGATCACAGCAACCTTCTTCTGCTGGATGATCGACAGGTCAGCGTCGTCGTCGTAGAACAGCTCAGCCACGGTTCTTGCTCCTCAGTTGATTACTCGGGTGGAAAGAAGTATCGATGGGTCGCGCGCTCAAGCGGACCTCACCGCGCGCTCGAACGCACGGTCGGTGATGGACCGGGCGCCACGGCCGATGGCCAGCGTCCCGGACTTGACGATCTCACGGACGCCGTACGGTTCCAGCGCCGCGAGGAGCGAGTCGAGCTTCGCCGCCGGTCCGGTGGCCTCGATGACCACCGAGTCCGGCACGACGTCGACGACGCGCGCCCGGAACATCTCGACGACTTCCAGCACCCCGGTACGGGTGGCGGCGTCCGCCCGCACCTTGACGAGCAGGAGCTCGCGGTGCACGGACGACTCGGGTTCGAGCTCGACGATCTTGATCACGTGGATGAGCTTGTTGAGCTGCTTCGTGACCTGTTCCAGGGGGTGTTCCTCGACGTCGACCACCACGGTGATGCGCGAGATCTCCTCGTGCTCCGTGGGGCCGACGGCCAGGGAGTGGATGTTGAACGCGCGACGGGCGAACAGTCCGGCGACGCGCGTGAGCACGCCGGGCTTGTTCTCCACGAGCACGGACAGGGTGTGCCTCGACATGGGGGTCAGTCCTCTGCTTTCTGGTCGGCCTGAGCTGCGTTCCGTTCCGGACGGGTGCCTCGTTCCTCGGCCCCCGCCCTCCACTTCACTCCGCTCAGTCCTCCCGCTCCCACGCCGGCGAGATGCCGCGTGCGTACTGGATGTCGTCGTTGCTGACGCCGGCGGCGACCATGGGCCACACCATCGCGTCACGCGAGACGGTGAAGTCCACGACCACGGGCCGGTCGTCGATCTCGTTGGCCCGCTTGATCGCGGCGTCGACGTCGGAGGCGTGCTCCACGCGGATGCCCTCGCAGCCGTACGCGTCGGCGAGCTTCACGAAGTCGGGCACGCGCATGGTGCCGTGCCCGGTGTGCAGGTCGGTGTTGGAGTAGCGCGACTCGTAGAAGAGCGTCTGCCACTGCCGCACCATGCCCAGCGAGCTGTTGTTGATCAGCGCCACCTTGATCGGGATGTCGTTGATCGTGCAGGTGGCGAGCTCCTGGTTGGTCATCTGGAAGCAGCCGTCGCCGTCCACGGCCCACACGGTGCGGTCCGGCTGGCCCACCTTCGCGCCCATCGCGGCGGGGATGGAGTAGCCCATCGTGCCGAGGCCACCGGAGTTGATCCAGGTGTTGGGGTGCTCGTAGCTGATGAACTGGGCGGCCCACATCTGGTGCTGGCCCACGCCCGCGACGTAGATCGCGTCCGGCCCGGTCATCTCGCCCAGGCGCTGGATCACGTGCTGCGGCGAGAGGTGGCCGTCCTCGGGCTCGTTGTAGCCGCGGGGGTAGGTGCGGCGCCACTCGTCGAGCTGGCGCCACCAGCCCTCGACGTCCGGCTTGCCGTGCGCCTCGTGCTCCCTGGCCAGCTCGGGCAGGAGGTCGCCGATGACCTCGCGGAGGTCGCCCACGATCGGGACGTCCGCCTCGCGGTTCTTGCCGATCTCGGCGGGGTCGATGTCCGCGTGGATGATCGCGGCCAGCGGGGCGAAGCTGGACAGCTTGCCGGTCACGCGGTCGTCGAACCGGGCGCCGAGCGCGAACACGAGGTCCGCCTTCTGCAGCGCCGCGACGGCGGGCACCGTGCCGTGCATACCGGGCATGCCCAGGTGCTGCGGATGGCTGTCGGGCACCGCGCCCCGCGCCATCAGCGTGGTGACGACGGGCGCGCCCGACAGGTCGACGAGCTGGCGCAGCAGGTCCGCCGCGCCGGCGCGGATCACGCCGCCACCCACGTACAGGACCGGGCGCCGGGCCGTGGCCAGCAGCTTCGCGGCCTCACGGATCTGCTTCGAGTGCGGCTTGGTCACGGGGTGGTATCCCGGCAGGTTCAGCTCCTGCGGCCACGAGAACGTGGTGCGCGACTGCATCGCCGACTTCGCGATGTCCACCAGCACCGGCCCCGGCCGGCCCGTCGAGGCGATGTGGAACGCCTCGGCGATGGTGCGCGGGATCTCCGCCGGGTCCGTGACCAGGTAGGAGTGCTTGGTGATCGGCATCGTGATGCCGACGATGTCCGCCTCCTGGAACGCGTCGGTCCCGATCGCGGCGCTCGCGACCTGGCCCGTGATCGCCACCATCGGGATCGAGTCCATGTTCGCGTCCGCGATGGGCGTCACCAGGTTGGTGGCACCGGGGCCCGACGTCGCCATGGTGACGCCGACGCGGCCCGTCGCGTGGGCGTAGCCCGACGCCGCGTGGCCGCCGCCCTGCTCGTGCCGCACCAGGATGTGCCGCAGCTTGGCGGAGTCCATCAGCGGGTCGTACGTCGGCAGGATCGCGCCGCCGGGAATGCCGAAGACGACGTCCGCACCGACCTCCTCAAGGGAGCGGACGATCGACTGCGCCCCCGTCACCTCCTCCGGCCCGACGCGCGGTGCGGCGACCTCGGTCTCGGCCTTGCCGCCTACGCGGGACCGAAGCTCGGTGCGCACCTGGTCACGCGCCTCGGCGCGCGCGGCGATCTGTGCGGGTGTCGGTGTGCCGGTCATACGGATCTCCTGCCGTCGCGCCCCGTCCTGGGGCGAAAGCGAGCGTTCGTGACAACAAAAAAACCCCGGGTCCTTTGGTGAGAAGGACTGCCAGGGTGAGCGCGCGGACGATGCCTGTGCTGGGCCTAGGCCGCGCGCTCAGGAAGTACTACGAGAATGATCGTCTGCACGCCACGCACGTTACGCCGAAAACCAGCCGGTGTCACCCAGCGGGCCAAAGGTCCCACGATCCGAGACACCACGGCCGTCCGGCCGGGGATCACGGGGCTCGCGGGGAGTTCGGCCCGCTGCCCCCAGCCTACGTCTCGGCGTAGGTCCGGGCGTACGTCGCGCGTGATCTCAGCGCACGTCCCGACGTCGGAAGACCACGGAGCCGAGCAGGGCCACCACCACCGCGATGCCCAGCAGCAGGAGCCCGCTGTGCAGCAGCGGGTCCGCCAGCAGACCGTCGCCGGACGGGACCGTGCGCGTGCCGCGCACCCAGGCGTCCGCGTTGCTGAACGGCAGCCAGTTACCGACGCCGGCCGACACCCCCGGCACCACCTGCTCCTCGACCAGGAACCACGCCACCGCGAGCCCGACCGCCACCCACCAGCGGCGGACCAGCAGGCCGAGCGCCGCACCGCTGACCGCCGCGCACACCGCGAGGGCGAGCACGCGCACACCGCACCAGACGAGCGCCTCCGCCAGGTCCGACGGCGTGCCGCCCAGCACCCCGGCGCGCTCGTGCGTCCAGTACATGCCGAACGCGAGCACCGCACAGGCCGCCGCGATGCCGGGCACCACCGCCAGCCCGGCCGCCGCCAGCTTGGTCCAGTAGACGCGGCCGCGCCGGGGCTCGACGGTCAGCACCGCCCGGGTCCCGCCCGACGCCGCCGCCCCGGTCACCAGCAGCACACCCGCCACGTAGGCGAGGAACACCGACGTCATCGCGTAGAACGAGATCTGCCCCTGCTGGAGCATCGCCGCCAGCGTCGACGCCTCCGGCTCGAACGCCGTCATGGCGACCGCGAGCGCGACGTGCGCCAGCATCGCCACGGCGATCCACCGGATCGCCGGCCGCGCGGCGAACCGGCGCAGCTCGGCCCACAGCAGCCCCATCATCGCCTCCCCTTGGAACGCTTCTTGGCCCGGCCGGAACCCTGCCGGCCGGAATCCTGGCGGTCAGAACCCTGCCGGCCCGAACCCTGCCCCGAACCCTGCTGTCTCGTCCCCTGCTGACCAGGATGCGGCCGTCCCTGGTCCGCCCCGCCTCGGGGGCCGGGCCCCGGGCCGCTCTGTCTCGCGCCGTCCGGTCTCCCGCCGTCAGCTCCGGGATCGTCCGGCTCCGAGTCGTCCAGGTCCGGGTCGTCCGACCAGTCGTCGTGCGCGTCGCTGCCGTCCCGGTCGGTGTGGTCCGGTTCGGCGTCACCCCACTCGTCCTGGTCGGGATCGACGTCGCCCCGCGCGGTGCCGTCCGGATCGAAGTCGTCCGGATCGAAGTCGTCCAGATCGGTGTCGTGCAGGTCCGCGTCGTCCGGCTCGGTGTCAGCCAGGTCGGTGTCGTCCGGGTCGAGGTCCTCGAGCCCGGCGCGCTCCGCCTCGAGCCGTTCGAGCTCGAGGTCGTCCGGTTCCCGATCTTCCGCCCGCGCCGCCCCCGACTCAAGCCCCTTCGGGTCGCTCGCCGCATCCTGGCCGCCGGACGTCTCCGCCGCGCGCCGGCCCAGCAGCGACCGGGCCCCGTCCTTCCGGGCCGACAGCCGGGTCGCTCTCGCCTCGGCGGCATCCTGCTCCCGGGCAGCCCGGGCATCGGACTCGGCCTGCCTGGCGTCGAGCGCCGCCTGCCGGGCGTCGGCCCGCTCCTGTTCCGCGGCGGCCTTCGCGGACGCCTTCTCCGCGGACGCCGCCTCCTTGGCCTCGACCTCGGCCTGCTTCTGTGCCGCCCGGTCGTCGATCCTGGCCTGCTTCGCGTCCGCCTTCGCCTGCCGTGCGTCGAGCCTGCTCTGCTTCTCGGCGGCCTTGGCGTCCTCCGCTGCCTGCTTCTCGGCCTGCCTGGCCGCTGCGGCGGCGCGCTTCGTCTCGGCGGCGGCCTCCTTGGCCGCGACCTTCGCGTCCGCCGCCGCCTGTCGCTCGGCGAGCCGCGCCTCCTCGGCCGCCTGCTTCTCCGCGACCTTGGCGTCGAACTCGGCCCGCCGCTGGGCGAACCTCGACAGCTTCGGCGGCGCGTCGACCTCGCCGAACTCGGTTCCCTCGCCCTGCGCACCCGGAGCGGACGCCGGAGCCGGTTTCGGGGTGACCCGCGCCGAGTCCGCGGCAGGCGCTGCCGCCCTCGCCCCGCGAGCACCGGGCTTTGCGGCGGCGGGCTTGACCGCTGCGGACTTCCCGGCACCCGGGCTCTCGACCGCCGAGGTCGTCGTTGAAGCGCCGGCGGACTTTGCGGCGGCCGGCTTCGCGGCGGCCGGCTTCGCGGCGGCGGGCGTTCCGGCAGCCGGCCTTCCGACGCCAGGCTTCGGAGCACCAGGCTTCGCAGCAGCCTGCTTCGCAGTGGCAAACTTCCCCGCTGCCGCCTGCTCAGCGCCGTCCTTCTCGAGCCCGGCCTTCCCAGCCCCGCCCTTCTCGACACCGCTCGCCTCAGCACCACTCTTCGCATCACGGTCCTTCATCGCGCTGCCCTTCGCGACAACGACCCCCGCCGCGCCCCGCGCGGCAGCCACCACCCCGGCCCCCGCCTGCGGACTCGACCCCCGAGCCTCCTTGGCGGCGGCCCGCTCAGCCCGCGCCGCCTCCTTCGCCGCCGCACGCTCGTCCGCTGCCGCCTGCTTCGCGGCGGCCCGTTCGTCCACTGCCGCCTGCTTGGCCGCGGCACGTTCGTCGACCGCCGCCTGCTTCGCCGCGGCGTCCTCGGCCGCCTTCGTCTCGGCGGCCGCCTGCCGGGCGGCCGCCTCCTTGTCGGCCTTGCGCTGCTCGGCCGCCTTCTTCCGCTCCGCGGCCTTGCGTTCGGCCGCCTTGCGGGCCGCTCGTTCCTCGGCGCGGCTCGGCGGCACGGGCGTCGGCACCACCACGGGGCGCAGGCGTCCGACCACGGCGGCCAGGTCCTCCCGCTGGGGCACCAGCTCGCCCGCGAAGAGCTTCTGCTTGGCGAGCGCGCGGGAGATCTCCGCGGGCTCCGCGACGTCGTCGACGTGCAGGGTCTCGCCGTCGGCGCGCACCTTGAACCCCGCGGCGCGCAGGGCCGCGGCCGCCTTCGCCGGCTCGTCCACCCCCACGCGGACGCTCACCCGGGCGTCGCCCAGGAGCTCGGCGACGCCGCCCTGCGCGAGGACCCGTCCGGCGTCGAGCACGGTCACGGTGTCCGCGATCTGCTGGGCCTCGATGAGCACGCCGGTCGCGATCAGCACCGTGGTTCCCCGGTCCGCGAGGCGGCGCAGGGCCTGGCGGATCTCGCGGGTGCCCACGGCGTCGAGCCCTGCGCTGGGGTCGTCGACCACCAGGAGGTCGGGATCGCGCAGCAGCGCGGCCGCGAGCGCCAGGCGGCGTCCTTCGTCGGGCGAGTAGGTGCCGTAGGCGGCCTTGGCCCGGTCGGCGAGGACCACGCGGGTGAGCAGCTCGTCGACCCGGGCGCGGGGCACGCCGGCCGCGCTCGCGAGGAGGGCCAGGTTGCGGCGGCCGCTCAGCCGGGGCTGGAAGCCGGGGTCGCCGACGACGGCGCCGATGCGGCCCGCGAGATCGGGCAGGCCGTCGGGGACGTGGGTGCCGAAGATCCGCATGGCTCCGCCGTCCGCGTGGGCGAGGCCGGTGAGCAGGCGCAGCGTGGTGGTCTTGCCAGAGCCCGCGAGCCCGAGGAGCGCGTGCACGCCGCCGGCCGGGACCCGCAGGTCGATGCCGTCCACGCCCACGGCGCGGCCGCGTACCGAGCGGTACGCCTTGCGCAGCTCGAGCGTCTCGATCGCGACGCCGTTCCCTGGAATCACCCGCACAGGGTAGGGCATTCCGGACAACCGCCGAACGTGTCGGACGTACAGGTCACGGGAGGGACCTGTACGTCTGACACGTGGGGCTACCAGCTCATCGCGCCGTGCAGCGACGTCGGCGCGGGGTCCACGCCGAGGCGTTCCCGCAGCACCGTGAGGTCGTAGGTGCGCTCCATGGCGAGGTGGCTGATGGCGTAGCGCGTCAGCCGGGGCTCGCGCCCGGTCCACCGGGCCACGCGCTCGCCCACCCAGGCGAGCGCGTTGGCCAGCCGGAGCGGGATCTCCACCACCTGCACCGGACGGAACCGGGCGAACATCAGCAGCTCGAGCGTCTGGTCGAGGTCGACGGGACTGGCGTCCGCGACGTTCGCGACGAGCGGCCGACCGGCGGCGATCTCCGGCTCGACGTCCACGTCCAGGGCGGCACGCACCGCGCGGGCCAGGGTGTCGACGTGCGTGAGGTGCTGGCGCACCCGGCCGCCACCGGGGAGCGGCAGCCAGGCCCCGATCGCCGCGGACTCGAGCCGCGGCAGCAGCGTGGTGTCGCCCGGGCCGTAGACCGCGTGCGGCCGCAGCACGACGACGGGGCCGCGGTCCTCGCGCGCGGCGTCGGCCGCGAGGTACCGCTCGGCGGCGGCCTTGGTCTTGCCGTAGGGGTTCACGTAGCCGCGCGCGGGCGCCTCGGCCTCGGTCGCGACGACGCTCGGCGTCCGGGGGTCGTACACGCTGCCGGACGACAGGTGGACGAACCGCGCGTCCGGGAACGTCTCGCGGACCGCGCGGGTGCCCTCGACGTTGACCACCCAGGCGCGGGCGTGGCTGCCGCCGTCGCCGACGGCCGCGCCGCAGTGCACCACGACGTCGACGTCCTCGGGCCGGTCCTCCTTAGGCAGTGGGCCGTCGCGCAGGTCCCAGAACTGGTGGGCGACCCGGTCGAGGAGCTCGGCGGGCACCCGCGGGACGCGCCGCGAGAACGCGATCACCTCGTGCCCGTGCGCCGCGAGGTCCCGCACCACAGCCCCACCAACGAAACCCGACGAACCGGTCACTGCCACCCTCATGCGCGCACTGTACCCGCGAGTGGTGAAACCAGGTCGACCAGGGCATGACGGTCGGGTTTCCGGGAGCGGCCCGCCAGCGGTACGTGCGACGCCTCGACCACCAGGTCCGGCAGCGCGCCGTGGTCCAGGACCCGCCCCACCTGGGCCTCGACCGCCCGCGCCAGGTCCGTGCCGGCCCGCACCTCCGGGATGCCCTGGTTCCGAGGAGAGCCCTGGTTCCGGGGTGCGTCCCCCTGCGCAGCGTCCTCGGCGGTCACCACGAGGACCACCCGCTCGTCGCCGTCGGGCATGGGGACGCCCACCATGACGGCGTCGGCGACCACCGGCAGGTCCCGCAGCCGGGGCTCGAAGAGGCCCGGGTAGATGTTCACCGTGCCGCGGATGATCATGTCCCGGTTGCGGCCCACCAGCACGATCCGGCCCTCCGCGTCCTGGTAGGCCAGGTCACCCGTGCGGTGCTCGGTCGCCCGGGGCTTGCCGGCGTCGAGGTCCGCCAGGTACCCCGCCATCAGGGACGGCCCCGTGAGCACCAGCTCCCCCACCACGGGGGCCTCGCCGGGGGCCCCTGCTCCGCCGTCCGCGCCGGCTCTGGCGTCCGCGCCGCCCCCAGAACCAGCCCCGGGCGGGTCCTCGTCCAGTCCGACGACGGCGGTGTCGATCCGCACGCCGATGCCGTCCAGCGGGCGGCCCACGAGATCGCCCGACGCTTCGCCGGCCGTCCCGGATCCGCTGGCGGCCGCGATCTTCTCGTCGGCGTCGGTCATCGCGGCGGGCAGGATCTCGGTCGCGCCGTAGACGGCGATCCAGCGCGTGCCCGGCAGGACCCGCCGGCCGCGTTCGAGCAGCGCGACGGTCACCGGCGCGGCCCCGACCGCGAGCACGGCCGGGCCGACGGCACTGCCCGCAGCCGGGCCGGCCGCGGAGTCCACACCACTGCCCGCACCAACACCGCCCGGATCACCGTCCGCGCCCTGAGCCTCCAGGACGTCGAGCAGCGCGGTCACGTCGGCGGGCACCAGGAACGACGAGTCGGCGCCCGCGACCCCGCGCGCGAACGCCGCGGGGTCGTCCTTGGGCGCGCGCGCCGGGATCTCCCACGTGCCGCCCGACAGGACCGCCGGGAGCCCGAGGAACATCTGGTCGGTGTGCGCCCGCTGGCCGGTCCGCAGCCCGCCCACCTGGGCGAACAGACCCAGCATGCCGCCGAGCGTGCCGGCCGTGTGCACCACGGCCTTGGGCTCGGCCGTGGTCCCGGACGTGAAGACGATCAGGGCCGGGTCGCCGCCGTCCGCCCTGCCGTCGGGCCCGCCCTCGGCCCCTCCGTCCGCCGTCGGGAACCCCGCCGTCCGAAGCCCCGCCGTCCGGAGCCCCGCCGTCGGACGAACGTCGTCAGCAAGAACCCGAGCCGCACGCCGCGCACCCCGCGGGACCCCGGGCAGCCACCTGCCGGAGTACAGGTGCCGCACGGGCAGCCGCCCGTAGTCGGGCAGCAGGAGCCCGCGCGACCGGGCGATGCCGCGCAGGGGCCCCGACGACGCCGCGTAGAGCAGCGCCTCGGTCGCCGCCCAGCGCGGCCGCGCCGCCGCGATCCGGGCCGCGAACAGCTCCGGCGTCGAGCCCGGGTCCACGAAGACGACGGCGCCGCCCGCGCGCAGGATCGCGAGGCACAGGACGACACCCTCGGGCCGGGGCCGGATGCTGAACAGCACCCGGTCGCCGGGCTCCATGCCCAGCGCCCGCAGCCCGGACGCCGTCCGCTCGACGCGCTCCGCGAGCCCGGCGAACGTGACCTCCTCGCGCACGCGGGCGCCGTCGCGGCCGCCGAACCAGCGCAGCGCCACGGCGTCGGGCGTGTCCCGGGCCAGGGACGCAAGCACGTCCAGGAAGTGGGTCATGCGCTCTCCCCCAGGCTCAGCTCCAGCGACCGGTACGCCGGGACCAGCACGCCCCGCGCGGCCCGGCGCCGCCCCACGACCGGGACGCGCCCGTCCGACGCCGCGGCCGCGAGCGCGTCCAGGACGGCGTCCACCTGCGCCATCGCGAGCGGCATGCCGAGGCAGAAGTGTGGTCCCGCGCCGAACCACAGGTGCCGCACCGCGGGGTCGACGGGCCGGTCGGGATCGAAGCCGCCGGCGGCCCGGCAGCAGTTCACGGTGGCGATCACCACGCGCTCCCCGGCGGCGACAGGCAGCCCGCCCACCGTCGCGTCGGCCCGCACCGAGCGCAGCATCGCGGGCGTCGGCACGGTCACGCGCAGCCCTTCCTCGACGGCCCGGCGCCGCAGCGCGGCGTCGTCCGCCAGCAGCCGCGTGGTCCAGCCGGTGTCGTGCGCGATAGCGACGAGCCGCGGCACGAGCGACTGGATGGTCTCGGTACCGGTGAGCACGAACGCGCCGACGGCGCCCATCGCCTCCCGCTCGGAGAGCCCGAGGTCCCGCATGCGCCCCGGCACGGTCGCCGGGTCCCCGGCGCGGTAGGCCACGCGGGCGGGCGCCGTCAGCCGCTCCAGCACGGCCCGCGCCCGCACCACCTGGGACCGCGTGAGCCCGTGGCGGTGCAGCCGCACCATGCCGGTGATCGTCCGGGCGGCCGACATCGCGGAGCGCACGGCGTCGTCCGTCGGCGGCAGGCCGACCATCCCGCAGATCACCGCGCCGGCCTGCGCCGTCACGGCGGCCGCCAGGTCGACCTTCTCCCCTGCGGCGAGCCGCCGCGTCAGGTCCGGCAGCACGCCGCCGCCGTCCGCTCCGGCGCCCGGCGTCCCGGCACCGCCAGCGACGTCCGCCCCGGACACCAGCTCCCGCACCGCCCGGGGTGAGAACAACGGCCCGAGCGCGCGCCGCAGCGCGGCATGCTCCGCGCCCTCCATGTTGAGCAGAACGGACGGCCCCAGCACGGGCGTCCACAGGTCCGACGGCGCTCCCGGGCCCACCTTGGAGAAGTGGTCCAGGTCGAGCAGCACCTCGCGCGCGATCGCGGCGTCGCTCACCACCACGCCGATGCGCGGGACCCGCACCACCGGGCGTCTCCGCGCGGACCGCAGCGCGGGATACGCGAGCGGGTGCGCGGCCCGCTGCACCCGCTCCTCCCAGACCCCCTCGGCCCCGGTCCCCGGGTCCCCGGTCCGCGCGTCCCCGCCCGCCCGGCCTCCGTCGACCACAGCGGTTCCTGCCAGAGCGGGCCCCGTACCGGCAGGAACAGCTGTGGTCGACGACGGCCCGGCAGCGGGCGGCAGATGGCCCTCCGTGGGTACGTCCGTGGTCATCGGATGTCCACGACCTCGGGCCGGTAGCGGTGGTCGGCGTACCAGCCGAGCGTCCGCACCAGGCCCCACGCGTGCACGCGGCGGGTCGACGCCCGCACCCAGACCTCGCGGTGCTCCGCGTACCGCGTCGTCAGCCGGCGCACGGCGTTGACCAGGGCGCGGTCCTCGTGCACGTCCTCGATCCGGGTGCGCGGGAACCCGCCCGCCCGCTCGTACAGGGACGCCGTGATCGCCATGTTGCAGCCCGGCGCCATCACGTACGGCCCCAGGTACCCCTCGTCCTGGTTCCCGGGCCGCACCTTGCCGAACGCGCTGGAGACCCACAGCGCGAACGACAGCACGCCCTGCTGGAACCGCGAGACCGGCAGGTCGTCCCTGCGTGGCACGAGCCGCCCGGCGACCAGCTCGTCGCCCGACGCGAATGCCGCGCGCACCGCACGGGTCCACCCGGGGGGCGGCAGGCAGTCGGCGTCGGTCCGCGCCAGCAGCTCGGCGCCCTGGGCGATCGCGGTCCGCATCCCCGTGTCGGCCGCGGCCCCGGTCCCCTTCTCGGGTTCGGTCACCACCTGCCAGCGCAGCCGCCCCCACTCGGCGATCGCCTTGCGGACGACGTCGGGAGTGCCGTCCGTGGAGCCGTTGTCCACCACGACGAGGTCGAAGTCGTCGTCCTCCTGGGCGTGCAGCGCCTCGAGCGTCCGCAGGATCCCGTGCTCGTGCGCCTCGTTCAGCGCGGGCACGACGACGGTGAGACGGGCTCTGCTCTCTCGCGGGTTCACCACCGGACCACCATCGCACCCATGCTGATGCCGCCCGCGAGCCCCAGGAGCAGCACCACGTCACCGCGCCGCAGCCGGCCCGACTCCAGGGCCGTCACGAGCTGCAGCGGCAACGTGGCCGAGGCCAGGTTGCCGTGGTCGGCCACCGTGACGATCGTCCGGTCGGCCGGCACGCCGAGCGCCGCGTGCACGTCGGCGAGGTAGCCGACGGCGACCTGGTGCACCGCGACGAGCGCGACGTCGTCCATGGTCACGCCGGCCTGGTCCAGCGCCTCCCGCACAGGGCCGGGGCCGAGCGCGAGGAACGCCTCGCGCAGCCGCGAGCCGTCGATCTCGAAGTAGCTGCGCTCCGGGTCGCGCGGGTTGACGGTGCCGCCGCCCGGCAGCATGCCGACGTCCCAGTGCTGCGACTCGGCGGTGAACGCCGAGCCGAGGATCCCCGACGGGCGGTCACCGGACGACACCAGGCCAGCCAGCTCGGCGGCCAGCTCGTCCTCGAAGCCGGACGGCGCCTCGGCCGCCTCCACCAGCACCGCGGCCCCGCCGTCGGACATCGTGTAGCCAGCCGCGGACATGGCGTACGTCGCCCGGTCGGGCACGTCCCACCGGACGCCGCGCGTCGGCATCTCGCCGCACGCGACCAGCACGCGCCGGTACCGGCCGGTCCCGATGAGGGCCTCGGCCACCTCGATCCCGTTGAGCACGGAGTTGCAGGCGTTCTTGACGTCCATCACGGGCGCCCGGACGCCCAGCTTGGCCGCCGTGATGTGGCTGGTTGCGGGCTCGATCATGTCCTGGGTCGCGGACGCGAAGATCAGCAGGTCGACGTCCTGGGGCCCCAGGCCCGCCCGCTCCAGCAGGGTGCGGGAGGCGGCGACGGCCAGGTCGGAGGCCTGCTGGTCGGCGTCGGCCACGTGGACGCGGCGCACGCCGGTCAGGCGCGACACCATCGGGATCCGGGGCGCGACCTTCGGGTTCCTGCGGTGCAGGTCGCGCTCGGCCTCGGCCACGTCGCGGCTGTTCTCGGGCAGGTGGACGGCCACCTCGGCGATGCGGGCGACGGGTCGCGGGCCGGAGCGTGGGCCCGGGGCGGGCGACTGCTGGGTCGACGGGACAGGCTCGGCGGATCGGGCAGGTGCGGGGCTCAGCACCGCGGCCGGTTCGGGAAGCACGCGCCACACGGTAGCGGCCCGACATCTCACGCTGGTGACGGCCGGACCCGCGGGTGCCGGTACGCATAGGGTGACGGCCGTGATCCAGACCTTCGCGACGACCCGGCACGAGCTGGGCCTGCTGTACCGCGCCCGGCCGGCGATGGCCGGGCTGCTCCTGGTGGGCACCGCGGCCCGGAGATGGCCCGCCACGGGCTCGCCGGTACGAAAGGTGCCGGGAATCGGCTGGGTGACGTCCGACCCGGTCGTCGCCCGCACCGTCCTGCGGGACCATCGTTCGTTCACGATCCTCGGCGAGGGCGGCGTGGGTGACCTCTGGACCCAGATCCTGGGCGACTGGGTGCCCGGCGTCTTCGACGGCCCCGGACACCATGCCCTGCGGTCCCGCTCGCGCGAGCTGTTCACGGAGGCAGGTTCGGCCGCGCTCGTCGCGAACACCTGGGGCCCGGTCCTCGCAGACGCGGGCGACACGCTGCGCGCGGGCGGGCGGGTGGACGTCGCGCGGCTCGCCCGCGTGCTGGTCGGCCGCATGATGATCTCGCTGCTCGGGCTGCCGGCCCCGGCCGACGCCGGCGACGCGTGGCCGAGCGACGAGGACGCCCTCGACGCCTTCGCCACCGGGGAGCGCCTCGCCACCGTCGCGC
The DNA here is from genome assembly GCF_000385135.1 of Promicromonospora sukumoe 327MFSha3.1. GTDB lineage: Bacteria > Actinomycetota > Actinomycetes > Actinomycetales > Cellulomonadaceae > Promicromonospora > Promicromonospora sukumoe_B. The sequence continues at coordinate 11,171 of NZ_ARQM01000010.1, read as the reverse complement.
TCGGCACCGCGGGCTCCACCCGGCTCTCCCCTGACCAGATCGCCACCGCACGGACGATCGTCGAGGAGCTCACCGCAGGGGTCCCGGAGGGCTGGCGCACCGCACCGCCCGACCGGCTGCTCGGCCGGTGCCGCGAGCTGGGTCTGGGCCTCCAGGAGACGACGGGTCTCGCGAGCCTCCTCATGGTGGCGGGCACCGAGACGTCGGCGAGCGCCATGATGCGGACCACCGCGTTGCTCGTGGACACCAGCGAGCAGCACAAGCTGATCGCACGCATGTCCCGGGCCGTCGACGACGGCGCGCCGGGCAGCCTCCTGCCCGGCGAGGGTGACCCGGTCGAGAACGCGGTCCGCGAGGGTCTGCGGGTGACGAGCCCCGCGTCGGTGATCGGGCGCGGCGTCGCGCAGGACGTCGAGGTGGGCGGGGCGAGGCTGCGGGCCGGCGAGCGGATCATGCTCCTCGTGTGGTCGGCGAACGCCGCGGCGGGGCCGTTCCGGGCGGACCGGCCGTACGTGCCGGAGACCCGGCAGCTCTGGTTCGGGGCAGGCCGGCACCTGTGCCTGGGCGCGGCGCTCGCCAGGGCCGAGATCGCCGCCCTGCTGCGGACCCTCTGGGGCGACGGCGCGCCCCTGCGTGTGGTGCGCCGGCGCGCGCAGCGGCAGGTGCTCGTCCCCGCGTACTCGGAGCTGGTGGTGGCGCGCGCCTGACCGCAGGTCCCGGGCCCTATCGGGTGGCGCGGTAGATCTCGCGCACGACGTCCTCGATGTCCGGCTCCTCGATCGACAGGTCCAGCACCTCGGCCCGCTCGGAGATCGCGGCGAGCACCCGGGCCGCCGTCGTGCGCTGCGGGTCGAACGCGAGGCGCTGCCGCAGGCCACCGGAGTCGCTGCGCACGTGCTCCGCGCCGTCGACGTCGACCAGGTCCGGGCTCGCGGCGGCGAGGTCCACCACCAGCTCGCGGCGCGCGCCCACGGTGCGGGCCAGCCCGTCGAGGGTGCCGTCGAAGGCGAGCCGGCCGTGGTCCACCACCAGGACCCGGTCGCAGAGCCGCTCGACGTCGCCCATGTCGTGCGTCGTGAGCAGCAGCGTCGTGCCGTGCTCGCGGCGCTGGGCCACGAGGAACTCACGCAGCCGCTGCTTGGACAGCACGTCCAGGCCGATCGTCGGCTCGTCGAGGATCACGAGATCCGGGCGGTGCAGCAGCGCGGCCGCGACCTCGGCGCGCATGCGCTGCCCCAGGGACAGCTGGCGCACCGGCGTGGCCAGGAACTCCCCCATCTCCAGCATCTCGACGAGCTCGGCGGTCCGGGCGCGCTCGTCGGCGGCGGTCAGGGAGTGGATCGCGGCCAGGATCGAGAACGACTCCCGAACCGGCAGGTCCCACCACAGCTGCGAGCGCTGCCCGAACACCACGCCGATCCGGCGCGCGAGCACGCGGCGCTGCTTCAGCGGGTGCAGCCCCATGGTCGTGACCGTGCCGCTCGTGGGCACCAGGATGCCGACCAGCATCTTGATGGTGGTCGACTTCCCGGCGCCGTTGGCGCCGATGTAGCCCACGGACTCGCCCGCCTCGACGGTCAGGTCGAGGTCGTCGACGGCGACGTGCCGCGAGCGCCGCAGCCGGTTGCCGCGCTCCGGCCGCCCGGTGAACACCCGGGTCAGGCCCTCGGTCTCGATGACGTTCATCCACCCGCTCCTCGGTAGTGACGTAGGCCCCAGCGCCAGGACAGGGCCGCGACCCCGACCGCCCAGAGCGCCGCGACCGGTGCGCACCAGCCGAGCCAGCCCGGCAGGCCCGCGACTCCCGGCGCGCCGAGCAGGGTGCTGACCGGCAGGAAGGCCGCGAACGCCACGGGGAAGATCACCCCGAAGACCACCAGCAGGCTGCGCGGCCACACGCTCGGGGGCTGCGTGGCCGCGTACCGGCCGCCGTACACGAACGCGTTGGTCATCTCGGCGCCGTTGACCAGGAAGAACTGAAGCCCGGCCGCGGTGACGAACTGAGCCGTGAAGATGACGAACCCGCAGGCCAGCGCCAGGACCAGCAGCCCGACGGTGCCCACGGTCCAGTCGATGTCGTTCAGCACCAGGCCGACGGTGAGCGACGTGGCGCCCACCAGGCAGCGCCCGATGCGGCGCAGGCTCAGGTCGCTCGTGACGAGCTGTGCCAGCACCGGCTGCGGGCGCAGGAAGAACACGTCGAGCGTGCCCGCGCGGACGTACACCGGGAGGTTGTCGCAGTGCCCGGCCACGAGGTCGGCCAGGGAGAAGGCGAGGTCGGACAGGCCGAACACGAGCATGATCTGCGCGAGCGTGAACCCGCCGATCTGGTCCGTCGCCGAGTAGAGCACCCAGATCTCGCCGAACTCGATGAGGCCCACGAAGAGCGCGCCGACCAGGTCCATACGGAAGCTCGCGCGGTGGCTCGCCTGTGAGCGCGCCCGGCTGGCGACGACGGCCCGGTAGGCGCGCAGGGTCTGCCGGCCACGCGCCGGGGACCCCGCCTCCGGCTCACCCACCCTGCACCTCCAGCCGGCGGCGGCCCGCCCGCGTGGTCAGGTGCCCGACGGCGAGCACGATCGCGAGCCACAGCGCCTGCACGCCGAGGTGCTGCCAGGCCCCCGCCCCGGTGACCTGGCCGGAGAGCACGTCGACCGGGAGCTGCATCATCGACGGGAACGGCGTGAGCAGCGCGAGGGTGAGCAGCCAGTCCGGGAAGAGGTAGATCGGCGTGTACAGGCCGGCGAACAGCCCGGAGAACGACATGTAGAACACGGCGACGCCGCGGGACTCCACGAGCCAGAACCCCGCCGTCCCCACGGCGTAGATGCAGGCGTGCGAGATGGCGATGCCGAGCAGCAGGCTGATCAGGCCGAGCGCGTACGCGCTCGGGTCGGACGGCAGCACCATGCCGCCGATCGCGACCCCGATGAGCACGCTCGGCAGCCCGCGCGGCAGCAGGCCGAACAGGCCCTTGCCGACGTCGGTCAGCACGTGGGAGGCCTGGACGCTCACGGGCCGCAGGAAGTCGACGGCGACGTCGCCGGACTTGATCCGGGTCTGCAGGTCGCTGCCGCCCCACAGGTTCACGGACCCGAGCAGCCCCTGTCCCAGCCAGACGAACGCGGCCATGCTGCCTGCCGTGTACCCGGCCAGCTCACCGCCGGAGCTCTCGACGGCGGCGCCCATGATCGAGCCCTTGAGCACCCCGAACGTCGCGTTCGCGACCAGCCCGGCGAGCGTCGCCAGCGGGTACGCGGACTGCCCGCGGAAGCCCGCCACGAGGAACCGCCAGTAGGGGTTCCGGGCGGGTGGGGTCAGCGGGCGCACAAGCGCGAGACATTACCCGCCCACGCAGGCGAGCACATCTTTTTTCCGCGGGGCTCAGAACTCGCCCTGCCACGTGCACACGCACGCCTCGTTGCCCTCGGCGTCGGCCAGCACCCACCACGACGGGGCGTACTTGTCCGTGACGAGCCGCCCGCCCGCGGCGACGGCCGCCGCCACGCGGGCCTCGGCCTGGTCGTGCGGCACCGAGACGTCCACGTGGATGCGGTTGCGCTGCTCCCGGCGCTCGTCGCTCTGCTGGAACCAGAACATCGGCAGCCGGCCGTCCGTGTCGAGCAGCCGCCCCGCGGCGGTGTTCCCGCCCCGGTAGGGCTGCGGCTCGTGCCCCAGGACCGCCTGCCAGAACGCCTGCACCGCGGGTCCCACCACGGCGTCGACGGCGATGGCGACCTCGCGCAGCCCGGTCGTGTTCGCCGCGACGCCGACGTTCCGGGCGGCCGCCGAGATCGCGCGCGCGAGCCCGAGGTCCCGCTCGGACAGCCCGCCGATGTCGTGCGACCAGGTGCGCACCGTCACGGTCCCGTAGCGCAGGTCCACGTCCGGGTGGTGGTTCGCGGCCTCGGCGAGCTCGCCGATCCGGGCGACCAGCACCAGGCCGGTGGCGAACGACCCCGTGGTGAACCGCGCGAGCGCCGAGTCCTTGAGCACCCGCCAGTCGTCCGTGCCTTCCGCCGCCGTGAACTCGGCAGGCGTGATCGCGTCGCTCATGGGTCGTGCCTTCCCTCGTGCAGCGTCTCGTCCGGGTACCCCCACCATGGCACGAGACACCGACAGCCGATAGGGCCCCTGGTACCGCTCCCCGCCGGCAGCACGCCACCAAGGACACGTCCGGCGGCGGACCCTGGTCGGGTCCGCCGCCGGAGGCGTCAGCAGGGTGTGCCGGTCAGCTGCGCCGCAGCCGCGCCACGTCGCGCACCGCACCGCGGTCGGCCGACGTCGCCAGGGCCGCGTACGCCTGCAGCGCCGGCGACACGTAGCGGTCGCGGGCGACGGGCTGCCACGGCCGCTCCGAGGACTCCATCTTGGCGCGCCGCTCGGCGAGCACCTCGTCCGGCACGTTGATGTGGATCTTGCGGGTGTCGACGTCGATCTCGATCTCGTCGCCGTCCTCGACCAGGCCGATGGTGCCGCCGGCCGCCGCCTCCGGGGAGACGTGCCCCACGGAGATGCCGCTGGAGCCGCCGGAGAACCGGCCGTCGGTGATCAGCGCGACCACCTTCCCCAGCCCGCGGCCCTTGATGTACGAGGTCGGGTAGAGCATCTCCTGCATGCCCGGCCCGCCCGACGGGCCCTCGTAGCGCACGACCACCACGTGGCCCGGCTCGACCTGCTTGGTCAGGATCTTCTCGACGGCCTCGTCCTGCGACTCGCAGACCAGCGCCTTGCCCACGAAGTGGAAGACGTCGGGGTCCACGCCCGCCGTCTTGAACACGGCGCCGTCCTCGGCGAGGTTGCCGCGCAGCACGGCCAGGCCGCCCTCGACGGTGTAGGCGTGCTCGACGTCGCGGATGCAGCCGCCCGCACCGTCGGTGTCGAGCGACTCCCACTGGTTGTTCGTGGAGAACGCCTTCGTGGTGCGCACGCCGCCGGGGGCCGCGTGGAACAGGCCGAGCGCGCGCTCGGTGGCCTTGCCGCCGCGCACGTCCCAGTCGTCGAGCCAGGCGCGCAGCGTGGGCGTGTGCACCGAGGTGACGTCGTGGTCCAGCAGGCCACCGCGGTCGAGCTCGCCCAGCAGGGCGGGGATGCCGCCCGCCCGGTGCACGTCCTCCATGTGGTAGTCCGGGTGGTTGGGCGCCACCTTGGACAGGCACGGCACGCGACGGCTGATGTCCTCGATGTCCGCCAGCGTGAAGTCGACCTCGGCCTCCTGGGCCGCGGCCAGGATGTGCAGCACCGTGTTGGTCGAGCCACCCATGGCGACGTCGAGCGCCATGGCGTTCGAGAACGCGGCCTTGGTGGCGATGCCGCGGGGCGCGGCCGAGTCGTCCTCGTCCTCGTAGTACCGGCGGGCCAGGTCGACGATGGTGCGGCCGGCCTCGAGGAACAGCTCCTTGCGGGCGGCGTGCGTGGCCAGCGTCGAGCCGTTGCCCGGCAGCGACAGGCCGAGGGCCTCGGTGAGGCAGTTCATGGAGTTCGCGGTGAACATGCCGGAGCACGAGCCGCACGTGGGGCACGCGTTCTCCTCGACCAGGCCGAGCGCGGCGTCGTCCACGTTCTCGTCCGCCGAGTAGTTGATCGCGTTGATCAGGTTCAGCGGGGTCTTCGCGACGCCGTTCGCCACGACGGCCTTGCCGGCCTCCATGGGCCCGCCCGACACGAAGATCACCGGGATGTTCAGCCGCAGCGCAGCGTTCAGCATGCCGGGCGTGATCTTGTCGCAGTTGGAGATGCACACCAGCGCGTCGGCGGTGTGCGCCTGCACCATGTACTCCACGGAGTCCGCGATGAGGTCGCGGCTCGGCAGCGAGTAGAGCATGCCGGCGTGGCCCATGGCGATGCCGTCGTCGACGGCGATGGTGTTGAACTCCTTGGCGACGCCGCCGGCCTCACGGATCGCCGAGGCCACGAGGTCGCCCATGTCCTTGAGGTGTACGTGCCCCGGTACGAACTGCGTGTACGAGTTCGCGATCGCGATGATCGGCTTCCCGAAGTCCTCGGAACCCATGCCGGTGGCGCGCCAGAGCGCGCGGGCTCCGGCCATGTTGCGGCCGTGGGTGGACGTCCGGGAGCGCAGGGGACGACTCATGACTGTTCAGCTCCTTCGATGCTGGGTGGCCGTGCGCGATGCGGGCGAACGGCCTCGTCACGCTACCTCCGCTCCCCCGGGTCCGACAGCGAGCGTCCACAGGGTGACCCTCGTTCGCGAACTTTGCCCCTGTCTGAATTTCGCCCGGTGTCGTACCGTCGTAGCAGGGGGTCGCAAGGACGCGGCCCCCGCCGTGCACTCGATGGAGGTATCCGATGCGGGTGACAGAGGCATTGCGGCGCAAGGGCGGCTCGGTGGTCACCATCTCCAGGGACCGGAGCGTGCGTGACCTGCTCGCCCTCCTGGCCCGGCACCGGATCGGCGCGGTGGTCGTGTCCGACGACGGCGTCGCCGTCGACGGGATCGTCAGCGAGCGTGACGTGGTACGCCGGCTGCACTCGGACGGCGACGGCGTGCTGGACGGCCCGGTGGAGGCGATCATGACGGCCGCCGTGCACACCTGCGGCCCCGACGCCACGCTCGACGAGCTCATGCCCGTCATGACGGAGCACCGGGTGCGGCACGTGCCCGTGCTCGTGGACGCGCGGCTGGCCGGCATCGTGAGCATCGGCGACGTGGTCAAGCACCGGATCGCCGAGGTGCAGGCCGAGCGGGACCAGCTCACGGAGTACATCGCGGGCGGGCCGTAGCCCGCCCGCTCAGCCCTGCCCGCCCGCTCAGTCCTGCAGAGCCCGCCACTCGTCCTCGAGGATGCTCATCACGATCGCGTCGGCCCAGGTGTCGCCGTCGCGGTAGACGTCCCGCAGCCGGCCCTCCTGCCGGAACCCGAGCGACTCGTAGAGCGCCTCGGCACGCGGGTTGATGCTGAGCACGTCCAGGCTCACCCGGTGCAGGTGCGGGCCCGGGTCGCTCTCGACGCCCTCGAACGCGAACCGCAGCACCTCGTCGATGGCCTCCCGGCCGTAGCCGCGACCACGGTAGTTCGGCAGGAGCTGGAGCCGCAGGTTCGCCGAACCCACGGCCTCGTCGAGGTCGTTGAGCACGATCTCGCCGATCATGTCGTCGCTGACCGGCTTGCCGTCCCGCATCGCGGCCGGGCAGATCGCCCAGTCGTACCGGCCGGGCCGGTCGCTGACCGTGCGCGCCCACTCGTCGATCTGGTCGCGCGTGAAGACGGCCGTGGTACCCGTCAGGCGGGTGCCCTCCGGATCCTGGACGGCCTCCCACAGGCGCTCCGAGTCGCGAGCCTCGATGGGCCGCAACCGGGTCATGTCGCCGTGCAGGAGGGGCCCGCGGGTCACCGGCCCGGCCTCGCAGCCGGGGTCGGCACAGCCCGGGTCGGCACAGCCCGGGTCGGCACAGCGGCCCGCGACATCACTGGCCGATCCGATCCAGCACCAGCTCCCGGACGCGCTTGGCGTCGGCCTGGCCCTTGGTCGCCTTCATGACCGCGCCGATGATGGCGCCGACGGGCCCCTGGTTGCCGCCGCGGACCTTCTCGACGATGTCCGGCTGAGCCGCCAGCGCCTCGTCGATCGCGGTGAGCAGGGCGCCGTCGTCGGACACGACCTCGAGGCCGCGCGCCACGACGACCGCCTCCGGGTCGCCCTCGCCGGCCAGGGTGCCGTCAAGCACCTGACGAGCGATCTTGTCGTTGATGCGGCCGGACTCGACGAGGCCCTGCAGCTGCGCGATCTGCGCGGGGGTGACCGACAGGTCCTCCAGCGAGACCTCGTCCTGCTTGGCCCGGCGGGCCAGCTCGCCCATCCACCACTTGCGGGCGCCCCCGGCGCTGGTGCCGGCGGCGACGGTCGCCTCGATCAGGTCGATGGCACCGGCGTTGACGACGTCGCGCATCTCGGCGTCGGCGTAGCCCCACTCACCCTGGAGCCGCCGGCGGCGCGCGGTCGGCAGCTCCGGCAGCGCGGCGCGGATCTCCTCGACCCACTCGCGGCTCGGGGCCACTGGCACCAGGTCGGGCTCGGGGAAGTAGCGGTAGTCCTCGGCGTCCGACTTCACGCGGCCCGACGACGTGGTGCCGTCCTCCTCGTGGAAGTGGCGCGTCTCCTGGATGACCGGGAGGCCGGCGTCGAGCACGCCTGCCTGACGGGACACCTCGTAGCGCACGGCGCGCTCGACCGAGCGGAACGAGTTCACGTTCTTGGTCTCGGTGCGCGTGCCGAGGGGCGACTCCGGCGTCGGACGCAGCGACAGGTTCACGTCCGCGCGGACGTTGCCGCGCTCCATCCGCGCCTCGGACACGTCGAGCGCCCGGAACAGGTCGCGGAGGGTCTGCACGTAGGCCCGTGCGACCTCGGGGGCGCGGTCGCCGGCGCCCTCGATGGGTCGCGTGACGATCTCCACCAGCGGGATGCCGGCGCGGTTGTAGTCCACCAGCGAGTACTCGGCGCCCTGGATGCGGCCGGTCGCGCCACCCACGTGGGTGTTCTTGCCGGCGTCCTCCTCCATGTGCGCGCGCTCGATCTCGACGCGGAACACGGCGCCGTCCTCGAGCTCGACGTCGATCCAGCCGTCGTAGGCGATCGGCTCGTCGTACTGCGACGTCTGGAAGTTCTTCGGCACGTCCGGGTAGAAGTAGTTCTTCCGGGCGAAGCGGCAGCTCTCCGCGATGGTGCAGTTGAGCGCCAGGCCGATGCGGATCGCGTACTCGACGGCCTTGCCGTTCACCACCGGGAGCGCGCCCGGCAGGCCGAGGCTCACCGGCGTCACCTGGGTGTTGGGCTCGCCGCCGAAGGCGACCTCGGCCGCGCAGAACATCTTGGTGAGCGTGCCGAGCTCGACGTGCACCTCGATGCCCAGCACCGGGTCGTAGCGGCGGACGGCGTCCTCGTAGGCGACGAGGCTGGTGGCCGTGGCGGTCGACGGTGCGGTCATCGGGCGAGCTCCGTGGTCTTGAGTTCGGGTGCCTTGTTCAGGAGGGGGCCGCCCCAGCCGCTCTCGAGGGCTGCCTCGAGGGCGGCGCCGACGCGGTACATGCGGTCGTCCGCCTTGGCGGGGGCCAGGATCTGGAAGCCGACCGGGAGGCCGTCGTCCGACAGGCCGTTCGGCAGGGACATGCCGGGGACACCCGCGAGGTTCGCGGGGATCGTCGCGACGTCGTTGAGGTACATGGCCAGCGGGTCGTCGAGCTTCTCGCCGAACCTGAACGCCGTGGTGGGCGCGGTGGGCGAGACGAGCACGTCGGCCTTCGCGAACGCGGCCGCGAAGTCACGCTGGATCAGCGTGCGGACCTTCTGCGCGCTGCCGTAGTAGGCGTCGTAGTACCCGGCGGACAGGGCGTAGGTGCCGAGGATGACGCGGCGCTTGACCTCGTCGCCGAAGCCCGCGCCGCGGGTGGCGCCCATGACGCGCTCCGCCGTGACAGGGCCCTCGGCCGGCTCGACGCGCAGGCCGAACCGCATGCCGTCGAACTTGGCCAGGTTGCTGGAGGCCTCGGCGGGCATGATCAGGTAGTACGCGTCGAGCGCGTGGGCGAAGCTGGGGCAGGAGACTTCGACGATCTCGGCGCCCAGCGCCCGGAGCTGCTCGAGCGACTCCTCGAAGCGGGCGGAGACGCCGGCCTGGTAGCCCTCGCCCGAGAGCTCCTTGACGACGCCGACGCGCACGCCCTTGAGGTCGCCGGTGGCGCCCTGGCGGGCAGCCGCGACGACGCCGGGGACCGGCTCGTCGATCGACGTGGAGTCGTGCGGGTCGTGCCCGCCGATCAGCTCGTGCAGCAGCGCAGCGTCGAGCACGGTGCGGGTCACGGGACCGGCCTGGTCGAGCGACGAGGCCATGGCGATGAGGCCGTAGCGTGAGACGCCGCCGTAGGTCGGCTTCACGCCGACGGTGCCGGTCACGGCGCCGGGCTGGCGGATGGACCCGCCGGTGTCGGTGCCGATCGCGAGCGGCGCCTCGAAGCCGGCCACGGCGGCGGCGGACCCGCCGCCGGACCCGCCGGGGATCCGGTCAAGGTCCCAGGGGTTCTTCGTGTTGCCGAACGCGGAGTGCTCCGTCGAGGAGCCCATCGCGAACTCGTCCATGTTGGTCTTGCCGAGGATCGGCAGGCCCGCGGCCTTGATCCGCTCCACGAGGGTCGCGTCGTACGGCGGGACCCAGTCCTCGAGGATCTTGGAGCCCGCGGTGGTGGGCAGGCCTTTGGTCACCACGACGTCCTTGACCGCGATCGGCACACCCGCGAGCGGGTGCAGCTCCTCGCCGGCCTGGCGCCGCGCGTCGACGTCGGCGGCGGTCGCCAGCGCCTCCTGCGTGGAGACGTGCAGGAACGCGTTCAGGTCGCCGTCGACGGCGGCGATGCGGTCCAGGTGCGCCTGCGTCGCCTCGACGCTGGTGAGGTCCTTCTTGCTCAGGGCGGACGCGAGGTCGGACGCGCTGAGCCGGGTGATGTCGTTCGTCATGTCGCTGGTACCCATCTCACTCTTCGCCAAGGATCTGCGGGACGGCGAACCGGCCGTTCTCCTGCTGCGGGGCTCCGGCCAGGACGTCCTCCACGGGCAGCGGGGCCTCGGGGACGTCGTCACGGAACACGTTCGTCAGCGGGAGCGGGTGGCTCGTCGCGGGCACGTCTGCGGTGGCGACCTCGCTGATGCGAGCGACCGACTCGACGATCACGTCGAGCTCGCCGGCAAGGCGGTCGACCTCGTCCGGTCGCAGGTCGATCCGTGCCAGCGCAGCCACGCGCGCGACCTCGTCGCGGGAGATGGTGGACATGGCCGCAAGTCTAGTCGCCGGAGCGCGTTCGATCTCCCGCATCCGCGGCCCTCGGGTGTGAAATCTTCCCCGGAAACTGTCCGGGAATGCAGGTAGGGGGTGGGATCACCAACCCCGTCAGGGCTAGCAACCCCACCCCCTCCTGGGAATGGTTGTCCGGCGGCGTCCTACTCTCCCACCCCGTCACCAGGGCAGTACCATCGGCGCTGTGAGGCTAAGCTTCCGGGTTCGGAATGGGACCGGGCGTTTCCCCCACGCTATGACCACCGTAACACTATCGAGAACAAGCAAACCCACAACACCCAGACCCGCTATCCCTAGCAAGCATGGTGGGGGTTGGTGCCCGTGACTCGGGAACCGCATAGTGGACGCGTAGCACAACAAA
>NZ_ARQM01000009.1 GCF_000385135.1 Promicromonospora sukumoe 327MFSha3.1 | reverse complement strand
GGGTTGGTGCCCGTGACTCGGGAACCGCATAGTGGACGCGTAGCACAACAAAGAATCTCTTTTAACACGGTGAGTGTGGTTGTGAAGTTATCGGCAGGTTAGTACCGGTCAGCTCCACAGGTCTTCAGTCCCTGCTTCCACATCCGGCCTATCAACCCAGTGGTCTGCTGGGTGCCTCTCACACACAAGGTGTATGGAAACCTCATCTCGAAGCAGGCTTCCCGCTTAGATGCTTTCAGCGGTTATCCCTTCCGAACGTAGCCAACCAGCCATGCTCCTGGCGGAACAACTGGCACACCAGAGGTTCGTCCGTCCCGGTCCTCTCGTACTAGGGACAGCCCTTCTCAAGTTTCCTACGCGCGCAGCGGATAGGGACCGAACTGTCTCACGACGTTCTAAACCCAGCTCGCGTACCGCTTTAATGGGCGAACAGCCCAACCCTTGGGACCTACTCCAGCCCCAGGATGCGACGAGCCGACATCGAGGTGCCAAACCATGCCGTCGATATGGACTCTTGGGCAAGATCAGCCTGTTATCCCCGGGGTACCTTTTATCCGTTGAGCGACGGCGCTTCCACAAGCCACCGCCGGATCACTAGTTCCGACTTTCGTCCCTGCTCGACCTGTCGGTCTCACAGTCAAGCTCCCTTGTGCACTTGCACTCGACACCTGATTACCAACCAGGCTGAGGGAACCTTTGAGCGCCTCCGTTACATTTTAGGAGGCAACCGCCCCAGTTAAACTACCCACCAGGCACTGTCCCTGATCCGGATCACGGACCGAGGTTAGACATCCGAAGCGATCAGAGTGGTATTTCAACAATGACTCCACCCGAGCTGGCGCCCGAGCTTCACAGTCTCCCACCTATCCTACACAAACCGCACCGAACACCAATACCAAGCTATAGTAAAGGTCCCGGGGTCTTTCCGTCCTGCTGCGCGTAACGAGCATCTTTACTCGTAGTGCAATTTCGCCGAGTTCGCGGTTGAGACAGCGGAGAAGTCGTTACGCCATTCGTGCAGGTCGGAACTTACCCGACAAGGAATTTCGCTACCTTAGGATGGTTATAGTTACCACCGCCGTTTACTGGGGCTTAAATTCTGGGCTTCGCCGAAGCTAACCCGTCCTCTTAACCTTCCAGCACCGGGCAGGCGTCAGTCCGTATACATCGTCTTGCGACTTCGCACGGACCTGTGTTTTTAGTAAACAGTCGCTTCTCCCTGGTCTCTGCGGCCCTCCCC
>NZ_ARQM01000008.1 GCF_000385135.1 Promicromonospora sukumoe 327MFSha3.1 | reverse complement strand
GTGGGTGTGGATGTTTCTCTTTTACGGAGAGTTTGATCCTGGCTCAGGACGAACGCTGGTGGCGTGCTTAACACATGCAAGTCGAACGGTGAAGCCCAGCTTGCTGGGTGGATCAGTGGCGAACGGGTGAGTAACACGTGAGCAACCTGCCCTCCACTTCGGGATAAGCCTTGGAAACGAGGTCTAATACCGGATACGAGCACCTGCCGCATGGTGGGTGTTGGAAAGTTTTTCGGTGGGGGATGGGCTCGCGGCCTATCAGCTTGTTGGTGGGGTAATGGCCTACCAAGGCGTCGACGGGTAGCCGGCCTGAGAGGGCGACCGGCCACACTGGGACTGAGACACGGCCCAGACTCCTACGGGAGGCAGCAGTGGGGAATATTGCACAATGGGCGAAAGCCTGATGCAGCGACGCCACGTGAGGGATGACGGCCTTCGGGTTGTAAACCTCTTTCAGCAGGGAAGAAGCGCAAGTGACGGTACCTGCAGAAGAAGCGCCGGCTAACTACGTGCCAGCAGCCGCGGTAATACGTAGGGCGCAAGCGTTGTCCGGAATTATTGGGCGTAAAGAGCTCGTAGGCGGTCTGTCGCGTCTGGTGTGAAATCTCATGGCTCAACTGTGAGCTTGCATCGGGTACGGGCAGACTAGAGTGCTGTAGGGGAGACTGGAATTCCTGGTGTAGCGGTGGAATGCGCAGATATCAGGAGGAACACCGATGGCGAAGGCAGGTCTCTGGGCAGTTACTGACGCTGAGGAGCGAAAGCATGGGGAGCGAACAGGATTAGATACCCTGGTAGTCCATGCCGTAAACGTTGGGCACTAGGTGTGGGGCCAGTTCCACTGGTTCTGTGCCGTAGCTAACGCATTAAGTGCCCCGCCTGGGGAGTACGGCCGCAAGGCTAAAACTCAAAGGAATTGACGGGGGCCCGCACAAGCGGCGGAGCATGCGGATTAATTCGATGCAACGCGAAGAACCTTACCAAGGCTTGACATGTACGAGAAAGCCCCAGAGATGGGGTTCTCTTTGGACACTCGTACACAGGTGGTGCATGGTTGTCGTCAGCTCGTGTCGTGAGATGTTGGGTTAAGTCCCGCAACGAGCGCAACCCTTGTCTCATGTTGCCAGCGGGTTATGCCGGGGACTCATGGGAGACTGCCGGGGTCAACTCGGAGGAAGGTGGGGATGACGTCAAATCATCATGCCCCTTATGTCTTGGGCTTCACGCATGCTACAATGGCCGGTACAGAGGGCTGCGATACCGTGAGGTGGAGCGAATCCCAAAAAGCCGGTCTCAGTTCGGATCGGGGTCTGCAACTCGACCCCGTGAAGTCGGAGTCGCTAGTAATCGCAGATCAGCAACGCTGCGGTGAATACGTTCCCGGGCCTTGTACACACCGCCCGTCAAGTCACGAAAGTTGGTAACACCCGAAGCTCACGGCCCAACCCCTTGTGGGAGGGAGTGGTCGAAGGTGGGACTGGCGATTGGGACTAAGTCGTAACAAGGTAGCCGTACCGGAAGGTGCGGCTGGATCACCTCCTTTCTAAGGAGCTCATCTCCACCAGGCCCCGGACACCGGGGACGCCGTACCGCCTCATGGGGTGGTGGTGCTGGTGGCAGAGGCCAGGCCCAGGCCGTACGCGTCTGGGGTGGTTGCTCATGGGTGGAACATTGACGAAGGACCACTGTGGTGGTGAGGACGCTAGTACGCCGGCTTGCCGGTTGGAACGTGGTCGTCACTGGCACCAGGGGTCCGCCAAGCACACTGTTGGGTCCTGAGGCAACCGGCCGCCTCGTGTCCCGCCTGCTGGTCCCGTGTGGATCGTGTGGGTGTGGGGATGGGTGCCGAGTGTTTCTGGAGGACACGGGTCACTGGGTCGTACGCAGACCAGCCGGCGTGCCGGTGGTGGTGTGTACGGATTGCCTGGGTGGGTTCGTCCGTTGCTTGAGAACTGCATAGTGGACGCGAGCATCTTTGAATTTTTCCAAGACCGCTCGACGACAACGAAGCTGGCGAGGCCTTGTGTCTTGGTGGTGTGGTTGTTTGAGAGTGTGTTGTCTTGGTTTCTGTGATTGTAGTGTTGCTGAAGTTTTTAAGGGCACATTGGTGGATGCCTTGGCACTAGGAGCCGAAGAAGGACGTTGTAGCCTGCGATAATCCTCGGGGAGTTGGCAGACGAGCTGTGATCCGAGGGTCTCCGAATGGGGGAACCCAGCCGAAGTCATGTTCGGTTACCCGCGCCTGAATGTATAGGGCGTGTGGAGGGAACGTCGGGAAGTGAAACATCTCAGTACCGACAGGAAGAGATATTCCGTGAGTAGTGGCGAGCGAAAGCGGATGAGGCCAAACCGTATGCGTGTCAAGCTGTCAGGCGTTGCGTGTGCGGGGTTGTGGGACCTTCTGACCAGATCTGACAGTCTGGTAGCCAGTAAGAAAGTCGTGTCATAGTCGAACCGGGTTGAATACCGGACCGTAGTGGGTGGGAGTCCCGTAGACGAAATGGTGCGGCCTGGTGGAGGGGATCCCAAGTAGCACGGGGCCCGTGAAATCTCGTGTGAATCTGGCAAGACCACTTGCTAAGCCTAAATACTACCTAGTGACCGATAGCGGACAAGTACCGTGAGGGAAAGGTGAAAAGTACCCCGGGAGGGGAGTGAAATAGTACCTGAAACCGTGTGCCTACAATCCGTCGGAGCCTCCTTGGTAGGGGTGACGGCGTGCCTTTTGAAGAATGAGCCTGCGAGTTAGTGCTCGGTGGCGAGGTTAACCCGTGTGGGGTATCCGTAGCGAAAGCGAGTCCGAATAGGGCGCCCATAGTCGCCGGGTCTAGACCCGAAGCGAAGTGATCTAGCCATGGGCAGGTTGAAGCGCCGGTAAGACGGCGTGGAGGACCGAACCCACCAGGGTTGAAAACCTGGGGGATGACCTGTGGTTAGGGGTGAAAGGCCAATCAAACTTCGTGATAGCTGGTTCTCCCCGAAATGCATTTAGGTGCAGCGTCGCGTGTTTCTTGCCGGAGGTAGAGCTACTGGATGGCTAATGGGCCTCACCAGGTTACTGACGTCAGCCAAACTCCGAATGCCGGTAAGTGCAAGCGCGGCAGTGAGACTGCGGGGGATAAGCTCCGTGGTCGAGAGGGAAACAGCCCAGATCACCGGCTAAGGCCCCTAAGCGTGTGCTCAGTGGGAAAGGATGTGGAGTTGCACAGACAACCAGGAGGTTGGCTTAGAAGCAGCCACCCTTGAAAGAGTGCGTAATAGCTCACTGGTCAAGTGATTCCGCGCCGACAATGTAGCGGGGCTCAAGCACACCGCCGAAGCCGTGGCACTCACATTGCGTTTGATCGCAAGCCCAGCACCAGACTTGTTCTGTGTGTTCAGGTGTGTGGGTGGGTAGGGGAGCGTCGTGTGGGCAGTGAAGTCGCGGAGTGATCCAGCGGTGGAGCCTACACGAGTGAGAATGCAGGCATGAGTAGCGAATGACGGGTGTGAATCCCGTCCGCCGAATGACCAAGGGTTCCAGGGCCAGGTTCATCCGCCCTGGGTAAGTCGGGACCTAAGGCGAGGCCGACAGGCGTAGTCGATGGACAAGGAGTTGATATTCTCCTACCGGCGAAGTACCGCCCATACCGAGTCCGGTGATACTAACCATCCC
>NZ_ARQM01000007.1 GCF_000385135.1 Promicromonospora sukumoe 327MFSha3.1 | reverse complement strand
GGACCGCCACGTGCACGACATGGCCGTCACCGACATCGCCGGCGACCTCGGCGTACGCCCCCACGCCGTGACCATGCGACTGCGCCGCGCCGAGGAACGCCTCGCCGGCGCGTTCGCCGCCGCGCACGCCCAGAACGTCAACGAACCCGAGTGCCGCACCACCCGCGCCGCGATGCACGACTACCTCAAAGGACGCCTGCTGCCGCGCCGGCAGCGACGCCTGGAGGTCCACATGGACGGCTGCGGGGAATGCACCCGCGCGTTCATCGACGTGCGCGAGGTCTCCTGGATGCTCCGCGACCTCGGCCAGCACCTCATCGCCGGCGGACTGCTCACCGGCGCCGTCGGCACCGCCGCCGGCGCGGGCGGTGCGGGCGCGACCAAGCCGCGCTTCGGCAAGAAGGAGACCGCGGTGGCGGCGGGCGTGCTCGCCGCGCTGGCCATCGGCTCCGGCGCCGCCGCGATGATCCTGAACCAGCTCGACGACCCGCCCATCCAGGCCGTCGAGGACGCCGGGGCCGCGGGTGGCGGTTCCGGCGCCGGCGGGGCCGGAGGTGGCTCAGGTGCCGGCGGCGGTGGAGGCGACGGCGACTCGTCGTCCGCCTCGGACAAACCGTCGACGGACGAGAAGCCCCCGTCGATCCCGCCCGAGGACCCACAGCCGCGCCCTGCGACCACGCCGAAGGAGGACGCGGCGGCCACGCCTGCCGACACTCCCCCGGTGGTGGCCGAGCCGGCTCCCGCGCCCGAGTCCGACGGCGCGCAGGAGGAGACCCCGAAGCCCCCGTCCTCCGGCTCCGGGTCCGGGTCCGGGTCGAACGAAGGCAGCGGCACGGACAAGCCCGACCCGCCCAAGGAGCCCGAGGAACCGGCGGAGCCGCCGACGGAGCCCGAGAACCCGGCAGAACCGCCGGAGGTCCCGGAGGAGCCCGAGACACCCGAGACGCCGGGCCTCGGCAGCGCGCTGGACGAGCTGCTCGCCAGTCTCGGCCTCTCGGACCTTCCGGGCATCGATCTCGCGACCACCACGCTGGACGAGATCTGGAACCTGATCTTCGGCACGTTCTCGGACGCCGCCGAGGACGCCGAGTCGGCGACCGGGGACTGATGGGTGTGCGGGCCTCCTACCAGGCCCGCATCTCCTCGACGCTGTGCGGACGCACAGGCCTTCTGGGCGTGAGCCCAAGATCTTCCCGTGATCACACGGGTGCCTTCCATGCGCATGCATTCTTTGCGAGCATGCACGCCCGGGGGCACGCGCGACGTGGTGTCGCGGGGTGTCACGTCGCGTGCGGGAGGGGGGCAGCGTGACCGTCACGAGTGCCGACCTCAGCCTGTGGGCGGCTCACCGCCGCGCCGTGGTCTTCACGGTGTCCCGGCGGGTTCCGGGCGTCGACCCGGAGCTGGCCGCGAGCTGCGGCCTCGAGCTGCTGTGCGTGGAGCTCCTCAAGCAGGGCGACCTCGCCGACCCGCTCGCGTTCTGGACCACCGCGGCCGTCGAGGTGGCGCTGCGGATGACCCAGGAGGAGGAGCCGGTCGTCGGCGGTCCTGCGGGCGAGCCCGCCGCCCTGGCACCGGTGCGGCACGCGCTCGACTTCGAGGTGCTCAACCTGGCCATGGAGCGGCTCCCCGCCGGCGAGCAGCAGCTCCTCTGGGACCACCACGTGGGGTCCCGGCCCGTGTCGGCGATCGCCGACGAGATCGGTGTGCTGCCCTACGCCGCCAAGCGCCGGCTGCGCCGGGCCGAGAACCGGCTCGCGAGCACCATCGCCACGGCCCACGCCGGCACCACCGCCGACCTGGAGTGCCGGTCCACCCGGGCCGCCCTGCACGACTTCGTCCGGAACCGCCTGCTGCCGCGCCGACGCCAGCAGGTGGAGGACCACATGGTCGGCTGCCCGGGCTGCACCCGGGCCTTCGTCGACGTCCGCGAGTCCTACTGGATGCTGCGCGCCGGAGCGCCCGTGCTGCTGCTCGGGGCCGCGGCGGCCGAGTCCGGGCTGGCGACCGGGGCGGGCGCCGCCGCGACGGGAGTTGCCGCGGCCGGGGCCGGCGCGACGGGTGCGGCCGCGACCGGCGGGGCCGCGTCCGGCGCCGGGGGCTGGCTCACCAGCGCCGGGGTCCGCGCGGCCGTGACCGCCCGGACCCTGCTGACCGACCCGGTGAGCCTGACCGCGACCGTCGCCGGCGGCCTGTTCGTGACGACCGCCGTCACCACCGGCGTAGCGGGCAGCATCGAGGCCGCGCCGTCGTTCCACGAGACCGGGACGGTCTCGGTCTCGACGCAGGACCGGTCGCCCGCCGCGGCCCGGAATGCCACCCGGTCGGTCCAGGAGGATCCGACCCACGTTCCCGAGCTGACCGGCACGACCTCGACGGAGTACACGCCGCCCGGCCAGGCCAAGAAGGACGGCGTCCCACCGGGCCTCGCCAAGTCGGACGGCGTCCCACCGGGCCTCGCCAAGTCCGACGGCGTCCCACCCGGCCAGGCGAAGAAGGAGACCGTTCCGCCGGGGCAGGCCAAGAAGGACATGACACCGCCCGGCCAGGCGAAGAAGGACGCGTCGCCCGCCGAGTCGAAACCGAACATCCCGCCCGGTCAGGCCAAGAAGGACGTTCCACCCGGCCAGGCCAAGCAGGACGGCAAGGCCAAGGACCACACGCCGCCCGGTCAGGACCGTTCGAGGAGCACCAGCACCTCGTAGTGCGAGGTCTGCGGGAACATGTCGAGCAGCCGCGCCCGGACCGGCCGGAGCGACGGCATGGCGGCGAGGTCCTTCGCGAGCGTGGTCGCGTTGCAGCTCGAGTACAGGACGTGGTCGATCCCCGAACCCTCCAGCCACTGCGCCAGGTCCGCGCCGATACCGCGCCGGGGCGGGTTCACGATCACCATCTCGGGCAGCCCGGGCGCCTGCGGCCCGACGGCGAACGCCGTCGCGTCGCCCGCCGCGAACGTGACGTCCCGGAACCGGCCGGCCCCGTCGACCTCGCCGTCGCGCAGGCGCTCGACCGTGTCCGACGCCGCGACGACCGCCTCGGCGCTGATCTCGATGCCCGTGACGGTCCGGCCGGGCGCGGAGCAGTGCAGCGCGAAGCCGCCCACCCCGCAGTAGAGGTCCCAGAGGCTGCGCGGGTCCACCTCGTCGACCCAGGCGCGGGCCTGCCGGTACAGCTCGGTGGCGACCGCCGTGTTGGTCTGGAAGAAGCTCTGCGGACGCAGGTCGAGCGTGATGTCGTCGATGCGCATCGGGAGCGTGGTGCGCTCGGTCAGCGGGATCTCGAGGTCGCCCTCCAGCACCGCTGCGTGCGCGGGCTGGATGTTCGCCGACGCGACCGCGAGGGCCGGGAGGTCGGCCAGCAGCGCGGGCAGGTGCTTGCGGATCCGCGCGATCGACTCCTGGGAGCGCAGCACGAACCGGACCATCAGCTCGCCGTCCGGTGACAGCGTGACCAGCAGGTACTTGAGCTCGCCGCGCTGCTGCGCGCGCTTTCCCGTGCCCGAGACCTGGTACGGCTCCAGGTTCGCGCGCGTCACGAACGCCGCCAGCGGGCCGAAGGACGCCTGGAGCTCGTCGGGGTAGAGGCCGCAGTCGGTCAGGTCGACGCCGTGACCGGCCCGGTCGAGGATGCCCAGCACGGGCTCGGCGACGGTGCCGCTGACGACCATCTTCGCCTTGTTCCGGAAGGCGGACTCGACGCTGCGGACCGCCGGGAGCCAGGTCAGGCCGGCGGAGACCGGGTCGAGGAGCGTGGCGACGTGCCGCTCCTTGTCGAGCACCTGGGTGGGGTAGTCGATCTCCAGGAGGGTGCAGGAGTGGCAGCGTCCGGCGTCGTAGTGAGGGCACTGCACGCCCTCCATTATCCAGTGCCCGCGCACCACCGTGGTCGACGGCGGTGCGCGGGCACCGGACGAGCGGCGTCAGCCGCGGTGTCCGACGGCGTCAGCCCTGGTACTCGAAGTGCCAGGGCTCCTCGCGGCCGCCACCCGCCCGTGCCCAGTCCGGGTGCTCCCAGCCGAACTTCGGCCCGTTGGCCGCGAGCCACTCGAACTCGGGCTCGCCGAAGCGGAAGCCGTCGTCCACAGGCACGTCCACAGCGGCGGCCCAGCCGTGGTTGGAGGTGCCGGGCTCGGCGACCTGGCCGGCACCGAACTCGTCGAGCGCCTGGAGCTGCCAGTCGTAGGGGCGGTAGCCGTACTCCACGCGCAGCGGCTTGCCGAGCTCCGCCTCGAACGCCTCGGCCAGCTTCGTCCAGTCCTCGGCGGCGTCGCAGCGCAGGTACTGCTCCTGCCCCTCGGGACCCAGCCCCATCTTGCACAGGTCCTTCTGCGCGATCCGCCCGTTGCTGCCGTCCGCCAGTGTGGCCCGCACCGCCCACGCGCCGTCCTCGATCGCCAACCGCGCGGTCTCGCGACGGTCCAGGAGGTCCTGCACGGCACCGAGCTCCTTGGCTTCGGCCCGCGCCGCGAGCGCCGCGGCGCCCTCCTTGCGGTGCGCGAGGAGGGTCTTGCGGGGTCCGGTGGGGCCGTTCAGGCCGGCGGCCCAGTCGAGGGTGTACTGGGAGTCCCGCACCGAGATCTTGAGCTGGTCGGTCGTGGTCGACAGGGACTTCAGGGCCTTGTCGAGCTGGTCGGCGGCCTGCGCGGCCTCGTCGGCGGCCGCGTCGGCCTCGGCCTGGGCGTCCTTGCGGTCCTGCTGCCACTGCCGGTACGACTCCTGCACGTCCTCGGTCGCGGACGTGAGGGTGGTCGAGGCGGTGCGCATGGTCATGGCCCACTCGGTGGCCTGCGCCTCCAGGGCGTCCAGGTCCGCCGGGGCCTCGAGGCCCGCGGCACCGGCCTCGGGGACCGACGGCGGCTGCTGGTCGCCGAGCTTCTTGGCGGCGGCGATGTGCCCGGCGAGCTCGTCGCGGAGCGCGCTGTCGACCACCTTGCCCTTCGAGGCGACGAGCGTGCTCTCGGCGGTCTCGATCTGCGCGGTCAGCCCCTCCTGTGCGGCGCGCCCCTCGTCGACGGCCTGCACGACGTCGGCCCGTGCGTCGGCGAGCTGGTCCGCCTCGCGGTCGTTCGTGGCGTGCACGAGCGCGAACACGATGCTGCCGACCAGTGCCAGCGCGGCGACGATCAGGAAGACGAACAGCGGTCGCATGGAGCCGCTGTCGCGCCGTCCGCTCGGCGGGATGTCGGATCTACCGGCCGCCACCTCGGCTCTCGGTGCGGGACGTGCGGTCTTCGGTGCTTCGGCGAGGGCAGGTTCGGGCGCGGGCCCGGAGGATGTGGACGGCTCCACGTTGAGGGGCATGGCCCGCAGTTTGGCGAATCTCGGACGCGGGCGCTAGTTGCCTGCCCCCTCGGCGAGGGTCTTGAGCTTGTCGACGTACGCGGCCATCTGGTCGCCCTGCCAGTCGGGGATGTTGGTGTTGCCCGCGTAGAGCCCGACGGAGCTGTCGGTGAGCTCGCGCAGGATGTCCGCGTGACCGGCGTGCCGGGCGGTCTCGTCGGTGACGTGCACGATGATGCGGAACAGCGTGACCTCGCCGTTCTTCCACCACGGCACCCGGCCGACGGCGCTCAGCGGGAGCGTGTCGATGGTCTCGTCGCAGAATGCCCAGCCCCGCTTGTAGAGGTCGACGACGGAGGCGACGGTCTCGTCCGCGGTCGCGTACCAGTCGGCCTGCGGGTCCGTCTCGTAGATGTCGTCGGGGACGAGCTCCCCCGGGTCGGGCCACTGCCGCCCGAAGACCGGCCCGAGGTAGCCGATCTCCACGTTGGCGCAGTGCTTCACGATGCCCAGGAGGTTGTTGCCGGAGGCCACCAGGGGCCAGCGCGCCTGCTTCTCCGTGAGGCCCTCGAGCTTCCACACGAGGGCCTCACGGGTCTCCTGGAGGTACTTCTTCAGGATCTGCTTCTGCTCGAGCTCGGTCGCGTCGCTCGCGTTGTCGCTGGTCGTCTGTGACATGAGGACAGTGTGTCCCGAGCCACCGACACTTACCGAGCCTTTTGCACCCGGGCCCGCCCCTTCGGCCTCCGGTGGAGCCACCACTCGGCGAACAGGAGGTTCACGACCCAGGACATCCACGCCGAGGCGATGGCGGCCCCCTCGATCTCCGGGGAGCCGAACCCGATGTCCGGGTTCGTGAGTGCCCCGGGGACGTAGATCGCGATGAGCACGGGCGCCCAGAACCGGTTGGCCACGATGGAGAACGCCAGCGCGGTGCTGCGGACCATCCACTCCCGATGGTCGGCGAACCGGCGCTGCCGTACGGCGCGGTAGCCGAGCAGCGTGCACGTCAGGAGCAGGACGGCGAGCATCGTGTTGCCCACCTGCTGCCCGACGCCGGCGCTCGGGAACTGCGAGGTGACGAGCGCCCCGGTGCCGGACACGAGCGCGGAGACCACGTAGACGCGGCCGCTCCACCGGTGCACGCGCGGGTGGTTCGCCCGCAGCCACGGCCAGAGCTGCAGCACCCCTGCGGTGAGCATCACCGAGCCGGCGAGGATGTGCGTCACCAGGGCCGGGTAGAACGCCGGCCCGCGGTCGGTCGGCACCAGCGACAGGGTCGGGTCGAGGCCCACGTAGCGCGGCAGGGCGGTCACCAGGAACACCCCGGTGACCACGGCGAGGGGCGCGATCCAGGGACGGCGCCACCAGCGGGTCGCCGCCCGCTCCCGCTCAGCGCCGGGCACGGAACGCCAGCCCTGCTGCGACGGCGAAGACCAGGCCGAGGCCCACGCACCAGGTGATCGCGAGCGCCGCGGTCCCGCCCGGGTCGGCCAGGCCGGGAGTCCCGGCGACGTCGCCCGTCAGCAGCCCGCGGACCGTCTCGATCACGGGCGTGACCGGCTGGTGCTCGGCGAACCCCCGCAGCCAGGACGGGAGGGTGTCGACGGGCACGAACGCGCTCGACACGTAGGGCAGGAACATCACGAAGAACGAGAAGCCGCCCGCGGCGTCGGGCGAGCGGACCAGCACGCCCACGAGGGTGGCGAGCCAGGTGATCCAGCCGACGAAGAGCAGGATCATCCCGACCGCGGCGAGCCACTCCAGCGCTGTGACCTGGGGCCGGAACCCGAGCAGGATGGAGACGCCGAAGACGATCGCGGTGGTGGCGAGGTTCTTCACCAGGCTCGCCACGACGTGCCCGGACAGCACGGTCCAGGCGTTCACGGGCATCGAGCGGAGCCGGTCGACCATGCCGCCCGACATGTCGCGCTCCACCGCCATCGCGGTGTTCGCGGCGCCGAACCCGGCGGCCAGCAGGATGACGCCCGGCGTCACGTAGTCGATGTACTCCGTGCCGGTGTCCAGCGCCCCGCCGAACACGAGCACGAACATCAGCAGGATGATCACGGGCAGCACCACCGCGGTGATCATGGCGTCCGTGTCGCGCGCGACGAGGCGCAGGCCGCGGGTGGTCATGGTCGAGACGTCGCTCAGCACGTGGGTCATGCCGCCACCCCCGTCGTCGTGGCCGGGCGGTCCTGACCGCCCGGACCCGTCGTCCCGGCGTGCCCGGTCAGCGTGAGGAAGACGTCGTCGAGGCTCGGCGCGCGCACCTCCCAGTGCTCGGGCGCGACGCCGGCGGCCTCCACCGCGGACAGCACCGACCGCACATGGCCGACCGAGCCGTCCGTGGCCACGCGCACCCGCGCGCCGTCGACCGTGGCGGCGAGCGCCGGGGCGACCCGGGCGGCGTCGGACGGCGTGGCGAAGGTGAGCTCGACGCCGGCCTCGCCGACCTCGCGCTTGAGCCGGGCCGGGGTGCCCTCGGCGACGACGCGGCCGCCGTCGACCAGGGCGACACGCTGGGCGAGCCGGTCGGCCTCCTCCAGGTACTGCGTGGTCAGGAGCACGCTGGTGCCGTCGGCCACGACGCCCCGCACGACGTCCCACAGGGCCTGCCGCGACCTGGGGTCGAGGCCGGTGGTGGGTTCGTCGAGGAACATGACGCGGGGCCGGGTGAGCAGGCCGGCGGCGAGGTCGAGCCGGCGGCGCATTCCGCCCGACCAGGTGCCGACGTGCCGGCTCGCGGCGTCGGCCAGGTCGAAGGCGGTGAGCAGCTCGGCCACGCGGTCCCGGACCACGCGGCGGGGCAGGTGGGCGAGGCGCCCCATCATCGTGAGGTTCTCGGCGCCCGACAGCTTGTCGTCGACGGCGACCTGCTGCCCCGTGAGGCTGATGATCTCGCGCACGCGGCGCGCGTCCCGCACCACGTCGAGCCCGCCGACGGTCGCGCGGCCCGCGTCGGGCCGCAGCAGCGTGGACAGGATGCGGACCGTGGTGGTCTTGCCCGCCCCGTTGGGGCCCAGCAGCGCCAGCACCGTTCCCTCCTCGAGCTCCAGGTGGAGCCCGTCCAGCACGGGCGGGCTCGTCGAGCCTCGCCTGGCGAAGGACTTGCCCAGTCCTTCGGCCGTGACGATCGCAGCCATGGTCGTTTCCTCTCGGATCCAGTTACTGTTTATGTCCTACGCGTTTTAGTGTGTGGCGTAAACAGTATGGGGTCAAGAGAGTTTCGGGTCGGATCACCCGGGTCGGGCAGGGCAGGATGGAACCGATGCGCACCGACGACACGTCCGGGCCGGCCGAGCAGCCGCCGAGCACCGGCCAGGAGCACGAGCTGCCCGCAGTCGTGCAGCGCCTGTGGGGGGACACGGCGCCGCGCCGGCGCGGGCCCAAGCCCGCCCTGTCCACCGCGCAGATCGTGCGGGCCGCCATGGAGCTTGCCGACGCCGAGGGGCTCGCCGCCGTCTCTATGGCGCGGGTCGCCGAGGCCGTCGGCTACACGCCCATGGCCCTGTACCGGCACGTGTCCGGCAAGGAGGAGCTGCTGATCCTCATGTCCGACGCGGTGGCGGCCGACCTGCCCGAGATCCCGGCCGGCTCCGACTGGCGCGCCGGGCTGGAGGCCTGGACCCGGGCGCAGATCGACCTGGCGCTGCTCAGGCCGTGGATGCTGGAGCTGCCGCTGTCGGCCACGCCGCCCGGGCCGAACCGGGTGCGCTGGATGGACCAGGCGTTCGGCGTCCTGCGGGAGGTGGACCTGCCCGCGGACGAGAAGCTCTCGGTCGTCGGCCTGCTCGCCCAGCACGTACTGGGCGAGGCCCGGGTGCAGGTGGAGACCCGGCGCGCGGCGGTACAGAAGGTGCGGCGCGACGCCGGGCTGCCCGACGACGCCCCCGAGTCCGAGCTCGATCCCGCCGCGGTCGAGGCGGCCAACCCCTACGCGGACTTCGAGGTGGTGCTCGGCCGGTACGCCGGCCCGGACACCTATCCGCACATCTTCGCGTCGTTCGCGTCGTGGTCAGGGCCTGCCGTCGACGGACCCGGCGACGACGACATCGCCTTCGGGATCTCGGTGGTGCTCGACGGCCTCGAGGCGTACCTGCGGCGCCGGGGCGCGATCACGCCCAAGGGCTCCTGAGCCCCTCGGCACGGCGCCGCAACGGTTCTGGCGCGACCACAGGCAGCGGTTTTCGGACGTCGTGCACAGGCAGGCGGCCGACCGGCGCGGAGTGTCGGTGACGTGGGTCAGAGTGGTCCCGTGACCACCGAACACGGGACAGACATCAGCACGACGGCCGACGACGCCGGCCCGGCCGGGCGCTGCTTCGGCGACGGCGACCCGCTCTACTCGGCGTACCACGACGAGGAGTGGGGCGTGCCCGTGCACGGCGAGCAGGCGCTGCTGGAGCGCATCGCCCTGGAGGGATTCCAGTCCGGGCTCTCGTGGATCACCGTGCTGCGCAAGCGGCCGGCGTTCCGCGAGGTGTTCGAGGGCTTCGACCCGGAACGGGTGGCGGCCTTCGGCCCCGACGACGTCGAGCGGCTGCTCCTCGACGCCCGAATCATCCGGAACCGCATGAAGATCGAGGCGACCATCGACAACGCGCGCGCCGTGGTCGCGCTGCACGACTCCGGGCGCACGCTCGACGAGCTCTTCTGGTCGTTCGCACCCGACCCGGCCGGGCGCGTGCGGCACGCCACGTTCGGTGACGTACCGGCGACGACCGCCGAGTCCAAGGCCATGAGCAAGGCGCTCAAGAAGGAGGGCTTCCGGTTCATCGGGCCCACGACGGCGTACGCGGCCATGCAGGCGTGCGGCCTGGTGGACGACCACCTGGCCACGTGCCCGGTCGTGCTGCGCCGGGCCGGCGCGGTGCCTACCGCGCCGGCCGGCTGAGGGTCACAGCTCGGCGCACGGCTCCACGACCGGCAGCACCGCGTCGCGCACCCAGGCGGCGAGGGAGGTGCCCGGCGGCCGCAGGATCACGGTGTCCACGCCGTGCACGGCGAAGCCCCGCATCTCCTCGACGAAGGCCGCGGTGTCGCCCGGACCGATCGGCTTGCCGCGGTGCAGCATCGTGATGCGGATCTCGGCGGGGTCCCGGCCCACGTCGGCGCAGTGCGCGTGCAGCACGTCGAGCAGGTGGCGCAGGCGCTCCGGCGTCTCGGCGAACAGGTTGCACGCGTCCGCGTACTGCGCCACGAGCCGCAGGGTCTTCCGCTCGCCCGAGCCGCCGATCATGATCTCCGGGCCCGACAGCGGCGGCGGGTAGCAGAGCGTCTCGGCGAGCTGGAAGTGCTTGCCCTCGAACGGCCCGTCCTGCTCCGGGTCGTACATCTGCCGCGCGATCCGGACGGTCTCCTCGAGCATCTCGAACCGCTCCTTGACCGGCGGGAACGGCACCCCCAGCCCCGCGTGCTCCTTGTCGTACCAGGCCGCGCCGATGCCGTACGTCGCCCGGCCGCCGGAGACCACGTCGAGGGACGCCACGATCTTGGCCAGCAGGCCCGGGTAGCGGTACGTCACCCCCGTGACCAGCGCGCCGAGCTGCACCTTCTCGGTCACCCCGGCCAGGTAGCCCAGGGTCGTGTAGGCCTCCAGCATCGGGTCCGAGGCCGGGAAGCCCTGGTGCTCCATCTGGAAGTAGTGGTCCATCACGGAGATCCACGAGACGCCGCCGTCTTCGGCGTACCGGGCGGCGTCCGCCAGCTCGGTACGCATCCCGGCGGGCTCCATCGAGTCGAAACGCATGAAGTGGGTGCCGATTCGCATGCCTCGATCCTCCTCCGCCGACGCGGCGCGTCAAGCCATGGACCGGGTGCGTCCCCCGGGCGAGCCCGGCGGCGCGCGGTCAGACGCCCGTGCCGACCAGCTCTTCCGTGCGCCCGAGCACGCACGCGACGAGCCACGTGATCGACTCGGCCGTCTCGCGCGGGGAGGCCGTCGGCTGCATCACGTGGCTCAGCGCCGAGCGCACCACGATGTCGATGATCACCGCGATCCGTTCGGGCGGCAGCGTCACCTCGTACTGGTCCACCCGGTCCTGGATCACCACCTTCACGGTGCCCAGCAGCGACTCGGAGTGCGTGGTGAGCAGCGGCAGCAGCTCGGTGTCCGCGCCGTGCGTCGCGGACACCACGGCGCGCAGCAGCGCGTTGCCCTCGGCGAACGTCAGCGTGTTCTCGACGGCGTCGTGGATCGCCGCCAGCAGGTCGTCGGGGTGCCGGTCGAACGCCTCGGCGATGTGGAAGATGAACTGCGCCGACTCCGTCAGCACCATGGCCTCGGCCAGGTCGTCACGGCTGCCGACCGCGTTGTAGACGGTCTGCCGGCTCACGCCGGCCTCGGTCGCGAGGCGGCCCATCGTCACCTTCGACCAGCCGTGGGCGCAGGTCAGGCGCGCGGCAGCGGCAATGATCCGGTTCCGGTTGGAGATCGGGTCGTCGTCGTGTGCGGCAGTCGCCTCGGCCATGGGCAAATCCTAGGCAACGGGTGAACTTCCGGGCTCTTCGGAAGGGCCCGAGAAGGCCCTTTTCACCCCCTCGTCATTTCGCCCTGCGGATCGCCGGCCCGGCGCGGCTCCCGACCCCGGCTTCCGGCAGACCCCCTAGAGTGGCGGGCATGGATCTCGAGGAACGCCTGGCAGTCTTCATCGACTACGAGAACCTGGCGCTCGGCGCCCGGGAGCACCTGGGCGGGATGCAGTTCGACTTCGGTCCCATCGCCGACGCGCTCGCCGTGCGAGGTCGGGTGGTCGCGCGCCGCGCCTACGCGGACTGGTCGTACTTCGACGAGGACCGGCGCATGCTGACCCGGCACCAGGTCGAGCTCATCGAGATGACCCAGCGGATGGGCGCCTCCCGCAAGAACGCCGCCGACATCAAGATGGTGGTCGACGCCATCGAGATGGCCTTCGAGCGCGACTACATCTCCACGTTCGTCATGTGCACCGGCGACAGCGACTTCTCGCCGCTCGTCCACAAGCTCCGCGAGCTGAACAAGCGCGTGATCGGCGTCGGCGTCGAGAAGTCGACGTCGCGCCTGCTGCCCGCCGCCTGCGACGAGTTCCTCTTCTACGACCGCCTCGAGGGTGTCGAGGTGCCCGACGAGGACCAGGGCGCCCCGGCCCCCAAGCGCGGCTCCCGCACCCGCAAGGCCAGCACGACGACGGAGCGCGCCACCGCGCAGAAGGCACCGGCCGCCTCGCGCCGCACCAAGGCCGCCGAGGCGGTCGCGGAGGCCGTCGCCGAGGCGAACGCGCCCGAGACCCCGGCCGAGCCCGAGGCCGAGTCCAAGCCCGCGACCCGGCGCCGCAAGAAGCCGGAGCCCGCCCCGGCGCCCGCAGACGTGGCGCCCGAGGTCGAGCCCGACGTGGACGTCAGCGAGCAGGACGAGGCGCCGGCGTCGGACGACGTGCCCATGGAGGTGCGGGTGGCGCAGACACTCGGCGACCTGCAGTCGTCCACGAGCGGCCCGGTCACGGCCTCCGCCCTCAAGCGGACGCTGCTGCGCAAGGACGCCACGTTCAGCGAGTCGGACTACGGGTTCCGCACGTTCGGCGAGTTCCTGCGGTTCCTCGCGGACCGCGGGTTCGTGGAGCTCGCGCCGGGCCCGTCCGCGGGCGACCCCGAGGTGTCGCTGCCGGAGCAGGGCGACACCGACGCGGCGTTCGCGCTGCTGCGCGACGTGGTGCAGGAGTCCAGCGGCTCCGCCGCGCTGTCCGGCCTGAAGAACGCGGTGCGCAAGCGTCGTCCCGACTTCTCCGAGAAGGCGCTCGGCTTCCGCGGTTTCCTGCAGTTCGCCAAGGCGGCGGAGGCGGCGGGCACGGTCTCGCTGGCCTGGGACGACGACGCGGACGACTACCTGGTCACCGCCTGAGCCGGAGGCGCAGCGCAGGGTGGGGGCTGAGGCACGAGGCACCCGCCCGGAGCGGAGCCGCAGGCTCAGGCGGCAGAGAAGCAGAGCCCGAGCCGGAGGTGCGGCGTCAGCTCTCTCCTTCGAGACCTAAGTTTCTTCGCTTTGGGGCGGCCCAAAGCGAAGAAACTTAGGTCTCGAAGGGGATGAGCGAGCCGCAGGCTCAGGCGGACACAGACCCCGCCTGAGCCTGAGCCCTCCGCGCCTCGCCCCGGAACGTGGCGGGTGACGACCCGACGACGCGGCGGAACGCGGTGCTGAACGCGCTCTCGGACTGGTAGCCCGTCGCCTTGGCGAGCTCGGAGATCGACAGCGTGTCACGGGCGAGGGCGTCGCGCGCGAGGCTCATGCGCCACTGGATCAGGTACTCCAGCGGCGGGACCCCGACGTGGTTCCGGAAGGCCTCGGCGAACGCGGACCGCGACATGTGGCTGATCCCGGCGAGCTCGTTGAGCGTCCACGAGTGCGCCACGTCCGCGTGCAGGGCCCGCAGCGCGGCGCCGATGCCGTCCTGGTTCAGGGCGCCCAGCCAGCCGGTGGGCCGGTCGGTCCGGCAGGCGTGCGCCCGCAGCATGTGCACAAGCAGCACCTGCGCGAGGTGGTTCTGCACCAGCGGGCCGCCGGGGGCGGTCGCCTCGACCTCGGCGGCCAGGAGCGTGATGAGCTGACCCAGGTCGCCCCCGCGCGGGTCGTCGGCGCGGACGATCACGAGCGGCGGCAGGAGATCGGTCAGCAGGGCGGCGTTGTCGTCGTCGAACCCGATGTGCCCGCCGCAGAGGTAGAGGTCGTCGTCCGACGCGGGGCCGATCCGCACCAGCCCGTCCTCGGCCGCCGCCCAGACAGGGTCCGCGGGTCGCGGCCGCGCGTCGGGCGTACTGGCCAGCACGTAGGGCGGGGGGTTGCCCAGCATGAAGGTGTCGCCCTCGCGCAGGAGCACCGGCTCGTACCCGTCGAGGACCAGCCAGCACGTGCCACGCACGAGGCCGCCCACCCGCACGTGCAGGAACGGCTCGAAGCGCAGCGCCCACTCCCCGGTGGCGCGCAGGCTGGGCCCGATCACCGTGCGGGGCCGCAGCAGGCCGATCGCGTCCGCCATCGGATCCCGGAAACCGAGCACGGCAACCCCATGGACGATGCGTAAAGAATCCCGGACTCTACGCGATGGATCGTACGCCACGACGCGCGCAGGATCGATGTCGTACCACTCGACACGAGAGAGCGACGGAGAGATCGACATGGGACAGCTGGAAGGCAGGACGGCGGTCGTCACCGGGGGCAGCACCGGCATCGGCCTGTCGAGCGCGGTGCGGCTGGCGGACGAGGGCGCGCACGTGTTCGTCACCGGCCGGCGTGAGGCCGAGCTGGAGGCCGCCGTCAAGACCATCGGCGAGGACCGGGCCACGGGCGTGGCCGGCGACGTCGCAAGCCTGGCGGACCTGGACCGGCTCTACGCGGCGGTCAGGGCGCGGGGCAAGGGGCTGGACGTGCTCGTGGCGAACGCGGCGGTCGGCGCGTTCGTGACGCTGGACCAGACCACCGAGGAGCACTTCGACCAGACCTTCGGCGTCAACACCAGGGGCGTGCTGTTCACCGTGCAGAAGGCGTTGCCGCTGCTCAACGATGGCGCCTCGGTGATCCTGACCGGTTCGACGGCCGCCGACCGGGGCATGGCGGCGTTCGGCGCCTACGCGGCGTCCAAGGCCGCCGTCCGGTCCTTCGCCCGGACCTGGTCCGCCGAGCTCAAGGACCGCGGCATCCGGGTCAACGTGATCTCCCCGGGCTGGATCGAGACGCCCGGCGGCACCGCCATCAACGGCGGCGAGGAGGCCATGGGGGCGATCCGGGAGTACGCCGCCGGGACGGTGCCGAGGGGTCGCATGGGTGAGGCCGAGGAGGTCGCCGCGGCCGTGGCGTTCCTCGCCTCGGAGCAGAGCAGCTACGTCGTCGGCGCGAACCTGTACGTCGACGGCGGGGCGAACCAGGTCTGACCCGCCGGGTCTAGTCCTGGTCCGGGCCCGAACCCGGCTCCACGTCACCGAGCACGTCCGGTACGGCGGCCAGGCGGCGGGCGAGCTCGTCCCCGTCCTGGCCGGCCACGATCGGCACCGGCGGCCCGCCGGTGCCGGACGCCGCCGCGCCGCCCCGCGACCCGCTCCCGGTCCGCGAGCCGTGCCCCGTGTGCGACCCGTTCCCCACGTGCGGCGCGTTCCCGGCCAGCACCTGCTGCCCGCCGGTGAGCTGCCGGATCGCGACGACCCGCACCCGGTCGGGCCGCCGGCGCGCGGCCTCCTGGTAGATCGCGACGTCGTGCTGGCCGTCGTCGCCGATGAGCACCCAGCGCACGTGCGGGAACCACGTCATGAGCAGCTCGAGGCTCGCCCGCTTGTGCGCCTGGCCGCTGCGGAACCAGCCGGTGAGCGTGGGGCCCCAGTCGGTCAGCAGCAGGGGGCCCGGCGGGTACGCGTGGCGCGAGAGGAACGCGCGCAGGGTGCCCGCGGTGTTCCAGGCGCCGGTCGACAGGTAGAAGAAGGCGGCGTCGGGGTGGGCCTGCTGGATGCTCCGGTACAGCTCGGGCATGCCCGGCACGGCCCGCCGCGCGCTGGAGTGCCGCACGAACGTGTTCCAGGCCGCGAGCAGGGGCCGGGGCACGGCGGTGACCATGGTCGTGTCGTCGATGTCGCTGACCACGCCGAGCCGCGTGCGCTCGTCGAGCACCCGGATCGGGGCCTCGGCCTCGGTCGGTTCGGGGGCGTCGAGGCAGGTCAGCAGCGCGGTGTGCCAGCCGTCGGAGAGCGGGGCGCCGGCGGGGAGCTCGACGTCGACGTAGCCGGCCCGGTCGCTCGTCAGCTCGGAGGTGCTGCCGCCCGCCTCGATCCGCACCCGGCGGTGGGGCGCGGGCACGGTGAGGAAGTGTCGGAACCCGCGCCGTCCGGCCCGGACGGCGTCACGGTTCGGCGTGCCGGGGCGCCGCGGCGAGAGCACCACGCGGGCGAGCACCCGCACCTTGTCCGGCGTGCCGTACCCGGCGTACGGCTCCAGGCGGGGCTGCCAGCCCGCGCGGGCGAGCACCCACCCCGCCGCGGCGTAGAGGTGGTCCTCCACGACCGCGGCGAGGTGCGGGCGCTGCGAAGGGTGCGGGGTCGGAGTGGCCACACCCGATTGTCGCGTACTACTGCCCACCCATGCCCGTGGTCGCGACACCCTGGACGATGCGCCGCTGGAACAGCATGAACACGATGAGCAGCGGGAGCGCCGCGATCATCGCGGACGCCATGTTCTGCGCGTACTGCACGCCGTAGGCGTTCTTCACGGTGGACAGGCCGACCGGCAGGGTCATGAACTGCGGGTCCGTGGTGACGATGAACGGCCACAGGAAGTTGTTCCACGCGCCGATGAACACGAAGATCGCGACGGCCACGAGGATCGACCGCGACAGCGGCAGGACGATGGTCCAGAACAGCCGCCACGTGCCCGCCCCGTCGATGCGGGCGGCGTCGAGCAGCTCGCTGGGGATGGCGTCGAAGAACCGCTTGAGGATGAACACCATCACGGGAGCCACGATCTGCGGGAGCACGATGCCTGCGAACGTGTCCACCAGGCCCATCACCTGCATCTGCCGGAACAGCGGCACGATGAGGATCTGGCCGGGCATCATGATCGACGCGATGGTCAGCCACTGGAGCAGGCTCCGGCCCTTGAACACCGTCTGCGAGAACGCGAAGGCGGCCATCGCGGAGATCAGCACGGTCAGGAGCGTGACCAGTCCGGCCACGACCAGGCTGTTCCACATCCAGATCAGCAGGTCGCTGTTGCTGAGCACCTGCTGGTAGGCGTCGAGCGTCCACCCCATGGTGGGCCACCACGACGCCGGCAGCGCGGCCTCGGCCTCGTGCTTGAAGCTGGTGACCGCACCCCAGGCCACGGGGAGCAGCCAGAGGGCGGCCAGGACGACGAGGGCGGCCAGGGACGCGACGCGCACCCAGGGCGAGGGTCCGATCGTCAGCTTGGTGAGGGCCCGGTTCTCGGCGCGCTCCTGCTGCGCCCGCGTCCGGCGGTCTGCGACAAGTTCGGCGACGGACATGTCAGGCCTCCTTCCTGGACGGCAGCAGCCGAACCAGAGCGAACACGAGAATCAGGGCGAAGAAGACGTACGAGATCGCGGAGGCGTACCCGAGCCGGTAGTTGGTGAAGCCGGTGTCGTAGACGTACTCCAGGATCGGCCGGGTGCTCCCGTTCGGTCCGCCCGCGGTCAGCAGGTAGATCTGGTCGAACACCTTCAGCGAGGCGAGGAGCTGAAGCACCACGATCACGCCCGTGATCGTGCGCAGCTGCGGGAGCGTGATGGAGAACAGCCGCCGCCAGCCGCCGGCACCGTCGATCGTGGCCGCCTCGTACTGCTGCTGCGGGATGCCCTGCAGGGCCGCCAGGTAGAGCAGGAAGTTGAAGCCGACCGTCCACCACACCGTGACGGCGGCGATGGAGAACATCGCGACGTTCTCGTCGGTGAGCCACCCCACGGGCTGCAGGCCGAGAGCCGCGAACCACGTGTCGAGCAGGCCGATGTCGGGCTGGAACAGCCAGCTGCTCAGCGCGGAGACGACGGCGCTGGTCAGCAGGTACGGGGCGAAGAACGACATGCGCCACACCCACTGGCCCGGCAGGCCTGTGTGCACGAGCAGCGCCATCACCAGGGCCACGACCACCAGGGGGATCGTGCTGAGCACCGTGAACCACACGGTGTGCCACAGCGTCTGCCAGACCTGCGGGTCGCTGAAGGCCTCGGCGTAGTTGGCGAAGCCGATGAACTCGCTGCCGGTGCCCGTCAGGCTCTGGTTCGTGAAGCTCATCCACAGGCCGTAGAGCGTGGGCAGCAGCAGGAAGAGCCCGGTCGCGACCGCGAACGGCGCGACGAACAGGTATCCGGACTTGTCCCGCTCACGCAGGGACTTGCCGGTCGCGGCGGTGCGGGTACCGGACCGGCCGGGGGATCTCTTCGGGTCGGACGGCGCCCTTCCGGGGGGCGCCGTGACGCCGGCGTTCGAGACAGTCATCGTCGTCCTCTCGATCAGGCAGGGTTGGGCTGGGAGAGGAACCGGTCCATCTCGCTCAGCATGCGGGTCACGGCGGTGCGCGCCGGGGCCTTGCCGGCCAGGGTGTCGGTCATGGCGTCGGCCATGCGCGTCTGGAAGTCGCTGCCGCCGCCGGTGAACCAGGCGTCGGGGTCGAAGACGGCGATCTCGGCCGCGGGCGCGTAGTCGCGCTGCGGGGTGAGCTCCTGGTAGGCGGGCTCCTTGACGATGGGCTGGTAGGCCGGGATGTGCCCCGCCGAGGCCCAGGTCAGGCCCTCCTTGAGGAGGCCCGCGAGCACCCGGTAGGTCGCCTCGCGCTTCGCCGGGTTCGGCGTGCCCTGCTTGGGCAGCACGAACGCGTGCGAGTCGGCGTAGTTCGCCGGGGTGTCGAAGACCGCGGGGAACGGTGTGGCGCCGACGTCGGGGTTCGCGTCGCGGAACATCGGCAGGTCCCACTCGCCGGCGAACATCAGGCCGGTCCGGTTCGACATGAACCGGCCGGAGGCCGCGTTGCCGTCCTGGTTCTTGGCGGCGACCTTGCCGTCGACCATCTCCTGGAGGAACTCGAAGACCTCGGTCGCGGCCGTCTCGTCGAGCTGCGCCGGGCGGCCCGGCGTCAGCTCGTAGCCGCCGCCGTTCTGGGAGTAGAGGCCCCAGAACATGCGCCAGCAGCCGGCGGGGTCACGCTGGTAGCCCCAGCTCACGCCGGTCTCGCCCGTGACCTCGGCCATGGCCCGCCCGGCCTCGAGGAACTTGTCGGCCCCGGCGACGGCGGACAGGTCGAGCTTGCCGTCGGCCCCGGCGAGGCCGGCCTGCTGCACGATGTCGGGGTTGTGGAACGCGATGTACGGGTGGGTGTCCAGCGGGAGCGCGTAGAGCTGGCCCTCGAACTGGGCCTTCTCCCAGACCGCGGGCGCGAAGTCGGCCTCGGTGATCCCGAGCTCGGCCAGCGCGTCGAGGTCGAACGGCTCCAGCAGCCCGCCCGGCGCGTAGCCCGCGAGCCGGGACATGTGCATGACGGCGGCCTCCGGCGGCCGTCCGCCGGACGAGGCCATCGCCAGCTTGGTGTAGTAAGGCGGCCCCCAGGCGAGCGTCGTCGTCTCGACGCCGATGTCCGGGTTGGCCGCGGCGACCGCGCCCGCCATCTCCTGCATGAGCGCGCCGTCACCGCCCGAGAACAGGTCCCAGACCATGACGGAGGTCTTTCCCGCGCCCGCGGCGCTGGGGGTGGCGCAGCCGGCGAGCGCGCCGCCGAGCGCTATCCCGCCCGCCCCGACGAGGGCCGCGCGGAGCACGTCTCGCCTGCTCAGCCCCCCGGAACTGCCCAAGAGGCTGCGGGCTCTCGACATGGCCTCGGGGCTTCCTTGGCCCGGAATGCCACGTCCTCGTACTACGGTCATCATCGACCTCCAATGGTGCAACGTTGCGCTCCAACGTTGGATCACGATGGACTAGGACGGGCGTCCAGTCAAGAGGCGCGGTGTGGAAGGAAGTGAAGCTTGTCCGAGCAAGGTGGCCGACGGGTAGGGATCAAAGAGGTCGCGGCGGCGGCGGGGGTCTCGTGGAAGACCGTGTCGAACGTCGTCAACGACACGGGCCGGGTGGGGGACGCCACGCGCTCACGCGTGGAGGCGGTGATCGCGGAGCTCGGCTACCGGCCCAACCTCGCCGGCCGCCAGCTGCGGCGGGGCCGCACCAACACGCTCGCCCTGGCGGTGCCGTGGGTGCACGCGCCGTACTTCTCGGTGCTGGCCCACGAGATGATCGACGTCGGGGGCGACCGGGGCTACCGGGTGCTCATCGAGGAGACCCGGTCCTCGCGCGAGACCGAGCTGGAGGTGGCGCGGGGGTTCGACGTGCAGGCGATCGACGGGATCATCTTCTCCCCGCTGGAGCTGAACCCCGCCGAGGTCGACGAGGTGCGCGGCACCGTGCCGCTGGTGCTGCTGGGCGAGCGGGCCGACCCGGACCCCGCCCGCGAGCGCCGCACGGACCACGTGAGCATCGACAACGTGGACGCCGCGGCGCAGGTCACCAGGCATCTGCTGGACACCGGACGACGCCGGCTGGCCTTCCTGGGGGCGGAGCCGCCCGGCGCGGGCCGGACGGGTGCGCAGCGCGTGCAGGGCTTCCTGGACGCCCACGTCGCGGCCGGCCTGGAGGCCGACGAGCGCTGGGTGCTCCAGTGCCCGCAGTTCTCCCGGCCGGCCGGCGCGGCCACCGTGGAGTCGGTGCTGCCCCGGATCGACCAGGTCGACGGCATCGTGTGCGCCAACGACGAGCTCGCCCTCGGCGCGCTGTACGCGCTGCGCCGCAACGGGGTGCGGGTGCCCGAGGACGTCGCCGTGACCGGCTGGGACAACACGGAGGACGGCCGGTTCTCGAACCCCACGCTGACCACGGTGGCGCCCGACCTGCGGGCGATCGCGGAGACGGCGGTGGACCGGATCATCGCGCAGCTCGAGAACCGCTCCGTCGAGCCGGTCGACGAGGTGGTTCCGCACCGCCTGCTGGTTCGCGAGAGCAGCCGCGCGTGACCTGGTGACGCCCCTGGTCCGGGGCGTCGCCGGGTCGCCCGGTTGATACAACGTTGCATTCTTGGCGGAAGACGTGTTGAATCACCGCGCACCTGTCGTAGACGCAATGGAGCAGCTGATGACTTTCCTCGACCGCTTCTCGCCCGAGGGCACACCGACGGCGACCGCCGTCCCGCGCCCCGAGTACCCCCGGCCCCAGCTGGTCCGGGACCGCTGGCTCAACCTCAACGGAACCTGGCAGTTCGAGATCGACGCGGGCGACTCCGGTCTGGAGCGCGGTCTCGTCGAGCGGCCGCTCCAGGCCGAGATCACCGTGCCGTTCGCCCCGGAGTCGGAGCTGTCCGGCATCGAGAACACCGACTTCCTCGAGGCGGTCTGGTACCGCCGCGAGATCACCGTGCCCGCGGACTGGTCCGCCGTCGGCGACGACCCCCACGTGCTGCTGCACTTCGGGGCCGTGGACCACGACGCGACCGTGTGGGTCGACGGCACCGAGGTGGTGCGGCACCGCGGCGGCTTCACGCCGTTCGTGGCCGACCTGCACGGTGTCGCCGCCCCCGGCGACACCGTGACCGTCGTCGTCCGGGCCCGGGACACGCGCCACGGGCCGCAGGCCCGCGGCAAGCAGTCCAACCGCTACGCCAACTTCGAGTGCAACTACACGCGCACCACGGGGATCTGGCAGACGGTGTGGCTGGAGCCCGTGCCGGCCGTGCACGTGCGCCGCCCGCGGATCACGCCCGACCTGTCGAGCTCGGCGTTCGACGTCGTCGTGCCGCTCTCGGCCAACCGCCGGGGCTACACGGTCTCCGTCACGGTGACCGACGCCGACGGCGAGGTCGCGAGCGCCACCGCGCGCGCCGACCTCGACCTGGCGCCGGCGCTGCGCGTCGTCGTCCCGGCGGACCGCGTGCGCACCTGGGGCACGGCGGACCCGCACCTCTACGGGGTGGACATCGAGCTGCGCGACGCCGACGGCGCCGTGGTGGACTCGGTGCGCTCGTACGCGGGCCTGCGCTCGGTCTCGATCGACGGTCAGGCGATCAAGATCAACGGCGAGCACGTGTTCCAGCGGCTCGTGCTGGACCAGGGCTACTGGCCGGAGTCGCTCATGACGGCGCCGTCCGACGCCGCGCTGGTGCGCGACATCGAGCTGGGCCTGGAAGCCGGGTTCAACGGCGCGCGCCTGCACCAGAAGGTCTTCGAGGAGCGCTACCTGTTCCACGCGGACCGGCTCGGCTACCTCGTGTGGGGCGAGTTCGGCGACTGGGGCGTCAGCGGCTACGGCACGCCGCAGGACGGCCAGAAGCAGACGACGTCGTTCGTCGCCGAGTGGCTGGAGGCGCTGCAGCGCGACCACAACCACCCGTCGATCATCGGCTGGTGCCCGCTCAACGAGACGCACCAGGACCTGCACGACCGCATCACGCAGCTCGACGACGTGACGCGCGCCATGTGGCTGGCCACGAAGGTGGCGGACCCGTCGCGGCCCGTACTGGACGCGAGCGGCTACTCGCACCGCGTGCTCGAGACGGACGTGTGGGACTCGCACCTGTACGAGCAGGACCCGGCCAAGTTCACCGAGCTGGTGGGCGGCCTGGCCGAGGGCAAGCCGTACGGCAACGAGCGGGACAACGGCACGCCGATCTCGCAGCCGTACAACGGCCAGCCCTACTTCGTCAGCGAGTACGGCGGCATCTGGTGGAACCCGGAGACGGCGGCCAGCGCGTCGGGCAGCTCGCCCGACTCGTGGGGCTACGGCCAGCGCGTCGTCGACGAGGAGGAGTTCCACACCCGGTTCGCCGGGCTGACGGACCCGCTGCTCGACGACCCGCGGATGTTCGGCTACTGCTACACGCAGCTGACGGACGTGTTCCAGGAGGAGAACGGCATCTACCGGTTCGACCGGAGCGTCAAGCTCGACGTCGACCGCGTGCGCGCCGTGCAGGTGCGTCCGGCCGCCTTCGAGAAGGGCGGCGACGAGGCCTCCTGACCTCGCGAGCCAACGTGTCAGACGTACAGGTCACCCGGGTGACCTGTACGTCTGACTCGTCTACCGGACTGTGCACCTTGTAGGTCTCTTTAGTATTTTTCACCACATAACACCCCGACCACAGCGGCGCTTGGGGGGTGCACAATAGGCCGGTGACGTACCGGTTCCTCAAGCTCATCCTCTCGATCCTCGTGCTCGTGCTCCTGCGCCCGCGCGTGACTGGGCTGCAGAACATCCCGAAGCGTGGCGCCGTGATCCTCGCGAGCAACCACCTGTCGTTCATCGACTCGCTGCTGATCCCGATCATGGCTCCGCGGCACGTCGCCTTCCTGGCCAAGGCCGAGTACTGGACCGGCAAGGGCATCAAGGGCCGCCTGTCGCGATGGTTCTTCACCAAGATGGGCGACATCCCGGTGCAGCGGGACGACCCGCGCGCCGGGCAGCGCTCGCTGGAGGACGCGCTGGCGGTGCTCCAGCGCGGCGGCGCCTTCGGCATCTACCCCGAAGGGACCCGCTCCCGGGACGGCAAGCTGCACAAGGGGCACACGGGCGTCGCGTGGCTCGCCCTGACCGGCAAGGCCCCCGTGGTCCCGGTCGCCCTGCTGGGCACGGACAAGGTCAAGCCCATCGGCAAGATGCCGCGGTTCGCGCGCGTCGAGCTGCACTTCGGGACCCCGATCGACCCCTCGCGGCAGATCGCGGCCGGTACCAAGCCCGCCCAGGCGAGGCGGGAGCTGACCGAGCAGGTCATGCAGTCCATCCAGGCGATGAGCGGCCAGGAGCGCGCCGAGTGAGAGCCGCCTGAGCATGCCGGCGGGCCGGAGCCGGTCGTCCGGTCCGAGCCGGACGTTCGGCCTGGGCACGCGCGGGCCCTGGCTCGGGCTGGTCGCCGGCGTCGCGGCGCTCGGCGCGGTCGAGGTGCTCGTGCTCCACCTGGTCGCCGCCGCCCTCCTGCCACGCCCGGTCGCCCTGGCCGTCGACGTCGTCGCCGGCGCGCTCACGGCCGCGCTGCTGGCCGCCTTCGTCTCGCCGCTCCGGTCGCGGCACCGCGTGGTCGACGGCGTGGCCCGGCTGCGGCTGGGCTGGGTCGCCGCGGTCGACGTCGTGCTCGACGACGTCGCCTCCGCGACCGTGCACCGGCCGACGGCGGCCGCTCCTCTGGAGCTCGGCGCCGCGTTCGACGAGGACACCGGCCGGGTGTCGCTGGTCCGGGCGACGACGGCCCCCGCCGTGCTGGTCGAGCTGTCCCGGCCCGTCGCGGCACGGGTACAGGTGCTGCGGAAGGTCAGGACGACGTCCGTGCTCGTGGGCGTCGCGGAGCCGGACGAGCTGCTCCGGGCGCTGGCTCCGGCACCCCGCTGAGGCACGTGTCAGACGTACAGATCACCCGGGTGACCTGTACGTCTGACACAGGGGTCAGAGGCGCGTGATGCGGATCGCGTCCGCCACGACGTACGCCGTGCCCTGCGTCCACCGGCTGACGGCGACGACGGTGCGCGTGCCCGCCGTCATCGCATAGGTGCCGAGCGAGAGCCAGGCGCCGCCGCCCGCGGACTGGTCCACCCGGATCGTCGACGACCCGGTGCCCGTGTAGACGATGAACGGCGTCGACGTGTTGTAGCCCGCGATCCCCGGGAACCACGCCTCCACCCGGTACGAGCCGCTCGACGGGATCGTCGCCGAGTACGTCGCCAGGTCGCTGACCTCGGCGGGCGTCGCGTAGCGGTAGTCGGCGCCGTACCGTTCGCCCGAGAACGACGACGCGAGCCACGCGGAGCCCGCGGAGAAGCCAGCCGAGGTGTTGTCCACGATCACCGACCAGCTCGTGCCCGCCAGGGCCGCGGCCACCTCGGAGCGGAGCTGCGGCAGCATCGAGTACAGGACGTCGCCCGGGCAGGCCGTCGCCGTGTAGTCCCGGTGCCCGTAGATCTGCGTGGGCGCGATGCCGTACTGGTCGCAGATGTAGGCGCACAGCTCGACCAGCCGGCTCCAGAGCTGCGCGGGCGGCGTCGCGCTCGTGTAGGTGCCCTGGTTCTCGATGCCGATGGCCTGGCTGTTCTGGCCGGGGGCGTGCGCGCCCACGACCGTGCCGCTGCCGTTCTGCAGCCGCGACAGCGAGCCGTGCCGGCCCTCCATGACGTACCCGCCGCGGCTCAGCGTGAGGTGCTGGCCGGTGTCCACCCAGCCGTTGGCGAAGTGCCACTGCTGGATGTCCCGGGCGATCTGGTACCCGGCGGCCTGCGAGTAGTCGGTCACGTTGGCCGACGCCGTGTGGTGGATCAGGATCTTGTTCGGGTTGGCCGCGACGGTGTCGATGGTGCCGCGGGCCGCCGCGGCGCCCCAGGTGGCGCAGCTCGCGATCGTCGGCGCGGCCACCTCCACCCCGGCCAGCGCGCCCGGCGGGGCGTCTGCGGGGGCCTCCGGGTCCGGGGCCAGGGACGGCGGGGCGTCTGCCGTCCGCGCCGCCGCGGCGCCGGCAGGCGCGGCGATCGTCGCGCCCGCGGCACCGATGCCGAGGACGACAGCGCCGCGCAGCAGCTCGCGCCGCCCCAGCGAGGTGTGGCTGTCAGGACTGCACTCGGTGGAGCTGTGGTCGTGTTCGTGCACGGTGGGGCCTCCACGGGTCGGTCGCGCTGGTACGTGCCGATTTTTCATCCGTAGTATCGGCCGACGCCGCAGCGCCCCGGTACATCACATCCGGGGTATACCCCGCGCACGATGCCGCGTCAGGCGGCGGCGCGGCCCGACAGACCCACCCGCTCCAGCAGGTCGAGGGCGGGGCGGTGCTTGTTGAACGTGTACACGTGCAGGCCGGGCGTGCCGGCGTCGAGGACCTCGCGCGCGAGCGCCGCGGAGTACTCGATGCCGTGCGCGTGCTGGGCCTCGGGGTCGACGCCGCCGTCGGGCGCGGTGAGCCGGTCGAGGTCCCGCAGGAGCTCGGCGGGCGCCGCCACCCCCGTGAGCTCCTGGACGCGGCGCAGGCGGCGGGCCTCGGTGGTGGGCAGGATCCCGGCGAGGATCGGGATGGTCACGCCCTCCGCCCGGGCCGCCTCGACGAACCCGGTGTACGAGTCCGCGCGGTAGAAGAACTGCGTGATCGCGAAGCTCGCGCCCGCCTCCTGCTTCTCCAGGAGCCGGCGTACCTCCTGCTCGCGCGTGGTGCCCGCCCCGGGGTTGCCGTCCGGGAACGTGGCGACGGCGATGGCCAGCGGGCGGGCGGCCGAGCGCAGCGCCGTGCTGACGTCGGCGGCGCAGCGCCGCTCGTCCACCTGCCGCAGCAGCCGCACCAGGTCGATGCTGGACCCCACGCCGTCGGCCGGCGGACGCCAGTCCGGCTCGTCGCGGGGCGGGTCGCCGCGCAGTGCCAGGAAGGACCGGACGCCGGCCTCGAGGAACTCCTCGATCACCTCGGACACGTCCTCGCGGGACGCGCCCACACAGGTCAGGTGGGCCACCGGGAGCACGGGCGTGCCCCGCAGCAGCGTCGCGAGCACCTCGCGCGCGGTGGCCCGGTCACCGCCGGCCGCGCCGTAGGTCACGGACACGAAGTCCGGGCGGGCCGCCACGAGCCGCTGCGCCGTCTCCCAGAAGTTGGGCGCGGCGTTCGGCCGACGCGGGGGCATCAGCTCGAACGACACGGTGGGACGGTGTGGGTGCGGCTCGGCGACCATGGCTGCTCCATCGAACCTGGCGTGAGCACCTTGCCTTCTCGGTCCCGCGGCGACGCGGTGCCGGGTCGGCAGGTTGCTGCGGTGTCAGGGAGCCAGGACTCTCGACCGCTCTGGATGGGGTTCGCCACCATGCTAAGCGACCGTCCAGCACTGGGACAGAATTCGTCCGGCGGTCGAGACGGCCCGGTCCACGGAGCGTGGACCGGGCCTGCCCGCTACTTCACGGAACCGGCCACCAGGCCGCCGACAAGGCGCTTCTCGATGATCATGAACAGGATCACCACGGGCACGATCGCCACGACGGACACGCCGAACACGTAGTGCCAGGACGTCTCGTACTGCCCCACGAACTTGGTGAGCGCCACGGACAGCGGCTGGTTGCCCGCCGTCGTCAGCAGCACCAGCGAGGCGGCGAACTCGTTCCACGAGGCGACGAACGTGAACACGACCGCCGTGACGATCCCCGGCCAGACGAGCGGCAGGTTGATCTTGGTCAGCACGGCGAACGTGCCCGCGCCGTCGAGCTGCGCCGCCTCGTCGACCTCCTTGGGGATGCCGGCGAAGAAGCTGTGCATGATCCAGACCGCGAACGACAGGTTGAACGCCGCGTTGACCAGGATCATCGCTGCCCACGTGTCGAGGATCCCGAGGGCGATGAACTGGCGGAACAGGCCCGAGGTGAGCACCGCGGGCTGCACCATCTGGGTCACGATCACGAGGAACAGGAAGAGCAGCCGCCCCCGGAACCGGAACCGCGCCGTGTAGTAGGACGCCGGCAGCGCCACGGCGAGCACGAGCAGCGTGGCGCACAGCGAGATCACCAGGGTGGAGATCAGGTTCTGCGCCAGCGGCGTCTCGGGCGTGGACCACATGGTGACGTAGTTGTCCCAGTGCCACTCGGTGGGGAAGTAGGTGGGATCGACCGACCTGATCTCGGCCTTCGTCTTCACCGAGCCGAAGAACATGATCAGGTACGGCAGCAGGAACACCACCAGCACCACGAGCCCGGCCAGCAGCCGCAGCAGCAGGGACCCCAGCGGCACCTGGTCGCTCGTGTACTTCCTTACCCTCTGGCGGTTGTCCGACGGCGGCCGGGTCGCCTTGCGCGGGGTGGTCCCCGAGTCGGTGATCGC
Source organism: Promicromonospora sukumoe 327MFSha3.1 (assembly GCF_000385135.1). Lineage (GTDB taxonomy): Bacteria > Actinomycetota > Actinomycetes > Actinomycetales > Cellulomonadaceae > Promicromonospora > Promicromonospora sukumoe_B. The sequence continues at coordinate 17,963 of NZ_ARQM01000007.1, read as the reverse complement.
GGTCATCAGACCTCCTCCAGGGGGCGGACGACCCGCACGTAGACGGCGACGATCGCGATGACCACCAGGAACGCGATGACGGACAGCGCGCTGGCCAGGTCGATCTGCCGCTGGTTCTGCATGTACTTGAAGATCATGGTCATGACGGTGTCGGCGTCGTACCCGGGGATGGACCCCGTCATGACGCGCAGGATCGGCAGCGAGTTGAACACGTTGATGATGTTGATCAGCACTGCTACCGAGATGGCGCCCCGTAGCTGCGGCAGCACCACGCTGAAGTAGGTCCGCGGGCCGCTGGCACCGTCGATGCGCGCGGCCTCGACGGTCTCGCCGGGAACCGTCTGCAGGCCGGCCAGGATCGTGTACGTGGTGAACGGCAGCGACACGAACACGGCCACCGCCATCGCCCACGCGAACGCGGTACCGGGGTGCCGCGTCCAGCCGTAGCCCTCCGGCGTGCTGATCAGGCCCACGTCCACGAGGAACGAGTTGATGATGCCGAAGTACGGCTCGAGCCCGTAGTGCACCACCAGCGTGGTCATGACGACGCTGGAGGCCCACGGCACGATGACGGCCATCCGCACCAGGCGCCGGCCCGGGAACGCCTTGTTCAGCAGCGCTGCCAGGGCCAGCGACCCGATGAGGGTGCAGCCGACGACCACCACGACCCACACGACCGTGCGCCCGAGGATCGGCCAGAAGTACTGGAAGCCGATGACCGTCGCGAAGTTCGCGAGGCCCACTCCCCCGTCGTCCACGCCGCTCTGGCTGATGTCGCGTGTCGAGTTCCAGAACATCAGGCCTACCGGGAACAGGACCACGGCCGCAATGAGTGCGACCGCGGGCCCGATCCACGGCAGGGCCTTGGCAAGGTCCTTCACCGGTTTCCCCTGTTGCTTTTCGTTCGGCGTCGTTCGTGGCAGGCCGTGCCGGGCACGGCGGTCGGTGCGGGCATCAGCCCGCGTCGACCTGCTCCTGGATCTCCGTCAGGACGTCCTGGGCGGACTTCTTGCCGTCCAGCTGGCCGAAGAGCGCCTTGAACGCGGAGTCCGCGGAGGCCCAGCCCGGGTTGGTGCTCGGGTAGAACTGCGCGTCCGGCAGCACCTCGAGGAACGGCGCCAGGGCCTCCTCGCCGGCGAGCTGCTCCGAGCCCGACAGGGTGGTGGGCAGGAAGCCCTCGGCCTGGACCCACGGCACGTAGACGTCGGCGGTGTAGAAGTAGTCGAAGAAGGCGGTGATGGCCTCCTGCTTGTCGCCGTCGTTCTGGAACGCCATCAGGTGGTCCGCGACGCCCAGCGTGAACGGCGAGCCGTCCTCGGTGGGGATCGGGTGGATGGAGTACTCCAGGTCGGGGTTGTCGGACTCGATCTGCCCGACGCTCGGCGGCAGGCCGATCTGCATGCCGACCTTGCCCTGCACGAAGATGTCGAACAGCGGGCTGCGGTCCGTCGCGCCGGCGTCGGCCTGCGTGGCGCCCTCGTCGATCATCTTCTTGACGAACTCGGCGCCCGCGAGGTTCTCGGGGGTGTCGATCGTGATGGACTCGGCGTCGCCGAAGCTGCCGCCGCCGCCCCACAGCCACACCGCGGCCTCGGCCTGCGCCTCCTCGGAACCGAGCGGCATGCCGTAGCCGGCCACGCCGCCGCCGAGGTCGGAGACCTTCTTGGCGGACTCGAGCAGCTCGTCCCAGGTGGCGGGCACGTCGGCGCCCGCCTCCTCCAGGAGCGCGTCGTTGACGAACAGCGCACGGGCCGAAGCGATGAACGGCAGGCCGTAGGTGGTGCCGCCCACCTGGGCGTTCTCCAGGAACGTCGGCTGGAAGTCGGCGTAGGTCTCGTCAGAGGTGACGTCCTCGACCGGGTACAGCAGCTCGTCCTCGGCGAATCCGGCGAAGGGGCCGCCGTTGTAGATGTCGGGTGCGTCGCCGCCCTGGATCTTGGTGGCGATGACGGACTCGAGGTTGTCCCATGACTCGACCTGGAGGTTCACGTCGATGTCGGGGTTCGCCTCCTCGAACCCGGCGATCACGTCGTCCCAGTTCCCCTGGGTGGCGTCGGAGTAGCTGGGGACGAGCAGGTCGAGAGTCGTACCGTCACCGGTCGCCTCCCCGGTGGACCCGCCGAACCCGCAGGCCGTCAGTCCGGTCGTAGCGGCGAGCGTGATCGCCATGATCCCGCCGAGCCTCTTGTACTGCGCCATTGCCGTCCCTCTCCGTCGTGGTGGTGCAGGTCACGTTTTCACTTGGGTCATAATCTGTCAATGGTTCTAACAAACCTGTGACAAACGGGTGACGCGGCGTGTCGCGAGGGTTCGGCCGCTCGGCGCGGCGGCAGCAAAAAGGGCCGCAGCACGCGGCTGCGGCCCTGTTCCGGCAGGCCTCGAGGGCCGCCGTCGTGGGTGCGGAGATGCGGCAGCGCCCGCCCGGTCAGGACCGGGCGGGCGCCGCACGTGCTTCTATCGTTCGGTGGCGCCGATCATCGGCAGGCCGAACGACAGGCCGACGGCGAGGATGCCGCCGACGAACAGGTAGGGCGACGACGCAGCGTCACCGATCGAGCCGACGGCCATCAGCGCGAACCCGCCCAGGAACAGGGCGAAGCACACGATGAAGCGAACCACCAGCGCCGCCGTGGGCTCCTGCTTCTGCCTGCGGGCCACCTCGAAGTTGCTCATGAGGTAAATCTACCGGCTCGTGGTGACCATGAGCTCGCCGCGCGCCCCGTTGACCGTGACGGTCACCGTGGCGCGCCCCGGGCGCAGGGCCGTCAGCTCGTGCGTGGCGGGGTCGAGCGCGAGCACCGCGCGGCGCGAGCAGTCCCGCAGGGCGGCGCGGCCCTGCTCGTCGGTCACGCACACGCCGGTCCCGCCCCAGCTCGCCGAGACCGGCCACGCGACCGGCACCTCACGGGACCCGTCCTGCACGACGACGGCGCTCACCGGCGCGGAGCCGCCCACCCGCAGCGCCTCCGGCCCGGAGAGCGTGACCTGCTCGGCGCGCGTGTTGACCTCCCAGGTGAGCCACGGGTCCGTGGACCAGCGGCCGCCGCCCGAGGTCTTGCCCGACGCCGGCCGCACGCCCAGCATCGACCAGCCCGTGAAGCCGCCGTCAGCCGGGGTGCTCGCCGGGCTCTTCCCGGAGTTGCCGTTGACCAGGTACGGGACGCCGTCCTGCGTGCTCGCGTGGAAGACGCCCACGTGGGAGCCCACCGACGCGACCGACTTGCCGGACGTCTCCTCGAAGTCCTCGAACCAGCCGCGCAGCGTGTCGGCCTCCAGGCGGTCGGTGAGCTGGCTGGCCTTGGTCGGCAGCGGATCGTCGAGCGGATGGTGCGCGAACACCACGACGCCGGTGACGGCCCGGTCGGTCGCCGCGTCGTCGAGCGCCTCGCGCAACATCTGGACCTGGGCGAAGTCGGCACCCAGGCGGCCGGCCGACGAGTCGAGCATGACGAGGCGCGTGGTGCCGCCGGACCGGCCCGGCGTCGGGACGTCGAGCACGCGGGTGCGCTCGCCGAACTCCTCCTCGAAGTTCGCGATCGAACCGCCCATCACCTCGTGGTTGCCCGGCAGGTAGTACCAGGGGAAGTCCGCGTCGGCGAGCTCCTCGTTCAGGACGCGCCGCGCGAGGTCGAAGTCCTCGGGTGCGGCCTCGTCCACCAGGTCCCCGTTGATGACCAGCAGGTCGGGGTCGTCGGCCACGATCTCGCGCAGCGCCGAACGCGCCCCGGCCACCGCGCCCGACTCCGGGTCGCGCGCGACGAACTGGGCGTCGGACAGCACGGCGACCCGCAGGGGCGCGTCGTCGGTACCGCCGTCGGCAGCCACGACCGCGTCCTCGACGCGGGGCGCCTCGGGCGCGTCCACCGCCGGCGGCACCTGCGCGGCGATCGAGGACAGCGTCAGCGCGCCCGTGTACTGCTCGCCCGCCGTGGTCTCCAGCGCGCGCACGCGCTGCAGCTTCAGGGGGAACGCGACGCCGTCGGGCACCGGGAACGTGACCTGCCGCCAGCCGGTCCAGGTGACCTCGGGCCCGTCGAGCTGCGTAACGACGCCGTCGCCCTGCCGCACCTGGAGCCGCAGCCAGGCGCCGTGGCCGTCGCCGTCCACCCACATGGTCACCGCTCGCGGCGCGCCGGGCAGCTCACGGCCGCCCGCCGCGGACTCGGGCAGCACCGCGTACTGGCCGCGCGTGGCCGTGGACCGCGTGAAGTCGTAGGTCATGCGCAGGCCGGCCGCGCCGTCGTGCCCGGCCGCGGGGGCGAGGGTGCCGCCCGGCGCGCGGTCGTTGGCCGAGGTCCAGGAGGCAGCGTCGGCGAAGTCGGCGACGACGTCCTCCTCCAGGCTGACCGTCACCGCCACGCGGGTGGTCAGCGTGGTCCCGTCCGGGCCGGGCACGGACAGCTCGAAGGTGGTGCCGCCCACCTCGGCGAGCGCGCGGACCTCGAAGGAGCCGTCGGCGGCCGGGACGAGCTCGGCGACCGGTTGGCGGCTCGCGCGCACCCCGGCGATCCGGGGCTCGCCCGGCTCGACGGCCGTCACGGTGACGTCCCGCGCCTCGATCGGGGCGGTGAAGCCCTCGGCGTCGTAGCCGGTCAGGACCAGCGGCGCGGTCGCGTCGGCGTTCTCCAGCCCGACGACGGGGGTGTCCACGCCCGTGCGGACGAGGTCGCCCAGCACCTCCACCTCGGTGGTGCCGGTGGCCAGGCCCCAGCGGCTCAGGGACGCCGCGGTGACGACGGTGCTGCCTGATCTCCGGCCGGTCACCACGCCGTCGCGCACCGAGGCGACGGCGCCGTTGCGGGCGCGCCAGGAGGAGGGCTCGGTAGCGACGGGGCCCATCGCGTCGTCGTACCCCTTGCCCACCAGCGTGCGGTGCAGGCCCGGGAAGACCCGGTCGGCGTCGTCGGCCGGGACCGTGGTGCGCACGTCGTACGCCGCGACGCGGCCCGAACCGGCCGGGACGTACAGGCCGAGGCCGTTCGCGTCGGACCGCTCGAACCCGTCGGACGGGCTGTTCAGGATGGTGTTGGCGGCATCCCCGGGGAGCCGGGCGACCATCTCGGAGGAGCCGCCGCCGTCGAGGTTGATCGCGTCGTCGGCGCCGAGCTGGGCCATGAGGCCGCCGAGCTCGTACAGGTTCATGCCGATGCTGTGGGTCTGGCGGCCGTCGACCACCACGAAGTACGCGCGGGTGCCGGACTCGTCGAAGCCCACCGCGGTGCGCGGGTGGCGCAGCTCCACGTGGTCGCCGGTCGCGGAGGTGACCTCGCCGTCCTCCAGCAGCGGGTCCTCGACGCCGCCGCCGATGGCGACCGCGACGTCGCCCGCGTCCTCGCGCAGGCCGTAGGCCAGGTCGACCCGGTCGCCCGGGCGCAGGGTCGCGAGCGCGTCGGCCGCGGCCCCGGGCCGCGCCACGACGGCGCGCGTCCCGGCCGGCAGCTGCCCGCCGGCGGGCTGCCCGACGGCGGTCACGGTGCCGTCCGCCGAGACCGTCACCTCGACGCCCTGCTCGCCCGCGGCCAGGGGGCGCGTGCGGGTGAAGGCGCCCCATCCGGCGTCGAACACGGCGACGCCGCCGGACGGCAGGGCGGTGACGTTCAGGCCGTTGACCGGCACCTCGGTGCGCGTACCGCTGTCGGCCGGGGCCCAGTTCACCGAGCCCTCCAGGAAGAGCTGGGCCAGCCGCCCGACGGCGCGCTGCCCTGAGCCTGTCGAAGGGTCGGACCCGATCACGACCGAGCGCTCACGGCCCGGGGACGCCGACTTGAGGAGCGTGCCGTCGTCGACGCTCGCGCCGAGGGCGGCGCCCGAGTTGTTGATGTCGAAGTAGTCGCCGTTGATCGCGGCGATCGCGCCGCGCGCGGCCGCCATCTGGGAGACCGTGGCGTTTCCGGCCACGTGCTCGGGGCCCACGTAGCCCACCTGCACCTTGCCCTTCGGCACGACGCCGTCGGCCCCCGGTGCGCCGAGGTCCGCGACGAGCACCTCGCCGCTGAGCCAGCCGTTCTCGCCCAGCCGCGCGAACCGGGTGAGCTCCAGGCCGGGCGCGATCCGGCGCTCCTCGCGGCGCGTGACGATCGCGGCGCCGTCGTCGTCGAGGTCCAGCGGGGTGACTTCTCCGGACTTCTCGGCCGACGCCCCGGAGACGAGCGGAGCGCTCGCGAAGGGGACCGGAGCGCTCAGCGCGGCGGCGGCGCGCGGCACGTCCTCGGGGGCCGGGAGCGGCGCCGCGAAGGCGGCGCTGCCCGGTGCGACGAGGAATGCTGCGGTAACTGTGCAGGTCAGCGCTTTGGTGACAATTCCTCGCGGCTTTTTCGGGCGCACCGATGCCATGTCTGGTCGCATGCTCGTTCCTTCTGGGGATTCGGGGGGAGCGGTCTGCGGCAGGCTTGCGCGGCGAGGTTATGACCCAACGACCAATGTGTGAATATCACCCGAATCGCAACGTTGTTCACTGAACGCGAAACATGGGCGAGTTCGGGTGACACTACGATGCCTTCGTGGCAAACACGTCCCCGGCCTTCGACCAGCGTCCTGCCCGTGTGCGCACGGACTGGGGCATCTCAGGCGCTCTCGCCCTCACCGCCACCGATGCGCGCTCGTCGCTCGTGGTCGTCGTGGACGTGCTCTCCTTCTCGACCACGGTCACCGTCGCCTGTGAACAGGGCGCCGGCGTGTACCCGTTCCCGTACCACGACCCCGCCGGGGCGGCCCGGCTGGCGCGCACCATGCGCGCGGCCCTCGCCGGCCCGCGGTGGGAGGACGGCATCAGCATCTCGCCCGCGTCGCTGCAGGACCTCGACGCCGAGCGCCTCGTCATCCCGTCCCCGAGCGCCGCCCAGATCTGCCACACCATCGCGAACCGCGGCGCCCTGATCGTCGCGGGCAGCCTGCGCAACGCGAAGGCCGTCGCCGGTCTCGCGGCCGCGCACCTGGACGCGTCCGAGCGGCACGACGTGGTGCTCGTGCCGGTGGGCGAGCGCTGGCCGGACGACACGCTGCGCCCCGCGCTCGAGGACTACCTGGCCGTTGGCTCCATCGCCTCGCGGCTCACCTCGATGCTGCCCGACGTGAGCATCTCCCCCGAGACCGAGGCCACGGTCACGCTGTGGAAGGGCACCAAGGACATCGCCGACTCCGTAGGCGGCACGGCGAGCGGCCGCGAGCTGCTCGACTCCGGGTTCGCCGACGACGTCACGATCGCCACCGAGGTGGACGCCACCGACGTGGTGCCGGTGCTGATGGACGGCGCGTTCGTGCCGCTGGGGCACCGCGTCGCCGCGGCCCGCGGGCGCAGGAACGTGGGCGCGGGCGCGCGCTGAGCGCCCGCTTCTCGACAGGGGCCTGCTACCTCGGCGCGAGGTAGGGCGCCAGGGCGCGCACGATCTGCACGTCGCCGGCCAGCCAGGGCACGTCGTCGAGCTCGTCCGCCGTCAGCCAGCGCAGCTCGTCGTGGTCCTGGAGCGGTTCCGGCGTGCCGTGCTCGGGCAGCGCGAACCACACCCGCATCCGGTGCCGGGCCGTGATGGGCCACGCGCCGTCGGTGGGTCCGGGCACCTCGGTGCCCACGACGACCCGTACGCCGAGCTCCTCGGCGAGCTCCCGGCGCAGCGCGTCGAGCGGCGTCTCGCCGGGCTCCACCTTGCCGCCCGGGAGCTCCCAGCGACCGGCGAGGGACTCCGGCGCGGACCGCCGGGCGGCGAGCAGCCGGGTCGGGCGGTCCAGGTGGTCCACGATCGCGGCGGCCACCACGTCGATGAGGGTCTCCTGCATGCGGAGCAGTCTCCCACCGGCCGGACGGTGGCGGCCCTGCGGCTCACCACCACCCGGATACAGCACGACGACGGCGCCTCTGGGGAACGGCGCCGTCGTCGGGTTTACTGCTGCGTGTCAGGCGACGATCTCGAACTCGTTCGCCTTGGCGATCGCCTCCGCGCGCGAGGACACGCCGAGCTTGCGGTACACGCTGCGGACCTGCGTCTTCACCGTGTTGCGGGTGACGTACAGGCGTCGAGCGATCTGCTCGAGAGTGGCGTCCTCGGTGAGGTTCGCCAGGATCACCCGCTCACGACGAGTGAGGCTGGGGAGACGGTGGTCAAGGGTCATCGCGGTCATGGTCGTTTTCCTCCACACAGCGGCCGGTTCTGGGGTTCCGGCCTACGGTTGCTGCTATGAGAAGGACTCGGCGGGCGCAGATTCATGACGCGGTTCTGCAAGAACTTCTTGACCGTTATCTTTCCGAGACCAAAACCGCCCCCCGAGCGCATGAAAGTGCACGTCGGAGGGCGGTTTCGCCCGAAGGGCCAGCAGGCCCGAGGCCGGTCAGCTCCCGGTGTGCTCCGCGTACTGGGCCGCGGAGAGCAGCTCGCCGGCGCCGGTCACCTCGACCTTGAAGAGCCAGCCCTTGCCGTACGGGTCCTGGTTGACGATCTCCGGGTTGTCCACGGCCTCCGAGTTCACCTCGGTGACGGTGCCGCTCACCGGGGAGTAGAGCTCGGACACCGACTTGGTGGACTCGATCTCGCCGACCACCGAGCCCGCCTCGATCGTGGCGCCCACCTCGGGCAGCTCCAGGTAGACGACGTCGCCGAGCGCCTCGGCCGCGACGTCGGTCACGCCGATGACGGCGGGAGTGGACTGGTCCAGCCACTCGTGCTCGGTGGTGTACTTCAGGTTCTCGGGGAAGTCAGCCATGACAGCTCCTTGCGTGTAGGTCAGTTCTGGGGACGACGGTAGAACGGCATGGGCACGACCACGAACGGTTCGGCCCGGCCGCGCACGTCGACGGCGAGCTCGGTGCCCTCGGCCGACACCTCGGGCGTCACGTAGGCCATCGCGATCGGGTAGCCGAGCGTGGGGGACGGCGCGCCCGACGTCACGCGGCCCACGACGGCGCCCACCTCGGTGCCGACGCCGCGCTGCACCACCTCGTAGTCGGCGCGGGCGGGACGACGGCCCTCGCCGCGCAGCCCGACGAGCACGCGCGCGGGCGCCGACTCCTTGCGGGCGGCCAGGGCGGCGCGACCGACGAAGTCGACCGGCGTGCCGTCGTCGGACACCTTGTCGAGCCGCACCACGCGGCCCATCCCCGCCTCGAACGGCGTGGTGGTGGTGTCGAGCTCGTGGCCGTAGAGCGGCATGCCGGCCTCGAGGCGCAGCGAGTCGCGGGCCGAGAGCCCGGCCGGAACCAGCCCGAGGGGCTCGCCGGCGGCGAGGAACGCGCGCCACAGCGCGACGGCCTTGTCGGCGGAGACCCAGATCTCGAACCCGTCCTCGCCCGTGTACCCGGTGCGGCCCACGAGCACGGGCGTGCCCTCGAACCGCATGCCCATGCACGCGTAGTACTTGAGGTCGGCGAAGGCGGTGCCGCCCGAGATCTCGGCGTCCTCCACCAGGCCCGCGGTGGCGAGCATGATCTCGACGGCCCGCGGACCCTGCACGGCGATCAGTGCCTGGCCGGGCTGGATGTCCTTGAGCACCACGTCGAACCCGGCGGTGCGCTCCTGGAGCTTGGCCAGGACCAGCTCGGCGTTGGACGCGTTGGCGATGACGGAGTACTCGCCGGGCGCGTTGTGGTAGACGATCAGGTCGTCCAGCACGCTGCCGTCCTCGGCGCAGATCATCGAGTAGCGCGCGCCCATCTCGCGGACCTTCGAGATGTACCCGACCAGCGCGTGGTCGAGGAACGCCGCGGCGTCCGGCCCGGTCACGCTGATGTCGCCCATGTGCGACAGGTCGAACAGACCGGCGGCCTCGCGCACCGCGCGGTGCTCGGCCAGGTCGGACGTGTAGCGCAGCGGCATGAGCCAGCCGCCGAACGGCGTCATCGACGCCCCGAGCGCCACGTGCTCGTCGTGGAGCGGGGTCTTGCGGTCCTCACCCATGGATCAATCCTCTCGTCGGCGACGTGTCAGACGTACAGGTCACCCGGGTGACCTGTACGTCTGACACGGGCGGCGTGTTCTGACAGGTCACTCGGCGAAGGCCTCGACGGGCGGGCACGCGCACACGAGGTTGCGGTCGCCCTTGGCCCCGTCGATGCGCCGCACCGGCGGCCAGTACTTGTTCCCGCGGAGCGACGCCACGGGGAACGCGGCCAGCTCGCGCGAGTAGGGCTTGTCCCACTCGTCCGTCATGACCGACGCCGCCGTGTGCGGCGCCCCGCGCAGCGGCGAGGTCTCGGCGGTCCAGCGGCCGGCGGCGACGGCGTCGATCTCGCCGCGGATGGCGATCATCGCGTCGACGAACCGGTCGAGCTCCGCCAGGTCCTCCGACTCCGTGGGCTCCACCATGAGCGTGCCCGGCACCGGGAACGCGAGCGTGGGGGCGTGGAAGCCGTAGTCCATGAGGCGCTTGGAGACGTCCTCCGCGGTCACGCCGGTCTCGGCGGTGATCTTGCGCAGGTCGAGGATGCACTCGTGCGCGACCAGACCGTTCGGGCCGGTGTAGAGCACGGGGAAGTGCGGGTCGAGCCGGCTCGCCACGTAGTTGGCGGTGAGGACGGCGGCCTTGGTCGCCTCGGTCAGCCCGTCGGGTCCCATGAGGGCCACGTAGGCGTACGAGATCGGCAGGATGCCGGCCGAGCCGTAGCGGGTGGACGCCACGGGGATGCCGGCCGCCCCTCCGCTGGTCGAGCCTGCCCCAGCGCTGGTCGAGCCTGTCGAGACCCCCGGCGTCGGGTCCCCGGGAAGGAACGGCACGAGGTGCTCGGCCACCGCGACCGGGCCCACGCCCGGGCCGCCGCCGCCGTGCGGGATACAGAACGTCTTGTGCAGGTTCAGGTGCGAGACGTCGCCGCCGAACTCGCCCGGCTTGGCGAGGCCGACCAGCGCGTTCAGGTTGGCGCCGTCGATGTACACCTGGCCGCCGGCCTCGTGCACCAGGTCGCAGACCTCGCGCACGTGCTCCTCGTACACGCCGTGCGTGGACGGGTAGGTGATCATGATGCCCGCGACCTGGGGGCCGTGCTGGTCGAGCTTGGCGCGCAGGTCGTCGAGCAGGATCTCGCCGTCGTCGGCGGTGGCCACGACCACGACGCGCAGGCCCGCGAGCGCCGCCGACGCCGCGTTGGTGCCGTGCGCGGAGGCCGGGATGAGCACGATGTCGCGGCTCTCCTCGCCGCGGGATGCGTGGTAGCCCTTGATCGCGAGCAGGCCGGCGAACTCGCCCTGGCTGCCGGCGTTGGGCTGCACGGAGACGGCGGCGTAGCCGGTGATCTCGGCGAGCTGGCTCTCGAGCGCGGTGACGAGCTCCGTGTAGCCCTGCGTCTGGTCGACGGGGGCGTACGGGTGGATGTCCGCGAAGCCGGGCCAGGAGATGGCCTCCATCTCGGCGGTCGCGTTGAGCTTCATGGTGCAGGAGCCCAGCGGGATCATGGTGCGGTCGAGCGCCAGGTCCTTGTCCGAGAGCTTGCGCAGGTAGCGCAGCATGCTGGTCTCGGAGCGGTGCTGGTGGAAGATCGGGTGCTCCAGGAACGCGGTCGTCCGGGTCACCTCGGCGGGCAGCACGGACGACGTCGCCGGGACGGTCGCCTCGACGGGGCGGCCGGCGAGCACGGCGAGCACGTTCGCGACGTCCTGGGCCGTGGTGGTCTCGTCGGCGCTGATCTGCACGTGGTCGGCGTCCGGCACGTAGAGGTTGTAGCCGGCGTCGGCCGCCGCGCGGGCGATCTCCTGGGCCTTGCCCGGGACCGCGGCGCGGACGGTGTCGAAGAAGACGTCGTGCTCGACGTCGACCCCGGCGGCGCGGAGGCCCCCGGCCAGGGACACGGCGTGCCCGTGGACGCGGGTCGCGATCGCCCGGAGCCCCTCGGGCCCGTGGTAGACCGCGTACATGCTGGCCACGATGGCCAACAAGGCCTGCGCGGTGCAGATGTTGCTCGTGGCCTTCTCGCGGCGGATGTGCTGCTCGCGGGTGGCCAGCGCGAGGCGGTAGCCGGCGGCGCCGTCGACGTCGATCGAGACGCCGACCAGGCGGCCGGGGAGCTGCCGCTCCAGGCCCTTCTTCACGGCCATGTAGGCGGCGTGCGGGCCGCCGTAGAACAGCGGGACGCCGAAGCGCTGCGCGGAGCCCACGGAGATGTCCGCGCCGAGCTCACCGGGGCTGACCAGGAGCGTCAGGGCGAGCAGGTCGGTGGCGACGGTGACGAGCGCGCCGGCCTCCTTGGCCTCGGCGACCACGGCGCGGGCGTCGAGCACCCGGCCGGACGCCCCGGCCTGCTGCAGCACGACGCCGACCAGCTGGCCGGCCGGCAGCTCGGCGGGCAGGCCGGCCTGGAGGCCGTTCGAGAGGTCCGCGACGACGACCGGGAGGCCGATGGCCTCGGCGCGGCCCCGCGCCACGGCGAGCGACTGGCCGAACAGGTCGGCGTCGAGGACGACGTAGCCCTCCTTGGCGCGCGAGGCGCGCCACATCAGGGCCACGGCCTCGGCCACGGCGCTGGCCTCGTCGAGCAGGGAGGCGTTCGCGATCTCGAGGCCCGTCAGGTCCTCGACCGCGGTCTGGAAGTTGAGCAGCGCCTCCAGGCGGCCCTGGCTGATCTCCGGCTGGTACGGCGTGTAGGCCGTGTACCAGGCGGGCGACTCGAGCACGTTGCGGCGGATGACGGCGGGCGTGTGCGTGCCGTAGAAGCCCTGCCCGATCATCTGGGTCTTGACCTGGTTCTTGCCCGCGAGCTCGCGCAGGTGGGCGAGCACCTCGGCCTCGGTGCGGGCGGCGGGCAGGTCCAGCGGCGCCTGGGTGCGGATCGCCTTGGGGACGGCCCGGTCGACGAGGGTGTCCATCGTGTCGATGCCGAGCTGGTCCAGCATGGTGCGGACCTCGCGGCCGCGCGGGCCGAGATGCCGGTCGGCGAAGACGTCGGGGTCGAAGACGTCGGAATTGTGGGGCGTGCTCACGGCGGGCTCCTGGCTGTCCGAGGGCGTGGGGACGACTGCGGTCCCTCCCCGCTCTGTCATCGGACTCCTGCCCGCTCGCGGGCACGCGTCGACCTGAGAGTTTTGCCGGTCCGTCTTGTTCCCTCCCGGCGTCGGGGAGGAGGGCGGGACGCGCCGGCTTGCACCGTCGGTGGAGCCGCCGCGCCCGGTTGCCCGCGGCGGCGGCTCGCTTTCCAGAGTTGCCTCACCGCGGCGGTACGGGGGCCTGAGAGATTCCCGGGGAGGAACTTGCTCCTTCGGCGCCGGTTCGCGCGGCGTCGGACGACGACGGCGCGGGGCCGGACTCTCCCGCCGCGGTTCTGGCGGCACGGTCCTGGTCGGCTGAGCGAGCCAGGGCCGTTGAAGATGTTCAGTTATGCGGACATCGTAGCCGCCGCTACCCCAGGTCGATCTCGCGCGCTGCGAGGACCATCTCGTCCACCACCGCGCGGACGATCGGGCCGGGCTCGTGCCGGTTCTGCCGGTGCCGCACCACGAGCCGGCGCGAGCCGAGCCCGGCGAGCGACACGACGACGACGTTGTCCGGCACCTCCCGCTGGAGGGCCAGCGCGGGCAGCATCGCGACGCCCTGGCCGGCGGCGACCAACGAGATGGCGGTGTCGAAGTCGTTGTACGCGTGCCGGGTCTCGAACGTGGTGCCGAGCTGGGCGGCCAGCCGGCTCAGCGCGCGCTCGGCCGCCGACTCCGCCTGCGGACCCACCCAGGCGAGCGTGGCGAGGTCGTCGAGCCGCTCCGGCTCGGGCAGGCTGGTGGGCACCACGATGCGCCACGGCTCGTCGAGCAGCGGCACGTCGTGCGCCCCGCGCGGCGCCGGGGCGTCGACGGCCACGTCACGCTCCAGCACCACGGCGTCCAGGTCACCCGCCCGCAGCCGGCGTACCGACTCGATCGGGTCGTACTCCTGCACGTCGACCTCGATGTGCGGGTGCCGCTCGACGAGCGAGACGAGCATCGGCGCGATGACGGTACGGATCGCCGTCTGGATGGACCCGATCGAGATGCGGCCCGTGAGCTCGCCCTCCAGGGCGGCGACGGCCTGCCGCGCCTGGACCAGCTCCGCCTCGATGCGCTCGGCCGCATCGGCGAGCACCCGGCCGGCGGGTGTGAGGGTCACGCCGCGAGGCCCGCGATCCAGCACGTCGATGCCCTCCTCGGCCTCCAGCCGGGCGATCTGCTGCGACACCGCGGACGGCGTCACGTGCAGCAGGTCGGCCGCCGCGAGCACCCCGCCGGCACGGTGCACGGCAAGGAGGAAAGCGAGTCTTCGCGGGTCAGTGGCCATGTAGCGATGCTACATCCCGGAGTCACAAACATTCGATTGTGCTGAAGGCGCAAGTGACTCATGATTGATCCTGGCAGCGGCCGGACCAAGCTCCTCCCGGACCGCCGGCCACCCCCTTCCCCCTGGACACCGTATCTCGGTCTCCGCCACCTCCTCGAATCGTTTCGAGCAGTTTCCCCAGGAGTTCCTCATGTCCCTCATGCTGGTCGTCACCGTCCTCGGCTGGGTTGGCGCCATCGCCGGCCTCGTGGCCTATGCCATGGTCAGCCGCGGGCGCTGGAGCGCCGACTCCCTCGCGTTCCAGGGGACCAACATGCTGGCCGCCATGACCCTGCTCAGCGTGGCCGCCGCCAACGGCATCTGGCCGTCCGCCGCGTCGAACATGGCCGCCCTCCTGATCGGCGTGAACGCGGTGTTCACCGTGGTGCGCGGCAAGAAGCGCGCCGCCAAGGAGGCGGCCGCGCTGCGGGTCGTCGAGGACACCGTCACCGACGTGGTGCCCGACCACGTCCCGGACCACCTCGTCGACGACGCGCCCGCGCCGCGGCCCGCGGTCAGCTACCGCGCGTACGCCGAGGCCGCCTGACGCACGACGTCGGGGCGTGCCCCGCGGGATCCGGTGTCTCCCCCCGGATCCGGCGGGGCACGTCTGTCTCGGTCGGACGTAGGCTTCGTCGCCCTCTGCTCTGTTTCGGTCGAACGTAGGCTTCGTCGCCTTCTGAGCGCTCAGACGCCGACGAACCCTACGTTCGCGCCGGGCGGCAGCGCGGGTTACGCGGGGGGTGGGATGTGGTGCGCTGGCACCATGACCCCGCGTATCCGACAGGTGGTGCTGGACACCACGGACGCCCGCGCTCTCGCCGAGTTCTACCGGGAGCTGTTCGAGCTCGCGTACCGCCCCGGCGACGAGCCGCCGCCGGAGGGCGACCCCGACCCGAACGGCAACGACTGGCTGGTGCTGCGCAACGACGACGGCGCGCACCTCGCGTTCCAGCAGGTCTACGACCTGCCGCGGTCGACATGGCCCGAGTCCGGCATCCCGCAGCAGCTCCACCTCGACACAACTGTGCCGGACGTCGACGCGCTGGTCGCGGCGCGCGACCACGCCCTCGCGCTCGGCGCGACGCTGCTCTACGACCGGTCGGACGACCCGGAGGAGCCGCTCTACGTGTTCGGCGACCCGATGGGTCACCCGTTCTGCGTCTTCGTGGGCTGACGGTGGCCGGCTGACGGGAGGTAGCGGGCGGCGGGGCGCGGCTAGAAGGCCACGTCCACGACCAGTGCGCGGTGGTCCGAGACACCGGTGTCCACGACCCGGCCGACGGCGGCGGGACCAGGAACGCCGGCCGCGGCGTCGGCCCGGATGCCCGTGTCGTCGTCGAGCAGCACGTGGTCGATCTGGAACCGGGGGTCGTGCCGCGGGAACGTGTCGCCGATCCCGAGCGGGCGCCAGCCCGTGCGGTCGGCCGGAACAGATCCGCGCAGGTTGAAGTCGCCCAGCAGCACCAGGGGACGTGGCAGCCCCACGAGCCGTCGCCGCAGGTAGTCCACCTGGTGCTCCGCCTGCCGCTCGCCGGGCGCACCCCGGCGGTAGCCGACGGCGCGGCGCGCTATCCCGGCCGCCCGGCCGACGGCGGAGAACCGGTACACGCTCAGGTGGGTGCAGACCACGGTGACCGGGCCGGACGGCGCGTCGACCCGGGCCGCGAGCGCCACCCGTGGCTCGTCGGTGCCGAGCTGCACCCGGCCCCAGACCCAGGGCGTCGCGGGTGGCAGCAGCACGCTGTGCCAGCTCAGCACCGGAAAGCGCGACAATAGCGCGATGCCGTAGCCGGGGGCGCCGGGCCGGTCGGCGCGCCGGGCGCGGCGTCGGACACCGGGGTAGCGGAACGGGCCGGCGAGCGCCGGCCGGAACCGGTGGTCGACGGCGCCCATCGCCGCCGCGCACAGTGCCGCCTGGTCCGCTCCCCCGGACCGCGACTGCCCGCGGTCCACCTCCTGCAGCCCGACGACGTCGGCGTCGAGCGCTGCGACGGCCTGGGCCAGGCGGTCGTTGTCGACGCGGCCGTCGGGGCCGAGGCCGTGCTGGACGTTGAACGTGGCGATGCGCACGTGCACGATCCTGGGCCCGGCGGGCGGGAAGCGCTACCCCGGCACGACCGGGTCGGCGAGGAAGGCGTCGATCGCCTCGCGGGTGGGGAACACGGTGATGCCCGGGCCGGAGATCAGGTGCACCAGCGTGACGGCGATCTCCCGAACCGCGACGTTCGCCGCGTTCGACGCCTCGCGCAGGCGGTCGAACGCCTCCTCCTCCTCGACGCCGTAGACCACCATCAGCACGCCTTTGGCCTGCTCGATCACCGCGCGGCGCTCCGCAGAGGCCCGGATCGAGGCGGTCGCGTCGCGGGCCGCCGCCTCCCGCTGCGACTCGGTGACGTCGATGTAGTAACCGAACAGCTCGGTCACCCCGCCGGACTCCGGGTCGCGGTGGCCCTGCCCGGTCACCGCGAGCGTCCGCGCCTCGCCCCGGGCATCCACGATCCGGTGCACCGAGCTGAACGGCTGCCCGCTCTCGGCCGCCTGCCGCAGCACGCCGTCCACGCGGGCGCGGTCGTCGGGGTGCTTGTGCGAGAGCAGCAGGGGCGTCGTCGGCACGACCTCGCCCGGCTCGAAGCCGTGCATCACGTATACCTCGTCCGACCACGCCCACTCGCCCGTGGACAGGTCGAGCCGGTACCTACCGACCGGTGACCGGCTACCGCCGGCGAGCACCTCCTCGGCGTCGTCCACGATCGTGGGCTCGTCGGGCGTCGGTACAGGGTTCACGAGGCTCCTTGCTGGGCTGATACGCCTGGCTTGGTGGCTCCGAGCGTACGGGATGTGCGGCCGGTCGGGCCTCGGGCTAGCGTGAATCGGGTTCAACGAGGAGCCGTCGAGACGTCGCACGACGATGGAGGACGACATGAGCCAGGACCAGGCGTTCCCACCGCAGCAGCAGAACCCGCCGGGTGCCACGGACCAGATGGACCCCGCCCCCGACCACGGCGAGACGAGCTACGTCGGCAGCGAGAAGCTCGTGGGCCGCAAGGCCCTGGTGACCGGCGGGGACTCCGGGATCGGCCGGGCGGTCGCCATCGCGTTCGCGCGGGAGGGCGCCGACGTCGCGATCTCGTACCTGCCCGAGGAGGAGCACGACGCCCGGGCGACGGCGGAGCTGGTGCGCGACGCGGGACGTCAGTGCTCCCTGCTGCCGGGCGACCTGCGGGACGAGCCGACGGCGCGCGGCGTGGCGCACCGGGCTGCGGGCGAGCTGGGCGGCATCGACGTGCTGGTCAACAACGCGGGATACCAGATGGCGCGGCGGCGGTCGGTCGCGGACGTGACCACCGAGGAGCTCGACCGGGTGCTCAAGACCAACCTGTACGCCCTGTTCTGGGTGACGCAGGCCGCGCTCGGGCACATGGGTTCGGGCAGCTCCATCATCAACAACTCGTCGATCCAGGCCTACCAGCCGTCCACGTCACTGCTCGACTACGCGGCCACCAAGGCCGCGATCAACAACATCACCGTCAACCTCGCCGCCGAGCTGGGGCCGCGAGGCATCCGGGTGAACGCCGTCGCGCCCGGACCCATCTGGACCCCGCTGCAGCCCGCGACCCAGCCCGAGGAGAAGATCACCGTGTTCGGCACCGACACCCCGCTCGGCCGGGCCGGGCAGCCCGCCGAGGTGGCACCCGCGTTCGTCT
>NZ_ARQM01000006.1 GCF_000385135.1 Promicromonospora sukumoe 327MFSha3.1 | reverse complement strand
GCGGGTGGTGCGGCACTCGGGTTCGTTGACGTTCTGGGCGTGCGCGGCGGCGAACGCGCCGGCGAGGCGTTCCTCGGCGCGGCGCAGTCGCATGGTCACGGCGTGGGGGCGTACGCCGAGGTCGCCGGCGATGTCGGTGACGGCCATGTCGTGCACGTGGCGGTCCAGCAGGATCTTGCGGTCGTCGTCGGCGAGGTCGGACAGGGCGGAGCGGAGCATGGAGACGTCGGCCTCGCGCTCGGCGTCGAGCTCCGCGCCTTCCACCGGGGGTGTGAGGCCGTCGAGGGTGTCGTCCTCGACGGCGTGGGTGCGGCCGGCCTCGCGGGTCATGGAGATGGCCTCGTTGACCGCGGCGCGTCGCCAGTACGGGGCGGGGTCGTCGATGGTGCCGCCGGTGGAGACGATGCGGACCATCTTCTCCAGGGCGCGGCTGGCGGCTTCCTCGGCGTCGATGCCGGGCACGCGTGCCGCGACGGAGCGGACGACGTTGGGGCGGTGCACGACCCAGTCGTCGATCCGCAGGTCACCAGTGGTCGTCACGCGAACCTGTTCCCCTCTGCGCATACTGTCCGGTTTCGACTCGCTCGGCAATGATCGCACCACAGATCCACCTTTGTGCAACTTTCCGGCGTGATCGATTGTCGTGGCGGCGCCGCTGGGGTGCGCGGCCGGCACGGGTTCGGACGGGGCCCCGAGCGGCGGCTCGGGCTCGGATCTGGTCGGGTCCATCAGGGGTTCACCTCCGGGTGGTCGTGAACGTGGTCGACACGACGTCGAGACCCTGGGGCCCGGACGTCGCGTGGATGATCGCGAGGGCGACCTCACAGGTCGCGGCGATCAGGTCGCTGGCTCCCCACGCGTCCGCGAGGCGGTAGAGGTTGACTGCGTCCCCCTCCGCGTAGGCGCGCAGGTACTGGGCGCCCAGGCGAACAAGTTCGGGGTGCTCGGTGTGTTCCATGCAGCCCAGACGCGCGAGCTGTCCGGATGTCACAGCACTTCCGGAAATTTCTTCGGATTGTTCCGTGGCGTCCGGTTCCGGCGCGGAGAGAGGTCCGAAATGGGTGCCCAGGGCACCGTTCGGCGCGCGCGATCGAATTTCATCCGGTAGGCCTGTGATCCAGGCCACATGTGAATGCATCGAAAAGTGCTGTGACATCCGGGACGTGCCCGCGTCCTATCTGTGACGCGGACGAAGTTCGGACCTCGCTGGGGGCGGGCCGAGCTCCGGCGCGTCGGGCGGGAGCCGTGGTTCGGAGTGCGCTGGGGGCACGCCGAGCCACGGTCTCCCGTTCTCCGGCGCGAGCGCCGGCTCGGACCTCGCTGGCGGCGGACCGATCCGGCGCTCGTGTCCCCTTGCGGCCCCGTCGTCGGCGGAGACCGGACTTCCTTTACCCGGCCCGGCCGGCCCGCGTACCGTGGAGCCATGCGCACCGCACGCTCGCTGCTTACCTAGCCGCACCGGTTCCGCCCTCGAGCGGGCACACCCGGTGCGGCCGCCCCTCCCTGCGAGGGGCTTTTTCGTGCCCGGAACCCGATCGACGCACCGGAGAGCGAGAGCGATGAGCGAGCAGCGCACCACCCCTGGACCCACCCGCGGCGGCCCGGCCGCGGCCGCCGGTTTCGCGGCGTCCGACGACGGCGCCCGGCCCCGCCGGTACCTGCTGACGATGTTCCCGTACCCCTCGGGGGACCTGCACATGGGGCATGCCGAGGTGTTCGCGATCACCGACGTCCAGGCCCGGTACTGGCGCGCCAAGGGCTTCGACGTGCTGAACCCGATCGGCTGGGACTCGTTCGGCCTGCCCGCCGAGAACGCGGCCATCCGCCGCGGCGAGCACCCCGCGGTGTTCACGGAGGCGAACATCGCGACCCAGGCGGCGTCGATCCGGCGCTACGGCGTCTCGTTCGACTGGTCGCGGCGCCTGCACACCCACGAGCCCGGGTACTACCGCTGGACGCAGTGGCTGTTCGCCCGCCTGCACGAGCGGGGCCTGGCCTACCGGGCGGCGGCGGAGGGGAACTGGTGCCCGGAGGACCGCACGGTGCTGGCCAACGAGCAGGTGGTCGACGGCGCGTGCGAGCGCTGCGGCACCGCCGTCGTGGCGCGCAGCCTGACACAGTGGTTCTTCCGGGTCACGGACTATGCGGACCGGCTGCTGGACGACATGTCCCTGCTGGAGCCGGGCTGGCCCGCCCACGTGCTGACCATGCAGCGCAACTGGATCGGCCGGTCCGAGGGGCCGGACGGCGAGCACACGTACCGCCTGCACGACTGGCTGGTCTCCCGGCAGCGGTACTGGGGCGCCCCGATCCCGGTGGTGCACTGCCCGGCGTGCGGGGAGGTGCTGGTGCCGGACGACGAGCTGCCCGTCGAGCTGCCGCACCTGGCGGGCGACGAGCTGGCCCCCGGCGACGTCTCGCCCCTGGCCGCGGCCCGCGACTGGGTGGAGACCACCTGCCCGCGGTGCGGTGGGCCCGCCGAGCGGGACACCGACACGATGGACACGTTCGTGGACTCGTCCTGGTACTTCCTGCGCTACCTGTCGCCCGGGTACGACGGCGGACCGTTCCGCCCCGAGGACGCCGCCCGGTGGATGCCGGCCGCGCTGTACGTGGGCGGCGTCGAGCACGCGACCATGCACCTGCTGTACGCGCGGTTCGTCACCAAGGTGCTGTTCGACATGGGCCTGGTGCCGTCGCCCGAGCCGTACGCCCGGCTGATGAACCAGGGCCAGGTGGTCAACCACGGCCGTGCGATGAGCAAGTCGCTGGGCAACGGCGTCGACCTGGCGGCCGAGCTGGACCGGCACGGGGTGGACGCCGTCCGGCTGGCGATGCTGTTCGCGGGGCCGCCGGAGGACGACGTCGACTGGGCGGACGTCTCGCCGGAGGCGATGCGGAAGTTCCTGGCGCGTGTGCTGCGGCTGGTCCCGGCGGATGGGTCTCGACAAGCTCGACCCGCGGATGCTCACGACCTGCGCCGAGCCGTGCACCGGACCGTGCACGACGTCGACGGGCTGGTCGAGGCCGGCCGGTTCAACGTCGCGATCGCCCGGCTGATGGAGCTGGTGGGCGAGGTGCGGCGGGCGGCGTCGGACGGCGGGCCGGAGGATCAGGGGGCCCACCGCGAGGCCGTCGCCGCCGTCGCGGTGCTGCTGAGCCTGTTCGCGCCGTTCACCGCCCAGGAGCTGTGGGAGCGCCTGGGCCGCACGACGGCGGTCGCGGCGCATCCGTGGCCGGAGGTGGACCCCGCTTACCTGGTGACCGCCGAGGTCGAGGCCGTGGTCCAGGTGGACGGCAAGGTGCGGGACCGGCTGCCGGTCCCGGTGGACGTGGCGCCGGCCGACCTGGAGCGAGCGGCCCTGGCGCGGCCTGCGGTGGCCCGGGCCGTGGCCGGCCGGGCGGTGCGGCGGGTCGTGGTGCGCCCGCCGCACCTGGTCAACGTGGTGCTGGCGCCGGCCTGACGGTCAGGCGGCCGCGCCGTCGTCGTCCTTGCCGTCGTCCTCGTCGAGCTTCGCGCGCAGGGCGCGGAGCTCGACGAGGATCTCGCGGTTCTGCGCGGCCAGGGCGTCGAGCCGCTCGTCCTTCTGCTCGTCGTCGTGGCGCTCCTCCTCCGCGATCTCCTCCATGCCGTTGACGATGACGGCGATGAACAGGTTCAGCACCGCGAAGCTGACCACCAGGATGTACAGCACGAAGAAGATCCACGCGGCCGGATGGGTCTCCATCACCGAGCGCGCGATGTCGGGCCAGGCCTCGCCCGTCATGGCCTGGAAGAGCGTGAACAGGGAGATCCACAGGCTGCCGAAGTACTCGGGGGACGACGTGCCGAACAGGCCGGTCGCGATGACCGCCGATACGTACATGACCAGGATCAGCAGGGCCCCCACGGCGCCCATCCCCGGCACGGCCCGCAGCAGGCCGTCGACCACGCGGCGCAGCGACGGCACCACGGTGATCACCCGCAGGACCCGCAGCACTCGCAGGGCACGCAGCGCGGACAGGGACTCGCTCGCGGGGAGCACCGCGACACCGACGACGAGCAGGTCGAAGATGTTCCACGGGTCGCGGAAGAACTTCCGGCCGTAGGCGACGATCCGCAGCACCAGCTCGAGCACGAAGAAGCCGAGCATGGTGTGGTCGATCTTGACCAGGACGTCGAGGGCCGCGCCGGTCACCATCGTCTCGGCGCCCAGGATCAGGGCGTTCGCCAGGATCACCCCGAGCACCAGGTTGGTGACCCACTTCTGGTCGAGAAAGGCCCGCAGCCGCTCCCGTCCGGTCCGCGGTACCGCCTGCGCGCCGATCGCCTGGTTCATCCGGTCTCTCCTCAACGTTCCCGTGCCCGGAGCCCGTGCCCCGGCAGTGCCTCGGGCCCCTTGCCCGGCCGAACCTTAGCGCGGCGGTGTGCCTCGACTCGTCTGGGCGCAATGTCCCGATATGGGGTTGATCGGCGGGTCCGGTGGCAACTGAACCAAATCAGTGCTTGAGTAGACAAGCAAGCAACACGACTGGAGGAAAATGCCATGGGCTTCTGGGCCTTTCTCATCCTCGGACTGATCGCCGGTGTCATCGCTCGCATCGTCATCCCGGGCAAGCAGCCGGGCGGTTTCTGGGTCACCTTGCTTCTCGGCGTGCTCGGCGCCATGCTCGGCGGCTGGCTGGGCGGAGTCCTCTTCAACGTCAACTTCAGCGAGTTCTGGTCCTGGTCGACCTGGCTGTTCGCGGTGATCGGCGCGATCATCGTCATCCTGATCGCCCAGGCGATCTTCGGCCGGCGCAAGACCGCATGACGGTCTGACAGCTGTGGTCCGCGGCCGTACCGTCCTCGGCGTCGTCCTGACGTCGTTGATCGGGGCGGCCGCGGTCGCATGTTCGGGCGGTTCGCCGGAGCCCTCGTCGACGCTGGGCCCCGTGCCCGACGGCGTGGCCGACCACCTCACCGTCCAGGTGGACCAGGGGCGCACGCAGTACGCCGCCCGGGAGATCGTCCTCGCGGTCACCAACGACTCGGACGAGACGATGACGCTCCTGTCGGGCGCCCTGGACGCCGACGGCTTCGGGCCGTCGCACCCCACGAAGGAGAACCGCACCCCCGCGCTCCGGCCCGGCACCACACGTGACGTCTATCTGCAGCTGGGCGAGGCGGAGTGTGCGGGCGCCCCGGCCGGTCCCGCGGAGCCCGCGCCGGACGCCGCGCCGTCGGCCACGATCACGCTGGCCCTCGGCGAGTACGACGACGTCGGCCCGGCCACCGACGTCGTCGTCGAGCAGGTCGGTGACCCCGGCGGCCACCTCGGCCGCAACCACGCCGTGGACTGCGCCGGTGCCGCCGTCGCCGCGGGCGCCGAGCTCTCCGTCGACCCCGACATCCCGGTCGAGACACGGGACGGCGAGCTGACCGCCCTGGTCACGCTGCGGGTCGAGCCGGTGGACGGCGGGCCAGACGTCACGATCGACCGGATCGCCGGGACCACGATCATGAACAACGCCGACCCGGGCGGCGACGGCTCCGGCTGGACCGGGCACGCGCTGGACGGCCAGCGGACCGGCACGATCACGCTGCCGGTGGTGCCCGCCCGCTGCGACGCGCACGCCGTGGGCGAGGACAAGCGCGGCACCTTCCTGCCCGTCTCGGCGAGCGTCGACGGCGTGGCGCAGCACGTGATCTACGTGCCCATGGCCGACTCGGCGCGCGCCGACCTGTTCGCCTTCATCGCGGACAGCTGCGACTGGCCGGAGTAGGGCCCGGGCACGCGAGAGGCGCCACCTCCACCGTCGGGCCGGGGCCGGGCAGGGAGGCGACGCCTCTCGAGAAACTCTGTTCAGGCAGTGATCACACGACGCGGATGAACGTCGGGCTGTTCTGCCACATCTCGGTGTAGCGCACCGGCATGCCGGCGGCCCAGGCCTCGATGATCATGCCGTTGCCGGCGTAGAGGGCCACGTGGCCGGGCGTCCAGACGATGTCGCCCGGCTCGGGGTACGTGACCTGGTAGCCGGAACCGAGCATCGCGCTCGAGGAGTGCGGCAGAGAGACGCCGAGCTGCGCGTACACGTACTGGATCAGGCCCGAGCAGTCCATGCCCTCCGCCGGCGAGTTGCCGCCCAGCACGTAGGTGATGCCCAGGTAGTTGAAGGCGATGTTGACGGCCTGCTGGCCGACCGGGACCGGGTCCGGCGCGTCGACCGAGACGACGGCGGGGGCCTCGCCTTTCTCACCGTCGGCGCCCTTCGAGGTGCCCAGGGTCTCCAGCTCGATCGGCATCTTCGCGTCGGCCGGGACGGTCACGGTGGGCGCTGCGGCGACGGACTGCTTGGCCACCGCGGTGAGGGAGTTCAGGTCGACCGAGTTGAGCTTCGCGGTCTTGACCTCGGTCTTGAGGTCCATCGCCGGGGCCGCGTGGGCCGTCGTCGCGATGGTCGAGATGAGGACGCCGCCTGCGGCTGCGGCGATGGCGCCACGGCGGGCGACGGTGCCGGCGTTCTCGGTGGCGGTACGAGCGAGGATAGTCAGTGGTGTCTGGGCCGGGCGGCTGTCACGATGCCGTCCGCGGATGGAGTTCGTCACCTAATGTCTCCTGTACCGCCTGCGAGGTGAGCTGTCGGGTTCGGGTAGGAGTACAACCCGGCCGCACGGCTACTGGGGGGTTTCCGTCCGGCTTCACCCCGAGGACGACGATCCTGCTGTCGCCCGGGAATGGGTCCCCCGCTCCTGTCTTGAACGTCTGAGTCATGAGCCGGTGACAGGACTCGGCGTCCGGCTCACGACTCCACCGTGGCGGTGGAGCAGAAGTCAAAGTACACACGTTCACGAGAAAAGTCACGATCGGGTTACGCATTACGGTCTGACCCAACGAAGACGCAGATTTGCGCCGTTCCGGGCTTCAGGGGTTATGACCGACATCACACATCGGCTAGCGTTCGGCGACATGGCCGAAATGCAGCACCGCATCTCCGCGTGGTGGGTGCTTCCAATCAGTGCGATCGTCTGGTGGGCCTGTGGCTTTCTGCCGTGGATCGCGCAGCTGTCGTACCAGGTCACGGGCCTGGCCCGTGCGTCCGACGCCGCGGCCGCCGGCATCCTGCCGCTCCCCTTCACGGCCGACGGCGCCGTGGTCGGCCTGGTCGTCATGGCCCTGATGGGCGGACTGCTCGCCGGCGTCATGGCCCGCCTCCCCGCGTCGGCCGGCGCGGGTGCGGGCGCCGCGATCGCGGGCACCCTGCTCGGCATGGCCGGCGCGGCCGGCAGCTCCTGGTGGCTCGCGGCCGGCGCCACCGTGCCCGGTGACGCCATGCCGTTCGGGATGCTCGTCGTCACCGTCGGCGCGGGGCTCGTCGGCCTCGCCGCGGGGCTCCTGGCCGGCATCGGGCCGGCGGCGCTGCGTGGCGTCGCCCTCGCCCTCCCGGTGGTGCTCCTGGACGGCTGGCTCTGGGGCCTCCTGCCCGGCAACGACGTCTCCCCGACCGGCTCGTGGTGGGTGCTCGCGACGGCGCTCGGCGTGGCGTTCGGGCTCTGCGTGGACGGCAAGCCCCTCGACCTGCTCGGCTGGCTGCCCGCCGCGGGCACCGTGTGGGTGCTGCAGTCCGCGGGCCCAGCCCTGCTGGCCGTGCAGGAGAACATCTGGCCGGGCTCGGCGCTCACGGAGAACCCGCTGTCGGCCGCCGGAATCGCGGGCCGCGAGATCGCCTCCGCCGCCCTGACGACCGAGGGCCACCAGCTCGGTGCCTGGGTGGTGGCGCTGCTGCTCGGTGCGGCCATCGCGGCGCTGCGGCTGTCCCGGGAGGCCGGGGACGAGAGCGAGCTGTCCGAGGCCTGGGCCTGACGGGGAGCGCCCCTACTGATTTCGATTGTGTAAATTTCACCCGCAACCGGACAGCAGGCCTGTTCGGCCCCAGCCGCCTCACCCTAGGTTTGCCCCAGTTCGGGGGTATTCAGCCCCCGTGCGAACAATGGGGGCATACATGAAACGGAAGTCCTTCGTCGGCGCCGCCACCTCCGCGGCGCTCGTCGTGGCGGCCCTGGTCGCCGTGGCGCCGGGTGCGCAGGCCGCGACCAGGGATCCCCTCCGGGACAAGCAGTGGGGCCTGGACCAGATCAACGCCGAGGCGGCCTGGCAGGCCAGCACCGGCGAGGGCGCGGTGGTGGCCGTGGTCGACACCGGTGTCGACCTCGACCAGCCCGACCTGGCGGGCCAGCTCCTGCCGGGCGCCACCTTCACCGGCTGTGCGGACGTCCGTCCGTGCGGCGACGGGGACTTCCGGGGCCCCGACGGCGCCAACGACGGCGACGAGCACGGCACGCACGTGGCGGGCATCGTGGCCGCCGCGACGGACAACGGCATCGGCGTCGCCGGTGTCGCGCCGGACGCCAAGATCCTCCCGGTCAAGGTGCTCGAGGCCGGCACGGGGTCGTCGCAGGACATCGCGGACGGCATCCGCTGGGCGGCCGACCACGGCGCCGACGTCATCAACCTCTCCCTGGGCTCCGGCCTGGGCGGGCAGCTGCTGACGATCATCGGCGTCGACACCCTGATGCGCGACGCCATCGCCTACGCCCGCGAGCAGGGCGCGCTCACGGTGGCGGCGGCCGGCAACTCGTCGACCCCGCTCTGCAGCGACCCGGCGTTCACCAGCGCCGCGATCTGCATCGGGGCCACCGACTCCGCCGGCCTGCACTCCTACTACTCGGAGCTGCCGGTCAAGCTCGACCTGAAGAGCGTCTCGGCGCCCGGCGGGTCGGGCGGGCTGACCGGCTGCGACGGCGACGTCTGGTCCACGGTCCCCGAGGGCACCGGGTCCGACACCTGCGCGGGCGGCAGCTACGACGCCTACGCGGGCACGTCCATGGCGACGCCGCACGTGGCCGGGGTCGCGGCGCTCCTGTTCGCGCAGGGAAGGTCCCTCACGGACGTCGAGGCCGCCATCCTGTACACGGCCCGCGACCCGCTCCTGGGCCTGCGCGGCCTGTGGACGCCGCTGTACGGGTACGGGATCGTCGACGCGGCCGCCGCGGTCGCGTACTGACACGTCGCGTACTGACACATCGCGTACTGACACCGGGCGCCCGGCGGTACCGAGCGCACAGGAGCACCGCGGCCCACGCCGCGGTGCTCCTGTGCTCTGGTTGCTAGTACGGCCGGATGTAGACCGCGTAGTCCTGCCACTGCTCGGTGTAGCGCACAGGACTGCCGTAGTTGGCGGCCTCGACCACCTTGCCGTTGCCGGCGTAGAGGGAGACGTGACCCTGGGTCCAGACGATGTCGCCGGGGATCGGCGAGGAGACCTGGTACCCGGTCGCCACCATGGACGACGAGGAGTGCGGCAGCTCGACGCCGAGCTGCGCGTACACGTACTTGATCAGGCCTGAGCAGTCGAAGCCTGTGGCGGGCGAGCTGCCGCCGTACGCGTAGGCGATGCCGATGTACTGCATCGCGATCGAGACGGCCTGGGCCCCGATGGACCCGTCGGACTTGTAGTCCGGTGTGGCCTCGGCGGCGGTGCTCGTCGCGGTCACCGAGGCTGTGGTCTCCACGGCTGGCTCTGGTTCCGGCTCGGGCTCGGGAGCGGGGGTGACCTTGACGGCCTTGCTCTCGATCTTGAGCCGTGCGTCGTTCGCGACCTGCACCGCCGGTGCTGTCGCGACCTCCTTTGCCAGCCGGTTCGAACCTTCTCCCACGACCGCGTGTGCGCCGGGGGCGAACGCTGTTGCGAGAAGTCCGGATGATGCCGCGATCACAGCGCCCGAACGGGCTGCGCTGCGAGTCACGGACATGAAGTGAGTGCTAGGAGCATGATCGGCGCGGTGTCGACCGCGTCGGACGGTGGTACTCACCGAAGTTCTCCAAGTCGCCGGTTGCGCGGTCCCGTACCGGTCTGGGGAATGGGGCCCGCGGCTGTGCCTCCGGTGGCGCAGCGAATCCGACGCTACATACGGGTACCCACCTTGTCTCGATCAGATAACAGTTGTCGTGAAGTATCGGGCTGTCCGAATCCCGCGTAACTTTTCGACTAGATGCTTTTTCCCAGCGTAAGGACTATTTTTAACGCCGAAATGTGGCCCTGACGGCTATGAAAAGACAGTGGACGAAATGTTGCGACACGCGGCTCTCCGCCGGTGTGTCACGTCTTGTTCCGTGCTCGTAGCTCCGCCTCGGCCTTCAGGTCGGCCAGCAAGGTGTCGGCCAGCTCGCGCCCCTTCGGCCCCGCTGCCAGGTCGGTCAGCCCAGCGAGCATCCCGCTCCGGGCCACGGCCGTCGTGACGTCGCACGCGGCGCTCCCGTCCGGCACTGCGCCGGGCAGCGGAGTGATGCGATGGGCGGTCCCGGTCCGCACGCCGGGGGTGCTGCTGCTCGACCACGAGAAGCCCTGGCCCTCGGTGAGGCCGTCCACCTCCCAGGTCGCCGCCGGCAGCCCCGGCTGCTCGACCTCGACGCGCGAGCCGACGACGATCGCCCGCTCGGGGCCCAGGAGCGTCACGCGGCTCATGGCGCCGGTCCAGGCGGGCATGCGCTCGACGTCGGACAGGATCTGCCAGACGACGTCGGCCGGCGCCTCGACCCGGACACTGGTGCTATAGGCATGAGCCACGGGCCCCAGGCTACGCCGGGCAGGGAAGCATCCGCCGCAGCCTGGGGCCCGTGGCGGGCCTTCGGGTGAGGTGCCCGGTCAGGAACCCGCGGAGAGCACGATCGTGACCGGGGCGCCCCAGGTGACGAGCGCCCCCTCGGCCGGGTCGGACGAGAGGACGGTCCCCTCCGGCGCCGTCTCCGACTTGTCCTCCGTGAACGTGCAGGCGAGATGCCTCTGCAGGCAGACGACCTCGACGTCCTCACGGGTCATCGCCGTGAGGTCGGGGATCTCGATGGCGCTGTCCGCGATCTCGTCGGGAAGAGGCACGAACTCGGTCGTGAGGAAGACCGTGAGGGAGTGCATCTTGCCTATCGAGTCCTCGAGCTGGAGCGGGACGTTCCGCTCCACGTCGTAGATCACCGTGACGGTCCGGTCGAACACCTCGAACGAGGCGCTGCTGCCCCGGCGGCCCTCCGTGTCCTGGACGTTCTGCTCCACATCGACGGCGGTCAGGCTCGCGAGCAGCTCCCATCCTGCGGCGCGTACTGCCGGCGGGGCCGGGGTATCGGTGATCAGGTGGGCCAGGTTGAAGAGCGCCGCGTCCTCGGCCACGCCCGTGGGCTCGAGCCTTTCGAGCAGCGCGTCGTGCAGCGCGCCTGGCTCGGTGGGCAGCGCCGCGATGTCCGCCCACGTGAAGCTGATGGGTTCGCGGCCTTCCATACCGAGGTAACCGGGGGTGTCCCGCATCGCCGGGCCGAAGCTGAGCAGCTCGAAGCTCACGCCCTCGCCGTACCAGCGTTCGATGCCCAGCGGCGGGTCGTCCTCGGGCTCCTCCCCCTCCTTCGAGCCGTCGACCCGGGTCACGACGTGGAAGTACATCCCGTCCCGCCAGCCCTTCGGCGGCATGACCGGCCCCGGCGGCAGGTTGTCCGTGCTGTCGCTCAGCCGGTCGCCCTCACTCGACGTGACGGGTGGCCCGCTGGGCGCCGGTGACGGCTCCACCTCCATCGTCGTGGAGCCGCCAGGAACAATCGTTCCGGGGGGCTCCAGGGTCGTGGCGACCCAGGCCCCGCCCCCGAGGGCCAGCGCCAGGGCCAGGGTGACGCCGCCCGCCCGGGCGGCCCGCCGCCGTCGGGCAGCCGGGACGACGCGCGTCACGTCGACGTCGATCCTCGGCGCGACGCGCGTGACCTGCGTACGCAGGCTCTCCGCGAACAGCTCCTCGTCGTTCATGACCCGCTCCTCTCGTGGTTCGTGTGGTGTGTGGCCGCGTCGCTCGTTCCGTCGGCCCGCAGGATCTCGCGCAGGCGCACGATCCCCCGGGACGCCGTGGACTTGACCGTGCCGACCGAGACGCCGACCGCGTCGGCGACCTCGCGCTCCGGCAGGCCCTCGAGGTGCCGGAGCACCACGATCCGGCGCTGCTTGGTGGGCAGCAGCCGCAGCGCCCGGACCAGGCGGTCGCGCTCGGCGTGGACCTCGGCGGGGCTCCGCCCGTCCGGCGCCCGCTCGGGCAGGGCGTCGGCGGACATGAGGACCTCCCGGCGGCGCCTGCGCCAGCCGTCGACCCGCAGGTTCGCCAGGACGCGCCGCGCGTAGGCGAGCGGCTCGCCCTTGCGGGCCTTGGGCCAGGCCAGGTACGTCTTCATCAGGGCCTGCTGCACCAGCTCCTCGGCCTGGTGCGTGTCGCCGCACAGCAACCAGGCGGTACGGGCCAGCGCCGGCGTCGACCGGGCCATGAAGGCGGCGAACTCGGCCTCGGTGTCGCCCGCGACCACGACGTCGACCGGGTCGGCCTCGTGGCCGGTGTCGGTGGTGCGGACCGGGTCGGGGCTCGAGCGCCCCGCAACCATTGGCATGCTCATGCCTCCTTCACGGTCGAGGGCGGTGAAAGGTTGAGCGGTAGGTCCGACGGCGTGTCGGTGGCCTTCCGTATCCTCGCGGCATGGCCACCCACCGGCTCACCGTGCAGCAGGCGCGCCGCGTCGCCCTGCGCGCCCAGCTCCTCGACGCCCACCGGCCGGTCGACCTGGTGCACCTCGTGGAGGACCTGACGTATTTCGCCGTCGACCCGACGTCGGCCGTGGCCCCGGCGGTGGACCTCGTGGCCTGGTCGCGGCTCGGGAACGAGTACTGGGTCGGCGCCGTCGACGACGCGATCACGGACCGCATGCTCTTCCAGCTCCGCGGCACGGTGCGCTCGATGGGCGACCTGCCGCTGTACCTGGAGCAGATGGCGCAGTGGCCGCAGAACGAGACCATGCGGCAGTGGCTCGCGGACAACGCGGACTTCGAGCGCGAGGTGCTGGCGCTGGTCGAGGCGGAGGGGCCCGTGCTCGCCAAGGACGTGCCCGACACCGCCCGGGTGCCGTACACGTGGGGCGCCGAGGGCTGGAGCAGCCGGCGCAGCGTGGCCGAGATGCTCGAGGCGCTGAACATGCAGGGCAAGCTGGCGATGGTGGGGCGCAAGGGGCGCCAGCGCCTGTGGGACCTGGCCGAGCGCGTGTATCCCCAGGTCGATGCGGTGCCGCTGGAGGAGGCGCTGCGTGAGCGGGTCGACCGGCGGCTGGCCGCGGAGGGCATCGCCCGCAAGCGGGCACAGGGGCGTTCGGGCGACGGCGCCTGGTGGGTGGACCTCCCGGGCGAGGTGGTCCAGGTCGAGGGGTGCGACGGCGAGTGGCGCGTCGACTCGGAGCTGCTGGACCACGCGGACGACGACTTCGAGCCGCGCACCGCCCTGCTGTCCCCGTTCGACGCGCTCGTGGCCGACCGGCCGCGGCTGCTCGACCTGTTCGACTACGAGTACACGCTCGAGATGTACAAGCCGAAGGGGAAGCGGCGCTGGGGCTACTTCGCGCTGCCGATCCTGCACGGGGAGCGGTTCGTGGGAAAGCTCGACGCCAAGGCGGACCGCAAGGAGGGCGTGCTGAACGTCTTCGCCGTGCACGAGGACCTGCCGTTCGACGGGGCGACGACGGACGCGGTGCACGCCGAGGTGGAGCAGCTCGCGGCGTGGCTGGGGCTGGGGCGCGTCGACTACGCCCGAAGTGGTTGAATCTTTCAGTAATCTAGAGTGCCGTGAAATCGGGCTATCATCCGCCACGTGACATCGCAGATGATGGTTGACCTCGTACCGGTGGGCGAGGACGTGCTCGAGGAGCTGCTCGCCCTGGCCGTGGCCGAGGCCGTGCCCGGCGAGGTGATGCCGCCCGCGTCCGGCGAGTCGGCCGACGAGGCGCGCACCACGTGGACCGAACTCCGCAAGGGAGCCTTCCGTGACTACCACCGGCGCTGCCGGCTCAGCGTGACCGCACCGGTCCCCGAGGTGACCTGGGCGGTCAGGGCCCGGGGCCGCATCGTGGGCGCTGCCCGCCTCGCCCTGGTCGACGGCGACCCGGACGCGCGCGAGGTGGGGCTCTGGCTCGGCGAGTCGTACCGCGGGCACGGCATCGCCGGCGAGGTCGCGTACTGGGCGGTCGCGGCGGCGCAGACCATGGACGCCCGTCGGCTCGTGGCCCGCACGGTGGCGAGCACCCCCGCCCGCACAACTCTGGAGCGCATCGGCTTCGAGGTGGTCGAGCACGACGACGGCCTGCTCGGCACCATCACGCTGCCCTGAACCGGTCGGGCATCCCGGGCTGAGCGAGGTCAGGGCAGGGTCAGCGCGGTCAGCTCCGCGCGCGTGCCCGCGAAGACGTTGAGGTCGATGTACGGCTCCACGCCGTCGTACCCGGCGAGCCGGTCGCGGTTCGAGTACTGCCAGACCGTCCAGTCCCGGCCGTCGGAGAGCCGGGGCGTCCAGGCGACCGACCGGATCCAGATCGGCAGGTCGGGGTAGCGGTCCGCGAGATACAGGTCGTACGCCTCCTCGGTCGCGTACACGATCGGTGGCACGCCGTAGTGCTCCTCGATCCCCGCGACCAGGGGGTCCAGGATCGCCCGCACCTGCTCGGGGGCCGGCGGGTCCTGGAAGTACCGGCCGTAGAACTCCAGGTCGACCACGGGTGGGAGCGTGCCCGGGGTCGCCGGCACCACGCGCGCGAGCTGCGCGGCCTGCTCGGCGCCCGGGCTCTCGAAGCTCATGAAGTGGTACGCCCCCACGAGCAGGTCCGTGCGGTTCGCGGCCGCCCAGTTCTCGGCGAACCGGGGGTCGGTGTGTGACGCGCCCTCGGTGGCCTTGATCCACGCGAAGTCGAGGTCCTGCCCCGCGAGCACGTCCCAGTCGATCTCGCCCTGGTAGTGCGAGACGTCGACGCCGCGCACGTCGTGGGCCGCGGCCGGCAGCCGGCTCGGCCAGACGACCCCGGTCGCCACGAGCGCGGCGAGCACGGCGACGACGGCCACCCCGGCCGCCGTCGTCCACAGGGCTGTGCGCAGACCGGTGCGCGGCGGCCGCCCGGAGGTACGGCGGGTGGGGCGAGGCATGCCCGGAGGCTAGCCGGGCGCTCCCGGCCCGGCCAGCAAACGGGCTACTCGCCGGTCGCGCCGCCCGCGATCTCGGCGGCGATGTCCAGGTGCCCCGCGTGCCGGGCGTACTCCTGCAGCACGTGGAAGCAGATCCAGGCGAGCGTCGGCGGGTCCTCGGTGAACCGGCCGCCGAGCGCGCCGTGCTCCGCCGGGTCGTGCGCGGCGAGCACCTCGCGCGTCGTCTCGCCCCCGGCGTGCAGGCGGTCGAGGAGCTCGGTGAGGCGCACGCCGTCGGGCACGGCCCACGGCCCGTGCGGGTCCTGCTCCGCGTGGTCGCCCCACGGGTCGTCGACCTGCTCGCCCAGGAACCCCCAGCAGAACCAGCGCCGCTCCATGTGCACCAGGTGGATCAGGAGCTCCAGCGGCGACCAGCCGGAGGGCAGCCGGGAGGCGCGCAGCTCGGCGTCGGACAGGGTGCGCAGCTTCCGGTCCACGGCCTGCCGGTAGTAGTCCAGGTAGGCGGTGAAGAGCACCGGGGTCTCGGCGGAGTCGAGCCGCGGCTCGCGGTCGGAGAGGGGCATGCCGCGAGGTTACGTCGCGGAGCCGGAAACTCCTCGAATCCGTACCGCGAAGTGCTGTGACATCGGCGCGGCAGCCGCGTCTGTAGTGCATGACCGCGACGAAGAGCAGGACCTACGGACTGGCCTCGAACCCCTCGGAGTGGGCGGCGCACCGCCGCGCCGTCGTCTTCTCCGTGCACCGGATGTTCCCCGGCGTGGACGCAGAGCGCGCCGCGACCGAGGGTCTGGGCGAGCTGTGCCGCCAGATCGCGATGCGCGGCGCCGTCGACCGCCCCGCCGTCGTCTGGTGCGAGGCCGCGATAGCGGCGGCCGCGCGCCTGCGGGTCGAGAGCGGCGTCGCGGCGTGAGCCGGAGGTGGTGCACCCAGGCGCGCACACCTCGGCCCCACCCGCGGATGTCGGACGCACAGGCCCGGGGGACCTGTGCGCCCGACGCCAGGATCAGCGCGTACTGCCGACCTCTGCCACGAACCGAGCGGCGCGTTCGCGCAGACCGTCGATGCGGCGGTCGATGATCAGCTCACGCATGGCCGGGTCGTTGCCCGCCTCGGTGAACGTGGGCTTGCGTCGCACGTTGCGGGAGCAGACGAACTCGGTGCAGATCAGCGTGCCGATCGTGTTGCCGTTGCGCCCGGACGCGCCGCCCCGCTTGGCGACGTACATGGAGACGTCGTCGGTGACGACGACGTCCTCGCACCAGGCGCAGACGCCCTTGGTGCGCTTGCCGCCCGCCTTGGCGTCGGTGGAGCGCAGCAGCACCCCGGTCGGTTCGCCGTCGAGCTCGAGCACTACGTACGCGGACAGCGGCGCCTTGCGGTCGCGCCATCCGAGGTAGTCGAGGCGCTCCCAGTCGAGGCCGTCGAGGTCGGGCAGGGTCGCCTGCGCGGCCTCCCGCTTGCTCGCGTTCAGGAAGGACGCGCGGATCTGCTTCTCGGTCAGGGGGTTCATCAGGTTTCTCGGCTTCCGGTCGTGCGGAGGCCACCGGCCGGCGTTCGTGGTCGCGCGGGTGCACGACGGCGCCACGGTCACCGAAGCGGATCGGTCACCGGGCCGGCTGGCGGCAGGGCAGGGGACGATGCCGCGCCCGCCCTCCGACGTCCGCCGGCAGCGCGCACCACCCTGTGGACGGCCTTGTGGAAAAGACCGGTGCGGTGAGTGGTGCTGCCGGGATCAGAGAGCTGTGACGCGGGTCCGGGCGCTGCCCGAGCAGGCCGCTGCGGCCGCCCCGCATCCCGCGGTGTGTACCCGCATCTCTCGCTCCTCATGCCGCTGTCGCATCTGATGGCCGGTCCGCCGCGGCTGCGCCGCACGGCCGACCTCTCGATGCTACACACGGGCCCCGCGTGGCACACGTGCTTTGTGGTGCGTCCCGCCTCACACCCAGACGGCGGTCTCCGGGTCGACGCCGCGCTCGCGGGCGTTCGCGTCGATGACGTCGCGGAGCCAGGCGGCCAGGCCCGGCTCCAGACCGTCGTAGAACGAGCGGAAGCCGGGGTCGGTGACATACGTGCGGCCCAGGCAGACGTGCATCGGGACGGTGCAGTCGAAGTAGGCGCCGACCGACGCCCGGTGCCGTTCGGCCAGGTCGTTCGCGGCGGCGCTGCCCGGCGGCACGCCCGAACGGAGGGCCGCGGCGAGGTCGGCGTGGAGCGCCTCGACGTCCGCCGTGATCCGGCGCCAGTCCTCGGGCCCGCGGTCCGCCGCACGCTCGGCGTACTGCGCCCACTGCTCGCCGTCGCCCCACCGCTCCCGTGCCTCGGCCGTCCACTCCGGCCGCCACTGCTGCCCGAAGATCGCCACCTGCTCCTCGGCGGACAGCAGCACACCGGACCGGCGCGCCTCGATCATCCGGTCCAGCGCGTCCGCCGACCGCTGCAGGCGCCCGATGTGCTCGCGCACCTCGTCCCGCTGCCGGCGCAGGGACTCCTCGGCGTCGTCGGCGGGCGCGTCCAGGAGCGAGGCGATGTCCGCCAGCGGCAGACCCAGCTCGCGGTAGAGGCGTACCCGGTGCAGCCGGGCGACGTCTGCGGCGTCGTACAGCCGGTGCCCGCCGGGCGTGCGCTGGGACGGGCGGGCCAGGCCCAGCTCGTCCCAGTGGTGCAGCGTCCGCACCGTGACGCCCACGACGGACGCGGCGCCGCCGACGGTCAGCCCGTCCGGCGGCACCGCGTCGGCGGCGCTCGCGTACGTCATCCGGCCCAGTCTCGCAGCCGGGTCACTCCCCGGGCCCCTCGATCCCCATGTCCCGCAGGTTCTGGGCCTCGGGGCTGTCGGGGTCGTACGGCCGGGCGGCCGTCATGACCACCCGCGCGTTCTCCGGCGTGACCACCTCGAGCTCGACCGAGCCCCAGGGCATCGTCCGGGGTCCCGTGGTGCTGCCGGGCAGCGCCTCCTCGCAGGCCGCGGCGATGCCCTCGACCTGGTCGAGCACGCACGAGAAGCTCACGCTCAGCGCGGGCGTCTCGGCGGGCCGGTCCGCCGGGACCAGCAGGACGTCCTGGAACGTCCAGCGGCGCAGGTGGACCACCTGGCCGGGTACCGAGAAGAGCTCGAAGAAGCCGAGCCCCCGGACCCAGAAGTCGGTGGACGCCGTCAGGTCGGCAGTGGGCACCGAGACGAACATCGGCATGCCGTAGATGCCGTGGAACGGCTCGGGGGCCCGGGCGTCCGGACCGGGAACGGGGACGGGGCTGACGTCGAATGCGGGGTAGGTGTCGATCATGACGCCAGGCTGAGCCCTCACGCGGCGTGAGGTTCAAGTGGCGTCAGGTCCACGCCGCGTCAGGGCGTGGGCTGCAGCTCCGCCTCCGGCTCCCGAGCGGCGTCCCGCTCGGCCGGATCCGCGAGGTGGCCCGTCCGCTTGAGCCACCACTCGGCGAGCAGCGTGGTCAGCGGCGGGACCGCCGAGGCCAGCGCGACGAGCGTCCGGAACCAGCCCCACCGCAGCCGCACGGCGGCGATCAGCGTGACCACGACGAACAGCACGAACGCCCCGCCGTGCAGGCGGCCGAACAGCCACACCCCGGCCTCGGTGGTCTCGGTGACGTACTTGAGGAACATCCCGACCAGCAGTCCGGCCCAGGTGAACGCCTCGATCCAGGCGACGACGGCGAACAGGCGGCCCAGACGGGACATCGGGGGCATGCGGGGATCCTTCCGGAGGTGGGGCGGGTGTGCGCCCAGTCTGCCCGACGCCGGACGGCGCCCTTCAGCCCGGCTGCCGCAGCCGGGACCGCACGGCGACGCCCGCGCAGAGGATCACGGCCGCGCCGCCGAGCACCGTGGGCCAGCCGACCTGCTCGTGCAGCAGCAGCGCGGCCCACAGGATGTTGAGCACCGGCTGGACCAGCTGCACCTGGCTGACCTGCGCCATCGGGCCGATCGCGAGCCCGCGGTACCAGGCGACGAAGCCCAGGAACATGCTCACCGTGCCCAGGTAGCCGAACAGCGCCCAGTCGAGCGGGCTGCCCGACGGCGGCTGCCGCACCACCGACACCGCTGTGAGCAGCGCCATCGGCACGGCGGCAAGGACGAGCGCCCAGGAGATGGTCTGCCATGCGCCGAGCTCGCGGGCGAGCAGCCCGCCCTCCGCGTAGCCGAACCCGCAGGCGACGACGGCGGCGAGCAGCAGCAGGTCCGACCCGGTCAGTCCGCTCAGCCCGCCGCCCTGCACCGAGGCGAAGGTGATCGCCGCGACCGCGCCCAGCGCCGCCATGACCCAGAACGACGCGCGGGGCCGCTCGTGCCCGCGCAGCACCACCAGCACCGCGGTCGCCGCGGGCAGCAGCGCGATCACCACGGCCGCGTGGCCGGCCGGCGCGGTGGTGAGCGCGAACGACGTCAGCACCGGGAAGCCGACCACCACTCCGGCGGCCACCACCGCGAGCCGCGCCCACTGCACGCCGCGCGGCCGGCGCTGCCGGGTGATCGCGAGGGCGGCCGAGGCCAGCACCGCCGCGACCACGGCGCGCCCGCAGGACACGAACAGCGGCGACATGGCGCCGCCGCCGACCACGACCCGAGTGAACGGGAGGGTGAACGAGAACGCCAGGACCCCGAGGAGCCCCCACCAGAGGCCGGCGCGAGACGTCGATAGCGGACTGGGCGCAGTGAGGGTAGCGCTACTGTTGGCTGTCATGTATGACGATAGCAGTGGTCGGATCGTCGCCGGGCTGCGCGAGTGGATCGCGGCCGCGGCGCCGGGCGCGCGGCTGCCCTCCAGCCGGGAGCTCGTGACGCGGTACGGCGCAAGCCCGGTCACCGTGCAGAAGGCCCTGCGCACCCTGGTGGCGCAGGGCGCCGTGGAGACCCGGCCCGGCGTCGGCACCTTCGTCCGGGCCGTTCGGACGGCCCGTCCCAACGACCACGGCTGGCAGACGGCGGCGCTCGGCCCTCGGCCGCAGCCCGCCCAGCAGCTCTCCCGGGCGCAGCACACCGTGCCGAACGACGTCGTCGCGCTGCACTCGGGCTACCCGGACCGCGAGCTGCTGCCCGAGCGCCTGGTCCGTGCCGCCTTCACACGGGCGGCGAGGACCGACGTCGCGGTGACCCGGTCGCCCGCCGCCGGGCTGCCCGAGCTGCAGGCCTGGTTCGCGTCCGAGGTCGGCGGCGCCGCGCCCGTCGGCGTCGCACCGCCCGCGCCGAGCGACGTCGTCGTCTTCCCCGGCAGCCAGAGCAGCCTCAGCATCACGTTCCGCGCGCTGGTCGGCGCGGGCCGCCCCCTGCTGGTGGAGTCGCCCACGTACTGGGGCGCCCTGCTCGCCGCGGAGCAGGTGGGCGTGCAGCTGGTGCCGGTGCCCAGCGGCCCCGGCGGCCCGGACCCGGAGGCGCTCGCGCGCGCGTTCGAGCAGACCGGGGCGCGCGCCTTCTACGCGCAGCCGCACTTCGCCAACCCGACCGGAGCCCGCTGGTCACCCGACCTGTGCGACGAGGTGCTCCGGCTGGCCCGGCAGCACGGCGCGTACGTGATCGAGGACGATTGGGCGCACGACTTCGGCATCACCGAGGACGTGGTCCCGCTCGCCTCCCGCGACGACGCCGGTCACGTGGTCTACCTGCGCTCGCTGACCAAGAGCGTGTCCCCGGCGGTACGCGTGGCCGGGCTCGTCGCGCGGGGCCCGGCCCGCGACCGCATCCTCGCCGGCGCGCAGGCGGAGTCCATGTACGTGAGCGGCATGCTCCAGGCCGTCGCGCTCGACGTCGTGACGCAGCCCGGCTGGCGCACCCACCTGCGCGGCCTGCGCCAGCAGCTCGCCGGACGCCGGGACCTGCTGCTCGGTGCGCTGCGCGAGCACGTGCCGGACGCGCGCGTCGAGGCGGTGCCGCAGGGCGGCCTCAACCTCTGGGTGCGGCTGCCCGACACGATCGACCTCGACCGGCTGGTCCGGGACTGCGAGGCGGCGGGCGTGATCATCGCGGCGGGCGACGAGTGGTTCCCGGCCGAGCCGACGGGCGCCTACCTGCGGCTCAACTACTCGGGCCCGAACCCGGGCGCGTTCCCCGAGGGGGCACGCGTGCTGGGCGAGATGCTGGCGCGGCAGCGGGGCTGAAGCGCTACTTGGCCGGCAGCGTCCGCGCCCAGGCCACCCCGCGCCGCACCCACACGGCGAGCTCCTGCTCGGAGCCGACCGCGTCCGCCGGGACGTCCAGCCAGCCCGCCATGGTCCGGGCGCCCATCACCGCGAGCGAGGCGGCCGTGGTGCGCGCCAGCTCCTCGGCGGCGTCCGCACCCACCCGGACCAGCAGCCCGTCGCCGCGCACCGCCACGGCGAGGTTGCCGCCCACCAGGAACGACAGCCCGCCGAACATGCGCTTCTCGGACAGCCCGTCCTCGTCGGCCAGGGCGTGCCGGATCTCGTCGGCCAGGACCAGGTCGTATGCCATGCCGCCGACGCTACGCCCGCTCCGGCCGCTCCAGCCGGAAGAGACGCACCACCCGGCCGGACGTCCGCTCGTACTGGCGGTAGCCCGGCCACTGCCGCTCGATCCGGGCCCATACGGCGTCGCGCTCGCCGTCCTCGATCAGCGTGGCGCGGACCGGGATGCGCCGCCCGTGCACGCTGATGCTCGCGTCCGGGTGGGCCATCAGGTTGTAGGTCCACGCGGGGTGCCGGCCCTGCGCGAACGACGAGCCCGCGACGATCCCCCTGCCCCGCCCGTCGGGCGTGTACATGAGGTAGGTGTCGCGGCGCCGGCCCGACCGCGCCCCGGTCGAGTGCAGCACGAGCGACGGCACCAGCAGCGCGCTGATCTGCAGCCGGCCGCCGGAGCACCAGGCGAGCGCCCGCTCGGCGGGCGGCAGCACCACGGGGCCGACGGCGCGGAACACCCGCGTGCGCGTCAGCGGTGCGACGAGGGAGCGGACGGCGTGCAGCAGGCTGGCCATCTGCCCATCGTGGGCCCGGATCGCGCCGGTCGCCCCCGGAGTCAGCGCTCCACGAGCTCGAACGGCACCGTGATCCGGCCGCGCAGCTCCGACCGGGGTCCGGCCAGGAGGTCCAGGATCGTGTCGCTGGACCGGGCGACGCCGGAGTCGACCGACGGCAGCGGCGGGATCGTGTACCGGCCCTCGTCGATGCTGTCGAAGCCGACGACCAGCACCTCGTCGGGCACCGTCACCCCCTGCACGGCCAGGGTGAACAGGGCGCCGAAGGCCAGGGAGTCGTTGAAGCAGAACACGCCGTCGAACGGGACCCCGCGGGCCAGCAGCTCCTCGATCGCGCGGGAGCCCTCGGCACGGTTGAACCGCTGGACCTCTACCAGCAGGTTCGGGTCGACCTCCAGGCCGCTGGCCCGCATGGCCCGCTGGTAGCCCTCGAAGCGCACCGTCGCGGTGTCGGCCACGTGGGACTGCATGCCGATCACGGCGATGCGCTTGCGGCCCCGGTCGATCAGGTACCGGGTGGCGGCCTCGGCGGCGGCCACGTTGTCCGGGCCCACGTGCGCCACGCGGTCGGAGGCCAGCGCCTCGCCGTGCTCCCCGATCAGCACGAGCGGCACGGTGCTGCGCCGGTTCGCGACGTCCTCGGGTGTCAGGGTGAGCGGGCTGAAGACGAGGCCGTCCAGCGCCGGCAGGTTGGTGCTCTCCAGCATCGCGAGCTCGACCGAGCGCTCGGCCTTGGTCTGCGTCGCGAGCACGGTGAGCCCGCGCCGCTGCGCCGCGCTGACGAACTCCGACGCGAACTCGGCGAAGTACGGCTCGCCCAGGTTCGGCACGCAGAGCCCGAGCAGGCCGCTCGACCCGCTCCGGAGCTGCCGCGCGGCCAGGTTCGGGCGGTAGCCCAGCTCGTCGATCGCGTCGAGCACCCGCTTGCGCACGGGCTCGCTCACCCAGCCCGTGCCGTTGACCACGTTCGAGACCGTCTTCGTGCTCACGCCGACCCGCTCGGCGACGTCGGCCAGTCGCACCCGTCCCACAAAGTCTCCCCTCGGTGTGCGCCGGCGACCGGCGCCACGGGCATTCACCCGGGCCCCGGAAGCCCCCGGATTCCAGGCGGCTTTGCTGGCGCAGGGGACATCCTATGCCTGTGCTAGCCTGACCTCCGCCGCTCAGTTCATCGTCGAACTAAACCCCGACGATCCGGAGGCGGCAGCCCCTGTCCCACAGCCGACAATGCTGAGGGCCGGCCAATAGTTCAACGCTGTACTAGGAGTCGACTGCAATGAGATCGTTCGGCGGCCGCTGGGCGCCCTACCTCTACGTGGCGCCCATCGTGATCATCGCCGGCGTGCTGCTGTACTTCTCGATCGGGTTCGCCGTCTACGCGAGCCTGACCGACTGGAACGGCCTGACGCGCATGGAGTTCATCGGGCTGGCGAACTACGCCGAGCTGTTCCAGGACCGGACCTTCTACATCGCCCTGGGCAACACGGTGAAGTTCATGATCGCCACGGTCACGCTGCAGGCCGTCCTCGGTCTGCTGATCGCCGTGATCGCCAAGGAGCGGATCCCCGGGAGCAACTTCTTCAAGGCGCTGTTCTTCGCGCCCATCGCGATGGCTCCCGCCATCATCGCGACCGTCTTCAAGTACATGCTCGAGGCCAACTACGGCGCGCTGAACGAGACCCTGCGCGCGCTGGGGCTGCTCGGCGCGAACGAGACCATCCAGTGGCTCGGCGCCGACCTCGGCGTCTGGTCCATCTCGGCCATCAACGTCTTCTCGTGGATGGGCTTCTCGATGATGGTCTACTTCGCGGGCCTCATGGCGATCCCCGACGAGCTCTACGAGGCCGCCGAGCTCGACGGCGCCGGGTGGTGGCGCCGCCTGTTCAGCATCACCATCCCGTCGCTGCGCGGCACCACGAGCGTGCTGATCACCCTCGGCATCGTCGGCTCGCTGAAGACCTTCGACTCCGTGTGGCTGACCACGCAGGGCGGGCCCGGCGTCTCGACCCACTTCCTCAGCACCTTCCTCTACCAGGCGCGACTCGACCGGGAGGCCGGCTACTCGTCCGCGATCGGCATCGTCATCCTCGTCGTCGCGTTCGCCCTGGCCGTCGTCCAGATGCGTCTCAGCAACCGGGAGAACTGAACCGATGAAGCGCAAGAGGCTCCTC
This sequence comes from Promicromonospora sukumoe 327MFSha3.1, assembly GCF_000385135.1. Taxonomy (GTDB): domain Bacteria; phylum Actinomycetota; class Actinomycetes; order Actinomycetales; family Cellulomonadaceae; genus Promicromonospora; species Promicromonospora sukumoe_B. Next base: position 49,582 of record NZ_ARQM01000006.1, on the reverse strand, counting down.
GCCTGGGGCGCCATGTACGGGGTGCTCGGCATCCTCGCGATCATGTGGACCTACCCCATCGTGGTCGCGATCCAGAAGTCGTTCGCCGTGGGCGGCGTCGGCAACTACACCGCGGTCCTGAACCACGACCAGTTCAACTACTGGTCGGCGATCGGGAACAGCTTCCTGATGGCCGGCGGGTCCACGGTGGTCATCGTCGTCATCTCCTGCCTGGGCGGCTACGCGTTCTCCCGGATGCGGTTCCCCGGCCGGGTGTTCCTGTACCGGGCGCTGCTCGCGTGCCTCGCGGTGCCCGTCGCGTCCGTGGTGACCCCGCTGTTCTTCTCGATCAACAGCCTCGGGCTCCGCGACAGCTACTTCGGCGTGATCATCCCGCTCGTCGCGTTCAACGTGATGACGATGCTCCTGCTGACCAAGAACCACTTCGACGGCATCCCCACCGAGCTCGTCGAGGCAGCGACCATCGACGGCGCCCGCCCCTTCGGGATCCTGTGGCGCATCTTCCTGCCGCTCAGCGGCCCGCTGCTGGCCAACGTCAGCGTGCTCTCGTTCGTGTACTCCTGGAACGAGTACCTGCTCCCGAACCTGCTCATCTCGTCGCCCGAGAAGTACCCGGTGACCCAGGCCATCGCGCTCCTGCAGTTCGAGCGCATGAGCCAGGAGCAGATCGGCCAGCTGTACGCGGGCCTGATCCTCATGACCATCCCCTCGGTCATCGTCTACCTCTTCAGCCAGCGCTACCTGCAGTCGGGCCTCACGGCCGGCGCCGTCAAGAGCTGAAGAAACCCCCGCGACCCGTTCCAACGGCCCGCACCAGCACTGTTCACCATCAAGGAGGATCAATGTTCAGATCGCCTCGTGCCGTCCCCCGTCGTCTGCTCGCCGCCACCGGTGCGGCGTCCGCCCTCGTCCTGCTCGCCGGCTGCGCCGGCGGCGGGGACGACGGCGTCGCCGAGGACGGGACCGTCACCCTCACCTACCGCACCTGGATCCCGTCGCTCGAGCAGTGGCAGCCGATCGTCGACGCCTTCGAGGCCGAGAACCCCGACATCAAGATCGACTTCCAGGGCGCGGACGGCGCCAGCGACTACCTCAGCGAGCTCGACAACCTCATCCTCGCGGGCGAGGTGCCGGACATGTACGGCATCCAGACGACGTCGTCGTTCGACGACTACGCGGAGTACGCGCTGGGCACCGACGAGTTCGCGGCCGACTGGATCGACGGCGTCAAGCCCGAGCTCCTGGAGGAGACGACGACGTCGGACGGCGAGGTGAAGGCGCTGCCCATCCTCACGGCGGGCAGCGAGTTCTACCTCTACAACGAGAGCCTGTTCGAGGAGCTCGGCCTGGAGCTGCCGACCGACTACGCGAGCCTGGTCGAGGTCAGCAAGGCCGCGCAGGACGCGGGCTACAGCAGCTTCGCGATGGGTGCCGCCGACACCTGGCACGCCGCGGACTTCTTCGTGTGGCTGAGCAACCAGTACGGCGACGGCGGCGAGATCTACGACGCGGCAGCCGGCGAGATCCCGTGGGAGTCCGACACCCTGGTCGAGGCCGCGACCGCGTGGCAGAAGCTGTTCGACGACGGCGTGTTCCAGCAGGCGGCGACGTCGACCACGACCTACCCGTCCGCGCGCGACGACTACCTGCTGGCCCGCAAGTCGCTGGCCATGCCGACCGGCTCGTGGCACGTGAGCGCCACGCTGGCGGGCAACGCCGAGACCCCGGGCAGCGCCGTCGAGGACGACACCCTCGGCATGGCGCCGTTCCCGACGATCGGTGACAACGAGGCGACGTCGACCAGCGGCGTGGACTACGCGCTCGCGCTGAGCGCCGACCTGGAGGGGCCCAAGCTGGAGGCCGCGACCAAGTTCGCCGAGTTCCTCGCCGTCGGCGAGGGCCAGCAGATCTGGGTCGACACCCTGCAGGGCTTCCCGGCCGCGAACGACGTGAGCGCCGAGCTGGCCGAGGACCAGAGCGAGACCGCGCTCGAGAGCGTGCAGCAGGTGACCGACTCCCTGGCTGCCGCCGAGTACCCGCGCAAGCTGGTCTCGGCCGACAACGACGGGCTGGAGAACGACCTCGGTGTCGTGCTGCAGAACATCGCGAACGGCGCCGACCCGGCCGAGGAGCTGGCGACGCTCAACAGCTAGCCGGGGCGGGCCGCGGCCCGCTGCACCTTGCCGTTGCACTACCCAGCGATTGTGCCCAGAACACGGCGTGTTCTGGGCACAATCGCTGGTTAGACCAACACGTGAGCGCTAACCAGCGATTGGGCCCGGAAACCTCACGGTTCCGGGCCCAATCGCTGGGTTGAAGAGCACATCAGCCCGCCGGCTCGGCGGGCGGCGGCACTCAGCGCGTCGCGCGCAGGCGCAGCACCGTCCACGAGACCGGCGGGAGCTCGACCGTGACCGTCCCGTCCTCGACGCGGGCCGTGGTGTTCGACGTCGGCAGCACCGACGTCGAGTCCTCGGCGGACGCACGCCAGTGGTGGTCGTCGTTCGCCAGCGTCAGGGCCTCGACCACCTCGACGGCGCCGAACGCGCCCACGGGCACCTCGATCCGGGTGGCCTCGTCCTGCGCGCGGTTGACCACGAAGACGGTCAGCGCCGAGCCGTCCGCGTCCCAGGTCGCCACCGCGTCCACCAGGTCCGAGGACCCGAACCGCTTGTTCTCGTAGCTCGGGGAGTCGATGGCGACCCGCAGCACCTCGCCCGCGGCGTGGCGTGACGTGAGCGCGAACGGGTGGAACGTCGTCTGGCGCCAGGCCGGGCCGCCCGGCTCGGTGGCGATCGGCGCCAGCGCGTTGACGAGCTGCGCCTGGCTGGCGGAGTGCACCCGGTCGGTGTTGCGCAGCAGCGAGATCAGCAGGTTGCCCACGACGACGGCGTCCGCGACGGTGTAGACGTCCTCCTCCAGGCGCGGCGCCTTGTCCCAGCGGCCGCCCGACGCCTTGATCGGGTCCTCCTCCTGGTGGTACCAGACGTTCCACTCGTCGAACGAGATGGCGATCCTCTTGGCCGACTTGCGGGCCACGCCAACGGCGTCGACCGTCGCGGCCACCGAGGCCACGAAGTAGTCCATGTCGACGGCGCTGGCCAGGAACGACCCGAGGTCGTCCTCCTCGCGGTAGTAGGCGTGCGCCGAGATCATGTCCACCTCGTCGTACGCCTCGGTGAGGACCGTGCGCTCCCACTCGCCGAAGGTCGGCATGCTCGAACCCGAGGAGCCGCACGCGACCAGCACCACGGAGGGATCGAGCTGGCGCATCGCGCGCGCCGTCTCGGTGGCGAGCCGCCCGTACTCCTCGGCGGTCTTGTGCCCGAGCTGCCACGGGCCGTCCATCTCGTTGCCGAGGCACCAGAGCTGGATCGCGTGCGGCTCCTCGACGCCGTGCTCGCGGCGCAGGTCGCTCAGCTCCGTGCCGCCGGGGTGGTTGCTGTACTCGAGCAGGTCGAGCGCCTCGGCGATGCCGCGCGTGCCCAGGTTCACCGCCATCATCGGCGTGGTCCCGGAGGCCTTGGTCCAGGCCATGAACTCGTTCAGGCCGAACTCGTTGGTCTCGATCGAGTGCCAGGCGAGGTCCAGGCGGGTCGGCCGCTCCTCGCGGGGGCCGACGCCGTCCTCCCAGCGGTAGCCCGAGACGAAGTTGCCGCCCGGGTAGCGGACGGTGCTGACGCCCATCTCCCGCACCAGGCCGAGCACGTCGCCGCGGAACCCGTTCTCGTCGGCGGTGGGGTGGCCGGGCTCGTAGATGCCCGTGTAGACGCAGCGTCCCAGGTGCTCGACGAAGCTCCCGAAGGTGCCGCGGCGCACGGGGCCGACGACGAACGATGGGTCGATCGCGAGGCGGGCGGAGTGCACGAGTAGTCACTGTCCTTCCAGTGGAACGGTCATAGTTCAGCGTTGGACCAAACGGCCCAGGGCGGCGTTTGGTCCAACGGCGGTGGCCAGTATAGTTCAACGTTGAACGCACCCGGGTGTAGCGTCGCGCCAGGCGCTCTCGATCGTGCGCTTCCCCGACCGACGCCGCCTGGAGGAGTCATGACCATCACCCACGAGACCGTTGCCGTCCCGGACGGCGTCGTCCCACCGCGGTACCGGCCGCCGGCCGGCGCGTCGAGCGCCGCGACGGTGTCCCTCGACGGCGACTGGCGGTTCCGGCTGTTCCCGCACCCGGACACGGGCGTCGACCTGGCCGAACCCGGCGACGACTGGGACCGCCTGGCGGTGCCCGGGCACTGGCAGCTCGCCGGCGCCCCGCACTCCTGGCCCTACGGCGTGCCCGAGTACAACAACAAGCTCTTCCCGTTCCCGATCGAGCCGCCGCACGTGCCCGACGACAACCCGACGGGCGAGTACCGCACCACGCTGCGGCTGCCCGCCGACTGGCCCGAGGGTGGCCGCACCTTGCTGCGCTTCGAGGGCGTGGACTCCTGGTTCCAGGTGGCGCTCGACGGCGAGCTGCTCGCCACGTCGCACGGCTCGCGCCTGCCCACCGAGGTGGACCTGACCGACCGGCTGCGGCCCGGCACCGACCACCTGCTCGCGGTGCGGGTCACCAAGTGGTCGGCCATGTCGTACGCCGAGGACCAGGACCAGTGGTGGCTCTCCGGCGTCTTCCGCAGCGTCTCGCTGGAGCACCGTCCGGCCGGCGCGCTCGACGACGTCCGCGTGCACGCCGCCTACGACCACACGACCGGGACGGGCACGCTGCGCGTGGACGCCGCGACCGTGGGCGCCGGCCGGGACGCCGTCGCCGCCCGCGTGACGGTGCCGGAGCTCGGTGTCGACGCGGCCTCCGGCGAGGAGATCCAGGTGGCCGTCGAGCCGTGGAGCGCCGAGCGGCCGCGGCTCTACGACGTCGTCGTCACGACGGACACCGAGACGGTGACGCTCGCCGTGGGCTTCCGCACCGTCTCGATCGAGGACGGCGTGTTCCTCGTCAACGGGCGGCCCGTCAAGCTGCGCGGCGTCAACCGGCACGAGTTCGACCCGCTGCGCGGGCGCTCGGTGACCCCGGAGCGGATGCTCGAGGACGTGCTGCTCATGAAGCGGCACCACATCAACGCCGTCCGCACGAGCCACTACCCGCCGCACCCGCACTTCCTGGACCTGTGCGACCGGTACGGCCTCTACGTCATCGACGAGAACGACCTGGAGACGCACGGCTTCGAGGACGAGCGCGGCTGGGAGGGCAACCCGGTCAACGACCCGGACTGGACCGAGGTGCTCGTCGACCGCGTGACCCGGATGGTGCGCCGCGACGGCCACCACGCGAGCATCATCCTGTGGTCGCTCGGCAACGAGGCGGGCGGCGGCATCAACGTGCCCGCCATGGCCGACGCCGTCCGCGCGCTCGACCCGAGCCGCCCGATCCACTACGAGGGCGACTGGTCCAGCGAGCACGTCGACGTCTACTCGCGGATGTACGCCGAGTCCGGGCACGTGGACCTGATCGGGCAGGGCATCGAGCCGGCGCTGGAGCGCGCCGACGCCGACGCCCGCCGCCGCGGCATGCCGTTCCTGCAGTGCGAGTACGCGCACGCCATGGGCAACGGCCCGGGCGGGCTGTCCGACTACGACGCGCTGTTCGACCGGTACCCGCGCCTGATGGGCGGGTTCATCTGGGAGTGGATCGACCACGGCCTGACCCGCGCGGACGCCGACGGCAACCTGTTCGCGGCGTACGGCGGCGACTTCGGCGAGCGGTTCCACGACGGCACGTTCATCGCCGACGGCCTGCTGCTGCCCGACCGCACGCCGTCGCCGGGCCTGCTGGAGACGGCGGCCGTGTTCGCGCCGGTCCGGATCGACGCGCAGCCGGACGGCACCCTGCTGGTGCGTAACCGTTACGCGTTCCGGGACACGAGCCACGCCGAGCTGCGCTGGACGCTGCACCGCGGCGAGGAGGAGCTGGCCTCCGGTGTCCTGGACCTGGCGCTCGCGGCCGGGGCCGAGGCCGTCGTCCGCCCGCCGGCCGACCTGACCCTGCCGGAGCCGGGCGACGCGCCCGTCTGGTGGACGCTGCGGGCCGTGCAGGAGAAGGCGGACGCGCTGGAGGAGCCCTGGCTGGAGACCGGGTTCGTGCTCGGCGCGGGGCAGCTCCTGCTCGTGGAGCCGGCGCCCCTGGCGGCGCCGTCGGGCCGCGTGATCGTGGAGGCCGACGGCGGGTACTCCGCCGGTCCCGCCCGGTTCGACCGCCGGGGCGACCTGCGCTCGCTCGCGGGCCGCGAGGTGCACACCTTCCGGGTGGACGGCTGGCGGGCGCCGACCGACAACGACCGCCGCGCGGGGATGTGGCGCGGGCTGTCCGACGCCGAGGTGTGGCGCAGCACGAGCATGCACCTGCTCGCCGAGCGCAAGGCCGGCGTCGCCGTGAGCGAGGCCGGCGCGCTGGAGATCGACGCGCGCCTCGCGGGCCCGACGACGCGCGCGGGCTTCGCCACGCGCTACACGTGGCAGCCGGCTACGGACGCGCCGGACGCCGTCGACCTGCTCGTCGACATCCAGCCGGAGGGTCGCTGGCCGGAGAGCGTCGCTCGGCTCGGCCTGCTGCTCGCGCTCGACGAGCCGCGGGCGGCCGACGCCGGCGTGCGCTGGTCCGGCCTCGGCCCGGACGAGTCGTACGCGGACTCGCGGGCGGCGGCGCTCGGCGGGGCGTGGGAGCACTCGGTCGCCGACTGGCAGACCCGGTACACCCACCCGCAGGAGAACGGCGCGCGGCGCGGGGTCACCAGCGCCGTCCTGTCCTTCGCGGACGGCACCGGCCTGCGGATCGACGCCGGTGAGGTGTCCGTCGGCACGCAGTCGCAGGTCGGCTTCGAGCTGTCGCTGCGCCCGTGGTCGGACGAGGCGCTGGACCGGGCCGCGCACCCGCACGAGCTCGTGCCGGACGGCAAGCTCTGGCTGCACCTCGACGCCGCGCAGCACGGCGTCGGCAGCGCGGCCTGCGGCCCGGGCGTGCTGCCGAACGCGCAGCTGCACGTCGCGCCGGTCCGGATGCGGCTGCGGTTCACGACCCTCTGAGCCGCGTCTCACGAACCACTGAGTGAGCATCATGCCCGCCCCGCTCGCCGGGGCGGGCATGATGTATACAAGAGCGGCTGGACAACGACGACGAGGAGAACCGCTGTGAAGATGGGCTTCCGCTGGTACGGCGAGGGCAACGACACCGTGACGCTGGATCACGTGCGCCAGATCCCTGGCGTGGAGACCATCGTGTGGAGTCTGCACGACAAGCAGGCCGGCGAGGTGTGGGAGCAGGCGGAGATCGACGCCGAGATCGCCAGGATCACCGGCATGTCCGACGAGGCGCGTGCCAAGGGCATCACGAAGACCTTCGACGCCGAGGTGGTCGAGTCCGTCAACGTGCACGAGTCGATCAAGCTCGGCCGTACCGTGCTCGGGCTGAGCCGCGACGAGGCGATCGAGAACTACATCACGACGATCCGCCGCCTCGGGCAGTCCGGCGTGAAGGTGGTCTGCTACAACTTCATGCCCGTCTTCGACTGGCTGCGCACCGACCTGTGGCACCCGCTGCCCGACGGCTCGACCGCGCTGTTCTACGAGAAGGCCGTGGTCGACAAGATGTCGCCCGAGAGCCTGATCGCCGACATGGAGGCCAACACCCACGGCCTGACCCTCCCGGGCTGGGAGCCCGAGCGGCTGGCGAGCTTCCATGAGCTGAACGCCGCCTACGAGGGCGTGACGCACGACGACATGTACGCCAACTACAAGTACTTCCTCGACGCGGTGATCCCCACCTGCGAGGAGGTCGACGTGAAGCTCGGCGTGCACCCGGACGACCCGCCCTTCGACGTGTTCGGCTGGCCGCGCGTGGTCTCCACCAAGGAGGGCCTCGCGCGGGTGCTCGACCTGAACCCGAGCCCGTACAACGGCCTCACCCTGTGCCTGGGCAGCTTCTCCGCCAACCCGGAGCAGGACCCCGTCGACGCGGTGAAGACGTTCATGGACCGCATCCACTTCTCGCACGTGCGCAACATCAAGCACTTCGACAACGGTGACTTCACCGAGGTGGCGCACCGCGCGTGCGAGGGCAGCGTCGACACCACCGGGATCATGAAGGCGTACGCCGAGGCCGGCTACGAGGGCTACATCCGGCCCGACCACGGCCGGCACCTCTGGGACGAGAACACCACGAACAAACCGCGCCCCGGGTACGGCCTCTACGACCGGGCGCTGGGCATCCAGTACCTGCTCGGCGCGTGGGACGCGTACCGCTACCAAGGCTGATTCATGGCCAACCTGAGCCCTCGCTGACATGATCCTGGGATGGTGAGCAGCGCGGGGTCGGGGGTCGGCGGGGGAACGACGTCCGGCGTGGTGGTCGCGCCGGACGTCGACGGTCCGGGGGCGGGCGCCGTCGTCGAGGCGGAGTACGCCTCGTGGGGGCAGCGCGTCGTCGCGGCCCTCCTCGACAACGCGATCCTGGCCGGAGTGGCCTGGCTGGCGCTCGGGGCCGGGTTCAACGCCCCGATGCTCGTCCCCGTGTGGAGCGGGACGACCGAGGCGGCCCGCTCCGGCGGGCCGCTGGTGCTCGTCCCGGTCGCCGCCCTGGTGCTCCTGCTGTTGCTCCAGGCCCTCACGGGCTGGACGCCGGGCAAGCTCGTGACGGGCATCCGCGTCGTCCGCGAGGACGAGCACCGGCCCGCCGGCCTCGGGCGGACGCTCGCCCGGTGGGTGCTCCACCTGCTCGACGCCATCCTGCTCATCGGCTACCTGCGACCGGTCTGGCACGCCAAGCGCCAGACGTTCGCCGACTCGATCGTGCGGACCGTCGTGCTGCGCGAGGTGCTGGACCTCCCGCGGCGGCCGCGCATCGCCCTCTACTCGGCCGCGGTCGTGGTCTGCGTGCTCGGGCTCGGCTACGGGTACGTGCCGATCAGCAGCGGCAGCTCGGCCGACGTTGCCGACCACTCGCCCCTGTGCGAGGTCGAGACACCCGAGCCGACGCTCGTCGCCGGGGAGATCAGGCCGGCCGGATCCGTGTCGATCAACCGGGACCGCCGGCTGTGGACGGTCCGGGAGACCCGCACGACGCACCCGGGCGCCATCCTCACCTGGACCAGCGACCCGTCGGCCCGGGACACCGGATACCGGGTCGAGCTCGACGCCCGCGCGGGGGACGGCGAGGACGTGTTGATCTCCCGGTCCTGGGACATCGGGACGAGCGACGCCGGCTCCTCGTCGGACAACGCAGGGTTCACGCACACCCGGACCATCGCGGCGGACGGGGACACGCACGACGTCCGGGTCGACGTCACCGACCCCGACCCCGACGCCGAGGCCGCGCTCACCGTGCTCGGCGACGAGCCGTGGATCGACGTCCGGCTGCTCGCCGACGGCGACGTCGTGGCGTCGTGCGGTGGCCCCGTGACGTACACCGAGGCTCCCCGGGACTGACCTCGCCCCGGAATTCCCGTGGCCGACGGCCGGGGCACGGGTCCACCCTGGACGGATGGAGCCCCACGAACAGGCCGAAGAGCCCGAGACCACCCGCTGGACGACTGCCACCGTCTTCCCTGACATGTGGACCGACCCCGACGACGACCCGCGGGAGAACGACGCCCCGGTCACCGACGAGCGCAGCATGCTGCTCGAGTACCTGCGCTACTACCGGCTCACGCTGGAGATGAAGTGCGCGGGGCTCGATGCCGAGCAGCTCGCCCGCCGCTCCGCCCCGCCGTCCACCATGTCCCTGCTCGGGCTGCTGCGGCACCTGGCGTCGGGCGAGCGACACCTGCGCCGCGTGATGACGGGCGAGGACGCACCCGAGCTGTACCGCACCGAGGACGACCGCGAGGCCGACTGGACCGGAGCGATCGCCGATCCAGCCGTCGTCGACGACGCCTGGCACCACTGGCGCACCGAGACGGAGGCGACGGACCGCTACCTCGACGGCGTGACCGACCTCAGCACCGGGAACACCGGGGACTCCGACTTCGGTCCCGAGGGCGCGGATCTCCAGCTCCGCGAGGCCGTCCTGGGACAGATCGTCGAGTACGCGCGGCACTGCGGCCACGCCGACATCCTGCGCGAGCGCGTCGACGGGCGCGTGGGCCAGTAGGCGGCGTCCGCCCATGCGCCGACGGGGCCCGCGGGTGATGTCCGCGCCGAAGGCCCTTGGGCCCTTGCGCCCGCGCCCGGCGGTGGCAACCTGGAAGTGTCCGGCGCTCCCGACGGGCCCCGCCGTGCAGCAGCCGGCGATCACGAAGGAGTGAGACAGCGATGGTCAACGTGCGAAACGTGCTGCCGACGTTCGCGGCGAACGACATGGACGCGGCACGCGCGTTCTACGCGGACACGCTCGGGCTGAGCGTGTCAACCCTGGACGAAGGGGCCGGCATCGTGCTCGACCTCGGCGACGGCGCCGCCGTGTTCGTCTACCAGAAGGACGACCACGTCCCGGCCCCGTTCACGGTCATGCACCTCACGGTCGACGACGTCGACGAGGTCGTGGACGAGCTCGCCGCCAAGGGCGTGCCGTTCCAGCACTACGAGGGCTTCGAGCAGGACGAGAAGGGCATCGTCCGAGGCTTCATGGAGGGGGGCGACGGCGCCTGGTTCACCGACCCCGCGGGCAACATCATCGGGCTCGCGGACGGCGGCGGGATGGAGGCGTTCCTCGAAAATCCGGGTGGCTGAGGCTCCCCGCTCGACTAGCATCAGGCGCCATGTCACCCACCTTCGTGCTGGTCCACGGCGCCTTCGCCAACTCGTTCTCGTTCGCGCCGCTGCAGGCCGAGCTCGCGCTGCTCGGGCACCGCTCGGCGGCGGTCGACCTGCCCGGCCACGGGTTCGAGGCGACCTACCCGGCCGCGTACCAGGCGCCGCAGGACCTGCCGGGTCTCGCGACGACTCCCGGCAGCATCAAGGGGGTGACGCTCGCCGACAACGTGGCGCGCGTCGTCGAGGTCCTCGAACGGGCCAAGGAGCACGGTCCGGTGATCCTGGTCGGCCACAGCCGGGGCGGCATGACGCTCACCGCGGTCGGCAATGCCCGCCCCGACCTGGTCGACCGGATCGTCTACGTCTCCGCGTGGGCGCCCGTCGACCTGGACGTGGGCGGCTACTACGCCGGACCCGAGATGGCGGACACAGACCAGATGGCGCTCGCGGCCGTGCTCGCGGGTGACCCCGCCGAGCTCGGGCTGCTGCGCGGCAACTTCCGCACGGCGGACCCGGCGGTGCTGGCCGGTCTCAAGGCGGCGTTCCACGCCGACGGCACCGACGACGAGTTCCGCACGTTCCTCAACACGTTCCAGCCCGACGAGAACCTCGACGCCGGCACACCGGACGACCGGGTCCAGGCGGCCACCTGGGGCACGATCCCCCGGACCTACGTGCGGCTCAGCGAGGACACGAGCATCCCGCCCGCCATGCAGGACCGGATGATCCGCGAGGCGGACGCGCTCACGCCCGACAACCCGTACGACGTGCACACGCTGAAGTCGAGCCACCTGTCGTGGCTGGTCCGGCCGCGGGCGGCGGCCGAGGTGCTGGCCGGCCTGGCGGCGGGTCCGGCGGCCGGGGCGGCTGTTGGGTAGGTCGGCGAGGAGCCCGCAGCAGGCTGAGCCGCGGGCTGACGCCGTGGCGTCACGCCGGTGTGATGCGCAGCGTCGCCAGACGCGACGGTGCGCTGACCGCGAATGCCGCGAGCTCGCCGTACTTGCTCCGGTACGCGGCGTCGACCGCGGTGCCGGCATCCTGCCCGGCGGCCTCGAATCGCACGGCGACGGTCTCGCCGGACACGCGAATTCGCCCGGTGCCGTGGCCGATCGCGGCGCGGTACCACCGCGACGTCGTGCCGCGCTGCGGTCGCACGTACAGGTCGCCGTCGGCGAGCACCATGCCGACCTCGACCTCGGGGGCGTCCGGGCCGGCGGGCCCGGCGGCGAGGTGCAGCGAGAACGTGTCGCGCAGCGCGGCCAGCGTGGCCGGGGTCCAGGGCGTCATCGTGCCGTCCCCGTCGCCGCGTCGGTCGCGTCCGGTGCTGCGGAGGTCGCCGTCCAGGAGGCGAGGATCCGCAGCGCCTCGTCGGACGGCGAGCCGGCCTCCGCTGTCAGGACCATGAGGCGCTGGCCGCTGCCGTCGGGGCTGGACCAGGTGTCGCAGTCGAGCGTGAGGTCGCCGACCACGCGGTGCCGGTACTGCTTGGTGCCGTAGGTCGCGCTGTTCACGCGGTGCTCGGCCCACCAGCGCCGGAAGTCCGGGTCGAGCACCGCGAGCTCGCCGACGAGGCGGGCCAGGTCGGGGTCGTCGGGATCGGTGGCGGCCTCCATGCGGAGGGCCGCGACGGCCTCCCGCGCGTCGTGCTCCCACCGCACGTTGAGCGCCCGCATCGTCGGGTCGCTGAAGAGCAGGTGGACGTAGTTGCGCCGCGCGGCGGGGACCGCGCCGAAGTCGACGAAGAGCGCGGCCGCCGCCGAGTTCCAGGCGAGCACGTCCATGCGCTTGCCGAGGACGATCGCCGGGGTGTCGGTGAGCCGGTCGAGCAGCCGGCGCATGGCGGGGCGCACGGTCTGCCGGGCGCGCCGTCGCCGGGGCCGGGCGTCGGCCTTGCCGGCGATCTCGTAGAGGTAGCGCTGCTGGTCCTCGTCGAGCCGGAGCGCGGCCGAGAGCGTGGCGAGCACCGAGGCGGACGCGGCGACCCGGCCCTGTTCGAGGCGCGTGTAGTAGTCGACGCTGATCGCCGCGACCTGGGCCACCTCCTCGCGACGCAGGCCCGGCACCTTGCGGTGCCTCGTGGACTCGGGGAGCCCGACGGCGTGCGGGCTGAGCTCGGCCCGGCGCGCCCTGAGGAACGCGCCGAGCTCGTCGGGGTCGACGTGCGGGGTCATGACGACCATTCTGCGAGGGTCCGACCGCGTGCGGGAGGGAAGGATCCTTCCCAGGGAAGAACCCGCTGCTGTTGCGCTGCAGGCCGCCGCAGGAACCTGGTCGCATGAACCGAACGGACGTCACCTTCGACAGCGCCGGCATCCCCCTCGCCGGCCACCTCTACCTTCCTGCACGCGATGCCGACGCTCCCGACGCCGCCGCGCCCCTGCCGGCGATCGTCGTCGGCCACCCCGGCACCGGGGTCAAGGAGCAGACCGCCGGCACCTACGCGGCCCGCCTCGCCGAGCAGGGCTTCGTGACCCTCGCCTTCGACGCCGCCTACCAGGGCGAGAGCGGCGGCCTGCCGCGCGGGCTGGAGGACCCGGCGCACCGCGTCGAGGACCTCAAGGCCGCCGTCTCCTTTCTCACCACACGCCCCGAGGTCGACGCCGGCCGGATCGGGATGCTCGGCATCTGCGCCTCGGGCGGCTACGGCATCGCCGCGACGGCGGGCGACCACCGGGTGCGCGCGCTGGCCACCGTCAGCGGCGTCGACGTCGGACGCCAGTTCCGGGAGGGCGCCGACGGTGCCCAGAACCCGGCCGTGGTCCAGGGGATGCTCGACGCCGCCGCGGCGGCCCGCACCGCCGAGGCGCACGGCGAGCCCGTTGGCATGTTCCCTGTCTTCCCGGACACCGCGGAGGAGGCCCGGGCGCTCGGCGGCCGGCACGGCTTCGAGGGCTTCGAGTACTACCGCACCGAGCGCGGGGCGCACCCGCGTTCCGCGAAGGAGTTCACGTGGTCGAGCGTCGACCGCATCGCGACGTCCGACCAGTTCCGGTTCGCCGGCCTGATCGCGCCACGGCCGCTGCTCATCGTCCAGGGGACCGAGGCCGTCACCAGGCACATGGGCACCCTGGCCTTCGCCGACGCGCGCGAGCCCAAGGAGCTCCACTGGATCGAGGGCGCCAGCCATGTCGACCTCTACGACCGGCCCGAGCACGTCGGCCCGGCCGTCGAGAAGCTCACCGAGTTCTTCGGGAGGGAGCTCGGCGGGGTCTAGTGCTCCTTTGCGGCCGAGGTTCTGTTCAGACCACGAGCTCCTGCCCGTAGGAGCCAGCTTGAAACGCTGCAACATCGTGGCTTGAACAGAACCTCGGGAGTCGGCCAGCGGTATCGGCAGCGACATCACCTCCGGTCGGGCTGACGGGTCAGACCGTCTCGGCCCGCTTCTGGCGCGCGAACCGCGCCGGCAGGTCCGGGCCGTCCCACACCTGGATCGCCCGCCAGAGCGACGCGGCGATCGGCACGGCCAGCACGGCGCCGGTGATGCCCGCGAGCACCGTGCCCGCCGTCAGGGCGAACAGGATGACGAGCGGGTGCAGGCGCAGGGTGCGGCCCATGACGATCGGCTGGAGGAAGTCGCCCTCCAGCTGGTTCACGGCGACGACGATCGCGACGACGATCAGCGCCTCGATCGGCCCGACCGCGACGAGCGTGACCAGCGCCGCGAGGATGCCGGCCACCGTGGCGCCGACCAGCGGGATGAAGGCGAGCAGGAAGACCAGCACCGACAGCGGGATCACGAGCGGCACGCCCACGATCGCCAGGCCGATCCCGATGCCGACGGCGTCGACCAGGGCCACGATCGCCGTCCCGCGCACGTAGCCGCCCAGCGTGGTGACGGTCGCCGTGCCCACACGCTGCCCGCGCTCGTACCGGTGCCCCTCGAACGGGCGCAGCACGAACTCCCACATCGCGGGGCCGTCCTTCAGGAAGAAGAACAGGACGACGATCATGATGAAGAAGCCCGCGACGAAGTCGGCGGTCTGGGAGACGCCGGCGATGGCGCCCGAGCCCACGGCGTCGGACTGCAGCAGATTCACGGCGGCGTCGCGCAGCGACGCGATCTGCTCGTTGCCGAAGTCGAAGGGCAGGTCCTGGACGTAGGTCTGCAGGGAGTCGAAACCCTCGATCGCCTGGGCCTGCAGCTCGCCCCACTGGTCGACGACGGCGCGCACCACGAGCCAGACGATCCCCGACAGCAGCGCGACCAGCGCCAGGAGCGAGACCCAGGTCGCGAGGAGTGACGGCCACCGGTGGCGCCGCAGGAACGAGACGAGCGGGAAGATGGCGGACGCCAGCACGAGCGCGATGAGCACGGGGATCACCACGAGGGTCAGGCGCGTGCCGACGAACACGACCACGGCGACGACCGCGAGGATCGCGAGGATCTGCAGCGACCGGGTGCCGACCCGGCCGAAGCCGTCCGACCACAACCGGGAGGCCCTGCTCTCGGCGGGGACGGCGGGCGGCAGCGCCTCGACGCCCGGGTCGGCAGGGGGCGGTGTACGTCGGCTGAAGAGACCCATCTGCTGTCCTCCTCGTTCGGGTCCGGCAGGTGCCTGACTTGCCGACGTTAGTGCGCTCGGACTCCGGTCGCGCGGAGGAGCCGCGGCCTGTCGGCCTGCGGACCCGCCCGTGCGCTGCGAGGACAGCGACCTGCGCCTGCTCGTCTACACGGCCGCGCCGGGCAGCGAGGGCGCCGGGCAGATCGAGCTCCAGGCGACGATCGGCCTCCAGCAGTTCACCTGACGCCGCGGCTCACACCTGCATGTCGACGAAGCGCTGGTAGTGGCCCTGGAAGGCCACGGTGATCACGTCGGTGGGGCCGTTACGGTGCTTGGCCACGATCAGGTCGGCCTCGCCGGCGCGCGGCGACTCCTTCTCGTACGCGTCCTCGCGGTGCAGCAGGATCACGACGTCGGCGTCCTGCTCGATGGAGCCGGACTCACGGAGGTCGGACATCTGCGGCTTCTTGTCGCTGCGCTGCTCGGCGCCACGGTTCAGCTGCGAGATGGCGATCACGGGCACCTCAAGCTCCTTCGCGAGCAGCTTGAGCGAGCGCGAGAACTCGGAGACCTCCTGCTGACGCGACTCGACGCGCTTGCCGGACGACATCAGCTGGAGGTAGTCGATGACCACCAGCTTGAGGTCGTGCTTCTGCTTGAGGCGCCGGCACTTGGCGCGGATCTCCATCAGCGACATGTTCGGCGAGTCGTCGATGAACAGCGGGGCGTCGGAGACCTTGCCCATGGTGGCGGCGAGCTTCTGCCAGTCGCCGTCGTCCATGTTGCCGCTGCGCATCTTGGTGAGCGGCACGCGGGCCTCGGCCGCGAGCATACGCATGACGATCTCGTTGCGGCTCATCTCCAGGGAGAAGATGACGGACGCCATCTCGTGGTGGATGGCTGCGTGCGAGGCGACGTTGATGCCGAGGACGGACTTGCCGACGGCGGGTCGGGCGGCGACGACGATCATCTGGCCGCCGTGCAGGCCGTTGGTCAGGCGGTCGAAGTCGGAGTACCCGGTCGGCACGCCGGTGAGGCCCTCGCCGCGGCCCTGGGCGGCGTCGATCTCGTCGAAGGTGGGGCCGATGATCTCGGCCAGGGGCAGGTAGTCCTCGGACGCGCGCCGCTCGGTCACCGCGTAGACCTCGGCCTGCGCGTTGTTGACGACGTCGTCGACCTCGCCGCCGTCGGTGGCGTAACCCATCTGCACGATGCGCGTGCCGGCCTCCACCAGGCGGCGCATGATGGCGCGCTCGCGCACGATCTTGGCGTAGTACCCGGCGTTGGCGGCCGTGGGCACGCCCGCCATGAGGTCGTGGATGTACGGGGCGCCGCCCACGCGGGCGTGCTCGCCCCGGCGCTGCAGCTCCGCGACCACGGTGATGGCGTCGGCCGGCTCGCCGCGACCGTACAGGTCGATGATCGCGTCGTAGATGGCTTCGTGCGCCGGCCGGTAGAAGTCGTTGCCGCGGATCTGCTCGATCACGTCGGCGATCGCGTCCTTGGACAGCAGCATGCCGCCCAACACGCTCATCTCCGCCGGGACGTCCTGCGGCGGCGTACGGTCGAGGCCGGGGCTCCCGCCGGAGTAGCTCGACTCGAGCTCCTCGATCGACATCCGCGCCTCCGCTTTCCTGATCCGTGTGGTCCGGTCACACGTCGGACGTGCGG
Source organism: Promicromonospora sukumoe 327MFSha3.1 (assembly GCF_000385135.1). GTDB lineage: Bacteria > Actinomycetota > Actinomycetes > Actinomycetales > Cellulomonadaceae > Promicromonospora > Promicromonospora sukumoe_B. The sequence goes on along the minus strand of NZ_ARQM01000006.1, from coordinate 32,714 downwards.
TCGGACCGATGTCCTACACCTGTTCTACTCCTCGCCACCGACACTCTCGGGACATCACGTGCGACACGCCCTTGTGTCGTGCACGACAGTCCCCACGGACATCAGACCAGCAAGCAAGCTCCGCTGACGCTAAGCCTCCGCGCACCCGAGTGCAACGAGACCTGTGGACGGGCCTGTGCACATCCATGTGGAAAGGTGGCCCAGGCTGTGCACAAGTTGGTGGACAACCCTGTCCCCAGTTGTGGATAACCCCTGTGTAAAACATCGACATGGCCTCTGACCTGCGTATACGCAACCCCCAGCCTGTGGAGGAAAGAAAGTTGGGCGAGCCTCGCCACACTCCCGCTCTCCCGCGGTCCATCGACCGGGAGATCCTCGCCCTCGCGGTACCCGCCCTGGGCGCCCTCATCGCCGAGCCCGTCTTCGTCCTCGTCGACAGCGCGGTGGTCGGCCACCTGGGCACCGCCCAGCTCGCGGGCCTGTCGCTCGCGAGCAACGTGCTCCTCACGCTCGTGGGGCTGTGCATCTTCCTCGCGTACACGACGACGGCGTCCGTGGCGCGGCTCACCGGCGCGGGCAAGGAGCGGGCGGCGCTGCAGTCCGGCGTCGACGGGATGTGGCTCGCCCTGGGGATCGGCGCCGTGCTCGTCGTCGTGCTGCTGCTCGCCGCCCCGCTCACGGTGTCCGCGCTGGGCGCCGACGGCGACGTCGCGCGGCACGCCGTGACCTACCTGCGGTGGTCCGCGCCGGGGCTCGCGGGCATGCTCCTGGTCCAGGCCGCGACCGGCGTCCTGCGCGGCCTGCGCGACACCCGCACGCCGCTCGTCGTCGCAGCGGCGGGGGCCGTGCTCAACACGGTGCTGAACATCGCGCTCGTCTACGGGGTGGGCCTGGGGATCGCGGGGTCGGGCCTGGGCACGGCGATCACGCAGCTGCTCATGGCCGTCGTGCTCGGCACGATCGTGGTGCGCGGTGCCCGGGCCCGGGGTGCGAGCCTGCGCCCGCACCGCGCGGGCATCCTGTCGGGCGCCCGGGCCGGCGTCCCGCTCGTGATCCGCACGCTCAGCCTGCGCGCCGCGATCCTGGTGACCGTCGTCGTCGCGACCGGCCTGGGCGACGTCGCGCTCGCCGGGCACCAGGTGGTGAGCTCCCTGTGGGGCCTCGCGGCGTTCGCGCTCGACGCGCTCGCCATCGCGGCCCAGGCCCTGGTGGGGCACGGACTCGGGGCCGGCGACGTCGGCCACGTGCGCCAGGTTCTGCGCCGCTGCCTGCAGTGGGGCGTCGGCGCGGGCGGCGCGATCGGCCTTCTCCTGGCGGCGGCGGGCTGGTGGATCGCCCCGCTCTTCTCGCCCGACCCCGACGTGCGGGTCGCGATCGCCCTAGGTATCGCCGTGTGCGGCCTCCTCATGCCGATGGCGGGCTGGGTCTTCGTGCTCGACGGCGTCCTGATCGGCGCCGGCGACGGCCGCTACCTCGCCTGGGCGGGCATGGCGACGCTCGTGGCCTACCTCCCGTTCGCACTCGCGGTCGGCGCCTGGGCGCCCGACGGCGCGCACGGGCTCGCCTGGCTCTGGCTCGCGTTCGCGGGCGTGTTCATGGCCGCCCGCGCGGTGACGACCGGGTGGCGCGCGCGGGGCGACCGCTGGCTGGTGACGGGGGCGTGACTCACGGCCAGATCTTGAGCCGGTAGCCCACCCCGCGCACCGACGCGACCTCGACGTCGCGCACGGGCGCCAGACGCTTGCGCAGCCGCTTCACCGCGGAGGTCACCGGGTCCGAGTCCCCGAGGTAGGGCAGCTGCCACACCCGCGCGGTGAGCTCGGCGAACGACCACACACGCCCTGCCTCGAGCGCGAGCGTCGCGAGCAGGTCGAACTCCCGTGCCGACAGGTACACGCGCCGGCCCAGCGCCGTGACCTCGCGGCCGGCCAGGTCGACGAGCAACGGCCCCGCGACCAGCGGGTCCAGGGCAGGTGGCGCGACCATCGGGATCGAGCCCGTGACGGCCGGGAGCGGGCCGGTGGCCGGACGCGGCGCCCCGGCGGTGATCGGCAGCGCGCCGGTCGCCGGCCGTGCCGGCGCGGGGACGGTCGCCACGGGCACGACGGTCGGCAGGAACTCCGCGGCGGGATGCACCGCCGGGTCGGTGAGGTTGTCCGGGAGCCGGTCGCTCGGGTGCCCGGAGAGGTGCCGGCCGTAGGCGTGCTCGTCCGCCGGGCCGGGGTTGTCGAACCGCTCGGGCTGCGTGCCGAGCCCGCGCCAGGGCGCGTCGCCGGCACGCCGCGGCGCGGTCTGGGGGGTGAGCACGGCGCGCGCCCCGTCGGCGTCGGGCGTGGCGAGCACCGTGGCCTGGCCGCGCAGGAGCCGGGCGATCTCGATGATCTGGTCGGAGGGGAGGCCAACGCAGACGACGAGGCCGGGGGTGGATCCTGGTGCGGGGTCGTGCTTCATTGACTCGCCCTCCATGGTCGACCGTTCAGGCGCGGACCGGGTTAAACCTGGCCGGCGCGCGCCAGTTTGCCCCCGAGTCGTACCGCTTGGGTCAATTTTTCGTTACCTACCCGTTGCGTGCGGGATATGGCGCATTCCCGCCCGCGTGACGGTATTGCGCCACTTGATTGCATATAGGGTGAAGTTTGGCGTTCTTGGGGTGAAAATGATTCACGGCTCTTGACAGGAAGAGGCACCCGACTCGGTCCGTGTCTTGACCAGAAACTGACCTTCGCTCGACCGTGAATCGACCTTGTTCCCAGGAGGCGTCCAGCCGACGGTAGGACGCGGTCCACAGCAAGTGGATCGCCGTCGCGCGCTCCCGTGGAACTGCAGCGGGTGCGCCCGAGCATGGAGGCCCCATGTACCGTCGCAGGAAAATTGCAGGGAGGGCGACGACCGCCGTCACAACGGCGCTCGCGCTCCTGGCAACCTCAGCGGTGACCGTTGTTCCGGCAGCGTTCGCCCAGACCGTCCCGACGACCACCCTTGCCGCCGCCGACGAGCCCGAGGAGAAGCTCAGCGCCAAGGTCCTCGCCCAGCTGGAGGACAAGAAGACCGCGGACTTCTGGATCCAGTTCACCGACGAGGCGGACCTGGCACCGGCCGAGGACATCGCCGACTGGGACGAGCGCGGCCAGTTCGTCTACGACGCGCTGCACGCCACGGCCAAGAAGTCCCAGGCCTCGGTGGCCAAGGAGCTGACGGCGGCCGGCGCCAACTTCCGGAGCTACTGGATCAACAACGCGATCTTCGTCGACGACGGCTCGCTCGAGCTCGCCGAGAGCCTCGCGACCAACAGCACGGTCGCGGGCATCCACGAGCAGATCACGATGCAGAACGAGCAGCCGGTCGAGAAGAAGGCGTCCGGCGAGAAGTCGGCGGCCGCCGTCGAGTGGGGCCTCGACGCGATCAACGCACCCGAGGTGTGGGAGCAGGGCTACACCGGTGCCGGCATCGTGGTGGCGAACTTCGACACCGGCGTGGACGCCACGCACCCGGCGCTGCAGAGCAAGTACCGCGGTTACAACGCCGACGGTACGTACGACAACGACTACAACTACTTCGACATCCCCGACACCTGTGACGGCGGCGCACCCTGCGACTCCGGCCAGCACGGTACCCACACCATGGGCACCATCGTCGGCGGCACGGGCGCCAACCAGATCGGCGTCGCGCCCGACGCCACCTGGATCGCGTCGAACTGCATCGACAACGCCGGCTGCGAGTGGGACGACTACCTCGCGAACGCGCAGTGGTTCCTCGCTCCGACCCGCGCGGACGGCAGCGACGCGGACCCGTCGAAGCGGCCGCACGTGGTCAGCAACTCGTGGGGCATCCCGCCGGGCGTCAACCTGCCCCAGGACTGGATGAGCGCCGAGACGCAGGCCTGGAACGCCGCGGGCATCTTCGGTGCCTGGGCGGGCGGCAACGAGGGTCCGGCCTGTGAGACGGGCCGGTTCCCCGGCACGTTCACGCACACCTACTCGGTCGGCGCGTTCGACGTGAACGGTGCCATCGCGTCGTTCTCGGCGCGTGGTCCGGGGCGTGACGGCACCCTGCTGCCGAACATCGCGGCCCCCGGTGTGAACGTGCGCTCCTCCATCCCCGGTGGTGGCTACGCGAACTTCAGCGGCACGTCCATGGCCACCCCGCACCTCGCGGGCGCCATCGCGCTGCTGTGGAGCGCCGCTCCGTCGCTGGTCGGTGACATCGAGGGCACCATCGCGCTCCTCGACGAGACCGCCATCGACACCGAGGACCTCTCGTGCGGTGGTACCCCGGAGCGCAACAACGTCTGGGGCGAGGGCAAGCTCGACGTCGCCGCGCTCGTGGAGGCCGCTCCGACGGCCGGTACGGGCACCCTCTCGGGCACCGTCGCGGACGCCTCCGGTGCGCCGATCGCCAACGCGTCGGTCGTCGTCGACGGCGAGCGGGACCGTACGGTCTCCACGGACGAGTCCGGCGCCTGGTCGGCCGCGGTCCTCGCGGGTGACTACAGCGTGTCGGCCTCGGCCTTCGGCTACCTCACCTCGGCGCCCGCCGCGGTGACGGTGGACGTGGACGCGACCGAGACGGTCGCCATCACCCTGGAGTCGGCCCCGCGGCACGCCGTGACGGGCACGGTCGAGCTCGAGGGGTCCGGTGAGCCGGTCGCCGGCACGCCGGTCACGCTCCGCGGCTCACCGTTCGAGCCGGCCACGACCGGTGCGGACGGCACGTTCGAGTTCGCCGACGTGCCCGAGGGCACCTACTCGCTGTCCGTCCAGCTGGGCGGTTGCGCCGCTCCGTACGACGGAGAGCTCGTGGTCGACGGCGCGGAGGACGTGGACATCGCGATCGTCCCGAACGTCGACGCCGGCGGCTACTCGTGCTCGGTCACGACCGCCGACTACCGCCAGGGCGACACCCGCGTCACCCTGTCGGGCGACGACGCGTCGACGTCCGTGAACCTGCCGTTCTCCTTCCCGTTCTACGGCGAGGAGTACTCGCGGGCGTTCGTGACGACCAACGGCCACATCAACTTCCTGGCCGCCACCACCTCGTACGCCAACACGACGATCCCGTCGGCGGCCGTCCCCAACGCGGCGCTCTACCCCTACTGGGACGACCTCAACCTCGACTCGGCCGCCGGCCTGTACTCGGCGACGACCACGGTCGACGGCGTGGACGCCTACGTGCTGGAGTGGCGCAACATCCGGAAGTACGACGCCGAGTCCGACCGGCTGAACTTCTCGGTGACGATGCTGGCCAACGGTGACGTGACCTTCGGGTACGGCGCCGTGGCCGACTCCGCCGGCGCGAAGGGCAACTCGGCCACGATCGGTGTGGAGAACGCGAGCGGAACCGTCGCCACGCAGTTCTCGTACAACTCCGCGGTGCTGTCCGAGGGCCTGTCGATCGCGTTCGACGCCCCGCCTGTCGCCTCGGTGGCGGGCGTGGTCGAGGACTACAACACCCAGGAGCCGATCGAGGGCGCCGACGTCACCCTGACCTCGGCGGACGGCGCGGAGGTCACCGCGACCACCGCGGCGGACGGTACCTACTCCACCCTCGTGAGCCTCGGTGACTACACGGTCGAGATCGCGGCGGACGACTACCAGTCGGCCACCAAGAGCGCGACCGTCACCGACGAGGGCTCCGACGTCACCGTGAGCGCTCAGCTCAAGGCCGGCAAGCTGACGGTGTCGAAGACCGCCATCGATGCCAGCCTGGCGATCGGCGGCTCCGCGTCGCGCAACATCAAGATCACCAACACCGGCTCCGCGCCGGCCGAGGTGGACCTGGCCGCGCGCGGCGGCGAGTACGTCGTCCTCGGTGGCGACACCGCCTCCACGAGCGGCGTCGTGAAGGGTGTCCAGGGCAAGGCGACGGCTGCCAAGCTGCCGTTCTCGTCCGGTGGCACCAAGGCCGACGGCCTGCGCAGCAGCGCCTCCGCAGGTGCTGCGACCGGTGAGGTCGCCGCGGCGGCCTACCCGGACGTGGCCGCCGACGAGGTGGTCCTGTCGCACTCGACCTCGCACGAGATCGTCGCGGCGAGCTCGGTGGCCTGCCCGTCGGGCGTCACCAAGCTGCTGCGCACCTACACCCCGGGCGACTTCGGCATCACGGCCGGCTTCCAGCCGACCAGTGTCACGTTCGGTATCCAGGAGGTGGCCACGCCGTCGACCACGGCGACCGTCACCCTCTACACGCTCTCGGGCGCGTTCACGTACGCCAACCTGACCCCGATCGGGTCGGGCCAGGTCACCGTGACCGACGACTTCGGCTCCTGGTACACGGTGCCGATCGACGCCTCGGCGACCATCGCGCCGGACGACATCCTGGTGGTCGAGGTCGCGGGTACGGCCATCTACGTGGGTGGCAACCCCGCCGCGGAGACGAGCCCGACCTACCTCGCCTCGGACGGCTGCGGCACCCCGGAGCCGACGACGGCGGACAGCCTGGGCTTCCCGGACTCCAACCTGGTCATCGACGTGACCGGTGAGGTGGCCGGCAGCGGTGGTGGCGTCGAGTGGCTGGACGTCCAGCCGCCGTCGTTCACCCTGGCTCCGGGCAAGAGCGTGACCGCGGTGGCGACCATCACGGCCGCCGTCGACCAGCCGGGCACCTACACGGCGTCGATCAACATCGGGAACGACACGCCGTACGACGTCACCCCGGTGACGGCGACCATGTCGGTGAAGGCGCCCGCGGGCTGGGGCAAGATCACGGGCACGGTGAGCGGCGGCGGTGCGCCGATCGAGGACGCGGTCGTGGCCCTCGACGGTGTCTCGTACGACGTGGTGCTGCGGACGGATGCCGAAGGTACGTACTCGTACTGGATGCAGAAGTCCAACGCCCCGCTGCAGGTGACCGTCTCGGCCGACGGGTTCGTCCCGGCGACCAAGAAGGCCCAGATCGTCGCGGGCCAGACGACGGTCTACAACTTCGGGCTGACCGCGCTGTAGCAGGCGGTCCCGCGAAACGGGGCGCCCGTCCGGCGTCCGTCCTGTCGAGGTCTGGGTCTCGACAGGACGGACGTCCGGGCGGGCGCCTGGCGCGTCAGCTGCGCCGGGTCAGCGCTCGATGTCGCCGCGGATGAAGGCCTCCAGCTGGGCCCGGCCCGCGGTGTCCTCCATCTGCACGGGCGGCGACTTCATGAAGTACGTCGCCGCCGACAGGATCGGGCCGCCGACGCCGCGGTCCTTCGCGATCTTGGCGGCCCGCACCGCGTCGATGATGATGCCCGCGGAGTTGGGGGAGTCCCACACCTCGAGCTTGTACTCCAGGTTGAGCGGCACCTCGCCGAACGCGCGGCCCTCGAGCCGCACGTACGCCCACTTGCGGTCGTCCAGCCAGGCCACGTAGTCGGACGGGCCGATGTGGACGTTGCGGTCCTCCTTCTTGCCGGCCAGCGGGCCGGTCAGGTTGGACGTCACGGCCTGCGTCTTGGAGAGCTTCTTCGACTCGAGGCGGTCGCGCTGCAGCATGTTCTTGAAGTCCATGTTGCCGCCCACGTTGAGCTGGTAGGTGCGGTCCAGGACGACGCCGCGCTCCTCGAACAGCTTGGCCAGCACGCGGTGCGTGATGGTGGCCCCGACCTGCGACTTGATGTCGTCGCCGACGATCGGCACGCCGGCCTCCTCGAACTTCGCGGCCCACTCCGGGTCGGACGCGATGAACACGGGCAGGGCGTTGACGAACGCGACACCCGCCTCGATGGCGCACTGCGCGTAGAACTTGGCGGCCTCCTCGGAGCCCACCGGCAGGTAGCAGACCAGCACGTCGACCTCGGCGGCGCGCAGCGCTGCGACGACGTCGACGGCCTCCTTCGTGGACTCGTCGATCGTGGCGCGGTAGTAGTCGCCCAGACCATCGAGGGTCGGGCCACGCTGGACCGTCACGCCGGTCGGCGGCACGTCCGCGATCTTGATGGTGTTGTTCTCGGACGCGTTGATGGCCTCGGCCAGATCGAACCCGACCTTCTTCGCGTCCACGTCGAACGCCGCGACGAACTCGAGGTCCGACACGTGGTAGTCGCCGAACTGCACGTGCATAAGGCCCGGGACGGTGCTCGCCGGGTCGGCGTCACGGTAGTAGTGCACGCCCTGGACCAGGGACGAGGCGCAGTTGCCTACGCCGACGATGCCCACGCGGATGGAGGTCATCCTCGCTCCTTCTTCGTTTGTTCCTGCTGTGGTGAGCGGCTCTGCGCCGCGGCGCGTCCCCGCTCGGTGGAGATGAGGCCGTCGAGCCAGTGCACCTCGCGCTCGACCTTCTCGAGCCCGAAGCGCCGCAGCTCCAGCGCATATTCGTCGAGCCTCGACCGCGGATGCGTCGTCGACTCCCGGAAGGCCTCCAGGCGCTCGGTCAGCCGGGTGCGCCGGCCTTCCAGCACGCGGAGGCGGGTATCGGCGTCGGTCTGCCCGAAGAGGGCGAACCGGACGTCGAAGTTGTCGTCCTCCCAGGCCGCGGGGCCGGCGGTGGCCAGCACGGACTGGAGGTGTTCCTTGCCCTCGGCGGTCAGCTCGTAGACCACACGACGGCGGCCGAGGGGCATGGGCTTGGCGGTCCGGCCGGGAATCCCGGCCTTCACCTTGCGGGGCGACGGCGGCGTCGGGTCGCTCTCGGTGGTCGCGATCAGACCCCGGGTGACCAGGCCCTTGAGGGCCGGGTAGAGCGTGCCGTACGAGAAGGCGCGGAACGAGCCGAGCACGAGGTTGAGCCGCTTGCGCAGCTCGTAGCCGTGCAACGGGGACTCGTTGAGCAGGCCGAGGACGGCGGTCTCCAGCACGTCGGACCGACTACGCACGGCGACCTCCCTCCTGGATGACCCGGCAGGCCGGGTTAAATACTTCGGCACGATGTATCGAGTCGATACATCGGAGGATAAGCACGGTCCCGGCGGGGCGCAATCCGCTGCGCCCGGCAAGGGGTTCCATCGAAGAAGTGGAAGAAATGTGAAGTGAGGGCAGACGGACTGCGTTGACCATGCGCTGAAATCTTCCGGTTGCGTCGGTGCGGCGGATGTGGCTACTGCGCTAGAGGGTGAATCCCCTATGGTTTCGGGTGGTCCGACCGGCACGTGCGCATCGCACACCGACGGGCCCCGAGTCCGAACGAGGAAGAGGCTGTCGTGTCGCACTGGAGTCCCTCTCCGATCTGGCCGCAGACGCCCCGGCGCCGGCAGGGAATCTGGAACTATCCCCGGCCGTACCGCACCGGGATCCGCGCGTGGGTCCCGTCGTGGCGGTTCGTCGTGGGAACCCTGCTGGCCGGTACGTCCCTCGCCGCGGGAGTCGTCCTGTCCGCCTGGGTGGACATCACCGTCCCCGGCGAGCTGAACACCGTGCGCTCCGAGACCACGACGGTCTACTACTCCGACGGCAAGCCGCTGGGGAAGTTCGCGGCCGAGAACCGCACCATCGTGGCGCTCGCGGACCTGCCACCGTACGTCGCCGAGGCCGTGATCTCGTCGGAGGACCAGAGCTTCCGTACCCACATGGGCATCAACCCGCTGGGCATCGCCCGCGCTGCGCTCAACAACGTGACCGGCGGCGCCCAGCAGGGCGCGTCGACCCTCACGCAGCAGTACGTGGAGAACTACTACATCGGCGTGGGCGAGGCCACCTACGCGGACAAGTTCCGCGAGGCGATCCTCGCGCTCAAGGTGACCCAGGAGCAGTCCAAGGACGAGGTGCTCGAGGGGTACATGAACACCATCTACCTGGGACGCGGCGCCTACGGCATCGAGGCCGCCTCCCAGGCGTACTTCGGGCACTCGGCCAAGAAGATGACCATCTCCGAGTCGGCGTTCCTGGCGGGCATCATCCCGAACCCCACCTACTGGGACCCGCGGCAGGGCGAGGACGCCCAGGCCCAGGCCAAGGCGCGGTGGGGCCGCACCCTCGACTTCATGCTCGAGTCCGGCGTGATCACGAAGGACGACCGCGCCGCGGCGGAGTTCCCGAAGCTCAAGGAGTACACGCAGGGCTCGGGCAACCCGCAGACCGCGTACCTGCTGGAAGCGGTCGCCAAGGAGCTCGCGGATCCGGACGGGGCGAACATCCAGGAGGCCCAGCTCACCACCGGCGGGTTCTCCATCAAGACCACGATCGACCGCAAGATGCAGGCGGCCGCGGCCGAGACGATGGCGCTGCCCAAGGACGCCGACGAGAACACGCGCGCGTCGCTCACCTCGATCGACCCGTCCTCGGGCGCGATCAGGGCGCTCTACGGCGGCCCGGACTACGGCACCTACCCCACGAACTCGGCGACGCAGGACATCGCCCAGGCGGGTTCTACGTTCAAACCCTTCACCCTGGTCGCGGCCCTCGAGCAGGGCATCCCGCTGACCAAGACCTACGACGGCACGTCCCCGCAGGAGATCGAGGGCTACAACAACCGGAATGCCGAGACCGGTGAGGAGGAGCAGGCGGTCCTCACCAACTTCGGCCAGCCGCCCTACGGCGAGAGCTACCCGAACGTGTCCCTGCTCGACGCCACGGCGAACTCGGTCAACACGGCCTACGTGCATCTCAACGTCGAGGTGGGCCCGGCGAAGACGAAGGACGTCGCCACCCGCGCGGGCATCCCCGAGACGGACGCCGCGGGCAACGAGATCGTCGCCCCCAACCTCGCCAACGTGCTCGGCACCGCGAGCGTGCACAACATCGACATCGCCCGCGCCTACTCGACCTTCGCGTCGCAGGGCACCCGGACGACCCCCCACCTTGTGGCCGAGGTCAAGGACGGCGACATGACGCTTCACCAGTGGAGCGGCCCCTCCGAGACGGAGTTCGAGCCCGAGGTGATGGCGGCCACCACCTACGCCCTGACCCAGGTGGTCCAGGAGGGCTCCGGCGAGCCGGCCTCGCACCTCGTGGGCCCCGACGGCGTCACGCCCCGCCCGGTCGCGGGCAAGACCGGCACGTCGAACAGCAACAGGTCGGCCTGGTTCGCGGGCTACGTGCCGCAGCTCGCCACCGTCGTCGGCCTGTACCAGTACGACCGCGAGGCCCGCGACGGCAAGGGTGAGTACCAGCAGATCACGCCCTTCGGGGAGTGGAAGGAGATGGGCCTCACCGGGCTGACCGGCGGTACCTGGCCCGTGACGGCCTGGGCCGAGTACATGGCCAAGGCCACCGAGGGCATGGACGTCGTCGAGTTCCCGCCCTACGAGATGCCGGTCCCCGAGCCTTCCATCTCGCCGACGCCGTCCGAGAGCCCCTCCGAGGAGGCCGAGGAGATGGTCGTGGTGCCCGACAACCTGGTGGGCCAGCAGTTCACGGATGCCTCCGCCACGCTCGCGAACCTCCAGCTCGTCGCGGTGCAGGTCGACGTGGACAGCCCCGAGCCCCCGGGCACGGTCCTCGCCGTCGACCGCGCCGGCGAGGAGGTCGAGCGGAACACCAGCATCCAGGTCCAGGTCTCGAACGGCTCCGGCGCGGAGGAGGAGACCACGTCGGTGCCGTGGGGCCTGACCAACCAGGATCAGGGCGACGCCGAGCAGGCGCTCCAGGACGCCGGGCTCAACCCGGTCGTGCAGGAGGCGCCGTCGGACACCGTGCCGGAGGGCTCGGTGATCTCGGTGGACCCGGGCGAGGGTACGGAGGTGCCGAAGGGCAGTGACGTGACCCTCGTGGTGTCCACGGGACCCGGCGAAGACCCGACCGACGACCCGTCTGAGGACGGCGGCGGGATCTTCGGATAGCGGTCTCCGGGGGCGCCGCCGGCGTCGGGTGAAATACCGGGTGAAAAGGCCCGATCGGCGCCGGCAGCAGCCTTTGTGACCCGTGTCGCGGACACGGGCCGTACACAGAGAAACCGCGTTTGTGCTACTTGCTACGAACATCGATCCTCTATCGTTTCGACGGTTCAGTGCGCCCACTGAACTGATTCGAGGAACGAGGAAGACGTGGCGAACAGGAGTCCCTCTCCGATTCCGATCTGGCCGCAGACGCCCCGACGCCGGCGTGGCATCTGGAACTACCCGCGGCCGCATCGCACGGGCCTGCGCGCGTGGATCCCGTCGTGGCGCGTGGTCGTCGGCACCGGGCTGACCCTGCTGTCGCTCGGGGTCGGTGTGTTCACCGCCGGCTGGATCGGCTGGCCGGTGCCCGACGCGCGCGCGTCGATCGGCTCGCAGACCACCACGGTCTACTACGCCGACAACAAGGTGATGGGGAAGTTCGCGGCGGTCGACCGCACGATCCGCAAGCTCGACGAGCTGCCCCCGTACGTCGGCCAGGCCGTCATCGCGTCCGAGGACCAGGGCTTCGAGGACCACATGGGCGTCGACCCGCTGGGTATCGTCCGCGCGGCCATCAGCAACGTGACCGGCGGCGGCCGCCAGGGCGCGTCGACGCTGACGCAGCAGTACGTGGAGAACACGTACTACGAGCCGGGCCAGTCCTCCTACGCGGACAAGTTCCGCGAGATCATCCTGGCCCTGAAGGTGGACCAGGAGAAGACGAAGGACGAGATCCTCGAGGGCTACGTCAACAGCATCTACCTGGGCCGCGGCGCCTACGGGTTCGAGGCCGCGGCGAAGGCGTACTTCAACAAGCCGGCGGCCGAGCTCACCGTCTCGGAGACCGCGATGCTGGTGGGCATCATCCCGTCGCCGTCGTACTGGGACCCGCGCTTCGGCGAGGAGTCGAAGGCCGTCGCGGAGCAGAAGTGGGCCCGTGTGCTGCGGAACATGGCCGACATGGGCTACATCACGCAGGAGGAGCGCAAGTCCGCCACCTTCCCCGAGCCCATCGAGTACAAGCCGGCCTCGCGCGCCGGCCAGGTGGGCTACCTGCTCGAGGAGGTCCGCAAGGAGCTCGCCGACCCCGACGGGGCGAACATCAGCGAGGAGGAGCTCATGACCAACGGTTATGAGATCCACACGACGATCAACTCGAAGTTCCAGAAGGCCGCGGTCAAGGCCGCGAACACCATCCCGTACAAGGGCGAGGGTGCCGCCTCCAAGCGGCTGGGCGTCTCGATCGTGTCGATCGACCCGAAGGACGGCGCGATCCGCGCCCTGTACGGCGGCAAGAACTACGAGGAGGTCCAGTTCAACTCCGCCACGGACGGCAAGGCGCAGGGTGGCTCGACGTTCAAGCCGTTCACCCTCATCGGCGCGCTCGAGGAGGATCACGAGCTCAACGAGTACTACAACGGCAACAGCCCGATGCAGATCCCGGGCTGGACCGAGCAGGTGGACGGGGTCGAGACGGAGAAGGAGCTCACCAACTTTGGTCCCGCCGGATCAGGCGGTGAGTCGTACGGCGACATCGACCTGGTCGACGCCACGGCGAACTCCGTGAACACCGTCTACGCGCAGCTCAACGTCGAGATCGGGGCGAAGAAGTCGCAGGACGTCGCGATCCGGGCGGGCATCCCCAAGGAAGCGACCAACGACGAGCTGTCCAACGTGCTCGGTACGTCCAACGTGCGCCCGGTGGATCTGGCGGGCGCCTACGCCACGTTCGCGGCGCAGGGCACACGGCACGAGACGCACATCCTGACGTCGGTGAAGCGGGGCGAGGAGGACGTCTGGCAGTTCAGCGGCGAGAACACCAAGAAGGACATCATCGACCCCGTCGTGATGGCCAAGGCCACCTATGCGATGGAGCAGGTCGTCAACGAGGGCTCCGGAGTCCCCGCGAAGGAGCTGCTCGGCCCGGACGGGAAGCAGCGCCCCGTCGCCGGCAAGACCGGCTCCACGAACAACAACAGGTCGGCCTGGTTCGCGGGCTACATCCCGCAGCTCGCGACGGTGGTGGGTCTCTACCAGACCAGCGAGAAGGGCGGCGAGGAGACCATCACGCCGTTCGGCCAGTGGGCCGGCGGCAGCCTGACCGGTGGTACCTGGCCGGTCACAGCCTGGACGCAGTACATGCAGGAGATCACGAAGGGCATGGAGGTCGAGGAGTTCCCGCCCTACGTGCCGCCGGCCCCCAAGCCGTCGCCCACGCCGACCCCGTCGCCGACGCCTTCGGAGGACCAGATGGTGATGGTCCCGACCGGGCTCGTGGGCCAGCAGTTCGCGGCCGCCGCGGCCGCAATCTCCGGCGCCGGGCTGAACCCGCAGCTCGTGGAGGTCCCGAGCGACCAGCCGCCGAGCACCGTGCTCTCCGTGGAGAAGGAGGGGCAGGAGGTGCCGCGCGGCTCGGGCATCCGGGTCGAGGTCTCGACCGGACCTGAGCAGCCCGAGGCCACCAATGTGCCGGGCGGCCTGATCGGCAGCAGCGAGGGCAGCGCCCGCGGCAAGCTCCAGGGCGCCGGCCTCGAACCGGTCGTCCAGTACCAGCCGTCCGACGACGTCCGGCAGGGCACCGTCATCGACGTCAGCCCCGGCGAGGGCACGCAGGTGGAGTCGGGCAGCCCGGTGCAGCTGATCGTCTCGTCGGGTCCGGACGTCGGTCTCCCGACCGGCGAGCCGACCGGCGGTGGCGGAGGCGGCGGCGGTGGTGGCGGCGGTGGCGGCAACGGGAACAGCAGCCCGTAGCCGTCCGGCTGCCGATGGTCGAGGGGTCGTCTCCTGCGGGAGGCGGCCCCTCGGGCGTTCCCGGGGCCCGGCACCGGCCCCGCGGAGGTGTGAGAGGGGTCTCCCGCGCTCGTTTCCGTCGTCGCGCACATGCCAGGTAGGCTTGACCCTTGCTGTGAACCCTCCTGTCACGGAACGACCGTGACCGCTGAGACCAGAGGAGGTGGGTATACACATGCGTCAGTACGAACTGATGGTGATCCTGGACCCGGAGGTCGAGGAGCGCACCGTTGCCCCGTCGCTCGACAAGTACCTGTCGGTCATCTCGACCGAGGGTGGCTCCGTCGACAAGGTGGACATCTGGGGCCGTCGCCGCCTCGCGTTCGACATCGCGAAGAAGTCCGAGGGCATCTACGCCGTCGTCGACTTCACCTCGACGTCGGACACCGCCAAGGAGCTGGACCGGCAGCTCGGCCTCAACGAGGTCGTCCTCCGTACCAAGATCCTGCGCACCGGCGACAAGTAAGTCGTCGGATCTGAACCTCCAACGCCCGCGCGAGTGTCAGTGGTTCGTGGTTGCATTCACCGCGAGCCCGGACAACGCGTACGGAACGTCGACTGAATCGAGGAATTGGCATGGCTGGTGAAACTGTCATCACAGTGATCGGGAACCTCACCGGGGACCCGGAGCTGCGCTTCACCCCTTCCGGTGCGGCGGTCGCCAACTTCACGGTGGCGTCGACCCCGCGGACCTTCGACCGCCAGAGCAACGAGTGGAAGGACGGGGAGACCCTGTTCATGCGCTGCTCGATCTGGCGCGAGGCCGCGGAGAGTGTCGCGGAGTCGCTGACCAAGGGCACGCGCGTCATCGCGCAGGGTCGCCTGGTCCAGCGCTCGTACGAGACCCGTGAGGGCGAGAAGCGCACCGTCGTGGAGCTGCAGGTGGACGAGATCGGTCCGTCCCTGCGCTACGCCACGGCCAAGGTCACCCGGGCCCAGCGGTCCGGTGGCGGCGGCTTCGGTGGCGGCGGCGGTGGTGGCTACAACGGAGGCGGCGGCCAGCAGGGCGGCGGCTCCGGCGGAGGATTCAGCTCTTCCGGTGGCGGTCAGAGCAATGACGACCCGTGGGCCACGGCAGGCCCGGCGTCGTCGGGCGGCTCGTTCTCGGACGACCCGCCGTTCTGATCGGCACCCCCCAGTTCACCTTTTGTGCTCATGCAGCCCGCCAGGCGAAGTGAGCAGCACCTGACGAAGGAGCAACACCATGGCGAAGCCTGTGGTGCGCAAGCCCAAGAAGAAGATCAACCCGCTGAAGTCCGCGAAGATCGCCAACATCGACTACAAGGACACGGCGCTGCTGCGCAAGTTCATCTCCGACCGCGGAAAGATCCGTGCCCGTCGCGTCACCGGCGTCTCCGTCCAGGAGCAGCGCCAGATCGCGAAGGCCGTGAAGAACGCCCGCGAGATGGCCCTGCTGCCGTACACGTCGACGGCTCGCTGAGGAAGGGATCGAGAACAATGGCAAAGCTGATCCTGACCCACGAGGTGACCGGCCTGGGCGAGCCCGGCGACGTTGTTGAGGTGAAGGACGGGTACGCCCGTAACTTCCTCATCCCGCGTTCGCTGGCGACCCCTTGGACCAAGGGCGCCGAGTCCGACATCAACGCGATCCGCAAGGCTCGCAAGACCCGCGAGATCGCCTCGCTGGACGACGCGAAGGCCCTGGCCTCCTCGCTGTCCGCGAAGCCGGTCGTCGTCACGGCGAACGCCGGCCCCGGTGGCCGTCTGTTCGGCGCGGTGACCACGGCGGACATCGCCGGTGCGGTTGCCGCTGCCGGTGGCCCGTCGGTCGACAAGCGCAAGATCGAGATCGGTCAGTCCATCAAGACGACCGGTGACTACACGGTGTCGATCCGCCTGCACCCCGAGGTGTCGGCCAAGATCGGCGTCCAGGTCGTCGCCGGCTGAGCTTCGGCTCGGCTGATCGCCTGATCGCGAGAAGGCCCCGGTTCCCCTGTGGGAGCCGGGGCTTTCTGCTGTGCCGGGGCGGCTCGGCTCCGTCGCACGAAGGTGCGCTTCTACCCAGCGATTAGGCCCGAAACACGGCTGTTTTCGGGCGCAATCGCTGGGTAGATGTCCCACCGGCGGCCAGGTATAGCGTGTGCGATCGAGCCCGGTCTCCGAACGTGAGCGGAGCATCGCGCTCTGGACCGGCGTCTTCGATCGAATCCCTGGAGAGTGTGGTGCCGTGACCCGTCGTCGTGCGATGAGGCTTGGCTGGCCGGTATGGGCGATCGTGGTGCTCCTTTCGCTCGCCCTGCTGGTTGCTCTGGGGGTGGCGCTCTTCTTACGGCTCATGCCAGGTTCAGGGCTCATGGACCCCAGCGGCGGGGTCAACGTGCAGTACTACGAGCACCAGGTCGACGCGTTCGAGTACGAGCTGGAGGAACGCGCGGGACAGGGCCGTCTGGACCGGTCGGAGATAGACGCGATATTCGGCGATACGTTGTCGGTCGAGTGGGGAGGGGAGTTCGGCGAGGGGTACCGGATAGTCGTCCATCTCGAAGCCCCCGACGGTTACGACCCGTGCCACACCTACGAGCTGTCTCCGTTCGGAGGTGCCTCGCCGGACTCGCTGAAGATTCCCGAGGAATGCCGCGACCAGTGAGGTAGCGGTCCGGCTACGTCGTGCCCCTGCGACGAATCAGCATCCCGGCCCCGGGAGCACGGTCGACTCGTCCGAGAGCAGCACGTCCAGGGTCAGCGCCGCGGTCCAGGAGAACTGGCGCGTCCCGCGGCCGGCCCCTGTGTCGGGGTCCACGTACTCGGGAAACTTCCCGGGCGCGGCCACAGCGAAGTGCTCGCGCAGGCGGGCTGTTGGCTCGTCCTGGCCCAGAGCCTGCACGGCGCGCAGGAGCACCCACGACGTGTTGAACCACGCTGGCCCCCGCCAGTACAGGGCTGGGTCGAACGCGGGGTCGTCGCGCGAGGTGCTCGGCAGGTACGGTCCCCCGCCGAGGAACCCCGGTGCGGCGAGCGTCGCGAGCAGCCGTTCGCTGCGGCCCGGCGCCAGGCCCGCCCGTCCGCCCGCGGCGGTGCCCGCCCTCCTGTCCGCAGTTGCACCTGTCGTCGTGCTGGCACCGGTGCGCGTCGAAACGCCGGCGAGCAGCAGCGGGACCAGACCGTTGACGGTCGCCCGCGGGACCGTTTGCCCCGTCGTGTCGTCCAGCGCGACGTACAGGCCCAGGTCGTCGTCCCAGAGATGCTCGTCCATCGCGGCGATCACACGGGCCGCGGCTGCCTCGTGCGCGCCGGCTCGCGCGTCGCCGCCGCCGTCGGGCAGCGCCTCCGCCATCCTTGCCAGGGCAATCTCCGAGACCGCCAGCAGCGTGCTGAACAGCGGGCAGACCATGGCGAACCCGACCGGCACGTCATCAGCGCAGCCTGCGTCGTGGTAAGTCTCGGCGAGCCGGTAGTAGCGGCGGTAGTCCCGGCTTCCGGGGCGCTCGCCGGACCCGGCGTGCCGCAGGTCGGGCCTCCGCACGGGCGTGCGCGCCTGCGGCGGCACCCGTTCGAGCGCGGTATCCCACAGGGGCGAGTTGTCGGTCCCGGTCTCCCACGGGTGCTTGGCCACCGGCAGCCCGACGCCGCCCGCGCGGGGACCGTGCAGGTACCCGTGCCAGCGCGCGAGCCGGGGGTACACCCGCGCGAGGAATCCCTCCCGCGCGGAGCCGGCCGGGTCCGCGCAGTGCACCAGCCACGCGGCCCAGGCGTGCACGGGCGGCTGCACCAGCCCGGAGGTCGCCGCACCCCAGAAGGCTGCCCCGGGCGCGTAGTCGTCGTCGCGGCTCACGTCGTAGACGATCTGCGGCACCCGCCCGTCGGCCCACTGGGCGTCGAGCAGGGCGAGCAGCTCGGCCCGGGCGCGTACCGGCTCCTGGTGCCGCGTCCCGATCGCGACGAACGCCGAGTCCCAGCTCCACTGGTGGGGGTACAGCCCGGTCGCCGGGACGGTGTGCCGGCCGGTCCAGTTCCTGTCCAGGACGCGGGCGGCGGCGTCGACCGCATCTTCCTCAAAGTCCTTGTGCATCTTTCGACAGTAGGTTAGACATAAGTGCCAGATCTACTCACTCGATGACGAGGAGAAGTCATGCTCCGGCACCACCGCGCGGCCACGGCCCGCCTCACGATCGCGGCGGGCACCGCCGTGGCAGCGTTCCTCACGCTCACCGCCTGCGGCAGCGGCGGTCCCGAGTCGGACGGGACGGTCACCGTCTGGACGGTCGAGACCCAGCCCGAGCGCCTCGCGATCCAGCAGGCCGCGATGGACGCCTGGGCCGAGGACTCCGGCCTGGAGACCGAGCTGGTGCCGGTCGAGGAGGACCAGGTCTCCCAGCTCCTGTCCGCCGCGGCACTCTCCGGCGAGGACATGCCCGACGTCGTCAACGCGATCAGCCCGGGGCTGGTCCGGTCCTTCGACCGGGACGGCTACCTCGACCGGGACGCGGCCGCCGAGGTGGTCGACGCGCTGGGTGCCGACACCTTCACGCCCGAGGCCCTGGAGCTGACCAGCGACGGCGACGAGCTGCTCGCCGTCCCGTCCGACGCCTGGCCGATGATGGTCTACTACCGCACCGACCTGTTCGAGGAGGCGGGCCTGGAGCCGCCCGCCACGTACGACGACCTGCGCGCGGCGGCCGAGGAGCTGTCGGCCGACGGCCGGTACGGGATCACGCTGTCCACGGACGCGGCCGACCCGTTCACGCAGCAGACGCTGGAGTTCCTGGCGCAGGGCAACGGCTGCGAGCTCGTGGACGACGCCGGGGAGGCCACCCTCGACAGCCCCGCGTGCACCGAGACGATCGACCTGTACGGGGCCCTGGCCGCCGACTTCTCGCCGGAGGGCTCGCAGGGCGTCGAGTCCACCCGCGCGTCGTACTTCGCCGGGCAGGCGGCCATGACCGTGTGGTCGTCGTTCCTGCTGGACGAGATGGCCGGCCTGCGGGAGGAGTTCACGCCGTCGTGCGACGAGTGCGCGGACGACCCGGGCTGGCTCGCCGAGAACACCGGCGTGGTCCCCGTGGTGGAGGGGCCGTCGGCGGGCGGCGACGGCGGGAACGCCGCCGGCTACGTCGAGTTCGTGTCCTGGGGCATCACCGACGGGGCGGACCCCGAGACCGCGGACTTCGTCGAGTACATGATGTCCGACGCCTACGTGGACTGGCTGGCCATGGCGCCCGAGGGCAAGGTGCCGGTGCGCACCGGCACGGCGGAGAGCCCCACCGAGTACACGGACGCGTGGTCCGGGCTGGAGATCGGCATCGACTCCCGGCAGACGTTCTCCGACGTCTGGCCCGCCGAGGTGACCGACACCCTCGCCGCCGCCCCGGCGTCCGCCGACCGCTGGGCGCTGCCGCAGGGGCAGGGCGCCATCCTGGGCCCCATCACGAGCGAGCTGCCGCTCGCCAAGGCCGCGGCCGACCTCGGTTCGGGCAGCGTCGACGCCGCGCAGGCGCAGGCGGCCATGCAGGAAGCGGTGGCCGAGATCGCCGGCCGGGACTGACCCGTGGCGCGGGTCAGAGAGGGCCGGCTCCGCCCGGTGCCGGGTGTGCCGACCTCGAAGCTGCGCGGGCGGGAGAACCGCGACGGGATCACCCTCGTCGCGCCGGTGGTGCTGGTCGTGGCCGCGATCATCGTGGTGCCGATCGTCTGGACCGTGGTGCTGTCGTTCCAGGACGCGCGCTACGTGGACGTGGCGCGCAACGGCCTGTTCAACGAGCTCACGCTCGACAACTACGCCGACGTGCTCACGTCGCCCGCGTTCTGGCAGGCGCTGGTCACCACGGTCCAGTACTCGGTGGCGACCACCGTTGGGTCGATCACCGTGGGCCTCGTGGCGGCGCTCGCGTTCCGGGACCGGTTCCGGTTCCGCGCGCCCTTGCGCGCCGTCATGCTCCTGCCGTACGTGGCGCCGGTCGTGGCCACCACGTTCGTGTGGCAGGTCGCGCTGAACCCGCAGTACGGCGTGGTCAACGCGTTCGGCACGCAGGTGCTCGGCTGGGAGCACCCGGTCAACTTCCTCTCGGCCGCGCCCACGGCGCTCGGCACCGTGATCGTCTACGACATCTGGCGGTACTTCCCGTTCGCGTTCCTCTTCCTCGGGGCGGCGCTGACGGGCCTCAGCAAGGAGATCGAGGAGGCTGCCGTGGTCGACGGCGCCACACCGCTGCAGAAGTTCTGGTTCGTGGTGCTGCCCCAGCTGCTGCCCACGATCGCCCTGCTGGTGCTGTTCCGCATGGTCATGGCCTTCAACGAGTTCGACGACGTCTACCTGCTCACCGGCGGCGCCGCGGGCACGCAGGTGGCCTCGGTGCGGGTGTTCGAGCAGCTCACCGGGTCGAGCGACATCGGCGGCGCCAGCGCGACCGCCGCGGTGATGGCCGTGTTCCTGGGGGTCGCGCTGGCGATCTATCTGCGCCTGACGGCCCGGCAGCGGGAGGAGAACCGATGAGCGCGGTGTCCGTGCAGAGCAGCGTGCTGCGGGTGCTGCGCGTCGTGGTGATCGTCGCCCTCGTCGCGGCCACCGTGCTGCCGTTCGTCTACATGCTGAGCCTCAGCTTCGTGCGCATCGACGATCTGCTGCGCGACCCGCTGCGGGTGCTGCCGCAGCTCGACCGGATCACCACGGAGACCTACCGCGCGGTCCTGGCCTCCGAGGAGGACGGCGGGTACGGGTTCGGCCGGTTCATGCGGAACTCCGCGATAGTCGCCGTGGCGGCGTCGGCGCTGACCGTGGCGCTGGTGGTGCCGGCGTCGTACGCGCTCACCCGGCTGCGGTTCGCCGGGCGCTCGCAGGTCTCGTGGCTGTTCCTGGCCGTGTACCTGTTCCCGACGATCATCATCGCGGTGCCCGTGTTCGTCGGCTTCCAGGTGCTGGGCCTCGGGTCGTCGCTGGTGGGGCTGGTCATCGCGTACATCGCGCTGACGGTGCCCGTCTCGGTGCACATGCTGCGCAACTACCTCGCGGGCATCCCCGAGTCGATCGACGAGGCGGCAGTGATCGACGGCGCCTCCCGTTTCCAGATCCTGACCCGCATCACCGTGCCGCTCGCGATGCCGACCATCATGTCGACCGCGCTGTACTCGTTCATGATCGCCTGGAACGAGTTCCTCTTCGCGCTGCTGTTCCTCTCGGCCAAGCAGGATCTGTGGACGGTCTCCCTCGGCCTCACCCGCCTCGCGGACGGTCAGGAGGTGTCGAAGACGGTTCTCATGGCGGGCAGCGTGCTCCTCACCGTGCCGATCGTGATTTTGTATGGAGTGGCCGAGCGCGCCCTCACCGAGGGACTCACCGCGGGGGCCGACAAGGGCTGATCCGCCCGGGAAGAGCGAGGGCTGGTCGGCCCGGGAAAGAACTGAGGAAGAACGTGGCAGCAGGCGCGGGCGAGATCCTGCAGCTCATCCGGAGCGGACGGGCGACGACGCGCATCCAGGTGCTGGAGGCGACGGGGCTGTCGCGGGTCACCGTGGCGCAGCGCATGGACGCGCTGGTGGCGGCGGGCATCGTCCGCGCCCAGGGCGACGCGGGCGCGACCGGCGGACGGCGCTCGGAGCGGTTCGTGTTCGACCCGACAGACTCGCTGGTGCTCGTGGCGGCGCTGGAGCTCGAAGGAGGGGAGCTCGCCGTCGTCGACCCGCACGGGACGCTGCTGGCACGGATGCCGCTGGCCGTCGACCTTGCCGCCGGGCCGGAGACGGTGCTGCCCGAGCTGCTGGACGGCTTCGACACGCTGCTGGCCGACGCCGGGATCAAGCCGGCCTCCGTCGGCGGGGTCGCGCTGTCGGTGCCCGGCCCCGTGGACCCGCACGACCACCGGTTGTCCGACCCGCCGGTCATGCCCGGCTGGGGTGCGTGGCCCGTGGTCGAGGCCGTGCGCGCCCGGTTCGACGTGCCGGTGCACCTGGAGAACGACGCCGACGCGACGGCGTACGGCGAGTTCACCGAGCTCGGCTCCGGCCGGGAGGGCCAGCCGGAGCCGTTCGTGCTGGTCAAGGTGTCGCGGTTCCTCGGGGCAGGGCTCGTCATCGACGGCCGCACCTACCGCGGGACCGACGGCGGGGCGGGCGACATCGGTCACGTCGACGTCGGCGGCGACGCCGTCTGCCGCTGCGGTCGCCGGGGCTGCCTCGCCGCGGAGGCGGGCGGCACGGCGCTGCTGCGCCGGCTCGGGGAGGCAGGGTCCGACGTCGGCTCGCTGGCCGGGCTGCGGGCGCTCGCCGAGCGCGGCGACCCGCTCGTGACGGCCGAGCTCGAGCGGGCCGCCGGGCTGATCGGGCGCGTGCTGGCCGTGGTTATCGGGGTGCTCAACCCGGCCGACCTGGTCGTGGCCGGCGAGCTGGCCGTGCCGGCGGTGATCGCCGGCATCCGGGCCGGTGTGTACGCGGGCGCGCAGCCGCGGGCGACCGCTCGGCTGCGGATCCGGGCCGCCGCGCTGGGGCCGGACGCCGTGCTCGTCGGGCTGGCGCGGGTCGCCGTCGACGACCGGTTCTCGGCCGAGGCGGTCGACGCCCGGCTCGGCTGACTTCGGGTCAGTAGAACCGTTTCGGGCGAGCGGGTGATCTTCTCTCCTTTACTGAGTTGTGATCAGTAAAAGCGTTCCGCAGGACTGAACGCCCGGGTAACTTCTGCGCAGATGCCCACCACCACGGGCTTCGTGCTCGCCAACGGCGGCGAGCCCGGCGGGCAGGGGCGCCGGTCCGACAACTTCCGCGGGGCGACGAAGCCCGCAGAACGAGAGGCGAACCGATGACGCAGCTTCATGCATCACCGAGACCACGATCAGGACCCGGGCCGACGATCCTCGCGGCGGTAGGCGTAGCCATGCTGCTGGTCGGTGCCATCGTGGCAACGGCCTTCATGCTCTTGTTCCAGGGCAGCGTCGCGGACGGCGCGGTCCGGCTCGACGACGGCGCGAGCACGCTGAACGACGGCGTCCAGGCCGAGCTGGTCTCGGGTGTCGGCGACCTGAGCGCCGGTGCCACCGAGCTCAACAACGGTGTGCAGAACGACGTGGTGCCGGGCGCGGAGAAGCTCGCCGCCGGAACCGCGGAGCTCGACGCGGGCTCCGCGAAGCTGCGCGCGGGCGTGATCAAGCTGCACGACGGGTCCAAGCAGATCGCGGACGGTACGGCCGAGACCGCGTCGGATGTCGCGGACCTGGCGGACGCGTCGCTGCGGCTGACTGCCGGTCAGACGAAGCTGAACGACGGGCTCGGCGAGCTCAACACCAAGGCGCCGGCGCTGGCTGAAGGTGCGGAGCGGCTTGCGGACGGGTCCGCGGAGCTGCAGACCGGCCTGATGACGCTGAGCGGCAGGACGCCCAAGCTGATCGACGGGGCGAACCGGCTCGCCGATGGGAACGCCCAGCTCTACGGCGGCAACAAGGAGCTCAACTCCGGGCTGTCGCAGCTTGCCGCCAACAACAAGGCGATTCTTGGCGGGACGAGTTCGGTCCAGGAAGGAGCAGGTGCCCTCGCGACGGGTGCTGTGGCTCTGGACGAGGGAGCGGACCAGGTGGCCGCGGGCGTTCAGCAGCTAAAGGCGGGCGCCCCCGCGCTCGTCAAAGGCGCTGGCGACACGGCGGCAGGAGCAAAGAGCGTGGCAGACGGCGCGGCCGCGGTAGCCGGAGGCGTTGCTGCTGCGCAGGGCGGTGCTGGTACTCTCTCGACGAAGATCGGTGGCCTCGTCTCCGGGGCGGACCAGGTCCAGGGTGGCAACCGAGCTCTGCAGCAGAAGCTGACGCAGCTTGCCGGCGCCACTGACGACCCGACCCTGAAGGCGCAGCTCGAGGCGCTCGCTGCGTCGTCGGACAGCCTGGCTGACGGTGCAGGGCAGGTGAGCGCCGGAGCGGCGCAGGCTCGTGACGGCGCGGGCGGTCTCGCCGCGTCTCTCGGCACCCTGTCTGCGGGGGCGACGGGCGTATCCAACGGCGCTCAGTCCGTGGCCGCGGGCGCTGCGCAGGTATCCGGCGGTGTTCAGCTGGTGTCGGATGGGCTCGAGCCGCTCGCCGTGGGCGCGGCTCGTGTTGCAGCGGGTTCGGAGCAGCTCAAGGGTGGTGCGGCAGATCTGCATGCTGGCACCGGAAAGCTCGTTCCCGGAATTCAGCAGTATGTGGCGGGCGTCGGTTCGGCCTACGCGGGAAGCGCCCGGCTCGTCGGAGGCGCTGAGCGTGCGGCGGCTGGCAGCGCTGAGCTCGCTGCCGGTGCTGACGCGCTCAAGAGTGGGGTGCCCAAGCTCGTCTCCGGCGCGAACCGGCTCGCCGACGGCAACGCCACGCTGGCGGGCCAGACGCCGGCGCTCGTCACCGGTGTCGGCCGGCTCCACAACGGCTCCGGCCAGCTCCTCGACGGCATCATCGAGGTGCGCGACCGCGTCGTCCCCAAGGTCGAGAAGTCGCAGAAGCTGGCCGACGGCTCGGTCAAGGTGCGCGACGGCCTGGAGGACGCCCGCGACGGTGCACGCGACCTCAACGACGGCACGGGTGCCCTCGACGACGGTACGCACACCCTGGCCGCGGGCGCGGTCACACTGGCCGACGGCACGCAGCAGCTCGCCGACGGTTCGGTGAAGCTCGCCGCGGGCACGTCCGACGTCGCGTCCGGTACGGCGCAGCTGTCGGACGGCACCGGCGTGCTCCGCACCAGCGTGGACGGTGCGCCGGCGGGTGCGATCGGTGTCGGCGTGATCATCGCGGCGGCACTCGGTGTGCTCCTGGCCGTCGCCGGCCTGATCCTGCTGGGTCGGCGCCGCATCTGACCGGTCGGCGGCGGCCTGGTGGGGCCGACGCCGATCACCCTTGATCGCCGGGAGACGGAGCGCCTGCTCCGTTCCCGGCGATCGTCATGTCCCAGGTCGTCGTGTCACGGGCCGGCGAGCCGGGTCAGCGCGTCACAGCGCGTCGAGCATCTGGTCCAGCCGGTCGATCTCCGCCATCTGGTCGGCGGCGATGTTGTTCGCCAGCTCCAGGACCCGCTCCTCGCTGCCCGCCGCGGCGACGTCCTTGCACATGGCCAGCGCACCCTCGTGGTGCTTGATCATGCCCTCGAGGTACAGCCGGTCGAACTCGGTCCCGGACGCGTCCTCCATCTCGGCCATCTCGGCCTCGCTCAGCATGCCGGGCATGTCGGCGTCGTGCCCGTGCTCCGGCGCTCGCGGACCTGAGCCGTCACCGCTCTCGGCGGTCACCGGGACGGGGTAGTCGTTCTCCTCCAGCCAGTCGGACATCAGCTTGATCTCGCTGCCCTGCACCACGTCGATGCGGGTGGCGAAGGTCTTGATCTGCTCGGACTCCGCGCGCTCCGGCGCCAGCACCGACATGTCGATGGCCTGCCCGTGGTGCCAGATCATGTCGGTGAGGAACTCGGCGTCCGCCTTCGAGAACGGCGCCTCGGCGTTGGGCGCCCCCTCGTAGTCCTCGGGCGCGATGGTCTGGGCCGCCTCCCCCGGCTTGCCGGGCTGCACCACCACGGAGCTCGGCTTCGAGACCTCCTCGGGCTCCTCGTCGGGCCCGCAGGCGGACAGCACAAGGGCCGGCGCCAGCACGGCCAGGCCGATCGCGACCGTCCGGACGCGCGATCGTCGTCCGGCACCTGTCAGCGTCTTCACGGGCGGATCCTCTCGTACGGGCTGAAGTCCGCGTCATCGTTCGGTCATGCGCTGGGTGGCCGCAGACCATCGGAGGACGTTGGCGCCGGAATCTACCAACAGGTCATCACATGCGGACACCAAGCCTGATGTCGCTTCCGCGCCGCTAGGTGGCGCTTTGTCACCACCATGTTAAAGATCCCGAAACTCCTGGTCCTGAGAGGTCCCTGTGAGCAACACTGCCCACAACCGACCTAGGAGGTGTGACGCCCGTGCGTCGTCCAACCTTTACCCGACCTCGTGTGCGGGGCGCCGCCGGCGCCGCCCTGGCCGCGATGATCGCGGCCACGGCCTTCGCGGCGCCCGTCGCCGCGGACGTCGCAGCTCCGGACGTCCCGCCGGGCGAGACCGCGTCCGAGAACATGACCCACCTGAGCAACCAGCCCAAGAACGGCGCGCTCCAGGGCACCGGCTCGGACATCGCGTTCCAGGGCAAGTACGCGTTCGCCGGCAACTACGACGGCTTCACCGTGTACGACCTCTCCGACAAGGAGAACCCGGAGCAGGTCGTGCAGGTCTACTGCCCCGGCTCGCAGAACGACGTCTCGGTCTACAAGGACATCCTGGTGCTGTCCACGGACTCGTCCCGCAGCGACGACTCCTGTGCCTCGACGTCCCTGCCCGCCACCGAGAAGGCGGCATGGGAGGGCATCAAGATCTGGGACATCTCGAACCCGCTGTCCCCGAAGTACATCAAGTCGGTCGAGACCTCCTGCGGCTCGCACACCCACTCGCTGGCGCCGTCCAAGAACGGCAAGGACCTCTACGCCTACGTGTCGTCCTACTCGCCCAACGCGACGTTCCCGGACTGCCAGCCGCCGCACGACTTCATCTCGATCGTGAAGATCCCGGTGAAGAAGCCGACGTCGGCCAAGGTCGTCGCCACGCCGGTCCTCTTCCCGGACGGTGGCTACCCCGGCGACCCGAGCCGCAGCGCCTCCACCACGAGCGGCTGCCACGACATCACCACCTACGCCAAGTACGACCTGGCCGCCGGTGCGTGCATGGGTGACGGCATCCTCATGGACATCAAGGACCGTGAGCGTCCGAAGGTGATCAGCCAGGTGCGGGACACGGAGAACTTCGCGTTCTGGCACTCGGCCACGTTCAACAACGACGCCACCAAGGTGGTCTTCACCGACGAGCTCGGCGGCGGCGGTCTCGCGACCTGCACCGGCGAGTACGCGCCGGAGCTGGGCGCCAACGGCATCTACGACATCGAGCGCGGGCGCCACGGCAAGAAGGAGCTCGAGCTCAAGTCGTACTACAAGATCCCGCGCATCAACACGGCCGACGAGAACTGCGTGGCGCACAACGGCTCGCTGATCCCAGTCAAGGGCAAGGACATCATGGTCCAGTCCTGGTACCAGGGTGGTGTGTCGGTGTTCGACTTCACCAACTCGGAGCGTCCGCGTGAGCTCGCCTGGTTCGACCGCGGCGAGGGCGTCAGCAGCGGCGGCACCTGGTCGACGTACTACTACAACGGCTACGCCTACTCGAACGACCTCGGCATCGGTTTCGACACGTTCGACATCGACGACTCGATCGACGGCAAGGCCGAGCGGGTCAAGCAGAAGTCGCTCAACCCGCAGATGCAGGAGTCGTTCGGGCGCTGACCCGACAGCCGTCTCCGACGTCTGACACCCCGAGGCCCACCGGCACATCGTTGCTGGTGGGCCTCGGCCGTCCCGGGGTCCTCTTTCGAGGCCTAAGTTTCTTCGCTTTCGGTCGGCTCAGAGCGAAGAAACTTAGGCCTCGAAGGGGAGTATCAGGCCCGGTCGTTGCTGGTGACTGACCGCATGAGGGTTTTCCGTGATGGCGCGTACGGTGGTTTGTATGGGAACCTCCCGGACATGACGCCCCAGGACTCGACGACCGAGGACACCGCCCCGCCGTCGGGCGAGGTCTCCGACCAGGAGCCGACGACGCCGTCGTCGGCCTACGGGCTGGGGCGACGACTGCGGATCATGGGCGCCGTGCTCGCGGGCGGCCTCGCCGTCGTGCTCGCGTTGCTGCTCTGGCTCGGCGTGCTCGTCCCTGCCAAGCAGGAGGCCGCCGGGTACTCCGAGGCCGACTCCGGCTACGCCGCCGTCGCGATCGAGCACAACGCGCAGGCCGTGCAGCTCGCGGCGCTCGCCCCGGGCCGGTCCACCGACGACGACGTGCTCGCCCTCGCCGTCGAGGTCGGCGAGGCGTCCGCGGGCCGGGTCGACGAGCTCGCCGCCTGGCTGGAAGCCCGGGACATCCCGGTCCCCGCGGCGGGCCGGGAGGCCCTGGCACTCGCCGCGGGCGGTCTCAAGACCGAGGTGCCCGACGACGGCAGCGGGCCCCGGGCCGGTGCCACCGCGCACTCGCACGAGGGCGGCAACCACGGCATGCTCACCGACGAGCAGATCGACGCCATGGCTCGGCTCGACGGTTCGGAGTTCGACATCGCGCTGCTCGCGGCGCTCGTCGAGCACCACTACGGCGGGCTGCAGCCGGCCGACAAGGAGATCGAGGGCGGCACGGACGCCGAGGCCATGGCGCTCGCGCAGTCCGAGGCGGACGCGATCCGGGTCGAGGTCGAGGACGTGCGCGACCTGCTGGCCGCCGTCGGCGGACCGGGCCAGACGAACGACCAGACGAGCTAGCCGGACGGCGCCGCGGCGCCCGGCCGGGCCGGCAGCGGCGCCGTCCCCCGGTCAGGGCGCCGTGACGAAGATGTCGAACAGCTCCGGGTGGTGCCCGTGCACCAGCACGGCGAACACCACGGCGTCGAACAGCAGGTGCACCGCCACGACGTAGCTGAGCGACTTGAACTTCGCGAAGATCCAGCCCTGGACCAGCGCGAACGGCACCGTGAGCAGCGGCCCCCACTCGCGGTAGCCGAGCTCCCACAGGAACGACACGAAGATCATCGACTGCAGGACGTTGGCCTGCCACATCGGGAAGTGCTTGCAGTACAGGGCGAACACGACGCAGATGAAGAACAGCTCGTCCCAGATGCCCACGGCGTTCACGCCCACGAACAGCCGCCAGATGTCCTGCGTCCCGTCCAGGTCGGGCCAGTTCAGGTACGCGCCCGAGCCGAGGAAGTAGAACGGCAGCACGAGGTAGCCGATGAGCACCACGAGGGCGAGGTAGACCCACTGCCCGCGGGTCCAGCGCTGGCCGGTCGCCACGGGGAACCGGATCGTGTCCTGCTTGAACACGAACCGGGACAGCGCCCACGGCACCAGCACCGACCCGCCGAGCGCGAGCGTGAAGCGGAGCATCCCGGCGTCGGACAGGTCGGCCTTCAGCGAGATCAGCGAGATGATCCCCATGCCCACGCCGATCAGCGCCAGGTCGCGGCCCAGCGCCCGGTCGGCCCACAGGCCCAGCGCGATACCCAGCACCAGCGGCAGGTACGCGATCGGTCGGATGTGGATCGCGAACAGCAGGATCGCGGACGCGGACACGAGGAAGGCGGCCGTGAGCCGCGCCGGGCCGAGGAGCGGGGCGGGCAGGGTGAGGGTCACGGGGATGACACTCCCACACCTCACGTGTCAGACCTACAGGTCACAGGAGGGATCTGTACGTCTGGCACGTCAAGTCCGGGGGATCGGGCCTGGTTCTTCTTGATGCGGGGGAACTAGAGTCGGTGCGCAGTCAGGTTTCACCCAGCATCCGGCCCGCCATGGGCCGGCCACCCCGGCAAGGAGGCCGCCGTGCGCTCACCCGAGCACGTTGAGCTGGTCCGGAACGATCCGGACCTCCCCCCGGTCGCGGTCATCGACCGCAGACCCATGACCACAGGCAAGAAGCTGATCTTCGCCGCGATCGGCGTCGTCGCGGCGGTCGCGTGGGCGCTGGTCGCGTTCGTGCGCGGGGAGTCGGTCAACGGCGCGTACTTCGTGGTCGCGGCCGTCGGCACCTACGTGGTCGCGTACCGCTTCTACGCCCGCCTGATCGAGTACAAGGTGGTGCGCCCGCGGGACGACCGCGCGACGCCGGGCGAGGAGCACGAGAACGGTCAGGACTACGCCCCGACCGACCGCCGGGTCCTGTTCGGCCACCACTTCGCGGCCATCGCGGGCGCCGGCCCGCTGGTCGGCCCGGTGCTCGCGGCCCAGATGGGCTACCTGCCGGGCACCATCTGGATCATCATCGGCGCCGTGCTGGCCGGCTGCGTCCAGGACTACCTCGTCCTGTGGCTGTCCACCCGCCGCCGCGGCCGCTCGCTGGGCCAGATGATCCGCGACGAGATGGGCTCCATCGGCGGCGCGGCAGGCCTGATCGGCGTCTTCGTCATCATGATCATCATCCTGGCGGTCCTCGCCCTCGTGGTGGTCAACGCCCTGGCCGAGTCGCCGTGGGGCGTGTTCTCCGTGGGCATGACCATCCCGATCGCCCTGTTCATGGGCGTCTACCTGCGCTACATCCGCCCCGGCAGGGTGTCCGAGGTATCCATCATCGGTGTGGTGCTGCTCGTGCTCGCGATCGTCGCGGGCGGCTGGGTGGCGGACACCCCCTGGGGTGCCGAGACGTTCACGCTGGAGCCGGTCACCGTCGCCTGGCTGATCGTCGGCTACGGGTTCCTGGCCTCCGTGCTGCCGGTGTGGCTGCTGCTCGCGCCGCGCGACTACCTGTCCACGTTCATGAAGGTGGGCACGATCATCCTGCTCGCCGTGGGCGTGATCGTGGCGCAGCCCGCCGTCCAGGCGCCGGCCATCTCCAGCTTCGCCATCGAGGGCAACGGCCCGGCGTTCGCCGGCTCGCTGTTCCCGTTCCTGTTCATCACCATCGCGTGCGGCGCCCTGTCCGGCTTCCACGCGCTGATCTCGTCGGGCACCACGCCCAAGCTGGTCGAGAAGGAGAGCCAGCTCCGGCTCATCGGCTACGGCGGCATGCTCACCGAGTCGTTCGTGGCGATCATGGCGCTGGTCACGGCCATCTCCATCGACCAGCACCTGTACTTCACGCTGAACGCGCCGGCCACCCTGACCGGCGGCGAGCCGGGCTCGGCGGCCGACTACGTGAACGGCCTGGGCCTCGCCGGCCCGCCCGTCACGGGCCAGGAGATCCAGGCGGCCGCCGACAGCGTGGGCGAGGAGTCCATCGTGTCCCGCACCGGCGGCGCGCCCACCCTCGCGTTCGGCATGGCGCAGATCCTGGGCTCGTTCCTCGGCGGCTCCGCGATGACGGCGTTCTGGTACCACTTCGCGATCATGTTCGAGGCGCTGTTCATCCTCACCACGGTCGACGCCGGTACGCGCGTGGCCCGCTTCATGCTCTCGGACACGCTGGGCAACCTCGGCGGCCCGCTCAAGAAGTTCCGCGACCCGTCGTGGCGCGTGGGGGCGTGGATCTGCTCGATCGTGGTCTGCGGCCTCTGGGGCGCCATCCTGCTGATGGGCGTGACCGACCCGCTGGGCGGCATCAACACGCTGTTCCCGCTGTTCGGCATCGCCAACCAGCTCCTCGCCGCCATGGCGCTCGCCCTGGTGACCGTGGTCGTGGTCAAGAAGGGCTACCTCAAGTGGGCCTGGATCCCCGCGGTGCCACTGCTGTGGGACCTCGCGGTGACCATGACGGCGTCGTACCAGAAGATCTTCTCGCCCGAGCCGAGCCTGGGGTACTGGGCGCAGCACAACGCGTTCCGCGAGGCGCGCGCCGCGGGCGAGACGTCGTTCGGCACAGCGGCCGACCCGGCCGCCATGGACGCCGTCATCCGCAACACGTTCCTGCAGGGCACGCTGTCGATCGTCTTCGCGGTGCTCGTGCTGGTCGTCGCCCTCGTGGCGCTGTGGGTGTGCGTCAAGGCGATCCGGGCGGGCGGCCTGCCGACCACCGAGGAACCGGACGCGAAGTCGGCGACGTTCGCGCCGTCGGGCCTGATCTCGTCCGACGCCGAGAAGGAGGTGGCGGCCCAGTGGACCGCCTACTACGAGGAGAACCCGGACAAGCTCAGGACGGGGACGCACGCGTGAGCTCGCTCCGCCGGGGCTGGCGCGCCCTGACCTGGTACGTCACCGGCGTGCTGGGCGAGAGCGACTACCAGCGGTACGTGGCGCACCTGCGCCGTGTGCACCCGGACGCCGCGGTGCCGACCGTCCGGGAGTTCTGGCGGGACCGGTACGCGGCCCAGGACGCGAACCCGGGCGCCCGCTGCTGCTGAGCCGGTGAGCGGCCGGCCGTGCGAGCGGCTGGCTCCGCCGGCGGGCGAGTGATCGGTAGAAAGTCAGGTGGTCGGCAACCCGGGTTGCCGACCACCTGACTTTCTACCGACCACCCTGATCACGCCTTACCGCCCGCCCCTGCCCCGCCTACGTCAGGTGGTCGTTGGCGCCGCTCGTCCAGGCCGCGTGCCGGTCCGCGGAGCGCAGCACGATCGCCCGGGCGTCCACCGGGATCACGCCCCGGAAGTTGTTGTAGAGCCGGTCGAACTCGAACCGCGCCACGTGGTTCGCGACCCGCTGCACCACGGGCCCCGACAGCGGGATCCGGTTCGGGTAGCTGCGCATGAACGACACCGACGTCCGGTCCGGGTTCGCGAAGATCGTGTCGCCGCTGAGCAGCACGCCCCTGCCC
>NZ_ARQM01000005.1 GCF_000385135.1 Promicromonospora sukumoe 327MFSha3.1 | reverse complement strand
TTCCACAGCTCGACGGCGTCGTCGGTCCGGGCGAGCCAGCCGGCGTCGGCCTCGCTGACCAGGATCGGGACGCCGCCCAGCCGGCGGCTCCACTCGACCTGCACCCCGTACATGTGCGGGTGGCTCGCCACGATGTACGCGAGCCCGCCGAGGCCCTGGACGGCGGCGACAGCGGCGTCGTCGACGTAGCCGGGGACGTCGAACATGAGGTTCCCCGCCGCCGTCCGGGCGATCTTCGCGGTGGGGCCGATGCCGACGTCGGGCTGCGCCGTCAGGCCGACCAGGTCCGGCTCCAGCTCCTCCACGACGAAGCTCGTCCCCTCGGCGGCGAGCTCCTCGAGCGTGGTCCACCGCTGCCCGTCGGCGGGCACCAGCTCCCGCTCGTCGGCGCAGACCGCGCACACGGCGGGTCGTGGCTCGTGCTCGAGGCCACATCGCCGGCAGATCCAGAACGTCATCCAGCCACTCTCCTCCGTGCGTCCCGTGGCCTTCACAGCGCGGGCGAGCGTCTCTCGAACCCGGCGACGAGCCGCACGATCACGGGAGCCCCGTCCGTACGCACCTCGGCGACGTCGGACCAGCCCACGAGGAACGTGCCGCGGTGCCGACGGCGGACGAGCTGGGCGATCGGCCAGGGCGAACGCACCTCGGTCCGCTCGAACCCCAGGAACGATCCCCCGCTGCGCGGGCTCACCAGCAGCCCGACCAGGCGGGCGCCACCGACCGCGTCCCGGCCGAGGTGCGCGCTCAGCGGCGTCTCGGGGTCCTCCCGGTCCCGCTCCCGCGACTCGTCGTCCGGCTCGTCGACGACCTCCAGGGCGAACCGCACGTCCACGACGACGCCAAGCGCGGCGCCGTCAGGGCCCAGGACGCGCGCGTCGAGCAGGTCGCCCACGTTCATCCGTCCGCCTCCGGGTCGTGGCGGCCCCCGGGGATGCGGCCGACGACGTGGTCGCGCAGCCAGTGCTCCACCCAGTCCGCGTCGAGGCGGTCGGACGGCACGGTCAGCTCGATCGCCGTGCCGACGTGGCCGACGTCCTCCCACGCGATCCGGGGCTGCCGGGAGACGGGCACCGCGCCGCCGAAGAGCCGGACGAACAGGACCGGGCCGACCAGGATCGCGCCGACGCGGACCTCGGCACCGGCCCGGGCCGGCTGCCCGTCGGGCCCGACGAGCTCGAGGTCGTCGACGGCACGGACCGGCTCGCCGTCGGCGTCGAGCACCTGCCGGCTGAGCAGGTGCAGCCGGGCGTCGACGATCCGCTCGTGCGTCATGACCCTGCTCCCGTCGCGATCATCAGCGGGATCGCGGCGACAGCCGCCACGACCACGATCACCAGGTACACCGTGCCCAGGGCGTTGACCACCCGCCCGTTGACGTGGCAGCCCATGTACTGCGGGTCGTTCGCCACCACGAGGATCGGCACGTAGGTCAGGGGCAGCGCGACGGCCGAGAAGACCACCGACATCTCCGTCACCGCGATCGGGTCGACGCTGGTCATCAGGATGCCGACGCCGAGCAGGATCGCCACGACCATCGTGACGTGGAACCGGGCCGCGCGGGCGGGCCTGCGGAACTTGCCCCACGACCAGCCGAGGTACTGGGCCAGGGAGTACCCGCTGGACAGCGCCGTCTCCAGGGCGGCACCGAACGTCGCGGCGACGATGCCGATGATGACCAGGGCCAGCAGCAGCACTCCCCCGGCCTGCGCGACCGGCAGCACGATCTGGGACAGCGACGAGACCTCGATCCCCGCGGGCAGCAGCACGACGGCCGCGCACGCCGCGATCGCGACCGACAGCAGCCCGCCGAGCGGGAACCCGATCAGCACGTTCGCGCGGTTCATCGTCAGGTCCTTGGCCGTCCAGCGTTCCTCGACCGCGCCCGAGGAGAAGAAGAACACCTCGTACGGGGTCATGGCGGCGCCGAAGAGCGCGACGGCGTAGTACCAGTACGCCGCCGGGTGCTCGGTCGACGGCGGGGAGGGCGGCACCGCCTGCCGCATCAGCTCGCCCCAGTCCGGGCCGAGCAGGAACAGGGCGACGCCGAAGCCCACCAGCAGCAGCCCCATCAGGCCCGCGACGTTCTCCATCACCTGGAACTTCACGCGCCACAGCACCAGCCACACGGCCAGCGCCGCCACCGGGATCCAGAGCCGCGGCTCGACGCTGCTGACGAGGTGGAGCGCGAGGGCGATGCCGCCGATCTCCGCCGTCAGCGTCAGGAGGTTGATGGCGAACGACGCCACGAGGTTGGCGCCGGCCGCCTTCGGGCCGAGCCGCTCGCGGATGATCTCGAACGTCGCGCGGCCGCTCACGGCCGCGACGCGGCCCGCCATGCTCGCGAAAAGGCAGATCCCGACCACGCCGAGCGCCACGACCCAGACGAGCGACAGCCCGAACCGGGACCCGACGACGGCGTTGGTGACCAGGTCACCGATGTCGACGAAGCCGCCGATGGCGGTGAGGATGCCGAGGGCGACGCCCAGTACCTTCTTCACGGGCCACCGGCCAGGGCCAGTGCGCGATCGACTGCGCCGGTGGCCTTCTCGAGGTCCGCGAGCAGCGCGTCGGCCGACGGCGGCACGGCGGCCGCGCCGCCGAGGTCGCCACCGGCGCGGGCCGCGTCCCACTCGCGTGTGCTCACGACGACGTCCGTCACGTCGCCGACGGCCGCGAGCCCGGCGGCGCGCTGGTCGGACGAGGTGGTGTCGGGCGGGACCAGGGTGGTCAGCGCCGTCTCGGCGTCGTCGAGCACGCGGAGCTGGTCGAGCAGGGCGGTGTCGGCCATGGGGCCGGTCAGCCGCCCCCGGGACAGCTGCGCGACGACGATCCGCGTGGTCTCGGCCGCCGAGCCCGCCTGGGACAGGGCGTCGGCGACCGCCGCGCTCGCCTGCCCCGGCTCCTGGTGACTGGCGACCGTGCACGAGGCCGTGCCGGCGAGCACGGTCGCGGCGACGGCACCTCGCGCCACCCACCGCCACCGCGTCACCCTCATGACCTCGATGTTCCTCGGCGGCGGCGGTACTCGCACGCCGTGGGTCGTGGTCCGCTCGGCGGTCAGAGCGCCCGGGCCCGCTCCAGCAGGGGGCCTGCGGCCTCGGCCAGGA
Organism: Promicromonospora sukumoe 327MFSha3.1; assembly: GCF_000385135.1. Lineage (GTDB taxonomy): Bacteria > Actinomycetota > Actinomycetes > Actinomycetales > Cellulomonadaceae > Promicromonospora > Promicromonospora sukumoe_B. The sequence goes on along the minus strand of NZ_ARQM01000005.1, from coordinate 82,229 downwards.
ACCGGTCCTGGTGGTGGTCACCGACCTGCACGAACGCGAGGTCGGTGAACCCCGCGTCCAGGAACGGGCGGGCGCTCTCGGCCAGCTTGTCCAGGTCGGGACCGCACGCGATCGACGAAGCGACGTCCTCGGGCCGCACGAACTGGGCGGCGGCCGTGAACCCGGCCGGCGTCGGCAGGTCCGCGTTCACGGCCCACCCGCCGCCGAACCAGCGGAACTCGGCGTGCGCCCGGGCGACCGCCGCGTCCTCGTCGGGGTCCCAGCACACCGGGACCTGGCCGAAGACCCGGGTCGGCCCCGGGTGCAAGGCCCTCCAGCCGCGCACGACATCGGCGTCGGGCGTCGTCTGGACGAGGTGGTCGGCGAGCGGGGCGAACCGCTCCACGCCCTGCTCACCGGACACGGCGACACCGATCTTGACCCCGGCGTCCGGGACGTCCCACAGGTGCCCGGACTCGATGCGGAAGTGCTGCCCCTCCCAGGTGACGAGCTCGCCCGTCAGCAGCTCGCGGATGACGTGGATCGCCTCCTCCAGGAGGTCGTGCCGCACGGCGACCCCGGGCCAGCCCTCGCCGATCACGTGCTCGTTGAGATTCTCCCCGGCGCCGAGGCCCAGCGTGAACCTGCCGTCGGCCAGGAGCTGGAGCGTCGCTGCCTGCTGGGCCACGACCGCGGGGTGGTACCGCATGGTCGGGCACGTCACGAAGCTCATCAGCTCGACCCGGCTGGTGGCCTGCGCCACCGCCCCCAGGAGCACCCAGGCGTTGGGCGCGTGCCCCTGCTCCGCGAGCCAGGGCGAGAAGTGGTCGCTGGAGACCTCGAAGTCGAATCCGGCCTCCTCGGCCGCCGCGGCGTACCGGACCAGCTCGCGTGGCCCGCTCTGCTCGGTCATCAGGGTGTATCCGAAGCGCATGTCGTGGTCCCCTCCCCGTGCCGGCGCACGGCTGCTCGACTCACCCCGACCCTAGGTCGGGTGCCGACCGCTCGCGCTCGGGCGACCAGCGATGCGCGCGGATAGCCTGGCCGGATGTTCGATGGCTTCACGACCGAACGGCTCGCGACGAAGGACGCGTCGCTCTTCGTCCGCCACGGCGGGTCCGGCCCGCCCGTCCTGCTCCTGCACGGGCGGTCGCCGGCGACCTGCTGACCGTCATGCGGGAGCTCGGCCACGAGCGCTTCCACCTCGTGGGACACGACCGCGGAAGCCTGGTGGCCCTCCGGCTCGCGCTCGACCACCCCGGGGCGGTCGAGCGCCTGGTGCTGATCGACTGCCTGCCCGTGAGCGAGCACCTGCGCCGCGCCGGCCCGGCCTTCGCCACGAGCTGGTGGCACTGGTTCTTCTTCGCCCAGCCGGACATCCCGGAACGGGTCATCAACGCGGACCCCGCGGCCTGGTACGGGGCCAAGGCGAACCCCGAGACCATGGGCGCCGAGAACCACGCCGAGCTCATGGCCGCCGTCGCGGACCCCGACGTGGTGCGATCGATGCTGGAGGACTACCGGGCGGGCCTGACGGTCGATCGCACGCACGAGGAGGCGGACCGCGCGGCGGGACGCCAGGTCGCCGCCCCGCTGCGTGTGCTGTGGTCGCTCCGCGACGACCTCGAGGAGCTGTACGGGGACCCGCTCACGATCTGGCGTGCCTGGGCGGACGACCTCGACGGGTTCGGCATCGACTCCGGGCACCACGTGGCCGAGGAGAACCCGGAAGACCTCGTGCACGCCCTGGTCGGTCATCTCCGGCCCAGCACGCCCGGCCCGTAGGCGTCGTGCGAGTGCCGGTGCCGCGTGCCAGCCTGAGGAGGCCGGTTGCGCGACACCCGACCACCGGCACAGGAGGCGCACCGTGAGCCAGGAGACCCCCGAAGCCGCAGGCGGGCAGGAGGGTCCGGGTGTCCTGGCACCCGAGCCCCTGCGCGCGGACGTCGTCGTGGTGGGCGCCGGGATCACCGGCGTCGTGACCGCCCTGCGCCTCGCCGACGGCAACGCCGACGTGGTGGTGCTGGACAAGGCCCCAGCCGGCGCCACCACGACCGCCCGGTCCACCGGCAAGCTCTCCGTGCTCCAGGGCGTGCAGCTCGCGCGCGTCGCACACCACGGCGACGAGGCGGTGGACAGCTACCTCGCGGCGGGGTTCGCGGGGCTCGGCTGGCTGCGCCGCACCCTGGACGACCTGGGCGTGCCCGTCGAGAACCGCGACGACCTCACGGTCGCCACGACGCCCGCCCAGGTGCCCGAGGTCGAGGCCGTGCTCGCGACCTGCTCGCGGCACGGGCTGGCGGCGACGTGGGAGGACGAACCGCCCTACCCGGTCCCCACCTCCGGCGCCGTCCGCCTCCCGGGGCAGGGCCAGGTCGACCCGCTGCGGATGCTGTCGGCCCTGCGCTCCCGGCTGCGCGCCCGCGGCGTCCCGGTGCACGACGGCGTCCGGGTGCGGAAGGTACGCCGGCTGCGGTCGGGCGTCGCGCTGCGCACCACGCGCGGGACGGTGCTCGCCGAGCACGTGGTCCTGGCGACCGGCGCGCCGCCCGGGCGTCTCGGCGGGCTGTTCCTGCGCCTGGAGGCGGGCCGCAGCCTGCTGACCACCTGGGACGTACCCGATCCCGCGGCGCTCCCGGCGGGCTTCGCCGGGACGACGTCGATCACGGCCGGCTCCCCCACCCGCTCGCTCCGCATGGCGGGCGGGCTGCTCATGGTGGGCGGCGAGGGCTATCCGACCGGGCGGGAGCCGAACCCGGCCGCACGGCTCGCGACCCTCGACGACTGGACCCGCACGCACCTGCCCGTCGGGAGCGCGCACCACGCGTGGGCGGCGCAGGACTACATCAGCGACACCGGGCTGCCGTTCGTCGGGCCGGTCTGGCCGGGCGACGAACGGGTGCTCGTGGCGACGGGCTACGGCAAGTGGGGCCTGACGACCGGCACCGGGGCCGGCCTGGCGCTGGCGGGCCGGCTGCTCGGCGACCCGGTCGAGTGGGGTCCGGCCCTGGAGCCGTGGGCCCGGCCGCCCGAGCCGACGTCCCGGTCGGCGGTCACCTTCGGCGAGCAGTCCAGGGGCTGGGCCTGCGCGGCGACCCGGCCCACGGGGGAGGCGCCCGGCGGGAGCGAGGTGTCGCGCGTGTGCCCGCACCTCGGCGGCGTCGTGCGGTGGAACGACCAGGAGCGGTCCTGGGACTGCCCCGTGCACGGCTCGCGCTTCGCACCGGACGGCACGCTGCTGGAGGGGCCGGCCACGGAGAACCTGGCCCGGCGCTGACGTCGGCGCTGTTCGGGCTGATCCTGGACGGGTCGGCCCGGACCGTCGGCGCTCGGCGTGCGAGTGCCGACGCACGGTGGTCACCATGGCCTTGCCGCTCGCCCCGGTGGATGTCGCGCTCCTTGCCGTCGCGACATGCGCCGGGACGAGCGGACCAAGCGCCACGCCGTGCAAGCGGCCGCCCTGGCCTGACCCTCGTCGAACAGCTGGAGGACGCGCTCGCCGAATACCCGGGCGCAGTGCTGACCGTGACCCGTACCGGCCGGGTCAGTCCAGGTGCCGCGTCTGCGGCCACAGGGCGCCCCAGCCGTTCACCGGGTCGCGGCACTCCAGGATCGACACACCCTGCTCCTCGTTGTCGATGCCCACGCCGTTGTCGAGCCGCCCCCGGACCGCGCACCGCTCGAACCGGTGGTCCCACGCGCCCGGGGCATCCGTGAGCACCAGGGCGATGGTCGAGGACGCCGGCGGCGGTCCGTACTCCCACAGCTCGTTGTGCCCCGAGTACGCCGGGGGCAGCCCGAGCTCGGGCCCGTAACGGTCCATGGCCCCCGCTTCGCCGTAGTTCTGCGTCAGGATCACCGTCCGGTCGCGGTCCTGCGCAGGGAGCGACCCGTACACGGCGGCGACCTGCCGCGCGTACTCGGGCCAGCCGACCGCGTCCTGCGCGGCCGAGTTGATGTCGGGGATCGGCGTCCTTCCCAGCACACCCACCGGCACCAGCGGCAGGCTGATGACCAGGCATATCACGGCGTTCACCGCCACCACCACGACGACCGTCCGCCGCCAGGTGGTCCCGGCCCGGTCCGCGACCGGCACACAGCCCGCGGCGAACAGCACCGAGAGCAGCCCGGTCGCGTAGTAGGTCTGGGACCCGGCCAGGTAGGTGAACGCGAGCAGCGCCGGGTAGGCGACCACGAGGAAGCGCAGCAGGGGCCGACGGCGCCACAACCACACCAGCCCGACGACCCACACCAGGGTCAGCGGCACGCCGAGCGTGAGCACCTGGAACAGCCACATCTCGCTACGCACGTCGGCGGCGTTGTTCTCGCCCAGGGCCGCACCCATCGCGAGCTGCGGCCAGCCGTTCGTGGCCTGGAACACCACGTTCGGCAGACCGACGAGCAACGCGACGGCCGCGCCGGCCCACGGCCAGATCGTGGCCAGGGGCCACCTGTCCACGGCCTCGGACTCCCGCAGCCTCCGCCACGGCCACGCGACGATCAGCCCGAGCAGGATCGCGCCGAGCAGGGCTACCACCAGCAGCTTGTTGTACAGCGCGAGGCCAGCGAGCAGCCCGGCGACGAGCCACCAGCACGGGTCCCGCTGCACGGCGCGGATCACGCACAGGAGGACCGCCGGCCACATGACCAGGTCAAGGCTCGAGGTGAGCAGCGTGTGCCCGAACGCCACGGGGATCCCGGCCGTCCCGTAGCCCCAGGCGGCCAGCGCCTGCGCTCCCCCGCGCCCGCCCAGCTCACGTGCGAAGAGGGCGATCACGACGATCGCGGCCAGGTGCGCGAGCGTCGCCGGGAGGCGCATGACCAGGAGCGTGTCGCCGAACAGCTCGGCGAAGGTCCGCACCAGCCACGGGGTCAGGGGCGGCTGGTCCACGTAGCCCCAGGCCGGCTCCAGCATGCGGAAGTACAGCTCGTCCCGGTGGTATCCGTACCGGGTGCTGGTCGCGGTCAGCAGCACACCGAGCACCAGCACCGCCGCGCCCACGGGAACCCACGCGACGGCGGGCAACGAGCCGGTGTGCCGGACCTCGGCGGGGTGCTCGGGGTCTCGGAGCGAGTCGGGTGGTGCGGACGCGTCCGCCATGGACGGGATCGTACCGACGGCGCCGGACGACGCGCCAGGAGCCGGGACCGGCGCGCCTCGACGAGCACGCACCGGCCCCTGGCCCAGCACTCTCCCCGGTCAGTGCCGGGCGTTCACCGTCTCCAGCGCGTTCCTGTGCTCCTTCAGGTCGGCCCTCGTCGCGCCCGCGTCGAGACGCACGGACTCGACAGCGTGCAGCAGGTCGCCCACCGTCCGGCCCCCGCCGATCGGGTCCTCCAGGTCGAGCGCGCCCGTCGCGACGTTGAGCCACGTGCTGAGCAGCAGCCGGTCGAGGACGTCGAGCGGCTCATCGTGGTGACGCGGCCACAGGACCTGGACGGCGTCCTCCAGCGTGGTCAGGTCGACCGCCTCGTCGAACACGTCGCTCTGCGTGCGCGTGGTCGACAGGAGGCACAGCAGCTCGTCGGCCGTGTGGTCCGGGTGCTTGACCTGCCGGAACTCCGACGTCCAGTACCCGGCGCCCCGGACCGCGGGCTCCGGCGTCGGCTGCCCGCTCGGCGTGCCGTAGATCTCGAGCTCGTAGAGGGAGAAGCCCCACTGGGTGGCGCGCTCCGTGGCGTACAGGCGCACGTGGCGGGCCGTGCCCGAGACGTCGAGGTCGTCGAAGAGGCCGTCACCGTCGGTGACGGTGTGCACCGTGGTCCAGGTCTCGCCGTCGGGCGAGGTCTGGATCTCGTACCCCGACGCGTACGCGGTCTCCCAGTCGATCACGACGCGGTCGAGGTCGTACTCGGCGCCGAGGTCCACCGCGATCCACTCCGGCTCGCTCCACCCGCTGCCCCACCGGGTGCCGGCGTTGCCGTCCACAGCCATCTCACCGGTGCGAGCGGGGTCGTCGACGCTGGACGTCGTGACCGGCCGGCCCAGCGCCAGCGACTCGCCGTCGTCGGCCTCGCACTCGTCGCCGCCCCCGCCCTCGGCCAGGTAGCAGCGCAGGTACCGGTAGGACTCGGCCGAGGTCTCGAACGACGGCGCGTCGTCCCACTCGTAGGTGTAGTACTGCACGTACGGCTCGGCCGCCGCGATGATCGCCGGGAGGTCCATCTCGCCGCTGCCGAGGGCCACCTGCCGCATGTCGCCCTCGGCGTTCACGTTCACGGCGTCCTTGACGTGGAGCAGCTCGATGCGGTCCCCGTACTCCTCGATCCACGCCGGGACGTCGATGCCGGCGTCCGCGGCCCAGCCGACGTCGAGCTGGAACGTGACGTAGCGGGGGTCGGTGTTCTCCTCGATGACCTGCCAGGCGCTGACCATCTCCCCCGTCTCCGGGTCGGGGTAGCGCGTGGTGAACTCGCTCTGGTGGTTGTGCAGCACGATCTTGTTCGCGCCGTTCTCGTGCGCGTACTCGCCGAGCCGGTTCACGTACGCCGCGGTCGCGAGCGCCTCCTCGTAGGTGCCGTAGCTGCCCGCCATGCCGCCGGTACCGATGTAGTCCTGGCCCAGCGCGACGGCATACGCGACGGTCTCGGGCCACGTGTCCCAGTCGGTGCTGCCGTGGCTCGAGGACACCTCGAGGCCGTGGCGGTCGAGGATCGCCTGGTAGTCGCCGACCGGCATCGAGTAGGGCTGGCTGAACGGCTCGACGTTGGTGAAGCCGGCGTCGGCCACCGCGCCGAGCACGCGGTCGATCGTCTCGGGGGCCGGTGTGCCGGATCCGAGCTCGCCGACGTGCGTGTACAGCTGGATGGAGATCTTCGAGTCCGGCAGCCCGTCGTCCGGTCCGCACGCCTCACCCGCCGCGGCGGTAGGCGTACGGGCTGGGGCGGTGGACGGGGCGGCGACGGCCGGGGCGGCGACGAGCGTGCCCGCGAGGAGTGCACCGCCCGCCACTACCGCGCCGAGCCGTCGCGCGCGAGACGCGTGTGAGATCTGCATGGAGCTCCCCTTTTGACGACCTTGTCATTTATGGCGGCAACCATGCGACTTCTGCCGCCACATTTGCAAAAGTAGTCTGCGGGTCGGTCGATACCATGTCAAGGGCGGACGAATCTCACGGTCGCAGCGCAGATCTCACCTTCTCCTCGCGAAGACATCTCCACACGCGTCGCCACTCCTGACCGCATACCGCCGGACGACCTGATCCCGTACGGTCCCGCCTCAACGGTCCGTGCCCTCCGTCCGTTACGGGCAGCGGGACGAGGGGAGACCGACATGGTCCAGTGGGAGACCGAGCTGACGGAGCTCGTGGTCCGGCGCGGCGGAGCGCTGGTGGGGTACGCGTACTCGCTGACGCGGGACAAGGCGCAGGCCGAGGACCTGGTGCAGGACGCACTGGTCAAGGTCTACTCGCGGCTGCGCCGTCCGCCGCGCTCGGGCGAGGCGCAGGTGGACCTGCGCCGTTCGGAGACCACCAGCGCGGAGGCGTACGTGCGGCGCGCGATCCTGACCATCTACCTGGACGGCTACCGCAGGCGGAACCACTGGGTCGCCCTGAAGCACCTCCTCGCCGAGGACGCCCACACGCCCGGGGCGGACCGGGTCGCCACCGCGCGGGTGGACGTCGGCGTCGCCCTGCGCCGGCTCTCCCCGCGGCAGCGTGAGGTGGTGATCCTGCGGTACTTCGACGACCTGACGGTGCCGCAGATCGCGGCCGCCCTCGGGACGAGCCAGGGCACGGTGAAGCGGCACCTGTTCGACGCCGCGGCGGTGCTGCGCGACGCGCTGGCCGAGGTCACGGCACCGGAGGTGGACACGTCGTTGGACGAGCGGCTGGACGCGGTGACCGGTGCGATCCGGCGTCGTCGGACGGCGAAGGTGGCCGCGATCGGCGGCGTCTCGCTGGTGCTGATCGTGCTGCTGGGATTCGCCGCGGCGTGGGGGCCGGGGCGGTTCCTCTCGGAACACGTACCGCCGGCCACGCCCAGCCCCGAGACCTCGAGCGACGCCGTAGGTGCGGGCTGGGCGCCGAGCGGCTGGTCGGGGATCGGTGAGCAGTACCTCTGCGGCATGGACGTGACGGCCCTGACGTCGACATCCGACACCGTGCGCCTGGAGCTGACCGGGGACGTCGAGGCCGCCGACGGCGGGGACGTGCGGGACGACTTCCTGAGCGCGCCGGTCCGGATCGTACGAACGGATGCGGAAGGACCGGACCTGGACGGGGGACGTCCGCACCTGGTCTTCGCGCGGAACGGCCAGGTGGTGGACCTCGGCCGGGGCTGGCGCGAAGGTGGGTACGCGCTGCCCGGCGCGGGCGGTTCGGTCGTGCGGGTCGCCGAGGCGGATGCGTTCACCGCGTGCGGGGCGTGGACGACGAAGGGACCGGAGACGCCGTGGGAGGAGTACCTGGACCCGCGCCCGGCCGGCACGTACGACGTGTACGCCGTGATGTCGTGGACGGAGGGGGACGGCGTCCTCGAGCTGGTGGTCAGCGAGCCCGTCACGATGGAGGTCCCCGCGGTCGACGTGCCTGACGAGGAACCGCTGGCCGTCGGGATCCGCGAGGGTTACCAGCCGCCGTGGCTGGAGGGCACCAGCCTGGCGTGCGGGGACCACGCCTCCGACATCCCGGGCAGGTTCTACGACTCCTGGGGTCCGGAGCTGCTGACGGTCAGCAGTTCGGCGCAGCGGATGTCGTTCTGGTTCGAGAACAAGGAGGGTCCGGACGTCGACACGACGCGGACACCGCCCACCCTGGTCTGGCTCAGCGGTGGTCGCGTCGTCTCCGTCGGATCCGACGTCCGGTCGGAGCCCGTGGAGCGCTTCCGGGTAGACGACAAGGGCAGCGATCAGATACACGTCGCGATCGGCGATCCCGACCCGGCATGCCTGCTGGATCCTGCTGCGGGGATGCCCGAGGGAGACTACGAGGCCTACGCGCTGATGGAGATCGCCCCTGGCTCGGGCGGCGAACGGCGCTTCATCTCGACAGGCTTCGGCGAGACCATCTCCTACAGGCCCGGACGCTGATCGACGTCACACCAGCCTGTCGAGACGCCGCCGGTCTCCACACCCGAGCCTGCCTCCATCCGGAGCCCCCTCAGGCGAGCGGCACCACGCGGAGCGTCGTCTCCCGCGCCGGCGACCGGGTCATCCGGTGGACGCCGGAGTCGTCGCCGTACCGGGCCCGAAGCGCCTGGTCGACCTCCGCCTCGCGCCCGGCGTCGGGCAGGAAGGCGACGGCCAGCGTTCCCTACTCGACGGTCAGGACGGTCTTCCCGTAGGCCCGTTCCGCGCCGGCCGCGAAAGCGTCCGGCAGCTCGCGCCATGGCCGCACGGATCCGACCACGGGGTCGAGCCGCCCCTGGTGGATCTCGTGCGCGAGCCTGGTCATGTCGGGGCCGAGGTCCGCCTCGGCCCCGAGGAAGAAGGTCGTCAGGGAGCGGTCGTGCCGGGCGGCGTCACCGAACAGGTCGCCGTACGCGAAGCGCTCCCCCTCGCCCGCCGCGTGCCCCAGCGCGACGAGGGTGCCGCCCGGCGCGAGCCGGGCGAACGCCCGCACCAGATGGGAGCCGCCCAGCAGGTCGAGCACACCGGACACGTCGTCGCCCAGGTCGGACGGCGAGGCGACCACGTCGTGCGCGCCGAGCTCGATCAGCCGCTCCCGGGCCGCGGGGTTCCTGGTGGTGGCGACGACCTCCGCCCCGCTGCGCGCGGCGAGCTGCACGGCGAACAGGCCGACCGCGCTCGTCCCGCCCAGCACCAGCACACGGCGGCCGAGGACGGGGCCGAGGCGCCGGAGCCCGCGCAGCGCGCTGGTCGCCGCGACCGGCACGACGCTCGCGGCGTTCAGGTCGGCGCCGGCCGGGACGAGCCCCACGGACTCGGCGGTCACCAGCCGGCGCTGCGCCCAGGCGCCGTCGGCCCCGAGCGAGACCACCGCCTGGCCGAGCCGCGGTCCCGTCCCGTCGAGCGCCTCGGCCACGACGACGCCCGCGGCGTCCCAGCCGGGGATCGCGCCGTCGCGCACGCCCGGCAGGGACTCGAGGTCGCCGTGGTTCGGCGCGAAGGCGCGCACCTCGATGACCGCGTCGTGCGGCCCGGGCGCCGGATCGGGCACCTCGCGCAGGCTGAGGTGGCTGGGTGAGGCGTGATCGACCGTCCATGCGAGCATTGCGCTACTGTATGCCAACTGCCACCGAGTGCCAGTTCGTTATGATGGCCGCATGACGACACCGACCGCCACCGGCACGCTCCGCAGCCGGCGCATCGCCCGCAGCCGGCAGCGCCTGGTGCAGGTCGCACTGCCGGCCTTCGCCGAGCGCGGGTACGACGCGGTGACCGTCGACTGGTTGTGCGACCAGGCCGAGGTGTCCAAGCGCAGCTTCTTCCGCTACTTCGCGGGCAAGGAAGACCTCGCGCTGACCCCGCTGAACGACGTCTGGCGCACCCTGATCGCCGAGCTCGACGAGGTGCTCACCCGGCGCGGACCGCTGCTGGAGATCGTCGGCGACGCCCTGGTCGACGTCGTCGAGCGGATGCCGCCCGGCTGGGAACGTCCCGCGGTGCTGAGCGCGCGCCTGAGCGGCACCCACCCGGCCGTCGGCGCCGCGGGCATGCTGGTGTGCGAGCGCTTCACCCAGCAGGTGGTCGACGCGATCGTGGACCGGCTGGACGGCGCACCCGGTACGGACCTCTCGGCGCGGGTCGTGTGCACGATCACGGTCACCGCCCACCGGGCCGCCGTGGACGCCTGGTGCTCGCCGCCCGACGCCGCGACCAGTGCGAGCCGCACCGAGCTGTGCGCGCTGATCCGCGCGTCGCTCGCGGCCGCGCCGTCCGCACTGGAGCTCACGCTCGACTGACGACCAGCCCGCCAGCCGGCGGAGCCCAGGACGCCATGACCTGGGGCTCCGGGTCAGCGCTCTCCTCCCCCCAGAAACGCACTCAACGCGCGAGCAGGCTCATCGAGTGCAGGAGCAGGAGCACGATGCCGCCGAGGACGGGAACGGCGCTGAGCACGATGGTGAGCCACTGCAGCACGCGACTGCCCACACCGGCGCGCCGCCGGATGATCGCCCACACGAGCGTGACCGGGGCGAGCGGCCAGAGCACGACGGCGAGCACGGGGAGCACCACGTCGATGGCCTCGACCCCTCCCGCCGTGGCGGCGGGCGGCGTGGCGGGTGTCGCCTCGGCGGCGATCGCCTCCACCGGGCCCAGCTCGGCGAGCACGCGCCGCGCCGACTCGTCGTCGGTGCCGTGCAAGGTGAGCGACTCGTTGGCGTGCTCGCGCACCGCCGCCATGGTCTCCGCCCGCTCGCGCGGGTCGGCGGAAGCCAGGGCGCGGTCGAGGTCGGCGAGGTAGGCCTCGACGAGCGGGGGGAACTCGGGGGTTGCGGTCATCAGGACTCCAGGGTTGTGCGGACATCGGCCGTGAAACGGGACCAGGTGGCGGTGAAGGTCTCCAGCGTCGCCCGGCCCTCGTCGGTGAGCTCGTAGTACCGACGCGGGGGGCCCACCGCGGAAGGGACCTGGGTCGTCGTGACCCAGCCCTGCTGGCGCAGCCGCGACAGCAGCGGGTACAGCGTTCCCTCGCTGGTCAGCAGGGAGCTGTCGGTGCCGAGCCGCTCGGCGAGCTCGAGCCCGTAGGCCGGCCCGGAGCGCAGGCAGGCCAGCACGCAGTACTCCACGACTCCCTTGCGGAGCTGCGTCAGGACCATGTCCGGCGTCGGTATCATGCATCACACGATAGCAGGTACCTTGCGAAACAAGATAGACCCCGGGTCGCGTTCTGGCCCCGCGTCCACGCCTGCGGGGCGGCCTGGTGCGCGTCACTGTCGCCTTCACGGTGGTGACGCTGATGAGGATGCACGGAGGTCGTGACGCACCACGACGGGTTCTCGCACGGGCTGGACACCTGGGCGGTCCAGGCATCCAGCCCAAGCGAGGGCTGCACCGTCAGGCCGGGGCCGGGCCCAGGTCCCGCAGCAGCCGCCCCATCTCCCCGTACGCCTTGTTCCGGTACGCGACCAGGGCCTTGACCTGCTCCGGCGTGTAGTCCCGCAGCAGTCCCCGGCCGTTCTTCACACCCTTCCGGTCCCCCGCCACGGCGTCCTTGATCAGGTCGGGCGTCGCCAGCCGCTCGCCGAAGTTCTCCTCGAACGTCCGGAACCCACCCGCGTAGACGTCGAGCCCGGCCTGGTCCGCGATCGCGAACGGACCGAAGAACCCGAGCCGGAACCCGAACGTCGTCCGCACCACGGTGTCGATGTCCTCGGGAGACGCGATGCCCTCCTCCGCGATCGACATCGCCTCCTTCAGCAGCACGTACTGCAGGCGGTTCAGCACGAACCCCGGCACGTCGGCCACCAGCGCGCCCTGCCGGTCCGCACGGGCCAGCAGCTCGCGCACCACCGGCACCACGGCCGGGTCGGTCTGCTCGCTGAGGACCAGCTCGACCCCCGGGATGAAGGGCGCCGGGTTGGAGAAGTGCACCGTGAGGAACCGCTCCGGGTTCGCCACCGCCTCGACGAGCACCCGGGCGGGGATGGTCGAGGTGTTGCTGCCGATGACCGCGTCCGGACGCGCGGCCGCGGAGATCCGGCCGAGCACGTCGTGCTTGACCTCGACCGACTCGAACACCGCCTCCTCCACGAAGTCCGCGTCCGCGACCGCCTCCTCGATCGACTCCGCGGTGCTCAGGTTCGCGCGGATCGTCTCCGTCGCGCCGGGGTCGTACAGGCCGGCGTCCTCGAACTCGCGGGCCTCCGCGAGCAGCCGGGCGTACGCGGCCTGGGTCGCCTCCGCCGAGACGTCGGCGATGACGACGGGCAGGCCCGCGAGCGCGAACGACTGCGCGATGCCTCCACCCATGTACCCGGCCCCGACGACGGCGACCGAACTGATGCTCTTGATCATGGTGTCCTTTCTCGAACGGAAACGTTTACCGACAGCAGTCAGCCACAGGACGCCGGGTTCGGCGCCGGTTCGCTCCCCGCGGCCTGGTCCTCGATCTCCCCGATCGCCATGACCTTGGGCGCGGACGGCGACCCCGGGTCGAACCGGTAGCCGAGCCACTCGCGGGTCAGCCGGCGGGCCAGCTCGATGCCGACGACCCGCTGGCCGAAGCAGAGGACCTGCGCGTCGTTGGAGAGCACCGCGCGCTCGACCGAGAACGAGTCGTGCGCGGTCACCGCACGCACGCCGGGCACCTTGTTGGCCGCGATCGCCACCCCGAGCCCTGTTCCGCACACGAGCAGGGCCCGGTCCGCCTCACCGGCCCCGACCAGGCGAGCCGCGGCGGCGCCCACGTAGGGGTACGGGGTGTGTTCGTCGCTCCCCACTCCGACGTCGACCACCGAGGCGACCCGTTCGTCCGCCTCCAGGTCCCGCTTCAGGATCTCCTTGTACTCGTACCCGGCGTCGTCGCAGCCGATCACCAGTCGCAGGCCGTCCACCATCAGGATTCCACCTTCGAGGTCGTGGGCACGGGGACGCCGGCCTCGACGCCCGCCTCGCCCAGCAGGAGAGCGAGGGAGGTCGCCCCCGGGTCCGGGACGCCCAGGCTCTTGTCGCCGAGCACCCGCGCGCGGCCCCGGCGGGCCGCGATGTTCTCGGTCGACGCCGTGCCCTCCCGGGCGGCGACGACCGTGGCCTGCCACGCGTCGGCGGGGGCCGCGCCCCTGGCCACGGCCGCGGCGAGAGCCTCGGCAGCGGGATGCAGCGCGTCCACCATCGTCTTGTCGCCGACACGCGCGCCGCCGACCTCCTGCACCTGGTCCCGGGCGGCGGTGATCCCGGCCGAGAGGTGGCCGATCGTCACGGGCGCGTCGGGCGGGAGCGCGGCGGCCAGCGCGAGCAGGCCGACACCCCACAGCGCCCCCGACGTGCCACCGGCCTTGTCCGCCCAGGCGTCGGCCGCGCGGCGCAGCACCGACGGGGCGTCTCCCCCGGCCGCAAGAGCCGCCTCGGCCGAGCCGACGGCGGCGTCGATGCCGCGGCACATGCCCCGGCCGTGGTCGCCGTCCGCCGCCACCGCGTCGAGGTCGCCGAGCATCTGCTCGGCGTCGTGCAGGGCGCCCTGCGCCCGGCGCAGGATGCCCACCACGGTGCCTGCCGCCGCGATGCCCTCCGGGGTGGTGGCGCGCACCAGCTCGGTCTCCGGCTCGCTGGGCAGCGGGGCCTGCACCGACGCGGGGGCGGGCCGCCACCCGCCGTGGTGGAACCCGGGAGTGTCGGCGGGCGCGAGCCAGAGGCGTTCGAGCTCGTCGTCGAGCCACGTGACGGTCAGCGAGCAGCCGGCCATGTCCAGGCTGGTCACGTACTCGCCCACCAGGGGTGCGACGATCGTGACGCCGCGCTCCTCCAGCAGGTCGTGCACGCTGTCCCACAGGACGAACAGCTCCTCGTACTTGACGTTCCCGAGGCCGTTGAGCAGCACGGCGGCCCGGCCGTCGGCGTCGGCCGGGCGCTCGGCGAGCACGCGGTCGACGAGCTCGGCGGCCAGGGCAGCCGCGGTCGGCATGTCCTCGTCGCCGACCCCGGGCTCGCCGTGGATGCCGAGCCCCCAGCCGGCCTGCCCCGGCTCGAGGCTGAACAGGGCGTGGTCCTGGCCCGGCAGCGTGCACCCGTCGAAGGCCACGCCGAACGACTGCGTGCGCAGGTTGCCCCACGCGGCAACGCGGTTCACCTCCGCCAGGTCGGCTCCCTCTTCGGCGGCGGCTCCCGCGAGCTTGAAGACGACGAGGTCGCCGGCCACGCCCCGCCGCTCGTGCGCACGGTCTGCGGGGGCGGAGGCGACGTCGTCGGTCACCAGGAGGATGGTGACCTCCGTGCCCTGGGCCCGCAGGCGGCTGGCCGCGGCGCCGAAGTTGAGCACGTCGCCCGCGTAGTTCCCGAAGGTGACGAACACTCCCGCTCCGGCGTCCGCCGCGCGGCACACGTCCAGCACCTGGCGGGTGGACGGGGACGTGAAGATGTCGCCGCAGACGGCGGCGTCGGCCAGGCCGTCACCGACCAGCCCGGCGAAGGCCGGGTAGTGGCCCGATCCCCCGCCGACGACGACGGCGACCTTGCCGGGGCGGGTGCCGTCCGCGCGGGCGATCCCGCCGGGGACCTGGCGGAGGCGGCCGGGGTGGGCCTTGACGAGGCCACGGAGAGCCTCGGGGACGAAGTCTTCCGGTCTGTTGTGGACGTAGGTCATCTCACCTGCACCTTTGCTCGGGGACCTGGTTTCTGCTGACGAGGGTCACCGGCCGGCGCCCCGGAGCACCTCACGGATGTACTCCCGGTTGATCGCGGCGACGCCCAGGCTGTCCGACCCGTAGTGCTCGCACACGAAGACCCCCTCGAACCCCAGCTCCAGGGCCCGGCGGATCACGGCGCGGTAGTTGACGACGCCCTGGACCAGCGGCGTCGGATGCGTCGCATAGGCGCCGGTGGCCGGGTCGAAGTCGCGCGTGTAGTTCTTGATGTGCCAGAAGTTGGTCAGCGGCAGGACCTTCTCGAACATCGCCGGGATGTCCTCGATCGGCCGGTGCAGCCGCACCAGGTTGCCGAGGTCGGGGTTGAGACCCACGTTGTCGCGGTCGACGTCGTGCGCGAACCGCACCGCGAGGTCCGCGGTGCCGATGTAGGTGTCCTCGTACATCTCCAGGCTCACGTCGACGCCCACCTCGCGGGCGTGGTCGGCGAGCTCCCGGATACGGGCCACGGCGAGGTCGTAGGCGTCCTTGTCGTCGAGGTCGTCGTGGTGACCCTCGGCGAGCCAGAACCACAGCGCGCGCTCCTGGTCGGGCGTCAGGGCCTGCATGAAGCCGAAGTTGACGACCTCCGCCCCGAGCTCCGGCGCGCGGTCGATGATGGTGTGACCGAAGCGGAGGTAGTCCTCGCCGCGCTGGGCATCGATCACGCTGCGGCGGGTCGTGGACACGGACGGGACCATGAGCCCCGTCTCCTTCAGCACCGTGAGCAGCTCCGCGAAGCGGGAGTCGGTCAGCTCGCCGATCGACAGCCACGCGTCGGTCGGGTCGACGTGCGTGAAGCCCAGGTCGGCCACCTGCTGGAGCTGGCCCCGCCAGGCCTCGGCCGGTGCGGCGACGTTGGGGGTGCCGTCCGCCGTCGTCGACCCGAAGGACAGCATGTTGGCCGCGATCGGCCAGTTGTCGGCTGTGCGCATGTGATCTCCATCGATCTGCGATGCCGCGCGGCATCGTGGTTCGGCCGCCGGGCGGATCGCCCGGCAGGTGGTGCTCGGCGTGCCGGCCCGGGCCGGCGGTGGTTCAGCCCCGCGTGGCCCGGAGCAGCTCGGCCCGGGGTGGGGCGGTCGAGTCGCGGACGACGAACGTGGTGGCTATCTCGATGTGGTGGGAGTCGACGGGCTTGCCCTCGTGCAGCTGCTGCACGGTGAGCAGGGCCCGCCGGCCGATCTCCTCCAGCGGCTGCCGGACGGCGGTCAGCGGCGGGTTGGCCCACGACGCGAGCGGCGTGTCGTCGTAGGACACGAGGCTGACGTCGTCCGGGACCCGCAGTCCGGCGCGCCGGGCCGCCTCCAGCACCCCCATCGCCTGCGCGTCGCTCCCGGCGAAGATCGCGGTGGGCGGGTCGGGACGACGGAACCACTGCTCGGCGACCTGGACGGCCTGGTCGTGGTCGAACCGGACCGGGCGGACCAGGTCGGGATCGACCGGGACGCCCCGCTGCCGGCAGGAGGTGAGGAAGCCGTCCAGGCGCGCCACGGCGCTGAGCGACTCCGACGGCCCGGCCACCACCCCGATGTGCCGGTGCCCCAGCCCGACCAGGTGCTCCGCGGCGCTGCGACCGCCGAGCCAGTTGGTGGACCCCACGGAGACGACGCCCTCCTCGCCGAGGTCGAGGGGGTCGATCACCACCAGCGGGACGCGGGCCCGGGCGAGGCTCGCGTAGACGTCCGGGCCGAGCCCGGAGGTCAGCACGATCGCACCGACCCGCTCGGCGGCGGCGAGCCGCTGCGCCCAGGCGGCGCTCGACTCCGGGACACCGGTCGCGGACCTGCGCCGTACCCGCCCGACGACGACCTCGAGGTCCAGCTCCTCCGCGGCGAGCACGACGCCCCGCAGGATCTGCGTCGCGTACGCGCTGTCGAGCAGGTCGACCATGAGCTCGACCGTGCGCGCCGTGCTCGTCCGGGAGGGCCCCCGGTACCCGAGCTCGGTGATCGCCGTCTCCACCCGTTCCCGGGTGTCCTCGGCGACGTCGGGCCGCCCGTTCACGACCTTGGACGCCGTGGCGGTGGACACGCCCGCATGGGCGGCCACTGCCGCGAGGTTGGGGCGCACCGGCCCGGTCTTCTTCGTCAAGGCAGCCTCCTCGTCCCGACCGTTTTATCGTTTGGTTCCGAAAAGTACAAGGCTCATATGCTGACGTTCGGTTGCCGGACGGACATCAGAGGCACTCGTATTCGTTGGAATCTCAGGCCTGGGGTCCTTGTGGGCCCCTCGGTCGCTCCGAAAGTTTTCGACGCTCGGAGCGGTGCTACTAGCTCCGCACCGGGGCGATCGACAGCACCGCCCACGGCGGCAGCTCGAGATCGATGTCGAGCACGCCCTCCCCGGACACCGTGAGCGACGTGACGCGCAGCGCGTCGGCGCTCTCCCGGAGCTCCGCCGTCTGGGCCCGGGTCAGGTTGAGCGGCTCCCCCATCCGGTGCCAGGCCTCGGCCACGTTGCCGTGGTCCCAGTCCACCTGCTCGACCGCGAACACGGCACCGGGCGTGAGGCCCTCGACGGTGTGCCGGACCCGCCGGACGGGGCCCCGCTCCGCCAGGCCCCGGGTGGCCGCATAGGTGAGCTCGGACCCGATCCCCTGGCGGCCCATGTCCTCGGGGTAGTTGAAGAACACGGCGGAGACCTCGCGCGTCGCCGCGTCCTGCGTGATCGTCCCGTACGGCAGGGCCGCGAGGACCGTGTCGCCGAGCCGGGACAGCATCTCGAACGCGTGGAACGTCGGCTTGTGCAGGCCCTGCTCGTTGACCATGCCGAACCCGCCGTGGAAGGGCCCGACTCCCGCACCGCCCTCCTCGAACACGTCGGTGAACGTCCAGTACGAGACCGAGTCCGCGAGCGCCGCGCCCCGCAGGTAGGCGCGCGTGATGTAGGTGGCGGCGAACAGGGTGTCGTGGATCGAGTCGCGGCTGGACGGCGAGCTCGACCACTCGGTGATGTGCAGCTCGGCGTCGGGGAACGGGCTGCCGGCGATGAGCTTGCGGAGGGCGACCAGGTCGTCGTAGGTCGCGTCCACGTGGCGGCGGATGTGGCGCATCTGCCCGTTGGCCCCGAACGCGACGTCCGTCGGGTAGAGGTGGGTGGACAGGAAGTCGACGGGGACGTCGCGCGCGGCGCACCAGTCGATGAGCTCCTCGATCCAGACGGGCCGCCAGTCGAGGGCGTCGACATCCTCCGCCTCGGCGGTCGCGTGCTCGACGGACCGGTCCTCCCACTCGCCCCGGTAGCGGTCGTCGGGCACGAACACGCTCGTGGACGGTCCGCCGACCTTGAGGTCCTGGTCGATCGCCTTGATCGCCAGGGCCGTGGCCTCGTAGAGCTCGAAGTACTGGGTGCGCGTCCCGGTCCAGAAGTGGGGCACGAGGTTGGGCTCGTTCCACACCTCGAACCGCCACTGCCGGACCTCGTCGAGACCGTAGCGCTCGATCCAGTGCGTCACGGTCGCGGTGACCAGCTCGACCCATCGCGCCATGTCGGTGGGCGGGCTGCAGTGCGCCTTCCACCAGAACAGCGTCTCGGTCTCGGTGGCCAGCTCGCGCGGCATGAAGCCGAGCTCGACGAACGGGCGCGCGCCGGTCTCCAGGATGAAGTCGAACACCTTGTCGACGTAGCTGAAGGTGTGCACCGGGGTGTCGAGCGGGACGGGCGGCCCGAAGCCGCCGCCGTCGTTGGCCCGGTAGACGAACATGTCGTCGTGGAACAGCCCGTGGAAGCGCACGAACCGCGCCCCCAGCCGGGTGACCGCCTCGCGGAAGTGGGCCTGCCAGTCGGCGCGCAGCGCCTCGTTGGCGCGGCCTGCGCCGACGCACTCGTTCCAGATGTGCCGCAGCGGGACGGCGGTGGTCGCCTCGCCGTCGATCGTCAGACCGGGGGTCGTGTGGGTGTGCAAGGTTCTCCTCTGTCTTCTTCTCTACATGGGGTTCGGGCGACGTGGGGTTCGGGCGCGCCGCGGACGGCGTCAGCCCTTGACGGCGCCGAGGCTCAGGCCGGACTGCCAGAACCGCTGCAGCGAGATGAACGCGATGATCAGCGGGATGATCGTCAGCAGCGACGACGTGACGACGAGGTTCTGGAGCAGCTCGCCGTTGCCGGCCGTGGAGGCCAGCTTGTTCCACTGGTTGATGCCGACGGTCAGCGGGTACCAGTCGGGGTCCTTGAGCATGATCAGCGGCAGGAAGTAGTTGTTCCAGATCGACACGAACGAGAACAGCAGCACGGTCACGGTGGCCGGGACGAGCATCGGCAGCGCGATCTGCCAGAAGGTGCGGAACTCCCCCGCGCCGTCGATCTTCGCCGCCTCCAGCAGCCCGGTGGGGACGGCCTCCGCGGCGAACACCCACATGAGGTACAGCCCGAACGGGTTGAGGAACGACGGGATCAGCACCGCCCACGGCGTGTTCGTCAGGCCCAGCTGCGCGAACAGCAGGAACTGCGGGATGGCCAGGGCGATGCCCGGGACCGAGATGGCGCCGAGCACCACGAACAGGAAGACCCGCTTGCCGGTGAACTCCAGCTTGGCGAGCGCGTAGCCGCCCAGCGCGGCGAGGAACGTCGAGACGACCGCCCCGACGACCACGTACAGCACCGTGTTGAGCAGCCAGCGCGTGAAGATGCCGCCGTCGTAGGTGAAGACCTCGACGATGTTGTCGAACAGCGCGAACCGCTGGCCGAAGGAGAAGCCGAAGCTGGAGACGAAGTCTGCCTGGGACTTGGTGGAGTTGATGGTGAGCCAGATCAGCGGCACCAGGCAGTAGAGGGTGAACAGCCCCGTCAGAAAGGTCAGCGTGCCGCTCTTGCGGGGGTTGGCGAGGGTGTGCAGGCGCCCGCGGCGCACGACACCGGCGGTGGTGGTCGTCATGAGAGGTCTCCGGCTGCTACTGGTCGAGGGCATCGCGCATGCCCCGGATCTGGACCGCGTACGCGATGGCGATGGTGAACGCGGCCATGACGAGGGCGAGTGCGGCCGCGTAGCCCTGCTGCGAGCCCGTGAACGCGAGGTTGAACGCGTACAGGTTGGGCGTGTAGTAGGTGGTGATCCCGCTGTTGGCCACCATCGACGGGAGGATCTGCGGCTCGTTGAAGATCTGGAACGTGCCGATGATCGAGAAGATGACGGTGATGACGAGGGAGCCGCGCAGCGCGGGCAGCTTGATCGCCCGGATCACCCGGAGCTCCCCCGCGCCGTCGATCGCGGCCGCCTCGTACAGCTCCTGCGGGACGGCCTTCAGCACGCTGTCGAAGATCAGCATGTTGTACCCGGTGAAGGCCCAGGTGACCATGATCCCGATCGAGATCAGCGTGGTGCTCGGCCGGAACGGGTCGAGGTCGGTGCCGAGCCAGCCGTTGATGCTCCCGAAGAGCCCGTAGCGGACGCCGAGCATGAAACCCCACATCAAGGTGGATACGATGGCCGGCACCGCGTAGGGCAGGAAGATGGCCACCCGCATGAACCGCATGCCGCGCAGCCGCATCGAGTCCATCGCGAGCGCCAGCACCAGGGCCAGCACGAGCATGATCGGCACCTGGACGAGCGTGAACGAGACGACCCGGGAGACGCCGTCCCAGAACTGCGCGTCGCCGAACAGCTTGGTGTAGTTGGCCAGGCCCACGAACGAGGGTCCGCCCACCATCCGGTCCTGGAAGAGGCTGAGGTAGGCGGCGTAGGTGATCGGCACGATGAACACCAGGGCGAACAGGATGCCGAAGGGCGCCACGAACGCCCAGCCGATCTGTCGCGTGCGTCGTCGCCGGTACTGCTGCGGCGCCCCGCCGGGCAGGGGCACGCTCGCCGCCGCGGGGCGTGTCATGCGCTCCGTCGCGCTCATGACTGGTCCTTTCTGGTCTGTCGGTCAGGTCGCCGGCGGCGTCTCGCGCTCGGGCTGTCCCGCGAAACGCCGCCGGGAGGCGGTCAGTCGACCTGGAACCCCTGCTCGTTGCCGTACTCGACCGAGCGCTGCTCCCACGTCTGCAGGACCTCGGCGAGCGAGCCCTTGCCCGAGGTGTAGAAGGGCGTGGCGATGTCGCCGTAGGTGCTGCGCGCCCACTCGAAGAACGGCGGGTACTGCCAGCCGACGGCGGCGATGTTCGAGGCCTCCGCGAGCACCTGGCCGGTCTTCTGGTCACCGAAGTAGGGGTTCTCGACGTCCTGGAACTCCGGGCTGTCCAGCACCGACCTGTTCGGCACGAACGCACCGGCGTCGACGCGCGGCTGCAGGCCCTCGCCGTGCGTGAAGTACTCGAGGAACTTGTACGCCGCCTCCTTGTTGGCCGCGGCCTCCGGGATCCCGAAGGACGAGCCGCCGTTCTCGGCGCCGACCTTCTCGCCCTCGTCCCACTGGGGCATGAGGGCGACCCGGAAGTCGCCGGCGGCGTCCGGCGCACGCTCCGGGAGCGTCGAGGTGAGCCAGCCGCCCATGTTCTGGGAGGCGAGCGTGCCGTCGTTCAGGGCGCGGTTCCAGTCGTCCGACCAGGCGCTGATCTTCGTGTTGACCAGGTCCTCGTCGATCATCTTCTGCCAGAACGCGACCGCCTTCCGGGTCTCCGGGGCGGAGAAGTCGATGTGCACCGTGGTGCCGTCGACCTCGAACGGGCGGCCGCCGGCCTGCCAGATCAGCGAGAGCAGGAAGAAGAGGTCGTTGGTGTCCTGCGTGATGTAGTAGTCGTCGCCCAGGGCCCGGATCTTCTTGGCGTCCTCGTAGTACTCGTCCCAGGTCGTCGGCGCCTCGTCGATCCCCGCCTCGGCGAAGGTCGCCTCGTTCCAGAACATGACGGCCGGGCCGAAGTCCGAGGGCAGGGCGTAGACGCCGTCGCCCATGACGACGTTGTTCCAGGCCGACGGGACGTAGTCGTCCGCCAGCTCGGTCGCGCCCAGCGGGCCGAGGTCGGCGAGCTTGCCGGGGACGGCGAAGTACGGGACCGCGAAGTACTCGAACATCACCAGGTCCGGCACACCCGACCCGGCCTGGATCGCGTTGTCGAGCGCCTGGTACTCGTCGGACGACGAGCCGGCGTTCACGACCTCGACCTCGATGCCGGGGTTGGCCTTCTCGAAGCCCGGGACCGCGAGCTCGACCGTGCCGTCCCAGCTCCACACCGTCAGCTTCACCGGCTGGTCGGCGCTGCCGCCGCCGGCGCTCGCCGTGGTCCCGCCCGCACCCGAGCACGCGGTGAGCGCACCGGCCGTCACGAGCGCGACGCCGACCGTCCACGCCTTGGTAAGAAGCCTCATCACCCTGTCCCTCCTCGTTGAGAGGTTGCGAAATAGTTTCGCAACTTTATCGATCAAGCAGGGACTGTAGCGGGGCCCTGCCCAGAGCGTCAACGGGCTTCGAGCGACGGGATTATCAGGATTGACGTCGCCCCAGGCGATCAGTAGCCTCCGAAATAGTTTCGACGAAAGGAAACCCATGGCTGGTCGGTCATCGAAGGAGCGAGCGACGCTCGCCGACGTCGCGCGACACGCCGGCGTCTCCACGAGCACCGCGTCCAAGGCGCTCAACGGGCGCCACGACATCGCGCGGAGCACCCGTGAGCGGGTGCTGGAGGCCGTCGCCGCCCTCGGCTACCGGCCGACCACCCAGTGGGAGCCCCCACCCGCGCGCACGATCGCCGCGGTGTTCGACGCGCTGGCCTCGCCCTACGTCGCGAACGTCCTGGACGGCATCCTCGCCGCGGCGACGAGCGCCCGTGCCAACCTCCTGGTGCGCGCGGCGCCCGACCGCGCGGTGCGCGCCACCCGGGCCGCCGCCCGCGCCTGGGTGGCCGAGCAGAAGGAGTCCGGGGTGGCCGGCATCGTCGGCATCACGCTCGCGGCGCCCAACGCCGTGCTCCAGGCGGCGAAGGAGGTCCGCATGCCGTTCGTGATGATCGACCCCGTCGACGTGGACGACCCCAGGACCGTCAGCGTCGGATCCTCCAACTGGGCGGGCGGGCGCACCGCCACCGAGCACCTGCTGGATCTCGGGCACCGCCGCATCGGGTGGATCGGCGGGCCGGCCGCGTCGGCCGCCGCCCGGGAACGTCTCCACGGCTACCGGGCAGCCCTGGACTCCGCGGGCATCGACCTGGAGCAGGAGCTGGTACGCAGCGACTCGTTCTCGATCGACACGGGCCTGGTGCACGGCCGCGCGCTGCTCGCGCTGCCCGAACCACCGACCGCGATCGTGACGGGCGACGACGAGATCGCCGTGGGCACGCTCGCCGCGGCCCGCGAGCTGGGCGTCCCGGTACCCGGCCGGCTCAGCGTCGTGGGCTTCGACGACACGCCGCAGGCGGGCTGGACGTCGCCGCCGCTCACCTCGGTGCACCAGCCGCTGGCCGGCATGGGCCGGATGGCCGTCGAGACGCTGCTGGCCATGGCGGACGGCGTCCAGCCCGCGTCACGTCACGTCCAGCTCGCCACCAGCCTCACCGTCCGCGACACGACCGCACCACCGGCCCGACGCCGGTAGGGCAGGCCGACGCCGGACGCGCACGGCGGGCGAAACCTCGAGGGCGCCGTTGACACCTGACGCCATCCCCCCTACTTTATCGATAAATATCAGCGGGGTGGCCGGCTGCTCGAGGAAGAGAACCAGTGACCGATCGACTAACCAGACGTGTGCGCGCGGGTCGACTCGCGCACGACGATCCGGGCCGACATGACGGCCTCGACCACGTCGCCGGAAGCCGCCTCGCCCGTCTCCCCCGCCTCCACGCGCCGCAGGAGCAGCTCCATGATGCGCTCGGCCATCGAGTCGTTGTCGGGGTCCATGGTGGTCAGCCGCGGGATGAGGTACTCCCCCTCGGCGTCGTTGTCGAAGCCGACCACCTGGACGTCCTGCGGCACCCGCAGGCCGAGGTCGGCCAGCGCACGCAGCGCGCCCATGGCGACCGCGTCGGTCAGGGCGAAGGCGCCGTCGAACGGGACGCCGGCACGATGGAGCCGCATGACGGCCTCGTAGCCGTCCCTCGTGGTGAACGAGGCGGCGTCCACGACGAGGTCCTCGTCGACCGGGACGCCGGCCTTGGCGTGCGCGCTGCGGTAACCGCGGCTACGCAGCGTCGCCATGCTGTCGACGCCGCTGTCCGGGCGGCCGCCGATCAGGGCGACGCGTCGCGCGCCGTGCTCCAGCAGGTGCGAGACCGCGAGCTCCGCGCCGCCGACGTTGTCCATCATCACGTGGTCGAACGCGCCGGCCAGCCGCCGCTCGCCGAGCAGGACCACCGGGACCTCGATCCCGGCCGCCCGCACGTCCGCGGTGTCGATCTGCACCGGGCTGAACACCACGCCCTCGTAGGGCCGCACCCGCTCGGGCGAGATGGCGTCGAGCTCCCCCTCCCTGCTGGCGCCGGTCCGCTCGATGATGACGTGGTACCCCCGGGCGTGCGCCAGCGTGTCGAGCCGCGCCGCGAGGTGCGCGTAGTACGGCCCGTCCAGGTGCGGTACCAGCAGCCCGATGGCACCGCTGCGGCCCACGCGCAGCTGCCGCGCGGTGGCGTTCATCCGGTAGCCGAGCCGAGCCACCGCGTCGAGCACACGAGCACGGGTGTCCTCACTAGCTCCCGGCCGCCCGTTGACGACATTCGAGACGGTCATCGTCGAGACGCCTGCTTCGTGTGCCACATCGCTCATCTTCACCACGCCGACCATCATGACACCCCGCGATCGACGGCCTCGTCAGACCGCGCCGGCGTCACCCCGTGGCTCTGATCAAGGAGGATCCGAACCGCCGTGAAACAGCTCCTGTACTCGAAGAGGCTTGCGCCCTACTTCTTCATCCTCCCGTTCCTCGTGACCCTCGCCGTGTTCTGGGTCGTCCCTCTGGGCCGCTCGTTCGTGATGAGCACCCAGGAGGTGCTCTACGGCCAGGCGACGTTCATCGGGCTCGACAACTACGAGCGGCTCTGGCAGGACCGCATCTTCTGGCAGGCCCTGTTCAACAGCCTGCGCTACATGGTCCTCACCCTCGTGCTGCTCATCCCGATCCCGCTGGCGCTCGCGGCGCTGATCAACTCGAACATCGGCAGCGCCCGGATCAAGGGGTTCTTCAAGGCCTCGATGTTCGTCCCCGCGCTGACCTCCGTGGTGGTCGCCGGCATCGTGTTCCGGCTCATCTTCGCGGAGTCGGACACCGCGATCATGAACCAGGTCGCGGAGTTCTTCGGCTTCGGCCCGGTGCGCTGGCTGCGCGGTGACGTCACGGGGCTGGTGGCCCTGCTGGCCATCGCCCTGTGGCGGTGGACCGGCGTGAACATGATGTATTTCCTGGCCGGCATGCAGGCGATCCCGACGGAGTACTACGAGGCGGC
This sequence comes from Promicromonospora sukumoe 327MFSha3.1, assembly GCF_000385135.1. Lineage (GTDB taxonomy): Bacteria > Actinomycetota > Actinomycetes > Actinomycetales > Cellulomonadaceae > Promicromonospora > Promicromonospora sukumoe_B. The sequence goes on along the minus strand of NZ_ARQM01000005.1, from coordinate 56,696 downwards.
CTCCATCGACGGGGCGAGCCGGTTCCGCCAGTTCCTCCACATCACCATCCCGAACCTGCGGCCGACCATCGTCTACGTCGTCACGATCAGCGTCTACGGCGGCCTGGCGATGTTCCTCGAGAGCTTCATGCTCTACGCCGGCAACAACTCGCCCAACAACCAGGGCCTCACGGTCGTCGGATACCTCTACCGCAAGGGCATCGAGGAGAACGACCTGGGCTTCGCCTCCGCCGTCGGCGTGGTGCTGCTCGTCATCGTGATGGCGATCAACATCTCGTACCTCGTCGCCAGCGGCACCTTCAGGAAGGAGGCCGCGTGATGGCCGTTCTCCAGGAACAGGACCGGGTGAAGACCGCTCCTGCCACCGCCGCCCGACGCCGCCGCGGACCCTCTGCCGCGGCGTGGATCCAGTCGGTCCTCCTCGTCGTCATGGCGCTGATCTCCCTCGTGCCGCTGCTGGCCATCCTCGTGGGCACGTTCCAGGACGGGAACGAGGTGATCCGGCGCGGCATGACGTTCGACGTCGACCTCGGCACGCTGAGCCTGGACAACTACGTGCTGCTGTTCACGGACTCCGGGCCGTACTTCCGCTGGTTCGCCAACACCCTCCTGCTGACGGTCGGGCAGGTCGCCGGGACCCTTCTGGTGAGCGCCTTCGTGGCCTACGGGTTCGCGATGTACGAGTTCCGGACCAAGACGCTGTGGTTCATCATGGTGCTCCTGGTCATGACCGTCCCGTTCGAGATGCTCATGCTCCCCCTGTACGTCCAGGTGAACGACATGGGGCTCGCGGACACGTACCTGGTGATCGCCCTCCCCTTCCTGGCCTCGGCGGTGACGATCTTCTTCTTCCGCCAGTACTTCCTGGGCATACCGAAGGAGATCCTCGAAGCCGGGCGCGTGGACGGCGTGAGCGAGTTCGGCATCTTCTTCCGGCTGGTCCTGCCGATCACCAAGCCGGCCATGGCCGCCATGGCGATCCTCAACGGGATGCTCTGCTGGAACAACTTCCTCTGGCCGCTGCTGGTGCTGCGCAGCCCGGAGAAGTTCACGCTGCCCATCGGCCTGAACACGCTCCTGACGCCCTACGGCAACAACTACGAGCTGCTCATCATCGGGGCGTTCTTCTCGCTGATCCCCGTCCTCATCCTCTTTCTCGCCTTCCAGCGCTTCTTCATCGAAGGAATCACCGCGGGCGCGGTCAAGGGCTGACCGCACCTCAGATCGAACGGAGACAAACATGACCAGGCTACGGACGACGGTGTCCATGCTGACCGCCGCACTCGCGGTGACCGCGCTCGCCGCGTGCGGCGGGAGCCAGCCCGAGGCACCCGTGAAGAACGCCGACGGCTCCACGACGCTGAACATGTGGACGTTCGCCGACGTGCACGCCACGTACTACGAGGAGATGGCCGAGCGGTGGAACGAGGCCAACCCCGACCAGGAGATCCAGCTCGAGGTCACCGTCTACCCCTACGACGACATGCACAACAAGCTGCAGCTCGCGGTGAACTCCGGTGAGGGCCTGCCCGACGTCGTCGACATCGAGGTCAACAAGTTCGCCAACTTCGTCAAGGGCGGCAACCCACCCCTGCTCGATCTGACGGAGGCCGCGGCCCCGTACAAGGACGACGTGGTCCAGGCCCGCCTCGACCTGTACAGCAAGGACGGGAAGATCTACGGGTTCCCGACACACGTCGGCGCGTTCACCACGTTCTACAACACGGAGGCGCTCGAGGGCGCCGGCATCGACTACACGACCATCAAGACCTGGGACGACTTCCAGGAGGCCGGGGTCAAGTACCACGAGGAGACCGGCAAGGCGTTCGGCGTCGCCAGCACCAGCGTCATGTTCCTCGAGCCGCTGATCACCGCGCAGCTCGGCGGGCAGTACATCGACGCCGACGGCACCGTGCAGGTCAACAGCCCCGAGGTCGTCGAGGCCCTCTCGATGATGAAGGACATGCAGGACGCCGGCGCCGTCTCCACGATCCCCGGCGGCAGCCCCGACTCCGAGGAGGCGTACGGCGCGATCAACGACGGCGACTACGCCGCGATCGTCTACCCGGCGTGGTACACCTCCCGGTTCGTGGACTACATGCCTGACCTGGAGGGCAAGGTCGCGATCGCGCCCGCGCCCGTCGTCGAGGGCGCCGAGGTGCAGACCATCGGTGGTGGCGGCACCGGGGCCGCGGTCCCGGCCGTCTCGCCGAACAAGGACCTCGCCGCGCAGTGGCTCGCGTTCGCCAAGCTGTCCCCCGAGGCCAACGTCGCCGTCTGGGAGGTGCTGGGCTTCGACCCGGTGAACATGGCCGTCTGGGAGGACGAGGAAGTCACCAAGAACCCGGACAACAAGTTCAACAAGTACTTCCAGACCAACCTGTTCGACGTGCTGAACGAGGTCAAGGACGGCATCGGGCACTTCGAGTCGTTCAGCGACCCCAACTGGCCCACCGTCGACGACACGTTCCGCACGGTCACGCTGAACGAGATCTACGAGAACGGCACGCCGGTCCAGGAGGCCCTGGACCAGACACAGGCCGACCTGCAGAACCAGCTGGGGCAGTAGGCCCCCGCACGTCTGATCGCCCAGGCGGGGCGGCCACCGCGGCCGTCGGCACGGCAGCCGCCCCACCTGGGCGAAGCATGCCCTCACGCACCGACCACCGAGGAGTACCACCCATGCTGTCCGCATCCGTCACCATCGACCCGGCGTTCGTCGTCGGACCGGTGCGTCCCCGCACCTTCGGCTCGTTCGTCGAGCACCTGGGCCGCAGCGTCTACACGGGACTGCACGAGCCCGGCCACCCGACGGCGGACGCCGACGGGTTCCGGGGCGACGTCGTCGAGCTCACCCGGGAGCTGGGCGTGACGACGGTGCGCTACCCCGGCGGCAACTTCGTCTCGGGCTACCGCTGGGAGGACGGGATCGGCCCGGTCGAGCTGCGCCCCCGCCGCCTGGACCTCGCCTGGCACTCGACCGACCCCAACCTCGTGGGCGTCGACGAGTTCATGCGGTGGTGCGCCCGGACCGGCGTCGAGCCGATGATGGCCGTCAACCTCGGAACCCGTGGCGTCCAGGAGGCCCTCGACCTGCTGGAGTACTGCAACGTGCCGGGCGGCACCACCTGGAGCGACCTGCGCCGGGCCAACGGGGCCGAGGACCCGTACCGGATCAAGATGTGGTGCCTGGGCAACGAGATGGACGGCCCGTGGCAGATCGGCCACAAGACGGCGCAGGAGTACGGACGCCTCGCGGCCGAGACCGCGCGGGCGATGCGGATGGTCGACCCCGACCTCGAGCTCGTGGCCTGCGGGTCGTCGGGGTCGCAGATGCCCACCTTCGGCGAGTGGGAGCACACGGTGCTCACCGAGGCGTACGAGCACGTGGACCACATCTCGGCGCACGCGTACTACTGGGAGGAGGACGGCGACCTCGCCTCCTTCCTGGCCTCCGCGGTGAACATGGACCACTTCGTCGACTCCGTCGCCGCGACGGCCGACGCCGTGCGCGCCGCGGGCAAGCACACCAAGCACATCCACGTCTCGTTCGACGAGTGGAACGTCTGGTACCAGAAGCGCGCGGAGTCGCGCCCGCCGTCGGGCGACGACTGGCCCGTGGCCCCGGTGCTGCTGGAGGACCGCTACAACGTGGCCGACGCCGTCGTGGTCGGCAACCTGCTCATCTCGCTGCTGCGGCACACCGACCGCGTCCACGCCGCGTCGCTGGCCCAGCTCGTCAACGTCATCGCGCCGATCATGACCGAGCCCGGCGGGCGGTCCTGGCGGCAGACGACGTTCCACCCCTTCGCGCTCACCGCGCGGCACGCGGCCGGCGAGGTGCTGCGCCTGGCGGTGGACGCCCCGGTGCAGGACACGGCGAAGTTCGGCCCCGTCCCGGTGCTCGACGCGGTCGCCACCCACGACCCCGAGACGGGCGCCGTCGTCGTGCTGGCGGTGAACCGGTCACTGACCGACGATGTGGCGCTCGACGTCGACCTGCGCGGCTTCCCGGGGCTCCGGGTGGCCGAGGCGCTCACGCTGTCCAACCCCGACCACACGTGGTCGGCCACGGCCGACGACGCCACCTCGGTGCTGCCGCGCGCGAACACCACGGCGAAGGTCTCCGACGACCGCGCGCACGTCGACCTGCCGCCCGTGTCCTGGTCGATGCTCCGGCTGGAACGGGTCTGACGGGCCCAGACGAAAGGAGCGCCCTCTCGCCCGCGCACACGGATGAGAGGGCGCTCCGCTCCGGCCTGTTGTGTTGCCCCGAGGCCTATCGCTGGAGCGTCAACAGCCCCGGCCGGTACGGGAGCAGACCGTAGTCCACCCCGTCCGAGCTGGGCGAACGGCCCTGGTACAGGAACTGCAGGTTGCAGGGGTCGACCGTCATGGTCTGGTCCGCGGTGGTCCGGAGCAGCTCACCGTGGCTGATGTCGTTGGTCCAGGTGGCGCCGCTGTTGGCCTTGCCGGCGAACGGGTTGCTCTCCGTCGCGGCCTGCGGCGTCCACGAACCGGAGAGGCTGGTCGCCGTGAACGAGCGGAAGTACCGTCCGTTGGCGCCGATCGCCTCGACGATCATCAGGTACTTGTTCTGGTCCCTGAGCTTGTAGACCTGCGGAGCCTCGAACAGGTTGTTCGTGGTGTCGCTCATGATGGTCTGGTAGGAGCTGCCGAAGCTGCCCGGGAAGTTACCCATCGGCATGCTGGCCCGGTAGATCTTCCCGTTGTCCCCGGCGAAGAACAGGTACATGTTCGTGCCGTCGCCGATGATCGTCTGGTCGATGGGGCCGGTGCCCGAGCCGGAGATCGATCCGGTGAACAGGGGGCTCGCCGCCGACCAGCCGTTCGGGTTCGTCGGGTCGCTGGAGGTCCGGTACATGAACGGGGACGGACCCCACTGGTAGGTGAGCACCCAGATGCTACGCGGGGCGAAGTAGAACAGCGACGGGGCCACCGTGCTGGAGGACATCGCGTTCTGCGAGGCGCTCCCCATCTGCGAGTAGCTGGAGAAGGGGCTGAAGTTCATCGAGCCCCAGGACGTGCCGAGATCGTGCGTCGTCGCGTAGACGAGCTGCTGACCGTTGTACGGAGCCACGGTGAAGTCCTTGAGCGAGACCCAGCCGGACCTCGGGTTCGCCAGGACCCCGGTAGAGGTCCAGCGGTAGGTCGACGGCAGGTCGCAGGTCGACGTCGCGTTGCTGACGAGCGAGGCGTCGTCGAGGTAGAGACCGTCGGTACCGGCGACCGTCTCCACGTAGAAGGTGGCGGACGAGAGCGTCCCGGACCAGGACACCGTCGCCGAGCCGGTCAGCTGCGTCCAGCCCGAGGAGCTGACCGCACCCTGGGCGAGGTTGACGTAGCTCGTCGTGCCGCCCGCGGTCACCGCGAGCGTGACCCGGCCGGTCGGCGTCCCGCTCTGGGAGCGTACCCACACGCTCGCCGTGTAGCTGGTGTTGTTGGTGAGCGCGGACGTCACGGTCTGGGCCGGACCGTTCCACGCCGCGGTCCGGCCGGTCCGCAGGAGCGACCGGGTTCCGCCGTGGACCGGGCTCGTGCTGGACGTCACCGACCCGGCGCCGAAGGCCGACCAGCCGGTGGTGCCGTTCTCCAGGTCCCCGTTCGTGAGCAGGTTGCTGCTCGCCGCGGCCGCCGGTGGGACCTCGGCCGGCCCGGCGACCGCCGGGACCAGCACCAGCACCAGGGCCGCGGCCAGCCCGAGCGCGTGACGTGCGATGGACTTCCTCATCCTTCGCTCCTTTGCCTGTCGGTGCGCGGCCGCCGTCGGCCGCGCCTGGGCATTGCGTGCCGCCGCCGACGGTGCGGGTCAGCACCGTGGCTCCGGAGGAGCCTGCTGCGCGGGCCAGGACATGTGAGCGCTAACACCGTTGTTGCACGCAAGCCCATGAGTGGCGGCAGATTTATCGATACATTAGCGCGCGACTCTCGCCGCATACAAGGCCTTTGCGACAAAAGGGCCTCGACCGAGCAGGTCTTGTCGCACCCCATATTTAACGTTAAAGTCCGGTCTGGCCGGATCGCACTCGTGCAAGGGAGCACGCGAATGGTTCGTGAGTCGACACAGCGAGGTGCCGGCCCTCGTGTTCGAGGTCAACGAGTCCGAACGAGAGGAAAGTCGATGGCGATGGAATCTCAGGCAAGGCCCGCCCACCCGGTCCGGCGAGGACGACGAGCGCTCGCAGCCGCGGCGGCGGCCGCGGCCGTGACGGGGGCGGTGCTCGTCGCGCCGCCCGCTGCCGCGGACGCGGTGAGCGCCGACCCGTGGGTGAGCGAGGTGCCGGGCAACCCGGTCCCGGACGTCTTCCGCTTCACGGTGCCCCGCTCCGCGGTGACCGAGGCGACGGGGATCGGGAGCGGCCCCGTCGCGGTGCAGGGGAACTTCGGCCCGGGCAAGGCGTGGACCGATCTCAACATGGGCACCAGCGGGTCGGACCTGACCGCCACGCTCGGCCCCCTCGAGCCGGGCCTCTACTACTACCAGTACGCCGCGCGCCCCGCCGTCGACCAGGACGCGGTCGCCTTCCGCAACCCGGCCGTACCCCAGGAGGTGACGTCGAAGCCCACGTACAGCACCATGTTCGTCCCCGGACCGGGCGCCGAGTGGCTCGACGACGTGGCCGACGGCGGCGAGCTCGCGACGCTCGAGTACGGCAAGGGACCGAAGCACAAGAAGGAAGCCCTCGTGTGGACTCCCCCGGGCTACGACGCGGACCGCGCGGAGCAGTACCCGGTGCTGTACCTGCTGCAGGACGAGGGGCAGAGCTACCGCGAGTGGGTGGAGCTGGGCCGGCTCGGCCAGATCATGGACAACCTCACGCTCGACGGCGACGCCGAGCCGATGGTGGTCGTCATGGGCGATGCCGGCGCCCCGGGCCCTGCCGGCGTGCCGAAGGAGCTGCTGCCCGCCGTCGAGCGTGCGTTCAACGTCTCCCACCAGGGGTCGGACCGCGCGATCGCCGGGATCGGCCGCGGCGGGGAGGCGGCCCTGAGCGCCGTGGTGGACAAGCCGCGGGACTTCGCCAACGTGGGCTCCTTCTCGGCCGGCTACGACAAGCCGATCTCGCGGGGCAAGGCCAAGCAGATCAACGACTCGACCGACGTCGTCCGCCTGTACGCGGGCAACGTCACCGACCCCGCGTACGACGACACCGTGGCGCTGGCCGACAGGCTGACGAAGGCGGGCGTGCGCTTCCAGCCCGACGGGTCGGACCCCGAGACGGGCGGTACCTGGGACACCTGGCAGAAGAACCTGCACGACTTCGCCGGGCGCATCTTCCAGGAGGTCGACGACGAGGGCCCGAGCCAGGGCCACCTGCCGTTCGTGGAGCAGGAACTCCCGCCGGCGGGCACGACCCCGACGCCGTGGATCGACGAGAACGGCGTGGTCACCTTCGAGCTCGGCCCCGAGCTCGCCGACGCGAACAACATCACCGTCTGGGGCAACTTCGGCCCGGCCGGAAGCTGGCCGCGCACCCACATGGTCCAGCAGGACGACGGTTCGTGGCGGCTCTCGCTGGCTGTCGAGGGCGGGTCCTACTACTACAAGTTCGTGGTCGACGGCGTCGACCGCAAGGACGCCGGCAACCCCACGAAGGTGCTCTCGGAGCCGACGTGGAGCACCTTCACCGTCGAGGGCGACACGATCCGGGGCCGGTACACCTCCGAGGTGCCGGCCGAGTCGCGCGGCGACGTGAGTGTCATGACCTACCCGAGCACCGCGGGTGGCGGCACAGAGCGCTCGGCGTACGTGTGGACGCCTCCGGACTACGACGCCGACCGCGCCGAGGAGTACCCGGTCTTCTACCTGCAGCACGGTGGCGGGCAGACGTGGACCGACTGGGTCGAGGTGGGCTACGTCCAGCGCATCCTGGACAACCACTACCTGCGGGGTGACATCGTGCCGATGGTGGTGGTCATGGCCAACGGGAACGGCGTGGACTTCCCCACGGAGATCACGACCCGCATCGTCCCGGCGGCCGAGGACCAGTTCAACGTCAGCTCCCGGCCTGACCAGCGCGCCCTGGCAGGTCTCTCCATGGGCTCGGGCCACACGCTCAGCACGCTGTGGGCGCACCCGGGCGAGTTCGGCTACATCGGCGCCATGTCGGCGTTCGGCGCGCCGCCGGCCAACGCGGACGTCGAGGCCATCAACGAGGGCACCAAGCTGCTGCGTGTCTACTCCGGCGATGTCCAGGACTTCACCTACGGCGCGACGCTGCAGCTGATCGCCGCCATGGAGGACCGCGGAGTGAATCACGAGTTCGCCCCCATCGTCCCGGGCCCGCACAGCTGGGACGTCTGGCAGAAGTCGCTGATCGACTTCCTCCCCCGACTGTTCACGGAGGAGGCGGGCGCCTGACGGCGACCTGAGGCGGTGCGGTCGGTGGGTCCACCCCGCCGGCCGCACCGTCAGTCGAGGTGCCGCAGGTCCGACGTCGAGCAGCCGCCCGAGCGCCGGCCTGCCCACCACGGACTTCCGCACGTGGGCGCTGCGGACCCTGGCCTGACACCACCCTCGGTGCGCAGTGGGTCGACGCGCCGACGGCACGTTCGTCGAAAGGCTCTACTTCCCCTGGCGAAGACCGGCCGACCGGGTGAAAGTGGATCCGACACAGGTCGTGTTCCAGGGTTGCACCAGAGCGACCGCATGACTCAGGGGAAGCCTTCTCGAACGGAGCTGCTATGGGAATCATCGGCTGGATCCTGATCGGACTCATCATGGGCGCCATCGCGCGAGCGATCCTCCCCGGCAAGGCAGCCGGAGGCTGGTTCATCTCGCTCGTCGTCGGCGTCCTCGGCGCGCTCCTCGGCGGCTGGATCGGCGGTGCGCTCTTCGACGTCCAGGTCAACGAGTCCTTCTTCTCGCTCACGACGTGGTTCTGGGCCCTCATCGGCTCGCTCCTCGTGCTCGTCATCTGGGGAGCCATCGCACGACGACGGGCCTGAGTCACGGTCACGCGAGCTGGGTCGCGCCGCCCTCCTGGTCCGGGCCGGGGCGGGGGATGAAAGCTGCGACGATCACGCAGACGACGGCCGCGCCGAGCCCGAGCGTGAGCGTCAGCAGGAAGCCGCCCTCGCTCGGCCCTGCCACGCCGCCCGCGGTCGTGACGGACTGGGCCAGGACCGCGCCGGCGACGGCCGCGGCGATGCTCGTGCCGAGCGAGCGCATGAGCGCGTTGAGCCCGGTCGCGGCGCCGGTCTCGCGCGCCGGCACCGCCTGCATGATGAGTGCGGGCATCGCCGCGTAGCCGAGGCCGACGCCGATGCCGAGCACGACGTTGACGGCGAGGATCTGCCACGCCTCGGCGTGGAGGACCAGGGCGAGCCCGTAGGCGAGGGCGAGGACCACGGCGCCGATGACGAGCAGCGTCTTCGCGCCCCAGCGCCGTTCGATCCTGCCGGCGACGGGCGACATGGCCATCATCGCCAGGCCCGACGGCGCGAGGACGAGCGCCGCGACCGTGAGCGTCAGGCCCAGCCCGATGCCGGTCGCCCGCGGCAGCACGAGCAGCTGCGGGAGCACGACGCTCGACGCGAAGAGCGCGAAGCCCATGGCGACCGAGGCGAGGTTGGTCAGCAGCACCGGCCCGCGCGCGCTGACCCGCAGGTCCACGAGCGGATCCTGCACGCGCAGCTCGATCACGCCCCAGACCGACAGCACCACCAGGCCGCCGACCAGAAGAGTCAGGGTCCGCGCGTCGCCCCAGCCCCACTCGCCGCCGCGCGAGACGGCGACGAGCACGCCGACGAGCCCGAGTGACAGCCCGATGATGCCGACGACGTCGACGCGCCCCGGCGTGCGCAGCGTGCTGGACGGCACGAAGAGCGCGCAGCCCACGAAGGCGAGCACGGCGATGGCGGCCGCGACCCAGAACAGGGCGTGCCAGTCCAGTTTCTCGGCCACGACCGCGCTGAGCGGCAGACCGAGCGCACCGCCGACGCCGAGCGTGGCACTGACCAGGGCGATTCCCGAGCCGAGCTTCCGCGGCGGCAGCACGTCGCGCAGGATCGAGATGCCCAACGGGATGACGCCGGCCGCCATGCCCTGCAGCGCCCGTGCGGCGATCAGGGTCACCACGTCGTTCGAGAGCGCGGCGAGGATCGCGCCGAGCGCCTGCAGCAGCAGGAGCGCCATGGCGATACGGCGCTTGCCGAACATGTCGCCGAGCCGTCCGGCCACGGGCGTGCAGACCGCGGCGGCGACCAGGGTCGCGGTGATCGCCCACGCGGTGTTGTCGCTGGTGGTGTTCAGCAGCTTCGGCAGCTCGCCCTGGATCGGGATGAGGATCGTCTGCATGAACGACGCCCCGAGACCCGCGAAGGCGAGTACGGCGAGGATCGACCTCGAGCCGCGCTGACGAGCGCCGGCACCCTCCGCCCCGTGTGTCCCGTCGCTGTCGGCGGCGTCCAGGGGGATCTCCCGGGTCGGGGTCTGGCTCATCGGTCGTTCATCCGTCTCTGCTGATCGCGTTCGGAGTTTGTGAGACGATGTCTCATGTCGAAGACACCGTATCATCTTATAGACTTCCGCCCATGGCCAACGAGGTACGTGATCGCAGCCGCGAGATCCTGCGCGCCGAGTTCGCGGATGCCGCAGCCACGTTCTGCGCCGAGCACGGCTTCGACGAGGTCACGGCCAACGACATCGCACGTGGCATCGGCGTCTCGCGGGCAACCTTCTTCCGCTACTTCGCGTCGAAGGAGGATGCGGTGGTCTCCGCCGCACGCGGCGCCGCCGCACGCGGCGCCCTCGCCCAGCGCATCGCCGAGACCGCCGACGCGGCCGAGCCCGGCACCACCGTCTGGGCCGCCATCCGCACGGCAGCCGAGTCGATGATCGACATGGCCGACACGCGCGGGGACGCACTGCGGGCGCGCATCCGGATGATCACCGAGGTGCCGGCGCTCAGGGCGCACCTCGCCTCCCAACGGAGCGACGACCAGTCGGCCGTCGCCGACGTGCTGCGCGAGCGCCTCGTCGACGAGCGCGCCTCCCAGGCCCTCGCCGCCGCCGCGGTCGCCGCCGCAGACCTCGCCTGGCAGGAGTGGGCACGCACCCCCGACTCGGAACTACGCCCCCTGCTCGACGCCTACTTCACGACACTGGGCGACGTCGCGGCGACGAAGCTCGGCCCAGCCGGTTCCCGACCAGCCTGACGACGAACCACGCCGCCCGGACCACGCCGCCCGGGCCGCAACCGTCCGGGCCGCTGTTGCGCCAGAGTTGCCACCGCCGACGACCGTGACCCTGCCGTGTCGGCACAGCCGGGCCTCCCACGTGGCCCCGGGTGGTCGATCAGGACGGGTCAGGGCGAACTGCCGATCTACCTGAGACCCACCGGCGCGGCCTCTGCCGGGGCCGCCTGCATGATCGAGGCGAGCAGTCCGGGAAAGCGGCTCTCGAGGTCGCCGGTGCGCAGGCGCACATAACAGCGGGTCCCCTCCTCACGGGTCCGCGTGAGCCCGGCATTGCGCAGCGTCTTCATGTGGTGACTCAGCGTCGACTTCGACACCGGTACGTCCAGGTCGCCCCACTGACGCTCCTCACCGTCGGCCAGAAGACAGACGACGCCGAGGCGCAGCGGGTCCGCCAGGGCGGACAGCACCTTGGTCAGCGCGATGCCACTGACGTCAGGGTGTTCGGCATTCCGCATGCCGCCATGGTACGTCGTTCGATGTTTGGCAAACATCGAACGGGTCGGGTCGTTCCTCGGGTACCGGCCTCAGCGGCACTCCCGTCCACACCCCGTGGTAGTTTGTTCGATGTTCGTCAATCATCGAACATCATCCCCACATCGGGTCACCCAGAACGAGGAGCAGCGTTGACAGACGAGCTGAAGGCCCACCCCAGCGAGACCCTCAGCGGCAAGGTCGTGATCGTCACCGGCGCCGGGTCCGGCATCGGCCGTGCGACCGCCCGCGCCTTCTCCCGCGCCGGAGCACATGTGCTCGGCGCCGGACGCCGCGCCCATGCCCTCGAGGAAACCGCCGCCGGGCACCCCGGCATCTCCACGCTCTCGGCGGACCTGCGCGCACCGGGGGCTCCCCAGGACGTCATCGACGCCACGATCGACCGATGGGGCCGCCTGGACGCGCTCGTCAACAACGCCGGGGTCTTCGTGTCGATGCCGCTCGCCGAGACCACCGCGGACGGCATCAACGAGCTGCTCAGCATCAACGTGACCGCGCCGAGCCTGCTCGCCCACGCCGCCCTGCCCCACCTGCTCCGGTCCAGGGGCTCGATCGTCAACATCTCCAGCACCTACGGCCACCGGCCGCTGCCCGGGGCGGCCCACTACGCCGCGGCCAAGGGCGCCGTCGAGCAGCTCACGCGGAGCTGGGCGCTGGAGCTGGCCTCCGCCGGCGTCCGCGTCAACGCGGTGGCACCCGGCCCCACCGAGAGCGAGGCCCTCGCCGCGGCCGGACTGTCCGACGCGACGGTCAAGGAGGTCAAGCGCGACGAGGCCGCCCGCATCCCGCTCGGCCGGCGCGGCGTGCCCGACGAGGTCGCCTCGTGGGTCGTACGGCTCGCCGACCCCGCGACCACCTGGCTCACGGGCCAGGTCCTCGCGGTCGACGGCGGCCTGCACCTCACCTGACCGGACGAGCGATCGGTCACCGTCCGGAGCCCGCGAGCTACGCCCCGTGGCCGGTGGTGCTCAGGTCCCCCGCCAGCCGGGTCACGTGGAGCACCGCCTGGACGAACGCGGCCGGCGCCTCCTGCGGGAGGTTCCGGTGTCGACGTCTACGTCGGATCGGTCAGGCGCTGAGTCGCCGGTACCGCTGCAACCGGCCGAAGCCCAGGGCGTCGGGACGTGGTTCAGGTTCGAGAGCCTGCTCGAGACGGCTCCGCACGGCGGCGGTCTCCAGGGGCAGCCCGATCGCGACCAGCTCCCCGCCATGAACAGGCGCTGGCGCTGCGGCGACATGGACCGACCGCCCCACGACGTTGACGAGGTAGCCCCGCGTCGTCCTGCCGGTGAGCACCGCGACGCTGCCCTTGATCCGGTAGGCGCCGGCAGGCGGATCCTCCAGCAGGTCGACCAGCCGGGACGGGCTGACAGGGCCCGTCGCACGCACGCTCACCGCGTTGGCGTGCGGATGGTCGTGCGCGTGCTCCTGCCGGAGAAGCGCAGCGATCGGCAGCTCGTCGACCGGGTCGTGATCGGAAGCGGCGTCGTAGACGAGCGCGGGATCCAGGCGGCCGTGGACGGTCGTCACGACCTGGACCCGGGTGCTGACCTCCCGGACCCTGGCCGTCACGCGCGCCACGACACGTTCGCGGTCCTCCGGTGGCAACCGGTCGACCTTGTTCACCACGACCAGCGAGCTCGCACGATGACGGGCCGGCGCGATCCCACCCGTGTCGACGGTACGGAAGTGCTCGACCGCGTCGACGACGTCGACCACTCCCCCAGGACGTACCCGCTCCACACCGCTGAAGCGGATCATCTGGGCCAGTGCGACCGGGTCCGCCACCCCGCTGGCCTCGACGATGACGACGTCGAGGGCCAGCCGGGGGCGGGTCAGCCGCTCCAGCGCGTCGTCGAGCTCGCTGGTGTCGGACAGATGGCACAGGCAGCCCCCGGAGATGGACACCGGCTCGTCGACCTGACCGGTCACGAGACCGGCGTCCACGTTGATCTCCCCGAAGTCGTTCACCACGACCCCGACACGAGCGCCTGGCTGCTGGAGCAGGTGGTTCAGGACTGTCGTCTTGCCCGCACCCAGGTGCCCGGTCAGCACCACCACCGGAACGCGCGTGCCCCTCATCTGCCCTCGTCCCCTTCCCTTCATGCCGACCCGGCCGTGCTCGCTAACCCCTCCGGAGTGCCCGGCGCCGGAACGCGATCAGCAGGGCACCACCGAGCGCCATCGCGAGTGCGGCACCGATGACGGTCACCAGGCCCGACGGTCCGGTGGCCGCTAGCAGCGCGGACAGTGAATCAGAGTTGAGAACGATTCTCAAGTGTCATTTCGGTTGATCTCGGACGCGCCCTTGCTGATCCAGCTGCGCGCCCGGGCCGATCCCCTCGCGCGGCACCCACCCGACGCAACAAGAAAGCGGGCTCACCATCAGGTGAGCCCGCTCCCGTAGACGGCTGTGCCGTCCGATGTGTGTATCCGGAATCAGCCGACGCCGTAGACCTCGATCCGGTCCATGCTGACGACCGAGCCCGTCGACGCGGCGTTGCGCTCACCGGTCACCCGGACACGCAGCGTGTGCTCCCCGGGCGAGAGCACCGGACTGAGGTAGTTCAGCTGCTCTCCGACGCGGATGTCGCTGTAGAGATCGACACGCTGTTCGGGGCCGCCGTCGATCGAGATGGCGGCTATGCCGTTGCCGCGGTCCCGCACGCTCAGCAGTGCGACCTGGGTGCCGTTGAACCTGATGGTCGCGGTGGCGTTCGTGGCGCCGCTCCAGTGGTCGTTGCCCCAGAAGCACTGCACGCCACAGCCCGAGCCGGACTGCCAGGAGCCCGCGTACTGCACCTGCCACAGACCGGTGCCGGTGTCGAAGTCGTTGATCGCCCGGGTGGCCGCACCGGGGTCACCGGACGGTAGCGTCTGGGTCGCCCCGGCGGCCAGGGGGCGGCCGAGGTTCGGCGTACCGTCGGCGTTCCAGGTGAAGCGCTGGACCCGCGTCGTCCGGAACGAGTAGGTGTTCGTGCTGGTGTTCTTGCCGTGGTAGGCGATCCAGTCCTCGGAACCGTCGGGAGACCGGAAGAACGAGTGGTGCCCGGGCCCCCAGACACCGGTCGCGTCGTTCCGGGAGAAGACCGGCCCGGCGTGCTGCACCCAGTTGCCGGCCACCATCGGGTCGGCACCGTTCGCGATGCTCTTCATCCACAGCTGGTAGTCCGGCTTGCCTGTGTCGCAGGTGGAGTAGGTCAGGAACGTGCGTCCGTTGCGGTACAGAGGTGTCGGGCCCTCCCGGACCTCGGAGCAGCCGCCGTCCGCCGGGATCGCGACCCTGCCGCCGGTCGTCGTCCAGGGGTTGGTCATGCGCGCGATGTAGAGCTGCGCGGGTCCGCCTTGGCCGCGGCCCGGGCCCGTCCAGACGAAGTAGTCCTGGCCGTCGTGGGTGATGGGCTCGCCGTCGATCGCGTACTCGCCGAAGTCGGCGATCTTGGCCTTGAACGAGTACGGGCCCATGGGGCTGTTCCCGGCCGACTCCAGCACGTACATCCGGTGGTTGCTGTCCACGCCGTCCGAGGCCGTGTAGTAGATGTACCAGCGATCACCGACATGCCGGAACGCCGGCGCCCACATCTGGGTGTTGCGGGTCGGGTCGGAGTCGCGCCAGACGACTTCCTCGGGAGCCGCCAGGAGCGTCGCGATACTCGGCGAGCGCCAGATGCTGATGCGGTCGCCTCGGGTGGTCGCGGCGTAGTAGGTGCCCTCGTGGAAGATCACCGACGGGTCGGCGCTCGGGTTCACGGGATTGCGGAAGGTGTTCACCACGGCTTCGGGGCGTATGGGGTCCTCCTGTGGCACGGCGGCACTGCTCGTGAACGGGGTGGCGGCGATCAGCAGTGTGACCGCGAGAGCCATCCGACGGAAGCGCGACATTGCGGGTCCTCTCGCCGTTGAGGTGCCCGAGTATTGCATCGGGGCAAAACCCTGTCCATCACCACTTCCGCTCGAACGGCGTCAACCTCTCGCGGCCACTGTCCTGGTCTCACGCGCGCGACGCGGCGGAGGCAGCTCCCACAACCCCCGCACGATTCCTGAGGACAGCCGGAACGATCGGCGTCCGGAGGTTCAGCAGCGGGAGAAATCGGTCCGCCTGCTCCGAGATCGCTCCGCCGACGACGAAGAGGTCCGGCGAGAACAGCTTCTCGACGTGCGAGTAGTAGCGCTGCAGCCGTGCGGCCCACTGCGCCCAGGACAGGTTCTCCGCGTTCTTCTGTCGCGCGGACGCACGTGTCTCGGCGTCGTACGAGTCGATCTCCAGGTGCCCCAGCTCGATGTTGGGGACCAGCCTGCCGTCCACGACGACGCCGGAACCGATCCCCGTTCCCAGCGTCGTGACGATCACCGTGCCGGCCACGCCCTTGGCTGCGCCGAAGCGCACCTCCCCGAGGGCTGCGGCGTCCGCGTCGTTCACGGCCACGACGGGGTGTCCCAGGCGAGCCTCCACCAGGGTCGGCACGTCGACGCCGGTCCACCCCGGGTCCAGGTTGGCCATGAACGGGATGACACCGTGCACCACGGGGGCCGGGACGGACAGCCCCACGGGCATCGCCCTGGTCACCCCGTGCAGGTCGAGGAGCTCGCCGACGGCCGCGATGACGGCGTCCGGGGTGGACGGCGCCGGGGTCGTGACGTGCGAGAGCTTGTTCTGCACCTCGCCCGACCCGAGGTCGACCCGGCCTGCCTTGATCGCCGATCCACCGATGTCGATTCCGAATGCCAGGTCAGGCACGATGTCGTCCTCTCTGCTGTTCGCCGTCCGGAGCGGTGCACGGTCATCGGGTGCCCGCTCCTGCTGATCTCAACACGTCCGGGCAGGCCTTGATGCCCGGAGCACACCGGCGGTTCGGAGCGGACGCTCCGGAGCGAGGTCAGACCCGCCAGCCGTCGTCGTCGAGGACGACGTGGATCGCGGCCTCTTCCGCCGAGGCCCCTGCGCCGTCGATACCGACGTCGGTTGCCCGCAGGTCGGAGGACGGGTCGGCGTCGTCCTGCTCCGCCCAGACCAGGCGACCGGCCCGCTGGGAGCCGACCTGGTCGTCGATGAGCTCACCGTCGGTGTCGGTGGCGTCCCCCAGGCCGTCTCCCAGGAAGCGGTCGGTCGGTTCTGGTTCCTCGCGCGCGAGCCGCGCCGCGAGCGGCTCGTGCTCCCCGACCTCCCGGGGCGTGAACCCCCAGCCGTACGCGAGCGGCCTGTCGAGCGGGGAGTACCCGGCTCCGTCGTCGTCCCCGCCGAGCTCGTCGTCGTCGAGGCTCTCGTCCTGCGGGAGAAGGCCGAACACGTCCTGCTCGGTGCCGTAGTCGTCGAAGCCGTCACTCATGTCGCCCTACCTCCAGGGGGTTGTGCACTGGGGCCTGAGGCGGGCCTTGCCGTGCCTGTCGGGGTCGCGGCTGGTCCTCTCGCAGCCACACACGTTCGTGCGCACCCGGTGGGCAGATCTTTCGTCCGACGAAGCGGCGGATGGCGGACCGCGTGGATCACCCCGCGGCGGCGCGGTCAGGACGCGGCACGGCCCGGCGCGGTGAGGCTTTCCAGGTGAGCGAGGGCGACGTCGACGGCGATCGCCATGGGTTCGACGTCACGGGCGGTCTGCGCGAGCAGGTAGCCGCCCTGGAGGGACGCGAGAAAACCGACCGCGAGGCGGGAGGTGTCGATGGACTCGTCCAGCACCCCGGTGCGCTGGATCCGGGCGAGGGCTTCGTCGATCAGGCGCTGCCAGGTCTGGAACAGCTCGTCCAGCATCTGCCGGGCCACGGCGTCATGGTCGGAGACCTCGCTCGCCAGCGAGCCCAGCGCGCACCCGTACATGCCGTGCCGCAGCGCGTTGGCCTTGACCAGGGAGTCTCGCCAGCGGCGCAACCCGGCCAGCGTGGAGACCTTTCCGAGCATGTTCGTCTCGCGGGCGACGACGAACTCCCCCACGTGCGTCACGACGGCCCGGACCAGCGCGTCCTTGTCCTCGAAGTGCCGGTAGAGCTGGGACTTGCTCACGCCGCTCGCGACCATGACGTCGTCCAGGGTGGTTCCACCGATCCCCTGCACGCGCATCAGGTCCGCGGCCGCGGCGACGATCCGGGTCCTCGTCCTCATCCCCCGTGCCGTCAGCCGGATCGCCGGGCTCTCGTCCGAGTTCGCGTTCACAGCGCCATCGTACTGAGGGGCCTAGCCGGCTTGTCGGTCACCGCGGTCCCCCGGTCGGCCGAGCGGGAACACCGGCGCCAGGGCGATGTCGAGTGCGGCCTCGAGCGACCGGGCGTCATCCGCCAGCCGGCTCAGCGTCGCGCCGCCGTGCAGGGCCGCCAGGATCGCGATGGCGACCTTCTCCGGGCTCGCGAGCCCGGAGTCGGCGTCGCGACCCGGGGCGATCCGTTCCAGCGCCTCCGTGATCAGGGCCTGCCAGCCCTGGAGGAACTCGTTCTGCCGGCTGGTCCGGTGGCCGCGGCGCAGCACGTCCGCGTACGGGGAACGGTGGTCCATGACCTCGCGGATCACCCGCGATCGCCAACCGAGGAGGTGACCGAGGTGCGAGGCGGCCGTCAGCCAGCGTTCCTCCGCGTCGAGAACTGCTCGGAACTGCTCCGCGACGTCAGCGCCCGCTCCACCCGTGGCGCCCGGCCGACCACCCGTCCGCTCGCTGCTCACCGCGTCGTTCGTCTCCTCATGAGTGTGCCTGGCTCAGACCCGGGTCGATGACGGCTGCGCGGGCAGGTAGCCCGCGGCGACGAGCTCCGCCCGCAGCTTCCTGCGGGCGTCGAACAGCACCTTGTACAGCGCGTTCCTCGACGAGCCGAGCTCCTCCGCCAGAGCGTCCATGGGCACCTCGTTCACCACGGTCGCCAGGAAGACGAGTCGCTGCCGGTCCGTGAGGCTGCGCTTGACGGCGCCCGACACCGCTTCGACGAGATCGGCGGCCTCGACCTCCTGGCCAGGGGTGGCCTCGACCCTGGACGCCAGCCGCGACCAGTCCTCGTGGTCGTACGGCACGTCGTGATGCCGCCAGTAGTGGCGGTTCATCTTGGTGGCGACGTCGAAGATGACGAACTTGAAGGCCCACGTCGTGAAGCGCGACTCGCCGCGAAACGTGTCCAGTCGCCGGCTGATCGCCATCAGGGCGTCGGACGCCGCCTGATGGGCGATGTCGTCCACCTCGGGCCCGTACATGCGCAACGACGAGGCCCGGCGCGTCACCTCGCGCCGCGCGACCCGGTGCAGCAGCGAGTAGAGCTCCGCACAGGCGGCCTCACGAACCGGTCCGGTCGCGCCGAGATCTCGCACCCACCTGCGGTTGTCCTGAGTGATCTGCAGATCGTCCATCGCGTCCCACCCTCCTGGCCCGCGTGCGGGGAGAGACCCGCGCGGACATGTCCGTGCACGCCTCGAACCGAGGGCGTCGCCACACCGTAAACCGGACTCTAGGGTCCAGACAAGGTCGATGATCGCTGCGACTGCAACGTACACAGGACTATTGAGTCCAATATTGAACCGCAGCGCCCGAACTGCCCGGTTCACTCCGGGGTCGCTCACGCGGTGGGACGACGTCGGCGCTCGACCGCTACCGGTACAGGCCGTCGAACCGGCTGCCGCTGTGGGTGTCGGTGAAGCTGATCCCGATCCGGACCCCGCGCTGCATGATCCAGCGCACGAGGTAGGTGGCGCGGTAGTCCGGCGGCCAGAACGACGAGAACGTGCCGTCGCCGAGGATCTCCCAGGTGCCCTGTGTCGATGAGCCGCGTTCGACATAGGTCGTTCGCTGACCGTCCGCAGCAAAAGTCTGGTTCGCGCCGTCGGCGTAGATCAGCGTTCCTGCGGTGAGCGCCGCCGACATCTCCTGGGCCGTGATCGGCTCGCCGTACTCGGTGTCGTCTTGCTGCACGCCTGCCATCGGGTTCTCCTTCGACGCTTCGTCGGTGCCGTGCCACTCGGCCGTCTCTCGCCGTTAGTCGCCTCGGCGCGAGGCGTCTTACGACGCCCGCACAGGAGCGCCTCCCGGAGCATCTCGGTGCACGACGTAAGACAGCGCGAGCGGACGTCCACTCACCCCGTGAAGTGCCCGTTCAGCGCGCGGTGCCGGCGCGGGCCCGGCGAGCACGTGAGGAGCGGTCCGCCACGTTCGGGATGGGAGAGGCATGGGAGACGGCCCCGGGGTATCCGGCGACGGGCCCTGGACGAGGCTTGACGGCTTCCTCCGGGCCGATCCCGGGGATCCCGGCTGCACGCGGTGCCGGCTGGACCTCGACGTCTACGCAGAGCTCACCATCGCCGTTGGCGCGCCCGCGACGCTCCTTCCGGGCGTCGCGACCCACCTGGAGTCCTGCGCCGACTGCCAGGACGACCTCACCGGGCTGATCGCCGCGATCGGGCACACAACCGACTGAGAACCACCGCCGGACCAGACCAGGCCCAGTGGGCCACCAGCACAGATCGGAGTAGAGATGTCGTTCGCGACCCGTGGGTTCTCCGGCCGAAGAGGCCACGCAGACACCCGCCTGCCACCAGGACAGACCAAGGTCGACAAGTGGCCCGTGCTCAGCGCCGGACCCACCCCGCACGTCGAGACCGCGGAATGGGAGCTCACCGTCCAGGACGAGACCGGCACCGACCACCGCTGGAGCTGGGACGAGCTCCACGCGCTCGGGGTCGAGGACGTAACAGTGGACATCCACTGCGTCACCCACTGGTCCAAGCTCGACATGGCCTGGCGCGGGGTGAGCCTCGACAAGATCCTCGAGAACATCCGCTCCGAGCACCGCTACGTCATGGCTCACTCCTACGGCGGCTACACCACGAACCTGCCCCTGGAGGACCTGGTGGGCGGCAAGGCCTGGATCGCGACCGAGGCGGAGGGCCAGCCCCTGCAGCCGGAGCACGGCGGGCCGGCCCGGCTGCTCGTGCCGCACCTGTACTTCTGGAAGAGCGCCAAGTGGGTCCGGGGCCTGACCATGATGCCGACCAACGACCCGGGCTTCTGGGAACGGTACGGCTACCACGTCCACGGCGACCCGCGGAAGGAGCAGCGGTACCGGTGAACACGCCCCCTTCGACGGCCCAGCCCGTCCAGCACCGCATGCGCAGCACCTGGCACACCGCCACGATCGTCGAGACCCGAGCTGAGACACCCCACTCGGTCCGGATGACGCTGGCCGTCCCGACCTGGCCCGGCAGCGAGCCCGGTTCCCACCTCGACGTGCGCCTGACCGCGCCCGACGGGTACCAGGCCAGCCGCTCCTACTCGATCGCCTCCTCCTCGCCGTGGGGCCACGTCATCCTCGCGATCGACGAGCTGCCCGACGGCGAGGTCTCACCGTTCCTGGTCAACGAGGCACGGCCCGGTGACACGCTGGAGGTCCACGGACCGCTGGGGTCCTACTTCGTCTGGCGTCCGGGTCAGAGCGACCGGCCGGTGCAGCTGATCGCCGGCGGCTCCGGCGTCGTCCCCCTGTATGCGATGGCCGTGGCGCACGACCTCGCCGGGGACTCCACGCCCTTCCAGCTGCTCTACTCGGTCCGCACGCCCGCCGACGCCTTCTTCGCCGCCGAGCTCACGGAGCTGGCCGGACCGTCCTTCCAGGTCACGCACGCCTACACCCGCCAGGCGCCGACGGGCTGGTCGGGCACCGTGGGACGCCTCACGCGGGACTCACTGGCCGCGAGCACGATCCCGGCGTCGGAACGGCCCCGCATCTACGTGTGCGGGTCGACCGGCTTCACGGAGACCGTCGCCGCCTGGCTGCTGGACCTCGGCCACGCCACCACGGACATCCTCACCGAACGATTCGGGGGGCTCTGATGTCGAACCACCTCGACCCCCTCGGCCTCGCGGGGCCGGACACCATCGAGCCGCGCAGCTGACCGGGCGGCGCGGAGCACGGTCGACCGTGGTCCGCACCGCCGTCGGGCCGGCGGAACGCAAGCGGCTCAACCGCGGACCCGGACGACCATCTTCCCGCTGAACGGCTCGGTCGAGGTGAACGCGGCGACAGCGTCCTCAAGATCCACGGTCCGGCCGATGTTCGGCCGCAGCCGACCCTCGTGGACCCGCCGGGCGATCTCGTTCAGCTGCGCCCGTTCGGACACGACGACGAAGTCCACGGTCCGGCCCTCGACCGGTCGCACCTCGGGGCTGCCGGCGATGCTCACCAGCGTCCCGCCGGGGCGCACCAGGCCCGCGGAACGGTTGCCGATCTCGCCCCCGAAGACGTCGAGCACGAGGTCGACGTCGCCGACCTCGGTCAGCTCCTCGTTCTCCAGGTCCACGAACTCGTGCACGCCGTGGTCGAACGCCGCCTGACGATGGGCGGCGCGCCCGGTCCCGATGACGTGGGCACCACGTTCGCGTGCGAGCTGGGCCGCCATCGATCCGACGGCGCCGGCCGCGCCGTGCACGAGGACGCTCTGCCCCGTGACGAGGCGCCCGTGCTCGAACAGCCCCTGCCACGCCGTCAGTCCGGTCATCGCGACGCCGGCCCCCGCCACGAAGTCGACGTCGCCCGGGAGCGCGGCAAGGTTGCGGGCCTCGACCACGACGTACTCCGCGAGAGTGCCGTCACGGGTCCAGTCCGTCAGGCCGAACACCCGCTGCCCGACCGAGAGTCCCGCCGTCCCGTAGCCCAGCGACGTGATCACGCCGGCGACCTCGTGGCCCGGGATCGAGGGCGTGCGGTCGCGGCCGAGGCGGTCCACCCAGGTCGAGGGCCACTCCAGCTCGTTCCCGGTGAACCCCGACGCGTGGACCTCGACGACCACGTCGCCGTAGCTGGCACCGTCGAGGCTCGCGAGCCGCTCGGCATCCGGACGGGGTCGCTCGACCAGCCTCATGCCCGCTCGTCCCGCCGCGGGGTCGGTCACCACGATCGCTCTCATGTGTCTCTCCTTCACTGCTGTCTCTCGGACTGCTTCGTCAGAGCCACCGCGGCCCTGGAGGAGGTAGTCACCGCGGCGCCACCTTCACGACGCCGGGGTGCGCCCGGTCGACGACGTCCTGGTACTCGGTGTGCTTGTCGATGAAGGTCCGCACGATCGGGCACAGGACCGTGGCCGTCCTGCCCTGCCCTCGGAGGTCGTCCAGGACGTGCCTGATCAGCTGCGTAGCGGCGCCCTGCCCGCGGAACTGCGGAAGAACGGACACGGCGACGAGCACGACCCGGTCACCGTCGTCCTCGAAGGTCAGCCCGCCCACCTGCCGGCCGCCGGCGGTGGCGTCGTAGAGGCCGGTCTTGTCGTCCCTGGCGATCGTCAGCTCGAGGGGCTGGTCGTGATCGACGGCGACCTCCGCCATCAGGACCTGCTGGTCGTCCGGATCAGTCATGAGAGAGCCCTTTCGGTTCACGGGGTTGCCTGGTGGGGACGTCGATACGCCCATCATCGTTAGTGGCACGCCGCGCGCGATCCATACGCCGGTGCGTGAGGCGTGCGCGACCGGGCGATGCGCGATGGAATGTCAGTCCCGGTGTCCAGCCGGCCCGGGCGCGAGGAGGAACCATGAGCCATCGAGTCACCATCGACGGCACCACGATCGTCACCGAGCACATTCGCCTGCGGCGCTGGCAGGCGGACGACGCCGTCGGCGCGCTGGCGATCTACGGGGAGGCCGACGTCGCGCGCTGGCTCGCTCCCGCGATGGGCCGGGTCGAGGACCCCGAGCGGATGCGCGAGGTCATCGACCGCTGGGTCTCGGAACAGACCGGGACGGGACGGCCCACGGGCCGCTGGGCGATCGACGACCTCGAGAGCGGCGAGCTGATCGGCTCGGGGCAGATCCTCGGCCTGCCCCCGGAGGGGGAAGACCTCGAGCTCGGCTACCAGTTCGCGCCGTCCGCCTGGGGCCGGGGCCTGGGCTCCGAGGCCGGTCACGCCCTCGCGCACTATGCGTTCTCCCATGGCGAGGAGGAGGTGTTCGCCGTCGTCCGTCCCGCCAACGACCACGGGATCAGCACCGCCCGCGAGATCGGCATGGAGTGGGTCGGCGAGACGACGAAGTACTACGACCTGCGGCTCCAGGTCTTCAGGGTGCGCAAGGGCGACCTCGACGCGGCGCGCCGGTAGGGAGCGCCGCGTCGGCCCCGTTCCTCAGGCCTCGGTCACCGTCGTGCTGCGCCGGGGAAGCACCCAGCCAGGACGCGGGAAGTGGCAGGTGTAGCCGTTCGGGTAGGTGATCAGGTACCCCTGGTGCTCGGGTTCGGCCTCCCAGAACGGCCCCGCGGGCTCGACCGTGGTCACCGCCTTTCCGGGCCAGAGGCCGGACGCGTCGACGTCGGCGATCGTGTCGCGCGCGACCCTCTCCTGCTCGGTGGTGAGCGGGAAGATCGCCGAGCGGTAGCTGCTGCCGACGTCGTTGCCCTGACGGTCAAGGGTTGACGGGTCGTGGATCTGGAAGAAGAAGGCCAGGACGTCGCGGTAGGTCGTCGCGCTCGGGTCGAAGACGATCTCCACGGCCTCGGCGTGCCCGGGATGGTTCCGGTAGGTCGCGTGCTCGTTCCGGCCACCGGTATAGCCGACGCGGGTGGCCAGGACGCCGGGCTGCCGGCGGACGAGATCCTCCATGCCCCAGAAGCATCCGCCGGCAAGGACGGCCGTCTCGGTGCCCGGCGTGCGGGTGACCTGTCCGGTGTCGTTGGTTCCGCTGCTCATGAGTTCTCCACTTCTCCGTTCGTGTCGGGGGTGAACAGTGCCAGATACTCCCCGTAACCCTGCGCCTCCAGCTCGGCGACCGGCACGAAGCGCAGCGCCGCCGAGTTCATGCAGTACCGCTCGCCTCCCCGATCCGCGGGACCGTCGCCGAAGAGGTGCCCCAGGTGGCTGTCGGCGCCGGTCGAGCGCACCTCGGTCCGCACCATCCCGTACGAGCTGTCCGTCACGGAACGGACGGTGCCACGGCCGATCGGCTTCGTGAAGCTCGGCCAGCCCGTGCCGCTGTCGTACTTGTCGGTCGAGGAGAACAGGGGCTGGCCGGAGACCACGTCGACGTAGATACCGGGCTCGTGGTTGTCCCAGTACTTGTTGCGGAACGCCGGCTCCGTCCCACCCTCCTGCGTGACCCGGAACTGCGTCTCGCTCAGTCGGCGCAGCGCCTCGGGCGACGTGCTGTAGTCGTGTGCCATGTCAGTTCCTTTCTGGCACCGGTGCGTGTTGCTGTCACTCAGGACAACGTGGTGGGGCCCGGTTGTGGTCCCGCTCCTCGAAGTACGTGGAAGGTCAGCCGCCCTGGGCCGCGAGATCCTTGCGGACGTCGTCCATGTCGAGGTTCTTGACCGTGTCGACGACCTCCGCGAGAGCTGCGGCGGGCAGGGCACCAGCCTGGTTGAAGACCAGCACACCCTCACGGAAGGCCATCAGGGTCGGGATGGCCGTGATGCCGGCGGCCGCCGCCGTGCGCTCGGCCGCCTCGGTGTCGAGCTTGCCGTGGACGACCCCGGGGTTCTTCTTCGCGGACGCCTCGAAGATCGGCGCGAACTGGCGGCACGGGCCACACCAGGTGGCCCAGAAGTCCACCAGGACGATGTCGTTGTCCTCGATCGTGCTCGCGAAGTTGCTGTCGGTGAGCTCGATGGTCGTCATGGTCTCCCTCTCTCCGGAACGGTGGTCGCGTCCGCGTCCTCCGTCGCGACCCTTGACTGGTGGGTGTCACCGGCTCACGTCGTCTTACGGGACCGCCCGTTCCTGCTGAACTTCCGCGCAGGCTGCCGGTAAGACGCCGGGCTCTGGTGCCGCTAACACTGGTGAGCCGAAATACGGTTGAGGAGACACCAACGAGACAGGGAGGCACCCGATGAGAGCCATCGTGGTGACGGACGAGGCCGCGGGACCGGCCGGGATGACCTTGGCGGACCGTCCCGAGCCGGAGGCGGCGGGCAACGACGTCGTCGTGCAGGTCCACGCGTCAGGGTTCACTCCGGGTGAGCTGACCTGGCCGGGGACATGGACTGACCGGCTGGGACGTGACCGGACACCGTCCATCCCCGGGCACGAGGTCGCCGGAGTGGTGAGCGCGCTCGGGTACGGCACGCGGGGCCTGTCCGTCGGCCAGCGGGTGTTCGGGCTGACGGACTGGACCCGGGACGGCACGCTGGCCGAGTACGTGGCCGTCGAGGCCCGCAATCTCGCGCCGCTCCCCGGTGACGTCGACTTCACGGTGGGGGCGAGCCTGCCGATCTCGGGGCTGACGGCATGGCAGGGCCTGTTCGTCCACGGCCGCTTCGACGTCGGCCAGAGCGTCCTCGTCCATGGCGCGGCCGGTGGGGTCGGGTCGATGGTGACGCAGCTCGCCCGCGAGGCAGGCGCCTACGTGATCGGCACCGGACGCACCGCGGACCGGGAGGCTGCGCTCGACTTCGGAGCGCAGGAGTTCGTGGACCTCGGCGGCAGCGAGCTCGAGGAGATCGGCGGGGTGGATCTGGTCTTCGACATGATCGGCGGGGACATCCAGAAGCGGTCCGCCGCCCTGGTCCGGGCCGGAGGAACACTCGTGAGCATCGCGGGCCCACCCGAGGCGCGCCCGGCCGACGGCGTCGCGGTCGACTTCGTGGTCGAGGCCGACCGCGCACAGCTGGGAGAGCTGGTCCAGCGTGTCCGGGACGGCCGGCTGCGGACGAACATCGCGAACGTGGCGAGTCTCGACGACGCGGTCGCCGCCCTGAATCCCACAACGCGGGTCAAGGGGAAGACGATCATCCAGGTTCGTCCGTAGCAGCGGCGGGCACCAGGCACGACGCGTCGTGTGCCAGGCCTGGGAACGCATCGTGCACGGGCACCACCACGGCGGAAAGAAAGATCGCCCCCGGCGTCAACCACCAACAATCAGGTCGGTAGACCACCGGCAGAGCATGGAGCAACGTGGACGGCCACCCCGTCCGCGACGGCACACTCAGGACGGCATCTCAGCCGCTCGGCTCCACACATGAGGCTGCGCACCATTCGCACACCGCACTCACGTATCAGCACACGCACCTCGGGTTCGAGCCGTCAGACCTGACAAGGAGCACGAGTTGACCAAGCAATACGACAATCACCACACAGGCCGGCAGGTGCCTGGCCGGACCATCACCGAGAGGTTCCAGAGCTGGCTCACGGCCGCACCGGTCCTCTCACTGGTGAGCTGCGGACGCTGTACCTCGGTGCATGCGCTCTCGCGGCTCATGGGCTCAGGACTCGGGACGGACGTACCTTGCGGGCGCTGCGGAGCTCCCATTGCGACCGTGGCAGCCGGTTCAGCTCGGATCGAGCTCGTCGATGGGAACCTCTCGGCATTTCCGGCAAGTCCGTACCCGGGTACGAGAAC
The DNA here is from genome assembly GCF_000385135.1 of Promicromonospora sukumoe 327MFSha3.1. Lineage (GTDB taxonomy): Bacteria > Actinomycetota > Actinomycetes > Actinomycetales > Cellulomonadaceae > Promicromonospora > Promicromonospora sukumoe_B. Next base: position 29,700 of record NZ_ARQM01000005.1, on the reverse strand, counting down.
CGTGGGTAGGGCCGGCCTCCCTTAGTTCTCGCCCCTGGGGAGCAGCGTGAGCGCCAACTTCCCAGGGGCATCCCGAATTCCTGCCTGAATCTCGGCGCAGAAGCTCCGAGCCATCGTCGCAAATTAGTTTGGCCCGTGCCCCCACGGCCCTGCCACAAGTGACCGTGTATCATCGGCAGGAGTACCGCAAACTAGTTTAATCAAGCGGCCCACCGACGGAGGCGACATGGCGTCCAGCCGCAGCCCGCAGCGACCTTCGCCGCGCAGGCGAAGCGCCACCGTAACCATCGAAGACGTCGCGCAGGCCGCCAAGGTCAGCAAGACCACCGTCTCGCACGTGCTGTCGGGCAAACGCCCGGTAGCGGCCGCGACGCGCAAGCACGTCGAGAAGGTCATGGGCGACCTGGGCTTTCAGCCCAACTTCTTCGCACAGGCGCTCAACAAGAGTGGTGGCCGCACCGTCGCACTGCTCGCGCAGGACATCACCAACCCGTTCTATCCCGCACTTGCTCGAGGCCTGCAGCGATCGGTGCAGCAGAGCGGCCATGTCGTGATGCTGTTTGACGGCGATGCCGGCCCAGCGACGACCACGACCTCCGTCCAGGCGGCCATCCACCGCCGGGTCGACGGCATGGTCGTCGCAGTCAGTGATGTAGACGGTGACATCGCGGAGGTCCTGCGGGCCAACATCCCTGTCGTCGTGGTCGGCGCCTCCGCGTCGAAGCTCGACCTCGACTGGGTCACCGCGGACGACACCCGCATCGCAGGCGACGTCGTGGATCGCTTCGTGAGCATGGGGCACACCGCGATCGCCACGATCAGCGGCCCGCAGGAGCACGCGCCCGGGGGTCCGCGTCAGCGCGGCTTCCACGCGGCGCTCGTCAGGCACGGGCTGCCCCTGCCCGACGAGTACGTCGTGGAAGGCGACTGGACCCGCTCGGGCGGGTTCGGGGCGATGCGCACGCTCCTGGCGCTCGAGAAGCGACCCACCGCCGTGTTCTGCGCGAACGACCTCATGGCCATCGGCGCGATCGACGCCGTCCGACAGGCCGGCCTGTCCATCCCGGACGACATCGCCGTCGTCGGTGTGGATGACATCGAGGCCGCAAGCCTGGTGAGCCCCGCGCTGACCACCGTACGCATTCCGGCCGAGGAGATCGGACGGGCCGCCGGAGATCTGCTCGTGCACCGCATCGAGGACCGTGGCGACCTTGCGTCACCACCCAGGCATGTGCTGGTCCAGCATCAGCTCATCGTCCGAGAGTCCATGTAGGACCGCGACGCGCTCTGCCGGCCGCTGGTGTAGATGTGGCCCAGGTGCGCTGATCGCTTCAGCCTTCTACTTGATCGCTCCATGCATGACCCCACCGATGATCCACCGCTGGAAGACGAGGTAGATGAGCACCATCGGGGTCAGCGCGAGGATGTATGACGAGAACGCCAGGTTGTACTGAGTCGTGAACCGCCCCTGGAACACGTTCTGCACGAGGGGCAGTGTGAACTGCGCCTGGTCGCTGAGCAGCACGAGCGGGAGCATGAAGTCGTTCCACACCCAGAGGCCGGTGAGGATCGCCACCGTGGCGTTGACCGGGGTCAGCAACGGGAAGATCACGTGCCGGAAGGTCGCGAAGGGACCCGCGCCGTCGAGCATCGCCGCTTCCTCGAGCGAGACCGGGACCGTGCTCATGTAGCCGACGTACAGCAGCACGTTGAACGACAGGTTGTACACGACATAGACGATGACCAGACCGGTGAGGTTGCCGAGCCCCAGGAATGCCATCTCCTTGACCAGCGGCAGCATCACGATCGGGAACGGGATGAACAGCGCGGTGAGGAAGTACACGAACAGCCCGCGGTAGAGCCTCTTGTGCAGGTTCCGTGCGATCGCATAACCGACGAGGGAGTTCGTGACGACGACGAGGACGATCGACAGCACGGTCACGAGCAGGCTGTTGCCCAGGGCCTGGAAGAAGCCGGTCGTCTCGATCGCGTCCGAGAAGTTGCTCCACGCCGGGTCCTGCGGGGGCGCCCACAGGTTGCCGCGCAGCTCGCTCGGCGACTTGAGTGCCGTGACGACGGTGAAGTAGAGCGGGATGGCGATCGTCAGGGACCCGATCGCCAGCAGGGCGGTCAGCAGCCATCTCGAGATGCTCTGCGCGCGTGAGTCGTTCATGCCGCGGTCTCCCTCCGGCGATGGAATCGGATCTGGAAGGCAGACAGGACAGCGATGATGACGAAGTAGACGACGGCGTTGGCCGATTGGTACCCGAACTCGCCGCCGGCGAATCCTGCCCGGTAGATCAGGAAGGAGATCGACTGGGTCGCGTTGCCCGGACCGCCCTCGGTCAGGGCGACGATCTGGTCGAAGACCTGCACGAAGTCCTTGAAGCTCAGCAGGATGTTGATGGTGAAGAACGGCGCGATGAGCGGGACCGTGATGGACCAGAAGCGGCGCCAGGCGGAGGCACCGTCGAGGTGCGCGGCTTCGACGACGTCCTCCGGCACCGTCTGTAGCCCGGCGATGTAGATGACGGTGATGGTCGAGCAGTACCGCCACACGGTGACGATCACCACCCCGATCCAGGCGGTGTCGGGCGAGCCGAGGATGTTCGTCGACAGCCAGTCGATACCGAGCGCCTTGCCGATCTGCGGAACGCCGGTCGAGAAGATCGTGTTGAAGATATAGCTCACCACGATCACCGAGAGGATCGCGGGAAGGAAGTACACGCTGCGCATGAACGAGCGGAACCTGATGTTCGCGCTCAGGGCCAGCGCGAGCAGGATGCTGATGATGTTCGCGGCGAACGTGGAGACCACGGCGAAGCCGAGGGTGAACACGTAGCTGTCCAGGACGTCTCCGTCCTGGAACAGACGGACGTAGTTGTCGAGACCGACGAAGTCCCAGCTGCCGTACCCGCGACTGTCCGTGAAGCTGTAGAACAGACCCTGGAGCGCCGGCACGGTATGGAAGACGAAGAACAGTGCCGCAGCCGGCAGCGCCATGATCAGAAATGCTCTCGAGCCGTTTCGCATTCGCCGTCTGCCTTTCCGAGAGCGGCCGGACGACATCGGGACGCCGAGCCTTTCAGTGGACTACTTCTTGAGGCCGTACGCCGCGAAGTCGTCGTCCAGCGCTGCGAGATACGCGGACCGGTCTCCGGAGCTCAGGTACTCCCAGGTGATGGCCTGGTAGTTCGTACCGCCGGTGAAGAATCCGTCCGAGTACGTGGCCGTCCTCCCGGCATCGATCCAGTCGGTCTTCAGGCCGGCCATGAGCGGGTCCGCGGACCGCACGTCGTCCCGCACGGAGAACAGGGCCTGCTGGTCGGCGAACAGCTTCTGGGCGGGTGCGCTCAGCAGGTAGTCCAGGAACTCCTGCGCCTCCTGAGTGTGCGGTCCGTCCTTGTAGACCGACAGATACGAGTCCGGACCTGCCGGGACCTTGGTCTCGAAGTCCGGATCGGGGCTCGGCATCACGAAAGCGCCCACGTCGAGCTCGGGGTTGGCCTTCTCGATGCCGGGCAGGGCCCACGTTCCGTCCACGTACATCGCCGCGTCCTCGTCGGCGAACGAAGCCAGGGCGGTGTCGTAGTCGGCACCCCAGACATCTGCCTGCGCGTAGTCCTTGAGCTCGAGCATCTTCTCCGTGGCCAGGGCCCACTCGGACTGTTCGCTGAAGGTGGTCTCGCCCTCCTGCAGCTGGGCCAGCAGGTCGGTCGGCTTCACGGACGCGACGACGGAGTTCGCCAGTGCCATGGGAGGCCAGGTGTCCTTCCAGCCGAAGACGAACGGCGCGCCTCCGGCGGCCTTGACGGTCTCGGCGACGTCGAGAAACTCGTCCCACGTGGCCGGCGGGGTCACCCCGTACTGAGCGAACAGGTCCCTGTTGTAGAGGACCAGCTGCGCGTTGGTCGCCCAGGGCACAGCGAGCGCCTGGTCCGTCTGACCTGCCTCCTTGAGGTAGTCGAGGGCCTTGGTGTCGTCGACGGCCCGGTATGCCTCGGTGTCCGAGAGGTCGGCGAGCAGGTCGCTCTGCGCCATGTCGTAGTACGCGCTGACGTTCAGCGAGATCAGGTCAGGCACGTCCCCCTTGGCCAGGCGCGACTTGAGAACCGTGACAGAGTCCTGCACCGAGGTCTGCTCGACGCGGATGTCCGGGTGCGTCCTCTCGAACTCGGCGATCAGCTCGTCGACGGTGGCGATGGCCTCGGTCTTGCTCTGGAAGATCTCGATCTGGACCTTCCCGTCCGACGACCCGCCACACCCGGAGAGCAGCACCGCGACGGATGCGGCGGCGGTCATGACAGCAGTCCCGCTCAGGTTCCTTCTCACGATGACTCCATGGCTCGGTGGTGCGGTGGCAGCCGTGTGACGGCGTGCTCGGCGTGCTGCAGGGCTGGAACGGTGTTCGACCCTGTGAGTGTGTCTCTGTGGGACATCGTTGCCCTCCGTCTCTGGTTGGGACTACAGCGCGGCCAGCCGGTCGAGGATCAAGGCGTGCACCGCCGGCACGTCGGTGTCGACCGCTGTCGCGATGCTCGCGACGGTGTCCGCACCGGCACCTGCGGCCAGAACCAGACGGCCCTGCTCCAGGTCGACCACGACCTCTACCTCGGCGAACCGGCCGAGTTCCGGGCGGAGGATCGTCACCAGCACCAGGGGGTCGTGAAGCATGCAGAACGGCTCGCTGTCACTGGATCCCGCACGCGACTCCTGCCCGATCCACGCATCGACGCGGTCGCCGAGCCATGCACCGACCCCGTTGCCGGAGTCCCGCGCACGCAGCGACGCAGCGTCCCGCCTGGTCAGCCGCACCCGGCTGGTCTGGTCGACGCCGATCGTGCGAACCTTCGCTCCCGAACGCAGCACCACGTCGGCGGCCTCGGGGTCGACGAGGACGTTGAAGTCGGGGACAGCTCCACGGCCGCCGGTATCCCCGGGCCCCGTGGCGTTGCCCGCCATGACGACTATCTCGTTCACCTTGGAAGCAAACCCTGGATCCAGCCGGACCGCCTCGGCGACGTTGGTGAGCGGACCGATCGCCGCCAGGGTGATCTCCCCCGGCCGTGCCGACACCTGCTCGACGAGCCACTGCGCGGCGTCGGCAGCGATCCCGACGGGCGCCCCGGCCGTTCCGGTCGGCGCCGCGGAGCCGAAGACCCGCCAGACATGCGCCATGTCCTGTCGGAGCGGAGCAGCCGCCCCCAGGTGCACCGGAACGTCGGGACGCCCGAGCCGCTCGAGCAGGTCGCGCGCCAGGGTGTAGCCGGTGCCGACGCCCACGTTTCCGTTGACCACCGTCAGGCCGAGCACATCGAGCTCCGGCGACGCCAGCGCGAGGGCGATGGCGAGGCCGTCGTCGATGACACTCCCCGGTTCACCGAGCCCGGGGTCGGTATCGATGATGATCGGAACCGCGCTCATCGGTCGCTCCGGAACGACTCGACGAGGGCGAGGGTGCGGTCGGTCAGCTCGTCGATGGTGATGCGGTCGAAGCCGCGTACGGCGCTCCGCACGTGCACGTGGGTCGTGCCGACGAGCTCGGACGGGACGGCCCCGGCGCCGTGCAGCGCGCCGTAGACGCTGCCCGTGGTCGCCGCCGTCGAGTCGGTGTCGGCGCCTGCCGCGATCGTCTTCGCCACCGCGTCCGTGAAGCCGGTCCCCCACAACAGGCCGGCTGCGATGATCGCCGCGTTGTTGACCGTGGCGACCCAGTTGTAATGGCCGAGACGGGCGTCGATCCAGTCCAGCGCCCCGTCGTGATCGATGCCCGTGGCGTGCAGGTCGAGGATCCCTCGGATGGCCTCGTAGAGACGCGATCCTGTCGGTACCACGCCCAGCGATCGGGAGATGGCGACACGCGCGTCGTTCGTCGCGAGGGCCGCGGCGACGAGCGCTGCCGCCCACATCTCGCCGTAGATGCCGTTCCTCGTGTGGCTGAGCCTCGCGTCGACGAGGGCGGCGACCGCAGCTGACGCCGGGTCACCGGCGTGGACGTAGCCGAAGATGTCAGCTCGGATCAGCGCCCCGATCCACTCGCGGTACGGGTTGCCGAAGGTCGCGGTCTCGGGGATCGGCTTGCCGAGGAGAAGGTTGCGGTATGCCGCGCGTTCTGCGGTGAACGTCTGCGTGAAAGGCAGCCGGTCGAGCCACTCGCGCGCGACGTCCTCGGTCGCCAGGTCCCGCCCGTAGCGCTCCAGCATGAAGAGGCCGAGGATCGTCCAGTCGATGTCGTCGTCGCGCGGGACGTCCGCGAAGGTGCCGAGCGCCGAGACCGGGCCGTCAGGATGGATCCAGCGGATCCCGGCGGGGACCGGATCGACGAGCGGCACGTAACCGGTCTGCGGCCACGCGCCGCCCGCCTCCAGGTAGAGCCGTACCTCGCGGCGGTTCATCCCTTCAACGGGCTTGCCCATGGTGTTGCCGACAGTGCGGCCGAGCCATGCTCCCTTCAGCCGGGCGCGAAGCCGCCCCGCATCGACAGGAAGTTCGGTGACCGACCTGGCAGTCCGACGGAGCTCGTCCTCGTCGTCCGGCTCGGTGTAGGCCCATCCGGGGTCGAGCCTCGAGCGCTCCAGTGCCGCCGCGATCTCGGCAAGACCTGTCAGGTCGTTGGCGGCCGCCGCCGTGCGCGCGCGCTCGACCAGCGCCTCGACGTCGTACCCGCTGTGCGCCCGTTGCTCCGCCTCGTCCGGCACCAGGTCGCGGGGGTCAAGGACGTCATGCATCTGCTGAGCTCCTAGAGATAGGCGATCCCGCAAACCAGTTTGTGCGACTACGGCTTCCGCACCTTCCAGGCTGGAAAGGAACCCTCTCAGCCTAGGGATCACATCCGCGGGATCCGCGCGCAAACTACTTTGCGTCGGTTTCGACGGTAGCACACGCCGTTCGACCCGGGTCAAGGGTCCCCGAACGCGCTCTCCGCCCTGCGCCCGAGCCCTCCGTGGCACTACCCGCACGGACTACCCGACGGGGGATCCGGCCGCCATCACTGCCGTCGCAGACTGACCGGAGGTTCTGAAGGGAGAGCCATGACTACCCGCCGTCGACCGCACGGAAGCAGCACCCACGGTGCCCAGCCATGATCGAGACCGCCGAGCCGTCGCAGTCCGCCCCTCCGGTGGAGGAGGACGGTCCCCCGGTGCTGCTCTCCGTCAACGTCGGCCTGCCACGACCGGTCCGCTGGAACGGGACCACCGTCTACACCGGGATCCACAAGTCGCCGGTCGCAGGCCCGCGCACCGTCCGCCGACTCAACGTCGACGGCGACGGACAGGGCGACCCCGAAGGCCACGGAGGTGAACAGCGGGCGGTCCTCGTCTATCAGCGGGGCTCCTACGCTCACTGGTCTCGGGTCTTCGGGCGTGACGACCTGACCCCGGGCAGCTTCGGTGAGAACTTCACCGTCTCCGGGCTGGCTGACGACGACGTGTGCATCGGCGACCGGTACCGGATCGGAACAGCGGAGTTCGAGGTGACACAGCCCCGGGTGACGTGCTTCCGCGTGGGGATGCGGCTCGGTGTCCCCGAGCTACCCGCACTTCTGGTGAGCCATCGTCGCCCCGGCTTCTACCTGCGGGTCATCACCGAGGGCGAGGTCAGCGCCGGCGACCACATCATCAAGACCCGTACCGGCCGGAACCAGCTGTCGGTCGCCGATGTCGACGCTCTGCTCTACCTGCCCGGCAGGCGTGCGGAGACGTTGCGTCGAGCGGTCGAGATCAGCGCCCTCAGCCCGGGTTGGCAGCAGTCGTTCCGCGACCTGCTCGACGGCGACCTGTCCTCGGCGACCGTCGCCGGCCCCTCACCGGCCGGCGCCGGACCCGCGTGGGCGGGCTTCCGGCCGATGACCGTCAGGCGGGTGGTCCAGGAGACCAGCACCGTGACCTCGTACCACTTGGAGGACCCGCAGACACCCGTGGCACGCGCCCTGCCCGGCCAGTACCTGACGCTCCGCCTGCACGAGGGGGACGATGAAGCACTGCTCGTCCGCAGCTATTCGATCTCGGCGCTGGAGGGCACGGGGCGCTACCGCATCACGGTGCGACGCGATGCTCATGGTCGCGCAGGACGTTTCCTCCACGACCACGTGCGAGTGGGCACGACGGTCGATGTCGCGGCTCCACGTGGCACCTTCGCCCTGCGGCCGGACGGATCGCCTGCACTGCTTGCCTCGGCCGGCGTCGGGGTCACACCGATGATCGCCATGCTTCGCGAGGCAGTGCGGAGCGGACGTCAGCGGCCCATCTGGTGGCTGCACGTCGCACGCAGCCGAGCGGACCACGTCTTCGCCGCGGAAGCCGAGCAGCTCCTCGAGCAGCTGCCGGGCAGCCGGTCGATGACCTTCTACACCCGGTCCGAACAGGGAGGGACAGGCCACGACGCCGCGACCGTGCGCGGAGGCCGTCCCGATGCCGACGACCTAGCCCGTCTCGGCCTGCCGTCCTCTGCCTGGGCATACCTCTGCGGGCCGCCGGGATTCGTGGCCGAGATCGGCGGCGCCCTCCGCCGTCTCGGACTGGCGTCCGGTCGGATCCGCTCCGAGCTCTTCGAGGCACTGCCGCCCGTCGCGCCGGGCGTGCTCGACGGCGGGGTCGTATCACCTCACCAGCCGACCGAACTAGGCACAGGGCCGCTGGTCACCTTCGCCCGGAGCGGCCTGAGCGTGCGCTGGCGCGAGCGGGACCGGTCGTTGCTCGAGCTCGCCGAGGCGTGCGCAGTCCCGACACGGTGGTCGTGCCGGACGGGGGTCTGCCACACCTGCGCGACCCCCGTGATCTCTGGCGCCGCCAGCTACCAACCGATCCCGCTCGAACCGCCGCCTGCCGGACAGACCCTGCTGTGCTGCGCCCGACCGACAGAAGACATGGTCGTCGACGCCTGACGACCTGGACCAGGAGAACCGCATGGACTACCGGCTCGAGGTCATCACCCTTCCCGTCAGGGACGTCGAGGCAGCGATCGCGTTCTACCGCGACCGACTCGGCTTTCGTCTCGACGTGGACTGGGCACCGACCGACACCTTCCGTGTGGCCCAGCTGACCCCGGCCGGGTCCGCAACGTCGGTCCAGCTGGGCGTGGGGATCACCGACGCCAGACCCGGATCGGCTGCCGAGAACTACCTGGTCGTGACGGACATCGAGGCGGCCCACCGCGAGCTCGCACGTCGCGGGGCTGATCCGGGCCCGCTGGCCCACAAGGCCGACCCACAGCACTGGGCCGGTCGATACCACCCCGGCCCCGATCCGGACCGCTCCGACTATGCCAGCTCGTTCGTGGTGACCGACCCCGACGGGAACACCTGGCGGGTACAGGAACGCGGCCATGCGCACAGGCGCGCGACGACCACCACCCCCGGTGCGCCCGCGCCCTGAGAGCCTCGCATGCCGACGAGCGGGTACTCGTCGCCGAGGAAACCACACATCGCCCATCCCCCGGATGACCGGGCAACGAAGGGAGCCCCTCATGGGACTCAGCTGGCAGCAGGGCCCGCTCGCCTCACGGGGAGTCGGCACGTTCCTCACCGCTACGCCGCTACCGGAGCGGTTGCTGTTCGCCGAACCGCTCCGCCGACGCATGCGGGTCCAGTTCCGCGGGCAGTGGATCGCCGACAGTGAGGACGTGGTCCTGCTGCACGAGCCGGGCCACTACCCCGTGGCGTTCTTTCCACGGACCGACGTCAGGGCGGACGCGCTGGAGCCCACCGGCCGGACGACACAGCACCGCGAGCTCGGCGAGACGGCCTGGTTCACGGTCACCGCCTCCGGGGAGAGCGCCGAGCGTGCAGCTTGGCAACACACCGGACTGCCGGATCACGCGGGTCTCCTCGCCGACCGGGTCGCGTTCGCCTGGCGGAAGATGGACGCCTTCTACGAGGAGGACGAACGCATCCTGGGCCATGCGGCGGACGCCTACCACCGCATCGATGTCCGGTCCACCACCCGGCACCTCGTCGTCAGGCACGGTGAGAAGGTCATCGCCGACACCCACACCCCGACCGTCCTCTACGAGTCCGGCTTCGCGCCACGCTGGTACGTGGACCGCGACGACGTAGCGCTGGACGCACTCAGCCCCCTCGAGGGGCAGACGTTCTGCCCCTACAAGGGACTGGCCAGCTACTACTCCGTCGACGGCGTCGACCATGCGGCCTGGTCCTACGAGAACGCGTTCACCGAGGTCGAACGTGTCGACACGCTGCTCTCGTTCGAGCCCGACCTGCTCGAGATCTACCTCGACGACGTCCGCCAGGAACTGGCTCCGGGGCAGCTCGTGGTCGCCCACGGGATCGACCGCGCACTGGACCCGGACGAGCTCAAGGCCAGGACCCGCCCCGCGGACTGAACACCACCCGAGCACGAGAGGCAGCGAATCATGGCAGAGGTTCCATCGGGACTGCGCTACGTCCAGGACCACCACTGGGTCGCGCAGGTAGAGCCCGGCACCGTCCGGATGGGCGTGACCGATTTCGCCCAGGAGTCGCTCGGTGACGTCGTCGCCGTCGAGCTACCACCGGTAGGCACCGCGACGACCGCCGGCGTGGCGATGGGCGAGATCGAGTCCACCAAGAGCGTGAGCGACCTCGTCGCACCGGTCACAGGGACGGTGTCCGCCGTCAACGAGTCCGTCGCAGAGCAGCCAGAGATCGTCAACACCGACCCGTACGGGTCGGCCTGGCTGGTCGAGATCGCGATCGAGCAAGCGGCTCCGACCTCACCGCTCCAGGCCTTGTTGACGGCTTCGGAATACGCACGCCTGACAGGCCAGTGACGATCACTCACGAGTACGGCAGGAGATCACGATGAGCACGGCACCCACCGGGAAGTCTCCGGAAGGAACGCTGCCCGCGTTCCGGGGCACAGACAGGGCCAGCGGGCACCCGAGGTCGGTCCTCCACCGGATCCTGAGGCGGGTCGTCACCTTCGTCGTGCCGCCCGACGACAAGATCGCCCAGACGTGGCGGTGGCTCCTGTGATCGAGTTCGTCGGGGTGACCAAGACCTACGACGGAGGCGCACCTGCTGTCGACAACTTCAGCCTGCGGCTCGCCCCACGCAGGATCACGGCGCTCGTGGGCTCAAGCGGCTGCGGCAAGACCACGCTCCTGCGGATGATCAACCGCATGGTCGACCCCACCGTCGGGCGGGTCGAGATCGACGGCGAGGACATCGCCGGCCGACGACCTGTCGGGCTACGGCGCGGCATCGGGTACGTGCCGCAGGACTCCGGGCTCCTGCCGCACCGTCGCGTGATCGACAACATCTCGGTGGTACCGCTCCTGAACGGTGCGACCAGAGCCGCCGCACGGCTGCGGGCGAGTGAGCTCATGGCGGTGGTCGGGCTCGACCCGGCGCTCGCCCACCGGTATCCGGCGCAGCTGTCGGGCGGCCAACGACAGCGTGTCGCCGTCGCCCGAGCGTTGGCAGGGAACCCCAACATCCTGCTCATGGACGAGCCCTTCGGAGCCGTCGACCCGATCGTCCGGGCGGACCTGCAGCAGGAGACCCTGCGTCTCCAGCACGAGCTCCGCAAGACGATCGTGCTCGTCACCCATGACATCGACGAGGCGTTCCTGCTCGGCGACGAGGTGGTCGTGCTGCGGCCGGGAGCGCAGGTGGCACAGCACGGAACTCCGGCAGACATCCTTGCCGACCCGGCAGACAGCTTCGTCGCGGCGTTCATCGGCAGCGCCCGCGGCAAACGGCGCCTCACCATCAGCGCCCAGCGGTCCGTGGACGGAGCCGATCGGGTGGTCGTCGACGCCGGTGGCTACCCCGTCGGCGTCATCGCGGCACCCGAGGGTCGCCTACCGGTCGCCGACCCGACGCCCAGGTCACGCGGCGCTCAGGTGGTGGGCTGATGTCGTGGTTGCTGGACAACTTCACCCTCGTGACGGAGCTTGCGCTGCAGCACGCCCGCCTCAGCGCGGTGCCGATCGTCGTCGGACTGCTCGCATCGATATCTCTCGGGTGGCTGGCCCATCGTGTCCGAGCAGCACGGCTCATCGTGCTCACGTCGTTCAGCCTCATCTTCACGGTCCCGTCCCTGGCGCTCTTCGTCCTTCTTCCGCTGGTGCTGAACACGCGCGTCCTCGATGAGCGCAACGTCATCGCTGCCATGTCGCTCTACGCGATCGCGACCATGCTGCGCGGCGCCGTGGACGGATTCGACCACCTCTCGCCAGGCGTCACGAGATCAGCCACGGCGCTGGGCTACTCCCCCACCGGTCTCTTCTGGAAGGTCCAGCTGCCGCTCGCGGGACCGGTCCTGCTCGCGAACCTGCGCGTGGTCTCGGCCAGCACGGTCAGTCTGGTGAGTGTCGGAGCACTCATCGGCAAGGGCGGCCTGGGCTACCTCTTCACCAACGGGTTCCAGCGCAACCACCCGACAGAGATCGTGGTGGGGATCGTCGCAGTCCTGCTCCTGGCGCTCTCCTTCGACGTCGTCCTGGTGCTGGTCGGTCGTGCGGCTCTGCCCTGGATACGCAACCTGGGCGGAACGAGCCCCACATGAACTACATCACCGACGCGGTCCAATTCATCTTCGACCCCCAGAACTGGCCCGGACCTGATGGGATCGCGACCCGCCTCACGCAGCACGTTCTCTACGCGGCGGCCGGCGTCGTCGGCGCAACCATCGTCGCGGTGCCGCTCGGGCTCGTCGCCGGCCACACCGGTCGTGGACGCGACCTCGTCGCGACAGTCACCGGAGCCGCACGTGCGCTGCCCACCTTCGGACTGCTCTTGTTCGCCGTTCTCCTGTTCGGACTGCACCTCGCGCCCGTCATCGCCGTGCTGGTGCTCCTGGCAATCCCACCGATCCTCGCCGGAACCTACACGGGGGTCGAGGCCGCAGGACGCACCGCGGTGGACGGCGCCCGCGGAAGCGGGTTCAGCGAGCTCCAGATCGTACGGCGGGTCGAGCTGCCGCTGGCCATGCCACTCGTTCTGGGCGGCATCCGCTCGGCCACCCTGCAGGCCGTCGCCACGGCGACGATCGCCGGCTACGTCGCGCAGGGAGCACTCGGTCGTTACCTGATCGAAGGTCTGGCTCGCCACGAGTACGCCACCGCAGTCGTCGGGGCGCTGCTCGTAGCCGGTCTCGCTCTCCTCTGCGACGCCGCGCTCGCCTCTGTCCAGATACTCACGACACCGCATGGTGCGGGCCGAACAGAGCCTCGACGCTTCCTTCCCCCACGCGGTCACACCAGCACGGCAGCCACTCCGAAAGGACCACGACTCCGATGAGACCATCCATGCGGTTCACCGCGGCGAGCCTGACCGCTATCGCCGTCGGTCTGCTGGCGAGCGGGTGCTACGCCACGGATCCCCTCGTGGCCGACGCGGACCCTGACGCCACCATCACCATCGGCTCCCAAGGATTCGCCGAGAGCGACATCCTCGCGTACGTCTACGGGCTCGTCCTGGCCGACCAGGACTACGAGGTGAGGTATCAGCTCGGGATCGGCGCGCGCGAGATCTTCATCCCAGCCCTGCAGGACGGATCGATCGACCTCATCGCCGACTACTCGGGCAACCTGCTGCGGGCAGCAGATCCGGACACCACCGCTTCGACGCCGGAGGACGTGAACGCCGCACTGCCGGAGGCTGTGGCCGCGCTCGATCTGGCGACGCTCGCTCCTGCACCCGCCGAGGACGCCGACGCGCTGGTCGTCAGTGCGGAGTTCGCCGAGGCGCACGACCTCGTCTCCATCGCCGATCTGGCGCCCATCGCCGACACCATCACGATCGGGTCGAACACGGAGTACGAGACCCGACACTACGGCCGGCCCGGTCTCGCCCGCGTCTACGGCGTCCAGGGGTGGAAGTTCCTCGCTATCGACGACTTCGGCGGACCCGCGACGCTGGACGCCCTGCTCACGGATCGAATCCAGGTCGCGGACATCTTCACCACCAACCCAGCCCTTCAGCGTGACGACCTGGTCGTCCTGGACGATCCCGAGCGTCTCATCGCGGCACAGAACATCGTCCCCCTGCTCAACGACCGGCTTCGTGCCGGAGAGCTCGGCGAGGTGCTCGACCCCGTCTCCGCCCAGCTGACCACCGCCGAGCTGACATCCCTCAACGCCATCGCCGCCGGACCGGACAAGCCCTCTCCCGAGCAGGTCGCACGGGAGTGGCTCGTCCGGAAGGGCCTGCTCGAACGTTGACCAGCACCGCATCACACCAAGAGAAAGGCAGTTCCATGGTTGCCATCCACCACCGCTACCGGACCGTCGACGGACAGCGGCTCTTCTACCGCGAGGCCGGATCTCCGCAGGCCCCGACACTCGTGCTGCTGCACGGCTTCCCCACCAGCTCGCACATGTTCCGCAACCTCATCCCGCTCCTGGCGGACCGCTATCACGTCATCGCTCCGGACCACCTCGGGTTCGGGCTCTCCGACACTCCCGGCGCGAACGAGTTCGACTACACGTTCGATGCGCTCACCGACCTGACCGAGGGCCTGCTCGACGCGATCGGGATCGGCAGCTACGCCATGTACGTCCAGGACTACGGCGCACCGATCGGGTGGCGTCTCGCCCTGCGCCACCCCACCAGGATCACCGCGATCATCAGCCAGAACGGCAACGCCTACGACGCCGGTTTCGTCGACGGCTTCTGGAAGACCGTCTGGGCCTATCACGCCGAGCAGAACGAGAGCACCGAACAGGGCATGCGCTTCGCGCTCACCCTTGAGGCGACACAGTGGCAGTACCTCACCGGGGTCCCCGACGAGACCCTCGTCGACCCCGGCACGTGGGCACACGACTACGCGCTGATCTCCCGACCCGGCAACGACCTGGTCCAGCTTGCGCTCTTCCTCGACTACCGGACCAACCCGCCGCTCTACCCGGCGGTCCAGGCCTACTTCCGCCAGTCGCAGGTGCCCCTGCTGGCCGTCTGGGGGCAGGGCGACGAGATCTTCGGCCCGGACGGGGCCACCGCCTTCCGGACGGATCTTCCCGGTGCCGAGATCCACCTCCTCGAGGGCGGCCACTTCCTGCTCGAGAGCGCCCTGGACAAGACCACCGACATCATCCGCGAGTTCCTGCGGGACCACGTGGGCTGACCGATGGACCTCGCACCACGCTGGCCATGACGCGGCTGTGGCCGTCGGTAGCGACCAGCGCCGGGCGTGACACCAAGCAGTCCCCGGGCGGCCAGGCTGCGCGCCGGCCGCCCGACAACAGAGAGACCCAGGAGAACAAGCCATGGAAGACCTGACCACCACCCTCGACGCCGACATCCTCGTCGTCGGTTTCGGCAAGGGCGGCAAGACCGCCGCGCACGCGCTGGCCGACGCGGGCAAGCGAGTCGTCCTCGTCGAGCAGTCGGCCGACATGTATGGCGGCACGTGCCCCAACGTCGGCTGTGTGCCCACCAAGATGCTCGTTCACTACGCCACCGCACGGCACCTCAAGGACGATGCCCAGGAATACTTCGCCGACTCCGTCGCAGGGGTGCGTGCTCTGACCTCCGCCTTCCGCGCCGGGAACTTTGACGGGCTGAACGGCAAGGACACCGCAACGGTCATCACCGGAGAAGCGACCTTCCAGGACGAGCACACCATCACGGTGGGACGGGGGCAGGACCGCATCACCGTGACCGCGCCCACGATCCTGATCAACACGGGGTCCGAACCGGTCGTACCCGAGATCCCCGGCCTCACCGACAGCAGCCACCTCGTCAACAGCACCGAGCTGACCCAGACCTCGAACCTCCCCGAGCGTCTCGTGGTCGTCGGCGGCGGCTACCTCGGCCTGGAGTTCGCCTCCATCTACCGCCGCTTCGGCACCCAGGTCACCGTGCTGGAGGCCAACGACCGGCTGCTGCCCCGCGAGGACGAGGACGTCGCCGAGGCGGCTGCGGGCATCCTCACCGGTGACGGTATCCACATCATCACCGGCGCACGGGTCACCGCCGTCCGCGACGACGGCGCGGTCTCGACCGTCGTCTACGAGAAGGACGGACAGACCCACACGGTCGAGGCCAGCGCACTGCTGCCTGCCACCGGACGCCGCGCCGTCACCTCCGAGCTGCGGCTGGAGGCCGCCGGCGTCAAGACGAGCTCGGACGGGTCGGTCATCGTCGACGAACACCTGCGCACGAGCCAGCCCCACATCTACGCGCTCGGTGACGTCAACGGCGGCCCCCAGTTCACCTATATCTCCCTGGACGACGCGCGGATCGTGCTCGACCACCTGCTCGGTGGCGGTGAGCGCACCACCACCGACCGTGTCGCAGTACCCCGCACACTGTTCATCACGCCCCCGCTCGCGACGGTCGGCCTGACCGAGACCCAGGCGCGCGGGGCCGGCCTGAACATCAAGGTCGCCCGTGAGAACGTCGCCGACATCATCGCCATGCCCCGCGCCTACACCGTCGAGGAGACCCGCGGCCTGATGAAGTTCATCGTCGACGCCGACACCGACCTCATCCTCGGCGCGGCACTGCTCAGCATCGATGCCCAGGAGATCATCAACACCGTCGCACTTGCCATGCGCCACCACATCACGGCCACCGAGCTGCGCAACACGATCTACACCCATCCCAGCTCCACCGAGGCCCTCAACGAGGTCTTCGACAAGGTGGTCCGCGCGTAGCACCGTCGAGCAGGACAGCGCGGCGTGCGAGGTCCGAGGTCCATCGCGCGCCGCGCTGTCGTGGCACGACCAAAGTGTGCGAGCGGTCGTTCACACCGTCATCGTGCTGATCTCCCTGTCGAGCGACGTTGTGAGGTCTCGGGCTGGTCCGAGCGCGCTTCCGGCAGGTGGCCTGCCGCCACCAGAGCAGCCCGAAGCTTCTTGCGCGCATCGAACAAGACCTTGTAGAGCGCATTGCTCGTCGAGCCGAGCTCTTCCGCGAGGGCGTCCACCGGCATCCCGCGCACCACCGTCGCCATGAATACGATGCGTTGCCGCTCCGAGAGGCATCTGCGGACAGCGCTCGAGACCGCTTCGACGAACTCACGTGCCTGCACCTGCTCATCCGGTGGCACCTCGAACCTCGACACCAGGCGCGACCAGTCGTCCTGGTCGTACAGCACGTCGTGGCGACGCCACGCGTGCCGGTTCATCTTCGTGGCGACATCGAAGATGACGAACTTGCTCGCCCAGGTGGTGAACTTGGACTCTCCCCGGAACCGGTCGAGACGATCACTGATCGCCATGAGCGCGTCGCCCGCCGACTGGTGCGCGATGTCCTCAAGCTCCGGACCGAACATCCGCAGTCCTGGCGCGCGGCGCACGACCTCCCGCCGTGCCACCCGCAGCAAGAGGGGGTAGAGGTCCTGACATGCGATCTCCCGGTCGCGCCCTGTCGCGCCGAGGCTCTGGACCCACCTGCGGTTCTCGCCTTCGATCTGGAGGTCGACCTTCACACTCGCTCCCCTCTCTTGGTCGGCCACAGGCGAGCCGGCATCGTCACAGTCATTCGGGCCGGCGTGCTGCACGGCAGCACAACTGGACCTGCATGTCCAGATATTGGGACTTGAGCCGCTGATCGGTGGCTATTCTGGACCTTACCGTCCTGTTGTGCGCTAGATTTCAGGCCGAGCCCGGTGGAACCGCAGCCCCGGGGCCGGGAGCCGTCAGGACCTGGTGGGCTCCGACCGGACCGTTGCACGGCTGGCGGCGAGAAGACCGACCCCATCGAGCCACGACAGATCGGACACGGAGATCGCAATGCACCGGAGCGGAACCTCCCGCTCGAGATTCAGTCCGGAACCCACAGCCAGTCTGCGACCGGAGCGTGGCCGCCGGATCCCCTGCCGGGTAGTCGGGACGGGTAGTGCCCGGGACGGCGAGAAGTCTGTCGTGGCGCATCCGGAGCACGGCGTCGTGTGTTACCTTCGAACGACGCAAAGTAGTTTGCACGGATCGGCCATTCACGGACCTGCCGACATCGCAGCAGTCCCTCAATCGATCTCTCTCCTGCCCAGCAGCATCGCAAACTGGTTTGTGCAGGCAGGCCGAGTCGTCGGCTGGCAGCGCCCCTAGTGCGAGGCAGAAGGGCTGTTATGGACCGCTGGCGAAAGCCCTCGGAAGGCCGGTGGCACACCACACCCCTGACCGGGCGTCGAACCGAGTGCCAGGAACTCGACGAGCTGGTGAACGCCATCAAGCAGCCCGGCGAGAGCCGGGTGCTGGTCATCCACGGTGAGGCAGGCGTCGGCAAGTCCGCGCTGCTGGACTACCTCGCCGAACACGCCCCAGGGTGCCTGGTCGTGCGCGGCGCCGGGGTCCAGTCAGAGGTCGATCTCGCCTTCGCAGGCCTTCATCAGCTGTGCAGCCCCGTGCTCGGCCACCTGGACCGGCTCCCTGAGCCACAGAGCGAGGCGCTACGTACGGTGTTCGGGATGAGCGCGGGTCCACCGCCCGATCGCTTTCTTGTCGGCCTCGCGGTGCTCGGTCTTCTTTCCATCGCGGCCGAGGTACGACCGCTCGTCTGCCTGGTCGACGACCTGCAGTGGCTCGACCGGGAAACTGCCCAGGTCATGGCGTTTGTCGCCCGCAGGCTGGCCGCGGAGTCGATAGCACTGGTGTTCGCCACACGCGTGACCGACGGCGGTCTGGAGCACCTACCCAGCCTTCGGCTCGAAGGACTGACCGACGCAGCCGCGCGGAGACTGCTCGGCCTCGTACTTCCCGGGCCGATCGACGAAGCCGTACTCGACCAGATCGTGACCGAGACCAGAGGCAATCCGCTCGCGCTGCTCGAGCTGCCCCAGGGCCTGAGCCTGGCGGAGCTTGCCGGTGGTTTCGGGATCGTCGGGGCCGCGCTGGACGGCAGCATCGAGGAATCCTTCCGGCGTCGGGTCAAGGCGGTCCCGCGCGAGTCGCAGACGCTGCTCCTGCTCGCGGCGGCCGATCCGACCGGCGACTCCGGCCTCGTCTGGCGAGCCGCCCAGAGGCTGGGCATCGGTCCGGATGCGAGCGCCCCGGCGACGGAAGCCGGACTGGCCGCGTTCGGCGCCCGAGTTCTGTTCCGCCATCCGCTCGCCCGCTCCGCTGCGTACTGGTCGGCCGGTCCGCAGGATCGTCGAGACGCGCACCGCGCCCTGGCCGATGTCACCGATGAACGGACCGACCCGGACCGACGGGCATGGCACCGGGCGCACGGGTCCGCCGGACCGGATGCCGCCCTGGCCGCCGAGCTCGAACGGTCAGCGACCCGAGCCCAGGCCCGAGGCGGGTTGGGGGCCGCGGCCGCGTTCCTGAGGCAGGCCGTGGTACTGACGGTCGATCCGGGAGAACGAGCGAGGCGCGGGTTGGCTGCAGCTCAGGTGGCGCTCGACGCCGGCTCGTTCGACGAGGCTCGAGAGCTGATCGACCTGACAGGACAGGGTCGCCTTGATGATGTCCAACGGGCCACCGTCGACACGATGAGGGCAGAACTGTCTTTCGTGACCTCTCGCGGCGGCGACGCCCCGCGACTGCTCCTGGACGCCGCGCGACGGTTCGAGCGCGTGGACCTGGACCGAGCACGCACGACCTATGCCGATGCGCTGGTAGCGGCGATCTTCGCGAACCGCCTGGCAGGTCCTGGCGGCACCGTGACCGAGGTGGCCCGTGCTGTCGGTTCCGCACCGACGAGTCGACACGGTTCGGGCAGTTTCGACCTTCTCATCAACGGCACTGCTCGCGGCCTGTGCGAGTCCTACGCGGCCGGGGTGCCCGCTCTGCGGTCGGCGCTCGCCACGTTTGGCAGCGACATCTCGAGCGAGGAGGAGATGCAGCTGATGTACCTCGCGTGCATCACGGCGATCCGCCTCTGGGATGACGCGGCGTGGGACTCGCTGTCTTCTCGATACGTCGAGCTCGTGCGGACGACGGGCGCACTGAGCAAGCTCCCCTTGGCTCTGACGGCCCGCGCCCACATGCTGCTGTTTGCGGGTGACCTGCCGGGCGCGGCTTCCCTGATCGAGGAACAGCGGATCGTGACGGAGGCGACCGGTAGCGGCCTCACGCCCTACGGAGCGATGTGGCTGGCCGCGCTCCGTGGCTCCCGCCAGGGGGCGGAGCCCTTGATCCAGGCCACCGTCGAGGACGCCAGTCGTCGTGGTGAGGGGATCGGGGTCGCTTTCGCGGAGGGCGCGAGTGCACTGCTGAACAACGGGCTGGGGCGGTTCGAGGAAGCGATGGCGGCGGGTCTCCGCGCCACGGCGTACGACAAGGACCTCGCGGCGCTCAACTGGGTGCTGGTGGAACTGGTCGAGTCAGCCCTGCGGTGCGGCGAGACCGTGATCGCCGACGACGCCTGCCAGAAGATCGCCGAGATGGCGCATGCGACGGGAACCGACTGGGCGCGTGGCGCGCTGGCACGGACACGAGCTCTCGTGAGCACTGGTGAGGCGGCGGACCGTCTGTACCGCGAGTCCCTGACCCGCCTCGGCAGGACCCGCCTCCGCGTCGACCTGGCCCGGGCTCACCTGTTGTACGGAGAGTGGCTGCGGCGCGAACGTCGCCGGAGTGAGGCCCGCGAACACCTGCGCCAGGCGAGCTCCATGTTTGACGACATGGGCGTTGCGGCGTTCGCCGAGCGGGCGAGACGCGAGCTGCGGGCGGCGGGTGGTCCTGCTCCGCACCGTGACCAGCCCGGCCTCTCCCAGCAGCTGACCGCTCAGGAGGCGCAGATCGCGATGCTCGCGCGCGACGGCCTCTCGAACCGGGAGATCGCCACGCGGCTGTTCATCAGCGCGCACACCGTCCAGTACCACCTGCGGAAGGTCTTCCCGAAGCTCGGCATCACGTCGCGCAGCCAGCTCGACCGCGTGGTGCTGGACACCGAGGACCTCCTGATCGGCTCCTAGCTCCCGGTGGCTCCAGGTTCATCGGCCAGAAGAGCGACGATACCTGCGAGGTCCTGGCCGCATGCGACGCATGCGCCCAGGTGTCGGGCGATCTCGGGATGACGCAGGGCGGGGCGCTGGTCCTGCACGGACATCTCCGCGTAGACGTCCAACCGGTCCCGGACCTTGTCACACCCCGGGTCGTCAGGGTCGGGGCGTAGGTACCTCTCCAGGTCCCGCCAATGACCCCCCGGTACACCCGCATCGCCTTCCACGCATCTCCCCCTGTGGCCCGGTAGGTCGCTCCCGCGAGTCGCGGGACGGTGCCCCGGGCCCAGCATCCCACCGCGGCCCGATGGCTCGTCACACCGGTCTCAGACCAGCGTCTCCCCGCCGTCCACGGCGATGGACACGCCGGTGAGGAAGGTGGCCGTGAGCACGAAGAGCACCGCCTGTGCGATGTCGTCGGCCGTGCCCACCCGCCGCGCCGGGCTCGTCGCGCTCCGAGCGGCGAACAGTGCGGCTTTGGTCTCGGGCCCGAGCCCGTCGTAGGCACCGGTGTCGACCGTTCCGGGTGCGATCGCGTTCACCCGGATGGGCGCGAGCTCTACCGCCAGCCCCTTCGTGATCGAGTCGACGGCGCCGTTGGTGCCGGCCACCGCCAGCATCCCGGCGGTGGGCCGGACCGCCGTCGCGCCGGAGAAGAGCACGAACGAACCGTCCTCCGGCATCCGGGGCGCGAGGTGCTTGGCGAGCAGGATGGGGCCTATCGCCTTCGTGGCGAAGGACAGCGCGACCGTTTCGGGCGCGAGCTCGGACACCGCGCCCCGCGCCCGTGCGGATGCGGTCGTGACGACGTGGTCCACCGTCACGAGCCGCTCGGCCAGCGCCGCGATCGACGCCTCGTCGGTCACATCCACCGGCTCGACGGCGAGCTCTGCGCCGTACACCTCGCGCAGCGTGTGCGGGTCGCGGCCCGCGACGACGACGTGCGCGCCCTCGCTCTGCGCTGCCGTCACCACGGCACGGGCGATACCCGACCCGCGGCCGATCACGAGAATCTTCTTGCCGGTCAGGGTGCTCACGGTTCCTGCTCCTCCATCGTGTAGATCTGAACCGGTGATTGGTGTGCGGTGCTCGCGGAGTTCTTACGTGCCCGTCGCGTGCCTGCCGGATACCGACGCAGCTGCACGGTCGAGCACCAGGTGCAGCTCGGTACGCGACGTGATGGCGAGCTTCGTGAAGACGTTGCCGAGGTGGTACTCGACAGTCCTGGGACTGATGAACAGCTCGGCCCCGATCTGCGGGTTGGTGCGCCCGTCGCGCGCCAGATGGGCGATCCGATACTCCTGCGGCGTGAGGGTGCGGGCGGTCCCGGGACGCCGTGGTCGCGCCTTCTCGCTCGTCGCGAGCAGCTCGCGGCGGGCACGGCCGGCAAACGCGTCCGCGCCGATGGTCTCGAAGAGGTCGGTCGCGCCGCGCAGCAGCTCGCGCGCCTCGACCCGCCGGTTCTGGCGGCGCAGCCACTCGCCGTAGACGAGCTGCGCGCGCCCCAGGTGTACTCGCATCCCGGTGCGGGAGAGCCGGTCGACCGCTTCTTCGTAGAGCTCCTCGGCGGCCAGGTCGTCTGCGAGAAGTGCCGCCGACATCGCGTGGACGCCCGAGCCCCAGTCCGTGCCCACGGTGCCGGTCCTGTCGCGGAGCCGGACGAGCGCGGCGACTGCCTCCTCACGCTGCCTGCTGCGGGTCGCTGCCTCGACCAGCTCGGGGAGCGCCCAGCCCGCGAGCACGAGCTGGTCGGAATCGACCGCGTCCCGTACCGCGACGACCGCTCGTCCGTAGTGTCCAAGACCGTTGTACAAGATCGCCTCCGCCAGGGCCACCGCCGCCAGGCCTCGTTCGTCTCCCCGGTCGCGCGCGTACCGACGAGCGGTCGGCGCCCGGGCGCCGAGCAGGTCTGCTCTCCCGCGCCAGGCGGCGATCAGCACGGACGGCGTCAGGACGGGCGCGACCGCGCCGTCTCTGTTCGCACCGCCGGCACCGGTCAGTGTCGTCGTCGCACGCTCGAAGCGGCCACGGTAGAGGTCAGCCAGCGCTCTCTGGGCGAGGACGTGATCAGGCCTCTGGAAGCCGGCCCTGGCCCGGTGGCCTGCTACGGACGCGTACTGCTCGCAGCCGGCGCAGACGGCGTCCCACGCACGCTCGTCCCAGAGGTCGGCGGCCATGAAGCCGGCGAGCCACAGCCAGTCCCCCACGGCCGGGTCACCCTGCCGCGAGCAGACTGCCCCGACTGCCTCGCGCAGCAGCGGCACAGCAGACCTGTATCCGTCGAGCAGCCTGCTCGCCAGTGCCTCGAGCAGCAGGTCCACCGGCTCGGTCGATCCCTCTTCCACCTTGAGGCGCACCGTGCGCGCCACCTCGCTGGGCGTGGGGGTCGTGGCCAGGCGCCCCGTGGCCGCGCTCGCGACGAGCGCTTCGAGATACGCGGGGCGAGCCATGTACGGCCGGTGCCGGGACAGGTGCTCCGCGGCGTCCAGCAGCAGTGCCGGGGCGCTGCTGTCCCGTCGCACGGCGAACGCGATCCGGGCGCGCTGCAGCGTGATCTGGGCCGCACGTGACGGGTCGGGAGCGGCGATCTGGGCGACCGTCAGGAGGCGCAGAGCGGACTCCGTGTCACCGACCAGCTGTTTCGCGGTCGCGGCGGTCAACGCGCGTCGCGCCCTGTCCCGCGGATCCGTGCTGAGCATCGCGGACCGCTCCAGGAACGCGGCGTGGGCCGCGAGTCCCGCGCGGGCCCGTGCAGCGGGGGCGTCGCGCTCGAGCTGCTCCGCGACCCGGTCGTCCAGGCCCGAGGTCGCGAGCGCCTGGTGCCAGGTCCGCCGATCCACCTCCGACGCGCTCGTCGTCGCCTCGGCGAGCGCCCGATGAACTGCCCGGCGCTCGGGTAGTGCGGCCGCGGCATAGACCGTTGCCCGTAGGTGCGGGTGCCTGAAGAGGACGCGTGGCCCGAAGACGAGCAGGTCCTCGGCCTCGACCGTTGCGCCGACGCTGATCCCGAGCGTGGCCGCCGCTCGCCACACGGACGTCGGGTTGCCGGTCGGCTCGGACGCGGCGACCAGCAACAGGCGCCGTGCGACGTCGGGCAGCCGCTGGAGGTCACGCAGTGCCTGGGGGTCTGCTCCCCCGCCGTCCGCTCGTGGGGGCGGAACTGCGAAGCCTCCGGCCAGGTCGGCAGCCGTCGTGCCCGCGAAGGCGTCGGTCAACGCCCGCGCGTTTCCCCGTGCCTCGAGCAGGATCCGTTCGATGATCTCGGGGTCGGTCCCGTGCGGCGCCGCGGTCGCCAGTGCGAGACGTGCGTCGTCCGGCGTGATCGGGCCCAGATGCATCTCGGGCAGGTCTTCGAGCTCGGCCCGGCGGTACTGCTCGTCCTCGGAGAACAGGATCAGTCGTGCACCGCCCTTCGGACGTCGAGCGACAAAGGCCAGGACCAGCAAGGAGGCGACGTCCAGGAGGTGCGCGTCGTCGACGACGCAGCACACCGGCCGTGCTACGGAGATCTGGCCGAGCAGGTTCAGCACCGCGAGACCCACGAGGAACCTGTCGACCGGTTGTACCGCGCTCTCCCCGAACGCAGCGTCGAGCGCGGCGAGCTGACGAGGGTCCAGCGCGTGCGCCTCACTCATCAGCGGTGCGCACAGCTGGTGCAGGCCCGCGTACGGGAGGTCTCGTTCGGTCTCGACCCCTCGTACGCGCAGGACACGGAAGTCTCCGGCGTGCCGCACGGTCTCCTCCAGCAGGGCGCTCTTCCCTGTTCCCCGCCGGCCGTACAAGCACAGGGCCGAGGCGTCTCCCTCGGACACGTCCGTGAGGAGCTGGGCGAGACGGGCGCACTCCGCGTCACGCCCGATGAGGCGGGAGGAGGTCCGATCGGCTCCTGCGCCACCTTCGAGATCGTCCGGTGCCATGGTCATGCGGACCAGCCGTGCAGCGTCACAAGGCATCAGTGACCGGACGGCGCCTCGGCCTTACCTCCGCCCCCGGGGGCGTCTGCCCGGCGCCCCCCGGGGCCGGACTGGGCAGATCCCGGGGTCGAACGATTCCCACCCCGGCAAGAGTGCCATCAGGAGCAGGCACGTGGCTCCACTGTCAGGGGTTGATCCAGGAATCGATGGGAGAGTTCCATGACGCACAGATTTGACGGTCGCAAGCTCGTCGTCGTCGGCGGCAGCAGCGGGATGGGCCGCCAGACGGCCATCGACGTCGTACGAGGCGGTGGTACGGCGGTCATCATCGGCCGGAACCAGGAAAAGGTCGAGGAGACGGTACAGACCCTCGCCGGCGACGGCAGGGCGTGGGGCATCGTGGCGGACCTCGCAGACCGTGAGCAGGTCGCGAAGGTGCAGCACCAGCTGGCCACCGACCACTCGGACGCCTCCCTCCTGGTCAACGCCGCCGGCATCTTCGTGCCGAAGCCGTTCCTCGACCACGACGGGAGCGACTACGACGCATACCTCGAGCTGAGCAGAGCCATCTACTTCCTGACGCAGACAGTGGTCCGCGGCATGGTGGCCGCCGACCGCGGCGGGGCGATCGTGAACATCGGGAGCATGTGGGCTCACCAGGCCGTGGCCGCGACCCCGTCGTCCGCCTACTCGATGGGCAAGGCCGGTCTGCACGCGCTGACGCACAACCTCGCCCTCGAGCTGGGTCCCCGGCAGATCCGGGTGAACGCCGTCGCGCCCGCCGTCGTCGCGACGCCGATCTATCAGGCGTTCGTCCCCGCGGACAAGATCGAGGAGACCATCGAGGGCTTCAACGGCTTCCACCCGCTGGGGCGGGTGGGCTCCGCCGAGGACGTCGCGTCCGCGATCACCTACCTGCTCTCCGACGACGCCGGCTGGATCACCGGAACGATTCTCGACGTCGACGGCGGTGTCATGGCCGGCCGCAGCTGACAACCCGGGGCGGGGCCGGAGATCTCGGCCCCGCCCGACGACCGAAGCGGCACACACCAGGGAGAGGACTACGTCCGATGACACATGCGATCGACTGGACCCCGGTGACACGGGCCGACGTGGACCGTGCGGCCGCCGAGTACGACCGAGTCGGACCCCACCAGTTCTTCGCGGTCCACGGATTCGCCCCGACCACGACCTACGAGCTGGTGCGGGAAGGTCGCACCTACCCACCGAAGGCGCTGCTGGGCGCGGCCTACGAGCTCGCCACCGGACGGCGGCTCGCCCCGGAGGAGTTCGAGGGCGGCAGGGCCGGCGCGGTCAGGGTGCTCGAAGGACTCGGGTTCACCGTCCGGCGGCAGCAGCACGGGACGTCTCGCCCGTGACACCCATTCACACCGGGCCGGCCGGCCGGCCGCGTCGCCGCGGCAAGAACCAGCCCGCACGCCAGGAAGAGAGGACCACCCATGTCACCCGAGGAATCGGCGTCTATGACGCCCGCGTACGCCGTGCCTGATGCTCCGGCAACCGCCGGACACCTTTACCTGCAGACGAACGAGGTCCGGAACGCCGTCATCCACTACGCGCGCCGTACCGACGGGACGCTCGACGAGCTGGAGCGCACCCTGACCGGAGGCGCCGGATCGGGTGTGTTCAAGCCGATCAGCGGCCAGGCGAGCGCCCCCAACGCCTTCGAGGGCGCCGCGAGCGTGATCATCAGTCCCGACCGAGGGCTCCTGTTCGCGACCAACGGAGGGGACAACTCCGTCTCGAGCTTCGGCATCGGCTCCGACGGCAGGCTGCAGCTGCTCGACGTGCGGCGCACGGGCAACCTGGTCGACGGGCCGAGTGGCACCGCGAAGTCCCTGGCGTACGCACCCGGGTGCCGCACGCTGTACGTGCTGCACTCATTCGGACCGGACCACCTGCGCGCGATGACCGTCGAGGACGACGGCAGCCTGACGCCGCGACCCGAACGCCACACGGTCGACACCGCCGAGAAGCAGGGGCGAATCCCGACGACGGTGGTGCTCTCGCCGGACGGCAGGTTCCTCGTCGTCGGGACGACCTTCGACCAGCTGCCCACCGCGAACCCGGACGGCTCGCCCATCCTGTGGGTCGACGGCCCGGACGGAGTACCGAAGCTGATCGCCTCCAACGCCCCCGACCCGGATGGGCTGGCCGTCTTCGCCGTGCACCAGGACGGCACCCTTGACGGGCCGTCGTTCGAGGACGCCGGGTGCGGGTCCCCCTTCTACCCGGCATTCCTGCACGACCGCCCTGACCACCTCGTCATCGGTGCCGCCGTCGGCGACGGGGTCGTGCTGGCCCGGATCGACGCCGCGGGCCACATCACCACGGGCCCGTTGGTGCGCATCGACACGAGCGCCGGCGCTCCGTCCGAACTGTGCTGGTTGGCCGTGTCCCCGGACGACACGTTCGTCTTCGCCACCAACTTCGGCTACAGCACCATCAGCACGTTCAAGATCGAGGGCAACGTCGTGTCGGTGGTCCAGGACCCTGCGAGCCGCAAGGTTCCTGGTGACGGGACCTTCCGCGCGCTCAACGGAACGGTGAGCAGCGGGCCGAGCGACAACTGGCTCAGCCCCGAGGGCACTCACCTGTACCAGATCTACGGCAACGCCTCGAAGCTCGTCGGCTACGCGGTGCGTCCCGACGGTTCCCTGGACGAGATGACGAGCGCACCCATCCCGTACAACAGCCCGCAGGGACTCGCAGGCTTCTGAGGGGACGCGACGGGCCCTCCTGCGCGGTCGCGTCGTTCCCCGCGGCGAGGTCCGGACGCGCACCACGACGTAAGACACAGGTGCTCCGATGTCGCTAACCCACCTGACAGACGCTCGACCAACCAGATCACAAGGAGACAGCGATGCCGTTTCTCGGTCCCGGCGACTCGTTCCCCAGCCTGAAGCTGACCCAGCCAGGTGGACAGACCATCGCCCTGCCGGACGCGCTCGCCGGCAGCTTCGGCGTCGTGCTCTTCTATCGCGGGTCCTGGTGCCCGTACTGCAACGCGCAGCTGCGTGCCTTCCAACGGGCCGGAGAGCGTCTCGCGGCGGCGGGGATCAAGGTGGTGGCGCTCTCCGTCGACGACGAGGAGACGACCGCGGAACAGATCAGGCGGCACGGTCTGACGTTCCCCGTCGGGCACAGCGCCGATGCCGATGCGATCGCGGCCGCGACGGGAGCCTTCGTCCATCACGAGCCCGACTATCTCCAGTCGACCGGCTTCCTGCTCGATCCGTCCGGGAATGTCGTCGTCAGCGTCTACTCGAGCGGGGCCATCGGCCGGCTCGTGCCCGAGGACGTGCTGGGCCTGGTCCGCCACCTGAGCGACGCCGCCGGGTGATGAGCCACGGCTGCGCGGTCCGCGCGCGGCCAGGAGACCGGAGAGCCAGGAGACCGCGATGAGCGACACCGACAAGGACAGCCAGGACCCGAACCGCTGGGAGCTCCGTGACTCGATCGCGGACAGTCAGTTCGAGCTCGTGCGCGCGGGTGAGGTGCTTTCCTGGGTGAGATACCGACAGCTCGCGCCGAATCGCTACTTCCTCCTGCACACCGAGGTCGTCCACTCGCGCCGGGGAAACGGGATCGGCAAGGCGACGGTGGAGGCAGTGCTCCAGGAGCTGAGGGGGCGCCAGGCCAAGGTCACAGCGATCTGCCCCTTCGTCTCCGGCTATCTGACGCGGAACGCGAGATACGACGACCTGCTGGACCTCACCCGGCCCTGACGTCAGTACCCCTCACCCTCTTCCGGGTGAGACCACAACGGATCGTCCGGCACGTACCTGCCGGTGGAGGGATGTTTTCTCATGGCTACGGTCACCTTTGACCACGCAACCCGTCTCTACCCGGGCACGGAGGCCCCGGCGGTCAACGGCTTCACCCTGGAGGTCGAGGACGGCGAGTTCCTCGTCCTCGTCGGGCCCTCGGGCAGCGGCAAGTCGACAGCCCTGCGCATGCTCGCGGGTCTCGAGGACGTCAACGGCGGGCACATCTTCATCGGTGACCGGGACGTCACCGACGTGCAGCCCAAGGACCGCGACATCGCGATGGTGTTCCAGAACTACGCGCTGTACCCGCACATGTCGGTGGCGGACAACATGGGCTTCGCCCTGAAGATCGCGGGCACCCCGAAGGCGGAGATCCGCCAGCGGGTCGAGGAGGCCGCGAAGATCCTCGACCTCACCGAGTACCTCGACCGCAAGCCGAAGGCCCTCTCGGGTGGCCAGCGTCAGCGTGTCGCCATGGGCCGCGCCATCGTGCGTCAGCCGCAGGTGTTCCTCATGGACGAGCCGCTGTCGAACCTCGACGCCAAGCTCCGCGTCCAGACCCGTACCCAGATCGCGTCGCTGCAGCGCCGCCTGGGCGTCACCACGGTCTACGTGACCCACGACCAGACCGAGGCCCTCACCATGGGCGACCGCATCGCGGTCCTCAACGGTGGCATCCTGCAGCAGGTCGGCACCCCGCGTGAGATGTACGACCGCCCGAGCAACGTCTTCGTCGCCGGCTTCATCGGCTCCCCGGCCATGAACATCGGTACGTTCGACGTCAAGGAGGGCAACGTCAAGGTCGGTTCGGCCAGCGTCCCCCTGGAGCGCTCGATCGCCTCCACCATCAGCGAGGCCGACGGCGGCAAGGTCACCCTGGGCTTCCGCCCCGAGGCCCTCGACGTCGTCCCGTCCGGCACCTCCGGCTCGTTCGAGGTCGAGGTCAACCTGGTCGAGGAGCTCGGCTCCGACGCCTTCGTCTACGGCTCGCTCAAGGGCGACGCCGCCGACGTCGACCTCTCCGCCGGCGACACCAACCAGGTCATCGTGCGCATCGACCCGCGCGGTGTGCCGGACAAGGGTGACGTCATCTCCGTCGCCATCCAGGCCGGCCACTCGCACGTGTTCTCCGCGACCACGGGTGAGCGCCTCGGCTGA
>NZ_ARQM01000004.1 GCF_000385135.1 Promicromonospora sukumoe 327MFSha3.1 | reverse complement strand
CCTGCCCGGAGCGGAGCCGCAGGCTCAGGCGACCAACAAGCAGAGCCTGAGCCTCACCCGGCGCCTAGGTAGACACCACGAAATCGGGGTCGGTTGCTCTGCGTAGACATTGTCTACAAGGAGCAACCGACCCCGAATTCGTACGTTCACCCCGAGTCCCTCAGCGGCCGACGTGCGGCCGGCGCCCCGGTTCTACTTGCCGACGCGGGCGTCCAGCACCCGCGCGCCCTCCGCGATCGAGCCCGAGAGCGACGGGTAGATCGTGAACGCGGACGCCACGTTGTCCACCGTGAGCCGGTGCTGCACGGCCAGCGTGATCGGGAAGATCAGCTCGGACGCCCGCGGAGCCACCACGACGCCGCCGAGCACCACGCCGGCCTCGGGGTGCGCGAACAGCTTCACGAACCCGTCCTTGACGCCCAGCATCTTGGCGCGCGGGTTGCGCGCCAGCGGCAGCGTCGTCGTGATGTAGCGGGAGTTCTGCGCACGCAGCTTCTCCTCGCTGTACCCGACGGTCGCGATCTCGGGCGCGGTGAAGATGTTGGACGCCACGGTGCGCAGCGCCAGCGGCTGGACGGCGTCGCCCAGGGCATGCGCCATTGCGATGCGGCCCTGCATTGCCGCGACGGACGCGAGCGGCAGCACGCCCGTGCAGTCGCCGGAGGCGTAGACGCCACGCACCGAGGTGCGCGAGACGCGGTCCACCACGACGTGCCCGCCGTCGGAGAGCCGCACGCCCGCCTCCTCGAGCCCGATGCCCGACGTCGCCGGCACGCCGCCGACCGCAACGAGCACGTGCGAGCCGTGCACCACGCGCCCGTCGGCCAGGGTGACCTCGACGCCGTCGTCCGTCCGCACGGCACCCGCGGCGCGCGAGCGGGACAGCACCGTCATGCCGCGGGAGCGGAACACGCCCTCCAGCAGCTCGGCGGCGTCCTCGTCCTCGCCGGGCAGCACCCGGTCACGGCTGGAGACCAGCACGACGTCGGAGCCCAGCGCGTTGTACGCGCCCGCGAACTCGGCGCCCGTGACGCCCGAGCCGACCACGATGAGGCGCTCGGGCAGCTCACGCAGGTTGTACATCTGCGTCCACGTGAGGATCCGCTCGCCGTCGGGCACCGCGGTGGGCAGGGTGCGCGGGGTCGCGCCGAGCGCGAGGAGCACCGAGTCGGCCTCGAGCACCTCGGTCGCGCCGTCCGCGAGCTCCGCGACCACGCGCGACGGGCCGTCCAGGCGGCCCTTGCCTGCGACGATCCGGATGCCCTCGCGCTCCAGGCGACCGCGGATGTCGGAGCTCTGCGCCCGCGCCAGCGCGAGCACGCGCTTGTTCACGGCCTGCAGGTCCACGAAGTGCTTGCGCTTCTCCACGGTCCCGGCCGCGGACGCCGCCGCCTGCACGCCCGCGCCGGTCAGCCCCGGGGCGGCGTAGGCGGAGACCACGGGGATGCCGCCGGTCGCCAGCGAGACGTCGACGTCGGACAGCGGGTCCACCACGTCGTCGGGCATGCGGATGCCGAGCTCGGGGGCCCGGTCGGCGATGGTCATCCACTCGGCGGTCGCGATGAGCGTCTTCGAGGGGACGACGTCGGTCAGGACCGCCGCGCCGCCCAGCCCCTGCTGCTCCACGACGGTGACCTGTGCGCCCAGGCTGCGCGCCACGAGCGCCGCCTCGTAACCACCGGGGCCACCTCCCACGACGACGACACGGTGCGGGACAGCTGCGGGATCGAGGGGGGTCACGGGGTCCATTCTCGCATCGCCCGGGAGCGCCGGGGATCCGTCGCACCCCCGGGCGCGTGCCCGGGGGAAAGTGGCGATAACCTCGGACCATGAGTACGGAGCCAGATCTGGACGACCCGACGACCGACCCGTTCGACGTCGCTGCCGCCGCCGCGGAGTACATCGCGGCCAAGACCGGAGTGCCGGGGCACGACATCGCCCTCGTGCTCGGGTCCGGGTGGGGTGGTGCGGCCGAGCTGATCGGCGACGTCGTCGCGGAGATCCCCACCGCCGAGATCCCCGGCTTCGTGTCGCCCGCGGTCCAGGGGCACCGGTCCACCACGCGCTCGATCCGCGTCGAGCGGCCGGACGGCGCCGTCCGGCACGCGCTGGTCCTCGGCTCGCGCACCCACCTCTACGAGGGCCTCGGCCCGCGTCGTGTGGTGCACGGCGTCCGCACCGCCGCGGCCGCCGGGTGCGAGACCGTGATCCTGACGAACGGGTGCGGCAGCGTGCACATCGGCTGGCGGCCCGGCCAGCCCGTCCTGATCAAGGACCACCTGAACCTCACGGGGCAGACCCCGCTGGAGGGCGCCAAGTTCGCCGACATGACGGACGTCTACACCCCGCGCCTGCGGGACGTCGCCCGGACCGTCGACCCGGACCTGCCGGAGGGCGTGTACGCGCAGTTCCACGGGCCGCAGTACGAGACGCCGGCCGAGGTGAAGATGGCCTCCCTGATGGGCGCCGACCTGGTCGGCATGTCCACGGCGCTGGAGGCCATCGCCGCACGGCACTGCCGCATGGACGTGCTCGGCATCTCGCTGGCCACGAACCTGGCCGCCGGGATCAGCCCCCACCCGCTCTCGCACGAGGAGGTGCTGGCGGCGGGCCAGGAGGCCGGGCCGCGGATCAGCGACCTGCTCGCACGAGTGATCAAGCAGATCTGACGCCCGTGTCAGCCGACCTGCCCACTGCCACCGGGGCTCCCTCGACGCCCGATCTCGTCGCGCGCGCGGAGGCCTGGATGGCCGCCGACGTCGACGACTACGACATCGCGGACCTCCGCGACCTCGTGGCCCGCACCAGCGACGAGTACATGGGCCACCTGGCCGTCGCCGAGCTCGCCGACAGGTTCTCGGGCATGCTCCAGTTCGGCACGGCGGGCCTGCGCGGCGCGATGGCGGCCGGGCCCAACCGGATGAACCGCGCCGTGGTGATCGCCGCCGCGGCCGGGCTGGGTGCCTTCCTCCAGGCGGAGGCCGCCGGCGTCCAGCCGCGCGTCGTGATCGGCTACGACGCCCGCTACCGCTCCGCGGACTTCGCGCGGGACACCGCCGGGGTGCTGGTCGCAGCAGGGGCCGAGGTGGCGCTCATGCCCGCGCCCTCCCCCACCCCGGTGCTCGCGTTCGCGGTGCGCCAGATGTCCGCCGACGCCGGCGTCATGGTCACGGCGAGCCACAACCCCGCGGCCGACAACGGCTACAAGGTGTACCTCGGCGGGCGCGTGGTCGGCGGGGCCGGACAGGGCGCGCAGATCGTGCCGCCCTACGACGCCCGGATCGCGGGCGAGATCGCCCGGGTGGGCGCCGCCAAGGACGTGCCGCGCGCCGAGTCCGGCTGGACCGTCCTCGGCCCGCAGATCACCGACGAGTACCACGCGGCCGTCGCCACGCTGCACGACGGCGAGCCCCGCGGCAAGCTGCGGATCGTCACCACCTCGCTGCACGGGGTGGGCGGCGTCGCGATCGCCCGCGTGCTCGCGGAGGCCGGTTTCACGGACGTCGTGCCGGTGGAGGAGCAGGTCGAGCCCGACCCGGACTTCCCCACCGTGGCGTTCCCCAACCCGGAGGAGCCGGGCGCGATCGACATGGCGCTGGCCCTGGCCCAGGACGCGCACGCGAACCTGGTCATCGCCAACGACCCCGACGCCGACCGCTGCGCCGTGGCCGTCTTCGACCCGCAGTACGGCACCTACCAGGGCGCCGAGACGGCGCTGTCGCAGGGCTGGCGCATGCTGCACGGCGACGAGGTGGGCATGCTGCTGGGCTGGGACGCGGCCGAACGGGCCGTGCGCGCCGGCACCGGCGGCACGCTGGCCTGCTCGATCGTGTCGTCGCGGGCGCTGGCCGCCATCGCGGGCAAGCTCGGGCTGGAGCACGCCACGACGCTCACGGGCTTCAAGTGGATCTCCCGGACCCCGGGCCTGGTGTTCGGGTACGAGGAGGCGCTGGGCTACTGCGTGGACCCCGCGCACGTGCGGGACAAGGACGGGCTGTCGGCCGCGGTCGCCGTCGCGCAGCTGGCCAACCGGCTCGCGAACGAGGGCCGCACCCTCCTGGACCAGCTCGACGACGTCGCGCGAGCCTGCGGGCTGCACGTGACGGGTCAGGTCTCGGCCCGGTTCGAGGACCTAGCGCGCATCGAGACGACCATGACGTGGCTGCGCAACGCGCCGCCGTCGGAGCTGGCGGGCTCGCCCGTGAACTCGGTGCGCGACCTCGCGGAGGGCCTGAACGGCCTGCCGCCGACCGACGGCGTGGTGCTGCTCACCGCGGACGACACCCGGGTGATCGTGCGTCCCAGCGGCACCGAGCCCAAGATCAAGTGCTACATCGAGGTGGTCGCGGCCGTGGAACCGGACGCGTCACCCGAGGAGCTCTCCACGGCCCGTGTGGCCGCCCGGAAGCGCCTCGCCCTGGTGCAGGCGGACCTGCGCTCGATCCTGGGCCTCTGAGCCCTTCCGGCCACGAGAACGGGCCGCCGTCCCCGAGGGGACGGCGGCCCGTTCTTGCACCGTACGACGGTGGCTACTGGACGACGGCCGGCAGCAGGTCCATGTTCTCCGGGGCGTCGGCCAGGAAGCCCGGCAGGTCGTCCTTCGCGACGGCCGCCATCAGCGAGTCGAAGGCCGCGCGGTCCAGCACCACGATCGACTGCCCGTCGGCGCTGCGCCCGGTGCCCGTGTAGGGCGCGGTCATGAACGTGATGTCGTTCGTCGAGATGTCCCCGGCGCTCTGGAAGAGCTCCTGCATCCGGTCGAAGGTGAAGCTCTCGTCCACCGCCACGGAGCTGGTGACGGCCTGCAGGAAGCCCGCCATCTTCAGGGGGTCGCTGCGGTTGTTGTTGGCCTTGGCCACGATGGCGCGCATCCAGGCCTGCTGCCGCTGAACGCGACCGAAGTCGCCGTTCGCCAGGGCGTGCCGCTCGCGGGCGAAGGCGAGCGCCTCCTCGCCGTTCATCGCCTGGCGCACCGAGCCGCCGGCGCCGTCGGGCACGGTGATCTCGACGCCGTCCAGGGAGTCGGTCAGGGTGGTGAACGACTCGAAGTCGGTCACGGCGAAGTGGTCGATGCGCACGCCGGTGAGCTGCTCGACGGTCTGGATCATCAGCGGCGGGCCGCCGTAGGAGAACGCGGCGTTGATCTTTGCCTCGCCGACGCCGGGGATGGGCACCCAGGAGTCGCGCGGGATGGAGATCGCCGCGGCGGTCTGCCGGTCGGCCGACAGGTGCACGAGCATGATCGCGTCGGTGCGCTGGGCACCGGCCTCCCAGGCGTTCGGGTCGCCGGCGGAGATCCGGCTGTCGGAGCCGAGCACCAGGATGTTCACGGGCGTGTCCGGCCCGGCGGGAGCCGCGCTGGGGCGGGTCGACTCGTCGACGCCCTCGAAGGCGTCGATCCGCTCCAGGTTGTCGTCGAGCGAGGCGCGGTAGCCGAACCAGGCAGCGGTGGCTCCGCCACCCACAAGCAGGAGGGCACCGACGACGATCCCGGCGACGAACCCCTTGCCCCGGCGGCCACGGCGCGCGTGACGCAGCCCCCCGTCAACGGGGTTGGGTCCGGAGAGATAGTCGTTCATTCGATCGGGTGCGGCCATGGCCGGTGATCTTAGTATCGATTCCGACTACTACCCTTAAGCCTGCACCGCAACCGGAGAATGCCCTTGCGGGTGAATTCCGATAAAGGTCGGCAGGGCGCCGAACAGAGAGGGGAACCAGCGTGGTCGCACGCGTCAGACGGCAGCAGAACCGCGCGATTCTCCTCGTCACGCACCACTACGCACCCGAGACCGGAGCACCGCAGCGGCGGTGGGGAGCCCTGTCCGGGCACCTTGTCCCGGCGGGTTATCCGGTAACCGTACTGACACCCCCGCCGCACTACCCCTCGGGAAAGATCACCCATTATTCACCCGATTTCTCACCCGGTGCGGTAACCACGGGAAACCATGGCGAGAAGATCATCCGGGTGAATTTCCGCGAGCATTCTCATGGGCTCGGATCACGGGTCGCGGACCAGCTCGTCGCGGCCGTGAGCTCGGTGCTGCGCGGGGTCCGCCGGCCGGCGGGCCGACCCGCCGTGGTCATCGCCACGGTGCCCGGGATCCCCAGCGTCGTCGCGGGCTGGGCGCTCGCCCGCTGGCACCGTGCCCGGCTGGTCGTCGAGATGCGCGACGCCTGGCCCGACCTCATCGAGCCCAGCGGCATCCTGCTGCGCCGCGGCCGCCGCACCGACCTGCGCCGGCTGGTCCGCGACCTCGCCGCCCGCGTGGTGCACCGCACCGTGACCCGGCTGCAGGCCCGGGCCGACCTCGTGGTCACGACCACCGCGGCGTTCGCGGAGGTGCTGCGCTCCCGCGGCGTCCGGAATGTCGCGGTGGTACGTAACGGCACGGCGTTCGAGGCGGTCCGAGAGCATGCCCCCGTGCCCCTGGCGGGCCGCCCGCTGCGCGCCGTGTACGCGGGCACCGTGGGGCGTTCGCAGGGCCTGGACGTCGTGGTCCGCGCCGCGGCGCTGGTCCAGGAGCGCGGGTACGCGCTCGACGTGCGGATCGTGGGCCACGGCAACGAGCTGGAGCCGCTGCGCGTGCTGGCGGAGGAGCTCGGCGCGCCCGTCCGGGTGGAGCCGTCCGTGCCGTCCACCCAGGTGCGCGACCTGTACGCGTGGGCCGACACCGCGATCGTCTCGCTGCGCGACTGGGCGCCGTTCGAGTGGACCGTCCCGTCCAAGCTGTACGAGGTCATGGCCTCGGGCGTGGTCGCCTCCGCGTGCCTCGCGGGCGAGGCCGCGAGCCTGGTCTCGGCGAACGGCGCGGGCGCCGTGGTGCACCCGGGCGACGTCGAGGGCCTCGCCGACCTGTGGTGCGGCTGGCTTGCCGACGGCGTCGTGCCCGCCGCCTCGCCCGACGCCGCCACGTGGGTGGCCGAGCACGCGAGCGACGAGGTGCTGGGGCACTGGTACACCGAGCTGCTCGACGAGCTGCTCCCCCACCCGCTGCGGCCCGAGCCCGCCGACCGAGGGGCGAGGTACTGATGGCACAGCCGTTCCGGCGTGCGGGCGAGCTCGCGCGCAACCTGCGCTACACCACGTCCTTCGTGGCCCGCACCGTGGTCGAGGATCCCCTGTGGCTCGCCGTGCAGGCGGCCCGCCGGGCGCCCGAGCGGGTGCGCCGGCCGCTGGTGGGCGCCCTGAACCTGGCGCCGGCACCGTCGGCCCGGCACGCGCTGGGCCGCATGCTCGCGGGCGACGTCACGGGTGCCGCAGGCGAGGCGGAGCGGCTGCTGGGCCGCCCCGGGACCCGGGGACGGCGCGTCGCGGCCGAGGTCGCCGTGGCGGTGGGCCGCCCCGAGCTGGTCGACGGCGTCGCCGGGGCGGGTCCCGCGCGGTACCGCGCGGCCTGGCTGCTGGGCGACGTCGACGCGATCGGGCCGGACGCGCCCGCCGGGCTGCGCGCCCAGGTCGCCGAGCTCCGGCCCGGGGCACAGGGCGAGGCGGGCTCGGGCCGCGCCGGTGGCCCGCCGTCCGGCGCCGTCACCGTGCTGCACCACCTGACCAACTCCCTGCCGCACACGCAGAGCGGCTACACGCTGCGCTCGCACGCGATCCTCGTGGCGCAGCGCGCCCACGGGCTCGACGCGTCGGCCACGACGCGGCCGGGCTACCCTCTGACCATCGGGTCGCTCGCGGCGCGCGGGACCGACGTCGTGGACGGCGTCGCGTACCGCCGGCTGGTCCCCGCGCGGGCGACGTCCGACGCCGCACGCCGGGCCGCCCAGGAGACGGACCTGCTGGTCGAGGCGGCCCGCGCGGCAGGCGCGGACGTGCTGCACACGACCACGCCTGCCGCCGTCGGCTCGCTGGCCCGTGCGGCCGCCCGCCGGCTCGGCATCCCGTGGGTCTACGAGGTGCGCGGCCTGCCCGAGGAGACCTGGGTGGCGGCGCAGGGCACGGCCGAGGCACGCGCGCGGGCGGCGGCGTCCCGCCGTCGGGCACTGATGCAGGCCAAGGAGACCGAGCTGGCCCTGGCCGCCGACGCGGTGGTGACGCTCAGCGGCACGATGCGCGACGCGCTCGTGGCGCGGGGTGTGCCCGCGGAGCACATCACCGTGGTGCCGAACGCCGTGCCGGACGCCCTGCTCACCGCGCACCACCCGGCGCCGGAGGCGGCGCGGGCGGCGCTGGGCCTGCCCGCCGGCCCCGCGATCGGCACGGTGAGCAGCCTGGTCGACTACGAGGGTCTGGAGA
This sequence comes from Promicromonospora sukumoe 327MFSha3.1, assembly GCF_000385135.1. Taxonomy (GTDB): domain Bacteria; phylum Actinomycetota; class Actinomycetes; order Actinomycetales; family Cellulomonadaceae; genus Promicromonospora; species Promicromonospora sukumoe_B. The sequence continues at coordinate 115,035 of NZ_ARQM01000004.1, read as the reverse complement.
CCGTGGTCCGCACCGTGGCGACGCTCCGCGCGCGCGGCCAGGAGGTGACGGGCGTCCTCGTGGGCGACGGCGTCTCCCGGCCGGGGCTGGCGCGGCTCGCGCGCGAGCTCGGCGTGGCCGACCACGTGGTGCTGCCCGGGCGGGTGCCGCCCGACGTCGCGCTGACCTGGCTGGCCGCGCTCGACGTGGTGCTCGTGCCGCGGCGCGACCACGAGGTGACTCGCCTGGTCACGCCGCTCAAGCCCGTCGAGGCGATGGCGGTGGGGCGACCGGTGGTGGCGAGCGCGCTGCCCGCGCTCGTCGAGGCGGTGGGCGGGGCGGGACTGCACGTCGACGCGGACGACCTGGAGGGCTGGGCGGACGCCGTCGGCGGTCTCCTGGCCGACGCGGGACGACGGGCCGAGCTGGTGGAGCTGGGCCACGGGGTGGCTACCGAGAGGACATGGGTGCGTAACGCGGAGACCTACCTGGGCATCTACCGGAAGTGCCTGGGGGTGAGGGTGTGAGCGCGGGACCCGAGACCGGTTCGTACGCGGCGCTGTTCGACGCCTCGCCGACGACGACGAAGCTGGTGACGCTCGGCAACCTGTCGCGCGTGGGAGCGCGACCGCCGCTGGGGCAGTACGCGCGGCTGCTGTGGGCGCGCCGGCACTTCCTGTGGGCCGACGCGCGGGCCAAGGTGGCCAGCGGCACGCGGCAGAGCCTGCTGGGCAAGGCGTGGCTGGTGCTGAACCCGCTGATCGACGGCGCGGTCTACTACCTGGTGTTCGGGCTGCTCATGAAGACCGAGCGCAGCGTCGACAACTTCGTCGGGTACCTGCTGATCGGCGTGTTCCTGTTCCAGTTCACCACGCAGTCGATCAACGGCGGGGCGCGGTCGGTGCAGACCGGCAAGAACCTGATCCGGGCGTTCACGTTCCCGCGGGCGGCGCTGCCGATCTCCGTGGTGCTGCGCAACCTGCTCAACCTGGGCCCCACGCTGGTCACGCTCGCCGCGCTGATCTACTTCGTGCCGCCGGCCGAGGAGTACACCTGGCGCCTCGCGCTGGTGGTGGGCGCCCTGGCGCTCCAGGTCATGTTCACCACGGGGATCTCGCTCCTGGTGGCCCGGTGGGCGGCCGCGCTGCCGGACATCACCAACCTCATCGGCATGGCGATGCGCGTCTGGCTGTACGCGTCGGCGGTGTTCTTCTCCTTCGACCACCTGCTGGCCGACAAGCCGGAGCTGAAGGTCTGGCTCGAGGCGAACCCCATGTTCATCGTGCTCGACATCGTGCGGGACTGCGTCCTGTACGCGACGACGCCCGACCCGATGCGCTGGATCGTGCTGGGCGGCTGGGCCGTCGGCACCCTGGTGATCGGGTTCGTCGTCTTCTGGCGGGCGGAGGAGAGCTATGGCCGCTGATCTCGACTACCCGATGCCGCCGCCCCTGAACCAGGGCGGCGGCGCGCCGTCCGCTCCGATCGCCGGCCCGGTTGGCGCGCGCCCGCTCACCGGCGCCATCCCGATGTCGGTGCAGGCCCCGCCGCACACCGGCCAGCTCGCCGCCGTCCGGCCGAAGTCCGGGAGCACGCCGGTGCTGTGGCCCACGGTGGCCGTGCAGGGGCTGCGGATGTTCTACCGGACGCCGTCCACCGACACGAGCCACGGCCGCCGGGCCAAGGCGAAGCGGGCCGTGCTCAACGTCCTGGGCCAGGAGCCCAAGGTGACGGTGCGCGCCCTGACGGACATCTCGTTCGTCGCCAACTCCGGCGAGCAGATCGGCCTCGTGGGGCAGAACGGCTCGGGCAAGAGCACGCTCCTGCGCATCATCGCCGGGCTGGAGAAGCCCACCAAGGGCCAGGTGCTGGCCGAGAGCACGCCCGTGCTCATCGGCGTCAACGCCGCCCTGGTCCCGGACCTGCCGGGCGAGGAGAACGTGCGCCTCGGCTGCCTGGCGATGGGCCTCTCCCCCGCCGAGGCGCAGGCCGCCATCCCCGACGTGATCGAGCTGGCCGGCCTGGGCAAGTCCATCTACCTGCCCATGCGCACCTACTCCTCGGGTATGGCGGCGCGCCTGCGCTTCGCCATCGCGACGGCGGCCCGCCCGCACATCCTGCTCATCGACGAGGCCCTGGCCACCGGCGACGCGGCGTTCAAGGAGCGCAGCGAGGCCCGGATGACCAGGCTCCGCGAGCAGGCGGGCACGGTGTTCCTGGTCAGCCACGCGGCGCAGACCATCGAGGAGTCCTGCACCCGTGCGATCTGGCTGCACCACGGCCGCCTGGTGCTCGACGGCGAGGCGCAGGACGTCGCCGTCCGCTACCGCAAGTGGGCGTGGGCCTTCGCCAAGGACAAGCCCGAGGAGGCCAAGCGGATCCTCGAGGAGGCGTTCGCCGAACGCCGCGAGACGCAGGTGCGCTTCGACACGCCGGAACCACCCAGGGGGCGGGTGCGGGAACGGCATGCGCGGCCGACGGGCCGCGACGCCAAGCAGGCAAGGGCCGCGGCGGCACGCGCCGCGGCCATCCGTGCGGAAAGGAGCGACCTGTGAGTCGCCCCCTCGTCATGACGATCTACGGGACGCGTCCGGAGGCCATCAAGGTGGCCCCGGTCATCACGGCGCTGGAGGCGGACGACCGCTTCGAGTCGGTGACGGTCGTGACCGGGCAGCACCGGGAGATGCTCGACCAGGTCAACGAGGTATTCGGCATCGTGCCGGACCACGACCTCGACATCATGAGCCACGGGCAGACGCTCGGGGAGATCTTCGCCCGCGTGATGGCCAGGCTCAACCCGATCCTGGAGGCCCGCCGGCCCGACGTCGTCGTGGTGCAGGGCGACACCTCGACGTCGACGGCGGCCGCGCTGGCCGCGTTCTACCGGGGCATCCCGGTGGTGCACCTGGAGGCGGGCCTGCGCAGCGGCGACATCGCGTCGCCGTTCCCGGAGGAGGCGAACCGCAAGATCACGTCCCAGATCGCGTCGCTGCACCTCGCACCGACCCTGCGCAGCCTCGCGAACCTGGTGGCCGAGGGCGTGCCGCTGGAGAACATCGTCGTGACCGGCAACACCGTGATCGACGCCCTGTACCTGGCCGTGGAGCGCCGGACGGCGTTCGCCGACCCGGCCCTCGCGCGGGTCGCGGCGTCGGGCCGCCGGATCGTGCTCGTGACGACGCACCGCCGGGAGAACTGGGGCGCGGCGATGGAGGGTGTCGGCCGCGCGCTGGCACGGATCGCCCGGCGGTTCCCCGAGGCCGCGATCGTGCTGCCCGTGCACCGCAACCCCGTGGTGCGCGACGCCGTCCTGCCGCACCTCGAAGGACTGGCCAACGTGACCGTGACCGAGCCGCTCGGCTACGGCGAGTTCACGCACCTGCTGTCCCTGGCCACGGTGGTGCTCACCGACTCGGGCGGGCTCCAGGAGGAGGCGCCCAGCCTGGGCAAGCCGGTGCTCGTCATGCGGGAGAACACGGAGCGTCCCGAGGCGGTCGAGGCCGGTACCGCGCGCCTGATCGGCACCGAAGAGGACCGCATCGTGGCCGAGGTGCACCGGCTGATGACCGACGAAGCCGCCTACGAGCTCATGGCGCAGGCCATCAACCCGTACGGCGACGGACGCAGCGCGATCCGCGTGCTGGACGCGACGGCGCGCATGCTCGCGCCCGAGCTGCCCGGCCTGCTGCCGGACCTCGACCTGTCGGAAGAATTCACTGCCGTTACTGCAGAGGGTGGAGCATGAGCAAGACCAGGGTCTTTATCTACGGTTCGTGCGTGTCGCGGGACACGTTCGAGCACTTCGATCCGGAGCAGTTCGAGCTGGTGCAGTACGTGGCACGGCAGTCCGCGCTGAGCGCCACGACCCGGCCGGTCGAGCTGATGGCGCCGCCGACGCTGGAGTCCCGGTTCCAGCAGCGGATGATCGCCGGTGACTTCGGATCGAGCCTGCGGCGCATGCTCCCCGACTTCGCCGAGCACGTCGACGTGCTCCTGGTGGACCTGACCGACGAGCGCCTCGGTGTCTACCTGCTGCCGGACGGCACCGTGCTGACCCGCTCGGTGGAGCTCATCCAGTCCGGCGCCGAGAACCACCTCCCGCAGGGCACGCGCCACCTGCCCTTCGGCACACAGCAGCACTTCGAGTACTGGCAGGGCGCCATCCGCGCGCTCGGCGAGTCGATCCGCAGCATGATGCCGCACGTCGGTATCGCACTGCTGGACATCCCCTGGGCCGAGTGGTCCGAGAGCGGTCAGCCCACGCCCGACTCGTTCGGGGTCTCCGCCGCCCAGGCCAACCCCGTGTTCCGGCCGTACGTGGAAGCCGCGGCGCAGGCGCTCGGTGCCCATGTCATCTCCGTGGACCCGTCCACCGTGGCGTCCGGACCCCACCACCCGTGGGGCGACGCGCCGTTCCACTACGCCGAGCGCGTGTACCTGGACGTCGTCCGCCAGCTGACGGGCATCGAGGGGCGGGTCGTGTGGGGGCCGGAGGCACAGCCGGCGACGGGCGGCCACCGCATGGCGAGCGCCGACGTGCCGGTCGCGAACCCCGCCGGACCGCAGACCGGCTCCCGCGCGGCCGTCCCGGCGCACACGGCCCAGGGCACCGGTGGGTCGGGTGTCGCGTCGAAGCCGAAGAGCACCGCGGTCGTCAAGGCGACCATCGCCGACGGCGCGGCCGGCGTGGCAGCGCAGATCGAGCAGAACGGGACGCTGCCGAAGTTCATCCACATCGACACCCTGGATGCCGCGCCCAAGGACAAGAACCTGATGGTGGCCGCGCGAAAGGACCCCCGCGCCCGGGACACGCTCAACTACCTGGTCAACAACGGCTTCTACATCTACAAGGCCGGCGGGACGGAGACCCGGCTCGTCCAGCACGGTGAGGTCCGCCGCCTGTGGCAGGCGGTCAAGGACGGGAAGTTCAAGATCACCGACGACAACATCGTCTACACCTACACCCCTGCAACCGGTGGGACCACGACGCAGATCGTCGTGGTCTTCTCCCCGATGTCGTCCAACCCACTGGAAACCAGCATCAACCGTCACTTCACGCAGACCTACCCCAGCTTGCAGAAGCAGCTCATCCCGGGGACCGGCGTTCTGCGGATCGCCGACCTGGGCGGCGTGAAGGGCGCGTTCTACCTGAACACGACCTACCTCCCCGACAACGCGGACCGGATCACACGGTTCATCGCGGAATTCGTGAACGAGCAGGGAATCGGAAGCCCTCGAGTCGTGCTGTACGGCCCTTCGAAGGGCGCGACCGGAGCCGTCTATCACGGCCTTCGCGGCGGCTGGAACTTCGTGGCCGCTGATCCCGTCCTCGGTGACGCGCTCTACGTCGAGAAGTACGCGGACATTCACTTCACGACGGGCGGGATCTTTCCGGAGACCAAGGAGAGCGTCTTCGGACGCGCGGTGTACGAGGCTGCCGGCCGGTCCTACCCGGACTGGATGACGCCGATCGTCGTCTGCTCCCACCGGTCACCTCAGTTCGACGTCATCAGCAAGACGCTCGACCCTCTGTCGCGCTGGATCACATTGCTCAACTCCGACAACCCGCTGATCAAGGACCACCCCGACGTCCCCCGGCAGACGTTGCAGCACCAGGTCACGTCCATCAACCTGCTGCTCTCCGGGTTCGGTCTGCCGGCCGGCATGCACGACGTCGTCTGACGGCGCCACCGACCAGGCGCTCCTCTGTGCGCACCGAGTTGCTCCTTGTGCCGCGACGCACGAAGGGCCCCGAGACCTCAACCGGTCTCAGGGCCCTTCGAACGTCGTACCGCGAGTGGCTATGACTGACTTGCTCCGTGAACCAGATCGTCGAACTCGGCCCGTGCCCGGAGATTGAAGGCGACGGCGTCGAACGTCCCGGCAGCCCCACCCGTGCCGTCCAGTGTCTCCAGCACCGCCTCGGCGAGGGCTTCCGGGGCAGGTTCGACGACGCGGCCGTAGCCGAGCTCGACCGCCTCCCTGATGCCCGGGGTCGGATAGGTCACGATCGGTGTGCCGAGGATCATCGCCTCGAAGAGCACCTGCGGCTGCCCCTCGTGCGTCGACGTCATCACGAAGACGTCGGCCCGCTTCATCAAGGGCATCGGATTGGCCAGCTGCCCCGTGAACACCACGGAGGCAGCGATCCCCGCCTCCACCGCCGCCGTCTTGAGAAACCCCTCCAGGGGGCCCGAGCCCACGACCGCGAGCCTCGCGTCGGGCCGCTGACCCAGCACACGCTTCATCGCTCGGATCGCGTCCACCTGGTTCTTCTCCCGCGAGAAGCGACCCACCACGACGACGAGCGGGCCCTCGTGCGTCTCCAACCCGGCCGGAAGCTCGTCCGCCTCTCCAGCCCGGGCGACCACCTGATCGTGGTCGAGGGCGTTGTGCACGGCGGCCATCGGCTTGCCGCGCAGGTAGCCTGCCGCCTCGAGCTCTGCGCCGTTGAGCTCCGCCGTCGCGGTGGAGACGCTGGCCAAGCCGGTGAAGTCGCGGTACTGCTGGAACACCGCTTCCAGGGACGGGTACTTGGTGTCCTTCTCCGCGAGCATCTCGTTGTGGAGGAAGGCGTAGGAGCGGTGACCAGCGCCTTCGGCCGCGGCGAGGAGCGACATCCAGAACGTCGAGTAGCCCTCGAACTCGACGAGCGTCACCGGGCGCGTGGTGCCGAGGAGCCGCCGCAGCTCACGGCGGTAGCCCCTGCGTACGATCTCCCACTGTGGCTCCGAGAGGTAGCCGTGCTTGGTGAACCGGTCGACGAGCCAGCGCTCCTCGACCGAGACCACCATGGCCCCGTTCCTGGTGATCAACGAGACGTCGGACGGCACCTTCGCCAGGGTCTCCAGCCGGTCCGGATACTGCTCCAGGATCCCCGGCTCCATGAGGAGCGCCGGCTGGTAACGCGAGCGGTCGAGGTGCGTCAGGAGGTTCAGCAGAGAGGTCGAGATCCCGTTGGGGATGAGGGAGGAGAAGAAGACGATCGGCTCGGCACCGGGCTCCGCCTGCACCGTGGTGTCGACATGGGCAGGCTCGTGCCGCCGGATGATCAGGTCTAGGCATCGCGCCGCGGCCTTGCCGTCCTCGGCGGCCGTGAAGCGCCGGCGCGACTCCTCGTACCGCGGGCCTGGTTCGAAGGGACCGGTCCTGCCGAGCAGCTCCTGGAGCTCCGGCCGGGTCCCCACGACGTCGTCGAACACCTCGTCGGGCCGGAAGTACACACCACGTTCCGCGACGTACTCCTCGAGGTCCGGCGTGTAGAGGATCACCTGCCGACCCGTGACGAGAAAGTCGAACATCAGGCTCGAGTAGTCCGTGACCATCACGTCGACGCACGGCAGGACGTCGTAGGTGTCGATGTCCGCGGGGACCTTGATGGCCGGGACCTCGATGTCGCCGACGACGGCCTCGACCATGTGATGGACCCGGTACAGGACGACCGTGCCCGGGACGGAACCCATCGCCGTCAGGTCCTTGACGACCGACTCCGCGTCGATGGTGCGGTTCTCGCCGCCGCCGCGCCACGTCGGCGCGTAGAAGACCACCCGTTCACCGGGACCGACCTCCAGGCCGAGCCGGTCCAGTGCCGCCCGGCGCTCCGGTTCGCCCGCGACGACCAGGGCGTCCAGCCGCGGGGAGCCGACGGCGTCCGCCGACCCGCGATAGGTGACGTCGAGGTCGTAGTCGTGGACGAGCACGTCACGGGTGTGCACGTTGGGCGCGATGATGCTGGTCGTGTTGCGCAGGTTGCGCGCGACGTTGGCGTATTCGGCCACCCCGGTGCCGATGCGCTTGCCGAGCGTCTTGAGCGGCGTGCCGTGCCAGGTGTTGAGGTACAGCTGGCCGGGGCGCCGCGTGAAGTAGTCGACGAACGAGGTGTTGTTGACGAGGGCACCGGCCGTGGCAAGGCTCCGGACGTGCAGCTCGCTGCCGTAGGTCGCGAGCACGGTCCGGCGGTCGGACCGCACGTCGATGGGTACTTCGGTGTCCGCCTTGACCACCCAGACGAAGCTGTGGTCCTGATAGCGCGCGTCGCGCACCATCGCCCGGTAGATGGCCAGCGGGTTGCAGGCCACCTTGTCGCCCCAGTACGACTCGAAGAGCACCGTCTTCTCGGCGACCTCGTACCGCTCGGAGTACTCGACGTAGAGAGCGCGCCGGCGGGCATGGTCCGAGCTCGTGACAGCACCGAGCGGAAGCCCGTCGGGCTGCGCGAACTCGCGCCCGGCGAGCAGGAGCCGGCAGGCGGCCACGTACTGCCCGAGGCGCGCCATGACGACGGCATGGCGCGCGCGGTTGCGCAGGTCGATCTCCGGCGCACGTCGTTCGTGCTCGAGATACGCCTCGTCGGCCCGAACAAGGTCTCCGACCGAGGACAACAGCTCCGCGAGCCGGAGCCACAGGTTCGGATCCGTGGGAAGGATGTCGACGCCGGACCGGGCATACGCCAGCTGGGCGCTGGCGGCCTCGGCGCCGATCAGGTCCGGCCGCTCGGGGAGGTCGCCACCGGACGATCCGTCCACGCCGTCGCCTGCGGCAGCCAGTTCCTCGGCCAGGTCGTCCGCACCTGCGAACCGGAGCAGGACGTCGAGTGCCTCCACCGGACGCTCGTCCTCGAGCAAGCAGCTGCCGAGCCGGTAGAACCAGTCCCGCTGCGAGCGCCCGCCAAGCTCGAGCGCAGCCGCATAGCCTCTGATCGCAGCGGAAAGATGACCGGCACGTTCGAGGGCGAAGGCCCGCTTGTAGTGCCGGTACGGCAGTCGCGCATCGAGCCCGAGGGCGATGTCGAACCACTCGACCGCCTCGTCCCACAGGTACTGCCGCTCGAACGCGTAGCCCGCCTTGAATGCGAGCTCCGCGTCACGCACGCCCTCGTTCCAGCGGGCGACGAACCGCTTGGCGGCCTCCCGCCAGTCGCCCTGACGCTCGAAGAAGATGCCGGGCCCCACGACCGTCGTGCGCGTGTCGCCGTCGAGACGGCACGCCTTCTCCAGCTCGCGCCTGGCCTGCGCCGTACGGCCGAGCCGCTCGGCCGCGAGCCCCGCGAGCAGGTAGGTCCGGGAGTCCGCCTGGTGGGACTTCTCCAGGCGGGTGACGACCCGCAGCACGTCCTCGTCCCGGCCGAGGTCGTGCGCGACCCGCAGCTGCTGCGTGTACCCGTCCTGGCTGTCCAGGATCGGGGCGACCAGGTCCAGGATCTCGTGCTTGCGCCACAGCGGGACGCTGTTGTCCAGCATCTCGTAGAGCGCCGCGGCAGCTCTGACGTGCTGGGGGTCGAGGACCACGGCCGTCTCGAACCGCTGCATCGCCTGGCCACGGTTGCGCAGCGCCTGGAGGCAGCGTCCAGCCCGGTAGTGACGCTCCGCCACCGCGGGGTCCATCGCGAGCGCCCGCTCGTACGAGGCCAGCGCATCCGCGTAACGCTTGCGACGCTCCTGGACGAACCCGAGCTTGTGGTGCCACATCGCCTGGCTGTCGTCGATTGCCAGGGCATGTTCAAGCCTCATCTGGGCGCCGGACAACCGGCCCGCTGCGATGTCGAGCACCGCGAGCCGGTAGTGCGCCGCCGCCGCGGCGGCGCCCTGTCCCTTGGCCACTGTCTTGAGTCCGACCTCGCGGACCTGCTCGGGTACCCCCGCCTTCACTTCACGCCCCATCTTCTTCGTTGTCCTGACCAGGTCGTTCAGGACGCCTTCGTCAGCTCTGCCTTGATCTGCGTGGTCGAGATCTCGGGCGTCCGCGCCAGGTAGACGACCTCGCACTGCGCCTGGAGCTCGTTGAACTTTCCTGCCCAGTCGTCCCCGATCACGAACGTGTCCACCTGGTACAGGCCGATATCCGAGGCCTTCTGCTCCCAGGTGTGCTCGGGGATGACCAGGTCGACGTGACGGATCGCCTCTAGCATCCGCTTGCGGTCGTCGTACGAGAAGTAGGCCTTCTTGCCCTTTCCCGCGTTGAACTCGTCGCTGGACAGCGCGACGATCAGGTAGTCACCGAGCGCACGCGCTCGCCGCAGCAGCTCGATGTGCCCGTAGTGCAACATGTCGAACGTTCCGTACGTGATGACGCGCTTCATCGAATCTCCTTGGTACCGACGTGATCCGCCTCGCCCGTGACCCAGCGGTCCAGGTGGCGGGAGATCTTTCCGACGAGCCGACGCCGCTCGTCGCCGACGCGGGTCCCGTCCAGTGCCCGCGCCACGCCCGCGGTGCCGCCGTCGAACGCCGCGCGCACGGCGGCGGCCAGGTCGTCAGCCGTCTCGGTGAGCGGCCACGGGGAGCTGGAGGGCCACTCGCCGTAGAAGCCGCGCTCGACGTCGCGGTACAGCTCGAGGTCCGGCGCGTAGACGATCGCGGGCCGCTGCGTGACCGCCCAGTCGTGCAGCACCGACGAGTAGTCGCTGACCAGCAGGTCGGCCGCGAGCATCAGCTCCTCGACAGACGGGTAGCTGCTCACGTCGAGCACGCCGTCTCCCGTCGCGACCGCACGGCCTGAGACGTGGTGGCTCCGGACCAGCACCCGCGCGCCCACGGCCGCCGCGAACCCTGCCGGGTCGAGCGTCTCCGCCCAGGTTCCGGCCCGGGACCGGGTCCGGTGCGCCTCACGCCACGTCGGCGCGTAGAGCACCACCCGTTCGTCCGGTGCCAGCCCGAGCTGCTCACGCACACGCTCGCGCACGCCGTCACCCTCGTAGAGCACACCGTTGGCCGGCTGCTCCACGACCCACGTCTCGCCCTCGTACCCGAGGCCGGTACGCAGGTTCTGCTCCGCCTCGGGGGTCTGCGCCAGCATCAGGTCCCACATCGGCACCTGACGTCGCATCATCCGCCGATACGTCAGCGGCGACGCCGAGCTCGGCAGGTCGAAGAGCAGTCGCTTGATGGGCGTGCCGTGCCAGGTCTGGAGGTAGAACTGGCCCGGCCGCTTGGTGAACCAGTGCGGAAAGTTGTTGTTGTTGACCAGCACCTGCGCCGTCGCCAGCGCCCGGTGCCAGTCGGCCGAACCGATGATCAGGGCGGTACCGCCCTCAGGGACCGGTACCGACAGGTCGCGCACGGACCAGTACATCGGCACGTCGACGCCGGCCGCGCGCAGAGCCGCGAACACCGCGCGTGGGCTGCCCTCGCACGACTTGCCGTTGAACGTCTCGAAGAGGACCGCCCGTTCGAGCCCTGTTGCTCGGGACACATCGCGCAGTCGTCGCTGCCCGGCACGAGACCGTTCCTCGGGAGTCAACGGAGGGCCGATCGTCAGGCTCACCGCGTTCTCGCCGTGGCGTCTCATGGACAGCCGCTGAAGCTCGCCCTCCACCTCGATCGAGCCCTCCGTGAGTGCACGGCCCGGCCGCGCCCAGCCCACGAGCGGGCCGTCGACCTTCGTCGACCAGCGCGCGAAGTAACCGTCGCTCGGGAACGCCGCACGGCCCGGCGCCACGATCGGAGCCTCGAACGAGCCGTCCGGCGCCGGCTCGACCGTCGTCTCGAACGACTCGCGGGACGTGGCGATCCCCACGCGCAGCGACGGCACCGCCGGGTCCACGCGACCGACGAGGGTGACCTGCGCCCCGTCCACCCGGGCACCATTCATACGTATCCGGGCAGGCCCGAAGCCACTGGTCCGCACACCCACCGCATCCGGGCCGGCAGGACCGGAGGCCTCATCCGTCACGGGAAGCCCCACCGCCAGGTCGGTGGTCCAGCTCAGCCCGCCCTGGTCCACCGTGACCACGAGGGCTAGATCCGTGCCGCGTGGTCCGTCGACCTTGACGCGCGCCTCGAACCCGGCTCGTGCGTAAGACCGCCACGGGTCACCGCTCTCGACGTCGATCTCCGGGTCGGTGGCCGGGTGCACCTCGCACGCGACCTCGTCACCCGCGGAGGTCCGACAGCTGATCGAGGCCACGGCGCCTTCCGTCCCCGCCTCCAGACCTGGCACGTACGCCCATCCGGTCACCGACAGCAGCCCGGGAGCGACCCACCTGACCCGACGAACCCCGGTTACCAGCTCGAGCAGCGCAGGGTCGACGACGAGCAGGTGCTCCGGGACGTGGGTGGTCAGCCGCCCGAGCACCTCCGGCACGGCTCGCAGCGTCGCACCGTCCACCACGAGCGGCACGGCAGTGGTGTCCTCCGCACGCGTGCCGAGCAGCTCCTCGGCGTCTTCCCTGGAGCCCTGGCTGATCACGTAGCTCAGGAGCCGGTCCGTCACCTGGATCCGCGACCAGACCTCCGGGGTGGCACCGGCGGCAAGCCGGGCGGCCGACTGCTGCAGCGCGGCCCAGTAGGCGTCGTCGCACTGGGGCACGTGCGCTGCGAACATCCCGAGGTCGGTACCGAGCCAGCGGGCCCAGACCCTGTCGCGCACCTGAGCCGGCGCCCCGGTGAGGAGCGGGACCTTCCGCTCGATGACCGCGACGCGGTCCTCGAGGTCGGTGAGCTCTGCCTTGTGCTGCGAGCGAGAACCGCGCCCCTCGGGCAGGCGCCACGAGTAGACGTCGCGTTCCAGCAGGTCGAAGCGACGGGCGCGCAGCGTCGCACGCAGGGCCGGCTCGCGGTCCTCGTAGTTGCCTGCCTCGGGAAACGGCCCGACCGCGCGGCGCCAGAAGCTCGTGCGGTACACGCGGTTCCAGACGACGGGTTCGTCCAGTGCCTCAGGTGAACGTGCCGCGGTGGTACCGAGCACATCGGCTCGGTGCACCCTGGCCACCACCTTGGGACGGTGGCTCCCGGTCACGCCGTGGCGCTGGTAGCCACCCATGACCATGTCGACGCGCGGACGACGCAGCCGGCGGACCATGTCGCCGTACGCCCCGGGCAGGACGACGTCGTCCGCGTCGACGAACGCGAGGTAACGACCCCGGGCCAGGTCCACGCCGAGGTTCCGGGCGACGCCGGGCCCCTGGGCTCCGCGGGTCCGGGCGGCACGCAGCCGCCTGTCCCGCGCACGCAGGCGGTCCACCACCTCCCGGGAACCGTCGGTCGACCCGTCGTCGACGACGATCACCTCGAGGTCCCGAAGGTCCTGGTTGAGCACGCTGCGGATCGCCGGCTCCAGGTACTCCCCGCCGTCCCGGCACGGCATGACGACGGACAGGCGGGGGCGCCGGGCCCGGCGCACGACGCCACCGAGAAACCGCCGGAACGGGGCCGCGATCATGCGGGCGACGCCGCTACCGGACCGACAAAGCTCAGCACCCGGCCCGCGTCGACGATCGATCCCGCGCTGACCTGGGCGAACGCCGAGTGGCCGACGAGCAGCGCGATGACGTCCGCACGCGCGGCGGCGTCGTCGATCGTGCCCAGGACGACGTTGCGCCGGTTCGCGAGCTCCTTCGGCAGCTGGTCGACGTGCGGCTCCACCACGAGGATCTCGGCATCCGGGTACTCGTCGGCGAGCTCGGCCACGATCCGGCGGGCAGGAGACTCCCGCAGGTCGTCGATGTCCGGCTTGAACGCCAGGCCGAGTGCCGCGATCACCGGCGCCTCCGTCCCTGCCACGGCGGCACGTACCTGGTCGAGCACCCAGCCCGGCTTGGCGTCGTTGACCTCCCGCGCCGTCCGGATCAGCCGGGCGTCCTCCGGCGCGGCATCGACGATGAACCACGGGTCCACCGCGATGCAGTGCCCGCCCACTCCGGGCCCGGGCTGCAGGATGTTGACGCGCGGGTGGTGGTTGGCGAGCCGGACGAGCTCCCAGACGTCGATCCCGAGCCGGTCCGAGATGACGGACAGCTCGTTCGCGAACGCGATGTTCACGTCGCGGAACGAGTTCTCGACCAGCTTCGCCATCTCGGCGGTCTTCGCGTCGGTGAGCAGGATCTCGCCGTGGCAGAACGTGCGGTACAGGTCACGCGCGCGCTCGGCCGCCTCGTGCGTGAGGCCGCCGACGATCCGGTCGTTGGTGACCAGCTCGACCATCACCCGACCCGGAAGCACTCGCTCGGGGCAGTGCGCCGCGTGGAACACGGGCCGCCCGTCGGTCCCGTCCAGGCTCAGGTCGGGACGGGCCTCCAGGATCCAGTCGGCCAGCTTCTGCGTGGTCCCGGGCGGGGAGGTCGACTCGAGGATGATGAGCTCGCCGCCCCGCAGCTGCGGCGCCACGGCCTGCGCCGCGGCCTTCACGTACGACAGGTCTGGTTCGTGGCCGTCCTGGAACGGCGTGGGCACCGCGACGATGAAGCAGTCGGCCGGCTCGGGGCTCGCGACGGCACGCAGCTTGCCCGTAGCCACGCTCCCACCGACGTAGGTCGCCAGGTCGGGCTCCACGAACGGCACCTCGCCGCGGTTCACGGCGTCGACCGTCTGCGGGTTGACGTCGATCCCGGTCACGGACACGCCGTTGGCAGCCAGGATTGCCGCCGTCGGCAGCCCGATGTATCCGAGACCGACGACTCCGACGCTGCTGATACCCATGTCTCTCGTTCCCCGCGCTCTCAGAAGACCACGTGCGATGTCGCACGCCCGTAGAACTTGACCTCGCCGCTGGCGAGCAGCTCGGTGTCGGCCACGTCCCAGGAGTGGCCGCCGGCGGCGGACCTCACCTGGACGAAGTTGAACCGGTCGGCCGAGAACACGGTCCCTCCCCCACGGACCACACCCTGGAGGAACCGTGAGTCCTCACCCCGGCTCACCGGCTTGAACCGCACCGTGGCGGCCACGTCGCGCCGGGCGACGATCGTCGGCCCCATCACGAAGTCCGTGTACCGGTGCTCCCGCTCCGCGAACCGCAGGATCGTGGCGTCCGCGCTCTCCAGGTACATGTAGTGCGCCTGCTTGCCCACCACGTCCGCCCCGGAGTACGCCAGCGCGTACAGCTGGTCGGACAGGTACTGGGGGCCGTACAGGTCGTCGTCGTCGATCTTGGCCACGACATCGCCGTCCGCCGCATCCAGCAGGCGGTTGAGACAGCCGCCCAACGGCACGTCCGCGGGTGCGGACAACAGCTCCAGCGAGCCGACGCCGGCTTCCTTCGCGCGGGCGCGCAGGTCGGCGTCGTCCACCTCGAACCCGTGGGTCAGCAGCGCGACCTGCAGGTCCACCGCCTTCTGAGCCCCGAGCACGCCCAGCACGTGGTCGAGCTGGTGCGGTCGGTTCGTCGAGACCAGGGCGGTCACGCTCGGCCGTGTCACCAGCGGCGACATGACCAGCCCGGCGTCGTGCAGCACCTTCTGCGCGCGGGCCTCGTAGGTGTGCTCGCGCCAGATGCGGCGCTGGCCCTTGTGGACGGCGCGGTCACGCAGCTCCGGTGAGCGCACGAGCGCGCGGATCGCGTGCGCACCGGCCTCGCGGGTCTCGGCGACGAAGACCTCGTCCGGCGGGAAGAACTCGCCCACAGCTGCGCTCGGTGTGGAGACGACGGGCGTGCCGCTGGCGGTGATCTCGAAGATCCGCCGCGCGCACATGGACGGCGAGCCGACCACCGAGTTCACGTTCAGGAAGACCTTGTACTCGCGATAGGCGGTCAGCATGCGGTCGTAGTCGAGCGAGCCGACGACGCGTCCGTCGAGCGGGGCCGGGAACTGGTACCGGGAGTCCTCGCCCCTGAACCGGCTGAAGATCTCCAGGCCGTGCCTCATCCTCGGGGAGACGTCGAGCGCCGCACCGAGCAGCAGGTCCATCTGCTCACGCCGCTCCGGATACTTGTGCGCGAAGTACATGCCGGCGAACGCGACGTCCCGCTCCGGGCCCCGGCCGTGCAGGCGCACCGGGTTGTGGATCGCAGGCTGGGCCGCGAACTCCAGCACGCTGACCCGGTCGTGCCCGAGCGCCTCGACGTAGGCGGGCAGCCGGTCGACGTCGGTGGTGTAGACCCGGTCGAACAGCCGGGCCGCGTCAAGGAAGTCCTCGAAGTGGACCGGGTCCTCCTTGTTCCAGAACACCGTGGGCACGCCCGCCGCGCGGCAGGCCGCCACGAGCTCGACGAACGCGGGCCGCGGGGCCGACGTCCCCGTGAGGTGGTACTGCCACTCACCGCCGTTGCCGTTCCAGGCGGACTCCACGAACAGCAGGTCCAGGCCGGCGGACAGCTCCTCCCGCCACGTCGCGGGGGTCACGGCGACCTGGTCCCACTCGGGCCCGAACGCGAGCCGCGAGAAGTCGTCCAGGATCACACCGACGCGCAGGTCACGCGGTCCGCCGAGCCGGTCGCTCGCCTTGGCAGCGCGTGCCAGGGCTGAAACGGGCCGGGCCGGCCACGGGTCGAACGTGCGCCCGTCCTTCGTCAACGTCGAGCCGCCGACCTGCTTGGCCATCGGAATCTGTTGCCTGCGCAGATGCGTTCGTAGCTGGTCGAAGCCGCCCTGCCGAAGGTGCCATGCCGCACGACGGAGCCCGGAGATCACGCCCGACGCACGATCCTTCACGGCAAGAATGTCCTTGTCTGCCCGAGAGCAATAAGTGAGAAGGGCACCCCGCCAGGCGCAATAAGGAAGGTGCCGGAGTTCAGGATGCGCCATTGGTGACCCGATGTTACAAGCGGCCCATACCCACCCATTGCTGATAGCGGGTGAAAGGTATCGATGTTCACCCGGGCGATATTCCGAGCCGGAAGCTCCGTGCCGACCGGCCTACTCCACGACGTCCGGCAGCATGTCGATCCCGCCCGGCGACCCGGCCAGGTAGTCCGGCAGGTCGTCCTTCGCGACGGCCTCCATGAGCGGGTCGAGCGCCTCCCGGTCGAGCAGCACGATCGACTGCCCGTCGGCGCTGCGCCCGGTCCCCGCGTAGGGCGCGGTCATGAACGTGATGTCGCCGGTGGAGAGGTCCTTGGCGCTGACGGCGAGCTCCAGCATCCGGTCGATCGTCAGGTCCTCGTCGACGGAGACCGCCCGGACGGCGGCCTCCAGGAACCGGGACATCTTCAGCAGGTCGCTCTTGTCCTGGGTGGCCTTGGTCGCGATGGCCCGCATCCAGGCCTGCTGCCGCTGCACGCGCCCGAAGTCGCCCTTCGCCAGCGCGTACCGCTCGCGCGTGAACTCCAGCGCCTCCTTGCCCGACATCTCCTGCTCGACCGAGCCGCCGGCGCCGTCGGGCACCTTGATCTCGACGCCGCCGAGAGTGTCGGTGAGCGTCGTGAACGACTCGAAGTCGCTCACCGCGAAGTGGTCGATCCGCACGCCGGTGAGCTGCTCGACCGTCTGGATCATCAGTGCCGGGCCGCCGTACGAGAACGCGGCGTTGATCTTGCCCTCGCCGACGCCGGGGATGTCCACCCAGGAGTCGCGCGGGATCGAGATCGCAGCGGCCGACTTCCGGTCGGCGGACAGGTGCAGCAGCAGGATCGCGTCCGTGCGCTGTGCCCCGACCTTCCAGTCGGACGGGTTCCCCGCCGAGATCCGGCTGTCGGAGCCGAGCGCCAGGATGTTCACGGGCGCCGTGGTGCCCTCCATCGGCGCGGGCTCGGGCCGGGAGGCGTCGTCGATGTCGGCGAACGGGTCGTCGATGCGCTCGATCTTCTCGTCGAGCGCGATCCGGTAGCCGTAGTAGGCCATGGCCCCGCTCCCGCCGACCAGCACCAGGGCGCCGATGACGATCGCCGCCACGAACCCCTTGCTCCGTCGACGACGGCGGGTGGGCTGCGACTCGGGTTCGCCGGGATTCGGCGCGGTGAGCAGGTCACCGACTCCTTCAGGTCCATGCATAGGCAATTGAGTACCGCTCCAGCGGTATCCGACGCATCACCCTCGGAAGGAGATCACCCGTGATTCACCCCTTCCCCGACGTGCAGGTCAGCCGTTCGTCCGGCATTGAATTTCAGCCGGGTGAATCTTCCCGGGAGATTTCCTGATGGGAGATGGACACCGGTGGAAGTCCCCTGGCCACCCGAGGCGTGGGAGGATCCGCCTCATGCGCGGAATCATTCTCGCCGGCGGTTCGGGCACTCGCCTGCACCCGATCACCCAGGGCATCAGCAAGCAGCTCGTCCCGGTCTACGACAAGCCGATGATCTACTACCCGCTCTCCACGCTGATCCTGGCCGGGATCAGCGACATCCTGGTCATCACGACGCCGCATGACGCCGGGCAGTTCCAGCGCCTCCTCGGCGACGGCTCCCAGTTCGGCATCTCGATCACCTACACGGCCCAGCCGTCCCCCGACGGGCTCGCCCAGGCCTTCGTGCTCGGCGAGGAGTTCCTGGGCAGCGAGTCCGCGGCGCTCGTCCTGGGCGACAACATCTTCTACGGCCCAGGACTGGGCCATCAGCTCATGCGGTTCGCCGACCTCGACGGCGGCGCCGTCTTCGCCTACCGCGTCGCCGACCCCACCGCCTACGGCGTGGTCGAGTTCGACGACGACGGCAAGGCGCTCTCCCTGGAGGAGAAGCCCGCTCGGCCGAGGTCCAGCTACGCGGTGCCCGGCCTGTACTTCTACGACAACGACGTCGTCGAGATCGCCAAGGGGCTCAAGCCCTCGGCGCGCGGCGAGTACGAGATCACCGACGTCAACGCCGAGTACCTGCGCCAGGGGCGGCTCCAGGTCGAGGTGCTCCCCCGCGGCACGGCCTGGCTCGACACCGGCACCTTCGACTCGCTGCTCGAGGCCTCGGACTACGTCCGCACCATCGAGCGGCGCCAGGGCCTGAAGATCGGCGCCCCCGAGGAGGTCGCCTGGCGGCGCGGCTTCCTGTCCGACGACGACCTGCGCACCCGGGCGGAGAAGCTCACCAAGTCGGGCTACGGCACCTACCTCCTGGGGCTGCTGGAGCAGCAGTGACCCGGTAGCGCCGACTCGCCTATACCGGGCACACGGCGTGTCGCGCTTGCGGGCGCAAAGGCGCACCCCCGTAGCCTCACCACACCTACGGAGGAGATCGATTGAGCGCCCGCATGCCCAGAAGCCGACGACCGGATCCGGCTCCGAGCAGCCCGACCGCCGCGAGCCCCGCTCACTGGTTCGTGGACGAGACCAAGGCGGGCCGATTCATCGTCGTGGTAGCGGCCGTGTCGACAGCAGTGCTCGGCGTCGCCCGGAAGGACCTGCGCCAGCAGCTCCGAGCCGGACAGCGGAGCCTGCACTTCACCAAGGAGAGCAACTCGTCCCGGCGCGCGGTCCTCAAGATCATCGCCGACCTGCCCATCGAGGTCACGGTCTACCGGGTGTCCGGCAAGCACGGGTCCCGGGAATCACGCGAGCGATGCATCCGAGCGCTCGCGCGCGACGCCGTGAACGCGAGGCCACGGCGGATCGTCCTCGAGCGCGACGACTCACTGCAAGTCCATGACGAACGCTGGCTCTATGAGGAACTGGGCCCTGGCAACCGGCGCGATACGGAGTATCTGCACCTCAACCGGCACGACGACCCGATGCTCTGGGTGCCGGACGCGATCGCGTGGTGCATCCAGAAGGGCCGCCCCTGGCTCGACGAGGTGGCGAACGTCATCGTCCGCACCGTCGACCTGCCGTAGACAGCGCGAAGCCCGGCTCACCAACCGTCCGGATGGCTGCCGGGCTCACTTCTTGGAGCTCCTGCCCCTAGCACCGCCAAGATTACGGCACCGGTCACGCCCTGTCCACGACACCGAGGCGTCGCACCAGAGGGCACGTCCACGGCCCTACGGGGTTCCAAGCACCGTCCCCGCCGCCGCCTTCCAGCGGTCGGCCCAGTCGCCGATCGGCTCCACGCCCGCCGCCCGGAGCCGGTCGTGCCCCAGCACCGAGTACTTCGGCCGGGGCGCCGGCGCCTGGTAGGCGGCGCTCGTCGTCGGGTCCACCGGCGTCGTCAGCCCGGCGGCCGCGACCACCTCGCGGGCGAACCCGTGCCACGTCACGTGGCCCGACGACGTGCCGTGGTACAGCCCACCGGGCGCTCCCGCGGCCAGGAGGCGTACGACGAGGTCGGCCAGGTCGGCGGTCCAGGTGGGCTGCCCGGTCTGGTCGTCCACGACGGTGAGCCGGTCCCGCTCCCCCGCGACGCGCGCGATGGTCTTCGGGAAGCACTTACCGCCCGCCCCGTAGAGCCAGGCGGTACGCACCACCAGGGCGTCCGGCGCGAGCGCGCGCACCGCCCACTCGCCGGCGGCCTTGGTGCGCCCGTAGGCCGAGCGGGGGTCCACCGGCGCGTCCTCGGCGTACGGCTGCGTGGCGACGCCGTCGAACACGTAGTCCGTGGACACGTGGACCAGGCGCGCCCCGGACGCCGCCGCAGCGCGCGCGAGGTGCGCGGGTCCCGTCGCGTTCGCGGCGAAGGCCTCGGGCTCGTGCGTCTCCGCGTCGTCGACGGCGGTCCAGCCCGCGCAGT
This sequence comes from Promicromonospora sukumoe 327MFSha3.1, assembly GCF_000385135.1. Taxonomy (GTDB): domain Bacteria; phylum Actinomycetota; class Actinomycetes; order Actinomycetales; family Cellulomonadaceae; genus Promicromonospora; species Promicromonospora sukumoe_B. Next base: position 94,818 of record NZ_ARQM01000004.1, on the reverse strand, counting down.
TGACGACGACGTCGTGGCCGGCCACCGCGGCGAGCACCGCCGAGGCGTCGGTGATGTCGACGTCGGCCCGCCGCAGTGCGGTCACGCGGTGCCCCGCGGCCTCCGCCGCGGCCACCATGTCCTGGCCGAGCATGCCGGCCGCGCCGAAGACCACCCAGCCCTGCTTCGTGCTCTGTCCGCTGGTCACCCTAGGATCCTAACCAGGGTCGCAGGGCCGTCGACGAACCACTCAAGGAGCCTCATGGAGTACCGCGAGCTGGCAGTGCCCGGCGCGTTCGAGATCACGCCCAAGCAGCACGGGGACCCCCGCGGGCTCTTCCTGGAGGCCTTCAGGGCGGGCCCGTTCGCCGACGCCGTCGGGCACTCCTTCGACCTCCAGCAGGCCAACTGCTCGGTCTCCGCCGCCGGGGTGCTCCGCGGCATCCACTTCGCCGACGTGCCGCCCAGCCAGGCCAAGTACGTCATGTGCGTCGGCGGCGCCGTGCTCGACGTCGTCGTGGACATCCGGGTGGGTTCGCCCACCTTCGGCACCTGGGACGCCGTCCTCCTGGACGACGTCGACCGCCGCGCGATCTACCTGTCCGAGGGCCTGGGCCACGCATTCATGTCCCTGGAGGACAGCTCGACGGTCCTCTACCTCTGCTCCGCGGGCTACGCCCCGGGCCGAGAGCACGGCATCCACCCCCTCGACGAGGACCTCGCCATCGCCTGGCCCACCACGGCGAGAGACGGCACCCCGCTCACGCCCCTCCTCTCGGAGAAGGACGAGGCGGCCCCCACCCTGAAGGAGGCCCAGTCCCAGGGCCTCCTCCCAACCATGGAAGCGGTCAGCACCTACGTCGCCGGTCTTCAAACCGCCCCAGCGACCAGGCTCTGACGGAGGCCAAGTACGCAACCACCCCGCCAGCGAGCAAGGGCGACCCAACAGCAGAGGTCCGGGCGAACGTGAGGGGTGCGCCGCCGTAAAACCGTAGCGGAGGGCCCCCTGGGGCCCGTGAGCGAGGCGGCGCACCCCTCACGTTCGCCCGGACCGGACCCAGCCACAGGCCCGAACCCAAGAGAAGCTACTGCCCCGAAGCCGCGTACTTGGCCTCCGTCAGAGCCTTCGCGCCCCTCCACCAGGCCTCGTTCTCCCGGTACCACTCCACGGTCGCCGCCAGCCCCTCGCGGAAGTCCGTGTACCGCGGCGCCCACCCCAGCTCCGTGCGCAGCCGGCTCGCGTCGATCGCGTACCGCAGGTCGTGCCCCGGCCGGTCGGTCACGTGGTCGTAGTCGTCGGCGTCGCGCCCGAAGATCTCCAGCAGGGTGCGCACCACGTCGAGGTTGCTGGTCTCGCCGTCGGCTCCGATCAGGTACGTCTCGCCGACGACGCCCTTCTCGATGATGGCCCAGACCGCGCTGTTGTGGTCCTCGACGTGGATCCAGTCGCGCACGTTGAGGCCGGCGCCGTACAGGCGGGGGCGCACGCCGTCGATCAGGTTGGTGACCTGCCGCGGGATGAACTTCTCGATGTGCTGGTACGGGCCGTAGTTGTTCGAGCAGTTCGAGATGGTCGCCTGCACGCCGAAGGACCGCACCCAGGCCCGGACCAGCAGGTCGGAGCCCGCCTTGGTCGAGGAGTACGGCGACGACGGGTTGTACGGGGTGTCCGGCGTGAACCGCTCCGGGGTGTCCAGCGGCAGGTCGCCGTACACCTCGTCGGTCGAGATGTGGTGGAACCGCACCCCGTGCCGGCGCACCGCCTCCAGCAGCGTGAACGTGCCCACCAGGTTGGTCTGCACGAACGGCGACGGGTCGTTCAGCGAGTTGTCGTTGTGCGACTCGGCGGCGAAGTGGACCACCAGGTCCGACTCCCCCACGAGGCGGTCCACGAGCGGCGCGTCGGTGATCGAGCCCTCGACCAGCTCGACCTGGTCCGCGACCGGGTCGAGCGACGTGCGGTCGCCCGCGTAGGTGAGGGCGTCGAGCACGGTGACCCGCGCGTCGGGGCGCTCGCGCACCGTCTGGTGCACGAAGTTGGCCCCGATGAAACCGGCGCCGCCGGTGACCAGCACGCGCATCGCTCAGTCCCGTCCGTAGATGTCGCGGGTGTAGACCTTGTCGGCCACGTCGTCGAGCGCCTCGGTGCGGCGGTTCGCGATGATGACGTCGGCGCGGCCCTTGAACGCATCCAGGTCGCGGACGACCTCGCTGGAGAAGAACTCGTCGTCCTCCAGGCTGGGCTCGTAGACGATGACCTCGATGCCCTTGGCCTTGATGCGCTTCATGATGCCCTGGATCGAGGATGCCCGGAAGTTGTCCGACCCGGACTTCATCACCAGTCGGTAGACCCCGACCGTCTTCGGCTCACGGCGCAGGATGTCCGCGGCGACGAAGTCCTTGCGGGTCGTGTTCGCCTCGACGACCGCGTTGATCAGGTTCTGCGGCACGTCGGCGTAGTTCGCCAGCAGCTGCTTCGTGTCCTTCGGCAGGCAGTACCCGCCGTACCCGAACGAGGGGTTGTTGTAGTGGGTGCCGATGCGAGGGTCCAGGCCGACGCCCTCGATGATCTGCGCCGTGTCCAGGCCGTGGGTCGCCGCGTACGTGTCGAGCTCGTTGAAGTACGCGACCCGCAGCGCGAGGTAGGTGTTGGCGAACAGCTTGATCGCCTCCGCCTCGGTCGGGTCCGTCAGCAGCACGGGGGTGTCCTTGGTCAGGGCGCCCTCCAGCAGCAGGTCCGCGAACTGCTTGCCCCGCGGGCCGCGGTCGCCGACCACGATGCGCGAGGGGTGCAGGTTGTCGTACAGCGCCCGGCCCTCGCGCAGGAACTCCGGGGAGAACACGATCGCCGCGCCGGGGTGCTCCTCGCGCATGCGCCGGGTGAACCCGACCGGGATCGTCGACTTGATCACGATCGTCGCCTCCGGCGCCGCGACCAGGACGTCCGCGATCACGGTCTCCACCGACGAGGTGTCGAAGAAGTTGGACTCCTCGTCGTAGTTCGTCGGGGTCGCGATGACCACCACCCCCGCGCCCGCGTAGGCGGCGTCCTTGTCGAGGGTCGCGGTCAGGTTCAGGTCGACCTCGGCCAGGTACTGCTCCAGCTCCGCGTCAACGATCGGCGACCTGCGGTCGTTGACCAGCGCGACCTTGGCGGGGTCCACGTCCAGCGTGAACACCTCGTGGTGCTGCGCGAGCAGCACCGCGTTCGACAGCCCGACATACCCCGTACCGACAACAGCGATCTTCACGACGATGCTCCTGACAGGAAGACTTGGACGACGCGCCCATGGTAGGCGCGTGGCAGGCTCCCGCTCATCGGCCCCAGGTCCGATCTCTCGCGCTTCGCCCAGTGACGCACGCCACACCGGCGTGCGCACGCCTGCGAGGTTAGGCTTGCCTCACCATGTCTGAGAACACCGCCGCATCCCCCGCAAGGCCCCGCAAGGGCGTCCGCACCACGGCGACCGTGACCGCGGTCCGGCAGCTCACGCCGCACATGATCCGGGTGTCGATCGGCGGTGAGGCACTGGCCGGCACCGACGCCACGCCGTTCCCCGACCGCTACGTGAAGCTGGTCATGGCGGAGCCCACGGAGCCCGAGGGCCGCCCCGTGCTGCGCACCTACACGATCCGCGCGGTGACCGAGGCCGGCTGGGACATCGACGTCGTCACGCACGGCGACGTGGGCCACGGCGGCCCCTGGGCGCAGCGGGTCCAGCCGGGCGACGAGGTCTCCTTCGTGGGCCCGGGCGGCGACTACGCGCCGTCCCCGGACGCCCCGTGGCACCTCCTTGCGGGCGACGAGTCCGCCCTCCCGGCCATCGCGGCCGCGTGCGAGGCCATGCCCGACGGCGCCGTGGCGCACGTCTTCGTCGAGGTCTCCGACGCGTCGGAGGAGCAGCCGATCATCAGCGCCGCGAACCTCCACCTCACCTGGGTCCACCGGTCCGCCGGCGCGAACCTGGTCGACGTCGTGCAGGCGGCCGAGCTGCCCGACGGCGCCCCGCACACGTTCCTGCACGGCGAGGCCGGCTGCGTGCGCGACCTGCGCCGCTGGGCCCGCGCCGCGCTGGGCGTGCCGCGCGAGCTGCTCTCGGCCTCGGGCTACTGGCGCCGCGGCCGCGACGACGAGCACTGGCGCGCGGAGAAGCCCGAGTGGCGCGCCGCCGTCGAGCAGGACGACCTGGTCCTCAGCGCGCACTGAGCGCGCTGAGCGCACCGGCCACATCAGGACGTACTACAGCCCGTCGAGCACCGCGAACCAGCGGTCCGCCGTGGCGCCGTCGTACGGCGCCTCCCCGGCGCTCACCGCGGCGAGCAGGGCGTCGGCGTCCGACCGCACCTGGGCCACGACCTCCGGCGGGTACCCGTAGCGGACGGTGTGCTCGGCGAACTCGTCCTCGTCGTCGATGAAGAAGTCGCCCCGCTCCCGCGCCCGCTCGCTGCCTGGCCGCAGCGCCAGCACGTCGAGGTCCATGTCGACGGCGGAGACCTCGAACGCCGGACGGCGGCGACCCCCGCCGTCGGGCACGGCGCGCCACTCAGGCACCGTGGCGAGGTCGATGTAGAGCAGCACGCCCCGCGGGTTGTCGCGGTAGAGGTCGGCGACCCACCCGCCGTCGCCGAAGAGGACGACCCCCGGGTGGCGTGTGCGGTAGTCCCGCCCGGGCCGGCTGAACCGGGTCCCGGTCGGGTAGCCGAGCCAGACGCCGTGCTCGTCCTCGCCGAGGTACGCGGCGTCGAAACGCCAGTGCGGGGTGCCGTCCCACTTGCGCATACGGCAGCCCACGAGGGTCCCCGGCCCGGTCGGCCGCGGCGTCGGCCGAGACCCTGAAAAGCCCTGGTCAGCAGGTTGTTGCGCAGACATGTCCGGGAGCCTACCCAGTCGTCGTCGGGCCGTAACCGAAGGGCACTACGCTCTGGCCACCGTCGGCGCCGTGCACACGCCGGGACGACGGTTCTCCTGCTCAACCGTCGACCCCACGAGGAGTCTTCATGTCCCCTGCAAGCCGCCGTCTCGCCGCGTCCGGTGAGACTGCGCACCAGGTCCCGGCCGCCGACGAGATGATCACCGAGGCGCTGCTCGCCGCCACGGCCGAGACTCTGCACAACCCGCATCCGGACAGGCCGGACCCGTTACCGGACGCCCGGCCCCTGCCGGCCCCGGACCAGGAGTCCTGGGCCCTGGCCAAGGAGCCCAACCGGCTGCCGCGCGAGGTGTGGTCCGCCCCGGACCGCGCCGCCGACCGCCCGTTCCAGGAGCGCCCCGAGCCGCCGTCGGGCGATGCGGTGGTCACCGCCGCCCTGCGTCGCGGCCTGCCGGTCGACGAGGCCGTCACCACCTCGATCCGCGGGGCCCGCACGCTGGACACCAGCCAGTGGCGGTCGCTCTGCCACTCGCTCATGGCCTATCCCGAGACCCGGCGCGCCGGGGTCGCCGGCGCGGCCCTGATCGCGCAGCGCGTGGGCCTGCGCGAGCTCGCGTGGGACCTCCTGCGCCAGCTCGGGCCCGACGACGCCGCCCGGCTCGCCCCGGCGGAGTACCTGCGGGCCGGCATCGCCATGGCCGACCCCGACGTCGCCCGCACGGCGGCCACCTGGGTGCGCCACGGGTTCGTGTCCGACGCCGCGGTGCTGCTCGACCTCGCCCGGCTGCTGTTCATCGCCGACGAGTACGCCCTGGCCGCCGAGGCCCTCGACGCCGCCCGCCACGCGACCGGGCTGACCGAGCAGGTCCAGGCGTCCGTGGACCACCTCGCACCCTGGATCGAGAAGGCGCTGCGGCCCGCCACCCCTGCGAAGGTGCCTACGGGGCACGTGTCGTTCGCCGTGCTCGACTACAAGGCGCCCGACGAGAACGTGTCCTCCAGCAACATCGGCGACACCGTGCAGACCATCGCGAGCCTGGGCCACCTGCTCCGCCACGAGGGCGTGCGCCTGCACGGCGACGACGCCGTCACCGAGCCCGTGCGGCGCCTCGCGGACCGGGTGCGGCCCGAGCACGTGGTGCCGGGACCGGGCGCCGACGTCGACCTGACCCTGGTGCAGCGCGACATGTCCCGGCTCGACGCCGTGCCGGAGAACACGTGGATGCTCGCGTTCGGCTGGTACATGCACAGCCAGTTCGACCTGCGGTTCGACTTTCCGTTCCACGAGAACCTGCAGCCGCTGTTCGTGTCGTTCCACATCAACAAGCACGCCATCCTGACGCCCACCGCGATCGACTACCTGCGGGCCCACGGGCCGATCGGCTGCCGCGACTGGACCACCGTGCACCTGCTGCTCAACGCGGGCGTCCCGGCGTTCTTCAGCGGCTGCCTCACCACCACCATCGACACGGTCTTCCCCGCGGGCCACACGCCCGCGCCCGCCGGCGCCCCGGCCGTGTACGTGGACACGCCCGTGCCCGAGCACGACGCCGGCAGCGAGCTGGTCACGCACCTGCACCCCTCGGTGCGCAGCAACCCGTTCGCCCGGAACGTGCACGACGCCGTGGACCTGCTCGACTCCTACCGCGGCCGGTACTCGCGCGTGGTCACCTCGCGCCTGCACGCCTTCCTGCCGTCCTGGTCCATCGGGGCGAACGTCGACTTCCGCCCCCGGAACGACGCCGACATCCGGTTCGCCGGCCTGCTCGACGCCGACGAGGCCGCCCGGCTGGCGATGCGGGAGAAGATCCGCGGCCTCGTGGCGCCCGCCATGGGCCGCGTCCTCGCCGGCGCGTCCCGCGACGAGGTCTACGCGACCTGGGCTGCCACCGTGGCGCCCGAGGTGGAGCGGGCGCTGGTGGTGCACGCCGCACCGGTGGCCGCGCCGTCGGGCACCTGCGACGTGGCCGGCATCGTGGCCGGCGTGCGCGCCACGCGCACGGTCGTGGCGGCGACGACGCCGCGGTCCGCGGCGGGCGAGCTCAACGTGGCCGTGGCCCTGGACGGCAACCTGCGCGCCCAGATGGAGGTGGTCGTCGCCGGGGTGGTGCGGCACACCGACCGGCCCGTGCGGTTCGTCGCCCTCACGCGCGACCACGGCACGGCGGACCACGAGCGGCTCGCCGCGCTGTTCCCCGAGGTCACGTTCGAGTGGTACGCCTGCGACGGGATCGACTACGGGGCCGTGCTCGGCATGCTCAAGCACATCACGGTCGCCACGATGGACCGGCTGCTGCTGCCCGAGCTGCTGCCGCACCTGGACCGCGTGCTCTACCACGACCTGGACGCGCTGACCGTGACGGACCTGGCGGAGCTGTACGACACCGACCTGGGCGGGGCGCCGCTGGCCGCCCGCCCGTCGATCTCGTACAACTACCGGCACGGCGTGGGCAACGTCATCCGGGCCACGCGGCTGCTCAAGCACGACCCGGCGGCCGCGCGGGACCTGGTGCGCGCCATGATGCAGCGGCACCGGCACGGCTACCAGGGCTTCAACGCGGGCATCCTGCTGCTGAACCTGGACGTGATGCGGGCCGACGGCTTCACCGCCGAGTTCGTGCCGTACGCCGAGCGGTACGGCCTCAACGACCAGGACGTGCTGAACGCGTACGCCGGGTCGCGGTACCGGGTGCTGGACGCGCGGTGGAACGCGTGGCCCACGCAGGAGCTCGTGTCGGAGCCGGCCCTGATCCACTGGGCGGGCCCGGTCAAGCCGTGGCACGAGGACCGGTACGTCCTGCTCAAGGAGCACTGGCGGGCCGCGGAGTCCTGGCTCTCGACCCGGCGCGGCTGAGGCGCGGCTCCTCGCAGGTCGCGCCTCTCGTTGGTCGAGCTTGTCGAGACCCAGGTCTCGACAAGCTCGACCAGCGAACGCAGATCGACCCGCGAAGGTCTCGACAAGCTCGACCAGCGAACGAGGTGCGTCAGTACGTGTCGGTCGACGCCGGGGCCGGCGCGTCCTCGTCGAAGCCCGCCAGGACCGAGGCCGTGCCCGACAGCCCCAGGCGGGTGGCGCCCGCCTCGATCATCGCGAGCGCCGTCTCCAGGTCCCGGATGCCGCCGGAGGCCTTGACCCCGAGGCTGCCCCCGCCCACCGCGCCGACGGTGCGGGCCATGAGCGAGACGGCGTGCACGGAGGCGCCGCCGGCCGGGTGGAAGCCCGTGGACGTCTTGACGAAGTCGGCGCCGGCGGCCTCGGCCGCCTTGCAGGCACCGACGATCTGCTCGTCGGTGAGCGCGGCGGACTCGATGATCACCTTGAGCACGCGGCCGGGCTGGACGGCGCCGCGGACGGCGGCGATGTCGGCCTCGACGACGTCGAACCGGCCGGCGCGGGCGGTGCCGACGTCGATCACCATGTCGACCTCGTCGGCGTCGTCGGCCACCGAGCGGGCGGCCTCGAACGCCTTGACGTCGCTCATGTGCTTGCCCGACGGGAACCCGCAGACCGTGGCGACGGCGAGCCGCCCGGCGGCGACCTCCACCGCTAGCGAGACGAACGAGGGCGAGACGCACACCGAGTAGACGCCGAGCTCGGCGCCCTCCTCGACGAGGGCCGCGACGTCGGCGGCCGTGGCCTCCGGCTTGAGCAGGGTGTGGTCCACGAACGCGGCGAGGGCCGCCTTGTCACGCGGCACGAGGACGTGCGGCGCGGGAGTCGATGCGGTCATACGAGGGCACCTTCTACTTTCTGAAATCCGGGGAGGATGACCTGGTCCACGAGGTCGCGGCGCTCGTCGTGGTGGATGAACGCGCCCCAGGCGGCGGTGACGGTCACGTCCGCCAGGTCGTCGAGGGTCCAGCCGGCCTCGTCGACGAGGAGCTTCATCTCGTGCGTCATCGAGGTGCGGGACATGAGGCGGTTGTCCGTGTTGAGCGTGACGGCGAAGTCCAGCTCCTTGAGGCGGGTGATCGGGTGCGCCGCGATCGAGCCGGCGACGCCCGTCTGGAGGTTCGACACGGGGCACAGCTCGAGCGGGATCTGGTGGTCGCGCACCCAGTGCGCCAGGCGGCCGAGCTCGGCGGCCTGGTCGCCGTCGGTCGTGAACGCGATGTCGTCGATGATCCGCGCGCCGTGGCCCAGGCGGTCGGCCTGCCCGAGGTGTACGGCCTGCCCGATGGAGTCGAGGCCGGCGGCCTCGCCGGCGTGGATGGTCACGGGCACGTCGTGCTCGGCGAGGAACCGCCAGATGCCGAGGTGCCGCGAGGGCAGGAACCCGTCCTCGGGCCCGGCGATGTCGAACCCGACGACGCCGCGGTCGCGGTAGGTGACGGCGAGCTCGGCGACCTCGTGCCAGCGGTCCGCCTGCCGCATCGCGCCGACGATCTGGCCCACCCGGATGATGTGGCCCTCGGCCGCGGCGGCCGCGATGCCGTCGTCGATCCCGGCCTGGACGGCCTCGACGGCCGCGCCGAGCGACAGGCCGCCGGCCAGGTGCTGCTCAGGAGCCCAGCGCTGCTCGGCGTAGACGACGCCGTCGGCGGCCAGGTCGAGCACCGCCTCGCGGGCGACGCGGGCCAGGTTGTCGGCCGTCTGCATGACGGCGATGGTGTGCTCGAAGGTCTCGATGTACCGCACGAGCGAGCCGGAGTCGGCCGCGTCGCGGAACCAGGCGGCCAGCGAGTCGGCGTCGCCGGCGGGCAGCTCGTGCCCGGCGGCGTCGGCGAGCTCGAGGACGGTCTGCGGTCGCAGGCCGCCGTCGAGGTGGTCGTGGAGCAGTACCTTGGGCAGGGCGCGGAGGAGCGCCTCGCCGGGGCGGGCCCCGGGGTCTTGCGTGGTCATGCTGACAACCTACCGTCCCGTCAGTGGGCTTCCATCGTCGCCCCGGTGTCGCCGGTCTGCCACCGCCCCACGCGCTCGGGCAGCACCACCCAGGCGACGTGCGGCCAGCCGCCGAGCCCGGCGGTCAGCGCCTTGCGCACGCGCGCGGCGGTGCGGTCGACCGAGGTCTGCTGCACCTCGCCGTCCGTGGCCGGGAAGGGCGGCGGGTCGAGCAGCGCGGAGACCGGCACGGTGTGCAGGCCCGCGCCGGACGGCTCGTAGAGGACGGCGTTGCCCTCGTCGCCCTCGCCGTCGGCCAGGGTGAGCAGCACCACGTGGCGCGGGACGGCGGTCTCCCAGCCGCCCGCGACGTCGCCGCCGGTGTACAGCGGCACCGGGATCCCCGCGCGGGCGGCGGCGACCGCCGCCTCCAGCAGGGCCCGTGAGCCGCCGACGCGGTGGGTGTAGCGCACCCCGCCGTAGCTCGCGAACCGCGCGGCGCCCCACGGGGGCGTGCCGTAGCTGCGCGGCCAGCCCGCCACGACCAGCCCGTGCCGGTTCGTGGCCGCCTGGATCGCGTGCTGGAGCCGCGCGAACCGCGCGGCCGGGTCGTCCCCCGCGATCCGCAGCGCCGCCCGGGGGTCCCCGGCCAGCCCGAGCATCGCCAGCACGGCCGACCCGCACGTGGTCTCGTCCACCTGCACCGCCGCGGCGGCAGTGCCGTCGAGCGAGGGCAGGTTCAGCCGCCGCGGGAAGCCGACCGTGCCGGTGCCGCGCTCGCGCGCCAGCGGGTCCAGCACGGACCGCGCGGCGCGCGACGTCGCCGACTCCAGCCGGCGCTCGACGTCGTGCGGGATCACCGGGCGCTCGAAGCGGCCCGGCGGCGGCACGTCAGGAACGGGCCCGGCGAATGCACGCATCGCACCGAGCAGGGACGAAAGGCGCATTGTCGACTGCACGTTCGTCAGGCTAAGCCGACGTCACGCGACTCGCCGGTCCGCCACGCTGAAGAACGGTGCCAGCCCGCTTCCGGTGGGTGAAAACTACCTCCCACCTCAGACGATGCGGTCCAGCACCACCGATCCCTCGGCCGCCAGGGCGGCTCCGACGAGGGCTCCCGCGCCGAGGTCCATGCTCGCCAGCGCGCCGGCGGCACCCGAGAGGGCCCCGCCCAGCACGCCGTCGCCCGCGGGGTCCACCGACCAGCCGCCGTCGAGGGCCGCGCGGGCCCGCGCGAACCGCTCCGGGGTGTCGGTGTGCAGCGTCATGAGCGGCTGCCCGGCGGTGACCTGCTCGCCCGGCTTCACGTGGATCTCGATGCCGGCCGCCGCCTGGACCGCGTCCTCCTTGCGGGCCCGGCCCGCGCCCAGCCGCCGGACGGCGACGCCCACGGCGTACGCGTCGAGCGAGGTGAGCACGCCGGACTCGGTGGCCACGACCGTCTCGGTCTCCTTGGCGACCGGCAGCGGCGCGTCGACGTCGCCGCCCTGCGCGGCGATCATGGCCCGCCACCTGTCCATGGCGCGGCCGTCGGCCAGCGCGGCCCGCACGTCGTCCTCCGACCGGGGCCGGTCCGCCGCGGCGAGCATCTCCACGGCGAGCGCGACGGTCAGGTCGACGACGTCGGCGGGGCCCCCTCCGGCCAGCACCTCCAGCGACTCGCGCACCTCCAGGGCGTTGCCCGCGGTGCGGCCCAGGGGCACGGACATGTCCGTGACGAGGGCGACGGTGCGCACCCCGGCGTCCGTCCCGAGGTCGACCATGGTGCGGGCGAGCTCGCGCGCGTCGTCCAGGGTCTTCATGAAGGCGCCCGAGCCGACCTTGACGTCGAGCACCAGCGCGCCGGTGCCCTCCGCGATCTTCTTGGACATGATCGAGCTCGCGATGAGCGGGATCGCCTCGACGGTGCCCGTGACGTCGCGCAGCGCGTACAGCTTGCGATCGGCCGGGGCCAGCCCGGAGCCTGCCGCGCAGATGACGGCGCCCACGTCCTCGAGCTGCGCCATCATCTCGGCGTTGCTCAGCGCGGCCCGCCAGCCCGGGATGGCCTCCAGCTTGTCGAGCGTGCCGCCCGTGTGGCCCAGGCCGCGCCCCGAGAGCTGCGGCACGGCGACGTCGAACACCGCGACCAGCGGCGCGAGCGGCAGCGTGATCTTGTCGCCCACGCCGCCGGTGGAGTGCTTGTCCGCCGTCGGCCGCGAGAGACCGGAGAACGACATGCGCTCTCCGGTCCGGATCATCGCGGCGGTCCACCGGGAGATCTCCTGACGGGTCATCCCGTTGAGCAGGATCGCCATGGTCATCGCGGACATCTGCTCGTCGGCCACGACGCCACGGGTGTAGGCGTCCACCAGCCAGTCGACCTGCTCGTCGGTGAGGGACTCGCTGTCGCGCTTGACCCGGATCAGGTCTACCGCGTCGAAGGGTTCGGTCATCGTGCTGCCTCCCGCACATGGTCCAGGTCGCCCGGCCCGAAGGCCTGGGGCAGTACTTCCGTCATCGGCTGGATGCCCAGCGGGGTGTCCACCAGCAGCTCGGCGCCGCCGTGCTCCCACAGGAGCTGGCGGCACCGGCCGCACGGCATGATCGTCTCGCCGAGCGAGTTCACGCAGGTGAACGCCGCCAGCCGGCCGCCGCCCGACATGATCAGGGCGCTGACCAGCGAGCACTCGGCGCACAGGGTGACCCCGTACGCGGCGTTCTCGATGTTGGCGCCCGTGAGCAGGCGGCCGTCGGCGGCGAAGGCCGCCGCGCCCACCTTGAAGTCGGAGTACGGCGCGTAGGCGTGCTCGACCGCCTCGCGGGCCGCGGCCCGCAGGCCGTCCCAGTCCACGGCGGTCTCGGTCTCGGGGCGCGCGGGATCGACGGAGTTCACGTCCACCATCCTCACCCCTTGATGTACGGCTCGCCCGACGCGGCCGGCGGGCGCGAGCGTCCCACCAGGCCGGCCACGGCGAGCAGGGTGACCACGTACGGGATCATCAGCATGAACTGGCTCGGCACCGGGGAGCCGACGACGGAGAGCACGTTCTGCAGGTTCGACGCGAAGCCGAACAGGAGGCCCGCGAACGCCGCGCGCACCGGGTCCCACTTGCCGAAGATGACGGCCGCGAGGGCGATGTAGCCCGCGCCGCCGGTCATGTTCTCGCCGAACTGGCTGAGCTGGACGGTGGTGTAGAACGCGCCGCCCAGGCCCGCGACGGCACCGGCGACGAGCACCGCGTTGTACCGGGTGCGGACCACGTCGATGCCGACGGTGTCGGCCGCCTTCGGGTGCTCGCCCACGGCCCGCAGGCGCAGGCCCCAGCGGGTGCGGTTGAGGGTGTACCAGACGGTCGGCACGGCGATGAACATCAGGTAGATGAGCAGCGGCTGGTCGAACAGGACCGGGCCGAGCACCGGGATGTCCGACAGCACCGGGATCGGGATCGACTGGAACCGCGTGGTCGAGTTCAGCGCCTCCGCGTCGGGCACGAGCACCTGCGAGTACAGGAAGCTCGTCAGCCCGACGACGAGCACGTTGAGCACGACACCGACGATCACCTGGTTCACGTGGTACGTGATCGCGAACACGCCGAGCACGAGCGCCACCAGGGCGCCCGCGGCCACGGCCGCGACCAGGCCGGCCACCGCGCTGTTGGTGATCGAGGAGACGATCGCCGCGGTGAAGGCCGCGCCGAGCAGCTGCGCCTCGATCGCGATGTTCACCACGCCCGCGCGCTCGCCGATCACGCCGCCCAGGGCGCCGTAGACGAACGGCACGGACCACAGGACGGCGCCACCGAGCAGGCCGACGATCGACAGGTCGCGGGGGCTGCCCGCGCCGGCCCAGGCCAGGAAGCCGAGCAGGCCGGCCAGGGAGAAGAGCACGACGAGCCAGAGCGACGTGCGGCGCCCCCGCGCGGTGAGCACGAAGGCCGCGGCCGTCACGGCGAGCATGACCGCGCCGCACACCCAGGCGAACGCCGTCGCGGGCAGCACGATCACGGGGATCTGGAAGAAGTCGGCACGCTGCGACAGCAGGAACCGGGTGTCACCCGCGTGCGGCACCGCGACGAGCAGCAGCGCGTACAGCAGGGTCACGGCGAGGAGCACGCCCGCCGTCTTCCACGACACGACCGTGACGGTGCGCGTGGTCTCCGACAGCGGCGCGTCGAGCTGGGTGGTGGGGTCGGCGCTCACGCGGCTGCCTCCTTCTGGTTCCGGGCCGCCTTGGGCTTCTTCGGTGCCCGGCGCCGGTTCGGGTCCGGCAGCCGGAAGATCGCGCGCACCAGCGGCGGCGCGGCGATGAACAGCACGATGAGCGACTGCACCACGAGCACGATGTCGCTCGGGACGCCCTCGGCGGCCTGCATCGTGGTGCCGCCCGCCTTGAACGCGCCGAACAGGATGCCGGCCGCGAGCACGCCCCACGGGTTGGAGCCGCCGAGCAGGGCGACGGTGATGGCGTCGAACCCGATACCGGCGTCGATGTCGGAGCTGAAGCCGGTGGTGACGCTGCCCAGCACCTGCGAGGCGCCGGCCAGGCCGACCAGGCCACCGGCCACGAGCATCACGTTGATGGTGGCGCGCCCGGTGTCGATGCCCGCCACGCGCGCGGCGCGCGGGTTCTCGCCGACGGCGCGGAACGCGAAGCCGGTGGAGGAGCGGTTGAGCAGCCACCACACGCCGACGACGGCCAGCAGCGCCAGGACGAAGCCCCAGGTCAGGTTGAACCGGTCGCCCAGCAGCGCCGGGAGCTGCGCCGACTCGGGCGTCGGCGGCGTCTTGGGGTTGGACGAGCCGGGAGCCTGCAGCAGCCCCGGCGTCGCCAGGAAGTACGAGATCAGGTAGTAGGCGACGTAGTTGAGCATGATCGTGACGATCACCTCGTGCGCCCCGGTGCGGGCCTTGAGCACGCCCGCGATCCCGGCCCACACCGCGCCCGCCGCGATGCCGGCCACGAGGGCCAGCAGCAGGTGCAGCGGGAACGGCACCCCACTGACGCCGAAGCCGACCCAGCCGGCCGCGGCGGCGGCCACGAGCATCTGCCCCTGGCCACCGATGTTGAACAGGCCGGCCCGGAACGCCAGCGCCACGCCGAGGCCCGCCGCGATGAGCGGGGTCGCGTAGCTGAGGGTCTCCGTGAGCGGCCGGATCGCGGTGACGAAGTCCGGCGCCTGCAGGTTCACCACGGAGCCGCGGAACAGCGCGGAATAGGCTCCGCCGACCGCCTGGCCGATCGCGACGAACGTGTCGGCGGGCCGCGCGAAGAAGTAGACCGCAGACGCCTTCACCTCCTCGTCGGTGAAGACGATCATGATGGATCCCGCCAGGACGGCGAGCAGGACGGCGCCCACGGACACGGTCCACGGGCTCGTCATGGTCTGCTGCAGCGCCTTGGCCAGGCGGCTCTCCGTGTCCGGCATGTCCTCGCCGGCCGGGCTGCCCAGCTCGCGGGCCCGCTCCTGCTCCAGCTCCTCGGCGGTGCCGGGGTCGAGGCCCGGCTCCTGCTCGGGGTTCGACCCCGGGCTCGACTCGGGCGCGCTCACGCGACCTCTCCCTTCGCGTCCTGCGGCGAGATCCCCGCCATCATCAGGCCCAGCACGTCACGCGGGGTGTCCGCGGGCACGATGCCCACGACCTTGCCGCGGTACATCACCATGATGCGGTCGGCCAGGGCCACCGCCTCGTCCAGCTCGGTGGAGACCACCACGACCGGGATGCCGGCATCCCGGGTCTCGACGATCCGCTTGTGGATGAACTCGATGGAGCCCACGTCCACGCCACGCGTCGGCTGCGCCGCGACGAACAGGCGCAGGTCGCGCGACAGCTCACGGGCGAGCACCACCTTCTGCTGGTTGCCGCCCGACAGGCGGCCCACCGGCGTGGTGATGGACTGCGTGCGGACGTCGAACTCCGCGACCTTCTCGTCGGCGAACCGGTCACGGTGCGCCAGCTGCAGCGCGCCCGCCTTCACGAACGGCGGGCCGTCGGTGCGGTCGAGCATGAGGTTCTCGGCGATGGTGAACTCGCCGATCAGCCCGTCGAGCGTGCGGTCCTCGGGCACGAAGCCCACGCCCTGGTCGAGGATCCGGCGCACCGAGCGGCCCACCAGCTCCTTGCCGTCCAGCGTGATGCTGCCGGAGACGTCGCCCTGCAGGCCGATCAGGGCCTCGGTGAGCTCGGTCTGGCCGTTGCCCTGGACGCCGGCGACCACGAGCACCTCGCCGCCGCGCACCTCGAAGCTGACGTCGTCGACCACCACGGTGCCGGACTCGCTGGTCACCACCAGGTCGGTGACCTTCAGCGCGTTGTCCCGCAGCGTGGGCTCGTCCTTCTGCACGGTCAGCTCGACGGCGCGGCCCACCATCAGGGAGGCGAGCTCCGAGTCGGACGCCGTGGGGTCGGCCTCGCCGACCACCTTGCCGTGCCGGATCACGGTGATGCGGTCGGCCACGGCGCGGACCTCGCGCAGCTTGTGGGTGATGAACACGATCGCGGAGCCCTCGTCGCGCAGCTGGCGCATGATCGCCATCAGCTCGTCGGTCTCCTGCGGGGTGAGCACCGCCGTCGGCTCGTCGAAGACCAGCACGTCGGCGTTCCGCGAGAGCGCCTTGATGATCTCGACGCGCTGCTGGACACCCACGGGCAGGTCCTCGACCAGCGCGTCGGGGTCCACGTGGAAGCCGAACCGCGCGGAGATCTCCTTCACCTGGGCGCGGGCCGCCTCCAGGTCGAGGCGTCCGCCGCCACGGGTCTGCTCGTGGCCGAGCATGACGTTCTCCGCCACGGTGAAGACGGGCACCAGCATGAAGTGCTGGTGCACCATGCCGATGCCGGCGGCCATGGCGTCACCGGGGCCTGCGAACTCCTGGACCACGTCGTCCAGGAGGATCTCGCCCTCGTCCGCCTCGTACAGGCCGTACAGCACGTTCATCAGGGTGGACTTGCCAGCCCCGTTCTCGCCCAGGAGCGAGTGGATCTCGCCTGGCTGGACGACCAGGTCGATGTGGTCGTTCGCGACGAGCGCGCCGAAGCGCTTGGTGATGCCGCGCAGCTCGAGCCGCATAGGAATCCTTCCCGAAAGGGGTCCTGCTCATGACAGGTCCCGGGGCGCACGGCGCGTGCCGTGCCCCCCGGGACCATCTTGCGTCAAGTTCTGGCCGTCGACCGGTCCGCCGTGGGCCGACCGGTCGAGCCGACGTCACTTGGCGAGGTAGGACTCCACCGGCACGTCACCGGCGATGATCGACTCCTTGAGGGCCTGGACCTCTTCCCAGAGGGCCGGGTCCACCTTGTCCTCGAAGTTGTGCAGCGGGGCGATGTCCACGCCGCCGTTCTCGAGGGTACCCACGTACGGGGTCGGGTCGAACTCGCCGTTGCCCGAGGCGACGACGGCCTCCTCGGTGGAGACGTCCATCTTCTTCAGCACCGAGGTGAGGACCAGGTCCTGCGTAGTGGCGTCGGTCTCGTAGAAGTCGGCGTCCGCGCCGATGATCGCCACGTCGTCACCCGAGTCCGCGATCGCGTCCATCGCGCCCTGGTAGATGGGCCCACCAACCGGGAACAGGACGTCGACACCCTGATCAAGGATGTTCTGAGCGGTGGTCTTCGCCGCCGGGTCGGCCGCGAAGCTGCCCGTGAACGAGCCCTTCTTGCCGTCCCATCCGATCAGTTCCACGTCAGCATCGTTGGTCTCGTTGTAGTAGTCGATGCCCTGCTTGAAACCGTCCATGAAGATCGTGACGGTCGGAAACTCCTGGCCACCGTACGTACCCACCTTGCCGGCCTCGGAGTAGCCCGCGGAGAGGTAGCCCGCGAGGAACGCAGCCTGCGCGGTGTCGTACAGGAGCGGCTTGATGTTGTCGGCGTCGGCCTTGCCGTCGCCGTCCGCGTCGGCGGCGTCGTCGATGATGATGTAGTCGATGTCGGGGTTCGCGGTCGCCGACTCGATGGTCGTCGCCGACAGCGCGTACCCCACCGTCACGATCGCGTTGCAACCCTCGCCGACGAGAGACTCGACGTTGCCCTTGTACTCGCTCTCCGACGCGGACTGCACGTCGACGAGGTCGGTGCCAAGCTCCTTGGCCGCGGCGGTCGCGCCCTCGAAGCTGAGCTGGTTGAAGCTCTTGTCGTCGAACCCGCCCTGGTCCGACACGATGCAGGGCTTGAAGTCACTGGCGGCGTTGCTCTCGCCACCGGTGGACTCCTCCGGGGCAGCGCCGCACGCCGAGAGCGCGAGCGCCGTTGCTCCCGCAATGGCGGTGAGCCAGACAGCCTTCTTCACTGGTGCTCCTTCGATGATCCAGAGGGCGATGTCCCAGACGGATCTGAGGCCCTATACCGCACCGAGGGTAGCCAGCGCATCTGGCATTTCGCGTTTCGAGACGGTAACCGGAGTAAGTCGTTACCGAAGCGTCATCGACAGCAACCTAGCCAGGAGTGACAAGGCAGCGAGACGAGGACGAGGATGCCCCAGCGCGACTCAGCCATCGCCGGGACATCCTCGAGGTTTCCTCGCTCGGTCAGACCGAGAGCCTTGCGGACGCGACGTTCTTGCCGACGATCAAGCGAAGCTCAGCAGTTCCACTGGAAACCCCGACAACCTCCCACCGGGTAGTCATGGAGACCATCGCGCTCCGGCTCGCGCTCTCCTCCTTGACCCACCGGTTCCAGGCCGGGGCATCGCAGACCGCTCCGTTGCACTGCTGATAGGCCGTGTGTCGCGCAGTGATCTTGTCGTTGTACGCGCCCTGGACGAGCGTGTAGTCGGCGATGAAACCGAGCTTGATCCCGGCACCGTTCGATCCCGACACCGCGCAGTCCTCACGTCGGGCAAACCCCGTACCGCTGAAGACCTTGCAGCTCTTGATCGAGCCGTTGTAACTGGCCATCGCCGAGAACTCCTCCTCGGACATGCCCAGAGCAGAAGGATCGAACGCCCCGGACTCCTCCTGGACCAGGGTCCGGGTCACAGACCCATCAGAGAAGAGCGCGGTGTCGACCTGGTTTCCGTCCTGCCGGGTCGACACCGTCTCGACGGGCACGGAACCGCTCAGCATGCTCTCGGGAAGCTCACCCTCACGCAGTCCAGCCTCGAGCCGTCGCTGGACCTGAGGCGAGACTTCCGCAGCACTCCAGAACTCTCGCGTGCTTTCGATGGACTGCACGACAACCGCGGCCGCGGCCGCCTCAGCTCGGGCCTCATCAGCGCTCAGCGGATCTCCCTGGGCTGCCGCCGGGACGACCGTCACGACGAGGAAGACTGCCAGCAGCGAAGCGACCACGCCTCGCATCCACGTGGTTGCTCGTCCCAAGGTTTCTTGCATGCGCATGTGCGACCTACCCCCCGCAACAGGTGAGACTCACGGATCGAGCCTCCTTCCGCGCGACAATAAACTCCCGACACCCACTCGGCAATGAAAGCCTTTGCCTCAGGAGGCAGCGAACTGCGCGAGTGTCCGTACGCCCACGCCGATCGCCCGCTCGTCCACGACCAGGTCGCCCTGGTGCAGGTCGTAGGTGCGGCCGCCGGGGGTGCGCACGCCGAGCCGCGCCATGGTGCCCGGAACCTTGCGCAGGTACCAGGCGAAGTCCTCGCCGCCCATGGACTGCTCGGTGAGCTGCACGGCGTCGGGGCCGACGGCGTCGCGGATCGCGGCCTCCAGGTCCCCGGTCGCCTCGGCCTCGTTCTCGACGGGCGGCACACCGTGCGTCACGGTCACCGAGATGTCCACCTGGTACGGGGCCACGACCTGCTCGACGGCCTCGCGCACCAGCTCGCCGGCCTTCTCCCACGCGCGCACGTCGAGGCAGCGCAGCGTGCCCTTGAGGATGCCGCTGGACGGGATCGCGTTCGGCGTGGAGCCGGCCTGCACCGCGCCCCAGGTGAGGTTCACGCCCGAGCGCGGGTCCAGGCGCCGGCCCAGGACGGCGGGCGTCTGCGTGATGACCTGGCCGAGCGCGAAGACGACGTCGCCGGTGAGGTGCGGGCGCGAGGTGTGCCCGCCGGGCGACGAGATGGTCACCATGACCGAGTCGCTCGCGGAGGTGATGGGGCCGATGCGGGTGCCCACGTGGCCGACGTCGAACTTCGGGTCGCAGTGCAGCGCGGCCATGCGGTCCACGCCGTCGAGCTCGGACGTCTTGTTGATGATGTCCTCCGCGCCGCCGGGGAAGACCTCCTCGGCGGGCTGGAAGAAGAGCCGGACGCCGCGGCGCAGCCGCCCCTCCTCCTGCAGGCGGGCCAGCACCAGGCCGGCGCCGAGCACCGCGGTGGTGTGCACGTCGTGCCCGCAGGCGTGCGCGACCCCGGGGCGGGTCGAGGCGAACTCCACGCCGCTCGTCTCGTGCAGCGGCAGGGCGTCGAGGTCGGCGCGCAGGCCCACGCGGCCCTCGCCGTCGGGCCCGTGGTCGGGGCCGATGTCGCAGACCAGGCCGGTGCCCGTCGGCAGCGGCCGCGGGTCCAGCCCGGCGGCGCGCAGGCGGTCGACCAGCAGCGCGGTGGTGCGGATCTCCTGACGGGAGAGCTCCGGGTGCCGGTGCACGTCCCGGCGGAACGCGACCAGCTCGGCGTCGAACCCGTCCGCGAGCTCGCTCACGCGGGCCGCCAGCGCCGCGACGACGTCCGTCGCGTTCCCCCCGGGCACGTCCCCGACCGGCATCTGATCGTGCGAAACGATCTGATCGAAATCGGCAAGACTGACGGGCTGCTGGGTCGGGTTCACGCCTCTCACGGTAGCGCTGTCCGCCTCGCGAGACACGACAGCGCGGCATCCGTCCCACGATACGGACAACTATGAGACATCGGGGAAAGATCTTGGTTCAGAGGAGATCTTCCCTGCCCCGTTCGCGTACCGCGGCCACCACCTCCTTGACCTGCTGCGCCCGGGCGCGCGTGGTCACCAGCAGCGCGTCGGGCGTGTCCACGACGACGACGTCGTCCAGCCCCAGCACCGTCACGAGCCGGCCCGACGCCGGGACCACCACGGAGCCGGCGCTCTCGATGCGCAGCACGTCGCCCGGGTCGCCGAGCACCTTGGCGCCGCGGTCGTCGTCGGACGGCAGGAGCACGGCGAGCGAGTTGTAGTCGCCGACGTCGTCCCACCCGAAGGTGCCCGGGACGACGGCGACGCCGCCCGCCTCGGCGACCGGCTCGGCCACCGCGTGGTCGATCGCGATCTTCTCCAGGCCCGGCCAGACCTCCGCGAGCACCGCGGCACGGCGCGGGGTGTCCCACGCGTCGGCCACGGTGCGCAGGCCGTCGTGCAGCGCGGGCCGCTGCTCGGCGAGGTGCCCCAGCAGCACGGACGTGCGCGAGACGAACATGCCCGCGTTCCAGCGGTACTCGCCCGAGGCGAGATAGGCGCGCGCGGTGGCGGCGTCCGGCTTCTCCGTGAACCCGCGCACGTGCAGCGTGTGCGGGGCGCCGTCGACGCCGAGCGGCTCACCCGAGCGCACGTACCCGAACGCGGTCGACGGCCGCGAGGCGGCGATGCCCACGGTCGTCACGTAGCCGGCGCGGGCGGCGGACACGGCCTCGCGGACCGCCAGCTCGAACGCGCGCTTCCCGTGGATCACGTGGTCCGCCGCGAACGACCCGACCACCACGTCGCCGTGCCGCTTCTCCAGGACGGCGGCCGCCAGCCCGATGGCCGCCATGGACTCGCGCGGCGACGGCTCGGCGAGCACCGCGTCGTCGGACAGGCCCGGGAGCTGGGCGCGGCAGGCGTCCACGTGCTGCTCGCCGGTGACCAGCACGACACCGTCCGGCCCCGCGAGCGGGCGCAGCCGGCGCTCGGTGGCCTGGAGCAGGGACTCGCCCGATCCGACGAGGTCGTGCAGGAACTTGGGCTCCCCGCCCCGCGAGAGCGGCCACAGCCGCGTGCCGGACCCGCCGGCTGGTACCACTGCGAAGAAGTCGTCGATCGGGGACGATGGGGCGGCGGCCGAAGTCATGCCCCGCAGGATGTCAGCCGGACCGTGTTCCCGCAGCCAAAACTCGCCAGAATCCGGGCGAACCCTGGCTGAACTCAGGGGCAGGTCCGGGCAGCAACGCACGAGCAACCTGACGGGTGCCCGAAGCCACGACATCTCCCCTGTGGGATCAGTCACAAATGCCGTGTCTTGATGCCCGCGAGGGCTGCCGGGCGGCGATCGAGGCGAGCAGTTGTCATTACAGTGGGGACCAGCCACCCCCCAGCCGGACAGCCATAGGAGGCTACCGAAGTGCCCACCGCACCAGCAGGCACGTTGTACCGCGGCCGTGAAGGCATGTGGTCGTGGGTCGCGCACCGCGTGACCGGCGTGCTGATCTTCTTCTTCTTGCTCGTGCACGTGCTCGACACAGCCCTGGTGCGCGTGTCCCCCGAGGCGTACAACGCAGCGATCGGCACGTACCAGACCCCGATCATGGGGCTCGGCGAGGCCGGGCTCGTGGCAGCGATCGTCTTCCACGCCTTCAACGGCATCCGCATCCTGCTGGTGGACTTCTGGGCCAAGGGCCCGAAGTACCAGAAGGTCATGCTGTGGGTCGTCGTCGGTCTGTTCGTCGTGACGATGGCGGGCTTCCTGCCGCGGCACCTCATCAACGTCTTCACCGGGGGTCACTGATGGCACACGGAACCGCCGCGGTGGCGAAGGTCGACTCCCCGCGCTCGCCGTACGCACGCCGCAAGACGACGCGCGGCAACTACGAGCTGTACTCCTGGGTCTTCATGCGGGCCTCGGGCGTGGTGCTCCTGGTCCTCATCTTCGGCCACCTCTTCGTGAACCTGATGGTCGGCGAGGGCGTGCACGCCATCGACTTCGCCTTCGTGGGCGGCAAGTGGTCCAACCCGATGTGGCAGGTCTGGGACCTGCTGATGCTGTGGCTCGCCATGATCCACGGCACCAACGGGGTGCGCACCATCATCAACGACTACGCCACGAAGGACGTCACCCGCGGCATCCTCAAGGGCCTGCTCTTCCTCGCGTTCACCGTCGTGGTCGTGCTGGGCACCCTGGTCATCTTCACGTTCGACGCGTGCCCGCCGGACGCTCCCGCAGAGCTGCTCGCCTCCTTCTGCACGGCCTGAGCAGCGCGCGCCGCAGCACCGGCACCACCCCCAGCCCCACACTCCGAACCTCATAGCAGGAGGCATCGAGCCCGATGCAGACCCATCAGTACGACGTCGTGATCGTCGGCGCCGGCGGCGCAGGTATGCGAGCCGCCCTCGAGTCGTCGAAGGAGGCCCGCACCGCGGTGATCTCCAAGCTGTACCCCACCCGCTCCCACACCGGTGCCGCCCAGGGCGGCATGGCCGCGGCCCTCGCCAACGTCGAGGACGACAACTGGGAATGGCACACCTTCGACACCGTCAAGGGCGGCGACTACCTCGTCGACCAGGACGCGGCCGAGATCCTCGCGAAGGAAGCCATCGAGTCCGTCCTCGACCTGGAGCGGATGGGCCTCCCGTTCAACCGCACCCCCGAGGGCAAGATCGACCAGCGCCGGTTCGGCGGGCACACCCGGGACCACGGCCAGTCCGCCGTGCGCCGCGCGTGCTACGCCGCCGACCGCACCGGTCACATGATCCTCCAGACGCTCTACCAGAACTGCGTGAAGCAGGACGTCGAGTTCTTCAACGAGTTCTACGTGCTGGACCTCATCACCGACCACGACCTCACCACCGAGGAGATCGCGGACGGCGAGGAGGTCAACGCCACCGGCGTCGTCGCCTACGACCTGGCCACCGGCGAGATCCACGTGTTCCAGGCCAAGGCGATCATCTTCGCCACCGGCGGCGCGGGGAAGATCTTCAAGACCACCTCGAACGCCCACACCCTCACGGGTGACGGCATGGCGCTGGCCTACCGCCGCGGCCTGCCGCTCGAGGACATGGAGTTCTTCCAGTTCCACCCGACAGGCCTGGCCGGCCTGGGCATCCTCCTGTCGGAGGCGGCCCGCGGCGAGGGCGGCATCCTGCGCAACTCCGAGGGCGAGCGCTTCATGGAGCGCTACGCCCCCACCATCAAGGACCTCGCGCCGCGTGACATCGTGGCCCGGTCGATGGCGAACGAGGTCCGCGAGGGCCGCGGCGCGGGACCGAACAAGGACTACGTCCTGCTCGACCTGACGCACCTGGAGCCGGCGCACATCGACGCCAAGCTCCCGGACATCACCGAGTTCGCGCGCACCTACCTCGGCATCGAGCCGTACACCGAGCCGGTCCCCGTGTACCCCACGGCGCACTACGCCATGGGCGGCGTGCCGACCAACATCAAGGGCGAGGTGCTCCGCGACGGCGTGAACGTCGTCAAGGGCCTCTACGCCGCCGGTGAGGTCGCCTGCGTGTCGGTGCACGGCTCCAACCGCCTCGGCACCAACTCGCTGCTGGACATCAACGTGTTCGGCAAGCGGTCCGGCCGCGCCGCCGCGGAGTACGCCAAGACGGCGTCGTTCCACGAGCTGCCCGAGGACCCGACCGTCCGGGTGGTGGAGCAGCTCGACGAGATGCGCAACCGCCCCGACGGTGAGCGCATCGCGGACATCCGCAAGGCGCTGCAGGACACCATGGACCTGAACGCCCAGGTGTTCCGCACGGGCGACTCGCTGAACGCGGCCCTGGCCGACATCCGCGAGCTGCAGAAGCGCTACCGCAACGCGTCCGTCCAGGACAAGGGCAAGCTCTTCAACACGGACCTCCTGGAGGCCATCGAGCTGGGCTTCCTGCTCGACATCGCCGAGGTCACCGTGGTCGCCGCGATCAACCGCAAGGAGTCGCGCGGTGGTCACTACCGCGAGGACTTCCCCAACCGCGACGACGCCAACTACATGCTGCACACCATGGCCTACCGGCGCCCCACCGCGGCGTCCGACCAGGCCGAGGGTCACGTGGAGGGCTACTTCGACCACGTCGAGGAGTTCGACGGCTACAAGGTCGTCCTGGGCTCCAAGCCCGTTGTCCAGACCCGGTACGAGCCGATGGAGCGTAAGTACTGATGACTGCCACACTCGAAGCCGCCGCACCGTCCCCCGCGGGCGAGATCCCGTCGTTCACGGTCACGCTGCGGATCCGGCGGTTCAACCCCGAGGTGTCCGAGGAGGCCACCTGGGAGGACTTCACCGTCGAGGCGCACGGCACCGACCGCATCCTCGACGCCCTGCACAAGATCAAGTGGGACGAGGACGGTAGCCTCACGTTCCGCCGGTCCTGCGCGCACGGCGTGTGCGGCTCGGACGCGATGCGGATCAACGGCCGCAACCGCCTGGCCTGCAAGACGCTCCTGAAGGACGTCAACCCCGACAAGCCGATCACGGTCGAGCCCATCAAGGGCCTGCCCGTCGTGAAGGACCTCGTGGTCGACATGGAGCCGTTCTTCGCCTCCTACCGCGAGATCATGCCGTTCCTCATCACCTCCGGGAACGAGCCCTCCAAGGAGCGCTACCAGTCCCCCGAGGACCGCGCGAAGTTCGACGACACCACCAAGTGCATCCTGTGCGCCGCGTGCACGTCGTCCTGCCCGGTGTTCTGGACGGACGGCCAGTACTTCGGCCCGGCCGCGATCGTGAACGCGCACCGCTTCATCTTCGACAGCCGTGACGAGGGTGGCTCGCAGCGCCTCGAGATCCTCAACGACAAGGAGGGCGTGTGGCGCTGCCGCACGACCTTCAACTGCACCGAGGCCTGCCCCCGCGGCATCGAGGTCACGAAGGCGATCCAGGAGGTCAAGCGCGCGATGATCACCCGCGCGTTCTGATCCTCCCGAGACGACGGGGCGGCATGGGACCTACGGGTCCTGTGTCGCCCCGTCCTCGTTCTCGGGGTCCTGCTCGGCCTGCGCGGCCGGCGGGTCGGCCACCCAGGCGCAGGCCATGAGCAGCACCCGGGCCAGCAGGTTGACCAGCACCAGGATGGTCACCACCACCGCGAACGACGCCAGCAGGGCGTTGCGGGCGGCGGCGTTCGAGATCACCTCGGTACCGAGGTAGCGCAGCCCGCCGGCGACGACGCCCACCGCGAGCGAGCCGTACATCAGCTCCCGCCAGTCGGTCCGCACGCCGCCCACGTACCGCACGACGGCGGCCACGACGACCGCGTCCAGCGCCAGGGTCACCAGGGCGCCGCCGGCGCGCACCGCGAAGGACACCGCGCCGCCGTCCAGCCCGAGGCTCTCCAGGGTCCAGGGCACGGCCGCCGAGACCGCCACGCTGGCGGCCGCGGTGACCAGCACGCCGGCGCCGAGCAGGACGAAGCCCAGGAGCTGCCGCAGGCGGTCGGTGACGGGGTTGCCGTGGCCGTTCGTCTCGCCGAACATGGCCCGCACCGACGTGCGCAGGGCGCCCATGAAGTTCGTGGCGGACCACAGCAGCACCAGCGCCGCCACGGCCGAGGTCCAGCTCAGGCCGGTGGAGATCACGAGGTCGTTCGGCGACAGCACGCCGCCGTGGCCGGTGTCGACGAGCCCCGGCACCCAGGTGTCGATCTGGTCCAGCACCGCGTCGCGCAGGTCGGCGTCGCCGCCGAGCACCCGCACGAACACGGTGTAGCCGATCGCGAGGGCCGCGAACAACGAGAACAGCGCGGCATAGGCCATGCCACCGCTGAGCACGGCGCCGTTCGCCGTGTTGAACCGGGAGATCGCCCGGCCGGGCCGGGTCGCCTCCCAGCGCGCCCAGAGCGCCTGTCCCCGCTCGATCAACCGCTTCACTCGCGAAGAGTAGACGGCGACGGGCAGGCGGGTCCTGTCACGGCCGTGGGTGTGTCGTGGGGGACGCCGGGCGCGGGCTCGCGCCCGGGTCAGACCCGGCCGAGCTGGAAGGCCGCCTGGGGCCGCCAGATCCCGTCGTCGCCGTGCTCGTACTGGTAGAACCGGTCGACGTCGAACTCGGCGGAGTAGTCCGTCATGGCCTCGAAGGCCTTGTCGAGGTCGGCGTCCGCCACCTCGTGCGCGATGGTCACGTGCGGGTGGTAGTTGAACCGCAGGTCCCCGTCCAGGATCCCGGAGCGCACGCTCGCCTCGAGCTGCTCGCACTCCGCGATGCCCTGCGCCAGGGCCACGAACACCACGGGCGACACCGGCCGGAACGTGGCCGTGCCCCGCAGCCGCACCGTGAAGGGCGACGCGGCGGCGGCCACGGTCGCCAGGTGCTCGCGTGCCTCGGCGAGCTGGCCGAGGTC
Source organism: Promicromonospora sukumoe 327MFSha3.1 (assembly GCF_000385135.1). GTDB lineage: Bacteria > Actinomycetota > Actinomycetes > Actinomycetales > Cellulomonadaceae > Promicromonospora > Promicromonospora sukumoe_B. The sequence goes on along the minus strand of NZ_ARQM01000004.1, from coordinate 68,002 downwards.
GATCAGCGTGGGCCCCAGCAGCGTGATGTGCGGGGGGATGAAGTTCGCGAGCGGGTCGTCGGCAGCCACCCGCGCCGCGCTGAGCTGCGCGGCGTAGGGCTCCGGGATCTCGATCGCGATCCCGATGCGGACCTGGCCGGGTCCGCGCTCGGGCAGGTTCACCGGGTGCCTCGGACGGGGAGCAGCCCGAACCGTTCGTACAGCCGGTCCAGGACGGGTCGGGCGATGGCGCGGGCCCGGTCGGCGCCGTCGGCCAGCACGCGGTCGAGCTCGGCCGGGTCGGCCAGGTAGGTGTTCGCGCGGGCCTGGAACGGCTCGAGGAAGGCGACGACGGCGTCGGCCAGGTCCACCTTGAGGTAGCCGTAGCCGCGGCCGTCGTACTCCTTGGCGATCTCGTCGATGTCGCGGCCGGTCACGGCCGAGAAGATCGTCAGCAGGTTCGAGATGCCCGGCTTCTCGGCCGGGTCGAAGCGCACGCCGTAGGACTCGTCGGCGTCGGTGACGGCCGACTTGATGGCCTTGACCGCCTTCTTGGGGTCCTCCAGCAGCCAGACGACGCCCTTGCCGCCCGTGCTGGACTTGCTCATCTTGGCGCTCGGGTCCTGCAGGTCCTGGATCTTGGCCACGGCCTTGACGATGTGCGCGTCCGGCACCACGGCGGTGCCCTCGCCGAAGCGGGTGTTCAGCCGCGCCGCGAGGTCACGCGTGAGCTCCAGGTGCTGACGCTGGTCCTCGCCGACGGGGACCAGGCCGGCGTCGTACAGCAGGATGTCGGCCGCCATGAGCACGGGGTAGGTGAAGAGCCCGACCGTGGTGCCCTCGCTGCCCTGCTTGGCGGACTTGTCCTTGAACTGCGTCATCCGGCCGGCCTCGCCGAAGCCGGTCTGGCAGCTGAGCAGCCACGCCAGCTCGGCGTGCGCCGCCACGTGCGACTGCACGAAGAGGATGGACCGCTCGGGGTCGATGCCGCCCGCCAGGTACTGCGCGGCCGTGCGCCGGGTGCGCTCGCGCAGCAGCGCCGGGTCCGGGTTGACCGTCAGCGCGTGCAGGTCCACGACGCAGTAGAGCGCGTCGTAGGAGTCCTGCAGCGCGATCCACTGGGACAACGCACCGATGTAGTTGCCCAGGTGGAGGGAACCGTCGGTGGGCTGCATCCCGGAGAAGATGCGCTTCCGGGTGGGGACGTCGGCCACAGCAGCTGGTTCCGGCGCGGTCGAGGTGAAGGACGACATGGCCCACATTCTGGCAGGTCCGTCCGCGCTCACCGAATCCTCAGGTCGCTTCGTCGTCGTACGGTGCCTTCCCGGGTTCCGCGGCCGGGCCGGCCGACGTCGCTGACATGCCGTTCCGTGCCGCCACGCCGTCCGCGGCCTGCGCGGCGGCGGACCGTGTGTACTCCGACGGGCTGTCGTCCATCAGTGCGTCCCGCACGATCTTGCGCGGGTCGTACTGGCGCGGGTCGAGCTTGGACCAGTCCACGTCGCTGAACTCCGGCCCGAGCTCGTCGTCGACCCGCGCCTTCGCGTTCTGGAGCAGGTCGCGGCCCCGGCGCACCATCGCGCCGAGCTGTTCCGCATAGGTGGGCAGCCGCTCAGGGCCGATGACGAGCATCGCGATCACGATGATGATCACGAACTCCCAGCCGTTGATACCGAACACGGGTCAGAGCCTACTCGCGTCGCGGGACAGCCCGGAGAACGCCGGATGAACCCCGTTCACTGGCCGCTCGACCGCTCTTCGAGCACCACGCGGACCTCGCGCTCGTTCTTGCCGGACCGCACCTGGAGCGTCACCGGGTCGCCCGGCGCCTTGGCGCGGATCGCGACGATCAGCTCGTCGGCGACCGACACGGGCCGGCCGTCCACGGAGAGGATCACGTCGCCCGGCTTGATGCCGGCCTGGTCGGCGGGGCCGTTCGGCGTCACGGCGGGCGTGCCCTGCTGCGCCTCCTGGGACACCTGCACGCCCTCGCCCTGGTAGGCCGGGTCGAGCAGGACGCCGATGATCGGGAACGTCGCCGAGCCCGTCTCGATGAGCTGCTCGGCCGTGTGCCGGGCCTGGTTGGACGGGATGGCGAAGCCGAGGCCGATGTTGCCGGTGGCCGTGGTGGTGCCGGGCCCCTGCGCGATGGCCGAGTTGATGCCGATGACCTCGCCCGCCGAGTTCACGAGCGGGCCGCCGGAGTTGCCGGGGTTGATCGCGGCGTCCGTCTGGATGGCGTCGATGAACGCCGCCTCCGCGGACTCGCCCGCCTTCACGGGGCGGTGCAGCGCGCTGACGATGCCCGTGGTGACCGTGGCCTCCAGGCCGAGCGGGGAGCCGACGGCGAGCACGGCGTCGCCCACGACGACGTCGTCGGAGTCGCCCAGCACGAGCGGCTCCAGGCCGGTCTCGTCCACCTTGATGACGGCCAGGTCGTAGTCCGGGGTGGCGCCCACGAGCTCGGCGGGCTGCTCGTGCCCGTCGGAGAACGTCACGGTCACGTCGGCCCCGGAGGCCGCCTCGGCGACCACGTGGTTGTTCGTGAGGATGTAGCCCTCGGACTTGAGGATCATGCCCGACCCGGTGGCCACGCCCTGCGGGGCGCGCACCTCGATCGAGACCACGCTCGGCAGCGCGGCGGCGGCGATCGCGGCGACCGAGCCCTCGGGGCGCTCCACCTGGGTGGTCCCCGCGGCGTGCTGCGGCAGCGCGGCATCCGCCGGGCGCGCCGCGGTGCGCGAGTCCAGCAGCGCGTAGGCGCCCACCCCGCCGGCCGCGCCGGCGAGCAGGCCGAGCAGCACGACGGCGGACACGGTGCCCGCGCCGAGCCGGCCGCGGCGCGACCGGGGCGGCTGGGCGGTGCCGTAGGGCCCGGTGGCGTGCGCCGTGCCCGCGTGCCCGGCCGAGGGGTCGTGCGCAGGGGCGTGCGAGCCGGACTCGTGCGACCCGGACCCGTGGGAGCCGGACCCGTGTGACCCGGGCTCGTGGGCCCCGGCGGCCGACGGCGCCGGCAGCGTGGTCAGGTAGCCCGCCGTCGGGAGCTGCGCGGTGGGCCGGTCGGCGGGCTGCGCCGGAAGCTGCTGGGTCGACTGCTGCTGCGCCGACGACGTCTCCGCCGGCCGCTCGGCCGGCGCTCCCCCGGGCGCGGGTTCGGGCGTGCTCCCCGGGGCCGGGACCGCCGGCTCGTTCGCGGGGGGCACTGCTGCGCGCGGTGTGGGGGGCGCGAACGGGTTCTCGTCGGTCATGGGCTTTCGATGGCTCCTGTCACGGTGTGCCACCCGCGGGCGATGCGGGGCAGGACCCCGGCATCGTAGCCATGCTCACCGAAGGACGCCACGAGCTCGGTGAGTACCTCCTCGGGCGCGTCGGCGACCACGTCGACCACCATGTCGTCGGACTGCCACGCCACGTGGGCGGGCTCCGTGGCGAGCACCTGCACGCCGCCCACCGTGGTGCCGCTCCGGGCCAGCTGGCCGGCCCGCTCGCGGACCACCGCGTGCCCGGAGGGACCGGTCAGGTCGATCTCCAGGGTCTGGCCCTCGTCGCCCACCAGCCGCATGGCCGAGACCGAGTAGCCGTCGGGCAGGTCGGCGGGCGCCACCCAGCCGTTGTCCGCGACCCAGTCGAGCGCGGCGGGCGTCACCTGGTCGGCGTCGACGTCGAGGCCGGCCAGCACGTCCTGGCCGGCCGCCGCGGCGTCGGGCCCGGTGCGGCCGAGCATCGTCATGCTGGTCTGCGCCGAGAGCTGCGGGGACACCACGGGCACGTCGCCGAGCGTGAACAGGGCCAGGCCCAGCACGCCGGCTCCGCCCACGCCGAGGGCCGTGATCCGGGCGGCCCGGCGGCGGCGCGCCGGACGGTCGATCCGGCCGTCGAAGCCGTCGAACGCCGAGGCCGACCACACCGGGGCGGCCAGCGGGTCCGGGCCCAGGAACGGGCGGCGCAGCGGGTCCTCGTCGGTGGGCGGGATGCTCGCCTGGAGCGCCATCAGCCGGGCCGTCAGGGCCGGGTCGGGCATGACGTCGGCGGCGGACGAGAGCGCGCGGCGGGCCGCGCGGGCGGTGTCGAGCTCGCGGGCGCACAGCCGGCACATCGTCACGTGGGCCAGGGCGCGCTCCGTCTCGGCGGGCGAGAGCTGCCCGTCAGCCAGCGCGCTGACGAGGTCGCCCAGGTGGCTCATCGTGCGCCGCCGCGCGTCGGGGCCAGGTGCTCCAGCGCGTCGCGGAGCTGGGCGCGGGCGCGGTGGATGCGGGAGCGGACGGTACCGAGCTTGACGCCCAGGGTCACGGCGATCTCCTCGTAGCTCAGGCCCTCGATGTCGCAGAGCACCACCGCGGCGCGGTACTCGGGGCGCAAGGCGTCGAGCGCCTTCTGCACGTCCTGGTCCAGGTTGGCGTGCTCGTAGCCACGCTCCGGGCGGCCGAAGTCACCGGTGTCGGCGACGTGGCCGTCGTCGTCACCCATCGCCTCCATGCGGATGCGCTTCTTGCGGCGCGCCTGGTCCAGGAACAGGTTGGTCGTGATGCGGTGGAGCCAGCCCTCGAACGTGCCCGGGGTGTAGCTCGACAGCGAGCGGAACACCCGGATGAACGTCTCCTGGGTCAGGTCCTCGGCGTCCTGCTTGTTACCGGTCAGCCGGTAGGCGAGCCGGTAGACGCGTGCGGAGTGCTCCCGCACGATCTCTTCCCAGGTCGGCGGCTGCCAGGGCAGGTCGGCGGCGCCGGCCCCGGAGGGTACCGACGCGGATGCGTCTGCTGCTGGTCGAGTGCTCACGGAAGTCATCGTCCTCTCAACGTACGTCAAAGCCCAGGCGTTCCCACGGGCTGTACCCTGACGCCGCACGTGATGTACACAACTGCCTGGTTCAGCGGAGGAAAGCCATCAGCACAGCGGAGCCGTCAGGCCACGGGAAGGTCGCGGCCTGGGTCTACAGCGAGGCCTTCGTCCCCGAGGACGAGGTGCTGCTGCGCGCCCGCGAACGCGCCTCGGAGCTGGGCTGCCCGGCCGTCCTGCCGGGGGTGGGCGCGGTGCTGCGGGTGCTCGCCGCCGCCTCGAACGCGCACGCCGTGGTCGAGGTGGGCACCGGCGCCGGCGTGGCCGCGCTGTGGCTGCTGCGGGGCATGCCGGCCGACGGCCAGCTCACCACGATCGACCGCGAGGTCGAGCACCAGCGGGCCGCGCGGACGGCGTTCGCCGAGGACGGCGTGGCCCCGCAGCGCACCCGGATCATTCCCGGCCGGCCCGCGGACGTGCTGCCCCGGCTGGCCGACGGCGCCTACGACCTGGTGCTGGTGGCCAGCGACCCGCTGGCCTACCCCGAGTACGTCGACGAGGCCCTGCGCCTGCTGCGCCCGGGCGGTGTGCTCGCCGTCGACGGCGCGCTGCTGCGCGACCGGGTGGCGGACCCCGCTCGCCGCGACGAGCTCACCACCGTGGTCCGCGAGGTGGGCCGGACGCTGCGCAACGACGAGCGGGTGCTCCCCGCCATGCTGCCGAGCGGGGACGGCCTGCTGCTGGCCGTCCGCCGCTGACCCTCGAAGAGGCTGGTCCCCGCGGCGGACGACCGTCGAACGAGCTCAGGCTCTGTCAGACGTCGGCAGAGCCTGCGGTTCCGCTACAGGCGCGTGCCTCGTACCTCGGCCCGCACCCTGCGCTACACCTCCGGCTCAGCCGACGACGGTCTGGAGTGCGTCCCCGAGCTCGCTCGCCTCGGTCGCGTTGAGCTCGACGACGAGCCGACCGCCGCCCTCGAGCGGCACACGCATGACAATGCCGCGCCCCTCCTTGGTGACCTCGAGCGGTCCGTCACCCGTTCGCGGCTTCATCGCAGCCATGTGTGGCTCTCCCATTCCGTTGTCCGGTGTGTAGCAGCATTCATGTGTCCGGCGAACGCCGAGGGCACAGACCCATTCTAGTTCAAATGGCGCCCCTTACTTTCCACTCGCCCATTCGTGGCGCTTCACCGGATCGGGTGCCGGGAAGCCGGTCGAATCGTGCGTGGGCTCAGGCGAGACCCCTCAGCGCGGCGGCGGGCGGCGCCTCGTCGCGCACCGCGGCGACGAGGTCGAGCACCCGGCGGGTCGCGGTCACGTCGTGCGCCCGGAAGACCCGCGCGCCGAGCCACGCGGCGACCGCCGTCGCGGCGAGCGTGCCCTCCAGGCGCTCCTCGGGCGGCAGGTCGAGCGTCTCCCCCACGAAGTCCTTGCGGGACAGCGCCATCAGCAGCGGGAAGCCGAGCCCCGACAGGGCGCCGGTACGGCGCAGCAGACGCAGCGAGTGCCACGTGTTCTTGCCGAAGTCGTGCGTGGGGTCCACGAGCACGGACGCGCGCGGCACGCCGCACGCCACGGCCCGCTCGGCGGCGGCCCGCAGGGTGGCCACGACGTCGCCCAGCAGGGCGTCCTGGTCGTCGGTCGAGGGGTACTCCACGCGGTACGGGTCCGTGCGGGGCACGGCCCCGCCGGTGTGCGAGCAGACGACGCCGACACCGGCCGCGCCCGCCACCTCCACCAGGCCCGGGTCGTGTCCTGCCCAGGTGTCGTTGATCAGGTCCGCCCCGGCGTCGATCGCCGCGCGGGCGACCCCGGCGCGCCAGGTGTCGACCGAGACGAGCAGGTCGGGCACGGCGCGGCGCACCGCGGCCACGAACGGCACGACGCGGCGGATCTCCTCTGCCTCGTCGACCGGTGTGCCGTTGCCGGCCCGCACGCCGCCGACGTCGAGGATCTCGGCGCCGTCGGCGTACGCACGCTCCGCGGCGGCCAGCGCCGCGGCGTCGTCGGGCACGCGGGCGGGCGCGTAGAACGAGTCGGTGGTGCGGTTCAGCACCGCCATCACCACCGGCCGCACCGCGCGCCCGTCCCGTCCGACCTCACGCCCGCGCAGCACCAGCGGGGCGGACGGCGGCGGGACGGCGCCCGCGGGCTCCTCCGGACGGTCCACCTAGGAGTTGCCCACGACGGCGTCGTGCCGGGCCGCGGCCGACGCCTGCTCGGTGGCGCGCTCCGCCGCCACCGCGGCCTGCAGCGCCGCCTGCTCGGCCGCGATCTGGTGGGCCCGGTCGACGACGTGCCGCACCGCGTCGGCCGGGTCGTCGGTCAGGTGGATGATGTCGAGATCCGCCTCGCTGATGACACCGTGCTCCAGCGCGGTGGTCCGGACCCACTCCAGGAGCCCGCCCCAGTACTTCTTTCCCACCAGGACGATCGGGAACTGGGTCACCTTGTGGGTCTGCACCAGGGTGACCGCTTCGAAGAGCTCGTCGAAGGTGCCGAATCCTCCGGGCATCACGATGAATCCCTGCGCGTACTTCAGGAACATCGTCTTTCGCGCGAAGAAGTAGCGGAAGTTGATACCCAGATTGACGTACTCGTTGACGCCCTGTTCGAAGGGCAGCTCGATACCGAGGCCGACCGACGTGCCGCCGGCCTCCGCCGCACCCTTGTTCGCGGCCTCCATGATTCCGGGCCCGCCGCCCGTGATGACGGCGTAGCCCGCCTCGACCAGCAGCCGGCCCACGGTCTCGCCCGCGTCGTAGTCCGGGTGACCGGGCTTGGTGCGTGCGGAGCCGAACACCGAGACCGCCTCGCCCAGCTCGGCAAGCGCGCCGAAGCCCTCCACGAACTCGCTCTGGATGCGCAGCACCCGCCAGGGGTCCGAGTGCAGCCAGTCGGTGTCCTGGTCGGGTGCCAGGAGGCGCTGGTCCGTCGTGGTGCGGGGGATCTGGTTCCCGCGCAGGAGCACCGGACCACGGCGATAGCCGCGGCCGGACTGTGGGATGCCGTCGTCGCTCATGCGACCAAACTAGTCGTCGAGCAGCCACGCTCGCAGCGCGTCGCGGCACTGCGCGAGCTGCGCGACGGGGAGGTGCTCGTCGTCCTTGTGCGCGAGCAGCGGGTCACCCGGGCCGAAGTTGACCGCGGGCACTCCCAGCTCGGCGAACCGGGCCACGTCGGTCCACCCGTACTTGGGGGCGGGCGCGCCACCCGTCGTGGCCAGCACCGACTGCACGAACTGGGCCGCCAACGGGTCGTCGAGGCCGGGGCGGGCGCCGCCCGCGGCGTCCGTCACGAGGACCTCGAAGCCCTCGAAGACCTCCCGCAGGTGGGCCTCCGCCCCGGCCACGGAGCGCGAGGGGGCGAAACGATAGTTCACCTCCACCGTGCAGGCGTCGGGGATGACGTTGCCCGCGATGCCGCCGTCGATCCGCACGGCGTTGAGGCCCTCGCGGTAGACCAGGCCGTCCACCTCGACCTCGCGCGGCGCGTAGGCCGCGAGCCGGGTCAGCACGGGCGCGACCGCGTGGATCGCGTTCTCGCCCGTCCACGCGCGCGCCGAGTGCGCGGCGACGCCGTGGGTGCGCACCTCGACCCGCATCGTGCCGTTGCAGCCGCCCTCGATGCCGGCGTTGGACGGCTCGCCCAGGATCGCGAAGTCGCCCCGCAGCAGCTCCGGGTGGTTGCGGGCCAGGCGGCCCAGGCCGTTCAGCGCGGAGTCGACCTCCTCGTGGTCGTAGAAGATCCACGTCAGGTCGTGCGCGGGCGCCGTGCCGGGCGCGCCGAGCTCGACCGCCAGGGCGAGCGCGACGGCGACCCCGCCGAGCATGTCCACGGTGCCGCGGCCCCAGAGCTCGGTGGTGCCGTCCTGCTCGACGAGGCGGGTCGGCAGGTTGTCCGCGATCGGCACGGTGTCGATGTGGCCGGCCACCACCACGCGCCGGTCCCGGCCGAGGTGCGTCCGGGCCACCAGGGCGTCGCCGTCGCGCAGCACGTCCAGGTGCGGGCAGGCCCGCAGGACCGCCTCGATCGTGTCGGCGAGGGCCCTCTCGTCGCCGCTGACGGACGGGATGTCGCACAGGATCCGGGTGAGGGCGACGAGGTCGGCCCCCTCGCCGGACGGGTCGAGCAGGGCAGGGTCGATCGCGTTGTCCACAGGGCAAGCCTAGGCGCTCGTCGTGGCCGTTAGGCTGGACGCATGACGACCGCATGGGGCTTCGGCCTTGCCACGATCGCCGACGACGGCACCACCCTCGACACCTGGTACCCGGAGCCCGCCCTCGGCGACGCGCCCGACGGCGCCACCCCGCCCGAGGCTCTCGCGGCGGCCGCGGGCGCGGACGCCGTCCGCGGCGTCCGGCTGGAGGTCGTGACCACGCAGATCGACCTCGCCGACCCCCCGAAGGGCGTCTCGGACGCCTACCTGCGCCTGCACCTGCTCTCGGCCCGCCTGGTCAAGCCGCACGGCCTCAACATGGACGGCATCTTCGGCGCGCTGACGAACGTGGTCTGGACCAGCGCCGGCCCGTGCGCCGTCGAGGGCTTCGAGGAGACCCGCCTGCGCCTGCGCGCCCGCGGCCACGTCACGGTGTTCGGCGTCGACAAGTTCCCCCGCATGGTCGACTACCTCGTCCCGTCGGGCGTCCGGATCGCCGACGCCGACCGGGTGCGCCTGGGCGCGTACCTCGCCCCCGGCACCACGGTGATGCACGAGGGCTTCGTGAACTTCAACGCCGGCACGCTCGGCGTGTCCATGGTCGAGGGCCGCATCTCGGCCGGGGTCACCGTGGGCGACGGGTCCGACGTCGGCGGTGGCGCCTCGATCATGGGCACCCTGTCCGGCGGCGGCAAGCAGGTCGTGTCGCTCGGCGAGCGCTGCCTGCTGGGCGCCAACGCCGGCCTCGGTATCCCCCTCGGCGACGACTGCGTGGTCGAGGCCGGCCTGTACCTGACCGCCGGCACCAAGGTGACGGTGCTCGGCGCGGCCGCCGACCCGTACGGCGACGGCACCGCGCCCGTCAAGGCGCGCGACCTCGCGGGCCGCAGCAACCTGCTCTTCCGCCGGAACTCCACCACGGGCGCCGTCGAGGTGCTCGACCGGACCGGCGTCGGCATCGAGCTCAACGAGGTGCTGCACGCCAACTGAGGCGCCCCGTACCCGTTTTGCACCATCCCTGACCAGGCGGATTACAATTCGTGGCCCTTCTGGTACCGCCCCGGACGACAGGGAGCACGTATGGCCATCCTGGCCGAGACCGGCCCGCCGGTCCCGCCACCCGTCGACGGCCCCCCGCCGCGACGGCAGCTGGGGCGCGCCCTGAAGTACATCGTGACGGTCTGCGCCGTGTGCGCGGTCGCCACGGTGGGCGTCGTCGTCGGGCTGAACCGGCTGACGGGGTCCGGGCCCGTCACCGAGCGCTGCACCGCCGTGCTCGAGGGCTCGAACTGGTACCTCTCGCCCGACCAGGCGGACAACGCGGCGCTCGTGGCCGGCACCGCGGTCGCCCGCGGCCTGCCGGCCCGGGCGGCCACGATCGGCCTGGCGACGGCGCTGCAGGAGTCCAAGCTCATCAACATCGACTACGGCGACCGTGACTCGGTGGGGCTGTTCCAGCAGCGGCCGTCCCAGGGCTGGGGCGACCCCCAGCAGATCCTGGACCCGGTGTACTCGACCAACGCCTTCTACGACGTGCTGGTCGAGGTCGAGGGGTACGAGGACATGGAGGTGACGGACGCCGCGCAGACCGTGCAGCGCTCCGCCTACCCCGACGCCTACGCGCAGCACGAGACGCGGTCGCGCGCCTGGGCCTCCGCCCTGACCGGCAACTCCCCCGCGGCCCTGTCGTGCGAGCTCGCACCGGTGGCCGACGCGGACCAGGTCGCCCCCGACGCCGCCCGGGATGCGGTGGCGGGCCGGCTGGGCCGGGACCTCGGGCTCGCGCCCGCGACCGGCGCGGCGGACCCGAACCGGCAGGACCCGGCGTCGGTCACCGTGACGGTCGACGCCACGCCCCTGACGCCGGACGACCCCCAGCGCGGCGGCTGGGCGACCGGCCAGTGGGCCGTCGCGACGGCCCAGTCCACGCAGGCCGTCGCGGTGCACGTGGACAACCGCGTGTGGCTGCGCGACGAGGCCGCGTGGGTCGACGCCGAGACGCGGCTGCCCCCGGGCGAGGTCAGCATCACGGTGGACGCCACCGAGTAACGGGGTCTCGACAGGCTCGACCAGCGGTGCCGGTGGTCGAGCCTGTCGAGACCTACCTCAGCTGCCGCCGCCCAGGAGGCCGCCGAGGCCGGACGAGTTGCCGCCCTCGTCCTGGCGCGGCGTGGGGCGCTCGTAGTCGTCGTCGACGTGCAGTTCCGCGATGTCCTCGCCGAGCTTGTTCAGCAGCGCGTGCCGCGCCTCGCGCCGGCGCCGCTGCTCCAGCGGCTCCGGCACCGGGGCGGCCGCGATGAGCCGCTGCGTGTACTCCTCGCGGGGGTGGTGCAGCACCTCCTCGCGGGGGCCCTGCTCCACGATGCGGCCGTTCTGCAGCACCACCACGCGGTGGGCCAGCAGGTCGATCACCGCGAGGTCGTGGCTCACGAAGAGGCACGCGAACTTGTACCGCTCCTGCAGCGACGTGAACATCTTGAGCACGTTGGCCTGCACGGACACGTCCAGGGCCGACGTCGGCTCGTCCGCGACCAGCAGCTCGGGGTCGAGCGTGAGCGCGCGGGCGATGCTCACGCGCTGGCGCTGGCCGCCGGAGAGCTCGTGCGGGTAGCGGTTGTAGACGCTGCGGGGCAGCTCGACGGCGTCGAGCAGCTCCAGCACGCGGCGGCGGCGCGACCGCTCGTCGCCCTCCTTGTGCACCACCAGCGGCTCGGCGATCACGTCACCGATCGGCAGGCGCGGGTTGAGCGACGACGCCGGGTCCTGGAACACGACGCCGATGCGCTTGCGCAGGGCCTTGAGCTCCTTGCCGCGCAGCTTGCCGAAGCCCGTGCCGAGGATCGACACCGAGCCGGAGGCCGCGGGGATGAGCCCCAGCGCGCACTTGGCGATCGTGGACTTGCCGGAGCCCGACTCGCCCACGAGGCCCACGATCTCGCCCTGCGCCACCGAGAGCGACACGTCGTCGACGGCCCGGAAGGTGGGCTTGCCCAGGCGGTGGTACTCGATGACGAGGTTGTTCAGGTCGAGCGCGGGCAGGTCCTCGGCGGCCGCCTCCACGGGCGCGACGTCGCCGAACTGCCCCGGCCCGGACCCCAGGTGGGGCACGGCGGCCAGCAGGCGCTTGGTGTAGTCGTGCCGCGGGTGGTTGAGCACCTGGTCGGCGGTGCCCGTCTCCACGAGGTCGCCCTTGAGCATGACGGCGACGCGGTCGGCCATGTCGGCCACGACACCCATGTTGTGGGTGATCAGCAGGATGCCGGTGTTCAGCTTGTCCTTGAGCGAGCGCAGCAGGTCGAGGATGTCGGCCTGCACGGTCACGTCGAGGGCCGTGGTGGGCTCGTCGGCGATGATCACCTTGGGGTCGCACGCGATCGCCATGGCGATGACGACGCGCTGCCGCTGGCCGCCGGACAGCTCGTGCGGGTACTGCTTGAGGCGGCGCTCCGGCTCGGGGATGCCGACCATGGCGAGCAGCTCGGCGGCCCGCGCCGTCGCCTGCTTGCCGTAGGCGATGCCGTGCAGCTGCAGGCCCTCGGTGAGCTGGTCGCCGATGGTGAGCACCGGGTTGAGCGCGGTCATGGGCTCCTGGAAGACCATGGCCACGTCGTTGCCGCGCATGTTGCGCAGGCCCCGGCCGTCGAGGGCGCCCACCTCCTTGTCGCCCACGCGGATGGTGCCGCCGACGCGGGCGTTGCGGGGCAGCAGGCCGAGCGCCGTCATCGACGTGACGGACTTGCCCGAGCCGGACTCGCCCACGAGCGCGACGACCTCGCCGGGCCGGACCTCCAGGTCGATGCCCTTGACGGCGTGCACGTCGCCGAACTCGGTCTTGAACGTGACGGTGAGGTCCTCGAAGGCGAGGACGGCGTCGCCGGTCGCCGTGGCAGGGCCGGAGGCGCTGATGTCGAGAGTCGTCATTCTCAGTCCTTGGTCCGGTTCTGGCGGGGGTCGAACGCGTCGCGCAGGCCGTCGCCGATGAAGTTCACGCACAGGGCGATGGTCAGGATCATCAGGCCCGGCCACCAGAACAGCCACGGCCGCGTCGCGAAGGCGGCCTGGTAGTCGGAGATGAGGGTACCCAGCGAGGTGTCGGGCGCCTGGACGCCGAACCCGAGGAAGCTCAGCGACGTCTCGAGCAGGATCGCCGCCGAGATCGAGAGCGTCGCGGACACGATGATGACGCCGACGGCGTTGGGCAGCACGTGCCGCGTGATGATGCGCCAGGGGCCGGTGCCGACCGCCTGGGCGGCGAGCACGAAGTCGCGCTCGCGCAGCGAGAGCACCTCACCGCGCACCAGCCGGGCCAGGCTCGTCCAGGTGACGAGGCCGAGCACGAGGGCCAGGCCGAGGATGCCCCAGCTCGAGGCCGTCTTGCCGAGCACGGCCGCGATCACCAGCAGCGGGATGACGATGAAGACGTCGGTGACCCGCATGAGGATCGACTCCAGCCACCCGCGGTAGAACCCCGCCAGCGCACCGATGAGCGTGCCCACGATCGTGGAGATGATGCCGACGGCGAACGCGATGATCAGCGAGAACTGCGTGCCGCGCATGACCAGCGCGAAGTAGTCCTTGCCGCCGGTGTCCTGACCGAACGGATACTCCCAGGTGGGCGCGCCGTCGCCGATCTTGTCGTACTGGAGCCGGTAGTCCTTGGGCCACCAGCCGGGGATGTCGCCGACGCCGATGGAGGTGAAGGCCACCACGATGATGATGCCCAGCACGATCATCGAGGTGAGGGCGGCGCGGTGCCGGAAGAAGCGCCGCGCGACGAGCTGGCCCTGGCTGTAGGACTTGTCCTCGCCGGGCAGCGGGTCGGCCGAGCCGCCGGCCGCGAGGCCGACCGCGTCGACGCCCGAGGCGGTCACCTGCGGCTCGTAGTCCTCGCCACCGGGGTTGCTGTTCCTGATGTCACTCATGTCTGTGTCTCCTGCCGTGGCCCGCGCTCAGCGCCGGATCCGGGGGTCGAGGGCCGCGTACGCGATGTCTGCCAGCAGGTTCATCAGCACGGCCGCAATACCCGTGACGAGGAAGAACGCCATCACGGGCGCCGGGTCGACGGCGTTCAGGCCGTCCTGGAACAGGGCACCCATGCCCTTCCAGCCGAACACCTGCTCCGTGATGATCGCGCCGCCGATGATGCCCGCGAAGTCGAACGCGATGATCGTGGTGATCGGGATCAGCGCGTTGCGGAACGCGTGCTTGACGATGACCTCACGCTCGGACAGGCCCTTGGACCGGCCGGTGCGCACGTAGTCCTGGTTCAGCGTCTCGAGCATCGAGGACCGCGTGTACCGCGAGTAGCTCGCCACGGAGACCAGCGTGAGCAGGATGGTCGGCAGCAGGATCTGCGTGCCCTTGTCGAGCACCTGCTCCCAGAAGTCGCCGGTGAAGTTCGGCGTCTGCGAGCCGATCGTCGAGATCGGGCGCGACTTGATGCCCAGGAAGCCGGACCAGTGCACGATCAGGATGTCGACGACGACCACGAGGCTGGTGATGACACCCGTGATGCCGGTGATGAGCATGGCCTGCTTGCGGGCGTAGCCGCCCCAGGCGGCACCGATGCCCACCGAGACGAGCACCGCGAGCACGAACAGCCCGGCGAGCAGCAGCCAGCTCGGGCTGTTGAACAGGGGCTGCGCGAACACGAGGTAGGAGAGCGTGCCGACGACGGCGGTGGTGAGCGCCGCGTAGAGCGCCCGCCTGTTCCGGATGCCGGCGACGAGCGACGTGACGAGCACGCCCGCGGCGAGCGACGTCACGAGCACGCCACCGACGCCGAACATCGGGTTGCGCCACCAGTCGAGGGCGTTGAAGACGAAGAGGACGACGGTGACGAACGCGAACACGACCGCCGCCGTCAGCAGCCGGCGCTTCCTCGTGCCGCCGAGCACGGCCTGGAGCAGGAAGGCCGCCACCACCGCGACTATCACGATGGTCAACGGCGCGTAGTGGCCGTCCGCGATCCAGTTGTTGTACTGGATGGCCGCGAACTCCTTGAGCAGCGTGGCGGCCCAGAACACGGGCAGCGAGAAGAAGAGGAACGCGCTGAACGTGATCGAGTAGTCGAAGCCCGAGTACTGCCGGATCGCGGTCAGGATGCCGAGCGCGATGCCGACGACGATGGCGAGCAGCGTGGCCACGGTCACCAGGCGCAGCGTGGAGCTGGCCGCCTGCTGCGTCAGGCCGAGCACGTCGACGCCGTTCACGGTGACGCCGAGGTCGCAGTTCCCGGTGAAGCAGCCTCCCACGCCTCTGAGCCAGTCCCAGTAGCGCTCGTACCAGGGATCGTCGAGCCGCATCAGCGCGATCCGCTGGTCGATGAGCTGCTGCTTGTTCTGGGAGTTGGACTCGCGCAGGTCCTTGAGCGGGTCGCCCGAGTTGATGGTCAGGACATACACGAGCAGTGAGGCGCCCAGCAGGACGAGCGCCGAGGCGCCGATGCGCCGGAGGATGAACTTGAGCACGGGGTGGCCCTTCGAGGCGGACGCAGCACGGCGTCTGCTGGGGAATGCGATCAGCGTGTCACTATAGGACACAGGATGAAAATTGCTGCCATTCGCCCTGGTCAGGACTGGAAATAATCCTGACCGGAAGCGAACAGCCCTGCGGGGAAGGGACCAGAGGCGCCCTTCCCCGCAGGTCTTGCGTCAGGCTCGCGTCAGGAGGCGCGGGCCCACTGCTCGGAGTTCCACAGCACACCGCTCTGAGCGGCGGTGTTCCGCACGTTCTCCAGGCTCGAGCTGCTGGCGATGACGCCCGGGTGGGCGAACAGCGGGATACCGAACAGGGTGTCCCACAGCTGCTTCTCGATGATCACGGTCTGCTCGGCGTGCACCGCCTCGTCCGTGGTGCCGGCCAGGGTCTTCCAGGCCTCGTCCACGGTCTTGTCGGAGTAGCCACCGTAGTTCTGCTGACCGGTGGTCGAGTAGATGTTCTCGCCCGAGGCGATCTGACCCGAGCCGGCCCAGGCGAACAGCGCGACCTCGTAGTCACCATTCGGCAGGTCCTTGTCGAAGAAGTCCGGCGCGGCGGAGTCGACGATCTCGAAGCCGACCTGGTCGCACGAGGACTTGATGGCCTCGACCTCGGCGGCACGACGCGGGTTCGGCGCGGCGTAGCCGATGCGAACCTTCTCGCCCTCCTTGAGGCCCGCGGCAGCGAACTTCTCCTTGGCGGCCTCGAGGTCGACCTCGTCGTACCGGCCGTCGTAGGACTCGGAGACCGTGGCCTCGTAGTTGTCCTGGAACGGGAAGACCTCGCGGGCGTCCATGACGACGGCCTCGGGGGCGATCGGCTTGATCAGGTCGTCCACGATCTTCTGGCGCGGCACGCAGAGCGCGAACGCCTCACGGGCCTCCAGCGAGTCGGAGAAGATGCCCGAGTTGAAGTTGAAGTCGAGGTGCTCCCAGGTCAGGTTCTGGTTGGTGTCCACCGTGACGGCGTCACCGAGCTGCTCGAGCTGCGTCACCGTGTCGACGGTCGGGCCGTTCGGCTGGATGACGTCGAGGTCACCGTTGGCGAGCGCCTGGATCTGCGCGTCGGCGGCCACGAAGCGGAAGGTCAGCTCCTTGGTCGCGGCGGGCGTGCCCCAGTACTTGTCGTTCGCCTCGAGGGTGATGTACTGACCGGCCTCCCAGCCGTCGGCCTTGAAGTCGTACGGGCCGCTCACGGGGGCGATCGCCGGGTCCGGGACCTCGCCCGGCTGCGACAGCCAGCCCTCGTTCCAGAACTTGGCGGCCTTCTTCAGGACGTCGAGGTCGAGGTCCTGGATCGCGGTGACGAGCTCCTCCGTGGAGACGCCCGCCTGCTCGGCGACCACGTGGGCCGGGAACGGCGAGCCGATCTGGATCTTCCAGTCGGCGTAGACGCGCTCGTAGTCGTAGGTGAACGACTTGGCGTCCGGGGAGTCCGCCTGCGGACCCTCGGGCACGTAGTCGCCCAGCGTCAGGCCGGAGATGTGGTTGAACAGCGGCGTCTCGGAGCCGTCGTCGGTGACCTTGCCGTCCTCGGTGATGGCCTGGGCCGCCCAGTCGAGCAGGTAGTCGGCGTAGGTGATCGGGGTGCCGTCGGACCAGGCAGCCTCGTCGTTGAGGGTGTACTCGACCTGCAGCGGGTCCTCGGACGTCGCCTCGTAGGTGCCGTACTCGTCGTCGGTGCAGATGGAGCCGTCGTTGCCGAAGTACCAGAAGCCGCCGAACAGACGCTCGGTGACCGCGCTGTTGTACGTGGAGTAGGTCTCCGGGGTGTTCGTGTTGTAGCCGAGGAACTCGTCCTCGACCGACACCTTGATCTCACCGTCGGCGGTGGTGACGTCCCCGAGGTCAGCCTTGCACGGACCGTCGGCCGCGGCCGACGTCGCCGTGGACTCACCCTCAGCCGGGTCGTCGTTGCCCGCCGGGCTGGTGCACGCCGAGAACAGCAGCGCGCCACTGGCGGCCACCGCGACGGCGGCGCTCAGTCGCCTGATCTTCAATGTTCCTCCTCAGGGGAATGCCGGCGCCGTGGTCACCCCCGCTACGCCGCAGCGCACGGGGGTGAGATGTCCGTCACCGTCATGGTTTCCGCTCACGCTACTCACGCGATGGGAGGGTTTGCCCTAGTTCGCCGTTTGGCGGATCTGATCGTTACCGACCTGATATCGCTCCGTAGCGGCGCCGTCGCCGCGCATCAAGAACGGAAACAGAGTGGTAACACCTCGGGTGAAATTTCACACCCATCCGTGGGAACGCGCCACCGCGACGAAGGCACCCCGGGTCGCGAGCACCTGCTCGGCGGTGAGGGTGGGCACGCCGGCGAGCAGCACCTCGGTCACCTCGACGGCGAGCTCGCGCTCGGACGGGCCGTCGCCCTCGGGCCGCGAACCGGCGTCGGGCAGGGGCGGGAGGAAGGTGGGGACCGGCGCCGTGGCCGCACCCGCGCCGACCGCGGCCGCCGTCATCGACGGGGCCAGGGCGGGGGCCGGTGCCACCAGGGTGACCGTGGAGGCCTTCAGGCCCCGGTCGCCGTCCTCCACCGCGAAGTCCACGACCGCGCCCACGGCGAGGTTGCGCTTGTCGAACTCGAGGTCGTTGACGTGGATGAACACGTCGTCCCCACCGGTGTCCGGTGCAACGAACCCGTAGCCGCGAACCTCGTCGAACCTGATGACCTTGCCTTGAACCACGACACACACTCCGCCTCGTAAGAATCCCTGCGTGATCGAGTCTAGGACGCTTGTCCAACTCCGCCTGGGCAACGCGCGCGAGGGGTCCTGCGTTCCGTCCGGGCCAGGTCCGGGTCATGGCGGGTTCACGACCACCACGGTTCCCCGGCGGTGGCATACCACGTAGCGTGGCGGCCATGTGCCTGCCACCGAGCAGTCCGAGGCGAGCCCGCTGAGCGCCGAGGTCTGGTACGCGAGCTACGGGTCGAACATGGCCCGGGCCCGGCTGGCCTGCTACCTCCAGGGCGGGCGGCCGCCCGGCGCGCGGCGGCGCTACCCCGGCGCCCGGGACCGCACCCCGCCCCGCGAGGACCGGGCGGTCCACCTGCCCGGGCGGCTCTGGTTCGCCGGCGAGTCCGCCGTGTGGGGCGGCGGCACCGCCTTCTACGACCACGACGCCGAGGGCCCGACACCGGCCCGCGCGTACCGGATCACGGCCGCCCAGCTCGCCGACATCGCCGCCCAGGAGATGCACCGCTACCCCGTGGCCGACCCGATGGAGGCCTGGCTGCGCTCGGGCGTCGCGGGCCACACCGCTCGCCACACCGCGGGACCGGGCCGGTACGAGACGCTCGTCGCCGTCGGGCGGCTGGACGGGCTGCCGATGCTCACCTTCACCGCGCCGCACGGGCACGCGGGCCGGCCCCACGCGGCGCCGTCCGCGGCGTACCTGGCGATGATCTCGGCGGGCCTGCGCGAGGCGCACGGCTGGACGGACGCCGAGGTCGCGACCTATCTGGCCGCCGTCGTCCCTCGCGCCGAGCCCGGCGGACGGCGCTAGCGTGCCGACATGACGATCCGGGCGCTGGAGACCTCCGAGGTGCTGCGGCGCGCGGACGAGATCGCCCGCATCTTCCAGCGCGCCTTCGGCTACTCGGACGAGCGCCGCGACCACTTCCGCGACACCCGGCTCGCCTACCTGCCCCTCTACGACGGCGCGCTGACCTTCGGCGCGTTCGAGGACGACGCGCTGGTGGGCTTCGTGTACGGGTTCGACTACCAGCCCGGCCACTGGTGGCCGCAGCAGGTGGGTCCCGCGCTCGACCGGGCCGGGCACGGCGAGTGGACGGTGGACACGTTCGAGCTCAACGAGCTGGAGATCCTGCCCGGCTACCAGGGGCGAGGCCTCGGGACCGCGCTGCTGCGCACGCTGCTCGACCGGACCCCGCACCGCCACACCCTGCTGTCCACCACCGCCGACCCGGCCGACCGGGCCAAGGTGCTCTACCGGCGCCTCGGGTTCGTGGACCTGGTGCCCGGCTTCCGGTACGCCGGCGTCAGCGAGCCGGCCAACATCATGGGCCGGCGGCGGGCTCAGCGCTCCCAGACGTAGGGCGTCGTGGTGGACACCTTGGCGAAGCCGTAACGCTCCAGGATGGGACGCGAGTACTCGGTGGAGTCGCTGTTGATCAGCGTCTTGCCCTGCGCCAGCGCCGAGCGCGCGCGGGCCGCCGTCAGCGCCCGGTAGATGCCCCGGCGGCGCCACTCCGGCCGGGTGCTGCCGCCCCAGATCCCCGCGAAGTCGGTGCCCGGAACGGGCTCCAGCCGGCCGGCGGTGACGATCTGGCCGTCGGCCTCGGCGACCCAGAGCTCCATCTCGGGGTCGATGGACTGCCGGCGCAGGATCGCGTTCGCCGTCTTGTCCGAGACCGGGGCGCCGAACACCTCGTCCTGCATGGCGCACATGGCGCGCACGTCCGGCTCCTCGGTGACGCGGCGCAGGGTGACGCCGTCGGGCAGCGGGACGTCGACCGCGAGGGCCCGGGCCTCGCCGATCATGATCGACTCCGGCTCCTCGGGCTCGAACCCGTGCGCCAGCAGGGCCTCGTGCAGCCCCGGCGCGTGGTCGTGGCCGCGGGTCTTCCACTCGACCTTCGTGATCCCACCGTCGGCCCGGAAGTGGGCCACCGCGCCGTCGGCCAGCTCGCGCACGCCCGCCTCGTCGGCACCGCCGAGGTCGCGGTAGGTGACGAAGCCCCGGCCGCCCAGGAAGGTCACGAGCCGCAGGGGCCCGAGGAGCGTGACGGAGACGGCGCTGGGCGTCTCGGCGTCGGTACGGAGCTGTTCGTCGTACGCCTTCAGCAGGCGGGAAAGATCGGTCATGGGGACACCGTCCTTCGTCGAAGGCGCCCCGAGCAACGGATTTTGCCCGTGTCAGACGTACAGGTCCCTCCAGGGACCTGTACGTCTGACACGTGGGGTCAGTCCTTGGTGATGGTGCCGCCGTCGGCGACCACCGGGACACCGTTCTCCGGCGTGGCCGGGGTGTCGTCGGCGTCCTCCGTGGCGGACGACGCCGAGGTGGAGAGCTCGAACGGCTCGCCGTCGTGCTTCTCGACGCCGGTGTCGACCGTCTCGGCCAGCACCTGCACCGCCAGCTCCCGTTTGAGGACCAGCGGGTCGCTGGAGAGGTCCTTCCACAACGCCACGCAGAGCACGAGCATCACCACGACGAACGGCAGCGCGGAGACGATGGTGATGTTCTTCAGGCCGTTCAGCGCGGCGGCTGGATCGTCGCCGCCGGCCAGCAGCATCGCCGCGGCCACGGCACCCGTGCTGACGCCCCAGAAGATCACCGACTTCTTGGTGGGGTCCTCGGCGCCGTTCTCCGAGAGCCCGCCCATGATGATCGACGCGGAGTCTGCACCGGTGACGAAGAAGATGGCCACGAGCACGACCGCGAGGATCATCAGCGCGACCCCCACCCAGGTGGGCACCGGCAGCGCGCCGAGCATCTGGAAGAAGATGAGGTCGAAGTTGATGTCGGCCCCGCCCTCCCCGATCGCGGCGAGGGCCTTGCCCGCGTCCTGCGCCTGCTCGGCGCGCTCCTGGAGGCCGATGGCACCGCCACCGAAGATCGCGAACCAGATGGTCGACACGATCGAGGGCACCAGCAGCACGCCGGTGACGAACTGGCGCACCGTGCGGCCGCGCGAGATGCGGGCGATGAACGGGCCGACGAACGGCGTCCAGGACACCCACCAGGCCCAGTAGAAGATGGTCCAGGAGCCCATCCAGTCCGCGAGCGACTGGTCGCCGGACGCGGCGGTCCGCGAGGCCATCTCGGGCAGGTCGCCGACGAAGGCGCCGAGGGAGGCGGGCAGCACGTTCAGGATGAAGAGCGTGGGGCCGCCGATGAAGACGATGATCGCAAGCAGGAGCGCGAGCCACATGTTGGCATTGGACAGCCACTGGATGCCGCGCTCGATGCCGGACACGGCCGAGACGACGAACAGGCAGGTCAGGATCGCGATGATCATGACGAGCGTGGCCGTGCCGACCGACTCCATGACGCCCGAGTGCTGGATGCCGCCGCCGATCTGCAGGGCACCGAGGCCCAGGGAGCACGCGGAGCCGAACAGGGTGGCGAGGATCGCGAGGATGTTGATGACCCGGCCGCCGGCGCCGTTGACGGCCTTGCGGCCGAACAGCGAGGTGAACATCGCGCTGAACAGCTGCGCGCGGCCCAGGCGGTAGGTGCCGTAGGCCATGCCGAGACCGACGATGGCGTACATGGCCCAGGGGTACAGGGTCCAGTGGAAGAGGGTCTGTCCCATCGCCGTGGCCGCGGCGGCGGGCGTGGAGCCGTCGACGGTGCCGGGCGGGGGCGCCATGTAGAAGTAGAGGGGCTCGCCGACGCCGTAGAACATGAGGCCGATGCCCATGCCGGTCGCGAACATCATCGCGATCCACGACGGGGTCGAGAACTGCGGCTTCTCGCCGTCCTGACCCAGCGGGATCTTGCCGAACTTGCCCATCGCGACCACGATCACGAAGACGGTGAAGATCGTGGCGGCCGTGACGAACAGCCAGCCGAAGTTCTTCAGGACGCCGTTGAGCGCGCTGTCCGCCACCGTGCCGAGGCTGTCGGGGCTGGCGAAGCCCCACACGATGAACGCGAGCGCGATAAGACCTGCGACGCCGAAGACGATCCGGTCGGTGCCGACGCGCTGGTCCTGCGGGCCCTTCGCGGCCCGCTCGACCCGGCGCGCCGCGTGCTGGACCCGTCCCAGCAGGGTCTTGGTGGATTCTGAAGTACTCATCACAACGGCCCTCCGCTCCGCCCGGGTCTGCCGGGTGGTCACACAGGGAAGGCCAGGACTCCTTTACACATGAAGCGACGATTTACCGAGCGCTTCACGTTAGCACCACACCTGCTTTTCACCCCGGCGAGCGGACGGCGGCACGCCAGTGGGCGCGCCGCCGTCGGTCAGCCCTTGAGGCCGCTGTGCGCGAGGCCCTGGACGAACTGCTTCTGCGCCAGGAGGAAGACGGCCAGGACGGGCAGCACGGTGAGCGTCGTCGCTGCTAGCTGGACGTTCCACATGGGCCCGCCGTACGCGTCGACGTACTGCGTCAGGGCCTGCGGGAGCGTGAAGTTCTCCTTGCTGGAGAGGTACACGATGGGCTCGAGGTAGAGGTTCCAGGACTTGAGGAACGTGAAGATCGCCACGGCGCCCAGCGCCGACCGGGACAGCGGGAGCGCGATGCGCCAGAAGACGCCCCAGCGGCCGAGCCCGTCGATCCGGCCCGCCTCCTCCAGCTCGGTGGGCAGCCCCAGGAAGAACTGGCGCATGATGAACACGGCCAGCACGGCGGGCGCCCCGAGCACGGGGATGACGATCAGCGGCCAGTGGGTGTTGATGAGCCCGAGGCTGTTGACGATGCGGAACAGCGGGACGATCGTCACCTCGGACGGGACCAGCAGGCCCACGAGCACCAGCACGAACAGGGCGTTGGCGCCGGGGAAGCGGATCCGCGCGAACGCGTAGCCCGCCATCGCCGCCACCAGCATGGTGCCGAGGGTGACCAGCACCGCGATGTACAGGGAGTTCCAGTACTGCTGCGCGAACGGCTGGAGCGTGAAGACCCGGCCGTAGGCCTCCAGGGACGGGTCCTGCGGCCAGATGGTCGGCACCCGGCGCAGGATCTCGCTCATCGGCTTGAGGCTGGACGTCGCCATCCACCACGTGGGGAAGACGAACGGCAGGCTCAGCACGGCCAGGAGGAGCACGAGCAGCCACCGGGTCAGGCCGCGGCGGGCCCTGACGCCCAGGGGCGGGCGCCGTGCCGGGCCGGGCGCCGCGTCCCGGGTGTCGCCCGGCGGCACGGCCGGGGCGCTGGGCCCGGGCCGCCCGGGGGCGGGCGCGGGCATGACGTCAGACTTCATGGAAGACCCACCTCTTGCGCGACTGCCACTGCAGCAGCGTCAGTACGAGGACGATGAGGAACAGGAGCACCGCCAGGGCGCTGGCGTAGCCGAACTCGTTGAACCGGAACGCCTGCTGGTACAGGTAGTAGACGAGCACCGTGGTCGAGTTGCCGGGGCCGCCGCCGGTGAGGACGTCGATCTGTGCGAACACCTCGAGCGAGCCGACGATCGTGATGATCGAGACCAGCAGGATGGTGGGGCTGATCAGCGGCAGGGTGATCGACCGGAAGCGCCGCCACGCGCCGGCGCCGTCGAGCCGGGCCGCCTCCTGCAGCTCCTCGGGCACGCCCTGCAGCGCGGCGAGGAACAGGATCATGTTCAGGCCGACGTTCTTGAAGACCTGCACGATGACGACGGCGATCATGGCCGTGGTGGGGTGCCGCAGCCAGTTGGGGCCCTCGGCGCCGAGCACGGACAGGAACCCGTTGATGCCGCCGTCGGCCTGGAGCAGGAAGCTCCAGACGATGGTCCACGCGACGAGCGAGACGACGACGGGCGAGAAGAAGAAGGTCCGGAACGTGGTGGTGCCGGGCAGCTTCTGGTTGAGCAGCACGGCGAGCAACAGCGCCAGCGCGATGTTCACCACGACGAGCCCGATCGAGAACCACACGGTCGCCAGGAGCGCGTCGCCCAGCCCCGGGTCGGACGCCATCCGCTGGTAGTTCTCCGCCCCGACGAACGTGAAGGTGTTCGCCAGGACGTTCCACTCGTGCAGGGAGTACCAGACCACCATGCCGAGCGGCAGGACGACGAAGGCGAGGGACCCCAGGACCACCGGGGCGACCATCGTGTACCCGACGAGCCAGTCGCGGCGCACCGCCGCTGACGCTGTTGCCACGATCAGTCCTCCAGCAGCGGCGTGACCGCCGCGCAGGTGTCGGTCAGCACGGCCTCGACGTCGGCGTCCTCGACCCACAGCGCGTCGAGCTCGGCGCGCACGGTCTCGGACAGCTTGGCGAAGTTCTTGTGCGCCGGCTTGGTGACGGCGTCCTCCACGCCCTGGACCACCACGGCCTCGAGCTGCTCGGACGTCAGCTTGGGGTTGGCGGCCGCGAGGCTCTCGCCGTTGAGCAGCGACTGGCGCGGCGGCGGGAAGTAGGCCGCGAGCTGCTCGGCGTTCTCCGCGTTGGTGAAGTACGCCAGGAAGTCGGCGGCAACGTCCGGGTGCTCGCCCGCGGCGAAGACCCCGACCCCGGCCTGGCCCACGACGTTCTGCTTGCCGGCCGGGCCCTCGGGCAGCGGCACGATGTCCCACTGGAAGGAGTCGTCGAGCGCCGAGGCCCGGCTGATCTGCGTGATCGTCATGGCGGCGTCACCGGCGAAGAAGTCGGCGGTGGTGCCCGGCGCGGGCATCGCGGCGTCGGTGAACACGGCGTCGTGGAACCAGGTCATGGCGTCGACCATCGCCGGGTCCGTGAACGTGCACTGCGTGCCGTCCGCGCTCCACGGAGCGGCCTTCCAGCCGGACCAGACCGTGGCCAGGTTCTCCCACGACTGGTAGTCGAAGTCGCGCACCACCAGACCCTGCTTGCCGGACTTCTCGGCCGTGGCCGCGGCGATGTCGCGCGCCGCGTCGAACGTCCAGCCGCCGTCGGCCACCAGGTCGACCGGGTTGGGCTGGCCCGCCGCCTCGATCTGGTCGGTGTTGACGAACATCGCGAACGGGCTGTTGGAGAAGGGGTAGGCGTACAGGCCGTCGCCGTCCTCCCACAGGGTCAGGGCGCTGGGCACGAGGTCGTCGAACGCGTAGCCCTCGGTGCCCTCCAGCACCGGGCGCAGGTCCACGAGCGCGCCGCTGGAGACGAACTCCGGGGCGTTGCTCTCGAAGATCCAGGCCAGGTCCGGGGCGTTGCCGCCCGCGAGCTGGGTGGTCAGGGCGGTGGTGTAGTCCTCGAACGGGATGGTCTCGAACTTCACGCTCGAGACCAGCTCCGGGTTCTCGGCCACGTAGGCGTCGGCGATGGACTGGAAGAGGTCGAGCTGCGTCTCGTCCGCCGTCCAGACGGTCATGCGCAGGTCGACCGGTTCGGACGGGGTCTCGGGCTCCCCGACCGGTGCGTCGGTCCCGCCCGCGCACGCGGACAGGGCCAGCGCCGTCCCGAGGACGGCGGCGGTTCCCGCCGTCCTGCGGTTCCGGATGTGGTGTACAGACATCAGTTCTCCTTTGGACTGATCCGGCGACGGGACGTCGCCGGCGTGTGCCGGTGCGGGCGGACGCCGCCCGCGTCAGTAGGGGTGGGCCTCGTCCGGCCAGCGCAGCTCGACGCCGGCGGCGACGAGCTCGGCCTGGTAGTCGGCGAGCTGGTCCGGCCGGGACTGGACGGAGTGCGGCGTGCGGCCGGTCGCGAGGCAGTGCGCGGCCAGGTGGCCGGCGGCCTCGCCCACGTTCCACTCCACCGGGTGCAGGCGGTAGCACCCGTTGGTGATGTGCGTGGTGCCGATGTTCTTGTTGCCCGCCAGCAGGTTGGTGGTGCGGCGCGGCAGCAGGGCGCCCAGGGGGATCTCGAACGGGGTGGACGGCACGTCGATGTAGGTGTCGCCGCCCGTGGAGGGGTGCAGGTCGATGCGGTACATGCCCACGCCCACCGAGTCCGCGTACCGGGTGGCGCCCTGGTCGCCGCGCACGGCGTACGAGACGTCGTTCTCGGTGATCGTCGTGACCGCCCGGATGCGCCGGGACTCGCGGTGGTAGGCCGCCTGGGCCAGGCCGTCCGCGTTGCCCATGACGTCGGGGCGCAGCCGCAGGCCGGGGAACCCGGTGCCGCCGTCGGGCCGCGGCGCCTCGGTCTGCATCCAGTAGAGCATCGAGAGGCTGAGCTGCCGGGCGTCGGCGATCCGGGCCTCCTCCTCCTCGCGGGGGACGTCGAGCACGTGGCCCAGGAAGTAGTCGATGCTCGGCCAGTTCACGAGGCACAGGTCGCTCTCGTAGAACCCCGGCTCGTGCAGGTCGCGCGCGGCGATGCGGCGGAACAGCCAGAGGTTGCCGTCGCCGGCGTTCTTGGACTGGTCGGCGTCCACGGCCAGCGGGTCGTCGCCGGGGTTCGGGGTGAACGACCGCTTCTCCAGCGCGAGGGTGCGCGGGTTGGGCGCCGTCCACGACAGGAGCTGCTCGCCGCCCCAGGCGGCGGGCGCGTAGGTGCGCCAGAAGTCGTAGCGCTCGGGCTTGTCGATCGTGTGGTCACCGTCGGTGTGCTCGACGACGAAGCACACGCTCAGGGCCTGGACGTTGTCCGGCTGGGCCACGTCCGGGGCGCTGGGCTCCCCCGTCTCGTGCCGCGACTCGAACCCGGTGACGTACTCGGTGCCGGTCAGCGGCAGCAGCTCGCCGGTCTCGGTCGAGTCGACCGTGTAGGCCGCGGTGACCGTCACGTCCGCACCGCCGACGACGGAGCGCAGCGTCACCGAGGTGACCCGGTCGCCGTCGGTCGTGGCCGACACGGGGCGCACGCGCTCCAGCAGCCGGATCCGTCCCGCCGAGCGGTGCGGGGCGAGCATCTCCTCCAGCACGCCGACCGCGACCCGCGGCTCGTGGCACAGCTTGGACACCCACCCGGCGCCCGGGTTGAGCTCCGCCCAGTCCAGCGCCCCGTCGGTCAGCGGGTAGCGGCGGCGGTAGACGTCGCGGATGCCGTCGCGCAGCGCGCGGTAGCGGGCGGTCACGCCGAACCGCTCGACCCAGGGGTGCTCGTCCGGCGGCACGCCCTGCGAGGTCAGCTGTCCGCCGATCCACGGGTGCTCCTCGGTGAGGACGACGCTCGCGCCCCGGTCGGCGGCGGCCAGCGCGGCGGCGATGCCGCCGAGGCCCGCGCCCACCACGAGCACGTCGGTCTGCAGGTCTTGAGGGGTCACGCGTGGTCCGTCCTTAAGTGGGTGTCGGTTCGGGGTCTCGGTCACGGGGCGTCCGCCCCGGGCGGCGCCCCGGCCGGCGGGGCCACGGTGGCGCCCTCGACGTCGGGGCACACGAGGATCTGGTGCAGCTCGGCCTCGGTCACCGCAGCCGGACGCCGCGCGTCGCGCTCGCGCTCGCGCTCGCGGCGGGGGCCGTCGTCGGACACGAGGCGGGAGAGGAGGTACAGCGCGCGGGCGCCCATCTCCTCGCGCGGCACGGAGAAGCCGGACCACTGCCGGCCGTCGCGCCGCGGGTGGTGCGGCTGGCCGAGCAGCAGCACCGACACGTCGTCGGGCACGCGCCGGCCGCGGCGTTCGAGCTCGTCCGCGAGCTCCTCCGGGTGGTTCTCCGGGGCCACGACGACGGCGGTGAAGCGCTGGTCGACGATCTCGGCGGCGGTGGCGGCGACGTCCTCCAGCTCGACGAACCGAGTGGTCAGGCCGTGCGCCTTCATCGCGTCGCGGTACCCCTCGACGCGGTCGAGCGTGGGCTGGTCCGTGCCGCGCATGCCGACGTAGCCGATGCGCTGGTGGCCGTGGGCCACGAGGCGGTCGATCTGCCGCACGGTGCCGCCCACGTAGTCGGCGCCCACGTAGGGCAGGCGACCGCCGTCGCTGCCGCGCTTGCCGATGAAGACAAACGGGTAGTTGGTGTCGAGCAGGTGCTGCAGCTCGCCACGGTGCTCGTGCTGCCCGAGGAGCAGGCAGCCGTCGGCCACGCCGAGCCGCTGCCAGCCGTCCCGGGTGAGCCGGCGGCGGCCGTCGGCGACGGGCGCGCTGGTGAACAGCAGGATGTCGACGCCGAGCCGCTCGGCGGCGTGCTCGATGCCGGTCAGGAACGGCCCGTAGAAGTCGCGGCTGGCGCGCGGGAACGTGGCCTCGTACGTGAAGACGCCGAGGATCTGGGCGAGGCCGCCCGCCAGGCGCTGGGCCGCGGGGTTCGCGGTGTAGCCCGTGATGCGGATCGCGTCGAGCACGCGCTGGCGCGTCTCCTCGCTGATCCGCACGCCCGCCGGCGTGCTCCCGTTGAGCACGAACGAGACGGTGGCCTGGCTGACGCCCGCCATCGCGGCGACGTCGGTCTGGGTGATGCGACGACGTGGCACGGCTCCTCCTCGAAACGCCCGGTCGGGTCATCGTTGACATCCGGAGTCTCACGGGGCGCCGAGCGCGCGGTCAATCTGATGATGCGCATTATTAGCAGCTGCCCCGCGGGCCCCTCGGCGGGCCGGGCCGCTTGCCCGGGGCACCGTCCGGGCGCCGATGTGGCGCATTATCAGCGGGTTCGTTGATAGATCTGATGACCTGCCTTGACCGCCGCTCCGCTCCGCACGAAGGCTGGCCGCGTCACGACAACCGCGACGTCATGCACCGCGACGAAGGAGTACGCACCATGGCTGTCCTCACCGCGCGCCGGGCTCTGGCCGGCGCAACCCTCGCCCTCCTGGTCACGCTGATACCCGGCGTGACGCAGGCGGCGACGCCCGGTTCCTCCGGGGCCCCCGGCGCGTCCGGGGCGCACGGCGCGCACGGCGCCGGGCTGCCGGTCTTCACCTCGACCGGGGCGATCGTCGACCCGCTCGACGACACGCTGCCGCACAACCCCAACCAGGAGTTCATCTTCCCGTCGGTGTTCCACGCCGGGGCGCACCTGAGCGACCCGCTGGGCGAGTGGTACGTCTACTACGCGCCGCACGACGACCCGGGCGGCATCAACCTGATGTACGCCGACTCGCTCGACGGACCGTGGACCCAGTACGAGGGCAGCCCGGTGGTCGCCAACCAGTGGGAGGGCATCTACGACGTGCCCCACGTCTCCTCCCCCGACGCCGTGTGGAACGCCGCCGAGCGCAGGATGTACCTGTACTTCCACGGGGACAACACCGTGACGCGGTACGCGACGTCGACCGACGGCGTCACCTTCGAGTACGGCGACGAGGCCGTCACCACCGAGATGGTCGACGCCGCCCAGCCGGGCCGGCACGCCACCGAGACGTCGTACGCGCGGGTCTTCCCCAACCCCGACCGCTCGTCCCGCGACCGCTGGGCGATGCTGTTCATGACCAACTACGACACCAACGTGCGGCACATCAACCTGGCGTACTCCCGCGACGGCAAGGACTGGCGGGTCGAGCCCGAGCCGATCATCACGCCCGGCCCGGCCGAGGGCACCAACGTGTCCGCCGCCGACCTGTGGCGCTGGAAGGGCCGCGACTACATCGTCTACGGCTCCACCGTCGGCACGGTGTTCGCCCGGCAGGTCGACCGGACCCTCACGCAGGTGGGCGAGCCCGAGCCGCTGTTCATCCCGCGGCCCGCGCCGCCGGAGGCCGGGCGGGCGTCGTCCCCGCAGATCGTCACCGAGCGCGGCAGGACGCACCTGATCTACGAGTACGGCGAGCGCTCGCACACGACGATCGGGCACGCGGTGCTCGACCCCGACGGCGTGCGGGACCCGCTCAACACGCGCCCCGAGGACCCGATGTACGCGCAGTGCACGGGCGCGGGCTCCGACGAGCTCGACGGCTCGTCGCTGGACCGCTCGCTCTGGTCGACGTCGGTGCGCGGCGCCCTGGACCGCTCGGTCGTGGCCGACGGCGCGTGGCGCATCCCCACGTACACCGGCAACTCGACGTCGGCGCCGCTCGTGCTCCAGCCGGTCCCGGCCACGCCCTGGGAGGTGACCACGCAGGTCACGCTCGACCCGCAGGTCAACTTCCAGCAGGCGGGGCTCATCGTGCGGCGCGACGACGCCAACTCGGTGCGCGTCGACATCTCGCACGTGGACGCCGGCAAGCGGTTCGACTTCGTGTGGCGCAACAACGGCGTGGACCGGAACAACTCGTGGACGGCGGAGGACTCCGCGCTGGCCCCGCCGGAGACGGGCGACACCGTGTGGCTGCGGATCACGAACCACGGCGAGTGGCTGACGGCGTCGTACAGCGTGGACGGCGCGACCTTCGTCAACCTGGGGCGTGCGACGCCGGCCGGCCAGCTCGCCGCGACCGACGTCGGGCCGTTCGCCTACCGGGGCCCGGCGGCGACGCCGGAGCTCACGGCGGCGTTCGACTGGATCCGGTTCACGCCGGACGCCGAGGAGCTCGCGGGCTGCGGGTGAGGATGGCGCGGCGCTGCCGGGGCTGGGTGGTCGACAACCCTTGCTGACCTGCGTCGACGACGTACCACAGGGCCCCCTCACACCTCTCTACAGAACGCCGGCCTCGCCGGTGTGAGAGCTGGAACAGTCCGAGGGGGACCTGTGCTTCGCATTCACTTCTCCGCCGTCGACCTGATGCGCACCCGCGTGGGCGACCGGCTCGACCCCATGTGGGAGCTCGTGCTGAGCATCCATCAGATGGTCAGGCCCGAGTCGTACTTCGCCTCGTGGAGCCGGCGCTCCCGGCGCAGGCTCCACGAGTCCGGGCTCCTGCGCGACGCGGAGCTGCTGGCGGCACTCGCCCCTGCCAGTGGCTACTTTCCCGACTTCCTGACGCCCATGAGCGTGCCGACGGACTTCGAGGAGGGGGTCGAGACCGTCCTGTCCACGGACAAGAAGCGTCTGTGTGCCGAGGTCGGGCGGCTCGACGCCCCACGGGGCAGCGGCTCCTGGCTCGCCGACGTCGCGGCGGGCCGAACCGCCGCGCTGCACCGGCTGGGCGTCGCGATGCGGCGCTACCACCGGACCGTCGTGGCGCCGCACCGCGACCAGGCGGCACAGATCTCCGGCCGCGCGGTGACCCGGCTCGCGCACCGGACCCTGGCGCACGGTGTCGAGGCCGCGCTCGGCGGGCTGGGCCCGGCCGCCCGCTGGCGGTCCCCGGTCCTGGAGGTCGCCTACCCGGTGACCCGGGACCTGCACCTGGAAGGACGGGGGCTGTCGCTCGTCCCCACCTTCTTCGGCATCAACCATCCGATCGCCCTGGCCGACCCTGCGCTGCGGCCCGTGCTGGTCTACCCCGTCCACCGCGAGGCCTTCTGGCAGCCCGGCAACGAGACGGGCCGGCCCGGGACCGACGCCCTGCGCGAGCTGCTCGGCGAGACGCGGGCCACCGTGCTCCGGCTGCTGGACACGGAGCTGACGACCACGGCACTCGCGGCGCGCACGTCCACGTCACTCTCCAGCGTCAGCCGGCACACCGCTGTGCTGCGGCGGGCGGGGCTGATCACCACGACGCGCAACGGCACGTCCGTGCTGCACGTGCGCACCACGATGGGCGACGGCCTGGCCCACAACGGATGAATTCCGGCAAGGCTTTGCGGCTGGCTGCGATTCGTTGCCCGTGCCGATCCCGCGTTCCTACGTTGCCTCTGCCCGTTTCCGCCGTCCGACCCACGGAGAAGCAGAGCCACCATGACACATCCGCCCGTTCTGCCCGAGACCCGAGATCCTGAACGCCCGAGACGGTGGCGGAGGGGACGCACCGGGCGGCCATTGCTGCGGATCGCAGCCCTCGGCGTGACCGCCGCCGTCGGCGGGGCGGTGCTCGTTCCGGCGCTCGACCCGCCGGACGCCTTCGCCCACTCCCACACCCAGCTCTGCTCGGAGCTCGTCGGGCAGTCCGAGGAGTACATCTACGAGGAGTTCCCCGAACCGGGAGCAGCGCCCGTCGAGACCGACCAGGCGAACTACACCTACTCGGCCGAGCTCGACAAGATCCTGGGCACGCTCAAGGAACCGACCCTCGAGTACATGGACCGGATCCCCGACGAGTGGGCCGCCGAACCGCTGGACAGTCAGAAGCGGCTCGAGTGGAGCTACAAGCAATACCTCGCGGCAACCGACGATCCAGCATCGTGGGAGGGCTTCAAGCGGGTCTACGGCCGGGAGAACCGCGCATTCAGCAGCAACCTCGGGTTCGAACGCGCCTCGCTGTCGGCACTCTTCCCGATGGACACCGCGGACTGGATGTGCCGGGACACCAACCTGCAGAACGGCCAGACCACGAGCGCGGTCAATCAGCGCCGGCAGCAGCTTGTCAACGTCACGCCCGGAAACAGCGTCTCGCAGGCGCAGCTCAACTCGTACCGAGATCTGACCAGGTCGGGCTTCAGGGCACATCACGTGTTCGGCAGCACGCCAAGCACGACCACGGCGCAGCAGGTGCGCGCCTCCGGCGCGAGCTACTCGGTGCAGAACACGAACGGCGTGCAGACCAACCCGACCAGGCCGAGCCCGGGATCGGCCTTCAACCCGCGCGGGAGCACCTGGCAGCCCAGCGGCGGCGCGGTGCAGAGCAGGGCGAGCGTCTCGGGCTCGAACCCGCTCGACAACCAGAAGCTGCAGTCCGCCAAGTCGTGGGTCACGACCAACAACCCGCGTTCCTTCGGCCCACTTCGTCTCGGTGGGATCGACTGGACGAGCCTCGAGCTGCGATACGTCTCCGACGATCCGGACTCGGGCGAGTTCGACTACGCGTTCTCGGCCGACGAGCTCTCCGGGGAAGCGGACTCGTTCGGCGGCGAGGCGACACTCGACCTGTCGTCCGACGCGCTGTTCACGTGGCTGGCCCTCGATCCAAAACAGTTCTGGGTAAACCTCAACCCCGACC
Source organism: Promicromonospora sukumoe 327MFSha3.1 (assembly GCF_000385135.1). Taxonomy (GTDB): domain Bacteria; phylum Actinomycetota; class Actinomycetes; order Actinomycetales; family Cellulomonadaceae; genus Promicromonospora; species Promicromonospora sukumoe_B. The sequence continues at coordinate 35,232 of NZ_ARQM01000004.1, read as the reverse complement.
AGCCGGACAAGATCATCGATGAGCAGTTCGGACGGACCGAGGCGGGCCGGGTGCTGCTGGAGGCCGACTTCGAGCTGAAGAGCACCCTCTACGCGAACATGCATCCGGACACCGATTCGGGCGCGGAGTTCTTCGAGTCGCTGGAGCCCGGCCCGAACGGCGAGCTCTGCTGGGGCTCGTGGCGCATGTGGATCGAGCCGCTGCCGGCGTCGGCCCGCGAGGACGGCGATCAGCTCTACATCCTGGACTCGCCGCTGCGGGTGCAGATGGAGCCGTTCGAGGTCGACGCCGCGCCTCCTGGGCCGACCTGCGAGGACCTCGTGCCGGAGTCGACCCTGGACGCGAACACCCAGGTGCTCATCGAGAGCATGACGCCGCTGATCGAGGAGGCCGTGAACACCGCTCCCGAGTACGCGGACCTGCGCCGCGTCTACACGGCGCGGATCGCCGCGGAGTGGCTGCGGCAGCGGGACGCCGTGCGGCCGGGCGCGTTCCACGAGGTCATCGACAGCGGCGACGTGTCGCAGTGGCCGGTGCGCGAGGGCTGGGACCCGCAGAACGTGTACGACGCGTTCCTGGAAGCCCGCGAGACCGTGCAGTTCCGGTACGAGTACCAGCACGGCGGCCTGGACTACTACATGGACGTCACCGGCGGCATCGAGTTCCCGAAGGCCCCGCGCGACCCGATGCCCGAGGCGGAGTTCGAACAGGAGCACCCGACCCTGCCCAAGAGCGTGCGCTCCGCGAAGTACGAGGCCGTTCCCGACCGCGACGTCGATCCGGAGGCCGACGCCCGGACTGCCTGGCTCGGCGGCGGGACGCTGGACACGGAGCCGAGCTCCCCAGAGCCGACACCGACACCCACACCAGGCCCGAGCGAGGACGGCGACCCGGATGACGGGCCGGGCGACGGTGCGGGAACCGACGAGCCGGAACCGTCCGCCAACAATCCGCCGGCCGACGACGAGCTGGCGGCCACCGGGTTCTCCGGCCTCTGGCAGAGCCTGACGGCGCTCGCGCTCCTGCTGGCGGGAATCGCCCTGATCGTGGCCCGTACCCGGCTGCGGCAGGCCGGCGGACCTGGACAGCACGTGCGGCATCCGCGACCCGCTCCGCCAGCCTGACCGTGGTCGGCAGAACGTCAAGCGGTCGGTAGAACGTCAGGTGGTCGGTAGCTCGGGCTGCCGACCACCTGACTTTCTACCGATCACTCATTCGGGCGGGGACACGGGCGCGAGCCCGCGCACGGCCCCGCCTCATAGCTCCTCGTAGGTCGCCGGGTCCTGGCCCGCCGTGCGGCCGTCCGGGCGGCCCAGGGCAGTGATCCGGGCGACCTCGTCGTCGGTGAGCGCGACGTCGAAGATCGCCAGGTTCTCCCGCTGGCGGTCGCGACCCGCGGCCTTGGGCAGCGGGATCGCGCCGCAGGCCACGTGCCACGCGAGCACGGTCTGGGCCGGGCTCACCTCGTGCGCCTGCGCGATCTCGGTGATCACCGGGTTGTCCAGCAGGTCGTTGCCGCGGCCGATCGGGCTCCACGACTCGGTCAGGATCCCGTGCTCCCGGTGGAACGCCAGCGCCTCGGTCTGCGGGAAGTACGGGTGCAGCTCGATCTGGTTGACCGCCGGCAGCTCGCCCGTCTCCTGCGCGAGCCGGTCGAGGTGCTCGGGCAGGAAGTTGCAGACGCCGATCTGGCCCACCAGGCCGCGCTCACGTGCCTCGATCAGGGCGCGCCAGGCCTCGACGTACTTGCCGACGGACGGGTTGGGCCAGTGGATGAGGTACAGGTCGACGGCGTCCAGGCCGGTGCGCAGCACGCTCTCCTCGACGGTCTGGATCGCGTCGTCGAACGCCTGGTACTTGCCGGGCAGCTTGGAGGTCACCACGATCTCCTCGCGCGGCACGGCGGAGCGCCGCACCGCCGCGCCCACGGCGCCCTCGTTCTGGTAGCTCGCGGCCGAGTCGAGCAGCCGGTAGCCGGCGTCCAGCGCGTCGCCGACGGCGCTCGCCCCGGCCTCCCCGCGCAGGCGGTAGGTGCCGAACCCGACGGCAGGCAGGGTGTATCCGGACGGCGTGGCGACCGTGGGGATCGACATTCGAGGGCTCCTCAGCATCGACTTCAGGTCCCTCGACCGTAACCGTTCCCGCTCACCCGAGGCGCACGCCGAGCACCGCCGCGCCCGCCCAGGCGGCCACCACCACCAGCACGAGGACGACGTCGGCGCGGCCGATCGGGACCGGCCGCCAAACCGTGCGGGGGCCCTCGCCGAGGCCGCGGGACTCCAGAGCGAGCGCGATCCGTTCGGCCGACCGGATCGAGGTGACGAGCAGCGCGAAGGCGGCCCGTCCGGCGTCGGGCAGGCCGAAGCGGGGGCGCCCCCGGCGCAGGGGCGCGCGCACCGCGTGCGCCGCCCGGATGGTGGCCCACCGTGCGGGCATGGCCGCGAGCATGCGGTGGCCGGCGAGCACCGAGTACGCGTACCGCGGGCTGAGGCGAGCGTGCTGCACGAGGCTGACCATCAGGTCGCGCGGCGGCGTCGAGGCCAGGAAGCCGATGGTGAGCACGCCGATCACGAGGCCGCGCAGCGCGAGGGCGACGCCGATCGTCAGCCCCTCGACGCTGACCGGCGCGCCCGGGACGACCGGCGTCCCCGGGCGGCTCAGGGCGTTGATCGCGACGAGCCCCACCCCGAACACGACGAACGGCACCTGGCCGAGCAGCAGCGTGCGCACCGGGAGGCGGGCAGCCGCCAGGACCGCCACGACCGCGAGCGCCCAGAGCACGAGCAGGGGGCGCGGGTCCAGGAAGCCGAGGGTCGCGAGGGACGCCGCCAGGAGGATCGCGGCCTTGACCGTGGGGTTGCGGCGGGCGAGCAGGGACGGGGCCTGTGGTCCGGGCCGCGGGTCGACGGCGGTCATGCGGCCACCCCCAGCGCGAGGGCTGCGGCGTCCATGGCCCGCAGCACCGTGACCAGGGTGGGGCCGTCGCTCACCTCGGCGGCGAGCCGGCGCAGCAGGACGGGTGGTCGCAGCCCGGCGCGCTCCAGGAGCGGTTCGTCGCGCAGCAGCTCCAGGGGCGTCGTGTCGGCGAGCAGGGTGCCGTCGGCGAGCACGAGCACGCGGTCGGCGTAGCCGGCCACGGCGCGCAGGTCGTGGCTGGAGAACAGCACGCCCCGGCCGGCCGCGGCGACGTCGCGCAGGGCGCGGAGCACGCCGACGGACGCGTGCCGGTCCAGGCCGAACCCGGGTTCGTCGGCGAGCAGGAACGGGTGCTCGTGGACGAGCATGGCGGCCAGGCTGAGGCGGCGTTTCTGCCCGCCGGACAGCCGGTAGGGGCTGTGGTCGGCGAGCCGGGTCAGGCCGAAGCGGGCCAGGGCCTCCTCGACGCGGGGCGCGGCGTCCGGGGGCAGGCCGTGCCCGACCTCCTGGCGCACGGTGGTAGCGGTGAACTGGTGCTCCGGGTTCTGGAACACGAGCCCGGCGCGGGGGCCGTCCACGGTGCCGGCGGCCGGGCGGTCGAGGCCCGCGAGGCAGGCCAGCAGCGTGGACTTGCCGCTGCCGTTGGCGCCGACCAGGGCCGTCGTGGTGCCGGGGCGCAGCTCCAGGTCGACGTCGCGGAGCACGTCGCGGCGCCGGGCGCGGGGTCCGCGGGACACGGCGAGGTCGTGGGCGCGGAGCGGGGTGGCGCCGGGCGGGGTGGGGCGGGGGCCGACGTCGGGCACGTTCGCGACGTCAGGCGCGGACCGGGCACCCGGCGCGACGTCGCCCCGACCGAGCTCCCGCAGCAGCCGGGCCGCGAGCGACCCGCCGTCGAGGTGCGCTTCTACCCAGCGATTAGGCCCGGAATCGGGCTGTTTCCGGGCGTAATCGCGGGGTAGAAGCGCACCTCCGGATACCGCCGCACCGTCGCCCAGCAGCGCCCGGAGCTCCAGGTCGAGCGGGAGCCAGCAGCCCTCCCCCACCAGGTCGCGGAGCATCGGCACCGTCAGGTCCTCGACCGCGACGTCGTGCCGCACCCGCCCGGCCGTGCCGAGCACGATCCAGCGCTCTGGCAGGCCGGCCGCCCCGGCGTCGCCCGCCAGCTCGTCGAGCCGGTGCTCCACGAGCACGCAGGCGGCGCCGGTCTCGCGCCGCACCACGTCGAGCGCGCGGCGCACGGCGTCGATCCCGTCGGCGTCGAGCATGGAGGTCGGCTCGTCGAGCAGGAGCAGGCGGGGCGACGGCGCGACGGCCGCCGCGAGCGCCACGCGCTGCAGCTCGCCGCCCGACAGCTCCGCCGTCGCCCGCCCGGCCAGGCCCGCCGCCCCGGCCCGCTCGAGCGCTGTGCGCACGAGCGGGCCGATCGCGGCGGGTTCGACGGCGAGGTTCTCCAGCGGGAAGGCAACCTCGTCGAGCACGTCGGGCAGGCAGACCCCGGACTCGGGGTCCTGCGCGACGACGCCGACGACGTCGGCGAGCCCGGCGATCCCCGTGCCGGAGAGCGCCCGGCCCGCCACGTGCACGACGCCGTCCACCTGCGCGTGCACGGCGTACGGGACCGCGCCGTGCAGCAGGCGCAGCAGCGTGGACTTGCCCGACCCCGACGGGCCGAGCACGAGCACGCTCTGCCCGGCGGCGATCCGCAGGTCGACGGGCCCCACGCCGTAGCCGGTGCCGTACACGGCCTCCAGGCCGCTGGTCTCGACGACGGCGTCAGCGCTCACGCCGCACCACGGGTCCGCGGCCGGCGGCGGCCGCGCGGCCGATCGCGAACTCGTCGAGCACGCCCGTGCCGTGCAGGCGGTCGACGATCACCTTGGCGAGCAGCCCGCCCAGCACCAGGCCGGAGACGAGCTGGAGGCCCAGGCGCAGGGCCAGGATGTCCTGGCCGTACCAGTCGAACCGGAACGCGGACCAGACGAAGACCAGGCCCGCGCCGAGCACGCCCGAGAGCGCGTAGACGCCCCACCCGAACCTCCGGTAGCGCGTGAGGGCGAACGGCAGCTCGCTGCCCGCGCCCTGGATCGCGGCGGCCACCAGCAGGAGCGGCCCGACCGGGGAGCCCAGGAACACCACCTCGACCACGGACGCGATCACCTCGGCGATGATGCCGACGAAGGGCTTGCGGATGATCGCGACGGCGATCGGCGCCACCAGCAGCCAGCCGCCGAGCAGCACGTGCTGGGCCAGGTCGCCGGCCGGTCCCATGGCCACGGCGAGCCCGTTCCACGCCTGCACGAGCGCCCAGTACAGGAACCCGAACACGACGCCGAGCATCACCATGAGCACGATGTCGCGCAGCGGCAGCCGCGCGCGACGGCGCTCCGTCGTCTCACTCATGGGTGCCACCCGCGTGGCTCGGGCTGTTCACCGAGAGGGTGAGGTGGCTGGTCACGTGCTGGACCGTGCGGCCCGCGAGGACCCACCCGGCGAACGCGCTGGCGAGCACGCGTCCGGCGTCACCCTCCAGGCGCGTGACGAAGTGCTGGGAGCCCTGGAACGTCCCGTTCTCCTTGGCCAGCTCGATCGCGGCGTAGATGTCGCGCATGTGGTCGGGCGTCACGTCGGCGCGGACGTCGTCGGCCAGGGGGTACAGGGCCCACTCGGCCGTGACGAACCGGCCGGTGTCGCGGCCCTCCGGCACCTCGGTGACGCGCGGCCCCGCGCCGCCCGGCAGCTCGCAGACCACCTCGCCCGGGCAGCCCCGGGACAGGTGCACGGTGATCGCGGCGTGCTTTCCGGACGCCGCGATCCCGGCGGTCAGGTCGGTCACGTACCGCAGCAGGTCGGCCTCGGAGCCGCCCACGTAGGTGCTCACGTCGCCCGTCTCCACGACCAGCCCGGTGCTGTCGGCCTGGCGCAGCGCGCCCAGGATCACGTCGACGTAGTCGTCCGACATGACCGCCGCGGTGATCCGGGCGCCGACGCCGAAGCGCATCGGGTCGCCGCGCAGCCCGGCCGTCTCGTCGGTGCTGGTGGCATCGGTACTGGTGGCAAGGTCTGCCATCGGGTGTACTCCCTGTCCGTCGGATGTCCGTCGGCACAGGAGGACGGGCGCCCTACGGCCCCACGTCCTGAGTCGCTTCCTGCGCCGGCATGATCCGGATCAGGTTCTACGGTCGGAGTTCGAGTACTCCCTCTCAGCCCGGCATACCGGACTCCCGTGCACTGCGCTCACCGTAACAGCAGGGCCGGACGTGGTCGGCACGCGTCCGCTCGCTAGCATCAGCGCATGCCCGACGACGCCCCTACCGTCCCGTCCCCCTGGGGCGAGCTCACCCGTGCCACGACCACGCTGACCAGCGGCGAGACCCTGGTCCACGACTGGTACTCGGTCGACGCCGGCGCCGCTGACGGCGATCCCGAGCTCATGCTCCGGGCGACCGACGCCGCCACGGCGTCCGCCCTGCTGCCGCGCGTCGCGGCGTTCTTCGCGGACCGCGCGGGCTGGCAGCGGCGCGCTACCGACGCCGTCGTCAACGAGTTCAGCACCGAGGAGCCGACGGCGGACGAGCTCGCCGAGGCGGCGCACGACCTCCTGCTGCAGACGGTGGAGGTGCTCGCCGACGGCGACGTCGTGCTGCACCTCGACGACTCGTGCGGCGCGCACTTCCTGGACGGCTACTGGCCGGCCGTGCGGTTCGACGTCGACGACGTCGCCGTGGAGGTCACGGTCGAGGCGTGACCGCTCCCGCGCGGGCCGAGGTCACCGTGTCCAGGACCTCCGCCCACGGGAAGTCGTCCGGCTCGGCGGCACCCGGTTCGTGCGGCTCGCTCGGGCCGGTCACGAGGCGCACGCCCCACTCCTCGAGCGTCGCCAGGCTGCCCGCGTAGGTCGGGTGCGCGGCGAACCTGGTGTGGACGTAAGGCGAAGCGACGATCGGGACACCGCGTCCGACCTGCTCGGCCAGGCGGGTCAGCACGTAGGTGTCAGCGATGCCCAGCGCCCACTTCGTGAGCGTGTTGTACGTCGCCGGGGCCACGACCACTGCGTCCGGGTCGGGCAGCGAGTACCCGACCGTGGTGTGGAAGCCCGTCCGCACCGGACGCCCCGTGACCTCCTCGATCCGCGCCATCGCCTCAGGGAAGGCGCTCGCCGCCTGCTCGGTGGCCAGCACGCTCACGTCCCAGCCGCGCTCCGTGGCCGGCGGCAGGAGCAGGGACGGGACCTGCCGGGTCGCGCCGGCACCGGTCACCACGACGTAGAGCACACCCAGGGTCATGGGGCCCGAGGCTACTGCGCGGGACATCGGCACCGAGCCCGTTCCGGCGCTCAGCCGGCGTCGGCCAGCCGGCGGAGCTCGGTGAGGTCGTCGAACGTGCGGACCAGCACGGCACGCCGGGCCGCCCGGAACTCCGGCGAGGGGCCGAGCCCGTCCACCGTGCTGTCCCAGACCGCCAGGTAGTCGTTCTTCCACGCCTCGATGGTCGCGACCTCCGGCAGCAGGACGCCGACGTAGTCGGTGCGGGCGAGCACTGCCAGCAGCTCCAGGTTCGCGGGGACGGCAACGCCCCAGTACTCGTCGGGCTCGATCCCGACCGGGTCACCGGACATCGCCTCGGCGACCTCGGTCACGAGCTGGTCGGTGAGGCGCGACAGGTGGTCCGCCGCGGCGTCGTCGTCGAAGTTGCCCGGACCCCAGGTACCCACGGAGCTGCCTCTCGCTCGTCGTTTCGTTGACCGGGCCAGAGCCTAGCGGCAGGGTGTGATACCCCGGGCGGACCACCAGGATTCGTCGCCGACTCTCGCTTCAGACGACCGCGTCCGCGCCGGTCGCGTAGCATCGCCGCGCGGTCTACCCGCGGCCGAGCACGACGCGCAGCTCGTTCCGGCAGCGCACCGGAGACGTACCGATCCCACCCTGCAGAGAGGTATCGCCATGTCCGGTGCACACCCGAACGTCGCCCCGACGGCGGCCGCAGCAACGAGCGCAGGCGCGCGAGAGTCCTGTCAGGACCTCGCCGACGCGGTCGCGGGGTGGTTCCCCGTGATCAGCGGCGTCACCGGCAAACCGGTCACCCACCTGATCGAGCACCTCCACCGCGACCTTCCCGGCTTCGTCTGGGCGTTCAACGAGAAGACGGCCGTGGAGAACGCGGTCGGCGCCTCGATCGCGGGGACCCGGAGCTGCGTGGTGATGAAGCACAACGGGCTGGGCCTCGCCCTCGACACGATCACCAACGCCGGGGTCCACACGATCGGTGCCGCGCTGGTGATCGTGGTCGGCGACGACCCGGACGCGGCGAACTCCACCTGCGTGCTGGACAGTCGCGAGCTCGCCGCCGCCGCGCGCGTGCCCATCCTGGAGCCCGTCGGGAACGGGGACGTCGCGGCCACCGTCGAGATGGCGGTCACGCTCTCCGAGCAGGCGAAGACCCCGGTGCTGGTCCGCGTGACTCCCCGGCTGCACGCGCCCTGCTCCGGCGGGGCCCCGGCCGCACGCGCCGGCGCCGTGATCCCGCCGGCGCTGGTCGGAGAGCGCCACGACCGTGCGGCGGTCGCGCACCGGCTCACGAAGCTGGGCCGGGTGCAGTGGCAGCGGCTGGTCACGATGCCGACGTTCGAGCAGGCCTCGGCGTCGCGGGCCACCGAGACACGCTGTGCCTGTGACGGCACCACGGCCGTGGTCGCCGTGGGCGCTGCTGCGGAGTGCCTGCCGGACGACGTCTGCTGCGCCGTCACGCTGCGGGTGTGCTGGCCGGTTCCGGAGGCGGTCGTCGACTTCGCGTCCGGCCACGGCCGCGTCCTGGTCGTCGAGGACTCGGATCCCCAGGTCGAGCGCCATCTTCTCGAGCGCACCCGCGGCGGGGTCGAGATCCTGGGCCGCACCACGGGACACCTCCCGCCGGAGGGCTCCCTGTCGTCGCCGGCGGTCGTCCGTGCCCTGACCGCTCCGGAACCCGACACGTGGGAGACGGCCCGGTCGAAGGACGGCGCCCCCGCCGATCCCGGGGTGTACGCGACGCTCTTCGAGGCGGTGGCCGGGCTCCACCGGTCGGGCACCTTCGTCGCCGCGGACGTCGGGTCCGCGGTACGCCTCTGCTACCCGCCCTACGAGGCCGCGGACGCCGCCCTGTGCCTCGGGTCCGCGATCTCCGTCGCCGGCGGGGCGGCCCGCACCGGTCAGCGCGCCGTCGGCGTGATCGGCGACTACGGCCTGCTGCACAGCGGGTTGCAGTCGGTGCTGGAGATCGTGACCGACGGGCTCCCGGTGCTGACCGTCGTCCTCGCGAACGACACCCAGGCGCAGACCGGAGGGCAGCCCGTACCGCAGGCCGACTTCCCGGCCCTGCTGACCGCCTGCGGGATCGAGCACATCGACAGCTGGGACCTCGACGAGCTCGACGCGCGCGCGACCTTCGAACGCCTCAGCTCGCTCCTGCTCGGTCCGCTCCCGGCCGTCGCGATCGTCCGTGCCGACCGGAGACCCAAGCCCGGCGACGTGTGACCGAACCGGGCAGGCCGCAGCGACTTGCGCCTGCCCCTGGAGCACGGTCAAGGACTGCCTGTGGGGCACGCGTACCGATCGCGGGCCACGACCCGACCAGGTCAGGTCACTGCACGGTGATCGAGACGGTCTGCCAGCCCGACGCGCCGTTGGGAGCCGGCGGAGCCTTGGTCTCGGTCTGGACCTGTCCGTCCGAGTCCGTCGCGCGCACCGCGAGGCTGTGATAGCCGGCCTCCAGATCGATCGACGTGTGCCACTGGCGCCAGGTGTCCCGCCCCACCGTCTCGGCGAGCTCGGCGGTGACCCAGTCCCCGCCGTCGGCCTGGACCTCGACCTTGCTGATGCCGGTGTGCTGCGCCCAGGCGACGCCCGCGACGGTGACGGCGCCGGCGGACGGGGGTGCGGACAAGCGCGGCACGTCGATGCGCGACCCGATCTTGATGGGCCCCAGTGCGTCCCAGCCGCGCGGCGTCCAGTAACCCTCGTCGGCGTCGAACGTGGTCACTTCCAGCGAGGTGACCCACTTGGTGGCCGAGACGTACCCGTACAGGCCCGGCACCACCAGCCGTGCGGGGAAACCGTGCTCCAAGGGCAGCGGCTCGCCGTTCATGCCGATCGCGAGCAGGCACTCGCGGTCCGGGTCCTGGAGCACGTCCAGCGGCGTGCCGGCGCTGAACCCGTCGTCGCTGCGGGAGAGCACCATGTCGGCGCCGACCTGCGGCTTGGCGCGCTCCAGCAGCGCGCGGACCGGGTAGCCGAGCCACAGCGCGTTGCCGACCAGGTCGCCGCCCACGGCGTTGCTCACGCACGAGAGAGTGACGTAGTGCTCCTCCATCGGCAGCTCCATGAGCTCGTCCCAGGTGAGCGTGAACGGTTCGTCCACCAGACCACGGACCTCCAGCGACCAGTCCTGCGGGTTCACCTGCGGCACGATCAGCGCGGTGTCGATCCGGTAGAAGTCCGCGTTCGGGGTGACGTACGGCGCCAGGTCGTCGAGCTTCAGGTCAGCCCCGGCGGGCACCGCCGGCGCGGGCGTGCGCGCAGCGGGCAGGCGGAGCTTCTCCCGCACGGCGCTGATCGCGGTCGAGCCCATCGACAGCACCCGCGAGCCGGCCAGCGCGAGCACCGCGACACCCACGGTGATGCCCGATACGGCCAGGAAGCCACGCCGGTTCACGGCGCCGCCCGGAGTCTCGGCCGCTGTCCCGTCCGCGGAGGCCTCGCTCCGCCCCGGCACAGGCCGCAGCCGTGCCACGGCGGCACGCAGCAGGAGCACCGCGACGCCCAGCCCGATGGCGCTGGGCAGTGCCCACAACGGAGTCGCGCTCGGGCGCAGCAACGCGACCACGACCCCGACGACGCCGACGGCTCCCATCAGCACCGAGCCCGCCGGCGGGCGGCGCAGCTCCAGCCAGCCCGCGAGAGCCGCCCCCAGGGCCAGCACCAGACCCATCGAGGCGAGCAGCACGGCCTTGTCGTTGGTGCCGAACCACTCCACGGCAACGTCCTTGAGCCCTGGGGGCACGGCGTCGACCACGGCGGCGCCGCCCGCGAACAGCGTGCTGGCACCGGGTGCGACGACCGCGGCCACGAGCTCCGCGACGGCCAGCCCGGCACCTCCGGCGAGCACGCCCGCGAGGGCGGCCCAGGCCGCGCCGCCCGAAGAGCGCTCGACCGAAGGCGCCGCGGGGCTCTCAGCTGCCCGTGTCATGCGCTTGGCGTGAGCTCGTTGCTCTCCACCGCACCGGCTGGCGCGGCTACCCCTGGCAGGCCCACCAGGGCCGCTGTGGCAGCGAAGAGAGCGATTCCTGACATACGCATGACCGATCCTCCTTGGTGCTGGCGGCGGGCTGCCGCCTGAGCAGGACCTAGAGGGTTCGGAGCGATGGACGATCAGGATGGGGCAGGGCGAATGGACGCAACGTCGCGGAGCGCAGGTCGGCCGGCATCCGGCCTGGGCAGAGGACCAGGCCGAAACTCAGGTGATGCTCAGACGTTGAAGCGTGTCATGTGGCCCTGACCTCGTGGTTCACCGTTGGGCTTGGCGCCTTGGGGGAACTGTGGGGGAATCGGGCCGGTGTGCCGCTCCCGCTGGTGGGAGCCGTTGGGACCTCGACGGATTGGTCGTGATTCGCGAGGCAGGACTCTCGCCTGCTCGCAGTCGAGGTTACCCGTCCACTTCTCGATCGACACGGCTCCCGCACGGCGGGGATCCCAACCGTCGATCGCGATGCCCGAATCCGGATCATCCTCTGGCAGATCGGTCCGGACCTCGTCGCTTCCACGGTGTGAACCGTGGAAGCTGCCCTGTCCTGCCGCATCGGCCCCTATGTATCCGCGCGGACGGCGATCCAGAGCTCTCCAGCACACTCTCTGGGCAACCGGGGCAGTTGAGCGGTGTCAGGCACCGTGCTGGCATCGCCTACGAGATATCCGCTGGCTATCGAGTAGCACGAGTCCGCGAGAACGCGCTCGCTCATCTCGCACTCGGGAGCCCGAACTAGCGCCAGGTGTTCCTTCCGCCCAAACTCCGGCCGGATCGATACGGTTGTGCGCGACCTTGCCGAATGGGCATCGCTCCGCTGATCGCCTCGGCCAGCGTCTCACTTCCGTCCTATGAGGCGGCACCACCTCGACCTGGCCTCTCTACAAGGTGGTTAGGAAAACGTCGCGTAGGCCCTGGGCTCTGCGCACCGTGTAGGACACGCACAGATCGGCGAACGTCGCCACGAGCTCACCAGCCGCTTCGACCGGGAGCGCCAAGAACTCACCGCGGGGAGCGGCGCGGCCACGGTGAGGCTCGCGCCCTCGACGAACGCATCGACCAGTTTGTCGCTGCTGCGTTGCAGCACCACGCTCTGCTCACAGCCGTCGAGCTCGAACTGAGCCTGCAACTGGCTCGCAGCGTCACCGGGGGAACGCGGCGTCTGGCCGTACTCTTTAAGAATGTCGGAGGGTTCGAAAGACACGGCCGCGAAGGCATCGGCAGCTGCGGTCGGAGCGCTGGTAGGGACCGCCATCGCGGGGCCCGCCGGTGCCATGGTGGGTGCAGCAGCAGGGCCATTTCTCGAGCCGATCATGCTGCGGGTCTGGGACGAGCTCGCTTCCGACTCGCGTGCATCGACCGAGGAGGTCCTCGTTGCAGCAAGTGTTCACAGCGGTCTGACACCTGAAGAGTTTGCGGACCGCATCAGCCGAGACGAGACTAGCCGCCTTCTCGGAGGCATAGCGTTCTCTGCCGGATCCAGAACTCGGAACAAGGACAAGATCAGAGGGCTTGGACGGGCATTGTCTGACGGGATCCTGGCCGACGATGATGCGCGAATCGACGAAACACATCTCATCCTCCGCGCCATCGACGACCTCGAGACACCACATATTGCGGTACTGGACCTCCTCGTGAACTACTACCCGGGCTCCGGCTACTTCGACGGGCGCTGGGAACCGCCGACGCGCGTCGACCCCGATCGGCGCACGCCAAGTGGAGGCCCGATCCGCACTCGCTGGACGGAGCACGACCTCGACGTCGCCCGGCCCGGTTTTCATGGTTCAGTCCCGAGCCTGCTTGGGACCCTGCAACGACACGGTTTGGCCGTAACTGAGCAAGACATCAAGAAGGTGCTCGAGCAGTACCAGAAGGACGTCCGCAAGGCTGCCAACTCAAAGTCCGCCCGGCCACCGCAGCCCGAGTTCAAGACTCGAGATCTGAAGATGCACTGGAAGGCCACAGATCTCGGCTCACACGTCTTGGACTATCTCCTCAAGGAGCAGACCGACGCCGACCCAGGTCCGTCCGCGGCCGGTACGGGCCGTTGAAGCCCGGTCGGTCCCTACCGTGCTCGGCGATGACGCCACAGGAGTCGACGACGATTGGTACTCCGCTGATTGATAGGCATGTCGCGGGTGCGAGACCGGAGGTCGAATCTGGTAGCCGGCCCAAGTGTCGGCGACTGCTTCTTCCAAGGGCCGGCAGTGCAGCCCAGCCGCCTGAGCACTTCCGAGTCGACCTCCTACCTGACTGGGTTGAGGCTCCACAACAGGATGTCGGCGACTGGTTCACGCCCTGTTCTGAAAGTCGACTCGACGTTGCTGCGCTCTGCCAGCCAGGAACGCGAAGACCCTCCGGCGTCGTTACCGGAGGGTCTTCGTAGGTGGTGCCAGCACGGCGCCCGCCACCTCAACGCCGACTGCTCCGGTTGCCCAGAGCACGTAGTGCACGATCTCTCGTGCGGCGCGGAACATGCGTTGCTTACGGCTGTACGCAGGGTTATCACCCATGTCGTCCTCCTTCTTGTTGATCGCGGACGAGGTCATGTTGGTTGACTTCTGGACGATGGCGAAGAAGGCGAGCGCGATAAGCACCACTGGAACGAGGGAGTTAAACCCTCGCGTGCTGACCAGCTCAGAAGTATTCAGTTGTCGCAAGGGCAGCCGGGCGACGCAGGCTACCGCTGATGTGACTGGTCTAACACCTGCGCGTCGTCGAATAATCCCGGGGCGCTGGTTCGGGTTTTGAAGTTTTCTGAAAGAAGGCTTTCGCGAAGGCTTGTTCGACGATCATGGTCCCAGGACGCGATCGGTACCGACAGTCGGCGCCCCTCAGCAACCTTCGCTGGTTCACGCAGGGCGGGGGCATCCTCTACCAGCGCCTGAGGTGCGAGCAGCGCGCGAAGAAGCTGAACAAGTCGGGTCGCAGCCCACGTCCGGTTCGCGTCCCACCCCACGGACCAGACCAGCCTGCATACGACACCGTGGCCTGCTGACGAATGTGCGCCATCACCGGTGCGTTCCGGGAGACCGCTCCGCTCCGATGAGTGTCGGTGACCCCGGCTAACGTGGGCTCAACGATCTAGATCACCGATGGAGCGCCATGTTCGACCGGAACGTCGACTACCCCACAGCCGTAGCCAGCTATGACGACAGCGGCGTGAACGCCGCGATGAACTGGTGCATCGAACACCTCCGGGACGGCCACACGATCTCGGTGTGGACGTCATTGAAGTCCAACCTCGCCAACAGCGCCGAGCTCGACCGGTTCGTCCAGCGCAACCGCAACGTCAAGCACATCACCGGCCGCGGCGGCGGGACACCGACCGGCCGCGGGCCCGTCCTCATGGCCTGGCCAGATATGGACGACATCGGCAAGCTGGTCCAGCACGGTTACGGCATCACCGCGCTGTGCGTGATCACATGGGTCCCCGACCGAATCCGCCCATGGGTCACCGTCACCAACCCGCAGATCCTTGGAGACGGCTCGGACTGGCAGCACCAGTCCTCCGACATCGACCCTGTCGTGCTGGAAGCGTTGAAAGGGCTGACCGTCACGGTGAACCACAACAACACGATTGCAGCCGGCTACGAGAAGGACCACGTTGTCAGCGCCCTGCTGGCTCTGCACGACGCCGGGCTGCCCATGGACGCCGACACGATGCAGGGCTGGGCCCTCGCGCATGGCTGGTCCGGCAAGAACCCCGCGCATCTGGCCAAGTATGTACGCGACATCAAGACAGGCAAGCGCCCAAGCGCCTCCCGCGTACTCCGCCCGGACTACGTCCAGATCCTGCGTGACCGGATCGCGTCCGGCGACGCCGACTGACTCCGTCAACGCCACTGCCCAGACCGACGCGACGGACAACTGTCGCGCCTTCATCCGCAGCGGGGCCCGCGCTCCCACCCGCGCAAGTGACGCTCTGCCAGTCCGAACCGAGTTGCTCCATCACGACGGTATCGAGGTCAGCAAGAGCGTGTCACAGACTGATGGAAGCCACCGCCGCACGATTAACAACAACTCAACGATCGGAGATAGCGCCGATGACACCCGGTGCCAACAATGGCGATTACTCGACGGTCGACACTCCCGTCTGGCTCAAGTCGCTGGCGTCCTCATTCGATCGTCGCTACGGGGCCACCAGCGTGCTACCGCTGACGGTCGTCGTGGACGAGATCGCCACGTGGGTCGACCTGGCAAGCGGCGTGGACGCATGGAAGCCGGCACCGAACCGGAACTCGTTCCGACTCGATCTCGACCAGTCCACCAACGCTCTGGGTTCATCGGTCCGTGCAGCCGTCGCCGTGCCACTGGCCCGGTTCGACGCTGCCTTCACGCGACTGACCACCGGCCCAAAGAGCGTCCTTGCCCAACCACCAGGTACACGTACCGACGCGGCGTGGGCCGACATCGCCGAGGCTGCCAGCGAACTCCTGACCGTGCTTGATTCGGAGGAGGCGACGGTAGCGAGCTGGGACGACCTGGTCGCCGTAGCCCACAATCGGACTCTGGCGGGCGGGCAGCACAGGCCGGTCGCCGATCTGCTTTTTGACCAGCTGCAACGCCGCGGCCAGGACGCGGACGGCCTGTTCAGTACCCTGGCCTCTCTGATTGCTCTCGGTTCGGTGTCCGAGGATGACCCACTCACCCACGTCGAGCTCCCGGCCGAAGACCGACTCGCGCAGGCGCGCGCCATGGTGTGCGCCCCCGTGCCGGTCGAGCCCGTCGTCGTGTGGCTCGGCTACCGGGGAGGCCGCCCGGCTCCGCGCCTCGACGCTGGCCGGGTCACGTTCATGGACGCGCACTGGACCGTCCCGAACGCCGGGCCTGCCGGCCAGGACTTCGAGCACAAGGCCGAGCTGTGGCAGCTCGTGCAGCACGGCTTCGCCTTCCAGGTACGCGAAGAGAACGGCAAGAGGTGGGATGTGGACCTCTTAGTGCGCGTGGACCTCGGGCAGACCACTACGCTCGACGCCGCTGTAAAGGCTGCCAACATCGTTGACACGATCCTGAGCGTCGCAATCCACAACCATGGCGGGATCCGCCCGCGCCTCACCCAGCATGCCGTCCTGCGCTCTGGCCGCCGCGTCTCGTCGAGCTTCACGGTGAACCCGGATGCGACGGGATTCACCGATGACACCTACGGGGCAAGCATAATGTTTGAAGCGGTGCATCACCATGGTCCCCGAATCGCGGACGCGCTCAGCCGCGAAGCGCTCCCCCGGTTCCTCGCCGCCGCGATCGAGGTTCAGGCCGCTGCCGATCATCCCTTCAGTCGCGACATGGCGATGCATACCCCGTCCGACGCCGACATCAGGAGCGTGGTGCCGCTCGCCGACCGGGTAGTTCAGCACGTCGCCGCCCACGCAGGGATCGGACCGGACGAGGCATTCGAACTGCTGGGTCAGCTCTGGCCCCACGCCCGATGGCTATCCGATCTCGAGCTCGCCGTCCATCTGTGCACCTTCGGCGGCGACGACAGGCAAGGGAGCCTGCTCGGTGCCTGGTACTCCGTTGGCCTCTCCAAGCCCCGGCCTCTGTTCATCGCCGACCACGCTGAGGACCTGCTTTCCGTCTGCCAGATCGAGTCCGAACGTCCGTGGATCGCTCGGATGCTGCGAAGCGTGAGCGACGCTGCCATCTACGGCGAGCTCATCAAGCAGTACAGCGCAGACGGCGCAGTACTCGAGGCCCGACGACGGCGGGTGCGCAATGGACTCGTGCATGGCAACCCGACCAGCTTCGAGATCGTCAAGTCTGTACGTGAGTACGCGACCTTTCTCAGTAGCGGCGCGCTCCGGCTCGGCATCGAGGCCTATGTCCAGCAAGCCGAAGCGCGTGACTTCCTTGCCTGGCGGTCCCCGGATGTCATCGCGATGCAGTCCGGTCAGGACGCCGCCGCCTACTGGCGGCAGTGGCTCGCCACGCAGCCGTCATCCTGAACCCCGTCGACGCGCCAGAACCGGGCCACCACTGGATCGCGCGGGTAGGCGTGGAGGTCGGGTGATGTGACGCAGGCGTCTCCGAGCGCGAGTGCCTGGGAGGTTCCACCTTGCGGGTCTAGGGAGGGATCCTTCTCCTCAAGCGAGTCGGAGCACGCTCCTGATTCGCTCGTTCCGGATAGGTACGTAGCGGCCGTCGGCCGTCCGTCCCCCGCCGAACACCCCCATGAACCCGTTCGAGGTCCTTTCATCGAGCACCAAGGCCCCCGTCTCGAGCGCCTGGTTCAGGCGATCAGTAACCTCTTGAGTCATCAGTTTCTCCATCGCGCGATGCAGCTCAGCGAGATCCGCATCGTCGCGGGCATCTGCCAAAGTTTTGACCTGATCGGCGATGAAGGCTGCGGCGGCGAGTGTCGCGGCAAGGCGCTTGTCCGCTTCGGCCCGGCTCATTCTCTCGCCGGACAGGTCAATCGCGTCTTCGACGGCGCGGTGGAAGTCAGCTGGCGCGGCCGTCAGCGCGAGCGGTTCCCCCACTCGCATCTGCTTGGTTCGGCTGAACCTCTGGAGCCGCAGTGCGACGCTGGAGTGCCACCAGCGTTTGACGTGTGGCGCGGCTCGCACTGCGCCGGCGACCACGACGACCGCAATCCCGATGACGACGCCGATCGCCTCGCCGACCTCCTCCGGGGACAAGCCGTCGTCGTTTGATCCCACGACGTACTCGTCGTACGCATAGTCGCTGGCCTCGGGGATGAAGACAGCGTGGTCCGCGAGCTTCCCGCTGCCGTCGAAGAGCAGCTGGCTCAGTCCTCCACCCGCCGCCTCCCCCGGCCGCAATGCATCGTCGTAGACGAACTTCCCGCGGATCTCGGCCATCACTACCTCCTAGTTCGTTGACTTGTTCGGTACGAGGTAGTGCGGCCCGACGAGACCGACGTGCATCTGCTTGGTGGAGCCGCCGGTGTCGTCGTAGAAGTACACGCGAGGGGCGAGGTTCCCGCCGCCTTCGGATATCTTCAGGTGTGCGAGCATCGTGATCTCACCTGACGATTGAACCGCTCGGTCGATCTCGAAGACGCGCGTCCAGCTGAGCTTGTCGTTGTTGCGGACCGTCTCGCTCTCGACCATCGACAACTTCTTGCTGGTGGCTGGCCATCCGAGCAAGGGGCCCGAAGCGCACCATTCCCAGAAGCCACCTTTGTCCCAGCCGTTGGCACGGTCCTCGGCATAGGCGGCAAGGGCTCGCAGCCCGCGCCAGGTCTTGTTGCCCCAGTTGTACGCCTCGGGAGCGGTGTCGATGTCCTCGAGCTCACGAACGGCGGAGTCGGGCAGCGAGAGCCAGTCCGACAGATACATCTGTGCGGCCAGCACCGCCTCCGAGGTGACCTGCACTTCGTCCGGTATCGAGTCCGGATCCTCGTGCAGGGTGCCCCACAGCAAGTCGGCCAAACCTTGAGCGATCAGCGCGTCCTTGAGGCGGGCCAAGTGGCCGTTCGCGCCGGCGAGCTCGCGCTCCAACGAGCTCTGCTCATCGCGCGCGACCTCAAGGTCGAACTCCCACTGATCGCGCGCCTCGGTCAGCTCACCTGCCGGGATCATCCCGTCCAGCGCATCTACCGGCAGGCCGCTCTGCTCGCCGAACACCCGGAAGACAGCGGGAACCCGACGGCGGGTGGAGAGCTGGGCGACTGAATAGACGATCCGATCGATCACCGACGAAACAGATTCCTCGAACCGTGAGCGCACGTAGTAGCGGTGCCGCCAGCCCTCTGAGTCCCTGGCAACGACGCTGGGTACGTAAACGCGCATGCCACCGTCCCAGATCGCCAGCTGTCCGAGCTCGCGCCTGAATGCCACGACCGCTTTCGCATCCAAGGTGATGACTACTGCAATACCTTCTGCGCGAGCGGCGATCTTGCCTGCAGTACGAAGCCATGCGCCGTCGTGCTCACCGTTCGGCTCGGCGCAGACGATGACCGGGAGGCTGCGAGCGGGGTTGGCGAGCATGTCGGTAAGAATCGTGACTCCGTTGGCCGGCAACGCAAGCGGCCCGGTCAGCAGGCCGCTCGTGCCCAGCACCGGCTTCCCGGCCGCCTCAAGCAACTCATGCACGATCCTCGGCCGGCCGACGGCCACCCGACGGGCAAGGTCGTCGGAGGACATGCTCAGCTCGACGAACGTGTGCACTCGCTCACCGTCCGCAACGACGCGAATGACGGTCACCCACTCGGTCGGGTCTCCGAGCGCCTGATCAGTTGCGCTGACCTCGAAGGCCTCGGAGTTGATCGAGCGTGCGAATACCTTCCGATGCCGCCCCTGAGAGACCTCGAACCTACTGTGTCCGTCAACCATTGGTACGGGATCGGACGTCTCCTGGATCCACGCAGCGACGCAAGCTCGCAAGCGGTCAAGAGCCAGCGCATGGTTCGACGTTGCTGCGTCCGACCACACCGCTCGATAGAGAACGCTCATAGGTCAGTCCCTCCGCAAGGAGCCTCGTGGAAGATCACGTCGTCTTGCCCTGCATCGGCTGATCTGCCGGATGGGGGCGCGGCATGCTCATAGCTTCTGGACCGTCCGCTGGTACTGCCAGATCGCGTGGTCGAGAGCGCGCTGCGTCGATCCGAGACGTTCCGATGCAGCCTTCACCGCACGCTCCGCGCGGCCCTTCGAGACAATGCAGCTCTCCCCAACCGCAGTCGTGACGAACTGCCGGACCTTGGTGTCCGCTTTGACGCCTTGAGCGCCGGCGAGCATCAGGAGGTAGTCCCACGAGACGGGCCCGAGTCCCTTGACACTCCAGGCGCGCCGCGCCTCCGACGCTTCAGCGGAGCGGAGATGGGCCGTGGTCTCTACGCCGATGCCAGCTAGCCTCGCCACCGCGTCGGCGAGAGCTTCCGACTTAAGTCGCTTCGTACCGGGCGCCTTCGCGCGATTACCGAAGAGGCTGTCCGCGGCCGCGGCCGGGCCGTCGGCTTCCTGAATCGCGGCCAGCAGCTCGGGCGCTCCATCCTTGTTCGGGTCAGCGTCCTGTTCGCGCCGGTACGCGCGATAGCGGTCCAAGACGCGGACCGTTGCGGTGTAGTGCGACTGCAGCGAGTAGATCGAGTCGATGGCACACAGGGCCAGCGAGTCGGGGTAGCCATCCGGCTCAACCCAAGATGAGGTCGACCCAAGCCGGTCACGCACAAGCTTCTCGACGGCATCGACATCACCGGCATCAGTCATGGGCTGGACGCTACGCGGCCACACCAGTGCGCGGAACAGCGGCCCGGGTGAACCGCTGGGTGAGAAAGGCCTCCCCAGGCCTGGGGAGGCCGTCGGGTCGACGATCGAGCCCATCGCAAGCGAGATTCATCCATTTCCGGCCGTCACCCCCAGGGAGATCCGTCCGGGCCGTGGACGCTCCATCCATGGAGGAACGGCTTTAGGTCCTCGGCCTTGGGTTCCGGAACATTCGGGACGATGCGCGCAGGGTGCCGGATGGAGTCGAGAGTGTCGATCGTCTGCTCGGCTTCATCCAATTGTTGTTCGATCAGGTCTCGATCCTCGCCCTCGTACTGTCCCAGGCCTGCTCTGGCCGATTTGAGGAAGCCTCGATGCTGATTGATCGCCTGCCACTCTCGTGAACGCTCTTTGAAGTGCTCCCAGCGCGCGTGAGCAAAGTACTCTTCCTTGGCCAAGGCCATCGCGCGCTCCCAGCGCTGGCGCCTGTCAGCCTTCTCGCGATTGCGCTCTTGCTCCTGCCAGTCCGCGCGAAGTTTGTGGACCTCGAACGAGCGCAGCAGCTCAGGGAGTCGATCCTCGACCGTGATCGTCTTGGCGTCGCGGTAGTGGTCGCCTCCGTAGGCGCTTCCAGGGCCGCGGACAATAAGTTCGAGCTTCCCAGTGCTGATGAACTCCCATCCCCGGTTCTCGATCCACGCAGGGTCTACCTTGCGTTCGTTCCACCCGCGCCGGGCGGTCTTCTGCCCTCCCTTGCCGGCGATCTCCTTGACCTGAATGCTGTAGACACCTGCGGGCGTTCGCAGAGCGAGGTGTCCTGCTCTCGCTTCTCGGGCTTGATGATCTGGGAGGCCCTTCGCTGCAGAGCCTGGGTCTGTGGCGACGAGCCCGCGCTTGCTAGCTTCGTTGGCGAGGGCCTGCAAGATGCGAGCGGCCCGCCCGATGTATTCCGTGGTGACGTATTGCCATTCCTTATTGCTCACATAGGCCCTCACCGCCGGGTGGTACTTCCCGATCCCCTCGGGGATAGGCACTGGCCGCGGCTCCACCAGGTCGTCGAAGTGCTCGACAAACTCGATCGTTTTGGGCCCCTGGCCCCAGTGTCCGGTCGAGACCATCTCCAACCGCTTGCCTCTGGGCCGCGCCGGCGACTTGAGGCTCATGCGGACAAGCCGCTCATGGGCTGACTCGACCTCTCGGTCTTCGGGCAACGTCAGCCGACCGCCCGCATCCAAGACCCTGCCGATCAGCCGGTCGGCCTCGGACTCATCGGGCAGGACCACTGCAGGCGGCGCGGCCTGCCACTGGCGGCCAGCTTTGGTGACACGGGCACTCCAGGTCGGTCCCCTGCCACTGATCGTCACCAAACCTCGGTTCTGCAGCGCCCGGGCAACAATCCGGTGCTCATAGCCGTCGACGTAGACACCGTCGGGGCATCCGTCGTCGATCCAACGTAGGACGTCGACCTGCTTCTGATTCAGCTGCGCGGGGTTCTTACCCATATGGGAATCATCCCCAATATAAAATCTGAGGTCCAGCGGCTCAGAATCGATGTCCACGAGGCGTCGGAACAATGCCCATGGGCCGCTGGCCTCACCGAAGCCACCACGCTGGGACGTCTCGAAAGTGCCGATGGGGTCGCCGTCGGCACCGGCGATGTTTGGCGGCTAGCCGCGCTCAATGCCCCGTTGTCGAGCCTGATCACCGGGCCTCGAAACCCTTGCGCCAGGCGATCGACGGCTGCGGTACAGCGGATCGGCGCCAAAGCCTGGTCGGATCGCACCTGGTCCAGGACCCGGGCGATCCCGGTAGGCGAGTCTATTCACCTCGCTTGAACCGAAGGCTGGGATTCTCCGAAGACCAGGTCGCGGATCCAGTGCGGCCCTCGGCGCCCCATCGTGTGTGAGGCCCGACTCGAGATGCAGAAGGCGGCCGCGGACACTGGCCCACGACCGGAGGGTCGTGCTTGCGGCTCGAACACGGATCATCTGCCGGTCTCCGCGCGGGGGCAACCCGCCGCCGAGAAGGGCAATCGGGGTGGTACCTAGTGGGCACGCGACTTGACGTGCTCGTGTCTCATGGCCGTCGTGCGGACAGACCGGGACGAGGCACCCGCAGATCCTTGATCTCTTCGGGAGTCGCGGGCACAAACAACTCCTCTCCCTTATAGAGGCTTCCGAAGACCCGACAACCCACCTCACCCGCGATCGAGCCCACGTTTCGGCCACCGAGAGTCCACCGACTCTTGCCAGATCGCGGGATCCACACCCGTTCACAGGTAGGGTCGAATGGTGCTGACCCGACTGGAGATCGACGGGTTCAAGAACCTGCTCGGATTCGAAGCGGACTTCGGTCCCTACACCTGCATCGCCGGGCCCAATGCGGTCGGCAAGTCGAACATCTTTGACGCGATCCGCTTCCTGTCCCTGCTCGCGGACACGACGTTCATTGAGGCTGCCTCACGAGTGCGCGCCATTGATGGTGGCCCGCCTGACCTTTCGCTGCTCTTCTGGGACGGCGCCCGGCCCGGCGAACCCCGGACTATGCGGCTTGCCGCCGAGATGATCGTGCCGCGCGAAGTCACCGACGACTTCGGGCGCATGGGCACAACGACGGCGACATACCTGCGCTACGAGCTCGAGCTGGAGGACGTACCAACCGCAGTCGAGTCCCACGGCCGCACTGGTGGGATCCGGCTCCTACACGAGAGCCTGAGCAGCATCGACTCCACCGGCGCTGTCGATCGGATCGCCTGGCTCCGTGGCCGGGATTCGTTCCGCAACGCCGTAATCACCGCCGAAGGGGGACACACCACACTGATCTCCACGCTCAACGAGGACGACGGTGAGGTCGCCGTGCTCGTCCACACGGAGGGGCATGACGGGCGGCCCCAGAAGTCCCCTGCGCGCCTTGCACCCCGCACTGCTGTGAGCACGACGACGACCATCGATGCGCCGACGATCCTCGCCGCCCGCAACGAAATGCGGCACTGGAGCCTCCTGGCCCTCGAACCCTCGGCGATGCGACAGCCGGACGAGGTCACGGCACCGACGACGATCTCGGAGAACGGCGCGCACATGGCATCGGCGTTGAGCCGCATGGCGGCGGTCGACGGCGGTGCCGCCTACGAGCGCGTCAAGGCTGCCGCACTCGGACTGACCGATGTCCGCGAGATCGACGTCGACTCCGATGCTAAACGCGAACTCCTCACCCTCTACGCCGGCATCGGGCCTGGTCGGATGGTTCCCGCCCGCAACCTGTCTGACGGGACGCTGCGGTTTCTGGCGCTCTGCATCATGGTCGAGGACCCGGACTTCAACGGCGTCATCTGTATGGAGGAGCCCGAGAACGGGATCCACCCGGCACGGATGCGCGCAATGGTCGACCTCGTCCGCAGCCTCGCGGTCGATCCCGACGAGCCACTGGACCGCTCCAACCCCTTGCGCCAGGTCATTGTCAACACTCACTCCCCGCGCTTCGTGAGCATGCAGAACGCGGAGGACCTGGTGCTGGCGTTCAACACCTCGATCACCCGGTCGAACCGTGCAGCCGTAACCGTCCGTCTCCACTCGATGCGCGGCACCTGGCGCAGCACACCCGCACGTGTCGCTCTGACCAGGGCCGACGTCCAGGCCTATCTCGTCACGCAAGAGGGCGACCAGCTCGTCGTCGACCTACTCTCGAACGACGAGGCAGGTGTCTGATGGGGCTTCGCATGATCTCGTTCGTCCTTCTCGCGGAGGGCACGAGCGACATCCCGCTCGTCGGGATCATCAGCGAACTGGTCCGGCGCGCCGGCGCCGACGAAGTACAAGGCCTGCATCAGCCATCCCATGGCCCGTCGGAGAAGAAGATCTCTGACCTCATGAAGTCCGATGTGTCGTACGACCTGGTCTTCCTCCACCGTGACGCGGACTCCTCGGACCCAACACCTCGTGTTGAAGAGATCCATGCGGCATTCGCCCAGCATGGCCTTCGAGGCGTTCCTGTCGTCCCGGTGCAGATGACCGAGGCCTGGCTCCTCACTGACGAACAAGCGATCCGCGATGTCGTCGGTAACAGCCGAGGTCGCGTCAGCCTCGATGTACCTCTCTTCCGGCAGATCGAGGACACCAAGGGCTCGAAGGACATCCTGATGCGAGCGTGCTCCCGAGCAAGCGAGACGACTGGGCGACGCCTAAAGCAGACGAAGAATCGGTTCAACGACCATCGGCGAGCCCTGCTCGAACGCCTGGACCTGGACGGTCCGGTCGCGCAGCTTCCCTCGTTCCAGCGGCTCGCGCAGGAAACCGAGCGGGCTGTTCGGGCTCTGCTCCGGTGAATCCCCTGCTCAACATCACAAACGGCGGCGCGTAACGGACGATTTCCAGGCGAAGGCGACGTAGTCTGCCAACGTGCCTCATGTGACTCTCGGTCCAGCGCAGCGGCCTGCACTCGACAAGAGCGTGAGTGGCAAGGTGTTTACCTTCCTGGAGAAGCTCCGCTCCGACGACACAGTCCCTGGACTGCACATCGAGCCCATCACCGGGACCGTCGACCCGCGTGTCCGGACTGGACGAGTCGACAAGTTCTGGCGAGCCGTCCTGGTAAAGCTGGCACCGCAGGGTGGCTACGAGGCTCACTATGTCTACTTGGGTACGTACCCGCACGACGACGCGATCACATTCGCGAAGAAGGCAACGCTACGCGTCAACCCAGCAAGCGGCGTCCTGGAGCTGATCGAGGCGTCCGCGCCCGCGCCCGCGCCCGTCTCTCGCCCGTACCCGTCCACCTATGACCGCACCCCGCCGCGAGAAGACACAGCATCGCCCCTGCTCACGAAGCACGGTATCTCCCTCACCGATCTCCTTGAGATCGGCATCACGGACGACCTGGCAGAGCAGGCGATCGCCGAGAGCGACGAGAACGCGTTCTCAGCCTTGACGGATACCGCCCGTGCAAAATGGCAAGCCGAGGTCCTCCTGGACCTTGCCATAGGCACACCACTCAGCGAGGTGCGCGCCCGATATGAGCTGCGCCCCTCGTCCGGCGATCCGAACTCGGATGAGAGCGTCCTGAGTGCCCTCGACCACCCCGCCACGCAAATGGAGTTCGCCTATGTCAGAGATGACAAGGCACTGCGGGACGCCATCGAGGATCCCAACTTCGGCCGCTGGCGTGTGTTCCTTCACCCGGAGCAGCGCCGGTACGCCGAGTCGCCGATGACAGGATCCTTCCGGCTCTCGGGCGGCGCCGGTACCGGCAAGACCGTCGTGCTGCTCCACCGCGCGCGATGGCTCGCCACGGCAGATCCAGAGGCGCGGATCGTCCTGACGACGTTCAACCGGACACTGGCCGAGGAGCTCCTCAGGCAGTTGACGATCCTGGACCCCGGGGTGCGGATCGCCAGGGAGCCTGGGGAACCAGGCGTGTACGTGAGCAATGTGGACGCCATCAGCGTCAACCTGCTCAACCATGCGTCGCGACGAGGAATCCCGATCGACAGCGCCGTCCACGTCATCGGTGGGCAGCGGCATGGGCTCGATCTCGACCCGGAGGTGGACCGCACGTGGCGGGCTGCGCTCAGTGCCGCCGGCTGGGAACTGCCCGAGTCACTCCGCACTGCTGCGTTCCTGTCCGGAGAGTACGGCCAGGTCGTGCTTGCTGGACGGATCACCAACCGTGCCGAGTACCTACAAGCTGGCCGGCCTGGCCGGGGCGTAGCGCTGAACAGGGTGCAGCGATCCGCCGTGTGGGACGTGATCGAGGACTACCGCGCCCGCCTCGCGCACGGCGGAAAGATCGGGTTCGACGAGTGCTCGCTCGTCGTTGCCACGGCGCTTGACGCGATGGCTGCCGCAGGACAACCTCGGTTCGCCGACCATGTGCTGGTCGACGAGGCGCAGGACCTTACTCCCGCCCACCTGCTGTTCCTCCGCGCGCTCGTGGCGCCGGGCGGCAACGACTTCTTCATCGCCGAAGACTCTCAGCAGCGGATCTACAGCCCTCGCGTCGTTCCCGCCCGCCTGGGCATCCGGCTGGCCGGCCGGTCACGCAGGCTGACCCTGAACTACCGAACGACGGCGCAGACCCTCCGGTACGCGGTAAGCGTCCTAGGTGGAGAATCTCTGGTCGACATGGAGAACGACGCCACTTCTTCCCTCGGCTACCGCTCGTCCCGGATCGGCCCGCCGCCTGAGGAACACGGCTTCGCACAGATGGATGAGGCCTATGCCGCGACCGCCCGCATCCTGACAGGCTGGCGAACGAAGGTAGACGACGCGTCGGACCTCGCGGTGCTCGTCCGAAACCGTAACGAAGGAAAGATACTGGCCGACGACCTCCGAGAGCGCGGAATCCCGGCGAAGTACGTTGGGACCAGCTCGACTCTGGGCAAGGGCAACGTTCCGGTGATGACCATGCACCGCGCCAAGGGCATGGAGTTCCGCCGGGTGCTGCTGTTCGGTATCTCCGCAGACGTGGTGCCAGCGGGCATGAACAAGGTGCCTGCGGAGGAACGCAAGGAGCGGGTGCAGCAGGAGAGGTCTGTGCTGTACGTGGCGGCGACTCGCGCACGGGACCAGCTGGCGATCGTGTGGGACGGTCCGAAGAGTTCGCTCTTGCCCGATGCAGAGTAGGTGTCAAGCATGCTTGTAGACGATGTCCTCGGCATCGCGCATCTCCCGCTCGATCCGGTCGGCCAGGTTCGGGTCGTCGATGACGACGCCTAGCTCGACGTTTCCGTACTCGGCGCTCCAGGAGAAGTTCGCGCTGGTGATCACAACCCACCGGTGGTCGATCGACACGAACTTCGCATGGTTGCGGACCGGCTTGCCATCGAAGGTCCCGGTCGCCAGCACGACAGCTGGTGCCAACTGCACGGCAACATCCTCAGGAGACGCCGCCCGACCGCCAGCGGCAGCGGCCGAGTCGAGGTAGATGCGCACGCTCGTTTCTGGCCGTAAGGCAACCTGTCGCAGCGCAACCCACATCCCTGACGTGCGTTGGAAGTTGAACGTCGAGCACACGATCGACTCGCGTGCCCTGTCGACGAGCTCGACGAGTGACGACGTGAGGCCTCCGCTCCCGGCGAGGTGTGCGGGCATGGTCCACAGCGTGTCCACTCTCGTGGCACGGAATCGCGCGCCCTCGATGCCGCGCAGCACAGTGATGAGGACGTCTCGCCGGGCACGCAACCCTGCGGCGGCGACGAGCTCGAGGGCCTCCGCGCGACGTCCGGCTTCGACGATGCCGAACGCCGAGGACACGGACTCCCCCTCACCGAGTGCTTGGGCAGCGAGCCGGGCCTCGGTCCCGGTCAGCAGCGCCCCGAGCCGGGTCACCGCTTCTTCCTCGTTCGCTGTCACGGAGACGCGGTCAGGCACTCTGCTCGAAGAACCCGTACCCCATGAACCCGGGAAGGTTGACAAGGAACCGGCGGTCGAGGAACCGGTTGGCCCGCTCGCACGAGGTCTCCGACGCCATCGCGCATGTGTGGCAGGCGGCCCCATGCAGGAAGTCCTCGGGTTCCTTCGGGACTCGCTGCCCGCAGACCGGGTCCGACGAGCATCGCCGAGCTCGCGTCAACGCTCGCTCCAGGACACGCTTCAGCTTCTCCGGCTTGGACAGCTGCACGAGCCCGCCGAGCGTCCCGTCGGAGTCCGAGGCCGTGGTGATGATCATGAGCCCAGCCGCCGGCGGGCGGTCGTCGGTCTCGTCCCATGCGTAGACGCGCTCGGAGAGCGAAGCAGCGGAGTATCCCGAGTACATCGCCATCTCTCGGATGAGTACGTGTGAGAGCGTGTGCAGCAGCCAGTAGCGCGGTGGCTTGAAGCGGCCTTCGGCGTCACCGACGGCGGTGTCGGAGTACCGGTTCGCAAAGTTGCGCTCGTGGGACTCCCGATGGGCCTCCCACAGATCGACGGCATCGGCACGCCAGGAGCGTGCGTCCAGCACGCGCTGCTCCCAGGCTGTCACGCGGCCCTCGTCGAGCTGCAGATAGACGCCCTCGCCCTTGTCCAAAGTGGCGACGGTCCAGGTCGGGCGTCCGGAACGGGTGAGTGGGACGATGCGGGCGGGCATGTCGTTGGCGCGTTCCATCTCATCGATGCGGGTAAATCCGACGACGGCGTTGACCTTCCGCAGCCGGTCCACGGAAAGGACCCGGGACACACCACGACTGGACAGGTTCGCGTGGACGGGCTGCTTCGTGAGTGCCAGCCCGCTGAGCGCATCACCCTCGTGCCGAGGCCCGATGGGATCTATCTGGAGATAGTTCCACTCGGGCACGAGCAGATCGATCGGGTCCCACTCCCCCAGCGCCACGAGCTGTTCTTCGGCTGTGGGTTCAGGCTCATGCGCCTGCGTGATCGCCGCGGCGAGCTGTTCGTCGCTCCAGGCCGCGAGCGGCGAGTCCTCCTCGTCGAGGTAGTCGCGGTAGCGGGCCAAGTCATCGCCGTACTTCTCGAGGCGCTTGGCGCCAACGGCTTCCAGGAGCTGGAACCCAAGCGTCGAGGGCACGGCCTTCTCCGCCTCAGGCATGACGACGATGGACTGGGTCGCAGCAAACCACAGGTTCGACGCGCCGAGCAGCATGAGGCGCGTCTCGGCGGTGCAACCGCGCGGGTCGAACATTCCCAGGTGCGGGTGCCTGGCACGGCAGGCGGGGAGCTTCGCTCGCCCGACCTCACCCTGGGCCTGGTTCATGGGCCGCGACGCCCCGCACGGTGCGCAGTGCACGGTCGCGGAGGCACCCTTGCCTCCGGCGCGTTCGGTCATCTTGAGGGTTGCGCTGGTGACGCCGGGCGTCGGACAGTAGCCGCCCTCGTGGACCCACCAGTCGTAGGGGAATTCGTCGAGGTGCCCATCTGGGCAGGCCAGCAGGTAGCGCGCGGGAACTGCCTGGATGCCGACCTTACGGCCCTTGGGTGCTTTCGGACATCCAGCGTGCTCGAAGCGGGCGCGGTCGGGCCGGAACGGGTTCGTGTTGACGTAGTCGAACCGTGTTAGCGGCCCGAGCAGATCGCAGCCGGGGCAGCGCAGCCACTGGGGGAAGACACGAGCGGGCACGCCGAGGTCGTCCGTCTCTTTGGAGAACTGGGTCTGCTTAGGCGCCCACGGGAACGGCCGCAGCTCGCCGACGTTCCAGTGGCCAGGGAAGCGCCGCACGGCGTCGAGCAGACGCGGCGCATGGATCGTGGGCACGGAGGGACGCCGAGCCCAGACTTTCTCCCAGTCGTCGAGCCCAGCGGGCATGACCGTGAAGTGCGGCAGGTCCATGATCGCGCCAGGCCCGTACGTGTACAGCAACGACGACGGCCGAGCCGAGCCGACCTTCGCCCGATTCTTCGTCGCCTTCTGCGCGTCGATCGCGTCCAGGTCGCCCAGGGGGTCGAGGCCGTCATCCACCGGGTTTGGCGGCAGCGTTCTTTGTTGCGTCACCTCAGTCATCGGTCGCCTCCGTCCACAGCCGTGGTCTCGGAAGCACCCCAGGACGGTGCGTCGTACAGCTCGCGCGCCATGAGCTTCTCCTTCATCGGGGTCACCAGGAGGTTGATCTCCGGCTGCACCTCACGCATCGAATTCGCCACCACGAACGGCACGTGACTCACACCCTCACCAGTGCTGCGGTTCTCCGCGGACCGGAGGAGCGCAGCGAACTTGGAACCGTCGCCCACCTTCTCGTAGACGAGCCTGTGCTGGTCCACGGCGACAATCTTGCGGCGTGCCTTCCACTTCCCGATCCGGTTGTTCAGCAGCTCGGATACCTCATGCGCAGCTTCCTCGCCCGCGGCAACCGTCGCTCGCGCGACGAGCCGCTCAGCGAGAGCCTCGATACGGTCCGCCGCGTCCTCGATCCACCCAGCGTTCCGCTCTGGCGACAATCCCTCCTCACCGCGCGGCGCATCGAGGACGCGGGCAGCGGAGACGAGTACGCCGTCGAGCGACCGTTCCAATGAGGTCAGCGAGTAGGGCGTGACGGACAGCGGCTCCACCTGCGCGTAGAAAGTCTCGTGGTAGTACCGGAACTGCTCGAAGTGCGCCAGGTCTCGCGGACGGGCCCAGTTTCCGAGCGTCACCACGAGGCCGGGCCAACGGGCCTCGCGGCCAACACGGGAGGATGCCTGGATGTACTCGGCGGTGTTCTTCGGCTGCCCGACCATCAGCATCAGTCCGAGCCGGGAAACGTCGACGCCGACCTGCAGCATCGAGGTAGCGAGCACCACGTCGAACGGCAGCACCTCGCGCGACCGAGTCTTCTTCTCGGCATCGGTCAACGCACGCCATGCAACCCGGCTGGCGGTGCTGTCGAATTCCGGGTCGAACCCGACGGCCATCTGGTCGAGGTTCCCGCTGATCTCGGTCGAGGCGATGCGGGAGGTCAGTTCGGCGACGTTCAACGCGCCAACGGTGCCGTAACGGAACGGGAAATACTTCCCACGCCGGGGCCGGCTGATCGCTGTCTGCACGTCGTCGGCGACGTAGCGGGCCATGCCGGCCAGCTCACGGGTCGCGTTGAAGTAGCCGACGAGCGTCATGTACGGGTCCGCGGGCTTCCCGGCGCGGTCCATCATGAGCTGTCCGACTGACAGCAGGTTGGACGAGACGACGATCTCCGCCGCAGTCAGACGCACTCCGGTGGTGCTCACCCCAACGTAGCGGCGCCCTGGT
This sequence comes from Promicromonospora sukumoe 327MFSha3.1, assembly GCF_000385135.1. Taxonomy (GTDB): domain Bacteria; phylum Actinomycetota; class Actinomycetes; order Actinomycetales; family Cellulomonadaceae; genus Promicromonospora; species Promicromonospora sukumoe_B. The sequence goes on along the minus strand of NZ_ARQM01000004.1, from coordinate 4,222 downwards.
GTCTGCAGGGTGACGGGCACCTCGCGAGAAAAGAACGTGTCGGCGACGTCGAGGACTTGCGGCGGGAACATCGTGACCCTGCGCCCGTACAACGCCTTGACTTGATCGACCGCGTTGCGGACGGTCGCCGTAGAGGCGACGACGAGCGGCCGGACTGGGGTCCCGTCGACCTGGTCCCAGGTGGCAAGCACGTCGATCGCCATCTCGAACGCGCCGACGGCCGTGCCGAGCGCCCCGGTGATCAGGTGCAGCTCGTCCTGGATGATCAGATCCGGCGGCCGAAGCCGGCCAGTCTTCCGGACCCGCGCCGCGCCGTAGGCACCGTTGCTCGGGTGCGTGCCCCCGGTCGCGACCGAGCAGCCGTCGTAGTCCTCGTGGACGTACCCGTGCCGGTCGCACCGCCGACCGACATATCCGAACAGCGCGGCAGCCTCGCCCTCGCGAGCCAGGCGTGCGAACTTGTCGACGGTCGCGATGACGAACGACGGCGTGAGCCGGTAGATCTCCTCATCCACCGTCAGGACCGGCAGGCCCTCCCCGCCGTCACGCATCGAGAACGGGCAATCGCCGAACCGGTCGCCGCAGTACACGAGGATTCGGGCCGTGACCGGATCGCCTTTGACGTGCTTTGCCCCCTCGATCGGGGTGCCGCACCACGGGCAGCGCTGGAGCTGCAGTACCGTCAGGCCATACTTTGAGTTGAGCTCGGCTGCCTTCTTGAGCTGTTCCTCCGCCTCCTGGTACCGCTTCGGCGACACCGACGTCCCGACCCACAGGCCGATCCGGAACGGCGTCGTCCCCCATGCCTCCGGGTCCTCCTGACGTGCGACCTCCGCCGCACACACCAACGCGGTGGCACGCTGGAACTGCTGGGCTGTCAGCAAGCGCAGTGTGTAGCGCATCAGGACTGCGACGCCGTCGCTCCCGTCCAGGTCGCCGTCGACCGAACCGACGACGCCTTGGCGCCGTCGGATAGCGAAGGTGAATGCCGCCAAGCCCAGGTACGCCTCGGTCTTGCCGCCGCCGGTCGGGAAGAACAGGAGCTCCGCACGAGCACCGTCCGAAGAACGCCGCACCAGGCCGGGCACGGCCAGCGCCTCGATCTGCATGAGGACGAAGGCGAGCTGGAACGTACGCCACGAGTGCGCGCTCGGGCCTCTCTCCTCCACCTCGGCACGAGCCTCTGCAAGCGAGAGGTCCGGTCTTGTCGTCCGCAGCGCAGCGACCTGTGACTGCATGCGCTGATCGGCCATGACTCTGTTCATGAACCGGAAGCACCGTAGTGCCTCATCGTCGCTCAGTAGAAAGTCCAGACCGCGCCCCAGCTGAGTGGCGACCTTGCGAGCGTCCTGGATCGTGTCCGCGGCGACCTCCCGCAGATGCTCCGGCAGGGTTTCCGCGGTCGATTCCTGCTCGTCGAGCCAGGCGCGATAACCCGTGACCACGGGGCGCAGCCCGGCCTCCAGGGTCTCGGCCGAGGCTGTCGATAGCGCGACCATGTCGAGCAGAGCCCCGGATATCTCCCGCGCATGTGTCTGCGGGGTCTCTGAGACCGGCAGCCACGTCGTCCGCACCTGGGTCGCACGACGGGCACCAGTAGCGACGGTCCAGTCCGCCGAACAGGTCCTGCCGACGGCGAACTGCAGTCGATCCCGGTACTGCAGCTGCAGCCGCCGCAACTCCGCGTCGTCGGGATCCAGGGCCACTGGGTCGTCGAGTATGTCGGACACCGGCAGGAAGACCGCCTGCCCGCCCGCATCGACGTGTAGGCGGGTCTGGTACATCCACATGTCGGTAGGGATACGTCGCGGCGAGACCCGGTCGTTGCACAGCGCCAGTTCGACGATGCGACGGCTCGCGGAGCCGACGACGTCGTCCATGACGTCCACCCGGACGATGACCGCTTCCTCGAGTGACAGGTCCTTCGTCGTCCCGTGCGTGAGAGACCGCAGGTCGAGCTCTATCGAGTGCACGTGCTGCGTGCGGGCGTACTTCCGCACCGGCCGGCCGGAACGGTCCATTTCGTCGGTCGTTTCGACCTTGTAGGAGCCCCACTCGGCCCGCACCGTCACCGCCGCTAGGTCCGTCGGCACCTGGAAGCGCAGCCCCATCGACGCCGGGATCATCAGCCCCTTGCGCACTGGCGCGTCCTCGACGCCGTCGTCGTCCGACGACGATGCTTCCTCGACGGTCCCCACCGGCACGCCCCGCCCGAGGTCCGCTTCCTCGGCCTCGACGACGTCCGCGTCGCCGTCCTCGCCGTCGGCGTTGCGGACCACGCCCTTGCCGAGCAGCTTTGCGGGCGCGATTCGCCCTACCAGGTACAGCACATCCGGCGGGGCATCCAGCCGTTCGTCGTCACCGTGGCCGGGACCTAGCAGCTCACGCTCCAAGATGTCTGAGAAGTTCTCCCGGACGTCCCAGGAGGTCCACTCGCCGCTCGGAACGTGTGAGAGTTCGTACTCCCGACGAGCGGGTGGTGGCGTCTTACCCGACGGCACCTCAGCCAGCTCGGACATGAAGGGTCGCCTCCTGTAGATGGCCTGGTCAGGGACGGGTACCACCGTAGCGGGAAGCACTGGCACGAACCTGCTGAAAGCGACATGAGACAGCGGGATCACCCCGAAGCGCGGTAGTCCATGACCCTGAACGGCCCGCGGCTCTCGGATCACGCGCTCATCACGACGACAAGCGCGTCATCCGGCCGCTCCGATTTTTCGACAGACAACGCTGATGGCAACCACTCCAACAGCACACGTTCGCTGTCGAAGTAACGCCCGATCACGCCACGCCGCACACGCAGTGTCGCGGTCTGCGACAGAAGGATCTCGCGGCGGATCAGTTCATTTGCGCCCGCCGCGTCCCAGCGCTCCCGAACAGTCGATCCAGCACGGGGCTCATCACCACGTTCGGCCAGAAGTCGGTCAACGAGGTGCGAATCGAGGCGAGAGCGTCCGATGGTCTGACGGCACCGCGGGCAGTACAGAACGGGCTGCTTCTGGTTTGTGCCTCGGTAGAGAAAGACGTCGCAGTCATCGCAGAGCACGGCCCGCGACAGGAACGCGCTCGTCGGTTTGCGCTCAGAGCGCTTACGAGCCTGGGGGCTGTCGCGCGAGTCCAGAGAGTGCTGTAGTTGCTCGAACTCCTCGTACGTAAGGAGGGCGAGGGACTCGTCGATGACTGGGGCACCATGCTCGTCGCGGACAACCGCGAATGGGTCTGCCCGCTTGTCGCTCTTCGCCCGGCCGGGGTTGTGTGGCGTCATCCCGGCCAGGATCGGGTTCCGCAAGAGCTGCTCGACGGTCTGGCGATTCCACGCGCGATTCTCCGGGTCGAGGCGAGCCTTGCGTCTCACCGGGAGCGGCGCCTCCTGGGCAGTAAGCCATGTTGCGATCGCGTTGACAGTCTCACCGTGCTGCGCGAGTCGCACCGCCTCTCCGAGCCAGCCGATCCGCTCCGGGTCCTTCTCCAACACCCGCCCAGGACCGTCGGGGTTCTCGGTCGATCGGTATCCGTAAGGAATGCCGCCTCCGACGAAGCGACCGTCCTTGATGAGGTGGGCGCGAGCCGCGCGGACTCGCGCCCGGATGCCCTCGGCTTCCATCTCGCCGAAGACGGCGAGCATCACCGCGAAGGCCCGGCCCTGCGGACTCGTCATGTCGATGGGATCCTCGACCGCCACTAGGCCAGCGCCCCGAGTCTGGAGTGCCTCGTCAGCATGAAGGAAGTCGAGAACGCGACGGGCGAGGCGGTCGACCTTCCAGATCACGACGGCATCGAACTTCCCGGCCGCCAGAAGCGCGGCCCAGCCCTTGCGGTCCTCTGGACGGTTCACTGTCGCGGAGACGCCGTCGTCGATGAACTCGCCGACGACTTCCCATCCGCGGGCTTCTGCGTACTTGCGGCCGGATTCGAGCTGGCGCGCGATCGAGACAGATTCCTCCTTGGTCACGCTGAGGCGGGCATAGAGGACGCAGCGACGGACTTGGTTGATGTTCACCCACGACAGGGTGCCTGACCTGCGACGACGTATTGCGACCTCGCTCCTGTCAGCGAAGGGGATGGTCGGCCTGATCGCCACGAACACGGTGGCACAGGGCGACACTCGCGAGGTCGGTCTGGACGCGATGGTCGCAGGCGGATTCACGATCACGCGGGCGGTGCAGTCACGGCCGTGGCCGGCGCAATCGGCGAACCTGGAGTACGCCGCAGTGTGGGGCAC
>NZ_ARQM01000003.1 GCF_000385135.1 Promicromonospora sukumoe 327MFSha3.1 | reverse complement strand
GGCTCTGCTTGTTGGTCGCCTGAGCCTGCGGCTCCGCTCCGGGCAGGATGCCTCGTACCTCGGCCCCTACCCTCCGCTGCGCCTCCGGCTCAGGCGACGGAAGCGTCCAGCACGAGCTGGCCGCCCTCGACCTTGGCGCCCGTGACCGTGACCCCCGGGAACTTGGCCTCCAGCAGGCGCTCGACGTCGACGGCGATCCGCGCGTCCGGCTGCACGTCCACGACGCCCGGCGGCAGGCCCTGCTTGGCGACCTCGTGCTCGATGGGCGCGGCGGCCAGGCTCAGCAGCCGGTGCGCCGGGAGGCCGGCGGCGTTCACCTCGACGGCGAGCGTCGCGACGCCGCGTTCGAACGAGGCCAGCTTCACGTCGGCCCGCACGATCGGGGCGATCTTGACTGCCAGCTTGAGCGGCCCGGGCAGGGTCTCGACCCGGCGCAGGTCCGCGACCACACGGATCACGTCCCCGTCGCCGACGACGGAGCTGATGACTGGCGGCGCCTGCTTGGCGATCCGCGCCAGGCTGAGCACCTCTTCGGGAGCGATCCGGATATGCACGATTCGACCCTAACCCAGCAAGCTGAGCAGGCGCGGCAGCGCGTGGCCGAACGCGGGCAGCAGCGTCAGGGTGCCGATCTCGTCCAGGCCGACCCAGCGCACCTCGAGGCTCTCGGGGTCGGCGGCGCGCGGCTCCACCTGGTGCCCGGCCGCGACGTCGGCCACGACCGTCGTGTACGTCCAGGCCGGGTGCTCCAGCACGTGCGTACCCACCACGTGCACCGCGGCCGGGTCGATCGCGGCCTCCTCGGCGGCCTCGCGCAGCGCGCCGTCCTCGGGCTTCTCGTCCGGGGCCAGCGCCCCGCCGGGGATGCCCCAGGTACCACCCATGTGCGACCAGAGCGCGCGGTGCTGGAGCACCATCGCCGACGGCGCCCCGTCGTCGTCCCGCCGGACGAGGAGCAGCCCAGCGGCGCCGAACAGGCCCCAGTGCCGGTGGTCCCCGCAGGTCACCCAGCCGTCGCCGTCGTGCCGGTGGAGGTCGCTGGGGGGCACAGTCGGGTTCGGCACGGCGTCAGTCTCTCAGGTCGGACGCGGGCTGTCAGCGTCCGGCGCGGACGTCCCGCCACCACGGACGGACGTCCCGCCACCCTGACGGGCGGCGGGACGTGGTTCCTGCTCGGTCCAGCTCAGTCCTGCGCGGGGACGCCCTCGACGACGACCTTGCCGCCCTCGAAGCGGAAGCCCGTCACCTCGGTGAACTGCCCGCGCATCAGCGCACGGAGGTCGAGCGAGACGGTGCCGTCCTTGCGGAGCTGCACGGCGTTCTCGGGCAGGCCGCTCTTGCGCGCCATCTTGGCGATGGTGCCCGCGGCGAGCGGGAGCAGCTTGGTGGCGGGCAGGCCGGCGGCGTCCGCCTCGACCTGGAGCACCGCGATGTTCTGCCACACCGACGTGATCCGCGCCGACGCGTGCATGACCGGGACGGCCTTGGCCGCGATCTTCACGGGCAGCGGGGCGTAGGTGAGGCGGCGCAGGTCCGCCGTCACGGCGATGACGCCGTCGTCGCAGGTCAGCTCGCTGACGAACGACGGAAGGGTCTTGCGGGGGCGAACGAGGGCGATGGCCTCTTCGGGGCTGAGTACTACGACGCTGGTCACGTCGCAGAACCTAGCGGATCAGAAGATGCCCGATGAGCGCACCTGGTTCCTATCAGGTGCGATCGGGCCCTTTTCACCCGTGTTGATGTCGGAAATCACCCGATAGCGTGGTTCAGTCGACGATCTCGCACAGCGCGGCGCCGGCCGAGACACCCGCACCCGGCGCCGCCGTGAGCGAGCGGACGGTGCCCGAGCGGTGGGCCAGGATCGGCTGCTCCATCTTCATGGCCTCCAGCACGACGACGAGGTCGCCCTCGGCCACCTGCGCGCCGTCCTCGACCGCGACCTTGACGATGGTGCCCTGCATCGGCGAGGCGAGCGTGTTGCCGGTCGAGCCGCTCGACGCCTTGCCGCCACCCGCACGGCGGGCCGGGCGGCGCGCCGCGTTGGCGGTGCGTGCGCGGCCTGCCGCGACGCCGAGGCCCGCGGGCAGCACGACCTCGAGGCGGCGTCCGCCGACCTCGACGACGACGCGCTCGGCCGTGACCTCCTCGACGTCCTCCTCGGGGGCCGGGGCGGCTGGAGCCAGCGCCTTCAGCTCGTCGGCGAACTCGGTCTCGATCCAGCGCGTGTGCACGCGGAACGGCGAGCCGTCCGTCGGGACGAACGCCTCGGCGTCGAGCACCGCCTTGTGGAACGGGACGACCGTGGGGATGCCCTCGACCACGAGCTCGCGCAGGGCGCGGCGGGCCCGCTCGACCGCCTGGGTGCGCGTGGCGCCCGTGACGATGAGCTTGGCGATCATGGAGTCGAACGCGCCGGAGACGGTGTCGCCCGCGACGACACCCGTGTCGACGCGCACGCCCGGGCCCGACGGCCAGGTGATCGTGTTCAGGCGGCCCGGCGCCGGCAGGAAGCCCGCGGCCGGGTCCTCACCGTTGATGCGGAACTCGAGGGAGTGCCCGCGGATCGCGGGGGAGTCGTAGCCGAGCGGCTCGCCGGCGGCGATGCGCAGCTGCTCACGGACCAGGTCGATCCCCGTGACTTCCTCGGTCACCGGGTGCTCGACCTGGAGGCGGGTGTTCACCTCGAGGAAGGAAATGGTGCCGTCGAGGCCCACGAGGAACTCGCAGGTCCCGGCGCCGACGTACCCGGCCTCACGCAGGATGGCCTCCGAGGCCATGTACAGCGACTTCTCCTGCTCCGGCGTGAGGAACGGCGCGGGCGCCTCCTCGACCAGCTTCTGGTGGCGGCGCTGCAGGGAGCAGTCGCGGGTCGACACCACGACGACGTTGCCGTGGGTGTCCGCGAGGCACTGCGTCTCCACGTGGCGCGGCTTGTCCAGGTAGCGCTCCACGAAGCACTCGCCGCGGCCGAACGCGGCCGTCGCCTCGCGGACCGCCGAGTCGAACAGCTCGTCGATCTCGTCGAACGTGCGCGCGACCTTGAGGCCGCGGCCGCCGCCGCCGAACGCCGCCTTGATGGCGATGGGCAGGCCGTGCTCCTCGGCGAAGGCCCGCACCTCGCTGCTGTCCTTGACCGGGTCGGGCGTGCCGGGCACCAGGGGCGCGCCGGCGCGCTGCGCGATGTGCCGGGCGCTCACCTTGTCGCCGAGCGCGTCGATGGCCGACGGCGGCGGGCCGATCCAGACGAGCCCCGCGTCGATGACGGCCTGGGCGAACTCGGCGTTCTCCGACAGGAACCCGTAGCCCGGGTGCACGGCGTCGGCGCCGGAGCGGCGGGCGACGTCGAGCAGCTTGGCCGGGTCGAGGTACGTGTCGGCGGCGCGGGCGCCGCCGAGGGCGAACGCCTCGTCGGCGATCCGCACGTGCATGGCCTCGCGGTCCTGGTCGGCGTAGACGGCGACGGACGCCAGCCCCGCATCGGCGCATCCGCGTGCGACGCGGACGGCGATCTCACCACGGTTGGCGATGAGCACCTTCGAGATGGTTCGGGGCAGGCTGGAACTAGGCACGGCTCACCGTAACCCGGGTATCCGGGACCTATGTACCGGCTCCGGGCAGGCGGCGGAAAGTCTGGAGCGCAGACCAACCCCGGAGCGGGCCGTTTGTGGGAATCAGACATGGCGTCGGCACTGTGCAGTCCACTGAGCCGCCCGGGGTTGTCGGTATCGGGTAAACGGGGGTTGGGGTTGGGGCTGGGGCTGGGGCTGGGGCTGGGGCTGGGGCGGCGGGCTGGCGGCGGCGGGCTAGCGGGCGGGGGCTGGCGGGCGCGGGCTGACGGTCACCCGCCGCGCGCTGCGTAGCCGGCGCCTGGCGACGGCGCCGGCAGTGAGCCAGGCCGACGGTGGCGAACGTAGGCTCCGTCGGCTCATAAGCGCTCATGCGCCGACGAAGCCTACGTTCGACCACGGTGCACGGTGCACGGTGCACGGTGCACGGTGCGCGGTGTGCCGTGCGCGGTGCGCGACACCCGGCGCGCGTAGCGAGGAGGGTTTCTGCGGGGGGCCGCCGGCCGTGGCGCCGTCGGCGGCGAACGTAGGTTCCGTCGGCTCATAGGCGCTCACGAGCCGACGAAGCCTACGTTCGACCACGGTGCACGGTGCACGGTGCACGGTGCACGGTGCACGGTGCGCGTGGCGCGGAGGGTTTCCTGCGGGGGCGACCGGTCGTGGCCGCGGCGGTGGCGAACGTAGGTTTCGTCGGCTCATGGCCGCTCATGCGCCGACGCAGCCTACGTTCGACTGCCGACTGCCGACTGCCGACTGCCGACTGCCGACTGCCGACTGCCGACTGCGAGTGCCGACTGCCGGGCGCCGGGCGCCGGGAGCCGGGAGCCGGGAGCCGGGCACCGGCCGCCGAGCGCGGGTGCCCGGAAGTCAGGTGCGAGGGTGCGCCGGGCGTGAGGCGCGGAAAGTTGTCGGCGTGGCCGACCGGCACGGCGGACGGCGGTTGCTGGTAGCGAGCGCGACCACAGGGGGCCTCCCGGGCCGTCCGTCCACAGCGGTGCTGCTCGGAGCATCGTCACGCGGCCGGGTCGGGGTGGGATCGACGGCATGAGACCTCGGAGGACCCTCCCTCAGCCGCTCCTGTCGGTCGCTGCCGCGCAGGAGGGGCTGGTGAACAAGGCGCAGTGCGTCGCGGCGGGGCTCGACAAGGACGCCGTGGGCCTGCTCGTCGCGCACGGCCGCTGGCGCCGGGTCGTGCGCTGCGTCTACGACACCGACCCGACGCCGTCGGAGCAGCGTCGGCGGGACGGCCGCCACGGCCACCTCCGGCGTCGTACCGCGTGGACCGCGATGCTGGCCGTGGGGAACGGGATCGCGACCGGCGCTTGCGCGCTCGCGTTGCTCGGCGTCGACGGTCTCGTCGAGGAGGTGTTGCCCGAGGCCGCGCGATCGGGCGGGATGTACTCGGCGGTCGACGGCGTGACGCTGCGGCGCTACCGGGGCTTCGCCGACGAGGAGTACCGGGGGCGGCGGATCGCGTCGGTCGTCCCGGCGCTGGCGCAGGCGCTCCCGTACCTGTCGCGCGGCGAGGTCGTGGCGGTGCTCAGCGGCGCCCTGCGGGAGGGGTACATCGACCGGAGCGGCCTCGACGACGTCCGCGGAATGTTGCGTGGCCGCAGGGGAGCCGCGCGAGCACAGAGCCTGCTCGACCTGGCCGGGGCGTGCGACGGTTCGGCCGCCGAGTCGTTCGCGCGCCTGTCCTTCGTCGACTCCGGAGTTCCCCCGGACGGTCAGCAGGTCATGTTCACGCTGGACGGCGTGTTCCTGGCGCGGGTCGACTTCGTCTGGTGCCTGCCCGACGGCCGGTACGTCGTCGCGGAGATCGACGGCCGCGCGTTCCACTCCGGGGAGGCGATGCTCGCCGACGACGCGGGGCGGCAGAACCGGCTCGTCGCCGGCGGCAGGGTGATCGTCATCAGGTTCCCGGCGACCCGAGCCCTGAGCGACGAGACGCCCACGGTCGGCACGGAGATGGCGGCCCGTCTCCACTCGCTGGCCTGGCGCCCCACACCAGGGCTGTCGAACGTAGGGTTCGTCGCACTCTGAGTGCTCAAGAGCCGACGAACCCTACGTTCGGCCAATCGCCAGTCGATCAGCTGGCGGCCGCACGGTGGGCGCGGAGATGGCGGCCCGTCTCCACTCGCTGGCCTGGCGCCCGACGTCGGGGCTGGCGAACGTAGAGTTCGTCGCACTCTGAGCGCCCAAGAGCCGATAAACCCTACGTTCGGCCGATCGCCCCAGACGATGAGCTGGCGGCCGCGCGCTGGCCTGGCGCCCCACACTTGGGCTTGCGAACGTAGGGTTCGTCGCACCCTGAGAGCTCAGACGCCGACGAATCCTACGTTCGGCCGAGCGCCGGAGGTCACGCGTTCCGCAGCGACCGCCACGGGACGTCCAGCTCGCCCAGGAGCTCGCGGAGCAGCGGCAGGCTGATGCCGACCACGCCGTGGTGGTCGCCCTCGATGCGCTCGACGTACGGGCCGCCGAGGCCGTCGATCGTGAACGCGCCGGCCACGTGCAGCGGCTCGTCGGTCGCGATGTAGGCGTCGATCTCGTCGTCGTCGATGTCCGCGAACCAGACCGTGGTCGAGCTGGTCGAGCCGAGCGTGCCGCCGGTGCCGCCGTCGGCGTCGTCGCGCAGGTCGATCACCCAGTGGCCCGAGTGCAGCACACCCTTGCCGCCGCGCATGGCGCGCCAGCGCTCGCGCGCGGTGGCGGCGTCGGCCGGCTTGCCCACGACGGCGCCGTCGAACTCCAGCATGGAGTCGCAGCCGACGACGATCAGGTCGGTGGGCGGCTCGTCGTCCGACTCGTCCCACGACGCCTCGAGGCGGGCCGCCACCTCCTCGGCCTTGGCCTGGGCCAGGACGAGCACGGCGTCGGCGGGATCGAGGTCGCCGAACCGGTCGGCGGCGTCGGCGAGGACCTTGTCCTCGTCCACCCCGGACACGACGACGTCGGGGGTGACTCCGGCGGACTGCAGCGTCGCGAGTCGGGCGGGGGACTGGGAGGCGAGGACCAGGCGTGGCACGCGCGACACAGTAACGAGAATGCGGCCGGAGCAAACAGGATTTCCGGGATCGGTGTGGAGTGACCCACGTCACTTATCGTCCCGCGCCGGCCCACGTGTCAGACGTACAGGTCACCCGAGGGGCCTGTACGTCTGACACGTGAGGTCAGGCGAGCGCCTCGCGCAGGGTGTCCAGGCCCACCGAACCGAGGTTGAGCGCGCGGGCATGGAAGGCCTTGGCGTCGAACTCCTGGCCCGCCGGCACGGCCGCCTTCGCGGCGTCCCGCGTCTGCTCCCAGAGCCGCTGCCCCACCTTGTACGACGGCGCCTGCCCCGGCCAGCCGAGGTACCGGTTGAACTCGAAGCGGACGAACTGCTCGGGCATGTTCACGTTGGCCAGCAGGAACGGCCAGCCCTTCTCGGCGGTCCAGGTGCCGCCGCCCCACTGCTCGGGGGCGGGCTTGCCGAGGTGCACGCCGATGTCGAACACCACGCGGGCCGCGCGCAGGCGCTGCGCGTCGAGCATGCCGAGGCGGTCGCCCGGGTCGTCCATGTAGCCCAGGTCGGCCATGAGGCGCTCCGCGTACAGAGCCCAGCCCTCGCCGTGGCCGGAGACCCAGCAGGCGAGCCGGCGCCAGCTGTTCAGCGTGTCGCGCGCGAACACCGCCTGGCCGCACTGCAGGTGATGGCCGGGGACGCCCTCGTGGTAGACGGTCGTCTTCTCGCGCCAGGTGTTGAACTCGGTGACGCCCGTCGGCACGGACCACCACATGCGGCCGGGCCGCGACCAGTCGTCGCTCGGCGGGGTGTAGTAAATGCCGCCCGACTGGGTCGGCGCGATCATGCACTCCAGGTCGAGCACGGGCTCGGGGACGTCGAAGTGCGTGCCGTTCAGCGCGGTGATCGCGGCGTCCGACGTCTCCTGCATCCAGGACTTGAGGGCCGCGGTGCCGATGAGCTTGCGCGAGGGGTCGGCGTCGAGCGCCGCCACCGCCTGCTCGACGGTGGCGCCGGGCCCGGCGATCTGCGCGGCGACCTGCTCCTGCTCGGCGACGATCGAGGCGAGCTCCTCGAGGCCCCACTCGTAGGTCTCGTCGAGGTCCACCTTCGCGCCCAGGAAGTAGCGCGAGAACAGGGTGTACCGCTCGCGGCCCACGGCGTCGGCCTCGGGTGCCTGCGGCGCCAGGTCGCGCTCCAGGAACTCCGCGAGCTTCCCGTAGGCCTCGCGGGCGGCCGTGGCGCCGTGCTCCAGCTCCTTGCGGACCAGGCTGCACGCCGCGGACTCGTCCAGCACGGCGTCGACCGCCTCGCCGCGCGTGAACGACGTGAAGAAGGAGTCGGCCCCGGCCAGCTCGCGCGCCTGGTCGACGCACTCGCGCACCTGGCGGATCGCCGCCACGTTCCCCTGGGCGGCCGCCGCCGTCAGCGACTCGATGTACCCGTCGACGGCGCCCGGCAGGCCGTTCAGTCGCGAGGCGATGTTCTCCCAGGCCTCCACCGAGTCGGTGGCCATGATGTCGAAGATGTCGCGCAGGCTCTGCACCGGGGACTCGATGTTGTTCAGGCTGCGCAGGTTCTCGCCGGCGTCGTGCAGTTCCAGGTCGAGCCCGACCCGCTCGCGCATCGCGGACAGCGTGACGCGGTCGACGTCGTCGGTGGGCTCCAGGCCGTCGAGCTTCGCCAGCACCTCGCGCCCGGCCTGGGCGACGGCGTCGTGGCCGGCCGGGGAGAGGTCGTCGGTCTCGTGGTCGTGGCCGGGCAGGCCCCAGGCCGTCGCGGACAGCGGGGAGAGCTCGGTGAGGCGGGTGACGTAGGCGTCGGCGACGGCGTCGATCGGGGTGGGGGGCCGCGTGGGAGAGGTCATGAGGTGGAGCGTACGGGGCGCGTTCCCTCACTCGCAGTCGCAATACCCGGCGGTCAGGACCGCAGGCTCCACCGCCACGAGTCCGCGTTGTGCCGCCCCGAGCGCCCGCCGAAGTTCTTCGCCGTGGCCGCCCCGTTCCCGCGCAGCGCGCGGGAACGGTTGGTCCACTCGTCGAGCGGCGCCGCGTCCTCGGGTTCCGTGCCCGCGGCCGCCACGGCGGCGAGGCCGGCGACCAGCGCCGCCACCTCGACGTCGTCGGGCTCGCCGCGGACGACCCGCACCTCGGAGCTCACTCGTCGTCCTCCTCGTAGAAGCCGAAGCCCGGGGCTTCGCCGCGCGAGGCCGCCCACTCGGCGATGTCGTAACCGCCCTCGGTGAGCTGCGTGGCGACGGACTCGCCGGCGGCGTCGAGCAGGTCGATCACGCCGTCCAGGGAGGCGTCGCCGCCCCGCGCGCCGACCACGAAGCCGAGGTAGAACGACTCGCCCTCCTCGGGCGTCTCGGACTCGAGGATCTCGTCCTCCTCGCCCTCGTGCTCCGGCTCCCACACGGACGAGGTGAGGTCCGGGTGCATGCCCAGCGCGCCGTGCAGCGTGTCGAACAGCGCGGCGTTCAGGTGCCCCACCTTCGACTCGAGGGCCAGCACGCGCGGGTCCTCGTCGGCCTCGGCGGCGCCGAACTCGGCGCGCACCCCCACGGCGGTCCCCACGTAGTCGTGCAGCGCGGCCGCCAGGGCGTCGACGGCGCGGTGCATCGGCTCCGTGTCGACGCGGCCCATCGGCGCCGGGCCGTGGGTGGCGTCTTCGTGGCTCATGCAGTCTCCTCCAGGTCTCGGCCGGCTCGATGCCCGCTCACAGCGGGATGTTGCCGTGCTTCTTCGGAGGAAGCGTAGATCGCTTGGTGCGCAGCGCGCGCAGGGCGCGCACGACCTGCACCCGGGTCTCGGACGGGCGGATCACCGCGTCCACGTAGCCGCGCTCGGCGGCGTCCCACGGGTTGACGATGGCGTCCTCGTACTCGGCGGTCAGCCGGGCCCGCTCGGCCTCGACGTCGCCGCCCGCCTCCTGGACCGTCTTCAGCGCGCCGCGCTGCAGGATGTTCACCGCGCCGCTCGCGCCCATGACCGCGATCTGCGCCGTCGGCCACGCCAGGTTGACGTCGGCACCGAGCTGCTTGGAGCCCATCACGATGTACGCGCCGCCGTACGCCTTGCGCGTGATGATGGTGACCAGCGGCACCGTGGCCTCGGCGTACGCGTAGATCAGCTTGGCGCCGCGGCGGATGATGCCCTGGTGCTCCTGGCCGACGCCGGGCAGGAAGCCCGGCACGTCCACGAACGTCAGCACGGGGATGTTGAACGCGTCGCAGGTGCGCACGAACCGCGCGGCCTTCTCGGCGGCGTCGATGTCGAGCGTTCCGGCCATGGACTGCGGCTGGTTGGCGATGATGCCGACCGACTGCCCCTCCACGTGCCCGAACCCGATCAGCACGTTGGTCGCGAACATCGGCTGGACCTCGAGGAACGACTCCGGGTCCAGCACCGCCTCGACGGCCTCGCGCATGTCGTACGGCTGGTTGTCGCTGTCCGGGATCAGCGCGTCGAGCGCCTCGTCCTCCGGCGTGACCTCCAGCACCGTCTCGTCGTCCGGCGGGAACGACGGCGCGTCCGAGAGGTTGTTCTGCGGCAGGTAGCTCACCAGGTGGCGCACGTAGTCGAGCGCGTCGTCCTCGTCGCTGCCCATGTAGTGCGCCACACCCGACTTCGAGTTGTGCGTGCGGGCGCCGCCCAGGGTCTCGAAGTCCACGTCCTCGCCGGTGACCGTGCGGATCACGTCCGGGCCGGTGATGAACATGTTCGACGTCTGGTCGGCCATGACGATGAAGTCGGTCAGGGCGGGGGAGTACACCGCGCCGCCCGCGCTCGGGCCGAGGATCAGGGAGATCTGCGGGATCACGCCGGACGCCGCCACGTTGCGGCGGAACATCTCCGCGAACTGGGTCAGGGCCGCGACACCCTCCTGGATGCGCGCGCCGCCGCCGTCGCTGATGCCGATCAACGGCACGCCGGTGCGCAGCGCGAGGTCCTGCACCTTGGTGATCTTCTGGCCGTGCACCTCGCCGAGGCTGCCGCCGAACACCGTGAAGTCCTGCGAGTAGACGCAGACCTGGCGGCCGTCGATCGTGCCGTACCCGGTCACGACGCCGTCGCCGGCGATGCGCTTCTTGTCCAGGCCGAAGTTGCGGCTGCGGTGCTTGGCCAGCGCGTCCAGCTCGGTGAAGCTGCCCTCGTCCAGGAGCGCCTCGATGCGCTCGCGGGCGGTCTTCTTGCCGCGCTTGTGCTGCTTCTCCTTGGCCGTCTCCTCTGGCGTGTCGATGGCGGCTGCCCGGCGGGCGTCGAGGTCGTCCAGCTTGGCGCGCGTACCGGCGAGGGTGGTGGTGGAGTCGTTCACAAGTCCGAGCGTAGTTGTCGGATGCCTCTTGCTCGATGCGGGAGACCCCAGCGGGTCGCGCCGCCGCCTTGTGGGTTTCCTCCAAGGGCGGCCACACGGCCCAGGGGAGAGGATGAAGAGGTGCGTCCCTCCCTGTACCTCGACCGCCTGACCGTCCCCGGGTTCGCCCGGGTCGAGGTGGTCGAGACGTCGCCCTCCACCAACGCCGAGCTGGTCGCCGCCGTCCGCGCCGACCCGGCCGCCTGGCCCGCGCCGTCGGCCCTGGTCGCGGAGGAGCAGACCGCCGGGCGTGGCCGCGCCGGCCGGTCCTGGCAGACGCCGCCGCGCGCCGGCCTCACCGTCTCCGTCCTCCTGCGGCCCCGCGTCCCCGCGGAGACCCTCGGCTGGCTCCCGCTCCTGGCCGGCCTCGCGGTGGTCCGCGCCGTGTCCGACGGCGGGGTCACCGCCGCCGTGAAGTGGCCCAACGACGTCCTGCTGCCCGCCGACGACGCGGCCGCCGGGCTGGGGCCGTACCGCAAGGTCGCCGGCATCCTCGCCGAGGTGGTCCCGGAGGCGCCCGCCGCCGGCCCGGCCGGTGCCGCGCCCGCCCCCGCCCCCGCCGTCGTGCTCGGGATCGGGCTCAACGTGTCCCAGTCGGCCGAGGAGCTCCCCGTACCGACAGCCACGTCGCTGGCGCTCGCGGGCTACCCGCGCCCCGACCGCACCGACGTGCTGGTCCGGATGCTCGGCGAGGTGCACGCCGTCGTCCGGCGCTGGGAGGACGCGGGCGGCGACGTCGTGGCCGCCGGTCTGCTGGCCGAGTACGCGGCCGTGTCCGCGACGCTGGGCACCCGGGTGCGGGCCGAGCTCGCCGGGGACGCCGGCGTGCTGGAGGGCGAGGCCGTGGGCCTCGACGAGTCCGGGGCGCTGCGCATCCGGACGGACGCCGGCGAGGAGCGCACGGTGACCGCCGGCGACGTCTGGCACCTGCGGTAAGGCCTGCCGGGCTGCGCGCGGGCGCCTCGGATCGCGGCGGGTGAAGTCGCGCCCCAGCAGGGGTGAACTCGTCGGCAGCCCCTGCCGCGCACCCCCTGACCTGCGGTAATCTCCGCCACAACGCAACGACGCGCAGCACGGGTGGCCGACGGCAGGAGACGCCATGGAGGCAGGGCGAGCCACGGTCGGTGTGGCCAAGGGAATCGTGTGCGCCGCGGCGGTCGTCACGGTGTACCTCATCAGCACGGTCCGGCTGGACCGGGGCATCGTCCAGACGGACGGGACGCCGACGGCGGGGCTCGTCGCGGCCGGGGTCGCCTGGCTGCTGGTCGTCTGGGTGCTGCTCCACCGGGACGACGGCGTCCGCGGCGTGCGGCTGACCCTGTGGAACGTCGTGACGGTGGTCGGGATGCTCCTGGTGCTCATGGGGATCCCGCTCGTGCTGACGCTCGTGGCCTGACCTGCGGGGGTCTCGGCGCGGGCACTGGGGCCGGTGCATGCGGTTGCATGAGGTGCGCCCGCCTACAGTGGTGACGTGCTCCACAACTCCGAGACGTCCCCCACGAACCACGAGACCCCGGGCGCCGACACCGCGGCCCGCCTGGACGAGACCCTGCTGGGCGGCGCGCGCCGCTACACCCTGTCGCAGGTCGTGGAGCTCACCGGGCTCGACAAGCAGTTCGTGACCCGGTACTGGCGCTGGATCGGCCTGCCCGTCACCCACCCGACCGAGACCTGGTTCACCGACGCCGACGTCGAGGCGCTCAAGGACGCGGCCGGGCTGTTCGAGGCGGAGCAGATGGACGAGCGCGCCCAGATGACCTTCATCCGGTCGGTGGGCCACACCACCGAGCGGCTCGCGCTGTGGCAGGTCGAGGCGCTCGTCGAGCACCTGGCGCGGCGCTACCAGCTCGACGAGACGTCGGCGCGGCTGCTCGCGCTGGACAAGCTCCCGGAGATGTCCGAGATGCTCAGCCGCCAGCTCGAGCACGCCTGGCGGCGCCAGCTCGCGGCGCTCACGGGGCGCACCGCCATCGAGTTCGCCGGCGCGCGGGGCGACGAGAGCAACGACGGCCACCAGCTGCCCCTGCTGCGGGCGGTCGGGTTCGCCGACATCGTCTCGTTCACCAAGCGGACGGCGGGGCTCGGCTCGGAGGAGCTGGCGGAGTTCGTGCAGCGGTTCGAGGCCGGCGCGCGCGACGTCATCGTCAACGCGGGCGGCCGCGTGGTCAAGACCATCGGCGACGCCGTGCTGTTCGTGACCGACGACGTCGCGACCGGCGCCGAGGTGGCCCTGGGCCTGGCCGAGACCTCCGGCGCGCAGCTCGGGACGGCGGCGCCGGGGGACCCCGAGATCCCGGTGCGTGTCGGGCTGGTCTGGGGGCGGGTGCTGTCGCGGTTCGGCGACATCTTCGGGCCCACGGTGAACCTGGCCTCGCGCCTCACGGAGCAGTCCGACCCGTCGACCGTGCTGGTCGACAAGGAGACCGCCGCGCTGCTCGCCACGAGCTCGAGCTACGCGCTCACCGCGCAGCCGGAGCGCGAGGTGCCGGGCATCGGGCCGCTCGCGCCGGTGCGCCTGCAGCGCGCCTACCAGGGCTGACGGCGGGCCGGTCCGGCCCGCGTCCGACGGCGCCCGGGCAACCCGCGGCGCTGCCTCAACCGGCCGAACCGCCCCGCATCCTCTGGAGCGCCCGCATCGCGCCGGGCAGCAGCCGGAGCTGCTCGCGGCGCTCGGCCGCGAACGTGCGGCGGTCGCCCGAGGACCAGCGCCGGTCGAACAGCCGCTTCGCCGCCGCCACGGCCTCGGGCCGCCGCTCGGCGATGCGGCCCGCCAGCGCGAACGCCTCGTCCACCGGGGTGTCGGTGACGGTCCCCGCCAGGCCGAGCCGTCCGGCGTCGGCCCCGGTGAACTCCTCGGCGGTGAAGGTGAGGCGCTTGGCCGTCTCGATACCCACGAGCTGCACGAGCGCGCGGATCCCGGACATGTCGGGGACCAGGCCGCGCTCGACCTCCTTGACGGACCAGCGGGCGTCGGGGGCGGTCAGGCGCAGGTCGGCCGCGAGGGCGATCTGCACGCCGGCGCCGATGACGTGCCCGTGCACGGCCGCGATCACCGGGACCGGCAGGCGTCGCCAGGCCCAGCAGGCCTCCTGGAACAGGTTGGTGCCCCGCGGCGTCGGCACGAACGCCCGGGCCACCGCGGCGGGGTTGCGGGCCGCCGAGCCCAGGTCGAGCCCCGCGCAGAACGAGCGGCCGTTGCCCGACAGCACGACCGCACGCAGCCCGGGCTCGCGGCCCAGGCGGCGTGCGGTGGCCCGCAGCTCGGCGAGCATGCCGAGCGAGAGGGCGTTGAGCTTGTCCGGCCGGTCGAGGCGGACGTCGGCGATCCCGTCCGAGAGGGTGCAGGTGATGCCGCTCCCGGACGGGACGCCCGTCGTGCTGCTCGCGTTCATGGGGCGCAGCCTACGCAGGCGCCCCGGTCCGTCACCGCTCGGGTGCGACCTCGACCTCGGTGTCCACGCCCTCGTACGGCGGCACCGTGACCGTGCGCTTGCCGGCCTTGCCGCCGAGCACCACGGTCCGGTAGCTGACGTTGTTGGACCTCGTCCGCTCGTGCAGCGCACCGTTCGGGTTCACGGTGATCTTGATCTGGTACGTGCCGTTCTTGACCTTCGTCAGGTCGAACGCCTGCGTCTGGGTCTGGTTGTAGGTGTCGCCCCAGCCGGCGGGCAGCACCTCGCGGAGCCAGATGGCCGAGCGGTCGCCGCAGGTGCTGTCGAGGCCGGTGGCCTCGGGCCGCCACACGGCGCCCGGCACGGCCAGGTCGACCGGGTCGGTCGGCGCCAGGCACCACGACTGCTTGCCCGACGGCGTCACCGGCTTGCCCTTGGTCGTGACGAGCTCGTAGCTCGCGAAGTCGAGGAAGTGCCAGTGGTTGTGCTCCGGCGCCTGGTGGTACTCCATGGTGCCGGTCCTGGTGCTGCCGACCTCCTTGCCGTCCTTGTAGAAGAACTGGTACGCGTCCATCAGCTCGCCGGCGCCGCGGCGGTAGCCCTCGACGACCAGCGGGGCGGGCCCGGCGTTCCACTCGTTGGCGTTGAAGGTGAGCCGGTCGGTGCCGGCCTCGTCCACCTCGGTGCCGATCTGCCACGCGGGCGCGGAGACCAGGTCGGGGAGCGTGTCCTTGGCCGGCTTGCGGTTCGACGGCGTGGAGCCGCGCTGGCCCAGCGCCGGGTGGTCGCCACCCGCGTGCGCGGCGTCCCCGAGGGTGAACAGATTGGTGCGGTGCCCCGCGCCCGTGCTGCCGCTGCCGCTGCCGTGACCCGTGTGGCCGCTCTGCGCCCGCAGGCTCTCGGCCCGGGCGGACGCCCCGTCGCCGTCCTGCACCGAGCTGAACCCCTCGGCGGGCGTGCCCATGAGCTCCTCGGCGACCTCGCCGCAGTCGAAGATCTCGCACTCGTCGACCACCTCGACCTGCTGCTTCACCGTGCGGCCCTTGGCCGGCAGGCCCAGGAAGTCCGCGACCGGGTCGCTGATGGAGACCGTCATCACGAGGTTCTTCTGCGTGGTCTCGAGCTCGAAGTACGTGTCGAGCTTCGCGGCCCAGCCCTGCTCGATCCCGGAGACGCTCGACCTCGTGAACCAGCTGCCTCCGCAGAACGCGGGGTAGACCGGCTCGGTGCGGCCGGTCGGCTCGACGCGCTGCCGGTCCGACCCGCCCACGCACAGGCTGCGCGTGTCCTTGGCCAGGACCTTGCCCTTGGTCGTGGCCACCTGGACCGTGAGCCCGTTCTTGAAGCCGTTGAGCCCGTCGACGATCGCCGCCGGCGCCTTCGTGGTCGTGCGCCTGCCGTCCCGGATCACCGTCCGGGTGAGCGAGACCGGGGCGGAGGCCTTCTTCCGCTTGGCCCAGAACTCGTGGGTCTCGCCGTACGCGGCCAGCCAGACCCCCGAGTCGAGGTACGCGAAGCCGTCGTAGGTGTAGGCCTGGACGGTGCTCGACGCCGGGGCGAAGCGCAGGCCGGGCTTCGCCGCCGCGGTCGGCGCAGCCGGCGCCGTCGTCGTGGCGGACTCGGTCGTGGCCGCGCTCGCAGCGTTCGTGGCGCCGCCCTCGCCGAGGAGGCCGAGGGCCAGCACGGTCGCCACACCCATGGTGAGCAGGCGCGACGTAGGACGGGTCAGGCTAAGAACGGTCATGGATCCCCCAGCTGGAGTGAGGACAGGAACCTGTCACCGCTAGAGACGGATCACCCGCGGGGTTCGTTGGGTCCGCGGCGCGATTCACCCCCTGAGTTGCGCCAAGGGCGGGGCACGGACCGGTGTGTGACACGATGCGAGCGTGCTGAAAGTCGTTCTCTTCGATCTCGACGACACACTCGTGGACCAGGAGGGCGCCTCTCGCGCGGCGCTCCTGGACTGGCTCCCCGAGCTGGGTCTGGACCTCGACGACCCGGAGGAGCTGGTCACCGCGTGGGGCGGCATCTCCGAGGATGCCTACGCCCGGTACCAGCGGCGCGAGATCACCTTTGCGGAGCAGCGCCGTGTCCGCGTGCGCGAGTTCCTGGGGGCCGACACCACCGACGACGAGGCCGACGAGCTGTTCACCGGCTACCTCTCCCGGTACGAGCAGGGCTGGGTGGCGTTCGACGACGCCGTCCCGGCGCTGCGGCGGGTGCGCGACGCCGGCCTCGTCGTCGCCCTGCTCACCAACGGCGACTCCGCGCACCAGCGGCTCAAGCTCGACCGCACCGGGCTCGCCGCGCACGTCGACGTCGTCGTCGCCTCGGACGACCTGCCCGCCGGCAAGCCCGACCCCCGCGCGTACGGCTCCGCCTGCGAGATCCTCGGCGTCGCGCCCGACGACGTGCTCATGGTGGGCAACGACGTCGAGAAGGATTTCCAGGCGCCGCTCGACGCCGGGCTCGGTGCGGTGCTGCTGGACCGGTACGACCGCTACCCGGAGGTCGCGGACCGGATCCGGACCCTGACCGAGGTGCCGCTGTCGGGCTGATCGCGGGGTACCTGAACCACTGCGCAGGGCCGCGCTGACGCATAGCTCAGACAGGTATCTGGTCCGGGGCTGGTGCCATGGCCGGTCCCTGTGCGTGGATCTCCTCCTCGATGACCGCTTCGAGCTCACCGGGGCTCGGGAGCGCGGCGCGCTCCGCTGGTGTCAGGCCCTCGTAGAGCGCGACCGCCACGGGTGACGCCGTGCCGGCGAGCGCGTAGTCGAGCGTCGCGTCGTTGCGCTCGGTGCACAGCAGGATCCCGACCGTCTTGGCGTGCAGGCCCGGGTCCCGGACCTCGCCGTCGACCATCGCGACGTAGGTGCCGATCTGGCCGATGTGGGCGGGCTGGAACTTGCCCACCTTGAGCTCGACGACGACGTAACGCAGCTGCGTCACGTGGAAGAACAGCAGGTCGACGAAGAACTCGTCCCCGCCCACCTCGATCCGGTACTGGCGGCCGACGAAGGCCATGTCGCGACCCAGTTCCAGCAAGGTGTCCTGGATGCGGTCCATCAGCACGCGCTCGCGATCACGTTCGGCGACGTGCTCGTCCGGGTCGAGGTGCTCGAAGACGTAGGAGTCCTTGACGGCCTGCTGGGCGAGGTCGGAATCGACGGCGTCGAGCGTCGTCGCGAAGTTCGACGGCGCGGAGCCGAGCCGCTTCCTGAGGTCGGTCTTGATCTCGAACTCGAGGCTCGCGCGGGACCAGCCGTTCTGGACGGCCTTGGCGGCGTACCACTCGCGATCGTCGCGGGTGTCGAGCTTGTCGAGGAGGACGGTGACGTGGCGCCACGGCAGTTGTGCACCAGGCTGGTGCACAAATTCAGACTCGGTGGGCCAGGCCTCGGCGACCTTCCGCATGTACAGCAGGCTGCGTCGCGACCAACCGTGCTGACCTGGGAATTCGCGCCGCATGTCCGCCGAGATCTGGTCCACGATCTTCGCGCCCCAGCCTTCGTTCCGCTGGCGGTCGAGGATGTCGCGCCCCACCGACCAGTACAGCCGCAGCACTTCTGTGTTGGCCGCGCGCATCGCGCGGTACTGGGTGGTGCGTACCCGTCGTTTCAGGTCCGCGATGAACTCCCTGTAGCCGTTGGGCGTGGGGGAGCTGCTGGTTTCGATGGTCACGGGCACCAGCGTGTAGAGGAATCATGACATCCGCCAGTCGCGTTGCGTATACGCAACGAAAGTGGCTCAACCGACTGATTTGTCGTGCGATGGAGCCCCCTCAGACCCGGACCGGCTCCGGGTCCCGGGGGTCCGGGTCCGCCTCGATCAGCGACGGCCCGTCGTTCTGCACCGAGCCGACGGCATCGCCCACCGGCAGCGTGGCCAGCCGCAGGTTGTCGATCTGCAGCAGGTCGGACGCGTCGCTCACCGAGGGGTCGAGCCACTGGTTCCAGGCGCTGGGCGGCAGCACGAGCGGCATGCGGTCGTGGATCGCGGCCATGCTCTCGGACGCCGGGCGGGTCACCACGGTGGTCGACACCAGCCAGCGGTCGGGGTCGGTCTCGCTCGCGGCCGGGTTGCGCCAGAACTCGTACAGGCCGGCGAACGCCGCCACGCCCTGCTCGGCCGGGTGGATCCAGTACGGCTGCTTCGGCACCTTCTTCGCACCCGTCGCGGGCAGCGACAGCTTGCGCCACTCGTAGTAGCCGTCGGCCAGCACGAGGCAGCGCCGGGCCTTGAAGGGCTTGGCGAACGCGGGCTTGTCGGCCAGCGACTCCGAGCGTGCGTTGATCATGCGCGCGCCCCCGCTCGGGTCCTTGGACCAGGACGGCACGAGGCCCCAGCGGGCGAGCTGCATCGACCGGCTCACGTCCGTGGAGCCCTTGGCCGCCCGCTCGACGACGATGCGCACCGGGTCCGTCGGCGCCACGTTCCAGGACGGCGGCAGGAGCCGCGCGTCCTCGGCGATCTCGGCGATGGCGAGCTCGTCGGCGAGGTCCTGGGTCTGGGTGAAGGAGGCAAAGCGTCCGCACATGGGACCAGCATGCCCCGAGCCACTGACACTCGCGGGATGCCGGGAGCGCGGCACGGCCGTGGTGAACTCCGGACGAACACCTGACCGGAGAGCGAGATCACTCTTCTCATCGTCGTATCGATTCGATAGCATCGGGCCCATGCCAACCTCTGCGCCGTCGGGCGTCTCCCCAGTCATGCCCGCGCGCCGAGCGTCCTCCCGGTCCACCGTCAAGTGGGTCCTCATGCTCGGGGCCCTCTCGGCCCTGCCCGCCTTCACCGTCGACATGTACCTGCCGGCCCTGCCGCAGGTCGCCCTGGACCTCGGCTCCACCGAGGCGCTGGCCCAGCTCACGGTGTCCTGCATGCTGATCGGCGGCGGCGTGGGCCAGCTCGTCATCGGCCCGCTCTCGGACCGCTTCGGCCGTCGCACCCCGCTGCTGGTCGGCCTCGCGCTGCACGTCGTCATCTCGCTGCTGTGCGCCGTGGTCACGAGCATGCCGCTGCTGATCGGCCTTCGCCTCGCCCAGGGCTTCTTCAACGCCGCGGCCGGCGTGGCCTCGGTCGCCATCGTGCGCGACCGTTTCGTCGGCGCCGAGGCCGCGCGCATCCTGTCCCGCCTCATGCTGGTGATCGGAGTGGCGCCGATGTTCGCGCCCACGCTGGGCACCTTCGTGCTGGCGCACGGCCCGTGGCGCTGGGTGTTCGTGGTGCTGGCCGTGATGGGCGCCGCGCTGGCCCTCGTGGTGCTCCGGGTGATGCCCGAGACCCACCCGCCGGTCAAGCGGCTCACCGGCGGCGTCCGCACCGTCGTCGGCGGCTACGGCAAGCTGCTCCGGGACCGCCACTTCATGGCCCTCGCGGTGATCCCGGGCCTGGGCTTCGGCGTGCTGATGAGCTACGTGGTGGGCTCGCCCATCATCTTCCAGCAGGAGTACGGGCTGAGCGAGGCGCAGTTCGCCCTGCTGTTCGCCGTCAACGGCGTGGGGCTCGTCCTGTCGGCCCAGGTCAACGCGGCACTCGTGCGCAAGGTCGCCCCGGTCCGGCTGCTCCGGTTCGGGGTGGTCGCCCAGGCGATCCTCGTCGTCGTGCTGCTCGTGGTGGTCCTGACCGGGGCGGGCGGGCTGATCGGCCTGTTGGTCGCCCTGTGGTGCGTGCTCGCGTTCCAGGGGCTCGTCCCGGCCAACGCGTCCGCGCTGGCGCTGTCCCGGCACGGCGAGATCGCCGGCACCGCGGCGGCGATGATCGGCGCCGTCCAGTCCCTGATCGCCGGCTCGGTGAGCTCGCTCGGCGGGTTCCTGGGCGGTGACGCCGCGGCCATGGCCCTGGTGATGCTCGCGGCGGTGGTGCTGGCGATCGGCGTCCTGGCGATCGCCACCCCGGCGTTCCGGCGCGGCGGCTGGCACATGCCGGTCTGAGCGTCGCCCGGGAGGTCGCCGGGAGAGTTCACCAAGAGGTAGCGCCAGGTTCACCGGGATGTGGGGTGGGCCCACTTGGCTCGGCCGCATGAGCACACCCCTGCGTACCCGCGCCGCGCGCGTGGTGGCCGCCGCGGCGGCGGCATCGTTGCTGCTGCCGGCGGCCGTCGCCGTCGCCGGGCCCCGGCCCGGACCCGCCACCGAGCACCACCACGGCGGGACCCACCTCACCGTGACCCTCGCCGGCCGCGCCACCCTGTCGGCCGACTACCTCGCGGACGGGCCGCCGTCAGGCGCCGCGGCCAGCCCGGGCAACGGCCGGCAGGGCCCCTGGGACGGCCAGGTGATCCCCGGCTTCTCCGCGATGGTCGACAACCACGACGGCACCTTCTGGGCCCAGCCCGACAACGGCTTCGGCGCCAAGGGCAACTCCGCCGACTTCCTGCTCCGCAACTACCTGGTGCGCCCGCAGTGGGACACGAACCGGCGCGGCTCGGGCTCCGGCGAGATCGAGGTGCTCGACTTCATCGAGTACAACGACCGCGACCACGTGCTCGACTTCGACATCGTCAACGAGGACACCGCCGACCGGCTGCTCACGGGCGCCGACTTCGACATCGAGTCCCTGGTCCGCGCGGCCGACGGCACGTTCTGGGTGGGCGAGGAGTTCGGCCCGTTCCTGCTGCACTTCGCCGCCGACGGCACGCTGCTGGAGGCGCCCTACGCCTTCCCCGACGGCAAGTCGCCCGGCAACCCGTACCTGGAGCCCGGCGAGACGCCCAACGTGGGTAGCAGCCGCGGCTTCGAGGCCATGGCCGGCGTCGGCCGCTACCTCTACCCGGTGGTCGAGGGCGCCCTGGCGAACGACACCGACCCGCGCCGCCGCTGGATCTACCAGTTCGACACCCGCAAGGGCGAGTACACCGGCAAGCGCTGGGCGTACCAGACCGACCAGACGGCGAACGTCATCGGCGACGCCTTCGCCACCGGCCGCGACTCGATGCTGCTCATCGAGCGCGACGACTTCGAGGGCGACCAGTCGGTCACCAAGCGCGTGTACGAGATCGACCTGGGCACCAAGGACCGCGACGGGTTCGTGCGCAAGGAGCTCGTCGTGGACGCGCTGCGCATCGACAACCCGCGCGGCATCGACGCGGGGGAGGGCTACGGCCTCGGCGAGACGTTCGCCCTGCCCGTGCAGTCCTTCGAGACCGTCCTGTTCGTCGACCAGGACACGCTCCTGATCGGCAACGACAACAACTACCCCGGCAACGACGCGCGGGTCACCGGCACCCCGGACGACACCGAGATGGCGCTGGTCGACCTCAAGAGGAAGCGCGTCGCGGACGACGGCGTCACCGTCGTCGGGCACCGCGGGGCCTCCGGCTACCGGCCCGAGCACACGCTCGCCGCCTACGAGACCGCCATCAACCAGTGCGCCGACTACATCGAGCCCGACGTGGTCTCCACCAAGGACGGCGTGCTGGTCGCCCGGCACGAGAACGAGATCAGCGGCACCACGGACGTCGCCGCGCACGCCGAGTTCGCCGGCCGCCGCACCACCAAGACCATCGACGGCACCCGGATCACCGGCTGGTTCACCGAGGACTTCACGCTCGCCGAGCTGCGCACCCTGCGCGCCAAGGAGCGGCTGCCCCAGGTCCGGCCCCAGAACACGGCGTTCGACGGCCTCTACCTGGTCCCGACGCTCGACGAGGTGCTCGACCTGGCCCGCAACAGCCGCACCTGCGACGGCGCGCCGGTCGGCGTCTATCCCGAGACCAAGCACCCCACCTACTTCGACTCCGTGGGCCTGTCCCTGGAGGAGCCGCTGGTGGCCGAGCTGCGCCGCAACGGGTTCGACCGCCGGGACGCCCCGGTGATCGTGCAGTCCTTCGAGGTCGGCAACCTGAAGGAGCTCGACGAGCTCACCGACGTGCCCCTCGGCCAGCTCGTCAGCAGCAGCGGCGCGCCCTACGACCTGGTGGCCGCCGGCGACCCGCGCACCTACGCGGACCTCGTCACCCGGCAGGGCCTGCGCGAGATCGCCCGGTACGCCGACGGGATCGGCGCCGAGAAGAACGTCCTGATCCCGCGCAAGGCCGACGGCACGCTCGCCGAGCCGACCAGCGTGATCCGCGACGCCCACCGCGCGGGCCTCGAGGTGCACACCTGGACCTTCCGCCGGGAGAACCAGTTCCTGCCTGCCGAGTTCCGCTCGTCGGCCGACCCGAACGGGATCGGCGACCTCGTCGGCGAGATCCGGGTTTTCCTGGACGCCGGTCTGGACGGGTTCTTCTCGGACAACCCGGACCTCGGTGCCGCCGCGGTCAGGTGAACCCCGGGTGACTTAACAGGCCCCGTGCCGGGGTACATGCTTATGCTCCGTATGTGCCCCGGCACCTCCGTCACCAGCAAAGTCATCGCGCCGCCCGCGTCGCGGCGCTCATCGTCGTCGGCGCGCTCGTCCTCGTCGCCGCGGGCGGCACCGCCGCCTATCTCGACCTGAAGCAGCAGATCGGCGTCAGCGACGTCTCGGGTCTCGTCAAGGGTCCGACGCCGTCCGCGGACCCCGACGACCCGTTCACCGGACGCAGCCTCAACATCCTCGTGCTCGGCACCGACCTGCGCGGCGGCGAGAACACCGAGATCGCCGGTGCGGGCGACGGCGGCATGCGGTCGGACACCACGATGCTGGTGCACGTCTCCGGCGACCGGTCCCGCATCGAGGTGGTGTCGATCCCGCGCGACTCGCTGGTCGACATCCCGGCGTGCAAGCTGCCCGACGGCTCCGAGTCCGGGGCCACCTACGGCATGTTCAACAGCGCGTTCACGATAGGCGGCGGCGCGGCCGAGGACCTCACCTACGCCGCGGCCTGCACCATCTCGACCGTGCAGACGCTCACCGGCGTACCGATCACCAACCACATGGTCGTCAAGATGGACGGCGTGGTCGAGGTCGTCGAGGCACTCGGCGGCGTGCGCATGTGCCTGCCCGAGCCGCTCGTCCAGAACCCGGCGTACGGCCGGTTCGAGCTCCCCGCCGGCGAGCAGACCCTCGACGGCCGCCAGGCGATCGGCTTCCTGCGCGCCCGGCACGGCACCGGCCTGGGCCTGGAGCAGGGCAGCGACCTCACCCGGATCGACCGGCAGCAGGCGTTCGTCGACGCCCTCGTGCGGCAGATCCTGGACCAGAACGTCGTGACCAACTCGCCGCGCCTGTACCGCACCATCGAGGCCGTGCTGCGCGCCATCTCGGCCGACCCCGGCCTGGCCGACCCCGCGGCGCTCGCGGGCCTGGCGTTCAGCATCCGCGACATCGACCCGTCCGAGATCGTGTTCACCGAGCTGCCCGTGGTGGCCGCCCCGACCGACCCCAACCGGGTGGTCTGGACGGCGGACGCCACGGCGATCTGGGAGCGCCTCGCCGCCGACGAGCCGCCGCCGGGGCACGAGACCCCCGCCCCGGGCTCCGGGTCGTCCGGCAAGCCCTCCACGGACTCCACGGGCGGTTCGTCCGACGGCGCCTCGGACGGCGCCACCGGCTCGGGATCGGCCGGCGACGACGGCGGTGCGACGCCGTCGGGCAGCCCCAGCCCCTCGCCCTCGCCGTCGCTGCTGCCGGGGGTCTGCGCGGACTGATCCGGGCCGCTGACCCCTGGCGTCGCCTGGACGCAACCTGGGAACGGCTCGACTTAGTTACACGATTGTCGCAATGAGGCCCTACTCTCCGATGCGTGGCGAGTGACTTCTGGACGGCAGTGCGACCTGTCGGCGAGATAATTCCCGGGGTTCCCCGACATGCGCGCACGGGCGAGCGCCAGCCCCGGCACGTGCGCAGCTGGCGGAAGAAGTTCGTGGTCCGCACGGTCACCATGAGCGTGGTGGGTGCGATGGCGTTCGGTTCCGCGGCGGCCGCGACGGCGTACCACAACGCGATCTCGCAGATCGAGGTCCAGGACCTCGACGGCCTGGTGACCGAGGTCGTCGAGCCGAAGGACCCGTCCGACCCGTTCAAGGACCAGGCCGTCAACCTGCTCCTCATGGGCACGGACATCCGCGACGGTTCCAACGCCGAGATCGGCGGCACCGTCTCGGGCATGCGCTCGGACACCACGATGCTGGTGCACATCTCCGCGGACCGGCAGTGGATGGAGATCGTCTCGCTGCCCCGCGACACGTTCGTCGACATCCCGTCCTGCAAGCTGCCCGACGGCAGCCAGTCGCAGCCGTACCGGGACAAGTTCAACGCCTCGTTCACCGTCGGCTCCGGCGGCACGGACATGAAGTACGCCGCCGCGTGCACCATCAACACGGTCAACGCGATCACGGGTGTGACGATCACCAACCACGCCGTCGTCAAGATGAACGGCGTGATCGACGTCGTCGACGCGATCGGCGGCGTGAAGATGTGCCTCCCGGAGGCGCTGCACGGTGACCCGAGGTCGGCGCGCATCGACCTGCCCGCGGGTGAGAACCGGCTCGACGGCAAGACGGCCATCCAGTTCCTGCGCGTGCGCAAGGGCACCGGCATGGGGCTCGAGATGGGCAGCGACCTGACCCGCATCGAGCGTCAGCAGGCGTTCATGAACGCGACGTTCCGGCAGATCCTGTCCGCCGAGACGCTCGCGGACCCGACCAAGACGTTCCGCCTGATCAACGCCGCCCTCGGCTCCCTGAGCGCCGACCCGGCGATCGCCAACCCGGGCAGCGTGGCCGGCCTGGCGTGGTCGCTGCGCGAGGTCGAGAAGCGCAACATCATCATGACGAAGATCCCGGTCTACGACACCGAGGAGGGTGGCGTGGGCGGGCTCGGCTGGGGTCCGGAGGCCGCGGAGATCTTCGCGCGGGTCGCGGCCGACGAGCCGCCCGCGGACGTCGTCCTGGACGAGCCGGAGCCGTCCGCCTCGCCGAGCGGGAGCGGCGCGGCCGAGGAGGGTTCCGGCGACGCCGGGGGCGACACGGGTGGCGACTCCGGAGGCGACACGGGTGACGACTCCGGGACGGGCGAGACCGACACGGGCGACTCCGGCTCCGGCGACGCCGGAGGCTCGGAGGGCACCGAGGGCGCCGAGGACGCCGAGACCGGCGGGAGCGAGGGCGGCAGCGAGCCGAAGCCCAGCCCGAGCCCCGAGGTGCTGCTCGACGGCGTCTGCGCCTGACGTGTCAGACGTACAGGTCACCCGGGTGACCTGTACGTCTGACGCGTGGATCAGCTGCCGAGGACGAGCGTGGCCGCCACGACCACCATCGTGACCGCGACCACGCTGTCCAGCACGCGCCAGGCGCCGGGCCTCTCCAGCAGCGGCGCCAGGTAGCGCGCGCCGTAGCCCAGGGCGACGAACCAGGCGGTGCTGGCGAGGCAGGCGCCGAGCCCGAACCACCAGCGGTCGTCGCCGTGCGTCGCCGCGAGCCCGCCCACGAGCACCACGGTGTCGAGGTAGACGTGGGGGTTCAGCCAGGTCAGGGCGAGGGTGGTGGCGACGGCGGCGCCCACCGTCCGCGTGGTCATGCTGTGCCGCCCCATGACCACCTGCTGGCCTCGCCAGGCGCGGCGGGCGGCCATGCCCCCGTAGACCAGCACGACGACGGCGCCCGCCCACCGTGCGATCTCGACCACCATGGGCGCGCTCTGGATCAGGGAGCCGAGCCCGCCGACCCCCAGCGAGATGAGCACGAAGTCGCTGACGGCGCAGATGCCGGCGACCAGACCCACGTGCTCTCTGCGCAGGCCCTGGCGGAGGACGAAGATGTTCTGCGCACCGACGGCGACGATGAGCGAGAGGCCGAAGGCCATCCCGGCAAGCGCTGAGAGCATTCCTGAACCGTAGGAAGTCGGACAGAGGATGTCCGGTTCATGATTCGGAAGTGCGGAAGGACTGTTACGGGGTTAATGATGGGGGTACGTCCATATTTCACGCCGGGAGCAGCCTGCGTGTTGCTTCTTTTCGCAGCGCTGCCGTGACCCGGTCGAGCACCGCGGACCGCAGCTTCCACTGCTGCAGGTGGAGCGGGACGTCCAGGACATAGCCGGGCTCCACCAGCGTGATGCCGCCGCCCGTGCCGGCCTCCAGGCCGCCGATCGCGGGCTGCTCCAGGAGCATGCCCCAGCCCAGGCCGAGGCGGATGGTGTCCTCGTACTCGACGGTGCTCGGCACGTGGTACCGCGGCGGACGGGCGTGCGGCGCGCGGGCGCGCAGGTACACGTCCTGCAGGTCGTCGGTCCGGTCGAAGACGACGACGGGCGCGGCGGCGAGCGCGTCCGGCGTCGGGCCGTCGGGGAACCAGCGTTCCGCGAAGGCGCGCGTGCACGCCGGGCGGTAGCGCATGATCCCGAGCGGGGTGCTGCGGCAGCCCTGCACCTGCGCGGTCTGCGACGTGACCGCCGCCATGACCACGCCCTCGCGCAGCAGGTCGGCCGTGCGGCTGTCGTCGGCGCGGTGCAGGTCGAACGTGACGCCCTCGACCTGGGCGAGGGCGGGCAGCACCCAGGTGGCCAGCGAGTCGGCGCTCACCGCCAGCGGCACGGTGACGAGGCGGGCGGGCGCGCCGCTCTCCTCGTCCTCCACCGGGGCGTCCTGGGCCCCGAGCTCGACGGCGACCTCCGCCCCGAGCAGCTCGGTCTGCCGGGCGAGGCGCAGCAGCGCCTGGCCCGACGGCGTCGCGACCACGGGGCGGGCGCGCCGGACCAGCACGCTGCCGGCCGCGTTCTCCAGCGCGCGGATGCGCTGGCTCACCGCGGACGGCGTCACGTGCAGGGCGCGGGCCGCGGCGTCGAACGAGCCCTCGGCGACCACGGCGGCCAGCGCCTCGAGCTGGCGGGAGTCCCATCGCATGGCACCAGTGTGGCGCACCATCAGTTCTGCTTAAGCCGCGTGAGAAACATGAACTGGTCTTCAGGCGGTGCGCTGCCTAGCGTTGACGACATGCTCGCCCTGCTCGCCGGACTCGGATTCGGCCTCTCGCTCATCGTCGCCATCGGAGCCCAGAACGCGTTCGTGCTGCGCCAGGGGCTGCGCCGCGAGCACGTGGGCGTCGTGGCGGCGGTCTGCGCGGCCTCCGACGTCGCTCTCTACGCGGCGGGGGCCGCCGGGTTCGGGCCGCTCGTGGAGCGCTGGCCCGACGCCGTCGTCGTCGTGCGCTGGCTCGGCGCCGCCGTCGTCATCGCCTACGGGGCCATGGCCGCGTGGCGCGCGATCAAGGGCGACACGACGCTCGCCGCGGCCGAGGACGGCGCCCTGGGCGACCGCCCCGGACGCCGCCTCAAGCCCGTGGTGCTGACGGCGCTCGCCCTGACCTGGCTCAACCCGCACGTGTACCTCGACACTGTGGTGCTGCAGGGCTCGGTCGCGGCCACCTACGGCGACACGCGGTGGTGGTTCACCGCCGGTGCGATGGTGTCCAGCGTCGCGTGGTTCGCCGCCCTCGGGTACGGCGCACGGCTGCTCGCCCCCGTGCTCCGGCGCCCGAACGCCTGGCGCGTGCTCGACGGCGTGATCGCGCTGATCATGCTGGCCGTCGCGATCTCGCTGCTGGTGGGCTGAGGGCGGCTAGCTCAGCGGGACGCCGAGGCCCGCGAGGCGGGTCGCGGCGTCGCGCAGGACACTCTCGCTCTTCACAAATGTAAATCTCACGTGGTTCGCCAGGGACTGTGCCGTCGGGGAGCCCGGGCGGCAGAACGCCGACGCCGGGATGGCCACCACGCCCGCCAGCTCCGGGAGCTTGCGGCACAGCTCGACGCCGTCGCGCAGGCCGAGCCGGGCCAGCACGGCCGACGCGTCCGCCATCACGAAGTACGTGCCCGCCGGCTGGGTGACCGTGAAGCCCGCGGTCTCCAGGCCCGCGCACAGGAGGTCGCGGCGCTCGGCCAGGGACGCGGCCAGCGCGCGGGGCGTGTCGTCGTCGGCCAGGGCCTGCGCGATGGCCGGCTGGAACGGCGCGCCCGACGTGTACGTCAGGTACTGCTTGACGGTCCGCACCGCCGTGACCAGGTCGGCCGGGCCGTGCAGCCAGCCCACCTTCCAGCCGGTGAACGAGAACGTCTTGCCCGACGACGAGATGGTCAGCGTCCGCTCGGCCATCCCGGGCAGCGTCGCGACCGGGACGTGCTCCGCGCCGAACGTGAGGTGCTCGTAGACCTCGTCCGTCACCACGATCGCGTCGTGCTCCCGGGCGACCGCGGCGACGGCGGCCAGCTCGTCCCGCGTGAGCACCGTCCCGGTCGGGTTGTGCGGCGAGTTGAGCAGGATCATCCGCAGCCGGCCGGTGGCCGCCGCGCGCAGGGCCTCGACGTCGAGCCGGAACCCGTCCGGCCCCGGGACGAGGGGGACGGTGACGTGCGTGGCGCCCGACATGCCGATCGCGGCCGCGTGCGAGTCGTAGAACGGCTCCAGCGTGAGTACCTCGTCGCCGGGCCGGGTCAGCGCCAGGACCGACGCCGTCAGCGCCTCGGTGGCGCCCGTGGTGACCAGCACCTCGGTGTCGGGGTCGACGTCCAGGCCGTAGTGCCGCTTCTGGTGCTCGGCCACGGCGTGGCGCAGTTCCGGCACGCCGTCGCCGGGCGCGTACTGGTTCCGGCCCGCCTCGATCGCCTTGATCGCCGCCTGCTTGACGTACTCCGGGCCGTCGACGTCGGGGAAGCCCTGGCCGAGGTTGATCGCGCCGGTGCGGACCGCCAGCGCGGACATCTCGGCGAAGATCGTGACGGCCACGCTGCCGTCCTCGGCCAGCAGACCGGCGGCGCTCGCGGTGGCCTGCCAGCGGTCCTGGCCCCGGTCGGACGAGTCGCGGCCAGGTGAATGAAGGGCGTTCATGGGCTAGACGATAGCCACCGCCCGTCCACCGTGGGTTCATCTCCGACATCCCGCACAACCCGCTTTACCTGCACCTTTGTGGACAAGCCTGTGGATTTGGTGGATAACTCGGCCTCCTGGGGAAAGTTATCCACAGGGTGCCCTGCGGAGATGAACGTTTGGATCTAGCGTTGCCGGTCATGGGCGAAGAGGGGGCGCGGATCCTCGAGCACGAGGTCCGCGAGCTGGTGCGGCGCAGGGGTCTGGACCCGATCGGTGATCGGGAGGGGTTGTCGACCCTGGTGACGGACGCGGTGGGTGACTACGCGACCCGGGCGAGCGTCGGCGTGGTGCCGCCGCTGGAGGACCCGGACGCCGCGGCCCGCGCCGTCACCGACGCGGTGGGCGGGTTCGGCCCGTTGCAGCCGTACCTCGACGACCCGGAGATCGAGGAGGTCTGGCTCAACGCGCCGACCCACGTGTACGTCGCGCGGCGCGGGGTGTCCGAGCTGACCAGCACGGTGCTGACCGACGAGCAGGTGCGCGACCTCGTGGAGCGGATGCTCAAGACGTCGGGACGCCGGCTCGACCTGTCGAGCCCCTTCGTGGACGCCCGGCTGCCCGGCGGGGAGCGCCTCCACGTCGTGATTCCCGACATCACGCGCTCCGCGTGGGCCGTGAACATCCGCAAGCACGTGGTGCGGGCCCGCTCGCTGGCGGACATGGTGCGGCTCGGCTCGCTCACGGCCCAGGCCGCGACGTTCCTCGACGCCGCCGTGCGGTCCGGGCTCAACGTGCTCGTCTCGGGCCAGACCCAGGCGGGCAAGACCACGATGCTCAACGCCCTGGCGGGGTCGATCCCCGGTTCCGAGCGCGTCATCTCGGCCGAGGAGGTCTGGGAGCTGCGCCTGCCGGTCCGCGACCACGTCGCGCTGCAGACCCGTCCGGCCAACCTCGAGGGCTCGGGCGAGGTGCCGCTGCGGCGCCTGGTCAAGGAGGCCCTGCGCATGCGCCCGGACCGGCTGGTCATCGGCGAGGTGCGGGAGGCCGAGGCGTTCGACCTGCTCATCGCACTGAACAGCGGTGTGCCCGGCATGTGCACCCTGCACGCCAACACCGCGCGCGAGGCGGTCGCGAAGATGACCACGCTCCCGCTCCTGGCGGGCGAGAACGTGTCCGACCGGTTCGTGGTGCCCACCGTCGCCTCCGCGGTGGACCTCGTGGTGCACCTCGGCCTGACCCGGGCGGCGGACGGCGTGGTGCGCCGCCAGGTCCGCGAGATCGTCGCGGTGACCGGACGGGTCGAGGAGGGCCGCATCGAGACCGCCGGGATCTTCGACCGGGACGCCGACGGTGACCTGCGTCGTGGCGACGGCATGCCGCCCGGCGAGGACCGGTTCGAGCGCGCCGGGTTCGACGTCCGGGCGCTGCTCGCCGACCGGCGGGCGATGCCTCCGGAGGCAGGGCCGGGAACCGGTGCCCCGCGCGGCTCCGCCGCCGGCCCGTGGGCCGGGGCCGCCGGAACGGGCGTGGGCGCCCGTGCGGCGGTGGGCGGTCGCGCCGGCGCGCGGGCAGCCGCGAGCCCCTGGGCGACCCGCTGATGGGCGTCGTCGTCGGCCTGCTCCTCGGCGCGGGCCTGTTCAGCGTCTGGTGGTCCTGCTGGACCCCGACGCCGCGCCCCACCGGCCGGGTGACCTGGCAGATGCGCACCCGCGACCTGCTCACCCAGGCCGGTGCACCCTCCGTGACCCCCGCGATGCTCGTCGGCTCGTGCGTGGCGCTCGGCGTCGTCACCCTGCTCGTGGCGCTCGCCGTCACCAGGTCGCCCGCCATCGCCGTGTGCTTCGCCGCGCTCGCCGCTCCCGGCCCCGTGGTGCTGGTCCGCGCCCGTGCCCGGCACCGTCGACGGGCGCTGCGGGAGGTGTGGCCCGAGGTGGTCGACCACCTCGCCTCCGGCGTCCGCGCCGGGCTGTCCCTGCCCGAGGCCGTGGCCCAGCTTGCTCACCGCGGCCCCGTCGAGCTGCGCGAGCCGTTCGGCCGCTTCGCCCAGGACTACCGGGCCGGCGGCCGGTTCGGCGACGCCCTCGACGCGCTCAAGGAGCGCCTCGCCGACCCGGTGGCCGACCGCATCGTCGAGGCCCTGCGCCTGACCCGTGAGGTCGGCGGCCAGGACCTGGGCCGGCTGCTGCGCACCCTCAGCGGCTTCCTCCGGGAGGACGCCGCGACGCGCGGCGAGCTCGAGGCCCGGCAGAGCTGGACCGTCAACGGGGCCCGGGTCGCGGTCGCCGGGCCCTGGGTCGTCCTCGCCCTGCTGTCCACCCGCCCGGGGACGGCGGCCGCCTACGACTCGCCCGCGGGGATCACGGTGCTCGTCGGCGGGGGCCTCTGCGCACTGCTGGCCTACCGGCTGATGCTCCGGATCGGGCGGCTGCCCGCCGAGCGCCGGGTGCTGCGGTGACGGGCTGGGCCGCGGGGGCGCTCGCGGGCCTCGGCGTGGCGCTCGGGGTGCTGATCGTGCTCGCCCGCCTGCGGGCGCGCGCGATCAGCCTCGACGAACGGCTCGCGCCCTACCTGCGCCCGCGTGACGCGACCTCGACCCTGCTGCGGGAGGCCAGCCGCACGTCGGCGGTGGTCCGGCTGCTCGGACTGCACGACGTCGGCGCGCGCCTCGAACGGTTCGGCGCGCCCCGGGAGGAGACCCACCGCCGGCTCGACCGGGCCGGCTCCGCCGAGACCGTCGACCACTTCCGCGCCCGCCAGGTCGTATGGACGGTCGCGGGGCTCGCGGTCGGGCTCGGCCTCGCCCTGCTCCTCGCCGCGACCCGTGGGGCGTCCGTCGTCCCCCTGGTCGCGCTCGTGGTGGTCACGGGCGGTTGCGGCTACGTCGCGTGCGACCAGGCCCTCACGCTCCGGGTCCGACGGCGCGAGGAACGCCTCCTCGCCGAGCTGCCGACCATCGCGGAGCTGCTCGCCCTGGCCGTGGCCGCGGGGGAGAGCCCGCCCGCCGCGCTCGAACGCGTGGCGTCCACGGCCCGCGGCGAGCTGGCGGGCGAGATCCGCCGCATGGTCGCCGAGGTGCGCGCGGGCGCTCCCGTGACCGCTGCCCTCACGGCGCTCGCCGACCGGTCCGGGCTGCCGCCGCTGTCGCGGTTCGCCGAGGGCGTCGTGGTCGCGCTCGAGCGCGGAACCCCGCTGGCGGACGTGCTGCGCGCGCAGGCCCGCGACGTCCGCGAGGCCGGCCGTCGCGCCCTCCTGGAGGCGGGCGGCCGCAAGGAGATCCTGATGATGGTGCCGGTCGTCTTTCTGGTCCTGCCGGTCACCGTCGTCTTCGCCGTGTTCCCCAGCCTGGCCACGCTCCGGATCGGGCTCTGACCCGACCGGCCGAACGAGTCCGTTGACGAAAGGAAGCCCCATGCGCGACGACCGAGGGACCGAGACAGACCACGCCGAGCACGCGACCGAGCGCGGTGACGTGCCGGGTTGGGTGCTCGTAACTCTTATGACGGCTGGCCTCGTGGTGGCGCTCTGGGCCGTCGCCGGCCCCCTGCTCGAAGGTGCCTTCCGCCAGGCGATCAGCAGCGTCACGGGCCAGGGGTGAGCACCGGCCGGCGGGAGCACGGCTCCGCGGCGGTCGAGTTCCTGCTGGTGTCGGTGCTGGTCCTGGCGCTCCTGCTCGGGGTGGTCCAGGTGGCGCTCGCCGTCCACGTGCGGTCGCTCGCGACCGATGCGGCGGCGGAGGGCGCCCGCGTGGCTGCGCGAGCCGACCGGAGCCCGGCCGACGGTGTCGCGCGCACCCGGGCGCTCCTGGCCGGTGCGCTGACCGGCGACTACGCCCGCGACGTGACCGCCGGCACCGCCACGCTCGACGGTGTGGCGGTCACCGAGGTCACGGTGCGGACGCCGCTGCCCGTGGTCGGTCTGCTCGGACCTGCCGGCACGATCACGGTGCGCGGCCACGCCCTGGTGGAGCGATGAGTGGGCCGCGCCGGGGCACGCGGGGAAACGGTTGCGCGGCCGAGGGGGTAACGCTGAGCGCGCAGTGCTACGTCTCCGTTACCTCCTCAGGGGAGATGCCTTCGCCCCGGGGCCGGATGATCCGACGCGCGCGGCAGGCGTGGCGGACACGCACCGCGGACCCCGCGCGCGAGCAGGGGTCCGCGATGGTCGAGTTCCTCGGCGTCGCGCTGATCCTGTTGATCCCGCTCGTCTACCTCGTGGTGACCCTCGGGCGCGTGCAGGCCGGCGCGTTCGCCGCCGAGGGCGCCGCGACGAGCGCGGTCCGCGCCCTGGTCACGGCCGAGTCCGCGGCCGCCGGCACCAGCCGGGCCGACGCCGCGGTGCGCCTCGCCCTGACCGACCAGGGCTTCGCGCCCGGCGAGGGCACGCTCGTCCTGGAGTGCGCGCAGTCCCCGTGCCTGACGCCGGGCGGTTCCGTGGCCGCCGTCGTCCGTGTCGAGGTACCCCTGCCCCTGCTGCCGGAGGCCGTGCGGGGCTGGGTGCCGCTGTCCGTCCCGGTGGAGGCGGCGCGCACGGGGACGGTCGACGAGTACGCGGCGATCCGGCACTGAGGAGTGTCCGTCAGGCCCCCGGGTGCGAGGACGGTCCGCACCCCTCCGTGGGGTGCGGACCGCCGTCGTTCTGCACGGCCACTCGGCCGAGCGGCCAACCGGCCGAACGGCCGAGTGGCCGCGTCCGGGCCAGGGTCAGCCCGTCGGGCGGTCGAGCGTCAGGTGGTCGAGCAGGTCGCCGTCGGCAGGTTGGTGTTCCCGTTCTTGTAGAGCGTGATGCCGAACGAGTTCCCGTTCCCGTTCGGTACGGCCGTCAGGGTCCCGGTGCTTCCCGAGACCGTGGCGTTCCAGGAGTTCTGCAGGCTCTGACTGCCCTGGAGCTGGACCGATACGCGCCAGGCCGAGCTGCCGGAGACCGCGAGCGAGACGTTGAAGCGGTCGGACCATTCCTCGGCCCGGGTGACCGTGACGGTGCACCCGCCGGTCGGCGGGTTGCCGGTGCCGCCCGCGTTCAGGGCATCCAGCGTGTAGTTGTAGGCGAGCTTCTTGTTGCCGTTGCCGTCGAAGAGGAGCGGGGTGTCACCGGACCGCCACGAGTCGGAGTCCCGCACACCCCAGACGCTGATGCCGGTGCAGCGCGACACCGCGAGGCAGGCCTGGACGATCCCGCGGTACTGCTCGGCCTGCGAGGTCCCGGAGCCCGCGATGTCGAGCTCGGTGATCTGGACGTCGACCCCCAGGGCCGCGAAGTTGCCGAGGGTGGTGTGGTAGTTGCTCGGGACCGGGTTCCCGCTGTTGAAGTGCGCCTGGAAGCCCACGCAGTCGATCGGCACCCCGCGGGACTTGAAGTCGCGGACCATGTTGTACACGGCCTGCGTCTTGGCGTGCGACCAGTTGTCGGTGTTGTAGTCGTTGTAGCAGAGCTTCGCGTTCGGGTCGGCGGCCCGGGCGGCGCGGAACGCCGCCTCGATCCAGTCGTTGCCGGTGCGCTGCAGGTTCGAGTCGCGGCGCGCGCCGGAGGATCCGTCGGCGAACGCCTCGTTCACCACGTCCCAGGAGTGGATCTGGCCGCGGTAGTGGGTGGCCACCTGCGTCACGTGGTTGAGCATCGCGGACCGCAGCGCGGAGCCGCTCATGTTCTGCATCCAGCCCGGCTGCTGCGAGTGCCAGGCCAGCGTGTGTCCCCGGACCTGCTTGCCGTTGCTCCGCGCCCAGCTCACGATGCGGTCGCCGTTGGTGAAGTTGAACTGGTTCTGGTTGGGCTCGGTGGCGTCCAGCTTCATCTCGTTCTCGGCGGTGACCATGTTGAACTCACGGTTCGCGATGGTGGTGTACGCCGTCTCGGAGAGCTTGTTCGCGGCGATCGCCGTGCCGAAGTACCGGCCGGACTCCGCGGCGGCGGCCTGCAGGGTGCTGCCGGCGGCCTGGGCCGAGGTGACGGCCACCCCGGTGCTGAGCACCACGGCGGCCAGGGTGGCGAGCGAGATGGCTCTGAGGGTGCGCCCACGGCGCGGTGGGGCGAACGTTCGGGTCATCATCGTTGATCCCCTTCGTGTAGGACGTGCCGTCGTTGGCGCGTCGGACGTCGAAAAGGATTTCTACGCCCCCACCAGGTGTCAAGGGTTTCGCTAAACGTTTTCGAAGATCGGACGAATCTAAACGATCAGATCGCCGCCAAGGTCCCGGCAGGGCGCCGACCAGCCGCTCCCGGCGTCGCCCGCGCGCTCGCCGACCGGCCGTTCCCGGCGTCGTCCCCGCCCTCGCAGGGCAGTTGTCCACACCCTTGCCGAGCCGTGCCCCACGTCCGACGACACAATGAGCGGATGACCCCCGCGGACCTCCTCGACGCCTGCCGACGCGACCCCGAGGACCCCGAGAGCGGCCGCATCATGCTCCTGACCTCGGCCTTCGTCGCGTTCGCGCTGATGCTCGTCGCGGTCGTCGCCTCGGCGAGCGTGGTGCACCTGGACCGCAAGGCCCTGTACGACGTCGCGGACCTCGCCGCCGCCGACGCCGCGGACGCGATGTCCCCGGACGCCTTCTACACGGGCGGCGCGGCACCGGCCGAGGGCGCCCCGCTCACGCTGTCCGACGCCGCGGTGCGTGCCGCCGTCGAGCGGTACCTCGCCGAGCACCCGCCGGGGCTGCCCGTGGCGGTGACCGGGGCGTCGTCGCCGGACGGGCGGTCCGCGCGCGTGACCCTGGCGGCCGTGTCCCGGCCGCCGCTGCTGCGCTGGTTCACCGACGCGTTCGGCGGCGGGGTGCCCCTGTCGGCGTCGTCCACGGCCCGCGCCTGGTGAGCACTGCTGGAGCACGACCCGCGGCCCGGCTCGGCGAGCCGGGTTAGGTTGTGGCCATGAGCGAGCAGAGCACCGGCGGACCGGGCGCGAACGAGCAGGGCGGCACGCGCCTGGAGCCCGAGCAGATCTTCGACCTCGCCCGGCAGGGCGCGGACGTGCTCCTGGACCTCGTGGACGCCGGCCTTCCGGTCGAGCTGGCCGACGAGGCGGACAACACCCTGCTGATGCTCGCCGCCTATCACGGGCACGCCGCCCTGACGGCGGGTCTCGCCGAGCGCGGCGCGGACGTGAACCGGCTCAACGGCAACAACCAGGCACCGCTCGCGGGCGCCGTGTTCAAGAACGAGGCCGACGTGATCCGGGTGCTGATCGAGCACGGCGCCGACCCGGACGCGGGGACGCCCAGCGCCCGCGCGACCGCGCAGATGTTCGGCCGTGAGCTGCCCGAGCCGGGGGCTCGCTGACCCGGGCCTGAGGGCGGCGCGGGATTTTCCGGCGTCGGGCACCGGGATGCGCGGGTAACCTTGAACATCGTGGCCACCAACGACTTTCCCGCAGAGATCAAGGCGCTTCGCACGACCCTCGAGTCCATCGAGGCCGTGAGCGACCCCACCGCGCTCGAGGCGAAGATCGCCGAGCTGTCGGAGCAGGCGTCGGCGCCCAACCTGTGGGACGACCCGGAGGAGGGCCAGAAGGTCACCTCCGCGCTGTCGGCCGCACAGGCCGAGCTGAGCCGGGTGGAGAAGCTGGCCGCCCGCATCGACGACGTCGAGACCCTCGTGGAGCTCGGCCAGGAGATGGAGGACGCCGACTCGCTGACCGAGGCCGAGGAGGAGGTCGAGAAGATCCGCAAGGACCTCGCCGCCCTCGAGGTCCGCACGCTGCTCAACGGCGAGTACGACTCCCGCGAGGCGGTCGTGACGATCCGCGCGGGCGCCGGTGGCGTGGACGCCGCCGACTTCGCCGAGATGCTGATGCGCATGTACCTGCGCTGGGCCGAGCGGCACGGCTACCCGACCAAGGTGGGCGACACGTCCTACGCCGAGGAGGCGGGTCTCAAGTCCGCGACCTTCGAGGTCAACGTGCCCTACGCGTTCGGCAACCTGTCGGTCGAGGCGGGCACGCACCGCCTGGTGCGCATCTCGCCGTTCGACAACCAGGGCCGCCGGCAGACGTCGTTCGCGGCGGTCGAGGTGATCCCGCTCATCGAGCAGACGGACCACATCGAGATCCCGGACTCCGAGCTCAAGATCGACGTGTACCGCTCCTCGGGCCCGGGTGGTCAGTCCGTCAACACGACGGACTCCGCGGTCCGCATGACGCACATCCCCACGGGTGTCGTCGTCGCGATGCAGAACGAGAAGTCGCAGATCCAGAACCGCGCGGCCGCCTACCGCGTGCTCCAGTCGCGCCTGCTGCTGCTCCGCAAGGCGGAGGAGGCCGCGAAGAAGAAGGAGATGGCCGGCGACATCAAGGCCAGCTGGGGCGACCAGATGCGGTCCTACGTGCTGCAGCCGTACCAGATGGTCAAGGACCTGCGCACCGAGCACGAGTCGGGCAACCCGCAGGCCGTGTTCGACGGCGCCATCGACGACTTCATCGAGGCCGGCATCCGCTGGCGCCGCGGCGGCTCGGGGAACTGACCCCGGACGGCCGCCCGTGCCCGGACGGCCGCGCCCGGACGGCCGCCCGCGCCCGGTCAGGCGTGCGGCACGATGACCGCGCGCCCGGACAGCTGCCCCGCCTCCAGCTTGCGGTACGCCTCGTCGAACTGGTCGAGGGTGTACCGCTCGACGTCGGGAACGATCTGCCCCGCCCGGTACATCGCGACCACCTCGTAGAGCTCCTCGACGGTGCCCCAGTAGGTGTTGGTGATCTCCGCCTCGTACGGGTTGGTGAAGAAGCTCCACTCGGTCACCCCGCCGGCGATGCCGACCACGGTGAGCCGCCCCTGCTGGGCGAGGCACGCCTGCGCCGTCCTGATCGTGGGCGCGGCGCCCACCAGGTCGAAGGCGGCGTCGACGCCGCGGCCGCCGGTGAGCTCGCGGATCGCCGCCACCTGCTCCGGCCCGCCGGGCACGGTGACGGCGCCGGCGGCCGCCGCGCGGTCCATCGCGTCCTGCTTCATGTCGGTGGCGATCACCGTGGCGCCGGTCAGCGCCGTCAGGATCTGCACGGCCACCTGCCCCAGCCCGCCCAGGCCCACGACCAGCGCGAACTTTCCGCCGCCCGCCAGCTTCGGCAGCGACAGCTTGATCGCGTGGTACGGCGTGAGGCCGGCGTCGGCCAGAGGAGCGGCCGCCACGGGGTCGGCGTCGCCCAGCGGCACGAGGTTGCGCGCGGGGGCCACCATGTACTCCGCCATGCCGCCGTCGCGCCCGATGCCGGTGGCCGCCCACGGCATGGTCGCCGCGTTCTCGCAGTACGTGTCCTGGCCGCGCGAGCAGGCCTTGCAGTGCCCGCACCCGTTGGGCCCGTACACGAGGTACGCGTCGCCCTTGGTGAACCCCGTGACCCCCGGACCGAGCTCCTCGATCCAGCCCGACGCCTCGTGGCCCAGCACGAAGGGCGGCGCGGACGCCCCCGGCTGCCCCTCGGCGAACTCCTTGTAGAGCGCGACGTCGGAGTGGCACGCGCCCGAGCCGGCGATCTTCAGCAGCACCTCGCCCGGGCCGGGGCTCGGCCTGTCCACCTCCCGCAGGCTGGGGAAGGTCTGGAACTTCTCGAACACGACTGCACGCATCAGCTCACGCTCCTGTCGCCGGGGGTCGGTTCCTCCATCAGAACTCATCGGCGCCGGTCCGGCGCGGGCTACCCGTTCGGCAAAATGCCACGTCCGAGTGTTTTGACCGGATATGGCGAGCAACTCGGTGCGCCGGGGTGAACTCCATCGGCGTGTCTGCCGGACACGCCAGCCGATGTCCGACCTAGGGTCGGGCTCGTGATCAGGTTCGAGAACGTGTCGAAGGTCTATGCGCGCGGCGCACGACCTGCCCTCGACCAGGTCTCCGTGGACGTCGAGCGCGGCGAGTTCGTGTTCCTCGTGGGGGCCTCCGGGTCGGGCAAGTCGACCTTCCTGTCGCTGGTGCTGCGCGAGCAGCGGCCCACCCGCGGCCGCGTCTACGTGGCCGGCCGCGACGTCGCGAACCTCTCGGGGTGGCGCGTGCCCACGCTGCGCCGTCAGCTCGGCGTCGTGTTCCAGGACTTCCGGCTGCTGCAGAACAAGACCGTCCACGAGAACGTGGCGTTCGCCCTGCAGGTGATCGGCAAGCCGCGGCACGTCATCCGCGACACCGTTCCCGAGGTCCTGGAGATGGTCGGCCTGACGGGCAAGGGCAAGCGGATGCCCACCGAGCTCTCCGGCGGTGAGCAGCAGCGCGCCGCGATCGCGCGCGCCATCGTCAACCGGCCGCAGATCCTGCTGGCCGACGAGCCGACCGGCAACCTCGACCCCACCACGTCGCTCGGCATCATGCGCCTGCTGGACCGCATCAACCGCACCGGCACCACCGTGGTCATGGCCACGCACGACGACGAGATCGTCAACGAGATGCGCCGCCGCGTCGTCGAGCTGTCCGACGGCGTCGTCGTGCGCGACGAGGCCCGCGGCGGCTACGGCGAGCGCGAGTCGATCCTGCCCGACGTCGGCGCCTCACCCGTGCTCGACGCCCCCGGCAGCGGCACCCGCGCCCCGGTCCAGACGGTGCGGGGGTCCTGACCGTGCGCTTCCAGTTCGTGCTCGGCGAGGTCTTCAGCGGCCTGCGCCGGAACACCACCATGGTCGTGGCCGTGGTGCTCGTGACGTTCGTGTCGCTGACGTTCGTCGGCGCCGCCGCCCTGCTGCAGGCCCAGATCGGCAAGCTCAAGGACGACTGGTACGACCTCGTCGAGGTCTCCGTCTTCCTCTGCCCCGAGGGCTCGGTGTCGCCCACGTGCGCCACGGGCGAGGCCACCGAGGACCAGATCGACTCCGTACGCCAGGTCATCGACACCGAGCTGTCGAGCCAGGTCAGCAAGGTCTACTTCGAGTCCAAGCAGCAGGCCTTCGAGGCCTTCAGCGAGCGCTACCCCGACGGCTACCAGGGCACGCAGCTCACCGCCGACGACATGCAGGCCTCGCTGCGCCTCAAGCTGACCGACGCCGAGCAGTTCGCCGTCGTCAGCGACGTGCTCTCCGGGCGCGACGGCGTGGAGAT
Source organism: Promicromonospora sukumoe 327MFSha3.1 (assembly GCF_000385135.1). Lineage (GTDB taxonomy): Bacteria > Actinomycetota > Actinomycetes > Actinomycetales > Cellulomonadaceae > Promicromonospora > Promicromonospora sukumoe_B. The sequence goes on along the minus strand of NZ_ARQM01000003.1, from coordinate 93,984 downwards.
CGTCGAGGACCAGCGGGCCGTCTTCGAGCCGCTGTTCCGCACGCTCAACGTGGCCACCCTGCTCGCGGCCGGGCTGGCCGGCGTCATGCTCCTGGCCGCCGTCCTGCTGATCACCACCACCATCCGGCTCAGCGCCGTCTCCCGGCGCAAGGAGACCGAGATCATGCGCCTGGTCGGCGCGTCCAACCTGTTCATCCAGCTCCCCTTCCTCCTGGAGGGCGCCCTGGCGGCCGTGCTGGGCTCGCTGCTCGCCGGCGGCGGGCTCTGGCTCGCGGTGCGGTTCATGGTCAGCGACTGGCTCGAACGGTCGGTCGACTGGGTCGCCTACGTCTCCGAGGTCGACGTCTTCCGCGTCGCGCCGCTGCTCGTCATCATGGCGGTCGCCCTGGCCGCGCTCTCGTCCTTCTTCACCCTGAACCGGTACACGAGGATCTGATGTCCACTCCCCGAAACCCCCGCTCCAGGGTCCCCGGCCGCGGCGCCGTCGCCGCGGCGCTCGCGGTCGTGCTGCTGCTCGGCGGCACCTCCGCCGTGCAGGCCGACGACCTCGACGACCGCCGCGCCGCCGCGGAGCGCCAGCAGGCGGCCAAGGAGAAGGAGCGCGAGAGCCTCGAGGCCGAGCTGGAGCACACGGACACCAAGCTGGCGGACGCCGTGCTGGAGCTGGACCAGGTCGAGGGCCGGCTGCCGGTCGCGGAGGCCGAGCTCGCGGTGGCCGAGGCCGAGCTGCAGCGCGCCGAGCGGGAGGCGGCGATCCTCGCTCAGCGTCTCGCGGACGCACAGCTCGAGGAGGCCCAGGTCACCCAGCAGCTCCAGGACGGCTCGGGCAAGGTCGACGGCGCCCGCGACGACATCGCGCAGATGGCCCGCGAGGAGTTCCGCGGCGCCGGCAGCACCTCGACCATCGGCCTGGTGACCGGCGCCCAGAGCACCGAGGAGTTCATCGACGGGTACTCGGTGTCGTCGTCGGCCGCCCGGATCCGGGCGCGCACGCTCGCCGAGCTGCAGGACGCCGAGGCGACCGCCCGCAACCTCCAGGCGCGCCTGACGGCGATCCGCGAGGTGGTCACCGAGCTCAAGCGCCTCGCGGACGAGAACGTGCGGTCCAAGGAGCAGGCCAAGCAGGCCGCGGTCGAGCGCAAGGCCGAGATCGAGCGCCTGATCCGCGAGCAGGAGCGGCTCAAGGCACGCATCGAGAAGCGCAAGGACGCCGCCCTCGCGAACATGCAGTCCAACGAGCAGGAGCTCAGCTCCATCGAGTCGGACCTGAAGTCGATCATCCGCGACCAGAAGGCGCGGGACAAGCGTCTCGCCGAGCGGCAGGCCGAGCAGGGCTCCTCGGGCGGTTCCTCCGGTGGCGGCGGCTCGTCCGGGGGCGGGGGCAGCAAGGGCTCGTCCGGGACCATGTCGTTCCTCAGCTACCCGACGGCGAACCCCTTCATCACCTCGTCGTACGGCATGCGGTTCCACCCGGTGCTGAACTACTCCCGCCTGCACGCCGGCACCGACTTCCGGGCGTACTGCGGCACCCCGATCCTGGCCGCCGCGGACGGCACGGTGCTGTACGCGCGCACCCTGGCCGGCCTGGGCAACCAGGTGCTGATCGACCACGGCTACACGTCGAGCGGCAAGAGCGTGATGTCGAGCTCGAACCACCTCACGTCGTTCGCCGTCTCGGCGGGGCAGCGCGTCTCGCGCGGTCAGCTCATCGGCTACTCGGGCACCACGGGCACGTCGACGGCGTGCCACCTGCACTTCGAGCTGTACATCAACGGCTCGACCGTGGACCCGATGACCTGGCTGTAAAAGCCTGGTCCCGACCGGCCGGGCGCGTAAACTGGGGCGTCGCGCCGCCCGCTGGGGGTAGCACGCGCCCGCAGAACCCGGAGGGAGACCATGGCCAAGAAGAAGGTCGACGATCCGCGCAAGATCGTGGCGAACAACAAGAAGGCCCGTCATGACTACGTGATCGAGGACGTCTTCGAGGCCGGACTGGTGCTCTCGGGAACCGAGGTCAAGGCGCTGCGCATGGGGCGCGCGTCCCTGACCGACGGCTACGCCGCCATCGACCGCGGCGAGGCGTGGCTCGAGAACGTGCACATCCCCGCCTACTTCCAGGGCACGTGGAACAACCACGCGCCGCGGCGCCGGCGCAAGCTGCTGCTGCACCGCGAGGAGATCGCGCGCCTGGAGTCGAAGTCCCGGGAGAAGGGGCACACCCTCATCCCGCTGTCGCTGTACTTCCTGGACGGCCGCGCCAAGGTCGAGATCGCGCTCGCGCGAGGCAAGAAGGAGTACGACAAGCGCCAGACGCTGCGCGAGCAGCAGGACATGCGCGAGGCGCAGCGGGCGATCCGGCACAAGGAGATGCTCGGGTGACATGAGCCCGAGCTCGCAGGGCTCGACGCACTGTTGCGGAAATAACGTTCCCCAACAGCGTGTTGATCAACTAGGCTGGAAGCGTTCCGCACGGGCGTAGCTCGCGCGGGGCACGTTGAAAAATCCATAGGGGCTGATCGGTTTCGACGGTGGTCGTGCTTCGAGGAGAAGCGGGCCGAGGATGCAGGCTTATCTCGTAAACGATGCCTGTAAACCAATAGTTGCCGATAACTCGCGCAACGAGTTCGCCCTCGCCGCCTGAGCGAGCCCGAACTCCGTCGGCCTGGGAGACGCTTCCGTCCCAGTAGCCGGCGTCATCTAGGAAGCCTCTGCTCGTAGCTCTCGTCATCGGGGCTACGGGAACACTTAGATGGCTGGGCCTGTCCGCGAACGTGTCTGCGCGAGCGCGGGGGCCGAGAAAATCCATAGCAGACTGCGCCCGGAGAAGTCCTCGAAAACCGATACCGGACCCGGGTTCGATTCCCGGCAGCTCCACGGATCAGGAGTCCCCGCCTCGTCGAGGCGGGGACTCCTTTGTCTTGTCCGGCTGTCTTCCCCCGACGACGTCGTCGGGTCCGCCGCCGCTGACAGCCCGCGCCGTCAGATGCTGCGCCGTCAGACCCTGCGCCGTCAGACCCGGCGCCGCGTCATCGACGACGGCAGCCCGCGCGCGTGCGCCCGCTCGGCGCGCTCCCGGATGCCGAGCAGCATCCGCCGCGTCATCAGCAGCGTGACCGGGTCCATCAGCTCGCCGACCAGCCAGGACAGGCGTCCTGCGAGCCCGGGGGAGCGCGTCGAGCGGCTGCGGACCAGCAGCCAGCAGCGGTCGGGTCCGTCGTCGGCCAGCACGAACGCCCAGGTCGCGTTCCACGGGTGCTCGGGCGGACGCTGGCGCAGCACCAGCGCATGCGGCGGGTCGACCAGCGCGACGCGGAAGGCGTAGCCGTCGGGCATGCCCATCGCGCCCGGTGGCGTCGCTCGCACGGGGCTGCCCACGGTCAGGTGCTGCCACTCGGGGTGCACCTCGTCGGCGCTGTGGATGTCCAGGCCGAACAGGTCCTCGAGCCAGTCGTAGCTGTACCAGCCGCCGCGGTCCTGGCCGAGCTGGACCAGCCACGGCCAGACGTCGGAGCTCGGAGCGGTGACGGCGATGGCCCGCGTGGAGCTGGAGTCCGCCGTCAGGTACTCGTCGCCGGGCAGGGGGCCGGCCACCTCCTCCGGCGTCGCGCCCCAGTTCCGCAGCCGGGCCCGGGTGGTGACGGCGCCCGCGACCGCCGCCGCGAGGACGGTGCCCGCGACCCAGGTCCCTCGACTCCCGGCCATGTCCCACCACACCACGGCCGCCGTCGGGCCCCCAGGGCCGAACGTCCCGACGCGATCGGGATTCGTCCCGGACCGCGCGGACGGCTCCGTGGCAGACTGGCAGCGGCGCGGGCACCGGGGTCCGTGAGCCGGAGCGGAAGGGCACCACATGGCCGACTACGCGGACGTCTACCGGCGCAGCATCAGCGACCCCGAGGGCTTCTGGGGCGAGCAGGCGGCTCTCGTCTCGTGGTTCCACAAGCCCACCCGGGTGCCCGACGCCGACAGCCCGCCGTTCTACCGCTGGTTCCCCGACGGCCGTCTGAACACCTGCTACAACGCGCTCGACCGGCACGTGATCGCGGGCCGCGGCGACCAGACCGCGCTGATCTACGACAGCCCGGTCACCGGCACCACCCAGTCGTTCACCTACGCCACCCTGCTGCAGGACGTCGCGGCGTTCGCCGGCGCCCTGCGCGACCTCGGCGTCGAGCAGGGCGACCGCGTGGTGATCTACATGCCGATGGTGCCCGAGGCGGTCGTCGCGATGCTGGCCTGCGCGCGTCTGGGCGCGGTGCACTCCGTGGTGTTCGGCGGGTTCGCGGCGAACGAGCTGGCCGTGCGGATCGACGACGCCCAGCCCCGGGTCGTCGTGTCCGCCTCGTGCGGCATCGAGCCGAGCCGCGTCGTGGAGTACAAGCCGCTGCTGGACCGGGCGCTGGAGCTGGCCGACCACGAGCCCGCGTCGTGCGTGGTGCTGCAGCGGCCGCAGGCCGAGGCGACCCTCGTCGACGGGCGCGACCTGGACTGGGCCACCGCGATGCACGCCGGACGCACCAACCCGGCTCCGTGCGCCGAGGTCGCGGCCACCGACCCGCTCTACATCCTCTACACGTCGGGCACCACGGGGAAGCCCAAGGGCATCCTGCGCGACAACGGCGGGCACGCCGTGGCCCTGGCCTGGTCCATGCGGAACATCTACGACATCGAGGCGGGCCAGGTGTGGTGGACGGCGTCCGACGTCGGCTGGGTGGTCGGGCACTCCTACATCGTCTACGGGCCGCTGATCGCGGGCGCCACCACGGTGCTCTACGAGGGCAAGCCGGTCGGCACGCCCGACGCCGGCGCGTTCTGGCGCGTCGTCGCCGACCACCGGGTCGAGGCGCTGTTCACCGCGCCGACCGCCATCCGCGCCATCAAGAAGGAGGACCCCGAGGGCGTCCTCGTGGCCGCCCACGACACCAGCTCGCTGCGGCACCTGTTCCTCGCGGGGGAGCGGCTCGACCCGGGCACCTACGAGTGGGCCGGCCGGATCCTCGGCGTGCCCGTCGTCGACCACTGGTGGCAGACCGAGACCGGGTGGGCCGTCGTGGCCAACCTGCGCGGGCTCGACCCGATGCCCACCAAGCCCGGTTCGCCGTCGGTGCCCGTGCCGGGCTTCGACGTGCAGGTGCTGCTGCCCGACGGCTCGGTCGCCGGACCGAACCAGGAGGGCAGCCTCGCCCTGCGCCTCCCGCTGCCGCCCGGCACGCTGCAGACCCTGTGGCGCGACGACGCCCGGTACGTCTCGTCCTACCTCGCCGCCTTCGACGGCTACTACCTGTCCGGCGACGGCGGCTACGTGGACGCCGACGGCTACGTCTACGTGATGGGCCGCACCGACGACGTCATCAACGTGGCCGGGCACCGCCTGTCGACCGGGGCGATCGAGGGGGTCCTGGCCGGTCATCCCGCCGTGGCCGAGTGCGCCGTCATCGGGGCGGCCGACGCGCTCAAGGGCCAGGTGCCGCGCGGGCTCGTGGTGCTCAAGGCCGGGGTGGACCCCGAGGGCGTCGCGGCCGAGCTCGTCGCCGCAGTCCGCGACCAGATCGGCCCCGTCGCCGCGTTCAAGGACGTCGAGATCGTGGCCGGCCTGCCGAAGACCCGCTCGGGCAAGATCCTGCGGCGCACCATGCGCCAGCTCGCCGATGGCGAGCACCCGACGGTCCCGTCGACGATCGAGGACCCCTCGGTGCTGACGGCCCTGAAGCCAATCCTCCGCCGCGAGTAACTCTCGCCGGGGCGTTGAACGTAGGGTTGGTCGGCTCATGAGGGCGCAGAGAGCGACGGAGCCTACGTTCACCGCGTCCCGCCGCGGGTGAACGGAGCGTCGCGCTAGGGTGTCCGGCGTGCACCAGCCCGGAGGTCCTGGCCTTGTTCCCCTGCCTGCGTCGACGCAGGCGCCGGGCGGTTCGGTGCTGCTCACCGACGGCGCGCGCGTCGCGGCCGACCCCGCCCTGCGCCCCGCCGCGCGCTGGTGGCGCCGGGTCACCGAGGAGGCGTACGGCATCGACCTGGTGCCGGTGACCGACGGGCCCGCCGACGTCGTCCTCGCGCTCGCGGCCGACCTGCCCGCCGGGGGCTACCGGATCGAGGTGCGCGAGGCGCCGTCGGGCACCGGAGCGACGCCGGGAACCGCCACGGTGCGGGTCGAGGCCGCCGACCTCGCCGGTGCCCACGCCGCCGCGCAGACCCTGCGCCAGCTCGCCGGCCCGTCGGCGTTCCGCCGCGCGCCCGCGGACTACCGGACCGCCGGCACGCTTCCCGCGCTGCCGGCCGTCCGCGTCGAGGACCACCCCCGGTTCGAGTGGCGCGGGGTGCTGCTCGACGTCGCCCGGCACTTCCTGCCCAAGCACGACGTGCTGCGGTTCGTCGACCTGGCCGCCGCCCACCGGCTCAACGTGCTCCAGCTCCACCTCACCGACGACCAGGGCTGGCGGGTGCAGATCGACCGCTACCCGGAACTGACGCGCACCGGCGCGTGGCGCCGCGAGTCCACCGTCGGCACCTGGCGCACCGGCTCCCGCGACGGCCGACCCCACGGCGGCTTCTACACGCAGGACGACCTGCGCGAGATCGTCGCCTACACCCGCGACCGCGGGATCACCGTGATACCCGAGATCGACGTGCCCGGCCACGTCGAGGCCGCCGTCGCCGCCTACCCCGAGCTCGGCACGCGCAAGGACCGCAGCGGCGTGCGCACCACCTGGGGCATCAGCCAGGACGTGCTCGACCCGTCCGAGGGCTCGCTCGCGTTCTTCCGGCACGTGCTGGACGAGGTGCTGGACGTCTTCGACTCGCCCTGGATCGGCCTCGGCGGCGACGAGGTGCCGCCGACCCTCTGGCGCGAGTCGCCGCAGATCGTCGAGCGCGCCCGGGCGCTGGGGCTGTTCGACGCCGGTGGCACCGTCGACGTCGGGCTGCTGCACGGCTGGTTCGTCGCCCGGCTCGCCGAGCACGTGTCCGCCGCCGGCCGCCGCGCCGTCGTCTGGGACGAGGCCGTCTCGCCCATGCTGCCGCGCGACGTCGTCGTCACCTCCTGGCGCGGGTACGCCCAGGGAGCGGCGGCGCTCGCGGCGGGGCACGACGTGGTGATGGCGCCCGAGCAGGTCGTCTACCTCGACCACCGCGCGGGCGACCATCCGGCCGAGCCCATCCCGGTCGGCTTCCTGCGCACGATCGAGGACGTCTACTCCTTCGACCCGTTCCCGCCCGGACTGGTCGAGCCGCCCTCTTCGCTGGTCGAGCTTGTCGAGACCCAGGTCTCGACAAGCTCGACCAGCGGCGGTGCGGCCGCGGCCGACCACCGTCAGGGACGGCTGCTCGGCGCCCAGGCGCAGGTGTGGACCGAGCACCTCGACAGCGCACGGCGGGTCGACTACGCGACCTACCCGCGGCTGGCCGCGTTCGCGGAGGTCGCGTGGTCCCCGCAGGCGGCCCGGGAGCCGGGCTCCGAGCGGTCCAAGGAGTTCCTGGAGCGCCTGGAGCGGCACCACCTGCCCCGGCTCGACGCGTACGGCGTCGAGTACCGGCCGCTCGCCGGCCCGCACCCCTGGCAGACCCGCCCCGGCGTGCAGGGCTACCCGCGCGACCTGGCGGCGGAGACCGCCGTCGGCGGCTGGGCCGGGCTCGGCGGCTGGCGGGAGGACGGCGGCGCCGAGAACCTGCCCGAGTGGACGCCGGCGAGCGACACGTGACCGGCACGGTCCTGGTGCGCGGCGCCCGGCTGCCGCAGCCCGACGGGTCCCTGTCGGGACTCGTGGACCTGCACGTCGCGCGCGGCCGCATCGCCGCGATCACGCGGGCGGGCGACACCGGCCCGGCGACGGCCGGCCCGGACACCGCCGCGCCAGGCGCCGCCGCGCCAGGCACCGCCGCGCCAGGCACCGCCGCGCCAGGCACCGCCGTTTTCGAGGCCCACGGCCGCCTCGCCCTGCCCGGGTTCGTGGACGCGCACACCCACGCCGAGGCCGCCGTCTTCCGCCCGGACGTCCAGCTCGCGCTGCTCCGGCAGGGCATCACCACCGTCGTCGCGGGGCAGGACGGCGTGTCCTTCGCGCCGTCCGACCGCGCCACCTACGACTGGGCGAGCACGTACTTCGCCGCGATCGACGGGGACCACCCCGTGTTCGCGGGCGGCTCGGTGGGCGACCTCCTGACGACCTACCACCGCACGGTCCCGGTGAACGTCGCCTACCTCGCGCCGCACGGCACGCTGCGCTACCGGGTGCTCGGCGCGGCACAGCGCCCGGCGTCCGACGCGGAGATCGCCGCGATGGTCACCCTGCTCGAACAGGCCCTGGACGACGGCGCCTGCGGCTTCTCGACCGGCCTGGAGTACGTGCCGGCCGCCTACGCCGACGAGCGCGAGCTGGTCGCGCTCGCCCGGGGTGCCGCCGCCCGCGGGCTGCCGCACGTGAGCCACATGCGCGGGTACGAGGACCGGGGCGTCGAGGGGCTGGCGGAGCTGCTGCGCATCGCGCGCGCGTCCGGCGTCGCCACGCACGTCTCGCACCTGCACGGCCCCGCCCAGGAGCTGCTGGAGCAGATCGAGGCGGCGCGCGCCGCGGACCACGACCTGACCTACGACTCGTACCCCTACCTGCGCGGCTGCTCCATCCTGTCGATGGTCTCCCTGCCCACCTGGCTGCCCCTGGCGGACGCCGCCGCGACCGTCGCCGCCCTGCGCGACCCCGCCCTCGCCGGGCGCCTGGCCGAGCACTTCGCCGGACTGACGGACCTCTGGCCGCGCATCACGTTCGCGTCCGTGCCCGGTATGAAGTGGGCCGAGGGCCTGACCCTGCCCGACGTCGCCGCGCGGCTCGGGCGGTCGGCCCCCGACACCGTGGTCGAGGTCCTGACGACCACCGCGCTGCGCGCGAGCTGCGTGTTCGCGCAGCCGCCCACCAACTCGCCCGAGTCGGTGCGCACGCTCGCGGAGCACGACGCGCACCTCGCCGGCTCGGACTCGATCTACTGGGGCGGGCAGCCGCACCCGCGCGGCTGGGGCGCCTTCGCCCGGTTCCTCGACGAGCACGTGCGGCGCGGGTCGTGGACCTGGTGGGACGCGGCCCAGCACCTGTCGGCCCGGGCCGCCCGGCGGTTCCGCCTCGCGGGCCGCGGCGAGCTCGCGCCCGGCGCCGTCGCGGACCTCGTGCTCGTGGACCCCGGCACCGTCCGCGACGAGGCCACGTACGAGCACCCGCGCACCCCCGCCGTCGGCATCGAGGACGTGCTCGTGGGCGGCGTGCCCGTGCTCGCGGGCGGAGAGCTCACGGGCGCGACGCCGGGCCGGGGGCTGCGCCCCGCCGTCGGCTGACCGGCGGCAGTTCGTCTGACCCGCGCCCGTTCGTCTGGCCCCATCCCCTTCGAGGCCTAAGTTTCTTCGCTTTCGAGCGCTGGAAAGCGAAGAAACTTAGGCCTCGAAGGGGAACGCGGTCCCGCCCGCGCACCGGACCGGTTCGTCGCCAGCCCGGACCGCACGGCAGGATGGGGTCGTGCTGCGCATCGACGACCCCCGGTTCTCCTGGCCCCTGCTGACGCTCGACGAGCCGGCTCTGGACCACAACATCGCGACCGTGGCGGGCGCCTTCGCCGCCGCGGGCGTGGAACACGCGCCGCACGTCAAGACGCACATGTCCCGCCAGATCTGGGAGCGGCAGGTCGCCGCCGGCGCCTGGGGCGCCACCGTCGCGACCCCCGCCCAGCTCCGGACGGCCCTCGGCTGGGGCGTCCCCGGCGCCGGACGCCGCGCGTTCCTCGCCAACGAGCTCGTGGACCCCCGCGAGATCGCGTGGCTCCGCACCGCCCTGACCGACGGCACCGCCGACGAGGTCTGGGTCTACGTCGACTCCGACCGCGGCGTCGGCCTGCTCGCCGACGGGTTCGCGGGCGCCGCCCCCGAGGTCGCCGCGCGGCTGGGCGTGCTCGTCGAGCTCGGCGTGCCCGCCGGCCGCACCGGGGTGCGCTCCGTGCCCGACGCCGTGGCGCTCGCCGGCCGGGTGCACGACGCCGGGCTGCGGCTCGTCGGCGTCGCCGGCTACGAGGGTCCGGTCGCCGGCGGCACCAGCACCGCGGAGCTGGCCGCCGTCGGGCAGTGGTGCGACGGGCTGCGCGAGGCGGGAGCGCTGGTCGCGAGCCTCGTCGACGGCCCCGTCGTGCTCAGCGCCGGCGGCAGTGCGTTCGCCGACGTCGTGACCCGGCGCCTGGGCGAGCCGCTCCAGGCCGCCGCGGACGACGGCGCCGCCGCCACCGGCGCGCTGTCGACCCGCGTGGTGCTGCGCTCCGGCGCCTACGTGACCCACGATCACGGCCACTACCTGCGCACCGACCCGTGGACCCGGCTGGGCGCGGAGCCGCTGCGCCCCGCGATCACGGTCTGGGCCTCGGTGCTGTCCGCGCCGGAGCCCGGGCTGGTCATCTGCGGCATGGGCCGCCGCGACGTCTCGTTCGACATCGACCTGCCGACGCCGCTCGTCGTGCGCGCGGCCGACGCCGACGGCCGGCTGGGGGAGGCCCGCGAGCTGACCGGCGTCGCCGTGACGGCGCTCAACGACCAGCACGCCTACCTGTCCCTGGACGGCGCGGCGGAGGGCCCGGGGGACGGCTCCGCGGACGGGGCGCTCCGGCCCGGCGACGTCGTCGGGTTCGGCATCTCGCACCCGTGCACCACGCTCGACAAGTACCGCACGGCCCTGGTGACCCGCGGCGACGAGGTCGCCGAGCAGGTCACGCTGAGCTTCTGACCCATCACCGAGATACCCGCAAGGAGAACGACATGACCGCGAAGACCGCCATCTCGACCCCGGACGCCCCGGCGCCCGCGCACACCTTCCACCAGGGCGTGCGCAAGGGGCCGTTCGTGCAGGTCTCGGGGCAGGGCCCCATGGACCCGGCGACGAACCAGTACGTCCACGAGGGCGACGTCGCCGCCCAGACCACCCGCACGCTGGAGAACGTCCGGGCGATCGTCGAGGCCGCCGGCGCGACGTTCGACGACGTCGTCATGCTGCGCGTGTACCTGACCAAGCGCGAGGACTTCGGGATCATGAACGAGGCCTACGGCGAGTTCGTGACCAAGCACTGCCCGGGCGGCGTGCTCCCGAGCCGGACCACGGTGTTCACGGGGCTGCCCCGCGAGGAGATGCTCGTGGAGATCGACGCGCTCGCGATCACCGACTGACCCGCGGGCCCGGCCGGTGTCACACCGGCCGGGCTTGACCCCGACGCGACGTCATAGTTCTCACTGGGGTCATGAGGCTCACTCCCGTCGCGTACCTGGCGTCCTACCTGCTCTCCCTGCTGGGCAACTCGATAGCCGGCGTGGCGCTCCCGCTGATCGTCCTGCAGACCACCGGGAGCGCCCTGGGGACCGGCGCGGTGGCCGCGGCCACCGCGTTTCCCGCGGTGCTCGCCGGCCTGGTCATGGGCGTGGTGATCGACCGGATCAACCGCCGGACGTCGTCCGTGGTCACGGACCTCGTCTCGGCGGCCTCCGTCGCGGCGCTGCCCGTGGTCGACATGGTCTCCGGGCTCGACCTCGGCTGGTTCATCCTGTTCGGCATCATCGGGTCGTTCGGCGACGTGCCCGGGATGACCGCTCGTGAGGCTCTGCTGCCGGCGATCGTGCGGCACGGCGGGGTCAGCGCGGAACGCCTCATGGGCATCCGGGAGGGGCTCGGCGCGATCGCGCTGCTGCTCGGGCCCGCGGCGGCCGGGACGCTGATGGTGCTCTTCGACGGGTCCACCGTCCTGTGGATCACGGCGGCGACCTCGCTCCTGGCCGCGCTGCTCACCCTCCTCGTCCCGCACCGGGTCGGGGACGTCTCGACCGCGAGCGGTGTCGCGGGGACCGGAGCGGCCGCCGGGGGCAACGGCTGGGCGCAGCTCCGCGACGGCTGGCGGGTGCTGTTCAGCAGCCCCTTCCTGGTCGCGACCACCGCGCTCACCGTGGTCTCCGCGATGGTGCTGGGGCCGTTGCAGGCCCTCGTGCTGCCGGTCTGGTTCACGCGGGTGGAGCAGCCCGGGATGCTCGGGTTCGTGCTCACCGCTCTCGCCGCCGGGCTCCTCGCCGGCGCCGCGTCGTACGCCGTGGCCGGCACGCGCGGACGCCGTCGGACCTGGTTCCTCGCGGGGCTCGTGGGGACGGGACTCGGGTTCGGCATCATCGCCACGCTGTCCTCGGTGTGGGTGGTCCTCGCCGGCGCCTTCGTGGTCGGGCTCTCCAGCGGCCTGTTCGGCAGCCTGATGGGCGTGCTCATGATCGAGCGCATCCCCGAGCAGATGCGTGGCCGGGTCATGGGCACCCAGAACTCGATCATGATCGCGGCGCCGACCGTCGGCCTGATGGCTGCCGCGGTCGTCACCGAGTACATCGGCGTCGGTACCGCGGCCGTGGCGCTGGCCGGCGTGTGGCTGGTCGCCATGGCCGTGGGTCTGTTCGCGCGGTCGCTGCGTAACCTGGAGCCGTCCGCGGACCCGACGACCCAGGAGGCGATGGTGACCACCGGTGCATAGCGGCGAGCTGGCCCGCCTCGCGGGCGTGACCGTCCGGACGCTGCGCCACTACCACCAGGTGGGTCTGCTCGACGAGCCGGAGCGGCGCTCCAACGGCTACCGCGACTACGGCGTGCAGAGCCTCGTCCGGGTCCTCCGGATCAAACGGCTGGCGGCCCTCGGCATACCGCTCGACCGCATGCCCGCCCTGCTCGACGACTCCGCCGGCCCCGACGCCGACCCGCGAAAGCTTCTGGACGAGCTCGACCAGGAGCTGGCCGAGCAGATGGACCGGCTCGCCGCCCAGCGCGAGCTGATCGCGCGGCTTCGCGAGCACTCCGTGGCCCCCGACCTCCCGCCGGAGCTGGCCCCGTTCTTCGCGGTGTTCGCCACCGCCGACCTCTCGCCGGAGCTCGTGCGGGCGGACCGCGACCAGTCCGTGCTCCTCGCCCACCTCGTCGGCGACGACGCGATGCCGTTCCTCGAGCGCTTCTACGAACGGCTGACCCGGCCGGAGATGGTCCCGGCCGTCACCGAGATCGCCGAACGGTTCGCCCGGCTCGGTCCGGGCAGCACCGACGAGGAGTCCGCGGCCCTGGCGGAGAAGTTCGTGCTGACGTTCCGGCCGGTGCTCACGGAGCTCGTCGCTGCCGGCGAGCACATCGACCTCAGCGGGTCCGCGGAGCTGGTCGGCGAGTACACGTCCGGACAGCTCAACGAGGAGCAGCTGCAGATGATCGAGCGCCTGGAGGGGAGGTTCGAGCTGCCGGGGGAGCCCGGCCTGACGTAGCGCCAGGGCTCAGGGCTCGACGGGCTCCGGCTCCACGGCGGGCGGCGTCGGGCCGGCGGAGCGGGCCTTGGCGAGCTGCCTGCGCACGCCGACCACCACCAGCAGCACCACGCCGCCGAGCGCGAGCCACGGGATGATCGCGCCGAGGATCAGCACCACCACGTTGAACGTGCTGACCAGCGCGCTCCACCCCGCCGTCAGGCCGCCGACGAAGCCGCCGGGCTTCGCCTGCGCCGCCGGGGTGCCCTCCGCGACGATCTCGACCTGCAGGGTCGACATCGCGACCTCGTCCGAGAGCCGGTTGCGCTCCGAGACGCGGGAGTCCAGCTCGGCCTGCCGCGTGGAGAGCTCGGCCTCGATCTCGATCAGGTCGGCGGTGCGGTCGGCCTCGGCCATGAGCTCGCGCAGCCGGTCGGTCGAGGTGCGGAGCGCCTCGATGCGGGCGTCCAGGTCCTGCGCGGTGCCGGTGACGTCGACCGTCTCCACGTGCCGGTCGCGCACGTCGCCCAGCTTGTCGAGAGCGTCCAGGGTGGCCGAGACGCGGTCGGCGGGGATGCGCAGCGTCATCGACGCGCTGCCCGGCTCGTCGTCGGTCTCGGCGCGCTCGTCGCGGGCCTCGACCCGGCCGCCGGCCTCCTCGACGAGGCCGGTGATCTGCTCGGCGGCCGCGAAGGGGTCCTCGGCCGCGAGCGTCGCGTTGCCGGTGGTGATCAGCTCGCGGTCCACCGTCTCCTCGTGGGCCTCGGTGAGGCCGATCGCACCGGTGGCGGCGTCGGCCGCCTGGTCCGCCGCGGCGCCGGGGGCGACCATCTCGCTGCGCGCCGCGCCGCCGTCGGTCGCCGCCTCCGAGCCGGAGTCCCCGCCGCCGGAGCACGCCGCGAGGGAGACGACGAGGGTGCCGCCGGCCACCGCTGCCACGAGTGCGCGGACGAGTCGGCGTGCGGGTGGTCCCGCGTCCCGAAGAGCAGACCGGTTGCGAATCATGGGACGAGCGTAGGAGCCCGGCCGTGCCGGAACCGGCCTCAACTGAGAACTGTGATCCCTTTGTGAACTTGTGGCCCAGGTGACCCGATTTTTCATCTGTTTTGCACGGTTCTTGATCACGTTCCGGTCACGCCGTGCTCCGCCCGCCCGCTTGGTGCAGGCTCGGATTCGTCAGGCACGTGAAGTAATCGGTCCACGTCGAACGGGGTCCGTCCGGAGCCAGGAGCAGCGTGACCCAAGTAACAGTCTTGTTACGGGTCATACCCGGCAATGGACAGCGACTCTGTTAAGGAGGTCTACTAACAAACATGGCGACGGCGACAGAACGCAGCGGTACCGGGCGAGGGCTCGGGGCACGGCTGCGCGCGACGTCCAAGGTGCTTCCCGAGCACGCCAGGGCGCACAACCGGTCCCTGGTGCTGCAGCACCTCTTCCACGAGGGGCCCACCTCCCGGGCCGACCTCGCACGAGCCACCTCGCTCACCCGCGTGACCATCTCCGACCTCGTCTCGGTGCTCATCACCGAAGGCCTGGTCGAGGAGCTCGGCACGCGCCCCGGCCAGCGCGTCGGCAAGCCCGCCATCCTGGTGGGCCTGCGCACGGACGCCTACCAGATCGTCGCGGTGGACCTCACCGAGCACGGCCACATGCGCGGCGCGGTGCTCAGCCTCACCGGCCAGATCCAGGTGCGCCGCCAGCTCGACATCGACGGGCGCACGGGTGACGAGCTGGTCGACCTGCTCACCCGCTTCGTCCGCCGGCTCGTCGCGGCGGCGAACCATCCCGTGATCGGCGTCGGCGTGGGCTCGCCCGGCATCATCGACCTGGACGGGCGCGTCGTCGAGGCGCCGAACCGCGGCTGGTACGACGTGCCGCTCGCCGAGATCCTGGGTGAGCGCCTGGGCCTGCCCGTGCACGTGGCGAACGACGCCAACACGGCGGCGCTCGGCGAGTTCACCTACGGCGGCGCGACCGGCAGCATGCTGGTGGTCACCGTCGGTGCGGGCGTCGGCGCGGGCGTGGTGGTCGACGGCGTGCGGGTGCACGGCCAGCGCGACGCCGCGGGCGAGATCGGCCACGTCACCGTCGTGGACGATGGCGAGCCCTGCGCCTGTGGTCGGGTGGGCTGCCTCGAGACGGTCCTGTCCGTGCCCGCGCTGCGGCGCGCCGTGGCGGACAAGAGCCAAGAAGATTCCGACGCCGCCCTGGCGTCGGCCGGCCGGGTGCTGGGTGTGACCCTCGCCCCGGTCGTCAGCGCGCTCAACCTCACGGAGGTGCTGCTGAGCGGTCCGCGCGACCTGCTCGACGGCCCCCTGCGCGAGGCTGCGCTGGACACCATCCGACAGCGGACCATGCCGGCCATCAACACCGGCCTGCAGCTGCGGATGGCCGCACTCGACGAGGACGTGGTGCTGGCGGGTGCCGCCGTCCTCGTGCTTTCCGCCCAGCTGGGGGTCTCGTGAGCATCAGTGCGCACGTGTGGGCGGAGGGCATCCCATCGAGCTTTCCCTATGTTCCGCGACACACAGTCGTATCCCGGGAGGAACCCACACGTGAACAAGAACCGTCTCGTCGGCGCTGCGGCGTCGGCGATCACCCTGACGCTCGCGCTCAGCGCCTGCGGTAACGCCGGCGGCGCCGCGGCCCCCGAGGAGACCGGTCCCGGCGAGGTCCGGGTCTGGCTCGTCGGCACCGACACGCCCCCCGAGGCGCGCGACTACCTCAAGAAGACGTTCGAGGAGGAGAACCCGGGGAGCACGCTCACGATCGAGGAGCAGGCCTGGGACGGCCTGGTCGACAAGTACACGACGGCGCTGTCCGGCTCGGACGCCCCCGACGTCGTCGAGATCGGCAACACCCAGGCCGCCGCGTTCACCTCGGCGGGCTACTTCCGCGAGATCACCGCGGACGAGTTCGAGACGCTGGGCGGCTCCGACCTGCTCCCCGGCTTCGTCGAGGCCGGCGACTGGGAGGGCAAGCACTACGCCCTGCCGTACTACTCGGGCTCGCGCGTCGTCTTCTACTCCAAGCAGGTCCTGGGCGACACCGCGGTGCCGACCACCCTCGACGAGTACGTCGACACGGCCGTCGACCTGAAGACGGACGACCTGTCCGGCGTCTACTGGCCCGGCCAGGACTGGTACAACGCCCTGCCCTTCATCTGGGAGAACGGCGGCTACATCGCCGAGCAGGCCGAGGACGGCACCTGGGACGCGGGCTTCTCGTCCGAGGGCGGCCTCGCGGGCCTGGAGCAGATCCAGACCATCATGACCAAGGGCAACAACGCCCCGTCCGACGCGCAGGAGACCGACCTGCAGGTGCCGTTCTGCGAGGGCAAGGTCGCCTTCCTCTCGGCGCCGAGCTGGATCCAGTGGTCCATCAACGCCCCCGAGAAGCCGGAGGACCCGGACGGCGTCCCGGGCTGCGCCTCCACGTACGGCAAGGACCTCGAGGGCCTCGCCCTGCCGGGCAAGGACGGCGGCGCCGCCCAGGTGTTCGCCGGCGGCTCGAACATCGCCATCGCGCAGAAGTCCGCGCGTCCTGACCTCGCGATGAGCGCCTACGAG
Organism: Promicromonospora sukumoe 327MFSha3.1; assembly: GCF_000385135.1. Taxonomy (GTDB): domain Bacteria; phylum Actinomycetota; class Actinomycetes; order Actinomycetales; family Cellulomonadaceae; genus Promicromonospora; species Promicromonospora sukumoe_B. The sequence goes on along the minus strand of NZ_ARQM01000003.1, from coordinate 77,148 downwards.
ATCCTGCTCAGCGACGAGTACCAGTCGATCCTCGCCGGCATCGGCCTGTTCCCGGCCAAGACCTCGCTCTTCGAGAAGGTCGACCAGTCGACGTCGATCGGCAAGGCCGCCGCCGAGGCCGCCGCCAACGCGAAGCTCACGCCGGCCTCCCCGAAGTGGGCCGACGTCGAGTCCAAGACGCTGCTCCAGACCGCGTTCTCGCGCATCGCCGCCGGCGAGGACGTGAAGACCATCGCGGAGAAGCTCGACGCGGACATCGAGGAGATCCTCAACAGCTGACCTCGGTCAGCACGACTTCCCGTCCCGCCCGGCGCCACCTCGAGCCCGGGCGGGACGGGACACCACTGCCCGCCTGATGCCCGCGGCTGCTCTTCCAGTGGAGCGGCAGTCGGCCGCCTCAGAGGAAGACAGGACATGAGCTCCACACTTCTCGATGCCCCGGCGCCACCGCGCCAAGAGATCCGGCGCAAGCGCCGGCCCCCGTACCTGCCCTGGCTCCTGCTGTCGGCGACGATGGTCCTCCTCGGCGTGCTGACCGGCTTCCCGCTCGTCCGCCTGGTCGTCATGTCGTTCCAGGAGTACGAGCGGGCCCAGCTGATGGGCCTGCCCGCCGAGTGGGTCGGGTTCGACAACTACGCGGCGATCCTGACCGACGTCGACGGCTTCTGGACCGTGCTGGCCCGCAGCTTCGTGCTCATGGTCGTCCTGGTGGTCGTCACGATCGTGCTCGGCATGCTCGTGGCCCTGCTGATGATGCGGGTCGGCAAGGCCATGCGGCTCCTGGTCTCCGTCGGCCTGCTGCTGGCCTGGGCCATGCCGTCGCTGGCCGCGACCACCGTGTGGGGCTGGCTGTTCGACACGCAGTACGGCGTGGTCAACAACCTGCTCACCAAGATCACCGGGGACCGGTGGTTCGGCTACTCCTGGCTGCTCGACCCGTTGTCGTTCTTCGTGATCGTGACGTGCATCGTCGTGTGGGGCGCCGTGCCGTTCGTCGCCTTCACGCTGTACGCGGGCCTGACGCAGATCCCGGAAGAGGTCATCGAGGCCGCGCAGCTCGACGGCGCGAGCGCGTTCCAGCGCTTCCGGCTCATCCAGCTGCCCTACGTGCGCAGCATCGTCACGGTGCTCGTGGTGCTGTCGATGATCTGGGACCTGAAGCTCTTCACGCAGGTCTTCGTGCTGCAGGACATCGGCGGTGACCGCGAGCTGACCAGCACCATCGGCGTCTACATCTACCAGACGGGTATGGCCCAGGGGCACTACGGCGTGGCGAGCGCGATCGGCGTCATCTTCGTCATCGTCATGCTGGCCATCGCGTACCCCTACGTGCGGCGGACGCTGCGGGAGGAAGAGCTGTGATCAACATCCGCAAGCGACTCGCCGACACCGGGTTCGGCGTCCTGGCCCTCATGGTCTTCGTGCTCTCGGCCTTCCCCGTGTACTGGATGGTCAGCACCTCGTTCCTGCCGAACAACCGGATCCGGGGCGAGAACCTGGCGTTCTTCCCGACGCCGGACGTGTTCACCCTGGACAACTACCGTGCGGCGATCTTCAGCCCGCGGGCGCCCTTCGCGCCGGCCGTGCTCAACTCGATCGGTGTCACGTTCCTGACCCTGGTGATCGCGCTGGTCGTGGGCTTCGTCGCCTCGCTGGCCCTCACCAGGTTCCAGTTCAAGGGCCGCCGTACCTTCATCGTGCTGATCCTCGTCGTCCAGATGATCCCCGGAGAGGCGATGATCATCTCGATGTTCCGGATCATCGACGGCTGGCAGCTGCTCAACACGATCATCGGCCTGACGCTCGTGTACACGGCGGGAGTCCTGCCGTTCACGATCTGGACACTACGCGGATTCGTGAACGGGGTACCCAAGGAGCTTGAGGAGGCGGCGATGATCGACGGCTGTTCCCGGGCCGGCGCGTTCTGGCGGGTCACGTTCCCGCTGCTCGCCCCGGGCCTGGTGGCCACCGGTGTGTTCGCGTTCATCCAGGCGTGGAACGAGTTCGTCACGGCGCTGGTGATCATGCAGCGTCCCGAGGCGATGACCCTGCCCCTGTGGCTGCGCACGTTCGTGCAGGCCACGCAGGCCACCAACTGGGGTGCGGTCATGGCGGCCTCGGTGCTCATCGCGATCCCCGCGGTGATCTTCTTCCTCATCGTGCAGGGCCGGATGACCGGCGGGCTGGTCTCCGGCGCGGTGAAGGGCTGATGGGCGGTCGGCGGAAGTCCGGCGGCAGCAGTTCCAAGGGTGGTTCCAGCAAGCGAAAGGTCGGGATGGGAAAGGTCGGCAAGCGGCAGGGGGCTGCCGCGCCCGAGTACACGGTCGGCCTCGACATCGGCGGCACCAAGATTCTCGGTGCGCTCCTCGACCCGGCGGGCGAGGTGGTCGCCACGGTGCGCCGGTCCACGGTGCACGGGGCCGACGGCCTGGTCGCCGGGGCGGTGGGCGCCGTGCGGGACGTCGTCGAGTCGGGCGGGGTGGAGCTCGCGGCCGTGGTCGGCGTCGGGCTGGGCATCCCCGGCATCGTCGACCACGTGTCCGGCACCGTGAAGCACGCGGTCAACCTGGGGGTGCACGACGACGAGCTGCCGCTCGCCGACCTGCTCTCCCTGGCGCTGGGCGGCGTGCCCGTCGTGGTGGAGAACGACCTCAACGTTGCCGCCGTCGGCGCCGCGCACGTGCTGGAGCGCTCGGAGAGCCGGGCCGGCGGCGCGCCGGAGCACGAGGACCTCGCGTTCCTCGCGCTGGGCACGGGCCTCGCGTCCGGCCTGGTGCTGGACGGCGAGCTCCGCCGCGGCGCGAGCGGCGCGGCCGGGGAGATCGGGCACATCCCCGTGGACCCGCTCGGGCCGGAGTGCCCGTGCGGGCAGCGGGGCTGCCTGGAGCGGTTCGCCTCGGGCAAGGCGCTGGAGGCGGCGTGGCCGTCGCGGCGCGGCAAGCCCGCCCCGGTCGAGCTGTTCGAGGCGGCGCGGGCCGGCGACGAGGAGGCCGTCGCGGTCAAGGACCGGTTCGCGGCCGCCACGGCGTCCGCGGTGCGGCTGCTGGTGCTGACCACCGACGTGCGGCACGTCGTGCTCGGCGGTGGCGTGGCCCAGCTCGGCACCGAGCTGCTGGACGCGGTGCAGGACGCGCTGCGCGAGCAGGCCAAGGTGTCGTCGTTCCTCGGGTCGCTCAAGCTGGCCGAGCGGGTCAGTCTGGCGCCGACGCACGTTCCGGTCGCGGCGGTGGGCGCCGCGGTCCTGGGAAGGAGAAGCTGATGGAGGTCGTGATCGCGCCGGCGGCCGAGCTGGCGAGACTGGCGGCGGACGCCGTCGAGGGGCTGCTGCGGAGCAACCCGGAGACGGTGCTGGGCCTGGCCACGGGGTCGTCACCGCTGGCCGTGTACGACGAGCTGGCCACCCGGCACAAGGAGGGGCTCTCGTTCGCGCGCGCCCGCGCCTTCATGCTCGACGAGTACGTGGGCCTGCCCGCCGACCACCCGGAGCGCTACCGGAACGTCATCGAGAAGGAGTTCGCCTCCCGCGTCGACCTGCCCGCCGGCGCGGTGCAGGGGCCGGACGGTCTCGCCGCCGACCTACCTGCGGCCTGCGCCGCCTACGAGGCGAGCATCCAGGACGCCGGCGGCGTCGACCTGCAGCTCCTCGGCATCGGGACCGACGGGCACATCGCGTTCAACGAGCCCGGCTCGTCGCTCGCCTCCCGCACGCGCATCAAGACCCTGACCCGGCAGACCCGCGAGGACAACGCGCGGTTCTTCGGCGGCTCCGTCGACGACGTGCCCCGGCACTGCCTCACGCAGGGCCTTGCCACGATCATGTCGGCGCGGCACCTGGTGCTGCTGGCGTCGGGGCGCGCCAAGGCCGAGGCGGTGCACCAGCTCGTGGAGGGTCCGGTCTCGGCGATGTGGCCCGCCACGATCATGCAGCTGCACCCGCACGCCACCGTGCTGGTCGACGACGCGGCGGCGTCCCGCCTCCAGCTCGCCGACTACTACCGGCAGACGTACGCGGACAAGCCCGACTGGCAGGGCCTGTAGCCACGTGTCAGACGCTCAGTTCACTCCAGGGATCTGAGCGTCTGACACGTCAGAGGTAGTTGCCCGCGACCGGGGCGGGCTTCCACCGGCCCGACGTCGCCACGTCGGCGACCCGGCCGGTCGTGAGGCCCTCCGGCCCGTGCTCCAGGATGGAGCGGCGGGCGACCTCGCGCAGGTCCGCGCCCGTGGCGCCGTCCAGGTACGAGGCGACCAGGTCGACGTCCACCGGGGCGTCCGGTGGCAGGAAGAGGCGGAGGATCGCCGTGCGTCCCGCCTGGTCCGGCGGCGGCACCTCGATGATGGTGTCGAACCGGCCCGGCCGCTTCACCGCCGGGTCCAGGGCGTCCGGGTCGTTCGTGGTGGCCACCGTCAGCACGTCGTCCGAGCTGCGGGTGCCGTCCAGGGCGTCCAGGAACTCGGCGAACGACGTGTCGCCGCGCGAGCCCTTCGAGGCCACCGAGTCGATCTCCTCCAGCACCACGAGGCACGGGCCGAGCCCGCGGATCTCCTCGTACAGCTCGGTCATCCAGGTGCGCAGCACCTCGGCGGTGACGAGCACGACCGTGAGCGGCCCCGCGAGTTCCGTGGCGATCACGCGCGTCAGCTTGGTCTTGCCGACGCCGGGCTTGCCGGCCAGCAACAGGCCGCGCGACGTGGTGTGGCCGAGGGCCCGCAGCGCGTCGCGCCGCGTGGTCACGCTGGAGCAGAACAGGTCCACCTCGCGCCACAGGTCGGCGGGCAGCACGACGTCGCCGCGCACCTGGACCGTGTGCCTGACCGGCGTCAGCTCGACGGTGCCGTTCCCGGGCCGGGCCGACAGCACGCCGCCGCGGTAGGGGTGGTCCGCCTCCAGCGTGCGGGTCAGGTCCGCCAGCACCCGCTCGGCGAGCGAGAGCCCGCCAGGCGGGGTGAACGCGGTGATCGTTGGCGTGCCGTACCGGTAGGCGACCTCGACGGCCACGGCCGTGTCGTAGGCGGTCCCGGCCGGGAAGTGGACGGTGGCGACGGCCGGCACGCTCACCGAGGTGCCGTTGCCGAGGTCCAGGGCCGCGCGCTGCGGCGCTCCGCCGGGGCCGAACACCGCGACGTCGTCGGGGTGCCGGTCGACCCAGCGCTGCAGCGCGTAGGCGTGCAGCCGCTGCAGGGTGCGCGACATGTCGCGGGAGACGTTCACCAGCGTGCTCTCGTCGACGTCCCACAGGCGGCCGAGCCACTCGCTGGACGTGCGGGGCTCGCGGGGCCGGTCGGGGACCGGGCGGCCGAGCATCGCGGCGACGGCTGCGACGGCGCGCCGGGCGGCCTCGTCGTGGTCGCCGAAGTCGGGCCAGACCGGGTCGGGCGCACCGCGGGGGATGGGGTCGTCGGCGAGAGCGGTGGACAGGGTCGCGGCGAGATCGGTCGCGGGGACGGCGCCGTCGTCGGGCAGCGTGAGGCTCCTCTCAGGGCGGGAAGATGACATGCAGACAGTTATAGCGGGGGTCACCGACACGACCGCAAGGAATTCCGCGCGTCAGACGGCGTGGGATCCCGCGGGGCGGCGTGTGCCCGGCCGTCACGTGAGGTCGGAACGGGACCTTTCGACCTGGTCCGGAGCGCGCGCCGCTGGAGTCGGTGTCGGTGGTCCCGCGTAGACTCGGGTGCATGACCGAACCACTCTCCAGCCCGCAGGACGAGCCCAGTACGCAGGGCGGTACGAGCGTCCTCGAGCGCGAGGAGACCCGGGAGGAGACCGAACCGGGAGACCACGAGCGGTTTGCGCACTACGTGCGCAAGGAGAAGATCATGGAGTCCGCCATGAGCGGCAAGCCCGTGATCGCGCTCTGCGGCAAGGTCTGGGTTCCGGGCCGGGACCCGGGCAAGTTCCCGGTGTGTCCCCGGTGCAAGGAGATCTACGACGGTCTCCGCGACCCGCAGGACGGCGGCGAGGGCGACTCCGGAAAGTGACGAGCCAGCCGCAGCAGCTGCCCCACACACCGTCGTCTGCGGCCGCTTCGTCGCTCAGCCCTGCCTTTCCGCGTCGTGCCCCCTGGGGCACGGCGTCGAGTCTGCGCGCCTGGCAGGCGGAGGCCCTGGAGCAGTACCGCGAGACCAACCCGCGGGACTTCCTGGCCGTGGCCACCCCTGGCGCGGGCAAGACGACGTTCGCGCTCCGCATCGCCACCGAGCTCCTCGAGCAGGGCATCGTCCGGCGGGTCACCGTCGTGGCGCCCACCGAGCACCTCAAGACCCAGTGGGCCGACGCCGCCGCGCGCGTGGGCATCCGCATCGACCCGCACTTCAAGAACTCGCAGGGCCGGCACGGCTCGCACTACGACGGCGTCGCGCTGACGTACGCCCAGGTCGCGGCCAAGCCCGCGCTGCACCGTGCCCGCACCGAGGCCCAGCGCACCCTGGTGATCCTCGACGAGGTGCACCACGGTGGCGACGCCCTGAGCTGGGGCGACGCCGTCCGCGAGGCGTTCGAGGGCGGTGAGCGGCGGCTGGCGCTGACCGGTACCCCGTTCCGCAGCGACACGTCCGCGATCCCGTTCGTCCAGTACGAGGCCGACGCCGAGGGCATCCGCCGCTCCAAGGCCGACTACACCTACGGCTACGGCGAGGCGCTGCGCGACCACGTCGTCCGGCCCGTCCTGTTCATGTCCTACGCCGGTGACATGCGCTGGCGCACCAAGATGGGCGACGAGGTCAGCGCCCGCCTCGGCGAGTCCATGACCAAGGACATGACCGGCCAGGCCTGGCGTACCGCGCTGGACCCGGAGGGGCAGTGGATCCCGTCGGTGCTCTCGGCCGCGGACAAGCGCCTGACCGAGGTGCGCCGCACCGTGCCCGACGCCGGTGGCCTGGTCATCGCCACCGACCAGGACAACGCGCGCGCCTATGCCGCGCACCTGCACGAGATCACCGGCAAGCGCCCCACCGTCGTCCTGTCCGACGACGAGGGCGCCTCGGGGCGCATCGAGGAGTTCGCACAGAGCGAGGACCGCTGGATGGTCGCCGTGCGCATGGTGTCGGAGGGCGTGGACGTGCCGCGCCTCGCCGTCGGCGTGTACGCCACGAGCGCCTCGACGCCGCTGTTCTTCGCGCAGGCGATCGGCCGGTTCGTGCGGGCCCGCAAGCGCGGCGAGACGGCGTCGATCTTCCTGCCGAGCGTCGCGCCGCTGCTGAACCTGGCCAACTCGATGGAGCAGGAGCGCGACCACGCGCTCGACCGGCCGCGCACGGCCGAGGAGCAGGGCATCGAGTACGACCCGGAGGCCGCGCTGATCGCGGAGGCCAACAAGGAGGAGAAGGCGTCCGGCGAGCTGCTCGGCTCGTTCCAGGCGCTCGAGGCCCAGGCTTCGTTCGACCGCGTCCTGTTCGACGGCGGCGAGTTCGGCGCGGGAGCCGACGTGGGCTCGGCGGAGGAGCTCGACTTCCTCGGCCTGCCCGGTCTGCTGGAGCCCGACCAGGTGGCGACGCTGCTCCGGCAGCGCCAGGCCGACCACCTCAAGGCGCGCGGCGGGGCGCCGTCGGCCCGCGAGGTGGAGGCGGAGCGGTCGGAGCAGGAGCACCGGCGTGCGGCGGAGCTGCGCAAGGAGCTGTCCAAGCTCGTCTCCGCGTGGGCCAAGCGCAGCGGGCAGCCGCACGGGATCATCCACACCGAGCTGCGCCGCAAGTGCGGCGGGCCCGAGGTACCCCTGGCGACGGCCGATCAGCTGACCGCCCGGGTGGCCCAGGTGCGGCGCTGGTTCGTCGGTCAGAAGTAGCAGGAGAGCGAGACGATCCGCATGGTGAGACAGGAGCCCGACATGGCCGTATTCGCCCGGCCCAGGCCAGTTCTCTGGCCTACCGTGAGTGCATGACCGACGAGCTTCGGAGCATCGGCGCTCCGCTCACCGACTCGTGGCCTGCGCTCGACAACGGTGTCGTGGAACCGCGGCCGCTCCCCGCCGCACCGCTCCCGGCGGTCCGTCCGTCGGTGGCGCTGCTCACCGACCGCTACGAGCTGACCATGCTCCAGGCGGCCCTGGCCGACGGCACCGCCCACCGGCACTGCGTGTTCGAGGTGTTCACGCGGCGCCTGCCCGCGGGCCGGCGCTACGGCGTCCTGGCCGGGACCGGCCGCGTCCTGGAAGCGCTGCCACACTTCGTCTTCGAGGACGCCGAGCTGGCGTATCTCGAGCAGAACGCAGTGGTGGACCGCCGCACGCTGGACTACCTGGCGAACTACCGGTTCACCGGGACGATCCAGGGCTACGTCGAGGGTGAGGTGTTCTTCCCCGGCTCGCCCGTGCTGCAGGTCGAGGGCACGTTCGCCGAGGCCGTGCTGCTGGAGACGCTCGTCCTGTCGATCCTGAACTACGACTCTGCGGTGGCCTCGGCCGCCTCCCGGATGACGAGCGCGGCGGGCAACCGCCCCGTGCTGGAGATGGGCTCCCGAAGGGCCAGCGAGCAGGCCGCCGTCGCGGCCGCGCGCGCCGCCGTGATCGGCGGCTTTGCCGGCACCTCGAACCTCGAGGCCGGCATGCGCTACGGGCTCGACACCATCGGCACCGCCGCGCACGCCTTCACGCTGCTGCACGACAGCGAGCGGGAGGCCTTCGCCTCGCAGGTCGCCTCGCTGGGCCCGGGCACCACGCTGCTGGTCGACACCTACGACGTGAAGCAGGGTGTGGCGACCGCCGTCGAGGTGGCGGGCACCGGGCTGGGCGCGGTGCGTCTCGACTCCGGTGATCTCGGGGGACTGGCGGGGGAGGTGCGCCGGCAGCTCGACTCGCTCGGCGCGCGGGACACGAAGATCGTGGTCACCTCCGACCTCGACGAGTACGCGATCGCGTCGCTGGCCGCGGCGCCGGTGGACGTCTACGGCGTCGGCACGTCGCTCGTGACCGGGTCGGGCGCGCCCACCTGCGGCATGGTCTACAAGCTGGTGGCACGCGCCGACGCGTCGGGCGTGCTGCAGCCGGTCGCCAAGGCGTCGGCCAACAAGGCGTCCGTGGGCGGGCGCAAGGCTGCCGCACGCCGCTACGGCCGCGACGGGTATGCCATCGAGGAGATCATGGTGACCGGCCCGGACACCGCCGTGGCGGAGTGGACGCCGCAGAGCGACGACCTGCGCCCCCTGCTCGCGCCGCTGGTGGTCGACGGCGCCGTGGACTCGCGCTGGGTGGGCCCGTACGGCGTCGCGAACGCCGCGATCAACCACGGCATGGTGCGCGCCGAGCTGCCGCGCGGGGCGCGTCGGCTGTCCAAGGGCGACCCGGCGATCCCGACCGTGGACCTCCGGCTCGCCGACCTGCGCGACTGAGCCGGGCCGGCTGGCACGGCACCCGGGGACCCGTTCGCGTCCGTCCCCGGGGCCGGTCGCGGGCCCCGGTCCGACCTGCGCGAGGACCGCTCGGTGAACCCGTCGTGACCGACCGGTGGCCGGAGGTCACAGCCCGGCGACAACTTCCGGCGAATCTCGGACAGGGGTGTCCAGTCCAGGGACGAAACAGCCTAGAGTGAGACCTGTGACAACTTCCCCGCTGCCGCTGCTCGTGCCCATGGGGTCAGCCGGGACGGCCGTCGAGGAGGACACCGAGGAGGCGCTCGCCTCCGGGATCGCCGACCCGTGGGTGACGATCGTCTGGAACGACCCGGTGAACCTGATGTCGTACGTCACCTACGTGTTCGAGAGCTACTTCGGGTACCCGCGCGCCAAGGCGGAGCAGCTCATGACCCAGGTGCACAAGAACGGTCGCGCCGTCGTGTCCAGCGGTGGGCGCGAGCGCATGGAGGTGGACGTGCAAGCGATGCATGGGTTCGGGCTGTGGGCGACGCTGCAGGAGTCGGGCGCTCGGGGAGTCGCATGACGCCGTTCCGCGCCATGCGGCGGGGTTACGAGGCTCGGTTCGAACCGGTGGAGCGGGTCGTCCTGGCCAAGGTCGCACGCGACGTCTCCGCGATGCTCCGCGAGGAGGCGGGCCTGGACCTGTTCTCCGACGCCGGCGAGCCCGGTCCGTCGTCGCACCACGCGCACGGCAAGGGGCAGGCCTGGGCCAACGGCCTCCTCGCGCCGGACGAGCTGACCGACGCCGACCTCGCGCGGCTCACGGGCGTGACCGGCGTCGGGCGCATCCCGACGGACCCCGCGGCGCAGCGGCTGCTGCCGGACGCGAGCAAGGACGACACGGACATCGCCGACGAGTTCCGGCGGCTCACGCAGAACGACGTCGCCCAGGCCAAGGTGGACCGGCTGGAGGCGTTCGCCGCGCTCCTGGACCTGCCCTCGGGCGACGACGCGCCCTCGACGGTGGGCCGGCACGGCGCGCCGCCTCCGGTGCGGGTGCCGCGGGAGGACGCCGAGCAGTTCGCCGGCGCGCTCACGGACGTGCGGCTCGTCATCGCCGAGCGGCTGGGCCTGAAGACCGACGACCAGGTCATGCAGCTCACCGACGAGATCATGTGGGACCGGCAGGCCGGCCGTGAGATCCCGGTGGCCACCGACGGCCGCGCCGCCCGGCGGTTCTGGTCGGGCGTCTTCGTCGCGGCGGGCTACGCCCAGGAGACCCTGATGGACGTCATGCTCGCCGAGCTGCGGGGCAAGCGGCCGCTGGCGTAGGCCGGGTCAGATCTCGTAGACCCTGCCCGGGACCGCCACGTCGACCGGGCCCGCGTAGGTCGCGCGCGCCTCGGCCAGCGAGTCCTCCGGGTCGTTCCACACCGGCAGGTGCGTGAGCAGCAGTCGGCGGGCGCCGGCGTCGGTCGCCACCTGCCCGGCGCGGTGGCCGGTGAGGTGGATGCCGCGCTCGACGACGTCGTCGCGCCCCTCCAGGAACGCCGCCTCGCTGAGCAGCAGGTCGGCGTCGCGCGCGAGCTCGACGACCGACTCGCAGGCGTCGGTGTCGCCGGTGTAGGCCAGCGTCACGGTCCCGCCCGCCGACGACGGGCCGGTCACCCGCACGCCGTACGTCTCCACCGGGTGGAACACGCGGTGCGGCTCGATCGTCAGCGGCCCGACCTCGATCTGCTTGTGGTCGGCCCACGAGCGGAAGTCGAAGTCGTTCTCCATGGACTCGCCGTCGCTCAGCCCGTAGGACAGGGCGACGTGCCGCTCGGTGGTGGACGGCCCGTAGACCGGCAGGGGGCCGTTCCGGCGGCCGGCGCGCAGCGACCCGTGCTCGGGGTGGTAGCGCAGATATACGTACAGACCCGCGAGGTCCGCGCAGTGGTCGGGGTGCAGGTGCGAGATCGAGACGGCGTCGAGCAGCCGCGGCTCGACGTGCCGCTGGAGGGCGCCGAACGCGCCGTTGCCGAGGTCGAGCAGCACGTTCCAGTCGCGCGCCTCGTGGCCGGCGGCCGCCGCCTCGGCGGCGGTGACCTGCACCAGGTAGGACGACGCGGGGGTGGCGGGACCGGGGAACGAGCCGGAGACCCCCAGGGGGATGAGGCGCATCAGACGGCCTCCACGAGCGAGACCTCGGGGCCGAGGAACCGGCTGGCCAGCTGCCCGAACGGGGCGGGGTCGCCGGTCGTCAGGAAGCGGTGCACCGGGGCGCCGGAGTCGGGCGAGCGCTCCAGGTCGTGCGCCACGAGGGTGCGGTACACGTCCTTGGCGGTCTCGTCGGCGCTGGAGACCAGCGTGACGTCCTCGCCCATGACGTAGGAGATGGCGCCCGCGAGCAGCGGGTAGTGGGTGCAGCCCAGCACGAGCGTGTCGACGCCGGCTTCCTTGACCGGGTCGAGGTACTCGTGGGCGAACTTCTGCACCTCCGGGCCGGACGTGCGGCCCTCCTCGACGAAGCGCACGAACTCCGGGCAGGCCTGGCTGGTGATCGTCAGGCCGGGGGTGACGTGGAAGGCGTCGTCGTACGCGCGCGACCGGATGGTGGTGCGCGTGCCGATCACGCCGATGCGCCCGGTCCGGGTGGCGGTCACGGCGGCCCGGGCGGCGGGCAGGATCACCTCGACCACGGGGATGCCGTGGCGCTGCTCGTACCGCTCCCGCGCGTCGCGCATCATCGCCGACGACGCGGTGTTGCACGCGATGACCAGCATCTTCACGCCGTCGGCCACGAGCCGGTCCATGGCGTCGAGCGCCATGGCGCGCACCGCCGCGATCGGCTTGGGCCCGTACGGGCTGTTCGCGGTGTCGCCGAGGTACCGGACCTGCTCGTTGGGCAGCTGGTCCAGGATGGCGCGCGCGACCGTGAGGCCGCCGAGGCCGGAGTCGAAGATCCCGATGGGCGCGTCGTTCACGGGGTGAAGCCTAGCGACGTGATCGTGTCGGAACCGTTACCAGCGCCACGCGCTGTGCGTGACGCGCGCCACGTTCCGGCAGGTCAGCGGGGTTCTTTCCGGCAGGCGAAATGTCCGTCGACCGTCGGGGCCCCTGGCGGGGACCGCACGAGGCCGCCGTCGAGCTCCAGGTCGCAGCACCTAGGCTGGGCGCATGACCTCCAGCACCGACCAGATCGTGCGCGCCGACGGGCGTGCCACCGACCAGCTCCGCCCCGTGAAGATCACCCGGGGATGGCTCGACGAGGCCGAGGGATCGGTGCTCGTGGAGTTCGGGCGCACGCGCGTGCTGTGCGTCGCCTCGTTCACGGAGGGCGTGCCGCGCTGGCGCAAGGGCTCCGGCGAGGGCTGGGTCACCGCCGAGTACGCGATGCTGCCGCGCGCCACCAACGAGCGCAGCCAGCGCGAGTCGGTCAAGGGCAAGATCGGCGGCCGCACGCACGAGATCTCGCGGCTGATCGGCCGCTCGCTGCGCGCCGTCGTGGACATGAGCGCGCTGGGCGAGAACTCGATCGTGCTGGACTGCGACGTGCTGCAGGCCGACGGCGGCACCCGCACCGCCGCGATCACCGGCGCCTACGTGGCCCTCGCCGACGCCATCGCCTGGGGCCGCCGCCACGGGCACGTCAAGGGTGGCAAGCAGGTGCTGTCCGACTCCGTCGCCGCTGTCTCGGTCGGCATCATCGACGGCACGCCCATGCTCGACCTGCCCTACGTCGAGGACGTGCGCGCCGAGACCGACATGAACGTGGTGGTCACGGGCGGCGGCAAGTTCATCGAGGTGCAGGGCACGGCGGAGCACGCGCCGTTCGACCGCGCCGAGCTCGACTCGCTGCTCGACCTCGCCGTGGCCGGCACCGCCGAGCTCACCAAGATCCAGCAGGCAGCCCTCGCGCAGGGGCTCTGACTGCTCGCGCGGGCGCGGACCACGGGCTGGCATGATCGGGGCATGACCTCCCTGATCGTGCCGCCCGCCGCCCGGATCGTCCTCGCCACCCACAACGCCAAGAAGGTCGTGGAGCTGCGGGCGATCCTCGCCGAATCGGGGCTGGACCTGCCCGACGGCGAGCTGGTGACCTCCGGCGAGGTCGGCGCCCCGGAGCCCGTGGAGGACGGCGTGAAGTTCGCCGAGAACGCGCTCATCAAGGCGCGCGCCGTGTGCGCCGCGACGGGGCTGCCCGCCGTCGCCGACGACTCGGGCCTCGCCGTGGACGTGCTGGGCGGGGCGCCCGGCATCTTCTCGGCGCGCTGGGCCGGCAAGCACGGCGACGACCTCGCGAACCTGGACCTGCTGCTCGGCCAGCTCGGCGACGTGCGCGCCGAGCACCGGCAGGGCGGCTTCGTCTGCGCGGCCGCGCTGGTCACGCCGGACGGCCGCGAGGAGGTGCGGCTCGGCGAGATGCGGGGCGTGCTCGCGACGGCGCCGCGCGGTGCCAACGGGTTCGGCTACGACCCGATCCTGGTCCCGGAGGAGGACCCCCTGTTCGCGGGGCCGTCCGCCGAGTCCCTGGTCGACGGCCCCGGCCGGCGGACCGCCGGGGAGCTGTCCCCGGACGAGAAGAACGCGATCTCGCACCGCGGCAAGGCGTTCCGTGCGCTGGCCCCGCTGGTCGTCGAGGCACTCCGCGGCTGACTGCCCCAGATCGACCGACCATGCACCTGCTGCCAGCCGGACGCCGGACCTGGCAGCAGGTGAATGGTCGACGCGGGGAGCGCCTAGCTCTGCGCCGCGCGGGCCTGGCCGCGGCGGATGCCCGTCACCAGGCCGCGCCAGCCGAGCATCGTGATCGCTAGGAAGATCGCGGTGACCAGCGCGAACGACCACGCCAGCCCGCCGCCCGACAGGCCACGCAGGGCCAGGCCCCCGAGCACGGTGACGGCCCAGATGATCACGCCGGTGGGCCAGACCCGCGAGGGGTCGCGCCACGCGCGGGCCACGGCCCAGCCGATCGCGGCGGCCAGCGCGAACGGCCACACCACGCGGCCGAGCGCGGCGACGAGCGACCCGTCGTGCGACGTGATGCCGACGACCGTGAAGACGAGGACGGCGACGGCGTCGGCCACGGCCGCGGGCCAGACCGGGGTTCGAGAAGTGCTCACCAGCGCATCCTAGGCGTCGCGTGACTACCGCTGCGGGGGCGGCTCCCGTGCGGCCGGCAGCCCGGAGCGGACGCCGTCACGCCGGCAGGGTGCGCAACAGGGTCAGGTAGTCGCCGAACGCGGCGTGCACGTCGTCCGGCGTCAGGCCGAACCGGTCGAGCGTGTACCGGTGGACCGGCCGGTTCCGGGGCGCTTCGAGCGCTGCGGCCAGGTTCGCGTCGTCGTCGGCGCGCCACCGGGCGCCGAGTCGCTCGAACAGGTCCGGCAGCACGGCGCCCGGGTCAGCCGTGAGCCGGTCGTACGGCAGGTCGACCACGACGTCGGCTCCGAGCGCCGCGCGCTGTTCCAGCGCGCGGGTGACGCCCCGGGACATGATCGCCAGCCATTCCGGCCCGATCCCGGCGAGGTCCACGGCGTCCGGCCGCCGGTGGATCCGCCGTGCGGACTCGGCCAGAGAGCACAGCGAGGCCATTGCGACCTCGGGTGCGCGGTGGGTCCACACGAACCGGGCGTCGGGGAACACGTCGCGGATCGCCGCCAGGTGGAAGAGGTTCGCGGGGTGCTTGAGCACCCAGCGACGGGCGGGTCGGCCGTGCGACAGGAGCTGCAGCGTGTCGCGCAGGAACCGGTAGTCCGGCCGGGCGTCGAAGGTCGCCAGCCGGTCCAGGTAGTCCGGCATCGGTACGGCGGAGGCGTGCATCTCGGAGTGCGCGCGGATGAAGGTGTCCTCCTCCTCGGCCGCCGCGTACATCGGGTGGATCGTGTCCCACGTCGCGCTCAGGCGGGACGTCATGGCGAACTTGCGCCCCGTGCGGCGGATCAGCGCGGCCCGCCGCGCGTCGTCGACGGCAAGACCGGGGTAGGTCATCTCCCACAGCTGCGGCCCGCGGTGGCCGGGCGAGCGGGAGAGCACGTTGTAGGCGAGCGTCGTGCCCGTCCGCGGCATGCCGACCACGAACACCGGCGCCGTGACCGGCTCGTCGGCGACCTCGGGGTGGCGGGCACGCAGGTCGCCCACCACGACGCGGTTCCTGATCCGGAGGCGCACCAGCTCCTGGCCGGCCGTCCAGCCGAGCGGGCTCAGGCCGGGGAAGTCCGCGAACGCGCGCAGCGCGAGCCGCAGGTGCTCCAGGTCGGCGGCGTTCTCCGCGCTCAGCGGGGCGCGGCCACGGGAGGCGCGCGCGATCATCCGGTCGAACACGGCGTCCGGGTCCCGGCGCGTGCGGGCGGTGGGCGCCAGGAGCAGGTTGGTCAGGCGCAGCGCCGGCGGGTCGGCGGGCGTGGTCAGGGACACGGCACTCCTGGGGTCGCGGTGCGGGCCGGGGGTCGGACACATCCTCGCGCGGGCCGGCCCGGGGCGTAAACGAAAGCGGGGGGCCGGGGGCGCGGGCCGGTGGTGCGCCGCCCCGGCTTCGGCCCGACGACGGGTCCCCCGTAGTCTGGTCGGATGCATCTCGTCGCCCAGGACCTCGGTTTCGCCTATCCCGGGCGGCCCGTCATGGACGGGGTCAGCTTCTCGGTGTCGCAGGGCGGGCGGCTCGGCGTGGTCGGCGAGAACGGGTCGGGCAAGTCCACCCTGCTGCACCTGCTGGCCGGTGACCTGCCGCCGAAGTCGGGCGAGGTGCGCCGCCAGGGCAGCGTCGCGCTCGTCGAGCAGGAGCTCCACCCCGAACCGGGCCAGACCATCGGCGACCTGATCGCCGGGACCCTGGAGGGGCTGCGCACCGCCGCCGCGGAGCTGGATGCCGCGGCCGCCGCGTTCGACCACGCCTCGGGCGATCTCGCGGTGCTGGAGCGCACCCTCTCGCTCGCGGAGCACCTCGCGGTGTGGGACGCCGACCGCCGCGTCGAGGTGGCCCTCACGCGCCTGGGCGCCCCGCGCGACCCCGCCCGCCGGCTCGACCAGCTCAGCGTGGGGGAGCGGTTCCGGGTGCGGCTGGCCTGCCGCCTCGCGGAGCGCGCCGACCTGCTGCTGCTCGACGAGCCCACGAACCACCTGGACGACTCCGCCATCGAGTTCCTCACCGGCGAGCTCGTCGCCTGGCGCGGTGCAGTCGTCCTGGTCACCCACGACCGCGAGCTGCTCGACGACGTCGCCACCGCGATCCTCGACCTCGACCCGTCGTGGGACGGCAAGCCCGTGCTCTACGGGCAGCCGGGCTACCTGGCCTACCGGTTCGCCAAGACCCAGGCGCTGCACCGGTGGCGGCAGCGGTACCGCGCGGAGCGCAAGCGGGCCGCGGCCCTGGCCGAGCGGCTCGACGAGTCCTACGAGGGGCTGTCCGACGAGTGGCGCCCGGGCAAGGGGTCGCAGAAGCACCGCCGCGCCACGCGCGCCCGCATCCACGTGAAGGCCGCCGACCGGCTGGTCCAGAAGCTCGAGGCCGAGGCCATCGAGGTGCCCGCTCCGCCGGTCGAGCTGGGCTTCCCCGACCTGCCGGCGATGTCACCGGGCTGGGACCCGAGCAACCCGGTGGTGGAGGTCCGGTCGCCGCGCGTCGACTTCCCCGCGGGATCCGCTCCGGCCGCCGCGGGCAACGACGGCGCCCGCCTGGACCTGCCCGGCACCCGGGTGGCGATCCCGCCGTCGGGCCGCCTGCTCGTGGTGGGGCCGAACGGCACCGGCAAGTCGACGCTGCTCGCGGCCCTGGCCGGCACGCTGGAGCTGGACCGGGGGAGCCGCACGGTCGCGGCCGGCGCGCGCATCGGCGTCGTCGGCCAGGAGAGCGAGCCGATCACCGGCAAGGCGCGCCTTCGGTCCGGGTTCGAGACCTACGCCGACGAGGCGCTGCGGCTGCTGGCCTCGGGCGAGCTGGACCCCGACCACGTGGTGCCGGTCGCGGGCCTCGGCCTGCTCAGCGAGGAGGACCTGGACCGGCCGCTCGCCGAGCTGTCCGCGGGGCAGCGCCGCCGGTTCGAGCTGGCGCGGGCGCTGCTGCACGCCCCGCACCTGCTGCTGCTCGACGAGCCGACGAACCACCTGTCGATCGACCTGGTGGACGAGCTCACGCGCGCCCTCCAGGTGACGCCGTGCGCCGTCGTCGTCGCGACGCACGACCGCCGCATGCGCTCGGACCTGGAGGACTGGCCGGTCCTGGACCTGACGCAGACGGGCTGAGACCGTCAGGGCAGCCGGCCCACGTGGGCCATCGCCTGCTTGATCAGCATGCCCTGCCCGTTCATCATCTCGGCCTGGACGTCGTCCGCGCAGGCCTCCTCCGGCGTGAGCCACGCGAGGTCGAGTGCGTTCTGCTGCGGGCGGCAGTCGCCCGTCACGGGCACCACGTACGCGAGCGAGACCGCGTGCTGGCGCGGGTCGTGGAACGCGGTGATCCCCGGGGTGGGGAAGTACTCGGCGACGGTGAACGGCTGCGGCGACGGCGGCACCTGCGGCAGCGCGACCGGGCCGAGGTCCTTCTCGATGTGGCGCAGCAGCGCGTCCCGGAGGCGCTCGTGGTACATCACGCGGCCCGAGACCAGGGCCCGGGTCATCACGCCCTGCGGGTTCACGCGCAGCAGCAGCCCGACGGCGACCACGTCGCCCGAGTCGTCGACGCGCACCGGCACGGCGTCGACGTACACGAGCGGGAGCTGCGCGCGTACCACGGCGAGGTCCTCGTCGGTCATCCAGCCCGAGACCGGGGCAGGCTCGCGGTAGAAATCGTCGGCAGGGTAGTCGGCAGTGTCCGTCACGGGTCCGTTCTACCAGTTCGGGCCAAGCGGTGCCTGACCCGCGCCGTCCGATCGGTACCCGAATGTGACACGGACCGCCGAACCGGCCCTCCCGGAATAGCAGAGGGTGGGGCTGTGCTCTACCTGGTAGACGCCCAACGAAAGGAAGCGTGACATGGCAACTGTCGACATCACCGACGCCACGTTCGAGAAGACCGTCAGCGACAACGGGATCGTCCTCGTGGACTTCTGGGCCACGTGGTGCCCGCCGTGCAAGATGTTCGGCCCCGTCTTCGAGGCATCCTCGGAGAAGAACGAGGACATCGTCCACGCGAAGATCGACACCGACGCGAACCCCGGCATCTCGGCCGCCGCGCAGGTGACGTCCATCCCGACGCTCATGGCGTTCCGGGACGGCGTGCTCGTCTTCCGCCAGGCCGGCGCGCTGCCCGCCAAGGGCCTCGCCGAGGTCGTGGAGGCCGTCCGCGGTCTCGACATGGACACCGTCCGCAAGGACATCGCCGCGCAGCAGAGCTGACGCGGCGGGGCCGGCACCAGGGGGCGCCGGGGAACACGGGGTGCGCGAGGCGGGACTCGAACCCGCACGTCCTAAGACACCAGGACCTAAACCTGGCGCGGCTGCCAATTACGCCACTCGCGCGCGGCGCTCAGTCTACGTGCAGGTGAGCGGCAGGTCAGCGGAACGCGGCGATCCCCGTGAGGTGCCGGCCCAGCACCAGCGTGTGCACCTCGTCGGTGCCCTCGTAGGTGCGCACCGACTCCAGGTTGCTGGCGTGCCGCATCGGCGAGTGGTCGAGGGTCACGCCGTTGCCGCCCAGCACCGTGCGGGCGGTGCGGCAGACCTCGATCGCGATGCGGGCGTTGTTGAGCTTGCCCGCCGAGATCATGTGCCCCTCCAGCCGCCCGGCGTCCTTGAGCCGGCCCAGGCGCAGCGCCATGAGCTGCGCCTTGGTGATCTCCAGCGCCATGTCGACGAGCTTGGCCTGCGTGAGCTGGAACCCGGCGACCGGCGTGCCGAACTGCTCGCGCCCCTGCGCGTAGGCCAGGGCGTCCTCGAAGGCGTCCCGGGCCGCGCCGACCGCGCCCCACACGATGCCGTAGCGTGCCTCGTCGAGGCAGGCGAACGGCCCGGCCAGGCCCGGGTGCTCCGGCAGGATCGCGTCGGCCGGCAGCCGCACGCCCTCCAGCGTGACGTCGCACTGCACGGACGCGCGCATCGACAGCTTGGGCTCGATCGGCACCGCCGAGAACCCGGGGGTCGACGTCGGCACGACGAACCCGCGCACGCGGTCCCGCTCGCCGCCGTCGGCCTGGGGCTCGCGCACCTTGGCCCAGATGATCGCGACGTCGGCGAACGAGGCCATGCCGATCCAGCGCTTGGCGCCGTCCAGGACCCACTCGCCGCCGGCGTCGCCGCCCTCGGAGCCGGGCTCGAAGCGGGCGCGCGTGGTCATGCTCGCCGGGTCGGACCCCGCGCCGGGCTCGGTGAGCCCGAAGCAGCCCACGACCTCGCCCGTCGCCATGCGCGGCAGCCACTGCTGCTTCTGCGCCTCGGAGCCGTGCTTGTGGATCGCCGACATCGCCAGCGAGCCCTGCACCGAGACGAACGTGCGGATACCGGAGTCGCCGGCCTCCAGCTCCTGGGCCGCCAGCCCGTACTCGACGGCGGACCGCCCCGCGCAGCCGTAGCCGTGCAGGTGCATGCCGAGCACCCCGAGCTCGCCCAGCTCCGGGACGAGCTCGCGCGGGAAGTGCGCGTCGGCGAACCAGCGCGCGATGTCCGGGCGCACGCGGCGGTCCACGAACTCCCGCACGCGGTCGCGCGTCGCGAGCTCGGTGTCGCTGAGCTCGGCGTCGAGGTCGAGCAGGTCGGCCGGCGATCCCACTAGGAGTCGAGCCCCAGCACCTTGCGGATCCGGGCCACGTGGCCCGTCGCCTTGACGTTGTAGAACGACTCGGCGACCGTCAGGTCCGGGTTCACCACGAACGTCGAGCGGATGACGCCCACGTACGTCTTGCCGTAGTTCTGCTTCTCGCCCCAGGCGCCGTACGCCTCCAGGGTCGCGTGGTCCTCGTCGGACGCGAGCGGGAAGGTGAGCGTCTCGTCCTGCGCGAACTTGGCCAGCTTCGCGACCTTGTCGGGCGAGATGCCGACGACGGCGTAGCCTGCGCCCAGCAGGGACGCCTCCGAGTCGCGGAAGTCGCACGCCTCCTTGGTGCAGCCCGGCGTCGCGGCGGCCGGGTAGAAGTACACGATGACGCCCTTGTCGGTGCTCTTCGCCAGGTCGGCGAGGCTGACGGAGGCGCCGTCGGCGGTCGGGAGGGTGAAGTCGGGAGCCTTGTCCCCGGGCTCGAGGCGAGTCGTCATGCCCGTAACGTTAGCCGCCCCGGGGCCTGCCCGTGGCCCGCGCGCCACACCCCTGTGGACAACCTCGCGCGGCAGTCGCGTAGCGTTGATCCCGTGAGCACCCCCGCTACTGCCGACTCCGTGACGAAGCCCGGAAACCTCCCGATCCGCATGCTGCACGACCGCCTGCTGGTCGAGCCCGAGACGGACTCCGCGGAGCGCCAGTCGACGGCGGGCCTCGTGATCCCGGCCACCGCCGTCGGGCCCAAGCGGCTCGCGTGGGCCACGGTCGTCGCCAAGGGGGAGCACGTCCGCCAGGTCGACGTGGGCGACCGGGTGCTGTTCGACCCCGAGGACCGCGCCGAGGTGGACCTGGCCGGCACGGACTACGTGCTCCTGCGCGAGCGCGACGTGCACGGCGTCGCCGAGAGCGACGAGGCGGACGGCTCCACCGGGCTCTACCTGTAGGTCAGGCGGGTCCGGCGGACCCTGCCCCGGCCTGCAGGACCTCCAGGCGCTTGATCATGCGGCGCACGAGCAGCAGCGGGATCGCACCGAAGACGCCGAACGACATGTCGATGAGGCTCCAGCCCCACGGGATGTCCCGGACCGGTCCGGCGATCAGGGCCAGCGGGATGATTCCCGCGCACGCGATCAACCCGAAGTCGATGACCCACAGGTTGCGGACCGGGTCGCGCAACGGGCCCCAGAAGGCGACGGCGATGACGAGGTGCGCGAACGCGAGCCAGTCCGTGCCGTACGCGATGAACGGGTAGTTCCGCGACGTGACCTCCAGCCCTTCGCGGACCCGGGCGAACCAGTCGACGAGGCCTGGCAGCCAGGCGTCCGCACCCCACGCGAGGAGGAGCTCGTGGCCCCACCGGACCTCCGTCGTCAACGGGAACGCCGTGACGCCGCTCAGCACCAGGCCGACGACGAAGACGATCAGCCACGCTCGTACGCGTCGCAGGAGTACTGCCTGCTCGGGCCGCGTCGCGGTGTCTGCCAGGGAACTCGCGCCGGTGCCGGTGACGGTCATGCTGCCGGAGCGTAGCGACGGTCGGCCCGGTCCGGCTGTCACGCAGTTCACAGGCAGGGCCCGCTCGTTCGGTTACCGATGACGCCCCTGGTCCTGGTAGTGTTTCTCTCCGTTGCGCGCCATTAGCTCAATAGGCAGAGCAGCTGACTCTTAATCAGCGGGTTCGGGGTTCGAGTCCCTGATGGCGCACCAGCACGACGGCCTCGCGGCCCCTTCTCGCCCTGTGGCGGCAGGGTGGATCACGTCCGTTCGTGAGGCGCAGAAATCGGTGCGCCGAGGGTCCCAGACCCTGGTAATCTTCCCGTCGCAGGCGCCATTAGCTCAATTGGCAGAGCAGCTGACTCTTAATCAGCGGGTTCTAGGTTCAAGTCCTAGATGGCGCACAACCTGACGAAGGCCCCCACCACGGTGGGGGCCTTCGTCGTTCCCACGACCGGGCCGGGCCCGCCGGATCAGAGCAGCTCGACCGGGAACAGCTCCGTCCGCGCCACGACCCGGTCCCGCTCCGCGGTCAGCGCAGTGCGGCGCGGGTCGGCGAGGTACCCGTCGAGCTCCGCCTGACCGGCGAACCGGTAGAGCTGCACCTCGTGCGGCCGGCCGGCCGCGCCGTCGGACGCCGCGCGCTGGAGCACCGTCCCGCCGTGCTCCGGGACCAGGGCCAGCACCTTGTCCTCGTAGGCCGTCAGGCCCGCCTCCTCGCCCGGCTGCGCCCACAGCAGGCAGCACAGCCGGATCTCGTCGTGGTTCGTCATGGACCGAGCGTAGGGCTCGCGGGTACCGACAATTTGTCCGGTTGTTGCCTGCTGCACCCGTGGAGTTCACCCGGCCCGGCCAGGTTTGTCCTCCGGGCGCGCTCGGAGCCGTCCATCTCACGGACCACAGGGAGGACGGCCATGCGGCCAGTCACCAGGAAACAGCGGGGCCGCCAGCAGGCCGGCCTCGTCGCGGCGGTCACGGCGGCCACGCTCGCCATGACGGGCTGGGCAGCGACGTCGTCGTCCGCCGCCCCCGCGGACACGGCGCGTCCCGCCGCCTCGACGGCGACCGCCCCGCACCAGCCGGAGGCCCCGGCCACGGGCAGCCCGGTCCTCACACCGGACGAGGGCGAGTTCCTCGAGGGCACCGTGCCCGTCGCGGCCGAGCCCGTCGCCCCCGGCGACGACGTCGCGAGCCTGACCGTGGACGGCGACGCCGTCCCGGGCGCCACGGAGACCCACGGCACGTCCGTGCTCGGCTACACCGTGGGCACCAACTCGACCGAGGCGCGGTACAGGAACTACGTGTCGGTCAACGGCTCGGAGCCCATCCACCTGCCCGATGCCGTGAGCCAGCGCGTCGAGCTCGAGGTGCCCAACGAGTACCTCGTGACCGGCGAGAACACGGTCGAGGTCGTGGTGGGCACCATCGACTCCGACTGCGGCGTCAACCACGACGACTTCGTGCTGTCCGACTTCACGCTGGCGCCCCTCGGCGAGCTCGCCGACGGCGAGGAGAACGAGTACACCTACTCGTTCGGCGACGGCACCTGCGGCAGCAACACCAGCCTCCTGCTGCGCGCCGAGCTGACGTTCTTCGTCCAGGGCGACCCAAAGGGCACCACCGGACTGAGCGCCGACCTCGACACCACCACGCTGACCAACGGCGCGCACACGATCGAGGCCACCACGGCGTCCGGCGACTCGACGAAGCACCAGGTCCGCGTGAACAACGCGCCCGCCGGCGCACCGCGCCTGACCCCGGTCGACGGCACGCTGGCCAACGGCACGGTCACCGTCACGGGCGCCCGCCCCGCGGACGGCGAGGGTGCCACCGCTGAGCTCACGGTCGACGGCGACGCCGTCGAGACCACCGAGACGCTCGGCGCGGGCGACGCGGCCTTCTCGTTCGACGTGGGCTCGAACGCCGTCGACGGCAAGGCCGCGAACCTGCTGGTCGTCAACGGCATCGAGATGCCGCTGGGCGGCTCGTACGCGAGCCAGCGCGCCGACGTCCCGGTCCCGAACGAGTGGCTGCGCCCCGGCGACAACACGGTCAAGGTCGTGACCGGCACCTTCGCGGGCGACTGCAACCGCGACGACTTCACCATCTCCAACCTCGCGCTCACGCCCGCCGCGGGCACCGCGACCGGCGTCGGGCTCAAGCCCTCCTACGCCATGGGCGACGGCACCTGCGGCTCCAGCGGCACCGCCCTGCGCGAGATCACCGTCACCTTCACGGTAGACGCCCCCGCGCGCGGCCTGCGTGCCGACGTCGACACGGCCACCCTGTCCGACGGCGAGCACGAGCTCGCGGCGACCTCGACCACGGGCGAGACCGCAACCCGCGCGCTGTTCACCGACAACTCCGGCCCCGCGCTGGTCTCCGCGACCCCGGCCGACGGCGACCGGCTCACCTCGGCCGTGGCGCTCGCGGTCGCGCTGGACGACGCCTCCGGTGTGGTCGAGGGCCCGGACGTCACGCTCGACGGCGACGAGATCGCCGTGGGCGACCCGGTCGGCCCGGGCCTGTCCGCGGGCGAGCACACGCTCGAGGTGTCCGCGACGGACGGCCTCGGCAACGAGGTCACCCACGAGATCGCGTTCGTCAGCGCCGGCATCCCGGACGCCCCGGCCGACGTCGCCCCGGCGTCGGGCACGAAGGGTGTGGGCCGCACGGCCACGCTGGAGGCGAAGGTCGCCGGGCCCGACGGCGGGAAGGTCACCGCGCACTTCTCCGCCGCGGAGATCCTGACCCCGAACAAGGCCTGGCAGGGCCGTGCGGCGCAGGTGCCGACCACGCTGTCCACGCGCGGTGAGAAGAAGGTGGGCACCAAGGGGCTCGAGCCGGGCGACGGGAAGTCCGTGGACTCCCTGGCGTCGGGCGACGTGACCTATCAGCGGTTCGACGTGCCGGTCCGCGGCAAGGTCGAGGCGCCGGTGCTGCGCTGGGAGGGCACCGCCGATCCGGCGCGCCTGGTCAGCCTGCGGGCGTGGAACCCGGACACGCGGGCCTGGGACGTCGTGGCCTCGGCGCGGGGTGCGGCCGAGGGCGGCACCGTCCTGGAGGGCACCGTGTCCCGCGACTACGTGGACCGTGGTTCGGTGCACGCCATGGTCACGGGCGAGGATCCCTTCGCCGACGACATCGACGCCGGCGACAAGGACCGGTTCGAGGACCCCGACGACTACGACTTCTCGATGGTGCACTACACCGACACCCAGTACCTGACCGAGGGCGCCGTGGAGCAGGAGACCGCCGAGGAGCGGGCCGTCTGGGCGCAGGGCTACAACGGGGTCATGGACTGGATCGTCGACAACGCCGACGAGCGCAAGATCGCCTACGTGGCGCACACCGGCGACATCACCGAGACCAACATCCGCGCGTTCTCGGAGGAGCTCGAGGACCAGGTCATCGGCGAGTTCGAGTTCGCCTCTCAGGCGCAGGCCCGGATCGACGCCGCCGGCATCCCGAACGGCGTCGTCGCCGGCAACCACGACAACCAGTCGGGCACCGACGCGACGCTCTACAACGAGTACTTCGGCCCGGACCGGTACGAGGCGCTGTCCGAGGGCTGGGAGGACGCCTCCTACGGCGGCGTCATGGAGCCCGGCTCGAACGAGAACCACTACGACCTGTTCTCGGCCGGCGGCCTGGACTTCGTGGTGGTGGGCCTGTCCTACGGCGTGACCCGTGACGAGGCCGAGTGGGCGGCGTCGATCTTCGACCGGTACTCCGACCGCAACGGCATCCTGCTGACGCACGACTACCTGGAGCCGTCCGCGTCGCCCGACGGGCGCGGCGCCAACTTCGGCGGGTCCGATGGGCCGCTGCTGTACAACCTGCTCGTCAAGGACAACCCGAACGTGTTCATGGTGCTCGCCGGGCACCGGCACGGCGTGGGCACGAACGTGCGCCCGCCCGTGGTCGGCGACATCGGCGGCGGCGTGGTCGAGCTGCTCGCGGACTACCAGTTCTACACCGTGTCCGCCGGCCAGCTCGGGCTCACCGAGATCGGCGGGTACGACCCGGCCGACCAGCTCCAGTTCGGTGCCTCGTTCTTCCGCATGCTGCAGTTCGACGTCGACCGCGGTGAGGTCTCCATCGACACCTACTCGCCGCTGCTCGGCGAGTTCGGCGCCACGGAGTACGACACCGAGCACCGGTACAACGGCCTCGAGGACAACATGGTGCTGCCGGTCGACCTGACCTCCCGCAGCACGTCGTTCAGCACCGAGTCCGTGGTGCTGTACGACCCGGTGCGCGAGATCGGCCGGGACACGGTGGCCTCCGGCGAGGTCGCCTCGGTCCGCTGGTCGGGCCTCAAGCCGGGCCGCACCTACGGCTGGTTCGTCACGGCCCGCACGCCGGGCGGCGGCACGACGACGGCGTCGCCGGCGTACTTCACCACGGCGCGGCGTTGAGGCCCGGCCCTCTCCGCGGACGCACCGTGGCCCTGGCGGGGCTGCTCGCAGTGCTGAGCAGCCCCGCCGTCGGGCAGACCGCCTGGGCGCACGACGCGACCAGCGACGTGTACGCGGAGGTGACCGCGGCGCCGTCGTCCTCCGCTCCGGAGGACGGCGGGACGGACGTCGTGGCCGTGCTCGACCTCGAGTACGACCTGCTCATGAAGTCCGCATGGCTGCGGGCCGAGGCGTACGAGGCGACCGGCAGGGACGACCAGCTCGCCCAGCTCGACGAGCACGAGGCCGAGGTGAACGGGTACGTCACCGACCGGTTCGCCGTGGCCTACGACGGCGAACCGTGTGCCCCGGCGCTCTCCGGCGTCGACCTCGTGGAGCGCGGGGAGCGGCCCTACGCCTCCCTGACCTACACGTTCGCCTGCGACGGCGAGGCCGAGGGCGTGCACGAGGTCTCCAGCGCGCTGTTCCCGGACGCGGAGTCGTTCGTGCACTCGACCGAGACGATCATCCGGTACTCGCTCGACGAGGAGGACGGCTCGGCGGTGCTCACCGCGGCGTCGCCCAGCCTGACGACGGGGGAGCACCGGCTGCTCAAGCAGGTCGGCGAGTTCTTCGTGCTGGGCGGCGAGCACCTGCTGTTCGGCATCGACCACGTGCTGTTCCTGCTGGCGCTGCTGATCGGGTCGCGCCGGCTGCGGGACGTCGTCCTGACGGCGACCGCGTTCACCGTGGCGCACTCGGTGACGTTCCTGCTCGCGGCCCTGGGCGTGGTGTCGGTGCCGGCGATCGTGGTGGAGCCGGTGATCGCCGCGTCCATCGCGGTGGTGGCCGTGGTGGACCTGGTGCTGATCCGGCGGGGCGGGTCTGGGGGCGGGTTCGGGCTCGGGGGCTCGGCGTCGGCCGGTCCGACGTCGGGCACGGTGCGGGACGCGCTGCGGTGGCGGGCCCCGGCCGGTCTCCGGGACGAGAGCGGCGCCTGGGACCGGTGGCGGCTGCCCGTGGTGTTCGTCTTCGGGCTGGTGCACGGCGTCGGGTTCGCGGGGGCGCTCGGCATCGACGCGGCCTGGTCGTGGACCCTCCTGTGGTCGCTGCTGTCGTTCAACGTGGGCATCGAGGCGGTGCAGCTCGGCATCATCGCCCTGGTGTTCCCGCTGCTGGTGCTGTTGCGGGTGCGTGCGCCGCGCACGGCCCGCTGGGTGCTGCTCGCGGGCTGCACGGCGATCGCGGCGGTAGCCCTCTGGTGGGTGGTGGAGCGCCTGGCGTTCTGAGCGGGATCCGCCGAACGTAGGGTTGGTCGGCGCATGAGCGCTCATGCGCCGACCAACCCTACGTTCGACGGGCTTGAGCCTGGGCCTGGGGCTGGGGCTGGGGCTGGGGCTGGGGCTGGGCCTGGGGCTGGCGCCGTGTGGCCAGGCTGGCGTCCGCCAGATCGAGTGACGGCGGGCAGCTCAGCCGGCGCCGTCGATGAACATGATCCAGGTGTTGAGTTCCCGGACGGCCTCGTCGAGCGTCAGGTGCGGACGACCGGCCGCCTCCGCTGCCGCAGCGAAGTCCGGTCCCCAGTGCGGGTACGGAACGACCGTGCACGGCCATTCGCGCGGCATGCGCCCAAGGCGTCGAGCGTCGTCCGCGCGTGCGCCGAAGACGTCGACACAGGCAGCTCGCAGGTCGTGAGCCGTTGCCGCGTTCTCGAGCTCAGCCAGTCCACGGAGCGAGAGCAGGTCGACGACGTCGCGTGCTCGGTCGTTCCTGTGCGCAGGCGGCTGGTGGGGATCTGTGCACGCATGCAGCTTCTGCGCGATCTGATAGCGCAGTGCAATACCCAGCAGACGATCCGGTGACGGCAGACCGAAATGCTCGAGCGAGGGTGCCGTGAGCACGTCGCTGTCCCGGGCCGCCGAGCCTTCCTCGGGAGCGATCTCGACCTGAATCCGTCGCCAGACCTTGCCGCGGAGGCCGAGCCGGACGTCGAGCCGGCGCGGCCTGGTCACGCGGGCCGGCGTCTCGATCGTCTCGACCGGGCCGCGTTCCAGCGTGAGCGGCCCCCAGGGCTCAGCGAGGATGGTGTCGAGGTCGTGGACGAACTGCTCGATGTCACCGTTGATGATCCCGTCGACGTCCTTCGTGGGGCGTGCCGAGCGGCCGAGGCGGTGCTGAAGGTAGGTCCCGCCCTTGAGCAAGAACCTCGGTTCCGACGACGAGCCGACCGCGCGCTGCAGCGCTGCGACCACCACCGTGGACGCCACCAGCCAGCCCAGCCGACCGCTGTCGAGCTCGACCCTGTCGTGGGCGGCGGTGACCCAGGAGTCCAGGACCCGTGCGTTCGTCGGCTCCTTGTCGCGGCCCGGCAGCGAACCGATCAGCGCGATGGGGTCGTCGGCCGTCACGCTCGCCGGTCCAGACGCGCGGTCAGCGCCTCCGCGTCAGCTGCGGCGAGCCGCCCGGCCTCTGGGGCCCGCTCGAGCGCCTGTCGGATCAGATACGTCGGAACACCGCTGTCGATGCACTGCCGGATGGCGGTCGGGAGCGTGACGGTCGGAATCTCGTCCCACCAACCGGTCTCGTCATCGGCCAGGTCTTCATGGTGGACGGTGTACAGGTCGCCTCCTGACCTGCGGATGCGCCGTCCGCGCGGCACGGTGAGGTGGACTCGCCCTGGGTTGATGTCTGATACGTCGTACGCGGCCAGCGCTGTGTCGTGGCTCAGGCACGCCCGAGGCTCGCCCGTCCAGAGCACCGCGAGCATGTAGGGCTCGTTCGGGCCGGCCGGGAACCGGGGAAACCGGTAGACCGCGGTGGCGGCCCGTTCGAGCTTTCCTCGTTGGGCGAGCATCATCACGGCGTCCTCGCTGATCCCGAGACCTCGGGCGTCGGACAGTGTGATGAGGCCATGTTGGTCGAGGGCTACCTGCCACAGCAGATCCTGTGCCGTCATGTCCCACCTCGACGTCAAAAAGCTAACGGAATCATGAGTATTTTGACATAGCGCTGACATCGGGGTGGTGCTACTGGCTGTTCTCATGGCGACGATGGTGGCGCATTTACAGCTACTTGGCGCTCGATGGCGCCGCTTGTTGCGTATACGCAACGGCTAAGGGTGCGCCGCCCAGAACGTCTCCAGCTCCGCGTCCAGTGCCTGGGCCACCTGCATGGGCAGCGAGTGCGTGGTGTCCGGCCAGATCTTGACCTGCGCGTCCGGGATGAGCCGGGCCTTCTCGGCCGCCGCCTCGCCGCCCGCCAGCGACGAGTCGCTCGCGATCGCCACGTACACCGGCATCGGCAGCGCCCCCAGCTCCGCGTCGGTCAGCACGCTGGGGTTCGGCAGCCCGGACGAGCTGTAGCTCTTGGAGCCCACCGAGATCATCCGAGCGAGCGGGTCGCCGGGGTCCACCTCGTCGTCGGACACGCCGCCGATCCGGTTGAGAGCCGACTCCCGCCACGACTGCGGGAAGAACGGCAGCGACACCGGGATGGTCGTCAGGACGACGGAGAGCGGCATCATGCCCAGCGTCATGACCGGTTCGAGCAGCGTGAGGCTGGCCAGCCGGTCCGGGTGCCGCACCGCCACGGCCGCCGCGAGCCCGCCGCCCTGCGAGTGCCCCACGAGGTGCACCCGGTCGAGGCCGAGACCGGCCAGCGCCTCGTCCACCCAGCGTGCCGCGTCGGCGACGTCGCGCAGCGCCACGGTCTGCTCCGACAGACCCGTGTCGCCGAGGGTGTCGAAGGCGTACACCGTGCGGTGCTCGACGAGGTCGGGCAGGTTGTCGGCCCACATGGGGGTGGCGGCCGAGCGGCCCGGCAGCAGGACCACGGGGGTGGCGTCGGGGTTGTCCGCGTGCACCCAGGCGTAGGCGCGGACGGTGCCGAAGCTCGTGGCGACGTCGTGCGTCGCGGTCGGCTCGGGCAGGGCGGCCATCGCGTCCGCGTACGCGTCGTCGTACGCCTGGCGGGCCTCGGGAGTGCGGAAGTGGCCCACGCCGGGACCGCCCGCCGCGACGAGCAGCACCAGCCCGCTCGTGGACACCGCCGCGACGACGGCGAGCAGGACGATCGGCCAGCGACGGCGCCTGGGACCACTGGTTCGCGTGCTCATCGGGGTTCCTCTCGACGCCGGGGCTTTGCAATGCACTCGCATCGTAACAGGTAGCGATGCGACCGCATTGCTACCCTGGGTCCATGCCGAGAGTCGTGGACCACGAAGAACGCCGGTGGGAGATCGTCTTCGCGCTCTGGCTGGTCATCGCCGAGCAGGGGATCGAGGGCGTCAGCCTGCGCCACGTCGCCGCCGAGGCCGGTGTCTCGATGGGCCGCATCCAGCACTACTTCGGCACCAAGGACGCCCTCGTCCTGGCCGGCTGCACCGCCCTCGTCGACCGCGCCTACGGCGGCTACCAGGAGACCGCCGACGCCGCCCCGCGCGAGCGGCTGCTGCACGTCATGACCCAGCAGATCCCGCGGGACGACGCCGGGCGCATCGGCGTCAGCGTCTGGTACGCCTACGTGGCGAAGTCGATCAACGACGCCGCCGTCCGCCAGGTGCTGGCCGAGGCGCGGCGGGGCGCCGAGGACGAGTGTGTGCGCCTGATCCGCGCCGACCGGGACGTGAGCGCCGAGACCGCGCTGGCCCAGGCCCGGCGGCTGCTGGCGCTCGCGGACGGACTCACGCTGCGGGTGCTGGTCCGGGACCTGGAGCCGGCCGAGGCCGTGGCGATACTGGAGGCCGAGGTGGGCGCGGGCTGAGCGCTCGGGCCCGGTGTCAGTCGGGCCGGTCCGGGCTTCCGAACAAGCCTCGGAAGGCCTCCTCGGCGGTCCGGGCGACCTCGACGTCCCGCGCCTGCCGGGCGCCCCGGTCGACGGGCCCGTCCCAGGCGCGCATGTCCTGGGCCGGGCCGTCGAGCAGCCCGCGCCGGATCCACCCGAGCACCAGCTCCGGCCCGGCGACGCCGCTGCGCGCCGCCATGGTGCCGAGCCGGTCGGCGTCCGCGCCGGAGAGGTCGACGACGACCCGCCGTCCGTCGAGCTCGACGCGCGAGCAGGGGGCGCGGTCGGTCATGGGCGCTTCCGATTCGAGAGGGCCGAGGATTTGATCATGACGGCTGGCTGGCATCCGGTTCGGCAATCGTCGATCGAAGGATCTCGTCAGCGCGTGAGGCGAATGACGGATCACCGCTCGAGACGATCGGGAGCTTGACGGGTTCGTTCGACGCATGGTGGCAGGAGTGCTCGTCCTGCCCGGGAGGTTCTGCTTCAGGGGCGATAGCCAGCATGTGCGGCTCCTGGAAGTGGTTGGCGAGGCGGCTGCGCCCAGCCTGCCCGGCGCGGCCGCCGGTCCGCGCGGCGGGCCGCGAATCAGTGCGGATACGCAACGCCCGCCCGCGACCTCGTACGCTTTTCCCGTGAGTCAGCCCGCTTCCGCCCAGCCCGACACCGCTCGCCAGGACACCGAGACCCCGCTCGACCTCTCGGGGTTCCGGACCAAGCCGGTGTCCTTCGTGCGCCGGTCCGGCCGGCTCACGGACAAGCAGAAGCGGCTCTGGTCCGAGCGCCGCACGGCCTACGTCGTCGACGTACCGCGCGCCATCGCGCGCACCTCCGTGCACCCCGAGTACGTGCTCGACGCCGCGGCGATCTTTGGGCGCACCGCCCCGCTCGTCGTGGAGATCGGCTCCGGCCTGGGGGACGCCGTCGTCGGCGCGGCCTCGACGGATCCCGGGCGGGACTTCCTCGCCGTCGAGGTCTACCAGCCCGGGCTGGTGCACACGATCGCCCGCGCCGAGCGCGCCGGCGCCGCCCTGGGCCAGGACGGGCTGCCCAACCTGCGGCTCGTGCAGGCCAACGCGGCCGAGCTGCTCGAGACCACGGTCCCGGCCGGCTCCGTGGACGAGCTGTGGGTCTTCTTCCCGGACCCGTGGCACAAGGCCCGGCACCACAAGCGCCGCCTGGTCACCGCCGAGTTCGCGGCGCTCGCGGCGCGCGTGCTGCGCCCGGGCGGGACCCTGCGCCTCGCGACCGACTGGGCCGAGTACGCCGAGCAGATGATCGAGGTCCTGGAGGCCGACGAGAACCTCGTCAACGCGCACGGTCCGGGCAGCCGCGCCCCGCGGTTCGAGCGGCGGGTGCTGACCGGGTTCGAGCGCAAGGCGCACGACGCCGGGCGCGAGATCGCGGACCTGGCGTACGTCCGGCGCTGATGTTGCGCTGACCTGCCGGTTCCCGTCGGCGAGCGGGTGAAAGCCGCGTCGGATGTAACGACTTGGTCAAGTCGCCGAACGCGCCGTCTGATCTGTTTGCCCCAAACGTGTGAGGTACGGCACATTGGGCCGGGTGCGAGATGCGCACACCGGGCCGCGGCAGAGCGCGCGCCCCCATGAGCCAATGGAGGCGTCATGAGTGACGTACAGGCTTCAGGGTCTGCAGAAACCGATTACCAACGCGTCGAGAGATCGGACGAGTTCCAGAGCCTCCGCAAGGCCTTCCGGAACTTCGTCTTCCCGATGACGGCGCTGTTCCTCGTCTGGTACTTGCTGTACGCGCTCATGAGCACGTACGCGCACGAGTTCATGAGCATCCGGGTGGCCGGCACCATCACGGTGGGTCTGATCTTCGGGCTGCTGCAGTTCGTGTCCACGTTCGTCATCACCACGCTCTACGCGCGGTGGGCCAACGACAAGTTCGACGCCCGGGCGCAGGCCCTGCGCGAGGAGATCGAGGAGGGCGAGCTGTGAACGGGACAGTCATGGCCGCGGCGGCGACCAACGTCGGCAACACCTGGATCAACATCGGCATCTTCGCGGCGTTCGTGGTGGTCACGCTCATCGTCGTCTTCCGCGTCTCGCGGCAGAACAAGAGCGCCGCCGACTTCTACGCCGGCGGCCGCAACTTCACCGGCACGCAGAACGGCACCGCGATCGCGGGCGACTACCTGTCCGCCGCGAGCTTCCTCGGCATCGCGGGCGCCATCGCCGTCAACGGCTACGACGGCTTCCTCTACTCCATCGGCTTCCTCGTGGCCTGGCTCGTGGCCCTGCTGCTGGTCGCCGAGCTGCTGCGCAACACCGGCAAGTTCACGATGGCGGACGTGCTGTCGTTCCGGCTCAAGCAGCGCCCCATCCGCATGGCGGCGGCGCTGTCCACGCTCGCGGTCGTCTTCTTCTACCTGCTGGCCCAGATGGCCGGCGCGGGCGGGCTCGTCGCCCTGCTCCTCGGCATCACGGACAAGGGCGGCCAGGGCCTGGTGATCGCCGTCGTGGGCGCCCTCATGATCCTGTACGTGCTGGTGGGCGGCATGAAGGGCACCACGTGGGTGCAGATCATCAAGGCGACGCTGCTCATCCTGGGCGCCGGCGCGATGACGATCTGGGTGCTCGCGCGGTTCGGCTTCAACCTGTCCGCCGTCATGCAGGAGGCCGTGAACATGGCCGGCGAGAACGGCGAGGCGATCCTCGAACCGGGCCTGCAGTACGGGGCCTCGGCGATCTCGCAGCTCGACTTCCTGTCGCTCGCGCTCGCCCTGGTGCTCGGCACCGCGGGCCTGCCGCACGTGCTGATGCGCTTCTACACGGTGCCGTCGGCCAAGGAGGCCCGCAAGTCCGTGGTCGTGGCCATCTGGCTGATCGGCATCTTCTACCTGTTCACCCTGGTGCTCGGGTACGGCGCGGGCGCGCTGGTGGGTCCGGAGGCGATCCTCGCGGCGCCGGGCGGGCAGAACTCGGCGGCACCGCTGCTCGCGTTCGAGCTCGGCGGCGAGATCCTGCTCGGCATCATCGCGGCGGTCGCCTTCGCGACCATCCTCGCGGTGGTGGCCGGCCTGACGATCACGGCGGCGGCGAGCTTCTCGCACGACATCTACGCCTCGATCATCAAGAAGGGGCAGGTGTCGCCCGACGGCGAGGTCCGCGTGGCCCGCTGGACCGTGGTCGTCATCGGCATCATCGCGATCATCGGCGGCATCTTCGCCAACGGGCAGAACATCGCGTTCCTCGTGGCGCTGGCGTTCTGCGTCGCGGCGGCGGCGAACCTGCCGACCATCATCTACTCGCTGTTCTGGAAGCGCTTCAACACCTCGGGCGCGCTCTGGAGCATCTACGGCGGTCTGATCTCGACCGTCGTGCTGATCATCTTCTCCCCGGTCGTCTCGGGGAAGCCGGCCGACCCGGTCACCGGGCTCAGCAAGTCGATGATCAGCAACCCGGACATCGACTTCCACTGGTTCCCGCTCGACAACCCGGGCATCGTGACCATCCCGCTCGCGTTCCTGCTCGGCATCGTCGGCACGTACCTGAGCAAGGAGCAGTCGCACCCGGAGAAGTACGCCGAGATGGAGGTCCGCTCCCTGACGGGCGCGGGCGCCGAGAAGGCGGTCTCGCACTGACGCTCCACCCCTGAGCTGCGGCCTGCCCGCTGCCCGAGGACGGCCGTGGTCACCTCTCGCGAGAGGTGACCACGGCCGCCGTCGTCCGGGCGTCAGCGGGCCGGCTCCAGGCGGATCACCACCGACTTCGACGCCGGGGTGTTGCTCTGGTCCGCCGTGTGGTCCAGGGGCACCAGCACGTTCGTCTCGGGGAAGTACGCCGCCGCGCAGCCGCGCGCCGTCGGGAACGAGACGGCGCGGAAGCCCTCGGCGCGGCGCTCGCCGACCTCGCCGTCGGCCCCGGGCCACTCGCTGATCAGGTTCACGGTGTCGCCTTCGGCGATCCCGCCGTCCGCCAGGTCGTCCGGGTGGACGAACACGACGCGCCGCCCGTTCTTGACGCCGCGGTACCGGTCGTCCAGGCCGTAGACCGTGGTGTTGAACTGGTCGTGCGAGCGCACGGTCTGCAGCAGCAGCCGGCCCGGCGGCACGTCGATGATCTCCAGGTCGTTGACCGTGAAGTTGGCCTTGCCCGTCGTCGTCGGGAACAGGCGCGCGTCGCGCGGCGGGTGCGGCAGCACGAACCCGCCCGGCTCGGCGACCCGCCGGTCGAAGTCCTCGAAGCCCGGCACCACGCGCGAGATCGAGTCACGGATGCGGGCGTAGTCGCCGGCGAACGCCTCCCACGGCGTCGGATCCTCCGGGCCCAGCGCGCGGCGGGCCAGGTCGCACAGGATGGCGGTCTCGCTGCGCAGGGCGTCGGAGACCGGGGCCAGCCGGCCGCGCGAGGTGTGCACCACGCTCATCGAGTCCTCGACGGTGACGACCTGCTCGCGCCCGCCCGTCATGTCGCGCTCCGTGCGGCCGAAGCAGGGCAGCACCAGCGACCGCCTGCCGGGCAGCACGTGCGAGCGGTTCAGCTTGGTCGAGACGTGCACCGTGAGCGGCACCTCGCGCAGGGCGGCCTCCGTGACCGCGCTGTCCGGGGTGGCCGCGGCGAAGTTGCCGCCGACCGCCATGAAGACCTTGAGTCGTCCGTCGCGCAGCGCCCGGACCGTGTCGACGACGTCGTACCCGTGGGCGCGCGGCGGCTCGAAGCCGAACTCCGTGGCCAGCGCGTCCAGGAACGGCTCGGTGGGCCGCTCCCAGATGCCCATGGTGCGGTCGCCCTGCACGTTGCTGTGCCCGCGCACCGGGCAGGCGCCCGCGCCCGGTCGGCCCACGTTGCCGCGCAGCAGCAGGAAGCTCACCACCTCGCGGATGGTCGCCACGGCCTGCTTGTGCTGGGTCAGGCCCATCGCCCAGCAGACGATGATGCGGTCCGCTGCCTTCACGTCGTCGACGAACGCCTCGATCTCGGCCCAGTCCAGGCCGGTGGCCCGCTCGACGTCGGCCTGGTCGACGGCGCGCCAGGCGGCCGCCGCCTCCGGGAACCCGCTGGTGTGCTGCGCGATGAACTCGTGGTCCAGCACGGGGGCGTGCCCGGCGGTGCGCGCGTCGTCGTCGGCCTCGACCAGCAGGCGGTTCACCGCCTGGAACAGGGCCAGGTCGCCCGCGAGGCGCACCTGGAGGAACCGGTCGGCGAGCTTGGTGCCCTGCCCCACGACGCCGCGCACCCGCTGCGGGTTCTTGAAGGTCTGCAGCCCGGCCTCGGGCAGGGGGTTGATCGCCACGATCCGCGCCCCGCGGTCCTTGGCCTCCTCCAGCGCGGTGAGCATGCGCGGGTGATTGGTCCCGGGGTTCTGCCCGACGACGACGATCAGGTCCGCGTGGTCGGTGATGTCCTCCAGGGAGACGCTGCCCTTGCCGATGCCCAGCGTCTCGACCAGGGCCGTGCCGGACGACTCGTGGCACATGTTCGAGCAGTCCGGCAGGTTGTTGGTGCCGAGCTTGCGCGCCAGGAGCTGGTAGAGGAAGGCGGCCTCGTTGCTGGTGCGGCCCGACGTGTAGAACGCCGCCTCGTCCGGGGAGTCCAGCCCGCGCAGCTCGCCGGCGACCAGGTCGAGGGCCTCGTCCCAGGAGACCGGCCGGTAGTGGTCGGCGCCCTCCTCGCGCAGCATCGGCTCCGTGATCCGGCCCGACTTGCCCAGCCGGTGGTCGGTCCAGGTGGCCAGCTCCGAGATCGCGTGCTCGGCGAAGAACGCCGCGTCCGCGCGCTTGCGGGTCGCCTCCTCGGCCACCGCCTTGGCGCCGTTCTCGCAGAACTCCGCGAGGTGCGGCTTGCCCGGCTCGGGCCAGGCGCAGCCCGGGCAGTCGAAGCCCCGCTGCTGGTTGATCAGGGGCAGCGTGCGCAGGCCGCGCCCCACGCCGGCCTCCTCGAACACGTGCGCCAGGCCGTGGACCACCCCGGGCACGCCCGCGGCGGCCGTCTTGGGCGGTCCGACGCGGAGGGTCTGCTCGGGGGCGTCGGTACGGGCTTCGTCGCTCACGTCGGTCACCCTCCTGACCCTACGCCGGAGTCAACCTCCTGTGGAGGCTGTGGACATATCGGTCAGGAGTCACCGTTCGCTCCTGAGGTTCTGTTCAGACCACGAACCACTGCCCGCAGGGACCGGCTTGAAACGTCGCAACGTCGTGGCTTGAACAAAACCTCGGGGCGGCCGTGCGTACTGGTGGACATATCGGTGGCCGCAGCGGGCGGAAGCGGTGCGAGACTGGCGGGATGGGAGTCGTCACCGACCGAAGGCGCGTGGTGCGCGTCCGGGAGGGCGCTCGCGCGGCGCGCCCCGACACGCTCGCCGTCGAGGAACCGCTCATGGTCCGGCTCGTCGGACCCGGCGCGCTGGTCGGCCGGGCGCGGCCGCTCGGCGCGGTCCCGGCGAGCGTCGTCCCGGTCGGCGGGATGCTGCCGGACGGCGTCCTGCCGGGCGCACCGCCCACCGGAAGCACGCTCACCGTCACGATGCGCACCCCCGGCGACGACTTCGACCTGGTCGCCGGATGGCTGGTCTCCGAGGGCGCCGTCACGGCGCGCGAGGACATCGCGGGGATGCGGCTGTGCCCCGACGAGGACAACACGGTCGAGGTGGCGCTCGCGCCCGGCGTCGAGCCCCCGCGGCAGCGCGCGTTCGCGACGACCAGCGCGTGCGGGGTGTGCGGGTCGGACACCGTGGTGGAGGTGCGGGCCGCGCTGCGCTGGCCGGTCGCGCGCGACGCCGTCACGGTCCGCACCGACGTGATCGCCGCCCTGCCCGACCTGCTCCGGGAGCGGCAGCGCGCCTTCGACCGTACCGGCGGCCTGCACGCCGCGGGTCTGTTCACCGCCGACGGCGAGCCGCTGTACGTCCGCGAGGACGTGGGCCGGCACAACGCCGTCGACAAGGTGGTGGGAGCCGCGCTGCGCGACGGCGCCCTGCCCGCTGCCGGGACGGTGCTCCAGGTCAGCGGGCGGGCGTCGTTCGAGCTGGTGCAGAAGGCCGCGCGGGCCGGGATCCCGGTGCTGTCCGCGATCTCGGCGCCGTCGACCCTCGCCGTGGACCTGGCCGAGGAGTGCGGCCTGACCCTGCTGGGGTTCGTCCGCGGCGGCTCGATGAACGTCTACACGCGGGCGGACCGGCTGTCCTGAGCCGTGTCGCGTCCGGGCAGGACGTGCCCGGCGTGCCGCGCCAGGAATGCCGCCGCGGAGTCCATGGCGTGCGCCGCCACCGGGTCCGTCGCGTGGTGGTGCTGGAACACGTGCGCGCTGCCGGCGTAGACCTCCAGGGTCACGTCGACGTCCGCCGACGCGGCGCGCGCGGCCAGGCCGGTGGTGTCGTCGAGCAGCACCTCGTGCGTGCCGACCTGGAGCAGGAGCGGCGGCAGGCCGCGCAGGTCGGCGAGCAGGGGGCTCGCGAGCGGGTCGCGCGGGTCGGCGCCGTCGGGCAGGTACGTGGCGGCGTACTCGCGGATGTTCGCGGCGTCGAAGATCGGGTCGACGCTCTCCTTGCCGGTGAGGCTCGCGCCGGACAGCGTCAGGTCGAACCAGCCGGAGAAGGTGACGACGGCGGCCGGCAGCGGGAGCCCCGCGTCGCGAGCGGTCAGGACCGTGGCGAGGGCGAGGCCACCGCCCGCGGAGTCGCCCGCGACCACGACGCGGCTCGCGTCGGTGCGCTCCAGCAGCGCCCGGTACGCAGCCAGGCCGTCGTCGACGGCCGCCGGGAACGGGTGCTCGGGGGCGAGGCGATAGTCGGGTGCGACCGCGCGCAGGCCCGCACGGGCTGCGAGTGCCGCCGCCAGCGGGACGCCCGTGCCGGCGTCGCCGATCACGTAGCCGCCACCGTGCAGGTAGAGCAGCACGGGGGCGTCGTCGCCGGCCTGCGGCACGGTGATGTCCAGCGTCGGGACGCCGCCCCGCGTCGTCTCGGTCACGTGGGTGCCGTCCGGCAGCGGCAGCCGGCCGAACGAGGTGTAGAAGGTGCGGAGCTCGGTGAGCGCGTTCTGGTCCATGGTCCCCTCGGTGCGCGAAGATAGATTCCATGGAAGCCAAACAAGATTCCATGGAATCTATTCCCCGGGGGAACGGGGGCGGCGGCGACGGGTTCGACGCCGCGGGGCTGCTCGACGACCTCGTCCGCGTCGAGGTCCGCCTCTACACCCTGCTCGACGCGCGGTTGCGGGCCGCGCACGCGCACGGGCTCGGGCGGTTCGACCTGCTGCGCGCGGTCGACGCGGTCCCGCGGTGCCGGGTCTCCGACGTGGTCCGGCGGCTCGGGATCACGGTGGGTGCCGCGAGCAAGGGTGTCGACCGGCAGGTGCAGGACGGTCTGGTGCGCCGGCAGGCCAACCCCGAGGACGGGCGCTCGTCGTTCCTCGAGCTCACGTCCGCCGGGCGGCAGGTGCTGGACGAGATGTCGCCGACGCTCGACCGCGAGACGGCCGAGGTGCTGCGGGGCACGGGCGTGCCCGACGGCGACCTCGCCCGTCTCGCGCGTGTCCTCACCGCCGTGCGGGCCGGTCTGGAGACCGGGAGCGCGAGGTGAGCGGGTCGCCGTCGGGCGGCCGGGCTCAGCCCGTGAACAGCGGGATGACGCTCCGGACCGTCTGGAACAGGCCGTAGGCCAGCGGCACGGTCACCACGGCCCAGGTGAGGACCAGCCGGGGTACCTGGTTCGACGTCGACTGCGGGGCCGGTTCGGGTGTCTGCTCGGCCATGGTCACACCTTTCCCTCGGCGAACTCGTCGGTCTGGCCCGGCCGCTCGTGGAACCGCGCCGCGACCGGGCGGACCAGGGCGTTGGCCACGAAGCCGACCGCGAGCACGGCCACCATGGTGAACAGCGCGGGCCGGTAGTCGGCCGCCACCAGCTCGCCCGGTGTGCCCTGGGCGTCCAGGAAGCCGTTGATGATCAGCGGCCCGGCGATGCCCGCGGCCGACCACGCGGTGAGCAGGCGGCCGTGGATCGCGCCCACCTGGAACGTGCCGAACAGGTCGCGCAGGTAGGCGGGCACGGTGGCGAAGCCGCCGCCGTAGAACGACAGGATCACGGCCGCGACCAGCACGAAGATCACCGTGGACGTGTGGCCGACCGTCGCCAGCAGCACGTACATGATCATGCCGACGCCCAGGTACATGACGTAGGTCGGCTTGCGGCCGATGTAGTCCGACGTCGAGGACCACACGAAGCGCCCCGCCATGTTGAACAGGGACAGGAAGGCCACGAACCCGGCCGCCGTCGCCGGCGCGACCGAGGACATGCCGTCCTCGCGGAAGAAGTCCTGGATCATGGGCGCCGCCTGCTCCAGGATGCCGATGCCCGCCGTCACGTTGCAGAACAGCACGGTCCACAGGAACCAGAACTGCGGGGTCCTGATCGCGTTCGCCGCGGAGACGTTCGCGGTCGAGACCATCGGCTTGGCGGCGACCGCGGCGGCGTCGAACCCGGCGGGCTTCCAGCCGGGCGGCGGGACCTTCACCGTGAACACGCCCAGCATCATCACCAGGAAGTACGCGATGCCCAGGGTCACGAAGAGCGAGGTGACGGCGCTGCCCGACGCCACGGAGGTGGGGTCGGTGGGGTCGTAGCCGCTGTCGTAGCCGGCCATGAGCTGGCGGGACAGCGGCGAGGCGATGAGCGCGCCGCCGCCGAACCCCATGATGGCCATGCCCGTGGCCAGGCCCGGCCGGTCGGGGAACCACTTGATCAGGGTGGACACCGGCGAGATGTAGCCGATGCCGAGCCCGATGCCGCCGATGAAGCCGTACCCGACGTAGACCAGCCACAGCTGCGACGTCGCGATGCCGAGCGCCCCGACGAGGAACCCGGAGGCCCAGAAGCAGGCCGAGGCGAACATCGCGGCGCGGGGCCCGGCCCGTTCCACCCACGTGCCCAGCACCGCGGCCGAGAGACCGAGCATGACGATGGCGATCGAGAAGATGACGCCGATCGCGGTGAGGCTCGACTCGAAGTGGGCGACCAGCGCGCTCTTGTAGACGCTGGTGGCGTACGCCTGGCCGATGCACAGATGGATGGCCAGCGCGGCCGGCGGGATCAGCCACCTGCTGTAGCCGGGCTTTGCCACCGTGTGCTCGCGGTCGAGGAACGACAGCGCCATGCGCACCTCCTCGTGCTCAGGGGATCACCCCGCACGAGGTGCGGTTTCTCCCGTTTGCGTGCGCACGCTACTGGCGTCGGATGCCCGGGTCAATGGTCCGCGCCGCCGCCGGCCGGCTCAGTGCTGCGGGCTGCGCACCGCGGCCAGGAACAGGGGTAGGTGCGTCTCCGTGTGGGCGATCCGCAGCAGATAGGGCCGGTCCACCGTCATGCGGACGGCGGGCTCCTCGGGCATGGCGCTGGTCGCCTCGGCGGCGATCTCGGTGACGGCGGCCGCGACGGTGCCCTCCTCGTCCAGGTTCAGGTAGGCCTGCTGCAGCACCTGGCTCACCCGGAGCTGCTCGGCGGTGCTGATGCCCGACAGGTCGGGGGAGTCGTACAGGCCGGCGAGGCCCGCCTGGTCCAGCGCCGGCGCCAGGTCCAGGGTGGGCGGCTCGAGCTCCAGCGTCGGCATGGCGAGCTCGACGACCTGGGGCGCGGCGTCGTCGAGCGCGGTGGTGAGAGCGGTCAGCGTCCCGGGGTCGACGTCGGCCGGGTCGGTGCCGTCCGGCGGCAGGAGCACGTCCGCGTGGAACGCCTCCGCGTACGGGAGGCGGACGGCGGCCCAGCCGTCGCTCTCGGCGTAGGCCCACGGGTGCGCGCCGCGCAGCATCTCGGTCGGGGCGGTGCCGCCCGGTCCGGTGAAGTCCTGGTCGCCGGTCGACGCCTCCTCGAACGGGCTCTGCCAGCGCGCCGCGAGCAGGATCGCGTTCTGCAGCACCAGGCGCAGCGACGGGTCGGGCTGGATCGCCGACTCCTCGATCAGGCCGCCGGTGTGGTGGTTCACCCAGGAGTCGAGCACCTTCTTGCCCTCGCCGCTGCCCAGGTCGGTGCGCTGCACGCCGGCGTCGAACGCGGACGCGAGCGCGTCGAGGTAGTCCGGCTCGACGGCGAGCTGGTCGTCGAGCACGGCCTGGTTCGCCAGGTGCAGCACGGGGCGCTCGGGGAGCTCGTCGTCCTGCGCGACGGAGGGGTCGCCGTCGTGCTTCGCCAGCTCGCCCTGCAGGGCGTTGTAGGCGGACGTGCGGTCCTCGCCGGAGGCGCCGAGCGCCGCGTCCAAGGTCGTGGCGGTCTCGCCGCGCGCCCCCTCGGCCAGCAGCGCCAGGGCGAACGACAGGGACGCGGGGGAGACGAGGGCGTTCTCCTTCGGTTCCGCCGTCGCGCGCAGGGCGAGCAGGCCCAGCTCCTCGGTCGCGGCGACGGCGTCCGTCGTGGCGGGCGCGTCGGCGACGGCCACGACGGCGCGGGCGGCGTCGGATCGCTCCAGGCCCTCGGTGGCGGCCTCGTCGGTGGAGGGGGCGCAGGCGGTCAGGACGCCGCACGTGGTCAGGGCGAGGGCGGCGGCTGCCGCTGTGGCCGTGACGCCGTGGCGTCGGGCAGGCGCGGGGCGCTGTTCGGGGCGGGCGGTCCTGGGGCGACGCTGCACGGTTTCCTCCGGGGTCGGGGGCCCGCGCTCGCAGGCGGGTCCTGATCTGGATGTGTGGCGGCGGGCCCCGGCCTTGCACCCACGTCCGTGTCAGACACACAGGTCACCCGGGTGACCTGTGTGTCTGACACGCGTGGGCGGATGCGACAGATGTCAGTGGCGCCGGGCACAATCTGTCCCGACCATCCGGCTGGGTTTCGACCCCTGAAGTGAGGTACAGGACGTTGGCAAGTATCAACCAGCGCATCGCTGAGGAGCTGGGCGTTCGGGAGGGGCAGGTGACCGCGGCCGTCGACCTGCTCGACGGCGGCGCGACCGTGCCGTTCATCGCCCGCTACCGCAAGGAGGTGACGGGCACCCTCGACGACGCGCAGCTGCGCACCCTCGAGGAGCGGCTGCGGTACCTGCGCGAGCTCGAGGAGCGGCGCGCGGCGATCCTGGCGTCGGTGCAGGAGCAGGGCAAGCTCACGGACGAGCTGCGAGCCCAGATCCTGGCGGCGGAGACCAAGTCGCGTCTGGAGGACATCTACCTCCCGTACAAGCCCAAGCGGCGCACCAAGGCGCAGATCGCGCGCGAGGCCGGCCTGGAGCCGCTCGCCGAGGCGCTGCTCGGCGACCCGTCGCTCGACCCGACCGAGGCCGCCGGCCCGTACGTCGACTCCGACAAGGGCGTGGCCGACGCCGCCGCGGCGCTCGACGGCGCCCGGGCGATCCTCGTCGAGCGCATGGGTGAGGACGCCGACCTGATCGGCACCCTGCGCGAGCGGCTGTGGAAGCGCGGGCGCATGCTGTCCGGCGTCCGCGACGGCGCGCAGGACAAGGGCGCCAAGTTCTCGGACTACTTCGAGTTCGCCGAGGCCCTGTCGTCCCTGCCCTCGCACCGCGTGCTCGCCCTGTTCCGGGGCGAGAAGGAGGACGTGCTGGACCTGACGATCGAGCCCGAGGAGGGCATCGAGGCCGGCGTGCCGACGTCCTACGAGGGCACGATCGCGCACCAGTTCGGCATCACCAACCAGGGCCGCCCGGCCGACCGCTGGCTGAACGACACGGT
Source organism: Promicromonospora sukumoe 327MFSha3.1 (assembly GCF_000385135.1). GTDB lineage: Bacteria > Actinomycetota > Actinomycetes > Actinomycetales > Cellulomonadaceae > Promicromonospora > Promicromonospora sukumoe_B. Next base: position 33,877 of record NZ_ARQM01000003.1, on the reverse strand, counting down.
CCGCTGGGCCTGGCGCACCAAGATCCTGGTGCACCTCGGTATCGACGTGCGCCTGCGGCTGCGCTCCGAGGCCGAGGACGAGGCCGTGCGCGTCTTCGCCGCCAACCTGCGCGACCTGCTCCTCGCGGCGCCCGCCGGCACGCGGGCCACGATGGGCCTCGACCCGGGCCTGCGCACGGGTGTCAAGGTCGCCGTCGTCGACGCCACGGGCAAGGTCGTGGAGCACGCGACCATCTACCCGCACCAGCCCGCCAACCGCTGGGACGAGTCGCTGGCCGTGCTGGCCCGGCTGGCCCAGAAGCACGACGTGGACCTGGTCGCGATCGGCAACGGCACGGCGTCGCGCGAGACCGAGCGACTGGCCGCCGACCTGATGAAGAAGGTGCCGGAGCTCGGCCTGACCAAGGCCGTCGTGTCCGAGGCGGGAGCGTCCGTGTACTCGGCGTCCGCCTACGCCAGCGCGGAGCTGCCCGACCTGGACGTGTCCATCCGGGGCGCCGTCTCGATCGCGCGCCGCCTCCAGGACCCGCTCGCCGAGCTCGTGAAGATCGACCCCAAGTCGATCGGCGTGGGCCAGTACCAGCACGACATCACCGAGACCAAGCTGTCGCGGTCGCTGGACGCCGTGGTGGAGGACTGCGTCAACGGCGTCGGCGTGGACCTCAACACCGCGTCGGTGCCGCTGCTGTCGCGCGTCTCGGGCATCACCTCGACGCTCGCCGAGAACATCGTGGCCCACCGGGACGCCAACGGCCCGTACGCGTCGCGCGCCGCGCTGAAGGACGTGCCGCGCCTGGGCCCCAAGGCGTTCGAGCAGTGCGCGGGCTTTCTCAAGGTCTCGGGCGGCGCCGAGCCGCTGGACGCGTCCTCGGTGCACCCCGAGGCGTACCCGCTGGCGCGGCGCATCGTGACGGCGTCGGGCACGGACGTGCAGGCGCTCATCGGCAACGGCGGTGCCCTGCGCACGCTGCGGCCCACCGAGTTCGTGGACGAGACGTTCGGTCTGCCGACCGTGACCGACATCTTCGCCGAGCTGGAGAAGCCGGGCCGCGACCCGCGTCCGGCGTTCACCACGGCCTCCTTCGCCGACGGCGTCGAGACCCTCGGCGACCTGGTGCCCGGCATGGTGCTGGAGGGGCAGGTGACCAACGTGGCCGCGTTCGGCGCGTTCGTGGACATCGGCGTGCACCAGGACGGGCTCGTGCACGTCTCGGCCATGTCGAAGAACTTCGTCAGCGACCCGCGCGAGGTCGTGAAGTCGGGCGACATCGTCAAGGTGAAGGTCCTGGACATCGACCTCCAGCGCAAGCGGGTCTCCCTGACCCTGCGGCTGGACGACGAGGTCGGCGCGGCCCCCGGCGGCCGCAGCTCGGGCAGCTCCGGCGGCGGTCAGGGCGGTCAGCGTGGCGGGCGCCCGGGCGGCGGCGAGGGCCGTGGCCGCGGGGGCCAGGGCCGAGGTCAGGGCGGCCAGGGCCAGGGGCAGCGTGGACAGGGCGGACAGGGCGGCCGCGGCCGCCCGGCCCCGGCCGACACCGCCATGGCGGACGCCCTCCGCCGCGCAGGCCTGGCCTGACACGCCGCGGGCGCTGCCCGCGAGGTGCTCGAACGTAGGGTTGGTCGCCGCATGACGTCTGATGGGGCGACCAACCCTACGTTCGCGCTGTCAGGGTGCTTTGCGTGCGAGACTGGGGCCGCACAGTCAGCCCCCAGATGGAGAACACGTACGCCTCGTGGCCCGCAGCGCAGAGAGCACGACCCGGCGACGTCGGCGCGAGGAACTGCTGAGCAGCTCGATCGACGTGGCGCGCCGGCTGCTCGCGGACGGCGGGCTCGAGAGCGTGACGATGCTGGCCGTCAGTCGGGAGATCGGCATCGCCGGGCCGGGGCTCTACCGGTACTTCCCGAGCCGTTCCGACCTGCTGCGGGCCACCTACCGGCACGTGCTCGACGAGCTGGTCGGGCACGTCCGCGCGGCGGTCGCCCGCCAGCCCGCCGGTGACCGTGCCGCCGAGGTGCACGCGCTGACCTACGCGATGTTCGCCTGGTGCGTGGCGCACCCCAACGAGTTCGACCTGCTCCTGGGCGCCGGCCTGCGCCTGGCCGGCGAGGACGGCGCCGTGGCGGGCGAGGCCGGCGGCGGCACGTTCTACGAGGTGGCCGCCCTCGCGTTCCCGGCGGTCGCCGCGCAGTGGGCCGACGGCGCGGTCCGGTTCGACGACCCGGTGTCCCCGGAGCTCGAGGCCGAGCTGACCGCGCGCCGCGACGCGTTGCTCGCGGCGTTCCCCGACGCTCCCCGCGACGTGCCGCTCGGGCTGGTCGCCGCCGTCCGCGTGGCCTGGCAGCGCACCTTCGGCCTGCTGTGCATGACGGTCTACAACCACGTGCTCGAACCCGACGGGCCGGTGCGGCACGACTACATCACCGCGCTGCTCGACGACCTGAACGAGCGCAACCTCGCGCTCTTCGGCATGTTGCCCAGCCCCGCCGTCCTGCTGGAACCGGTGTTCGCCGACACCGGAGAGCGAGGCGGGTCATGACCCCGCGCGAGCCGACGGGCCGTCGCGCCCGGCTGCGCCGCGAGCTGCTGAACCAGGCGCTGGCCTCGGTGCGCCGCCTGCTGGAGGAGCACGGCGCGGACGGCGTCACGATGCAGGCCGTCGCCAAGGACGTCGGGATCGCCGCGCCCGGCCTGTACCGGTACTTCGACGGCCGGCCCGGGCTGCTGCACGCCACGCACCAGCACGTGACCGACGAGCTCCTGGCCTCCGTGGAGCGGGCCCGGGTGCGACAGCCCGCGGACGATCCGGCCGCGCAGTGCCACGGCGTGATCCACGAGCTGTTCCGCTGGTGCCTCACGCACCGCAACGAGTACGACCTGCTGATGTCGGGCCGGCTGCGCATCCGCGGCCAGGAGGGCGACACCGCCGACGACCCCCGCCACCCGCCGCTGATGTCCCTCGACCGCGTGGGCGGCGCGTTCACGCCGATCGCCCTCGCCTGGTGGCAGGCGGGCTGCCCGGTGGTGCCCGACGACGAGATCGCCCCGGCCCTGCTCCCGCACCTGCGGGCCGCGCGCGACGCCATGCTGGCGGTCCCGGGCTTTCCGCCGGACGTCCCGCTCGGGCTGCTGCACGCGATGAACCTGTGCTCGGCCCGGCTCTGGGGCCTGCTCACGCTGACCGTCTACGGCCACGTGGGCGACGTCGACGACCCGGCGGCCGTGGCGCACCTGGACGCGCTGGTGCAGGACCTCGTGGTCGACGTCCTGGACGTCTTCGGCCAGAAGGCCTCGGCCGACGTCGTGCTGGTGCGGGACGCGCCCGCCCGCCGGGCCTGACCGACCCGGGGACCTACTCCGGGGACGGGGATGCCGCGGCGAGGTGGTCGGCCACGCAGACGAGCACGAGGAGGTTCGGCACGTCGTCGGCCGGCACCGACGACCGGACCGGCCTGCCCCGCTGCCTCCACTGCAGGTAGCCGTCGTCGATCCGGAGGTTCGTGACGTCGGCCCACGGGGTCAGCCGTCCGTCGACGGCCAGCCCCTCGGGCGTCGCGGAAACGGGCCCGAACGGGACCGTCCGTCCCTCGGCGAGCTCGTCCAGAACGCGGGGCGTGGTGGCGCGGGTGATCGCCGCCTCGAGCGCGGGCCCCCAGACGTCGATGCGCTCGAACTCGCCCATGACGACCGGCGGCGTGGTCGCGCTCAGCAGGCCGTACGACCACCTGCCCCGGCTGTCCGCGGAGCCCGCGGGCCGGACCCCGACCCGGACCACCCGCGCCTGCTCCCAGCGATAGGGCAGGACCCGGCCCTTCGCGCCGCGGACCACCACCCCCTCCTCGAAGACGTGCAGCGCCCGGCCGCCCGTGGCCTCGCCGGCCGTGGTGGTCGTGCCCGCCCCCGTGAACACCGCGCGGCACACGCCGAGCCGCAGCTCGCGCGCCGCCTGGTCGACCGACTCGTAGCTGGTGACCTCGGACATCACGGGCGCCTCCTCGCACTCGGCCGGGTGTGCCCGAACGCTAGCGAACCCGGGCGTTTCGTACCAGAGGCCCTATTTTCGGGATGGGGTATAACGCCTTTGCTTCACCCTCCACCTCACGTCCGATGGACCGGTGTCGGAGGTTCGGTCCAGGATGACGACATGAACAACGCACCTGAGACCCCTGGCGAGGCGGACGAGACCTACGACGTGATCGTGATCGGCGGCGGGCCGGTGGGCGAGAACGCGGCGGACCGCGCCTCGCGTACCGGCCTGTCCGTGGCCCTTGTCGAGTCCGAGCTCGTGGGCGGCGAGTGCTCGTACTGGGCCTGCATGCCGTCCAAGGTGCTGCTGCGGGCCGGCACGGTGCGTGCCCTGGCCCGGGACACGCCCGGCCTGGCCGACCCGGGGGACATCGACGTCGCCGCGGTCCTGGCCCGCCGGAACGAGATCACGAACAACTGGGACGACTCCGGGCAGGTCTCGTGGGTCGAGGGGGCCGGCCTGACGCTGGTGCGCGGGCACGGCCGGCTGGCCGGCGAGCGGCTGGTCGAGGTCACGGTGCCGCGGGAGACGCCCGCCGGTTCGGCAGGCGGCGCCGGCGACGAGGACGGTGACATTGGCGGCGGGCTGGGGGAGGCCGAGACGGGCGAGGCACCGGTGACCCGGCTGCTGCGTGCCCGGCACGCGGTGATCGCGGCGACCGGCAGCGTGCCCGTGCTGCCCGACACCCCGGGCCTGGCGGCGGCCTCGCCCTGGTCCAGCCGCGAGGCCACGGGGGCCGAGTCGGTGCCCGAGTCCCTCGTGGTGATCGGCGGCGGCGTGGTGGGCGTCGAGATGGCGAACGCGTACGCGGACTTCGGTGCCAGGGTGACGCTGCTGGCCCGGGGCGGCCTGCTGTCCAACGCCGAGCCGTTCGCGGGCGAGATGGTCGCGGAGTCGCTGCGCGCGGCCGGCGTCGACGTCCGGACGGGCGTGGAGGTCGCCTCCGTGGACCGGCCCGGCACCGGGAGCGAGAGCGAGCCCGCCGGCCCGGTGACGGTCAGCCTGTCCGACGGCGACAAGGTCACCGCCGCCGAGATCCTCGTCGCGACGGGGCGGGTGCCGCGCACGACGGACCTGAACGTTGAGGCCGTGGGCCTCGACGAGTCGAGGCTGGGCCGCCACGGGGCGCTCCCCGTCACCGAGTCGCTCGAGGTCGTGGGCGTGCCGGGCGGCTGGCTGTACGCCTGCGGCGACGTGACCGGCCGCGCGGCCACCACGCACCAGGGCAAGTACCAGGGCCGGATCGTCGGCGACGTGGTCGCGGCGCGGTACGGCACGCAGGCGGGCGACCGGTCCCCGACCACCGGTGAGCCGGGGCCCGCCGTCGGGCAGGAGGGCCGGCCGTGGTCGCGCTACGCCGCGACCGCCGACCACGGGGCGCGCGTGCAGGTGGTGTTCACGCGGCCGCAGGTCAGCTGGGTGGGACCCACGGAGCGTGAGGCGCGCGCCGCCGGCATCCCCGTCGAGGCGGTGTCGTACGACCTGTCCTGGATGGCGGGCGCGAGCGTGGACGGCCCCGGGTACACGGGACGTGCCCAGGTGCTGGTCGACACGCAGCGGCGGGTGCTCGTGGGCGCCACCTTCGTGGGGCCCGACGCCGGCGAGATGCTGCACGCCGCGACCATCGCCGTCGTCGGCGAGGTGCCGCTGGACCGGCTGTGGCACGCGGTCCCGGCGTACCCGACGGTGAGCGAGGTCTGGATCCGCTTCCTGGAGTCGTACGGCCTGTGACCTGCCCATGATCCGGGCTGCAAACCACTTCGAGGCCTAGGTTTCTTCGCTTTGACACCGGTCAAAGCGAAGAAACCTAGGCCTCGAAAGGGAACTGCGCAGTCGTCAGGCCACCCGAGGCCGGACGGGTCAGCGGCGCGTCAGCTCGTGGGCGTCAGCGAGCCGTCCGAGCTGAAGACCAGGCCGAGAGTGACCTCGCCCTGCTGCAGCGCCGACTTGGTCAGCGGGCCGCCGGCGTCGAGCGAGCGGAACTCCGCGAACTCCAGGCCGTAGGTCTCCTCCAGGCCCGGCTGGCAGAACGGGCGCTCCGTGCACTCCGGCGGGCCGCCGAGCACCAGGCCGCCGCACGCCTCGGCGAGCTCGCTGAGCGTGGTGAGGCTGTGCTCGTCCGCGAAGGCCTTGGTCACGGCGAAGGCGTTCTGGTCCTGGGCGGGGGAGGGCGTGCCGAACACGAGGCCGACCTCCTCGCCGAGACCCGTGAGGCCCTCGACCGTCGCGTCGAGGTCGCTGCTCGCGACGGGCTCGGCGTCGGCGCCGTTGACGTCCTTGTTGATGAACTCGGTCAGCGTGCCCACGTACTCGGGGATCACCTGGACCTGCTTGCCGTCCTCCAGCGCGGGGAGGTACGCCTCGCGGTTGCCGATGGTGGTGACCTCGGCGTCGTACCCGGCGGCGTTCAGCACCGTCGCGTAGATGGTGCCGAGCGTGGCGCTCTCGGCGAAGTCGGCGGCGCCGACGACGACCTTGCCGCTGCCGCTCTGCTCGGGGTTGTCGAGCCCGGCGTCGGCCACGAACTCCTCGGCGACCTCCTTCGAGGTGCGGCGGTCGACGTCGACGGCCTTGTTCAGGCCGATGAGGGTGTCCGTGTCGAGCGCCGCGGAGACGGTGTCGAGCAGCGGGACCAGGTTGTCGTCGCCCTCCACCGCCGCGGCGTTGACCGCCGGGATGATGTTGTCGACGGTCTGGAGCTGCTTGTCGTCCTCGAGCACCACCAGCTCGTCGCCGGGGACCGCCTCGCAGGCCGCGAGGCTGCTGCCCCCGGTCTCGCTGCTGCCACCCCCGCCGCCGGCCGAACCGGGTTCGCCACAGGCGGTCAGGAAAGCGAGGGAGACGACGGCTGCCGCGGCGCCGAGCGCGCGGGGCAGGGAAACGTGCGTACGGGGGAACTTCATCGAATGTCTCCGAACGTGGGTGACGTACATCTGTTCTACGGCTTCGATCTGTCCCATTCGACCCCGGCAGGCGGTCGATGGCAAGGGATAAACCCGCTCGTGAGGATGTCGTTACATTAGGCCGCTCGGCGGGTTCTAGCCCGCCCGGACCCGCAGCGGCGCCGGTGTGGTCAGGCGCTGCCCGATCGCGAGCACGCCGTCGATCGCGAGACACAGCCCCGCGACCACGATGCCGCCCGCCAGCACCTCGCCGTAGCGCTGCGTGCCCATGCCCAGCGCGATGATCTGACCCAGGCCGCCGCCGCCCGCCAGCGCGGCGAGCGGGATCGTGGCGACGACCTGCACGATCGTCACCCGCAGGCCCGCGGAGACCAGCGTCGTGGCCAGCGGCAGCTCGACCTGCAGCAGGATGCGCCCGTCGCTCATGCCCATGCCGCGCGCGGCGTCCTTGGCGTCGGGGTCGGCGCCGCGTACGCCCTCGTAGGTGTTGACCAGCAGCACCGGCACGGCGAAGAACGCCGCGGCGATGACGGTGGCGGTGTTGCCGAACAGCCCGCCCGCGGCGAGCAGCAGGATGATGCCGAGCGTCGGCAGCGCGCGGGACGCGTTCGTGAGCCAGACGACGGTGCCCGCGCCCCGGCCGCTGTGCCCCAGCCAGGCGCCGGTCGGGATGGCGACGGCGGCGGCGACGGCCACCGCGATCGCCGTCATCACCAGGTGCTCGCCCGCGAGCTCGAGGATGCCACCGGGCTCGGTCCAGGTCAGGGGGTCGTTCAGCCAGACGATCGCCTCCTGGAGGACGCCGGTGGGGGCGCTCATGACGCCCTCCCGCGCAGCCAGGGGGTCAGGAGTCTGCCGACGGCCCACAGGGCCAGGTCGAGCACGAGGGCGAGCGCGATGGTCGCGAGCGTCGCCGTCATGATCTCGGCCCGGTAGAAGTTGTTGCGGAAGCCCTGGAACATGAGCTGCCCCAGCCCGCCGTACCCGACGACGATGCCCACGGTCACCAGCGCGACGGTGGACACGGTGGCCAGGCGCAGCCCGGCGATGATGCTCGGCAGCGCGCTCGGCATGGCCACCTGCACCAGCAGCCGGCCGGGCCCGTAGCCCAGGCCGCGGGCGGCGTCGGTGACGGCCGGGTCCACGGTGGACAGACCCGCGACGGTGTTGCGCAGGATGATCAGCAGCGCGTAGACCACCAGGCCCACCAGGACCGGCGTGCGGCCGATCCCGAGCAGCGGCGCCAGGATCGCGAACAGGGCCAGCGACGGCACCGTGTACATGACGGCCGCCGTGCCGAGCACCGGCCCGGCCAGCCACCGCGACCGGGAGACCAGCGCCCCCAGCGGGATGGCGATGGCCGCCGAGATCGCGACCGCCTCGATCGTCAGGCCGGCGTGCTCGACGGTGCGCTGCCAGATCAGGGGCGCGTTGTCGACCACGTAGGACCAGGAGAACCACGGGTTGCCGGGCATGCCGTAAAACCTATCGTGCTCTTCACCCGGTAGGTTCGAGCACATGGCTTCTCGCACCGTGATCGAGCTCGACACCGTCCGCAAGGCGTTCGGGAGCGGCACCGTCGCCGTCGAAGGACTCAGCCTCTCCGTGCGCGAGCACGAGGTGCTCGCCCTCGTGGGCCCGTCCGGCTGCGGCAAGTCCACCACGCTGCGCATGGTGAACCGGCTGGTGGAGCCGACGTCGGGCCGCATCCTGCTCGACGGCGAGGACGTCACCAACAGCAACCCCGTGGCCCTGCGGCGCCGCATCGGCTACGTGATCCAGAACGTCGGGCTGTTCCCGCACCGGACGGTCGAGGCGAACATCGCGACCGTCCCCGGCCTGCTCGGCTGGGACCGGCGGCGCACGCGGGCGCGCGTGGCCGAGCTCCTGGACCTGGTGGGCCTGCCCGCCGCTACCTACGCGAAGCGGTACCCGCACGAGCTGTCCGGCGGTGAGCGCCAGCGCATCGGCGTGGCCCGCGCGCTGGCGACCGACCCGCCCGTGCTGCTGATGGACGAGCCGTTCGGCGCCGTGGACCCGGAGTTCCGCCGGCACCTGCAGACCGAGTTCCAGCGGATCCAGCAGGAGACGGGCACCACCGTGATCCTCGTGACGCACGACATCGACGAGGCCGCGCGCCTCGGCGACCGCATCGCCGTCCTGTCCCGCGGCGGCAAGCTGGAGCAGGTCGCGAGCCCGCTCGCGGTGCTGGCCCACCCGGCGTCGGAGCGGGTGCGCGACTTCATCGGCGACGGCGCGGCCTCCCGCATGCTCTCCCTCGCCCAGGTGGAGACGACCGACCTGGACGGCGCCGACCGGATCGTCCAGCCCGCCCCCGCGCCCGTGCGGCTCGGCGCGCGTCTGACCGACGCGTTCGAGGCCGTGGCGGCGCTGCCGGCGTCGGCCATGGGGCGGGTGCCCGTGGTGGGGGAGACGGGCGACGTCGTCGGCTCGCTCACCGCCGACGGGATCCTCGGCGCCCTGCGCCGGGCGGCGGACGCCGCTGCCGAGACCCCCTGGGACGCACCGGAGGCGGAAGCGGCCGAGGCGCCCGCGGGCGCCGACGACGCCGCTGTGACCGACGCCGCGTCCTGACCCGCGCGCAGGCCGGGACCTCGGACAACTCGCCAGATAGTCTCGGTGCGTGACCAACGCACGTGTAGCCCTCGCGACCTGCTCCCAGCTGCCCGACCTCGACAAGGACGACGTGCCGCTGATCGCGGCGCTCGCCTCGCGCGGGATCACCGCGGAACCCGCCGTGTGGGACGACCCCGCCGTCGACTGGCAGGCCTACGACCTCGTGCTGGTCCGCTCCACCTGGGACTACTCGCCGCGGCACGACGAGTTCCTCGCGTGGGCGCGCTCGCTGCCCAAGGTCGCGAACAGCGCCGACGTCATCGAGTGGAACACCGACAAGCGGTACCTGCGCGAGCTCGAGGCCGCGGGCATCCCCGTGATCCCCACCATCTGGCTCGACCCCGCCCGGCACCTGTCCAAGCGCGCGGTGCACACCCGCATGCCCGCGTTCGGCGACTTCGTGGTCAAGCCCGTGGTCAGCGCCGGTGCCCAGAACACGGGCCGCTACCAGCCCGTCTCCGCGGAGTCGCGCGGCAAGGCCATCGCGCACGCCACCCGCCTGCTCGACGACGGCCGCTGGGTCATGATCCAGCCCTACGTCACCTCCGTGGACACCGCGGGCGAGACCTGCCTGATCTTCGTCGACGGCGAGCACACCCACGCCATCCGCAAGAACGCGCTGCTCACCGGCCCCGCCGAGGACACCGGCGAGCTGTACGCCGAGGAGGAGAACTCGGCGTACGAGGCCACGCCCGAGCAGATCGAGGTGGCCGAGCGCGCGCTCGCCGTGGCGCGCACCGCGACCGGCGCGGACCTCACGTACGCCCGGGTGGACCTCGTCACCGGCGACGACGGGGTGCCCATGGTCATCGAGCTCGAGCTGACCGAGCCGTCGCTGTGGATGAAGTACGGCACGGGCGTCGAGGACAAGCTGGCCGACGCGGTGGTCAAGCTCCTGGCCTGATCCAGGGGGCGGCGCCGGCCGCCGCGGAGACGGAAGAGGGCCCCTCACCGGAGTGAGGGGCCCTCTTCTGCATGGGGTGAGCGACGGGACTTGAACCCGCGGCCCTCGCGACCACAACGCGATGCTCTACCAGCTGAGCTACGCCCACCATGCTCGTCGATCCTGGACCGGCGACCGTCGAAAAGCATACATGGTCAGCGGCCACGATCCGAACTCATACCTACGGAGCGAGCTGCTTCGTGACGGACGTCTCGGCGACGTGCGCGGCGGCGGCCCGTGCGGTCGCCGTGTCGGGGCCTGGCTGCGCGGGGAACAGCACCTCGCGGTAGTAGCGCAGCTCGTCGATCGACTCCAGGATGTCGGCCAGCGCGCGGTGCCCGCCGTCCTTCTTCGGGGAGGCGAAGTAGACCCGCGGGTACCAGCGCCGCGAGAGCTCCTTGATCGAGGAGACGTCGATGATCCGGTAGTGCAGGTAGTCCACCAGCTCGGCCATGTGCAGGTCGAGGAAGGACTTGTCGGTGCCGACCGAGTTGCCGGCCAGCGGAGCCTTGCCCGGCTCGGGCACGTACTCGCGGATGTAGGCGAGGATCTGCTCCTGCGCCTCCTCGAGGGTCAGCCCCTGGTCGAGCTCGTCGAGCAGGCCGGACGTCGTGTGCATGGCGCGCACGAAGTCGTTCATCTGCTCCAGCGCCTCGGCCGGCGGCTTGACCAGGACATCGACACCGGTGCCCAGGACGTTGAGGTCGGAGTCGGTGACTATCGCGGCGACCTCGATCAGCGCGTCGGCGCGCAGGTCGAGGCCGGTCATCTCGCAGTCGATCCAGACGATGCGCTCGTTGGGGTTGGGAAGGCTCACCGGCCCAGCCTATTCCGTTCGGCGCGCCGCTGGTGTACACGGGTGCGGTACGGGGCGCGCGCGGGCGGTGGGTGCACGAAGGCCCTTCCGCGGAACGACGGTGGTCGTCCGGGGAAGGGCCAGGATGTGCGCGTCAGGCCAGTGGCCGGCGGGTCAGATCAGGCGGAGCCGCTTCGTGCGCTTGGCGGTACGACGCTCGGGGCGCTCGCGCAGCGCGCGCTCCTGGGCGCCGGCGACCTCCGCGCGGCGGGCGATCTCTGCGACCTGGGCGCGGCCGATGTAGTAGGCGGTCTGGGCGTGCATGTCCGTGGTGGTCCTTCCAGGGGTGGGGAGGGGGTGACGGTCGCAGCGGGCGTGCTCCGGGCCGGGTCGCGGCGCGGTGCTCCTCAGTGTTTCCGTCGTGTTACATCCTCCCTCATTCAGGAAATCCCGCGCAAGGCGGACAGTGGTGATCTGCAGCACCCTTGCGCAGGTCAGCGGGCGCAAAAGAACGAAGCAGAGCGTGTGCGGGACACACGCTCTGCTTCGTGGATGCCTGCAGCGCCGGTCGCCGGAGGAGCTCCGGCGGGCGCCGTACGGGTCATGCGGACCGCACGCGCAGGGCGGGTGCCGGTGCGCGGTCGTCGGTCCGGTGTGCGGCGCGGGCCTCGGCCCTGCGTCGCTTCTGCTCCTCGCGGAGCTGACGGAAGCGCCGGTTCTGCTCGGCGTCCCGGAGGCGGTCCCGGTGAAGGGTCTGCGCCAGGTCGTACTCGGTATGCACGTGAGTGCCTTTCGTGACGCTGGATTGCCGGTCTCCCGACAGAGGGTCTGGCCGGACCCTGTCCACCGCCCGGCATGGGACCGGACGGACGTCACCGCGGTGTGCCTTGAGCCTCCCAGGAGACGGCGGTGCGGCGCACGGCTTTATTCGGGCGAAGTCGCTAAAGATTCCTTGCGCAAGTTCTCTTTAGCGTTCTACGCTCGCCGCATGCCCGAGCAGAAGCAGCCCGAGGTCCAGGGGTTCACCCGGCCGACGCAGCCCGAAGACGCCGTCATCTCGCAGGCCGACGCCATCAAGGCCATGACCCACCCGCTGCGCATCCGCCTGCTCGCCCTGTTCGGCGGGGGCGTGGAGCTCACCGCCACCCAGTGCGCCGAGCGCACGGGGGAGTCCGTGGCGAGCTGCTCGTTCCACCTGCGCCAGCTCGAGAAGTACGGGCACGTCGAGCGCGCCGAGCCGCACGGCAAGGAGCGGCCGTGGCGGGCCGTCAGCCGAGGGTTCAGCGTGCGGCCCGACCTCGCGGACCCGGAGTCGTGGCCCGCCGCCCAGGCGTTCGGCAGCATGTTCGTGGCCGAGCAGTTCGCGGCCTTGCAGCGCTGGCTCGCCGACGCCGGACGGGACGACCCGGCCTGGCTGTACGCCACCACCCAGACGCACCAGGAGTTCTGGGTGACGCGCGACGAGCTGGACGACCTCTCCCGGCGGCTCGAGGAGCTCACCGAACGGTTCCGTGGCCGCTCGGAGAACCCCGGCAAGCGCCCGCCCGGCGCGCGCCGGGCCCACCTGTTCGGCGCGGTCTGGTCCGAGATCCCGGACCCGGAGGGCGAGGACGCATGACCACCACCAAGCCCCCGGCGGCCGGCGACGACGCGGCCCAGGGCGACCCGCCCGTCGTCGGGCGGCCGGGACCGGCAGATCCGGCCCAGGCCGACGCCGTCGGGCAGCCCCAGCCGACCGACCCCGCGCGGCACCTGCGGACCCCCGTCTTCCGCACGCTTGTGGTGGGCTGGACCCTCGCGAACGTGGCGGACTCGCTGCTCACCCTGCTCATGGCGGTCTGGGTCGCCGACCTGACCGGCAGCGCCGCGCTGGGCGGCGTGACGTTCGCGCTGCTGGGCCTGCCCGCGCTCGCCTCGCCGTTCCTGGGGCACCTGGCGGACCGGGTCTCGCGCCGGCTCATGCTCGTGGTCGCCTACGTGGTGGGCGCGCTCGGGCTGGTGCCGCTGTTCTGGGTGCAGCGCCCGGACCAGGTCTGGGTCATCTTCGTGTCCACGCTGGTCTACTCGGCGGTCGCGTACGTGACGGGCGCCTGCCAGTCGGGCATCCTCAAGGACCTCCTGCCGAACGAGGCCCTGGGGCACGCCAACGGCCGCCTCTCCATGATCGACCAGGTGTTCCGCGTGGCGCTGCCGATCCTCGGCGCCGCGGTCTACGCGCTGGTCGGCGTGGTGCCGCTCGTCGCGGTGGCGATCGGCGGGTTCGCGGGGGCCGCCGTCGTGTTCCTGCTGGTGCGGGTCGTCGAGTCCCGGTACGAGGACGACCCGGGCGAGTCGTACCTCGCGGCGGTCACGGCCGGGTTCCGGCACCTGTTCGGCACACAGCCGCTGGGCGGCATGACCTGGAACGCGGTGATCGTCTTCGCGTCGGTCGGCCTGGTGAACGCCGTCGTCTTCGCGGTGCTCGACGGGCTGGGGCTGCCCCCGGCCTGGCTCGGTCCGCTCACCGTGCTGCAGGGGGTGGCCGGGTTCGTCGCCGGGGCGCTGACGCCGCGGCTGATGGCGCGCTACGGGCGGCCGCGCGTCTACGCGCTGGGGATCCTCGCCGCCGGGATCGCCCTGGTGCCGCTGATGTTCAGCTGGGTGATCCCGGCGGTGGCCGCGCAGGCCCTGCTCGGCTTCGGCGTGACGGCCGCGGTCATCGCGTGGGTCACCGAACGGCAGGTCCGCACGCCCGAGCGGCTGCAGGGCCGGGTCGCCGCCGCCGGGCACCTGGTGAACAACCTGCCCGGCACCGTGGTGACGGCGCTCGGCGCGGGGCTGCTCGCGTTCGTCGACTACCGCCTGCTCGTGCTGGCGAACGTCGTCGTGGTGGTCGCGGCCGGGCTGGTCGCGCTGCGCCTGCGCCGCACCCCCGACCCGGGCGTGTCAGACGCTCAGGTCACCCGGGTGACCTGAGCGTCTGAGACGGGGGTCAGGCCTCGCCCGGGAGGGCCTTGCGGATCACCAGGCGCGTCCACGCGCCGACGAAGACCCGGTCGTTCTCCTCGATCTCGCGGCGCACGCCCTGGGTCAGCGGGTTGTCCGGCAGCGGGTCGCCCGCCGCCGAGACGAAGGTGCCGTTCGACGAGCCCAGGTCCTCCACCCACCAGCGCTGACCGTCCGTGGTCAGCTGGCAGTGCCGCCGGGACACCCCGGGGTCGCTGCCGCAGTCGATGTCCGGCGTGATGCCGCGCGACCTGGACGGCCGCCCCACCAGCAGGCTGCGCTGCCGCAGCGTCACCAGGCCGGGCAGGCCCGCGGACGGCATCGGGTCCTCGGGCCGCTCGTGCGCGTACCAGTCGGGGTCCACCCAGATCTCGGCCACCCAGACGTCGTCGCCGGGGACGGGCGGCGCGGCGAGCCCACCCTCGGACGACGGCGCGGGCGCCGGCACACCGGCCGACGCCGACATCCCGGCCGGCCCGGCCGACGCCGGAACCGAACCTGCCGACGCCGGTGCCGATCCCGCCGCCACCTGCCCCGACCCGGGGTCGGCCGGGACCGACCCGGTCCCGGGCTGCGTCGCCCCCAGGTCCCCGAGGTCCAGTCCGGACGCCGGGGCCGCGGGCGGGGCCGGTGCCGCCGGTGTGCCGGTGGTGAAGTCGTACCCGCAGTTCTCGCAGAACAGCGAGTCGCCGGGGGACACGTCGCCGCAGTTGGGGCAGGTCACGGGGCCGGACGCCGCCTCGGCCGGCGTGCTCGAACCACCCCCGGCCGCGGGGGCCGCGGACGCCGCCGACCCCGGCCGCCCGGGATCGGCCGCCGAGCTCGCCGGGATCGGCGTGCCACAGACGTCGCAGTAGTCCGTGGCCTGGCTGGTGTGTCCCTCGGGGCAGACGACGGTCATGCGCGCCTCACCCGGGTGGTCTTCGTGGACGCGGTGTCGAGTGCCATCTCGTCCAGCTTGGCGGTGTTCCGCTTGAGCCGCACGGTGCCCTCCTCCTCGTTCTCCACCTCCACGATCTTGCGCAGGCGCGAGGTGGCCTCGTCGTTGCCGGTCTCGGCGGCGAGCTGCACCGCGCGGCCGAGCTTCACGGTCGCCGTCGCCTCGTCGCCCGAGGCCTTGGCCGCCAGGCCCTCCTGGATGGCCGAGGCGAGCTCCGCCTGGCCCGTGTAGTGCGCCACCTCGGGGCTGATCCGCGCGGTCAAGGTCGAGTCGTCCGACCACTTGGCCTTGACCAGGCCCGACGCCTGGACCTCGCCGCCCACCGCGATCTGCACGCGCGCGGCGAGCTGCTCCGAGCCCACGGGCTTGGCCGCCACGCGGACCGCCACGTGGTAGTCGCGGGTCTCGTCGGCCCACGCGCCCGTGGGGAACCCGCTGGTCAGCGCGTTCACCTCGGTGCGGCGGCTCGTCAGGTCGTCCACCTCGGGGGCCACCTGCTTGACGAACAGGACCTGCGAGCCCTGCGGCGCCCAGACGCGCAGGTCCACGTCGGCGACGCCGCGAGCCATGGACTTGCGCACGAGGGCCGCGAAGTCCTCCGCGATGTCCTCGGGGCGCGCGATGAGGTCCACGGTGCCGAGCAACGCCGTCGAGATCTTGCGCAGCTCCTCCACCACCCAGCGGTCGCCCACACCGCGGGCGTCGCACTGGAAGTGCCCCGTGACGTGGGTGATCATCTGGTCCAGGTGCATCTTCGGCTCGGACTCGTTCTTGCCGTCCGTGAGCAGGATCAGGTGCTTCTGCGCCGCGGGGACGGTGGCGAACAGGTCGTCGGCGAGCCGCAGCCACGTCGAGATCGCCGTGCCGCCGCTGGCCGCCATGGTCGAGATGGCGCGCTTGGCCTCGGCGCGCGCGCCGGGCTCCATCGCCACCATCGGCACGCGGGCGTTCGGGTAGGGGAAGATCCGCGTGGCCACGTGCGAGCCGCCGATGATCGCGAACAGCGTGCCGTCGGGGATCTGGTCCACGGCCACGGCGGCCGCGTGCTTGGCGGCCTCCATGTTGCGGCCTTGCATCGAGCCGGACGTGTCGACGGCGACGATCTCGGCGACCTGGCCCGCGCCCGCGCCGCCCGCGTCCGCGGTGGCGCTCGCGGCGGTCCCGGCCCCGGCGGCCCCCGCGCCGGTGCAGGTCACGGACACGATGGCGTGCACGTCGGTGCCGCCGTCGGACAGGAACTCGTTCTGGAAGACCTCGGCGGAGAACTCGGCCACGGTGGCTCCTCTCGGTTACGGCAGGCTAGCGCTGCTCGGTGACAGTCGGGGCGATCCGCGCGAGCGCGGCGGTGATGTTGTCCCGCCCGCCCTGGGCGTTCGCCCAGCGGACGAGCGCCGCGGCGGCGGCGTGGGGTTCGCCGCAGCCGGCGAACTTGCGCACGAGCTCACCCATCTCGTGCGCGTCGGAGCAGTAGTTCCACAGGCCGTCCGAGCAGACCAGCAGCCAGCCGGGACCGTTCGGGACGGTCGCGGCGCAGCGCGCGTCGGTGTCGGCGGCGTCGGGCCCGAGCCACCGGGTGATGGCGTGCGCCTGCGGCGACGTCTCGGCCTGGGCGCGCGGCACGCCGGCGGCGATCATCTCCTGCGCCCACGAGTCGTCGACGCTGAGCTGCTCGGCGGGCCCGGCGTCCGGCAGCCAGTACACGCGGGAGTCGCCGAGCCAGCCCGCGACGATGAGGTCGTGGTCGACGACGGCGGCCACGAACGTGCACGACGGCGGGTCGTCCGCCACGTCGGTCCCCTTGGTCGCGGCGAGCTGCTCGGCGGCGCCGCGCACGGCCTGCCCGGCGGCGCGCGACGCGGCGACCATGGCGTCGGTCCAGCCCGCGATGCGGCGGCTGGTCGCGCCCTCGACCGAGCTCGGCCCCTCGGGCCCGTAGGCCACGAGCACGTCCCGCGCGGCCCGGCTCGCGGCGAGCGAGGCGACGTCGGAGTCCGGTGCGCTGGAGACGCCGTCGCACACCACCAGCGCCGCGAAGGCGCCGTTCGCGGCCAGGGCCATCGCGTCCTCGTTGCGCGCGTGCCGGATGCCGCGGTCGCAGACTCCGGCGACCCAGGTGGCCGGCCGCTCCTCGAAGTGGTCGCGCTCGGACTGGCCGGGGGTGCCGCAGTCGGCGCAGTAGCCGTCGTCGGCGATGACGCCGCCGCAGGCCGCGCACCGGCGGTTGCCCCCGGCCTCGCCCGTCGCGGGGTCGAGGTCCAGGACCGTGGGGGCGACGTCCAGCGTCACCTCGGAGGGCAGGGACGGGTCTGCCCCGCCGGTGCCCAGCGCGGTGCCGCAGTTCTCGCAGAACCTGGCGCGGGGCGCCGCGTTCTCCCCGCAGCTGGGGCATCGGACGAGGACGCTGTCTTCGGCACTCATGTCTGGGTGGATCTCCTTGCTTTCGTCAGGGCTCCCGCCCCGGTTATCGCCACGTCCACTGCCGTACGGAGTTTGCCCGGTCCACGAGCGCCACGCGCTCCGAGCGGTCGTCCGTGAGGTGGGCGAGGTTGCGCAGGGCGAGCTCCAGCCGGTCCCGCAGCGGCCCCTCCTCGGCGGTCACGCCCGCCACCCGCAGGCTCGGCAGGGGGCCGTCGCGCAGCACGATCTCCAGCGCCTCGTCGAGGGCCTCGACGGTGACGACGGCCTTGGGGCGGTCGGGGATGTGGGCGGCGTCGAGCCCGGCGACGGCGTCGGCCAGGTCGACCAGCGAGCGGTGCGCCTCCACGAGCAGCCGGGCCCGCTGCAGGCGGGCGTCCGGGAACGACCCGCGCGTGGGGCCCACGAGCTCCAGCGCGCCGAGCGCGCCGTCCAGGTCGCCGCCCCCGGACCGGACGCGGGCCAGGCCGAACGCGGCCGCGCCCGTGTAGTTGGCGTCCGCCCGGGCGATGGTGCCGTAGAGCTGCTCGGCCACGCCGGGCTCGCCCGACAGCTCGCAGACCGTGGCCAGCGCCAGCTTCGGCGCGGGCTCGCCGGGCACCTGCCCGTAGACGGCGTTGAACGACGCGCGGGCCGCGGCGGCGTTGCCGGTCGCGAGGTGCCCGAGGCCCTCCAGCCAGGCGGCGCGCCACTCCCACGGGTCGTGCTCCAGGATCTGCGCGACGGTGGAGCGGAGCAGTGCGCCGTCGTCCGCCTCGATCGCGGCCCGCGCCACGGCGAGGCGCACCTCGACGGTGTGCTCGGCCGGGTCGGCCAGCGCCTTGATGCGTTCGGCCGGGTCGGCGACGTTGACGCCGGCCAGCCAGGACGCCATCGGGTCGGTGGAGTCGACCTTCAGCAGCGGCAGCTCGTTCCAGTCCAGGGCGCCGTCGGCGCCGTCGAGCGGCGGCACGCCGAACAGCACCGACTCGGCCGACGTCGTGGCCGTGTATCCCGGCCCCTTGTCGGTGGCGACCACCTCGCGCAGCACGCCCAGGAGCTGCACCCGGGCCTCGTCCACCGACGCGAACCGGTCGGCGGGCGCGGGCGCGCAGGCCTTGGCGAGCCAGCGGTAGAACGAGTCGTACTTCTGGAACACGGGGGTGTCGGCGACCGGCGGGAACGACGCCTGGTAGACGGTCGTGTTGCCCCGGAAGTCCAGCACCAGGGAGGCCAGGGTGCGGCCGAGCGTGAAGATGTCCGACGCGACGGACGGGCCGACCTCCGGCACCTCGGGCGCCTGGTAGCCGACGGTGCCGTAGATGGCCGACGTGAGGTCGTCGGTGCGGCGCACGCCGCCCATGTCGATCAGCTTGACGCCGTCGCCCTGGGCGATGATGTTGTCCGGCTTGAAGTCGCAGTACAGCAGGTCGTGGTCGTGCAGGTAGCTGAACGCGGGCAGCACCTCGAGGATGTAGGCGATGGCCTGGTCCACGGGCAGCGGGCGCGGCTGGCCGCCGTCCTGCTCGCGGCGGTCCTTGAGCACGTCCTTGAGCGACCGGCCGCCGACGAACTCCATGACGGTGTAGCCCAGGCCCTCGTGCAGCACGAAGTTGAAGATCTCGACGATGAGCGGGTGCTCCACCTCGGCGAGGAACTGCCGCTCGGCGACGGCGGCCTCGTACGCCTCGGTGTCGCCCGCGTTCAGCAGGCCCTTGAGCACCACCCAGCGGCCGCTGACGTTGCGGTCCCGGGCCAGGTAGATCCAGCCGAGGCCACCGTGGGCCAGGCAGCCCACCACCTCGTACTGCCGGGCCACGAGGTCGCCCGCCTTGAGCGCGGGCGCGAAGTCGTACCGCGCGCCGCAGTGCCCGCAGAACCCGGCGATGCGGCCGGGCACGCCGTCCCTGGCCCGGCCCACGGGCTGCCCGCACGTGGGGCAGAACCGCTTGGACTCCGCGAGCTCGGGCGTGGCCATGACGGCCTGCAGCGGGTCGGCGACCGGGGTGTGCGGCACGGTGGTCAGGCCCGCGCCGAGGCGGTGCCCGCGCAGGCGCGTCGAGCCGGTGCCGACCCGGCGCGTCTGGCTGGTGCCCCCGGTGACGCGGGCCGAGCCCAGGGCGGTGGAGGCGAGGCGCGAGGAGCTGGTGCGCCCGGTCGACGGCTCCGCCATCCCGTTCGGCACGGAGCCCGACGCGCGGACCGTGGTCGCGTCGAGGTCGCCCTCGGCCCACGACGCGGCGACGGCGGCCAGCGCGTCGCCGTCCGGGTTGCCGCCGGCGGGCGTGCCGCAGACGTTGCAGTAGCCGTCCTCGATGGTGCCGGTGCAGCCCGGCTCGGCGCACTTCTGTTCGGTCATCGGTGTCCCTCCGGGAGGTCGCGCACGAGCGTCTCGAGCTGCTCGGTGAAGTGCCGGGCCAGGGCCAGGTCGCAGGGGGTCGCGTCGAGCACGTCGCGCACCTCGTCCTCGCCCGCCTTCACGGCCGGCGACGACGAGCGCCCGTTGCCCTGGGCCTTCGTCATCAGGTTCTTGACGCGGTAGCGCAGCTCGGCGCGCTCCCGCAGCGGTGCGGTGTAGGCGTCCTCGACCTTCTCCATGGCGCGCTCGACGGCGCCCAGCCGCTGGACGTAGGTCGTCAGCGCCGCCTGCTCGTGCGGCACCTCGCCGAGCCGGAGCACGTCCGGGATCGCGAGCCGCGGCGGGTCGGCGACCTCCCGGCGGCAGCGGTCGGCGATGCTCGCCAGCCCCGGCGCCCGGCCCGCGAGGGCGGCGCGCAGCTCGACGGCGCGCTCCCGGTCCTTGGCGAGCGACCGGCTCCGGGCCGCGTGCACGATGAGGTCCCGCTCGGTGCGCGCGACCTCGTCCTCCAGCGCGCCCAGCGGCCCGGTGACGTCGGCGCCGCGGGCGGCGTCCGCCTTGAGCCGGGCGTGCCGGTCGCGCAGGCGGGCGACGGCGGCGTCGTCCTCCGTCGCGGCCGTGGCCCGCGCGGCGTCCTCCGCCCGGACGATCCCGGCGGCCACCGCCCGGAACCGCGCGGTGACGTCGGCGGCGTGCGGGTCGAAGGACAGCCTCGTGGCGAGCTGGTCGGACTGCGCGTCGCACAGCCGGGCGGCGTCGACCAGGGAGAGGAGGGACGTGGCGGGGTCGCCGCCGAGCCGGCCCCAGACGAGCTGCGACATGCGCTCGCGCGCCACCGCGTCGGCCCGCCCGGAGTCCCAGACCTCGATCAGCTCGTCGGCGCGCGTGCGCACCGCCTGCCACAGGGTCAGGGCCAGCACGACGTCGGCGGTGACGGCGTCCGCGCCGGCCTGCCGGGCCGCGGTGTCGAGCCGGTCCAGGTCGGCCCGGCGCACGTCGAGCCAGGCCTGCAGGTCGGACAGGTAGGTGAGCAGCGCGGCGGGCTCGGCCGCCACGCCCAGGGCACCGGGCGGCGCCGGCGCGCGCTGTGTCCGGCTCACGGCGTCCGTCCGTACACGGGCTCCGGGGCGTCCGGCGCGCTGCCGAGCGCGTCGCCCAGCCAGCGGTCGTAGGACTTCTCCCACTCCCCGCTGGAGACCATGTCCTCCAGCACCCCGTTGACGAACCGCACCATGTCCGGCTGGCCGGCGGGGATGCCCACGCCGTACGGCTCGTCGCTGACGGCGTCGCCCACCACCTTGGCGTACGGGTCCTGGGCCGCGAAGCCCGCCAGGACCGTGTCGTCGCCGGTGATGGCGTCCACCGCCCCCTGCTGGAACAGGACCAGGCACGTGGTGTGGGTGGCCGCGGGCACCGCCTCGACGCCCTCCCACTCCTCCAGCCGCTCCAGGGTCGTGGTGCCCTCCGGCGCGCACACGCGCTGCCCGTCCAGGTCGTCGATGCTCTCCACGTCCGACGTCGACGGCACCAGCAGCTTCTGGCCCGCGTGGTAGTACTCCGCGGAGAACGCGATGTTCTCCCACCGGTCGCAGTTGATCGTGAACGCGCGCGTCACGACGTCGACGTCGCCGTCCTCCAGCACGGTCTCCCGGTCGCCGGACGTGATGACCCGGTACTGGATCTTGTCGGGGTCGCCCAGGATCGCGTCCGCGATCTGCCGGGCCACGTCGATGTCGAAGCCCTCGATGTCACCGTTGAACGGGTTGCGCGAGCCCATGAGCAGGGTGTCCGCCGAGACGCCGACCCGCAGCGCCCCGCGCTCGCGGATGTCGGCCATCGTGGAGCCCGACGTCACCTCGGGGCTGCCGTCCGGGTCCGCCGAGGCGACGGCCGGCAGCCCGTCGCTGCAGTCCGCCGCCGCGGTCGCCGTGCCCGACGTCGTGCCGCCCGCCGCGGCCTGCGGAGCCGATCCCGGCGCGGTGTCCTGCACGGACTCCTGCGCGGAGCCCACCCCGGCCGCGCCGGTCAGGAGCTGCGTCGTGGGCTGGGGCGCGCACGCCGCCGTCGTGCCCACCAGGGCCAGCGCCACCAGGGCGGCGGCGATCGGTCTGCGGGCTGCGCGCGTGCTCATCGGTACTCCTTCAGGCGGACGTTCATCCCGGCGGCCGCGGCCACGGCCCCGGCGACACCGAGCACGAGGGCGACCCACGCGGCGATCTGCGCGGTGGTCGCCGCGGAGCCGAGCCGGCCGACGGCGTCGGCGCTGGTGGCCTCCACGTCGGCGTGGGCCCGGTCGGAGAACGCGGTGAAGGCCGCGCCCGCCGAGTCGTCGGCCGTGGACGTCGCCGCCTCGACGGCGGCCTCCCAGTCACCGCCGTCGTCCAGCTCGCGGATCTCGGCGTGCCTGGCGTCCCACGCGTCCAGCAGCTCGCGGGGCGAGTCGGAGCCGGAGCCGGTGCTCGGGACGGCGTCCGCCGCCTCGTCCAGCAGGTTGCGGGCGTCGGCCACCGCGGTCTGGTAGGTCTCCTCGAACTCGGCGCCGGAACCGCGCTTGATCAGCGTGAACGACTCCATGGACTTGGCGTCCGTCGCCTGCGACAGCGCCTGCGACGTGGCGACCGTGGCGGCGTACGGGCCGCTCGCCACCGACCGGGCCACGCCGTTGCCGCCCAGGACCGCGACCGTCGCCACGATGCCGCCCACCAGCAGGGCGGCGCTCGCCGCGGCCAGGCCCAGGTTGAGCCGGCGGCGGGTGCGCCGCGCCAGCCAGAGCTGGACGGCGGCCAGCGCCACCAGGCCCAGCAGCACGAACAGCAGCAGGGCCTGGGCGAGGGTGACGGAGGTCAGGTCGGAGTCGACCCGCTCGGACGTCGAGACCGCCACCTGGTCGAGCGTCGGCAGCACCTCGTCGCGCAGGGCCGCCGAGGCCTGGTCCAGGTAGGCGGCGCCCACGGGGAACCCCTGCCGGTTGTTGGCGCGGGCCGACTCGACCAGGCCCGCGTACCGCTGCACGGAGTCGGAGACCGTGGCCAGGTCGGCGGTCTCGTCCGCGCCCTGCGCTGTGGCGGACAGGGTCGGCAGGGCCTGCGCGGCCTCGGACAGGCTGGCCTCGTAGCGCTCCCGGGCCTCGGTGGGCTCCAGCCCGCCGACCAGGAAGGCGTTGGTCGCCGTCGCGTCGGCCGAGACCAGGTCGTTGCGCAGCTCCTGCGTGCCCACGAGCTGGGCGGCGTCGCGCTGCGCGTCCCGGAGCGCCGCGGCCTGGCTGTTGCCCGCCAGGAACCCGGTGACCGCCAGCAGGAGGCACGCCACCACGGCCACGGCGGTGGCCAGCGCCAGCCGTCCCGGGGTGGTCGCGAGCTCCGCCGTGATGCGGTCCCGCAGGCCGGTGCGGGCAGGCGGGGTGTCGCCGGGGGCCGGGGCCGCCGGGTCCGGGTCGGCCGGCGGGGGGCCCGTGGTCGTCAGGGGTGCGGTCACAGGGTGGCCTCGCTGTCTGTCCCGATGTCCACGACGTCCTCCAGGTCTTCCGGGACCAGCGTGCGCAGCTGGTCCACCGTCGGTCGTTCAACGTCCCGCAGGCGCCAGGCGTGCCGGGCGATCGCGGAGTCGAGCACGTTGCGTGCCCAGCGGCCGTTGCCGAAGCCCTCGCCCCGCACCTGGTCCGCCGCGAGACGGTCGAACCGGTCGAGGGTCTCCGGCTCCGGCTCGAAGTCCGCGGAGCCCGCCATGGCCGCGAAGATGCGGCGCAGCTCCTCGGGCGAGTAGTCCTCGAACGTGATGGTCCGCGCGAACCGGCTCTCCAGGCCCGGGTTCGTCGCGATGAACCGGGCCATGGGGCCCGGGTAGCCCGCCACGATCACCACGAGGTCGTCGCGGTGGTCCTCCATGTCCTTGACCAGCGTGTCCACGGCCTCGCGGCCGTACTGGTCCTCGGCCAGCGCGTACGCCTCGTCGATGAACAGCACGCCGCCCAGGGCGCGCTGCACCACCGCCGTCGTCTTCTCCGCCGTCTGGCCCAGGTACCCGGCCACCAGCTCGGAGCGGTCGACCTCCACGAGGTGGCCCTTGTCCAGCAGGCCGAGCGCGCGGTAGATGCCCGCCACCAGGCGGCCCACCGTGGTCTTGCCCGTGCCGGGGTTGCCGGTGAACACCAGGTGGCGCGTGAGCGTGGGGGAGGTCAGGCCCGCCTCGGCGCGCAGCCGCTCGATCCGCAGCAGCTCGGTCTGGCGGTGGATCTCGTCCTTGACCCGGCCCAGGCCGATGAGCTGGTCCAGCTCGTCGAGCAGCTCGGCCAGCGGGCGGGGCTCGTCCGCGGGTCCGGGCTCGGGCTCGGTCCCGGCGGCCTGTGCGGTCTGGGCGGACGGCTCCGGTTCCGTGGCCGACGGCGTGGGTGCGCTGACCGGAGCGCCGAACTCCAGGCCCAGGTCGCCGGCGGGCCGGGGCGCGGCCGCGCGGCCCGCCGCCGCGCTGCGGTGCACGGCCTTGGTGCCCTCGGCGGCGGCGATGGCGCTGATGCTCGGGTCGCCGAGCCCGGCGGCGGCGTCGACCACCGCGGCCAGCGCCTCGGCGTACCCGGCCGCGTGGGCCGAGCCGTCCGCCACGAGGCCCGCGAGCAGGTCCGTCGGGGCGGAGCGCCAGCGCCGGGCGCCCACGGCGGCGTCGAAGAAGGGTTGCAGCGTGGCCGACGCCGGCCGGCCCGGGGACGTCGCCGCGAGCCAGTCGGCCGGGGCGCCGGGGGAGGACTCGGCGACGGCGGCGGCCAGCCGCTCGCCCTCGGCGCGGGCCGCCGGGCCGCCCACGCCGGCGGCGGTGCCGGCCGCCGCGAGGGCGTCGAGAGCGGTGGCCAGCGCCGTCGTCGTCACGGGGCCTCCAGGGGCGCGGGGCCCGACGCGGTGCCGGGGCCTGTCGCGCCCGGGCCGGGCAGGGCCTGGCCGGGCTGGATCTGGCCCGGCTGGACCTGGCCCGGGAGCGTGAGGCCCGAGGTGCCGAACTTCTCCTCCAGGAACCGCCCGTGCGCCACGAGGGCCACGGCGTCGGCCCGCGAGACGGCGTCCGAGATCTTGTCGAGCGTCGCGCCCAGCAGGTCGAGCTGGTCGCAGAGGATCAGCAGCGACGTCTTGCCGCGGTCCACGACGCGCCGGTCGGCGAAGTCGCGGGGCAGCCGCAGGTACGCGTCGACGGCCTCGGGCAGGTAGCTCGTGGCCGTGGCGACGACGGTGTGCGCCTGCTGGGAGCCGGGGCCGAGCCGGTCCAGGCGCGGCACCATCTCGTGCACCGTCTCCACCACGCGCTGCACGCGGGCGGTCACGGCCGCGGGGGCCTTGCCGGACGCGCGGGCCAGGACGGCGTCGACGGACGTCACGATCTGCTCGGTCGTGGGCGGTGCCGGGACGGCGACGGGCTGCTCCTCCTCGGGGCGTCCGCCGCCGAAGATCCGCTGCCACCAGCCCATACGTTCCCCCGTGCCTGCGGCCGTCACCGGTTGCCGAGATCGAGCGAACCGCTCGCCACGCCGTCGGTGTTCGTGCGCCGGGCCCGCTCGACGTACTCGGAGGCCTTGGTCGTCTCGGTCTGCAGCACGCCGATGGTCTGCGACATGGAGTCCAGCGCACGGGTCTTGAAGTCGCTGATGGAGTCCATCGTCGCGTAGATGTTCGCGAACGCCGTCTGGAGCTGCTCGATGCCGACGGTCGAGCTCGCGGCCTGCTCCTGGATGGTCGCCGACTGGTCGGCGAGCATCTTGGAGGTCGACGCGATCATGTTCGACGTCGTCGTGTTCAGGGCGCCGATCTGGTCGAGCACGAGCTTCTGGTTCGCGAGGGCCTGCGCCACGATGACGGCGGTGCGCAGCGCGGAGACCGTGGTCGTCGTCGCGCGGTCCACGCCCTTGGTCAGCTCGATGTTGTTCTTGATGATGATGTCGATCGCGAGGTAGCCCTGGATCGAGACGGCGAGCTGCGTGAGCAGGTCCTGGTGCTTCTGGCGCACGTAGAACAGGACGTCCTCGGACAGCGCCTTGGCCCGCTCCGGGTCGGCGATCTGCAGCTCGGCGATCTTCGCGGAGAGCTGGGCGTCGAGCCGCTCGGCCACGTAGATGTACTGGTTGAGCCGCGTCATGGTGTCCCAGAGGTTCTGCTTCTCCAGGTTGAGCGCCGCGTTGTCCTTCCGCAGCTCGTCCTGCCCGTTGTGGAGGGCCTGGATGATGGCGTTGAGCTGTCCCTGGGCGGACTCGTAACGGCGGAAGTAGTCCTGGATCTTGTCGCCGAACGGGATGACGCCGAGGATCTTGCGGCCGACGCTGGCCTCGGACGGGTCCAGGTCCTCGACGGTGCGGCGCAGCTCCAGGAGGGTCTGGCCCACCTTCGAGCCGTCGGCCAGGCCGCCCTCCTTCAGGGCGCGCACGGGCGTGGCCAGCAGCCGGTTGCTGGAGTCGGCGGCCTGCCGGATGTCCTGGTCGCCCATGGTGCGCACGTCGTCGGCGCGCTGCGCGAACTCGGGGGAGCGGGTGTCGGTGCCGAGCAGGCCGTCCAGGTAGGTGCTGACCTTCTGGTCGAGCGCGGGAGCCACGGCGGGGTCCACCTTTGGTGCCATCTTGGGCGCCTGGGTGCTGGCGACGGGCTGTACCGGGTCGGGCGCGGTGAGCACGAGCGGCTCTGCTGGCGCGGGGGGTTGAAGCGGCATCGGCTCGGTCATCGGTGCTCCTCGAGATAGGGCGTCCGAACGCGGCGAGTATATGCCGCGGGCTACCGTCTTCGAGGGCGGAAGCGCTGCTCGGCGGGGTGAGAACGAGGGGGCACCGGACAGAGTTCCCGGGGGAGCGGGTGACTGGTCGGCCGGCGTCGGACGGGAGCCATCTCGCGCGGCAAGGCGCCTTGCCAAGTAGCCTTGCCAAATGGATGAAGTTGAGGGCATCCTGGTCTTGCCGAGTGCTTTGAAGCACCCGGGGATCACGGAAGCAGACATCGGACATGCGTTGGGTTTCTCGCGACGCAGCTTCGACAACGACGAGGACGGTTCGGCGATGACGATCGGCCCGGCCGAGTCGGGGGTGCTCCTGGAGATCGGGCACCGTTCCAAGTGGGGGATCCAGTTCGTGGTCTTCCACGCGATGGAGGCGCGGGACAAGTTCCTGACGCCGAAGGAGAGGGGCGAGGTGAGGTGAGCATGAAGATCGAGGACCTGAACCTGACACCCGAGGAGCGGGCAGAGCTCGAGGCCTGGGGCGAGGAGATGGCGGCCAAGGCCGTCACCGACGACTATGCCGAGAAGCTGAAGCCGACGGCACCGGCGTTGCTGGAGCTGCAGCGAGCAGCGGCCCGGCGCATCTACCTGACCAGCCAGGCGGAGAAGGCAGTGCGTGACGCCGTCGCCCAGGCGCGTGCGCAGGGGCTGTCGTGGAACGTCGTCGGCCAGGCGCTGGGTACCACGGGCGAAGCTGCTCGGCAGCGGTACTCCGCAGCCTGACCGCGGGACCTTCAGGGCTGATCGGTTGCCCTGGTGAACTGGTCGGTGTGGCGCGCCTCACCTGGTGCGTGCGCAAGGAATAGGCCCGGCCGGGCCCGGGGTTTGGGACGATGAACGGAGTCGTTCGGACACCCTTGAAGACAGGATGTACCAGTAGCCATGCCCTCGCGCCGGTTCTCCCGCCCGCGTGCCGCCGTCGTCGTCACGGCAGCCGTCGCCCTCCTGCTCGCCGCCTGCACCTCCGGGGGAGGAGGGAGCACCGGTGAACCGTCCGGCGAACCCGTCACCGGGGGCACGCTGACCTACGCGTCGGGCGACGCCGAGCCGTCCTGCCTCGACCCGCACGTCGGCGGCAACTACCCGCAGGCGCTCATCGCGACCCAGTACCTGGAGTCCCTCGTCTCCCTCGACGAGGACGGCGAGGTCGTCCCGTGGCTCGCCACCGAGTGGGACGCGAGCGACGACGGCCTGGAGTGGGAGTTCACGCTCCGCGACGACGTCACCTTCACCGACGGCACGCCGTTCGACGCCGAGGCCGTCGCCGCGAACATCGCGCACGTGCAGGACCCGGCCACGGCGTCGTCGACCGGGTACCTCGCGCTGGCGAAGATCAAGGACGTCGTCGCCGTCGACGACCACCTGGTGCGGCTCGAGATGAGCGCCCCCGACTCCGCTCTGCTGGAGTCACTGTCCCAGGTGTGGGTCGCGATGGAGTCGCCCAAGGCCCTGGAGCGCAGCCAGGAGGAGAACTGCGCCGCGCCCGTCGGCACCGGCCCGTTCGTCGTCGACTCGTGGGAGCGCCAGGACTCGGTGACCCTGGTCCGCAACGAGGACTACAGCTCGCCGCCGGCCGACGTCGCCGAGGCGACCGAGGGCAGCGACCTGCCGTACCTCGACTCGATCGTGTGGCGGTTCATCCCCGACTCCGCGAGCCGCTACGCCGCCCTGCAGTCGGGCGAGGTCCAGGTCATCGACAACGCGCAGCCCGACACCATCAAGTCGGCCGAGTCCGACGACGCGATCGAGGAGCTCGACGCCCCGCGCCCCGGCGCCTCCAACCGCATCGAGCTCAACTCCGGCAAGGCGCCGTTCGACGACGAGCGCGTCCGCGAGGCGTTCATCCGCTCCGTGAACGTGGACGACGGCATCCAGAGCCTGTTCTTCGGCACCGCCGAGCGGTCCTACTCGCCGCTGTCGAGCGTCGAGCCGCTGGGCCTGAGCCTGCCCGATCTGTTCGCCGTCGACACGGACGCGGCGTCCGCGCTGCTGGACGAGGCGGGCTGGGACGAGCGCGACGCCGACGGCTACCGCGTCAAGGACGGTGAGCGCCTGACCCTCGACTTCCCGGTGAGCACCAACCAGTCGATCCCCGCCGAGCAGTCCCTGTTCGAGCAGATCCAGGCCGACGCCAAGACGGCCGGCTTCGAGGTCAGGCTCCAGCCGCTGGACCTGTCGAGCTGGTACGGCGTGCTCGCCGAGAACGAGTACGACCTGGTCAGCGCCCCGTACACGAAGGTCGGCCCGGACGTGCTGCGCATCCTGTACCACTCCGACTCGATCACCCCGGCGCCGAGCGGCTACTTCGCGAACCTCGCGCAGGTCGACGACGCCGACCTCGACGAGCTGCTCACCCAGGCCTCCGCCACGAGCGACGCCGGCGAGCGGGCCAGCCTCTACGAGGAGGCGCAGCGGATCATCCTCGAGGGCTGCTACATCCTGCCGCTGTACGACCAGCAGAACCACTTCCTGCGTTCGTCGAGCGTGCAGGGCCTGCGCGCGATGCCGACGGTGTCGACGCCCACCTTCGCCGGGGCATGGCTGGTGCCTTGACCCTTCCGGTCCCCACCACCGGGGCGCGCAGGAGGCCGGTGCCGGGCAACCGGCACTGGCTGCTCCTGCGCGCCGGCGGGGTCCTCTTCGTGCTGTGGGCGGCGGCGACGATCACGTTCTTCGCGCTCCGCCTGGTCCCCGGCGACCCCGCGGAGGCGATCCTCGGCGGCCCGGGCTCGCAGGCCGGGCCCGAGGCCCTGGCGCAGGTGCGCCGCGAGTACGGCCTCGACCAGCCGCTCGCGGTGCAGTACCTGACCTACCTGGGGCGGCTGGTGACGGGCGACCTGGGCCAGTCGTACTCGCTGCACAAGCCGGTGCTGACCGCGATCGGCGAGCAGTTCGGCGCCACGCTGACGCTGGCCCTGGTCTCGCTGGCGCTGGCGTGGGCGCTCGCGTGCGGTCTGGCGGCGTGGAGCGTGCGGGGCGGGCGGATCGCCTGGGCCATCGGCTCGGGGCTGGAGCTGGTCGCCGCCGCCGTGCCGCACTTCTGGCTCGCGACCGTGCTGATCTTGTTCTTCAGCCTCACCCTGGGCATCCTCCCGCCGGTCAGCGTGCCGGGGCCGCTCGGCATCGTGCTGCCCGCGCTGACCTTGGCGATCCCCCTGGCGGGGTTCCTGGGCCAGGTGATGCGCGAGTCCCTGCTCACCGCCATGGAGTCGCCGTTCGTCACCACGGCCCGGGCGCGCGGGGAGAGCGAGGTGCGCATCTTCTGGCGGCACACCCTGCGGCACGCGGCCATCCCCGCCGTCGGGCTGTCGGGGTGGGCGTTCGGGTCGCTGATCAGCGGCGCCGTGGTGGTCGAGTCCGTGTTCGCGCGGCAGGGTCTCGGGCGCAGCCTGCTGTCCGCGGTGCAGCTGCGCGACGTCACGCTCGTGACCGGCATCGTGCTCGTGGTGGCGCTCGCGTACGCGGTGATGACGCTGGTCACCGACCTGGCGGACCGGGTCATCGACCCGCGCACCCGGGCGGTGGCCGAATGAGCCGGGCCCGGGTCGGCGGCTTCCGGCCCACCGTCACCGAGGCGATCGCCGGCGTCCTGCTCCTGCTGCTCGTGGTCGCGGCGCTCTGGCCGAGCCTGCTCGCGCCCGGCGACCCGCTCGCCGTCTCCCACGCCGACGCCTTCCAGCCGCCGTCGCTCGCCCACCTGTTCGGGACCGACGAGTCGGGCCGCGACATCTACACCCGCGTGGTGCACGGCGCCTCGGAGTCGCTGCTCATCGGCGTGCTCGCCACCGCGATCGGCATCGGCCTGGCGATCGTGCTCGGCTTCGTGGCGGGGCTCGGGCCGCGCTGGCTCGACTTCGGCACCACCCGCGTGGTCGAGGTGCTGTTCGCGTTCCCCGGCCTGCTGCTCGCGCTGCTGTTCATCGTGGTCACGGGCCCGGGCGTGCTGAGCTCGACCATCGCCGTCGGGCTGGCGACCGCGCCCGGGTACGCGCGCATCATCCGCTCCCAGGTGCGCCGGACGGCGTCCGCGGAGTTCATCGACGCCGCCCGGGTGCTGGGGCGGAGCCGGCTGTGGATCACCGCGCGCCACATCCTGCCGAACGTGACCGCCGCCCTGTTCGTGCTGGCCACGCTCGGTCTGGGGCAGGCGATCATCTGGGTGTCGTCGCTGAGCTACCTGGGGCTGGGCGCGGTGCCTCCCGCCGCCGAGTGGGGCGCGATGCTCGCCGCCGGCCGCACGTACATCGCCAACTTCTGGTGGATGACGTTCTTCCCCGGCCTCGCGATCGTCGCCAGCGCCGCCGCCGCGACCGTCGTCGGCCGGGGGATCCAGAAGCGGAACAGGAGTGCTTCGTGAGCGGTGTGACTCGGGAGGCTTCGGAGGGGCCCGTGCTGGACGTGCGGGACCTTGTCGTGTCGTTCGGCGGACGGCGGGTGGTCGACGGCGTGAGCCTGCGCGTCGCCGCGGGCGAGTGCGTCGCGATCGTCGGCGAGTCCGGGTCGGGCAAGAGCGTGACCGCGCGCAGCGTCGTCGGCCTGGCTGGCGAGGGGGCGCGGGTCTCGGCCTCGACGTTGCGGGTGGCGGGGCAGGACGTGCTGTCACTGTCCGGACGGCGCCTGCGCCGGCTGCGCGGGGGCGTCGTCGGCCTCATCGCGCAGGATGCGCTCGTCTCGCTGGACCCGTTGCGCCCGGTCGGCCGGGAGATCGGTGACACGCTCGCCCTGCACACCGATCTGGACGCCGCCGCGCGCCGGGCGCGGACCGTCGCGCTCCTGGAGCGGGTGGGCCTGCCCGACGCCGAGCTGCGCGCCGGTCAGCGCCCCGGCCAGCTCTCGGGCGGGCAGCGGCAGCGGGCGCTGATCGCCTCGGGCATCGCGGCCGACCCGCGGCTGGTGATCGCCGACGAACCCACCACGGCGCTCGACCAGCCCGTGCAGGCCGGGGTGCTCCGGCTGCTGGGGCAGCTGCGCGACGAGGGCACCGCCGTGCTGCTGATCAGCCACGACCTGTCCGTGGTGACGGGTATCGCGGACCGCGTGCTGGTGATGACCGACGGCGTGGTGGTCGAGGAGGGCACGCCGACCGAGGTGTTCGAGCGCCCCCGGCACCCGTACACGCGCAAGCTCGTGGATGCGGTGCCGGCGGGGCGGGCGCGGGGAGCCCTGCTGTCCGGCGGTGGTGCCGCCGCCCCGCCGTCGGCCGCGGACGTCGAACGTAGGGATGATCGCTCTCTCAGCGCTGATGAGCCGAGCAACCCTACGTTCGACGGGGCTGGTGGCAGTGACGAGGGGGTGCTTGTCGAAGCGCGGGGGGTGTCGCGGGTGTTTCATGTCGGCGGGCGGGAGATCGTCGCCGCCGACGACGTGTCGTTCACGCTCCGCGCGGGCCGCACCCTGGGGCTGGTCGGCGAGTCCGGATCGGGCAAGTCGACCACCGCCCGGCTCCTGCTCGGGCTCGAGCACCCCGACGCCGGCGAGGTCACGCTGCTGGGCGAGCCCTGGAACCCGCTCCAGGAGGCCCGACGGCGTCCGCGCCGGCACCTGATCGGCGCGGTGTTCCAGGACGCCCTGAGCTCGTTCGACCCGCGCTGGACGGTCGGCGCCGTCCTGGCCGACGCGATCACCCGCGGGCGGTCGCTCCGGCCCGGCCCGGTGCGCACGCAGATCGCGGACCTGCTCGACACCGTGGGCCTCGACCCCGCGCTGGCTGCCCGCCGTCCGCTGCACCTGTCGGGCGGGCAGCGGCAGCGCGTCTCGGTCGCGCGGGCGCTCGCGGCCGAGCCCCGGGTGCTGGTCCTGGACGAGCCGGTCTCCGCGCTCGACGTCTCGGTCCAGGCGCAGGTGCTCGACCTCCTGGACCGGCTCCAGCGCGAGCGCGACCTCGCGTACCTGCTGATCACGCACGACCTCGGCGTCGCGCTGCACATGAGCGACGACCTCGCGGTGATGCAGGAGGGCCGCATCGTGGAGCAGGGCCCGGCGTCGACACTGTTCGAGGATGCGGAGCACCCGTACGCCCGGCAGCTCCGGGACGCCGTCCGGCTCTAGGTGTGATGTCCAGGGAGGTTGTTCAGTCGGGTGATGGGTGGTTGGTTGCCGATCGCTGAGTGGGCGCGGTGGTGGTTGTAGTAGTGCAGCCAGCCGGGTAGCTCGTCGCGGCGTTCGGTCTCCGAGGTGTAGCGGCGGGCGTAGGCCCAGCCGTCGGCCAGGGTGCGGTGGAAGCGTTCGATCTTGCCGTTGGTCTGGGGCCGGTAGGGGCGCGTGCGCTTGTGCTTGATACCGAGCTGAGCGCAGGCATCACGCCAGGCGTGGGACCGGTAGGCCGCCCCGTTGTCCGAGAGGACCCGCTGGACGCTCACGCCGTGTTCGGCCAGCCAGGCGGTCGCGCGGTGCAGGACGCCGACTGCGGTGTCGGCCTTCTCGTCGGTGTGGATCTCGGCGTAGGCGACCCGGGAGTGGTCGTCGATCACGGTGTGCAGGAACGCGGTCCCGGTGCGGGGCTTGTAGTCCGCGCCGCGGGGCAGGCCGGTGGTAGCGAGTTTGTTGGCTGCGCCCTGCTGGCGGCCGACGTAGCGGTGCCCGCCGCCGTCGGGGATGTTGCCGAACTTGGTCACGTCGACGTGGATCAACGAACCCGGGTACTCGTGTTCGTAGCGGCGGATCGGTTCGCCGGTGACCCGGTCGATCCGGGACAGGCGGTTGATCCTGGTCCGGACCAGGACGGCGTGCACGGTCGAGGCCGGCATACCCAGGCGCCCGGCGATCTGCGCCGGGCCCAGGCGGTGGCGCCACCGCAGGCCCACGATCTGCTTGACCACGGGTCGTGGGGTCCGGTGCGGGCTGCGGCGCGGGCGTGAGGACCGGTCGGTCATGCCCGCGGGCCCCTCGGTGCGGTAGCGGTGGGCCCACTTGCCGGCTGTGCGGGGCGAGACCATGAACATCTTCGCGGCGCTGGTGATGGTCCACCCGGACTCGACCACCAGACGCGCCAGGCGCAGACGTGCTCGCGGGGTCAGCAGGGCGTTAGCGTGGGTCACGAAGGCCTCCGGTAGGAAGTGGTTTCTCGACAACTCCACTCCACAACCGGAGGCCTTCCTCGGCCCCTAACTCCGACCGCGTGTCGCCCGAATCCAGAAACAACCTCCCTGGACATCACA
>NZ_ARQM01000002.1 GCF_000385135.1 Promicromonospora sukumoe 327MFSha3.1 | reverse complement strand
GAGTCCAGGTTGCCCGTCGGCTCGTCCGCGAACACGACGTCCGGCTGCGCGATCAGCGCACGCGCGATCGCGACCCGCTGCTGCTGACCACCGGAGAGCTCACCCGGACGGTGCGTCAACCGACCCGACAACCCCAGGGTCTCGACCAGGGTGTCCAGCCACGCCCGGTCCGTGGTCGCGCCGGCCAGCTCGACCGGCAGCGTGATGTTCTGCTCCGCGGTGAACATCGGCAACAGGTTGAACTGCTGGAACACGAACCCGATCCGGTCCCGCCGCAGCTTCGTCAGCGCCTTGTCGCTCAGCCCGGTGATCTCGGTCTCCCCGAGGAACGCCTGCCCACCCGTGGCCGAGTCCAGCCCGGCCAGCAGGTGCATCAGCGTCGACTTACCCGACCCCGACGGGCCCATGATCGCGGTGAACCGGCCCTGCTCGAAGTCCACGTCCACGCCGTCCAGAGCGCGCACGATCGCCTCGCCCTTGCCGTACGTCTTGGTCAGGGAGCGGGCGCGCACTGCGGGCGACGACCCGGGCGTATACACGGTGGTGTCCATGCGGCAGACGCTACGGATCGGCGGCGTGCCAGGGCATCAGGCCGGGGTCTGGTCTTGGTCTGCCCCAGGGTCATACCTGGGTCGTACGCCCCCTGGGCCGCTGGTCAGGGGGCGGGCCCGCCCACGTGTCAGACGCACAGTTCCCTCGGGTGAACCGTGCGTCTGACACGTGGGGGACGGCGGGGTCAGTCGACGGCGTCGAGCTCAAGGACGACGGCCTGCGCCGGGTGCAGCAGCGGGAGCCGCAGCCCGACCGAGCCGAGCGCGGCGCCGGGCACCACGGCGTCGTCCAACGCCTCGAACAGCGGCGGGGCGTTGCGGGGGAGCGGGCCCGGCAGCGGCAGGGAGACGCGGTAACGCCGTCCGGGGTCCAGCCCGGGCACCCGCTGCAGCGCGGGCAGCGCGCGGTCGCCCGTGACCGACCGCGCCACCCGCACCACCGCCCGGCTCCGGTCCGGCGCCACGATCACGGTCGCGCTCGTCCCGGCGTCGCCGGTCGGCGGGTGGTGCACGTCGCCCGAGTGCAGCAGCGGCCGCAGCCGCCGGTAGGCGGCGATGCCCGCGCGGAGCCGGTCCAGCTCGTCCGGGGTGCACTCCGTCAGGTCCCACTCGATGCCGAAGTGGCCCAGCAGCGCCACGGCGATCCGCAGGTCCAGCCCCGTGGCGCGCTTCGTGGTGTGGGCCACGGGCGGGCCCACGTGCGTGCCGACGAGCTCCGGGGGCAGCAGCAGCTCGGTCCAGCGCTGGATGGCCAGGCGCTCGACCGGGTCGTTCGTGTCCGAGGCCCACACCCGGTCGGTGTGCTCCAGCACGCCGAGGTCCACGCGCGCCCCGCCCGACGCGCAGGCCTCGATCTCCAGGCCGGGGTGCCGGTCCCGGAGCGCGGCCAGCAGCCGGTAGACGGCCGCGGTGTGCCGGTGCACGTTCGCGCGGCCGCCGGTCACGGCCTCGATGAGGTCGCGGTTCTGGTCCCACTTGACGTAGTCGAGCCGGTACTCGGTCACGAGCGCCGAGATCGCCTTCAGCAGGTGGTCGAACACGTCCGCCCGCGACACGTCGAGCACGTACTGGTTGCGCCAGGGCCGCACCTCGTTCTCGATCGGCTGCAGCAGCCAGTCCGGGTGCGCGCGGGCGAGCTCCGAGTCGAGGCTGACCATCTCGGGCTCGAGCCACAGCCCGAACTCCATGCCCTGCTCCCGGACCACGTCGACGAGGGGGTGCAGCCCGTCCGGCCAGGGTTCCGGGTCGACGCGCCAGTCGCCCAGCCCGGCCGAGTCGTCGCGGCGGCCCAGGAACCAGCCGTCGTCGAGCACGAACCGCTCCACGCCGGCGTCGGCCGCGACCCGGGCGAGCTGCGTGAGCTTGCCCAGGTCGTGGTCGAAGTAGACGGCCTCCCAGGTGTTCAGCGTGACCGGGCGGGGCCGCCGCGGGTGCCCCGCCCGCCCGCGCACGTACCGGTGGAACCGGTGCCCGAGCCCGTCGAGCCCCGCGTCGCTCCAGACGAACAGCGCGGCCGGGGTGCGGAACGCGGCGCCGGGCTCGACCGTGACCTCGCCGGGCCGCAGCAGCGGGCCCGCGCCGAGCACGGTGCGGCTCTCGGGGAGGGCGTCGACGCGGTGCACGGCGTCGCCGCTCCAGGCGAGGTGCACGGCCCACAGCTCGCCCCGGCTCTCGTCGAACCCGGGGGTGCCGAGCGCGAGCACGAGCGGGGAGTCGTGCCCGG
Organism: Promicromonospora sukumoe 327MFSha3.1; assembly: GCF_000385135.1. Lineage (GTDB taxonomy): Bacteria > Actinomycetota > Actinomycetes > Actinomycetales > Cellulomonadaceae > Promicromonospora > Promicromonospora sukumoe_B. The sequence continues at coordinate 158,672 of NZ_ARQM01000002.1, read as the reverse complement.
TGCGGCCGCGGCGCGACTCGCGCGCGTGGCTGCCCTGTGCGAGCGGGCGGCGCTGCGGCGTGCGTTCGCGCGTCCAGCGCCCGGAGAAGTCCATGACCTCCGCGGCGAGGTCGCCGACCGGCAGCGTCGCCTCCAGGATCGCGAGGTCGACCGGCTCGGCGCCCGTGTTGTGCAGCTCGTGCGTCACGGCGAGCACCCCCGACGGGTCGAGGGTCAGGTCGACGACGACGCGCAGGCCGGTCGCCTCGGCCGTCACCCGGAGGTGCCGCTCGTCGCCGTCGGCCCCGGTGCGGCGCCAGCGCGGCAGCAGGGCACGCCGCCCCACGTGGCCGGCCAGGCCGGGGCGGCCCTCCCAGCCGTCGTGCTCGCCGGGCAGCACCGTGAGCGGCCACGGCCCGTCCAGCGCGCTAGGCGACCCGGGGCGCGCGACCGACCGGAGCAGACGGCGCGCGTCGGCGGGGCCGAGCGGGCCGAGGTCCCGGCCCCAGTGCACCACCTCGGGCAGGCCGTCCTGCGGCAGCGCGACGACGACGCCGACGCCCGCCGCGCGCAGCACGTGCACGTCCGGCGTCACTCGGCGGCGCTCTCGCGCAGCACGACGACGCGCCCGGCGGGCACGAGCGCGGCGCCGTCGAACGTCGCGTCGTCGAGCAGCGACCGGCCCGACACGGCCACGGTCTCGTCGGCGTCCGAGTGGTTGATCAGGAACAGGACGTCGCCGTCCGCGGTGTTCCGGCGGACGGCCTCGATCCCGGTGCCGGCCTCGACCGCGCGGGGCAGGCCGAGCTCGGAGATGAGCCGGTCGGCGACGCGCGTGGCCGAGTCGAGCGGGAGCTGCGCGGAGACGTACCAGGCCGCGCCGTCGCCGACGGCGTTGCGGGTCACCGCCGCGCGGCCGGCGGAGTCGCCGTCGGCGTACGTGACGACGGCCTCGGCGCCGTGCAGGTTCGTGTCCTCGCTCCAGTCGGTCACCCGGCCGCCGTCGGACAGGAGCACGGTCTCGTCGGCCTGCAGCGGGCGGAACTCCTCGGTCGTCACCCCGAGCAGGTCGCGGAACGCGCCGGGGTAGCCGCCGCCGCGCACGCGGCTGGTCTCGTCGACGATGCCGGAGAGGTAGGTGGCGAGCACGGTGCCGCCGCCGCGCACGAACGCGTCGACGCGAGCCGCCTGCGCGTCCGAGACCACGAGCAGCGTGGGCAGCACCACGAGGTCGTAGCCGTCGAGGTCGGCGTCGACGGGCAGCACGTCCACCAGCACCTGCCGCTGCCAGAACACGCGGTGCCAGAGCCGGGTCTCGTGGGCGTACCGCAGCGCGCGGTGCGGCTTGAGCCCCTGCTGGAGCGCCCACGCCGACTCCTCGTCGACGAGCAGCGCGACCTTCGCGGGCTCCACGGGCGCGCCCGCGATGCCGGCGAGCCGGCGCAGCGCGGACCCCAGCTCCACGACCTCGCGCCACACGCGGCTCTCGGTGCCCGCGTGGGGCAGCATCGCCGAGTGGAACTGCTCGGTCCCCGCGGTCGAGGCGCGCCACTGGAAGAACATCGCGCCGTCCGACCCGCGGGCCACGTGGGCCAGGGCGTTGCGCAGGATCTCGCCGGGGGCCTTGGCGCGGTTGCGCTGCTGCCAGCTCGGCGCCCCGGTGGAGTGCTCCATGAGCAGCCACGGCTCGCGCGCCCGGGTCAGGCCGCGCATCCGGTCGGCCGCGAACGCGAGGTCCTGCTCGCGCACCCGGTCGTCCACGATCGTGTAGTGGTCGTTCGCCACGACGTCGACGTGCCCGGCCCAGTCGGAGTAGTCCACGACGTGCCCGCCGGAGCCGACCATGAAGTTGGTGGTGACGGGCACGGCGCTGCGCTCGCGCAGCACCGCGGCCTCGGCGAGGTAGTGCTCCAGCAGCTCGTCGGAGGAGAACCGCTCGAACGCGAGGAACATCCCCGGGTTCGCCTTGTGCTTGTCGCCCCGGGGCGGCTCGATGTGCTCGATGTCGGCGAAGGTGTGCCCCCAGAACGCGGTGCCCCACGCGGCGTTGATCGCCTCGACCGTGCCGTACTCGGCACGCAGCCACTCGCGGAACCGCGCCGCCGACACGTCGCAATAGCACCGCCCGTTGCCGCCGCCGAGCTCGTTGCTCACGTGCCACAGCCGCACCGCGGGGTGGTCGCCGTAGCGCTCGGCGAGCGCGGTCGTGATCCGCAGCGCGTGCTCCCGGAACACGGGCGAGCTCGCGCACCAGCCCAGCCGCCCGCCGGGCACCTCCCGCTCGCCGTGGGCGTCCACCGGCAGCACCTCCGGGTGCGCGTGCAGCAGCCAGCTCGGCGGCGCCGCGGTCGGGGTGGCCAGGTCGACGGCGATGCCGGCGTCGTGCAGCAGAGCGATGATCTCGTCGAACCAGGCCCAGTCGTACTCGCCCTCGCGCGGTTCGAGCAGGCCCCACGAGAAGACGCCGAGGGTGACGATGTTGACGCCGGCCTCGCGCATCAGCCGCACGTCCTCGCGCCACACCTCCGGTGACCACTGCTCGGGGTTGTAGTCGCCGCCGTAGCTCAGGCCGTCGGTGGGCCAGGCGGGCAGGTCGCGGCGGGTGTGGGGTCGTTCGGTCGCACGGCGGGCCACAGGGCATCCCCTTCGATGTCGGTGCGGGGACGGTTGCGCCCCCGGGGCGTCAGACTTGTCGAGCGCCCGCCCGTTTGTCAATACGCGAAACAAACAGCGGGTCAGAACCGCAGCATCGTCCGGATGCCCACGACGGCGCCGCCGCGGGCCCACTCGTCGAACTGGAACGGCTGGACGTCGAGCGCCAGCGGCGGGATGCCGGGCGAGCGCACCTCGTCGATCGTGGCCCGCACCTCGTCGCCCGCGAGCTCGAGAACCACGAGCCCGTCGCCCGCGAGCACGATCTTCTGCGGGTCCAGCGCGTTCGCCACCGTGCCGACCAGCACCCCGAGCGCCTGCCCGGCGTCGGCGAAGGCGCGCCGGGCGGCCACGTGGCCCTCCCGGGCCAGCGCGACGGCGCCCGCGAAGTCGAGCCCGGGCATGCGCAGCGCGTCCACGATCGCCTGGTTGGGCAGCAGCGCGCTCACGCAGCCGCGGTGCCCCTGCCCGCAGATGGGCCCCGCCGAGTCGACGCGCAGGTGGTCGAGCCGGCCCGCCCGCCCGTGGTGGCCGGTGACGACGCGGTCGTCGACCACGAACCCGAAGCCGACGCCGGTGCCCACGGTGATCAGCGCCAGCGAGGTGCAGCCCACGCCCGCCCCGAACCAGTGCGCGGTGGCCGTCAGCGCGCGCACGTCGTTCTCCGCCCCCGTGGGGATGCCGAGCCGCTCGGTGAGCCGTTCGGCGAGGGGCACGTCCGTCCAGCCCAGGAACGGCGAGTCGGTGACCATCTGCCGCCCGTCGACGACGGCGAGGTCGCCCGCCAGCGCGATCCCGCCGGCGACGATCGAGTCGAACCGCCCGGCGAACCCGGCGTGGACGGCGGCGATCTGGTCGATCACGGCGTCCGGGTCCCGCACGGGGATGGGCTCCTCGTGGGCCGCCACGATGCGGGCGCCGAGGTCGGTGACGACGGCGAACAGGGCGTCGCCGGTGAGCTTGACGCCCAGGAAGTGCCGGGCCGCGTGCCGCACCACGAGCAGCTCGCTCGGGCGCCCCGTCGCGCCGCGCAGCTCGACCTCGCCCTCGGTGACCAGACCGTGGTCCATGAGCGCGCGGGTCACGCGGGTCAGGCTCGCGCGGGAGACGCCGAGCCGCCGCGCGATCTCCGCGCGGGGCAGCGGGCCGTGGATGAGCAGCTCGCGCAGCGCGTTGCGCTCGGCGTCGCCGAGCGCGGGCCAGCCTCGTGACATCGCTTCCTCGTCTCTGGGGAGCTCGGATCCTATCCGGCACCGACTTTGTTTCAATAATTGACAAAGATTAGGCGCGCCGCCAGACTCTGGTCCAGTCGGCGCCCGGCCGCCGACGAGTACCGATCAAAGGAGATCCCGATGCGAATGAGACCCCTCGTGGCGTGTGCGGCCACGGTCGCCAGCCTCGCCGTCCTGAGCGGCTGCGGCGCCGCGAGCGCCGACCCGGAGGGCCCCGTCACCCTGGAGTACTGGGCGTGGCCGGCGGGCAGCAAGGCCGTCGTCGACGAGTGGAACGCGGCGAACCCCGACATCCAGATCAAGCTCTCGGACGCGGGCGGCGGGGACGAGTCGTCCCAGAAGCTGCTGACGGCGTCGCGCGCGGGCAACGCGCCCGACCTGGCGCTCGTGGAGTACACGACGCTGCCGTCGCTGATCGTGGCGGACGTGCCGCTGGAGATCACCGACTACGTGGGTGACGTGCAGGACGCGTTCACCGAGGGCACCTGGGCGCAGACGACGTTCGACGGCGCCGTGTTCGGCGTGCCGCAGGACGTGGGCCCGATGGCGCTGGTGTTCCGCGAGGACCGCTTCGAGGAGCTCGGCGTGCCGGTACCCACCACGTGGGAGGAGTTCCGTGAGGCCGCGGCCGCGGTGCAGGAGGCCGACCCGGACACCGTCATCGCCAGCCTGCCGCCCACGGAGTTCGGCTTCTTCGCCGGCGTGGCCACGCAGGCGGGCGGGCAGTGGTGGTCCGTGGACGGCGAGGAGTGGTCGGTCGGGATCGCCGACGAGGCGTCCCTGGAGGTGGCGGACTACTTCGAGGAGCTGGCCACCGAGGGGCTGATCCAGACGGAGCCGCTGCTGACCCCCGAGTACAACGCGATGGTCAACGCGGGCACCATGCTCTCGTGGCCGTCGGCGGTGTGGGCGCCGAGCGTGATCGAGTCGGTGGCCCCGGACACGGCGGGGAGCTGGGCGATGGCACCGCTGCCGCAGTGGACGCCGGGTGACACCGCGGTCGCCTACCAGGGTGGTTCCGCCCTCGTGGTCACCAAGAACAGCGAGCACCCGGAGGAGGCGGCGAAGTTCGCCACCTGGCTGAACGCGTCCGAGGAGGGCAACACCCTGCTGCTGGACGAGCAGAGCCTGTACCCGGCGTCCAGCCTCGGGCAGGAGATGGCGGAGAGCAACGACCCGCCGACCCTCATGCCGCAGCAGGACGACTTCTACGCGGTCTCCGCCGACATCTCGGCCCAGACCGTCCCGGTGACCTGGGGCCCGAACGTCAACCTCGCCAAGTCGGTGTTCGAGGACGAGCTGGGCAAGGCCATCCGCAACGGCACCCCCTGGCGCGACGCGTTCGTCGCCACGCAGGACGCGGTGGTGGCCGACATGAAGGAGACCGGGTTCGCTGTGAGCAACGGCTGACCGGGTGCCCTCGATGTCCACCACCCTGCAACCGGCGCGCCGCCGTCCCCGACGGCGGCAGGTGGCGCCCTACCTGTTCACCGCCCCGGCGGTCATCCTGTACGTCGCGTTCATGCTCGTGCCCGTCGGCTACGCCGTCTGGCTGAGCACGCGCGCCTACCGCATCGAGGGCGCCCTGCTCGGGCGCAAGACCGAGGTGTTCGTCGGCCTCGACAACTACGTCGCGGTGCTGACCAACCCGGAGTTCGCGGCGGGCTTCGGGCGGCTCGCGGTCTACGGCGTCATCGCCGTGCCGCTCACGCTCGGCCTCGCGCTCCTGTTCGCCCTCGTGCTGGACACGCCGGCCGCCCGCCTCAAGCGGTTCGGCCGGACGGCGATCTTCATCCCGTACGCGGTGCCCGGCGTCGTCGCGGCCCTGCTGTGGGGCTTCATGTACCTGCCGAGCACCAGCCCGTTCTCGTACGTCACCCGGGCGCTCGGCCTCGGCACCATCCCGTTCCTCGACGGCCCCGGGCTGTTCGGCTCGCTGGCGAACATCGCGATCTGGGGCGGCGTCGGGTTCAACATGATCATCATCTACACCTCGCTGCGGTCCATCCCCGGCGAGATCTACGAGTCCGCGCGGCTCGACGGCGCGGGAGAGGTGCAGATCGCGCTACGGATCAAGGTGCCGCTCGTGGTGCCGGCGCTCGTGCTCACCGGCGTGTTCTCGCTGATCGGCACGCTGCAGCTGTACAGCGAGCCCGCCACGCTGCAGCCCATGACGAGCGCCATCTCCAACACCTGGGTGCCGCTGATGACCATCTACCGCGACGCGTTCGGCACCGACGACCTGCCCCAGGCGGCCGCGGCGTCGACGGTGCTCGCGGTGGGCACCGTGCTCGTCTCGGTGGTCATCCTGCGCATCGTCAACCGCAAGCGCATGGGGGTCGAGAGATGAGCGTGCTGACCGCCCGCCCGGGTCCGGCGTCGACCCGGCGCGACCCGTCCGACCGGGCGCGCTCGCGGGCGCGGCAGGGCGGCTGGGGCGTGCTCCCGACGATCGTGCTGCTCGTGGGCGCGTTCTACTGCCTCGTCCCCGTGCTGTGGGTCTACGTCGCGGCCACCAAGACGCGCGGCGAGCTGTTCACCACGTTCACCTTCGCGCCCGGCACCGGGCTGGGGGAGAACCTGACGGCGCTGTTCGCCTACGAGGGCGGGCAGTACCTGCTGTGGTGCCTGAACTCGCTGATCTACTCCGGCGTCGGGTCGCTGCTCTCGGTGCTCGTCTCGACCATGGCCGGGTACGGGCTGGCCAAGTACGAGTTCCGGGGCCGCTCGTTCCTGTTCCTGTCGATCCTGGCCGGCGTGCTCATCCCGGGCATCGTGCTGGCCGTGCCGCAGTACCTGCTGCTGTCCCAGCTCGGGCTGGTGGGCACCCACTGGTCGGTGTTGCTGCCGAGCATCGTCAGCCCGTTCGGCATCTACCTGTCCCGGGTGTACGCGATGTCGGCGGTGCCGCAGGAGACGCTGGAGGCCGCGCGGATCGACGGCGCGGGGGAGTGGCGGATCTTCCGGACGATCGTGTTGCCGCTCATGGTGCCGGGCATGGTCACGGTGTTCCTGCTGCAGTTCATCGGCACCTGGAACAACTTCCTGCTGCCGTACATCATGCTCTCGGACCAGAGCCGCTACCCGCTCACCGTCGGGCTGTTCACGCTGCTGGCCAAGGGGTCGAGCTCCCCGGCGCTCTACTCCGTGGCGATCACGGGGGCGGCGGTCTCGATCATCCCGCTGCTCGCTCTCGTGCTGTTCCTGCAGCGCTACTGGCGTCTCGACCTCGTCTCGGGCGGGCTCAAGGGCTAGCGGACGCCGGCCGTCGGGCGCCCGGTACCCGGGTGCCCGACGGCGGGTGAGGGCTCAGGCGTCCCAGGCGATCGTGAACTCGGCGAGGTCGATCTTGCCGTCCCGGTCGTGGTCGGCCTTGCCGAAGATCTCGTCGAGGTCCTTGTCGGTGGTCTCCTCGCCCCGGGTGGCCATCGCCTGGCGGAACTCGTCCGCGGTGATGCGGCCGTCGCCGTCGGAGTCGAACTCGACGAAGGTGCGGGTGAGCTCGTCGTCGGCAGCCATGCTGATACCTCGCAAAGTCGGAAACAATTCGAACCGTATGCAATCACATATCGGTTTGATCGGTTGTGGAATTGCTGGGTGGTATGTCCGGTACGGTGCGGCGTGCTGACCGTCGAGAACCGGAGGACCCGACCATGAGGCTGTACGCGGCCGCCCCCGCGCGGGGCGCTCGGCAGGCGCTCGGTGACCTGCTGCTGCTCGCCTGGATCGCGGGCTGGGCCTGGGCCGGGCGCGAGGTCTGGTCGGCGACCCTGGAGCTGGGCGCCCCGGGCCGCGCGACGGCGTCCGCGGCCGACGAGATGGCGGGCCGGTTCCACGACGTCGAGGGTCGGATCGGCGGCATCCCGGGCGTGGGCGACGACCTGGCCGCGCCCTTCAGCGGGGCCGCCGACGCCGCGGAGAGCCTCGCGCAGGCGGGCCGCTCCCAGGCCGAGACGGTGGCCGACGTCGCGCTGCTCGCAGGCCTCGCCGTGTTCCTGGTCCCGGTGCTCCTGGTCGCCGTGCTGTACGTGCCGCTGCGGGTCCGGTTCGTGCGCCGCGCGAGCGCCGGCCGGCGCCTGCTGGCCGCCGACCCGTCGCTGCTGGCGCTGCGGGCCCTGACGAACCAGCCGCTGCGCGCCCTGACCAGGGTCTCCGACGACCCGGTGCGCGCCTGGCGCGAGGACGACCCCGTCGTCGTGCGCCGGCTGGCCGACCTCGAGCTGCGCAGCCTCGGGCTGCGCCGGTAGCCGTAGTCTTGCGGCGTGCATCACTCATCGGCTGACGGCGTCCGACGTATCGACTTCCTCCCCTGGGAGTACGACCCCGCCTCACCGGAGGGCGAGGCGCAGGCCGCGCGGCAGCGCGAGCTCACCGACGCCGGTGCAGAGATCGCCGCCGGTGCCTTCGTCGCCCCGAACGCCGCGGTGTACTGCGACTCCCTCGTGCTCGGCGAGCGCAGCTACGTCGCCGCCCTCGCCTACCTCTCGGGCGACCTGACCATCGGCGCGGACTGCTCGGTCAACCCGTTCGCCGTGGTCCGCGGCGAGATCCGGATGGGCGACGGCGTGCGCATCGGCGCGCACAGCTCGATCCTCGGGTTCAACCACCGCATGGACAACGACCGGCCGGTGTTCCAGCAGGGCACCTGGAGCAAGGGCATCACCATCGGCGACGACGTCTGGATCGGCTCCAACGCCACGATCCTGGACGGCGTGACCGTGGGCGACCACGTGGTGGTCGCGGCCGGCGCCGTCGTCACCAAGAGCGTGCCGGACTGGGCCGTGGTGGCCGGCAACCCCGCGCGCGTGCTGCGCGACCGCCGCGCCGAGAAGGGTGCGACCGCCCCCGACCTCGGCGACCGCCTGGCGGCGTTCGGCGACCGCGCCCGCGAGCAGGCGGCCGACCTGCTGGCCCGCTGCTACGAGGACGGCCGGTTCGTGGACCGCCCGGCCGCCGCCGCGGGCCCGCTCGCCCCGGCCGTGCGCCCCTGGGCGGACGCCGTCGAGCTCGCCGACCTGCTGCTCGGCACCCCGCCGCCCGGGTTCGCCGCCGCCGACCTGGTCCGCCGCCTCACGGCCCGCCAGGACCCGGCCACCGGCCTGATCCCGGAGGGCGACCTGTCCGACGCGGGGCTCGAGGAGCCGGGCCGCACCACCGGGCCGCTGTCGGCGACGGACGGCGACGCCGCCTACCACGTGCTCAGCGTCGGCTACGCGGTGCGGCTGCTCGGCGCGCGGCTGCCGCACCCCGTGCGCGCCGTCCACGAGCTGACAGACCGCGACCTGGCGGCGGCCCTCGACGCGCGCGACTGGGGCGCCCACGCCTGGGGGAGCGGCGCCGCCGTCGACTCCCTGGGTACGGCGTGCGCCCTGAACATCGCCGACTTCTCCGCCGAGCTGCCCGACGGCGGCGTCGGCCCGCTGTACGGCCTGCTGGGCTGGCTGACCGCCAGGGCGGACCCGGCCACGGGCCTGTGGGGCGCGCCGCAGCCGGGGTCGCGCTGGCTCCAGGCCGTCAACGGGTTCTACCGCCTCACGCGCGGCTCGTACGCCCAGCTCGGCCTGCCGCTGCCCTACCCCGAGGCGGCGATCGACACCGTGCTGGAGCACGCGGCCGACCCCGCGCTCGCCACCGCGGACGGCTGGACCGCCTGCAACGTGCTCGACATCGTGCACCCCCTGTGGCTCGCGGCGAAGCAGACCTCGCACCGGCGGGCGGAGGGCGAGGCCTGGGCCCGCGCCCAGCTCGACCGGGCGCTGGAGAGCTGGGCGGACGGCGCCGGCCTCGCGTTCGCGCCGCGCAGCGACGGCGCCGACGGCGTGCCCGGCCTCCAGGGCACCGAGATGTGGCTGAGCATCGTCTGGTACCTGGCCGACTACCTCGGCGCCGCCGACGCCCTCGGGTACCGGCCGCGGGGCGTGCACAGCCCGGACCCGCTGGTGCGGATCGCGCCGGTGGCGGGGGCGCTGTGACCGTCCGTCACCTTCGCGTCCCGGCCGCGCCGCCCGTACGGCCGGCGCCCCTGGACCTGGGTGACCCCGCCGGAACGGCGGACGCCGTCCGCCTCACGGACCGGTACGTGGAGCGGGACGGGCGGCCCTGGTTCCCCGTGATGGGCGAGTACCACTTCAGCCGGGACCGCCCGGAGCAGTGGGAGACCGAGCTGCGCAAGATGCGGTCCGGCGGGGTCGGCGTCGTGGCGACCTACCTGCTGTGGATCCTGCACGAGGAGGAGCGCGGGCAGGTGCGCTGGGACGACGCGCTCGACGTGCGCCGGTTCGTGCGCACGGCGAGCCGCGTGGGCCTCGACGTCGTGCTCCGCATCGGCCCGTGGGCGCACGGCGAGACCCGCAACGGCGGGTTCCCGGACTGGCTCCAGGCGCTGCCCGTGGCGCACCGCACGAACGACCCCGCCTACGTGGACCTCGTGCGCGGCTGGTACACGGCGATCGCGGACCAGGTGCGCGACCTGATGCACGCGCCCGGGCAGCCGGGCGGCCCCGTGGTCGGCATCCAGGTCGACAACGAGCTCTACGACCAGCCCGAGCACCTCGCCACCCTGCGCGACCTCGCCGAGGAAGCCGGCCTGCGCGTGCCGCTGTGGCTCGCGACCGGCTGGGGCGGCGCCCAGCTGCCGCCCGGCCGCGTGCTGCCGGTGTACGCGGGCTACTCCGACGGGTTCTGGGAGGAGTCCACCACCGGCTGGCCCGAGTTCGGCGCCACGCACTACGTGTTCAGCACCGTGCGCGACGACCTCACGGTGGGCGCCGACCTGCGCGACGGACCCGTCACGGCCCAGGCTGCCGACATGGCCGCGGCCGGCGCCGCCGACCCGTGGCCGTTCGCCACCTGCGAGCTCGGCGGCGGCATGCAGGTCGCCTACCACCGGCGCCCGCTGGTGGACGCCGACGACGTCGCGGCGCTCGCCCTGACCAAGCTCGGCAGCGGCTCCGCGTGGCAGGGCTACTACCTGTACCACGGGTCCACCCAGGTGCTCGGGGAGCTCTCGACCACGCAGGAGTCGCACGCGACCGGCTACCCGAACGACCTGCCGCTGCGCGACTACGACTTCTGGGCCCCGCTCGGGTCGGCGGGGCAGCAACGCCCGCACTTCCACGCGCTGCGCCGCCAGCACCTGTTCCTTCAGGCGTTCGGCGCGGACCTGGCGACCTACCCGGTGGTGCTGCCGTCCGGTGCTGACGGCGACGACGTGCGCTGGTCCGTCCGGGGCGACGGGGAGCGCGGCTACCTCTTCGTCAACAACCACCAGCCCGCCGCCGCGCCGCTGGCGGACGTCGACGGCGTCCGGTTCGAGGTGACGCTCGGCGACCACGCGGTGACCGTCCCGACCGAGCCGTGCCCGCTGCGGGCGGGCGTGGCGGCTGCCTGGCCGCTGCGCCAGCCGTTCGGGACGGTCCCGGCGCTCACCGTCCCGGCGCAGCCGATCACGTCGCTGGAGACTCCGGACGGGCCGGTGGTCCTGTTCGCAGCGACCGACGGCATCGACGTCGAGCTGCAGATCGAGGGCGTGCCCGCCGCCGACGTCCGCGGGGCCACGACCCGCCAGGAGGACGGGCGCGTCATCGCGGTGCCGGACGCCGCGCCGGGGCTCGCCGCCGAGGTCGTCGTCGGCGGCACCACGCTGGTGTTCCTGCCGCCGGAGCTGGCCGACGCCGTCTGGAAGGGGCCGGTCGACGGGCGCGAGAGCCTCGTGCTGTGGCGCGGGAGCGGCTGGTTCGACGGGGAGTCGTTCCGCGTCGAGGCCGACGCCGCCGACCGGACCGTCGACGTGCTGCCCGCCCTCGCGTCCGCCCGGCACGCCGAGGTGCCGGGGGAGGGCAGCCGGTTCACGCGGTACGCCGTCCCGGGCGAGCAGGTGACCTTTCCGCTGCCCGCGCCCCGGTTCGACGCCGTGGTGGCGCCGGTGCGCACGGGCGGCAGCGCGGGCCGCCTGTCGGCCCCGGACGACGCGGACTTCGCGGCGCTGGTCCCCGTGCGGCTGCCCGTGCCCGACGACGCCTTCACCGACGCCGAGCGGGTGCTGCTGCGCCTGGACTGGACCGGCGACGCGATGCGGGTCCACGTCGGCGACACGCTGGTCGCCGACCAGTTCTGGTCGGGCCGCGCGCTCGACGTCGACCTCACGCCGTACCGCGAGCGGATCCGGGCGGAGGGCCTGTGGCTGCGGGCCTTCGCCTGGTCGCCCACGGCCGGCGTGCACGTCGACCCGCGGGTGCGGCCGGCGTCCGAGGCGCCGGTGCTGGAGGTGCGGTCGGCGGCGGTGCGGGTGGTGCGGACCCGGGCGCTGCGCTGAGGCGCGCGTCGCGCCCGGATCAGGGGTTCTGGACGGCCGCGAACGCGATGGCGGCGCTCGAGACGGTGACCGCGATGGTGGTCCGGACGACCGCCTCGCCGGCGGCGGACGCACCCCAGTCGCCCTGCTCGAGCTCCTTGCCGCGCGTGTAGACCGCGCCGGACCAGGGGATGTCCTTGTCGAGGACCGGCAGGCTGCCGCTGGCGGAGAGCAGGGCCCCGAGCACCGCGGTGCGGGGGGCCGGGACTGCGCCGTCGGCCAGCACGGGGCGGACGGCGGCGACCAGCTCCGCCCGGCGGGGCGTGCCGCCGTCGGTCAGGGCGGTGGTGGGGATGAACCCGAGCGCCTTGCGCTTCTCGCGGCCCACGTGGCCGCGCTCGACGAGCCGGTCGAGCAGCGGCTCGCGCAGGTAGGGTCCCACCTCGGCGAGGAAGGTCTGCGCGCCGCGCGGCTTCTGGACGAGCAGGTCCCAGCGTTCGCGCAGCAGCGGGTCGGCGGGCGGGCTGCCGGCGTTCGCGGTGACCCGGTTGCCGGTCAGGCCGGGCTTGCTGTCGATCTCGACGTGGCCGCCCACCGCGAGCTCGGTGAGCACCGCGCCGGCCAGCGTGTAGAACAAGGTGTTCTCGCCCGCGATGGTGCCCGACCGGGGGTCGAACAGCAGCAGGAGCAGGTCCTCGGCGATCAGCGGGGTCGCGGGCGTGGCAGGTGCGGTCATCGTCTCGTCCGTCCGTCGGGGTCGGGTCTCGGGGTGCTGCGGGGACTCTGGTTCACGACGAGGTCCTCGGCGTCGAGCCGTTCGTCAGTCTCGCCGGTGACGATCAGGTGCGCGCGGTAGAGCACCTCGAGCTGGGCCGGGTGGTACAGCTCGCGCAGCGCCGGGACGATGGCGCTCTCCGTCCGCCCGGGCCCGTGCAGCGAGTGCGACTCGGCCTCACCGAGCGCGGGATACGCCGTGAGCTGGTCGCGCAGCAGGGGCGCGATGCGCTCGGCGAGGGCCTGCCTGGTCGCGCGGTCGGCGTCGGCGGGCAGGGCCTGGAACTCGTCGTCGGCGGCCGTCACCGGCTGCTCGTGCATCATCGTGCGCAGGGCGTCCATGGCGTCGTCGTCGAACACCTGCGCGTAGATCATCAGCATGGACCGGTCGACGTCGGACAGCTCGCCGCCGACGGCGCTGAACCCGGCGGGCAGGTCCGCCGGGGCGCGGTGGCGCAGGATCACCGCGAGCTCGGCCCGGACGCGCTGGAGCCGGGTGATCGTGGCCTCCAGCTCGGAGTCGAGCACGCGCAGCGCCTCGTCGGGGTCCTGGTCGGCGCGGCCCATCGAGGCGATCTGCGCGAGCGGCACGCCGAGGTCGCTCAGCCGCTTGATCTGCAGCAGCCGCACCAGGTGCGCCGTCTCGTACTGCTTGTAGCCGTTGGACCGGCGGGCAGGCTCGTCCAGCAGGCCGATCTCGTGGTAGTGCCGCACGGCCTTGATGGTGGTTCCCGCGATCTCCGCGAGCTGACGGGTGCTCCAGGCCACGGTCCGCTCCTCTCGGTCCGCCGGCGGGAACGCCGACGGACAAGAGTTCAAACCATGCCCCAGGGGCACGGTCAAGCCCGCCCGGCGGCGCGCCCGCCCCGTACCGAGGGCGGGCGCGCCGGACGGCGTCAGAACTGGCCGGGCACGTAGCCACCGGCGGGCTGCCGGTTGATGACGTTGATCCGGTTGTACGCGTTGATGAGCGCGATCAGGGAGATCAGCGCGGCGAGCTGGTCCTCGTCGAAGTGCTTGGCCGCCAGGGTCCAGGTCTCGTCCGAGACCCCGCCCGACGCGTCCGCGAGCCGCGTCCCCTCCTCGGCCAGCTCGAGCGCCGCCCGCTCCGGCTCGGTGAACACCGTCGCCTCCCGCCAGGTGGCGACCAGGTTGAGGCGGAGCTGCGTCTCACCCGCGGCGAGCGCGTCCTTGGTGTGCATGTCGGTGCAGAACCCGCAGCCGTTGATCTGGCTGGCGCGGATCTTCACGAGCTCCTGGGTGACGGCGGGCAGCGTCGAGTCCACGATCAGCTTGTTCGCGGAGTTGAAGTGCCGCAGGACCTTTCCGGCGACGGGGTTGCCGAAGTAGTCGATCCTGGCTTCCATGTGTTTCTGCCTCCTTGGTCAGGGTGGGCCCGGAGCCGGGCCCGGAGACATGACCGGGACCGGCCCGGAAACGTGACCGGCCGCGACGGAACAGGTCTGTCTGCCCGTGGCGAATCCACCTCCCGCCGCGCCCGCCGCGAGGTGTGTGATGGGCTCATGGACGATTCCGAGGCGCTGGACGCCTACTCGGCGTCGATCGTGCGCGTCGTCGACGCCGTGCTGCCGTCGGTCGCGGCGCTCTCGGTGCGCACGCCCCGCGGCGCCGGGGCCGGCAGCGCCTCCGTCATCCCGGGGGAGCGGCTGCTGCTCACCAGCGCCCACGTCGTGGAGGGCGGCGGCGAGGTACGCGCCGCCTTCTCCGACGGGTCCGAGGTCGCGGCCCGGGTGGTCGGCCGCGACCCGCTCTCCGACCTCGCGGTGCTCCGGGCCGACGACGTCGTGCCGCCCGCCCTGACCCTCGGCGACGCGGCGACGCTGCGCGTGGGGCAGCTCGTCGTCGCGCTCGGCAACCCCCGCGGCCTGGCCGGCAGCGTCACCGCCGGCATCGTGTCCGCCCTCGGCCGCTCCCTGCCCACCGGGGCCGGCCGGATCATCGACGAGGTGGTGCAGACCGACGCCGCGCTCAACCCCGGCAACAGCGGCGGGGCGCTCGCGGACACGGCCGGCCGGCTCGTCGGCGTCAACACCGCCGTCGCCGGCATCGGCCTGGGGCTGGCTGTGCCGGTCAACGCCACCACCCGCGCGATCATCGACACCCTGGTGCGCGACGGGCGGGTGCGGCGCGCCTGGCTCGGCATCGCCGGCACGCAGGTGGTGCTGCCCGAGCCCGTCGCGGAACGGGTCGGGTCGAAGACAGGCATGCGGGTGGCCGAGGTCATCGCCCGCTCGCCCGCCGACCTCGCGGGGATCCGCCGCGGCGACATCCTCGTGGCGATCGACGGCGCCACCGTCGTGACCACCACCGCCGTGCAGCGGCTCATGGTGGGCGACGCCATCGGCCGGCGCACCGAGGTGACCGTGTGGCGCAACGGCGCCCTCGTCGACGCGGTGGTGCTCCCGGAGGAGCTCGTCTCCGCGTCGTGAGGGCGCCGCCCCGCTTACCCGGCCGCGTCCACCAGGAGCCGGGCGAGCTCCGCCGGCCGCGAGAACATGGGCCAGTGGCCCGAGTCGAGGTCGACCAGGTCGACCTGCTTGGCCCGCGCGAGCTCCGGCACGTCGCCCGAGTCGATCCACTCCTGGGCCTGGGCGGGCGAGAACTCGGGGCACACGACCACGACGGGCACGCCGAACCGGCGCTCGTCGGTCAGGTGCACCACACCCTTGGCGACGCCCTCGGGCACCGGAACGGCCCGGGCCGAGAAGGTGGCGCGGGCCTCGGCGTCGAGGTCGTCCGAGTCCGGGCCCGCGAACGGCTCCCAGCCCGGGAACGCCATCACGCCGTCCGTGACCGGGAACAGGTCGGCGTAGGGCTTGCCGTCGTCCCACGGGAACCCGCCGACCAGCACGACGCCGGCCACGGCGTCCGGCCGCGCGTCGGCCGCCAGCCAGGCCAGGGTGCAGGCCGCGGAGTGCCCCACGACCAGCGTCCGGCCCGACGCCGCGTCCACGGCCGCGAGCACCGCGGCGACCTGGTCGTCCAGCGTGGCGTCCGTGCGCCCGTCGCCCTGGCCGGGCAGCGTGACCGGCACCGCCCGGTGGCCGAGCGCCTCGATCCGCGGGACGACGTCGTCCCAGGCCGAACCGTCGAGCCAGAGGCCGCCGATGAGCAGGATGTCCATGATTCTCTCCCGTACCGATCGAGCTGAGATGAGGTGCGGCGCGCTGCCGACCACACCAACGGTAGGACCGGTTCCGGACGATCCGCTTCCGGATCAGAAAACCTGCACGACGCCGATGAATTTGCCGCGACGCTCCCGTCCATCCCCGTAGAAAATGCCCGCAGCAGGCCGCACCGCGCGGCCGTCACGACAGGAGATCCACCCCATGCGCACCATCGTCGCCACGCACTTCGTCTCCCTCGACGGCAAGGTCGACCCCACCGGCGGGGACCCCGAGCTGCACGACACGGCGTGGACCTATCGGACCGTCGAGATGGTCCCGGAGGCCTACGAGCTCAAGGGCCGCGAGCAGGAGGAGGCCGGCGCGCTGCTGCTCGGCCGCGCCAGCTACCAGATGTTCGCGCCCGTCTGGCCCGACATGGCCGAGTTCACGCGCTACAACGAGCTGCCCAAGTACGTCGTCTCCACGACGCTGACCGACGCCGACCTGGCCGACGGTTGGGGCGAGACCACCATCCTCCGCTCGCTGGACGACGTCGCCCGGCTCCGCGAGACCGACGGCGGCGAGATCCAGGTGCACGGCAGCGTGAGCCTGACCCGGGCGCTCGCGGACGCCGGCCTCGTCGACGCCTACCACCTCCTGGTCTTCCCGGTGATCCTGGGCCAGGGCAAGCCCCTGTTCAGCGACACCGACAAGCCCGCCCAGCGCCTCAAGCTCACCGAGCACGAGGTGTACTCGAACGGCATCCAGAAGCAGGTCTTCGAGGTGCTGCGCTGACATAGCCTGCAGGGGTGCCGTCCGAGACCAGCCCCACCGCACGCGCCCTGCGCACCCTGGAGATCCTCCAGACCCGCCCGGGTACGACGGCGGACGAGCTCGGCGCGCGGCTCGGCGTCACCGAGCGGGCCGCGCGCCGGTACGTCGAGATCCTGCGGGAGGCCGGGATCCCGGTGTCGTCCGTCCGGGGGCCGCACGGTGGGTACCGGCTCGGGCGGGGCACCCGGCTGCCGCCGGTCACGTTCACCCAGACCGAGGCGCTCGGCCTGGTCATGGCCGTGCTCGACAGCCACCCCGAGGCCGACGACCTCGTCAGCACCGCGCTCGGCAAGGTGATCCGGGCCCTGCCCGAGGACGTCGGCCGGCAGGCCGCCACGCTGCGCGAGCACGCGTCGGCGGCCCCGGACCGGTACGCGGCCCGCCCGGACACGGCAGTCACCAGCGAGCTCGTGGCCGCCGTCGCCGCCCGACGGCGCGTGCTGGTCACCTACCGCGGCGAGTCCGGCAGCGAGTGGGTCGCCGAGGTGGACCCCTGGGCCGTCGTCGTGCGGTACGGGCGCTGGTACCTCCTGTGCCACTCCCACCGCGCCGACGCCGTCCGCACCTACCGCGTGGACCGCGTGCTCGCCGTCGAGCACACGGACCGGGCCTTCGAGCCGCCCGCCGACCTCGACCCCGTGGCGGCGCTCGAGGAGCACCTGGGGACCGGTTGGCAGTTCACCACGCGCGTCGTCTTCGACGCCCCGCTCGCCGACGTCGCGCCCTGGGTCGGCGCGCAGATGGGCCGGCTGGAGGCCGCGGGGGAGGAGCGGTGCGTGCTGACGGGCACCACCCGCAACCCCGCGATGTACGCGCAGGAGTGGCTGGCTAGCGTGCCGTTCGCGTTCCGGGTGGAGGACGGCCCGGAGCTGCGGGCGGCGGTGGCGACGCTGGCGGCGCGCCTGGCGGCGGCGGTGGGCGAGGCGGCGGCCGACGGCTCGAAGTCGAACGGGCCCTGATCGCCGGCCGGCGACAAGGCCCGCGCTGATGCGCCCCTTCGATGGGCAAATTGCTTGCCATCAGATCGGTGATTTCGTCGCACAGTGACGAAATCGAGGCTCTGATTGCGTGTCACGTGTACGCTCGGTCGCATGCTCATCCGGTTCGAGGTCACCAACTTCCGGTCCATCGCGGACCCGGTCGGCCTGTCCCTGGTCGCCATCGACCGGGATCGCGAGGCTGCCCGGCCGGCCAAGAGGCTGGGCGAGAGTCTGCTGACCCGTGCCGCGGTCTACGGCCCGAACGCGTCCGGTAAGTCGAACCTCCTGGTGGCGCTCATCTGGCTGCGTGACGCGGTGACCGACTCGCTCCACGCCTGGGACGACCGGATCCCGGTGGACCCGTTCGCCTTCGGCGAGGGCGGCGAGTCGCCGAGCGAGTTCGTGCTCGACCTCCTGGTCGACGGGGTGCGGTTCGAGTACGTCCTCGAGCTCGACGCCGAGCAGGTGCACCACGAGGCGCTCTACCACTACCCGGAGCGCCGGCGGCGGACCCTGTTCGAGCGTGAGGCGGGTGACCTCAACCTGCACCGGAGCCTCGGTTCGCCCGCCGGCGCCCGAGAGCTGCTGACCCCGACGTCGCTGGCCGTCACGATCCTGAACCGCCTTCGGGTCGAGCCGGTACAGGGCTTCTTCGACGGACTCGCGGGCTTCGAGGCAGCGGGCATGGAGCGGGTGGCACGCCGGACCCTCGCACCGGGCAGGTACCTGCGCGCGCTGTTCGACGACGCGATGCCAGGGCCAGATCCGCGGATGCCGGACGGCGAGCGCGCCCGCCAGCGGGAGCAGGCGAGGTCGCTGCTACGCATGGCGGACCTCGGGATCCGTGACGTCACGGTGGTCGACGCCCGCAACCCGATGGTGGACCTCCGGTCGATGACTGAGGCACTGCTCTACGGCCCCGAGCGAGCCGACCGCTCCGTCCAGCTCGTCCACGAGGACGGCGGGACAGGTCGGTCGCTCCCGTTCCACGAGGAGTCGGCGGGTACGCACGCCTGGTACTCGGCCATCGGCACGGTGCTGCCGGCCCTGCACGGCGGCTCGCCCGTCGTCTTCGACGAGCTCGACGCCAGCCTGCACCCGACACTCGCGGCGCAGCTGCTGCGGATCTTCGCCGACCCGGCGATCAACCCGAAGGGTGCGCAGCTGATCTTCAGCTCGCACGACACGAGTCTGCTGGCGCACCTCAACCGGGACGAGGTGTGGCTCACCGAGAAGCGCAGGAACGGCTCCACCAGGCTCGGCGCCCTCTCCGACTTCGCGGGCGAGCGGGTCCGCGCGTCGGTCAACCTCGAGAGCGCGTACCTGCACGGGAAGTTCGGAGCGCTGCCCGACGTCGACCAGGCCGGCTTCCTGCGGTCGCTCGGCCTGATCGGCTGAGGGGGTGGGCAGGCAAGGAGGGCGCGGGCGTCGGGAGAGCAAGCCGCTCAAGCGGAGCGCGGGGACGCGCCGGATGAGGAAGACGGTCTGGGTGTTCACCGAGGGCCGGAAGACCGAGCCCGACTACGTCCGGGCGCTGAAGCAGCTCGATCACGTGCGGGAGAGCACGAGCATCGAGATGGAGATCGCCCGCGATCACGTGGTGCCGTACCCGCTCGTGCAGAAGGCGCTGGCCAAGGCGGGCGTCGACGACGTGGACGAGGTCTGGTGCCTGTTCGACGTCGAGTCGCCGCAGGCGCATCCCCGGCTGCGCGAGGCGATCGAGCTCGCGGAGCAGGGAGGCGTGCGGGTCGCGGTGTCGAACCCGTGCTTCGAGGTCTGGCTGCTGCTGCACGATCGCGCGGTGAGCGGGAACCTGACGACGAGCCAGGCCGAGAAGCATGCCCAGGACCTGCTCGGGGTCGACGGCAAGAACATCGTCGACCCGTCCGCCCTGATCGGACGCCGGGCTGAGGCAGGCCGGCGCGCCGTCCGCCTGCGGGCGGGCCACCAGTCGGCGGGCACGAGGTTCCCGGACGACAACCCGTCCACCACGGTGGACCTGTTCGTCGAGTCGGTGGAGCGCGCGCCGCCACGACGTCCGGCTGACGGCGCGCTTGTGGACGACCCGCGCTGCGGTCAGTCCCGCGCCCGACGCTCCAGGTCGGCCAGGGCCGCCGGCAGGTCCGCCAGGGCGGCCAGCGCCAGGCCCTGGCACAGGTCGACCACGCCGTCGTACACCCGGGAGTCGTGCGCGTACGCGCGGGAGTGGTCGCGCACGTGGCCGGCCAGCAGCAGGGCGTCGCGGTGGTCGCCGAGCACGGACTGGATCCGGTGGCCCACCGAGCCCAGGTCCTTGGTGCCCTTCCCGAGCAGCTCGACGGGCTCGCGCGTGATCGCGTCGCACGTGTGCCGCAGCCGGCGCGCGGCCTTGCGCAGCTCGTGGGCGGCGTCCGGGTCGGCGAGCCGGGGCGCCGTCCGCAGGGTGCGGACCGCCTGGCAGTGCGCCGTCCGGCGGGCCGCCTTTTTGGCCGGCTGACCCGCCCGGGCGCCGAGCCGGGGCAGCGTGGCCCACTCGGTCAGCAGCCGGTCCAGGTCGCGGCTGTGCTCCGACCGGGTCCAGCGGACCGCCTCGTCGTGCGCGTGCAGGTGGGCCGCCCACAGCGGGTCGACCAGCGCGGAGCGGGGCTTGTCGTCGAGGCCGGCGGCGTCGGCGGCCGCCGCGGCCTGCTGCGCCCGGACCTCCAGGTCCCGCGCGTGCCCCAGCACGTCGCCCCACTCCTTGAGCTGGGACCGCAGCGCCGCGGCCGCGTCCCGGTCCAGGTAGCGCCGGAAGGCAGCCAGCACGTTGCGCAGCCGCCGCACCGAGGTGCGCAGCCGGTGCACGGCGTCGGGCTCGTCGGCCAGCGCCCGCGGCACGTCGTCCTGGATCTGGCGCACGAGGTCGCCGATGGCGAGGGTCAGCAGCTCGCCCGCGGTGTCGGGACGGTTCGTGGTGGCGATCCCGTCAGGCTACCGCGCGGTCTGCGCCGAACCCCCGGGAGCGGCCGGCGCGGGGCCAGGAAAATCCCTGGGGGCGCCGCACGGCCCGCTGATACGTTGCCGCACATCATGATCGAGGTCGACAGACTCTAGCCGCCGAACTGCCGGTGGCCCTCCAGCACAGGGCGCGGGCCGGACCCCCGTCCTCGCCAGAGCCTCCCCGGCACGTTCGCGACGCACCGGCCATCGGTCATGGTCTCGTGCGCGCGCTCTGTCGACAGCCCCTCCCGCATGGTCCCGTGCCAGGTCGACCGTGCCCCCTCGGTACCCGGACGGCTTCGTGCTGCCCTGCCGCCGTCGACTACCCCGCGTCCCCGGGTCCTGCCCGTGGTCGGTCGCGCCCTCAGCCCCGCTGATCGGCAACCGCACACGAAAGGCAGTTCATGCAGCATCGAACCTCCACCGCCGTCGACCTGACCGCCCGGAGCCGCTGGATGCGGATCCGCGACCACCTGACCGCGACCGGCAACCCGGACTTCCGGTTTCGGCAGGTGATCAGCGCCTGGCAGGGCTCGACGGCGGAGACGTTCGCGGACGTCCGCGCCCTCCCGTCGAACCTGCGCTCAGAGCTGGCCGAACGGTTCGGCCCGCGGCTCCACCCGCTCACCGCCGTCGAGGTCCAGCGCGACGACCACGTCGAGAAGGTGCTGTTCGCGGCCGAGTCGGGGGCGCGCATCGAGACCGTGGTGTCGCACTACCGGGCCGGCTGGGACTCGATGTGCGTGTCGTCCCAGGCCGGGTGCGGGCTGGGCTGCACCTTCTGCGCGACCGGCGCGGTCGGGCTGGTCCGCAACCTGACCGCCGACGAGATCACCGCCCAGGTGATGCACCCGCGCTGGACGCGCGAGGGGCTGCCCCGGCCTGCGAGCGTCGCCTTCATGGGGATGGGCGAGGCGCTCGCGAATCCGCACGTGTTCGACGCGCTGACCCTGCTCACCGACCCGGGCTACGCCGGGCTGTCGGCGCGGCGGGTCACCGTCTCGACCGTCGGGTTCGCGCCCAACCTCGACCGGCTGGTCGCGGAGCACCCGCAGGTGACCCTCACGCTGTCCGTGCACTCGCCGTTCCCCGGGCAGCGGGCCGAGCTCATCCCGCTGGAACGCCGGTACCCGCTGGCGGACAACCTCGCGATCCTCGACCGGCACGTGCGCACGACCCGGCGCAAGGTGTTCCTCGCGTACCTGCTCATCGCCGGCGTCAACGACGGCGAGGCCCATCTCGACGCGCTCGCCGACCTGGTGCGGCAGCGGTCCCGGCCGGAGCTGTTCCACGTGAGCGTCATCCGGTACAACGAGGCGGCCGGCGCCGACCCGGCCTACCGGGCGCCGTCGACGCGGCTCGTCGAGGGGTTCGTGCGGGGCCTTGTCGCCCGTGGGGTCCACGCCACCCGGCGTCGTCAGCTGGGGACGACGATCGACGCGGCGTGCGGCCAGCTGCACGCCCGCTACCTGTAGGGCGGGCTACCCGGGGCGCGTCAGGACAGCGGCGCCCGGACCACGTCGACGCCCAGCGCCTCGATCCGGCCGGTGTCGTCGTCGCCGAGCGCCGGGTCGCAGATCACCGTGTCGAGCTCGTCCAGCGACAGCACGCGGTACTTCGCGTAGCTGCCGAACTTGCCGCTGTCGGCGAGCAGCGCCGTCGTGGTCGCCGAGGCCATGGCGGCGCGCTTCGCCTCGATCTTGGCCTCCACGGGCGTGGTGACGCCGTGGCGCGCGTCCCACGAGCTGGAGGACAGGAACGCGACGTCCAGCGACAGCTCCGCCAGCGTCAGGGCCGCCAGGCGCCCGATCGTGGACTGGTTGTCGGGGTCCACACGCCCGCCCACGCTGATCAGGTCCACGCTCGGGTGGTCGAGGAACGCCTGCACCGTGCTCAGGTCGTTCGAGACCACGGTGAGCCCGGTGCGCTGCTCCAGGAACGGCCGCATGGCCTGCACCGTGGTGCCGGCGTCCAGGTAGACGGTCATGGAGTCGGTGACCAGCTCGGCCGCCGCGCGGGCGATGGCGGTCTTCTCGGCCAGCCCGGTCACGGCCTTCTCGGCGCGGCGCGGCTCGTTCAGCAGCCGGGTCACGAGCGTGGCGCCGCCCTGCGTGGCCTTGACGCGGCCCTGCTCGGCGAGCACCGCCACGTCCCGCCGCGCCGTCATCTGGCTGATGCCGAGAAGGTCGGTGATCTGCCGGTAGCTGAGCACCTGCTCGGTGCGCAGGTGCCGCAGGATCTGCTGCCTGCGCTGCTCCGGGATCAGGGCAGTCGTCTTCGCCATCGTCGCCTCCTGCGCGTCAGTCTAGAGTGCCGGGGTCCAGGGGCTGGACCACCGCTGGGCCAGCTCACCAATGTGCTCCGGCGTCAGCTCCCGACGCCGCGAACCCGCCGTGAGCAGGGCGATCCGGCACGCCTCCTCCAGCTCGGTGGCGCGGTCCACGGCCTCGTCCAGATCCGCTCCCGCGACGACGGCGCCGTGGCTGGCCAGCAGCGCCGCGCGCAGCGGCCACGGGGCGGCGAGCAGGTCGTCGCCCAGGGCCGGGTCGCCCGGGTGCCGGTAGGGGAGCAGGGGCGTCTGCCCCACCCGCATCACGAAGTACGGCGTCAGCGGCGGCACCGCGTTGTGCGCGGCCCACGGCTCCAGGCAGGCCAGCGCCACGGCGTGCGGCGAGTGCACGTGCACGACGGCGCGGTAGCCGTCCTCGCGCTGGTAGAACGCCGTGTGCAGGGGCGTCTCCTTGGAGGAGCGGGCCCCGCCCAGGTGCGTGCCGTCGAGCGCCACCTCGGCGATGCCGTCCGGCGTGAGCCGGCCCAGCGACGTGCCGGTGCCGCTGATCAGCACGCGGTCGCCGTCCCGCACGCTCACGTTGCCGCTGCTGCCCGGGCTCAGGCCCGCCTCGACGAGCTGGCGGCCGGCCGCGATCAGCGCAGTCGTGCTCATGCCAGCACCTCCCAGGCCGCGGTGAACAGATCCTCGCCGCCGAAGTTGCCGCTCTTCAGCGCCAGGGCCACGGTCCGGCCGGGGTCGCCGTCCACCCCGCCCACCGACCAGCAGACGCCGGGGGCCAGCTCCGGCCCGATGTGCAGGACCTGCACGCCGAGGGCACGCACCACCGAGCCGCTGCTCTCGCCGCCCGCGACGATCAGCGCGGTCACCGCACCGCGCTCCACGAGCCGCCGGGCCACGCCCGCGAGCACCCGCTCGACCACGGGCGCCACCTCAACGCCGTCCAGGTGCGAGCGGACGTCGGAGCGCTCGCGCGCCGCGCACACCACGGGGTGGCTCTGCGGCTCCTGCCGCTCCACCCAGTCGGCCAGCTCAGCGATGGTGCCCGCCTCGTCGGCGACCGCCGCGGCGACGTCGACCAGCCGGACCGGCTGGGTGCGCGCGGCGTGCGCGATCTGCGCCAGCGTCGTGGCGGACACGCTGCCGCACAGCACCGCGCCGCGTCCGCTCGTGGGCGGCGACCACAGGGCGTCGGGCAGGTGCGGGCCGGGGATGCCCAGCGCGAGGCCGGAACCGCCCGAGACCAGGACGTCGTCGGCCGTCGCGGCGCCGACCGTCACCAGGTCCACGTCCGCGGTCGCGTCGACCACGGCGTACCGGGCGTCCGACGCGTCCAGCGCCGCGCGGACGGCGTCCGCGCCGTCGCGCACGACGGGCAGGGTCACCTCGGCGACGTCGTACGACGTCTGCGGGCGCAGCAGGTCCGCGACGCGCGAGCGCGTCATGGGTGTCAGGGGGTGGTGCCGCATCGAGGAGTGCTCCAGCAGCTCGCGGCCCACGTACAGGTGGCCGTTGTAGACCGTGCGCCCGTTGGCCGGCAGCGAGGGGACGACGACGGCGCGGCGCGCGCCCACGGCGTCGGACACGGCGTCGAGCACCGGGCCGATGTTGCCCTCGTCGGTCGAGTCGAACGTGGAGCAGTACTTGACGTAGAACCGGTCCGCGCCCCAGGAGCGCAGGCGGTCCAGGGCGTCGAGCGAGGCGGTGACGGCCTCGGCGCGCGGCGCGGTGCGCGTCTTGAGCGCGACCACCACGGCGTCGACCTCCCGGAGCTGCTCGGGGGAGAGCGCGCCGTTCTCGATCACCACGGAGACGCGATGGCCCGCGGTGCGCAGCATGGTGGCGAGGTCGGTGGCGCCGGTGAAGTCGTCGGCGATGGATCCCAGCATGATCAGATCCTCTCACATGCTGTGACTATTTGATGCGAAGTTGGAAGATAGTAGAAAGTTGTGACACAGTGGCGGCCAGCCCGCTCGAACGCCGAGCCGGTGCACGACGATCGGAACAACGGTGATCCTCAATCACGTCTCTCGGACGCGAGGTCCCCTCCGTGTCGCCCTGACCGGGGCGAACGGCGGCTACGGACGTACGTTTCTGGCCCAGCTCGCGCTGACGCCCGAGATCCGCCCCGCGGTGCTGGTGGACCCGGACGTCGCGGGCGTGCGGCGCATGCTCGACGAGCTGGGTGTCCCGGCAGACCGGGTGGCCGAGTCGGCCGACCCCGCGACCACCGCGCGCCTGGTCGAGCAGGACCGCATCGCGCTCGTGGCTTCGGCCGACGCGCTCGACTGGACGGGCCTCGACGTGCTCGTCGAGGCCTGCGGCCGCGTCCCGGCCGGCTTCGGCTACGCCGCGGCGGCCCTGGACCACGGCACGCACGTGGTCATGGTGAGCAAGGAGGTCGACACCGTGGTGGGCGTCGAGCTCGGCGCCCGCGCCGCGGCCAAGGGACTGAGCTACCTCCCCGGCGACGGCGACCAGCCCGCCAACCTGCTGCGCCTGGTCGACTGGGTCAGCGCCGTGGGCCTCGACATCGTGGCCATCGGCAAGTCGGGCGAGTACGACCTGGAGCTCGACCCCGCCACCGGCCGCGTCACGCAGGCCGGGGTCACGGTCGAGGCCCCCGCCCTGCTCGACCTCCTCGAGCTGGGCGACGACGTCGCGGGCACCCTGGCCCGCCGCGCCGACGCCGTGCGCGGCCTCAAGCGCGCCGCCGCCGCCGACTCGTGCGAGATGGCCGTGGTCGCCACGCGCACCGACGCCTCCGCCGACGTCGAGGCCATGCACTACCCGGTGGCCAGGATCGCCGAGCTCGCCGACATCTACTCCGCCCGCGCGGACGGCGGCATCCTGGAGCACGACGGCGTCGTCGACGTGTTCTCGGCGCTGCGCCTGCCGGGCGAGGCCAGCTTCGCGGGCGGCGTCTTCGCCGTCGTGCGCACCGGCGACCCCGCCACCTGGGAGCTGCTGCGCGGCAAGGGCCACGTGATCAGCAGGAACGGCAGCTACGCCTGCATCTACTGGCCGTACCACTACATGGGCGTCGAGACGCCGCTGACCGTGCACGCCGCCGTCGACCGCGTGCCGGCCCTGCCGGCCCGGCCGACCATGCTGCTGGCCGCCCGCGCCACCGAGGACCTCGCGGTCGGCGCGGTGCTCAAGGTGGAGGGCCACCACCACGAGATCGCCGGGGTCGCCCCGGTCATGCTCGCCCCGACCGAGGGCGTCTCGCCCTACTACCTCCTCGACGGCGCGCGGCTGGCCAGGCCCGTCGCCCGGGGAGCCCTCGTCGGGCTCGACGACGTCGAGGGCGTCGACGAGCCGGCGCTGGACGCCTACCGCGCGGGCGCCGCCCGCACCACCGAGACGAACGGAGACGATCGATGACGATTCTCGCCGCGTGCACCCACACCGCACGCCTCCGAGAGGAGACCGCGGCATGACCGCCGAGATCATCGCCCTGATCGGGCTCGCGCTGGTCTTCGGGATCTCCGCGCTCCGCAACGTCCACATGGGGGCGCTCGCGCTGGTCGCCGCCTTCATCGTGGGCATCGGCGTCGTGGGGGAGGGCCTGGACGACGTGCTCGGCGGGTTCCCCGTCGACGCCCTGATCATCCTGGTGGGCATCACCTACCTGTTCGGCATCGCCCGCGAGACGGGCACCATCGACTGGCTCGTGGACCGCTCGCTCGGGCTGATCGGCGACCGCGTCGCCCTGCTGCCCTGGGGCCTGTGGCTCATCGCCACCGGCGTGGCCTGCCTCGGCACGTCCCACGCGGCGTTCGCCGTCGTGCCGATCGCCATGAGCCTCGCGGCGACGCACCGCATCAGCTCCACCATGATGGGCATCGCGATGAGCTCCGCGATCGTGGGTGGCGCGCTCGCGCCTACCAGCATCGTCGGCATCACCGTGCAGACCGTCGCCTCCAGCGCGGACATCCCGTACAACGCGGCCCTGATGTTCGGCCTGTCGGTCGGCGTCAACGGCCTGGTCGTGCTCGCGGCGTTCTTCATGTTCGGCGGGCGGGAGCTCATCCAGCGCACGCGCCAGGCCCGCACCAACGGGCCCGACGGCGGCGTGGGCGGGTCGGGCGGTTCGGCCGGCGGTTCCGGCGGCGGCGTCGCCACGCTGGAGCGCACCGAGGTCAAGGCGCCCACCAAGATCACCGCGATGCAGGTGCTGGTGATCGTCTCGATCCTCACGCTGATCGGCGGGTTCTTCCTGCTCACGACGCTCGACGTCGACGTCAACCTCGGCGTCGTGGCCCTCACCATCGCGGTGATCCTCGCGCTCGTGGACCCGGGTGTCGGCCGCAAGGGCATCGCGCGGATCGACTGGGGCACCATCCTGCTGCTCGGCGGCATCATCACCTACGTCGAAGTGCTGACCCGCCTCGGCGCCATCGAGCAGCTCGGCGAGGTCGCCCGCTCGGTCAGCGTGCCGATCGTGGCCGCGCTGGTGATCTGCATCGTGGCCGGCCTGGTCTCGGCGTTCGCCTCGACCATCGGCATCATCGGTGCGCTCATCCCGCTCGCCGTGCCGCTGCTCGTGCCCGGCGGCGGCCTGGAGACGACGGGCTTCATCTACGCCCTTGCCATCTCCGCGTCGCTGGTCGACTGCGCGCCGTTCGGCACCACCGGTGCCACGATCGTGGCCTCGACGGTGGAGCACGACCGGCCGCGTGTGAACCGGGACCTGACCATCTGGGGCCTGTCCATGGTCGTCATCGGCCCGGTGGTGACCCTGCTGACGATGGTCGTGCCGTTCCTCTGGTTCTAGGGAACGATCGAGTCCACGTAGCCGCCGTCCACCCGGACGGCGGCTCCCGTGGTCGCCGACGCGAGCGGCGAGCTGAGGTAGGCCACCAGGTTCGCGATCTCCTCGGGCTCGATGAGCCGCTGGAGGAGCGACTGCGGCCGGTGCACCCGCATGAACTCGCGCTGGGCCTCGTCCCAGGGCAGGTCCGGGTCCACCAGCTCGTAGACGAACTTCTCCACGCCCCCGGTGTGGGTGGGGCCGGCGATGACGGAGTTGACCGTCACGCCGGTACCCGCCGCCTCCTTGGCGAACGCGCGCGAGACGCCCAGCAGCGCCGTCTTGGAGACGCCGTAGTGGATCATCTCGGCGGGGATCACGATCGCCGAGTCGCTGGCGATGTTCAGCACCCGCCCCCAGCCGCGCCCCGTCATGCCCGGCAGGACGGCGCGGATCAGGCGCACGGCCGCGAGCACGTTCACCTCGAAGTAGCGGCGCCACTGCTCGTCGTCGATCTCCAGGGCCGGTACCGCGCCGAAAACGCCCAGGTTGTTGACCAGCACGTCGACGTCGCCCACGCTCGCCAGTACCTCCGCCGCACCCGCTGCGTCGCTGACGTCGCCGGTCGCGGGCACCAGGACGCGGTCCGGCGACTCCGCGCGCAGCTCGTCGATCGTGGCCGCGACGCCCTCGGCGCGTCGCCCGTTGATCGCCACGCGGGCGCCCGCGTCGGCGAGCGTCGCGGCGATCGCCCGCCCGATGCCCTGGGTGGAGCCGGTCACCAGCGCGGTCCGGCCGGTCAGATCGATCTGCATGCTTCCCCCTGCTGTGTCGTGGCGGCGCTACGCGGTGCACCCAGACTGGACCATCCGGCGCGGCGCGCAAGCGCGGTGTTCGCCTCCGGACGGTTGGCCCGTTCCGGTGCCGTGCTGGTCAGGTGGGGTGGGCCCAGGAGAGGTCGGGTCGACGTGACCTGCTTGGCGCTCTGCCGGGCGCTCGGCGAGGTGGCTGGTGTGCCGGGCGTGGTTGGCGCGGTGGAGGGCTCGGCCGGTAGGCGATCGCGCCGTGGGCGGGCGTGGTGTGGCAGCTGATCGAGTAGCGGCTGCGTGGGGTGCGGCTAGGTGCGGGGCCGGTCATGCCGACCGCCGGGGTCCAGGGTGGAGTCGCGGTGCGCTCACGAGTCGGGGCTGGGACCTGGGCGCGGTCGGTCTCCTCGGCCGCCGATGTTTTCTTGGGCGCGCCGGAGCCCTGGTGAGGGTCGGTGCCGCCGACAGGCGTGACGTCTCGTGGTGATCCAGCCTCATGACCCTGTGTCGTGCCGCTGGCCCTGACCGGTGTCGGTGGTGTGGGCGCGACCGAGACGTACGTGTGCCCTGTCGGGGTGACGGTCTCGACGGCATGGAGCCCGTCGAGCTGGGTGGTCTTCTGCGACCAGCCGGGGGCTTGCTTCGCGTGGTTGCACCGGGCACACAGGCCCTGGCCGTTGTCGAGGCTGGTGGGGCCGCCCTCGGCGTGCGGGGTGACGTGGTCGGTGTGTCGGATGGGCGCGTCGCACCAGGTGGTGGCGCAGATGCCCTGCTCCCGGGCCCGCAGCAGGCTCGACAGGCCCTGGGGGTGGAACCGGGACGTGGACGTCGTGGCCAGGAGGCGGCCATGCGGGTTGACGTAGATCGAGCGCAGCCACGCCGTGTCGGTGTCGATCGCATGGGCGGCAAGGTTGCGGGCCACGGGGGCTGGGACCACGCCTGCACCGGTCGGTGCACCCTCGACCACGACGGCGGGCTGGTTACCGCCAGCAAAGAGGGTCTCGTCGGAAACGAGGAGGTTGATCGTGACCGGGACATCGTCCGCGTGGCCGGGTTCACGGTTGGTGACGCGTTCGATGAGGGTGTCGGCCATGATCTGGCCCACCCCACGCTCGTCCCCGGACGCCTTGGTGGCGTCGGCGGTTGCCTTGAGCTGGGCGTAGGCCTGGACGCCTTGCGCCATGGGCACGAGGGCGGTGAGGTAGACCATGAGGTCGGGTGCCGGGCGAATGGAGACGCGCCGCTCCGAGACGGCCCTCGCGTTGCGCTTTACACAGGCGTGCACGTCGAATCGGGCAGCCAGCTCTTTGATCCGGGCGATGAGCCGTCGGGTGCTCATCCGGGCCAGCTCGGCCAGGTGCGCGGGTCCGCAGATCTCTTCGTCGATCAGGGCACGGTGTTCCAGGGACAGGTGGGAGGTCTCGCGGACCAGGATGGTGGCCCGCCACTGGGACAGCACGCCAGCCTGGAGTGCAGCAAAGGTGTGGGGCATCTGCGTGACCCAGACCCGGGACGTGGACACGAACCCGGCCCCGGCATGCGGGCTGACCCGTAGCGCCGCGCCGACCTGGTTCGACACACCACGACCTTGCCGCTCGGCGCGGATGCTTTGCCGTGCCTCGTCAGCCCGGGTGGCCTCGTCCAGCGCGACCGTCAGCCGTGCTTGCGTCGCGGTGATCGCGTTCTTGACGGACTCCAGCTCACCGAGCAGATCCACCCACTCCGCCTGCACTGCCCGCGAGACATCAGCATCACCGGACCCGATGTCAGTGGCACCCGGCAAGATCATCTCTGCCAGGGCCCGTCGTACGGCCCGGACACTCGCTACGTCGGCGGTTCTGTCGTGTGTCGGTGCGCCGGACTCTCCGGCGCGACCGGGCCGCAGTGGACTACCCGGCAGCAGGGCACCATCGGGCAGCACTGATCCGCCAGGCAGGTTCGGCCCGCTCCCGGGGAGCACCGGCCCGGCAGGCCGCCTTGGCCCGTTCTCGGGCAGCACCGATCGAGCAGGCTGCTTGCCTGCTCGTCCTGGTACCGCACCCGTTCGCGTCATACCATCAACATATGGCACACACGTACGTACCGCTCGTCGAACCGACCCGATCTGCCCACAGCAGAACGGGCTGCTCCCGCCTTGCGGACAAGCCTCGAATCTCGGTGGCCGGCGTCCCTTGTCTGCCGCCCGCGACGTCGGTGACACCAGACGCTCGCCGTGAGGACACGGCCTCCGGAGGGCAGGGCTGCGCAGTGCCGAGCGGGGCAACAGACCCGTTCGGGAGAGGGTCGCGCATCGCCGGGCTCGGCAGCGCACGGTCGGGAAGAGTGTGTGCATCACCGGTAGGGCGAGCGGTCCCCGACAGTGCTCCGAGCCGCGTCCGTGTGGGTGGCCTGCTCCGCGGCCCTCGGAGCGTGGGCGATCGAGATCCTGGGCGCCCGGCGTGTCGGGCCCCCGACCGCTGAGACCTCGGAACTGACCAGCTAGTCGTCGGCGCGGGACCAGCGGTCCCAGAGCCAGAGCAGGAAGACCAGCAGCAGGAACGCGGGGATGCCCGCGATGCCGAGCCGTGTGAACCAGTCCGTCAGCTCCGCGCCGATGCCAGGGCCGGCGCCGTCTGCGCTGCTGGGTCCGTCGACGTCGGTGCCACGGTCCGCACTGCCGTCGGCGTCGCTGCCGTTGTCTCTTCCGCCGTTGTCGCTAGTACTGCCGCTGTCCTCGGTGCTGCTCGCGGCGCCGTCGTTTCCGGACCCGGCGTCGGCGCCGGAGTCGTCCGACGCGCCGCCGCCTGCCGTGGTGTCGGCGCCGCCGTCGGACGAGTCGACCGGCGCGCCGAGGCTGTCGAGCCACGTCGCCACGCTGTCGGCGATGTCGCGGGCCGAGTCCTCGACGGCGTTCGAGCCGCCGCCGCCCGAGCCGCCCGAGCCGCCGTCGCCGGTGCCCGCACCGCCTGCCCCGCCCGTGCCGTCGGTTCCGGCCTGTGCGTCATCGCTTCCAGCGTCGCCGTCGCTGCCGTCACTGCCGTCGCTGCCGTCGCTGCCGTCGCTGCCTGCGGCGCCGCCTCCTGTCTCGCTCCCTGCGCCACTCCCTGTTCCACCCTCGGCCGCCTCGTCGGCGCCGCTCGTGTCAGCGCCGGCATCCTCGCCCGCGCCGCCCCCACCGCCCCCACCGCCCGGACCGCCCCCACCGCCCGCACCGCCCCCGCCGCCCGCACCGCCACCACCCCCGGCTCCGGGCTCGACGACCGACTCCGCGGCCGGCGGGTCGGCCGGCTGGTTGGCGACCAGGGCCGCCGCCCCGCCGCCGATCGCGAGCACGGCCAGCACCCCCGCCACGATCGCGGCCTCCTTCTTGCCGAACGACGGCTTCGGCACTCCGGCGGCACCAGCCGCCCCCGCACCGGCCCCCGCACCGGCCGCCCCCGCCGCCGCGGCCCCCAGCGCACCCGTCGCCATGGCGCCCGCCACGAGGTGCTGGCCCAGGTCGCGCAGCATCCAGGAGACCTCGCGCACGTCGTTGAACGCCCGCGTGCACTCGGCGCAGCCGTCCATGTGCTCCTCGACCCGGCCCCGGCGGCGGGGGAGGAGCCGGTCCTTGAGGTAGTCGTGCATCGCGGCGCGCGTGGCGCGGCACTCGGGCTCGTTGACCTCCTGGGCGTGCGCGGCGGCGAACGCACCGGCGAGGCGTTCCTCGGCCCGTCGCAGCCGCATGGTCACCGCATGCGGGCGCACGCCGAGGTCGCCCGCGATGTCGGCCACCGCCATGTCGCGGACGTGGCGGTCCAGCAGGATCTTGCGGTCGTCGTCGGCCAGGTCGGACAGGGCCGAGCGGAGCATCGAGACGTCCGCCTGGCGCTCGGCGTCCAGCTCGGCCCCGGCGACCGGCGGCACCAGGGCGGCGAGCGTGTCGTCCTCGACCGGGCGGGTCCGGCCGGCCTCGCGCGTCATCGAGATGGCCTCGTTGACCGCGGCCCGCCGCCAGTACGGGGCGGGGTCCTCGATGGTGCCGCCGGTCGAGACGATGCGGACCATCTTCTCCAGCGCCCGGCTGGTGGCCTCCTCGGGGTCGACGCCGGGCACGCGCGCCGCGACCGAGCGCACGACGTTGGGCTGGTGCAGCACCCAGTCGTCGATCTGCAGCGCGCGTGCGGCGGTCATACCGGCCCATCCCCTCCCGTTCAGGGAACATTCCACCGAGGCCGGGCACGACCCGCGCGACGAACCGCAGATTGTGCGTCAACGCACGGTCGGCTTGACGCTCGGCCCGCGGGCACCTACTTTGAGTGAAACTTCACGTAAATCTGGAGGGGTGTCATGTCGGACCAAGGGTTTGAGAAGCTGATGCACGCCAACCTGCTGGAGGTCTTCGGCGAGCGCGACGCCGCGCGCCGGGCGGAGGCGATCCGCGGGACGTACACCCAGGACGTGGTCTTCGCCGACGCCGAGGGCCAGGTCGAGGGGCACGAGGCGCTCGACGCCAAGGTGCGCGAGATCCTGGACGGTGCGCCGGGGTTCGTGTTCCGGCCGGACGGCGAGTTCTACCAGGTGCAGGACCTGGGCTACCTCGCGTGGTCGCTCGGACCCGAGGGCGCGCCGCCGGTGGTCCGGGGCGTGGACATGGGATTCGTCCGCGACGGGCTGCTTGCCAAGGTCTACACCGTCCTGTTCCGCTGAGCCGCATGGGCGGGCACGAGGTCCCTCCCGAGTCGCCCTTCGCGTTCCTCGACGACGACCAGGTGCGTGCCTGGTACGCCTTCATGAAGGTGCACCTGCGCCTGCGGTACGAGATGAACCACCAGCTCCAGGCCGACGCCGGCGTCTCCCTGGCCGACTTCGACGTCCTGGTTGCCCTGACCAGCGAGGACGACGGGAGGATGACGGTCTCCGACCTGGCCACGCGCATCGGCGCCGAACGCAGCCGGGTCTCCCACCAGGCGCTGCGCATGGCCCGCCGGGGACTCGTCGAGGTCACCCCGAGCGCGCGCGACCGCAGGGCGTCCGACGTCACGCTCACCGCCGAGGGGCGCGCCCTGCTCGGCCGGGCCTCGCCCGGCCACATCGCGTTCGTGCGGTCCGTGTTCCTCGACGCGCTCTCCGCCGCGCAGACCCGGCAGCTCGCGAGCGCGTTCGAGGACGTCTACGACCGCCTGATCGAGCACGGGACGCTGCCCCGGCCCGCGGACCATCCCTGAGAAGAGTCAGCCCCGCACGCCCCGCACGCCCCGCACGCCCCGGACGGCCCACCACCCTGCGACGTACAGCAGCAGCCCGACGATCACGGCCGCCCCGGCCCCGGTCGCGACGTCGGACAGCACGCCCTCGACCACGTCCCGCGCCGTCAGCCCCGCATCGTCGGACGACGACGAGCCGGCCGCCCACCAGCGCAGCGTGCCGAGCACCGCGCCGGCCACCGCGACGCCGGCGATCACCCAGAGCCCCCGGCGCGTCGTCCGCCAGGCGCCAGCCGCTCGCCCGGCGGCCCCGCGCCCACTCCACCCGGGCATCCGGTCCCGGCGCCGCCACAGGTAGATCCCGATGATCACCAGCCCGGCCACCGTGCTCAGGTGCTGCAGCGCCCGGGCCCACGTGAGGTCTCCGGCCAGCGGGGCGCTCAGGAACGGCACGTGCGTCACCACGTACCCGTCGCCGTGCGTGAAGGAGTCCCACACCAGGTGCGTCGCGATCCCGAGCGCCAGCGACACCAGCACCCACCCGGCGCGCACGAGCGGCCCGCCGGCATCCCGGGCCCCGGCACCCCGGGCCTCGGCGTCGCGAGCCCCGACGACAGCGGGCACCAGCCCCGCGACCGGCCGCCGCGCCGCCCGGAGGAACCCGTACAGCGCCAGCGCGTACGGCAGGCTCACGGTCAGCGCCCCGGCCAGGGTGTGCGACGTCGTCGCGTTCATGAACGGCTCGTACCAGGACTGCGCGCTCACCGGCACCGGCGTGCTGCGCGCGAAGTACGGCAGGTCGGGCGCGACGGCCCCGGCCACCAGGGCGGCCGCGCTGAACGGGCGCCGGACGAAGGGCAGCACCGCGGCAGGGTGCGAGAGCGTGAACGGCATGCGGGTCCTTCGTGCGACGGGTTCAGCGCCGCCGCAGCACCAGGCCGCGCACGTACGACGCCTGACCCGCGTGCTGCAGGTCGTCGCTGACGATACTGACCAGCCGCACCCCGAGCGTCACCGGCGGGTCCCACCGCGTGTCGACCACGCGGTCCATGTCGTCGTCGGACAGCCGGTTCAGGTAGCGCACCGTCTGGTCGTGCACGGCGTCGTGGTACCCCGTGAGCAGGTCGCCCGACGAGACGCGGACGGCGGCCACCTGGTCGGCGTCGTGCCGGTAGCCGGTCTCCTCGGCCGGGAACGGCAGGCCGAACCGGCGGTCCCAGGCGTCGTCGGACCAGATCTGGCTGGTGCCCGCGGCGTCCGCGACGTGGTCGTCCTGTACCCGGGTCAGGTGCCAGACGAGCCAGGCGACCGAGTTGGACCCGTCGTCGGGCCGGAAGGCGAGCTCGTCGGGGTCCAGGCCCCGCACCGCACCGTGCACCGTCTCCCGGATCCGGCCGAACGCGTCGACCAGCAGATCGGTACCCCGCATCGTTCCCCCTCGAACCTCGACGTCGCGTGCGGTGCCACGATGCCACAGCACCGCACGCGACGACCGGTCAGGCCTGTGGGCCACGAGTCAGCCGAGGCGGATCAGCACCTTGCTGCTGCCCGGCCCGGCGGCGGCCGCGAGGGCGGCACCGGCGTCCTCGATGCCGAACCGGTGCGTGATCACGCCGGACACGTCCAGCCCGTCGCCCAGGGCGGCGAGCGCGTCGCCGATCTCCTCGACGAACCGGTAGGCCCCGACCCAGGTGATCTCGCGGGTCACGAGGTCGCCGAGCGCGAACGGTGCCGCGGCCCCGGGCAGGTTGCCCACCTGGACGAGCGTGCCGCCGCGGGCCGTGGCCCGCAGCACGCCGCCGAGCGCGGCGGGTGCGCCGGAGGCCTCGAACACGAGCTCGCTGTCCTGCGGCAGCGCGTCGCCGCCGGCCACGTTCAGCACGTGGTCGGCGCCGAGCTCCTTGGCCACGGCCAGGGACGTGTCGGAGACGTCGGCCGCCGTGACGGACGCCGCCCCGGCGTGCCTGGCGGCGGCCACCACCAGGCACCCGATGGGCCCGGCGCCGTTGACCAGCACGTCCCGGCCACGGACGGCGCCCGCCCGCCGCACGGCGTGCATCGCCACGGCCAGCGGCTCGGCCAGGGCGCCCTGCTCGGTGCTCACGCCGTCGGGCAGCGCGCGGAGCTGCTCGGCCCGCACGGCCCGCAGCTCGCTGAACCCGCCGTCGGTGTGCGGGTGGAAGGCCGCCGAGCCGAAGTACCGCACCTGCGAGTGCAGGTTGGTGCGCCCGGCCAGCCGGTCGGGCAGCACGGAGTCCGGCGTGGCGGTCGCGGGGTGCACCGTGACCGCCGTGCCCGGCGCCCAGCCCGTGACGCCCGGCCCGCTGCCGACCACGCGGCCGGCCACCTCGTGGCCCAGCACCAGCGGGTCGCGCAGCACGGCCGTGCCCGAGGACCCGTTCCGCCAGTAGGCGACGTCGGACCCGCAGACGCCGCCCCACTCCATGGCGACCACCACCTCGCCGGGCCCGGCCACGGGGTCGGGGCGCTCCTCGACCCGCAGGTCCCCGGCACCGTGGACGACGACGGCCCTCATGCGGCGTCCTCGAGCTGGACCAGGTCGCGGCCCTGCGTCTCGGGGGCGAGGCGCGCGGCCACCAGGGTGATCGTCGAGTACACGACGAGCATCGCGGCGATGGGCCACCAGCTCCCGGTCGCCGCGGTGAGCGACGCGGCGATGACCGGGCCGATCGCGGTGGCGAGGATGCCGCCGATCTCCTTGGACAGGGCGAGCTGCGTGAACCGGGTGCGGGCGCCGAACAGCTCGGCCATCGTCACGCTCTCCAGGGCGAACAGGCCCAGCACACCGAGGTTCAGGCCGGCGATCATGCCGAGCAGCAGCGCGGCGGTGCTGCCGCTGGTGATCAGCAGCATCATCGGGAACGCGAACGCGATGGTCGCCAGCGACAGCACCGTGTACATGGCGCGGCGGCCGAACCGGTCGCCCAGCATGCCGACCAGCGGCACGGTCGCGAAGCCCGCGATGGAGCCCCACATGATGGCCTCGGTGGGCAGCGCCCGGTCCATGGCGAGGCTGGTGGCGATGTAGCCGACCAGGAAGGTCTGCACCAGGCCGGAGTTGCCCGCCTGCCCGAACCGCAGGGCCAGGGCCAGGAAGAACGCCTTGCCCTTGCGCTGGGCCAGGGCGGCCTCCAGCACCGGCGCGGACTCGGCCTCCTTGACCTCGGCGCGCGTCATGGCCACGCCGTCGACGACGTCGGGGCGGGCCTCGAAGACCGGGCTCTCCTTGACGTTCCGGCGGATCCAGACGGCGAAGATCATCAGCACGAAGCTGAGCAGGAACGGCACCCGCCAGCCCCAGGCCAGGAGCTGCTCCTCGCTGAGCACGACCAGCAGCAGCGCCCACAGGGCGGACGCCGCCAGCGTGCCGGAGTTGGTGCCGAGCGAGACCAGCGAGGCGACCAGGCCGCGGCGCTTGACGGGCGCGTACTCGGCGAGCATCACGGTGGCCCCGGCGATCTCGGCGCCGGCGCCGAAGCCCTGGACCAGCCGCAGCACCACGAGCAGGATCGGCGCGGTGATGCCGATCATCTGGTAGGTGGGCAGCACGCCGATCAGCGTCGTGGAGACGCCCATGAGCGCGATGGTCAGGAACAGCACCTTGCGGCGGCCGATCCGGTCGCCCATCCGCCCGAAGTAGACGGCGCCCGCAAGCCGGGCCACGTAGCCCACGCCGTAGGTGGCCATGGCCGCGATGAGCGCGATGGCGGGGCTGACCCCGGGGAAGAAGATCTGGTTGAAGACGATCGCGGCCGCCAGCGAGTAGAGCTGGAAGTCCATGAACTCCATGGCCGTGCCGAGCCAGCCGGACACGGCCGCCCGGGTGAGGTCCTTGGTCGACCGGGTCACTGCGTTGCCCGGGGAAGTGTTACCCGGTGAGGTCATAGCGGTGTCCGCCATGGGAGGTGCTCCTTGACTTCATTGACTGACGTCGTTGTCCGAACGGCGCGCGTGGCCGATGTGTGGCAGGTCTTGTATGTAAGCAGCGTCCACAAGCCGGTGTCAACCTTCGCCCGCGTGGAACCGAGCTCCGTCTCGTCTAGACTCCGGGCATGGGGCAAGCCTCGACCCGGTCCAACCGCAGCGTCGTCTACGAGACGCTGCGCCGTAAGGTGCTCACCCTCGAGCTGCCGCCCGGCGCCTCGCTGTCGGAGAACGAGCTGGCCGCGGCCCTCGGCGTCAGCCGCACGCCGGTGCGCGAGTCCCTGATCCTCCTGGGCGAGGAGGGGCTGGTCCGCGTCTTCCCCAAGGTCGGCTCGTTCGTCTCCCGGGTCGACGCCGAGCGCGTGGCCGACGCGCAGTTCCTCCGCGAGGCGGTGGAGCTGGCCGCCTTCGACGACATCCCCGGGACTCTCGACCCCGACGTGATCGCCGAGCTGCGCGCCAACCTGGAGCAGCAGCGCGAGCCGGGGCTCGACATCGAGCGGTTCTTCGCGCTCGACGAGGCGTTCCACCACGGCCTGCTGCGGCTCAGCGGGCACGGCAGGGCCTGGTCGACGGTCGTCGCGGCCAAGGGCCACCTGGACCGGGCGCGACGGCTCGGCCTGCACGAGACCAACGGCGTGGGCCGTTTCGTGGACGAGCACCATGCCATCCTCGACGCCGTCGTCTCCGGTGACATCTCCAGCGCGCGTGCCAGCCTCCGCTCGCACCTGCGCGCCGTCTTCGACGACATCGAGAAGACCCGGCAGCGCTCGCCCGAGCTCTTCGCCGCGGACGACGGCACCGTGCCGGTGCGCCGCAGCATCGCCGTCTGGGAGTAGCCGCCGGGCGGTACCAGCGGGGTACCCAGGAGTCATCCCTGGGCCGATTCGCGCGCGCCCGCACTGGACCAGAGTCGCTCTCGTCAGCTCCGGCACCAACGAGAGAGGCGGCCGACGTGGCGCCCCCATTGATCTCCGTCCATGACCTGCACAAGACCTACGGCTCCGGGCCCGGCGCCTTCGAGGCGCTGAAGGGCCTCGACCTGGACATCGCGCAGGGCGAGTCCCTGGCGATCGTCGGCAAGAGCGGGTCGGGCAAGTCGACCCTGATGCACCTGCTCGCCCTGCTCGACCGCCCCACCTCGGGCTCCATCACCCTGGACGGGACCGACACGTCGCGGCTGTCCGCGAAGCAGCTCAACCGCACCCGGAACGGCGCGTTCGGGTTCGTCTTCCAGCAGTTCTTCCTCAACGCCCAGGCCAGCGTGCTGGACAACGTGACGCTGCCGCTGAAGATCGCCGGGGTGCCGCGGCGGGAGCGCACCGCCCGCGGCCTGGCCGCCCTGGCCCAGCTCGAGCTCGACGACAAGGCGGGCAACCGGGCCAACGACCTGTCCGGCGGGCAGAAGCAGCGCGTGGTCATCGCCCGCGCCCTGATCAACCGGCCGCGCGTGATCTTCGCCGACGAGCCGACCGGCAACCTGGACACCGCGACGGGCGCCGTCGTCGAGGACATCCTGTTCGACCTGAACGAGCGCCAGGGCATCAACCTGGTGGTCGTCACCCACGACGAGGAGCTCGCCTCCCGCTGCGACCGCAGCCTGTACATCCGCGACGGCCGCATCGCGCGTGCGGAGGTGGCCGCATGAGGGCCGCCGACGTCGTCACCAGCGCCTTCCGGAACGCGTTCCGCTCGCGGCTGCGCACCAGCCTGACGGTCCTGGCGATCTTCATCGGCGCGTTCACGCTCTCGCTGACCAACGGCCTGGGCACCGGCATCAACCGGTACATCGACGACACCGTGGCCTCGGTCGGCGTCGACGACGTCATGACCGTCACCAAGGCGGACGAGGACGCCCCGGCCGACGGCGGTCCCGCCGAGTACGACCCGAACCGGATCGCGGCCGACGGTCCGCCCGGCACCACCACGACCGCCCTGACCGACGACGACATCGAAACGATCGCGGACGTCGACGGCGTGCAGGCGGTCGAGCCGGTCAAGGAGGTCAGCACCGACTACGTGCAGCACGGCGACGGCGACCGGTACCAGCTCTCGGTCTCGCAGTTCGTGCCCGGGATGAAGGTCGAGCTCGCCGCGGGCGCGCAGGTCGACCTGGACGCCGCCGACCCGCAGGTCGTGCTGCCGGAGAGCTACCTGGAGCCGCTGGCCCTGGGGAGCGCCGCGGACGCCGTCGGGCAGACCGTGGTGCTGGCCGTCACCGACGGCACGGGCACGCAGGTCACCACCGAGGCCGAGGTGGTCGGCATCGCGGAGCCCGGCGTGATCAGCATGGCCGGAGCCGTCCCCAACGACGCCCTGGCCCAGACGCTCCACGACCTCCAGGCCGAGGGCGTGCCCGCGGCCCAGGCCGCGCGCTACGCGCAGGCGTCCGTCACGTTCGACGCCGCCGCGGGGGAGGAGGCGACCGAGGCCCTGCGGGACCGGCTCGCGGACGCCGGCTACACCGCCAGCACCCTGCAGGACCAGCTCGGCACCATCACCTCCGTGATCGACGCGATCGTGCTGGTGCTGAACGGGTTCGCGGTGATCGCGCTGGTCGCGGCCGGGATCGGCATCGTCAACACGCTCTTCATGGCGGTGCAGGAGCGCACCCGCGAGGTGGGTCTGATGAAGGCGATGGGCCTGTCCAGTGCCCGCGTCTTCGCGCTGTTCAGCATCGAGGCCGTCGTGATCGGCCTGGTCGGCAGCGCGCTCGGCGTGCTGGCCGCGATCGGCGTCGGGCAGCTCGTGGGCGGCGTCGCCGGGGACCTCCTGGCGAACCTCCCCGGGCTCACGCTCATCGCGTTCGACCCGGTCACGGTCGCCGCCGTCGTGCTGGGCGTCATGGCCATCGCGTTCCTGGCCGGCACCCTGCCCGCCCTGCGGGCCGCCCGGCAGGACCCGATCTCCTCGCTGCGCTACGAGTGAGCGCCTGAGCGGCCGGGCGGTGCAACTCACCCGTTCTGGGGGAAGTACCGCCCGGCCGCGCCTGCCGAGCATGAGGGTCAGGCAGTGTGCGCCGACTCCGAGGAGACATCGTGGCCGAGACACCGAACATCCTGGTCATCTGGGGTGACGACATCGGGATCAGCAACATCAGCGCCTACTCCGACGGCGTGATGGGCTACCGGACCCCGAACATCGACCGGATCGCCGCCGAGGGCGCCCGCTTCACCGACTACTACGGCGAGCAGAGCTGCACCGCCGGCCGGGCCGCGTTCATCACCGGGCAGAACCCCTACCGGACCGGGCTGACGAAGGTGGGTATGCCGGGCGCCGAGGTCGGGCTCCAGGCCCCGGACCCCACGATCGCGACCGCGCTCAGGGACCAGGGGTACGCCACCGGCCAGTTCGGCAAGAACCACCTCGGGGACCGCGACGAGCACCTGCCGACCATGCACGGGTTCGACGAGTTCTTCGGCAACCTCTACCACCTCAACGCCGAGGAGGAGCCGGAGCAGGACGACTACCCGCGGGCGGAGGACTTCCCGGACTTCCGGGAGCGGTTCGGCCCGCGCGGCGTGCTGCACTCCTGGGCGAACGGGGACGGCACGCAGCGCATCGAGGACACCGGACCGCTGACGCGCAAGCGGATGGAGACGGTCGACGAGGAGTTCCGCGACGCCGCGGTCGGCTTCATGCGCGACAGGGCGAACGCCGGCCAGGCGTTCTTCGTGTGGTTCAACTCGACCCACATGCACTTCCGCACCCACGGCAAGCCGGAGAGCAAGGGCCGGGCGGGCCGGTGGCAGTCCGAGTACCACGACACCATGCTCGACCACGACGACGTCGTCGGCAGCCTGCTCGACGAGCTCGACGCGCTCGGCGTCGCGGACGACACCATCGTCATCTACTCCACCGACAACGGCCCGCACATGAACAGCTGGCCCGACGCCGGGATGACCCCGTTCCGCAACGAGAAGAACTCCAACTGGGAGGGCGCCTACCGCGTGCCGGCGATGGT
Source organism: Promicromonospora sukumoe 327MFSha3.1 (assembly GCF_000385135.1). Lineage (GTDB taxonomy): Bacteria > Actinomycetota > Actinomycetes > Actinomycetales > Cellulomonadaceae > Promicromonospora > Promicromonospora sukumoe_B. The sequence goes on along the minus strand of NZ_ARQM01000002.1, from coordinate 116,916 downwards.
GCGCTGGCCGGGCCGCGTCGAACCCGGCACGGTGCTGAACGACCTGTTCAGCCATGCGGACTGGTTCCCCACCCTGCTGGCGGCCGCGGGCGAGCCCGACATCGTGGGTCGGCTGCGCCAAGGGACCGAGCTGGGCGGCACCACGTACCAGGTGCACCTGGACGGGTACGACCAGCTCGGCTACCTCACGGGCGCCACCGAGGAGTCGCCGCGCGAGCACTTCTTCTACGTGTCCGACGACGGCGACCTGACCGCGCTGCGCTACGACAACTGGAAGATCGTGTTCCTGGAGCAGCGCGCGCCCGGCACCCTCGACGTCTGGCTGGAGCCGTACGTCGAGCTGCGCGCGCCCAAGATCTTCAACCTGCGCACCGACCCGTTCGAACGGGCCGACATCACGTCCAACTCCTACTTCGACTGGATGCTGGACCACGCCTGGATCCTCGTGCCCGCCCAGGCGTACGTGGCCCGGATGCTCACCACGCTGGCCGAGTTCCCCGCGCGCCAGGAGCCGGCGAGCTTCAACGTGCAGCAGGTGCTCGCCAAGCTCCAGTCGGGCCTCCCGAGCGCATGACCACGCACACCGACCACGACGCGCGCACCGCCGGCCTCGTCCGGCTGGACGGCGGGCTGTTCACGATGGGCTCGGACGAGCACTACCCGGAGGAGGCGCCCGCGCACCCCGTACGGGTCGACGGGTTCCGGATCGACCCCTACGCCGTCACCAACGAGCGGTTCGACGCGTTCGTCGCCGCAACCGGGTACGTAACGGTGGCCGAGCGGCCCTTGGACCCCGGGCTCTACCCGGGTGCCCCGCCCGAGAACCTCGTGCCCGGGTCCATGGTGTTCACGCCGACCAGCGGCCCCGTGGACCTGCGCCACCTCAGCCAGTGGTGGGCCTGGGTCCCGGGGGCGTCCTGGCGCCACCCGGAGGGGCCCGGCTCCGGGATCGAGGACCGCGGCGAGCACCCCGTGGTCCAGGTCGCCCACGAGGACGCCGCCGCCTACGCCGAGTGGGCCGGCGCGAGCCTGCCCACCGAGGCCCAGTGGGAGTACGCCGCCCGCGGCGGCCTCGACGGCGCCGAGTACACCTGGGGCGACCGGGCCCGCCCCGGCGGCCGCCTGCTCGCCAACACCTGGGACGGCCCCGACTTCCCGTGGCGGTCCACCGGCGGGTCCGGCTGGACCCGCACGGCGCCCGTGGGCTCCTTCCCGCCCAACCGGTACGGCCTGTTCGACATGGCCGGCAACGTCTGGGAGTGGACCGACGACTGGTGGACCGACCGCCACCCCGCGGCGGCCGACGCCTGCTGCGCGCCCGCCAACCCGCGCGGCGGCGCGGCCGAGGCCAGCCACGACCCGCACCAGCCCCAGTTCGCCGTGCCACGCAAGGTCGTCAAGGGCGGGTCGTTCCTGTGCGCCGACACCTACTGCCGCCGCTACCGGCCCGCCGCCCGACGGCCCCAGGCCGTCGACACCGGCATGAGCCACGTGGGCTTCCGCTGCGTGCGCGCCGACGCAGCGGCCGGCCCGCCGTCCGGCGCCACGCTGCTGGAGGTGCTGCCATGACCGACCAGCTCCCCTCCTGGCGGCCCGGGCCCACGCGTGACGCCCTGCTCAGCTTTCTCGCCGAGGCCCCCGGCCTCCCGCGCGAGGACCGCGTGGCCTACTTCGACAACGACGGCACGCTGTGGTGCGAACGCCCCACCTACGTGCAGTACGAGTTCTACGTCGACGCGCTGCGGCGGCGCGTGCGCGACGACCCGGCGCTCGCGGGCGAGGCCGAGTTCCGGGCCGTGCTCGCCGGGGACACCGCCGCGGTGGGGGAGATCGGGCTCGAACGCATCGCGCTCGCGCTGGCCGGCCTCTTCCAGGGGCTCGAACCGCGGGCGTTCACGAGGGAGGTACGCGAGTTCCTCCGCTCCGGCGCCCACCCCACGCTGGGCCACCCCCTGAGCAAGGTCCGCTACCGGCCGATGCTCGAGCTGCTGGACGTGCTGCGGGGGCTGGACTTCACCGTCGGCGTGGTGACGGGCGGCGGCACCGAGTTCGTCCGCGCCGTCAGCCAGGAGCTGTACGGCGTCCCGCCCGAGCGGGTGGTCGGCACGATGATCGCCTACGACCTCGGCCAGAACTCCCACGGGCGGCCCGTCCTGCGGCGTACCGGCCGGGTGCTGGGCGACGTCAACGAGGGCGCGGCCAAGGTGACGAACATCCAGACCCAGCTCGGCCGGCCCCCGGTGCTCGCGGCCGGCAACTCGGCGGGCGACCACGAGCTCCTGGAGTGGGCGGCCGCGAGCGACGGACCGCGCCTGTCGCTGCTGGTGGACCACGACGACGCCGAGCGGGAGTTCGCCTATGCGAGCCAGGCCCAGACCCTCGCGGCCACGGAACCCATCACGGCCACGGCCGACCGGCTCGGCTGGACCACGGTGAGCATGAAGGACGACTGGGCGGTCGTGTTCGGCTGACCCGGCGTCCGGCACCCGCCGCGGACCCGGTACCCACGGAAGAAGGACATGACATGAGGCGCACAGCGACAGCAGGAGTGCTGGTGGGACTGATGCTCCTGGGGACGGCCGCGTGCTCCGGCGGCGACACGGCGGAGGAGAACACCGCGCAGGCGTGCGGCGCCGCCGACGACCTCGACACGGCGCTGGACGACTTCCGGTCGACGCTCACCCCCGACGCGACGGTCGACGACGTCCGGGCCGCGCGGGACGAGCTCAGCTCGGCGTGGCAGTCGTTCGAGTCGGCCGCGACCGAGGTGGTCCAGGACCGTTCGCAGGAGCTCGACGACGCGTGGGCCGGCCTCCAGAAGGCCGTCGACGACGTCGCGGGCGACGCGACCGTCGCCGGGGCGCTCAGCACGCTCCAGGACGAGGCCGCCGGGGTGAAGACGGCGCGCGACGACGTGGTGTCCGAGCTCGACTGCTGAGCTCCTGCGTCACAGCAGCCGGAAGCTCCGCGCGATCTTCAGCGCCTCGCTGCGCCGCGACGCCGCGAGCTTGGTGTACAGGCTGGAGACGTGCGTCTTGACCGTGTTCTCCGAGACGAACAGCGCGGCGGCGATGTCCGCGTAGGTGGCGCCGCGGGCCAGCTCGTTGAGCACCTCGCGCTCGCGCGGGCTCAGCGCCGGCGGCACCAGGGCCATGCTCACCTCGCCGAGCTCGCGGGGTGTCGCCGTCATCGACGCGTACAGGACCGTCACGTCGGGCCGGTCGGCCGACGTCGCGGCGAGCTCGTGCACCCAGGTGCCGGCCGGGTGCTCGACGAGCCGGTGCAGCAGCGTCGCGATGGGCGTGCCCTGGCGGGCCCAGCCGAAGAAGGGCGCGGCGTTGCGCCGGGCCTCGGTCACGGAGATGGCCTCCACCAGCCGGTCCTGCGACCTGGTGGTGTCACCCAGCGCGTCCAGGATCTGCGCCTCGCACACCAGCGCCAGCGCCCGGGTGGGCGGCTGGGAGTAGGCGGCGTCCGCGGCGGCGGCCTCGAACGCGACCGCCGCGCCCCGGCGGTCGCCCTCGCGGTCGGCGCGCAGGCCCTGGACGAGCGCGGCCTCGCCGACGGCGCCGAGCGCGTCGAGCGTGCCGTGCAGCGACTTGAGGGTGTCGCGGTCGCTGGCGAGCACCGCCACGAACGCCTGCTCCACCAGCAGGGCGACCCGCAGGTGCTCGGGGAGCTGGTCGTCGGTCAGGCGCGGGCTCTCCCGCGGGGTGGCGAGGATGCGCCGGGCGTCGATCACGTCGCCGGCCAGGACGGCCTGGCGGGCGTCCCAGACGCGGAACCAGAAGCGGGTGCACAGGTCCGCGCCGTGACAGCGGGTGTCGATCACCTGCGCCTGGGCCGGCCCGGTGGGCGAGGGGACGTCGAGCAGGCGCGCGAGCAGCCGGGCGAGCCCGGCCCGCGCGGTGACGAACGGGAGCGTGCGGGCCCCCGGCGCGTCGGCGGCCACGAGCACCTCGCCGGCCAGCTCGACGCACGCGTTCTCTCGGCCGCGCATGTACTGCGTGAAGGCGAGGTGGCTCAGGGCGTGCACGCCGAGCGGCGCGAGCCCCTTGCTGCGCGACAGGCTGACGGCCAGAGTGAGGCTGGTCTCGGCCTCGGTGAGCTCGCCGAGCCAGTTCTGGGTCACGCCCAGCTCGGCCGCCAGCACGGGCAGCACGTCGGCGTTGGCCTCGCGCACCGCCGGCCGGGTCTGCGACGCGACCACCACGCGCTTGGCGTGCCCGACGGCGGCGTAGGCCGGCTCGAGCCCGAGCGCCACCCGCCACAGGCGCACGCAGGCGACCGTCGCGTCCAGCCCGTCGGACCCGCCGGTCAGCCAGGTGGGGGACCGTCTCCGCCGGTCCGCCAGCAGCCGGTCGCCCCAGTGCCGCGCGCCCTCCAGGTCGTCCCGCACCCAGCAGTCCAGCGCGATGGCGAACCAGGTGTCGGGCCGGTGGTCGACGATCTCGGGCTGCGCCCGGACGAACTCGCCCACGTCGTCGTGCTCGCACTGGTTGAGCACCATGCGCACCCCGTCGCGGGCCAGCACATCGGCGGCCTCGGTGGGCGCGCCCACGCGCACGAGGCGCGCGAACGCCTCGGAGAGGTTGCCGCGCGCCATGTCGAGCCGGACGGCGCGGATCACCGTGGACCGAGCCCGGGCGGCGTCCACACCGCCTGCGGCGAGCTGCCGCCGGACCACCTCGGCCAGCAGCGGGTGCACGCGGAAGCCGCCGGTCGCCTGCGCCTCGTCCGACGGCGCCGGCGGGCACCCGTGCTCCTCGCGCATCACCAGCAGGCCGGTGTCCTCCAGCTCGGCGAGGATCTCGCCGGCGTGCTGGTCGTGGGTCAGGTGGGCCGCCGCGGGAACGCTCACCACGCCGTCGCCCGCGATCGCGAGCAGCAGGTGCCGCTGCCGCGGGGTGAGCGTGCTGAAGACCTCGCCCGCGACGAGCGTGGCGATCGGCGCGACGTCGTTGGCCAGCAGGCGGGCCGCCGCCACCGGGTCCGGCGCGCCGCTGAGGTCCCGGGCGGCGAGCACCGCCGCCGCGCACCAGCCCTCCGCCTGCCGCGCCACGGCGTCCACCACCTGCCGGTCCCCGGTCCGGGCGTGCGCCGAGACCAGAGCCGTGTTCTCGGCGTCGCTCAGCCGCAGCAGGTCGCCCCGCAGCAGCGTGAAGTTGCCCAGCAGCTCCGGCACCAGCCTCGTCAGGGGTAGCACCCAGTGGCTCAGCAGCAACACCCGGATGGCCTCGGGCGTGTTGTTCAGCCGTTCGTCGACCCGGCGCAGGGCGGACGGCGCCAGCAGGTGGGCGTCGTCCACCACGACCAGCGCCGGCGGGTCCCCGGGACCGGCGGGCGACCCCGCGCCGTCGAGCACGGCGTCGATCTGCTCGGGCGTCCAGGACTCGTCGGCGGTGATCCAGACGGGGTGCTTTGCGTGCGCCGGGGCGGCGTGCCGCAGCCAGCCCGTCACGCCGAGCGTCTTGCCGGCCCCGGCCGGGGCGACCACGAGGGTCACGGCGCCCTCGGTCGCCTCGTCGAGCCGCTGCCACAGCCGCAGCCGCGGCACGTAGATGCGCGGCAGCCGCGGCAGGTGGTCGTCCTCGGCCATCCTCCGCGGCGTCGTGCGCGGGCCGTGCGCCGTCCGGGTCGCGTGGGGTGCGGGGCTGGTGCCGCGGTGGACGACAGGGCTCGGGTTGGCGCGCATTCCGCATGTTCCTCACTCGGCGTGAAGTGCGGCGGCCGCCCCCTGACCACCGGCCGGTGACGTGGTTACGGCACCGGCCTGGCATTCACGCATTCCCTCCGGAAAGCCGGGTCAAGAATGTCGCGTCGATGACCGCGGGCACCGAAACGGGATGTGCGCTTATTCGTCATGATGCCCGGCATCGTGCGGAGATGCCTGCGGACCACGGGGATTCACCCAATTCTCGGGGCGGTCACCTGCGGTTCGCGATAAGTGTGGACAACGCCCAGATTACGGCGACATCAAAGGCAATGACGACGAGACTCCAAATTGGGTAATAGGGTATGAATGCAAAATTCGTCAGGCACGAGATCGCGGCCAGGATGATGCCCAGGACGTAGGCCCACGTCTGGGTCGCCAGGACGCCGATGCCGGTGGCGAGCGCGAGCGCGCCCACGACGATGTGGATCCAGCCCCACGTGGACACGTCGAGCTGGAAGACGTACTCGGCACCCGTGACGTAGACGGTGCCCGCGGCGGTCGCCGCGATCCCCTGGAGGATCTGGAACACGGAGACCATGATGAGCATGACCCCCGCGAAGGCCGCGGTGGTCAGCGCCGCGGAGCTGGTCTCGCCGTACTCGATGGGGCCGCCCCGGCCGCCCGGGTAGGTGCCCTGGACCGGCTCCGAGCCGGATGCGCTGGTCATGATGCCTCCTCGGCGGTCTGCCGCTCCTCGCCGAAGACCTCGCGCAGCGCGGCCTCCTGCTCGGTGCTGAGGTTGGTGAACACGAGCTCGGGCGTCTCCTGCCCCGCGAACGCGTCCCGGATCTTGTCCACGACGGCGTCGGAGGACAGGATGAACAGCGCCGAGGTTCCCGGCGTGATCTTGTCCCGGACCCGGTTGATGAACCCGTCGTCGATGCCGACGTCCGCGAGCGCGCCGCTCAGGGCACCGGTGGCGGCGCCGATCGCGGCGCCGAGCAGGGGGACGAAGAACAGCAGGCCGAACAGCATCCCCCAGAAGGCGCCCCCGAGGGCTCCTGCGCCGGTCAGCGAGGACAGCTGGTGGGTCTTGGGCTTCTTGGCGCCGACCTCCCAGCGGACGGTGGCGGCGTCGTGCACCGTGACGAGCTTCTGCTTGGCGAGCTGCTGGATCGTCTTCGCCGCCGCGTCCGCGCCGTCGGCGGTCTCGAACTTCCAGGCGGTGAGGGTGGACTGGGACATCGACGTCTCCTTCGGGGCGCGCGTGCTGCCTGACGCTGCCACTCCACCGCGCCGCGGGACGTCGTGCCTCACCCGTTAACGGTGAATGCGGCCGGTCTACGCCTCCGCCTTGTCGGTGCGTGACCCCAGGCCGCGCCTCTGCACCATCGCGCCGATGACGGCGAGCACCACCCACAGCGCCAGGAACAGCGCCACGCCGCCGCCGGTCTCGGGCTGCCACAGCTCTCCGGCGTCGGTCCAGAGCCGGCCGACCGCGGACAGGACCAGGGTGGCGCCGCCGGCCGCTGTGCCCCAGACCAGGAACCGGCGCCCCAGCCGCCGGGCCAGGAACGCGCACAGCAGCGCCACGGCCGGGATCAGGATCACCGCGAGCAGCACGTCCGCGGTGCCGCCCTGCACCAGCACGAAGAGCTTGGCGCCGATCACCGCGCCGACGCACAGGCCGCAGACGAAGAACATCAGCCGGGCCGCGATGAGCGTGACCAGGAACGCGAGCACCGCGCCGGCCACCCCGATGAGCAGGGCCGTCCCGGTGTCGGCGTTCATGGCCACCGCGAGCGTCCACGACACGCCGAACCCGGCCAGCAGCACGGCCAGACGCACCGACAGGGATCCCGCGAGCAGCAGGACCAGCCCCACGACCAGTACGGCGAGGGCGGACATCAGGGGCCGCCGGGGGACGACGGGCGGTGGTTGCGCACGGCCCCATCGTCGGCGGTGCGGCAGCCCGCGTGGGTCACCCTCTTCGGGTGACGCCGCCGTATGACAGCCGACACATGCGCGGGGTGGCATACCGGGTGAATATGTGCCGGTGTCGATTGTGACTGGTCAGCTGGGTGGGGCAAAGGGCCCCGAAGTGGACGTTCGAGTGGTTGGCGTGGACATCGGCGGCACGGGTTCGCGCTTGCGGTTCGCCGCGTCCCGGGCGGGCCGGTCGTACGAGGTCACGGGGCCGCCCGCCACGATCGTCGGCGGCCGGTCGACGGTGCCGGAGGTGGTGCGCGAGCTGTGCCGCGGGTTCGCCGCCCAGTTCGGCGGGCGCCCGCGGGTGTCGGCCGCGGCCGTGGGCCTGCGGGGCTTCCGCTCCATGACGCACTCCGGGGCGCTGGACGCCAACCGCGTGCACGACATCCTGGCCGAGGAGCTGCGGACCCGCTCGACCGCCGTCTCCAGCGACGCCGTCACCGCGCACCTGGGCGCGCTCGGCACCGGGTCGGGCGCCACGCTCGCCGTCGGCACCGGCGCTGTGGCCGTGGCCTGCGACGACATCGGGCGCTGGCACCTCGCCGACGGGATGGGCCCGCACGTGGGGGACAACGGCGGCGGCGCCTGGATCGGCCGGCGCGGCCTGGACGCCGCGGCCCGGGCGATGGACGGCCGCCGCATGGGCGCCTCCCCGGGCCTGGTCCGGGCCGCCGAGGAGCACTTCGGCCGGCGGGAGCGCTGGACGTCGGTCGCCGACGTCTCGCAGTTCGCCGGGTTCGCGCCGCAGGTCATCACCGCCGCGGACTACGGCGACGCCGCCTGCCGCGAGATCCTCGACGAGGCCGCCCGGTCGCTCGCGGACGGGCTGTGCGCGGTGCTGAGCCACCCCGGCGTCGTGCCGGTCGCCGTCACGACCGGAAAGCTGCTGCTGCACGCGCCGACGTTCCGGTCGCTGGTGCTCCGGCACCTCACGGAGAAGCGCGACGACGTGCTGGTGCGGCCCAGCGCCGGGCTGCCGCTGGACGGCTCGCTGGCCCTGGCGCGCATGCTGGCCGCGCACCCGAACGTGGTCCAGGAGCACGTGCCGCTCCTGGCGGTCCGCATCGGGGCGGCGCCCCGCCCGGACGACTCCATCACGCTGCCGCGCGTGACCCTGCCCGCCGTGCGGCCGCTGCAGGCCGCGAGCGAGCCCACGGCCTGGGCCGTCGAGGTCAGCTCCGACCACGAGTGGTCGGCCGAGCAGTCGCCGGAGGACCGGCTGACCCCGACGTCGTCGTCCGACGCCGTGGTTCCGCTGACCGGCGACCGGCTCGTGGTGGGCCGGGCGTCGCGCAGCCGCGGCGTCGTGCCCGACATCGTGTGCGAGGACACCGGCGTCTCGCGCCGGCACTGCGAGATCGCCTGGACCGAGGCCGGCTGGAGCGTCGTCGACCTCGGCTCGGCCAACGGCACCTACGTCGCCGCGCGCGGCGACGCCCTGCCCACCGAGCCGCTGCGCCCGGGGGAACGGCGCTGGCTGGCCGACGGCGACCGCATCTACGTGGGCGGCTGGACCTGCCTCACGGCCCGCGCGGTGACGGCCAGCGTGCGGTGAGACTCGTTGGGCGGGCGCGCACCCGATCGCCTGGACCACGGGGGTCCCGGCTCCTAGGTTGACCGCATGTCCGGAACCGAGCTCGCCCGCGCCTACTGGTCCGACGTCGTCCGGCCGATCCTGGAGCGGGAGCTGCCCGGCCTGCCGCGCGCGGCCGCCCGGCTCGGCTCCGGCTCCGACGTGCTGGGCCTGGACGACGACACCTCGCGCGACCACGACTGGGGCCTCCGGCTGACCCTGCTGGTCCCCGCCGACCGCGTCACCGAGACCGACGAGGTGCTCGCCGCGACCCTCCCGGCGGCCTACCGGGACCTACCGACGGCGTTCCCCGTCACCTGGGACCCGGCCGTGCGGCACCGGGTCGAGGTCGCGGACCCGGTCGGCTTCGTGCGGTCCCGCACGGGGCTCGACCTCGGCGGTGGCCCCGGCGGCGACCTCGGCGCGACCGACTGGCTCTCCCTGACCGGGCAGGCCGTGCTGGAGGTGACGGCCGGGCCGGTGTTCGAGGACGGCCCCGGCGAGATCACGGGGCTGCGCGAGCGGCTCACCTGGTACCCGCACGACGTCTGGCTGCACGTGCTGGCCGCCGAGTGGACGCGCGTCGGGCAGGAGCTGCCCTTCGTGGGCCGCACCGGCCAGCGCGGCGACGACCTCGGCTCCCGGCTGCTCGCCGCCCGCCTGGCCGGCTCGCTGGTGCGCCTCGGCTTCCTCCTCGAGCGGCACTGGCCGCCCTACCCCAAGTGGGCCGGGACCCTGTTCGGGCGGCTGCCCGGGGCGCCGCCCGTCGCCGACGCCCTGGCGCGGGCGCTCGCGGCCGGCTCCTGGCCGGAGCGGGACGCGGCCCTGCGCGAGGCGTGCGAGGCGCTGCACGCGCGGCAGCGCGCCGTGGGGCTGCCCGCGCTGGACGGCCCGGCGTGCGAGGACTTCTACGACCGGCCGTTCACGGGCCTGCGCGACGTCGCGGGCGCGCTCCGCACCGCCGTCACCGACCCGGAGGTGCGGGCCCTGCCGCACCGGGGCGGCGTCGAGCAGTGGGTGGACGACGTCGGCACGCTCACCGACGCGGGCGTGCGCGGGCGGCTGGCCCGGGCGTCGCTCGCCTGACGGCCTCACCCGCCCGCGTTCTCGAGCAGCGCCGGGCACGTGCCGCCGGGCCGGGTGAGCAGCTCGAAGTGCCAGATCTCGTTGGAGTACACCTGGCACAGCCCGTACTCCGGCCCGTGCTGGATGAGCCAGTACGCGCCCTCGGTGGGGCCGATGTCGATGGCCTTGCCGTGCACGTGCTCGGACAGCTCGGGCGTGCTGACCCGCTCGCGTGCGGCGTCCAGGCTGCCGTAGGTCCGGACGGCGTCGTCGAGCAGCCGCTGCTGGTACGCGGGGCTGCGCCAGCCGCTGGTGACCCAGAAGTCGATGCCGTCGGCCGCGGCGTCGTCGGCGGCCGTGCGGACGGCGTCGGTGAGCGCGGCGTCGAGGCCGGTGATCGCCGGGAGGTCGTCGTCGAGCGTCGCCGCGCCGTCGGGGATGTCGCCGCCGGCCACGCCGGTCGCCTGGTCGGAGGACCGGGCGGCGTCCAGTGCCCGGTCGACGGCCTGCACCACCGGCTGGTCGGTGCGGTCGAGCAGGGGGTAGACGCCGAACACGGCGACGAGCACCACCGCGGCGGCCACGAGGAGGAACGCGACCGGGCGGCCGGAGCGGCGGCGTGCGGGGCGAGGGACGTGCCGGGCGGGACCGTTGCCGTACGCCGGGGGATGAGCGAGCTCTTGTCTGGTCATGGGCACCAGCCCACCGGGCCGCACGTTGCCAGGGCGTCTCCGGTTCTCGATACGCCGCCGATATGTGCCCGCCGGTAGCGTGTGCTGACATGCGTGTCTTGGTGGTGGAGGACGAGCCCTATCTCGCGGAGGCGATCCGGGACGGGCTCCGGCTGGAGGCGATCGCCGCGGACGTCGCGAACGACGGCGGCACGGCGCTCGACCTGGTCGCCGCCACGCCGTACGACGCCGTGGTGCTCGACCGGGACGTCCCCGTGGTGCACGGGGACGAGGTGGCCCGCCGCCTCGTCGCGGAGCACCCCGGGGTGCGGGTCATCATGCTGACCGCCGCGGGGGAGCTCACCGACAAGGTGACCGGCTTCGAGCTCGGCGTCGACGACTACCTGACCAAACCCTTCGCGATGCGCGAGCTCGTGTTGCGGCTGCGCGCCCTGGCCCGGCGGCCCGAGGCCGCCACCCCGCCCGTGCTGGAGCTCGGGCCGGTGCGCCTGGACCCGTACCGCCGCGAGGTCTACCGCGACGGCCGGTACATCTCCCTGACCCGCAAGCAGTTCGCGGTGGCCCAGGTGCTGATGGACGCGCGCGGCGGCGTGGTCAGCGCCGAGGAGCTGCTCGAACGTGCCTGGGACGAGAACGCCGACCCGTTCACCAACGCCGTCCGCATCACCATCTCGACCCTGCGCAAGCGCCTGGGCGACCCGTGGCTGATCCACACCGTGCCCGGCGTCGGGTACCGGTTCGGGGAGCAGTGACCGCGCCGGGCCTGCGGCGGCGGCGCGCCGGGCTGTCGGTGCGGCTGCGGCTCACCCTGAGCTACGCGGGGTTCCTGGTGCTGGCCGGGACCGCCCTGTTCGCCGCCCTGCTCCTGGTGCTGCGGTACGTGCCCGACGAGAACCTCACCGTGCAGGACGGCGGCGGCTTCGCGCCCAGCCGGTCCGACCTGCTCGACGTCGCCCTCCCGCTGTCGGGCGCGGCGATCGGCTTCCTCGCGCTCGTCGGCCTGGTCGGCGGCTGGGTCCTGGCGGGCCGGATGCTGCGGCCCCTGGACCGGATCGGCGCGGCGGCGGCCCTCGCCGCGGAGGGTTCGCTCGCGCACCGGATCGACCTGGAGGGGCCCGACGACGAGCTGCGCCGGCTGGCCGACACGTTCGACATGATGCTCGCCCGGCTGGAGCAGTCCTTCGCGGAGCAGCGCCGGTTCACCGCCAACGCCTCGCACGAGCTGCGCACCCCGAACACGGTGATCAAGGCGCTGCTGGAGGTGGCGCGGGCCGACCCGGAGGGGCGTGACGTCGACCGCCTGCTGAGCCGGCTGCAGGAGACCAACGACCGGTCGATCGTGATGGTCGAGTCCCTGCTCCAGCTCGCGCGGCTCGACCACGAGGGCCTGCGGTCCGAGCCCGTCGACCTGGCCGGCGTGGTGCGCGAGGCGGCCGCGGCGTCGTCCGACCTGGAGGGGCCCGGCGCGCCGGAGCTCGCGGTCGCGCTGGAGGAGGCGGAGGTCCGGGGCGACGCGGTGTTGCTCGGGCAGCTCGCGGGCAACCTGCTGGGCAACGCCGCGCGGCACAACCTCGCCGCGGGCGGCCGGGTGTGGGTGCGCACCGGGCTGGACGAGCGCCGTCGTCCGATCCTGGTCGTGGAGAACACCGGGGCGCCGCTCGACCCCGCGGTGGTCGGCACCCTGGCCGAGCCGTTCGTGCGGGCCGACGCCCGGACGCGGCGTCCGGACCGTGCCGCCGGGAGCGGGCTGGGGCTGTCGATCGTCGCGTCGATCGCCCGTGCGCACGGCGCGGAGCTGCTCCTGACGCCGCGGCCGGACGGCGGTCTGGTCGCGACGGTCACCTTCCCGGGTCAGACGTACAGGTCACCCGGGTGACCTGTACGTCTGACACGTGGGGTCAGGCGGTCTGGAGCTGCGGGTAGAGGTCGGTCAGCGGGCCCGAGAGGGCGGCCTTGACGCGGCGGCTGGTGTCGTCCGCGAGCACCTCGGGCTCGCCGGCCTCCAGCCCGTCGAGGATCGCGGCGACGATGTCGCGCGGGTCCTCCTTCGGGACGTCGAGCCGCTCGGTCATGGGCGTGTCGGTGTAGCCGAGGTGGGCGCCGAGCAGGTGCGTGCCCTGGCCCAGCAGCTCCACGCGCAGCGCGTTGCTGAACGACCAGAACGCGGCCTTGGTCGCCGAGTACGTGCCCATGGCGAACCAGCTCAGCGCGGAGTGCATGTTGATGATCGCGCCGCCGCCGTTGCGGGCCAGCACGGGCGCGAACGCCTGCGTGACGCCGAGCTGGGCGAACACGTTGGTCTCGAACACGGCGCGGACGTCGTCGAGCGGCGTGGTCAGCGTGGGCCGCCCGCCGTCGGAGATCCCGGCGTTGTTGACCAGGACGGTCGTGTCGGCGGCCGCCTCGGCCGCGGCGGCGACGGAGGCGGGGTCGTTGATGTCGAGGGCCAACGGCACCACGCGGGGGTCGGTCCACTCGCGCGGCGTGCGGGCGCTGGCGTAGACCTTGGCGGCCCCTCGCAGGAGGGCCTCGGCGACGAACGCGCGGCCGAGGCCGCCGTTCGCGCCGGTGACCAGGACCACGGCGTTGTTCAGGGAGGTCATCGTGAGCTCGCTTTCATGAGGGTGTGCGGTGCGGTGTCGAGGGGTGCGGTTCGGGTGGGGGCAGGCGTGGTGGTCCGGGCGCGGACGACGACCACGGCGGCCACGGCCAGCGCGGCGACGACGGCGCTGCCGACGACGAGCGCGACCTGCAGCCCGTGCCCGGTGGCCAGGCGGCCCACCGCGAGGGCGACGGCGGCCTGGACGAGGTAGGCGACGAGGTAGGCCGACGACGTGGTCGCGGCCCGGTGCTCGGGGCTCGCGCTGCGGGTGACCAGCGTGACGCCGCCCGAGAACAGCAGGCTGTAGCCGGCGCCGCCCACCAGCGAGTACGCGACGAGCAGCGGCATCGAGTGGGTGCTGCCCGCGACGAGCATCAGGCCCTGGGCGATGAGCGCCGCGACGGCGCCGAGGCGCAGGGCGGTCGACTCCCGCAGCCGGCCGGCGACCAGGGCGGTCGCCCCGATGGCCGCCGCGGACAGGGCCAGCACCACCCCGTTGACGAACGCGTCGTCGGACCGCACGGTGTCGCGGGCGAACTGGGCCCCGATGCCGAGGAAGATCGCGCCGAGCGCGTAGGCCGCCGAGACGCCGAGCGCGCCCGCCAGGAACGGCCTGCGGTGCCGCGGTGCCGCGAGGGGGCGCGGGCGCCAGCGGCGCACCGCGGTACGCGGGCGGCGTCGGAGGAACCAGGCCGCGACCACGGCCACGACGACGCCGGCGAGCAGCACCCCGTAGCCCGCGTGCAGCGGGTTGGTGCTGAACTGGACGGTCGCGCCGCCCACGAGCAGCGCGGTGATCAGCCCCACCGCGGACGCCCCGGCGGTGACGGCGCCGGTGCGGTCCCGGTCGTCGGCCGACCCGGCCGCCGCGATGACGCTGGTGGCCGGGCCGAGGCTGAGCCCCACCCCGACGCCCATCAGCGCGCGGCCCACGAGCAGCAGCGCGAGGTTCGGTGCGAGCAGGAACGTGAGGCCGCCGAGCCCCAGGAAGCCGAGGCCGGCGAGGATCGCGCCGCGGTTGCCCACGGTCTCGGCGAGCCCGCCGAGCAGCAGGAGGGTCGCGATCAGGGCGACGGGGTAGGCGGCGAACACCGTGGTGGTGACCGCCGTCGTCAGGTGCCACTGCGCGGCGTAGACCGGGTAGACGAGCGTCGGCGCGGCGGACGCCCACAGGGCGAGGGCCACGGCGGCGGCCGCCGCCCAGCGGCTGCCGCGTGCCGCCCAGGTGAATGTCATCGGGGGATCTCCCATCTGAGTTGGGATTCACAACTTAGCACCTGGATTGGAATCCACAACCTAGGTAGGATGTGGGCATGAGCACAACGCCCCGCGAACGCAACGCCCGCTGCTCCGTGGCCCGGAGCCTGGAGATCCTGGGGGAGAAGTGGACGCTCCTGGTGGTCCGCGAGGCCTTCTTCGGCGTCACGCGGTTCGCCGACTTCCGGGCGCGCCTGGGCATCGCCCCCGACGTGCTCACCGCGCGGCTGGAGACGCTGGTCGAGGGCGGCGTGCTGGAGCGCCGGCCGTACCGCGACGCGGGTCAGCGGCAGCGCGACGAGTACGTGCTCACCGAGGCCGGCGGCCAGCTCAAGACCGTGCTGGCGGCGTTCGTGGAGTGGGGCGACGAGTACCGGCCCTCAGGGTTCGGGCCGTCGGTGGTCTACGTCGAGGAGACGACGGCGGAGCCGGTGCGCCTGGCGTTCCTCACGGAGGACGGCCGCGAGCTGCAGCCCGACGAGGTCGCCCTGGTGCGCGGCCCGGGTGCGCTGGGGGACGCGGCGGCCTGATCGGCGGTCTTCTTCAGCCCGCCTGGGTCTCGTGGAGCAGCGCGTAGCGGCCGCCGTGGGTCACCAGGTGGTCGTGCGTGCCCTGTTCCACGATCCGGCCGTGCTCCAGGACGACGATGCGGTCGGCCTGCCGGATCGTGGAGAGGCGGTGCGCGACCACCAGCGTCGTCCGGCCGCGCATCAGGCGGCCGAGGGCCTCCTTGACCAGGGTCTCCGACTCGGTGTCGAGCGCGCTCGTGGCCTCGTCGAGCAGCAGGATGCGCGGGTCGCGCACCAGGGCCCGCGCGATCGCGATGCGCTGCCGCTGCCCGCCGGACAGCCGCGCCCCGCGCTCGCCGACCACGGTGTCCCAGCCCTGCGGCTGCGCCTCGACGAACTCCAGCGCGTTGGCGTCCCGCAGCGCCGCGCGGACCACGTCGTCGGACGCGTCCGGGAGGCCGTAGGTGACGTTGTCGCGGATCGTGCCCTCGAAGAGCACCGACTCCTGCGGCACCACCGACACGTGCCGGCGCACCGTGCGCAGGTCGAGCTCCTGCGCGTCGACGCCGTCCACGAGCACGCGGCCCGACGTCGGCCGGACGAACCCGAGCACCAGGTTGAGCAGCGTGGACTTGCCCGACCCGGACGAGCCCACGAACGCGACCGTCTGGCCCGCGGGGATCGTGAGGTTCACGTCGTCCAGGGCGTCGCCGTCGGCGCCGGCGTAGCGGTGGTGCACGTGGTCCAGCGTGAGCTCGCCGCCCACGGCGTCGACGGCGGCCCGGCCCTCGTTCTCCTCCAGGTCGGGCTCCTCCAGCACCTCGGCGATGGAGCGCACCGACTCCATGCCGCGGGCCGTGACCGGGATGAGCATCAGGAGCTGCGTGAGCCCCTGGGTGAGCAGCGTGAAGTAGCTGGACAGCAGCACCACCTCGCCGGCGGTGACCGGCAGGAACCCCGTCAGGGAGAAGACGGCGGCGAGCGCGAGGCACGTGACGCCCAGGATCTGCATGGTCACCCAGGACAGCGACGCGACGCGCCCGTTGAGCATGTCCAGGTGCAGGCCGGCACGGCGGACGCCGTCGGCCCCGGCGGCCAGGCGGGTGACCGCTGTCTGCTCCAGGCCGTGGGCGCGGGTGATCGGGATGAGCGAGGCCATCTCGCCCACGCGCGACGCGAAGCCCTCGACCTCGCGGCGGAAGTTCTCGTTGCGGTCCCGCGAGCGCCGGGCCGTGACCCAGCGCAGCCCGAGCGCGAGCGGCACGGCCAGCAGGTAGACGGGCAGGAACTCGGGCACCCGCAGGGCGGTCATGGTGATCGCGCCGCCCAGCACCATGAGCGAGGACAGCAGCGGGTGGGTGACCTGCTGGAGCATCACCTCGATGTTCTCCACGTCGCGCACCACCTTGGACTGCACCACCGAGGAGCTGGCGCGCGAGTGGTAGCCGATCGACAGGCTCTGCAGGCGCGCGGCCAGCGCGTTGCGCAGCCCGGCGCCGGTGTCGCGCACGACGGTCATGAAGTTGCGCGTGTAGACGAGGTGGTTGGGGAAGTTCTGCAGCAGCAGGGCGACGGCTACGGCGAACCAGATCAGGACGTCGCGCACCTCGCCGCCGGTGGCCACGATGTCGATGACGGCGGCGGTGACGACGGGCAGGAACCACATCGGGATCTCTTTGACGGTGAATGCGGCGATGGCGACCGCCATCCGTCCGGGACGCCGGGCGAGCAGCCGCAGGATCGACCGTGCGGGCTTGGTGCTGTCGATGCGGATCGGGGCGGTAAGCGCTTTCTCGGCAGCCATGGAAGCCATGCTATGCGAGCGGAGCCACCGTTGGTCGAGCCTGTCGAGACCTGCCTGTGAGGTCTCGACAGGCTCGACCGACGGGGATCAGCGGGTCATGAGGCGGTACTGGGCCGCCACCTCCCGCGGCGTGATCGCGCGGTCCAGGAGCTGGATCGTGTCCATGCGGCAGTTGCAGGGGTTCCGCTCCTGCGTGTCCTGCGGGAAGCTGCCGCCGATCTTGATGCCCCGCGGCGTCGTGGCCGACGTGCCGGTGCCGTCCACCTGCCACGGGTCGCCGTCCGCCACGTAGAAGCCCGGCACCCGTTCGCCGTCGCGATAGAGGGCCATCTTTCCGGTGGTGTAGTCGAACGTCGCCGCCAGGTGCACCCACTCGTCCTGCGGCAGCAGGGTGCGCCAGTCCTCGTGCGCGGCGAAGGTCTGCGACGCGCCGCCGTCGATGCGCCGGCCCAGCGCGACCAGCCGCAGCTCGCCGTCCACCTGGATGATCTCCAGCAGGGCGCGCACGCCGTGCCCGTCGGAGTCCCCGCTGAGCAGGCCCGCCAGACCCACGGCGTTGTAGTAGTCGTCCGGGTTCGCGGTGGTGGTGTTCGGGCTCGGGTTCTGGCCGGTCATCTTGACCCAGCCCATCACCGTCACGCCGTCCACCCCGTTGAACGCCGACAGGGTGGGCACCCCGTTGGCGTTGTAGACGCCTGCCTTCCAGTCGTCGTTGCCCGCCGTCAGCGGGTCGACCTGGCCGAGCTGGATCGAGTTGTTGCTGCCCGGGTAGGCGCCGTCGGCCACCCGCATGTCCTCCCCGCCGTTGACCAGGTTGAGGTAGGTGCGGGACAGGCCGCGGTCGATCTCCACGGCGCCGTCCTGCTGGAACGGGTGCTCGAAGTCGTAGAAGCTCACCGAGTTCCTCTCCAGCGAGCGCGGCACGTCCTGCGGCACCGGCGCGTGCACCGTGTCCACGATCTTCCAGATCTTGCCGTTCGCCTTGGCCACCAGGTACAGGTCGCCCGCCGCGTCGCGGCCCATGCGCAGGTCGGCCCGCTCGTCACCCGTGAAGTCGGGCATCCGCTTGCGGGTGCCGTCGGTGTCGTACAGCGCGAGCTCGTACATCTGCGCCTCGGCCTTGCCGCGCCGCATCTGCGACTCCTTGGCGTAGAACACGCGCCCCTCGACCAGGTCCGTGAACAGGTACTTGCCGTTCAGCGCCGGCAGGTCGCGCCCGCGGTAGACGAACCCGCCGCTGATCGCGTACCCGCTGTCCGCCGTGCACGACCAGCCGGGCGGCGGGTCGTGGTCGTACGCCACCACGGGATACGTGAAGCCGAGCTCGTCGTCGTCCTCCGGCAGCGGGTACAGGTTGCACCGGTCGGACGCGTCGAAGACGTACTTCCCCTCCCGGTCGCCCCAGCCGAAGTTGTCCCCGGCGCGCACGTCGTAGACGGCCTCGATCGCGTGCTCGCCGATGTGGCCCAGGAACATGCGGCCCGTCTTCGTGTCCCAGCTGAACCGGTGCGGGTCCCGCATGCCGATCGCGTAGATCTCGCCCAGCGTGCCCGGGGTGTCCACGAACGGGTTCGACGCCGGGATGCCGTACGTGCCGCCCGGCCCGTTCGTGCCCGCCGGGTCGATCCGCAGGATCTTGCCCGCGGGGGTGTCCCGCTCCTGCGGCACGCCCGTGCCGACGCCGATCCCGCCGTCGCCCACCGCGAGGTACAGGAGGCCGTAGTCCTCGTCGCCGGGCTTCGCCGTCGGGTTGAAGTCGATCTGCTGGATCGCGTGCACCTGCCCCGCGAAGCCCAGGCGCATCACCTCCCGGCTCGTCCCCGAGAACACGTCGGCAGCCGGGTCGTCGGCCACCCACTCGGTCACCACCGCGTGCAGGAACGTGGGCGTCTGGGCCGGGTAGGTCGTGGGGTCAGACGGCGGCCCGGCGTTGCCGGGGCGCTCGCTGTGCACCGTGTAGAACGTGCCGTTGTGCTCGAAGTCCGGGTGGAACGCCGCGAACCCGAACCCGCTGCCCATGCCCCGCCCGGAGAAGAACTCGGGTGCGAACCGCGCGGCCACGTCCAGGTACACCCGCGGCTCGCCGTCCTCCACGAGGTACAGCGGACCGTTGAGGTCCGGCACGTACGTGCGGCCCGAACCGTCCGGCAGCTCACCGATCCCGTTGATGCGCGCGTGCCGCATCAGCCGCCGGTCGACGGGCGCCGGGATCGGCTCCGTCTTCGGGAACTGCGCGTACTCCTCGAGGACCAGGCCGATCGTGGACTGGATCTCCTCCGGCGCCGGGTCCTCGATCGGGTCGCCCACCGGGGCGGCCGCGGCCAGGGCCGCCGTCGTCAGCCCGGTCAGCGCGGTGGCGGTGATCGCCACCGCCGCCACCGCCGACCGCCATCTCTGTCTGGTGCGCATGGTGCCTCCTGAATGTCGTCGTCGTCATTGCGGAGTGCTGGATCGCAGGTCGAGCTTGTCGAGACCCCTAACGGCAGAACGGTCGCTCGCCGGCCGCGCTGAGGATGCCGCCCACCACGTGGGTCTTGAACGAGTCGGCCCCGGGCAGCGACGAGTCCGCGGTCCACGCGGCCGGGTCGTGGCCGAGCGACGTGACCCAGGCGCGGCCGCCGTCGTAGTACTGGCACCAGGACACCGGGTGCTCGCCCTCGTGCCCGGGATGGCCGTTGAACCCGGTGCCGGAGCCGATCGTGCCGGTGTCCACCTCGGCGAGGAACCGCACGCCCGTGGGGAACGGTTCGAGGTTGTACCACTCGTCGCGGAAGTCCCACCGGCGCGGCAGGTCCCTCGTCGAGACGTCGCGGCGGTTCACCGTGAGCACCTGCCCGTCGCGGTGCGGCCCGTGGTCGTAGAAGTTGGCGCCGCCGAGCAGCCCCTGGAACCACGGCCAGTGGTACATCGCGCCGAGCGTGTTGTGCACCGCCACGAAGCCGCCGCCCGAGCGCACGTACTGCAGCAGCGTGGTCTGCGCGGCGTCGTCGAGCATGGTGCGCGAGTTGCTGAGGAAGACCACGGCGTCGTACGGCGCGAGCCTGGCGGGGGAGTCGAGCTGGCGCACGTCCTCGGTCCAGTCCACCTCGAACCCGTACTCCTGCCCCCAGCGGACGACGGCGTTCTGCGCCACGTGCGCCGAGGTCAGCGGCGGGTTCATCCCGGCGGGCAGCAGCGGCCCCAGGTGGGCGTGCCGCGAGACGCCGGTCGCCGTGAAGACCAGCACCCGCACCCGCCCGTCCGTGGTGCGCGGCAGGTCCCAGTCGTTGTAGCAGGCCGGGTCCGTGCCCCGGCAGACGCCGTAGTCGGCCACCTTGTCCTGGTAGGGGTCGGCGCGGCCCGCGGACGACGGCGGGCCGGCCTGGGCGGGTGCGCCCGACGTCGCCGGAGCGAGGTGCAGGCCGGCGAGCAGGGCGGCCAGGATCGCCAGGCCGAGCACGACCTGTCCCGCACCGCCGAACGACTTTCCGAGCATGGTTCTGAGCGACATGACGGTTCTCCTTTGAACGGTCAGCAGTCAGTGCACGTGTGAGGCCCCCGCTGGACCGGCGAGAGGTCCTACGAGACCTCCTTCGGGCGGCCGCCCAGGTAGAGCTGGGCCAGCCGCGGGTCCGCGAGGAGGTCGGGGGCCGGGCCGGTGATGTGCACGCGGCCGAGGTCGAGCACGCAGCCGACGTCGGCCGACTCCAGCGCCCGCCGCGCGTTCTGCTCCACGAGCAGCACCGCCGTCCCGGCGTCGCGCATGCGCTGCACCTGCTCGAACACGACCGCCGTCGCCTTGGGGTCGAGCCCCATGGACGGCTCGTCCAGCAGCACCACCTTGGGCCGCACCATGAGCGAGCGGGCGAACTCGACCTGCTTCTGCTGCCCGCCCGACAGCGCGCCCGCCAGGGCGGACCACCGCTCGCCGACCAGCGGGAACAGCCCGGTCACGAAGTCCGTGCGGGCCTCGATCTCCGTGCGGTCGCGCACCGTGTACGCGCCGAGCAGCACGTTCTCGGCCACCGTCATCTCGGGGAACACGCTGTGCCCCTGCGGCACGTGCGACAGCCCGGCGGCCAGGAGCTGCTGCGGCGTGCGGCCGGTGACGTCCACGCCGTCGACCACGACCTGCCCGGCGCGCGGCTTGAGCATGCCGCTGGCCACCTTGAGCACCGTGGACTTGCCGGCGCCGTTCGGCCCCACCAGGCAGACCACGCTCCCGGGCGCGACCGTGACGGACAGCCCGCGCAGCACGAGGGCGGCGCGGCCGTAGCCGGCCTGGACGTCGGTCAGGCGCAGCAAGGGTTCCTGTTCAGACGCCAAGGTATGCCTCCAGGACCTGCGGGTCGTCCTGCACGACGGCGGGGGTGCCCTGCGCGATCGGCCGGCCCCGGTCGAACACCACCACGTGGTCGCTCAGGCCCATGACCAGCTCCATGTTGTGCTCCACGATGATGAAGGTGCGGCCCTCGGCGTTGAGCTCGCGCACCAGGTCGGCGATGCGGTCCACGAGCGCCGGGTTCACGCCGCCGGCCGGCTCGTCGAGCATGATCGTGTGCGGGTCACCCATGAGCACCCCCGCGAGCTCGAGCAGCTTCTGCTGCCCGTAGGAGATGTCGCGCGCCTCGGCGTGCTCCAGGTGGTCGATGCCGACGCGGGCCAGCAGCTCGCGGGCCCGGGCGACGTCGTCCGGGTTGCGCATGCCGCGCAGCCGCTGGAGCAGGCCGTGCGGCTGCACCGCGACCAGCACGTTCTCCAGCACGGTCAGCCGCGGGAAGACCCGGCAGAGCTGGAAGCTGCGGCCGATCCCGGAGCGGGCGATCCGGTGCGGGGCGAGCCCCGTGACGTCCCGGCCGGCGTAGGCGACGGTCCCGGCGTCGGGCCGGATCATGCCGGTCACGCAGTTGAAGAACGTCGTCTTGCCCGAGCCGTTGGGCCCGATCAGGGCGTTGATCTCGCCGTCGTGGAACGCCACGGAGGCGCCGTCGACGGCGCGGACGCCGCCGAACGACTTGGTCAGCCCCTCGGTCGTCACCGAGCCGGTGGTGCTCATCGTGCCGCCTCCTCGCGCTGCCGGGCCAGCTCCTCGGCGGTCACCTCGCGGATCGACGCCGCGCGGCGCCGCCGGTTCAGGAACGAGGTGATCGCGGGGATGACGCCGTCGGGCATGAACAGGACCACCAGGCCGAGCAGGATGCCCGTGGCGACCAGGTGGAACTGCGTGTCGCCGTACTGCGACTTGAACACCTCGACCGCGTACCCGACGACGACGGCGCCGAGCAGCGGGCCGAACAGGCTGCGCACGCCGCCGAGCAGCGACATCAGCACCATGTAGGTGCCGACCAGGATCGAGAACTGGAAGATCGGGTCGAGGTAGCCGAACCACAGGGCGTACAGGCCGCCGCCCAGGGCGGTGAAGAACGCGCTCGTCACCAGGGCGATCAGCTTGTACGCGAACGTGGGCACGCCGAGGGCCTGGGCCTTGTCCTCGTCCTCGCGGATCGCCTTGAGCCCGGCGCCCAGCCGGGAGCGCTCGATGAGCCACCAGGTCAGCAGTGCCAGCGCCAGGAGCACGGCGTGCAGGTAGAAGAACCGTTCGTGCTGCTCGGGCCGCAGCACGTCGGGGCCGAACGGGCGCGGCACGCGCAGCCCGCCCGAGCCGCCGGTGAACGTGTGCCAGCTCTGGAACGTGAGCTGCAGGATGAGCACCAGCGCGATGGACACGATCACGAACGAGGCGCCGCGCACGCGAAGCGACGCGATGCCGACCGGGATCGCGATCAGCGCCACGATCAGGGCGCCGACCAGGAGCGCGAGCCACGGGTTCAGCCCGGACCGCAGGATGAGCAGCGCCGTGGCGTACCCGCCGAGGCCCGAGTAGGCGGCGTGCCCCAGCGAGATGTAGCCGGTGAACCCGCCGACCAGGTTCCACGAGGTGGCCAGCACCGCGTAGCTGAGGATCACGACGCCGACGGACAGGATGAACGGGTCGGGGGCCAGCGACGGGAAGAGCAGCACCACGGCCGCGAGGGCGAGCAGGCCGCCGATCCGGAGCACGCGGGCCGGGGTCGGCCCGGAGGGTCTGGTGGCGCTAGAAGCGTTGGGCAAGGCGACCTCCGAAGAATCCCTGCGGGCGGATCATGAGGGTCACGAACAGGGCCAGGTAGAACACGGTCTGCGCCCACGTGGTGCCGAGCGGCACCTGCAGCAGGCTCGCCGCCACGCCCAGCAGCAGGGCCGCGATGGCGGCCCCGGGGATGCTGCCCAGCCCGCCCACGACGATGATCGCCATCAGCGGCCCGATCCAGTGCCAGTGCAGCGACGGGTAGATCGTGTAGTCCAGCGCCAGGGCGGTCCCGCCGACGGCGGCCGTGGCCAGCCCCAGCCCGAAGCCGAGCCCGGCCACGCGGTCGGTGTCGATGCCGACCAGGCGTGCTGCCTCCGGGTGCTGGGTGGTGGCCCGCAGCGCCCGGCCGAACGACGTGCGCCGCAGGATCAGGTACAGCGCGCCGAGCGAGACGGCCGCCAGACCGAACGCGATGAGCTTGACCACCGCGATGCTGACGCCCGCCACCTCGATGCTCATGCCGGAGTAGCCGAGCTGGACGCGGCGCTGCGTCCCGGTCCACACGAACCCGAGCAGCCCCTCGATCGTGAGCGCGACGGCGAAGGTGAGCAGCACCGACATCGTCGTCAGGCTGATGGGCCGCAGCCGGGACACGAGGAACCGCTGCATCCCGTAGCCGACCACGAAGAACAGCGGCACCGTGACGACCAGCGACAGCAGCGGGTCGATCCCCGTGCGCTCGTGGAAGTACCAGGCGAGGTACGCGGCCAGGATCAGGAACGCCGAGTGGGCGATCATCACCACGCGCATCACGCCGAAGTACAGGGTCAGCCCGGCCGCGAGGAGGGCGTACAGCCCGCCCAGCAGGATGCCGAGCACCAGGCACTGCGCGAACAGGGCACCGGTCATCGGGTCACCACGCGGGCTTCGGGTGCACGAGGTCGGCTTCCTTGACGTCGTCCGGCAGCACGATCTTGATCTCGCCGTCCACGTACTGCTGGATCAGGTGCGCGCTCTGCGGCCGCCCCTGCGCGTCCCAGCTCAGCGTGCCGACGACGGTCTCGACCTCGTTCTCCTTGAGCCACCCGACAAGCTGCTCCTGGCACTCCGGGCTCGGGTCGGCGCAGCCCACCGCCTCGACCGCGGCCGCCACGACCTGGCCCGTGGTCCAGGCGTTCGCCTCGTCCTCGGCCGGCGGGGCGTCGTGCTCGGCCGTGTAGGCCTCGACGAACTCCTGGTTGGACGGGTACGGCGCCGTCGGCGTGTACCCGGTGGGGGCCAGGATGCCCTCGGTCTTGTCGCCGATCGCCTCCGGGAACTCGGCGTTGGTCGGCGCCCCGGAGATCGCCGCCATCTGCGGCTGGTAGTCCTGCTGCTGCAGCGCCACCACGAGGTTCACGCCGTCCTGGTACTGCGAGCCCACGATCAGCAGGTCCGCCGCCGAGTCCGCGATCTTCGCCGCGATGCCGCTGAAGTCCGTGGTGTTGGGCGGGTAGACCTCGTCGACCACCACCTCGATCCCAGCGTCGGCGAGCTTGTCCCGCAGGCCGTACGCGGTGCCCTGCGCGAACGGGTCGTCCATCGACGCCACCGCGACCGTCTTCGGCCGCTCGTCCTCCGGCAGCGCCAGGACGTACTCGGCCAGGTGGTCGTAGTGGTCGTCGGCGATGGCCGGCGCCGCGTAGAACAGGTTGTCGAAGCCCTGCTCGAACACCTCCGCCGCGGCGCCCGCCGGCTCCACGAACAGGAACCCGTAGTCCTGGGCCACCTGCGCCGCCGGCACCACGAGCCGCGTCGAGAACGGCCCGAAGACCAGGTCCACGCCGTCCTGGTTGATCAGCCGCTCGTAGTCCGAGGCCACGCGGTCCGCGTTCGACTGGTCGTCGACGATGACCAGCTCCACCTGGCGGCCCAGCAGCCCACCGTTCTCGTTGACGTGCTTGGCCCAGGCTTCATATCCCCGTTGCACTCCCTTGCCCGGCTCGGCGAAGTCGCCCGTCAGCGGGAGCGAGACGCCGATGACGATCGGGTCGTCCGGACCGCCTCCCTCACCGCCGCCCTGCTCCGGGCTCGCCAGACAGGCGGACAGGGAAAGTGCCGAGGCCGCGGCGATTGCCGCTACCGTCAGGCGTCGGGTTGCTCTCATGGTCCACTCCCTTGTGGGTCCACATCATCGTGGGCAAGCGCTTCCGTAACCGCTTACGGCACTCTAGGAACTGGGGCGCCGTGTGACAAGGGTTCTGGCACCATTCATTACCTGGCGCTTTACCGTGGCGAGGAGATTCGATGCGCAAGCACACCGCCGGGCTCCGCCTGGTCGACGTCGCAGAGCACGCCGGCGTGTCCATCGCGACCGCCTCCCGCGCCCTGTCCGGGGCCGCCGGGGTCTCCGAGGCGCTCGCGGAACGCGTCCGCGCCGTCGCCACCGAGCTCGGGTACGTCGCCAACGTGCACGCCCGATCGCTCGCGAGCGGCGCCAGCCCCGCGGTCGGGCTGGTGGTGCACGAGATCGGCGACCCGTACTTCGCCGAGATCGCCAGCGGGGTGCTGGAGGTGGCGGGTGCGCACGGGCGCATGGTGCAGATCTGCCACACGGGCCGGGACCCCCACGCCGAGGTCGCGCAGCTGCGTGCGCTGGCGGGGGCCGGCGTCGGGATCATCGTCGTGGCCGGGTCCGGGCACCTCGACCGTGACGTGCAGGCCCAGATGAAGGCGCAGGTGCATGCCTTCGAGGCGACCGGCGGGCGGGTCGCCGTGATCGGCCGGCACCCGCAGCTCGGCGTCGACGCCGTGGTCCCGGCCAACGTCGCGGGCGGCCGGGCCATCGCCGAGCACCTGCTCTCGCTCGGCCACCGGCGCATCGCCGTCGCTGCCGGGTCGCGGCGGCTGGCCACGATGGCCGACCGGCTGGCCGGCGTCGAGCAGGCGCTCGGCGACCACGGCCTGCGGCTCGCGGACCTGCCCGTGGTCGAGGCCGCGTTCACGCTCGACGGCGGCAAGGACGCCGCCCGCCGCATCCTCGACGCCCACCCCGACGCCACCGCGATCCTCGCGCTCAACGACGACATGGCCGTGGGCGTGCTGTCGGTGCTGGGGGAGCGGGGCGTCTGGGTCCCGGACGACGTGTCGGTCACCGGGTTCGACGACGTCACCGTGGCGGGCCACCTGTCGCCGGCCCTGACGACGGTGCGCCTGCCGATGAAGGACATGGGCCGGCAGGCGTTGGAGCTCGCCCTGCTGCCGCGGGCCGCGCGCGCCCGCCGTCGGACGGCGGAGCAGCGGCTCATGGTCCGGGCGTCGACGGCGCCGGCGCCGGGCTGAGGTGCCCCCGGGGCCGTCGTCGGTCTCCGGGGAAAGCATGATGCGGACGGAGGGGTAACGGAGCGGTAGCACTGCTACCGCTCCGTTACCCCTCCGGCTGTGTGTGCTTCCCACGGCGAGTCATCGGTAAGGAGGAGCCGATCCGGTTCGGGGTGATCTTCGGGAGCGCTCTTGACGCATTCCCATATGGGTATATGTTTGAGGCATGGCACGAGCAGCGACCACTACCGACGCGTTCAACGCGGTGGCCGAGCCGCGCCGCCGCGAGATCCTCGACGCCCTGGCCGGCGGCGAGCTCGCGGTGGGCGACCTGGTCGAGCTGCTCGGGCTCGCCCAGCCGCAGGTGTCCAAGCACCTGCGGGTGCTGCGGGAGGTGGGGCTGGTGGATGTGCGCGACGACGGGCGCCGCCGCCTCTACCGGGTCAACGGCGCGCCGCTGCGCGCCGTCCACGACTGGGTCGCGCAGTACGAGCGGCTCTGGAACGAGCGGTTCGACCTCATGGACGACGTGCTCGACGAGCTCGGGACGCGGCCACCGACCGATGCAGGAACCGGACAAGGAGACTGACATGACCACCACGACCAAGGGCAGCGCCGTCCTGACGCTCCCGACCGACACCGAGATCCTGGTGACCCGCGAGTTCAACGCGCCGCGCCACCAGGTGTGGCGGGTGCTCACCGAGCCGGAGCTGATCCGGCGCTGGTGGGCCGGGCAGCGCGGCACCGTGACCGAGGCGACCGTCGACCTGCGGGTCGGCGGATCGTGGCGGTACGTGATGACCGCGAACGACGGCTCCGAGGTGGGGTTCCACGGCGAGTACCGCGAGATCGCGGCGCCGGAGCGGATGACCCACACCGAGGTGTTCGAGGGCATGCCCGACGGCGACTCCGAGCCCACCCTGAACCACTACACGCTCACCGAGCACGACGGGCGCACCACGCTCACCGTCCGCACGGTCGTCCCCAGCAAGGAGGTCCGGGACATGATCGTCGGCTCGGGCATGGAGGGTGGCATGCAGGAGGGTTACGACCTGGTCGAGGAGCTGGCGGTCGAGCTCGCGGCGTCCTGACCCCGCCGTCGGCCCGAGGGGGTTGCTCCCCGCCGTCGTCCACCCTTCACCTTCGAGGCCTAAGTTTCTTCGCTTTGACCCCCGGTCAAAGCGAAGAAACTTAGGCCTCGAAGTGCACCGGGTCAGCTCTGGCCGGACGGCGCGACGGGCGCGCTGCTGCGGCCCTGGTCGCGTCCGCTCAGCTCGGCGTCGAGCGTCGCCTGGGCCACGCGCATGCCCTCGGCGTAGACCGGGTCCTGCAGCCGCTGCCACATCACGTCCTCGGGGACGTCCTCGACGTGGCTGACCACCCACCAGATGTTGCCGAAGGGGTCCCGAACCCGGCCACCGCGCTGGCCGAAGGCGCTGTCGCCCAGCTCGGTGACGACGACAGCGCCCGCCGCCACCGCCCGGCCGAACGCGGCGTCGGCGTCCGGCACGAACACCCGCAGCAGGCTCGGCATGACCGGCCACTCGGGGCGGCGGTCGAAGGCCAGCACGACGGTGTCGCCGACGCGGATCTCGCCGTGGCCGACCTGGCCGTCCTCGGTCACGACGCGCGCGAGCTCCTCGCCGTCGAACGCCTGGGCCACGAAGTGTAGAAATGCGCCGGTGTCGTCGGTGACGACCCAGGGAGCCACGGACGTGTATCCGGCGGGGGCGGCGGTGGTGGTCTGCTCGGGCATGACGGGTCCTCTCGGGGGCTTGTCTCGGTGTTCCCGACGCTAGGCGGAGAAGCGGCCGACTTCTGTCCTGTACCTGGCCACCGTGGGCGGATCTCGGTTGGCGCGGGCAACTATGTAAGGTGCAGGTATCCCCCTCGTGCCCGGGCGGTGCTCGTGCTGCGAGCACGCCGAGCGTGCCGAGGCCCGCCCGCTCGTCGAAGGGTTGTCTGCCGCGCATGAGATTCCGCTTTCCCCCTGGTGGCCAGGACCGTTCTCGGCTCACGCGGATGCCGCGCCCGGGCCTGGTGATCGCCGTCCTCGCGTTCGCCGGCATGGGGGCGTCGTTCATGCAGACGATCCTGCTGCCGATCCAGGCGGAGCTGCCGACCCTGCTGGGCGTATCGCGTGACGTGTCCGCCTGGGTGATCACGGTGACGCTGCTGGTGGCGGCGATCTGCACGCCCATCTCCGGGCGGCTCGGCGACATGTACGGCAAGAAGACCGTCGCGCTCGCGCTGCTCGGCCTGCTGGCCCTGGGCTCCGTGGTCGCTGCCCTGTCGCCGTCGGTGGTGCTCCTGATCGTGGGGCGCGGCCTGCAGGGGATGGGCATGGGCGTGGTCCCGCTCGGCATCTCGATCCTGCGCGACGTGCTGCACCGGGACCGGCTCGGCTCTGGCATCGCGCTGGTCAGCGCGACGCTCGGTGTCGGGGGAGCGCTCGGCCTGCCGATCAGCGCCTTCGTCACCGAGCGCTACGACTGGCACGTCGTGTTCTGGGTGGCGGCCGGGATCGGCCTGCTCGCGCTGGCGCTGGTCGCGTGGATCGTGCCCGTGAGCACTCTGCGCACCGGCGGGCGGCTCGACGTCGTCGGCGTGATCGGTCTCGCCATCGGCCTGACGGGCGTGCTGCTCGCGGTCTCGCGCGGCAACGACTGGGGCTGGGGCTCGCCGCGCACGCTCGGGCTGCTGCTCGGCGGGCTGCTCGTCCTGCTGGTGTGGGGCTGGTACGAGCTGCGGATCCCCGAGCCCCTCGTGGACCTCCGGGTGACGGCGCGCGGCACGGTGCTGTTCACCAACCT
The DNA here is from genome assembly GCF_000385135.1 of Promicromonospora sukumoe 327MFSha3.1. Classification (GTDB taxonomy): domain Bacteria; phylum Actinomycetota; class Actinomycetes; order Actinomycetales; family Cellulomonadaceae; genus Promicromonospora; species Promicromonospora sukumoe_B. Next base: position 87,607 of record NZ_ARQM01000002.1, on the reverse strand, counting down.
GGCCTCGATCGCGATGGGCTTCGCGCTGTTCGCCTCGAACGTCGTGTTCCCGCAGCTCCTGGAGCTGCCGACGGCGGCGGGCGGCCTGGGGCTCAGCCTCATGCACGCGAGCCTGATCCTCATGCCGTCCGGCCTGGTGATGCTCGCCATGTCGCCCGTCGCGGGCCGGCTCGAGCACCGCTTCGGACCCAAGCCGCTGCTCGCGGTGGGGTCGGCCGTCATCGCCATCTCGTACGTGATCGCCGTCGTGGTCGACCTCGACGTGTGGCACGTGCTCGTGGTCAACCTCGTGGTGGGCGTCGGTATCGGCCTGGGGTTCGCGGCGATGCCCGCCCTGATCATGCGGGTGGTGCCGTCGCACGAGACGGGCGCCGCCAACGGCCTCAACACGCTCATGCGGTCGCTGGGCACGACGTCGGCGGCCGCCGTCGTCGGCGGGGTGCTCGCCGCGGGCGGTGCGGAGCTGAACGGGGTGCCGGTGCCGTCCGGCGACGCGTTCCGCACGGCGCTGCTGCTCGGGCTCCTCGCGTCGATCGTGTGCGCGGTGCTCGCGCTGCTCATCCCGCGGCCGAAGCCGCCCGCCGACGAGCACCCCTCGCTCCCGGACGGGGTGCTGTAGACCGTCGACTGTGGTGCGGCGCCCCGCGGTCCTGGCCTCGCTTTTCCACAGGCTCCACCCGGCCGACGAGAACGACCTCACGATCCGTGGCAGGCTGTGCGCCATGTTGAGAACGACTCTCGTTCGCGATCGAACGCGCGGAGCGTGCTGACGTGGCGAACCTGCTGATGATCGAGAGCTGGCTCCAGTCGACCGGCCTCATGCTCCCGCCCCTGCTGCACGACGCCGGCCACCGGTACGTCCTGATCACGCGCGACCCCGGCCTCTACGAGCTGCCCGACGAAACGGAGCATCCGGTGCTGGCGCTCGCCGCCGAGGTGGTCGTCGCCGAGACCAACGACGACGCAGCCCTGCTCGCGGCGGCGCGTGAGATCGCCGCCCGGGAGCGCGCCGCGGGCCGGCCCGTCGACGGCGTGCTGACGACCTGCGACTACTACCTGCCCGCCGTCGCGCACGTCGCCGAACGGCTGGGCCTGCCCGGGGCGCCCGCGCACGTGCTGCGCACCGCGACGCGCAAGCACCTGGTGCGCGCGGCACTGGCCGCCGGGGGAGTGCCCGACGTTCCGTTCGCGGTGGCGTCCACCTGGGACCAGGCGCGCAAGGAGGCCGCGGGCCTCGGTTACCCGCTGGTGGTCAAGCCTGTGGACATGAACTCCGGCACGGGGGTGCGCAAGGTCACGGACGAGGCCGGCCTCGCCCTCGCCTTCGCCGAGGTCACCGGCCCCGAGCGCAACACCCGGGACCAGCCGCTGGAGCGGCTCGCGCTGCTCGAACGGGTCCTGGACGGGCCCGAGTACAGCGTCGAGTCGGTGACCCGGGACGGCGTCACGCGGGTGCTGGGCATCACCGCCAAGTCGGTGGCCGAGCCCGGTGTCGAGGGCGGTTCCGGGTTCGTCGAGTCCGGCCACCTGTTCCCGGCGCCGCTGGCGGCAGCAGAGCGGGACGCGATCGAGCGGCACGTCGCCGCGGTGCTGTCCGCCGTCGGGCTCACGCACGGCATCAGCCACACCGAGGTGCGGCTCACGGCGTCCGGACCCCGGCTGATCGAGCTGAACCCGCGCCAGGGCGGCGGGTACATCTTCGAGCTGGTCCGCCTCGTGACCGGGTACAACCCCCTGCGGGTGCTGGTCGACCTCGCGCTCGGCCGCGAGCCCGTGCCGGGTCCCGCGGTCGCCACGAGCGCGGCGGTCACGTTCCTGCTGGCCCCGGCGGACGGCGTCGTGCGCGAGGTGCGGGGCGCGGAACGGCTGGCGGACGACGCCCGCGTGCTCGGCCACGAGACGCCGTCGCCCGGCCGCGAGGTGCGGCCGGGCGACAACAACGAGCGGATCGGGCACGTGCTGGTCGCCGACCCGTCGGGCCACGCGGCCAAGGACTGGGCCGACGAGCTCGTGGCCGGCCTCGACGTCCGGATCGACGCCCACGCGCTCGCGCGCTGACCCCGCTCGCACGACGAGAGCCCCGGCGCTGCTGCGCCGGGGCTCTCGTCGATCAGCCGGTTCTCAGTCCGGGACGACCAGGCCGCGCCGGACCGCGGGCACGAGCCGCGCGGGGATGCGCACCTGGCGTCCGTCCACGGTCACCGCGACCAGGTCGGGCACCTGGGCCGTCCACTGCGCGCGCCGCGACCGGGTCCGCGACCGGGACATCTTCCGCTTGGGGACCGCCATCGATCAGCGCTCCTCGCGGAAGTCGACGTGCTGCCGCACCACGGGGTCGAACTTCCGCAGCACGAGCCGGTCGGGGTCGTTGCGCCGGTTCTTGCGGGTCACGTAGGTGAACCCGGTGCCCGCCGTCGAGCGGAGCTTGATCACGGGACGGAGGTCAGTGCGCGAGGCCATCAGTTACCACCCTTGCTGTCGGTGCTCGTGTTGTGCTTGGCGTAGCGCTGCCGGAACTTCTCGACGCGTCCGGCGGTGTCGACCACGCGGGCCGATCCGGTCCAGAACGGGTGGCTGGCGCTGCTGATCTCGACGTCGACCACGGGGTAGGTCTGGCCGTCGGACCACTCGATGGTCGCCGTCGGGCGGCCGGGGCCGGAGTCGGTGCTGCCGGCGAGCGTCGAGCGGGTCAGGAACGTGAATCCTGCGCTCGCGTCCCGGAAGACGACGGGGCCGTAGGCGGGGTGAAGGTTCTGCTTCATGGTTTCTCTCCTCTTCAGCCCTGGCGCGCCTTCCAGCGCGGGTTGAGCTTGTTGATCACGAACGTCTTGCCGTGCCGGCGCACGACCTTGGCGCCGGGCTTGTCCTTCAGGGATCGCAGTGATGCGCGAACCTTCATGTGTCACTCCTTACGTGCGGGGGGCGGACGGCGGGGCCGCCGCGGGGACCGGACCTCACCAGCTCGACTTGGTCACCCCGGGCAGCTCGCCGCGGTGGGCCATCTCGCGCAGGCGGATCCGGGAGAGCCCGAACTTCCGCGAGTACGCGCGGGGCCGTCCGTCGACGGCGTCGCGGTTGCGCACCCGGGTCGGGCTGGCGTCGCGCGGCTGCCGGGACAGCTCCGCGGCTGCGGCCTGGCGCTCCTCGGCCGGCAGGTCGAGCCTGCGCAGCGTGCGGCGGAGCTCCGCGCGCCGCTCGGCGTACCGGGCGACCAGCTCGCGGCGCCGGGTGTCGGCGGCGATCTTCGACTTCTTGGCCATCAGACCTTCTCCCCTCTTGCCAGGATCTGGGCGACGACCACGTCGATCCCCTTGCGATCGATGGTCTTGATGCCCTTGGCGCTCACCCGCAGCGTGACGTTGCGGCCGAGCGACGGAACCCAGTAGCGCTTCTTCTGGATGTTGGGGTCGAACCGCCGCTTGGTCCGCACGTGGGAGTGCGAAATCGAGTGGCCGAACCCCGGCACGGTGCCCAGCACCTGGCATCTGGCTGACACATGACCTCCTGTCGCGGCGAGCTGGCCGCCGCTGGTGAGAACCGTTCTCATATCGCGCTACAGTGAACCAGAACTGAGAACGGTTATCAATTATTCCGGGGCTGGTCCCCGGGCGAGGAGGCAGCATGTACCGAACCGGAGACCACCGCGGAATCATCCCGGTGAGCGTCCTGGCCACCATCGACCCCGTGCTGCGCGACTCCGCGCTCTTCGGTCTGCTGACCGACGCCCCCGGCGTCGTCGCGACCCGGCACGACATCTACGAGGACCACCTCCGGCGGGTCGTCCTCGACGCCACCGGCGTCATCGAGGACGTGCTCGTCCCGCTCGAGCACGCCTGCCTGTCCTGCGCCGTCCGCGAGGACGCCGTGCCCACCATCGCCCGCCTCGCCCGCGACGGCCGCTGGGACCACGTGCTGCTCGCCCTGCCCACCAGCGCCGAACCCCTGCCCGCGGCCCGCGCCCTCGCCGCCGAGACCGTGCGCGGCGGCGACCTCGACCACACCCGCGTCGCCACCTCGTTCACCGTGGTCGACGTCGACACCCTCCAGCACGACCTGCTCGGCGACGACACCCTGCTCGAACGCGGCCTCGGGCTCACCATCGGCGACGAACGCTCCGTGGGCGAGGCGCTCGCGGCCCAGATCGAGCAGGCGGACCTGGTGGTGACCCACACATCGCACGCCGAGCCCACCGAGACGCCGTCGCCCACGCCGTCCGGCCTGCTGGACCGGCTGCGCGGCGCCGGAACCCGCCGGGTCGACGGACTGCACTCCCTGACGGCCGCGGCGCTCGCCGCCGCCCGGCACTCGCCGGCCCGGGCCGAGCACCGGGCGCACCCGCTGGGCGCGGTGGCGATCAGCGGCCGGGGCGGCGTCCCCGAGGACCGGAGCTGGACCCTGGAGCTGCGCTCACCGCTGCCGTTCCACCCGGAGCGGCTGCTGGCGCGCATCGAGTCGCTCGGCGCGGGCGGGCTGCGGGCACGCGGGGTGTTCCACGTCGCCGACCGTCCCGGGCTGGCCTGCCTGTGGGACGGCGCGGGCGGTCAGCTCGCCGTCGGGGACCTGGGGCCGTGGTCGGAGGTCTGCGCGGGTACCCCACCACACACCAGGATCGTGGTGGTCGGGGTCGCGGACGCCGTGGACGCCGACGCCGTCGGGCCTGATGCGGCGGGCCTGCTCGACGAGCGGCACCGGCTGCGCGAGGTGTTCCACGAGGCGCTGTGCACGCCCGAGGAGGCCGCCGCCGGCGTCGAGTGGCTGTGGCGCGAGGACCACCTGGCTCCCTGGCTGGGTGCCCGCACGGTGTAGCGGGTCAGCGGGGGCAGAGGTAGCTCGCCACGCGCGGGTGGGCGTCGTCCGGCCCGGTCCAGCCCGCCGGCCCCTCGGCCACGCGCGCCCACCCCAGGCGCTCGTACAGGCGGACGGCCGGGCCGCCGTCGTCCACGACGTCGAGCACGAGCCGCCGTCCGCGCCGGACGGGCGAGTCCTCGATGCGCTCCAGCAGCGCCGTGGCGACCCGCGCGCCGCGCGCCTTGGGTGTGACGAACAGGCGGCTCACGCCGGCGAGCCCGGCCACGGACATGCGGGCGGCGGCGGCCAGCTCGTCGACGTGCTCCACGCCGTCCGCGGCGACGAGCATCACGTGGCCGACGACAACGCCGTCGGCCAGGGCGACCCACGCGCCGATCGTGCCCGCGGGGCAGAGCCAGGCGACCGGGTCGTCGGGCCAGAGCATGGGGTAGCGGTCGGCCTCGTGCACCAGGCGCAGGGCCTCGGCGACCCGGTCGAGGTGAGCCGTGTGGCGCTGGGCGATCATGAGGTCGGGCACGGGCACGGGCTCAAGGTATCCGACGGCGGGGCGGATCGGCGTCCCGGGTGTTGCCTCGGGAGCGTCGCGACGGCGGCCGGGCGCGACGGCGTGCGCCCGGCCTCAGCGGAACAGCCCTCGCTCGACGGCCAGCCGGATCGCCGTCCGGTAGCCGTCGGGCAGCTCCCACTCGTCGCGCTCGTTGCGCAGGAGAGGGAGCCGGCCGCGCCAGCCCACGACCGCCTTGACCGAGACGGGAAGCTGGTACTCGAAGTAGCCGGGATTGCGTTCGACCAGGTAGGGCTCGCCGGGGGAGCGGGTGTTCAGCATGTGACCGTCCTATCGCACCCGTCGGCCGCGCACGACACCCGCGAGCTCGTGTGGCGCAGCGGGCCGAATTTCCTGGACGATTGTTCAACTTTTCCGGACGGCTGTTCAAGAAAGCCGTGAGGCCCTTTCCCGGAACTCCGGGAAAGGGCCTCACGTGTATATCTAGCCGCTTCTCACGGCGCTGACGCCGATGTCATGCTCACCCGGCGGGCAGGGGCACGGGCAGGGGGACCGGCAGCCCGCCGCCGAGGGCGCCCAGCAGGGTGCTGAGCAGGCCGCCGACCGCATCCAGCAGCGAGCTCAGGAGGCCGCCGGTCGGCAGCGGGACCGGGAGCTCCGGGATCGGCAGGTCGTCGACCGGCAGGTCCGGAACGGGGAGGTCGTCGACCGGGAGGTCAGGGATCGGTGCGTCGACCGGGAGGCTCGGGACAGGCGCGTCGACCGGGAGGTCGGGCACGGGGGCGTCGACCGGGAGGTCGGGCACCGGTGCGTCGACGGGCAGGTCAGGGACCGGGGCGTCGACGGGGACGTCAGGCATGGGGGCGTCGACGGGGACGTCGGGTACCGGTGCGTCGACCGGCACGTCCGGCACGGGGGCGTCCACCGGCACGTCCGGAACCGGTGCGTCGACCGGGACGTCCGGTACGGGCGTGTCGGCGGGAGCGTCGGGCACGGGCGCGTCCACCGGTGCGTCCGCGGCTGGGGCGTCGACGGGAGCGTCGGCTGCTGGGGCGTCGACCGGGTCGGTCGCGCCGATCAGGTGGGCCGCGGGCAGGGCCCCTGGCGTCACCATCGCGCTCGCACCTGTTGCCGCCGTGCAGACCAGGCCGGCCGAGATGGCCAGGACTGTTCCTGCACGACTTATCACACGGAATCCTCGGATCATGGTGTTTCCCCTCGAATCGCTCCGCCGAGACAATGGCGATCCACGCACGCGTAGTTCACCGCGAAGAGCGTCCGGCCGAGATTTCACCCTGTCAATCGGAAAGTGATCCGAGGTGCGCCGATTGAAACAAGACATTCCAGGACCGAACCATCCGGCAGGCCGCCATTAATAACCGTAACTCCGACATCACAACCGTGATATCCGGCCGTTGCCTGGACACTGTCTGGGTGGATCCGGAACGGGAAAATGCCGTGTTTCGCGGCTGTCCGGATGCGTATCGTCCTTCTCGATGAGCACCCCGAAGCGCCAGGTGCGCGCCGTCCACGACGCCGACACCGTCACCGTCTACCAGGCCTACCCGCCCGCTCCTGTACGACGACGCCGCGGCGTGGGCCGGGCAGAAGTCGTCCAGCCCGGTGCGGGTGAGACGCCGTACCCGCTGCCGGTCGACGTGGCGGCGCGGGTCGGTGCGGACGGTCAGGGCGTCCCGGGCTGACGGGCGCACGGGAAAAGCCTCGGCGCGCGGGCGCTGAACGTGCCACGATCCCGCCCATGACGACGGCGACCGGCCCTGCCCTGACCGCAACCGAGCAGCGTCTGATCGACGCCGCCCTGGAGGTCGTGTCGCGCCTGCCCGAGGACGGGTCCTACCTGAACACCGTGGCGTCGGCGGTGATGGACGTCCACGGGGACATCTACACCGGCGCCAACGTCGGCCACTTCACGGGCGGGCCCTGCGCCGAGCTCGTGGCGCTCGGTACGGCCGCCGCCGGTGGGGCCGGGCCGATCGCGCTGATCGTCGCGGTCGGCGACGAGGGTCGCGGCGTCATCGGTCCGTGCGGGCGCTGCCGTCAGGTGCTGCTCGACCAGCAGCCCGACTGCCACGTGATCGTGTCCGACGGCGACGAGCCGTTCTCGGTCCCCGCCCGCGACCTGCTCCCGCACTCGTACCAGCACCCCGACGCCGACCCGCCGCGCCTGCTGTGGTTCAGCCCGCAGCACTGGACGAGCGTGTCCGACGGCGGCAAGACCGCGACCACCCGGTTCAACGATCCCGCCGCGCCGGGGCCGACGACGCTGCTGTTCGAGTTCGACGACCGGTTCGAGTTGCTGCCCGGGGTGGTCGACTCGGTCGAGCGGGTCCGGTTCGGCGGCATCACGGACGCCCAGGCCGCGCTGGAGGGCTGCACGGCCGACGAGCTGCGCACCGCGCTCCGGACGTACTACTACCCCGACGTCACGGACGACGACCTGGTCGACTTCGTGCGCTTCCGGACGGGCGAACCGAGCTGACCGCGGGTGGATAAGGACTCGATCCACGCTGCCGGCCGTGCCAGTATCCCGCCCATGACGACGGTGACCCTGTGGCGGCCGACCGGGCCGAAGGAGCTGGCCCTGGTCGAGGAGTCGGGCTGGCGCGCCTGGCCGCCGCGGCTGCCGGACCAGCCGATCTTCTACCCGGTGCTGAACGAGGACTACGCCACGCGGATCGCGCGCGACTGGAACGTGAAGGCCAGCGGGGTCGGGTACGTGACGCGGTTCGAGGTCGCCCAGGACTTCCTGGACCGGTACCAGGTCCAGCAGGTCGGCGGGCAGACGATCCTGGAGTACTGGATCCCCGCCGAGGACCTGGACGAGCTGAACGAGAACATCGTCGGGCGGATCGAGGTCGTGGCGGAGTTCCGCTGAAGCCTGCGTCCGGGACCCGTGCGGCGACGTCGTGCCAGGATGCTTGCATGCGGATGACGATGCTGGTCAGCGACTGGCTGGTGCTTGACGCGACCATGGACAACGCGGGTGCCGTCGCCCGGCAGTCGGGTGGGCGCGACGATGTCGCGGCCGCGACCCGGTCGATCCGGCAGGAAGGCTGGGACCAGGTCGCGACACACGGATCGGACGACGGCTGGCCACCCCATGGCGCGACGACTCAGGTCGAGCTGTCCGTGGCGCAGTGGCAGTTCGTCGCCGATCAGCTCCGGCACTGGGCGGCCGTGGCGGCGTCGGTAGGCGACGTGGCGGTCGCCGACCAGCCCGGATCGCAACTCGCGGGGCGGATCGGCGCCGTGCTCGGCTGAGCAGTGCCTTCGCGACCGGCCCCGAGGTACCAGGCCAGACCGTGCGGGCCGGTGTCAGACCTGCGGCCGCAGGGTCGCGAAGCTGCGTTCGAGCAGCTCGCTCGCGGTGGTGCCGTCTTCGGCGTTCGCCCAGGTGGTGAGCGCGACGTCGAGGCAGGCGATGGCGGCCTGGACGATGATCTCGGCCCGGAGCGCGGCGTCGTCGTCGGGCAGACGGGCGGCGACGAGCGGCGTGAGCATGCGCGCCCACAGGAGGTGCTTCTCCAGGCTGCGGGCCCGGAGCGAGGCGGCGCTGACGAGGACGCGCATGCCGCGCTTGCCGCGCTCGTCGTCCCGCGGCGCCCGGGTGACGAACGCCTCGAAGGACAGGCGCAGCGAGTCCCAGACGGGCTCGTCGGCGGGCCGGTCGGCGAAGGCGGCGCGGACGAACTCGCCGCCGTGCGCCGGGTCGCCGATGACGACGTCCTCCTTGGCGGGGAAGTAGCGGTGGAAGGTGCGCGCGGACATGCCGGCCTCGGCGGCGATCTGCTCGACGGTCACCTGCTCGAAGCCGCGCTCGGCGAACAGCTCCAGGGCGATCTCGGTGATGCGCGCTCGCACGGCGTCGCGGCTGATCTCGCGCAGGGTCTGGCCGCTGCCCGGTCCGCTGCTCGTCGTGCTCGACATGGCCCCAGCGTAGCGTTGGTGCCACTTGTGTCAGGTCCTGACAGCCGTGACGGCTGGGGCGCTGACCTGCGTATCGCCGCGAGTGCGACCATGCAGTTCCTGCCAGGGCACGGCTCGCCCTGGCAGCAGCTGCATGGTCGCCGCGGCAGGGCTACATGCGGTCGGGCGCCGCGATGCCCAGCAGGTCGAGCCCGGTCGCCAGCGTGCGGCCCGTGAGCTCGCACAGCGCCAGGCGGTTGGCGCGGACGCCGTCGTCGTCGGCCCGCAGGACGGGGCACTGGTCGTAGAACTCGGTGTACGCGCGGGCCAGGCCGAACAGGTAGCCGCACAGACGGTGCGGTTCGAGCGTGCCGGCGACGTCGTCGAGCGTCGCCGCGAGCTCGTCCAGGGTCAGGGCCAGCGCCCGCTCCGCGGGGTGCAGCGGCAGGGCCGGGTCGACCGGGCGGCCCGCCGGGATGCCGGCGGCCGCGGCCTTGCGCAGGATCGAGCGCACGCGGGCGTGCGCGTACTGCAGGTAGACGCCGGTGTTGCCGTTCAGGGCGACCATGCGGTCGACGTCGAACACGTAGTCCTTGGTGCGGGTGTTCGACAGATCGGCGTACTTGACCGCCCCGATGCCCGCGGCCTGCGCGATGTGCTCGAACTCCTCGGGCGACAGGTCGTGGTCCTTCTTGGCCAGCTCCGCCCTGGCCCGGGCCACCGCCTGGTCCAGGAGGTCGGTCAGACGGACCGTGCCGCCGTCGCGCGTCTTGAACGGCTTGCCGTCCGGGCCCAGCACGGTGCCGAACGGCACGTGGGTCGCGTCGACGTCGTCGGGCAGCCAGCCGGCGCGGCGGGCGACGTCGAAGACCATCCGGAAGTGCAGCGCCTGGCGGGCGTCGACGACGTAGAGGATGCGCGTCGCGCGGTACTCGTCGACGCGCAGGCGCAGCGTCGCGAGGTCGGTGGCGGCGTAGCCGAAACCGCCGTCCTTCTTGCGGACGATGAGCGGCACCGGATCGCCGTCGGGCCCGACGACGCCGTCCGTGAAGGCGCACAGCGCCCCGTCGGAGTCGACGGCGATGCCGCGTGCGACGAGCTCGTCGACGACGCCCGGCAGGTCCGCGTTGTAGCGGGACTCGCCGTCGGCGTCGTCGAGGGTGAGCAGGATGCCGAGGCGGTCGTAGACGGCCTGGAAGGCCGCCTCGGACTCGGCGACGAGCTCGCGCCAGGTGGCCAGGGTGGCGGCGTCGCCCGACTGGAGTGCGACCACGCGGGCGCGGGAGCGGTCGGCGAAGTCCGGGTCCTGGTTGAACTCGGCCCGCGCCGCCCGGTAGAGCGCGTCCAGGGCGGACATGGAGGCCTCGCCCTGCCAGGTCCGCTCGGGGTGCTCGTCGATGAACTGGATGAGCATGCCGAACTGGGTGCCCCAGTCGCCGACGTGGTTCTGCCGGGTGACCTCGGCCCCGAGGTGGGCGAGGACGCGGGCGAGCGTGTCGCCGATGATCGTCGAGCGCAGGTGTCCGACGTGCATCTCCTTGGCGACGTTGGGCGCCGAGTAGTCGATGACGGTGCGCTCGCCGTGGCGGGTCGGGGCGATGCCGAGGTCGTTGGCGGCGAGGCGGGCGGCGACCTGGCGCCAGATGGTGGGGGTCGGGACGGTCAGGTTGAGGAAACCGGGGCCGGAGACCTCGGGGTCCACGTCGCTCGCGGCGAGGTGTTCGGCGGTGGCCGTGGCGAGGTCGCGCGGGGCGCGACCGGCCCGCTTCGCCGCCGCGAGTGGGCCGTTCGCCTGGAAGTCGGCGCGGTCGGATCGTCGGACCACCGGGTCGGTGCCGGCCAGCTCGGCCGGGAGCGCCTGGGACAGGGCGGCCTGGACGGCCGCCTCCACCTGGTCCTTGATCGCGACTACGTGGGACACGCGGGGCCTTTCGGGTTGGTTGTGGCGCCGGTGGGCGCGGGATCGGGTCAGTCTAGAAACGGGGGTGGTCAGGGGCGGCTTCTTTTTGGGGACGGTGCGTTCCCGGCGCTGCGCACCTGCCCGATATGGGCGTGATGTCATGCTGGCGCCGTGGACAACCTTCTCGCGCAGCTGCCAGCCCTGATCGGTGTGGCGCTCGGTGTGATCGGCACCCTGGCGACCACGATGGTCACCGATGCCGCGCGGTGGCGACGCGAGCGGTTTTACGACGCCTGCCTGCGGTACGCCAGGGCGCTGCGGCGGTACTCGCAGCTGGTCGCGGGCATCACGGCCGGGCGCCGGCCCGGTGCCACGACACCGGCGGTCGATCCGGCGCTCGGGCTCTCCCGCTTGTCGGACGAGGAGATCGATCGCGCGGTGACCGATGCCTGGGAGGAGCTCTGCCTGCTCGCGGACGCCGACACGGTCGACGCAGCCCGCAAGATGCGGGTCGCCGCGAAGCGGATGGAGGCGTTCGCCCGGGTGGGAGCCGACATTGAGTTCGACCTCGACGGGTGGGCCGTCCAGGGGCTGGAGCTCCGGCGCGCCCGTGACGACTTCTACAGGGCGGCGCGGTCCCGGATGGGGGTCAAAGCGCTGTCGACCAGCTCGAGCCTGATCCATCGGGAGGGTGGGCCGGGCTCGGGGCGGGGGTAGGGCAGGAAGTTGTTCCTAGCTGGCTGCGCATCCTTGGTCAAGTCCACTCATTGCCTGGACTTGACTAGTTTCGGATGCAATCATAGTTGATTCATAAAGCGGGTTGGGGTGGAGGTCTGGATGTGTCGAGCAAGCTCGGATCCTAGGGGTGGATATCGTTGCGTGAAGCCGGCTGGCTCCATCAGATTCCTGGGGCTCGCGAGGCAGAGTGTTCCTGCTGGCGCCGAGTCGAAAGTTCTCGACGCATTACAGGAGGTCTTGGGCAACACGCTGGTGACCGCAGGCGCAGAAAATGTCGACCTTACCCAGCTCGAGGGGGTCGACAGGATGCGGCAGATCGCGCAGCAAGAGGCGGTGTCGGCCTGCATGGACGAGTGGCAACGGCTCGACGACCTGGAGCGTAAGGCTCTCATCGCTGATATCAAGGCGCCGAACGGGCGACACGTTTGTTGCGCGATCGCCGCGCTGATCGGTGAAGTGTGTACCTGGCCCGGCAAGTTGGTAGGTGATGCGGCGGCCGCAGTCGGCGACCGGGTCGCCCGGCGTACTGGTTCGCAGCTTGCCGGCAAGATAGCCACAGCGATGGCGAGGCGCCTGATAGCAAACGTCGTATTGCAGGCATCTTGTCTCGGTCAAGCCGAGCAGATTGGCCTCACTGCTGATGTGGCAGCGGTGGCCGAATGCCCGTCCCAGCAGGCCAAGCGCCGAGAGCGCCACCTCGCAGTCGAGGCCTGCGCGACTCGGCTGGTCAGGCGGACCGTAGACGAGGCTATGAGCGCTGTGTAGATCGGTCCTGTCTGGCAATTGGTAACGCGCTACTTCGACCGGAAGGTGTTCCACCATCGTGATACTCCCCGCCTCGTCGCTCAGCTATCTTCCTGACCATGGCTGACGGTCAGGAAGGAAGTCCGGGACCTGCGGTCACGACGAAATTTTGGAGTGCCCACGGGCGGAACCAACGGCTGTACGTGAAGGTCGACGGTGTGCAGATCGGCCATTGGGACATCGGTGCTCGGACTGCGGTTTCCGCAGAACCTGACCACTCACGTCTTGTCGAACAGCTTGAAACCATCGAGACAGCGGCACTTGCATGGCACGCTCGCCAGCAACAGAAGCGCGATAGGAAAGCGCATGCTGGGGTTCAAGGGACAGTCGCGGTGCCCGTGTCCGCTCCAGTTCCGGCCACCATCACGCAGTCGACCGACAATTCGACGCCACACCAGGCGGTAACGTCGGCCACAGCGGCTCAGTCGGAAGACCGTGGGCGGGACCTGTCCCTGAACCGCGCGGGCGATGGGGTCAGGGAGACCGCGCGCGCGAAGTTCCGGGAAGCTCCGGTTCGGAACCTGTTTCAGCGCATCTTTCGAGATGACGGTGACGACAAGAGCTGGCGCCAGGGAGTGCGAGGTGAGAGGGCGGTTGGTCGTGCCCTCCAGAGCGCGATGAAGCCGGGAAGCGGCTGGCACCTGTTGCACAGCATCCGCCGAAGCGTGAAGGGGACCGACGTCGATCATCTGCTGATCGGGCCGGGCGGGATCTTCTCGATCAACGCGAAGTTCCATGAGGGTAAGAGGGTGTGGCTCGGTGAACGTGCGATTTTCGTCGGCAGGACCCCCAAACCGCATCTCGGCGAGGCAAGGAACGAGGCCAAGCAGGTCAAGCGAGTCCTTGACGCCGCGTATCCCACACCGCGCGAGGTCACTCCCGTCGTGGTGATCGCTGGCAGCGCCAGCTTCTCCCGTGGCAAGTCACCGCCGGGTGATGTCGTCGTCATCCATGTGAGCGAGATACCTGAATGGTTCGAGTCCATGGGCGAGTCGATACGACAGTGGGAAGTCGATGCGCTTTACGACGTGGCACGTTGGGAACGGACGTGGCTGCCGGCCGCCGATGAGCCTCAGCGATCGTCCTAGCGAAGGAGGTAGCCGCCGAACCGCCTCAGACCTCCGGATCGGCCAGCACGACGACCCCCGCCTCGGCGTCCAGCAGCGGCACCGTTCGCCGCGCCGCGTCGTCCACGTGGATCCGGGGGTGCGCGGGCGGGTCCGTCTCGAAGTACGTCCCCGGGCCGTAGAGCTGCCCGTAGCGGACCACGACCCCGCCCGCGTCCAGCACAGCGGCCTCGTGCCAGCCCACGGCCTCGCCCCTGCCGGGCGGCGTCCACGCGATCGACTGCGCGAGCAGGCGGGGTGCGCCGGCGGCCTTCGCCGCCGCGAGCAGGTTGGCCGTACCCTCGGTCCGGATCCGCGAGTTCGCGGCGGCGCGCTCCGGGATCGCGGCCGGGTCGTCGGGCAGGTCGGTGAGCTGGTGCATCACCAGGTCGGGCCTGGACCCGACGACGGCGGCAGTGAGCGCCTCGGCGTCGTACACGTCCACGACGACCGGGCTGCCGCCGAGGGCCTCGATCAGGCTCGCGCGCCCGGGCGAGCGCGTGGTCCCCGTGACCTCGTGCCCTGCGGCGACGAGCAGGGGCAGCAACCGGGACCCGATGACGCCGGTCGCCCCGGCGAGGAAGATGCGCATCCGGTCACCCTATGAACGGCGATCGTCGAGGCGCAAAGGCCTTTGTGCTGCTCACGACTCCAGCCACCGCAGGATCGCCAGCACCCGCCGGCTGTACCCGCTCTCGGCGGCCAGGCCCAGCTTGTCGAAGATCGCGTTCGCGTGCTTCTCCACCGCCGACGTCGAGATGAACAGCGCCTGCGCGATTCCCGCGTTCGTGCGGCCCTCGGCCATCAGCCGGAGCACCTCGCGCTCGCGTTCGCTCAGCATCCCGAGCGGGTGCGAGGTGTCCCGGAAGAGCTGCCCGACGACGTCGGTGTCCAGCACGAGGCCGCCGGCCCGTACGCGGTCCAGCGCGTCGAGGAACTCGTCCACGCCCATCACGCGGTCCTTGAGCAGGTAGCCGACGGCGCGCGCCTCGTCGCCCAGCAGCACCTGCGTGAACTGCCGCTCGACGTACTGCGAGAGCACGAGGATGCCCACCTCCGGCCAGCGCTCGCGGATCTGCACCGCCGCCCGGACGCCCTCGTCGGTGTGGGTGGGCGGCATGCGCACGTCGAGCACCACGACGTCCGGCCGCTCGGCCTCCAGGCGCTGCAGCAGTCCTTCCGCGGTGCCGTAGGCCGCGACGACGTCGTGACCCTCGTCCGTCAGGAGGCTGCGGACGCCCTCGCGCAGCAGCGCGGAGTCCTCGGCGAGCATCACGCGCACGGCAGCGTCACCTCGATCCGTGTGGGCCCGGCCGCCGGGCTGTCGACCGTCAGCGTGCCGCCCGCCGCGGCGACCCGGCCGGCCAGGCCCGCGAGCCCGTGGCCGGGACGGACCTCGGCGCCGCCGGCGCCGTCGTCGGCGATCAGGACGCGTAGCTCGCCGCCCGGGCCGGTCTCGTCGGGATCGCCGTCACCGGCTGCTCCGTGGGACACGGTGACCTGCGCCTTGGCCGCTCCCGAATGCTTCGCCACGTTCGTCAGGGCCTCCGCCACCACGTAGTACACCGTCGTCTCCACCCCACCCGGCAGCCGGGCCGGGACGTCCCAGTCCAGCACGGCGGGGACTGCCGCGTGCGACACGAGCTGCCGCAGCACCGGCTCCAGCCCGTGCGTGTCGAGCGTGGTGGGCCGGACCCGCCAGGCGACGTCGCGCAGGTCCGCCACGAGCCGCTCGGCCTCGCGACCGGCCTGCTCCAGCAGCACGGTTGCCGGCGCCCCGGGCCCGGCGAGCCGCCGCGCCCGGTTGACCAGCAGGCCCAGGGCCACGGCGCGCTGCTGCACGCCGTCGTGCAGGTCCCGCTCGATCCGGCCGCGCTCCGCGTCCAGGGCCGCGAGCAGGTCCGCTCGGCTCACCGTCAGCTCCTCGACCTGCGCCTCCAGGAGCTCGCTCCGGCTCGGGGAGAGCCATCTGGCGGCGGTCCACCGGTCCAGCAGTCCCACCCCGAACAGCCCCATCAGGTCCAGGTAGAGCAGGATCGCGCCGATGGGCACCAGCATGAGCACGTCCGACGTCGACAGGCCGCCGCCCTGGAACGCCGCGTCCACCGTGAGCCGCACGTCGAACAGCCAGGACGCCAGGCTCACGAACACCCCGAACAGCCCGTACACCAGCAGCCCCAGCACGAGCATGCTGAGCGAGCTCATGCCGACGCGCAGCGCGAGGTATCCCGCGGCACGGCGGCTCGTCAGCGGGGCGCCGTCGTCGACCCAGCCGAGATGGCGTGCCGTGCGACCGCGGTGCCAGGAGATCAGTGCGCGAACGGGTGGGAGCGGAGCCGGGCGAGCTGCCGTCACGACGGCCAGCACGGCGCAGACCAGGTCGAGCGGCCAGGTGACCGCGCCGAGGGCGGCACCCCACAGCAGGCGCATGGGAGCGCCGTTCGCGGCGGCTTCGGCTGAGTTCACGTCGCCAGGATATGGAGGAGCGGGGCCGGGCGGACTGCGGAAAACCACACCCTTTGCTGTGGCTTACCTGCGTCATCTGCCGGACTACCACAGTCCGCGGACCCCTCAGGGCCCAATAGCGTAGGGGCATGACGACACAAAGCTTCGCCACGACCGTCGCCGACTGGGCCGTCGGGCTCATGGAGACCCTCGGCGCACCGGGCGCAGGCGTAGCGATCGCCCTCGAGAACCTGTTCCCGCCCCTTCCGAGCGAGGTGATCCTGCCGCTGGCAGGCTTTACAGCGGCGCAGGGCACCCTCGTGCTGTGGCACGTGCTGATCTGGACGACCGCCGGCTCCGTGGTCGGCGCCGTCCTCCTGTACGGACTCGGGGCCTGGCTCGGCCGGGAACGGCTGCGCAACATCGTGGACCGCATGCCGCTGGTCAAGCTGGAGGACGTCGACAAGGCCGAGGACTGGTTCAACCGGCACGGCGACTGGGCGGTGCTCATCGGTCGCGTCATCCCGATCGTGCGCAGCCTCATCTCCATCCCGGCCGGGGTGGAGCGCATGCCCCTGACACGCTTCCTGCTGTTCACGACCCTGGGATCCGGTGTCTGGAACACCCTGCTGGTCGGTGCCGGCTACCTGCTGGGCGACCAGTGGCACATCGTCGAGGAGAGCGTCGGCGTGTTCCAGAAGGTCGTCATCGTCGTGGTCGTCCTGCTGATCGTGTGGTGGCTGGTCAAGACCCTGCGCAACCCCGACCGGCCCCGCCACGCCCGCCAGCGGTGACCGCGCCGAAAAAACCGGTCGGCCCGAAATACGCATCGGGCATGATGCCCCCGACACCACCACGCCGAGAGGACCCCTGTTGACCGAGGACCGCACCGCCCAGACCCTCCGCTCGATCGCTCCCTACCTCGCCGACTGGGCCTCGTTCCAGGCCGCGTACCACGGCGTCCCCGGCCTGCAGCTCGCCGTCGGCCGCCGCGGCGAGGTGCTCGTCGACCTGGCCTGGGGCAAGGCCGACGTCGAGACGGGGGAGGACCTCACCAGCGACCACCTGTTCCGCGTCGCGTCGCACTCCAAGACGTTCACCGGCGTCATGGTGATGCAGCTCGTCGAGCGCGGCGAGCTGCGGCTCGACGACCGCGCGGGCGACCTCGTGCCGGAGCTCGACGGCTCGCGTGCCGCCGGCGTCACCGTCCGGGAGCTGCTGGGCCACCAGGCCGGGATCATCCGCGACTCCTCCGACGGCGACTTCTGGCAGCACCACAAGCCCTTCCTCGACCGCGCCGAGGTGCTGGAGTGCGTGCGCGCCGAGGGCGTCGTGTTCGAGCCGAACCAACACTTCAAGTACACGAACATCGGCTACAGCCTGCTCGGGATCATCATCGAGCAGGTCACCGGCAAGACGTACGACGAGGTGGCCCGCGTCGCCGTCGTCGAGCCCCTTGGGCTGACCCGCACCGGGACCGAGCTGGACCCCGCCCGCGCCGCCGAGTACGCGGCCGGCCACACCGGCCGGATCGCCCACGGCGACGCACGCCGGGTCATCCCGCACGTCGACACCCGTGCCATGGCGGCCGCCACCGGCTGGTACTCGACCGCCCTGGAGATGGTCCGCTACGGCGCCGCCCACACGTTCGGCGACACCACGCTGATCAGCGACGCCAGCAAGCGACTCATGCAGCGCGAAGAGTCGCGCGTGGCGGTCCGCGGCAAGGAGCTCGGCCGGTACGGCGTCGGCATCGAGGTCGGCAAGGTCGGGGACCGCGAGGTCGTCGGGCACTCCGGCGGCTACCCCGGCCACATCACCCGGACCTGGATCGACCCCGTCGAGGGGATCGTCGTCTCCGCCCTGACCAACGCCGTCGACGGCGCCGCCGGGCAGATCGCCAACGGCGTCATCCAGCTGATCAACCTGGCGCTCGCGGCGGCCGACGAGGTCGCTGCGTCCGCCGTCACCGGCCAGGGCAGCGACGGCAGGGGCGGCGACGGCAGGGGCAGCGACGGCAAGGGCGGCGAGCAGGTTCCGGGTGTCCCGGCGGACGCGCCGATCGGGCGCTTCGCCAACCTGTGGGGCGTGGCCGACGTCGTGGACCTCGGCGGGATCCTGCACACGATCAACGTGCGGGCCGCGGAACCGGCGGAGGTCGCGCAGCGGCTGGTCGTCTCCGACGGGCGGCTCGTGCAGGAGCCCGTGGCCGGTTTCGGCACCGTGGGGGAGCCGGTCCAGACGGAGCGGGACGCCGACGGCGCGATCGTCTCGGTCCGGATCGGTGCGATGACGTCGTGGCCGGTGGAGGAATACCGGGTGCACGGCGGGCGATAGGACCTGCGAGATCGGCCCGCTCGGGGTGGTTCGTTCAGCGACCTACCCCGAGCGGTGGCGGCTTCCGAGTGGCCGAGCTCGGTGAGCACACACGTTTCGTCAGCACCCGAGACGTGGGCTCAGATGCCGTGCGGAACATGCATCTCCGCTACCAGTGGTTGGTCGAGGCGCTGTTGCCCTCGCCTCCGATGTTGATCGCATTGTTGGACCCGAGATGGATCAGTGGTCCTCGATACGTCGCGTCGCGCTGGGCCCTGTTGGCATCTTCCTGGATCCGGTCCAGTGGCTCGCGAGTCCAGCTGCTGAGCACGATCGCGACTCGGCCGCCCATCCGGATGTGGAGCTCGTGCCAGATCTTGCGAGACCTGAGGCGCCCCAGGACATACACGAGAACCCCTGCTCCGATCATTACGCACCCGAGCACCCCGATCCCTGCGGGCGTCAGCCCCGTGGTCAGGTCGGTCCCCGACCTTCCGGCCACGAGGAACGCGACCCCGATCAGGATCGAGAGTCTGGCGAGCAGCCTGGCGAAGCGGTTCCTGCTCCGAGCCGGCCTCTTCCACCAGCTCTCCATGCCCTCGATGTGCTGTACGGAGTACGAGCTGCCACCGACCCAGAGCAGACCGTCCGCGACCTGCACCGTGAGGTCCTGCGGCGGCTTGTCGCCCTGGCTCACAGTCCGAGCGCCTTGATCGCGTCACCAACGGCCTTGGCTGCTCCCGCAGCCAGCGCCGTCGTCCCGCTGAGCCCCTCGATGAAGGAACGTGCGAGGGTCAGCTTGCGACCGAGGCGTGCCGAGTCGTGGGGCGGCACCTGAACGATCTCCTCCGCCACCTCGTCGAGCACTGCCCGGTCGGCGTCCGGTACGTGGGGCGCCAGCTCACGTATCGCCTGCACCGCCGCGATCAGCTCGCTGTGTGCGGGGCCGTTGCCGAGATTGGTCACGTTCGCTGTGTTCCTGGAGCCGCCGATGTTGATGGCGTTTCCGGAGCCGGCAGTGAAGTAGTTCCCCGAGCTGTTGTTCAAGGGTTTTCCTCTGCTTGTGAGATGGGCAGTCAGCGGGAGCAGGGCGGGTGAAGAACGGGGCTCGATTCTTGCAGATGCTGCCTGGAGCCCGCGGCCGAATTCGGCACCTGCGCTCCGGGAAGGCGCGACCATGAAAGAGGTCGCCGCGTGGGCGAAAGTACGTTTCTGGCCCGGCTTTCGGCCCGCGCCGAACTACCTGGGAACGTGTCCCGGCCCGACCTACGCTCGCCACGGCCTGAGAGGCAGGCCGCTTGGCGACACGGGGAGAGCTGAGACAGATGAGCAGATCCAGCACTAGCAGCGCGAGTACCGCAGTGGAGCAGGACCGCCCGGCCGGTGGCAGGAACAGCGGCGGCGGTGTGCGGCCGGCACGACGGCTGACCGCACTGGTGGTCGCACTGCTGTCGGTCTTCGCGGTGGGCATGGCGACACCGGCCGTCGCCGACCAGGGAGGCGACCAGGGAGCCGACCAGGCGCAGGCCGCACCGCTCAAGGGCGACCCGTCGATCTGGCCCAAGCCGAACATCGTCGAGACCAACCTGAGCGCGACGCAGTCCGAGCAGATGGTCGGGGACTGCCCGCTCTACCACCTGTGCGTCCGCAACCAGGAGGCCGACGGCCTCTGGTCCGCGTACGCCCTCTACTACTGCCTCCCGGACGGGCAGTACTACGAGCTGACCAACTTCACGGGCACTGTCTACGCCCAGAACAGCCAGGACGTCGCGGTGCGACTTCTACGGGCCGACAACTCCGAGGTCGACCGTATCGGTGCGCTCACCGGCAAGGACGTGTACTGGAACCCGGTCTGGAAGATCGACCTCTGCTGAGCTCACCCCTCGAGCTTGTCCCGCACCAGCAGCTCCAGGACCTGCATGAAGCGCTGCGCGCGGGCCCGCCCCAGGACGAACGGGTTCTGGTCGCCGGCGGTCCCGTCGCGCAGCGCACGCATGCGGTCGAGGCCGGCGTCGGTCTGGCCGTGGTTGCTCAGCTCGACGTCCACGCCCGAACGCCGCATCAGGGCCGCGTAGTCGATCACCGACCGCAGGTAGTCCCGCTTGCCCGACGTCGGCTCCGGGAGGCCGGTGCCGCCCCACAGCATCGCCGTGTGCCGCCGGCCGTTCCACCACACGGGGAAGATCGGCGACACCGTGCCGGGGGTGTGGCCCGGCGTGTACGGCAGCCGCATGGTCGTGCCGCCCAGGGTCAGGCGCTGCCCGTCAGCGATCTCCAGGTCGCGCTCGGGGACGTCGGGCGAGGAGTCCTCGGCCGCGACGTCCCAGTCGGTGGGGCTCATCAGCACGCGGGCGCCGTACTTGTCCGCCAGGTACTGGGCGCCGCCGAAGTGGTCGGCGTGCCCGTGCGCCACCACCACGTACTTGATCCGCGCGGGGTCCACCCCCAGGGAGCGCAGCTCGGGGACCAGGATGTCCGCGGCCTGCTCCCGGGACTCCAGCGCGTCGATCAGGATCACGCCGTCCGAGGTCTCGACCGCCGTGGCCGACACGAAGTCGGTGCCCACAACGGTGACGTTGTCGAAGATCCGGGTCGGCTCCGGGTCGGGAGCCTCCGGCGGCAGCCAGCCCGGCGTGAAGGCCGCGACCAGCGCGAGCAGCACCGGGTCGTCGCCCGCGAGCTCGGCGGCCTGCTCGCCGTCGTCCTTCGTCCCCGTCTCCTCCGGGGTGCCGGACGGCGATGCCTCGTCGTCCGGCGCGCCGCTTCCCTGCCCGCCCTCGGTCGGCGAAGCGGCTGTCGCGCCCGCGCCGCCCGCCGGCGCCGACGGTTCCCGCGCGCACCCCACGAGCGGGACGAACGCCGCGGCGAGCACGGCACGACGGGACAGCTCGGCATGTCGCAGCAGGTCCATGCGCCGATCGTACGGACGCCCCCGCCGTCTCGCCGGGTCTCCGGACCCGGCAGCCTCCAGGTCCCGGCCCCCGCCTCGCGGTAGCGTTGTCAGGTGACTTTCAGCGAGGGCGGGCAGTTCGAGGGCGGCCGGGTCCGCAAGGGCGGCGGACGACGGGGCGCGGTCGGTGCCGGCGTCGGCGGCGGTGCGGCGCTCGTCATCGCGCTGCTGTACATGGTGCTGACCGGCAACAGCCCGGCTGACATCCTCGGGACCACCACCGACTCCGGGGGCGGCGAGCAGGGCTACATCGGCGAGTGCACGGCCGAGCAGGCCAACACGGACCCCGAGTGCCGCCTCAGCGCCGCCGTCGACTCCCTGGACGTGTACTGGGCCGAGACCCTTCCGCAGCAGAGCGGCGTGGAGTACGAGATGCCCGAGGTCGTCAGCTTCACCGACGCGGTCGACACCGGCTGCGGCTCGGCGACGTCGGCCACGGGGCCGTTCTACTGCCCGGCCGACACGACCGTTTACGAGGACCTCTCGTTCTACGACCAGCTCTCCAGCCAGTTCGGCGCCGAGGGCGGCCCGCTGGCGGAGATGTACGTGACGGCGCACGAGTTCGGGCACCACATCGAGAACCAGCTCGGGCTGTTCGAGCGGGCCGACCGGTCGGGCACCGGCCCGGAGTCCGACTCGGTGCGCATCGAGCTGATGGCCGACTGCCTGGCCGGCATGTGGGCCGGCAACGCCGCGACCACCGAGGACCCGGACACCGGCGTACCGTTCCTCGAACCCATCTCGCAGGCACAGCTCGAGCAGGCGTTGTCCGCGGCCGCGGCCGTCGGCGACGACAACATCCAGCGCCGGTCCGGCGGCGACGTGAACCCCGAGGCGTTCTCGCACGGCTCCAGCGAGCAGCGCGTGCGGTGGTTCTCGATCGGCTACGAGGGCGGCACCATCCAGGACTGCAACGCCCTGGACGCCCGCACCCTCTGACGTTACGGTTGACGGCATGCATCTCAGCGCACGCACGACGACGCCGGACCCCTCCGGCGCGCGCTGACGCTGCACCCAGCAACCAGGCCCCGGAGCTCGCTCCGGGGCCTTTGTCGTGCGCGACGGCGGCACCGGGGCGGCTCCTCCACCCAAGGAGTGACCCATGAACGTCCCCGCCGTCCTCGACCATCGCGACCTCGGCCGCGACATGCGGATCTTCGACACCAGCCCGCTCGTCGGCCCCGGGCTGCCGCTCTGGCTGCCCGCCGGGGCCGCCGTCCGGTACGAGCTGGAGCAGTACGCGCGCGAGGTCGCGCTGCGCACCGGCTGCGAGCCCGTCTACTCGCCGGTGCTCGGCAAGCGCTCGCTGTACGAGCGCTCGGGCCACTGGGCCAAGTTCGCCGACGACATGTTCCCGCCCATGTACCTCGGCGGCCCGCAGGGCGCTTCGGACATCGCCCCGGACGGCGACGCCGACCCCCTCGTGCTGCGCCCCGCCAACTGCCCGCACCACGCGATGATCTACGCGTCCGAGCCGCGCTCCTACCGCGACCTGCCCGTGCGGTACTCGGAGCTCGCGTCGATGTTCCGCGCGGAGCGGTCCGGGGTGCTGTCCGGGCTGAGCCGCGTGCGGCAGATCAACCTCGACGACGCCCACGTCTTCTGCCGCCCCGACCAGGTCGGCGCCGAGGTGCGCACCGCCGTCGTCGCCGTGCTGGAGGTGCTCGACACCCTGGGCATCGAGGTGTCCTACCTGCGGCTGTCCGGCCGGGACGACTCCGGCCGCTGGCTCGGCGAGCCCGCGCAGTGGGCCGAGGCGGAGGACGCGCTGCGCGCCGTGCTCGACGACGTCGCGGCGCCCGCCGGGCTGCCCTGGCACGCGGAGGCGGGCGAGGCAGCCTTCTACGGGCCCAAGATCGACGTGCAGGTGCTCGACGCCCGGGGCCACGAGGAGACCCTCGCGACCGTCCAGCTCGACTTCAACCAGCCTGAACGCTTCGACCTGACCTACGTCGCAGCCTCGGGGGAGCGGGAGCGGGTCGTGATGATCCACCGCGGCACCGTCGGGGCGATGGAGCGGATGGTCGCGTTCCTCCTGGAGCGGCACGGCGGGCGGCTCCCGTTCTGGCTCGCGCCGGTGCAGCTCTGCCTGCTGCCCGTGGGCGACGCCGCCGTCGACGAGCTCGCCGCGGACCTGCGGTCCCGCGGCCTGCGCGTCCGCGTCGAGCGCGACGGGTCGCTCGGCAACCGGATCCGGTTGGCCCGGCAGCGGCGCGACGCGCTGCTGGGCGTGCTCGGCACGCGGGAGGCGGCGTCGGGCGAGCTCGCGGTGACCGACCCGGCGTCGGGCGCCAAGGCCTCGGTGCCGTTCGCGGAGCTGGGCGACCGGCTCGCGGAGGCGGCCCGGCGTCGGGTGCCGCGCGTGGCGCTCTGACTGCTCAGCGCACCCAGGTGCGCCGGTCGCGGGCCGCGAGGTGGACGATCTCCAGCTCGCGGTCCGTGAGCACCGGCCTGCGGCGCTCGAGCCACGGCACGAGCTCGCGCGTCGTGAGCACCTCGACGCCCTCGCGCGAGCCCTCGACGCGGGGCTCCTTGGTGCGGACGAACACGATCACGGGCTGCACGGTGATCGGCACGCGCGTGGCCGCGCCCAGGATCTCCTGGGTGCGGCGGGCCTCGTTCCACGCGGCCTCGGCGGTGACGTCGTGCGTGGGGCGGTAGATCGTGTGGATCGTGAACACGCCGCCCGGCCCGAGCACGAGCTGGTCGAGCTCCAGGGCACCGCCGTCGGACTGGACGGACTGGAGGACGCGCCAGGTGGGGCGCCGGGCGGCGAGCTCCCAGAGCTCGCCCGCGGCGGCGCGGGCGCCGGTGATCCGGTGCCGCATCCCGCGGTGGTACTGGTCGGGGCTGCCGGTCAGCCGGCCGCGCAGCACGGCCGCCGCATGCTGCCGGAAATACGTGCGCCGCCGGTCGATCAGGTGCTTCGCCGGCCGGTTGCTCGTGAGGTCGTCACCGCCCGTCAGCCGGCCTGCGCGCAGGTGCGGCAGCGCGTCGGCGACGGTGACTGGAACGCTGGTCGTCTCAGGGCCCATGGGGCGGACGTTACGTCCGCGTTGCCATGTGCGCGCGTTCTGCCGGTGAAGTGATCACCCGGCGCCGGCCGGGAACGCCCGCCGCGCCACGAGCACCACGACGAGCGCGGCCACGACGAGCACCGCGCCCGTCCAGGGCAGCGCGGCGGCGCCGCCGACGCCGAGCACGAGCGCCCCGAGGGCCGCGCCGCCGCCGATGCCGATGTTCGCGGTGGCGTTGACCAGGGCGCCGACGACGTCGGGCGAGGCGCCGCGCGTGCGGATCGCCGCGGTCTGGAAGACGGCGGCGACGGCGCCGAAGCCGATGCTCCACACGGCTGCCGCGGCGAGCGTGCCCACGGTCGCCGGGAACAGGACGCCCAGGACGAGGACGCCGCCCGCGACGACCGACAGCGTGACGACCGTGGTCTGCCGGGGCCGCACGTCGAGCCGCGCGGCCGCGTAGGCCGCCCCGATCAGCCCCAGCGCGCCGATCAGCAGCAGGGCCGGGCCGAGCGCCGCGGTGGCCAGCCCGGCGGCCAGGAGCAGCACCGAGACGTAGGTGTAGACCGTGAAGTGCCCCAGGTAGGCCAGGGCGTTCGCCACGCTGACCTGCGCGAGCGCGGTCCGCCGGGCGCCGCGGGCGGCGTCGTCCGGGGGAGCGCCGCCGCCCGGGACGGACGGCAGCAGCAGGGCCGTGAGCACGGTCGCGACGACGCACACGCCCGTGAGCACGAGGAACGCGTTGCGCCAGCCGACGGCGGTGCCCAGCGACGTCGACAGCGGGACGCCGAGGATGAACCCGGCCGACGCGCCCAGCGTGACGAGCGCCAGCGCCCGCCCGGCCAGGTGCGGGCGCACCAGCCGCGAGGCGTACCCGATGCTCACGGAGAAGAAGACGGCGTGGGCGGCCCCGCCCAGCGCACGGGCCGCGGCGACGACGGCGAAGGTGGGGGCCAGCGCGACGATCACGTTGCTCGCCGTGTAGACGGCCAGGGTGCCGAGCAGCAGCGTCTTGCGGGGCAGCCTCCGCGTCGCGGACGTCAGCGGCAGGGCGAGCGCCGCCACCATGAACGCGTACGCCGTGACCAGGAGGCCCGCGACGGACTCCGAGACGGCGAGGTCGTCGCTGATCAGCGGGAGCAGGCCCACCGGGACCAGCTCGGTGGTGACGGCGACGAACGTGGCGAGGGCCAGGGCGAACAGCCCGCCGGCCGCCTCGCGGACGTCGCCGGGCTGCCACCCGGCGGCGTCGGCGCGTGAAGAGGGCATGGGCCCCATGGTGACATTCGTCGCGACCCGCCCGATGCCGGACCCGCACCCCCTAGACTGGACCGGCCCCCGCCGCCGTGGGCCGATCTCTGTCGTACGACCACCCCCTGACCGTGAGGAACACCTGCGTGATCACTGCCCATGGCGTCGAGCTGCGCGTCGGCGCGCGCGTGCTGCTGAGCGAGGCCACCTTCCGGGTCGCCTCGGGCGACCGGATCGGCCTCGTGGGCCGTAACGGCGCCGGCAAGACCACGCTGACCAAGACCCTCGCGGGGGAGACCCAGCCCACGGGCGGCCAGATCGTGCGCGGCACGGACATCGGCTACCTGCCGCAGGACCCGCGCACGGGCGACCTCGAGGTCGTGGCGATGGACCGCGTGCTCTCCGCGCGCAACCTCGACCGCGTGATCGCGCAGATGCGCGCGACCGAGGGCGAGATGGCGTCGGCCGACCCGGACACGCAGGCCGCGGCGCTGGAGCGCTACCCCAAGCTGGAGGCGCGGTTCCTCGCCGCCGGCGGGTACGCCGCCGAGTCCGAGGCACAGATCATCACGGCGAACCTCGGCCTGGACGAGCGCGTGCTGGGCCAGCCGCTGAGCACCCTCTCGGGCGGTCAGCGCCGCCGCATCGAGCTCGCGCGCATCCTGTTCAGCGGCGTCGAGACGCTGCTGCTGGACGAGCCCACCAACCACCTCGACGCCGACTCGATCATCTGGCTGCGCGACTACCTCAAGGCGTACAACGGCGGGTTCATCGTGATCAGCCACGACGTCGACCTGCTGCGTGCCACCGTGAACAAGGTGTTCCACCTGGACGCGAACCGGGGCGAGCTCGACCAGTACAACATGGGCTGGGACACGTACCTGGAGCAGCGCGAGACGGACGAGCGGCGTCGTCGGCGCGAGCGGGCGAACGCGGAGAAGAAGGCCGGCACCCTGCTCGCCCAGGCCGAGAAGATGCGCGCCAAGGCGACCAAGGCGACCGCCGCCCAGAACATGATCAAGCGCGCCGAGAAGATGCTCGGCGGCCTGGAGAACGAGCGCGCCGCCGACCGCGTGGCCAAGCTCCGCTTCCCGACGCCGGCGCCCTGCGGGCGCACGCCGCTGACCGCGAGCGGGCTGTCCAAGGCGTACGGGTCGCAGGAGGTGTTCGCCGGGGTCGACCTGGCGATCGACCGCGGGTCGCGCGTCGTGATCCTCGGCTTCAACGGTGCGGGCAAGACGACGCTGCTGCGCATCCTCGCGGGCGTCGAGGCCCCGGACACCGGCGAGGTCGAGCCCGGCCACGGCCTCAAGCTCGGCTACTACGCCCAGGAGCACGACACGCTCGACATGGACGCGACCGTCGTGGAGAACCTGCGGCACGCCGCGCCCGACCTCACCGACACCCAGGTGCGCTCGGTGCTCGGCTCGTTCCTGTTCAGCGGGGACGACGCCGAGAAGCCGGCGCACGTGCTGTCCGGCGGTGAGAAGACGCGGCTCGCTCTGGCGACGATCGTCGTCTCGGGCGCCAACGTGCTGCTCCTCGACGAGCCCACCAACAACCTCGACCCGGCGTCCCGCGCCGAGATCCTCGGGGCGCTCAAGACGTACGAGGGCGCGGTCGTCATGGTGACCCACGACGACGGCGCGGTCGAGGCGCTGGAGCCCGAGCGCGTGCTCCTGCTGCCCGACGGCGACGAGGACCTCTGGAACGACAGCTACCAGGAGCTCGTCTCCCTGGCCTGAGCCAGGCACACGCCCGGAGAGGCTCCGGGAGACGGTTGCGCGGACGAGGGGGTAACGCTGAGCGAGCAATGCTCGCTCAGCGTTACCCCCTCGTCTGAGTGCGTCTTCCCCCGGAGGGTCGGACGGCGTCCGCCGGCGCGCCTCACGACCGCCGTCAGCGCAGCTGGGACTCGATCAGCGCGTCTTCCTCGTCCTCGGCGCTACGCCGGCGCTCCTTGGGCGCCTTGCGGGCCCGGACCCCTTCGCCGTCGGTCGCCTCGCCCGAGGCCAGCAGCAGGTCGCCCGCCGACACGTTCTCCCCGCGCAGCGCCCCGCGCTCGCGGCGCCACAGCACGATGTACCCGCCCACGGCGCCGAGCGCGAAGATCGCCCACTGGAACGCGTAGGAGAGGTGCGAGCCCGGGTCGGTGTCGGGCTTGGGCAGGGTCGCCAGCGCCACGTCGGGAGCGGGCTGCTCCGACCGCAGCGCGCCGTACGCGCCGACCGTGCGCCCCTCGGCCCACCCGGCGCCGTCGGGTCCGGCGGCGAGCACCTGGGCCGTCGAGATCGCCTGCACCTGGCCGGGCTGCGCGCCACGGTCGGAAGGCGGTTCGTCGGCGCGCAGCGACACGACGACGGTCACGTCACCGGACGGCGCGTCGGGGACGGCGTCCGGGCCTCGTGCGTCGCGCCCGAGCGGAACGGTGCCACGGTTGACGACCAGCACGAGCTCCTGGCCGTCCGGCAGGCGCGCCTCGAACGGCACCAGCACGTGGTAGCCGTTGCGGCCCGCGACCGGCCGGTTGCGCAGCAGCACGGTCGCGTCCGTGACGTAGTGGCCCTCCAGCTCGACCGGGCGCCAGACGTCGGAGTCCGGCACCACCGCGCCCGGCCCGGGCAGGATCTCGTCCACGGGCACCGCGGGCGCCGACCAGTTGTTCTCGATGAGGTCGATCTCGGCCTCGCGGGACTCGTACCGGTTCCACTGCCAGCGTCCGGCGACCAGGCACAGTGCGGCCAGCACCACGGCGGCCACCGCCAGGATCACCCACTGGCGGGTGGTGCGCGGGCCGCGCGCGTCGTCGGGCGCCGGGGGTCGCTCGGCCACGTGCGTCTGGCTCACGAGACCCTTTCCAGCTCCGCGACCGGGACGGTCTGCTTCCAGAAGGACCGGGCGCCCAGGAACTGCTCGAGGTGCTCGCGGTGCTCGTCGCAGGCGAGCCACACCTTGCGCCGCTGCGGCGTGTGCAGCTTCGGGTTGTTCCAGAGCAGGCCCCACGCGGCCTGCTCGCGGCAGCCCTTGGCGCTGCAGATCAGCTCGCCGTCGGGAACGGCGTCGGGCGTCCCGCCCGTCAGTCCCAGCACGTCCATCAGTCGTCCACGTGGTTGATCACGCGGCCCGAGCCGGGGCTCAGCCGTCCGGTCCCGTCGTGGGTGCCCGGGTCGTCCGGGCGGTCGTCCTGCGTCCCGGCCGGCCTGCCCTCGTGCGCGACCGGGGGCGCCTCCTCGGGCAGCTCCTCGAGCATCGGTGCCGCCTGCGGCGTGACGGGGGAGGTGTCGTGCGTCGTGTGGTCGCGCCCGGCGTTGGCGACGAGCACCGCCGAGTACGGCAGCACCACCGCGGCCGCCACCAGGGCCCAGCGGACCCAGCCGTCGACCAGCACGGCGCCGATGATGCAGACCACGCGGATGGACATCTGGATGAGGTAGCTGCGCGTGCGGCGCGCCTGGTCCACCGCCAGCGGCTCGGGGGCCGAGGTGATGGAAGGAACCGGCTCGCTCATGCTGTCAGTCTACGTGCGCCGGACCTCCCCGGACACGACGCCGACGTACCTCACACGATGTCGTGCATGCTGGACGTACAAGAGGTTGTTGTAGGAAACCGACAAGGTCCGGTGGATCCCTGTGGCCCGCCGCGCGCGGCGCGCGTCCGACGCGCGGGGTAGCGTCGCAGCGGACCCGGATCGACCAGGTACCGGCCGCGGCCCCCAGCCTCGCGCGGCCCCTTGCGAAAGCCCAGCATCGAGGAGCCTCAGGTGACCACCATGCCCGCCACTCAGAGCATTGCCGCAGGTCCCACCGGCCGTGTGGTCGTCGTGACGGGTGCCGCTCGCGGCATCGGCCGCGCCATCGCGGAGCGTTTCGTCGCCGAGGGCGACCGCGTCGCCACGATCTACCGCGGCGGGGACCTGCCCAAGGGTGTCGAGCCCTACGTGGCGGACGTCACGGACACCGAGGCCGTCGATGCCGCCTTCACCGCGATCGAGGCCGACATGGGCCGGGTCGAGGTGCTCGTGGCCAACGCCGGCGTGACCAAGGACCAGCTCCTCATGCGCATGAGCGACGAGGAGTTCGAGACCGTCATCGACGTGAACCTCAAGGGCACGTTCCGCTGCGTCCGCCGCGCCTCCAAGGGCATGATCCGGGCCCGCAAGGGCCGCATCGTGCTGCTCGGCTCGATCGTCGGCACGTCCGGCGGCCCCGGCCAGGTCAACTACGCCGCCTCGAAGGCGGCCCTGGTGGGCATGGCCCGCTCGATCACCCGCGAGCTGGGCTCGCGCGGCATCACCGCGAACGTCGTCGCGCCCGGCTACGTCGAGACCGACATGACGGCCGCGCTGTCCGACGACGTGCGCAACGGCTACCTGAAGTCGATCCCCGCGGGGCGCTTCGCCACGCCGGACGAGGTCGCCGCCGTCGTCTCGTTCGTCGCCTCCGACGCCGCCGGCTACGTCTCGGGTGCCCTCATCCCCGTCGACGGCGGTCTCGGGATGGGTCACTGACCCGTAGTCTGACGCCGCCACCAGCGGTTTCGTCGGTACATATCCAACATTCCCCGCGCGTGACACGGCGCGGAGTTTCGTTCCACGCTGCAATCCGCATTACGCTCGCACCCAGCACAGGGGTTGCTCCGGCACGCCTGCGCCTGATCGGAAGGACAACATGGGTCTCCTCGAAGGTAAGAAGCTGCTCGTCACGGGCGTGCTGACGGACTCGTCGATCGCATTCCACGCCGCCCGGCTCGCCCAGGAGGAGGGCGCGGAGGTCGTGCTCTCGTCCTTCGGACGGCAGATGAAGCTGACCCAGGCCTTCTCCAAGCGTCTCCCCGTCGAGGCGCCGGTCGTGGAGCTGGACGCCACCAGCCAGGAGAACCTCGACGCGCTGGCCGACGCCGTGCGTGCGGAGGGCTTCGAGCGGCTCGACGGCGTCGTGCACTCGATCGGGTTCGCGCCGCAGTCCGTCATGGGCGGCAACTTCCTCTCGGGCACCTGGGAGGACGTCGCCACCGCGCTGCACGTCTCGACGTTCTCGTACAAGTCGATCGCGGTGGCCGCCAAGCCGCTGATGACCGACGGCGGTGCCGTCGTCGGCCTCACCTTCGACGCGCAGTTCGCCTGGCCCGTCTACGACTGGATGGGCGTGGCCAAGGCCGGTCTCGAGTCCGCCAACCGCTACCTGGCGCGCGACCTCGGGCCCGAGGGCATCCGTTGCAACCTCGTCTCGGCAGGGCCGATCCGCACCACCGCCGCCAAGTCCATCCCGGGCTTCGCGACGATGGAGGACGCCTGGCCGACGCGAGCCCCGCTCGGCTGGGACCAGACCACCGCAGAGCCGGCCGCGCGCGCCGTCGCCGCCCTGCTGTCCGACTGGTTCCCGGCGACGACAGGCGAGATCGTGCACGTCGACGGCGGCGTGCACGCCATGGGCCAGTAGATGGGCAGGAGGCACTGATGGGCAGAGCGTCGGGCACGGAGCCCACCACGACGCCGTCACGGCGTCTGGTGTTGCTCCGGCACGCGAAGGCGGAGCCGGCGTCGGAACTTCCCGACGAGTCGCGACCCCTCGCCTTGCGTGGCCGGGACCAGGCAGGGAAGGTCGGGGCGGCGCTGGTCGCGTCCGGCCTCGTGCCCGACGCCGTCCTCGTCTCCGGGGCGTTGCGGACGCGGCAGACCTGGGACCTCGTGCGCAAGCACCTGGGGGAGCCGGCGGTGGCCTACACCGACGACCTGCTGGGTGCGATGCCGCGCGGCGTCCTGGCGCTGGTGCGTGAGCTGGACCCCGCGGCCCGCACCGTCCTGGTGATCGGTCACGAGCCCGCCATGGCGGGCACGGCCGAGCTCCTCGCCGGCCCGGGCTCGGAGGACGGCGCCCTCGCGCAGGTGCGCGTCGGCGTCCCGACGGCGACCTACTCGGTGCTGGAGGCCGACCTGG
This sequence comes from Promicromonospora sukumoe 327MFSha3.1, assembly GCF_000385135.1. GTDB lineage: Bacteria > Actinomycetota > Actinomycetes > Actinomycetales > Cellulomonadaceae > Promicromonospora > Promicromonospora sukumoe_B. The sequence goes on along the minus strand of NZ_ARQM01000002.1, from coordinate 55,903 downwards.
CCTGGGCGGACTGGGACCGCAAGACGGCCCGCCTGACCGAGGTCACGCGCCCTGCCTGACGCCCCTCGGTGTCAGACACGAACGGACGTGTCAGACGTACGGATCACTCCGGTGACCTGTACGTCTGACACGTCCGTTCGTGTCTGACAGGACTCGGCTCAGAGGAGGGCCAGCAGGTTGTCGAGGCGGTCCTCGATCACGTGGGGGGCCTGCTCGCGCACGAGGGGCTTGGCGTTGAACGCGACGCCGACGCCGGCGGCGCCGATCATGTCGAGGTCGTTCGCGCCGTCGCCCACGGCGACCGTCTGCTCCATCGGCACCCCGGTCTGCGCGGCCCACTCCCGGAGCGTCGCGGCCTTCGCGGCCCGGTCGATGACGGGGCCGACGGTGCGGCCGGTCAGCACGCCGTGGGCGACCTCCAGCCGGTTGGCCCGCACGAGCTCGATCCCCAGCTCGCGCGCGATCGGCACGGCGATCTCCTCGAACCCGCCCGACACCAGCCCGAACGCCCAGCCGCGCGCCTGGCACCCGGCCACGAGCTCGCGGGCGCCCGGCATCAGCTCCACCGCCGCGCGGACCTTGTCCAGCGCCTCGACGGGCACGCCCGCCAGCGTCGCCACGCGCTCGCGCAGCGACCCGGCGAAGTCGAGCTCGCCCCGCATCGCCCGCTCGGTCACTGCCGCGACCTCGTCGCGGGTGCCGGCGTGCTCGGCGATCAGCTCGATGACCTCCTGGCGGAAGAACGTGGAGTCGGCGTCGGACACGATGAGTCGCTTCACGGGCACCAGTGTGCCGGGTCGGCGCGCCGGCGCGCGGCGCTGTCCACGCGCTGCGCGCTGCCGGGCCGGTGGGGCGCGCGGCTGGCCTTGGCGTGGCCTGGGGGCCGAACGTAGGGTTGGTCGCACTCTGAGCGCTCAGAGTGCGACCAACCCTACGTTCGACGCCGCGGCCGTCTGCGCCGCCCGCGCAGCGCGGCCGCGCGGCAGCGCCCCAGCCCAGTCAGTCGACGATCGTGCCCTTCGGGACCACCACGAGGCCCGACTCCGTGACCGTGAAGCCGCGCGCGCGGTCCTCGTCGTGGTCCACGCCGATGCGGGCCCGCTCGTTGATGATCACGTTCTTGTCCACGATCGCGCGGTGCACGTGCGCGTAGCGGTGCACCTGGACGTCGTCCATCAGCACCGAGTTCGACACGTTCGACCACGAGTGCAGGTGCACGCCGGGGGAGAGCACCGAGCCCGCCGCCTGCGCGCCCGAGATGAGCACGCCCGGCGACACGATCGACTCCGCGGCGTGCCCCATCCGGCCCGGGCCCGCGTGCACGAACTTGGCCGGCGGCAGCCCCGTGTAGCCCGTGTACAGCGGCCACTCCATGTTGTAGAGGTTGAAGATCGGGTGCACCGCGATCAGGTCGGTGTGCGCGTCGTAGAACGAGTCGATCGTCCCGACGTCGCGCCAGTAGCCGCGGTCCCGGTCGGTGGAGCCGGGCACGTCGTTGCGGATGAAGTCGTAGACGCCCGCCTCGCCCTCGGCCACGAACGCCGGGATGATGTCGCCGCCCATGTCGTGCCGCGAGTCGGGGTTCGCCGCGTCCTTGGTGACCGCCTCGACCAGCGCGTCGGCGTCGAACACGTAGTTGCCCATCGAGGCGAGGATCTCGCCGGGGGAGTCCGGCAGGCCCGTGGGCTCGGTCGGCTTTTCCAGGAACTCCCGGATCTTCGACGGGTCGGCCGGGTCCACGTCGATGACGCCGAACTGGTCGGCCATCCCGATCGGCTGCCGGATCGCGGCGACCGTGGCGCGCGCGCCGGACTCGATGTGCGCGTCCACCATCTGCGAGAAGTCCATGCGGTAGACGTGGTCGGCACCGACCACGACCACGATGTCCGGCCGCTCGTCGTCGATGATGTTCAGGCACTGGTAGATCGCGTCGGCGCTGCCGAGGTACCAGTGCTTGCCCACGCGCTGCTGCGCCGGCACCGGCGCCACGAAGTTGCCCAGCAGCGGCGACATCCGCCACGTCTTGGAGATGTGGCGGTCCAGGGAGTGGGACTTGTACTGCGTCAGCACGACGACGTGCAGGTACCGCGAGTTGACGATGTTCGACAGCGCGAAGTCGACCAGGCGGTAGATACCGCCGAAGGGCACTGCTGGTTTGGCGCGGGCGGCGGTCAGCGGCATCAGCCGCTTTCCCTCACCGCCGGCGAGGACGATCGCAAGGACGCGGGGAGCGGAGGCCATACGGTGACATTAAGGCCTTTCCGCCGGTTCCGTCAGGTGGCACGCTGAGACGTGCCGCACGCTAGGTTGGCATCGTGCCCGACCTTCCCGCCGCCACCGCTCCCGCCACCGCCGGCCCCGCCCCCGAGCTCCGGCCCGACGGCGCGCTCCGCGTGGACCTGCTCACCCGCGAGTTCCCGCCGAACGTGTACGGCGGCGCCGGCGTCCACGTCGCCGAGCTGGCCGCGGTCCTGCGACAGCACGCCGATGTCCGCGTCCGCTGCTTCGACGGCCCGCGCGACGCCGCGACCGAGGCCTCCGGCGTCACCGGCTACACGACGCCGACGGCGCTCGCGGGCGCCAACGCCGCCCTGGCCACCCTGGGCACCGACCTGGTGATGGCCGACGACGTCGCGGGCGCCGACCTGCTGCACTCCCACACCTGGTACGCCAACATGGCGGGCCACCTGGGCGGCCTGCTGCACGGCGTGCCCCACGTCGTCACCGCGCACTCGCTGGAGCCCCTGCGCCCGTGGAAGGCCGAGCAGCTCGGCGGCGGCTACGCGCTCTCCTCGTGGGCCGAGCGCACCGCCTACCTGGGCGCCGCCGGCGTCATCGCGGTCTCGGCGGGCATGCGGGCCGACATCCTGCGGGTCTACCCGGAGCTCGACCCCGAGCGCGTGCACGTGGTGCACAACGGCATCGACCTGTCGGGCTGGCGCCGTCCCGCCGCCGACGACGCCGAGGCCAACGCCGCCGCGGAGGCGACCGTGCTCCGCCACGGCATCGACCCGGACCGCCCCGCCGTCGTGTTCGTCGGCCGGATCACGCGGCAGAAGGGCCTGCCGTACCTGCTGCGCGCGGCCGCCGAGCTGCCGCCCGAGGTGCAGCTCGTGCTGTGCGCCGGGGCGCCGGACACGCCGGAGATCATGGCCGAGGTCCGGGGCCTGGTCGAGCGCCTGCGCGAGACCCGCACCGGCGTCGTCTGGATCGAGGAGATGCTCCCGCGGCCCGACCTGATCGCCGTGCTGGCCGCGTGCACCGTGTTCGTCTGCCCGAGCGTCTACGAGCCGCTCGGCATCGTGAACCTGGAGGCGATGGCGGTGGGCCTGCCCGTCGTGGGCACCGCCACCGGCGGCATCCCCGAGGTGGTCGACGACGGCGTCACCGGCCTGCTGGTCCCGATCGAGCAGTCCGACGACGGCACGGGCACACCGCTGGACCCCGACCGGTTCGTGGCCGACCTGGCCGCCGCGCTGACCCGCGTGGCCACCGACCCCGAGGCCGCTGCGGCGCTGGGGGCCGCGGGCCGCCGCCGGGCGGAGGACCACTTCGCCTGGTCGGCCATCGCGGACCGCACCATGGACGTCTACCGGCGGGTGCTGGCGAGCGTCTAGCGGTCAGGCCACCCGGCCGTAGGTCGCCGCGCTCATCGCGTGCCGCGCGGTGCGGTCCACCTCGCGCAGCGCCGTGGAGCGCTGGTCGACCTGGAAGACGTTGACCGCGCCTCCGTCGTCCACCGTGCCCAGGGCGACGATGGCGCGCAGCCGGTTGGCGAGGTCCAGCACGCGGGCGCGCCGCCCGTCCAGGTGCGGCACGGGCCACGACGACGTGCTGGTCGAGCGGATCCGCTCGATCGCGTCGGCGGCGTCGTCGCGCCACCGGGCCACGTCGAGCTGGTCCAGGGCCTCCGTGGCCGTCATGAGGCTCGTGCGCAGCTCGCGCTCGGCGTCGGACACCGAGCCGATGGTGCCCTGCACCAGCGTGGTCCACTCCGGGATCGCCACCACCCGCCACGTCACCAGGTGGCCGGGCTCGATGTGGCTGCCGAACGCCTGGACCCTGGGCACGGCGGCCCAGCTCCCGGCGGGCGTCGTGACCACCACGCACTCACCGGCCTCGGTGGCGTCGTGGTTGGCGGCCGCGGGGACGCCCGAGGCGTCACCGGGCGCCGGGAGCAGCGCGCACACCTCGCGCGGCCCCTCGGTCCAGGCCGTGAAGAGGGTGTCGAGGTCCGTTCCGTCGGCGAAGCCGGGCAGCCCCTCGACGGTGTGCGGCTCGTCGTCGCCCACCACGGACTTCACGGCGTCCGAGGTGTCGCCTATGCCCTGCAGCCACAGGGCGAGCAGCACGCTCCGGGGGAGGTCCTGTTCGATGTCCACCGCAGCACTGTAGATGACACCTTCTCAGGTAGGGTCGGTGCCCATGAGCTCGGTTCTCCACCTTGCGGGCGTCACCGTCCGTCGCGGCACCTCGACCATCCTCGATTCCGTGGACTGGCAGGTGAACGAGGGAGAGCGCTGGATCGTTCTCGGGCCCAACGGCGCGGGCAAGACGACCCTGCTCCAGATCGTCGCGGCGCGCCTGCACCCGACGTCGGGCACCGCCGACATCCTCGACGCGACCCTCGGCCGCGTCGACGTGTTCGAGCTGCGCCCGCGCATCGGCATCGCCAGCGCGGCGCTCGCCGAGCGGCTGCCGACGGCGGAGACCGTGCGCGACGTCGTGCTGACCGCCGCCTACGGCGTGACCGGCCGCTGGCGCGAGAGCTACGACGAGCTCGACGAGCAGCGGGCCAAGGACCTGCTCGCCTCGTTCGACGTCGACCACCTCGCCGACCGCACCTACGGCACCCTGTCCGAGGGCGAGCGCAAGCGCGTGCAGATCGCGCGGGCGCTCATGACCGACCCCGAGCTGCTGCTGCTCGACGAGCCCGGCGCGGGCCTCGACCTCGGCGGCCGCGAGGAGCTGGTGGCCACGCTGTCCGCGCTCGCGGACGACCCGGCCTCCCCGGTGCTGATCCACGTGACGCACCACGTCGAGGAGATCCCGCCGGGCTTCACGCACCTGCTGCTGATGAAGAAGGCGGGCATCCAGGCGGCCGGCCCGATCGAGGAGGTCCTCACCGCGGACAACCTCTCGGCGGCCTTCGGGCTGCCCCTCGTCGTCGCGCACGGCGGCGGTCGCTGGCTCGCTCGCGCCGCCCGCTGACCGCGTCTTTCCGTCACCCCTGGCCTGGAATCTCCGGGGGCTCCGGGAAAAGCTTCTGAAACGGCGATTTCACTACCGCTGTGTCAGTGGTCCTTGGTAAAGTCCGGGCAAAGGTCCGAGGTAGCGGTAATTTCACCGCGAGGGCCCGCCGTCGGAGAGGTTCCGACGGCGCCCGGTCGCCAACCGGAGTGGACGCTCGGAGGGAGCAACCCATGGCGTGGTTGTGGTGGGTAGGAGCGGCGCTGATCTTCGCGCTGATCGAGCTCTTGTCGTTGGACTTCGTCTTCATCATGTTCGCGGGCGGCGCGCTGGCCGCGGCCGTCGCGAACGGCGCGGGGGCCCCGCTCTGGATGCAGGCCATCGTGTTCGTCGTGGCGTCGGTGGTGCTGCTCGTGACGCTTCGGCCCACGCTGATCCGGCACCTGCGCAACAACACGCCGAAGGCACCCACCAACGCCGAGGCGAACGTGGGTCGCACGGCATCGGTGGTCCAGGAGGTCAGCACCGCGTCGGGGCTGATCAAGCTCAGCGGAGAGGTCTGGAGCGCGCGCTCCGTGCCCGGGTCGCCTCTGCTGCCCGCCGGCACTAGCGTTCGTGTGGTCCAGATCGACGGCGCCACCGCCGTCGTCGAGCCGGCGTAGCCGCCTGGCGCCTGGGCGCCCCCTTTTGTGTTGTCCCAGACAGTCCAGTCAGAAGCGTTCTGTGCGTCAAACCGCCTGCGGGCCAAGGTGCCCGCGTAAGGAGAACTCGTGGAGTCATTCGGGCAAGTCCTGCTCTATCTGATCATTGCCCTGGTCGTGATCGTCGGTATCGTCGCGGTGATCCGCGCCGTGCGGATCGTTCCTCAGTCGGTGGCGCTCGTGGTCGAGCGCCTGGGTCGGTACTCCAAGACGCTCGACCCGGGCCTGCACGTGCTGGTGCCGTTCGTGGACCGCGTCCGCGCCGGCGTGGACCTGCGCGAGCAGGTCGTCTCGTTCCCGCCCCAGCCCGTGATCACCAGCGACAACCTGGTGGTCGAGATCGACACCGTCATCTACTTCCAGGTGACGGACGCCAAGTCCGCGGTCTACGAGATCGCGAACTACATCACCGCCATCGAGCAGCTCACCGTCACCACGCTGCGTAACGTGATCGGCTCGATGGACCTCGAGCAGACGCTGACCAGCCGTGACCAGATCAACGGCCAGCTGCGTGGCGTGCTCGACGAGGCGACCGGGCGCTGGGGTATCCGCGTCAACCGCGTCGAGCTCAAGTCCATCGACCCGCCGCCGTCGGTGCAGGGCTCCATGGAGCAGCAGATGCGCGCCGAGCGTGACCGGCGTGCCGCGATCCTCACCGCGGAGGGTGTCAAGCAGTCCGCCATCCTCACGGCCGAGGGTCAGAAGCAGTCCGAGATCCTGAAGGCCGAGGGTGACGCCCAGGCGCAGATCCTCCGTGCCGAGGGTGAGTCCCGCGCCATCCTCCAGGTCTTCGAGGCCATCCACCGCGGTGACGCCGACCCGAAGCTGCTGGCCTACCAGTACCTGCAGACGCTGCCGCAGATCGCGAACGGCACCTCGAACACCACCTGGGTCATCCCCACGGAGTTCACCGCCGCGCTGGGCAACATCGCCTCCGGCTTCGGCGGCGGCGCCGGCCCGGCCGTCCCCCCGCCCCCGCCGGGCGAGGGCCCGACCGGCCCGCGCGGGCCGATCGACTCCGTGCTCGACGAGCCCCTGCTGCCGGACCCCGCCGAGGCGCTCGCCGAGGCGCAGCGGCAGGCCGAGGCAGCCACGGCCGACGCGACGAGCGCCGGCACGCGGTCGGGCGACCCGTTCGACACCGAGTCCGAGCGCGGCCAGCGCCCGGGCGGTTCGACGCCGCCCCCGCCGGTGCCCCCGGCACCGCCGGCCGGCTGAGGTAGAGCTGAGGACCCGGGGGAGCTAGCACCCTGGGAGAAGTGGGGCCGAGGCACCGCGAGGTGTCTCGGCCCCACTGCTGTCTGCTGCCGGCATAAGAAGTTGCGGAGTGAGTGCTCACTCATTTACTGTTCCCGGCATGGACAACGTACGGCCGCGCGCCTCGCGGATGACCCCGGAGGACCGCAAGGCGGCGATCGTGGACGCGGTGCTCCCGCTGGTCGCGGAGCGCGGCCACGACGTCACCTCCCGCGAGCTGGCGCAGGCCGCCGGCGTCGCGGAGGGCACGCTGTTCCGGGCGTTCGGCGACAAGACGGCGCTGGTCGGCGCCGTCGCCGTCGAGGGCCTGGCGCGGGCGGGCCGGCCCGAGGAGACCCTCGCCGAGCTCACCGCCATCGACTCCGCGCTGCCGCTCGAGCGGCGTCTGGAGCTCGTGATCGAGCTGGGCCGCCACCGGGTGGCCGAGGTCATGCGCTGGATGTCGATCCTGCGCCGCATGGCGCCAGCGCCCGGCGCGCCGGGAATGCCCATCGTGCCGCCCGGGCCGCCGGGCCCGCCGGGCCCGCCGGGCCCCCGCGCCGTCCCGCCGGGGCCGCCCGGCCAGCCCAGTGCCGGACCCGGGACGCCCGCCGACCACCACGAGCGCATGCTCGCCTACCGCAAGACGCTGCTGGACCAGCGTGCCCAGCAGCATGCGGCTACGGTCGAGGGGATCACCGCCGTCCTCGCGCCGGACGCGCACCGGCTGCGGGTACCCGTCGAGGTGGCGATCTCGCTGGTCGAGTCGGCCATCGCCGGCGCGCACGTGCGGATCGACCACCTGCAGCCCGTGGTGCCGGCCGACGTCCTGGCCGACGCCCTCGTCAACGGCCTCGCCGGCCCCGCAAAAAAGTCTGGCCCCGACGCTGCCGAAGGTGCAGCCTCCACCGCGGGACCAGGCGCACCAGGTTCTCCAACCCCCAGCCCTGAAGGGAACTCCTGATGCTTGTCGCTCTTGCCCGGAAATATCTGGGCCCGTACCGCTGGGCGGTGGTCGCGGTGCTGGTCCTCCAGCTGGTGCAGACGCTCGCGGCCCTGTATCTGCCCAGCCTGAACGCCGACATCATCGACAACGGCGTGGTGCCCGGTGACATCGGGTACATCTGGAGCACCGGCGGCTGGATGCTGGTCGTCTCGCTGGGCCAGGTCGTCGCGTCGGTCATCGCCGTCTACTTCGGCGCGCAGGTCGCCACGGCGTTCGGCCGTGACCTGCGGCGCGACGTCTTCCACTCCGTCCAGACCTACTCCGCGCGCGAGATGGCCCGGTTCGGGGCGCCGACGCTGATCACACGCAGCACGAACGACGTCCAGCAGGTGCAGATGACCGTGCTGATGACGTTCACCATCATGGTGATGGCGCCGATCATGCTGATCGGCGGCGTCATCCTGGCGCTGTCGGAGGACGTGTCGATGTCGGGCCTGCTGCTCGTCATCGTGCCGGTCCTGGCCGCCACCGCGGGCGTCATCGTCTGGCGCATGGTGCCGCACTTCCGGCGTATGCAGAAGCGCATCGACGCCATCAACTCCGTGCTGCGCGAGCAGATCACGGGCCTGCGTGTGGTCCGGGCGTTCGTGCGGGAGCGCCGCGAGACCGAGCGGTTCGGCGTGGTCAACGAGGAGCTGTTCGACACCTCGCTGCGCGCCGGCCGCCTGATGGCGCTCACGTTCCCGGTGGTCATGCTGATCATGAACCTGTCGTCGGTGGCCGTGCTGTGGTTCGGCGCCCACGAGATCCAGGCCGGGGAGATGGAGATCGGCTCCCTGACCGCGTTCCTGAGCTACATCATGTACATCCTCATGGCCGTGATGATGTCCACGATGATCTTCATGATGATCCCGCGCGCCGCCGTCGCGGCGGAGCGCATCGGGGAGGTCCTGGACACCGAGCCGTCCGTGGTCGACCCCGAGTCGCCCGTCGCCCTGCCGGGCTCGCTCGCCGAGCAGAACGGCTCGCCCGAGCACAACGGTTCGCCCGACGGCGTCGTGGCGGGTCCGAGCGGCCGCGTCACCTTCGAGGACGTCGAGTTCCGCTACCCGGGCGCCGAGGAGCCGGTGCTGCACGAGCTGTCGTTCGAGGCCGTGCCGGGCCAGATCACCGCGATCATCGGCTCGACCGGGTCGGGCAAGTCGACGCTGCTCAACCTGGTGCCGCGCCTGTTCGACGCCACCGGCGGTACCGTCCGGGTGGACGGCGTCGACGTCCGGGACCTGCTGCAACGCGACCTCGGTTCGCTCATGGGGCTGGTGCCGCAGAAGGCGTTCCTGTTCTCCGGGACCGTCGCGGACAACCTGCGGTACGGCAAGTCCGACGCCACCGAGGAGGAGATGTGGGCCGCGCTGGAGGTGGCGCAGGCGCGCGACTTCATCGAGGCGCTGCCGGACGGCCTGGAGTCGGAGGTGGCGCAGGGCGGCTCGACGTTCTCCGGCGGCCAGCGCCAGCGGCTCGCCATCGCGCGCGCCGTGATCCGCAAGCCCCGCATCTACCTGTTCGATGACAGCTTCTCCGCCCTGGACTACGCGACCGACGCGCGCCTGCGGGCGGCCCTGCGGCCGCAGACCCGCGACGCGACGGTGATCGTCGTCGCCCAGCGCGTGGCGACCATCCGTGACGCCGAGCAGATCCTGGTGCTCGACCACGGGCGCATCGTCGGCCGCGGCACGCACGCGCAGCTGCTGGCGGACAACCCGACGTACCAGGAGATCGTGACGTCCCAGATGAGTTTGGAGGAGGCGGCGTGAGCGGCGTGAGCAACGAAGAGAAGCCTCAGGGCGAGAGCACGACGACGGCGGCGCCGCAGCGTGGACCCGGCGGCCCCGGGCGCGGCCCCGGACCGATGGGTATGGGCATGGGTATGCCCGTGCAGAAGCCGATGGACTTCAAGGGCTCGCTGCGCCGGTTCGCCGGCATGCTGCGTCCCGAGCGTCTGAACGTCGTGGTCCTGATGGTGCTGGGCATCGCCTCGGTGGCGCTGACCGTGCTCGGGCCCAAGCTGCTGGGCAACGCGACGAACGTGATCTTCGCGGGCGTCGTGGGCGCGCAGCTGCCCTCGGGCGTGACCACGGAGGAGGCGGAGGCCGGGCTGCGCGCGGCGGGCCAGGACCAGATGGCGGACCTGCTGTCCGGCGTCGTGGGCGTCGTGCCTGGTCAGGGCATCGACTTCACGATGCTCATGCAGACCCTCGGCTGGGTGGTCGCGGCGTACGTCGGGGCGTTCCTGTTCGGGTGGCTCCAGTCGCGCATCACCGCCGGCGTCGTGCAGCGCACCATGCGTGACCTGCGCGACCAGGTCGAGGCCAAGCTGCACCGCATCCCGCTGTCGTACGTGGACGCCCGCCAGCGCGGCGAGATCCTCTCGCGCGTCACCAACGACATCGACAACGTGGCCCAGACCACCACGCAGACCCTCGCGCAGCTCGTGACCGCCGTCCTGACGGTGATCGGCGTGCTCGGCATGATGTTCTGGATCTCGCCGGTCCTCGCCCTGGTCGCGCTGGTGACCGTGCCGCTGTCGGTGATCCTGACGGCGCAGATCGCCAAGCGCAGCCAGCCGCAGTTCGTGGAGCAGTGGGCGGCCACCGGGCGCCTGAACGCGCACATCGAGGAGTCGTTCACGGGCCACGCGCTCGTGAAGGTCTACGGGCACCAGGAGTCCACGGCCAAGGCGTTCGCCGAGGAGAACGGCGCGCTGTACGACTCCAGCTTCAAGGCGCAGTTCATCTCGGGCACCATCCAGCCCGCCATGGGCTTCCTCGCGAACCTGAACTACGTGGTCGTGGCCGTCGTCGGCGGCCTGCGCGTGGCCTCGGGCACGCTGTCGCTGGGTGACGTGCAGGCGTTCATCCAGTACTCGCGCCAGTTCACGCAGCCGCTGACGCAGGTGGCCTCGATGATGAACCTGCTGCAGTCCGGCGTCGCCTCCGCGGAGCGCGTGTTCGAGCTGCTGGACGCTCCGGAGCAGTCGCCCGACCCGGCCGAGTCGCAGAAGGTGGTCCCGGTGCGCGGCCGGGTCGCGTTCGAGGACGTCACGTTCTCCTACACGCCCGAGCGCCCGCTGATCACCGGGCTCAACCTGGTCGCGGAGCCCGGGCAGACGATCGCCATCGTGGGCCCCACGGGCGCCGGCAAGACGACGCTGGTCAACCTCCTCATGCGGTTCTACGAGGTGGACGGCGGCCGCATCACCCTGGACGGCGTGGACACGCGGGACATGTCGCGCGACGACCTGCGCTCGTCGGTCGGGATGGTGCTCCAGGACACCTGGCTGTTCAAGGGCACCATCGAGGAGAACCTCCGGTACGGCGTGCCGGATGGCGCCACCGTCGACGAGGAAGAGTTCCTCGCCGCCACGCGGGCCACCCACGTGGACCCGTTCGTGCGGACCCTGCCCGACGGGTACGACACCGTCGTGGACGAGGAGGGCTCGTCGGTCTCGGCGGGGGAGAAGCAGCTCCTCACGCTCGCCCGGGCGTTCCTGGCCGACCCGGCGATCCTCGTGCTCGACGAGGCGACGTCGTCGGTGGACACCCGCACCGAGGTGCTGGTCCAGGAGGCCATGAACCGGCTGCGCAAGGACCGGACGTCGTTCGTCATCGCGCACCGGCTGTCCACGATCCGCGACGCCGACGTGATCCTCGTGATGGAGCACGGCGACATCGTGGAGCAGGGCTCGCACGAGGACCTGCTCGCCGCGGACGGCGCCTACGCCCGCCTCTACGCGAGCCAGTTCGCGGCCCCGGTGGTGGAGGAGCCGGCGGCGACGTGACGTCGCGCCCGCCGCGCGCGGGCAACGAGACGACCATGCGGTTGCTGCCAGGGCGAACCCCGCCCTGGCAGCAACCGCATGGTCGTCTCCGTCGACGGCGGTCCGTCGGCGGACGGGTCAGCTCACGGCAGCCGCGTGCGGGTCGGTGGCGTTGAGCGTGGCCACGACCTGGTCGTAGTCGCCGCGGACCTCCGCGTAGCGGAGGAACTTGACCCGCTCCACCTGGATCTCGTGCGCGTCCGGCCGGCTCTGCAGGAGCGAGACCGCCTCGTCGATGAACTCGGCCAGCGGCATCGCGTGCGGGTTGTCCGCCTGCCCCGGCATCAGGTCGGTCTGCACCGACGGCGGCTCGAGCTCGACCACCGACACGCTGGTGCCGGCGAGCTGCAGGCGGACGCTCTCCGACAGCATGTGGATCGCGGCCTTGGTCGCGTTGTACGTCGGCGTCACACGCAGCGGCGAGAACGCCAGGCCCGACGACACGGTGAGGATCGTCGCGGCCGGCCGGCTCTGCAGGTGCTCGGTGAACGCCGCGACCAGGCGGATCGGGCCCAGCACGTTGGTGACGACCGTGGCCTCGGCGTCCGGCAGGAAGCCGGGGGTACGCCAGTCCTCGGCGCGCATGATCCCGGCCATGGGCACCAGCACGTTGACCTCGGGGAACCGCTGGATGACGTCGGCCGACGCCGCGGCGATCGAGGCGGCGTCGCTGGTGTCGACGCGCACGGTACCGAACCCGTGCTCGGCGGCCAGGGCGTCCAGGACGGCGACGTCGCGACCGCCGACGACCACGGTGTTGCCCAGCTCCTGGAGGCGGACCGCGAGGGCGAGGCCGATGCCGCGCGTGCCGCCGGGGATGAAGACGGTGTTTCCGGATGTGTTCATGGCTCCACCGTGCGGCCCCGGCGCCGTCGGCGGGAGAGACTCGGTGAACCAGGGACCGGCGGTCCCTGGTTCACGTGCCGCGCGCGGCGCACGATGGGGGCATGAACCGCGCAGCCCTCGCCGACTTCCTCCGCCGACGCCGGGAGGCGCTGCGCCCGTCCGACGTCGGCCTGGTGCCCGGGCCCCGTCGCCGCGCGCCGGGGCTGCGCCGGGAGGAGGTCGCCGCCCTGACCGGGATGTCCGTGGACTACTACGCGCGCCTGGAGCAGCAGCGCGGGCCGCAGCCCTCGGAGCAGATGCTCGCCGCCCTGGCGCGGGCGCTGCGCCTGACCGTCGAGGAGCGCGACTACCTGTTCCGCCTCGCCGGGCACGGCGCGCCCCGGCGCGCGCCCGCCGACTCCCACGTGGCACCCGCCCTGCTGCGCGTGCTGGACCGGCTCGAGGACACCCCGGCGCTCATTCTCTCGAGCCTGGGCGAGACGCTCGTGCAGAACCGCCTGGCGGAGGCGATCTTCGGCCCGGCGCCCACCACGGGCCTGGCCCGCAGCTCCGCCTACCGGTGGTTCACCGACCCGGCCTCCCGGGAGGTGTACCCGCCCGAGGACCACGAGCGGCAGGCCCGCAGCCAGGTCGCGTCCCTGCGCGCGGCCCACGCGGCGGCCTGCCCGGGCTCGCCCGCCGACGACGTGCTGCGCGCCCTGCTGCGGCAGAGTCCCGAGTTCGTGCGGCTCTGGGAGCTGCACGAGGTGTCCCGCCGGTTCGAGGACCACAAGACGCTGGTGCACCCCGAGGTCGGCCGCATCGACGTCGACTGCCAGGCGCTGTTCACCGAGGACCAGTCCCAGGCCCTCCTCGTGCTGACCCCCGCCCCGAACAGCGAGGCCGAGGAGAAGATCCGCCTGCTCGCCGTGCTGGGTCACGAGACGTTCGCGTAGGTGCGAAGATCGCCTGGTGCACGACGACGACCGCTGCCCCTGCCTCTCCGGCGACACCTACGGCGCCTGCTGCGGGCGCTACCACTCCGGCGCCGCGACCGCCCCGACGGCCGAGGCGCTGATGCGCTCGCGCTACTCGGCCTTCGCCGTCGGCGACGACGCCTACCTGCTCGCGACCTGGGCGCCGCAGACCCGCCCGGACAGCGCCGGCGTCGGCGACGAGCAGTGGCGCCGCCTCGACATCCACCGCACCGAGCGCGGCGGCCCGTTCGACACCAGCGGCGTCGTGGAGTTCACCGCCTTCTACCGGTACCCGGACACGGGCGTGCGGGGCAGCCTGCACGAGACCAGCCGGTTCGTCCGCACGGACGGACGCTGGTTCTACGTCGACGGCGACCGCGAGGCGAGCGACAGCTAGGCCCACTCCGGCCCGCGCCGGTCAGATCCAGCCTTCCTCCCACGCGCGGTGGGCGGCCGCGTGCCGGGTCGCGACGCCGAGCTTGGCCATCGCGGAGGACAGGTAGTTGCGCACCGTGCCGGGCGCGAGGTGCACCGCGGCCGCGATGTCGGACACCTGCGCGCCGGCCCGGGCCGCCCGCAGCACCTCCAGCTCCCGGTCGGTGAGCGGGCACTCGTTCTCCGTGAGCGCGGACGCCGCGATCTCGGGGTCCACGTACCGGTGCCCGACGGCGACGTCGCGCACGATCTGCGCGAGCCGCGCCGCGGGCGTCGACTTGGGCACGAACCCGCTCACCCCGGCGGCCAGCGCCCGGCGCAGGACGGCGGGGCGCGCGTGCCGCGTGACGATGATGACGCGCGGCGGTGTGCCGTCGGCGGCGGCCAGGATCTGCCCGGCCGCGTGCAGCCCGTCGGTGGGCGGCATCTCCAGGTCGAGCACGGCGACGTCGGGCCGGTGCTGCCCGGCGAGCCGCACGGCGTCGGTGGTGGTGGCGGCCTGCGCCACGACGCTCAGGTCGTCCTCGAGGTCGAGCAGGGCGGACAGCGCCCCGCGCAGCAGCTCCTCGTCGTCGGCCAGCAGCAGGCGGATCATCCGGTCACCGTAGCGGTCACGACGAACCGGTCGTCGTCGCTCGCCCAGGACAGGCGCCCGCCGACGGCGTCGAGGCGCTCCGCGAGCGACACCAGGCCCGTGCCGTCCGACGACGTCCCGGTCCCGTTCGTGAACCCCGGCCCCTTCGCTGACCCGGCCGGGCGCGCGCCGTCGTTGTCGATCACGAGGCGCGCCCCGGCGTCGTCGGGCAGCAGGACGATCGCCGCCCGCGTGGCGTGGCTGTGCCGCAGCACGTTCGTCGTGGCCTCGCGCACCACGAGGCCCAGGAGGCTACGCGGCGCCTGCGGCAGGGACGCCGCGAGGTCGGCGTCGACGTCGGCCCGGACCGCCACGCCCGCCGCGGCCAGGACCCGGGACGCGTTGGCGATCTCCGCGTCGAGCGTGGTGCGCCGGTAGCCCTGCACGAGCGCCCGGGTCTCGCGCAGCGCGTCCCCGGCGAGCTGCTGCACCTCGCGCATCTGCTCGGCGGCCCGGGCCGGGTCGGCCTCCGCGAGCCGCGCGGCGAGCTCGCTCTTCAGGGCGATCACCTGGAGGTGGTGGCCCTGGATGTCGTGCAGGTCGGCGGCGAACCGCAGGCGCTCGTCCGCGACGGCGAGCTGCCCGGCCAGCCGCCGCGCGTCGTCGAGACGGGCCGTCACCTGCCAGGCGCGGACCATGCCCAGCATGGCCGGGCCGAACGCGACGACCATCAGCGCCGGCATCCACACCGCGTGCGCCACGTTGGGCTCGCCCGTGGCCAGGGCCGTCACGAGGCCGACCAGGGGCAGCGCGACCAGGGCGGCGCCGAGGGACTGCCACGCCCGGCGGGTGGGCAGGAACATGACCAGCACCGACACGGTGGCGGCGGGCGCGATCGACCAGATACCGAAGTTGCCGGCCGCCAGCGGCACCGCGCCCGCGAGCACGGCCGCGCCGCCCGCGGTCACGAGCCAGCCCACGGACGGCGCCTGGTCCCGCATGCGCCGCCCGAGCAGCGCGCCGCAGGCCACGATCGTGGTGGCGGTGGCCAGGCCGGTCAGGGCGCGCAGCCCGGCGGGCACGTCGGGGTCGAGCACCCAGTCGCCGACGGCGAAACCGAGCACGCACGCCACCGTGCCCGCCAGTCCCCACCAGACGTTGCGGCGGAAGCTCGCGAGTCCGCTGCCGCCGTCGTCCGCGACGGCCGGGCCGGTGCTCATGACGCCATCCTGCCAGCGTCGCCGCCGGTCCGGGGCGTACCGCGGGCCCCGATGACATCTGTCATACGACCTTGTGACAGGTGCCCGAGCAGGGGTGCGGTCTCGCACTACAGGCCGTTGTCGCCGTCGGACAGCGTGGAGAACAGCGTGGCGAGGAGCGCCGCGAGGAACAGGGAGACGGAGCGATGACGCAGACGACGGCGCACACGGGCACGACGACGGCGGGGCCCGGCGGCGGCCACCGGCACGGGGACGGCACGGGGGACACGGCGGGGCGGACGGCGAGCCGCCACGAGGCGCACGACCACGCCGCCCCCGTCACGAGGGCGCGGACGGTCGGCAGATTCCTGGCGCACCTGGCCGAGATGGTCGTGGTGATGGTGCTCGGGATGCTGCTGCTGGGCCCCGCGTGGGACTGGGCGGGCGCCGCGCTCGGCGTCGAGGCGGCGTTGGCCCGTCCCGACGTCGGCGCCGTGGTGATGCTCCTGGACATGGTCGCCGCGATGACGGTGTGGATGCGCCTGCGGCGGCACTCGTGGCGCGCGATCCGGGAGATGAACGCCGCGATGGCCGTGCCGTTCGCGGTGCTGCTGGCCCTGTTCTGGGCCGGCGCGGCCACCGCGGGCGACGTGATGCTCTGGGGCCACGTGCTGATGGTCCCGGCCATGGCGGCGGCGATGCTGCTGCGGCCGGCCGAGTACACGCAGCACGTCCACGGGTTCGACCTGGCGTGGCTGCGCCGCCGCTGGCCCGTGCTGCTCGGGCTTGCGCTGCTGGCGGGCACGATCGCGGGCGGCGTGGGCGCCCTACCGCCGTGGCTGATCCTGGCGGTCGCGCTCGTCTACCCGGTGGTGGGGCTCGTGCGCCGCAGCATCCGGGGCCGCCAGATGGTGCTGCTGCAGGCCGCCGGGCTCGCGGTCTTCGCGGGGGTCGCCGTGCTGGCCACGGTGCTGGCGGGGCAGGACACCGGGGCGTACGTGGTCGCGGCGGGCCTGGTGGGCCACGCGGTCTGGGACGCGTTCCACCACCGCGCCGGCGCCGTGGTGTGGCGCTGGTACGCCGAGACCTGCGTGGTCTTCGACCTGCTGCTGGCCGCCGCCGTGGTGGCGGTGGCGCTCGCCGCCTGAGGCCCGGCGCCGCCGTGACCGGCCGGGTCCCGCGTGAATTCCACGGGATCCGGCCGGTCTCGCGCGTGGCAACATGCACGCCGCCGCAGGTCCGCCCTAGTTTTAGCGGTATGGACAGCGAGCCCGCAAGCCCGCCCCGTACGCCGCCGCCCGCAGCGGAGCAGGAGCCGGCGCCCAGCGTCCTCGAGCTCCGGATCCACGGCATCGCGAACACGCCCCCGCACGGCACGCTCGGCCTGCGCCGCGAGGAGGTGACCCAGACGGGCGGTGACGGCCTGGGCAGCTTCTGGGTGCCGACGCCGGCCGCCGAGGAGCGCGGCCGGTCGCTCCCGCCGGGCGACGTGCACGCGATCCGTGCCGGCGTGCGCCGCGAGGCCTACTCCTGGGGCGCGATGGCGCGGCTCGGTGGCCTCCCGTTCGGCGGCGTCCTGGGCTTCGTGGGCACCGTCGCGGTGCGCCTGCTGTGGGCTGCGATGGTCCCGTTCGGCCTGGTGAACGCCGCGTACTGGGCGCGCCGCATCCCCGACCCCGACCCCGCCGCGCACCGCCGGACGCCGCCCGCCGGCCGGCCCGGTCCCGGCCCCAGCCTGCGCCCCGAGGCGACCGCCGCCCTGACCCGGGTGTTCTCCCTGGGCCTGACGCTGCTGTTCGTCTCGGCCGTGGCGACGGTCGCGCTGTCGGTGATCGGCACGCGCTGCATCGGGCTGGCTACCCCGGGGCCTGACTCGGTGGTCCCGGTCTGCGCCCGCATCCCGAGCGCGCTGTACGGCCTGGCGCGGCTCGACGTCGGCGACCGCCTGGCGCTGCTGTCCCTGGCGCCGGTGCTCCTGGTCGCGATCCTCGTGGCGGTGGCGCACAGCGGCCAGGTGCGGTTCGAGTCCAAGTTCTCGGTGATGCGGGCCGGGCGCACCGTGGCGCCGTCCGGCCCGGCGCTGCACCGCGCGGGCTTCTGGTCGCAGCGCTCCGGCTCGGGCCTGCTGTGGGCGCACCTCGGCGCGGCGCTCGCCCTGACGGGCCAGTACCTCACCTGGACCCGCTACGCCGACGCCGGCCTGCCGGCCCCCTGGCTCCCGGTCGCCGCCCTGGTCGTCCTGCTGGGCGCGGGCCTGTTCGTCGCCCTGCGCACCGACGACGACGGCGTCCAGGCCGTCACCCCGCGCTGGAAGGCCCGGGCGGGCCTGGCCGTGTTCGCCGCCGGGTTGCTGGTCTGGCTGCTGGCGTGCGCCGCCTGCCTCGCGGGGCCGCAGCCGGAGACGATGCCGGCCCTGATCGGCCTCGACCTGGTGCCCGCGCTGCTCGGCGTCGGGCTGGGCGGCATCGCCGCGACGGGGCTCGCCTGGCGCACCGCGCGCGGTACCCGGGGCGTGGCCGCGTGGTCGGCCGTGCCGGTGGTCGCCACGGCGTGCGTGGGCGTGGTGCTGGTCACCGAGCCGGGCCTCGGCCTGCGCTACCTGCTCGTCGCGGTCGCGCTGCTCGCCGTGCTGAGCCCGGTCGTGGTGGTGCTGGCGGCGGTGGTGCTGCGCCGTCGGGCCACCGAGGGCTGGAACGGGGCCGGACCGGGCGTGTTCCTGCTGGTCTCCGTCGCGGCGGCGACCGTCTACTCCAGCCTGCTCGTGCTGGGCGTGCAGTGGGTGCTGCGCTACGGCGAGCGCGCCACGACGCCGCAGCCGCTCGGGGACGGCCTGGTCGGCATCGACCGCACCGTGCCCGACCCCGACCTGGTGCGGGTGCCGCCGGTCTACACCGAGTTCGGCACCACCTCGGTGGTCATCGCGCTGGTGTTCCTGGTGCTCCTGGTCGTGGCTGCCGCCGGGCCGTACGTCATCGACACCCTCCGGTCCCGCACGCTGTGGATCCCCGGCGCGCCCCGCACGCTGGGACCGCCGTACGGCCCGGCGGCGCCGGCCTGGCGCGCCGTCGCCGAGGCCCCGGACCCCGACGGCGGCGCCAACCCGGTGCTGGAGCGCGTGCTGCGCGGCCGCCAGGTCGCGGCCATGTCGCACCGGGTCGAGCTCGCCGCCGGTGCCCTGGCCGCCGCCTGCTACGTCGCCGCCCTGTTCGCCCACATCCCGCTCCTCGCCCAGCACGACGGCACCGGCATCGTCCGGGTGCCGTCCTGGCTGTCGTCGCTCGCGGTGCCGGCCCTCGGCGTGCTCGCGGCCACGCTGGTGCTCAGCGCCCTGGCGGGCGCCTCGGGCGGCGTGCCCGGACGCCCGTGGGGCCTGCTGTGGGACCTGATGTGCTTCCTGCCGCGCAGCGCCCACCCGTTCGGCCCGCCGAGCTACGCCGAGCGCGTGGTGCCCGAGGTCCGCTCCCGGGTCGACGCCTGGCTGACCGGAGCCGACATCGCCGACGACGCCGAGCGCGCCCGCGTGGCGCCCACGCGCCGGGTGGTGCTGTCCGCGCACTCGATGGGCGGCGTGCTGGCCGCCGCGGTGATCCTGATCCGGGCGGGCAACCCGGTGACCGACACCGCGCCGGACGCCGCGGACGGCCGCCTCGGCCTGCTGACCTACGGCGTGCAGCTGCGCCCGTTCTTCGGCCGGTTCTTCCCGGACCTCCTGGGCCCGACGGCGACGGGCGAGCCGCCCTGCACCGGACCGGCCTGGTCGGCCGACCCGTGGGGCGGACAGGTCCGGGCTGCCGCGGCTGCTGCTGCGGCAGCGGCGGAGGGTTCCGGACCCGGGGCGGCTCCGGCGGCGCCGTTGACGCCGGAGGGCCCCGAGCCCGGTTCGGGGGAACAGGTCACGCTGATGTCACTGCTGACCTGCGGTGCGAAGCCCGCGTGGGTGAACCTGTGGCGGCGCACCGACTTCCTGGGCTTCCCGGTACTTGGCTACGGGGTGAACGAGGTCGATCGCGGGGCGGAGGAGATGGACCGGTCGGCCTACCTCTTCGCCGTGGCGACGCACTCGGGCTATCCGGCCTCCTGGGCGTACCACGAGGCGCTGGACGAAGTGCTCGCGCGGCTGACGCCGGCCGGGCAGTCGGGTGCCCAGCCGGCGGTCACGCAGCGAGGGGAGCCGGGCTGACGACGTCGCGCAGGCGGGCCAGCGCCGACTCGAGGATCTGCGCCACGCGCTCCTTGGTCACACCGAGGCGGCGGCTGATCTCGTCGATGGTGCGCGTGGTGCCGTCCACGAGGCCGAAGTGCATCTCCAGGACGCGCGCCTCGACGGCGTCCAGGCGGGCCACGGCCTGCCGGACCCGGCGGCGCAGCATGCTCTGCTCGGGGGTGGGGCGGCTCGTGCTCGGGCTCTCGGCCTGCTCCGCCGCGGCTACCGCGCGGACGATCGAGCGGCGGACCCAGCGGTGCGCGTACGCGGCGAAGGTGCCGTGCGCGGGGTCGTACGAGTCGGCGGCGCGGACCAGGCCGACGTTCCCCTCCTGCACGAGGTCCATGAACGGCAGGCGGCCCGCGTAGGAGCCGGCGATGGCCGGGACAAGACGGAGGTGGGCGAGGACGAGACGCTCCTTCGCGTATTGCCCGTCCTTGACCCTGGTCTCGAGCTGTGCGCGCAGGCTGGGGGAGACCGCGGTGGCGTCGAGGGTGCGCGCGGCGTCCGCTCCGGCGATGGCTCGCTCGAGGAGGGACTCCAGCTGCGCATCGTCCAGCGACGGCGTGCGCTCGATCATTGCCGCGTAGGACTGCGGCAACGCCGGGTGCGGGGCCGGTTCCTTGCCGCGGCGCGAGCGGGGGGACCGGGAGTTCCTGGTAGTTCTCATCGCAGCTCTCCTCTTGAGTGAGACGAACTTTCCTTGCCCCGGAGCATATGGAGTCTTGGGGCTCTGAGGGAAGCGGGGAGAGTTTCGCTGTGAGAGATAACGGGACGATAACGGTGTGCCAGCCGGGCGGCGCGCGGCAACGAGCGTTCCAAGCGCAGGACATCCCGGGCACCCTCCGGGACACTCGTGCCATGGGCCCGCGCGCCTTCCGCTGGGTGTTGCACGTCGACCTCGACCAGTTCCTGGTCGCGGTCGAGGTCCTGCGGCGCCCCGAGCTCGCCGGGCGGCAGGTCGTCGTGGGCGGGCGCGGCGACCCCACGGAACGGGCGGTGGTCTCGACCGCGTCGTACGAGGCGCGGGAGCTCGGCGTCTCCTCCGGCATGCCGCTGCGCGTCGCCGCCCGCAAGGCGCCCGACGCGATCATCCTGCCCGTCGACCACGAGACCTACCTCGAGGCATCCGAGCGCGTGATGGACACCCTGCGCGGGCTCGGGACGGTGGTCGAGGTGCTCGGCTGGGACGAGGCGTTCCTCGGCTGCGACGCGGACGACCCGGAGGCGCTCGCCCGCCGGGCGCAGGAGGCGGTCCTCGACGCCACCGGCCTGCACTGCTCGGTCGGCATCGGCGACAACAAGATCCGCGCGAAGATCGCCACCGGCTTCGGCAAGCCCGCGGGCGTCTTCCGCCTCACCGCGCAGACCTGGTCCGAGGTGATGGGCTGGTGCCCCACCATCGACCTGTGGGGCGTCGGCCCCAAGGTCTCCAGGCGTCTCGCGGCCCACGGCATCCGGACGGTCGCGGACCTGGCCGCGGCCGACGCCGACCTGCTGGCCGCCGAGTTCGGCCCGCGCATGGGCGCCTGGTACGGCGACCTGGGCCGGGGGCACGGCTCCGCCGTCGTCGACGACACGCCCTGGGTGGCCCGCGGGCACAGCCGCGAGACCACCTACCAGCGCAACCTCACCACGCCCGAGCAGGTGGAGGCGGCGCTGCGGGAACTGGTCGCCCAGGTGCACGCCGACACCGAGGCGGAGGGCCGGCCGGTGTTCCGGGTCGGCCTCAAGGTGCGCTACGCGCCCTTCTTCACCCGGGACCGGTCGAAGAAGCTCCCGGCCCCGACGCGGTCGCTGGGGGAGCTGACCGCCGCCGTCCTCGCCCTCGCGGAGGGCATGGAGCCGGGCCGCGAGGTGCGCCTGCTCGGCGTCCGCGCCGAGATGGTGATGCCCGACGGCGGCGACGGGGTCGAGCGCACCCCCGTCCGGGGGCGGATCTGACCGGACCGTCGGCGACAATGGTCCGGTGACCACCCTCGACGTCGTCCGCATCGACGATCCCGCGGACGAGCGCCTCGCCGACTACAACAGCCTCACGGATGTCGTCCTGCGCTCCAAGCACGAACCCGCCAAGGGGCTCTACATCGCCGAGAGCTCGACGGTGATCCGGCGGGCGCTCGCGGCGGGGCACCGGCCGCGCTCGTTCCTCATGGCGCCCAAGTGGCTCGACTCGATGAGCGACCTGGTGGCGGCCAGCGGCGCGCCCGTCTACGTCGCCGAGGAGCCGCTGCTCAAGGAGATCACCGGCTTCCACCTGCACCGGGGTGCCCTGGCCGCGATGCACCGGCCGCCGCTGCCGAGCGTGCACGAGCTGCTCGCGAACGCCCGCGGCGGGGCGGGGGCGCGCCGCGTGGCGGTGCTGGAGGACGTCGTGGACCACACGAACGTCGGTGCCGCGTTCCGCAGCGCGGCGGCGCTCGGGGTGGACGCCGTGCTCGTCTCGCCGCGCTGCTCCGACCCGCTCTACCGGCGCTCGGTGCGTGTGTCGATGGGCACCGTGTTCCAGGTGCCGTGGACCCGGGTCGAGGAGTGGCCCGCGGGCCTGCACGGGCTGCGCGAGGACGGGTTCACGGTCGCGGCGCTCGCGCTGACCGACGACTCGATCACGCTCGACGAGCTCGTGGCGAACCCGCCGGAGAAGCTCGCGCTGGTGCTCGGCACCGAGGGTGACGGCCTGACCCAGGGTGCGGTCGAGGCCGCCGACCTGGTGGTGCGCATCCCGATGGCGGGCGACGTCGACTCGCTCAACGTCGCCGCGGCGTCGGCCGTGGCGTTCTGGGCCACGCGGGTCTGACGCCGGCGGGGCGCGCTCCGGACGAACGGGGCCGCGCCGGCGTCCGGCGCCGCGTCAGAGCAGCTGGGACCGCCGGGCCGTCGCGTTCTCGCGCTGGAGCTCGTCCTGCCGCCCCTGCCAGCCCTTGAACTTCTCCTGGGCCTCCATCTCCTGGGGGCTGGGCGCCAGCCCGACCACGAGGAGCATCATGATCGTGCTGATCGTGACGCCGATGATGAGCGGGCCGAGCAGCGCGCCCACGCCGATGCCCGAGGTGACCTGGACGATCGCGTCGGTCTCCTCGGCGCGCATGGCCGCCATGCCCGTGTAGTGCATGCCGGAGACGGCGATGCCCATGACGACCGTCGCGACGGCGCCCGCGGCGACGGTCTGCACCTTGGCGGACAGCCAGAGGGCCGCGGTCGAGGCGACGACCGCGATGATCACGGAGAGCACGACGGTGAGCGTGTCGTAGGTGATCTCGACGCCCACGTGCAGGGCGCGCATGCCGAGGTAGTGCATGGCGGCGACGCCCAGCCCGGTGACCAGGCCGCCCGCCAGCAGCGCGACCGGCCCGACGCCGGCGGTGCGCACGATGAACAGGCCGAGGCCCACGACGACGACGGCGAGCAGGCCGCTGGCGAACGTCAGGGGCACGTCGAACCGGGTCTCGGTGCCGCGCACGTAGAACCCGAGCATGGCCACGAAGTGCATGGTCCAGATGCCGGTGCCGCCGATGGAGATCGCGCCGAGCCCGAGCCACGTGGTGCTGGCGAAGCCGTGGGACACGCGCGCACGGGCGGTGCAGGTCAGGCCGACGGCGCAGCCGGCGCACGAGAGCAGGAACGAGAGGACAGGTGTGACCCAGCCGAGCGCGAAATGGTCGATCATGATGTCGTTCTCCAGCTGATGAAGGGGTGTCTGGGGTAGTGATCCATTCGCTGACCGGGGGGACGTCGAAGCGGTTCGGATCGTCGCCAAGTTAGCCCCTCTATGCGATGACATGCACCGTTTGTGCTGGGCTAATTTTCTCGGCGAGGGGGTGATCTTTTCGTGTCAGGGACAGCGGCTTTCCCTGCGCGTTTCCTCGCTGCCGGGGCCGGCGCCGACCGTGTGACGCACGCCCCGTCCCAGGCTCCGGAGGAGGTGGCCCAGGCCCGGCAAAGTTAGGTTAGGCTCACCGTCGTGACCACCAAGACCGAGGGGCTCGACGTCAAGCCCTCGCGAATGTTCGATGTCCAGGTCGCGCGCGTGACGCGTCTGTGCCCGTCCTTCGTTCGCTTCACCTTCACGGGACCGGACCTGGACAAGTTCGCGGACAACGGCCGCGACCAGCGCATCAAGCTGCTGCTCCCGTCGCCCCAGGGCGGCTGGGACGCGCTGCGCCGCGACGACCCCGACTGGTACGCCGCCTGGCGCATGCTCCCCGACGAGCACCGCAACCCGATGCGCACCTACACGGTCCGCACGGTGCGCCAGGACCTGCGCGAGGTCGACGTCGACGTCGTGATGCACGGTGACACCGGCCCGGCCTCGCGCTGGGCGCTGACCGCGGCCGCCGGCGACCCGCTGGTCATCATGGGCCCCAACGCCGAGTACGACGGCATCCACGGGGGCGTCGAGTTCGCGCCGCCGACGTCCAGCCACGCGCTGCTGCTGGCCGGCGACGAGACCGCGGTGCCCGCCATCGCCGCCATCTGCGAGTCCCTGCCCGCCGACGCCGTGGGCGAGGTCTTCCTGGAGGTGCCGCACCCCGAGGACGGCTGGCAGCTCGGCGCGCCCGAGGGCGTGCGCGTGCACTGGCTGGCCCGCGACGGCCGCGAGCACGGCGACGTGCTGGTCCCGGCCGTCCAGGCCGCCGCCGACCGGCTGCTCGCGATGGGTGTGCGCCCGTCGTCGGACACCGCACCGGCGCTGACCGCCGCCGGGGTGGACCTGTCGGGCGAGATGGACGACGTCGACATCGACACCGGCATCCTGTGGGAGGTTCCGGTCGACGAGGCGGGCCGCCCCCTGGCGCAGGACACCGTGCTGTACGCGTGGCTCGCGGGCGAGGCCGGCGTCATCAAGACGCTGCGCCGCTATCTGGTGAACGAGTGCCAGGTGGACCGCAAGTCCGTCGCGTTCATGGGTTACTGGCGCAAGGGCCGCGCGGAGAACTGATTTCCCCGAATACCACGTCGACCCGGGAAATCACCTGGTCAAATGTGGTAAATATCGGACCCTGACGTCTGGGAGGGCGGATGGGTGCGACGGGGCAGCCAGGTAGTTCCGAACGCCAGGGTGGTGGTCCCCGGCCGTGGTGGGGGGACCACCGCACCACGGTGTTCGCGGTGTTCGGCACGGTGGCGGGCATCTGCACCGCCGCGATGGGCGTCGTCGACCGTGGCACGCAGATCGTCCTGCTGGTCGTCTCGGTGGTCCTGTTCCTGTCGGGCCTGGCCGCGCTCGTCCGCGTGCGGACGTACGCGAGCTGGTTCACCGCCGCGTGGGACTGGTCCGGGCAGCACCGGGTCCTCGTCGCCACGGCGCTGGTCCTGGTGCTGGCCGGCACGACGGCCACGGTGATCGGCCTGCAGCGCGCGCGGTCGTGCGAGGACCCCACCGAGCTCGCAGTGATGGTGCCGGAGGACGGCGCCACGGGTCTCGCGGCCGCGGCCGACGCCTTCGAGCGCGACTCGGTCACCGCGTTCTCCTGCCCGCGGTACCACGTGACGACCTTCGGAGTGGGCTGGCCCGCGCTGCGCGCGGCGTTCGCCTCCGGCTGGACCGGCGACCCGGACCAGGACACGCCGGACCTGGGTCCGCGGCCGGACGTGTGGATCGCGGAGTCCCGGTCCCAGGCCGACATCGTCGAGGCGTCCGCGGGCCCGGCCTTCACGGTCGCCGACCGGCAGGTCGTGGCTGGGTCGCCGCTGGTCCTGGCGGTCCCCGAGCCGCACGCGGAGGCGCTGCGCGCGACGACGGACGGGGGCGACTCGGCCCGCGAGCTGATCGACGCCGCGGGGGCGGCGGACCTCGACGTCGTGCGGGCGGGCCCTGACACCTCCTTCGCCGCGGCGCTGCACACCGTCGCGCTGTACGACGGCACGGCGGCGGACGACGCGACGCTCGAGCTCGACCTCGGGCACGCGCTCGAACGGGCCGGCCTGCCGATCGGCACGGACGGCGCCCTCCTGTGCCGCCTCGACGAGCTGTCGGGCGAGCGGCCGCCCCGCGTGGCGGTGCTGACCACCGAGCGCGCCATGCTCGACGGCGCCGTGGGATGCCCCGCCTCGGGCGGCACCGGCGGCGCTCCTCTGGTGCCGTTCTACCCGGGCTCGTCCGTCGGCCTGGACTGCACGGCGGTGCGGCTGGACTGGGCTCCGCCCGGCGCCACCGCCGCACGACCGGCCGAGCGCCGGTCGCGCGGGGCGCAGGCCCTGGTGGAGTGGCTCGGGACGGCCGAGGGGCAGGCCGCGCTGGAGCGTGGCGCGCACGTGCGCGGCCTGAACGGGCAGCCGCCGTCGGGCGAGGACGGGCCGCTGCCCGGCCTGCGGGGCGCGCCCGTGATCGAGCCGGGCGCGAGCCGGGTCGCGTACACGCGCGTGCTGTCCACCGAGGACCGGTACCGCGCGGCCCGGCGGCCGGCGCGGGTCCTGGTGCTGCTGGACGCGTCGGCCTCCATGGACCGGCCGGCGGACGGCACCCGGGAGCGCTCGGAGGTCGCCGAGCGCGGCGTGCTGGACGCGCTCGGCCACCTGAGCGGCTCCGACGAGGCGGGCATCTGGGTCTTCTCCGGGGCGGCCGCGTCCAGCCCGCGGCCGGTCCTGGACCTGACCCGGAGCACCGAGGCACGCAGCGCCGCGCCCCGGAGCCTGGCCCGCGTGCAGCCCGACGGCGCCACGCCGCTGTACGACGCCGTCGACGCGGGGACGTCCTACCTGGCCGGCCTCGACCCCGACGGCGCCACCCGCAGGCACCTGACCGCGCTGGTGGTGCTGACCGACGGGGAGAACCACCCCGGGCCGGGGCCGGGCGCCGAGCTGACGGCGGCCGACCTGGTGCGCTCCGCCCGGGCCGAGTCGGCCGCCGGGGTGCGGGTCTACGCGGTGGCGGTGGGTGAGGCGTCGTGCCAGGCGAGCGACCTGCGGCGGATCACCGCCGAGTGGGACGGCGAGTGCTGGGACAGCTCCTTCGGCGAGCTGGAGGGCACCCTGGACGGCCTGTTCGGGCAGCTGGGAGGACGGTGACGTGACCGGTGGCGCGGCGGGCGGCGGCTCGCACGGGATCACCCGCAGGGGCTTCTTCGTGGGCGGCGCGGCAGGGCTGGTCGTGGGCGCGGGGCTCCCGCTCGGTCTGGAGCGCCTGTTCGGCGGCCCGGCCGACCTCGAGACGTTCCGGGCGGGCGACCAGCTCACGATCCTCAGCGGCCGCGACGAGACCGACGGCGGCCAGCGCCGGGCGCTCGTGGACCTCTGGAACCGCGCGCACGAGGCGCACCCGGTGCGGATCGTCGAGGTGTCGAGCAACGCCGACCTCGCGTACAGCACCATGCTCTCGGCCGCGCAGGCCGGCGCGCCCGGCCCCGACGTCTACAACCTGGACATCCCGTGGGTGCCGCAGTTCGCGCAGAGCGGGTACCTCCGGGTGCTCGACGGCGCCTCGGCCGCCGGGTTCCTGCGCGCGCCCTGGGCGGCGGGCACCTGGGACGGCGCGACGTACGCGCTGCCGTTCAACTCCGACGTCGGGCTCGTCTACTGCAACCTGGACCTGATCAGCGAGTTCTACGCGGGCTCCGTCCCCGCCACCGACCCGGTCCCGGTGGCCGACGGCTGGGCCGGGCTGGACCGGTTCGCGCACGAGGTGGTCGCCGCGCTGGGCGGCGACCGCCCCGGCCTGGACCGGCCGCCCGTGGACATCGCGATCGCCCAGCAGCTCGCCGGCTACGAGGGGTTCACGGTCAACCTCTGGGAGGTCCTGACCGGCGCCGGCGCGGTGTCGGTCGACGCCGCCGGCCGCCCCGTCTTCGACGACGTCGAGCGGATCGGGGCGACCGTCGAGGCCCTGGCGGAGCGGCAGCGCGCGACGGCGTCGCTCGCTTACGACGAGCAGGGCTCGCTCGCCGCGTTCGCGGCCGGCCACGCCGTGTTCCTGCGGCACTGGCCGCGGGCGCTGCGCGTGCTGCGGGGCGAGGACGCCGTGCCGTTCCGCGTCGGGTTCATGCCCGTGCCCGGCGGCGGCGTGCTGGGCGGGCAGAGCCTCGCCGTGGCGGCGGCGACGCGCTACCCGGTGGCCGCCCGGCGGCTCGTGGAGTTCCTGACCGACGAGCGCAGCCACCAGATGATCTTCGAGCGCGGCGGCTTCGCCGCGAGCCGCGAGGCGCCGTACCTGGACCCGGCGGCGCCCTGGGCCCGCCCGGCGGAGACCGACGGGCTGGCGGCCTCGCTCGCCGACCTCGCGACGGGCAGGGGCGCCGGGGGCGCGACGGGTGCCGACGACCCGGAGCGCACGGCCGGCGACGCCCTGCGCCAGGCGCTCGACGACGCCACGCCGCGCCCCCGCCTGCAGCACTACGTGGAGCTCAGCGAGGAGTTCCGCCGCTACGTGCGCCCCGCGCTGTCCGCCCGGGAGGGTGCCCGGTTCGACGCCGCCGAGTTCGCCGAGCGCATGGCTGCCGCGATGGACGGCCGCGTCACGCGCGGCTGACGCCCAGCTCCTCGATCACCTCGACGCCCGGCATGGCGCAGAGCAGCGGGCCCGGCATGAGGAGCTTGGAGCGCCGCACGCCCGACCCCATCAGCGCCATGGTGCCGTCCTGCGTGAACCGGGAGTCCACCAGCACGCGGTAGTCCTCGGGCAGGCCGACCGGCGTGATGCCGCCGTACTCCATGCCGGAGTCGGCCACCGCGCGCTCGGTCGGCAGGAACGACGCCTTGCGCACGTCGAGCAGCTTGCGCACGCGCTTGTTGACGTCGGCGAACGTGCTGGCGGGCACCACGCACGCCGCGATGCGCTCCTCCTCGGCCCGCTTGCCGGCCACCAGCACACAGTTGGCCGAGGCCTCGGGCGGCAGGTCGTGCAGCTCGTTGAGCGTGGCGGTGTCGGCGTGGTCGGGGTCGATCTCGGTGACGGCGACCTGCCCGGCGACCCGCGGGTCCGACTCCGCCCAGGCCGTCAGCGCCGCGAGCACGGGCTCGGCGAGCAGCTCCGGGTGCTCGAGCGCCGGGACCCAGGCCAGGTCGCCCAGGGTCGGCAGGGTGGCGTTGCCGCTCATCGGCTGTACGTCGCCGTCAGCGTGGCGCGGCCGAGCAGGTGGAAGTAGACGTTGAACGCCACCTGCGCGTTGGTGTTGTCCGGGCCCAGGCCGAGCTCGCCCGGGGCCACGTCGAGCGCGTGCACGGCGAAGATGTAGCGGTGCGGGTGGTCGCCGGGTGGCGGGCCGGCGCCCTCGAACCCCGGGGTGTGGCCGTCGCTGCGGGTCTGGAACGCCCCGGCGGGCAGGCCCGAGCCGTCGGGGGCGCCCGCGCCGGTCTCCAGCGACGTGACGTCGGCCGGCAGGTCGGCGACGGTCCAGTGGTGGTAGCCCATCGGCGTCGGCGCGTCGGGGTCGTAGCAGGTCACCACGAACGACCGGGTGTCCGCGGGAAAACCGCTCCACTCCAGCGCGGGCGAGATGTTCCGGTCGTGCGCGGCGTGGGCGTCCGGCATGCGCTCGCCGTCGGTCAGGTCGGTGCTCTTGACCGAGAAGACCGCGGGCGCGGGCAGCAGCGAGTAGGGGTCCGGCGGGTAGGGACGTGTGAAATCCATGGGGCTCACTCTGTCAGGTCACCCTGAGCAGGTGGCGGAACGCCGTGCGGGCGCGCGCCGGGCTGGGCTCGTCGCCGGTGATGAGGTCGGCGTAGGTGAGCGACTCGGAGACCCGGACCAGCAGGTACGCGAGCTCCTCGGGGGTGATGGTGCCGTCGAACGGCTCGGGGCCCAGGTCACGGACCACCAGCCACTCGACGGTGGCGACGAACCGGCGCTGGATCGGGCTGTCCGCCGTGGTCAGCAGGCGCAGGGAGCGCGCCGGCTCGCGGCGCAGGAACGCGCGGAAGTAGTCGGCGACGATCAGGTCGCGCGCGAACGTCGTCAGCAGGCCGGCCAGCCGCTCGGCGCCGGTCAGGTGCTCGTTGGCGTGCTCGGCCTGCACCAGCGTGGGCACGGCCAGCGACCACAGCACCTCGGACAGCAGGGCGTCGCGGTTGCCGACCCAGCGGAACACCGACGTCCGGTCGACGCCGAGCTGCGTGGCCAGGGGACCCATGTCGATGCGGTAGCCCTCGATGAAGGTGTCCCGCGCCAGGTCGAGCACGCGCTGGGCCTCGGGGTGCGTGGCCAGCCGCGCGGACAGGCGGCTCGGCGCAGCGTCGAGCCCCACCGTCGCGATGCTCGACGTCGTGGTCGTCATCAGGTCATCCAACCGTCACTCGGGTCCGCCGTGCAACACAATGCAGAATGATGCAAACGGGACATCTGTTTCCGCTCAGCACTCTATCTCCGGGCCGTGGGGGCGTGCTACGGTCCTCGTGCAAACCGACCAGACGGTATGTCGATGGTGTGGAGGTACGCGTGGCGGACGACGACGTCGCCGAGGGCAACCAGGACGGGCGGGAGCCCGGGCGCAGGTTCGAGGGCAGGGTCGCGCTCGTGACGGGCGCGAGCCGGGGGATCGGCCTCGCGATCGCCCGCCGCGTCGTGGCCGAGGGCGGCCGGGTGGTCATCACCGGCCGCGACGCCGGGACCCTGGACGAGGCCGTGGCCGGGCTCGGCCCGGACCGCGCGCTGGGCGTCGCGGGCAAGGCGGACGACGCCGCGCACCGCGCCGCGGCGATCGCCCGCACCGTGGAGCGGTTCGGGCGGCTGGACCACCTGGTTAACAACGCCGGGATCAACCCCGCCTACGGGCCGCTCGCGCAGGTCGAGACGGGCGTGGCCCGCAAGATCCTCGAGGTGAACGTGATCGCCGCGCTGGAGTGGACCCGCGAGGCGGTCGCGGCCGGCGGGCTGCGCTCGGTCGTGAACATGGCGTCGCTGGCGGGCACGACGTCGGCGACGAACATCGGGTTCTACGGCGTCTCCAAGGCCGCCCTGATCAACCTGACCGTCCAGCTCGCCGACGAGCTCGCCCCGGCCACGCGCGTCAACGCGCTCGCGCCCGCCGTCGTGCGGACGAAGCTGGCGCGCGCCCTGTACGAGGGCCGCGAGGAGGAGGCCGCGCGCGCCTACCCGCTGCGGCGCCTCGGGGAGCCGGACGACGTGGCCGGGCCCGCCGCCTTCCTCCTGTCCGACGACGCCGCCTGGGTCACCGGGCAGACCCTCCTGGTCGACGGCGGGGCCAGCGTGCGGGCCGCCTGGTGAGCCGCGCGGCCCTGGCGGCGCTCGCGGTGAAGGATGTGCCCATGCGCACCACGAACGTCCACGACCAGGTCCTGCGGGCCGCCCTCGACCTGTTCGCCACCCAGGGCTACGCCACCACGAGCGTCCAGGAGATCGTCGCGGCGGCGGGCGTCACCAAGGGGGCGATGTACCACTACTTCGCGTCCAAGGACGACCTGCTGTTCGCCATCTACGAGCGCATGCTGTCGCTCCAGAAGGCCCGCCTCGACCAGCTCGTGGCGGCGGGCGCCGAACGGGGCGACGCCGTCGAGGACGTGCTGCGTGCCGTCTGCGAGGACGTGGTGACCACCTCCATCGAGCTGCTGGCCGAGGGCACCGTGTACACGCGCAGCCAGCACATGCTCGCGCCGGAGCGGCAGGCGGAGGTCAAGCGGCGCCGCCGGGCCTACCACGACGACTTCCAGGCGCTGCTGGAGCGCGGCATCGAGGAGGGCGTGTTCCGCGACGACGTCCCCCCGGCGGTGCTCATCGCGCACTTCTTCTCGGACGTGCACTACCTGCCCCAGTGGTACTCGCCCGCCGGGCCCGAGACCACCGCCGAGCTGGCCGAGCAGCTCACCGAGCTGTTCCTGCGCGGCATCCGCGCCGAGCCGTCGGCGACGAAACCATCAGGAGGGAAAGCGAAGTGAACCTACCCACGGCGACGAAGGCGTGGCGCGTGGTCTCCCACGGGGAGCCCGAGCAGGTGCTGGAGCTGCACGACGTCCCGGTGCCGGAGCCCGGGCCGGGCGAGGTGCTCGTGCGGGTCCGGGCGGTCGCGGTGAACTTTCCCGACGTGCTGCTGGCCCGCGGTGAGTACCAGGAGCGGCCCGAGCTGCCGTTCGTCCCCGGCATCGAGCTGTGCGGCGACGTCGTCGCGCTCGGCCCCGGCGTGACGGAGGGGGAGCGCGTGCGGGTGGGCGACCGAGTCGTCGGCTCGAAGATCGGCGTGCTGGCGCAGTACGCGACGGTGCCCGTGCAGGCGGTGCACCCGGCGCCGTCGGCCCTGGACGACGCACAGGCCGCCGCGCTGACGATCGCGTACCAGACGGCGTGGTTCGGGCTGCACCGGCGCGCCGGGCTGCGCGCGGGCGAGACGCTGCTGGTGCACGCCGCCGCGGGCGGCGTCGGCACGGCCGCGTGCCAGCTCGGCAAGGCTGCCGGAGCCCGCGTGGTCGGGGTGGTGGGCAGCGCCGCGAAGGTGGCGGCGGCCCGCGCCGCGGGCGCGGACGAGGTGTTCCTGCGTGACGACGACTGGGTGGGCGCCCTGCGCCGGCCGGGTGTGGACGTGGTGTTCGACCCGGTGGGCGGCGACTCGTTCGAGCGCTCCACGCGCTGCCTGGCGTTCGAGGGCCGGATCGTGGTGGTCGGGTTCGCCAGCGGGCGGACGCCGACGGTCCGGCCCGACCTCGCGCTGGTGAAGAACTACGCGGTGCTCGGCCTGCACTGGGCCCTCTACCAGCAGCGCCGTCCCGACCTCGTGGACGCCGCGCACGCCGAGCTGACCCGGCTCGCCGCCGACGGCGTGCTGCGGCCGGTGCTGGGCGACGTGGTCGGGTTCGACCAGGCGCCCGCGGCGGTGGCCCGGCTGGCGGCCGGCACGACGACGGGCCGGCTCGTGGTCCGGGTGGCCGACGACGCGGTGGTCGGCACCGGTGCCGGCGGGCGCACGGGCACCGGCGCGGACGAGGGGGCGGGCGCATGACCGGCGAGGAGGCGGCCCGCCTGCACGACCTGACCGGCCGCGTGGCCGTGGTGACCGGCGCGGCCCGCGGCATCGGCGCGGCGTACGTGCGGATCCTGCACGACGCCGGGGCGCACGTGGTGGTCACCGACGTGCTGGAGGCCGAGGGCCGGGCGCTGGCCGACGAGCTGGGGGAGCGGGCCCGGTTCGTGCACCTGGACGTCACCGACGAGGACGCCTGGGAGCGCGTCGTGGGTGGGGTGACGGACGAGCTCGGCGGCGTGGACGTGCTGGTCAACAACGCGGGCATCGCGAACGCCGCCCCGATCGAGCACTTCACGCTCGCCAAGTGGAACGCCGTCATGGCCGTCAACGCCACGGGCGTGTTCCTGGGCTGCCGGGCCGTGGTGCCCACGATGAAGGCCGCCGGGCGCGGCTCGATCATCAACGTCTCCTCGGTCGAGGGCCTGCGCGGCAGCCGCAGCCTGCACGGCTACACCGCCTCCAAGTTCGCGGTGCGGGGCCTGACCAAGTCGCTCGCCGTCGAGCTCGGCTCCGCGGGGATCCGGGTCAACTCCGTGCACCCCGGCCTGGTGCTGACCGAGATGAGCACGCGCATCGACCCCGAGGCGCTGATCATCCCGCTCGGCCGCCCGGGCGTGCCCGCCGACCTGGCCGGGACGGTCCTCTTCCTCGCGAGCGAGGCGTCGGCCTGGATCACCGGCCAGGAGATCGTCGTCGACGGCGGCATGACCAGCGGGATCCCGCACCGGTAGACCCGCGGCCGGCCGGTCGCGGGCGTGGTCCGCCCCCAACAAACCGGCCGGTCGGTTTCTTCTTCACCCACCCACCATCCGACACGACGAGGTGCCGATGACGACGACGAGCAGCACAGCAGACCCGCCCCGCCTGGAGGTGTCGGGGCTCACCGTGACCTTCGGGGGCCTGACCGCCCTCACCGACGTGTCCTTCTCCGTGGCCGACGGCGAGACCGTCGCGCTGATCGGCCCCAACGGCGCCGGCAAGACCACGGTCTTCAACGCCGTGTGCGGCCTCGTGCGCGCCCGGCACGGCCGGGTCCGGGTGGACGGGCGGCCCGCGCCGTCGTCGGCCACCGGGCTGGTGGGGGCCGGGATCTCCCGGACCCTGCAGGGGCTGGGGCTGTTCGACCGCCTCACGGTGCTGGAGAACGTGCTGGTGCCGCTGACGGGTGTGTGCCCGTCTCCCGGGCCCGACGTCGCCCGCGAGACGCTCGACGCGCTCGGGCTCGACGCCGTGGCGGGCGTCCCCGCCGGGACCCTGCCCTACCCCGAGCGCAAGCGCGTGGCGCTCGCCCGGGCGCTGGTCACCCGGCCCCGGCTGCTGCTCCTGGACGAGCCCGCCGGCGGGCTCGGGCCCGCCGACATCGACCGTCTCGCGGGGACGGTGCGCGACGTCGCCGGTGCCGGGTGCTCCGTGCTGCTCGTCGAGCACCACGTCGACTTCGTGGCGGAGGTCGCCGACCGCGTGGTGGTGCTCGACTTCGGGCACGTCATCGCGTGCGGCACCCCGGAGGAGGTGCGCCGGGACCCGGCCGTCGAGGAGGCGTACCTGGGCGTCCCGGCGGGGGTCTCGACAAGCTCGACCAGCGGGGGTGCGCTGGTCGAGCCTGTCGAGACCTCTGATGCGGGGGAGTCCGCATGAGCGCCCTGACCGTCGAGGGGCTCACCGTCGGCTACGGCGACGGCGCCCCCGTGCTCGACGGCCTCGACCTGACCGTGCCCGACGGCGGCGTCGTCGCGCTGCTCGGCGCCAACGGCGCCGGGAAGACCACCCTGCTGCGCGCCCTGCTGGGCCTGACCCCCGCCCGCCGCGGGCGGGTGCTGCTCGACGGCGCCGACCTGACCGGCCTGCCCACCGAGGACCGCGTGCGCCGCGGGCTCGCGCTCGTGCCCGAGGGGCGCGGCGTCGTGGCAGAGCTGACCGTCGCCGAGAACCTGCGCCTCGGGGCGCTGTGGAGGTACGCGGGACGGAAGCACGCCCGCCCCGAGCGCGACGCCGCCGTCGGGCAGATGTACGAGCTGTTCGAGCCCCTGGCGCGCCGCCGCGCCGCCCCCGGCCACACCCTGTCCGGCGGCGAGCGGCAGATGCTCGCGCTCGCCCGGGCCCTGGTGGCCCGGCCCGGCGTCCTGCTGCTCGACGAGCCCTCCCTCGGCCTCGCGCCGCTCGTGGTCGCCCAGCTGCTCGGCGTGCTCCGTGACCAGGCCCGCGCCACCGGGCTCACCGTGCTCCTGGCCGAGCAGAACGTCACCGGCGCGCTGTCGGTGGCCGACCGCGGCGTCGTCCTGTCCCTCGGGGAGGTCGTCGCCGACCGCCCGGCCGCCGACCTGGCCGCCGACCCCGCCCTCCGCCACGCCTACCTGGGCTTCTGAGACCCGGGAGAGGAGACCCGCCGATGGAAAGACTCGTGTTCCTGCTGTCGACCGGGCTGGCGCGCGGCGCCGTGCTCGCGCTGTTCGCGCTGTCGCTCGTGATCGTCTACCGCGCCGCCCGCGTGGTGAACTTCGCGCAGGCCGCCCTGGCGGTCGTGCCCGTGTACGTCGCCGTCGCGGTCACCGCCGCCACCGGCTCGTACTGGCTCGGGCTCGCCTGTGCCCTGACCGCCGGCGCGCTGCTCGGCGCCGTCGTCGAGCGCGGGCTCATGCGGCGCGTGCCCCAGGACAACCCGCTGGCCGGCATCATCGTGGCGATCGGCCTGGTCATGGTGCTCCAGGCCGGGCTCGCGATCGCCTTCGGCCCCGACCACCGCCCCGTGCACGCGCCGTTCTCGCAGCGGCCGCTGACCGTCGGCGGCGTCGCGCTGATGAGCCCCTACGACCTGTTCGTGCTCCTGGTCGCCGCCGTCGTCATGGGCGCCCTGGCGTGGCTGTTCGGCCGCACGTCGCTCGGCCTGCGGATGCGCGCCGCCGCCTTCGCGCCCGAGACCTCCCGGCTGCTCGGCGTGCGCGTGCCCCGCATGGTCACCCTCGGCTGGACCCTCTCGATCGCGACGGCGGCGCTCGCGGCCCTGCTGCTCGTGCCCACCGGGCTCGGCCTGGACCCGCACGCCGCCGACGTGCTGTTCGTCAACGCCTTCGCCGCCGCCGTCATCGGCGGCCTCGACTCGCCCGTCGGGGCGCTCGCGGCCGGGCTGTCGGTGGGCGTCCTGGCGAGCCTGGTGACCGGGTACGCCTCGGCGGCCGCGGCTCCGCCCGCGGTGCTCGCCCTGCTCACGGTCGTGCTGCTCGTGCGCCCGCACGGGCTGTTCGCCGCCCGGGAGGCCCGGACCGCATGAGACTCCTGACCCGCGCCGCCCTGCTCACGCTGCTCGCCCTGGGCGCGACCTTCCTGCTCGACCCGTACCGCAACTACCAGCTCGCCACCGCGACCGGCACGTTCGTGGCCGTCGCCGGGCTCACCCTGCTGGTCGGGCTCACCGGCCAGCTCTCCCTGGGGCACGCCGTGCTCATGGCCGCCGGCGGCTACGGGTACGCATGGGCGGCCACCTGGGTCGCCACCGCGGTCGAGGGCACCACCCTGGCCGACGGCGCGGGCGGCTGGCTGCTGCCGCTGCTCGCCGGGGTGGCCGGCGCCGTCGTCGTGGCCGGGCTGCTCGGGCTGCTGCTCGGGCTGGCCGCGGCGCGGCTGCGCGGCCCCTACCTGGCGGGCCTGACGCTCGCCCTGGTGATCGCGTTGCCCGCCGCGGCGAGCACGATCCCCGGGCTGAACGGCGAGCAGGGCGTGCGCGCCCCGTTCGTGCCCGTGCCCGACCCGCTGGCGCTGCTCATCGCGACCGAGCAGTGGCACGCCTGGCTCGCCATCCTCGTCGCGGCCTGCGCCGTCACGCCCCTGGTCGCCGTGCGCGCCGGGCGCGCGGGCCTGCGCATGCGGGCGGTGCACGACGACGAGACGGCCGCCCGGCTGGCCGGCGTGGACCCCGGGCGGGTCAAGGCCGGGGCGTTCGTGCTCAGCGCCCTGGCCGCCGGCCTGGGCGGCGCGGTGCTCGCGATCGTGACGCAGCAGGTCAGCCCCGGCGCCTACGGGCTCGGGTTCTCGCTGCTGCTCGTGGTCGCCGCCGTCGTGGGCGGGCTCGGCTCGCTGGGCGGCGCCGCGATCGGCGCGGTGCTCGTGACCCTGCTGCCGTGGGTGGTCGACCAGGCGACGGCGGCGCTGCCCGCCGACCTCGGGCACCGGCTGCAGGGCAACCTCGAGATCGCCCTGTTCGGCGTCGTCGTCATCGTCGTGACCCTGCTCCGGCCGGGCGGGCTCGCCCGGCTTCTTCCAGCCAAGGCCCGTTCTGCCACGTCCCTTCCAGCCAAGTTCTTTCCAACACAGTGAGGTGAACGGAAATGCGCACTGCTCCTTTGTCCAGCCCCCGCTCCGTGGGCACGGCCGCCGTCCTCGGGCTGACCACCGCTACGGCGCTGTCCGGCTGCTCGACGCCCGCGGCCGCCGAGGTACCCGGCGTCACCGAGGACACGGTGGTCATCGGCACCCACCAGCCCCTGACGGGGCCGGCCGCGGCCGGCTTCGCGTCGATCTCGGCGGCCACCGCGGCCTACTTCGACTACGTCAACGCCGAGGGTGGCATCAACGGCCGGCAGATCGAGTACGTCGTCAAGGACGACGGCTACAACCCCGCGAACACGCAGACCGTGGTGCGCGAGCTGGTCCAGGAGGACCAGGTCTTCGCCGTCGTGGGCGGCCTGGGCACCCCCACGCACTCCAGCGTGCTCGACTACCTGGACCAGAACGGGGTGCCCGACCTGTTCGTCGCCTCCGGATCCTTGACGTGGGACCAGCCGGAGGAGTACCCGTACACCTTCGGGTTCAACGCGGACTACGTGACCGAGGGCGCGGCGCTGGCGCAGTACGCGCTGGACACCGAGCCGGACGCCGTCGTCTGCGTGCTGGGGCAGGACGACGACTTCGGCGAGGGCATCCTCGCGGGCGTCGAGCTGGGGCTGGGGGAGGGCGAGGTGGCCACCCACCAGGTCTACTCGACGGCCGACCAGGACGTGACCGCGCAGATCGGGGCCATGAAGGAGGCGGGCTGCACGCACAACGTGCTGGGCACCATCAACGGCTTCACCGCCCTGGCGGTGGGCACCGCCGCGCAGATGGACTGGTTCCCGAGGTGGCACGTGTCCTCCTCGGGCGCCGACCACCCCACGCTCGTGGAGTACCTCGGCGACGACGTCGCCCCGGTGCTGGAGGGCCTCGTCTCGGTGAACTACCTGCCGAACAGCCCCTCGTCCGAGTGGTACGAGCTGTTCTCGGCGATCAACGACGAGTACAACGACGGCGCGCCCTACACCGGAAACACCACCTACGGCATGAGCGTGGGCTACCAGTTCGCCGAGGCGCTGGCCGCCGCCGGGCCCGACCCGACGCGGGAGTCGCTCGTGGCCGCGGTCGAGTCGGGTGACCTCAAGGGCAACGGCATCGCGCCGCTGACCTACTCCGCCGACGACCACTTCGCGCACCGCACCGTCCGCATCGCGGTGGTGACCGACGGCGTGCAGGACTTCACCGACGACGCCTACGAGGTGACCGAGGCCGGCGCGGTGCCGGTCGAGCCCGCGCAGGTGCCGCTGGAGAACGAGGGCATCCCGCTCACCGAGTGACCGGGGAGCCACCAGAACCACCGCACGAGAGGGGAACCATGACGCACGAACTTCCCGGCCTGGACGTCGCGGGACTTGCCGCCTGGCTGACCAGGACGCACCCGGAGCTCGCCGGGCCGGACTCCAGGCCGGACTCCGGGCCGGGCCCCGGCCTGACCGCGAGCCTGATCACCGGCGGGCGCAGCAACCTCACCTACCGGGTGGACGGCGCCGCCCGCCCGCTCGTGGTGCGGCGTCCGCCGCTGGGGCACGTGCTGTCCAGCGCGCACGACATGCGGCGCGAGCACCGGGTCATCACCGCCCTGGCGGGGACCATCCCGGTGCCGCCCACCGTGGCGGTCGTGGACGACACCGGGCCGGGAGAGGTCACGGGCACGGTGTTCTTCGTCATGGAGCACGTCGACGGCGCCGTCCTGGCCCGGCCCGAGCACAACGCGGCCTGGACGCAGGCGGGCCTGGGCGCGCTGTCGGTCGAGCTGGCCGAGGTGCTGGCCGACCTGCACGCCACCGACCCCGCGGCCGTCGGGCTGGCCGACTTCGGCCGGCCCGCCGGGTACCTGGCCCGCCAGCTGACGACCTGGCGGCGGCAGTACGACGCGTCCCGCTCGCGGCCCCAGCCGCTCCTGGACACCCTCCAGGAGCGGCTGGGCGCCACGGTGCCCGACGACGGCGCGCGCACCGGCATCGTGCACGGCGACTACCGGCTCGACAACGTGCTGGTGGCCGGCCCGCCCGCGGCGCCGCACGTCGCCGCGGTGCTCGACTGGGAGATGGCGACGCTCGGCGACCCGCTCGTGGACCTGGGCATGCTCGGCATGTACTGGGACATCCACGACCTGACGCAGGAGGCCGGCGTCGTCGGCGTCGCCGGGGCGATCGTGCCCGGCGCCGGCTACCCGGACTTCGCCGAGGTCATCGACGCCTACGCGGCCCGCGCCGGCACCGCCGTGCCGGACCTTGCCTGGTACCGGGCGTTCGCCTGCTACAAGCTCGCGGTCATCCTCGAGGGCATCCACTACCGGTACACCGGCGGCCAGACCGTCGGCGCCGGGTTCGACACGATCGGCGCGCTCGTGGAGCCGCTGGCCCGCGAGGGGCTGGCGCGGCTCGGCGGCGCCTCGCCGGAGTACGGCACCACGACAGGAGGAGCCTGATGGACTTCGCACCCGACGCGACCACGCGGGACATCACCGCCCGGGTCCGGGACCTCTTGGTGGACGAGGTGCTGCCCGCCGAGCCCGTGCTCGCCGCCCAGGTCGCGGCGACGCCCGGGGACTGGTCGTTCCGGCCCGTCGTCCGGCACCTGCAGGCCACCGCGAAGGAGCGGGGGCTGTGGAACCTGTTCCTGCCACCCGGGGGTCCAGCCGCGGAACGCGGCGGCGGCCTGACCAACCTGCAGTACGCCCCCGTGGCCGAGCTGACGGGGTACAGCCCGAAGCTGGCACCCGTCGCCATGAACTGCGCCGCCCCCGACACCGGCAACATGGAGCTGCTGGCCCACTTCGCCACACCCGAGCAGCGCGAGCGCTGGCTCGACCCGCTGCTGGAGGGAACGCAGCGGTCGGCGTTCTGCATGACCGAGCCCGCCGTCGCGTCGTCGGACGCCACGAACATCGCCACCCGCATCGTGCGCGACGGCGACGAGTACGTGGTCACGGGCCGCAAGTGGTTCGCCACCGGCGCGATGAACCCGGACTGCGGGCTGCTGGTGGTCATGGGCAAGACCGACCCGGACGCGCCCCGGCACCGGCAGCAGTCCATGGTGCTCGTGCCCCGCGACACCCCCGGCGTCACCGTACTGCGCGGCCTGACCGTGCTGGGCTACGACGACCGCGACCACGGCGGCCACGCCGAGATCGTGTTCGACGACGTCCGCGTGCCCGTCTCCGCCCTGCTGGGCGGGGAGGGCGAGGGGTTCGCCATGGCCCAGGCCCGGCTCGGGCCCGGCCGCATCCACCACTGCATGCGCGCCCTCGGCACGGCCGAGCGTGCCCTGGACCTGGTGCGCGAGCGCGCCGCC
This sequence comes from Promicromonospora sukumoe 327MFSha3.1, assembly GCF_000385135.1. GTDB lineage: Bacteria > Actinomycetota > Actinomycetes > Actinomycetales > Cellulomonadaceae > Promicromonospora > Promicromonospora sukumoe_B. Next base: position 15,214 of record NZ_ARQM01000002.1, on the reverse strand, counting down.
GAGCGGGTCGCGTTCGGCGCGCCGCTCGCCGACCAGGGGGTGGTGCGCGAGTGGGTCGCCACCTCGCGCATCGAGATCGAGGCGCTGCGCCTGCTCGTGCTCAAGACCGCCTGGCTCATGGACACCGTCGGCAACAAGGCCGCCATGACCGAGATCCAGGCCATCAAGATCGCGGTGCCCCGCGCCGTCGGGCAGATCCTGGACCGCGCCGTCCAGGTGTTCGGCGCCGCCGGGGTCTCCGGCGACCACCCCCTGGCCGAGCTGCTCGCCGGCGTGCGCACCCTGCGCCTGGCCGACGGGCCCGACGAGGTGCACCTGGCCTCCCTCGGCCGCGCCGAGCTCCGCCGGCGTGCGCCCTACCTGGCGCGCGTCGCCCCCGCACCGTCGACCGTCGAAGGAGACCCGACATGAACCACGCGCCCGCGCCCGCCGCGCCCGACCCGGCTCGGCCCACACCGGCGGCCCCCGACCCCGCCGTCGACGGGCCCGGCTACGGCACCCTGTCCGTCGCGAGCATGCTCGCCGAGACCGCCCGCCGGTTCCCCGAGCGGCCCGCCCTGTACTTCATGGGGCAGGCCACCACCTACGGCGACCTCTGGGACCAGACCCGCGCCTACGCGGGGGCGCTCGCGGCCCGGGGCATCGGGCCGGGCTCGCGCGTCGCGATGATCGTGCCGAACGTGCCCGACTTCGCGCGCGTCTACTACGCGACGCTCGCGCTCGGCGCTGTCGTCGTGCCGGTGCACCTGCTGTTCCGCGCCGACGAGATCGAGTTCGTGCTGCGGGACGCCGGGGCCGACGTCGTCGTGGTCGCCGCCCCCATGCTGGCGGAGGCGGCGCCCGCGGCCGCCCGCGCCGGGGTGCCGCTCCTGACCGTGCTGCTGCCGCCGGACGCCGCCCGCGGTCTCGCCGAGCAGGGCACCCCGGTGGCGCGGCTGGAGGACGAGGCCACCGGGGCCACCCCGATCGAGCGGCACGCGGGCGTGAACCCCCTGGCCGCGGCCACGATCCTGTACACGAGCGGCACCACGGGCACCCCCAAGGGCGCCGTCGGGTCGCACCTGGCGATGGTCGAGCAGGTGCACTGCTCCCTGATCGACTCGTTCGACCTGCGGCCCGACGACGTCGTCTACGGCGGCCTGCCGTTCTTCCACTCGTTCGGCCAGATGGCGGTGCTGAACATGGCGTTCCGGCGCGGGGCGTCCATCGTGCTGCTGCCGAGGTTCGACCCGGACGAGGCCCTGGAGCTGCTGGTGGCGCACGGCGCGACCGTGTTCACGGCGGTGCCGACGAACTTCGCCGGCATGGTCGAGGCGGCCCGCCGCACGGCGGCGCGGCCCCCGCTGCGGTTCGCCGTCTCGGGCGGCGCGGCCCTGCCGGTGGCGCTGCTGGAGGCGTTCGAGGAGGCGTTCGGCGCGCAGGTGCACGAGGGGTACGGGCTGACCGAGACGTCGCCGTCGTGCACGTTCAACGTGACGTCGGAGCCCATCCGGCCCGGCACCGTGGGGCGGCCCATGTGGGGCGTCGACGTGGCGGTGGCCGTGGCCGAGGTGGAGGACCGGGTCGAGCTGCTGCCCGCCCCGGCGCCGGGCTCGGCGGCCGGGGAGCAGAGCGAGCTGGGCGAGATCGTGGTGCGCGGGCACAACCTGATGAAGGGGTACCTGGGGCGGCCCGACGCCTCGGCGGCCGCCGTCGTGGACGGCTGGTTCCGCACCGGCGACCTGGGCACCGTGGACGCCGACGGCGTCGTGACGATCGTGGACCGCAAGAAGGACATGATCATCCGCAGCGGCTACAACGTGTATCCCACGGAGGTCGAGGCGGTGCTCGCCCGCTACCCGGGCGTCGCGCTGGCCGCGGTGTTCGGGGTGCCCGACGCCGCGCGCGGGCAGGAGGTGCACGCCGCGGTCGTGCCGTCCGACGGCGCGGAGGTGGACCCGGACGCCGTCGTCGCCTGGATGCGCGAGCACGTGGCGGCGTACAAGTACCCGCGGGTGGTGCACGTCTCGGCCGACCTGCCGCTGGGCCCCAGCGGCAAGGTGCTCAAGCGCGAGCTCACGGCGCGCCACTCGCCGTCGGCGGGGTGAAGCCCAGGTGTCGCTCGACCGCCGCGCGGATCACCTCCGGGACCGGGACCGGGCGTCGCTCGACCTGGTCCACGAACACGTGCGTGAACGCGCCCGTCGCGTACGCCTCGCTCCGGTCGGGCGCGCCCGCGCGCAGGATCGCCAGGTCCCAGGTCAGCGAGGTGCGCCCCAGCCTGCCGACGGCGACGTCGACCTCCAGCTCCTCCGGGAACGACGCCGGGGCGAGGAACTCGCACGAGGAGGCCCGGGCGAGCCCGATCACGGCGCCCGCGGGGTCCAGGTCGGTGTGCTTGATGAGCCACGTGTTCACCGCCGTGTCCATGGCCTCGTAGTAGACGGTGTTGTTCATGTGGCCGTACTGGTCGTTGTCGTTCCAGCGCAGCGGGAACGGATGGCGATAGCCCATCGAGGCAGCGTAGTCCCGCACCGAGGGGTCGGTGCAACATATTCAGGAATGATGCATACTGGACATGCATCAGATCGACGACGATCGGAGGACCGATGACGCTCTCACCCGAGCCACCCGCCACGGACCTGCTGGAGGCGGACTTCTACGCGTTCCAGGACCTGCTCACCCCGGCCGAGCAGAAGAAGGCCCTGGCCGTCCGGGAGTTCATGGAGCGCGAGGTGCGTCCCATCGCGGACGACTACTGGGAGCGCGCCGAGTGCCCCGTGCACCTGTTCAAGCCGTACGCGCAGCTCGGCGCCATCGGCTCGGGCTGGGCCGAGACGCAGGGCGAGGAGACCTCGGCCGTGTTCCGTGGCTGGGTCGGCATGGAGACGGCGCGCGTCGACTCGTCGTTCTGCACCTTCATCGGGGTCTCCGGCGGCCTGGCGATGACGTCGATCGGCGTCGGCGGCAGTGCCGAGCAGCGCGCGCGGTGGCTGCCGCCCATGGCGGCCGGCGACCTGATCGGCGCGTTCGGGCTCACCGAGCCGCTGGCCGGCTCCGACACCGCCAAGGGCCTGCGCACCACGGCCACCCGCACGGGCGACACCTGGGTGATCAACGGCGCCAAGCGCTGGATCGGCAACGCCACGTTCGCCGACGTCGTCGTCATCTGGGCCAAGGACACCGCCGACGACCAGGTCAAGGGCTTCCTGGTGCGCAAGGGCACGCCCGGCTTCACCGCCACCAAGATCGAGCGCAAGCAGTCCCTGCGCATCGTGCAGAACGCCGACATCGTGCTCGAGGACGTCCGCGTGGACGAGGCCGACCGGCTGCAGGGCATCGACACCTTCCGCGACGTCGCCAAGGTGCTCCGCATCACGCGCGACGGCGTGTCCTGGCAGGCGCTCGGCACCATGATCGGCGCCTACGAGGCCGCCGTGGCCTACACGAAGCAGCGCGAGCAGTTCGGCAACCCGATCGCCAGCTACCAGCTCATCCAGGACAAGCTCGCCACGGCGTACGCGAACGTGACGGCGAGCTTCGCGATGTGCGTGCGCGTGGCCCAGCTCCAGGACCTCGGCACCCAGAAGGACTCCCACGCCGCGATGGCCAAGGCGTTCGTCACCACCCGCATGCGCGAGACCGTCGCGCTGTGTCGGGAGGCGTGCGGCGGCAACGGGATCACACTGGACCACGGCGTCGCGCGGTTCTTCGCCGACGCCGAGGCCGTCTACACGTTCGAGGGCACCAAGGACATGAACCAGCTCATCGTGGGCCGGGCGATCACCGGACACGCGGCGTTCGTCTGAACCTGGCTCACCCCCCACTGGCTCAAGGAGGAGCTATGACCGAGGCGTACATCGTCGCCACCGCGCGCTCGCCCATCGGGCGCGCCCACAAGGGGTCGCTCAAGGACGTCCGCCCCGACGACCTCGCCGCCCGGATGGTGCGGGCGGCCGTCGACCAGGTGCCGGGCCTGGACCCGGCGCGCATCGACGACCTGCTGCTTGGCTGCGGCCTGCCCGGCGGCAAGCAGGGCATGAACCTGGCCCGCATCGTCGCCGTGCTGTGCGGCTGGGACATGGTGCCCGGCGCGACCGTCACGCGGTACTGCAGCTCCAGCCTGCAGACCACCCGCATGGCCTTCCACGCCATCAAGGCGGGGGAGGGCGACGTGTTCGTCTCCGCGGGCGTGGAGTCGGTCAGCTCGTTCGCCACCGGGTCGAGCGACTACATCCCGGGCGTGGACCTGCACAACCCGGTCTTCGCCGACGCCCTGGCCCGCACCGAGAAGCGCGCCGGGGCGGGCACCGGGCTGTGGACCGACCCGCGGCTGGAGGGCGCGCTGCCCGACGCGTACATCGCCATGGGCCAGACGGCGGAGAACGTCGCCGCCCTGCGCGACGTGACCCGCGCCGAGCAGGACGAGTTCGCCGCCCGCAGCCAGCAGCGCGCGCAGGCCGCGATCGCGTCCGGCTTCTGGGCCCGGGACATCACGCCCGTCACCCTGCCCGACGGCACGGTCCTGGCCGCCGACGACGGCCCGCGCCCCGGCACCACGGTGGAGACGCTGGCGACGCTGGAGCCGGTGTTCCGCCCCGACGGCACCGTCACCGCGGGCAACGCCTGCCCCCTGAACGACGGCGCCGCCGCGGTCGTGATCGTCTCCGGCCGCGTGGTCGAGGAGCTCGGGCTGACCCCGCTGGCCCGCATCGTGTCGACCGGCGTGAGCGGGCTGTCCCCGGAGATCATGGGCCTCGGCCCCGTGGAGGCCAGCCGGCAGGCCCTGCGGCGCGCCGGGCTCACGGTCGACGACATGGACCGCGTGGAGATCAACGAGGCGTTCGCCGCGCAGGTCATCCCGTCGGCGCGCGAGCTCGGCGTCGAGCCCGAGCGGCTGAACGTCAACGGCGGCGCCATCGCCGTCGGGCACCCGTTCGGCATGGCCGGCGCGCGCATCACCTCCACCCTGATCAACGCGCTCGCGGACGCCGGGGGCCGGTACGGCCTGGAGACGATGTGCGTGGGCGGCGGCCAGGGCATGGCGATGGTGCTGGAGAAGCTCTGATGCGGATCACCGGTGCGGTGCTGGAGCGCTGCGGCGCGCCCGCGCCCTACGCGGAGTCCCGGCCGGTGACGGTCGGCCCGCTGGAGCTCGACCCGCCCGGCGAGCGCGAGGTGCTGGTGCGGATCGAGGCCGCGGGGCTGTGCCACTCCGACCTGTCGGTCGTGGACGGCAACCGCGCCCGGCAGGTGCCGATGCTGCTCGGCCACGAGGCCGCCGGGATCGTGGAGGCGGCCGGCCCCGGTGCGGGCCTCGCCGTCGGGCAGCGGGTGGTCATGACGTTCCTGCCGCGGTGCGGCCGGTGCGCGCAGTGCGCCACCGACGGGCGGCTGCCGTGCGCCGAGGGTTCGGCGGCCAACGCCGCCGGCACGCTCGTGGGCGGCGGACGGCGGCTGTCGCGGACCGTTCCCGGGGCCGACGGAGGGGCGGGCAGCGGGGCCGGCGGCGTCCAGGAGGTGCACCACCACCTCGGGGTGAGTGCGTTCGCGACCCACGCCGTGGTCTCCGAGACCTCCGTCGTGCCCGTCGACGACGACGTCCCGCCCGACGTCGCCGCCCTGCTCGGCTGCGCGGTGCTGACCGGCGGCGGCGCCGTCGTGAACGCCGGGCGGCCCGCGCCGGGCGACCGGGTCGCCGTCGTCGGGCTGGGCGGCGTCGGCATGGCGGCGCTCCTGGTGGCGGTCGCGCTCGGGCACGAGGTCGTGGGCGTCGACGCCGTGCCCGCCAAGCTCGACCTGGCGCGCGAGCTCGGCGCGGCCCTCGCCGTCGGGCCGCAGGAGGCCGCCGACCAGGGGCTGCGCGCGCCCGTCGTGATCGAGGCCGCCGGCTCGGCGCGCGCGTTCGAGACCGCCTACGCGCTGACGGCCCCGGGCGGCACCACCGTCACGGTCGGCCTGCCGCACCCCGACGCGCGGGCGAGCGTGTCGCCGCTCAGCCTGACCGCCGAGGCCCGCACCGTGGTGGGCTCGTACCTCGGCTCGGCCGTGCCGGGCCGCGACATCCCTCGGTACGTGGAGCTGTGGCGCGATGGGCGGCTCCCGCTGGACCGCCTGGTCTCCGACCGCATCACCCTGGACGACCTGCCCGTCGCGCTCGACCGCCTCGCCTCCGGCGCGGCGCTGCGGCAGCTCGTGATGTTCTGAGATGTTCTGACCCTGGGCGTCCCACGACGACGTCCGCACCGAAGTTCACGCAACGAGAGGAAACCCCTGATGACTCGTACCGCCATCGTCACTGGAGCGGCCCGCGGCATCGGTGCCGCCACGGCCCGCCGGCTCGCGCAGGACGGCTTCGCCGTCGCCGTCCTGGACCTCCTGGAGGACCAGGCCAAGGACACCGCGGAGGCCATCGTGGCCGACGGCGGGCGCGCGCTCGCCGTGGGCGTCGACGTCGCCGACGAGGAGTCCGTCGCCGCCGCCGTGGCCCGCGTCGCCGCCGAGCTGGGCGCGCCCACCGTGCTGGTGAACAACGCCGGCATCCTGCGCGACAACCTGCTGTTCAAGATGTCCGTGGGCGACTGGGACGCCGTGCTCGGTGTGCACCTGCGGGGCGCGTTCCTGATGACCCGGGCCGTGCAGGCGCACATGGTGGAGGCGAAGTACGGCCGCATCGTGAACCTGTCCTCGACGTCCGCCCTCGGCAACCGCGGGCAGGCCAACTACTCGGCCGCCAAGGCGGGCATGCAGGGGTTCACCAAGACCCTGGCGATCGAGCTCGGCAAGTTCGGCGTCACCGCGAACGCCGTGGCGCCCGGCGTGATCGAGACCGACATGATCCGCGAGACCGCCGAGCGCATCGGGGTGTCCCTTGGTGACTACCTGAGCGTGGCCGCGAAGGACGTCCCCGTGGGGCGCGTGGGCCAGCCCGAGGACATCGCGAACGCCGTGTCGTTCTTCTGCGCGGAGCAGTCCGGGTTCGTCTCGGGGCAGGTGCTGTACGTGGCGGGTGGTCCCAAGGCATGAGCGCGGACGTGGACGGCGTCATCGCCGTCGCCTCGCCGGCGGACCTCGCCGGCGCCGTGGGGCGGACCGCCACGGGCGAGTGGTTCGAGGTCACGCAGGAGCGCATCGCCGCGTTCGCCGACGCGACCGAGGACCACCAGTGGATCCACCTCGACGCCGAGCGTGCCACCGCCGGGCCGTTCGGCTCCACGATCGCGCACGGGTACCTCACGCTGTCGCTGCTGCCGCACCTGGCCTCGTCGCTCGTGCAGGTGGGCGGCGTCGCCATGGTGATGAACTACGGCATGGACCGGCTGCGCTTCCTCAGCCCGGTGCCCTCCGGGGCCCGGGTGCGGGCCGTCACCGAGATCCTCTCGGCGGAGCCGACGGCGGCCGGCGTGCGGCTCGCCTCCAAGGTCACCGTCGAGATCGAGGGGGCCGACAAGCCCGCCCTCGTGGCGCACACGCTGTCGCTCTACGTGCTGGAGACCTGACCGGTCTTTCGCGGGGCCTGCTACGGCCTCGTTCGGTCCCTCCGAGGCCCGGGCGCTTCCCGCACCGACGACCGGTGCGGGAAGGGTCCGGGCCTTCGGCGCGCGGGCAGTGTTGCGAACCGGATGGTTTGACAGCGCGCGCCAGGGGCGGTGTACTGGTGTTCTATCGAACATGTGTTCGTAAAGTGCTCCACCACCGGTCTCCGCCGGCAGGCACCATCGCTGGAGGGACATGACCGTCGTAACCATCTCCTCGAAGGCCGACACCACCGCTGCCGACACCATTGCCGCCGACGCCGGTACCGCCGACGCCGGCAGCCGGCACGCGCAGGCGCTCGCGGCCCTGCGGTCGGCCGAGGCACGCACCGGCGTGCGCAAGCAGGCCACGCCCACCCGGGTCGTCCAGGCGGTCAGGGCCGAGCGCGCGCACGAGCAGCCGGGTCAGGAGCAGCCCCGGGTGCAGGTCCGGGCGCTGCGGGGCGGGCTGCTGACCGAGCCGCTGCACGTTGCCCCCGAGGGTGGGTCCGTTGCTCGCGAGGCTCGGCCCGCGGCCGCCGAGGTGCGTCCCGCGGCGGGGCCCGCGTCGTCGTCGGGCAGCCGGGTGGGGCACCCGGGCGAGGACACGCGCGTGCTGCCCGTGCACCCGCACCTCGCGGCCCTCCTGCCCGACGGCGGCCTGCGGGCCGGCACCACCGTGCTGGTCCGGGGCTCGACGTCGCTGCTGCTCACCCTGCTCGCCGAGGCGTCCCGCGACGGGGCCTGGACCGTGCTGGTCGGGTACCCGGCCGCCGGGCTGGCCGCCGCGGCCGACGCCGGGTGCGACCTGGCGCGCACCCTCGTGGTGCCGCTGCCGGCCGGGTCGGGCGTGGACGCGCCCGCGGTGCTCGCCGCGCTGATCGACGGCATGGACGTGGTCGTGGTCGGGCCGGAGGTGGCGCTCCTGGACCAGGACCGCCGTCGGCTGACGGCACGCGCCCGCGACCGGGGCACCGTGCTGCTCCCGACCGCCCCGTCCGGCGCCGCGGGCGGCTGGGCCGGGGCGCACGTGGTGCTGGAGGCCACCGCGGGGGACTGGGCCGGCGTCGACCACGGGGTGGGCTGGCTGCGCCGCCGGACCCTGCGGGTGCGGCGCACCGGGCGGGGGAGCGCGGCGCGCCCGGTGCACCTGGACGTCGAGCTCCCGGTGTGCCGGGCGGCCGGGCCGGGCCTGGTCCAGGCGCGTGCTGCCGGCGCCGTGGCGCGGGACGAGGCCGCCGAGAGCGGCCGGACGCCGCTGGAGCTGGTGGGATGACGTCCGCGACCCGCACCGCCTGCCTCTGGGTGCCGGACTGGCCGGTCGTCGCGGCGCTGGTCGTCGCGGGCCTGGGACCCGAGGTGCCCGCCGCCGTCACGGGCGGCCCCGGCGGCCGCGTCGTGGCCGTGTCCGCGCCCGCGCGCAGCGCCGGGGTGCGCCGCGGCATGCGCCGCCGCGAGGCCCAGGGCCGCTGCCCCGACCTGCAGCTCTGGACCGCCGACGACGCCCGCGACGCCCGCGAGTTCGAGCCCGTCGCCGTGGCCGCCGAGACAGTGGTCTCCGGGCTGGAGATCGCGCGCCCGGGGCTGCTCCTGCTGCCGTCCGGCGGTGCGGCCCGCTACCACGGCTCGGAGCACGACCTGGCGCGCGAGCTGACCGAACAGGTCGCCGTCCGCACCGGCCACGAGTGCCAGGTCGGGGTCGCCGACGGTTTCCTGGCCGCCGTCCTGGCCGCCCGGGACGACGCCGTCGTGCCGCCGGGGGAGTCGCGGGACTACCTCGCGCCCCGGCCCGCCGCGACGCTCGTGCACGCCCGGCCCGCCGACCGCGCCCTGACCGAGCTCGTCGACCTGTGGCGCCGGCTCGGCGTGCGCACGCTCGCCGACCTGGCCGCCCTGCCCGACGCCGCCGTCGCCGCCCGGTTCGGCGACCTCGGCGTCTGGGCGCAGCGCCTCGCCCGCGGGCAGGACGTACGGCCCCCCGCCCGGCGCCGGCTCGTCGAGGACCTCACCGTCGCCGAGGAGCTGGACCCGCCGGCGCACCGGGTCGACGTCGCCACGTTCGCCGCCCGCCGCCTGGCCGAACGCCTGCACGACGACCTGCACCGCCGCGGCCTGGCGTGCGGCCGGCTGCGGATCACGGCGCGCGCCGTCGACCCGGTCACCGGCGAGGCCCGCACCCTGGAACGGCTGTGGCGCACCGACGACACGCTCGGCGGGCTGTCGGCCGCCCGGATCACCGACCGGGTGCGCTGGCAGCTCGAGGGCTGGCTCACGGCGTCGTCCCTGGGGCGGGGCGAGCAGCCCGCCCCGATCGCGGGCCTGACCCTGGCCGCCGAGGAGGTGGCGCCCGCCGGCGCCCTGCAGCCGCGCCTGTGGGGACCCGGCGCGGGCGAGGACCTGCGCGCCCGCCGCGCCGTCGAGCGCGTGCAGGCCCTGCTCGGCGGCGACGCCGTGCTCACCGTGCGGCTCCAGGGTGGGCGCGACCCCCGCGACCGCGTCCAGCTCGTGCCCTACGGCGAGCAGGTCCCGCCCGAGCGCGAGCCCGACCGGCCCTGGCCCGGCGCGCTGCCGCCGCCGGCGCCGTCGGTCGTGCTGCCCGAGCCCGTCCCCGCGCGGGTGCTCGACGCGCAGGGGCGCCCCGTCGTCGTCGACGTGCGGCTGGCGGTCAGCGGCGACCCTGCCCGCGTGGTGGTGCCCGAGCAGGAGGGGGCGGACGGCGGCGCGCGCGGGGACGGCGGTCCCGGCAGGGGAGGCGCGGTGTCCGGCGGCGGTGCGTCCGGTGGTGCGTCCGACGGCAGGCCCTGGGGCGGGCTCGACGCCGCCGTCGTCGACTGGGCGGGGCCGTGGCCCGTCGCGGAACGCTGGTGGACGCCCCGGGGCCGGCGCCGCGTGTTCCTCCAGGTCGTGGTCGACGGCTCCGGCCAGGACGGGGAGCTCGCGCTCGGCCTGCTGCTGTCGTCAGCGGCGGGCGTCTGGTCCCTGGAGGCCCTCTATGACTAGGCAGTCGGCAGTTTGTGTCACAAACTCGGCACCTTGCATTGAGATCGGTCGATCACTGGACCGATCTCGATGCAGACTGCCGAACCCCGAGGAGAGTGCCTACCTCACACGCCGCCGGGGCACGTCGTGACCAGGAGCGCGCCCCGCGGTCGGCGCGACCCGGCCGTTCCCTACGCCGAGCTGCACGCGCACTCCGCGTTCAGCTTTCTCGACGGCGCGTCCCATCCCGAGGAGCTCGCCGCCGAGGGCGCGCGGCTGGGGCTCAAGGCGCTCGCGGTCACCGACCACGACGGGCTGTACGGGGTGGTGCGGTTCTCCGAGGCGGCCAAGGCCGTGGGGCTGCCCGCCGCGTTCGGGGCGGAGCTGCACCTGCCGGTGGTCGCGACGGGCTCGACCGGCGCCCGGGGCGTGCCCGTGCTCGACCCGCCCACCGGGATCCCCGACCCGCGCGCGACGCACCTGCTCGTGCTCGCGCGCGGGCCGCAGGGGTACCGCAACCTGTCGAGCGCGATCGGCACCGCGCACCTCAAGGCCGGGGTCAAGGGCGCCGCGCACTACACGCTGGAAGGCCTCGGCGAGGCGGCGTCCGGCGAGTGGCTGGTCCTGACGGGCTGCCGCAAGGGCGCCGTCCGGCAGGCCCTCCTTCCGTCGTCGGGTGGCGGGAACCGGAGCGACCGGCTGGCGGCCGGACGACGCGAGCTCGACCGGCTGGCCGACGTGTTCGGGCGGGACAACGTCGCCGTCGAGATCACCGCGACCGGAGACCCGCGCGACGCCGACCTGCACGCCGCGCTCGCCCTCCTGGCCGACGACGCGCGCCTGCCGCTCGTCGCGACCACCGCCGCGCACTACGCCCGCCCCCGGGACGCCGACCTGGCCGGGGCGCTGGCCGCCGTCCGCGCGCGGTCCAGCCTGGACGACCTGGACGGCTGGCTGCCCGGCGCGCCCACCGCGCACCTGCGCAGCGGCGCGGAGATGGCGCGCCTGCACCGGCTGCACCCGCAGGCCGTGGCGACGGCGGCCGCGCTCGGCGTGGAGTGCGCCTTCGACCTGGAGCTCATCGCGCCGAACCTGCCGCCCTACCCGGTCGAGGAGGGTCACGACGAGGCGTCCTGGCTGCGCGTGCTCACCTACCGGGGCGCGACCGAGCGGTACGGGCCCCGGGCGGGCAACGAGAAGGCGTGGGCGCAGATCGACCACGAGCTGAAGGTCATCACCGACCTGGGCTTCCCCGGGTACTTCCTCGTGGTCTACGACCTGGTGGAGTTCTGCCGCACCCACGGGATCCTCGCGCAGGGCCGGGGCAGCGCCGCCAACTCCGCGGTCTGCTACGCCCTGGGCATCACCGCCGTGGACGCCGTCAAGCACGAGCTGCTGTTCGAGCGGTTCCTCGCGCCCGAGCGGGACGGCCCGCCGGACATCGACGTCGACATCGAGTCGGTGCGCCGCGAGGAGGTGATCCAGCACGTCTACGAGCGGTTCGGGCGCACGCACGCGGCGCAGGTCGCCAACGTCATCTCCTACCGGCCCCGCTCCGCCGTGCGCGACGCCGCGCGTGCGCTCGGGTACGACGTCGGGCAGCAGGACGCGTGGTCCAAGTCCATCGAGCGCTGGGGGACGCTCAAGCCGCGGACGACCCCGCCGCCGTCGGCCCCGGCGGAACCCCCGCAGAACCGGACCGCGGCCAAGGACGCCCGGATGACGGCGTTGTGGGGGCCGGGCGACGCCGCGACCTTCGTGGACGTGCTGGCGCAGGAGGCGCGCGCCGCGGGCGAGCCCCGGGAGCGCGCCGACGACACCCACGACGTGGTGCCGTTCCGCACGCCGCCGTCGGCCGCCCAGGAGGGGGAGATCCCCGACGACGTGCTCGACCTCGCCGACCGGATGCTCCGCCTGCCGCGTCACCTGGGCATCCACTCGGGCGGCATGGTGATGTGCGACCGCCCCGTGATCGAGGTGGTGCCCGTCGAGTGGGCCCGCATGGAGGGCCGCACCGTGCTGCAGTGGGACAAGGAGGACTGCGCCGACGCCAAGCTGGTGAAGTTCGACCTGCTGGGCCTCGGCATGCTCACCGCCATCCGGTACGCGTTCGAGTTCATCGAGGAGCACACCGGGGAGCGGCCCACGCTGCACGGCCTGCCGCAGGAGGACCCGGCCGTCTACGACCTGCTGTGCGCCGCCGACACGGTGGGCGTGTTCCAGGTGGAGTCGCGCGCCCAGATGGCGACCCTGCCGCGCCTGCGGCCGCGGACGTTCTACGACATCGTCGTGGAGGTCGCGCTCATCCGGCCCGGGCCCATCCAGGGCGGGTCCGTGCACCCGTACATCGAGCGGGCGCGGGGCCGCGAGCCCGTGTCGTACCCGCACCCGCTGCTGGAGAAGTCCCTGCGCCGCACCCTGGGCGTGCCGCTGTTCCAGGAGCAGCTCATGCAGATGGCGATCGACGTCGCCGGGTTCTCCGGCAAGGAGGCCGACCAGCTCCGGCGCGCCATGGGGTCCAAGCGGTCGGTCGAGCGCATGGAGGCGCTGCGCGAGCGGCTCTTCGCCGGGATGACGGCGAACGACGTCCCCGTCAAGGTGCAGGGGGAGATCTTCGAGAAGCTCAAGGCGTTCGCCGACTTCGGCTTCCCCGAGTCGCACGCCTATTCCTTCGCGTACCTGGTGTACGCCAGCTCGTGGCTCAAGGTGTACCACCCGGCCGCGTTCTACGCGGGGCTGCTCGCGGCCCAGCCCATGGGGTTCTACTCGCCGCAGTCCCTGGTCGCCGACGCCCGTCGGCACGGGGTGCGCGTGCTGCGACCCTCGGTCGTGGCGTCACGCGTGCTCTCGTCGGTCGAGCCTGCCCAACCGCTGGTCGAGCCTGTCGAGACCCCCGTCGCCGCCCTCGTCCACGCCGACCCCACTCTCGCGGTCCGCATGGGCCTGGAGTCCGTGCGCGGCATCGGCAAGGACAAGGCCGAGGAGATCGTCGCGGCGCGGGACGACGCCGGCCCGGCCGGCTTCGCGTCGCTGCGGGACCTGGTGCGGCGGGTCGAGCTGTCGACGGCGCAGCTCGAGGCGCTCGCGACGGGCGGGGCGCTGGAGCCGTTCGGCGTCGAGCGCCGGGAGGGCCTGTGGGCCGCGGGCGCGCTGGGCCAGGAGGGGCCGACGACGCTGCCCGGCGTCAGCGTCGGCGTCGACGCCCCGATGCTCCCCGGGATGGACGAGGTCGAGCTGTCGCAGGCCGACGCGTGGGCGACCGGCGTCACGCCCGACTCGTACCCGACGCAGCACGTGCGGCCCGGGCTGGACGCGGCGGGCGTGCTCACCGTGGCGCAGGCGCTGCTGACCGAGCCGGGCCGCCGGGTCGCCGTCGGCGGCGTCGTGACGCACCGGCAGCGGCCGGGCACCGCCGGGGGAGTGACGTTCCTGTCCCTGGAGGACGAGACGGGGCTGCTGAACGTGATCTGCAGCGTCGGCCTGTGGCAGCGGTTCCGTCGGGTGGCGCGCTCGGCGCAGGCCATGGTGATCCGGGGCCGCATCGAGGCCGCCGACGGCGCCGTCAACCTCCTGGCCGAGCACCTCGCGCCGCTGACGCTCGCGGTGCCGGGGCGGTCGCGGGACTTCCGCTAGGTGTGATGTCCAGGGAGGTTGTTTCTGGATTCGGGCGACACGCGGTCGGAGTTAGGGGCCGAGGAAGGCCTCCGGTTGTGGAGTGGAGTTGTCGAGAAACCACTTCCTACCGGAGGCCTTCGTGACCCACGCTAACGCCCTGCTGACCCCGCGAGCACGTCTGCGCCTGGCGCGTCTGGTGGTCGAGTCCGGGTGGACCATCACCAGCGCCGCGAAGATGTTCATGGTCTCGCCCCGCACAGCCGGCAAGTGGGCCCACCGCTACCGCACCGAGGGGCCCGCGGGCATGACCGACCGGTCCTCACGCCCGCGCCGCAGCCCGCACCGGACCCCACGACCCGTGGTCAAGCAGATCGTGGGCCTGCGGTGGCGCCACCGCCTGGGCCCGGCGCAGATCGCCGGGCGCCTGGGTATGCCGGCCTCGACCGTGCACGCCGTCCTGGTCCGGACCAGGATCAACCGCCTGTCCCGGATCGACCGGGTCACCGGCGAACCGATCCGCCGCTACGAACACGAGTACCCGGGTTCGTTGATCCACGTCGACGTGACCAAGTTCGGCAACATCCCCGACGGCGGCGGGCACCGCTACGTCGGCCGCCAGCAGGGCGCAGCCAACAAACTCGCTACCACCGGCCTGCCCCGCGGCGCGGACTACAAGCCCCGCACCGGGACCGCGTTCCTGCACACCGTGATCGACGACCACTCCCGGGTCGCCTACGCCGAGATCCACACCGACGAGAAGGCCGACACCGCAGTCGGCGTCCTGCACCGCGCGACCGCCTGGCTGGCCGAACACGGCGTGAGCGTCCAGCGGGTCCTCTCGGACAACGGGGCGGCCTACCGGTCCCACGCCTGGCGTGATGCCTGCGCTCAGCTCGGTATCAAGCACAAGCGCACGCGCCCCTACCGGCCCCAGACCAACGGCAAGATCGAACGCTTCCACCGCACCCTGGCCGACGGCTGGGCCTACGCCCGCCGCTACACCTCGGAGACCGAACGCCGCGACGAGCTACCCGGCTGGCTGCACTACTACAACCACCACCGCGCCCACTCAGCGATCGGCAACCAACCACCCATCACCCGACTGAACAACCTCCCTGGACATCACA
>NZ_ARQM01000001.1 GCF_000385135.1 Promicromonospora sukumoe 327MFSha3.1 | reverse complement strand
CGGGTGGGCAGGCGTTCCTCGGGGAGACCGAGATCACCGGGCTGAGCGACAAGGCGCTGACGAAGCTGCGGCGGGACCGGATCGGGTTCGTGTTCCAGCAGTTCAACCTGTTGCCGATGTTCACCGCGGAGCAGAACATCACGCTGCCGGTCGAGCTGGCCGGCGCGACCACGGACCGGGCGTGGCTGGACACGCTGGTCGAGACCCTGGGGTTGTCGGGTCGGTTGACGCACCGTCCGGGTGAGCTCTCCGGTGGTCAGCAGCAGCGGGTCGCGATCGCGCGTGCGCTGATCGCGCAGCCGGACGTCGTGTTCGCGGACGAGCCGACGGGCAACCTGGACTCGCGTTCGGGTGCGGAGGTCCTCAGCTTCCTGCGGCGTTCGGTGCGGGAGCTGGGTCGCACGATCATCATGGTCACGCACGACCCGTCGGCGGCGGCGTACGCGGACCGGGTGGTGCTGATCGCGGACGGCCGGATCGCGGGGGACATCAGTGACCCGACGCCGGAGTCCGCGATGGCGGGGCTGGACGCGCTGCGCACCCTCGAGCCCGCCGTCACCACGGCACCCCGGACGGGTGCGTGATGTCGAACTCCTTCCCCACCGCGCGCCTCACGTGGGCGCAGATGCGGCGCAGCACCGGCCGGCTCACGGCCGCGGGCGTCGCGATCCTGATCAGTACCGCCTTCGTCACCGTCACGCTGCTGGCCGGCGGCGTCATCAACGGCACCACCCACGACATGGTCGCGGCCGGCTACGCGCAGGCCGACGTCGTCGTGTCCTCGTCGGGCACGGAGACCGACGGGATCGCCGAGACCGACATCGAGGCCGTGGCGGCGCTCGACGGCGTCGCCGCCGTCCAGCCGGTCACGACCTGGTTCGGCGACCTGCGCAACGGCGGCAAGGGCGGCTTCCAGATGTTCGCCCCGGTCCCCGCGGACCCGAGCCTTTCACCGCTGGAGCTCGCCGACGGCGCCTGGCCGTCCGGCACGGGCGAGGTGGCGCTGTCCACCAAGGTCGCCGAGCGGATGGACGTCGGCGTGGGCGACACCGTGACGGTGAACCGCACCGTGTACCCCGACGGCTGGGCCGAGAGCGAGTCCGACGACCCGGCCGCCGAGCTCGGCGAGCCCGAGGACGTCACCGAGACGCTGACCGTGACGGGAATCGCCGACGACCCCTACGGCGCCTACACCCCCTACGGCGGCGCCGCCGCGGTCCCGGCCGCGACGCTCGACGCCTGGAGCGCGGCCGAGCCCTACAGCGACCCGGTCACCGAGCTGCTCGTCGCGCTCGACACCCCGCTGCGGGGCGACGAGGTCCCGGCCGCGCTGAGCGAGGCGGTCCAGGGCGCGTTCTCGGCCGACGCCGGCGAGGTGACCGTCCAGACCACCGAGCAGGTGGCGACGGAGCAGACCGCCGCGCAGACCGGCGGGCAGGACCTCGTGTTCCTCGTGTTCGTCCTGACCTTCGCCGCCATCGCGCTGCTGATCGCGGCCATGGTCATCACCAACACGTTCCAGGTGCTGGTGGCCCAGCGCACCCGCACCCTGGCGCTGCTGCGCTGCATCGGGGCGGGGGCGGGGCAGCTCTACCGCAGCGTGCTGCTGGAGGCCGCGATCCTCGGCGTCGTCGCGTCGGCGGTGGGCATCGTGGTGGGCGCCGCGCTCGCCCAGGTGGCGCTGCTCGTGGCGCCGTCGTTCGACCTCGGCGTGCCGCTGCCCACGACCATCACCCTGACCTGGCAGGCGGTGCTGCTGCCGCTGGCCGTGGGCGCGGGCGTGACCGTCCTGGCGGCGCTCGCCCCGGCCCGCTCGGCCACCCGGGTCGCCCCGCTGGCCGCTCTGCGCCCCTCGGACGCGCCCACGCTGCGTGCCCGCACCGGCCGGGCCCGCCTCGTGATCTCGCTCCTGTGCGTGATCGGTGGCTTCGCGGGCCTCGCGGTCGGCGTGGCCCTCGGCATGGGCGGGTCGCCGCAGTTCGGCCTGATCGCGGCCGTGGGCGGCGGTTCGCTCGCGTTCTTCGGCGTGGTGCTGAGCGCCGTGCTCTGGCTGCCGCGCGTCGCGGCGGGCCTCGGGGCGCTCGTGGCCCGCACCGGCCCGGCGGCCCGCCTCGCGGTCGCCAACACGCTGCGCAACCCGCGGCGGACGGCGGCGACCTCCACGGCGCTGCTGATCGGCGTCACGCTGGTCACCATGATGTCCACGGGGGCCGCGAGCGCCCGGATGTCCGCGGACAGCCTGCTCGACGAGACGTTCCCGTACGACGTGAGCGCGTCGCCGTCCGACGAGAAGTACGTCGACGACGTGCGGGAGGCCGTGGCCGGCACCGACGGGGTCACCGACACCGTGCTGGTGACCAACGCGAACGTCACGCTCGCCGGGGTGGAGGACATGTCGATCGCCGCCGCCGACCCGCACGACCTCGCCGCCGTGGTGAACGTCGCCGAGGAGGCGGAGCGCCTGGAGGACGGTTCCATCCTGCTGACGCAGGACGCGGCGGACTCGCTGGACCTCGGCGAGGGTGACACCGCCACGGTCGAGGGCACGGACGGCGCGGTCGACCTGACGGTCGTGATCACCACGGCCGACCCGCTCAGCAGCATGATCACGGCCGCCGACCTGGCCCGGGTCGCCCCCGAGGACCAGTGGAGCGACGTCTGGGCGCACATCGACGGCTCGGACCCGGCGGCCGCGCTGACGGACGTGCAGAACGCCGTGGCAGAGGTCGACGGCGGGGCGTTCGTGATGGGCCCCGCGGCCCAGGCGGCGCAGTTCCGGCAGGTCGTGGACGTGATCCTCGGCATCGTGGTGGGCCTGCTCGCCGTGGCCGTCGTGATCGCCCTGATCGGCGTGACCAACACGCTGTCGCTGTCGGTCATCGAGCGGACCCGCGAGTCCGCGACCCTGCGGGCGATCGGGCTGGGCAAGGACCAGCTGCGCGGCATGCTGGCGGTCGAGGGCATGCTGATCGCCGGGGTCGGCGCGATCCTCGGCATCGTGCTGGGGCTCGTGTTCGGCTGGGCCGGTGCGGCCACGGCCCTGTCGCTGATGGGCGACGTGCGGTACGCCGTGCCGTGGCTCGACATCACGCTGGTCCTGGTGATCGCCCTCGTCGCGGGCCTCCTGGCCTCCGTGATCCCCGCGCGGGCCGCGGCCCGGACGTCGCCGGTGGCGGCGCTCGGGGTGGAGTGACGGGAGCGCTGGTCGGGCTGTCCGGGCCCGACCAGCCTCAGTCCTCCGACATGGTGCGCCGGTCCCCCACCGCGCCCTCGGCGTTCGGGAACGCGAGCGAGCCCGCGCCGACCCACCACTCCAGCACGTCGTAGGTGAGCCGCCCCGCGACGACGGAGGGGTCGCCGTCGGACAGCCGGGCGGCCTCGGCGGGGTCGCACGCGAAGATCGACATGCCGCGGTAGGCCGGGTCGCTGCGCAGGTCGAAGGGCCCGTTCACGACGAGCAGCCCCCGGCGCCGCAGGTCGGCGCGGTAGGCGAGGTGCCGCGCCTGGAGCGCGGTGAGGTCGTC
This sequence comes from Promicromonospora sukumoe 327MFSha3.1, assembly GCF_000385135.1. GTDB lineage: Bacteria > Actinomycetota > Actinomycetes > Actinomycetales > Cellulomonadaceae > Promicromonospora > Promicromonospora sukumoe_B. The sequence continues at coordinate 167,435 of NZ_ARQM01000001.1, read as the reverse complement.
GTCGCTGATGGCGGGGGCGCCGGGCGGGCGCCGCAGGACCACGACCGTGTACACGTCGAAGGCGTCCGGGACGTCGGGGTCGCTCGCCATACCTTCAGGCTACTGACGCCCAGCGTTCCCGGCCTCCGGCGGAGCCCAGTCCCCACCGCACGCCCCGCACGGCCAGGGAGCCGGCGGGTCCGCCCAGGGTTCGGCTGAACCAGGTCTCGACGCCGAGTTCGGTGCGCGCCCAGACGGGCAGCAGCGCCACGGACCCGGCGGCGAGCAGGCGGTAGGGGCCGCGGGCGACCCGGGGCAGCGGGGGCTCGCGCAGCAGGAAGTGCGCGGTGTCGAGCGCCTCGGGCGTGGCCACGAGCTCGTCGCGGTAGGACCGCAGGCACGCGGACAGCTCGGCGACCGACTCCGGGACCTCCTCGGCGCCGAGTGCGCGGGCCACCCGGCCGGACTGCGCCACGTACTCGTCGGCCTCGGCCGCCGTCAGCGGCTGCTCGCCGTAGCGCTGGTGGGCCGCCAGGAACGAGTCGGCCTCGGCGACGTGCACCCACGTGAGCAGGTGGGGGTCGCTCGCGCGGTACGGGCGGCCGTCGGGGGCCCGGCCCCGCACGCGGTCGTGCACGGCGCGCACCCGGTCGATCATCTCCTGGGCGTGCTCCTCGGTGGCGAACGTGGTGGTCGCGAGGAACGTGGAGGTGCGGGCGAGCCGCCCCCAGGGGTCGCCGCGGTAGCCGGAGTGGCCCGCGACGCCCGCCATCGCCAGCGGGTGCAGCGACTGGAGCAGCAGCGCGCGCAGCCCGCCCGCGAACGTCGCCGAGTCGGCGTGCACGCGGCGGATGGGGCTGCCGGGCGGGAACCAGCGCGGGCCGGGCGTGAGGTGGATGCGGTCGCGCGCCTCGAACCCGCCCGGCCCGGCCACGCGGGTGAAGAGGGCGTCGCCCATACGGGCACGCAGGCGTTCGACGGGACTGGTGACGGCCGGCATCTCGTCAGTATCCGCCCGCCGGGCCTCAGGCGGCGCCGAGGTGCGGCATCTGGTCCAGGCGTTCGAGGATCACGCCCTCGCGCAGCGCCCAGGGGCAGATCTCCAGCTCGGTCAGGTCGAAGACGTCCATGCAGGCCTCGGCCACCAGCGCGCCGGGCACGATCTGGTGGGTGCGGCTCGGCGAGACGCCGGGCAGCTCCGCCAGGTCGGCGGGGGCCATGGCGGTCAGCTCCCCGATCCGTGCGCGCAGGTCGTCGAGCCGCAGGGCGCGCGGCACCAGCGGGCCTTCGCCCGCCGGGGCGGCGCCGCAGATCCGGGCGAGCGAGCGGAACGTCTTGGACGTCGCGGCCGCGCGGTCGGGCCGCCCGGAGCGCAGCAGGCTCCCCGCGTTGCGGGCGATGTCGGCGCGCAGGTCGCGGCGCAGGGCGTGCAGCGCCTCGTCGGTGGGCCCGGCGCCGTCGGGCCCGGCGCCGAAGTGCGTGCGGGCCAGGCGGGCCGCCCCGAGCGGCAGCGACCAGGCGGCGTCGGGCGCCTCGTCCGAGCCGCCCGCGATCTCCAGGGACCCGCCGCCGATGTCGAACACGGCCAGCCGCCCGGCCGACCAGCCGAACCAGCGGCGCACGGCGAGGAACGTGAGCCGGGCCTCGTCCGCGCCGCTGAGCACCTCCAGCCGCACCCCGGTGCGCTCGTGCACGGCGCGCAGCACGGCCTCGGCGTTCACCGACTCGCGGACGGCGGACGTCGCGAACGCCAGCGTCTCCGCGCAGCCCCGCTCCTCCGCCACGCGCACGGCCTGGGCGGTGAACTCCACCAGGGCGTCCACGCCCGCCTGCCCGACGGCGCCGGCGTCGTCCAGGTGCTCGGCCAGCCGCAGCGGCTCCTTGTACGAGGAGGCAGGCAGCGGCGCCGCGCCGCCGTGGGCGTCGACCACCAGGAGGTGCCCTGTGTTGGAACCGATGTCGAGGACGCCCAGACGCATGGACCGAACGCTACCCCTGCGCGCACCAGCGGTCGGCGAGCGTCTCGGCGCCGCGGGCCAGGAGGGCGACGTCCGCCCCGGTCAGCACGAACGACGCCCCCGCGTCCAGGTAGGCCTGGGCCACGGCGGGGTCGAAGGCGTTGACGCCCACCGGCTTGCCCGCGGCGCGCACGGCCTCGAACGTCCGGTGCACGGCGGCGGTGACGGCGGGGTGGGTCTGCTGCCCGAGCACGCCCATCGAGGCGGCCAGGTCGGAGGGGCCCACGAAGACGCCGTCCACCCCGTCGACTCCGGCGATCAGCGCCGCGTTCTCGACGCCCGCGACGGACTCGACCTGGACGAACAGGGACACGTGCCCGTCGGCGTCGGCCAGGTAGTTCTCGACGCGGTTCCAGCGCGCGCCGCGGGACAGCGCGCTGCCGACGCCGCGCACCCCGCGCGGCGGGTAGCGCACGGCCCGCACCACCTCGTGGGCCTGCTCGGCGCTGTCGACCATGGGCACGAGCACGTTCTGCACGCCCAGGTCGAGGAGCTGCTTGAGCACCACGGCATCGCCCGACGGCGCCCGCACCACCGGCGTGACCGGGTACGGGGCGACCGCCTGGAGCAGCGCCGTGATCGTCTCCAGGCCGATCGGCGAGTGCTCGCCGTCGATCAGGAGCCAGTCCAGACCGGACCCGGCGCAGATCTCCGCCACCAGCGGGCTGCCGGTGCAGACCCACATGCCGGCCTGGGGCCGGTCGGCGGCCTCGAGACGGTCGCGGAACGTGGGCGGCAGGCTCAGACGAATCGGCACGTGACGGTCCCCAGCTCTCGGTAGTCGGCCAGCACGGTGTCCCCAGGCTCCACCCACATGGGCCGCGTGAAGGAGCCGGCCAGGACGATCTCCCCGGCCTCCAGCACGTCGCCGTGCCGGGCGAGCTTGTTCGCGAGCCAGGCCACGCCGGCCGCGGGGTGGTTCAGCACGGCGGCGGCGACGCCCGACTCCTCGATGGTCTCGTTGCGGTACAGCAGCGCCGCGGCCCAGCGCAGGTCGGTCTCCCCCACGCGCACGGGGTTGCCGCCGTGGACCATGCCGCCCATGGCCGCGTTGTCGCTGATGGTGTCGACGATGGTGCGGCCCGCCATCTCGACGCGCGAGGACAGGATCTCCAGCGCGGGCACCACGTACTCGGTCGCGCGCAGCACGTCGAACACCGTGGCGTGCGGCCCGGCAACCCGCTCGCCGAGGACGAACGCGAGCTCCACCTCGACCCGCACGTTCGAGAACCGGGCGTGCTCGATCACCGACCCGTTCTCGTGCACCATGTCCGCGAAGATCGCGCCGTAGTCGGGCTCGGTGATGCCCGTGGCGGCCTGCATGACCTTCGAGGTGAGCCCGATCTTGCGGCCCACCGGGCGGCGTCCGGCCTCGATGCCGCGCCGGCGCCAGGTGTTCTGCACGGCGTAGGCGTCCTCGACGGTCATGCCGGGATGCCGCGCCGTCAGGAGCGGCACGGTGGTGCGCTCCGCCTCGGCGCGGGCCAGCTCGTCGGCGATCGCAGTGATCGTCGCGTCGTCGAGCGTGCGGCCCTCTGCCGCTGCGCCGCCCGCCCGCCCCGTCACAGCTGGTGCCCCAGCTTGTACTCGCCCTGCTTCCAGGAGGGCAGAGCCTCGGCGTCGTCGTCCGGGCGCGTGTACGAGAACCCGTCCGCGCCGATGGTCACGGCCATCTCCGAGGTGTCGGTGCGGGCCACGACGGGCTGCGGCACGCCGTCCAGGTCGAGCACGGGCGAGGCCTCCGTGTACCAGGAGGGCACCACGGGGTTGCCCCACCAGTCGCGGCGCTGGTTGTCGTGCACGTCCCAGGTGACCACGGGGTTGTCGGGGTCGCCCGTCCAGTAGTCCTGCGTGTAGATCTCCACGCGGTGCCCGTCCGGGTCGCGCAGGTACAGGTAGAACGCGTTGGAGACGCCGTGCCGGCCCGGGCCGCGCTCGATGCGGTCCGACAGGCGCAGGGCGCCGAGCTTGTCGCAGATCGCGATGATGTTGTGCTTCTCGTGCGTGGCGAACGCGACGTGGTGCATGCGCGGGCCGTCCCCGCCGGTCATCGCCGTGTCGTGCACGGTGGGCTTGCGGCGCAGCCACGCGGCGTAGGTGGTGCCCTCGGCGTCCTGGATGTCCTCGGTCACGCGGAAGCCGAGGTCCTCCATGAACCTCACGGCACGCGGCACGTCGGGCGTGACCTGGTTGAAGTGGTCCAGGCGCACCAGCGCGCCGGGGGTGTGCAGGTCGTAGCGCCAGGCGAGCCGCTCGACGTGCTCGACGTCGTAGAAGAACTCGTACGGGAACCCGAGCGGGTCCACGACCCGCACCGAGTCGCCGATGCCCCGGGTGAAGCCCTCGGGCGCGCGCCGCACCTCGCAGCCGAGCTCGGTGTAGAACGCGACCGCCCGGTCCAGCTCCTCCGGGCTGCGCACCCGGTAGGAGAACGCGGCGACGGCGGCCACGGGCCCCTGGCGCAGCACCAGGTTGTGGTGGATGAACTCCTCGATGCTGCGCAGGTAGACGGTGTCGTCGTCCTCCTCGGTGACCACCAGGCCGAGCACGTCTACGTAGAAGTTCCGGGAGGCGGCCAGGTCGGTGACCACCAGCTCCATGTACGCGCAGCGCAGGATGTCCGGCGGCGGCGCGGTGGGCGTGGGGATATCAGGCATCGCGTCAGGCTCCCTTGCCGAACGTCGGGTGGTGGGCCGCGCCGAGGGTGACGTGCACGGCCTGCTGGTGCGTGTAGAAGTCGATGGAGCGGTAGCCGCCCTCGTGGCCCAGGCCCGAGGCCTTGACCCCGCCGAACGGCGTGCGCAGGTCGCGCACGTTGTTGGAGTTGAGCCAGACCATGCCCGCCTCGATCGCCTGGCTGAACGTGTGGGCGCGCCGCAGGTCGTTGGTCCACACGTAGGCGGCCAGCCCGTACCGCACGCCGTTGGCCAGCGCGAGCGCCTCCTCGTCCGTGTCGAACGGCGTGATCGCCACGACCGGACCGAAGATCTCCTCCTGGAAGATGCGCGCCGTGGGCGGCACGTCGGCGAAGACGGTCGGCGCCACGTAGTTGCCGGCCGGGAAGCCCTCGGGCCGCCCGCCGCCCGCGACGAGGCGCCCCTCGCCCTTGCCGATCTCGATGTACGACATCACCTTGGCGTGGTGCTCGGGGTGCACCAGGGCACCCACCTCGGTGGCGGGGTCGTGCGGGAGGCCCACCACGACGCGCCGCGCCTGGGCGGCGTACCGCTCGACGAACTCGTCGTAGACCGCGCGCTCCACGAGGATGCGGCTGCCCGCGGTGCAGCGCTCGCCGTTCAGGGAGAAGACGCCGAAGATCGTCGCGTCGATCGCGGCGTCCAGGTCGGCGTCGGCGAAGACGACGGCGGGCGACTTGCCGCCCAGCTCCATGGACAGGCCCTTGAGGTGCGGCGCGGCGTTGGCGAAGATCGTCTCGCCCGTGCGGCTCTCCCCCGTGAACGAGATCAGCGGCACGTCGGGGTGCTTCACCAGCGCGTCGCCCGCTTCTTCGCCCAGGCCGTTGACCAGGTTGAACACGCCCTGCGGCAGCCCGGCCTCCGCGAAGATGCCCGCCCACAGCGACGCCGACAGGGGTGTGAACTCGGCGGGCTTGAGCACCACGGTGTTGCCGGTCGCGAGCGCCGGGCCGAGCTTCCAGGACTCCAGCATGAACGGCGTGTTCCAGGGCGTGATCAGGCCCGCGACGCCGATCGGCTTGCGGTTGACGTAGTTGAGCTGGCGGCCGGGCACCTTGAACGCGTCGTCGGTCTGGGCCACCACCAGGTCGGCGAAGAACCGGAAGTTCTCGGCGGCCCGCCGCGCCTGGCCCAGCGCCTGCGTGATGGGCAGGCCGGAGTCGAAGCTCTCCAGCTCGGCGAGCCGCGCGTCGCGGGACTCGACGATGTCGGCCACGCGGTGCAGGATCCGCGAGCGCTCGCGCGGCAGCATCCGGGGCCACGGCCCGTCGGTGAACGCGGCGCGCGCGGCGGCGACGGCGCGGTCGACGTCGGCCGCCCGGCCCGCCGCGGCCTTCGCGTAGACCTCGTCGGTCACCGGGTCGAGCACGTCGAACGTGCCGCCGTCGGCCGAGTCGACGAGCTCGCCGCCGATGTAGTGCCGGATGCTGCCGGGCAGGTCGGCGGGCACCCGGGTGGGCTGGTCGGTCACGGTGCCTCCGTGGGTCGGGTCGGGTGGTGCGCGGCGCCGTCGCCGCGCGAGTCGAGGAAGGCCTGCATGGTGGCCCAGCGGTGGTCCCGCGCGGCGATCTCGATCTCGAGCGGGTCGGCGCGGCGGGCGATCAGGTCGAGGATGTGGGCGTGCTCGGCCACGGAGTCGTGCGCGCGCCCTGGCACGAACGCGAACGTGGAGTCGCGCAGGCCGGAGAGCTGCGCCCAGCCGCGGTGCACCATGTCGAGCAGCAGGGCGTTGGGGCACGACTCGAACAGCACCGAGTGGAACTGCCGGTTCAGGGCCGTGAAGGCGTGCGGGTCGAAGTGGTCGAGCAGGGCGCGCAGCCGGTCGTTCACCTCGGCGGCCCGGTCGAGGTCCGCGGCGGAGATGGCGGGCGCCGAGAGGCCGGTCGCGGCGCCCTCGACCACGCCGAGGGCCTGCATGGCCTCGACGTAGCCCCGCTCGTCGATCATCGCGACGCTCGCCCCGACGTTGCGCTCGAACGTGACCAGGCCCTCGGCCTCGAGCCGCCGGATGGCCTCGCGCACGGGGACCACGCTCATGTCGAGCTCGTCGGCGACGCCGCGCAGCACCAGCCGGTAGCCCGGCCCGAGGTCGCGGCGCGCGATCCGGTCGCGCAGGTAGGTGTAGGCCACCTCGGACTTGCTGGCCGTCACCGGGACTCCCGCCATTCCTGGTAGCGGGCGAGCCATTCCGGGTTGGGCGGGAACAGCCCGTCGATCGGGTGGCCGGCCGCGACCTGCCGCGCCACCCAGGCGTCCTGCTCCTCCTGGGCAAGGGTCGCCGCGGCGACCTCGGCCACCAGGTGCGGCGGGATGACGACGACGCCGTCGGCGTCACCCACCACGACGTCGCCGGGCAGCACGGTCGCGCCGCCGCAGGCCACGGCGACGTCGGTGTCCCAGGGCACGTGCCGGCGGCCGAGCACGGCGGGGTGCGGGCCCCGGCTGAAGACGGGCAGGCCGGTGTCGGCCACGGCGTCGAAGTCGCGCACGCCGCCGTCGGTGACCACGCCCGCGGCGCCGCGCACCTGAGCCCGCAGCGCGAGCACGTCGCCCAGGGTGGCGGAGCCGGTCTCGCCGCGGGCCTCGATGACGATCACCTCGCCGGGGCCGACGGTGTCGAACGTGCGCTTCTGCGCGTTGTAGCCGCCGCCGTGGGTCGCGAACAGGTCGGCGCGGTACGGCACGAAGCGCAGCGTGCGGGCGCGGCCGACGAGCGTGGCGCCGTCGACGTTGGGGCGCACGCCCTCGATGATCGCGTCGTCCAGGCCGCGCTTGCGGAGCTGGGCCGAGAGCCCGGCGACGGGCGTGCGGCGCAGCAGGGCGGCGAGCTCGTCGGTGAGCACGAACGGCTCGGGCCCGGGCGGCAGCCCCGCCGCCTCGGCGCTGCCCCAGGCGTCGGCGCGCTGGGCGTCGTCGACCCGGGGCCCGGCGCCCACGTCGGCGAACGGCACCTCACCCTGCACCACCGTGGTCACCAGCCGGCCCGACGACGGCGCGCCGGGCGCCGTCGGGGCGTCCACCTCCACCTCGACCACGTCGCCGGGCACCACGACGCTGGACCCGGCGGGCGTGCCCGTGAGGATCACGTCGCCGCGCTCCAGCGTGAGGTGCTGGGACAGGTCGGCCACGAGCTGGGCGAACGGGAAGAGCAGGGCGTCCGGGCCGGTGGAGTCCTCCTGCACGAGCGAGCCGTTGACCCAGGTCCGCAGCCGCAGCGCCGCAGGATCCACCGCCCGCGCGTCGATCACCTCGGGCCCCAGCGGCGTATACCCGTCGCGGCCCTTGGAGCGCACGTTGGAGCCCTTGTCGGCCCAACGCAGGTCGTAGACGCCCAGGTCGTTCGCGGCGGTGACCGCGGCGACGTGCCCCCACGCCTCCTCGACGGTCACGTACCGGGCGGGCTCGCCGATGACCAGCGCGATCTCGCCCTCGAAGGCCAGCAGCTCGGTGCCCGCCGGCCGCTCGACGACGCCCCCGCTCACGCCGAGCGAACTGGTCGGCTTGAGGAAGTAGGACGGCGCGGCCGGACGGCGCCCGCGCTGGTCGGCGCGGGAGGCGTAGGCGAGGTGGACGGCGACGATCTTGCCGGGCCGCCGGGACAGCGCTTCGGTACCCATGAGCTCCCTTGCTCCCTGGTGCTTCGTATCACAGATCGTATATGGTCGGGATGGGCCCGGCAACGTCGCCGACCACGGGCAGAAACGGACGAACGATGCAGTTCCACCACCACGGCTACGTGTCCGGCGACCCGCGCGTGCAGCCCGCCGCGGGCTACGGCGTCGACCGCCCCGCCGAGCTGCCGGACGAGGTCGACGTGCTGGTCGTCGGCAGCGGCCCGGCGGGCATGATCGCGGCCGCGCAGCTCGCGCAGTTCCCCGGCATCCGCACGCACGTGGTGGAGCGCCGCGCCGGGCGCCTGGAGATGGGCCAGGCCGACGGCATCCAGGCGCGCAGCGTCGAGACGTTCCAGGCGTTCGGGTTCGCGGAGCGGATCACCGCGGAGGCGTACCGGATCACCGAGATGGCGTTCTGGAAGCCGGACCCGGCCGACCCGCACCGCATCGCGCGCGCCGCCGTGCCGCCCGACGACTCCGACGGCATCAGCGAGTTCCCGCACCTGATCGTCAACCAGGCCCGGGTGCTCGACTACTTCGCCGAGGTCGCGGCGCGCGGCCCGGCCCGCGTGACCCCCGACTACGGCCTGGAGGTCACCGGGCTCACGGTCCCCGAGGCCCCCGGCGCGCCCGTCACCGTCACCCTGCGGCACACCGCCGGACCGCACGAGGGCGCCGAGCGCACCATCCGCGCCGGCTACGTGATCGGGGCCGACGGCGCCCACTCCGCCGTGCGGCAGGCCATCGGGCGCAAGCCCGTGGGCGACCGGGCCAACCACGCCTGGGGCGTGATGGACATCCTGGCGGTGACCGACTTCCCGGACGTGCGCACCAAGTGCGCCATCCAGTCGCACGACGGCGGGTCCATCCTGCTCATCCCCCGCGAGGGCGGGTTCCTGGCCCGGTGGTACGTCGACCTCGGCGAGGTGCCGCCCGGCGGGAGCGCGCGCGTGCGCGCCACGACGCTGGACGAGGTGATCGTGCGGGCGAACCGGATCATCCACCCCTACACGCTCGACGTGAAGGACGTGCCCTGGCACAGCGTCTACGAGGTCGGCCACCGGGTCACCGACGGGTTCGACGACGTGCCCGCCGAGCACACCGGCGCCCGCACGCCGCGCGTGTTCCTGACCGGCGACGCCTGCCACACGCACAGCGCCAAGGCCGGGCAGGGCATGAACGTCTCCATGCAGGACGGCTGGAACATCGCCTGGAAGCTGGCGCACGTGCTCACCGGCCGCGCGCCCGAGGCGCTGCTGGCCACGTACTCCGCGGAGCGACAGGTCGTGGCCCAGGAGCTCATCGACTTCGACCGCGAGTGGTCGCGCCTCATGGCGACCCGGCCCGAGGACCTGCCCGACCCGACGTACCTCGAGGACTTCTACGTCAAGACCGCCGAGTTCCCGTGCGGCTTCATGACGCAGTACCAGCCGTCCATGATCGTGTCCGGCGCCGCGCACCAGCACCTGGCGACGGGCTTCCCGGTCGGCAAGCGGTTCAAGTCGGCCCCGGTCGAGCGCGTGGCCGAGGGCAACCCGGCGCACCTGGGCCACCACGCCCGCGCCGACGGGCGGTGGCGCGTCTACGCGTTCGCCGACGCCGCCGCCCCGAGCGAGGCCTCGGCCCTGCGGGACTGGGCGCACTGGCTGAGCACCGCGGACGACTCGCCCCTGCTGCGGCACACGCCGGCCGGCGGCGACCCGGACGCCGTCCTCGACGTCAAGGTCGTCTACCAGCAGGACCACCTGGGCGTGGAGTTCGCCGACGTGCCCGAGGTGTTCCGGCCGAAGGTCGGCCCGTTCGGGCTGGTCGACTACGAGAAGGTCTACGCGACCGACCCGGACCACGACATCTTCGACCTGCGCGGCGTCGACCGCGGCGGCGCCGTCGTCGTGGTGCGGCCCGACCAGTACGTGGCCGCCGTCCTGCCCCTGACCGCGACCGACGACCTCGCGACGTTCTTCGCCGGAGCCCTGCTCCCGCAGGGGTAGTGTGTGCCGTGTCGAGGCGGATGCCACCGCCTGCGCTCGAAAAAGGGGCGCGCGACGGGCTCCTGGCCGGGCCCGCCCGGGACACATACGGACCGCACCACTCATCCGTCACTGTTTCCCTGGAGGCCCCGTGCCCACCGTGTCCGCCCATGTCGCCCGTACCGTCGCCCGCCACGTCGACCACGTCTTCGGCGTGATGGGCAACGGCAACGCCTGGTTCCTCGACGCCCTGGAGCGCTCGACCACGGCGCGGTTCACCGCCGTCCGCCACGAGGCCGGCGGCGTCGTCGCCGCCGACGCGCACTTCCGCGCGTCGGGCCGCATCGCCGCCGCGACCGCCACCTACGGCGCGGGCTTCACCAACGCGCTGACCGCGCTGGCCGAGGCCGCCCAGGCCCGCGTGCCGCTCGTGCTGCTCACGGGCGACGAGCCGACGTCGGGGCCGCGCCCCTGGGACGTCGACCAGATCGCCCTGGCCGCAGCCGTCGGCGCGCGCACCTATACGGTGGGCCGCGCGGACGCCGCCGCCACGAGCGTGATCGCCATCGAGCACTCCCTGACCTACCGGGTGCCCGTGGTGCTCGCGATCCCCTACGACGTCGCCGCCCTGGACGCCGGGCCGGTCCCGGACGCGCCCGAGCCCGTGCTGCCGGCGCCGCTGGTCCCGGCCGGCCCCTTCGACGCCGCAGCCATCACCGACCTCGCCCGGCACCTCGCGGAGGCCGAGCGCCCCCTGCTGCTCGCGGGCCGCGGCGCCTGGCTCGCCGGGGCCGGCCCAGCGCTGGGCGAGCTCGCCGAGACCACCGGCGCCCTGACCACCACGACGGCGCTCGGCCGCGGCGTCTTCCCCGACGGCCGGTACGACCTCGGCGTCGCGGGCGGGTTCGGCGCCCACGACGCCATGGAGCTGGTGCGCCAGGCCGACGTCGCCGTCGTGCTCGGCGCATCCCTGAACCAGTTCACGATGCGGTTCGGCGAGCTGTTCGCCCCCGGCACGCGCGTGGTCCAGGTGGACATCGCGCCCGCCGCCACGCACCGGCACGTGGGCGGGTTCGTCCGGGGCGACGCCGCCCTCGTGGCCCGCGCCCTGGTGGACGAGCTGCACGCCCTGGGCGCCAAGCCCTCCGGCTGGCGCGAGACCGTCGACGTCGCCGGCGCCCGCACCTACGAGACCGGCCCCGCCGACGGGATCGCGCCCGACGGGCGCCTCGACCCGCGCAGCGTCGCGCACCGCCTGGCCGGGCTGCTGCCCGCCGACCGCGTCGTCGTCTCCGACGGCGGGCACTTCATCGGCTGGGCCAACATGTACTGGCCCGTCGCCTCCCCCGACCGCATGGTCATGGTCGGCACCGCCTACCAGTCCATCGGGCTGGGCTTCCCGAGCGTCGCGGGCGCCGCCGCCGCGCTGCCCGACGCCGCCGTCGTGCTCACCACCGGCGACGGCGGCGGGCTCATGGCGCTGGCCGACCTGGAGACCGCGGTGCGCACCGCGCGCGGCCGCGGCATCGCCGTCGTCTGGAACGACGCCGCCTACGGCGCCGAGGTGCACGTGTACGGGCGGCAAGGCATCACCGAGGAGCCCATGCTCATCCCCGAGGCGGACTTCGCGGCGCTCGCCGGAGCCGTGGGCGCCGAAGGTGTCGTGGTGCGCTCGCTGGCCGACCTGGACCGCGTGGCGGCCTGGGCGGCCGAGCCCGTCGCGGACCGCCCGTTCCTGCTCCTGGACTGCCGCATATCGGGCGACGTGGTGGCGCCGTACCAGGAGGAGATCCTGGCCGCGAACCGCGCCCGCTGAGCGCCTGACCTCAGGAAACGGGACCAAGGTCCCGTCCCGGCGGGGCCGCCGACTCTGCCGCGCGCGGGCGGGTCGGCGCGATGGTGGTGACAGGCGCCGGAAGACGTCCGGCGTACCACCTGGAGGACATCATGAGCTCCGTCAGCCACAACCCCGCCGAGTGGGCGCACGGGTCCGCCGCGCAGAGTCAGGCCGCGGCGACCACGCACGTCACGAGCGAGGCCGTCTCCCGGTACGCCTTCGCGGGCGTCCGGCTGCTGCTCGCCGTCGAGTTCCTGTGGGCGTTCGGCGACAAGCTCTTCGGCTGGGGCATGGCGACCCCGTCCGACGCCGCCTGGATCAGGGGCGGCTCCCCGACCGAGGGGTACCTGGGCGGCGTCCAGGGCTCCTTCGCCGGCTTCTTCAACTCCATGGCCGGCAACCCGGTCATCGACTGGCTCTTCATGATCGGCCTGCTCGGCATCGGCCTGGCGCTGGCCCTCGGCATCGGCATGCGGATCGCCGCCGGGGCCGGGGTGGTGCTCCTGCTGCTGATGTGGATGGCGTCGCTGCCCCTCGACAACAACCCGTTCGTGGACTACCACCTGGTCTACGCGGTCCTGCTGATCGGCCTCGCCGCGTTCCTGGCCGGCGACACGATGGGCCTGGGCCACTGGTGGTCCCGGACCTCGATGGTCAAGCGGTTCCCCTTCCTTCGATGACGACCTGGCCCGTGGTGCCCGTCCCGGTGGTGAACCGGACGGGCACCACGACTACGGTGGGAGACATGGAGGTGCGCGTGTTCCTCGTGGACGACCACGAGGTGGTGCGGCGCGGCGTGGCCGACCTGCTGGAGTCCGAGCCGGGCGTCCGCGTCGTGGGCGAGGCCGGGACCGCCCGGGAGGCGCTGGCCCGGGTGCCCGCGGCCGAGCCCGACGTCGTGGTGCTGGACGTGCGCCTGCCCGACGGCGACGGCGTCACCGTCTGCCGCGAGCTGCGTTCGCGCATGCCGGACCTGGCCTGCCTCATGCTCACCTCGTTCGCCGACGACGAGGCGCTGTACGACGCGATCCTCGCCGGGGCTGCCGGCTACGTGCTCAAGCAGGTGCGGGGCACCGACCTCGTGGAGGCGGTGCTGACGGTCGCGGCGGGCGGGTCGATGCTCGACCCGCGCGCCGCGGCCCGGGTCATGCAGCGGCTCCGCGCGGAGGCCCAGAACGAGCCCGACCCGCTGGCGCAGCTCACCGACCAGGAGCGCCGCATCCTCGGCCTGATCGGGCACGGCATGACCAACCGGCAGATCGGCAGCGAGCTGTTCCTCGCCGAGAAGACGGTCAAGAACTACGTGTCCAGCATCTTCGCCAAGCTGGGCCTGGAGCGCCGGGCCCAGGCGGCCGTGCTGGCCGACCGGCTGGAGCAGCAGGACAAGCGGCGCGGCCCGTGACGGTCACGAGCCCAACGCGTCGTCGTCGGGCATCGGTACCCGCCACTCCAGGCGGGTGCCGGTCTGCACGGCGGACGGGGTCGCGGGCCCGACCACCAGCACGCCGCCCGACTCGGCGGCGCGCCGGGCGAGGTTGAGCAGGCCGCTGCGGGCCACGCCCGCCGGGATGCCGACGCCGTCGTCGCTCACCGTGAGCACCACGTCCCGGCCCACCGCGAGCCGGACCTCGGCCTGGGAGGCGTGCGCGTGCCGGGCGACGTTCGACAGGGCCTCGCGCAGGACGGCGACGACGTGCTCGGCGACGTCGGGCGGGACCAGGGTGTCCACGGCGCCCTCGAAGCGCAGCCGCGCGGTGAACCCGAGGGCGGCGGCGGTGGCGTCGACCTCCGTGATCACGCGGGAGCGCAGGCCCACCCGGCGGGCGCTCGCGCCGCGCGGCACCTCCCCGGACTGCAGGCGGTAGATGGTGGTGCGCACCAGCGCGATGGTCTCGTCCACCTCGTCGACCGACCGGGCGAGCTGCTCGGCCATCTCGGGGGTCGCTCCGCGGGCCACGCGCTGGAGCGACAGGCCCGTCGCGTACAGCCGCTGGATGGCCAGGTCGTGCAGGTCGCGGGCGATGCGCTCCCGGTCGCGCAGCAGGGTGACCCGTTCGGCGTCGGCCCGGCCCTCGGCGAGCTCCAGGGCCACGGCCGCCTGGCCCGCGAAGGCGCTCAGCGCCTCCACCACCACCGAGGAGAACGGCGGCCGGCCGGCCAGGCGCGCCGCGATCAGCACGCCCCGGGAGGTTCCCGTCTGCCCGATGGGCCAGACGGCGAGCGGGCCCAGCTCGCCCGACAGCTCCAGCGCCAGGCTGGCGCGGTCGTCCGCGGTCACGTCGTCGGTCACCATCGGCACGCCCGTGCGGAACGTCAGGGCGGCGAAGGTGCCGTCGGCGGCGAGCACCGACCCGACCTGCGCCTCCGTGTCGAGCCCGGAGGCCGAGGACAGCACCAGGCGCCCGGTCACGGGGTCCGGCACGGCGATCGCCGTGACGTCGGCGTCCGCCACCTCCCGCGCCTCGCTGCCCACCAGGGTGAGCACGTCGTGCGGCGAGGAGCCGGCCAGGACCTGGCGGGAGATCCGGTCGTTCGCCCGGGCCCAGCGCTCACGCAGCCGCGCGACGTCGTACAGGCGGGCGTTCTCGACCGCGACGCTCGCGGCCGCCGCGAGCGCCTCCAGCACCCGCTCGTCCTCGGCGGTGAACTCTCCCCCGCCGCGCTTGTCGGTGAGGTAGAGGTTGCCGAACGGGGAGCCGTGCACCCGCAGGGGCACCCCGACGAAGGTCCGCATGGGCGGGTGGTGGGCGGGGAAGCCGACCGAGGCGACGTGCGCGGAGATGTCCGGCAGGCGCAGCGGCACGGGGTGGCGGATGAGCTGGCCCAGCACGCCGTGCCCGGTGGGGTACGGGCCGATCGCGGCGACCTCGGCGGCGGTCATGCCGACCGTGAGGAACCGGCTGATCCGGCTGTCGGCGTCGAGCAGCCCGAGTGCGCCGTAGCGGGCGTCGACGAGGGAGACGGCGGCCTCGACGATGCGGTGCAGCACGGTCTCGACGTCGAGCCCGCGGCCCACCCCGACGACGGCCTCCAGCAGCACGTCCGTGCGGTCGCGCGGCGCGTCCACCGGGTCCATCGGCACCTCCCGATGTTCGGTCCGTGCCCCCCGTGGCCACGGTAGCGCGTCGGTGGCGTGGCGGGCACGGGGGACCTTGGTCCCTGGACGGCCGGGCCTCCCGGCTCTGCCGGGCGCGCGCGGCCCGCTGATGTCCTGGTGCCCAGACCGGAGCAGACGTGAGGAGACGATCATGAGCATCACCTGGTACCGCGGCATCGTCGTCGG
Source organism: Promicromonospora sukumoe 327MFSha3.1 (assembly GCF_000385135.1). Classification (GTDB taxonomy): domain Bacteria; phylum Actinomycetota; class Actinomycetes; order Actinomycetales; family Cellulomonadaceae; genus Promicromonospora; species Promicromonospora sukumoe_B. Next base: position 152,038 of record NZ_ARQM01000001.1, on the reverse strand, counting down.
GGTCGACGGCTCCCAGGAGAGCCTGGCGGCGCTGGAGTGGGCGGCCCGTGCCGCCGACGTGCACGAGGCCCGCCTGACGGTCGTCGCGTCGCACGCCACGCCCGCCACGCCCGCGCCGGGGTTCGGCGACGCGGCGCGGGAGGCGCAGGACGAGGCCCGGCACGCCGCGGACGCCGCCCGTGCGCGCCTCGGCGGCCACCGGCCCGGTGGGCGGGACCTGGAGGTCATCATCCTGCCGGGCACGGCCGCGCACGTGCTGAGCCAGCGCGCCCGGACCTGCGACCTGGTCGTGGTGGGCCGCCGCGGCCTGGACGGCCTCGACCGCCTGCTGGTCGGCTCGACCTCGTCGGCGCTGGCGGCGTCGTCCACGGGTGCGGTGGCGGTGGTCCCGGCCGGTGCCGCGACCGGCGACCCGTACCGGATCCGGGTGGGCGTGGCCCACGACGACGAGCCCGACGTGCTGGGGGCCGCGTTCGCGGAGGCCGCGGCGCGGGACTGCGCGCTGGAGGTGGTGCACGTGACGGGCAGCGACCCGGTCACCTCGGCGCTGCTGAGCATGGACCCGGTGGCCGCGTCGTGGCACGACGCTGCCCGGACCGACCTGGCCGACCAGGTGGCGCGGTGGTCGGAGAAGTACCCGCAGGTCGCGTGCACGCTGGTGATCCGTCGCGGCTCCCCGGCGGTCGCGCTGCTGGAGGACCTGACGCCGGACCACCTCGTGGTGGTCGGCGGCCGCCGGCACCCGTCCGTGGTGGGCCGCATGCTCCGCAGCGTGCCCGACGCCGTGCTGCGCGCCGCGCCGTGCCCCGTCCTGGTGGTGCACGTCGGACAGCCGGAGGAGTGACCGGCCTGCGTGGATTCGCGCATGTTTGCGGGAGGTCTTGTCACCGGCTAACGGTTCGGCGCGGCGGCAACGTAGCGTCTGCACCGTGAGAGCACGAGCTGGGGCCGTCGCCTGCGCGGCCGCGTTGCTGTTGACCGCCTGCGGCCCGGACCCGAGCGGCGGGCTGCGGGACGCGCTGGAGCGCGACTACCCGCCGGCGCCCCGGCAGGGGCTGCCCGAGGCGGGAGCGGACCGGTCGGCCGACGTCGACCCCGTCGCCGACCTGGCCCGGCCGCGCTGGCTGCGCGACACCGCCGAGCGCACCGGCATCCCGCGGCGCGCGCTGGCCGCCTACGCGGGCGCGTCCCTGCGGCTGGCCGAGACCATGCCGCAGTGCGGCCTCGGCTGGAACACGCTCGCCGGGATCGGCGCCGTCGAGTCGATCCACGGCAGCTACCTCGGGGCGAGCGCCGACGACGACGGCCTGGTGAGCCCGCCGATCATCGGCATCGCCCTGGACGGCAGCGAGGGCGTCATGGAGATCCTCGACACCGACGGGGGCGAGCTCGACGGCGACGTGCGCTGGGACCGCGCCGTCGGCCCCATGCAGTTCATCCCGACCACGTGGGCCGACTTCGCCCAGGACGGGAACCTGGACGGCCGTACCGACCCGCACCAGATCGACGACGCCGTGCTCACCGCCGCCCACTACCTGTGCGAGAGCGGCGGCGACCTGACGAGCGACGACGGCTGGCAGGCGGCGCTGGCGACCTACAACCGGTCCGTCTCCTACGCCCACGACGTCGCGGACCTGGCCACGTCCTACGGCCAGGAGCCGGACGCCGGGGAGCCGGGCGCGTAGCTCAGCGCCCCGGCAGCTCCCGCCCGATGAGCCGGACGATCGCCACCTCGGTCGCGTGCGCCATGTCGACCGAGCCGGGCTCCAGCAGCCACTGGAGCTGCAGGCCGTCCATGGTCGCCACGATGACGCGGGCGGTCGTGGCGACCTCCACGTCGTCCGCCACCTCCCCGAGCGACCGGGCCTCCTCCAGCGCCTCGACCACCAGGGCCAGCAGGCCCTGGTACCGGTCGCGGAAGTAGTCCTGCGCGGGGTGCTCCGCGGTCACGCTCTCCGCGGCGAGCACCGTGTACAGCCGCACGATGCCCTCGCGCTCCGTGTTGCGCCGCGAGGTCTCCACCAGGTGCCGCAGGAACGCCAGGCCGTGCGGGCGCTCGCTGCCGAGCTCCTCGATGTCGGTCGAGTCACGCAGGTCGAGCACGCCGGTGAGCAGGCCGGCCTTCGACGAGAAGTAGTGCAGCACCCCGGCCTGGGTCAGCCCGACGCGCGCCGAGATCTCCGCGAGCGACGCGCTCTGGTAGCCGCGCTCCGCGAACGTCTCCATGGCGATGCGCAGGATCTCGGCCCGGCGCTCCGCGGGCGGACGCCGCGTCCGGACGGCCCCGGGTTCTCGTGTCATCCGAGCGAGTCTACGGACCTCTGTCCCGGGTCCCGGCCGGGTACGGGAAACTGCTACCTACCGAGCACTTGGTAGGTAGGGGTAGGCTCGCCCCACATTCCACCCATCGAGGGAGTCGCAATGACGCGCACCACCCGCACCGGGTCCATCCGGACGACACTCGCCACGCTCGGCGTCCTGGCCCTCGCCGCCGCCGGGATCGCCCCGGCGGCCGCCTCGGGCGCCGCCGCACACGCCGACACGGCCCAGGCCGCCGCCCCGACCAGCGCCCGGGTCTGGGTCACCACCGCCGACGGCGGCCGCAAGCTGACCGACGGCGGCACGCTCGCCTTCGACACGGGCCCGCAGGCCACCGACATCCGCGTCAGCCCGGACCAGGTGTCCCAGCGGTTCACCGGCGCGGGCGCCTCGGTCACGGAGGCGTCGGCCGCGCTGATCAGCGGCCTGCCCGCCGGCACCCGCGACACGCTGCTGCGGTCGCTGTTCTCCCGCTCCGGCGACGGCATCGGCCTGAACTACCTGCGCCAGCCGCTCGGCAGCACCGACTTCAACTCGGGCGGCTTCTACACCTACGAGGACACCGCGGGGCAGTTCAGCATCGCGCGCGACCAGCAGCAGATCCTGCCCGTGCTGCGCCAGGCGCTGGCGGTCAACCCGAACATCCGGTTCATGGGCAGCCCGTGGTCGCCGCCGGCCTGGATGAAGTCCGGCGGCTCCCTGAACGGCGGCAGCCTGCGCACCGAGAACTACGACGAGTACGCCGACTACCTGGTCCGCGCGATCCAGGCGTACGCGCAGCAGGGCGTGACACTCAGCGACCTCACGGTGGCGAACGAGCCGCTGTTCGCCACGAGCTACCCCTCGCTGAGCATGTCGGCGGCCGAGCAGGCGCAGTTCCTGCGGGTGCTCGACGCGCGGCTGACCAGCGCCGGGCTGGGCACGCAGATCTTCGCCTACGACCACAACTGGGACCGCCCCGACTACCCGCTGGAGGTCTTCTCCGGCACGCAGGGCATCTCCCGCGTGGTCGGCGCCGCGTTCCACTGCTACGGCGGCTCCCCCGAGGCGCAGGCGCAGGTCGTGGCTGCGGGCAAGCGGGTCTACTTCACCGAGTGCTCCGGCACGGACAGCGACGACGCCGCGAACACGTTCGGGGACACCCTGGTCTGGCACGCCGAGAACCTCGTGGTGCGCAACATGCGCAACGGCGGCGAGACGACGATCAGCTGGAACCTCGCGCTGGACCAGAACGGCGGCCCGCACCAGGGGCACTGCGGCACGCGCTGCAACGGCGTGGTGCAGATCGCCGGCGGCGACGTCACGCGCAACGCCGAGTTCTACGTGCTGGGCCACCTGACCAAGTTCATCGACGCCGGGGCCCGCCGCATCGGCTCCACCAGCGAGCAGTCCGGCGGCCTGCAGAACGTCATCTACCAGAACCCCGACGGCACCCGCGTGGCGTACGTCGTGAACGCCTCCTCCGGCAGCCGCACCTTCTCGATCACCGACGAGGGCCGCTCCCTGACCCACACGCTGCCCGGCCGGTCCGTGGCCACCTACACGTGGGACCCGCAGACCACGACCACGCCCGCCGACCCCGACCCGGCGTCCTGGTACCAGGTGGCCTCGACCGCGAGCGGCAAGTGCCTCGACGCCGCCGACTGGGGCACCGCCGACGGCACCGGCCTGCAGCAGTGGGCCTGCGGCGACGCGGCCCAGGCCAACCAGCGCTGGCGGTTCACGCCCACCTCGGGCGGGTACTACCAGGTGACCAACCAGCACGCGGGCAAGGCCTGGGACGTCGCGGGCGGCCCGGGCGCCACCGGGAACGGCGTGGCCGTCCAGCTCTGGTCGTACGTGGGCGGCACCAACCAGCAGTGGCGCCCGACGACGACGGCCGCCGGGGTCACGTTCACCGCCCGGCACAGCGACCGCTGCCTCACGCTCGGCACGCCGGCCGGGTCCGACGGCACCCGGTTCACGCAGCAGCCGTGCACCGGGTCCGCGGCCCAGACCTTCCGGCTCACCCGGGTGGGCTGACTCGGGCCGCCGCGCGCACGCGGACCACGGCCGTGGCGCCGACCACGGCCACGGCGGCCGCGAGCGCCGCGGCGGCCGTCGGGGCCGAGTACGGCGTACCGCCCCAGCGCTCGACGGCGATCCAGGACAGGCCCCAGGCGATGGCCAGGGCCACCGCGACAGGCCCGTTGCCGCGCACGGCCAGGACGACGCCGATGACGCCGACCACCGCGAGGACGCCGACGGCCCACCAGTCGGCGGCGAGCCCGGCGCCGTCGAACCCGGCGCTGGTCAGCGCCGCGGCGATGTTGGCGGCCGTGGCCACGCAGACCCAGCCGAGGTAGATGCCGAGCACGCCGTCGACCAGCACGCGGTCGAGCACCCCGGCGGCGCGGGTGCGCAGCAGGATCAGGAAGACCCGGACGAGCAGCGTGAGCAGCGCGGCGATGACCAGCACGCTCACCCAGAGCCACCCGGCCTGGACCACCAGGATCCACGCCGCGTTGAGCAGCATGGTGCCGGCGACCGGGAGCCGCAGGCGGCGCTGCCGCTCCTGCGCGGCCGGCGTCGGCGCGTCGAACCACTGCAGCAGCGTGTACCCGGCGAGCCCGACGTAGACGACGGTCCACACCGAGAACGCCGCGGACGCCGGCGCGAGCAGCGTGGCGTCGGTGTCCAGCGCTCCCCCGGCCGCCGCGTTGACGGACGTGCCACCGAACACGCCTACGCCGATCATGGAACCGATGACGCAGACCACGAAACTGACGGTGACGACGATCCGCCTGACCAGGTCGTGCGACGTGCTCTGTGCCATGAGCCCTCCTCGGATGGGCCGGGCGGCCCCCAGTACCTGCCCCAGCAAGCAACCGCCCGGCGAATATGCCTAGCCTATCTAGTAAATCGCTCGGCTTCACGTTTTGGAGAAAGGTTGGTGTCGTCCCATGCCCCGAGTACTCGTCACCGGAGCCACCGGATACATCGGCGGGCGGCTCGTGCCCGAGCTGCTGGCCGCCGGGTACGACGTCCGCGTGCTGGCCCGGCACCCCGAACGGATCGCCTCGCGGGAGTGGTCGGGCGACGTGGAGGTGGTCGAGGGCGACGCCACCTCGCGCGACGACCTGCGGCGGGCGCTCGACGGCGTCGACGTCGCCTACTACCTGATCCACGCCCTGGGGGCCGGGCCCGGGTTCGCCGAGCGCGACCGCAGCACCGCCCGCGGCTTCGCGGTCGTGGCGCGCGAGGTCGGCGTGGGCCGGGTGGTCTACCTCGGCGGCCTCTACCCGGACGGCGAGAAGCTCTCGCCCCACCTGGAGTCCCGTCGCGAGGTCGAGCAGATCCTGCTCGACGGCGGCGCCCCCACCGTCGTGCTGCGAGCCGCGGTGATCCTCGGCTCGGGCAGCGCCTCGTTCGAGATGATGCGCTACCTCACCGAGCGACTGCCGGCCATGGTCGCGCCGCGCTGGATCAACAACCGGATCCAGCCCATCGCCGTGCGCGACGTGCTGCGCTACCTCGTGGGCGCGGCGTCGATCCCGGCCGAGGTCAGCCGCGGCTTCGACATCGGCGGGCCGGACATCCTCACCTACCGCGAGATGATGCAGCGCTACGCCGCCGTCGCCGGGCTGCGCCCGCGCCTGATCCGCGCCGTCCCGGTGCTGACCCCCGGGCTGGCCAGCCTGTGGGTGGGCCTGGTGACGCCCGTGCCGCCGGGCATCGCGCGGCCGCTCGTCGGCTCGCTGGTGCACGAGGTCGTGGCCGAGGAGGACGACATCAAGCAGTACGTGCCCGACCCGCCCGAAGGCCTCATCGGCTTCGACGAGGCGGTCGCGCTCGCCCTGACCCGCATCCGGGACCTGGACGTGCGCACGAGCTGGGTGTCCGCCTCGACGCCGGGGGCGCCGTCCGACCCCCTGCCCGACGACCCCGACTGGGCCGGCGGGAGCCTGCTGGTCGACGACCGCTCCAGCCGCGTCGACACCACGAGCGAGGCGCTGTGGACCGTGATCGAGGGCATCGGCGGCGCTCACGGCTGGTACTCCTGGCGGCTGGGCTGGGTGGCGCGCGGCCTCATGGACCGACTCTTCGGCGGGCCCGGGCTGCGGCGCGGCCGCCGCCACCCGCACCGCCTCGCCGCGGGGGACGCGCTCGACTGGTGGCGGGTCGAGAGGATCGAGCCCGGCCGCCTGCTGCGGCTGCGCGCCGAGATGCGTCTGCCGGGCCTGGCCTGGCTGGAGCTGTCCGTCGAGGACGCGGACGATGCCCGGCCGACCTTCCGCCAGCGCGCCGTCTTCCTGCCGCGCGGGCTGCCCGGCCAGCTCTACTGGTGGGCGATCAGCCCGTTCCACGGCATCGTGTTCGGCGGCATGCAGCGCAACATCGCCCAGGCCGCCGCCCACGCGGCGCGGGCTGGATGACCGGCACCACGCCTTACGACGCCGACGGCGTCCGCGACCGGGAGTCCGGGCGCCCGTCGGCCTCCGACGTCGCGCGGGACCGCCTCGCGGCCCTGCGTCCGCCGAGCCGCGAGGCGCTGCCCGGGACGCTCGCGTCCCAGGCCCGGGCGATGCCGAGGTGCCGCAGGTGGGCGTCGGTCACCGTGACGCCGTCGGGCCCTATCCAGTGCTCCAGGCCGAACCGCTCGTCGGTCGCTGCGTCCCAGCGCCGCATGAACGGCGTGCCGTTGTCGGTGATGACCACCGAGCCGTAGGTCGCGGGCAGCGGCTCGGCCGGCAGGTGGATCACCGTGTAGACCCCGGCGAGGTCGGACGGCCCGACGGACGACACGCTGTACCAGTTGCCGTCCTTGTCCCGCTGGATCGCGTACCCGCTCGCGTCGAGGGCGACGCTCAGGTGCGGCAGGTCGGCGTCGAGAAGCTCCTGGCTGTTCTGGTACACGGTGCCGACCTGTGCTGCCTGGGTCATCGCGGAGTTCTCCTTGGCGTCGGAACGGGGATATTCACCCATCCAAGCGGATTAGTCGCGATTTGGCTGGTCTAGTTGAGATTTACGGGTGCGTGAGGTCGCACACCCTGGTTCTTCGGCCGTCCAGGGTGCAGAGTGGAGGGAATCCAGTCGACGGGACAGGCGTGAACGAGACCCAGCCTCAGCCCTCGCCGGACGCGGTCGAGGCCGCACTGGCGCCAGGCCACCGTGTGCCCGTGGGCCGCTACCGGCTCGATCTCGCCACGGGCCGCTGGGCCTGGTCGGACGAGGTGTTCGCGATGCACGGCTTCAGCCCGGGCGAGGTGGTGCCCACGACGGAGCTGGTGCTCGCCCACAAGCATCCGGACGACCGGGACCGCGTGGACCACGTGCTGCGGATCGCGGCCGCGACCGGCCAGCCGTTCAGCTCCGTGCACCGCATCATCGACGCCCAGAGCCGCACCAGGACGCTCGCGGTCACCGGGCAGGCCAAGCGCGACGCCTCGGGCACCATCATCGAGCTCGCCGGGTACTTCATCGACGTGACCGCCCCCAGCCACGAGCAGGCCCAGCGCGAGGCGTCGGCCTCCATCCGCGCGTCCGCGGAGAGCCGGGCGTCCATCGAGCAGGCCAAGGGCGTCCTCATGGTCAGCTTCGGCGAGGCGGACGACGAGGCGTTCGCCCGGCTGCGGGAGGCGTCCAACCGGCTCAACGTGCCGGTGCGGGACCTCGCCGCCCCCCGAGCAGGTCGCGGCGTTCCTCGCCGCCCAGGTGGGCGGCGAGGAGCCGAGCTGATCAGCCGACGAGCCGGAAGATCGGGAACTCGCGCCCCTCCGCGGTCTTCTCGTACTCCGCGAACCCGGCCGAGAACTCCTTGAACCGGGCCCACATGGCGTCGCGCGCCTCGCCGGACAGCTCCTCGACCTTGGTCCGGACGGTCTCGACGGGCTCGCCCGGCACCTCGATGTCCACCTGCTCGGCCCGGCGCAGGCCGTAGACCCACGCGGGGTTCTTGGGCGAGCCGCCGGCGCTCGCCACGATGTACCGGGCGCCGTCCTCCTGGATCGCGGCGAGCGGAGCGATGCGGATGCTGCCGTCCTTGCGCGGCACGTGCACGAGCACGAGCCCCTTGCCGAACCGCATGGGTTCGTTGACCTCGCCGCCGTTGGCGCGGAAGGTGTCGACGATCTGCTGGTTGAAGTCCATGCCCGGGGCAACGCGGCCGGGGTGGGCGGCATTCCACGAGGTCACGGGCCAGTTCGGGACCAGGTCTTGCGTAACGATATATCTTTGATCTATCTTTGGAGCGTCGGTTGAGCCACGCGTTCCCGACCGGCAGGACGAACGAGACGCCGTAGTGCGCGAGATCGCGCACCGCCTCGCCCCGCCGCTACACGTAGGAGACAGATCATGCGTACACACGACAACCACTCACAGGACCCCGGTTCCTCCGGCCGCCGCGGCGGACGCCGCCGCGGCTTCCTGCCCACGTTCGAGGGCCCGATGTTCGGCCCCGTCTACGCGATGGCCGGCGGGCCCGGCCCGGACTTCGGCCCCCGCGACTTCGGCCCGGGCTTCGGTCCTGGCGGAGGCCCTCGCGGCTTCGGTCCCCGCGGCCCCCACGGCGGCGGACGCCGTGGCTCCCGCGGCCCGCGCCGCGCCGGCCGCGGTGAGATCCGCGCCGCGATCCTGCTGCTCCTCGCCGAGCAGCCGATGCACGGGTACCAGATCATCGGCGAGCTGGCCGACCGGACAGACGGTCGCTGGCGCCCCAGCGCGGGCGCCGTCTACCCGGCGCTGTCGCTGCTCGCCGACGAGGGCCTCGTGGTCCTCTCCGAGGACGGCGGCCGCAAGCTCGCCACGCTGACCGACGAGGGCACCGCCTACGTCGAGCAGCACAAGGACGAGCTCGGTACCCCGTGGGAGCAGGTCGGGCACGGCCACGGCCGCGAGCTGCGGCACGAGGTCCGCGCCCTGGCCGACGCCGTCGAGCAGGTCGCCCGCACCGGCACGCCCGAGCAGGTGGCCGCGGTCACGAAGCTGCTCGAGAAGGCACGCCGCGAGGTCTACCTGACCCTCGCGGGCGAGGCGCCGACGTCGGAGGCCTGACCGACACCCGACATGTCAGACGCCCAGGTCACTCCGGTGACCTGGGCGTCTGACATGTGGGCGGGGTCTCGACAAGCTCGACCAGCGGCGGGCGGCTCAACCGGCGGCGCGGGGTCAGCCCACCAGGTCGCCCGCGTGCCGGACCACCGGCGCCGCGCCGCTCACTGCCGCGGCGACCGCCTCCGCGCGCGCCGGGTCGGCACCCGAGACCCGCAGGGTGACCGACTCCCCCGGCAGCAGCGTGACGAGCGCGTCGCTCGTGGCGGCCCCGGCGTCGAGCCGGTCGGCGTGCAGGGTCAGGTCGCGCACGAACGTGTCGCTGGTGACCGTCACCTCGACGTCGCCGTCGGGCAGGGGCTTGGTCACGACGTCGAGCCGCGGGCTCGGGTAGGCGAGGTCGCGGTCCACGGTGAAGTACCGCCAGGCCCGGGCCGCGCCGTCGACGTCGGCCACGAGGAGCTCGGCGGCGGCATCGCCGGGCTGCGCGAGGTCCGGGCCGAGGGCCACGGTCGTGCTCGCCACGGAGCCGACGTCGAACGTGACCGCCTGCTCGGCGAGCACCCGGCCGTCCAGGCCCAGGCGCCGCACCGTGGCCGACCCCGACCACTCCTCGCCGGCGTCGTTGACCAGCACGAGCGCCAGCCCCTCGCCACGCGGCTGGATCGTGGCGAGCCGCGGGGCGAAGGCCGCGCGCACCGCGAACCAGGCGGGCCGGCGGCGTCCGGCGGAGTCGACGACGGCCCAGGACGCGACCGGCCAGCAGTCGTTGAGCTGCCACACGATCGAGCCCATGTTCAGCGGCCGCAGCGAGCGGAAGTGCTCGATCGCGAACGTCAGGGCGCGGGCCTGGTTGAGCTGCATGGCCCAGTGCCAGTCGGCCATGTCCGTGGGCTCGTCGAAGTACGGCGCCAGGCCGCGGGCCAGCTTGAGCGAGCCGTCGACCGCCTTCTGGTGGTGCAGCACGCCCTCCGAGTCGGGGCGCAGCGGGTCGTCGTGCACGGCGTCCGTCAGGGTGCGCCAGGCGGGCGGGCCCTGCCAGCCGAACTCCGAGACGAACCGCGCCCGGTCCTGGAGGAACACCTGGTAGCCCTGCTCGTTCCAGCCGTCCCACAGGTGCACCACGCCGCGCGAGCGGTCGTTCGAGTACACCTCGGGCGTGCCCGAGTAGGGGCTGCCCGGCCAGTAGAAGGCGTGCGGGCTGACCTCGACCACCACCTGCGGCAGCACCTCGAGGTAGTACCGCTCGCCCCAGGGCCGGTCGCCGAGGCGCTCCTTCCAGCCCCAGTCGTCCCAGCCGAGCCAGTTCTCGTTGTTGCCGTTCCAGATGGCCAGCGAGGGGTGCGACATCAGGCGCACCACGTTCTCGCGCGCCTCGGCCGCGACCTCCTCGAGCATCCACTCGTGCTCCGGGTACGGCGCGCACGCGAAGGCGAAGTCCTGCCAGACGAGGAACCCGAGCTCGTCGCACTGCGCGTAGAAGTCGTCGGACTCGTACAGGCCGCCGCCCCACACGCGCAGGATGTTGGCGTTCGCCTCGGCGGCGTCGCGCAGGCGGGCGGCGACGTCGTCGTGCGTGACGCGGTGCGGGAAGCAGTCGTCCGGGATCCAGTTGAAGCCCAGCGCCGCGACGGGACGCCCGTTGACCACGAACGCGAACGACTCGCCGTCCGCGTCCGCCTCGCGGCGCACCTCGACGGACCGGAAGCCGACCCGCCGGTCGTCGGCGTCGAGCGCCTCGCCCGTGACGCGGTCGAGCAACCGCACCTCGACGTCGTGCAGGGGCTGCGCCCCGGAGCCGCGCGGCCACCACAGGTCGTCGTGCCCGATCGGCACCTCGACCACGAGCCGCGCCGACGTCTCCGCGGCGGGCACGACGACGCTCTGGGTCACGCCCGCGACCGACACGACCAGCTCGGCGTCGTGCGCCGTCGTCGTGCGTTCGAGCTCGACGCCCACCTCGACGACGCCGCGCCAGCCGGCGGCGCCCTGCTCGGCGCGCACCTCCACGCGGGTCTCGGCCAGCCGCGCTACGGACCACGACTCGATGCGCACCGGGCGCCAGATGCCGGCGGTGACCAGGGTCGGGCCCCAGTCCCAGCCGAAGTTGCAGGCCATCTTGCGGATGTGCGCCGACGGCGAGTCGAACGCGCGCCGCGCCTCGTCGTCCAGGGCGTCGAACGGGCCCCAGGGCGAGTCGAACACCACGGCGACGTCGGCGGCGTCGGCCGAGTCCAGGGGCACCCGGTACGAGCGGAACATGTTGCGGGTGCGCAGGCGCTCGACGCCGTCCACGAGCACCGTGGCGAGCGTGTCCAGCCCGTCGAGCACGAGGTCGGTGCGCTCGGCCGGTGTCGTGGCGGGCAGCGTCGCCTGGTAGCGCCAGCCCGAGCGGCCGATCCACGGGGTCAGCAGCTCGTTGCGGTCGTGGTACGGGTCCTCGATGAGGCCGGCGGCCAGCAGGTCGGTGTGGACCGTGCCGGGCACCGTGGCGGGGACGGGGAGCTGGGCGAGGACCGCGGCGTCGGCGTCGGCCGCGGCCGTCTCGACGTGCAGGGTCCAGGGTCCGGGCGCGGCGGTGCGCGTGAGCATGAGAGCCACCAGGGGTGTCGGAGCGGGCGGAGCGAGACGAGCGTCCAAGAGTTTCTTTCCGTTGTCAAGCAACTACGTCCGGACCCTTGCGCACGGGGGCTGGGCTGTGGTTATTTGATCGCGTCAAGAAATGACGGGGCCCGCCGGGCCCCGTCGCGCGCTGGAACAGTGCCGTTCCGCACGTCGCCACTGCGCATCCTCGTAAAGGATGGAGAGCACCTTCCATGACAAGCCCCCGACGCCTGCTCCGGCAGGCGCTGTGCGGACTCGCCGCCGTCGGCCTCCTGGTCGCCGGCACCGCCGGCCCCGCGAGCGCCGCGGACCCGGCGCCCACTCCCCCGCCTCCCGTGCCCCGCGTCGAGCCCGGCGACCTCGCCACGGCGCCGTACATGGGCTGGAGCAGCTTCAGCATGCAGGTCTACAGCGGCGACGGCCGCTGGATCGACGCCGACCAGCTCATCGCCCAGTCCGACGCCATGCACACCAAGCTGCAGCGCTTCGGCTACGACCGCATCAACGTGGACGCGGGCTGGAACGACGGCTTCGACGAGTTCGGCCGGCCCAAGCCCAGCACCTCGCTGTACCCGGACGGTTTGCAGGCCGTGATCGACCACGTGCACGACAACGGGCAGAAGTTCGGGCTGTACTTCATCCCGGGCATCGGCCCGGAGGTCTACGAGGCCGACCTGCCGGTGTGGAACGCGCCGGGCTGCACCACGGGCGACATCGTCAAGCAGCCGCTCACCAAGGCCGACTACTGGGGCATCGGCTGGGCGCTCGACTTCGACAACCCCTGCACCACCAAGTACATCGACTCCATCGGCGCCCTGCTGGGCGACTGGGGCGTGGACTTCGTCAAGTTCGACAGCGTGACCCCGGGCTCGGGCATCGGCGACCTGTCGCTCGACGCCCGCCGCGACGTGGCGGCCTGGTCGGACGCGCTGCACAGCCGCGACATCTGGTTCGAGCTGTCCTGGGCGCTCGACCCGCGCTACGCCGACTACTGGCGCGAGAAGGCCGACGGCTGGCGCCTCGACTGGGACGTCGAGTGCTACTGCGAGAACGAGGCCCTGACGACCTGGCCCAACATCGCGCGCCTCTTCCCCAAGGCCGAGCAGTGGTGGCGGTACACCGGCCCGGGCGGGTTCGGCGACCTCGACTCGCTCAACGTGGGCAACGGCCGCATGGACGGCCTGACGCAGGACGAGCGCCGCACGGCGACCAGCCTCTGGGCCATCTCCGCGGCCCCGATGTACACCGGCAACGACCTCACCCAGCTCGACACCTTCGGGCTCGGCCTGCTGACCAACGAGGAGGTCATCGCGATCAACCAGGCCGCGATCCCGGCCCGGCCGGTCTCGACCGCGGGCAAGCGGCAGGTCTGGTACTCGCTGCAGGACGACGGCAGCTACGTGGTCGGCCTGTTCAACCTCGGCTCGACCGACGCCGACGTCACGGCGCGCTGGGCGGACCTCGGGCTCGGTGACGGCCGGCACAAGGTGCGCGACGTGTGGGCGAAGAAGAACCTCGGCTCCTTCACGGACGGGTTCACGGCCACCGACGTGCCGCCGCACGGCGTGCGCCTGCTGCGCGTGACGCCCGCCGGCGCGGCCACCTCGACGGTGAACGACGACGCCATCCAGGTCGGCTACGGCGGCGACTGGGCGCGCAACGGCAACGAGGAGGTCGCGGCGACGTCGCAGGACCTGGCCGTGACCGTGGTGCCCGACGGCGAGGAGCCGCCCGCCCCGGGCGACACCGGCAAGCGGGTCGCGAAGCTGAACGACGACGCGTCCGAGATCTCGTACTCCGGGAGCTGGAGCCACAGCACGGGCCGCGGCCTGGGCGACCACGAGGACGACGTGCACTGGACGGAGAAGGACGGCGACGCCTTCGAGCTGACCTTCCGGGGCACGGGCGTGTCCTACGTGACCGAGCGCGACGAGTCGCAGGGCGAGGTCGCGGTCTACCTGGACGGCGAGCTCGTCGACACGGTCGACGCGTCGCTGCCGGCCGGGACGCCGCGCGAGAGCCAGGCGGTCGTGTGGTCCACGACGGACCTCGAGAACGGCGAGCACACGCTGCGCGTGGAGAAGAAGAACGGCCGGTTCATGCTGCTCGACCGGGTCGACGTCGAGCAGGAGAACCTGGTGACGCCGAACGCGATCGTGGTGCCCGACGAGCAGGCCGAGGCGACGACCGTCGAGCTCGGCCGCGACCCGGGCGAGCTCACGGCGGTCCGGCACGGCGACACCGTGCTGCGCAAGGGCACCGACTGGACCGCCGACGGGCAGTCGGTCGCGCTGTCGGCGGAGCTCCTGACGGCGCTGCCCGCGGGCGACACGGCGCTGACCTTCGCGTTCCGGGGTGACGGCGGCGACGACGTGCACGCCGCGCGCGGCGAGGCGTGGACCGATCTCACGTTCACCGGCACCGGCGTCACGTGGATCGCGCCGACGGCGCCCGACCAGGGCCCCGTGCACGTCTACGTCGACGGCGTGCTCAAGAAGACGGTCGACACGAGCACGGCCGCGCGCCGCACCCAGCAGGAGCTGTTCTCGGTCTCCGGCCTCAAGCGCGGCAGCCACCGCGTCGTGGTGGTGAACGGGTCCGACGCCCCGGTCCGGAGCGACGGCTTCCGCTTCACGCGCTAGCACCTGTCAGACGCTCAGATCCCTGGAGGGATCTGAGCGTCTGACACGTTCACTCTGCCGTCAGCTCCAGCACCAGGCCCGACGCCGGCTGCAGCACCGGCAGCGTCACCCCGGCCGACGCCAGGACGGCGCCCGGCGCCCGGAAGCCCCCGGCGCGCCGGGCGTGCTCGAGCCACGCGGGCTCCCGGCCGTGCACGGCGGTGGGGCCGAACGCGTCCGGCACGCGCACCACGTAGTCCCGGTCCCGGTCGAGGCCCGGGAAGGGCACCCGGGCCACCTGCGGCCCGGCCGAGCTGGCCAGCCGCACCCACGCGAACAGCGCGCGGGTACGGTCCTCGGACACGGTGCCGTGCAGCAGCGTCTGCTCGTCGGCGAGGTCGGCGTGCACGCGCACGCCCCCGTGCAGCAGGTCCCGCCGGGACTTCACGAACGCGGCCCACTGGGTGAGCCGCACCATCTCGTCCTCGGTGCAGCCCGTGATGTCCCACTCGATCCCCGGCGCGGCGAACGCCGCCGTCACCAGCCGGAACGACAGGTCGGTGACCCGGTTCGTGGTGTGCGCCCGCGCCGCGCCGACGTGCGAGCCCAGCAGCTCCGGCGGCAGCAGCACCTCGCTCCAGCGCTGGATCTGCTGACGCTCCACGGGGTCGTTGCAGTCCGAGGTCCACACCCGTTCGGTGTGGTCCAGGATGCCGAGGTCCACACGCCCGCCGCCGGCCGAGCAGCTCTCGATCTCCAGCGCCGGGTGCCGCTCGTGCAGCTCGTCGAGCAGGGCGTACAGCGCCAGCGTCTGCCGCCGCACCCCCGGCCGGTCCCCGGCGGCGCCGCCACGGATCACGGCCTCGAGCAGGTCCCGGTTGTGGTCCCACTTGATGTAGTCGATGCCGTAGCGCTCCACGAGCGCCGAGATCGCGTCCAGCAGGTACGCGTACGCGTCGGGGTGGGCGACGTCGAGCACGTACTGGTTGCGGAAGCTCGTCCCCACCCCGGCCGACGGCGCCAGCAGCCACTCGGGGTGCTCGCGCGCCAGGTCGGAGTTCAGGCTGACCATCTCGGGCTCGAACCACAGCCCGAACTCCAGGCCCGCCGCGCGCACCCGCGAGACGAAGGGGTCCAGCCCGTCGGGCCAGACGGCGGTCTCGACCTGCCAGTCGCCGAGGCCCGCCGTGTCGTCGCGGCGCCCCCGGAACCAGCCGTCGTCGAGCACGATGCGCTCCACGCCCACCCGGGCGGCGCGGTCCACGAGCTCGGTCAGGCGGCCCAGGTCGTGGTCGAAGTAGACGGCCTCCCACGTGTTGAGCACGAGCGGCTGCGGGCGCCGCCGCGGACGGCGCGCGCGGGTGCGGCGGTGGAACCGGTCGGCGACGCCGTCCAGCCCCGCGTCCGACCACGCGAACAGCACGTCGGGGGTCGTGTAGCTCTCCCCCGCGGCCAGCCGCACCTCGCCGGCGCGCAGCAGCTCGCCGCCGCCGAGCACGGCCGCGTGCGCGCCCGCGCCCTCGGACAGGCGCTGCACGATCCAGCGCTGGTCGCCGCTCCACGCCACGTGGGCCGCCCACACCTCGCCCGACCGGTGGCCGAACCCGGGCGTGCCCGCCGCGACCAGGTACGGCGAGTCCGCCCCCGGCTTGCCCCGGCGCACCTCGCGCACGTGGTCGCCGTCCACCAGCGGGAGGCGCTGCGGCTGCCGCTCCCGGCTCCAGCGCCCGCTGAAGTCGAGCACCTCGGTCGCGCGGGCCGGGAGGGGCAGGAGCGCCGCGACGTGCGACAGGTCGTAGACCTCGCGCCCCGCGCCGCTCGCGCCGCCCTCGGCCCCCGGCGTCACGGTCCACCGCACCCGCAGGACGCCCGTCGCCTCCAGCTCCACCTCGGCCGTGAGCGCGAGGTCCGCGACCGGCTCGCGCACGTCCAGGCGCACCGTGCCCCCGGCGCCGTCGGCCGGGACCTCGACGTCCGCCGCCACGAGCTCGGGACGCGGCGTCGTCGCCGTCCCGGCGCGGTGGCCCTCGATGCCCGGCAGACCCGCCCAGGCGTCCCGCTCGACCGGCAGGAGCGTGACCGCACGGGGCGTCTCCGGCGAGTTGGCGACCCGCGCGGTGGCCCCGGACTCGCGCAGCGCGTCCACACCCTCGGGGCCGAGGTCACCGAGGTCCGCGCCCCAGTGCAGCACCTGGGGCATCACGCCCACGAGATCGAGCACGAGCGACACTCCGGCCGCGCGCAGCACCGCGTATCCATCACCAGCAGACATCTTCACCACCCCGAATCGACTTTCTTGACAGCGGAAACTTAGTCGCCCTACGCTTTCGGCGGCAAGCGAGGTGCCCACCTCCTGCAGCTCGACGACGAGGGATGAGGCCGATGGCGATCTCCACCACCACCCCGGCACGCGGACGAACCGCGACCGGGCGTGACCACAAGACCGGGCCGGCGCGCCGCACCGGCTCGCCCGCCCACCGCGGCGACGCGCGCCTCGCCTGGGTCCTGATCGCACCCGCCGTCATCGGGTTCCTCGCGTTCGCCGCCTACCCCACCCTGCGCGGCATCTACCTGAGCTTCACCGACTTCCGGGTGCTCACCCCGCCGCAGTGGACCGGCCTCGACAACCTGAAGCGCCTGGTGGCCGACGAGGTCTTCTGGCACTCGCTCGGCGTCACGGCCTACTTCGTGGTCCTGTCGGTCGTGATCGGCATGGCCCTCTCGGTCACGACGGCCGTGGTGCTGCACCGGCTGACGGCGTCGACCGCGCTCCGGGGAATCATCATCCTCCCGTTCCTCATCTCGGGGGTCGTCGCGGCCACCACATGGTCCTGGATGCTCGACGCCCAGCTCGGCATCGTGAACATCGCGATCCGCCAGCTCGGCCTCGACCCCGTCTTCTTCCTGGGCTCCAGCAAGTGGGCCATCCCCACGATCGCGCTGATCAGCGTCTGGAAGGGCATGGGATACAACGCGATCATCGTGTTCGCGGGCCTGCAGACCATCCCGCCGACCGTCTACGAGGCCGGCCGGATCGACGGCGCCAACGAGATGCAGATGTTCCGCCGCCTCACGCTCCCGCTGCTGCGTCCCGTGCTGGCGATGGTGCTGGTGCTGACGGTGATCGGCTCGTTCCAGGTGTTCGACCTCGTGGCCGTGACCACGCAGGGCGGCCCGGCCCGCGCGTCGAACGTGCTGCAGCTCTACATCTACGACAAGGCGTTCGGCCAGTTCGAGTTCGGCTACGCCGCGACCATGTCGCTCGCGCTGTTCGCGATGCTCATCACCATCACCTTCCTGCAGATGCGCCTGCTGCGCGCCGACGAGTCCGACACGAACTGAGGAACACGCATGTCCGCATCTGCTACCGTCTCCGGGCCCCGCCGCCGTTTCAGCGTGGGCCGCGCCGTCGCCTGGACCTACCTCGGCGGGGTCGTGCTGGTCACGATCTTCCCGTTCTACTGGATCCTGCGGACGTCGTTCTCGAACAACTACTCGCTGATCACGCACCCGTCGTCGCTGCTGCCGGTGGACTTCACGCTCGGCGCGTTCCGCCGGGTGCTCGGCATCGCCACGTCGGCCGAGTCCCTGGCCGAGGGCGGCTCGGGCGCCAGCATCAACATCCTGCACTTCGCGATGAACTCGCTGATCTTCGCGACGCTCTCGACCGTCCTGGTCGTGTTCTTCTCGCTGATCGCCGCCTACGCGTTCGCCCGCCTGCAGTGGCCCGGCCGGGACCTGGTGTTCTCCGTGCTGCTCACGGCGCTCATGGTGCCGGGCATCCTGACGCTGCTGCCGAACTTCGTGCTGATCAAGGACCTGGGCCTGCTCAACACGTTCGGCGGGCTGATCCTGCCGGGGGCGCTGTTCTCGGCGTTCAACATCTTCTTCCTGCGGCAGTTCATGCTCGGCCTGAGCGGCGAGATCGAGGAGGCCGCGCTGATCGACGGCGCCAGCCGCCTGCGCGTGCTGTTCCAGATCACGCTGCCCATGACGTCCGGCCCCGTGACCACCCTGTCGATCCTGGGCTTCATCGGCGCGTGGAACGACTACTTCTGGCCGCTCCTGGTGACCAGCGACGACAGCGTCCGGCCGCTCACGCTCGCCCTGGCCGTGTTCAAGCAGTCCTCGCCGCAGGCCGCCCCCGACTGGGCCGGCCTCATGGCGGCGACGCTGGTCGCGGCCCTGCCGATGCTGGTGCTGTTCCTCGCGTTCGGCCGCCGGATCGTCGACTCCATCGGCTTCTCGGGGCTCAAGTGACCACCGCACCCCGCCCCGTGCGCCTGCGCTGGACCGGCCCCGCCGCCCGCTGGACCGAGGCCACGCCCATCGGCGACGGCGCGATCGGCGGCATGGTCTTCGGCGACGCCCGCGGCCGCATCGGCCTCAACGACTCGACGCTGTGGTCGGGCACCCCGGACGGCCCGCGCCGCGCGCTCGACGCGGTCCTGGCCGGCGGCGCCGGACCCGAGCGGCTCGCCGAGGTGCGCGCCGCCGTCGCCCGGCAGGACGACGACGAGGTCGAGCTCCTGCTGCGCACCTTCGAGGGCCCGTGGAGCCAGGAGTTCCTGCCGCTCGGCCACCTCGACCTGGACCTCGGCCCGGCGGCGCTGACCGACTACGAGCGCGTGCTCGACCTCTCCCGCGCCGTGGTCGACGAGTCCTTCCTGCTCGACGGCGTGCGCGTGCGCCGCAGCAGCTGGGTCGGCGCGGCCGACGGCGCCCTCGTCGTCGAGCTCACGGCCGACGCCCCGGTCTCGGCCGTGCTGCGCCTGCGCTCGCCCCTGCGGGTCGCGGGCACGGACGTGCGGCTGCCGGACGGCGGCACCGCGGGTCTGGGCCTGATCGTCGAGGCGCCGGTCGACGGCGCGCCGGGGCACGAGCCGGACGCCGAGGCCCATGTCTGGGGAACGGACGGGGCCGGCTTCGACCCGGCGGCGGCCGTGGCAGTGGCCGTGCGCACTGACGGTGCCGTGACAGCCGACGAGGACGCCCATGACATGGCGATCACCGACGCCCGCCGCGTGCTCCTGGCCGTCACGACCGAGACCAACGCCCGCCGCTGGTGGCGGCACGAGCCGTCCGCCACGCGCGCCGAGCTCGCCGAGCGTGCCGCCGCGCACGCCGCCGAGGTCGTCGCGTCCGACGCCGGCGACCTCCGCGCCCGGCACGAGGCCGACGCGGGAGCCCTCCTGGGCCGGTCCGTCCTGGAGCTCGGTGACAGCGCTGACGCCACCCCGGTCGACGTCGCCGCCCTCCTCGCGGACGCCGACGACCGCGCCCTGGCCCCCGTGCTCTACGCCTACGGCCGGTACCTGCTGGTCTCGTCGTCGCGGCCCGGTTCGCCGCCCGCCAACCTGCAGGGCATCTGGAACGAGTCGATGCGCCCGCCGTGGTCGTCGAACTACACGATCAACATCAACACCCAGATGAACTACTGGCTGGCCGAGCGCACCGGCCTGGGCGAGCTGCACGCCCCGCTGCTCGACCTGCTGGAGCGCGTGGCCGAGACCGGCACCGCCGTGGCGCACGCCCTGTACGGCGCGCGCGGCTGGGTGGCGCACCACAACACCGACCCGTGGGGCTGGGCGCTGCCCGTCGGCGCGGGCCACGGGGCGACGTCCTGGGCGTTCTGGCCGATGGGCGGCCTCTGGCTCGCCGACCACGCCTGGCAGCGCTGGGAGTACGGGCGCGACCGCGACGAGCTGGCCGGGCGGGTGCTGCCGCTGCTGCTCGGCGCGAGCGCCTTCGCGCTCGACTGGCTGGTGGCCGACGCCGACGGCGTGCTCGGCACGTCGCCGTCGACCTCGCCCGAGAACTCGTTCCGGCGCGCGGACGGGTCGACGGGTTCGGTGTCGACGTCGTCCGCGATGGACCTGACCCTGATCCGGACCACGTTCGAGCGCACGCTCGCCGCGGCGGAGGCCGCGGGCGCCGTCGACGAGCCGCTGCTGGCCGAGATCCGCGCCGCCCTCCCCCGCCTGGCCCCGCTGCGTGTGGCCGACGACGGCACCGTGGCCGAGTGGGGCGAGGACGGCACCTCGACCGACCCGCACCACCGGCACCTGTCGCACCTGGTCGGGCTCTACCCGCTCACCGCGATCGACGTGGAGCGCACCCCGGAGCTGGCCGCGGCCGCGCGCCGCACGCTCGACGTGCGCGGTCCGGGCGCCATGGGCTGGTCGTGGTCGTGGAAGATCGCCCTGCGGGCCCGGCTGGGCGACGGCGACGTCGCGCGCGACCTGCTGCGTGAGGCATCCCGCCCCTACCTCGACGACCCCGACGTCGACTCGCCCGTGGACGGCTCCGAGTGGGGCGGCCTGCTGCCCAACCTGTTCTCGACGCACCCGCCGTTCCAGATCGACGGCAACTACGGGCTGGCCGCCGCGATCGCGGAGCTGCTGGTCGGCGCCGGGGCGGGCACGCCCGAGGACCCGCTGCGCCTGCTGCCGGCCCTGCCCGCGGCCTGGCCCGACGGCCGGATCACCGGCATCCGCACGCGCGGCGGTGTCGCGGTGGACCTCGCCTGGCGCGCCGGGCGCCCTGCCACGCTCCGCCTGCACGACGCAGTCGGGGGTGGCGCGCGCGACGTCGTCGTCACCTTCGGCGGGCGCACGCACACGCTGCCCGCCGACGGCGCCGAGGTCGCGGACCTGTTCGGGGACCTCTCATGACCACCGCGGACCCCCGCGAGGCCGCGCTCCGTTCGTACCGCTCCACCCAGGACCTGCCGGACGACTTCGCGAGCTTCTGGCGCGACACGCTGCAGGGGGCCCGCCGGTTCGACACCCCGCCGGCCGTGACCCCGGTGGCCACGCCCCTGGACGCCGTCGAGGTGTTCGACGTGACCTTCCCCGGGTTCGGCGGCGACCCGGTGCGCGCCTGGCTGCGCCTGCCCCGGCACCGCGACGGCCGCCTGCCCGCCGTCGTCCACTTCACGGGGTACGGCGCCGGACGCGGGCACGCGATCGACGACCTGACCTGGGCGGCGGCGGGCTACGCCCACCTGGTCATGGACACCCGCGGCCAGGGCGACGGGTCGACGCCGGACGGGCCGTGGGGCGACAGCACGGGCTACGTCACGCGCGGCCTGGGCGACGCGGCGGGCTACTACTACCGGCGCGTGTTCACCGACGCGGCCCGCGCGGTCGACGCCGTCCGGCTGCTGCCCGGCGTGGACCCCGACCGCGTGGCGGTGCTCGGCAACAGCCAGGGCGCCGGGATCGCGCTGGCCGCGGGCTACCTCGCCCCCGGCGTGGCCGCGGTGCTCGCGCAGGCCCCGTTCCTCGCGGACCTGCCGGGCGCGCTGACGCTCAGCCGCAACGGCCCCTACCGCGAGCTGGCCGACCTGCTGGCCCGGGACCGGGCGCGCCGCGAACGCGCGCTGGCCACGCTGCGCCACTTCGACGTCGTGAACTTCGCCCGCCTGGCCCACGCGCCCGCGTGGTTCTCCGCCGGGCTCGACGACGACATCACTCCCCCCGAAACCGTGTTCGCCGCGCACAACGAGTACGCGGCCGCGCACGACATCGCCGTCTGGCCGGTCAACGGCCATGACGCCGGCGGCAGCCTCGACCGGCAGGGCGCGCTCGACGTGCTCGGCCGTGTGCTCGAGGGCGCCGTCGGCCACCTCAACCCATCCGGTCCCTTGATCGAAGAGGAATCATGAAATCGAAGCAGATGCTGGGCATCGTCGCCGCAGCCGCCGTCACTCTGTCGCTGGCCGCCTGCGCGGGCGGCTCGGACGGCGGGGCCGCCGAGGAGGGCGCTCACGCGGGCACCGTCAACTGGTGGACCTGGGACGAGAAGCAGGCCGAGTCGTACAAGACCTGCCTGCCCGCCTTCCAGGAGAAGTACCCGGACATCACGGTCAACATCACGCAGTACGCGGTGGACGACTACTTCACCAAGCTGACCGCCGGATTCGTGGCCGGCAACGCGCCGGACGCGTTCCAGAACAGCGTGGAGTTCCTCGACTCGTACGCCAAGCAGGGCCAGCTCGAGCCGCTCGACGACTACATCGCCGAGTCGGACTACGACCTGGGCGTGTTCAACGTGGGCGTCCCGGCGTTCACGTACACGGACGACAAGCAGTACGCGCTGCCCCTCGACTGGGCCGGCTCCGCGTTCTACTACAACAAGGACATGCTGAAGGACGCCGGCCTCACCGAGGACGACGTCACGAACATGACCTGGAACCCGGAGGACGGCGGCACCTTCGACGAGGTCGTGTCGCACCTGACCGTCGACGAGAACGGCAAGCGCGGCGACGAGAAGGGCTTCGACAAGGACAAGGTCAAGGTCTACGGCATCGGGGCCCTCGGCACGAACGACTACCTGGGCCAGACCACCTGGTACCAGTTCGCCGCCGCGACCGACTGGACCATGCGCGAGCCCGCGGCGTGGCCCACGTCCTTCGCGTTCGCCGACCCGACGTTCGTCGAGACCATGGACTACCTGCGCGGCCTGTCCGACCGTGGCCTGGCCCCGAAGTTCGGCCAGTTCACCGTCGGTGACACCGAGCAGCTCGGCTCCGGCTCGGTCGCGATGATCTCCGGCGGCTCGTGGTCGGCCACGACGTTCGCGAAGCTGCCCGACATGTCGGTCGGCATCGCGCCCAACGTGCTCGGCCCGGACGGCGAGACGCGCGTGGTCATGAGCAACTCCAACGGCAACATGCTGTGGTCGGGCAGCAAGGTCAAGCAGGCGGCCTGGGACTGGATCTCGTTCATGGGCACGGCCGAGTGCCAGGAGAGCGCCGCGCTCACCTCGGGCTCGTTCTTCCCGTCGATCCCCTCGGCCATGGAGGCCCTGGCCGCGGACCAGCTCGAGAAGGGCGTCGACCTGAGCGTCTTCGTGGACTACTCGAAGAACGAGCAGCTCGAGCCGTCGCTGGCCTACCGCAACGGCGCCGAGCTCAAGTCGGAGCTGCAGCCCCTGTTCGAGGCGTACTACAGCCACCAGCGTGACGACGACGTGTGGCAGGAGGCCGCGGACAAGGCCCAGGAGATCCTGTCCAAGCAGTAGTCACCCCCCGGTCCGGGCGCGACGCCGCACGCGTCGCGCCCGGACCCGAAGGCGAGGTCCTTGCATGAGCCCCCTGGTCGCCCGAACCCCGGCGCTGCGCACGGCGACGTCGGCGGAGATCTTCACGCGCATCATCACGCACGGTCCGGTCAGCCGGATCGAGATCGGCCGCCTCACCGGGCTCTCGCAGGCCAAGGTGACCAAGACCGTGAGCCCGCTGATCCGCGACGGCTTCGTGACCGTGGGCGAGCACGCCGAGAGCTCCTCGCCCGGCCGGCCCGTCTACCCCCTGAGCGTGGTGCCGCGCTCGATGCTCGCGATCGGCGTCAAGGTCAACGCCGACGAGATCGTGGCCGTCGCCGTGAGCATCGGCAACGAGGTGCTCACCTCCACCCGGCGGCCCCTTGAGCGGCACGATCCGGAGACGGTCACGGCCGAGATCGTGCGCTGCGCGCGCCGGCTCGTGGACAAGCTCGGGGACAGCGCGGAGCGGCTCGTGGGCATCGGCGTCTCGGTGTCCGGCGACATCGACTCGGGCTCCGGCGTCGTGCGCCACTCCCCGCTGCTCGGCTGGGCCAACGTGCCCCTGGGGGCCACGGTCGCGCGGGAGGTCGACCTGCCGGTCGTGGTCGAGAACGACGTGCGGGCGCTCGCGAGGTCCGAGCAGTGGTTCGGGCTCGGCGTCGAGGCGGAGAGCTTCGCCATCGTCACCATCGGCGCGGGCATCGGCTGCGGCATCTACGTCAACCGCGACGTCGTGGTCGGGGCGCACGGCGTCGTCGGCGAGATCGGCCACCTGCCGCTGGCCTCCCCCGACGCGAGATGCGTGTGCGGACGCCGCGGCTGCGTCGAGGCGGTGGCGTCCTCGGGCGCCATCCGCGACGCCGTCCGCGCCGGGCACGGCGACCCCGCGCTCACGCTCGCGGACGCGGTGGCCCTGGCCCACGCCGGCGACCGGACCGCCGTCGACGCGTTCGACCGGGCGGGCACCGCCATCGGGGCGGCGCTCGCCGTGACCGCGAACCTGGTGGACCCCGAGGTGGTGGTCATCGCGGGCGAGGGCGTCATGGAGTACGACCTGTACGAGCGCCGCATCCGCGAGGAGTTCGCCGCGCACGCGTTCGGCGCGGCGGCGAACTGCCGCCTGGTGGTGCGGCGGCACACGTTCATCGACTGGGCCTGCGGCGCGGCCGTGGCGGCGTTCCGGGAGGCGCTGCGGCCTGTCGGCTGAGGGGTTACTCAGGGAAGACGCAGAACTCGTTGCTCTCGGGGTCGGTCATGACCACCCAGTTCTCGTGCCGGCCGATCTCGGATGCTCCGGCCGCGACCAGGCGCGCCACCTCGGCGTCCCGGTCGGGGGCGCGGACGTCGAGGTGCACCCGGTTCTTGACCGACTTGGGCTCGGGCACCGCGTTGAAGAAGAGACGCGGCGCCCCGGCCGGGCCCTCGACCAGCACGGACGGGTCGTCCTCCGGGTCGTGGACGCCGAGGGTGCGCAGCCGGGCCAGCTCCTCGTCGTCGTACGGGGCGACGGCGTAGCCGTCCAGCACGATCGCCCAGAACCGGGCCAGGGACGCGGGGTGGCGGCAGTCGAACACCACGTCGTGAAGTCTCGCCATGGGGCCACCGTAGGGGCGTGGGCGGCTTTGTCGAGGACGTTCGGGCGGGAAGTGCTGAGGGGTCGGTGATTCTGTCCGCTGGGAGCGGGTGGTGGTGGGCGGGAGGTGGTGGGCGGGTGGTGGTGGGCGGGTGGTGGTGGGCGGCGGGCGGCGCCGCCCGGCTGGTGCAAACGGCGGGTGGGTGCGGGCGTTCGTGCGGTTCCTGCAAGCGCGACGAGCGTCTGGCGCGATCGACGAGACGGGCGAGCAGATTCTGGTCGCTGACCGTCCAATTCCTGGCTTGTCCACAGGGCGAGCAGCCGGATTCTGCTATCGGCAGATCGGGTCGATTCAGCGAGCGGTGCGTACGTGTGTGCCATATTTTGATGGCATGACGCGAACGGGTGAGGTACCAGGACGAGCAGGCA
Organism: Promicromonospora sukumoe 327MFSha3.1; assembly: GCF_000385135.1. Classification (GTDB taxonomy): domain Bacteria; phylum Actinomycetota; class Actinomycetes; order Actinomycetales; family Cellulomonadaceae; genus Promicromonospora; species Promicromonospora sukumoe_B. The sequence continues at coordinate 126,412 of NZ_ARQM01000001.1, read as the reverse complement.
AGCAGCCTGCTCGATCGGTGCTGCCCGGCAACGGACCGAGACTGCCTCGCGGGTCGGTGCTGCCCGGCGGCGCCGAGGAGTCGGGTGTCGCGGGTGCGTCCGGTGCTGCAGGTGCGTCGGGTGCTGCAGGTGCGTTCGGTGCCGCGGGCCCGTCCAGGCCTGGCGGAGCCGTCGACGTAGCGGGCGTGCGTGCGGTGCGTGAGGCCCTCGCAGGCATGATCTTGCCTGGTGCCACTGACATCGAGTCCGGGAGTGCGGGTGTTCCGGGTGCTGTGCAGGCCGAGTGGGTCGACCTGCTCGGTGAACTCGAGGCCGTCAAGAACGCGATCACCGCTACCCAGGCGCGACTCACGGTCGCGCTCGACGAGACGACACGTGCCGATGAGGCGCGGCAGAGCATCCGCTCTGAGCGGCGTGGGCGGGGTGTCCCCAACCAGGTCGCTGCCGCCCTTCGAGTGAGCCCGCATGCGGGTGCCGGGTTCGTGTCCACGTCGCGGGTCTGGGTGACGCAGATGCCGCACACGTTCGCCGCCCTTCAGGCCGGGGTGCTGTCCCAGTGGCGGGCCACCCTCCTGGTCCGGGAGACCTCGCACCTTTCGTTGGAGCACCGTGCCCTGATCGACGAGGAGATCTGCGGGCCTGCGCACCTGGCCGAGCTGGCCCGGATGAGCACCCGTCGGCTGATCGCCCGGATCAAGGAACTCGCCGCCCAGCTGGACGTGCATGCCTGCGTGAAGCGCAACGCGAAGGCCGTCTCGGAGCGGCGGGTCTCGATCCGCCCGGCACCCGACCTCATGGTCTACCTCACCGCCCTGGTCCCGATGGCACAGGGCGTCCAGGCCTACGCCCAGCTCAAAGCAACCGCCGACGCCACGAAGGCCACGGGTGACGAGCGTGGAGTGGGCCAGATCATGGCCGACACCCTCATCGAACGCGTCACCACCCGTGAACCCGGGCAGGCGAACGATGTCCCGGTCACGATCAACCTGCTCGTCTCCGACGACACCCTCCTCGCCGGCGGCAACCAGCCCGCCATAGTCGTCGAGGGAGCACCGGCCGGGGCGGGCGTCGTGCCGGCACCGGTCGCCCGCAACCTTGCCGCCCATGCGATCGACACGGACACGGCGTGGCTGCGGAGCATCTACGTCAACCCGCACGGCCGCCTCCTGGCCACGACATCCACATCCCGGTTCCACCCCCAGGGCCTCGCAGCGCTGTTGCGGGCCCGGGAGCAGGGCATCTGCGCCACCGCCTGGTGCGACGCGCCCATCCGGCACACCGACCACGTCACCCCGCACGCGGAGGGTGGCGCGACCAGCCTCGACAACGGCCAGGGCCTGTGTGCCCGGTGCAATCACGCGAAGCAAGCCCCCGGCTGGTCGCAGAAGTCCACCCAGCTCAACGGCCTCCACGCCGTCGAGACGGTCACCCCGACCGGGCACACCTACGTCTCGGTCGCGCCCACACCACCGACACCCGCCAGGACCGGCAACACGACACCCAGGCGTGACGTGTCCTCCGTTCATGAAGCGTCCTCGGTTCGTGCCACTGGCATAGCCAATGAGGTGACACCGGTCGCGGGCTCTAACGAGCTCGGTGACGGCAACACGTTGGCAGACCGGCCGGCACCCGTCGCAGATTCCGAGACGCCCGGTGACACGCCGGCAACTGCTGCGTCGGGACCGCCCCTCGACCCCGACCAGGCCGAGAACCCCGCAACGGCGGCTCTCGCGTCGGCGACCGGAGAGCCCGACCACGTTCCGGACCCCACGCCAACCCGCGACCGCACCGCGACCCCGCCCTGGACCCCCGCGGTCGGCATGACCGGCCCCGCGCCCGGCCACACCCCACGCAGCCGCTACTCGATCGGCTGCCAGACCACACCCGGCCACGGCACGATCCCCTACCGACCGAGCCCACCACCCCGCCAACCGAGCCCAGCCCCCCAACCACTCCTCCGGCCAGCGAGCCGGGTACCCGGCCGAGCCCGCGCCCGATCAAGCCGACCCGACCTCTCCTGGACCCACCCCGCCTGACACATCACAGACACCACCAGGCCGCGTTGCTCAACGGATCTGGGTCTCGGTGGGTCGTGCCTCGTGTCGCGTCATCGTCGATGCTTCGTCTCTCTGCCCGACGCTTTCGCGGCTGTAGGTTGTCAGCGTGTCGCCGAGGAGCGACCGGCAACACGCGGCCGGCGATGGTCCGGTGGAAAACGGAAGAGGATGGCACGTGCTCACGGAGTACCAGCAGCGGTTGCGGGAGAAGTATCTGTCAGCTCCGCTGACCGGGCCACCCGAGCCGTGGCAGCCGACGGGCGCGACGGGATCCTACGTATCCGTCGGCGGCCTGCAAGGGGTCGGATTCGGGGTGCATCCAGCGACTGGTGATGACCTGTTGATGATCGTCTCCACGGATGGCCTCGGACTGCTGGACGCGACCACGGGAGCGAAGATCGCCCGCGAGCGCCACCCCAACCCGCAGGTAGCGACGCCGGATGGGCCAGATCTGGCGTGCCCGGGTATCGGCGCCTTGACGGGCACCCGAGTCATGATCGCCGGGTTGTTCGGTGGTGGCCTGCACACGACCACGGCGGACGGGTGGAGCATCGACGTCGTCGCCCCGGAGTGGCCCCATCGACGGGTCATACTGTCGGCGGGCGGCGGCCTCAACGCTGGCGAGCCGGCGACGTCGTGGTGGCACGTCTTCGACGATCAGCAGCATGGAGAGCTCCGCGCGGCGGGGTTCTCTCCGTCGGGCAGGACGCTGGTGGTGGCCACCAGCAGCGATGTGACTCTGTGGGTCAGATCGAACGCTCAAGGCCCGGCCGGCCCATCGACCTAGGCGACGCTCAGTGCCTCGCCGCCGCCTTCCAGTGGGTCGCCTACGCCGGGCGCACCGCCCCCGCCGGCGGCGTGACCGCGCGCGCGAAGCACGCCGAGACCGCGACCAGCACCATGACCAGCAGGATCGCGAGCCGAAGCGTGAAGTGCTCCCCCACGAAGCCCAGCACCGGCGGCCCCACGAGGAACGCGGTGTACCCGGCCGTCGCCACGGCGCTGACCCGGCGCGCGGAGTTCAGCGGGTCGTCGCCCGCGGCCGACAGCGCCACCGGGAAGCCGAGCGACGCCCCGATCCCCCACAGCAGCACGCCCACCGCACCCAGCACCGCCGACGGCGCGAACGCCACCAGGGCGATGCCGGCGATCGCGAGCAGCGCGCTGACCACCATGACGGGCGCCCGCCCGAACCGGTCGAGGAAGAACCCGCCGCTGAACCGCCCGATCGCCATGGACAGGCCGAAGAACGCGTAGATCAGGGACGCCGTCGCCGCCGACAGGTCGAACCCGTCGACCATGATCAGCGGCAGCCAGTCGTTCGCCGACCCCTCGGCCAGGGCCATACCCAGCACGATCACGCCGATCGCCAGGGTGCGCCGCTCCCGCCAGACCGCGAGGAAGGCCCCGACGGTCTCGCCGAGCGGACGACGCCGCTGCCCCGCGTCGGAGTCCTCCCGCCCGACATCGTGGGCCAGGTTGGCCACCAGCCCCGCCGTCGCGATCGCGGTGAGCGCGGCGACCGCCACCAGGTGCCCGAGCACCGGCACGCCCGCGGCGCTCGCGCCCAGGCCGACGAGCCCGCCCACACAGACGCCCAGACTGTAGCTGCCGTGCAGGCTCGGCACCACGGTGCGCCGCAGCGCCCGCTCGACGTCGACCCCCTCGACGTTCTGCCCGATCTCGCCCGAGCCCATGCCGTACCCGAACGACGCGAGCCCGACGGCGACCAGCCAGCCCTGCGCGGTCGCGGTGCCGACGGCCACGACGGCGACGCCGGTCACGATCGCGACCATGCCCCACAGCACGACGAACCGTGCGCCGCGCCGGGCCACCAGGGTGCCGGCCAAGGCGATCCCCACCATGGAGCCCGCGGACAGCCCCGCGATGATGAGCCCCATCTCGGCCGTGGTCGAGCCGGTCGCGTCGCGGATCGCGGGCGTGCGGGAGACCCACGTCGCCATGGACACGCCGGTCATGAAGAAGGACACGAACAACGCCAGCCGCCGGCGCTGCGCCGACGGCGTCAGGTGTGCGGTCACAGCACGCGGGCCAGCGCGTCGAGGGCCGCCAGCGGGTCGGGCCCGGCCGGGATGAAGACGCTGGAGGTCACCCCGGCCCGCCCGAGCTCGTCGATCCGCTCCCGGACCTGCGCGGGCGTGCCGGCGAGCGCGAGGCGCGCGACCCACTCGTCGGGCATCCGCTCGACGAACTCGGCACGGGACGCGGACGCCGCCCGCAGCTCCGCGAACTCCGCCGCGAACGGCAGCGGCGCCACGTGCGGCGCCCAGTCGGGCTCGCCGATCCACTCCAGCCCGGGTCGGGCGGTGCGCAGCGCGACGGCCGCGTCGTCGTCGACGGCCCCGATGTTGTAGGCCACGAGGCGGTGCTCGCCCTCCGGGGCGATCGCCCCCAGGGCCGACGCCGCGTACTCGGGCGCGACGGGCTCCGCGAGCACGGTGCCGTCGGCGACCCGGCCGGAGGCCGCCAGCGACCGCGGCCCGCGCACGCCGAGCAGCAGCGGCGGCACGGAGTCGGGCACCGCCGTCGCGTCGAGGCGCACCTCGCCCGCCTGCCCGCCGCCGAGCAGCGTGCGGAGCGTGGCGGTGTACTCGGCGAGGAACGTCAGGGGCCGCTCGGGCCAGGCGCCCGCCTGCCGCATCCAGCCCGGCATGCCGTGCCCGACGCCGACGTCGGTACGGCCGGGGTGGAGCTGCTCCAGCGTGGCGATCTCCATCGCCGCGAACGCGGGGTTACGCACGGCGGCGGGCAGGATGCCGATGCCGACACGCAGGCGCTCGGTCGCACCCAGCACGGCGGCGGCCTGCACCAGCCCGCCGCGGTAGCCCAGGTCCTCCACGACCCAGAGCTCGTCGAAGCCGAGCCGCTCCGTGGCGCGCGCGTACGGCAGCACCTGGGCGGCGGGCAGGTCACGCGGGAGGACGACACCGATCTGCGGAGAGGTCATGGCGCAGTTCTACCAGAACGATCGTATCGATACGAGAGCCGTTCAGATCGCCGGCGCGGGCAGGGCGACGTCGAGCCGGAAGCCCTGCGGCACGTGCTCGGCCCGCACGTCGCCGCCGTGCGCCTGGACGATGCCGCGCACGATGGCCAGCCCCAGCCCCGCGCCGGGCGACCCGGCGACCGGCCGCGCGTCCGGCGTGCGGGCCTCGCTGGCCCGCCAGCCGATCTCGAACATCCGCGTGAGGTCCTCGCTGTCGACCCCGCTGCCCTGGTCGAGCACGGAGAGCACCAGCCGGTCGCCGGCCCGGTCGGCGGACACCAGGATCTCGGAGCCGTGCGGGGCGTGGCGGATGCTGTTGGTCAGGAGGTTCACCACGACCCGGGTCAGCTCGTGCGGGTCTGCGCGCAGCGTCCGGCCCTCGACCCCCGCGTGCTCGATCCGGATCTCCTTCGCGACGGCGAGCGAGTGCACGTCGGCCACGGCGTCGGACACGACGTCCAGCAGCTCGATGTCCTCCGGGCGCAGCCGCAGCGCCCCGCTCTGGATCTGCGACAGCGCGAACAGGTCGTCGACCAGCCGGTTCATCGTCCCGACCTGGGCCCGGATGCGCCGCACGTAGTCGGCCGGGTCGGCGACGGCGCCGTCGTCCAGCGCCTCGGCGAGGGCGCTGACCCCGGTGAGCGGCGTCCGCAGGTCGTGCGAGATCCAGGCGAAGAACTGCCGCCGCGCGGCGTCGAGCTGCTCGATCTCCGCACGGGCCGCGGCGAGCCGCTCGGACGCGACGGCGAGCTGGGCCGAGAGGTCGGCGAGCTCCCTGCCCTCGTAGGCCTCCGGGCCGACGACGACGCCGTGGCCGACCCGCTCCACCGCCTGGCCGAGCTGGGCGAACGACCTGCTCACGGCCCGGGCGGTGACGATCGTCGCGGCGAGGCTCAGCAGCGCCGACAGCCCGACCACCCACAGCATCACCTGCAGGTCGTGCAGGGACAGGTACATCAGGGCGGAGATCGCGACGGTCGAGCAGACGATCGAGGCGACCGCGGCGACCACCAGGACGACGAACGGCGCGGTGACGGAGCGCTGCCGCAGACGGCGCAGGATCACGAGCGCGAGCACCGTGGTCACCGCGGTGCACACCGCGGCGGTGCCGAGAATGAGCAGCAGGTCCCCACCCGAGAGCATCATGCGGCGGCCCCCACGGTGAAGCGGTAGCCGCGGCCCCACTCGGTGAGCAGGTAGCGCGGGTAGCGAGGCTCCGGCTCGATCTTCTCGCGCAGCCGGCGCACGTGGACGGTCACCGTGGACTCCTCGCCGAAGCTCCAGCCCCACACCTCGCGCAGGATGTCGTCGCGGGTCAGGGTGCGGTCCGGGTTCTGCAGCAGGAAGAGGAACAGCTCGTACTCCCGGGCGGTGAGCGTCATCTCGGCGCCCGTCGCCCAGATCCGGCGGTGCGCGGGGTCCACGCGGAATGGCCCGAGCGTGAACGGCGTCGGCGAGACGTGCACGGCGCGGCTGCGCCGGACCAGGGCGTCGATGCGCAGCTGGAGCTCCCGCAGCGCGAACGGCTTGGCGATGTAGTCGTCGGCGCCGTGCTCCAGCCCGTCGATCCGCTGCTCGACGGCGTCGAGGGCGGTGAGCATGATGATCGGCGTCCGCGGGGCCGCCGACCGGACCTGCCGGCACAGCTCGTCCCCGCTGACCCCGGGCAGCATCCGGTCCAGGACCAGCACGTCGGGCCGCGCGGTCCGCAGGGCGTCCCGCGCCACGAGCCCGTCGCGGTAAGCGGTGACGGCGTAGCCGCGCCCGCCCAGGTAGTCGGTCACCACGGCCAGGACGGTGTCGTCGTCCTCCACGACCATCACCTCCACCTGTGCTCCCATGCCCGGCAGCGTAACCGCGCGAGGCCCGGTCGAGTTCTTACGCCTCTGCAAGACTCCCGCGTCCGTGGGGCCGCCCTGCCTAGGTTCGACGACGTCGCCGGCGTACTGCCGACGGCACCGACGAACCTGACAGAGAGGCACTTCTCATGCGCAAGACAGCACTCGCGAGCGCGGCCGTCCTGACCGCCACCCTGCTGCTCACGGGCTGCGGCGCCGACGACGGCGGGTCGGGCGACGCGATGTCCGACCAGACCTCGTCGTCGCAGGAGCAGTCCGAGGACATGGGTGAGGACATGGGTGAGGACATGACGGAGGACATGGGCGGAGAGGCCCGCACCGGCACCTTCGAGGGCCTCAACGACAAGGCGGTCGCGGGCACGGTCGAGGTGAGCGACTCCGAGATCGTCCTGTCGGGCTACTCGTCCGACGAGGGCCCCGACCTGCACATCTATCTCACCAACGGGACCGACGAGGCCGCCGTGGCAGCCGGCACGCAGATCGACGCCGTCGCCTTCGACGAGGCGTCCCAGACCTTCGCCCTGGACGGCGTGGACGTGGCGGGCTACGACACCGTCGTCATCCACTGCGACAAGGCCAAGGCCGTCTTCGGCGCGGCACCCCTGGCATGACCCGCGCCCTGTCCCTCGCCGCCGTCGTCCTGACGGCGGCGCGGGTCGCCCTCGGCGCGCTCTGGATCAACGAGGGGCTGATCAAGTACCGGGCGGGCTTCGGTGCCGCCGACATCCAGCTCGTCGCCGACGGCGCCGCCGGCAACAGCCGGGTGCCCGGCTACTTCGAGGTCTTCGCGGAGTACGTGCTGGGCCCGGCGTCCGGGCTGTTCGGCGTGCTGATGCCGCTGCTGGAGGTGGGCCTCGGCGTCGCGCTGGTCGCCGGGGTGCTGACCCTGCCGGTCGCGCTCGCGAGCGTCGGCACGCTGCTGAGCTACTGGTCGGCCGACCAGCTCACCTGGTCGTACCCGGTCATGGTCGCGCTCGCCGTCGTGCTGGTCGCGTGGCCGCGGGTCGCGTCGCGCTTCTCGGTGACGGCGCTGGTCCGACGCCTCAACCCAGCGAGCGCAGCACCTCGATGACCGAGGTGATGTGCGCCCGCATCGCCGCCTCGGCGGCATCGGGGTCGCGCGCGACGACGGCCTCGATGACCGCCTCGTGCTGAGCCAGCGAGACCGCCGACCGGCCGGGCACGCGCGAGAGCGCGAACTGGTGGCGCACCATCTGACCGTGGAGCTGCGCCACGATCCGGTTGGCGGTCTCGTGCCGGGCGATCTCGCGCAGCGCCGCGTGCAGCTCGGCGTTGAGGTCGCTGTACACGGCCGCCTCGCCGCCGTCGACCGCCTCGCGCATGCGGCGACCGATCCCCGTCAGCCGCTTCGCGTCGGCGGCCGTGAGCCGCTCGGCGGCGCGCGCGGCGACCAGCCCCTCGACGACGCGGCGGATCTCGCTGATCTCGATCGCCTCGTCCAGGCTGATCTCGCGGATCCGGGCGCCGCGGTTCTGCTGGCGCTCGACCAGCCCCTCGGCCACGAGATCCTGCAGGGCCGCCCGCACCGCGAACCGCCGCGCCCCGAACTGCTCGCACAGGTCGGCCTCGACCAGTCGCTGACGTGGCGCGAAGTCACCCCGCAGGATCGCCGCTCGCAGCTCGTCCCGCACCTGGGCGTCGTCCACCATCACGTCCCTCTCACGTCGTCGCCCGCCACCCCCGGGCGCGAAGCGATTGTCAACAATACGAGCACCCTAACGGCTGGCCTCCACCTCCGACGACGCCGCCGACGACGCAGCCGCCGCCAGGCGGGCCTTGCGCGTCGCGGGACCGAAGATCGCCAGGGCCAGCGCCCCCACCACCCAGGTGCCCGCGATGAAGTAGAAGACGGTCTGGTACCCGTGCCCGCTGTACAGGCCCGCGATGATCAGCGGCCCGACGGCGTTGGACAGCCGCCCCAGCCCGTACGAGATCGACGTGCCGAGCGACCGGCCCTTGGTGTCGTACAGCTCGGGCGAGTAGGCGTAGGCCAGGGCCGTGTAACCGCGCTCGAACAGGTTGACCAGGAACCCGAACACGACGATCAGCACCGGCGTGAAGGTCAGGCCGTACATCAGGCCCGACGCGGCGATGATCACGCCGAACACCACCAGACACCACTTGCGCTCGAACCGGTCGGTGACCTGCGCGGCGAGGAACGAGCCCAGCGGCGCGCCCACCGTGGTCAGCGCCACGAAGAAGATCGAGTCCTCGACGCTGATCCCCTCGGCGGCCAGCAGCGTGGGCGCCCACGACGAGAACCCGAAGAACCCGATGGTCTGGGTGATCCACAGCACCGACAGCAGGATGGTCGGGTAGAGGAACTTCTTGTCCTTGAGCATCGCCAGGCCCGCCTTCGTGGCCGGCCCGGTCTCCACGGGCACGGCGGCGTCGGGCAGCGTGCCGTGCTGGGCGACCGCCTGGGCCTCCAGGTCCCGCAGCACCGCGTCGGCCTCGTCGTGCCGGCCGCGCGACTCCAGCCACTGCGGGGACTCCGCGAGCTTGCGCACGAAGAACAGGAACAGCACACCGAGCGAGCCCCACAGGTAGACCAGGCGCCACGACCAGTCGCTGATCGGCACCACGAACGACGCGATCAGGTTGGTCGCGGGCGTGCCGCAGATGCCGATCATGATCACCACGACGACGCCGTCGGCGTCCGCCACGACCACGTCACCGGGGGTGACCAGCGCGTTGGCGCACACGACCGGCACGTTCACCGAGCCGAGCGTGGCCTTGACCGTGCCCTTGGCGTTGATCGCGCGGGAGAACACGGGGAAGTCCATGGCACGCAGCGTGTCGACGTCGCGGCAGCCGCCGTCGATCACCAGGCCGCGGGCGCCGCGGGCCTTGAGCGAGGTGGCGAGCAGGTCGCCGAAGAACCCGTCCTCGTTCTCGGTGGTGCAGGCGGCCACGACGACGTCGCCGGGGCGCACCTGCTCGGCGGCGACGTGCAGCATCCAGTTGTCGCCGGGCTGGAGCAGCACCGTGACGGCGGTGCCGCACATCGCGGCGCCCTCGTAGACGGGCCGCAGGTAGGGGCGCATGAGGCCGAGGCGGCCCAGCGCCTCGTGGACGGTCGCGACGCCGAACCGCGACAGCGCCTCGACGGCGGCCGGGTCGGCGCGGCGGATCTGGGTGTGGACGACTCCGAGCTCAGACACGGGTCAGCCCCCTCTCGGTCAGGCGCCGGTCCAGCAGCGGGTAGGCGCGGCGGGCGTTGGTCTCGAACAGGGCGCGCACGGCGGCGTCGTCCAGGCCCCGGGCCGCGGCATGGGCCTCGACGTACCGGCGGGTGTCGTCGAAGTGGTGGCCGGTGCGCGGGTCGATGCCGCGCACGGCGCCGATCATCTCGGAGGCGAACAGCACGCCGTCGCGCGGGATCACGTCGAGCAGCAGGTCGGCGCCGGGCTGGTGGTAGACGCAGGTGTCGAAGAAGACGTTGGTGCCCAGCACCTCCTCCGGCTCCGGCCTGCCCAGGGCCTGGGCCAGGCCGCGGAACCGGCCCCAGTGGTAGGGCACCGCTCCCCCGCCGTGCGGGATCACGAGCCGCAGGTCCGGGAAGTCGGCGAACAGGTCGCCCTGCAGGAGCTGCATGAACACCGTGGTGTCGGCGTTGAGGTAGTGGGCGCCCGTGGTGTGGAAGGCGGGGTTGCAGCTCGTCGAGACGTGCACCATGGCGGGCACGTCGAGCTCCACCAGCTTCTCGTACACCGGGTACCAGGACCGGTCGGTCAGGGGCGGTGCGGTCCAGTGCCCGCCGGACGGGTCCGGGTTCAGGTTCACGGTGACGGCGCCCAGCTCGGTCACGGCCCGCTCGATCTCGGGGACCGACGTCGCCGGGTCGGCGCCGGGCGACTGCGGCAGCATGGCGCCGGGCACGAACCGGTCGGGGTAGAGCCCGGCCACGCGGGCGCACAGGTCGTTGCAGATCCGCGCCCAGGCGGTCGACGTCGCGAGGTCGCCCACGTGGTGGGCCATGAACGACGCCCGGGGCGAGAAGACGGTGACGTCGATGCCGCGCTCGTCCATCTGCCGGAGCTGGTGCGCCTGGAGCGTCTCGCGGATCTGGTCGTCGCTGATCCGCGGCCCGGCCGGGTCGGGGGCCAGGCCCGCGTCGGCCAGGGCGGCGACCTGCGCGTCGCGCCAGGCGCCGAGCGGTTCGGGGGCGGTCGTGTAGTGGCCGTGCACGTCGATGATCACGCGGTGGCCTCCTCGTTCTGGTCGGTGGTCGGGTCCCAGACGGCGCGCGGCACCAGCACCTCGCCGCTCATGAGCAGGCGGGCGGTGCGCAGCAGCGCGGAGCGGACGACGCCGGGCGGGTCGCCGGCCTCGAGGCCGAGCGTCACGGAGAACTCGCCGGACGGGTGCTCCACCGAGACGGTGACGTCGTGTCCTTCGCCCGGCCCCGCGGGATCCGGCACGACGGCGACCTCGTGGGCGACGCTGCCGGGCAGCACGCACGCCGTCGCGACCGTCACGGCGGCCAGCACGCCGATGGACTGGTGGGCGACGCGCGGGATGAGCGAGCGGGTGGCGACGCTCCCGCCGTCGGCCGGTGCCGACACGAGCGTCATCTTGGGGTAGTTCTTCGCGGTCACGTCGCCGAGGCCCATGGCCTGGCCGCAGACCAGGCGCAGGCGCTCGACGCGGTCGCGCAGGCCGGCGTCGCCGTCGATCTCGGCGGGGGTCTCGTCGCCGCGCGCGCCGAGGCGGTCCGCACGCACGATCACGAGCGGCTGGCCGTTGTCGATCAGGGTCACCTCGACGTCGCCGAGGCCCGGCACGGTCACGGTATCGCGCACGTTCCCGGTGGGCACCAGGCTGCCGGCCACGGAGCCGGCGGTGTCGAGGAACGCGATGTCCACCGGCGCGGCCGTGCCCGGTACGCCGTCGATCCGGGCGTCGCCCGCGTACTCGACGTGCCGTGCCCCGTCGGGCCCGCGCGGCGTGGCGACGGTGATGCTCGCGACCGCGCCGGTGTTGCAGGTCAGCACCGAGGCCGCGGTGGTGTCGCCGTCGGGCACGACGATGCCGGTCTCGATCGCGAACGGCAGCACGGCGGCCAGCATGTTGCCGCAGTTCGGCGTGGTGTCCACGGTGTCGGAGTCCGGCTGGAGCTGGGCGAACGTCCACTCGACGTCGACGCCGCCCGACCCGGGCGACACGATCCCGACCTTGCTGGTCAGGGGATGCGCGCCGCCCAGGCCGTCGATCTGGCGGGGATCAGGCGAGCCCATCGCGGCCAGCAGCACGGCGTCGCGCACGGCCGGGTCGGCCGGCAGCGTGCGGGCGTCGAGGAACAGGCCCCGCGACGTGCCGCCCCGCATGACGAGGGCGGGCACTGCGGTCTGCGAGCCCGCGGTGCGGGCACGGCGATAGGACGGGCCATCGGTGGCGGTCACTGCGCTCCTCCTCCATGAGGCGTGTCCCGGCACCGTAGTCCATCAACAATCTTGTTGACAATTTTGTCGCCGAAAACTGACTACCCCTGGACCACCCACGGACCCCAGGGAGTGCCCGGCTTCTCGTTGCGCGTCCACCACTTCGCCTCGTACGTCCGGCCCTCGAACACGGCCACGGACCCGGCCTCGAAGATGCGCGACGGCGTCCATCCCGTCACGCCGTCCCGCTCGACGATCTCCTGCCACGGGCCGTAGGCGGCGCCGGGCTCCTGGCCCCGCGTCCACCAGGCCGCCCGCCAGGTCGAGCCCTCGTACGAGATCTCGTCACCGGCCGTGTAGACCGCGGACGTGTCCCAGGCCGGAACAGCCGCCCCGCAGCCGTCGTCGCACACGCTGAACGAGGCGAGCACGGCCTTGTGGTCGGACGGCCAGACGGCGTCCGGCGTGAGGATCTCGTCGGAGCTGTCGTCGTCGACCCGCTCGTTCCGGATGATCGTCGACTGCGGCCCCACCACCGCGGCGCCGTCGATCGACACCCGCTCGTCGGGCGTGACGAAGACGTAGTCGATGCGGTCGCGCTCGTCGGCCTCGGGCGCCCAGGTGAGGTCCGTCGTCGGGAACAGCGGGTTGTCCGACGGCCACGTGACACCCGGGTTGGCGACCGGGTCCGGGTGCACCTCGCGGAACGCGTCGACCAGGCCGCCGTCGAGCAGCGTCTGCGTGGACTGCCACGGGATCACGAGGCCGTTGTGGTCCTGCAGGTCGGCGGTCTCCGCGGTCCAGTCCTGCACCGACGGCTCGTTGAAGTCGCCACCGACGACGGCGATGCGGCCCGCCGCCCGCTCGGCCCGGACGTCCTCGACCAGCGCGGCGGCCGTGGCCGGGCGGCCCGACTGCCGGTTGGCCTCGAGGATCGCGTCGACGTCGGTGACGGGGCCGCCGGGCAGCTTGTCCCACGTGTCCCAGCCGTCGGGCCAGTCGCCCTGGACGGCGCCGCCGTAGCCGCGCGGCAGGTACGTCGCGTACCAGCGGTACTCGAGGTGGCCGCCGTAGGCCACGACCTCGGTGCCGTTCACGTCGAGCACGGCCTTGGTCCACCAGCGGTCGACCGTGCTGGTCTCCAGGATCGGGTACCGGGAGACGATACCCGTGTCGGTGGCGATCACGTGGTCGTACCCGAGCAGCTCGGCGACCTGGCGCGGGGCGTCGCCCTGCTCGGGCAGGAACGTCACGTCGGCGTCGGTCTCCAGAAGGACGTCGGCGATCTCGCGGGCGCCGTCGTCGATCTGCGTGCCGCCGTGCCACACGTTGAACGTGAGGACGTTCAGCTCGCTGACGCCGTCCACCTCGGGCTTGGGCGCGGCGGGCGACACGGTCGGTGCGGTCGTGGCGGCGGCCGACGGCGCGGTGGCCAGCGCGGCGAGCATGGCGCCCGCGGCGACGGCCGCGAGCGGGCGTCGAAGGCGTACGGGTGCGGGTGATGACATCGGATTCTCCTCGGCTCGGAAGGCGTGCGGCCGTGACGCTACGGCGGATGCGTGGCCTGGCCGTGGCCAGGAGGTGAACGCCCCCGGGGCTGATAGGTCGCATCATCACCGTTGACCCCCGCACCGCCCAGGCCGGAGATTCGACCCCGAACGGCCCGGGCGGCAACCGCACCGCCGCGCACCGGAGCGCGGCGACCCACCGGGCCGGACGGGAGTCACCATGGAAACGGACCGAAAGCTCCTGCTCGACCGCCGCAGCCTGCTCCTGGGCTCGGCGGTGCTCGGCTCGGCCGCCGCACTCGGCGTCGCCGCACCGCCCCGGGCGGCCGCCGCGGTGCCGGGCTTCCCCACGTTCAACCGGGTCGGCGCGGCGCTGAACAAGTCGGCCCTGGCCTACAACCCGACGAACGAGCTCATCTTCCCGTCGGTCCGCAACGTCGCGGGCCGGGTCCAGAACCCGCTGGGGAACTGGTACATGTACTACGCCCCGCACGACGCGCCGGGCGGGATCTGCCTGGCCTACGCCGACTCGCTCGACGGCCCGTGGCGCGAGTACTCGGGCAACCCGGTCATCTCCCGCACCTGGTCACCGCACTACTCGGTGAGCCACGTGTCCAGCCCGCACGCGGTCTGGAACGCCGCGGACGGCCGGATCTACCTGTACTTCCACGGGGAGAACACCACCACGCGGGTCGCGTCGTCGGCCGACGGGCGCAGCTTCACCTACGAGGGCACCGTGCTGACCACCGCGATGCTGCCCAGAGACGTCACCGAGACGTCCTACGCGCGGGTGTTCCCGCACCCCACGAAGTCGGACACGCAGATCATGCTGTTCATGGGCGCGCAGGCCGGGACCCGCAAGATCTTCATCGGCTGGTCCAACCGGCTGACGTCGGGCTGGCAGTTCAAGCCCCAGCCCCTGATCTCGCCCGCCGCGGGCGAGGGCGGGCAGCTCTCCGGCGCCCACTACTGGTCGCGCAACGGCGGCGGCCACGTGGTCTACCACGGCGGTTCCGGCAGCATGCACGTCGCCGACGTCGGCACGAGCTTCGACCGCGAGAACCACCTCGGCGTGCTGTACACGGAGCCGCAGGCCACGCGGGCCGCCGCCCCCAGCTTCGCCGAGGAGGGCGGCCGGCTGTACATGTTCTACGAGGCCGGGCAGCGCGGGAACACCAACATCGCGGTGGCCCGCACGAGCTGAGCCGTCAGGCCGTGCGGCGGCGGGCGGCCACGCCCAGCGCGACGAGGGTCACCAGGGTGCCCGCCGCCATCAGCACCTGCAGCCACGGCCCGAGGGCCACGCCCGCGGTGACGCCGTCGCGCAGCTCGACGTCCGTGACGATCAGCCCGGGCTCGGCCGCGGGCAGGGACTCGCCCGCGGCGCCGTCGGGCCCGAAGACCTGGCTGGTGCCCGTGGTCGAGAGGTTGACGACGGCGCGGCCGGTCTCGATGGCCCGCATCCGCGCGAACGCGGTCTGCTGCAGGTTCTCGTCCGTGCCCCGGAAATCGGCGTTGTTGGTCTGGAACATGAACGCCTGCGCGCCGTTGCCGATGCCCTCGCGGATGACGTCGTCGAACACGACGTCGAAGCAGATCGCGAGCCCGACGACGGCGTCGCCGGTGTCCACGGCGGGCACGTCGGTGCCGGGCGTGTACTCGCGGCCCAGCAGGTTGACGAGGCTGGGCACGATGGCGCCGTACAGCCACCGGTCCGGCACGTACTCGCCGAACGGGACGGGGTGCCGCTTGGAGTGCGAGGCCGCGGCGCCGTCCTCGGTCCACAGGAACGACCGGTTGTAGATCAGGTCGCCGTCCGCCGACGCGGCGTTCAGCAGCAGCGGGGCGCCGTACCGGCGGACGGCCGAGTCGAGGGCCACCGCGGTGGACGGCGTGGCCGCCGGGTCGCTGTCCACGCCGCCCTCCGGCCAGACCACGAGGTCCACCTGGTCGTCCTCCAGCGGGGCGGACGCCGCGAGCTGGGAGTCCAGCATGTCGCCGGGCTCCCGCGCGTCGGAGTAGGCGGCGGGGCCGTCGCCCTGGGCGGCGCCGACGCGCAGCGTGCCGGCGTCCGACGTCGGGAACTGGGGCACGACCAGCAGCAGGACCGCGAGCGCCGCCGCGGGCACGGCGGCAGTCCAGCGCCGGGTGGTGGAGCCGGTGCGCAGGGCCCGCACCAGCTCGATGACGGCGGCGCACAGCAGCACCATGCAGAAGCCGAGCCCGGACACGCCGAGCCAGGACGCCACGGGCGCGATCGGGCTCGCGGACTGGCTCATGCCAAGGCGGCCCCAGGGGAAGCCGCCGTAGGGCCAGGAGCCCATGGCGAGCTCGCGCGTCATCCAGGCGCCGGCCACGAGCAGGGGCAGCGCCACCAGGCGCAGCGCGCCGGCCGAGCCGCGGCGCGGCACCCACCGGTAGGCCAGCGTGATCAGGGGCGACAGCGCCGCCATGAAGAGGGTCTGCACGGTCGCGAGCGCCACCCAGGGCACCCAGCCGAGCGGGTCGTCGCCGAGGAACCGGGACGACCAGGACACGTGCGGGAACCAGAACGCGGCGCCGAACGCGGCGCCCACGAGGACGGCGCCCCAGGCCCGCCGGCCGATGAACGTGAGCAGCGAGAGGGTGACCGCGACGAACGCGAGCGGCCACCACCCGAGCGACGGGAAGGCGCCGTCGAGCGCCAGCCCCGCCAGGGCGGCCACCGGGACGGCCGCCCACAGGGGCAGGA
Source organism: Promicromonospora sukumoe 327MFSha3.1 (assembly GCF_000385135.1). Classification (GTDB taxonomy): domain Bacteria; phylum Actinomycetota; class Actinomycetes; order Actinomycetales; family Cellulomonadaceae; genus Promicromonospora; species Promicromonospora sukumoe_B. The sequence goes on along the minus strand of NZ_ARQM01000001.1, from coordinate 109,845 downwards.
GGGGCGGGTCGAGGAGTCGCGTGCGGGCGCGGCCCGCGGACTCGGTCCGCGCGGTCGCCCGCGGCTCGGGGTGGGTGCCGGCGCCGGGGGCCGGCTGCGAGGGTGCTGCCTGCGTCACGCCCCAGAGTCTCCCACCCCGGCCTGGGAACCCGGGACGCGACGGTCGCGGCGTCAGTCCTGCGGCGCGTCCCCGAAGTCGCGGATGTCCAGGCGGACGCCGCCCTTGAGGGCCGACTCGTGCGCGACGATGCCGGGCATCGTGTACCGCGCGGCGACCCAGGCGTTGACCGGCGGGAGGGTGCCGGCGTTGACGGCGGTGACGAAGTCGTCGGCCAGGAAGTGGTGGCTGCCCTCGTGCCCGTTGGACACGTCGGCGAACTCCTTCGGCAGCCGCGAGCGGTCGTGCACGGGCGCGGAGCCCGAGGTGAAGGCGTCGCGCAGCGCGGGCGAGACGTGCTCCAGCGACGGGTCGTCGGGCGAGAGCGTGGGCTTGGGCGCCAGGTGCTCCGTGAGGTCCACGACCTGCTCCTTGTCCTGCCAGAGGCTGACGTTCACGAGCTGCTCCATGCTGGCCTCGGTGCCGAAGAACCGGAACCGCGACTCCCGGAAGTGCGAGGGGAACCCGACCCGGCGGAACTCGTTGATGCGGAACGCGCCACCGCCCGCGGCCTCGAACAGCGCGGTGGCGTTGGAGAAGTCGTTGCCGAACTGGCTGACCTCCTTGTCGAACACGCCGTCGCCGCGGTCGTCGAGCACGCCGATCGCAGAGACGCTGGTCGCGTGCGTCTGCCAGGCGCCGAGGATCCCGCCCAGGGAGTGGGTCGGGTACATCAGGGGCGGGTAGCTCGCGGTGGACTTCCAGTTCTCCCCGCCGCTGTACCGGTAGGCGTCGTAGAAGCCGAGGTCCATGTCGTGCAGGTAGTCGCCCTCGGCGTAGAAGAGCCGCCCGAACGCGCCCTTCGCGGCCTGGTCGCGGGCGTGGACGGTCGCCGGGTTGTAGTAGCTCGTCTCGCCCATCATGTAGGTCAGGCCGGTCTCGCGGACCGCCTCGACGATCGCCTCGATCTCCTCCTCGGAGATCGCCATCGGCACCGAGGAGTAGACGTGCTTGCCGGCGCGCAGCGCCTGGACCACCAGCGGCCCGTGCGTCCAGCGCTGCGTGAAGATCGCGATCGCGTCGACGTCGGAGGCGAGCAGGGCCTCGAAGGACGGGACGGTCCCGGCGAGGTCGTACTCGCCGACGAGCTTCTCGGCACGCTCGGGCAGCAGGTCGGTGACGTAGATGTCCCCGACGCCGGGGTGCAGGTTCCAGAGCTTGACGAACTGCCCGGCGAACTGCCCGGCTCCGACGATGCCAAGTGTGAACACGCAATGCTCCTTGCCGTAGGGCCGCGGCGATGCGGCGTTGACGGCCCCGACCCTACGTACCTACGATCAGCGAACTCTTCATGGATCAGAGCCGGTTCTTCCCGGATCATCAGATGCCGGGGGTCGCAGATGACGTCGCAGATCGAGATCCAACCGCCCGCCCTCGTGAGCTGGTCCGGCCGCCCGAGCCTGATGGGCACCGCCCACCAGCACGACGACCTGGAGATCAACCTCGTCACCGAGGGCGGCACGATGCTCTACCTGTTCGGCGGCGCGCCGGTCGAGATCGGCCCCGGGTCCGTCGCCGCGTTCTGGGCGGCGGTGCCGCACCAGCTCATCGCCAGCACGGCGACCCGGGCGCACTGGGTGCACGTGCCGTTCTCGACCTTCCTCGGCTGGGGGCTGCCCACCGCCCTGGTCGGCCGGCTGCTGTCCGGCATGCCGCTGATCTCCCCGCCCGAGGCGGCGCTGACGACCGACGACGCGAACTTCACGCAGTGGGCCGCCGACCTGTCGGGTGAGCAGCCGGAGCTGCGCCGCGTCGCGATGCTGGAGATCGAGGCCCGGGTGCGCCGCCTCGGGCTGGCCACGCCGGGGCAGCCGGTGCGGCAGTTCACAGCCGGCGACCCGGCCCTGCGCCAGGTGCTGGCGATGGTGCGGCACATCGCCGAGAACTTCCGCGAGCCGCTGACCGTCGCCGACGTGGCGCGGACCGTGCGGCTGCACCCCAACTACGCCATGGCCCAGTTCCGCAAGGTCGTGCGCACCACCATGGTCGACTACCTGACCCGGTGCCGGCTGGCCGAGGCGCGGCGTCTGCTGGTCACGACCGGTCTGCCGGTGGCCGACGTCGCGGCCGAGTCGGGTTTCAGCTCCGTGAGCCGGTTCTACACCGCGTTCGGCGACGCGTGCGGCATGCCGCCGGCCGCGTACCGGCGGGAGAACCAGCACGACCAGCCTGTGTGAGTCCCGGCCCGGGCTGTGCTTGACTGCCGCGGTGGCCGACCTTCCGGAGATCCCCGACCGTCTGGAGATCGCGGGCACGGCGTTCACCCGCATCGAGTCCCCCGAGAGCATCGCCTGCTGGTCGGCGGACGGCGACCACCGGCCCGTGAGCGTGCTGACGGAGCCCGCCGACGCGCCGGACCGGGCGACCCTCGACCTGACCGCCACCGTGCTGAGGCGGTTCGACGAGCTCGCCGACCTCGCGCTCGCGTACCTGCGCGAGCGGCTGCGGGAGCCGGAGCACGGCCTGTCGGCCGACGAGCTCGCGACGCTGGACGCCGCCGAGCCGCCGGCCGCGGAGCCCGCTGCGGTGGTCTGGGCCGACGGCACCTGGCTGCTGCGGTTCGCGGAGTCCCGCCTCCGGCTGGCCGACCCGTACGGGATCGGCGTGCTCTTCGAGGGCACGGCCCCGTCCGGGATCGAGGACCTCTCGCACGCCGACCTGGCCTAGCCGGGCGCCGGGCGGTCAGGACACCTCGACCACGATCTTCCCGAGGTTGTCCCCCGCCTCGAGCCGCGCGAACGCCGCCGGCGCCTCCTCCAGCGGCAGCACCTCGTCGATCGCGGGGACGACGACGCCCTCGGTCACCAGGTCCGCGACCTCCTCCAGGTCCGCGCGCGACTGGGGCACGAACAGCACGCCGACGCGCTTGCCGGTCAGCGCCCGCAGGAACGGCCCGGCCACCAGCGTCGCGAGCAGCACGCGGGTGCGGCCGCCGACCATCAGGTAGGACCCGCCGGCCCGCAGCGCCTGGTGCACCCGGAACGGGGACCGGTGGGCCACCAGGTCCACCACGCGGTCGTACCGGTCGCGCTGGTCGGCCCAGTCGCAGTGCTCGAACGCGACGGTGTCGTCGGCGCCCACCCGGAGCAGGTGACCGGCCTTGTCGGCCCGGTCCACGGCGGTCACGTGGGCGCCCAGGTGCCGCGCGAGGCCGATCACGAGCGCCCCGCCCGCACCGCCCGCGCCGTTGACCAGCAGCTTGTCGCCCGGCCCCAGCCCGCGGGTGGCCCGCAGCGCGATGCACCCGGCCTGCGGCACCGCCGCCGCCCGCACGAACGACAGGTGCTCCGGCTTGCGGGCCAGCAGCCGCGGCGACGTCGCGACGTACCGGGCGAGCCCGCCGCGGTAGCCGGCCAGCTCCCCGAACACCTCGTCGCCCGGGGCGTACTCGGTCACGGACCGGCCCACCGCCACGACCGTCCCCGCGACGTCCGACCCCGGGACGGGGTGCCGCGGACGCCGCAGGCCGCCCACCCGCGCGTAGAACGGCCTGCCCACGAGGTTCTCGCGGTCCGACCCGTTCAGGGAGGTGGCACGGACCGCGACCAGCACCTCGTCGTCCGCCGGGATCGGGTCGGGCAGCTCGCCGACCACCACCACGTCCGCGCTCCCGTACCGGTCCTGGATGACGGCCCGCATCGTGCCTCCTGCTCGAGTGGTCCAGCGCCACCAACGTAGCGGCGCGGGACGGCCGGCGGGGGTGGTCCGGGACGGGTTCACCCGGTGGATAGAGTCTGCCCATGCCGCTCCAGCCGCGCCCGCTCCCGGCCGCCGAGACGACCCCGACCGGGCACTTCGCAGAGGTATCGCCGGGCCCCTTCGGGCGGCTCGCCGACGCGCTGCACGCCCTGGCCCTCGGGGGCGCGGCCGGCCTGCTCCTGGCCACGCTCGCGCACGTCGTCGTGGGCCTGCTGGCCGAGAGCGGGGCGGTGACCGCCCCGGCCCCGCTCGACGCCGCCCTCACGCGCGGGTTCACGCTCGACCTGGCGGCGCTGCTCGGCGCCGTCGTCGTGGTGCTGGCCCTCTCGACGGCGCGGACCTTCGCGCACGCGCGCGCCGTCCGCGACGCGTCGGAGACCGGGGCCGACGGGCGCGCGCTGCCCGTGCCCGAGTACCAGGGGACGCTGGCCTCGGGCGAGACGGTGAACGGGCGGCCGTTCGTGCGCTGGCTGTTCCTGGCGGTCCCGGTGCTCGTGGTCGGGGCGTTCCTCGCCGTGTTCTGCCTGGTGGAGTGGATCAGCGACCCGGACGTCGACGGGCTGGGCGGCGCCACCGCGCTCGCGATCGGGCTCATCGGCGGCAGCGTGGCGGTCATGCTGCTGGTGCGGTGGTGGCGGGCGCGGCTCGCCGCCGTCCACCTGGCGACGCGGCACGCGCCCGTGTCGTTCGGCGCCGACCCCGGCGTCGAACCGGTCGCGCTGACCGCCGCCTTCGGCTGGGCCGAGCGCTTCGCGTCGGTCGTGGGCGTCGTGACGGTCGTGCTCCTGCAGCTCTCCTGGATCGTCGTGGCCGCCTGGGGCGCGCTGTCGGGGCGAGGCGTCGCGATCGGCGGCCGGTTCGTGCTGCTCCCCGGCGGGTCCGGGTCCGCCGCCGACGTCGACGCGCTGGTCGGGTCGCCGGCCTCGGTCGCCGTCACCGTGCTCGTGGTGCTCGCCCTGGCGCTGACCGTGCTGCGCCGGGTCGCGACCGACCTGCGCTACGTGCTCGCCCGGCGCGCGCTCGTCGAGCGCCTGGACCAGCCGCTGCTCGACGGGCAGCGGCCGCAGCCCGAGCTGGCCGGCCTGCTGCTGACCTTCGACACCCCGGTGCGGCGCGCCACGGCGGCCGTGGGCGCCGTCGGCAGCTTCGTGGTGGCGGTGACCGCGACCCTCCGGCCGTTCCTCGACCTGGGCCCCGAGCCGGGCACGACGGCGGCCGTGCTGCTCGCGGTCGTGCTGGCGGCCGCCCTCGCGGCCGTGGTGGTCGACGTCGCCACGGCCGGTTCCCGTCTCCGGCTGCGCAACCGGGCGCTGGCCGCCTGGCCGGCCGCCACCCGCCCGAACGGAGCATTGTCGTGACGACCCCCACCCTCCTGGGCAGCGAGCTGCCGATCGCGGCGGCACCGATGGCCGGCGGCCCGACGACGGCCGGGCTCGCGGCCGCCGCGACCCGGGCCGGGGCGTTCGCGTTCCTCCCCGGCGGGTACCTCGCGCCCGACCGCCTGGCGTCGGACATCGCGGCCGCCCGGGAATGGGGCGGCCCGTTCGGGGTCAACCTCTTCGTGCCCGGCTCGCCCGACCTGGACCAGGCCGCGTTCGCCGCCTACGCCCGGCGCCTGGCCCCGGAGGCGGCCGCGCTGGGCGTCGACCTGGCGGCCGAGCCGGTCGAGGACGACGACGGGTGGGCCGACAAGCTCCGGCTCCTGGTCGAGAACCCGGTGCCGGTCGTGTCGTTCACGTTCGGCCTGCCGTCGGCCGCCGACGTCCGGGCGCTGCGGCGCGTGGGCAGCGTGGTGCTCGCCTCGGTGACGACCGTGGACGAGGCCACGGCGGCCCGCGCCGGCGGCGTGGACGGGCTCGTGGTGCAGGGTCCCGCGGCCGGCGGGCACAGCGCCACGTGGGACCCGGTCCGCCGCATCGCCGACGGGCCGACGTCGGCGGTGGTGCGCGCCGTCGCGGCCGCCGTCGACCTGCCGATCGTGGCGGCGGGAGGCGTCGACGGGCCCGAGGCCGTGCGGGAGCTGCTCGCGGCCGGGGCGCAGGCCGTCGCGGTCGGCACGCTGCTGCTGCGGACCGACGAGTCCGGCGCGTCCGCCACCTACCAGGCCGCGCTGGCGGCGTCGGACCGCGACACGGTGGTCACCCGGTCGTTCACCGGGCGGCCGGCGCGCGCCGTGCGCAACGGGTTCGTCGACCGGCACGACGCCGCCGCCCCCGTCGGCTACCCCGCGATCCACCACCTGACGCGCGACCTGCGTCGTCGTGCCGCGGCGGAGGGTGACGCCGAGCGGCTGCACCTCTGGGCGGGCACGGGCTACCGGAACGCGGCGCCGGGTTCCGCCGCCGACGTCCTGCGGACCCTGGCGGCCGGCCTCTGACGGACCCGGCCCGCCACGCTCCCCTTTGAGGCCTAAGTTTCTTCGCTTTGGGGCGACCCAAAGCGAAGAAACTTAGGCCTCAAAGGCGACCACCCCGGAGCGGTCCGACGGCGACGAAAATCCCTGGCCCCGGCGGCCCGCCCGGGTGTTGCCTGACGTCGTCATCGCAGGCCGTCCGACCGGACCCGGCCCGTACCCGGCCCCTCCCTGGAGCACCCTTGATCGTCGTCTCCGCCGCTTCCGGCGCCCTCGGCCGGCTCGTCGTCGCCGAGCTCCGCACCCGTGTTCCCGCCGGCCAGGTCGTGGCCGCCGTCCGCGATCCCGAGCGGGCCGCCGACCTCGCGAACCTCGGCGTCGAGGTCCGGCGCGGGGACTACGACGACCCCGCCAGCCTGCGCGACGCCTTCGCCGGCGCGGACCGGCTCCTGCTGATCTCCTCCCCCGAGCTGGACACCGGCCTGCGCACCCGGCAGCACCGGGCCGCGATCGACGCCGCCGTCGCCGAGGGGGTCGGCCGCGTCGCCTACACCAGCTTCCTGGGCGCCGGCCGCGCCGGCGACCCGATGAACGCCGCGCACCACGCCACCGAGCTCGCGCTCCGGGACAGCGGTGTCGGGCACACGATCCTGCGGCACCCGTTCTACTCCGACGCCTTCATCAACCCCGGGCTGGAGGCCGCCGTCCGGTCCGGGACGCTCACCGCAGCGACCGGCGGCCGCGGGCTCAACACCGCCACCCGGGCGGACCTGGCCGCCGCCGCGGCCGCCGTCCTGACCGACGACGCCCACGCGGGCCGGGCCTACGACCTGACCGGTCCGCTGTGGACCTACGCGCAGCTCGCCGAGGCGCTCGCCCGGGTCACGGGCGAGCCGGTCGCCGCCGTCGAGGCGGACGTGTCCGGGCCGATGGGCTTCCTGATGGGGCTGGCGCGCGCCGGGGCCCTGGAGCGCCAGACCGACGACCTGCGGCACGTGCTGGGCCGCCCGCCGACCAGCCTGCGCCAGGCCGTGGCCGGTGCGCTCGGCCGTCCGGCGGCCGATACCCTGCGCACATGAACGGTGGCTACCAGGTGTTCCGGCCGCGGCCCGAGGACGTCTACGACTGGTCGGGCGGGCAGCTGCACCCCGAGATCCGGCAGCACGTCGCGGTGGGCAACATCGTCCGCGTGCAGGTCTCCGAGAACGGGAGCCCCGACACCGGCTGGTCGGACACGCCCTACGTGCGTGTCACCGCGCAGGACGGCGACCGGCTGACGGGCGTCGTCGACGATCCGTACCGGTCGCAGTACAGCGCCCTGGAGAACGGCACCGAGCTCGGGTTCGACCGCGCGGACGTGACGGAGATCCCGCTCGACTGGGACGAGAACGAGGACCTGGCGCCCCGGGCGACCCACACCGGGCGCGGCCGGGAGATCACGGGATACATCGAGCCGGACTGAGGCGCCGGGTCACGCCCGGCCGCCCGCGTCCAGCGAGGCCACCTGCCGGGCCAGGAGCACCGCGACCCGGAGCTGCTCGTGCGTCGGGTAGTGCGGGTGCGAGACGGCGGTCACCAGGAAGTGGCCGACGACGTCGCTACCCCGGTGCACCGGGATCGCGACGTACTCGTCGACCGGCAGACCCGACCGCTCGACGTCGACCTCGCGGCCGTTCCTGATCAGCACGCCGTTGTGGTCGAGGATCGCGATGCGGACGTCGGTCACCGGTCCCGGGACCCAGCGGCAGTCCTCGGCGCCGAGCACGTCGGTGATGTGCCGGGCGACGACGTCGTGCACGGCCCCCGTCGGCAGGTCGCCCTCGATCGCCGCGCGGGCGGCGTCCAGCATGCCGTCGAGGTAGCCCGCGCGCCGGGCGGCGCGCTGCTGCTGGCGGTAGCCCCACAGGGCCACCTCGGTGACCGCCAGGCTGATCACGACGAGCAGCACCGTCGCCTCGACGTCCTCGGCGTCCGTGATGACGAAGCGCAGGTACGGCTCGGTCAGGAACAGGTCGAACCCGGCCCCCGCCGACAGCGCGGCGAGCAGCCCGGCCGGCCGGTCGCCCGTGGCCGCCGCGGCGACCACGAGCACGACGAGGATCAGCGTCGAGGTCACCGTGGTGATGTCGTCCCGGAAGGCGGACAGGATCGCGCAGGCCAGCAGCGGCGCGAGCACCGCGGCGGCACGCACCCACGGGCGGCGCGGCGCCCCGGCGTCAGCGGCCATGTGGTCCACCTCCCGGATCATCGTGACCCCCGCCGCGAGCGCCCGCGAGCGCTGGCCGGGCACCGGCCCCGAGGTGCGCCCGCGGCGCCGCCGGGTCGATGCTGGGGGTGTCCGACAGACGTGCTGCCGCAGCGACGAGGAGGCGGACCAGATGGAGATCGTCCGAGGCGAACGAGAGGCGCAGGAGATCGTGGGCCTGCACGAGAGCGTGCGGATGGAGGACCTGCGGGACTTCTTCCCCCGCGCGATGGCGGCGGCGGCCGCGGCGCTGTACGAGCGGGGCATGGAGCCGTCGGGGCCGGGCGTGGCGCTCTACGAGGGGATGCGGGCGGAGCGGTTCGAGGTGACCGCGGGGTACCCGGTGCCGGCGGGGGCGGCGCCGTCCGACCAGGTGGTCGCCGCGATGCTCCCGGGCGGCGCGACGGTGGAGGCGGTCCACGTGGGGCCGTACGACCGGCTGCGCGAGTCCCACGCGGAGCTGACGGTGTGGTTCGAGGAGAACGGGATGACGCCGCCGGCGACGGTCTGGGAGGAGTACGTCGTGGGGCCGGACAGCCTGGCCGACCCGAACGGGTGGCAGACGCGCATCGTGTACCCGGTGGGCTGATCCGGGCTTCGGTCCCGGGCAGGGCGGGCCGTTGGTCCCTGGTCGGACATCGGCGACCCGCGAGACGCTGGGGAGGCGGGACCAAGGACCGTCCCCGGAGGAGCTGTCATGCGAGAAACCGTCGCCGTCGACTCCGACCAGGTGCGGCGTCCCCCGCCCCTGCCCCTGACCCGCCGGCTGCTGGTGGTGTGCGCGCACCCGTTCGACGCCACGCTCGCGCTGGGCGGCGTCATCGGTGCGTTCGCGGACACCGGCACGGCCGTGCAGATCGTCTGCCTGACGCACGACCCCGGTCCCGACCTCGACGCCTGTCGCCGCAAGGTGCTCGCGGCAGAGCTCATGCGGGCGGCGAGCCTGCTGGGCGCCCGGGAGGCGACGCTGCTGGAGCACCGCGCGGCGCAGCTGCAGTGGAACCCGCCGGAGGTGCTCGCCGCGGAGCTGCGGTCGGTCGCCGGGCCGGTCGACGCGGTGCTGACCATCGACGCCAGCGCCCCGGGCAGCCATCCCGACCACGTGCGGGCCATGCGGGCCGCCCGCCGCGTCGCGGCCCGGCTGGGCTGCCCGCTCTACGGCTGGGTGCGCCGCACCTGGGACACGCCCGACCCGCCCGACGGCGTGCTCGCCGTCGCGTGCGACCGCGCCAAGCAGCAGGCCGCGGTCGCCTGCCACGACGCACCGGGCCCGGCCGATCCGGTCCTGCCGCTGTGCGGTCCCGGCGACCAGGACTACCTCACCGTCGTCCTGCCGGCCGCGTCTCCCACCGTTCTCCCGGCCCCAGAACTCGCTGCTCGCCGTCGACCGCGACGGTGATCGGCGGCTGCGGCGACCGGGGCAGGCTGATGCCGACCTGGTCGTCGCCGCACCGCACCTCGATGCCCCAGTGGTTGCGGTAGCGCAGGCGGAACCGCAGCTCGGCGATCGTGTCGGGCAGGCGCGGGTCGAGCCGCAGCACGTCGCCGGTGAGCTCCAGGCCCGGGTAGCAGCGCTGGACCAGGTCGACGGCCCCGGCCATCGCGCCCAGGTGCACCCCCTCGGCGGTGGTCCCGCCCTGGACGTCGGCGATGTCGCTGTCGAGCGCCTCGCGGAAGAACCGCCAGGACGCGCTCGGGTCGCGCCGGGCCAGCACCCAGGCGTGGACGACGGCGCTGAGGGTCGACCCGTGGCTGGTCCGCGCCAGGTAGTGGTCCACGGTCCGGTCCAGCGCCGCGTGGTCGAACCGGTAGCCGAGCGCGTCCAGCGCGTCGATGACGCCCCGCTCGCCGAGGAGGAACACCAGCATGAGCACGTCGGCCTGCTTGGAGGCCCGGTAGCGGTTGACCGAGTCGCCCTCGGCCTCCAGGATCCGGTCGAGCCGGCGGATCGCCCCGTACCGGGCGCGATAGCCCGCCCAGTCCAGCTCGGCGAGCTGGTCGTACCCCTCGAACTGGCTGATCACGCCGTCGCCGTGGAACACCACGCGCATGCGCCGGGAGACCCGCTCGAAGAGGTCCGTCTCGTCGTCCCCGAGGTGGAGCCGGCGGGCCAGGGCGGCCCGCTCGGGCCCGGGCAGCAGCGCCAGCGCGTCCAGGGCGTACCGCAGCACCCGGGTGACCATGACGTTGGTGTAGGCGTTGTTGTCGATCCCCGGCCGGTCGGCGCCCGGGTAGGCGTCGTGGTACTCGTCCGGCCCCACGACACCCCGGATGTCGTACCGGTCGGTGGCGGCATCGTACGTCGCCAGGCTGCACCAGAACCGGGCGATCTCGACGAGCATCTCGACGCCGTAGCCGTACAGGAAGGCGACGTCCCCGGTGGCCTGGTAGTACTGCCAGACGTCGTGCGCCACGGCGATGCCCACGTGCCGCTGCAGGTACGAGCGGTCCTCCAGCCACCGGCCCGACTCCGGGTTGAGGTGCGTCCGCTGGGTCTCGTCCCGGCCGTCGCTGCCGCTCTGCCACGGGTACATCGCGCCCCGGTAGCCCGCGTCCGCGGCCGCCTGCCGCGCCCGGGGCAGGCGGCGCCACCGGTACATGAGCAGCGACCGCGCGACGCGCGGGAAGCGCAGGAGCAGGAACGGGAAGACGAACAGCTCGTCCCAGAACACGTGCCCGCGGTACGCCTCCCCGTGCAGGCCGCGGGCCGGCATGCCGACGTCGAGGTGCGCGGTGTGCTCGGACAGGGTCTGCAGCAGGTGGAACGTGTTCAGTTCCAGCGCCTGCCGTGGCTGTCCGGTCACGCCGACCCCGCTCGCGCGCCACAGCCGCTCCCAGGCCAGGACGTGGTCGGCGAGCAGGTCCGCGAAGGGCGGCAGGTGGGCCGCGTGCTCGCGGGCGGCTTCCAGCGACTCGGAGATCGCGAGGTCCCGCGAGGTGTAGATCGCGACGCGCTTCTCGATCGTGACGGGCACGCCCTGCACCAGGTCGGGCCACATCCGCACCGACGCCCGCCCGGTAGCCCGCTCGGCGCGGCTGGTCACCGGCGTGGCCGGGTCGGTGACCACCAGCCTGGCCGCCTGCGCGATCCGGACCTGCGACGCCGCGGTGCGCACCTGCAGCCAGGAGACGTCCTCGGCCTGGTCGTAGCCCTCCGCGACCGGCACCAGGTGCCGTCCGTCGAGCGCCGTGTACCGCGCCACCCCGGCGTTGATCACCCGGCCGTCGAGGCTCGAGCGGACCTCGATGGACCCCGACCAGTTCTCCGCGAGGAACGTGGTCTCCAGCGCGGCCACGTGCGGGTCGTGCATCGACACGATCCGCCGCTGTGTCACGGCCAGCACCCGGCCGGCCGGGTCCCGGAACCGGGTGCGCCGGGTCAGGAGGCCGCGGCGCGTGTCCAGCTCCTGCCGGTGCTCCAGGACCTCGCCGCCGTCGAGCGTGAGCCAGAGCTGGCCGGGCGTGCGGAAGGTGAGCGGCAGCCAGTTCGGGGCGTTGACCAGGTCCTCGTTCTCCACCGCGTGCCCCGAGACCACGGACTTCAGGCGGTCGTAGCAGCCCGCCAGGTAGGTGCCCGGGTAGTGCACGCCGTCCGCGGGTGACTCCGGGGCCGCGCCCCTTGTGGCGACGTAGCCGTTGCCGAGGGTGCACAGCGCCTCGCGGAGCCCCTCGGCGGCGGGGTCGAACCCCTCGTACGACAGGATCCCGGGGTCCACCGCGCCTCCCCCGCCGTCGTCCGGCCGGCGCGTCACGTGTTCTCCAGGGGTACGCGCCACTCCAGCCGGGTGCCGCCCGCGTCACCGGGGCCGACGCCGAGCGCACCGCCCAGCTCGGCCGCCCGCCGGGCCAGGTTGCGCAGGCCGCTCTGCGGCACGTCGCCGGGGATGCCGACGCCGTCGTCCACCACGGTCAGGACCACGTCGTCCGACACCGCCAGCCGGACCGCGACCGAGCGTGCGTGGGCGTGCCGCGCGACGTTCGACAGCCCCTCGCGCAGGACGGCGACCAGGTGCTCGGCGACGTCGGACGGGACCGCCGAGTCGACCGGCCCGTCGAAGCGGAGCTGCGGGGAGTAGCCGAGCGGGCCGGTGGCGACGTCGACCTCGGTGATGACCCGGGTCCGCAGGTCCTCCTGCCGCGTGCGTGCCGGCCCCGGCTGCAGCCGGTGCACGGTGGTCCGGATCAGCGCGATCGTCTCGTCGATCTCGTCGACCGCCCGGCCGACCCGGTGCGCGTGGTCGCCGTCGAGGTCGCGCCGCAGGGAGAGCAACCCCAGGCCCGTCGCGTAGAGCCGCTGCACGGCGAGGTCGTGCAGGTCGCGGGCGATGCGCTCCCGGTCGCGGAGCACGGCGAACCGCGCGGCGTCCACGCGGTGCTCCGCGAGCTCCAGCGCCACGGCCACCTGGGCGGCGAAGCCCTGCAGCGCCTCGACGACCACCGGGGCGAACGGCACCCGGCCCTCGAACCGCCCGACGGCCAGCACGCCGCGGGTACCGCCCGGGCCGCCCAGCGGCAGCACCGCGAGGGGGCCGATCTCGTGCCGCAGGTCGAAGGAGAGCTGGGTGCGCTCGTCGGCCACGGCGTCGGGCGAGACGATCGGCTCGCCCGAGTTCAGGACGATGCTGGAGAAGGTGCCGCCCGGCGGGAGCATGACGCCGACCAGGCGCGTCGCCTCGGTACCCGCGGCGGCCCGCACGACGAGGTGCTGGTACCCGTCCTCGGGCAGCGCGATGATCGCCGTGTCCGCGCCCGCGACCCGCAGGGCGTTGTCGGCCGCGAGCGCGAACACCTCCTCCGGGGAGCAGCCGGTGAGCACGCGGCGGGAGATCTCGTCGTTCGCCCGGGCGGACTGCTCCCGCAGGCGCGCCTCCTCGTACAGGTTGGCGTTCTCGATCGCGACGCTCGCGCCGGCCGCCAGCGCCTCCAGCAGCCGCTGGTCGTCCTCGGTGAAGTCGCCCCCGCCGTCCTTCTCCGTGAGGTAGAGGTTGCCGAACGCGCCGCCGTGCACGCGCAGTGGCGCCCCCAGGAAGGACCGCATGGGCGGGTGGTTGGCGGGGAAGCCCACGGACGCCGGGTGCTCGCCGAGGTCGTGCAGCCGCAGCGGGACCGGGTGCCGGATCAGCTCGCCCAGGATCCCGTGCCCGGTCGGGTAGGGGCCGATCGCCCGCACCTGCTCCGGGGACAGCCCGACGGTCAGGAACCGGGCGATGCGCCCGTCGTCCCCCAGCACGCCCAGCGCCACGTACCGGGCGCCGACGAGGCGGGCGGCGATCGCGCTGATCTGGTTCAAAGCCGTCTCGAGCTCCAGACCGCGCCCGAGGTTCGCCAGCGCGTCGAGCAACAGCTCGGTCCGCTCATGAGCATGCTCCGCCACGGCAGCCTCCCGCCGTTCACACCCCCTGCGTCTTCCACGGTAACGCCGTCGGGGGACCTTCGGCCCGTCCCGGGCGGGACCTTGGCCCCGCCCACCGGGCCCTCCAGCACTGATGCCCGGCGTACCGCACGTGATCGGCTGGAGGTGTCACCCCGGGCGGGTGCCGGAGCGAGGAGACGATCATGGGCAACCCCTGGCAGCGCGGCATCGTCGTCGGCGTCGACGGCTCCCCGCAGAGCATGGCCGCCGTCGACTGGGCGGCGCTGACCGCGGACCGCCACGGGGCACCCCTGACCGTGGTGAGCGCCTACGTCACCCCGCCCTCGGCCAGGACCGCCACCATGGGCGTCGACGTCGAGGACCTGCGCGCGGAGGCGCACGCCGCCGTCGAGCGCGCCGTGACCCGGCTGGACGGCGCCCACCCCGGCGGGCACCTGGTCGACGGGCAGGTCGTGCACGGCGACCCGGCGCACGTGCTCGCGCAGCGGTCCGCGGCCGCCGACCTGGTGGTGGTCGGCCGGCGCGGGCTGGGCGCGCTGGACCGGGCCGTGCTCGGCTCCGTGTCGGGCACGCTCGCCGCGTCGGCGCCCGGCCCCGTGGCCGTCGTCCCGGCCGGTGCGCCCGCCGGCGAGCCGGGCCGCGTGGTGGTCGCCGTGAGCAACGGCGACGGCGGCCCCCAGCTCGACCTGGGGTTCGCGGAGGCGCGGCGCCGGTCCTGCCCGCTGGCGGCGGTGCACGTGATGGAGCCCGCCGCCGCGGCGGACCTCGACTTCGGCGGGCCGGACACCGGGCACCGCGCGGCGGAGCAGGAGGGCGTGCAGCGGCAGGTGGCGCAGTGGTCCGAACGGTTCCCCGGGGTGGCCCGGTCGGTCACCTTCACCAGCGGCAACGTGGTCGACGCGCTCCTGGACGAGCTCGGGCCGGACGACCTGGTGGTGCTCGGCGGCCGCCCGCACTCGCAGACCGTCGGGCGCCTGCGGTACTCCGTCGCGGACGCCGTACTGCGCCGGTCGCACCACCCGGTGATCGTGGCCCACCGGCGGGACGCCGCGCGCCCCTAGCATGGGGCCACCGATCGCCGACGCCGACCAAGGAGCCCTCCGTGGACGTTCCGTTCTACTGGGTGGACGTGTTCGCGGCCACGCCGCTGACCGGCAACCCGCTCGCCCTCGTGCCCGACGCCGACCCGCTGCCGGAGGGGACGATGCAGGCGGTCGCCCGCGAGTTCAACCAGTCCGAGACGACGTTCCTGGTGCGCCCCGACCGCCCCGGTGCCGACCACCGGCTGCGGTCCTTCACGCCCGCCGGGGTAGAGGTCTTCGGCGCGGGCCACAACGCGATGGGCGCCTGGATCTGGCTGGCCCTGGCCGGGCGGCTGGACCAGGACCGGGACCGGTTCGTCCAGCAGATCGGCGCCGACCTGCTGGACGTGCGGGTGACGCGGTCGGCCTCCGGCGTCGAGGTCTCGATGGCGCAGTCGGCCCCGCGGTTCCTGGGCCGGGTCGAGGACCGCGCGGCACTGGCCGCCGTGCTGGGTCTGCGCCCCGAGGACCTCGACGCCGACCGGGTCGCCGAGGTCGCCTCCACCGGCGCGGAGCACCTGCTGGTGCCGGTGCGCGACGTCGCGGCGGTCGACGCCGCGCAGCCCGACACGGCCGGCCTGCGCGCCCTGCTGGCGGACGCCGGGGCCGAGGGCTGCTACGTGTACACCACCGACGCCGCGCCGGGCCTGAGCGCCTACGCCCGGTTCTTCAACCCGACCGTCGGCATCGCCGAGGACCCGGCCACGGGCACGGCGGCCGGACCGCTCGCCGCCGTGCTGACCCGCGACGGGCTCGTGGCCGACCCGGCGCGCGTCGTCGTCGAGCAGGGCCGCGCGCTGGGCCGGCCCAGCCGGATCGAGCTGCGCGTCGACGGACCCCTGGTCACGATCACCGGCAGCGGCGTGGTGACCGCGGAGGGCACGCTGCACCTCTGAGCCGGGAGGCGACCGGCCTACCGCACCCCGCGCACCGCGAGCGCGTCGCCCAGCTCGTCGGCGTGCTTGAGCACCATGACGAGGTACGGCATGGCGAAGTGCCGCAGGCTCCGGCCGCCGCCGCGGGCGAGCTGCGCCTCGCGCACGTCGCGCGCGAGGCGGGCGAGCACGGGCAGGGTGCTCAGCGTCACGGAGAGGGTCAGCGCCGCCCGCTGGGGGTCGAGGCCCAGGCGCGCCAGGGGCTGCATCGCCCGCTCGACCGTGTCCAGCAGCTCGGTCGCCGGGGTGGTCAGCGTGAGCAGCCCGGCCAGCGTGATCGCCGTGGTCACCCGGGCGGCGTTGGCGACGGCGTGCTCCGGGTCCAGGAAGATCAGCTGGCCCGCGAGCGTCACCACGACGATCCAGCGGGCGGCCCAGGCCTGGCGGCCGAGCTCCCGCAGCCCGATGCCCGGCACCGCGTAGCAGGCCACGCAGACGGCGGCCATCACCCCGGCGGCCCACCAGGTGGGCGGCAGCAGGCAGACGGCGAGCACGACCACGAGGAGCAGCGCCGTCTTCCACCCGGTCGGCAGGCGGTACCAGGGCCCGTCCCCGGGCCGGTAGAGGGTCACCACCGGATGCTCGCCTCGTACGCGGCCAGCACGTCGTCGGGCGCCCCGACCCTTGTCACCGCTCCGTCCTGGACCAGCACGGCGACGTCGCAGCGGCGCGCGAGCGCCAGGTCGTGCGTCACCAGGACCATCCGGTGCGCGGCGTCCTCGAGCAGGTGGTCGGCGACCCGGCGGGCGTTGGGCGCGTCGAGGTAGGCGGTGGGCTCGTCGGCCACGACCAGGTCGGGGTTCCGCACGAAGGCGCCGCACAGGGCCAGCAGCTGCTTCTGCCCGCCGGACAGGTCGTGCGACGACCGGTCGGCGAGGTCCGCGAGCCCGAACCGGCCGAGCGCGGCGGTCACCCGCTCGGTCCGCTCCTGGCGGGACAGCTTCTCGGTGCGCAGGGAGAACGCGACGTCCTCGGCCACGGTCGGCATGACGATCTGCGCGTCCGGGTTGCTGAAGACGACGGCGACGCGCCGGCGCAGCTCCGCGACCTGGCGGGCCGGGTCCAGGCCGAGCACGCGGACGGTGCCCTCCCGGGCGACGGCCAGGCCGCTGAGCAGGCGCGCGAGCGTCGACTTGCCCGAGCCGTTCTCCCCGACCACGGCGACGGTCCGCGCCCGGAGGGACAGCGTCACGTCGCGCAGCACGTCCGTGTCGCCGAGGCGCACGGTCACGTTCTCCAGCTCGACCCCGCTCATCGGACCACCTCTCGAACCACCTCGAACACGGCGGCGACGCCCAGGCCGCCGCCCACGGACGCCGCGGCGACGCCGAGCGTCCCGGCGGGCGCTCCCCCGCGCACGAGCCGGCCGAACAGCCGCACCACGCTGACCGCGCCGCTCGCTCCCCAGGGATGTCCCAGGGCGAGCGCCCCGCCGTCCGCGCACACCCGCAGGTCGTCGTCGGCGATGCCCAGGCGGTCGAGCACGGCCAGCGACTGGGCGGCGAAGGCCTCGACGATCTCGAAGGCCGCGACGTCATCCGCCCGCGCATCGGCCAGGTCGAGCGCCGCCAGTACGGCCGGCGCGGCCCCGATCCCCGGCAGCGCGGGGTCGCAGCCGACCACCGCGTGGCCCCGGAGCACGAGGCCCGGGGCGTCGCCCCGGAGCCCGTCCGGCACGAGCGCGACGGCGGCCGCCCCGTCGCTGATCCGGGTGGCGGTGCCCGCGGTCAGCGTGCCGCCGTCGAACAGGGCGGGCAGACGCGGCAGCAGCCGTTCGGCGACGCCGATACTGTCGTCCGCGGTCAGCCCCGCCACCGGGACGAGCTCCGCCGTGAACCGCCCGGCGTCCCGGGCGGCGACCGCCCGGCGGTGGCTGCGCGCGGCGTGGGCGTCCTGCCGGTCGCGGCCGATGCCGTCGGCGGCGGCCAGGTGCTCCGCGGCCTCGACCATGTCGGGGTCGGGCCAGCCGTGCGGCGCGAACGGCGCGCGCGAGTAGGGCACGCCGTCGACGGAGCGGACCGGAGCCGTCGAGGCGCTCTCGACACCGCCCGCGATCCGCACCCGGGCGTCGCCCGCGCGGATCGCCGCGGCGGCGTCGAGCACCGCGGCGAGCCCGCTGCCGCACTGCCGGTCCACGGTCACGCCCGGCACCTCGACGCCGAGCCCGGCGGCGAGCGCCGCGACGCGGGCCGGGTTGCCGCCGGGGCCCATGCAGTTGCCGAGCACGACGTCGGCCACGGCCAGCGGTCGGCCGGCCGCGGTCTCGGCGTCGGCGTGCGCGGCACGGACGACCGGCGTGGCGAGCCGCTCCACGTCAAGGCTCGCCAGCGCCCGCCCGCGGGTGCCGACCGGCGTCCGGCGGGCGGCGACGACCACGGCGTCAGCCGACAACTCGACGCACCTCCCCCGCGAGTGCGCGGCGGACCACCTCGGCGCGGGCCGGTTTTCCGGCGGCGGTGCGCGGCAGGTCGCCGGTGAACCAGATGCGGGGCCGGTGCGACGGGCTCATGCCGGCCGCCGCCGTCTCGCGCAGGAGGCCTGCGCCGACCGGCGCGCGGCCGGCGGCCGGTTCCACCACGGCGGCGACCAGCGCGCCGACGCCGCCGGCCGGGTAGCCGAAGACGACGGCGTCCCGGACGCCGGGCAGCCGCCGGAGGTGGGCCTCGACCTCCTCGGGGATCACGGTGGCAGAGGCGCTGAGGATGGCGCCGTCCGCGCGGCCGCGCAGGGTGAGCACCCCGTCCCGTAGCTCGCCGAGGTCGCCCACGGTGGCCCACGGCCCGTCCGTGCGCAGGGGGCCGGTGTCGCCGAGGTAGCCGAGGGCCACGTAGGGGGACCGCACCCAGACCTGGCCGTCGCGCACGTCGACCTCCACCCCGGGGAAGGGGCGCAGCCCGGTGCCGTCGGCGGCGGCCACGAAGGAGAGCTCGGCCGCGCCGTAGTAGGCGACGACGCGGATGCCCCGGGACTCGGCGAGCGCGCGGACCTGCTGGTCGAGGTGGGAGCCGCCGACCAGGGCGGTGCGCACGCGCGGCAGCGCCCCGCGTTCGAGCAGGGTGCGCAGGGCGTGCGGCGTGCCGTGGAACGCGGTGGCCGCGGCCAGCCCGGCGTCGTCCCCCGGGAGCGCCGGGCGCGGGCCGCCGGCCAGGGCGTGCGCCAGCGAGAACAGCGTGAGCGAGGACGACGCCGGGGCGGGCAGGGCGACGACCTGTTCCGCACCCGCGTCCAGGAACCCGGACACGGCGGCGAACGACCGCGCCCAGGACTCCTCGGTCCGCACCACGACGCGGGCGGTGCCGCTGCTGCCGGAGGTCAGCGTCGCCCAGGCCGCACCGGCCGGCGGCTCGGCCGTGCGGACGAGCGCGTCGACCGCTTCGCGCTGCGCGGCGGGCCAGCGGCCGTCCGCGACGAGCGGGACGTCGCCCGCGGACCGCACCGCCTCGATGCGGGAGAGCAGGGAGTCCGCGGTGTCGTCGAGCACGACGATGCGCCGCGTCACCGCCCGGCCTGCACCTGGTCGTCGGTGTCGCGCTGCTTCCGGGGCTGCCAGGTGCGCCTGAACGCCCGGGGGTAGGCGCGCACGAGCCCGACGACGACGAGCGTCGCGAGCACCGCCTTGACCAGGTCGCCGGGCACGAAGACGAGGCTGGTCAGCGCGGTCTCCCCGAGCGGCAGGCGGGTCACGAGGCTCTGCACGGGGATGCCGAACGCGTAGTCCACGAGGATGCCCCCGACCACGACCCCCAGGGCGGTGCGCCACACGGTCGGCTTGTAGGGGGTGGCGTGCACGATCAGCCCGATCACGAACGCGGCGGCGATCCAGCCGATCGCGTACCCCGCGGACGGGCCGACGAACACGCCGAGGCCGCCGCGCCCGCCGGCCAGCAGCGGCAGGCCGGTGGCGGTGAGCGCGAGCAGCACGACGACGGAGAGCGCCCCGAGCCGCGGCCCGAGGATCGCGCCGGCCAGCATGACGCCGAGCGACTGCGCCGTGATCGGCACCGCGCCGAAGACGTTGAAGCTGCCGGGCAGGCCGAGCACGGCGATGGTCGCGGCCATCACGGCCACCCGGGCCAGGTCGGTCGCGTCCAGCGCGCGCCGGCTCGATCGGTAGTCGTCTCGCATCGGTCCCTCTCCCACTTGAACAGCGTTCACTTGAACGGCGTTCAGGAATATAGTGGCGCGATGAGCGCACCGGCAAACGGCCGTCGGCACAGCCGCGACGACGTGTCCAGGACCGCGCTGCGGCTCCTGGACGAGTTCGGTCTGCCCGACCTGACCATGCGGGCCATCGCCACCTCCCTCGACGTGCAGGTCAGTGCCCTGTACTGGCACTTCCCGAACAAGCAGTCGCTGCTCGCGGCGGTCAGCGCGCGGATCCTCGGACCCATGGACCAGGTGGACGTCGAGGAGCTGCCCACGTCCGACGTCGTCCGTCTGCTGGGCGGGCGGCTGCGCGAGTGCCTGCTCGCCTACCGCGACGGCGCCGAGCTCGTGTCGAGCTCGCTGGCGCTCGGGCTCGTCGACTCCCCCGTCCAGGCGCAGCTGATGCGGGCCACGCGCCGGGACGCGGTGCCGGAGCCGCTGGCCCTGGTCGCCGCGGAGACCGTCATGCACTACGTCGTCGGGTTCACCTTCCACGAGCAGCAGCGCCTGAGCGCCGACGCCCTCGGGCTGCTGGACACGCGGACGTCGCTGAGCCCGGACGCCGTCAGCGCGCCGCCCGAGGCGGGTGCCGACTTCGAGGAGGCGCTGACCATGATCGCGGACGGCCTCGACGCGGCGGTGCGCCGGCACTCGGCACGGGCGGGCCGCTGACCGGCTTCCCGGGGCAGCGGATGCGGGTGCTGCCCCAGCCCCTGGTGGCCCGCGCACGCACCCGGCCGGTGACGTCCCAGCTGCTCGTGACCGACGTCGGGTTCTACCCGCGGGCGGCCCAGCACAGCAGGTCCCGTCCGCAGGGTGCGGCGCAGGACATCGTCATGGTCTGCGGGGCCGGCCGGGGCACGTGCGTGGTGGGCCCCGACGTCCACCAGGTCGGCACGGGCGGCGCCGTGATCATCCCGGCGGGCACCCCGCACAGCTACGAGGCCGACGCCGCCGACCCCTGGACGATCTGGTGGATGCACGTGACGGGCCCGGCCCTGGCCGCGCTGTTCGCCGGGACGGACGTGACCGTGCGGCGGCCGGTCGTGCAGCTCAGCGACCCGTCCCGGGTCATCGCGCTGGCCGACACCGTGCTGCGCCGGATGGAACGGGACGAGACGGCCTCCAGCCTGGCGGCCGCCGCCGGCGCCGCGTGGCACGCCCTGGCCCTGATCGCGGCCGACCGGGGTACGACGACCCCCGACCGGGCGGCACCGATCGAGAACACGCTGGAGTTCCTGCGGGCCAACCTCGCGGACCAGGTCACCGTCCCCGAGCTGGCGAGGATGGCGGGCCTGAGCCAGTCCCACTACGCGGCGCTGTTCCGCCGGGCCACCGGGTTCGGCGTGCTGGAGTACCAGACCCGGCTGCGCATGGCGTCGGCGCGCGAGCTCCTCGACACGACGGACCGCACGGTCGCCTCGATCGCCCGCCAGGTCGGCTACCCCGACCCGCTGTACTTCTCCCGCCGGTTCCGGCGGATCCACTCGATGAGCCCCAGCGAGTACCGCGCCCGCAAGAGCCGCTGAGGGAGCGCCGGGACCGGGCGGCCGGATCGTGGATCCGTCCATGGAAGTGCAGAGCATCGTCCCTTCAGCCGCCCCGGTCGCCGACCTAGGGTCGGACCAGGCTCGCCGTCGAGCCGGACACCGCCCGAAGGGATCCCCCTGCTCATGCTCCTCGACCCGCACGCACCCGAGACCGGGACCACGCCCGAGGCCGCCCTGTCGCCCGAATGGTCGCTCGACCTGGCGGGCGAGTGGCGGTGCGCCCTCGACCCGAAGGGCGTGGGCGAGCTCGACCAGTGGTTCCGGCACGGCCTGCCCGGGGACGCGCCGACCGTCGCGCTTCCCGGATCCGTCCAGCACCAGGGGCTCGGCGACCCGGTCGGCCTCGACACGCCCTGGACCGGCAGCATCGTGGACCGGTCGTACTTCACCGACGACCGGTACGCGCCGTACCGCGAGCCGGGCGACATCGCCGTGCCGTTCTGGCTCCAGCCCCGCGTGTACTACCGCGGCGCGGCCTGGTTCCAGCGCGAGGTCGAGATCCCGGCGGGCTGGGCCGGGCGGGACGTCATCCTGTCCCTGGAGCGGGTGCACTGGGAGTCCACGGTCTGGGTCGGCGAGCGCCTCGTCGGGTCCGAGCGAAGCCTCACCACCGCCCACCGCCTCGACCTCGGCCGCCTCACCCCCGGCCGGCACGTGGTCACGCTCCGCGTGGACAACCGGGCCGTGGTCGACGTCGGACCGAACGCGCACAGCGTCTCGGACCACACCCAGGGCAACTGGAACGGCGTGGTCGGCGCGCTGTCCCTGATCGCGGCGCCGGCCGTGACCATCAGCCGGGTGCGTGTGGTGCCCGACGTCGCCGCCCGCTCCGCCGTCGTCAAGGTGGACATCGCCGCCGGGAGCGACGGCGCGGGCGCCGGCAGCGTCCGGGTCTCCGCCCGGCGGTTCAACGTGCCGGGCGAGCACGAGGCGGGGCCGGTGAGCGCCGCCTTCGCGGCCGAGTACAGCCGCGAACTGGGCGAACGCGGCCTGACGTCAAGCGGGGCGCACGTGGACGTCGAGCTCCCGCTGGGCGACGACGCGCTGACGTGGGACGAGTTCCAGCCGGCCCTGTACGAGCTCACGGTCGAGCTGGTCACCGACCTGCACGGGCACGAGCAACACGACGTAGCGCGCACCGTGTTCGGCCTGCGCGAGGTCGGGGTCGAGGGGACCCAGGTGACGGTCAACGGCCGCCGGACGTTCATCCGCGGCACGCTCGAGTCGTGCGTCTTCCCGCTGACCGGCTACCCGCCGACCGACGTCGACGCGTGGCGCCACGTCATCGCCGTCTGCACGGCGCACGGGCTGAACCTGCTGCGCTTCCACTCGTGGTGCCCGCCCGAGGCCGCCTTCGTCGCCGCCGACGAGGCCGGCTTCTACCTCCAGGTCGAGGGCCCGGTCTGGGCCAACCAGGGGGCCGCGCTCGGTGAGTCGCGCCCGGTGGACGCCTACCTGTACGAGGAGACCCGCAAGATCCTGGACGCCTACGGCAACCACCCGTCGTTCGTCATGATGGCGCACGGCAACGAGCCCGGCGGCAGGGACGCCGAGTTCCTCGCGTCGTGGGTGGCGACCTGGCGGAGCTACGACCCGCGGCGGCTGTACACCAGCGGGGCGGGCTGGCCCGCCCTCGTCGAGAACGACTTCGACAACATCCCGGACCCGCGGGCGCACCGCTGGGGCGAGGGGCTGGAGTCCCGGCTGAACGGCCGCCCACCGGAGACCCGGTCCGACTACCGCGAGTGGGTCGAGTCCCGCCCGCGCCCGATCGTCAGCCACGAGATCGGGCAGTGGTGCGCCTACCCCGACCTCGACGAGGTGTCGAGGTACACCGGGCTGCTGCAGCCCAGGAACTTCGGCATCTTCGCCGACTTCCTGGTGCAGGGCGGCATGTCCGACCAGGCCGCCGCGTTCCTGCACGCCTCCGGCCGGCTGCAGCTGCTCTGCTACAAGGAGGACATCGAGGCCGCGCTGCGCACCGAGGGCTTCGGCGGCTTCCACCTGCTGGGGCTCACCGACTTCCCCGGCCAGGGCACGGCGCTCGTCGGCGTGCTCAACCCTTTCTGGGAGTCGAAGGGGTACTCGACGGCGGAGGAGTTCGCGCGGTTCTGCGGCCCCACCGTCCCGCTGGCCCGGCTGCCGCGGCGCGTCTGGACGGCGGACCAGGAGATCGAGCTCGACGTGCAGGTGGCGCACTTCGGTGCGGGGCCGATCGATGCGGACGTGACCTGGAGCCTGCTCGACCAGGACGGCGCCGAGCTCGGGAGCGGCTCGGTCGCCCAGGGCGTGACGGTCCCCGTCGGCAACGGCACCCGGTTCGGTCCGGTGCGCCTCCCCGCGGGCCTCACCGCCGGCCCCGCGCAGGTCACCCTGGTCATCACGGTGGCCGACGCCGCCGGCGCCCGGTACGAGAACGACTGGGACCTGTGGGTCTACCCGGCCGCCGAGCCGGTCGCGACCCCGCAGTCCGTGCTGGTGACGAGCGACGTCGGCGAGGCGGCCGAGCGGGCCGCCGCGGGCGCGACCGTGCTGCTGGAGCTCGGTGCCGAGCAGATCGGGAACGACGTCGCGCTCGGGTTCACCCCGGCCTTCTGGAACACCGCCTGGACCAAGGGCCAGGCCCCGCATACCCTCGGGGTACTGCACGACCCGCAGCACCCGGTGTTCCGGCACTTCCCCACCACGGGCACCACCGACTGGCAGTGGTGGGAGCTGCTGCACGGCGCCAAGGCGATGCTGCTCGACGGGCTACCCGCCGGGCTGCGCCCCGTCGCCCAGCCGATCGACACCTGGTTCGAGGCGCGCCGGCTCGGCGTGCTGGTCGAGGCCAGGGTCGGCGGCGGCCGGATCATGGTGAGCTCGCTCGACCTCGACCCGTCCGGCGACCGCGCGGCCGCGCGCCAGCTCCGGCGCAGCCTGCTGGACTACCTGGCCGGCGACGACTTCTCGCCCACGGAGACGCTGACGCCGGAGGACCTGCTGAGCCTGCTGCGCTGAGCCCGGTCCAGCCGGTCCTGGGCGGCCAGCAGCACCGGGGTGTTGTCGCCCGCGTAGACGTCGTACCCGCCGACCCGCTGGACCACCTCGAAGCAGAGGTGGCCCACGCGGGGCGTGTAGAAGTGCCAGAACTCGCCGGCCTCGGAGCGGTCGTACATGAGCTGGTGGTCGCGCAGCAGGGCGAGAGTCGCGTCGTCGAGCCCGAACCGGGCCCGCAGGTCGTCGTAGTAGTTGGCGGGCACAGGCACCCGGGGCAGCCCGCGCTCCCCCGCCCTGCGGGCGACGGCGACGACGTCGGTGCAGGCCAGCGCGATGTGCTGGGGGTGGGAGACGCCGGCGGGCGCGACGTTCAGCGAGATCCGGACGGCGCCGTCCGCCGTGCGCATGACCTGGCTGCGGACCAGGCCCTGCGGGCCCGCGGCCTCGGTGGCGCTCGGGCTCTCCAGCCCCAGCACCGTGGTGTAGAAGAGCACCGCCTCGTCGTGCGTGTCCCAGCCGTGCGAGATGTTCACGTGGTCGATGCCGCTGATCTCCCCGACACCGGGGCCGGGCCGGCCCCGGTCGAACTCCGCGGCCCAGGCCGGCTCGGCGCCCGACGGCGTCCGCGTGTGCCGGTCGTTGAGGAACACCTCCAGGCCGCTGGGCGCCACGAACCCCGCCAGGTCGAGCTCCCCGGCCTGGGTGCGGCGCGGCACCGCGCGGACGGCCAGGGCGCGGGCCCGGTCGCTCGCCGCCGTCGCGTCGGCCACGCCGAGGCCGATCCCCGCCACGTGCGGCGCCAGGTCCCGGGCCTGCTGCTCGTTGAGCACCACGTGCGCGGCGCCGGACGACCACAGCCGCACCGGCTTGGTGCGGTGCTGCCCGCGGAAGGTCAGCCCGAGCTGGTCGAGCATCACCTCGACCTCGTGGGTGTCCTCGGCCTTGACCTCCACGTAGTCGTAGCCGGTCGGCACGTCGACGTCGGCGATCCGGTCGAGGACGGCGGGCGTACCCGCGGCGCCGTCAGCCGCGCCGTCGGCCAGGAGCCTGGCCGCCCGGTCCTCGAGCCAGACGAGGGAGCGCAGGGCGTGCTCGGCGGTCCGGCCGGTGTCGGTCTGCCGGAACACGTCGTTGAACACCTCCAGCGACAGCGGCCCCGTGTACCCCGCGCGCACGAGGTGGGTCACGAACCGGCCGAGGTCCCAGGCGCCCTCACCGGGGAACAGCCGGTGGTGCCGGCTCCAGGACAGCACGTCCATGGTGAGCGCCGGGGCGTCGGCGAGCTGGGCGAAGAAGATCTTCTCCCCGGGAATCTCCTCGATCGCGGCCGGGTCGTGCCCGCGGGAGAGGATGTGGAAGCTGTCCAGGCACACGCCGACGGCGTCGTGGTCGGCCAGCCGGGCGATCTCCCACGAGCGGCGGTAGTCGTCCACGAACCGTCCCCAGGCGAGCGCCTCGTAGGCGACGCGGACCCCGTAGGACGCCGCGAGGTCGCCCAGCCGGCGCAGCTGCTCGGCCGCCACCCGGTCGGAGCCGGTCGTCGCGGTCGCGACGTTGCTGCAGACCAGCACGGTGCCGATGCCGAGCCGCCGCATGGTCTCGAAGCGCGCCCGGGCCCGGCGCAGGTTGTCCTCGAACAGTTCAGGAGGCACGCCCTCGAGGTCCCGGAACGGCTGGTACAGGTCCAGGCTCAGGCCCAGCCGGTCCGCGAGCGCCCGGATCTCCTCGGGGCTGCGGTCGTTGACCACGAGGTCGGGCTCGAAGATCTCGACGCCGTCGAAGCCGGCGTCGGCGCAGGCGTAGAGCTTGTCCTCCAGGCTGCCGCTGAGGCAGACGGTCGCTATCGACTTGCGCATGTCGGTCCTCCGCCGGTGGTTCAGGTGCCGGTTCGTCGGGTGACGAGCCGGTGGAAGTGGGCGTGCATCCGGGTGGTGTCGGGTTCGAGACCGGTGATCAGGCGCAGGCTCTCGGCGGCCTGCCCCACGGCCATCCCGCCGCCGTCGAGCGTCGCCAGGCCGCGGGCCCGGGCGCGGCGCAGCAGTTCGGTCTCCAGCGGCCGGTAGACCACCTCGGCGACCCAGGCGGACGGCGCGAGCCGGTCGACGTCGAAGGCGACCCCGGGGTGCTCGGCCATGCCGACCGGGGTGGCGTGCACGACGCCGTCGACGCGGGGCAGCCAGTGGTCCAGCCCGCCCCCGCCGGGCAGCAGCCGGGGCCGGCCGGCGGAGAACCGGTCGAGCAGGGTCGCCTCCGCGGCGGGGTCGGCGTCGTGCACGACGACGGTGTCGAACCCGAGGTCGAGCAGGGCCGCGACCGTGGCGAGGCCCGCTCCCCCGGCCCCGACCTGGAGCACGGTGCCGGTGGCGCCGTCGTCGCCGAGGAAGCCGGCGAGCGCGGCGCGGAACCCGGGGCGGTCGGTGTTGTGCGCGGTGCGGCGGCCGCCGTCGAGCAGCACGAGGTTGGCCGAGCCGAGGTGGCGCACGGTCGGGCTGAGGTCGGTCACGTGGTCGAGGACGGCCTGCTTGTAGGGGTGGGTCACGTTGGTCGCGGCGTAGCCGGCGTCCTCCAGCCGCCGGAGCTCGGCCCCGAGGTCCACGTGCGGGCGGTCGATGAGGTCGACCGTCCGGTACTCGTAGCCGAGGCCGAGGTGCCGCGCCTCCGTCATGTGCAGGGCGGGCGACAGCGAGGCCCGGATGCCGTTCCCCAGCAGGGCCACCCGGTACTCGCGGGTCACTGCGCGGAGCCCCGGATGGCCTCGTAGACCGCGAGCGAGTCGCCCTCGAGGTTGTCCAGGAACCAGGCGTCGGCCTGCTGGGCGAAGGCCTCCCGGTCGACGTCGTCGACGACCTCGATCGCGCCGTCCTGCTCCCAGGTGTCGAGGAGCTCCTGCTCGGCCTCCGCCACGCAGCCGGGCATCTGTTCGACGGCGGCCGCGACGGCCGCATCCAGGGCGGCCCGCTGGTCGTCGTCGAGCTCGGCGTCGTAGGACGGCGCGGCGACGATGAGGTTGGAGTTCTGGCCGTGGTCCGACAGGCTCAGGTAGTCCTGCACCTCGACGAGGTTGCTGGCGTCGATGTTGGTCAGCGGGTTCTCCTGCCCGTCCACGACCCCCTGCTGGAGGGCGAGGTAGAGCTCCTCGTAGGCGACCTCGGTCGCCTGGGCGCCGAGAGCCTGGGCGTTGAGCAGGTGCTGCGCGGAGCCCGGGAACCGCATCCGCAGGCCGTCGAGGTCGGCGGGCTCGCGGATGGGCAGGTCGGCGGTGAACTGCCGGGCCCCGGCCGACCACGCGCCCAGGATGGACACGCCGCCGGACGCCGCTTTGAAGTCCTGCTCGAGCTGGTCGGCCGAGCCGTCGGCGAAGAACCGGTCGAGGTGCGCCGCGTCGTCGAACACGTAGGCCGCGTCGACCACGCCGGCCGGCTCGTAGACGGCGGCGAGCGCCGAGGCGCCCTGGATGTCGATGTCGACGTCGCTGGCCTGCACCGACGCGATCCGGTCGGCGTCCCCGCCGAGCTGGCTGTTGGGGTAGACCTCGACGGTGAGGCCGACGTCCGCGGCCTCGGCCTCCTCCTTGATGACCTGGGCGCCGCAGAGGTGCTGCGGCTGGTCCTCGGTGTAGCTGTGCGCGAGCGTCAGCTCGACCTGGCCGCCGCCGGCGGCGTCGTCGGGCCCGGTGCCGCCGCAGGCGGTCAGGAGGACGAGGGGCAGGACCGCGGCCGCGCCGGCCACGGTGGTACGACGAGCGAACATGAGGGTTCCCTTCGGTTCGGACCGAGCAGAGGAAGTTCAGAGGCCGAGCAGGGCCGGCAGCCAGGTGGCGAGGCCGGGGAAGAAGATGATCAGGACGCAGACCAGCGTCAGCGGCACCATGAACGGGAGGGTGCCCCGGAAGACCTCGCCGACCGGCACCTTCTGGGTCGAGCTCAGGACGAAGAGCACGGTGCCGACCGGGGGCGTGAGCAGGCCGATCATCAGCGAGATAATCATCACGACGCCGAGCACGAGCGGGTCCACCCCGAGGGTGGCGGCGATCGGCATGAGGATGGGCACGACGAGCACGAGGATGGGCGTCGCGTCGCCGACGGTGCCGAGCACCAGCATGAGGAGCAGCACGATCAGCAGGAAGACCGTGCCGTCGTCGGTGAACCCGAGCACGAGCCCGGAAAGCGCCTGGGGTACCCGCTCCAGGGCCAGCACGTAGCCGAGCAGCACGGCGGACGAGACGATCAGCATGATCGCGGCCGTGGTCAGCACGGTCTCGACGAAGATCTTCGGCAGGTCGCTGATCTTGAGGCGGCGGTAGGCGAAGCCGAGGGCCATCATGTACGCTGCGCCGACGGCGGCCGCCTCGGTGGGCGTGAAGAAGCCGCCCAGGATGCCCCCGAGGATGACCACGGGCGCCCCCAGGGGAAGCAGCACGCGCTTGCCGGTCTGGGCGACCCGCCGCCAGGAGAACCCGATGTGCCGGATGCCGGGCTGGCGGCGCACCAGCAGGAACACCACCACGCACAGGCCGGCGACCATCAGCAGCGCCGGCACCACGGAGGCCGCGAACAGCGCGCCCGTGGAGACCGAGGCCAGGCCCGCGAAGATGACGGCGGGGATGCTCGGCGGCATGACCGGGGCGATGAGCGCGGACGCGCCGACCACGCCGAGGCCGAACCGCCGGGAGTACCCGGCGCGCAGCATGGGCGGGATCTCCACCTTGCTCAGCGCCGCGGCGTCGGCCACCGCGGAGCCGCTCATCCAGGAGAAGCCGAGGCTGACGCCGACGCTCACGTAGCCGAGCCCGCCGCGCACCCGGCCGAACAGGGCGAGCGCGAAGTCGAACAGGCGGTCCGCGATGCCCGCATGGTTGGCGACCACCCCGAGCAGGATGAACAGCGGGATGGCGAGCAGCACGAAGTTGCCGGTGGCGTCGGCGACCAGCCGCATCGGCAGGCCGAGCGACTGCCCCTCGACGAGCAGGTAGCCCAGGCCGGGGCCGAGGAACGCGAACGCGACCGGCACGCGGAGCGTCAGCAGCAGCATGATCGTGACCAGCAGCAGGAGCGACGTCATCGCACGACCTCGCCCTCGACGACCAGCCCGTCGTGGTCAGGCGGCGGCGGGCCGAACCGGGCGATCTGCACCGCGGCGACGACAGCGCGGACCGTCGCGCTCGCCAGCCCGATCAGGGCGATCGCGTACACCCAGGACATCGGGAGCTTGAGAGCGGGCGAGGTGAGGAAGCCGGCGGAGTACACGAGCTCCCAGCACGCCCACGTGAAGGCCGCGGAGATGACCGCGACCAGGGCCATGGCGACGGTCTGCACCACCCGCGCGAAGAGGGCGCCGGGGACGTTGTCGATGAGCTGGATGGCGATGTGGCCGTTGCGGGTGACCAGCACGCCGGCCGCGACGAACGTGAGCCAGATCAGCCCGAACTGCGACACCTCGCCCGCCCAGACGACCTGCGGCACGGGCAGGTAGCGCTGCGCGGCCTGGAACAGGATGAGCACGAAGATCATGGCCGTGGCCAGGCACGCGATCGCGAGCTCGATGCCGGTGAGCACCTGCACGACGCGCCGCAGACCCTGCTTCATGGGTGGTTCACGTACATCGGGACGATCCCCTTCCGTCCGGCACCGCACGTCCGTGTGCGGTGCGGTCGCCGCCGCACGTCGGTGTGCGGCGTCGTAGCTGCGGCGACAGTAGAAACCGTCTGGCAAGTTGTGCAAGCAGTTGCCAAAATTGCCGGACATATGGCTAGATGCCCGGGTGCAGCCCACGATCTACGACGTCGCGAAGGCGGCCGGCGTGGCCGCCTCGACGGTCTCGCGCACCTTCAACAAGCCCGGCCGGGTCAACGAGGCGACCCGGCAGCGGGTGCTCGCCGCGGCCGCCGGGCTCGGCTACGAGCACGTCCCGCAGAACCGCGCGCTGCCCGGCGGGCGGCACCGGACCATCGCGATGGTGCTGTCCGACATCACCAACCCGCACTTCTTCGAGCTCATCCGCGGCGCGGAGCAGCGCGCCAAGGCGTCCGACGTCACGCTCGTCATCGTCAACGCCGAGGAGTCGCAGCGCATCGAGGAGAACCAGGTCCGCGACCTGTCTCCGAACGTCGACGGCTTCGTCCTGGCGGCCAGCCGACTGGCCGACGACGCCCTGGTCGCCCTCGCGGAGAAGCACCGCGTGGTGCTGCTCAACCGCGAGCTGGCCGGGCTGACCAGCGTCACGCTCGCCGTCGGCGCAGGCTGCCAGCAGATCCTGGAGCACCTCGCCTCGCTCGGGCACCGCAGCTTCACCTACTGCGCGGGCCCGCCGGGGTCCTGGATGGGCGCGGTGCGCTGGGCGGCGCTGAGCGCCGGGGCGGAGGAGCACGGCCTGACGGCGCACCGCGTCGGCCCCTACACCCCCAACGTCGCCAACGGCGGAGCCGCGGCCGACGGCGCCCTGCGCACCGGGGCGACGGCGATCGTCGCCCACAACGACCTGCTGGCCTTCGGCGTCATCCGCCGCCTCACCCAGCGCGGCATCAGGGTGCCCGACGACGTCAGCGTGGTCGGCTTCGACGACATCTTCGCCTCCGAGTTCGTGCACCCGTCGCTGACGACGCTCGGCGGGCCCGGCGCGCACGCGGGACGGCTGGCCGTCGAGCTGCTGATCGACCAGTTCGCCGGGCGCACCACCCAGGACGCCGAGCAGATCAGGCTGCCCACGGAGCTGGTGCTGCGGGAGTCGTCGGGGCCGGCGGCCGTCAGGCCAGGCGCTCCAGCAGGCGCACGCTGACGGTGTCGCCGGCCTCCTTGCCGATCTCGCGGCGGAGGCCGGCGGCCACGGGCAGCCTGTGGGTCCCGTCGCCGAGCGCCATGAAGGAGCTGGTGAACTCGACGCCGTCGATGGTGCCCCGGACCTTGACCAGGCCCCGGGTGCCGAAGTACTCGGCGGAGCCGTCCAGCTTCAGGTAGGTCCAGCCACCCTTCGCCTCGCTCCGGAGCAGTACTGCGGTGAAGCTTCAGTCCAGCGGACCGCTGCTGACTGCGGACATGACGAAATTCCCTTCGGATCAGTGGACGAGCCCGAGGACGAACGCCACGAGCAGGAGCTTGAGGAGCCAGTCCCCCGCGTGGATCGCCGCGGTCTGCCACGGCACGCGTTCCCAGATGATCGACCCGGTGAGCAGCACCACGGGGAACGCCACCCACAGCACGAGCGCGAGCAGGAGCGACGCCGGCAGCGCCAGCAGGCCGGCCTGCGCGGCGACCCACGCGAACCCGGCGCCGACCACGGCCGTCCGCACGAGCTCGGTGACCACCCGCAGCGGGCCGGGGCGGCCCCGGTCGAGCACCCGGTCGCCGAGCGCTCGCCGTTCGAGCGGCGAGACGACGACGTAGTAGACGGAACTGAGCACGAACGCCGCCACGGCGGCGACTGCGACACCCAACGCGATCATGACGATCCTCCTTTTAGTACTACACAGTACTGTAAGCGGATGCCCGGAGTACTGTCCAGTACTATTTTCTCGTGACCAGTCCATCCCCGACCCAGCGGCGCGGCCGGCCCGGCGGCAGCAGCGGCACCGACCTCCTCGACGTCGCACGCGAGGTCCTGCTCGCGCGCCAGTACGCAGGCGCCACGATGGACGCCGTCGCCGCACAGGCGCGGATCTCCAAGCAGACCCTCTACAGGCAGTACGCGTCCAAGGAGATCCTGTACGCGGCCGTCGTGCGCGACTGGGTCGACCGCGGCCGCGACGCGATGGCCCCGCACCTCGCGGAGCTGATGGCGACCGACGACGTCCGCCAGGGGCTGCTGCGGCTCTGCCGCACCCTGCACCACGGCGTGCTGAGCGCCCCGGTGCTCCAGATGCGGACCCTGATCACCGCGGAGGCCGAACGGTTCCCCGACGTGGCCGCCGACTACGTCAGCCGCAGCTGGGACCACAACCAGGCGCTCCTGGCCGACGCCCTGCGACACCTGGCCGCCCGCGGCCTGCTGCGGGTCGACGAGCCCGAGGTCGCCGCAGAGCAGCTCACCTGGCTCACCCTGGCGGCACCCCTGAACCGCCTCACCCTGACCGGCGGCGCGGCGCGTTACCCGGCCGAGGAGCTGGAGGCCGTCGCCCGCGAGGCGGTCACGACGTTCCTGGCCCGCTACGGCGCCGGGGCTGGTGAGGACGCAGCCGGCTAGGTGCCGGTCATCGACGAGGCGGTCGCGCGGCTCGACCGCTGACGCCGGACGAGGCGCCACAGCTCGTCGGCTCCCCAGACGACCACCGGGAACAGCACCAGGAGGGCGAGGAGCTCGGCGGGCGGCGCCGCCGTCCCGAACACCCGCCGCAGGAACGGGACGGTCACGAGCGCCGCGGCGAACACGAGCTCGGCCGCGATGCCCCACAGCAGGAGGCGGTTGCTGAGCAGGCCGATCGAGCGCAGGGAGGCGTACTGGGTGCGGGACGCCAGGCCGGTGCCGATCTGGCAGGCGACGATGCCGAGGAACGTCATGGTCGTCGCCTCCTGCCACACGTGGTGCAGCGGCGTGCCCGGGTCGACCGGTGCGCCGAGGCTCCACCCGCCGTGGACGAGCGCCAGGAAGAAGCCCGTGAGGACCAGCACCGTCGAGACGCCGCCCAGCAGCCCCCAGGCCCGGCCGAGCATCGAGGCGCTGATGATGTTCTCCCCGCGGGAGCGTGGGGGCCGGCCCATCAGCCCGGGCTCGGCCGGCTCGCGACCCAGCGCGAGCGCCGGCAGCGTCTCGGTACCGAGGTCGATGGCGAGGATCTGCAGCACGGTCAGCGGCAGCGGGACCGCGCCCCCGGACAGCGCGAACAGCAGGAACGGGACGACCTCGGGTGTGGCGTGGGCAAAGATGTAGACGATGAACTTGCGGACGTTGTCGTAGACCCTGCGGCCCGACTGGACCGCGGTCACGATGGTCGCGAAGTTGTCGTCGGTCAGGACCATGGTCGAGGCCTCGCGGGCCACGTCCGTCCCCGTCACCCCCATGGCGATCCCGATGTCGGCGCGGCGCAGCGCGGGCGCGTCGTTGACCCCGTCCCCGGTCATGGCCACCACGTTGCCCTGCGCCCGCAGCGCGTCGGCGATGCGCAGCTTCACCTCGGGCGAGCTGCGCGCGAAGATCAGCTCGCGGCCCGCGGCCAGGACGCCGTCGAGCTGGTCCTCGTTCATCGCCTCCAGGTCGGCCCCGGTGAGCACGACGGTGTCGTGGCGGGCGATGCCCACCTGGCGGGCGACCGCCGCAGCGGTCAGGGCATGGTCGCCCGTGACCACGATGAGCCGGATGCCCGCGGTGTGGCAGCGCGCGACGGACTCGGCCACCTCGGGGCGCGGCGGGTCCACCATGGCCGCCACGCCCAGCAGGACGAGGTCGCGCTCGGCGTCCTCCCGCCGGGCGGGCACCGGTGCGCCGTCGGGCAGCTCCCGGCGGGCGACGGCGAGCAGGCGCAGGCCGTCGCGCGCGTACCCGGCCACGACGTCCGCCAGCATCCGGCGGTCCTGGGCGGTCAGGGCGCGCGTCTCGCCGTCGGGCGCGAGGATTCCGCCGGCCCGGTCCAGCACCGCCTCGGGCGCGCCCTTGGTATGGACGACGGCGCGGTCGCCGCCCCGGTCCACGGTGGACATCAGCCGCAGCTCGGGGTCGAAGTGGAACTGCCGCAGGCGGCCGGCGGTCCGCCGGTCCACCGCCACGTCGGCCCCCAGCGCGGACGCCGCACGCAGCAGGGCCAGCTCGGTCGGGTCCCCCGAGCCCTCGCCGGGCCGGCCGGGGTCGAGCTCGGCGTTGGAGCAGGCCGCCAGGGCCTCGGCCAGTGCGGTCGGGACCGGCCCACTGCCTGGTCCGCCCGGGACGCCGTCGAGGGCGAGCAGGCCGGCGGGCGTCCAGATGCTGGTGACGGTCATCCGGTTGCGGGTCAGAGTGCCGGTCTTGTCGGTGCAGATCACCGTCGTCGAGCCGAGCGTCTCGACCGCCGACAGGCGCTTGACCACCGCGCCGCTCCGGGCGAGCACCCGCACGCCGACCGCGAGGGCCAGCGTGATCGTGGGGAGCAGCCCCTCGGGCACGTTGGCGACCAGCAGCCCGATCGCGAAGTTGACCGCCTCGGGCAGTGGCAGCCCCGCCACCAGTGCGCCGAGGGGCAGGAAGACCACTCCGGCGCCCACCGCGACCGCAGCGATCAGCCAGGCGACACGCTTCACCTGACGCTCCAGTGGGCTCTCCTCGCGCTCGACCCGCTGGGACAGCGCCGCGATGCGCCCCAGCTCGGTGTGCATGCCGGTCGCGAAGACCACCGCCCGTGCCTCGCCCTCGGTGCAGCTCGTGCCGCTGAACACCAGGTCCCGCGCCTCCAGCAGCGGGCCGCTCAGGTCGAGCAGCTCGGCCGACCGGAAGGCGGGCATCGACTCACCGGTCAGCGTGGACAGGTCCACCTCGACGCCGCCGTCGATCAGCCGCGCGTCGGCCGAGACCCGGTCGCCCTCCTCGATCAGGAGCACGTCGCCGGGCACCAGGTCGCGTGCCTCCACCACGGTGCGCGACCCGTCGCGCAGCGCGGTCGCGGTCGCCGGGAGGTAGGCCGCGAGCGCCTCCACCGCGCGTTCGGCCTGCTGTTCCTGGGCGAAGGCGAGCGCGGCGTTCAGCACGATGACGGCGACGATCGCGTACCCCAGCGCGGCCGTCCCCGAGAGGAAGGCGAGCGCGGCGGCCAGCCAGAGCAGCAGGGCCAGCGGGTGGGTGAGCTGGCTCAGGAGCTGTCCGGGCCAGTCGGTGTGCCGGCGTCGGGCCAGCTCGTTCGGCCCGTACACCAGCAGCCGCCGGGCGGCCTCGCGACCCGACAGCCCCTCCGGCTTGGTCCGCAGCTCGCGCATCAGCGGCACGAGGGGCTCGCGGGGGTCGCTCAGCGTGACCTCGTCGGTCCCTGCCATGCTTCCGACGGTAGGCAGGGGCGCCGGTCCGGCACAGGGCCGAAAGGCCCGTGGGTCGGCGCGCGGACGCGCGGCTCCCGACGCGCGTTCGTGGGAGCCTGGACCCGTCGCGCGGACCGCCCGATCTCGCGCGGTGCGAAGGAGAGGTGTTCCGATGGCGGAGGCCCGGATCCTGCTGGTGGAGGACGACCGGCAGCTCTCGGGCATGCTCACGGAGATCCTCCGTTCCGAGGGGTACGCCGTCGACGTCGCGGGCGACGGGCAGCGGGGCCTGCACCTGGGCCTGACCAGGGAGTACGACGTCCTGGTCCTCGATCGCGGGCTGCCTGCCGTGGACGGGCTCGACCTGCTCGGCCGCCTGCGGTCGAAGGGCGTGCCGACCCCCGCCCTCGTGCTGTCGGCCCTGAGCAACCCGGCCGACCGGGTGGAGGGGCTGGACGCGGGCGCGGAGGACTATCTGGGCAAGCCGTTCGACGTCGACGAGCTGCTGGCCCGGTTGCGCGCGCTGCGCCGGCGCGGAGCCGCGATGCCGGCGGGGGCGCAGGAGATCAGGATGCCGGGCGGACGCCTCGACGTGCCGAGCCGGCGGGTCGACCTGGCCGAGGGCGGGACCGTGGACCTGTCCGAGCGCGAGGCCTCGCTCCTGGAGCTGCTCGCGCGGCGGCGGAACCAGGTCTTCAGCCGCCGGGAGGTGCTCGAGGAGGTCTTCCCCGACGTCACGGACGAGGGCGTCGTCGACACCTACGTCTACTACCTGCGGCGCAAGCTGGGCCGCGGTGCGGTGGTGACCGTGCGTGGTCTCGGCTACCGGTGCGGTGTGCTGTGAGCCAGGCACGGGCCACTGCCGCGGAACGCGCCCTGCTGCGGCGCACGAGCCGCAGGCTCGGCCTGCAGACGGGCGCCCT
Organism: Promicromonospora sukumoe 327MFSha3.1; assembly: GCF_000385135.1. Taxonomy (GTDB): domain Bacteria; phylum Actinomycetota; class Actinomycetes; order Actinomycetales; family Cellulomonadaceae; genus Promicromonospora; species Promicromonospora sukumoe_B. The sequence goes on along the minus strand of NZ_ARQM01000001.1, from coordinate 73,495 downwards.
GGTCCTGGTGTGCCTCCTCGTCGTCGCCGTGACCGCGGTGCTCGTCGTGGCGCGCGGGTATGCCGAGCAGGACGAGCGCCGGCTCGAGTCGGTGGTGGCCACCGCCGAGCACGTGGAGGCGGTGGACCCCGGGGTCTGGGTGGCGATCGAGTCGCCCGATGGTCTGGAGGTCTCGGCGGGGCTGCCGGACGGTCTGCCCGACCTGGAGCTGATGGCGGAGGCGGCCCGGACCGACCAGGAGCTGCGCCGTCAGGTGAGCGTCCCGTCCGGGACGTACGAGACGCTGACGGGTGCGCGGCCCGGCCGGGTGGTGCAGGCCGTGCTGGACCCGTCGGAGCGCCGGGAGGAGCTGGCGCTGCTGGTCGTGGCGCTGTCGGTCGCCGGAGGTGTGGGCGTGCTCCTGGCCACCGTGGGCGGCTGGTGGTTCGCCCGGCGGGCGGTCCGGCCCACGGCGGAGGCCCTCGCCATGCAGCGCCGCTTCGTCGCCGACGCCGGCCACGAGCTGCGCACTCCCCTGACGCTCCTGTCCACGCGGGCCCAGCTGCTGCGCCGGCGGGTCACGCAGTCGCCGGCGGACCATGCCGGTGCGATCGGCCGCGACGTCGACGGGCTGCTGGCCGACACGGCCGCGCTCACCGAGATCCTGGACGACCTGCTGGTCGCCGCGGACCCCCGTTCGGTGGACCCGGTGGGGATGGACCTCGCCGCCGTCGTCCGGGAGGTCGTCGAGGCGGCGGGACCGGCGGCCGAGGAGCGGGGCGTGCGGCTCCGGCAGGAGGGCGAGACCACGGCGCCGGTCCTGGCGACCCCGGCAGCGGTCCGGCGGGCGGTGACGGCGCTGGTGGACAACGCGGTCGACCATGCCGACGGCGAGGTGCGGGTCGCGGTCCAGCGGGACCGTGACGGCGCGCGCGTCGTGGTCGAGGACGACGGCCCCGGCTTCGCCGGGGGCGGCACGGACCTCTTCGAACGCTTCGCCTCGCACCGCGGCCGGGAAGACGCATCTGCGGACCGCAGGCACTACGGACTGGGGCTGGCGCTCGTCGCCGAGATCGCCGCCCAGCACGGTGGCGACGTGACGGCGGCGGGGCGTGCGGACGGCGGGCACGGGGCCCGGCTCACGCTCACGCTGCCCGGCGCGGCTCCGCGCCGCCGCTGACCAGGGTCCCGTCCGGGCGCACGCCGAGCGCCCACGCCGCCCCCTGCCCGAGCGCCCACCCCACACCGTCGGGACCGAGGGCGAGGACGCTGGTGGCGAGGATGTCGGCCGTGGTGAGGTCGCCGGCCACGACCGTGGCCGCGAGCAGCGCCTCCGCCGGCCGGCCGGTGCGTCCGTCCCGGACGTGCAGCCCTCGTTCGTACGTCCCGGACGTCGCCACGGCACCGTCGCGGACCTCGATCCGCGCGACGAGCTCGTCGGGCGCGGACGGCGACCGCACCGCCACGACCCAGTCGCGCCCCGGTTCCGGGCCGCCCAGGACCGCGACGTCGCCCCCGGCGTTGAAGCACAGGTCGCCGAAGCCTCCGGCGCGCAGCAGCCCGACCGCGCGCTGGACGGCCCAGCCCTTGACGACGCCGTTGGCGTCCAGGCCGCCGTCGGGCCGACGGACGTCGAAGGCCCCGCCGCTGGCGATCCTGGCGTCCTCGGCGAGCCGCAGCACCTCGGCCAGCTCCGGCGACGGTGACCCCACGAGCCCTCGCTCGTACCGGCGCAGCTCGCTGCTCTCCCGGAACGGGCTGAACCGCGCGTCCTCCACCCGGAGCAGGTCGAACGCCGCACGCGCGGCCGCCCGCGCGCGCTCGTCGGCCGGGGCCCGCAGGTCGAGCGACATCGGGACCCCCATGACCGTCCCCAGGTACCGCACGGGTCAGCCTCGCGCGTCGATCGCCGACTGGACCGACTCCCGGTAGCCCTCGGAGGTGTACGTGGCGCCCGAGACCGTGTCGATGTGCGCCGACTGCGCGGAGACGACCTCCTGCGCCAGGACCGGCGTGGACCGGGCTGCGATCTGGGAGCTCTCGGGACCGACGGGAGCCTGCACGGTCTGGACGTCGACGATCCGCGTCCCGGTGAACGTGACGGCCACCTGCACGGGACCGTAGGGCGTCTGGGCGACGTCACCACCGACGGTCACCGTCGACGGGTCGGTCGTACCCGTCCCGGGGTTCGACGGCGAGGTGGTGGCGTCCGGCGTCGCCGGCCCGGAGCCGCTCGTGGACCCTCCGGTGTCGCCGGCGGGGAGGGTGCTGCCGGCGACGGTCGGCGCGGCCTGCTCGAACGGAAGGCCGCCGAACCGGGCCACGGCGATCGCCGCCAGCCCGGCCAGGGCACCCAGGTAGACGAAGGTTCCCCTCCAGCGGTGTGCGGTCATGACAGGCTCAGCTCCTCGTGATGGACGGCGGACCTCGGGACACCGGCCGCGCGGGCGGACCGGACGACGGTGGCGACCATGCCGGGCGGACCGCACACGAACACGTCCCGCCGCTCCAGGTCGGGCACGAGCGCGACGAGGTGGCCGGCGTCGAGCGGGTCGTGGCCCAGCTCCGAGCGCCGGCCGACGACCGGCCGGTAGTCGATGCCCTCGGCCGCGAGCTCGCCCCCGAGCCCCAGGTCCGCCGCCGACCGGGCGCGGTGCACCACCACGACGTCGTGCCCCCGCAGCCGCAGCTCCTCGGCGAGCGCCCGCACCGGCCCCACGCCGGCCCCGCCGGCGATGAGCAGCACCCCACGACGACGGGCCCGGGCCGCGGTGAACCGTCCGAACGGTCCCTCGAGCAGGACCCGGGTACCGGGTCGCAGCCGCGCGACCGCGCGCGAGTGGTCGCCCAGCGCGCCGATGGTGAACCGCAGGTGGTCCCCCGTCCGGGCCGCGGAGACCGAGTACGGGTGGGCGGACACCAGGTGGCCGCGCACCAGGAAGCGGACGAGGAAGAACTGGCCCGCCGTCGCGCCCAGGTCGCCGAGGCCGCTGCCCGAGACCCAGACGCTCGTCATGCCGCCCGCCTCGGGCACGACGGCGGTCACCCGCGGCGCGTGGCGGGCCACGTCGGCCAGGGGCAGGACGACCCGCCAGGTCAGCAGCGCAGCCGCGGTGCCCGCGTACAGCAGGATCCACACCAGGCGGGCCGCCGGGTCGCCGACGAAGTGGGCCCCTGCCGCGATCTGGTGCCCGAACGTCAGGTAGATGCCGAGGTAGACGCTCAGGTGCACGACGAACCACGCCTCGTAGGAGAGGGAGGCGCGCAGGAGCCGGGCGCTGGTCGCGCCGACCAGGACGAACAGCACCGTGCCGGCCACCGCCGAGAGCATCTCCGGCTGGGTCGTCACGATGGTCACCGCCTGGGACCAGAGCGCGTTCCGGGACAGGAGCGCGCCGCCCAGGACCATCAGCAGCACGTGCGTCAGGACCAGGAGGACGACGCTCGTCCCGAGCGTCCGGTGCCACGACACGAGCCTGTCGAGGCCGACGGACCGTTCGAACCACGGCACCCTGCCGGTCAGCAGCACCTGCGCGCAGACCAGGACCGACGCGACGAGACCGGTGAGCTCGCCGAGCGCGGTGACCGCCCCGCCGGGCGTGGTACCCGTCCCGGACGGCGTGCCCGTCCACCAGAAGACGGTCACCGCCACGACGGCGAGGGCCAGGAGGGCCCGCAGGGCGAGGCTCCCGGGACGGTCCGGGGCGGCGGCCCGTCCCGGCTGCTCGGTCCCGGGCGAGGGACGCGGTGGCGTGATCGTGCTCATGCCGTCAGTCTCGGCGGCGATTCTCAGCGCATTCTCGGAGCCGGGCCGGTCAGGGCCCGCAGCGCGTACAGGATGGTCGCCAGGTCGACGAGCTCCTGGACGAGGGCCCCGGTGACGGCGGGGATCGCTCCGGTCGCCGCCACGAGCATGAGGCCGACGCTCAGCCCGATGCCGAGCCAGATCGCCGTCAGGGCGGTGCGCAGGGTGTGCCGGCCTACAGACACCGCGTCCACGACCCCGCCGAGCGAGTCGACCAGCAGCACGACGTCGGCGGCGTCCCCGGCCGCGGTCGCGCCCTTGGCGCCCATCGCCACCCCGATGTCGGACGCGGCCAGCACCGGGGCGTCGTTCACGCCGTCGCCGACCATCATCACGGGCCGCGGGCTCAGCTCCGCGGCGAGCCGTACCTTCTCGCCGGGCAGGAGCTCGGCGTGGACCTCGTCGATGCCGACGTGCCGGGCGACCGACTCCCCCGTGGCCCGGGCGTCCCCGGTCAGCATCGTGACGTGCTCGACGCCGTGGGCACGGAGCCAGGCCACGACGGCGGGCGACTCGGGCCGGGCGTCGTCGGCCAGGACGACGGCACCCGCGAACCGCCCGTCCACCGCGACGTAGGCGGCCGCCTGGCCGGGGCCGAGCGGCGTGACGACCGTGTCCGGGGCGACCGAGCGGACGTAGGCCGGCTTGCCGACCACGACCCTGCGGCCGTCGATGCTCGCGGCGACGCCGTTCGTGGCCACCTCCTCGGCCTCGTCCGCCGGGCGCAGGACCAGGCCGCGCCCGGCGGCCGCCCGGCGGACGCTGTCGGCGAAGACGTGCGACGAGTACTGCTCGGCCGACGCGGCGAGCAGCAGCAGCTCGTCGTCGGCCAGCCCCCGGGCGGGGCGGAGCGCGACGAGGTCGGGCCTGCCCCGGGTGAGCGTCCCCGTCTTGTCGAACGCGACCGACCGCAGGCGCGCGAGCTGCTCGACGACCGTGCCGCCCTTCATGATCACCCCGAGCTTCGCGGCGCGGGACAGCCCGCTGAGGAACGCCACGGGTGCCGCGATGAGCAGGGGGCACGGCGTGGCCAGCACCAGCACCTCGGCGAACCGCACGGGGTCCCCCGAGAGCGTCCAGGCGGCACCGGCCAGCGCCAGCGAGACGGCGGTGAACGGCACCGCGAACCGGTCGGCCAGGCGCACGACCGGCGCACGTGACCGGCCGGCCTCCTCGACCAGGGCGACGATCTGCTGGTACTGGCTGTCCACGCTGCGGCGCACGGCCCGCACCCGCACGGCGCGCGTGCCGTTCACGGCGCCGGACAGCACCTCGGCCCCCGCCTCCCGCCCGACCGGGAGGCTCTCCCCGGTCAGCGACGACTCGTCGAAGGTGCCGCCGCCGTCGAGCAGCACACCGTCGACCGGCACGATCTCACCGGGACGCACCAGGAGGACGTCACCCACGGCGACGTCGTCGACCGGGGTGTCCCGCACGCCGTCGAAGCCCGCGGAGCCCGGGTCCGCGACCACGTGGGCGGTCCGCGGGGAACGGTCGAGCAGCGCCGTCAGGTCGCGGCGGGCCCGGCGGGCGGCGAAGTCCTCGAGCGCCTCACCGCCCGCGAGCATCAGCACGATCACCAGGGAGGCCACGTACTCCTGGACCGCCAGCGTCGCGACCATCGCCACCACCGCGAGGACGTCGAGCCCCACGTGGCCCCGCAGCACGTCGCGCACCATCCCGACGAGCGTCCACACGACGAACCCGCCGACCCAGACGGTCGCGACCCACCGCGCCGCGGCAGGCTGGTCACCCGCCTGGAGCACGAGCACGAGGGCGAGCACGACGGCGGTCGCCGTGATCGCCGGGTAGCGCAGCAACGCCCGTACCGGCCGCATGCCGCCAGTCTCCCTCAGGGCGTCGGTCTCGCTCGGGTCGTCAGTCCTTGAGGAACTCGCCCGACCTCTCGAGCACGAGGGGTGCCGTGGTCGGGTCGCCTCGTAGCGGGACCACCTCGACCGGGGTGCCCGAGCTCGCCAGGACGTCCCGCGGGGTCCGTCCCAGGCGGACCGGGTGGCGCAGGTCGCGGTGCGGACGGGCGACCAGCAGGAGGTGCGCGCCGGCGGCGGCCTCGACCAGCACCTCGGCCGGCCGTCCCGGCAGCACCACGCTCTCCACCCGGACCTCCGGGAAAGCGGTGGACCAGTCGCGTACGGCCTCGCCCAGCATCCGGCTGCCGGCGTCGACCAGCGCGTCGACGTCCGCGGCCGCGACGGCGTCCGGGGCGAGGTCGGCGAGGTCGGCCACCTGGACCAGGCGCAGCGTGGTGTGCCGGAGGTCGGCCGCGGCGAAGGCCCGGGCCAGCAGCTCGCCGTCGGCCGGGTACGACTTGACCCCCGCGACGACGCCGTCCCGGCGGGTTCCCTGCCAGTCCGCCGGCACGACCACCACCGGGACCGCCACGCGGGCGACCACCCCCGCCGTCATCGCGCCGGCGACGACCCGCTCCAGCCCCCGCCGCGTCTCCCGGCCGAGGACCAGCAGACCGCCGGTCGCGGCCGCCGCGACCAGCTCGGTCGCGCGAGGCCCCCGGCCGAGCAGCGAGTCGAACGCGACGTCGGGCGCCGAGGCGCGCGCCTGCGCCAGGGCCCGGTCGAGGATCAGCTCGCCCGAGCTCCGCAGGTCCTCGACGTCGCGGCCCGCGGCGGGCCAGAGCCCGCCCTCCGGGAGCGGGGTGGGCGCCACGTGCACCAGCCGCACGGGGTTGCCGCTGAGGCGGGCCTCGTGGATCGCGTACCGGACGGCGCCCGCGCTGCGTTCGCTCCCGTCCACGGCGACGACTACTGGATCGACGTTCCGGGTCGTGCCCATGACGAACCTCCCTTGGTGCGGCCGGGACCTCTACGTCCAGGGTGCGCCGCGGACAGCGCCGCCGGGAGGGCCGAGGGTCACGCGCCCCGGGGACCTTCGCCCCTGCCCCGGTCCCGCCTGGCCGCGCCGACCACGGTGACCTCGGCCAGGTCGGCGACCACCAGGTGCGCGCCGGCGTCGAGCATGGGACCGCGGAGCGAGCCGTGCCGGTCGACGCCGACGACCGTGCCGAAGCCGCCACGCCGGCCGGCCTCCACGCCGACCAGCGCGTCCTCGAACAGGGCGCACCGGCCGGGCGGCACACCGAGCCGCCGGGCCGCCTCGAGGTACAGGGCGGGGTCGGGCTTGCCCGGCAGCCCGAGGCGGTCCGCGTCGAGGCCGTCGACCCGCACGTCCACCAGGCCGTCCACGCCTGCCGCGCGCAGCACGGGCCCGCAGCTGCGGCTCGCCGACGCCGCGGCGACGCCGGCGCCGCGGCGCCGCAGCTCACGCAGCAGGCGAATGGTGCCGGGAAACGGACGGACCCCGTGGGTCCCGATCTCGTCGAGGTAGTACCGGGTCTTGCGGTCGAGGAGCGACCCGAACGTCTCCGCCCCGGGATCCTCGCCGGCGGGACCGCCCTCCTCCGGCAGGGTGATCCCCCGGGACCGCAGAAAACCGCGGGCGCCGTCGACTCGCGACCGCCCGTCGACGAAGCGGGGGTAGTCGCTCCCGACGTCGAACGGCGGGAGCTCGGCGCCGCCCCGCCGCCCACGGTCCCGGAGCAGCTCGTCGAACGCCCGCTTCCAGGCGGCGGCGTGGATCCGGGCCGTGTCGGTGATGACGCCGTCCGTGTCGAGCACGACGGCGTCCACGGCGGCCAGGTCCACCACCGCACGAGGTGGGCGTCCCATGCGACCACTTTCCTCCTCCGGGCGCCGTCCGCACCACGGGGGCACGATGAACGGGAGGCGCGACGTCCGCGGCCGACCGGGAGGGCCGAGCGATGCTGGCATGGCAGGCACGGGGTGACGGAAGGTTGACGCGCGCCGAGATGCCGGTGCCCGTCCCCGCCGACGACGAGGTGCTGGTGCGCGTGCTCGCCTGCGGCGTGTGCCGCACCGACCTGCACGTGGTCGAGGGCGACCTGCCGCCCCACCGCTCGCCCGTGGTCCCCGGGCACGAGGTCGTCGGCGTGGTCGAGCAGGTCGGCGCGCGGGTGCGCGGCCGCGTCGCCGGCGAACGGGTGGGCGTCGCCTGGCTCCGCTCGACCTGCGGCGAGTGCACCTGGTGCCGCCGGGGCGCGGAGAACCTGTGCCCGGCGTCGACCTACACGGGCTGGGACGCCGACGGCGGCTACGCCGAGCACGTGACGGCCCCGGCCGCGTACGTCTACCCGCTGCCGGACCTGCCCGACGTCGAGGTCGCCCCGCTGCTGTGCGCGGGCATCATCGGCTACCGGGCGCTGCGGCGGGCCGCGGTGCCACCCGGCGGGCGGCTGGGCATCTACGGGTTCGGCGCGAGCGCGCACATCACCGCGCAGATCGCCCTGGCGCGGGGCGCCGAGGTGCACGTGCTCACCCGCGACGCCGACGCCCGCGCCCTGGCCCTGGAGCTGGGCGCGGCGTCGGCCGGGGCCGCGGCGGACGCGCCCCCGGTGCCGCTGGACTCGGCGATCGTGTTCGCACCCGCGGGCGAGCTGGTCCCCGTGGCGCTGGCCGCGCTCGACCGGGGCGGCACCCTCGCGCTGGCGGGCATCCACCTGACCGACGTCCCGGTCCTGGACTACCAACGGCACCTGTTCCGCGAGCGCACCCTCACGAGCGTCACCGCCAACACCCGCGCGGACGGCGAGGAGCTGCTCCGGCTCGCCGTCCGGCTGCGCATCGAGCCGACGGTGACGCCCTACCGGCTGGACCGCGCGGACGTCGCGCTGCGCGACCTCGCGGCCGACCGGGTGCGCGGGGCCGCGGTGCTGGTCGCACCGGCCTGACGCGCGGTCCCGGCTCTCCGCGGGCGGTGCCCGCGTCGTCGTCCTCCCGGTCGAAGGTCCCGTGGACACGTGACCGTCGGCCCTGCCCGCGGCGCGCGCGAGATGGTCCGCTGGGAAGGAGCACCCGACGCGGGTCCCGGACCGAGGAGCAGATCATGGGCAGCACGTGGCAGCGGGGCATCGTCGTCGGCGTGGACGGCTCCCCGCAGAGCATGGCCGCCGTCGACTGGGCCGCGCTGACGGCGGACCGGCACGGGGCACCCCTGACCGTGCTGAGCGCCTACGTCAGCCCGCCGGCCAACATGGCGGGGACGATGGGCGTCAGCGTCACGGATCTCCGCGACCGGGCGAACGACGCCGTCGAGCGCGGCGCAGCCCGGCTGGACGGCGCGCGCCCGGGCGGGCACGGCGTCGAGGAGCAGGTCGTGCACGGCGACCCGGCCCAGGTGCTCGCGCAGCGGTCCGCGTCCGCCGACCTGGTGGTCGTCGGCCGGCGCGGCCTCGGCGCGCTGGACCGGGCCGTGCTCGGCTCCGTGTCGGGCGCGCTCGCCGCCGCGGCGTCCGGGCCTGTTGCCGTGATCCCGTCCGGCGCGGCGACCGGGGAGCCGAGCCGGGTGGTGGTCGCCGTGAGCGACGACGACGCCGACCCGCAGCTCGACCTGGGGTTCGCGGAAGCCCAGCAGCGAGCCTGCCCGCTGGTGGCGTTGCACGTGCGCGAGCCCGGCCTCGCGGCGGGCCTCGACCTCGGCGGACCGGACACCCAGCACCAGGAGGCGGAGCGGGACGGCGTGCGGCGACAGGTCGCCCGGTGGTCCGAGAAGTACCCCTCGGTGGCCCCGACCGTCGTCCTCGGCGGCGGGAACCCGGTGGACGTGCTCCTGGACGAGCTCGGGCCCGACGACGTCCTCGTGCTCGGCGGGCGCCCGCACTCGCCGACGGCCGGGCGCCTGCGGTACTCCGTCGCGGACGCCGTGCTCCGCCGGTCGCGCAACCCCGTCATCGTGGCGCACCACCAGGTGAGCCGGCACACGAAGGGAGACGAGCCATGGACGTCGTCGACGCGCAGGTCGGGAGGATCCTGAGCGCTGCCGCGGACGCACCGAGCGTCCTGAACACCCAGCCGTGGCGGGTGGCGGTCGAGGACAGCACCGTGACGGTCCGTGCCGATCCGGCGCGGCAGCTCCGGCACAGCGACCCGCAGGGCAGGGAGATGCTGATCAGCTGCGGCGCCTACCTCTTCAACATCCGGGCAGCGGCTCGCCGCGAGTCGTTGACCGCGGTCGTCACCGTCCTGCCCGATCCGGACGACGAGCTGCTCGTCGCCGAGGTCGTCCTCGAACCGGGCGACGACCCGACCCCGGACGAGCTCGAGCTCGCCATCGCGATCGAGCACCGCGTGACGTCGCGGGTCCCGTTCGACGACCAGCCCCTGCCCGCGGACGTGCTGGTCGCGATCCAGCGGGCCGCCGACGCCGAGGGGGCCGCCCTGCGCACGATCCAGCCGACGGACCCCGCACGTGCCCAGGTCCTCGCGCTGGTCCGGCGGGCGGAGGCGCTCGCGGCCGAGGACATGGCCGGGCGCGACGAGGAAGCCGCGTGGACGGCCACCTGGCCGGGACGGGACGACGGGATCCCCGAGCACCTGCTGGGACGGGCACCGAAGAACCCGGACGCCCCGGTGCGCCGTTTCCACGCGAGCCGGGGCCAGGAGCCGTTCGAGGAGCACTCCACCATGGCCGTCCTGGCCACGTCCGGCGACTCCCGACGGGACTGGGTCGCGGCGGGCCAGGCCCTGGAGCGCGCGCTCCTGGTCGCCACCACCTACTTCGTCCGGGCGTCATTCGCGACCACCGTCCTGGAGAACCCCACGACACGGCACGACCTGCGCGAGGCGCTCTCCCTCGGCACCTTCCCCCAGATGCTGATGCGGCTCGGCACCAGCCCACGAGGGGAGCGGACGCCCCGCCGGGCGCGGCACGCCACGACACCGTGAACCCGCGCTACCCGGGGGCGTCGTCCAGCCGCGCCAGCGCCGCGGCCAGCCGGGCGATCGGGACCCGGTAGGGCGAGCAGGACACGTAGTCGAGACCGATGCCGTCGAACACGGCGATCGACGCGGGGTCCCCGCCGTGCTCCCCGCACACGCCGGTCTCCAGGTCCGGCCGCGCCCGCAGCCCCCGCTCGGCACCGATCCGGACGAGCTCCCCCACGCCGTCGGCGTCGAGGGAGGCGAAGGGGTCGGCGGGCACGATGCCCGTCTCGAGGTAGCGGCCGAGGAAGGAGCCCTCGGCGTCGTCGCGCGAGACGCCGACCGCCGTCTGGGTCAGGTCGTTGGTGCCGAACGAGAAGAAGTCGGCGTGCTCGGCGATCTCGCCGGCCGTGAGGGCGGCACGCGGCACCTCGATCATCGTGCCGACGGCGTAGGGCAGGCCCGGCGCCCCGGCCGCGGCGAGCTCCTCGTCGGCGGTGGCCACGACGATCTCGCGCATGCGCCGCAGCTCCTCGGCGAACGCCACCAGCGGGACCATGATCTCCACCCGCGGGTCCAGCCCGCGGCCCCGCACCGCGAGCGCCGCGCGGATGATCGCGCGGGTCTGCATGACGCCGATCTCGGGGTACAGCAGCGACAGGCGCACGCCTCGCGTGCCGAGCATGGGGTTCTTCTCGGACAGGTGCAGGACGCGGTCCAGGAGGGCCCGCGCCCGGTCGAGCTCGCCGGGTGCGGCGTCCGCCTCGAGCCGCTGCACCAGCAGGGACTGCTCGACGAGGTCGGGGAGGAACTCGTGCAGCGGCGGGTCGATGAGCCGGACGGCGACGGGCAGGCCGGTCATGGCCGTGAAGATCTCCTCGAAGTCCGCCTGCTGCATGGGCAGCAGCTCGTCCAGGGCCGCCTGGCGGTCGGCGGCGGTGTCCGCCAGGATCATGCGCTGGACCACGGGCAGGCGGTCGGGGTCCATGAACATGTGCTCGGTGCGGCACAGGCCCACGCCCTCGGCGCCGAGCTCGCGGGCCTTCGCGGCGTCCGGGCCGGTGTCGGCGTTGGCGCGCACGCCCAGTCGGCGCACGTCGTCGGCCCAGCCCAGCACGGTGGAGAAGTCGTCGGTGACCTGCGGCGGCACCAGCGGGAGGGCGCCGGCGTAGACCAGCCCGGCGGTGCCGTCGAGGGTGACCGTGTCCGCCTCGGTGAGCACGGTGCCGCCGATCGACAGGGTGCGGGCGTCGGCGTCGATGCCCAGCTCTCCCGCGCCGGCCACGCACGGCTTGCCCATCCCACGGGCGACCACGGCCGCGTGCGACGTCATGCCGCCGTGCGCGGTCAGCACGCCCTGGGCCGCGGCGATGCCGTGGATGTCGTCCGGCGTCGTCTCCCAGCGCACGAGCACCACGGCCTCGCCCGCCCGGCCACGCTCGGCGGCCGTGTCGGCGTCGAACACGAGCGTGCCCACTGCCGCTCCCGGCGAGGCGTTCAGGCCGTGCGCGAGCGGGGTCCCGGACCAGGCTGGGTCGATCGTCGGGTGCAGGAGCTGGTCGAGCTGGGCCGGGTCGATCCGCCGCAGCGCCGTCTCCTTGTCGATCTCGCCCTCCGCGACGAGGTCGCGGGCCACCTTCAGCGCCGCGGCCGCGGTGCGCTTGCCGGTGCGTACCTGGAGCAGGTAGAGCGTGCCGTCCTCGACCGTGAACTCGATGTCCTGCATGTCCTTGTAGTGGTGCTCCAGCCGGTCCATCGTGTCCATGAGCCGGGCGTACGCCGCGGGCAGCAGCGTCTCCATCTCCGGCAGCGGCCGGGGCGTGCGGATGCCGGCGACGACGTCCTCGCCCTGCGCGTCGAGGAGGAACTCGCCGTACCGCTCCCGGGCGCCCGTGGCGGGGTTCCGCGTGAAGCAGACGCCCGTGGCGGACGTGTCGCCCTTGTTGCCGAACACCATCTGCATCACGTTGACGGCGGTGCCCAGGTCGTCCGGGATGTCGTTGAGCTCGCGGTACACGCGCGCCCGCGGGCTGTCCCACGAGCCGAAGACGGCGTCCACCGCCCGGCGGAGCTGGTCGTGCGGGTCGGTCGGCAGGTCGTGGCCGGTGGCCCGGCGGGCCGCGCCGCGGAACGTCGTCACGAGCTCCCGCAGGTCGTCCGCCGTCAGGTCGTTGTCCCAGCGCAGCCCGCGGCGGTCCTTCAGCGCCGTGAGCGCGTCCTCGAAGGCGCGCGCGGGGACGCCCTCGACCACCTCGCCGTACATCTGCACGAACCGGCGGTAGGTGTCCCAGGCGAACCGGGGGTCGCCCGACTCGGCCGCGAGTGCCTCGACCGACTCGTCGGAGATGCCGAGGTCGAGGATCGTGTCCATCATCCCGGGCATCGAGCGCACGGCTCCCGACCGCACCGAGACCAGCAGCGGCCGGTCGGCGGCACCCAGCCTGCGGCCCGTGCGGCGCTCCAGTGCCGCGAGGTGGGTCACGATCTCGTCCCAGAGCCCGTCGGGCCAGCGGTGGTCGTTCTCCATGGCGGCGACGCACGCCGCGGTGGTCACCGTGAAGCCGTCCGGGACCGGCAGGCCGAGGCGTGTCATCTCGGCGACGCCGGCGCCCTTGCCGCCCAGCAGCCCCCGCATGCCGGCGCTGCCCTCGGCCAGGTCGTAGACGTACCGCTCGTCCGATGCCGGCTCCGGCGCCCCAGCCGCTCGGGACCCGGTCCGGTCGTCCGCGTGCGTGGTCATGATGCCTCCGTCCCGCCGGCGGCGATCCCGCCGGCAGCAAGCACACACGGCGAGCATCCCGCGCCCGGGAGGCGGCGGGCCAGGGCCGAACGGCCCGGAGCACAGGGACTTCAGTGCCCTGTGCTCCCGGCCGCGGGCGTCGGCGGCTCAGCCTCCGGCGGCTCGGTCCCCCTCGGCGGCGAGCGCCTCCGTGAGCAGGCTCACGAGGGCCTCGAGCTGCACGTCCGTGGACGACGCGTCGTCGTCCTCGCCCGCCCCGTCCAGCGCCCGGGCGGCGAGCCCCGCCTTGCTGTCGATCAGCTCGGCGATCTTCGCGTCGATCGTCTGGGCGGCGATGATCCGCCAGGCCGTGACGGGGTCGGCCTGGCCGATCCGGTGGATGCGGTCGATGGCCTGGGTCTGCTCGGCGTACGTCCAGGACAGCTCGGCCAGCACCAGGTTGGAGGCCACCTGGAGGTTGAGCCCGACCCCGGCGGCCGTCAGGGAGCACACGACGATCGACACGTCCGGGTCGTCCTGGAACGCGGCGATGTTCTTCTCGCGCACCCGGGGTGTCTGGTCGCCACGGATCGAGGCGTAGCCGATGCCGCGGTCCGCGAACGTCTTATCGGCCTGGTCCATGACGTCGACGTGCTTGGCGAAGAACACCACCTTGCCGACGTTGCGGGCCAGCTGTGCGGCGTAGTCGGCGGCCAGCCCTGCCTTGGCCTGGCCGATCCGGCGGACCATGGTGAACACGTTCTCGCCGTCGGCGCGCGAGCTCGAGTCCTTCAGCTCGGCCGCCGCCACGCGGCGCGCGAGCTCCAGGTCGACGCCCTCCACGACGACGTCGTCCACGACCGAGCTCTCGGCGCGCGCCTGGACGGCGGACCGGTACCGGCTCACCAGGCGCTCGGCGAGCGCGACCTCGGCGGCCCGGATCGAGCGGCCCACGGCGCCGTCGAGCTCGACCGGCATGTCCGCGACCCGGCGGGCGGGGATGTCGGCGACGACGTCGGCCTTGCGGCGGCGCACGATACCGAGGTCGATCACGCTGGACCGGGCGGCGGGGTAGAAGCCCGGGTCCGCCGGGGTGAGGCCCGTGTCCTCGAGCGAGGTCAGCAGCGCGGCCTCCGGCTTGGTGTCGTCGATCCAGCCGAGGAACTGCCAGATCGCCCGGAAGTCCTCGATGTCGTTGATCAGCGGGGTGCCGGTCAGGGCCATCATGAGCGGCCGGGCGGTCCGCTCGCGGATCCGCTCGGAGACGGCGAGCACGTGCTGGGAGCGCTGGGAGCCCTTGTTCTTGATGAAGTGCGCCTCGTCCACGACCATGCCGCGGAAGCCGAGGTCGCCCAGCCAGCCGACGTGCCGGTCCAGGATCTCGTAGTTCACGATCACGACGTCCGCGAACCCGTCGACCTGGTCGCCGTCGCCGTGAACCACGGTCGGCCGGCGCTTCGGCGTCCACATCTCGACCTCGTGCGCCCAGTTGGTCTTCACCACGTTGGGCGCCACGACGAGCAGCGGGTAGGCGTCGGCCGCCTGGGCCGCCAGCAGGGCCTGCGCGGTCTTGCCGAGGCCGGGCTCGTCGGCGAGCAGGTAGGTGCGGTGGCCGCGGGCCGTGGCCTCGACCACCTGGGCCTGGTGGTGCATGAGCGTGCGGCCGTGCGCCGCGGACAGCGAGCGGGGCTCGGGCAGCGGCATGCAGGCCGGGGCGCCGGGCCCGGCGTGCTCGAAGGAGCGGAAGAGCGGCTCGAGCAGCTCCCAGCCGGCGAGCCGGCGGACCTTCGGGGCCTGCCGCTCGGCAGCGGCCGCGAAGTCGGGGGCGAGGAACGGGTTCGCGAGCTGGCGCGAGATCACCGAGCGGGGCACCACCTGCTTCTCGGCGCCCGGCACGGGCGGGACCACCGGTGCGGGCGGGGGCTCCTCCGGCGGTTCGAGCCCGCCGGCGCGCATCATGTCCGCCTTGAACTCGCGTGCCGCGTCGGAGACGCGGGCGTCCTCGGCGAGCAGCTCGAGCAGCGAGGTGTCCCGGGCCGCGATGCGGGCCAGCAGCGTCCCCACCGCGTCGAGCCGGTCGAGCCGCTTGGTCCGCTGGTTCTCGGTGAGGTCGCCGTCGGCTCGCACCCGGGCCCGCTCCTCGCGCATGAGCAGCGCGACCACCTGGAACTTGGTGCGCACCGCCGGGCGCGTGGGCGGGCGCCGCACGGCGCCGTCGACCTCGTGGGCGGCCTGCGCGAGCACCGGGATCATCCCCTGCTCGGCGGGCCGCGCGCCGCCGCGGCGGCGCTGGGTGCCGGAGCCGGACCCGGACCGCGCGCGGCCCGGTCGGCGTTGGCCTGATCGTGCCAAATCTCCTCCTAGCTGAATCCTGACGGCGTCCGCCCCCGCTCGCCCGACCGATGGGCATCCGCTCGCCGTCGAGCCCCGCCCCTCGGCCGCCATCTTGTCGCCGAACGTCCCCGGGCGACAGGTCTACGTGTGAACCACGCCGCCACCTGCGAGAACGCCGCAGATCCCGTGGAGGCCACGGGTATCGGGCGGCCGTCAGGCCGCCCGGACCACCGCGACCCCACGGGGCCGGGGTCCGGAGTCAGCACGGGCGGCCACGCCCCGGACGGGAGCGTGCTCGCCAACGCACGGGGCGGGAGCCACGCACGGGTTCAGGATACGGCGACCTCGGCGCGAGATCGAACTTCGGCCCGGCTCCGGCGGGACGGAACCGCAGGCCGGGGTGCTCCGTCGTGGACGGGAGCCGCTCGCCGTCCCGCGCTGCGGGTAGTGTGGTACCTGGTCAAGCAGACGGCCAGCCTCCGTTCCGCATTCTCTCACCGGTGCATGCACTGCGTCGGCCGCGCGAGGACGAGGGCGCCACGATCGTGCGCCAGTCGCCGTCTGCCGGTCCCTTCGGTACCGGCCGACCGGCACGCCTTTTCGGAGGGACCAACACATGACCACGAACGACACGGGAGAGCGCCCTGACGCGGCCGGCGTCGAGCAGCTCGAGCCTGCCGCCGAGTCGTCGGGCGGTGAGTCGCTGACGAGCCCGGTGCTGCCCGCATCCGCCCCGACCACGACTCCCCTGGGTCTGGACGGCGGCGCGGACGCGGGCGTGACCACCGAGCTGGAGCTCGCCGTCGAGCTCGCCGACGAGCTGGTGCTGACCCTGGACCTGAACGGCGTCGGCGAGCCCACGGAGCCGGGACCGGCGGGCGAGGCCGACCCGGACGACGTCCTGCCCTGGCACCAGCCGCTGCAGGTATGGGTCGATGCGGGGGACGTCCTCGCCGGGTTCGGCGTGGACGGCTGGGCCGAGTTCGACGAGCTCGACCGGCAGGTCCGGGCGCTGCACGACGAGCTGGGACCCGACCACGGACGGACCCGTGCCGCCATGGCCGACCGGGACGCCGTCGACGCCCTGTCCAGGCAGGACGAGAAGACGTACCAGGAGGCCCTGACGGCCGCGGTGCAGGAGGTCGCCCGCGAGCGCCGCATCGAGGTGGAGGTGCTGCCCGTACGCATGGCGCAGACCGGCTCCGGCGGCTCCGGGTCCACCTCCGAGGTGGACGAGCTGCTCGCGGCGGCGGTCCGCCGCGCGGCGCTGCCGCAGCTCGGCCGGCCGCCCCTCGACCTGGCCGACGACGCGGTCGTGGCGGCGGTGCGGGCAGCGGGACGCACCTACCGGGAGCGCATCAGGACGGACGAGCGCCCCGTCCCCGCCGTCCTGCACGACGAGCTCGAGGAGGAGCTGCGCACCGAGCTGCAGGCCGACGAGCTCATCCCTGACGACGCGTCGTGAACGGACCTCGATGACGCCCCGGAGCCCCGGGACGTCATCGCGGTCCTCAGTGGATCAGCCCGCCCGGCACGACACGTCCCGCTTGGGCAGCGTGCCGTCCACCAGGAACTTCGTGGTGGTCTCCAGCGCGCACGGGTTGTCGTGCAGCAGGTAGGCGCCGTGCCCGCTGTTGTCGACGGTCACCAGGCGCGACCGGTCGCCGAACGCCTCGCGGGTGCGCTGCGCGGCGGCCACCGGCGTGGCCGGGTCCCGCTCGTTCTGCACGATCAGGATGTTCCGCTTGCCCTCCGGTGAGATCTCCGCCTGCTCGACGGGCTCGTACGGCCAGTAGGCGCACGGCGTGATGTTGGCCCCCGCTGCGCCGAACATCGGGTACGCCTTCCGGTCCGCGGCCACGGTGTCCTTGTAGTGCTGCACGGCCTCGGCCCAGTCGGAGTCGTTGCAGCTCACCGAGAGGAACACCGTCAGGGCGTTGTCGAGCGGCCAGGGCTCCTCGGCGGCGGCCGCCGTGTCGGTCCCGGCCGTCGCCGGCTCGGCGAGGGCGCCGCCCGGTGTGCCCGCCGGCACGTCGGCCAGCTGCTGCTTGACCGCACCGGCGTCGTCGGTCAGGACCGCCTCCCAGAGCTCGGCGATCTTGGGGTACTGCCCGGGGCTGTAGAGGTACCCGAAGGTACCCATCCGGAAGATCACGCCGTCGACGCCGTCCAGCGGCTTCTCGTCGAGCCGCTCGGCCAGCTCGAAGAACGTGGCCCGGACCTGTGCCGGGGTACGCCCCAGCCCGTAGGTGGCGTGCCGCTTGGCCGCCCACTTCGCGAAGTCGGGGAACGTGTCCTCCATGCCGGGACCCCACAGGCGGATGACGTCCTGGTTCAGGTGCGTGTCACCGATGTTGCTGTCCAGCACGACGCGGTCGGCCCGGTCGGGGAACATCGCGTCGTACGTGGCGCCCAGGCCGCTGCCGTAGGAGTAGCCGAGGTAGCTGGCCTTCTCCTCGCCCAGCGCCGCCCGGATCTGGTCCAGGTCACGCGCCGTGTTGGGCGTGTTCAGGTGCTGCAGCAGCTCGGCGTCGGGCGACGCGGCGCACTGCTCGGCGATGCCCTTGACGACCTTCGCCTGCGCGTCGACGGCGGCCTCGTCCACCGCGAAGGGCGGCAGGTTGCCGAAGTGCGGGGTCTCAGCGGTGAAGCCGCAGCGCGCGGCCGTCGAGTGCCCGATGCCGCGGGTGTCCATGGCGATGACGTCGTAGGCGTCGCGCACGCTCTTCGGCAGCCCCTTGGACGCCAGCAGCGTGGACAGCGTGAGCCCGGAGCCCGACGGGCCGCCGGGGTTCAGCAGCAGGATGCCGCGGCGCTTCTCCGGGTTGGTGCTGGCCATCCGGGAGATCGTGAGGTCGATCTGCCTGCCCTCGGGCTCGGCGTAGTCCAGGGGCACCTGCACGGTGGCGCAGTCCAGCACGTACGGGGCGGCGTCCACGACGACGTCCGTGGGACAGGTGCCCCACTCGGCCGGCGCCGGGACGGGCGCCTCCGCGACCGTGGACGCCGTCGTCGTGGACGCCGTCGTCGTGGCGGCCCGGTCGTCGGCCATGGCGGGCAGGCCGGCGGCGGCACCCACCGAGGCCACCAGGCCCACCGCCAGCGTCACGGCGACCCCGCGCCGCGCTCTGCTTCGAGGTGGCCGTGGCCACCTCAGGCCTCGCGGCCGTGACTCTTCGGGGACGGGTGTGGCAGGCCCGTCGTCGTTCTGGGACGGCTTCGCGCGGTCTCGCATCGTGACCTTCCTCCGGCAGAGAGCTTCACCCCGGGGAGCAGCCGTCGTGCGAGTCGACCAGCCCCCGAGGTCGGTCCGACCAGTCTCGGCGCGGGGCTCGCGCGGCCCCAGTGACGAGCCGTCACCGGCGGCCGGGAGGATCGGCGCACCGACGGGTGACATGTGTCATGCCACCCGTCGGCGCCGCGCCGCTCCCGGAGGACCGGGTGAAGGCCGCCCGGGTCCCCCGGCTTTCGATCACAAGTCATCGAGGTTACGGTCGAGGAGAGTCAGACGCGGCTCAGCAGCGCATCACGCAGGGGGAGGCTGCACGGATGACCGCGGAACGCAACGAGCTCGTGGACGCGATGGCGGCCGCCGGCGTGCCCATGGACGACGCCCGGGACATGACCGTCGCCGAGCTGCTCCTGGAGCAGCACGAGGACGCCGTCCCGGTCATCGCGAGCTGGATCCGCCGCGCCTACGTCGCCGGCGCGGTCGACGCGGTGCCCGGCGAGGACGCGACGCACCAGGGCTGACGGGTCTCACCACGACGTCCGCGCGTAGACCAGGGTCTGCTCCAGCTCGCCGAACCCGTAGGAATCCTGCTCCTGCAGCCGCTCCATGTCCGCCCTGCGGTGCTCCGTCCAGACGACCCGGTTCCCGGACCCGGCGACGTCCAGCCACGAGGTCCTCCTCGCCTCAGGCCCGAGCGTCGTCAACGCCGGCACCTCCACGCCGTCCCGCGCGTGCAGCCGCAGGTAGTGGATGTCCCCGTCGCCCGCCCAGAGCACCCCGTCATCGAGAGCCCCGATCGTCCACCCGGCGTCCTCGCGCACGACGGTGGCCTCCCGCGACCCGGTATCGACCGCCACCATCCACTGCCCCGACTCGAACAGCAGCATGTCCCCGGACAGGAACGCGTAGTGGTTCCACGCCGCGTCCTGATCGAGCCGCACGAGCTCGCGCAGCCCGGTACCTGCAGAGAGGAGCCCCATCACGCTCGGTCCCTCGGCGGGATTGCGCGAGACGACGACGCCCTCGTCGCTGTCCGAGATCGCGCACACGTCCGTCACCACGTCCCGGTCGACGTCAGCATCGGGCGCCTCCAGATCGACCAGATCGATCGACCCCGCACAGCGATCCGCAAGGCCGAAGTTCTCCTCCGTGATGTGCAGGATCGCGAGCGTCCGCCCTCCCGCCGCGACCTTCCAGACGCTCCGTGCGGGGTCCGGCTCGTAGCGCGCGACGGTACGGACCTCGCCGTCCGGCCCCTACGCCTTGACCACGACCGGCTCACTCTCGTCGAGTCCCACGCTCCAGGCGACGTGCGTCTCGGTGAGGACCGGGCTGCCGACGTCGAGATACGGGGGGCGCTCGACGTCGGACGTACCCGACGAGCCCGGCACGGCGGCCGAGAGCTGCCAGGTCTCCAGGACGGACTCGCCGTCAGCCCCAGGCTTCGGCCGCGCCAGCAGGGTGATCGGCTCCGACCCGGGGCCGACGTCGGGCCGGCGCGGTGCGGCGACCAGCGTGCCGTCGCGACGCACCGCGAACGGGACATTGAGATCGCTCCCGATGAAGGCCCCGACCATGAAGTCAGGAGGCGTCCCCAGGTCCACCCGGTGCTCGGTGACGTAGTCGACGCACTCGACCGCGGGACGGGCGTCGTCGGCGTCGAGCGCCTGGGTGATCGTGAAGTTCCCCGTCGGTGCGTCAGCCGGGACCGGGATCGTCCCGGTCGCCTCCGGCGTGGCGAGGTCCCCGGCGCAGTCGGAGGCGACGGCCGCCATCTCCGGGATGTCGAGGTCCCCCAGCCCGACGGCGGCGTCCTGCCCGGTCACGGCGTCGTCGTCCCGGACCGCGCCGTCGTCGTCACGATCCGTGTCGACCACGGGCAGGCCGAACGTCTCCACCAGCCAGCGGTGGGCCGGCGTCGTGACGGCGTCGAGCACCGGCACACCGACCGGACCGTGCACGACCAGGGCGAACAGAGCGCACACCGCGACCGCGGCCGTGCTGAGCGCGGCGGTGCGGCGGGCCCGCCGTGCCGCGACGGCCTTGCTGCGGTCCAGCGTCTCGCGACCGTCGAACACCGGCTCGTCCACGGTCTCCGGGCCGGCCTCGGTCAGGAGCGCGCGGAGCCGCTCGAGGCCCCGGGAGCTCGCCGCCTTGACCGTGCCGACGGACCGCCCGATCTCCTGGGCGACCTGCGCCTCCGGCAGGTCGAGGATGTGCCGCAGCACCACGACCCGGCGCTGCTGCGGCGAGAGGCTCCCCAGCGCGCGGGCGAGCTCGTCCCGCAGCGCGACCTGCACGGCGTGGTCCTCCTCGTGCGCGACCGGGAGGTTGTCGTCACCAGGGGTGTCGGTCAGCCGCGTCCGGCGCCACGTGTCGGTCCTGAGGTTGACCAGCACCTTCCGCGCGTAGGCGCGTGGGCTCCCGGCCCGGGCGGCGTCCCAGCGCCGGTAGACGCGCTCGAAGGTGCCCTGGACCAGGTCCTCGGCCGGGGCCCGCTCACCGACCAGGAAGAGCGCCGTCCGGTACAGGTACGGGCCCTCGGTCTCCACGAACGCGACGAACTCCTCGTCGCGCGACCGGCCGCCCACCCGGACCTCGACCCGTCTTCCCGAAAGTGTCTCCATGCCCCTACCCACGCGTCGGAACCCTCGCAGGTTGAGACCGTACCCGGGCGTTCCGGAACGGCACCGCGGCGGGAAAGATCACCCGCCGCTCACCAGCGGGTGAGATCCGGTCGTGGACATAGAATCTGGAGTCGTGCGTACCGGTTCCGACGGCGTCGGGGGCGATCTCCGGACGCCCCCTACCGGTCCGCTGCGCCTGCAGGTGCTCGGGCCGCTGCGGGTGTGGCGCGGCGACGTCGAGCTGGACGCGGGACCGCGACAGCAGGCCTCCCTGCTCGCCCTCCTGCTGGCCCGCGTGGGCCGGCCGACCGGCACGGGCGAGCTGATCGCCTCCATCTGGGGCGACGCGGCACCGTCGAGCGCGCTCAACACGATCCACAAGTACGTCGGGGCGCTGCGGCACCTGCTGGAACCGGAGCGCCCGGCCCGGGGAGCGAGCTCCTACCTGGTGCGCCGTGGCAGCGCCTACCTCTGCACCGCCGGACCGGAGACGCTGGACCTCGTCATGTTCCGCCGGCTGGCGGCCTCCGCGGCCGCGACGCTCGCCGACGAACGGCGCGCTGCGGCCCTCGACCTCTACGTCGAGGCGCTGGGCCTGTGGAGCGGCTCGGCCTGCGAGGGACTGGTCCACGAGCCGGCCGCGACAGGCGTGCTCGCGGGCCTGGACTCGGAGTTCTTCGACGCGTGCGTGGCCGCCGCCGACCTCGCCACGGACCTGGGCCGGCCCGAGCGGGTGCTGCCGCACCTGCGCCTGGCCTCGACGATGGGGCCGCTCCACGAGCCCGTCCAGGCGAGCCTGGTCACCTGCCTGGCCGACGCCGGACGCCCGGCCGAGGCCCTGGCGGCGTACGAGGCGGCCCGCGACCGGCTGGCCCACGAGCTCGGCATCGAACCCGGCCCCGTGCTCCGCGCCGCGCACGGGCGGCTGCTGCACCGGCCCACGGTCGCCGACGGCGGCCCGTCCGGGCCGGGACGCCCGCCCGTCGCGGAACGGCCGACGGCGCCGTCCGGCATCGTCGGGCGGGTGGACGAGATCTCGGCGCTCCGGGAGGTGCTGGAACCGGCGTTCGCCGCGGGGTCGGGCCTCGCTGTCGTCGAGGGCGAACCCGGCGTCGGCAAGACCCGGCTGCTCAAGGAGATCGCGGCCGAGGCCGAGCGGCGCGACGCGCTCGCGGTGTGGGGCAACTGCCTCGACGGGGCGGGTGCGCCGACGATGTGGCCCTGGATCCAGGCGGTCGGGGCCATCCTGGACCGGGTGCCCGCGGGCGTGCGCGAGGCGGCGCTGTCCGGCGAGCTGGGGCACCTGCTGGAACCGCACGACGACCTGCTCGCGGGCGACATCATCCCCGACAGCAACCTCCAGTTCCGGCTGTTCGAGCAGGTGGTCGCCGTGATCGGCGAGGCGGCGGCGCTCCGCCCGCTGCTGCTGGTGGTCGACGACCTGCACTGGGCCGACGCCACCTCGCTCCGCCTGCTCGCGCACCTGGCGACCCGCCTGCCCGACGGCGCCGTCGTGATCGGGGCGCTGCGGGACCGGCGCGCCGAGCCCGAGCCGGAGCTCGCGCGGATGCTGGCCGCGGTCAGCCGCGCGCCGGGACAGCGCCGGATCAGGCTCGGACCGCTGCGCCCGGACGACGTCGCGGAGCTCGTGCGCCGGGAGACCGGCCAGACGCCGGGCCGCGACGTGACCGCGGACCTGCACGCCCGCACCCGCGGCAACGCGTTCTTCGTCCGGGAGCTGTCCCGGCTGCTGGCCGAGACCGGCGCGCTCACCACCGACGCCGTCGCCCGCGTGGGCGTGCCGTCGTCGGTCGTGGACGTCGTCCGCGGGCGCATGGCCGCCCTCGACGACCAGGCCCGGGACCTGCTGCGCCTCGCCGCCCTCGCCGGGCGGGAGGTCGACGTGCCGCTCCTGGCACAGGCCGCCCGCCTGGACGTGCCCACGTGCCACGACCGGCTGGAACCCCTGGACGCCGCGGGCCTGATCGAGCCCGTGCCGGGCGACCCGTACGCGGTCCGGTTCACGCACGACGTCGTCCGCGAGTCGGTCGCCGGCACGATCGCCCCGCCGCACGCCGGCCGGCTGCACCTGCGGCTGGCGGACGCGCTGGAGCGCACCAGCCCCGAGAGCGAGCCGATCGCCGAACGCCTCGCGCACCACCTGTGGGCCGCGGGCCCGCTCGCCGACCTCGGGCGGACGGCACGCGCCCTGGTGGACGCCGGCCGCTGCGCGGCGGGAAAGTCCGCGTTCGAGGCCGCGTCGGGACACCTGCGGGCGGCGGCGCGCACCGCGCGCGCGGCGAGCCTGGCCGAGCTGGAGCTGTCCGCGCTGTCGCAGCTCACGGCCGTCATCGGCATGCGCTCCGGGTACGTCGCCTCGGCCATCGACGTCCTGGAGCGCGCCGAGCACCTGGCCCGGAGCCTGGGGCACCAGGTCGTGGCCGCCGACTTCCTCTTCTCCCGCTGGGCGGGCTACTCCCAGGGCATCCAGCTCGACCTCGCCGGCCCCCTGGCGCGCCGCCTCCTCGAGGACGGCGAAGCGTCGGCCAACCCCGTCGTGCGGGCCTACGGGCAGCACGCCTGGGGCATCCACCAGTGGGACGTCGGCAACATCGGCGAGGCCTTCCGGTACCTGAGCAAGTCACGCACCACGATGCTGGACGACGCCACCGGTACGGACCAGGACCAGCTCCGGCACGACCTGCAGCTCCTCTCCCCCGTGATGCTCGCCCTGATGACCGCCCTGCACGGCGACGTCGACTCGGCCCGGGAACAGCTCGACCGGCTGGAGGCCGCCGCCTCGGCGGACCCGTACGCGACGACCGTCTGGTCCGCCTTCGCCGTCACGGTCGCGGCGCTCGCCGGCGACGAGGCCTGGGCGCTGCGGGCGGCGGAGCGGGGCATCGCCGTGGACCCCGAGTTCTCCTTCGTCTTCCTGGGCAGCTACCCCCGCCTGGCCCGGTGCTGGGTGCAGGCGCTGACCGGTCAGGACACGGTCGGCGCCGCACGCCGCGCCGAGCAGCTCGTCGCCGGCGCGCTGGTGGACCCGCCGCGCTCGGGCCTGGCGACCTGGCACGGGCTGGTCGCCGAGATGTGGCTGTCCGCCGGGCGGACCGCCGAGGCGGCCGCGGCGCTCGACCGCGCCGACGCCGCCCTCGAGGCGTACGGCCAGCGGTACGCCGAGGGCTTCCTGCTGATCCAGCGGGCGCGGCTGCTGCAGGCGTCGGGCCGACCGGACGACGTCGTCCGCGCCGCCGTGGAGCGGGCGCGCACCCTGTCCACGGAGCACGAGGCACACCTGTTCGCCCGGCGCGCCGAGCGCCTGCTCCCCGGCGGGCCGGGGAGCGGCGTCGGCCTCTGAGGTCAGCCCGCGGTCTCGGCGACCGCCCGCTCGATCAGGCCCACGGTCGCGTCCGGGTGGGAGACGAAGACCATGTGCGAGGCGCCCTCGACCGTCTCCACCGTCGAGCCGGCCCGCTCGGCCATGAACTCCTGGGCGGCGGGCGGGATGATCTGGTCCGCACCGCTGATCAGGTTGTAGCTCGGGATCGAGTGCCAGGCCTGCGCACCCGACGCCGGCTCGCCGAGCGCCGCGTTGGTGGCGGGCCGCTGGAAGATCGCGAAGAGCTCGGCCTGCTCGGCGGGCACGTCGGTCGCGAACCGCTGGGGGAACACCTCGGGGTCGATGTACAGGTCGACCAGCCCGCCGGACAGCGGGACGGGCTTGAGCGACTCGCCCACGGTGCTGCCGGGGAACTTGCCGACGAGGGCCTCGACGCTCTCCCCGGTGTCCGGGACGAACGCCGCCACGTAGACCAGCGCGCGGACGTTCTCGTTCCCCGTGGCCGCCGACGAGATGACAGCGCCCCCGTAGGAGTGCCCCACCAGCACGACCGGGCCCTTGATGCTGTCGAGCACCGCCCGCACCTGTGCCGCGTCGGAGGCGACGCCGCGCAGCGGGTTGGGCGCGGCCACCACCGGGTAGCCCGCGGCGAGCAGCCGGCGGCTGATCCCCTCGAAGCCGCTGCTGTCCGCGAACGCCCCGTGCACGAGCACGATCGTGGGCTTGTTGGGTGTCGTTCCGGTCACGGTCGAGCTCCTCTGCGCTGGGGTATCGAACCTCGAACGCTACGAGGCTCGAGTGGAGCGGCACTGGACGGCGAAGCGCCCCTCGATCAAGTAGTCCTCCAGTGGTCTGGGTGAACATCCGCGTGAGAGGCAGTCACCGTCGAGGCCAGGCAGAGGAAACCCATGCACCAGCAGGCGTTCGAGAGTCAGTGCACGGCCGAGGAGAAGCGGCACGAGTCCGCGACCTCACCCATCCGCAACCCCCGCCTGGCCCTGTTCGCCCTGGCCCTGGGCACGTTCGCGATCGGCACCGGCGAGTTCGGCAGCAACGGCATCCTTCAGCTCTTCTCCGCCGACCTGGGCGTGTCGATCCCCGTGGCGACCTACGCGATCACCGCCTACGCCTTCGGCGTCATGATCGGCTCGCCCGCGATCACGCTGCTCGCGGCGCGCATGAACCGCCGCACCCTGCTGCTCGGCCTGATCGTCCTCTTCCTGGTCGGCAACGCGCTGTCCGCGTGGGCGCCGAACATCGGGCTGCTGGTCGTGGCCCGGTTCGTCACGGGCAGCGTGCAGGGCGCGTTCTTCGGCGCCGGCGCCGTCGTCGCCGCCTACGTCTACGGCCCCGGGAAGGGCGGCAAGGCCTTCGCGACCGTCATGGCCGGCCTGACCGTCGCCACCATCTTCGGGTCGCCGCTGGGCACGCTCATCGGGCAGAACGCCGGCTGGCGCGCCATGTACTGGGCCGTGGTCGTCCTGGGCCTGCTCGCCGGCGCCGCCCTCGTGTCCTGGCTGCCCCGCACCCGCGACCTGCACGGCGGCTCCGTGCGGAACGAGCTGGGCGCGCTGCGCCGGCTCAACGTCTGGCTCATGGTCGCCGTCGCCTCGCTCGGCATCTCCAGCATCTTCGCCGTCTACACCTTCATCGGGCCGTTCATCACTGACGCCGCAGGCCAGGACGCGTCCTTGATCCCGGTCGCGCTGGCCGTCTTCGGCGTCGGTATGGCGGTGGGCAACAGCTGGGGCGGGCGGATCGCCGACCGGTACGAGAGCCGCGGCCTGCTGTACGGGTACGGCGGCGTGCTGGTCTTCCTGGTGCTGATCGGGGTGGCGGGCAGCAACCTGACGGTCCTGCTGTTCTGCTTCTTCGGCACCGGCGCGACCATGATGTTCGCGATCCCCACCATCCAGGTGCGGCTGACGGGCTTCGCGCCCGACGCCCCGACGCTGATGGGCGCGCTCAACCTCGCCGCCCTCAACCTGGCCAACTCGCTGGGCGCGATCGGCGGCGCCATCACGCTCGACGCCGGCTGGGGCACGCTGTCCACCGTCTGGGCGGGCGTCGTCCTGACCACCGCGGGCCTGCTGCTGTACGTGCTCACCGTGGGCCGGCAGCGGGCGGTGCTGCCGGCGGGGGCATGACGGGCGCCGTCGGCGGGTGCTGATCCGTGGACGAGGACGCCCCGGCTCCCGTGGAGGGGGCCGGGGCGTTCGGTCTGGCACGGGTGTTCTCCGACGAGAATTACCGGGCCTTGCGCGCAGAGGACCGTGCTCGCCGCCAGCAGATCTGATCGCCGCGGCCGACGCGCCGGGCAAGATCCGGTCCCGCGATGCCTCCTCAGACCGACGCCACATCAGCCACACTCGCCGCCTGAGACAAGCACGTCTATCGACGCAGCAGGCCTGCGATCGCCGCGGGCACGACGAGCGGCGCCATGATGACCCCGCCGAGGCCCAGCGACGCCCAGACGAACTCCTCATGCCCCCACGGGAAGACGCCGACCTGGCGGACAACCTGGGGATCATCGGGCAGATGGATCACGTCGATCAGATCGCCGTGTTCTGGCACGCCGGCCCATCGGCTGATCCACGCCTCCTCCCCGTCGACCAGGAGTGTCAGCTGCTGCTGGTGGTTGCCGGCCCATTCCGAGCCGACGACCTCGGCCCGGGCAGGAACGCCACGTTCTTCAAGGGCGACCAGGCCACGGACCCCCTCCACGGTGAATCCGACACCGAAGCACGTCAGCGTGACCGGCAGGAAGACGAAGATCAGGATCGACTTCCACGCGCCTTCCTCACGCGCCCAGTCGCCGACCTTGCGCCAGGCGGCCGGTACCCACATGAGCGGCTTGCGGTGCGTCTGCACTCCAACCTCGTCACCCGGCGCCCCCGGATCTGGACGAGGGCGCCAGGCGGGGTCGCGAGCTCGACGCAACAGCAGCGCGGTGCTCGGCGGCACAACGGCGACAACCAGCCAGAGTGCGCCGATCTCCAGGAGCGCGGTCGTGGCGATCCACGCGTCGACAACAGGCGCGTCCGTCGCGACGACCCGGCCGGGGTTCAGCGGGTCATAGGTGATCTGCAGCGTGTCACCGACCTCGGTGTCACGAGGCCAGTGGCGCAGGCGGGTGTGCACCGAGGTGTTGTCGTCAGGGACGACCACGATCTCGTGTAGCCCCCGGCCACCGCTCGTCAGCGCAACGACCTTGGCCGAGGTCGTCACTCCACGCTCATCGAGGATCGCGAAGGTACGGAAGTGCTCCACCGACAACCACGTCGTAGGCGTCGCGATCGCGCAGACCAACAGCATCACCACGACCAGGTTCCACGTCGTGCGATCGCGGTTGTGCTTCGCGAACTTGGCGAACAGGGAGCTGTCAACGGTGCGGTCGCGCTGGAACTCACTCATCGTGGCGGCGAGCCTACTCCGCGCCTTCGGGCCGGCAACCATGTCCGGGTTTTCTCAGTCCTCGACGCCGGGTTCCCCGGGCTCAAGACCGCCAGAGCGGTAAAGCTCGTACCCGGCCAGGCGCTGGCGACGATCCTCCGCAACCATGTCCGCGTAGCGGCGGGTGCTGGCCGTCCCGTGTCCCGACAGGGCGCCCCGGCTCGTTGCCGGGACGCCCATAACGGCCGAGACGAGGCCCGCTTGCGCGGCAACTTTCCCCCTCAGGTCTATGTGCCTCGGACGAGTCTCAGCACGGGTCGACCCGGTTGTACGGCAGGGGGTTGAACGAGTAGGGGTCCACGCGAGGCGCGAACGCGAGAGGGGATACGCCTGGGCCGGTGAACCGGACCGTAGCACCGGGAGACTGGTGGTTGGTGATGGCACCAGCGTCGATGAAGTTGGTCAGTGTGCGCGTGTCGCAGTGGTACAGGAAGAAGACGGTGTGGCGGCCGTCTCCCTGACCGACAGCGACGCACGCGTAGAGGCGCGGACAGTTGTTCAGGGCAGCGTTCCGGTCAGCGGTCGTCAGGTTCCGAGCGGCGGCCTCCTCCGTGAGGAGCGGGGACACGTTCGGTGTCCAGGCCGCAGGCGCCACCTCGCCTGTGCTCGCGCCGTTTGTCGTACCGACGATGCGGTCGCCGCCCAGGGCGGTCAGGTCTCGGTCGTCGTACGCCTGCGCCGCCTGGGTACCACCGAGGACGCAAAGAAGCGCCATCAGCGCACTCGACAGCGTGGCGAGCCAGCGCTTCTGGAGTGTCATCTGGATTCTCCTCCTGCTCCGCGCCGAGTTGCCCGGGCACGGTGCCTGGCGTTACGCGGAACGCGCCGAACCTAGAACCCGATCACTCACGCCTGCCACAAACTTCGGCTGCGGCCGAAAAGCCGTGCGTTCCCGTATCACGGTGAAGCGATCAATGAGATCGACCGCTCGGCGACCGCCACAACGTGATCGAATGGCCATTCGGCACTGACCGAAGTAGGTTGCCGAGCGCTTGATCTCGTCCAAGGCTCACCCGCATGAACACTCGCGCATCTGCCCGACTTACACGTCTCTGGATCGCTCTGGCCACGGCATCCCTCATGGCAGTCGCCACGTCAGCGAGCCCGGCGGCGACAAGCGCTAGCAGGAACAGCTCGACGGTAAAGGCTGCTGAGAGCGCCGACCTCACCACACTGTCTCCGATGGAGATGGCAGCGGCTGCGCCGGTGGTGGTTCCGGCGGAATCCGGGTACGGCGTCTTGAAGGACTACAACCCGAGGACGAGCCCGACCGCTGCGCAGATACGGGAGTACCAGCCGGACACCCAACCCGTCTGCTCCCCGGGCTATGTCTGTCAGAAGGTACCCATGTGGGACGGTACAAACCCGGAGATGCGGGAGTTCTGGTTCTACGACTACGGCCTTTATTCCGTCTACCAGTGGACCGGAATTGGTCGTTACCTCAACCGGCAGACCGGCGGGGCTTCCTACCGGACGTACGACTCCGCGGGGAGACAGATCTACTGCACCGGGAGCGGTTCGGATGGCTACTACGGCGGCGGGAACAACCTGGACCCCGTTTACTACGTGCGTCTCTCGGCGACGCCCTGCTGACGAGAATCATTTGATCTCGCGTGGCCTGCACCACCTCGAGACCTCACGCAAATTTCTCATCGTACTGAGGCGATAGTCAGATACTGAAAGCGCCGTACGTGGATATCTCCAGCGGACGATGCAACAAGTGGATATCTCTACCCACCCAGGTGCACCGCCACGCCCGTCGGCCTCGAGCGAGCCTACGACGCAGCCCCATGCCGTCCCGATCTGCATCGCGACCTCTGAGAAGACCATCAGACCTGTGAGGCACCAAGAGTTTCGGATGGCTTCAAGGGGCCATCCGAGTCAGTTCCTGCCCTGGTTCCGAATGGAATTTCGCAGTTCAGGCCGCAGTTCCCCGGTTCAGGGACCTACGGCCTGACCGCCCGAGATCTCAGACGTTGAACCCGAGCATCCGCAGCTGCTCCTTGCCGTCGTCCGTGATCTTCTCCGGACCCCACGGCGGCATCCAGACCCAGTTCACGCGGAACCCGTCCACGAGCCCCTCGAGCGCCTGCGCGCTCTGGTCCTCGATGACGTCGGTCAGCGGGCAGGCCGCCGACGTGAGCGTCATGTCGATGGTCGCGTGGTTGTTCTGGTCCACCTGGATGCCGTAGATCAGGCCCAGGTCCACGACGTTGATGCCCAGCTCGGGGTCGATCACGTCGCGCATGGCCTCCTCGACGTCCACCACGGTGGTGGGCGACGGGCCAACGCCCTCGGCCGGAGCGGCCGGGGCGTCCTGCCCGACGTCGGTGCTCGCCTCAGTCATCGGTCTCTCCTCAGCTCGTGGCCAGCGCGCCGCTGCGCGCCAGCGAGTCCTTGAGCGCCGCCCAGCCGAGCAGCGCGCACTTGATCCGGGCGGGGTACTGCGAGACGCCCGTGAAAGCGGTCGCGTCGCCGAGGGCGTCCTCGGCGGCGTCGTCGTCCAGGCCCTTGCCGCGGGACGACATCAGGTCGTGGAACAGGCCGTCGAGCCGCGCCACCTCGGCGAGGTCGGCGCCCTCGACCAGCGACGTCATGACCGACACGGAAGCCTGCGAGATGGAGCATCCCTGCCCCTCCCAGGAGACGCCCGCCACGGAACCCTCCGGCGTGACGTCGACCCGGAGGGTCACCTCGTCACCGCACGTCGGGTTCACCTGGTGCGACTCCCCCGCGAGGTGTCCCGCCACGGAGGCGACGTCGACGAGCCCACGGCCCACCGGGTGCTTCGCGTGGTCCAGGATCACCTGCTGGTACATCTGCTCGAGCGTGCTCACGACGCTGCCTTTCTAGATCTCACGAAGAATCACTCCGCACCGAAGAACGCGCGGACCCCCGCCAACGCTTCCCGGAAGGCGACAACTTCTTCGACCGTCGTGTAGACCGACGCCGACGCGCGCGCCGTGGCGGCCACGCCGAACCGGCGGTGCAGCGGCTGCGCGCAGTGGTGGCCCACCCGCACGGCGATGCCCTTGTCGTCCAGCACCTGCCCGACGTCGTGCGCGTGCACGCCGTCGACCACGAACGAGACCACGGCGAGCCGGTCGGCGGTGTCGAGGGGGCCGATCACCCGCACGCCCGGGATGTCGACGATCTTGAGCATCTCGGCCGCGAGCTCGGTCTCGTGCCGGGCCACGCCCGCCATGCCGAGCTCGTCGAGGTACTGCGCCGCGCAGCCCATGCCGACGGCCTGGGCGACCATCTGGGTGCCGGCCTCGAAACGCTGTGGCGGCGGCGCGTACGTGGTGGTCTCCATGGTCACGACCTCGACCATGGACCCGCCGGTGACCGTGGGCGGCATGGCCTCCAGCAGCTCGCGCCGCCCGTACAGGGCACCGACGCCGGTGGGGCCGAGCATCTTGTGCCCGCTGAACGCGGCGAAGTCGACGTCGAGCGCGTGCAGGTCCACGGGCATGTTCGGCACGGACTGGCAGGCGTCGAGCACGGTGAGCGCGCCGACCCGCTTCGCCGCCGCCACCAGGGTGGCCACGGGCGCGATCGCGCCGGTCACGTTCGACACGTGCCCGAAGGCCAGCACCTTCGTGCGCTCGGTGACGACCTCGTCGAGGGTCGTCAGGTCGAGCCGGCCGTCGTCGCCCACCGGGATCCAGCGCAGGACGGCGCCCGTGCGGGCGGCCAGCTCCTGCCACGGGACGAGGTTGGCGTGGTGCTCCGCCTCGGTGACCACGATCTCGTCGCCCGGCGCGAGCCGGAACCGCGCCGCGGCCTCTCCCCCGCGCCCGAGGGTCGCGTTGGAGAAGGCGTAGGCCACGACGTTGATCGCCGCGGTGGCGCCGGGCTGCCAGACGATCTCGCCCTCGTCCGCGCCGACGAACGCGGCCACGGACGCGCGCGCCTGCTCGAACGCCTCGGTGGCCTCCTCCGCGAGCTGGTGCGCGCCGCGGTGGACCGCGGCGTTGCGCTGCTCGTAGAAGTCCACCTCGGTGTCCAGCACCACCTGGGGTTTCTGGGAGGTGGCGGCGGAGTCCAGGTACACGAGGGGCTGACCACCCCGCACCGTGCGCTCGAGCAGCGGGAAGTCCGCCCGGACGGCGGCCAGCTCGGTGGTGGAGAGCGAGCCGGTCTCGGCGGGCTGCAGCGCCGGGTCACCCGGACGCACGGTGGTGGTGGTCATCATGTCCCCTCGAAGTGCCTCAGCGGTCGGTCAGGCCGTGGCCGTCGCGTTCGCGCCGACGTACTTGTCGTAGCCCTCTTCCTCGAGGCGGTCGGCCAGCTCGGAGCCGCCCTCCTCGGCGATCTTGCCGTCGACGAAGACGTGCACGAAGTCGGGCTTGATGTAGCGCAGGATGCGCGTGTAGTGCGTGATCAGCAGAACGCCGACCTCGGTGTTCTCCTTGGCGCGGTTGACGCCCTCCGACACGATGCGCAGCGCGTCGACGTCGAGGCCGGAGTCGGTCTCGTCGAGGATGGCGAAGCGCGGCTTGAAGAGCTCCATCTGCAGGATCTCGTGGCGCTTCTTCTCACCGCCGGAGAAGCCCTCGTTCACGGAGCGCTCGGCGAAGGCCGGGTCCATGCGGAGGTTCTCCATCGCGCCCTTGACCTCCTTGCCCCAGGTACGCAGGGCGGGGGCGGTGCCGTCGATGGCGGTCTTGGCGGTGCGCAGGAAGTTCGCGACGGAGACGCCGGTGACCTCGACCGGGTACTGCATGGCCAGGAACAGGCCGGCGCGGGCGCGCTCGTCCACGGTCATCGCCAGCAGGTCCTCACCGTCGA
This sequence comes from Promicromonospora sukumoe 327MFSha3.1, assembly GCF_000385135.1. Lineage (GTDB taxonomy): Bacteria > Actinomycetota > Actinomycetes > Actinomycetales > Cellulomonadaceae > Promicromonospora > Promicromonospora sukumoe_B. The sequence continues at coordinate 40,457 of NZ_ARQM01000001.1, read as the reverse complement.
GCGTGACGGTGCCCGAGGTGACGGTGTACTTGGGGTGGCCGGCGAGCGCCGAGGCCAGGGTGGACTTGCCCGAGCCGTTGGGGCCCATGATCGCGTGGGTCTCGCCGCTGGCGATCGTCAGGTCGACGCCGCGCAGGATCGGCTTGGGGCCTTCCTTGGTCTCGACGCTGACATGCAGGTCGCGGATCTCGAGGGTGGGCATATCTGTTACTCCAGGGTTGCGAAGTCAGTGGTTCAAGAATGTGTGGTTCAGGAGACGGGGACGGTCACGTCGATGTCGACGAGCACCTTGTCCCCGTCGAGCGTCACCGGGTAGACCGGCACGGGGCGGATCGCCGGGAGCTGGACGGGCATGCCGGTCCGCAGGTCGAACTGGGAACCGTGCAGCCAGCACTCCACGAGGCAGCCCTCGACCTCGCCGTCGGACAGCGAGACGGCGCCGTGCGAGCAGATGTCCGAGACGGCGTGGAAGTTGCCGTCGGCGTCGCGGGCCACCGCGACCGGGACCGGGGCGCCGTCGGCGCCGTCGAGCTCCACGAGCATCGCCTCCTCCGGTCCCAGGTCGTCGGTCATGCAGGCCAGCTGCGCGGTCATGCGGTCGGAGCCCCGGTGATGACGCTCATCGACTTCTCCAGCTCGGCCTCGATGGAGGCGAGCAGGCGCTCCTCGACCGACGGGACGCCGATCTCGTGGATGAGCTCGGCGAAGAAGCCGCGCACGACGAGACGACGGGCCTCGATCTCGGGGATGCCCCGGGCCTGGAGGTAGAAGAGCTGCTCGTCGTCGAAGCGGCCGGTGGCGCTGGCGTGGCCGGCGCCGGCGATCTCGCCGGTCTCGATCTCGAGGTTCGGCACCGAGTCCGCGCGCGCGCCGTCCGTGAGGACCAGGTTGCGGTTGAGCTCGTAGGTGTCGGTGTTCTCGGCGTTCGCCCGGATCAGGACGTCGCCCACCCACACGGTGTGCGCCCCGGAGCCCTGCAGCGCGCCCTTGTAGGTCACGCGCGACTTGCACTCCGGCACGGCGTGGTCCACGAAGAGGCGGTGCTCCTGGTGCTGGTCGGTGTCCGCGAAGTACAGGCCCACCATCTCGACGTCGCCGCCCTCGGCGGTGAACTCGGCGTCGGGCGTGATGCGCACGACGTCGCCGCCGAACGTCACCACGACGTGCTTGAGCTTGGCGTCGCGGCCGATGCGCGCCCGGTGCGACGAGGCGTGCACGGCACCCTCGGCCCAGTCCTGGACGCTGACGACGGTCAGGTGCGCGCCGTCCTCGACCACGATCTCGACGGTCTCGGAGAGCGAGCCGACGCCGTTGTGGTCGATGACCACGACGGCCTCGGAGTGCCGCTCGGCGCGGACCAGCACGTGGGCGGCGGTCGCGTCGGTCGACACGCCCTGCAGACGCACGGAGGTGACGTCGGAGGCGATGGCCTCCGCCGGCACCGTCACGACGGTGGCCTGCTGGAACGCGTTCCAGGCGGTGACGGCCGTGCGGTCGCCGGGCTTGCCGGCGGTGCCGAGGCGGGCGTCGTCGCGGGCGACGGTCTCCACCTTGACCTCGGGGGCGGCGGTCACCTCGACCGTGACGCCCGAGGAGCCGAGGTCCGACTGGAACAGCGGCTGGAGGCGGTCGGCCGGCGAGAAGCGCCACTCCTCCTCGCGTCCGTTCGGTACGGGGATGTCCTCCAGGGAGAAGGACGTGAGGCGCTCGGCTCGGGAGCCCTGGGGCTTGACGGCGCCGTGGGAGTGGGCGCCGTCGGCAACAGCGCGCGAGTGATCGGTCGTGAGAGTCATGTCAGCCGACGGACCCTTCCATCTGCAGCTCGATGAGGCGGTTGAGCTCGAGTGCGTACTCCATGGGCAGCTCGCGCGCGATGGGCTCGACGAACCCGCGCACGATCATGGCCATGGCCTCGGTCTCCTCCATGCCTCGGGACATGAGGTAGAACAGCTGGTCCTCGCTCACCCGCGAGACCGTGGCCTCGTGCCCCATGGACACGTCGTCCTCACGGACGTCCACGTACGGGTAGGTGTCGCTGCGGGAGATCTGGTCCACCAGCAGCGCGTCGCAGAGGACGTTGGACGCGGAGTGGGAGGCGCCCTCGAGCACCTGCACCAGACCGCGGTACGACGTGCGGCCGCCGCCGCGCGCCACGGACTTGCTGACGATCGACGACGACGTGTTCGGTGCCGCGTGGACCATCTTGGCGCCCGCGTCCTGGTGCTGGCCCTCGCCCGCGAAGGCGATGGACAGCGTCTCGCCGCGGGCGTGCTCGCCCAGCAGGTAGATCGCCGGGTACTTCATGGTGACCTTCGAGCCGATGTTGCCGTCGACCCACTCCATGGTGGCGCCCTCGGCCGCGGTGGCCCGCTTGGTCACCAGGTTGTACACGTTGTTCGACCAGTTCTGGATCGTCGTGTAGCGCACGCGGGCGTTCTTCTTGACGACGATCTCGACGACGGCCGAGTGCAGGGAGTCCGACGTGTAGATCGGCGCCGTGCAGCCCTCGACGTAGTGCACGTAGCTGCCCTCGTCGGCGATGATCAGCGTGCGCTCGAACTGGCCCATGTTCTCGGTGTTGATCCGGAAGTAGGCCTGCAGCGGGATCTCCACGTGCACGCCCGGCGGCACGTAGACGAACGAGCCGCCCGACCACACGGCCGAGTTCAGCGCGGCGAACTTGTTGTCGCCCGACGGGATGACCGTGCCGAAGTACTCCTGGAAGAGCTCCGGGTAGTCGCGCAGGCCGGTGTCGGTGTCGACGAAGATGACGCCCTGCTCCTCCAGGTCCTCACGGATCTGGTGGTAGACGACCTCGGACTCGTACTGCGCGGCGACACCCGCGACGAGGCGCTGCTTCTCCGCCTCCGGGATGCCGAGCCGGTCGTACGTGGCCTTGATGTCCTCGGGCAGCTCCTCCCAGGAGGTGGCCTGCTTCTCCGTGGACCGCACGAAGTACTTGATCTTGTCGAAGTCGATGCCCGACAGGTCGGAGCCCCAGCTCGGCATCGGCTTCTTGCCGAAGAGACGCAGCGCCTTGAGACGCTGGTTCAGCATCCACTCGGGCTCCTTCTTCAGGGCCGAGATGTTGCGGACCACGTCCTCGTTCAGGCCACGCTGGGCGATCGCGCCGGCTTCGTCGCTGTCGTGCCAGCCGTACTCGTACGCGCCGATGCTGGCGATGATCTCGTCGTCGGAGCGCTGCTCTGGCGCTTGCGTTTCTGCGCTCATCACTTTCCTTCGGTGGGGGTCGTCGCGGGGAAGGGTCTCGGGCCGCCCGTGCCCTGGTGGGCCGAGGCGGTCACGGGGATGTTGGTCGTGCAAGCGTGCGCGCCGCCGGCGATCGTCGCCAGCCGTTGCACGTGCGAGCCCAGCAGCTCGCTGAACGCGCGGGCCTCCTGCTCGCACAGCTCGGGGAACTCCTCGGCCACGTGCTGGACCGGGCAGTGCCCCTGGCAGAGCTGGACCGCGGGCGCCACGACACCGGCCGTGGGGCCGGTCAGCGGCGCGGGCACGGGCCGCACGGAGGCGGCGTAGCCGTCGGCCGACAGCAGCTGGACGAGCTGGGCGGCGCGGCCCTCGGCGTCGGGGGCGGTCAGGTGCGGCGCGTAGCTGCGGGCCACGGCGTCGAACCGCTCCTTGGCGAAGCCCGCCACGGCCGCGCTGCCGCCCGTCTCCCTGAGGAACCGCAGCACCTGCCGGGCGATCTCCTGGTAGCCGCCGGCCAGCTCGGACTGGCCGCCGCTGGTGACCACGTACCGGCGGGCGGGACGCCCGCGGCGCGGGGCGCCCGACGGCGTCGCCTCGTGGACGGTGATCTTGCCGTCCTCCTCCAGGAGGGTGAGGTGCCGGCGCACGGCCGGGGCGGTCAGCCCCAGCACCGCGGCCAGCGCACCCGCCGTGACCGGACCGCGGGAGGCGACGAGCTCGAGCACGCGCCGCCGCGTGGTGCCGTCGGTCTCGTGGCTCGCCGAGTGGTGGCTCTCCGCGTGCCCGGCGGACACCTGTGCTGTCGCGCTCATGCTGGTCACCTCCTCGTCCGTCGGTCCGGGGGCAGACTTCACCCGGGGTGCACGCCTGCGTAGACGCCAATGCTTTTGGGAACATCCTTGTTCCCTAATTCGAGATGCGCAAGGAAGGCGACCCTCAGTTGCGCCCGATCGCGACACATCTCACACGCCCGGTCCACGCCCAGGTCACGCCCGACGACGCCGCCGGTCCGCGCCGCCGCCTACGATTGTGCGGTGCCCCTGTCCGACGCGCCCGCGATCGACCCCGCCCAGGCGGCCACCGCGAGCGCCGCCACAGCCAGCCCCGCCGGTGCCGACCACGAGGTCGCCGTCCAGGTGCGCGGGCTCGTCAAACGCTACGACGGCCGCGCCGTCGTGGACGGCCTCGACCTGGTCGCCCGCCGCGGCGCCGTCACCGCCGTCCTCGGCCCCAACGGTGCCGGCAAGACGACCACCATCGAGTGCTGCGAGGGCCTGCGCTCCCCCGACGGCGGCACCGTCCGCGTGCTCGGCCACGACCCCGTGGCCGACGCCCGCGCGCTACGCCCGCGGGTCGGCGTCATGCTGCAGGACGGCGGCCTGCCCACCGGCGTGCGCGCGCTGGAGCTGCTGCGGCACGTCGCCGCCATGTACGCGGCGCCGCGCCCCGTGGACGAGCTCGCCGAACGCCTCGGCCTGCACGGCTTCGCCCGCACCACCGTGCGCCGTCTGTCCGGCGGGCAGCGGCAGCGCGTGGCGCTGGCCGCAGCGGTGATCGGGCGGCCCGACGTCGTCTTCCTCGACGAGCCGAGCGCGGGTATGGACCCGCAGAGCCGGCGCGCCGTGTGGGACCTGGTGCGCGAGCTGCGGGCCGACGGCGTCGCGATCGTGCTGACCACGCACCTCATGGACGAGGCTGCCGACCTGGCCGACCACGTGCACGTCGTGGACCACGGCCGCGTGATCGCGTCCGGGAGCGTCCGCGAGCTGACCGACGGCGCCGGTGCCGGGCCGAGCTCGATCCGCGTCGAGGCGGCCGCGGGGCTGGACCTGACGGGGCTGCGCGCCGCGCTGCCCGGCGACTGGGTGGTGGGCGAGAGCGAGGCCGGCGTCTACACGCTGACCGGGGCCGTGGACCCGGCGGCCGTCGCCGCGGTGACCGGCTGGCTCGCCGAGCGGGGCGTGCTCGCCCGGTCGGTCACCACCGGTAGCCGCACTCTCGAGGACGTGTTCCTCGACCTGACGGGGAGGAACCTGCGATGAGCGCACCCACACTGCGGGCCGAGCCTGCGGCCGCCCCCGTCCTCCGTCGGATCGCAGCCCAGGCGTCCTTCGAGACCCGCGCGATCCTGCGCAACGGCGAGCAGCTGCTCGTCACGATCGTGCTGCCCGTGCTGGTCCTGTTCGCGCTGGTGCGCACGTCGTTCATCGACCTGGACACGCACGGGTTCTCCCGGGTCGACTTCGTGACGCCCGGCGTGCTCGCGCTGGCCGTCATGTCGACGGCGTTCACGTCGCAGGCGATCGCCACGGCTTTCGACCGGCGCAACGGCGTCCTGCGCCTGATGGCGACCACGCCGCTCGGCCGGTCGGGGCTGCTGGCCGGCAAGGTGCTCGGCGTGCTCGCCGTCGAGGTGGTGCAGGTGGTCGTGATCTGCGGCGTCGCCGTGGCGCTCGGCTGGCGGCCGGAGCTGGGCGCGCTGCCCGCCGTCGTCGGCGCGGGGCTGCTGGGCACCGCCGCGTTCACCGCCCTGGCCCTGCTGCTCGCCGGGACCCTGCGCGCCGAGGGCGTGCTCGCCGTGGCCAACCTGGTGCTCGTGCTGCTCACCGTGGGCGGCGGCGTGCTGCTGCCCGCGCAGCAGCTCGCGGGGCCGCTGTCGCACGTGGCGGTGCTGCTGCCGTCCGGCGCGCTGGGCGAGGCGATGCGGGGCGCGCTGCTGTACGGCGCCGTTCCGCCGTTCTCCGTGGTGGTGCTGCTGGCCTGGACGGCGGCGCTGGGCGCGGGCGCGGCCCGGCTCTTCCGCTGGCACTGATCTCTGCTGCGGCCGCAGGCCCCACCGGGAAACCACCTACCACACACGCATACCCGGGCGGTATGACCTTTTCGTGAGGTTGGCGGGTGAAATTTGCCCATTTAGGGTTCACTTCACCTACATTCCCCAGGGAGGCAGCGTGACTTCCACTCACAGCAACCGCCGTCGGCTGATCGTCGGTGCCGGCATCGCGATCGCCCTCGCGGCGGCCCCGGCGGCAGCGGCCATGACCTCGGCGGCACCGGACGAGGCGCCCGCGCCCGTCGCGGGCGCGCTGATCGAGGACTCGTACATCGTGGTCCTCAAGGACAGCGACGTCAGCAAGAAGCAGGTCCGGAGCGCCGCCAGCAGCCTGGTGCAGGAGTACGGCGGCGAGGTGCGCCACTCGTACACCAACGCGGTGCGCGGCTTCTCGGCGTCGATGTCGGCGGAGCAGGCCGAGCGGCTCGAGGCGGACCCGTCCGTGGCGTACGTGGAGCAGAACCGCGTGATGACCGCGTCCGACACGCAGTCGCCGGTCCCCTCCTGGGGCCTGGACCGCATCGACCAGGAGGCCCTGCCGCTCGACGACTCCTACACCTACGGGAACTCGGGCTCGGGCGTGACGGCGTACATCATCGACACCGGCATCCTGAACAGCCACGAGGACTTCGGCGGCCGCGCGGTCAGCGGCACCGACACCGTGGACGGCGACGACGACGCCACCGACTGCGCGGGCCACGGCACGCACGTCGCGGGCACCGTCGGCGGCTCGGCCTACGGCGTGGCCAAGGACGTCTCGCTCGTCGGCGTGCGCGTGCTGGACTGCTCCGGCTCGGGCAGCTTCGACGGCGTGATCGCCGGCATCGACTGGGTCACGGCCGACCACGAGGCGGGCGAGCCCGCGGTGGCCAACATGTCCCTGGGCGGCGGCTTCTCGCAGGCCGTGAACGACGCCGTCTCCGCGGCCGTCGCGGACGGCGTCACCTTCGCGCTGGCCGCCGGCAACGACTACGCCGCCGACGCGTGCGACGGCTCGCCGAGCTCCACCCCCGAGGCGATCACGGTGGGCGCCACCGAGGACACGGACGCACGTGCCGTGTACTCCAACATCGGCACCTGCGTGGACATCTTCGCGCCGGGCACCGACATCACGTCGGCCTGGTACACGGGTGACAGCGACACGAACACCATCAGCGGTACCTCGATGGCCACGCCGCACGTCGCGGGCGCCGCCGCGCTCGTCCTGGGCGGCAACCCGAGCGCGACGCCGGCCGAGGTCGGTGACGCCCTCACCGGCGCCGCCGTGGCCGACGTCGTGACCGACCCGGGCACCGGTTCGCCGAACCTGCTGCTCAACGTCGGCGGTCTCTGACCGTCCCTCCCGCCCGTGTCAGACGCTCAGGTCACCCCGGTGATCTGAGCGTCTGACACGTCTGTGGCGTTCCTGACAGGTAGTCGGCAAAGAATCACACCCGGTGCGGGACCGGCACGGGAGGCGTCGTCCCCGGCGGGCACTAGCGTGGGACCCGTGACCGCACCCGCCGCCCCCACCTCCTGGATCGACGCGCTCCCCGGCCGCGTGGACCGCTTCCGGCACTGGACCCGCGCCGTCCTGATCGCGAACCTGATCGGCCAGATCGGCATCATCGGGACCGGCGGCGCCGTGCGCCTGACCGACTCCGGCCTGGGCTGCTCCACGTGGCCCCAGTGCGAGCCCGGCAGCTTCACCCCGGTGTTCCACGAGGCCACCACCCTGCACCCGTTCATCGAGTTCGGGAACCGCACGCTGACGGGGGTGCTGGGGGTCATCGCCGTGCTCGTCGCGGTGCTGGTCTGCACCGACCTCAAGCGCACCGCGTCGTACCGGATGCTCGGCCTGGTGCCCGGCGTCGGCGTGCTGATGCAGGCCCTGATCGGCGGCATCGTGGTGCTGCTGCACCTGCACCCGGGCTGGGTGTCCCTGCACTTCGCCGTCTCGGGCGCGCTGGTCGCGGTGTCCCTCTACATGCTGCACCGACACGACGAGGGCGACGCCGCCCCCCGCCTCGTGGTCACGCCGCAGGTGCGCACCCTGACCTGGGTGCTGGCCGGGCTGACCGCCGTCGTCGTGGTGCTCGGCGTGCTCACCACGGGGGCCGGCCCGCACAGCGGCGACTCCGAGGTGGGCTACCGGTTCGCCATCGACCCCGCGCTCCTGACCAAGTGGCACGCGGCCGCGGTGTGGGTCTTCCTGGTGGCGCTGGTCGCCGTGCTCGTGGCGGTCCGCCGGGGCCCCGGCACGGTGCGCCGTGCGGCCGTGATCCTGCTGGTCATCACGCTGGCGCAGGGCCTGATCGGGTACGTCCAGTACTTCACGGACCTGCCGGAGCTGCTGGTCGGGCTGCACATGATCGGCGCGGCTGCGCTGATCGCGGGCACCACCCGGGTGTGGCTGACGACGCGGGTGCGGGACGTGACAGCGGTGGCCGCGGCGTGACAGCGGTCTGACAGCCCCGTGCGAGCGGCCCCACGCACGCTGGGGCCATGAACACGAACGCGATCGAGGCACAGGGCCTCGTCAAGATCTTCGGCGACAACCGCGCCGTGGACGGCGTCGACCTCACCGTCCGCACCGGGACCGTCTACGGCGTGCTCGGGCCCAACGGCGCGGGCAAGACCACGACCATCCGCATGCTCGCCACCCTGCTGCGGCCCGACGGCGGCGAGGCCCGCGTGCTCGGGTACGACGTCGTCCGCGACGCCGCCGCCGTGCGCTCCCTCATCGGCGTGACGGGCCAGTACGCCTCCGTCGACGAGACGCTGAGCGCCACCGAGAACCTGGTGGTCTTCGGCCGCCTGCTCGGCCTGTCGTCGCGTGCCGCGCGGGCCAAGGCCGCCGAGCTCCTGGAGGAGTTCTCCCTGACGGAGGCCGCCAAGCGGCCCCTGCGCGACTACTCGGGCGGCATGCGCCGCCGGCTCGACCTGGCGGCGAGCCTGATCGCCCGGCCGCCGCTCATCTTCCTGGACGAGCCCACGACCGGCCTGGACCCGCGCACCCGCAACCAGATGTGGGACACCATCCGCCGCCTGGTCGCGGACGGCTCCACCGTGCTGCTGACCACCCAGTACCTCGACGAGGCCGACCAGCTCGCCGACCGGATCGCCGTCATCGACCGCGGCAAGGTCGTGGCCGAGGGCACCGCCGACGAGCTCAAGGCCACCGTGGGCGCCCAGTCGCTGCAGGTCGGGCTCGCCGAGTCGGGCGACCTGGGCACCGCTCTCAGCCTGGTGCAGCAGGTCTTCGGCACCGCGGGGACCGTCGCCCCGGAGGGGCTGCGCATCACCGTGCCCGTCCCCCACGCCGAGGCCGTCGCCGACCTGCTCGTCCGGTTCCGCGAGGCGAGCGTGGCCATCGACTCGGTGAGCCTCGACAAGCCGAGCCTGGACGAGGTCTTCCTGACCCTCACGGGCCACGCCGCCGACGACGACACCGCCCCGGCCGGCCCCGCATCCGACCACACCGAGAAGGTGAACGCATGACCACCGCGACCCTCGCCCCAGCGCCCAGCCCCGTCACGCCCCGACCGGCGCGGATCGGGCTGGCCACCACCGTCTCGCAGTCGGTCACCATGGCCTACCGCGGTCTGCTCAAGGTGCGGCACACGCCCGAGCAGCTCATCGACGTGACCTTCCAGCCGATCATCTTCACGCTGATGTTCACGTACCTGTTCGGCGGCGCCGTCTCGGGCAGCGTGGCGGCGTACCTGCCGCTGATCATCCCGGGCATCCTCGCGCAGACCGTGATCACGGCCTCCGTGGTGACCGGCGTCCAGCTCCGGGAGGACATGGACAAGGGGGTGTTCGACCGCTTCCGATCCCTGCCGATCGCGCGCATCGCGCCGCTCGCCGGGGCGCTGCTGGCCGACACCGTCCGCTACGTCGTCGCGACCACCATCACGTTCCTGACCGGCATCGTGATGGGCTGGCGCCCAGGCGGCGGCTTCGGCGGCGTGGTGCTCGCCGGCCTGCTCGTGATCGTCTGCGCGTGGGCCCTGAGCTGGATCTTCGCCTACATCGGCGTGATCGCGCGCTCGGCCACGTTCGTGCAGGGCGTCTCGTTCATGGTCCTGTTCCCGCTGACCTTCCTGTCCAACGCCTTCGTCGAGGTCGACACCCTGCCGGGCTGGATGCAGGCGTTCGTGAACGTGAACCCGGTGTCGCACCTGGTCTCCGCCGTGCGCACGCTGGCGAACGAGGGCCTGGTCACCGCCGATGTCGGCTGGACGCTGCTCAGCGCGGCCGTCGTCGTGGTGATCTTCGCGCCGATCGCGGTCCGGGCCTACCTCCGCAAGGCCTGAGGCGGCCGCCGCTGTCGCTGTCGCGGCGGGGCGGGGCGCCGAACGTAGGGGTGGTCGCTCCATGAGCCCTCATGGAGCGACCACCCCTACGTTCACCGGCTCTGCCGTGAGCGTCTCGAGCCTCGTGAGGGCGTGCGCCGCCAGGGTGTCGCGCGGGAGCGCCGCGATGCGGGCCCGCGCGGCGGCCACCGCGTCGGTGCCGTGCCGCTCGGCAGCCGCCGCGAGGACCGGCTCGCGGCGCAGCGCCATGAAGTCCTGCCGGGAGCCCAGCACCTCGGCCAGGGCCAGCAGCTCCAGCCCGACGGCGGCCCTCGCCCCGCCCGACGCGAGCACCGCGCCCAGCGCGAGGCAGACCGTGCCGAGCACGGGATGGTCGGCAATGTGCCGCATGAGCTCCCGGTACAGCACCACCGCACGACGCCGCACGACGTCGGCCACCTGCTGCGCCCGCGCGTGCTGCCCGGCGTCGACCAGGCGCACGATCCACGCGGACCCGACGATCACCGCCCAGGGCGCGGCCGGGGACGGGTCGGCCCCACCTCCGGCCCCGGCGCCGGAGGCCCCATCCTCACCGAACACCAGGTCGCCCCCAGGAACGGTGAGGTCCGCGAACACCCGCACGGCCTGCTCGTACAGGTCGAGCGCCCCGGCGACGTCGCCCCGCGCCCACGCGATCTCGGCCCGGCCCGCCCGGACCACGGCGCGCGACTCGTCTCCCCCGCGCTCGGCCTGGTCCGACCTGTCCCCGGCGCGCTCGACCCGCGCGCAGATCCGCTCGGCGCCCGCCAGGTCGCCGTCGGCGATCGCGGCCCCGAGGTCCACCCAGTCGAGCTGCCGCAGCGCACCGTCGGCGCCGATCACCGTCAGGCCCTCGCGCGCCACGCGGGACCAGTGCTTCGCGGTCCCGCCGTCCCCCGCGCCGAATGCCGTGGTGGCCAGGAACATCGCGGCACCGGCCCGGCTCGCGACGTCGCCGATGCCCTGGGCCAGCTGGTACGCGCGCTCCGCGCCGGCGAGCGCCTCGTCGAGCCGCCCGGCGTTCTCCGCCTCCTGCGACATGACGAGGTGGGCCAGGAAGGCGATGAGCGGGTCGTCCGAGTCGCGCAGGCCCACCACCGCACCCGGCTCCCCCGCCAGCAGCATGGTCGCCACCGCCCGGGTCCGCGGCCCGACGGCGTCGCCGTGGTCACGCAGCACGCGCCGCAGCCGGGCCAGCGCCCGCAGGTTCGCCGTCGTCCCGGAGAACGCCGTGGTGGCCGCCGCGTACGCGAGCGCCAGGGCGGTGACGTCGGCCTCCGCGGCCGGGACCGCCCAGCCCGTGACGGCGTCGAGGACGGCGGGCGCGAGGTCGGCCGCGCGGTCCTCGGCGCCGCGCAGGGTCCACGCACCGCCGAGCGCCACGAACCCGTGCACGACGACGTCCGGCCGCCCCGCACGCGCCGCGGCCCGGATCGCGAACAGCAGGTTCTCGTGCTCGCACCGCAGGAGGCCGATCGCGGCGACCTGGTCGGACCCGAGCAGCCGCGACGTGCAGTACGTCGCCACGTCCTTGCCCCAGCGCAGCAGCGCGTCGCGGACGGCGTCGTCCTCGCCCGCCTCGGCCAGCCGCAGCAGGCCGAACTCGCGGACCGTCTCCAGCATCCGGTAGCGGACGGGGGCCGGAGCGCCTCCGGCCCCGCCGGACGCGGCGGCGTCCTCCTCGACCACGAGCAGGGACTGGAGCACCAGGCCGTCGATGTCGTCGAGCACGTCGAGCGGCACCGCGTCGGTGGTTCCGACCGCGGGTGCCTCACCCTCCGCGGCGGGCCCGAGCCGGCCGAGCGCCGCCGCTGCCTGCACGGACAGCCCGTCGGGCAGCACGGAGACCCGGCGCCACAGCGCGCGCTGCGAGGGCTCCAGCAGGTTCCAGCTCCACTCGATGACGGCCTCGAGCGTGCGGTGCCGGTCCGGCACGGTGCGGTCGCCGCCGCGCAGCAGGGCGAACCGGGCGCCCAGGTGCCGCTCGATCTCCTCGACCGACAGCGTGCGCACCCGTGCGGCGGCCAGCTCGATCGCCAGCGGCAGCCCGTCGAGCCGGTCGCAGAGGCGTGCGACGACGGCGTCGGGCAGCTGGGCGCCGGGGCGGGCCGCGAGGGCGCGCTGCCGGAACAGCTCGACGGCCGGGCCGCGCCCGGCGCCGGAGTCGCTCGCCTCGCCAGAGTCGCTCGCCGCGCCGGCCGACGCGAGCGGCGCCAGCGGGTACACCTGCTCGGCCGCGACCTGCAGGGGTGCGCGGCTGGTGGTCAGGATGCGCAGGCCGGGCGCGGCCGAGAGCAGCACGTCCGCCCAGCGGGCGGCGCCGTCCGGCACGTGCTCGCAGTTGTCCAGCACCAGGAGCGTCCGGCCGCCGCGGGCCCGCTCCACCATGCGGTCGCGCAGGTCGCCGGCGAGCAGGCGGTCGGCCAGGCGGGTGGACGCCGCGGCCGACGACAGGCCCAGGCCGTCCGCGATCGCGAGCGCCACGTCGTCGTCGGTCCGCACACCGGCCAGCTCCGCCACCGCGACGGACATCCCGCCCGGCGAGCCCGGCGTCGGCCCGTCCTCCGCGACCGTGCGCGCCACCTCCTGGGCCAGGCGGGTCTTGCCGAGCCCGCCCGCGCCGAGGATCGTCACCACGCGGTGCCGCGCGAGCTCGCCGACGACGGCGCGGACGTCGTCGTCGCGGCCGATCAGGGGCGTCGCGGCGGCGCGGAGCCCGCGCACGAAGCGACCGGCGCCAGCCGATCTCCCGACGGCACGCGGGACCGCCTCGGACTCGGTGCCGACGATCCGCTCGTACAGCGTCACCAGATCGGGCGCGGGATCGGAGCCCAGCTCGGCGACCAGCGCGTGCCGCAGCCGCCCGAACACGCGCACCGCCTCGTCGGGACGGCCCGACGCCGCGAGCGCCGTCATGAGGTCGCGCGCGGCGTCCTCGTCGAGGGGGTCGGCGGCCAGCGCGTCCGCGGCGAGCGCCGCGACCTCGACGGAGTCTCCCGCGGCCACGGCGGCCCGGCGCCGCAGCGTCGTGAGCTCGTCGCGCAGCCCTGCTGCGGTCGACCGCAGCTCGGCGGCGACGCCGGGTGCGGCGTCGTCCAGTCCCTCGCCGGGTTCGCCGCGCCAGAGCGCGAGGGCGTCGTCCAGCAGCGCCGCCGCCCGGGCACCCGGGCCGGCCTGCGCTCCCCCGCCGTCCGGCGCCGCGAGCAGCTCCCGGGCCTCCGCGACGGCGGCGCGCGCCTGGTCCAGGTCGCTCGCGCCCCCGAGCGCGTACCCCGCCGTCGTGGACCGCACGACGTCCGGGCCCAGGGCACGCAACCGCGACACGAGGCTCTGCAGCGCCGCGCGCGGGTTCGCCGGCAGCTCCTCGCCCCACAGCGCGTCGACGAGGGCGGACGCCGTCACGGCATGCGGCGCGGCGAGCGCCAGCTGCGCCACGAGTGCACCGGCGCGGGTGCCGCGCGGGGCGACCGGGCCGGCGTCGGACAGCACGGTGACCGGACCGAGAACTCCCACCACGGGCCGGTCCGGACGCGCTCCGGGCCCCTGGGCGGAGTTGACGGGCACCATGCGCGCCACTCTAGATCGTCGGCACCGCCGCCCGCCGCTGTAACCCGCCAGCGGCAGTTTGCCCCACAGACTCGGCAGTTGGCATCGAGCTCGGCACAGCCCTGAGCCGATCTCGATGCCAACTGCCGACAACTCAACCCAACTGCCGACCTCAGCGGGCCGGCCTGCGACGGCCGCCGCCCTGAGTCAGCCCAGGAATGGGTCGGGCCCCCAGGTCACCGAGGTGACCTGGGGGCCCGACCTATCAGAACGCAGAAACTCAGACCTCAGGCGTCCAGAGGTCCTCGCCGTTGGCGGGCGTGCCCACCGCGCCGACGCCGACCGGCACGGCGTCCGGCATGTCGCCCAGCGCGCGCTGCGCCACGGCACCCGAGGAGAAGTTCGCGTAGCACTCCGGGCAGTACCAGTCCGGCGTCGGGACCGGGGTGTCGAAGCCGCCGTAGACCACGTCGGGCTCGAGCTTCATGTTGTCGTGGATGCCCTGGCCCCACACGATGCGCTTGGTGGCGCCGCGCTGACCGCACGACGGGCACGCCGGGCGCATCTGCGCGCGCTGCGACAGCACGGCGTGCGGGTGCAGCAGCGCGTGGCACGGGCCGCACACCAGGAAGGTCTGCTCGATGAGCTCGGCCAGGGGACGCTCGCCGGTCTGGCCGGTGTGGGCGCCGTCGTCGTGCGGGCGCAGCTGCATGACGTCGACGAACCGCTCGCACGACGCGCAGCGCTCCTCGCGGCGCAGGTCCGTGCCCGAGACCTGCTTGTGGCCCAGCAGGCGCAGCACGTGCAGGTTGGGCGACAGCTCGTCGGTCTCGCAGTTGCCGGCGTCGAGCGTGCCGGTGGCGCCGTGCTTGTACTGGTGGGCGATGCCGTCGAGCACGAGACGGGCGTGCTCCTGCGGCAGCCAGCCGGACGAGCGCGCGTACGCGGCGGCGCCGTTGAAGAGGTCGTCCCAGACGACGGGCTTGTCGGGGCCGAAGACCTCGTCGCTGACCCAGTCCTCGCCCTGGCTCGCACCCATGAGCTCGACCGCGGCGACGATGCCCGGCTCGGAGCCCACGACGGTGACGACGACGTCACCGCGCTGGGGGCCGTCCGCGCCGCCCGGCAGCCGGTGCTCGTGGCTACGGCTCGCGATCGCGACCGCCTCGCCCAGCCAGTCCTCGGACCAGTTCAGGTAGACGGACGGGACGAGCCAGGCAGGGAGGGACGAAACGTTGGGAAGCATGTCGGGTTCGCTGGTCACGCGGGGAGAATAGCGCAGCACGGTGACGCCGTTATGACACGCCCGGTGAGCGACCTTCGCGACTTACCCGGACACTTACCCGAACTCGACCACCACCTGGTCGTACCCCAACGGGGACAACATCGCCTCGAGGGTCGCGGTCGTGTTCGCGCGGGCCCGTTCGTCCAGGTCGGAGCCCGCCGCGGCGTCCGAGATCCGGCCCTGCGCCGTCGCGAGCGCCTCCTGCCGGGCGTCCGTGTCGGACTCGAAGAGATCACCCACCCGGTCCACGAGCCCGCGGTCCTCCGTCAGGGCGCGGCTGGCCTCGAGGTCGATGCGCGGCTCGGCGAGCTCCGGCTCGGGAACCGTGACGGTGACCTTCGTGCCGTCCTCGGAGATCTCGATCGCGTCCGCGTCCACGCCCGTGAAGTCCACGTACGCCTCGACGGAGCCGTTCACGGCGAGCACCAGGCGCTCCCCCGCGAGCCAGCTCGGCACGTACTTCACGTCGTTCTCCAGGTCGACGAGCACCTCGTACTGCGCCTCGGCGGCCACGAACCGCGCCAGGTCCTTGATGCTGACCAGCACCGGCGTCTCCGACCGGTCCACCTCGCCCGTCGAGAACGGGTTCATGCTGTCCAGCAGCGTGCGCCAGATCGCGTCGCGGAAGTCGTCACGCAGCGTGAAGACCGCCCCCGCGACGAGTCCGGCGGTCAGCGCGGCGCCCAGGAGGAACCCCAGCACACCCGCCAGCCCGGCGGGCATGCGGCGGCGCGGCCCGTCCGCCGTCGGCCCGCTGCCCGACGGCGTCGGCTCGGTCCTGGAACCCACCTGCTCGGTCTCTACCTCGGTGCCCGTCATCGCCGCGCCCCTTCCCGGGGAGATACCCGACATATCTCCCACCCAGGTGTCCCACGCTAGCCCCCACCACTGACACTCGCGCAGAAGTCCCGCGCCCTCAAGGCGAGCGCCAGAAACGACTTCGGTCGGTTGCCCCGAGATCGGTCAGTCGACCGACCGATCTCGAAGCAACCGACCGAAGTCAGCAATCACCGCGAACCAAGTTTTTACCCTTAGTTCTTGCGGTACTCCCAGGGGCTGTCGACCGGGCGCAGGGTCTCCCAGTCGGAGGCCCGGCCGATCGCCGCCGCCAGCACGCCCGCGATGGTCGCCGCGTTGTGCAGCCGGCCCGCGAGCGCGAGCGCCGCGGCCTCCTCCAGCGGCACCGGCACCACGACCATGTCGGCCTCCTCGGCCTCGCGGGTGTGCCGCTCGTCGTCGGGCACCGGCGTGAGGTCGCGCGCCAGGTACACGCGGACGGCCTCGTTGCTGCCGCCCGGCGTGGGCAGCAGGTCGAGCAGCACGTCCCAGGAGCCGGCGTTCATGTCCGCCTCCTCGGCCAGCTCGCGGGCCGCGGCCACGTGCGGGTCCTCGCCGTCCAGGTCGAGCAGCCCGGCGGGCGCCTCCCAGAGGAAGGCGCCGACCGGGTGCCGGTACTGGCGCAGCAGCAGCACGTTGCCGTCGTCCGTCAGCGCCACCACGACCACCGCGCCCGGGTGGTCGACGTACTCCCGGCGGACGATGCCGCCGGCCTCGCCGAGGTCGACCTCGTCCGAGACCATGTCGACCACAAAACCCTGGAACGGTACGTCGAGCCGCCGCGCGGGGCGGGGGTCGATGACGTCCGTGACCTCGTCGCTGCTCATGCTGTCCCTCCGCCGCACCTGCCGACGATCCCCGGTTTCACGAGGACTGCTTCTCGAGCGCCGCCGCGATCAGACCCGCGAACAGCGGGTGTGCCCGCGTGGGGCGCGACTTGAACTCGGGGTGCGCCTGCGTGGACACGAAGTACGGGTGCGTCTCGGCGGGCAGCTCCACGAACTCCACGAGCGACGAGTCGGGGGACGTGCCCGAGATCAGCAGGCCGGCCTCCTCCAGCTCGCCGCGGAACGCGTTGTTCACCTCGTACCGGTGGCGGTGCCGCTCCGTCACCTTCTCGCTCCCGTACGCCTTCGCGACGACGGAGCCGGCGGTGAGCGACGCCTCGTAGGCGCCCAGGCGCATGGTGCCGCCCATGTCGCCCTCGCCCTCCACGATCGACTTCTGCTCGGCCATGGTCGCCACGACGGGGTGGCTGCTGGTCGGGTGGAACTCGGTGGACGACGCGTCGGCCCAGCCCAGCACGTTGCGCGCGTACTCGATCACCATCGACTGCAGGCCCAGGCAGATGCCCAGGGTCGGCACCAGGTTCTCGCGCGACCAGCGCAGCGCCCCGACCTTGCCGTCGATGCCGCGCACGCCGAAGCCGCCCGGCACCAGCACCGCGTCGACGCCCTCCAGCGAGGCCTGGGCCCCCTCCGGCGTCTGGCAGTCGTCGGCCGCGACCCAGCGGATGGCCACCTTCGCGTCGTTGGCGAAGCCGCCGGCGCGCAGCGCCTCCGTCACCGACAGGTAGGCGTCCGGCAGGTCGATGTACTTGCCGACCAGCGCGACCTCGACGTTGTGCTCGGGCTCGTGCACGCGCTCCAGGAGCCGGCTCCAGCCGTCCCAGTCGACGTCGTGGAAGGGCATGCCCAGGCGGCGCACCACGTAGGCGTCCAGGCCCTCGGCGTGGATGACGCGCGGGATGTCGTAGATCGACGGCGCGTCGGCGCAGTTGATGACGGCCTCGTTGTCGACGTCGCACATCAGCGCGATCTTGCGCTTGATGCTCTCGGGCACCACGCGGTCGGAGCGCAGCACGATCGCGTCCGGCTGGATGCCGATCGAGCGCAGCGCGGCCACGGAGTGCTGCGTCGGCTTGGTCTTCAGCTCGCCCGAGGGGCCGATGTACGGCACCAGCGACACGTGCAGGAAGAACACGTTGTCGCGGCCGAGCTCGTGCCGCACCTGGCGCGCGGACTCGAGGAACGGCTGCGACTCGATGTCGCCGACGGTGCCGCCGATCTCGGTGATGATCACGTCGACGGCGTCGGACGCCTGCTCGCGCATCCGGAACTTGATCTCGTCGGTGATGTGCGGGATGACCTGCACGGTGTCGCCCAGGTACTCGCCGCGGCGCTCCTTGGCGATGACGCGCGAGTACACCTGGCCGGTGGTCACGTTGGACGAGGCGGGCAGCTCGACGTCGAGGAACCGCTCGTAGTGCCCGATGTCCAGGTCGGTCTCGGCGCCGTCCTCGGTGACGAAGACCTCACCGTGCTGGAACGGGTTCATGGTGCCGGGATCCACGTTGAGGTAGGGATCCAGCTTCTGCATGGTGACGCTGAGGCCACGCGAGCGGAGCAGGCGACCGAGCGATGACGCCGTCAGTCCCTTGCCGAGAGAGGACGCCACACCACCGGTGACGAAGATGTGCTTGGTCGGCGTGGAGGCGCCGGACCGCTGACGGGACTGGAGACTGCTTCGGTGTTCGACCACGGAACTCCATCCTAAACGAGGTACGGCGTGCTGGTGGTGTAACGACCGGCACACGCGCTCGCCGAGCGGGGACTTTCGACCCTTTGGGTCGAGTCTGCCCCTGCTGCGGCCTTTGCGCTCGCTAAGTCAGGTCTTCCTGGAGAACTTCCTCCCCAACGTCCTGAGCAGGGGCCCGACGGCGGCCCGCAGGTCCCGGTCCAGCAGCACCGCGACCACCGCGGTGACGACGGCGGCCAGCAGACCGAACGCCAGCCCGAGGCTGAGATCGGCGGCGAACGCACCGCCGTCGAACTCCACCTCGCCCGGGGTCGAGCGGGAGGCCGAGAAGAACGAGCCCTCGGACAGGCCGAGCTGCCAGGGCGCCCCGAGCCCGGCCGCGGCCCCGACGGCGGCCGCGACCAGGAGCACGAACAGCGCCCGCCAGACGCCGCCCAGCGCGTCCCGGCCCAGGTGCCGGCGCACGGCCAGGAGGAGGCCCAGGCCGGCCACGACCATCCCGGCCGTGCCCACCGCGCCGAGGGCCGCCATGACGTCGGTCCGCAGCGCGAGGTCCACGCAGCCGGCGCGCGCGCAGGCCGGCTCGCGGCCGGCGAACAGCACCGGCACCAGCGCCGCGCCGACGGCCGCCACGCCCCAGCCGCTCGCGGTCGCGGTGACCGCGGCCCGCCCGTGGTCCACGGCGTACAGCGCGCGCGACAGGTGCAGGATCAGTGCGAACCCGATCAGCCCCGGCGCCATCGCCATGAGCCCGGCGGCCAGGCCGGGCGCGTCGCCCAGCACGATGAGGTCGAAGACCCGCTCGACGAACGGGGCCGCCGCGACGAGCGCGGCCATGCCGAGCGCCGTGACGAACAGCAGGCTGCGCGTCGTGCGCGCCACCAGGCCGCGCAGCTCCCCGAGCCGGCCCGCGGAGGCGTGCTCCGCGAAGTGCGGGAACGCGCTGGTCGCGATCGGGAACGCGAGCACCGCGTAGGGCAGCAGGTAGACCTGCTGCGCGTACAGGTAGACCGACAGGGTGCCGTCGCCGCCCGCGGCGTTGGCCGCGCGCAGCGTCAGGAACACGGACAGCTGCTGCGCCACGAGCGCGCCCACGCCCGCGAACGCCAGGCGCGCGGCCCGTGGCCCCTCGCCGGACGGGAAGCGCAGCGTGGGCCGCAGCCGCAGCCCCGTGCGCCACACGGGCACCACGAGCGGCAGCGCCAGGAACAGGACCCCCACCGTCGTGCCCCAGGCCAGCCAGACCAGCGCCTGGGACGAGAGCGCGGCGACGTCCTGCTGGTCGCCGTCGGCCAGCACGGCGAAGACGCCGTAGACCACGATCACGACGAGGCTGGAGACCAGCGGCGCGAACGCCGGCCAGAAGAACCGCTTGTGCGCCTGCAGGATGCCGCCCAGCACCACGGCCAGCCCGTACAGCGGCACCTGCACCGCGAACACCCGCAGGAAGGCCGTGGCGACGTCCACCTGCGCCGGGTCTTCCAGGCCGGTCAGGCTGATGACCGGACGCGCGAGGAGGGCCGTCAGGGCGGCCAGCGGGACCAGGATCAGCAGCGTCCAGCCGAGCAGGGCCGACGCGATCCGCGAGGCCTGCTCCTTGGACGCCGCGGTGCCGTCCGCGGTGAACGCAGCCCGCGCCAGGGGCCCGGCCAGCAGCGGCACGACGGCGCCCGCCAGCGCCCCACCGGCCGCGACCTCGAACAGCAGGTTGGGCAGCTGGTTGGCGGAGTTGAAGACCGTCCCGACGCCGTCCGACCCCAGCCACGCGCCCTGCGCGAGCCAGCGACCGAATCCGACCAGGCGGCTGGCGAGGGTGACGACGGTGACGAGCAGCGCCGCGCTCGCCAGGGACCGGGTGCGGCTCACGCGCCCGGGGTGGCCACGGGCTTGGTCTGCGCGAGCTCGGCCACCGAATCCTCGACCGCCGGAGCCGGACGGCGTCCGAGCATGTCGATCTTGTTCAGCCACTCGTTCCCGGCGATCACCTTGGAGAAGCTCACCTTCTCCGAGGCCACCATGAGGCCGACGACGCCGGCGAGCGTCGCCCAGCGCACCGCCCGGGGCGTGTTGAACGCGACCTGGCTGCCGACCAGGGCGCCGAGGGCGTTGGCGCCGCCGTCGCCCAGCATGTCCTTCTCCCCCAGGTCAGCGGGCGCGGCCGCGGCAGCGGCCCCCAGGGCGGCGCCCGCGGCGCCGGTGCCGGCGAGCGCGAAGGGCAGGCTGGCGGCGACGCCGACCTTGAGCGCCCGGCCCGGCCGCAGGTCGAAGAGGTTGACCAGGTTCGCGGTGCCGCCGATGAGCGCGCCGTTCAGGCCGATGTCGACGATGTGGCCGAACGCGGTGCGCGCCGTGCGGGGCGTGCCGACGGCCGAGGCCAGCAGCGCGGAGCCGGAGATGCCGAGCACCTTGAGGCCGCCCGTCGTCAGTCGCCCCTCCTTGAGCGCGCCGAGGTGGCCGCGCAGGCCCTTGGTGCGGGTCTCGGTGTCCTCGGCGATGTCGTCGTAGAGGCCGAACCCGCCCGCGGCGGCCGTGGCGAACGCCGTCGCGCCCGGGGCGGTGCCACCGGAGACCGCGGCGCCGGCCACGAGGCCCGCGGTCACCGCGGGGCCCTCCAACAGGCTGATCGGCTCGCCGCGGTGGTTGGTCCGCGTCCACGTCTTGTCGCCACCGAGGCCGCCCTCGGTGACCCGCTCGTCGAGCTTGCGGCGCGCGAACGCGGTCGCGACACCGGCCACGACACCCGCGACGATGAACCTGCCTGCACCCATGACTACCCCTCAAGTCCGTTTCGGTCGGTCGCCGACCCCTGCGCTTCGAGTCTGCGCCCTGAGCCGGCCCGCGGCTCAGGCTCTACGTATACCGGCTCAGCCCGCGCTTCCCTCGGTGGCCTCGTCGGTGGCGCCGTCAGTGGCCCCGTCGGGCGTCTCGGCGCCGGTTCCGTCGGTGGACGGCGGCAGCACGAGCGTCGCGTCGTCCTCGAACCCGTACTGCCCCACGACGCCGTCCAGGCGGGCCGCGACGGCGAGGGGCACGTTGATGCGGCCCACGAGCCGGTCGATGCCGCTGACGGTGCTGACCTCGGCGGCGAGCTCCTCGTTGTCCCGCACGGCCTGCACGGCGTCGCCCGGGTCGTCCGTCGGCCCGGCGAGCACGGCCGCGCCGGAGACCTCCTGGGCGGCCTGCGTGACGGCGGTCCAGACGTCCGGCGTCGGCTCCGCCTCCTCGGTGGCGCCGTCGGCCGTCTGCTGCGGCTGGCCCGCGGGGCCCACGAGCAGCACCAGGGCCTCCGCGGCCTCGGTCTGCTCCTCGCCCGGCTCCACGAAGCCGAAGCGCTCGAGCTGGTTCTCCAGGTCGGTGGCCTGCGAGCTGCGGTCGCTGCCGCCGTCGTCGCCCGTGAGCGCGACGGCCAGCGCGGCGCCGAGCACGGCGCTCGGGTCGTCGTTCTCCGGGACGGCGTCGCCGAGACCGTCACGCAGCCCCGCGGCGACGGTCTCGCGCGTCGACTCCTCCTCGGGGTCGGTCCAGGCGTCGGTCAGCTCGGTCTTGGCCACCACCGTGGCGCCGGCCGTGTCGAGCTGGTTCAGCACGCCGTCGTGGACGTCCTGCGAGACCTCGCCGAGCTGCACCACCGCGACGCGCTCGTTCTCCAGCGACCCGGTCACCAGCTGGGTGCCGACCGCCTCGATGTAGCGCTCGTCGCCGTCCAGGGCGTTCTGGGTGGCGTCCAGCTCGGTGCGCAGGTCGCTGCGCTCGGCGCGCAGCGCGTCCACCTGTTCCGTCAGGGTCTCCCCGATCGCGCCCTGCAGGGGTCCGGCGCCGAGGATGATGCCGACGGCGAGGGCGAGGAACACGGAGATGAGCGAGACGAGGTGGTATCGGAAGTCGATCACGGTAGGGAGAAGTCCTTAAGCATGTTCCGGGCGGGTCAGCCCGGCGTCAGGTCGGGGCGGTGTGGCGTGCGGGAGAGCATCCCGGCAGGTCAGCCGCCGAACAGGGTACCGATCCAGGACACCACGTCGTCGAACCGTGCCCCGATCAGGCCGAAGAAGGTCTGCCCGGCCGAGGTCGAGGCGAGGGCCGCGAGCACCGCCGCGACACCTGCTCCCGACAGCAGCGTGAGCTGGGTGTTCGAGATCCGCGTGCGGTACAGCCGGGACACGCCCTTGGCGTCCACGAGCTTGCCGCCCACGCGGAGCCGCGTCAGGAAGGTCGAGGCCATGCCCGAGCGCCCCTTGTCCAGGAACTCCACGAGGGTGGCGTGCGTGCCGACGGCGACGATGAGCTCGGCGCCCTTGTCGTCGGCCAGCAGCATCGTGATGTCCTCGCTGGTCCCCGTGGCGGGGAAGACGACGGGCTCCACGCCGAGCGCCTTGACGCGCTCCAGCCCGGGCGCCTTGCCGTCGCGGTAGGCGTGCACCACGATCTCCGCGCCGCAGGCCAGGGCCCGGTCGGAGACGGAGTCCATGTCGCCCACGATCATGTCGGGCTGCCAGCCCGCATCGATGATCGCGTCCGCGCCACCGTCCACACCGATGAGGACCGGCCGGTTCTCGCGGATGTAGGACCGCAGCTGCGCCAGGTCCTCCCGGTAGTGGTACCCGCGCACGACGATCAGCACGTGCCGGCCGTCGATGTCGGTCCGGATGTCGGGCACGCCCACGCCGTCGAGCAGGAGGTCCCGCTCGCGACGCAGGTAGGTCATGGTGTTCTCGGCGAACCGCTCGATCTCGGCCGACAGCCCCTCACGGGCGGCGGCCATGTTCGCGGCGACCGTGCGCGGCGTCTGGTGCGTGCCCGTGGCCACGACCTCGCCGCCCACGACGATCTCGCCGCCCACGATCTCGACCTCGGCGTGCTCGTCGATGGCCATGACCGACGGGCCGAGGTCGTCCACGAGGACGATGCCGGCCTCGACCAGGATCTCGGGACCCGTGTTCGGGTACCGCCCGGACGTGGACGGCGCGGCGTTCAGGACGGCCACCGGGGCCGCGGAGACCAGCGCGTCGGCGGCGACGCGGTCGATGTCGACGTGGTCGATCACGGCGACGTCGCCGTGGTTCAGCCGGGACGTGAGCTCCTTGGTGCGAGCTCCGATCCGGGCGGGGCCGTGCGCCACGGCCTGCGGCAGCACCGGAGCGAGGTCCGGTGCACTCTTCGCGGCGCTCTTGTCGGCGCGCTTCTCGGGTCGGGAGATCAGCTTCATCCGCTCTATCGTCCCACGACCGAGGACTCCAGGAGCTCCAGCGCGTGGGTACGCGCCGTCTCCGAGTCGTCCTGGCCGGACAGCATGCGGGCGAGCTCACGGACGCGTGCGTCCGCGGTGACCTCGCGCACACCCGTGACCGTGATCATCCCGTCGTCGCCGTCGCTCGCACCGGCCTCGCCGTCCGAGCTCTTGGTGACCACGAGGTGGGCGTCCGCGAACGCGGCGACCTGCGCCAGGTGGGTCACGACGACCACCTGGGTGCTCCGCCCGAGCTGGGCCAGCCGGCGGCCCACCTCGACCGCGGCCCGGCCGCCGACGCCGGCGTCGACCTCGTCGAAGACGAAGGTGCTGCGCGGGGTCTCCGCCGTCCGCGCCGCGGCCGCGCCGCCCGACGTCGCCAGGGCGACCTCGAGCGCGAGCATCACGCGGGAGAGCTCACCGCCGGACGCGCCCTTGCCGAGCGGCCGCTCCGGGGCGCCGGGGTGCGGCACCAGCAGGAACGTGACCTGGTCGGCGCCGAACGGTCCGGGCTGGTCCAGCCGGTCCACCGTGACGACCAGGTGGGCGCCGCCCATCGCGAGCCCGTGCAGCTCGTTCGTCACGGCCGTGGCCAGGTCGGACGCGCCGCGCGTGCGCTCGGCCGTGAGGATCTCCGCCAGCCGGTTCAGCTCGCCGTCCAGCTCCGCCACGCGGGCACGCATCGAGGTGAGGCGGTCGCCGCCGTCGTCCAGGTCGAGCAGGCGCAGGCCCGCGTCGCTGGCCCACTGCAGCACCTCGTCGATGGTCTCGCCGTAGGAGCGGGTCAGGGCGTTCAGCTCCGCCATGCGGTTGTGCGCCGTCTCCAGCCCGGCGGGGTCGGCCTGCAGGTCGTCGACGTAGGCGGCGACGTCGGTCGCCACGTCCGACAGGAGGTAGCCCACCTCGGCGAACCGGGTGGCCAGGACGCCGAGCGCGGCGTCGGAGTGCGCCGCGGCGTCGAGCGCGCGGCGCGCCCGCTCCACCAGGGCGATCGCGTTCTCGCGCGCGCCGTCGGCGTCCTCGCCCGCGACGGCCTCGTGGGCCTCGGTCGCGGCCGTGCGCAGGCCCTCCGCGTTCGACAGGCGCTCGATCAGGGCCTGCAGCTCGGCGTCCTCGCCCGTCTGCGGGTCGACGCGCTCGATCTCCTCCAGGCCGATGCGCAGCAGCTCCACCTCGCGGGCCCGCTCGGCGCCGCGCGCCTCCAGGTCCGCGATCTCGGTGAGCAGGCCGCCCCGCTCGCTCCACGCGGTGCGGTAGGCGGCGAGCACGCGCTGGTGCGCGGGGCCCACGAACGTGTCGAGCGCGTCGCGCTGCTTGGCCGCCGTGCGCAGCCGGAGCTGGTCGGCCTGCCCGTGCACGGTGAACAGGTCTTCCGCGATCTCCGCGAGCACGCCCTGCGGCACGGCGCGGCCGCCAAGGTGGGCCCGCGAGCGGCCGTCGGCGATGGTGCGCAGGATCACGACGGTGCCGTCGTCCTCCACCTCGCCGCCCGCCTCGTCGACCCGGCCCAGCACGGCGTCGCGCCCGGAGACGCGCACCCGCCCCTCCACCGCGGCCGACGACGCCCCCGGGCGCACCGACTGCGGGTCGGCCTTGGCGCCCATGAGCAGGTTCAGCCCCGTGAGCACCATCGTCTTGCCCGCGCCCGTCTCGCCCGTGATGACGGTCAGGCCGTCCGACAGGGGTACCCGGGCCGAGCGGATGACGCCCAGGTTCTCGATAGCGATCTCCTCGAGCACCTGACTCCTTAGGTCTCTGGTGTGGTGTCGGCTGGGTCAGAAGGTACATCTTGCGCCTCGACGTGCCCCGACCCGACACGGTCCCGCCAGCCCGACACGGGCAGGTTGAACTTCGACACGAGGCGGTCCGCGAACGGCGCGTTCGACAGCCGTGCGAGGCGCACCGTACCCCCCTGACGCACCACGACGCGAGAACCGCGGGGCAGCCGGATCTCCCGGCGCCCGTCACAGGTCAGCACGCCCTCGACCGTCGACTGCGGCAGCACGTCGACCGTGTAGCGCGACTTCGGGCCGATGACCAGCGGCCGCGCGAACAGAGCGTGCGCGGACAGCGGCACCATGAGCACGGCGTCGACGTCGGGCCAGATGACGGGGCCGCCGCCCGAGAACGCGTGCGCCGTCGAACCCGTGGCGGTGGACATCACCACGCCGTCGCAGCCGAACGACAGGAGCGGGCGGCCGTCCACCCCGATCGCGACCTCCAGCATGCGGTCGCGCGACGCCTTCTCCACTGTCGCCTCGTTCAGCGCCCAGCCGACCACGGGCTCCGCCGTGCCGGGCAGGTGCACCGTGACGTCGACCGTGGCGCGCTCCTCCACGTCGTAGTCGTGCGCCACGAGCCGCTGGACGGCGGCGCGCAGGTCCTCCCGCTCGGACTCCGCGAGGAAGCCCACGTGCCCCAGGTTCACGCCCAGCAGCGGCACGTCGGTGCCCCGCGTCAGCTCCGCGGCACGCAGGATCGTGCCGTCGCCCCCGAGCACCATCACGGCCTCGGCGTTGTGCACGCCCTCGGCGACGCGCTTGGCCGCCATGTGGTCGCCGAACTCCTCGGCGAGCGCGTCGTCGTGCAGCGTGTACTCGAAGCCCGCGGCCTTCAGCTCGCGCAGGGCCTCCGCCAGCGCCGCGACCGCCTGAGGGCGGCCGCCATGGGTCACGATGAGCACTCGCCGGGTCACGGGCTGGGCTCCTTCTGCTCGTCGGTGTGCTGCTGCGTCTTCTCGGATACCGGCCCTGGTTCGGCCTCTTCCCCACCGTGCACGACGACGGCCGGCGGCTCGGGCGGGCGGCCGGGCCGCCCGGCGGGCTCACCCGGCGCGGGGTCCCAGGCCACCGCCGTCTCGGCGGCGGCCACCAGGGCCAGGTCGTGCTCGTCCGCCCAGGCCACGGGATCGACGGCGAGCCAGACGAAGAACTCCCGGTTGCCGCTCGGGCCCGGCAGCGGGCTCGGCACCACCGCGCGGGCCCGCAGACCGAGGCCGTCGGCGGCACGCAGCACCGTGGTCACGGCCTCGACGTGCAGCGCCGGGTCACGGACCACGCCGCCGCTGCCCAGGCGCTCGCGGCCGACCTCGAACTGCGGCTTGACCATCAGCAGCGCCTGCGCGCCCGGGCGCAGCACGCCCGCGACGGCGGGCAGCACCACGGTCAGGGAGATGAAGGACAGGTCGGCGACCACGAGGTCCGGGCACTGCGCGAGGTCGCCCGGGGTCAGGTCGCGCACGTTGAAGCCCTCGACCACGGTCACCCGGTCGTCGCCGCGCAGCGCGGGCACGATCTGGTCGTGGCCCACGTCGACAGCGACCACGTGGGCGGCCCCGCGACGCAGCAGCACGTCGGTGAACCCGCCGGTCGACGCGCCGAGGTCGGCGCAGAACGCGCCCTCGACCACGGGTGCGCCCGGGACCCGGGCCAGCGCGTCGAGCGCGCCCGCCAGCTTCCAGGCGGCGCGCGACGCGAAGTCGTGCTCGGGGTCGGGTCCGGGCGCGACGGTCACCTCGGCGCCGTCGGACACCGACGCGGACGGCTTGACCACCACCCGGCCGGCCACCGAGATCCGGCCGGCCGCCACGAGCTCCGCGGCATGCCGACGCGACCGGGCCAGCCCACGCCGGACCAGCTCCGCGTCCACGCGCGTGCTCGCTGTCATCGTCGCCACCGTCAGGCGTCACCGCTCAGGTGCGCCCGCAGGGCGTCGTGGACCGCCTCGAACCGGGCGACGTGCTCGGCCGGGGGCAGCTCGTCGAGGCCGTCGAGCGTGTCGAGCGCGCGCCGGACGCCCGCCTCGGGATCGGCCTGGCCGGTCGCGGGTTCCTCGGTCTCGTAGAACTCGTCCATCGTGCGTCAACGCTCCACTGTGCTCGTCCGTACTGCGCTCGTCCGTGCTGTCGGCCGCCTCTGCTCTCGACCGTCGCTGCTGTCAGCCGTCCGCCGCCGCGGGCCGGTCGGCGTGCTGCATGACACGGTACCCGTCGCCCCCGACAGAACCCGGGAGAATTCTGTGGGGATCGCCGAAGTGCGCTTCCACCCAGTCATTGCGCCCGGAAACACGTCGGTTCCGGGCGCAATGACTGGGTGGAAGCGCACCTCTCACACCGGCAGGTCCGGGATCGTCTTCTCGTCCACCCGTTCGCCCGCATCCACCGCGGCCCAGGTCGCGGCGCACGCGGCGCGGACCAGGTCGATGCCGGCGCCGTCGAGCCGGAGCTCGCCGTCCGACACCCGCGCCGCCGCGCCGCCGGACACGTACCAGCCGTCCGCGAGGACGGGAACCTGGTGCGGCTCCAGCAGCGCCCGGAGGTCGGCGCCCAGGAACGACGGGCGCTCCCCCGGCACGGCCAGCACGGCGTCCCGCGCCGTCGACACGCCCGTGAGCACGTGCAGCCCCGGGTACCCGCCGCCGCGTGCGCCCGCGAGATCCGTGTCGAGCCGGTCCCCGATCACCAGCGGCCGGCTCGCGCGGGCCCGCTCGACGGCGAGCCGGTACATCGTGGGCGACGGCTTGCCGGCGCTGTCCGGCGTGACTCCCGTCGCGGCCACGACGGCGCCCACGAGGGCACCGTTCCCCGGCGCGAACCCACGCGCCGTCGGCAGCGACAGGTCCAGGTTGCTCGCCACGTGCCAGGCGCCCCGGCTCACCGCGTACGCCGCCTCGGCGAGCTGGGTCCAGCCCAGCTCGGGGGTGTACCCCTGCGCGACGGCGTCCGGGTCGTCGTCCGCCGACTCCACCACGGTGAAGCCAGCCGACCGCACCGCGGTGACCAGGCCCTTGCCGCCGACGACGAGCACCTTCGCGCCCGCGTCGAGCCGCGTGGTGAGCAGCGCGGCGCAGGCCTGCGCCGCGGTCATCACCTCGTCCGGGTTCGTCGGGATGTCGAGGCCCGTGAGCTGGCCCGCGACGTCCTCCGGCTCCCGCGAGGCGTTGTTCGTCACGAACAGCAGCCGCATGCCGCCCGACCGCGCCGCGGCCAGGCTCGCCGACGCGTGCTCGATCGGCAGGTGCCCCTTGTACGCCACGCCGTCCAGGTCGACGAGCGCGAGGTCGTAGGCCGCGGCGAGCGGGGCGTCGCTCGCCAGCAGGCCGGCGTTCGCCGTCACTCCTTCTCCTGCCCGACGTCGGAGCGGTCACCCTGGGCGGGCGCCGTCGAGGTGGTGTCGGTCGGCTCCGTGACGGCGGGCTCGTCGATGTCGATCACGGCGTCGGAGGCCTCGGCGGAGCCGGACTCCTTCTCGTAGGATCCGGCATCGGCGGCCGACGCGTCGTCCTCCGACTCGCCGTCACCCTCGTCCTCGTCCTCGGACTCGTCCGACTCCGGCTCGTCCGGCGAGTCGGCAGAGTCAGCGGAGTCCGCGGAATCGGCCGAGTCGGCGGAGTCCGCCGAGTCGGCGGAATCGGCCGAGTCGGCGGAATCGGCCGAGTCACCGGAGTCAGCCGAGTCGCCAGAATCGGCGGAGTCACCGGACTCCTCGTCGTCAGAGTCGTCCTCGTCGGAGTCCTCGTCGGAGTCCTCGTCGCCCTCCTCGTCCGAGTCGCCCTCGTCCGCGAACTCCTCCGGGTGCTCGGCGGCGTACTCCTGCTCGGCGAGCTCCGCGTCCTCCTCGACGTCGAACACGGTGATGTCCTCGTCCGGGGTCTGCGCGCCGATCGCGCGCTCGAGCGCCTCGCTGTCGACGCTCGCGAGGAGCGCGGCCGCCTCGTCAGCGCGGCCAGCGGCCTCGAGCGCGACCGCGCGGGCCTGCACCACGCGCAGCCCGAGGTCGCCCTGGGCGTCCTCGGCCGAGACCTTGTCGAGCACGGCCAGGGCGGCGTCGTGCTCGCCCAGGTCGGAGCGGGCGCCGCTGGCCACGATCGCAAGCTCGATGCGCCCGGTGGCGTCGAGCGTCGCGGCCTCCTCCGAGGCGGCGAGCGCCAGGGCACGCTCCGGACGGCCGAGGCCGCGCTCGGCGTCGGCCATGATCGGCAGGTGCTCGGAGGAGCCGTTCAGCCGGCGCACCGTGCGCAGCTCGCGCAGCGCCTCGGCGTACCGGTTGGTGTGGTACGCCGCGAGGCCCGCGGCCTCGCGGACGATGTCGATACGACCGGCGCCGCGCACCGCGGCCTGGGTGTGCTCGTAGGCACGCTCCGGGTCGACGTCGAGCAGCCGGCCCGCCATCACCAGGTGCAGCCCGACGTACTCGGCGTGCTCCTTGCTCAGGCCGCGCAGGCGCGAGCGCACGTCGCGGTCGAGCTGGCTGAACGAGGCGTCCTCGGCGATCTCCGGCTCGGGAACGCGGGGGGCGCGCTCCTCGCCCGCGTCCTGGCGCGGACGGTCGTCACGGTCGCCGAACGAGCGACGCGGACGGTCGCCACCGCGCTCGTCGCGACGGGGGCGGTCGCCACCGCGCTCGTCGCGACGGGGGCGGTCGCCACCGCGCTCGTCGCGGTCGCCGTACGAGCGGCGCGGCCGGTCGTCGTCGTTGCGCCGGGAGGAGCGGTCACCCTCGTCACGACGGGGACGGTCGCCCCCGCGGTCCTCGAAGGAACGTCGGGGACGGTCGTCGAACGAACGCTGCGGGCGGTCGTCCCGGCCGCGGCCGTCGCGCGCGCCCCGGTCGTCGCGGTCGCCGTAGGAACGGCGCGGACGGTCGCCGCGGTCGTCGAAGGAACGGCGCGGACGGTCGTCGTCGCGGCGCGGGCCACGGTTGTCCCGGTCGTCGAACGAGCGACGGGGCCGCTCGTCGTCGTTCCGGCGGAACGGGCGGTCACCGTCGTTGCGCCGCGGGCGGTCGCCGCCACGGTCGTCGAACAAACGACGCGGGCGGTCGTCGTCGCGACGCGGACCACGGTTGTCCCGGTCGTCGAACGAGCGGCGCGGACGGTCGTCGTCCCGACGTGCCGGGCGGTTCCCACCGCGGTCGTCGAAGCTGCGGCGCGGGCGGTCGCCCTCGTCGCGGCGGGGACGGTCGCCCCCGCGGTCCTCGAAGGACCGGCGCGGACGGTCGTCGAACGAACGCTGCGGCCGATCGTCCCGGTCGAAGCTCCGGCGAGGCCGGTCGTCGTCCCGGCGCGGGCCGCTGCCCGCACGGTCGTCGAACGAGCGACGCGGACGGTCGCCGTCGTTGCCCCGGTACGAGCGGTCGTTCCGCGCGCCGCGGTCGTCGCGGCCGCCCCGGAAGTCGCGGTCCCCGCGGTTGTCCCGGTCGCCACCCCGGTTGTCGCGCTCGCCGTACGGGCGGCGCGGCCGGTCGTCGCCTCCGCTCCGGAACGGACGGTCGCCGCCGCGGTCGTCACGACGTGGGCGGTCGCCGCCCCGGTCGTCGAACGAACGACGCGGCCGGTCGTCGTCACGCCGGGGCCCGCTGCCCCCGCGGGCGCCGTCATACCGGCGGCCCCGGTCTCCACCGCGCTCACCGCCCCGGTCGTCGCGACGCGGACCGTTGCCGTCGTTGCGGTAGGCGCCCTTGCGCTCGCCGCGGCGGTCGCCCTCGCGGTCGTTCCCCTGGTCACGGGGCGTTTCGTTCACGGTGTTCCCTTCGATGACAGATGCCCGAACATTCTCCCACGGGAGCCGTCGTCTCCCGGGGTCGAAAGGATGTGACGTGCGCGTCCGCGGGCGACGACAGAACGCAGAATCGGCAGTTGGCATTGAGATCGGTCCAACACTGGACCGATCTCAATGCCAACTGCCGACCAGGCCCCAGGACGCTCCCCCAGGACAGCCCGCCGCAACCCGCTCACGGGCGGGCCGGCAGGACCTCCGGGTTGGAGGCGTCCGGCCGCCGCAGCATCCGCACGGTCACCAGGGTCAGGGCCGCGACCACGAGCAGCAGCACCACCATCCCGGCGTTGAACGCGAACCCGAAGATCCAGAGGTACCCGATGCCGCCCGTCGCGAGGCAGTAGTACGTCATGGGGAGGATCGTCTTGCGGATCAGGTCGCCCTCGCGCCCGAGCAGGCCGACCGTCGCGGCCGCGGCGACCACGTTGTGCACGGCCACCATGTTGCCCGCAGCACCACCCACGGCCTGGAGCGCCGCCACGGTCTCCGGCGTCGCCGCCCCGATCCCCAGCCCGGTGTTGAACTGGAACAGCGCGAACATCATGTTGGAGACCGTGTTCGAGCCCGCGACGAACGCGCCCAGCGCGCCGATGAACGGGGACACGATCGGCCAGCCCTGGCCCGCCAGGTCCGCCGCGGCCTGCGCCAGCGTGATCGGCATCGAGTCGAGCCCGGCGGCGTTGAAGTCGGGCCCGGAGTTGATGAAGATGCGCACCAGCGGCACCGCGCACAGCAGGGCGAACGCCGCGCCGCCGAGCTGACCACCGGCCACCTTCCACGACTCCCTGATCTGCGGGCCCCGCATGCCGTGCAGCACGTAGGTCACGAGGCAGACCAGGAGGAAGATGGCCCCCGGCGAGTACAGCAGGTCCATGTTCTGGCTGATCCCGGTGCCGAAGATGTCCGGCACCTCGAGCACCGCGGGGCCCGTGAGGAAGTCCTTGATCACCGGGACGTTCCGGGTGATCAACAGCAGCGCCGCCACGATCACGTACGGCGACCACGCCCGGACCATCGACATGCGGCGCGTCAGCGTCGCCGCCTCCGCCGTCGGGTCCACCGTCCCCATCCACCGGTCGCTCCAGCGCTCGCGCGGCGGGAAGTCCCAGACGTCCTTGGGCATGAGGAAGCCCTTCGACGACGTGAACATCACGAGCACCAGCCCGAGGAACCCACCGAGCAGCGACGGGAACTCCGGACCCAGCAGGTAGGCCACGGTCACGTACGGCACGATCATGGCGAGCGCCGCGTAGACGGCGAACGGGGCGACGGCGAGGCCCGCACGGAACGATCGTCTCTCGCCGTAGAAGCCGCACATCAGCGTGACGAGGATGAGCGGCACGAGGATGCCGACTATCGCGTGGATGGTCGCCACCTGGGTCGCGGTGTGGGCGATGAACCCGAGATGGTCCAGCCCGAGGGCGTCGGCGCGCGCCTGGACCTCGGGGGCCAGCGCGCCCGAGGTGTCCGCCAGTCCCGTACCCAGCCCGGTCAGCATGGGCGTACCGACGGCGCCGAAGCTCACCGGCGTGGACTGGATGATGAGGCCCGCCATGACGGCGGCGGCCGCGGGGAAACCGAGCGCGAGCATGAGTGGCGCGACCACGGCGGCGGGCGTGCCGAACCCGGCCGCCCCCTCGATGAACGACCCGAAGAGCCAGGCGACGATGATCACCTGCACCCGCCGGTCGGGGCTGATCGTGGTGAAGCCCGCCCGGATCGTCTGCAGCGCGCCACTCTTGGCCAGCGTCTCCAGCATCAGCAGCGCGCCGAAGATGATCCAGAGCAGACCGATCGCGATCAACAGTCCCTGGACGACGGATGCGCCCACCGCGACCGGGGACATACGCCACGCGAACAGGGCGATGACCACGACCAGAGCTAGGCCGACCGGCATCGCGGTCCGGGCCGGCCAGCGAAATCCGAGCAGCAGGGTGCCTACGACGAGGATCGGGAGCAGCGCGAGCAGGGCGAGGACGCCGAGATTGTCCATGGTGACTCCAGTCCGGCCTCGTTGCCGGGTAGGGTTCTCTGGAACTTTCGCATGGTGGAATTGACACTCCACACAGTGACAATCTAGCAGCAAACCGGCGCAATCGGGAGTTTTCACCCGAACGGTTCGGCTCAGCCCAGCAGTTCCTCGACCCCCACCCCACGCAGGGACGCGTCCAGCACCAGCACCATGTGCGCCGTCGGCATGGCGCGTCCCTGCCGGGACAGCGCGCCGGTGATCTGCAGCAGACAGCCCGGGTTGGACGTGACCAGCAGCTCCGCGCCCGTGGCCGCCACGTGCGTGGCCTTGCGATCACCCAGCTCCCGCGCCGGCTCAGGGTTGGTGAGGTTGTAGATCCCGGCCGACCCGCAGCACATGTCGCCCTCGGCGATCTCCTTGACCACCAGCCCCGGGATCGTCGCGAGCACCGCGCGCGGCTGCGCCTTCACGCCCTGCGCGTGCCGCAGGTGGCAGGCGTCGTGATACGCGATCGTGAGCGGCAGCGGGTGCCTCGGCGCGACCGGCTCCAGCTCCGCCAGCACCTCGGAGACGTCCCGGGTCCGGGCCGCGAAGGCGGCCGCCCGCTCCGCGTAGGCGGGGTCGTCGGCCAGCAGGTCGGCGTAGTCCTTCATCGTGGACCCGCACCCGGCCGAGTTGGCCACGATCCGCTCGACGCCGGCGTCGGCGAACGCGTCGACCAGCGCCCGCGCGTAGTCGAGCCCCTCGGCCTCGCGCCCGGCGTGCACGGACAGCGCGCCGCAGCAGCCCTGGTCCGGCGGCACCACGACGTCGCAGCCCTCCGCGGCGAGCACCCGCGCCGTCGCCGCGTTCACGCCGGGGTAGAACTCGCGCTGCACGCAGCCCAGCAGCAGCCCGACCGTCATCCGCCGCTCCCCGACCGCCGGGACCAGCGCCGGCACCGGCACGCGCGGCCCCACGGGCGGCGCGATCGCCTCCATGGTCGCCAGCGTCGGGGACGTCCGCGCCAGCACCGGCCGCACCAGGCGGGAGAGCCCCGAGCGCTGGTACATCGCGAGCAGCGGCAGCACCCGCCGAAGCCGCTCCGGGTGCGGGAACAGCGCGAAGATCGCCGACCGGAGCAGCCGCTGCCCGCGCGACCGGTGCTCGGCGCCGCGCCGCTCGACCTGCTGCCGGGTCGCCTCGACGAGCGTGTCGTACCGGACCCCCGACGGGCACGCCGTCACGCACGCCATGCACCCCAGGCACGCGTCGACGTGCTGCACGAGCGCCGCCGACATCGGCTCGCCCTCCAGCCCCTCCTTCATGAGGTAGATCCGGCCGCGCGGGGAGTCCATCTCCTCGCCCCACAGCGAGTAGGTGGGGCAGGCGGGGAGGCAGAACCCGCAGTGCACGCAGTCGTCCACCAGCTCGCGGGACGGCGGACGGTGCCCGTCGAACGCCCCCTGCCCGGTGGACCCCCGCTCGTCGAAGGAGCCCAGCAGGTCCGGCTTCGCCTCGCTCATCAGATGCCTCCCACGAATCGGCCGGGTGCCAGGTTCCGCCCGGGATCGAGCTGTCGCTTGATCGCCCGCATCAGGTCGAGCCCGCCCACGGGCCCCCACGCGTCCAGCGCCGCCCGCACCTCGGGCGTCGCCCGCAGCACGGTCACGGTCCCCTCCCGTGGGCTGGGTGCGGCCGCCCGCAAGTGCCCGACGGCGAGCGCGGTCGCCTCGGGCGAGCCCGTCACCAGGGCGTACAGCACTCCGGCGGCGGTCCCGCGCAGCGCGACACCGGCCCCGTACCGCTGCTCGCTTTCTCGTGCCGCGGCCAGCAGCCCGGCCACCCCGGTGAGCGTCGCGGTCGCCTTGACGAGGGTCGAGCCGTCGCAGGTAGGCCCGCCGCTGGTCCCGGGCAGCGCCGCCCACCACTCCGGTTGCTCCGCCCGGACCCGGCCGCCCAGCAGCCCGGCCGCGTCGGCGGCCCGCTGCCCGACGGCAGCCCCGGTCCCCTCCAGCAGCACCGCCACCTCGGCGACGTCGCTGCCCGCGGGCCGGTCGATCTCGACCGCGGCGGGCGCGAGCTGCGAGGCGACCACGTCGCGGGCCTGCGCGGCGACGTCGGCCGCCGGGCCCGAGCCGATCACGAACGCACGGTCCGGCCGCGCCGGGTGCAGCCGGAACGCCGCCCGGACCACGATGCCGAGGGTCCCGTACGCACCGGTCAGGAGCTTGGCGAGGTCGTAGCCGGCCACGTTCTTGACCACCTTGCCGCCCGACGACGCGACGGTGCCGTCGGCGAGCACAACGGTCGCGCCCAGCACGAGGTCGCGCACCCCGCCGCGCTGCAGGCGCCGCGGGCCGGACACGCCCGTCGACAGCAGACCGCCCACCGTGGAGCCGCCAGCCAGCCGCGCGGGCGGCAGGTCGACCACCAGCTCCTGCGCCGCGCCGCCGACCTTCTCCAGCAGCTCCGCGACGGGCAGCCCGGCCTCGGCCACGACCACCAGGTCTCCCGCGCCGTGCTCCACGAGCCGGTCCAGGCCCGTGGTCTCCAGGACCAGGTCGACACGCTCCGGCGGGGCGCCCCAGTCGAGCGCCGTCCCGGCGCCGCGCGCCACGGTGACCAGCCCCTGCGCGGTCGCCTCGCGCAGCAGGGCGGCCACGCCGTCCGCCGACGCCGGCCGCGCCACCACCGTGGCGGGTACCCCGTCGACGGTGTCCTCCGGTCCCGCCTCGCGCACCGCGCCGCCGTCGTGCCGCAGCGCCCCGGCGAGCCGCCGCAGGTCCGCCATCAGAAGACCTCCGCCACGCCGGACTCCGCGAGCGGGTGCGCGCCTCGGTGCCGCCCGGGCCGTTCCCCGCACAGCCGCGGCGTCGGGAAAACCTTGCCGGGGTTCGAGATGCCCTCGGGGTCGAACGCGCAGCGCACCGCCTGCATCGTGTCCAGGTCGTCGGGCGTGAACATGCGCGGCATGTGCTTGGCCTTGTCGGCGCCCACGCCGTGCTCGCCCGTGATGGACCCGCCGTGCTCCAGGCACAGGTCGAGGATCCCGCCGGCCACCGCCTCGGCGCGGTCGACGGCGCCCTCGACCGCGCCGTCGAACAGCACCAGCGGGTGCAGGTTGCCGTCGCCCGCGTGGAAGACGTTCGCCACCCGCACGCCCGCGCTCTCGCTCAGCTCGGCGATCTGCCGCAGCACGAGCGGCAGGGCGGTGCGCGGGATCACGCCGTCCTGCACGATGTAGTCCGGGCTGATCCGGCCGACCGCCGCGAACGCGGACTTGCGGCCCTTCCAGATCAGGGCGCGCTCCTCGTCGTCCGCCGCGACCCGCACCTCGAACGCGCCGGCCCCCTCGCACAGCCGGACGACGTCGTCGAACTCCCCCGCGACGTCCGGGGCGGGCCCGTCGAGCTCGATCACGAGCACCGCGCCCGCGCCGTGCGGGTAGTCGCAGTGCACGGCGGCCTCGGCGGCCTCGATCGCCAGGGCGTCCATCATCTCGATCGCCGCGGGGATCACGCCGGCCGCGATGATCGCGGAGGTGGCGGCCCCGGCGTCGTCCATGGTGCGGAAGGCGGCCAGCAGGGTGCGGACCTCCTGCGGCAGCCGCGTCAGGCGCACCGTCGCGGCGGTGACGATGCCGAGCGTGCCCTCGCTGCCGACGAGCGCGCCGAGTAGGTCGTACCCCGGCGGGTCCGGCGCCTTGCCGCCGATCTCGACCTGCTCGCCACCGGGCGTCACCAGGTCCACGCCCGTGACGTGGTTGGTGGTGAAGCCGTACTTGAGGCAGTGCGCGCCGCCCGAGTTCTCGGCGACGTTGCCGCCGATCGAGCACACGGACTGGCTGGAGGGGTCGGGCGCGAAGTAGTACCCGTCGGGGCTGGTCGCGGCGGTGAGCTGGAGGTTGATCACCCCGGGGTCCACGACGGCGCGCTGGTTGGCCAGGTCCGCCTCCCGGATCGCCCGCAGCTGCGACATGACCACGAGGACGCCCTCGGCGTGCGGCAGCGCCCCGCCCGACAGCCCGGTGCCCGACCCGCGCGCGACGAACGGCACGCCGTGTCGCGCGCAGGCCCGTACCGCCGTCGCGACGTCGGCCGCGTCCCGGGCGAGGACCACCGCGCCGGGGATCACGCGGTAGGCGGCGAGCCCGTCGCACTCGTAGGTCCGCCGCCGCTGCCGGTCGGTGATCACCTGCTCGCCGCCCAGCTCGGCCAGCAGCTCGCCGACGACGTTCCTCAGCCCGCTGGTACTGCTCTCGCCCATCCGGCAACCTCCTCGTTGCGCGCGGTGCTCGTCGAGTACTGGTCAGGGCATGCGGGCGTAGGCCGGGAGGGTCAGGAAGTCCGCGTAGTCGTCCGCGACCGCCACCTCCAGGAACGTCTGCCTGGCCTCCGCGTAGTCTGCAGGGTCACCGGGAAGCCTGGCGATCTCCTCCTCGACGATCCGGTCGATCAGCTCGCGCGTGACCCGGTGGCCCGTGTCGGCGAGCGTCACGTCGTTGTGCAGCCACTGCCACACCTGGGACCTGGAGATCTCCGCGGTGGCGGCGTCCTCCATCAGGTTGAAGATCGCGACGGCGCCGAGCCCGCCGAGCCACGCCTTGAGGTACTGGATGCCCACGGAGATGTTGTTCCGCAGCCCGGCCTCGGTGACGTCGCCGGGGGTGGCGGCGACGTCGAGCAGCTGCGCGGCGGTGACCTGCACCTCCTCGCGGGTGCGGTCGATCTGGTTCGGCCGGTCGCCGAGCACCGAGGTGAAGACCTCCGTGCAGACCCCGACCATGCCGGGGTGGGCCACCCACGAGCCGTCGAACCCGTCGTTGGCCTCGCGCGTCTTGTCGTCGCGCACCTTGGCGAACGCGGCCTCGTTGACCGCCTCGTCGCGGCTCGGGATGAACGCGGCCATGCCACCGATCGCGTGCGCGCCGCGCGTGTGGCACGTCTTGACCAGCAGCTCCGTGTAGGCCCGCATGAACGGCACCGTCATGGTGACGGCGTTGCGGTCGGGCAGCATGAAGTCCGTGCCGCGCGTCCGGAACGACTTGATCACGGAGAACATGAAGTCCCAGCGCCCGGCGTTCAGGCCCGCGCTGTGCTCCCGCAGCTCGTAGAGGATCTCCTCCATCTCGAAGGCCGCGGGGTAGGTCTCGATGAGCACCGTGGCGCGGATGGTGCCCCGCGGGATGCCGAGGAAGTCCTGGGCCAGCACGAACGCGTCGTTCCAGAGCCGGGCCTCCAGGTGCGACTCCATCTTCGGCAGGTAGAAGTACGGGCCCTGGCCCTTCTCGATCTGCCGCAGCCCCGCCGTGGCCAGGTAGAGCGCGAAGTCCACCAGGCTGCCCGACGCCGGACGGCCGTCCACCAGCAGGTGCTTCTCCGGCAGGTGCCAGCCGCGCGGCCGCACGATGATCGTCGCCAGCTCGTCGTCCGGCTTGAGCGCGTAGTGCTTGCCGTTCTCGCCCGTGAAGTCGATGTTCCGGTTGATGGCGTCGAGCAGGTTGAGCTGCCCGCCCACGACGGCGCTCCACTGCGGGGTGTTCGCGTCCTCGTGGTCGGCGAGCCAGGCCTTGGCGCCCGAGTTCAGGGCGTTGATGGTCATCTTCCGGTCCGTGGGGCCGGTGATCTCGCAGCGCCGGTCGGCCAGGCCAGAGGCCGGCTCCGCGACGCGCCACGTCGGGTCCTCGCGGATGTGCCGGGTCTCGGGCAGGAAGTCGAGGGTGCCGCCCGCCGCGAGGTCCTCGACCCGGCGCCGTCGCGCCTCGAGCAGCTCCAGCCGGCGGTCGTCGAGCGCCCGGTGCAGGGCCACCACCAGCCCGAGCGCCTGCGGGGTGAGCACCTCTTCCGCGCGGGGCGCGATGTCGCCGCTGATCGTCAGGCCGTCCGGAGTGTCCACGTCGAGTTCCTTTGGTCGATCGGCTCGGCTCCCGCAGTAATTCCACGATGCGGAAACTGAATACTTCCTAGCGAAAACCCTAGGTGCCCGACGACGCCCGGTCAACGCGTCCGCGGCCCGTCAGCTGCCGGAGAGCTCCGCCGCGACCTCCCGGGCGACCTCGTGCAGCAGCGGGACCGCGCGCTCGCCGAACTCGAACGACACCCGCGCCGCCGGCCCGGACACGGACAGCGCGGTCGGCACCGGCACCCCCGGCACGACGACGGCGAAGCACCGCACGCCGATCTCCTGCTCCCCGTCGTCGACGGCGTACCCGAGCTCCCGGATCTCGCCGACGGCGGCCAGGAGCGCGTCGACGTCGGTGATCGTCCGGTCGGTCGCGGGCGCGAGGCCCACCCGTGCCGCGATCTCGCGCACCGCGCCATCGGACAGCTCCCCCAGGAGCGCCTTGCCGACGCCGGTGCTGTGCAGGTTCACTCGCCGCCCCACCTCGGTGAACATCCGCATCGAGTGCGACGACGCCGCCTGCGCCACGTAGACCGCCATCTCGCCGTCGAGCATCGCGAGGTTCGCGGTCTCGCCCAGCTCGCGCGCCACGCGGGCCAGGTGCCGGCGCGCGCCGGCGCCGAGCTGTCGGCCGGCCGCGTCACCGAGTCCCATCACCCGGGCCCCGAGCGCATAACGGCGCGAGGGCAGCCGCCGCGCGTAACCGCGGGCGACGAGGGTACGCATCAGGCGATGAATGGTAGGCAGCGGCAGCCCCGACTGCTCCGAGAGCTCGCTCAGGCCGGCATCACCGCCGAGCTCCGCAAGGATCTCCAGCAGGTCGAGCGCTCGCTCGACCGACTGCACACCAGTCTCTGCCACGTCGTTCTCCCCGTCGGTACGCCAGACCTACCGGTCGGCGGAACCAGCATTCCACACAGCGGAAGACGGGGTGCTGGCGTTTGTTCCGGGAATGCAGGTAGGGGGTGGGATCACCAACCCGTCAGGGCTAGCAACCCCACCCCCTCCTGGGAATGGTTGTCCGGCGGCGTCCTACTCTCCCACCCCGTCACCAGGGCAGTACCATCGGCGCTGTGAGGCTAAGCTTCCGGGTTCGGAATGGGACCGGGCGTTTCCCCCACGCTATGACCACCGTAACACTATCGAGAACAAGCAAACCCCACACACCCACTATCACTAGTGGCAGGGGGTTGGTGCCCGTGACTCGGGAACCGCATAGTGGACGCGTAGCACAACAAAGAATCTCTTTTAACACGGT